>NZ_OBDY01000067.1 GCF_900215205.1 Paractinoplanes atraurantiacus
GACACGGTCAGAGCGGGAAGGTCGCGAGCCGGGCGAGAAGGGCGGGGCGTGGGAAGGGCGCGAGCCGGGCGAGAACGGCGGGGCGCGGGAAGGGCGGGATAGGCGTGGGCTGGCGGGCTGGGCGCGAGCGGAGACTCGAGCGGAAGGCCGTCGCTGTGGGCAGCGGACGGGTGAGGGCGGTTATAAGGTTCGATGTGATGGAGTTTTGGCTGTTGGGGCCGTTCGAGGCCTGGGACGGTGGGCGGCGGGTCTCCGCGGGCAACCGCCGGCAGGAGCGGTGCCTGCTCGGGGTTCTGCTGCTTGCGGGCGGCGGCGTGGTCAGCGCCGAGCGGATCGCCGATCTCCTCTGGGACGGGATGCCGCCGGCGTCGGCTCGGGGCGCTGTTCAGACCTATGTGGGGCGGCTGCGCCGCGCGCTCGCTGACCATGGGCTGACCATCGAGACGCGGCACGACGGCTACCGGGTTGATGAGGCCGGGCACCGGCTCGATGTGGACGACTTCGCCGAGCGGTGCCGGGTTGCGGCCGAGGGCACCGACGCCGTGGAGCGGGTGCGCCTCTGGGATGAGGCTCTCGGCCTGTGGCGGGGGCCGCTGCTGGGCGACGTCGCGAGCGATCGGCTGCGGGAACGGCTCGGGGCCGCGTTGCACCGCCGGTGGCTCGGTGCCGTCGGGAGGCGGGCCGAGGATCTGCTGGCCATCGGCGGGCACGAACGCATCGTGTCCACTCTGGAGCCCGTTGTCGAGCAGAACCCGGGCGAGGAGAACCTGGTCGCGCTTCTCATGACCGCACTGCACCGGCAAGGCCGTACGGCCGAGGCCCTGCACCGCTACGACCTGACCGCCAAGGCTCTGCGGGCCGACCTGGACGTCACGCCCGGTGACGCCCTGCGGGAGCTCCGCCACCGGATCGCCCGGCGGGATCCGCGGCTCGACCGGCCTCCGGCGCCAGCCTACGCGGTGCGCGTGCGCGACGAATGGCTTCCCTGGAACGTCGGCGGGCATCCGGCCCTGGAGTTCTGCAACACCTACGCGGGCTGGGGCCGCCCAGGGTCGCGCGGCGAGTGGCTCGGCGGCTATCCCGCCCTGGCCGCGTGGTCCGAGCAGGTGGGCCTCGTCGACGCGGGCACGGTTTCGGCGCTGCTTCGACTCGCTCGCCGCGGCCCGCACGCCGCCGCTGAGGTGCTCGGCAGAGCCAAGAGACTGCGTTCGCTTTTGTACGCCGTACTGACCGATCCCGGCGACGAACGAGCGTTCGCCGCGGTCGCCGGCTTCGCGCAGGCCGCCGCACGCGCGTCCGTCCTCACCCGAGACGGCTCGGGGCTGGCCCGCTGGGCGCTGTCGCCCGGCGCCGGCCTGGAGACACCGCTGCACGCGGCCGCGAACGCCGCCGCCGAACTCCTCGCCGACCCCCGCCGTTTCACCGTGTGCGCCTGCCCGGGCCCGAACTGCGGCTGGCTCTTCCTCGACGACACCGGCCGCCGCCGCTTCTGCAGCATCGCCACCTGCGCCCACTGACCCGGCGCCCAGGTCACCCTCCCGAGTGACACCGGTGCACGACCGCATCTCCCCGGTGAGCTGGAACGGATCGCCCGTTCAGGCAGGGGATCTCCCCACGCATGGACGCCCGTCACATCCGGTCGGCGGGTTATGCGGTTCACCTCCCTTGACCATGCTCACGCGGGTGAACCCGCCTCCACCGCAGGACCCGTGGCACAGCCAGCCCGGCCCGGACGACGACGGAACCGTTCCCGGCTACGGCCCGCCCGGCCCCGGCGGGGGCGCCCTCCCGGGTAACGGCCACCCGATACCCCCGTACGGCCCGCCGGTGGACGCCTATGGCCAGCCCTTGGGAGGCGGCGCACCCAGCGGTCCTCCCACCCAGCCGTACCCGTCGGCCCCGGGTCTTCTCCCGCGCAAGCCGCCGTCGCGGTGGAAGGCCTGGCACAAGGTCACGCTCGGGGTGATCGGCGTTCTGGCGCTCTGCCTC
>NZ_OBDY01000064.1 GCF_900215205.1 Paractinoplanes atraurantiacus
CTCTCCATAAGGTTGTTGATCGTCTGGGGTTGATGCTCCGGATGCCCGGGAACGGCGGGGTGTGGCTGATGTCTCTCTGCCGTTGGGTGGTTCCGAAGGAGTGGCCGCCCTGCCGTTGCCGATGGCCTGGCTGCTGATTGAGATCTGCGTACGTCGCTGTTTATGGAGCTGCTGGCAGTGCCATCGACGGGGTTGAGCTGTGGTTAGCAGGGGAGGTTCAAGCTGGTGAAGGTCCGGGAGTGGATCTGGGTCGGGATCGATGTCGGCAAGGCGCATCACCACGCGTGCGCGGTCGACGAGACCGGCAAGGTGGTGTTCAGCAAGCGGCTGGTCAACGGGCAGGCCGAGATCGAGGCGTTGATCGCCCGCGCGGGCAAGGCCGCTGGACGTGTGCGCTGGGCCGTGGACATGACGTCGGGTAGCGCCGGGCTGCTGCTGGCGGTACTGCGCCATGCCGGCGCGGAACTCGTGTACGTGCCCGGCCGGCTGGTTAACCGAATGGCCGGCGCTTTCGCCGGTGAAGCCAAGAGCGACGCCAAAGACGCGTTCACCATCGCCGAAACAGCCAGGCTGCGCCACGATCTGACGCCGATCACCGAGCCGGATGTGCTGATCACCGAGTTGCGGGTACTGACTGCCCGCCGCGAGGACCTGATGGGTGACTGGGTGCGTGGGGTCAATCGGTTGCGGGAGCTGCTCGCCTCGATCTTCCCGGCCTTGGAGGCGGCATTCGACTACTCCACCCGCTCGGCGCTGGTGCTGCTGACCGGCTTCCAGACTCCCGATGGTTTGCGCGTGGCCAGCGCCGGCCGGGTTGCTGAGCATCTGCGCACCGGCGGCGCGTGGCCCAAAGGCATCCCGGCGATGGTCGACAAAGCCCTCGCCGCGGCGGCTGCGCAGACCGTCGCGCTGCCTGCCGAGGCCGCAGTGGCGCCGCTGATCGCGCGGCTCGCCGCCCAGCTGCTCGATTTGGACCGCGAGATCAAGGACCTGGACAAGCAGATCACCGGCACCTTCGGCGAGCATCCCCACGCGGCGCGGATCACCAGCGTCCACGGGTTCGGGCCGATCCTGGGTGCCCAGTTGCTGGCCGACACCGGCGGGGACTTGCTGGCCGCGTTCGGTAGTTCGGCCCGGCTGGCCGCCTACGCCGGCCTGGCTCCGGTCCCGCGTGATTCCGGACGCGTGCGCGGCAACCTGCACCGACCCAAGCGGTACCACCGTGGCCTGCGCCGGGTGTTCTACCTCGCCGCGTTGTCCGCGATCAAACCCGACGGCCCATCGCGCGTCTTCTACCAGCGCAAACGCGCCGAGGGGAAACTCCACACCCAGGCCCTGATCGCCCTGGCCCGCCGCCTGATCGACGTCATCTGGGCACTGCTGCGCGACGGCCGCGAGTTCCATTCCTCACCGCCGATCACGGCGAAGGCGGCTTGACACGGTCATTGAAACTCCTTCCGGTCCCGGGTGCCCGGGCGTCCGGCAAGTATTGCCGGAGCGCGCCACCTTTCGTTCGGGTGATTGCGCACACCACCCATTCACCGCTACCTGTGAGCGATGAGTGCCGACACTGAGCGCGCGCTGAGCCGACGATTCGGATCGGTGCTCACCGCGTACGTCCTGCTTTGGACGTTTTTGATCCTGAACCTCGCGATCGTCGAGCTGATGTTCCTCAATCCGGCGACGCCGGCGCACAACACGCTGACCTCGATCGGGCGTTTCCTCGGGCTGCATCTCGCTTTCGTCATGGCCCTTCAACTGCTGCTCATCGCGCGGCTGCCGTTCCTCGACCGGCGGATCGGGATGGACCGGCTCACCACCTGGCACCGGTGGACCGGATTTACGATCTTCTGGCTCGTGGTGCTGCATCCGACGTTCGTGCTGCTCGGATATTCGCGCCTCGACCACATCTCGTTCCTCGCCGAGATCCCCAACCTGGCCGAACAAATGCCGGTCCTGCTGGGCATGATCGCCGCCGGCTTGGTGGGGATAATTGCGGTTTCTTCCGTACGCTTGGCTCGCCGCACCCTGTCCTACGAGGCCTGGCACGCCGTTCACCTGCTGGTTTATGTGATCGTCGTGCTGGCGCTGATCCATCAGGTGTACGAAGGGAGCGCGTTCAAGACGAACGGATTCACCCAGCTCTACTGGTGGGGCTTGTGGGCCTTCGCGATCGGCGCCCTGATCACCGGGCGGGTCGTCGTCCCCCTGGTTCGCAACCTGCGGCACCAGTTGCGGGTCGCCGCCGTGATCTCCGAGTCGCCCGACGTCGTCTCCGTGCACGTCACCGGCCGTGACCTCGAAGGGTTGCGGGCCCGCCCCGGCCAGTTCTTCCTGTGGCGGTTCCCCGGTCACAACCGGTGGTGGCAGGTGAACCCGTTCTCACTCTCCGCCGCACCGGACGGTCGCTCTCTGCGCCTGACCGCGAAGGGCATCGGCGTCACCAGCGCCGGCCTGCGCCACCTGCCGCTCGGCACGAGGGTGTTCGCCGAGGGCCCGTACGGCGCGTTCACCACGACACGCCGCGTCCGGGAGAACGCGCTCCTCATCGCCGGCGGCATCGGCATCACCCCGATCCGCTCGCTGCTGGAGGACGAGACCCTGACCGGTGACATCGTCGTCCTCTACCGTGCGCGCACCCCGGCCGACGCGGTGCTGCTCCCGGAGTTGCAGAACCTGGCCCGCATGCGCCAGGCCCGCCTGCATCTGCTCACCGGCCGTACGGGCGAGGGGAACCAGCCTTTCAGCGCCGGCAACCTGCTCGGCCTGGTGCCCGACATCGCCCAGCGCGACGTCTTCGTCTGCGGCCCGTCCGCGATGACCACCGCCGTGCTGCGCAGCCTGCGCCAACTCGGCGTCCCGGCCCGCCAGCGCCACGCCGAGACGTTCCGCCTGGCAAGCTGAGGCCCATGGCATCGGACACCGCCCACCTCGCCGAACGAATCGACCGCCCCGCCGCCGAGGTCTACGAGTACGCCTCGAACCCGGCCCACCTCCCCGACTGGGCTCCCGGCCTGGGCAAGGGCGTCGAACAGACCGACGGCGACTGGTTCGTCCTCACCGACACCGGCCGCATCAGGGTCGTCTTCGCCCCACGTAACGACTTCGGCGTCCTGGACCACTGGGCCACGTTCCCCGACGGCCAGACTTTCCTGAACCCGCTGCGCGTGGTCCCGTACGGCGAAGGCTCCGAAATCGTCTTCTCGGTGCGCCGGGCCCCCGGCACTTCCGACGAGGATTTCGCCCGAGACACCGCCTTGGTCCAGGCCGACTTGACCCGCCTCAAGCAGATCGTGGAGTCCCGCGCTCACGAAACAGGCGATGAATTGGACAGGTAGCGGTCGGCGACCACGTCTGGGGTGTCGAGGACTCGGCCGGCGGCCAGGTTTTGGGCCAGGCGGATGTATTGGGCGTGGGACCACACCAGCGGAGTGGCCGAGTAGGTCGGGGTGCCGGGGATGCGGCCCGGTGGCGGGTTCTGGTCCCAGACCTGTTCCGGGAGCATGTTTCCGGGGCCGGTGGCCCGGGCCATCGTGGCCAGGCGGGATCGGGCGGTGCGCGGGTCGCCGGCGGCCAATTCGTAGTCGCCTCGTTCGCCGCTCAGCAACGGCCAAGCGCGGCCGTGAGTCAGCAGGGAGTCGTCGGGGAGGTTGTACTCCCATTGCGAGCCGTCCTGCTTTTCGCCGAAGCCGTCGAAGGACGCGCGGTGCCAGAAGAAACCATTCCGAGTTGGTACGCCCAACTGGGCGTCCACCACGCGCAGGGTGTTGCGGATGTCGGGGTCGTCGGCCGGAAGCGCGCCCAGGCGTACCAGCTCCAGGAATGACGGGTCGACCACGCGGCGCTGGTCCACGTTTGAAGGGCCGCTGTCACCGATGTTGTAGGTCGTTCCAGCGTTCGGGTTTCCGTCCTTTGTCAGGCGCAGGAAATACGGCTTCGGTGAGTACGGGCCGGTGGACGTCACCGTCCACGACTTGACCCGGGCGCGCCACTCGTCGGCGGTGGCCAGGTAACGCTCGGCGGAAGTGGCGTCGCCGTTCGCCCGGGCCAGGGACGCGGCGCAGACCAGGCCGGCGATCTCGGTGGCGATGGTGTTGGGGGAGTAGCCGGACTGGTTCTCCCAGCGTTCCTGCGGCGTCGCCGGCGCCTGCTCATAGGACAGCAGGAAATCGGCCGCGCGCTTCACATGGGTCCACGTTTCCGCGTCCGTACGGCCGAGCCGATAGGCCAGCACCAGCGGCAGCGCCACCTCGTCGAGTTGCAGGCCACCCCACACCGGTGTGCCGTCGACCTGCGAGTTCTGCGGGAACGAGCCGTCCGGTTTCTGCTGCACGTCGAAGAGGAAGTCGAGGGCGCGGTTGGCCCCGGCCTTGTCGCCGGCGGCGATCAGCGCCACCGCGATCTGATAGAGGTCACGCGACCACACCAGGTGATAGGGGCCCGAGGGATCGTCGGTGCCGAAAGCCCACGGTGCGGCCGGTGCGGCCACGTAAGCGCCCGGATTCGCCTTGTCCTCGCTGGCCGCCAGCACCATCGCCGAGGTGCGGTAAAGGGTCCGCTCGTGGCCACTCAGACCGCGCGGTGGGGGCTTCAGGCCTTTCAGGTACTGCTTCCATCCGTACGCATAAGAACGCGCGACCGACGTGAAACCGCGACCCAGGGATTGCGACGCGGCCGAAAGGGCGCCGGAGGGCGAATCGGCGAAGCCGAGAGCGATGGTGGTGTGCCGGTGGCCGATGGCGGCGGTCTGCACGAGATTGCCGGCCGCGGCCGTCGTGTAATGCCAGTCCATGCGGCCGTCGCGCAGATCGGTGGGTCCGTCGCTGACACCGGCGAAACCGTTCGACGTCGCCTGGAAAGGCGGTTCCGCCGCGAGAGCGCTGGAGATTCCGCCGTCGGTGGCGGTCAGCGCGCGGCCCGATGTCGACCCGGTGTCGCCGCCGCGGGAGTTGCCGAGCGCGGGGTCGTAAATCGCGTAAAGCTGCCCCGTGCCAGAGAAGTCGGTCCGGACGAGGACTGTCGAACGCTGCGGATCCACGGTGTAGGAGGCGACGAGCCGCCACGTCCGGCCGGAGAGGGTCTGCCGGAAGCTCAGGCTGTCCGGGTCGCTCTGCGAAGTGGTCACCCGGGAGGGCGCCGAGATCCGGTGGCCGTCCGTGACGACGAACGACAGCGCCCGGGCGCTCGGGCCGCCGATCGTCGGATAGAAGATCTCGCCGAGGCCGCCCTCCTTCTGCACGGTCGCCCAGACCCGGCTCGCCGCCGTCCGCGACGTCAGGAAGCCTGATTTGTCCGCGGGAAGGTATTGCTCGTCAACGCCCGGCGCGCCGGGGGCGAGCGTGAGTGCGGCGGTGAGCGCGACTGGCAGCAGCAGTGATGACATATCGACCGACCTCCATCACTTGGTATACCCCTGGTAGCCGGGTCGTGCACGCTGAGCGTTCCGGTGGACAGGCCGCCCGCGGAGGGGAAGGCTGGTCAGGGCTACACCGAACCGGAAAGAGGTATGACAATGCAGTACCGGCAGCTCGGCCGCACCGGCCTCCGGGTTTCCACCTTCACCCTGGGCACGATGGGCTTCGGCGGCACCGGTTGGGCCACCCCGGTCGGCCAGATCGACGTGTCCGGCGCTCGTGAGCAGATCGCGATCGCCCGGGACGCGGGTGTCAACCTCATCGACACCGCCGACGTCTACTCGGCGGGCCTGTCCGAGGAGATCCTCGGCGAGGCGCTCGGCTCCGACCGCGACCAGGTGCTCATCGCGACCAAGGCGCGCATGCCGATGGGCGACGGGCCGAACGACGCGGGCCTGTCCCGCCACCACATCGTGCGGGCGGCCGAGGCCAGCCTGCGGCGGCTCAACACCGACTACATCGACCTCTACCAGGTGCACGAGTGGGACGGGCACACCCCGCTCGAGGAGACCCTGACCGCGCTGGACGACCTGGTGCGCAGCGGCAAGGTCCGCTACATCGGCTGCTCGAACTACGCGGCCTGGCAGATGATGAAGGCCCTGGCCATCTCCGACGCCCGGCACCTGGAGCGTTTCGCCAGCACCCAGGTCTACTACTCGCTGCAGAACCGCGACATCGAGGCCGAGATCGTCCCGGCCGTCGTCGACCAGGGCCTCGGCATCCTGGTCTGGAGCCCGCTGGCCGGCGGCCTGCTCTCCGGCAAGTACCGCCGCGGCGTCGACGCCCCGGCCGGCAGCCGTCACCTCACCGAGTGGAACGAGCCGCCGGTCAACGACGAGGACAAGTTGTACGACACGATCGAGCTGGCCGTGAAGATCGGCGAGTCGCACAACGTGTCGGCGGCGCAGGTCGCCCTCGCGTACATCTCGCAGAAGCCGGGCGTGACCTCGCTGATCGTCGGCTCCCGCACGCCGGCCCAGCTGCGCGACAACCTGGCCGCGGCCGACCTGAAGCTGACCGCCGACGAGGTCAAGGCCCTCGACGACGTCAGCGGCGAGCCGCTGCGCTACCCGTTCTGGCACCAGCGCAACACGAGCTCCGACCGTCTCTCGGCGGCCGACCTCACCCAGATCCAGCGCCACCTCTGATCCCTCCACACCCTGTGCCCGCGGCCATGTGGCCGCGGGCACAAGTGCGTAGGCCCGTGCCCGGCCCGGGGTCAGAAGCGGCCGGCGTCGGAGATCGTGAACCTATGAGGGATCAACGATCACCGCCAGCATCCGGGCGACCCGCGCCGCCAGCAGCTCGGGGTCGGCCTCCCGCAGCCCGGGAGTGCCGATGATCCGGCGCATGAGCCACGCGCCGGCCAGCAGGGCGAGACCGAGCTCGGCCCGTTCCCCCGCCTCCGGCCCGTCCAGCGCCGCCTCGAAGCGGGCGCCCACGTGCCGCCCGATCGCCGCCCGCATGATCTCCGCCGCCTTGGGGTTGGCGGCCGACTTGAGCAACAGCTCGAACGGCCCGAGATGCTCGGCGTCGGCCGCCGTGCGCGCCACGAGAGCGCGGGCCGTGTCGCCGGCCAGGTCGCCGGTGTCGCCGGGGACCATCGTGGGCCGGGCGAAGACGAGGTCGACGACCTCGGTGAACAGGCCCTCTTTGGAGCCGAAGTAACGGTTGACCAGCATCGCGGTCACGCCGGCCTCGGCCGCTATGTCCCGCACCCCCACGCCGTCGTAGCCGTGGCGGGTGAAGGCCACGATCGCCGAGTCGAGGATGGCCTGCCGGGTGGCGGCCGCGTTGCGAGGACGTGTGCTGCGCGTCATAACGAGTAAGTCTACAGGTGGCAACTTAACCGCCGTAGTCTACGTGTGTAGACAAACGTCATCGAGGAGAGATTCCATGGATCTGCAGCTCACCGGGCACCGCGCCCTGATCACCGGCTCGACCTCCGGCCTGGGCGAGGCCACCGCCCGCCTGCTCGCGGCCGAAGGCGCCGAGGTCGTCATCCACGGCCGCAGCGGCGACCGGGCGCACGAGGTCGCCGACTCGATCGTCAAGAACGGCGGAAAGGCCACCATCGCCCTGGGTGACCTGGGCACCGACGCGGGCGCCGACCAGGTGGCCGCGGCCGCCGGTGACATCGACATCCTGGTCAACAACGCCGGGGCCTACGAGCACCTGCCCTGGGCCGAGGCGACCGCCGACATCTGGCTGCACACCTACAACATCAACGTCGTTTCCGGCGTACGGATGATCCAGCGCCTCGTTCCGGCCATGCGCGACAAGGAGTACGGCCGGGTCGTCACCATCGGCGGCGGCCTCAGCATGCAGCCGTTCGACAACCACCCGCACTACAACGCGTCCCTGGCGGCCCGGCACAACCTGGCCGTCTCGCTCGCCCGCGACCTGGCCGGCACCAAGGTGACCTCGAACGTCGTGGCCCCCGGGGCCATCCTCGTCCCGGCGGTCCAGGAGTTCCTGACCAAGCTGTCGCCCGAGCGCGGCTGGGGCGACACGTGGGACGAGATCGAGTACAACTCGGTCCGCGAGATCGTCCCCAACGACCGGGTCCGCTACGGCCGCCCCGACGAGATCGCCGGCGCCGTCGCCTACCTGTGCGGCCCCTACGCCGAATACATCAGCGGCGCGACGATTCGTGTCGACGGCGGCACGGTCCGCGGCGCCTTCTGATCCCTCGCCGTCACCGGCCGCCACAGTCGAGGCAAAGACAGGCGGCCGGTGACGACGAGCCGGTTGACCCGGAACTTGCGGCAAGCTAGCCATGACCAAGAGCTGGCGGCAGATCTTCCCCCACGCGCAGCCATCGCGAGCCAAGTTCCTCATCGACGGCGAGCTCGGCAGAACGATCGAGACCGCATTCCCCTATGACCGCGAACTCGCCGGAGACATCGCTCGACGTCCTCCGCGAGGCGACCGGCAGTGGCGTCGAGGTCCGCGGCCTGATCTGGGACAACCCGTTCTACGAGGAAAAGGTCGCGAAGCCGAATCAACACGACGTTCCACGCGGACGGACATGCGTTCTATTCCCGAAGCTTCGAAGCCGTAGCTGAAGGCGCTGGCCGCATCGGTGACGAACAGCGATGGGACACAGGACAGTCGTCACCATGATCGTGAGGGCCTTGGCTCGCGCGGCGCCTTCGCCGGGCCCCGGCCTCCTCGACCTCGAGCGGTCAGCGGGGTTTGCGTCACAAACGTCAGGTCGACCCACCAAGTGCACACCTTTGCCGATGTGAGTGCGTTCATGGATTGGCGGGGGCCCTGCCGAATTACCCTTTCATTCGCCGCCACATTCTTCGTTGCCGGACCTGCTCTTCTCGCGCTCCCAGCGATTAGTCTCGAATGGCACCGTGGGATGAATCATTTGCGGCTCGCCTCGGGCGGTGGTGACACCACCAAACTCGCGATTCCGGCGTCCCCGACGACGCAATTACGCGGCCCGCGCGCGTGACGCTACATGTGCGCTGTCCGCCCGGGCCGGGCCGAAACGTTCGATTCAGAACGACGCCAAAATCACCCACGGCCGAGATCCACGGCAGACCCACAGATCCACACCGACTGACGGATTCGCCCGGCGCGCCGACCTCCGCTCGACCAGCCGGCTCGGCCCGCACGGCCTTCTCGACCTGCACAGTCATCTCGGCTCGGCCCGCCGGCTCGGCCCGCCAGCTCAGCATGGTCAAGCCCTCGGCCCATCGGCTTGGTCTGGCCCGTCGGTTCGGCTTGGTCCGCAGACTTGGGCCGGCGCGTCGGTTCGGCTTGGCCCGTCGGCTCCGCCGGTGCTACCGCTTCAGCCTTCACCACCGGCTCGGCCCGCGCTGCTACTCCGGCCGCGGCCGGCTTCTCCGCACGGCCGTCGAGCCCCGCCGGCGGCACGCCGTCCGAGTGCCCGGCAGCCACCGCCTGGTCAGCCGAGCGGCCCAGACTAGGCCGCCGCATCCACTCGATGTCGTCATCCCAGATCAGCGGCGGTATCCGCTCGAACGAATCGTGCAAACCCAACTCGCCGCACACCCGTGAACAGCCATGCAATCGGCACAGCTTCAACGCATGACGCCGTTTAAGTCCAATGGCGCTTCTTTAGTCCAATGTTGTCTATGATCTCTGGTCGTGGCTGGGGCGACGAGGGTGGTCAAGGCGGCGCGGGACAGGTTGCCTGACCGGGTGGCTATCGGGGTGTTGACTAAGACGTTCCCGCCGGAGTTGGTGGATGCGGTCATCGACCAGGCGAAGGCTCGTGAGCTGCGGAAACGGTCGTTGCCGGCCCGGTTGACGGTGTATTTCACCCTGGCGATGTGGTTGTGGCGTGAGCATGGTTACGAGGAAGTGCTGCGGCAGTTGATCGACGGGCTGGGCTGGTCCGGGGCCGGCCCGGACGAGACGGATGTGGCCTGGTCCGGGTCTATCA
>NZ_OBDY01000061.1 GCF_900215205.1 Paractinoplanes atraurantiacus
CCGGCACCGCGCGCCCCGCACCTCGCGTCCCGCCGCCCGCGCTTCGTGCCCGACGTCCCGCAGGCCCCCGCGCGTCTCGTGCCGGCACCCCGCGCCTCGCGGCCACGCCCCGCCGCAACCCCATGTCCTGCACCTCAGAACCCGCACCGTCTGCCTCGTGGCTGGCTCCCGCTTCCTGTGCCTCGCCCCGCACCTCGTGCCTCGCGCCCCATGCCCCATGTTTCGAGGCCCGTGCCTCCTGCCTCGCGCCTGGCGTCTCGGGCCTCGCGTCCCGTGCCTCGGGCCGCGCGCCTCATGGCCGCGCCTCGCAACCCCATGCCCCGCACCTCAAGACCACGCATCGCTTGCCTCGTGGCTGGCTCCCGCGTCCTGCGTGCACGTCCGCGTGTAGGCGGAATCCCCCGTGCCTCGGGCCCGCGCCCACGCAGCGGACGCGGCAGGCGCAGCGGTCGCGGTGGGCCCAAGGGATGCAGCGGGAATGCCGGAAGCAGTCGCGGCGACGCGGGGCGCCAGATGCTGAGGTGAGGGCTAGGCGGAGGGCGCGCCAACACGCCAGGACGCTGTGGACAGACGCCACCCAGCCCTCAACTGCCGCCCCTGAGCGCCCGAGTTCGCCTTCGGCCGCTGTGGATGAAGCCGCCGCCCCTGCCGGCCCTGTGGGTAGCCCGCATGCCGCGCCTCACCGAGCTCGTCCCCACCCGAACGGGGTTATCCACACCCGATCGTGTCCCTCAGAGGGGCGATTTCCACGTATTCCTCAGCCTTTGTCCACAACCTGTGCATAACCGGAGCGCTCAAATCACCGAGTTGTCCACAGCCCGCGGCAAAATCCCCCGCGCCGCAGGCCGCCAAACCGGCCCAATCGCCACCCATGACATCGGCGACTTGTCAACGCCGGAACGGAACCGTTTCGTGCCAACGTTGTCCACACAAATCCACAGGCGTCCACAGGGGTTTATCCCCAGCGGTGGAGAACTCGCCGGCCCGTTACCCACAGATGTGGACCAAGCCTGGGGAAATCGATGTGGACAAACACTGAGCGTCACAGTTGATCTCACAGCCTGTGGAGGGCTGTGGATTTCCTGTTGAAGGTTCTGGGGACGACGAGCCGGTAGCGTTGCTACGCCGTCCACAGGGCGGGGGATAAAACCCGTGGATATCCGGTGGATAAGCGGTGGACAGCGGTGGACAACCTGCCGTCAGGTCCGCGACTGTGGATGAGGACCGGGGTTTGTACCCTGGTTTCCCACATGTGAATCACCGGTGGATAACCCGCTGACCTGCGAGGACGCGAGTTTTCCACACTATGCACAGGCCCTATGAAGACGACTAGATATTTCTCTAAGACAACAAAAAGCAATCAACGGCGTTGTGGATGTTGTGGGTGAGCCGCTTCGAGCCGTTGCTCCACAGCTTGATCAAGCAAAACCAGCACCGGGGCCGGAGCGACACCGCTCCGCTGCTCGCAATAAGGTTCGTGGGGGTCGAAGCTCCACTACGAAGCCCACGACATGGTCGAAGCCCACAACATGAGGAAGCGACGCGGAGGACAGCATGAAGTTCCGGGTGGAGCGAGACGCACTCGCCGACGCCGTGGCCTGGACCGCCAAGAGCCTGCCCAGCCGCCCGTCGGTGCCGGTTCTGGCCGGCGTCATGCTGCGCGTCACCGACAGCAGGCTCCAGGTCTCCGGCTTCGACTACGAGGTCTCCAGCCAGGTGACCGTCGAGGTGCAGGCCGACGCCGACGGCGCCGCCCTGGTCTCCGGCCGTCTGCTCGCTGAGATCACCAAGGCGCTGCCGGCCAAGCCGGTCGACATCGCCGCGGTCGGCGCCCATCTCGAGCTCGTCTGTGGCAGCGCCCGGTTCACGCTGCCGACGATGCCGGTCGAGGACTACCCGAGCCTGCCGGAGATGCCTTCCAGCGCCGGCACGGTCGACGCGGCCGCCTTCGCCGCCGCCGTCGCCCAGGTCGCCGTGGCCGCGGGCCGTGACGAGACGCTGCCGATGATGACCGGTGTGCGCATCGAGCTGAACGGCTCGACGATGGCCATGCTGGCCACCGACCGCTACCGGCTCGCCATGCGCGAGATGGAGTGGAACCCGGACGACTCCGAGATCAGCCTGAACTCGCTGGTGCCGGCCAAAACCCTCAACGACACCGCCAAGACGCTCGGCCCGCTCGGCGGTTCGGTCACCCTCGCGCTCGCGCAGGGCAACGCCGGCGAGGGCATGATCGGTTTCGCCGGCGGCACCCGGCGGACCACGAGCCGCCTGCTCGACGGGGCCAACTACCCGCCGGTGCGCTCACTGTTCCCGGCCAGCAGCAACGCGCAGGCCCGGATCAGCGTCCCCGGTCTGGTCGAGGTCGTACGCCGTGTGGCCCTGGTCGCCGAGCGCACCACCCCGGTGCTGCTGAGCTTCAGTGAGGACGGTCTGGTGGTCGAGGCCGGTGGGACGGAGGAGGCCCGGGCCAGCGAGGCCATGGAGGCCACCTTCACCGGCGAGCCGCTCACGATCGGCTTCAACCCGCAGTATCTGATCGACGGTCTGCAGAACCTGGGCTCGTCGATCGCCGTGTTCTCGTTCGTCGACGCGTTCAAGCCCGCTGTGATCTCGCCCGCAACAGAAGAGGGCGAAATCATCCCCGGATACCGCTATCTGATCATGCCGATCAGGGTAACCCGCTGATACTGGGCCTGAGAGAAACGCACGATCTAGGGGGAACACCATGCAGCTCGGCCTTATCGGTCTCGGCCGAATGGGTGGAAACATGCGCGACCGCATTCGCGCAGCCGGTCACGAGGTCGTCGGCTACGACCACCACCCGGAGAACAGCGACGTCGCCAACCTGGCCGAACTGGTCGAGAAGCTCGCCGCTCCGCGGGTCATCTGGACCATGGTCCCCGCCGGGAAGATCACCGAGGACACCATCAACGAGCTCGCGGACCTGCTGTCCGAGGGCGACATCATCATCGACGGCGGCAACTCGAAGTTCACCGACGACGCCCCGCGCGCCGAGCGGCTGAAGCCGAAGGGCGTCCACTACCTCGATGTCGGCGTCTCCGGCGGCATCTGGGGCAAGACCAACGGGTACGCCCTGATGGTCGGCGGCGACGAGGCCGACGTGCAGCGTTGCCAGCCGATCTTCGACGCCCTCAAGCCCGAGGGTGAGTTCGGCTTCGCGCACGCCGGCACGCACGGCGCCGGCCACTACGCCAAGATGATCCACAACGGCATCGAGTACGGCATGATGCAGGCGTACGGCGAGGGCTACGAGATCCTCATGGCCTCGGAGCTCGTCCACAACGTGCCCGCCGTGATCAAGAGCTGGCGCGAGGGCAGCGTCGTCAAGTCGTGGCTGCTCGACCTGCTCGACCGGGCGCTCGACGCGGACCCGGAGCTGGCGCAGATCAAGGGCTATGTCGAGGACACCGGCGAGGGCCGCTGGACGGTCGACGAGGCCGTCCGCCTGGCCGTTCCCGCCCACGTCCTGGCTGCTTCGATCTTCACGCGGTTCGAGTCCCGTCAGGACGACTCGCCCGCGATGAAGGCCGTGGCGGCGCTGCGCAACCAGTTCGGCGGTCACGCCGTGAAGTCCGTCTGAGCAAGCCGTGTACGTACGCCGGGTCGAGCTGACCAATTTCCGCTCGTACGAGCGGGTCGCGGTCGACCTCGAACCCGGCGTGTCCGTGCTGGTCGGCCAGAACGGCATGGGCAAGACCAACCTCATCGAGGCGCTGGGTTACGTGGCCACTCTGGACAGTCACCGGGTGGCCACCGACGCCCCGCTGGTCCGCGCCGGAGCAGCCAGCGCGGTGATCCGCTGCGCGATCGTCCACGAGGGACGTGAGCTGCTCGTCGAGTTGGAGATCGTTCCCGGCAAGGCGAACCGGGCGCGGCTCAACCGTTCCCCGGTCCGCCGGCCGCGGGAGATCCTCGGCGCCCTGCGCATGGTGCTGTTCGCCCCCGAGGATCTCGAGCTGGTCCGCGGCGACCCCTCGGAGCGCCGCCGCTACCTCGACGATCTCCTCGTCGCCCGCCAGCCGCGATACTCCGGCGTCCGGGCCGACTACGACCGGGTGATCAAGCAACGCAACGCCCTGCTGCGCACCGCCTATCTGACCCGCAAGGTCGGCGGCAACCGCGGACAGGACCTGTCCACACTGGCCGTCTGGGATCAGCATCTGGCCCATCACGGTGCCGAGCTGCTGGCCGGCCGCCTCGAGCTGGTCGCCGCCCTCGGCCCGCATCTGACCAAGGCGTACGACGCGGTCGCGGCCGGCCGGTCGGCCGCCTCGATCGCGTACGCGGCGAAGCTCGGCGACGGGCTCACTCCCGACCGCCCCGCCCTGGAGCGAGCGCTGCTCGACTCGCTGCAGGAGCGCCGGACGGCCGAGATCGAGCGGGGCGTCACCTTGGTCGGCCCGCACCGCGACGATCTCGCCCTGCGCCTGGGCGACCTGCCGGCCAAGGGCTACGCCAGCCACGGCGAGTCGTGGTCGTTCGCCCTGGCGCTGCGCCTGGCCGCGTACGACCTGCTGCGCTCCGACGGCATCGAGCCGGTCCTGATCCTCGACGACGTCTTCGCCGAGCTCGACGGCGGCCGCCGCGACCGCCTGGCCGCCCTGGTCTCCGACGCCGCCCAGCTGCTGGTGACCTGTGCCGTCCCCGAGGACGTGCCGGCCGCCCTGCGCGGCGCCCGCTACGACGTCACGACGGGATCGGTGAGCCGTGGCGAATAAAGGCGACGACGACCCCACCCAGCGGGACGACCGGACCCGCCACGACGACCTGGTGCGCGAGCGGAGCCGGCACGACGACCTGCGGCGCGAGCACCGTCCGCCGGCGCACGGCGACCGTCCCCAGCCGCCGTCCACAGCCGAGCGGTTTTATCCACAGGCCGATCCCGACGGGCTGACCCGCGAGGAGCTCGGCGTCGCCGACGACGGCTGGTACGCCGCCGAGACCGCGGCCACCGCCGCTCCGGAACCGGCCCGGTGGCGTTCGGAAGATCCCGCCGGGCGCCCGTCCCGGCCCGCTGAGACGACAGAACGTCCCGATGCTGGGTCCACCCAGGGCTCGGAGCCTTCAGCGGCTCAGGAGGGCGCTGAGGGCGTTTCCGGCCCCGATCTCGCCCGGGCCGTGCTCGACGCCGCGCTGGCCCGGCGCCGGGAGAACGCCGCCCGCAAGCCGCGGCGCGGCACCACGGGCGCCAAAGGCGAGAAAAGGCTGCGCGGCTACTCCGGGCCCGGACCGGACCCGCGCGACCCGGCGCTGTTCGGCGACGTGCTCCAGCGGCTCATGAAGGCCCGGGGCTGGGAGCGGCCGAAAGCTGAGGCCACCGTCTTCGGCGCCTGGGAAAAGGTGGTCGGCCCCGAGATCGCCTCGCACAGCCGGCCGGTCAAGCTCGACGCCGGCGTGCTGACCGTCGAGGCCGAGTCCACGGCCTGGGCCACGCAGCTGCGCCTGCTCGCGGCCACCCTGCTGCGCAACATCGCCGGCGAGGTCGGCCACAACGTGGTCACCAAGCTGAACATCCACGGCCCGGCCGCGCCCTCCTGGAGCAAGGGCCCCCGCCGCGTTCAAGGCAGGGGCCCCCGGGACACGTACGGCTGAATCGGGGTTTCAGTAATCGGCGAAGACCGCGAAGCCGCGCTCGGCGCAGCGGCGGTAGAAGCCGGCGAGGATCGCCAGCTCGGAGCGGGCGAAGCTCCAGTGCGGCGCGTTGCCCGCCTCGTCACGCAGCGCGGCCAGGCGCTGATCGAGCCAGCGCAGTTGCTGCTCGGCCAGCCGCCCGGCCGAGATCGCGTTGCGCATCACCTCGGCCACGCTGTCGAAGGTGACGAGGTCGCCGTACTTCTCGTGTCCCTCGACGAACCGCTCCAGACCGCCCGCGATCCACGCGCAGCCGTCGGGGTCGATGACCGGGTCCTCGTCCTCCGCGGCGGCCTCGGTGGCGTAGAGCACGCCGCCGAGACCGAGGAGCAGATCGACCAATTCGGTGTACGCGGTCGCGCGCACCGTGCCGGTCTTGGCGATGTGCAGTGCCAGCGCTCCCGTGGGCGCGGCGATCTCGGGCGCGTCGGCGATCGCCCCGAAGTCGACGAACTCGGCGGGAGCTACCGGGTCGTAGTACTGGTTGGTCCGCGGCCAATGCACCGCGACGTTCTCCAGCCCCTTGTCGTGCGCCATTGGGGGCCATCCCTCCTAGACCATTCGCGGCCGTCCGGCCAAGCACCGGCCCGCGCGGGGAGGTTACGACACAAACCCCCGCCGCTGGGAGGCAGTGTGGCAGCGCGTGGCGGCGTGGGCCGGAAGGCGCGCCCCGGACAGCGGCAGCCGGATCACTTGCCGTTGCGGCCGGGTGCGTCTTCCGTGTAGGGGAGGACTTAGGGCGCGCCTCAAATCCGGCTACGGCAATCTGAGGCACCCGGAAGGGGTGCCGGACCCTCGCCAACTCGATTCGGCGGAGTAGAATCGACGGAGACCGGGAAAACTTGCGTACAAGGCTCGCGGGCAGCCGATTAAGGCTGGCCGCAGTTACGCTACGCGGTTTTTCCAGCCGATCACGATCCGCGGGCTTGCCGCGGCGACCGGCGAGCATGGTTCCACCGGTGGTCCGCTTCTCCCCGCGGGTTGTCATCTGTGGTCGACCCTGCCCGCCGCCGCCCGCCGCGCGCCCGCCTCCCTGTGTGGGACCCACCGGTCCCACCGCGAGAAAGTGGCCGAGGGTGACAGAGAACAACCAGGAATACGGTGCCGGTCAAATCACCGTTCTCGAGGGTCTCGAGGCGGTCCGCAAGCGCCCGGGCATGTACATCGGCTCCACCGGCGAGCGCGGTCTGCACCACCTGGTCTGGGAGGTTGTGGACAACGCGGTCGACGAGGCGATGGCCGGCTACTGCGACACCGTCGACGTGGTGCTGCTGGCCGATGGCGGCGTCTCGGTCACCGACAACGGCCGTGGTTTCCCGGTCGATCTGCACCCGAAGCTGAAGAAGCCCGGTGTCGAGGTCGCCCTGACGATCCTGCACGCCGGCGGCAAGTTCGAGGGCACCGCCTACAAGGTGTCCGGCGGTCTGCACGGCGTCGGCGTCTCGGTCGTGAACGCGCTCTCCACCAAGATGCACGTCGAGATCCACAAGGACGGCTTCGTCTGGCGGCAGGACTACACCGCGTCCAAGCCGAGCCCGCTGGAGAAGGGCGAGGCGACCGCCACCACCGGTTCGACCGTGCAGTTCTGGCCCGACCCGTCGATCTTCGAGACCACCGACTACGACTTCCAGACGATCTACCGTCGTCTCCAGGAGTACGCGTTCCTCAACAAGGCGCTCACGATCAACTTCACCGACGAGCGCAGCGTCGACGAGGAAGGCAACCACCGCAAGGTCACCTTCATGTACGCGGACGGCATCTCCGACTTCGTCCGTCACCTGAACGCCACGAAGACCGCGATCCACAAGTCGGTCATCGACTTCGGCGCCGAGTCGGCCGAGGAGGGCATGGCGGTCGAGGTCGCGATGCAGTGGAACGAGTCGTACGGCGAGTCGGTCTACACCTTCGCCAACTCGATCAACACGCACGAGGGCGGCACGCACGAGGAGGGCTTCCGGGCGGCGCTGACCAGCCTCGTCAACCGGTACGGGGCCGAGAAGAAGTTCCTCAAGGCCGACGAGAAGCTCTCCGGCGAGGACATCCGCGAGGGTCTCGCCGCGATCATTTCGGTGAAGCTGCAGAACCCGCAGTTCGAGGGTCAGACCAAGACCAAGCTCGGCAACACCGACATGAAGAGCTTCGTCCAGCGGGTCGCCAACGAGCAGCTGGCCGACTGGTTCGACCGCAACCCGGCCGACGCGAAGATCATCATCACCAAGGCGTCGCAGGCCGCCCGCGCCCGTATCGCCGCGCAGCAGGCCCGCAAGCTGGCCCGCCGCAAGTCGCTGCTGGAGTCGGGCTCGATGCCGGGCAAGCTGGCCGACTGCCAGTCGACCGACCCGCGCGAGTCCGAGCTGTTCATCGTCGAGGGCGACTCGGCCGGCGGCTCGGCCAAGCAGGGCCGCAACAGCCGTATCCAGGCCATCCTGCCGATCCGCGGCAAGATCTTGAACGTCGAGAAGGCCCGCATCGACCGGGTGCTGAAGAACAACGAGGTCCAGGCGCTGATCACCGCCATGGGCACCGGCATCCACGACGACTTCGACATCGCCAAGCTCCGCTACCACAAGATCGTGCTGATGGCCGACGCCGACGTCGACGGCCAGCACATCCAGACGCTGCTGCTCACGCTGCTGTTCCGCTTCATGCGGCCGCTGGTCGAGATGGGTCACGTCTACCTGGCCGCCCCGCCGCTTTACAAGATCAAGTGGAACAAGCGCGGCGACGACGCCCAGTACGCCTACTCCGACCGGGAGCGGGACGGCCTGATCGCGCTGCGCCAGCAGAAGAAGCCGAACGCCAAGCCGGACGACATCCAGCGGTTCAAGGGCCTCGGCGAAATGAACTTCCACGAGCTCTGGGACACGACGATGGACCCGGCCACGCGCACGCTGCGCCAGGTCACGCTCGACGACGCCGCGGTGGCCGACGAGCTGTTCAGCGTTCTGATGGGCGAGGACGTGGAGGCGCGGCGCTCGTTCATCCAGCGCAACGCCAAGGACGTGCGGTTCCTGGACATCTAGGTTGCCGAGTATCCACAGCGACCCCCTACTTTCCACAACGTTATCCACAGCGATACGTGGGCTAATGCCGCTTATGTCTGGTTTCACCTTGAGTAAGGGTTAACAGTGACTGACACTCCCGAACCCCCCGACGGCGACGAGGCCCCGGAGTCGACCGGCGGCGTGACCCAGCGCGTCGAGCCCGTCGGCCTCGAGGTCGAGATGCAGCGCTCGTACCTCGACTACGCGATGAGCGTCATCGTCGGCCGGGCGCTGCCCGACGTCCGCGACGGCCTCAAGCCGGTGCACCGCAAGATCCTCTACGCGATGTACGACTCGGGCTTCCGGCCCGATCGCGGCTACGTCAAGTGCGCGCGCGTCGTCGGCGACGTCATGGGCAACTACCACCCGCACGGCGACTCGTCGATCTACGACGCCCTCGTCCGGATGGGGCAGCCCTGGTCGCTGCGGTACCCGCTGATCGACGGCAACGGCAACTTCGGCTCGCCGGGCAACGACCCGCCGGCCGCCATGCGCTACACGGAGTCGAAGCTGTCGCCGCTGGCGATGGAGATGCTGCGTGACATCGACGAAGACACCGTCGACATGCAGGACAACTACGACGGCCGTACGCAGGAGCCGACGATCCTGCCCGCCCGCTTCCCCAACCTGCTGGTCAACGGGTCCGAGGGCATCGCCGTCGGCATGGCGACCAAGATCCCGCCGCACAACCTGCGCGAGATCGCGGGTGCCGTGCAGTGGCAGCTCGACAACCCCGAGTCCGACGAGGCCACCGCGCTCGAGGCGATGCTCGAGATCGTCAAGGGTCCCGACTTCCCGACCTACGGCCTGATCGTCGGCCAGCAGGCCATTCAGGACGCCTACCGCACCGGTCGCGGCTCGATCCGGATGCGCGCGGTCGTCGAGGTCGAGGAGGACCCGCGCGGCCGGCCCTGCCTCGTCGTCACCGAGCTGCCCTACCAGGTCAACCCGGACAACCTCGCCGAGCGGGTGGCCGAGCTGGTCAAGGAGGGCAAGCTCACCGGCATCGCGGACATCCGGGACGAGTCCTCCGGGCGTACGGGAATGCGTCTCATCCTGGTTTTGAAGCGCGACGCGGTCGCCAAGGTCGTGCTGAACAACCTCTACAAGCACACCCAGCTCCAGGAGACCTTCGGCGCGAACATGCTCGCCCTGGTCGACGGCGTGCCGCGCACGCTGAACCTGGCGCAGTTCATCCGCTACTACGTCGACCACCAGATCGAGGTCATCCGCCGGCGGACCGCGTTCCGCCTGCGCAAGGCCGAGGAGCGCGCGCACATCCTGCGCGGTCTGGTCAAGGCGCTCGACATGCTCGACGAGGTCATCGCCCTGATCCGGCGCTCGCCGACCGTCGAGGACTCGCGGCAGGGCCTGATGCAGCTGCTCGACGTGGACGAGGTGCAGGCCACCGCGATCCTCGACATGCAGCTGCGCCGCCTGGCCGCCCTCGAGCGCCAGCGCATCATCGACGAGCTCGGCAAGATCGAGCTCGAGATCGCCGACCTCAAGGACATCCTCGCCAAGCCGGAACGGCAGCGGGCGATCGTCTCCGAGGAACTGCGCGAGATCGTGCAGAAGTTCGGCGACGAGCGGCGCACCCAGATCATCCCGTTCGACGGTGAGGTCTCCATGGAGGATCTCATCGCGCGCGAGGACGTTGTGGTGACCATCACACGTACCGGTTATGCGAAGCGCACGAAGGTCGATCTGTACCGCTCGCAGAAGCGCGGCGGCAAGGGCGTGAGCGGCGCCACGCTGCGGCAGGACGACATCGTGTCGCACTTCTTCGTGATCTCGACGCACGACTGGATGCTGTTCTTCACCAACAAGGGCCGGGTCTACCGGGCCAAGGCGTACGAGCTGCCCGAGGCGGCCCGCGTCGCGAAGGGCCAGCACGTCGCCAACCTGCTCGCCTTCCAGCCCGACGAGCACATCGCGCAGGTCATCCAGATCCCGAACTACCAGGTCGCGCCATACCTTGTGCTCGCCACTAAGAATGGCCTCGTGAAGAAGACCCGGCTCGAGGAATTTGACTCCAACCGCAGCGGTGGCATCATCGCCATCAACCTGCGGGAGGACGACGAGTTGGTGGGCGCGGCCCTGGCGGCATCGGAGAACGATCTGCTGCTGGTCTCCAAGAAGGCTCAGGCCATCCGGTTCAACGCCACCGACGAGGCGCTGCGCCCGATGGGCCGGGCCACCTCCGGCGTGATCGGCATGCGGTTCAGCGACAACGACGAGCTCCTCGCCATGGAGGTCGTGCGCGAGGGCATGGATGTGTTGGTCGCCACCAACGGTGGGTATGCGAAGCGCACGCCGATCGAGGAGTATCCCGTGCAGGGCCGAGGCGGCAAGGGCGTACTCACCGCGAAGATCACGGAACGTCGTGGTGGACTGGTGGGCGCCCTCGTGATCAGCCCGGAGGATGAACTATTTGCCATCACCAGCAATGGTGGTGTCATCCGGACTCCCGTGAAGCCTGTACGGCGCACGAGGGATCGGAACACAATGGGGGTCAAGCTGATGGACCTCCCAGAAGGTGTAACCATCGTGGCGCTTGCTCGCAATGCCGACGAGCCTGACGAACAGGACTAGTTGATGCCGGAGACACAGGCGAAGTCGGGGGCCACGGGGAGCTCAGCGACTCCGGACGAAGCGGCCAAGAAAGACGCCGCCAAGAACGGACGCGAGTCAGCCGCGGCTCGTACGGCGGCCCCCGCCGAAGCCCCGTCCCCGCCGAAGTTCACCCGGGCGCCGGGCATGGCCCCGCCCCCCGGTGAGCCCAACGCCGAAAGTGACGACACGAAACGCCCTGGCGGCATCGTGAAGGGCTCGGCCAGTGTGCCGACCGTCACCAAGGGCAAGGGCGCTGCCCCCGGCAGCACCTCGGGACGCGTCAGCGTGCCCGGGGCCGCCAAGCCAGGTGGCTCCGGCACCGGCCCGCAGCAGCGCCCCGGCGGCGCTGCCGGCGCGCCGGCCCCCGGGCAGGTCACCTCCGGCAAGGCCCGCCCGGCCGGCCCGCAGCAGCAGCCTCAGGGCGGCAACGCGGTCGGCGCGGCCCGGGTCACCGAGGCCGTCCGCTCGGCCCGCACGACGGTCACCTCGGCGGCCGCGCGCGGCCCTCGCCGTGCCCGGCTCAACCTCAAGCGGATCGACCCCTGGTCCGTGATGAAATTCTCGTTCGCCGTCTCCGTGGTGCTCTTCATCGTCGTGGTCGTCGCCACCTCGGTGCTCTACCTGGCCCTCGACGCCATGGGCGTCTGGGGCGAGGTCAACACGAGCCTCAAGGAGCTCGTCTCCGCCTCCGGCGGCGACGAGGCCTCCGCCTCCGGCGGCTTCCAGATCACCGCCTGGGGCGTCATCGGCACGTCGATGCTGATCGGAGCCGTGAACGTCGTTCTGTTCACCGCCCTGGCCACCCTCGGCGCCTTCATCTACAACGTCTGCGCCGACCTGGTCGGCGGCGTCGAGCTGACCCTCGCCGAGAGGGACTGAGCGACAGCACAGGGTTGGGAGCCACCCCCGTTTTGGCGGCTCCCACCCCCGTGCGGTAACCTTCGGTGTCGCTTCTGAGGGGCTATAGCTCAGTCGGTTAGAGCGCAGAGCTGATAACTCTGAGGTCGCTGGTTCGATTCCAGCTAGCCCCACGCGCGACAGGCGTCCTGTGTCCGCAAAAAGCGCGGACGCAGGTCGCTTGTCATATCTGCCTGGGGGGCGACCCCCCAGACCCCCACGTTGCGGTGGGCGCGGTGAGTGAGTCGCTCACGCATCCGCCGGGGGTAGGGCGGAGTGGCGGACAAACCTCTGGGGGTCGTGATGCTTAAGAAGCTTCTGATCGTTGCTGCGGTTGCTGGTGCGGCGGCTCTTGTGTTCAAGAAGGTCAAGGCGTCCAGTGATGAGCGGGCGTTGTGGCATGAGGCGACTACCACTCCTGATCTGCGCTAGGTAGCGTTGGTTCTGGGGGCCCTAGCTCAACTGGCAGAGCACCGCCTTTGCAAGGCGGGGGTTAGGGGTTCAAGTCCCCTGGGCTCCACAAGACAAGACGAAGACGGCCTCAGCCCACTTGGGCGGGGCCGTTTTGCTTTGAGGGTCGGCGGCGTCTCGTGATCTACTACCAGCCGTGCGCCGGCGGAATCTTGTGGGACTTGCAGCCTTAGGGCTTCTGGCTGCGTGTGGGGAGCGGGAACCGCGGCCCACGCCCTCGGCTGCTGCCATCAAGCGGCAGGCCACGGCGGCCGACTACGCGTGGTTCGACGGCGTCACCGATCTGGACAAGGGCTACTGCTTTGTCTGGGTGGCCGGGCTCAAGCCTCAACAGGTGCTGGACCGGTTGAAGGGCAAAGAGCTGGAACGGGTCGCCTGGCAGCAGCTCGTGGGGGCCGGCGACGGGCAGCGGGTCAGCGGCGGTAAGTACTTCTTCGGTGTGGCGCGGCTGGACGCCACGTCTCTGATCATCGAGGACAACGGGAACCTGGGGCTGGCCGACCAACTGCTCTCCGAGCTTTCCGTCGGCACCACGGTCGTCTGCAACTACCACGGTCCCCAGGCGCGCAGCCGGTTCCTGGTCATGAGCGATCGGGTGGTCGAGCTGGAGTTCGACCCTGCTTCGGACGGCAAACGCCTGGGTACGAGGGCGACCGAGCTGGCCTCGACGATCGGTGCCGTCGGGTTCACGCCGGCAACGACACAGGCGGCCTCGTTCGCGCTCGCGGAGCGGCTCACGGGCGTACCCCTAACTCTGGATCTTTTGAAGGAGCGGACGTACCTGTTCAGCTCAGCCCCTCGGTGAAAGAGTCATTGGCCGTTCGGTTGTTGCAGTCCCGGATCCGCGAGGCCAATATCCACGTGTGACGATGCGCACACCGGAGTTCCTTTCGATCGGCGAGGCCGCGGTTCTGATGCGGTTCCCGCGGTGGCGCGTGCTCGATCTGTGCGCTCGGGGCCTGATTCCGTACGTCAATGTCGGCCCCAACCGCCGCGTCCGCCGGTCCGATGTGGAGGCTCTGATTCACCCTGTCCTGACTCGTGATCAGACCGAAGAGCTGTGGTTGCATCGCGCGATCGCGGCCAAGCTGGCGGCCCATCCGCCGGCCGTTCTGGCGGCCGCCGCGATCAACCTGCGACGGCTTCGCCACCTGCATCCGGACGGCTCGGAATGGCAGTGGCTCGATCGCTGGGAGGCGCTGCTGGACGGCGGCGTGGCCGCGGTCATAGACGTGCTCACCTCTCCGGCGGAGCATGCGGTGAAGCTCCGTAGCACATCGCCGTTCGCCGGCGTGCTGTCCGAAGCGGAGCGGCGGGCGGTGCTCGACGCGCTGGCCGAGAGCCGCCGTGAGCAGGCAAGACCCATGCGCCTGGAAACTTTGGAGCGGGTCATGCGCGCAGTGTGAGTCGTCGATCACAAAGTGCATCAGGACCTTATGTATCTCGTGGATCCGGGCAGATAGTGGAGATCGTCTGCACCCCCGGGGAGGTACCGATGCCGACGACCATTCCTTCTCTGAACACCGCCACGCGGCTCAAGGATCTGCTCGAATCGCTGTTACAGGCGCCCATGCCCGTACGGCTGCGAGCCTGGGACGGCTCCGAGGCCGGGCCCACCGACGCGCCGGTGCTGATCATCCGCAACAAGCGGGCCCTGCGCCGGATCATCTGGCAGCCGAACGAGCTCGGCCTGGCCCGGGCGTACGTCTCGGGCGATATCGACGTCGACGGTGACCTGTACGAGGCGCTGACCCGTCTCGCCGCCCTGATCTGGCGGGCCCCCGAGCTGCGGGACATCCCGGTCCGCGCGGTCTTCGGCGACCTGGTGCGCCTCGGGCTGCTCGGCACGCAGCCGAAGCCGCCGCCGGAGGAGATGGTCGTCACCGGCAGCCGGCACAGCATGCGGCGCGACCGGCAGGCGATCAGCCACCACTACGACGTCGGCAACGACTTCTACCGGATCGTGCTCGGGCCGAGCATGGTCTACTCCTGCGCCTACTGGACCTCCGACGAGCCCGGCTACGGGCTGGCCGACGCGCAGCGCGACAAGCTCGACCTGATCTGCCGCAAGCTGGGCCTCGAGCCGGGCATGCGCCTGCTCGACGTCGGTTGCGGCTGGGGCAGCCTGGCCATCCACGCCGCCCGCGAGTACGGCGTGCGGGTTCTCGGCATCACGCTCTCCACCGAGCAGGCCGACTTCGCGCGCAAGCAGGTCGCCGAGGCCGGCCTCACCGAGCAGGTCGAGATCAGGGTGCAGGACTACCGCGACCTCGACGACGGCCCGTTCGACGCGATCTCCAGCGTGGGCATGGCCGAGCACGTCGGCACCGGGCCGTACAAGGAGTACGCCCAGATCCTCTACGGCCAGCTCAAGCCCGGCGGCCGCCTGCTCAACCACCAGATCTCCCGGCTCCGCCTGGCCGAGAAACAACCGCACCAGCAGCGTTCCTTCATCGACGCGTACGTCTTCCCGGACGGCGAACTGGCGCCGATCGGCACCACGACCACGCTGCTGGAAGAAGCCGGTTTCGAGGTACGCGACGTGCACGCGCTACGGGAGCACTACGGCCGCACCCTGCGCGCGTGGGTGGCGAACCTGGAATCGGACTGGGCCGAGGCCGTGTCGCTGACCAGCCCGGGTCGTGCCCGGGTGTGGCGCCTCTACATGGCGGCCTCGGCGCTCGCCTTCGAACAGGCACGAATCGGTGTGAACCAGGTCCTCGCGGTCAAGGAACATCGGGACGGTACGAGCGATATGCCCGCTACCCGCAGTGCCTATTCGGTGTGATCGATCCCGTTACCGTCCACCAGTCCATTTTGGTCGGTGACGGTTCGATTACGCAGGAACGAATCCGGACGTTATCCACAGCTTTTCCTCTGGTCGTGCGTGAACCCCCGGCGGCCGGTTAGCCTGCGATCGTGGACGAACGAAAACGGGCCGCCGCCGTGATCGTGCGGGACGGGCGCGTGCTGATGGTGCACGAGCGCAGCCGACGATCCGGTGGCGGCGAGTGGTGGACCCTGCCCGGCGGCGGTCTGGAGCCGGGCGAGACCGCCGAGCAGGCCGTCCGGCGGGAGGTCTTCGAGGAGACGGGCCTGGTGGTCGGTGAGGCCCGGCACATCCTCGAGATGCCGTACCCGTCGGGCATGACCTCGGTCTTCTCGGTGACCGTGGCCGACGGCGAGCCCCGGGTGGGCGCCGACGACGGCAAGGGGCCGGAGCCGCTGGGCCTCGACTGGCTGCCGGCTCCAGAGTTGCCCATCGAGACACACGGCGGTGTCCCGGTCCCGCCGATGATCGTCGTCCTGCCGACCGCCTGACCACTCCCACACAGCGGCTTCCCGCCGGCGTGGTGAGAGCTTCCAGCGGGGTGACGCGGCGAGAGTTTGCGCGGGTCGGCGTGGTGAGAGCTTCCGCCGGACGCCCGGTGAGAGCTTCTTTCGGCGGCGCGGTGAGCGTTTTCCCGGGCAGCGCGGCGAAAGGTATCCCCAGGCGGCGCGGTGAAAGGTTCCCCGGGGCGGCGCTTCCCCTGGGCGGCACGGTGAGTGCTTTCTCCCGGGCAGGCGCCGCGAGCGCTTCCTCTGGACGCAGCGGTAAAAGCTCCTCTGGGCGGGCGCCGCGGTGAGAGCTTCCCCCAGGGGCGGGCGCCGCGGTGAGAGCTTCCCCCGGGCGGAAGTGGTGACAGCTTTGTCCGGGCGGTCGCCGTGAGCTCTTTTCCCGGGCGGCGGGAGCGCTAGCGGACCGCTTCTGCGTGGTCGGAGGAGCGCTTGGAAGAGCGGGGGAAGGCTCGGCCGGGGGAGCGGTCGGCGGAGCGTTCGGGGGCGGATGCGGCGGCGGTGTGGTTTGCCGTCGCGGTCTCGATTCGGGCCGCGGCGTGGACAGCCTTGGACGCGGACGCGGACGCGGACGGGGACGGGGACGGGGACGGGGACGGGGACGGGGACGGGGACGGGG
>NZ_OBDY01000060.1 GCF_900215205.1 Paractinoplanes atraurantiacus
AGGGGCGAGGTGGGGCCAAGGGTGGCATCGGGGTGTCGCCGTGCAGGCTGCGCCATTTTCGGGTGTGTCGTTGTATCAATCCGTATTGCCGGCGCTCGTGGTGATCGCGGCGGAATTCTTCTTCGCCGGCGGAGTAGTTGCGGCGCCGGGTGGGATCGCGCCATGGAGATATTTGCGTCTGGCTGAACAACTGAATCTGACCCCGTATCTGGCGCATGAGTTATTCTCCCGCGAGCCCAGCCGGAGCGGTAAGAGAGAAAACGTGCCACATTCGCGTGGGCCATCAGACAGGCCTGAATTCTCATGCCGCTGTCCGCGCGCGTAGATCCACCAGCGCGCCGGCTTTCCGTGGGCGGGGTCCATTCGCGGATGCGCGGGAGGGCCGTGTGATGGATCATGGGCGCATGCCAGTCGTCGAAGCCGTAGTCGTGGTGCCGGTGCCGCCGGATGTGGCGTTCGCGGTGTCACAGACGACCGCACCGCTACGGTATCGGTGGGATCCTTTCGTACGCGAACAGCGGTTGCTCGACGGCGCCGCCAGGCCCGGCAAAGGTGTACGGACATTCACCAGGTCGCGCCATGGCCTGACCATGATCAGTCAGTACGTGTCGTATGCGCCACCGAGCAACGTCGGCATGAAGATGCTTCGCGGCCCTTGGTTCTTCGAGATGTTCGCCGGAGGGTGGCGCTTCACCGCTGCCGAGGGAACTCCGGGCCACACCGTCGCGACGTGGCGGTACAGCTTCCGGTGCCGGCCTGCACTCCTGCGTCCCGTAGCCGAGCGCCTCGGTCGCAGGCTGCTCGGTCACGACATCGACCGACGGATCCGCGCCTATGCACGCGGCTGCACCGACCCGGTCGTCTTGGCGGCGGCAAGGCAGGCACTGGAGGACAGTACCGGGCCGGCCAGCCGGTAGGACCCCGCAGGCACCGGGCGGCAGGTCGCACAGGAGGCGGCGTGCCGGCGCGAACAGACGACGGAAGGCCTTGCCCGCTTACGCCGCCGACCGAGTGTCGCGGCCAGCGGTGATCCTCCATGCGTAGTGAGAGTCGTCGGTAGCGGCCCGCCGCACGCTCCTGCCGAGGTGCGGTCGCACGATCGGATATCCGCCTGCCTGAACAGTCACGACTGGGTGGTGCCGGGGTGCGTGGGGGCCGCGGTGGAGTGGGGCCCGGGCTGCTTTCGCAGTCTCGCGGTACGGCGGAACGACAGGCGGGCGGCGAGCCTGCCATGCTCAGGTCACGCTCGCGTTGCTGGAATCAGGTCTGCGGTGTGGTCGGCTCCGGGCCGAAAAGTCTGCGCGGGCCTGACAGTGAGCGGCCGGTGCTCTATGCCCATCGGGGCTATTCGGGGGTTACCCCGCGCCCCGCGCGAAAGCGGCGCAACGGCCGTGACCAAGAGCCCCGGTCGCCTGTAGCTTCCCGGGGCTTCTCGTGGAGTCGTACGTCTGAAGTTATTGCTCCCGAATTGCCCAAGGGCTTCCGTATTCGACGAGCTTGTCGAGGAAGGGGATAGGGTCGAAGGCCTCGGGGCCCAGGACGCCCTTGCCGGCCCAGGTGCCGGCGGCCAGGAGCTCCAAGGCTATGACCGGGTTGACGGCGGTCTGCCAGACGACGGCCTGGGAGCCGTATTCGCGCATCGACCACTCGTTGTCGACCAGGTGATGCAAGTAGACCTCGCGCGGTTCGCCGGTCGGGCCGAGGCCGCGGACCCACGTGCCGGCGCAGGTCACGCCGGTCATGCGGTTGCCGAGGGTGGCGGGGTCGGGGAGGACAGCGGCCACGACGTCGCGTGGTGAGACGGACGTGCCGCCGACGCTGACCGGGGTGGTGCGGTCGAGGCCCAGCTTGTGGAGGGTTTTGAGGACGTCGATGAACTCGCGGCCCAGGCCGTACTTGAAGGTGACCTTGCCGGCCTCGACCCAGCGCGGGATGAGCAGCACCTCCTCGTGTTCGACGTGGACGCACTCGACCGGGCCGATGCCGCCGGGGAAGTCGAAAATCTCGGGCTCGCTGAACGGCTTTAGGGTGTACCAGCCGCGGTCCCGTTCGTAGACGACGGGCGGGTTCAGGCACTCCTCGATGGTCGTCCAGATGGAGAACGAAGGGGCGAAGTCGTAGCCGTCCACGACCAGGTTGGAGCCGTCGCGCACGCCGATCTCGTCGATCCGGGAGAACAGGTGGTCGGCGGCATAGCGGGCGAAGATGTCGGACAGGCCGGGCTCGACGCCGATGCCGACCAGGGCGAGCCGGCCGGCCTCCTCCCACTCCGGGGCTTCGGCGAACTGCTCGTCGCCGAGTTTGACGCCGTCCCGGCTGCTCAGCGACATGGCCATGTCGAGATAGTCGGCGCCGGCCTCGCCGGCGCCCTGGAAGACGGGCATGACGAAACGCGGATCCACGGCGTTGAGCACATGGGTGATGCCGTGCTCGCGGCACAGGGAAGCGACCGCGTCGGAAGAAGAGGCGTCGACCTGGGCCGCCACGAAACGATCATCGAATAAGCAGGACTGTGCTCGGTCCAGGGAGTAGTCGGCGATGACGAACAGGTCGTAGAAGGAGCGGCGGGCGGCGATGCCGGCGGCGGCCGAGCCGACACCCCCGGCGCCGACGGTCAGGATGCGCATGAAGAACCCTTCCGATCACTGAAACCGTGTCGTCAGAGCCTCTTCGCGCGGGAAAAGCTTGTCAAGAGCGATCAACTCTGCGATAAACGCAGGTATGCCGAACGCCGAGCCCATCCGGGCGATTGCCCCGCCCGCTGCCGGCGGGAAGAATCGCGGCGTGACGGCGGACGTGGCACTTGACGAGATCAACAAGCAGATCATCGAGCACCTTCAGCGCGACGGGCGGATGTCGTACGCGACGCTGGCCAAGACCATAGGGCTGTCCGAGGCGGCCGTACGCCAGCGGGTGCAGCGCCTGCTCGACGGCGGCCTGATGCAGATCGTGGCGGTGACCGACCCGCTGACGCTGGGCTTCGCCCGGCAGGCCATGGTCGGGCTGAAGGTCAACGGCGATCTGCGGGCCATCGCCGACGAGATCGCGGCGATCCCCGAGGTCGACTACGTGGTGATCTGCGCCGGGGGCTTCGACCTGCTGGTCGAACTGGTCTGTACGGACGACGAGCACCTGCTCGACCTTCTCAACGAGAAGGTCCGCACGATCAAGGGCGTCGCCGTCTGCGAGACGTTCATGTACCTCAAGCTCGCCAAACAGACCTACGCGTGGGGAACTCGATGACGCCGTCCTTCTGGTTGTCCACCCTCGGCCCGATCACCGAACGCCCGGCCCTGCCGGGGAACAGCGAAGCCGACGTGGCGATCGTGGGCGGCGGATACACCGGCCTGTGGACGGCGTACTACCTGTCCCAGGCCGCGCCGGAGCTGTCCATCGTGGTGCTGGAGTCGCGCTACTGCGGCTTCGGCGCCTCCGGGCGCAACGGCGGCTGGGCGTCGGGCTTGTTCCCGGTCTCGGAGGCCAAGCTGGCCCGCCGGCACGGGCCCGCTCAGGCGGCGGCAATGCATTCTGCATTGGCCGGTGCGGTGGATGAGGTCGGCCGGGCCGCCGCGGCCGAGGGCATCGACTGCCACTACGCCAAAGGCGGGACCATTTCGCTTGTACGGTCTCCCGCGCAGCTCCGCCGGGCCCGCAACGCTCCCGGGTTCATCGAGGCGGACGAGGCCCGCGCCATCTGCAACGCCACCGGTGTGCTCGGCGGCGTCTACAGCCCCGACTGCGCCGCCCTTCACCCGGCCCGGCTGGTCCGCGGCCTGGCCGAGGCGGTCGAGAAGCGCGGGGTCAAAATCTTCGAGGGCACGAGGGTACGGGGCATAGGCCGCGGCCGCGTCGTCACCGACCACGGCACCGTCACCGCCGGCACGGTCGTGCGGGCCCTGGAGGGCTACACCGCCCAGCTCGACGGCTACCGGCGCACGCTGGCACCCGTCTACAGCCTGATGATCGCCACCGAGCCACTGCCGTCGTCGTTCTGGGACCGGGTCGGCCTGGCCCGCCGCGAGACTTTCACCGACGAGCGCCACATGATCATCTACGGCCAGCGGACGGCCGACGACCGGCTCGCCTTCGGCGGCCGCGGCGCCCCGTACCACTTCGGCTCGCGGATCGAGCCCGGCTACGACCAGGTCCCGGCCGTCTTCGACTCGCTGCGCGACACCCTGGAGCAGATGTTCGGCATCCGCCCGGAGATCGCCGCCCGCTGGGGCGGCCCGCTCGGCATCCCCCGCGACTGGATGCCCTCGGTGGGCCTGTCCGACGGCATCGCCTGGGCCGGCGGCTACGTGGGCGACGGCGTCGCCGCGGCCAACCTGGCCGGCCGCACCCTGGCCGACCTGATCCGGGGCGCGGAAACCGAGCTGACCTCACTGCCGTGGGTGGGCCACCGCTCCCGCCGCTGGGAGCCCGAGCCACTGCGCTGGCTGGGTATCAACGCGGCCCTGCGAGCGACAAACCTGCGAGATTCGCTGGAGAAGGCCCGCTGAGCAGAGGTGGCAGTCGATGGGGGCGATCGCCGAATCGTCGGGCGCGGTCGAGGTGTGCCTCCAGCCCGGCAGCTGATCAAGGTGCTCGAGCGGGCGACGTGCGTGCTGCGCAGCCGCAACGATCTCCTCCATGCTTTGAGTGCGGTACGAGGGCGGGGATGCCAGGGTCAACACGCGCTACCGTAAGTGGCCGACCCTCAGTCGGTGGAGACCACCGAGCCCGCCTCGGCGGCGGAGCGGCTCCAGATCCTTGAGCAACTACTGGCCGATCTCGGCTATCGGATCTTCGGCAACAAGATGTCGTGGCATTCCGTGGCTGTCGGCCGACCGAATCGGTTATCCACACGGTGGACGACCTCGAGCCCGGCGCGATGAATCCGCGCCTTGACATCAATATGGTGGCCAAGACCGGAGGTCCGCCGCCCGCGGTCACGAAGGCCGAGCAGCGGCAACCTCCGCCGGGCGGTCCTCGGAGGGGAAAAGGCCGGCGTCGACCGCGGTGAGGCGGGGCGGCGCGGCGGCGGCGCATCGGCGAATGGCAAGGTCGTCCGGTGAACGTCTATGACATTGCCGGGCGGCTGCCCTCGATTTCGGTGCTGCGTGAGCGGTGCCGGGCCCTGGCCGTGCTGGAGTTGATTCAGGGCACCGGGTACGAGTACTACAGCTACACCGCCTGGGGTGACGGCGAAGCGGCGCTGATGAGCAACGGCGGCGGCGACGAGTACACCATCGGCTTTGCCGAGGCGGGTGTGTTCATTCGGCTGTTCGACCACGAGTCCGCGATGTCGCCGTATGCCGCCAGTGACGAAGCGACGCTCTGGCCGGGACTTTTGGACGGGCTTCCGCCGGAGTTCGCCGGGTATGTCACCGAGCCGGCGTTCTGTGACGGCGGCGTCCTGAACGCGACGGCGGTGCTGTGGCGGCGGGCCGCCGACGAACGCTGGCACGCCGGCGCCGGCATCACGTTTCCGCCGTCGCGTGGCCCCTACGACATCAGCCCGGACGGCACCGACCGGCTCGGCATCCTGTGCGGCGACATCGTCGACGAGTACGTCGACTTCGCCGGTGGCTACCACGAGGCCGAGATCGACCGGGACGCGGTGGCGCACGTCGCGGCGCTGCGGCCGCTGAGCAACGACGTGGTTCGGGCGCTGAACCCGGAGTCGAGCCTCGCCGCGGTCCGGGCGCAGGTGGCCGCGATCGGCTACCCGCTCGAAGATGAAGGGCCCGGACCGGAGAACGGTCCGGGCCCTTCCGCGATAGCGGGACTCAGCCCAGGCTGTGCATGACGTGCTTGAGGCGGGTGTAGTCCTCGAGGCCGTAGACCGACAGGTCCTTGCCGTGGCCGCTGTGTTTGAAGCCGCCGTGGGGCATCTCGGCGACCAGCGGGATGTGACAGTTGACCCAGACGCAGCCGAAGTCGAGGCGCTGGGTCATGCGCATGGCGCGGCCGTGGTCTTTGGTCCAGACGGAGGAGGCCAAGCCGTACTCGACGCCGTTGGCCCAGCGGACCGCCTCGTCCTCGTCGGTGAACTGCTGGACCGTGATGACCGGGCCGAAGACCTCGTCCTGGATGATCTCGTCGGTCTGGCGCAGGCCGGAGACGACAGTGGGGGAGTAGAAGTAGCCGCGGTCGCCGACGCGGGCGCCGCCGGCGCTCAGGACCGCGTGGTCGGGCAGGCGGTCGACGAAACCGGAGACCCGGTCGAACTGGCGGGCGTTGTTGAGCGGGCCGTAGAGCACGTCCTCGTCGTCGGCGGCGCCGGTCTTGGTGCCCTTGGCCGCCTCGGCCAGGGCGGCCACGAAGTCGCTGTGGATCCGCGGGCCGGCCAGCACGCGGGTGGCGGCGGTGCAGTCCTGGCCGGCGTTGAAATATCCGGCCTCGGCGATGGCGGCCGCGGCCGCCTCGACGTCGGCGTCGTCGAAGACCACGACGGGAGCCTTGCCGCCCAGCTCGAGGTGGGTGCGCTTGAGGTCGGCCGACGCGGCCGAGGCGACCTCCATGCCGGCCCGGACCGAACCGGTGATCGAAACCATCTGCGGGGTCTTGTGGCTGACCAGCTCGCGGCCGGTGTCGCGGTCGCCGACGACCACGTTGAAGGCGCCGGCGGGCAGGAACTCGGCGGCGATCTCGGCCAGCATGACGGTGGTCAGCGGGGTCGTGTCGGACGGCTTGAGCACGACCGTGTTGCCGGCGGCGAGCGCGGGGGCGATCTTCCAGACGGCCATCATGAGCGGGTAGTTCCACGGCGTGACCTGGGCGACGACGCCGATCGGCTCGCGGCGCACGTAGCTCTCGTAGCCGTTGAGGTATTGCCCGGCCGAGCGGCCCTCGAGCAGGCGGGCGGCGCCGGCGAAGAAGCGGAGCTGGTCGACCGCCGGGGGCAGTTCCTCGCTGGCGGTCAGGCCCAGCGGCTTGCCCGTGTTCTGCGACTCGGCCTTGACCAGGTCGTCCGCGCGCTCCTCGACGGCGTCGGCGAACCTGAGCAGGGCCCGCTGGCGCTCGCCGGGTGTGGTGTCACGCCAGGTCTCGAAGGCCTTGGCGGCGGCCTCCATGGCCCGGTCGACGTCGGGCCGGCCGGAGACGGGGGCGGACGCGAACACCTCGCCGGTGGCGGGATCGATGAGGTCTTCGTATCGGCCCTCGGCCGGCGCGGCCGACTCGCCGCCGATGAAGTTGTGCAGCACGGTCTTGGCGGTCACACGGTCTCCAGACGCAGGATCTCCACTGTTTGGGTGCCATCTTCCCACTGATTCCGTTGCTGACAAGAGGGTCGGGCGACTCGTTCCGTGCGGGGTTAGGGTGGGCGGTGCTCAAGATCAAGGTGCTCGCGGCGGCGCTGGTGTTCGGGATGGCCGCGGCGCTGATCAAGGGCGACGGCGGTGGGGTGCGCGACACCGTCGGCAACCTCAGCACGCCGTGGCTGCTGGTGGCGTTCGTCCCGGGGATGTTCGCGCGGTCGGTGCCCCGCGGTGCGGTGATCGGGCTGGTGTCGACGCTGGTGGCGCTGCTCGGGTTCTACGTGGTGGTGACGCTGACCTTGGACGATCAGATGCCGGACATGCGCGAGCATCTGCTGCACGTGTTGCGGCTCAACCGGCGGTGGATCTGGTCGGGGCTGCTCAGTGGTCCGGTGATGGGCGCGCTGGGTGCCTGGCTGGGGCGGCGGGCGCTGCTGCCGGTCACCGGGGTGCTGCTCGTGCTGGAGCCGATCGTGATCGTGTCGGCGCGGGTCGTGCCGGGGTGGCGGTCGGTGATCCACTGGACGCTGGAGCCGGTTCCCTACTTGGTCGAGCTCGTCGCCGGGGTGCTCGTCCTCAGCAGCATGCGCAGGCGTCGCCGCGCCACGCCTCGCGGCCTTCCCTGACGGCCACGGCGGCGATGACCAGGGCGGCGACCGGATCGGCCCAGTGCCAGCCGAGGGTCGCGTTGAGGACAAGACCGACGAGCAGGACTGCTGAGAGGTACGTACACAGCAGTGTCTGCTTCGAGTCGGCGACCGCGGTGCGGGAGCCGAGTTCGCGGCCGGCCCGGCGCTGCGCGCAGGACAGGCCGGGCATGACGGCGAGGGACACCGCGGCCAGCACGATGCCGGCGGTCGAGTGGCCGGCCTCGTGCCCGGTGATCAGCGCGCGGGCCGACTCGGCGGTCACGTAGGCGGCGAGCGCGAAGAACGAGACGGCGATGACCCGCAGGGCGGCCTTTTCGCGGGCCTGCGGGTCGCGGCCGCTGAACTGCCACGCGACCGCGGCGGCGGAGGACACCTCGATGACCGAGTCGAGCCCGAAGCCGATCAGCGCGGTGGAGCCGGCGGCCGCCCCGGCGCTGATGGCCACGACGGCCTCGACGACGTTGAACGCGATGGTGGCCGCGACCAGCAGCCGGATCCGCCGGGTCAGGGTGGCCTGCCGGCCCGGGGTGATCAGCGAGATCTCCATCAGCAGCAGTCCTCGCCGGGGCAGATCGCGGGATCGACGGCCAGCACCAGGCCGAGCAGGTCGGTCAGCGCGTGGGTGAGCCGCGGGTCGGCCAGCTCGTAGCGGACCCGGCGGCCCTCGGGGACGGCCACGACGAGGCCGCAGCCGCGCAGGCAGGCGAGGTGGTTGGAGAGGTTCTGCCGGGTGACGCCGAGCAGCTCGGCCAGGTCGGCCGGGTAGCCGGGCGCCTCGCGCAGCGCGAGCAGCAGGCGGGCGCGCGTGGGGTCGGACAGGGCGTGGCCGAACCGGGACAGGGCCTGGCCGTGGGTCACCGTCTCCACGGGGCCGACAGTACAGCGTGCGCTGTACTGTCTTCAAGCCCCGCGCCCCGCGCGAAAGAGGCGCAACGGCCGTGACCCGGCGACCAGGCCGCCTATTAGTCCGGTGCCTTCGAGAAGGCGTACCTCTGAAGGTTCAAGAGAACTGCGGGACGACCTCCTCGGCCAGACGCAGCAGGTGGCTGTGGTCGTAGGCGACGCGGGGGATGTAGAAGAGGACGTAGTCAGCGCCGGCGTCGGCCAAGCGCTCGACGTGGGCGATCGTGTCCTTGGTGGACTGGTTGAGGTCGAGCTCGATCGTCGTCGACTTGCGGATGCGGTCGTAATCGCGGCCCAGGCGGTCGCAGTGCGCGCGCAGGACGCCCAGCTTGTGCTTGACGAGCGCGGGATCGCCGCCGCCGACGTTGCAGCCGTCGGCATATTGCGCCACCAGCTTCAGCGTGACCTTCTCGCCGCCGCCGCCCAGCCAGAACGAAGGCTTGCGCCGCGGCTGGTTGATCGGGCCGTCGATCGAGTAGTGCTTGCCCTGGTAGACCGGGCGGTCCTCGGTCCACATCTTGGTGATGACCTCGACCGCCTCGCGGAACTCGGCCATCCGGGTCGGCACGTCCTCCCACCGATAGCCGTAGGCCTTCCACTCGTCCTCGTACCAGCCGGCGCCCAGACCCGCGTAGAGGCGGCCCTTGCTGGCCACATCGACGGTCGAGGCGATCTTGGCGTAGAGCGAGGGCTGCCGGTAGCCGTTGCAGCCGACCATCTGCCCGATGTTGACCCGGCTGGTGTCGCGGGCCAGCGTCGACGTGGCGGTCCAGCACTCGAAGGTGGTGTTCATGGACGGCTCGGGCCAGGTGTGGAAGTGGTCGTAGAGCCAGATCGAGTCCCACGGCCCGGCGTCGGCGACCCGGGCGACAGCGGTCATCGCCTCGTACTGCTCCTCCGGGTCGGCGATCTCGACCAGGTCCATCTTCCAGCCCTGCGGCACGAAAACCCCGAAACTCACGCTCATGAAAATGACCCTAGTGCAGTGTCCACTAACGTTCACCGTGGTTGGGTGGCGTTATGGATCCTCGCCCATGGTTTTGGACGAGCGACTCCTCACCGTTCCGGGTGAGGCGGGCCTCTGCCGGCCAACTGACCCTCTCGTCGTCGCCGCTCGTGGGCGGCGGCGGGGGTCACGCCGTGCCGTGCGGACACCGGGCAGGTGTCGCCCGGCTCGACCCGGCGCCGGTGTCGGCCTTCGATCAGCCGGGCCCGGCGGCGGGTCTTGCGCCAGCGCCGTGATCCGCGCTGGCCTTTGCTGGGTGCGCGGGCGGCGGTGGCTCGGTTGCGGGCTTTGGTGTCGGCCAGGTGTAGGCGGTGTTCGGCGCGGATCGCCCGGCCGGAGACCAGCAGGGCCTGGCCGTCGCGCGTGGCTACGGCGAACGGGTGGATGATCCCGCAGTCCACCCCTGCGACCCGGGCGCGGTCAGGCTGCCCGCCGGCCAGGTAGGTGGTGACCGGGAGTTCGGCGGTGACATCGATCCACAATCGGCCGTCGGTGGATCGACATCAGAAAACGTCGTCGGCGAGGAAACCGCACGTCAAGGGCACCCGCTTTGCGGCGAGCGGCCGCGGAGAACCAAGCGTCGGAGTACCGGCGCAATACGGAACGGGCTCCGTTGCTGTCGAGATCGCCGAAGGTGCCGGGGCCGGACTGGGCGAGCAAACGGCACAACTCGTGGTAGCCGACGGTAGGGGCGTCAGCGCGGCGGCGCCGCCACCCGTTGAGCTCCAGCACGCACGACCACACGTCGCCGGCTGAGCGCAGCAGCCCGAAACAGCGCTGCCGCTGGGCGCGGGTCAGACGTAGCCCGATCCGGGCGGTGCGGTGCACGACCGGACCGGTACTAGCGTCGCGCCATCTAGGCATGAAGCTAGCATTCCAGGCCTGTCAAGTCCGGCGGGACGTCAGCGGCCTACGGGTAACGGGTTGGCATCGAGGGTTGGCTTAGCCTATCGGCCGGACGAGAGTGTCTGAGGATTTCGTTTCTACGGGGGAGCGGATGTACTTCGTGAGCTTGGGCGCCGTGCGCCGGCGCTCCGGCCAGGCTCTGCTCGTGCTGCTCCTGGCGGCGCTCGCGGCCACGGCGGCGTCGGCCGCGGCCTGGTACGGGCTGACCGTGGCGTCACGGGCGGCCAGCACCGATGTGCGCAACGCGCCCGCGATCCAGCACGTCATCATCGCCCACGGCCGGGGCGAGGCCGGTGCGCTCGACCCGTTCGCGGCCAAGGTGGACGACCTGCTGCGGCTGCCGTCGGCGGAGCCGGTGCTCGGGCTGGCCGCCGACATGACGTACATCTACCCCGACCAGCCGGGCTCGGCCTCGGGCATGCCGGCCGCCTACCGCGACGGGTTCTGCGCCCACGTGCGGCTCACCGGCGCCTGCCCGGCCGCGGCCAACGACGTGGCGGTCAGCGCGGACGCCGCCCGCAAACTCAAGCTGAAGCCGGGCTCCACGTTCCAGGCGAGGGCGGTCGCCTCCACCGAGCCGGTGCGGTTCCGGGTCACCGGCGTCTACCAGATCGCCGACCCCAACGGCCCGTACTGGGCGGACGAGCTGTTCCGGTCGCGGGGCTCGCTCGACCCGTTCTTCACCCCGCGCGACACCTTCCGGGCCCCGCAGCTGAGCGGCGCCACCCTGGCCTGGGCGGTCGAAGTGCCCGAGCCGCTGCTGCGCGGCGACGGCGGCTACGACCTCAACGGCCTGATCAACGCGGCCCGGCCCCGGTTCGCGGCGGCCCAGCTCGACCTGGACACGGTGGCCGGCGAGCTGGTCGACCAGGTGCGCGAATCGCGGCTGGCGGTGGCGCAGGGCGTGCTGATCGCGGTAGGGCAGACGCTGCTGCTGGCCTGGTTCGCGATCGGGCTGGCGGGGCGCTTCACCGGGCGCGACCGGCGCTCCGACGCCGGGCTGCTCAAGCTGCGCGGCACGACGTACGGGGGCATCCTGCGCCTGTCGGCCGCCCAGCATGTGGTGCCGCTGGCCGGCGGGGCGCTGATCGGCTGGCTGGCCGGGCCGCTGGTGGCGTGGCCGTTCGCCGGCGGCTGGCCGGTGCCGGTCGAGCTGTGGATCGCGGCGGTGCTGTCGCTGGGCGCGGTGCTGGTGGTGACGCTGGCCGGGCTGGCGGTGCTGGTCGGGATGGACGCGATCGCGGCCCGGGCGCCGGTGGTGGTGCTGCTGCGCCGGGTGCCGGCGCACCGGCACGACTGGCGGTCCGGGGTGGTCGACGTGGCGCTGGTCGCGCTGGCGGCGGGGGCGGTCTACCAGGCGCGGACCGGTGGGACGGGCTTCGGGGTGGTGGCGCCGGTGATGGTGGCGCTCGCGGTGGGCCTGCTGCTGGCGCGGCTGCTGCGGTGGATCGCCGACCGGGTGGGCGCGGTGGCGTTGCGGGCGGGCCGGATCCGCCTCGGGCTGACGGCGGTGCAGATGTCGCGCCAGCCGGGCGTCGACCGGGTGTTCGCGCTGGCGGTGGTGGCGATCGCGATGGTCGCGCTGACCGGCGGCGTCTTCGCGGCCGGGCGGACGTCCCGGGCGGACCGGGCGGCGGCGGAGCTCGGCGCGGCCCGGGTGCTGACGGTCACGGCACAGACGAGGACCCAGCTTTTGTACGCCGTACGTCAGGCCGATCCCTCAGGGCGCTACGCGATGGCCGCCGTGCTCGACACCGCGAGCGCGCCACCCGTGCTGGCCGTCGACTCGTCACGCTTCGCCACCGTCGCCGCCGACATGCCCCCCACGGTCTCCGCAGCCGTCACCGCCGCAGCATCCGCCGCCGCGCCTACGCCCATTGCCTCCGCGCCCGTTACCGCCTCCGCGCCTGCCTCTGCCTCCGCTTCTGCGCCTACCTCCGCCTCTTCCTCCGCACCCGCCGCCTCGCCCTCCATGCGCAAATCGGATATTCCCGATATGGCGGGTGCCTTTCCGCTGGTGACCGGTGGGCGGGTGACCGTGCGGGTGGACAGCGAGCGGCGGACGACCACTCTGCTCGGGGCGGTGCTTCAACAAGAAGCGACGGGGGAGGGCGTCCAGGTCGAGTTCCGGGGCATCCGCCGGGGCTCGCAGAGCGTGACCGCCTCGGTGCCGCGCTGCGCGATCGCGCCCGGCTGCCGGCTGGTCAGCTTCCAGCTCTACACGCCGGCCGGCTCCGACGACGGCGCGCTCACCCTGCGCGGCGTCTCCACCCCGGCCGGCGAGGTGCTCAGCGGCGCCCAGTTGGCCGACGTCAGCCGCTGGCGCCCCGACTTCACCGGCGCCGCGCTGCGGGTGGCCACCACCGGCGACGGGCTGCGGCTCTCGGTCGGCGCCGACGCCGGTGCCGGCACCTCCGTGTACGCCGTGGACACCCCGCTGCCGCTGCCGATCGTGCTGGCCGGGCCACGCCCCGACAACTGGCAGTTCGACGACTCCACCCTCGACCGCTTCGGCGACCCGGCCACCCCGGTCCGGGTCGTCGCCACCACCGGTGTGCTGCCCGTTCTCGGCCGGACCGGGGTGCTCACCGACCTCGACGCCGCCCGCCGCCTGGCCGGGGCCGGCGACCAGGGCGGCACCTTCCAGGTCTGGCTCACCGGCGACGCCCCCGCCGCCGTGGTCGACGCGATCGGGTTGCCCGTGCTGTCCGACCGCACCGCCGCCGGCCGGGCCGAGCAGCTGGCCGGGCAGGGCCGGGTCGTCACCGCGCCCTTCGGCCTGGTCACCGTGGTCATCGCGCTGTTCGTGGCGGGCACCCTGGTGGCGATCGCCTCGTCCGTCGAGCGCGAGACCCAGCTCGAGCAGCTGCGAGCCCTGCGCGCACAGGGCCTGTCGCGGGCCACCGCCCTGGCCACCGGGTACGCCGGTCAGGCCGCGCTCGTCGTCGCCGCCCTGGCCGGCGGTCTCGCGGCGGCGCTGGTGGCCCGCCCGGTCGCGGACGTGACCGCGCCGCCCTTCGCCGACGGCTGGCGGGTCATACCGCCGCCGGGTGCGCTGGGACCCGTACCCCTAAGCCTGGCCTGTCTTGCTGGTCTTCTCGTTCTCGGTGTGACCGCGGCGCTGTCCGCGCGCCGCCTGCGGGGAGGCCTGAAATGATCTCCCTGGTCCTCGCGATGGTGTGGAACCGGCGCGGCCAAGCCCTGGTCATCGCCCTGCTGTCGCTGTTCGGGGTGGCCGCCGCGGTCGCCGCGCCGGCCTATCTGCGCGCCGCCGACCGGGCCGTCGCCGCCGGTCAGGTCACGACGTCGCTGCCCTCCGAACGGGCGGTCGAGCTGACCACCCTGCGGCTCGACCACCGCCGGGACCCGCCCGGCTCCGAGCCGACCGACATCGACCTGACCCGCACCGGCACCGCCCTGACCGGCCTGGCCGGCTTCGCGTACGTCTACTCGGCCGAATACCCCACGGTCGGCATCGAGCCCGACGACCGCAACCGCACCCGTTTCGTCTACCGGCAGGACGCCTGCGCCCACCTGACGATGACGGCCGGCCGCTGCGCCATCGCCTCGGGCGACGTCGTCCTCGGCGCCGAGACCGGCCGGCGGCTGGGCCTGAAACCCGGCGATTCCATCACCTTGACCTTCGCCGTACGCCCGTCCCCGCGCCTGCCCGACTATGTGCCGGCCGGCGTGCCGAAGCAGTTCCTGATCGCCGGCCTCTACCGCGCCACCGACCCGGCCGACGAGTTCTGGGGCACGCACGGCTACTTCGGCCGCGACTCCGGCGACCGCCCCGGCGAGCCCGCCTTCGTCACCAGCGCCTCCCTGCGCACCATGGACCACGGCGCCATGCAAACCAGTCTTGACGCGTACGCCGGTCCCGGCGCCCTGAACGTCGACCGCCTGCCGGCCCTGCAGACCCGCCTGGCCCAGCTGCAGGCGTCGGTCACCGACTTCGGCGCCGGCGTCGAGCTCAAGTCCGGCCTGCCCGGCCTGCTCACCCGCATCGACGAGGGTCGCCGCGCCGCCCACCGCATCGTGCCGGTGCTGGCCGTGGCCCTGGTCCTGCTGGCCTGCTTGACCATCTTCCTGGCCGTCGGATACGGCACCGAGGGCCGCCGCCCCGAACTGGCCGTGGTCGCCCTGCGCGGCGCCCGCTGGGGCCAGCGCTGGTGGCTGGCCACCGGCGAGAACATCGTCGCCATCGTGGCCGGCGCCCTGCTCGGCTGCCTGGCCGGCCAGCTGCTGGTCACCCTGTTCACCGCGTGGCGGTTCCCCGGCGTCGGCGCCGACCCCGGCCTGGCCTCGCTGCGCTGGGCCCCGGTGGCCGCCGGCGCCGCCGTGCTCACCGTCCTGCTGGCCGAACGACGCCAGATCGCCACTCCGGTCGCCGAACTGCTGCGCCGCGCCCCCGCCGTCCGCGGCAGCGCGCGGGCCGTGGCCGCCGAAGCCGTCGTCGTCCTGCTCGCGGCGGTGGCCACGGTCCAGCTGTCGGCCGACCTGCTCGGGGTGGGCACCTTCGCGGCCGCCCTCATCGTCATCGCCGCCGCCCTGGTCGTCGCTCGCCTGCTCCTGCCGTGGGCCACGGTCCTGGGCCGCCGGGCCCTGCGCGCGGGCCGGCTCGGCGCGGCCCTGGCCGGCTTCCAACTCTCCCGGCGCCCCGGCGCGGCCCGGCTGTTCGCCCTGCTGACGGCCGCGGTGGCGGTGGTCGGCTACGCCTCGGCCGCCGTCGACGTGGCCGCCCGCGGCCGCATGCTGGAGGCCGAAGTCGGCACCGGCGCCACCCGGGTCCTCACCGTCGCCGCCACCGGCCGCCAGAACCTGATGAACGCGGTCCGGGCGGCCGACCCTTCCGGTGCGTACGCGATGGCCGCCGTCCGCCTTTCGTCCGACCCCGGCCGCCCGGCCCTCCTGGCCGTCGACACCACCCGGCTCGGCCTGGTCGCGCTGGGCCCGGCGGTGAACGTCGGCCCGCTACGGCCCGCCGCCCCGCCGCCGGTCGAGCTGAAGGGTGCGACGGTGGCGTTCGACATCACCGCGTCCGGCTTCGCCACCGGCAAGACCGTCGACCTGACCGCGGTGCTCTCACCCTCCGGGGGCGGCGACGACCAGGTGATCCCGTACGGCGTGGTCACCAACGGCCGCCACGTCTACAGCCAGTCCGTGCCCGCCTGCGCCGGCGGATGCACCCTGAACTCGCTGCGCCTGTTCGGCGGCCAGGGCACCCTCGACATCGCCGGCAAGCTGACGGTCCACTCGCTGAGGACACCGGACTGGCGAGCCTCCGAAGGCGGCACCGCGGCCGCGTCCCCCGACGGCCTGAAGATCGACGTAACATCCCTGAACGGCCTGGCCAACGGCATGTTCGTCCAGCCCGCCGACGCGCCGTGGCCCCTGCCGGTGGCGACGGCCGGGGTGACCGCGTTGAAGAGCATCAACGGTCTGGACGCGCGGGAGGTCCCGGTGAAGGTGGCCGTGCGGGCGGACGCCATCCCGGGCGGAGGCGCCCCCGCGGTGCTGGTGGACCTCGACTACGCCGACCGCCTGGCCACCGACGGCGCCCAGACGGCCGGCGCCCAGGTGTGGCTCAACGACCGGGCCCCGGCCGACGTGGTGGACCGCCTGGAATCACGGGGCCTGGTGGTGATCGGCGACGTGCGCACGGCCCAGGTCCGGGCCCGCCTGGACAACCAGGGCCCGGCGATCGCCCTGTGGTTCTACGTGATCGTCGCCGTCCTGGCCACGGCCCTGGCCGCCGGCGCCCTGATCCTGTCGGCGTCGGTGGACCGCGCCCGCCGGGTGGAGGATCTGTCCGCGCTGCGCACCCAGGGGTTGACCCGCCGGGCCCTGCGCCAGGCAACGTTGTGGACCTACCCCGTCCTGGTAGCGGTGGCGGTCGTGGCGGGCATGGCGATCGCCGCCCTGGGGTGGTGGTTGACGGGTTGGGCGCTGCCGTTGGCCGGCTTGAACCGCCCCGAGGTCCCGCTACCCACATGGCCGAACCCGTTGGTCCTGACGGCAACGGGCATAGCGGCCGCCGCCGTGTTGGCCGCGGTGGCATTGGCCGCCGGCCGAAGAACGCTGCGCGAGATCCGCTAACCACTCCACCCGCATGCGCCTTGTCGGTGCGCACCGATTCCGCATGATCGGCGCGGCTGAACGAACGTGTTCCTAAGGAGCGCGTTCGTCACGAGCGGGTTCGTCACGAGCGCGTTCGTCACGAGCGGGTTCGTCACGAGCGCGTTCGTCACGAGCGCGTTCGTCACGAGCGCGTTCGTCACGACCGCGTTCGTCACGACCGCGTTCGTCACGACCGCGTTCGTCACGACCGCGTTCGTCACGACGGCGTTCGTCAGGAACTTGTTCCTCGGCGACGAGCGCGTTCGTCACGAACTTGTTCGACCGGCGACGAGCTTGCTGGAAACGATCGTGTTCGTCAGGAACATGCTCGTGACGATCGTGTTCGCCGGTGGCGGGGCGGGCGGTTGGGCGGGACAAAGTGGGGTCAGTGGAGGGAGGTGCCGGCGGGACGAGGTGGGTTAGCGGAGGAGGCGCGGGGTCAGTGCGGAGGGCGGCGCGGGGCGGGGCGGGGGCGCGCAGGGCGGCGCTAGGCGGGCGGCGCGAAGCAGGACGGGGCGAAAAACCCGGCGTGGGCAGGGCGGAGGGCGATGCGGGGCAGGGCAAGGC
>NZ_OBDY01000063.1 GCF_900215205.1 Paractinoplanes atraurantiacus
TGCGGGGCGCGCGGTGCCGGGAGGTGGGGCACGAAGCGCGGAGGGCTGCGGGACGTGGGGTACAAAGCGCGGGCGGCGGGACGCGAGGTGCGGGGTTATGCGGTGCCGGACGTGGGGACGAGGTCTGAGCCTCGGGGCGCGGGGCGCGGGGCGCGGGGCGCGGGGCGCGGGGCGCGGGGCGCGATGCGCGGGATGCGAGATGCGAGGTGTCAGATGTGAGGCGTGGGATGCGGGCCGCGAGGCGTGGGCGTTGGTACGTGGCACGACGCGCGGGCGTTGGCCCGAGGGGCGGGATACGAGGCGCGGGGCACGAGGTCTGATTTCCGGGGCGCGGAACGCGTGCGCGAGGTGTGGGCCACGAGGTCCGAGCTGGGCCGCGGGCACGAGGCGCGCGTTGCGCTGCGCGGTGCGGCGCGAGGCGCGCGCGTGGCGGGGCACGGGTGCGAAGGGCGAGCTTGAGGTGGGGAACGCTGGGCCGGCTGTGCGTGGCGGGAGTGTGGTTGGGGCGGGTGGGGCTGGCGGACGGAGTCTGAGGGGGCTGTGGCTTGTGGACGACCGGGTCGGTGCTGGTGGGCGGGGGTGGCGCTGCGGTGGGGGCCGTGTAGGCGGGGCTGTGGATAAAGGCGGCTCTGGGCTGCTGGGTGGTTTGAGCTGGGGTACGGCAGCTCAGCCCGGCGGCGCCTCGCAGGCGTGACCAACGACTGGCCGGGCTGTTACGGGCGGGGGTGTGTGCCTGTGGTTGTGGACAGGCGGATCCGTACAGCTGGAATGAAGCAGCCGGTGAGAAACGAAGGTCAGGTGTTTTGTTTGATGCGGTTGGTGAGTTCGGCGATCTGGTTGTAGAGGGAGCGCCGCTCGGCCATGTGTTGGCGGATTTTGCGGTCGGCGTGCATGACTGTGGTGTGGTCGCGGCCGCCGAAAGCCTGTCCGATGCGTGGCAGGGAGAGGTCGGTCAGTTCGCGGCAGAGGTACATGGCGACCTGGCGGGCGTTGACCAGGACGCGGCTGCGGGAATGGCCTCGCAGGTCTTCCAGGCTCACGCCGAAGTAGTCGGCGGTGGAGACCATGATCTGGTCGGCGGTGATCTCGGGGCCGGCGCCGTCGGGCATGAAGTCGCGAAGGACCTCTTCGGCCAGGGCGAGCTGGACCGGGCTGCGGGTGAGGCTGGCGAAAGCGGTCACCCGGATGAGGGCGCCCTCGAGCTCGCGGATCGAGTTGGAGACGCGGGACGCGATGAACTCGAGGACGTCGGCGGGCGCGTACATGCGCTCCTGTGCGGCCTTCTTCTGGAGGATCGCGATGCGCGTCTCCAGGTCGGGCGGCTGGATGTCGGCGAGCAGGCCCCACTCGAAGCGGGTGCGCATGCGGTCCTCGAGCGTCGCCAGCTGGCGGGGCGAACGGTCCGAGCTGATGACGATCTGCTTGTTGGCGTTGTGCAGCGTGTTGAAGGTGTGGAAGAACTCCTCCTGCGTGCGCTCGCGATTTTCCAGGAACTGGATGTCGTCGATCAGCAGGATGTCGACGTCGCGGTAGCGCCGCTGGAACGCCTGCGTCTTGTCGTCGCGCAGGCTGTTGATGAAGTCGTTGGTGAATTCCTCGGTGGAGACGTAGCGAACACTGCGCGCATGACCGAGGGTGGTCGCGTAATGGCCGATGGCGTGCAGCAGGTGGGTCTTGCCGAGACCGGAACTGCCATAGATGAAGAGCGGGTTGTACGCCTTCGCGGGTGACTCGGCGACGGCGACGGCGGCCGCGTGGGCGAAGCGGTTGGACGAGCCGATGACGAACGTCTCGAACATGTACTTCGGGTTGAGACGGTTGCCGTCGTTCGTGCCGCGCGGGTTGCTCGACGGGCGGATGTCGGGCTGGGCGCGGCCGGGGCCGTTGTCGCCGCCGCGCATCTGGAGCGTGTCGTCGCGGTCGGGGCCGAACTGAGGCTGACGGTCGTCGGGGCGGCGCTGGTTGTCGCGCAGCTGGGACTGGTCGGCGGCCATCCGGTGTGCGGGCGGCTCGTTCGACTCCGGCTTCTCCGGCATCGGCGGCATCGGATCGGCGAACAGCGCCTCCTGCCCGCCGCGGGCGGTGGGAACGCCACGGGGGTACGGGCCGGCGGCCGGGCGCTGGGCGGAACCCGGCGGATAAGGATCGTAGGCGGGCTGCTCGGGCGGGCGCGGCGGATCGGCGTAGTGCCGCGGCTGAGGCTCGCTCGGCGGCTCGGCCTGCTGCTCGATCGGGGTGCCGTACACCTTTCCGGGTAGACCTGTGCCGTCCTCCGGGGGCTTCACGGTGACGGCGACCTGGATCGGCCGGTTGAGGCGGCGGCTGAGCGCCTCGGTGATCGCGGGGCGCAGGCGGGACTCGATGACGTCGCGGGTGAAGGCGTCCGGGACGGCCAGCAGCGCGGTGTCCTCGACGATGGCGCGCAGTTGGGTCAGCTGCAGATAGGCACGCTGCTGACGCGACGAGATCTCGTCGGCCAGTTCATCCAGCGTCGCCTTCCACACACCACCCAGGTCGACCTGATCGGCCACCGCCGCGCCACCCCCATCGCCACCGACCCCCGGTGGACCTTGTCCGGCTCTACCGCTCGTCGCTGCCCTCCAGGCACTCGACGTCTCCCCCAACCCAGCAACATCTAACGTGCTGAAGACGCTCGGCGCCACCGGCTGTCCACAGGTTATCCACAACCCTGTGCACTTGTCGGTGGTCACTTCCCCGGCCGGATGGTCGGCAGACCCCGGAGCCTGAAACGGCGCGGTTTCGCAGGCTCACCGTGCCGAACGATTCACCTGCTTGTCTGGTTTTGGCCGACTCGTCGTGGTATGCGTACACCGCTGATGACCAGCAAACGGGCACGCTAACAGCGAGGTCGCCGCAGCATCAACTCTCGTAGGGCTCTCTTATCGGCGAGCAAGCGCCCGACGGCAGGAAAAGATTCACAAGGCGCGCAGACTCCCATCCTCGCGCGGTGCCGTGATCTCGTGGTCGGCGTGCCGATCCAGGATATGGTTGACCGGCGCGGTCGCCCTGCGTAGGGTCGAGCGGTTGCTCCGCCGCGTTCTGCTAAAGTGGCGTCTTGCAGCTTTGATGCCCCCTGGATGTTGTACGAAGACGGAGTTTTGACGTGAGCAAGCGCACCTACCAGCCGAACAACCGCCGGCGTGCCAAGACCCACGGCTTCCGGCTGCGCATGCGCACCCGTGCCGGGCGTGCCATTCTCGCTGCTCGCCGTGGCAAGGGCCGCGACAAGCTGTCGGCCTGAGCCGACGCCTGTCGGCCCGGAAATTGGCCAGGTAGTCGTGCTGGCCGCGACTCAGCGTCTGCGGCGTAGTTCCGACTTCGCCGCTGCGATTCGCGGTGGCCGCCGGGCCGGTCGCGGGACGGTTGTCGTTCATCTGCTTATCGAGGAGCCGGTGCAAGCCTCTGCGGCGCGCGCCGGCTTCGTCGTATCCAAAGCCGTCGGCAACGCGGTGGTCCGTAACAAGGTCCGCCGCCGGCTCCGGCATCTGGTCCGGCATCGGCTGGACGACCTGCCCGGTGGATCGACGCTGGTGGTGAGGGCTCTGCCCCCGTCCGCCGAGGCGTCCTTCGACACCTTGGCCGACGATCTCGACGGCGCCCTGGCGGCGGCGCGCAGGCCGCGGAGGCCGCGATGAGCGTGCTCGCCCGTGTGCTGACCGCGCTGGTCGTCGCGTACCGTCGTTATGTGAGTCCGGTGCTGCCGGCCCGCTGTCGGTTCTATCCCTCGTGCAGTGCGTACTCCCTGGAGGCACTGCACAAGCACGGTGCTGTGCGGGGGACGGGGTTGACGGTCTGGCGGCTCCTGCGCTGCCACCCCTTCCATCCTGGCGGGTACGACCCGGTACCTGACCCGATCCGTCACCGTCCCGCCGATGTGACTGGAGCCTGAATTGAGTCTCGACTGGATCTACTACGCCATCTCGTGGATCCTCCTGCGCTGGCATGCACTCTGGGACTTCATCGGAATCCCGGACACGAAGGTGCTCGGCACCAACTGGTCGTGGGTGCTGGCCATCGTGTTCCTGGTGGTGACGGTCCGCGTCATCCTCTTCCCGGTCTTCGTCAAGCAGATCAAGAGCCAGCGGGCGATGCAGGCACTGCAGCCCAAGGTCAAGGAGCTGCAGGAGAAGCACAAGGGTGACCGGGAAACGCTCCAGAAAGAAATGATGGAGCTGTACAAGACCGAGAAGGCCAACCCGCTCATGGGCTGCCTTCCGATGTTCTTGCAGATCCCCGTCTTCCTGGGTCTCTTCCACGTCCTGCGGCGCCTCAACCCCGACAACCAGGGCAAGACGCTGTACGGGTGGACGGTCGAGCAGTTCGAGAGCGCGACTCACGCCTCGCTGTTCACGGCGCCGCTCCCGGCCAAGTTCGGCTCCAGCGCCTCCGAGCTCGCGGCGCTCGACGCCAACGGCACGACCGTCAAGATCATCGCCGGCATCCTGGTGCTGATCATGATGTCGACGACGTACCTCACCAGCCGTCAGATGATCCTCAAGACCGGTTGGGCCGAGGACCCGCAGCAGAAGATGATCCAGCGGCTGATGCTCTACGGCATCCCGCTCTCCCTGCTCGTCTCGGGTTCGCTGTTCCCCATCGGTGTGATCATCTACTGGGTCACGAACAACCTGTTCACCCTGGCCCAGCAGCAGTGGGTGCTGCGCAAGTTCCCGCCGCCGCAGATGGCCAAGAAGAACGCCTCGGCGCCCTCGCGCCCGTCCGGCCCGCCGGCCAAGAAGCCCGCCGGTGGTGCGACCACCCCGAAGAGCCCGGTGCAGACCGGCCGCAGCGGTGGCCTGTTCGGCAAGAAGAACCAGCCGGAGCCGCAGCCGCCGGTGGTGGACACCAAGGCGCTGGCCCCGAAGCCCGGTGCCAAACCGGTGAATCCGAAGAAGGGCGCCAGACCGGCGAGCAAACCCAAGGGATGATCGCGGCTCGGGCGCTGTCTACGCAGCGTCCGAGCGCTCCCCTTACTGAGACCTCCCCGCGGCACCACTAATTACTCGCCGCGGAAGCAGCGGACCGAGCAGGTCCGGCCCGATTGAGTACGGAGATGAGACCGTGACCGACACCAGCACGCCCGAATCGTCAGTCTCCGCCTCCCCATCCGAGGAGACGAAAACGTCGGAGAGCGTGGCCTCGGACGGCGACCTGTTCCGCCAGAGTGAGATTGCCGCCGACTACGTCGAGGGGCTGTTGGACATCCTCGACTACGACGGCGACATCGACGAGCTCGTGTCGGCCGGGCGCCCGATGGTCGAGGTGGTGGGTGGCCGGCTGCAGCCGCTCGTCGGCCAGCGCGGCGCCACGCTGGAGGCGCTCCAGGAGCTGACCCGGCTGGCGATCTTCCGGGCGACCGGTTCGCCGTCGCGCCTGCTGCTCGACATCGGTGGCTACCGGGCGTCGCGCCGCAAGGAGCTGGCGGCGGTGGCCCGCAACGCGGTCGAGAAGGTGAAGGAGCACGGTGACCCGGTGCGCCTCGAGCCGATGTCGGCCTTCGAGCGCAAGTGCGTGCACGACGTGGTGAACGCCATTTCCGGCGTGCAGAGCGAGTCGGAGGGTGTCGAGCCCAACCGTCGCATCGTGGTGCGGGTGGCGGACTGACGATGACTGACCCACGCGTGAGCGCGGGGGACGCCGGCCCGGGCGAGGGATCGCCCGGGCCGGTTCCGTTCCCGGAGTCTTCTGGTGTGCGGCGGGGGCCGAGGAGGCCGCTGGCCTTCCCCGGCAAGCGTGCCTCTTCGGGTAGCTCAGCTGCCCGTTCTCCGGGCTCGAAGACCTCGCCGCCGTCGACTGCGGCTCCTTCCACCTCGGCTGCCGCGGCTTTGAGCGCGGCTCCCTCCCCCGAGCCGGCGGCTTTCTCTTCGGCCTCCTCGGCGGAGGCGGCCTCGGATCTTGAGTCGTTCGGGCCGCCCGCGGAGATCGCTGAGGTGGCGGCCCGGGTCTTCGGAGATCGGCTGGGGCTGGCTGAGGCCTATGCACGGCTGCTGGTGACCGATGGCGTGGTGCGTGGGCTGATCGGACCGCGGGAGGCGCCGCGGATCTGGGAGCGGCACCTGGTGAATTGTGCCGTAGTGTCCGAGATCATCCCTATCGGCGCTTCCGTGGTTGACGTGGGGTCTGGTGCCGGTTTGCCCGGTATCGTGCTGGCAGTGGCCCGGCCGGACCTGCGCATCACCCTGGTCGAGCCGCTGGCACGACGCACCGCGTTCCTGTCGGAGGCGGTGACCGCACTGGGTCTCGACTCGGCCGTCACGGTCGTCCGGGGCCGCGCCGAGGATGTTGTCGACGGGCCCCCCGCCGGCGCCGACATCGTCACGGCGCGGGCGGTCGCCCCACTCGACCGGCTGGCCGGCTGGTGCCTGCCGCTGGCCCGTGTCGGCGGCAGGTTGCTGGCGCTGAAGGGCGCCTCGGCCGCCGAGGAGGCCGCGGAGCACCGGCAGGCACTGGCCGATCTGGGCGGCGCCGACCCGGTGATCCATCTGTGCGGGGAGGGCCTGATCGACCCACCCACCACGGTCGTGGAGGTCGTCGTGCAGTCCAGGCCGAAGCCGCCCACCCGGGCGGCAAGCCCGGCGCGGGGCCGCTCGAACGGCCGCAACACCGGGCGTGGGAGACCACGGAGGGGATAGATGTCCAGGCGGGGCGCACGCAGACGGAACCCGAAAGAGAAGCGTCCCGACCAGCTCTCCCCCGGCGCTGGGGGTGGTCAGTCCACCACCGGCGTCTCGTCCACCGCCGGAGCGCCGGCTCCCGCAGATCCCGCCCGCCCCGTTTCCGGAGGCTCTACTGCTGGTGGCGGCTCTGCGCCTTCTGCCGGTTCGGCGTCTGACGGCAGGTCCGTGCTTTCAGGCGGTTCCCCGTCCCGAGCTCGGGCTCAGGCTGCACCGGCGGCCTTCGCTAGGCCTCGTGCTGTGCCATCGTCTTCGTCGGGTCGTGGCGGTCCGGCCGAAGGGGCGATTCCTGCTTCTCGGGCTACATTGAGCGGCGGTGACGGCGCTTCTGAGGGGCGGGGGCGACGGCGTGGCAAGAAAGGCCGAAGGGATACGCCCAAGCCGGTGCCGTCATCGCCCGAGGCGAGCCGGCACGCTGTCGCGGCGGATGCCGAGGGGATGCCCGTCCGGAGTGCGCTGGCCGACCCTCCCACGACCGCCCCTTCCGCGGCGGCCCGCAACGTAGCGTCGGCATCCCCCACGGCTGCCATCCATCTCGCCTCGGCCGTCCCCTCGGGGGCGATTATGGCGGTGCCGGATGGCGGGGCTGCCGGAGTCGGCAGGCCCGAAGAGGGTGCGGCCTTTTCGCCGTCTTCTGGGCTTGTGGTGTCCGTGTCGAGCGGGTCGGTTGATCGGGCGGCCCTGTCTCCGGTGGCGTTTGTTCTTGTGGGCGGGCTGAGGGGGTCTTTGCCGGGCGCTGAGACCTTGGGTGAGACCCCGGTGGGGGTGGAGCGGGAAGACGCTACTGCGGGGACTGTGGGGGTGCTAGATCCGGAGTCCTGGTCGGCTGCTGAGGGCGTGGATGCTCGGGTAGTGGGTCAGGGGTCCTTGCGGTTGGGGCGGGCTCCCCTGCGTACAAAAGAAGAAGCGCAAGAAACAGCCGACCGTGACGGAAACGCGGGGTTTTTGGGGGGAAGCGGCGGGGACGCGGGGGCGGCATTGCGGCTCGTGCCCGGGAGGATGGTCTATGCGGCGTCCGAAGCGGTGGGGGACGGGCCTCATCGGACGGATGGCCGTGGCGAGGCTCGCCCGACGGCCGTAGGCTGGCCGGGCGTCGATAGTGTGTGCCGGTCTTCTGCCGCCGGAACGCACGTGTCGCCGACCGACCCGTTCCTCACTAACAGGGATAAAACGGTGCATGAGTACGGTGTTTCACGTGAAACCGAGTCATCTCTCGATCGCGAGCGTGCGTCCGGCATGAGCCAGGGTGGCGCATACAACACCTCTGATGGCGTCCCGGCTCCACGTGCCGGTGGCGGCTACTCCGGGCAGATCTACGGAAAACCGTCTTCCTCGCAGCCGGAGGAGACACGAACGCCGGCGCCTCGATCTTCGGCGGGACCGGTATCCGGTGCCCCTGTCTCGGCGGCGCCCGTTTCGTCCTCTCCAGTGTCGGCTGCACCTTCTTCGGGTGTGCCCGCAGCGCCGGACGAGCATGTTTCACGTGAAACGCCGAGCCGGGATGAAGACGATCCACCCCTAGCCATGGAAGCGTTGCGAGCTGTGCAGATCCTCAACCCGAGCGGCGAGATCACCATGCCGCGCCCGGATCACCCGAGGGTGCTCTGCGTCGCGAACCAGAAGGGTGGCGTCGGCAAGACCACCACGACCGTGAACCTCGCGGTGGCGCTGGCGTTGCATGGCAACCGTGTTCTCGTCGTCGACCTCGACCCTCAGGGCAATGCCTCCACGGGCCTCAACGTCCCGCACCACGCCGGCGTGCCCGACGTCTACGACTGCTTGATCGACAACGTGCCGTTGTCGGAGGTGGCGCAGGCGGTCGAGGGCATTCCGAACCTGTGGTGCGTGCCGGCGACGATCGACCTGGCCGGTGCCGAGATCGAGCTGGTCTCCGTGGTCGCGCGTGAGTCCCGGCTGGCTCGGGCCATCGCGGCGCACCCGGAGAAGTTCGACTACGTCTTCATCGACTGCCCGCCGTCGCTCGGCCTGCTGACGGTCAACGCGCTCTGCGCGGCGCAGGAGGTTCTGATTCCGATCCAGTGTGAGTACTACGCACTGGAAGGGCTGAACCAGCTGATCAACAACATTAATCTCGTACGCCAACACCTGAACCCGACGCTCGACGTCTCGACGATTCTGCTGACCATGTACGACCGCCGTACGCGGCTGGCCGACGCCGTCGAGCAGGATGTGCGCAACCACTTCGGCAGCAAGGTGCTGAACGCCGTCATCCCCCGAAACGTGCGCGTGTCGGAGGCTCCTAGCTACGGCCAGTCCGTGATGACCTACGATCCGGGATCAAGGGGCGCTACCAGCTACTTCGAAGCCGCCCTGGAGATCGCGATGCGTGGCGTCAACACGGGAGGCACGGCATGAAGAACCGTCCGCGGGGCGGGCTGGGCCGCGGCCTGGGCGCCCTGATTCCGACGGCGCCGGCCGCCGAGCCTTCACCGCCGGTCGACAGCGCGCCTCCGCCGGTCGACCCGCCTGTGGCGGTCATCGCCCCTCAGCCTGTTCCCGCTGCCCCTCTTGAGGAGGAGCTCGCGCCCGTCCCGGGGGCCCGGTTCACCGAGCTTCCCGTCGGCTCGATCGAACCGAACGCCAAGCAGCCGCGGCACGTCTTCGACGACGAGGCGCTGGACGAACTGAAGACCTCCATCCAGGAGGTCGGCTTCCTGCAGCCGATTGTCGTACGGGAACTCGGCGACGGCCGCTACGAACTGGTGATGGGTGAGCGGCGTTGGCGTGCCGCTCAGGCCATCGGGCGCGAGACCATTCCGGCGATCGTTCGCGAGACGCGCGACGACGCCATGTTGCGGGACGCGCTGCTCGAAAACATCCACCGGGCCAACCTGAACCCGCTCGAAGAGGCGGCCGCCTATCAGCAGCTGCTCGAGGAGTTCGGGGCTACGCACGAGGAGCTCGCCAAGCGGATCGGCCGCAGCCGGCCGCAGATCTCCAACACGATCCGCTTGCTGAACCTGCCGGCGCCGGTGCAGCGCCGAGTGGCGGCCGGGGTTCTGTCGGCTGGGCATGCCCGGGCGCTGCTGGGGCTGGACGACACCGAGGCCCAGGAGAAGCTGGCGCTGAGGATTGTGGCTGAGGGCTTGTCGGTACGGGCCACCGAGGAGCTGGTGTCCCTGGCGATCGCCGACGGCCCGGCCAAGAAGGCGGCGCCGACGCGCCGGCCGAAGGTGCATGCGCCCGCCCTCAATGATCTCGCGGACCGGCTGAGCGACCGATTCGACACCAGAGTCAAGGTCGACATCGGCCGCAACAAAGGCAAGATCACGATCGAGTTCGCGACCGTGGACGACCTTGAGCGCATCGTCGGCATGATCGGCGTCGACGAGGAAGGCGCTGGCGGCGAGGAGTAGGTCGTCGGGGTTCGACTTCTTCGGGGTGTGCGAGTTGATCGCACACCCCGATTGTTTTGAGGACTTTCTCGCCTGTCGATGCTTTGCGGAGTCGGGCCTCCGCTTGGGCTCAAATCCGGTTCTGTCAGAGCCATTCTCCTGAGGTTTTGGTCGACTCGACGATCTCCGTCTGTGCCGAATCTGACGCCCTTTATGGGACGTTTTGGTCTCGACGGACAATGGTATGTAGGTACGTAGGGTTTATAGAAAGCGTTTGAAGGATGACCCTGAGTGGCTAGAGGGTCGCACCACTCAATGAACGCGCTATTGTTGCGCTCGGTCGGTTGTGTGAGGGTCGGGTTGCGACCGGCTCGGCTCGGATGGGGTGATGGTGCCGGCGTGTTGAGGAATTTGCGCTTCACCCGGCGTGAGACGACTTCGCTCGCAAAGAGTCGCCGATTGCGTGGATGTCTCAGTCATCTTGATTGTGTGAAAGCTTTCGCGGACTGCTGCTTCTGTTTCACGTGAAACGAGACGGCCCGTAAGAGCACGACGTGTGGTGATCGAGTCGGTAGGTTCTGGCTGCCTCGGCCGTGAGGCGGGTGCGTTGTCACCGATGGAAAGGCGGCGAGGACACTCCGGGTTAGCGAACGGTCGAGAGCGCTGGGCCGTGCCTCCGTGCCGTGTGTTGCGTCTGATGATGATGGACCACACCTGGTGTCGTCCTCGGGCACTGAGCGGCGCCACGATGCGGTTGGGACGCTCATGAGTCCGGAATCATGGGCCGCACACTCCTCGAACTCGGAGGTGCCGCATCGAGCGCACCCGGTTGCCTCGACGGTCTCGCTAATGAAGGGCGTGCGGAGACGGGCTGGGCCGCGTTCGAGTACTAGGTCAAGCCTCTATGGAGGAGGACCTGCCGGCGGCTTGCAGACAAGAACGGAGCGAGCTCTTAGCCAACCATGGCTAGTAGCGGCTATCTGGTGTCGGCACTCCCAACGCCCCGATCCTGCGGAGCTGCAGCGCTGCCACAGCCGTTTCACGTGAAACGATCCGCCGTGTCCGAGGAAGGAGCGCCACTGCCCAAGCCGGCTCAAGAGTGAGCTGCGATTGCTAGGAGCAAACTTGAGGCAAATGGTAGGCCAGCCCTCTCGTGCACTTACGCTCCCTCGGAGACCGGAGACCGGAGACCGGAGACCGGAGACCGGAGACCGGAGACCGGAGACCGGAGACCGGAGACCGGAGACCGGAGACCGGAGACCGGA
>NZ_OBDY01000059.1 GCF_900215205.1 Paractinoplanes atraurantiacus
GCGACCGACCCCCAGCCCGCCACGTCGAACACACCATCACCCTCCACCGGGTGAAACCCCTACCAGCCCAAACACCTTAAAGAAGCGCCATTGGGGTCAAGGCGCGGTCCTGGTTGAGTCGTCTTGCCCCGTCCGCCATCACGACACCTCCCGGCCGAGTGTTCGCTGAGGAATGATCAATTCGCCAGATCCCCCGGTGCGCCGGCGATGGAGCCACTTCCTCATACATATAGTGCGGCACTAAAGCCGGTAGAGCTACTCCCGGAAAATGAGTGAACAGAAAGCAGCTATGTGGCAGACGGTAAAATGGCAGAACGCTAGCTGGCAAGACCATTTGAATATGTCGCCGGGGCGCTGTCGAAAGTCACGTGCAGGACTACGGCGTCGTCTATGGCGGGGCCGTCGTGGGGGATGCGGTTGAGCAAGGTCTCGGTCAGGCCGGCGCCCGGCTCGGCGGCGACCGTGACGGCCAGGCGGTCGAGGCTGGTGCGCAGGGGCTCGGTGCGGCGTTCCACCAGGCCGTCGGTGTAGAGGAGCAGGTGGGCGCCGGGTGGGACCTCGCGCTCGGCGTGGGGGCGCGGGCACGGCTCGACCGCCAGGGGCATCGAGCGGCCCTCCCAGAGGAACTCGCCGGTGCCGTCGGTCATCAGCAGCGGTGGGGGATGGCCGGCGCAGGCGTAGCGCAGGCGCCGCGTGGCCGGGTGGTAGTCGGCGTAGGCGACCGTGCACATGTGGGCGCCGTCGATGACCATGCTGGCCCGGTCGAGGCCGGCCAGCACCTCGGCCGGGCCCGGGGCGGTCTGCGCCAGCAGGCGCAGGGCGGACTGGAGGCGGGCCATGGCCGCGGCGGCGGCCAGGTTGTGGCCGACCACGTCGCCGACGGCGAAGCCGACGCGGTCGCCGGGGACGTCGAAGACGTCGTACCAGTCGCCGCCGACGTGGTGGGTCAGGTCGGCCGGGCGGTAGCCGGCGCTCACCCTGATGCCGGGCCGTTGCGGGATGACGGCGGGCAGAAGGGCCTGCTGCAGCTGGTGGGCGGCGCTGACCGCCCGGTCCCGCTCGGTGACGCCGACCGTGAGGAAGCAGGCGCCGAGGATGGCCACCGCCAGGAACAGTTGCAGGGTGGCCGTCTTGATCTCGATCGGTCCGTCGAGGGCGGCCCACGGGCCCCGGCCGGCTCCGGTCAGGGTGTTCGCGGTGACGGTCATGGCCAGGCCGGAGGTCATCGTCACGGCCAGCGGCTGGGTGAAGCCGAGCCAGAACAGCAGCGGGATCGGCAGGTAGAACAGCGGTAGATGCTGCGGCCAGAAGCCGGCGGCCGTGACCGCCGCGGTGACCAGGACGGCCGGCACGCAACGGGTCAGCAGCGACCGGCGCCAGGCCAGGACGGTGCCGGCGACGGTCAGGGCGCCGGTGGCGTCGCCGGCCCAGAACGGCAGGAAGGAGGAGAACCAGCCGCGGTCCTGGGCGAGGGCGATGGTCGTCCCGCCGATCAGGGCGCCCACGGCCGGGCCGGCGACCACGCCGAAGGCCAGGAAGGCCAGCAGGTGCGGGCGCTGCGCGAGGTCGATGCGGCCGGCCACGGCCCGGCGCAGCAGCAGCGCGCCGACCAGGGGCTCCAGCGTGTTGGCGGCGGCGAAGCCCAGGGCGTACACCGGATCGAGGCCGTGCCCGATGTCGATGAGCAGCTCGAGAGCCGCGACGGTGGCGAGGATCCACGCCCACTCGCGGCGCGGGCTGAGCAGCAGGGCGGACAGGGTGACGCCGGCCGGGAGGAAGAGCACCACGATCGAGTCGGCGTCGAAGACGACGAACGCCAGCTGGGCGCCGATCGTGTACGCGACGGCGACGACCAGCAGCAGCCGGAGTCTTGTCATGTGAACAGGCGGAGCACGCCCGTGATCTCCAGCGTCGTCCGGGCGATGCCGTGGACGTTCACCAGCTCGAGCCGCGAGCCCTGGGCCACCGCGGCGGCGCGGGCCCGGATCAGCGCCTCGATGCCCGTCGAGTCGCAGAACGCGACGCCGTCCATGTCGACCAGCACCCGGGCCGGGCGGGTGTCGGCCAGCGCCGCCTCGATGAACGAGCGGACCTCGTCGCTGCTGGCCAGGTCGAGCTCTCCGGTGAGCGCGACCCGGACGGCGTCACCGTCCTGCCGTCTGTCGATCTTCACTTCGGGTTCTCCTGCCACGGGGCCACCTCGGCCGGGCGGAACTCGACGTGGACCCGCTTGCCGGAGCCCTCGTCGGCCACATACCACCGGTCGGTCAGCGCGTCGAGCAGCAGCAGCCCGCGCCCGCCCCGGTCGTCCGGCTCACGGCGCCGGGGAACGACGGCGGAGGCGTCGGCGACCGACAGGGTCACCCGGGTGGCGTACGCGTCGACGGTGATCGCGACGACATGCCCGCCACCGTGCTGCACCGCGTTCGTGACCACCTCGCTCACGACGACGGCGACCGCGTCGAGCCAGCCGCCGTCGCGGAAACCCCACTCGCGCAGGCACGTCACGACACGGTGACGCGCCTCGCCGGGTGCCTGGGGGCCGACCTCGACGTCGAACCTCAGGCTGCGCTGAGCCATGGCTCAGGACGCTACCTCAGATCGACGGGGTTCGGTGTCACCCAGATCGCCGTATCGGCCGGCAGCTCGACGATGCCGTCGCGCTCCCTGACACCGGCGCGGTCCGAGGCCAGCAGCACCCGCCGGGCGGGCACGAAGGCCGTCGACGAGCTCATGTTGATCCAGCAGGTGACCGGATCGGGGTCGCCCGAACGGGCCACCAGGTCGATCCGGACGACGTCGCCGATGCGCGACACCGCGCCCAGCCCGGAGCCGAGCGCCGGGTAGAGCGAGCGCATCGAGATCGCCTGCCGGTAGAGCGACAGCGTCGAGGACGGGTCGGCCGCCTGCCGGTTGACGGCGTGGTCCCGCCAACCGTCCGGGATCGGCAGCCACGGCTCGGCGCTGCCCGCCGCCGAGAAGCCGGCGAGGGCGTCGTGGTCGTCCCACGGCATCGGCACCCGGCAGCCGTCGCGGCCGGCCCGCTTGCCGCCGGAGCGGAAGAAGATGGGGTCCTGCTTGGCCGCGTCGGGGACCTCGGCCTCGGGCAGGCCCAGCTCCTCGCCCGCGTAGAGATAGGCCGACCCCGGCAGCGCGAGCATCAGCAGCGCCGCCGCCCGGGCCCGGCGCAGCGAGCCGTACCGGGTGACCTGCCGCGCCTTGTCGTGGTTGCCGAGCACCCAGGGCGCCGGCGCGCCGACCGACTCGAAGACCGCCAGCGCCTCGGCGATGGTGTCGGCGAACGCCGGGGCGTCCCACTTGCTCTTGAGCAGCCGGAACTGGAAGGCGTGCTGGAGCTCGTCCGGCCGCGCGTACAGACCGACCTGCTTCAGGTCGGCGAGGGAGACCTCGCCGACCAGCATCCGCCCATCGGCGTACGAGTCGCCGACCGCCCGCCAGCGGCGCCAGATCTCGTGGATCCGGGGCTGGTTGGTGGTCATCACCTGCTCGGGCCCGTGCCCGAACAGGGTGGGTGAGTAGACGCCGGGGTTGTCGCGGTACTCCGCGTCCTTGAACAGCCCGTATGCGACGTCCACCCGGAACCCGTCGACACCCAGGTCGTACCAGAACCGCAACGTGTCGTCGAAGTCCTCGGCGACCTCCGGGTTGTCCCAATTGAGGTCCGGCTGCTGCGGCGTGAACAAATGCAGATACCAACGGCCATCGGGTGTACGGGACCAGGCCGGGCCGCCGAACATGCTCTGCCAGTTGTTGGGCGGCTCCTCGCCCGGCGGCAGGAAGTGGTAGCGCGCCGCCTCCGGGCTGTCCGGGTCGGCCAGCGCCCGCTGGAACCAGGCGTGCTGGTCGCTGGTGTGGTTGGGGACGATGTCGAGCAGCACCTTCAGGCCGAGACCGTGCGCGTCCTCGACCAGACCGCGGACGTCCTCGACGTCGCCGTAGACCGGGTCGACCGCCTTGTAGTCGATGACGTCGTAGCCGCCGTCGGCCCCGCCCGACGGGTAGTGCGGGGTCACCCACACCGCGTCGACGCCGAGCGACTTCAGATAGCCGAGCCGCGAGCGCAGGCCGGCGAAGTCGCCGATCCCGTCGCCGTTGCCGTCGGCGAACGACCGCAGATAAACCTGGTAGACCACGGCGTCGCGCCACCAGGCGGCGTTCTCGTCGCCGTGGCGCGCGTCGCTGAAGAGGATCGGCTCTGCTGACATGCCCGGCTTGATCGGCCGGGCCGGGCCCGCCCGGCAGGGTCGCACCGGACCGCAACCCAGTTGCAGCCAGTCGGGAGTGCGGCGGGACGGCCGCACTCCCCCCAGCGTTTACGCCGACGCGGCTTCCTTGATGAGCTCGACCAGCTGGGCCGCCTCGGGGATGGCCACGGTGTGCGAGCCGCCGGCCAGCTCGACGGTCCGCTTGGAGCCGGCCCGCTCGGCCATGAAACGGTGCGCGGCGACCGGGATGTTGAGGTCCTCGCTGCCGAACAGGAACCAGGACGGGATCGTCTTCCAGGCGGCCTCGGCCGACTTCTCGCCGAGCGCGGCGTCGGTGATCGGCCGCTGGGTCACGGCCCAGACGGCGGCGTCCTCGGCCGAGGAGTCGGCGGCGAACTGGTGGTGGTACTTGTCCTGCTTGATGTAGAGGTCGGTGCCGCCGCCGGGCAGGGCGACCGGGTTCAGGGTCTCGCCCAGGGAGCTGCCCGGGTATTTGCCGGCGAGGTCACCGGCGCTCTCGCCCGCGTCGGGGGCGAACGCGCCGACGTACACCAAAGCCTTGATGTTGGGGTTGCCCTCGGCGGCGTTGGTGATGACCATGCCGCCGTAGGAGTGGCCGACCAGCACGACGTCACCCTCGATGGAGGCGAGCGTGGCCTTGAGGTACCCGGCGTCGTTGCTGACACCGCGCAGCGGGTTGGCCAGGGCGACGGCCGGGAAGCCGGCCTCGCGCAGCCCCTGGACGACACCGTTCCAGCTCGCCGACTCGGCGAACGCGCCGTGCACCAGCACGATGGTGGGCTTGCTCATGTTTCCCCCAGGTGGATCGGTTGTTTCGCGTTGACTTCTCGATCCTGGGGTGTGTCAGCGCCGCGGGCATCAGTCGGTCGACTGACGGATCACAGATCACCAGCACACTGGCTAGCCGAACGTCGTGCCCTCCGCGGCCTTGGCCAGCAGCAGCGGCGGCGGGTCGAAGCGGTCGCCGTAGCGGCCGGCCAGTTGGCGGGCGCGGGCGACGAAGCCGGGCAGGCCGCCCTCGTACTGGTCGATGTAGCGCAGGACGCCGCCGGTCCAGCCCGGGTAGCCGATGCCGAGGATGGAGCCGATGTTGGCCTCGGCCACGGAGGTGAGCACGCCCTCGTCGAGGCACTTCACCGTCTCGATGGCCTCGATGAACAGGAGGCGCTCCTTCAGGTCGTCGAACGGCGGGCGGGCCGTACCGCCGAACGCCGACAGGCCCGGCCAGAGCCGGACCCGCCGCCCCTGCGCGTACTCGTAGAAGCCGGCGCCCGAGGACCGGCCCGGCCGCCCGAACTCGTCGATCATCCGGTCGATCACCGCGTCGGCCGGGTGCGGTGTGCCGGCCCCGGCGGCCAGCGCCTCCTCGCGGATCCTGCGGGGCAGGGTGAGGGTGAGCTCGTCCATCAGCGCCAGCACGGGCGCGGGATAGCCGGCCTGGCTCGACGCCTGCTCGATGCTGGCCGGCGGCACGCCCTCGGCCAGCATGGCCACGCCCTCGTTGGTGAACGTGCCGATGACCCGGCTGGTGAAGAAGCCGCGGCTGTCGTTGACGACGATCGGCGTCTTGCGCAGGAGGCGAACCACCGCCAGGGCCCGCCCCAGCGCCTCGTCGCTCGTCTTCTCGCCGCGGATCACCTCGACCAGCGGCATCTTCGGCACCGGGGAGAAGAAGTGCAGCCCGATGAAGTCGCTGTCGCGGCGCACGCCCTCGGCCAGCGCCGTGATGGGCAGGGTGGAGGTGTTGGAGCAGAGCAGCGCGTCCGGCGCGACGACGCCCTCGATCTCGGCGAAGACCTTGTGCTTGAGCGCGGGATCCTCGAAGACCGCCTCGATCACCAGGTCGGCCCCGGCCAGGTCGGCCACGTCGGCCGTCGGCGTGATGAGGTCGCAGGCGTGCGCGGCGGCCCGCTCGTAGTCGACGTCGCGGAGCACGACCGGCACCCCGGCCCGGGCGAGCACCTGGGCGATGCCGGCGCCCATCATCCCGGCGCCGAGCACGGCCGCCTTGCGTGGCGGGGGGAGGTCGCCGATCTCTCGCGCGTTGGCGGCGTTGCGGTCGAAGAAGAACGCGCTGATCATGTTTTTGGCGATGTGCCCGGTGACGAGGCCCGCGAAGTAGCGGCTCTCGATGACGAACGCGGTGTCCACATCGACCTGGGTGCTCTCGACCGCGGCGGCCAGGATGTGCCGCGGCGCCGGATAGGGTGCGCCCTTCAGCCGCTGGCGCAGGACGGCGGGCAGCGCCGGCAGCGTCGTGCGGTCCACCTTCACGCTCTCCCACGGCTGCGTGGCGTCCGGGTTGGCCCGGATCCACTCCCGGGCCGCGCTCATCAGCTCGGCCGGGGACGCCGCGATCTGGTCGAGGAGACCGATCTCCAGCGCGGCTTGCGCTTGGTGGCGGGTTCCAGGCAGCAGTACGTGGGTGAGCGCCTCCGTCAATCCGAGCAGGCGCACGGTGCGCACCACCCCGCCGCCGGCCGGAAGCAGGCCGAGGGTCACCTCGGGGCAGCCCAGCTGGGCGCCCGGCAGCGCGATGCGCCGGTGACAGGCGAGGGCGATCTCCAGGCCGCCGCCGAGCGCGGCCCCGTTGATGGCGGCCACCACCGGCCGTCCCAGCGTTTCGAGGCGCCGCAGCTGCGCCTTCACGAGATTGGCCCGGTCGAAGGCCGCCTGGGCGCTGTCGTAGGCCCGCAGGCTGTCCAGGTCGCCGCCGGCGAACCACGACTTCTTGGCCGAGGCCAGGATGACGCCGGTGACGTCGTCGCGCTCGTCTTCCAGGCGGGAGACCGCCTCCTGCATGGCCCGGACGTACGCCTCGTTCATGGTGTTCGCGGCCCGGTCCGGGTCGTCGAACGTGAGCACGATGATGCCGTCGTCCTCGCGGTTGAAGTGAATGGCCACAGCAGCTCCCTCAGAGTCGCTCGACGACGGTCGCGACGCCCATGCCGCCGCCGATGCAGAGCGTGGCCAGGCCGTACCGGCCGCCGCGGCGCTCGAGCTCGTCGACCAGGATGCCGAGGATCATGGCGCCGGTCGCGCCGAGCGGGTGGCCCATCGCGATGGCGCCACCGTTGACGTTCACGATCTCGGGGTCGAGCTTGAGATCGTCGATGTAGTGCAGCACCACGGCCGCGAAGGCCTCGTTGATCTCGACGAGGTCGAGGTCGCCGACGCCGATACCGGCCCGCTCCAGGGCCTTGCGGCTGGCCGGCGCGGGGCCGGTCAGCATGATGGTCGGATCGTCGCCGCTGAGCGCGGCCCCGGCTATGCGGGCCCGGGGTGTGAGGCCGGCCCGTTCGCCGGCGGCGGCCGAGCCGATCAGCGTGAGCGCGGCCCCGTCGACGATGCCGGACGAGTTGCCGGCGGTGTGCACGTGCTCGATGCGCTCGACCCAGTGGTATTTCTGGAGCGCGACCGCGTCGAAGAAGGCCATGTCGCCGAAGGACGGCTTCAGCGCGCCGAGCCCGTCCAGGGTGGAGCCGGCCCGTACGTGCTCGTCGCGGTCGAGGACCATCAGGCCGTTGCGGTCGCGCACCGGCACCACCGAGCGGTCGAACCAGCCGGCGGCCCAGGCCTGCGCGGCCCGCTGCTGCGAGCGCAGGGCGAAGGCGTCGACCCGCTCGCGGTCGAAGCCGTCGAGGGTGGCGATCAGGTCGGCGCCGATGCCCTGCGGCACGAAGCTCGCGACCAGGTTGGTCTCGGGGTCCATCGACCAGGCGCCGCCGTCGGAGCCCATCGGCACCCGCGACATCGACTCGACGCCGCCGGCCAGGACGAGGTCGCCCCAGCCGGACCGCACCTTCTGGGCGGCGTTGTTGACCGCCTCCAGGCCGGAGCCGCAGAAGCGGTTGAGCTGCACGCCGGAGACGGTGTGGGGCAGGCCGGCCGCGATCGCCGCCGTCTTGGCGATGACCGAGCCCTGGTCGCCCAGCGGTGAGACCACGCCGAGGACCACATCCTCGATGTCGGCCGGGTCGACGCCCGGGTGGCGGCGCAGCATCTCGTCGATCAGCCCGGTGACCAGGGAGATCGGCTTCGTGCCGTGCAGGGCGCCGGATCTCTTGCCCCGGCCGCGCGGGGTGCGCAGGGCTTCGTACAGGAAAGCGTCGATGGCCATCGCCCGTCCTCTCTGCGAATCGCCGTTAACTTTCTGGCACTCCCGGTCGCGGTGTCAAGGGCCGGAAGTTATTCGAGAATCACACGCGGCAGGGCTCCGAAGTGGCGCTATATGAACGTGGGTCTTTTCTTGGAAGTTAACCGGCGTTTACAGTGCGCCCCATGGATGCGTCCCGGTTGACCGTTCCCGTCCTTCTGCATCGCAACGCGACCGAACACCCCGATCTGCCCGCGCTCAGCGTGCTCGGCAAGCCGGAGACCCTGACCTGGCGGCAGCTGCGCGACGAGGTGGCGGCCCTGTCCCGTGGCCTGGCCGACCTCGGCCTCGAGCCGGGCGACCGCATGCTCATCATGATGTCCAGCCGCCCCGAGCACTGGCTGGTCGACCTGGCCGCGGTCCACCTCGGCGCTGTTCCCTCCACTGTGTACGCGACTCTGCCACCGTCACAGCTCGAATATCTGGCCCGGCACAGCCAGGCCACGATCCTGGTGCTCGAGGGCGCACAGGAACTCGCGAAGTGGGAGCCGATCCTGCCCTCGCTGCCGGCCGTGAAGCACGTGGTCGTCGTCGAGGGCACCTCCCACGTGTCGCTGCGCGGCGTCGCCGAACGCGGCGCAGCTCTGCACCAGGCCGATCCGCAGGCCTTCGAGAAGGCCTGGCATGAGGTGCGCCCGGAACAGCCGGTCACGCTGCTCTACACCTCGGGCACCACCGGCGACCCGAAAGGGGTGCTGCTCAGCCACCGCAACGTCATCTATCAGTCGATCGTGCTGGAGCAGACGGTCGAGACGCCGCCGCACTCGCCGTCGCTGGCCTATCTGCCGCTGGCCCACATCGCCGAGCGGATGCTCGGCGTCTACAACCCGATCTACCGCGCGGGCCACGTGACCATTTGCCCCGATCCGGCGCAGCTGCTGGCCGGGCTGGTGGCGCTGCGGCCGGTCTCCTTCTTCGGGGTGCCGCGCATCTGGGAGAAGATGGCGGCGGGGGTCGAAGCTCAGCTGTCCCAGGCCCCGCCCGAGGTCCAGTCGGCGGTCGCGGCCGCGCGCGAGGTGGCACTGCAGGCGTACCACCTGCGGGCGGCCGAGAAGCCGGTGCCGGACGACCTGGCCGCGAAGCTGGCGGCGGTCGACGCCGCCGTGCTGAAGCCGATCCGGGCGCGCCTGGGCCTGGACAACATGATCTGGGCGGGCAGCGGGGCGGCGCCGATCCCGGTCGCCGTCCTGCACAGCCTGGCCGGCATCGGCGTCGACGTCCTCGAGGTGTGGGGGATGACCGAGACGACCGGAACGGCGACGATCAACACACCGGGCCATTTCCGTACGGGCACGGTCGGGCGGCCCAATCCGGGCATGGAGGTGCGGCTGGCCGAGGACGGCGAGATCCTCGTACGGGGACCGCTGGTGTGCCTGGGTTATCTCGCCCCTGACGGCGGCATCGAGCCCGTCACCGACGCGGACGGCTGGCTGGCCACCGGGGACGTCGGCACGCTCGACGACGAGGGCTACCTGACGATCACCGATCGCAAGAAGGAGCTCATCATCACCTCGAGCGGCAAGAACATCTCGCCGGCCCGCATCGAGAGCCTGCTGCGGGCACACCCGCTGATCGCGCAGGCGGTGGCGATCGGCGACCGCCGCCCGTACGTGACCGCCCTCATCGTCCTCGACGAGGAGACCCTGCCCGTCGTCACCCCGCAACGGCTCCCGACGGCGGCCACCGACCCGGGCGTGCTGGCCCAGATCAGCCAGGCCGTGGAAGCCGCCAACAGCAAGCTGTCCCGCCCCGAGCAGGTGAAGACGTTCCACATCGTGCCCGCGGCCTGGACCCCGGAGAGCGGCGAGCTCACACCCACCCTGAAACTGCGCCGCCGCGTCGTCTCGGAACGCCACGCGGACGCCATCGAAAACCTCTACGGCGACTGAGCCCGGCGGCGCTGGCATCGAGCCCGCCGCCGTCGCGGCGGGCTCAGCGGAGGATCAGCGGTGGCGGACGTGCCGGCCGAGATACCTTCGCCTCTGTGGGGGTGCTTCCTGTCGTGCGAGGCCGAGTGCGTCCGTGTCCGCTGCGGGATCGACGCCATCTCGACCGATCGCTTTCGCGTCGAAGCATGGCGCCGTGATGCGGGGCCGGTCGCCGTGGCCGAGGCCCGGCGTCAACTGGCCGATCTCATCAGGGTGGTCGACGATCGCGCGAACCGGGTGACGTTGCCGTCGCTGAATTTCCTGGGCGCGTTCGACGAGGGGCTGTCGGCCGGGTAGGTGTTCAGGCTGACGGGGCGGGGGCACCCAGATCCGAGGGCTGGTAACCCGTCGGGTAGCCGGGGTAGGTGCGGTTGTGCTTCGACACGCCCAGCACCGACTGGCGGCGTGGTGGGAGGAAGCGCAGGGCGACGGCTCGTGCTCGCAGGCCGGTGGTGGCCGCGGCGGTGACCCAGGCCGGGGCCGGGTCGAAGCCGAAGGCGCGCAGCATGGGCTCGTCGAGCAGGCTGCGGACGCCGAGGCGGGCCGCCGGGCGCAGGAACGGTGGGAACCAGGCGGCGAACAGGTTCACCGTGTAGTCGCCGATCTCGCGGTTGGTGTCGGTGTAGCGGAACTGCTCGTCCTCGTACGACCGCTTGAAGCTCCTGAAGTCGCCGAAGGCGGCCGGGATGTCGCGGATCCCCATGCGGCGGCCGACCTCGCGGTAGTAGAAGTAGGCGGCGAGGCGCTCGTTGTCGTGCAGTGGCCGCCAGCCGTAGCGGTCGAGCCAGTCGATCGGGTCGTAGATGAACGTGGACAGCACGTAGAGCATGTCGTCATTGGTGATGGCGTAGCGGCCGTGAGCGCGGTTGACGACCCGCAGCGCCTCCTTGCCGCGCGGGGAGTCGTAGCCGTGCGCGGCCATCTCGGCCATCAGCAGCGCGGTGTCGTCGTAGCGGCGCTGGGGCCGGTCGCGGAACTCGCCGGTGGCGGCCAGCAGGCGCGAGATGCTGGGCACGCAGTACGTGCGGAACAGCGCGAACTCCAGGGCCCTCGTGTAGTCCCACGGGAACTCCAGGCCGGCCGAGATCTGGTAGATCTCGAGGTGGTCACGCTCCGGGTCGAGCGCGGCGATCCGGTGCGCCCGCTGATAACGGCGGCTCACGCGCACACCTCCGATTTGATATTTGATATGGTCGCCCGATGGAGAGACCTCAGCTCGCCGACGAGGTCGCCGCGGCCTTGCGCGAGCGCATCATGTCGGGAGACCTGAGGCCCGGCGACCGCGTTCGGCTCGAGGAGGTCGCCGGTCAGCTCGGCGTCAGCATAACGCCGGTCCGCGAAGCGCTGCTCACCCTGCGCGGCGAGGACATGGTGGAGCTTCAGCCCCGCAAGGGATATGTCGTGGCGCCGCTGGAGCGGCAGGACGTCTTCGACCTCTTCCAGCTCCAGGGCGACATCGCCGGCGAGCTCGCGGCCCGGGTCGCCCTGCGCATCACCGAGACCGGTCTCGAGCAGCTGACGCTGGCCAACCGCAAGCTGACGCGCTCGCGCCGCACGGCGGACATCGAGCGGCTGGAGTACGAGTTCCATCGCACCGTCAACCGCATGGCCGAGGCCCGGAAGCTGAGCTGGTTCCTGCACACGGCCACGCGGTACACGCCGGCGCGCTTCTACGCGGCCGACGCCGGCTGGCGGGCCGGCATGCGCACCGACCACGACGAGCTGCTGGCCGCCTTCGAGTCGCGCGACGCCGACAAGGCGCGGACCGTCATGACCCGGCACTTCACCGACGGCGCCGCGCGCCTCGTCACGCATCTGGAGAAGCGCGGCGTCTGGGAGCGTGCCTGAGCCTGAACGCCGCACGGGCTCGATGCAGAGCCGTGGCGCCGCGGTCGAACCGCATCAGGTCGATCGGGGGTGAGAACCGTTGCCGCGTCATCGATTGGGCCCGGCTGAACTCGCGCAGCCCGTCGGCGCCGTGCACCCGGCCGAAACCGGAGTCGCCGACCCCGCCGAACGGCAGCGCCGGCACGGCCGCGAAGCCCAGCACCGAGTTGATGGACACCGCGCCCGTGCGCAGCCGCCGGGCCACGGCGACCGCCCGCTTCTGGTCGCGTGAGAAGACCGAGGCGGCCAGGCCGTACCGGGTGGCGTTGGCCCGTGCGATCGCCTCGTCGAGGCTGTCGACCGGGTTGACGACGAGGGTGGGCCCGAAGGTCTCCTCGGTCACCGCGACGTTGTCCTCGGGCACCTCGGCCAGCACGACCGGAGAGACGTAGGGCGGGGTCACCGATTCCGGCCCGCCGACGACCTGCCGCGCGCCCGCCTCGACGGCGGCGCCGATGTGCCGCCGCACGATCTCGACCTGGGCGCCGGTGGTCATCCGGCCGTACGGGCCGTCGGCCTCGCCCGGCCGCACGGTCTCGGCCAGCGCGCCCAGCCGGGCCAGGAAGTCCTGATAGACCTCGCGCACGACGTAGACCCGTTCGACGCCGGCGCAGGTCTGCCCCGCGTTGCCGAAACCGCCGAACGCGGCCGCCCGCACGGCGGCGCCGAGGTCGGCGTCGGCCGCGACGATCAGCGCGTCCTTGCCACCGCCCTCGATGACGACCGGGGTCAGCGTCTCGGCGCAGGCGGCCATCACCCGCCGGCCGGTGGCGGCCGACCCGGTGAACGTCACCTTGTCGACTCCGGCCCGGCACAGCGCCGCGCCCACCGAACCGTCCCCGGTCACGGTCTGCAGCACCGGCTGCGGCCCGGGCCACGCGGCGGCGAGCCACTCGCCCGTGCGGGGCGTGAACTCGCTCGGCTTGAAGACCACGGCGTTGCCCGCGGCGAGCGCCGACGCTATCGCACCGAGCGGCGTATAGACCGGGTAGTTCCACGGGCCGATCGCCGCCACCACGCCGAGCGGGTGGTACTCGACGGTGGAGGCCTGGTTGGCGGCGAGGATGCCGCTGCCGACGCGGCGGCGGCGCAGGACCTTCGCCGCGTGGCGAGCCGACCAGTCCAGGTTTTCGACGGCGAGCATCACTTCGAGGACGGCGTCGGCCGTGGGCTTGCCCGTCTCGGCCGAGATGACCGCGGCCAGGTCGTCGAGGCCGCCGGCGATCGCGTGTTTCCAGGCGAGGAGGCGCTCGCGCCGCCCCCGGAAGCCCAGCCCGGACCACCACGCGGCGGCCTCCCGCGCCCGCTGGACCGCGGCCTGCACCGTCTCTTGCTCGCCGAGCGTCGCCGTCATGACAGCCCCCTCAGATTTGATATTTGATATGTTACGTTCGCTGTCAATGCCCGCCACCACCTGCGAAAGGTCGGACATGGCCATTGATCTCAGTGATGAACAACTAGCGTTTTCGGCGGCCCTGGCCGAGTTCGCCCGGCGCGAGGCCGGCACCCGCGAGCAGCGCGGCCCCACCCCGCACAACCAGGCTCTCTACGACCGCATGGCCGACCTCGGCTGGCTCGGCGTGTCCATACCCGAGACGTACGGCGGCGCCGGCGGCGGCATGGTCGACACCTGCCTGTTCCTCGAGCAGCTCGGCTACGGCATGGTGCCGGCCGGCGGTTTCGCCACCTCGGCGATCGTGGCCGGCGCGGTCCAGCGCTTCGGCCGCGAGGCCCAGAAGAAGGCGATTCTCGGTGGTACGGCGGGTGGCCGTGTCTTCTCGATCGCCATGTCCGAGCCCGGCGCCGGCTCCGACGTCGCCGCCGTGGCCTGCCGGGCCACCGAGGGGCCGGACGGCGGCTACGTGATCGAGGGCCAGAAGACGTGGTGCTCCAACGCCCACATCGCCGACGCGATCCTGCTCGTGGCCCGCACCGGCGGCAGCGCGGGCGACCACGACGGGCTGACCATGTTCCTGGTGCCGGCCGGCGCCGAGGGGCTGCGGGTCAGCGGCATCGACACGATGGGCGGCCGGGAGGTCAACGACCTCTACTTCACCGACTGCCACCTGCCGGCCGACGCCGTCGTGGGCCAGGCCGGGGCGGGCTGGAAACAGCTGATGGCCGGGCTCAACCTGGAGCGGCTCATCCTGGCCGCGCTGATGCTGGGCACCGCTCGCCGCGCCTTCGACGACACACTGGCGTACATCCGCGAACGCCAGCAGTTCGGCCGCCCGATCGGCACGTTCCAGGTCATGCGGCACCGCGTGGCCGACCTGGCCACCGAGATCGAGTGCTGCCGTCTGCTCGTCTACGACACCGCCTCGAAGGTCGACCGCGACCCCGATCGGGTGCTGCCGCGGGAGAGCTCGATGGTGAAGCTCAAGACGACCGAGGTGGCCCGGGAGACGGCGCTGGCCGGCATGCAGATGATGGGCGGCTACGGCTACGCCACCGAGTACGACATGGAGAGGCACGTCCGGGCCACGCTGATCTCGACCGTGTACGGCGGCACGAGCGAGATTCAGCGCGACATCATCGGCAAGACGTACGGGCTGTAGGCCTTACAGGGGACGGGACAGGCGGTAGTAGGCCGAGTTCCACCGGACGCGGTCGGTGAAGTCGTGCGTGGTGGTGTTCTCGTCGATCAGCAGGAGCTCGGTCTGCAGCATCGTCGCGAAATCCCGCAGGGTCTCGGCCGAGGCCGACTGGGTCAGCACGGTGTGGTGCGGGCCGCCCGCGGTCAGCCAGCACTCGGCCGACGTGGAGAGCGACGGCGCGGGCTTCCACACGGCCCGCGCCACCGGCAGCGCCGGCAACGGCTCGTCGGGCGCGGTCACCTCGACCGCGTTGGCCACCAGGCGGAAGCGGTCGCCCATGTCGACCAGGCCGATGACGGTGCCGGGGCCGGGAGAGGCGTCGAAGACCAGGCGTACCGGGTCCTCGCGGCCGCCGATGCCCAGCGGGTGGATCTCGACGCGCGGCCGGTCGGCGGCGATCGACGGGCACACCTCGAGCATGTGGGCGCCGAGGATCTTCGGCTCGCCCGGGCCGAAGTGATAGGTGTAGTCCTCCATGAAGGAGGCGGCGCCGCCCATCGCCTTCACCGCGGCCAGCAGCGCGGAGGTCTTCCAGTCGCCCTCACCGCCGAAGCCGTACCCGTCGGCCATCAATCGCTGGACCGCGAGGCCCGGCAGCTGCCGCAGTCCGCCCAGGTCCTCGAAGTTCGTGGTGAACGAGCCGAAGCCGCCCTCGGTGAGGAACTGCCGCAGCCCGGCCTCGATCCGCGCCGCGTACCGCAGCGACTCGTGCCGCTCGCCGCCCTTGGCCAGCTCCGGCGCGAGCTCGTAGAGATCGGCGTACTCGGCCACCAGCGCGTCGATCGCCTCCGGGGCGGCGGCGTCCACCACCGCGACGAGGTCGTTCACCCCGTACGTGTTGACCGAGACGCCGAAGCGCAGCTCGGCCTCCACCTTGTCGCCCTCGGTGACCGCGACGTCCCGCATGTTGTCGCCGAACCGGGCCAGCCGCAGCGTGCGCAGGTGCTGATAGCCGGCGGCGGCCCGGATCCAGGCGTCCACCCGCTCGATGACCGACGGGTCGCCGGCGTAGCCCGCGACCGTCTTGCGCGGCACGCCGAGGCGGGCCTGGATGAAGCCGAACTCCCGGTCGCCGTGCGCGGCCTGGTTCAGGTTCATGAAGTCCATGTCGATGGTGGCCCACGGCAGCGACCGGTTGTGCTGCGTGTGCAGGTGCAGCAGCGGCTTGCGCAGCGTGTCCAGCCCGGTGATCCACATCTTGGCCGGGGAGAACGTGTGCATCCACGCGATCACGCCGATCACCGACGGATCGGCGTTGGCCTCGAGCATGGTCTGGCGGATCGCGGCCGAGTCGGTGAGCACCGGCTTGCCGACGATTTCCGCGCCCAGGCCGCCGGCCACCAGCAATTGCTGGATGTCGGCCGACTGGGCGGCGACCTGGTCGAGGGTCTCCGGGCCGTAGAGGTGCTGACTGCCGGTCAGGAACCAGATCTGCGGTTTCACTTGGTGGGCTCCTGTCCGTAGACGTTCTGGTAGCGCTGGTAGAGCGAGTCGATGTGGTGCTGCTCGATGGGCAGGGGCGCGCCCAGCTGCCGCGACAGGTGGACCGTGCGGGCGACGTCCTCGCACATCACGGCCGCCTTGACCGCGTTGCGGGCGGAGGAGCCGATGGTGAACACGCCGTGGTTGCGCATGAGAACGGCGGGGGAGCGGTGGTTCCGGAGCGTCTCGACGATGCCGCGGCCGATGGAGCCGTCGCCGATCAGCGCGAACGGGCCGACCGGGATCTCGCCGCCGAACTCGTCGGCGATCATCGTGAGGACGCAGGGGATCGCCTCGCCGCGGGCGGCCCAGGCCGTGGCGTACGTGGAATGGGTGTGCACGACGCCCTGAACGTGGGGCATGTGCTTGTAGACGTACGCGTGCGCGGCCGTGTCCGAGGAGGGGCTGAGCTCGCCGTCGACCAGCTCGCCCTCGAGGTCGGTGACGACCATCGCCTCCGGCGTGATCTTGTCGTACGAGACACCGGACGGCTTGATGACCAGCAGATCGCGGCCCGGCACGCGGGCCGAGACGTTGCCCGCGGTCCACACCACGAGCTGATTGCGGGGCAGCTCGGCGTGCAGGTCGGCGACCTGCACGCGCAGGTGCGCGATCGTGTCGCGGACGTCGGTCGTGACGGTCATCGGTGGTCCCACGCCTTCCGCTGGATGGCCCGCAGGCGGCGCATCACCTTGCTGCCGCCGCGGCCGAAGTAGTCGTGCAGGGCCGAATATTCGGCGTACAGCTCGTCGTAGACCGCCGCGGCGGCCGGGTCGGGCTGGTAGACGGCGCGCTCCACGCGGCCCATCGACTCGGCGGCCGTGCGCACGTCGGGGAAGCAGCCGGCGGCGGTGGCGGCGTGGATGGCCGAGCCCAGCGCCGGGCCCTGGTCGGAGCCGATGACCGAGAGCGGCATGTTGAGCACGTCGGCGTAGATCTGCATGAGCAGCCGGTTCTTGAGCAGGCCACCGGCCGCGATGAACTCGCGCACCGGCACGCCGGCCTCGCTGAACGTCTCGACGATTTTGCGGGTGCCGAAGGCGGTGGCCTCGATGAGCGCCCGGTAGACGTCCTCGGGCCGGGTGGCCAGGGTCTCGCCGATCAGCAGGCCGGACAGCTCGTGGTCGACCAGCACGGAACGGTTGCCGTTGTGCCAGTCGAGCGCGATCAGGCCGTGCTGGCCGGGCCGCTGGGTGGCGGCGCGCTCGGTGAGCTCGGCATGGGTCCACTCCGGGCCGAGGCGGTCGACGTAGTGGCCGAAGATGTCGCCGACGCCGCTCTGCCCGGCCTCGTAGCCGTAGAGCCCGGCCACGATGCCGCCGTCGACGACCCCGCACATGCCGGGGACCTCGCGGATCTCGTCGCCGTTCATGACGTGGCAGGTGGAGGTGCCCATGATGGCGACCATCTGGCCGGGGTCGAGGGCGCGGGCGGCGGCGCTGGTCACGTGGGCGTCCACGTTGCCGACGGCGACGGCGATCCCGGCGGGCAGGCCGGTCCAGGCGGCGGCCTCCCCGGACAGCACGCCGGCCTTCTGGCCGAGCTCGCCGATGGGCTGGTCGAGCTTGTCGCCGACGAAATCGGCGAAGCCGGGGTTGAGCGCGCCGAGGAAGTCGGCCGACGGATAGGCGCCGTCCTGGCGGATGCCCTTGTAGCCGGCCGTGCAGGCGTTGCGGACATAACTGCCGGTGAGCTGCCAGACGATCCAGTCGGCGGCCTCGACCCAGCGGGTCATCGCGGCGTACGCCTGCGGGTCCTCCTCGAGGATCTGCAGGGCCTTGGCGAACTCCCATTCCGAGGAGATGAGGCCGCCGTAGCGGGGGAGCCACGCCTCGCCGCGTGCCGCGGCGAGAGCGTTGATGCGGTCCGCTTGCGGTTGGGCGGCGTGATGCTTCCAGAGCTTGACGTACGCGTGGGGGCGGCTCACCCACTCGGGAAGCTCGCTGAGCGGCGTGCCGTCGTCGAGCGTGGGAACCATCGTGCACGCGGTGAAGTCGGTGCCGATGCCGACCACGTCGGCCGGGTCGATGCCGGCGGCCTGGACGGCGGCGGGCACGGCGTGCTTGAGGACGTCGAGGTAGTCCGAAGGCACCTGGAGCGCCCAGTCGGGCCCGAGGGGGGTGCCGTCGGGCAGCGCCTCGGTGAGCACGGCGTGCTTGTAGTCGTGCACCGCGGAGCCGAGCTCGGCCCCGTCCGGCACGCGGACGACGACCGCCCGGCCGGACAGCGTGCCGAAGTCGACCCCGACGGTGTAACGCGGTTGATCAGGCATTGAGGGGAGCACCTCCACGAGGCGCGCGCTGTTAGCGATAACAACACACGACGACGCGGCGCGAAAAGGGGAGCGCCTTAGGTCGTGTGAACGCTAACAGAAGGAGCCGCCAAACGGTACACCCGATTTTTCAGGAGTGTTAAGGGAAGCCGCTCCGCCGCTGCTACTCGCAGACGACGCCGTCGTGGTCGCGGTCCTGATACCAGTCGTACTCCGGGTCCTGGCCCTGGTAGTAAGGGCCGTAACCGGCCGCCTTCGCCTTGGTGCAGGTGGCGTAGCGCGGGTCGGTGCCGCCGCTGTCGCCGTTGTCGTCGTCCGGCTCCTCCGCCGGCGGCTCCTCGTCGTCGCCGCTGCGCTCGCAGGCGACGCCGTCGCCGTCACGGTCGAGGGCCTTGCGATAGCCGGGCCGGCCCTTGCTCAGCGGACCGGGCGCGTCGGCGCAGGTGGCGTAGTAGACGGCCTTGGTCGTCGCGGGCCTGGTGGTCGGCTTGCGCGACGGGGTGGGCTTGGTGGTGGTCGGTTTTACTGCCGCGGGCGCTGTCGTCACCGGTGCGGGCGCGGCCGTCGCGGGCGTCGTCGCCGGCGTGCTCGGGACGTCGGCCACCTGCTGAGCGGCGGCGTTCTTCTCCTTCTCGGTGGGGTCGGTGGTGTTCGAGTCGGGCGCG
>NZ_OBDY01000058.1 GCF_900215205.1 Paractinoplanes atraurantiacus
CGGGCGGACCTCAACCACACACCCGGCGGCGCACCACGCCATGCCACACACCCCTCCCCGCCGGGACATGACAACCCGATCCAGCCACCCCAACCGCAACCACCGGGCAACACGAAAACAGGTTTCCGGCCTCCTGTCGCGACCATTCCCACGACGCAGCGGCAAGTATTCCGCGACGGCGTCAACCCACCCGCAGAGACAGCCAAAACAAACGGACCGACACTAATATCGGATCCACGGGCCCACCTGACCGCGTGGCGCCGTTTCGCACTGATAACAGCGAACATCTCGGCGCGATCGGATGCACTCAACTCGGCAAATCCGGGCGTCGGCCGGGAGGCAAATCTCACCGCTCGTAATTGTTGGCCTCCGCTGCTCGCTTTGCTGGGCTGGCCTCGCGGACATGACCTTGTGGGAGTCCATTGCCGCTCGGGTCCGCAGATCCGAGGCTCCAGGTCGGGCGCCATGTTGCGCCCGCGCCGCTCGTACCCGATCCAGGACCGGCCTGGGCCAGCCGGTCGGACGGCATAGTGATGTCGAGCCGCTTCTGTCGCTGGTCACGGATCACCTGGACCGACCAGCCCCTGAAGCCGTCGATGACGTCGGCGTCTGAGCGCAACTGGCGGCGGAAGGCACGGCCGCAGCCCTAACGGCCGGCGTCGAGGGTGGCGATCCGGCGTTTGCCGGCGGTGAGGCGGTAGCTGGCGTCCAGGAGCTCGGCTATCTCGGCCCAGTCGGTGCGCGGGGTCAGGTCGATGCCGACCCAGCCGGACGGGCCCAGGTAGGCCGGCACGTACGCGTCCGGGTTGTCGAGCAGGGCCTCGCGTTCGCCGGGCTCGGTCAGGACTATCAGGGAGTGCGGGTGGGCGACGTACTCATCATCGATTTTTATCGATCCTCCGTAGTAGGCGAAGACCTTTGTCGTGTAGAAGGCGGGGTGGCCGTGGGAGATCTTCTCGGCGGCGTCGGGGAAGGCGAGCGCCACCGCTCGGATGCGGGCCAGCAACGGGTCCGCGTCGTCGAACATGATGGGATGCGCCATCTTGACAGTTGAGCACAGGTCGGGCCTTCGGGCGATCCAGCCGTTAAGATCTCAGACTCGGGCGGCGGCGAAGGCGGCGGGCGAGGGCGACGGCGAGGGCGGGCCTAGGAGGCGGGTGTTGACCAGCATCGAGGACCTGTCGTCGCAACTGTCCGATGCTCTGGCCCAGCTCGAGGGCCTGCGGACGTTGCACGAGGTCAGCAAGGCGGTGCACGCCAGCCTCGACCTGACCCGCACCATGGACGCGGTGGTGCACGGGGTCACCAAGGCGTCCGGGTTCGAGGTCGCCGTGGTCAACCTGTTGCAGCTCGACGGGGATTTCGCCGTGGTGTCGGTCGAGGGCACCGAGGAGATCCGCCGGGAGCTGCTCGGGACGACCTCGACGCTGGAGCAGTGGCAGGAGCTGTTCGGCAAGGGCGAGCAGTGGGGGTCGCTGTTCTTCATCGACCACAAGCACGAGATGCCCGGCACGATGACGGTGTGGACCCCGGACATCCCGGTGCCGGACGAGCCCGAGGGGTGGCATCCGGAGGATTGCCTGTTCGCGCCGCTCTACGCGCCCGACGGGGAGCTCGTCGGGGTGCTCAGCGTGGACCTGCCGACGGGCGGGCGCCGGCCGGGGCTCGTACAGAGGGAGATGTTGGAGCTCTTCGCCCAGCACGCGGCGATCGCCGTGCAGCATGCGCGGCTGCATCACGAGCTCGAGGAGAAGCGGGCGCAGCTGCATCACGCGGCCACCCACGACCCGCTGACCGGGCTGGCCAACCGGACGCTGCTGCGGATGTTCACCGAGGAGGTCCGCGGGGCCGAGATGGGCGTCCTCGTGATCGACCTGGACGACTTCAAGATGATCAACGACTTGGGTGGGCACGACAGCGGCGACCTGGTGTTGCGGGTGCTGGCCGAGCGGATGCGCAAGATCGTGCGCCCGGGTGACCTGCTCGCCCGTACGGGCGGAGACGAATTCGTCGTCGTGGTGACGGGCGAGGACGTGGCGTCGGCGCTGAACAACCTGGCCGACCGCATGCATGTCGCCCTGGCCGCACCTGTCGAGACCCGGATCGGGCCTCGACAGGTGGGTGCCAGCATCGGTCACGCCTACGGTTCCGGCGACTTCGCCCAGTTGTCAGCCGCGGCCGACGCGGACATGTACCGGACGAAGCAGCGGCACCGCCGGGTGACTAGCGCCAACTATCGTTGACCGTCAGTGAGCAGGCCGAACCGGTGTTGATGACCCGGTTGGTGCCGCCCTCCCAGGTGACGGCCGAGCCGTTCTTCTTGACGTACTTGTACTCGACGCTGGTGTTCGGCGGCAGATTCACCGTGCCGCGCCACACCGGATAGGTCGCCGAGGAGAGCGCGACCCCGCCGCTCGTGTTCCAATTGCCCAGCTCGTTGCGATTACCCAGGACGAACACGTTCTCTCCCCACACCGTGGTGGCGTTGGCGGCGAAAGTGACGGCGACGGTCGTGCAAGAACTTCCACCGCCGGATGTACGGGCGTTCACGTGCAACGCGAGCATGCCGTTAGCGGGCACGGTCGCGGTGAACTGGCCGCTCGCGTCGACCGTGTAAGCCGTTCCCGAACACGTCGTCCCGCTGACGTCGCCGTTCGCGACGTCGCAGTAGGTGCCCGCCGGCAGCGACGTCTGGAAGGTCCGGCTCAGCGAGCCGCCACGGTTGAAGACGGCGTACGCGGCCGCGCCGCGCCCGAACGCGATCTGGTTGCCGCCGTTGGACCACCAGTTGGTCACCGACGTGCCCGCGGCCGCGTTGTGGAAGCCGACCAGGTTGGCCGTGGTCCGCGTACGGTGCTCGCAAGCCCAGCCGTTTCCGCAGCTCACCGCCGTGGTCGTGCCGTTCGACGACGCGGGCGGGCCCGCCTCCGGGTTGCTGAAGGTGAAGCTGCTCATCACCGACGGCGTGCCGTACGGATAGGCCAGCATGAACGCCTCGGCCAGCGCGTAGTTCGTGCCGTCCTTGTAGGTCAGTTTCGCCCGGCCGTTGCGCTGCGTGTCGTGGTTGTCGATGAAGGCGACAGCGTCGCCGCTGCCGAGCAGCATCTGCCCGGGCACGTTTTGCAGGTTCTGCAAGTTGCCGTCACGGAAGGCGTTGCCCACCACGTCGCCGTAGCGGAACTCGGTCACGTCGCCGATGCCCGTGTACTCCGACGGGCTGGGCTCGCCGGCGCCGCCCTCGATCGTCTCCTGGAAGATGTACGGGTTGCCGTTGAGCTGCCCGTAGATCGCCTGGAGGTCGGCCACCGGCACGTGCTTGGCCGCGTCGACGCGGAAACCGTCGACACCCAGGCCGATCAGATCATTGAGGTACGCGACGAGCTTGCCCCGCACATAACTGGACTCCGTCTTGAGGTCGGAGAGATCCACCAGCTCACAGTTCTGGATCTCCCACCGGTCACCCCAGTTGGCGATGTCGTCGTTGCCGTTACGCCCGCAGTGATGGAAGTCGTCGTTACCGTACGGCACCGCCGGGTAGGCGTAGTGGCTGTAGGTGGAGCCGGCCGTCCCGGTGCCGGTCGAGGCGCCGCCGGCCATGTGGTTGAGGATCGCGTCGACGTAGATCTTCACGCCGGCCGCGTGGCATGTGCTGACCATGTTCGCGAAAGCGGCCCGGTCGCCGCGCCGGGACACCAGCTGGTAGCTGACCGGCTGGTAGTCCTGCCACCACGGGTAACCCGATCCGGGCAGCACCACGTGTTCCTGCGGCGGCGACACCTGCACGCCGCCGAAGCCCTTCGGCCCGAGCACGTTTGTGCACTCGGACGCGATCGACGCCCACGGCCACTCGAAGAGGTGCACGATGACGTCGCGCGGGCCGGGATTCGCGTCCGCCTTGGCGTCGGCGTGTTCCGGTCGCCCCGCGATCAACAGGGTCATCAGGACCGCGAGCAACGCGAGAACGGAAACGTTTCTTCTCACCGGTTCTCCTTTCATTTCAGGTAGGCGCCGTCCGTGCCGACCTTGCCGGGGGCCGGGTTTCCGGGCAGCGAGAGGACGAAGACGCGGGCGTTTCCCTTGCTACCGGCATCGGCGGTCAGACTTCCGTTGGTGACGTTGCGGGATTCACCGGTCACGGCATCGACATAAGTTCCATTGGGTACGCCGGTGAAAGTCGCTCCGCCCGACAGCGTGACCAGAGCGAAGCTGTCCACGGCGCCCGAGGTGTAGCGGCGCTTGAAGGCCATGCCACCGCTGACTCCCTCGGTCGAGTACTGGCCCATCTGCAAGGCCGGAATGGCGCGCCGGATCTGGTTGAGCCGTTGCACGTGCTTGACCAGAGGCTTCGACAAAGTGGTGGCGACCTGGCCGCTGGCGCTGCTGACCACGCCGAAATCGGCGGCGGTCACCGAGCCGGCGACGTGGTCGCCGTAATAGGCGCGCCCGGTCGTGGCCAGCGGGCAGGTCGGGCCGCAGTCGATCCGCTGACCGGCCTGGAACTCGATCTCCGAGCCGTAGTACAGCGTCGGAATGCCGCGGAACGTCCACATCAGCGCCATGTTCTCGGCCCACGCATCGGTGCCGCCGGCGTACCTGGTCGACGACTTGTTCGGCCCGTAGTCGTGCGAGTCGACATAGACCGTGTTGTAGGTCGCGTCGTTCACCGAGTCGTCGGAGTCCTTGCCGTTCCAGAAAGCGTTCGGCGCGTCACCGAAGTTCATGTGCATGCGCATGTCGATGATGTTCATGCCGGAGAATTTCGTGTGATCCGGAGCGTGGTAGAGGTTGCCGTTCAGGAAGGCGTTGCCGCTGGTCGGCTGGTTGCCGGTGCCCTGCTGCTGCTCGTAGTCGAACTGCTCCCGGGCGGCCAGCGTGTCGTCGGCGCTGTAGTCCCGGCGCTCCTTCCAGGTGAAGAACTGGGCCGAGTGGTTCACCGAGCCGCGGTTCCACTTGTCGTTCACAAAGGCCGCGACCTCGCCGAAGACGTAGAAGTCCTGGGCGCGCTCCGAGCCGTACTTGGAAAGCAGTTTGCTCTGGATCGCCGGAAGGAAGCGCCGGTTCCAGGTGACGCGCGGGATGTGCACGGCGGTGTCGATGCGGAAACCGTCGACGCCCATCTCGATGTAGCGGTTGTAGACGTCGATCAGGAAGTTCTGGACGGTCGTGTTCTCGGTGTTGAGGTCGGCCAGGTCGTCGGCCAGCCAGCACGAGCGCGCGTCCTCGCCCTCCCAGTTCCCGATCCAGCACTGGTGGTAGAGACTCGACGGGAACATGCCCGAGGTCGGTGACGGCCATTGGCAGTTGTGAATCGTGTAGCCCTCGGGGCTCTTCTGGCCGGTCGGCGTTCCCCAGTTGCGGCAGGTGTTGCCGGCGGGCTCGGCGGTCTCCCAGAGGTCGCCGTTGTAGGGGCGGCCATTGGTCTCCTCGAGCGGGTTGTATTCCTGGCCGTCCTGTTTGGTGCTGTAGAGCCAATCCCATTGGCCGTCCTTGGCGCCCCAGACCTTGGGCACGAACAGGTTCTTCGCGCCCCATCGCGACGTGTGGTTGTAGACGACGTCCTGGTAGATCTTGAGGCCCTTGGCGTGTGCCTTGTCGATGAGTTCCTGATAGGTCGCGCCGGGCGATTCGAGGCGCGGATCGACCCGGTAGAAGTCCCAGCCGTGATAGCCGTGGAAGTCGTAGTCGGACCGGTTGGTGACGACCGGGGTGATCCAGATGGCGGAGAAGCCGAGGCCCTTGATGTAGTCGAGCTTGTTGATCAGCCCCTGGAAGTCGCCGCGGAACATCGGGTCGTTGTTGGCGGCGTTACCGGAGGTCACGTGCTGGCTGCCGCCGCGGTTGTTGGCCGCGTAGCCGTCGGCGAACCGCGCGGTCATGACGAAGTAGATGCTGTCCTTGCGGGGGTCACCGCCGAGCATCTGGCCCGTCGTCCCGGCCGGCGGCGGCGTGGTCGGAGCGGGGGTCGTCGGCGTCGTCACGCAGGGACTTGTACTGCCGACTACGCCGCCGCTGATCGTGACCGTACCGGCGCCGGTGCTGTAGTTGCGGCCGTTGTTGTTGTCCCAGGCGCCCTGGCCGTTGTTGAACGTGATCTGAAGACCGGTGGCGCTGCCGAGGTCGAGGTCCTTGCGGTACCAGCCGGCACACTCGGCGGCGCCCATCGCCACGCCCGGCACGGCGGTCCAGGCGCCGCCACTGGGCGCGTAGTGGATGTTGACGGTGCTCCAGGCCGCGGACGGCTTGTAGTAGACCGTGGCCGTGACGGCGGCTGCTGCTTGGTGCGGGGCCACCAGCAGCGGAGCGAGCAGGATCGTGACCAACCATCGGGGCATGGCTTTCCGATCTTTCGATTGAGGGACGTGACTCCTTTTCGGCCCATCACCTGCGGAGGAAGCGGTGACAGAGCCGTAATCCGGTGTTCACATTGGAACGGACGCTAGCAAGCGCTTGCAGGTTTTGGAAGAGTTTCCGACATGTTGCAAGTTGGTGCAGCCCGTTACGATGCGGCGATGACCATGGCGGCGCGCACCCACCTCCGCGACCGAAACCTCGGCTGGGCCGTGGCCGGGGCGCAGCTCGGGTACGCCGCCTGGTACGCGCTGTGCGCCTACGTCACACTGCGGCACGCCGCGTCGTTCGCCGGCCACTGGTACCTGCCGTCCCGCGACGACGTCTACACCGCCGAGGCCGACATCTGGGCCGGCTGGCCGTGGGCCACCTGGATCACGCTGACCGCCCCGATGGCCCCCGTGGTCGCCGGCCTGAGCCTGATCGTCTCCGCGGCAATGTTCGTGACCGGCTACGCCCGCGGCCACCGCGCTTTGTTCATCACCCTGATCGCCGGCGCCGCGGCCGCCCTCCTGACGATCACCGTCTCCCTGACCCCCGCCGCCCAGCAGGTCACCGGCTGGCTGATGGACTGACTACCGGGCTCGCAGGGGTGCGAGGACGAACCGGCAGCAGCTCACGGGCCGACTGATGAACTAACTACCGGCTGCTCACGGGACGCGACGGCGGACCGGCAGCAGCTCACGGGCCGACTGATGGGCTGGCTACCGGAAACCGCGGGCACGAGGTCGGACCGGCGGCACGGCTGATGGGCTGACTAACGGCAGCTCGCGGGGCGCGAGGGCGGACCGGTCGGAGGTCACCGGCCGGCTGAGGGGCTTACCGTCAGCGACCCGAATCCGGCTGCGGCGGTCACGTCCAGACCTGGCCCGTCCCCGGAAGCTGTGGGTGCCTCCGGCGCCGGCCCGTCCCCGGCCGTCAGTGTCGTGTCGCGGGCGATGCCCTCCTGGCGCCGCCCGTAGAGGGTCACCTCGCCGGCGCCGGACCTTGCCACGACCCGCACCGGCACCTCGCCCTCGGTGACGATGCTCCACTCCCGCACCCCGCCGGACATCCGAACCGGCAGCACCCGGTCGCCACCCGGAAGCGCCAGCTGCACAGTGTCCGCGCCGCCGCCGAGGTCGACCTCGCGCACAGTGCCGCCGCCCAGCTCGAATGTCGCGGCCCGCACGCCCGCGCTCATCCGGATGGTCCAGGCGATCCGGGCGTCGAGCACCACGTCGACCTTCCCGGTCCCGGCGACGCCGGTGGGCGCGGTGGTGAGCCGGATGGTGGTGCCCTCCACGGCGACGGCCGGGGCGAGACCGCTTCCGGGCGGGCTGCTGACCTGGACCGGGCCTACCCCCGGCCGGCCCAGCGTGAGGTTGAGCTCGCCCACGCTGCTCGCAAGGTCGAAGGCACCCGCGACGAAGGCCGGACCGCCCCCATCAGCCGTGCCACCCCCAGCCGCCAAGCTGCCCTCACCACCCGGGCGACCCTGAGCCGCCGGGCCGCCCTCGGGCCCGCGACCGCGGGCATCCGCCGCGCTGCCCGCGGATGGCGCGGTGTCCGGTGGCGAGGAACCGATCGAAGCGGCCGCGACGACCGCGCCGACGCCGAGGAGGATGACGGCGCCGAGCGCCGCGACCACCACCTTCGGCCGGCCGCGGCGCCGCTGGACGGGCAGCGCCGCCATCGCCGTCCCGTCCAGAGCGGACTCTGTCAGCGGGACCAGGGGAAACTCTTCGGTCGGAGGCTCTTCCTCCCCGCCCGCCACGGAGGTTTCCTCCCAGTAGGCGTACCCGGCCGCCCCCGACAACAACGGATAGCTGTCGGTCGGACCGTCCATCGTCGTCTCCTCGCTGCGGCCAACGGCGTCGCCCAGGGATACGGGCCGCGCCGGCGTTGCGGTTCAGAGATCAGGCAGAAGGCCTCGCGGGCTGAAGCGCCAACTCGCGCTGGTACCAGGTGCCCGGCTTGCCGCCGAGGTGGGCCGGGTCGGCCGGGCCGGCCTCGGCGAAACCGGCCTTGATCAGCACCTTTCGGGAGGCGATGTTCTGCGCGGAGGTCGCCGCGCGCAGCGTGCGCAGGCCCAGCTCGGCCGCCGCCAACTGGCACAGATCACGGACGGCCGCCGTGGCCACGCCCCGGCCGGCGACGTGCTGCGCGACCCGGTAGCCGAGCACCGCGCTGTCGTCCTCGATGTCGTAGAGGTTGAAGCGGCCGAGCACCGCGCTGTGGTCCTCGATGTCGTAGAGGTTGGAGCGGCCGAGCACCGGGCCGTCGGCGGCGACGAGCACGTAGAAGGCGCAGGCGCCGGTCTCCTGTTCGGCCAGCAGCGCGGCGTATCCCTCGGCGAACCGGTCGAAGTAGTCGTCGCCGCGGTCGGAGACCGAGGCCGCGAAGTAGGCGCGGTTGGCCAGCTCGAAGGCCAGAACCGCGGGGGCATGATCGGCGTGCAGCCGCTCCAGTTCGGGCATCGCCCGACCCTACCGGGCGAAGACTTGCGACTCGTCCTGGAAGGACTTGAACTCCAGGGCGTTGCCGGCCGGGTCACGGAAGAACATGGTCCACTGCTCCCCCGGCCGGCCCGGGAAGCGCAGGTACGGCTCGATCAGGAACTCCGTGCCGGCGGCGCGCAACCGTTCGGCCAGGTCGTGGAACTCGTCGGCGCCGAGCAGCAGCCCGAAATGCGGGATGGGAACGTCGTGGCCGTCGACCTCGCTGTCGCCGGCCGGGCGGACCGGGCCGGGCACCACGTGCGTGACCAGCTGGTGGCCGTGCAGGTTCCAGTCGATCCAGTGGTCGGACGAGCGCCCCTCGGGCAGGCCGAGCACGGTGCCGTAGAAGGCGCGGGCGGCGGCCAGGTCGTCGACCGGAATGGCCAGGTGCACAGCGGGCCGGGTGGTCATGCGACGGCTCCCAAGGTCGGTGGATCGGGCTAGCCGGCCGCGGCGGTCGACAGGATCTCGGTGACGACGCGCGCGCCGGCGTCCGGCCGGCCATGCGCGGCCGCGGCTTGCGCCATTTGATTGCGGCGGTACGGGTCGGAGAGCAGACCGCCCAGCACGGCGTACAGATTCTCCGGGTTGGCCTGCTCGCCGTCGAGTGTCGCGGCGGCGCCCGCCTCCGCGAGGTGGCGGGCGGTGACGCGCTGCTCGTCACCCGCCGAGTACGGGTACGGGACGAGCACGCTGGCCTTGCCGAGCGCGGTGAGCTCGGCGACGGTGCCGGCCCCGCTGCGCGCGACGACGACGGCGGCCGCGGCGAGCAGGTCGGGCAGCTCGTCGTGGATGAAGTCGACGACGCGGTAGCGGTGGGCCATCCACTCCGGCAGCCCGGCCGCGACCTGCCGCATCTCGTCGAGGCCGTGGCTGCCGCACTGGTGCACGATCTGGCAGTGCTCCAGCAGCCGGGGCAGCGCTCCGGTCAGCATCTGGTTGATCTGCCGGGCCCCGGTCGCGCCGCCGGTCACCAGGATGAGAGGAAGGGACGGGTCCAGCCCGTACGCCGCAATCCCTTTCTCCGGGTTTCCGTTGAGCACCGCGGGCCGGATCGGATTGCCGGTCACGACCGCACGGCTGCGCGCGCGGGCCGGCAGGTGTTCGAGGGAGGCCTCGTGGCTGAGCAGCACTCGGGTGGCGACCCGGGCCAGCAGCCGGTTGGCCAGGCCGAGGCTCAGCGTCTGCTCGTGCATGACCAGGGGCACCCGGAACAGCGCCGCCGCCAGCCCGATCGGCACCGACACGAACCCGCCCGTGCTGAACACCACCGACGGCCGCACGCGGGCCACGGTCAGCGCCGCCTGGATGATCCCGAGCGGGATGCGGAAGAGGTCGACGAAGTTGCGGGCCAGGTCGCGGGGCTTGAACGAGCGCCGCACCTTGCCGGTGGTGACCGCTTTGAAGGGGATCTCGTTGCGTACGGCAATCTTCGCTTCGAGCCCGTCGGCGACACCGACCCAGAGCAGCTCGGGCGCGGTGCCGGTCTCGGCCAGGCGGGCCTGAAGCGTGTTGACCGTGGTCAGCGCCGGGTAGGTGTGACCACCCGTACCACCGCCAGTGACGATCATGCGGAACGCGTGCAGGCGCTGGGTGCTGTAGAGGGACATGCCTAAACCACTCCGAAGATCGCAATACCGGCCGAGATCGAGGCAGTCTATCGATGCACCCTCGAGCGGATCACCGCTACGCCTCGGGCGACCGGCTCAGGCCGGCCGCGAACATGGCGTCCGCCCGGGTCAGGGCGGTGTTGAGGACCCGGCCGGCCGCGAGGAGATCCGCTTCCGGCAGGTCGCTGAACAGGTCGGCGGCGATCTCGGTGGTGGTGGCCCGGATCCGCTGCCAGAGAGCCCGGCCCTCGGGGGTCGCCTCGATGGTGGCGGGGTCGACCAGGCCCAGCGAGGCGAGGCCGTCGAGCTGCCGACGGGCCTCGGGCTCGCCGACTTTGAGGGCCTGCTCAATCGGGGCGAGGTCGCCCGGGGAGACGATGGTCAAGGTCAGGGCGACCCACTGGGGCTCGGTCACGCCCGTGCCGGCCAGCTCGCGGAGCAGGAGGGCGTTGAGGGACTTCTCCGTACGGCCGATCAGCTGCGGGCCGAAAGCGATGGTCATGACTACCTCCGATATTCGTTAGTGGCCCTAACGTTAGACCGACTAACGGGTTGTGTAAACTGGCCGGCGTGAGCGAGCGGCTGGAGAATCTGACGACGCGGGCACTGTCGATGGCCGCCATGCGCTCGGACCGGGTGGTCAACGAGCGGCTGGCCGGGGCCGGCTCCCGCAAGTGGCACTACGCCGTGCTGGCCGCGCTCGACGAGAGCGGGCCGGCGAGCCAGGCCGAGCTGAGCCGCGCCACCGGCATCTACCGCAGCGACATCGTCGCCGTCGTCAACGAGCTGGCCGACCGCGCGCTGGTCGAGCGCTCCCCCGACCCCGCCGACCGCCGGCGCAACGTGGTCACCCTGACCGCGGCCGGCCGCCGCAAGCTCGTCAAGCTCGACCTGCTCCTGCGCAGCGTCCAGGACGAGGTCTTCGCCGAGCTGACCCGCGCCGAAAGGGATCAGTTAGTGACACTACTGGCCAAGGTAGGCGGCCCGGACAGCCGAGAGCACTGAGGCTTGCTCCACAGCATCGTCCCGCCCGAACTCAAGCGGCGCCCCACCGAGAATCGCCGCCGAGACGGCATCGAACTCGAACCGATAGGCATCGGAGGTGCTGGCGTCGTGAGTGCCTGAAGGTAGGTCGTAGGAGCTGGCGTCGTCGCGAGTGCCTGAAGGTAGGTCGTAGGAGCTGGCGTCGTCGCGAGTGCCTGAAGGTAGGTCGTAGGAGCTGGCGTCGTCGTGAGTGCCTGAAGGTAGGTCGGAGGTGCTGGCGCCGTGGGTGCCTGAAGGTGAGTCGGCGAAGCGGCGCTCGGTGATGTCGCCGTGAGTGAGTTCCACGTAGCCCGCTCGGCACAACCACGGGTCGGGGATAACCAGGCGGCCCTCGGTGCCGACCACCTCCAGTTCGTCGCGGCGGGGCAGGTCGAGTCCCACGTCGAACTGGGCCAGCACCCCGTCGGCCAAGGTCAGTGTGGCCGCGACCCGGAGATCAACGCCGCCCGGGCCGTCGGGGATGTAAGTCGCACTAACGTTTATCGGTGGCCCGCCGAACAACCGGGTCGCGCTGACGCAGTAGCACCCGAGGTCGAGGAGGGCGCCGCCGCCGAGGGCGACCGACCGGCGGATGTCGTCCGGCGGGACGCTGACGGTCAGAGCGGATCTGATGAACGCGACCGAGCCGATCGCACCGGAAGCGACCAGCGAGCGGGCCAGCGCGGTCTGCGGGTGATGCCGATACATGAACCCCTCGGCGCAGACGAGCCTCCCCACCACACCGGACGCCTCGGACTCCGCCTCGGCGCGTGCGGCACCGGCCGCGGCAAGCGTTCCGGGCACAGCGGCAGCAGAGGCGCCCGCGGGCAATGGCCCGGCGGCGGAGGTCGAGGAGGGCGCCGCCGCCCAGCGCGGCGCACCGGCATCCGCACGAAGTGGCCCGCCAGCGGGGGTGTCCGCACGCAATGGCCCGGCGGCGGAGGTATCCGCACGAAATGTCCCGCCAGCGGAGGTGTCCGCACGCAATGGCCCGGCGGCGTCGGACGGGTCGGCCCTGCCGGAGCGACTGGCCGGCGTGCCGTCTGCGGCGTCGAAGCAGGCGGCGGCCTCGGCGGCGGACAGGGCGAAGGGCTTCTCGCACAAGACGTGCTTTCCCGCGCGCAATGCGGCAATTGTCCACTCGGTGTGCAGGGAGACGGGCAAGGCGATGTAGACCGCGTCGACGACATCTGAGGCCAGCAAGTCGGCGTAGGAGCCGAAGCTGTGCTCCACGCCGGTGGCGTCGGCGAAGGCTCGCGCCTTGGCGGGCGAGCGGCTGGCCACCGCCGTGAAAACCGCACGGGAGGAGTCAGCGGCTGCTGAGAGCGCTTCCCGTCCCATCGCGCCCGCCCCCAGCAAGCCCCACCGCACTCTGGTCATCCGGGCCCCTGTCTATGCGCAGGTCCTTCTCCAAGGAGGCGATCAGCTCGCGCAGGTCGTCCAGGCGCTGACTGACCAGGATCCGGTCGATCTCGTCGGGCACCCCGTCGCGGTCGTCGTCGCGGCCCAGGGACGATGTCATCTCCAGGCGGCGGGCCTCCTCCATCGAGTTCACGATGACCGCGATGAGGATGTTCAGCAAGAGATTGACCGTGATCAGCACGTAACTGACGTAGTACACCAGCGTCCACGGCGACACCGCCAGGCCGTCCTCGATGAGGCCGGGCAGCGTCTCCAGCGACAACAGCACGAACAGGGTCAGCACCGCGCGGCCGATCGTGCCGTACTCGTCGGGATAGGTGGTTCCGAAGATCAGCCAGCCTGCCATCCCGTACACATAAAACGTCACCATCGCCAGCGCGAGAAAACCGCCGACCCCCGGCAAGCTGCGCAGCAGCGCGGCCACGATGGTCCGCAGGCCGGGCGAGAAACGCACCAGCCGGACCACCCGGGCGATCCGGATGACGCGCAGCGCGGCCGAGTCGCCGTGCAGGCCGGGGATGAAGACCGCGGCGATCACCACGAAGTCGAAGATGTTCCAGCCGTGCCGCCAGAAGTCCCGGCCCGACGCCGTGATTCGCAGGGCGATCTCGACGACGAAGACAATCCGGAAAAACCATTCCAAGCCATGCAGCCACGGCGAAAGGAATTGGGGGTACGGATAGGTCTCGACGCACAGGAGCAAGGCATTCAGACCGATCATCACGACGATGAAGATCTCGAAGGCGCGGGACGAGGCGATGCGGGCGGCACGGGACTTCATCCGGTGCACGGTACGGCGCTGATCACACATCGTGGCGACCGAGCCCGGTCCGTGATTGGGTCTATCGCGTGAGCGACGAAACCGCCAGCACGCCCTGGAGAGGCCGGGTAGCGACCCCGCTGCGCCAGTTCCTGAGCACCGAGGCCGGCAGCGCCGGCGTGCTCCTGGCGGCCATCGCCGTCGCGCTCATCTGGGCCAACGTCGCCGACGGCAGCTACGAGCGGTTCTGGGCGACCGATCTGAGCATCGACCTCGGCGGCGACGGCATCCACCTGACCCTGCGCGAGTGGGTCAACAGCGGCCTCATGACGATCTTCTTCCTGGTCGTCGGCCTGGAGGCGCGGCGCGAGTTCGACCTGGGCGACCTGCGGGACCGGCGGCGGTTCATCCTGCCCGCCGCGGCCGGCATCACCGGCATGGCCCTGCCGGTCGGCATCTTCCTGGCCTTCAACGCGGGCGAGCACACGGCCGGCGGCTGGGGTGTCGCCATGTCCACCGACACCGCCCTGGCGCTGGGGCTGCTTGCTCTTGTCGGCCGCAATGTGCCCGTACAGGCGCGGCTTTTCCTCGTGACCGTCTCGGTCGTCGACGACGTGGTGGCGCTGATCGTCATCGCGGTCGCCTACACCGAGGACATCCGGCTGATGCCGCTGGCGTTCGCGGCGCTCTTCTACGCCTTCACGTTCGTGCTGGTGCGGCTGAAGATCAGGAGCGGTTTCGCGTACGTCCCGTTCGGCGTGGCCTTCTGGGTGGCGATGCTCGAGAGCGGCATCGACCCGGTGGTGTCCGGCCTGATCCTGGGTCTCACCGCGGCCGCGTACACCCCGGCCCGTGAGGCTTTGCAGGAGGCCAGCGACCTCTTCCGCTCCTTCCGCGAGCAGCCGACCCCCGAGCTGGCGCGGTATGCGCGGTTCGGGCTGGTCAGCACGCTGTCCTGGAACGATCGGCTCCAGCGCACCTGGTCGGGCTGGACCAATTATCTGATCGTGCCGCTGTTCGGCCTGGCCAACGCCGGCATCGCGATCGACGCCGGCTTCCTCGGGCGCGCGCTCACGTCGCCGGTCACGCTGGGCGTCATCGTGGCGTACGTGGTGGGCAAGCCGGTCGCCATCACGGGTGTCTCCGCGCTGATCACGTGGGTGACCAAGGGCGCCGTGCGGCCCTCGGTCGGCTGGTCGTCGGTGCTGGGCACCGGCACCATCGCCGGTATCGGCTTCACCGTGTCGTTCCTGATCGCCAACCTGGCCTTCGAGGGCGACGACCTGGCCGAGGCCAAGCTGGGTGTGCTGCTGGCCGGGGTGGGCTCGACGCTGGTCACGTGGCTGGTCTTCCGGATCACCAGCATGCAGTCGCGGCCGCGCCGGGCGGTGCTGCTGCTCGGCGACTCCGACGACATCATCGACCTGATCCCCGAGGTCGATGAGGAACGCGACCACGTGCGGGGCCCGGCGGACGCGACGGTCACGCTGGTCGAGTACGGCGACTTCCAATGCCCGTACTGCGGCCAGGCCGAGCCGATCGTGCGGGAGCTGATGACCGACGACGACCTGCGCTACGTGTGGCGGCATCTGCCGCTGACCGACGTGCACCCGCAGGCGCAGATCGCGGCCCAGGCGGCCGAGGCGGCCGGGTTGCAGGGCAAATTCTGGGAGATGCACGACCTGCTGCTGAGCCGCCAGGATCACCTGCGCATCGCCGACCTGATCGGCTACGCGGGCGAGATCGGCCTCGACCAGGACCGCTTCCACGAGGACATGATGCGCGACGAGTGCACCGACCGGATCACCGCGAACGTCGAGTCGGCCGACCTCAGCGGCGTCGCCGGCACTCCGACGTTCTTCGTCAACGGCCAACGGCATTACGGGTCGTACGACGTGGAGACGCTCAAGAAGGCGATCAAGCTGGCCCGGGTCCGGGCGAAGATCGCGTCGAAGCGGTCAGCTGTCTGACGACGTCGACGAAGAAGTCGATGTCGGCCTCGGTGGTACGCCAGTTCACGATGGCCGGGCGCAGGGCGACCTGGCCGCCGTAGACGGTCGTGCCCGCGTACACCCGGCCATCCGCGATGATCGCGGCGCCGAGGGCGCGGTTGAGCGCGTCGTCTCCGACAGCCCGGAAACAGACGATCGACAGTTGGACGTCCGCGAGCCGCTCCAGCTCCGGCGCCTCGTCGATCTTGCGGCCGAGGTACTGGGCGAGGTCGAGGTGGCGCTCGACCATGGCGCGATAACCATCTCGGCCGTACGCGGCCAGGGACGCCCAGATCGGCAGCGAGCGCGCCCGCCGCGACGACTCCGGGCCCAGCAGCGCGAAACCGCTGTTCGGATCGCCCGGTCCGGGCAGATAAGGCGCCCCCGGCATGCCGAAGGCCGCCCCGAGTCGCGCCGGTTCTTTGATCAGAGCAAAGCCGCTTTCGTACGGGACGTTGAGCCACTTGTGCCCGTCGGCGGCGATCGAGTCGGCGCGCTCGATGCCCCGTACGAGATGATCGGTCCTCGGGGACAGCGCCGCGAACAGGCCGAAAGCCCCGTCCACGTGCAGCCAGGCCCCGTGCTCCTCGGCCAGGCCGGCCAGCTCGGCGATCGGGTCGAAGTCGCCCGCGTTGACCTCACCCGCGTTGGCGATCAGCACGGCCGGCCCGTCGATCTCCGCCAGCCGCCGCCCGATCGCCGGCAGGTCGGCCCGCCCGACCGCGTCCGCCGCGTAGACCTCGACCGAATCCCGCCCATGCCCGAGCATCTGCAGCGCCTTGCGGGCGCTCGCGTGCACGTAGCCGCCCGAGAGCACGGGCATCCGCGGCAGCCCGGTCAGCCCGTCGCGGGCCACGTCGACCCCGTGCTTGCCGGCCCACCAGTGGGTGGCGCAGGACAGCGACGTGAAGTTGGCGAAGGTGGCGCTGGCGACCAGGGCACCACCCCACGAGGCGGGCAGGTTGAACAGGTCGCGCAGCCAGGCGATGGCGACCGTCTCGACCTCATGCGCGAACGGCGACGACACCCTGGAGAACGAGTTTTGGTCGAGCAGCGAGGCGGTCCAGTCGGCGGCCAGCGCCGCCGGCGTCACGCCCCCGGTGACGAAGTGGAAGAAGCGCGGCCCCGACGAGGCGGTCGCGGTCGCCGTGCCGATGCGCAGCAGCCGCTCGATGACGGCCTCGGCGCCCGGCCCGGTGTCGGGCAGCACGCCGTCGAGCTCCTCGAGCATCTTCAGGGCGGCCACGTCCTGCACGGGCCGCCCGCCGAGCGACGCGAGGTAGTCGCCGGCCGCGGCCCGGACCCGGTCGAGCGAGGCGGCGAGACCGGGATCATCCAGCGGATCAGCCATGCCTTGCAGTATGCCTACGGTTTGACCGCCACGGCAGCGTACATTCCGGCCGCCCGTGGGCTGACCCGCTCATCCGGGGGCAGATCGGACCGCCACTCGCTCACCGCGGAAACGCCGGGCTCGACCCATCGCAGCCCGTCGAAAAAGCCTTCGAACTCCTTGCGCGTACGGGCGAACGCGTCCGGCTTGCGATCCCCGAACATGGCGGCCGCGGCCGCCAGCTCCTCCGGAGTGAGGAAGTCGTACGTGATGTTGGTGGCGGCCACGTAGCTGCCCGACGGCAACGCGTCGACCAGGCGCCGCACGACGCTGCGGGCCTCGTCGTAGTCCTCGACGAAGTGCAGGACAGCGATCAGCATGAGCCCCACCGGCCGGTTCAGATCGAGCGTGCCGGCCACCGCCGGGTTGCCCAGGATCCGCTCCGGGTTGCGCAGGTCTTCCTCGATGTAGGCCGACCGCCCCTCGGGCGTGCTGGTCAGCAGCGCCCTCGCGTGGGCCATCACCATCGGGTCGTTGTCGACGTACACGACCCGGCTGGCCGGGTTGAGCCGCTGCGCCACCTCGTGGGTGTTGTCAGCGGTGGGCAGCCCCGTCCCGATGTCGAGGAACTGGTCGATCCCGGCCTCACCGGCCAGGAACCGCACCGCCCGTTGCAGGAACTTCCGGTTTTCGACGGCGAGAACCCGGATCGTCGGCACCGCCTTCTCCAGCAGGTCCCCCGACTCCCGGTCGGCCGCGAAGTTGTCCTTGCCACCGAGCCAGTAGTTGTACCGCCTCGCGGGATGCGCCACGCTCGTGTCGAGGTTGGCGGCGCGGGCCTGCGTTTCGTCCATCGGGTGCCCTTCATCCGTCCATGGTGGACACCAGACGATATCAAGAGCCGGCGCGCGGCGGGTGCGCGCTCAGCCAGGCCGCCGCCCGCCGAGCCGAGGCCCGCGACAGCCATGCGTCCTGCACCAGCTCGGCCACTTCCCTGACGGTCAGTTCACCGATCCGGCCGGCCCGCACCAGCACCGACGGATGCCCGTCGAAGTGCGAGGTGGTGAAGAAGGGCGACGCCTCGTCCTGAACGAGGGCCTGCTTGTCCGCCTCCGACTCGACCCAGAAGACGATGACGTCCGCATAGCGCTCCCCGGTCTCCGGATCGAAGGCGTCCGGCCGCGGATTCCTGAAGAAGACAAACGACTTCCGCCCCACCTGGTAGACCGGGTTGTCACCGCTCCCGTGCTCCACGGTCACATGCGGCATCCCCAGCGCCAGCGCATGCACATCCTCAACCCGAGCCGCCCGACCCTGATCCTGCGTGACCACCCCACCGTAACCAACCAACCACACCCTGCCCGGCTGACGCCGCGCTGCGATCCCCAGGCCCGACTTCCCCTGAAGCGCCGGCAACGACCCGCCGCTCGGCTCGGGACGCGCCGCCGGACACGAGCCCTGATGGCCTGCAACTACCAGGCGCTGACGATTCTGATCTGGTTCCGCAAGGCCGAGGACACCGCCCGGCTCGGCGCCGCGACTTCGACGCCGGCATTGAACTCCTGCCCGCGCGCGCCGACGCCGGCTACGACGGCGCAGGTCACCGCATCACGACTCCGACCCGGCGGCCCACCGACGGCAGACCCCTCGCCGTCGCCCACCCCGCCGTGAATCGGCTCCCGCACCGGCAGGGCGAACGCGGCTTCGCCATGCTGACCGGCCGGTGAAAACCGCTTCGGCACAGCCCCATCATCCCGATGATCCTCACAGCCGCACTCCACGACGCGCACTTCGAATATCGTCACTGCCGAAATGCGTTATCGCGCTTAATCAACTGGATGCTGCTCTTTTGCGATTGGCATGATCTACTCTTTGCTCTCGATCTCCGGGGTGCGGGATAATGATTAATGGCGCAGATGGGATTCTTTTCTAGGTCGCAAATTGCTTCTTGGCGGGATTGGTCAGGGGTGCCCAGTCATGCGCCGGAAATGGTGGAGTTCCGGCGCGATTGTGCGGAGCGGCGCCGGTGGGGACTTAAACGCAATGGCGCTTCTTTAGTCCAATGTTGTCTATGATCTCTGGTCGTGGCTGGGGCGACGAGGGTGGTCAAGGCGGCGCGGGACAGGTTGCCTGACCGGGTGGCTATCGGGGTGTTGACTAAGACGTTCCCGCCGGAGTTGGTGGATGCGGTCATCGACCAGGCGAAGGCTCGTGAGCTGCGGAAACGGTCGTTGCCGGCCCGGTTGACGGTGTATTTCACCCTGGCGATGTGGTTGTGGCGTGAGCATGGTTACGAGGAAGTGCTGCGGCAGTTGATCGACGGGCTGGGCTGGTCCGGGGCCGGCCCGGACGAGA
>NZ_OBDY01000057.1:0-12155 GCF_900215205.1 Paractinoplanes atraurantiacus
ATCTGGCACCCCTCTGTGTCAAGAGGCGGCTGTGAGGTCTGCTTTATGGTGGGTTTCGGCGGGTCCGGGAAGTGACTTCTCCGAAGTGTCGATCATGGGGTTGAGGTCGGCCGCGCTGGATCGCAGAGTCGTCCCCACGTGTCCTCCCGGGCCCGTCTCCAGCCGCCTGGCATCGGCGACCATCCGCTTGTAAACGATGTCGGACAGACGGCGTTTCAACGCTCGCATCGCTTCCATCGGGGTCTTGCCGTCGGCGAGTTTGCGCCGGTAGTAGCGGCGACCTTCGGTGTCACGGCGGAGTTGGACGACGGCCATGATGTGCAGGGCGCGGTTGATGCGCCGGTTGCCGGCTCGAGAGAGCCGGTGCCGGTTCTGGTCGCCGGAGGACGCGTCCAGTGGTGCGGTGCCATTCCAGGAGGCGAAGTGGCCGCGGCTGGCGAACCGGGCGATGTCACCGATGTCGCCAATTAGGCGGGCGGCGCCGGACGGGCCGATCCCAGTGAGTTCTTGCAGGGTGCTGCCGGTGGAGGCGACCAGATCGGTCAGCTCGGCGTTGGCAACCTTGATCTTCTTGTCGATGGTGACGAGCTCGTGGATCAGCTCGGATGCCAGCCAGCGGCGGGTCTTGCCGACAAGATCCCGCGGGCGGACGGTGTTGAGCAGGACGCGCGCCTGCTGGGCGGACAGGAACTTCTTCGCCCCGCCCGGGATGAGCTCGACCAGCAGGTGATGCAGCCGGGACACGACCTCGGTGCGGGTCCGGCCGAGCTGGTCACGGCGGTCGACCAGCAGCCGCAACGCCACCGTGGTGTCATCGGCTTGGACCTGGCGCAGGCCGCATGTGCGCAGCGCGGCCACGGCGACGCTGTGCGCGTCGACCGGGTCGGTCTTACGACCTTGACCGGTGGCGAACACCCGCGCTCGCGCCGACAGCTTCGTCGGCACGTCGACAACCGTCTCGCCGTCCGCGACCAGGCGCTGGGCAACGTGCCGGCCGATGCCGTTGCAACCCTCCACCGCCCAGATCCGTTCGCCATGTTTGCGGCCGGCGGCGAGCATCGCCTTGTAGCCGTCGTGATCGGTGCCGAACCGGCCCTGGCCGAGCACTCGTTCGTGCTGGTCGATGACCTCGATGGTGGCTGATCGTTTGTGCGGGTCCACTCCGATGACGACATTGGGCATCTGTCTCGTCCCTCCCTGCTCCGACCTGGTGCCGGCGGGAGGGCAGCGCTACTTTGAGCTGGGCATACCCCTCTGGAGCCACTCCGCGCCGCGGTGACCGGCAGGGCACATGCCAAATCTGAGCCACACCCAACCTGCGGGTGGACAGCCGAAATGAGAGTGACTCTGCCGGTCACCTCGACCATGCCTGGCCGGGCAGCGGTCGTGCCACCAGTAAATAAGTAGCCGAGATGATTGCTGCAATCAGTGCGGAACGGCGCCACGCGGTCAGGTAGACCCGTGGATTCGACATTCGCGTCAGTCTGTTTCTTGGCTGCCTTCTGCGGAATGCTTTCCGTTGCGTCGTGGGAATGGCCGCGGGAGGAGAGCGGAAACCTGTTTGTGTTTCGCCCGGTGGTTGCGGTTGGGGTGGCTGGATCGGGTTGTGGTGTCCCGGCGGGGATGGGTGTGTGGCATGGCGTGGGGTGCCGGCGGGTGTGTGGTTGAGGTCCGCCCGGATGATCCGGATGCCGGCTCGGTGGGGGTGGCCTTGGCTGTTGCGCCGGGGTCTCGAAGGGCATCGGCGGGCACGTCCGGACCTGCTGGGCCGCCCGGACCTGCTGGGCCGTCCGGACCTGCTGGGCCGCCCGGACCTGCGGGGTCCGAGCCCGTGCTGGTCGAGCCTGCGCCGCCCGAGCCTGCGCCGCCCGAGCCTGCGCCGCCCGAGCCGGTGCCGCCCGAGCGTGCGCCGGCCGGGCCTGCGCTGGCCGGATCAGGGCCGACCGGGCTTGGGGTGGCGGAGTCGATCGGGCTGACGCTGGCCGGGCTGACGGTGGCCGGGCAGTGCGGGGCGGGCGAGCGGCGCTGACGTGGCCTGTAGGGGCGAGGTGGGGCCAAGGGCGGCATCGGGGCATCGCCGTGCAGGCTGCGCCATTTTCTGGTGTGTCGTTGTATCAATCCGTATTGCCGGCGCTCGTGATGATCGCGGCGGAATTCTTCCTCGCCGGCGGAGTAGCTACGGCGCCGGGTGGGATCACGCCATGGAGATATCTGCGTCTGGCTGAACAACTGAATCTGACCCCGTATCCGGCGCATGAGTTATTCTCCCGCGAGCCCAGCCGGAGCGGTAAGAGAGAAAACGTGCCACATTCGCGCCGGCCATCAAACAGGTCCGAATTCTCATGCCGCGTATCGCGCGCGGCGGACCGTCCTCGTCTCTGCCGTTGTCGACGACAATCGGGGTATGGCCGAGGCGGATGGCGCCGCGAAGTCGCGGCCGATGTATGTCGTGTTCCGTGAAGTTGCCGGAGGAACGTGATCGCTGGTCGGCGAAGTCCCCCGACGTCCGGGCCTGCCGGCTCGCCGGGTACGGGCCCAAGCTGTCGAGGACGTCTTGGGTCGTTCCCCTGCACCCGGCGAACGGCTTGCGGTCATACCTCGCAGCGAATGGCAAGTGGGCCTGGACTGGTGACCATCGGCGCGAGGTATTCGCTGAGGGCCGGCTGACGGACGCCTCGCGCCGATGAGCGGATATCCGATCAGAAGCGGAGGGCGCCTTATCTCGGCTGGCGGGCGTGGGATCCACGGGAGTACACGTCACCGCCGAACAGGTTCCTGCTCTGTTGCTCGCTGCGCTTCCGTCACTCTCGACAGGAGTGGGCAGGAGTTGCTGACGACAACGCTGACCCGGAGTCTCCCGGTGGTCGCCTTGGCTACCTGGACGCGGCATGGGTGGCTGGCCACCTCGCCGACCGCCTCGCCGCCGGCGACGCGAGTGAGTTCGACGCCGCCTTCGACTTTATCGAGCATCTGATCGTTCATGGCGACCCGTACGTCTCCCAGCTGGGGGTGATCGGCCATCTAGAAGGCATGCAGATGCATACCGTCACCTCGCGAGGCGTTGATCCGGAGGCGTTCCGCCCTTGGCTCCGCCCACTGTCGGCGAAGTATTGGGAAGCGATCAGCCGGTTCTGGGAACTCGGTACGCCCATCCCACACATTCAGCCTGGCTGACGGATGCCGCGGTCCGGAAGCTCGCGGCTGCGCCGTAGTCGATGGCGGCGTTTGGCAGGCTTGGGTGGTGAAGCTCGACGTGTGGATGGCCGGCTGGCAGATGGAGTGTTGCGGTACGCCTTTCCGGGAAGGTGACGAGGTAACGTGGCGGCTGCGGCCACCCCATTCCGCCGAGTTGGCGTGGCTCGACACCGTACTTCACGATGGGGTCGCCGCGACCGTCGATGCGATCGAGGACCATCACGGTGATTCAAGCGCTCCGCTGGCCGAGGGCCTCGTGACCTCGATCGCCACGTTGCATTGCCGCTTCGAGCCCGAGCCGGTTGCCGGATCCGGGTTCGTGACATCCGTCGTCGCGGCTGAGAAATGGAACGAAGACTTGGGCGATCGACACTTCGCCGGCTTCCTCATACGCATCGTCGCTCAAAACTCGGTCAGGATCTCAGCCGGCTGAGCCGCCCAGGTTGGACGCGGCCAGCGCCAGCCAGAACTGCACGCGGTCGGCTGTGGTGGTCAAGCAGCGCCCGGTCAAGCGCTCTATCTGATCCACCCGATAGCGGACCGTGTTGCGGTGGACGATCAGGCGGTCGGCCACCACGGCCACCGAGCCGTCCGCGTCCAAGTAGGCCTGCAGCGTCGCCACCAGGGAGCCGTTGTGGGCGGCGTCGAACTCGCGTAGTGGGCGCAGCACGTCGCGGGCCAGGTCGCGCAGCGGCACGTCCTCGCTGGCCAGCAGCAGGCCCGAGAGGCTCATCTGCTGGCGCTCGTTGATGCCGGGGCCCCGGGTCATCGCCTCGTGCGCCTCGTAGTAGCTCCACCTCAGGCCCGTCATGCCCGCGTACCAGCCGCCGATGCCGACCCGCACCTCGTCGCCGTGGCGGGACAGGTGGGCGCTGAGCAGCAGTGCCGCCTCACGGGCGGATTGGCCGGGCTCGAGCACGGCCAACAGGCAGTCGTCGAGGACCGCCGTGGTCGCCCCGGCCAGCGGCGGGCTGCTCACCAGCTTGCGCCGCATGTCGCCGCCGGTGTCCACCGTGGCCACCAGCAGCGCGTGCTCCTCGCCGGCCCGGATGCCGAACGGTGTCAGCCGCCGCTCGGCCTCGGGCGCCCCGATCGTCCCGCGCACCAGATCTTCCAGGACCTGCCCGGCCAGCCGCCGCTTGCCGGCCAGCTCCGCCTGACGGCGGGCCAGTTCCAGACCGACCAGCGAGACGGCGTACGGCAGGACGTCGGCCGAACGGCGAGGGCGACGGCAGCAGAGGTACGCGACCACGGCGTCCTCCACACTCACCGGCACCGCCATCGGCGGGTCGCCGCCGGCCCGCCCCCGCGCCGTGGACAGAATCTGCTCGACCGGCCAGGACGCGCTGGCCGGCGCCGTCGCCAGCACCCGCCCGTACAGGTCGAGGACCATCGCCGGGGCGCCCAATATCTGGTGCAGCGAGTCGATGAGCGCGCCCAGCCCGCGCCCCGACAGCAACGCCTTGGCCAGCGTGTCGTGCTCGTCGAGCAGGTCGGCGAACCGGCCGTACTGTTCCTCCAGGATCCGGTCGGCCACAAAACGATCAACGGCGATGAACGGCGTCTCGTACGGGATCTCCAGCACCGGCAGCCGATGCTCGCGCGCTTCGGTGAGTGTCCCTTCCGGAATCCGTTCGTGGGTCAAACCGATCCCGAAGCCGAGCCCGACCGCCCGCCCCTGAGCCACCCGCTCCACGAACTGCCGCTGGGCCGCCTCGTCGAGCTGGCTGAGCCCGGTGGTCAGCACCAGCTCGCCGCCGCCGAGGAACGGCCGCGGGTCGGCCAGTTCGGTCACCGCGCACCACCGCACCGCTTGGTGGAGCGCGGCCGGGTCGCCGTCGGCCAGCCGCAGGCTCAGGTCGGGGTCGGCGAGCACGTCGGACAGACGCAGCGTCATGGCGGGACTGTACGGGCGCACAACGGCTCCGCGTAAGGACTGTTCCTTCATCCATTTACCGGCATCAGCGCGCGGCTCTACGGTGTCCTGCAACACACTTCGGGAGGGGGCGCCGCGTTGATGCAGGTGACGCCCCGGATCGGCGGCCGCCCGGCGACCGCCCCCGAGTGGATCGAGGTGCTGAGCCCGTACGACGGCTCCCCCGTGGCCCGGGTACCGGCGCTCGGCCCCGATCACGTCGCCTCGGCGGTGGCGGCCGCCGGGGCGGCCCTGTCCCGCGACGACTTCCCCCAGCATCGCCGGGCCGAGGTCCTGGAGCGAACGGCCGACCTGCTGGCCGAGCGCGCCGAGGAGTTCGCGGTCACGATCGCCCGCGAGTCCGCCCACCCGATCCGCACCGCCCGAGCCGAGGCCACCCGAGCCGCCGCGACGCTGCGCCACGCCGCCGCCGAGTCCCGCCACCTGACCGGCGACCTCATCCCCTCGAGCGAACTCGTCACTCCGCCGCCGAACCACCCGGGTGGTGGCTCGGGGGAGCGGCTCGGGTTCACGCTTCGGCGGCCGGCCGGTGTGGTCGCCGTGGTTTCGCCGGCGCGGTTTCCGTTGGTGGCGCATGTGCTCGGGCCGGCGATCGCGGCCGGCTGCCCGGTGGTGCTCAAGCCGTCGGACCGGACGCCGGTCTCGGCGATCCGGCTGGCCGAGCTGCTGGTCGAGGCCGGGCTGCCCGACGACTGGATCTCGGTGGTCACCGGCCCGGCCGCGGAGACGCCTCTGGTTCTGCACCCCGCGCCGGCCGTTCTGTTGTTCGGCGGCGCCGCCGGAGAAGGCCCTCGCGTCAGGCAGGCCGCCGCGGGTAAGCGCCTGCTCCTCTCCTTCGAGGGACCCGTTCCCGTGATCGTCGGCGCCGATGCCGATCCCGGCCGCGTGATCGATGCCCTTCAGGGCGATATTTCGCTCTATGTCGACCAGTCGCTCCACGACCGGCTGGTCGCCGAGCTCCAGGACACGATCGCGGCACGAAGAACGGGCGATCCGCTCGACGAAGCGACCGACGCGATCCCCGCTGTCGCGGTCAAACCGTTCGCTCGGCTAACGGAAGCCATTCGTCTGGCCAACGAAGCCAACGAAAACGGTCCGGGGAGCCAGGCCGCGATCTTCACTTCTGACCTCGGCGCCGCCCTGCGCGCGGCCCGCGAGCTGCGCTTCGCCGGCGTCCTGGTCAATGAGGTGCCCACGTTCCCGCTGCCGGTTCCCATGGCGGCCCTGACCGATCTCAAGACGGTGGTGGTGACCCCGTGACCGGCCCATCGACGGCAAGGCGCGTGAAGGAGGCTCGGCATGAGTGACGCGGCGATCAAGCTGATCGGTCTGAAGAAGTCGTTCGGCGCCGTCGAGGCGGTGGCCGGCATCGACCTGGAGATCGCCGACGGCGAGTTCTTCTCGATGCTGGGCCCGTCCGGTTCCGGCAAGACCACTGTGCTCCGGATGATCGCCGGCTTCGAGCTGCCGACCGCCGGCCGGGTCGAGCTCAGCGGCCGCGACGTCACCCGGCTCGCCCCTTTCGAGCGCGACGTCAACACCGTTTTCCAGGACTACGCGCTCTTCCCGCACCTGAGCGTGATCGAGAACGTCGAGTACGGCCTCAAGGTCCGCAAGGTGCCCCGCCGGCAGCGCCGGGAGCGGGCCGAGGAAGCGCTCGCCTCGGTGCGCCTCGACGGCTTCGGCCAGCGACGGCCCCGCGAGATGTCCGGCGGCCAGCGGCAGCGGGTGGCGCTGGCCCGCGCCCTGGTCAACCGGCCCAAGGTGCTGCTGCTCGACGAGCCTCTCGGCGCGCTCGACCTCAAGCTGCGCGAGCAGATGCAGGTGGAGCTCAAGCAGATCCAGCGCGACGTCGGCATCACCTTCGTCTTCGTCACCCACGACCAGGACGAGGCGCTGACCATGAGCGACCGGGTCGCGGTCTTCGACGACGGGCGGGTGGCGCAGGTCGGCACGCCCGAGGAGGTCTACGAGCGGCCCGGAACGCCCTTCGTCGCGGGATTCGTCGGAACGTCCAATCTGCTCACCGGCGAAGCCGCGCGCTCGGTCTTCGGGCGCGACGGTGCTTACGCCGTACGGCCGGAGAAATTGACCTTGGAAGTCGACGGCGAAGCCGGCGTGCCCGGAACCGTGGCCGAGGTGATCTACGCCGGGCCGGTGACCAGGTTCGTCGTGGACCTGGACGCGGGGGCGCGGATGACCGTCGTGGAGCAGAACCGGCGCACCGGCACGGCCGCGCTGGGCGAGATGCGGGGGAAGAGAGTTCGGCTGACCTGGCACGAAGAGCACGTCATCTCGGTGAAGGAGAACGCTGATGCGGCATAAAGTCACTTTTCTGGCTGTGGGCGTGATAGCGCTCGCGCTCGCTGGATGTGGTAGCTCCGACGACGAAGGCGGTTCCGGCCCCGGCGGCCTGAGCGTCCCCAAGGTCGACAAGATGGCGGCGCTCGGTGCGGGCGAGGGCACGGTCAACGTCGTCGCCTGGGCCGGATATGTCGAGGACGGCTCGACCGACCCCAAGGTCGACTGGGTGTCGGGCTTCGAGAAGGAGACCGGCTGCCAGGTCAACACCAAGGTCGCGGGGACGTCGGACGAGATGGTCGCGCTGATGAAGACCGGTGAGTACGACGTGGTGTCCGCCTCCGGCGACGCCTCGCTGCGCCTGATCTACGGCGGGGACGTGGCGCCGGTCAACACTGACCTGATCAGTAATTACAAAGACGTCTTCGAGGGCCTGAAGAACAAGCAGTGGAACTCGGTCGACGGGCAGCCGTACGGCGTTCCGCACGGCCGCGGCGCCAATCTGCTCATGTATCGCACCGACACGGTCAAGCCGGCTCCCACCTCGTGGGGCGCCGTCTTCGACGCGAATTCCCCGTACAAAGGAAAGATCACGGCGTACGACTCGCCGATCTACATCGCCGACGCCGCGCTCTATCTCATGAAGACCAAGCCGGATCTGGGCATCAAGAACCCGTACGCGCTGGATGAAACGCAATTCAAAGCGGCGACCGATCTGCTGACCGAGCAGAACAAGCTGATCGGCGAGTACTGGTCCGATTACACCAAAGAGGTGCAGGCATTCAAGAGCGGAGATTCGGTTCTGGGTACGACGTGGCAGGTCATCGCCAATCTCGTCCAGGCCGACAAGGCGCCGGTCGAGGCGATCCTGCCCACCGAGGGCGCGACCGGCTGGTCCGACACCTGGATGATCTCGTCGAAGGCCAAGCACCCGAACTGCGGCTACCTGTGGATGAACCACATCATCTCGCCCAAGGCGAACGCCGGGGTGGCCGAGTGGTTCGGTGAGGCGCCGGCCAACAAGCTGTCCTGCGCCGAGACCGCCGACAAGAACCACTGCGCGACCTTCCACGCCGAGGACGAGGCCTACTTCGAGCAGGTCTGGTACTGGACGACCCCGCTCGCGCAGTGCGTGGACGGCCGCACGGACGTGACCTGCAAGGACTACGCGGCCTGGACCCAGGCCTGGACGACGATCAAGGGATAGCGTGACCGTCTTTCACCGGCATCCGCGGCTGCGCCTGGCCGCGCTGCTCTCGGCGCCCCTGTTGTGGCTGGTCGTCGCCTATCTCGGCGCGCTCGCCGTGCTGCTGGTCTCGGCCTTCTGGACCGTCAACGGGTTCACCGGCGAGGTGGTCCGGGAGTTCACCTTGGCGAACTTCCGGACCATCGTCACCGAGGAGGTCTACCGCAACGTCGCGCTGCGCAGCCTGGGCGTGGCCGCCTCGGTCACGGTCATCTGCGCGGTGCTGGCCCTGCCGATGGCCTTCTTCATGGCCAAGGTCGCCTCGCCGCGCTCACGGCACTGGCTGGTGATCGCCATCCTGACCCCGCTGTGGGCGTCGTACCTGGTCAAGGCGTACGCCTGGCGCGTCCTGCTGGCCAACGACGGCCCGATCGACTGGCTCTTTCTAGGGCACGGTCCGGGGTACGGGCTGACGGCCACCATCATCGTGCTGTCGTACCTGTGGCTGCCGTACATGATCCTGCCTATTTATGCCGGCCTCGAACGCATGCCCACCTCGTTGCTCGAAGCCTCTGGCGATCTGGGCGCGCGACCGGGTCGGACATTTCGCACAGTGGTGCTGCCGCTTATCGTCCCGTCCCTTTTCGCCGGCTCGATCTTCACTTTTTCGCTGTCCCTGGGCGACTACATCACCGTCCAGATCGTCGGGGGCAAAACCCAACTTCTGGGCAATTTGGTGTACGCCAACATAGGCGCCGCCAACAATCTCCCCTTCGCCGCGGCGATAGCCACCATCCCCGTTCTGGTAATGGTCATCTACCTGGTCGCGGTCCGCCGCTCGGGCGCCCTGGAGGAACTGTGACCCTGTCCGTCTGGTCCCGCTGGGCGCTGCGCGCGTTCATGGCCGTGGGGCTGACGTTCATCTACGTTCCCCTGCTCCTGGTGCTGGTCAACTCCTTCAACGGCGACCGCACCTTCGCCTGGCCCCCGCACGACTGGACGACCCGCTGGTGGTCCGCCGCCTGGGACAACTCCGGCGCCCGGGACGCCCTGCTGACCTCGGTCAAGGCGGGTCTGGGCGCCACCGCCATCGCCCTGATCCTGGGCACGATGGTGGCTTTCGCCGTCCAGCGCTTCAAGTTCTTCGGCCGCGACACCGTGTCATTGCTGATAGTCCTGCCGATCGCCCTGCCCGGCATCGTCACGGGCATAGCGCTGGACAGCGCCTGGCGCTCGGTGATCGCCCCGCTCGGCTTGGGCAAGGGCTTGTTCTCGGTCATCGTCGGCCACGCCACGTTCTGCGTGGTCACGGTCTACAACAACGTCCTGGCCCGCCTGCGCCGCAGCGGCGTCAATTTCGAGGAGGCGTCGTCGGATCTGGGCGCCTCCTCGTTCCAGACTTTCTGCTACATCACTTTCCCGCTGATGAGATCGGCCCTGCTGGCCGGCGGCTTGCTGGCTTTCGCCCTCTCCTTCGACGAAATCATCGTCACCACCTTCACGGCCGGCCCAGGCATAACAACGCTGCCGATCTGGATTTTCAACAATCTGTTCCGCCCCAACCAGGCCCCTGTGGTGAACGTGGTAGCCGCGGCCTTGATTGTCCTGTCAGTAATCCCGGTCTGGCTGGCCCAGCGCTTGGCCGGCCCGGAAGCGGGCGCCAGCCGCACCTGACACGCCCTGCGATGTGATCTCGTGCCAACCCTGTCACGACATCCCTCCCGGCGGCGGATACACGGCCGGCGCCGTCATCTACTACGGCGAGCACGACGCCTGTGAGCCCGGCGGTTTTCTGTAGTGACTGCTGGTCTACAGGCTTGCTGTAGGTTTGAGGTGTGAGCGACGTGGAGCTGGCGGAAGCGCTGCGGGTGGCGATCGGCGACTTCGTCCGGCGCGCACGAGCCGGGGATCGGATGCCTGCCGGGCAGGCCGCGGTGCTCGGGCACCTCGACCGGGCCGGGGCGGTCTCGATCGCCGAGCTGGCGCGCCGCGAGCAGGTGCGGCACCAGTCGATGACGCGCACCGTGCATTTGCTGCACGACCAGGGCTTCGTCGCCTTGAAGCCGCACGAGACCGACCGCCGCCAGGTGGTCGTCGAGATCTCGGACGAGGGTCGGGCCGCCCTGGCCGGGGAGCGGCGGCATCGCGCTGCGGGCATCGCCGAGGCCATCCAGCACGACCTGGACGAGGGAGAGCGTGAGGTCGTCCGGCGAATCCCCGAGATCCTCGCCAAGCTCCAGCCCCGCCAGTAAGTCCAGCAGCCGTCGCCGCATGGCTCGGCCGGCGGTCAGGTGTCGAATGCCAACCGATCGCCCGCCCTCGATGACCGGTCGAAGCTGCGCCCGCCACCATGACGATCGGCAGCGGCGCGGAGGCGAAGCGGCGGGGTTGTGCGGCAGAGTGGCCAGGCGGGGATCAGGCGTCGAGGCTTTCGCCAGCGGGTAGGCGGTGAAGGGGAAGGCCGGTCAGGCCGTTCTCGCCCAGGATCATGGCGGCGGAGTTCTGGCCCAGATCGCTGAGCATCAGCTCGTGGATCTGGACGACGCGGTCGGGCCGGACGGCTCGCACGAAGTCGGCGGCCTCGCCGAACTTGGTCCAGGGCCCGCTGGTCGGCAGCAGCAGCGTGGGCACCGAGGCGCCGGGCACAAAGTAGGCGTCGCCCGGGTGGTAGATGGAGCCGTCGACCAGGTAGCCGACGTTGTCGACCTGCGGAATGTCGCGGTGGATCAGCGCATGTTCGCCACCGTGGGCGGTGATCGCGAAACCGGCCAGCTCGAAGCTGTCTCCCGGCCGCACGGTGACCAGGCGCTCACCCAGGTCGCCGGCAGCCTCGGGCGGAGTCTGCTCGGCGAGTTTCGCGGTGACCGCCGCCGGGCCGTAGACGCGCAGACCGGGCCGGTTCCACATGGCCGCCAGCACAATGCCGTCATCAAAGTGGTCGAAGTGCTCATGCGTGATGAGCACCGCATCCGCCTCCGTGATGAGCCGCGGCGCATCCGGGGTAAAGGTGCCCGGGTCAACCAGGATCGTGCGCCCGCCCTTGGCGAGGGTGACACAGGCGTGGTCGTACTTCGTGAGCTTCATCGATGACCTCCTCAGGTACAGCACAACTGTACAGCTTTGCTGTATATCTCCGCCAAGCCCAAGTGCGAGGCACCACATACGCCCACCGCTCGCGCTGCCTCCCCGCGTCCTCGCGTCGTGCTTTCTCGCCCTGCTGCGCCCCGGGTGGTGTCCCCGCGTCCCCGCGTGGTGTCCGCGCCCTGCGTCGTGTCTCCGCCCCGCCCTGCGTCGCGTCTCTACCGGGCCTTGCGTCGCGTCCCTGCCCCGCTCTGCCCCACCGCGCCGTGCGTCGCGTCCTCGCCCTGCGTCGCGTCCTCGCCCTGCCCGGCGTCTCCGTCCCGCCCGGCGTCCCCGCCCGGCGTCCTCGTCCTGCCCGGCGTCCCCGCCCGGCGTCCCCGCCCGGCGTCCTCGCCCGGCGTCTCCGCCCCGCCCGGCGTCTCCGCCCCGCCCGGCGTCTCCGCCCCGCCCGGCGTC
>NZ_OBDY01000057.1:12185-24003 GCF_900215205.1 Paractinoplanes atraurantiacus
CCCCGCCCGGCGTCCCCGCCCCGGGCCGCGTCCCCGCCCCGCGTCCCCGCCTCGGGCCGCGTCGCGTCCCTGCCTCGCCTCGGCGCACCCAAGCCACTGAGGCGGCAAGGTGAGAAGGGCGAGGCGGAAAGGGGTTGAAGGCCGAGTGGACGAGCAAGAGGCCGGCTGGGTGAGAAGGAGCGCGGCTGGGCGCGGACGGCCAGCTAGGCAAGGAGAAAGAGTGGCCGGGCAGGGAGAGTGGCCGGGCAGGGAGAGTGGCGGGCCACGGAGAGCGGCCGGAGTGAGGAGGAAGGCGCCGGGTGAAGAGGAAAGCGGCTGAACAAGAGGGAATGGCGGCCCGGTGAGCAGTGGGCCCTCAGGCCAGGGGTTGGCCGGCGGACTGGGTTTCCGTGGGGACGGGGGCCGCGTTGTGGGTCAGGACGGCGCCGGTCATGAAGGTGCCGCCCACGGCGAGGGCGCCCAGGATGCCCAAGGAGATCTGCTGTTCCAGGTCCTGCTGGCGTTCGTAGTTCGCCTCGTTCACGACCGTGAGGCGGCCGTTGTCGTTCAGGACGTACTGGCCGTTGCGGATCTCGGTGTCGCCGTTCAAGCCCGCGAAAGCCAGCACCACGGTCAGCCAGAAGGCGAAGAACATGACCCCGGCCAGCATGCTCGCCCAGTGCGGCACATGCGGCGGCACCCACGCGGTCAGGCTCCAGGCCCGGCGGGGGCGGGTCGTCCGGTAGTACCACCGGTTGCCGATCACGCCCGCGATCACCCCGGGCACGGCCAGGACCGCCGCCACGCCCACCGCGGCCGGCGTCGGCAGCAGCCGTACCCCGGCCAGCAGGGCGCCGATGAGCACGGCCGACCACATCAGGCCGGCGGAGCACATCGCGCTGCACACGATCAACCACCGCTGGGGAACCATCAGTCCGGACGCTAGCCGTCCGTACCCCCGAAGCGCGGCGGTTTCCGCCGGTACGTCCGCCGGCACCGGAACGGTCGTATGATCTGGCGCGAGATGAGCGATTCCTACGCGAGCGTGATCCCCACCGACCCTTCCTGGCAGCCGGAGGGTGAGGCCGCCGAGAGCGCCGAGGACTATGTTCGCAGCGTCTTTCCCGACCCGGGCACCACCGGCCAGGAGATCACCACCGAGTTCTACGACCGGATCACTGTTGTCGACGCCGGCGAGAACCTCTCGCGGATCACCTGTCCCAGCTGCGGCGCCGACATTCCGCTCGAGTGGTGGGCCGAGCTGGCCGAGGAGTCGGAGGGCGAGTTCGACGACCTCGGCATCGTCGTGCCCTGCTGCAACGCCCACCTGCGGCTCGACACTCTCGGCTTCGACTGGCCGTGCGGTTTCGCCCGATTCGAGATCGCCGTCCTCAACCCGGCCCGCGAGGATGCCCGGTTCACCGAGGACGAGCTGACCGAGCTGGCGATCCTCCTCGGCCACCCGGTGAAGCAGATCCTCACCCACCTATAGGACCTCGTAGCTCAGCCAGACCGTGCCGTCCGTCTCGGCGTGGGTCGACAGGAGCCGCAGCGAGGCCGGCAGCTCGCCCGGGGCCAGCGGTTCCCCGTCGATCAGTGACGGCGTGTCCGCGCCCCCGATCAGCGCCGGATAGATCACCACCTGCACCTCGTCGACCAGCCCGGCCCGCAGCAAGGCCCCGTTCAACCCGCCGCCGGCGTTCGACACGGCGCAGGAGACCCCGAGCCGCGACCTCATCTTCTCCAGGGCCTCGCGGAGGTCCCCGGCGACGAGATACGAGATCTTCTCGTCGCGCAGGTAGGACAGGTAGGCCGCCGGTGTGGCCGGGGAGACGAGAACGAGCAGGTGATAGCCGTCGTTCTCTTTCATCGTCCAGCGCACCCGCCCCCGCCGGTCGACGACCGTGAACCACTTGGCGGCCGGAAGGACGAAGTCGTCGCAGGGCCCGGCCGGCGGCCCCGGCATCGGCTCGGCCGTCGACGGCACCAGCGACCCGCTGCCCTCCAGGATCGCCGTCGGCTGGTGAAGGGCCGACCGGGCCGCCTCCACCGCGTCGGCGCTGGGCGGGCGCAACGACGCCCACACCTCCGGCGACGTCATCAGCAGATGGTCACGCCGCAGCGTGATCCGCCCATCGAGTGACATCTGTGCCGAGATCACGACGCGGGGCCGGGGAGAAGTCATGCGGAAGGCTTACCAGCCCCCTACGACACTTTCCGGGGTGTGTGCCGCCGGTAGGCGCTCACGCTGGGGTCGTCGGAAATCCAGAAGCGCCAGGGCACGTCGTGGGCCGACGTGACTCCGACGCGCGGTCCGGCCGAGACGGAGAAGTCGGTCGCGAGCGGGGGAGAGACCGTCAACGGGCCGGTGCCGTCGATCACCGAGGTGCCGTTGGCCGTGCGGTCCAGGGCCAGCACCTGCATCAGCTTGGCCGGGCCGGCCGCCAGGTCGCTGTCGCGCCGGCTCGCCCGCCGGCGAGAACGGGCGAGGTCGAGGCCCGAGACCACCGAACCGGCCCGGAGCAGCACCGCCGCCGCCCGGCCTTCCTCGCCGCAGACGATGTTGGCGCAGAAGTGCATTCCGTAGATCTGGTAGACGTACAGCATCCCGGCCGGGCCGAACATCACCTCGTTGCGCGCCGTCATCCCCCGGTGGGCGTGGCTGGCCGGGTCCTCGCCGAGCCCGCTGTACGCCTCCACCTCGGTGAGCCGCACGGTCACCCCGTTGGCGCTCAGCTGCCAGCCCAGCAGCAGCCGGGCCGCCTCGTCGACCTCGCTCGCCGGCAGGTCCAGCCACGAAACAGTCACCGGACAAGCCAATCACACGGGATCATGTGGGCATGCGCCCCGACCCCGACCTGCTGCAACGCTGGGTCGTGCTCGAGGGCGTGCCCGCCGCCGAGGTCGGTCCCCGGCTGGGCCTGAGCCGCGCCTCCGGCTATGCCTGGCTGAGCCGTTACGCGATCTCCGCCGACGGTGTGTTCCTCGCCCAGGAGCGACTCGTCGCCCTGTGGCGGGCGGGCCGGGATTCCGGCCTTCCGCCCGACGCGGTTCGCGAGCGCCTGGTCACCGCGTCGGTCCTGGTTCCCGACCGCAGCTACTTCCACGTCGGCGCCCCCGACGACCCGTTGCCCGAGGCCCTGCTGCGCGACTGGGTGCTCCGTGACGGCTACACCGTGGCCCAGGTCGCCGCGCTCACCGGCACCACCCACCGCCAGGTCCGGTACCGCCTGGCCCGCTACCGTCTCTCGCCCGGGCGCCCCGGCCCCCGCCCGCGGCTGCACGGCGTTCTCCCGCCCGAGTCGCTGACCCGTCTCTACGTCCACGACGGTCTTTCCTGCCCGCGCATCGCGGAGCGGACCGGGGTCAGCGCCGAGTCGGTCCGGGAGCTTCTGGTCCGGTACGGCATCGAGCGGCGCCCCAGCGGCAGCCGCCGGGCGGCCGGGGTGACAAGTAAGGAGAAGTCTCGCGCGGCTCGGCGGCGGGCCTGCGAGCTGGTCGAGCGCGCGGCCGCCGCCCGGCGGGTCGCGCAGCGACTGATCAGCTCTTCCGGCCTACTGCTCCGAAGATAGAGGCCTCGACCGGGCTCGGGTGCTCGTCGGCCGACGGATCGGGCCGCCAGTCGGCCACCGGCGCGATCCCCGGTGGGATGAGCGTCAGGTCCGGGAAATGCGCCGCGAACTCCGCCTGGGTGCGCGGGTGGACGTCCGACCGCCCGGTCCGCAGCGACTCGTCCCACGCCTCCTTCAGCGCGGGGGTCAACAGGTCGGTGGTCGCCATCGAAGCGATCAGGTGGCTACCCGGCGCGAGTGAGTCGAGCAACGTACGCACCAGGGACACCGACTCCTCCTGCGACGGCAGGAAGTGCACCACCGCGACCAGGATCAGACCGACCGGCTGCGAGAAGTCGAGCACCTGCCCCGCCTGCTCGAGGATCTTCGCCGGGTTGCGAAGGTCCTCCTCGAGATAGCGGGTCTCGCCGTCGGGTGTGCTGGTCAGCAGGGCCCGCGCGTGGGCCATCACCATCGGGTCGTTGTCGACGTACACGATCTTGGAGGAGGGCGCGACGCGCTGCGCGACTTCGTGCGTGTTGCCGGCCGTGGGCAGGCCGGTGCCGATGTCCAGGAACTGCCGCACTCCGGCGTCGGCGGCCACGTACCGTACGGCCCGGCCCAGAAATGCCCTGTTCGCCCGGGCCGCGATGCGGGCCGCCGGATACGACTTGGCGAGCAGGTCGCCCGACTCGCGGTCGGCGGCGAAGTTGTCCTTGCCGCCGAGCCAGTAGTTGTAGCGGCGCGCCGGGTGGGGGACTCCGGTATCGAACTTGTCCGTCACGGTCCTTATTGGATCATGCCGCGGCCCACCCCAGGAACCTCTCGTAGAGGTCAGAAGGGGCCGGGGATCCTCCGGCGGCGCAGTCGTCGATCGCCGACAGCATGCACGACCCCAGAAAGAACACCAGCGCGGGCTGTTGACCTCGGTATTCCTCGGAGAGTTCCACTTTGGCCGACGCGCATGGCCAGGCCTGACCACAGACCACGCATTCCCAGGCCGGCCGCGAGCCTACGTGTTCGGTCACGCTACTCCCTGCGTTCGATCTCTTACAGAGAGCAGTCTCGATGCCTTACGCTGATTGCTCAACGGTTCCCGGCGAGATTCCCGCAAATGGATTCTCACTGTCTCGCTCGAGACGGTTGGACTGTCCCAAACGGAACACCGAAAGCGAGTGATCGATGACCGAGACGGGTTCGACCGTTCCGAGACGCCAGGTCGGTCGCCTGCTGAAACAGCTCCGCGAACAGGCCGGTGTGTCCCTGATGGGCGCCGCCGAGGAGCTCGAGTTCTCCCGGGCCCGCATGTACCGCATCGAGAAGGGCGAGGTCGCCGTCCGCAAGCACGACGTCATCGCCATGTGCGGCGTCTACCGGGCCACGCCCCGGATGACCGAGGTGCTCATCGGTCTCGCCCACGAGTCGAAGGCCAAGGGCTGGTGGCATGCGTACGGCGATGTCGTTCCGGCCTGGTTCGAGCTTTATGTCGGCATGGAGCAGGCCGCGAGCCGCCTGCGATCCTTCGCACCCAGCGTGATTCCGGGCCTTCTCCAGACCTCCGAGTACGCCGACTGGATCTTCCGAAAATGGATCGGCGACGACGAGCCGGCCGTCCGCAACGCCGTCGGGATGCGCCTGGAACGCCAGTCGCTGCTGACCCGTACCCGTCCCGGCGCGCCCCACCTCGAGGTGCTCATCGACGAGGGCGTGCTGCGCCGTTCCGTACCCGACACCCTCGGTATGCAGCGACAACTCGCCCACCTGGTGAACGTCTCGACTCGCTCCAACGTCAGCGTGCGGGTCATACCGTTCGCCGCCGGCCCGCACAAGGCGGCCAGCTCCGGGCAGTTCACCATCCTCGAGTTCCCGGCCGTCGGCACCGCCTCGCCCGAGCCGACAACGATCTATTGCGAGAACCTCACCGGCGCGCTCTATCTGGATAAGCTCGCTGAAGTAGAGACATATGAATCGATCTGGGGGGAACTGGAGTCGGTCGCTATGGGGCAGGCCGACTCCGACGATCTCATCGCGACGATCATCAAGGAGAGCGATGACTGACCTGACCGGTGCCGTCTGGCACAAGAGCACACGCAGCGGCGGCAACGGTGGCGACTGCGTCGAGGTCGCGGTCAACCTGCCGGGGATCGTCGCGGTCCGCGACACCAAGGACCGCGAGGGTGCGGCTCTGATCTTCACGCACTCCGAGTGGGTGGCTTTCCTCGCGGGTGTACGCGACGGGGAGTTCGACCTTTAGATCTCCGTGAGCCGATCCTTAAGCGCTCATTAGCCGACGGGACGACGCGGGTGGACGACCCCATAGTGGGGTTGCCGTCCCCCATTCCCGAAGGTGAACCTCGATGAATACTGCTGCCCGCGTCCGCTACACGCTGGTGGCCGGAGTCACCTCCGTCGTGATCGGCTCGGGCTTCACGTTCGTGGGCCTGACCCGGGGTGCCGAGGCCGAGACCACCGTGCCCAGCGCCGCCGAGCAGCCCCTGGCGCCGCCCACGACCGCGGAAACGACCACGCCGCCCCCGGCCACCACCTCGCCGGCTCCGAAGGCGACGTCGAAGCCGGTCCCGAAGGCTTCCCCCTCGAAGTCGCCGAGCGCCAAGCCCAAGCCGACTCCCACCAAGACGAAGGTGAAGAAGACGGCCGAGGCCGCGCCGAAGACGACAAGCGCCCCGGCCACCAGCGGTTCGGTCGTCGAGCAGGTGCTGGCCCACATCAACGCCGCCCGTGAGAAGGAGGGCCTGTCCGCGCTCACCCTCGACGAGGACCTCTCCAAGGCCGCGGCGATCCACAACCAGCTGATGATCGACGGCTGCGGCCTGTCCCATCAGTGTTCGGGCGAGGGCGGCATCGGCACGCGCTTCAGCGCGCAGGGCGTCAAGTGGTCGTCGGCCGGCGAGAACATCGGCTTCGGATCGAGCGGCTCCAGCGACTCGGCCAAGGTGAAAGCGGCCAACGGCCTCACCGACAGCATGCTGGCCGAGACCCCGCCCAACGACGGCCACCGCAAGAACCTGCTCAGCACCAGCTTCAAGCGCATCGGCCTGAGCATCGTCCGCGACAGCAAGGGCATCACCTGGATGACCCAGGACTTCGTCGGCTAGCGGGAGCGCCAGGCGTGGCCCGGGTGCACGAGATCGAGCGCCCGGTCCAGCCACTCCCTCTCGGCGGCGGTCAGATGCGGCGCGGCGGCGAGATAGTCCTGCTGGTCCTTCTCCCGCGCGTGCTTGGCCTTGAACAGCAACACCACGTCGGGGCTGAGGTAGGGGATGCCGTCCGGGGTCCGAAGAATTATTTCGCCGTACGGGCGGCGCAGGCTCTCGTGCCGTCGCGAGATCCAGATGTCCCCGTCGTGCGGCTCCCGGAACACGTCCAGACGCCACACGTCGGCGCTCGGATCCATCGCCCACGTCTGGTGGTGCTCGGCCAGCGCCTCCGGGGTGGCCGGCACGAGCACGCCCTGACCGGCCGGCGCGAAGAACGCCAGCTCGGGGAAGCGCCCGGCGATCTCGGCGAACCGGCTCTCCGGCACCGCGATCTCGGTGTCCTCGTGCTCGCGCAGCTTCCCGCCGAGATGCAGGTCGATCGCCCAGCCGCCGGCCACGTACCAGGGCGTTTCGACCCCGGCCAGCCGAGACGCGACCAGCGACGGGTGCCACGACTGCCAGGCTTCGATATCCGGTGTCATAGCGGCAGCCTAGAGTGCAGCCGTGGCCAAGATTCTCAAGGATTTGTTCCGCCGCCTCACCGGCCGGACGGCGCCGGCGCCCGAACAGCGCCCCGCGCCGCGCCCCCACCCCACCGCGCCGCACCCGCGCCCGGCCCCCACGGCGCGTCCGGCTCAGCCGGCCCGGCCGGGGACACCCGCGCGGCACGTGCCTACCCACGAGCGAGGCCGCCACATCGAGTACGCGCCGCAGCCCGACGGCGACGCCGACCCCGGTGAGGTCGTGTGGACCTGGGTGCCGTACGAGGACGACCCCGCCCAGGGCAAGGACCGCCCGGTGCTCGTGGTCGGGCGCTCCGGCCGTACCGTGCTGGGCCTGATGCTCTCCTCCCAGAGCGACCGCGACGGCCAGCGCAACTGGATGGGACTGGGCGCCGGCACCTGGGACAAGGAGAAACGCCCGAGCTGGATCCGCCTCGATCGGGTGATCGAGGTCGACCACGACGGCATCCGCCGCGAGGGCGCCGTGCTCGACCGCACCCGTTTCGACCGGGTCGCCGCCAAGCTGCGCCAGGACTACGGATGGCGCTGAGGCGGGCCGGATAGCGTTGAGGCCATGCAGAACGAGGTAATGGTCGGATTCGGCGGCAAGCAGGCGTGGCTGGCCGTCCGCAGCGAGCCGGGCGCCGACCGTGACCCGGGCCGGATCATCGGCGCGCTCGGCCTGCGCGACCTGGGCTCGGTGCCGTGGCGCGACGGCATCGATCTCGCCCACCTGACCGACGACCGGGTCGCCGTGACACCGCCGCTGCCCGGCGCCCGCGACACCTCGTGGGTGCTGGTGGCCGGCCGCTGGCTGATCCGCCCCGGCACACCGGTCGACGTCGTCGGCCTCTCGGCCGAGCTCGGCACCGAGGTGCAGTTCTTCGCCACCCACCGGGTGACCGAGCTGCACCGCTGGCAGCGGGCCGCCGAGGGTGAGTTGATCCGCGCTTTCGGGTATGTGGGGCAGACCGGCGAGGTCACGTCCTGGCACGGCGAGCCCGACCCGGCCGAGCGCGAGGCCGGCCTGCCCGGCGAGCTGACCGAGGGGACCACCGTGCTGGTCGGCGAAAAAGACGTGCTCGCGGTCGCGAGTGCCTGGAGCATTGACCCGACCACGTTGACCGGCCGACCCGCGCCGGGACCGCTGCGAATCGGCGCCGCCGACCGAGAGGGCTGACATGCGCAAGTACGTGATCATGGGAGTGCAGGGCAGCGGCAAGGGCACCCAGTCGCAGCTGCTCTGCGACGACCTCGACCTCGTGCACATCGCGGTCGGTGACATCTTCCGCTGGCACGTCAAGAACCACACCAAGATCGGCGCCCAGGTGCGGCGCACGATGAACGCCGGCGACCTGGTCGGCGACGACCTGGTCGAGAAGATCGTCCGCGAGCGCCTGGACGGGCACGACTGGAACTACGGCTTCGTGATCGACGGCTTCCCCCGCAACGGCCGGCAGGCCGAGTTCTTCATGGAGAGCTACGACATCGACGGGGTGATCCACCTCGAGCTGGCCGAGGACGAGGTGCGCCGCCGGGTGCTCAGCCGCCGGCTGTGCCCCAACTGCGGCATGGACTACAACCTCATCGCCGACCGTCCCCAGGTCGAGGGCCGCTGCGACATCTGCGGCCACGAGCTGATCACCCGCGAGGACGACACCCCCGAGGCCCTCGACGCCCGCCTGCGCGACTACAACGAGAAGACCCGCCCGGTCCTCGAGCTGTTCCGCCGCAAGGAGTTCGTCCACGACATCGACGCCAGCCCGTCGGCCGACGAGGTGCAGCAGAGCATCCGCGCGGCGCTCGGCCTGCCCGACTACAAGCCGGCCGACTGATCGCGACCGGGCCGCGCTCACCGGCGTACGGCAAATGCGGTCCGGTCTTGATCAGAACTTGTGGCCGCGCCTGGTGAGCTCGGCCTCGATGGCGTCGCACACCGTCTCGACCACCGCGAAACGGGCGTAATGCTTGTCGTCGCCCTGGATGACGTGCCAAGGCGCCCACGTCGGGTCGCAGCGCTCGAGCATCTCGGCGATCGCGGTCTCGTACGCCGGCCGTTTCTCCCGGTTGCGCCAGTCCTCGTCGGTCAGTTTCCACTGCCGCAGCGGATCGCCGGCCCGGTCCTCGAAGCGCCGCGCCTGCTCATCGGCTGACACATGCATCCAGAACTTGACGATGATCATGCCCTCGGCCGTGAGGGTCCGCTCGAACTCGACGATCTCGTTGTACGCCCGCTGCCACTGCTCCTTGGTGGCGAAACCCTCGACCCGCTCGACCAGCACCCGGCCGTACCAGGACCGGTCGAAGACCGCCATGCCGCCCCAGCCCGGCAGCTTCGGCCAGAAACGCCAGAGGAAATGATGGCGCTTCTCGTCGTACGTCGGCGCCGCGAACTGCGAGACCCGCACGAACCGGGGATCGAGCGGCGCGACGAGCCGCTTGATCGCGCCACCCTTGCCGGACGCGTCCCAGCCCTCGAAGACGCAGGTCAGCGGCGGGCCGATCTTCTTCTCGCCGATCTGACCGCCCAGAATCAGGCGCAGGCGTAACAGGCGCTGCTGCGCCTCCTCCAACCGGGCCACAGCCTTCTTCTTGGAGATCTCGATCGGCGGCTCACCGCTACCCAGGCGACTCATTCCTTGAGTTCTACCCGTGCGGCTTCGCCGGGGAAACCCAGTGTGATCGCGCCCGCCGTGTGGGGGACAATGCCCAGGTGACTCTCGTAGACGACCTGACGTGGCGTGGACTGATACAGGACTCGACCGACCCGGCCGCCCTGGCCGGCGCATTGACCGGTGGGTCCATCACGTTCTATGTGGGCTTCGACCCGACCGCGGCGTCCCTGCACGTCGGTCACCTCATGCAGGTCATGACCGCCCGCCGGCTCCAGCAGGCCGGTCACCGGCCGCTGCTGCTCGTCGGCGGGGCCACCGGGCAGATCGGCGACCCGCGCGAGTCCAGCGAGCGCAGCCTCAACCCGCCCGAGGTCGTGCAGGGCTGGGTCGAGCGCATCCGCGCGCAGCTCTCACCCTTCGTGACGTACGAGGGTGACAACGCCGCGACCCTGGTCAACAACCTCGACTGGACCGGCCCGACCTCGGTCATCGAGTTCCTGCGCGACGTCGGCAAGCATTTCCCCATCAACAAGATGCTCGCCCGCGACGTCGTGAAAAACAGGCTCGAGAGCGGCATCAGCTTCACCGAGTTCGCCTACCAGCTGCTCCAGTCGAACGATTTCTACCAACTGCACGTCCGCCATGACTGCGCACTGCAATTCGGCGGCTCCGATCAGTGGGGAAACATCACGGCGGGAGTCGATTTCGTACGGCGTCGCGGCGCCGGCCCGGTCCACGCGTTCGTGACGCCCCTGGTGCTGAAAGCGGACGGCACCAAATTCGGAAAGACCGAGGGCGGGGCGGTCTGGCTCGACCCCGAGATGACCACGCCGTACGCGTTCTACCAGTTCTGGATCAACTCGGACGACCGCGACGTCAACAACTACCTGCGCTACTTCAGCTTCAAGAGCCGTGAGGAGCTCGAGGAGCTGGAAAAGGCGACGGCGGAAAGGCCGCAGGCCCGGCTGGCCCAGCGGGCGCTCGCCCACGAGATCACCGCGCTGGTGCACGGTGAGGAGGAGGCTTCGCAGGCCATCGCTGCTTCGCAGGCGCTCTTCGGGCGCGGCTCGCTGGAGGAGCTGTCGCCGTCGACGTTGGAGGCGGCGCTCTCCGAGGCGGGGATGTTGACGTTCCGGGGTGAGCTGCCCTCCTTCACCACGTTGCTGAAGGAGTCGGGCCTGGTGGCTTCGGCCAACGAGGCACGGCGGACGATCAACGAGGGTGGTGCGTACGTGAACAACGAGCGGATCACCGACGGCGACGCCGTGCCGGCGGTCTCCTCGCTGTTGCACGGGAAGTTCCTCGTGCTGCGGCGGGGGAAGAAGTCGTTCGCTGGAGTGGCGTACGACGGCTGACCTTAGGTTTTTCCATGATCGGCCTCCTGTGATCGGTGTCGCAGGGGGCCGATTTGGCATCCGGGTTCAGACGCCTGTAATGTTTTCCGAGCCGCCAGGGAGACGGGCGAGCGAGCGGGACCTTCACGGGGCCCGGCGCGGCCGTCCTGGAGGAACCCCTGAAATTCGCCGGGTGAATACCCGTGCTAATTTCTTGGGACTTGAGCGATCTGTTCGGTCGATTACCGGGAAATTTCCGGGAGTTGACGAAGCGGAAAAGCGAGAGTAAAGTTGAGCGAGTGCCCCGGGGCGGTTAACCGGGTAGCGGTTGTTCTTTGAGAACTCAACAGGGTGCTTGATAAGCCAGTGCCAATTAAGTAATACCCCGGCCAGCTTTATGCTGGTGGGAGATTCCTTTGGCAACACTTATGTTGCCGGGACGCTTTTCCACAAGTTTTCAAGTTTTGTTGGAGAGTTTGATCCTGGCTCAGGACGAACGCTGGCGGCGTGCTTAACACATGCAAGTCGAGCGGAAAGGCCCTTCGGGGTACTCGAGCGGCGAACGGGTGAGTAACACGTGAGTAACCTGCCCTGGACTTTGGGATAACCCTCGGAAAC
>NZ_OBDY01000054.1 GCF_900215205.1 Paractinoplanes atraurantiacus
AGGCTGGCGTGCTCGACCACGACGCCCTTGGGCCGCCCGGTCGATCCCGAGGTGTAGATGAGGTAGGCACCCGAGCACGGATCGATGACCGGCAGCGCGGCGTCGGAGGCCTCGCCCAGCATTGAAGGCGTCACCACGACCGCCGGCGCCGCGTCCTCCAGCAGATAGTCGATGCGCTCGCGCGGGTAGTCCACGTCGATCGGCAGGTAGACGCCGCCCGACTTCAGCGCGGCCAGCCACGCCACCACAGCGTCCTCGGTGCGGGGCAACAGCACCGCCACGACCTTCTCCGGGCCGGCGCCGCGAGACACCAGCACGCGAGCCAGTCGTTCCACTCGCGCTTGCAATTCGGCGTACGTCAAGGAAGCAGAACCGAAACGCAGCGCGACGGCACCGGGGGTTTGGCGCACGGTGGCGTCGAACTCGTCGAGCAGCGAGGTCGGCGGGATGTCGAGCGTCGTCGCGGCCTGCCGTCCGCTGACCGGCAGCGCCGCCATCGTGGTCTGTGGCGCGGCCGTGAAGGCGTCGAGCAGCGCCCGGAATCGATTCAGCAGGCGTTCGGCGGCGGTCGTGTCGTAGATGTCGGGCCTGTGTTCCAGGCGCAGGCGGAGACGGCTGTGCGGCACGACGACCAGGCTCAGCGGGTAGTGCGTGGCGTCGACCGGGATGCCGCCGCCGATCCGGAGGTCGCCCACGTCCGGCACGGCCGTGCCCGTCGGGTAGCTCTCGAAGACGGTCAGCGTGTCGAATAGATCGCCGAGCCCGGCCCGCCGCTGGATCTCGGCCAGGCTCGCGTGCTGGTGGTCCAGGAGTGCGGCCTGCTCGGCCTGCACCCGGCGCAGCAGCTCGGGCCAGCTCTCCTCCGGCCGCAGCCGCACGCGCACCGGCACGGTGTTGATGAACAGGCCGACCATGTCCTCGACACCCGGCAGCGCGGCCGGCCGCCCGGAGACGGTGGCGCCGAAGACGACGTCCGTACGCCCGGTGACCTCGGCCAGCAGCAGCGCCCAGGCGCCCTGCACGACGGTGTTGAGCGTCAGCCCGTGCGCCCGGGCCGCCGCGGAGAGAGAAGCCGTCTCGGTCTCGTCCAGGACGATTTCGGCAACCTCGGGCAGGGTGGCGATGGCCGGCGCGCCGGGGGCGACCAGGGTGGGCTCTTCCAGGCCCAGCAACGCGTCCTGCCAGGCGGCCCGGGTGATGGCCGGGTCCTGCCGGGCCAGCCAGGCCAGGTAGTCGCGGTAGGGGCGCGGCGATTCCGTGGCGGTGCCCGCGTAGAAAGCGAACAGGTCGCGCATCGCGAGGGGACCCGACCAGCCGTCCATGAGCAGGTGGTGCTGGGTGAGGATCAGCCGGTGATCGTTCTTGCCGGCCCGGGCCAGCACGAACCGCAGCAGCGGCGGCGCGGCCAGGTCGAAGCGCCGCGCCCGTTCGTGGCGCAGCAGCGCGTCGAGGTCGCCCGCGTCGACCACCTCGAACGGCACCTCGACCGCACCGGGGACGACCTGCACGGGCCGGCCGTCCTCGGTGCGGTCGAAGGCCCCGCGCAGGTTCGGATAGCGGTCGAGCAACCTCGCCGCCGCGTCCCGCAGACGGTCGGCGTCGACCGGCCCGCTGAGCGTGAAGACCTGCTGGACGGTGTAGACGTCGGTCTCGTCGTCGAGCCCGGCGAGGTAGTAGAGCCCCTCTTGCAGCGGCGACAGCGGCAGCACGTCGACCGCGCCGGGCCACCGCTCGGCGAGCTCCTTGGCGCCGATTCCGGTGAGGAGCACGTCGGCCGGAGTGAGCGCCCCGGCCCCCGGTTCGGAGGCCGCCGCCCGCACCGCGACGAGCGCGGCCAGCCAATCGTCGGCCAGCCGCCGTGCGTCCTGCTCATCGACGGCCCCGCCGGGATAGTCGAACGAGGCCCGCAGAACCGGCCCGTCCGGCGTGTCCACGGCCACCACGTTGACCGCGACGCGATGCCGCACCGGCATGCCCGGCTCGGCCACCGCGTGAGCGGCGGGAAGCTCGGGCGCGGGTGCCCAGTCGGCCGTCTCCGCGCTCCCGAAGCGCCCGAGGTAGTTGAAGAGCACCTCGGGCTCGTTCGCCGGCTGGAAGGCGCCGAGGTAGCGGAGCAGGCCGTAGCCGACGCCGCCGTCCGGGACGGCGCGCAGGCGCTCCTTGACGCCCCGCACGACGGCGGCCGGTCCCCCGGTCGCGGCCGGGAGCCGGACGGGGTATTCGCTGGTGAACCAGCCGACCGTGCGGACCAGGTCGGCGCCGGGGACGACCTGCTCCTCGCGGCCGTGGCCCTCCAGGCCGATCAGGGGCTCGGCGCTCGTGCCGGTGCGCCGGGAAAGAGCGAGGGCGAGGCCGGCCAGCAGCACCTCCTGAACTCCGGCCCGGAACGTCTCCGGGACCGTGGTCAGCAACGGCGTGGTGATGGACGCGTCAACCGTGACGGTGACCTGCCGCAGACTTCCCGCGTTGTCGCGGACCGGGTCCAGCGGCCGCCCGCCGAGGCGGGTCACGGGCCCGCTGAGGGTGGCCCGCCACAGGTCCACCTCCGCCGCGCGGGCGGCGACCGCGGCGTTGAGGCCGGCCGCCCAGGCCCGGAACGGGGTGCCCGACGCGGCAACCCGCTCACCGCGGGCCGCGGCGGCCAGGTCTTCGGCGAGGATGCGCCACGAGACGCCGTCCACGACAAGGTGATGCGCGACGAGCAGCAGCCGTCCCGCCTCGTCCCCCCGGTCGAACCAGACGGCCTGCACCATCACACCGCCCGCCGGATCCAACCGGTCAGCGGCCCTCTCCCGCTCGACCGCGACAAGCCCGGCCAGATCCCGCCCTCGCGCGTCCACGACCCGGACGCTCACCTCGAGCGGCCCCTGCGGGACCTCGAGCGCCCAACGACCCACGCCGCGCACGAGGCGGGCGCGCAGCAAGTCGTGTGGCGCCAGAGCCGTGCGCACCACGCCGGCGACGTCCACACCGCCGGGCGTTCGGACGAGCAGCGCCTGCGAGTAGCGGTCCACCGGCGCGTTCAGCTCGCGCAGCCAGGCGATGATCGGGGTCTCGGGGACGGTTCCGGCACCGGACTCCGCGACCGATACCGTCTCCACCGCCTCGGCGACGCGGGCCAGCTCGGCGACGCTCTGGTGCTCGAACACCTGGCGCGGCGCGATCCTCAGACCCGCCGCCCGGGCCCGGGACACGAGCTGGATGGAGAGAATGCTGTCCCCGCCGAGCGCGAAGAACCCGTCGTGCCGGCCGACCGCCCCGGCCCCCAAACCCAGAAGCCGTTCGACGATGGCGGCCAGCGCGCTCTCCACCGGTCCCGTGGGCGGCTCGGACGAGCTTTCCACGGTCACCTCGGGCAGCGCCTGCTTGTCCACCTTGCCGCTCGCCGTGACAGGCAGCGCATCGAGCAGCACGACCACCGGCACGAGCGGCCCCGGAAGCGTCGCGGCGGCATGGTCGCGCAGTTCCTCGGCGACGACCGGGCCCCGGGTGACGGCATACGCGACCAGGTGACCGCCTCGCGGGACCACGGCTACCTGAGCGACGGCGGGATGCCCGGCCAGGACGGCCTCGACCTCGGCCGGCTCGACGCGGAAGCCGCGGATCTGGACCTGGTCGTCGGTGCGTCCCAGGAACTCCAGCGCGCCGGTGGCGGTGCGCCGGACCAGGTCGCCAGTGCGGTAGAGGCGGCTGCCGGGCGCGCCAAAAGGATCTGCCACGAAGCGCGCGGCGGTCAGCGCGGAACGGCCCAGATAGCCACGGGCCAGGCCGTCGCCGCCCAGGTAGAGCTCGCCGGGGACGCCGGGCGGCACCGGGCGCAGGCGGGCGTCGAGCACGTGGGCGGTGCGGTTGAGGTCGGGGCGGCCGATGAGCACGGGGCCGTCCGCCGCCTCCCACGTGGTGGCGGTGACGGTGGCCTCGGTCGGGCCGTAGGCGTTGATGAGCTTGCGACCGGCCCGCCAGCGGCGCACCTCGTCGGCCGGCGTGGCCTCGCCGCCGACGGTCAGTGTCACTCCGGGCGGGAGGGCGCCGGTGGGCAGCGCGGCCAGCAGCGCCGGCGGCAGGTCGGCGTGGGTCAGGCGGCGCTCGGTGATGAATTCGCCCAGGGCGGCGCCGAGCCGGGCCTGTTCGGGGACGACGACGAGCGTGCCGCCGGACAGGATCGAGGCGGCCAGTTCGCTGAAGGCCACGTCCACGGTCGGCGACACGAACTGGGCGGCACGGGTCCCCGGCCCCGTACCGAAGACCGTCCGCACCGACTCGACCAGAGCGGCCAGGCCCGCGTGCGGGACGACCACACCCTTCGGGCGGCCGGTCGATCCCGAGGTGTGGATGATGTACGCCGCCGTGGCCGGATCGACGATCACATCGGGGTCGGAGTCATCGTCGGACACACCGGTGACGGAGTCGACGGTGAGAACCGGTGCGGCGTCGGCGAGCTGGTGGGCGATGCGATCGGCTGGGTGGTGCACGTCGAGCGGCAGATAGGTGGCGCCGGTCTTCGTGACGGCGAGCAGGGCCACCAGCAGGTCGGCCGAGCGGGGCAGGCGCACGGCCACCACCCGCTCCGGGCCGGCGCCGCCGGCGATCAGCCGGTGGGCCAGCCGGTTGGCGCGGGCGTTCAGCTCGCGATAGGTCAGCGTGCGGTCGTCGTCCTCCACGGCCACGGCGTCCGGCCGTTCGGTCACCTGCGCCGCGAAGAGCTGGGCGAGGGTGCGGGGGGCGACCTCCCGGCGTACACCCTGCCAATCGGACGTGACCGCCTGGCGCTCCCCCTCGGTCAGCAGATCGATGTCGGCGATCGGCCGGCCCGGCGCGGCCGTGACCGCCGCCAGCAGCCGGGTGAACCGCGACGCCAGCGCCACCACCGTTTCCCGGTCGAACAGGTCGGCCCGGTATTCCAGGGTGCCCACGAGACCCTCGGGCCGTTCGGCGACGTCGAAGGTGAGGTCGAACTTGGCCGTGCCGGTGTCCACGAGCCGCGGCGACACGGTCAGGCCCGGAAAGCCGGCCACCTCGGGCAGCGCCGCCTGGTACGACACCATCACCTGGAAGAGCGGGTGGTGGGCCAGGGACCGCGCCGGGTTGAGCTCCTCCACGAGCCGGTCGAAGGGCAGATCCTGATGGGCCAGCGCGGCCAGATCGGTCTCCCGGACCCGCTGGAGCAGATCGGCGAACGAGGGATCGCCGCTCACGTCCGTACGGAGAACGACGGTGTTGACGAAGAATCCGACGAGCCGTTCGAGCGCGTCGTCGCCTCGGCCCGCGACCGGCGTGCCGAGCGGGATGTCGTCCCCCGCGCCCATCCGGTGGAGCAGCGCGGCCACCGCGGCCTGCACCGTCATGAAGAGCGTGACGCCGTGGCGCCGGGCCAGCTCGCGCACGGACGGGTCGATCGGGAAGGTGACCGTGCCGCCGGCCTCGCCCGCGCGGGGCGGACGGGGCCGGTCGGTGGGCAGGCGCAGCGATTCGGGTGCGCCCGCCAGCGCCATACGCCAGTAGTCCACCTGGCGGGAGAGGTCGAGCCCGTTGTGCCAGGCGGCGTAGTCCGCGTACCGGACCGGCAGCGGCGCCCACGCGGGCGCCTCGCCGACGAGCCGGGCCGCGTAGGCGGTGGCCAGGTCGTCGAGCAGCGGCGTGAGCGACCACTCGTCGCCGGCGATGTGATGCACGACGAGCAGAAGGGTGTTTTCGACGACATAGGCCCGGATCGGGGTCTCGGCGGCGATGTCGAAGGGCTCGCGGACGGCCTCGGCGATCGACGTCCCCGTCCGCAGCTCGACCGCGGCGTCCCAGAGGACCGGGTGCGGCTCGCCGTCGCGATCGGCGAAGACGGTGCGCAGCGGCTCGTGCCGGTCGACCAGGTCGTTCAGGGCGGCCCGCAGCGCCTCGATGTCAAGGGCGCCAACGAAATCAAGGGCCAGGGGCAGGTTGTACGTCGGGTTGGGGCCGTCCAGGCGGGACAGGAACCAGAGGCGGCGCTGGGCCGACGACATCTCGGTGCCGGTGCCGCGGGCGATGGTGGTCGCCGGGCGGGCGGTGTCGACGCGCGCGGCCAGGGCGGCCACCGTCGGAGCGTCGAACACGTCGCGCAGCGACAGGTCGGCGCCGAACAGGGTGCGGATCCGGGCCGCGACCCGCGCCGCGAGCAGCGAGTGGCCGCCGAGCGCGAAGAAGTCGTCGCGGCGGCCGACCGCGGCCACCCCGAGCGCCTCCGCGAAGACACCGGCGAGCAGTTCCTCCTGCGGAGTGCGCAGCGCGTCCTCGGCGCCGGCCCCGGCCAGGTCGGGTTCGGGCAGGGCGTTGCGGTCGAGCTTGCCGTTCGGCGTCGTGGGCAGCTCGTCCAGCGCCACGAAGGCGGCCGGCACCATGTAGTCCGGCAGCGACGAGGCGAGCAGCCCGCGCAGATCGGCGGGCGAGGCGCTGCCGACGAAGTACGCGACGAGGCGCCGGTCCCCCGGCCGGTCCTCGCGGATCAGCGCGACGGCCCGCCGCACGCCGCCGGCGGCGGCGAGCGCGGCCTCGATCTCACCGAGCTCGATCCGGAAGCCGCGCAGCTTCACCTGGTGGTCCACGCGCCCGAGCACGTCGAAGTCACCGTCGGGCCGCCGCTGGGCGAGATCGCCGGTGCGGTACATGCGCTGGCCCGGCACGAACGGATCGGCCACGAAGCGCGAAGCCGTGAGGGAGGGCCGGTTGAGGTAGCCGAGGGCCACGCCCTCACCGGCGAGGTAGAGCTCGCCCGGGAAGCCGTCCGGAACGGGCCGCAGGGCCGCGTCCAGCACGTAGGCGCGGGTGTTCCAGACAGGACGGCCGACGGTGACCGTGTCCGTCTCGACCGGGGAGGCGGTCGACCAGATCGTCGTCTCGGTGGGACCGTAGAGGTTGGTGACCGAGGCCGCCGTCTCGCGCAGGGCGGTCGCCAGATCGGGCGGGAGGGCCTCGCCGCCGACGAGCACACGCAACCCGGTCACGGCCGAGGTTCCACCCGGCACGTCGGTCAGCGCCCGCCACAGCGTCGGCGTCGCCTGCACGACCGTCGCGCCGGTCGAGGCGACCAGTTCGGCCAGGACGACCGGGTCCTGAACCGACTCCTTGGCCGCGATGACGACCGCCGCCCCGCTCAGCAGCGGCAGGTAGAGCTCCAGCGCGGAAATGTCGAAGCTGACCGTCGTGACGGCCAGGAGCCGGTCCTGTTCCGTCAGCGGGATCAGCGACCGCATCGACAGCAGGAAGTTGACGAGGTTGCGCCGGGTGACGACCACGCCCTTGGGCCGGCCGGTCGAGCCCGAGGTGTAGAGGACGTAGGCCGCATCCTCGCTGACGGAGCCGGGCGCTTCGAACGCGGAGATGCCGTCGCCGTCGATCAGCAGGGCCGGGGCGCTGTCGGTCAGCATCCACGCGAGCCGCTCCTGCGGGAAGGACGGGTCGAGCGGCAGATAGGCGGCTCCGGTCCGCTGCACCGCGAGCAGGGCGACGAGCAGCTCGGCCGTGCGCGGCAGGCGGATCGCGACGATCCGGCCCGGTGCGGCCCCTCGCAAGGCCAGGCGGGCCGCGAGCTCCTCGACCCGCGCATTCAATTCGGCGTAGGTCAGCGCCGGGCCGCCCGGCGTTGTCACGGCCACGGCCGACGGCGTACGGGCAATTTGCTCACGCCAAAGGGAATCGAAGCCCTCGGACGGCAGCGCGTGAACGGTGTCGTCGATCGACGGCGCGTCCACCAGCCCGATGCGGCCGGTGGGAGTGGCCGGATCCGTTGCCGCGAGCATGGTGAGCAGCGCCGTGAAGCGCTCCGCGTGCGCCTCCAGCGATTCCGGCGAATAGCGGGCCGGGTTCCCGTCGAAGACGACCTCGAGGACGTCGCCGCCCCGGTCGTCCACGGTGATCGACAGGTCGTCGACCGGCCCGGCCGCGATGTAGCGCGGCGTGCCCCGCATCCCCGCGAAGCTCAGCGAGGCGCCGAACGGCTTGATGTTCACCCACGGCCCGACGAGCCGACGCTCGCCGCCGACCAGACCCAGGTCGCGGCGAATGTCCTCACCGCGGTAGCGCTGATGCGGCCGGATCGCCTTCACCTCGTCGCCGACCCGGCGCACGAGGTCGCCGATGCTCTGGGCGGGGCTGACCGGGATCCGCAGCGGCACAACGTTGACCGCGGTGACCGGCACGCGGGCCGCGACCGAGCCGAGCCGGCCCATCATCGGCAGTCCCAGCACGACCTCGTCGCTGCCGGTCAGCCGGTGCACGTACAGGGCGGTGGCGGCCAGGATCGCCTCGACCCTCGTCGCCCCCAGCGCGTCGAGCCCAGCCGCCGCCGGAACCACGACGCGGTGGCGCAGAAAGGCGGGACCCGGCCGGGCCGGACCTGACGCCAGATCGGGAACCTCGACGCCGGCGAGCCGCTCACGCCAGAACTCGCGATCCTTGTCATATCCGGGCGACGCACGGTAGGCGACGTCCTCGGCCACCACGTCGGCGAGCGAACCGAACGGATTGTGTGAAGGCTCCTCGCCCTTGGCCAGCGCGGAATACACGGCAGCCACCCGCTGCGCCACCAACGCCGACGTGTAGGCGTCCATGACGATGTGGTGGCAACGCTGGTACCACGTCCAGCGCCCGGCCCCGCGCCGGATCAGCGCCTCCGCGAAGACGGGACCCTCCGCCAAGTCGATGGGGGTGGCGAGGTCGGCCTGCACCCACCGGTCGGCTTCGGCATCGCTCAGGTCGAGCACCTGAAGCCGCCACTGCGGGTCGGCCACGATCTCCTGGCGCGGCTCCTCCGCCGTACCCACGAATCGGGCGCGCAGCGCCTCGGCCTCGCCCAGCACCCACCGCAAGGCCCGCTCGAAGCGCGAGGGGTCGATGTCGCCGTCGATGTCGACGGCGGCGGCCGTGGTGAAGGCCGGCCCGGGGTCGAGGTGCTGTGCGTACCAGACACCCGCCTGGGCGGCGGAGAGTTCGAGTCGATCGGGCACGGTCGGGGCTCCTTGTGGTGCTGAGCGCAGGGCGGAGCCCGCCGCGCCGGTGACAGATCGGCGCGGCGGTCCGCGAAACAGGGCGACGGTTAGACGGCGTCGAGGTCGATCAGGCTCTTCGGGCGCAGATCGGTCCAGTTCTTCTCGACGTAGTCGAGGCAGGCGGCCCGGCTGTCCTCGCCGAACACGACCCGCCAGCCGGCCGGAACCTCGGCGAACACCGGCCAGAGCGAGTGCTGGTTCTCGTCGTTCACCAGCACGAGGTAGCGGCCGTCCTCGTCCTCGAAGGGATTCGTCGTCACTTGGCCTCCTCCGTCCACGACAGACCGTCCGGGCTGGGCACGAGGCCCGCTTCGAGCAGGGGAGCCTCGAACGCGTCCGCGCCGCGCACACCGCGGACCTGGATGTTGTTCATCTCGGTCATCACCTCGCGCACCACCGGGGTGCCGAACAGGTGGTGCATGCGCTCGCCGGACTCGGTCTGCATGCTGCCGGTGCGCTCGACCGCGTCGGCCAGCCCGGCCGACGACTTCTGGAACTCCTCGACCAGCGCGCCGGCGTTGGTGAAGGCCTGCTCGCCGGAGTGCACGCCGCCGACCAGCGTCGCGAACGCCTCGAGGTCGGTCGCCTCGAGGTTGGTGACCTTACGGGCCTTCCAGAAGTACGAGTCCTCGTTGCTCTGCATGTCGTAGAAGGCCGACAGGAACTCGTAGAACACCCGGTACTCGCGGCGGTAGCGGCCCTCGAACTCCTCGAAGGCGCGGTCCTCGCTGATGTCGCCGGCCAGCACGCTGTTGATGGACCGGGCGGCGAGCAGGCCCGCGTAGGTCGACAGGTGCACGCCGGTGGAGAAGACCGGGTCGATGAAGCAGGCCGCGTCGCCGACCAGCACCATGCCGGGCCGGTGGAACGAGCTGTTGGTGTACGAGTAGTCCTTGCGGGTGCGGATCTCGCCGTACGTGCCCTCGGTGACCCGAGTCGCGCCGGACAGGAAGCCCTTGACGATCTCGCAGCGGTCGATGAAGCCGCGCAGCGACTGCTCCTGGTCGCCCTGCAGCTTGGCCGCGTGCTCGCGCGAGATGACGGCGCCGACGCTGGTGAGCGTGTCGGACAGCGGGATGTACCAGATCCAGCCCTCGTCGAAGGCGGCGCACAGGATGTTGCCGGAGTCGGGGGCGGGCAGGCGCTGGCCGCCCTCGAAGTAGCCGAAGATGGCGATGTTCTTGAAGAAGTCGGAGTAGATCCGCTCGCCCCGCACGTTCTGATGGATCCGGCTGCGGTTGCCGGAGGCATCGACCACAAAGGACGCCCGGATCTCGTGCGGCACGCCTTCGCTGTCGGTGTACCGGATGCCGCGTACCCGCTCGTCGTCGGCGATGACCTCGGTCACCTGGCTCTCCTCGCGCACGTCGACGCCCTTGGCGGCGGCGTTGCGCAGCAGGATGTCGTCGAACTTCATGCGCTCGACCTGATAGGCGTACGAGGTCGGGCCGGACAGCTCGGGGGCGACCGCGAACAGGAAGTTCCACGGCACGGGGTTGGTGCCCCACCGGAAGCTGCCGCCGCGCTTGACCGTGAACGCGGCCTTCTCCAGCTCCTCGGTGACGCCCAGCAGTCGGCCGATGCCGTGCACTGTGGACGGCAGCAGCGACTCGCCGATCTGGTAGCGGGGGAATTTCTCCTTCTCCAGCAGCACCACGCGGTGGCCGCGCTGGGCGAGCAGGGTGGAGACGGTCGATCCGCCGGGGCCACCGCCCACCACGACGACGTCGACGTTCTCGGCAAGCGTGCTCATCGCTGCGCCTCCACCAGGTTGTACCAGGCCTTCACGGTGGGCTCCTGCGCCAGATCGAGGTATCCGGCGGCGAAGCCGGCCTCACGCCACCGCGTCGCCAGGCTCATGAGCCGGATCGAGTCGAGGCCGCGGTCGATGAGGTTGTCGTCGTCGGCGAACGTGCCGGGCTCCTCGGCGAGCACCTCGGCGACGTCGCTGCGCAGACGTTCGAGGCTCAGGGATGCGGTCATCAGCGCTCTTCCTTCGGTGGTTTGTTAGGTAAGGCTTACCTGATCATTTCGCGTGAGTAAAGGATTCATCTCCCTCTTTCTGCTGATAAGTCGCAGATGTGCAGCGCAGCCCGCTTGTGTCCAAGATCTCGAACACCCATCAACTGAAAACCCGCGCCGGCGAACATGCGCCGGGCCATCGCGTGCCGTTCGTCAGGATCGGCCAGGACCCTTCGCGTACGAGGATCCTTCTCGTTGAGCCCCTTGGTGATCGCGCGCACCATCTCGCGCCCGAGCCCGCGCCCGGTTCGTGTCCTGTCGCCGATGGCCAGGTGGATTCCGAGGTCGTACGGGTCGGCGTCGTACACCTGCCCGACGACGTCCCGCGGAGTCCGGTAGATCTCGACGTACGCGAGCGGCTCACCCTCGTACTCAATGATGTAGGGCCTGGAGAAGTGGCCTTTGAGTTGCTCGGCGATGGCGCCGGCCCAGCGCTCGGGCGACCATGCCTGCTCCCAGAAGAGGTCGACGTGCGGCTCGTTCATCCAGCGGCTGACGAGCCCGGGATCCGTGCCCTCCGGGGAGAGCAGGCGATGCGACCAGGGCGGCGCCAGGACGGGCGCCGGAGGTGGCCCCGCCGCGACCACGGCCGCGGCGAGACCGGCCGTCACCTCACGGGTGGACACTCAGGAAGCCGCCTTGGCCGCGGTGGCGATCGTCGGCAGGACGTCGGTGATGATGTACTGCACCGACAGCGGCGTCGGGGTGCGCAGCGAGCTGAACTGCGGGCCGGTCAGGGCGATGTACGACTTGCGCTTGACCGACTCGAGGTTCTTGAAGAGCGTGTTGCCCTCGAGAGTGGGCTGCAGCGACGGCTCGGCGTAGTAGATGAGCGTGGTGTCGGCGTCGAGCACGCCGACCTTCTCCAGGCTGAGCTGCACGGCGAAGTCCTCGCCCTTGAGCGCGGCCACCGCCGGGGCCAGCTTCATGCCGAAGTCGTTGAGCATCTTGACGCCGGCGTCCTTGTCGGAGCGCAGCACGCCGATCGAGCCGGCCTCCCACATCTGGCTGAGCGAGAACTCCTTGCCCGCCAGCTCCGGGTGATCGGTCTTCGCCTTGGCGATCTTGCCCTCGACCTCGGTGATGATCGGGGCGGCCTTGGCGTCCTGGCCGATCGCCTTGGCCACCTGCTGGAGCGTGGTCTGCCACGGGTCCTCGAAGGCGCCGGTGGTCTCGTAGGCGGTGGTCGGCGCGAGCTTGCTGAGCTTGGCGTACTCGTCGTCGATGTAGTAGTCGCCGCCGGCCAGGATCAGGTCGGGCGCCAGCGCCGCGATCTTCTCCACGTCGAAGCCGGTGTCGCCGGCCGTGAGCACGGTGGGCTTGGAGGTGAGCAGGGGCTTGGCCCACTCGGTGATGCCGTCGGGCCCGGACGACTCGGCCACGCCGACCGGCTGCACGCCGAGCATGAGCAGCGCGTCGAGGTCGGCATCGGACAGCGCGACGATCCGCTGTGGAGCCGCCTTGATCTCGGCCGTGCCCAGCTTGTGGGTCAGCGAGACCGGAAAGCTGGCGGCGGCCGCCGTCGACGCGCCCGGCGCCGCGGCGTCGTCAGCGTCACTGCCTCCACACCCGCTGAGCAGGGCAAGCCCGGCGGTGGCGGCGATTCCCGCCGCGAAGACACGTCTGGCTATGGACATTTCGGACCTCACGTTCGCAAGTTAGGTTTGCCTAAGCTAAGCGACGTCGGTTCGTGGGGGCAAGGCAGGGTCGGAGTTTTGGTAAGGCTAACCTTCCATCGACCGGTTGCACGAGACTGTGCATCGTTTGTTGGCACGTTCTCGTTCTGGTCAGCACGTTTTCGTTCTTGTCAGCGTTCTCGTTCTTGTCAGCACGTTCGTTCTTTCAGCACGTTCGCTCTTGTCAGCGCGTTCTCGTCCTTTGGGGGGATCGGATGGCGGTCGATGTCCGGCTTGCCGGTCCGTCCCGCCGGGTGTGGGTGCTGGTCACGCTGCTCGCGGCGGCGGCCGTGGCGGTGGTGTTGAGCTTGGCGATCGGTGCACAGTGGCTCACTCCCGCCGCGGTGTGGCAGGCGGTCACCGACCCGGACCCGACGGCGCCGGCCACGGCGATCGTCCGCGAGCTGCGCCTGCCCCGCACGGTGCTGGGCGTGCTGGTCGGCTTGGCGCTGGGCGCGGCGGGCGCCCTGATCCAGGGCCACACGCGCAACCCGCTGGCCGACCCCGGCCTGCTCGGCATCTCGGCCGGCGCGTCCTTCGCCGTGGTGATCGGCATCCAGTGGGGTGCCGCCCAGCTCACCGGCTACATCTGGTTCGCGTTCGCCGGCGCCCTGGCCGCCAGCGTGGCCGTCTTCGGCATCGCCTCGGGCCGCCGCGGCGGCCCCACCCCCGTGACGCTGGCCTTGGCCGGCATGGCGATCAGCGCCCTGCTGGCCTCGTTCACCCAGTCCCTGCTCCTGTCGGACGACGCCAGCCTGAACGTCTTCCGCTTCTGGGTGGTCGGCTCCCTGTCGGGCCGCGACGCCGACGTGGCAGTGCAGGTGCTCCCGTTCATCCTGCTCGGACTGCTGCTGGCCTTCGTGAACGCCCCCGCCCTCAACGCCCTGGGCTTGGGCGAGGACGTGGCCCGAGCCCTGGGCCAGCGAGTGACGGCAGCCCGAGTCGTTGGCGTGACAGCCATCGTCCTACTGGCCGGCGCCGCCACAGCAGCCTGCGGCCCGATCGGCTTCCTGGGCTTGATAGTCCCGCACGTGGCCCGCACCTTCACCGGACCCGACCACCGCTGGCTGATCCCGTGCTCAGCCCTGGCCGGCGCCACGCTGCTGCTGCTGGCCGACGTCCTGGGCCGCGTAGTGGTAAGCCCCGGCGAACTCCAAACCGGCATCGTCCTGGCCGCCATAGGCGCCCCTTTCTTCATAGCCCTGGTCCGCCGCCGACAGGGGGTCGTCAAGCTGTGACCAAAGCACCCGCCACACCCGGCGCGCCTGTCGCGCCCGCCGGCTCCGTCACGCCCGGCGTGCCTGTCGCGCCCACCGGCTCCGTCACGCCCGGCGTGCCTGTCGCGCCCGCCGGCCGGCGCGTCGTCCAGGCGGGCCCCTTCTCGGGCACCGTGTCGCCGCGCGCCGTGGCCGTCGGCGCCGCCGGCCTCGTCGCGGCCCTGGCAATAGCCGTCTTCAGCATCGGCCACGGCAGCTTCACGATCGCCCCGGGCGACGTCGTCCAGGTGCTGTTCGGCGGCGGCACCCCGGCCCAGAAGCTCATCGTGCTCGACCTGCGCCTCCCCCGCATCCTGGTCGCGCTGCTCGTGGGCGCGGCCCTGGCCGTCTCGGGCGCGCTCACCCAGACGTTCGCCCGCAACCCACTGGCCAGCCCCGACGTCCTCGGAGTGACCCACGGCGCCTCCCTCGGCGCCGTCGCAGTCATCGTCCTCGGCTACTCCTCCTCCGCTGTGCCCTTCGCCGCCCTGGCCGGGGCTCTGGTCACCGCCGTCCTCGTCTACGTCCTGGCCTGGCGCCGCGGCATCGACGGCTTCCGCCTGGTGCTCGTAGGCATCGGCGTCGGCGAGATCCTCACCGCCGGCATCTCCTGGTTCCTGGTCCGCGCCGAGATCGTCGACGCCACCCGAGCCACGATCTGGCTCAACGGCTCGGTGGCCGGCGCCGAATGGGCCCAGGTCCGCCCCCTCTCCCTAGCCCTGGTGGTCCTCCTCCCGTTGGCCGCCGCCACCGCTTTCACCCTCCAGGCGATGCAGTTCGACGACGACGTGGCCCAGGCCCTGGGCATACGCCTCCAACTGGCCCGCCTGGCAGTGGTGCTGACCGCCGTAGCCCTGGCCGCAGCCGCCGTGGCCGCAGCCGGCCCCATCGAGTTCGTAGCCTTCGTAGTCCCCCAGATCGCCCTCCGTCTCTGCGGCGGCTCCCGCCCACCGCTGGTGGTCTCCGCCATCCTCGGCGCCCTGCTGGTCGTGGCCGCCGACCTGGCCGCCCGCACAGTCCTACCCGACCGCGAACTGCCGGTAGGCCTGGTCACCGCGATCGTCGGCGCCCCCTACCTGCTGTGGTTGCTCGTACGCGTCAATCGAAGGGTTTCCGCATGACCGTCCTGACGACCGAGGAGCGTCACCGATGACCGCGGCCAACGACGAGCACCTCCCCGCACAGCCGACCGAGCACCTCCCCGCACAGCCAGCCGAGCACCTCCCTGCACAGCCAGCCGCGCATCTCCCCGCACAGCCAGCCGTGCGGTCCGCTACCGTCCAGGCCTCGCCCGAGCCGGCCATCTCAGCCCCCGCTCCCGCCCTCGCCCTCGGCCGCGCCGGCGCGGCCGAATCGCGGGAGCCGCGGCTGCGGGCGCGCGGCCTACGGCTCGGCTACGGCGAGGACATCGTCGTGGACGGGCTCGACCTGGACATCCCGGACGGCGCAATCACCGCGGTGGTCGGGCCGAACGGCTGCGGCAAGTCGACCCTGCTGCGCGCCCTGGGCCGCCTGCTGCGCCCCCGCGACGGTGAGGTGCTCCTCGACGGTCAGCGCATCGACAAGATGCCCACCCGCGAGGTCGCCCGCATCATCGGCATGCTGCCCCAGAGCCCTGTCGCGCCCGACGGCCTGACGGTCGCCGACCTGGTCATGCGGGGCCGGCACCCGCACCAGAACTGGTTCCGCCAGTGGTCGCCCACCGACCAGAGCATCGTCACCGAGGCCCTCGAGTGGACCGACATGCGCGAGCTGGCCGAGCGCCCGGTGGACGCCCTCTCCGGCGGCCAGCGCCAACGAGCCTGGATCTCCATGGCCCTGGCCCAAGGCACGGAGGTCCTGCTGCTGGACGAGCCCACGACATATCTGGACCTGAGTCACCAGATCGACGTGCTCGACCTGGTGGACCGCCTCCATCGGGAACGCGACCGCACCATCGTCATGGTGCTGCACGACCTCAATCTGGCCGCCCGTTACGCTCACCACGTGGTGGCCATGAAGGACGGCCGCATCGTCGCGCAGGGCACTGCCGAGTCGGTCTTCACGGTGGAGCTGCTGGCCGACGTGTTCGGGCTGGCGGCACTGGTCGTCCCCGATCCGGCGACGGGAACGCCGCTGGTGGTGCCCCTACCGCGGTCCTCATAGTCTGTCCTCCTGTCGTTCCGTCTTTGGCGCCTCCGAAGCTTCACAGCCCGGGCTTCGTCTGTCGTCATACCTGGGTCGGTCATACCGTGGTCTGACGACTTCCCCGGCCCTTCTCCGTACCTTCGTCGGCAACACCTTTCCGACGTGAGGGGCGGCGATGAGGGCACTTGTTCGGCGGATCTCCGCGGCGACGCCGCCAGGGCGCGACCGCGGCGTCGACGGGCTGCGCGCCGTCGCGGTGATGGGCGTGGTCCTGGGCCACTGGCTGGTCACCGCGCTCGATACCGCCTTCCATATATCGAGTCCGCTGCACTATGAGCCACGCTTCGTTCCGGTGAGCTGGATGTTCCAGACCCTCGCCGTCTTCTTCCTCGTGGGCGGCCTGATGACCAAGCCCAGGGCGCGGTACGGCCCATGGATCTCGGCTCGCCTGTCCAGGTTGTTCCGCCCGGTCGCCGCCCTGGTGGCCGTGTGGAGTGCGGTCGCGGTTCTCGCGCCCGGATCGCCGTTGCGGCTTGTCTTGAGTCCGTTGTGGTTCCTACTGGTGTTCTCCGCGTTGACGGCCGCCGCTCCCCTTCTCCGCCGCGCCCATCCGGTGTGGCCGCTGGCCACGGTGGCAGCCGTCGACCTCGTCCGGCTCGGCCTCGACGGGCCCGCCGAGCTCGGCTGGGTCAACGTGGCCGCCGGCTGGGCAGTGCCCTTCACGCTCGGCATGGCGTGGGCACGAGGCCGGCTATGCGACCGCACGACCCTCTGGGTATTGCTTCTCGGCGGCGCCGCGGCGACCGTCTTCCTGGTCCGCTGGTGTGGATATCCCGCGTCGATGGTCGGTGTGCCCGGCGATGGCTTCTCCAACCTCGATCCGCCGAGCTTTGCTGCCGTCACGTTCGGCTTGGCTCAGTGCGGCGCCGCCGGTCTCTTGCTCGATCCGTTGCGCCGCTTGCTCTCCCGGCCGGCCGCTTGGGCGCCGGTGGCCCTGACCAATCTGCATGCCATGACAGTCTTTCTTTGGCATCAGACCGCGCTGATAGCCGTGACTGCGGTGGCGCTGACGACGGGCCGACCGGTGCCGGGTCTGCACACCTCACCGACCGGTCCGGGTTGGATCCTGGCCCGGGTGTTGTGGCTGCCCGTGTTCGCCGTGGTCCTCCTGGCGTTCTGCCTCGTCTTCCGCCGGTTCGAGCGTGCTTCCTCAGCTTCGGACCGCGGCCGTCACAGGGAAGTTCTGGTTGAAGACGTCATCCGGGTCGACCTGGCGCTTGATGTCACGCAGGCGGCTGAGGGTGGCCGGCGGGAAGGCTGCCTCGAGCAGCTCGGTGGAGAAGCTGGTCTCGAAGCTGAGGTAGAGCCCCTCCATCATCGGCCGCACCCGTTCCCAGGCCTGGTCGAAGACCGTGCTGGAGACGGCTGTCACCGAGAAGTTCTGGTGGCGGTGAGCGTAGGCGGTGGCATCCGCCGAGACGTCATTGATGGCCCCGCCGGTCGAGCGGATCTGGAGCATCTCGACGGTGCCGGACGTGGCGAGCTCGGCCAGACCGGTGGCGACCGGCTCGTCGAGATGGACGGCGAATCCGGTGTGCGTGGTCGCGCCCTGCTGACCGCGGTGCGGAGCGTGGGTGGCCGCGACCACCCCGGCGTAGGGCACGAGTTGCGCCTGCCGGCCGAGGACGGGTGCGACGGCCGTGAACGGCCCGAAGGCGCGGCCCGCCCGCTCCGGGTCGTCCCCGGCGTAGACGATCGTGGCCAGTGCGAATCCGCCACCCATCAGATAGAGGAAGGCGGAGATCTCCCGCGGCGCCGACTCGACGGTCTCACCCCAGGCGCGCAGGAACCGCGTGACGTCGTCGATCCGGTACTGAAGGGTCGCGTGGCCGACCACCGGCACCCGATCGGCTCGGAAGTCGAACGACGTGACGATGCCGATGTTCGCTCCTGCTCCGCGGACAGCCCAGAAAAGCTCGGGATCGTGCTCGGCGTCGACCCGCCGTGTCGTGCCGTCGGCGGTGACGAGCTCGGCGGCGACCAGATGGTCGATGGTGAGTCCGTGCGCCCGGCCCATGAGGCCGATTCCACCGGTGGTGGCGAGGCCGCCGACGCCGACGTCGCCCGAGTCGCCCGAGCTGATCGCGAGGCCCCACGGGTGCAGCGCGGCCGCGACGTCGCCCCATCGGGCTCCGGGGCCGACGCGGACCAGGTCGCCGCCGGTCCGCTCGACGGTATTCAGGCGGCCGAGGTCGATGACCGTGCCGTCGACGTTGGTGGCGACACTGCTGATCCCGTGGCCACCGCTGCGCACCGACAATGGGCCGCCGGTGTCACGGGCGAGCCGCAAGGCCTCGACGACCTCGGCGGTCGAGGACGGCCGGGCCACGGCGGCCGGTCGGCCCGTGGCGGTGTAGACGTCCCGGACGGCCGGGTAGAGCCGGTCGCCGGGTCTGACAACTTCAAGCATGGGGAAGCTCCTCGAACGGATCCGCCGGAGGGCGGCTCAAGCGGGCCGTGGGCCTTCGGTCAGGTCCACGAAGTAGTGCAGGTCGTCGCCGGTGAGCGGGCTGGTGCCGGCGACAAGCTCGGCGATGTGCGTGCCGACGTGAGTGGCCGGGATCCAGCGGTCGTCATCGACGCCGGCCAGCTGCCGGGCGCGGGTACGGATCACGCCCAGGATCACCTCGTAGACCCGGGGGCCGCGGCCGCCGAGCTCGGCGGCGATCGTCCTGGTCATCGACTTGGTGGCGGCGGCCGTCAGCGCGACGCCGCCGGCGCCGGGGAAAGGAAGGTCGGCGCTGAGGCCGTTGAGCTGGGCGATCATGCCGTCGGGAGCGAGCGCCGGGAGGAAGGAGCGGTAGGCGCGGAAGATCGTGGTCTGGTTCTGGACGATCAGTTCGTCCCACTCGGCGTCGGTGAGCGCGAGCAGCGGCTTGCGGCCCTGCCGGCCCCAGTCGGCGACGCTCAGCACAACACCGGCGAGCGGGCCGTACGTGGTCTTCAGCTCGGCCGTGCGCTCGCCGAGCGCCGGGTCGAGCAGATCCAGGGTCTCGCCGTGCAACCGCGGGTCGCCGACACGAGCGGTGAAGTCGTCGAGCGTGCTCTGCCGCCGTGACGTGACGACGACGGTGGCGCCCCTGTCCAGCAGGGTGCGGGTGACGCCTTCGCCGACGCCGCCGGCGCCGCCGATGACCAGCACGGTCTGGCCGGTGAGGTCGGTGTCCGATGTCGCCCAAGCGGGCGACGCGATGGTAGTGGTTGTGCTCATTTGCTGTGCTCAGCTTTCTTCTGCACGTGGTCGAGCAAGGTCTGAAGGGTGGTGTCGAGATGGTCGAGCTGCTCCGGGTCGAGGGCCTCGGTGAACCAGCTCTGGGCCGAGCGCAGATGGGGTCCGAGCGCCTTGCGGTAGGCGGTGCGGCCCTCATCGGTCAGGGCGACCACGGCGGCCCGGCCGTCGCCGGCCTCGCCACGGCCCCGCCGCACGAGACCGCGCTCCTCCATGCGCCGGAGCTGATGGGAGAGGCGGCCCGTGTCCCAGCCCAGCGCCCGGGCACATCCGGTGGAGCGCATGGTTCCCTCGGGTGCCGAAGCGAGCTGGGCGAGCACGGTGAAGTCGGCCTCCGACAGCTGGGCGTCCGCCCACAGGTCCCGGCCCACCTCTCGGCGCACGATCTCGCCCAGAACGATGAAGTTCTGCCACACACGCCGCTCCGCGGCTGTCATTCTTCCTGACACGTCAGCAAACCTAGAACTTTGCTGTCACGTCAGCAAGTGATCTGCATCGCTAGTCAGTGAAAGGGGGCACCGATGGTCAGACGGCGGGGGCGCTGACGGTCAGGACGCCGGCTGTCGCGTTCAAGTGGGCGTGAACTCCCAGGCCTATGGCGATCTGTTCGGCGCCGTGGCCGATGGGAAGGCCGCCGAGGACGGGGATGCCCAGTCGGCCCAGCTCGGCGGACAAGTAGTCGATCACCGGAGGGCTCGGGTCGGGGTCTGTGCAGTCGGTGAACTGGCCTACGGCCACGCCCGCGAGGTTGTCGAGCCAGCCTGCTCGACGTAGGTGGACCAGCATGCGGTCGACTCGGTACGGCTCCTCGTTGACGTCCTCCAGCAGGAGGATGGCGCCGGTGGTGTCGGGGGCGTGTGGGGTGCCGATCGTGGAGGTCAGCATGGCCAGGTTGCCGCCCAGCAGGGTGCCCTCGGCTGTTCCGGGGACGCGAACGGGGAAGGTGTCCTCCGCCTTGTCGGCGACGACCTGGACCGGGGTCGATGTCATGAGGGCTTGGCGCAGGGCCTGAGCGGAAGGGGTGTCGGGGCCGCGGTCGAGTTGGCCGGCGGTGGGGCCGTGGACGGTGGCAAGGCCGGTTTCGTGCCAGAGGGCCAGATGAAGGGCGGTGATGTCGGAGAAGCCGGCGATCAGCTTAGGGTCGGCGCGGACGGCGTCGAAGTCGACGGCGTCGACTATGCGCTGCATGCCGTAGCCGCCGCGGAGACACAGGATGGCGCGTACGGCAGGGTCGCGCAAGGCCGCGTTCAGGTCGGACAGGCGCTGCTCGTCGGTGCCGGCCAGGTTTCCGTGCCGGCTGTGGGCGTTGGCGCCTACTCGGGCCCGGAGGCCCCACTTCTCGAGGGCGCTGATGGCGGCCTCGGTTCGTGCCGGGTCGATGGCGCCCGAGGGCGACACCAGCGCTACGAGGTCCCCGGCTACCAGACGCTGCGCTTGGATCATGGGCCGCAGCCTACGCCGCGGCCGGGAAAGGGCACGGCCGGAAAGGGGCGCGGCGGGAAACGGGCACGGCCGGAAAGGGGGCGGCGGCAAAGAGGCGCGGCCGGAAGAGACGCGGTGGGAAACGGGCGCGGCGGGAAACGGGGGGCCGTCAGAGGCTGAGGTCGGTCACGACTGCGAAGTGGTCGGACGGGTGGTGGCCGTTGATCGGGTGGTTGCCGGCCAGGAAGGCCCGGCCGACTGCCAGGGGGCCGTTCGTGCGGGCCAGGATGTGGTCGATGCGGCGGTCGATCTGCTTGGTGGCCTCCAAGGGGGCCTGCGGCACGGCCGAGCTGAGCGTCACCGCGTTCGGGTCGGCGCCGGCCGCCTGCCACGTGTCGGTCAGGGCGGCCAGCAGCGGTGCCATCTCCGGCTGGTCCACGGCGGCGTTCAGGTCGCCCAGCACCAGCACCGGGAGGTCGCTTGCTGTTGCCAGCTCGGCCACGGTCCGTGCCTGGATCATCTGGTCCTGCGCGTAGCGCGGCTCCCACTCGATGCACGTGACGATGGCGCGGAAACGGCCGTCGACCACCGCCGACAAAGCCGTGGGCGGTGGGCCGGCGCGCTGCGGATGCGGCAGCTCGTGCACCGTGACCTCCGACAGCGCCCACCGGCTGATCAAGCCGATGCCCATCTCGATCCCGGCCTGCGACGGCTCCTCCGGCGGGACCGGAACGGGTGGCAACGACGTCGGCGCGAACGCCGCGTGGGCCAGGCCCAGGCGGTCGGCGAGGAGTTGTGGCTGCGTGGTTCCCTCACCGGCCCACGTTTCACAGAAGCCGGCCAGGTCCGGTTGTACGGTCCTCAAGGTCGCCACGATGCCGGCCTCGCGCTCCCGCCACGCGCCGCCGAAGCGCCACCACAGGTTCCACGCGAGGACTCGCATCACTACTTCCGGCGGAACCAGCCCCGGTTGCGGGGAACCCTGGGGCGGGCCTCGCACTCCTTGCACTGCGCGGCCACGGTGAGCTGATCGGCCATCAGCGCCGAGTGGGAGCGGCAGATGCGCCGCCCGCAGTCGGCGCAGCGGCGATGCGTCACCACATTGCACTTCACGCCCGAGCTGAGGGGAAGCTCGCAACCCAGCACAATCAGTGATCTAGTCACAGGGCGCAGTGTGCCAGGCACATGAAGATCAGTCCAGAGGTCTTGCAAAAGGGTCAACCGGATGCAATTTGCACGGACCCGTATGGTGGTGATGATGGCACAGAACGACTCTCTCGAGCTCGCCCGGCAGATGACGGTCCTGGGCGCGCTGGGCCGGGTGCTGCGGCGGGCGGTCCGCCGGGTCGCCTCGGTCGACCGCCTCTCCATGGCGCAGGTCGAGGTGCTGCGCACCGTCGAAGCCAATCCGGGCATCGGTACGCGGGCGGCGGCCGAGCAACTGCAGCTCGTCCCGAACACGGTCTCGACGATCATCGGCGAGCTCGTGACGGCGGGGCTGATCACCCGCGTACGGGATGAGGCCGATCGTCGTGTCGCCCGCCTGAACCTGACCGCCCAGGGTGAGAAACACCTGGCCTCCTGGGGCGAGACCCAGGACTCGGTACTCGGCGCGGCGCTGGAGCGGCTCGACGAGGCCGACCGGAACGCTGTGCGGGAGGCGCTACCCGCGGTCCGGCGGCTCCTGGCCGTGCTCGAGACGGACAGCACCGACGCGAGGGACGGCACCGACGCGAGGGACCGCACCGACGCGAGGGACCGCACCGACGCGAGGGACGGCGCAGACTCCAAGGACGGCGCCGACTCTTAGAGAGCTCTTAGTCTCGTTTACTTGAGCCTTCATCTAACCGGGTCATGGTGGGCTCATGACGATCACGGCCAGACCCGGCGCCGGCCACGCACAGGCGCCACCCCGATCCGGGCCTTCCGCGACGCCACGCTGGTGGGGTGACGCCGGTGGCGTCGCCGCCGGCACGACGCTGCTCGTGGTGACCGCGCTCTGGGTCAGCCACGGCGGACTGCAATCGGTGGGGAACGGCGGCGCGGGCGCCGTCTCCTCGGCCGGCCGCCTCTTCGGGCTGTGGGCCTCCGACCTGCTGCTGTTGCAGGTGCTGACGATGGCCCGGATCCCGATGGTGGAGCGCGCCTTCGGCCAGGACAAGCTGGCCCGCTGGCACCGCTGGTCGGGCTTCACCTCGTTGTGGATGATGATCGCGCACATCGTGCTGATCACCATCGGCTACGCCGGCACCGCCCGGGCCAACCCGTTCGCCCAGCTATGGACCATGATCGGGAACTTCCCGGGGATGCTGCTGGCCACGGCGGGCACGCTCGCCCTGGTCATGGTGGTGGTCACGTCGATCCGGGCCGCTCGGCGCCGCCTGCGGTACGAGTCGTGGCACCTGCTGCACCTCTACGCGTACCTGGGCGCCGGTCTGGCCCTGCCGCACCAGCTCTGGTCGGGCTCCGACTTCGTCGGCTCGGCCTGGGCCGCCACGTATTGGTGGACGCTGTGGGGCGTGGCCGCCGGGGCCGTGCTGCTCTTCCGGCTCGGCCTGCCGCTGCTGCGCAACCGCCGCCACCGCCTCGTGGTGGACCGCGTGGTCACCGAGGGACCGGGCCTCACCTCGGTCTACCTCACGGGGCGTGACCTCGGCCGGCTGCCGGCGCGGGCCGGGCAGTTCTTCCAGTGGCGCTTCCTGGACGGGCCGGGCTGGACCAGGTCGCACCCGTTCTCGCTGTCGTCCGCGCCGGACGGCGAGAGCTTGCGCATCACGGTCAAGGACTCAGGTGACGGCAGCTCGCGCGTGGCTTCGCTCAAGCGCGGGACGCGCGCGCTGATCGAGGGGCCCTACGGAAAGCTGACCGGCGAGTCGTACCAGGGCGGGCCGGTCGTGCTGCTCGCCTGCGGCATCGGCATCACGCCGCTGCTGTCGTTGCTGGGCGAGCTGCCGTACCGCCACGGGCAGGCGACGCTCGTCTATCGCGCCCGCAGCGAGGCCGAGATCGCGTTCCGGCCCGAGCTCGAATGGTTCGCGGCCAAGCGCGGCGTGTCCGTGAGATACCTGGTCGGGCCGCGCGCGGCGGACGGCTCGTGGCTGCCGGCCGGCCACCGCGACACCGACGTGGACGCGCTGCGCCGCCTGGCCCCGGCCGTCGGCAAGGCCGACGTCTACCTGTGCGGGCCCGACGCCTGGACCGAGGCCGCGCAGAGCGCCGCCCGGGCCGCCGGGGTGCCCGCCGCCCGCCTGCACACCGAACTCTTCTCCTGGTAAGCGAGGACCCCTGATGCGCCGAATCACCCTGTGGGCGTTCTCCACGATCGCCGCCCTCGTGCTGCTGTTCAGCTACCGGACGAGCACGAACACCCCGGCCACCCCAGCCGCGGCCGAGGCCCCGCTTTCCGAGCCCACCGCAGCGGGAGGAGGGAAGGCGTACGACGGATCGTCCGTCCAGACGCAGTGGGGCCCGCTCCAGGTCCACATCACCGTCGCCGGCGGCAGGATCACCGAGATCACCGCTCCCACCTCCCCCGCCGACAACCCGGCCGACGCGGGCGTGACCGCCGGCGCCCTCCCCCAGCTGCGCGAGCAGGTGCTGGCCGCCCAGAGCGCCTCCATCGACGGCGTCTCCGGCGCGACCTTCACCAGCGAGGCCTACAAGCAGTCCCTCCAGGCCGCCCTGGACGCGGCGCACCTCTAGCCTGAACGCACGATGCGAATACTCGTAGTGGATGACGACGCGGCGGTGCGGGACTCCCTGGCCCGCACCCTGCGGTTCGAGGGTTACCAGGTGGACACGGCCGGCGATGGCAAGCAGGCGATCGACGTGGCCAGGTCGGCCGGTCCGGACGCGATGATCCTGGACGTCAGCATGCCCGTCATGGACGGCCTCGAGGCCTGCCGCCGGCTGCGCGCCGAGGGCCTCCTGCTCCCGGTCCTGATGCTGACGGCCCGCGACAGCGTCGGCGACCGGGTCGCCGGTCTCGACGCCGGGGCCGACGACTACCTGGTCAAGCCGTTCGCGCTCCAGGAGTTGCTGGCCCGGATCCGCGCCCTGCTGCGGCGGTCCGCCCTGAACGGTGGCCCGGCCCCCGACGAGCAGCGGCTCACCTTCGGCGACGTCTGGCTCGACGAGGTGACCCGCGAGGTGTGGCGGGGCGATCGGCAACTGCGTCTCACCCGTACGGAATTCGCCATTCTCGAGGCCTTTCTCCGCCACCCGCGGCAGGTGCTGACCCGGGCCGCGCTGTTCGAGCAGGTCTGGGGCTACGACTTCGGCGAGGGCTCGAACAGCATCCACGTCTACCTCGGCTATCTACGCCGCAAACTGGAGGCCGCGGGCGAGCCGCGACTGCTGCACACCGTGCGCGGGGTGGGTTTCGTGCTCCGCGAGGACCCATTGTGACGCTGCACACCCGCCTCTCGCTGATGGTGGCGTGTGCGGTGGCGGCGGCCGTCGTCGTCATGGCCGGCGCGGCCCTGCTCACCGTGGCCGCCTTGCAGGCGCACCAGCTCGAGGCCGCCCTCAACTCCGACGCACGGTCGATCGCGGCCGCGCCCAGCGAGTGGCAGGACATCCAGGAGGGCATGCCCAAGGGCTACGACCATCACAAGCCGCTCGGCCCGACGTGGCAGCTGCTGGACACCGACGGCGCGATCGTCAGCGGCTCGGCCGAGGTGCTGCCGGTGACCGCCGCGGCCAAACAGATCGCCGCGGGCCAGCGGCCACCCTTCCAGGAGGAGGTGATCATCGATGGGGACCATCATCAGATGCTCACCGTGCCGGTCAAGTACGGCGGCGGCGCCGTCCAGGTGGCCATCAATCAGGAACGGACGCGCGATCTGCTCACCCTGCTGGCCGGGGCGCTCGCCGCGGTCTGCGTGCTCGGGATCGCGGGGGCGGCCTGGCTCGGGCGGGTCGTGGCCCGGGCCGGACTGGCGCCGGTCGAGAAACTGACCGAGTCCGTCGAGCAGGTCGCCGTCACCACCGACCTCACGAAGCCGGTCGAGGTGTCCGGGGTCGACGAGATCGCCCGGCTCGGCCGGTCGGTGAACACGATGCTGGCGGCGATCGACTCGGCCCGGCGGGCGCAGCGCACCCTGGTCGAGGACGCGGGGCACGAGCTTCGCACGCCGCTCACGAGTATCCGTACAAACGTGGAATTGCTCCTGGAAGTCGAACGACGGCCGGAACTGGCGCACCGGCTGCCGCCCGAGGAGCGGGCGTCGCTGCTGGAAGACCTCGACGCGCAGGTGCGCGAGCTGGCCACCCTGACCACGGAGCTGGTCGAGCTGGCGCGGGAGGAGACGACCCGGGAGGACGTCGAACCGGTCGAGCTGGCCGACGTCGTCACCGCGGCGGCCAACCGCGTGCGTACGAGAGCACCCGGTCTTGTCTTCACGACCGACCTCTCCCCCGCCACCGTGATGGGACGGCCGGGCGAGCTGGAGCGCATGGTCGTCAACATCCTCGACAACGCCGCCAAGTGGAGCCCGGCCGGCGCCACCGTCGCCACCGCCCTGCGCGCCGACGGGCCGCACTGGTGGGCGCTGACCGTGGCCGACGAAGGCCCCGGCATCGCGGCCGACGACCTGCCGCACGTGTTCGACCGGTTCTACCGGGCGCCGGCTGCCCGTTCGATGCCGGGCTCGGGACTGGGCCTGGCCATCGTCGCCCAGACCGCGACCCAGCACGGCGGCACGGTCGCCGCGTCCGCGAACGAGCCGCACGGCACGGTCGTGACGGTCCGGCTACCCCGCTAGATCGTCGAGCCAGTCGCGGCTGGCCCGGGCCACCCGGGCCGGCACGTTCAGCGAGTCGAGCAGGTCGGCGGCGGCCGCCATCTCCTCGCGGCGGCGCACGGCGTGCCGGCGTGAGCCCTCGACGACGCGGTCGAGGGTGGCGGCGTCGCTGCGGACGAACTCGTTGCGGATGTTCTCGCTCAGCCACTCCTCGAGGCCGGCCGCCCTCGCCGCGGCCAGGGCCTCGGTCACGGCGGCCGACATGCCTTTGTAGAAGACGCTGCGCAGCAGTTTGCGGGTGGCCGCGGCGCCGACCGGCCCCTCGATGACCTGGATGTCGGCGCCGTATCCCGACAGAGTCTCGGCGAAGACAAAGGCACCGGGCCCGCTGGCGGTCATCGGGGTTTTCAACCCACGGCCGGGCACGGGCGCCATCAAAGCCACGTCCACGACCTCGACCGCCCCGTCCGCCGCCGCGAACAACTGCTCCTTCAGACCGGGCGCCGACGTGTTCAGATCGGCCCACAGCGTCCCCGGGCGGCACGCCGGCAGCGACTGCCGCAACGCGTCGAGGGCCTGACTCGCGCTGTTCACGCTCAACACCAGGCCGGCCTCGCGGCAGGCGTCAGCGTCACTCTCCTTCTGGTGTACGCCGTCAGGCGCACCCACCAGCGGATCGAACCCGTGGACCGTGGCCCCCGCGGCCACCAGATCGGCCGCGATCCGGCCGCCGGCCTCGCCGAGACCCAGGACAGCGATGATCACGCCGGCCCGCCCAGGTAGTCGATGGAGCGCAGCGCCTCGATGACGCTGGCGATGTGCTCGCGCATCGCGTTCTCGGCCGCCTTGGCGTCACGGTCGCGGATGGCCGCGATGACCCGCTCGTGCTGCGGCAGCGACGTCTGCGGGCGGCCCGGCAGCAGCGACAGCATGAACTGGTGGCGCACCAGCTGGCCGCGCAGCGTCTCGACGATCCGGTCGGCCGTGCCGTGCCCGGCGATGGCCCGGACCAGGGCGTGCAGGCGCTGGTTGAGGTCGCTGTACGCCCTGTACTCCCCCTCGGCCACGGCCGCCCGCATGAGCCGGCCGATCTCGTCGAGCTCGCCGGCCTGATCGTCGGTGACCCGCTCGGCGGCGCGCGCGGCGATCAGGCCCTCGACCACCATGCGTACCTCAGTGATTTCGACGGCTTCGTCGATCGACACCTTGCGCACGTGGGCGCCGCGGTTGCGCTCCATCTGGACCAGGCCCTCACCGGCCAGATCTTGCAGGGCGGCGCGCACGTTGAAGCGGCTGGCCGCGAACCGCTCGATCAGCTGGGCCTCGACGAGCCGTTCGCCGGGCAGGTACTCACCGCGGAGGATCGCCTCGCGCAACCCGTCCCTCGCCTGGGCGGCGGCCGTTCCTCGATGCTTCTCGGGCTGCATCAGCGCAGCCTATCGCACCGCGCTGACAAGATTGTCAACAATCCCCGTGGTGTCCGATCGAGGACGCATCGACGCCGCCGGATCGTCCTGGGTGGAGTGTGTGTCGATGAGGAAGACCTGGATCGTGGTCGCGCTGAGTCTGGTGGGTGGCTTCGCGGGCGCTCAGGCGCCGGTCGACATCGACAGTGTGCGGGTGTGGAACGGATTCGCCCTCGACGCCGTACGGGTCACGCGGGCCACCGACGCCGACGCGGCCCGCATGTACGCGATGGTCAACGTCGCGATGTACGACGCGGTCAACGGGCTCGCCGGAGCGCGGGCCCGGACCGCCGCCCTCGTCCCCGGCCCGGGTCCGCGCAACGCCGACCCGCAGGCCGCCGCCGCGGCGGCCGCGCACGAGGTGCTCATCGCCCTCGACCCGGCCCGCGCCGCCACCTACGACGCCCGGCTCGCGGCCGACCTGGCCCGCCTCACCAGGCCACAGTCCGGCGCGGCCTGGGGCCGGCACGTCGGTCAGGCCGTCGTTTCGGTGCGGACCAACGACGGCTCGACGCCGGTCGAGTCCCAGCCCGCCGGCGAGGGCCCGGGCGTCTTCCGGGCCGCCTGGTCGGGCACCCAATATCGCCATGTGCAGCCGTTCGCCGTGGCCGACCCGGGCCGCTACATCCCGGCCGGGCCGCCCGCGCTGACCAGCGTGCCCTACGCGGCCGCGCTGGCCGAGGTGGCGATCCTGGGCGACGCCGCCCGGCCCGACCCCGACCTGCTGGCCACCTATCAATACTGGTCACTGCCGGCCGGCTCCGACCAGCCGCCCGGCGAGTGGCTGCGGATCGGCCTGGAGGTCGCCACGGCTCGCCACCTGCCGCTGGCCGAGCAGACCCGGCTGACCGCGCTGCTGAGCATGGGCCTGGCCGACACGACGGTCGCCACCGTCGGCACGAAGTACCAGTACCGCCATTGGCGCCCGACGACAGCGATCCGCGAGACGACCGATCCGACGTGGTCCGCCCGAGCCGGCAGCGTCGGCGGCACCCCCGAGTACACCTCGGGCCACAGCTCCTACAGCGGCGCCGGCGCGGCCGTCCTGGCCGGCTACTTCTGCGACGACGCCGTCGCCTTCACCCACGTCACCGATTCGGCGCCGGGCGGCGCCGCCCGCTCCTACCCCGGTTTCTCGGCGGCGGCTTCCGAGGCCGGACGTTCCCGGGTGTACGGCGGTCAGCACTTCGAGTTCAGCAATCAGGCCGGCCTGTCCACGGGCCGGGGCGTGGCGGCCGAGGTGCTGGCTACCCGCCTGCTGGTCCGGCACGGCCCGACCCACGTGGGCGCCTGCCCGCGCTGATCCGGGCCACGGCGTCACCGGCGGCGGCCCGCGTCATCGGCAGCAGCGGGCTCGACGCCATCAGGCTCAGGTCCTCGGCCCACGAGGTGGTGCCGTCGAGGAAACGCAGCACGCGCTCGGCCGGGTTGCGGTCGAAGAGGCGGTCGAAGAAGGCGACACCGTCTGTTAAGCCGCGGTCGAGCGCCCGCAACTGCACGGCGTCCATCCACCGGTGACGGGCCGGATAAGGAGGTTTCGGTACGGGGGGACGGCCGTCCGCGAGCGCGCGGGCGACGTCCTCGGCCTGCCGGGCCATCGCGGAGAACGTGAACCCGGTCGACGGCCTCGTGGCACCGCCGGCGGTCCCGAGGCGTACCACCCGAGGGGTCGGCCTGGCGTCGAAGACGCCGTCGGTCATCGGGATGACGCCGTCCTCGACCTCGCGGACCCGCAGCGCCCCCAGGTCGAGGCCGATCAGGTCGGCGTAGGCGCGCAGGGCGGCGTCGTAGGCGTCGCCGTCGAGCACGGCCGGCGAGAACTCGGTGTACTCGACGAGCGCGAACCGGTCGCTGACCGGCAGCACATAGCCGAAGGAGACCCCACGGGCCGGTTGCGGCGTACGGAAATCCATCAGCACCGCCCGCCCCGGATCGAAGACCGGCGCGTCGGCCTCCAGCCACCAACCGCGGAAGTGCTGAAGCCAGTTCGTGCGCCCCGGGCGGGCCGGCTGGCGGGGCCGCGAGTCGAGCGCCCAGCCCGCCCGCACCAGGGCATTGCCGTCCGGACCGGTGACGACGACCCGGTCGCCGTCGTCGACCACCCGCCCGGCCGGCGCGGTGATCCGCACGGCGCCGAGCCGCTCCTCGACACCGGCGGCCAGCTCGTAGAGCGGCGCCGACCGCAACATGGCGTACCGCAAAGGCTGAAGCGCAAGCACCCGCCGCCGCTCCGGCGTCACCACATCGACTTCGTCCCAGCTCGCGCTCAAAAGGGGGTCGAGGGCCGTGCCGGGCGTCCCCCAGAACGCCCACGTGCGGTCCTGGCCGCGCTTGCGCACAGGATCGACGATCGCCAGCCGCACGCCGGACAGCCGTTGCCGCCCGAGGGCGGCCAGCACGAGCGAGGCCGCTCCCCCACCACCCACCAGAACCAGGTCGACGTCCGGAGCGATCACCAGTCCCACCCTATCGGGCGGTCACCGCGACCGAACCCGACCCCGGCATGCTCGCCGAGCTGCGCAAACACGTCCCGGTCGAGACCATCCAAGCCACCTTCGAGGAGCTGCCGCTCGGCAAGCGCTACGACCTGGTGTACGCGGCGGCCTCCCGAACGCCGCCTCATGCTGACCCCCGGCGACTACATCCAGCACCTCGCGACGATCTCCGCCTACCTGGAGATGCCCACTTCGCTGTTCACCCGCATCGAGCAGGTGCTTCCCGAGGCCGTCGACATCACCGCCGACATCACTGTCCATCTAGCCCAGACCGAACGCACTGGAATGCCATAACAACTTTTACCGAACAACTTCCGGAATATTTCATAACCTGCGACATGGCCGTACGCAGCACTTTCGCAGGCAGAGGTGCTCGCTGAAGTCCCGTCGCCGGGAGAAACTTCCGAAACATCTCCGAAACCTATTGTTCGCGGATGACCACCCTGCCTAGCATCGCTCCACATTGAAATGCATCCATGCCCTGCTCGGATGCGGACGCAAGAGTGGAGGGGCCATGGTGGCAGGTAGCGGACGGTCGCGGGGAATGCGGACCGTGGTCGCAGCCGCCGTCTCGGCGGCCGCCGTCGCGGTGGGCATGATCGCGATGATTCCGGGCGCGAGCGCCGCGGAAAGCACCCTGGGCGCCGCGGCCGCGCAGTCGGGCCGGTACTTCGGCACGGCCATCGCCGCCAGCCGGCTCAGCAACTCCACCTACAGCACCATCGCCGGGCGCGAGTTCAACATGATCACGGCCGAGAACGAGATGAAACCGGACGCCACCCAACCCCAGCGCGGCCAGTTCAACTTCAGCGCCGGCGACCAGATCTACAACTGGGCCACCCAGCGCGGCCTCAAGGTCCGCGGCCACACCCTCGCCTGGCACGCCCAGCAACCCGGCTGGATGCAAAGCCTCAGCGGCAGCAGCCTGCGCCAAGCCATGATCGACCACATCAACGGCGTCATGGCCCACTACAAAGGCAAACTCGCCGCCTGGGACGTCGTCAACGAAGCCTTCAACGAAGACGGCAGCCGCCGCTCCTCCAACCTGCAAGGCACCGGCAACGACTGGATCGAAGTCGCGTTCCGCACCGCCCGCGCCGCCGACCCGTCGGTCAAACTCTGCTACAACGACTACAACATCGAAAACTGGTCCTACGGCAAGACGCAAGGCGTCTACAACATGATCCGCGACTTCAAATCCCGCGGCGTGCCGATCGACTGCGTAGGCCTGCAAACCCACTTCACCGGCGGCAGCTCCCTGCCCGGCAACTTCCAGACCACCCTGTCCAGCTTCGCCGCCCTCGGCGTCGACGTCGCCCTGACCGAGGTCGACGTCACCAACGCCTCCACCTCCCAGTACGCCGGACTCACCCAAGCCTGCCTCAACGTGCCCCGCTGCATCGGCATCACCGTCTGGGGCGTGCGCGACAGCGACTCCTGGCGCTCCAGCGAAAACCCGCTGCTGTTCGACGGCAACGGCAACAAGAAAGCCGCCTACACCTCGGT
>NZ_OBDY01000053.1 GCF_900215205.1 Paractinoplanes atraurantiacus
CCGTCCGGCGGCGGATTCAGCGTCGAGGAGATCACCGCCGACTCGTCGATGACCGGGGGCCGGCCCGACCGAGGCAGATCCGCCAGGGCGTCGATCCCGCCGGTCTCGTATCGGGCCCGCCACGCGATCACCGTCTGCCGGGTCATCCCGACCTGCCGGCCGATCTCGGCGTTCGGCAAGCCCTCCGCCGCCAGCAACACCATCCGCGCCCGCTGCACATGACCAGCCGGCGCAGTCGACGAACGCGTCAGCTCCCGCAGACGCGCACCATCACCAGGACGCAGAACCAACGGCGCAGCAACTGACATGCCTTCATTGTCCCGCACCACCACCGTCAAATCACTTCAGACACGTGACACTAGGTGGTCAGGCCGAAGCGCTCGATGATGCCCGGCAGCCAGTCGGGCTCGCCGAACCGCAAGCCGTAGCGCTCCGCGAGGTCGGCGCCCTGACCCGCCGCCGCCGGGCCGGCCGCGAGTATCTCCGCCACCTCACGGAAGAAGTGCTCGAAGCCGGCCGGGGTGATGATCTCGGTCATCCGGGCCGGGACCGCGCCGGCGTTCCACATCGCGTGCAGCTCACCGCGCGGCTTGGTGATGTAGCCGCCCGGCCCGAGCACCACCTCGCGGTCACCCGAGCGAAACCCGATCTCGCCCTCGGTGACGATCGAGTATTCGTCCTCCCTGGTGTGCATGTGCGGCGCGACCAGAGCGCCGACCGGAAACGGGTGCTCGACGATCGCCAGCGCGCCGCCGGTGTCCTCGCCCCACAGCTTGAAATGCACGCCGATGTCGCCCAGGTCGCCCACAAGTCCGCCGCCCGGCGACACCACGGTCAACGGCGGCGGCTCCGATGTCGTCATGCGACGTGCTTACCGCATCACGCGACCACCAGCCAGCCAATTCGGAGTCACCCGGGCCCGCTGTCAGCTGAGGGCTGAGGTCAGCTCCCTCCGGGAGGCGATGCCGAGCTTGGCGTAGATCTTGCGGAGGTGCCATTCGACAGTGCGCGGGCTCAGGAACATCGATCCCGCGATCTCGCCGTTGGTGCGGCCCTGCACGGCCATGGCGGCGATGGCCGACTCCTGGGGTGTGAGCTTTTCGGTGGTACGGGGGTCGGCCACCGTACGGACAATGGTGTTTCCGCCGCAGGCGGCCAGTTCTCGGCAGGCCCGCTCGGCGAAGCCCTCGGCGCCCATCTCGGTGAAGGCCTCGTAGGCCGTACGCAGGTGCAGGCGCGCCTCCGCCCGGCGCCCGGCCCGGCGCAGCCACTCCCCGAACAACAGGCGGGCCCGGTGGGCCTCCAGGGTCGTCTCGGGTGCCGACAACTCCTCGATGGCCACGCGGAAACTCTGCTCGTCGGCGGCGGCCAGCCCGTCGGCCAGCGCCTGCATGCCCCGCGACCAGGCGGTGTCCACGGTTGCCGTGCGCTCCCGCAGCGACGCGCAGGCCGAGACCGCGATCGGCTGGTCGCCGGTGTGCACGGCCGCCTCGACCAATTCCAGCAGCGGCCACTGGTGCAGGCCCAGGTCCGGGTAGGCGGCGCTTTCCTGGGCCGCGGCCAGGGCCGCCTTGTGGTTGCCCAGTCCGTTGTGGAGGACGGCCTTGGCGTGCGCGGCCATCGTGTGGCGGCGGCCGTCGTTCCAGGCGGCGGCGTCGCGGAGCTGTTCCTCGATCAGGTCGAGGGCCGGGCGCTCGCGGCCCCGGTAGGCCGCCAGCACCAGGTGGGTCGGCTGCATGACCGCGCCGCCGGTGAGGCGGACGGCCGCGTCCAGCTCGTCGAGGAGCCGCGCGGCGTCGGCGAAGCGGCCCGCGTACACCAGGCTCCGGGCTTGAAGGGCGAACGCGGTCGGCAGGAGCGAGAGGGCGCCGGTGTCGCGGGCGAAGGCGACGGCGCGCTCGCTCATCCGGTAGGCGTCGTCCATCCGGTGCAGCTCGTGGGCGACCGGGGAGGTCAGCCAGATCAGGCTCAGGTCCTCCGGTTCGGTCATCGCGTCGAGGGCCCGGGCGAGCAGCGGCAGCGCCCGGTCGCGCCCGTCGAGAATCCACGTCGTCAGCCCGGCCAGCAGCAGATCGCGAAAGTCGAGCCCGGCGGGAAGGGGGCCACGGAAGTCCGGGCCGGCGGGAAGCGGATCGCGGCGGTCCGCGCCGACAAGCGCGTCCCGGGCCGCGAGGGCGGCCCGGCGCAGGTCGTCGCCGCCGAGCCGGCCCGCGTAGAGGGCGGCCCCGATCGCCGACAGGAACGTGTCGCGGGCCGCGACCGGGTCGAGCGACCGCAACCGGACCGCGGCCGCCAGCAGTGCCGGGCCCGACTCGCGGCCGTGGGTGACCGCGAACGCCACCTGGGCCCGCAGCCGCTCCACACGGGCCCGGTCCAGGTCGCTCAGCGGGCCGATCTCGGCCGCGGCCAGCAGGTCCGGGACCTGGGCGTACGAGCCGGCGTGGGCCCTCGTGCCGGCCGCCGACACCAGCAGCGCGCCCCGGCGTTGCTGGTCGCGGGTCAGTTCGGCCGCCCGTTCCAGGAACGCCGCGGCCGCCGACCGGCCGCCCCGGGCCAGGGCCCGGCCGGCCGACTTCTCCAGCTCGGCCGCCACCTCCTGGTCGGGTCCGGCCGTGGCGTGGGCCCGATGCCAGGCCCGGCGGTCCGGGTCGCGTTCCCCGTCGGTCGCCTCGGCCAGCGCGCGGTGCACCTCGCGCAACGAGGCCACGTCGGCCGACCGCCACGCGGCCGAGCGGACCAGCGGATGCGAGAAGCGCACCGCCGTGCCGATCTCGATCAGCCCGTCGATCTCGGCCGGGGCCGCCGCCTCGGGTGAGAGGCCCAGCGTCTCCAGCGCCCGGCGCAGCAACAGCACGTCGCCGACCGGTTCCACCGCCGCCGCGATCAGGGCCATGCGGGCCGGCCCGGGCAGGGCCGCGATCCGCTGGCGAAATCCCGCCTCGACCCGGCTCTCCAGCGACGCCACACCGCAGCCGCCGAACCCGAACGCCAGCTCCGCCGCGGACAGCCCTTTCGTCAGCTCCAGCAAGGCGAGCGGGTTGCCGCGGGTCTCGGCCAGGATCCGGTCGCGGACGCGGGCGTCCACCGGCCCGGTCAGCACCGAGTCGAGCAGCGCGCCCGCCTCCGCCTCGGGCAGGCCCTCGACCCTGATCTCGGGCAGGTCGGTGAGGATCGGCTCGGGGGCCGGGTCGCGCACGGCGAAGACCAGCGCCACCGACTCGTCCTTCAGCCGCCGCGCCACGAAGGCCAGGATCAGCCCGGACAGCCGGTCGAGCCACTGCACGTCGTCGACCAGGCACACCACCGGCCGGCCGTGCGCGCTCAGCAGCCCCAGCGTGGCCATGCCGAGGATCAGCAGCTCCGGCGTCTCGCCCGCGCTCAGCCCGAAGGCCACGCTCAGCGCGGCCCGCTGCGGCGCCGGCAGCCGGTCGAGCTCGCCGATCAGCGGCGCGCACAGCTGTTGCAGCGCCGAGTAGGCGATCTCCGACTCCGACTCGACGCCCGCGGTCCGCAACACTCGCAGGTCCCCGTCACGCCCGGCTTCGCCGCCCAAGTGTCTCAGCAGCGCCGTCTTGCCCGTGCCCGCCTCGCCCCGCAGCACCAGCGCCCGGCTCCGGCCGTCCCGCACCTCCCGCAGGACACGATCGAGCTCCTGCTGTTCCCGCTGTCGGCCGCGCAGCTCGCGACCGGCCGTGTTGACCAGCATCATGTCAACATCCTCGGCAAGGCGGCCGATCCGCACATCGCGGCCAGCCCCACTCCCCACTACCGGTTAGCCGGTAGTGGGGTTGCCGCCGCGAGCTACGGTTGGCCGCGTGATCTGGTCGGTGGCCCTGTGGCACCTGATCGGCGCGCTGACCGATGTCAGCCCGGCCGGTCTGGTCGTGGGCGCCCTGCTGGTGGCCGTGCTCGCGGCCGTCGCCGCCGCCACCCACCGTTCCCCGGTCGGCGCCCCGCAGGTCACGCCCGGCGTGCTGCGGCAGCGCGCCGCGCGCATCCTGCCCCGTCATCGCGACCCCGACGCTGCGGGGCGTACCCGACCTCGAGGACCTACCCGGCGGCTCGCTCCCGCCCGGTAATTCGTCTTCGTCCTCGAGGGGTTCTTCATGTCTGCCGTCTACACGGCGATCTCCGCCGTGCTCTTGTTCTGGCACGCTCTCTGGGAGCGTGTGCTGTCCAGTCCCGACTGGCCCTGGATCCTGGGCATCGTCTTTCTCGTCCTGACCATCCGCGTGCTCCTGCTGCCGCTCGCCGTGCGCCAGGTGAAGTCGCAGCACGCCGTCCAGGCCCTGTTGCCGCGCGTCCGCGAGCTGGGTAACGACCCCGAAGCCGTCGCCGCCCTCTACCGTTCCGAGAAGGTCAGCCCGTTCGCCGGCTTCCTGCCGCTGCTGGTGCAGATCCCGGTCTTCATCGGCCTGCTGCACGTTCTGCGCCACATCAAACCCGGATCAACGATGGCTACTTTGTACGGCTGGACGCAGACCCAGTTCGACAGCGCCGCACACGCCGAGCTGCTCGGCGCGCCCATCGCCGCCACCTTCGGCCACCACCTGGGCGCACCGGCGCTGACCGTCCAGCTCGTCACCGCGGCCCTGATCGCCGTCATGATCGTCACGACCTACCTGTCCACCCGCATGTCGATACAGGGCGACGGGCTCGTTCAACGCCTCATGCTGTACGGCATCCCGGCCTCCCTGCTGATCTCCGGCGTGATCTTCCCGCTCGGGGTGATCGTCTACTGGGTGACGCAGAACCTGTTCGGCCTCGCCCAGCAGGCCTGGATCAGGCGCCGGTACCCGATGCCCGGCGAGCCGCCTCGCGGCGCCGACGGCGATAAGGCAAGATCACAGGGTGCTACCGGATGAGGCTCTCGACACGTCGACATTGAACGAGCGGCAACGCCAGATCCTCTCCGTGATCCAGAAGTGGGCGTTGCGGCACGGCTACTCCCCCTCGACCCGCGAGATCGCCGACGCGATCGGCCTGGCCTCGACCTCGACGGTCAGCCGGCATCTGCGTGTCCTGGAGGAGTACGGCTTCCTGCGCCGCGGCCGCTCGACCCGCCCGGTCGATGTGCGCATGTTCCTGCAGCCGGTGCCGCAGCAGCGGAGCGAGACGACCACGGTGGGCGTGCCGGTGCTGGGCGACATCGCCGCCGGCACGCCCATCCTGGCCGAGCAGAACTCCGACGAGGTGCTGCCGCTCCCCCGCGACCTGGTGGGCCGCGGCACCCTGTTCGGCCTGCGCGTGCGGGGCGACTCGATGATCGACGCCGCCATCTGCGACGGCGACCTGGTCATCGTCAAGCAGCAGCAGGAGGCCTACAACGGCGACATCGTGGCCGCCATGATCGACGACGAGGCCACCGTCAAGGTCTACCGCCGCCGCGCCGGCCACGTGGTCCTGGAGCCCCGCAACCCGGCCTACGACAACATCGACGGCGACCAGGCGGTCATCCTCGGCAAGGTCGTCTCGGTCCTCCGGCGTACTTAGAAATCGGTCGAGAGCGAGAGCTCTTCCCACGCGGCGATGTCACGGTCGACGGCCTCACGGGCCGTCCGCACCACGCGCAGGGCGTCGGAGCCGAGCACGAGATGCCGCGGCGGCTCGGCGGCGCCGACGATCCGCAGGACGGCGGCCGCGGCCCGCGCCGGGTCGCCGAGCTGGTTGCCGCTGGCCCTCTGCCGCGCCGCGCGGATCGGCCCGAAGACCTCGTCGTAGTCGGCGATGGTTCGCGGCGCCCTGGTCATCGAGCGCCCGGCCCAGTCGGTGCGGAACGACCCGGGCGCCAGAGCCGTGACGTGGATGCCGAAGCCGGCGACCTCCGGTGCCAGCGACTCGAGGAGGCCTTCGAGGGCGTATTTGCTGCCGCAGTAGGCGGAGACTCCCGGGAAGCCGGCCAGCCCGCCCATCGACGTGACAGCCATGATGTGGCCGCGCCGGCGTGCGCGCATGAACGGCAGCACGGCCTGGATGGTGGCCGCCGCCCCGAACACGTTCGTGGCGAACTGGGTCTGCAGAACCGGCAGCGGCGTCTCCTCGAAGGTGCCCTCCACCCCGTACCCCGCGTTGGCGATCAGCACGTCGACCGGCCCGACGGCCTCCTCGACCTCGGTCACCACCGCGACGACCGCGTCGTCGTCGGTGACGTCGAGGAGGCGCGCGTGGGCCCGTGAGGGGTGCAGCGCGGCGAACGCCGTCGCGTCGGCCTCGGTGCGCACGGTTCCGGCCACGGTGTGCCCGGCTTCCAGGGCGGCGACGGCGAAGGCACGCCCGAGTCCGCCGCTGACCCCGGTGATCAGAAAGGTATGTGTCACGCCGAAAACCCTGCGCGCCTGGTCAGGGTCCCGGCCAGGACGTGTCGTACCCAGGCAGCCCGCCCGATCGCGGCCTAGCCTCGACGCGTGAGCGGCAACGACCTCGGCGAGTTCCTGCGCGTCCATCGTTCCCGGCTGCGGCCCGGCGACGTGGGCCTGACCTCGTACGGCAAACGAAGGGTCGTGGGTCTGCGGCGTGAAGAGGTCGCCGTGCTGGCCGGCATGAACAGCGACTACTACGCCCGCCTGGAGCAGGGCCGCGAGCACAGCCCGTCATCGCAGGTCGTGGAGGCCATCGGCCGCGCCCTGCGGATGGACGACCAGGCCCGCGAGCACCTCTTCCGCCTGGCCGGCGCGACGCCGGACGGCCGGGACAAGCCCGAGGAGACGGTCAGCGGCCCGCTGCGGCAGCTCATCGACGCCCAGAGCGCCGCGGCCTTCGTGCTCAACCCGGCCAAGGACTTCATCGCGGCCAACGCCCGGGCCGAGCAGTTGTTCTCGCCGTTCGCGGCCGTGGACAACCTGGCCCGCATGACGTTCCTCGACCCGGCGGCCCGCGCGTTCTTCGCCCGCTGGGACGATTTCGCCGAGTCGGTCGTGGCCGGCCTGCGCCACGCCGCCGGCCTCGACCCGGACTATCCCCGCCTGCGCGACCTGGTCCGCGAGCTCGGCGAGGAGAGCGTCGATTTCGCCGCGCTCTGGTCGTCGCACGCCGTCCACGGCAAGACCCTGGACGCCATCGAGCTGGTCCACCCGGACACCGGCCCGTTGCCGGTCGTGTCGCAGTCGTTCGACGTGCGGGGCGCGCCGGGTCAAATTCTGGTCGTTTACCAGCCAAAGACGCACATCTGAGGCATCCCGATCGTCACGATAGTGACATGAGGGCAACACGTGTCGCTCCGACGGGGATCGAGCGGACCTTTCGCGAGGACGAGATCATCGTGACGAAGACCGATACCCGGGGCGTTCTCACGTACGCGAACGACGTGTTTCTGCGGATCTCGGCGCTCGACGAGGACGACGCGGTCGGGCAGCCGCACAACATCATTCGGCATCCGGACATGCCCCGGGCGATCTTCAAGCTGCTCTGGGACACCCTCAAGAACCGGCAGGAGATCTTCGCGTACGTCGTCAATCTCGCCTCCGACGGCGGCCACTACTGGGTGTTCGCGCACGTCACGCCCTCCTACGACGCCGGCGACCGGATCATCGGGTATCACTCGAGCCGGCGTACGCCCGACAAGGCGGCCGTGACCGCCGTGGCCGAGCTCTACCGGCGGCTCCGGGCCGAGGAACAGCGGCACTCCAGCTCGCCGGCCGCGCTCGAAGCCGGCTGGCAGCTGTTGCAGGACACTCTGACCGGGCGCGGGCAGACCTACGACGAGTACGTCTGGGAACTCACCAATGGCGGCCTCCGGTGACCGGCGACGACGTCCTCCGGATGATCGGCGAGGTGTGTGACCGGGCCAAGGCCGGCGATCTCGAGGCGCGGCTGCCCAAGGTCGACGGCTCCGAGGTGGCCCGCGAGACCCGGATCAAGCTCAACGGGCTGCTCGACGTCACCGACGCCTTCGTCCGCGAGTCCGGCGCCGCCCTCGACGCCGCCGCCGAAGGGCGCTTCCACCGGCGGTTCCTCACCCGCGGCCTGTCCGGCTCCTTCCGCAAGGCGGCCGCGCAGATCTCGCACTCCAGCGATCAGATGAGCGTGTCCGCCGCTCAGCTCGGCGAGGCCGCCCAGTCGCGGGTGGCGCTCGCCGACGAGCTCGAGTCGGCCGTGCTCACCGTCTCCGAGCAGGTCGCCACCGCCGCGACCGAGATGGGGGCCTCGGCCAACGGGCTGGCCGACTTCGCCCGCGAGGCCGTCTCCGACGCGGAGCGCGGGCTGGTCACGGTCGGGTCGCTGCGCGCGGCCTCGGACGAGATCCGCCGCGCGGTCGACCTGATCAACAGCGTGGCCGCGCAGACCCGGCTGCTGGCGCTGAACGCGACGATCGAGGCGGCCCGGGCCGGTGAGATGGGCCGCGGCTTCAGCGTGGTCGCCAGCGAGGTGAAGAGCCTGGCCACCGAGACCAGCTCGTCCAGCGAGGAGATCCTCGGGCAGGTCACCACCGTGCAGCAGGCCGCCAACGACGCGGTGCGCGTGCTGGAGGCGGTGACGGCGAGCATCCGGGAGATGAGCGGCCTGGTCAACGGCATCGCCCAGGCCATCGACGGCGGCCACGACTCGGGCATGTCGGGGCTGTCTCAGTTGGCCGAGGTCCTGCGGGGTGAGGTCACCCGCTTCGTCTCCTCCGCTCGGGGGTCGTAGACCGGGGCCTCGTACGCGTGCGGGACCGTGACCAGGAAGGCGGCGCCGCGCGGCTGGTTGGGGCGGTAGCTGACGTCCAGGCCGCCCGCCTGGGCCAGCTGGCGCACCAGGTACAGCCCGAGCCCGGTGCCGCTGGTCCGGGTGGCGACGCCGCTCTCGGCGCGGGCGAAACGGTCGAACAGGTGCTCGACGAACGCCTCGGGGACGCCTTCGCCCTCGTCGGCCACCTTGACCTCGACGTGGTCGCGCCGGTTGGCCACGGTCACCGTGACCGGCGGCTCGCCGTACTTGTCGGCGTTGGCGATCAGGTTGCCCAGGATGAGCTGGAGATGCTTGGGGTCGGCGAAGCCGTAGATCTCGTCGGGCGCCACCACGGTGACCTGCTCGGCGGCCACGGCCGCACGGACCAGGTGCGACAGGTCCACTCGTACGGGCCGGGCCACCAGCGCCCCCGCGTCGAGCTGGGCGAGGGTCAGGATGTCGGTGACCAGCTCACTGGCGCTGTGCCCGGCCGCGGTCATCCGGCGTACATCGTGAAGCTTGGCCTCGGCCGTCGACTCTCCCCAGTCGTCCAGGAGCAGCTCGCCGAGGCCGATGATGCGGGTCAGCGGCTGGCGGACGTCGTGGCTGAGCATCGCCATGACGTCGCCCAGATGGGCGTTGACCTGCTGAAGTCGCTCGGCGTGCTCGGCCAGCTCGGCCCGGTCGGCGAGCCGGGCCCGTTCCAGGGCACGGCGCTCGGTGGTGTCGATGATCTGCATGGCGAAGTACTGCGGGCGGCCCTCGTTGTCGCGCAGCAGGGCGCTGGTGACCGACGCGTCGATGATCCGGCCGTCCGCGTGGACGTACCGTTTCTCCAGGTCGAAGCCGTCTGTCCGGCCGGAGAGGCAGTCGCGGATGTGCTCGGCGGCCCGGCCCACGTCGTCCGGATGGGTGATGTCGTCGCTACGGCGGCCGATCAGGTCGGCCTCGGATCGGCCGAACAGCTCGGCCGCGGCCGGGTTGACCCGCACGTAGCGGCCCTCGGTGTCGGTCAGGGTCATGCCGATCCGGGAACCGTCGAAGACCTTGCGGAACCGGTCCTCGCTGAGCCGCAGGTCCTGGCGGCTGCGCCGGGCCCGGCCGGCCGCGGCCACCACCAGCAGGCCGACCACGGCCGCTCCGGCCAGACCGGCCCGCCCGGCGATCTCGTTGTCGCCCAGCGTCGCGAACAGCACGTCCTCGGGTACCGCGGCCGACAGCCGCCACGGCGTGCCCTCGATCGGGGTGGACGAATATCGCCACCACCGGCCGCCGGCCTGATATCGGCCCTTGGCGTTCTGGCGCAGGGCCGCCGCCAGCGGCTCGTTCTCGCCGGCCAGGGTGGGCACCGCACCGTCGAGCGTCCCGTTCGCGGCGACGATGCTGCCGTTGCCGTCGACCAGCTGCACCTGGGCGCCACTGTAGGTGAGGGCGGTGGACAGATAGGTCGACAGCGGGCTGTCGCGGATCTCCACCGCGCCGGAGAAGACGCGCCGCCCGCTGGTGGTCTGGAAGGGCACCGCGAAGGCGACCACCGGCAGGCCGCGCACGGCCGACGACACGACCGGGGACACGGCGGTCCGGCCGTCGTTCAGGGCGGTCCACAGGTGGGTGTAGCGCGCGGCCAGGTCCTTGCCGATGATCGTCGGGTCGTGCGGCACGACCTGCAGTGCCCGGCCCTTCGAGTCGAGCAGGACGGCGGCCGGATAGCCGAAGCCGGCGACCGCGCGGGCGAAGTCGCGCGCGTCGACGGTCGGGTCGGAGAGCGAGGCGCGGGCCTGCACCCGCTCCCGGTCCATCAGATCGCCGGTGTAGCTGGTGACGAAGTCGCCGAGCAGGCCGACTCGCAGGTTGAAGCGCTGCGCCAGCGACTGCCGGCTGTCGTACTGCTGCCAGAACAGCACCGCGGTGCCCACCGCGACCAGCACCAGCCAGATCAGCAGTGGGACGAGCGCGGGCCTGATCCTGCGCGCGAGCCTCACGCTGAATCATCGGCCGTCTCGGCGATCTGCTGAGCGGCTATCGCCGGTGGACCGCCAGGACCGCGATGTCGTCGGTCGGCTGGTCGAGGCCGATGCTGGTCATCACCTCGGAGCAGACCTGCTCGGGCGCCGCCGGCCGCACCACCTCGATGAGGGCGTCGATGCCGACGTCGATGACCCGGTCGCGGCGCTCGATGAGCCCGTCGGTGTAGCACAGCATCAGGGCGCCGGGCGGCAGATCGATCCGCGTGGTTTGCCGCGGGCGGCCGGCGCCGACGCCCAGTGGGGCGTCGACGGGCATCTCGACCAGGCCCTTCTGACCGTTCGGCAGGGCCAGCACCGGGAGCAGGTGACCGGCCGAGGAGAGGTGGACCGTGGTGTGGTCGGGTGAGATCGTCGCGTACAGGGCCGTGGTGAGACTGCCGGCCTCGAAATGCCGGACCTTTCGGTCCAGGAGGGTGAGGACCTCGGCCGGATCGTCACTCATCAGGGTGTACGCCCGCAGCGCGCTCCGGACGCGGCCCATCACCACGGCCGAGGCCAGCCCGTGGCCGGACACGTCGCCGATGACCAGCCCGAGCGGGCCCGAGGGCAGGCGGAACACGTCGTACCAGTCGCCGCCGAGACCGAAGTCGTGACCGGGCACGTAGCGGGCCGCGAACGAGAGGTCGGGCAGCTCGGGCAGCAGCGGCGGCAGCAGGCTGCGCTGCAGGGCCAGGGCCGCGGCCTGGTCGAGCTTGCGGGCCCGGATCTGCCCGGCCGCGCCGGCCCGGTCGGCCGCCACCTCGAGCAGACGGATGTCGTCGCCGGTGAAATGCCGGGGCGAGCAGGTGCCCACGTGCAGCACGCCGATGATCTCGCCGGCGGCCAGCACCGGCACGCCGAGCAGCGAGCGGATGCCCTTCTCGATCAGCACCGGGCTGACCACGTCGTCGGCGGTCACGTCGTGCAGCACCACCGGGCGGCGGGCCTGCGCGACCCGGCCCGAGAAGCCCTGGCCGACCGGCACCCGGATGCCCTGGCGGATCTCCTGCTCGAGGCCCCTGGCGGCGGTGGCGACGAGCTGCTGGGCGTGCGAGTCGAGCAGCATGATGGCGGCGGTGTCGGCGTCGAGCAGATCGCGCACCCGCTCCAGCAACTCGTCGAGCAGATCGGAGACCTCGAGCCGGGACAGGGCGGCATCAGTGACGGACTCCAGGCGGCGTAGCCGCTCGTCGTCACGCATCGCCCCCACGAGGCCACCCTAGTTGGAGTGACCCCCCGGACGGGAGGCGGGAAGTGCGAACCTGGCCCACACGTGTTTACCGCCCACCGCCGGGTACCAGCCGACGTCGAGCGCGAGCCGTTCGGTGAGCCGCAGCCCCAGCCCACCCGACCTTTTCGGACGGCGGGCGTCGACGGCCGGGCGTCCTCGCGGATCCCGGTCGGCCACGTCGATGATCACCGCGTCGGGGCGGCGCAGCAACGCGACGACGGCCCGCGACCGGGCGTGCCGCAGCGCGTTCGAGGCCAGCTCGGTCGCCACCACGAGCAGCGTGTCGCTGGCCGGCACAGTGTCCACTTTCCGCATCTCGGCCCGCAGGATCCGTAACTCCACCGGCTCGCCGATCGTCCACCGGCCGACTTCCTCGGCGGTGAGCGGCTGCATCATCCGCCATCCCGTCATGCGCCCTCTAGTGCCCCGCCGGGCGCGCCGCAAAGCTTGTGGATCATCTTCACCCTGGTCACGACCGTCACATCACCCGTCCGGGTGTCTGTTCAGCCCGCGTTGCGGGCCGTGATCAGCCAGCAGGACGCGGTGAAGCGAACGTTAGTGCCACTAATGAAGGGGTCGAAGGCCGCCCGAACCGTCTCGATGATCCGCGAGCGCCTCGGCTCCTCCACGTCCGCCAGGATCTGGCCGACCGGGCCGAGTCGCGTGAAATAACCGGTCAGCTCGCTCTCCGGCATGGTCAGCTCGACGTCCAGTGGCTCCAGCTCGACGTCCGACCAGCCGCTCTCGGCCAGGATCTCCCGCACCAGCGAGGGGTCGGCCAGCCCGAACTGGCCCGGCCCGTCCCGGCGCGGCGGCAACTCGGGCAGCAGCGGCCCGGCTGCCCGCTCGGCGGTCGTCATGAACGGGTTGTCATCGATGTCTCGCCACACGACGAGGCGTACACCCGCAAGCGGCTTCGAAGCTCGCCGAAGATTGGCGAAAGCGCGCACCGGCTCGGGAAAGAACATCACGCCGAAGCGGGAGACGATGGCGTCGAACGAGGCGGGTGGGAAGTCGTACACCTGCGCATCGGCTTCGATAAATGCAATGCCGTCGCCCTCCCGCCGGCGGGCGGCCGTGATCATCGGTGTCGAGACGTCGATGCCGACCGCCCGGCGGCCCGGCGTGCGCGCGATCGCGGCCGTCGTCGCGCCGGTGCCGCAGCCGACGTCGAGCACCTCACCCGCCGGCAGGCCCTCGATCAGCACCTGTTCGAACGGCCGGAACAACTCCTCCAGCATCGCCTGCGATGCCACCCAGCCCTGTCCGCCCGGACCGTTCCACCGGGCCGCCTGATCCACTGTCGCCATAACCCCTTGCCTTTCCGCGTCGTCCGTGTCAGCGTTCCAGCTCAAGTCGGCTTGAGGTCAAGGGAGACCCGCGGTGGACCTGGACATCGGTGAGGTGGCGCGCCGCTCCGGGCTGCCCGTCTCCGCCCTGCGCTACTACGAGGAGAAAGGCCTGATCGCCCCGAACGGGCGGCGTGGCCTGCGCCGGCAGTACGACGCCGGGGTGATGCAGCGGCTGGCGCTGATCGCCCTGGGGCGCAACGCCGGCTTCTCCCTCGACGAGATCGGCCGGCTCATCCCGGCCGGCCCCGGTGACGCGCCCGCGCTCGACCGGAAGATGCTGGCCGCGCGGGCCGACGAGCTCACCTCGACCATCCAGGAGCTGACCGTGCTGCGGGACGCCCTGCGGCACACCGCGGCCTGCCGCGCGCCGAGCCACGCCGAGTGTCCGACCTTCATGGCGGCCCTGTCTCACCCCGGCCGAATTGCTCCTTTTCGGGGGAAGCGCAAGTTGACAAAATGAGGTTTGATTGACGCGGCTCGACGCCTAGTCACGGATGGTGGTTCTGTGAGTTCCTGGATGCGGCGGCGCGATCACAACATCTTCTTCAACGGATTCGCGTTCTTGCTCTGCGGACTGCTGGCCGGCGTCGTGGTCGCGGCGGCCGCGTTCCCCGTGGTCGCGATGTCCGGGCTGGCCGCCAAGGCCGGCGGCGAGACGTTCGCGAGCCTGCCCGGCGAGCTCAAGGAGTTCAACTCCCCGCAGATCACCCGGGTCTACGCGTCCGACAACAAGACACAGCTCGCGCAGTTCTACGACGAGTTCCGCAGCGACGTGCGGCTCAAGGACATGTCGAAATTCATGCGTGACGCGATGGTCGCCGCCGAGGACCGCGAGTTCTACAACCACAACGGCGTCGATCTCAAAGGCGTCGCGCGGGCCCTGGTGAACAACAACAACGGCAAGTCCAAGCAGGGCGCCTCGACGATCACCATGCAGTGGGTACGGATGTCGCTGGCCTACTCCGCGACCAGCCCGCAGGAAGTCGTCGACGCGACCGAGGACACCCCGAAACGCAAAGTCACCGAGATGAAGTACGCGATGCAGGTCGAAAAGGAGCTGACGAAAGATCAGATCCTCGAGCGCTACCTGAACATCGCACCGTTCGGCAAGCAGACGTACGGGATCTTCGCCGCCAGCCAGGTGTATTTCAACAAGAAGCCGAAAGACCTGACGATCGGCCAGGCGGCCCTGCTGGCGGCGGTCGTCAAGGCCCCGTCCGCGTTCGACCCGACCACCGCCGAGGGCTACAAGGCGATCAAGCTGCGCCGCGACACGTACGTCATTCCCGGCATGGTCGAGATGGGCGCCATCACCCAGGCCCAGGCGGCCAAGGCGATCAAAGAGCCGATCCCGAAAGTGGTGAAGCCCATCGGCAACGGCTGCGTGTCGGTCTCCCGGAACGAGTGGGGCTTCTTCTGCGACTTCTTCTACCGGTGGTGGATGGAGAGAGAAGAGTTCGGGGCGACGTCGTACGACCGTGAGCGGCGCCTGAAGAGCGGCGGCTACCGCATCACGACGACGATCGACGTGAAGGCGCAGAGCCAGGCCCGCAAGCGCATCGCCCAGCTGATCTCCGAGAAGGACACGAACGCGCTCCTGCTGGCCGCGGTGCAGCCCGGCACGGGCAAGGTCCGCCTGCTGGCGGCCAACCGCCGGTTCAAGCTCGACGAGTCGAAGAACTACATGTCCTCCGACCCGGCCAAACGCAAGCGGGGCATCCGGGGCAGCTACCCGAACACGACCAACCCGCTGCTGACCGGCGGCGGCGACATCACGGGCTACCAGGCCGGCTCGGTGATGAAGATGTTCACGATGGTGGCGGCGCTGGAAAAGGGCGTCCCACTGGCGTACCAGATCAAGACGGAGAAGCAGTACCGGTCCAGCTACATCATCAGCTCCCGCAGCGAGTCGGCCTGCGACGGCACCCACTTCTGGTGCCCGCAGAACTCGGGCGGAGGAGGCGAGGGCGTCTTCAACATGTGGACGGCCTTCGGCAAATCCATCAACACCTACTTCGTGCCGCTGGAGGAGCAGATAGGCGCGGAAAGGGTGGTCGACGCGGCGAAACGCTTCGGCATCAAATTCCGGGCGCCGAGCGACGCCAAGCTGGCCTCACCAGGCTATTCACACCAGTGGGGTGCGTTCACCCTGGGCGTGTCGGCGACGACCCCGCTGGACATGGCGAACGCGTACGCCACCCTGGCCGGCGACGGCATGTACTGCGAGCCGACGCCGATCGAGCAGATCGTCACCAACAGCGGCCAGAAACTCGACATCGGCAAACCCAACTGCAACCGGGCGACCAGCGCCGACGTGGCCCGGGCGGCGCTGGACGCGACCCGCTGCCCGGTCGGCGACTCGGCCCGCCTGGGCAGCTGCCAGGGTGCGACGGCCCCGCAGACCAGAGACGTGGTCGGCCACCCGGTCTTCGGCAAGACCGGCACGACGGACCGCGACCGCACGGCGTCGCTGATCGCGGGAACGACGTCGCTGGTGGTGGCGGGCTATCTGGTCAACCCGGACTACCAGGCCCACAAGGACAGGTTGCGGCACGCCCAGGTGAACCCGGCGGTCTACAAGACACTGGCCGACTACATGGAGGGCAAGCCGTACGTCCAGTTCAAGCGCCCGGAGAGCCGAAAGATCGCGTACGGCGACCAGCGCCGCATCCCGGACGTGACATGCGACCCGCTGAGCGAGGCCCGCGATCGCCTGCGGGACCTGGGCTTCCGCACGTACATCGGCCGCGACGTGGACTCGAAGTGCCCGGTCGGCACGGCGGCGGGGACGTCTCCCAGCGGCCGCACGATCAAGGGCGGCATCGTGACGATCGAGGTCAGCAACGGTAAGGACGTTCCGAAACCGGCTCTGCCTGGGTTGCCTCCGATCATCACGCCGCCCCGGCCGGGAGACTGAACGCTAAGTGGGTTGGGCTCGCTTGCGCACGACGGCCGGGGGCGGAGGGTGCCAGGCGGGGGTCACTGGGCTCTGGGTGCGGGGTGAGCTGGGCGGTCACCTCGTGGAGCGCGGTGCTGGGGGTTCGCTGCCGCGCTGGGGTCCGGGTGGGAGCGTCTGCCGGGCAGGCACGCCGGGTGGTGGGCCGGGCGGCAATTCCAGGCCGGTCGCGCGGGTTGGGTGGCGGCTTCAAACCGCTTCTCGACCCGGGCTTTGGAGAGCCACGCTTGCGGTCATCGGTGGCCGGCGCAATGCGTCCGTGATCGCCACGCTGGTGGGCGCGACAACCGCTACGTCGGGCTCGTCGCCATGCCCGGGCGGCGCACGGCGTCGCGGTCAGCCTGCTCCCAGCGCGGGGGCTCCGCGACGACCGCGCGCGGGCGGGTCGCCAGGGGTGGAGCCGGTCCGAGACCGGGCCTTTACCGGGGGTGGGAGGGATGGATGCCCCACTTCTCGTGGGTGAAGCGCCAGAACAGTGCGACGGCCTCGGGGGCGGGGCGCGCGATGCGGTCGTCCCGGCCGGTGGCGGACCAGTGCTCGATCAATATGTCTTGGGAGTGAGGGCTGTCGGCTGGTTGTGGCCTGATCCAGATGACGTCGATCGGGCCGTCGTCGGGTATCGGGGTTGTGGTGACGGCCAGGTCGTGCATCGACATGAAGCCCGCCAGGCGGTCGGCCGCGGAGGTCCGGATGCCGGCCACCAGGTCGGCCATGACCGGCGCGTGCGGGGCGGTCCACTTCTCGATCCGGTCGGCGATCTGCTCCCAGGTCACCGCGCCGAAGCGAGTGAGGGCCCGTGAGTTGATGCGCACCGGGGCAGCATGCCATGCGCCGGCGCGCGCCGTTTCGCGTGTGAGGATGGGGTGGTGATCTCTGGGCGGTCTCGTGTTCTGTATGTCAGCGATCTCGGGTATGAAGCCCGTGGGCGTCGTTACTGCGACGAGGACATCTATCTGACGTCGCGGCTGCGTGGCCGTTTTGATCTGGCGGTGTGCCATCCGCTTGATGTTCGCGCGCTGATGGGCGACTTCGACGTGGTGGTGGTGCGCAACAGCGGGCCGGTGCTGAACTACCAGGCGGAGTACGAGGCGTTTCGTGCGGCCGCCGCTGAGGCGGGTGTGCGGGTCTTCACCGCGTTGACCGGCAAGGGTGACATGGCCGGCAAGCAGTATCTGCTCGATCTGTTCGCGGCGGGCTATCCGGTGATTCCGACTGTGGACCGGCTCGAGGATCTGGGGCGGCTGCCGGAGAGCGGCCGGTACGTGGCGAAGCCGAAGTTCGGGGCGGACTCGGCCGGGCTGGCCGTGGTCGAACGGCCGGGGCTGGCCGGGCTCGACTTCACGGATCTGCTGGTGCAGCCTCACATCGACTTCCGGTACGAGGTGTCCTTCTATTTCGTCGATCATCAATTCCAGTACGCCTTGTACGCGCCCCGGACGGACCGGCGGTGGGACCTCGAGCCGTACGAGCCGGACGAGGCCGACCTTGCCTTCGCTCAGCGCTTCATCGACTGGAACACCGTCGACCACGGCATCCAGCGGGTGGACGCCTGCCGGACCCGGGACGGCGGCCTGCTGCTCGTGGAGTTGGAAGACCTGAACCCTTTCCTGTCCCTGGACCGGGTCAGCCCGCCGGCGCGCGACCGGTTCGTCGAGGCCATGACGGATTCGCTCGTACGGCTCGCCGCGCGGTAAAGGCGTTGACGAGATCAGCTGAGGGCCCGATGGTTCCATGGTGATTATTCGGCGTGAACGTCCCGATGATGTCGACGCGATCCGCGCGGTCACGGCCGCCGCGTTCCGGGGGGCCCCGTACAGCGCGCCGCCGGCGGAGCCGGGTGGAGATCCGGGCGAGGCGACCCTGGTGTCGCGGTTGCGAGACGATGCCGGCTGGATCTCGCAGCTGTCGTTGGTGGCGGTCGAGGACGGTGCCGTGGTCGGCCACGTGGTCGCCACCCGGGCTCATGTCGGCGCCCGGCCGGCTCTTGGTCTCGGCCCTCTGAGTGTTCTCCCGCTCCGGCAGAGAGCCGGTGCCGGCACCGCCCTGATGCACGCCGTTCTGGGTGCCGCCGACGCGCTCGGCGAGCCTCTGGTCGCGCTGCTGGGCGACCCGGCCTTCTACCATCGTTTCGGCTTCGTCCCGTCCCGGCCGCTGGGGATAACCGCGCCGGACCCCTCGTGGGGCGACTACTTCCAGGTCCGGACCCTCAGCCAGTACGACGGCACGACCGGCCATTTCTCCTATGCCGGCCCCTTCGACCGGTTGTGAGCAAGGCGGTCAGCGGAATCCGGTGAGTGACAGCAGGACGTACCCCACCGCGGTCAGCGGAAGGGCGAGCAGCAGCGCGAGCCCGCGCTGCTGCCAGGACCGGCCCACCAGCACGGTGACTGCCATCCCCAACGCGATGAGGACGGCTGCGTACCCGACGGTGTCCGCGGTTTCGTAGCTCGGGTCCCCGACGCGCGTGAGCTGCATCGTGGCCTCGGCGAACAGCACCGCACCCGGCATGGCCGCGGCGGCGGCGCGAAGACGGCCACCGGTTCGCGCCAGCACGCCGGCCGCACCGAACACCGTGCCGGCCACCACGCCCGACCCCATCCAGAGCAAAGCGGTCACGTTGTACGTGTTGGCCAGGGCGTCGCCCTGGATCAGCGTGGCGGCGAGGTAGTAGCTGGGCACGGCCACGACCAGGCAGACGATCGCGCCGAGGATGCCGGCCGGCACCGTCCAGCGGCTGCGGAAGGTGAGCAGGAACGCCACCACGGCCCAGACGGCGATGGAGTTGCCCAGCCCGCCGAACGGAAAGGGCACGTACTTGATCCATACGAAGTCGAGAGCGCCCAGGAGCACGCCCGCGACGGGAGCTGCCACGGCCACGTTCCGGTTGATCACCATGATCGCTGATCGTACGAACCCGAGAAGCCCGGCACATCGAACCGCGGACAGACCACGCAGCCCGGTGATCCACCGAAAGGCAGACCGCCGGCGGAGAAGGTCAGGCCGACGCGGGCTGGAGGGACCGGCAAGGGGTGGCCGGGGGTATGCGGCCGGTGAGGTAGGCCGCCGGGGAGACGCCCATGATGGCGCGGAAATCGGCGATCATGTGGGGCTGGTCGAAGTAGCCGGTCCGGGTGGCCACCGCGGCCCAGCTGTCGCGGCCGGCCAGGGAGAGGACGCGCTGGACGCGGGCTATGCGGGCGAAGTGCTTCGGGGAGACGCCCACGTCCCGGGCGAAGAGGGTGCGCAGGTAGCGCTCGCTCACGCCGGCCCGGGTGGCGGCCTCCGGCAGGCGGGCCGTGGTGCTCAGGGCGGTCATCGCGGCAGTCAGGGCCGGGTCGCTGTCGGGCCCGGACAAGGCCTCGGCCAGCAGGACCTCGGGGTCGGGGGCGTGGGCCAGCTCGTCGGCCAGGCGGTGGGCGGCGGCGCCCCAGAGGTCGCTCAGGCGGATGGCCCGGTCCACCAGGGCCGAGGCGGGGACGCCCAGAACGGCGTTTGCGCGGCCTGGGGGCAGCCGGACCTGAACGCATGCGGTGGTGGGGCGGGCGGGGTGATAGCTGCCCCGGGTGCGGGGGCCGGAGACCAGGACGTCGCTGTCGCCGTCGGCTGTCGTCCGGAAGACGACCACTGTGGAGGTGTCGGGCTTCTGGATGACGGTGGGCGGCACAGCTCGACCCTAGCCGCGGGAAGGGCCGGGGTGCAGTGCCGATTCTTCCAAGACGGGCCGGTCCGCAACGGGCAGGTTGGGGCTCATGATTCTGGTTACCGGTGCTACCGGCACCACCGGCTCTCTGCTTGTCGACGAGCTGCTCGGGCGCGGCGTGGAAGTCACCGCGATCACCCGCGACCCGGCTCGGATCACGCCTCGGGCCGGGCTTACCGTCAGCACCTCGGTGGTGGCGGCGGACGCGCTCTATCTGCTCTCGCCGGCGGGCCCCGGCGTACCGGAGCATGACCTGGCGACTTTGCGGGCCGCTGCCGGCGCGGGGATACGGCGGGTGGTCAAGCTTTCGGCCATCGGGACGCCCGACGAAGTCGCGCCGGGAGGCTGGCATCAGGCCGGGGAGAAGGCCGTACGGGAGAGTAGGCTCGAGTGGACGATCCTGCGGCCCACGACGTTCGCCAGCAACTCACTGGGGTGGGCGGCCGACATCAGAGCGGGGCGGCCGATTCCCAACCTGTTCGGGGACGGGGCTCAGGGGATCGTCGATCCGGCCGACGTGGCCGCCGTGGCCGCGGAGGCCCTCACCTCCGGCGGGCACCATCAACGGACGTACACACTGACCGGTCCTGAGCTTTTGACCGTGCACGATCAAGTCGGCCGGCTGAGCGAGGTGCTCGGGCGCCCGCTCACCGTCGTCGACGTCGAGGCGAGCGTGGAGCATTTCCCGCCCGAGATAGCCGAGGTGGCGCTGGCGGGTGTCGCGCTGGTGCGGCGGGGCGGCAACGCGATCGTGACCGGTGACGTGCAGGAGGTGCTGGGGCGTAAGGCCGGCAGCTACGAAGCCTGGGCCGAGAACAACCGCAACGCATTCATGCCCGAATGAAGCCGACCCGTCTCTTGGGTCCCGCGAAAACCCGGTGGGCCCTTCGAGGGTCGTGGCTTGGTGAGAGGGACCGGCTCCTCAGCGTGCGAGCGGGTGACCGGTCAGGTGGGGACGACGCGGCCCGAGTGGAGGCGGATGACCTGACCGGCTATGTCGATGACGCGCTGGTCGTGGGTGGCGACCAGGACCAGGGTGCCGGTGGTGGCGGCCGTGGCCAGGGCGTCGAGGACCAGCTGGACGTGTTCGTCGTCCTGGTGCGCGGTGGGCTCGTCGAGGACGGCGACGGCCGGGCCGAGGATCAGGGCGCGGGCCAGGGCGGTGCGCTGCTGCTCGCCCAGGGAGGTGTCGCGGGCCGGGCGGTCGGCGATGGCGGACAGGCCGAGGCGGTCGAGCACTGCGGGGTCGGCCGCGGAGCGGCGCAGGCCCGCCGGGAGCAGGACGTTCTCGGCGACCGTCAGTGTGGGTTCGAGGGCCAGCCGCTGCGGGAGCAGGGAGACCGTGGCCCAGTCCGGTGACTGGGCGGGGCGGCCGGCGACCTGGACGCGGCCGCTGGTCGGGGTCATCACGCCGGCGATCAGGTGGCACAGCGTCGACTTGCCGGAGCCCGACCGGCCGGCCAGCACGGCCGTCGTCGCCGCGTCCAAGGTCAGGTCGACGCCGTCGAGGACGCGCGTGCCGCCGCGGGAGTGGCTCACCTCGTGCACTTCGATCAAAGGCACGATCAGGCTCTTTCCGTACGGGGGTGAAGCTCCACGTGGCCGTCGACCAGGGAGACGATGACCCTTCCGTCGGGAAACAACGGCAGGACCTCCTCGGGGAGCTGGATCCGGCCGAGGCCGTCGATGGTGGCGGTGTGGTCCTCGCCGGCGCTGTGCTCGCCGGAGAGCACGCCGTGGCGCAGGCGCAGCACGGTGTCGGCGGCGGCGATGGCCCGCGCGTCGTGGGTGGCCAGGACGACGGCGCTGCCCTGGTCGGCGCGGGCCCGCAGCAGGCTCAGGACGAGGGCGGCCGAGTCGTCGTCGAGCTCGGCGGTGGGCTCGTCGGCGACGAGCAGGGCGGGCGGGCCAACGGCGGCGACGACGACCGCGAGGCGTTGTTGTTCGCCGCCGGAGAGGACGGCCGGGTGTGCCGTGGCCCGCTCGGCCAGGGAGACCTCGGCCAGGGCGGCGTCGATGTCGACCTCGACGCCGCGCAGTTGCGCCATCTGAGCGATCTGGCCGCGGGCGTCCAGTTGCGGGAAGAGGCTGTGGGTGGGGCGCTGGGCCACCCAGCCGATCTCGCGGCGGCGCAGCCGGTGCAGGTCGCGGCGCGACAGCCCGGCGACGAGGCGGCCGCGGTGCCGCAGCTCTCCCCCGGCCGGCCGCTCCCGCAGGGCGAGCACGGCCAGCAGTGTGGACTTGCCGCTGCCGGAGGGGCCGGTGATGGCGCTGATCCGCCCACCGGTCACGCTCACGTCGACCCCGCGCAGCGCCTGGGTGGCCCCGGTCGGCGCGGCGTACAGCTGAAGGAGTTCGTGGCCTTCGAGAAGAGAATCGCCGGCTTGCGAGGGCGCGCCACTCTGCCGGAACGCGTCGCCGCGCGGGGAAGCGCCGGCTGCGGCCGGAGGCGGGTCAGTCGTCACGGTAGGCGTCCTCCTCCGTGTGAGGCGAGCGCGCGCTGCTCACCCAGATGGCAAGAATGGAGGCGACGACGGCCGCCGATGCGGTGATGAGAAGGGCTGATGCGGGGATCTGGAAAGCGAAGCGCGGCAGCAAGCCAGGCTGATCGTCGAGCAGGCGGGGACCCAGGCGGGCCAGAGCGGCCACCCCGGCCACGGCGGCGGCCAGGGCCACCGCCGTCAGCAGCACGAATTCGAGGGCGCGGGCCCGCCGCACCCGGGCCGCGCCCAGGCCGACGCGGGCCAGCATGAGGTCGGCCGGGCGACGCAGCGTGGCCGTGCGCTGGGCGTAGATGCAGAGCGTCAGCACGGCCAGCAACGCCAGGTAGCCGGCGACGGCGAGCTGATAGCCGCGGGCGCGGGAGGAGGCGACGTACGCGGCGTCCTGGCGCAGTTTGGCCGCGCCGTCGATGCGGGCCGGCTGGACCTGGACCGGCGCGATGACGGCCTGGATGCCGGGCGCGCCGGTGGCGTAGAGGTACGCCTGGGGGAAGAGCACGTTGGCCTGACGGTTCCGGGGTTTGAGGCGGGGGTCGTCGATGCCGAGGCTGCCGAGGATCGGGTCGTGCGCGACGACGTACATCGGACGGCCCTCCATCCCGGGGAAGGCGGGCACCCGGGCCGCGATCGTCAGGTCGCCCACGGCGTACCCGATGTTGATCCGCACCGAGTCGATCTGGTCGGTGGCCGGGTCGCCGACGGCGATGGCGCGCGGGTGCCCGATCTCGTCGGCCGGCGCCGCCTCGAGAACAGCCAGCGCCTTGCGGGCCGCGGCCAGGTCGGGGCCGCTCCCCCACAGCGCCACGTCGCGGAACCGCGCCGGGTCGACGATCAGCAGGTCCTTCTGGGTGGAGTCGACCGGCGTCTCGACGTCGGTGCGCCACACGACCGCGCTGCCCGGCGGCAGCACCGGCGAGTGCACGCCCGGCACCGGCCCTTCCGGCGGCGGCTTGGTGGGATCTTCGGCCGGCACCGGGGTCGCCGTCGGGTCGATCTCCCAGGAGCCTTCGAGGGTGGCCACGGCCTCGGCGCCGGCCGCCACGGCGACCCGGTCGTCCGCCGCGACCTGCGTCGAGTCGACGGCGGCGAGCGCGAACAGCAGCATGCCGAGCCCGGCCGTCATGACGAGAACAGCGAGTCGCCGCTCGGCGCCGGCCTCCCCCAGCCGCCGCCGCGCGAGCCACAGCACACCGCGACCCGGCGACGAGGGCAGACCCCGGACCGGCCCATTCCGGCCGCGGCCCGATGAAACGGGCCTGCCGGCCGCCGATAGGGGTGTATCGGCCGGGCCGGCCGGTGAAACCGGCACACCAGCCCGACCAGGCCGGGAAGCGGGCCGAACGGCCGGTCCAGCGCCGGCGACGGGCGTGGATCGGCGGCTCGCGCCGTCGGCCGGCGAGGTGGACAGGTGGGATCTGCCGGCGAGCAGGCCCGGGAGCCAGCCGGCGATGCCGCCGATGGCTACCAGGACGAGCAGAGGGACGAGGAGGTCGACGCCGCCGGCGGCGTCGCTCGCGCCGGCCAGGCCGCCGGCGGCGGTCAGGGCCACGAGCACCAGCATGGTCGTCCACGGCAGCTTGCGGCGCACGGCGACCGGTGGCGCCGGCCGGACGCGCCTCGACGCCGACGCCGCGCCCACCCCGGCCACCGCGACCACGCCCACGAGGACCGCCGTCGCCGACGATGTGGCCGCCGGGCCGTACGACTCGGCGAGCGCACCGGGCGGGCCCAGGCGGGCGACGAGCTGCCAGGCCGCCAGCCAGCCCAGCGCCACCCCGAGCGCCGCCGGGAGCAGGTGTTCGAGCAGCCACAACCCGCCGACGCGGGCCGGGGCGATGCCCACCGCGACCGCGTGGCGGATCTCCCGATCGCGGCGGCGGGCGCTGAGCAGGGCCACGGCCAGCACCGAGGCCAGGCCGACGGCGATCGCCGACCACTCGACCGGCCGGGTGCGCTGCTCGACCGCGCCCGACGTGGCTCGGGCGTCGGTGACGAGCTGGCTGATGCCGCTGGCGAACCGCATGCTGCGCGGGCTGTCCTGCCCGAACTCGAGCCCGCTGGCGTAGCCCCGCCGCAGCCACTCCACCTCGTTGGCCGTGCGCTGCGCCTCGGCCAGGGTGACGCCGGGGGTCAGGGCCGCCTCGGCCGCCCAGAAGATCTCGTCGTCGACCTCGCGCGCCAGCTTCTCGATGGTCGGCACGTCGCCGATCAGCAGATAGGACGGCAGGGTCTCGTACTCGGTGTCGGGCGGGGTGTCGCCCTGGCGCAGCGGCCAGGACGGCCCGGCCGGGAGCCGCCCGCCGGCGTCGACCGCGTAAACACCGTCGACGCGAGCCGTAGCACTGCGTGAGCGACCGGCAGTACCCACAGTGACTTTCACGGTGATCGTTTCGCCGGGCTTCACGCCGAGTGACGACGCCATCGGCTGCGGGATCCACAAACCGCCCTGCCCGTGCGCGGTGCCGTCGAGCTCGGCGGCGGGCGAGCTCACGGCGAAGAGGCGACCGCGCTCCGAGACGCCCCCGAACGACGCCGTGGAGCCCCAGAACGTCGGCGCGATCAACTCCGCCCCGATCGATCCACCGGTCAGGTCGGGCGGGGTCAGGTGCGGGATCCGCCGGAGATCGTCCAGCACCTGTTGATGATCGGCACTGGCCCGGCCCACCGGCGCCGACAACCGGACGACCGCCGCGTCCGTCTGCCGCGCCGTGGACGACACGGCGTCGCGCCCGACCTGGAAAGCGGCGTTGTCCGACGCTTCCGCGAAGAAAGGCCCGGCCGCCCCCGCGGCGCCGAGCACGAGAAAGGCGGCCGTGATCAACAGCGACCACGCCCGTTGCCGCACCCCTCCGAGAAGGGCCGCCCCCGTCAAACGATCCATGTTCACGTTAACCATTCGGCCGATCGGACGATTGGTGTCGATCTCTCAACCTGCTTACGGTCCGCAGCGTACTCGTATCCGGACCGCGCTCGGACCCCGAGCCGGCCCCGTCTGGGCCGATGGCCGGCCGTCCCACGGCATCGGCAAAGGCTTCGCACCGCCACGCCCGTGGCGGCGTGGCGTCACGCCCGAAGGAACGAGGCACCAATGACAGCCACCGTCAAAATGCTCGTCCGCGCCGGGGCCGTAATGCTCCTCGGCGCGGGCCTCGGCTTGGCCGGGGCATCGTCGTCACAGGCGGGCGGCAAGCCCACCATCAGCAAGGAGGCGTTCGGCAGCGTCGGCGGTAAAGCCGTCGACCGCTACACGCTGACGAACGGCGCTTTCCGGGTACGCATCCTCACGTACGGCGGAATCCTGCAGACCGTGGAGACACCGGACCGCCACGGCAAGCTGACCAACGTCACGCTGGGATTCAAGACGCTTGACGAGTACGTGACCTCGAAGAACCCGGCGTACTTCGGCGCTCTGATCGGCCGTTACGGCAACCGGATCGCCAAGGGCCAGTTCACGTTGGACGGCAAGACGTACCAGCTCGCGATCAACAACGATCCGAACAGCCTGCACGGCGGCAACGTCGGCTTCGACAAGCGCGTCTGGAGCGCCACCCCCGTCAAGGGCGGAAACTCCGTCGGCCTGCGCCTGACCTACGTCAGCCCGAACGGCGAGGAGAACTACCCCGGGACCCTGCGCACCACCGTCACGTACACGATCACCCGTGACCGGGGCATCCGGATGGACTACCAGGCGACCACCGACAAGGCCACTGTCGTCAACCTGACCAACCACGCCTACTGGAACCTCGGTGGCGAGGGCACCGGCACCATCGACGACCACAAGCTGCAGCTCAACGCGTCGCGTTACACGCCGGTCGACGCGACGCTGATCCCCACCGGCCAGCTGGCCCCGGTGGCCGGCACGCCGATGGACTTCCGCAAGCCGACGGCGATCGGCGCGCGCAACCGCAGCAACTTCCAGCAGATCGTGTACGGCCGCGGGTACGACCACAACTGGGTCCTCGACCGGCACGACAAGTCGTACCGCAAGCTGGAGACCGCGGCCAAGGTCAGCGACGCCGCGAGCGGCCGCACGCTGACGATCGCCACCACCGAGCCGGGCATCCAGTTCTACGGCGGCAACTTCCTGGACGGCACGCTCTACGGGACGAGCGGCCGGTCGTACCGCCAGGGTGACGGCCTCGCGCTGGAGACGCAGCACTTCCCCGACTCGCCCAACCACGCGAACTTCCCGTCGACCGTCCTGCGCCCCGGCCAGGTCCTCAAGTCGACCACGATCTACCAGTTCGGCACTTCCCGATAGCACCCGATCCGCCCGTGCCCGGGCTCCGGGCACGGGCTTGGAGGCTGACATGTCCAAGATTCATCCAAAGGTCGAGGAGGCCGTCGAGACCCTGGACCTCCCCTCGGCGACGCGCCGCCGCCTGCTGCAGGGCTCCGGGTTGTTCGGCGCGTCGCTCGCCGCCGGTGCGCTGCTCAGCGCGTGCAGCGACGACAAGGCCGCGGCCTCCGGCGCCATCGGCAACTTCCCCGAGACACCCAAATGGAAATTTACTTTCGTCAATCACGTGACCACCAACCCCTTCTTCACCCCGACGCAGTACGGGATGGAGGACGCGGCCACGCTCCTCGGTCTTGAAAAACCACAGTGGACCGGATCGCAGAACTCGATCGTGGCCGAGATGGTGAACGCGACGAACACCGCGATCAGCGCCAAGGTCGACGGCCTGGCGATAGCCGTCGTCGACAAGGACGCGTTCAACGCGCCGGTGAACCAGGCCCTCGACGCGGGCATTCCGGTCGTGTCCTACAACGCCGACGGAGCGCGCGGCGACCCGGGCACGAACCGTCTCGCGTACATCGGCCAAGGTCTTTACGAATCGGGTTATGCGCTGGGCCAGCGGGCACTGGAGACGGTCACCTCGGGCGACGTGGTGGCGTTCATCGCCACGCCCGGCGCGCTCAACATCCAGCCGCGCATCGACGGATGCCAACAGGCCTTCAAGGACTCCGGCAAGGCGATCACCTTCACCTCGGTGGCCACCAACGCCGACGTCACCAAAGGCCTTTCGATCATTGACGCGTACGCCGTGGGACACCCCAACCTCAGCGGCATGCTCGCCGTGGACGCGGGTTCCACGTCAGCCGCCGGGCAGGTCGCGAAGAAATACAACATGCGGTCGAAGGGCCTCAAGGTCGCCGGCGGGTTCGACCTGATTCCGGAGACGCTGACCGGCATCGCGGAGGGCAGCCTCGATTACACGATCGACCAGCAGCCGTACCTCCAAGGCTTTTTGCCGGTCCTCTATCTCTATTTCTTCAAGATCTCCGGCGGATTGATGTCACCGAGCGAGACGAACACCGGTCTGCTGTTCGTCACAAAGGACAACGTCGGTCCCTATCAGACGACCAAGTCGAGGTACGAGGGTTCGACCACCGACAAGGTTCTCGTGCCGCGGTCCGGGCCGATCGCGCATGGCTAGATTCGCCGACGCTTTCCTGCGCCGCCGCGAGGCGAGCGTGCTGCTGGTCGCCCTGGGGTTGATGGTCTACTTCCGGGCGGTCAGCGACGTCTTCCTGACCAAGGACAACCTGATCAACATCGCCCAGGCAACGGCGCCCACCGCGATCGTCGCGGTGGGCATCGTCCTGCTGCTGGTCAGCGGCGAGATCGACCTGTCGGTGGGCATCGTGGCGGCGTTCGCCCCGTTCCTGCTGCACTTCGCGATCGACTTCTACAACGTGCCGGCGCTGCTGGCGTTCGTGATCGCGCTGGCCATCGCGGCGTTCATCGGGCTGATCAACGGCTTGATCGTCACGAAGCTGCACGTGGCGTCGTTCGTCGTGACGCTCGGCACGTTCTTCGCGGTGCAGGGCCTGCTGCTGATCACGTCACACGCGTACCCCGTGCCCATTCCCGAGTCCATGAAGGGCCGCTTCCAGACGTGGATCGGCGCCGGCCCGTGGGCGTCGATCATCTGGGCGCTGATCATCGTGGCGATCTTCCACGTGGTTCTCACCCGTACGCGCTGGGGCCTGCACACGATCTCGGTCGGCGGCAACCCGGTCGGCGCCACCGAGGCCGGCATCCGCGCCTCCCGCATCAAAATCGGCAACTTCATGATCACCAGCGCGCTGGGCGGCCTGGTCGGCATCATGGAGGCGGCCCGCATCAACACGATCGACCCCAACATCGGCGGCGGCACCACCCTGACCTTCTACGCCATCTCGGCCGCGGTCATCGGCGGCACGGCCCTGGCCGGCGGCTCGGGCACGGTAGCCGGCGCCTTCCTGGGCGCCCTGGTGCTGGCCGAGCTCCAGAACGGCTTCAACCTGATCGGCTACAGCGCCAACACCATCTACCTGATCCTGGGCCTGGCCATCCTCGCCTCGATGATCGCCAACCAGTACCTGTCCCGGCTGCGGCGAGCGGGGAGAACATGACCACGACAGCCCTGCAAGTCAACGGCATCGCCAAGCGCTTCGGCGCCCTGACCGCCCTGCGAGACGTCACCTTGCACGTCGACAAGGGCGAGGTGCTGGGCCTGATCGGCGACAACGGCGCCGGCAAGTCCACCCTGATCAAAATCCTCTGCGGATACCACCGCCCCGACGCCGGCGACATCATCGTCGACGGCACCCCGGTCGTGCTGCGCTCGGTGGACCACGCCCGGTCCCTGGGCATCGACACGGTCTACCAGGACCTGGCCCTGATCAACGAACTGTCGGTCTACCACAACATGTTCCTCAACCGGGAGCTGATCCGCTGGCCGCTGCTGAGCAACCGCGTCATGCGCCGCCGGGCGGCGGAACACCTGAAGGACATGGGTGTGAACATCCCCGACGTCACGGTGGAGGTGGCCAAGCTGTCGGGAGGCCAGCGCCAGGCCATCGCCGTGGCCCGCTCGGTCTATTCCGACGCCCGGGTCCTGCTGCTGGACGAGCCACTGGCCGCGATGGGCGCCAAGGAGGGCGCCCTGATCCTCGACCTGATCCGCGACCTGAAACGCCGGGGCTCGGTCTCGGTCATCATCATCGCCCACAACTACGCCCAGGTCCTCGACGTCTGCGACCGGGTCAACCTCCTCCAGCACGGCCGCATCACGTTCGACAAACGAGCCACCGACACATCATTGGAGGAACTGACCGAACTCGTCGTCGCCGAATACCGCCGCCCCCGCTAACGTCGGGGCATGGGGGATGCTGGGGATGTGCCGCCCGAGATTCTGGGGAGGCTGCGGTCGATCTGCCGGGGGCTGCCCGAGGCGTACGAGGAACCGGCGTGGATCGGGGTCCGGTGGCGGATTCGGCAGCGGACCGTCGCGCACGTCTACGAGCCTGACGTCCAGCGGTCTCCGGGCTACGCGCCGCATCTGGCCGGGGTCCGGGAACCGGTTGTCATGACGTTCCGGGTGCCGCTCGAAGATCTGCACGGGCTGATCGCGGGCGGCTTCCCGTTCTTCCGGGCGCTGTGGGGGCACAACGTCGCGGCTGTGGTGCTCGGTGGGCATACCGACTGGGCCGAGATCGCCGAGCTGGTCACCGACAGCTATCGCGAGATGGCCCCCAAATTCCTGGCCGCCCGGATCAGGTGAGCTCGAGAATTCCGTACCCGAAACCCTGAATCCGGTCTTTCTCGACGCCTTGGCCGAGGAGCAACTCGGCCGGCGGCATCTTCCACGAGGCGGGCTCGCGGCGCGGGTTCACGACTACCAGGTGGGTGCCGCCTCGGACGTACGCCAAAGGGTACGTGCCGTTGAGGACCTCGGCGGTGGCGCGGGAACGCAAGGCCGGCGTCTTTCTGCGCACGGCGATCAGGTCGCGCACCAGGGCCAATGTGTCGTTCTCATCGGCGACCGTCGGGCGCTGCGGGTCGGGGTCGATCGGCAAGTAGAGCTTCGACGGATCGGCGGTGGAGAAACCGGCGTTCGGGGTGTCGTCCCATTGCATGGGGGTGCGGCAGCCGGCGCGGTTGTACAGCGGGTTGCAAACGGCGCCCTCGACGTCGGGCATGTCCGGGAGGTAGCGCATGCCGATCTCGTCGCCGTAATAGAGGCACGGGATGTTGCCCCATGTGAACAGGAACGTCAGGGCGGCGCCCAACTGCTCTGCGGTGCGCGGGCCGCAACACAAGCGGTCGAAGTCGTGGTCGGCGGTGCTCATGATGATCGGGCGCTGCGGATCGGTTTCGCGCGCGGCGTTCCAGGCCGACAGGAAAGTGCCGGTGCTGCCCTTGCCCTCGGCGTCGAAGAACGGGGCGCGCGGAGGCTGGAAAGGCAGAATCCCCGCGGCCTGGTTGTCGAAAAGGCTGGCGTGCTCCTCCTTGATCACCAGGAAGAAGTCAGCGTCGAAGGCCAATTGCTTTCCCGTACGGGGTTCCACACCCTCCGGGATCAGAATGGCGTCCGTATATTCGGCGGCCATCCAATCCTTGATCTCGCGCCAGATGTCGGTGGACGCCTTCACCCCCTCGGCGATCTTGTAGTCCTTGACCAGGGAGAAGGCCATGTCGACGCGGAAACCGGAGACGCCCTTGGCCAGCCAGAACTCGATGATGTCGCGCAGCGCCCGCCGGTTGCGCAGCGGGCCGGGCCCGTCGACCGGGTCGCCGCCGTCGCCGTTGATCCAGCCGAAGTTGAGGGCCGGCTGCTCGTCGTAGAAGTTCTTCAGATACCAGCCGGGACGCGGGCCGGGCGACGGCACCCAGGCCGGGATGCCCGGGATGTCGACGGTCCAGCCCTCGGCCGGCGGCTCGGTCCGCCAGATGTAACGGTCGCCCTCGGGGTCGGGGCCGTCGGCGGCGAGCTCCCGCTGGAACCACGGGTGCTCGATCGACGTGTGGCCGGCGACCAGGTCGAGGATGATCCGGATGTTGCGCCGTCCGGCCTCCCGGACCAGCTCGGCCATGTCGTCGTTGGTGCCGTAGCGGGGCGCGACGCGCAGATAGTCGGCGACGTCGTAGCCGGCGTCGACGAACGGCGACGCGAAGCACGGGTTGAACCAGATGGCGTCCACACCGAGCGACGCGATGTGGTCGAGCTTGCCGATCACGCCGCGCAGGTCGCCGACCCCGTCACCGTTCGAGTCGGCGAACGACTGCGGGTAGATCTCGTACAGGACGGCGTCGGCCAGCCAGTTCTCGCGCATCCCGCCAGGCTATGCCAGCCCTCCCGCGCCCGCCCGCGGTTGTGCCCAGCTCTCTCGCACGCCCGCCCGCGGTTGTGCCCAGCTTTCTCGCACGCCCACGGATGTGCCCAGCCTCGCGCGGCCGCCCCCGCTCGGTCAGCGCTTGCGGGCGACGCCTCCGAAGTGCGGCACCGGCTCGGCGTCGGCGTCCGGGTGCCACAACGAGCAGCTGACCACGCCGGGCTCGACGAGCTCCAGATCGCCGAAGAGGGCGCGCACCTGCTCGGCGCTGCGCAGCACCATCGTGGCGGCCGGGCCCTCGTTCCAGAAGCGCAGCGCCTCCTCCATGGTCTCCCCGTTGATCTCGTTGGTCGGGTGTGAGATCGCCAGGTAGCTGCCGGACGGCACCGCGCCGACCAGCCGGGCCACGAGCGCGGCCGCCTGGTCGTCGTCCGGGATGAAGTTCAGGATGCCCAGCATCGTGATCGCCACCGGCTGCTCGAGGTCGAGCGTCCGACGGGCTCCCGCGATGATCGCGTCCGGCTCCCGCAGGTCGGCCTGAAGGTAGTCGGTGCTCCCCCGCGGATCGCTGGTCAGCAGCACCTGGGCGTGCGCGAGCACGAGCGGGTCGTTGTCCACGTACACGATGCGGCTCTCCGGAGCGACCCGCTGCGCGACCTCATGCGTGTTCTCGGCGGTCGGGATTCCCGTCCCGACATCGAGGAACTGCCGAACACCGGCCTCACCGGCCAGCCACCGCACGACGCGCCCGAGATAGGCCCGATCGGCCCGCGCCGACGCCACCATCTCCGGCACCATGGCCAGGATCTGGTCGGCCACCGCCCGATCGGCCGCGAAGTTGTCCTTGCCACCCAGCCAGTAGTTCCAGAGCCGCGCCGAGTGCGGCACACCGGTGTCGAGCTTCCCCGCTCCATCCACATTGGACATACCGGCCAGGGTAGCCCACCCCGGTCACCCTCGGTAGCCTCGGCCCGTGCCCGACGACCACGAACAGTACGCGCGCTACCGCCAGGACCGATCCGTGCTGGCGGAGATCGGCACCCACCTGAACCCCCAGGTCGGCCGGATCACCGTGCGGCTCCCCCGCGCCCTGGCCGAGGCCGCGGTCGCGGCGTGGAACCGCGACGAACTCGCCCCGATCGGCGAGGAGAGCCCCGCCCAGTACGAGGCCCGCGAGGCCGCCGCCGACCTGGCCCTGATCGGCCTGGCCCTCAGCGACCGCGGCGTCCCCGACGGGGACGAGGTGTCCGTCGACCTGGACGTCACCCAGGTCGCGGCGGCGCTACGAGCCGCATGGTGACCGGCGATGATCGTCGGATGCGTGAGCTGACCTATCTGAACGGCCGGTGGTGGGATTGGCAGGTCGACCAGTGGGACACGTCCGTCCTGCGCCTCAGAGCGGACAACGACCTCACCTACCACCACAGCGTCGAGGTGACCTTCACCGAGGTCGTCTGGGCGTCCAGCGCGGACCTCTTCCACCATCCGGTCTTCCGGGCTCCGACCCCGGCCGAACTCGCATTCGCGCAGCAGGTGGTGAACGACGACGGCTATCGCGTGTTCACCTGGGACGCCGAGACGGCCGCGGCAACAGTGCCGATGATGGTCATCGCCCAGTCCGTTCGCGTCACTGAGGGCATCGTCCGCCATTGAATCCGGTTCGGTCGACCTTCGATGATTGATCCCCCGCTCAGCGAGGGTCGGAGGCGTCTGAGGGCTGCGCCCCCGTCGCACCGGAGAGGACCGTCTCGGGAAACCTGTCGTGCATGATCTGCCAGAGGTCGGGATAGCCGATCGGTTTGGCGGCGACCTCGGCCCTGATCGGCTCGCTGCATTCGAGCATCCGCACGCAGAAGGCGGTCCACTCCTCCTGGGAGCGAGTCTGCGGCATGGTCTTGTGCAGGAAGACGCCGATGGTGAGCACGTCCGTGTACATCGCCGCCAGCATCCGGAGCTTGGCCTGCTCCTGAGGGTTCAGATCTCCGGGCGCGGCACCGCCCGCATGGAAGAACGGCAGGAGGCGCGGCTCGTCGAGCAGGCGCCCCTGCACGTCGTGCAACCAGTTGAAGAGCTGCTGCATGGTGCCGGCGCCGGCCGTCGCGTTCTGCAGCGCCGTCTGGCGTGACAGCAAGCGCGCTTGCCAACCGGAAAAGAGCAGGGAGATCGTGGCGACCAGGACACCGATGGTGGCGAGTGCGGTGGTCAATGGACTCCTCCTCGGGATGTCCATGCTGTCACCGCCACACAACCTGGTGCGGGTCCGCGCGCACGACGCCGTGCCGGTTCGGGTGATATGGGACGAAGCGTGCGAACGCGCTATAGGCGGCAGCTAAGGCGCTCGTCACAAGCAGTCGACCTACCGATGCGGTTACTTGATCCTTCAAGTCATGATCAACTCATGAGTATGCCGACGGTGCCCGAGGATCAGCGCTGGACCGGGTCGGCGGTGGTGCCGCCGGCACGGCCGCCCCGGCGTCATTGGCGATGGGTGCTGGGCATTGTCGCGGCGCTGGTTGTTGTCGCTGTGGGGCTTGGTGTCGCGTTTGTCCGCATGTCGCCGGCGGTGGCGGACGAGACGTACGTGGCTGGAATCGCCGTTGGTGGTCTTGATGACACTCAGCTGACGAGCAAGCTCGAGGGGGCCGTGCGGCAGAAGGTCGAGCGGCCGATCACCGTCGAGGCCGGGGACGAGCGGTTCGCGATCAATCCGGCCGAGGCCGGGATCAAGCTGGATGTGGCCGCCACCCGCAGCGACGTGGAGATGACCCGGCTGCGGCTGCCGGGCAGCAAGGCGCGGCACGACGTGACGCCGGTGATCACCGTTGACGAGGGGGCGGCCAAGAGCGCGCTCGACGCCAAGGTGAAGCCGTTCAACAAAGAACCCCGCGACGCCTCGGTCAAGCTGGCCTCGCCGCAGACGGTCATCGACGGCAAGGGCGACCTGTCGTACGAGGCCTCCACCAAGGGCGTGACCCTCGACAAGGGTGAGCCGGGGCGCGGGGTCGACACGAGCGATGCCGTGAAGCGGCTCGTCGACACGGTGCGTGATGGCGGGACGACGTTGAAACTGTCCGTGACCACGTTGAAGCCGGGCAACGTCAACCCCAAGCTCGCCGGGGTCGACCAGCTCATCGGCACCTTCACCACGTACCACCCGTGCTGTGCCCCTCGCGTCACCAACATCCACCGGATCGCCGAGCTGATCGACAACACCGTGGTGCCGGCCGGTGGGACCTTCTCGCTCAACGACGCGGCCGGCGAGCGTACGAAGGCCAACGGTTTCGTGGCCGCGCCCGCGATCGTCGACGGAGAGCTGGAGGACCAGCTCGGCGGCGGTGTCTCGCAGTTCTCGACGACGCTGTTCAACGCGGCCTGGTTCGCCGGGCTCGACATCGAGAAGCACCAGCCGCACTCGCTCTACATCAGCCGCTATCCCCCGGGCCGCGAGGCGACCCTGGACTGGCGCTCGATCGACAACAAGTTCAAGAACGACACGGACGCGCCGCTGGTCATCCGGGCCCGCACCACCGACACGTCGGTGACGGTCGGGATCTACGGGCACACCGGCGACCGGGAGGTCTCCTCGGTGACCGGGCCGCGCCGGCCCACCGGCGACGCGGGCGGTTTCCGGGTGTCGGTGACGCGCACGATCAACCAGGACGGATCGGTCAAGGGCAGGAACACGATCAGCTGGACGTACAAGGGCCTGGACTGACCGGTGGCCGAGTGGGTACAAATGGCCCGGTGAAGACGATGGCGCGCGCGGCGGTGGCCGGAGGTTTGGCACTCTGTCTGGTGGGGTGCAGCTCCAGCGAGCCGCCCACGCCCGCGCCCCGGGTGACCCAGACGACGACCCCGGTCCGCGAGACCGGGGTCACGCTGACCGCCACGCCGGTGCGCGGCGGCGACGGCCAGGCGCCCTTCGACCAGCAGCGCGAGCTCAAGGTGCCGGCGGGCTGGACGGTCAGCGTCTACGCCCGCGTCCCCAGCGCCCGTCTGCTGGCCTTCGCCCCGGACGGCAAGCTGCTCGTCTCCCGCCCCAAATACGGCGATGTCCTGGCCCTGGCCGGGGGCAAGCAGAGCACCCTGCTCAAGGGACTCAACCTGCCGCACGGCCTGGCCTTCAAGGGCGACACGCTGTACGTCGCCGAGGGCGACAAGGTCGATTCTTATGTGTACGCCGGAGGCCGCACCACCGGGAAGCAGATCGTGGCCGACGGCCTGCCCGATGCCAAGAGCCCCGAGCTGGGCGGCGCCTACGCCCACGCGCTGAAGAGCGTCGCCATCGGGCAGGACGGCGCGATCTACGTCTCGATCGGCTCCACCGGCAACGTCTCCGAGGAGGATCGCGACGCCAGCCCCGAGCGCGCGTCGATCCTGCGCATCCCGCCCGGCGGCGGCAAGCCGGCCATCTTCGCCCGCGGCGTCCGCAACGGCACCGGCCTGGCCGTCGCCCCCGACGGCTCGGTCTGGACTGCCGTGAACAACCGCGACAACATCGCCTACCCCTATGACGGCGAGGACAAAGGCAAGGTCATTACGTCGTACGTCAATGAGCACCCCCTGGAGCCACTGGCCAAGCTCACCCAGGGCCGCGAGCTGGGCTGGCCGTACTGCAATCCCGACCCCGACCTGAAGACCAACAGCTACGCGAACCGGCCGTTCGTGCGCGACATCCAGATGAACCCGGACGGCAGCAAACTCGACTGCGCCAAGCTGCAACCCGTCGAGCAGGGCATGGGCGCACACTCGGCTCCCCTGGGCCTGTCGTTCGGTGAGGCCGGCCCGCTCGGCGCGGGTGCGCTGGTCGGCATTCACGGCTCGTGGAACCGGCAGCCGCCGCGCGAGCCCGAGGTGTCGTTCTTCGCGTGGCGCGCCGGCACGCTCGGCCCGCAGCAGACGATCCTGACCGGCTTCCAGGACGGCGAGGGGTCACGCTGGGGACGCCCGGTCGCGGCCGTCGTCGGCCCGGACAAGGCGTTGTACGTCAGTGACGACAAGGCGGGCGCCATCTACCGCGTGACCATGTCCTGAGTTTGCCGTCATCCCGATCGGGCACCCGGAACCCCATGCGAGCTTTGGTTCTGGGTTGTTCCCTGAAGTCGTCCGGCAGCGAGTCGAGCAGTGAGCTGCTGGGCCGCGAGGTGCTGGCCGCGCTGGCCGACCACGACGTGGAGGGCGAGGTCCTGCGCGTCGCCGACCTGGGCGTCAAATTCGGCGTCAGCGCGGACGAAGGCGAGGGTGACGGCTGGCCCGGCGTACGGGAAAAGCTCCTGAACGCTCAGATCTTGATCCTGGCCACGCCGATCTGGATGGGTCAGCCGTCGAGCGTGGCCAAGATGGTGCTGGAGAGGCTGGACGCGGAGATCTCCGGGACTTCGATGTACGGGAAGGTGGCGGCCGTGGCGGTCGTCGGCAACGAGGACGGCGCCCATCATGTGGTGGCCGAGGTGCTGCAGGGCCTGAACGACGTCGGCTTCACGATCCCGGCCGGCGCGTCGACCTACTGGGTCGGCGAGGCCATGGGCAAGCTCGACTACAAGGACGCGGGCCCGAAGCCGGACACGACCGGCGCCGCCACGAAGTCGCTGGCCGCGAACGTGGCCCACGTCGCGCGCCTGCTCGCGGACTCACCGTTCCCGGCGTCCTAGTGTCGTGAGTCGTTAATGCGTGTGCAGTATCGCTTGATGGATTCGAGGATCTGGTCGGCGGTCTTGGTCCAGACGTAGGGCCGGGGGTCGTCGTTCCAGGTCTCGATCCAGGCGCGGATGTCTTTGTTGAGTTCGCGCACCGAGCGGTGGGTGCCGCGCTGCAGCTTTTTGGTGGTTAGTTCGCCGAACCAGCGTTCGACCAGGTTGAGCCAGGAAGAGCTCGTCGGGGTGAAGTGCAAAACGAAGCGTGGGTGGGCGGCCAGCCAGCGTTTGATCGCCGGGGTTTTGTGGGTGGACGCATTGTCCAGAACGACGTGCACGTCC
>NZ_OBDY01000052.1 GCF_900215205.1 Paractinoplanes atraurantiacus
CAATACTTTCCTAAAGGCACTGACCTCAGCTCACACAGCCCGCAGCACCTCGCCGCGGTGGCTGTCGAACTCAACGGCAGACCCCGCAAAACCCTTGGCTGGGACACCCCGGCTGAACGCCTCGCTACACTCCTGACCAGTAAATAAACCAGGAGTGTTGCAACCACTCCTAGAATCCGCCAACCCCAGCTGCGCCATAAACCATTATCTCGCATCCGGAAGATCGATAACAATGAAACGATCACGCCAGTCGAAAAGAATATGGCCGGCCTTGGCAAAACAGCGGGACAACACATTTCCGGCCAGCGAGACGCATGTTTCCATGCCGCGCCGTACTCGAACCAGCTCATGCCGCAACGGAAAACCAGGTAACGCGACGCACCTTCCCACATGCCGGTCAGGCGGCGGGGTTGCCGGCGAAGACACCGTGCGTCATGATCGCTGCCATGATCTTCGACTGGAAGGGCGATCTCCGTCCCGCTCGATGAGCGCCGTGACGTGGCGGCTCGATGCCCGCCGCAGCTACCTCGCACACGCCCGCGTGCTGGCCGGCCGGCACGGCCCCGGACCGTGGCCGGACGGCGGAGAACCGCTGCCCGACGCCCCGGAGGCGCCGCCGCTGCTGTCCGATACCGTGCTCGACGGCATCCGAGCACACCACACGGCCCTCGACGACGGGCACGATTCCGCGCTGGCCCTGGCCGAGCTCATCCGCACCGTACCCGTGGATCTGCGGGCTTTGCACGATGCCGCAGCCCTCGTGGCCCCGCTGGAGATCGCCGATGACCTGGTCGACCAGCTACGGGCGCTGCACCGGGACGATCTGCGGACGATCGGGCGGTGGCTCGCCGAGAACGGCACCATGCGCTCCGCGGTGGCCCTCGGGATCATCCTGCTCGGTGTCGCCGGCGACGAACGCGACCGCGAGCTCCTGCTCCTGCTCGGGGCTCTGGAGTTGTTGACGCTCTACGCGGTGGTCGCGCTCCGCAACACTCAGCCCGACCACGACCGAGCCGTCTTCGAGATGGCCCGGCGGGTCGACGGCTGGGGACGCATCCACGCGGTGGAAAGGCTCACCGGCTCCGCCGACCCGCGGATTCGGGCCTGGCTGCTGCGCGACGGCTTCCGCAACCGGATCCTGGACGAGTACCTCGCCTATATCGCCGCCGCGACCGGCGACCTGGCCGGCGCACTCGCCGCCGACACCATCGACGAGGCTCTGCTCGATGGCGCCGGCGACATTCTGCTCGCGCTGGCCCGGGGTGGCCCCGCCGAAGACATGCGGGACTACACCGAAGCGCCCCTGGCGATCGGCCGGTATCTGCACCATGCCGGACGGGCCGCACCGACCCTGCACCGCATCGGGATCGTCGGCGCGTTGCAGCGCTTCGGCGCCGACGAAGGCTGGCAACTCGCGCAGCGGTGCGCGGACCTGACCGACCGCCCCGACTGGCGGGCGGTCCTGGACGAGGCGCTGGCGTCCGCCGAACTGGAGAAGTTCCACGAGGCGATCTGGCCGGCCGAGCAGGTGGGCCGCTACTTCACCGACCGGCTGCGGTGGCATCTGAGCCACCATCCCTACGATCGGACACTGTGGTTCTCGCTGCTCGATCACCACGACGTCGGCGTCGCGGTGGAGCTGGCGACCCGTCTACTCCCGCTCGCTGATCTGGCGACGGGACCAGGCTTGGTGCTCGAGGAGTACGGCGACACCCCGTCCTCGGTTCTCGATCTCGTCGTGAGCCGCCTGCCCGAGCATCCAGGCACCGGATCGGCACTGGTTCGAACGGCTCTGTCCAACGCGACCGTCCGCAACCGTCATATGGCCCTCAACGCCTTGGAAACCTGGCCGCCCGAGGATCCTCCCGTCGGCGACCTCCGCGCCGCCGAGGCGCTCGAACCGGACGACGAGCTCCGCGAGCGCCTCCGCGCGCAGCTGCGAAGACATGTTGAGAGGCGGTGAGAAGCGCAGCGTCATACGGGGTCGCCGCGCCAGGGGGTCAGGCGGGGCCACCAGCCGGGGACGGCGCGGCGGTAGGCCGTGTATTCGTCGCCGAAGCGGCGGGCCAGGGCCGGCTGCTCGTAGGCGAGGACGAACGCGACCATGGTGGCCGTCGCTATCGCGGCGTAGACGAGCAGTACCGGGCGCCACAGCAGGAGGGCCTGGCCGAGGATCGCCGCGGTGACCGCCAGGTACATCGGGTTGCGGACGTATCGGTACACGCCGCCCACTACCAGGTGGGTGGGCGGTGCGGTCGGTGCGGGCGTGCCGAGGCCCTCGACCACGAAACGGGTGAAGGCCTGGACCAGGAAGGCCGTGCCGGCCAGCAGGATCACGATGCCGAACAGCCGGACCGGCAGCCAATGGGTGAAGGGGGCGCCGGGGTGCCAGCGGGTCAGCAGCCAGGGCACGAGGCCGGCCACTGTTCCGGGGGCCAGGGCGAAGAAGGTCGCGCTCCCGGTCACGGCGAGGCTTCTGCGCACGCCGTCCATTGTCACCAGATCAGGTCGGGGCCGTCCAGGGAGAGGTAGCGCGGGGAGGCCGGGTCGGGGCTGTCCAGCAGGCGGGCCAGGCGTTCGGCGGCCAGCGAGGCGGGGGTGGTGGCGTCGGCGGCACCCATGGCGGTGGTCAGGGCTCCGGGGTGGACGGCCCAGCACCGGACACGGCCGGACAGCTCGGCGGCCAGGGCGATCGTGAGCATGTTCTGGGCGGCCTTGGAGATGCGGTAGGCGTAGCTGGTCCGGCGGTCGGCGAAGCCGCCGGCGGCCTGGGCGGAGAGGGAACCGAGCCGGGACGAGACGTTGACGATCAGTGGGGCGGGGGCGGCGAGCAGGCTGGGCAGCAGGGCCTGGGCCAGGCGCAGCGGGCCGGCCACGTTGACGTCCACGGCGTCGAGGACGGTCTGCGGGTCGGTGGTCTCCAACGGGCGGGCCGGCGCCCCGATGCCGGCGTTGTTGACCAGGGCGTCGACCGGGCGTCCGCCGACGGCCGCCAGCAGGTCCGGGCCGACCGGCGCGCGAACGTCCTGCCGGACCAGACGAACCCGGCCCCGGACGCGGTCGAGGCCGGGGTCGAGGTCGGGGTCGGGGTTGCGGACGAGGCCGGGGTCGCGGACGAGGCCGGGGTCAGGGTCGGGTTCGGGGTCGCGGTCCGGGGCGCCGGCCGCGAAGCGTACGCAGGCTACGACCTCCCAGCCGGTGGCGGCCAGGTGGGTGGTCAGGGCGGCGCCGAGGCCCCGGCCCGCGCCGGTGATCACTGCCAGGCGGGTCTGCGTCATCCGCTGACCCAAGCCGTAAGTGCCGGCGCGGGCAAGGGCATGGATCACACGGTGGCGGCGCGGGTGGTGAGCCAGGCCGACATCGCCCGGACGCCGTGGGCGATGGCCTGCTCGTCGGGGTCGAAGGTGGCGAAGTGCGGATAGCTGGTCTCGATGCCCGCGTGGGGGCGGCGGACGCCCAGGAACGTGTACGTGCCGGGGAGGTGGTCGAGGAACAGGGCGAAATCCTCGCCGCTGAACGGGAGGGCGGCGTGGATGGTGCGGACCCGCGAGCGGCCGACCGTGCGCTGGAGGTGGCGTTTCAAGGCCTCGCCCTCGGGGCGGGGACACACCATGGCGGGGAACGGGTCGGAGGCGAACGTGACCGGGGCACCGGCCCGCTCGATGATCTTCGCGCGGATCTCGGGGTGCCGGGAGGCGGGCCAGCAGCGGTAGGAGAACTGGACCTGGTTGGCGACCGCGCGGGCCTGGGCGACGACGGAACGGGCCAGCGGGCCGTCCGGTTTCTGGATGTCGGCGATCAGGCGGGAGAGGTCCCTGGGGGTGGCCGGGCGAGCGACCGTACTCAACGAATTGATGTCGGCGGCCAGGGCCGTCGCAGCCTCGGGAGAGGACAGGGTGACCGAGCCCCGGTCCTGACCCGGCAAGCCGGTGCCTGGGGTGACCGCGAAGTCGCCGACCGGGAAAGGTCCGCAGTGCAGAGCGTGGATCTCGGTGGCGTGGATGAGGTCGAGCACGCCGTCGGCCAGCATCGCGGCGGCGCCGGTCAGGCTTTCCTCGGCGGGCTGGAAGACGAAGGCGATCGTGCCCGCGAAAGAGCGCCGGGCCAGGGTGGTGGCGATGCCGACGCCGATCGTGGTGTGCAGGTCGTGGCCGCACAAGTGGGCGGGTGTGGCGGCGCCGCCGATCTGGTCGGACGGCGGGACGGCGTCCATGTCGGCGCGGTAGGCGACCGTGCGCCCGGGGCGGTCACCACGCAGGACGGCGACGACGCCGTGGCCACCGACGCCGGTCGTGACGTCGAGGCCGGCCGCGCGGAGACGGCGGGCGACCACCGAGGCGGTCCGCTCCTCCTGGCCGGGCCCCTCGGGGTGGGCGTGCAGGTCGCGGCGCAGGGCGATCAGGTCGTCGAAGGGACGGGAGGCGGCGAGAGCGGATGACGGCAGGGCGGCGGCCACGCCGGCGGCGGCAGCCCCACCGAGGAACAGGCGTCGGCTCACGGTGTGCGACATGCCCACAAGCCTGGTGGAACGGCCCGGCCGGCACACGGATGCTAGGCCCCGCTCTGAGGTATACCTAGCCCTACCTCAGGCCCGGATCGTCATGCGGGAGACGCGGTCGCCGGAGACCCGGAACGTGAAGTGGCTCGGCCCGTTGAAGCCGTTCCCGCCGACCTCGGCCGTGACCGTCGTGTCGTCGCCCTTCTTGCTGACGTCCGAAACCCTCAGAACGACCTGCTTGCCGATGAACTCGTTGTCGCTCCACCCCCGGATCGCCTCGGCTCCGCGGAACTCCCGCCCCCAGTCGTCGACCACACCGTCGTCGGTGAAGGCGGCCAGGAAGGCATCGGTGTCGTTCGCGTTGGCCGCGTCGAGCGCCCGTTCCACCTGCGGATCCAGCTCGTTCACTTCTTCTCCTTCGGATAATCGATGTCGAATTCGCTCCGCTTGACTCCGGACAGGAACTGGTGCCACTCGGCCAGGCCGACGACGACGAGGGAGTTGTCGGGCGCCTTGCCGTCCCTGATGTAGACCACCCCGTTCCCGTAGCCGATGAGCACCCCGCCGTTACCGGTGTGAGAGCTCGAATGCCGCCAGGTGATCGACTCATCGTCGTGAACGACCTGATCATCCACTCGGAAGACGTCCGGCTGAAAGACCTCTTCCCGCAGCCGGGCCCCGGCCGCCGAGTCCGGGTCGTGCTCGACGGCGAACCTCGGTATGAGTTCCCTGACCCGGGGCGCGGCCGGTGGGCCGGTCTCGGCGAAACTGCCGTAGTCGATGCGGAGAAGGTCGTACGACGCCTGGGAGTCCGGATCGCGCGTGTAGCCGCGTTTCACCACGTGGATGAGGCGATCGTCGACGAGTCGGGCCAGGTTCGCCGATTGGGTGTCTATCTCACGGACGAGGAAGAAGCCGGAGGCCCCTCTGGCCGCGACATGCTCGACTATGTCGTCCAGCAGTCGGCGCTGCACCGGGCTGGCGTTGATCTGAGGAAGTTTGACCGTGAGGTAATGCTTTCGTGCCGCCTCGCGAATGTCCTGGACAGTGATCCTCTTGCCGAGGCTCCGCTGAGCCGCCCGGGCCACGATGGCTATGGCGTCCCGGGGCACGCCGTTGGCGGCCACGGCGAGCTGGGCCACCGCGTCATGTCCCGAGAAAAGCGCCTGGGTCAGTTCCTCAACCGAACCGACGCTACGGCCCTCGTCGGCCAGCACCCCGTTGAGGTGGTTGAGGAGCAGCGCCCCATAGAAATGGAACGCACGTCGTTCGTCCTCCAGGCCGTCGATGTTGTCGAGGAACATGGCGAACTCGTCCAGGTCGAGAATGGGGAAGATCTCGGCGCCGACCTCGACCCCGACGTAGTTTCCCGGCGTGACGGTGGCGCGCCACTCGGTGCGCTGCGGGATGGCGGCGATCCTGACCGTCACCTTCGGTATCGTGAAGAACAAGCGGCGCAGCATCTCACCGAGATAGGGCTGGAGCGCCGGCGGGATCGAGTTCCACTCGTCGATGATCAGCCACACGCGCTTGGCCGGAATGCTCCCGAAGATGCTCCGGAAAAGTGGCGCTATGGCACCGAAATGCACCCGCGTCCGAACCGGCCCGCTGGCCTTGCGACGGCCGGCACTCACCTGCTTGCGGTTCGTTCCGCCGGTGGCGGTGAAGCCTGCCTCCGGCGATTTGCTGATTTTGAGGGTCAGGGAACCGGACGAGGATGAGCCTGATTCGTCCGTGCTGGACGTCTCGGTCTCGGCCGCCTGATTGACTATCACCTCGGAGAGATGCTCCAGCACCCCTTCCAGGGTCGATATGTCCGGCCCCGGCGCTCCGGCCAGCGCACTTTCCAGGAGCTGGCGGTGAACTATCGAGATCGCGTCGACCAGCAGCCGGGTGGCACGTTCCGCGAGGGGATAGTCGTCGTTGAAGTACAGGCTCCCGGTGCTTCCGAGGTCGGTCGACATGTCGATGTAGATGACCATGTCGCCCTCGAGTCGCCTCTTTTCGGCGAGGTAGCGGGAGGCGTGCGTCTTCCCCGCGCCCCGGCGTCCGTAGATGATGCCGTTGTCCCTGCTGGTGAGCGCCGCGACGAGGGTGGGGTCGTTGACATAGGTCGCGATCACGTCGCTGGGCTCGAGACGCTCGGCCCGTTTGTCCACGTCTTGAAGCGCCCTGAGTAGGCGGCCGATCTCCACTCTGCACTCCTTCGGGCGATGAGAAGGCGTCTATGAAGGGCGTGTCCAGTCGAAGGTACGCTCCACCGCGCGCTGCCAGTTGCGGTACTCGGTGGCTCGCACCTGCGGGTCCATGGTGGGCAGCCACTGCGCGGCCCGGTGCCAGTTCTGCCGCAGGCCCTCCAGGTCGGGCCAGTAGCCGACGGCCAGGCCGGCCGCGTAGGCCGCGCCCAGCGACACCGTCTCCGCCGCCAGGGGGCGGACCACCGGCACGTCCAGGACGTCGGCGATCGACTGCATGAGCAGGTTGTCGGCCGTCATGCCGCCGTCGACGCGCAGGGTGGTCAGGTCGAGGCCGGAGTCGGCGTTCATCGCGTCCACCACCTCGCGGGTCTGCCAGGCGGTCGCCTCCAGGACGGCGCGGGCCAGGTGACCCTTCGTGATGTACGACGTCAGGCCCACGATCACTCCGCGTGCCTCACTGCGCCAGTACGGTGCGTACAGGCCGGAGAACGCGGGCACGATGTAGCAGCCGCCGTTGTCGGCGACCGTGCGGGCCAGCGTCTCGATCTCGGGGGCGCTGGCGATCAGTTCGAGCTGGTCGCGGAACCACTGGACCAGCGAGCCGGTGATCGCGATGGAGCCTTCCAGCGCGTACGCCGCCTGCCCGCCCTCGATCTGATAGGCCACCGTGCTGAGCAGTCCGTGCGTCGAGCGCACCAGTTCCTGACCGGTGTTCAACAGCAAGAAGCTTCCGGTGCCGTACGTGCATTTGGCCTCACCCGGCGAGAAACATGTCTGCCCGAACAGGGCCGCCTGCTGATCGCCGAGGGCGGCCCCGATGCGTACACCAGGAAAGCCGGCGACGGCCGTGCCGAACACGCCGACCGAGGGCCGGATCTCGGGCAGCATGGCCCGCGGGATGCCGAAGAACTCCAGCGCCACCGGTGACCAGTCGAGGGTGTGCACGTCGAGCAGCATGGTGCGGCTGGCGTTGGTGACGTCGGTGACGTGCAGGCCGCCGGTGAGTTTCCAGATCAGCCAGGTCTCCATGGTGCCGAACAGGATCTCGCCCCGTTCGGCGCGTTCGCGCAGCTCGGGGCGCTGGTCGAGCATCCAGCGCACGCGCGGGCCGGAGAAGTACGTGGCGATCGGCAGGCCCGAGTCGTGTTCGACGGTTTTCGCGCCCTCGGCGCCGAGCAGATCTCGTACCAAGTCGTCGGTCCTGGTGTCCTGCCAGACGATCGCGTGGCCGACGGGCACGCCGGTGTCGCGCTCCCAGAGCAGTGTCGTCTCGCGCTGGTTGGCGATGCCGACCGCGGCCACCTGGTCCTCGGTGATGCCGGCGTTGCGCAGGGCCTCCGGCGCCAGTTTCTCCACGTTGCGCCAGATCTCGGCGGCGTCGTGCTCCACCCAGCCCGGCTTCGGGTAGTACTGCTTGTGCTCGTGCTGGGCCAGGGAGACGAGCCGGCCGCGGCGGTCGAAGACGATGCACCGGGTGGACGTGGTGCCCTGGTCGATGGCGACCACATAGCGCTCGGTCATGGTTCCCTCCCATTGAAGCTTCAGCGTCGGGCGGCTCCGAGGTCGCGGGAGATGGCGCGGGCCGCCTCCCGGACGAGGGCGACGAGGTGCTGGTGCGGGCGGTAGTGGCTGTCGCAGATCCGTTCGACGAGGCCGCTGATGCCGACGGCGCCGACGACCAGGCCGCCGGAGCCGCGGATGGGCGCCGCCACGGCCGCCGTGCCAGGGGTCAGCTCCTCGGCTTCGAGGCTCCAGCCCGCCTCGCGTACCCGTTGCAGCTCGGCCTCCAAGGCTTCGGTGGTGCGGATGGTACGCCGAGTGAAACGATCCAAATTGATCTTCGTAAACCGGTATGCCAGCAGAACCTTGCCCAGCGCGGTCGCGTGCAGGGGCAGGGTGCTGCCGACGTCGAGGGTCTGGAACGTGTCGTCCGGGCGGAACACGTGGTGGACGACGAGGACCTGCCCGTCGTGGACAGTGCCGACCCGGACCGCCTCGCCGCTGCGAGCCGCGAGCGGGTCGGCCCAGTTGATCGCGTGCGAGCGCAGCTCGTTGACGTCGAGGTGGCCGTGGCCGAGCTGGAGCAGGGCCGAGCCGAGCCGGTACTGCCCGGAGAGCCGGTCCTGCTCGACGAAGCCGACGTGCCGCAGGGTGGCCAGGATGCCGTGGGTGGTGCCCTTGGCCAGGTCGAGCGAGCGGGCGATCTGGCCCAGCGAGAGGGGGCCCGATTCGCCGGCCAGCAGGCGCAGAACCGCGGCGGCCCGCTCGATGGACTGCACTGTTCCGGGCACGTTGCCGACTCTATGCCACCACGTGAACATCCACTGTGACGAATGTTCGGCATTGTCGAACGGTCGTCATTGCTCGTGCTCTCCCGGCTACCTAGCGTCCGGTGCATCTTCCAAGGAGGGCACATGGCAGAAAGGCTGAAACTCACGGGACTATGGGGCGAGCTCGCGGCCGAGTTCGCCGGGACGATGATCCTCATCCTCTTCGGCGTGGGCGTCGTCGCGCAGGTGGCCGGAGCCGGCATCGGCGACCACGACAGCATCGCCTGGGCCTGGGGCCTCGGCGTCACCCTCGGCGTCTATGTGGCCGCCCGGATCAGCGGCGCGCACCTCAACCCGGCGGTCACCATCGCGCTCGCCGCCTTCAAGGGCTTCGAGTGGCGCAAGGTCGCCCCGTACTCGCTCGCCCAGATCCTCGGCGCCTTCGTGGCCGCCCTGCTGGTGCGCTGGAACTACACCGAGGTGCTGCACGCGGCCGACCCCGGCCTGACCATCAAGACCCAGGGCGTCTTCTCCACCCTGCCCGGCAACGGCACCCTGCCGGTCGGCGAGTGGGGCGCCTTCCGCGACCAGATCATCGGCACCGCGATCCTGCTCTTCCTGATCCTGGCCGTCACCGACGCGGCCGGCACGGCGCCCCAGGCGAACCTCGCGCCGTTCATCGTCGGCCTGATCGTGGTCGCGATCGGCATGGCGTGGGGCACCAACGCCGGCTACGCGATCAACCCGGCGCGTGACTTCGGGCCGCGACTCGCCAGCTTCCTGACGGGCTATGGGGGCGCGTGGCGCGATCAGACCGGGTATCTCTACTTCTGGATACCGATCGTCGCGCCGATCATCGGCGGGCTGCTCGGTGCCGGACTGTACAAGGTGCTCGTCGGGCGGTTCCTGCCGACCGCGGGCCCGCAGGAGCCGGGTCGCATCCCGGACCAGAGAGTCGAGGAGGCAACCCGTGGCTGACTTCGTGGGCGCGGTTGATCAGGGCACGACCAGCACCCGCTTCATGATCTTCGATCACGGCGGGAACGAGATCGCCCGTCACCAGCTCGAGCACGAGCAGATCCTGCCGCAGGCGGGCTGGGTCGAGCACAACCCGGTCGAGATCCTGGAACGGACCACGACCGTCGTCCGTACGGCCATGCAGAAGGCGAACCTGCAGGCCAGCGACCTGGCCGCGCTGGGCATCACGAATCAGCGGGAGACCGCCGTGGTGTGGGACCGGACCACCGGCCGGCCGTACTCCAACGCGATCGTCTGGCAGGACACCCGCACCGACCGGATCGCCTCGGCCCTCGACCGGGACGGCCGCGGCGACGTGATCCGCCGCAAGGCCGGCCTGCCCCCGGCCACGTACTTCTCCGGCGGCAAGATCCAGTGGATTCTGGAGAACGTCGACGGGGTGCGCGAGGCGGCCGAGCGCGGCGACGCGATCTTCGGCAACACCGACAGCTGGCTGCTGTGGAACATGACCGGCGGCGTCGACGGCGGCCGGCACATCACCGACGTGACGAACGCCAGCCGTACGATGCTCATGGACCTCGAATCTCTGCAGTGGGACGACGAGCTGCTGAGCTTCTTCAACATCCCGCGCTCGATGCTCCCCGAGATCCGGCCGTCCTCCGACCCCGACACCTACGGGGTGGCGCGCTGGCCCGGCCCGCTCGGCGGCGAGGTGCCGCTGACCGGCGACCTCGGTGACCAGCAGGCGGCGACGGTCGGTCAGGTGTGCTTCGCGCCCGGCGAGGCCAAGAACACGTACGGCACCGGCAATTTCATGCTTCTCAACACCGGAACTGATCTTGTACGCAGCGAGAACGGCCTCCTGACGACGGTCTGCTACAAGTTCGGCAACGCGGCGCCCGTGTACGCCCTGGAAGGCTCGATCGCGGTGACCGGCTCGGCCGTGCAGTGGCTGCGCGACCAGCTCCATGTCATCAAGTCGGCCGCCGAGAGCGAGACCCTCGCCTCGCAGGTCCCCGACAGCGGCGGCGTCTACTTCGTGCCGGCGTTCTCCGGCCTGTTCGCCCCGTACTGGCGCTCCGACGCCCGCGGCGCCATCGTCGGCCTGTCCCGCTTCAACACCGACGCGCACATCGCCCGGGCCACCCTCGAATCCATCTGCTACCAGAGCCGCGACGTGGTCGACGCGATGGCGCAGGACTCCGGGGTCACCCTCGACGTGCTGAAGGTCGACGGCGGCATCACGGCCAACAACCTGGCCATGCAGATCCAGGCCGACGTGCTCGGCGTGCCGGTCAGCCGGCCGGTCGTGGCCGAGACGACCGCGCTCGGCGCCGCCTACGCGGCCGGTCTCGCGGTCGGCTTCTGGAAGAACACCGACGAGCTGCGCGACAACTGGAACGAGTCGCAGCGCTGGCAACCGGCCTGGAACGAGGAACAGCGCAACAGCGGATACGAGAAATGGAAGAAGGCGGTGCAGCGCACTCTCGACTGGGTGGACGTGGACTGATCATGACTGCTCTGTCACCGGAGTACCGGGAATCGGCGCTGGCTTCGCTGGCCGGCGCCGAGCTCGACGTGCTGGTCGTGGGCGGCGGCGTGGTGGGCGCGGGCTGCGCCCTCGACGCCACCACCCGCGGCCTCGCGGTCGGGCTCGTGGAGGCGCGCGACTTCGCGTCGGGCACCTCCAGCCGGTCCAGCAAACTCATCCACGGCGGCCTGCGCTACCTCGAGATGCTCGACTTCGCCCTGGTCCGCGAGGCCCTGCGGGAAAGGGGCCTGCTGCTGACCCGGCTGGCGCCCCATCTCGTACGGCCGGTCCGGTTCCTCTATCCGTTGCAGCACCACGCCTGGGAGCGTGTCTACGCGGGCACCGGGGTCACGCTGTACGACACGATGGCGCTCAACGGCGGCCTGCCGCGCCACCGCAACCTCACCCGCCGCGGCGCGCTGCGCGAGTGCCCGGCGCTGAGGAAGGACGCGCTCATCGGCGCCCTTCAGTACTACGACGCCCAGGTCGACGACGCCCGGCACACCATGTTCCTGGCCCGCACGGCGGCCGCCTACGGGGCGCACGTGGCCTCCCGTACGGAGGTCGTCGGTTTCCTCCGGGAAGGCGAAAGGGTCACCGGGGTGCGGGTTCACGACCTCGAGCACGACAAGACCTTTGAGGTACGGGCCCAGCAGGTCATCAACGCCACGGGAGTGTGGACCGACGACACGCAGGCCCTGGTCGGCGAGCGCGGCCAGTTCCACGTCCGCGCGTCCAAGGGCATCCACCTGGTCGTGCCGCGCGACCGCATCCAGTCGAAGACCGGCCTGATCCTGCGCACCGAGAAGAGCGTGCTGTTCGTCATCCCGTGGGGCCGCCACTGGATCATCGGCACGACCGACACCGACTGGGCCCTCGACAAGGCCCACCCGGCCGCCTCCAGCACCGACATCGACTACCTGCTGGAGCATGTGAACTCGGTGCTGACGTCACCGCTGAGCCGCACCGACGTGCAGGGCGTCTACGCCGGCCTGCGCCCGCTGCTGTCCGGCGAGTCGGAGTCGACGTCACAGCTGTCCCGCGAGCACACGGTCGGCAGCCCGCAACCGGGCCTGGTGGTGGTGGCCGGCGGCAAATACACGACGTACCGGGTGATGGCGAAGGACGCCGTGGACGCCTGCGTGCACAACCTGGGCCGCTCGGTCCCGCCGTCCTGCACCCACGACGTCCCGCTGCTGGGCGCCGACGGCTTCGCCGCGCTGTGGAACCGCCGCCGAGTCCTGGCCACGGAATCGGGCCTGCACGTGGCCCGCGTCGAGCACCTGCTGGGCCGCTACGGCACGCTGGTCACGGAGGTCCTGGCCCTCATCGCGGCCGAACCGGAGCTGGCCGCCCCGGTCGAGGGCGCCGAGGACTACCTGAGGGCGGAGTTGCTCTACGCCGCCTCTTACGAGGGCGCCCGCCACCTGGAGGACGTCCTGACCCGCCGCACCCGCATCTCCATCGAGACCTTCGACCGCGGCGTGGCCGCCGCCCAGGTGGCCGCGGAACTGGTGGCCCCCGTCCTGGGCTGGACCGGGGACCAGACGGAGCGCGAGGTCGAGCGCTACCGCCTGCGGGTCGAGGCCGAACGCCGCTCCCAGGAGCAACCCGACGACGAGACCGCCGACGCCGCCCGCCTCGGCGCCCCGGAGGTGGTGCCCCTGAGCCGGCCCTAGCGCGGCTCTGTCGTGGCGGGCAGGCGCCGGTCGTCGATGTGACGCCACTGATCGCCGTACGTCAGGGAGGTCATGTCCTCGCCCGCCATCACGTCATGAGGGAACGTGGGCGGCGGGGCACTGACCTGGTCGAGGCGGCGCAGCACGTCATCGCCGAGCACGATGTCGGCGGCGCCCAGGTTCGCCCGCAGCTGTTGCTCACTGGTGGCGCCGAGCAACGGGATCACCGTGCCCGGCCGGGACCGCAGCCACGCCAACGCCACCTGAGCCGGGGTCCAGCCGCCGGCCGCGGCGATGCTCACCACCTCACGGACGATGTGGTCGCCGCGGTCACCGCTGAAGTCCCAGCCACCGCGGTTCACGCGGCCCTGCCCACCATCGAGGTACTTGCCGGTCAGCCGGCCCTCGGCCAGCGGCCCCCAGGCGAGCACCGCCAGGTCGTGCGCCCGGGCCATCGGCGTGAGCTCCGATTCGACCGTACGGCTCAGCAGGTTGTAGCGCAGCTGCACCCCGATGAAGGGTGACCAGCCCCGCAGCTCGGCCACGGTGTTCGCCTGAGCGATCTCCCACGCCGGCCAGTCCGATACCCCCACGTGCAGCACCTTGCCGGCCCGCACCTGGTCGTCCAGGGCGCGCATCAGCTCCGGCACCGGGGTGAGGACGTCACGCGCGTGCACCCACAGCACGTCGACGTAGTCGGTTCGTAGGCGGCGAAGGCTCGCCTCCAGGGAGCGGATCAGGTTCTTACGGTGGTTGCCGGCCGTGTTGAGGTCGCCCGGCTCGGTCTGCAGGGTGTACTTGGTGCCGAGCACGAAACGGTCGCGGCGGCCTCGCAGCGCGTGGCCGATCGTCGTCTCGGCCACCCCCGCGGTGTAGGCGTTCGCCGTGTCGACGAAGTTGCCACCGGCGTCGGCGTACAGCTCGAGCATCCGGGCGCTGGTCTCCACCGGCGCGCCCCAACCCCAGTTGTCGCCGAAAGTCATCGTCCCGAGCGCGAACTCCGACACGCGGAGGCCGGACCGGCCCAGCAGGGTGTAACGCATGTGTTCCTCCCGATCGAGGGCCGTGCTGCCGCACGGCGCCGGATCATCGTCGGCGGCAACGGCCCCAGGTGACCAGGCCGCGGGCTTCCTGGGTGCGGACCACCCAGGAAGCCGCGGCCAGAACCGCATAGTGTCGGGACATGCATCGCAACGAGCTGGGCATTTTCCTCCGGGGGCGCCGCGCGGCGATCCGCCCGGACCGCGACGCGCCGGCGACATCGGGCTACCGGCGGGTTCCGGGATTGCGCCGCGAGGAAGTGGCGCTGCTCGCCGGGCTCAGCGTGGACTACTACACCCGGCTTGAGCAGGGCCGCGAACGGCACCCGTCAGCGCAGGTCGTGGCCGCCCTGTCCCGGGCATTCCAGCTGACCGGGGACGGGCGGGCACACCTGTTCCGGCTCGCCGGGCGCCTGCCCGCCGAGCCGCCGCCGGTGGCGGATCAGGTCGACCCCGAGCTGGCGGGGCTGCTGCAGGCATGGAGCGCGACGCCGGCGTACATCATCAATCCCACCATGGACATCGTGGCCGAGAACGACCTTGCCGCGGCCCTGCACGCGGCGTTCGCCGAACCGGGCAACCTGGCCCGGATGACCTTTCTCGACCCGGTGGGCCGCGAGTTCTACGTCGACTGGGACCGGGCGGCGCACGCGGCGGCCGCGCACCTTCGCTTGGCGGCCGGGCACGATTCCCGCGACCCTCGGCTTGTCGCGCTGCTCGACGAGCTGGCCGAGGGCAGCACGGCGTTCCGCCAGTTGTGGGAGCGCCACGACGTGCGCGGCAAGACCCGGGAGGCCAAGCAGTTCCGCCACCCCGACATCGGCCTGATCACGCTGGACTACGAGACCTTCGACGTGCGCAGCGCGCCGGGCCTGCAGCTCATCGTGCATCACGCCGCGCCGGGAAGCAGCCACGCACAGGCGCTTCACATGCTCGGATCACTCGCCGCGACCTCGGGGGCCAGGCCGGCGAGATGCTGATCGCTTGATCCCCTGGGCGACTGTCTCACCAGCGGTCCGGCACCCGGCGGTTGCGCTGGGGTGGCGCGATCGTATTGCGTACGCCCATGAAAGCGACGACGGCGTCGGCCGCGGTCAGCGCGTTGAGGGCCTGCGGTCGGACGTTCGTGCGGCGTTCGACCCGACCGGCGGACCGGCGGCGCGGGTTTGTCACGGCCGAATGTCACCCCAGGGGTGACTCAAGAGGCCTTTTCCACATACATGCCGGCGCGCCAGGCGTCGGCCAAGGTGTCGAGGGGGACGCCCAGGACCTCGCTGAGGCGGACGATGGTGCCGAAGGCGGGGGCGGGGAGGCGGCCTACCTCGATCTTGCGGAGGGTCTCGGGGGACATGCCGGCGGCGACGGCCACCTCGACGAGGCTGCGGCCGTCTCGGGCCTGCCGGAGGGCGATGCCAAGGCGCTGGCCGGCCGCGATCTGTTCGGCGGTGTGCGGTTGGCGAACCATTCCGTCACTATAGCGTCCAAAACGACGTGGTATAACTATACCGTGATCGAGTTGAAGTCTTCCGCTGAGATCGAGCGTATGCATGTCACCGGCCGCTTCGTGGGCGAGGTGCTGGCCGAGGTCAGCGCCGCGGCCGCGGTCGGCGTCAACCTGCTCGACCTCGAACAGCACGCCCGCCGGCTCATCAAGGAGCGCGGCGCCGAGTCGTCGTACTGGGACTACGCGCCGTCGTTCGGCAAGGGGCCGTTCCGCAACGTGCTGTGCCTGTCGGTCAACGACGCCGTCCTGCACGGCCTGCCGCACGACTACGTGCTACGCGACGGCGACCTGCTCAGCCTCGACATGGCGGTCGCCATCGACGGCTGGACGGCCGACTCGGCGTACTCGGTCATCGTCGGCACCCCGGCCGAGCAGGACCTGCGCCTCATCGAGGCGACACAGGTCGCCCTCGAGGCCGGCATCGCCGCCACCCAGCCCGGTGGCCGCCTGGGCGACATCTCGGCCGCGATCGGCGCGGTGGCCAAGCAGTACGGCTTCCGGGTCAACACCGAGTTCGGCGGGCACGGCATCGGCCGCACGATGCACGAGAGCCCGCACATCCCCAACGACGGGCGCGCCGGGCGCGGCATGAAGCTCACCCCGGGCCTCACCATCGCCATCGAGCCGTGGTTCCTGGTCAGCACCGACAAGATCCGGTTCGACGAGGACGGCTGGACGATCCGGTCGTCCGACGGCTCCCGCACCGCCCACTCGGAGCACACCGTGGCCGTCACCGAAACCGGTCCGGTCGTGCTGACCCGCCGTCCGGGCGAGAAGCCGTCAGGACAGGAAGCTCAGTAGTTTCGGCCAGGCGTCGAGACGTCCCAGGGCGTCGGCCTGCTGACTGCCCCCGACCTGTGCGCCGGGGGCGGTCGGCTGGTTCGGCATGGGATCGCCGACGTAGTGCCCGGCGCCGGGCTCGGTGACTTCGGTGTACGGCCGGTCGCCGCGCCGGGCGGCGATGGCGCCGGAGAAGACGCAGCTGGGCCAGAGCTTGTCGTCGTCGCCGCAGAGCAGGAAGATCTTGCCGCGGATCCGCTCGACCGGGATGACGGCGGCCGGGGTCTTCGGGGGCGTGGCCATCCCGGCCTCCGAGAGCCCGATGGACGGGATCGGCTTGCCGTGGAACGTCCACGCGGGCTGGGACGTGTCCGGCAGGCCCGGGTAGACCACGCTGCTGGGCGAGCCGGCGACGACGCCGTGGACCAGGTCGGGATAGTTCACGCCGAGCAGCAGGGCGGCCTCGGAGCCGCGGGAGACGCCGTAGACGTACATCCGCGCGGGGTCGACGCCGGGCTGCTTCGCCAGCCAGCGCAGGGCGGTGGCGAAGTATTCGAGGGGGATGCGCTCGAGGTGGGCGGGCCGCCCGGGCACGTCGAAGTAGCCGATGCCGAGGGCCGGGATGCCCTTCGCGGCCAGCGCGCGGGCGCTGCTGGTGCCGCCGCCGGCGCCGCCCTCGGAGCCGCCGAAGGCGAGCACGGCGGGCCGTTTCTCGCCGGCGCCGGCCGGCGCGTAGAAGGTGCCGGTGAAGTCTTTCGTGATGTCCTGCGAGGTGACGCCGGGGGCGTCGCGCAGCCGGAGCAGCTCGCCGCCGGCCACCCGGTCGCCGTCCACTGTGGCGGTCAGGCTCACCTTCGTACCGGCCGGGGGTGGGCTCAGGGAGGTCTTGCCCTCGCTCGTCATGGACCAGAGCAGGCCGGTGTCGTGCGTCCCCGTGTACGAACCGGAGACCGGCGCCTGGGTGGCCGGATCGACCGTGCCGGCCCCGCTGGACTCGAAGGTGGCCGCCGACGACCATTGAGCGCCTGATTTGTCCGTCGCGGTCGCCCGGACGACCACGTCGTGATGAGCGGGAAGGCCGGTGAGGGTCACGCCGAGCGGCGCGTCGAACAGCGCCGTGGTCGCGGCGACGTGGAGGGCCGCCGACGGCCCGTGACCGCATCCGGCGAGGAGCAGCAGGGCCGCGGGCACGATCATCCGGCGCATGACGACGATGCTAATCGATCGTTCAGGCCCAGGTCGCGAGCAGGTCCAGGGCATGGCGGGCGGGCGACGACGGCGTGGCCAGGAAGACGATCAGCATCTGGTCGCGGTCGCCGTCCTGGGGTCGTCGGGGTGGCGGGCCGCGTCCATGCGCAGCACACCGGCCATGTCGGAGGCGACCTGGCACCAGTCGGCGGCGAACAGCGAGCGCGCGCCCTCGTCGAGGGTCAGCCAGCGGACGGCGTTGCGCTCGCGGGCCGGCATCGCCGGGAAGTCGGCCATCAGGAGCCGGGCCATGCGGTTGCTGGCCAGCACATCCGTACGCCGGCCGAGAACGAAGGCCGGAGCGTCGCCGAGCTGTTCGATGAGCGCGAGCAGGCCGGGACGGACCGACTGCGCCTTCGGCGCGACCCGGCGGCGGGTGGGCGTTCGGCGAGCCACGGTGTGCAGGTACGCCCGTTCGGCGTCGTCCAGGCGCAGGGCGGACGCGATCGCGTCGAGGACGGCCTCGGACGGGCTGATCGGCCGGCCCTGCTCCAGCCGCGTGTAGTAGTCGACGCTCACCCCGGCCAGCGAGGCCAGCTCCTCGCGCCGGAGCCCTTTCACCCGCCGGCCGGTGAGCTCCACCTCGGGGCGCAGCGCCGCCCGCCGGCCCCGCAGGAACTCGCTCAGCTCCTCGTTGTGCGCCATGCACCCATGGTGCCCCTCCCCCGGCCGCCCGTGGCGCCGTTGGGTGGCCCTGAGCGGGCCAGTTTCACGGCTCCGGGCGGCCGGGCGGCGTGGATCCATTGAGCCATGGAAAACACCGAGAACTGGCTCATCACCGGCGCCACCTCCGGGTTCGGGCGCCTCGTGGCGCGGCGGGCGCTGGACCGGGGCGCCCACGTCATCGCCGTCGGGCGCCGCGGCGACCTCCTGGCCGGGCTCGCCGGCCGGGTCACCCCGATCACGCTGGACATCACCGCACCCGAGGCCGAGCCGACGCTGCGAGCCGCGGTCGAGGCCGCCGGCGGGCTCGACGTGCTCGTCAACAACGCCGGGTACGGGGTCTTCGGCGCGGTCGAGCAGATCAGCGGCGCCGAGGCCCGCGCCCTGTTCGACACCAACGTGCTGGCCAACCTGGCCGTACTGCGGGCCGCACTGCCGGCCCTGCGCGCCTCGCGCGGGCGCATCGTGCAGCTGTCGTCGATGAACGGCCAGATCGCCTGGGCGTCGTCCGGCCTCTACCCGGCGTCGAAGGCGGCCGTGGAGCTGTTCAGCGAGGCGCTGGCGGCGGAGCTCGCCCCGGCCGGCGTCCACGTCACGCTGGTCGAGCCGGGGCTGTTCGCCACCGGGTTCGCCGGTTCCGTGCACGCCGTGGCGCCCGACGAGACGTACGCGCCGACCGTGGGAAAGTTCCTCGCCGACTTCTCCCAGCTGCCGCCGTCCGCGTTCGGGGACCCGGCGCGGGTGGCCGACGCGATCGTCGCGGTGACCGAGATGCCCGACCCGCCGCTGCGCCTGGCGGTGGGCGACGACGCGGTCGCCGGCATCCGCGCCTCGCTGCACGCGCGCCTGGCCGAGCTGGATCGCGCATTGGCCTAAACGATTGAGGCGGCTTTGGCCCTCCGGCCGGATCCCGGTGGATCTAGCCTGAGGGCCGAGCACAACTGAGGAGCCTTCATGACCCGGGTCGACTTCTATTTCGACGCCGCCTGCCCGTTCGCCTGGATCACGTCGCGGTGGATCCACGAGGTCTCGCCGCTGCGCGAGCTGGAAGTGCACTGGAAGCCGATGAGCCTGTACGTGCTGAACGAGGGGCGCGAGCTGCCCGACTGGTACCGCGACCTGGTCGACCGGTCGCTCGGCACGGCCCGCGTCGTCACGGCGGCGGCCGAGGAGCACGGCTACGAGGTGCTGCGCGACCTCTACACGGCGCTCGGCACACGGATCCACAACCAGGGCAACAAGGACTTCGCCGCCGTGGTGCCCGAGGCGCTGAGCGAGGCCGGGCTGCCGGCCTCGCTGGCCGGCGCGGCCGGCGACGACCGCTACGACGAGGCGCTGCGCAAGAGCCACCACGAGGGCATGGACCCGGTCGGCGAGGACGTCGGCACGCCGACCATCCACATCGACGGGGTCGCGTTCTTCGGGCCGGTCCTCAACCAGATCCCGCGGGGCGAGGAAGCCGCACGGATCTTCGACGGGGCGCGGGCGCTGGCCAACTACCCCGGCTTCTTCGAGCTCAAGCGGACCCGGACCGGCGGGCTCTCCTTCGACTGAGAACGCTCGGCGGACTGAGAGGCAAGGCCGTCGAGGAGGCGCTGCAGGCCGTACTCCAGCAGCACGTCCAGGTTGAAGTCGTGGTCGCCCTCGGTGATGTAGCGGGCCATCAGCGGCAGCTTGCCCGTGCCGAGGACGGCCGCGAACCGTTCGCCCTGCGAGGCCAGCCACTGCTGGTCGGTCATGCCGGTCTCCTGCTCGGCCTGCGCCTCCTCCTCGAGGTTGACGGCCGTGCCCCGTACGTAGTTGGCGATCGTCACCGCGGCCTTGAACTGGGTCTCCGTGTCGAAGCCGCGGCGCTGGAGCGCCCGCATCGTCCACTCGGTGTGCGCCATCGCGTGCGGGGCGAGCAGGGGCCGGGTGAACGAGACGGCCTGGGCCAGCCAGGGGTGGTCGCGGTACATCGACCACTGGAGCCGGGCCAGCGCCTCGACGCAGGCCCGCCAGTCGTCGGTGTCCGGGTCGAGCGCGGCCGGCGGTGGGTTGTCGGCCATCACCCGGTCCATCATGAGCAGGACCAGGTTCTCCTTGTCCTGCACGTAGCGGTAGAGCGACATGGTCGGGATGCCGAGGTCGCCGGCCAGGCGGCGCATGGAGACCGCGGGCAGCCCCTCGGCGTCGCCGATGGCGATGGCGGCCTCGACGACCTGGTCCGTGTCCGGTGGTGTGGCGGCGCTTCCGGACACGATCGTGCCGGCGCCGGGCCGGGTCTCGACCAGGCCGGTGTCGCGCAGGTGGGCGATGACCCGGGTGGCGGTGGCCATGGCGACGCCGTGGGTGGCCATGATCTGCCGCGTCGAGGGCACGGGGCCGCCGTCTTTGATCTGGGCCTCGATGGAGGCGGCGATCCGCCGGTACAGGGGTTCCACCGCACTAGTGCAGCACATGGTGGAGTTAGCACTACCGACACGGCGACTAGTGCGCTCGTACGGTGTACTCATCCGACCACGGGAGGGGCACCATCATGAATGACGCGGTCCGTGTGGAATCGCTGTACAAGACATATGACAACGGGGTGACCGCCCTCGACGGCGTGTCCGCGGCCTTCGCCTCGGGCACGTTCACCGCGGTCATGGGGCCGTCCGGATCCGGCAAGAGCACGCTGTTGCAGTGCGCGGCCGGGCTCGACGAGCCGACCGCGGGCCGGGTCTTCATCGGCGGCACCGAGCTGACGGCCACCAAGGACACCGCCCGCACCAAGTTCCGGCGCGGCCGGGTCGGCTTCGTCTTCCAGGACTACAACCTGTTGCCGTCCCTGACGGTCGAGCAGAACGTGCTGCTTCCCTTGCGCCTGGCCGGAAAGCGCCGGAAGGACCCGAAAGCGATCCTCGGCCGCTTGGGGCTCGGCGATCGCACCCACGAGCTGCCCGAGCGACTCTCCGGCGGTCAGCGCCAGCGGGTGGCGGTGGCGCGGGCGCTGGTCACCGAGCCGGCCGTCATCTTCGCCGACGAGCCGACCGGGGCCCTCGACATGCGCAGCGCCCGCGAGGTTCTGACGCTGCTGCGGGCCGTGGTGCACGAATTCGGCCGTACGGTCGTGATGGTCACCCACGACCCGGTGGCGGCCGCACACGCCGACTCGGTGCTGTTCCTGGCCGACGGACGGCTGGCCGGGTCGCTGGCCCGGCCGACCGCCGAGGCTGTGGCCGAGCGCCTCGCCCACCTGGGCGACCTCACCACCCGGATCGCGGCATGATCGCCATCGCGCTGCGGAACCTGAAGCACCGGCCGGGCGGCTTCATCGCCACCTTCGTGTCCGCCTTCCTCGGCGCTGCCCTGCTCATGGCCTTCGCGTCCCTGATGGACACCGGGGACTCCGAGTCGCTGACGACCACGGCCACGGTCGGCGGCGGCTGGTGCCTCGTCATCGTGGCCTTCGCGGTCACGTCGACCCTGTCGCTGTCGGTGCGGCAGCGGGCCGATCAGGTGGCGCTGCTGCGCTCGGCCGGCGCGACCGGGCCCCAGTTGCGCCGCATGATCGTCGGGGAGGCGGCGGCGATCGCTGTGCTCGCCTCGGCGGCCGCGGTGCCGGTCGGCTGGGTGCTCGGCCGTGTGCTGCTGTCGCTGCTCAAGGACACGGGCCAGGTGGACGCCGGCGTCGGCTACCAGTTCGGCGCGATCGCCCTGGGAACGGGCTTCGGCGTGACGCTGCTGGGTGCGGTGGCCGCGGCGTGGGCGACCGCCCGCCGTACGGCCGGAAACGCCGGCGGCAAGCCGGAAAGACCGCGCCTGCGCCGGATCGGGGCGGTGCTGTTCCTGCTCGCCGGGGCGAACTGCTCGATCCTGACGGCCACGGTGATGGACGGCAAGGGCGTCGACGCGATGCAGACGGCCGGTCAGGCCGGGATCTGGGCGGCGATCGGCCTGGCCCTGCTGGCGCCCGAGCTGCTGCGGATGGTCACGGCCGTCGTCGGCCCGGTCGTGCGGGCCCTGGGCGGCGTGGCCGGTGAGCTCGCGGTGACCGGCGTGCACTCGCGGTCGCGCCAGCTGGCCGGCGCGGTGATGCCGGTGGTGCTGTTCACCGGGGTGGCCACCGGAACGGTCTACATGCAGGGCATCGAGGACCGGGCGGCCGAGGGCCAGATCCAGCCCGAGTACGCCCAGGACATTCAGACGCTGAACTACGTGGTGGTCGGCATGATCGCCCTGTTCGTGGCGGTGATGCTGGTGAACACCCTCATCGCGGCCACGGCCCGGCGCCGCCGTGAGTTCGCCCAGCACCGCCTCGCGGGAGCCACCCGCGGTCAGCTGCTGGCGATGGTCTCGCTCGAGGTCGTCCTGGTCGCTATCACGGGTGTGCTCGGCGGGTCGGTGGCCGCGCTCTTCACCATCGTCCCGTTCGGCTCGGCCCGCGCCGGGCACCTGTGGCCGGACGCGAGCCCGTGGCAGTACGCGGTCATCGTCACCCTGGCCGTGCTGCTGACCGCGGCCGCCACGGTCCAGACGACCCGCCGAACGCTGCGGGGCCCGGCCACCGCCGCGATCCGCGCCTGACACCCGCCTACAGCAAACGGCCCCGGCCTGAGGCCGGGGCCGTTTGCATGGTCACTTACTTGCCGTGGCGCGCGTACTTGGCGCGGAACTTCTCGATGCGCCCGGCGGTGTCCAGAACCCGGGTGCGGCCCGTCCAGAACGGGTGGCTCGCCGAGGAGATCTGAACGTCGATCACCGGGTAGGTCTGCCCGTCGGTCCACTCGATGGAGTTCCTGCTGGTCTCCGTCGAGCGGGTGAGGAAGGCGAAGTCAGCGTTGCGGTCGCGGTAGACGACGCGGTGGTAGTCCGGGTGAATGCCGTTCTTCATGGCTATCTCCTCCAAAGGGACGTCCACCACAACCAGGCGCGGGGTCACACTATTCCGGCCTCGGTGACTGCTGGGTCACAGGGCTTGAGCTGCTAATTTACGCAAACTTCGAGGAGGCGGCGTCGAGCGCGGCGGCCTCGTCGGCCGACAGGTCGAAGGTGGCGGAGGCCAGCAGGGCCGGCAGCTGGGCGGTGGTGCTGGCGCTGGCGATCGGCGCGACCACCCGCGGGCGCTGACGGAGCCAGGCCAGGGCCACAGTGGCGATCTCGGCGCCGCGATCGCGGGCGATCTTGTCGAGGGCGCCGACCACGTCGAGGCCGCCGTTCTCGAGCAGGGCGGCCGCTCCCCCGCCGCGCGGGGACTTCGAGAGGTCCTCGGTGGTGCGGTACTTGCCGGTCAGGAAGCCGCTGGCCAGGCCGTAGTAGGGCACGACGGCCAGGTTCTCGGCGGCGGCGACCGGGGCGATGTCCGTCTCGTAGTTGGCCCGGGCCACCAGGTTGTAGTGCGGCTGCACGGCCACGGGCAGGGCGAAGCCCTCGCGGCGGGCGATCTCGATCCACTCGCGGATGCGGGCGCCGGTGTAGTTGGAGACCGCGACGGCACGTACCTTGCCGGCCCGGACCAGCGCGTCGAACGCGGCCGCGGTCTCGATCAGCGGGGTCGACTCGTCGTCGTAGTGCGCGTAGTAGAGGTCGATGTGCTCGACACCGAGCCGGCCGAGCGAGGCGTCCGCCGCCGCCGCGATGGTGGTCGCCGACAGGCCCCGGAACTGCGGGTGCTGGCTGACCTTGGTGGCGACGACGATCTGGTCGCGGTGGCCGCGCGAGCGCAGCCACTCGCCGATGATCGTCTCGGACTCGCCACCCGAGTTGCCGGGCACCCAGGCCGAATAGCCGTCGGCGGTGTCGATGAAGTTGCCGCCGCCGGAGACGTACTGGTCAAGCACCTCGAATGAAGCGTCTTTGTCGCTGGTCCAGCCGAAGACGTTGCCGCCCAGCGAGAGCGGGAAGACGTCGATGCCGGAGTTTCCGAGAGTCGCCATGGACCTGATTTTCCTTCCGTTGATCAACCCCCGAACGCTATCTCGGCCGCGGCGGACCGGCATCACATGTCACAGAGTCCGTAGCCGGTATGCCCGTTGACATTGATTGATGTCGATCCAAGGGGGACGCTCGAACCACCGACCCCCCGAGGAGGACGCCATGCTGTTACGCAGGATCGCCGCGGCCCTGTGCGCCACCGCGCTCGCCGCCGTCGGGCTGCAGGCCACGAGCGCCGCGCCGGCCACCGCCGCGCCCAGGGTGCTCTACTACGACGCGAGCCAGGCCCAGGAGTTCCGCTCGGTCGTCGACCAGGGCGCCCAGATCTGGAACAGCCGGGTCACCAACGTGCGCCTGGTGGCGGTCTCGGCCGGCCAGACCCCCAACATCCGGGTGTACGCCGACAACGGCTGGCCACGCACATATACGACGTCCCTGGGCAACGGCCGCTGGTACATGGGCCGCGAAGCGGTGAACGACGGCTATTTCCAGGCCCGCATCGCCGCCCACGAGTTCGGCCACATCCTCGGCCTGCCCGACCGTCGCACCGGCCTCTGCGCCGACCTGATGTCCGGCAGCAGCGCCCCGGTGTCGTGCACCAACGCCTACCCGAACACCCGGGAGGCCACCACCGTCAACAGCAACTTCGCCTCGGCCGCGGCAGTGGCACCCCAGGTCTACGCCTGGGCCGGCTGAGGGGCCGTCTCAGCGGGTGATGGCCGGCGTCAGTAGCGGAACTTGTGTCGCGAGCTGCGCCGGTTCACCCGGGCCGGTGCCGTTTCCCGGTTGTCGCCATGGCGCGGCGGCGCGGCCGGCTCATGGCCCTGGGGGAAATTTCGCATCGTCACCACGAAGCCCTGGACCAGGCGGTCCTCGCGCAGGTCGCGGTAGGTGGCCTCGATCAGCACCTGGGTCTTGTCGGCCCGCACCAGCGAGCAGAACACCACGCCGTCGCCGGAGCCCCGGAAGGCCTGGCGCAGCTGGTCGCGGTCATCCGGATGCACCAGGTCGTCGAGGGTGGCCAGCGGCGGAAGCTCCTCGGCGCCCAGCAGCTCGCGCAGTGACGGGCTGGCGTAGCGGATGCGCAGGTCCTCGTCGACCACCACCATGATGTTGGCGCTGTTGCGGATCACCGCGCGCAGATAGAGGTCGCTGTCGCGCCGGCCGACCGCCTCGACCAGGGAGATGCGGTCCAGCGCGAGCGCGGCCTGACCGGCCAGCACCTCCAGGGTGTCGCGGGTGGCGGTGAGGGTGTCCCGGCGCCCCTCGAGGATCAGGGCGCCGCCGCTGGGGCGGGCCACGGCGAGCGGCTCCAGCCGCAGCGGGCAGACCAGCGTGGCGTAGTCGCGGTCCTCCCCCTCGATCCACCAGCTGCGGGGCGGCGGGCCGGCCTCGGGGCCGGGCACCGCCTCGAGCGGGAGCCGGCGGTCGTCGACGGCGAAGTCGGTGCCGCGGAGGGCGTCCGGCGGCATGAGCTCGGCGATCGCGGCGCGGACGGCTTTGTCGACGGCCGCCGTGTCGGCCGCGGCGACCAGGGCGGCGCTCGCCTGGCGCAGGCCGCGCTCGCGGGCCAGGGCCCGCCCGTTCAGGGCCACCGAGTCGGTCAGCCGGGTGATGGTCAGCAGCAGGGTGATCGCGCCGGCGACGGCGATCACCACACCGTCGCCGACCGTGCCGTGGATCGCCTCGATCAGCAGGACGACCGGCGGGGTGGCGACCGAGAGGCCCAGCAGGGCGGCCCAGCGCCCCCGCCACGGGCTCGGGCGCGGCGTCGCGGGCTCGGTGAGCCGCACCATCGACGGGTGCAGCGCGGCGGCGCCCCAGGCCAGGTAGAGCACCACGAACCCGGTCTCGCTCAGCCGGCCCGGCCACAGCGGCTGCACGATGTCGCTGACCAGCACGCCCACCGCGCCGGCGACCAGCAGCGTGGCCGAGACGTTGCGGCCCACGGCGACCAGCACGCGGACGACGACGGCGAGGAGCAGAAGGGCCCCGATGACGTACGACCCGGAGACGTCCCCGATCCGGCCGGCGTCGCCGACGGCGAACACCCAGACCACCAGCAGGGTGGAGCACGCCAGCGCGAGCAGGTCGATGAGCCGTGCCCGGTCGACCAGGATCGCTCCGATGCGGGTCAGCTGCAGCAGGCCGCCGGCGACCAATACGCACATGACGTAGAAGCAGACATCGGCCACGCCGGGGTGATCCAGCGCGGTCAGCACGTCGCCGGCGGCGCTGGCCACGATGGCGCCGGCGAGAAGGAGCCAGGGTCCGAGCCGGGCAGGTCGGTAGCGGCGGACCCCGTAGACGATGGCGGCCGCGCTACCGATCCCCAGCACAGCCCATTCGATGGCCCTCAGCACGCACTACTAGTACCAGTGGCGTCGCTGTGTGTCCATGTCGCCCTGTCAGGCCGGAAGACCGCCCACCTGGGTGTTGACCCACGCACGGATGGAGGGCAGGTCGCCGTAGATGGACGGGGCGGTGGCGCAGGTCGAGCTGTTGTTGCCGGCCCGGCTGGTGACGCCGATCAGGGACCAGCGGCCGCTGATGGCGCGGACCTGCGGGCCGCCCGAGTCGCCGTAGCAGGCGCCGGCGTTGCCGTTCGTGTTGTTGGTGCAGATCTCGTACGCGGCGTTGATGCCCGCGCAGCGGCTGTCGGCCACGATCGAGGTGTCGAGCTCGTTGGCCACGCGCGGGGTGGAGCCGCACCCGCGGGTGGGGCAGGTCTGACCCCAGCCGATGATGCGGGTCGCGGTGCCGACCGCACCCGACGCGGTCGGGATCGGGGCGGGGGCGTAGGTCACGGAGCTGGCCAGTTCCAGGAGTTTGACGTCGATCGACGGGTGGTTGACGGCCCTTCGCACGGCGACCACGGTGCCGCCGCCGGCCCGGTCGACACTGCCGACGCGTACGGAGGAAGGGGTCGGGCAGTGTTTGGCCGTGACCGCCCAGTTGGCCTTGATGAGCGAGCCGGTGCAGCCCAACACGTAGACCATGAACGAGTAGTTCTCGCTGGCCGGGCGGCCGTTGACGACGTTCGTGCCGACGCCGGGATCGGCGCTCGCGGCGGCCGGCGTGAGCAGGCCGGCCGCCACCACGCAGAGTGCGACGAGCGTTCGGGCGAGGATGCGCATCGGTTTGTCCTCCTCGAATTCGATGGAGGACAAACCGTAGCCATTGATAGACGTCTATCGATACATCCCAGCCGGACCCTACCGCGGGCCGATGGCCCGCATGGCCGTGCGCACCTGCGACAGCGGGTCCGGGCCGAGCGGGCGCAGCACGATCGTGTCGGCGCCGGCCGCGCGCAGGGACTCGATCTTGCCGGGGATCTCCTCGGCCGGGCCGATCAGCGAGAAGACCTCGGACGGGTCCACGCCGAGCCAGGCCGCCTGGCCCTCGACCATCTCGCGGGTCACCTCGAAGTCGTCGGTGCGCAGGTACGTGAAGACGATCAGCTCGTGGGCCGGGCGGTCGCCGGCGGCACGGCCCTTCCCGATGTGCGCGAGGGCAGCGGCGATCTCGGCCGGCCCGGCGCCCTCGGCCAGGATCGTGCCGTCGGCCACGCGGCCCGACAGCTCCAGAGACTTCGGCTTCACCACGCCCGTGACGATCGGCGGGACCACGCGCGGCGGGTGCACCAGGGAGATGCCGTCCAGTGTCACCTCCTGGCCGTGCAGGGTCACCGTCTCCCCCGCCAGCAGACCCCGCGCGCCCACGATGGTCTCCTCCAGCAGCGCCAGCTTGCGGGTGCGTTCGGCGCCCACCTTGCGCATCCAGTCCGGCACGCCGTGGCCGACACCCGCGACCAGCCGGCCCTCGTGCACCCGGGCCAGGTTGCCCAGCTCCATGGCCAGCAGCGCCGGGTTGCGCAGGGCGACCGGCGCGATGCCGATGCCCACCCGCAGGTGGGAGGTGGCGGCCAGGGCGAGCGCGGCCGAGCTGATCGAGCCGGTCCAGCCGAGGTCCTCGATCACCCACAGGTCGTCCGCGCCGAGCCGCTCGAGGTCGGTGGCGAAGCCGGTCAGCTCTTCGGGCTGCCGGTCACGGTCGAACATGAATCCGATCCTGGTCATGCCGATAGATGATCACACCCAGACGGTCGCGAGCCAGACCGCCACGGCGGCCAGCACGAGAAGCACGATGTTGAAGCCGATCAGCCGGGCCTCGCCGCGCGAGAGGTGCAGCGCGATGCCGCCGATCTGGACGAGCACGAGCCCGGCGGCCGCGGCGAGGGCCAGCCCGGGCAGGATCCCGGTCAGTGGCGGGAGGATCAGGCCCACGGCGCCCAGGACCTCCAGCACGCCGATCGTCCGCAGCAAGGGCAGCGGAACCGTGTCGACCCAGCCCATCATCGGCCGCAGCTGGTCGCGGCTCCGGAGCACCTTGAGACCGCCGGAGTACAGGTAGACGAGGGCGAGCAGCGCGGCGACGATCCAGTAGGCGATGTGCATGGTTGGATCATGCGGCACTTTCGAAGGGCCTACAAAAGGCACATGCTGACCCTGACGTTGCGCCACCTCGAGCGCGACGGCCTGGTCTCCCGCACGGCGTACGCCGAGGTGCCGCCCCGGGTCGAGTACGCGCTGACCACCATGGGCCGAAGCCTGATCGCGCCCGCGCTGGCGCTGGCCGGATGGGCCATCGAGCACGTGCCGGCGATCGAGGCCAGCCGCGCCGCGTACGGGACACAGCGCGACGGCTGACAATGGCAGGATCGACCGATGCCAATCCTCTTCGACGGTCGGCTGCCGGTCGCGTACGGCCAGGGCTACCTGACGAGCCGCGAGCTGCCCGACATGGACCGCGCGTTCGCCGGCCAGGTCAACGGGCTCTGCGGCGCCGGCGATCCCGGCACGCTCTTCCTCATGACCGGCACGCATTCGGGCCAGGTCAACTTCACCATTGAGGTGTACGAGGTGGAGCCCCCGCCCGCCGGCCCGGCCTGGGAAGAGGTCGTCGAGGTGTCCTTCATGCCGCGGGCGGCCACGGTCGGCCTCGTCCCCTGGGGCGACGGTGCCCTGGCCGAGCTGGGACTTCCGCGGCGGCTGTACCGGGTCCGGTACTGCGCGGCCGGCATGGACGAGGGCAGCAAACCGTACGGGGCCTTCGATCCGGACGAGATCGAGGACGGCGACTACACGTACATGGATCAGCGCCCGGACCGCTACCTGTTGTGTTTCTGGCCGGACGACAAGGACCGGGGCGACGCCATCCTCCGGCGGACCAGCGCCTCGGCCGCCTACTGGCACAACTGGGCCGCCGGGCTCGCGGCCCCGCCGACGCTGTGGGAGCAGGTCGAGGCCGTGGAGCGAGAGCGCGAGGAGCAGGCGCGCCGAGCGGCCGAGTACCGGCGGCGGGAGGAGGCGCGGCTCTGGGGCGGCCGCCCGCCGAGCGACCGGCTGCGCCAGGTCAAGGGCAACGTGCACGGCATGGCCCGGCTCGACCGCGACCTGGTCGACGGGGTGGCCGGGGCCGGCGACGAGACGCAGCGGCGGATCGCGATCTGGGCGGCCCGGCGGGCGTTCGCCTACGCCGGGGTCGGGGATCTCGACTGGATGGCGCCCGCGTGGGCCGCACTGGAGAGGGGCGAGCCGCTGCCGGCCGAGTACACCGACTCGAAGGCCCTCTGGACGCGGATCCTGGGTGCGGCGCCCACGACGTACTCGAAGGTCTCGCTCCGCCCGCTCTACGAGAGCCTGGACAAGCGGCTGCCCCGCCTCCTCGACGGCCCGGTCGACCGGGTCGCCATGGCCGCCCCGGCGCTGTGGGCGGCCGCCGAGCCGGACCCGCTGCGGGCGGCGCTGGAGGCACTGTGGGCGGGCGTGACCACGTACGCCCAGGAACGCTCTGTCTTCCTGGACGACGTGCGGCGGGCCTTTCCGATCGTGGACCGGAAAGGCCCGTCGAACTAGCCGTTGCAGATGTCGGTCATCTCGTCGCGGGCGACGACCTTGATGCGCTGGCGGCCGTGCGGCTCGCCGAGGGTGATCTCGTGCGCGTCCAGCTTCTGCCAGCCCTCCCAGGTGGTGATGGGCAGGCCGCGGCCGCGCAGGTAGTTCGTCACGTCGTCGTGCTCGCGCGACGGGGCCGTCGGCAGCTTGTCGACGTCGGCCAGCAGGCTGGTGATCGTCTCGCCGGCGTCGCCCTTGGTGTGGCCGATGAGGCCGACCGGGCCGCGCTTGATCCAGCCGGTGACGTACATGCCGGGGATGTGCTCGCCGTCGAGGTCGAGGATGCGGCCGGCCTCGTGCGGGATGGTGCCGGTCCTGGTGTCGAACGGCAGGTCGGGCAGGGCGGTGCTCAGATATCCGACCGCGCGGTAGACGGCCTGGACGTCCCAGTCGGTGAACTCGCCGGTGCCGCGGACCCAGCCGTCGCCGGTGAGCTCCTGCGTCTCCGTACGCAGGCCCTCGACCTTGCCGTTGTCGCCCAGAACCTCGACCGGCGCCTGGAGGAAGTGCAGGTGCAGGCGGCGCGGGCGGTCCTCGCGGGGGTCGCGGACGGCCCAGTTCTGCAGGATGTCGACGCACATCTTGACGTGCCGGGTCTGCCGCATCGCCTCGAGGCTGCCCTCGTCGAACTCGATGCCCTCGGGGTGCACGATGACGTCGACGTTCGGCGAGTGGTCGAGCTCGCGCAGCTCCTGCGGGGTGAACTTGACCTGGGCCGGGCCGCGCCGCGAGAAGACGTGCACGTCGGTGACCGGGCTGTTCTTCAGGTGCTGGTAGACGTTGTCCGGGATCTCGGTCTCGAGCAGCTCGTCGGCCGTCTTGGCCAGGATCCGGGCCACGTCGACGGCGACGTTGCCGGCGCCGATCACGGCGACCTTCTGGGCGGTCAGCGGCCAGTCGCGGGACACGTCGGGGTGCCCGTTGTACCAGGACGCGAAGTCGGCGGCGCCGTAGCTGCCCAGCTTGTCGATGCCGGGGATGTCGAGCTCGCGGTCCTTCTCGGCGCCGGTGGCGATGATCGTCGCGTCGTAGAAGCGGCTCATCTCCTCGGGCTTGACGTCCACGCCGTAGGCGACGTTGCCGATGAAGCGGATCCGCGGGTTGTCCATCACCCGGTGGAGAGCCTTGATGATCTCCTTGATGCGCGGGTGGTCCGGCGCGACGCCGTATCGGATCAGACCGTAGGGGGTCGGGAGCTTGTCGAAGATGTCGACGGTGACGTTCTCGACGGCCTTGATGAGGTGGTCGGCGGCGTAGATGCCGGCCGGGCCGGCGCCGATGACGGCAACCCGCAGAGGGCGGTTCATGGTCGCGGTTCCTTAACAAGATCGACGTTAGGCAAACCTAACTGTAAAACCTCAACCTAGGTTCAGATCAAATCAGGTCCCGCCGGGTGATATTCCGTCGCGCAGCGTGACGAGACCCACCGTGCTATTAAACCCATGGGGAATGTAGGGTTGCGATGGCAGACACCATGATCAACTAGTTGAGGCCCCTCCATGACGGCAGACGAACACGCTGCGTGGCGACAGGCGCGCGAGCGCTCGGTCACCGCGCCCACCGGCAATCTCGCCCTGGTCGAGACCCGCTGGGGCGCCGACGACCCGGCTTCGATTCTCGAGGATCAGCCACCCACAGTAACCGCCAGCACGCTGGCCCGACGTGATTTGATCACGGGCATCGAGCAGCGCGGCGTCCGCCTCTGGGACGCCGAGTCGCCGGCGATCCGTGCCTTCGCAGGCATTGACGCGTACGCATATTCCCAGGACTGGGTGCTCGAGGGCACCTGGACCGAGGTGCCGGGGGCCCGCCACCTGCCCTTCGAGCACGCCCGCGACGAGGGCCGCACCCGTGACCTTCCGGTGCCGGGTGATATTCACCTCACCATCGCCGGGCGCGACTACAACCTGAGCGCCTTCGACGACGAGGGCACTCTCCTGCTGGTCTTCGGCGACCCCACGAACGGCACCGAGACCTACCACTCCGGCCGTTTCCTGTTCCCCACACTCACGCCGGGGACCAACAAGATCGTTCTCGACTTCAACCGGGCGTTCGTGCCGCCGTGTGGGTTCTCCGCGGCCTACAACTGCCCGATGCCGCCACCGCAGAACCGCATCGCCGTCCCGGTCCTCGCCGGCGAGAAGCTCCCTCTGTTCAAGAATGGATACGCAGTATGAGAAGGCTCTTGGCCTCGCTCGCGGCGGTGACCGCGCTGAGCGTGGTGGCGGCTTGCGGCTCTTCGGGCGGCGACTCGTCGTCCTCGACCCCCACAAATGCCACGATTCAGGTCGGCTCGGTCTATGAGCCGCAGAACCTGGACAACACGGCCGGCGGCGGCCAGGGCGTCACCGAGGCGCTCAACGGCAACGTCTACGAAGGGCTCTACAAGCTCACCGACGACGGCAAGGTCGAGCCGCTGCTGGCCAAGAGCGAGAAGGTCAGCGACGACGGCCTGACCTACACGTTCACCCTTCAGCCGAACGTCAAGTTCCAGTCCGGCAAGGCCCTGACCTCGGCCGACGTCAAGGCGAGCATCGAGCGGGTCACCGCCGAGAACTCGAAGTCGGCCCGCAAGAGCAACCTCGAGGTCGTCAAGAGCATCGCCACCCCGGACGACTCGACCGTGGTGGTCACGCTCTCCAAGCGGTCCATCTCGTTCGTCTACAACCTCAGCTACGTCTGGATCGTCAACTCCCAGGCGACTGATCTGACGACGAAGGCGGACGGCACCGGGCCGTACAAGCTGGGTGAATGGAAGCGCGGCTCGACGCTCACCTTGACCAAGTTCGACGGCTACTGGGGTACGCCCGCGAAGAACGCCGGTGTGGTCTTCCACTACTACACGGACGCCACGGCGCTGAACAACGCGCTGTTGACGAACGCCGTGGACGTCGTCACCAGCGAGCAGAGCCCGGACGCGCTGGCCCAGTTCAAGAACAACACCTCGTACAAGGTGAACGACGGCAAGTCGACGACCAAGCTGCTGCTGGCCTTCAACGACAAGGTCGCGCCGTTCAACAAGGTCGAGGTACGCCAGGCGATCACCCAGGCGATCGACAAGAAGAAACTGCTCAACAGCATCTGGGGCGAGTACGGCACGGTGATCGGCTCCATGGTCCCGCCCACCGACCCGTGGTACGAGGATCTGACCTCGGTCAACGCGTACGACGTGAACGCGGCCAAGGCCAAGCTGACCGCGGCCGGCTTCCCGAACGGCTTCACCTTCACCCTGGACACGCCGAACTACGACCCGCACCCGACCGCGGCGACCTTCATCAAGTCGGAGCTCGCGAAGGTCGGCGTCACGGTGAACATCAACACGATCACGGCCGACCAGTGGTACACGAAGGTGTACCAGAAGCGTGACTTCCAGGCGACGATGCAGGAGCACGTCAACGATCGGGACGTGGTCTGGTACGGCGACCCCACCTTCTACTGGGGCTACGACAACAAGCAGGTCACCAGCCTGGTCAACCAGGCCGAGCAGGCCAAGACGACCGACGAGCAGACCGCGCTGCTGAAGCAGGCCAACAAGCAGATCGCCACCGACGCGGCCAGCGACTGGCTCTACCTCTACCCGCAGATCGTGGTCGCCTCGTCGAAGCTGTCCGGATATCCCCTCAACGGCCTGAACGCTCAGTTCCCGGCGTACGACATCGTCAAGAGCTGATGACCCGCTACCTGCTGCGAAGGGCAGCGATCCTGCTGGGATCGCTGTTCCTCGCCGCGGTGGCGCTGTTCGTGCTGCTGCGGCTCCTGCCCGGCGACCCCGCCAACGCCCTGCTGCCGGTGGGCGCGACCCCCGAGCAGATCGAGGCCGCCCGGCGGGAGCTGGGCACGAACGAGCCGCTGCTCACCCAGTTCCTCACCTGGCTCGGCGACCTGTTCTCGGGCGACCTCGGCACCTCGCTGATCAGCAAGCTGCCGGTGGCGCCGGAGATCGCGGCCCGGCTGCCGGTCACGGTGCCGCTGACCCTGGCCGCGTTCGTGCTCGCGGTCGCGGTGGCGGTGCCGGTGGGCACGCTGGCCGCGGTCCGGGCCGATCGGTGGTACGGCGTGGTGCTGAACGCGGTGGCCCAGTTCGGCATCGCGGTCCCCGCCTTCTGGGTGGGACTGCTGCTGGTCACCGTGTTCGCGTTGAAGCTGCAGGTGCTTCCGGCCGGCGGCTTCCCGCCCGACGGCTGGGCCGACTTCCCGGCGGCGGCCGAATCGCTGGTCCTGCCGGTCGTGACGGTCGCGCTGGTCATGTCGGCCTCCCTCATCCGGTACGTCCGGGCGTCGGTCCTCGAGGTCAAGGGCGCCGATTACCTTCGTACGGCCCGGTCGCTCGGCTCCTCCCCCGCGCGTGCCCTGTGGCGGCACGGGCTGCGCAACGCGGCCGTGCCGGTCATCGCGGTGCTCGCCATGGAACTGGCGACGACGTTCCTGGGCGCGGTGGTCGTGGAGAGCGTGTTCGCGCTGCCCGGCCTGGGCGGCCTGCTGGTCAAGGCCATCGGCGAGCACGACTTCCCGGTCATCCAGGGCGTGATGCTGGTCAGCACCGCGGCCGTGCTGGTGGTCGGCTTCCTCGGCGACGTGTCGCAGCGCCTGGTCGACCCCCGCCTGCTGCATCGGAGCGCCTCGTGAGCCGTCGCCGTTCCCTTCACCTGGTCATCGGGCTCGCGCTGGTGCTCATCGTCGCCGGTGCGGTGCTCATCTCGTACGTCTGGCTGCCCTACGCCCCGGACGACACCTCGGGCGGTCGCCTGACCCCGCCCAGCGGCGACCATCTGCTGGGCACGGACAAGCTCGGCCGGGACCTGTTCACCCAGCTGCTGATCGGCGGCCGCATCGCGATCGGCACGGCGCTGGGCGCGGTCGCGGTCGGCGGCGTGCTCGGGGTGAGCGCCGGGCTCCTCGCCGGTTTCGCCCAGCGCTGGCTCGACGACGCCTTCGCGGTGGTGCTGGACATCCTGATCGCGTTCCCGACCCTGCTGCTGGCGATGCTGATCGTGGCCGGGACGGGCGCCTCGCTGGGCACGGCGATCCTGGCCATCGGCCTGGCCATGGCCGCGATCGTGGCCCGGCTGGTGCGGGTGCTGGTGAAGCAGGTGCTGGCCCGCGACTACATCACCGCGGCCCGGATCGCCGGTGTGTCATGGCCGCGGATCGTGGCCGGGCACATCCTGCCCAACATCGGCCCGGTCGTGATGGTGAACCTGGCGTTGCAGGCCGGCCTGGCCGTCCTGGCCGAGGCGAGCCTGTCGTATCTGGGCCTGGGCACGCCGCCGCCGAACGCCTCCTGGGGCCGCATGCTGTACGAGGCCCAGGCCACCGTGCTGACCTCGCCGGTGGCGGCGCTGGCGCCCGGCATCGCCCTGGTGGTGCTGGTGGTCGGCATGAACCTGACCGCCGACGGCCTGCGCGACCTGACCGACCCGGCCCGCCGCCGGGGCCGCGCCGCCGCACCCGCGGACACCCCGGATCCCTTCGACCTGGCCGACTACACGACGGTCGTCGATCCGGCCCTCACCGCCGCTTCAGCCGACGGCTCCGATTCCGCTCCTGCCGACGGCTCCGACTCTGTTCGCCGGGGGCTCCGATGAGTCTGCTCACCGTTTCCGGGCTGACCGTTCGCAGCGGCGGCACGACGCTCGTCGACGACATCTCCTTCACCGTGGCCCAGGGCGACCGGGTCGGCCTGATCGGCGAGTCCGGGTCGGGCAAATCCCTGACGGCCCTCGCGGTCACCGGCTTGCTTCCGCCGGGCCTGACGGCGACCGGAGAGGTACGCCTCGACGGGGTCGACATGATCGGGGGGACCGAGCGGCAGCGCACGGCGGTGCGCGGCCCGGTGGCGGCGATCGTCTTCCAGGAGCCGCTCACCGCGTTGAACCCGCTCATGCGGGCCGGCCGGCAGATCGCCGAGCCGCTGCGCCGCGTCCGGGGCCTGCGCGGCCCGGTGCTGCGTGAAGCGGTCCACGGCGCGCTGCGGGAGGTGCTCCTCGACGACACCGACCGGATCGCCCGCTCGTACCCGCATCAGCTCTCCGGCGGCCAGCGCCAGCGGGTGGCCATCGCGATGGCGCTCGCCTGCCGCCCGCGCCTGCTGATCGCCGACGAGCCGACCACCGCGCTCGACGTGACAGTGCAGGCCGAGATCCTCGACCTGCTCGACCGCCTGGCCACCGCCCACGGCACCGCACTGGTCTTCATCACCCACGACCTGCCGGTGGCGGCCCGGGTCATCCGCGACACCCACGTGATGCGCGGTGGCCGCATCGTCGAGTCGGGCCCGATCTCCTCGCTGATCGCCGGCCCGGCACATCCCTACACCCGAACCCTCGTCGACAGCGCCCGCCGCTTCGACGCCGCCCTGGAGCGGACCGCCCGTGACTGACTCGCCCCGCCCCGACGCCACGCGCCTGGCATCCCCCGCGGCCTCCGCCGACCCCGGCGCCGCACGCCCGGCATCCCCCGCGGCCTCCGCCGACCCCGGCGCCGCACGCCCGGCATCCCCCGCGGCCTCCACTGATCCCGGCGCCGCACGCCCGGCATCCCCCGCGGCTGGGGCCTCGTCCGGGGCGCCTCTGGTCGCGGCCGAGGGTGTCGGTTTCTCGTATCGCGGCGGCGCTCCCGCGCTGACCGACGTGTCGCTGGCCGTCGAGGCCGGCCGCAACGTCGCTCTCGTGGGCGAGTCCGGCGCCGGCAAGAGCACGCTGCTGCGGCTGCTGCTCGGGCTGGCCACGCCGTCGACCGGCACCATCACGTTCGGCGGGCAGCCGCTGACGCGCGGGCGGCTGCGGGACTACCGGCGTTCCGTCCAGGCGGTCTTCCAGGACCCGTACTCCTCCCTGGACCCCCGCCACAAGATCGGCCGCATCGTGGCCGAGCCCCTGCGCGGACTGGGCCTGGGCGCCGACCCGGCCCGCGTGGCCGAGGCGCTGGACGCCGTCGGGCTGCCGGCCGACACGGCGAGCCGCTATCCGCACGAGTTCTCCGGCGGCCAGCGGCAGCGGATCGCCATCGCCCGGGCCATCGTCTGCCACCCGAAGGTCCTGCTGGCCGACGAGCCGGTGAGCGCCCTCGACCTGACCACCCGGGTCCGCATCGTCGACCTGCTGTCGTCGCTGTGCGCCGACCGCGACCTGACGATCCTGCTGGTCTCGCACGACCTCGGCGTCGTGGCCGAACTCTGCCAACACACGGCCGTGCTGGAGCGAGGGCGGCTGGTCGAACAGGGCGGGACGTCCCAAGTGCTGGGCGCCCCGTCCCATCCGTACACCCGAAGGCTCTTGTCCAGCGTGCCCCGGCTCCCGGGCTGAGTCCTAGACGAGTAATTCCTAACGCCTTCTAGTCGCGTGTACATGCACAGGTGCACTGCACACATGTCGTGTGCAGGTGACATGCATACGTGCAGATGTAGTCAGGCGTAAAGGTGAAGGGTGTTGATGATCCGTTTGTGACGACAGACCTCAACACCCTTCTGACCGCACTGTACGTGAAGATCGACGACTGGCTCGGGCGGCCACCTCGGGTCGGGCGCCCACCCAGGCTTTCCGACGCTGAACTGCTGACCGTGGCGGTGGCTCAGGCCCTGCTCGGGATCCGCTCGGAGGCCCGGTGGCTACGGTTCCTGCCACGGCATCTACCCGGCGCGTTCCCCTATCTGCCCGGGCAATCGGGCTACAACAAGCGTTTGCGAGCGGCGCTGCCGTTGCTGAAACGAGCGATCCGGCTGATCGCCGCCGACACCGATCTGTGGCACGACGATGTGTGGGTCACCGACTCCACGCCGGTGGAATGCGGACGGTCCCGGCCGACCGTCAAACGCTCCGAGCTGGCCGGCTGGGCCGGCTACGGCTACTGCTCGTCACACTCGCGGTTCTTCTGGGGACTGCGCCTGCATCTGATCTGCACCCCGGCCGGGCTGCCGATCGCCTGGTCCCTGGCCACCGCCAAGACCGATGAGCGGCACGTCCTGGCCGCCGCTCTGGAGGAAGATCCACAGCTACTGACGTCGCGGGCCGGGCAGATCATCATCGCTGACAAGGGCTACGTGTCCGCCGAACTCGACCGGTGGCTGACCGAGCGTGGAATCCGGTTGCTGCGACCGTCTTACCGCAACCGCACCCCACACCCCGGTGAGCACCTGCTCAAACCCGTTCGTCAGCTGATCGAGTCAGTCAATGACACGCTCAAAGGCCAACTCGATCTGGAACTGCACGGCGGCCGCAGCATCGAAGGCGTCGGCGCCCGCGTCGCCCAACGCCTGCTCGCCATGACCGCCGCGATCTGGCACAACCGCACCACCGGACAACCCCTGACCAGGTCACTGATCGCCTACGACCACTAATCCGAATAAGGACTTACTCGTCTAG
>NZ_OBDY01000056.1 GCF_900215205.1 Paractinoplanes atraurantiacus
TGGCCCAGGAGACCGAGAGCGCCACCGAGAACATCACCACGATGGTGCAGAGCATCCAGCAGGACACCGCCGCCGCGGCCGCCGCCGTCGGCCAGATCGTCGAGGTGACCGGCCGCTTCGGCGCCTTCCAGGCCACGGTGGCCGCGGCCGTCGAGCAGCAGACCGCCGCCACCGACGAGATGAGCCGCGACATAGCCCAGTCCACCGCCAGCTCAGCCGACATCGCCGAGGCCATCGCCACCATCTCGTCCGGCGCCACCAGTACCAGCGACGGCGTCCTCGACATCAAGGCGGCGACCCAGGAGCTGTCGGGCCTGAGCAACGACCTGCGCGTCCTGGTCGGCCAGTTCAAGGTGTGACAGGAGCGCCGATTACGGTCGTGGGCATGGTGAACGCTCGATACGACGCGGTGGCCGAGTTCTACGACGCTGGGTTCTCCGACCTGGACGACCCTGTGCTGCGGGCGCTGCTACGGCTGGCCGGGCCGGTCGATGGCCTGCGCGTTCTCGACCTGGCCTGCGGTCATGGACGCGTGTCGCGCGAGCTGGCGGGTCTCGGCGCGCACGTGACCGGAGTCGACCTGTCGTCGGCGCTGCTGGCGAAGGCGCGGGCGGCGGGACCGCCGTCGATTCGCTACGTGCACGCGAACGCGGCCGACATGGACGAGCTGCCGGACGGGTCGTTCGAGGCGGTGGTCTGCAACTTCGGGCTCTCCGACATCGACGATCTGGGCGGGGCGCTGGCCGAGGTCGGCCGGGTCCTGCGGGCCACCCTGCGCCGGCAGGTCGGAGCCAACCATCGGACGCTTTCCACGTACGTCGATGAGCTGTCCCGCAACGGCCTGTGGCTCGCCGCCATGAGCGAGCCGCCCGCACCGGAGAGCTGGAAGAGCGACCCGGTCCGCCGCGAGGCCGCCCGCCTGCCGGTCTTCCTGGTGGCGCGGTGCGTCAGGCGGAGCAGGGAGATCTAGGCCCGGCGGTGGCACCCCGGGCGGGGGACATTCGCCCGGGGTGCCGCCATGGTGGGGTGGGCGAGTGGGTCAGGCGAAGCGGGCCGCGATCCAGTCGGCGACCAGTGTGGTGCTCTGGAAGACGGCGCCGTCGTGGGTGGCGCCGTCGAGTTCGGTGTACGTGACCGGCTGGCTGTAGGCGCCGAGCTGGGACCGCAGCGGGCCGGAGGTGAAGATGTACGGGACGGCCTCGTCGGCTGTGCCCTGCACCAGGAGGACCGGGGCGCTCGTGGCGGTCTGGCCGGGGTTCAGGTAGCGGGCCAGCTTGGTGACGACCGCGTCCGGCAGGGCGCCGCCGACGAGCAGTTGCTCGGCGGTCAGCGGGGCGAAGGCGTCGAGGATCTGGTAGAGGCAGCCGGACTGGAGCACCGACACTTTCTCGCGGGCGGGCGGCGCGAGAAGGGTGTTCGGGTTGACGCTCGCGTCAACGGTCTGCAGGCCGTAGAGGCCCATCACCAGGTAGCCCTGACCGGCCGTGCCGGGGATCACCGGGGCGAACAGGTCGGCGTTGGAGACGGGGGCGATGGCCGCGGTGCCGCGGAGCACCAGCGGGCTGTCGTACGAGGGGGCGATCTGGTTGACGAACAGGGCGCCCTGTCCGCCCTGCGAGTGCCCGTCCACGACGTACTGCGTGGTCAGCGCGGTGTCGAGGCGCCGGGCGGCCTTGACGCTGTCGATGATGGAACGGGCCTCGCTGTTGCCGATCAGGTAGGGGTGGGAGGTGGGGGTGCCGAGTCCGGGATAGTCGGGCGCGGCCACCGTCCAGCCGCGCCGGAGCAGCTCGGCGATCGCGGCGCGGGCCTCGGGCCAGAAGACGGACTGGCTGGCCGAGGGGGAGCACTGGTCGGCCAGGCCGGTGGTGCCGTGACCCCAGGCCACCGTCTTGTTGTTCTTACCGGTCTTGGGGGTGAGAACGAGCCCGGTCGCGGTGATGACGCCGCCGTTCACATTGGTCGTCACATAGGAGATTCGCTTTCCGGTGGCCAGCGGGGAAAGCTCGGCCGGAAGGGTGGCCGTGGCGTTGGTGAGAACGGTTCCGGCCAATACCGCGGCGTTCGCCGGTGCGGATAACAGGGAGACGCCGAGAATGATGGTGGCCGCGAGGGCCAGCCGTCTCAGGGCAGGGTGCATCGTTCTTTCCTTTCGATTGTAAAAAAACGGCATGACGAGCTCCGGGCCGCAAGGGGTGCGGCCCGGAAAGCTTGGAAAGGGAATTGCTAGCGCGTTATCGCGAAATGGTCGGCGACGCGGCGCAGGGCGGCGACGGTCTCCCGGTCGCGGCTCTCGTCGTCCTGCGTCGGCCAGGCACTGCATTTCACGATGACCACGTCGGCGGTGGGGTCGACGTAGAGGTACTGCCCGTGGACGCCGAGGGCCGTGAAGGCCTGGAAACACTCGGTTCCCAGCGTCCACCACTGGTTGGCGTATCCGTAGTGGTCGTAGCCGGAGGGGCCCAGCGCACCCACGGCGAGCTGCGGTTCCTCGGAGCCGCGGCTGCGGCGCACCCAGTCGCGGGGCACGACCTGGCGGCCGTTGGCGAGACCGTCGTCGACCATCAGCTGCCCGAGGCGGGCCAGGTCGCGGGCGGTGGCGTTGAACGAGCCGGCGCCGATCGCGGTGCGCGGACGGGCCCGGGTCAGCCAGTAGTACGCGTCCCGGTCGGCGCCCAGGTGACGCCAGAGGCGCTCCTCGGCGTACGCCGCGATGCTCTTGCCCGTCGCCGCCTCCAGCACCCAGCCGAGAATCTGCGCGTCGAACGTCGAGTAATTGAAGCTCTCACCGGCTGGCGTGCGCCGTTCGGCCGCGCGGACCACGGTGGCGACATCGCCGCCGCCCATGACCGCCTGTTCGAATTTCTTGATGCCGCTGTCGGCGACTTCCCACGTTTCCAGGTCGCCGACGCCGCTGCTCATGTCGAGCAGGTCGGCGAGCGTGTTCTCCTCGTACGCCGTACCGATGAAATCGGGCCGATAATCGGTGACCCGGTCTTTGATGCTGCCGATGACGCCGTCGTTCAGCGCTATTCCGATCAGCAGCGAGGTCACCGATTTCGAGATCGAGAACAACTGCATGCGGGTACGGGGGCCGGCGAAGGCGCCCGGATAGGTCTCGTGCACGATTGCGCCGTGGTGCAGCACGACGAAGGCGGTGGTGAAGGTGCGCCGGTGCAGGTCGGCGAGGCTGTAGTCCTCGTCCTCGAAGCGGTACGTCAGGTCGAGTGGATGCGGGTCGAGCGGCAGCGGCGACCGGAACGGGCCGCGGGCCACCCGCTCGGTCGGCATCAGCCAGTTCATGTGGGTGAAGGTCCACTCGTTGAACGGCCTGCGCATGATCAGATCGCCCTGGCGGCCCCACCAGGAGGGTTCGCGCGCGGCCGCGGCCGGCTCGGTGGTGCTGGTCATCTCGGCTCCCCGTCGTCAGGTCCGCCCTCGAACAATTCACGGAGGGTGAGCCCGGATGGTTCATCGGCCGGTTCGAGGTAGCTGCTCATGATGCCGAGAATCGCCATACCCAACAGGTTGTCCTCCACGACCCCCGCTCCGGGATCACCCATGTGGCGGACAGCGAACCCTTCGAGGACCGCGGCGATGATGTTGGTGAACTGCTCGATGGTGATCCCCTTGCGCAGCTGTAGGCCCCGCGAGGAGATCGTGGTGTCGTAGATCTTCATCCACGGCTCGAGCGCGCCGCGGTAGTTGTTCGCGATGGCCGTGTGGATGCCGTCGTTGCGGTCGGCCGTGGCCACCATGATCAATTGCAGCCGGAACAGGGGCATCCGGCAGATCGTCATGAGCTCCTGGTACGCCGAGCGGTAGACCGCGTCGACGAAGCTGTCCTCCTCGACCAGCCAGTCGCCGCGGGTCTCCATCTCGGCCCCGTACTGCGGGTCGTAGCTGGCCGCGTGCAGCAGGAAGGTCAGCAGGTCGTTCAGGTAGTCGTCGTGGCTGGCCCAGGTCGATCGGTACGGCCCGGCGCCTTTCTGCCGCAGGAACGGCGGATCGAGCTCGGCCACCTCACGTGACAGGGCACGCTCGGTCAGAAAGCTCAGCCCCGACCAGTACTGCTTACGGCCGTCCCCGTTGGGCGTGACCCGCTCGCCGGCGCCGAGATTGCGCTCGACCAGGTTCGATCCCGCCTTGAGGTAGGACGCGACCTTGAGCGAGTTCACCAGCGCGGCCCGGGTGGACTCGCGTACGCCCTTGACCCGGGTGACGATTCCCGAAAAATCCAGACAGTATGGGTAGGGAAGATCCTTCTTTCCGTACGTCATAGAAGTGATTCTGTCGTGGATTCGCGTTCCATCAAGTACGCGTGTGCGTAGTACTCGGAGGCTAGGCCTTCAGCCGATTTCGAATGGTGAAATCGTGGCATTGGGTAACCGAGCCATCACGCATTGAGTTCTTTCGCTGCGCGGAGGTACGCCACGGCGATCGTCCGCCGCACCGGATCGCCCTCCCGGGCCGTCATCGCAGCGTCCAGCCGCTCGCGTTCGGCCGGCGTGAGCGCCGCCTCGATCGCCTCGCCGTACGTCGGCGCGAGCGGATTGGGCGCTGTCCTTTTCAAACCCTCCCAATCCGTGAACGGTTCGCCCGGCGCCTCGATCTGGGCTCGGTAATCGAGCTCGATCGCGCCGAATCCGGTGCTGTGGGCCCAATCCAGCAGATCGCGCTCGTCGAAGCCGATGAGCACGTTGTCGTCCGACGCGGTGCGGAACCGGTTGACCACCTTGGTCAGCAGGTCGTCGACCTCGGGCGCGCGGGGCGTGCCGAACAGCTGATCGGGACGGTGCTCGGCCGAGAACCGGTTGATCGGCTCGAAGATCGACAGGCGGCCGCCGGGGCGCAGCACCCGGAAGAACTCGGCGAAGGCCTCCGCCCTCCGCTCGCTGTAAATCAGCACGGATCTGGTGGTGACCACGTCCACCGAGCCGTCCTCTATGGCCGACAAATCGGACGCATCGGCCAGCACGAAGCGGCAACGATCATCCTCGGCGGCCCGGCGACGACATTCGTCCAGCAGATCCTGCGAAATGTCACTGAAGATGACACGCCCGCCCGGCCCCAGCCGCTCGAGGGCGCCGAACGCGATCAGCCCCGTGCCGCAGCCGACGTCGAGCACCACGTCGTCCGGCTCCAGCTCGGCCCGCTCGAGGACGCCGTCCCGGAACGCCTCCAGCCCTGGCGCATGCCGCCCGCGCACCTCCGCCGAGCCCCCGTCACGCCTGGTCAGCAGCCAGCTCGCCCACTTGTCGGTGCTCATCGGCCCACCGTACTTGACAGCCGTCGCATCGAGGTCCGCTAATGGAAACGCCGTTTCGTAGAGCGTGACAAATGGAGGTTTCGTGAAACGCTTCCTCGCTGCTCTGGCCCTCACCGGTACCCTGCTCGCGGCCACCCCCGCGCAGGCCGCCCCCACGTACACCCAGGTCAGCACCACTGTCGACGTCCCCTGCTGGGTCTTCACCTATCACCCGGCGGCCGACTGGTACTTCCCGTCCGGCACCCCCAAGGCGCTCGTCTATCTGCAACACGGTTTCAGTCGCTCCAACGGCAACGTCCAAGACCTGGCGACCAGGTACGCGGCCGCGGGCTTCCTGGTCTTCGCGCCCACCCTGCCTTCGGCCGACATCTACGGCTGCACGGTCAACAACATCGGCAACAACACGTCGTTCCTCAACAACGTCGCCACCTGGCTCGGCGACGCCGCCAACCCCAATGGCAACCTGGCCCGGAGCTATGCCGCCGCGGCGGCGACGGCCGGCCGTGCGGGCACGGCACTGCCGTCCACATACGTGATCGCCGGCCACTCGGCCGGCGGCGAGGCCGCGGCCTATGTCGCCAACCGCCTGCGCACGACGCACGCGAGCGCTTTCGCCAAGCTCAGATACCTGCAACTGCTCGACCCGGTGAAGTCGCCCATCGGCAACAACCTCCCGTCCGCGATCAGCGGCCTGGCCACGACTGCCTTGCCGATCTCCGCCATTTCGTCGCCCCCGTACCTGGCCAACAGCAACGCCAGCGGCACGGTGGCGCTGACCGAGGGCTTGAACCGTCCGTTCCTGGGCGTGCGCCTGACGACCGGAAGCCATTGCGACGCCGAGGGCGCCAGCACCGACGGCCTGTGCACCGTGCTGAACGGCACTTCCCGGCCCGCCAACGTCGCCGCCTTGCAGACCTTCGCCGTCGCCTGGGCCAACGACGCGATCGCCGGCTCCACGACCGCCACCTATTACCCGGGCGGCTCCTACTACCAGAACCTGCTGACCACCGGCGTCATCCAGACCCTCAGCGGCACCTGACCCACACGGCCCGCCCTCCCTCGGGGGCCCCCGCCTCCACCATTATCCGGGCATTACAAGATCAGGTGGGGGCCCTGTGGACAGACGGCGCTGTGGACAACCGTCACTCAGTTCGCGAGCGGAGAGCGAGCTCACCAAGCGCCTCGTCGAGGGCTATCACGTCCGCGTATTTGGCGTTGAGGTCGAACAGGTTGGACTCGTGCGGGCCGGGGTCCCGATCCGCGCAGGCCTCTCGGACGACCATCGGGCGGAAACCGTTCTGCAGGGCGTCGAGGGCCGAGGCCCGTACGCAACCGCTCGTGGAAAAACCGCCGATGACCAGCGTGTCCACGCCGTTCGAGGCGAGCCAGGCCGCCAGTGACGTGCCGGCGAAGGCGCTCGCGTAATGCTTGACCACCACCAACTCGGCCGGCGCGGGGGACAGCGGCGGCGCGAACGACGCGAGCGGGCTGCCGTCGGCGAAGACCGAGAGCGCCGGCACCTTGGCCGCGAACAGCGGCGCCTCGGCGCACGACGCGTCGGCGAAGTGCACGCGCGTCCAGACGACCGGCAGGCCCGCCGAGCGCGCCGTCGACGCGAGCGACAGCATCGCCGTGGCCGCGTCCTGGCCCGACTTCAAGTAGAGCGGCGACTCGGCCGCGGTGTAGGCGAGCGCGGGGTCCACCAGCAGCACGGCCGGGCGAACACCCCAGCCGAGGCGCCGGGCGAAACCGGCGGCGGCATAGTCTCGATCGAGATCCGGCATTCCTCAGGCTATCCCTTCCAGGCGCCACCCTACACTCGCGAAACAGCGTTTCGCCAGATGAAACAGCGAGACGGAACAGGGGATCGAAGATGGAGATCATCGAGGTGGGCCCGCGCGACGGCCTGCAGAACGAGAAGCGTGTGCTGTCGACGGAGACCAAAACCGATTTTGTCCGCCGGGCGATCGGCGCCGGCGTTCGCCGCCTCGAGGTGGCCGCCTTCGCCCGCCCCGACCGCGTCCCGCAGATGGCCGATGCCGAGGCCGTCCTCGAGTCGGTTCCGCGCTCCGGCGGTGTTCGCTACATCGCTCTGGTGCTCAACGCCCGCGGTCTCGACCGCGCCCTGGCTCTCACCCACCGCCCGCATGAGATCAACTACGTGGTGGTCGCCACCGACGAGTTCTCTCGGCGCAACCAGGGCGTCCCCACGATGGAGTCCCTCGCCGGCTTCCGCGCCGTCGCCGCCCGTGCCCGCGCCGAGGGCTTCGGCGTCACCCTCACGGTCGCGGCCGCCTTCGGCTGCCCTTTCTCGGGCGAGGTCACCCCTGATCGCGTACGGGAGGTGGTCGCGGCTGCCGGCGACGACCTCGACGAGCTCTGCCTGGCCGACACCATCGGCGTCGGCGTTCCCCGGCAGGTGACTGCCCTGGCCGCCGCCGTCCGGGAAGTGTCCTCGGCTCCGCTTCGGGCGCATTTCCACAACACCCGCAACACCGGCTACGCCAACGCGATCGCCGCCGCGACGGCCGGTTTCCAGGCCCTCGACGCCAGCCTCGGCGGCATCGGCGGCTGCCCGTTCGCCCCCGCCGCCACCGGAAACATCGCCACCGAAGACCTCGCCTATCTCCTCAACCGCAGCGGCGACCCCACCGGCGTCGACGTGACCGCCGCCGCGGCCGTGGGCACGTGGATCGGCGAACAGCTGGGTCTCCCGGTCGTCCCCGCCCAACTCGGGCGGGCGGGAGACTTCCCGGCCTGAGCCGCCGGGCCGGCCCCTCCGCGCCGCCCGCGCCGCCCTCGTCCCTTGCGCCGTTCTCGCCCCGGTTGCCCGCGCGGGCCGGCTGGCAGGACCTCTCTTGCGCCGGAAGGGAAACGGTGTTTCCATTCTGGCATGTTGCGGGCCGGTGGTGCGGATCTGACGATCGCTGGTGGGGTGCGCGAGTTCGGACGGGCCACTCCGGCCGCGATCGCGGTGATCGACGGTGATCGGCGGCTGACCTATGCGGCCCTCGACGAGCGGTCCTCCCGGGTCGCCAACACCCTTCTCGCCCACGGACTCACGGCCGGCGAGCGGGTGGCCCTGCTGAGCGGCAACCGCCTCGAATACCCCGAGATCGCCGCGGGCATCGCCAAGGCCGGCCTCGTGCTCGTGCCGGTCAACCCGCGGCTGACCGCCCCGGAGACCGAGTTCATCCTGCGGCACTCGGGCGCCCGCGCCCTCATCGCCGACCAGGCCCTCTCCGGCGCCGTGCCGGACAAGGCCGCCGAGCACGTCGTTTCCCTCGGGGGCGACGCCCTCGGCCCCGAGTACGAGCGCCTGCTCGCCGAGGCGCCCGCCACCGACCCGTGGATCGCGGTCGACGAGCGTGACCCGTTCTGCATCGCCTACACCGCGGGGACGACCGGTGACCCCAAGGGCGTCCTCGTCTCCCACCGCTCGCGGTGCCTCACCTTTTACGCCACCGCCCTCGAGTGGGGTCTCGGCCCGGGCCGCCGCACCATCGCCGTCGCGCCCATGTATCACGGCGCCGGCTTCGCCTTCGCCTACGCGGCCGTCTACTGCGGCGCCACCGTCAGCATGCTGCGCTCCTTCAGCCCCGACGGCCTGCTCGACCAGATCGACCGCGAGGGCGCCCAATCCGTCTTCCTCGTGCCCACGCACGCCCAGTTGATCAAAGCTTCCCGGGGAACGGTCCCGAGACTGCCGACCCTGGACACGCTCTACTTCAACGCCGCCGCGCTGCCGAAGGTCCTCAAGGAGTGGGTCTTCGAGGCCTTCCCCGGCGCCGGGATCCACGAGCTCTACGGCTCGACCGAGGCCGGCGTCATCAGCAACCTGCGCCCACCTGATGCCCGCCGCAAGGCCGGCACCGTCGGCCACCCGTGGTTCGCCACTCAGGTGCGCATCGTCGGGCCCGGCGGCCACCCCGTCGCCCCGGGCGAGCCGGGGGAGTTGTACAGCCGCTCCCCGTACCTGATGAACGGCTACCACGACAACCCGGAGGCGACCGCCGCCTGCACCACCGACGACGGCTTCCTCACCTCCGGCGACATCGTGGTCGCCGACGACGAGGGCTTCCTCTCCATCGTGGACCGGGTCAAGGACGTCATCATCACCGGCGGCGTGAACGTCTACCCGCGCGACGTCGAGGAGGCCCTGCTGACCCACGGCGCGGTCGCGGAGGCCGCGGTGGTCGGTGAGCCGGACGAGCAGTGGGGCGAGCGCGTGGTGGCGTACCTGGTCTGCCGTGAGCAGGTGGAGGGCGGGGCGCTGGAGACGCACCTGCGGTCCCGTCTGGCCGGCTACAAGGTGCCCAAGCGGTTCCGATTCGTCGCGGCGCTGCCCCGCAACGCCGCCGGCAAGGTGTTGAAACGCGAGCTGAGGAGCGCACCGTGAGGGCACACGTGGAACTGATCCACGAGGACGACTACATCTTCCATACGGGCGAGCTTCCGTACGGGGAAGGGAAGATCTTCGAACGCCGTCTGTCGACCGACGAGGAGGACGGATCGTCCTCGCTGGCGTTGCACGCGGCCGGCGATTGGGGCCGGGGGCCGGGCGTGCCGCACGCGGACACGGAGTTCTACGTCGTGTCGGGTTCGGTGACGTACGGCGGTGTGGAACTCGGGCCCGGCGGCTATGTGCAGGTGCCCAAGGGCGTACGGATGGACTGGCTCAAGGTTCGTGAGGGCTCGCGCGTGCTGCACTGGCGCGAGTACGGCGACTGCGGCTTCGACCCCGGCGCCCGCGCCACCGAGGAGGGCGAGGTGACCGTCGTCGACGCCGAGAGGCAGGAATGGGTGGCGGCGCCGACGATCGGGCCCCTCACGCCGCTCTACATCAAACTGCTGCACCGCGATCCGAAGACCGGCTTCTACACCCGCCTGATCCGGGCGCCGAAGGGCTGGACCGACCACCGCCTCGCGCATCACCCGTGCTACGAGGAGTTCTACACGCTGAGCGGCCGGATGGCGTACAACTTCGGCGACATCGACGAGGGCACGTACTGCTTCCGCCCGGCCGGGGTGAAGCACGGCCACTTCGTCGCCGAGACCGACATCGACTGGATCATCCGGTCCGACGGCGAGCTCGTGAACTGGTACACCACCGAAGAGTGGATCAAATGGGGTGGCCACGCCGAGAACTACGACGAGCACAGCCACGCGCCCGTCGTCTCCACGTTGCCGGTCCGCTCGCGCTCGCGGGGGCCTTGGAGCGGCGACGGCATGTAGGCGAAAGGCCGGCGGCCGCAAGGCCGCCGGCTTCGTCATCGGGCCAGATAGCTGCCGCGCGCTTCACCGATCACATTTCCTTGGGTGTACGCGACCTGGCCGCGCAGCACTGTCGCCACGGGCCAGCCCCACACCTTGCGTCCCTCGAACGGGCAATGGTCCTGCCCGGACAGCAGAAGCTCGGCCGTGACCTCCTGCTCCAACTCCGGATCGACCACGGTGAGGTCGGCGTCGTAGCCGACCAGCAGGTTGCCCTTGCGCCCGTCGAGCCCGTAGGCCCGGGCGGGGTTGCCGGAGACCAGCTCGGCCACCCGGCGGGCGGTGAGGCCGCGCTTGTGCATGCCCTCGCTGAGCAGGATCGGGTAGAGCAGGGCGGTGCCGCCGAAGCCGGGCAGGGCCGGCCAGAGCGCGTCGCCCTTGGACTCCTCGAGGCAGCAGGCGTGGTCGGAGGCGACCCAGTCGACGGTCCCGTCGAGCACGCCGTCCCACAAGGCCGCGTTGTCGGCGGCCGAGCGGATCGGCGGGTTCACCTTGCCGCCGAGGCTGTGCCGGGCGTCCAGCTCGTCGTGGTTGAGGCACAGGTGGTGCAGCGTGACCTCGAGCCGCGCGTCCAGCGCCGTTCGCGCCTCCCTCGCCGCGGCCAGCGCCTCGCCGGAGGACAGGTGCAGCAGGTTGACCGGGCAGCCGGTGGCCCTCGCCAGGGTGGTCGCCTCGCCGATCGCGACCCGTTCGGTCAGCGGCGGCCGCGCGTCGGAGTAGGCGCGCAGCGTCTGCGGATCGCCGCCGGCCCGTACCCGGTCGATGAAGAGCCGCATCAGCTCGGCCTGTTCGCAGTGCAGCGACAGGGAGACCCGGCGCGCGGTGGCGGCGTCGGCCGCCGCGACCGCCTCCATGAGCTGGTAGAGGTGGCCCAGGTCGTACTCGTCGCTCATCGTGAACGCCTTGGCGTCGCGCGAGTCGGCGGCGAGGTTGAAGCCCTTGTAGAACATGTAGTACTTGAACGAGCTGACGCCGTGCCCGTCGACCAGCTCGGGGATCTCCCGCACCTGCCCGGTGTCCATCGGCGCGAGGTGGAAGCCGTAGTCGGTCCAGGCCTTGCCGCCGACCGCCGCGAGCACCTCGGGCAGGATCTCGCCGTACGGCCCGGTCTTGTTGAGATAGTGCTGGCCGGTCCGGAAGTACGACAGGACCGTGGTGGCCCCGCCGACCAGCGACGAGCGGGTCTCCTCGGCCGCGTCGACCTCGAGCGGGCGGTAGATGCCGAGGTGGAAGTGGGCGTCCACCGCGCCCGGGAAGACGAGCTTGCCCTCCGCGTCGAGCACCTCGTCGCCCTCGGCGGCCGCGATGTCGTCGGCGATCGCGGCCACCCGGCCGTCCTTGGTGGCCAGGTCCGCGCGGATCTCGCCCAGGTAGGGCAGGACGAGCGTCCCTCCGCGGACCACCAGTTCGTAGCGGCTCATCCGAACCTCCTGACGGTGTTTCGCACACTGTAACGAGGTTTCCGTAAGCGGAACAGGGCGGTTAGGGTGGCGCCATGACACCGCTGGACGGCGTCCGCGTCGTGGACGCGTCGACGCTCTTCGCCGGGCCCCTCGCGGCCACGATTTTGGGCGACTACGGCGCCGACGTCATCAAGGTGGAGCATCCGGCCAAGGGCGATCCCGCGCGCGGGCACGGCCCGGCCAAGGACGGCGTGCCGCTGTGGTGGACGATGCTCGGCCGCAACAAGCGCACCATTACGCTCGACCTTTCGCGCGGCGCCGAGGTGTTCCGGCGGCTCCTCGCCGGGGCCGACGTGCTCATCGAGAACTTCCGGCCCGGCACGCTGGAGCGCTGGGGCCTCGACCCGGCCTCACTGGGCTCCCAACTGGTCGTCGCCCGCGTCACGACGTACGGGCAATTCGGCCCCTATGCCTCCCGCCCCGGATTCGGCACCCTGGCCGAGGCGATGAGCGGCTTCGCGGCCATCACCGGCGAGCCGGACGGGCCGCCCACCCTGCCGCCGTTCGGGCTGGCCGACGGCGTCGCCGCGCTGACCTGCGCCCAGGCGGTGATGACGGCGCTGTATCACCGCGACGTCCACGGCGGCGGCGGGCAGGTGATCGACCTGGCCATCGCCGAGCCGATGCTGACCGTGCTCGGCATGCAGGCGATGGTCTACGACCAGCTCGGCGTGGTGCAGCGGCGCACCGGCAACCGGTCGGTCAACAACGCGCCCCGCAACACCTACCGCACCGCCGACGGCCGTTGGGTCGCCGTCTCCACGAGCGCGCAGGCCATCGCCGAGCGGGTGCTGCGCCTGGTCGGGCGGCCCGACTTGATAGATGAACCGTGGTTCGCCACGGGCGTCGGCCGGGCCGCGCACGCCGACGAGCTCGACGAGGCGGTCGGGTCCTGGATCGCCGCCCGTGACCTCGCCACCGTCACGGCCGCCTTTCACGAGGCGCAGGCCGCGGTCGCGCCCATCTACGACATCGCCGACGTCTTCGCCGATCCGCAGTTCCAGGCCCGTGACTCGGTGACCACGGCCGAGGATCCGGTGCTGGGGCCGGTACGGATGCCGGCGCCGCTCTACCGGCTCTCGCGCACCCCCGGCCGCATCGCGTGGACCGGGCGCCCGCGCGGCGCCGACACCGACCAGGTGCTCGGGAGCCTGGGATACGGCGAGGACGAGCTACGGAAACTGCGCGACGAGGGGGTTGTCTGACGTGAAGGTCTTCGATCTGGCCCAGCCCATGCGCCGGGGCATGCCGCAGTCGCCGAACCATCCCGCCTATCAGCACGCGCTGGTGCGGCGGCACGGCGACCACGTGCGGGCCGGCGGCGGCTCGGCCGCCAACGACATCGTGGTGCTCGGCACCCACGTGGGCACGCACGTGGACGCGCTGGCCCACGTGTCGCAGGACGGACTGCTGCACGGCGGGGTGGTGGCGGCCGACGTGCAGTCCGACGCGGGGTTCTCGCGCTTGGGCATCGACGAGTTCACCCCGTACGTGGGAAGGGGTCTGTTCCTGGATGTCGCGGCCGTGCACGGGGTGCCGGTCCTGCCCGCGGGCTACGAGGTGACGGTGGCCGACTTGGTCGCGGCGGCGGGCGGCCTCGAGATCAACCCGGGAGACGCCGTCCTGGTCGGCACCGGCTGGTCGCGGCTGTTCGACGACGGGCCGGCCTTCGTCGGCGGCACCTACGGCGTGCCCGGCGTGGGGGTGGACGCGGCGCGCTGGCTGGCCGCCCGGGAGATCGCCGTCACCGGCGGGGAGACCATCGCGTACGAGCGGATCGCGCCCCGCGTCGGCCACGCCTCCCTGCCGGTGCATCGGATCCTGCTCGTGGAGGAGGGCATCAACATCGTGGAGACGATGCTTCTGCATCCCCTCGCCGACGCGGGCGTGAAGGAGTTCCAGCTCATCCTGGCGCCGCTGCGGCTGGTCGGTGCGACCGGTTCCCCGGTACGCCCGCTGGCGGTCCTGCCGTGACACTGGCCGCTTCGCTGGGGGAGTTCGCGGCCGGGGTCACGCTGCCACCGGCCGTCCGCGCGGACGTGCCGGGACGGATTCTCGACGTTCTCGGAAACGCGCTCGCCGCGTACGCCGATCCGGAAGCCGACGCCGCGCCGGCCACCCTGGCCGCGGCCCGCCGTTGGGGCGGCGCCGCGGAAGCCACCGTGTTCGGCTCCGGCGACCGCTTGCCCGCTCCCGCGGCGGCTCTGGTCAACGGCACACTGTCCCACTCGCTCGACTACGACGACACGCACCTGCCGTCCGTGCTGCACCCGAGCGCCTCCGTGGTGCCGGCCGCGCTCGCCGCCGCCGGCTCCGGCTCCGGAGATCTGCTGGCCGCGATCGCGGCCGGGATCGAGGTGACCAACCGGCTCGGCATGGCCGGGTGTGATCCGGCGACCGGCGCCAACCTGTACTTCGAGCGCGGCCAGCACGCCACCTCGATCTGCGGCACGATCGGCGCCGCCGTGGCCGCCGGGCGCCTGTTCGGGCTCGACGCGGCCGGCATCGCCCACGCCATCGGCATCGCCGCGTCCATGGGCGCGGGCGTGCTGGAGGCCAACCGCACCGGCGGCTCGGTCAAGCGCGCCCACTGCGGCTGGGCCGCCCATTCCGGGGTGGTGGCCGCGACCCTGGCCGCCGAGGGGCTCACCGGGCCGCCGACCGTGCTGGAGGGGCGCTTCGGCTTCTTCGCGGCCCACACGGGGGCCTTCGACGCCGCCGCGGTCACCGAGGGCCTCGGCGACCGGTGGGAGCTGCTGCGCACGGTCTACAAGCCGTATCCGGCCAACCACTTCACCCATCCCGGCATCGACTGCGCTCTGGCCCTGCGAGCCGCCGGTCTCGATGCCTCCGATGCGGACGCGATCGAGCTCGGGGTGGCCGAGCCGGTCCTGCGGACCATCGCCGAGCCGCCCGAGGAGAAGGCGCGGCCGCGCTCGGGTTACCACGCGAAGTTCTCCGGCCCGTACACGATCGCGGTCGCGCTGACCGGCGGTGGCGGCCTGGGCGCGGGGCTCGACGACTTCGTCACGCTCGATCCGGTACGCCTCGCGCTCGCGGCCAAGGTGCGGGTGTGCGCCGACGCCCGGGCGACGTCCTTGTTCCCGCGCGCGTTCGCGGCCGTGCTCACCGTGCGCACTCGCGGCGGAGCGGTGCTCCGCCACCGCGTCGACGGGTCGCGCGGTGGTCCCGTCCGTCCGCTGACCCCGGGTGAGCTGGCCGCCAAGTTCGCCGACAACGCCGGCCGCCTCCTGCCGGCCGGCCGGGTGGCCGCGCTGTCCGCCGCCGTTTCCCGTCTGAGCGAGGGCGGCGCTGTGTCCGACCTGTTTCAGTTTGGGGAAACGCTGTATCGCAGAGCGGAAAAAGCCCGGTCGGACGCTTGACACACCTTCGCGGCGGCGGATTAATAGGTTCACGCAAAAGGAAAACGCTGTTTCCTCTAGGGAAACGCGAAGGGTCTCCGATGCGTACCGCGCGCTAGTACCCACCTTTGACAGAGGGGACGCGGCACCACGATGAGACATTCACTGAGGGCGGCCATCGGGGTCGGGTTGGTGACGGCGCTGGTCGCCGTGGCCGGACCCGCCTCCGCGTACGGGCCGGCCGCCAACTCCCTCGGCTGCCGGATCTACTTCAGCGACACCGGGAGCGGCAGCTCCCCGACGACCTGGAGCGACACGTTCGGCCTGACACAGACCCCGGCCACGCCGAAACCGGGCCAGACCGTCACCGTCACGTTCACGGCGGCGACCGGCTCCAACAACGGACCGGTCCCGCTGACCGCGGGCTCCGTGCCGGTCTCGGTCAGCGTCAAGATCGCCGGTAACCAGATCGGCACCCTGACCCTGAGCCAGCCCAACTATCCGGCCACCGCGGTCGCCGCCTCGGCGCCGCTCGGGCCGATCAGCGCCACCGGCACCTTCGTGGCCGGCCCGGCGGGAGCGGGCACGCTCACCGTGGCCCAGGTGAAGTTCGCCAACGCCACGGCGGCGACCTACTGCTCCAACGCCGGCGACCGCGACCACAAGGCGGCGCCCCAGGACACCACTGTCGTGCAGAGTTTCACGGTGTTCGAAGGCGGCGCGACGGTCACCTCGGTCGAGGGCCAGACCGGCACGGGCGCCGCCCGCGCCGGCAACACCATCAACTACTCGGTCACCGGGCTCGCCGCGAACGCCACGCTCACGGCGACGCTGAAGGACAGCTCCGGTGGCGGCACGGGCGAGGGCAACGGCACCGGCACCACCGGCGCGAACGGCGCCGGCACCGGAACGATCGCGGTGCCCACCGGCGCCACGACCGGCAGCCGCACGGTCTCCATCACCGACGGCACCAACACCGTCACCGTACCCATCACCATCCTCGGCACGCCGGGCATCACCATCACCCCCGCGGGCGGCGGCGCCGGAACGGCCGTCTCCGTGAAGGGCTCCGACTGGAACCCCGGCAGCACCATCGCCATCCGGGGCTACAAGGCACTCGCCGGCGCTCCGCCGCCGCCCGCGACCTCGGACGCGGCGGTCTCCGCCACGGCCACGGCCACCGGCGGCTTCACGGCCTCGTTCACGGTCAACGACACCACGACCGCCTCCATCGGCGCGGTGTCGGGGAGCACGTTCGCGCTGGCGCCGTGGGCGGCCTCGGCCGACGGGTGCTCCGGCTCCGGCTGTGCCCTGACGTACGAGCTGTCCCAGACGGTCACCGGCGGAGCGCTGTCGATGTCCCGCGGCACGGGCAGCAGCACCATCGTGTTCACCGGGGTCACGCTCAACGGCTCGGCCCAGGCGGCGACGGCGAAACTGCCGATCGTCAACGTGACCGACCACCGGGGCAGCACGCTCGGCTGGAGCGTCACCGCCACGGTCACCGACTTCGCCGGTGTGCCGGGCGGCACGATCGGAAAGAGCGCGCTGAGCTGGACACCGGCCTGCGTCGACCACCCCGGGGCGACCAACGCGGTCGCCGCGGTGGCCGGTAGCGCCGGCGAGCTCAAGGACGGCGCCACGCTGTGCGCGGCGCCCAGCGCGGCCGCCGGCACCGGCGGCTCGTTCGACGCCTCGGCCGATCTGTCCCTGGCGGTTCCCGCGAACCAGCTCGCGGGCGCCTACACGGCAACGCTCACCGTCACGCTGAGCTGAGTCCGGGTGTGGGGGCGGCCACCACCGCCCCCACCCTTCCGCCCTTCGAGGAGGTCCCGTGCGGATTCGTGCGCTCGTCGCCGGCGCCGCCGTCGCTCTCGCCCTGCTTCCGGCCGCCCCCGCCCGGGCCGCGGGCAACGGCGAGTGGCCGGTCACCCCGACCCCCGCGGCCAAGGCCGGGCCGACGCCGCGCCTCTACTTCTTCCTCGACGCGACCGCCGGGCAGATGGTCAAGGAATCGGTGCGGGTGCAGAACCTCACCAAGACACCGAAGTCGTTCTTCATCTTCGGGGCCGACGCCTACAACACCGTGCGGGACGGCGGTTTCGCCCTGCGCACGCGGGAGCAGAAGCAGACCGGTCTCGGCTCGTGGGTCACCACGACGGCGACACGGGTGACTGTGCCCGGCGGTTCCCAGGCCGACATCCCGTTCACCATCGCCGTGCCGAAGAACGCCTCGCCGGGCGACCACGTCGGCGGGATCGTGGCGCTGGAGACCTCGCCCGGCGCGACGGCTCTGGCCAGTGGCGCCAATGTGAAGATCCAGCGGGCCGTCGCCGCCCGGGTCTACCTGCGGGTCGCGGGAACGGTCGTGCCGGGGCTCGCCGTGCCGTCGCTGAGCATGGACGTCGGCACGCCCTGGCTGCCGCGCACCACCGGCGGCGAGCTGACGTACCACGTGGCGAACATCGGCAACATCCACCTCGTGCCGCAGGCCACCGTCAGCGCCTCCGGCCTGTTCGGGCACGCCGTCTCCCTGAAGGGCTCGGCGCCGGCCGGTGACTTCGTGCCGGGAGCCGCGGGGGAGTTCACGATGCGGGCCGGTGGGATCTGGCCCGTCGACATCGTCTCCACGTCGGTGGCCCTCCGGGCGGACGGCGGTGTGTACGCCCGTCGCACCGATCGCACGTTCGTGGTCTCGTACACCGGAATCGCGCTCCTGACAGCTCTCGGCGTGGCCACCGGATGGTGGGTGCGGCGGCGCCGGCGCAGCCGGGTGCCGCGACTGCGCGGACTGGTCGCCGAATGAGGCGCCTGTCTTCCCTTCTCGTCATCGCGCTGATCCTTCTTCCCACTCCGGCCCACGCCGATGGACGGGCCGTGCAGCTCGGCGCCGGCGAGGCGAAAGCCGGTGACACGATGCGGGTGACCGGATCCGGTTGGCCGGCCGGGCAGCTCATCCAGCTCGTCACCTGCGGCGAGGGCGGCCTGAGCGGCTCGGTGGCCTGCGACAACCGGGCGGCACTGGCCACACCCGTACGGCCGAACGGCACCTTCGTGGTCGACCTCCAGATCGGCGATCCGCCCCGGGCCTGCCCGTGCGTGGTGCACGCGGCACTCGTCGAGGGACGGTCCGGTCAGGTCGTGAACGAGCCGCTGACCATCACCGGGCACCCGGTGGGGCCGCTGCCGTCCTCGGGCGCGCCGCCGCGCGTGCTCGAGGTGCAGGACGCGCGGATCTCGCGAGGCTCGTTCGCGTCCTGGTTCGGCTGGCCGGACAAGCTGACGATGACCTACACCGTGCGCAACCCGACCGTCTCGACGCTGGCCAACGCCACCGTGCGAGCGCGGATGCTCCAGGGCGGCGACGACAACGTGTTCCTCCAGGAGAACATCTCCGACCTCGGGCCCGGGCAGAGCCGGACGTTTCTGGTCACGGTCGCGATTCCGGTCGCGGCTTTCGGCCGGTACGGGGTCAGCGCCGACGTCAGCGGACTGGCCGAGGCGAGGGTGCATCACGACGCGTACCCCTGGGGACTGTTCGCGGTCAACGCGATCGGGCTGCTGCTGATCGCCTGGGGACTGCTGCACCGCTATCGCCGGCGGAGCGAGCCGGCCCTGATCGATCCCTCACAGCCGGCGCTCCCGGCGGTCGTGCGGGTCGGCAGCCTCGGCGCGTTCCTGGTCTTCGACGACGCGCCCGGATCGGGGCGGCTGCGGCGGCTCGCGGCCGGGCAGCTCAGCACGGACGGACTGCGGACCCTGCTCGGCACCTCGCCGGGGCGCGGCGGCTCGGTGGTCGACCTGGACGCGCTCGACCGTGTGATGAGACGTCGCTACAAGGAGGAACGGTGACGGCGCTTCGGCAGCGGTGGCCGGTGCTGGCCCGGGCCCTGGCCCTCTTTCTGGTCGGCGTGATCGCGTACACCGGATGCGACGCGTTGATGCCCGGGGCGACCGGCGAGGCGGGGCGGCCCGTCCCCGGGGTCACCGACGACTCGGTGAAGGTGGTGTTCATCGGGACCGACCTCGGCAAGACCGCGTCGCTGACCGGCTTCAAGGACCCCGGCACGGGCGACGCTCGAGCACAGGTGGCGGCGCTCGAGGCGTACATCAACAAACGCGGGGGAATCGCCGGGCGCGAGATGGAGGCGGTTTACCGCCCTTACGAGGCGAGCAACGACTCGCCGGCGGCCGAGACGACGCTGTGCAGCCGGATAACGCAGGACGACCGGGCGTACGCCGTGGTGCTCACCGGACAGCTGCAATCGAACGCGCGCCCCTGCTACGCGCAGCGCGGCACCGTGATGCTCGACGCCACCCTCATCGCCAACGACAAGGCGACGTTCACTTCCTTGGCGCCGTACCTCTGGACCGGATCCTTCCCGGAATACGACGCGTTCGCCGTGTCCTTCATGGCGGTGCTCGAGCGGGAGGGCTTCTTCGCCGAGCGGGACAAGGCCGGCATCGTCGCGGCCGACACCCCGGCCAACCAGGCGGTCTACCGCGATGTCGTGACTCCGGCCCTGACGAAGCTCGGCGTCACGGGAACGGTGTCGTGGATCGACACGACCGACCTCGGAACGCTGAACACCGGCCTCAACCAGGCGGCGGTGAACTTCCGCGGCAAGCAGATCGACCGGGTCTTCTTCCTCGGCGGGGCACGGATCGCGCCCTTCTTCATGACGAGCGCCGCCGCGCAGAACTTCACCGCCCGCTACGGAGTGTCCACCTTCGACAACCCGAGCTTCATGGTGAACAACCCGGCGACCATCCCGCCCGCGGCGCTGAAGGGAATGGTGGGCGTGGGCTTCGCGCCCGCGTACGACGTGCCGGACAGCGTGCTGCCGTTCCCGTCGACGGAGGCCGAGAAGACCTGCCTGTCGATTTTCGAGGCGGCCGGCATCAAGTTCGCGAAGCGGGAGAACGCCCGTGTGGCGTTCACCTACTGCGACGCGGCGCTGCTGCTCCAGACGGCCCCGCCCGGGCAGAAGCTCGACACCGCCGCCTTCGAGACGGCCACCGGCTTCGGTGCCGAGACCGGCACATCGCTCTTCGCGGCGGGCACCGGCTACCGGGTGCTCAAGTACGCGGGAACCAACTTCACGTACGAGGGGCCGGTGAGACCTCTTGGCGAGTGAGCTGCTCTCCGTCGAGGAACTGGCCGGCGGCTACGGAGCCATCCAGGTGCTGTTCGGGGTCGACCTGACGGTGGCGCCGGGCGAGACCGTGGCGCTCTGCGGCCCGAACGGGGTCGGCAAATCGACCCTCGTGCGGATGCTGGCCGGGCTCAGCCGGCCCAGCGCGGGGCGAGTCCGGCTGTGCGGCCGCGACGTGACCGGCGTGCCCGGGGCCAAGCGGGTCCGGCTCGGCATGTCCACGGTCATCGGGCAGCAGGCGTTCGGCTCGCTGTCGGTGCGGGACAACCTGCTCATGCACGCCTACGCCCGCCGGCGCGGCGAGGAGCCGGCCGCCACGTCGGTCGACGGGGCCCTGGCCGTCTTCCCCCGGCTGGCGGCGCGGGCCCGGCAACCGGCATCGACGCTCTCGGGCGGCGAGCGGCAGATGCTCGTGCTGGCCAAGACCCTCATCCAGCGGCCTCGGCTGCTGGTCATCGACGAGTTCTCGCTCGGGCTGGCCCCGGTCGTCGTGGGCGGGCTGCTCGAACTGGTGCGGCGGCTCGCGGCGGTCGGGGTGGGAACGCTGCTGATCGAGCAGTCGGTGAACGTGGCGATGTCGGTCGCCGACCGGCTGCTCTTCATGGAGCACGGGCGGATCATCGCCACGCACACACCGGCCGAGCTGCGCGCGGCGCCCGACCTGGCCCGGCGCCTGGTGCTGGGAGGTCATGCCGCGTGAGCCTCGCCGGGTTCGACGTCGGGCTCGACCGCATCGCGGTCGGGCTGTTCACGGGCATGGCCTACGGACTGCTGGCCGTCGGGCTCGTCCTCGTCTACCGGTCGAGCCGGTTCATCAACTTCGCGCACGGCGCCATCGGTGTCTTCGGGGCGGCCGTCCTGGCCCGGCTCGCGACCGGAGTCCCGTACTGGCTGGCGTTCCCCCTCGCGATCGCCGTGGCCGGCCTGCTGGCGGCCGGGACCGAGGCAGTGGTGGTACGGCGGCTGGCGGGACGCCCCCGCGTCATCGGCATGATCGCGACGCTGGGGCTGGCCCAGTTCATCCTCGTGATGGCGCTGCTCGTCTCCCGGGACAGCTTCTCCGGCGCCACCTATCCGAAGCCGCCGGGACTCCCGTCGTTCCATATCGGGACGACCGCTGTGGGCTCGTCCTTGACCGCGATGTTGCTGCTCACCCCCGTACTCCTCGGAAGCCTGGGGTTGTTCCTCAACCGGACCCGTTTCGGGATCGCCATCAGGGCCGCGGCCGACCACCCGGACGCGGCAACCATCAACGGGGTGGCCGCGCCGAGGATGGCCGGTCTGGCCTGGGCCGTGGCCGGGGGAGTGGCGGCCTTCTCGGCCATCCTGCTGACGCCGACCCAGGGCGTGCAGTCCATCGACTCGCTGGGGCCGGAACTGCTGCTGCGCGGCCTGGCCGGAGCGGTGATCGCGCGGATGGCGTCGCTGCCGATCGCCTTCGTGGCCTCGCTCGGAGTCGGGGTGCTGGAGCAGATCCTGCTGTCGGGGCAGACGCGCGGGTTCGTGGACGTGGTCCTCGGGGTGGCCATCCTCATCGCGCTGCTCCGCCAGCGCTCGCCGGGGCGTCGAGCCGTCGAAGTGGGGTGGACGCGGTCGCCGGCGTCAGCCCCGTCGCGCCTCGGACTGGTCGCGCCGGCGCTGGGCGGCGTCGGTCTCGCCTACGTCGTGAGCAATGCGACGGCGTCGGTGCTCACCGAGATCTGCGGGTACGCCCTGGTCGGGATGTCGGTGATCCTCGTGACCGGCGTCGCGGGGGAGCTGTCGCTGGGACAGTTCGCCTTCGCGGGCATCGGGGCCGCGGTCTCGGTCCGGGTGGCCGCGGCCTCGGGGAACCTGTTCCTGGGAATCCTGGCCGGATGCGCGGCGGGGGCGCTGGCGGCGGTCCTCGTGGGGATACCGGCGCTGCGGCTGCGCGGGGTGGCGCTGGGGGTGACGACGCTGGCGTTCGCGCTCGCCACGAGCGGCTGGCTCCTGCGCCAGCCGTGGCTGCTGGGGGACGGCGTCACCACGCCGTATCCGGTCTGGCGGGGATACATCGTCAGCGTCGCCACCGACTACTACCTGTTCGCGCTCCTCCTGCTGGGCGTCGGATGGTGGGTCACGGCGCGGCTGCGCGCCGGGGGCTTCGGGCGGCTGCTGCTGGCGTTGCGGGACAACGAGGAGGCGGCGCGGGCGCTGACGGTCGCGGCGCCACTGCGCAAACTTCAGGCGTACGCGGTCTGCGGCGCCCTGGCGGCACTGGGTGGGGTGGTCATCGGGTTCGGCCAGCCGCAGCTGAGCGTCAACAGCTTCCCGGCCTCGGCCAGCATCGACGCGGTGGCCATCGCGGTGGTGGGCGGGATGGCGCGCAACGGGGGAGCACTGCTCGGCTCGATCGTCATCGTCGGCATTCCGGCGCTGGTGCCGCTCGGCATCCCGGGCCAGGCCCTCCTGACACTCGGCTGGCTGCTGGTCGTCCTGCTGCTGCCCGACGGCCTGGGCGGCGTGCTGTCCGGAGCGCTGCACCGGTTCACCGGCTGGCTCCGCCGAGTGGTCGCCACCACCGCCGGCGCCGGCCGCCCCCGCATCGCCCGGCTCACCGACCTGATGGACGGCCCCGACGCATCACCCGCGCCCACCTCCCTTCCCGCCTCCCCGCCTGCTCTCCCTTCTGTTGCCGCCGCTTCCCCCTCTTTGGCCGCGTCCCCTTCCCTCTCTTTGGCCGCGTCTCCTTCCCCCTCTTTGGCCGCGTCTCCTTCCCCCTCTTTGGCCGCGTCTCCTTCCCCCTCCTTGGCCGCCTCGCCTTCCTCCCCTGCGGCCGCTTTGCCGGCGGGGCCCCTCTTGCGGGTGGCGGGGGTGCGTCGGTCGTTCGGCGGAGTCAGGGCGGTCGACCAGGCCACCCTCGAGGTTGCCGAGGGCGAGATCGTCGGCATCATCGGCCCGAACGGCGCGGGCAAGACAACCCTGTTCGAGATCCTGGCCGGCTTCACGGCCGTCGACGCCGGCACGGTGCATTACCGCGGCCGCGCCATCACCGGCTGGACCCCGGAGCGGCGCGCCCGAGCCGGACTCGTCCGGTCGTTCCAAGACGCGAGGCTGTTCCCCGCCATGACCGTACGGGAAACAGCAATGGTCGCCGCCGAGCGTGAGTTCCCCACTCGGCTCGCCGCCGACGTCCTGGGTCCGCCCGAAGCCGCACACGCCCGCCTGGCCTCAGCCGACCGGGCCCTGGCCGCCATGGACCTGGCCCATCTGGCCGACCGGCCCGTCGGCGAGCTTTCCACCGGCACCCGGCGCCTGGCCGAGATTTGCTGCCTGCTCGCCCTCGAACCCCGCCTGCTCCTGCTCGACGAGCCGTCCTCCGGCCTCACCCAGGCCGACGGCGCCGCCCTCGGCGACCTGCTGCTGCGGATCCGCTCCGAGCTCGGCATCACAGTGCTGGTCATCGAGCACGACCTGCCCCTGCTGTCCCGGGTCGCCGACCGGCTCATCGCCATGGACGCCGGCCGTGTCATCGCTGACGGGCGACCGGACGAGGTCCGCGCCCACCCCGACGTCGTCCTGTCCTATCTCGGCACCGACGAGGCCGCCGTGGCCCGCTCCGGCGCCCCACCATTGGAGGTTCCCTGACATGGTCCGCCGCTCCTTGGCCCTTGCGGCCGCCGCCGGCATCGCGATGACCGCGACCGTGGTCCTCGTCGACGCGTCACCCGCCCTCGCCGCGCCCACCCTGAAGGTCTCCAAGACGACCGGGCTCAAGGACGGCGAGCAGGTCACCGTCTCCGGCACGGGCTTCACCAAGAACCTGCAACAGATAGCCATCGGCCAGTGCATCAAGGACGTGAAGGGGCCGGCCGACTGCAACCTGTCGGGAGGGTCGCAGTTCACCAACGCCGACGGTACGGGGAAGACACCCACCCTGACGTTGAAGATGTCCAAGTCCTTCGGCGGGCACGACTGCGCGAAGGTGGCCTGCGTCATCGCCGCGCAGATCCTGCCGAGCTCCGCCCCCGAGGAGACGGTCAACGCCAACCGGGCGGCTGTCGCCATCACGTTCACCACCGGGGGCGGGACCGCCACCAAGGCGCCGACCCCCACCGCGACTACGAAGTCCCCGTCCGCCGGCAGCACCACCACCTCGTCGTCCGCGTCCTCCTCGACCACCGCGGCCGGTGGGACAGGGGGAGACGGCAGCACCAGCGGGGACGCCCTGGCCAAGACCGGCCCCGGCCTCGAGTGGGCCACGGTGGTCCTGATCGGCGGCGGCCTCCTGCTGCCGGGGCTGGGCTTGATCGCCGTCCTCCCGGCGCGGCGGCGCCGCATGGCTTCCTTCCACTGAGATCGGTCTTGGACACGGTTCAGGGCTGTGGGCCCGTCTTTGCGCGGGGACGGTCCCACAGCCCCGATCCGGGCCGGCGCGCCCTTCCGGACCCGGATTTGGCGTTGCGGGGATCAAGGAGTAATGTTTTCCGAGCCGCCAGGGAGACGGGCGAGCGAGCGGGAACCTCTCGGGGCCCGGCGCGGCCGTCCTGACGGAAATCATGAAATCCGGCTCTAGTCGGTTCGTGGTGCCCGGAAGTTTTCGGAAACGCCAATTTGGCGGGACGGGAAACGGCGGGTAAAGTAATGCAGGCAAGCGCGCCGGAGCAGTTAAGCCGGGATGCGGTTGTTCTTTGAGAACTCAACAGGGTGCTTGATAAGCCAGTGCCAATTAAGTAATACCCCGGCCGGCGTCTT
>NZ_OBDY01000051.1 GCF_900215205.1 Paractinoplanes atraurantiacus
TGGCCGAGGGGGTGGAGACGCGCGACCAGGCGGATCGGCTGCGTGAACTCGGGTATCGGGCGGCGCAGGGCTTCCTGTTCGCGCGGCCGATGCCGGCGGCCGACTTCGGCGAGGTCGTCGAAAGGGATTGGCCGAGCCGCACGCGGGTACTTCGGACCGTGTAGGCAGACGACCCCCGGAGGTAACCATGGGTACCGACGACAAGATCGACAACAAGGCCGAAGAGCTGGGCGGCAAGGTCAAGGAGGGTGTCGGCAAGGCCACTGACGACGAGCGCCTCGAGGCCGAGGGCAAGGCCGACCAGTCGAGCTCCAAGCTCAAGCAGGCCGGCGAGAACATCAAGGACGCTTTCAAGTCCTGATGTACGACCTGAGCAGGCGGCCGCTCCGATCGGAGCGGCCGCCTGCTGCTGTTCAGGCCGAGCGCAGGTTGGCGGCCAGGTAGTCCAGGGCGGCGGCCAGGTCGGCGCCCTCGGTGTGGGGACGGCGGAGATCGTCGGTGTAGGCCGCGATGTCCATCAGAATCCACATATTCCGGTAAAAGTCCACGGCGGCCGAGCTGACCGAGCGGCCGGTCTCCTTCTCGTATCGCGATAAGAGCGATATGTCTGGTGAAGGTGGCGCGTCGATCATGGCCTCGGTGAGCATCCAGAGATCCCGCTCCGGTGGGGCCAGCCGGACGGTGTCCCAGTCGATCAGCAGAGGGCCGGCCGGGGTCCGGAGGACGTTGCCCGGGTGGGGCTCGCCATGGGTGACGACCCAGGAGTCCGGGGGCGGCAGGGCGGCCCGCAGGGTGTCGAAGCGTGCGAGCCGTGCGGTCACCTCGGCGGCGTGCTCAGCGAGGAGGCGGCGCGCCGGCTCGGCGTAGGGGCCGGAGATCCAAGGGCGATCGAGGCCGGCCAGCGCGGACTCCAGAGCGCCGCGGCCCGGAAGGCGAAGGTCGGTTCGAGGCGCGGGGACCGTCGCTTCGTGCAGGGCGATCAGCAGGTCGAGAACGGACTCGCGGTCGGCCGCCGGATGGGGGCCGAACGAGCCGGTGGATCCGCTCACGAAGGGATGGACCGCTACGGCGCGATCGTCGCCCAGGCGGTGAACCATGGTCCCGTCGAGCGTGCGGATCGCGGCCACGACGAAGTCGAGCTCGAGGCGGGCCGCGGTGTCCAGAGCCTGCTCCAGGGCGGGGGAGTATGCGGTGACCGTGACGAACCACGGTGGGGCCGACCAATGGTGGCCGCCCGCGCCGACCGGCAGGTACCGCACGGTCGGCGCGTTGATGCCCCAGCCGGCGGCCAGCGCGCCGGCCACGTCCGAGTCGGTCAGGTCCGCTGGTTGTTCGCGCATGACCAGCAGTCTGGCCTAAAAGGTCACTCGCACTCGCTCGGTGGGACGTCGGTGGGGAAGAGCAGGTCGTCGAGGGCGCCGTGGGTCAGCGGCTCGGCGAAGTAGTAGCCCTGGCCCAGCTCGCAGTCGCCGCCGGCCAGCGACGTGAGCTGGCTGGCGTGTTCGATGCCCTCGGCGATCGTCGACAGTTGCAGGGCGCGGCCCAGCTGGATGATGCCGTGGGTCAGGGCGGCCGCCGTCGGCTCGTCGACCACGTCGTCCACGAAGGACTTGTCGATCTTGATGATGTCGACCGGGAAGCGGCGCAGGTAGGCCAGCGACGAATAGCCCGTGCCGAAGTCGTCGATGGCCAGGCGGACGCCGATCCGCTTGATCTCGTGGAGCCGGTCCAGGGTGGCCGGGCGGTGCTCGACCAGCAGCGACTCGGTCAGTTCGAGGATCAGGCGGTCGGGCTGCATGCCGGCCGTGTCCAGGGCGTCCCGCACCACCTGGGGCAGGGCCGTCTGGTCGAGCTGCACCGCCGAGATGTTCACGCTGACCGACAGCGGCGGGCCGAGGCGCTTGCGGTTCCACTCGGCCACGCGGGACGTGGCCTCGCGCAGCACCCACTCGCCGATCGGGACGATCATCCCGGTCTCCTCGGCCAGCGGGATGAACTCCATCGGCGGGATGACGCCGCGCTCCGGGTGCTGCCAGCGGATCAGGGCCTCGACGCCGGTGATCTCGCCGGTGTGCAGGTGGACGATGGGCTGGTAGCGCAGCTGGAACTCGTGCCGCAGGACGGCCCGGCGCAGGTCGGCCTCGAGCTCGATGTTGGCCTGGAAGGCCTCGCGCATGGCCGGCTCGAAGACCTCGTAGCGGTCCTTGCCGTGCTTCTTCGCCTGATACATGGCCAGGTCGGCGTGGACCATCAGCTCGGCCGCGTCGTGTTCGCCGGGCTTGCTGAAGGCGACGCCGATGCTGGAGCTGACGAACGTCTCCGCGCCCAGGTCGAACGGGAGCCGCAGCGCGTCGAGGATGCGCTCGGCCACCGGAACGGCCTCGTCGGTGCCGTGGATGCCGGGCAGCAGCACGGCGAACTCGTCGCCACCGAGGCGGGCGGCCGTGTCGCCGTCGCGCAGGCAGGCCTGGAGGCGCTCGGCGACCCCGGTCAGCAGGGTGTCGCCGGCGGCGTGGCCGAGGGAGTCGTTGACGACCTTGAAGCGGTCGAGGTCGACGAACAGGACGGCCCCGCCCAGGCCGTGGGCGCCGAGCATCTCCTCCATCCGCGTCTGGAAGAGGGCACGGGTGGCCAGGCCGGTCAGCGAGTCGAGGTAGGCCCGGCTCATCTGCTCCTGGGTGCGGGCGTCGGTCAGGGCCAGGCTCACGTGCTCGGCGAACGCGGTGACGATGTCCCGGGTCGCCTTGTCCCAGTCGCGGCGTGAGCTGTAGGTGCCCACGGTGACCGCGCCGACCGACTGGTCGCCCTCGTGCACGGGCACGGACAGGACCGATTGCAGGTTGACCGCGGTCAGGGCCGGCAGCGCTATGGGCGACGTGGCGTAGTCCGCCACGGCGACCAGCTCGTCGCCGAGGATGGCCAGGCCGGTGACGCCGGCCGCGGCCACCGGCACCCGCTGGGCCTGTGCGCGCACCTCGGGGCTGACCCCGACGGCGGCCACCGTGCTGCCCAGGTGCGGATCGTCCCGCTCGATCAGGCTGATCGAGGCCATCTCGACGCCCAGCAGGTCCCGCAGCGCCGCCGTGACCAGGTCGAAGACGTCGGTCAGGGGCCGGCGGCGGCCGATGGCGCGCTGCACCCCGGAGAGCTCGGAGAAGACGCGGCGGCCCTGGTCGAGATAGCCGAGCAGGCGGCCGTTCTCCTCGGCGTAACGCCGCTCCGACTCGACGACGTACAGCGACTGGAGGCAGAGCTCGAGGACGCGGGCCATGCCACGCAGCAGGCAGATTTCCTCGGCGGTGAAGGAGGCTCCGATCCGGCCGAGCACCAGGACGCCCGGCGCGGGCCCGCCGATCGGGACGTGGGTGACCGCGTAGCGGCCACCGCCGAGCTCGAGGGTTTCCCGGCGGCCGGCGGCCACCTCGGCCAGGGCGTACGCGGGCACCTCGTCGGCCGCGAGGCCGATGGTGGCGACCACCCCGTCGTCGATCATCAGCACCGCGACGTCGGCGTCGAGCGCGCGGGCGGCGCACTCGACGGCAGCGTATTGCGCGGCCGGACCGGCGGGCCGGTCCGCCACCGCGGACAGGAATTCTGTCAGTTGCTCCGTCGCTAGCACGGCACTCATGTCGTCCGCGGCGGCCCGGACATGAGGAGAACGCCCGAGCACACACGAGCGGGCACCATGTGGTCACGTTTTCCGGCGAAACGGTCGGACGTTTCGCGTAAAAAGTCCGACCTAGAGCCGTTTTAAGACCGCCGCCGGGAAAGGGCAACCGGGCAAACAAACAACGAAGTCGATGACTTTGTGAGGCAGGCCACAGGTTTCTCCGGTGTTACAAATATCGCCATGAACGCCGATGAGCGGCAGCACCAGATCGTCGCCCTGGCCCGCCGGCACGGCGAGGTCGAGGTCGCGAAACTGGCCGCCGAGCTGTCCGTCAGCGCCGAGACGATCCGCCGCGATCTGCGACTGCTGGAGAAACACGGTCTCATCCGCCGTACGCACGGCGGCGCCTATCCGGTGGAGACCGCCAAATTCGAGACCGATCTCGCGATGCGCACCGTTCGCGGGGTGCCGGAGAAAAGGCGGATCGCGACCGCCGCGGCCGGCCTGATCGGCGACGCCGAGACCATCTTCATCGACGAGGGCTTCACCCCGCAGCTGATCGCCGAGGCGCTGCCCACCGACCGGCCGCTCACCGTCGTCACCGCCTCGCTCAACACCGCGGCCTGGCTGGCCGGCTCCACCCCGGCCACGGTTCTGCTGCTCGGCGGCCGGGTGCGCGGCCGCACGCTGGCCACCGTCGACCACTGGGCGGCCGGCATGCTCTCCGGTTTCGTCATCGACCTGGCGTTCGTCGGGGCCAACGGCATCTCCCGCGAGGTCGGCCTGACCACCCCCGACCCGGCCGTGGCCGACGTGAAGGCGCGAGCCGTGGCCGCCGCCCGCCGCCGGGTCTTCGTCGGCATACACACCAAATTCGGCGTACGGACGTTCTGCCGTTTCGCCGAGATATCCGATTTCGAGTCACTGGTCACGGACACCGGTCTGCCGGCGTCCGAGGCGAACCGCTATTCCCGAATGGGACCGCAGGTAATCCGCGTTTAAAGAGTCCCGTTTTCGAATAAAACGGAGGATGCTCCATGCCCAGAAAACTTGCCTTGGCCGCCGCATGCCTACTTCTCGCCACCGCCGGCTGCTCGGGCGCCGGCTCCACTGGTTCCAGCGGCGGCGACTCCGCCGACAACACCATCACGGCCCTGATGGTCGGCAACCCGCAGATGGAGGACATCCAGAAGCTGACCGCCGACAATTTCACCAAGCAGACCGGGATCACCGTGAAGTTCACGATCCTCCCGGAGAACGAGCTCCGCGACAAAGTCACCCAGGACGTCGCCAACCAGGGCGGCCAGTACGACGTGGCCACGGTCGGCGCCTACGAGGTGCCGATCTGGGCCAAGAACGGCTGGCTGCACGAGCTGTCGACGCAGGCACAGGCCGACTCGGCGTACGACTCGGCCGACCTGCTCAAGCCGATGGTCGACTCGCTGACCGGCGAGGACGGCAAGATGTACGCGGCGCCGTTCTACGGTGAGTCGTCGTTCCTGATGTACAACAAGGAGCTGTTCGCGGCCAAGGGCCTGACCATGCCCGAGCACCCGACGTGGGCCCAGGTCGCCGACTTCGCCGCGAAGCTGGACGACAAGGGCAAGGGCGTGGCCGGCATCTGCCTGCGCGGCCTGCCCGGCTGGGGCGAGCTGTTCGCGCCGCTGACCACCGTCGTCAACACCTACGGCGGCACCTGGTTCGAGAAGGACTGGACCCCGAAGGTCAACTCGCCGGAGTTCACCCAGGCCACCCAGTTCTACGTCGACCTGCTGAAGAAGCACGGCCAGTCGGGCGCGCCGCAGTCCGGATTCACCGAGTGCCTCAACACCTTCGGGCAGGGCAAGGCCGCGATGTGGTACGACGCGACGTCCGCGGCGGGCACGCTGGAGGACGCGAAGGCCAGCAAGGTGGCGGGCAAGGTCGGTTACGTGTACGCCCCGGTGAACAAGACCGAGTACTCGGGCTGGCTCTGGACGTGGGCGTGGGCGATGCCCAAGACCACCAAGAAGGCCGACGCCGCCTGGAAGTTCATCTCGTGGGCGACCAGCAAGGACTACGAGAAGCTGGTCGGCGAGAAGCTCGGCTGGTCGCGGGTCCCGTCCGGCAAGCGCACCTCGACCTACTCGATCCCGGAATACAAGGAGTCGGCCAAGGCGTTCGCCGACATCACGCTCGGCTCGATCGAGCACGCCGACCCGACCAACCCGGGCCTGCAGCCCCGGCCCGCGCTCGGTGTGCAGTTCGTCGGCATCCCCGAGTTCGCCGACCTCGGCACCAAGGTGTCGCAGGAGGTCAGCGCGGCCATCGCCGGCAGCAACACGGTCGACAAGGCTCTCGCCGACGGGCAGAAGCAGGCCGAAGACGTGGCAAAGAAGTACAAGTAGTGACCACCGTGGTCGCCCGGCCGGACGAGCGGACCCAGCCGCCCGTCCGGCCCACCAGGGGCGGAGCCAAAGACCGCTGGGCACGCCGGGCGCCGCTGCTGCCCGCACTGATCTTCGCGCTGGTCATCACGCAGATCCCGTTCCTCTACACGCTCTATCTCTCCACGCTGAGCTGGAACGCGCTGCGCCCCGGCGACAAGCCGTTCGTAGGGCTGGACAACTACGTCACCGTGCTGACCGACACCCGGCTGCGGTCGGCGCTGGTCAACACCGTGCTGCTCACGGCGGGCGCGGTCATCTTCTCGATGATCCTGGGCCTGCTGCTGGCCCTGCTCCTCGATCGCAAGTTCCTCGGGCGTTCGGTGGTACGCACGTTGCTGATCACGCCGTTCCTCGTGATGCCGATCGCGGCGGCGCTGCTGTGGAAACACGCGATCTTCAATCCTGCGTACGGCCTGATCAACGGCATCTTCGGTGGCTCGACCGACTGGATCTCGTCGTATCCGAAGGGCGCGGTCATCGCCACCCTGGTCTGGCAGTGGACGCCCTTCATGATGCTGATCCTGCTGGCCGGCCTCCAGTCGCAGTCGCACGAGGTGGTCGAGGCGGCCCGCGTCGACGGGGCCAACGCGTGGCAGATCTTCCGCCGGATGACGTTGCCGCACCTGCGGCAGTACCTGGAGCTGGGCGCGCTGCTCGGCTCGATCTACCTGGTCAACACGTTCGACGCGATCTTCAGCATCACCCAGGGCGGCCCGGGCACGGCCACGACCAACCTGCCGTACGAGATCTATCTGACGACCTTCCGCAAGTTCGAGTACGGCGAGGCGTCGGCGGCCGGCGTGATCGTGGTGATCCTGACGATCATCGTGGCGACCTTCGCCCTGAGGGTCATCAGCGGCCTCTTCAAGATGGAGGAGCACCGGTGAAGCGATTGTGGGGTGTGGTGGCCTGGATCGCGGGACTTGTCTTCGTCTTCCCGGTCATCTGGATGGTGCTGACCAGCTTCAAGCAGGAGCAGGACGCGGCCAGCAACCCGCCCAGCTGGTTCTTCACGCCGACCCTGGACCAGTACGCACAGGTCTTCGACCGCAACATCACGCCGTTCCTGCTCAACTCGCTGATGGCCAGCGTCTTCTCGACGCTGCTCGTGGTCGCGCTGGCGACACCGGCCGCCTATGCCCTTTCGCTGCGTCCCGTCGCAAAATGGACGGACACGCTGTTCTTCTTCATCAGCACCAAGATGATGCCCGCCGTGGCCGCGCTGCTGCCGCTCTACCTGCTGGTCAAGCACCTCGGCATGCTGGACAACATCTGGACCATGGTCGTCCTCTACACCTCGATGAACCTGCCGCTCGCGGTCTGGATGATGCGGTCGTTCCTGCTGGAGGTGCCGCGCGAGGTGCTGGAGGCCGGCGAGGTGGACGGCGCCGGGCTGCTCACCTCCATCCGGCGGATCATCCTGCCGATCGTCTCGCCCGGCCTGGCGGCGACGGCGCTGATCTGCTTCATCTTCGCCTGGAACGAGTTCTTCCTGGCGGTGAACCTGACCGCGACCAACGCCGGCACCGCGCCGATCTTCCTGGTCGGGTTCATCTCCTCCGAAGGCCTGTTCCTGGCCCGGCTCTGCGCCGCGGCGACGCTGGTCTCGCTGCCGGTGCTGGTGGCCGGCTGGCTGGCGCAGAACAAGTTGGTCCGTGGCCTGTCGATGGGAGCCGTCAAGTGAAAGCAGCCGTCGTCCTCACCCCCGGGACGATCTCGGTCGAGCAGGTCCCGGATCCCACTCCGGGACCCACCGAGGTGGTGGTGAAGCCGGCCGCGGTGGGCATCTGCGGCACCGATCTGCACATCATGGACGGTGAGTTCGCGCCCGCCTTCCCGATCGTCCCCGGTCACGAGTTCGCCGGTGAGATCGTCGCGGCCGGCGCCGAGGTCACCGGCTACGCCGTCGGTGACCGGGTGGCCGTCGACCCGTCGCTGTACTGCGGGCACTGCTATCACTGCAAGCGGGCGCGGGGGAACCAGTGCGAGAACTGGGGCGCGATCGGGGTGACGGTCAGCGGCGGCGCCGCCGAGTACGTGGCCGCGCCGATGGCCAACCTGTTCAGGCTGCCCGACCACGTCGACGCGCGGGACGCGGCGCTGATCGAGCCGCTGTCCTGCGCGCTGCGCGGCTTCGACGTGCTGCCCCGGGCGATGGCGAGCTCGTACCTCATCTACGGCTCCGGGACGATGGGGCTGATGATGCTCGAGCTGGCCAGGCGGGCCGGCGCCGCGTCGGTGTCCATGGTGGATCTCAATCCGGCCCGTCTGGAGACGGCGAAACGGCTCGGCTGCTCGGCCGCCGTCACCTCGGCCGAGGAGATCGACGCGCCGCGCGGGTTCGACGTGGTCATCGACTGTACGGGCGTGGCCGCGGCCATCACCGACGGTCTGGGCCGGGTCGGGCGCGGGGGCACCTTCCTGCAGTTCGGGGTGGCGGCCTACGACGCGCGGGTGGCGATCGAGCCGTACGAGATCTACCGGCGGGAGATCACCATCACCGGGTCGATGGCCGTGCTGCACAGCTTCGACCGGGCCGGCCAGATGCTCGCGGCGGGGGTCCTCGATCCGTCGATCTTCGTGAGTCACCGGTTCCCGCTCGACGCGTACGCCGCCGCTTTGGACCAGTTTCGGGCGGGCGTGGGGCGCAAAATCCTCATTGAACCGTAGGTCAGAGATGGTTCGTGCCAACCTTGTCCACGGTTGGTGAGTGAACCGCTACGGCTAGTTGTCAAGCGGGGGACTTCAGGATCAAATAGGTCCGTGGGTACGCCCGAGGAGTTACCGCAGACCCTCGCACCCGGTCGCATCGGCGCGGCCGCCATCGCCTACTTCGCGCTCGCCGCGACCGCGCCGATCGCCGTCCTGATCCACGTCGTGCCCACCTCCTACGCCGCCGGGGGCGGGCCGCTCGTCCCGCTCGGCTTCCTGGCCGCCGGCGCCGTCCTGATCCTGTTCATCGCCGGCTACGCGGCCATGGGTCACCGGGCGCCGTTCGGCGGCGCGATGTACACGTACGTCGCCAAGGGCCTCGGCCGGCCGGGCGGTGTCGGCGCCGCGTGGCTGGCCCTCACGTCGTACCAGGTCATCCAGCTCGGTCTCTACGGACTGGCCGGCGCCGCGGCGGCGCCCCTGTTGCGCAGCTGGTTCGACGTCGGGGCGCAGTGGTGGATGGTGGCGGCCGGCTGCTGGCTCCTGGTGACCGTGTGCGGCCCGGTGCGGGTCGAGGTGAGCAGCGGGCTGATCGCGCTCATGGTGCTCGTCGAGGGCGTCGTGATCGTGGGATTCGCCGCCGCCAACGTGATCGACCCGGCCGGGGGTGAGGTCACCGTCGCCTCGATCCGGCCGTCCGAGGTGGACATGCCGGTGCTCGGGCTCCTGCTCGTGGTGGCGGTGCTGGCCTTCGCCGGCTTCGAGACCTCGGGGGCGTACGCGGAGGAGGCGATCCGGCCCCGGCGCGACCCCGGGCGGAGCGCCTATCTGACCGTGGTCGTGGTGGCCGTGCTGCTCGCGGGCGCGTCGTGGTCGCTGTCCACGGCGGCCGGGCCCGGCCGGATCGCCGAGCTGGCCCGGGCCCGCGGGCCGGAGCTGCTCTTCGACCTGGCCGCGGCGCGGCTGGCGCCGTGGGCGGTCACGCTCGGCCGGCTGATGCTGCTCACCGGTCTGGTGGCGGCGATGCTGGCGCTGCACCACACGATCGCGCGCTATCTGTTCGCGCTCGGGCGGGAGCGCGTGCTGCCGGCTGGGTTGAGCCGGACGTCGCCGCGCACCTGGGCCCCGCGCAACGCGTCTCTCACGCAGTCGCTGATCGCGGGTGTCGCGCTCCTGGCCGCGTACGCCATCGGAATCTCAGAAGTTGATCTTTTGGGTCGTCGCCTGATCGTCGCGGGCGGGCTCGGCGTGCTGGTGCTGCTGATCGCGACCTCGCTGGCGGCGCTGCTGCATCTCAACCGCGTGCCGAACGGCGAGGGCGCGTGGAGCCGGTTCGTGGCGCCGGTGCTCGCGACGGTGGCCCTCGGGGTGATCGGCTATCTGGCCCTGGGCGACGTCCGGCTGCTCGGGACGCCGTCCTGGATCGTTCCGGCGGCGATCGGCGGGGTGGCGCTCCTCGGCGTGCTGCACGCCCTCCTGCTCCGGCGCCTCCATCCCGTCATATACGCGGGAATAGGGCAGAGTGGCGTGCCCGTCGTGGTGACCCCGCCCCGGCTGCCCCAGCAGCGCCCGCATGCCGAACCCGGTGCCCACCGGCCGGAGCGGGTGAACCGCTGATGAGCGCGCCGGGTCCGCTGCGAGAGTTGCGACGGATCCGTGCGCTGGGAATGGACCCTGCCACCGGCCGATACCGGCCCAACGAATCGGAGACCGCCCTGCGGATCGAGACCGAGCTCGGCGTACGGCTCACCCGGGCCCGGCCCGGCTGCCGGGCCGACTGGATCGACCAGGACGGGCTCTCCTACGACGCCGTGGGACCGTTCGCGGCCCACAGGTTCGACCAGCAATGGGCGCGATTCTCGCTGCAGATCGTGCTGCACCTGAAGAAGGCCGACCTCGTACCGGTGGACGTCTCACGCTTCACCCCGGAACAGGTGGCCCGCATAGAACGGTTCGTCGCGGAGCGCCGACTGGCTCCGCGTGTCTTCATCCTGGGGCGGCGGCAATGGCGGCTCTCATCATGGTCCGGCCGGGCTCGGACTGGCAGTCGACGGGCGGTCTCTTCGAGTGGACGCTGGAGTTCCTCATTCCGAGGATCGGCGACCCGAAGACGGCCGACTGGCTCCGTATGGTGGTCACGGAGAATCTCGGCAGCCTCTGGATCCCCGACCTCCCCGAGGAGGGTCAGCGCGAGATCTACGCCCTGCTGCGCTCGGGCCTGGTCGCCGCGGCGCAGCAGGAGCTCCCCGACTCGCCGGCCAAGCGCGACGCCCTGGCCCAGCTCCGCGACCTCGTAGCGCTGACCTATTAGGTCTCGACCCTCGTTGATCTTTGCCGTACGCTGACGCGGCCGCGCCGCTGTCGTGCCGAGCGCGGGTCTCATGGGGAGTTCCACTGATGCTTCGTGCTGCCCTCACCGCGGTTGCCCTGGCCGCCACGACCCTCGTCGCCGGAGCCGCTCCCGCGGCCGCCACCACCGGGCAACCGTTGGAGATCTCCGCGGTCAGTGACGTGTTGGTCGACGCCGCGCATCGGCGCATTCTCATCAGCGACGGGAAGAGCGGAACCCTCGTCGTCCGGAACTACGAGACCTTCTCCGGGTTCCAGTGGACCGGGCTGCCCGGCATCGGCGGGCTGGCGCTCTCCGGCGACGGAAAGAAGATCTACGCGGCGGTGGCCGACGCGCACGCGATCGTCGTCTACGACGCCGCGACGATGATCGAGAGCTCCCGTTACGCGCTGTCGGATGTCGCCTTCCCCAGGACCTTGGCGATCGCTGGTGACAAGCTCTACTTCGGATGGGACAAAGATCCCTCGGTGACGACCGGAGGTGTCTTCGGCGCCGTGGACCTCACCACCGGCGCCATCAAGCCGTATTTCTTCCCGTCCCCGGACAGCCGTGGTCACGGAGCGCCCCGGCTTCTCACCGCGCCGGGCGCTCCGGACAAGCTGGTCGTGGTGGACGTGTCGAGCGACGCCACCAGCCACGGCAACACCTGGGTCTACGACGTCTCCGGCGACACTCCGGTGGAGACCGCGGCCACGCGGGAGGCGCCGGGCATCGTCCTCGACGCCGCTCTCTCCCCGGACGGCAGCAAGATCTACGGGGTCGACGGGTCCTGCGGGGCGTTCGTGGCCGACACGGCGAATCCGGCGCAGCGCGCCCAGGCGTACGGCGCCTACTGCGGCGGCGCGGCCGTCGGGATCGACCCGGGCGACGGCCGGGTCGCGCTCGGTTACGACGGCGATGACGTCGTGACCTTCGCGGCCGGCTCCGAGGCGGCCGCGGACCGCGACAACCTCGAGGGCCAGGCCGTGCGGCGGCTCTTGTGGGAGCCCGGAGGCAAGCGGCTGTTCGCGCTCGGCCAGATGGGCGGCGAGTACGCACTGAACGTGCTCAACGAGCCCGTCTTCTCGACGATCTCCCTGGCCGGGCCCACGACTCCGGTCGCGCGGGGCGCTCAGATCACGATCTCCGGTCGCATCATCCCGTCGGCTCCGCTGCCGGTCCAGGTGCCGTACTTCGACGTGACCCGTACCGACGCGGAATCGCCGTCCGGTAAAGCCCTGCCCCGAGTCTTCGGGAACTCGGGCGACTTCACCTTCTCGTTCTCCGACTCGCCGCCGGCCGGCGGAACGGTGACCTACACGGTCCGGTTCCCGGGAGTCGGCCGCGCCGAGCCGGCCGTCGCCAAAGTGTCGGTCAACGTCGTTCGCAACACCCCGGTGCTCACCCTCAAGGGTGGGACGGTCGCCGCGTACGGCTCGACAGCCACCGTCACCGCGCGCCTCGGGCCGACCTACAGCAACCGGATGATCGCCATCTGGGCCGATCCGGCCGGTGCCGAGCCGGCGAAGCTGCTGCGCAACACCAAGGTCGACGCCAACGGGAATCTCACCGCCGCGGTGAAGCTGACCCGCAATACCGGAGTGGTGGCCAAGTTCGCCGGGGACACCCGCTACGCGCCGGTGTCGAGCCCGGTGCAGATGCTGTACACCCGGGTCGCGGTGTCGTTGGCCAACGCGAAGCAGTACAAGACGGCCACCCTCGGTGGGGTGCCGACCGCCTACTACCGCAAGACGGTCCACCCGGTGTTCACCACGGTCATGACGCCGTATCCGAAGCGCAAGGAGCGGCTGCAGTTCGAGGTGCTGTGGAAGGGCAAGTGGACGGCGTCGCGGACGGTCGACGTGCCGCTGACCAGCGCGGGCAAGGCGTCCTACACGCTCACCGGCGCCCACTCGACAGGGCTGCGCTACCGCGTGCGGGCGGTCTATCTGAACGGCGCCTCCGGTGACACCGTGAACTACACGACCTACGGCGCCTACCGGTACTACACCTTCACGAACTGAAGAACTCCTCGATCTGGGCGAGGGTGATGTGGTCGGGGTCGTCGCCGACGGCCTCGGGCAGGTGCCTGGTGGTGACCGGGACGTCGGCGGCGTCGGACGGCAGGTCGGGGACCGGCGGGGTCGGCGGCAGGGCCGGCATGGTGAGGGCCTGGCGGATCACCTCGAACATGGCCCGGATCTCGCCGGCCGCGGTGCGGGTGGCCTGCTCGGACGTGTCCTCCACGGGGGCGCGGGCGGGCAGCGCGCAGGTGAAGTTGGCCTGGAGGCGGTCGTCGAAGCGGCGGATGTCGGCGCTGGGGCGCGGGTGGTCGAGCGGGCCCTCGGCGACGATGCCGAGCTCGCACGCGGACAGGCCGGACTGCCTCCACCAGGAGCGCCAGCGCGGGTCGGCGTCGAGCGTCAGCGCCACGTGGCGCAGGGCGACGACGTATTCGCGCGGGGCCGGGCCGCCGGTCGTGGTAGCGCCCAGGTGGGGGTGCAGCCAGGAGTCGCGAGCCGTGCAGAGAGTCTGCTCACCCATACCTGCATGGTGACATTCCGGACGCGTTACGGCCGGTTGGACGACACGGCACGTACGGGCGAATCGTGCTTTGCGTTCTAGATCACTCACCGGGCGCTCAGTTCATAAGGCAGTGATATAAATTTTCTCGTGATGCTGACCTCGGACCATCCGCGCTACAAGTGGGTCGCGCTCTCGAACACCACGCTCGGAACCCTGCTGGCGACGATCAACTCGTCGATCGTGCTGATCTCGCTGCCGGCGATCTTCAAGGGCATCGACATCAACCCGCTCGAGCCCAACAACGTCAGCTACCTGCTGTGGATGCTGATCGGCTACATGCTGGTCACCGCGGTCCTCGTGGTCACGCTGGGCCGGCTCGGCGACATGTACGGGCGGGTGCGGATCTACAACGCCGGCTTCGCCATCTTCACCGTCACCTCGATCATCCTGTCGCTCGACCCGTTCGGCGGCGGCGGTGGCGCGCTCTGGCTGATCGGCTGGCGCGTGGTCCAGGCGATCGGCGGCGCCATGCTGATGGCCAACTCGGCCGCGATCATCACCGACGCCTTCCCGGCCAAGCAGCGCGGCATGGCCCTCGGCGTCAACATCGTCTCGGCGCTGGCCGGCTCGTTCATCGGCCTGGTCGCGGGCGGCGTGCTGGCCGAGTGGGACTGGCGCTCGGTGTTCTGGGTCAACATCCCGCTGGGCGTGCTCGGCACGGTCTGGGCGTACCGCTCGCTGCACGACACGGGCGTCCGCCGCAAGGCGAAGATCGACTGGTGGGGCAACGCGACCTTCGCGATCGGCCTCACGGCGGTGCTGGCCGCGATCACGTACGGGATCCAGCCGTACGGCGGGCACACGATGGGCTGGACCAATCCGTGGGTGCTGACCGGCTTGATCGGCGGCGCGATCGTGCTCGTGGCGTTCGGGCTGATCGAGACCAGAGTGGCCGAGCCGATGTTCCCGCTCGGGCTGTTCAAGAACCTGTCGTTCCTCAGCGGCAACCTGGCCAACCTTCTGGCCAGCATCGCCCGCGGCGGCCTCCAGTTCATGCTGATCATCTGGTTGCAGGGCATCTGGCTGCCGCAGCACGGGTACGACTACGAGTCCACCCCGCTGTGGGCCGGCATCTACCTGGTGCCGCTGACGATCGGCTTCCTGGCGGCCGGGCCGCTGGCCGGCACGCTGTCGGACCGGTTCGGCCCCCGGCCGTTCGCCACCGGTGGGCTGCTGGTGATGGCGGTGTCCTTCGGCGGTCTGCTGCTGTTGCCGAGCAACTTCAACTACGTGGTCTTCGCCCTGCTGATCTTCATCAACGGCCTGGGCGGCGGCCTGTTCGCGGCGCCGAACACGTCACTGGTCATGTCGAGCGTCCCGGCGAACATGCGAGGCGCGGCCTCAGGCATGCGGGCGACCTTCCAGAACGCGGGCCAGGTGCTCTCGATCGGCGTCTTCTTCTCGCTGATGGTGGCGGGCCTGGCGTCGTCCCTGCCGAGCACGCTGAGCAGCGGCCTGACGGCACAGGGGGTCCCGGCGGACACGGCGGCCCAGGTCGCCGCGACGCCGCCGGTGGGCACGCTGTTCGCGGCGTTCCTGGGCTACAACCCGATCGGCGAGCTGCTGGGGCAGCAAACGCTGGACTCGCTGCCGCCCTCGAACGCCGACCGTCTGACCGGCCTGGACTTCTTCCCGCAGCTCATCTCGGGCCCGTTCCACGACGGCCTGGTCATCGTCTTCTGGCTGGCCATCGCCATGTCGGTGGTAGGAGCCCTGGCCTCATTGCTCCGCAGCAAGCCGGCAGTGGTCGCGGCGGTGGAGACCCCCGAGGGCGCTTTCGTCGCCCACGAGGCCGAGGTGCAGGCCGAGTTCACCGACGCCGAGCTGCTCAACCCGGCGACAGTCGTCGCGGAGCCCCTCGGCGCCGACCCGACCGCCTCGAACTCGGCTGCCGGGGGCGTCTCGACCACCCCCGCCAGCCCTGCCGGATAACTCCGAAAAGTCGGGTGAAAGGTCACGCCGGGATCGCTGGTTCAGCGGTTCCGGCGTGACCTTTCCGCAAGGCGGCGGATCAGGCGGTCGCGGCGTCGAGGAGGATCTCGGCCATGTCGCGGGCTACCTTCGGGGCCATGGGCGGGCGGTCCATCTTGGCGCCGACCGAGGCGCCGTCGTAGAGGATGACCATCTGGGCGGCGAAGGCGGCCGGGTCTTTGACGCCGGCGTCGCGGGCCAGCTCGACGAAGAGGCCTCGCATCCAGGCTCGGGTGGAGTCGGCGACCTCCTGGGCCGGGCCGCCGGGAGTGCCCTCGGCGCTGGCGTTGTAGAAGGCGCAGCCGCGGAAGCCGGGGGTGCCGGCCCGCTCGTCGAGCACCTCGAAGACGCCGAGCACCCGGTCGCGCGGGTTCTCGTACCTCTCCAAGCCCTTGAGCAGTCGGGTGCGGCGAATCTCGTGCCGGTTCTCCAGGTAGGCCCGGACCAGCTCGTCCTTGCTGCCGAACGTGCTGTAGAGCGACGCCTTGGCGACGCCGGCCCGCTCGATGACGCGGTCGATGCCGACCGTGTGGATGCCCTCGGCGTAGAACAGCTCGTCGGCAGCGGTAAGGAGTCGTTCCCGCGCAGTGGGCTTACGCGCGGTGGAAGGTGATGCGGCGGACATGCCCTTGACGATACCAGACAGACCTGTCTACTCTCGTGCCATCAGACAGACCTGTCTGTTCATAGTTTGGTAAGGATCCGCGCATGACCGCCGTAGCCGAAGCCCCGCCCGCCACCACGCCGCGCAGCCGCCACTTCTCGCGGCCGCTGGCCTTCGCGGCGATCGCCGCGATCTTCCTGACCTTCACCTCGGCGTCGGCCGCGCCGTCCCCGCTCTACGTGGTGTATCAGCACCTCTGGAATTTCTCCGCGACCACGCTCACGGTCGTCTTCGCGATCTACGTGGTCGGTCTCGTCGGCGCCCTGCTGACCCTCGGCGCCCTCTCCGACCACCTGGGCCGCCGCCCGGTGCTGGCCGCCGCGATCGCGCTCGAGGTCGTCTCGCTCATCCTCTTCCTGACCGCCGGCGACGTCGGCGTGCTGGCCGCCGCCCGCTTCCTGCAAGGCATCGCCACCGGCGCCGCCATGACCACGCTCGGCGCCGCCCTGGTCGACCTCAACCCGCCGCACGCACCCGGCCGGGCCGGCCTGGTCAACGGCATCGTCCCCAGCGCGGGCCTCGCGCTCGGCGCGCTCGGCGCCGGCGCCCTGGTGCAGTACGCGCCCGCGCCCACCCACTTCATCTGGGCCCTGCTGCTCGGCGCCATGGTCATCGCCGGCCTGGTCGTGCTGCGCATCCCCGAGACTTCGGCCCGCCGCCCCGGCGCCGCCGCCTCGATGACCCCCAAGCTGGGCATCCCGGCCCGGCTGCGCGCCGACGTGTTCGCCCTCGTCCCGATCATCGTGGCGAGCTGGGCGATCGGCGGCCTCTACCTCTCCCTCGGCCCGTCCGTGGCGGCCGGCGTCTTCGGTCTCGGCAGCCACCTGATCGGCGGCCTGGTCGTCACGCTGCTGTGCGGCACCGGCGCGGTGACCTCGTACTTCATGCGCCGCCTGCCCACCCCGCGGGTCCTGGCGATCGCCGCCAGCCTGCTGACCCTGGGCGCGGTCGTCGCCGTCATCGGCGTCGAGGCCGACCAGGTGGTCGTCGCGGCCATCGGCACGGTGATCTCGGGCGTCGGCTTCGGCGCCTCGGCCCTGGCGTCGTTCGGCACGCTGGCCGTCCTGGCCGACCCGCACGAGCGCGGCAAGCTGCTGTCGGTCGCCCTGGTCATCGCGTACATCGCCTTCAGCGTCCCGGCGGTGATCGCCGGTTTCGCCGCCACCTCGGCCGGCTTGCAGACCACCGCCGTCGCCTACGGCGTCGTGGTCGCGGTGCTCGGCGCCCTGGCCCTGGTCGCCCAGCGCCTGCGCACCCGCCGCGCCGTGACCGCCTGAGTCATACGGTTCTTCCGCGCGGCCGGAGAAGCCCACCGAGATCACCATCTCGGTGGGCTTTTTCGTTCCGGAGCTCCGCCGGCTCCTGCCCGAGCAGGCCGATCTGGGTTTCGAACAGGGAGAAGCGCCCCGGCCGAAGCCGAGGCGCCCGCGCTTGAAGAGTTCGGGCTCGAGGGTGCGGGGCCGCTCTGACGTGACTGAGCCGCTTCTTTCGTGGTTCCCCGGCGTGGGCGACCCCTCTTGGGGGCGGCCACGCCGCAGCATATGGGGGCGAACCGGACACGAGAGGCAGGCATGAGAAAACTTCTGGCGGCGGCCACCACCATCGCCTTGGCGGCGACCGGGCTTGCGGCGAGCGGGGCTCGGGCCGATGAGCGCAGCGCGCGGGTCGGGTACTCCCGGGGTGCGCCGGCGATCAAGCCGATCAAGTGGACGGCCTGCGCGGATGCCACGCTGTCGGCTCGCCGGGCTCAGTGTGGGTTCCTCACCGTGCCCATGGATTACAAGAAGCCGGGCGGCGCGACCGTTCAGATCGCCGTCTCCCGGGTCAAGCACACCGTGCCCGACTCCAAGTACCAAGGCGTCGTGCTGGTCAACCCGGGTGGGCCGGGCGGCAAGGGCCGTGGCCTGTCGATTCTGGGCTCGCTGGTGCCGAAGAAGGCGGGCGAGGCGTACGACTGGATCGGCTTCGACCCTCGCGGTGTCGGTGAGAGCAAGCCGTCGCTGAGCTGCGACAGCGACTACGCCGGCTATGACCGGCCGCCCTATGTGCCCACCTCGGCCCAGATCGAGCGGCAGTGGCTTCAGCGGGCCGAGCAGTACGCCAAGGACTGCGCCAAGGCCGGCGGGCGGCTCCTCGACCATCTCAAGACGCTCGACACCGTGCGGGACATGGACAGCCTGCGGCAGGCGCTGGGCGAGCGGCAGATCAACTACTACGGCTTCTCGTACGGGACGTACCTCGGCCAGGTCTACGCGACCCGCTACCCGGACCGGGTGCGGCGGATGGTGCTCGACGGCAACGTCAACCCGGCCCGGGTCTGGTACGACTCGAACCTCGACCAGGATCTCGCGTTCGACAAGAACATCAAGGTCTACTTCGCGTGGGTGGCCAAGAACAACAAGACGTACAAGCTGGGCCGGACCGCCGGTGAGGTGCAGAAGCTCTTCGACGTCGAGCAGCGCAAGCTGACCGCGAAGCCGGCCGGCGGGGTGATCGGGCCGTCCGAGCTGACCGACGTCTTCCTGCAGGCCGGCTACTACGTCTTCGGCTGGGCCGAGATCGCCCGCTCGTTCAGCGCCTGGGTGCACAAGCGTGACGCCTCCGGCCTGCGCAAGCTCTACGACGACAACAACCCGCAGACCGAGGGCGGCGACAACGGGTACGCCATCTATCTGGCCACCCAGTGCACCGACGTCGCCTGGCCGCAGAGTTGGACCAAGTGGACCTCGGACAACTGGGAGGTGCACCGCAAGGCGCCGTTCGAGACGTGGGGCAACGCCTGGTACAACGCGCCCTGCCGGTCGTGGGCGGCGAAGCCGGGCATCCCGGTCACCGTCTCGGGTGAGAGCGTCCCGCCGATCCTGCTGGTCAGCGAGACCATGGACGCGGCCACGCCGTTCAGCGGCAGCCTCGAGGTGCGCAAGCGGTTCCCGCGGTCGGTGCTGATCGAGGGCGTCGGCGGCACCACGCATTCGGGGTCGCTGTTCGGCAACAAGTGCGTCGACGAGACCATCGCCGACTATCTCGCCACAGGCGTTCTTCCCCAGCGCGTACGGGGTGAGCGGTCGGACAAGCGCTGTAAGCCGATCCAGCCGCCCGAGCCCAGTGCGGTCGCCCCCTCGGCGAAGCGGGCCCCGGCGTACGCGGAAAGGCTCGAACTGACCCGCGAACGATGAGATGCGCCACGGCCCCCGCGAAATCGCGGGGGTCGTGGCCTATGCTCGTGTTTGCGAAGGGGAGTAGCTCCCAATGTCGCGGTCGACATACTGATCTTGTTTTCACAAAAGGTCCGGCCGCGCGGCCTCGGTGAAGAGGCGAGCGAGACCTTCGACCATGGCTGTTTTGTCGACGGCCGGGTCGAGGTCGCCCTGAGCAGCTTCCGCCCGGTCATCAGATACCGGGAGCATTTTCAGTGGATGGGTTCCTCGCCGCGACGGCGCTCAGTTTCGCGGTCATCTTCGTGGCCGAGCTGGGTGACAAGTCCCAGCTCATGGCCTTGACCTTCGCGACGCGCTTCAAGCCGGTGCCGGTGCTGATCGGCATCACCGTGGCCACCGCCGTCGTGCACGCCGTGTCGGTCGGCATCGGATACGGCCTCGGCGCGACGCTGCCGACCGGCTGGATCTCGCTGGTGGCCGGCATCGCCTTCCTCGCCTTCGGCGCCTGGACCCTGCGCGGGGACAAGCTGACCGACGAGGAGAAGACCAAGGCCGAGCGCACCACCAAGTCGGCGATCATCGCCGTCGGCGGCGCCTTCTTCCTGGCCGAGCTGGGCGACAAGACCATGCTGGCCACGATCACGCTGGCCACCCAGCACGGCTGGTTCGGCACCTGGCTGGGCTCGACGGTCGGCATGGTGGCGGCCGACGCGCTGGCCATCCTGGTCGGCCGGATGCTCGGCCGGCACCTGCCCGAGAAGGCCATCAAGTGGGGCGCGGCCGTCCTGTTCGCTATCTTCGGCATCTGGCTGATCGTGGAAGCGATCATCGAGCTGCGATAGGGGATTGGCCGTGCTCCAGTACCGGGCGGAAGTGACCGCCGCCGTGACCCTCACCACCGGCGGTGGCCTGCGGGCCGAGGGGCTGCGGGTGGACGTGCCGCACGCCGACGTCACCACGGCCGAGATCGAAGCGCTGCTGGTCCGGTCGCTCGGGCTGCGGGACGTGGAGCGGGTCGAGCTGACCGGGGTGCGCGTGTTCGGCGAGCCGGCCCCGGTGGCCGGCGAGCCCGGTCCGGGCCGGACGCGCTTCGTCGAGCTGAGCCACGTGATCGAGGCCGGCATGACGACGTATCCGGGCCTGCCCGGCCCGGCCGTGTCCTCGCATCTGACCCGGGCTGATTCCCGCTCCTTGTACGCCGAGGGCACCGAGTTCAGCATCGAGCGCATCGAGATGGTCGGCTCGACCGGCACCTATCTCGACTCGCCCCACCACCGCTACGAGGGCGGCACCGACCTGGCCGGACTGCCGCTGGAGCGGCTGGCCGACCTGCCCGCGGTCGTGGTCCGCACGGCCGGCAGCGGACGGCGGGCGGTCACCGTGCAGGACCTCGAGCCGCTCACGGTGGCCGGCCACGCCGTGCTCCTGCACACCGGGGGTGACCGCGGCTGGGGCACCCCGGACTACGCGGTCGACGCGCCCTATCTGACCGGCGAGGCGGCCGCGCTGCTGGTCGAGCGCGGGGCCGCCCTGGTCGGCATCGACGCGGTGAACATCGACGACGCCGGCGAGGCGGCGGCCGGCGTTCGGCCGGCGCACACCGTGCTGCTGGCCGCGAACATCCCGATCGTCGAGCACCTCACCGGCCTGGAGAACCTGCCGCCGCACGGCGCCCGGTTCACCGCGGCGCCGCCCCGGATCACCGGGGTCGGCACGTTCCCGGTCCGGGCGTACGCGCAGGTGCCCTTCTACGAGGCCCACGACCACAAGCGCTCGGCGGGCTGGCAGCCTTCATGAACGACACCGCCACCTCGATCGCCCGGGCCGCCGCGCAGTTCCAGCGGGGCGACGCGGCCGGCGCGGCGCAACTGCTCGGCCCGGTGCTGGCGGCCGAGCCGGACAACGTGCGCGCGCTCGTGCTGATGACGCACACGCAGCTGGCGCTGCGCGAGCCCGAGCTCGCGCACGAGGTGGCGCACCGGGCGGTGGAGACCGCGCCCGAGTCGGCCGAGGCGCTCAGCGCGCTGAGCCGGGCGCTGACCGGGCTCGAACGGCACGACGAGGCGATCGCGGTGGCGCAGGCGGCGGCCCGGATCGAGCCGGAGAACGCCTATCGGCACAACCGGGTGGCGTGGGCGCTGCTCGGCGGCGGCAAGCGCACGGTCGAGGCCGAGCACGCGGCCCGCCGCGCGGTGGAGCTCGACCCGGAGGAGGCCGACTTCCGGATCACCTACGCCATGGTGATGAAGCAGCTCGACTACACCGACCGGGCCCGGCAGGCGCTGCGCGACGCGCTGGCCCTGGAGCCGGAGAACGCGGTGGCCCAGCACGAGCTGGCCACCCTCGACGTGGTGCACCGCAACCCGTTCGCGCTGGGCCGGCTGGCCCGGGGCGCGAGCGGCCTGGCCGGCGCGCTGCGGGCCGACCCCGGCCAGCAGGCCAGCAAGTTCATGCTCGACGTGGCCCTGCAACGGTTCCTGGTCTATGCGGCGATCGTGCTGGCCCTGCTCGCGTACGTCGGGTGGCGGGTCCTGGATTTCTCGGTGCCCGGAGCCCGGTTGCTCGCGGCGGCGGCGGCGCTGGCCCCGGTCGGCGTCGCGGCGTATTTCGTCATGCGCCTGGACCGCCCGCTCCGTACGTACCTCATCAATGTCCTGACCTATGGTCGTCAGCGGGTGGCGGCGGTGCTGGCCGCGGTGAGCATCGTGCTGCTGCTGACGGCGACCGTGGCGCCCCGCGGCTGGATGGGGTGGCTGCTGGGACTGGCCGCGGCCGGTGGGTTCGCGGCCCGGCTGCTGACCGTGTCGGCGTCGAACGCGCATGTGCGCTCGGCCGGCATCGCGGTGCCGCGCGGGCTCAGCGGGCCGGCGCTGTGGATCATCATGGTGGGCTGCGCCGTGATCGGGACGCTGTGCCTGATGGAGGCGAGCGACCTGACCCTGCTCGGCATCGGGCTGGGACTGTACGCGTGTGCCGGCGCCGCCCTCGCCACAATCATCAGACGAAGGCGAAAAGTCTCATCGGCGAGCTGAATCTGCCGAATATCACCATGTGACCCCCGACCTCCAGCGTGCGTTTGCCGGGCCCACCGAGGTAGCTGTGGCCCGTGCGGCCATGCTCTTCGAGCAGCTCGACCTCGAGCAGGCCGTCGGCGTCCTCACACCGGTGCTGACCGCCGACCCGGCCGCGATGGAAGCCTGGATCCTGATGGCGCGGCTGCGGCTGGCCATGGACGACGCGGCGGCCGCCCTCGACGCGGCCGACCACGGGATCAGCCTCAACCCGGGCGAGCCCCGGCCGCTCGCGCTGGCCAGCCGCGCGCTGACCATGCTGGGCCGGCACGAGGAAGCGGTCACCATGGCCTACCGCGCGGTCATCGCCGATCCGCGCGACCCGCTCTGGCACGACCGGGTCGCCTGGGCCCTGCTCTCGGCCGAGCGGCACACCGCCGACGCCGAGCAGGCCGCCCGCACGGCGATCGGGCTCGACCCGAACGAGGCGCACTACTACTACACGCACGGCGTCGCGCTGGAGCGCATGGGCCACGTCGACCAGGCCCGGCAGGCGCTGCTGATCTCGCTGCGGATGGAGCCGGAGAACCCGGTCGTCCAGCACCGCCTGGCGGTGCTCAACGGCGAGGCCGAGCGGGAGACCACGGTCAAGAAGAAGGGCTGGCGGCTCTTCAACCGCAAAGGCTGATCAGCGCGTGTAGGCGATCAGATCCAGATCCCGTACGGACGAAGGCTCTGTGGCCTGGACCTTCAAGGTGTTGTCGGTGCCGAACAGCGACAGCTTGGTGACGTCGTCCTCGCGGGTCCGCACCAGCAGGTTGCCGTCGGCGTCGAAGACCGCGCCCACGATGCTGCCCGAGACCGGCAGCTGCACCAGATCGCCGGTGGCCGTGTCGACCACCGCGTCGGCGGCGTCCGTGCCGGCCGCGTCCTCCCCGGTGGTCTGCAACGGGACGGTCACCCGCTCGCCGGTGGCGTCCACACTGGTCGGTTTGCAGGCGGCCAGGCCGTCCGGGTTGTCGGCGGTCTGCGTGTCGCCGAGCACCGGCACCGCGGTGCCCGACTGGTCCTGCGTGCCGGCGACCCCCAGGCCGCAGTACGACGTGGCGTACACCAGCTTGCTGCCATCGCCCGACCAGCGGAAATGCTGCCCCTCGGTGAGGCCCTCGGGCAGCGGGGTGATCTCGCCGGAGGCCAGGTCGAGCACGCCCGGCGCGGTGACGGCGACCAGCAGCCGGTCGCCCGTCGGCGACCACGCCGGCGCCTGGTCGGGGGAGGTCACGCCGGTGGCGACCTGCTGGGGTGTGCCGTCGGCGGTGGCCGGGCCGACCATCAGGGCGCCGTTCTCCTCGTACGCGATGCGGGCGCCGTCGGGGGAGATGCCGACCGCCGAGGTGGTGTCGCGCAGCACGGTCTGCGTCTCGCCGTCGGCCGGCGACAACTTCACCACCGTGCCGCCCTCGCGGTAGAAGGCGTGGCCGGGCAGGTCGGTGATGGTCCGCGAGAGCGGCGTGGCCGGGGTGGAGCTGGTCTGCGGGCGGTTGCCGCGATGCGGCGGGCGGACCTCGTCGGCCGTGGCCGACGTGGCCATCGACGGCACCGGACGCGGCGCCTCCATGGTCGCCGACCAGGACGGGGCGGCGGTGGCGGACTGCGAGGGCACGGCCGCGGCCGTCGACTTCTTGTTCTCCGGGGACGCATGCGGCAGATGCCAGAGGCCACTGCCCAGCGCGGCCAGCACCACGACGGCGGCGGTGGTGCCGACGGCGGCCTCGCGGCGGCCGATCCGGCGGGACCGGCCCAGCGCGCGGTCGTACATGTCGGTCGGCTCGGCGACGTCGGCCAGGTCGCGCAGCGACGCCCGGAGATCGTCGTGTTCGGCGGCGGTCATCGGCCCGGCTCCGGCAGCATCCGCGCGTCCGGCATCAGCGCGCGCAGCTTGTCGAGGGCGCGCGCGGTCTGCGTCTTCACCGTGCTGACCGAGACGCCGAGCAGTTGGGCCGCCTCGACCTCGGTGTGGTCCTCGAAGAAGCGCAGCACGATCACGGCTCGCTGCTTGGCGCTGAGCGTGAGCAGCGCCCGGCGCAGCACGAGCCGCTCGACCGCCGCCTCGGCCGGGTCGTCGGTGCCGCGGCGCTGGTCGGGCTCGAAGTCGGACGGGAAGACCTCGGCCACCTTCGGCCGCCGCCAGAAGGACACCTGCGCGTGGTACATGACCTTTCGGCAGTACGCCTCGGCGTGCTCCGGCCGCTCGAGACGCGCCCAGGCGCGATGGGTACGAGCGAGCGCTTCCTGCACCAGATCCTCGGCTAAGTGTTGATCCCCGGTCAAAAGGTACGCCGAACGCAGCAGCGCATGAGAGCGAGCGCGCACGAAATGCGCGTAGTCGGCCTCACGGGCGTCCATCCGAGGGTGTCCGTTCGGGGAGACGAGGGAGACGTGAGCGTACCGAGGCGTTTCAACAACCGCGCTCTCGGTCGTCACGTCTTCCCCTCTTCCCCTTCACCGCTCGATGCCTCCCCGTGTGGGCACCGTTCGGCGCATATGAGGACGCGTTTCCGCCGACGGCCGGATGACATCCGTTCGGCCGAATTCGCGGTCCACCGAACGGCCAGATGAGTTGTCACGCCGCTCACATCCCGTTTTCGATAGCGTCGAACGGGCATCGGTCTGCACGCGGGCGCGCGGCGCCCATGACGGAAGGACCCGCATGGCACGCCCTCGCATCGTGATCGTCGGGGCCGGATTCGCCGGCTTCACCGCGGCCCGCACGCTGAGCAAGCTCGCGCGCGGCGGCGCCGAGATCATCGTGATCAACCCGACCGACTACTTCCTCTACCTGCCGCTGCTGCCCGAGGTGGCGGCCGGCATCCTCGAACCGCGCCGGGTCACCGTCTCCCTCGCGGCCGCGTTGCCCGACGTCAAGGTAGTCCTCGGCGAGGTCGAGGGCTTCGATCTGGACGGCCGTACGGTGTCCTATCGCGACCCGGACGGCGGCATCGCCACACTCGGATACCACCGGCTGGTCATCGCGGCCGGCAGCGTCAACAAGCTGCTGCCCGTGCCCGGCGTCAGCGAGTACGCACACGGCTTCCGGGGCATCTCCGAGGCGCTCTACCTGCGCGACCACATCATCCGCCAGGTCGAGATGGCGGCGAACACGTCCGACCCGGCCGAGCGCGACGCCCGCTGCACGTTCGTCGTGGTCGGCGCCGGCTACACCGGCACCGAGGTGGCGGCGCAGGGCGTGCTCTACACCGACGCGCTCGTCAAACGCCGGCCCGAGTTGCAGGGACGGGTGCGCTGGCTGCTGCTCGACACCGCCGACCGGGTGCTGCCCTCGCTGGACGGCCGCCTCGCCGATGCCTCCGACGGCGTGCTGCGATCGAGAGGCGTCGAGCTTCTTCTGCGTACGAGTGTGAAAGAGGCCACAGAGGACGGTGTGCACCTCTCGACGGGCGAGTTCGTGCCCACCAAGTCGCTGATCTGGTGCGTCGGCGTGCGCCCCGACCCGCTGGTGGCCGACATGGGGTTGCCGATCGAGCACGGCCGGCTCGTGGTCGACGAGTTCCTCACGGTGCCCGGCCACCCGGACGTCTACGCCATCGGCGACGCGGCCGCGGTGCCCGACCTGACCCGCCCCGGCGAGATCACCGGCATGACGGCCCAGCACGCGACCCGGCAGGGCACCACAGCGGCCAAGAACATCGCGGCCTCGTACGGCACCGGCCGCCGCCGCCCCTACCGCCACCACGACCTGGGCTTCGTGGTCGACCTCGGCGGCCTCGACGCCGCGGCCAACCCGATCGGCCTGCCCCTGTCCGGCCTGCCGGCCAAGGTGGTCACCCGCGGCTACCACCTGCTGTCGATGCCCGGCAACCGCGTGCGGGTGGCGGCCGACTGGCTGCTCGACGCCGCGCTACCGCGTCAGGGCGTCCAGCTGGGCCTGGTGCGCGGCGCGGCGGTCCCGCTCGACAGCACCTCGGCCTGAGCCGCCATCAGGGCACTTCAGAGCGCCGGCCCGTGGCTGGGCGGGCCGCGGCGTTCCAGGCCTCGTTCCACCTGGCCGGGGCCGGTTGCGGCGACGGCTGTCTGTTGGCGGGGAGCTCGCGGTCTGCTGACACCGCGGGCTCCCCGTTCCTGTCCGTGGATCAGGTCCCGGTGACGGCGGCCGTCCCGGTGCCGGTGCCGGTGCCGGTGCCGGTGCCGGTCGGAGCCTGGCCCTGCTGCATCTGGCCGCCGCCGGGGAAACCGCCCTGCTGACCGCCCTGCGTGCCATCCGGGGCCTGGCCGCCCTGCTGCGCCGTCCCGCCCTGCTGCGCCGTCCCGCCTTGCTGGGTCGTGCCGGTTGAGGCCAGGTTGGTGTCGGTGATCGAGGTGGCGGTGGCCTTTGAGTCGGCGCTGGTGGCTATGACGCGGACGGTGTGGCCGGTGGCTACCGAGGAGATCTGGTCGGCGCCGTTGTCGACAGTGGTCGAGGTCGTGATCACGTAGGTCTGGCTGAAGCCGTCGGTGCTCTTGACGGTCATCGAGCTGCTGCTGACGGCCGATACCGTGCCGGTCTGGGTGACCTGCGTGGTGTAGCCGCCGTTGCCGTCGGAGACGACGTACTCGCCGTGCAGGGCGGTTGACGTGCCCGCGTTGCCGCCCATCGTGCCGCCGCCGCCCATGCCGTTGCCGCCGCCGGGGAACTGGCCGCCGCCGGGGCCGCCCTGGGCCGAGGAGGAGCTGTCGCTTCCGGTCGCGGCCATCACGCCGGCCGTGATGCCGGCGCTGGCCACGGCGACCGCGACCAGTGCGCCGGCCGCGGCCAGCTTGGCGTTCTTACGGCCGCCGCCGGGGCGGTCCCCGCCACCACCGTTGTTCTCCGGCGGGGTCCAGGTGGGCGGCGCGCCGCCGGCGTCGTTCGCCGGAGCCCAAGTGGTCGCTTCGGCGTGCCCAAGAGGGGCGGCGGAGGCCGAGCCCGCGCCCGGGGCGACCTCGAAGCGGGGGCCCGCGTCATCGGTGAGGCTGTCGCGGGCGGTTGTGGGGTAGGACGCTGTGGGGCCGGCGAAGACCGTGTGATCATCGGGGTTGCTGACCGGCGGCCAGTTCTGCGGTGGCTCGGCGGGCGAACGGGTGGAATGGTCGTGAACGGTCATCGTCTCGGTTCTCCCTCGGCTCGCTCGTGCGCTACCAAGGAGACTGACCAGCGTGACTATGTACGGCCTGTGGAGGTTTTAGGTGCCCGGTATCAACCCGGACGACGTTCGCGCGGTCCTCTTCGACATGGACGGCACCCTCGTCGCCTCCGACGGCGCGGTCGAGCGCTCCTGGCTCTCCTGGGCCGCCGAGTACGGCGTCGACGGCCACGAGGCGTACGAGATGGCCCATGGCGCACCCAGCGAAAGCACCGTCCGTAAGCTCCTGCCGCATCTGGAGGAGGCGGCGATCCTGATCGCCTCGGCCCGTCAGCTGGAGCTCCAGTACGACGATCTCAGCGACGTCACCGCCACGCCGGGCGCGTTCGAGGCGCTCGCCGTGCTGGCCGAGCGGCGCCTGCCGTGGGCCGTGGTGACCAGCGCCGACACGCGTCTGGCCAAGGCCCGCCTGGGCGCCGCCGGCATCGTCGCGCCCGTTCTCGTCACCACCGATGACATCGCCGCCGGCAAGCCCGACCCGGAGGGCTATCTGCGGGCGGCCGAGATCCTCGGCGCCGACCCGGCCGAGTGCCTTGTGGTCGAGGACGCCGAGGTCGGGTTGCGGGCCGCGCGGGCCGCGGGCGCTCACACGGCCGCGCTGCGGGGGCTCGACGGAGACGTACGTCTGGAAAGCCTTGCCGATCTTGCGAAGTTTCTAGGACGGTAGGTCGTCCAGGAAGTCGGCGGTCGGCACGTAGAACAGCGAACCGGTCATCGCGGTCGAGAAATCCAGGATCCGGTCGTACGTCCCGTACGGCTCACCCAGGAACATCCGGCGCAGCATCAGCTCGGGCACGTCAGGCGTGGCCGCGTACGCGATGTAGTACGTGCCGAACTCGCCCTCCTTGATCGAGCCGAACGGCATGTTGTCGCGCAGGATCTTCAGCTCGTTGCCGTCCGCGTCCTCGATGGTGTTGAGGGCGACGTGCGAGTTCGGCGCCTTCTCCTCGATCTCGACGTTGTCGAGCTTGGTGCGGCCGATCGCCGCCTCCTGCTCCTCGACCTTCAGCGCGTTCCAGCCGGTCAGGTTGTGCACGTATTTCTGCACCATGACGTAGCTGCCGCCGGCGAACTCGGTGTCCTCGTCGCCGACCAGGACGGCCCGCGAGGCGGTGGCGCCGGTCGGGTTCTCGGTGCCGTCGACGAAGCCGAGCAGGTCGCGCTCGTCGAAGTATTTGAAGCCGTGCGTCTCGTCGACCACCTCGGCCACGCCGGTCAGCCGCTGAGCGATCTTGGAGGCCATCTCGAAGCACACGTCCATCTGCCCGGCCCGCAGGTGGAACAGCAGGTCGCCGGGGGTGGAGGGCGCGACGTGCTGCGGGCCCTTCCACGACCGGAACTTGTGCAGTTCGGCCGGGCGCGGCCCGTTCGGGAAGAGCCGGTCCCACAGCTCGGAGCCGATGCCGGTGACGCAGGAGAGCTTCGCCGACGGCAGCCGGAAGCCGACCGTGCGCTGCAGCGCGCTCACGTCCTCGAGGAGGTCGCGGACGGCCTGCTCGCCACCGGGGCGGACGGTCATGACCAGGAAGATCGCCGCGTCGGTGAGCGGCGCGAGCACGGCCTGCGATTCGACCGTGGGGGCGACGGAGCGTGGCGCTGTCATGGTCAGCAGCCTACGGATCGTAGGCCGATAATGACCCCCATGAGTGATCGGCGTGACGTGTGATGCGGCCCTTCCATTTCGCCGGGCGGATCTGTGTGGTGACGGGTGCGGCCAGCGGGATCGGGGCGGCGGTCGCGCATGAGCTGGCGCGGCGGCGGGCGGTGCTGGTGCTGGTCGACCGGGACGCCGAGGGAATGGCCCGGGTGGCCGAGCTGGCGCGGGAGCTCGGGTCGCCGGACGTGTCGGCGTACGAGACAGATCTCAGCGATGGTGGCGACCGGCTGGACCTGGCCGCCGAGATCGCCGCCCGCCACGGCGGTGCCGACCTTCTGATCAACAACGCGGGCGTGACCCTGATGGGCACGTTCGAGCAGAACAGCATGGCCGATTTCGACTGGCTGCTCGAGATCAACCTTCATGCGGTCGTACGCATGACGAAGGCGTTCCTGCCGCAATTGCTGGCCCGGCCCGGCTCGCACGTGGTGAACGTGTCCAGCCTGTTCGGGCTCATCGCCCCGGCGGGCCAGGTGGCGTACGTGACCAGCAAGTTCGCGGTCCGCGGCTTCACCGACGCCCTGCGCAACGAGCTGGAGCCGCGCGGCGTCGGCGTGACCGTGGTGCACCCGGGCGGCATCAAGACCAGCATCGCGGCCAGCGCCCGGCTCAGCGGCGGCGACCCGGGCGGCGAGCAGGCCGCGCAGGCCGAGAAGTTCGAGGAGCGGGCGCTGACCATGCCGGCCGAGGAGGCGGCCCGCCAGATCCTGACCGCCATCCAGCGCCGCCGCCCGCGCCTGGTCATCGGCGGTGTGGCGCGGGCCGCGGACGTGCTGGCCCGGCTGACGCCGACCCGCTACTGGAAGCTGGCCCAGCGGGCCGGGAAACGGCTCACCTGAACGCGGCGAACCGTCGCCGGTCGCGGCCGTCGATCGTCGTGAAGTCGCCGCCGGCCTCGACCGTGCCCTTGTGCACGGTCAGGACCCGTACGCCGATGACGCCGTTGGCCTGGGGAGCCCAGCCCGTGAGCGTGCCGGTGGAGGTGAGCGCGGCCAGTTTGAGGCGCGGCGTGGAACCGTCGACGCAGCCGCCCTTGGCGCCGTTACGTTCCGTTCGGCAGATGGCGTCGAAGTGGCCGCCGACGTAGGTGATGCCGCCGGCCGACGCGATGGCGGCCGCGTCCCCGTCGAAGACCCGCTGCCAGCGCAGGGCGCCCGTGGTCGCGTACGACAGGGCCCGGCCCCCGACCCCGGCCGTGGCCACCTGCACGCCCGAGGCGTCGACGGCGATGGCCCGGACCTCGGCCGGCACCCGCGGCCGGAAGACCGGGTCGACGGCCCCGCCGGCGCTGCTGACGGCGGCCAGCCGCAGCGTGCCCTTGACGCCGTTCACGATGTGGAAGCCCCCGCCCAGATAGACGCGCGAGCCGGAGACCGCGAGCGAGTGCACGGTGTCGTCGGTGAGCGGCCGCCACCGGGTGTCGAGCCGCCCGGTGGTGAGGTCGAAGGCGGCCAGGTTGCCGCGGCGCTCGTCGTCGACGGCGGTGAAGCTGCCACCCAGATAGAGGCGGTTGCCGGCGGTGCCGAGCGCGTACGCCGTACCGGTGATCTCGTGAGCGAACGACGCGACCGCGCCGGTCGACGGGTTGATCCGGGCCAGCGAGTCACGGTCCTCGCCGTCGACCTCGTGGAAGTCGCCGGCCGCGTAGACGCTGTCGGTGGTCGTGGCGAGCGCGCGGACCGTGCCGTCCGCCGGCGGCGCCCAGTCGAGCAGGTCGCCGCTGCGCGCGTCGAAGGCGGCCAGCCGCATCCGCTTGTAGGTCTTTCCTCCGGACGTCGCGCTGGTGAACGCGCCGCCGACGTAGACCGTGTCACCGCGGTGGGCGATCGCGTACACGCCGCCGTTGAAGGTCGGCGCGGTCCGTGTGGTTACCGGGGCAGCGGGCAGCGCCCCGACGAGCATGGCAGTGAGGAAGGGGAGCAAAGGCACAAAGTGCTAACCGTCGTGGGTGCCGGAAAGGCTCGGTGCCTCGGCCGGCAACAGCTCGTGCTGCTGGTCGTCGGCGGCCAGGGTCTGCGTGCGCAGGCCCAGCATGGAGAGCCACTCGACCAGCTGGCGGTGGATCGCGTCCGGCCCGTCCAGCTCGGGCTGGGTGATCGGCCAGCGGGCCGGGTGCACCAGCACCGCGTCGGTCTGCCAGCCGCCCAGCCCGCCGTGCGAGCCGACCAGCTCCTCGAACGCCGACACCTCCTCGGTGACCGGGTCGACCGAGCTGATCAGCACCAGGTCGCCCACGTGCGCGGCCTCCTGGTGGCGGAGCAGGTCGTGGCGGGCGCGCGGCCCGTACGGCAACAAAGGGTCTATGCCCTCGACGACGCCGTCGATGAGCCGATGGCTGCCCGAGGTGCCGAGCACGACCGGGCCGTCGGCGTCGCGGACGACGACCAGCCCGATGCCGGGGTGGGCGACCAGGCCGTTGATCAGGCGCGGATAGACGCGCTCGATCTGCCCGCGGTCGAGCCGCTCGGTGAACTTGGTCAGGTAGACGAGCGACAGGTTGCCCGAGGAGACGACCAGCAGCGGGGCGATCGGCGGCTCGGGGAAGTCGGGCTCCTTGGTCGCCTCCTCCTCGGCCGGCGTGGTGGGCGCGTCGGCCGGGTCGGGCGACGAGAAGCGCTCGACCACCTCGTCCAGGGTCTCGCAGTAGCGTTGCTTGAAGGTGGCGCCCTGGCTCTGCCCGTGGTCGGAGAGCACGACCAGGTGATAGCGGCGGGCCGCCTCGGGGGCGAGGCGCTCGAGCACGCCGAGCATCCGGTCGAGGCTCTCCAACTGGCGCATCGACTCGGGGCGGGCCGGGCCGGCGTGGTGCGCGACCTCGTCGTAGTCGACCAGGTCGCAGTAGACGGCCGGGGCGCCGCGGGCCATCTGCTCGGCGATCAGCGACACGTTCACGTCGCGCAGCAGCATCGAGGCCGGGCGCAGGGCCAGGAACGAGCCGGAGCGGCTCACCCGGGGCTGCAGGTTGCGGCGGCGCTGGAGGCGGGCCTGGTGCAGCTCGGTGATCACCTCGCCGGCGCCGAGGACCAGGGCCCGGGTGAAGCCGTACGGCGAGGCCATGAACGCCGCCCAGCCGCGGGCCGACCGGCCCGGCAACGCCGCGTGGCTGACTGTGAGCAGGCTGACCGCGGCGTCGCCGCTGAACGCGTTGCCGATGCTGACCCCGCCGTCGCGCAGCAGGCCGCGGCCGTCGCTGAGCCGCGGCTCGATCACGGCCGCGTCACGCGGGCGGTTGGTGACCATCAGCTTGCCGGTGTCCTTCTCGAACCAGCGGAACGCCGGCACCTGCCGGGTCGCGCCGTGCAGGATGCCGGCCTGCGAGGCGGGCGTGGTCGAGGGCAGCCCGGTGTGCCAGCCGCGCATCTTGTGGCTGCCCGAGCGCAGCCAGTGGCCGAGGGTGGGCAGGTTGCCGGCCCGCACGGCCCAGCGCAGCACCGGCTCGGAGAGGCCGTCGAGCTGAACCATGAGCAGGCCCGGCTCGGTGCCGGCGCGAGGGCGGCGCAGGGTGATGAACGGGCCGCCGGCGAGCCGGGCCTGCCGGCGCCGCACCCCGCGCATGAGCCGCTTGGACTCCCGGACGAAGGTGTCGTCGGAGCCGCTGTCCAGCATCCAGTCGACGATCGCGGCGAAGACGATGGCCAGGATCGCGGTGAGCACCAGCGAGGGCAGGCCGCTGATCCGGTTGGCCGGGTCGATCTCGAGGGCGACCACGATGACGGTGATCTGGGCCAGGATGCCCAGCAGCATGGCGCCCCAGCCGCCCAGGGCCACGATGCCGACCAGCAGTAGCGGCCGCAGCACGGCGCCGACGCCGGCCACCACCAGCACCAGGCCGAGCGTGTCGACGATGTCGTTGCTGTTCACGCCGGGCATCAGCCAGAGCGTGACGGTCAGCACGACGAAGGTGACCACGGCGCTGCGCAGGACGGCGCGCAGCCGGTTGAGCACCCGGCGCCAGCTGAGCAGCGCGCGCAGATCGGCACGCCAGTTGCGGGCGGCCGGGGCGGACGGGGGCTCGTGCAGGCTGATGGCCACGGGAAAACGATGTCACAGCTTCCGCCGGATCACAGGCTCCTCGTTAGTGTGATCACTTGGGGTTTGTTTGCCCCCTACGGATAGCTTCGGAGCGGTGCGCGCCCGAATAGTCTTGATCATCCTCATGATCACCGCCCTGTCCGCTTGTGGCGGACCGGATGAAGAGCGGCCTGATGCGCCGGCTCCGAAGATCGTCGGCTACTTCGCCGGGTGGGGCACCTACGGCCGCGACTTCCAGGTCGACGATCTGGTGACCAGCGGCGCCGCCGACCGCCTGACCCACCTCAACTACGCCTTCGGCAAGGTCGACAAGGGCCGCTGCGCCGTCGCCGACGCCTGGGCCGACTATCAGAAGCCGATCTCGGAGGATTCCTCCGGCCTGCAGGGCAACTTCGGCCGGCTCCGCCAGCTCAAGCAGCAGCACCCCGACCTGCGGGTGCTGTGGTCGTTCGGCGGCTGGACCGGCTCGGCCGGCTTCACCGAGGCCGCCCGCGACCCCGCGGCGTTCGCCGACTCCTGCCACAAGCTGCTCACCGACCAGCGCTGGTCCGGCCTCTTCGACGGCATCGACATCGACTGGGAATATCCGAACGCCTGCGGCCTGCAGTGCGACAAGAGCGGCCCCGGCGCCCTCCCGAAGATGATCGGCGCGCTGCGCTCCGCGTTCGGCCCCGACGCGCTGATCACCGCGGCGGTCCCGGCCGACGTGTCCAAGCTGCGGGCCACCGACTACAAGACCGTCTCCGGCACGGCGAACTGGCTGAACGCGATGACGTACGACTACTTCGGCGCCGGCGGTGACGACGCGCGGAAGACCCCGAAGACGGCGCCCCATTCGCCGCTGACCGCCTACCCCGGCATTCCTCGCGAGTCGTCCACGGCCACGGCCACCATCGACGAGCTGCTCGCCCTCGGCGTCCCCTCGGAGAAGGTGCTGCTCGGCCTCGGCTTCTACGGTCGCGGCTGGGACGGGGTCACCGAGGCCGAGCCCGGCGGCGAGGCGTCCGGCCCGGCGCCGGGCAAATACGAGAAGGGCCTCGAGGACTACAAGGTCCTGGCCGAGCGCTGCCCGCCGACGGGCACGATCGCCGGCACCGCCTACGCGCTCTGCGGCACGCAGTGGTGGTCCTACGACACACCACAGACCATCAAGACCAAGATTGAGTACGCCCGGAGCAAGCGGCTGGGCGGGGCCTTCGCGTGGGAGCTGTCCGGCGACACCCCGAAGGGCGACCTGCTCGGCGCGGTCAGCTCGGGCCTGGCCGCGCCGCCGACCGGATAGCGGCGGCGTCGTCAGCTCGGGCCGGCCACGCCGCCGACCGGATGGCGGCGGCCAGGCGTTCCCGGGCCGGCGATGGCGGCTCACCGGCCCGCTCGGCCAGGTAGACGGTGTTCAGCGGGACCACCGCGGGCTCGTGCAGCCGCACCAGGCGCCCGGCCGCGAGATCGGCCGCGCACAGATATTCGGGCAGCACGCTGAAACCACCGCCGGCGATCACGACGGCGAGAACGGCGTGCAGATTGGGCACCACCACGGCCGCGTCCCGCGAGGGCCGGGCGCCGAACTCGGTCTGCCAATAACGGCGGACGATCGGAAGGTCTTCGGCGTACGCGATCAGCGGCACCGTCTTGAGGTCACGCCCGGCCATGGCGGGCGCCCCGACCAGCAGGAACTCCTCGTCGCAGAGCGGCTCGACGCGCAGGCCGGCCCCGCGCGGCCGCACGCTGAGCAGGGCCATGTCGATCGAGCCGTCCCGCAGCCGGGCCGTCAGCTCGGCGGGCAGGCCGAAACTGACACGCAGTTGCAGCCCCTGCGCGATCAACGGCGCGGCCGCCGGCAGCACCACGGCGGTGAGGAACTCGGTCGGGCCGCCGAGGCTCATCTGCTCCCCGGCGTCGTCGACGGCCAGCCCGGCCAGCTTGTCGAGGGGCTCGCTGACCCGCCGGGCCAGCCGGTCGGCGGCCGGGGTGGGCGCCACGCCGCGCGGCAGGCGCGTGAACAGCGGCTTGCCGAGCGAGGTCTCCAGGGCCCGCAGTTGCGCGGTCACGGTCGGCTGGGACAGCGACAGCCGCCGGGCGCCCGCGGTGACCGACCCGGCCCGATAGACGGCCAGGAAGGTGCGCAGCAGGTCCAGGGAGAGCTCCATGGGCGGTCAGCCTATTTGCACCCAGACGTTGTCGAGCGCGCCGTTGAACTGGTCGTTGTCCGCGTAGGCGCCCTTGCCGCCGATGCTCATCGGCCGGTCGTTGGTGATCGACAGCTTGGCCGGGATGGTGGTGCGCCCGCGCAGATAGCCGTTGACGAGCACGAAGAGGTTGGTGGCGACCCGCCGGCACTCGACCGAGTGCCATTGCCCGTCGGCCACGCTGACCGAGCTGGTGGCCATCCGGATCGGCGGCCGCTTCTCGTCGACGAGCACACAGCTGGGCCGCCCCGCGGCCCCGTCGATCTGCAGCTTCCACTGGCTGCTGGTGGTCGAGTAGCCCTTCTGCACGATGTTCTGCCCCTTGCTGGTCTGCCCCGGCGTGAGCATGACCTCGGCCCCGAACGCGATGTTCCTCGTGCCCGGGTTGAGATCGGCCGACGAGGTGGCGGTCTGCAGCGCGACGTGCGGGCAGACCCGGGCGGTGCACCGCCCGGGAAAGGCCAGAGCCGACCCTTGCCCGTGTACGACCCGCCGAACGGCCCCACCGTGCCCCGAGATGACGCGAAGCGTGTGCCCCCGCCCCGACTCGTCGATGATCGACCCGGCCCGCCCGTTGAAGGCGTACCGGGCCACCACAACGCCGCCCGCCCCGACCGCCGGCGTCGTTCCCGCCGCTTTGTCCGGTGTGGCGGCCAGTGCCACGGGTGGCGCGGCCAGGGGCGCGTGCGCGGGCAGCGGATTGACAGTGAGGGCAACGGCCACCGTCGACACGGCGACGAGGGCAGCGCCGAACCAACAAGATCGCATGCCCGAATTATCGCCCGTAAGCCCTTTCGTCCCGGCCAGTTCCGCCCGTCGAACCGGGCGAACCTGGCCACCAAAAGGACTAATTGCACCTAAAAGGTGCAAAACTCCTTCCAGGGCGCCGCCTGAGGGCGTGGGCTCCGTCTCCTTCCCTGCCACCGCCCCACCTACCTGTGAGGGCAGGTGGTGGCGGCTGAGGGGAGCGCCGCGCGCCCGCGCGGGACTGTCCGCAGGGTCAGGAGGAGCGGGAAGCGGTCTTGCGGGCGGCGGTCTTGCGGGCCGTCGTCGTGGCGGGGACCTCGGGGGCCGGGGTGGCCGCCTTGCGCGGGGTCGCGGCGCGGCGTGAAGCGGCCGGCGTGCGGGTCGACGCGGTCGTGGCGGCCTTGCGGGCTGTGGTGCGGGCGGCAGTCGCGCGGGCGGTGGAGGCGCCCTCGTCGGCGGCGACGTCCTCGGCCACGGGAGCGGCCGGGGTGGAACTGCCCGCGGCGGCGGAGGCGGCGCGCGTGGCCGGGGCCGACTTGGCGGTGGCGGCCTTGGCGGCGGTCCCGGTCGTCGACGGCGTGGAAGCCGCGACGGTTCCGGTTGATGGTGTGGAGGCCGCGGCGGTCGTGGAGGCTGCGGCGGTCCGGGTGGACGGCGTGGACGCTGCGGCGGTGCCGGCTGACGGTGTCGTGCCTGCGGTGGGCTTGGCGGCCGCGCGGTCGCGGGCCTTCTCTCGGGTGATCAGGTCGGCCAGGACGGCCTTGCTGTACTTCTCCTCGAGGGCGGTGGCGCGGGAAGCCGCCTTGTCGGCCTTGGCGACCGCCTTCTTGTGTGCCTTCTCCAGGCGGGCCTTGTCGCGCTCCTGCGTCTTCAGGGAGCGCTTGAGCCGGCGGGCCTCGGCCTCGGCGTTGCGCAGCGCCTGCTTCTGGCGCAGGGTCAGGTCGGCGTTGGTGCGCAGGCGGTTCTCGAGGTCGGTGACGGTGGTCTTGGCGCGTTCCGCGGCTTCGTGCGCGGCTCCGGACGCGTCGCGGCGGCGGTCGAGCTGGTTCGTACTCACGAGGGGTCTCCTTTCGTCTCACCTTTGGCCGTACCCGCTGATGGACGGCGGACGACATGAAGGCGGAGTCAAAGTTACGAGGATTGCTCGACAACTTCGGCCGCGCGGGCGCGGCGACGACGAATGTGACGCACGTGAAGCGTTATGTAGGACACAAGAGCGACGGCGATGATCCCTATTGCCCACCATTTGTACCGGTGTGCGTGATCGACCATCTCGACGAGATGGGTGCCGAAGACGAACGCGACCGTCGTCCAGAAACCGACCCACAGGGCGGCGCCGATCGCGTTGTAGAGCAGGAACTGTTTCCACGGCATCGCGGTGATGCCGGCGATGACGCCGTTGAACTGGCGCAGGCCGTCGATGAAGCGGGCCACCACCACGATGCGGCCGCCGCGCCGGGCGAAGAAGCCCTCGGCCCGGGCCAGCCGCTCCGGCGTCAGGAAGACGTATTTTCCCCAGCGCAGCGCGGCCTTGCGGCCGCCCTTGACGCCGATCCAGTAGCCGACATTGTCGCCGAGCACGGCCGCGATGAAGGCGATCGCGGCCACGCCGAAGATGTTGAGCCGGCCGGCGCCGGCATAGATCGCCGCGGCGACCATGATGGTCTGCCCGGGTGCGGGGATTCCGAAGCTTTCCACTCCGATCGAACCGGCGACGGCGAGGTAGCCCCACCGGTCGAGGTACGGAGCGACGCCGTGCAGGAATCCCGGAAGGTCGGCTGAAGGAGGCATCGCTTATCTACGGTAGCCGGGGTTCAGGTGGCGCAACGCACAGAGTGGCGATGGTTGCCTGACGAGAACCCGGGCGTGCGGGGCCGAACGTGGATGAGTGGCACAAAAGTCCAGCCGTTCGGGCCTGGCGCATTCATGAAGACCTTTGCTTTGCTCCTACGCCGTGAAGGTTCTGTCGCGTGCGCGCCGCAAGTTGCTCGCCGGTGGTGTCATCGCCGCCGTGGTGGTGGGGTTGTCGTCGTTCGCGTTGACGCGGGCCGATGCCGCCACGTTCGCCACCGTCCAACCTGGAACCTTCAAGGGGTACGCCTTCGACGCGTGCACGGCGCCGGCCGGCGCCGCCATGAAGGCGTGGCGCAAGTCGTCGCCGTTCAAGGCGATCGGCATCTACATCGGCGGCGTCAACCGCGGGTGCGCCCAGCCGCAGCTCACCGCCTGGGTGAAGGAGCAGGTGCAGGCCGGCTGGAAGCTGCTGCCGCTCTACGTCGGCCCGCAGGCCTCGTGCACCACGGTCGGCAGCGGCCGCAACCTGATCAACAACGCGCAGGCCGGCGCTCAGGGCCGGGCCGCCGCCGCGGACGCCATCACCAAGGCGACGGCGCTGGGCCTGGCCCGCGACTCCGTGATCATCTACGACATGGAGGCGTACCGCACGAACGACGCCGCCTGCCGGGCCGGGGTGCTCGGGTTCATGAACGGCTGGACCTCGCGGCTGCACGACGGCGGCTACTTCAGCGGCTTCTACAGCAGCGTCAGCTCGGGCATCGCCGACCAGGTGGCGAGTTACTCGGCCGCCGGTTACGCCCGGCCCGACTTCGTCGACTTCGCCCGCTGGGACCAGGTCGCCACGCTGACCGATCCGCTGATCCCGGCGTCGGCGTGGCCCGGTCACCGCCGCATGAAGCAATATCGCGGCGGCCACAAGGAGACCTGGGGCGGCGTCACGATCAACGTCGACAGCAACTACGTCGACTTTGCTCCGCCGGCCAAGACCCGGGGCGCCGACTTCAACCTCAGCGGCTGGCCCGACGTCATCGCCCGCTCGGCCACCGGCTACGTCTCGATGTTCCCGGGCAACGGCGGCAGCGTCGACTTCGCCGCCCGGCGCACGATCGGCAGCGGCTTCGCCGCGATGAACGCGCTGGTCCGCCTCGACCTCAACCGGGACGGCCGCGAGGACGTCCTCGCCCGGCAGAGCAACGGCGACCTGTGGTTCTACCCGGGCACGGGCTCGGGCCTGGGCACGCGCAAGAAGGTCGGCAGCGGCTGGCAGGTGCTGCGCGACATCACCACGATCGGCGACCTCACCGGCGACGGCTACCCGGATGTCCTGGCGGTCTCCAAGGGCAACAACCTTTTCCTGTACGCCGGGCAGGCGGGCGCCAAGCTCAGCGGCGCCAAGCAGGTGGGCGCCGGTTTCGGCGACAAGACGGAGCTGACCGGCGCCGGCGATTTCAACCGGGACGGCTGGCCCGATCTGGTGGCCCGGCTCGCCGACGGCAAGCTCTACCTGATCACCGGGCGGAAGAACGGTTTTGTCCGGCAGATCCCGCTCGGCACAAATGCGAGCGGCCTGCGCGACGTGATCTCGATCGGCGACTTCGATCGGGACGGGTTCCCCGACCTGGCCGCGGTGCAGAAGTCCAGCGGCGCCCTGATCCTGCTGCCGGGCGCGGGCACGACGCTGCGCCCCGCGATCCGGATCGGCACCGGCTACGGCCCGCTCACACCCCTGGCATGAAAAATTCGTGGCCGGCCCGAACCGGGCCGGCCACGAAAGTCGGTGAAACTCAGAGGGCGTCAGCCGACAGCTGCGCGCGCAGCTTGGTCAGGGCCTTGGTGAGCAGCCGGGAGACGTGCATCTGGGAGATGCCGACCTGGTCGGCGATCTGCGACTGGGTCAGGTTGCCGTAGAAGCGCAGGGTGAGGATCTTCTGCTCGCGCTTGTCGAGGGTGGCCAGGGCGGGGCCGAGGGCGACGCGGGTCTCGGCGAGTTCGAACTCGGTGTCCTCGCCGCCGAGGGTGTCGCCGAGCTCGGTGGTGCCGTCGGCCGAGATCGGGGTCGACAGGGAGGTGGCGTTGTAGGCGCGGGCGCCTTCGAGGCCTTCCAGGACGTCTTCCTCGGTGACGCCCAGGTGGGCGGCGACGTCGGCGACGGTCGGGGAGCGGCCGAGGCTGTGGGTCAGGGT
>NZ_OBDY01000050.1 GCF_900215205.1 Paractinoplanes atraurantiacus
GTGGGCCATGACGCCGTTGATGTGGTCGATCATGGCTTGGCGCAGGCTGCTGCCGCTGAGGCTTTGCATCCAGCCGGGTTGCTGGGCGTGCCAGGCGAGGGTGTGGCCGCGGACCTTGAGGCCGCGCTGGGTGGCCCAGTTGTAGATCTGGTCGCCGGCGCTGAAGTTGAACTGGCCGCGCTGGGGTTGGGTGGCGTCCGGTTTCATCTCGTTCTCGGCCGTGATCATGTTGAACTCGCGCCCGGCGATGGTGCTGTAGGTGGAGTTGCTGAGCCGGCTGGCGGCGATGGCCGTGCCGAAATACCGGCCCGACTGCGCGGCCGCGGCGCCCAGGGTGCTTTCCGCGGCGCTGGCGTTGGGGATCACCATCGCCACGCCCGCGGCCGTGACGGCGGCGACGGCGGCACCCATGAGCAGCCGGATCCGCGGCGATCGGCGCCGGTGGGGGACTGGGGGACTGGCGGTCACTGTGGCTCCTTCCAAGGAACGAAGAACCTCGATGTCGGGTCATGCTGACATGGGAAACGCCGCGGAAACAATAGTTTCCGGAAGTTCTCCGGAAGTTGATGAGCGCCTTGAAACGTTCTACCTGCATGTATGCAGCCGTATTTCGGTGATCGGCGATCACCGGGGCTCTTGTCGGGGTGACAACGACCGAAAGTTTCAGAGTCCACGACCAGGGAGGAGAGGGCTGGATAACACCTTTCCGCTCGGTTTCTTTCCCTGGACGGGCGGCATAGGGTGTCGTCGCTATGGATCTGACGAGTGCGAAGGTGGCCGAGCTCGTCACCGCGGCCCGCAACGGTGACCGCCGTGCTCTCGAGCGGCTGATCGCCGACCATCTCCCGCTGGTCTACAACCTCGTCAGCGCGGCGATGGAGGACCCGGCCGACGTCGACGACGTCGTGCAGGACACGATGCTGCGGGCCGTGCGCGAGCTGCCCGGTCTGCGCAGCCCGGGCAGTTTCCGGGCCTGGCTGGCCGTGATCGCGGTCCGTCAGGTGGGCACCCATCGGGAGCAGCGGCGGGCCGCCGGCCGCCGGCTCCGGCCCTTGACCGAGGCGGCCGGGACAGCGGACCCGCGGGCCGAGGTCGAGGACGTGACGGCGCTGCGCAGCCGTCTCAGCGACGAGCGCCGGCAGGTCGCCGAGGCGACGCGGTGGCTCGACCCGGACGACCGCGAGCTGCTGTGGCTGTGGTGGCAGGAGGTCGCCGGCCGGTTGACCCGGGCCGAGCTCGCGGAGGCGGCCGGTATCAGCGCCGCCCACGCGGGCGTCCGCGTCCAGCGCACCCGCGAGCAGCTCGACCTGGCCCGGTCCGTCGTCGCGGCGCTCGCGGCGCGACCGATTTGTGCCCGCCTGGCCGCGGAGACGGCCGACTGGGACGGGCGGCCGAGTCCACTCTGGCGCAAGCGCATCGCCCGGCACGTCCGGGGCTGCCGCACCTGCACGGCGGCCGCTGCGGGTCTGCTGCCGGCCGACAGACTGCTGGAGAACCTGCCGGCCCTCGTGGTGCCGGCCGGCCTGACCCATGCCGTCCTCGGCCCGATCGCCGCCGGCGCCCCGATCGCGGCGGGCGCCGCCTCCGTCGCCGCGGCCACCGCTTCCGTGGCCGCGGGCACCGGAGCCACCGCGGCCGGTGCCGCTTCCGTCGCCGCGGCCACCGGAACGACCGCGGTCGCCGGCAAGGTGATCGCGGGGATCGTCGCCGGTGTCGCGGCCGTGGCCGTGACCGTCCCGCTGGTCGTGCCCGACGACCCCGAGCCCGGGGCCCGTGGCCCGGGCGCGATCGCCGCGCCGGCCGCGACCACCTCGCCGGCGCGATTCAGCACACCGGCCCCCGCGCCCAGCCGTACCACCCGAAGCCCGTCGGCGACGGCCGCCGTGCCTCTCGGCGCGCTCTCCCTCGAATGGGCCGGCGGCGGCTATCTCAGCCGCGGCGTGAACACCGACGCGGTCGCCGTCACGGCCGTCGGCGGCGGCGCCGAGAGCCGCCGACGCGCGACCTTCACCGCCGTCAACGGCCTGGCCGACCCCCGATGCGTCTCGTTCCGCGACGGCGACGGCCGCTACCTGCGGCACTACGAGCTCCGCGGCTACGTCGCGCCGCTCGACGACAGCCAGATCTTCCGCGAGGACGCCACCTACTGCCCGCTGCCGGGTGCGACGGCGGGCTCGGTGGCGTTCCAGTCCTTCAACTATCGCGAGTTCCGTCTGCGCTGGACGGGCTCGGAGTTCGGCATCGGCTATCTCAAGGACACCGCCGAGTTCCGCACCGCCAGCACGTTCCTCGTGCGTCCCGCCCTGGCCACCGGATGACGGCGGCCAGGGCGGGTACTGCTCAGCGCTGGCGGGTCAGCAGGCCCGGCCGGTAGGGCAGGAGGCCGTAGTCGCCACCCGAGCTGGGGGAGCGGCCCTGGTAGAGCAGTTGCAGGTTGCACGGGTCGACGGTCATCGTCTGGTCGGCGCTGACCCGCACCAGCTCACCGTGGCTGATGTCGTTGGTCCAGGTGGCGCCGCTGTTCGCCTTGCCCGCGAAGGGGTTGCTCTCGGTCGCGGCGTTCGGCGTCCACGAGCCGTTCAGGCTGGTGGCGGTGAACGAGCGGAAGTAGCGGCCGTTGGCGCCGATGGCCTCGACGATCATGAGGTACTGGTTCTGGCCCTGCACCTTGTAGACCTGCGGGGCCTCGAACAGGTTGTTCGTCGAGTCGCTCATGATGGTCGTGTACGAGGAGCCGAAGTTGCCGGGGAAGTTCCCGATCGGCATCGACGCGCGGTAGATCTTGCCGTTGTCGCCGGCGAAGAACAGGTACATGTTCTGGCCGTCGGCGATCAGGGTCTGGTCGATCGGGCCGGTGCCGGAGCCGGTGATGCTGCCGGTGAACAGCGTCTGGGCCGACGACCACCCGTTCGGGTTGGTCGGGTCACTCGAGGTGCGGTACGAGAAGGCGCTGCCGCCCCACTGGTAGGCGAGCACCCAGATGCTCTTCGGAGCGAAGTAGAACAGCGTCGGGGCCACGGTGGCCGACGACATCGCGTTCTGCGACGCCGAGCCCATGTCGGACCAGTTCGTGAACAGGCCGAAGTTCATCGAGCCCCACGTCGAGCCCGTGTCGTGCGTGGTCGCGTACACCAGCTGCCGTCCGTTGTAGGGGACGGTCGTGAAGTCCTTCAGCGAGACCCAGCCCGAGCGCGGCTGTGCCAGCGCGCCGGTCGAGGTCCAGCGGTACGACGAGGGCAGCGTGCACGAGCCGGACGGCGGTGGTGTCGTCGGGTTCGAGCCGCCGACCCGCGCCAGCTGCCACTGCTGGTTGGCGCCGTTCCAGTCGGAGTACTGGACGATGTTGCCGCCGTCGGCGGTGGAGGCGCCCTGCACCTCGAGGGCCTTGCCGCTGTTGCGGTTGATCAGCTGGATGTAGCCGTCGACGTCCTGGACGCTGAACTGCTGGTTGGTGGTGTTGTTGTCGGTCCACTGCACGATCGAGCCGCCGTCGGCGGTGGAGAAGTTGTAGACGTCGAGGACCTTGCCGGACAGCCGCGACTTGAGCCGGTAGTTGCCGCCGCCGGAGTCGACGAACTGCCACTGCTGCTGGTTGCCGTCGTTGCGGGTCCACTGGGTGATCCGGGCACCGTCGTTGGTGGCCAGGTTGTAGACGTCCAGGGCCTTACCGCTGTTGCGGTTGACCAGCACGTACCAGGCGCTGGTGTCGATCGTCGCCGCCGAGGCGGGTGTCGCGCTGATCACGGCGACCAGGCCGGCGACCAGGGCGGTCGCCGCGGCGAGCCATCGGGATTTTCTCACATCGATTCCTTAGGGGGACGGGGGAACGGGGGACTTACGGCGCCGTCAGGTCGAACCGGTTCACGGTGACGGCGCCGCCGAGGGCGCTTGTGGCGTAGTTGAAGAGGCCGAAGCGATAGCCCATGAAGAACTGCCAGTCGTTGTTCATCACGAACGCCGGCCCGAGCGTGGTGAAGGTGCTGCCGTTCGTGCTGTACGAGAACGTGGCCGTGCGACCGGAGCCGGGCTGGATGTTCGCGGTGACCCGCAGCCAGACCGTGCCGCCGGAGATCGGTGCGCCGGCCGCCTCGGAGCCGGTGCCGGTCGTGCCCCACCCACTGGTGGACATGCTCAGTCCGTTGGTCATCGAGACGCGGGTGGCGCCGTTGTCCTTGCGGACGCCGATCCACGCCGACTGGTCGCGCAGCATGGCCAGCCCGGCCCGGTCGCCGTTGGCCATCGACGCATAGTTCAGCTGGATGGTGGCGGTGGAGGTGGGGCCCTGGATCCGGTGCGTCAGCGTGTTCCGGGCGTTGTAGAGGTCGTTGGTGACGGTCGCGGTGGACAGGCGAAGCCCGTTGCCGACCGTGAACTTCGACGTGTCGGGGTTGTGGTTCCACTCCCACCGGTGCGACAGGGAGGGGCCGGTGAACGTGTCCGGGCCGATCATCGACTGCACGGTTCTGGTCGTGCTGATGGCCGGCTTCGGATAGGTGGCGCCCCAGCGCCCGTTCACCGTCTGCAGCACCGGCCAGCCGTCGGAGCTCCAGGTGATCGGGGCCAGCGTCGGCATCCGTCCGCCCGGGTAGGCGTCGGTGAACGCCATGTACCACCAGTCGCCGTTCTGCGTCTGCACGAGGCCGCCCTGGTGCGGGACACCGCCGCCGGAGATCGGGCCGGGCAGGTTCAGAAGGACCTGGCGTTGCTCGTACGGACCCCACGGGCTGGTCGAGCGCAGCACGTACTGCCCGTTGGCCGGGCGGGTCAGCCAGATGTAGTAGTAGTTGCCCCGCTTGTACATCCGGGAGCCTTCGAGCGTCCCGATGCTCGACGGTGTCGTGTAGACGGTCTGCGACCGCACCTCGGAGCTCAGATCGGCCGAGAGCTGGGCGACGCTGATCGTGCCGTTGCCGTAGGCGACGTACGGGGTCGCGCCGTCGAACAGCAGGCCGGCGTCGTAGTAGCACTTGTTGATCCGGGCCTTCTTGGCCCAGTCGCCGCCGATGGCCGTCGAGGCGTACACATAGGTGCGGTTGAACTCGGTGCACCCGAGCCAGTAATAGGTCGCGTCACTCGGCCGGTAGTTGAAGGCGGAGGCCCAGATTCCTTTGACGTACGCCCGGGAGCCGCTCAGGTCGTAGGCGGCGGAGTCGAAATCGAGCCTGGGCACGGAGTGACCCGCGTACTCCCAATTGACCAGGTCGTAGGAGCGCAGGATCGGCGCACCCGGCGAGTAGTGCATGGTCGAGGCGGAGTAGTAGTACGCGTCACCGACCCGCACGATGTCCCCGTCGGCGAAGTCCTGCCAGACCACCGGGTTGGTGAAGCTCCCACCGGCCGGCGGGGGCGTCGTGCCCGCGGGGACGAGCTGCCACTGCTGGTTGGTGCCGTTCCAGTCGGAGTACTGGACGATGTTGCCGCCGTCGGCCGTGGAGGCGCCCTGCACCTCGAGGGCCTTGCCGCTGTTGCGGCCGATCAGCTGGATGTAGCCGTCGATGTCCTGAACGCTGAACTGCTGGTTGCCGGCGTTGTTGTCGGTCCACTGCACGATCGCGGCGCCGTCGGCGGTCGAGTTGCCGCTGACGTCGAGGACCTTGCCGGACAGCCGCGACTTGAGCCGGTAGTTGCCGCCGCCGGAGTCGACGAACTGCCACTGCTGCTGGTTGCCGTCGTTGCGCGTCCATTGAGTGATCCGGGCACCGTCGTTGGTGGCCAGGTTGTAGACGTCGAGGGCCTTGCCGCTGTTGCGGTTGACCAGCACGTACCAGGTGTTGGTGTCGATCGTGGCGGCCGACGCCGCCGGAGCGGCCAGCACGAGACCGGCCAGCACAGCCGCGGCGACCAGCCACCGCAGGGTGAGCCGCATGCTTCCTCCAGGGGAGTAAGTGAACGTTAACATTCGCCGGCGCCAGCGGCCTTGCATTTGATTTCGTCGATGTTGCTACGGCGTTACGCAGCTTGGCAATGTCGACTAAAGCGAACGGCACCGCATAACACTTATTGAGGCAGTTGAATGTATGGGAGCGCTCCCGTACGGTTTTTTCCATTCCCCGAAGTCCCCCCAGAGAAAGGTTTCCGTGCTCATGTCAATCCCCCGACATGGCCGGTCGGCGCTGCTCGCGACCGCGGCGGTGAGCGTCGCCCTCGCGGCGAGCGTCGCCGTCATCGGCACCGCGGACGCGGCCTCCACGCTCGGCGCCTCGGCCGCGCAGACCGGCCGTTACTACGGCGCGGCCATCGCGGCCGGGCGGCTCGGCGACGCCACGTACACCCGGATCCTGACGACCGAGTTCAACTCGGTCACGCCCGAGAACGAGATGAAGTGGGACGCCACCGAGCCGTCGCAGGGGCGGTTCACGTACACCAACGGCGACCGCATCCTCAACCAGGGCGTCGCGATGGGCGCCAAGGTCCGCGGCCACGCCCTGCTCTGGCACCAGCAGCAGCCCTCATGGGCGCAGTCGCTGTCCGGCACCGCGCTGCGCAACGCCGCCATCAACCACGTCACTCAGGTCGCCACCCACTACAAAGGAAAGATCTACGCCTGGGACGTGGTGAACGAGGCCTTCGCCGACGGCGGCAGCGGCGCCCGGCGCGACTCCAACCTCCAGCGCACCGGCAACGACTGGATCGAGGCCGCCTTCCGGGCCGCCCGCGCGGCCGACCCGGCCGCCAAGCTCTGCTACAACGACTACAACACCGACGGCGTCAACGCGAAGAGCACCGGCATCTACAACATGGTCCGCGACTTCAAGTCGCGCGGGGTGCCCATCGACTGCGTCGGCTTCCAGTCCCACCTGGGCACCGGCCTTCCGGGCGACTACCAGGCCAACCTCCAGCGCTTCGCCGACCTCGGCGTCGACGTGCAGATCACCGAGCTCGACGTCGCACAGGGCAGCAACCAGGCCAATGTGTACGCCGGGGTCACCCGCGCCTGCATGGCCGTGTCCCGGTGCACGGGCATCACGGTCTGGGGCATCCGCGACAGCGACTCCTGGCGCACCGGCGAGAACCCGCTGCTGTTCGACAACTCCGGCAACAAGAAGGCGGCGTACACCTCGGTCCTGAACGCCCTCAACGCCGGCGGGCCGACCACCCCGCCCACCACCAGCAACCCGCCCCCGCCCACCACCAGCACCCCGCCCCCGCCCACCGGGGCCTGCGCCGCCACGGTCTCGCTGAACTCGTGGACCGGCGGCTACGTGGCCACGGTGCGCGTCACCGCGGGCCAGGCCGCGGTCTCGGGCTGGACGGTGTCGCTGTCGCTGCCCTCCGGCAGCGCGATCACCGGCGTGTGGAGCGCCGCCAACACCGGCAGCACGGGTGCCGTGAGCTTCCGCAACGTGAGCTACAACGGCCAGATCGCGGCCGGTGGCTTCACCGAGTTCGGCTTCCAGGGCACCGGCAGCGGGCCCACGGCCACTCCCACCTGCGCGGCCGGCTAGCCGGCTGTCCTCTCCGTGCTCTCCGGCCGGGCTCCCCTCGGCCGGAGAGCCGTCCCCCGAAAAGAGGAACGCGATGTCCCTGAGAAAACTCGCCGGCGGAGCGATGGCCGTCCTGGTCGCCGCGGCGGCCGCGGTCGCGGTCATGACCGCGGTACCGGCCGAGGCCGCGGTCACCGCCGGGTGCGGCAAGGCGCCGACGCTGACCAGCGGCACCCGCACCATCTCCAGCGGCGGCCAGAACCGCTCGTACATCCTGCGGGTCCCGGACAACTACGACCGCACCAAGCCGTACAAACTCATCTTCGCCTTTCATTGGTTGAACGGATCCGCGGGCAACGTGGCGAGCGGTGGCTACTACGGGCTCCAGGGGCAGTCGAACAACTCGGCGATCCTGGTCGCGCCGCAGGGCATCGACAACGGCTGGGCCAACACCGGCAACCGTGACCTCACCCTCGTGGACAACCTGGTCTCGCTGATCGAGGGCGACCTGTGCGTCGACACCAGCCAGCTCTTCGCGCTGGGCTGGAGCTACGGCGGCTCGATGAGCTACGCCGTCGCCTGCGCCCGGCCGGCGGTCTTCCGTGCGGTGGCCGTCCTGTCCGGCGCCAACCTCAGCGGCTGCTCGCCGGGCAACCAGCCGGTCGCCTACTTCGGCATCCACGGCACCCACGACAGCGTCCTGAACATCTCGCAGGGCCGGTCCATCCGCGACACGTTCGTCCGCAACAACGGGTGCACCGCACAGAACCCGCCGGAGCCGGCCCGCGGCAGCCTGACCCACATCACGACCGCGTACGCGGGCTGTCGCGCCGGATACCCGGTGGCGTGGGCCGCGTTCGACGGTGACCACACCCCCGAGCCGGTGGACGGATCCACCTCGACCAGCGGCGCCCTGACGTGGGTGGGCGGCGAGGTCTGGCGGTTCTTCTCGCAGCTCGGCAGCACGACGACGCCCACGCCGACGACGCCGACGCCGACGCCGACGCCGACGACATCCACTCCTCCTCCGGCCGGCGCCTGCACCGCCGCCTACCGGATCACCGGGCAGTGGCAGGGCGGCTTCCAGGCCGAGGTCACGGTGACCGCCGGCGCCGCCGCACTGAACGGCTGGCGGGTCGGCTGGACCTTCACCGACGGCCAGACGATCACCCAGGCCTGGGGCGGCCGCGTCTCGTCGAACGGCAGCGCCCAGACCGTCACGAACGAGACCTGGAACGGCAGCCTCGCCGCCGGCGCGTCGGCCACCTTCGGGTTCCTCGGCACCACACGCGGCGCCAACAGCGTGCCCACGACCACCTGCGGACCTCAATCCGCCGGCTGAGTCGCGATCTGCTGTAGGGCGCCGAGCACGGAGCGGACCGCGGCGCGGTGCAGCGTCTCCGGTCTGGTCAGCACGTCGACGTGGCGGGCGGCGGGCAGATCGGCCAGCGGGCGCAGCACCAGCCGCGGGTCCGGGGGAGTCGTGTGGCCGGGCAAGAGTGCCAGCGACTCCCCACCCGCGACCACCGAGGCGGCGACGGTGAACTCGTTGATCCGGTGATGGATGTCGAGGGGGCGCCCGGCCGCCGCCTCGATCGCGGTCAGCAGCCCGGTCAGCGGGAACCCGTCGTGCACGCTGATCCACGGCCAGGTGCTCACGTCGGCCGCGGTGAGCCGTTCGCGCGCGGCGAGGGGGTGGTGGGCGGACATCGCGACGTACATCGGCTCCTGAATCAGAGAAATCACCGTGAGCCGGTCGGAGGGCCAGGGCGGGCTGTGGGCCAGCCGATGGGCCAGCACCAGGTCGTAGTCGCCGACCAGAGCGGGGAACTCGGCCTCGGCCACATCCCGGTCGGCGCAGCGCACCGCCGGAAACCGCGCGATCAGCGGCGCGAACCAGGCCAGCCCGGCGCTGTGGAACGCGGCCACGGTGACCGGCGTGCCCGGCGCCTCCAGATAGTCGCCGACCGCCCGCGACGCCCGGTCGAGCGCGGTCATCACCTCGACCGCGGCCGTGGCCAGGGCCCGGCCCGCCTCGGTCAGCACGAGGCGGCGGCCGCTGCGCTCGGTCAAAGGCACCGGCGCCGACCGTTGCAGGACGTTGAGCTGCTGGGACACCGCCGACGGGGTGATGCGCAGGGCGCGGGCCACGGCGGCGACGCTGCCGCGCTCGCCCAACTCGCGCAGCAGCCTCAGGTGATGCGGATCCATAAGGCTCCACTACATCGTCGATTCAGCGGATGGCGTCTTGTCTACCGTATCGCCGGGCCGCAGGCTTTCCGGGTGACAGGGGATCTTCTGCTGCTGGCCGTGGCCGTGATCTGGGGCAGCAGCTATCTGGCGGCCAAGACACTGGTCGTGGCCGGCGGCGTGCTGGTCGTGCTGGCGCTGCGCTACCTGGTGTCGATGGCGGCGATGCTGCCGCTGATGTTCCGGCGGCGCCCGGCGAGGGGCGAGCTGAAGGTGGGGCTTCTGCTCGGCTGCACGCAGGCGTCGGTGCTGGCTCTGGAGACGTACGGGGTGTCGCTGACCAGCGCCACCAACGCCGGCGTGCTGATCAGCCTGACGATCCTGCTCACCCCGCTGCTGCAGGGCGGCCTGCCGCCACGCTTCTTCCTGGCGGCCGGGGTGGCGACGGGCGGGGTGGTGCTCCTGGTCGCGGGGCCAGGATTGCGGACGCCGTCGGCCGGCGACGCCCTGATGCTGGCGGCGGCCGTGGTCCGGGCCGCGCACGTCACGCTCTCCGGCCGGCTCAGCCGGCCCTCGTACGACACGGTCACCCTGACCACGCTGCAGACGGTGGTGGGCGCGGCCGTGTTCACGATCGCGGCCGGCCCGGCGCTGCTGCCGGCGGCCGGCGGTCTCGGCGCGGGGGAGTGGCTGGGCGTGCTGTACCTGGCGCTGGGCTGCAGCGTCTTCGCGTTCGTGGTGCAGCTGTGGGCCGTACGCCGAACCTCACCGGCCCGGGCCAGCCTGCTGCTCGGCACCGAGCCGGTGTGGGCCGTCCTGATCGGCCTGAGCCTGGGCGGCGAGCACTTGACGGTCCTCGCGGCGGCCGGCATCGCCCTGGTCCTGGCCGGCACTTTCTGGGGCCAGCGCGTCGAACGCGCCCATCGCACGGGGTCACTATCCTCGGCGTCGATAAAGGTGACCCGGCGGGAGGCTGCGTGTTCGACGGAATCGGTGGGGACAACGCCGAGCGGATGATCGACGACTGGCAGGCAGGCTTCGAGCGCCGCGCGGCGCAGGCCCGTGAGCTTGCCGGGCGGGTGGAAGGCCTGACAGGCTCGGCCCGTAGCCAGGACCGGCTCGTCGAGGTGACCGTCGGACGGTCGGGCGAGGTCACCGACCTGTGGCTCGACGAGGACACCCGGCAGCAGTCGGCGACGCGGACCGCGCGCGAGATCCTGGCCACGATCGCGGCCGCCCGAGCAGACCTGTCCGGCAGGGTGCGAGAGGCCGTCGCCGGCACGATAGGCGTGGAGTCGGAGGCGGGTCGTGCCGTCCTCAAGGGCTACGCCACCGACGAGGACGACGCGTGAGTGATCGGTTCTCCGTGATCACGCAGGATCTGGCCGCGCACGCCGGGGCGGTTGACGCCGTCGGGGACGGCGTCCAGGAGGCCGGCGGCGCGGGCCGTTCCGTGCGGGCCGGCGGGGATGCGTACGGAAAGATCTGCAACTTCCTTCCGCCTTTGATGGCTGTCCTCCAGGAGACCTTGATCCAAGGGATCGCGGACAGCGCCGACGACCTGCGCGACACCGCGCGGAAGCTGCGGGCGACGGCCGAGCATTACAACTCCACCGACGCGCGCAACGCCGACGCCATCACTCGCAGCGGGCGACTGCCGTGACCAACCCGCTGGTGGCGGCTCCCTCCAGCGCGGGACCCGGTCCCATCGCCGGTCTCGCTCCGGCCGAGGACATCCAGCAGATCTACCAGGCAATCCAGAGCGGATCGTGGGTGGACGGTGCCCTCGGCCTCGCCGGTGGCGCCCTGGACGCGCTGGCGTTCGTGTCCGACCCGATCGGCTCGCTGCTGCAGTACGGCGTCGCCTGGATCATCGAGCATGTCAAACCGCTCTCCGAGGCGCTGGACTGGCTGGCCGGCGACCCGAGCCAGGTCACGGCTCAGGCGCGGACATGGACGAACATCGCGGGCAGGCTCGCCGGCGAGGCCGACGCGCTGGCGCAGTCGGTCCGCTGGGACACCGCTGACTGGCACGGTGGTGCCGCCGAGGCGTATCGGTCGCACGCCGCGCGGCGGATGTCGGATCTCCGAGCGCTCAGCCGTGCCTCCGACACGATGGCGCTGATCACCGAGGGCGCCGGCATGCTGGTCGGCACGGTGCGGATCATGGTTCGCGACGCGATCGCCACGGTGGTGTCGCGATTGATTTCGTACGCCGTCGAGGTGCTCGCGAGCCTCGGCACCGCCACGCCGCTCGTCGTCGAGCAGGTGGCCACCCTCTGCGCCTCGTGGGCGGCGAAGATCGGCCGCTGGCTCAAGCAGCTCGTCGCCAGCATGCAGAAGTTGGCGAAGGCCATGAAGGAACTCGGTGAGGCGATCCTGGCGCTCCGCAAGGGCGGCAAGGGCGCGGACGATCTCGTCGACATGGGCAAGCGGTCCAACTGGAAGAACCCAGGCGATCGCCCGCAGGCGCCTTCCCGTCCGCCGGACGGCTACCTGCCGACCGGTGACCCGGTGTATCACGGGCCGAACTCCACGGCCGTGGGATACGACAGCAGCACGATGCGGAACTTCGATCACGTCGAGCCGAAACCGGGTGTCCACGACGTCGTGGTGCACGGCGAACCCAACGGTACGTTCCGTCCCGGTGTGGTCGGTGAGGACGGCGGCAAGTATCCGCACAACTACACGAGTCCGGAGCAGATCGCCCAGGCCGTCCGCGACAACCCGAACTACGTTCCCGGACAGCCGGTACGCCTGGTTTCCTGCCACACCGGCCGAGTGGACGCCGATCCGGATCTGCCGGGCCTGGTACCGGCCGGCCAGCAGGTGGCCGACTCGCTGGGCGTACCGGTGGAAGCCCCGACACAGGCGGTCGGGGTGCCCATTTACGGTAGTGGCAAGTACGTCCCCCGAATCGCCAACAAGCCCGAACTGCCCGAAGGTAAATGGGTCACCTTCTGGCCCCGGGATTAAGGAGCCCGTCCGTGCGGACCGCCGGCATGTTCGCAGAACTCGGCCAGACTCGGCATCCGGAGCCGGTGGAGAGCATCGCCGACAACATCGGGGCCGGGCCGATCGAGGACGCCGAGCTCGTGACCCGGTATCTGGACAACGGCTATGTGCTGATCGACATGATGGACGTCGAGCGGGACGTGCTCGATCCTGAGCAGGAGATTCTCAGCGGGTCGTCGATCATGACGGACGGCGACTGGCTCTGGCGTCAAGATCTTTCTTATTACGTACGCCGTCACCACGTCACCCTGCCGCCGGAACTGCTGGCCACCATTCGGGAACGGCGTTACGCGATCCCGCCGGTCGATGAGGAGCGGCTGGTCGCGCTGACCGGGGACGCTGAGCGGCTCGCGTTCTGACGGCGACCGGTGGTGCGGAGCAGGATCAGCGCCAGCATCGCGGCGACCGCATAGGTGCCGGCCTGGGCCTCGAGCAGCGGGAGGGTGCCGCTGACGCTTTGCAACAGGCCGCCGGCGAGCAGGCCGAGCGCCTGGCCGATGGCCTGGGCCAGGCCGAACGCCGCGAAGGCGCTGCCACGCCGGCTGTCGTCCGAGGCCTGTTGCAGCAGGCTCGTCAGGCCGGCGCCGAGAAGGACGCCCGGCGCACCGATGATGGCGAAGAGGACGACGTAGACCGGCATCGCGTGCGTCAGGAACGACAGGTTCCACGTCAGCGCGGTCAGGACGGTGAAGACGATGCTGCCGGCGATGGTCAGCCGGACGATGTCGAGGCGGGCGCCCAGCATGCCCAGCACGACGCCGGCGGCGATCGCGCCGACGGCCTGGACGCCGCGGAGCACCCCGACGTCCGCCGCGGCGCCGCCGAGGATGTCGGTGACGAAGAAGACGAACAGCAGGAGGAACAGGCCCTGGGCGACGGCCGCGACGAAGGCCACCACGATCGGTGCGCGGACCGCGGGGCCGCTTTTCGGCCGGCCGGCCGGTCGTACCGCCGGCCGGGCGCGTTCCCGGGGCAGGGTGGCGACGAGCGAGGCGGCGACCAGATAGGTCGCGATGTCCACCAGCACGACGCCGCTGAGCCCGGCGACGGCGAGCAGCACACCGCCGAGCGGGCCGCCCGCCAGGCGCCCGAGGTCGTTGTTCAGGCCGACCAAGGCGTTCGCGGACACCGCCCGGCCGGGCCCGACGAGCGCCGGCAGCATCGCGTTCTTGGCGGGCTCGAAGAACGCGGCGAAACTCGCGTGGGCGACGATGACGCCGTAGAGGATCGGCAGGTCGGATCGGTCGTGCACCGCCAGCAACGGCAGCAGCGAACAGGCCTGGGCGAGCATCGCGACGACCATGACGAGGCGGCGCGGCAGCCGGTCGGCCACGCGGCCCGCGAGCGGGGCGATCAGCACGGGCGGCGCCAGCTCGAGCAGGAACGCGAACGAGGTGCCCAGGGCCGACCCGGTCAGCTGGAGGACGACCAGCGGCAGGGCGATGAACATCAGCCAGTCGCCGGCGTCGGACACCAGGCCGGCGATCCAGAGCCGGCGGAAGGCCGGCACCGCCAGCGCAGACGAGGTCACCGCCCGAATCCCGGCCGGGGAAAAGCCATGAGCGAGAGGTGTACGTGTTCGGCGTCCTCCGGGCTGTCGGTCCGGGTGGGCGCGAGGTAGGGCCGCACCACCGCGTCGATGCGGCGCAGCACGGTGGCGAGTTCCTCCGGCGACAGGGACAGGCCGAAGCTGGCGTGCGAGTCGACCTCGCGCCACTGCTCCGGCAGCTCCGGCTGCCGGCGCAGGTATTCGCGGGCGAGGTGGTGGTCGAGCTCCACGGCCGCGGCGAGCACGCGGGTGACGCCGGCCTCGGAGTCGTCGGTCTCGGTGCCGACGGTGAATCCGGTGAGGGTGGTCCGCCAGGGGCGGGAGCGCCCGTCACCGGAGTCGTCCGGCTCGACGAGGCCGTGCGCGGCCAGCACCCGCAGGTGGTAGCTGCAGTTCGACGGCGTGTCCCCGACGGCCCGCGCGCACGCGGAGGCCGTCGCCGGGCCGGACGACATGAGGTAGCCGAGCACGTCGAGCCGCACCGGGTGGGCCAGGGCGTCGACGACGGCGGGGTCGGTGAGCTGGGGGCGGCGTTCCTGCACGGCGGCACTCCGATCTGAAAGACTCTTTCAGATCCTAGGGCGGCGCCGGGAAACCTGCAAGGCTCTTTCAGATCGGCGTCGCCCGGGTGAAGTCGGCGACCCAGTTCGTCTCCCAGGTCTCGCCGCGGTCGGTGGAGAACGCCTGCTCCCAGCGGCACGAGTCGGGCGAGGCGATCGTCCACAGGTAGCGGACGCGGATCGGGCGGCCGTTCCACTCCTCGTCGTCGTAGAAGCGGCCGACGCCGTCCGGCTCGAAGCGGCCGACGGTCGGGGGCAGGGCGAGGCCGATGTCGGTGCGGGCCCAGTAGATCGACCACAGGTCGGTGGCCGGGTCGAAGATCCGTACGGTGAGGCCGGTGTAGCCGAGCTCGGGCAGCTCGACCTCGTCGATGTTGCCGTGGCCACCCAGGACGCTCCAGCAGCGGGTGGTGCCGGTGAACTCGTACCACTCGTCGTTGCCCGCGAGGATCTCCCGCCGGCGCCGCTGCTTGGAGGTCCAGGTGCCGATGAGGAAATCGAAGTCGTTCGCCATGCGGTGAGGCTAGGGCCGTATACCTGACATCCTTTGTCAGGATGATCGTCGCCGTCGCGCCAGCCAGAAGAGCACGGCGCCGGCGGCGAGCGCCATGCCGATGACGACGGCCCGGGGCACGCGCGGCCCATGGCAGTCGTTCTCGGGGTCGTCGTGGGTGAGGGCGCAGACCATCCGCGAGGCCCGGTCGGCGCCGTAGCGGTCGGTCAGCCCGGTCCGGAAGTCCCGCCACTGACGGCGGCTCTCGGCGATCGCCCCCGCCACCGCGTCCGCGAAATTGTCGGCCACCTGGCCGCGCGGCGTACCCGGCTCGGTGGCCCGGCCGCTGACCGGGTCGATCAGGCCCTTGTCCTTGTTGAGGGCGGCGTGGGTGATCCGCAACTGGCAGACGCCGGCGCCGGGCACCTGGTCCTGCAGGACATAGCAGCCGGTGGTGAAATCGGCCGGTGGCGGCCCGGCCGTCACGCCCAGCAGGTCGAGCAGCGGGCTCGGCCCCGGCCGGTGCAGCCCCGGCGGGTTGTCGTCGCCGATGGGCCGGGACGGGTCGGCCCGGTCGGCCCAGTTGCTGTGCGAGTAGAAGTCCTGCACCCCGTGCAGAGCCCGGCCGAACGCCTCCAGCGTGGCGCACTTGGCGCGGCTCTCCTCGCGTTCCCTCGGGTTGCACTCAGGACTGGCCGTCACCTCGGCCGCGACAACCTCACCCTGGTCGTCGAGGAGATCCTTCGCGCTCTCCAGGCCTCGCCGGAAGTCCGCACGCAGATGCTCGACACAGTCCGTCAGGGCGACGACGGCGGTTTCATGGCTCTGTGGGTAGCTGCCGGACAGGTAGTCGGCGTTGTCGCAATGCGCGGCCGGGTCCGCCATCTCATCACTGTCGGGGGCGCCGACGGCGCCGAACTCGCGGTCGTGCCCGGCCAGATAGTTCATGGTCGCCGGTTCGAAGCAGACCGGCTCCCTGCTCGTGCTGCTCGTGCAGGCCAGGGCGGCGCGGGTGATGCGCTCGTGCTCCCGGTGCTGGCCACCGGTGTCGATGGTGCCGAACGCGGGCCAGGCCACGAGAAGCAGAGACAGCAGAACTCGCACCACCCAGCCCTCCCGCGCCGATCGCAGGAACAAAGCCTGCGGCGCGGGCGACCCGGCGTCCTCATCCGGCCCGGGTGAAGCCCGTCATCGGCCCGGCCCCGATCATCGAAGACCATGGGCTGTTTGTTCGCACTGTTCGCCGGGGTCTTCCCGCGCCTGGGCCTGTTCATCATCTGGATCGCCCGGCCCGCGCTGGTCAACGCGGCCTTCGACACGTGGATCATCCCGCTGCTCGGCATCATCTTCCTGCCGTTCTCCACCCTGATCTACGTGGTCCTGTACACCCCGGGCTTCGGCCTGACCGGCTGGGAGTGGTTCTGGGTCGTGGTGGCGGCCATCCTGGACCTGGGCCACTGGGCGGCCAGCGCGACACAGCGCCGCCAGATCCCGGGCTACCCCGCGACCCGGTGACCTAAAGCCCGAGTCGCGCCAGGAGTTCAGCGATCGCCGCGTCCCAACTCGCCCTGGCGCCGATCTGCTCGCGGAACTGTGCTGCCCGTTGGAAGGCGCGGTGAGGATCGGCGAGGGTGTTCGTGAGCGCTGTGGTCCAGATCTTCTCGACATCGGCGTCCACGCCTCGCGTCGGCAGGATCTCCGGCGGACGAGCCTCGTCGGTGAACATCGACGCGATCATCTGGGCCAGCCCACTCTCCACGCTGACGAGCACCGGGACACCTGCGGCGATCGCTTGGTACGTGGTGAGTCCGAACCCTTCGTGGTGGGACGGCATGGCGACCACCTGTGCCTGCCGGAGATCCGTACTCAGCTCCCCCTCGGCGGACGTGTAGGGGCGGAAGGTCACCTCGAGAACCTGGCCGGCCACCATCCCGATGCGGTCGCGGACGTCTTCCGCCGCTATGCCACGGATGACCAGCTGGAGGCGCTGATCCCTGAATCGCGGGTGCGCGGCCGCGGTGCGCGCCGCTCGGACGAACATGTCGATCTCCTTGGACATGCCGTCCCCGGGAGACGCCATGAGCAATATCCGCGGAAGCCCGGGCGGATGGTGGGGGTCCACCATCTGTCCCCAGTCGTGTAAGCCCGGCTCGAGGTTGACGACCTCGGGCATCGTGCCGGGACGGCGGCGCAAGCGGTCCCGAATCAGTTCGGTGAGCTGCGGGCCGACAGCGGCCACGAGGGTGGCTGTGGCGGCCAGGTCGATTTCCACCTCGCGGCGAGCGTCTCCGAGCATGCGTGTGAGGTGCTCGTTTTCTTCGGCGCTGTCCAGCCGGTCGGGGTCCGTGTGCACGACGTGTATCCGTCGCGCCCGCGGGAAGTAGAGCCTTTGCAGCCCATAGGCGTACGAGCCGACTTGTCGGCCATGGCCGACGATCACGTCCGGCTGGTAGTCCCGATCGGTGAACCTCGGCTTGGCCAGCATGAGGTGTCTGCCGTTGATCCCGGGGATGGGCTCCGGGGTGACCAGGCGGACACCTGCGCTGGTGGCCGAGTTCAATTCTTCTCGTGTGGCCGCGGGAACGGCGACCCGCACGTCGGCTCCGTCGGCGGCAAGAGCGACCGCCAGGTCACGGTTGAGGGTGGAGATGCTGCCGAGGCCCGCATCCCACCCGCCGGCGACCAACAGGAAGCGAGCGGCGCGACCGCGGTCGGCCGGGCTGATCAGCTGATCGTCATCCGCGCTGTCGACCGGGGCCTCGAAGACCGGGACCGTATCCGCAGCGGGTGGTCCGGCCTTTCGTGCGGCGATCCACAACAGCCGGAAGGCCTCGATGTCACCGCCCAGTGCTTCGACCACCAGCTCGACCTGGCCCCAGGCGGGCAACGTGGGGGCGCGCAGTACCTTCGCCACCGTGGTGTGGCTGATCGCCTTGCCGGTGCGACCGGCGATGGTGCGGGTGCTGGGCTCGCCGTCGTGCAGGTGCAGCTCACGGATCTGCGCCCGCAGGCGGGCCAGCGGGTGATCGTCGGAGGGCTCGGCTGACATGGTGATCCGAGCATCACGAGGTTGGAGCCGATCGTCAACTTCTGTAAAGCGTTGTCAGCGTTTGGAGTGGCCTGTCAACGGCCCTTCCCGGGAGCTGAAGGTTGAGCAAGACCCACTCCCGTACGGAAGGAACCTCCCGATGACGACCGCTCCTACTGTTTCCCGGGCCGTGTGGATCGGCTTCGCCCTCATCGCGGGCGTGCTGATCGGCGCCACCACCGGCCTGCTGTCCCATGCCGGCGGCGTGCCCGTGCCTCTGGCCATCGTGGCCGGCGGCGGTGCCTGCGGCGCCACGATCGCCCTCGTCCTCACCCTGGTCCGCTACGCCACCGACGGTTCGTGAGCGAGCCACCGGTCCAGCCAGGCGAAGGGTTCCTCCTGCGTGCACACGGTGCAGATCGAGGGGGTCGGATGACAGGCGGACGGTGCGGCGGAGCCGGACTCCGGCTATTGATGAACGTCGCGGGGCCGGGCCGAAGCGCTGATCGCCCGGCTCACCACCTGCCGGACGGCGATGATGGCCACGACGGCCAGCAGTTGGGTGGCCGAGGTGGGCAGGGCCAGGCGCAGCAGGCCCGCGGCCAGCCAGAAGTCCAGGGCCGTGCGCAGCGCGGCGCGACCGTCGCGGGCGACGGCCAGGACCAGCGCGCCGCAGACGAGGCCGGCGGCCACGCAGAACAGTGACGCGTACTGGAGGAGCGCGGTCACGGCGCGGGCTCCCGCCGGGCGAGTTCGTCGCGCTCCTCTTTGATCTCGCGGGTCAGGAAGAAGTTGAGCGCGGTCCGGATGGCGGCCACCGCGGCCAGCTCGGCGATCTCCCGCAGGGTCGGCGCGATCGCGGTGCGCAGGATGTCGGAGGCCAGCTGGAACTCCAGGCCCAGCGCGAGGAACCGGCCCAGCTCCAGCCGCACCGGCACGAACGCCTCCGCGCGCCTCTCGCGCAGGCCGACCACGACGAACCGGACGAAAGCCACCATGGCCCCGACGAAGATGATCAGCGCTCCGGCCGCCTCGACCAACCGCACCATCAGATCGACGGCCTCGGACAGCCACCGCTCGCTGAAGATCTCGTTCACACCGGCCAACGTACGCCGGTGGGGCGTACGCCGATCACACAGTTCGGAGGGTGCGTGTTCGTCGCGCGCGGGTGACGACGGCCTCGCGGTGGGCCGGGGTGTGCGCGGCGATCGCCTGGCGGCGGCCGAACCAGCGGACGATCTCCAGGTAGCGGTAGCGCTGGTAGCCGGCCGGCTCGACCAGGTGCGCGTCGGCGATCGACTCCATCCGCCGCTCGGCCTCGGTCTCGGGCACGTCGAGCAGCCGGGCGGCGGTGGCCACGGTGATCTCGTCGTCGTCGGCCGTCGCGACCCGCGCGAACGCGGCCGCGGCGAGCGGGTCGCCGGCGCGCAGCGCGGCCAGGTCGCGTTCGAACGGCGCCTCGACCCGGACGCAGTCCTCGTGCAGGGCGACCGGCTGGCGCATCTCCACCCGCAGCCGGTCGCCGATCGCCGCGACCGACCAGCTGGGGCGGGCGGCGAGGCGCTCGGCGCCGAGCCGCACCGCCAGCGGCAGGTGGGAGCAGGCGGCGGCGAACCGCAGCGCGGCCTCGCGTTCGGCGTCGACCCGGTCGCGGCCGGCGACCCGGCGGAAGAGCTCGACGGAGTCGTCCGGGTCGAAGGCCGGTACGGAGATCCATCGCGTGACCGACGTGCTGGGCAGGCGGCGGCTGCCCGTGACGATCGCGGCGCTCCCGCTTCCGGCCGGCAACAACACCTTCAATTGCCCGGGTGTACGGGCATGGTCGAGCACGACGAGCAGGCGGCGGCCGTGCGAGACGGTCCGCCACAGCGCGGCCTGTGACGCCGCATCGTCCGGGACCTCCGTTGACGGCACGCCGAGCGCGCGCAGGAATCCTGGCAGCACCCCGCGGTCCTCGCGCAGGTCGGCGTAGAGCTGCCCGTCCGGGAACCGCTCCCGCAGCCGGTGGGCGAGGTGGACGGCCAGCGTGCTGGTGCCCACCCCGCCGAGCCCGACCAGGCCGACGGCCGGCGCGCTGAGCCCGTCGGCCACGAGCAGGTCGGTGACCCGGTCGATCAGATCCGCGCGCCCGACGAAGTCGCGGATGCCGGGCGGGAGCTGCGCGGGGGCCGGGTCGTCCGGTCGCGAAGCCGGCTCGCCGGCCAGGATCCGCTGGTAGGCGCCGCGCAGCGCGGCGCCCGGGTCGAGACCGAGCTCGTCGGCCAGCAACTCCCGGATCCGCTGGAACTCGGCGACGGCCATCGCCTGCCGGCCGGTCCGGTACAGCCCCACCATGAGCAGCGCGCTCAGGCCCTCGTCGAGGGGATGCTGCTCGACCAGCGCGCTCAGCTCGGTGACCGCGGCGGCGGCGCCGGCCGACTCGACGTCGAGCGCGAGCCGTTCCTCGGTGGCGGCACGCCGTTCCCGGTCGAGCCGGACCCGCTGGGCGGCCGCGTACGGCCCGGGCACGTCGGCCAGCGCCGGGCCCCGCCACATCCCGTCGGCCCTCTGAAACGCCTGCGCCGCCCGGCATTGCTCGCCCGCCTCCCGCGCCGCGCGGGCCCGGGCCACCGCCGCCGTGAAGTCCGCCAGGTCCAGAGTTCCCGGGCCGAGCCGCAGCAGGTAGCCGCCGTTGACGGTCGCGATCACGTCAGCGCCGAGGGCCTGCCGCAACCGGGAGACGTACGTCCGCAGGGTGAGCGCACTCGTCCGCGGCGGATCCTCGCCCCACACCGCGTCGATCAGCGCCTCCAAAGTGGCCTGTCGCCCTTCGCGCAGCGCCAGCGCGGTCAGCACCGCCCGCTGCTGCGGCGTGCCGAGATCGAGCTCCTCGTCGCCCGCCCACGCCCGCACCGGGCCGAGCACCTGAATCCGCAGCGTCATCGCGTAGTCCCCCCGTCACGTGCCCCATTGAAGCCGGTCGTGAGCTGGGCATCTACCTTCTGTCAACTCTTCGTCGAACCGGGCGCCGCTCAATGGACCTCCTGCGGCCGGCGTCAGTGCCGGCCCGCCTCGAAAGGCCGTTACATGAGCACGTTTCCGTCCACCGCTATTCCCCCGGCCGACATCGCCGCCCTGCGCGCGTCCGTCGCCGGTCCCGTCCTTCAGCCCGGCGACGAGGGCTACGCGGAGGAACTCCCGGCGTACAACCTCACCGCCGTGCACACACCGGCCGTCGTCGTCGGCGCGGCCAATGCCGAAGACATTCAATGGGCCGTACGCTTCGCCGCCGCTCACGATCTGCCGATCGCCATTCTCGGCGCTGGCCACGGCACCTCCGTCTCGTCGGCCGGCTCGGTGCTGATCACCACCCGCCGGCTGACCGGCCTGGCCATCGACGAGAACGCCATGACCGCCCGGGTCGAGGCCGGCGTGCGCTGGGCCGAGTTCATCGAGCTGGCCGGCAAGCTCGGCGTGGGCGCGCTGAACGGCTCGTCCCCGACCGTGACGGTGGTGAGCTACACCCTCGGCGGTGGCCTCGGCCCGTTCGGCCGCAAGTACGGCTACGCCGCCGACCACGTCACCGCCCTGGACGTGGTGACCGCCGACGGGCAGCTGCGGCACGTCACCGCGGACAGCGACCCCGACCTGTTCTGGGCGCTGCGCGGCGCCAAGGGCAACTTCGGGGTCGTCGTCGCCATCGAGTTCACCGTGTTCCCGATCGCCACGTTCTACGGCGGCGGCATCTTCTTCCCGGGCGAGCTGGCCGGCGAGGTGCTGCACCGGTTCCGCGAGTGGACCCGGGACGTGCCGGAGGAGATGTCGGCCTCGGTCGGCCTGCTGCACCTGCCGGCGGCCCCGTTCGTGCCCGAGCCGCTGCGCGACCGGCTCGTCGCCCACCTGCGCATCGCCTACCTGGGCTCGCCGGCGGACGGCGAGGCACTGGTCGCGCCGTTCCGGGAGCTGGGCACGCCGATCATCGACGCGGTCGGCCCGATGCCGTACGCGGCGGTCGCCGCCGTCCACAACGACCCGGTCGACCCGCTGCCGATCTACGAGCACGCGGCCCTGCTGCGGGAGCTTCCGGCCGAGGCGGTCGAGGCGATCCTGCGGTACGCCGGACCGGAGGCCGATTCCCCGCTCGTGCTGGCCGAGGTGCGGCACCTGGGTGGTGCGCTCAGCCGTACCCCCGAAAGCCCCAACGCCGTCGGCAACCGTGACGAGACGCTCTACAACGTCTTCCTGGTGGCCGCCGGCGGCCCGCCGGACGCCGAGGCCCTGCACGCCTACGAGCAGCGGCTGATCGACGCCCTGGCGCCGTGGTCGACCGGCCGCCGCTACCTGAACTTCATGTTCGCGGCCGACGCCGCCCCGGAGACGGCCGCCCTCGCCTACGCGCCCGGGGTATACACCCGGCTGGCCGAGATCAAGCGCCGCGTCGACCCGGCCAACCTGTTCCGCGTCAACCACAACATCCCGCCCGCGTGATCCCCGGGCCCCGGAGCCAGTCACCCTGGTGGGGGGATGCCGGCGGCGAACGACCGTCGGCAGCATAGGTTCACCTGGTGACCGCCCAGCCCGGCGTGGTGACGTTCTACCTGGCCTTGCCGTACGAACCGGCGGCGCTCGCGGCGGCCGCGGTCACGGCGGCCACACCGGGCGCGGGATATCGCCGATTCGTCCCGCTCAGCCAGGCCGCCCAGCGGTTCGGCGCCACCGACCAGGACATCGCGCGGGTCGGCGCTGCGGTGACGGGGCTCGGTATCGGGTTCGCGGTCGATCCGACCCGGCTGTTGGCCCGGCTGACCGGCACGCCGGCGCAGTGGCAGAAGGCGCTCGGGGTGCCCCTGGCCCAGCAGGCCGGCTCGGCCGCCGACCCGTTCGACGCCTACGCGCTGCCGAGCCGGATCCCCGACGGGCTGGAGCCGGCCGGCACCACCCTGCTGGCCGGTGAGGCCGCCGTCTACGACCCGGCGAGCGACGGTTCCCGCGCGCCGTCGGCCAACACCCCGGAGGTGGCGAAGGCCGGGCAGAAGGCGTGGCCGCTGAACGCCGGCAGTCCGATCACCAACGTCGACCCGGAGGCCTCGCTGGACCTGCAGACGGTCGCCGCCGTCGCGCCGGGTGCGGGGCCACGGTGTCGGCGCCCACGCTGTCCTATCCGGTGTCACCGTTCGTCACCGCGGTGGGTGGCACGCGGCTGGTCCTGGGGCAGGGCAACGCCCGTACGGGAGAAGTGGTCTGGAACGACAGCGTGTACGGCGCCCAGGGCGCCGGCGGAGGCGGCGCCAGAGCCGGATCAGCGGATCGGCCCGCACCGTGCCCGATGTCGCGGCGCTGGCCCTGGTGAGCGCCGGCGGCCACCCTGCCCGCGGCCGGCTGACCGGCCATCTCACTTCCGGGACGTGCAGGAGGTTGTGGCTTTGACCGCCGGGTTGCTTTCCGAGGTCAGAGTCACGGTGGTACGGCGGGTGTCCTTCAGCCAGACCTCGGCCGACGAGGTCTTCCCGGCCGCGACGCCGATCACCGTGCGGGGCAGTGAGGCGTTGGGGGCGGTGACCCGGAAGACGTCGGCGGCCCGGCCGGTGTTGCGCACTCCGATGGTGCAGCGGGCCCAGCCGGTGCGGTCGGCGCGGGCAGTGTCGGGGTAGGCGCGGACGCCGCGGGTGGCCGGGCCGGCGCCGTCGAGGGAGCGCACCGCCACCTCGTACGAGAGAACACCCTTGCGGTCCCGCTTGCGGTCCAGGATGTAGAAGTGCAGGCGGTTGGCCGTGTCGACGTACTCGAAAGCGCTCCCCGAATTTGTCCCGGCGTGGAACAGGGCGTCGGAGAGCTGGCGGTAGTCGCCGATCGTCATCTTCTGGGGTGTGCCGTCGGGCAGAACGAAGTCGACCTTGTCGATGTCCTGCGGGTTGGCGTCGATCGTCCAGATGAACGGTGCCGCGTCGGCGTTCTTGGTCTTGGCCAGCAGGACGCCGGAGTCGGGAGTGAACGAGTCGAAGCCCATGCGGTCGACGACTTCGAGGGTGTAGTTGTCGTAGCCGCCGCCGTCGCAGAACGGGTCGGTGGCCGTGTCGCAGGCGGGGCTCAGATCGCCGCCGTCGAGGACCACGTTGATGCCCGGTCGTCCTTGGTCGACAGTGCGAGCGGTCACTCGGGTCACCACGACGCCTGACTCGGCCAGCGCCGCGCGGGAAAGCTGGAGCACGTCGTCCACGATGCCGAGCTTCATCTTGTTGCGCAGCATGTGCTGGGCGCCCATCGACGAACCCGAGGTGCCGGGGATCAGCCAGCGGCTGTGCGGGCCGCCGGGACCGTTGAAGGTGCCGCGGCTGAGCATCTCCCAGGGGCCGCTGTAGTCGCGGCGGGCCGGGACGCTGTACGGGTTGTTGTAGTTGTCGCCGACGCCGAGGATGTGGCTGAACTCGTGCGCGTAGGTCGACATGCCCGAGCTCTCGGCCTGCAGCGAGCTGCCCTGGGTGGCGTTGGGCCAGATGTTGGCCGAGGCCTGCCACGAGGTCCAGTCGACGTAGCGGGTGGCGTTCCAGTTGGGCAGGGCGGCGTCCGGCGGCCCCCACTCATCGGTCACGTCCTCTTTGGTCGTGAACTTCATCGGGCCGAACTCCTGCCAGGTGGCCGACTCGTCCTGCCCGGCCGAGAGGAAGAAGACGAAGTCGTACTTGGCCGCCTCGGCCTCACCGACGGCGGCGACCCAGGCGGCGCGGGCGTCGGTGCGCAGGTTGCGGTTGCAGACGTCGCCGGCCGGGCAGCCCTGGCCGCGCTGCATCTGAGCCTCGATGCCGTACTCGTGGCTGTCCGAGGGCATCTGGTAGACGCCGAAGGAGCTGAGCTCGATGCCGAACCGCCCGTTCGAGTCCTCCATCCAGTATTCGTGGATGGTGTGCCCGCGGTTGAGCTTGCCCGGCTTGTTGAGGAAGTCCCGATAGAACTGGGGAACCTCGGACCGGGCCAGATTTTGTACGCCGGACGGGTTGCCGTAGATCGTGGAGTTGGCCGGCTGCGTGACGACGAACGGCTGGTTCGGGTAGTCGACGAGCACGAGGGCACCGTTGAAGTTGCGCTCCGACCCTTTCACCGCCGGGTCGGCCCAGTCGGTGCCGGGAATCGGCTTGTAGTCCGACCAGGTCATGGTGTCGGGCAGCTCGTAGCGCTGCGGATCGACCGGCTGTGGCCCGCTGCCTTTGCCGCTGAGCGCGGCCGCCTCGTCGACCTGCCACGGCTGCGTCTGCGGCCAGTGCCGCATGCGCCAGGGCGTGTCCGGGTCTCCCGGCGGCGCGGCCGAGGCCGGCGTGGCGGTGAGGGCGCCGGCCAGGGCCAGCACCACAACGGACGTTGCCGAGACCAGGCGCCGCGCACTCGTCATCCGCTCATCTTGGCAAACCCATAGACGTCATTCAATGGTTATGATGCGGGAGCGCTCCCATCGGGTGACGCGTCGTGCGCGTGGAGAGGCTCGGCATGAAGGTCGGTCGCATCCTGCTCGTTCTGGCTCTGGCGCTGGCCGGGGGTGGGCCGGCCGGTGCGCCGGCGGCCGCGGAACCGGTGCATCGGGTCAGCTATGACAAACACTCGCTGATGGTCGACGGGCAGCGGGTGCTGGTGCAGGCGGCCGAGTTCCACTACTTCCGGCTGCCCAGCCCGGAACTGTGGCGCGACATCCTGGAGAAGGAGAAGGCGGCCGGGTTCAACGCCGTGTCGGTCTACTTCGACTGGGCGTTCCACTCACCGGCGCCGGGGGTCTACGACTTCAGTGGCGTACGCGACGTGGACCGGCTGCTGCGGACGGCCGAGCAGGTGGGGTTGTACGTCATCGCGCGGCCCGGCCCGTACATCAACGCCGAGACCAGCGGTGGCGGCTTTCCCGGGTGGCTCAAGCTCGTGCCGGGGCGGGCCCGCAGCAGCGCGCCCGGCTACACCGCCGCCTATCGGGACTGGCTCGGGCACATCAACCCGATCATCGCCCGGCATCAGATCACCCGGGGCGGGTCGGTGCTGCTCTACAACGTCGAGAACGAGTACGCGGTGAACACCGACGCCGCGTACATGCAGGACCTTCAGGACACCGCCCGCGGGCACGGCATCGACGTCCCGATCACCACGAACCTGTGCTGCGACGCGGCGTCGTGGACCTCGACGTGGGCCTCGGGGCCCGGCGCCGTGCAGATACCGGGAGTGGACGACTATCCGCAGTCCTTCGACTGCGGCAACGCGGCGACCGTGTGGGGTGCGTGGGGCGCCGGGATCACCGAGCGGGTGCGGGACGACGTGCCGGTGTTCGCCGCCGAATATCAGGCGGGGGCGATCGACGTGAACAACGCCGGGTACGAGGCCTGCCGCGAGCTCACCGGTGTGGCGTACACCCGGTATTTCCCGAAGAGCAACCTGATCACCAGCGGGGCCACGGCCTTCAGTCACTACATGGGCTTCGGCGGTACGAACTGGGGCTGGCTGGCCCAGCCCAACGACGTCTACACCTCGTACGACTACGGCGCCGCCATCACCGAGACCCGGCAGCTCACCGCGAAATACGACGAGTACAAGCGGCAGGGCTACTTCCTGCACGCGGTGGCGGGCTCACTCACCCGGACCGATCCGGTGGCCGCGCCGGCCGCGGCCGGGCTGGAGACGCTGGCGCGGGCCAACCCGGACGACGGCGCCCAGTTCGTGCTGGTGCGCAACCCGGGGACGGCGGCCGTGTCGAGCACCCTCGACTGGGGTCCCTACGCCTTTCCGGTGACGCTCGCCGGGCACGACGCCAAGGTTCTGGTGGGCGGGTACGCGCTCGGCGGCCAGCGGCTCGTGGCGTCCACCTCGGAGATCCTGACCCACGAGACGATCGGCGGGCGGGACGTGGCAGTGCTCCACGGCAACCAGGACGCGCCCGGCGCGACCGTGCTGCGCTATTCGTCGAGGCCGCGGGTGACAGTGCTCGAAGGCCAAGTCACCACAACCTTCGATGCCGGTCATCTCAGGCTCGACTACACGCACACCGGGCTGGCCCGGGTGCTGATCGACGGCGGCGGGCGACGGCCGCTGCTGCTCCTGCTCGGCACGTCCGAGGCCGCGGCGTCGTTCTGGCGGGCCGACACCGCCGCCGGCCCGGTCCTGGTGCGTGGCACAGCACTGCTGCGCTCGGCGACCGCTCGGCCCGGGACTTTGGCGCTGCGCGCTGACACCGCTGCGGCCGGGCCGGTCGAGGTCTTCACCGGCGGGCGCGCGGTGACGGTCAACGGCGAGCGGGTCCCCACCCGCCGCACGCCGAGCGGATCGCTGCTGGGCCGCCTGCCCGGGCCGCGGCCGGTCGCCCTGCCGGCGCTCACCGGCTGGCGGCAGCACGCCGAGGCGCCCGAGGCCGCTCCCGGCTTCGACGACTCCCGCTGGGCCCTGGCCGACAAGACGTCCAGCCTGAGCCCGTTCGCTCCGCTCACCCAGCCGGTGCTGTTCAGCGACGAGTACGGCTTCCACACCGGCAGCGTCTGGTACCGGGGCCGGTTCACCGCCACCGGCGGCGAGACGTCGGTGTCGCTCAACGCGATCACCGGCAAGCGCGGCAACTACCTGGTCTGGCTGAACGGGCGCTATCTCGGCTCGGCCGCCGGCGGCGTCCAAGCCGACTCCGACGCGCCCGCCAACCCGTCGCCCGGTGCGGGCGAGTTCGCGGTGCCGGCCGGTCTGCTGAAGCCCGGCGGCCCGGCCGTGCTGTCGGTGCTGGTGCAGAACATGGGCCACAACGACGACTGGACGGCCGACGACAACCGGTTCCGCCAGCCCCGTGGTCTCGTCGGGGCCCGGGTCAACGGCTCGGCGGCGCCGGTGACGTGGCGGATCCAGGGCACCGCGGCGATCGACCCGGTGCGCGGCGGCCTGAACAACGGCGGCCTCTACGGCGAGCGGGCCGGCTGGACCTCCCCCGGCTACGCCGACCGGAACTGGCCGTCCGCCGGCACGACCGTGCCGGCCGGCGTCACCTGGCTGCGCACGGCGTTCCAGTTGGATCTGCCGTCCGGACAGGACACTTCGGTGGTGCTGCGCTTCGCCGGCCCGCCGCCGGCCGGCTACCGAGCCGTCGTCTACCTCAATGGCTGGCAACTCGGCCAGTACGGCGCGGAGATCGGCCCGCAGACCGACTTCGTCCTGCCGGCCGGCCCGCTACGCCAGAACGGCCGCAACACCCTGGCCATCGCCGTCATCGCGACGTCGCCGAGCAGCGTCACCACGCCCACCCAGGCGGTCGCGGGCCGCCAGCGCGGCGGAGTGCAGGGCTCGTGAGCGACGAATCGGTGTCACCGCTCGACACCCGCCTCTTCCCAGACCTCGCCGAGCGGGGCGGCCTGGGACCGGCCTGGCGCGACGCGGCCCGGCGGGCGGGCGCCGACCTCGACGAGATCTCCTGGCCCGACGGCTTCTTCCGGCTGAACAGCGCCTCGATCCCGGTGGAGGGCGGCCGGATAGACCTCGAGACGGTGCGCGACCAGCGCCTGTTCTTCATGCACATCAGCGTCGGCAGTCATCCCTGGCTGTGGGGAGGCAGCGACGACTTGGAACAGCTGGCCCGGGCCGCCGCCATCTGGCGGGACGGCAGCACGATCCGGGCGATGATCGCCGCCTTCCCTTTCCTGGAGACCAGCCGGTTCGTGCAGGCGCGCGAGAACGGCCAGGTCGCCATCTGGTGCGAGGGCGGCGGCTATGAGGTCTCGACGTCCTGGCGGGGCGCCGTCCGGCCGGCGGCGACGCCCGCCGAGGCGGTCCGCCTCGCGGTTGAGGAGATGCCTAGTTGACCTTCAGTTACCGAACCGTTACACGCTGGGCTCTTGCTTGAAACGTGGCCAAGGGCCGAGATTTGTCCAAGGAATAAACAAATCTTTGCGGGATGGCTATTCGGCGGGCCGGACCGACCTAACAGGACACAAGGAGACCCTGTGCCCCGTCGAAGTTTCCGTGCATTGATCACGGCTGCCCTGTTGTTGTGTGCCCTTCTGACAGCTCCACATCAGGCCGCTGCCGCGCCGGCCGCCGCCGCGGCCGATCCGTACTCGGTTCTCGTCTTCTCCAAGACCGCCGCGTTCCGGCACGACTCCATCCCGGCCGGGATCGCGGCCATCAAAAAGCTCGGTGAGGACAACGGCTTCACCGTCGACACCACTGAGGACGGGGCCGCGTTCACCGACGCCAACCTGGCCAAATACCGGGCCGTCGTCTGGCTTTCCACCACCGGCGACGTTCTGGACGCCGGGCAGCAGGCGGCCTTCGAGCGCTACATCCAGGCCGGCGGCGGGTACGCCGGCATCCACGCCGCCTCCGACACCGAGTACAGCTGGCCCTGGTACGGCGAGCTGGTCGGCGCCTACTTCAACAACCACCCGGCCAACCAGCAGGCCACGGTCAAGGTCGAGGACCACGCTCACCCCTCGACCGCCCACCTGCCGGACACCTGGCCGCGGTTCGACGAGTGGTACAACTTCCGCACCAACCCCCGCAGCAAGGTGCACGTGCTGGCCACCCTCGACGAGACCAGCTACAGCCCCGGCACCGGCGCGATGGGCTCCGACCACCCGACCGCCTGGTGCCGCGACTACGACGGGGGCCGGACCTGGTACACCGGCGGCGGCCACACCAACGAGTCGTTCGCCGATCCGCAGTTCCTGGCCCATCTGCTCGGCGGCATCCAGACCGCGGCCGGCGTGGCCGACGCGGACTGCGGGGCCTCGCTGACCAGCAGCTTCGAGAAGGTCTCGCTCGACGGCAACACGAGCAACCCGATGGAGCTGGACATCGCCAAGGACGGCCGGGTCTTCTACGTCGAGCGCGACGGGCGCGTTCAGATCATCAAGCCCGACACCGGCCGTACGGTCACCGCGGTCGACCTCGATGTCTTCACCGGCAATGAGGACGGCCTGATCGGCATCCGGCTCGACCCGGACTTCGCCACCAACGGCTGGGTCTACCTGTACTACGCCCGCAACGACGGGACGCCCCGCAACCTGCTGTCGCGCTTCACGGTCACCGGCGACACCATCGCCGTGGCCAGTGAGAAAGTCGTGCTCCAGGTCGACACGCAGCGCAACACCTGCTGTCACGCCGGCGGCAGCATGACCTTCGACCGCGACGGCAACCTCTACCTGGCCACCGGCGACAACACCAACCCGTTCGAGTCGGACGCGTACACGCCGATCGACGAGCGGGCCGGCCGGCAGGACTACGACGCCCAGCGCTCCGCGGGCAACACCAACGACCTGCGCGGCAAGGTGCTGCGGATCCACCCGGAGGACGACGGGTCGTACACCGTCCCGGCCGGAAACCTCTTCGCTCCCGGCACTGCCAAGACGCGGCCGGAGATCTTCGCGATGGGCTTCCGCAACCCGTTCCGGATCGGCACCGACCCGAAAACCGGCACCCTCTACGTCGGCGACTACGGGCCGGACGCCAGCACCACCAACCCCAACCGGGGCCCTGAGGGCACCGTGGAGTGGAACATCGTCGGCAAGGCCGGCAACTACGGGTGGCCGTACTGCACCGGCGCGAACTACGCGTACAACGACTACCAGTTCCCGTCCGGGCCGAGCGGCGCCAAGTTCGACTGCGCGGCCCCGAAGAACGACTCCCCGAACAACACCGGCCTGACCGACCTGCCGCCGGCCATCGCGGCCACCGTCGACTACGACTACGGCGGCAACCCGCGCTTCCCCGAGATCGGTGGCGGCGGCGCGCCGATGGGCGGACCGGTCTACCGGTACGACGCGGCGCTGAGCTCCGACCGCAAGTGGCCCGCCTACTACGACGGCAAGGCCATGTTCGGCGAGTGGAACCAGTCCAAGATGTACACAATGCAGGTCTCCGCGGACGGCAAGTCGCTGGTCGACATCAACCAGCTGCTGACCGGGATGAGCTTCATCCGGCCGATGGACTTCGAGTTCGGCCCGGACGGCGCGCTCTACATGATCGAGTGGGGCAGCGGGTTCGGCGGCAGCAACGACGACTCCGGCGTCTACCGGATCGATTACGTGGCCGGGGATCGAGCGCCGATCGCCGCGGCATCGGCGACACCGACCTCCGGGCCGGTGCCGCTGACCGCGAAGTTCTCCAGCGCCGGCTCCCGTGACCCGGACGGCGGCGCGCTGACCTACGCCTGGACGTTCGGCGACGGTGGCACCTCGGACGAGGCCAACCCCACACACACGTACACCAAAGCCGGTAATTACAACGCCCAGCTCACCGTCACCAACCCCAAGGGGCGTACGGCGGTGGCCAACGTGCCGGTGACGGTCGGCAACACCGCGCCGACGGTGTCCATCGAGTTCCCGCCGGACGGCGGCTTCTTCGACTGGGGCGACCAGGTCAAGTACACGATCAAGGTGACCGACCCGGAGGACGGCACCATCGAGTGCGACCGGATCCAGCTGCAGGTGCTGCTCGGCCACGACGAGCACGCCCACCCGCTGGAGCAGCACACCGGCTGCACCGGCACCGTGCAGACCGCGCTCGCGGCCGGCCACGGCGCCGAGGCCGACGTCTTCGCGGTCTTCGAGGCCACCTACACCGACAACGGCGGCGAGGGCGGCGCGGCCGCGCTCACCGGCCGGGCCATCGAGCAGTTGCAGCCCAAGCGCAAGCAGGCCGAGTACTACACCGGCACCGGCCGGGTGGCCGGCAGCACCGGCGGCGGCGACGCCGGCGTGCAGCGGGAGACCGCCAGCGATCCGGCCGGCGGCGGCCAGAACATCGGCTTCATCGAGGACGGCGACTGGTGGTCGCTCGACCCGGCCAGCCTGACCGGCGTCGACTCGATCCGCTTCCGGGCGGCCTCGGCCGCGTCCGGCGGCCAGATCGAGATCCGGTCCGGGGCCGCCGACGGTCCGCTGGTCGCCACGGCGACCGTGCCGGGCACCGGCGGATGGCAGACCTACGTGGACGTCACGGTTCCGGTCACCGCGGCCGACACCGAGTCACTGTTCTTCGTCGCCCAGGACCCGGGCGGCGGCACGGGGTCGCTGTTCAACGTGAACTGGATGGACTTCCTCGGCCGGGGCGTCACCGAGAACGCGCCGCCCACGGTGAGTGCCACGGCGACGCCGGCGAGCGGCACGGCGCCGGTCACCGTCGCCTTCGACGGCACGGCGACCGACGCCGAGGGGGACACCCCACTGACGTACGCCTGGGACTTCGGCGACGGCGGTAAGGCCGACACCCTCGACGCGACCCACACGTACCAGGCGCCGGGCAACTTCACGGCCACGCTGACCGTGACCGACAAGCGCGGCGCCAAGGCGTACACCAATGTGCCGGTGAAGGTCGAAGCGCCGAACACGGCCTGTTTCGGGGCGCGCTCGGACGACTTCCTCGGCTCCAGCCTCGACCGCAGCCGGTGGTCGGTGGTCCGGGAGGACCAGACCTTCTCGGTCGGTGACGGGTCGCTGAAGCTGCCCACCATGGTGGGCGACCTCTACGGCGCCCGCAACGACGCCACCAACCTGGTGCTGCAACCGGCGCCGAGCGGGGCCTGGCAGGCCACCACCAAGATCACGCTGCCGGTGACCGCGAACTACCAGCAGGCCGGGCTTCTGGTCTACGGCGACGACGACAACTACGCCAAGCTGGATCTGCTGTTCAACGGAGCCCGCACGGTCGAGTTCATCCGGGAGACCGCCGGAACACCGCGCAACGAGAGCGGCGACAGCACGTCGGCGCCGGTCGGTGACACCTTCTACCTGCGGCTGATCAGCGACGGGACGAACCTGACGGCCCAGGCCTCGGTCGACGGGCAGAACTTCACGGCGGTCGGCCGCGCGGCCGCGCTGGCCGGCATCGTGAACCCGCGGGTCGGTGTGTTCGCGCTCAACGGCGGCACCACGGCGCCGGTGGTGAACGCGGCGGTCGACTGGTTCCAGATCACACCGGACGCGCCGGCGGAACCCGCCGCGCCGTCGGACGAGTTCACCGGCGCGGCCCTGGACCCGTGCCGCTGGAACGCGATCGTCCGCGGAGACTCGACGGCGTACCGCATCGCCGACGGGGCCCTGCGGATCGACACACCAACCGGTGACATCTACGGCACGGGCAACACCGCGCCGAAGAACTTCATTCTGCAGAAGGCGCCGTCCGGCGACTGGACGGTGGAGACGAAGGTCGACGGGAGTGCGCTGAACGAGCGGTACCAACAGGCCGGTCTGATAGTCTACGGCGACGACGACAACTACGTGAAGCTCGACTTCGTCGTCGACAACGAGGCCGGGCAGGCGGTGAGCCGGCGCATCGAGTTCCGCAGCGAGATCGGGGCGGCGGTGCAGGATCCGCAGCCTCAGTCCGGCAACCTGACGTCGGGGGTGTGGCACCTGCGGCTGGCCAAGGCCGGCAACACCTACACGGCGTCCTATTCGGCGGACGGTACGACGTGGACGTCGTTCCCGGCGCTGACCAACGCGGCCGTGTCGAAGGTCGGTCTTTACAGCATCGGAACTTCGCAAGCCGCCCCGAAGACGGTGGCGTTCGAGTACTTCCGTCTGACCGCCGCCAACTCCGACACCACCGCTCCGGTGACCGCGGCGTCGGTCTCCGGCACTCCGGTCGACGGATGGCACACCGGGGACGTCACGGTCACCCTGACCGCGACGGATGCCTCCGGCGTCGACAAGACGGAATACCAGGTCGACAACGCCACCACGTGGACCGCCTACACCGCGCCGGTCGTGGTCACCGGTGACGGCTCGCACGACGTGCGGTTCCGGTCGACTGACAAGGCGGGCAACGTGGAGGCGGCGAAGTCGGTCGCCGTGAAGATCGACACCACGGCGCCGCTCACGACGGCGGCGTTCGCGCCGGCGAACGACAACGGCTGGCACGCCGGGGCCATCCCGGTCACGCTCACCGCGGCCGACGCCGGGTCGGGGGTCGGCAAGCTGGAGTGGTCGCTGGACGGGGGCGCGTGGACCCCGTACACCTCGCCGGTGGACATCAAGGGTGACGGGCAGCACGAGCTGCTCTACCGCTCCACCGACAAGGCCGGAAACGCGGAAACCCTCAAGTCGGCGGTCGTACGGATCGACGGGACCAAGCCGACACTGCTCGTGTCCGGTGTGGCCCACGGTCAGCTTTACGGCGACAGCCAGGACGTGCGCATCTCGTGGCAGGCGGTCGACCCGACCTCGGGCGTCCAGAGCACCAGCGCGACGCTGAACGGCCAGGCGTACACGAACGGGGCGCTGCTGGCCCTGTACGAGTTGCCGCTGGGCCTGCACGACCTGACGGCGACCGCGGTCGACAAGGCGGGCAACCGCACGACGACCACGGTGCAGTTCTACGTCACCACCTCGTTCCGGGACATGCAGAACCTGCTGGACCGGTTCAAGGCGACCAGCCGGCTCTCGGCCAAGGCCCACAAGGACCTGTCGAAGAAGCTGGACGCGGCCCGCAAGGCCGAGGCGGACGGCAAGGACGACAAGGCCATCAAGGAGCTGAACGCCTTCAAGAAGGCGGTCACCGACGCGGCCCCGGCCGCCGACATCCGTGACACCCTGCTCCGCGACGCCGACGCCATGATCGTCCGCCTGGGCGGCACCGCCAGCCCCGCCGGCGTCAAGGCGAACAAAGGAAAGACAGTGAAGAACCTGGGCCGCCTCGGCGGCGATCCGACCCGTATCCGCTAACTCCGTTTCGCAAGACTGCGGCCCGTCCCGTGCACAACGGGGCGGGCCGCGGTCGTCTCAACTCAGCCGCCCACTGCCGCGAGACGACCGGCCGGGTCAGGTCCGCGGCTTCGCCCTTTTCGCGCCGCCCCACAGCGAGCCGGGGTTGGCGCGGGTCGGGTAGCGCTTCAGCATCGCGCCGTACAGTTGCTCGGCTGTGGTGGTCTGTTCGGCGAGCGTGTTGAACGTGCGCAGGTAGTCCGCGGTCTGGGCGAGGATGGCCGGGTCGTCGGGGAGATCGGGCTTTTTGTGGCCGGCCACCACGGCGGCCGGGTCGAGTCCGCGCAGCCGGTCGGCGGTGGCGGCCCGCTGCTCCCGGGTCTCGGCTGTGGTTTCGGCCAGGTAGGGGTGGATGTCGTTGTAGGCGACGTCGCCGGCGACCAGCAACCGCAGATCGGGTGACCAGAGGGCGGTGGTGTTCTCGGTGTCGGAATAGCCGGTGCCGACGATTTCCAGCGGGCTTCCCTCGAGGTCGAGGGTGCTGCCGGCCAAGGGCTCGGGCAGTTGGAGCGGTTTGGGGATCTGGCCGGGGAAAAGGCGTTCCCAAAAGTCGTTCAGGTACTGCGGGCCGCCCTGGAATGCGGTGAGGCGCACGGTGGCTTCGGTGGCGACCGCCCGTACACCTGGGAAGGCTTTGGCGATCTGCCCGGCGCCGAAGAAATGGTCGCCGTGGCCATGCGTGATGTAGAGGTGGGTGAGACGCCGGTCGAAGGAGCGGACCCACTCGATGAGAGTCTCGTTCTGCTCGATCGTGGTGTAGGTGTCGATGAGCACGGCGTCGCGCTCGCCATAGATGAGCGTCGCTGAGTTGGCGACCCAGAGCAGATCCTCGGGCCCGTAGGGAAGGTCGCGGGTGACGCCCGGGCGGCGGGCGGAATGAACGGCGTACTGCATGGCCTCGAAGGTACTTATGGTGCGACGATCGTTGCGGTCGCCGGCGTCAGGGTTGCCCGGCCGGGCAGCGCGCGGTGCACGGGAGGTCCGGCTATGTATGACGACCCTTTCGAGACTTCTGAGCGGGCGGCGTTGCGAGAAGCGACTGCGTTATTCGTACGGAGGGAGATCGTGCCCCACCTCGGCGAATGGGAGCGGGACGGCGAGATACCGCGGGAATTGCATCGGCGGGCGGCCAAGGCGGGACTGTACGGAATAGGGTTCGCCGAGGAACACGGCGGTGACGGCGGGGACACCGTCGATGCGGTGGTCGCGGCCGAGGCGTTTCTGGAAGCGGGCGGGTCGTCGGGGTGTCATGCGGCGCTGTTCACGCATGGCATCGCGCTGCCGCACATCGTGGCTTCGGGGGACGGTGGGCTGATCGATCGCTTCGTCCGGCCGGCGCTGGCGGGGGAAAAGGTGTGCGCGCTCGGCGTCACCGAGCCGGATGCGGGGTCGGATGTGGCGTCGCTGAGGACCACCGCGGTGCGGGACGGCGACGAGTACGTCGTCAACGGGGCCAAGATGTTCATCACGTCGGGTACGAGGGCCGATTTCGTGACGACTGCCGTGCGTACAGGCGGACCTGGGGCCTCGGGGTTGAGTCTTCTGGTCGTGGAAAAGGGGACGCCGGGATTCGGGGTGTCGCGGCGGCTGGACAAGATGGGGTGGCTCTGCTCGGACACGGCGGAACTGTCGTTCGCCGATTGCCGGGTGCCGGCGCGCAATTTGATCGGCGCCGAGAATGAAGGGTTCCCGCTGATCGCGCAGGTGTTCGTGCCGGAGCGCATCATCGTGGCGGTGCACGCGTATTCGGTGGCGCAGAGATGCCTGGACCTGACGGTGGAGTACACGCGCGAGCGGTCCACGTTCGGCAAGCCGTTGGCGGCGCGGCAGGTGGTGCGGCACAAGCTCGTGCAGATGAGGCAGCGCATCGAATTGGCCCGGACATATACGCGCCGGGTGGCGCTGAGGCACGCGTCGGGCGAGATGGTCGCGGGGGAGGCGTGCCTGGCGAAGAACGCGGCGGTGGACGCGTGCAAATACGTGGTCGATGAGGCGGTCCAGTTGCACGGCGGAATGGGCTACATGCGCGAGTCGGAGGTGGAACGGCATTACCGCGACTCCCGCATCCTCGGCATCGGCGGCGGGGCCAGCGAGGTGATGGCCGACCTCGCCGCGAGGATCTTCGGGTACGCCGGTTAGTCGTCGCTGTACTTCTTGACCGTGGCGGTGATGAGAGACCCGGACTCGACCGTGGAGCCGGGCTTCAGATCCTGCGCGAGGACGACCCAGTTCGCGTCGATGACCGGCAGGCGATGCGCTCCGGTGGCGTCCTTGGCGGGAGCGACGATGAGCCCGGCCGAACGCCGCAGGTCCTGTGCGGACTGATAGTCCAGTCCTACGCCGCTGGGCACCTTGATCTTAGCTGGAGCCGCCTTTGTGACGGGCGCCTTTGTGGTGGGCGCCTTTGTTGTGGGCGCCTTTGTGGTAGGCGGCGCGGAAGTGGGCAGATCCGCGGGCTGGGCGGGAACGGCGGCTGTAGTCGCGGCCGCTGCTGGGGTCGAGGGCGTGGTCTGCTGGGCGGACGCCTGCGCGGCGGCGGCGCCCTTTGCGTAGCCCTCCTCGAAGCTGTCCTTGGCATCGCCGCTGGAGACTGCGGCGATCACCGTGCCGCCGACGCAAAGAATGAGCACGGCACCTACACCACCGAGAATCCACGGCAGCTGGCTGCGCTTTTTCGGTGGCGGCGTCGGCGTGGGTTGCGGATATTCGGTCCCGTAAGGGCCTGCCGGCCCCAACCTAGGGCGAGGCTGGGGCCGGCGGGGTCGGTCGTTCGGAGTCGCTTTCAGGCGTACGGGCTGAAGGGGATGCCGGACGGCTTGGCGGCGTTCAGCAAATACTCGAAGGAGCCGTCCTTGATTTTGATGGTGGCCGAGCCGAAATTGGCGGCCATCAGCTTGTCGCGCAGGGTGACGGTTGGGTAGCCGTTCCAGTCGACCAGAGCCGGGTAGCGCCAATTGTGGTAGTGGTTCTCCGGGGGCTCGTCGTTGCTGTTGGCCAGCCGGAAGAAGTGGGTCGAGGCGCCGTCCTTGTGGTAGACGACCTTCGGGTGGCTGCCGTCGAAACGTACCTGGGAACGGGTGTAGGTCACCTGCGAGCTGTGCTGGGTCGTGGTGACGTACTCGACCTGGTTTGAGGTTTGGTTGACCCAGGAGATGACGTGTTCCCAGTCGTGGCGGTGGCCGCCCAAGCCGCTGCCGGCTACGGCCTGGTCCTTTTCGAAATAGCTGGCGTAGACGATGGCGCACCAGCCGTTGTTGCATTTCGCGCGGGCGTACGTCTGTGAATTGTCGAGGTCCCATTGGTCGCGGCAGGAGCCGTTGACGGCGCCGGTGGTGTTGAGGCCGCCGTTGAGGGTGCCGTCGGGGCCGATGGCGGGGACGGCGTAACAGCCGTCGGTGTCGTAGTCGTAGGCGGGGGAGAACGATTGTTCGTATCCGCCGGCGTTCTGGGGGAGGTTGTGGGGAGGGTCGGCCAGGGCGGGGGAGGCCGCGACCAGGACCATGAGGGCGGCCAGGCCGGAGACGGCCCCGAGACGTACGAGACGCATGGCTGATCTTCTCGGGTTTGATTTAAAAGCGTCAATAGATGGGGCGTGAACACATCGCGGCGGGCGGGTCCCTAGGCTGGAGGCATGAAGGTTCTGTCCATCCAGTCGGCGGTCGCCTGGGGCCACGTCGGCAATTCGGCGGCCGTGTTCCCGCTCCAGCGCATCGGCGTCGAGGTCGTGCCGGTCTATACGGTCAATTTCTCCAACCACACGGGGTACGGGGCGTGGCGAGGCCCGCTGATCCCGCCCGCGGACGTGGCTTCGGTCTTGCTGGGCGTGGAGGAGCGGGGCGTGTTCCCGCAGATCGACGCGGTGTTGTCGGGCTATCAGGGCGGCGTCGGCATCGGCGACGTCATTATTGATGCCGTACGCAGGGTGAAAGCGGCCAATCCGGCGGCGGTCTACGCCTGCGACCCGGTCATGGGTAATGCGAAGTCGGGCTGCTTCGTGGCACCGGAGATTCCGGAACTGCTGCGCGACCGGGTCGTGCCGGTGGCCGACATCATCACTCCGAACCAGTTCGAGCTCGGCTTTTTGACGGGCACCGAGCCGGCGAGCATCGAGTCGACGCTGGCGTCGGCCGATCTGGCCCGCGAAATGGGGCCGTCGACGGTGCTGGTGACGAGCGTGGAGCGCCCCGACCGCGCGGAGGGCACGATCGAGATGCTGGTCGTGGACCCGGCCGGCGCCTGGTTGGTGAACACCCCGCACCTGCCGTTCAAGGCGAACGGCTCGGGTGATGTGACGGCGGCGTTGTTCACGGCGCATTACGTGGCCACGAAGGATGCGGCGATGGCTTTGGAGCGTACGGCGTCAAGCGTCTTTGATTTGATTGAGACGACATATCGCTCCGGCCAGCGCGAGTTGCAGTTGGTGGAGTCCCAGGAGTTCTACGCCAGCCCACGAATGCAGTTCAAGGCCGAACGGGTGCGTTGACGGCGTCTCTTAGCGTGAGACCGTGATGGATGAGCCGTTGGACGGGCTGGCGGTGGAGCGGATCGAGGAGCGGCAGCGGGGCTTCGAGGAGCGCGCTGCCCAGGCTCGAGCGCTGACCGAGCGCGTGGCCGGGCTGTCGGCCACGGCGCGGGAGGGCGACGGGATCGTCGAGGTGACGCTCGGGTCGAATGGCCAGATCGTCGATCTGCGGCTCGACGAGGAGATCCGCCGTCAGCCCGCGGCCGCCACGGCCCGGCAGATTCTGGCCGCTGTGAAGGCGGCCGATCAGGAGTTGGCGCGGCAGTTCGCTCAAGCGACGGACGAGACCATGGGACTCGACAGCGCGACCGGCCAGGCTCTGATGAAGGGCTTCAGGCCTCAGGAATCAGGGTGATCTCGGGCCGGCCCTCGGGGCGGCTGTCGAACGGGTAGCGCTCGGTGCCGGCCGGGATGCCGACACGGCCCAGCCAGATGCCGTGACGGCAGCGGTCGCACCATGCGGTGATGGAGCCGGTCCGGCTGTCCGGATAGCCGTAGAACGTGAGCTGAATGTGGCCGCCGTCGCCCTCCGGGCAGGGGACGTCGATCGGCTGCGGGAAAGCCTCGTAGACCTTGCTGAAGGCCTGATACCACGACTCCCAGCGGCGCTCGGCCTCCGTCATCTCATTCCCCCTCAAGAAGGTGCTTGTGTTCCTGCCACCAGCGTTCCTCGTAGGCGTACGCCCGGGCCTCGTAGGCCTTGCGGGCCTCCTCGGTCCACGGGAACGGTAGCCCGTCGCGCAGCTCGTCGAGATGGAACCGCTCGTGCGCGAGCGTGCGGGCCAGTTGCTCTTCGTCCATGAACGCGTCCCGGGCCAGTTTGATCTCGCCGTCCGGCATCGTCACACCGTAGAACTCCTTGCCGGGCCCGCCGCCGCGACGGAACTTGTCGATGGTGAGGGCCACGTCCTCCATGTCGATGCCGTACTTCTCGGCCAGCGCCAGCACGTTGTCGCGGCTCATCAGGATCTTCTTGCCGTTGCGGGCGATGCCGTCGCCCTCGCGGAACAAGCCCTTCTCCAGGCCTCGGGAGCCGCGCAGGCGGGCGATCAGGTCCTGGATGATCTCGCCGAGCCGGCGCACCATCGTGCCCAGGTTGCGAAGGCTGGAGATCAGGTCCTTGAGCCAGCGCGCGATCTTCGCGGCCCAGGACGCGCACAACGTGGTCACCTGCTCGACCACCAGCGGCGTGGCTGTGCCGAGCGACGCCAGCAGCTCACCGGCGTACACAATCAGCCTGGAAACGACCGTGGCGACCGCGTCCCGCACCATCATCCGCACCGTGGCGATCAGCAGCCCGGCGCCCTCGGTGATCAGCGCCATCGTGTCGGAGGCCCTGGCCAGCGCTTGGAGCGACTGGTCGCGCTGCTCAACCCATTTGCTGTACGCGTCGGAAGCGGCACCCTGCCATTCGCTCAGGTCGAACCGCGCCGCCCGGGTCAGCTCGTCCGACTCGGTGCGCAGACTTTCGGCCACGTTGCGCCAGGTCTGCGCGTGACCGGCGATGGCGCCCGGGTTGCCGGCCAGCCAGTCGAGGGCCTCCGAGAGCGGCTTGACGTGTTCGATCAGCCACGCGATGCCGTACTGCAACAGCGCGCCCACCGGATCCGACACCAGGGCCAGCCCGTCCAGGCCGGCGCCGACCGCTCCCAGCGTGCCGTCCACCTAGTGTCGTGAGTCGTTAATGCGTGTGCAGTATCGCTTGATGGATTCGAGGATCTGGTCGGCGGTCTTGGTCCAGACGTAGGGCCGGGGGTCGTCGTTCCAGGTCTCGATCCAGGCGCGGATGTCTTTGTTGAGTTCGCGCACCGAGCGGTGGGTGCCGCGCTGCAGCTTTTTGGTGGTTAGTTCGCCGAACCAGCGTTCGACCAGGTTGAGCCAGGAAGAGCTCGTCGGGGTGAAGTGCAAAACGAAGCGTGGGTGGGCGGCCAGCCAGCGTTTGATCGCCGGGGTTTTGTGGGTGGACGCATTGTCCAGAACGACGTGCACGTCC
>NZ_OBDY01000049.1 GCF_900215205.1 Paractinoplanes atraurantiacus
GCCCGCGCCGCCCCGCCCAGCCCGCGTCACCCCGCCCAGCCCGCGTCACCCCGCCCAGCCCGCGCGGGGCGCTGCACTCCGGGCGCATTTCACGAAATTTCGGGCGAAAGGCTGGCATCGTCGGCGGGGTGAAGGGACTCAGCCGGGCGGCGGCCACCCGCGGCGTCGAACAGCGCCTCGAAGCCACCCTGCACGCCCACGCCGGCCTGCGCCTGGTCCCGGTCCCGGCCGCCTTTCTGCGCCCGCCACCCGGCCCCGGCGCCCGCATCCTCCGCGGCGGCCACCTGCCCGACCTCGGCGACACCGCCGGCACCATCTTCGACGAGATCCGCCACTTCTGGGAGGAGTCCGGCTGCCGCGTCGAGGACGGCCCCGGCCCCGACGGCCGCGTCCTCGTCGTCCACGACCCCGCCGGCTACGTCATCACCCTGGCCCACCTGCCCGGCGACGCCGACCCGACCCTCACCGTCGCCTCGCCCCGCGTTCCCGCCGAAGTGATCGACCGCGGCCTCCTCGCCGGCCTGCTGGCCGGCATCGCGCTCGGCTGCGGCGGCCCGTGCCTGTGCTCGCTCGGCCCGATGACCGCTTTCCCGTCCCTGGCCGGCCTTTCCGCCCCCTATTGGGGTTGGGTCCCGCTCTATCTGCTCGTCGGCGCTTCCGCCTGGCTTCCCGAGACCCGCCGGTTCGGCTTCGGCTTCCTGGCCGCCGGCGCCATCGTCGGCGTCTCGGTGGCCGGCATCTTCAGCTGACCTGCGGGCGTGCCCGGCGCTTGCCGCCGCCGTACTTCTTGGTGTCTCGTTTGGCCTCGTACATCGCCGCGTCGGCGCCCTTCATCAGGGCCTCGTAATCCGTCGCGTCCTCGGGGAACAGCGCATATCCCACGCTGCCGCCCACTGTCACCTGCTGGCCTTCGATGGTGAAGGGCTCGCGGAGGCGGTCGCAGATGCGGTCGGCCACCGCCGCCGCCACCGTGTCGTCGGGGTCGCGGGTCAGCAGGATCGCGAACTCGTCCCCGCCCAGCCGGGAGACCACGTCGTCGTCGCGGACCGCGCCCAGCAGGCGCTTGGCCACCTGCTGGAGGAGCACGTCGCCGGCCTGGTGGCCTTCGGTGTCGTTGACCTGCTTGAAGCCGTTCAGGTCGAGCACCATCAGCGCCACCTGGCCGCCGTGCGACGCCGCGTCGGTGACCACCCGCTCGGCGCGGTCGATCAGGTAGCTGCGGTTCGGCAGGCCGGTCAGGGAGTCGTGGAACGCCTGGTGGCTCAGTTGCGCGACGTGCGCCTGGGCCGCCTGGCGCATACCGGCGCTGTCGACGATGAGGGTGCCCTCGACCGACAGCTGCTCGGCGAAGATGCGGTCGCGGAAGGTCCATTCCCGTGGGGCCGAGGAGTCGCCGCACAGGATCATGCCGACGGGTCCGCCGGTCGACATCAACGGCATGGCGATGTACGACTTCATGCCCATCGAGCGCACCGGGCCGTTCGGCAGCACGTTCGCCGTGGCGGCGTCGTTGACCAGGGAGACCTTGCCGTCCTTGATCGCCTGCCAGATCGGGGTCTGCGCGATCGCCTGGCCGAGCACGGTGGCGAGGGCGCTGTCGTCGCCGGGCAGGTTGACCCCGTGCACGTAATCGATCTTGCCCGCCGCGTCGATCAGGAAGACGGCGGCGTGCTCGGTGCGGAAGCCGTCGGCGGCGGCGCCGGCCAGGATGCGGCCGGCCGCCTCGACGCTGGTCGCGGCCATGCCCTCTTCGAACAGGCGGCGGATGATGGCGGTGTTGTGCGAGACCCACTGCCGCTGCTTCTCGGCGGCCAGGCCCTGCAGGGTGGTGGCGAAGTGCAGCGCGAGCACGGCGAGCACGTCGGGGCGCAGCTCGTCCAGGTTGCTTCCGGTCAGCAGCAGCACGCCGACGGTCTGCCCGCCGATGCGCAGCCGGATCGGCATCTGCTCTCCGGTGACCTTGGGGGCGGCGCCGGCGGCGAGGCGGAAGACCTTGCCCGCCGTGAGGGTGTCGCGCTTGCCGGGCTCGCCGAGCTGCGCGGTCGGGAAGAGCAGACCGGTCTCGGAGTCGAGTTCGAAGACCGTGGCCGCGGTCAGGCCGGCCGCCCGCTCGAGGTGGGTTCTGGTCAGGTCGAGGACGTGCTGCACCGACGGGGTGTCCTTGGTCATGAACGCGACCAGGGCAGCGAGCAGCGCCTCTTGCGGCTCGTCGACGGGCTCCGGCCCCAGAGGCCGGATTTCGCTGCTCACGCTCATGCCCTTATGAGTCGGCACCAAAGGGCGGGGCTTGATAGGCCGGGGGAGTGCGAGCCGGGTGCACCTCGGTTCCTGCCTCTTCGGGCAAACATCGACGCTCATGAGTCCTTGACGCTACCTGTGAAACATTGTTGAAATGTGTTGGCTCATGGCGTAACACGAGCGACCGAAGGGATCATCGCGCGTGAGAAGACATGCCCTGCTAGCCGCCCTCCTCATCACCGCCTCTCTCGGCCTGGCCGCCCCCGCCAGTGCCGCCCCCACCTGGCATCCCGGCATCCCGCCCCTGGCCACCCCCTGGACCAGCAAGGTCGGGCCCACCAACGCCCTGCCCGAATATCCCCGGCCGCAGCTCACCCGCGACAAGTGGCAGAACCTCAACGGCGTGTGGGAGTTCGCCAAGGCGGACGTCGGCCAGGCCGTGCCCGCGGGGCAGAGCCTCGGCGAGCGCGTTCTGGTGCCGTACCCCATCGAATCTGCCCTTAGTGGCATTCAGAGGCACGAAGACCGCATGTGGTACCGCCGGACCTTCACCGTGCCGGCGAACTGGAAGGTCGGGCAGGGCAACCGCCTGCGCCTGAATTTCGGGGCCGTCGACTACGACGCGAAGGTCTATGTGAACGGCACGCAGGTCGCCACGCACCGGGGCGGCTACGACGGCTTCGACGCCGACGTCACCGACGCGCTGATCGGCACCGGCCCGCAGGAGTTGATCGTCTGGGCCGAGGATCTCACCGACGCCACCGGCCAGCCGATCGGCAAGCAGCGCCGAACCGGCGACCGCGGCATCTTCTACCAGGGCAGTTCCGGCATCTGGCGCACGGTCTGGATGGAGCCGGTGCCCACCGCGAACATCACCGAGTTGGTCTCGACGCCATCTTTGTCGGCTTTGCGCCTCAAGGTGAACGCCACCGGGAGCGGCTTGACCGTCAAGGCGGTGGCGCGTGACGGCTCGCGCGTCGTCGGCACGGCGACGGGCGCCGCCGGCAGCGAGCTGACCCTGCCGATCACCAAACCAAAACTCTGGACCCCCGACAATCCTTTCCTGTACGACTTGACGGTCACCCTGCTCGACAACGGCCGCACGGTCGACACGGTCGGCTCGTACTTCGGCCTGCGCACGGTCGGCACCGCCAAGGGTGCCGACGGCAAGCTCCGGATCACCGTCAACGGCAAGATCCTGTTCAACATGGCCAACCTCGACCAGGGTTTCTGGCCGGACGGCCTGCACACCGCGCCGACCGACGCCGCCCTGAAGTGGGACCTCCAGCAGGACAAGGCGATGGGCTTCAACGCGGTCCGCAAGCACATCAAGGTCGAGCCGGACCGCTGGTACTACTGGGCCGACAAGCTGGGCCTGCTGGTCTGGCAGGACATGCCGTCGTCGAACACGGGCCCGATCCCGCCCGAGTGGCGCGACCAGTTCGAGGCGGAGCTGCACGAGATGGTCCGCGAGCATTCGTCGTGGACGTCGATCGTGGCCTGGGTGCCGTTCAACGAGGGCTGGGGCGAGTGGGACCGGGCCGCCACCGGCCGCATCGCCGACTCGGTCAAGGCTCAGGACCCGTCCCGCCTGGTCAACGCGCACAGCGGCGTGAACTGCTGCAACTCGAAGGGCGACTCCGGCCGCGGCGACGTGATCGACTTCCACCAGTACCTCGGCCCGGCCTCCCCGGCGCCGTCGGAGACCCGTGTGTCGATCGACGGCGAGCACGGCGGCTACGGCCTCAAGACGTCCAACCACATGTGGTTCGGCGACGGCCAGGCGTACGAGATGGAGCCCGACTCGGCAACCCTGACCGCCAAGTACGTCGGTAATCAGGAGGAAGTGCTCACTTCGGCGCAGTACTGCGGCATCAGCGCGGCCATCTACACGCAGCTTTCGGATGTGGAGGGCGAGCTCAACGGCTTCTTCACGTACGACCGGCAGGTCACCAAGATGGACCTGCGCAAGGTCAAGGCCATCAACCAGAAGATCATCCGCTCCGCCGACGGCTCGGGTGCTTCGGTGCCGCAGCCGCCGGCCGGCACGCCGGGTCTGACCGGGATCGCTTTCTGGCCGCTCGACGGCTCGTACGGCAGCCTGACGCCGGCCGGATCATTTGTTGACGGGCACAACGGGCAGGGTGTGGCGCTCAACGGCTCGTCGGAGTTCCTCGACGCCGGCGCGCCGCTGCTGAACACGGCCTCCGACTATTCGGCCGCCGCCTGGGTCAGGCTCGACAAGGCCGACGGCGCCTTCCAGACGGTGATCAGCCAGGACGGCCCGCAGAACAGCGACTTCTTCCTGCAGTACTCCGGCGCCGACCAGCGTTTCGCGATGAGTTTCGCCGGCGTCCGCGCGCTGGCGTCGTTCAAGCCGACGGTGGGCCAGTGGTACCACTTGGTCGGCGTCAGGGACACGGTCAAGGGCGAGTTGCGGTTGTACGTCGACGGCACGCTCGCCGGCTCGGTCAGCGCGTGCCTGCCCCAGGCCGCCCCGACCGGCAACACCGTGATCGGCCGCGGCAAGTACGGCGGCAACCCGGTCGACTACCTGGACGGCACCGTCGACCAGGTCCACCTGTACGACCGCGCCCTCTCGGCCGCTGAGATCACCTCCCTGTACGAATCCGGCAACTGACCCTGGCTCATGGAGGCGGGTCGCATCGACCCGCCTCCATGCTGGTGGATCTAGGACATTCACCTCCTGTTTTCGCAGCTCAAGGCCTAGATTCGGCCCATGCGCATCGCGACGTTCAACCTGGAGAACTTCGACGAGACCCCGGCCGGCGTCAGCCCGTCGCTCGCCGCCCGCATCGCCCTCATGCGCCCGCAGATCAAGCGGCTGCGCGCCGACATCGCCTGCTTCCAAGAGGTCCACGGCCAGGAACGCCCCGGCCAGCCCCGCGACCTGCACGCCCTGCGCGAGCTGCTGACCGGCACCAACCTCGAAGGCGCCGAACTGGTCAGCACCAAACCGAAGGACGACGGCGTCTACAACGAGCGCAACCTGGTGGTAGTCACCCACCTGCCGGTGCTGGCCCGCCACCAGCTCCGCAACGAGCTGGTCAAGGCCCCCACCTACCGCCGCCTGACGGCCAACCCACCCGACCAGTTCCCCATCGAGATCAACGTCGAGCGCCCCATCCTCCACGTGGAACTCAACGTCGGCGGCACCCCCCTCCACGTCATCAACGTCCACCTCAAAAGCAAGATCCCGTCAGACATCCCCGGCCAGACCATCGACGCCTACACCTGGCGCAGCGCCGACTCCTGGGCCGAGGGCAGTTTCATCTCCTCCATGAAGCGCATGGCCCAGGCCCTGGAGGTCCGCCGCCTGGTCGACCAGCTCCTGGACGCCAACCCCGACGCCCGCATCGTGGTGGCCGGCGACTTCAACGCCACCCCCGACGAGGTCCCCGTCCTGGCCATCCGGGGCCAAGTGGAGGACACCGGAAACGGCGCCCTGGCCGGCCGGGTCCTGGTACCCATCGAGACCTCCATCCCCGAGTCCTCCCGCTACACCCTCTTCCACCAGGGCAAGGGCGACATGCTCGACCACATGCTGGTCACCCGCAACATGCTGGCCCACTACCGAGGCTCAGAAATCCACAACGAACTCCTCCACGACGAGTCCCAGTCCTTCGCCACCGACACCAAGTTCCCCGAGTCCGACCACGCCCCCGTGGTCGCCACTTTCGACTTCAGCTGACCTCCCTCACCTCGGCGGAGTGATCCGTCCTCACCACGGCGGAGTGATCCGTCGAAATCGCGCGCTGCCAGCGCTCCGTCAGCTCGGGGAACGCGGCCCAGCCGGCACGGTTCCGCCGCCAGGCGACCGTGATCCCGCGCTCGGCCAGGAGCACCCAGGCCAGGGCGATCACCTCCGGATCGTCGGCGCTGGGGTCAGGCAGCAGAGGGGAGAGCAGCGCGGCGAGGCTCGCTCTGTCAGCCTCGCCGCCGTCTTCCGTCCGCATGAGGAAGGCGATGGCGCAGTTGGCGACGGCCGCGGGATCGGCCCGCCCGGCGAGCGTCACCTGCATCGAGTCGTACCGGCTCAGGACCTCCAGGGCCGTGGCCACGGTCGCCCGCGTGTCGGTGGCGAGCCGGTCGAAGATCAGCCGGAGATAGTCCGGCCGGGAGTCGGCCGTCAGCCGGGCGGCGGCGTCCATGCCGCACAGGTAGGCGTCCCGCCGCTCGTCCTCCGTCACGTCGAGCAGCGGAAGGGTCCACACTCGCATCAGCAGGTTGGCGGCGGAGACATAGCCCGTCTTCGGGAATCCCAGGTAGAGGTTCACCGTCTCGCCGAGGCGGTCGAACAGCGGCTCCACGGTGTGCATCAGCACGTCGTCCAGGTTTCCGCACTGGAGATACTCCTTGCGGATGAGCTGCGCGGCCCCGTGCTGCGCATAGACGTCCCGCCGGCCGTCGGTGTAGCGCAGCCCGTAGGTCCAGGCCGGGTCGACCGGCGGCGGGGCGATTTCTTCCCGCGCCAGCCCGAGCCGGAAGCCTCGCTGCTCGCCCTCCCACGTCCGTTCCAGGCCGAGGACTGTGCTGATGCCCGACCACTCGTCGCTGGTGAGCTGGGAGCGCCACAACAGCACTTCCTGGTGCCAGACCCCGACGGGGTCGGTGACCGGGCCGAGCAACTCGCGGGCGGTGAGGTCGCCCGACAGACAGGTGGCCAGCAGGACCAGGTTGGCGCCGTAGGCGGCGTGCCGGGCGGGAACGGACTGGTGGCGTGGCTGGTAGACCCCGTACGTGCGGGCGGGGCGGGGGAGATGCGCGGCCCGGAAGAGGCGGATGACCAGGCCGGCCAGGGGAACGCGCTGTTCCGGGGTGAGGGCGGCGGTGTTCTCGCCCAGGAAGGTGAGGATCGGCAAGCGGTTGGACAACGGGGCGAAGGACAGCAGCGCGTGCAGCCTGTCGTCGTCGGCGGGGGCGGCGCTCAACGAGAACTCCGAGACCGCCTCGCGGGCGGCTATCTCGCGGAGGGCCCGCCAGACGATCCAGGCGACCAGATATTCGCCGAAGGTGGCGTGGAGGAACTCGTAGGTGCGCAGGTCGGCGCCGTCGCGCGAAGCCTGCGAGTGATGGATGAAGAAGAAGCGGCCCAGTGCTTTCTCGGCGGCGGTCAGCGGGGCGCGCATGTCGGAGCGGCTCATCGGAGAGGACGGGACCAGCAGGGCGGCCAGGTCGGTCTCCAGCTCGGGCTCGGTGATCCACTGGGTGCCGCGGTTGAACATGGCCAGGCCCACGACCGCCAGCCGGTGCAGCTCCTCGTCGACGGCCCGGGCCAGGCCGCGATCGTCGAGGTCGGGACGGTGCTTGGTGACCTCGCGGGTGGCGAAGTTGCGCAGCAGGCGACCGTACAGCTCGCCCTGGCCCAGGTCGCCCGTCAGGCGCTGGAGGGCGTTGCCGTCGGCGTCGTACAGAGCCAGCATCAGCAACAGCAGAGGCTGGCCGGCCAGGTCGCGGTGGCGCAGGACCGTCGGCGCGGGCAGGGGAGCCAGGCCCCGGGTGGTCAGCCAGCCGGCGTTGGCGGCGTTCCACACCTGGAGCCAGGATTCCACCCGGGCGTCGTCGAAGGGCTCCAAGCGCAGTGCGACCGTGTCCTCGGGAGCGCGGGCGCGGTCGGCCACGCTGGTGCGGCTCGTGACCAGGACGGCCAGAGGCCGCCCCTGGTCGGCCTCGCGCCGCTGAAAGCGCGCGATGCGGACCAGATAGTCGGTCTGGCTGACGCCGGTGGCCTGGAGCAGCTCGTCGAAGCCGTCGAGGATCACCACCGGCAGGGTGTCGGGGCCGGAGCGGACCAGGGCCGGCCACTCGACGCGCTCGCCGGTGGCGGACCTGATGGCGTACTCGATCTGGTCCTGCAGTTCCGCGTCGGCCTGTACCTCGCGCAGGACGACGCGGACGGGCAGGAAATCGGCGGCGGGGAGGCGAGCGGCCATGACCTTGGTCAGCACCGACTTGCCGGAGCCGGGCTGGCCCAGGACCAGCAGCGGGGCGGTCACCGCCTCGGGGGAGGTCAGGTGGCCGGCGAGGAACTCGTCCATGTCGGCGCGCACGGCCTGGGCCGACCACCACTGCTCGTCGCTGGGCGGGGTGCCGGGCTGAACCCGCGCGACTCGGAAGAGCGGCTGGACGTAGGCCTCGGCGAGCGTCGGGATGCGCAGCCCGGGCGGGGCGTCGGACGACTCGACGATCGGGCGGTCGAGGGCCGCGCGATAGGCGCCGGCGACGGCGGCGCGGCGGTCGTCGGGGAGGCGGCCGGTGGAGATGTCGGTCAGCAGGCGCTGCATGCCGGACATCGCGGTGGCGAGCCCGCCGACCGCGGCGTGGGTGGCGGCATGCTGACGCCCGGCCGACCAGAGCGCGACCTCGGGGAAGTCGGCTGCCAGCCGCCGCCGCAGGTCGTCGTAGCGCTCGACGGCTTTGACCGGCAGCTCGTCGAGGACGTCGGCCGTGCGCTCCTGAGCGCGTTCGGGCAGGCGGGAGACGGCCGCCAGCCCCTGCACGAAGTCGAGCGTCGCCATCGAGAGATTCCGGTAGTACGCCGTGAGCCGGCGGCGGAACTCGTCGTCGGGCTCGTGGGGCGAGGGGAGGAGTACGGGACAGGCCAGGGTGTCGAAAGCGAGAATGTCCGCGGCCGAGCCGGGACTGCCGGCGGCCAGCGACTCCTGCTCGGCGCGGGTCAGCTCGAGGTCGGCGAAGCGGAACGGCAGGTCGGCGGCGGCCATCTCCTCGAAGAAGGCGGTCACCACCAAGATCGAGTGGGCCGCCTCGATCCGCTGGGTGCGGCTGTGGCGGGACAGGCCGCTGCGTTTCTCGGCGGCGCCACGGACCAGGTCGCGGCCGAGGCGGGCGAACTCGGCCTTGGCGTCGAACAGGCCGAGCACCGCGGGGAAGGCGGGCACGGCGGCCAGCAGCAGGCCGCCGGCGATGTTGTCGAGGGCCGTGACCAGCTTGCTGTCACCGCCGCCGAGCAGGCGGGCGGCGTCGGCGTAGCTGAGTGTCTTGCCCATCGATGAACTCCCTCGCTGAGGCGGCCGAGGGATCCATCATGGTCCAGGCGTTCGAGGCGCGCGTCCACCCGTGGTCTGACAACCCGAGGGCTGACGACGTGCCTGGCGCGGGCTGCGAGGCTTGGCGAGCGAGAAGGAGGGGAAAGTGGGATTCCTAGACAGTTCGTTCCACGCGGATCACGACCGCTGTCGCGTTGTCGGCGCCGCCCGCGGAGAGGGTGTCGTCGAGGAGGGTGGCCACCGCGGCGGCCGGGTCGTCGGTGGCCAGGATGCGGGTCAGGCGTTCGTAGGTCAGCTGGTCCGAGACGCCGTCGGTGCAGAGCAGGTAGACGTCGCCGGGGTGCAGGGTGACGTTGAGCAGGTCGGGCTCGGGGGCGTCGGGGTGGCCGGCGTACCGGGTCAGGCGGTAACGGGCGGCCGCAGCCTCGTCGGAGTCGGCGGCGAACCAGCCGTTCAGGATGCCCACCCAGGCGATGGTGTGGTCGATGGTGAGCAGGTCGAGCAGGCCGTCACGCAGGCGGTAGGCGCGGGAGTCGCCCAGTTGCACGATCCAGGCGTCGGCGTCGGGGCTGTCAGCGGCCGCGAAAGCCGTGAGCGTGCTGCCCGTCAGTTCGGGCAGGTTGCTTCCCGCGCTGCGCACGGCGTCCTGGGCCTGTGTCACCGCGGCCCGCAGCGCGGCCGGCTCGGGGGCGAGGACGGGCTCGCCCAGGGAGCGGACGAAGACCTCGACCGCCGTGTTGCCGGCGACGGTGCTGCCGGGGCCGTCGCCCATGCCGTCCGCCACCACCGCCAGCGGGTCGCCGGGGTCCAGGTGCAGGACGTCGTAGTTCTCGGTGTAGCGGTCGCCGACGACGGAGCCGGCCGCCGCGGTGAGGCGGCGGCCGGTGACGGTCCAGGCGACCTTGGTGATTTCCACCGTTCTTTCTTATCGGACTCTGGCGCCCAGGCGTGTGGAAAACACCGGGCCCCGCTCCTCGTGGGTTAGAGCGGGGCCCGGCGGTCTCAGTTACCCGTCACTCACAGCGCCGGGTAGGCGTTCGCCATCAGCTCGCGGAACTGCGCGGAGAACCACGCTCCGGAGATGGGGGCGTTGGGCAGGGCGCCGCTCAGGCTGTTGCCGTTGCGGGCGTTGCCGGTGTAGGTCGGGTCGCACATCCGGTCGAAGCCCTTGCCCTCGTCGTTCGGGATGAGGGAACTCGAGCCGTCCGACTCGCCCGGGGGCTTGACCCAGACGTAGGCGTCGATGCCGGTGGCCGGGGCCGCGGTCGGGCGCTCGCCGAGGCCGGCGCCGGACTGGTTGCACCAGTTGCCGGCGTGGATCCGACGGTCGATGCGGGACTCGTTGACGAAGGTGTCGACGTTGGTGGAGGTGCTGGCCGCGGTGGGCCGCTGCGAGCCGCCCCAGCCGTTGCGGGAGGTGTCGATCAGCATGCCGATGTTGGAGTTGAAGCCGATCGAGACCAGCTTCGTGCGGAAGGCCTGTGCGAAGGACAGCTCGTCGGTGTACTGGTTCCAGTCGACCCACTTGGACTGGCGGACGCTCTGGCCGTTGACCGAGGTGGTGGGCTGCACGAACGGCTCACGCAGGGCCGAGTAGTTGGCCGTGTTGGTGATGAAGCCGGTCACGTTGTTGACGCTGCCCGAGGCCTGGGCGGCCTGGAGCATGATGTCGGCGGTGGGGCCGAAGTTGGAGTCCCAGCCGATCCAGCCGTGGTGGGCGGCGTCGACGTAGTTGTAGGTGTTGCTGAGAGCGCCGAGCTTGTTCAGGGCGTATCCGATGCCCTGGACGTAGCCGCCGTTGGCCTTCATCGTGTCGCACATCGCGGTGCCGCCGGCCTGGCCGGACGTGTTGGTCACCAGGTTCGGCAGGGAGTCGATCTCGACGATGTTGATGATGCGGAGGTTCTTGTACTTCGCGTCGGCCTGGATCGCGGCGATCGGGTCGATGTACTCGGCCTTGTAGCGCGGCAGGTCGTTCGGGCCGAGCTCGCCGTTGGAGGCGAGAGCGGCGCAGTCGCGGCCGGGGAGGTTGTAGATGACGAACTGGATGTAACCGGCGCCCTGCGCGACAGCGGCGTCGAGGTGGTCACGCACGCCCATCGAGCCGTTGGAGCTGCTGTCGTCGGTGCCCTCGATCGCGGCGATCCGGTCGAGCCAGACCGCGGTCGGGTTGTTCGAGACGCGGCTGCCGCCGGGCTCGGCCTCGGCCTTGGCCTTCCACTCCGGGTTCACGTAACCCTTGGCCCCGGCGTACGGGTTGTCGACCTTGCTGCCGTTCGGCGGCGGGGTGGTCGTCGGGGGCGGTGTGGTCGGCGGAGGTGTCGTCGGAGGCGGGGTGGTCGTGGGCGGCGGCGAGGTCGGGGTCGTGCCGCCCGTGCAAGCCGTGCCGTTGAGCGAGAAGCTCGCCGGGTTGGTGTTGGTGCCCGAGTAATTGGCGTTGAACCCGAAGTTGACGCTCGCGTTGGTGCCGATCGTGGTCGACCAGGAGGGGTTGGTCGCCGTGACGTTCTGCCCGGACTGCGAGATGGTCGCGCTCCAGCCCTGGGTGATCTGCTGGTTGCCCGGGAAGGCCCAGGTGACACGCCAGCCGCCGGAGATCGGGTCGCCGAGGTTGGTCACGGTCACCGCGCCGGTGAACCCCGTGCTCCAACTGTTGGCGGTGTAGTCGACCCGGCAGCCGGCGGCCGCGCTCGCACTGGTCGCGACGGCGACGCCGAGACCGGAGACGAGCGTTGCTGCGGCAGCCGCGGTCAGGCCGCGGGTGAGGACAGGTCTCATGTGGTGGCTCCTCGAGACATGCGGTGGCGGGGATGGCCGGGAGAGGCATCGAGGGGCATCGCTCCCCGGCTGTCCCGACAGCATGGCATGGGAGCGCTCCCACCGCAACGTCCAAGTTATAGATCAGAAATGATGTGTTAACACCGGGCGGTTGGCCTGGTCATGGCACCCATGGCGTATAAACGGTGCGTGCAGGTTTTCGAGATCGTCGAGGCGCTGGGCGAGGTCCCGAACGCCGAAGTCGCCGTCCGCCGCGGTCTTCTCACCGTGCACATTCCGGCCCTCGGCGACACGGCTGAGCTCGATCCGGACGACGTGCTCGACGCGCAATCCGTCTTCGTGCCGACCAAGGCGCCGGCGGTGCAGCTCGACATCCGCCGGGGGCGCAAGTCGCTGCCGTTGATCGTGACCGTGGACGATGTGGTCTTCAATCCGGCGTATGCCGACGATCTGGTCGAGCCGGGCGCTCACCGGCGCCTGCCCGCGATGCCGGGGCTGATCGCCTACTCGGAGATGCACCGCGATGTGCGGGCCCTGGGCAAGGCGGTCGACGACCAGACGCTCGACCTCGACCCCGAGACCCTGGCCGCGACCCTGCTCGCCCACCGCTGCTTCATCGCCGGGGCGGTCGCGGTCGGCCTGTGGCCGGTGCGGGTCGCGGCCTGGTGGGAGTATTCGCACTCGCGCGTCGGTGGGCCGGCCGGCGTCGCCCCGCTGCGCGCCGACCCGGTCTGGGACGAGCTGATGGCCGACGTCCAGGAAGCCCGCCGCCAGACCGTGGTCCAACAGTTCTGAAAGCGCCGGCCGACGTTCGGGAAGCGCGCCCCCGGACCGTGGTCCAACAGGTCTAGAGCTTCGGGCCGAGGTCGCACAGGCGCGTGGCAGTTGGCCGGCAGACCAGCGAAGAGGCCCGCGACCAGGCGCCACGCAGGGGGTGCGCTAGCTCGGGGAGTCCCGGCCGGCGCTCGGGCGGGGCGCCGCGGTTCAAAGGTGGCTTCAGGAGCGCCGGCCGGGGGTTCGGGCGTGGTGCCGCGGTTCGAAGGCGGTTCAGGAGCGCCAGCCGATGTTCACGCGCGGTGGGCGGGGTGGTGGGGTGCCGGCCAGCAAGGTGTCCAGGCGGTCGTTGATGGTGGTCAAGGCCGTGGTCAGGCGGGGGTCGGCGCCGTAGCGGGCGCGCTGGTCGTGCAAGGTGTCGGTCAGTTCGCGGAGGAGTTGCGCGGCGGCCGGGTCGGATTTCTCGAAAGCGGTCAGTGCCTCGTCGATCTGGTCGTGGGCGGTGCTGAAGGCCGTGGTCAGCAGGGCGTCCAGGCGCTGCTCGGTCAAGCCCTGCAGCGACGACAGCGGGCCCGAAGGTTTCCACGACTGGAGCAGCTCGACCGGGTGGGACTTCTCGTCGTGGTCGATCGTCTTGCGGTGCGGGACGCACAACAGCAGCAGGTTGTCGAAGGAGTCGTACGACGAAGGGTCCGAGCCGGGTGTGTAGCGGGGGCCGTCCGGGTCGGCGCCGCGGATGCGGACCGGCTCGACGTTGACCTCGGGCTCGGTGCCCAGGAAGACCATCACGGGTGTGCGGCAGCCGGGGAAGTCGCAGCTGCCCTGGGAGAGCGCGACCAGGGCGGCGCGCGCCGCCGGGGTCATGCGCGAGGTTTCGTCCACGGTGTGCTCCGAGGAGAAGAAGGAGAAGGCGATGGGAAGGAGGACGATTGGTGTAAGCCGATCCGCCGGGGGGTACTCCAGCATCCCGGCCAGAGATGAGGTCGACATGTCATTTCACGAGATGATCTGCGAGGCGGAGAACGCCAACGAGGTGCTCTTCGTCTGCTCCGACGACTCGTGCGGCCGCCGCGTGGTGGTCGGCAAGTCCCGGCCCCGCCTGACGGTCATCGACCGCGGCGACTTCTCCGCGCGGCACGTCGGCTCGCTCGGTGGCATCAGCATCGAGGGCGTCGACGTCTCGTAAGGCGTGGGAAGACCGGCCGCCCGGACGCCGTTGTCCAGGCAGCCGGCCCGGCTCCTACTCGGGGTCCTCCACCTTGATGATGGGACCCTCGGCGTAGCCCATCATGTCGTAGCCGACCGGGCCCAGATCGGAGTCGAGGAACGTCGTGACGACGATCTTGTAGACGCCGGCCTGGATCGTGTTGCCCGGGTCGCCCTCGGGCAGCGTGAACGCGGGTACGGTCAGCTTGGCCTTGTACCTCTCGTCCTGGGTGAACAGCGGGCCGCGCACCGGCACGCGCACCTCGCCCAGGGAGACCTCGTCGCCGGGACCCTGCGACTCGGCGAAGGCCGTGACGACCCAGTCCTTCGTTCGGACGGACAGCGCCGTCAGCCACAGCGGCACGAGGTTGCCGAAGACGCGCCAGCGGACCTCGATGTCGAACGGCTTCGCGCGGTTGACGACGAGGTTGGACTTGCCGAGCGTGGGCCTCTCGGTGATGCCGACGATGCCGAGGAACTCGCCCTCGATGGCGGGGTCGGTCGGCCCGGCGGGTGGGATGTTGGGATCGAAGCGATCGGTCATGGCGATGCCCCCTTGCATCAGGAATAGATGCGAACGTAAGCCCACCTGGCCGCTACGGTCAGCCGGATCAGCGACACGATCCGTAACTATCGTCGACGTGGCGCCGTGTAGAAACCCGTCGGCAGTTCGGCCGCCAGGACCGCGTTGCGGCGGTTGCGGGCGCGCAGCCGCAACAGCATGCCGACGCCGAGGAAGACCATCAGCGCGCCGATGATGAGCCCGATGCCGAGCACGCTCGTGCTGCTCGACGCCGGCACCAGCGCGGCCGCCGACGGTTCGGGGTCCTCTGTGACGACGGCCTCGTCCTCGCCGGCGACCGGAGCCTGTTCGGTCGGCGAGGGTGACGGGGACGGCGAAGCGGACGGTGACGCGGAGGCGGCCACCGGGGTGACGACCTGCGCCGACGACCCGGTCGTGCTCAGCACCCGGCCGGTCGCGTCCAGCGCACGGGCCGTGAACGTGACCTCGCCGTCGTCGGGGCCGGTGAAGGCGACGGTCCACTGACCGGTCACCGTGCGGTCGCGGCACAGCTGGCCCGGGTCGAGACGCTCGTCGACGATCTGCGCCGCGTCGTTCTCGATCTGCGCCCGTACGCCGAAATCCTGGTTGTTCTCGACCCGGCCGACCCGGATCTGGTCGAGGCTGACGCCCTTCGTCTCGACGGTGAGTGCCCACCGCACCTTGAGGCAGCGCCGGCTCTCCCGTTCGGTCGAGACCACGGCCGTCAGCGTCTTCGCCGCCTTGCCGATGGTGAACGTCGCGGGCGCCTGGTCGAGCTTCACCGAGAAGCCGTCCACGTCGGCGCGCGCCGGCGTGGCGAAAAAGCCGATCGCGACCAGCGCGACGGCGCCGGATGCCGCCAGGTGTCGCATGCCGATCATCTCCTTCCGCACGGGCGTCGATACGCCCCGCGCGTAGGAGGGTTCGCAGGAGGGGGCCGAAAGGTTCACCGGGTGGGCCGGGTCACTCCGTACGGATAACTTAAATTTTTCTTAGGTCTTCGTTGCTTCGGCGTGTCTTCCCAGCTCAACGCCACTTTGCCAGATGTGACTGCAAAGTAGCCGACAAAATCGCCGCCCAGTGTTCATCCGAACCCGCGCCCCGCACGTAGATGGGGGATGGGCAGGGACCGGCGCGACACCGGCCGCTGCCCGAGACCAAGAGCACGGGGCACTCCCCACGGGTGCCGGCGTCCCACCGCCCACGGGACGTGACCGCTGCGGAGAACGAGGAGTCAATGGCCAAGACGAAGAACAAAGAGCGATCCGCCAATCGTGTGGCCGTCGATGTCGGAGCTACCGGTACGAAACCCGCCTCCCGGGGCGCGGTTCTCATACTCACCGTGAGCGTGCTCGCGGCGATCTGGGCGGTCGCGATGATGACCGCGCCGGGGCGCGTCGGCTACTACTACTTCTTCATCTACGCCGAGTTCTACATGGGCGTGGTGGCGCTGGTGTCGCTGTCCATCACGATCATGGTCGGCCTGGTCGCCACCGACCGGCTGGTGCTCTCGATCCGGCAACGGGTGCTGCTGCAATCGGCCCACCGCACCACCGGCGTGATCGCCGTGACCGCTCTCTTCGTCCACGTCTGGACCAAGGTCGTCGAGTCGCACATCAGCATCATCGACGCCTTCATCCCGTTCATGGCGGCGGGCAACAAGCTCTACGTCGGCCTCGGCACCATCTCCGGCTGGATCATGGTGCTGGTGATGTGGACCGGCATCGCCCGGTCGCGCTTCGTCGGCCACGGCAAGCCGTGGATGTGGCGCGCGATCCACGCGATCTCCTACCTGATGTGGCCGATCGCCCTGACGCACGGCCTCTCGGCCGGCCGCCCGGCGGCCACCTGGGTCGTCGTCAGCTACATCGTCTGCATCCTCGGCGTGCTCATCGGCCTGGCCGTGCGCCTGTCGGTCAGCCTCAACCGCAACAAGGACTTCGCCTCGCAGGCCGGCGCCGGCGGCCTGAAGCCGGTCGGCACGCTGGTGCCGACGAGCTCCCCGGCCATGAAGCGGCCGGGCCGCCGCGAGCGGGCGCCCGAGCCGGAGCCGCAGACGCTGGGCCCGGTCGCCGTGGTCGACACGTTCCGCCCGGTCACGCCGCCGCCCGCGCCGCCGGTGGAGGACCTGGTGGTCCCGGCCGCCCGCTTCGACGAGCCGACCGGGATGATGGCCCGCCCGGACTTCGAGGACGAGATGCCGCGGGGACGGCGCCGGGTCGAGGACGACATCGAGTACGACGAGCCGCTCGGCCGCCGCTACGCGGCCGAGGACACCGGCACCCGGATGCGCATGGAGGACACCGGCACCCGGATGCGCCGCCCCGACTACGAGGACACCGGCACCCGGATGCGGCGCGCGGACTACGAGGACACCGGCACGCGCATGCGCCGCGATGATCTCGAGGACACCGGCACCCGCATGCGGCGGGCCGAAAGGGACGACCGCGGCTACTACGACGAGCCGCCGGCGCCCCGGCAGCGCGGCCGCTACGCCGACGAGGACGACATGCCCCCGCCGCGCCGCTCCCGGCGCCAGGGCGACATGCCGCTGTCCGGCGGCCGCATCGATGACGACCGTGACTACGACGACGTGCCCCGGCAGCGTGGCCGGTACGCCGACGAGGAGCCGCCCGCCCGCCGGTCCCGGGGGCGGGGCGCCGATGTCGACCGGGCCGACTCCGGCCGGCACAGCCGCAGCGGCTTCGTCGAGTTCGCCGGCGACGACGAGACGCCGACCCTGGTCGACATGGCGTCCCGGCGCACCCGGCGCGGCGAGCGCGATGAGCAGGAACCCGTACGCGTCCAGGCGGGCCGGGGGGCCCGCCGCGACGGCCGCGGCCGGGCGGACGACGATGTGGCTGACGACGCGTACTGGTCGCAGCTGCGAGGGGAAGCGAATTGAGCGCGTCGCAGGTTCCGCCGGTCACCTCGATCGGCACGCCGCGGATCACCGCGGGTTTCGACGAGTACGGTCGTCTCGACCTGCTCGCCCACCAGGAGGTGCACGGCGGCTTCGCCGCGCTGTCCTCGGGCGAGCTGATCGGGCTGGCCGACCGGATCGAGCTGCGCGGTCGCGGCGGCGCGGGTTTCCCGTTCGCCCGCAAGGTCCGCGCGGTGCTCGACTCCTGCCGGCGGCAGGAACTGCCACCGGTGATCGTGGTCAACGCGACCGAGGGTGAGCCGCCGTCCTGGAAGGACAAGGCGATCCTGACCCGCGGCCCGCACCTGATCCTGGACGGCGCCGCCCTGGCCGCCGCCGCGCTGGACGCCGAGGAGATCGTCATCGGCATCGCCGACGACGGCATCGGGCAGGAGTCGCTCACCGCCGCCCTGGCCGAGCGGCGCATGCCGTGCCCGACCCGGATCGTCACCGTGCCGCACCGCTTCATCTCGGGTGAGGGCGGCGCGCTGGTCCGCGGCATCAACGGCGAGGCGCACATCCCGCCCGGCCGCAAGGTCCGCTCCAGCGACAACGGCGTGATGGGCCTGCCCACCCTGCTCTCCAACGCCGAGACGTACTCGCAGCTGGCGATCGCGGCCCGGCTCGGGCCGTGGGAGTACAACGCGGTCGGCATCCCGGAGGAGCCGGGCACGGTCATGCTGACCGTCGGCGGCGCGTCGTCGGCCCCGGCCGTGGTCGAGGCGCCCACCGGCACCCCGCTGATGGACGTGCTGAACATGTGCGGCGCCGACATCGGCCCGGGCCTGCTGGTCGGCGGCTACCACGGCAAGTGGATCACCGCCGAGGCCGCGAAGACGGTGACGATCTCGCGGAAGGGCTTCGCCGGCGTCGGCGGCACGCTCGGCGCGGGCATGCTCATCCCGATCGGCTCCAAGACCTGCCCGCTGGGCGAGGTCTCGCAGGTCGTGCAATATCTGGCCGGCGAGTCGGCCGGTCAGTGCGGCCCGTGCCGGCTGGGCCTGCCCGACCTGGCCCGCGCGGTCACGCTGGTCTCGCTCGGCGGCAACGCGGTCGAGAACGTGCGCCAGGCGGCCGGTGTGGTCAAGGGCCGAGGCGCGTGCAGCCACCCGGACGGCACGGCCCGGTTCGCACTGTCGGCGCTGGAGGTCTTCGCCAAGGACGTCGAGGCCCACACCAACGGTGAGGGTTGCGGCAAGCAGGTCCGCGGCATCCTGCCGCTGCCGTACACGGCCGAGCAGGGTGCCCGGAAGCTGGCCGTCGACTGGTCGCGCTGCGACGGTCACGGCCTCTGCTCGGCGGTCGCGCCCGAGATCATCCGGCTCGACTCGAACGGCTTCCCGGCCTTCCCGCAGACCCCGCTGCCGCCGTGGCTGGAGACGGGCGCCCGCAAGGCGGTAAACGTCTGCCCGGCGCTGGCCCTGCGGCTGACCGAGGCGACGAAGTGAGGCGGCGCGCCGTGCTGCTGGCGGCGGCTTCGGCCCTGCTCGCCACCGGGTGCGGCGCGCACGAGGAGACGACGGCGGCCTGGGATCCGCCGGACGCCGACGCCAAGGCGATTCCGGCCACGCTCTCCTTCTCGGGAAAGACCATCGAGGGCAAGCCGTACGACGGGAGCCTGCTGGCCGGTCTGCCCACGATCCTGTGGTTCTGGGCGCCCTGGTGCGCCACCTGCGCGAGCGAGGCGCAGAGCGTCCGCGATCTCGAGGAGCAGTACCGCGGGAAGATCAACTTCCTGGGCGTCGCGGGCATGGGCGACAACAAGGCCATGCGCGAGTTCGTCGACGACTTCGAGCTGCACACGGTCCCGCACCTCGACGACCAGGCCGGCGCGATCTGGAAGAAATTCAAGATCAACCAGCAGAGTTTGTACGTCGTACTGGACCAGAACGGCAAGGTCCGCAAGACCGGCTACATGGATGATCTCCAGCTGACCGCCGAGGTCAAGTCCCTGGCGGTGTGAGCGATGCTGCTGGCGCTGACCGCGGGAATGCTCGGCGCGGTCAACCCGTGCGGCTTCGCGCTGCTGCCGGCGTACCTCTCGGTGCTGATCGCGACCGGCGCCGAGCGGCCGGTCCGCCGGGCCCTGATGTGCAGCGCGGCCCTGACCGCGGGCTACGTTCTCGTCTTCGGCGCGTTCGGCCTGGTGCTGGCCCCGGTCGCCGGTGTGCTGCTGCCGCACCTGCCCTGGCTGACCGTGGTTCTGGGCCTGGCCCTGGCTGTTGTCGGCGGATGGCTGCTCGCCGGCCGCTCCCTGCCCGCACCGCGGGTCCGGTCGCCACTTCTGTCCGGATCGGTGGGCTCGACCCTCGTGTTCGGCATGGCGTACGCCGTGGCGTCGCTCGGCTGCGCGGTCGGTCCGTTCCTGGCGCTGGTCGTCTCGAGCCTGCGGGCCGGCTCGCTCGCTGAGGGTGTGCTGCTCTTCCTGGCGTACGGCCTGGGAATGGGTTTGATCGTCTCGGTGACCGCGGTGGCCGTGGCGCTGGCGCGCACCGGGCTGATCACGCGGACGCGCCGCCTGCTGGGCGTGGTGCCCCGGCTCGGCGGCGCGATCCTGATCGTCTCTGGTCTCTACGTGGCCTATTACGGCTGGTACGAGCTGCGGCTGGCCGGAAACCTCCGGCTGGCCGGCACCGATCCCGTGATCAACGCCGCCGGTGCGGTGCAGCGGTGGCTGAGTGATCTCGTAGCCGGCGCCGGCGTGGTGCCGTTCGCCGTCGCCCTCGTGCTGTTGTCAGGCAGCCGGGGGATACGGCGTCGCATAGGCGGGTTTCTCGGACGGCATCACGATCCACAGGATCGGGTAGACGAGGATCTGGCTGCCCGGGATGGCCAGCAGGACCACCACGAAGAGCAGGCGGGCCAGCCAGGCGTCGATGCCGAAGCGGCGGGCGAGTCCGGCGCACACGCCGCCAAGGATCCGGCCCTCCCGCGGACGGGTGAGGCCCTGACGGGACAGGCTGTCGTGCACGGCGTTCATTGATCTCTCACATTCCCCTCGAAGAGGTCGTCGATGTATCCATCGTCGGCCTTTTCTCGTCGGGCGGACATCCGGAAGTCCCCTGGGGCGACCCTGATCCACAACCCTGAGGGGTTGCTAGAGAAAGCTTTATAAAGCATTCTCTAGGATGTGAAGCTCGACGATCCCAAGAGCCTTCGGGCGTACGCGCATCCGCTGCGCCTCAAACTCATCGGCCTGCTCCGGTCCGAGGGGCCCAAGACGGCCACCCAGGCCGCCGCCGCGCTCGGCGACAACGTGCCGAACTGCTCGTTCCACCTGCGCCAGCTGGCCAAATACGGCTTCGCCGAGCGGGTGCCGGGCGCCGACGGGCGGGAGCGGCCCTGGCGGGCCACCGCGCCCGAGACGTCCTGGGACGACGACTCCGACGACCCGGACATGCGGGCGGCGGCCGACCAGCTCAACAGCGTGCTGCTCGGGTCGTACATCCAGCAGGCACAGAGCTACCTGGCCATCCGCGGCGACGAGCCGGCCGAGTGGCGCGCCGCGGCCGGCTTCGGCGACGCCCTGGTCCACGTCACGGCGGACGAGCTGCGCGAGCTCACCGAGCAGATGGAGGCGCTGTTCGAGCGCTTCGCCGACCGCTCGGCCGACCCGTCGGCGCGCCCGCCCGGCTCCCGGCTCATCCAGCTGATCCAGATGGCCGTCCCGCGCGAAACAGCGCCGAACTCATGACGGCGACCGAGAAGTCGATTCCAGCTGGAAAGTCGATTCCGGCCGGAGAGTCGATTCTGGCCGGAGAGTCGATTCCGGCCAGGAAATCGATTGCGGGCGGGCAGTCGATCGCGGCCGGGCAGTCGATCGCGGGCGGGGAGTCGCTTGCGGGCGGGGAGTCGATCGCGGGCGGGGAGTCGCTTGCGGGCGGGGAGTCGATCGCGGGCGGGGAGTCGCTCGCGGGCGGGCAGTCGATCGCGGGCGGGGAGTCGCTTGCGGGCGGGGAGTCGATCGCGGGCGGGGAGTCGATTCCGTCCGGGAAGTCGATTGCGGGCGGGAAGTCGATTGCGGGCGTGGAATCGACTTCGGCTGGGGAGTCGATTTGTGGGGGAGAATCGATTTCTGGCGGGGAATCGACTGCGGGCGGGGAATCGACTGCGGGCGGGGTGGCTGCGGGCGGGACCGTCGCGAGCGCGGAGCCTGCCGCTGGTGGGGGCTCGGGTGCGCGGGCCGCCGCCGGGTCGCGGGGGCTGCTGCGGGAGGCCGCTTTTCGGCGGTACTGGTCGGCGCAGACTGTGTCGCTCGTGGGGGACCAGATCACGATCATTGCGGTGCCGCTGGTGGCCGTGCTCGTGGTCGGGGCCGGGCCGGCCCAGATGGGCTTCCTGACCGCGGCCGCGCTGCTGCCCAACCTGTTCCTGTCGCTGCCGGCCGGGGCCTGGGTCGACCGGCGGCCCATCAAACGCCAGGTCATGATCGTGGCCGATCTGAGCCGGGCGGTGCTGCTGCTCGCCGTACCCCTGCTGTGGTGGGCCGATGCCCTCACCCTGCCCTTGCTGGCCGCCGTGGCCTTCGCGGTCGGCACGTTCTCGCTGCTCTTCGAGGTCGCGCACGCCAGCCTCTTCGCCTCGCTGGTCCGCCGCGAGGACTACGTCGACGCCAACACGCTGCTCAACGGCAGCCGGGCCGCCTCCTACGTGGTCGGGCCGTCGGCCGCCGGCGCCCTGGTGCAATGGCTCACCGCCCCGGTCGCCCTCCTGGTCGACGCGGCCAGCTATCTGTGGTCGGCCGCGTTCCTGCGCCGCGTCCAGGTTTCCGAGACTGCTTCGGCTCCCGCCGATAAGACCGGTATGACGGCTGGAGTCGGATTTGTCGCCCGATCGGCGGTGCTGCGGGCCGTGCTGCTCGGCGCCACCACGCTGAACCTGTTCAACTACATCTTCGCGGCCCTGTTCGTGCTCTACGTGACCACCTCGCTGCACATCGCACCGGGCACGCTCGGCCTCATCATCGGCATCGGCTCGATCGGCGGCCTGCTCGGCGCGGCCCTGGCCGGCCCGCTCAGCCGCCGCATCGGCATCGGCCCGGCCGTGATCGTGGGCTTCGTGCTCTTCCCGGCGCCGCTGATCCTGGTCCCGTGGGCCGAGGGGCCGCTCACCCTCGCCGCCCTGGTCACGGCCGAGTTCCTGGCCGCCGCCGGCGTCATGATCCTCGACATCGCCGTCGGCTCCGTGCAGACCGCCGCGACCCCGCCCACCATGCTGGCCGTCGTCTCCGGCCTCGAACGCACGGTCAACTACGGCATCCGGCCGATCGGCGCCCTGCTCGGCGGCGCGCTGGGCACGCTGATCGGCGTACGACCGGCCCTGTGGGTGGCGACCGTGGGCGCCCTGCTCGGCGTCCTGTGGGTCGTCTTCTCGCCGGTGCGCGGCCTGAAGGAGCTGCCCGAGGTCAGTCCTGCGTGACGTCGGCGACGATCACCGTGACGTTGTCGGGGGCGCCGTTCTCCAGCGTGCGGTGCACCAGCTCGGCCGCCGCCGTCTTGCGGTCGGCGTTGTCGAGCAGGGTCTGCCGGATCACCGCGTCCTCGACGTAGTCGCTCAGGCCGTCGCTGCACAGCAGGAAACGGTCACCCGCCTGCACCGGGATCATGCGGCCGGTGGGGCGGAACGGGCCGCCCTGCACCGCCTGGGTCACCAGCGCCCGCTGCGGGTGGCGGCGGGCGTCCTCGGCGCTGAGCACGCCCTGGTCGACCAGCGCCTGCACGTACGTGTCGTCGCGGGTGATCTGCTGCATCTCGCCGTCGCGGACCAGGTAGCAGCGGGAGTCGCCGACGTTGAGCGCGGCCACCCGGTCGCCGGACAGCATGATGGCGGTGACCGTCGTGCCCATGCCGTCGCGGGCGTCGTCGTCGGCGACCGCGGCCTCGATCCGGCCGTTGGCCGTCTGCAGGGCGGTCAGCAGATCCTGCAACGGCTCACCGTTGTCCGGACTGTCGTCGACGACGGCGAGGGCCTGCACGAGGATGTCGCTGGCCAACTCGCCGGCGGGGAGCCCACCCATGCCGTCGGCCACCACGAGGAGGCGGTTGCCCACGAAGACAGCGTCCTCGTTGTTGGACCGCACCAGACCCTGATCGGTGGCAGCGACCGCCCGGACTACAAGCGTCATGCCGATAAGACTGCCAAAGGCCGAAACGGATGTCTCTAGTACCTCCCACCAAGCCTGGATGACGATGGCCTAGTGTTGGATGATTTGCCCATCGCGTGGCGGTTCCTCCGCCGCTGTTGATGTCCCCCAGGAGCGGTACAGAGGGTGCGTCGTGCGGGGTGGCGAGACAGGCGATCCGGGCATCGGAGACAATCGTCGGCGTGACGACAGCGATCCATCAGCGCATTGCCTCCGAGCTCGGTGTCCGCGAGAGCCAGGTAACCGCGGCGGTCGAGCTCCTCGACGGCGGCGCCACCGTGCCGTTCATCGCCCGCTACCGCAAGGAGGTGACCGGCACCCTCGACGACACGCAGCTGCGCACGCTCGAGGAGCGGCTGGGCTACCTGCGGGAGCTGGAGGAGCGCCGTGCCGCCGTGCTCGAGTCGATCCGGCAGCAGGGCAAGCTCGACGACGCGCTGGAGCAGGCCATCCTCGCCGCCGACTCCAAGGCGCGGCTCGAGGACATCTACCTGCCGTACAAGCCGAAGCGCCGCACCAAGGCCCAGATCGCCCGCGAGGCCGGCCTGGAGCCGCTGGCCGACCAGCTGATCGGCGACCCGTCGCTCGACCCGCGGGCCACCGCGGCCGCCTTCGTCGACGCCGAGAAGGGTGTGGCCGACGAGAGCGCCGCCCTCGACGGCGCCCGGTCCATCCTGATCGAACGGTTCGCCGAGGACGCCGACCTCATCGGTGACCTGCGCGAGCGCATGTGGACCCGCGGCCGCCTGGTCGCCAAGGTGACCGAGGGCAAGCAGACCGAGGGCGCCAAGTTCAGCGACTACTTCGACTTCGCCGAGCCGTACGCCAAATTGCCCTCGCACCGGATCCTCGCGATGTTCCGCGGTGAGAAGGAGGGTGTGCTCGACCTGACGATGGAGCCCGAGCCGGAGGACGAGTCCACCTTCGAGCCGCGCATCGCCGCCCGCTTCGGCATCAGCGACCAGGGCCGCCCGGGCGACAAGTGGATGTCCGACACGGTCCGCTGGGCGTGGCGCACGCGCATCCTCATCCACCTCGGCGCTGACCTGCGCGTGCGGCTGTGGCAGGCGGCCGAGGACGAGGCCGTCCGGGTCTTCGCGGCCAACCTGCGCGACCTGCTGCTGGCGGCGCCGGCGGGCACGCGGTCGACGATGGGGCTCGACCCCGGATTCCGTACGGGCGTGAAGGTCGCCGTGGTCGACGGCACCGGCAAGGTGGTCGCCACCGACACGATCTACCCGCACGTGCCGCAGAACAAGTGGGACGAGTCGATCCACAGGCTGGCCGCCCTGGCCAGCAAGCACAACGTCGACCTGATCGCGATCGGCAACGGCACCGCCTCGCGCGAGACCGACAAGCTCGCGGCCGACCTGATCAAGCGGCACCCCGAGGCCAAGCTGACCAAGGTGATGGTCTCCGAGGCCGGCGCGTCGGTCTACTCGGCTTCCGCGTACGCGGCGTCGGAGCTGCCCGGCATGGACGTGTCGCTGCGCGGCGCGGTCTCCATCGCCCGCCGCCTCCAGGACCCGCTGGCCGAGCTCGTGAAGATCGACCCGCGCTCGATCGGCGTCGGGCAGTACCAGCACGATCTGTCCGAGGTGAAGCTGTCCCGCTCGCTCGACGCGGTCGTCGAGGACTGTGTGAACGCGGTCGGCGTCGACGTCAACACGGCCTCGGCGCCGCTGCTGACCCGCGTCTCCGGCATCGGCGCCACGCTGGCCGAGAACATCGTGATCCACCGCGACTCGAACGGCCCGTTCAAGAACCGCTCCGAGATCAAGAAGGTGCCGCGGCTCGGCCCGAAGGCGTTCGAGCAGTGCGCGGGCTTCCTGCGGATCCCCGACGGCGACGACCCGCTCGACTCGTCCAGCGTGCACCCCGAGTCGTACCCGGTGGTCCGCACGATCCTGTCGACCGTGGGCGCCGACCTCAAGAGCGTCATCGGCAACACCCAGGTGCTGCGCAAGGTCAAGCCGGAGCAGTTCGTCAGTGACAGCGTCGGCCTGCCGACGGTCACCGACATCCTCAAGGAGCTCGAGAAGCCCGGCCGCGACCCGCGTCCCGGCTTCACCACGGCCACCTTCGCCGAGGGCGTCGAGAAGATCGCCGACCTCAAGCCGGGCATGGTCCTCGAGGGCGTGGTGACCAACGTCGCCGCGTTCGGCGCGTTCGTCGACATCGGCGTCCACCAGGACGGTCTGGTGCACGTGTCGGCGCTGTCCAACACCTTCGTCAAAGACCCGCGCGAGGTCGTGAAGTCGGGCGACGTGGTCAAGGTGCGGGTGGTCGAGGTCGACGAGGTCCGCAAGCGGATCTCACTGACCATGCGCCTGACCGACGAGCCCGTCCGCAAGCCGCGCGACGACCGCGGCCCGCAGCAGGGCCAGCCGCGCCAGGGCCAGCCGCGTCAGCAGCGCCAGGGCGGTGGCGGCCAGCAGCGCCAGGGCGGCGGCCAGCAGCAGCGTCCCCGTCAGCAGGACCAGCGCAGCTTCAACGGCGGCGCGATGGCCGACGCCCTGCGCCGGGCCGGCCTGACTAAGGACTCGAAGTAATAGCGATGTGGTCGAAGGCCACCCGGAACGGGCCGTTCACCGGAGCGTCCCGGTCCGGGTAGACGCCGAGCAGCAGCCGCGCGCCCGCGATGTCGGGGTCGGCCAGGGGCGCCTGGCCGACCGTCTCGCCGTCGCGGGTGACCGTCACCGTGCCGTCGTCGACCCGCAACCCGAGCCGGGTGGCCGGCCCGTCGATCGGCAGCGGCCGGTCCAGCGGCATGGTGCGGGTGACGACCACGTCGGTGCCCTTGTGGGTGCCGACGTAGACGCTGTTCGCGCACGCCCGTACCAAATAACCTTTGTTGGCTCCGAAACGGAACCAGATCGCCGCGCACGAGTCCTCGCTGAGCAGCCGCACCCCGACCTCGGCGCTGATGTCGGCCGGCAACTGGTCTTGCGGGCCCGGGCATTTGTAGAGCCGCCGGCTGTCGACCCGCGCGACCAGCGAACCGCCGGTGAACTCGCAGGCCGAGTGCCCGTCCGGCTCGGTCTTGGCCAGCCAGTAGCGGGCGGTGGTCAGGTCGTCCTTGATGATCATCGGCTGGTCGGCCGGCGGCGGCGGTTCCGCCGACGTCTCCGCCGGCTCCCGCCCGAAGATCACCATCATCGCGCCGGCGATCACCGCCAGCACCAGGAACGCCACGGCGACCGGCATGAACCAGCGCCGCTTGGCCTCCGGCTCCTCCTCCACCGGGCCGGCCGCCGAGATCGGCACCGTGATGATCGAGTCTTCCTCGTAGCCCTTGGGCATCAGGCCGGTCACCGACTGCGCCTTGGCCGCGGCCACCCGCAGATCGGGCTGGTCGTCGAGCGCGGCCTTCGTCGCCGCGGGCCTCGTCGGCCCCGCCACCAGCAGATCAAGCAATTCGCGGGCGGTCGGCCGGTTCTTCGGGTCCTTCTCCAAGGTGTACGCGACCAGGTCGCGCAGAGGACCACTGAGGCCCTCCAGATCGGGCGGGCTGGTCAGGATGCGCCCGGCCGTGGCCGGCGGCGAGTCACCGCCGAACGGGGTCTTTCCGATTCCGGCGTACGCGACCACGCTGCCCCACGAGAACACGTCGGCCGCCGCCGTGATCGGCACGTCGGCGTCACCGAACCGCTCCGGCGCCATGTAGGCCACGGTGCCGACCATCTGCGACGCGGCCGTGTTGTCACTCGGCGCGCCCATGGCCCGCGCGATCCCGAAGTCGATCACCTTGGGGCTGCCCGGCGCGAGCAGCACGTTGCGCGGCTTCAGATCGCGGTGGATCACCCCGGCGCCGTGGATGGCGGTCAGCGCGGTCGCCACCCCGATCGCCACGCTGTGCAGGTTGGCCGCGGTCAGCGGGCCGCGCTCCTCGACCACCTCGGCCAGGGTCGGCCCGTCCACGTACTCGCAGACCAGATAGGGATGCTCGGCGTCCGGGTCGGCGTCGAGCACCTCGGCCGTGCAGAACGGCGGCACCTGCCGCACCCGGGCCACCTCGGAACGGAAGCGGCGCCGGAACTCGTCGTCGTGCGCCAGGTCGGCGCGCACCACCTTGACCGCCACCAGCACTCCCGCCGGTGACGTGGCCAGATAGACGGTGCCCATGCCACCCTCGCCGAGCCGGCCGACCAGCTCGTAGGAGCCCAGTCGCGCCGGGTCGCGAGGACGCAACGCCTCCGTATGCTCCCCAGGCATGTGAGCACTGTATAGGGCGCGGTCGCTGCGTTACCCGGCCGGATAACCTCGTCCCATGCTGATCGCGACGGAACGGCTCATCCTGCGGCGCTTCCGCCCCACGGACGCGCCCGTGCTGGCCGGGTACCGCTCCGATCCGGCGGTCGCGCGCTACCAGTCGTGGGACGCGCCGTTCCCGCTGTTGCGGGCCGAGACGGCCGTCGCCAACTTCATGGCCTCCGACCCCGACAAGCCCGGCTGGTTCCAGTACGCGATCGAGCGCGCCGCCGAGCGCGACCTCATCGGCGACGTCGCGGTGCACCTGCACGACAACGCCCAGCAGGCCGAGATCGGCTTCACCCTGGCTTCGCAACATCAAAAACAGGGCTACGCCACGGAGGCCGTACGGGCCGTGCTGGACCGCCTTTTCCGCGTGCAGGGCCTGCACAAGGTGGCGGGGGAGTGCGACGCCCGTAACGTCGCCTCGGCCTCGCTCATGGAACGGCTCGGCTTCACCCGCGAGGGCCTGCTGCGCCAGCAGACGTTCATCAAGGGCGAGTGGACCGACGACCTGATCTACGGCCTCCTGGCCTCGGAATGGCTCCTGGATTGATCAACTAAGCCTTGATCCGTACAGTGCCCGCGTGACACAGCCCCTCCCGCCGAAACCGGCGACCGTCCGGGTCGCCTTCTCCTTCCAGCTCGCCGTCGTCGCGATGCTGCTCCTGTTCGTCGGCGCGGCCATCGCCAAGGCCGTCCACTACGACGGGCTGATCACCGAGGCCGCCCTGGCCCCCGGCACCGACCCGGCCGACGTGGCGAGCGAGCGCTCGTTCAACATGTCGGACACGCTGTTCCCGGCGATCCCCGCGCTGATCCTGGCCATCTGGCTGGGGGTGACGGCGTTCCTGGTCCGGCGGGGCAACAACGTCGGCCGCATCCTGACGTTCGTCGGCATGGGCGCCCCGGTGGCGCTGTTCCTGGCCGGCTGCCTGGTCGGCGGCATGGGCTTGTTCGTCTTCTTCGGCGGCCTGGCCGCCGGCGGCATCGACGAGGAGGACCCGTTCGCCGACGAGCCCTTCCCGGACGACACGGACTACTACTCGGGTACGTATCCCGGCGATGCCTTCTACGACCGCTTGTCCGCCCTCGACTCGACCGGCTGGAGCATCGCCTACGAGGTGATCAGCTTCTCCGCCCTGGCCTTGGCCCTGGCCTGCGCCATCGTCACAGTGGTCCTGCTCCTGGTCGGCCCGTCCAGCCGCTTCTTCCGCCCGGCCCGCCCCGGCGCTCCCGGCCCGCTCCACCCCTACGGCTACGGCATGCCGCCCGCCTACCCCGCCCCGTCCTACCCAGCGCCGCCGTTCCCCGGCCCGCCGTTCCCCAGCCCGCCGTTCCCCAGCGCGCCGTTCCCCGGCCCAGCGTTTCCCGGCCAGGCGTTCCCCGCGCCCACGCGCCCGGGCCCGGCGCCGGCCGCTCCCACCTATCCAGGCCATGCCTTCCCGGCACCCGGCTACCCCAGCGCGGCGTTCCCCGCGCCCACCTACCCCGGCTCGGCCTTCCCCCAGCCTTCGACGCCGTTCCCGCAACCGCCGGCGCCTTTCACCGAGCCTTCCCCCTACGCTCCACCGCCCCCGGCCTCCCCGGCCCAGGATCAGCCCGGCCCCACGTCGGCCTCCCCGGCCCAGGACGAGAACCAGTCCGGTCCTGCCCAGGCCTCCCCGGCCACGGATCAGCCGGGCTCCTCGGCGGCCTTCCCGGTCGAGAACCAGCCCGGCCCCGCCTTGGCTTCACCGGTCATGGATCAGCCCGGCCCCGCGCCGGTCCCCGCGCCCGCGGATTCGCCCGGCCTTTCAACCGCGCCGCTCACGAACCCGCCCGCGCCGCCTTCGTCTCCTTCGGCCTGAGCGCTGTTCGGCGGCTTCCGCATCGATACTGCTTGACGTCCTTCTCGCTGTAACCGAAGCTGTTACAGCGAGGAGGCATCGATGGCCGCGAACAGCCGTTTGACCATCGCCGTGCACGCGCTGGCCTGGCTGGCCCTGGCGCATCGGCGCGGCCGCGACGTGCTCACCTCCGACGAGGTGGCCGCCAGCATCAACGTCAACCCGGTGATCGCGCGCCGCAGCCTCGGCGACCTGCGCCGGGCCGGTCTGGTGGCTGTCCGGCACGGCACCGGCGCCGGCTGGCACCTCGCCCGCCCACCCGCCGAGATCCCTCTCAGCGACGTCCACGAGGCCGTCGAGGGCCCACCGATCTTCGCGCTGCACCACACCGAGCCCAACCTCGACTGCCCTGTCGGCCGCGGCATCCGCCCCGCCCTCAGCGACGTCTACGCCGGCGCCGAGCAGGCGCTGCACCGCGAGCTGGCCCGCACCTCGATAGCCGACGTCCTGCACCGCTCCCTGGAGGCACGATGATCGTCGAACTCCGCCAGTACTCCCTGCGTCCCGGCCGCCGCGACGACCTGATCGCCCTCTTCGACCGGGAGTTCGTCCACACCCAGGAAGCCGCCGGCATGCGGGTGATCGGCCAGTTCCGCGACCTGGACGACCCCGACCGCTTCGTCTGGCTGCGCGCTTTCCCCGACATGCCGTCCCGCGCGGCCGCCTTGACCGCCTTCTACACCGGCCCCACCTGGATGGCCCATCGAGCCGAGGCCAACGCCACGATGCTCGACAGCGACAACGTCCTCCTCCTGCGCCCCGCGACCGCCACCCCACCGTTCCCCACCGCTCCGGATAGCGGGGGCCCTTTCCTGGCCACGCTTCACTTCGGCGAACGGCCCTTCGGCGATGACTTCGCCGGGCTGGTCGCGGCGCGGGCCGCCGAGTTCGGAGTCGCCCCTCTGGCCCTGCTCACCACCGAGTACGCCGAGAACACCTTCCCGGCCCTCCCGGTACGCACGGGCGAGCACGTTTTCGCCTGGTTCGCCGGTTTTCCCGACGAGGATGCTCTCGCTGACCACTTGAAACGGTTCCCGCGCCTGACAGACTCGACGCGTCATCTGCGCCTGAGTCCTACCGCGGGTTCCCGCCTGCGCTGACCCGAACGAGGTGAGCCGCGTGCCGGTCGGACGCCTTCACCACCTGATCGTCGACTGCCCCGACCCCGGCGCTTCGGCGCGGTTCTGGAGCGAGGTGCTCGGTCAGCCCGTCACCTACGACGACGGCGACTTCGCGGTCGTCTCGGCCGACACCGCCACCTCCGGGCTCGCCTTTCAGCGGTCGCCCGATCAGCGGCCGGCGACCTGGCCCGACCCGGCCGTCCCGCAGCAGATGCACCTGGACGTCATGGTCGACGACCAGCCCGCGGCCGCCGAGGCCGTCCGGGCGCTCGGCGCGCGGCAACTGGACGGCGACTACGTCTTCGCCGATCCGGCCGGGCATCCGTTCTGCCTGATCCCGCGCCCGGGCTGGGCGCCGCCCGTGAATCAGGCTTAGGACTCCTTTAACGCCGGCACAGCGTGCCCATAGGCGATCTCCCGCGATCGTAGGACCGTCCGAAACGACTGGGAGGTCAACTGATGAAGAGCACTCGCACCGTCGTGGTGGCCGGCGTCGGCGTCCTGGCGGCCCTGGGCATCGCCGGTACCGCGCTGGCCGCCACCCGCGGCGAGAGCCCGGCCCGGGTCGCCGCCGCCCTGGCCGAGACACCGTCGGCCACGCCGAGCGACACCACCAGCCCCGCCCCGAGCGCCTCGACCCCGAGCGGCGGGGCGACCTCGAGCGGCTCCGCCGACCCGGCCGCGCCGGCCGGCGCCACCGTCGACGCGAACGGGGCGCGGGAGATCGCGTTGCGCGCGGTGCCGGGTGGCCAGGTCCACGAGGTGGAACTCGACGACGACGACAACGACCGCCAGGTCTGGGACGTCGACGTGCACGTCGGCGACGTCGAACACGAGATCGAGATCGACCCGGCCAGCGGAAAGGTCGTCCAGCACGAGACCGGCGACCGGGACGACGACCGCGGCGACGACAACGACGACGACTGACGAACGCCTTCACCCGGCCCGGCCACCCGTATGCGGGTGGCCGGGCTTCTCATGTGGGCGGGGCGGCCAGCTGAAGGCGCACCGAGGCGCCGCCGCCGGGACGGGCGCCGACGTCGAAGGTGGTGGCGACCTGGCGGGCGATGTCGAGGCCCAGGCCGGTGGAGCCGACGGCCGAGACGCCCCGCCGGGCCACCTCGAGGGTGAAGCCGGGGCCCTCGTCGGTCACCGTGAGGACGGCACCTGCGGGGGCGGCCGCCAGGCGTACCTCGAAAGCAGTTCCGTCCGGTGTGTGGGCGAAGACGTTGCCCAGCAGGGCGTCGAGGGCCGCGCCCAGCTCGTCGGGCGCCACGGCCACCGGCAGTGGGCCGGGTGGGATCTCCTGGGTGAGGGCGCGGCCGGTGTCCTCGGCCAGGACGGCCCAGAACGCCACCCGGTCGCGGACCACGGCCGCGGCGTCGCAATGGGGCGGGCCGGCCGGCTCGTCGCGGCGGCGGGCCTGCTGGATCAGGGCCGTCACCGCGCGCGCCACCTCGTCGGTGGCGGCCGAGACGCGGGCCGCCTCCTCGGGGTCGCGCAGGGACTCCGTCTCCAGGCGCAGGGCGGTCAGCGGGGTGCGGACCCGGTGGGACAGGTCGGCGACGCGTTCGCGCTCGGCGCTCAGCAGGACCTGGATGCGGTCGGCCAGGTGGTTGAGGGCGCCGGCGACCTCCCGCAGCTCGGCCGGGCCGGACGGGCTGGCCCGCACGGTCAGCTCGGCCCGGGCCAGGCGGTGGGAGACGGCCGAGAGCTCGGTGATCGGCGCCGTGATGGCCCGGGCCAGGCGGTCGGCCACCAGCAGGCTGAGCAAGACCAGGACGAGGCCCAGGCCGGTCAGGGTGAACCACGCGCGGCCCACGCCGTGACGCAGGTCGTCGTCGCTGACCACCGTGCTGACGACCGCGGTGCCGGACGCGCCGACCACCGGGACGACGATCTCGCGGTCGTCGTCCACGGCCACGGTCAGGGCTTCGCCGCGCGCGGCCGACAGGCGTACGGCCGGGCTGGGGTCTGTCTCGTGACCCAGAACGCTGCCGTCGGGGAAGAAGACCGACACGGGGACGGACTGGGCCGTGACCGCCAGCCGGATCGCGTCGCGGTCGCCGGAGCCGGCCAGCGGCACCACCGTGCGCAGCACGTCGTCGGCGCGGCTCATCGCCCGGTCCTCCGCCACCTGGCGCACCAGCAGGGCCAGCGGCACCAGGAAGGCCAGCAGCACGAGCACGGTGGTGGCGCCCACCAGCAGGGTCAGCCGGGCCCTCACGCGGGCCCGCTCAGCTTGACGCCGACACCCCGGACCGTGTGCAGGTAGCGCGGCTCCTGTGCCGTCTCGCCGAGCTTGCGGCGCAGCCAGGAGAGGTGGACGTCGACGGTCTTGTCGGCTCCGCCGTACGGCACCTGCCACACCTCGGTGAGCAGCTCGCGCTTGGTGACGACCTGGCCGGCACGCTGGGCCAGATGGTGCAGCAGCTCGAACTCGCGCGGGGTGAGCTCGACCGTCGCGCCGTCGAGGGTGACCACGCGGGCCGACGGGTCGATGCGCAGGCCGCCCACGGCCAGCACCGAGGGCGTCTCGCCGGGGGAGAAGCGGCGCAGCACGGCCCGGACGCGGGCGTCGAGCTGCGCCGCGGTGAACGGTTTGACCACGTAGTCGTCGGCGCCGGCGTCGAGCAGCCGGACCATCTCGCGCTCCTCGTCGCGGGCGGTGGCCACGATGACCGGGACCTGACTGATGGCCCGCAGCATGCGCAGCAGCTCGCGGCCGTCGAGGTCGGGCAGGCCCAGGTCGAGCACGATCAGGTCGGGCCGGTCGGCCAGGGCGGCCTGCAGGCCCTCCATCGCGGTGGGGGAGGCGGCCACGGCATGGCCCCGCTCGCGCAGGGCGCGCAGCAGGGTGGACCGGATCGCCGGGTCGTCCTCGATCAGCAGGAGTCTCGCCACGGATGAACGCTATCCGCTGGATCTGACGAAACCCGGCGCTCTTAACCGTCCCTTAGCGTTGCGCGGCGCCAGGCTTAGCCGGGCGGCGGGCATAGTTCCCTCATGCGCTTTCTCGACCGGACCTCGGTGATCGTCGCCGGCTGGACCGCCGCGGCGATCCTGGCCGTGCTGGTCGGCGTGGTCGGCATCGGCCTCGTCGGCTCGGGCCTGACCTCGGAGCGGGCCGCCACCGTGCTGCCGGAGGACGAGGTCGAGCGCGCCCTCGGCTCCGCACCGACGACGAATCCGACAAATCCGAAATCGGCGCCGGCGTCGAACGCGGCGAAAGGCCAAACCTTCAACACCATTGGGGGTACGGTCGTAGCCGCCTGCGACCGGATCATCTCGATGGCGCCCGCGCAGGGCTGGGCCGTGCACGACCAGGACCAGCGGGAGGGCGAGTTCCGCAACGGCCGCGACCGGGTAGAGGTCGAGCTGAGCTGCGTGAACGGCGCCCCCCGGCTGGAGGTCTCGAACGATTAGGCCTCGTGGCGCAGCCAGACCGCGCCCAGCGGCGGCACGCGCAGCGACACCGAGTGGTCGAAGCCGTGCCAGGGCATCTCGTCGGTGTGGACCTCGCCGAGGTTGCCCACGCCCGACCCCCCGTACGACTCACTGTCGGTGTTGATGACCTCGGCCCAGCGGCCCGGCCGCGGCAGGCCGATCCGGTAGCCCTCCTGCGGCACCGCCGCGAAGTTGACCACGCAGGCCATCGCGTCGCCGTTGGGCGCGAACCGGACGAACGAGAACGTGTTGTGCTGCGAGTCCTCGCTGGTGATCCAGCGGAAGCCGCTCGGCTCGGTGTCCTGCGACCAGATCGCCGGAGTGTCCCGGTAAACGTGGTTCAGGTCTTTGACCAGCGTCTTGATGCCGCCGAACTGCGGGTCGTCGAGCAGGTCCCAGTCGAGGCCGCGCTCCTCGCTCCACTCGCGCAGGTCACCCATCTCGCCGCCCATGAACAGCAGCTGCTTGCCGGTGAAGGCCCACATGAAGCCGAGCAGGGCCCGCGTGTTGGCCAGTTTCTGCCACAGGTCGCCGGGCATCTTGCCGGTCAGCGAGCCCTTGCCGTGCACGACCTCGTCGTGGCTGATCGGCAGGATGTAGTTCTCGCTCCACGCGTAGACCGTCGCGAAGGTCATCTGGTGGTGGTGCCACTGCCGGTGGATCGGCTCGTGCTCCATGTAGGACAGGGTGTCGTTCATCCAGCCCATGTTCCATTTGAAGCCGAAACCGAGCCCGCCGAGGTGGGTCGGGCGGGTGACGCCGGGCCACGCCGTCGACTCCTCGGCGACCGTGACGACGCCGGGGTTGTTCTTGTAGACGGTCGCGTTCATCTCCTGCAGGAAGCTGATCGCGTCGAGGTTCTCCCGGCCGCCGTACTGGTTCGGGGTCCACTCGCCGTCCTTGCGCGAGTAGTCGAGGTACAGCATCGAGGCGACCGCGTCGACCCGCAGGCCGTCGGCGTGGAACTCCTCGCACCAGTAGAGCGCGTTGGCCACCAGGAAGTTGCGGACCTCCTTGCGGCCGAAGTCGAAGACGTACGTACCCCAGTCGGGGTGTTCGCCGCGGCGCCAGTCGCCGTGCTCGTAGAGCGGGGTGCCGTCGAAGCGGGCGAGGGCCCACTCGTCCTTGGGGAAGTGCGCCGGCACCCAGTCGAGGATGACGCCGATGCCGGCCTGGTGCAGCTTGTCGACCAGGAACCGGAACTCGTCGGGGTTGCCGAAGCGCGACGTCGGCGCGAAGTATCCGGTGACCTGGTAGCCCCAGGACCCGCCGAAGGGGTGCTCCATGACCGGCATGAGCTCGACGTGCGTGAAGCCCATCTCCACGACGTAATCAACGAGCTCGGAAGCCAATTCGGTGTACGAGAGACCCGGCCGCCACGATCCAAGGTGCACCTCGTAGACGCTGGCCGGTTCCTGGTGCCACGTCTTGGAGGCCCGCGCGGTCATCCACTCGTCGTCGGCCCACTCGTAGGACGACGCGTACACGACGGAGGCGGTCGCCGGCGGGACCTCGGTGTGCTGCGCGAGCGGGTCGGCGTGCTCACGCCAGACGCCGTCCCGGCCGAGGATCTTGAACTTGTACTTGCTTCCGGTGTGCGCCTCCGGGACGTACACCTCCCAGACCCCGCTGCTGCCCAGCGAGCGCATCGGCCAGCCGTCGTACGGCCCCCAGCCGACGAAGTCGCCGATGACCTGCACACCGCGGGCCGACGGAGCCCACACCGCGAAGCCGACGCCGTCGCCCTTCGGCTGCGCGCCGAGCACCTTCCACAGCTTCTCGTGCCGGCCCTCGCCGATCAGGTGCAGGTCGAGCTCGCCCAGGGTCGGCAGGTGACGGTACGGGTCGTCGACCGTCGTCCCGTCCACGTCCAGCCGGTAGTCGAGCACCGTGCCCGGCAGCTCGGCGGCGAAGACGCCGTCCGGGTGCACCTTGGTCATCTCGGTGCGCTCGCCGTCGACCACGACGGCGACCGCCTTGGCGCCTTTGCGCAGGGTCCGGATGATCGTGTTGCCGCCGCCGGGGTGGGCGCCGAGCGTCGCGTGCGGGTCGTGGGTGTCGCCGGCCACCACGCTGTTCAGGGCGCGCTGGTCCGCGGCGAGCGAGGAGGAAACGGTCTGGCCGGTCACGGGAAGCTCCTTAGTCGAAAAGATCAGCCGACGAGCCGCGCGATGGACCGCAGGGGGATCCGCAGCCATCCGGGCCGGTGCCGGGCCTCGTACGCGGCCTCGTAGACCGCCTTGTCCAGCTCGTACGCCGACAGCAGCGACCCGAGCGAGCGCGGATCGACGCCGGAGGCGTGCGCGTATCCATCGCAGAACGCGGCCCGGTTACGGTCGATCCACTCACGGGCGCGGGCCGCCAGCGGCTCGTCGTCGTCCTGGTCGACCAGCAGCTGGTAGGCCGCGTACTCGTACGAGCGCAGGACACCGGCGACGTCGCGCAGCGGCGAGTCGGGCAGCCGCCGCTCGTCGAGGGGCTGCCCGGGCTCGCCCTCGAAATCGATCAGCAGCCAGCCCTCGGGAACGCGCAGCACCTGACCGAGGTGCAGGTCGCCGTGCACGCGCTGCACCTCGACCTGCTCGCCGGTGAGCCCGCGGAACTCGTCCTCGATCGCCGGCACGTACTGCTGGATCTCGGAGACCGAGTTGGCCGCCGTCCGCAGCCGGGCCAGCATGGCGTCGACCGGGAACGGCGACGGGCCCGAGCCGAGCTCGCGGGCCAGGTCGGCGTGCACCGAGGCGACGGCCTCACCGAGCCGGTACGACTCGCCCTGGAAGTCGCCGCCGACCTCGTCGGCGCCGTACTCGGAGTCGGCGAACAGGTCACGGGCCGACGCGGTCGCCATCGCCCAGCCCTCGGCCGAGTTCGCCGCGTACTGCGTCACCATGCCCAGCGGGCTCGGCTCGCCGCTCTCGGTCGTCTGGAACGAACCGAGCAGCTTGGCCACGTGCACGTTGCCGACGCGGCCGAGCACCCGGTTGAGCTCGATGTCGGGGTTGATGCCGGCCGAGACCCGGCGGAACACCTTGAGGATGGCGTCCTGCTCGAAGATGACGCTGGTGTTGCTCTGCTCGGCGTCGAAGACCCGCGGCCACGAGTCGACCGGGAACTCGGCACCCGGCTCCGGCTCGAAGATCACGTCGCCCCGGGTGCCGCCGGCCGCGATCAGCGCGAGCAGCTTGCGGGCCATGTTCGGGTCGTAGAGGGCGTCGTAGCCGGTGCGGTTGCCGGCCGTGCCGATCGTCGCGACCTCGCTGTACTCGACGATCGGGCCGGAGTCCCAGGCCACGATCACCTGGTACCGCTCGGAGCTGCCGTCGGTGTACTCCACGTCGATCAGCACCAGGTCGAGGTTGTCGTCGAGCGCCGTCGACGACGCTTCCTTGACCGACGACAAGGTGCGTGCTTTACCGGCGTACCACCTCTGCTGCGGCAGCCACTCGGCGAAAGGCAGCGTCATTGCTTCTCCTCGGACCCGCACAGCTGGAACCAGTAGAAGCCGTGCCCGGGGAGCGTCAGAAGGTACGGCAGCTGGCCGATGCGCGGGAAGTTCACGTGCCCGGTCAGTTCCACGGGTGTGTACCCGTTCCAGTGCTGCAGGTTCAGCTCGATCGGTTGCGGGAAGCGCGACAGGTTGTTCACGCACAGGACGACGTCGTCGCCGTCCTCGCGCAGGTACGCCAGCACCGACGGGTTCGATCCGCCCAACTCGCGGAACGTGCCGACGGCGAACGCTTCGTGGCGGCGTCGCACCGCCAGCATCGTACGCGTCCAGTTCAGCAACGACGTGGAACTGTCGCGCTGGGCCTCGACGTTCACCGCCTGGTAGCCGTAGACCGGGTCCTGGTTGGCCGGCAGGTACAGCCGCCCGGGGTTCGCCGTGGAGAAGCCGGCGTTGCGGTCGGGCGTCCACTGCATCGGCGTACGGACGCCGTCGCGGTCGCCCAGCCAGATGTTGTCGCCCATGCCGATCTCGTCGCCGTAATAGAGGACCGGCGAGCCGGGCAGCGACAACAGCAGCGCGGTGAACAGCTCCATCTGGTTGCGGTCGTTCTCCAGCAGGGGCGCCAGCCGCCGCCGGATGCCGACGTTGGCCTTCATCCGCGGATCCTTGGCGTACTCGCCGTACATGTAGTCGCGTTCTTCGTCGGTGACCATCTCGAGCGTGAGCTCGTCGTGGTTGCGCAGGAAGATGCCCCACTGGCAGTTGTCCGGGATGGCCGGTGTCTGTGCCAGGATCTCCGAGATCGGGAAACGGGACTCACGCCGTACGGCCATGAAGATCCGCGGCATCAGCGGGAAGTGGAATGCCATGTGGCACTCGTCGCCGCCGGTCTTCGGATCGCCGAAGTACTCGACGACGTCGGCCGGCCACTGGTTGGCCTCGGCCAGTAGCACCCGGCCCGGGAACTCGTCGTCGATCACCTTGCGGCAGTGCTTGAGGAACGCGTGCGTCTCGGGCAGGTTCTCGCCGTTGGTGCCCTCACGCTCGTACAGGTAAGGCACCGCGTCCAGCCGGAAGCCGTCGATGCCGAGGTCGAGCCAGAAGCGCAGGACGTCGAGCATCGCCTCCTGCACGGCCGGGTTGTCGTAGTTGAGGTCGGGCTGGTGCGAGAAGAACCGGTGCCAGAAGAACTGCCGGCGCACCGGGTCGAACGTCCAGTTGGACTCCTCGGTGTCGACGAAGATGACCCGGGCGTCGGGGTACTTGTCGCTGGTGTCGCTCCAGACGTAGAAGTCGCCGTACGGCCCGTCGGGGTCACGCCGGGACTCCTGGAACCACAGGTGCTGGTCGCTGGTGTGGTTCATTACCAGGTCGGTGATGACCCGGATGCCGCGCTTGTGCGCCGCCTCGAGCAGGGCCACGAAGTCCTCGACCGTGCCGAACTCCGGCAGCACCTTGTAGAAGTCGCTGATGTCGTAGCCGCCGTCGCGCAGCGGCGACTGGTAGAACGGCGGCAGCCACAGGCAGTCGACGCCCAGCCACTGCAGATAGTCGAGCCGCTCGATCAGGCCGCGCAGGTCGCCGGAGCCGTCCGCGCTCGAGTCGTAGAACGCCCGGACCAGGACCTCGTAGAAGACGGCGCGCTGGAACCACGTCCGGTCGGCCGGAAGGGCCCGTGCGTGACCGAAGTCCTCCGCGCTCGGGTGCTCGACCACGCCGTCCTCGACGTGGCTGCCTTCCGTGGGATCGAGACCCTCCGCCGGATCAAGGTCGAGATCGTTTTTCTGGTCCATCAGGTTCCCCACCTACCCACCCGCAGGTATTTGAATCTTGTTACTGCGCCGGTTGTACGACGAAGACGTGCGCCGGCTCCACGTACGGATCGATGCGTACCGCGTTGTGCTGACCCCATTCGTAGGTCGCGCCGGTGATCTGGTCGACGACCGTGAACCGCTCGTGCCAGTCCTTGCCCAGAGCCGGCATGTCCAGCACGGTGTTGCCCCACTGCACGTTCGCCGAGTCGAACGTGACGACCACCAGAACGGTGTTGCCGGTGTCGGGGTCACGCTTGGAGAAACAGAGCAGGTTGCTGTTGTCGATCTCGTGGAAGCGCAGGTTGCGCAGCCAGTGCAGGGCCGGGTTCTCGTCGCGGATCTGATTGAGGCGGCCGATGTACGGAGCCAGCGAGCGGCCCGCTTTCTCGGCGCCGGCCCAGTCGCGCGGCTTGAGCTCGAACTTCTCGTTGTCGATGTACTCCTCGGCGCCCGGCCGGGCCACGTGCTCGAAGAGCTCGAACCCGGAGTACATGCCCCAGGACGGCGTGAGCATGCTGGCCAGCACCGAACGGATCTTGAACATCGGCGGGCCGCCGTGCTGCAGCGACTCGTGCAGGATGTCGGGAGTGTTCGGCCAGAAGTTGGGCCGCATCCAGTCGATCGTGGTCAGCAGCTGCTCCATGTACTGCCGCATCTCCCAGGCCGTGGTGCGCCAGGTGAAGTACGTGTACGACTGGGTGAAGCCGATCTTGCCGAGCCCGTTCATCATGGCCGGCCGGGTGAACGCCTCGGCCAGGAACAGCACGTCCGGGTCGGACTCCTTGACCTTGGCGATCAGCCACTGCCAGAAGTTCAGCGCCTTGGTGTGCGGGTTGTCGACCCGGAAGATCTTGACGCCGTTCCCGACCCAGTGCATGACCACGCGGTAGACCTCGTCGCGCAGGCCCTTGTAGTCGTTGTCCCAGTTCAGCGGGTAGATGTCCTGGTACTTCTTGGGCGGGTTCTCGGCGAAGGCGATGGTGCCGTCGGCCCGGGTCGTGAAGAACTCGGGGTGCTCACGGACCCACGGGTGGTCGGGCGCGGCCTGCAGCGCCAGGTCCATGGCGACCTCCATGCCGTGGTCCTGAGCGACGCCGATGAACCGGCGGAAGTCCTCGAGGGTGCCCAGCTGCGGGTGGATCGCGTCGTGGCCGCCCTCGTCGGAGCCGATCGCCCACGGCGAGCCGACATCCTCGGGCCGGGCCACCAGGGTGTTGTTGCGGCCCTTGCGGTTGACCTTGCCGATCGGGTGGATCGGCGGCAGGTAGAGCACGTTGAAGCCGAGCGCGGCCACGGCCGGGATCCGCTCGGCGGCGGTGGCGAACGTGCCGTGCTTGATCGGGGTGGCCTCGGGGCCGATCTCGGCGCCCTCGGAGCGCGGGAAGAACTCGTACCAGGCCGAGTAGAGGGCGCGCTTGCGGTCGACCCAGATGGCGTACGACCGGGTGGTCGTGACCAGCTGGCGCACCGGGTTGTGCCAGAGCAGCTCTTCGAGGTCGAGCGCGGGGGAGACCCGGGCGAACAGTGAGCGCTGCTCGTCGCGCAGGGCCGAGGCGGCGTCGCGGACCCGGTCCTCGTCGTGACCCGGGACGATCTTGGCGGCCAGGTCGAGCACCTCGGCGCCCTCGTAGAGGTCGTTCGCGAGGTCCTCCAGGCCCTGCCCGGCGCCGATCTTCTTCACCACGGCGTCGCGCCACGTCCGGTAAGGATCGTCGAACGCCTCCACGGTGAACGTCCACCGGCCGACCCGGTCGGGACGGATGGTGCCGTGCCACTGGTCGAGGCCGGGCTCGCCGGGCCGCATGCGGGTGAACGGCTCGGTCTCGCCGTCGGGACCACGCCATACCACGTTCACGCCGAGCGCGTGGTGTCCTTCGCGATAGGACACAGCGGAGACCGGCACGAGCTCGCCGACGACCGCCTTTGCCGGGTAGCGGCCACAGGACACCGAGGGCGTGACGTCCTCGATGGGAAAACGACCGGTCATGATCTCCACCGTAGTCAGAAGGGCGCGGGCGGGGTCGGCGAAACCAAGACCGCCGTCAGGGCATACTTCTCCGCTGTGGAGGCGCCGCAAACGGTCACGTGCCGATGCGACTCAACCTACCGGAGCCGGACCCGGCAGGCTCATCCTGCTCCCCTCCGCTCATGCTTACCGACTTTGATCATCGGGACGTTACCGGGGAGCAAAATCAAATTTCCCACGCGTCTCATCGGGAGTGCGTTGGTTGCCGACCGGTCCCACTCCGGTCACCCCGCTCAAACCGGCCCGCCCGCCCGCCGAGAAGAACCCCGTGACGCCACATCGCCCTGATGCCGGCGCCGTTAACGGAGGAGCACCCCACGTGGCCGGACCGTCTGTCGAGCTGTCGCCCGTCATCGCGGCCAGCACCCACTGGTTGTCCCGGGCCTACCCCGCCGGTAGCCCCGACACCATCGCCCACACGCTGTCGGAGCTCCAGGCCCGGCAGGCCGTGACGGTTGCCGCGTGGTTGCGATACCCGACCGAGGTCGACGCCGCGCTGGTCGCGATCGCCGGCCCGGGCGGCTCGGCGGTGCTGGACTGGCGCGTCGGCAGCGAGCCCGAGGACGAGGAGGCCGAGGAGGAGGGCTGGCGCACCTGGGTCGACGAGGTCGTCGTCAGCTGGGCCGCCTGCCTGCTGGCCGACCCGGCCCTGGCCCGCCGCGCGGTCGACGCGGTCGCCGCGGCCGTCCCGCTGAGCGAGGACCGGCCGCTGCCGTTCCCGCGCCGGGCCGGCGGCACCCCGAACGAGTTCCGCCGCCTGCTCGAGCCCGACCAGCGCGACCGTGACGCGGCCGTCCTGCTGCGCCACCCCGACCTGCTCGAGCCGGTGGCCGAGATGCACCGCGACACCCTGCTCTACCTGCTCGATGCGGAGCGGACCACGCCTGTCGTCTGACCGCCGGCACCCCTTCGGGGGTGCCGGCCTTTTTTGTTTGCAGCATTCTGGGCAGGCGGGCCGTTAGGGGTGCATAGCTCACTTCATTGAGGGAAGCAGGGTGCGCGGATGCGGGACGCGGACGGCTTCGACGAGTTCTACCGGGACACCTCGGCGCGCATGCTGCGCTACGGCTACGCGATGACCGGTGACCTCGCCGAAGCGCAGGATGTGGTGCAGGAGGCGTACACGAGGGCCTGGCGCAACTGGCGCACGGTCGCCGCCCACCCGGCCCCCGAGGGCTGGCTGCGCCTGGTCGTGGCCCGGCTCGCCACCGACCGCTGGAGGCGGCTCTCCGGCTGGCGGGCGGCGGTCAGACGGGCGGGCCCGCCGGAACCGGTGGCCCCGCCGAGCGAGGACGCGGTGATCCTGACCGCGGCCCTGCGCCGCCTGTCGCCGAACCTGCGCCAGGCGGTCGCCCTGCACTACCTGTTCGTCCTGCCGGTGTCGGCGATAGCGGCCGAGACCGGCGCCGCCGTCGGCACGGTCACGTCCTGGCTGCACCGGGGCCGGGCCGAGCTGGCCGGCATCCTCGCTTCCACCCGCCTGCCGGAGGCCACCGATGTCGAATGAGCTGGAGAACGCCTTCGCGGCCCTGTCCAGGGACGCGAGCCGGGGCCGCCTGCTGCCCGCGGCCGAGGTGCGCCACCAGTCCGACCGCCGGGCCGTGCGCCGGGGGGTCCTCACGGTCACCGCGGCGGCGGTGGTGATCGCCGGGGCCTTCGGGACGGGCTGGGCCCTGGGCGGCGACGACCATGGTCAGCGCCTGATCCTCCCGGCCGTCTCGCCTTCGCCTTCGCCTGCGCTGCCTTCGCCGGCGCCGTCGGTCTTGCCTTCTCCACCGGCCAAGCCGGTGTCCACGCCGCCCTCGACCGTCTCCCGGACCTCCAGCCCGCCGCCCGCCCTGCCGAAGTCGATCCCCGCGCGGGCGATGCTGAGCAAGGCGGACGGGGAGTTCTCACGCCTCACGGAGATCTGGGACCCCACCCGCCTCTGCGGCGAGGCGCGCTTCCCCAGCGCGGCCGTGCGCGCCTCGGTGCGGGTGGTCTACAAACGTCCCGGGCTGGGCGCCGAGCACGTCCCCGACGACGTCGTCTACAACACGGTCTCGGTCTACCGGGGGAGCGGAGCCGAGGACTTCCTCGACGAGCTCCGCGACGCCGTACGCCGATGCCCCACCGGCGGCGAGGGAACCCCGCCGCCGAAGTACCGCTCGCTCGGCTCCCCAGGCCTGGGCGAGGAGTCCCTGATGATCGAGCGCTCGGCGGTGGGCCGCACCGGCACGGGCGAACCCGACCCGAACGCCGAACCCCAGCTCACCTACATCGTCGCCATCCGCTCCGGCGACGCCGTAACGCTCCTGGACACCACAGGCTGGGAGAACTTCAGCTCCATCCGCTCCTCGGTCGACACCCTGGCCGAAACCGCCGCCGACCGCCTCACCGCCTGGCGTCCCTGAGCCCTGACACTCGTTCCTTTAGCCCGTTCTCCTCGCCCCACCTTCCCTCGACCGCGCGGCCTTACCTTGACCGCGCGGCCCTACCTCGTACCGCGCAACTTCGTTCAACCGCGCGGCCTTCGTTCAACCGCGCGGCCTTCCGCCAACCGCGCGGCCTTCCTTCAAACCGCGCGGCTGTTCCCGACCGCGCGGACAAATCGGTCTTCCGAGCAATTAAGCCAGGCGGGCCGGGAAGCCTCCGGTGGCGATCGGGCCCCAGCGGTCGATCGTGACCCGGATCAGCGATTTGCCCTGGTCACGCATGGCCTGCCGGTATTCGTCCCAGTTCGGGTGTTCGCCCGAGATCACGCGGAAGTACTCGACCAGCGGCTCCACCGAATCCGGCAGATCGATCACCTCGGCCGTGCCGTCGACCTGCACCCACGCCCCGTTGAACTCGTCGGACTCCACCAGGACCGACACGAGCGGGTTGCGCCGGATGTTCAGCGCCTTGGCCCGCTCCGGATAGGTCGAGATGACGATGCGGCCCTCGGCGTCGACCCCGCACGTGTTCGGCGAGGCCTGCGGCCGGCCGTCGCGGCGGGTCGTCATCAGAATGGCCTTGTGGCGCGGCCGCAGGAACTCGAGCAGCTCCTCGCGGCTCACCTTGGTGTTGGTGGCGATCGTGCGGGCCATCAGCCGGCCACCCGGGCGCCGGCCTCGTGCGGCGTCACGCCGCCCGGGGAGGCCGCCTTGGCGTCGGTCTCGGCGGTCACCGCGGCGCCGATGATGCCGGCGTTGTTGAGCAGCGTGGCCGGCACCATCGGCGTCCGGATGTCGATCAGCGGCAGGAACCGGTCGGCCTTCTTGCTGACGCCGCCGCCGATGATGAACAGCCGCGGCGAGAGCAGCATCTCGACGTGGCGGAGGTAGTTGCCGACCCGGTTGGCCCACTTTTCCCAGCTCAGGTCCTCGGTCTCGCGGGCCCGGTCGGAGGCGCGGCTCTCGGCGTCGTGCCCGTCGAGCTCGAGGTGGCCGAACTCGGTGTTCGGGATCAGGGTGCCGTCGAGGAACAGGGCGCTGCCGATGCCCGTACCGAAAGTCAGCATCATGACCAGACCGGCCTGGTCCTTGCCGGCGCCGAAGGCGACCTCGGCCGCGCCCGCCGCGTCGGCGTCGTTGAGCACGCTGACCGGCATGCCGAGCCGGTCGCTGAACAGCTGGGCCGCCGGCGCGTCGAGCCACGACTTGTCCACGTTCGCCGCGGTGCGGGTGACGCCGTCGACCACGACGCCGGGGAAGGTGACGCCGACCCGGTCGAATCCGTCGAACTGCGCCGCCACCTGGGCGACCGCCTCGACGACGCTGGTGACGTCGGAAGGCTGCGGAGTGGGCACGCGGAACCGCTCCGCGAGCAGCTCGCCCCTGACGGTGTCGACCGGCGCGCCCTTGACTCCGGAGCCGCCGATGTCGATGCCGAGAATGGCCATCCCTGTTTCCCGTCTGGAGACTTCGTGTGTTTCCCGTTGTTTACCACGGGGGACCGACATTAAATCCCCGCCGCGTCACCCGCTTGGCGCTCGGGGGCCGGGGTTGTCGAGCGTCACTCGGACGTTCGGCTAGGCAACCCTCCCCTCATCGGCTAGCGTGGAATAACTGAACGGTCGCCGCTAGCGGGCACGGCTCTCTGCCCGTGATGGAGGACCAAACCCATGCTTTTGTCGTACGCAGACCAGGCAGTTGCCCAGGAGACCGCGGCCGACCTGCTGGCCGCCATGTCGGCGCTCCCCACTGACCACCCCGGCCGAGCACATGCCCGCGACCGGGCGATCGAGGCCTGGCTGCCGCTGGCCCGCCACCTCGCCCACCGCTACTCCGGCCGCGGCGAGCCCACCGACGACCTCGTGCAGACCGCCAACGTCGGCCTGATCAAGGCGATCGACAAGTTCGACCCCGAGCGCGGCGTCGACTTCGCCGGCTACGCGATCCCCACCATCATCGGTGAGATCAAGCGCCACTTCCGCGACCGCACCTGGTCCGTCCGCGTCCCGCGCCGCCTGCAGGAACTGCGCCTGGCCATCACCGAGGCCAACAGCACCCTGACCCACAGCCTCGGCCGCTCCCCGACCGTCGCCGACGTCGCCGCCCACCTGGGCGTCACCGAGGAAGACGTCCTGGAAGGCCTCGAAGGCGCCCGCGCCTACAACGCCACCTCCCTGTCGACCCCGATCTCGGCCGACGGCACCACCGAGCTCGGCGACACCCTCGGCGGCGAGGACACCGAGTTCGAACTCGCCGAGACCCGCGTCGCCCTCGGCCCCGCCCTGGCCACCCTCGACGAGCGCGAGCAGAAGATCCTCACCCTGCGCTTCTACGGCAACCTGACCCAGTCGCAGATCGCCGA
>NZ_OBDY01000062.1 GCF_900215205.1 Paractinoplanes atraurantiacus
CTAGACGAGTAATTCCTAACGCCTTCTAGTCGCGTGTACATGCACAGGTGCACTGCACACATGTCGTGTGCAGGTGACATGCATACGTGCAGATGTAGTCAGGCGTAAAGGTGAAGGGTGTTGATGATCCGTTTGTGACGACAGACCTCAACACCCTTCTGACCGCACTGTACGTGAAGATCGACGACTGGCTCGGGCGGCCACCTCGGGTCGGGCGCCCACCCAGGCTTTCCGACGCTGAACTGCTGACCGTGGCGGTGGCTCAGGCCCTGCTCGGGATCCGCTCGGAGGCCCGGTGGCTACGGTTCCTGCCACGGCATCTACCCGGCGCGTTCCCCTATCTGCCCGGGCAATCGGGCTACAACAAGCGTTTGCGAGCGGCGCTGCCGTTGCTGAAACGAGCGATCCGGCTGATCGCCGCCGACACCGATCTGTGGCACGACGATGTGTGGGTCACCGACTCCACGCCGGTGGAATGCGGACGGTCCCGGCCGACCGTCAAACGCTCCGAGCTGGCCGGCTGGGCCGGCTACGGCTACTGCTCGTCACACTCGCGGTTCTTCTGGGGACTGCGCCTGCATCTGATCTGCACCCCGGCCGGGCTGCCGATCGCCTGGTCCCTGGCCACCGCCAAGACCGATGAGCGGCACGTCCTGGCCGCCGCTCTGGAGGAAGATCCACAGCTACTGACGTCGCGGGCCGGGCAGATCATCATCGCTGACAAGGGCTACGTGTCCGCCGAACTCGACCGGTGGCTGACCGAGCGTGGAATCCGGTTGCTGCGACCGTCTTACCGCAACCGCACCCCACACCCCGGTGAGCACCTGCTCAAACCCGTTCGTCAGCTGATCGAGTCAGTCAATGACACGCTCAAAGGCCAACTCGATCTGGAACTGCACGGCGGCCGCAGCATCGAAGGCGTCGGCGCCCGCGTCGCCCAACGCCTGCTCGCCATGACCGCCGCGATCTGGCACAACCGCACCACCGGACAACCCCTGACCAGGTCACTGATCGCCTACGACCACTAATCCGAATAAGGACTTACTCGTCTAGTTGGACTGGCGCTCGTACGCCCCGGCGTCGACCCCGCTGCCGTAGAGGCGGGGAAGGTTGTCGAGGTCGGTCGTCACCCCGTACGCGCTGACGCCCCTGTTCCTGGCCGGTGAACCGGTCTGCAGGTGATAGTCGGTGCTCGACACGAACAGCGGGTTCGCCGCGGTCGAGGAGGGCGCGATGCCGCCCTCGGTGCTGGTGTTGGCGGTCGAGGTGACGCCGTTGTAGTACTCGCCGTAGTAGACGTTGTGACCCTCGTCGATCGGCTGATAGGTGAAGCCCGACTGGTCGGCCTCGACGATGTTGTTGTGGAAGGTCGCGTCGGCGTCCCGGCCGACGATCAGCACGCCGGCGTCGGGGTTGCGCAGCACGAAGGTGTTGTTCGTGATGACCGTGTTCTTGACGACGCCGAAGTCGCCCTCGCTGCCCTGCACGTTGATGCCGAGGACCTGACCGGCGCTGAACGAGGCCGACGTGGTGACCAGGTTGTCGAAGAAGCGCGTGTTCGCCGTCCGGTTGTCGCCCAGCTCGGAGAAGGTCTGGTTGTCGACGGCGACGTTGTGGTGGACCGACGTGCCGACGCCGCCGAAGATCTCCACGGCCGAGCCGTCGAACTGGAAGTCCGGCGACGGGCCGACGTTGCGGCTGATCGTGTTGTGGTCGATCTCGACGTCGTCGGCGTCGAGGACCACGATGCCGCTCGCGCCGTAGTCGTCGTTCGGGCCGCCGGGGGCGATGACGGTGGTGTTGTCGGTGACGGTGCTCGCGGTGACGCGCAGCCGGTGCGCGCCGTCCATCGCCTGAATGCCGATGGCGTTGCCGGTGGCCGTCACGCCCTGCACCTTGGCGTCGGGGGCGTTCACGACCAGACCGATCTTGTCGGCCTGGCCGGCGTTGCGCACGTGCACGTCCTTCACCGTCACGAGTGGGGCGCTGATGGTGATCGGGTAGGTGCTGCCGCCGCCGTCGAAGACCGGGCGGGCGCCACCGCCGTACGAACCATAGGTGACCCCGGCGTTGTCGGCGACCAGGGCCGCCGTGGCGAACGTCTGCCCCGTCTTGAACAGGACGGTGGCGCCGGACGGGAGGTTCGCCGCGTTGACGTCGCTGATCGCGTCCCACGCGGTGGCGGCCGAGGTGCCGTTGCCGCCGGCGGGAGCGGTCTGGTCGACGTAGTAGACCGGCCCGGTGGCGGCCGGCACCGCGGTGACCCGGTCCACCCACAGCTCCCGGGCGATGCAGTCGCTGTTGTGGTACGCGTTGGGGAAGCTCACGGCGATCGTGTGCGCCCCGGCGGCCCAGTTGCCGGTCACCGTGTAGTCGGTGTAGGTCGTGGCCGAGACGGTGAAGGTCCCGGCGGTCACACCGTCCACCTTGACCACCATCTGCGCCGCCGCCGGGCCGCAGATCTCCTGCCGGGCCCGGACCTTGTAGGCCGAGGTGGGGGCGGTGCCGTTGGTGACCGACAGCGTCACGCTGCTGGGGTCCCACATCTCCACGGCGGCCCCTCCGCCGGCCGCCGTCTCCGATGCCGCCTTGGCGTTCGAGGTGGGCGAGATGACGCCGCTTTCGAACTCCCCGGTCACGTCGGCGAAGGCCGGCGCGGCCGAGACGGCCAGCAGGGCCGTGGTGACGGCGAAGGCGGCGCCCCCGCGACGCCAGGTGGTGCTGTACACAGAAGACCTCCAAGATCGGTGATCTTCTGTGTATCAGAGAGTAGGTGAACAGAGCCAGAACGTTACAGCGACAGAAGTGGATTTTCAGCCGACCGGGATGCGGACCACCCGGGTCGGTGAGACGTCGAGATGGGTGTCGTGGGTGATCAGGATGGTGGTGCGCCCGGCCATCAGGCGGCGCAGCGGGCCCATGATCCGGGCCGCCGATTCGCGGTCCAGGCCGGCGGTGGGCTCGTCCAGCACCAGGACGGGGGTGTCGCGCAGCAGGGCCCGGGCGATGGCCACCCGCTGGCGCTGGCCGCCGGAGAGCAGCCGGCCGCGGTGGCCCACGTCGGTGCGGTAGCCCTCGGGCATCGCGGTGATGAAATCGTGGGCGTCGGCGGCGCGGGCCGCGGCCTCGACCTCCCACGCGGTCGCCGACGGGCGGCCGTAGGCGATGTTGTCGTAGAGGCTGCCGGCGAAGAGCTGGCTCTCCTGGTGCAACAGGGTGACGTTGGCGCGCAGCGTGCGCACCGGCAGGCGCCGGATGTCGACGCCGTCGAGCAGGATCCGCCCGGCCGTCGGGTCGTAGAAGCGCAGCAACAGCTTCGTCACGGTCGACTTGCCGGCGCCGCTCGGCCCGGCGAGCAGCACCAGGTCGCCGGGATCGGCGGCGAACGACAGCAGACCGCCGAGGCTCACCCGGCCGGCCGCCAGCTCCCACACGCCCAGGCCCAGGACGGTCAGCACACAGATCGTCTCGACGACACCGACCAGAGGACCGTAGAGGGAGGCCAGCCGCGTCTCGGCCATCCGCGCCCGCAACCAGACCAGGCCCTGCCGGTGCAGCCGTTGCCGGCCCGCTCCTCGGCCGCGGCCGCCTGGAACCGGCCGCCGATCGCCCGCGACACCAGCCAGAACAGAGGGGCCAGGGCGAAAGAGGCGAGAGCGAGGTCCCAGCGTACGAGCAGAGCGGCCATGGCGAACGCGATGACGCTGACCGCCGCGGTGGCCGTGCGGACCAGGCCGGACACGACGAAACCCTCGACCGATTCGAGGTCGTCGGTGAGCCTGGTCATCAGGTCGCCGAGGCGGCTCTGGTCGAGGAAGTCGAGCGGGATGCGCTGCACGTGCGCGAACACGCGGTCGCGTAATCGCAACAGGAATCGTTCACCGGCGAGCGTCACCAGAATGCCCGCGGAAAAGGAGGCGACAGCGCCCGCGACGGCGATCGCCAGCCACGATATCGCCGAGCCCCAGAATGCGCCGAGATCGGCCCCGCGCCCATTCTTACTTCCTTCTGCCCACCGGAGTGGGTGCCGGCCCGACAGGACCGGCCCCACTCAGTTCACCTGCACGTGCGACCCGTCAGTTCCCGTCGCGGCGCGGCTCGAACTTCTTCTTGCCCTTCTTCTTCAGCTCGGCCGGCGGGCGGGGCAGCTCTTCGCGCTTCTTCGGGAGGATGTTCTGGAACGCCATGTCCATTCCCTTTCTTTTGTTCTTCGCCGTGCGGCGCTTACGGGGAGAAAGCTATTTTCGGAAATTGTCCGGCCGATATGCGGAACCTGGGAATCGCATAAGCTCCCGATGACGGGGTAATCACCGGGGCATGACTGTGCGCTATGACGGATACGACAGGATTGCGGTGGTGACGGGCTCCGACTCCGGAATCGGCGAGGCGATCGCGGTGGCGCTCGCCCGGTCCGGCTTCGACGTGGGCATCACCTACCGGTCGGACGACAGCGGCGCCAAGGCCACGGCGGAGAAGGTGCGCGCGGCCGGCCGCCGGGCCGAGATGCGCCACCTCGATCTGACGGAGCTGCCCGGGGCGGCGGACGTGGTGGACGAGCTCGCGGACGCCCTGGGCGGCCTGGGCGTGCTCGTGAACTGCGCCGGCACCGGCATCGCGACGCCGGTCATCGACACCGGGTACGAGCAGTGGCGCGAGGTGCTCGCGGTCGACCTGGACGGGCCGTTCCTCTGCGCCCAGCGGGCCGCCCGCCGCATGTCGGCCGCCGGCCGGGGCGGCCGGATCATCAACATCACGAGCGTGCACGAGCACGCGCCGCGGGTGGGCGCCGGGGCGTACTGCGCGGCCAAAGGCGGTCTGGGGCTGCTGACGAAGGTGATGGCGCAGGAGCTGGCGAGCCACGGCATCACCGTCAACGCGGTCGCGCCGGGCGAGATCGCCACGCCGATGACCGGCAACGAGGACGTCGACCCGTTCACCGTGGACCGTCCCGGCATCCCGGCCGGCCGGCCCGGCGACGCCAACGAGGTGGCGGCGGTGGTCGCGATGCTCGCCGGCCCTCAGTCGGCCTACGTCACCGGCTCGTCCTGGGTCGTCGACGGCGGCATGCTCCTGATGGGCCCGCAGGCCGGATCCCACCTGACGACGGACGAGTGGCGCGAGGGATAGACGGTCCCGGCCGGGGTAATCGGACGGTCCATCGATGCCGAGGAGCCATCATGACCAACGACGTGGTCGACGTCCTGACCAGCGACCACCGGGACGTCACCGCCCTGATCGGGGAGATCTGGACGATCCGTGACCCGATGATGCGGCGCGATCTGACCGACACCGCGATCAGCGAGCTGGTCCGTCACGCCGTCGCCGAGGAGATGTACGTCTACCCGGCGATGCGCAAATACCTGCCGGACGGCGACAAGGCCGTCGAGCACGACACCGAGGAGCACAAGGAGCTCGAGGAGACGATGAAGCGCCTCGAGGACCTCGACGTCTCCAGCCCGGAGTTCGACGAGGCGCTGCGCAAGCTCGAGGAGGTGCTGCGCGACCACGTGCGGGACGAGGAGTCGGAGCAGTTCCCCGAGCTGCGTCGCGTCGTGCCGCGTGGCGAGCTGGTCGAGCTGGCGGGCAAGGTCGAGACGGCCAAGAAGCTGGCGCCGACCCGGCCGCACCCGAGCGCGCCCAACGCCGAGCTGTTCCACAAGCTCGTCGGCCCCGGCGTCGGCCTGGTCGACCGGCTCCGCGACAAGCTCACCGGGCGCGCGACGAAGTAGACGTCAGAAGGCGTACCGCACGCGGCAGTAGGGAATCCGCTCGGCGATCAGGTCCGTCAGGGCCTGGACGTAGTGACCCTTGCTGCCGGTGCGGTAGCGCACGTTCCAGCTGCCGTTCTGCGACCGCTTCGGCTGCTGCAACTCGGGGCGCCAGAGCAACTCCTCGGCCTTCGGATGCCAGCCCAGGTTCACCTCGTGCAGGTCGCGGTTGTGGGTCAGGAAGATGACCTCGCAGGCGAGCTGCTGCCGGGCGGCGTCCCCGATGCCGGCGTCGAGCTGGTCGAAGAGCTCCGACCAGGCCTCGAGCCAGCCGTCGCGCACCACGACCGGGCTGAAGTTGACGTGAACCTCGTAGCCGGCGGCCACGAAGTCGTCGATCGCGGCGATCCGCTCGGCGATGGGCGAGGTGCGGATGTCCAGCAGCTTCGCGTCGGCCTGCGGCATCAGCGAGAAGCGGACCCGGGTGCGCCCCTGGGGATCCCAGTCGAGCAGGTCCCGGTTCACGTATTTGGTGGCGAACGACGCCTTCGCCGTGGGGATCCACCGGAACAACTCGACGAGGTCGCGCACGTTGTCGCTGAGGAGCGCGTCCACGCTGCAGTCCGAGTTCTCGCCGATGTCGTAGACCCAGGCCACCGGGTCGCACTCGTTGCCGGCCGGCTTCACGCCCTGCCGGGCGGCGTGCCGTTGCACGTACCCCGAAATCTTGTCGATGTTGGCGAAGACGGTGATCGGGTTGGAGTAGCCCTTGTGCCGCGGCACGTAGCAGTACGCGCAGGACATGGCGCAGCCGTTGGCGGTCGACGGCGCGATGAAGTCGGCTGAGCGCCCGTTGGGACGGGCGCTCAGCGACTTCTTCACCCCGAGGACGAGTGCCTCTTGCTTGATACGTACCCACCGATTCACGTTCGACTCATCCCCGTACAACTCGGGGATGCGATTGTGCGACTCGACCTCCACCAGAGTGGCCTCGGGGAAGCGGGCCAGGACCTCTTTGCCGCGCGGCAGCTCGGCCGCGGCCGCCTCGTAGTAGATCCGTCTGATGTCGAGCACAAATCCCACCGTACCTAGTCGAAGTCCACCGATCGGCCGAGCTCGGCCCACCGGGCGTCCTCCGCGTTGAGGATCGCCATCTCACCGCGCACGATGTCGACGGCATCGCGGCCGAGCGGCAGGTGCAGCGGCGGCTGCTCCATCGCGGCCACGTCGAGCAGGACCCGGGCGACCTTGACCGGATCGATCGGCTCCTGGCCGCCCCGCTGGCGCAGGAACTCCCCCATCGCGCCGACGGTGCCGGCATAGTTCGCCGAGACGGGCGGGATCTCCATCGACGAGCCCGACCAGTCCGTACGCATGGCGCCCGGCTCGGCCAGCGTGACCTTCACGCCGAGCGGGCCGGTCTCCTTGGCCAGCACCCCGGAGAAGCCCTCGACGGCCCACTTACCCGACTGGTAGGCGCCCACACCCGGGGCGGTCCCCCGCCCGCCGACCGAGGTCACCTGGATGAAGTGCCCCGCGCGGCGCTCGACGAAATGCGGCAGCGCCGCCTTGGTCACATACACGGTCCCGTAGAAGACGGCGTCCATCTGGGCGCGGAAGTCGTCGAGCGTGATGTCCTCGATCGGCACGAGGTTGGCGTAGCCCGCGTTGTTCACGACGACGTCGAGGTGCCCGAAGGCGGCGATCGCGGCGTCGACGGCCGTCTGCGCCTGAGCGGCGTCGGTGACGTCGAGGACCAAGGGCAACAGCTTGTCTCCGTACGCCGCGGCGAGCTCGCCGAACGAGTCGACGCTCCGCGCGGTGGCCGCGACGCGGTGCCCCGCGGCGAGGGCCTCCTCGACGATCGCGCGCCCGAGACCGCGGGAACTGCCGGTGACGAACCAGTTCATTGCTTGCTCCTTCGTTTCGCTCTGCACCCGAAGTTAACGCAACATGCTTGCGCTAACAACGCAAGGAGCTTGCGTTATCATGGTGTCGTGCCACACACCTTTCAGCGCGCCCGCTCCACCGAGGCCAAGGAGGAACGCATCGCGGCCCTCCTGGCGGCCGCGCGTTCACTGGCCGCTCCCCAGGGCCTCCGCACGGTCACGCTGACCGAGATAGCCCAGGCCGCGGGCGTCCACGTCTCCGGCGTGCGCCGCTACTTCGGCTCCCGCGAGGAGATCTTCCTGACGCTGGCCGCCGAGGAGTGGACCGCCTGGGCGCAGGCGGTGGCGACCCGGCCGAGCGGCGACGGCCTGGCCGCGACGCTGGCCGGGACTCTCGCCGAGCGCCCGCTCTTCTGCGATCTTCTGGCCCACGTGCCGCTCAGCCTGGAGCGCGAGGTCTCGGCCGAGGCCGTCCGCGACTACAAGCTGACCGCCCTGACCGCCCTCGAGGTGCTGCTCGACGCCATCACCCGCGGGTCAGACCTCTCCCGCGAGTCCGCGCAGGACCTGGTCGCGGCGGTCACCAGCATCGCCGGCAGCCTCTGGCAGATCGCCCATCCCCCGGCCACGCTGGCGCGCCTCTACGCCGAGGACGAGCGGGTGGCCCACGCCGCCTCCGACTTCACTCCCCGCCTGACCCGCCTGACCGAGGCCCTGGTTCGAGGCCTGTAGGCAGCAGCGCTCCCACGGCGAGGCCGCTCGCGGCCGCGGCGGCGAGCGCCTCCTGGAGCACGGCCCGCTCGGGGCGGCCCTGCCGCGCGGCGAGGGCGGCCACGTCGGCGAACTCCGGCATGACCTGCACGATCACCCCGTCCAGATGACCGACTTTGATCGGCACGGCCACGCCTCCGACCTCGACCGCCACGAAGAGTCGCGGCAGCGCGGTCTTGGCTCGCGGCGACTCCCGGACGCCCAGCGTGCTCGTGTCCCGGAAGATCCTGGCTCGCAGCGCGCCGACCGCCGAGGGCTCGCAGAGCACGCTCAAGGTCTGCGCGGGCCGGCCCTTCTTCATGAGGATCGGCACCAGCCAGGCGTCCGAGGCTCCCGCGGCCATCAGCCCCTCGATGACCCCCGGCCACAGCCGCGGGTCGAGGTCGTCCACATTCGCCTCGAGCAACACGGCCGGCTGGGCGGCGGCAACCGGATCCACGGCGCCTACGAAGACCCGGACCACGTTCGGGCGGCCGGGGGTGTCGCGGCCGCCCGCGCCGACGCCGATCGCCACCGGGGACATGGGTGGGAGGTCCTCGCAGCGGCCGGCCAGGGCCCGGATCACCGCCATGCCGGTCGGTGTCGCGAGCTCACCCGGGCCGCCCGAGCGGACCCGCCAGCCGCGGGAGAGCTCGGCGACGGCCGGGGCGGGCACCGGCAGCTCGCCGTGGGCGGTGCGCACCCGGCCGGAGCCGAGGGCGACCTCCCCCGCCGAGACCGTGCTGACGTCGAGGTCGTCCAGGGCGGCGCACACCCCGACCACGTCGGCGATGGAGTCGAGCGCGCCGACCTCGTGGAAGTGCACCTCGTCGGCGGCGACGCCGTGCACCGCCGCCTCCGCCTCGGCCAGGCGCCCGAACACGGCGACCGCCCGGTCGCGGACGCCCGGCCGCAGATCGGCGACCGCGAGCATGTCGCGGATGCCCCGCCACGCGCGGTGCGGCAGGTCGCCGGCCACAGGGCGCACATCGGCTTTGAGCGCCCGCAGGCCGGCGCGGGAGACGGTACGTACGCTGATCTCAACGGAACCGGGGACGACCGCCTCGACGGCCGCGCGGAGGGCTTCGAGGCCGGCTCCGGCGTCGTGCAGGGCGGCGAGCAGCATGTCCCCGGCCACCCCGGCCGACGCGTCGATCCAGGCGTGCCTCATGCGGGGGCCGCGATCTGGGCCGCCAGATGCCCGGCCCCGTAACCGTTGTCGATGTTGACCACCGCGACGCCGGGCGCGCAGGCGTTGAGCATGGACAGCAGGGGCGCCAGGCCGCCGAAGGCGGCCCCGTAGCCCACCGAGGTCGGCAAGGCCACGACCGGGGCCGCGATCAGGCCGGCGACCACGCTGGGCAGGGCCCCGTCCATGCCCGCGGCGACCACGACGACCCGGGCCCGGCGCAGGAGCGGCAGGTGGGCGAGGATCCGGTGCAGACCGGCGACCCCGACGTCGACGACGAGTTCGGTCTCCCGGCCCAGATACCCCGCGGTGAGCATGGCTTCCTTCGCCACTCGCAGGTCGGATGTTCCGGCGGCCACCACGACGACCAGCCCACCCGACGGCGCGGGCGGCTCCGGCGGATGGGCCAGGAGGCCCGCGTCCGGGTCGTAGAAGGCATCCGGCAGCTCACCCAGCACGGCCGCGGCGTGCTCCGCACCGGCCCGCGTGAACAGGGTGACGCCCGCTCCCCCACTCGCCGCCGCGATCGCCGCCACCTGGACCGGCGTCTTCCCTTCGCAATAGACGGCCTCGGGATAGCCGCGCCGGGCGTAACGCTCGGCGTCGAGTCGAGCGAAGTCCGCGAGCTTCGCGGACTCGGCCTGGTGGGTGCCGTTCGGGTGGAGGGGCGGATCCGTGAGAGGGGCGGAGTCAGGCATGGGTGGCCGCTACCAGGGGGAGGGTGAAGGCGCCGGACTGGATGCCGGTGGCCAGGTCGAGGGCGGCGAAGCGGAAGCCCGCGGCCACGACCGCGGCATGGATGTCCTCGCGGAGGGTGGTCACCGCGCGGACCAGGTCGTCGGCGGGGAGCTCGACGCGGGCCACGTCGCCGTGGTGGCGCACCCGCAGGTCGCCCAGGCCGAGGCGGCGCAGGGCGGACTCGGCGGCCTCGATCTGGGCCAGTTTCTCCCTGGTCACCGGGGTGAAGTGCGGGATGCGGGAAGCCAGGCACGGCGCGGCCGGCTTGTCGGCGCTGGGCAGGCCGAACGCGTGGGCCAGGTGGCGTACGGCGGCCTTGTCGAGGCCGGCGTCGGCCAGCGGGCGCAGGACGCGATGGTCGGTGGCGGCCCGGCTGCCGGGGCGGTCGGGGCGGCGGGCGTCGTCGGCGTTCTCACCGTAGGCAACCGCGTCGAGGCCGTGCGCGGCCACCACCTCGTCGTCGATGCGGGTGAAGAGCTCGTGCTTGCAGTGGAAGCAGCGATCGGGGCCGTTGGCCTGATAGGCGGCCACCTCGCCCTCGTGGGTGCTGATCTCGACCACCGGGACCCCGATGTGCCGGGCGACCGTGTGGGCGCCTTCCCGCTCGTCGGCGGCCAGACTGGGCGAGACGCCGAGGATCGCCACCACGCGGCCGGGCCCGAGGATCCGGACGGCCAGCGCGAGCAGCACCGACGAGTCGACCCCGCCGGAGAAGGCCACCCCCAGGCGGTCGACGCCGGCCAGCAGATCCGTGACCCGCCCGACGGCGTCGTCGGCCGGGGCGGCGGTGGGATGATCGGTCATGATCCTTATTTGATGCCCGGTTCGGGTGGGGCGGCAAGCGGTTGCCACATGTTGCGGGAGGTGTGTGGTGGCTGAGCGGGCGCCGACGATCTACGACGTGGCCCGGGCGGCGGGGGTCGCGGCGTCGACCGTGTCGCGGGCGTTCGCGCGGCCGGGGCGGGTGAACTTCGAGACGGCCGAGCGGATCCGGCGGGTGGCGGCCGAACTCGGCTATCGCATGAGTCCACTCGTGCGGGAACTGCCGTCCGGGCGTACACAAATGATCGGTCTTGGTGTCGCTGACATCGGGAACC
>NZ_OBDY01000048.1 GCF_900215205.1 Paractinoplanes atraurantiacus
CCAATGCGCGATCGCGGCTTCGTCCCGCTCGATCGCGCGGGGAATGGGCAACTGGGCGGTGTAACCGAGCCGGCGCATCGCCTGCCACGCGGTCGTGACCCCGACCTGGATATGGAACATCGCCGCGATCAACGCCACGACCCGCGCCCACGTCCAGCGCTGGTCCTCGCCGTAGCCGGCGGCAGCCGGTCCCAGCTCGAGCCGAGCCTTGAGCCGGGCCAACTGCTCGTCGGACAGCTTCGGGTCCGGCCCGGCCGGACCACGCGACGCCAACGCCTCGGCGCCACCAGCGACCCACGCCCGCCGCCATCGATACGCCGACTTCGCCGACACCTCCAACAGCCCAGCAACCTCGACCGCCGACCTACCCTCAGCGAACAACACCGCCACCCGCTGCCACACTCGTTCCCGCCGCTCTCGTTCCACCTGGTCAACGCCGCCACCGTCGCCGTATCGCAGGTGATCAGCAGACCCGACACCAGCCAACCTGACGATCACCCACAAGCCTCAGTGGATCAGACACAGACCCTCACCCCGAAAGGTGTCTAGCACCGGGGTTGTCTTCAGAGCAGGGCGGCTATCGTCCACTCGCCGGCTATTGCTGCTGAGGCCAGTAAGCCCACTGCCAGGCCGTGGCGCATGGTGGCGGTTGGGCCGGCTATGCGCTGGTAGGCGAGGACTGTCAGCGGGATCAGCGGTAGGCCGCCCAGGAGGCCGAAGAAGAGGGCGCCTGCTGTGCCTGCGGTCAGGCGCCACCACGAAGACTCGTAGGCGACGTCGTCCACCAGGCGGACGTCCACGCGGGTGCCTTTGGTCATCTCGTCGCGGACGAACGCGACCCTTACCTGGTCGGGGGACGCGGTGGTTTCGCCGTCGGGGGTGAAAGGGCCGGCGCAGTCGGTGATCCTGGTGTTGATCTCGGTGTCCAGGACCTCGGTGGCGCAGGCTGTGATGGTCACCGTGCCTTTGGTACCGATGAGGCCCGAGCGGGCCAGGGCTTCCTCGCCGAACTCTCGGACGCCTAGCGCGTTCAGCCACATCCAGCCGAGCGCGGCGGCGGCCAAGAGGGTCCAGAAGACCAATTTTGTACGAAGGTCCCGCGCATCTTTGCCGCCCCGCGTCACGCTCACGGGTCCATTCTGGACTTCGGGGGTGGTGCTAGTCGAACTTTTCGTCGGGGTAGGTGCCGGCCAGCTCGGCTGACCACGGTTGCAGGGGGACGGCGGCGGGGCCGATCACGCGCATGGAGGCGAGGCAGGTCAGGAGCATGCCCTCGCCGAAGAAGGCCCTCGCCTCTTCGGGGGTGCAGCCGGTCAGGGCGCGGATGGTGTCGTAGAGGCGGCCGAAGCCGGTGCGCACGTGGTCGCCGATGGCCGGGTCGTCGCTGGCGGCGAAGCCGTGCAGGAGCATGGCCATCAGCTCGCGGCGGCCCAAGAGCTCGAAGTAGGCGTGGCCGAGGCTGGGCAGGCTGGGGTCGCGGTCGGCGGCGGCGCGGAAGGTGGCGTCGATGAGGTCGACCGTGTGCTGCATGGCGGCCAGGAAGAGCTCCTGCTTCGTGCGGAACAGGCGGATCACGTACGGCTGGGAGACGCCGGCCAGGCGGGCCACCTGATCGGTGGTGGTGCCGGCGTAGCCGCCGCTGCTGAACGCGGTGACGGCGGCCGCGACGAGCTGCTCCTGGCGCTCCTCGGCGGTGAGACGGATGCGAGACATGTTGACAGATTATCAGTCGATAACTACGTTGGTTATCAGTCGATAACAACTTGGGGGACGACAGTCATGACCGCCGTACTGGAAGCACCGGCCGCGCCGCGGCGCGCCGCGAAACCGCTGGCCGCGGTGCTCGCCGCCGTCGGCATCCCGACCTTCATGGTCGCCCTGGACAACCTGGTCGTGAGCACGGCGCTGCCGGTGATCCGGGCCGACCTGGGCGCCTCACTGACCGACCTGCAATGGTTCGTGAACGCGTACACGCTGCCGTTCGCCGCCTTCTTGCTCACCGCGGCCGCCCTCGGCGACCGCATCGGCCGCCGCCGCATGTTCGTGGCCGGCCTGGTCGTCTTCACCCTGGCCTCGGCCGCCGCCGGCCTGGCCTCGTCGCCGTGGCAGCTGACCGCCGCCCGCGCCATCCAGGGCCTGGGCGGGGCCGCCGTCGCCCCACTCGCGCTGACCCTGCTGTCGGCGGCGGTGCCCGACAAGATGCGTACCGCCGCCATCGGCATCTGGGGCGGCATCAGCGGCCTGGGCGTGGCCGTCGGCCCGGTCGTCGGCGGCGCGGTCGTCGAGGGCCTCGACTGGCACTGGATCTTCTGGCTGAACGTCCCCGTGGGGGTGGTCGCCGTGGTCCTGGCCCGCACCGTCCTGAGCGAGTCCCGGGGCGGCGCCCGCCGCCTCGACCCGCTGGGCCTGGTCCTCTCCGCCGCCGGCATGCTGCTGGTCATCTGGGGTGTGGTCGACGGACCCGACCACGGCTGGACCTCCGCCCGCGTCCTGGGCATGCTCATCACCGGCGGCGCGCTGATCGCCGCGTTCCTGTTCTGGCAGACCCGCAACCCGTCACCCATGATGCCGCTGTCGCTGTTCCGCTCCCGCGGCTTCGGCCTGGTCAACCTGGTGACCCTGGCCTTCTCGGCCGGCGCCTTCGGCTCGGTCTTCCTGCTGGCCCAGTTCTTCCAGGTGGTGCAGGGCCTGAGCCCCTTGGACGCCGGCCTGCGCACCCTCCCCTGGACCGCCGCCCCGATGATCGTGGCCCCTCTGGCCGGCATCTTCGGCGACCGCATCGGCCAGCGAAACCTGATCCTGGCCGGGCAGACCTTCCTGGCCGCGGGCATCGGCTGGATGGGTCTGTCCATCGGCACCGACGTCACCTACTCGTCGCTGGTGGCCGCCTTCGCCCTGGCCGGCATCGGTATGGGCCTGACCTTCGCCCCGGTCAGCACGGTGGCCATGGCCAGCGTCACCGAGGACCAGCGAGGCGTCGCCTCAGGCGTCAACAACACCATCCGAGAACTGGGCGTAGCCATCGGCGTGGCCGCCTTGGCCTCGATCTTCAGCTCTTACGGAAGCTACGCCACCCACCAGTCCTTCGTAGACGGCATCAAGCCCGCCGTGATCGTAGGCGCCCTGATCGTCGCCGCCGGCGCCGTGATCGCCCTCTTCCTCCCCCAGCGCAAGCCCTGATCCGCACCCCTTTCGCGAGCCGGACCGCCACCGCGGCCCGGCTCGCCCGATGTACCGCTACTCTTCGAGGCGAGATCTGCGACGTCTTGCGGGAAGTCCATGTGCACGTGCTCGACGACCTGGACGGCCTATCACCGAGAGCGCGGGCTTTCCTGAGACGAAGCGGCGAACGGCACCAGAGGGACGCCGATCGGCTGCCCACCGACTACCTCCAGGTGCCGCACCGGTCGGGCCGCCCGGTCATCGCTCCGATGGAGCTGATCGTCCGCAGGGAGGGTTTCGCCCAGCGCTTCGGCGGTTTGACCTACTCGATACGACACCGCGTACGCTCGAATGCCGACTTGCTCGAAACAGTCCGCCGCTGGGATTTCCTCCTCGACGACTGGATCCGCCACGAGCCAAACGGTTGGTCGTTCGGCTGGGCCGGCCAACACGTGTCCTCCCCCGTGCGCCATCTGGTACACACCGACGGCCGGTTCGGAGTGACCTTCGGCGGCCCGTTCCTGGAGGTCAGCCCATCAATCAACCACATGATCGAGTCTCACGCCCTCCTGGACGAGATGGCCGACTGGCATCCCTTACCCGGCAACGCCTTGGAACCGTGGGCCGCCGGCCGCACCAACGGCAGCCCACTCGAGCGACGCGCCACCCTGCGCCCGATACCCGAGGCATCCGGACCGTGCGACCGTTGGTTCCATTCGGACACCCTGACAGTGCGCCAGTCCCTCCGCTGGACCGAGGACCACCCCCGCCCACCCACCATCGAGGCGTGGACCCGCAACGCCAAGGCATAAGGCCCGCCATAGCACCCAGCCAGCACCGCAAAAAGGGCGCGGTGTCTTGGCTGGCGGTCAGGGGCGTGAGGCGGGCTTCGCGGATGATCGCGGCGCGGTTCGGGAAGATCCCGACGACGCCGGCGCGGCGCCGGATTTCTTTGCCGAGGCGTTCCTGTGTGCCGTTCGAGCGGACCTGTTTCCCCAGTTCGGTGGGGAACGCGGTGAACGCGAGCAGGTCGTCGCGGGCGTCGGGAAAGTGTTCGGCGATCATGCCGAGGACCCAGGTGTATCGGGCGAGAGCTGCGACTTCGACAGCGACTTGATGGCGAACTGCTCGGCCAAGTTTCCACCCGCCGGGTCGAGACGCCCAGCTGAGTTCGCCGTTCTCGGCCCCGCAGACCCCCGTCGACCGCAGCCGGGGAGCCGGGGGTGACCACTCGAGGCATGAAGCGCTCCCCAGCCAGCACGAGTGGGCACCCCCGGCTCCCCGCCGTCCCACCGCAAGAAAGCCCCAAAGTAAGTCGGGTGGGTGACAGCGATCGAAAAACCGTTCACACCGAAACGATCTCCATCGAGAAACCTGGATGATCTAGCACCCCCTCCCCACCTGCACAGCTGCCTGGCCAGGACCACGAACTCCCTGGACAAAAGGGACGATTGCGGGCCTCGATTACAAGGTGCGGCGAATTGACGCGTCTCTTAGCGTCGGAGACGTGGGAGACGAACCCAACATCGGGCGGGCGCCAGTGCAACGGCCGCCTCGAGGGCAGGCCCGGGTCGGCAAGGCCGTGGGCAAGGCGCGCACGCCCGAGAACGCGCCCACCCATTACATTCCGATCGGCTCCCAGGAGCCGCCACCCGTCTTCGTCGACCCCACCGGTGGCCGCCGCCGGTGGATACGGCGTACCGCGTACGGCATCGGGCTTCTCCTGGTCCTTGCTCTGATCGTCGTCTGGCTGAGCCAGCTCGGCGGTTCCGCTCCGCCGCCCGGCCGGACGCCCGGCCCCAGCAGCGCGGCAGCCGCGCGGTGACCGTCTACCGGGCCACGCCCCCTCCGCACGACCCCGCCGAGTCCACCGGCCGGCTTCCTCCGATTCAGCGCAAGCGCCGGATCCGGCGGCGGCGCTTCTTCTCGGGCGGCCTCGGCCTCGTCGTGCTTCTTCTTCTCGCCACCGTCATCCTGGTGTCGGTCTACACCGACGCCGGTTTCAGCCCCGACGGCACCACCCAGAGCACCACCTCCTCCGACGACGTCCCCGACTCGATCAGCGAGGGCGGCCCCGTCATCGACGTGAACGCCGAGGGTGAGGTCCGCACCTACGGCATGCCCGCCAAGACGATCGCGCTGACCTTCGACGACGGGCCCGATCCGCTGTGGACTCCCAAGATCCTCGACGTGCTGAGCCGGCATCATGCCCCGGCCACCTTCTTCGTCGTCGGTTCCCAGGTCGCGCGCCATCCTGATGTCGCCGAGCGGATCACCGCCGAGGGGCATGAGATCGCCGGGCACAGCTTCACCCACCCCGACCTGGCCCGGCTGCCGAACTGGCGGCGGGAGATGGAGAATTCGCAGACGCAGCTGGCCATCGCCTACGCGACCGGGCGCTCCTCCTCCTTGATGCGGCCGCCCTACTCCTCGTTCGCTGACGCCATCTCCGACGAGGACTGGCAGACCGTGCAGGACGTCGGTGCTCAGGGCTATCTGACCGTGCTCGACACCATGGACAGTGAGGACTGGAAGCGGCCCGGCGTCGACGCCATCGTGCGCAACGGCACGCCGAAGGGCACCGGTGGCCAGATCCTGCTCATGCACGACGCCGGCGGGGACCGGTCGCAGACGGTGGCCGCGCTCGACCGGCTCATCCCGGAGATGCAGCGCAAGGGCTTCCGGTTCAGCACGGTCAGCGCCGCCCTGGGCGACGAGGTCAATCCGGCCGCCACCGACGAGGCCGTGTGGCGGGGACGGGCGCTGGTGTGGACGGTGCACTTCGCCGACTTCGTGCTCGACATCCTCTGGGTGCTGCTGATCGTGGCGGGCGGGCTCATCGTCGTACGCACACTGATCCTTTTTCTTTTCGCCTGGCGGCATTCGCGGCATCGGCGCAGCCCGGACTGGTCGTGGGGCCTGCCCGTGTCGGCGCCGGTGACGATCGTCGTGCCCGCCTACAACGAGGAGAAGACGATCGCGCCCGCCGTGCGGTCTCTCGCGGCGTCACGACATCCGAACCTCGAGGTCCTGGTCGTCGACGACGGGTCGACCGACGGGACAGTCGCGGCCGTCGAGGAGCTGGGCCTGCGGAATGTGAGGATTGTCAGAATCCCGAATGGAGGTAAGGCGAACGCGCTGAACGCCGGTGTGGCCCTGTCGCGCAGCGAGCTCGTCGTGATGGTGGACGCGGACACCGTCGTGGAGCCGGAGGCGGTGCACCGGCTCGTCCAGCCGTTCGGCGACCCGATGGTCGGCGCGGTGGCCGGCAACGTGAAGGTCGCCAACCGGGGCAGCCTGATCGGCAAGTGGCAGCACATCGAGTACGTGATCGGGTTCAACCTGGACCGCCGCCTCTACGACACCTTCGGCTGCATCCCGACCATCCCCGGCGCGCTGGGCGCGTTCCGCCGCCGGGCCCTGACCGAGGCCGGCGGCCTGAGCACCGACACGCTGGCCGAGGACACCGACCTGACCATGGCGATCCACCGGGCCGGCTGGCGCGTCGTCTACGAGGAGTCGGCGCGGGCCTACACCGAGGCCCCGGCCAGCATGAAGCAGCTCTGGAAGCAGCGCTACCGCTGGAGTTACGGCACCATGCAGGCGATGTGGAAGCACCGCCACGCGGTCGTCGAGTCCGGCCCGTCGGGACGGTTCGGCCGGCGCGGCCTGCCGTTCATCACCCTGTTCAGCGTGCTGCTGCCGCTGCTCGCCCCGCTGATCGACCTGATGGCGCTGTACGGGCTGCTCTTCCTCGACCGCAAGATCACCATCATCGGGTGGCTCGCGATGCTGGTGGTGCAGGTGCTGACCGCCATCCTGGCGTTCCGGCTCGACCGTGAGCCTCTGCGCCCGCTCTGGACACTGCCGCTGCAGCAGATCGTGTATCGCCAGCTCATGTATCTCGTTCTCCTGGTGTCAGCGCTCGCCGCGGTGACCGGCCGGAGGCTGCGCTGGCAGACGATCCACCGTACGGGCGATCTCAGCTCGGCCCCGAGCCCGGCCCGCGGCGTATAACGTGATCGCCGGTCGGGTAGAGGAGAGCTATGCCTTCCGCGGGAGAGATGTACGGCGGTCGTTATCGTCTCGACGAGAGGATCGCCGCCGGTGGCATGGGCGAGGTCTGGCGGGGCACTGACACGGTGCTCGGCCGGGACGTCGCCGTCAAGACGCTGCACGCGGACCGCGCCAGCGACCCCAACTTCCAGACGCGTTTCCGCAACGAGGCGCGGGCCATGGCCGCCCTGCACCATCCGGGCGTGGCCGACGTGTACGACTTCGGCGAGACCGAGGGCGGCACCGACGCGTTCATCGTGATGGCGCGGGTCGACGGGGAGCCGCTCAACCAGCGGATCGCCGCGCGCGGGCGGCTCAGCGTGGACGAGACTCTGTCGGTGGTGTCGCAGGCCGGCAAGGCGCTCGAGGCCGCGCACCGGGCCGGCATCGTGCACCGCGACGTCAAGCCGGGCAACCTGATCATCAAGCCGGACGGCACGGTCGTGCTGGTCGACTTCGGCGTGGCCCGCCAGGCCGACACGGCGACGATGACGGCGGCCGGCGAGGTCGTGGGCACGGCCATGTACATCGCGCCCGAGCAGGTGTCGAAGGAGCCGATCACCCCGGCCGTCGACGTCTACGCGCTGGGCGTCGTCGCCTATCACTGCCTGGCCGGTCAGCCGCCCTTCCTGGGCGACAACCCGGTCGCCATCGCGATGCAGCATCTCAGCGAGCCGCCACCGCCGTTGCCGGGCGACGTGCCCCCGGCCGTGCAGGCGCTGGTCATGCGGGCGATGGCCAAGCGGCCGCAGGACCGGTTCGCGTCGGCGGCCGCGATGGCCGGCGCCGCCGATCAGATTCTCGCCGGCGTCGACACGACGACGGTCCTGGCCGCGATCGCCACTCCCCCGGCGGCGACCACGGCCGCGCTTCCGGCACAACAAGACCCATCAAGGTCCCGCAGCCGTACGCCGTGGATCGCGGCCGCGGTCGCCGTCCTGGTCCTGGCGGCGGCCGGCGTGGCGCTGGCGCTGACCTGGCCGGACGACGACAAGGAGACCCCGTCGGGCACACAGCCGTCCGCCACTTCGCCGGCCTCCGCCGGCACGGGCAACGCGCCGGTCAAGACCACGACCAGCAAGCCGAGGCCGACCTCGAACCCGACCACCTCGCGTTCGCAGCAGCCGGTGCCCGCAACCACCAAGCCGTCGGCACCGGTGACCACCACGACATCGCCCAGCTCGGACGAGTCGGAACCCTCGGAGCCGGAGACATCGGCCCCGGAGGAGACCACCACCCCACCGGAGACCACCGAGGGCCCCGAGGAGAACGCCAGCACCCCGGCCGACGCCGGACCATGAGAAAAGGGGCCCGAGCGGGCCCCTTTTTCTCTTCTCAGTCCACCTGGACCATGGTCAGTGCCGCCACCTGCTTCTGCAGCTGGGCTACCTGCTCGCTCAGCTCGGCGATCTGCCGGGACAGGTCGTTGAGTGGCTGCTTGCTCGGTGCGTACCGCTGGAAGTCGCTCGCCGCCTGGTTGACGTTTGTGTACGGGTTGCGCATGCGGAAGCCCCAGACACGCTCTTCCACCTTGTTGATCTCGCCCGAGATCCAGGACTTGTCAGAGGAAGTGAGAGCCACGGGAATGTCCTCCAGATGCCAGGAGGCCGTCGAGGCCTCGAGGGATGTCGTGTAAGACGACGAGAAATGCGCGTGGTGGTCGTGCGGGTTGGAGCCGCTGTAGGTCTGCTGCTTCCAGCCGTTGCTCTGCTGCCAGATGCGGCGGTTGAAGATGATGTAGCGCAGCCTCTTCTCGGCGCCGGAGCGGCACCGTTTCAGCAGGAACTGCACCACGGTCTCCATGGTCAGGCCCGGCTCGCGCAGGTCGACGTCGACGTCGATCGCATGCACTTCGTGGATCTTGTCGGCGTCGTGGATCGGCACGTTGCCGACCTCGTCGTCGTTGTGGTCCGACTGCGACGCCTGGTGCGCGCTGTCACCGATCGAGCCGTCGCTTTCCTTGTCGCGGTTGGGCGCGATGGTGTTGAACTCGGACCGCAGCTTGACCAGGCACGGGACCAGAATCCAGTCGGCCATGCGTCAGCTCCTCACGCTGCGTGGATGACGGCGGGCAGAGTAGCAGTACCCGGCACGGAAGGTCATCATTCCGAATAGGGCGCATTGTCGACTGTGCTCGACCCCACAAATTCCGGCAACCGGCCGACCCCTTCGAGTGACCCCCGTGTCACCACCATGGTGCCCTTTCAGCCGATGTGGATCCAGACGTCGTCGAGGGAACCATGGAACTGGTCGTTATTCCGACCTACGCCCTTGCCGCCGACACTGAACGGCTGCGTGGTCACGATGGAGAGTCCCTCGGGCACGGCCGAGGTGGCCTGCACCTGGTCGTCGACGACGACGGCGAGCGTGGGGCCGGTGCGGCGGCACTCGATCGTGTGCCAGTCGTCGTCCATGATCGACTGCCGGCTGCGGGCGGTGTACGAGGCGCCGCCGTCCTTGCCGGTCAGCACGCAGCTGGGCTTGCCGGTCGCGCCGTCCAGCTGGAGCTTGTACTGCCCGCCGGCGCCGGCGATGCCCTTCTGCACCACGTTCTGGGCGGTCTTCGTCGTGCCCGGCCGCACCGTCGCCCCGTACCGGAAAGGCTTGTCCGAAGGGTTGAGATCGGGCGTGTCGGCGGCCTGGAGGACCAGCTTGGGGCAGGTCTCGTCCGCGCAGCCGGGCGGGAACGAGAGGGCCTGGCCCCAGGCGTGCGGGGTCAGGGCGACCTTGCCGCCGTCGCGCATCACGGCCCGCAGCAGGTGACCGTGCCCGGAGCCGTCGTCGAAGGTGCCGTCGGCGATCGTCGTGTCGAAGTTGTACGAGGCCACGGGCCCGGTCGCCGGGCCGCCCTCCTCGCGCGGCGGCGCGCCGGTGAAGGCGGCGTAGCGCTTGCGCGGGGCCGCGTTGACGGTGGTGAAGTCGCCGACCGCGCTGATCGAGCCGAGCGCCTGGCTGGTGGCGATCTGCCGGGTGCCGGCCACGCCGTTGGCCTGCGGCGCCCACTCGAGCAGGTTGCCCTGCGCATCCACCGCGGCCAGCTTGCCCCGGGTCACCGAGCCGTCGGTGCACACGCCGCGGACGCCGTTGTTGCCGGTCGTGCAGGCTTTGTCGAAATGGCCGCCGACGTAGGTGATGCCGTCGAGCACCGCGATGGCCTGGGCGTCACCGTCGAAGACGCGGGTCCAGCGGGTCGCGCCGGCCTTGGTGTAGGCGACGGCCCGGCCGCCCTGGCCGCCCAGTGCGGCGTAGACCCCGTTCGCGTCGGCGGCGAGAGCGAAGACCTGAGAGACCGGCTTGGGTACGAAGGAAGCGTCGGTCACGCCGGTCGCCGGGTCGACCGCGGAGAGCCGGATCGTCGAGCTCACGTTGTTGGTCCGGTGGAACCGGCCACCCACGTAGACGCGGTCGCTGGTGACGGCGAGCGCGTTGACGGTGTCGTCGGCCGCGGGCGCCCACGCGTCGAGCGCCCCGGTGCCGAGCGTGAAGGCGGCCAGGTTGGCGCGGGGCACACCGTCCACCGCGGAGAGCCGGCCGGCCAGGTAGAGGCGGCCGTTGCCGGTGGCCAGGGCGTTCGGCTGGCCGGTGACCGAGTGGCGCATCGTGGTGAGCATGCCGCTGGTGGCGCCGATGCCGGCCACCGCGTCGCGGGCCTCGCCGTTCACCGTGTCGAAGTCGCCGGCCGCGTAGACCACGTCGCCGGCCACGGCCAGCGCGCGGACGTTGGCGTCGGCGCTGGGCCGCCAGTCGAGCAGGGCGCCGGTGCGGGCGTTGAAGGCCGCGAGCCGGGTGCGCGCGACGTTGCGGCCGCCGACGATGGCGGTGGTGAAGTTGCCTCCCACGTAGACGGTGTCACCGCGGTAGACGACCGCGTAGACCGGGCCGTTGAACGAGGGGGCGGCGGAGGGCTCGGAGGTGACGACACCGGCGAGGGCGGCGCCGGCCGCGACTACGACGCCGGCGATCGCCAGGACGGCACTTTTTCGGATGTTGCGCACATTGGTCGTTAACTACGCTTTCCGTACGAGGTTGCGGCGCCGGCCGGGTGGCGCCCGTGACGGCGGCCACTATGCTTCCTGCGTACGGAATCGAAAAGGGAGAATGCCGTGCGTCGAAGCCTGCTGACCGCCGCTCTTGTCGTGACGGCGGCCCTGGCCGCCGGATGCGAGGTCGAGATCGCCCCCGATGCCGTGCGGGCGCCGGTCAGCATCAACCCGACGCCGTCGGAGTCGGCCGGCGTGCCCAAATACGTGTGCACGGCCGTCTACAAGACCCTGACCGACGGCGCGCTCGAGGTGGCGCCGTGGATCGGCAAGTCCAGCGACGAGGCCAAGGCGAAGATCAAGCAGGTCTTCACCGACATGGCGGCGGAGGTCGACGCCGAGGTCGCGCGGACGACGGAGCCCGGCCTCAAGAGCGCGCTGCGGGACATCTCGGGTGACCTGGCCGCCGGGGCGCAGCTGAGCGACCCGGCGGCGTACGTCAATGGCGATTTTCAGACCGTCGGCCAGAAGCTCGACGGGAAGTGCGGCGCCTAGCCTCGTCAAACGAAGATGCTGAGGATCATCACGCAGGCGAAGCCGACCACCGAGATGATCGTCTCCATCACCGACCAGGTCTTGATGGTCTGGCCCACGGTCATCCCGAAATATTCCTTGACCAGCCAGAAGCCGGCGTCGTTGACGTGCGAGAAGAAGAGCGAGCCGCTGCCGATGGCCAGCGCCAGCAGCGCCACCTCGGGCTTGTCGAGCGTCGTGGCCAGCGGGGCCACGATGCCGGCGGCGGTGATCGTCGCGACCGTGGCCGAGCCCGTCGCCACCCGGATGCCGACCGCGACCAGCCAGCCCAGCAGCAGCGCGTTGATGTTGGCGTCCTGAGCGGCGTCGGCCACCACGTTGCCGACGCCGGCGTCGACCAGCACCTGCTTGAAGCCGCCACCGGCGGCCACGATGAGCAGGATGCCGGCGACCGGCGGCAGGGCGCCGCCGACGACGGCCGAGGTCTGCTGCCGGTTGAAGCCGGCCCGCTTGCCCAGCGAGTACATGGCGATCAGGACGCCGACCAGAAGCGCCACGATCGGCTCGCCGATGGTCTCCAGGGCCGACCGCACGCCGTTGCCCTCGTCCAGGGTCAGCTCGGCGATGGCCCGGGCCAGCATGAGCACGATCGGCACCAGGACGGTGAGCACGGCGGGCCAGAAGCCCGGGTTGCGGGTCGGCCGGGGCCCGCCCTTCTCCTCCACGACGTCGCCCAGGTCGTCGCCGGTGGTCGTGGCGGTCGTGGTGCCGCCGGTTCCGCCCGCGGCCGGGGCCGCTCCCACCAGCGCCGGCACCTGCAACGGCACCCGCTTGGCGATGAAGTTGCCGAAGATCGGGCCGGCGACGATCACGGTGGGGATCGCGCAGATGATGCCGAACAGCAGCGTCAGGCCCAGGTCGGCGTTCAGGTTGGCGATGGCGACCAGCGGGCCCGGGTGCGGCGGCACCAGGCCGTGCAGCACCGAGAGGCCGGCCAGCGCCGGGATGCCGATGCGGAGAAGACCGATGTCCGTACGGCGGGCCACGAGCAGCACGATCGGGACCAGCAGCACGACGCCGACCTCGAAGAACAGGGGCAGGCCGATCAGCGCCGCGACCCCGGCCATGGCCCACGGCAGGGCCGAGCCGGAGACGCTGTTGACGATCCGGTTCACGATGCCGTCGGCGCCGCCGGACTCGGCCAGCAGCGCGCCGATCATCGCGCCGAGCGCGATCAGCACACCGACGCTGCCGGTGGTGTTACCGAGCCCGGTGGTGAACGACTTGATGGTGTCACCGGCCGACGCCCCGGCGACGATGCCGAGAACGGCCGAACCGATGATCAGCGCGAGGAACGGATGGAACTTCGCCCAGGCGATGAGCAGGACGACGGCGATGATCCCGAGCACGGCGGCGAGAACCAGCTGACTGGTTCCGGCGTCCGTGATGGCCTCAGCGGCGAGGGGTGTCATTTTCGGGCGGTTACCCAAGGCGAGTGATTTTCAATCTTGGCTGGGTAATGTCGGACCCGGTGAGTCCGGCCACTGTTCCCCATGACCTGCGCGCCGCCGTCCGGGTCCGCCCGGCCGACGCGGCGTGGGCCTTCGCGTTCCGGGCCGGGCTGGCCGTCGCGGTGCCCCTGGTGGTGCTGATCGCTTCCGGTCACACGGCGTGGGCCGGGGTGGCGACCTTCGGGGCTTTCACCGCGCTGTACGGTCGGGACGAACCCTACCGGCGGCGAGCCGTGATCGTCGCGTTCAGCGCGGCCGGGCTGGTCGCCTCCGTGGTGATGGGAACGCTGGCCGCCCTGGCCCCGCATCCCGAGATCGTCGGGGTGGCGGTGATCGCCCTGATCGGCGGGGCGGCGACCCTGCTGTGCAATCGCTACCGGGTCGGCCCGCCGGCCGGACTGATGTTCGCTTTCGCCGCCGCCGTGGCCAGTGCCCTGCCCGCGACGGCCTCGTCGGTGCCCCGCAACGCGGCTCTGACCGCCGCCGCGGCCGCCGTGGCCTGGCTGATCGTCATGTCCGGGGCCCTGGTCGCCCCCGACGCGCCCCGCCGCCTGGCCGTGGCCCGCGCCCTGCGGGCCGCCGCCGCCCTGCACACCGCCCCCGCCGGCCCACCCGGCCTCCAGGCCCGGCAGCAGGCGGCCCTCGCCGTCGACCGAGCCTGGCGCGCCGTCGCGGCCGGTCGCTGGGCCGCCGCCGGCGCCAGCGCCGGCCCGGGCGACGAGTTGCGGGCCGAGGAGATCCTCGTGGCGCACGCGGAGAACGAACTCAGCGGGGTGCACGGGCGCAGCGCAGAGGTGGCCGCCGAGCTGCGGGCGCTCGCCGCGCGGGTCGGGCCGCGCGGCCCCATCCCGCGTCTGCGGGCCACCCCGGCCGAGAACGCCCGGATCGCCGAACGCCGCCTGGGCGCCTCCCTGCTGCGCGACCTGCCCACCCCGGGTCCCGGCACGCCCCGGCGCCCGCTGTGGCCCGCGGCCGCCCGGGTGGCCTTCGGCGCTCTCATCGCGGGCGCCGCCGCCGGCGTGCTCGTGCACGTCACCGGTCTGAGCCATCCGTATTGGGCCGCCGTCTCCGCGGTCGCCGTCCTGCAGACCGCCTCGCTGCGTCTCTCCACGCAGAAGGCCATCCAGCGGGCCGGCGGCACGATAGTCGGCCTGCTCCTCGCCGGCCTGGTCGTCTCCATTCCCGGCGGGCCGTGGATGATGGTCGCCGGCATCGTGCTGCTCCAGGTCGTCGCCGAGTTGCTGGTGATCCGCAACTACGGCCTGGCCATGCTCGCCATCACCCCCCTGGCTCTGCTGGTCGGCGAGCTCGGACACCAGACCCCGCCCCTCGACCTGATCGGCGACCGTCTGGTGCAGACCGTCCTGGGCAGCCTGCTCGGCCTGGCCGCCGCGCTGCTGGTCCGCAACCGCGCGGCCAACCGCTACCTGGCCGAGGCCGTCACCGCGGTCGAGATCGGCACCGACGCCCTGCGCCGCGATCCGGCGGATCCCATGCTCGAGGCGAGGCGGCTCGCGCTGCTGGTCGCCACGCTCCGGGAGGCGTACGACGTGGCCGCCGGCGAGCCGGGTCTCCAGCCCGAGATCACGGCCCGCGTCCTGGAGGCCGAGAAGTCGGCCCGCGACTCCTTGGCCGTCCTGACCCACCCGAACAAAGCCGCTTAAAGGCGCTCGGCGAGGGCCCGCCAGTGGCCGGGTTCCAGCGGGAACGGGTTGCCTCCGGCGGGCATGCGCAGGATCAGGGCGTCGCGGAAGCGGGTGTCGAACCGCAGCTCCGCGCGGGAGATGCCGTGCCAGCGGTCGAAGCGGAGCCCTACGGCGGTTCCGCCCGGGATCTCGTGCGGGTCCGAGACGATCGCGCCCATCGCGACCACACCGCCGGCGGGGCCGCTGTGCCACAGGGCCACCTCGTCGCCGGCGGCGATCCGGTCCCGGTAGCGGCGGATCGTCCAGTCGCCGTCGCCGCAGTGGCCCCGGGCCGGGTTGTGCTGGAAGAGCCAGTGGGCCATCAGGTGAACAGCTCGCGGACGAACACGCCGACGTTGCGGAAGACCTCGGCCAGGCCGTCGCCGATGCCCTGGGCGATGTCCGCGGCGGGGCCCGGATTCGTCCCGATGTAGAAGATCACCAGGATGAGCACGATCCAGCCCAGGGCCTTCTTCATGAGCCCGGCTCCCTTCCCGCACGTCGCTTACATGATCGTGGCATGCCGGCGGGCCAACTTCCCGGAACTTCACCCGCGCGGCGAACAGATAAGGCGTGCCGAGAACTTGACAGTCACTATGAAGTGAGAGCTACTGTCAAAACATGGTTACTTCCACTTCGCGCTGGTACGCGCTGGCCGCGCTGGCGCTGAGCACCCTGGCCGTCGGTCTCGACACCACCGTGCTGAGCGTCGCCCTGCCCACCCTCGCCCGTGATCTGTCCGCCTCCACCGGCGACCTCCAGTGGTTCACCACGGCCTATCTGCTGGTCCTGGCGGCGGCCCTGCTGCCGGCCGGCCTGCTCGGCGACCGGGCCGGCCGCAAACGCATGCTGATCGGCGCGCTCGTGCTGTTCGGCGCCGCCTCCGTGGCCTGCGCCTACGCGCAGAACTCCGGGCAGCTGATCGCCGCCCGGGCCGTGCTCGGCCTCGGCGCGGCCGTCATCATGCCGCTCTCCGGCGCCGTGCTGACCACGCTCTTCGACCGGGAGTCGCGCCCGCGGGCCATGTCGATCTGGGTGACCGCCAGTGCCCTCGGCATCCCCCTCGGCCCGCTGCTCGGCGGCTGGCTGCTCGACAACTTCTGGTGGGGCTCGGTCTTCCTGATCAACGTGCCCGTGGTGGTCGTCGGCGTGGTCGCGCTCGCCCTGTGGATGCCGGAGTCGCGCGGCGAGGGCGGCCGGCTCGACGGGCTCGGCCTGGCGCTGTCCGCGGCCGGGCTGGTCGCGGTGACGTACGGCGTCATCTCGGTCGGCGACCGCGGCTGGTCCGACGGGCGCTCGCTGGGGACGATCGGCGCCGGCGTCGTGCTGCTGGCCAGTTTCGCGCTCTGGCAGCGGCGCGCCTCGAAGCCCCTGGTCGACCTCGGGCTGTTCCGGTCCCGCGCCTTCACCGGCGGCGGTTTGCTGGCCACGATCGCCAGCTTCGCGATGCTCGGGCTGCTGTTCACGCTGCCGCAGTTCTTCGCGGCGGTCGGCGGGCACGACGCGTTCGGCTCCGGCCTGCGCCTGCTCCCGGTGATCGGCGGCCTGATCATCGGCGCCCGGGCGGCCGACAAGCTCCGGTCGCGCCTGTCCGCCCGTACGGTGATCGCGGTCGGTCTCGTCCTGATCTCGGCGGCGTCGTTGCTGGGCGCGCGGACCGAGGTGTCCACCGGCTACGGCACGATCGCCGTCTGGATCACCCTGGCCGGACTCGGGCTCGGCCTGACCATGCCGCCGTCGCTGGACGCCGCTCTCGGCGCCCTCTCCCCCGAGCGCAGCGGCGTCGGCAACGCCGTGCTCCAGGCCATGCGCCAGGTCGGCGGCGCGATCGGGGTGGCCGTGCTGGGCACGGTCGTCAGCGCCGGCTACCGCAGTGGCGTTCCCGCCTCGGTGCGGGACGGGATCGCCACCGCCGTCCGGCTCGGCGACCCCGGCCTGCTCGCGCGGGCGCAGCGGGCCTTCACCCACGGCATGGACATGTCGCTGCTGGTGGCCGGCGCGGTCGCGGCGGCCGGCGTGGTGCTGGCGCTGGTCGTCATGCCGTCCCGCACCGCGGTGCCACCGGCCGAGGTGAGCGAGAAGGCTTTGGCAGAATCGGCCCTATGACCTCATCGCCACCCGGTGTGCCGCTCGGCCTGCGCGAACGGAAGAAAGCCAGGACCCGGGCGGCGATCCGGGAGGCCGCGATGCGCCTGTTCGAGGAGCAGGGCTACGCGGCCACCACGGTCGAGCAGATCGCCGAGGCGGCCGAGGTGTCGCCGAGCACCTTCTTTCGATATTTCCCGACAAAAGAGGACACGATCCTCAGCGACGACTACGACCCGATGGTCGTCGAGGCGATCCGGGCCCAGCCGCCCGACGTGCCAGTGATGCGGGCGATCCTACGGGGCATGCGCGGCGTCTTCGAGAAGCTCTCCGAGCAGGAGTGGGCAAGCGAACGCCGCCGCATGCGCCTGATCGAAACGGTCCCCGAGCTGCGCAATCGTCAGCAGCAACAGACCGTGGCCGCGGTCGGCCTGCTGGCCGACGTCATCGCCGAACGCGAGGGCCGGCCGGCCGACGAGAACGCCCGCGTGGTGGCGGGCGCCCTCGTCGGCATCGTCCTGGCGATCAGTCCTCCCGGAGCCGGCTTCGAGCCGCACGACTTCGACCGGATCGAGCTGGCGCTGACCGCGTTGAAAAACAGCCTGGAAGACTTCTAGACCGTACGGGCCAGACGGTCGGCCAGGAGCTTGGCGAACCGGGCCGGGTCGTCCAGGTCGCCGCCCTCGGCCAGCAGCGCCGTGCCGTAGAGCAGCTCGGCCGTCTCGGGCAGCGCCTCGTCCGACGCGTCTCGCTCGTGAGCCGCCCGCAGACCGCTGACCAGCGGGTGGTTCGGGTTCAGCTCGAGGATCCGCTTGACCCGCGGCCCCTCCTGGCCCATCGCCCGGTACATCTTCTCCAGCGTCGGGGTGATGTCGTCGGCGTCGCTCACCAGGCACGCGGCCGAGGTGGTGAGACGGTGCGACAGGCGTACATCCTTGATCTGCTCTTCCAGGCGCTCCTTGAGGAAGCCGAGCAGCGGCGCGAAGTCACCCTCGGGCTCCGGCGTGTCCTTCTCCGAAGGAAGGTCGACCGACCCGCGGGCGATCGACTGCAGCTTCTTGCCGTCGTAGTCGGGCACCGCCTCGACCCAGATCTCGTCGACCGGGTCGGTCAGGATGAGCACCTCGTAGCCCTGCGCCTGGAACGCCTCCATGTGCGGCGAGTTCTCCACCTGGGAGCGCGATTCGCCGGTCAGGAAGTAGATCTCCTCCTGGCCCTCCTTCATCCGCTCGACATACGCGGCCAGCGTCGTCGGCTCGCTGCCCGCGGTGGAGGAGAAGGTGGCCACGTCCAGAATCGCCTTCTGGTTGTCGTGGTCGTTGAGCAGGCCTTCCTTGACCGCCCGGCCGAACTCGCGCCAGAACGTCGCGTACTTCTCCGGGTTGTTGTTCAGCAGGTCCTTGATGGTCGACAGCACCTTCTTGACCAGCCGGCGGCGGATCATCTGGATGTGCCGGTCCTGCTGGAGGATCTCCCGGGAGATGTTCAGCGACAGGTCGGCCGCGTCGACCACGCCCTTGACGAAGCGCAGGTAGTCGGGGATCAGCTCACGGCTGTCGTCCATGATGAAGACGCGCTTGACGTAGAGCTGCAGGCCGCGGGCCGAGTCGCGCTGGAACAGGTCGTGCGGGGCGCGCGAGGGCAGGAACAGCAGCGCCTCGTACTCGAAGGTGCCCTCGGCCCTCATGTTGATGATCTCGAGCGGCTCGGACCAGTCGTGGCTGATGTGCCGGTAGAACTCGTGGTACTCCTCGTCGGACACCTCGGAGCGCGGCCGCGCCCACAGCGCCTTCATCGAGTTGAGCGTGTCGTCGCCCATCTTGATGGGGAACGAGATGAAGTCCGAGTACTTCTTGACGATCTCCTTGATCTTCCACTCGTCGGTGTAGTCGTAGAGAGCGTCCTCCTCGTCCTTCGGGCGCAGGTGCACGGTGACCGTGGTGCCGACCGGCGCGTCGGGCGCGTCGTCGATGGTGAAGGTGCCCTCGCCGGCCGACTCCCAACGGGTGCCGTGCCCCTCGGTGCCGGCCTTGCGGGTCACCAGGGTGACCTGGTCGGCCACCATGAAGGTCGAATAGAAACCGACGCCGAACTGGCCGATCAGTTCGGGGCTCTCCTTGGCCTCCTTGAGCTTGCGCAGCAACTCGGCCGTGCCCGACTTGGCGATCGTGCCGATCAGGTCGACGACCTCGTCGCGGGTCATGCCGATGCCGTTGTCGCGCACGGTCAGGGTGCGCGCCTCCTTGTCCGCGGCGATCTCGATGTGCAGGTCGGAGGCGTCCGCCTCGAGACCGTCCTGCAGCGTGGCCAGACGCAGCTTGTCCAGCGCGTCCGAGGCGTTCGAGATCAGCTCACGCAGGAAGATGTCCTTGTTCGAATAGATCGAGTGGACCATCAGCTGCAACAACTGCCGAGCTTCGGCTTGAAACTCCAACGTCTCCATGCCCTGATGTTACGAAAACGCCCCGCCGGAGATCCGGCGGGGCGTCGAAGGTTGTTGCGTACGCGTCAGCGCTTGTCGATCGCGACGAACTCGCGCTCGGGCGAGCCCGTGTAGAGCTGGCGCGGGCGGCCGATCTTGTTGGCCGGGTCGTTCATCATCTCGGTCCACTGGGCGATCCAGCCGGGCAGGCGGCCCAGCGCGAACAGCACGGTGAACATCTTCGTCGGGAAGCCCATGGCCTTGTAGATGAGGCCGGTGTAGAAGTCCACGTTCGGGTAGAGCTTGCGCGAGACGAAGTAGTCGTCGCGCAGCGCGATCTCCTCGAGCTGGAAGGCGATCTCCAGCAGCGGGTCGGGCTTGTCGAGCGTGGAGAGCATCTCCTGGGCGGCCTTCTTGACGATGGCGGCACGCGGGTCGTAGTTCTTGTAGACCCGGTGGCCGAAGCCCATGAGCTTGACGCCCTTTTCCTTGTTCTTCACCCGGGTGACGAACGAGTTGACGTCGCCGCCCTCCTTGCGGATCTGCTCGAGCATCTCGAGCACCGCCGCGTTGGCGCCGCCGTGCAGCGGGCCGGAGAGGGCGTTGATGCCGGCCGAGACCGACGCGAACAGGTTGGCCTGTGCCGAGCCGACCAGCCGCACGGTCGACGTGGAGCAGTTCTGCTCGTGGTCGGCGTGCAGGATGAACAGCATGTCCAGGATCTTGGCGATCTTGGGGTCGACGTCGTACTGGACCGTCGGCAGACCGAAGGTCATCCGGAGGAAGTTCTCGACGTAGTCGAGGGAGTTGTCCGGGTACGGCAGCGGGTGGCCGATGGACTTCTTGTACGCGTACGCGGCGATCGTCGGAAGCTTCGCCATCAGGCGGATGCCCGAGATCTCGACCTGCTCGGCGTCGAGCGGGTCGAGCGCGTCCTGGTAGAAGGTGGACAGCGCGGTGACGGCCGAGGAGAGCACGGCCATCGGGTGGGCGTCGCGCGGGAAGCCGGAGAAGAAGGCGCGCATCTCCTCCTGCAGGAGCGTGTGCACCCGGATCTTGTCGCCGAAGTCCTTGAGCTGCTGCGGCGTCGGCAGCTCGTCGTGCATCAGGAGGTACGAGACCTCGAGGAAAGTGGATTTCTCCGCCAGCTGCTCGATCGGGAAGCCGCGGTAGCGGAGGATGCCGGCGTCACCGTCGATGTAGGTGATCGCCGACGTGGTGGAGGCAGTGTTGACGAAACCCTGGTCGAGGGTCACATAGCCGGTCTCTTTGAGGAGAGCACTGACGTCGATGCCACCCGGGCCCTCGACAGCCTCACGTACCGACATCGACAGTTGCCCGCCGGGATGGTCGAGCTTGACATCCGTCATGTATTTCCCTCGCTTCACCGGCAGATGTCCTACGAATTTTGTCGTTTACCGTAAACCCTCAACCTGAATGGGTCATCAGGCGGCTCCCTGCTGAGGGATTGATCACGAAGAGTGGCGCTCCCGCATAGATAATGGTTGGTATCAGAACCCGGAGGTGCACCACATGCGTCGTCCGAGTCCCTCACCCGTCGTCGTAGGAGTCACCGGCACGCCGGCCGGTCTCGCCGCCGTGCGCCTGGCCGCGCGCGAAGCCCTCTCACGCGGCCGCCAACTACGCATCGTCCACGCGTTCACCTGGTCCGATCTCGATGACGACCGAGCCCGCCGAGCCGCTTCCCGGGTGGTCGACGAGGCCATGACCACCGCCCAGCGTTCCACACCCGGGGTGCGCGTGACGGGACAACTCGTCGACGGGCTGCCCGATCGCGTGCTGCTGCGCCTGGGCCGTACCGCCGAGTTGCTGGTCGTCGGCGACGACGACCTGGCCACGACCCCCTGGCTTCCGGAGATGTCGGTGCTGGTCCAGGCGGTCTCCCGGGCCTGGTGCCCGGTCATGGTGGCCCGCGGGCCACGGCCTCCGGCCGGCCCGGTGCTGGTCGCGGTCGACGGGTCCGCTCACTCTCTCGTCGCCCTCCAGCACGCGGCGAGAGAGGGTGTACGCCATCAGGTCGCCGTCCATGTCGCCCACGTCTGCCCCGATCCCGGTGAAGGCGAGCGGCTCGTCGCCAAGGCGGTGGGCTCCGTCCCCGAGCTCGACGACCACGAGGTGCACCTGCTCTCCGGGGCGCCCGGTCCCACTCTCGTGCGCCAGTCCGCACACGCCCGGATGCTCGTGCTCGGGCATCGCGGCTCCGACGGGGCCGGCCTGATCGGCTCGGTGGCCCGCGAGGTGCTGCACCACGCGGCCTGCCCGACCGTCTTCCCGCACGGCCGGCGGGTCCCTCCCCCGCGCAAGCCACTCAAGGGGAACGCTCTGGCGCGGTAACCGCTCAGCCCGGCCGCTTCCGGGCCGAACTGGTCAGTGATGACCGAGAAATGGCGGCTCTTCGGAGTGGCCGGATTGGCGGCGACGGCCGCGTACACGGCGAACCTGGGCTCCGTGGTCAATGCCCTGTGCCTGCTGACGATCGGTGCCGGCACCATCTGGGCGTGCTTCACCGGGCCGCGCCGCTTCGGGGCCGAACCCCGCGTGGCCTGGCGGCTGATGGCCTTCGCCGCCACCAGCTTCCTGCTCGGCGTGCTCATCCGGCCGGCCGTCAACGACCTGGCCCAGCCGCTGCCGCTGCTGGCCGACGCGGCCACCATCCCCGGCTACGTCATGCTGGCCGCCTTCCTGATCATCCTGCTGCGCTGGCGGGTCAGCATCGACCGGCACGCCGTCCTCGATGGTCTGATCTTCTGCCTGGCCGGCGGGCTGGCCGCGGCGCTGCTGCTCGCCGCGCCGGCGGCCGAGATCCAGGACCGCGACGAGATCCAGAACGTGCTGGCCGCGTTCTACCCGCTCTTCGACGTGCTCCTGCTGCTGCTCGTGGTCAACCTGACCTTCACCGCGCGGCAGTGGCCGCCGAGCCTGTTCACCCTGCTCGGCACGATGACCATGCTCTTCGTCGGCGACACCGCCTACGCGATCATCGGCACCACCGGCGAGACGTACGCGTCGCCGCTGCTCGACGTGCCCTTCCTGATCGCGTACGCCCTGCTCGGGGTGACCGCCCTGCATCCGTCGATGGTGCAGCTGAGCCGCCCGGCCCGGCCGCCCGTGCAGGCGTGGTCGGTGCGCCGGGTGGCGGTGCTCGCGCCCGCCTCGATCACGCCGTTCGTGCTGCTCGTGGTCATCACCGACCCGACCCGGGCCGAACGGGTGACGATCGCCCTGGCCGGGGTCCTGTCCACCACGCTGCTGCTGGTGAGGGCTGTCTTCGCCGTACGGGCCCAGGTCGTGGCCCAGCTGCACACCGAGCACCAGGCGCTGCACGACGCGCTCACCGGCCTGCCCAACCGGCTCATGCTCTCCGAGGAGATCGAGCGGCTGCTCGGCCGGGCCACACCGGGCGGCCTGAACCGGGTCTGGGTGTTCGTGCTCGACCTGGACGGCTTCAAATACGTCAACGAGAGCTGGGGCCACGACACCGGCGACCAGCTGGTCATCGAGCTGAGCCGCCGGCTGCGCGCGGCCGCGCCGGCCGCGGTGCCGGTGGCCGCGCTCGGCGGGGACGAGTTCGCGCTGGCCTACCTGGGCGAGCGGGAGGGCGCGCTGCGGCTCTCCGACGAGATCAGCCGCTGCTTCGCCCAGCCGTTCTCGATCCGGGGCATCGACGTCACCATCACCGCCTCGATCGGCGTGGCCTCGGCCGCGCCCGTCGAGTACGGCAGATATCCGCAGGTCACCGAGGCCCTGATGCGTGACGCGGACACCGCCATGTACCGCGCCAAGTCGGAAGGGCCGGGCCACACCACCATCTTCGACGCCGCCATGCACGAGGAGGTCCGCGAGCGCATCGAGATCGAGGTGGCCCTGCGCCGGGCCCTGGAGGTCGGCCAGCTGCACGTCGCGTACCAGCCACTCGTCCGCGTCAAGAACGGGGTGCCGGTCGGCGCCGAGGCGCTGACCCGCTGGGTGCACCCCGAGCGCGGGGCGATCTCCCCGGCCGTCTTCATCCCGATCGCCGAGGACGCCGGGCTGATCGGGACCCTGGGCGACTGGGTACGCCGTGAGGCGCTGCGCCAGCTCGGCCAGTGGCGCCGCGACGGCACCGTCGGCGACGACTTCTACCTGTCCATCAACGTGTCGGCCCGGCAGCTCACCGACCCCGAGCTGCCGCTGATCATCTCGGCCGAGCTGCTCGAGACCGGGGTGCCGGCCCGCTGCGTGGCCCTGGAGATGACCGAGTCGGTGCTGGTCGACCCGGACAGCACCTCGGGCCGGGTGCTGTTCGAGCTGCGCGAGCTCGGCGTCCAGCTGCTGATCGACGACTTCGGCACCGGCTTCTCGTCGCTGTCCTACCTGCGCCGTTTCCCGGTCACCGGAGTGAAGCTCGATCGTTCCTTCATCACTGGGCTCGGGCAGAGCACCGAGGACGACGAGATCGTGCGGGCGGTGACGGCGATGAGCTACGCGCTGGGGCTGACCGTGATCGCCGAGGGGGTGGAGACGCGGTTGCAGCGTGACGTACTGGACGCGATCGGTGTGACCCGCGGCCAGGGCTGGCTCTGGGGCCCGGCCGTGCCGGCCGCCGAGTTCGCCGCGCACTGGCACGTCTCGGGCGCCGCCTCTTTGCACAGTTCTCTCGATTCGCCCAAGACCTCTGGCGGTTGAGGGTTCGTTCGGGCATTATTCGCTGACGAGCGTGGTAACGGGGATCACACTCAGGTCAGGTTTAGCTACAGACTTGGTAACAAAGGAGCGACATGTCGGGCCTCGTGGTCGTGCTTCTCGTGCTCATGGGTGGCCTCGCCGCCGCTCTGATCCTCGCCACGGCCCGCCCCCGCCACACACGCCGGCCGAACATGTAGCACCCTGGGTTGATGCGCTTCGCCACCTGGAACGTCAACTCGGTCAAGGCCCGGCTGCCGCGGCTGCTGGAGTGGCTCGACACCACGAAACCCGACGTCCTGTGCCTGCAGGAGACCAAGGTCGCCGCCGACGGGTTCCCCAGTGACGAGGTCGGCGAGCTCGGGTACGGCGTGGCCGCGTACGGCCAAGGTCGTTGGAACGGTGTTGCGATCCTCTCCCGGGTCGGCCTCGACGACGTGCGCCGGGGATTCCCCGGTGAGCCCGGCTATCCGGACCCGGAGGCGCGGGCGATCGGCGCCGTCTGCGACGGCATCCGCTTCATCTCGGTGTACGTGCCGAACGGGCGCACCCCCGACGACCCGCACTACGAGTACAAGCTGCGGTGGCTGGCCGCGCTGCGTGACGCGCTCGTCCCCGAGGTCGCGGCCGGGCCGGTCGTCGTCACCGGCGACTACAACGTCGCGCCGACCGACGACGACGTGTGGGACCCGGCCGTCTTCATCGGCTCCACCCACGTCACGCCCCCGGAGCGTGCGGCCCTCGCGGCGATCCGTGACGTCGGGCTCACCGACGTGGTGGCCCGGCCGCTCAAGGGCGACCACCCGTTCACCTATTGGGATTACCGCGCCGGGATGTTCCATCAGAACAAGGGCATGCGGATCGACCTCGTCTACGCCTCCCCCGCGGTCGCCGGCCGGGTGACAGATGCGGTGGTGGACCGCGAGGCGCGCAAGGGCAAAGGCCCCTCCGACCACGCGCCGATCGTGGTCGACCTCGGCGACTGACACGGCCGGTCACCCCGGCCGCACCCGGCCGTCCCATCGGAAAGCACGTAGGCTCTGCTGATCAGAGAAACATCCGGCGGGGAGAGACGGGAGGGAACATGACAGCGCATTCGCCGGTCACCACCGGCGACGAGCTCGTCGCAACACCCGCACCGGCCCTGCTTCGCGCCGCGCTCGACGCGGCGAGCGAGGCCGTACTGCTGTGCGGTACCGTCGATGACAAGATCCTGCTGGTCAACACGGCCGCGGCGACCCTGGTGCCCGGCCTGGCCCCCGGCGGTCACGCCGCCTCCGGCCCGCTGCCCGGCCTGGCCCGCGCGGTCGCCTCCGGCGACGACGACTTCACCGACGAATACGCCGGGCGCCACCTCCACGGCCGGCGCCGCGCCCTCGGCGACGACCACTACGGATGGTATCTGCGCGATCGCACCGACGAGGTGGTTCGGGCCGACGCGCTCCAGGCCGAGCGGGCCCGCACGGCGTTCCTGGCCGAGGCCGGCCGGCGCCTGTCGGCCTCGCTCCACCAGGGCCGCTGCCTGCGGATCACCGCCGAGCTGGCGGTGGCCCACCTGGCCGACGCCGCGATCATCGTGCTGCCGGTCAACCGCCGGCACAGCCAGTGGGTGCGGCTCGTCGCCGGCGGCACCGTCCAGGAGGGCCGCCTGCGGGAGAACGTGCTGCCCGGCGTGCCCGGTTTGGTCGAGGTGCTGGGCGGCTTCCCGCCCATCCCCAGCAAGTGGCTCGACGCCGCCCAGGCGCCCGAGTGGCTGCTGCCCGACGGCTTCGGCCCGATCGGCGCGCTGCTCGTCACGCCCCTGCCCGGCAACGCCGAGCCGGCCGGCGCGCTGATCCTGGCCCGCCGCGGCGCCCTGGCCCAGTTCAGCACCGAGGACGAGATGCTGGCCCGCATCTTCGCGGCCCGGGCCGGCGCCGCCATCTCGGCCGCGGGCCTCTACCGCGAGCAGGTCGACACCACCGCGGTGCTCCAGGCCGACCTGCTCCCACCGGAGCTGCCCCAGCCCGACGGCATCGAGCTCGTCGGCTCCTACCAGGCGGCCAAGGACGCGCTGCGCATCGGCGGCGACTTCTACGACGTCTTCGGCCCGACCGAGAAGAGCGCCGACACGGTCATCGCCCTCGGCGACGTCTGCGGCAAGGGCCCCGAGGCGGCCGTGCTCACCGGCAAGGTGCGCCAGACGCTGCGCGCGCTGCGCCTGGTCGAGGCCGCCCCCGGCGACATGCTGCGGGTGCTCAACCAGGCTCTGCTCCAGTCCACCCGCCAGCACCGGTTCGTCACCATGGTGGTGGGCTCGGTCAGCCGGGCCGACCACGGCCGGGTCCACCTGACCCTGGCCACCGGCGGCCATCCGCCGCCCCTGGTGCTGCGCACCGACGGCACGGTCGAGGAGGTGCCGACCAGCGGCACGCTGATCGGGGCGGTGGCGCGCACGGTCGTGCGGCCGGCCGACGTGGAGCTCGCCCCCGGCGAGCTGTGCCTGCTCTACAGCGACGGCCTGACCGAGGCGCGGGGCGGTGCGTCGGGCACCGAGGAGTACGGCGAGGCCCGCCTGCGCGACGCCCTGTCGGAATGCCGGGGCATGCCCGGCGCGGCCACTGTGGAGCGCATCCGCCAGCTCGTCTCCGACTGGGTGCACGGCGGCGCCCGCGACGACATCGCGATGCTGGCCGTACGGGCACCCGACCGCACCCAGCTCAGCCTCCGCACGGGCGCCCGCAACGCGTCACCGTTCGCCATCGACGCGCCGCGGCGAGGTGACCGGCGCGTCAGGCAGCGGACATGACGGTACCCACGTCGTTCCGCTCCGGCCTGGCCGAGGACTACCTCCAGCTGGTCGGCGACAGCGACGAGTACGGCGCGGTCGCCCTGGTCACCGAGCTGCTGGACGCGGGCGTGGCACCGCAGCGCATCATGATCGACCTGATCGCCCGCACCCAGGCCCGCGTCGGCGAGCTGTGGGCGGCCAACGAGTGGTCGGTCGCCCGCGAACACGCGGCCACGGCGATCAGCGAGCGGGCCCTGGCCGCGGTGGCGGCCCGCACCATGGTGCGGCCGAGCCGGGGCAGCATCACGATCGCCTGCGTGGACGGTGAGTGGCACGCCCTGCCGGTGCGCCTGCTGGCCGAGATGCTGCGCCTGGACGGCTGGCGGGTCGACTTCCTCGGCGCCAACGTCCCCGGCCAGCACCTGGTCACCCACCTGCACCAGACAGGTCCCGACGCGGTCGCCCTGAGCTGCATGATCGCCACCCGCCTCCCCCGCGCCCACGCGGCGATCACAGCGTGCCGCGCGGCCGGCGTCCCGGTGATCGCGGGCGGGCGGGGCTTCGGGCCGGGCGGCCGCTACGCCCAGCACCTGGGCGCGGACGCGTGGGCGGCCGGCGCGGAGGAAGCGGTGCAGCGCCTGGCCCGCAACTGGCCGCCGCACTCCCCCGACCCGCAGTTGTCGGCGTTCCTGGGCGACGAGGAATACACGTACGTGGTCCGCCACCGGGGCGACCTGATCGGCACGGCGATGAAAACGCTGGCGCAGACGTATCCCCGCCTGCGCGAATACAACACCCGCCAGCTCGACGCGACCACCGAGGACCTGTCGCACATCGTCGACTTCCTGGCCGCGGCCCTGTACGTCAGCGAGACCCAGATCTTCACCGACTTCATCACGTGGACCTCCGCCGTCCTGGACGCCCGCGGCGTACCGCCGGTGGCCCTGCGCGTGGGTCTGGAGGCGGTCCGCTCCCAGCTGCACGACTACCCCACCGCCGTAGCCGTCCTCAACGCCGGCACCCACCTGGTGAAGTAGTCCCCGCACCTCCTTCCCTCCCCTTCGCCGCGGCCCTTCCCGCTCCCTTCGCCGCGCCTCGGATCCCTCGAATTAATTCGCTCGCGCTGCGGCCGCCGGACGACTAGCGTTCTGCGCATGATCTGATCGCTCCTCCGGCCCGCCCTTCCGGCCGCCAGGGTGCCCGTCCGCGGGCCCGGCGCCGTCGACTGCTGGTGTGTGCCGTTGATCGTGCTCGGTTCCGGGTGTTCCGGTGGTTGTCCGCCGTGGAGACGCCTCAGCGCCGACACCCGGAGCGCGTTCACTTCTCTTCCCACGGCTTCGCACTGCCCGGCCCGGCGTTCGCGCCGGGCCCTGAGGAGGCCCGCATGCCTGCCCAGCCCTTCACCGTCCACGTGGACGCCGACGACCTCGCCGCCAACGACCTGGCGGCCAACCTGTTCGGCCCGTCCACGCCCAGCACCACCGGCCGCCCCGGCACCGCGGCCGGCGCCCAGCACCACGGGGCCCGCGACTCCCGGCAGGACGCCCGCGAACGTTCCGGCCGCTCCCGCTCGGGCCGCGCCGCCGGCGCCGCTTCCGGCCGCTCCTACGCCTTCCGCCGCAGCTAGGCCACCATCGCCGGCGCGCTCACGGTTCCCCGTGGCGCGCCGGCCTTCCTCACCGCGCCGGCCTTCCTCACCGCGCCGGCCTTCCTCACCGCGCCGGCCTTCCTCACCGCGCCGTCCTTCCCCACCGCGCCCGGCCTTCCCCACCTCGGCCGCCCGCCTAACCACGCCGGCCTTTCTTCACCGCGCCGGCCCGCCTCGCCGCACCCACCCCACCTCGCCGCGCCGCGCCCACCCCGCCTCGCCGCACCCACCCCGCCTCGCCGCGCCGCGCCCACCCCGCCTCGCCGCACCCACCCCGCCTCGCTGTGGCCGCCCTTCCTCGCCGCCGACTTTGCGTCGCCAGAGCTTCTACGGGGCGAGCCAGCGGTCCGGTGGCACCTTCGCATAGTCGGCGAGGCTTTCGACGAAGGCCGGGAAGTCCGGATGGGCCGGGCCGATGATCCATTTCGGTGGGTGCACGGGATTGCCGGCCAGCAGGGACGACAGCTCCCGGAACGCCTCCGCCGCCTTCACCTGGCGGCTCCACAGCAGCAGCGGGCCGGGGACTCGTGTGGACAGTCGCTGCCCCAGCGCCGTCACGACGATGTGGCTGGCCATCTCGGTGTCCAGCAGGCACAGTGTCGTCCCGGTGGTCAGGGCCAGCGTCGCGAAGGTCTCCCGCACGGACGGCGACATCAGGAACAGCCGGCTCTGGCCGGTCGTCGCCGGCATGAAGTCGAACCGCAGGTGATCGGGCAGGATGGTGTGGTCGTCGCTGACGCTGAGATAGATGTAGCCCACCGTGACGCGCGGGCCGGGCTCCTCGTCGTCGTAGTCGCGCAGCGGCCCGTCCACCGGGAAGCTCAGCGACAGGTCGAAACTCCGTCCCATCCGGTCGGCCGCGGCCACCTCGAGTTCGATCGCCCGGTCGCCGATGAATCCGTACGTCCCCGGCATCGTCATCGACGTGCCGCTGGGCAGGAGGATGGTCGTCAACCGTGACAGCTCGGGATCGCACAGCTTCGCGACCTCGGCCAGGAAGACGTCGGCGTCGCGCCGATGAACGTAGAACTCGTAGCTGAAGTCGATGCCCATGGATCCCCCCGCGTCGATGCGGATCATACGATCCCGGCATGACGGAGACGATCGATTACGCCACGCCCGGCCCCCTGACGACGATCGACGCCGCCGGGCTTCCTCATGAGCCTGTCGCGCTGTGCCATCTCGTACATGATCTCGTCATCCAGCCCCATGACGCCCAGGGGCTCGGCGTCCCGCAGGAGCGCTTCGCCGAGAATCAGCTGCGCCCCGCCGGCGCCATCGTCGGCGCGCTGCTCGCCCTCGACCCGGCGCCGCTGACCACCGCCCGTCCACCGGAGCGCCGCGTCATCGGCACGTGCCGCCACTTCGCCGTGCTCGCCACCGCCCTGTTGCGCCATCGCGGCATCGAGGCTCGGGCCCGGTGCGGCTTCGCCACGTACTTCCAGCCCGGCCAGGGCCTGGACCACTGGGTCACCGAATATCGGCAGGGCGGCCGCTGGATCCGGATCGACTCCGAGATCCTGGGCGGCACCCTCGTACAGCGGCCCGATGATCTCGCCGAAGGCGAGTTCCTCACCGGTGGCGAGGCCTGGAGCGCTTTTCGCGCGGGCCGCATCGACCCGGCGCGCTTCGGGGTGTACGGCACCGAGAACTGGGGGCCGGCGGAGATCCGCGGCAATGCCGTCCGTGACCTCGCCGCGCTGAACAAGGTCGAGATGTTGCCGTGGGACGAGTGGGGCCGCATGACGGCGTCCTATGAGGGCAGGACCGGTTTGGAGTACGACGCGTTGATGGACACGATCGCAGCGGTCACCGCCGACGGCGATCCGCGTGCGGTGGCCGCCCTCTACCGCGTGGAAGATCTCGCGATCCAGTCTTTCAACTGATTGGTTGACACGCTCCCGAGGCGGGTCTACCGTTACTTTCAACCGATGAGTTGAAAGAAGGTCGACATGGCGGCGGAGGGGCTTTCCAAGGCGTTCGCCGCCCTGGCCGATCCGACCCGGCGCGACATGGTGGCCCGGCTGGCCGGTGGTGACGCCACGGTCGGGCAGCTCGCCGAGCCGTACGAGATGTCCCTGCAAGCCGTCTACAAGCATCTGAAGGTGCTGGAGGAGGCCGGGCTCGTCAGCCGCCCCCCGGGGCCGCAGCCGCGGTCCGTGCGGCTCGAGCGGGACGTCTTCGACGAGATCGGCGGATGGGTCGAGCAGTACCGCCGCCGCACCGAGGCCCGCTACCAGCGCCTGGACGCGGTGCTCGCGGTCATGAACGAGGGAACCGACGAGGAGAAGGGCAAGTGAGATGAACGAGGCACGGATCGAAGCGGACAAGGACCTGCCGATCATCCGGATCACCCGGGACTTCGCGGCCACACCGGAGCAGCTCTTCCGGGCACACACCGACCCCGAGCTGTACGCACAGTGGGTCGGCCCCGACGGGACCAAAGCGCAGATCGACCGGTGGGACGCCACGACCGGCGGGGCCTGGCGCTTCACGGGGTCGGCGGGCGGCCAGGAGTACGGCTTCCACGGCTGCTTCCACGAGGTGAGCCCCACCAGGATCGTCCAGACCTTCACCTACGAGGGCGATCCGGACGGGGTGTCCCTCGAGACACTGACGTTCGAAGACCTGGGCAACGGCCGCACGAGACTGCACGGCCAGTCCCTGGTCGAGAGCTTCGAGGCCCGCGACGCCTGGCTCGAGAGCGGCATGGAGACCGGCGTCAACGACGGCTACGCCAAGCTGGACGCGCTGGTCGCCAAGGGCGCGATCTGACCGGTTCCGGCCGCGCGTTGCTTCGGCCCGCGGCCACCGATAGCGTGCGCGACATGACTTTCCTCTGCTGCTGCGCCGCCGCGGGGCGGACCCGCCGCTCCTGAGCGGCGGGCAGCCTCCACATCGTTGCTCCGCCGCTTCCCGCGTCCCGGGCCGGTCTCACACACCGGCTTCGTCGTCATGGAAACGGAGCATTCGCATGTCCCACCGCATTCGGCCCCTCGGGCCGGCCGATCTGGAAGCCGTCGTCGACCTGTCGCTCCTGGCCTGGGAGCCGGTCTTCGCCTCGTTCGAAAAGGTTCTCGGATCCGCGATCTTCGACCGGCTCTACCGCCCGGACTGGCGCACCGCACAAGCCGCCAGCGTTAGGAAGCACTGCCTCGCCGACGGCGCCGAATCGTTCGTCCTGGCCACGGCCGACGGCGTCCCCGCCGGTTTCGTCGTGCTCCGGCAGGAGCGGGAAGAGTCGCTCGGGATCATCGAGATGATCGCCGTGCACCCGGAGCATCAGCGTCGTGGTCACGGCCGGTCCCTGATGGAGTTCGCGATCCAGCGGCTGACCGATCAGGGGCTGGAGCTCATCAACGTCGGAACCGGCGGCGATCCCGGCCACGCGCCCGCGCGCGCTCTCTACGAGGCGGTCGGGTTCACCGGGCTTCCGCTCGTGAACTACTACAGGTGACCGCGGGGAACAGGGCGGCTCGCGCCGCCCTGTTCGCCGTCAGCGGGTCAGCCCAGTTCGGCGTAAACGTCGTCCAGGCGGCCGTGGTACATGTCGGTCTTGGTGTTGAAGTTGGGCCCGCCGATGCGCAGCGGCAACGGGTTGCTGATGTTGAGGTTGGACGGGATGGTGGTCGTGCCGCGGACCACGTTGTCCACGTAGACCGAGAGGCTGGAACCGCTGCGCTGGCAGAGGATCTTGTGCCACTGGCCGTCGGCGACCGAGGCGGCCGAGCGGGCCACGTAGATGGTGGCGGAGCCGGTGCCCACGACGGCGCACTGCGCCTTGCCGTTGGTGCGGCCGACCTGCATCTTCCACTGGCTGGCGGTGGTGGCCACGCCCTTCTGCATGATGTTGGCGGAGCCGGTGATCTGCGCCTTGGTCAGCTGGATGCGGGCCGACCAGCGGAACATCCGGGTGCCGGGGTTGAGGTCGGCGTCGTCGGGGGCTTCGAGGAGGCCGCGCGGGCAGGTGGTGGCGGTGGTGGCGCAGGCACCGGGGAAGCTGGCGTAGCGGCCGGTGGGCGTCCCGGCGTCGAAGCGGATGACGCCCTGGTCGACGGAGCGCACGGTGAGGGCGGGGCCGCGGCCGGAGGTGTCGGCGATGCGGCCGTTCACGGCACCGGCGTCGAAGGTGTAGCGAGCAACCAGCGCGGGCGCGGCAGTGGTGGCGGCCGGCCGAGCGGCAGCGGCAACAGGAGCAGCGGCAGCGGCAGCGGCACCGGCAACGGCACCGGCGGGAGCGGGCGCCGCGACCGGAAGCGCACCGGAACGAGGAGCCGCGGCGGCGGCCGCAGGCGCGGCAGCCGGAGCAGCGGCACCAGCAGCAGCGGCGGGAGCAGCGGCGGCGGGAGCAGCGGCGGCGGGAGCCGGGGCTGCCAGTGCGCCGGAACGAGCAGCGGCGGGAGCGGCGGCGGCCGGGGCGGTGGTGGCCACCGGGGCGGCGCCGGGGCGGACGGCGGTCGGAGTTGTCACCGCGAGGGGCGGAGGCGTGGTGGCCGCGGGCGCGGGGAGCCCGGGAGCGGCCATCGCGGGCGCCGGGACCGCGAGACCGGCGAGCGCAACGAGGGCATAAGCCATTTTCATACGTATAACTTCACGTATAGGTGGCGAAAGGGCAAAGGACCGCTTTCGGCGTTTCGGCGGGATTCCCCCGCCCGGACGGGCGAGCCCGTCCGGGCGACGGGAGATGCCCGTCCGAGGGATCAGCACCAGCCCGGCCGGGTTACGGCGAGCTGGGCCACAGCAAGGGAGCGCGGCCCACGGAGCAGGAGCGCAGCTCCGAGAAGGCGGTGAAAAGCGGGCCAGGAAGGCACGGGAGCAGGCCAGGAAGGCACGGGAGCAGGCCAGGAAGGCGCGGAAGCAGGCCAGGAAGGCACGGAAGCCGGCCAGGAAGGTTGGTCCGGCCGGCGGGCGGTCAGAGGACCTCGTTCTCCAGGGCCAGGCGGCAGACCGCGACCAGGCGCAGGACGTGCCACTCGGCGGCGAGCCAGTCGGCCGAGCGGACCGGGGCCGTGCCGGGAGACGGCAGGGTGCGGCCCATGCGGCGCGCGCCGGCGGCGATCGAGCGGGCGTACGAGGCCAGGCCGTCGGCGTCGGGGGCCTGGTCGGCGTCGGCCAGGGCGTCGCGGACGCCGGCCGCGTGCTGGTCGATGAGGGCCAGGACGCCGGGATCGGCGAGCGCGGCGACGATCCCGTCGACGCCCACGCGAGCCATCATCTCGTCGAGCGTGCCGGCGGCCGGCGAGGTCGGGACAAGAGCGGAAATCGGGGCGAAGGCCAGGAATTCGTTCGTCATGCGGAAGAACTTATGGCCTCCGGCAACCCCACGACAGGGGGGTAACCGAACGGCACCCGAGCGCTCCCCACGCTGCTACGCAGGCAGTTGATCCATCGCCTTGTAGATCCTTTTGTCCGAAATCGGATAGGCGGTTCCCAACGATTGGGCGAAGAAGTTGATCCTCAGCTCCTCGATCATCCAGCGGATCTCGTTCAATCCCTCGGAAGCCGCCGACGATGACGAGGCGCGCAACTCGCGGTACTCCGACTCGATCTCGTGGATCTGCGCCATCAGCTGCCGGTCGCGGGCCAGGTTGCCGCCGAGGCGGTCCAGCCGGTAGACGATCCCCCGCAGGTAGCGCGGCAGATGATGCATCTGCCGGAACCCCGTCTCGGTGACGAACCCGGCGTGCACGAGCCCCTTGAGCTGCTGCCGGATGTCGGCCAGGGCCGGCAGCAGCGCCGGGTCACGCAGCGATTTCAACCTCTGTTCGACGTCGTACGCCGTCGCGAGCACCGCCTGGACCTGCGTCACCACGTTCGCCACGGCGTCGACCAGGTCCTGCCGCACGGCGTCGCGCAGCGACGCGAACTCGATGGACGACCACACCGGGCCGCCCGCGTCGGCCACCAGCTTGTCGACGGCCGCGCCCGCGCAGTCGTCCAGCAGGTCGGCGATCGAGCGGTACGGGTTCGCCCGTGACAGCTCGAGCTTGGCCCGGTTGTCGAGCCGCCCCTGCAGGTAGCGGGCCGCCGGCGGCAACGTGAGCAGCAGCAGCTTGCGGGTGCCGGCGGTCATCGCCGTCCGCTGCTCGGCCTCGGTCTCGAAGACCTTCACGGCCACGCTGTCGCCCTCGTCGGCCAGCGCCGGATAGACGTTGACCTCGTAGCCGCCGCGGACCTGGGCCACCCGCCGCGGCAGCATGCCGAAGTCGTTGGTGGTGATGCCGCGGCGCTCGATGTCGCCGGCCGCCTTGGAGATCGTCGCCTGGACCTTGGGGGCGAGGCTGCGCCGCAGCACCTCGAGGTCGCGCCCCTCCCCCAGCGTCTTGCCCTGCTCGTCGACGACCCGGAAGTTGACCCGCAGGTGGTCGGGCACCTGGTCGGGGCGCCAGGCGTCGCGCGGCACGATCGTGCCGGTCAGGCGGCGCAGTTCGGTGCCGATCGCGTCGGGCAGCGGGCCGCGGCGGGCCGGCACCCGGTCGAGCACGGCCTCGGCCCAGTCCGGCACCGGCACGAAGTTGGTGCGCAGGGCCTTGGGCAGCGCTCGGATCAGCGCGATCACGACCTCCTTGCGGAAGCCGGGCACCGACCAGCCGAAGTCCTCCGGGTCGAGTTTGTTCAGCAGCGCCAGCGGCACCTCGACGGTGACGCCGTCGGCCGCCGTGTTCGGCTCGAACTCGTACGACAAAGGCAGTTTGACGCCGTTGGCGAGCCAGGCGTCCGGGTACGCGTTGGGGTCGACGGAGTCGCGCCCGGCGTTGACCAGCAGCTCACGGGTGAAGGTGAGCAGGTCGGGCTGGGTGCGGCGGGCGTTTTTCCACCACGCGTCGAAGTGGCGGGCCGAGACCACGTCGGCCGGGATGCGGGCGTCGTAGAGCGCGTAGACCGTCTCGTCGTCGACCGCGATGTCGCGCCGGCGCGCCCTGTTCTCGATCTCCTCGATCTGCTCGAGCAGCCGGGCGTTCTCGGCGAAGAACTTGTGGTGGGTCTCCCAGTCGCCCTCGACCAGCGCGTGCCGGATGAACAGCTCGCGCGAGGCCACCGGGTCGACCTTGGAATATCCGACTTTGCGGCGAGGAACGATCGGCAACCCATAAAGAGTTACTTTTTCGTACGCCATGACGGCGCCCTGTATCTTCTCCCAGTGCGGTTCGCTGTAGCTCCGCTTCACCAGGTGCGGGGCGAGTTTCTCGGCCCATTCGGGCTCGATGCGCGCGTTGACCCGGCCCCACAGACGGCTGGTCTCGACGAGCTCGGCCGACATGACCCATCGCGGCTGTTTCTTGAACAGCGCCGAGCCCGGGAAGATGGCGAACTTGGCCCCGCGGGCGCCGAGGTATTCGCGTTTGTCGGTGTCTTTGAGCCCGATGTGGCTGAGCAGGCCGGACAGCAGCGCGGTGTGCACGTGCTGGCCCTCGGCGACGTCCTCGCGGTCCTCGGACAGGGTCAGTCCGAGGGTACGGGCGACCTGGCGCAGCTGGGCGTAGATGTCCTGCCACTCGCGGACCCGCAGGTAGTTCAGGAATTCCGTACGGCAAAGCCTCCGGAACTGGTTTCCGGAAAGCTCCTGCTGTTTCTCGCGCAGATAGCGCCACAGGTTGAGGTAGCTGAAGAAGTCCGATTCCTTGTCGGTGAACCGGGCGTGTTTCTCGTCGGCCTGCTGCTGCTTGTCGGCCGGGCGCTCGCGCGGGTCCTGGATGGACAGCGCGGCCGCGATGACCATGACCTCGGCCACGCACTCCTGCTTGTCGGCCTCCATGACCATGCGGGCCAGCCGCGGGTCGACCGGAAGCTGGGCGAGCTGGCGGCCGAGCGGGGTCAACCGGCGCTCGTCGAGGGCGCCCAGCTCCTCGAGGAGCTTCACGCCGTCGGTGATGTTGCGGCGGTCCGGCGGGTCGATGAACGGGAACTTGGCCAGGTCGCCCAGGCCCAGGTTGGTCATCTGCAGGATGACGCTGGCCAGGTTGGTCCGCAGGATCTCGGGCTCGGTGAACTCGGGCCGGCCGAGGAAGTCCTCCTCGGAGTAGAGCCGGATGCAGATGCCGTCGGCCACCCGGCCGCAGCGGCCCTTGCGCTGGTTGGCGCTGGCCTGCGAGACCGGCTCGATGGGCAGCCGCTGCACCTTGAGCCGGTTGGAATACCGGCTGATCCGGGCGGTGCCGGGGTCGATGACGTAGCGGATGCCGGGCACGGTCAGCGACGTCTCGGCGACGTTGGTGGCGAGCACGACCCGGCGCTGCGAGTGCCGTTCGAAGACCTTGTGCTGCTCGGCCGCGGAGAGCCGGCCGTAGAGCGGCACGATGTCGGTGTTGCGCAGGTTGCGCTTGGCCAGCGCGTCGGCGGTGTCGCGGATCTCGCGCTCGCCGGAGAGGAAGACCAGGATGTCGCCGTCGCCCTCGCGGCCCAGCTCGTCGACCGCCTCGGCGATGCCGTCGACCTGGTCGATCGGCTCCTCGGTCTCGTCCTCGGTGTCGACCGTGATCAGCGGCCGATAACGGACTTCGACCGGGAACGTCCGGCCGCTTACCTCGATAACCGGAGCCGGTTTGCCAGATTTGTCGGCAAAGTGCGTCGCGAAGCGGGCGGTCTCGATCGTGGCCGACGTGATGATCAGCTTGAGGTCGGGGCGCTTGGGCAGCAGCTCCCGCAGGTAGCCGAGGATGAAGTCGATGTTGAGGCTGCGCTCGTGCGCCTCGTCGATGATCAGCGTGTCGTACCGCCGCAGCATCCGGTCGTTCTGGATCTCGGCCAGCAGGATGCCGTCCGTCATCACCTTGACCATGGTGTCGTCGCTGACCTGGTCGGTGAAGCGCACCTTGTAGCCGACCGTGCTGCCCAGCGGCCGGTCGAGCTCCTCGGCGATCCGCTCGGCCACCGTGCGGGCGGCGATCCGCCGCGGCTGCGTGTGCCCGATCTGCCCGCGCAGGCCGCGGCCCAGCTCCAGGCAGATCTTGGGGATCTGCGTCGTCTTGCCCGAGCCGGTCTCGCCGGCCACCACGACCACCTGGTGGTCGCGGATGGCGGTGGCGATGTCGTCCTTGCGCTGACTGACCGGCAGCGACTCGGGATAGGTGATGGTGGGTACGGAGGCGAGCCTTGACGCCAGGCGGGCGGCGGCCCGGTCGGTGTCGGCCGCGATCTCGGTGAGCACGGCCGTACGCGCCGCCTCGTCCTTGATCTTGCGGGTGCCCTCGAGCCGGCGCGTCAGCCGGCGCTCGTCGTGCGGGAGAAGCTCGGCAATCCGGCTGCGGAGCTCGGCTACGGCCGGTGGGGCAGGTGTTATCGACATGGCGCGACAAGAATAGGCGGATCTCGGCGCAAACGCCTGGTGATTAACGCCCCAGGCCGTCGACGGCGGCCATCTCCTCGGACGTGAGCTCGAAACCGGCGATGTCGGCGTTGCGGGTGATCCGCTCCGGCGTCGACGACTTGGGGATCACGACGATCTCGTGCTGGACGTGCCAGCGCAGCACCACGCGGGCCGTGTCGACGCCGTGAGCGGCCGCGATCCTCGTCAGCACCGGGTCGTTCAGGTTGGTCGTCTTGAACGGCGAGTAGCCCTCGAGGACCACGCCGCGGTCCTTGTGCGCCCGGACGAGCCCGGCGTCGTACAGCGAAGGACCGAACCTGATCTGGTTGACCGCGGGCGTCACCCCGGTCTCGGCGGTGAGCTCGTCGATCTCGTCCGGACCGTAGTTGCTGACGCCGATGGCGCGGGCGAGACCGGCGTCGCGGATCGCGATGAACTCCTTCCACACCTTGACCGAACGGCCCCGGTGCGGCGGCCAGTGGATCAGCCACAGGTCGACCGCGTCCAGGCCCAGCGCGTGCAGGCTGGCCTCGATCGTCCGGCGCTCCTTGCCGGCCCGCTCCGGCGGCAGCTTGGTGGTCACGAAGACCTCGTCGCGCGGCACGCCGGAGTCGGCCAGCGCGCGGCCGACCTCCTCCTCGTTGCCGTACATGGTGGCGGTGTCGAGATGCCGGTAGCCGGCCTCGAGCGCGTCGCGGACGGCCTGGTAGGCCTGGTCGCCGCGGATCTGCCAGGTGCCGAAGCCGAGCAGGGGCATCTCGACCGGGGTGCCGTCGGCGGCCTTGGCAAGCGGCAGGGCAGGAATCGTCATACGACTCATCCTGCCCCGCGATCCGCCGGCCGACACCTACTGATCACTCCGCGGTCGCCGGCGGCCGCTCGGGCACGGGCGCCCGCAGCGGCACCGCGGCCGGGTTGTGGCCCGACGGCACCGAGGACGGCAGCGCCCCCAGCCCGGGCAGCCGGGTGTTCTCCATCGCCGCCCGCTCGGCCAGCGCGCGTTCCAGCGCGGCCCGGGTGGCCGCCTCCTCGTCCGTCTCCGCCTTGCTCATGTCGGAACCCCCTTCTGTCGGTACGGGAATGGTGAAGTGGAACCGGGTGCCTCCGCCCGGGTTGTCGGCGACGCCGATCTCGCCGCCGTGGCGCTCGACGATCCGCTTGCAGATGGCCAGGCCCAGACCGGTGCCGGCGTATCCGGCGGCGCTCTGGGCCCGGTGGAAGCTCTCGAAGATCTGGGGCTTGTCCTCGTCCGGGATGCCGATGCCGCGGTCGGCGATCTCGACACGGGCCCACCGCTCGCCGGCGACCTCGCCGGTCACGTCGACCCGCGGCGTGGTGCCGGGGCGCACGTACTTGAGGGCGTTGCCGACGAGGTTGTCCAGGACGTGCCGCAGCATCGCCGGGTCGGCGCTCACCTCGGGCATCGGCCCCACGTACACGTCCGGCCTCTGCTCGGCCCGCAGATGCTCGACCCGGTCACGGATCACCTCGGCCAGCAGCGCGCCGAGGTCGACCGGGCGGGTGCGCAGCGGCGCGTTGCGCGCGGTGCTGTAGGCCAGCAGTGTGTCGATGAGCCCGCCCATCCGGTCGACCGCCCGCACGATGCGCTGGAGGCTGTCGCGCACGTCCTCCCCGGCGTCCGAGGGCGGCACGTCGGCCAGGTCCTCGATCGCCGCCTCGCAGTGCCCGCGAATCACGGCCAGCGGCGCCTTGAGGTCGTGCGCCACCACCCCGGCGAACACGGCCAGGTCGCTCTCGTAGCGCCGCAGCTCGGTGATGTCGTGGAAGACGGCGACCGCGCCGCGCTGGCCGGCGCTGGTGTGCAGCGGGCGCCCGTCGACGCTGAGCAGGATGCCCTCGGGCCGGCGCGGGTTGCGGATGACCATCTCCACGCCGTCGGACAGCTCGCCCCGCAGCGCGCGCATCAGCGGCAGCTCGTCGAGCGGGAACGGGGTGCGCCCGTCCGGCCGGTAGATGCCGTAGTGCTGCTGCCAGTCGTCCGGCGCCTCCGCGTCGTCCATCCCGCCCAGCAGCTGCCGGGCCGCCGGGTTGTGCAGCAGGAAGGCGCCGTGCTCGTCGACCACGCCGACGCCGTCGCCGATGCTGTTCATGATCGCGCCGAGCAGGCCGGCCTGGCGCCGGCTCTCCGCCTCGGCGTCGCGCAGCTCGGCCGTGCCCTCCTCGACCTTGGCCAGGGCCCGGGCCTGCCCGGTGGCCAGGGTGTGGACGAGCCCGGCCAGGATCAGGCTGACGGCGATGCCGCCGAGCAGCACGCTGAGCGGCAGCGGGCTGGTCGCACCGGGCAGCAGCTTCGCATCGGCCCGGGTGATCAGCGTCCACTGCCGGTCGGCCACCGTGAAGTCGCCGCGCCGCTCCAGGTCGGCGTCGCCGCCGACGGAATAGTCGGCGACCACCGGGCGGTCGCCGTCGCGGTCGGCGGCCAGCAGCGTGGCGTCGAGCTGGCCCTGGCTGACGGTGGCCAGCACGCCGCTGAGGAAGTCCTGGCCGCGCAGGCCCAGCACCATCCAGCCGCGGAAGCTGGGTACCGGGGCGCGGGACCAGACGGGAGCGGCGAACAGGAACGAGTGCTGCTGCTGAGCCGTGGGCAGATTGCGGTCGCGCAGCAGGACGTACGTGTCGGAGACGCTGGGCTGGCCGATCCGGCGGGCGTCCTGAAGGGCCGCGGCGGCCTCCGGCGCGGCCGACACGTCCAGGCCGTTGAGGGCCGGCCCGGCCGAGTTGAGCGTCCGCGTGTAGACCGAGAAGTAGTGCTCGCCGGAGCCGACCGGTTTGAGCTGGAGCCCGTCCGAGCCCCGGTCGCGCCACAGCTTCTGCACCGACGGGATCTCGGCGGTGGTGGCCGGCACGACGAAGGCGAGCGAGGCGGCGCCGATGAGGTCGGCCGAGGACAGCGGGGCGGTCGCCGCGTCGAAGTCGGCCCAGGTCAGGTCGTCGTCGGTGCCGAGGCCGGCCGCGGTCGCCTCGGTCAGGGCGCGGAACCGCTCGGTCTCGGTCTCCACGGCGGCCTGGGCCATGGCGGTGCGCTGGTCCATGACGCGCTCGGCGGTCTCGTCCTGGGCGGTGCGCATGCCCACGTACACCAGCCCGAAGATGACGAGGCCGACCAGCGCGACAATGACGGCCAGCACGAGGCCTCTCTTTTCCACCGCCACAAATGTGAGCTTAAAACGCAAATCACCCCCGTCGGCCGGGTTCGGCCGACGGGGGTGAAGCTCACTTCCAGGTGTCGTACTGGTACAGGTTCCGCTGCGCCATCAGGGTCGTGATCTTGGTGTAGTAGTTCGGGTCGGTGGCGTAGCCGGCCTTCCACACGTTCCAGATGAACTTGTTCGCGTCCTTGGTGTAGGTGAACGCGGGCTTGTAGCGGCTGTTCACCCGCAGGAAGCTGCCGTGGTCGCGGAACGAGTGCGCCATCGAGGCGTACGTCCGGAAACTCGCCACCGTGGTGAAGCAGGAGCCGGCCTTGGTGCACTCCTGGGTGGTGTAGTCGTGGCAGCCGTTGGCCAGCGTGCCGTACCGGCCGGTCTGGCACTTGATGCCGAAGTAGTTCTTGTCGACCGAGGCCAGGCCGCTCTTGCCCCAGCCCGACTCGAGGATCGCCTGGGCGATCGTGACCGACGCCGGGACGCCGTACTCACGCCAGCCGCGCTGGGCGCCCGGCACGGCGGCGGCCAGGAACTGCTCGGGGGTGACGGTGGTGACCACGGGAGTTTTCACAGCGCCGGGACACTGCGCCAGGGTGGCCGTGACGACGTACGCATGCGAGATGTAAGAACCATCGGAGAGCTTGTTCCATTGCGAGGTGGTACGAACCGTGCCGCTCACCGTCGAGCCGACGACGCCGCAGACACCGTTGACCTTGGCGCCGGTCGCGACCGAGCGCTTGACGGGCGCGGTCGTCGACGGGGCCGTCCGGATGTTGACCTTGCCGTCGGAGCTCTTGACGGTGCCGACCTTGTAGGTGGTTTTCACCGGCGTCTTGGTCTTGACCGCTGAAGCCTGCGGCGACGCGGTGGCGCACTTCTTGATGGCCGCGCTTCGGAGGTACGAGTGGGTGACGTAGCCGCCGGTGTTCAGGCGGTCCCACTGGGTCGTGGTGCGGACCGAGCCGCGGACGCTCTGGCCGGTCACCGAGCAGGCGACCGAGACCTTCTGGTTGTCACGCAGCGAGCCGACCACCTTCGCCGCCAGCGACGGGGCGGAACGGACCTTGAGCGTGCTGCGGACGTCGACCGTGGCCGTCACCCCAGCCGCGGAGGCCGTCTGAGGTACGGCGAAAAGGCCGGCCCCCACGGCGAGCGCGAGCATCGGTCCGGCGAGCCGGCGGGTGTACTGCCTCATGAAAAACGTCCCCCTTCGTTCTGCGTCCGTTCGAAGGTGGGGGCGCGGCGTTGCGGGTCCAGAGCGATCCGGGGTGCAGAAACGTTGCCTCGCCGTCCCGCTGTGGCGAAAATGTGCCGCAGGTGACGTTGTGCCGTGTGATGCGGACGCTTGAAAATTCATCCGGCTGGGAAATGCGCGTACCGCCGTTGACCGCGACTCGCAGAAGGGCAGCCTGCCGATGACGGCCCTGGCGTCCCCGTCGTTACCCGAGACCCGCACCCGAGGTGCCGGTCATCTGGTCGCTCCGCTGGCCACATTCGTGCTGGCGGTGGCGGCCCTGTACGCGGTGTGGCGTGTCGCCATCCGCACGTCGCTGGGTCAGCGGGCCGACACGGCGGCGATGAACGGCGCCGACGTGGGTCATCCGAGGGTGGTGGAGGTGCTCGACCGCACCCTGAACGGCACGACGCTGGCCACCCTGGTGCTGGTGTGCCTGTTCGCGGCCGTGTTCGGGGTGCTGCGCAAGAGGGCCGACCTGGCGGTCGGCGCCGCCCTGATGGTGATCGGCGCGAACGCGACGGCCCAGCTGCTGAAGATGTCCCTCTACCGGCCCGACCTGGACGGCACGGACATGCCGAACTCGTTCCCGAGCGGCCACACGGCGGCCGCGGCGTCGGTGGCGTTCGCGGTGATCCTGGTGCTGCCGCAGGCACTGCGGGGCACGATCGCGCTGGTCGGCTTCGCCTACGTGACGGTGATCGCAGTGGCGACGGTGTGGGCCGAGTGGCATCGCCCCAGCGACACGCTGGCCGGCCTGCTGGTCACTCTGGCGTGGGGTGCGGTCGCGGTCTTTGTCGTACGGGTGTGGCGGCTGCGCACGCCAGGGGTGTCGCGCCGCCCGAGCCGCGTGGCGACGCTCCCGCTGATCCTGGCCGGCGCGGTGACGGCGATCGCCGCGGCGTTCGGCATCGCGGCGGAGGCCATGCTCGACGACCTGCCCGGCCGCTTCACATTCTTGTCCGGCTCGGCGGCGATCACCGCCGCCACGGCCGGCGTGTTTCTCGTCTGGGTGTGGCTGACGGCCTCACCGGGCGCCATTCAAGGAGGCACCAAGTGACCACACCGAACACCCCTGACAATTCCGCCGTGCCTCCGGGCCCGTCCGGCGTCCCGTCCTTGCCCGCCCAGAACGTGGCCGCGGCCCCGACCCCGACGGTGGTGGTCGGAACGTTCCCCGAGTACGCGCTGGCCCAGCAGGCAGTGGACCTGCTGTCGGACAACAAGTTCCCGGTGGAGCGCACAGCCATCATCGGCACCGACCTGCGCCTGGTCGAGAACGTGCTGGGCCGCTTGACGGTGGCAAGGGCGGCCTTGGCCGGCGCCGCGTCAGGAGCGTGGTTCGGCTTGTTCATCGGCTTGCTGTTCGGCTTGTTCAGCGACTCGAACTGGTTCGCGGTGATCCTGTCCACGTTGCTGATCGGCGCGGTCTGGGGCGCCATCTTCGGCGCCATAGCCCACGCCGCCACAGGAGGCCGCCGAGACTTCGCCTCCCGCAGCTCCCTACAGGCAGGCCAGTACGCGGTAACAGCCGACGCCGAGGTGGCCGCCCAGGCCCAGCAGCTCCTGGTCCAGCTGAACTGGCGCGCCTCCGGCGCCCAGTAACCACCACCCCACGGAGGGCCCGACCCAACAGCGGTCCGGGCCCTCCGCCGTATCCACACTTCCCCACACCACCCCCACCACCCTTTCGAACCCGAGCCTCTGCCAGCGGGCTCTCCATGCGGCCCTTCTTGCCCTTTCGGTTTGGCTCCCCCGACGCTTTTCTGCGGCCTTCCCCTCACTACTTTCCGCGCAGCTCCCCCATGCTTTACGCGCGGCCTCCCTCCATGCTTTCCGCGCAGCCTTCCCGTCAATACTTTCCGTGCAGCCATCCCCGCGCTTCCGCGCGGCCTTCCCGTCGATACCTTTCCGCCCAACCTTCCCTGCCCGTCACTCCCACCGAGCCCTTTCCCGCCCACCCTTTCCGCCCGAACCGGCGGCGCCCAATTGGAGGACTCCCTTCGACGGAACCAATCCCATTCGCAGAGAAATGTGACACTCCCGCCACCACAAAATAACCATCCGCGCAATCCACCGGCCCGATCAGACGCCAGCCATCAGCCGCTCGCGGCGATCCCGGCATACGTAATCGAGCACGCCCAGCCAGCCAGGCGGCAGCAGCCGAGCAAACTCCATCGGCAGTACCCAGGCGCGAACACAGGCCACACACCCCCGCCACGCCCACGACAACTCGACGAGCCGGCCCTGCAGGCACACCTTCCCGATCGAGACCCGAGCAAGCACAGCCTTTCCGCCCGCATCCAGCTCTGGCGCTGGCGCTCCGCCCACATCCGGTTCAGGCGCTGGCGCCCCACCCACGTCTCGCTCAGGTGCAGCCTCCTCGGAGATGGCCCCTCCAGGCGTGACCCCGCCACCCGCGCCCTGTTCTGGCGTAGCTTCCCCGCCTGCCGCGCTCGGCCCCGGCGCAGCTTCCCCACCTGCCACACCTCGCCTCGGCGCAACTTCCCCACCTACCGCACCTCGCCTCGGCGCAACTTCCCCTGCCGCGCTCTGCCCCGAAACGGCTTCCCCACCTGCGGCGCCCTGCCCGGAAGCGGCTTCCTCGCCTGCCGCGCCCTGCCCCAGCGCAGCTCCCCCGCCTGCGGCGCCGTGCCCCAGCGCAGCTTCCTCACCTGCGGCGCCCTGCCCAGGAGCGGCTTGCTCACCTGCCGCGCCCTGCCCCAGCGCAGCTTCCCCGCCCGCAAACTTGGGGAGCACAACCTGTCCGGGGGCGGCCTCAGGCGGGACCCCCTCAGGCGCGGCCTCCTTCGACGCCAGCTGCTTGGGCGCGGTGTGCCTCGGCATCGAATGTGGTGGCGCGGTCTCCCTGAGGTCGTCCTGCCAAGAAGCCGTCCGTGCGAGTACGGCCGGCGGCGTGGGCGACGCGGCCGTGGCGAGAGGGGCGGTGGCGGCCGGGCGGTTCGGGGCAGGCTCTGTGGTCGTCTGCCTCGTCGGCGCCGGCTGTGGCGGTGGGATCATTTTGCGCTGACGCGCTGCCCGGGCGAAATGAGCCTCGGCCGCTGCCACGCTGCCGAACAGACGCTGCAGCTTCTGCGCGTGTCGTGCCTTCAATCCCCAATAGCGGCGCGTTTCGTGATCGCAGCGGAATTCCGCGGCACTGGGAGAGTAATTCCGCGCCTTGGTGGGGTCGCGCATTTCCGCTACTTCTGCACGGGTGAAGACCTGCAACTGCGCCATAAGCAATTGTCCCGCGAACGGGGTGACTTGCGTCAGTTTACGATCATGCCAACTTCAGCTGATTACTGCGGCGCGCACCGCCGATATCAGATTCAAAGGTTCAGCTCCAGCCCTCGGAGCCAATTCACAGAGATAGCACAGTTACGATGACTTACTGCTTTTGGTGGGCCACGCGGGTCGCGCGCACGAAGCGGCGGCACCGTTGCGGATCGGGCGACCGAACGGTTGCTCTTCCGGGAAATACGCGGCCATCTCGCAGATCGACCACGCCACGCAGGCGGGTCACGCAGACGGGCCGCGCAGACGGACCGCGCAGACGGACCGCGCAGACGGACCGCGCAGACGGACCGCGCAGACGGACCGCGCAGACGGACCGCGCAGACGGGCCGCGAACAATGCTGCGGGCCGCGAGCTGAAGGCCGCAGACAGCATGCCCGAGACGGCGGCCCGAAGATGAGGGCTGAAGCGAGATCTGAGGGCCGAAAGCTGAGGGCCGAACTCCCGAGGGCGAAAGCCTGGAGGCGAAGACCTGGGGCGAAAGCCTGGGCGCGAACGCCTGGGCGCGAACGCCTGGGCGCGAACGCCTGGGCGCGAACGCCTGGGGGCGAACGCCTGGGGCAAGGAGATTTGGGGCGGAGAGCCAAGCAACGGAGACAGTGACGGGCCTCAGGTGGGTGCCTGAGGCCCGGAGACGGCACTGCTTACTCGGCTGGTCATGCGCAAATTTTTGGTCAGAGGCCGGCGCGGAGTTCCTGGCGGAGCTTGGTCAGCGCCTTGGTGAGCAGCCGGGAGACGTGCATCTGGGAGATGCCGACCTGGTCGGCGATCTGCGACTGGGTCAGGTTGCCGTAGAAGCGCAGGGTGAGGATCTTCTGCTCGCGCTCGTCGAGGGTGGCCAGGGCGGGGCCGAGGGCGACGCGGGTCTCGGCGAGTTCGAACTCGGTGTCCTCGCCGCCGAGGGTGTCGCCGAGCTCGGTGGTGCCGTCGGCCGAGATCGGGGTCGACAGGGAGGTGGCGTTGTAGGCGCGGGCGCCTTCGAGGCCTTCCAGGACGTCTTCCTCGGTGACGCCCAGGTGGGCGGCGACGTCGGCGACGGTCGGGGAGCGGCCGAGGCTGTGGGTCAGGGT
>NZ_OBDY01000019.1 GCF_900215205.1 Paractinoplanes atraurantiacus
TCGCGGGTCAGGTGGTGCAGGTCGGCCATCAGGAGCATGTTCTCCTCGCCGGTGATCAGACCGTCGACGGCCGAGAACTGCCCCGTCACCCCGATCGCGGCCCGGATGCCCTGCGGGTCGGTGGCCAGGTCGTGACCGCCGACCCGGACCTCGCCCCCGCCGGGTGAGATCAGGGTCGACAGGATTTGCACCGCGGTGGTCTTGCCGGCCCCGTTCGGGCCGAGCAGGGAGAAGATGGTTCCTTCGGGTACGGCCAGGTCGACGCCGTCGAGCACGACTTTGTCGCCGTACGACTTCCGCAGCCCGTTCACTGCGATGGCCAGGTTGGTCATGGTGGTCCTCTCAGAGGTCAGAGCTGCGATCGGCGATGAGGGTCAAAGGCCGCGACCCGCGATGAGGGTGAGAAGGCCGCGACCGGCGATGAGGGTGAGAGGCCGCGGCCGGCGATGAGGGTGAGAGGCCGCGGCCGGCGATGAGGTTCAGAGGCTGCGGGCGACGATGTCGCCGTAGGCGGTGGTGGCGTGGATGTCGAGGGTGGCCGCGCCGTCGTTCTTCAGGTCGTTGACGACACGGCCGTACCCGGTGCCGGCGTCGAGCGCGGCCGAGACACCCTGAGCGGCCGCAATCGAGATCGACCCGGCCTGCGTGCGGAGCACGACGGAACCCCGTACGGCCTCGGCGATCTTGATGTCGCCCTTGGCCGTCTCGATCTCGGCCGGACCGGTCAGGCGGCTGATCGCGACGTCACCGGCCGAGGTCGTGAGGCGCGCGCTCGCCGCCTCGTCGAGCTTGATCTCGCCCTGGGCGCCGGCGAAGACGACCTCGCCGAGCCGGCCGACGCCCCGGAGCTCGGCGGCGGCCGCCTTGGCCTCGACCCGCGAGCCGGCGGGCAGCTGGACGATCACCTCGATGTATCCGGAGCTGCCGAGGATCTGGTTCGTCGCCGTGGCCTCGATCCGCAGGACGCCGTCGGCGTACTCGACCTTGGTCTGCTCCGCGGTCTTCACGTCGCGGCCCTTGCCGGCGTCGACCGGCCGGACCTCGACGACGGTGTCGGACCGGTCGGAGGCGATGAACTGGACGCGTCCGGCGGGGATGTCGAGGACGGCGGCGATCGGGGCGGGGGTGGTGAAGGTCTGCATCGTTCTCTCCTTGCAACGGTCGTTTCCGATGTGCGAAACGCTACGTTGCGTTCATGAATCGGGCAACAATGTTGTTGCATTGCTCAGAGATAACAGCAGCTCAAGAGCGCTATTTCGTTGCAACGGTTGGGATTTCAATGCAACAGCAGCGTTGCATTGAGCGCGATGAACGCTATGCTGGCCGCACCGAGGAAGGGAGATCGGCATGCCCGGAGGCAGGCTCACCCAGCAGGAACGCCAGCAGATCGCGCTGGGCCTGTCCGACGGGCTGGCGTACGCCGAGATCGCCCGCCGCCTCGACCGCCCCACCTCCACCGTGACGCGCGAGGTGATGCGCAACGGCGGGCCCACCGCCTATCGCTCCGACCTGGCCCACCGCGCCACCGAGCGCCGCGCCCACCGGCGCCGGCAGACCACCCCCGACGGGCCCGCGGTGCCGCAGGCGCACGGGCGCGACGCCGCAGCCGTGCTCGAATATCAGGAGACCTTCACGACCCTGTTCATGCAGCAGGGCCTGCCCAAGATGACGGCACGCATTCTGACCTGCCTGTTCACCACCGACGAGGGCAGCCTCACCGCGGCCGAGCTGGTCCAGCGCCTCCAGGTGAGCCCGGCGTCCATCTCCAAGTCGGTCGGCCTGCTCGAGGACCTCGAGCTGATCCGGCGGGAGCGCGACGAGCGCCGCCGCGAGCGCTACCGCGTCGACAACGACGTCTGGTTCAACTCGATGATCGCCAGCGCCCGGCAGAACGCCGATCTGGCCGAGACCGCGCGGCAGGGCGTCGCCGTCCTGATCCCCGGCACCCCGGCCGCGGTCCGGCTCGAGAACATCGCCCGCTTCATGGATTTCGTCGCCGAGAGCATCATCCGGGCCGCGGAACAGGCCCGCGGGATCCTCTACACGAAGGCCCCGGAGACGCCGTCCGACTGAACGAATCGGATTTCCGACTGTCACCCGTTGGTGGGGTCGGCAGCGGCCTCGGCACCCCGCTCGGCGTTGTCCGTACCGGCTGGCAGCGCGGGGCCACAAAACACGCCAAAACGAACTTACTTTAATGGCCCCTGGCCATACGCGACAAGACTAGTCTGGCGACAGGGCAACCCTTTCCCGGGTGCGTCCGCCGAGGCTGGGACAGCAAGCGCGAAGACGTCCAGGCATCGACCCGGGTCGTCTTTTCGCGCGCAAAGTCCGTCCCTTAGCCCGTTGGCGGTCGGCCGCCGCAGGCACTACGGTAGGCCGTCGGCGAGGCGGTCTGTCGCTCTCCACAGAAGCCCAAAGGAAGATCGATGACGACCTTAGCTGTGCACGCGGAGAAGCCCCGGCTCCCGCTGGGCAAATTGAACACCGAGCACCTCGACGACCTGTCGGACGACGACGTGTCGCCGATCGTCAACCGGATCATGGCGGCGCACCTCGACCAGACCCGGATCCCCGCGGCGAAGTTCTCCTCGTTCATCTGAGCCCATGCCCGCCCGGCAGCCCGATGGGACATTGACGGAGTTCGTACTCAAGGTCCACTCGCGATGTGATCTTGCGTGTGACCACTGCTACGTCTTCGAGCATGCCGATCAGAGCTGGCGGCGACGGCCCGCGCGCATCGACGGCACCGTCCTGCGCGCCGCCGCCCACCGCATAGCCGAGCACGCCCGCAACCACGACCTCGCCGACGTCTCGGTCATCCTGCACGGCGGCGAGCCCCTTCTGCTCGGGCCCGCGCGCATGCGTGAGGTGCTCACCGAGTTGCGCGACATCGTGGGCCCGGTGACCGGGCTGCGGCTCGGCATGCAGACGAACGGCGTGCTGCTGACCGAGCGCTTCGCCCAGCTGCTGGCCGAGTTCGACGTCCGGGTCGGCGTCTCGATCGACGGCGACCGCGATGCCAACGACCTGCACCGCCGCTACCGCAACGGCGCCAGCAGCTACGACCAGGTGCTGCGGGCGCTGGAGTTGTTGCGCCGCCCCGCTTTCCGGCGGCTCTACTCGGGCCTGCTGTGCACTGTGGACGTGCGTTCCGACCCGATCCGGGTCTACGAGGCGCTCCTGGCCCAGGCCCCGCCGCGGATCGACTTCCTCCTGCCGCACGCGACCTGGGAGGCGCCGCCGCTGCGCCCGGGCAGCGCTCCGGCCCCGTACGCCACCTGGCTCTCGGCCGTCTATCGACGCTGGATCACCGATGGCCGCCCGGTCGCGATCCGCCTGTTCGACTCGTTGCTGGCGCTGGGCGAGGGGCGGCCCAGCGGCAGTGAGTGGGTCGGCCTCGATCCGGTCGACCTCGCGGTGATCGAGACCGACGGCGAGTGGGAGCAGGCCGACTCGCTCAAGACGGCCTTCGACGGCGCCGCCGCGACCGGCATGACGGTCTTCACCCACACCGCCGACGACGTGGCAGCCACGCCCGAGCTGACCCGCCGCCGCTCCGGCCTCGACGGGCTCAGCCCCACCTGCCGCCAGTGTCCCGTGGTCGGCCAGTGCGGGGGCGGCCTGTTCGCGCATCGCTACCGCGCCGGGAGCTTCGACAACCCGAGCGTCTACTGCGCCGACCTGAAAGAACTGATCATGTGCGTGAACGACAACCCTCCGCCGGCGCCCGCGGACGCCGATCCCACGCTGCTGCCGCAGGCCGTGCTCGACCGGATAGCGGTCTCGGCCGGCGACGGCGGGGCCGTGCGACGGCTCGACGAGGCGCAGAACGCCATCGTCCGCGGCCTGCTCGTCAAGGTCGCGGGCGGGCTCGAGGCGACCGGCCCGTCCGCCGACAACTGGGCCGTGCTGACCGATCTTGATCATGCGCATCCGGACGCCGTGGCCGGGGTGCTGGCTCATCCGTACATCCGGTCCTGGGCCGTTGAACTGCTCTCCGGCGCGGGCACCGGCACGTGGCAGGGCCCGGGATACCTGGGTTCGATCGCCGCGGCCGCCGCCTTCGCGGCCGGCGTGCCCGCGCAGACCTTCGTCCCGGTGCGCGACGGCCGCGTCCACCTGCCGACGCTCGGCACGATCCTGCTGCCGGGCGTCGCCGACTCGATCGCCGAGCTCCACGTCGGCGACGGCTCGCTCAGCGTGGGTGACACTGTCGTCCGGCTCGACGACGAGACGTCCTGGCTGCCGAACCGGTGGCTGGTCACCGATGGTCTCGCCGTCCTGCTCGAAGACCTCGATCCCCATCGCGACTGCCACAAGCTCCCGGCCTCCGGCCGGCTCGACGACGACGCCGCTCAGCGCTGGGCCGTCGCCTTCGCCGAGGCCTGGCGGATCCTGCGGGACGAGGCGCCCGGCCACGCCGAGGAGCTGCGCGTCGGCCTGCGGGCGATAGTGCCGCTGCGCCTGACCGGCGACGGCGTGAGCGAGGCCTCGACCGCCCGGCAGGCCTTCGGCAGCGTCGCCGTGACCGAAACCGATCCGGCCTCCCTGGCCGTCCTGCTGGTGCACGAGTTCCAGCACAGCAAGATGAACGCGCTGCTCGACATCTGCAACCTGGTCGACGTCACCAAGCCCAACAAGATCACCGTTGGCTGGCGGCCCGACCCGCGCCCGGCCGAGGCCGTGCTGCACGGCATCTACGCCCACGCGGCCGTGGCCGGCATGTGGCGGGTCCGCAGCGATCGGCGGGTCGACGGCGCCGCGGCCGTCTTCGAGCAGTACCGGGCCTGGACGACCGAGGCCATCCAGGCCCTCGAGCGCACCGACGCGCTGACGCCCGTCGGCTCGCGGCTGCTGCGACAGGTCTCCGGCATGGTGAGCACCTGGGCGCCATGACCACCGCGACCCGCCAGCGTTCGCTGATCGCCGAGCTCCGGGCCCTGGGCCTGGCGGTCGGCGACGTCGTGCTCGTGCACTGCTCGCTGCGCAGCGTCGGGCGGATCATCGGCGGCGCGGCCGCCCTGGCCTGCGCCCTGCGCGCGGCGGTGGGACCGGGCGGGACCCTCGTCGTGCCCGCGCAGACCCCGGACAACTCGGTGAGCAGCGACGCCTACCGGGCCGCGACGGACGGGATGACCGACGAGGAGCGCCGGGCCTACGAGGAGCGGATGCCGGGCTTCGACGTGCGCCGCACGCCCTCGTACGGCGTCGGGGCCTTCGCCGAGTACGTTCGCCGCCGCCCGGGCGCCATCCGCAGTGGACATCCGCAGACCTCGTTCAGCGCGTGGGGCCGCCGGGCCCGCGAGCTCATGCGTGTGCACGACCTCGACAGCCACCTCGGCGAGCGGTCGCCGCTGGCCGCCCTGGAGCGGGCGAACGCCAAGACGTTGCTGCTCGGCGTGGGCTACGAGTCGTGCACGGCGCTGCACCTGGCCGAGTACAGGCTGCGCCGCCCGCCGATGGTCCGCCCCTATCGCTGTTACGAGCTCGACCACGGCCACCGCGTCCGCCGCGAGTTCCGCGCGCCGCATCTGGACGCCGCGCCGTTCACCCGCATCGGCCTCAGCCTCGACGATCAGCCGTTCACCCGGAAGGGCACGATCGGGCAGGCACCGGCGCGGCTGCTACCCGTCCGGGCGATGGTTCGGTTCGCGGTCGGGTGGATGGATCGTAATCCGGCGCGGTAGAACCTGGTCTCCGTCTGATTACCTCCTCTAGTCTGATGTGAACGTTACGGAGTGCGCCGTTCGGGGAGCAGTTAGTGATCACACCGAGATGACTCTCGATAGAGGTTCCTCGGCCGACGCCCGGTACTTCTATCTCAGCTATGCCCCGATACCGTCGCCGGACGACCGGCTCCTGGGCGACCACTGGGTGCGCCGCTTCTTCGTCGACCTCAACGCGGCCATCGACGAGCAGCCCGGCCGCCGCGTCCGCCGGCCCGGCTTCGCCGACTTCGTGGTGCCGCCGTCCGAGGACCGCCAGGCGCATCGCCAGCGAGCCCTCACCGAGGCCGACGTCCTCGTCCCGCTGTACACGCCGGAATATCTGAACCGGCTCGAGTCGCGGCGCGAGCGCGACTGGTTCCGGCAGCGCGTGGTGCGCGCCGGCCGGGCGCCCGACGGCGCGAACATCCTGCCGGTGCTGTGGACCCCGTCGCCGTTGCGGGCGCATCGCGCCGAGCAGGAGCGCGCCCTGCTCATCGCCCGCGACGTCGAGGCGTACGCGGAAAGCGGCATGAGCGCGCTGTGCCGGCTGCTGATCTACCAAGGCGAGTATCAGAAGATCGTGCGGCGGATGGCCCGGCACATCGTCGAGACCGCCGCCGGCTCGCCCCTGCAGGTCTCCTCGCCCTCGATCCCGTCGGCCGTGACCGCGCCGCCGCCGGTCGACATTCCCTTCCGGACGGTGCTGATCACCTCCGACTGGGCGCCCTCGGCCGGCGACGCCGCGCTGGTCAACGGCTATGAGTCGCTGCGCAGCCAATGGCGGCCGTTTCCGGGCCAGCCGCCCGTGGTCGACGACATCGTGCTGGCCGTGGAGCGTTTGCGCATGCCGGCCCGGGTGCACGACTTCGTGCCGGCCGGGGACCTGTTCGAGCACTGCCCGGGCATCATCGTGATCGACACCCGGGTGCTCGGCACGGCCGGCACCGGGGTGATCCGCGAGGCGGTGAGCTGCCTGCGCAGCTGGGTCGGCGTGGTGCTGATCGCCGACGGACCGGCCGGCGAGCAGCTCGACCGGGCCGCCGAATACTTCCCGACCCACGCGGGGCTGCTCAAGGTCACCGCGTACGACGAGTGGCGCTCCGGCATCAACGGTCTGGCTCACCGCATGCGGCGCCGCTATCTCGACGAACACCCGGCCTATCCACCGCCCGGCCGGCCGACTCGGAGACCACGGCTATGGGACAGCATTCCACCCAGCACGGAGTGATCAGATGGCGCAGCGGGACGGGAAAGTCGTCACCTTCTACTCCTACAAGGGCGGCACCGGCCGCACCATGGCGCTGGCCAACGTCGCCTGGATCCTGGCCGCGAACGGCAAGCGGGTCCTCGCCGTCGACTGGGATCTCGAGTCGCCCGGCCTGGCCCGGTTCTTCGCCCCGTTCATCGACCGCGACGCGCTCGACAGCATGTTCGGCGTCATCGACCTGATCGAGGACTACGAGCTGTCCACCGCCACCCAGTCCGACAAGGACGGTGAGCGCTGGCACGAGCAGTACGCGAGGGTGCACAAGTATTCGTTCTCGCTGAACTGGCAGCACTTCCCCCGGGGCGGCACCCTCGACTTCCTCTCGGCCGGGCAGCAGAACAACGACTACGCCGGCTACCTGGCCGGGATGAACTGGGACGACTTCTACGAGCGCAAGGGCGGCGGCCAGTTCTTCGACGCGCTCCGGGCCGACATGAAGAAGCACTACGACTACGTCCTGATCGACAGCCGTACGGGGTTCTCCGACGTCTCCGACATCTGCACCATCCACCTGCCGGACATCCTGGTCACCTGCTTCACGCTCAGCGAGCAGGGCATCGTCGGCGCGGCCAAGGTGGCCCAGCTCGTCGAGCACCGCTACGACAAGCGGCGGATCCGGGTGCTCCCGGTGCCGATGCGGATCGACCCGGCCGAGAAGGTCAAGGCGGACACCGGCCGGGCGGTGGCGCGGCAGCGCTTCACCGGCCTGCCGAGCGGCCTCGACGAGGCCGGGCGGGACCGCTACTGGGCCCGGATGCAGGTGCCCTACCAGGCCTTTTACGGCTATGAGGAGCTGCTGGCGACCTTCGCCGACCAGCCCGGGTCCAACGGCTCGCTGCTCTCGGCGTACGAGGTGCTGGCCGGCGAGATCACCGAGGGCGACGTGCTGTCGCTGCCGCCGATGGCCACCGCCCTGCGCGAGCGGATCAACGCGCGGTTCGCCCGTACGCCCGCCTCGGTCGAGAACGAGGTCGTGCTGCGCCATTCGTCGTACGACCGGGTGTGGGCCGAGTGGATCGGCCACCTGCTGGTGGCGGCCGACGTCAAGGTGGTCGACCCGTGGTTCCCGGACGCCGACGTCTCCGGAGCGGCCCGCGAGCTGTTGATCGTTTCCGAGTCGAACGCCACCGACGAGGCCATCACCAGCGCCGCCGACCGCTCTCCCGACCAGGTGCCCCTGGTCGTCTACGTGGCCGACGTCCGCCGCCTCGCCCACGTGCCGGCCTCACAGAGCGCCTCGATCACCGGGCTCGAGGCCGAGGCGGCGGCCGCGCGCATCCTGCGCCTGATCGGCCGGGAGGGCGCGCCCTCCGATGTGGAGCTGCCGACCAGCCCCCGATTCCCGGGCGCCGACAACTCCGTGTTCGAGGTACCGGGCCGCAACACCCGGTTCACCGGCCGCGAGGAGGATCTGCGCCAACTCCGTACCCACCTGCGCAGCAGCCCGATGGTCGTGCTGGCCAGCCCGGGCCCAGTGGCGTTGCAGGGGATGGGCGGCATCGGCAAGAGCCAGCTGGCGCTGGAGTACGCCCACCGCTACCGTGCCGCCTACGACGTCGTGTGGTGGATCGACGCCGACCAGGTGTCGTTCCTCGAGTCGGCGCTGGGCGACCTGGCCCCCTCGCTCGGCCTGGCCCCGTCCGACTCCAACCGCGACAACGCGCGGGCTGTGCTCGACCGGCTGCGGCACACCGACCTCCGCTGGCTGCTGATCATGGACAACGCGGACGAGGTCGACGGCGTCCTGCCGTACGTGCCCGAGGGCAAGGGCCACGTGCTGATCACCTCGCGCAACCTGCAGTGGGCCGAGCGGGCCACCGCGGTGCAGGTCGACGTGTTCAAGCGCGAGGAGAGCAAGCAGCACCTGATCCAGCGCGTGCCGACCATCGAGGAGGAGCAGGCCGACCGGATCGCGGGCCTGCTGGGCGACCTGCCGATCGCCATCGCGGCCGCCGCGGCCTGGCTGGCCGACACCGGCGCCTCGGTCGAGCAGTATCTCTCCGAGATCGTCCAGTCCGGTGCGGGCGCGGTGATGGAGCCGCACAAGAACGAGTCGGTCGAGGCGACCTGGGAGCTGTCGCTCAGCCACCTGCGCGACACCTATCCGGCCGCCTACCGGGTGCTCCAGCTCTGCTCCATGTTCTCCCCGGAGATCGCCACCGACCTGGTCTACAGCGACGCCTTCGCCGAGGCCCTGGTCCCCTATCACTCGCAGGTGACCACCGAGCGCCTGATCCGCCAGCAGCTCGTGCAGCAGGCGCACCGGCTCGCCCTGGTCCGGGTCGACCTGCGGGCCGACAACCCGTCCAGCGGCGAGACCGGCCGCGGCGGCTTCGTCGTCATGCACCGCCTGCTGCAGCACGCGGTCCGCTCCCGGATGACCGAGGACGAGCGCGAGGAAGCCCGCCGCCAGGTGCATCTGGTGCTGGCTGCGGCCCGGCCCAGCGACGAGGTCGACGACCCGGAGGACTGGCCCAAGTTCCGCATGATCTGGCCACACCTGGAGGTGTCGAAGGCGCCGTTCAGCCGGGTGCCCAAGGTGCGCGAGCTGATGATCGACCGGGTCCGGTACCTCCAGCTGCGCGGCGAGCTCGAGGCCGGCCGGCGCCTCGGCGAGGAGGTGGCGACGACCTGGGAGGAGATGCTGCGCGAGGAGACCGACGAGCAGGCGGCGGCCGACCTGCGGCGCCAGCTGCTGCACCTGCAGTTCAACCTGGGCAACATCCTGAGCTTCCTGGGCCTGCTCAAGGAGTCGCACGCGCTCGACGCGCAGGTGCTCCAGCAGCAGCGGGAGCTGCTCGGCAACGACCATCCGCACACGCTGATGACGGCCGGCGGCCTCGCCCGCGACCTGCGCGGCCTGGGCCAGTACAGCGAGGCCCTGGCCCTGGACGCGACCACCTTCGCCGCCTGGAAGAAGAACTTCGGCGAGGTCCACTGGCGGTCGCTCAAGGCGCTCAACAACCTGGCCAGCACCCAGCGGCTGATGGGCGACTTCCGGGAGGCCCGCAAGAACGACGAGATGGTGCTGGCCGGCCGGCGCCTGCTCCGGCACGCCGAACACCCGGACACGCTGATCTCGTCGGCCTACGTCGGCATCGACATGCGCGACGCCGGCGACTACGAGCAGTCCATCGCCCGGCTCCGCGGCGTCTACCGCGACCTGCTGCGCACGCGCGGCCCGGAAGACCTGATGACCCTGCGTACGCAGACCAATCTCGCCGTCTCCCTGCGCGCGGCCGGCCAGCCGGTCGAGGCCGGTGAGCTGCTCGGCGCCGCCCTCAAGACGCTGACCGACCGGTTCGGCCCGGACAACCCCGAGACGCTGACGTGCCGGCTCAGCCTCTCGATCAACCTGCTCCAGGTCGACCAGCACCAGCTGGCCGGCGAGGAGCTGACCGAGGTGCAGCAGATCTACCTGCGCAACCTCGGGCCGCGGCACCCGCTCACCCTGGTCTGCCAGCTCAACCTGGCCATGGTGGCCCGTTACGCGGGCGATCTCGACCGGGCGCGGGAGCTGGCGGCGGACGCGGCCGAGCTGCTGTCGGAGGCGCTGGGCAGCGACCATCCGTACGCCCTCTCGGGCTGGATGAACCTGGCCATCTCCATCGCCGAGCAGGCCGGCCCGCCCGAGGGCCGCGCCGCGGCCGACCAGGAGGCGCTGCGCCTGTTGCAGCGCGCCTCGGACGGGCTCAACCGGGTGCTGGGCGAGGACCACCCGAACGCCCTGCGCTGCCGGGCCAACCTGCTGCTGCTCCAGGAGCGGCTCGAGCCGGGCCGGCGCAGTCAGCAGCTCGACGCGACCGCACGGCGCCTGGCCCGGCGGCTCGGCGAGGGCCACCTCGCGGTGGCCGCCATCCGCGAGAGCAAGTTCCAGCGGCGCATCATCGACCCGCATCCGATCTGATCTGCGGGTGGTCGGGCCGGGTCAGCCAGGCCAGGATCTCCGGCAGCACGGCCACCGCGCCGAAGTGCGCGGTGTGCCGCTGCACCTGCACCTCGGAGCTCTGGATCTGCCCGGCCAGCCAGCGCGTGTGGCTGGCCGGCGTGAAGTTGTCGTCGGCGCCGTGCCACAACCGCACCGGCATCTTGATCTCGGTCAGGGCGAAACCCCAGTCCGAGCGCAGGGCCAGTACGTCGTCGATCCATCCGTCCGGGCCCTCACGCAGCGCCTCGGCGTAGGCGTCGAGCAGCTGCCGCCGGATCGGCACGCCGGCCACGGCCTTCTTGTCGGCCTCGGTCATCTGCTCGATGAGGAACTCGAGCAGCGACCCCGGATCGTCGATGACCTTGGCCGCGCGCCGCCGCAGCTCCTGCACCAGCAGCGCGTCGTCGTGCCCGGCACTGCGGAAGTCGCGGACGTTGGCGTCGGTCATCCCGCCGAACCAGTCCAGCCCGGCCGCGTCGGACGGCGCCATGCCGACCAGCACGGCGGCCCGCAGCACCCGGTCGGGCAGCAGGGCGGCGCAGGCCAGCGCGTGCGGACCACCGCCGGAGCGCCCCACCACCGAGAACTCGCCGATCCCGAGGTGGTCGGCGATCGCCGCCACGTCACCGGCCGCGTCGGCCACGCTGCGGCCGGCCGACCGGCTCGAGCCGCCGTATCCGGGCCGGTCGTACGAGATCAGGCGGACACCCTGGCGGTAGAGCACGCTCGGCCGCGGGCGGGGACCGCTGCGGCTGCCGGGGGTGCCGTGCAGCAGGAACACCGGCCGCCCGTTCCCCGCACCGACCGCGTCGACGGCGAGGACCCTCCCTCCCGTACGGACGACGTGCTCATGTCGTGTCTGCGGGTGGGACAACCCGGGCCTCCTCGAATGCCGTCAGCTCCGCCAGGGCGCCGGCGAGGGTGTCGTCGCCGGGCGCCCGGCCGTGTGCGCGCAGATAGTCGGTGAGGATGCGGCTCAGGCGGGCCTCGTCCAGGAACTCGTCCGGCCGCCGCTGTGACAGCAGGCGCGTCATGGCCGCCGGCGGGATCTTCTGCCAGGCCTGGTCGGGGAAGCCGCTGAGGGCGATGAGCAGCCACAGCGCGGTGCGGTTGCCGACACCGGCGTCGGCGAACTGCTCGACCATCTCGGCCGAGACCATCGCCTCCTCCACCGGCAGCTCGGCCAGCCGGCTCTCCACATCGGCCACGACGGCGCTGACCTGCTGCGCGTACCGCTCCGGCAGCCGGCTCAACCCCGTGCGCAGGATCAGCGCGTGCAGGACGGCGTGGCCCTCCGGGGCGCCCACCGAGCGGAGCAGATCGGGAAACTCATCCATCAGGTACGGGCACGAGACGATCAGCTCGGCCGGCGCCGTGACCGACATGGGCAGCCGGCTCAGCGCCACCCGGGTCAGCGCGCACACCAGGTCGGCCGGCAGCTGCCGGCCGTCCTCGGCCAGACACTCGAGCAGCAGGGCGGCCGTCGTGCTGGACACCGCCTCGGGCCGTTCCCGGGCGCGCTCCAGCAGCCGCCGGTAGCCGCGCTCGTCGTACAGGGTCAGGGTGTTGAGCGAGGGCACCGGCCAGCGCCGGGTGGCCAGCTCGACCATGTCGGCGTGGAAACGGCCGCTCTCGAAGCTCTCCGGCTGGTGGCCGCGCCACGTGCGCGCGCCCGCCTGCAACTGCCCGTACGCGGTGATGTCGCCGACCAGCCGGGCCTCCTCGGCCGCCACGTTCAGGCCGTTGCCGAGCTGCTCCCGGCGCACCGCGGTGATCCGCCCCTCGCTGTCCCGCCCCAGCCAGCTGATCATCGCGAGCTGGCCCTTCTCGTCGAGCCCGGCCCGCCACAGCCGCACGGTCGAGGTCCAGGTGCTCTCATCCATCAGGTCGGTGTGCAGCACGCCCCGCTCGCCGGCGACCAGCGCGGCCAGGCTGACCAGGTTGGCGGTGTAGGCGGCGAGCAGGCGCACCGGGTCGTACCGCGACGGCTCGTAGCGGTCGATGCCCGCGATGTCGTGACGCTGCCGGGCCTCGGCCAGCAGGGCCACCACGGTCTCGACGACGGCGGCCCGCATCTGCGGGCTCAGCTTGGCGCTGAGCTCCTTGGCGAACATCATCACGGCGTCCCGCTTGACCAGCGGCTGATGCGACAGCAGGGCCCGGAACCGCCCGGTGCCGAGCTGGGCCCCGGATCCGGCCCGCAGGAACCGGCGGAGCTCAGCCAGGTCGCGCAGCGAGTTCAGGACGTGATCGGCGATGAGGAAATCGCCGAAGGTCGCGTGCAGGAACTCGTACGTCCGCCGGGTGTCCTCGCCCTGAAGGTCGTCGGGCCCGTAGACCACGAAGAACGCCGTCGTGACCAGCTGCTCCGGCCCCAGCTGATCACCGGGCGGGGCCGCGGCGTCGGCCGAGGCCCCGAAACAGGCCAGGTCGGCGCGCAGGTGAGCCCGGTTGACCACCTCACGGTTGCGGTTGAACATCGCGAAGGCCGTGATCGCCAGATCGTGGCGGAGCTGCTCCTCCTGGGCCGCCCGTTCCTCCGTCGACGGCGCCCGCGGCGACTTCTCGGCCACCTGCCGCCGGATGAAGGCGGTGAGCAGCCCGGTGAACAGGTCGGACTGCGAGATGTCGTAGTCCGGCCGCTGATCGACGCTGTGCTCGTTGTAGTAGATCGCCAGCAGGGTCAGCAGCAGCGGCTGGCGCACCAGTTCCCCGTACGACAAAAGGTCCCGTGCCACCAACGGCCGAAAGCCGGCCTGTTTCTCGTTCTCCTTGTTGACCGCCCGGACCCAGTCGCCGATCTGCTGATCGGCAAGATCCTCAAGACGGACCAGCACGGTTCCGTACGGAAGACTGGCCCGATCCATGACCAGCATGCGTGACGTGATGATCGGGATCATCGAGAACCCGAGCTCCCACTGCCGCTCCTGAAACTCGGCCACCCGCTCGATGTACTGCGAATGCGCCGTGCCGGTGGCCTGCACAAGCTCGTCGAAACCGTCGAAGACCACGACCACGGTCGTACGCTTCGACGCCTCCCGCAGATCCTTCCACCGGATCCGGTCATCCATGATCTGCTCGATGGCCGACTCGATCTGCTCGGCCGGATTTTTGTCCCCGGTCATCAACCGCAGCGGCACCACAATGGCCGTGAACCGGGCCGCCGGCAGCCGCGCCGCGATGACCCGGGTGAGCAGCGTCTTGCCGGCACCCGGCTGGCCCAGAATGAGAAGCGGCCGGTGCAGGCTCTCCGGGTCGGTCAGATAGTCACTGAGAAAACCGACCAGGTCAGCGCTCCAGCGCTGCTCCTTCCACCAGTCCTCCTGCTCCGGCTTGGCATAGCGGTCGTACTCCGCGATCCGGAAATCCGGGCTGATGAAACCCTTCTCCACGGTCGGAATGCCCAGGTGGAAGTCGATGCCCTTGATCCGCAACAACGGCTGCTTGAACACCACGGTCATGGAGGCGGCCAGCCGATCGAGCGAATCCCGGAGCGGATCGGTCACGGCCGACGGCACAGGACCGTGGAGCGCGGCCAGATTTTCGAAGAGATCCTCGAGAGCGTCCAGCCGGTTGACCACCTTTGCGGTCATCTCACGGTTGTCGATGACGCCATGCTCGAGCGCCTGCCGCAACGTCCGGAACCCGAACTCGGGAAGATCGGCCGCCAGCCGATCGAACCGGTCGTCGTAGTACCGCATGCTCCGCTCGACCACCCGCGTGCGCAGCGAGGAATGATCGAGCCCGCGCCGTACCTCAGGCCAGGCGGCAAGCCCTTCACAGAACACGATGGTGGCGTCGTAGAGGGCGACATAGGCGTTTTCGACATCCGTACGGGACTCGCCCAGCCCTTGCACGGAAGAGGGCAGCGGGAAACCCCCGTCATCGATCTCATCGGACAGCGACCGCCCCCGCCCGTCCCGCGCGGCCACCGCGCCCTTCTCGGCGTCGGTCAGCTCCAGCCGGTCGAACCCCGGCCCCACCTCATCCCGAAAGGCGTCGAAGAAGGCCGACAGGGCGAGCACGGTGTGACTGGCCTCGAGCAACTCGTAGTAGGACTTGCCACCCGAGGTCCGAATCCGCCCGGCGGGATTACCGGTGAAGTCGCGGACGGCCTGAAGGAGCGCGTTCTTCGGCCCCAGAAGGGCGAGGGTGGCCCCTTGGGAGAGGGCCCCACCGGTGAGAAGCCCCGCCGACAGCACCTTGTCGATCTGCGACAGCCGCGCATTGCCCGGAGCCAGCTGGCGCATCGCTTCCCGATAGCTGAGGCTAGATCGGCGCGCCATTCCCCGGAGCATACGGACTTCCATAACGGAAAGCCATCGACCAACCCCTCTGGGTGATCATCCTTCGTCGCCGCGGTAATACTGTCCCCACGCCTGCGCCTGCCGGTCGACGGAGAAGCCTTCAAAGTCCCCGGCAGCCTCACATTCACCCAGGTAGCCCAGCGCTTCCGCGGCCAGCTCGGAGCCGTCGGCGGCCAGGTGAGCCTTGGTGGCATCGAGGCCCGCACCGCACAGCAGTTGAACTTCGAGAGCGCAGTGGGCATCCCAGCTGGATTCCTTGGCCAGCCAGACGGTCAGCACGTCATCGAGGCGGCCGGCATTGAACAGCTGAACACAGCACAGCCGCATCAGCTCGGTGTCCTGCTCATCCTGCATGAGCTGCGCCTGCTCACGCAGCACGCCCCGGATCACATCGAGGTCATCGCCAGAGGGCTCCAGACCAAAGCGACGAAGGCTCTCATCCACGTCCACGAATGCTCCTCGTCGTAGCGCTCAGGGCCTCGGCCTCACGCACGTTACGCGCCGCCCCGACCGACAGGGTGCCCGAAGCCGCCGCATGGGGGTGGCCGGGATTGCTCACCGAGGCGACCCGTAGCACCGTCGAGGTGTCAATGACGATCTCCGCTGCTGGTGCCGGCTGGCACGCCCACGGCCGCCTCGCCGACGAAGCGGACCAGGAAGGATTCGCGTTCCTGTGTGCACTCGACCCGATCTTCACGCTGCGGTTCGAGGAGGGAAGCGGCATTGCCGTCACCGTCCGACCCACCGACGACCATCGACAATTCACCCTGCACGAGTACACCGGACCGCCACAGCGAGCGGTCGAGCAGCACATCACGTTCATCCCGGGCGCGCGGCCCCACCCCGGGGACGTTGTTCGCTTAGAGTGACACCACGGCTACTGAACCGCTTCGGGCCCGAGAAGCTGATTTGGTGTCGAACTTTCCCCCGACCGACTGCCGCTGGACGACGGTTTCCCAGAGGGCGGCGCTGCATCGTCGCGATCCCTCCTTGGACGTTGCATCGGCATTACAGTAGGCCTTTCATTAGCGGTCATCACCGGCATTACATGTACCCGCTGCCGTGTCGCGATCAGTCAGGCCTAGTGACTTGCAGCGCGTGGTCAGATGTGGCCTGATGTTCGGCATGACACGTCCGGTTCTGCTCAGCCCGCATGTCCCGCCCGAAGCGGCGTCGGCCTACGAGACCAGGCGCTTCTACTTGAAGAAGTCGAAGCGCAAATCTGCCCCTCTGAGACGCGCTTTCATTCAGCGGCCCCCCGGCAGCACCCCTCGGGTGGGTCCGCTCGCCGCCTTCGTCCGACGGGGAGACATCCGTGCTTTGGATGCTTACCTGTACCTCGTCGCGATCACAAGTGGCGACCTTGAAGGCGTTGGGTGGTCGTACACCCTTGATAGCAATATCTGGGCTCGCGCCTTTGGCGCCACCGATCGGGCCTCCAGCAGTTCCGCGCTCACTGCAGTCGTCAGGATTCTCAACCGTCTCCAGGAGCGCAAGCTGCTGGAGTGGAAGCGCGTGCGTCCGCGAAGCTCGGAGATCACCGTGACCTTGCTTAAGGAAGACGGAAGCGGTGAGCCCTACACCCGCCCCGGTAGGGCGAACCTCGATCCGTACATCAACCTGCCATTCGGCTACTGGTACGACGAGTGGGACCAGCGGCTGAGCCTGCCGGCGACCGCCATGCTTCTCGTCCTATCTGCGGAGTTCAAGTCGACGGCGCTGCCAGCCCACCGCGTCGACGAGTGGTACGGCTGGTCAGCAGACACGGCAGAGCGAGGTTTCGCGGAGTTGGAACGCTACAACCTAATGACGCAGCAGCGGGTGACCCGGAAGGCCCCGAACGCACCAGTCGGATGGACCGCCGAAAACCGCTACACGCTTCAACGCCCGTTCAGGCATCGGAAGCGCAGCGCGGCGAGTGCGAAGTCCGCTGCAGCCGTCACGTCTGACGCGACGCCGGCCCTGCAAGGCTTGGTCGATGCGGTCCCCATAGTTCCTGTCCCAGCAGGCTTCGAGCAGTCCTGGACTGGGCTCCCGAAGCTAGACGCTTGATGACTATTAGGTGGCCTCTGAACGGCGGGCACCGCTCAGAGGCCCGGCTCAACACAACCCCAGCTCGCCGCGTCTGACGAAACGAGGATCTGCCGAACCATGTCCAGACTAAATCTCCGCCGTCGCCCCGCTGAAGACCGCCCTGAACCGCCAGACGGAGATCTACATCTACCCGTGCGCTGGGGCGTCATCGCAGTCGCCGGAGTGGGTTGTGGTTTCGCGTTAGGGACTGCAACTGGCCCAGCCGAGGGTTTAACGGTAGGCCTTGCTGTCGCTACGTTCCTTCACAAGGTGCTCGCGAAACGGTAACGGAGCGGTCCGGTCCTGCTCCAAATGGCCAGACCGCACCCACATCCCGGCGCTGCGGGCCTCGCCTTGGCGCCGGGATCTCAGCCCTGCAGCAGGCGCAAATAGATGCCACGAATCTCCAGGGATACGTGGCCTAGTTCCGGTGCGGCTTCCCCGCTAAGAATGCTCGCTTAGCTTTGCCTGTTGCGTGCGAAGGGCGGGGAGTGCCCGCGCGATTTCCTCAGCGTCCAGACTTTCCGGGGCGTGAACGATCTTGTTTCGGATCTGGAGAAGGCGCCGCAGTTCGGCTAGATCCTCGTCCCGTAGGTGTGCTACCTCGGAATATGCGCGGAGAATAGTTGCAAGACTCGCAGGTCGGCTGAGTTGGTCTGACCGCGCCTTGGACCTGATGCCTCTCTCAAGCTGCATCCACTCCCAAAGAAAAATACTGCTTTCTTCGAATCGGGTAGTCACGCTACTTCCGGTTTCGGCCACTGCCGCGGCTTGTGCTTGGGCCCTCGCTGCATCCGCAGCAGCTTCTGGACTCAGGCCGCGAGGTCCAGCGTGCGCAGGTATCCGATTCGGTGATAGGCGGCCGGATCCAGGGTTCCGAGCACGCATCGGTGCCGCAGTGCCAGCAAGGCGGTGTGCACGATGTCCGGGCGCTCACCGGTCTTGAGGCGGGCGATGATGTCGGCCTCGCGGAACGCCAGCGCCGGCAGATCGAAGATCGGCTGCGGGTCCTCGTTGTCGTCTGACGGCGCGGCATGCGCGGGATCCATGCGGCGCAGCAGCCGGTAGAGACGCTGGTCCTGCTCACCGCTGAGATCGGGCGCCACCTGCAGGTACGCCGCCGGGGACACGATCACCCGGCAGGCTTCGTCGGCGACCGCCTCGACGAGGGCGGCACCGACGGTGGAGCTGTCCAGGCGGGCGTGGGAGCACAGCACGCTCGCGTCGATCACGAAGTTGGGCCAGGAGATGTGCGGTCGCTGGTAGTCGGTGTAGCCCAGGTCGAAGACGGCGCGGGCGAGCCCGGTCGAGTCGGCGGCCCTCGCCTCGGCGCGCCGGTTGTCGCGCAAGTGCTGCAGAAGCATCTGGTGAATGCCGTCGAAGCCTGGCCCCGCCTGCTGGTACTGGCGCATCAGGCGGGCGGTGGCGCGTTCGCGCGGCGTTGGTTCAGGTTCCACGATCGCCGACGGTAGGTGCCGTGAGATCAGGCGGGCAATCCCCCGGGAACCGTCACAGCGAATCGGGTATACCGGTCATATGGACGGCGTCGTCATGATCATGCAGGTCAGCGGACCGGGCGACCGGCTCCGGCAGCACTGCCGGTAATCAAGTCGGATATGCCGGACTTAATTTGGCTGGAAGCCGACCGCATCATGGGACGTCGGGCCGTTACGGCAGCCGGCCCCGCATCTACGGATCAGGTGCCGTACTTGTCGTACGAGACCGTCCAGTCGCCCAGGCCGTCCCAGGCTGGCAACTCCTTCGGGCTGTGCACGACCTCGACCACGTCGCCGACCATGAAGTTCTTGTAGACCCACTGGGCGTCGGCCGTGCTCAAGTTGATGCAGCCGTGTGAGGTGTTGGCCCGGCCCAGCTGAGTGTTCCAGGGGGCGGCGTGCAGGAACTCGCCCGAATAGGAGATTCGGGTGCAGAACTCCACGTCTTCGGGCTCGTAGTAGAACGGGTTGTTCTCATCGCTCAAGCCGTAGCTGGCCGAGCTCATGCTGTGGGTGCGCTCTTTGGACAGCACCACGTGGGGGCCGTTCTGGGTCCAGAAGTGGATCTGGTCGCCGTTGGCTATTTTCGTGTAGCCGCCCTGGCCGTTGCTGCATTTCATGTCCCGGGTCAGTTTGCCGTCGATGTAGACCCTCGTGTGGTGGGTGCTGTTGTCGCTGATCGCGATCAGGGAACGGCCGATCGTGAAGTGGGTGGTGGCGTTCGCCTTGCCGTACAAGCCGTTGCCGAGGTTGACACCCAAGGTGTTGACGCTGACCTTGACCGTGGTGCCTTTTGCCCAGTATTTCGCGGGGCGCCAATGCACGATCTTGTTGTCGACCCAGAAGAACTTGCCGGTCACGTGCGGGGTCGTCTCGACCGTGATGGCCTTCTCGGCGGCCGCCCTGTCCTTGACCGCCTTGCTGAAGGCCACGATCACCGGCTGGCCTATGCCGTACGTGCCGCCGGTTTCCAGGGCCGCCATGCCGTTGGCCTGGAAGGTGACCGCGGCCAGCGCCCGTGGTTTGACCGTGGTGAAAGTCGACGTCTTCGAGACCTGGGCGCCCAGGCTGTCGAGCAGATGAGCGGTCACCTTGTACGTCTTGTCGTAGGCCAGGGGTCCGGTGGATCGCCAGGTCACCCCGTCGGCGTCGACCGCGCCGGCCAGGCCGGTGACCGACTGGATCTTGCCGCCGTCGACCGCCACGACGACCGGATCGGCCGGGGAGACCTGGCCGGTGGGTGCGGTCACGTGCAGCGGGGCCGCCGTGGGCTGCTCCCAGACAGCAGCGGCCCGGGAAGGGGAACGGGTGCAGCCGGCCAGGCCGGCCGCGCCCACGGCACCGAGGAGGAACTTGCGTCGTTGAACCACACCTACCTAGATGCGGCTGCGGCCTGGAATGTTGTCAGCATCTGGTGGGCGAATCCCTCGGCCATCTCCAGTTGCTCGCGCAATCTGCGAACCCTGTCCTCGGCCGCCGTGTGGAACGCGCCCAGCCGATCGAGCAGTGTCGTTCGCGCGTCGCCGGTCGCGGATTCCAGGGCTTCGATGATGTTCAGCAGATCGCGCATCTCCTCCAGGGTGAAACCGAGCGGTTTCATGCGCTTGATGACGCGCAGCCGGTCGAGGTCGGGCTCCGTGTACAGACGGAATCCGCCCTCGCTGCGGGCCGACGGGATGACCAGGCCGGCTTCCTCGTAGTGGCGGATCGTGCGGATGCTCAGGCCGACCCGCTCGGCCGCCTCGCCGATCTGCACGAGCGACATCAGTGCCCCGCGCCCAGTTTGCCGCTGAGGTTGTCGTGGAATCTCGTGCTGGCCTCGTTCAGGCCGATGATCTCCGCCTGCTTGCCGCGGGCCGCGTATTTCGTGGTGATGGCGTCCAGCGCGGCCACCGACGACGCGTCCCAGATGTGGGCGGCGCTCATGTCGATCACGACCTTGTCCGGGTCGCCCGCGTAGTCGAACTGGTGCACGAGGTCGTTGCTCGAGGCGAAGAACAGTTCCCCGTGTACGCGGTACACGCGCGTCCCACCCTCGGGATCGAGAACGCTGGTCACGGTCGCGAAGTGTGCCACCCGGCGGGCGAAGACCACCATGGCCGTGAGCACACCGAGGATGACGCCGACGGCCAGGTTGTGGGTGGCCAGGGTGCCCGCGACGGTCACCAGCATGACGATGATCTCGCCGGCCGGCATGCGCTTGAGGGTGGCCGGGGCGATGCTGTGCCAGTCGAAGGTGCCCACCGACACGATGATCATCACGGCGACCAGGGCGGCCATCGGGATCAGGGCGACCACGTCGCCCAGCGCCACGACCAGGATCAGCAGGAACACGCCGGCCAGGAACGTCGACAGCCGGGTGCGGGCGCCGGACGTCTTCACGTTGATCATCGTCTGGCCGATCATCGCGCAGCCGCCCATGCCGCCGAAGAAGCCGGTGACGATGTTCGCCACGCCCTGGCCCCACGATTCCCGGGTCTTGTCGGAGCGGGTGTCGGTGATGTCGTCGACGAGTTTCGCCGTCATCAGGGACTCCATCAAACCCACAAGAGCGATGCCCAGGGCGTACGGCGCAATGATCTTCAAGGTGTCGAAGGTGAACGGCACGTCGGGCAGACCGAGCACGGGCAGGCTGTCCGGGAGTTTGCCCTCGTCGCCGACGGTCGGCACGGTCACGTGTGCGATGAGGGTGAAAACGGTCAGAACGACGATGGCGACCAGCGGCGCCGGCACGGCGGTGGTCAGCTTCGGCAGGAACCAGATGATCGCCAGGGCGACCGCCACCAGCGGATAGACCAGCCACGGCACGCCCGTCAGGTGCGGCAGCTGGGCCGAGAAGATCAGGATCGCGAGCGCGTTGACGAAGCCGACCATGACGCTGCGCGGGATGAACCGCATCAGCTTGGCCACGCCGATCAGAGCCAGAACGATCTGGATGACCCCTCCCAGTACGACCGCGGCCACCAGGAACCCGAGCCCGTGCTCCTTGGCCAGCGGCCCCACGACCAGCGCGATCGCCCCGGTCGCGGCCGAGATCATGGCCGGCCGCCCACCCGTGAAGGCGATCGTCACCGCCATCGTGAAGGAGGCGAAAAGCCCGATTTTCGGATCGACCCCGGCCAGGATCGAGAACGAGATCGCCTCGGGAATCAGCGCCAGCGCAACGACGAGACCAGCCAGCACTTCGGTACGGAACACCCGGGGCGATGCCAGCCAGGCCGGACGAGAAAGGAGCACAGACATAAGATGCCGAACCCTACCCTCACGTGAGGGGAGAGTTGCCCGTCTCGTGGCGATGATCACGCGCCGGCCCGAAGTGCGGCAGCATGCAGGTATGGAGCGTCGCTGGGTGTTCGCCGATCAGCTTGGGCCGCACTTCCTGGACGCCCCCGATCAGCCGGTGCTGCTCGTCGAGTCGAAGGCGGTGTTCCGGCGCCGGGTCTTCCATCGCCAGAAGGCACATCTGGTGCTTTCCGCCCTGCGGCACCGGGCCCGCGAGGGCGATGTTCGGCTGGTCAAGGCCGAGACTTATGCCGAAGCGGTGAGCAACCCAGGCCGAGCTCGGCCAGAGCCGATCACCGTGTGCCATCCGACCTCGCGGGCGGCGCGCGGGCTGGTCACGCGCCTGCCGAACGTCGAAATGCTGCCGCCGCGGGGTTTCGTCACCGCGCCCGGTGACTTCGTGACGTGGGCGGGCGGCCGTGACCACCTGCGGCTCGAAGACTTCTACCGGTATGCGCGGCAGCGTCACGACGTACTGATGGAAGGGTCTGAACCGGCCGGAGGCCGATGGAACCTGGATGCCGACAACCGGGAACCGCCGCCGCGCGGGGCCGAGCGGCTGGGTGTGCCGGCGCCGCCCCCGATCGTCGAGGACGAGATCGACGAGGAAGTGCGGGCCGATCTCGATCGCTGGGAGCGCGAGGACGGCATCACTTTTGTCGGGAATGACGGACCGCGAATGTTCCCGGTGACGCGGCGGGAGGCGCTGGCCCGGCTGCGGCATTTCGTCGAGCACCGGCTGCCGGTGTTCGGGCCGCACGAGGACGCGATGCTGGCCGGGGACTTTCAGATGGCGCACAGCATGCTCAGTCCGGCGATCAACCTCGGGCTGCTCGACCCCCTCGAAGTGATCGAGCGCGCCGATCAGGCGTACCGCAGCGGGGCCGCGCCGCTGGCCAGTGTCGAGGGCTTCGTCCGGCAGATCCTCGGCTGGCGCGACTTCATCTGGCATCTCTACTGGTATTTCGAGCCCGGCTATCGGGCCGTCAACGAGCTGCACGCGCGGCGTGAGCTGCCGAAATGGTTCGCCGAGCTGGATGCGGACGCGGTCGAGGCCCGCTGCCTGTCCGACGTGCTGGCCGGTGTCCGCGACCGCGGCTGGGTGCATCACATCCCGCGGCTGATGGTGCTCGGCAACTACGCGATGCAGCGCGGCTGGCGGCCGGGAGTGGTCGCCGACTGGTTCCACCGCTGCTTCGTCGACGGCTACGAGTGGGTCATGACCGCGAACGTGGTCGGCATGAGCCAATTCGCCGATGGCGGGCGAATGAGCACGAAGCCGTACGCGGCCGGCGGGTCCTATGTGAACCGGATGAGCGACTACTGCGGCGGCTGCCGGTACGACCCCAAAGTGCGCTCAGGCGACGACGCGTGCCCGTACACCGCCGGATATTGGAGTTTTCTCGCCCGTCACGAACAGGCCCTGGCCGGCAATCACCGGATGCGGCAGCCGCTGCGAGGCCTGCACCGCCTCCATGATCTCGATGCCCTGCTGGAACAGGAGAAAGCCCGCGGGTCACGGGCGCCCTGAATCCCCCAGGGCCGCGGCCAGCTCGCGCCGCGACGTGATGCCGAGCTTGTTGAAGATCTTGCGGAGGTGCCACTCGACGGTGCGCGGGCTGAGGAAAAGCGCGGCGGCGATCTCCGGGTTGGTCAGGCCGTCGATGGCCCGTCGCGCTATCTGCGCCTCCTGCGGCGTCAGATCATCCCGTACACCGGTGGACCGCTTCCGGACGGTTTCGCCCGTGGCGACCAGCTCGCGTCCGGCACGATCCTCGAACGCCTCGGCCCCCATGGTGGCGAACGCGTCGTGGGCCGCCCGCAGCACGACCCGGGCGTCACCGCGACGGTTGGCCCGGCGCAGCCACTCGCCGTACAGCAAGCGCGCCCTTGCCTGAAGAAGACCGAGGCGGCCGCCGCCCAGATGCTCGATGGCCGCTCGGTAATGCTGCTCCGGAGCCGAACTGGTCAGGGCATCGGCCAGCTCTCGCGCCCCCAGCGCCCACGGTGTGCCGGCGGCGGACGTCCGCTCGGCCAGCCGGTCGCGGGCCTCCATCGCGGTGTCGAGATCACCGGCCCGGCTCGCGGCCTCGACCAGCTCGCTCAGCGACCATCCGTAGGACGAAAGGTCCGGATATTCGGCGCTGAACCGGGCCGCCCGCAAAGCCGCCTCGAAGTTGCCGAGACCGTTGTGGAGCACCGCCTTCGCGTAGCCGGTGATGCCGAGCAGCCGCCCCACGCCGAGCTCGGTGACCTCGCGTTCGGCGGTCGCGATCAGCTCCAGCGCCTGCGCCTCACGGCCCCGATGTGCGGCCATGAAGATCGTGTTCGCGAGCGGCCCCTGCCGCCCGGTCGACTCGGCGACCGTGATCGACTCGTCGGCCAGTCCCTGTGCGTCGGCGAAACGACCCGAGAAGATCAAGGACGAGGTCCGGTACGACAACGCGGTGAGCAGGATCGGCAGCGCACCGAGCCGGCGCGCGTAGTCGAGCCCCTGCCGGGCGAGCCGGTCCCACGCGGCGTCGTCGTAGATCTCCAGCGCGACCATGGCGGCCAGCCAGAGCAGCTCCATGTCATCATCGCTGGTCACGGCCTCGAGGGCAGCGGCGAACCGGGGCACGGCCGGCGCATAGCCGTCGAGACTCCAGGTGATGAGGCCGGTGAGGAAGAGACCGGCCGGATCGTCCCCGGCCGGAAGACCGCGGGCCGCCTCGGCGGTGCTCCTCAGGGCGTCAGCGCCACCGAGCCGCCCGGCGTGCACGGCCGACCCGAGCGCTTCGAGATAGGTCTGCCGGGCCGCGGCGGCATCGAGGTCGGCCAGCCGCCCGGCCGCGGCGTGCAACGGACCGGAGGCGCTGCCCGGGTTGACCGCGAAGGCGACCTTGGCGCGAACCCGTTCCAGGTCGGCCCGCTGCAGCGGCCCGAGCGGACCGAGCTCGGCCGCGGCCAGCAGGTCGGGCACGTCGGAGGTGGCGCCGGCATCGAGACGGGCCCGGGCGGCGGCGATCGTACGGGCCGAACGCTTCTTCGGGTCCGGGGTGAGAATGGCAGCCCGTTCGAGGAAGGAGGCGGCGGCCGACCGTCCACCGCGGGCCAGAGCGCGGTCGGCGGAGCGTTCGAGCTCGCCGGCCACCTCCTCGTCGGGCCCGACCGCGGCGTGCGCCCGATGCCAGGCCCGCCGATCGGGATCGAGCTGAGGGTCGGTGACCTGGGCCAACGCGGCGTGCACCTGCCGAAGCTCACCCGGCTCGGCCGACCGCCAGCTCGCCGACCGCACCAGCGGATGACGGAAACGAACCCGGCTGCCCACCTCCAGAAGCCCCTCGGATGCCGCGGGCCCCGCCGCATCCGGGCCGACACCGAGCAAATCAAGAGCACGCCACAGCAGGGGTACGTCCCCCACAGGCTCGACAGCCGCGGCCAGCATCAACCGCTGGGTCTCGCCCGGGAGCCCACCGATGCGCCGCCGGAAGCCTTCCTCGACCCGCCCGGCGAGCGAGGTGCTGTGCCCACCGAACCCGAACGCCAACTCGGCCGGCGAAAGGTCTTTAGGAAGCTCCAGAAGCGCCAGCGGATTGCCATGCGTCTCGGCCACGATTCGATCCCGTACGCGCGAATCAACCGACCCCACCAGAACGGAGCCGAGCAGAGCATGGGCGTCGGCATCCCCGAGCCCGTCGATCCGCAGCTCGGGAAGATCCTTGTTCCAAGGAGTGCGAGACGCCAGCACAAGCGCGACCGATTCGGCATCGAGCCGCCGGGCGACAAAGGCCAGCACAAGCCCCGAATGCCGATCAAGCCATTGCACGTCGTCGACGACACAGACAAGAGGCTTCTCGGAGGCCGCCTCGGCAAAGAGCCCGAGAACGGCCATGCCAAGCAGCAGGATCTCCGGCGGCGGCCCCGCGGTCAGCCCGAAAGCAGTCGACAAGGCCGTCCGCTGCACCTCGGGAAGCCGGTCGAGATGCGGCAGAAGAGGCGCACAGAGCTGCTGCAAGGCCGAGTAGGCGATATCCGACTCGAGCTCGACCCCCGCCGCCCGCACAACGCGGAAATGCCCGGCCCGCTCCACGAGATAGTCGAGCAGAGCGCTCTTGCCCACGCCGGCCTCGCCATGGAGAGCCAGCACCCGGCTGCGCCCGTCGCTCACATCCCGCAGCAGCCCATCGAGAGCGTCCCGCTCCCGGCGTCGCCCGAGCAGCCCTGTTGTGTCGTCCCGCAACTTTCCTCCCAGCGACCAGGAAGCCTACCCGCGGCAGTTACACCGGACGACGAACACGACGCTCCGAGAACTCCAGGACGTGAGCCGCAAACGGTGTTGGGTGGCGCGTAAAGTCCGGAGGTGAAAGCCCGGAGCACTACCTTTGCTCCGGGCTTTCATCTTGACCACGGGCGGATGGTTGCTGGTCCGGACCCCGCTATCTTTGGGCTGCCTTAGCGCCAACCGAGGTTGCCCAGTGCCAACCTCCCATAACCAGCATTGGGTAGTCAAGGGCTAGTCGTTGGTGGTCTACTCGGGGTGCCAACCGAGGAGAAGCCGTGCCACCGCGCTACCGATACGAAGAGATCGCCACTGACCTCGAGAAGCGGATCGAGGCTGGGGAGTTTCCTCCCGGATCCCGCCTGCCGAGCCGACGTCAGTTGATCGAGCAATACGAGGTCACCGAGCCGGTCATCGACCGCGCGATGCTCATCCTTCGCGTCAAGGGAATCACCGAGACACTCTCCGGCGTCGGTGTCTACGTCCGCGAAGACGACGGGGGAGAGTAAGGCTCCGCCCACTCCAGGCGCGCGACCGGCAACGTCCGGAGCGGCTTTCAGGAGTACGCCGCTGTGGCTGGACGCCGCCAGAACGGAAGCGTGAAAGGCGACCCGGACAAGGCGCTCCGCGCTGCCGCTTCCGTTCGCGCCTGAACTGCGGAGGGCGTGGTGTTCTGGCTCAGGACATAGGAAACCCATGTCTCAAGACATCGGAAACGGTGTGCCAGGACATCGGCAACTCTGGATGCCAGTGATCGTCGCAGGGTGTCCAAAGCCCGTCTCGTGATCACCGCCGTCATCGTCGAGGGCCGTAGCCAGGCCGAGACCGCCCGCGCCTACGGCGTGTCCAAAGGCTGGGTGTCTAAGTTGATCGCCCCCTACCGGGCCGAGGGCAACGTCGCGTTCGAGCCACGATCCCGCCGGCCCCGATCGTCACCGACCGCAACCAGCCCCGAGGCCGTCGAGCTGATCGTCGCGACCCGCAAACATCTCACCGAGCGGGGCCTGGACGCCGGGCCCGACACCATCGGCTGGCATCTGCAACACCACCACCGGATCACCGTCTCGCGGGCCACCATCGCCCGGCACCTGGCCGCCCAAGGCTTGGTCGTCCCCGAGCCGGCGAAACGGCCGAAAAGCTCCTACATCCGCTTCGCCGCAGAGCAGCCCAACGAATGTTGGCAAGCCGACTTCACTCACTACCGCCTCACCCACCCCGACGGCAGGCCCGGACCCGACGCCGAAATCCTGACCTTCCTCGACGACCACTCCCGCTACGCCCTCACGGTCACCGCTCACCCCAGGGTCACCGGCCCGATCGTCCGGCGCGTCTTCGGCAAAGCCGTTACGGCACATGAGATTCCGGCTTCCACGCTGACCGACAATGGCATGGTCTTCACCACCCGCCTGTCCGGCGGCAGCCTGCGCAGCACCCGCGGCCGCAACGGCTTCGAACACGACCTGCACCGCCTGGGCGTCACCCAGAAGAACTCCCGCCCGAACCACCCCACCACCTGCGGCAAAGTCGAACGCTTCCAGCAAACCCTGAAGAAGTGGCTCCGCGGCCAAGCCACCCAACCCGTCACGATCGCCGCGCTGCAAACCCTGATCGACGCGTTCACCGACGAGTACAACCACCGCCGGCCACACCGATCCCTGCCCCGGCACGCCACCCCAGCCACCACCTACCAAGCCCGGCCCAAAGCCGCTCCACGGCGGCCAGATCAGAAGACAACCCACGATCGGCTGCGCCGCGACCGCATCGACAAAGCCGGGAAAATCACCCTGCGTCACAACGGGCAGCTCTACTCCATCGGCGTCGGACGAACCCACACCGGAACCCACGTCCTCGTACTCGCCCAGGACCGCGACATCCGCATCATCAACGCCGCCACCGGCGAACTCCTGCGCGAACTCGTCCTCGACCCCACCAAGCGCTACCAGCCCACCGGCCGACCACCCGGACGCACCCCGACAACAAGAAACCCCTGAACCTGCAACCGCAGGTTCAGGGGTTTCCGATGTCCTGAGACATCACAATGCGGAGGGCGTGGGATTCGAACCCACGATGAGTTTCCCCATACCGGTTTTCAAGACCGGCGATTCCCCGGCCCTGACCTGCCGATATCCACGATGTATGTATGACGTGGTCGCGCCATGGTCGCAGCTGTGGGAGGACCGCAGTCCACGGGCCGCCTACCGGACCACATTCGTTGTCACAAGCGCCATCAGATCGTCGACGGTGAGCCAGGGTGAGGTCCGGTGGATCATCCGATGGCAGTTTGAACAAAGTAGGACGAGGTCATCAGCCCGCGTCTTGACCGGACCACTGACATGAAGAGGCGTCCGGTGGTGGACCTCAATGAAGTCAGCGCCGCGAATGCCATACGTCCGCTGGAAGTCGAACCCGCATGCCTCACACGCGATCTTCCCGTGCTGCCGCTTGTATGCCTCGATGACCTTGCGCCGCAGCCGAGGATCGCGCTCGCGACGAAGGTGGCGCCGTTCAAGAACCGCTCCCTCGTCGGCGCTTAGACCATCTAAGTCTAGATCCACAAGGCTCACGGCATCGTTGGCCTCAGCGAGCATCGCCATCCGAATGGCCTTCGCCTCGGCCGCCATCGCCGCAGGTCGGCTGACAAAGGCTTCGATCACCACACGGTCGTGCTGACCGCCCTTCGTCGGCTTCCCGGTGTACTCGGGATGCTGAGTCGCGATGTCGGCCGTCTTGCGCGCCACACCGTTGCGGTTCCTGAAGTCCGACCCGCGTGTCTCTAGAGGGTGTGCAGGGTTGAACTGGAGCAGCTCAGACAGCTCACCCACCCGCTCGTCCTCAGAGTCGAGCCAACGCCAATCGTTATCGCGGACAAGATCGCAAGCCAGCACGACTTCATCGCGTGTCCACGGTGGATTGCGATGCGTGCGCACCACAAAACCGAGAGCTTGCAGACGTCGGACGACGGTGGCGTCTCCGCCAGTGAAGTCCCCCGAGCGTAGATAGTCACCGGTTCGCACCCCGTGCGCGTAGCCGGCGATGGCCTTGGAGTCGTACCGGGAGCCGTTCAGCTCCAGGAAGTAGGTCCGGGCGGTACCGAAACCGTGCCTCTCCAGGAACTCATCTCGCCCGAGTCGGTCAAACTCGGCAACGGCGGCAAGGACGTCTGATCGGGTCAAGCTCGCCAGCGACATAGCCGCACTCTAGGGCTCAGGTATGACAAGCATCAGTCTCGCTTCTCTGCGATGATCGACCGCCCGCCGTCGCGGCAGCCCGACCCTCTAGCCAAGAGCCTCTAACTGTGCTTGGAGATCTTGTGCCTTCGCGACGGTTGCGCCCAAGTCTGTGAGCACGTCGATCGCGTCCTGCCAGTCATCGGTGGTAACGCCCTTGTCGATTGCCGTTGCCGCCCGCTGCACGTCGCTTTGAGCGGAAGCTTTGACGTCAGCGTACTGATCTTGTAAGTCTTGTCTTGGCACTGCGCTCCTCCTCGCTTAACACCTAAGAGCACAGTAAGTTCGCTAGACCACCAAACAACCCTGTTCGGCCATTTCGGCCCTAATCTGCGGTGGCCTGGGCTGAGAGCGGCAGACCAACTAGGCCAAACCGCCGATCCCAAATCAGCAACCGACCTGTCAGGCTGCTTCGGTCACGGATGACGAGGGGGCAGGAATGGCGCGAAAAGCCAACAGACGGACAAAGGTTGCACAACCCGCTGACGTGCCGTCGCCCCGACAAACGAGCACGCGCAGTATTCCCCGGGGGACGATCAACAAGCTTTACGTGGGAGCATCGTTCGCCGAGAACGACCTTGTTCCCACTGATCCCGAAGTCTATGTGCACACACCACCGTTCGATTCGGCGATCGATCACTATAGTGGCAAGTATTTCTATGTAGGAAGACGCGGCACCGGAAAAACTGCGCTCAGGACCTTCTGCGAACAGAATCTTCCTCACGCTCGCGCGATCGTTCCTGAGATATTCTCGCCCACGTCGGGCATGTTCGACCTCGAACTATTTGCGAATCCCAAGAAGGGCCCCTTCCGCGCACTTGTATCGGTTTTCAAAAGAGTTCTGTTGGGCGAACTGCTACTTATGTGGCGTGAAGCTCACCCAACCTTCGCAACCGTACCGAGTCGTTGCGCCGCAGAACTGTCGGGACCCTGCTCGGACGACTTCGACACACGAACCGTGTTGGCGCTCAAAGGAATTGCGCACGCGGTTAGAGAAGAAAACGATGAGGCGCTCATATCGGAAAATAAGGCAACCAAGAACCTCATCGAAGAAATGAAGGTGCTACAGAGCGGCGGGAAATACACACTGCTGGTCGACAGTATCGATGACTTCTGGGATGCATCCGACCAAGCGCTCACCTACCTAACAGCATTCCTCCACGCGAGCCTAGAGGTCTCTACCCAAATTCCATGGGGACGCGTCTTGGTATTCCTCAGGGAGAATATATTTGAGCGAGTACGCGCACGCGATTCTGAATCCTCCAGGCTAGAGACATCGATTTCCGGGCTTGGCTGGAACCAACGTCAACTGGTCGAGCTGGTCGAACGAAGGCTTCGGCGAGCACTAGTAGCGAAGCCTGCGCTCGGCGGCCCCACATGGGAGGCGTTCTTCGAGGACGGGCCGATAGCGCGCAAAGAGATCCTCGAATTCTGCCACGACAGACCCCGCGACGTACTAATCTACGTGTCTCACGCCATCGACTCGGCCAAAGAGCGCGGGAACGAAATCATACGCTTGGAGGACGTCGAAGGTGCTCGTCGCAAATTCTCCGACAATCGACTCAAGGACCTTGGCGATGAGTACGCAGAAAACTTCCCGCAGATTGCACTGGTTCTTACTCGCTTTTACGGGCTAGGTCGAAGATTTACGGTCAGCGGAATCGAGGCCCTAATACGGGGACTGCTGAACGACACTGAGGTCAAGAGGCTATGTGCCAGCTGGATATTCGACCATCAAGCACCAGAGCTTTTCGTGCGCCTGCTATATAACATCGGTTTCGTCGGTATCGAGAAGGCAGGGCGCCCCGTCAAGTTCCGTGCGCTCGGGCCACAAGATACGAGTCCCCCTGCGGTTGACTCGGACGCAACGATTGTCGTTCACCGGTGTTACTGGGATGCGCTTGACTTGCAGGATTCGCTTGTGCGAGAGCTTCCGGACTCCACGAAGCTCGGCCGAGTTGGCATAGTCGAGGAGCTTCCTGGTGGCCTGTCGCCCACGGACTACATCGAACACCTCGAAGATCTGGAGCTGAGGCTAACCTCAATTCCACTCGGCCATCCCGGCGCCACACAATTTGAGAATGCCATTGGTGATCTATTGCGGCTTTGCTTCTTTAGAGCGCTTGACAACGTCGAGGCAAGGTCTAGAACCGTCAACGGTGAGGCTATACGCGATTGGATTGCTGCGATTCGAGCGCACACGGGATTCTGGTCTATCATTCGGCAACGATATAGCGCGACGCAGGTAGTGTGGGAATGCAAAAACTACGAAAACCTGCACTCGGACGATTTCCAACAGATCTCTTACTACTTAAATGACACCATCGGCAAATTCGGTATCATAGCCTTCCGAGGCGAGGTACAGACGTCATACATGCGTCATATTGAGAGAATCTCGCGTGACCGAGGTGCAGTTGTCCTACCCTTGGGAATTCGGGATCTTAAGACGTTCATTCGCCAGGCCAAAGCCGGAAAGCTACGAGAAGCACACATTCAAGATCGATACGACGCTACCGTGCGAAAAATATCGTAGTCCATTCCAGCGCGTCGGCATTGCCGTGCTGTCGCGCCCCTGTTGGCAGGAAGCCAGTTCCTTCCATCGACTTTCTTCACTATGTTCGGTGCATGATCGCGAACGTACGCCGGTGGGCTGGCCGCGTCACCGGCCTCCGGAGAGGCTACCTGGTTTGGGAACACCGGGCCTCTCAGAGATTTAACGGCTGGTCAGTGCAACGTCGGTGGGTTACGTTCGCACTTCTCCCGATGCTGTTGTTCTGCCTCGGCGGAACGGTCATCGGCATCCCCGCCGTATGGGCGCTGCGTCAGACGGTTGAGGCAAGCCGCGGAGCTTCCTCTCCGGACGCCGCAGTCAACTCCTATCTCATGGCGCTTGGCTATAACGCGGAAGAGGGGTTGCTTCCGATACTGCTGGATGATGAGCAGCAACATCTTCTGGCAGCGTGGCGTAGCTATCGCAGCGCCATGGACAGCACGATCCCACCGCCGGCAAAGCTCGACTTTGGCAGCGTGACAGTGGGACCGATCGACAACGACCGCGCCGACGTCATCGTGCACGTCTCCGCTATCTGGTGGCACGCCAACGGCACGGCCCTCTCCTACAGGAGTGAAGAGCATCCATGGCGCTTCGTGACGCGCAAGGACGGCGGATGGCAGGTAGCGGAGGTCAGTGCTCCGCGATGGTGTGGAGACTATGTCCGGCTTGATGCTTGCGCGTAGCGGCGCAGCGAGTGGAGTCCCTGATAGTGGTGTAACGCGGTTGGCGTGATCGTCGGACAGAGCGTCCGGTATAGAGCGCGGCCATCGCGTGATCTTTCGAGTGAACGTCTCACGGAACTCTCGAAAGGGATCAACCACGATGGCCGCACCACACATCATCGACCCTGCCGGGCTGCTCGGCCAGGCGCTGACGGACGCGTCACCGGATCTGATGCGTCATCTGCTGTCCACGGTCATCAACTCGCTGTTGTCGGCCGAGGCCGACGCGATCTGCGGCGCCGAGTACGGGGCCGTGTCACCGGAGCGGGTCAACTCGCGCAACGGCTATCGCCACCGCGAGCTCGACACGCGCACCGGCACCATCGACGTGGCGATCCCGAAGCTGCGGTCGGGTTCGTACTTCCCGGACTGGCTGCTGGAGCGCCGTAAGCGGGCCGAGGCCGCCCTGGTCAGCGTGGTCGCGACCTGCTACCTGCTCGGCGTCTCGACCCGGCGGATGGACAAGCTCGTGCAAACGTTGGGGATCACGTCGTTGTCGAAGTCGCAGGTCTCGCGGATGGCCGCCGACCTCGACGAACAGGTCCACGCGTTCCGCACCCGCCCGCTCGACGAGTCGGGGCCGTTCACGTTCGTCGCCGCTGACGCCCTGACCATGAAAGTCCGGGAACAGGGCCGGGTCGTCAACGCGGTCGTGCTCGTCGCGACCGGCGTGAACGCCGACGGGCACCGTGAGGTGTTGGGTGTCAAGGTCGCCACCAGCGAGACGAAACAGGCGTGGAACGCGTTCTTCGCCGATCTGGTCGCCCGCGGCCTGACCGGCACCCTGCTGGTCACCTCGGATGCGCACGCCGGCCTGGTCGACGCGATCACGGCGAACCTGCCCGGCGCCTCGTGGCAGAGATGTCGCACGCACTTCGCGGCGAACCTGATGGCCGTGACCCCGAAGTCGGCGTGGCCGGCGGTCAAGACGATGCTGCATTCGGTCTATGACCAGCCCGACCCGGCCTCGGTCCACGCCCAGTTCGACAAGCTTCTCGACCCGACCGGCAGGTCACTGCCGAAGGTCGCCGCGCACCTCGATGACGCCCGCGCCGACCTGCTCGCCTTCACCACGTTCCCGCAGCAGATCTGGCGTCAAATCTGGTCGAACAACCCGAACGAACGCTTGAACAAGGAGATCCGCCGCCGCACCGACGTCGTCGGGATCTTCCCCGACCGCGACGCCGTCATCCGCCTGGTCGGCGCCGTCCTGGCTGAACAACACGACGAATGGACCGAAGGCCGCCGCTACTTCGCCCTCGACGTCCTCGAACGCGCCCGCAAGACCCCAGCAGCCACCGCCACCACGGCCGACCTGCCCGAACTGGAGACCGCAGCATGACCCACCCGACCGGCGACCCCGCCATCCCCGACCCGGCCGAACGCGCCAGGCGCAACGCCGCCCTGCACACCGACAACATCGAAACCGGCTGGTGGGACGAGCACGGCCGGCCCGCGCCCTGGCCCGACGACATCGACCAATGGCGACCCGAAACCGGCGAGCCCGTCACCGGCCAGCCCAGCGAACAACCCTTCTAACCAGCACAACTCGAAAATCAGCCGTTACACCACTTCCAGGGGCTTGACCTAGCAGCGACGAACTCGCAGGGGCGCGTAGAGTGCGCCAAGGTGAAGGCCCGGAGCACTATGACTGCTCCGGGCCTTCATCTGGACCACGGGCGAACCTGTATCCGTCCGCCGCGCTGTCGGGTCTCCTTAGCGCCAACCGAGGTGACCTACTGCCAACCTGCCATAGCTAGCGTTGGCTAGTCAATGGCTAGTCATTGGTGATCTACTCGGGGAGCCAACCGAGGAGAACAATCGTGCCGCCGCGTTATCGATACGAAGAGATCGCTGATGACCTGCAAAGCCGGATCGAGGCAGGAGAGTTTCCGCCTGGATCGCGTCTGCCGAGCCGTCGTGAGCTGACTGCTCACTACGACGTGACGGCGCCGGTGATCGACCGCGCGATGCAGATTCTCAGGGTCAAGGGCATCACGGAGACGCTTGCGGGTGTCGGCGTCTACGTCCGCGATACGCCCGGCGAGTCGTAGGCTCGGCCGGCTCAGCTGTCGGTGTTGGCGATCAACGCTTCGGCAAGCTGCCCCATGCTGTCGATCACGACGTCTGCGCCCGCACCTCGGAAGGGATCTGCCTTGGTCGGTCGGTTGGCGTAGCCCACCGACCGGACGCCGGCCGCCCGCGAGCCCTCGATGTCCGAGAGCGAATCCCCCACAAGCACCGACCTCGCCGGCGAGATGCCGAGGAGTTGGGTCGCACGCAGGATCGGTTCTGGGTTGGGCTTCATCCGCATTGGATCGGCGTAAGCCCTGCCGATCACTGGCGAGACGTACGCTGCGAGCCGATGCCGAGCGAGGTAAGCAGTCACCGCGCCGGCCGAGTTGTTGCTGACGACCGCGACGGGTAGGCCCGCTTGGCGCGCAGCGACGATCACCTCTCGTCCGTACCGGGTAGGCGCCGCGCTCTCGACGGCTCGGAGCTCGGCCGCGCAGAGCGCATCCTCAACTGCCTGTGTGGTTGCTTGGTTTCCCGTCGACCCTGCCCACCGCAGCACCTCGAGCGGGTCCTGTTCATCGGTTAGGGCAGGCGGCATGCTGGCGCTCATCTGTTGCAGGACTACAACCAACTCTGCCGCGATCTTCGGCGCGGGGTAGCCAGCGAAGATGCTGCACACCGGGCCGTCGAAATCGAGGAGTACCGCGTCTACTTCGGCTAGAAGCCGACCGAGGACGGCGCTCATCCGTCGTACCGGTAGGCGATCGTCGACCACATCGAGTCGAACCACTGGCGGGATGCTTCGACGAACTGAGTGCCGTGAGAGGCATCGTCGTCAGTGATGGCGTAGTGAAACAGCGGCACGTCCTTGCCCATCAGGTCGTAGATGGCCATGGGCTCACCCTTGATCGAAACGGTTCGCTCGACGACCGGATAGAAGCCGTAGAAGACCTCTTCGCCGTTGAGGACGTACAGCTTGAACAGCGGCGATGCTCGGTGCATCCGAACGTCAACCGTGGCGGACCGCACTAGGCCGAGGTCGCCCAGCTCGGCAACCTGGTCGATGATGCCGTCTGCCGCTCGGCGGGTGATCCGCTCTGCGCGCTCTCTGACAGCGGGATCGTCGGCTTGCGTTTCGGCGCGCGCTGGCAGCGCTACGGGCGTTGTCATGTCGGAGATCAGGACTCGCACGGCGATGGTCTCCGGAGAGAGCCGGCCGGCTCGAACTTTGTCGAGAACTTCGGCGAGCGCGTCCCTAAGTGTCTCGCCGGAGAAGCCCGCAAAGTCGATCGAGACATGGGGTCGCTCAAACGCTGCTTCGATATGCGGCCGGAGTTCTACCGCTCGTTGAGTCTGCGCGCGCACGTAGGCGCCGCTGCCTTGCCTAGTGACGATCAGCCGTTCGGCGCGAAGGAGCTCTAGCGCTCGCCTCACGGTCTCCCGTGCGACGCCGTAGCGAGCCGCTAGATCCGGCTGCGAGGGAAGTTTGTCGCCCGGTTGAAGACGACGGGTCAGGATGGCCGCGCGCAGCTTGGTGGCGATCTGCTGCGAGGCCTGTTTCGGGTCGTCCGGATCGAGTTGGCCGAGGAAATCAAGGTTCTCAGTCACAGGTCCACCCTATCCCTGCCTAGGCAAGTTGGGGAAGTTCCGCTAATTGCTCTTGACTTGTCTAGGCAAGCCGCCCTACGTTGATCTCAGCCAACTTGTCTAGGCAAGCGAGGCAAGAGGTCAGCAAGGACCGGAACGGCGGCACCTGGTTGCCGTACGCCGTGACACCGCTGAGTCCTCGTCGCTCATTGAGAACTGAAGACGTGACCTGCGGGGTTGCCGGGGTGTTCGGCCGACATGTTCGGCCGCCAGACCTGTCCGCCCGCTGGCTCAACGTGCGGCGCCGGGTAGCGCTGCACGCCGTGCTCCGCAGCTCACGGGGTCGCGCCCCTGGCGCGGCCCATCTGCCCTTCGCCCTTCGTCCCTGTTTTCACAGGTCGGCAACGCTTGAGTGCCGGCCTCCGTCTCCGGAGGACATCCCGTGAGAGAGCTTCACCCGAACATCGAAGGTCCGACCGATGCTGAGCTGGACGCGATCGAGGCCGAATGGCCCCTGATCGCTGCGGAACTGGACGTACTCGACGCCGAGATCGCTATGGTCAACGCCTCCCACCGCGGCGGGCCGACCGCCTTGGACTGGCGCCGACTGCGCCGGGCCGAAGCACACGTCACGCGAGTTGCCGTCGAGATCGCCGCACACCCGATCGCCCGGAAGGCGGTCGCCTGATGCACGAGGACTTGAAACGCCTTAAGCGCATCGGATGGGCCATACGTGCCGTCTTCGCTCTCGGAATCGCCGCATCGCTTGCCGGAAACGTTCTGCACGCTCAGGACAATCCGATCAGTCAGGCAATCTCGGCGTGGTCACCTCTTGCCCTGCTACTGACGGTTGAGCTGATCTCCCGTGTTCCAGTTCGTCGCGGTACGGCCTCGTATGCGCGGCTCGCTGCTACCGCAGTCATCGCCGGCATCGCGGCGTGGGTTTCCTACTGGCACATGGCCGGCGTTGCGACCCGCTACGGCGAGACCGACGCTTCGCCGTACCTGCTGCCGTTCAGCGTCGACGGACTCATCGTGGTCGCCTCGATCAGTCTCGTAGAGATCGGCGGACGCATCCGATCGCTGGCTGAAGCTGCGGCTAAGGTCGCGGCAGCCCCCGTGCCAGCGCCCACCGTCATCGAAGTCGCCGAGGAGATCGCTCCCGTTCCGGCGGCCAAGAAGACGTCAGCCAAGCGGGTCACGCCGCGTCCGGTATCGGCGGACAAGGTAGCCAAAGCCGCCGCCAAGTTGCCCGGTGCGCCCGTGGCAAAGATCGCCGCCAAGGCGGGTGTTTCCCCGTCGACCGCGCGGCGCCACCTCGCCGCTCTGCGCGTCACCGACGCGTCACCAACTAGCACGCAGCCTGCGGAAAAGCCGCATCTCACTGCTGCCTGACTTCGCCCGGCGGCACGGCCCCAAGCCTGCAAGCAAGCGCCGTGCCGCCGGCCCTCACTCCGCAAGACCGTCTCTGATCCCACGGGAGAGAACCTGATGGTCCCGCAGAATCCCCCACCTGACGACAAGTTCGACTGGAAGGCGGCAGAAGAAGACGTCGCCGAAGTAGTCCAGCTGGATGAAGCTCGCACCCGCCGCGACTCGACTGCGCAGGCGGGTACTCACTTCGAAGTCGCCCTCGATGACCAGCCGGCGCCCGGCGGCATGCCCGTCGACGAGCCTCGTAGAGGTCGATCAGCCGACCGCATCCCGATCGTGCCTGTCGGCTGGTCGACGTGGCCGAACATCAAGCACAGCATCCGGCAGACAACGGCGGTAACGGCGTATCGGTTTGGCTTCCACTCCGTACGCGCGCCGAAGTACGCCGTCCTCGCCGCATTCTGGGCATTCGTTGGGCTGTTCCGGCTGGCCGGCCGGCAGCTCACCTGGTGGTGGGTGGCGGAGCAATACCGCCTGCGGCAGGCCGCGGCCGACGCGAACGATCCGGCGATGTGGCTCAAGCTGCATCGAGAGGCCAAGGCCACCCGCATGTGGCGCTTCCTCGTCCTGGCGGCCGAAGCGCTAGCCGTCTCGATCGGTGGTCCGGCGCTGTGGGTGACCGCTCCGTCGTGGGCGCTTGCAGTCGTCGCGGCTGTGGCGATTGCGTTCCTAGCGCACATCGGTCGTCCGCAGGACCGGCCGATCGTCACCCCGGCGACGGTCGCCGGACGGTTCCGGCAGATCAACCCCGACATCATCCTTCGGGCGTATTACGCCGGCGGCCTCGGCCATCCGGACAAGCCACATCAGCAGATCGCCTTCGGCTCGACCATGGCCCGCGACGCGTCCGGCACAGGGTCGCAGGTGTCGATCGATCTGCCGTACGGCAAGACGTTCGATGACGCGGTAAAGGCGCGCGGTGCGATCGCCTCCGGCCTGGATGTGGCGCTCTCCCAAGTCTTCATCACTCGCGATCCCAGTTCGCACCGGCGGCACACACTGTGGGTTGCCGACCGTGATCCACTGTCGGTCGGCGCCGGGCGTACGCCGCTGCTGCGGTGCAAGCCGACCGACATCTGGCAGCCGGCCCCGTTCGGCCTGGACGAGCGCGGCAACAAGGTGTCGGTCAATCTGCTGTGGACGTCGTTTCTGATCGGTGCGCAGCCTCGTCAGGGCAAGACATTCGCCGCGCGGCTCCTCGGCTTGTATGCCGCTCTCGATCCGTACGTGAAGCTGACGGTATTCGACGGCAGCGGCAAGCCTGACTGGCGCAAGTTCGCCCTCGTCGCAGACCGGTATGCCTTCGGCTTGGCCATGACGCGTGACGGTGATCCAGCCGAGATCGTGGTGGAAGCTCTCCGCGAGATCAAAGCCGATGTGCAAGACCGCTACGAGCGGCTGTCCAAGCTTCCCGTCGACATCTGTCCCGAAGGCAAACTCACTCGCCAGATCGCCCGCGATCCGAAATACGCGATGCCTGTTCGGGTCGTGCTGATGGACGAGTTCCAGGAGTACTTCGACCTCGGGGAGATCTCCAAGGAGATCGCGACATTGCTGGTCTACCTGGTCAAGGTTGCTCCGGCTGCCGGAGTGATCTTCGTGGACGCGACTCAGCGACCGAGCGGCATCGCGGCAGGCCACGTCGCGCAGCAGTTCACCAGCTTCCGCGACAACCACCAGGTGCGGTTCAGTCTTCGCACGGGCTCGTGGCAGGTCAGCGACCTGGTTCTAGGCAACGGCGCCTACTCGGAGGGGTTCGACTCCTCAACCTTGCTGCCGAGCTATAAGGGTGTTGGCATCTTGCGCGGCGCGTGGGACGAGACGCCCACGGTACGGACGCACCTTGCCGACGGCGATGATGCGGCGAAGATCCTGACCGAAGCTCGCAAACTGCGCGAGGCGGCCGGCACCTTGTCCGGCATGGCCGCGGGCGAAGACGTCACCCGAGTCGCCCGAGACGTTCTCGCCGACGTCCGGACGATGTTCGAACCGACAGAGCGCGGTCTCCAGTGGGAGGACATCGCCGCCCGTCTCGGCGACCGACTCCGCGAGTTCTACGCAGACGTGACCGCGGAGTCGGTCTCGGCTCAGGTCCGCTCCTTCGGTGTACGCAGCGTTGATGTCAAGCGAGCCGGTAAGGCGCTCAAAGGTGCCAAGGCTGACGACATCGATGCGGCAATCCAGCGACGCAAGGCCGCTTAAAGGTCGCGGAGGAGCCGCGACCGGTCGCGTTGACGCGACCAGACCCGCGACCGGCCTGGTCAGTACATATGTGCGCTGGTCGCGGGTCGCCCCGCTTCCCCTCGCCACTCGAAAATCCCTCCAGGGAGGCTTTCTGTGCCCACCCTCGCCGCGACCGCGACCTCTACCGCCGGGCTAACCGGCCTTCTCTGCCTCGCGCTCGTGATCGCTACCGTCTGTTACTCCATCGGCTGCTGGTTCTGGCCGTTCGGCGATTGCCGTCGCTGCAAGGGAACCGGCAAGCGTCGATCCCCGATCGGCCGCGCGTTCGGCCTGTGCCGGCGCTGCGACGGCGAAGGACGACGACTTCGAGTCGGTCGCCGGGTCATCAACGACCTTCGCGACCTGCACGACAAGGGCACCCGCTGATGGGGGCCCGAACCATGGGCCGGCTACGCCGCGCCGAAACGCCACACACCGATTGGTGCGCTCGCGACCACCGATGCGGCATCAACGAGCACCGGTCTCCGGACATCACTGCCGACGGCATCGGTGGAAGGGCCTGGCTCACGCGGGTTCGCGCCGTCGACCGGGAGTACATCGAGATCCGGGCGCGAATTCCGCTGCATGCCCACGACCTCGTAGCGCGCGGACAACTCGCTGCCGCGCTCGGCCTCATGCGTGAGCTCCTGGCCCGAGTCGCGCCCCGGCTGGCTGGCGTGTCCGGCCGCCAACAGCGCCGGGCGATCGGCCGACGCACCGAGTAGCACGTATTCCGCATCAACCGCTCCGAGAGGAGTTGACGTATGAAGCCAGCCGGGTACGACCTGGCGGCCGAGCAAGCCGTCATCGGCGCCGCCTTGCTCGCTCCCGCTCTGATGGGAAATCTCGCCGGCTTGCTGAGTTCTGGGGACTTCGGCCGCCCGGCCCACAGGGTGCTGTGGGCGGCGATGTGCGGCATGCATGCCGCTGGCACCCCGACGGACACGATCACCGTCGCCGCTCACCTCGCCGACACTGGCGAGCTCGGCAAGGTCGGCGGAGCGCCCTACCTCCACACCCTTATCGCCGACGTGCCCACGACGGCGAACGCAGCTCACTACGCGAACATCGTCGCCGACCTGGGGAAGCGGCGCCAGGTCGCTGACCTCGGCGCCCAGCTCGCCCGGCTCGCCACGTCCGGCGCCGACACAGCGGACGTGGTTGCGACCGGCCGCGCAATGTTGGAGGGCGCGTCTTCACTTGGCGAGTGGCCTGCGCTGGTTCCGCTCGGTCGAGGGCGACACCTTCCACCGTTCCCTGCCGAGGTGTTGCCCGGCTGGCTGGCGGACCAGGTGCTCGCGGTCGCGGAGTTCACTCAAACCCCGATCGACCTGGCGGGCAGTCTCGCGTTGGCGTGCCTGTCGACGGCGGCCGGCGGCCGGGCCGAGGTGGAGGTACGCGGATCGTGGCGAGAGCCAACGAACCTCTACACGGTCGTCGTACTGCCGCCCGGCTCGCGGAAGTCCGCGGTCTTCGCTGCCATGGTCGGGCCGATCCTCTCGGCCGAGAAGGCGATGATCGAGCGAACAGCGCCCGCGATCATCGAGGCTGAGTTGTCCGCCAAGGTCGCCACCAAGGCTGCTGAGAAAGCCGCTCTGGCAGCCGCAAGCGCTGACGCGGCTGGACGGGACACGCTCATTGCGGAAGCCACCGCAGCCGCGATGAACGCGGAAGCAATCACAGTCCCAGCCAAACCCCGGCTCGTCGCCGACGACATCACGAGCGAGACCGCGGCGTCACTACTGGCTGAGCAGGGCGGCCGGCTTGCTGTGCTCTCGCCGGAAGGAGGAATCTTCGCAACCATCGCTGGCCGCTACTCCGGCACGCCGAACCTGGAGGTCTTCCTCAAAGGCCACGCCGGCGACCTTATGCGGGTAGACCGACGGTCCCGCGAGGCCGAACACGTCGACAAGCCGGCCCTAACCATGGGCCTCGCGGTTCAGCCGGAGATTCTGCGAGACATCGCCGGCATGCCCGGCTTCCGCGGACTCGGGTTGCTTGCTCGGATCTTGTTCGCCCTACCAGAGAACACCGTGGGCCGCCGAAAGATCGGCGCCGATCCCATCCCCACGCAGGTCGCTGCGGCCTATCACGGCGGACTTCACGCCCTAGTTCTCTCACTCGCCGAGTGGACCGATCCGACTGTCATCGTACTTGCTCCCGACGCCAACGAGCGGGTGTTGGAGATCGAGCGCTTAGTGGAACCACGGCTCGCTCCCGGCGGGGCGTGGTCACACATCGTGGACTGGGGCAGCAAGTACGCCGGCGCCGTAGTCCGCATCGCCGGCCTTCTTCACCTCGCCGAGCGACCCGGCATTGGGTGGAGCGGCAACATCCACGCCAACACCATCGACCGGGCCGCCCTGATCGGCGAGTACTACGCCGCTCACGCGTTGGCTGCGTTCGACGACATGGGCGCCGACATCGCCACGCGCAACGGCCGGCTCGTGCTCGCGTGGATAGAGCGGACCGCAACGAGCGCGTTCACCAAGCGCGAGGCGTTCCGGGCCGTTCAGTGCGCTCAGATCAAGACCGTCGCGGACCTAGATCCGGCCTTGGCCGTGCTAGAGGCACACGGCTACCTCAGGCAGCTCGACCCACCCGCGCCGAAACGCGCCGGCGGGCGACCGCCCTCGCCGAGCTACCTCGTCCATCCCGAGGTCCATCGCCCCGCCGCGACCGTGCATCCGCTCAACGCACGCAAAGCCTCGTAGACGCCTGACGCAACCGACAGAACTGACACAACTCGAAGCCCACCGAGGTTCTGTCAGTTCTGTCGGTTCCGTCAGCGGCTCATCGAATCGCATGTCCCCTCGCTCGATCGGCTCCACAAGGGCGATCAGCGTGCCACCGCCTGTCACCGCCAGGGAGGGCCGGAACCCGTGGCCAGCGACTTTCTCACCCTCGATGAATTCCTAGAGCAGATGGCCGTACCTCGATCGACGTTCTTCCGATGGAAGGCGATCGGTCTCGCACCGCGCCACTACAAGATGCCCAACCGCCAGATCCGCATCCGACGCACCGAGTTCGAGTCCTGGCTGTCCGACCGAGAGGAGCCGCAGGCCGCATGAGCACCTATGACGTCAAGGTCTGGAGCATCCAGGAGCACCGCGGCAAGGATCGGAAGACCGGCAAGCCGAAGACCACGTACCGAGTGCGATGGGTCGTGGCGGGGAAGGTCTTCAGTGATCGCTTCGAAACCAAGGCGCTCGCGGAGAGCCATCGTTCGAAGCTGATAACTGCGCAGCGGGAAGGCATCGCCTTCGACGAGGAGACCGGTCTTCCCGAGCCGATGGCGCGGGCACTCAAGACCCGTTCCTGGTACGACCACGCCGTTGCCTTCGTTGATATGAAGTGGCCACGCGCAGCCGGAAAGCACCGAATGAGCATCGCCGAGGCGCTCTCCAACGTAACGTTGGCGCTGCTCAAGAACACACGCGGCGCTCCGCCCGATGACCGGATCCGGAAGGCGCTCTACACCTGGTCGTTCAACAAGGCACGTCGTGACGCCGGACCACCGCCAGACGCCCTCGCGTCAACCATACGTTGGGTAGCGGCCAACACGGTCACCCTCAACGACCTAGAGGATGCTGCACTGATCCGCAAGGCCCTCGATTTGCTCTCGCTGAGGCTCGACGGCAAGCAGGCCGCGGCAACCACAATCGCCCGGAAGCGGGCCGTCTTCTACGGCGCACTTCGGTATGCGGTAGAGCTGCGGCTCGTCCCCGCGCATCCGATGGACCATGTCCAGTGGGTAACTCCGAAGTCCGTCGAGGAGGTGGACCGTCGCTCAGTAATCAACCCCCAGCAGGCGCTCGACCTGCTTGCCGTGGTGGCGGACAAGCATCAGCGCCTGGTCGCGTTCTTCGCCTGCCTCTACTACGCGGCGATGCGGCCGGCTGAGGCTCTGCATCTGCGCATCGAGGATTGTGATCTACCAGAGGAGGGCTGGGGAATGCTCCGACTGGCCGGCTCAACTCAGCACGTCGGGCAGGGCTGGGGCGACGACAGCGAGGCAGTGCGTGAAGACCGGGAACTGAAACACCGGGCGAAAACGGCCGTCCGTCCGGTACCCGCCGCGCCACCACTCGTGAGGGCGCTTCGCTGGCATATCGCCGCCTACGGGCACGCGCCCGACGGTCGACTGTTCGTCACCCAAGGGCACGGCCATGGTTCCGTGTCAAAAGAGACGTACTCGCGTGTCTGGAGACACGCGAGGCGGGATGGTCTCTCCGCGGCGCAGTCCAAGTCGCCGTTGGCTAAACGACCGTACGACCTGCGCCATGCCGCCGTCTCTCTTTGGCTTAACGAGGGTGTGCCTGCTACTCAGGTCGCCGAGTGGGCGGGACACAGCGTCAACGTGCTGCTTAAGGTCTACGCAAAGTGCATCGATGGCCAAGATGAGGCTGCGCGCCGACGAATTGAAGTGGCACTAGGTGAGACCGGCATAACATAACATGACTTCAGCTTGGTTGCGAAAGGAGTGCCTCCGGTGAGCGCTGAAAGGGTTCTTCTATAAGCTCCCGCCGGAGGTGCTATGTAGCGTTCGCCCGCTATTAGTAGGACACAGAATCCCTCAGCTACACGGCTTGTTCAAGCGTCCGACACAATGACATATAAGGTCTTCCGGGCCTTCCTTCGTCGATACTTCCCGTTCCCTCGCTTCGGATCAGCTTACGAGTCGTGGGTCAGCGCACCGTTCACAACGGCGAAGCCGGGTAAGCTTGGGTAAACCTCGTCCGAGATGGACCCAGCCGCAGGACGGGCCTTGCCGACGACCTAGCCTCGCGAATCGTCCGGCGCCTTCGCTCCCGCGTGCCCCTCTAACGTTGGGGGTACATTGAACGCCGATCCAGTGATGTCTTCGACGAGTCGCACGAAGTGCGGACCGTATACTTCCCTGCCGTACATTCCGAGCACGAAGCAGAAGCTTCTCTCGTTGCCGTACGCGCGAGAAAGGGCGGTCTTCTTCCGTACCAGATACCGCGCCGCGGCTTCATTAGCTAACGCTGTCTGACCTAGGATAAGAAAGATCGGTCGCTTCGCTCCATCGATGACGATACGGGCTATGAGGGCGTACTCAGATTCACCGCGCACCCGCCGGAAATCCTTCCCTCCGACCCTAATCGTGAGCCCTTCCGGATCTTCCTCGAAGGTGCTCTGAGTGACGCCGGGCATGTGCCATCGCAAGTGAGCAGCAGTCCGCAGGTTGGACATCGGGCCGCCAATGCAGAACTCGACCTCGTCGCCAATCCCGGGCACGTCCTCGTGGTGCATGTAGAAGCGAGGAGTGACGTCGCAAGACTTCAGCAAGACGGCAAGCTCGACCATGGCCGAGACGTCGGACTTCTCGATGGAGTTGGCCCATTCTGAGCGGGCCTGTTTGGAGACAATAAGCAGCGCGCTTGATCCCGCCTGGAGACCGAAGAACCCCTCCACGCGTGCCCGTTTGCGGCGCCTTAAGAGAAGTTGGGAGACCCACACTGTGAAGCCGGCGATCGCGCTAGCGAGCAAGTTTATGGCGAGGTCGGACATGCGATCTCCATTCAGGCGCCTATTACAGCGACGCGCAGTCGTGGAGCGTATGGTATCCGACCCCACAGAGCAGTTTCTGAACCGAGTCATTCCAGGTTATGTTGGCGAGAACTTCGTTACGGACGTGAGCAGCGCGTAGAAACGCCGACGAAGGATCGCTCAGCGTCTCATACAGCGCCTGCCCCCAGATCTCTGCGTTTACTGCAGTGTCTCCACGAACTGGGAGAATCTCTCTCGGTATTACCCGCTCTCCGTCCGGAACCTTCTCTATTAGCAGCCGAGCCAGTCCGCTATCTTGACTAATCAATACAGGGACGCCAGCAGCGATTGCCTCGTACGCCGCAAGGCCAAAACCTTCGTGCCGAGACGGCATAATCACGACGCGGGACTGCCAGAGATCGAGCTTAATTGTATTCTCGTCCGACCTATAGGGACGAAGAAGTATCTGCACGTGCGGTGAGGCAATCGCGTCCAAACGACGTTTCACCGCATCCGCTTTGGCATCTGGAACACCTCTGACAATCAAGAGTGGCGAATCAACTGCGTTAGCAGGAAACCTATTAATCGCATCAAGCATCGCCTCGACTGCAATATCGATTCCCTTGGATTCTATATCCTCTGCTCGTGCGATCAGGAGCACCTGCCGCCTGGGCGGCACATCGGTGGGATCGACCACATCGCCCCAATCCCGCAAACCAGGGAGAAAGTTTACTACTTCCGGCCGAGGCGCCGGCCACCCCCGCATCGCATGAGTAATTGACTCAGCCAGAAGCGGACCGACTCCCGCAACTAAACTGGCAGAGACCGCCAGTTCGACCTCGGTTCTTTGCCGATCCTCGACAGTTAACATGCGCGAAGGACCGCCGGCCTGCTCTTTGGCCGACTCAAGCATCTCTGCATCTGTATGCACAAAATGCACTCTTCGAGCGACACGAAAGAAGTTATTCTGAAGTGCGTAAGCGTACGGTCCGAGAATCCTGCCATGACCGACAACAATGTCGGGCTCATACTCGTCGTCCTCAAAACGCGGCCGGGTCAAAAGTATTTCGTTTCCTTTGACACCCGGGATGGAAGGAGGCACCACAAGGGTTACACGCTTTTCCAAAGCCGCATCCCTTTCAGTAGAATCGGCTTCAGGAACTGCAACGTGAACTTCGCAGCCGACGTCCGCGAAGGCAACCGCCAGCTCTCTGTTGAACGTCGATATGCCGCCTTTCCGCGAGTTCCATTCATCCGCAACGAGCAAGATACGCGGCGGTAACCCCTCTCGACTTTTATTTGCATCACTACGCTGCACTTCTTCGGCGGGCGGCCGTTCCAAGTGAGAGATTGCCGCAGCGAAGTCTGGCAGCAATGTCGGGCCGCCGAATCTAGCCTCGAGCGCCCACCATTGAGATCCCCGCACGGCAGAAAGGCCGACTATAATGCGATCATATCCTGCATCGTCACGCCGCTCCGAAAGCAGCGACGCGAGCCTGACGGTTGCGCGATTAAGTACACTATCTCGGTCGAGTCGCTGCTCATTCCAATCGGTCCCACGGTCGCCGACAATGACGATTGCTAGTGCAAGCTGGGCACCATATGGAAGCTCGCGCCTCATCTCCACAGACTGCCCTAGAAGCTCGATAATTCGATTCGACAAATTTTTCGCAAGTAGTCTGTACTGCCAAAGCTTAATCTCGACGGCCAATGGGGGTAACTGATGACCCCTGTCCACCACCACATCCGCTCTGAATTGAGCGGATCGGGAGTTCCGGCTTTCGATCTGAGCGCCGAGCGCGGTTGCGATCTCCGATTCCAAGAACTCCGATCTCCGCTGCAAGCCTGCCCTCAACTGGCGTATGTCGCTTGCAAGCGACTCTTCGTCGTCGGTCGTGGCAATGATCGGCAATGGGTCCGTCATGGGAGAAGCATAGCTGGATCGCCATAAGGTTTTGTAGGTCGAAGTGTCATCGGTCGAAACAGTCCGACGCTCCCTAATTGGAACGCCTCACATCCGTCTTCTCCCGGATTGCCGTAGGCGAGGAACAGGCTCCCTAAGTCATCGCTGCACGTGGCCGTCAAGATGCGAAGATTGACGCTCTTCCGGGAACATCCCGGCACGGGGGAAGCGACAAGGTAGCGTCGAAGTTAAGAGCGTCCAAGTACCTGATCTCCAGCAGCAAACATGGCTACCCCTCGATCTGTGCCCGGTTCTGTTCGATCAGCTCCACCAAGGTGTCATCGCCTTGCTGTTGGCGCCACCTAGTGAAGTTGACCAGCCCTGGGCGAAGGGCGTCGGCGTAGGCGTCGGCTGTGAGTGCCTCGCGCAGGCTGACCTCGCCGTTGAGGACACCTGCGGCCAGCTCGCGGATACGCTCGTCTTCGCTGTTGCGCTGGAGGTGCCTCAGGATCGGGCCAAGGACGGGTTCTTCTGCTGGCGGCTTGTCGTGTTGACTCATGCTGGTCCAGGGTGTGTGTAGGCACGGTCGGGCAGCGGATGCTGCGACAGCGTGCCAGTGTCAGCGGCGAGGGACTGGATTGTGGCGACTGCTCCGCCGATGAGCGCGCTTGCCGTCGCGATGAGCTTGCGGGCGTTGTCGGCCATCTCGGCGATCTTGTAGGCCTCGTACGCCGCGACGCCCCAACCCGTGACGAAGCCGATGCCGGTCTCGATGGTCGCGGTGCCGGCGGACGCTGCCGCGACTCCGATCATGGCGGAGTCGAGCATGTCCTTCATAATCCCGGAGACCGTCTCGGCGATGCGGTACGTGCCTTCGGCGGCCGTCTCGTACTGCGCGGCGAGCTCGTTCAACGGGATCTGCTGACCGCTGACCTTGGAACTCAGCTCAGCGAAGTACATGAAGGCCGCGTCGGCGGCGTTGCCGTGCCAGGTCGCGTCGAGCGCGACGTTGCCGTAGGAGACGTTGACGCCGATGTCCTGCATGGCGTTGGCGAGGTTGCGGTAGGCGCCTGCGCACTGCCAGACCACTTCCCAGTCGCCGGCGACGACGTTGGCGGCTTCACCGACGATGTCGTAGCCGCAGGCCTGCTTAATGAACTCGTTGAGGATGTGCGACGGGCTGAGCCAGTCCAGCGCCGATGCCGGGTTGGAGAACGGTTGGCCGAGGATGCTCTCTGTGCGTTCGGCCGGGTCGGTGAGCTGCCGGGTCGGGTCGGCTACGTCATTGAACGCCATGGCTAGCTGGTCCGAAGGATCGGCCGCTGCACAACGGGATAGCTGTCGTCCAAGCGACCCGCGGTCGTACGGTCGGAAGTTCGGTACTGAGCCGCCGCTTCGCGGACGCCGGCATCGGAGGCGTCGAGCAGCGTGACGAGCCGGTCCAGCATCGAAGCCAGTTGGGCTCGGACGCGGCGGTGCTCGTAAACGAGCGGGTTGATGATTCCGCCGGTGACCGGCTCTAGATCCGGTACCTGTCGGTTGAAGTAGGACGAACACTCTCGCGCGTCACTGGCTGCCCGAGCCAACTGGCTGGCATAGGAGTCGAGGTCTGACGGCTCCACCTGGAACGACGTCATGGAAGGTCTCCTTAAATCGAGGCCGATGCACGAGAGCGCGTCATGTGATGGCTGCGCGAATGCCTATCAACAGCACGTCGCCCAAGAGGATCAGGGCACCGCCGATGGCGAGCATGCGAGAAGACGCTGCTGGCTCGCGCGACGTCATGGAGCGGATGACGAACGCCGCGCCGGCCAGGTTGACCGGGCCACCGATGAACACGGGGATCAACTCGTTGTCCGCTGCGCCGGGGTCAGTCGCGAGCAACGTGAAGCTGAGAACTGGAATGAACGCGAGGAAGAGCAGGCCTAGACCGCTGTACCAGCGCAACTGACGAGTCGCATCGATCATTAAGCGCCGTCTTCCCTTCGCGTCATAGATCTCGCCTGTCCCTAACTCTGTGAGCGCCCCAGAGTAAAAACGGTAATATTCGATGGAAAGTGGCTGAGCGCCTACTTGCTCCGCGCCTACCTATGACGTCGCGCCTCGACTAGAGGCCCTCCCGTCGAGAGCTCCGCCACCCGCGGTTCTCGTGGTCGCACCATGGTCGCGATGAGCGAGATTGACTGGTCCGCGATGAGATCGAATGAGACTCAGCCGACGAATGCCGAACCCCCGTCCGCCCTGCGTTCGCGCAGGTCGGCGGGGGTTCTTGCTGCTCAGGATCGAGCGGAGGGCGTGGGATTCGAACCCACGATGAGTTTCCCCATACCGGTTTTCAAGACCGGCGCCATCGGCCACTAGGCGAGCCCTCCCGATGTTGCTGTCTCAGTTTGCCAGACGGGGTGAGCCGTGTCGGCAGGCACTCGCGAAGCAACTTGTATCAAGGTTGTGAAAATGGCTCTGAACTGGGGAAACCCTGCTCCCTGACGTGGGCGTGACGGTTGACACGGCATCGACGTGGATGTTTATCGTTCACTGTCTTTACTTTTCCCGGCCTTGGCCCCCACCTCCGGCAAGGGAGTCCCCGACCATGTCCAGCAGGAAGATCGGATGGGCCGCCTCGGCGGCCCTGGCCGCGTCGGCGGCCGTGCTGATCGCGCCCCAGGCGTCCTACGCCGCGGGTGAAGCCGTCAATGTCTATCTGACCACCACCAGCGACAGCGGCGGCCGTGTCGTCTCGCGTGGGCTTCAGCAGCAGGCCGCGGTTGCCTTCGGCAGCAGCTCCGGCACCGCCAACCAGACCATCACCGTCAACGAGAACACCACCTACCAGCAGTTCGAAGGGGCCGGAGCTTCTTTCACCGACACCGCCGCCTTCGACATCCGGGGCAGCGGCGCCCTCTCCGCGGCCACCCAGAACGACGTCATGACCAAGCTTTTCAGCCCGACCGCCGGCATCGGGGTCAGCGCCCTGCGCAACGTCATCGGGTCGTCCGATCTGGCCCAGAACAATTTCTCGTACGACACGACGTGCTGCGACCTGAACGACTTCTCGCTGAGTCGTGACGCCGACGTGATGGCCTTGACCAAGCAGGCCGTCGGGCTCAACCCGTCGATGTTCGTCATGGCGTCGCCCTGGTCGGCGCCGCCGTGGATGAAGGACAACAACGCGTACAGCCAAGGCTGGTTGCAGTCGCAGTACTACCCGGCCTACGCGCAGTATTTCGTGAAGTACATCCAGGGCTATCAGTCGCAGGGTGTGCCGATCCGCTATGTCACCGCGCAGAACGAGCCGACCTGCTGCGCCGGCTATCCGTCGATGCAGTGGAACGCGGCCGGCCTCCAGTACTTCTCCAAGACCAACCTGCTTCCGGCGCTTCAGGGGGCCGGGCTGAACACCAAGCTTCTCGTCGGCGACTGGAACTTCGACACCTACGACACGTGGGTGGCTCCTCTGCTCGCCGACACCGCCATCCGCAACCACCCGAACTTCGGTGGTGTGGCCTGGCACGACTACGGCGGCAACCCGTCCACCGCGACCGCCGTGCACAACCAGTATCCGCAGGTCAACGCGTACATGACCGAGCATTCGGGTGGCACCTGGGTGAGCAACCAGCACGCCGAGGACATGGGTGACCTGATCGACTACTTCCGCAACTGGGGCCGTAGCTGGACGAAGTGGTCGATGGCCGTGGACGAGAACATGGGGCCGCACAACGGCGGCTGCGGCACCTGCACCGGCCTGGTCACCGTGCACCGCAACGACGCCCGGCGCGGGCAGGTCGACTACACCATCGAGTACTACACGATGGGTCACCTGACCAAGTTCGTCCGGCCCGGTGCCGTGCGGATCGACTCCTCGGCCAACGGCACCGTCCCGAATGTCGCCTTCCGCAATTCGGACGGCTCGAAGGCGCTGATCGCCTACAACACCAGCGGCAGCACGCAGAGCGTCAAGGTGAACTGGGGCGGGCAGTCCTTTGTCTACAGTCTTCCGGCGCGCACCTCGGCCACCTTCACGTGGAGCGGGACGCAGTCCGGAAGCGGAAGCACCGGCGGAACGATCAAGGGTCTGGGCGGGAAGTGCCTGGACGTGACCGGCAGCTCCACGGCCAACGGCAACCAGCCGCAGATGTGGGACTGCACCGCCGGCAACACCAACCAGCAGTGGACCCGCAACGCCGACGGCACGATCACCGGGCTCGGCAAGTGCCTCGACGTAGCCAACAACTCGACCGCCGACGGCGCCGCCGTTCACCTCTGGGACTGCATCGGCAGCGTCGCGAGTCAGAAGTGGACGGTCACCTCGGGCGGAGACATCGTCAACACCGCCTCGGGCAAGTGCCTCGACGTCAAGGACAACAGCACGGTCAACGGCACAAAACTTCAAATTTGGGCCTGTACGGGCGCCGCGAACCAGAAATGGTCACTCTGAGTTTTCTGTCGTACCCCTCGGGCACGATAGGGGCATGCACGCGATCGTGATCGAGGACAAGAAGCTCGCCCTCCGTGAGGTGCCCGACCCGGTGCCGGCGGAGGGCGAGGTCGTTGTCGACGTCACCGCCGCCGGTGTCAACCGGGCCGACGTCTCCCAGCGCCAGGGCTTTTATCCGCCACCGCCCGGCGCTTCGGCCTATCCGGGTCTCGAGTGCGCCGGCGTGATCAGCGCGATCGGCCCGGGCGTGAGCGGCCATCACGTCGGCGAGCGGGTGAGCGCGCTGCTCTCCGGGGGTGGCTACGCGCAGCGGGTGGCCGTGCCGGCCGGGCAGCTGCTGCCCGTCCCGACCGGTCTCTCGCTGCACGAGGCGGCCGCGCTGCCCGAGGTCAGCTGCACGGTCTGGTCCAACTCGGTCGACCGCGACCGGCTGCGCAAGGGCAAGACCTTCCTCGTGCACGGCGGCGGCAGCGGCATCGGCACGTTCGCCATCCAGCTCGGCCACGCGCTGGGCGCCACGGTGATCACCACCGCCCGCGCGAGCAAGCACGACCGGCTGCGCGAGCTCGGCGCCGACCTGTGCATCGACTACACGACCGACGATTTCGTGTCCGCCACAAAGGACTTCACCGATGGCGCCGGCGTCGACGTGGTGCTCGACATCGTCGGGGCGAAATATCTCGCGCGCAACGTCGAGGCCCTCGCGCCGAACGGCCGGATCACGGTCATCGGCATGCAGGGCGGCCGCAAGGCCGAGCTCGACCTCGGCCTGCTGATGGCCAAGCGCGGCTCGATCTCGTCGACGTCGCTGCGGGCCCGGCCGCTCGCCGACAAGGCCCGCATCGTGTCGGCGGTGGCCCGCGACGTCTGGCCGCTGGTCGAGGCCGGGGCGATCAAGCCGATCATCCACACGACGATGCCGCTCGCCGAGGCGGCCGAGGCGCACAGCCTGATGGAGTCGAGCGACCACCTGGGCAAGATCCTGCTGCTTCCATGATCAAACGTCTCAGGGGCGAAATTACCACCTTCGAGTGACTGATCCGGCGTCTTTATGACAGGTTGGTCCGGATTTGCGGCGTGGTGACGTCGTCACGGGCCGTGGGCGGCACAGCATGAGGGCCGCACTCGACCCGGGAGGTCTCATGACCGACACGCCGCTGCGCCCCGCCCGATTGGCCCCGGCGGGAACAGAGCCGGCCACAAGCAAGCCGGCCGGAACGATGCCGGTGGCGGCGGATCATCCGCCGGCTGGAGCTGGGCCGGGCGGAAGACGCCGATGGCCGTGGCTCGTGGGGGCCGCGGTCGCCGTGATCGCGCTCGGAACGGCGGCATTTGCCGCGACCCGTGACGAGCCGGCGCCCGCGCCGGAGCCGCCGCGCGCCTTCGAAGGCCATTTCCAGCTCACCGTCACCGGTAGCCGCTGCGGGGTGCCCTCGGTCGGCCCGCAGGAGCTTCCGCAGCGCGCCGCCGGCCAGTTCTGCCTGGTCGACGTGGCCGTGCACAACTCGGGAGCCGAGGCCGAACTGCTCGATCCGGGCGCCCAGCGGGCGATCGACTCCCAGGGCGCCGAGCACCCCGTGGCCGATCAGGCGCTGGTCTTCTTGAACGAGCCCCAGCCCACGCTCCTCGAGGAGATCGCGCCCGGCGCCACGGTGAAGGGCGTCCTGCCCTTCGACGTTCCGGCCGGCGTGCAGTTGTCCGAGCTGGTGCTGCACACCGCCATGGACAGCACCGGGGCTCGCGTCCCGGTCAGTTGAAGCAGATCACGGGCATATTTCGGAAATCTAATTCAGTCGATCGACACCTCAAAAGTCCTTTCTTTCCCCGATTGGGCGAGGGTGATTGTGTGAAATCAGCCGCGAAACATTCCTGATGTGTGTTGGCATGATCGACGGAATTAGCGAGATGTCCGGGTTCCCATTGCCGTGCGTCTAACGCACGGTGTCCGGCGCGGCATGCGGTAATGCCACGTCGACAGGGATTCGCGCGAGTGCCCCGGGCCGATTTCGGAGGCAACACTGCATCGTCCGTCCCCGAGCCGGGCCTTGACCGCCGGCGCGTTAGCGCTGGCCGTCATCTCACCGGCCCTAGACCCTGCTGAGCACGTTGCCGAGGCCGCACCGCCCGCCGAGCACGCTGGTTCCGACCAGACCGCCGCCGCATTCGCGGAGACGGAAGCCGCGCGCGTAGCCGCCTCCGAACGTGCCTCAAGGACCCACGAGCGCCGCACAGCCGGGGAACGCCGGCTCGCCGCGGCCCCGCTCGCTCTCCACACGCTCGCCGGCGGCACCCCCCTGCCGGAGATGAGCCCCGAAGCTTACGAGGAGGTCCGCCACGAGGCAGTCCGGACCGCGGTCGCCCTGACCGTGGCCGACGAACGGGAGGCCCTGCGCGGCCCGGCCGCCGAAGCCGCCGCCGAGGCCCGTGAAGTGCTCCGCGAGGGCACCCACCCGCTCCGCGAAGGCCCGCAGTTGCTGCGTGAAGACCTGGGAATGCTGGGCGAAGGCCCCAGACTGCTGGGCGTAGGGGAAGGGCCGGGAATGCCGCGCGGAGGCCGGCAACTGCTGAGCGCGGGAGGCCCCGCGCCGCTGCAGATGGTTCCGCAGGCTCTGGCCGGCATGGCGAAGGCGCTGCCGGTCGCCGCCCGGGAAGTGGCCATGCGGGAAGTGGCCATGCGCCAAGCGGCCGTCCGCAAGGCCGCCCTCCGGGTCCTGGCCGCTCGCAAAGCCGCCGTCAAGGCCGCCGCGCGGGCCGAGCGGGCCGAGCGAATGGCCCGCGCGAAGGCCCGGGAACGGGCTCACAAGCGGGCCGTACGCATGCGGGCGGTCACCCGGGCGGTGATCACCCGCCACACGACAGCCCGGAGGGCCCCGCGCGTCGTCCCCCTCGGCGGCGGCATGACGGCCGTCATCGCCTTCGCCCGCTCCCAGGTGGGCAAGCGCTACGTTCACGGCGGCACCGGCCCGTTCGGCTTCGACTGCTCGGGCTTCACCAAGCGGGCGTACGCCCTGGCCGGCATCCACCTGCCGCACTCGTCCGGCGCGCAGGCGGCCCGGGCCCGCAGCATCTCGACCGGCGAGGCCCGGCCCGGCGACCTGGTCGTCGGCCCGGGGCATGTGGGCATCTACATGGGCCGGGGCATGATGATCGACGCGGGCAACTCCCGTACCGGAGTCGTCTACCGCAAGCTCTATTCGGGCCTGCACGTCGAGCGCTTGAAATAGGGACGGAGGGCTCGCAGAATCAGCCCATGCTGAGCGACCTTTGGCCGCTGTATCGGCTGGTTCTGCGCACTCCCCGGCTGGAATTACGTTTTCCCGGCGAGGACCATCTCGGCGAGCTGGCCCGGCTCGCCGCCGATGGTGTGCACGACCCGGCGGTACAGCCTTTCGCCGCCGCCTGGACCGACGCGCCACCGGCCGAGGTCGCCCGCAGCGTCCTTCAGTGGAACTGGCGGCTGCGGGCCGACTGGAGCCCGGGCAGGTGGGAGCTCGGCCTGGTGGCGATCGCCGACGGCCGGGTCGTCGGCACGCAGGGCATCGGCGCCGACGACTTCGCCGTGCTCCGCGAGGTCGGCACCGGGTCGTGGCTGGGCCGCGCTCATCACGGCCGGGGCTACGGCACCGAGATGCGGGCCGCCGTGCTCGAGCTGGCCTTCGCCGGGCTCGGCGCCGAGTTCGCGACCTCCGAGGCCTTCGCCGACAACCACGCGTCGTACGCGGTCTCGCGCAAGCTGGGTTACGCCGACGACGGCATCGCCCGGCACGCCATCCGCGACCGGGTCACGACCGGCCGGCGGCTGCGCCTCGACCGGGCTTCGTGGGAGGCGGCGCGATCCATCCCCGTACACATGGAAGGTCTTGATCTTTGCCGGGAGATGTTCCTAGGACCGGGGTAGCGTCAGCCGGACCGTGGTGCCGACGCCCGGTTCGCTCTCCAGGTGCACGCTGCCGTGATGGGCGTCGATGATCGACTTGACGATGGCCAGGCCGAGGCCCGGGCCCTGGGCCGCCATCACCTCGGCCGCCTGGCAGCGGTAGAAGCGGTCGAAGACGTGCGGCAGCTCGTCGGCCGCGATGCCCACCCCGTTGTCGGTGATGATCAGCTCGGGCTCGTCGTCGGCGGTGGAGTCGATGGTGATCTCGCCACCGGGGTCGGTGAACTTGATGGCGTTGACCATGAGGTGGTTGAGCGCCTGGGCGATCCGCTTGGCGTCGCCCCGTGCCGGCACCGCCCCCTCGGTCCGGTCGCGCAGCTTGACCTCGCGGTGATCGGCGAGGGGCCGGCACGCCGCCACCGCCTGGTGCGCCAGGTCGGCCAGGTCGATCTCGGCCAGGTCGAGCTGCATCCGCTCGTCGGTGAGCCGCGCGACCAGCAGCAGCTCGTCGATGAGCCGCAGCAGCCGGTCGGAGTTGCGCGACATGACCGACAGGAAGCGGCGGGACGTGTCGGGGTCGAAATCGTCCTCGAGCAGCATCTCCAGATAGCCGCGAATGGTGGACAGAGGTGTCCGCAGCTCGTGGCTGACCGTGGCCAGGAATGAGTCCTTCATCCGGTCGAGCTGGCGCGTCCGGTCGGCGATCTCGCCGGCGTGCCGGGCGTAGCGGCGCAGCTCGAGCTGGACCGCGGCGTGCTTGGCCAGGCTGCGCAGGGCGCGCCGCTGCGACGAGGTGAGCGTGCGGGGCACGTGGTCGACGACGCAGACCGTGCCGACCGAGTACGTGCCGTCGAGCACCACCGGCGCCCCCGCGTAGAACCGCACCCCGCCGGCCTCCTGGAGCACCACCGGGTTGTCGGCGAACCGCGGATCGACGGTGGCGTCGGGCACCTCGAGCAGGTCGTGCCCGTGGATGGTGTGTGAGCAGAACGACAGGTCCCGGTCGGTCTCGTCCAGGTCGAGGCCGACCTTGGCCTTGAACCACTGCCGGTCCCGGTCGACCAGGCTGACCAGTCCCATCGGTGTCCCGCAGATCTCCGACGCGAGCAGGGCGATGTCGTCGAAGTCCTCCTCGGGAGGCGTGTCGAGCACCTGTGCGTCGTGCAGCGCAGCCAGCCGGGCCGGTTCGTTGGCGGGCAGCGGCGCTCTCATGGCCTGATCGTCTCACCTGGGATGCCCGGATAAGGCCGGATAAAGCAGTCGGCATCTGCTCGAGCGAGCAGATGCCGACTTGCTTATCGCCATCGGGCGCGGGGATCTCTGCCGCACACACCCGATCGGATGTCGGAAAGAAGCATCACCCGGCACGCGGGACACGCCGCGCACCCCGTGTGCGTCCGCCCGATCGGGTGACAGCCCGGCGTTTCGGGCTAGTCTGCGAGGGAGAGCAACCCACGTATGGCCGGAGGACGAATCACCATGAGTCTCGACCGCGCCGAAGCCCCGGATCCGTACGATCTGCTGCCCCCGGTCCCGTCCTTCACGGTGACCAGCGCTGATCTCCAGGACGGCCGGCCGCTCGACGAGCTGTTCGCGCACCCCAGCGCGGGCGGCAAGAACGTGTCACCCCAGCTCGCGTGGTCGGGCTTCCCCGACGAGACCCGCGGCTTCGTGGTGACGTGCTTCGACCCGGACGCGCCGACCGGCAGCGGTTTCTGGCACTGGGTCCTGGTCAACCTGCCGGCGACGGTCACCGAGCTGCCGCGCGGCGTCGACCCGCTGCCCGGCGGTGCCTTCTGCGTCCGTAACGACTACGGCGAGCGCAACTACGGCGGTTCCGCCCCGCCGCCCGGCGACCGCCCTCACCGCTACGTCTTCGCGGTGCACGCGATCGACGTGGACAAGCTCGACGTCGGCCCGGACGCGACGCCCGCCTACGTCGGCTTCAACCTGGCGTTCCACACTCTGGCCCGGGCCACGATCCGGCCGATCTTCCAGAGTTAGAGACGAATCTCAGCCGCCGGCTCCGGCCGGCGGCTGACGATCACTTCGAAGGGGTCCGCGCCACCGCGAAGACCGACTGGCCGAACGGCGGCTTCACGACCTGCTCGGCGGCCTTGGTCACCGGGAGCACGAGCGAGTCGTACACCTTGACCATCGGCCCCTCCTTGGGGGCCAGCTTGAAGATGCTGGTCGCGCCGTAGTAGCCGATCAGGCCCAGCGCGTTCGCGTAGTGCATCTTCTCGATCTGCAGACCGGCCTCGGTCATGGCGGCGCGCATGGTCTTCTTCGTGTACCGGCGGATGTGACCGGTCGCGATGTCGACCTGGCTCATCGCGAACATGAAGGCCGGCACGATGATGATGACCCGGCCGCCGGGGCGGACGAGCTCGGACATGCTGCGCAGCGCGCCGACGTGGTCCTCGATGTGCTCGAGCACGTTGTACGACACCGCGGCGCTGTACTCACCGTTGGCGTCGGCCGCGGGCAGCAGCATCTGCCGCACGTCGATGTTGGGGTGATCGGCCATCCGCTCCTTGAGCTGGACGAGCCGGTCGGGGTCGGCTTCGGTCGCCGTGAACCGCGGAAGGTGCTCCGCCCACTCGATCGCGTAGTCGCCGAGGCCGCTGCCGATCTCGATCGGGTTGTCCCCGAGGTACGGAAGAGCGAGCTCGACGAACCACCGGCGGTGGTTCACCGCCGTGGCGAGGCCCTCGAGCACTTCGGACTGGATCCGCTGGTCTCCAGTGATGTCTGCCATATGTAAGGTTCCCTCGTCTTGCCGATCGAAGCTGACAGCGGGACCGGAAGAGTTAACCATCTTCGGTTCACAACCGAAAGTTGAGCCCGGGCCGCCCGCTCATTTTTTGCCTGATTGAGACACAGGCGAGCTGGGTACTACATGTGGTTGCTTCGCGTCCGGATAGCCCCGTTCATATCGGCTCGGTCACGCATGCCCCGCTTGTCACTGCAACGTTACGGACCTCGGATAGGCTCGCCGACGCTATGACGATTACGGGTATTGACTCGACAGGCCAGTCGGCTGGCGGGAACGTGCTTCCGCCCCGTCAAGTGGGGAAGACCGAGGATCTCGACGCCGAGTTGGCGGCGCTCGGATCAGCCATCACCGAAGCGCCGGCACGTGACGCTGAACAGCCAAAACTCCGCCGCCTTCGTTTTACCGCCTGGCGAGATCTGCTGGCCTGCGCGACCTTCGTCGTCATCGCGCTGTACATCACCGCGCCACTCTGGCTCAATCTTGATCACCAGTTGCGTGATGATCCACAGGATCAGGCTTTCTTTGAGTGGATGATGGCGCATGGTGCGCGGGTGCTCACCGATGGCGCATATCCGTTCTTCTCCGATCGCTTGAATTACCCCGATGGGGTGAACATGATGGCCAACACCTCGGTGCTGGCCGTTTCGTTGCCGATGACACCGGTGACCCTTCTGTTCGGTCCCCATGTGGCGTTCAACGTATTTCTCACGCTGGCTTTGGCGATCACCGGCATCTCGTGGTATTTCGCTCTCTCGCGCCACTTCGTCAGTTCACGACTCGCGGCCTGGGTCGGCGCCCTGTTCTGCACGTTCGCGCCGAGCATGATTTCGCACGCCGGCGGCCACCCGAACATCGTCTCGCAATTCCTGGTGCCCTGGATCATCGTGCGCACCCTGCGCCTGCGTGAGCCCGGGCGCACGCTGCGAAACGGCCTGATCCTGGCCGGCCTGCTGATCTGGCAGGCCTTCATCAACCTCGAGATCCTCTTCATGACGGCGGTCGGCCTGGGCGTGTTCTGCCTGGTCATGGCCATCGCCCGGCGCAAGCGCCACCGCGGCGAGACCCGCCAGTTCGTCCGCGGGCTGGCCGTGGCCGGCACGGTGACGCTGGCGGTGCTGGCGTACCCGCTGGCCGTGCAGTTCTTCGGCCCGCAGAGCTACCACGGCCTTCCGCAGTTCGTGCGCAACTTCGGCGCCGACCTCGCGTCGTTCACGGCCTATTCGAGCCGTTCCGTCGCCGGCAATTCCGCCGTCGCCGCCGAGCTCGCGCAGAACCCGGCCGAGGAAAATGCGTTCTTCGGCTGGGGCCTGGTCATTCTGTTCTTCGGTTTGGTCGTCTGGATGCGCCGAACGGTCACCATCGTGACCCTCGGCGGGGTGGCGCTGCTGTTCGCGGCGATGTCGCTCGGACCGCGAATTTTCCTCAACGGCATCAACACCGGCATCCCCGGCATCTGGTCCGTTCTGCACAGCGTCCCGGTGCTCAACTCGGCCGTGCCGACCCGCTGGGCCATGGCCATCGCGCCCGTCGTCGGCATCATCCTGGCCCTCGGCTGCCAGCGGGCGGCCGACCTGATCAAGGCGCAGCCGGCCGCCCGCGGCCCGGTCCGCGTCGCCATGATCACCGCTGTGGCGATGGCCCTGGTCCCGCTCGCGCCGATCCAGCTGCAGACCACGCCGATGGCGCCGACCCCCGAGTTCGTCACGTCGGGCGCCTGGAAGCAGTTCGTCGACGACAATCACACCGTCGTCGCCCTGCCGCTGCCCGATTCGAGCTACCCCGACCCGCTGCGCTGGTCCGCCATCACCGGCCAGGACATGCGCATCGCCGGCGCGTACGCCCTGCTGCCCAACCAGAACCCGCTCAACCCGGCCGACCGCACCGCGATCTTCTCGCCGCCGTGGCGCCCGACGAGCGGCCTGATGGCCTCCATCCGCCAGGGCAACCCGATCCCCGAGATCACCGACACGCGCCGCGAGATGACACTGGCCGACCTGCGCTACTGGAAGGCCGCCGTCATCGTCCTGACCCCGCAGCTGCGCGACACCGAGATGCTGCGCGCCATGACCAACCTCCTCGGCTTCCAGCCCACCTGGACCGGCGGCGCCTGGGTCTGGGATGTCCGCCATCTGGTCGACGACCCGAACGCCGTCCTCACCGGCCCCGACATCAGCTGAAAACCCGGCGGCTCGCTCTGATCGGGCTGAGCCGCCGGGCTGGGCTTGAAAACCCTTCTCAGGCCAGCGCCCCACACGGCGAGCAACTGGGCCGGCCCGCCGGCTGCCAGAACCGCCACAGATGCGCCGGCGGCACCGGAATCTGCCATCCCGCCGTGTAGACCTTGAACACGCCACCGCTGTACGGGTTGTTGTGCGACGCGCTCAACATCGAGCCCGAGTGCAGGTTCTGAAACCGGAACTTGTACGGCTCGGTGTATTCGATGGCCGACCAGATGTGCCCGGCCGCCGAGCTTTGCTGCGCCGTATATCCGGGATAGGTGTTGGCCGCCCACCCCGACGGCGTGGTCGAGTTGCTGCTGAGCTCCCACACCTCGCCGCCGAAGTTCTGGTAGTTGACCAGCTTGCGGTTGGTGTCAAAGCCACTGGCGGTGCGCAGGTACCACCACTGGGCCGGCGTCGACACGTTGCACTTGGCCAGGTAGACCTTGTGCGTCCCCGACCCGGCGGGCGACTGGTCGGCGTTGGTGCTCAGGCACCACTTCACCCCGTCGTCGTGCCCCGAGCCACCGTCGTAGTAGTCGTTGACCAGCATGTACCAGCCGACACCGGGAATCGCCGCCTGTGCCGGCGCGGCCAGCCCGAGCGAGGCACAGACGGCGGCGAGCGCACCGGCGACCAGCAGACGGCCGGCCTTCAAGAACCGCTTCATCGATCTCCTTAGACGAAGGATCATCGATGCCTACGATGCGTGACCGGCCGAGTGCGCGCTGCCCCCTTCATGGACGGCCGAGTGAACACTCGGCCAACACGCGAGCTCAGCCGCGGAGGGCCTCGCGGGCGGAGAAGACGACGCTGGCGGCCAGGAAGGCGGCGTTGACCAGAGTGAAGAGGCCGATGAACCAGATCGTCCACTGTGGCGCCACGGCCAGCACGACGCCGGCCAGGGCGATCACGGCGCCGTAGTCGCGGACCAGCTTGACCACGCGGACCGGCAGGGAGCGGCTGGTGACCATGCTGGCCGCCTGGGCGCCGGACTGCATGACCGAGGTGACCAGGTTGACCATCCAGGTGCCGGCGAACGCGGCCAGCAGCCAGGCCGGGGTGTCCGGCACCTGCGCCTCCGCGGTCGCGGCGATCGCGGCGACCAGGGAGATCTGCACGGCCACGTCGCACAGCACGTCGAGGCGGCCGCCGGCCGCGCTGGTCTGGCCGGTGACCCGGGCGAGCTGCCCGTCGGCGCAGTCGAACGCGTACGCCAATTGCCAGCCGACCAGCGCGAGAAGACCGATCGGCCAGGCCCAGACGTCGCCGTCCGCGACCGGGCCGGCCGCCGCGACCACGACGAACGAGACCAGGCAGCCGAGACCGAGGTTGAGCACGGTGAGCACCGACGGCGCGATCTTGTGCTTGTACGCCTGCACCGCGATCCGGGCGCCGATGTGCTGGCTGAGGCCCTCGCTGAACAGGCCGCCGCCGCGGTTGACCGCGTAGTAGTCGGCGGCCGTGGGGGCGGTGGAGTCAGTGGGCGGCGACTGCTTCGACATATGTGGCCAGCTTTCGGCTGATCTCGTCGGGGGACATGGCGAGGTGCTCGAGGATCGTGTAGCGGTCGGGGCGGGTGCGCGGGGCGAACACCACAGCCTCGACGAACTGCTCGTGGGTGAGCCCGACATCCGACGGCACCCGGGGCAGGTGATGCCGTCCGAGACAGTCGGCCATCTGAGCGAAGCGCCGCTCGTCGCCGCGCAGGAACGTGCAGAACAGGGCGCCCAGCCCGGCCAGCTCACCGTGCGAACCGGTGCCCGGGAAGAGCGAGTCGACGGCGTGCATGATCTCGTGACAGCCACCGCTGGCCGGACGGCTGTCGCCGTAGACCGCCATCGCGAGACCGCTGGCGATCAGCGCCTCGGCGAGAACCGTCGCGAAGGCGTCGTCGGTGAGGTCGCCCGGCATGGTGAGCACGGCTTCGGCGCCCATCCGGGCCAGCGACGCGGCCAGACCGTCGAACGGCTCACCGCGCACTTCCCGGCCGAGCTCCCAGTCGGCCAGAGCGCTGATGTTGCTGATCGCGTCGCCGATGCCGCCCCGGTTGACCCGGTCCGGTCCGGTTTCGACGAAGTCGAGGTCGACGATGACACCGAACGGGATGTGCACCCCGTACGAGCCCTTGATGCCATCGTTGATCAGGCTGGCCACCGGGGAGGCGATGCCGTCGTTGGCCAGGCTGGTGGCGACCGAGATCATGGGCAGACCCCAGCGATTGGCCGCGTATTTGGCCACGTCGACTGTCGTGCCTCCGCCGATGCCGACCACCGCGTCGTAGTGACCGGCCCGCAATTTGGCCGCCAGCTCGAGCGCCGCGTCCAGGGTGCCACCACTGGTGGAGAAGACGTCGGCCGAGCGCAGCGAGGGGCGGATCAGCTCGACGATCCGCTCGCCCAGGCCGGGACCGACCACCACGGCCACGTCGCCGCCGGCCGAAACGCGGCCGTCGGCCAGGATCTGCCCGAGGTCGGCCACGGCGCCGCGCCGGACGATGATGTGCAGCGGCGCCTGGACGCTGCGGGCTAGTAGCGGCATGCGATGTCCCGGGCCTTGGCCAGGTCGTCGTGGTTGTCGACCTCGACCCACGACACCTCGCCGATGGTGGCGGCGCGGACCTCGCCGCCCCGGTTCGCGTACTCCTGGAAGCCGTCCTCGTAGTAGAGGTTCGGGTCGCGCTCCCAGGTCGTCTTGAGCGCGTCGGCCAGCTCGGCCGCGGCCGAGGCCTCGATGATGTTGGCACCGATGTACTCGCCGAAGGCGTCGCCGGGCTCCATCAGCTTCGTAATCTTGGTGAGCTGTCCATCCGGACTGAAGACGGTCTTCATCTCCTCGTCAGCCAGCTTCTTCAGATTGTCGATGGCGAGCAGGATGCTCGGGCCACGGTGATCGAGGAGGGTCTGTTCGACGCTGACCGGGTGAACGGTGTCTCCATTGACCATCAACGCGCCCTGCGCGAAGTGGTCACGGGCGAGCCAGAGCGAGTAGGCGTTGTTCCATTCCTCGGCTTTGTCGTTGTGCACGAGGGTGATTTTCACGCCGTACTTGCTCTCGAAGCCGGCGACGCGCTCCTCGACGGCGCTCGCGCGGTATCCGACGACGATCGTCACGTCCGGCAGGCCCGCGGCCGCGAGGTTGCGCAGCGCGATGTCCATGATCGTGGTGTCCCCGTCCACCGGGACGAGGGCCTTGGGCAGCGTGTCCGTGTACGGACGGAGTCTGCGCCCGGCGCCGGCGGCGAGGATGAGGCCGATCATGAAGGTGTCTCCTAAATCTTCTTAAAGGCAGCACAATACGGCCCTTGTCCCACAGCCCGGACCGCGCGAGGCAGACGAAAATTCTATAGAGGCTGCTCGTAAGCTTGTCAGCATGACCGCTGAGCAGCTGATCTCCTTCGCCCGTGGCGCTCCGTCGCTGGACATCATCGACGTCGAGGGCCTCAAGGCCGCCGCCGCGCGCGCCTTCGACGCCGACCCCGCCGGCGTGACCGCTTACGGCACGTCCGTCGGTTACGTCCCGCTGCGCAAGTGGATCGCCGAGAAGCACAACGTCTCGGCCGATCAGGTCATCGTCACCAACGGCTCCCTTCAGGCCGACGCGTTCCTCTTCAACCACCTGGTCCAGCCGGGCGACGACGTCGTGGTGGAGAAGCCGACGTACGACCGCACGCTGCTCAGCCTGCAGAACCTCGGCGCCAAGGTGCACCAGGTGACCCTGCAGTCCGACGGCATCGACGTCGACGAGCTGCGCACCCTGCTCGAGTCCGGCGTGCGCCCCAAGCTCGCGCACATCATCCCGAACTACCAGAACCCGGCCGGCATCACGCTCTCGGTCTCCAAGCGCCGCGCCCTGCTCGCGCTGGCCGTCGAGTTCGGTTTCACCATCTTCGAGGACGACCCGTACGTCGACATCCGGTTCCGCGGCGACGCGCTGCCGTCGATGCTGTCCATGGACAGTGACAACGCGGTCGTGCACGCCTCCAGCTTCACCAAGACGGTCTGCCCCGGCGTCCGGGTCGGATATCTGGTCGGCCCGGCCGCGCTGATCGACGCGATCGCCAAGAAGGCCACCAACCTGTACATCTCGCCCGGTATGGTCTCCGAGGCGATCGTGCACCAATTCTGCGTCTCGGGCGACATCGAGCGCTCGGTGCAGACCGTGAGCACGGCGCTCGGCGAGCGGGCCCAGGTGCTGGCCGAGTCGCTGCGCAAGCACATCCCGGGCGCCACCTTCACCGAGCCCGACGGTGGATACTTCCTCTGGGTCGACCTGCCGGACGATGTCGACGTGGACAAGCTGTTCCCGGCCGCCATGAAAAAGGGCGTCGCGGTCGTCAAGGGCAGCGACTTCCTGCTCGAGGGCGGCAACCACTCGCTGCGCCTGGCGTACTCGGCTGTCACCGTCGACCAGATCGACGAGGGTGTGCGCCGGATCGCCGCCGCCATCGAAGAGGTACGTGCCTGACGCGGCAGACATCAACGTCGACCGGGCGGGTACGTTTCACCCTTGCCCGGTCGACGTTTGTGTGGGGGAGGTTCAGATGAGCGATCGCGAACGGAACAGGCCGCTCTCGCGAGCCCTCGCCGCACCCTTGCGGGCGATGAACAGGGTGCTCGGCGCCGCCGACAGCCCCAACGGCGCCCTCACCGGTCACGGCGCGGGCAGCGCCGTGGTCGACTGCGCGGTCTACGTGGCCGGGCAGCGCCAGCCCGGCGACCACTCACCCGACGAGGCGCTCAAGGTCGCCTGCTCGCAGGAGAACGCCTTCGTCTGGCTCGGCCTGCACGAGCCGGGCGAGGAGGAGATGGCGGCCATCGCCCGGACGTACGGCCTGCACGAGCTGGCCGTCGAGGACGCGGTCAAGGCCGAGCAGCGCCCCAAACTGGAAAACTTCGGCTCGGTGCACTTCCTGGTCATGCGCACTGCCCGCTACGTGCCGCACAGCCAGCTCACCGAGACCTCGCAGGTCGTCGAGACCGGCCAGATGATGATCTTCGTGGGTGAGCAGTTCGTCATCACGGTCCGCCACGGCGACGCCTCCGAGATGGGCTCGGTCCGCGCCGACCTCGAGTCGAGCCGGGCCGACCTGCTCGAGCAGGGCCCGTGGGCGGTGGCGTACGCGGTGACCGACCGGGTCGTCGACCACTACGTGGCCGTCGCCGACAAGGTGGAGGTCGACCTCGACCAGATCGAGGAGGGCGTCTTCGCCCGCGACCAGGCCAGCCCGATTCCGGCCATCTACCAGATGAAGCGGGAGCTGGTGGAGTTCCGCCGCGCGGTGACGCCGCTGCAGCGCCCGCTGGCCATGATCGTGGCGCTGGTGCCCAAGCGCATCGGCAAGTACTTCCGCGACGTCCAGGACCACCTCACCCGTACGGTCGAGCAGGTGTCCTCGTTCGACGATCTGCTCAACTCGATCCTGCAGGCCCGGCTGGCCCAGGTCACGGTCGACCAGAACAACGACATGCGCAAGATCGCCGCGTGGGCGGCCATCGCGACGGTGTGGACCGCCGGCGCCGGCATCTACGGGATGAACTTCAAGTTCATGCCCGAGCTCGACTGGCAGTACGGATATCCGGCGTGGTGGACGGTCATCCTGATCATTTCGGTGCTGCTCTACCGCGCGCTGCGGCGCAGCGGCTGGCTGTAACAGATAGACAGCGGCCCCTAGAGTGACAGGGTGCCGTCGCGTCAGGACCAGCTCCACTCGTACCAGTACTCGCTGCAGCGAGTGGTGGCCGCGCTGGTCACTCACGACCCCGATCCGCAGCGCTCGCCGCTGCGCCGGGCCGGCACGACCGCGCTGGTCAGCCTGCTGATCGCCGCCCTCGCGGTGCTGGCCGCCACGATCTACGGCATCTTCACCGGCAACAGCAACGTCAGCCCGAAGGACGCGAGCGTCGTCTTCCAGGAGAAAGGCACCGGCGCCCGGTTCGTCTATTCGGAGGCCGACAGTCGGCTGCACCCGGTCCTCAACTACGCCTCCGGCCTGCTGCTGGCCAACGCCGAGGCGCCCGAGATGAAGGGCATCTCGTCGGAGAAACTGGCCACCGTGCCGCTCGGCGACCCGCTCGGCATCCCGGACGCGCCCGATTCCCTGCCCGGCAAGAAGGCGCTGCTGACCGAGCGCTGGTCGGTCTGCACCGACAACACGTCCGGCGCGCCGCTGAGCACGCTGCTGGCCGGGGTCCGGATCACCGACGGCACCGTGCTCGCGCAGAAGGGCCAGGCCCTGCTGGTGAGCGACCCCGGCGACCGGACCTACCTGATCTTCGGCAACCGGCGCTTCGCCATCCCCGCGGGCCGGGTCGACGTCACGCTGAACGCGCTGCGCCTCGGCGCCCAGTCGCCCTGGCCGGTCTCGGTGGCCTGGATCAACGCCGTGCCGGCCGGCCCCGACCTGGTCGCACCACGGATCGCCGGCGTCGGCGGCAACTCGGCCGGCAGCGACTTCCGGGTCGGCCAGCTGGTCACCGACGGGCGGCAGGTGGCGGTGATCCTGGCCGACGGCAAGGCCGTGCTGACCGAGATGCAGGCCGCCCTGATGCGCACGGTGCCGGGCCGTCAAGAGCCGATCGCGGTCGGCAACGACTTCCTGAGCATCCCGACGTCACAGACGCGGGTGAGTGACGCCGGCGACCCGGACGGGTTACCGCCGGCCGTGCCCGCCCTGACCGACGGCACCCCGGCCAAGGCCTGCATCACCCTGCCGGTCGACAAGGCCGGCGACGGCATCCGGATCGACCCGGCCACACCGCAGGGTCTGGCCGTGGCCGGCATCCCCGGCGCGGACAACAGCGTGCGGGCCGACCGGGTCTTCGTCGAACGCGGCAAAGGCGCGGTCACTGCCCTGGCCGCCTCGTCGACCGCACCGGCCGGCTCCGGCACGGTCAGCGTCGTCACCGACACCGGCCGGCAATATCCGCTGGCCAACCGCGCCCTGCTGACCAAGTTGGGATACGGCGGGGTCCGGCCGCAGCAGATCCCGTCCGAGCTGATCTCGCTCATGCCGATGGGCCCGGCGCTGGATCCAGCGCGGGCCCGTCAGACATCTCCGCAGTAGCTACAGGCCCTTCGGCGCCGGGTTCGGCACCGTGCCGTTCGGCGACGACGTGTAGGCCTGCGGCTCGTCCGGCTCGAAGGCGGCGTCGTCCGCGCCCGCGTTCCGGCTGGTGGTCAGCGGGGCGGCCGGCTCGTACTCGTCCCACTGGGCGGCCCGGCGGCGCTTGTTCACGTACGCCGCGCCGACGCCCACGGCCGCGCCGAGCAGCGCGAACCCGAGAAGCTTGGAACCACGGCCCTTGCTCTGCTTGCGAGCCAGGGTCTTGTTCGCGCGCTTCTGGAGCTTCTTGGCGTCCTTCTTGTTCTGCTTCGCGCTCTTCTTGGCCGAGCGCTTGCTGACCTTGCCGGCCTGCTTCACGTTGTCGCTCGCGGCCGCGACCAGTGGAGTGATGGTCGCCACGGCGCTGCCCCACCCGCTCGACGCGGCGTCCTTGGCCTTGACGGCGGCCGGCTGCACGCGGTCGACGGCGGCGCTGATCGTCGGGCCCACGGTCGCGCTGGTCTCCTGCGCCGCCAGCGTCGCCGCGCGCTTGAAGTGGTCCACGCCCTGCCCGAGCTCGTTCTTCATCCGCCGGTTACGGCGCTTACGGCGCATCGTTGCCAACACCAGTGCCCACCTCCTGTGGCTCTCTCCCACGTCATCGTGCCCTGCTTCGGTACCCCCGCGCTGCCGCTTTCAGACACATGGGGGAGGATCCGAACTGCAAAGAACTGTCCAATCGCCCCCTGAGAGGTACCTGTGGGGCGACCGTGACACAGACAGGAGTACCCGTGGCCGAGACGCTTTACGCCACCCTGCACACCAACCATGGCCCGATCCGGCTTCAGCTCTTCCCGGACCACGCCCCGGCGACCGTGCGCAACTTCGTGGAGCTCGCGGAGGGCACGAAGGACTACGTCGACCCGCGCACCGGCCAGAAGGGCAACGGCCCGTACTACGACGGCACGATCTCGCACCGGGTCATCGCCGGCTTCATGATCCAGCTCGGCGACCCGACCGGCACCGGCCGTGGCGGCCCGGGCTTCCAGTTCGCCGACGAGTTCCACCCGGAGCTCCAGTTCGACCGCCCGTACCTGCTCGCCATGGCGAACGCCGGCCCGGGCACGAACGGCTCGCAGTTCTTCATCACGGTGGCCCCGACCCCGCACCTCAACCGTCGGCACACCATCTTCGGCCAGGTCGCGGACGAGCAGTCGGCCAAGGTCGTCGACTCGATCGCGGGCACGCCGACCGGCCCCGGCGACCGTCCCCGCGAGGACGTCGTCGTGGAGCGGGTGGAAATCGAGCGGGTGCAGGCCTGAAGTACCGTTGATACATGAGTGAGGCTCCCTCGACGGTCCCGGTCTGCTACCGCCATCCGTCGCGGGAGACCTACATCCGGTGCACCCGATGTGACCGGCCGATCTGCCCCGATTGCATGAACGAGGCGTCCGTCGGTCACCAGTGCCCGGAGTGTGTCGCGGAGGGCAAGCGAAGCCAGCGGCCGGCGCGTACCGCCTTCGGCGGCAGCCGCGCCGGTACCGCGGGCTACGTGACCCGCACGCTGATCGGCATCAACGTGGCCGTGATGGCCCTCTCGGCGATCCTGGGCGGGGCCACGGCCCTGGCCGGGAACGGCGGCTGGTTCGGCCTCATGGGCTCGGAGACCCCGCTCACCCGGTGGGGCGAGGTGCTGGGCTACGCCCCGTACACCCTCGGTGGTGATCCGCACGGCATCGCCGCCGGCGAGTGGTGGCGGCTCGTCACCGCGATGTTCCTGCACTACGGCCTGCTGCACCTGGCGCTGAACATGTGGCTGCTCTGGCAGCTCGGGCGCTACCTCGAGGTCCAGTTCGGCCCGTTGCGCTTCGCCGCGATCTACCTGCTGGCCGGTCTCGGCGGCAACGTCGCGGCCTACCTGTTCACCCCGCAGAACCAGCCCGCCGCGGGCGCCTCGACGGCCATCTTCGGCCTGTTCCTGGCCATGATCGTGGTGAACAGGCGACTCAAACGCGACATCAGCCAGCTCATCCCGCTGCTGGTGGTCAACCTGATCTTCACCTTCGCCGTGCCGAACGTGTCGATCGCCGGCCACCTGGGCGGCCTGGTCATCGGCGGCGCGGTCGCGTTCGTCCTGGCCTACGCCCCGATGCGCAACCGCAGCCGAATCCAGCTCGCCGGCAGCGCGGCCGTGCTGGTGGTGCTGCTGATCGCCGCGGTCGTACGAACCCAGATGCTGCTCGGCTAGCTGGTCCTGACCCTGAGGTCGGCCAGGGCGGTGGCGACCTCCTCGGGCTCGGTGCCCAGGTCGTGGGTGCTGAAAAGGTAGATGGCGTCGCCCGCGTCCAGCTCGAGCATCTCGCTGCGCAGGCCCCGATGGGTGCGGCGATCGACCCGTACCCTCTCGATTTGATCCCAGAGCAGGCGGCGACGGCGCGCGAAGCCGGAGACCACCGTGACCCCCGACGGATCCGCCGCCAGGCGGACCGGCGCGATCAGATCGCGCAGGGCCCAGACGGCCAGGGCGACCGCGACGATCGCGCCGAGCGCCCACCGAATCGGGTCGTTCCCGGCGAAAGCCAGCGCCAGCACCACGACGGCGACCGCGCCCATCAGCTTCGAGACCGGGAGGACCGGCTTCACACGCCACTGCATGACCCAACTATGCAGTGACTTCCTCGCGCCGGCACCGTTGAACGCCGTATGGACGTGTTCTCCCGTACGTTCCTCCCCGCCGCCGCCGAGGCCGGTGTCGCCATCCCGACCGTGAGCCGGCACATGCCGATCTTCCGCCGGTGCATCGAGCCGGACGAGAAAACCGTGCTGGTCAGCCGATGTCTGCGGCCGGACGCGCCGATGGCCGGCGAGTTCATGCTGGTGCTGACATATCGCCGCCTGGTGGTGACCCAGGAGACGAAGGTGCTGCACCGGCTGAAGTTGCATCTCAACACCAACCTGAGGCATCTCAGCAACGTCTCGTGGCAGCCGGAGCCGCAGCGCTCCACTGTGGATGTGACGGCCACCGCGGTCGACGGGGTGCGAGAGCGCTTCCGCATGCGGCTGAGCAGCCCGAAGGCCGTAATCCACTTCGACAAGCTGCTCCAGAACGTGTTCCGGCCACGCGCCATCGCGGCTTGAGGGCTCGCAGGATCGCGGCGACGAAGCGCGCGGTCGCGGCCCGGAGCGTCGCGGCCCCGAGCGTCGCGGCCCCGAGCGTCGCGGCTCCGAGCGTCGCGGCCCCGAGCGTCGCGGCCCCGAGCGTCGCGGCTTAGAGGAATGCGCTGATCGAGGCGCGCAATCCGGCCGCGTCCAAACCGTGCGCTCTCGCGTGGTCGCGCCAACTGCCGTACCGCCGTACCTCCGCCCGGCCCACGCCCAGATGCAGCGCGCGATGCGGCAGGCCCGTCAGGGCCGCGCTGACCGCCGCCGCCGAGGTTCCCGCCAGGTAGGGCTCGACCATGATCACCTCATGCTCGGTGAGGGCGCGCAGGCCGTCCGCGTCGAGCGGGCGTGGCGTGTTCGTGTAGGCCACGGTGACGTCCATGCCGCGGGTCGCCTCCAGCACTGGATCGAGCAGCGGCCCGACCGCCACGACCAGCGGGCCGCCAAGCCTGAGGGTTATGAGGCGATTTGCCGCAGTGTGCGCCTGGCGATTCTCCTGCATGCCGAGCCGCACATAGACCCGATCATCGTGCCGCGCGGCGTCCCGCAACAGCGCCGGCACCTCGTCGCGGTGACCCGGCACGTGCACGGTCCAGCCGTCGAGCGTGTCCAGCAGCGCCACGTCGCCCGGCGACTGGTGCGTGTAGCCCTCGGCCGCCGCGTCGTAGGAGCCGCCGATGCTGACCAGCACCGCGCCCACGTCCTGATGACCGAGGTCCAACTTCACTTGCTCGTACGCCCGGTCGATGAGAAACGGGGCATACGAGTGCACGAACGGCCGCATCCCGGTCAGCGCCAGCCCACCGGCGACACCGGTCATGAGCTGCTCCCGGATGCCGACGTTGATCACGCGGTCGGGGTGGCGGCGCCGGGCCGGGTCGAAGGGCTCGGCCGAGATGTCGGCCAGCACCAGGGCGGTGCGCGGGTCGTCGGCCAGCAGTTGCGTGGTGGTGTCGATGAACGTTTGCCGCATTTCTCAGCTCCCCTTCTTCTCGACGGTCGCGATGACCAGATTCGGGCGGTCGTGCGTGTTCTGAAGGGCGCACTCGATCTCGCCGTGGTCGTGCCCGTCGACGATCGCGACGTCCCATCCGACGAACCGGGCGGCGATCCCGCCCGGCCAGCCGTGTGTGGCCGACTGGTTGTCGATCACGATGGCGGTCAGCGGCAGGCGGGTCGCACCGGCGTACGCGATGGCCTCGTGGTTGGAGCCCTCGTCCAGCTCGGCGTCGCCGACCAGCACGAAGGTCCGGGTGTCCTGGAAGCCCTGCGCCCGCAGGCCGAGCGCGGTGCCGACGGCCAGACCGAGCCCGTGCCCGAGTGAGCCGGTGCCGACCTCGACGCCCGGGATCCGCACGCGGTCCGGGTGGTGGCCGAGCGGGCTGTCCCATCCACCGAGGTCGTCGAGCGCCGACTCCGGGATGAAGCCCTTGGCCGCCAGCACGGCGTAGTAGGCGGCCGGCCCGTGCCCCTTGGAGAGCAGGAACCGGTCGCGGCCGGGATCGTCGGCAGTCTCCGGGGAAACTCTCAGGACCCGGTCGTAGAGGACCCAGAGCACGTCGAGCGTCGAGTGTGCGCTCGGCGCGTGCTTCTCGTCGCCGGTCAGCCGCCGCAACAGCGGACGGAGCCGGTCGGTGTGCATCGCGGTGACTGTCATGAGGATAGGCTGCAAGTTGAAGTTCACTTCAACTCAAGGACCCTCATGGAGACCCTGACCATAGGCGACTTCGCGGCCCGCAGCGGCGTGGCGCCCTCGGCCCTGCGCTACTACGAGCGCGAGGGCCTGATCCGCTCCACCCGCACCGGCGGCAACCAGCGCCGCTACGACCGCGCCGAGCTGAGGCGGGTCGCCTTCATCCGCATCGCCCAGCAGGTCGGCGTCTCGCTGGAGGAGATAAGAACGGCTTTGGCCGATCTCCCGGAGAACAGGACACCCACCAAAGCGGACTGGGCCAAGCTGTCCGCGCACTGGCGCCACCGCCTGGACGAGAAGATCGCCTTGATGGAGCGCCTCCGCGACCAGCTGACCGGCTGCATCGGCTGCGGTTGCCTCTCCCTGCACCGCTGCAAGCTCATCAACCCGGGCGACCGCTTCGCCTCCGACGGCACCGGCCCCCAGGTCCTGCTGAACCCCGCCCCGTAACGATCCCGGCGCCCACTTCCGAGTGACCCGTCTGCACGCCGTGCCCTCTCGACACCACTATCCCTGTGGACACGAACGAGAGGGGTACGCGGACATGACGACGCCGTCACCCGACCCGCTGCCGTTGCGCTGGGCGACGATCCTGACCATCGCGGCATTGGCGGGCCTGGTCATCGGGATGTTGACCTTCGCCCAGTCGGCCGCCTGGCCGGCAGCGCTGCTGGCGGCGCTGGGAGCCGCCGGGGTGACCGTCCCGGTCGCCCACCAATTGCTGGCCCGCACGTGAGCACCTGGTCCGCCGAGCCCTCCACCGCCTGGTCGGAATCATCGGTAGCGGCCCGCGACACCGAGTTCAGCCTGTTCTACGAGGACGAGTTCGCGCGGCTGGTGGCGTTCTTGATCGTGCAGGGCGCGGCCCCGTGCCTGGCGGCCGACGTCGCCCAGGAGGCGATGATCGCCGTCTACCGCGAGTGGGACGTCGTGGAATGGCCGAAGACCTGGGTACGGCGCGTCGCCCAGCGCCAGTGGTGGCGGATGCGGGAGCGCGCCACCCAGGAGATCCCCTACGACGATCTGCCCGAGGCGAGCGGCCTGCTGCCCCCGGCCGAGGCCGAGGCGATCCTCACCCATCACGAGTTCCTCACCGAGATCGCGGCCCTGTCCCCTCAGCAGAGAGCGGTCCTGGCCTGGACCTACGACGGCTACCGCCCAACGGAGATCGCCCCACTGCTGAACATGAACCCGGCCACGGTGCGAACGACCCTGCGCGACGCCCGCGCGGCCATCCAGAGCCGGCGCACATGATCGAGTACGAGGCCCTGACGGCCACCCTCAGCGCCCGGCTACGCGCCCGGGTGGGCCTGGCCGCCATCCTCGGAGACCGGCCACCCCCAGCGTCTGACAGCGATGTGGAGCACGTCGCGCTGGTCACCAATCTTCGCGAATCGCTCACCTCCGGCCTGGCCGCGATCTTCGACACCCACAGCGATATCTCGGCCCTGCGGGGCAGCCTCGCTCGCGAGACGAAGATCGACCGCGGCCTGACCGCCATCCTGGCAACAGCGAAGCCGGAAACATCATTGGACGAGCACGTGGTCGCGCTTCGCGGCGCGGCTCCACGACAGCGACTGGAGTTGCGCAAGGGCGATGTTGCATATGCCGTGCGCAATGCGTGCCAGATGCTGGTCACGCTCACCGAAGTCCTCGATTTCGTCCCTATCGGACGGTCCGCGCCCGCCAACCCGCTGGACCTGCTCCCGGACATTCTCACCCAGCAGCAGAGTCGCATCGCGGACGCGACGGCGTCGCTGGCGGCCGCGTCCGGTGAACCACGACGGTTGACGGCCTTCACCAAGTCACTTCTTGAAGCGCTCCGGTCTCGAACCCCTCCGGAGCAGAACCTCGAGGATGCTGTCGACGTTCGGATACGGGCATACGAGGAACGTCCAGGGCGGGAGACGCCCGAGGAACCCTTCACGCTGCGGTCCAGTTCGAGATTCTCACAGAGCATCGTCGCCGGGGCGGGCGGCGGGGGCGTCAACTTCACGAAGAAGACCCGGCTACCGGAGGATCATCTGAGGCGGGCGTCCGAACTGGTGCAGGCGGTTGCCGACGAGGTGGGAGACGTCTGCGACGAGTTGCACTCGTCTCCGGCGCGAGCACCTCGGGAGCTCCGGGAACGGTGCCACGTTGCGGCATCGCAGCTGTCCGGGACGTTGGAAAAACTGTGGGAGGCGCTGTCGGACTTCCAGGGTGCGGATCTGAGCGGTGTGACGATCGGGCTCGACCATCTCGACGGGGTGCGGTGGTCGGACGGCACGGCTCCGGCGGGGGCCACCGCGTGGCCCTCGGCGCTGCGGAAGCAGGTCGAGAGGCACTCGGCGGCCGTCGACGGGATGCCGGGGGCGTTCGAGGTCCGCTTCGGGGTCCCGCTGCCGGCGGGACGGTGAATGAGGTCGCGCCTTGCTGACCCCGTGGATCAAACGCGGACCGGGACGGCTGACGAGACGCCCAGCAGGGTGCCCTTGTCGTCGAGGGCCTCCGCCACCACGTACTCGGGAGTGCCCGGCACCGTCAGCGTGGTCTCGAAGCCGGACCGGGGCGCCTCGATCGTGCCGCCGGTGAGCACGTCGGGCTGGGTGCCCCAGCGGGCCCGCCAACTCGCTACCTTCGTGGCGCCGTTCCAGCTGGCCGAGACGATCACGTTGCCGCCGTCGGGGCGCAGGCCTAGCGCCGGGCGGTCGAGCGGCTCGGCGGTCCATTCGGCCTTGTAGGCGCGGTACGACTGGTTGTCGAGCGGAATGTGGCCGGCCAGCCGCACCGAGCCGTCCGCGTCATGTTCGGTGAAGTGCGGCATCTGACCCCAGCCGATGAACGAGCCGCCGTCGGCCAGTTCGCGGAAGTTGCCCTGCGTCGGCGCCGAGATCTTGTCGGGATGCAGGTATTCCGCGACGAAGGCGGTTGTCTTGGCGTCCTCATCCACTGTGAACACCACACCGCGCGAGTAGTCGCGGACCTTGGTCACCCCGGCGCCGTTGTCGAAGACGCTCCACGAGCCGTCCCGCCGCTGCCGGAAGTCGTGCTGCCAGGCGAAACTGGTCCGCTCGTCGACAGCGATGTCGGACTTCTTGCCGCCGAGCCGCCAGCGGACGGCGCCGGTCCTCCGGTCGATCTTGTAGACGGCCCAGGTGTGCCGGGCCGAGATGATCAGATCGCCGTCGGCGGCCAGGCCCACCGAGTTGGCGTGGAAGTAGTCGTAGGGCAGGTGGGCCGAGTCGCCCTGCGGCAGCGGTGCGTACGACTCGTCCACGCCCACGTGGTCGCTGGACCGCCACTCGAACAGCTTCCGCCCGGTGGCGATGTCGATCTCCTGGAGCACGCCGTCGTGCAGCACCCCGTCCTTCGGGCCACCGATCGACGTCAGGTCGTACGCCTTCGGGTCGTACACCCAGAAAAGCGCCGTGTCCTGTGGGGTGATGATCAGGTCGTGTTGGTCGGCCTGCTCGGTGCCGGCCGCGCGGACGCGGGTGATCTCCCGGTACGACCGGTCGGCGATCACGAATTCACCCTGGCCGACCCCTTGGCCGCCGGTGCCGCCGATCGTGCCCTCCCACCAGGTCAGCACCGGCTGCTTGCGATATTGCTGCACCTTGAAGTCGATCGACACGGTGGCCGGCGGCGGCGTCTGCCGGAACCAGACCGGCGAGCCGGCCTGGTCGACCATCAGCGGTCCCCACAGGCTGGAGCCGGAGGCCGGGCTGAAGAGCAGGTAGCCCGGCGCCGTCCCGGACGCCGGCGTCGTGATCGTGACGTCGGCGATGTTCTGGAAGTCGGGCCGGGAGGAGTATTTCGGCGTGGTCGCGGCGGCCGGTGCGGGCGCGGCGGCGGGCGTGCCGATCGCGTAGCCGAAGCCGCCGCCGGCGACTCCGGTGAGCGCGGCCGCGCCCGCGCCGATCAGGAGGTTTCTGCGGGTCGTCACCGACCGAGCCTTCCCCGGCCGGCGCGCTTTCTACCTCGGCGAGCGCTCGGAGTTCGCTGAGAGTCCGGCGTAGATCTCCAGGAGCCGGGCGGTGAGCACGTCGGGGTGGAAGTGGTGCAGATAGCGCTCGCGGGCCGCCCGGGCCCGGCCCGGCGCCTCGTCGCGGGCCAGCGGCAGGGCGGCCGCGATCGCCTCCGGCTCGGGCGGCACGACCCAGCCGGTGTCGCCGACGAGGTAGGGGATGCCGCCGACCTGGGTGCCCAGCACCGGCCGGCCGGCCGACAGCGCCTCCAGGATCACCGTCGGGAGGACGTCGTTCCAGGTCGGCGTCGCGATCACCACCGCCGAGGCGCGGCGCGCGGCCTCCATGCCCGATTTGTCCAAAATACCGAGATATTCGACGTCGCCACGGGCAGCTGCCACGGTTTCGGCCAAGGGGCGCAACTCGCCGTCCCCGGCGATGCGCAGCGTGCCGAGCGACCCGTCCGGGTGCCGCTGCCACGCGTCGAGCAGCAAACCCAGGCCCTTCTCGGGGGAAAGTCGGGCCCCATAGAGAAAGCCCGAACCCAGCGGCTCCGGCTCGCCCGGGTCGGGCAGGCCGTTCGGCTTGATCACGATCCGGTCGTCCGCGATGCCGTAGTCGCGCAGGTGGGCGGCGATCCGGTCGGTGAGCGCGATGTACCGGTCGACCGAGCGCCACGTCGGCCGGTGCACGGCCAGCGTGGTCGCCATCAGCGCGCTCTGCGCCGACGAACCCCGGTAGCACTTGTGCTGCACGGCCGGCCAGCCAATGATCTTGCCCCGGCAGTCCTGGCAGTTGTGCCCGTCGCGGAAGTACAGCCCGGACGAGCAGACCTGGCGATAGTTGTGCACGGTCTGCACCACCGGCACCCCGTGCTTGTGCGCGGTCCGGACGACCCAGGGCGAGAGCAGGGGGTACGGGTTGTGCAGATGGAGCACATCCGGCCGTTCCGCCTCGAGGAGCTGGGACAGGTCCCGCTGGGCGGCCCGCCCGTAGATCGGCGACAGGGGCAGCAGCGCCTTCTCGGCCAGCGGCAGGTCACCGATCGAGTCGGAGCTGCGCTGGAAGGGGATCACCTCGGCCCCCGCCGCGCGGAGCTGGGCGATCTCGGTGTCCACGATGACGTTCTCACCGGACGGCATCGCTTCTCGATACCGGTTGTGCGCAACGACGACCTTCACGCCCGGAAACGCTACCGTTGACCCTGTGCCCGAACTTCCTGAGGTCGAGGCGCTCGCGGCCTATCTGCGCGAGCGCGCGGTCGGCCACACCGTGCAGCGCTTCGAGGTCTCGTCGTTCAGCGCCCTGAAGACGTACGACCCGCCCGCCACCGCCGTCAACGGCCTAAAGATCATCTCGGCCGGACGGCAGGGCAAGTTCCTCGACATCGGGCTGGGTCCAGAGGATGAGCGTCCCGAGATCCATCTGGTGATCCACCTGGCTCGCGCCGGCTGGCTGCACTACCGCGACGCCTTCAAGTCGCCGGCCCCGCTCAAGCCCGGCAGTGGGCCCATCGCCCTTCGGGTACGCCTCGACGACGGCTCCGGCTTCGACCTGACCGAGGCCGGCACCCAGAAGTCGCTCGCGGCCTACCTGGTGCGCGACCCGGCCGAGGTGCCCGGCGTGTCGCGGCTCGGCCCCGACGCGCTCGCCGTCTCGCGCGACGAGTTCGCCGAGCGCCTCCGCGGGCGCAACGGCCAGGTCAAGGGCGTGCTCGTCGACCAGGAGGTGCTCGCCGGCATCGGCAACGCCTACTCCGACGAGATCCTGCACGTGGCGAAGATGTCGCCGTTCGCGCTCACCGGCAAGCTGACCGACGAGCAGATCGACACGCTCTACGCGGCGATGCGCGAGGTCGAGACCGACGCCGTCGCCCGTTCGGTGGGGCAGAGGGCGGCCGAACTCAAGGGCGAGAAGAGGGCCGGCATGCGGGTACACACTCGCACGGGGCTGCCCTGCCCGGTCTGCGGCGACACGGTGCGGGAGGTGTCGTTCGCCGACAAGAGCCTCCAGTACTGTGCGACCTGCCAGACCGGAGGCAAGCCTCTCGCCGACCGACGCCTGTCCAAGTTGATCCGTTAGCGCCGCAACGGTCACCCTGCGTACAGGAGTGGGAAAGCGGCCTGAACGTCCGCTTCTTTCCGCCCGATCCATCGGTATAGTGGCCCGGTCCAACGTAACCGTCACACGTTCGAGCGGGCCCCGGAGTCGCGGCTGCCCTCGAATTCCGTGGCGGTGCGTAATCTTTTCCGGATGCGGGAGGACGTAGGCGAGGTGACCGCTAGCCTGCATCGCCCAGTTACCGACAGCAGCCGGAGCAGACCCGTGCCGTACGACAGCTTCGAGTGGCAGCAGGAGCCGCCGCCGAGCAACGGCGTACCCCGATCGGCCTGGACCCGGCAGCACAAGCGCCTGTCGCGCTGGCACCGCCCGTACACGGCGGTCCTGGTCTTTCTCGATCTTCTCGCCGTCCTGTCGGCGAGCTACCTCGCGGCGACATACCTGGAAAAGGCGAAATCCGGCTTCCAGGAGCGGTCGCTCGGGTTCCTGCACGGCGCCGAGCTCTTCTACTTCTTCGCGTACCTCGTGCTGCCGCTGGGCTGGCTGATCCTGCTGTGGGCCAACGGCACGTACGACCGGCGCTACCTGGGCCTGGGCAGCGAAGAGTTCAAACGCATCGTCCGCACCTCGGTCACGGTCGTGGCCTGCGTGTCGCTGCTCGCGTTCGCCACCAAGACCCAGCTCTCGCGTGGCACGGTCGCCCTGGTCTCGCTCAGCGCGGTGCTGTTCCTGCTGCTCGACCGCGTGCTCGCCCGCCAGGTGCTGCACTTCGCCCGGCGGCGCACCGGGCACGGCGCCCACCGGATGATCCTGGTCGGCACCCTGCCCGAGGCCCTCGAGGTCTACACCGCGGTCACCCGCAGCCCGGCCGCCGGCCTGATCCCGGTCGCGATCCACATCACGGACGGTTACGCCGCCGCCCGCGGCATAGAGACGCCGGTGCCGGTCTACGCGGCCCGCGACGTGCTCTCGCTGGTGCGTGAGGTCGGCGCCGACACGATCGCGGTCTGCGGCTCGGCCAGCGCCGAGCCGGGCGAGCTGCGCCGCCTGGCCTGGCAGCTCGAGGGCACGGGCGTCGACCTGGTGGTCGCGCCGCAGCTCACCGACATCGCCGGCCCCCGGGTGCACATCCGCCCGATCGAGGGCCTGCCGCTGCTGCACGTCGAGGAGCCGACCCTCTCCGGCCCCGGCTGGCTGATCAAAAACCTGCTCGACCGGGTCGCCGCCGGCATCGGCCTGCTGCTGCTCAGCCCGATCCTGCTGCTCATCGCGATCGGCATCAAGCTTTCCGACCCGGGCCCGGTCTTCTTCCGGCAACCCCGCGTCGGTCACGAGGGCCGGACGTTCCGGGTCTGGAAATTCCGGACGATGTACGTCGACGCGGAAGAGCGCAAGCGCACGCTGGAAGAGCTCAACGAGTCCGACGGCATGCTCTTCAAGATGAAGAACGACCCCCGGATCTTCGCCTTCGGCGCCAAGCTGCGGGCCACCTCGCTCGACGAGCTGCCCCAGCTGATCAACGTGCTCAAGGGCGAGATGTCGCTGGTCGGCCCGCGCCCGCTGCCCGCCGACGACGGCGACTACCTGGGCGACGTCCGCCGCCGCCTGCTGGTCCGGCCCGGGATAACCGGTCTGTGGCAGGTCTCCGGCCGTTCAGATCTTTCGTGGGACGAGGCCGTACGCCTGGACCTGTACTACGTCGACAACTGGTCCCTGACGTACGACCTCAGCATCCTCTGGCGCACGATCTGGGTCGTCCTGAAGCGCAAGGGCGCCTATTAAAGCTTTAGCTGTGGGGACACGTGTCCCGGTACTCCTGGATCGCGGATCCGCTGGGTGCCGGGCACAGGAACTGGTCGTAGCGGGTGTCGTTGTCGATGAAGCGCTTGAGCCACGAGATCGAGTACTTCGCGACGGTCACGTTGGCCGAGGTCGGCGCCGAGTGGCTGGCGTTGTTGAGTTCCAGGTACGCCTTGTCCGGCGCCGACGTCATGCTCGTGTAGAACGGCTCGGAGTGTGAGCTGACCGGCGCCACCGTGTCACTCTCGGCCCCGATGATCATCGTCGGCACCCGGTCGGTGCTCCAGCTCTTCGTGCCGTGCCAGGGGGTCAGCGGGATCGCGGCCTGCAAAGACGGCCGGGTGCGCGAGGCCGACAGGCTGCCGCCGCCGCCCATCGAGTGGCCCATGACGCCGAGCCGGGTGGCGTCGATCCGCGTGCGGACCGAGCTCTGCCCGGTCAGGTAGTCGAGCGCGGCCAGCAACTGCGTGCCCCGGCTGTCGGGCTGATCCAGCGTGCTGTTGGTGTCGATCGTCATCACCACGAAGCCCTGCGAGGCGAGCCGCGGGCCGAGCCACGACACGGCCGACTGCGATGCGGTGAAGCCAGGCGAGATGGCGACGGCCCCGAAGGTGCCCGAGGCGGTGCTGGTGGGGTAGTAGATCGTGCCGCCGCCGAAGCCGCTGACCGACGAGCGGGCCACGGTGACCTGGGCGATGGCGAACGATCCGCGGGTGGCCTCGATGCTGGCGTTGGTGGGGGCCGGACCGCGCTCGTAGGGGTTGGCGGCTTGGGCGGGTGCGGCCGGCGCGGCCACGGCGAGGGCGACCGCGGCGATCAGCGCGAGTCTCTTCATGGAGCACTCCCTGGGGTGTGGGGTGTCGCACGTGTATCGATGTGCGTCGATCGTTGATCGCTTCGTTACTCGCCGGTAATCCCAATTGGCACCCTGCCAACACGGTATGACCATTGGACGAATCGACCCGTAGCCGTCAATATCTGCTGCGTGAACCAGGTCGGAAGCGTGCTCGCGGTCGTCGCCGTCCTCGCCGCCCTGGCCGCCGCCGTCCTCGCCGTGGTGCGGCTCCGGGCCCGCCGCGGCATCGCCACCGCCATGCAGCGGGCCACCTACGACGTCCTGCACACGGCCGCGCTCGCCGCCGAGCCGCTGCGCGGCGGCCTCAGCCCCGCCTCGGCCGGCAAGGCCGCCCGCCACCTGCGCGCCCTGGTCGGCGCGGCCGGCCTGACCATCGCCGACGGCGACCGCTGCCTCGCCTTCGACGGCCGCGGCAGCCACCACGCCGAGCAGTTCACCGCCGCCGCCACCCGCGCCCTCGACACCCACCGCTCGGTCGTGCTCGCCGCCGCCGACCTGCCCTGCGACCGCGTCGACTGCGTGGTGCGCGGCGCCGTCGTCGCCCCACTCTCCGGCCCCGACGGCCGCGCGGCAGCCGCCCTGGTGGCCGTGGCCGACGACCATCCCGCGCCCGGGCTCGTCCAGGCCACCCTGGAGACCGCCCGCTGGGCCGCCACCCAGATCGCCCTGGCCGAGCTCGAATCGTCCCGCGAGCGCCTGGCCCGAGCCGAGGTGCGGGCGCTGCGAGCCCAGATCAGCCCGCACTTCATCTACAACGCGCTGACCGCGATCGCCTCGTTCGTGCGCACCGACCCGGAGCGCGCCCGCGAGCTGATCCTCGAGTTCGCCGAGTTCACCCGCTACTCCTTCCGGGCCCACGGCGACTTCACCACGCTCGCCGAGGAGTTGCGCTCCATCGACCGCTATCTGACCATTGAGCGGGCGAGATTCGGAGATCGGCTTCAGGTACGCCTGCAGATCGCCCCCGAGGTCTTACCCGTCGGCCTGCCCTTCCTGTGCCTGCAACCGCTCGTCGAGAACGCCGTCCGCCACGGTCTGTCCCGTAAACCGGGCGTCGGTATGGTGAGCATCGAGGCACGGGACGCCGGTGCCGAATGTCACATCACGGTCGAGGACGACGGCGTCGGCATGGATCCGGAGGTCTTCGCGGCGGGCGGGCCCGAGACCGACGACGGGCAGCACGTGGGCCTGGCAAATGTGGACGAGCGCCTGCGCTCGGTCTTCGGCGACCACTTCGGCCTGGTCGTGGAGACCGCGCCCGGCGCCGGGACGAAGGTGAGCATGCGAGTGCCGAAGTTCCACCCGGGAGTACGAGCGTGAGCCTTGTCGTGCTGGCCGTCGACGACGAGCCACCCGCCCTCGACGAGCTGGCCTACCTGCTCAACGCCGACGGCCGGGTGGCACACGTGCACCGCGCCGGCGACGCCACCGAGGCGCTGCGCGTGCTGCGCGACACCGAGGTCGACGCGGTCTTCCTGGACATCCGCATGCCCGGCCTCGACGGCATGGAGCTGGCCCGCATCCTGCGCCGCTTCGCCCGCCCACCCGCGATCGTCTTCGTCACCGCGTACGACGACGGCGCCGTCGACGCCTTCGACCTGGGCGTCACCGACTACGTCCGCAAGCCCGTACGGGCCGAACGCCTGGGCGAGTCCCTCCGCCGCGTGGCCGGCCTGCGCACCGTCCCCGCCGCCGCACCCACCCAGCCCGCCGACGAGCCCGCCATCCCCGTCGAGCTGGCCGGCACCACCCGCATGCTGCCGAGAAGCTCGGTCCGCTGGGTCGAGGCACAGGGCGACTACGCCCGCCTGCACACGTCAGACGCCTCCCACCTGGTCCGCGTCTCCCTGGCCACCTTGGCCGAGCGCTGGGCCGACGCCGGCTTCGTCCGCATCCACAGATCCTTCCTGGTGCAGATCCGCCTGATAGCCGAGCTACGCCTGACCCCTTCCGGCTACGTGGTGAACGTCGACGGCGTAGAGCTCCCGGTAAGCCGCCGCCACACCCGAGAGCTGAAAGACCGCCTGATCCGAGCCGCCAAGCACGACTGGCAGCGCTGACCACACCCCGCTCCCCACCCAATCCACACAGTTATCCACAGCCCCACACCCTTGTCCACAGGGTTATCCACAGGCCCTGGCGGATAGCTCTGCCCTCCGCACAGTGACTCAGACGAGCGCCCGTACCGGCCACGGCCGACACCCCGTCGCCCAAACTGTGCGACTCCATAGCCAACCATCGCTTTATGTTGACGCCCGCCAAAGGGTCAGCAGCCATTGGCGGAGGTGCGCGGGGCGAACCAGAGCCATCTCTGTATTAGGGCACCGACGCGGGGGAAAACAGAAGATGCCAGCTCAACACGGGCGGGGTGGGCCTAGCGGACTCGACCGATCCGGCTGGGTCGCACTCGCCGAGAGGCACCTCGCCGAGGTCGTCGAGACGCAACTGGCAGCACCGCACGCCGAACTCGAGGCCCGGCTATGGGAGATCGGCGTGCCGCCGATTCGCCACGACCACTTCTCCTCTTCCCCACATCATCCAAGAAGGCCTCAACAACCTGCTCAGCTCGGGCACGATCGCCAAGGTGGCTCATCCCACGAAGGCCGGCCGCGGCGCCGACCTTTACATACCGCCTGACACGGGCCGAGGCCGAAAAACCGCCATCGAGATGGCGATCCGGCGTAAGGCGATACTTTACACCCGGTACCTCAACTATTCAGCCCAGTTCGGGACCGCTGGTGAGACCGTCGTCCGAGAGTCCCTCGGCGACGCACTCAAGTTCGGTTACACCTCCATCAACATCAACCAACTCTTCGGCGAAGTGAAGAAGGTCGGCGCTACAGCCCTACAGGGAGCCCTCGACTCGGGTGCCTGGCTTTCCACGATTGACCCCATCACCGCCCTTCCCCGACAGACACACGCAGTCCTCATCGAGGTCAAGAACCGGCGGCTCACGCTGTACCCACGCCATGCTGAAGTTCATCAGCTTCTCCACAAGGCTGCCGTGGTGCGAAACGCGAACGTACAGTTGCCCGTCATCCCGCTGTTGGTCTGCCGCCGCGCGCATGATCGCCTGTTCTGGATGGCCAAGGACCTCGGCTTCCACGTCGCCGAGACACGCCGCCAGTTTCTGACCCTTCCCCCGAAGACAGAGACACGGCTACTCGACGAGATCAGAACCGAGCTCGCCCTCCATGACCTGACTCTCATCACCCCGGCCTCCCGACCGCGCATCGAGGCGGTCTTCCAGGAACGGCTACCAAAACTCGGCCCAGCTACCGCGGAACGGTGGGCTCTCGCCGGCTCAACACTCACCCCCTACTACGCCGCCCTTCGCAAAGAAACTCTCAAGCCCTGGGAGCGGAACATCTCACTCGCACGACTGCGCACAGCCGCCGAAATCGCACTAGATCAAGCCGGTGTCGAAAACCCCGTACTAGCGTGGGCCCTTGAAGAAGACGCAGAACCCGACCTGCTCGACTCCGTCTGAACGCTCGTGATGTTGCCGGTTTCAGCACGCGTGAATTACGGCGTGGCGTCCCAGGCTTTGATCCGCAGCAAGAGCTGCCCCTCCTGGTGCGGCTGCTCGACGTTAAGGCGGACCAAGGTCTGCTGGGGATCGGAGTCTGCGGTCATGAGGCAGTACGTGCGGTCCTCGCGCAGGGGCAGCTGGGAGTCCGGCGTCTGCTGGATCGCCTGGGCGCAGTCGCCGGGGGTCGCGTCGGCGGTGGGGATCATTGCCGCCAGCACGCCGCCGCTGCTGGCCAGGACCGAGTCGCCGGTGCCGGGGGACGCCGAGATGCGCACCGGGCCGTCGTTGACGATTTTCGGCTCGTCGAGGGCCAGGCTCTGCGGGGCGGCGCCGCTGATCGGCACGGTGACCAGGGTCGCCGGATAACGCAGCCGGTACGTCGCCGTGCCCGCCGTGGAAGGGAACGGCGATCCGGACGGCGCCGGCGAGGTCGGCGCGGGCCGGGAGGGGCCGGCCCCAGAAGGCGAGCCGGCAGGGCCACCGGCGGTGGGTGAACCCCCAGGACCGCCCACGGACGGCGAACCCGCAGACCCGCCCGCGGACGGCGAACCTTCAGGACCGCCCACGGACGGCGAACCCGCAGAGCCGCCCGTAGAGGGCAAACCCAGAGGACCGCCCGCGAAGGGCGAGCCGACAGGGCCGGTCAGTGAAGGCGGGCCGACCGGCGGGGAGGCCGGCCGAGCCGTGGGGCCGCCGGGGTACACGGCAGCCGACGCGATGGAGGAAGGCCCGGACGGACTGGAGGGCGGCGGGGTGGAGAGCGCAGATGCCTGGGGAGACGACCGCGACGGCGGCAAGGGGCCGGAAAACACCAGGGCGCCCGTCGTTGCCTGCTGGAAGCCGTAAGTCACCCCGAAAGCCGTCATCACGACCGCCGCCACCACGCTGATGCGGGCTCTTACCGACGATCCTGTGCGCTGGCGCGGGATTCCGGCCGGCGCGCGCCTTTTCACGTCGGCCAAGCCTGCCTCGAAGTCGAAAGACAGGCCGGTGAGGGCCTCCGCCTCGGCCCGGGAGAACAGGGCGCGCTCCTCGGGCGTCAGCACCTCATCGACCATGATCCAACTCCTTTTGACGGGCCAGCAAGGGCCGCAGGGTTTCGCGGGCTTTCTGCAGCTGTGACCGGACGGTCGAGGGGTTGCGCCCGAGCAGCGAGGCGATCTCCCCGATGCGCAGGCCGTCGTAGAGCAGCGACATCACCTCGCGCGACGGGCCGTCCAGGACGCGCAGGACGTCGAGCGCCTCCGTTCCGCCGTACGCGTCGTCCTCCGCCACGCGCACCAGCGGCGCCATGCGGGTGAGGCCGGTTCGCTGCCGTACGGCCTGGCGGGCCCGGTCGATGTGGATCCTCTTCGCCGTGGTCAGCACGTACGCCTTCAAGGCCGGCTCCGACGATCGGTCCAGTTCGGACCATTGCCGGTACAACCGCAGCATGGCCTCCTGGGCGACGTCCCCGGCGTCCTGTTCGCCGAGCCCGCAAGCCCTCATCCGGACGAAGAGCCACCGGAACTGGTCCCGGTAGAAGGCGTCGAAGGTCGTCACGGCTCGTCGTCCCCGGAAGGCCGGCTGGACCGCCAGGTGATGCGGAGGTCGAAGTGGCGGATGCGCAGTCCGGGCAGTTCCGCCACCATCCAGTTGATGACCTGCGCGACGAGCGCGCCGACCAACGGATCGATGATGTCCAACTGTTCCCCCTTTACCGTTTATATACGGTTATGGGGGAAACGCTGGAACCCGGGAAAGTGTCCGCGCCTACTCTGATCTCCACAGGTTGTTCACAACCTCAGCGCCCGGCCTGCACGGGTGATCAATAGGCTCACCGCCGTCGAAGGAAGCCGGTGAGCCACGGGGGCACACCGGCCGCCACAACGAGGAAAGCCGGTGCGTCACGGGGGCACACCGGCCGCGACGGCGAGGAAAGGGTGGGGGCCGTGGAGACGGAGCGACGGGTCCTGGTCGTCGAGGACGAAAAAACGATCGCCGAGGCGGTCGCGGCGCGGCTGCGGGCCGAGGGCTTCACGGTCGAGGTGGCCGGCGACGGCCCGTCCGCGGTGGAAGCCGCCCGGCGGACGCCGCCCGACGCCATCGTGCTCGACGTGATGCTGCCGGGCTTCGACGGTCTCGAGGTGTGCCGCCGCATCCAGGCCGAGCGCCCGGTGCCGATCCTCATGCTGACCGCCCGCGACGACGAGACCGACCTGCTGGTGGGTCTCGCCGTCGGCGCCGACGACTACATGGTCAAGCCGTTCTCGATGCGCGAGCTGGCCGCCCGGGTCCACGCTCTCCTGCGGCGAGCCACCAAAACGAAAAGCGAGAAACCGGCACCGCTCCGGTTCGGCGACCTCGAGATCAACCAGGCCGAGCGGCGGGTGACCCGGGCCGGCGTCGAGGCACACCTGACCCCGACCGAGTTCGACCTGCTGGTGCATCTGGCCGCGCACCCGCGCACGGTCCTTCCCCGCGAGCGCCTGCTCGCCGACGTCTGGGGCTGGGCCGACGCCTCCGGCACGAGGACGGTCGACAGCCACATCAAGGGCCTGCGCCGCAAGCTGGGCTCCGACCTCATCCGCACGGTCCACGGCGTGGGCTACGCCTTAGAGGTGGAGAAGTGAAAGTGAAACTGCCGCGCCCGCTCGACCCGGTGCGGTCGATCAAGATGAAGATCATCATGGTGCTGTTCGCCGGTGGCTTCAGCGGGCTCGTCTGGTTCTACCTGTGGCTGGGCTGGTTCCCGATCTGGACCGGCGTCACGGCCACGGTCATCGGCGTGACGATCGTCCAGTTCCTGGCCCGCGGCATGACCTCGCCGCTGCGCGAGATGACCGCGGCCGTCCGGGCCATGGCACAGGGCGACTACGACCGCCGGGTCCGCGCCACCTCGGCCGACGAGGTCGGCGAGCTCGCGGTCGCCTTCAACCAGATGGCGGCCGACCTGGGCGCGGCCGATCGCCAGCGGCGAGAGCTGATCGCGAACGTCTCGCATGAATTGCGTACGCCCATCACGGCCCTCCAGGGGCTGTTGGAGAACATCGTCGACGGGGTGGCCGAGGCCGACCCGGCGATGATGCAGACCGCGCTCGCCCAGACCGAGCGCCTCGGCCGCCTGGTCACCGAGCTGCTCGACCTGTCCCGGGTCGACGCCGGGGTGACACCGCTGGCCAGCCACCCGATCGACGTGCCGGATTTCCTGCGCGACGTGGTGCGCGAGGCCGAGGTGAACGCGGCCGGCGCCGGCCGTGACGTGCTCTTCAAGGTCACGTCGCCCGAGATCGTCGTGCCGGGCGACCGGCAGCGGCTGCACCAGGTCTTCGCCAACCTGGTCGACAACGCGGCCCGGCACAGCCCGCCCGGCGGCACCGTCGAGGTGCGCGCCGAGCGCCGCGGCGAGCACCTGCTCGTCTCGGTCGCCGACGAGGGCGAGGGCATCCCGCCGAACGAACGCGACCGGGTCTTCGAGCGCTTCACCCGCGGCGAGCGCCCGGCCGGCGGCGGCACCGGCCTCGGCCTGGCCATCGCCCGCTGGGTGGTCCAGATGCACCGCGGCACGATCGCCGTGGTCGACCCCGAGCGCGGCCGCCCCGGCTGCCACATCCAGGTGACCTTGCCGCTTTAAGCAAAAGCAAGACCGACAAAGCCCGCCGAGAAGCCGGGCCGATCGATGCTGCCCTGACGGAGGTAGAGCCTTGTCCCTCACCACGAACGCACCGGACTGGAGAACACGGCCTCTTCACGGGCCTTGGCCCTCCGCCGCACCCTGGTGGCGGCAATGGCCGGGACCCGGCCTCCCGGCGAGCGGCGCCACGACAGCAGCCGTGATGGCCGCCGCCGCTGTCACCGCCTTCAGCCTCCCGCTGGGCGAGCCCGGCGTGGGCTGGCTGATCAGCACGTTGGTCGCGGTCGCGGCCGTGACCGTGGCCCGGATCGCGCCATCCCGACCAATGCCGATCGGTAATATAGCGCCCATTTCGGATATGTCGACAAGAGTGGTGAACCCGGAGCGCATCGCCTGGACGGCTGCCACCGTCGCGCTGCTCGCGGTCAGCACCTTGCGCGCGGCGGGCTGGCTCTTCGCCCTCTGCCTGGTCACCGCGACGCTGACCGCCGCCCTCGCCCTGGCCGGCGGCCGTTCGATGCGGAGCATCTTCGCCGCGTACACCATTCCGTTGATCGCGTCCTTCCGCGCCCTTCCCTGGCTGCGAAGAGGTCTCAGCAAGGGCATCAGCGTGCGGATCGCCGCCACCGCCACCGTCTCGATCGTGCTGCTCGCCGCGTTCGGCGCCCTCCTGGCCTCCGCCGACCTCTACTTCTCCCAGGCCATCGAGGCGGTCATGCCCGACCTCACCAGCGGATCCCTCTTCCGCTGGATCTTCATCGGCGGCCTGGCCACCATGATCGTCGGTGGGGCCGCCCTGCTGGCCACCGCTCCGCCCGATCTGTCCAGCCTGGACACCGCGGCGACCCGCAAGGTGCACCGCTGGGAGTGGGCGATCCCGCTGACCCTGCTCACCATGCTCTTCGGCGCCTTCGTCGGCGTGCAGGCCGTGGTCCTGTTCGCCGGCAATTTCCAGGTCGCCGAGTACGCGAACGCCGCCCGCCACGGCTTCTTCCAGCTCAGCGCCGTCACCGCCCTGACCCTTGTCGTCCTGGCCGGCGCCGCCCGCTGGGCGCCCCGCGACGAGCCCGCCGACCGCCTCCTGATCCGCGTCATCCTCGGCACGCTGACCACGCTCACCCTGGTCATCGCCGCGACCGCCCTGAACCGGATGACCATCTACACCGACGAGTACGGCCTGACCCGCCTGCGCCTGCTGGTCTTCTGCTGCGAGCTCTGGGTCGTCTTCACCCTGCTCCTGGTGCTGCTCGCCGGCGTACGGATAAATGGATCCTGGCTGCCCCGAGTGGCGATCGCCGCCGGAGTTCTCGCCCTGCTCGGCCTGGCCGCCGCCAACCCGGACGCGCTGATCGCCGAGCGCAACATCCACCCGGCGAACGGCCGCGAGATCGACTTCGTCTATCTCCAGAACCTCTCGCCCGACGCCGTGCCGGCCCTCCTCGACGTGCCCGGCGTCCGCGCGAACTGTCTTGTGGAAAGCACCGGTGACTGGCGCAGCTGGAACTGGGGCCGGGAGCGGGCCCAGCAGTTGATCGACCCGAATGCCCGATGCGGGTCTTGACATCCTGTCCGGGGCGGCCAGACTCCCGGCATGGCCCCCGATGACGAGACCCCCCGGCGTACGAGGGTCGTGCTCGGGGAAGTCGCGGCCCGCAGCCGCCCCGCCGACCTGACCCGCACGGACCTCGCGGAACAGACTCCCGTGGGTGAGGCCCTGGTCAAGGGCCTGATGCGGGCCCAGCTGGCGCTGGCTCTGCGGCTCGCGCTGGTCGTCGTGATCGCCCTCGGCGCGCTGCCGCTGCTGTTCGTGGCCGCGCCCGGGGTGGCCGAGTTCAAGATCTTCGGCATCTACCTGCCGTGGTTGCTGCTCGGTGTCGCCGCCTTCCCGTTCCTGCTGGTCGTGGGCTGGGCCTACGTGCGCTGGGCCGAGCGCAACGAGCAGGACTTCATCGCCGTGATCCGCAGGCCCGAGCGGTGAACCCGTACGTCGTGCCCGGCCTGGTGGTCGTGGTGCTGGTGACCGTCGGCATCGGCGTGTACGGCCTGCGCTTCGCCCGCACGACCTCGGATTTCCTGGTCGCCTCGCGCTCGGTCAGCCCAGCCTGGAACGCGGCCGCGATCAGCGGCGAATACCTGTCGGCGGCGTCCTTCCTGGGCGTCGCCGGCCTGGTCCTGCGCTACGGCGTGGACGTGCTCTGGTACCCGGTCGGTTTCGCCGCGGGCTATCTGGCCCTGCTGCTGTTCGTGGCCGCGCCGCTGCGGCGCTCGGGCGCGTTCACCCTGCCCGACTTCTGCCAGGTGCGGCTCGGCTCGTTGACCCTGCGCCGGCTGGCCAGCATCTTCGTCGTCTTCATCGGCTGCCTCTACCTGGTGCCGCAGTTGCAGGGCGCTGGCCTGACTTTCACCACGGTCACCGGCGGCTCGTACGTCTGGGGCGCCCTGCTGGTCGGCGTGGTGGTGACCGCCAATGTGGCGCTCGGCGGCATGCGCGCGATCACCTTCGTGCAGGCCTTTCAGTACTGGCTGAAGCTGACCGCCCTGGCCGTCCCCGTGATCTTCCTGGTGCTCCAGTGGCAGTCGGACGGCCGTCCGGCGGTCACACCCACGGTCTTTCCCACCGCGACCACGGTCACTGTGGAACAGGACGCGATCATCGCCGGCACACCCGTACAAAAGGGACAAATCTTAAGCTATGAAGCGGGCGACGAGGTCCCGCCCGTCAGCACCGTGGACAGCACCTTCGGAACGGACTGGCTTCAGCCCAGCGGCAACAGCACCCTTTTCGCCACATACTCGCTCATCCTGGCCACCTTCCTCGGCACGATGGGCCTCCCTCACGTGCTCGTGCGCTTCTATACGAACCCCGACGGCGCTTCCGCCCGGCGCACCACCCTGGTCGTGCTGGGTCTCGTGGGGCTCTTCTATTTATTGCCGACTTTGTACGGTGTTCTGGGGCGCATCTACACCCCACAACTGCTCATGACGGGCCGCACCGACGCGGTCGTCCTCCTGCTCCCCGAGGCCGCGCTCGGCGGCGGTCACCTCGGCCGGCTGCTGGCCGCGCTGGTCACCGCGGGCGCCCTCGCCGCCTTCCTCTCCACCTCCTCCGGCCTGCTGACCAGCGTGGCCGGCGTGGTCTTCACCGACGTGCTGCACGGCGGCCGGGCCGGCTCGGTCCGCGACTTCCGCCTGGCCACGGTGCTCGCGGCCGTCGTGCCCATCCTGCTGTCGATCTACGCCTCCAACATGGACGTCTCGCGGGTGGTGGGCTTGGCCTTCGCCGTCGCCGCGTCGAGCTTCTGCCCGCTGCTCGTGCTCGGCATCTGGTGGCGCCGGCTGACCGACGTCGGCGCGATCGCCGGCATCCTGATCGGCGGCGGCGCATCGATGGCGGCCGTCCTGATCACCGTGCTCGGCCCGCCGCTGCACGGATGGTTCGCCGAGTTCATCGGCGAGCCGGCCGCGTGGACCGTGCCGCTGGCCTTCTTCGTCATGGTCACCGGGTCGCTGCTGACCGGCCGCCGGGTGCCTCCGGACGTCGGCGCGACCATGCTCCGCCTCCACGCGCCGGAGTCGTTGCGGGTGTCGTGACCTGCTAACTTCGAAATCATGACCGTGCCGGCGCAACGATCAGGGGAAGAACTTCCTTCAGAAGCACCGCCGCCCGCGATGTCGCTGCGCGGACTGGTCAAACACTTCGACACCAAGCTGGCCGTCTCCGGCGTCAGCCTCGACGTCCCGGCCGGCTCGTTCTACGGCCTGCTCGGTCCCAACGGCGCCGGCAAAACCACGACCCTCTCCATGGCCGTCGGTCTCTTACGGCCCGACGCGGGTCAGGCTTTCCTTCTGGGGTACGACGTCTGGGCCGACCCGGTCGCGGCGAAGGCCCGCCTCGGTGTCCTTCCCGACGGGGTACGCCTTTTCGACCGGCTCACCGGTGCCGAGCTCCTCGCCTATCACGGCCTGCTGCGCGGCATGGACGCCGCGACCGTCGACCAGCGCGCCCGCGAGCTGCTCGACGTGCTCGAGCTCGGCACCACCAACAAGACGATGGTGGTCGACTACTCGGCCGGCATGCGCAAGAAGATCGGCCTGGCCTGCGCGCTGCTGCACGCCCCGCGCCTGCTGGTGCTCGACGAGCCGTTCGAGGCCGTCGACCCGGTCTCGGCCGCGAGGATCAGGGACATCCTTCAGCGGTACGTGGCCGGCGGCGGCACGGTGATCTTCTCGAGCCACGTCATGGAGGTCGTCGAGCGGCTCTGCTCGCACGTCGCCATCCTGTCCGACGGCGTTCTGCGGATGCACGGCACGCTCGACGCCGTGCGCGGCGACCGCTCCCTGGAGGAGGTCTTCGTCCAGGTCGTCGGCGCCCGGGTCGGCACCGGGTCGGAGCTGGCGTGGCTCTGACCTCGGCGTCGCCGGCGCGGGTGCCCGGCGGCTCGCCGATGCCGTTCGTGCGGCTCAAGCTTCGGCTCATCGCCAACGGGCTCCGCGGCCGGCCGGGCCGCGTGGCGCTGTTCGTGAGCGGCGTGCTGCTGTCCGGCATCTTCGCGGTCGCCGGCTACGCGATCTTCGCCGTGCCCGGCGTGCTCGGCGACGAGCAGGCCGCCGCCACCCTGCTCCCGCTCGGCGGGTCGGCGCTGGTGCTGGGCTGGGTGGTGCTGCCGCTGGTCTTCTTCGGCGTGGACGAGTCGCTCGACCCGGCCCGCTTCGCGCTCTTCCCGCTGCGCCGCCGCACCCTGATCACCGGCCTGTTCGTGGCCGCGCTGGTCGGGCTGCCGGCGGTGGCGACGCTGGTCGCGACGGCCGGGACGGTCAACACGGCCGGACAGCTCGGCGGGGCCGCCGCCGCCCTGGCCCAGGTCGCCGGGATCGTTGCCGGCCTGTTGCTCTGCGTGGCCGTGAGCCGGGCCGTGACCAGCGCGTTCGCCACCGGGCTGCGGTCGCGCCGCTCGCGCGACCTGGCGGTGATCCTGCTCGCCGTGACGGCCGCGCTGCTCGGGCCGCTGCAACTGGCCGTGCTGGCCGGGCTGGAGCGGGCCGACTGGGCGGCGTTCGGCACGGTGGCCGACATCGCCGGGTGGACGCCGCTGGGCGCGCCGTGGACGGTCGGCCTCGACGTCGCGGCGGGGCGGCCCTGGGCCGTACCACTGAAGCTCCTGATCGTCATCGCCGCCATCGCCGGACTGCTGTGGTGGTGGGGCGCGACACTGGAAAAGGCCATGCTCGGCACCGCCGGCAGCGGGCGCGGCGGCGCGGCCACCGACACGAGATCGCCGGTCGGCCGCCTGTTGTTCGGCCGCCTGCCCGCCACTCGGTTCGGGGCGCTGGTCGGCCGCGAGGTCCGCTATTGGCTGCGGGAGACCCGGCGGCGCGCCTCGCTGATCACCTTCACCGTGGTCGGGCTCTTCCTGCCGGTCTCGATCTCGATGAGCGGCGGGTCGCCGGGCCCGATGACCCTGTTCGTGGGCGCGCTGGCCGCGATCGCGCTGGCCAACCAGTTCGGCTACGAGGGCAGCGCGTACGCGGCCAACATGACCGCGGGCGTGCCCGGCCGCACCGAGATCCACTCGCGGGCCGCGGCGCACGCCCTGTTCACGGTGCCGCTGCTGGTGGTCGTCGCGGTCGTGGTGGCCCTGGTGGGCGGGCGGCCCGAGTCGATCGCCGCGCAGTTCGGCGGGCTCGTCGCGGCGTACGGGGTGGGGCTGGGCGTGGTGCTGCCGATCTCGGTCCTCGCCGCGTACTCGCTGCCCGAGACGACCAGCCCGTTCGCGGTCTCCTCGGGCGGCGGGGTGGCGAAAGGCCTGCTCACGCTGGGCGCGATGGCCGGCACCGTGGTGGTGTCGGCGCCGCTGCTGGTCGTCGGCTTCTTCCTCGGCGACGTCTGGCTGTGGATCGGCCTGCCGGCCGGCGTCGCCTACGGCTGCGCCGCCTATCTGATCGGCTCCGGCCTGGCCGGAGACACGTTGGACAGACGCATGCCCGAGGTGCTGGCCGCGGTCACCGCCGGCCGGTGAGTCAGCGCCGCTTGACCAGGCCGTCCTGCCGTACGAAGATCACCCGCCGCTCGATCGCCTCGCCGGTCGGCCCGAGCACGTAGCCGTCGATCCAGAGCCAGCCGTTGTAGGTCAGCCGGGGGTCGACGCGGATGACCCGGAGGGTGAGCGCCCGCTCGCCCTGGAACTGGACGCTGGCCGCCCCGCCCACATAGATGACCTCGCCGGGCCGAGGCAACGCCTCATCCATTGGCACACGTTACATCCAGGAACTTCTCAGAGAGCAGGACGAAGACCCTCACGGCGTACGAAGATGCGGCGGCGTTGCAGCGCCACCCCGGTCGGCCCGAGCACGTAACCCTCGAGCCAGAGCCAGCCGTCGTACGTGCTGCGCGTGTCGACCCGGATCAGCCGGAAGGTGAGCGCCCGGGCCCCCTCGAACTGCACACTCGCGTCGGCGCCGACGAGCAGCACCTCTCCCGGGTGCAACTGCACCTGCTGATGCACGGGCGACCTCCTCCCGTAGGAAGATAGTTCTTGATCAATGTTGACGGATAGAGTCGTGCACCTTCTGTAAGCAAAGCCAGAATGGTCAGCGTGACGATTCACTCGACCGATCCCTTCGCCACCCCGGACGAGGAAAAGTCCGCGGTCCGGCGCCTGCGCGGCCGGCTGGCCAGCCCGGTCACCCTCTGGACCACGCCCGGCCCGGCCGGGCTGACCGTCTCGTCGGCGCTGATCGCCGACGGTGATCCGGGCCGGGTGCTCGGGCTGATCGACGACGAGAGCGACTTCTGGGACGCGGTGGAGACCAGCGGCCGGTTCGCGGTGATCCCGCTGGCCCCGGCCGACCGGCAGGTCGCCGACCGGTTCGCCGGCCTCATGCCCGCGCCCGGCGGCCTCTTCGCGGCCGACGAATGGATCGAGACCGACTACGGCCCGGTGCCCGCCGGCCACGGCACCTGGGCCGGCTGCCGCCTCGCATCGTCGCGCCAGTGCGGCTGGGCGCTGCTGGTCGAGGCCGTGATCGAGACGATCACCGTCGATTCCCCGGCCGGCCCGCTGATCCACTATCGAGGGAGGTACCGGGAGTTGTAACCCGCTGACCTTCGTCTTCCATTGGGCGCAGTCAGACGGCCACTCGGCGCAACGGCCGACCGGCCGCCGGTGACCGGCCCGCAACTTCCGTACGTTGCCGGAAAGTCCGCCCCACCCGAAGGTGGTGAAACCCGGTGACTACCGAAGTGCCTCCGACCTCCGCCGAGAGGTACGTGGCCGTCCAGCAGTCCGAGGAGTTCGGAAGGCTGCGCCACATCGTCCGCAGCTTCGTCTTCCCGATGACGGCCGCGTTCTTCCTCTGGTACGCCCTATACGTCCTGCTCTCCGCGTATGCCCGCGGTTTCATGAGCACCAAGCTCGTCGGCAACATCAACGTGGCGCTGGTCTTCGGCCTGCTCCAGTTCCTCTCGACGTTCCTGATCGCCTGGTACTACTCGCGCTACGCGGCGCAGAAGATCGACCCGCTGGCCGAGCAGATCTACAACGAGATCGACAGCGGCGAGAAGATCGAGAGCGGCGACAAGAAGGGGACCGAGGCCTGATGGAACCGCACTTCCTCGCCGCCGAGGCCACCGCCTCCTCCTCGCGCGGTCTCACCATCACGCTCTTCCTGGTCTTCGTCGCGATCACCCTGGGCATCACGATCTGGGCCAGCCGGCAGACCAAGACCGCCACCGACTTCTACGCCGGCGGCCGCCAGTTCTCCGGTTTCCAGAACGGCATGGCGATCGGCGGCGACTACATGTCGGCGGCGTCCTTCCTGGGCATCGCCGGCCTGATCGCGCTCTACGGCTACGACGGCTTCCTCTACTCGATCGGCTTCCTGGTCGCCTGGCTGGTCGCGCTGCTGCTGGTCGCCGAGTACCTGCGCAACGCGGGCCGCTACACGATGGCCGACGTGCTGGCGTTCCGGATGCGCCAGCGCCCGGTCCGTACGGCGGCCAGCGTCTCCACCATCGTCGTGTCGATCTTCTACCTGATCGCCCAGATGGTCGGCGCCGGCGCGCTCGTGTCGCTGCTGCTGGGCATCAAGCCGGGTACGACCTTCCTCGGCATGGACGCCGACACGGCCAAGGTCGCCACCATCATCCTGGTCGGCGCTCTGATGATCGTCTACGTCGTCGTGGGCGGCATGAAGGGCACCACGTACGTCCAGATCGTCAAGGCGTTCATGCTGATGACCGGCGCCCTGCTGATGACGATCCTGGTGCTCGCGCACTACAAGTTCAACCTGTCGGACCTGCTCGGCGACGCCGCCGCCCAGTCGGGCAAGGGTGACGCCTTCCTCGAGCCGGGCCTGCGCTACGGCGTCGAGACGGCGAGCGCGTCGGCCACCTTCTACAGCAAGATGGACCTGCTCTCGCTCGGCATCGCGCTGGTGCTCGGCACGGCCGGCCTGCCGCACATCCTGACCCGGTTCTACACGGTGCCGACCAGCCGGATCGCCCGCAAGAGCGTGCTTTGGGCGATCGGCATCATCGGCACCTTCTACCTGTTCACCCTGGCCCTCGGCTTCGGCGCGGCGGCCCTGGTGGGCGGCAAGAACATCACGGCCCAGGACAAGGCCGGCAACACCGCCGCGCCGCAGCTGGCCCAGGCGCTCGGCATCGACTACTTCGGCGGTGACACCGGCGGGGCGATCCTGCTGGCGGTGATCGCGGCGGTCGCCTTCGCCACGATCCTCGCCGTGGTGGCCGGCCTGACCCTGGCCTCGTCGTCGAGCCTCGCGCACGACTTCTACGCCAACGTGATCAAGCGCGGTCAGGCGTCCGAGCGGGACGAGGTGCGGGTCGCCCGCATCTCCGCCCTGGTCATCGGCGCGGTCGCGATCGCGCTCTCGATCTTCGCGCAGAGCCTGAACGTGGCCTTCCTGGTGGCGCTGGCCTTCGCGGTGGCCGCCTCGGCCAACCTGCCGGCCATCCTCTACAGCCTGTTCTGGAAGCGGTTCAACACCTCCGGCGCGATGTGGTCGATCTACGGCGGCCTGATCGTGGCCGTGGGCCTGGTCTTCTTCTCGCCGGTCGTCTCCGGCTCGCCGACGGCCATGTTCCCCGACCACGACTGGCACTGGTTCCCGCTGTCCAACCCGGGTCTCATCTCGATCCCGGCCGGCTTCCTGGCCGGCTGGATCGGCACGGTCATCTCCAAGGAGTCCGACGCCGACAAGTACGCCGAGCTCGAGGTCCGGTCGCTTACCGGACACGGCGCGCACTGACCTGCGAATAGACGAAGGGGGGAGAGCCGTCCTCTCCCCCCTTCGTGCCGCGTCGGCCGTTAAGACGAGGCGAACGGGCGCGGGGTCCGTAACCTTGCTTTCATGTCTGCTCCCACCTCTCCGTACGGCAATCAGTCGGGAAGAGCCTCCGTTCCGCCCGCGGGCCGGGCAACGGCACGTCCGTCACGTCCGTCCGGGCCGGGAGAGGACTGGCCGCCCCGTGGCAACAGCGGTGGCGGCGGTGGCCGCCCGCCCGCCGGCGGCGGCAGTGGCAACTCCTACCGGGGCAACCGCCCGCGGCCGCGCTGGAAGCGCATCGCCCTGCTGGCCGGCCTGGCGCTCCTGATCATCGCGGTCATCGCCGGCATCTCCCTCTACGGATATGCCCGCGGCCTCGACAAGGACCTCAAGCGCACCGACGCCTTCTCCGGCATCTCCACCGACCGCCCGGCCAAGGCGATCGAGGGCGCGCAGAACATCCTTCTGGTGGGCAGCGACTCCCGTGACCCCGACGCCAAGGACGACGGCGCCGGCAAGTGGCGGGCCGACACGCTGATCCTCATGCACGTCCCCGAGGACCACAAAAGCGCCCAGCTCATCTCGATCCCCCGCGACCTGTGGGTGACGATCCCGAAGAGCAACGACGCCGAGTGCTCCGACGGCAGCCGCGCCAAGATCAATGCGGCCTTCGCCTTCGGTGGCCTGCCCCGGGCCGTGCACACCGTGGAGTGCATGACCGACGTCAAGGTCGACCACGTCATGGCCATCGACTTCGGCGGCTTCAAGGAGGTCACCGACGCGCTCGGCGGCGTCGACCTCAAGGTCGAGCAGACCATCACGTCGATCCACAAGCCGCACCGGGTGTTCAAAAAGGGCATGATGCACATGAACGGCGAGCAGGCGCTCGACTGGGTGCGCCAGCGCAAGCAGTTCGCCCGTGGCGACTTCGCCCGCATGCAGCACCAGCAGGAGTTCCTCAAGGCCCTGATGGAAAAGGCGACGAGCTCCGGCACGATCACCAACCCCGGCAAGCTCAACTCGTTCCTCAAGGCGGTCACGGCCGCCGTCACCGTCGACAACGACTTCTCGCTGACCGACATGGCCTCCGAGCTGCGCGGCGTCCGCGGCAGCAACCTCACCTTCATCACCAGCCCCAACAAGGGCGCCGACACCATCGGCGGGCAGTCCGTCGTCGTCTCCGACCGGGAAAAGGCGCTGGGGCTCTACAAGGCGGTCGCGGCCGACAAGATGAGCGAGTGGATGTCGGCCAACCTGAAGGGGTCGAGCGCCACCGCCGGTGGCTGACCCCCGTACGCTTAATGCCGTGTTCGGACCCCAAGTGCCCAGCGTGACCGCCGTCGAAGTCGAGGACGGCGCGTACCTTCTCGATGTTCGCGAACCCGACGAGTGGGCGGCGGGCCACGCGCCCGGCGCCCACCACGTCCCGATGATGGAGATCCCGGCCCGCGTGGCCGAGGTGCCGACCGATGTCGAGGTCGTGGTGGTGTGCCGTTCCGGCGGCCGCTCCGGCCAGGTCGTGTCGTACCTCATGGGCAACGGCTGGGACAACGTGCGCAACCTCGACGGCGGCATGAAGTCCTGGGAGGCTTCCGGCCGCGAGGTTGTCAGTGAGAACGGTCAGCCACCCAGCGTCCTGTGAGTAATTACCGTCCTTTGGTCTTCGCGCACCGTGGCGGCGGTGACGCGCTGCCCGAGCACACCCTCGGGGCCTATCTCCAGGCGCTGAAGGACGGTGTGGACGGGCTCGAGTGCGACGTCCGGCTGACCCGCGACGGCCACCTGGTCTGCGTGCACGACCGGCGGCTGGGCCGCACCAGCAACGGCCGCGGCCTGGTCAGCACCAAGACCCTCGCCGAGCTCGACTCGCTCGACTTCGGCTCGTGGCACCCCGGTTATCCGGTCGACGAGGAGCCACTGCCCGATCTGACCCGGCTGCTCACCCTCGACCGGCTGCTGGAAGCGGTGCGTGACAGCGGCCGGCAGGTGCGGCTACTCATCGAGACCAAGCACCCGTCACGCTACGGCGCCGAGGTCGAGCGGCGGCTCGTGCAGATGCTGCGCCGGCACGGTCTGGCCGAGCAGCGTCCCGACGACCCCGTCCGGGTGACGGTGATGTCGTTCGCGGCGCTGGCCCTGCGCCGCGTCCGGGCCCAGGCGCCGACGATCCCGACGGTCTACCTCGTCGAGCTGCTGCCGCCGGGCGTCGGCGTGACCCGGGGCCGGCTGCCGTTCGGCGCGCGCATCGCCGGGCCGGGCGTCGGGCTCGTACGGGCCCGGCCGGGCCTGATCCCCGCCATCCGGGCCGCCGGGCATCAGGCGTACATCTGGACCGTGAACGAGAAAGCCGACCTCGACCTGGTGCTGGAGCACCGAGTGGACGGCGTGATCACCGACCGGCCGCGCTTCGTTCTCGATCGTCTCGCCGAAATGTGACGCACGACACTCCGAGGCCCTGCCCAAAGACAGGGAAGCGAGGCAAACTCGCAAGCATGCCGGACCGCCCCGACTACAGCGCGCTGACACGAGGTCAGATCGCCCTCCTCGACCGGATCAACGCCGGCGAGACCGGGCTGCCCACGCTGCACCAGGTCGTCCGGCTGGCCCAGGAGGCGCTGGGCGGCCGCGGGGCCGGCTTCGCCGAGTACGCGCCCGACCACGGCCGCATCATCGCGGCCACCGGCGCCTGCGCGCCCGCCATCGGCCGCCGGGTCGACCGCGCCGACTCCCGCCTGCGCGGCGGCCGCACGCTGCTCATCCCGCTCGACTCGCTCAACGACGAGTTCGCCAAGCATGTCGAGGGCGGCGACGTGCGCCGCATGCTCGGCGCCCGCTGCGAGGTGGGCGACGCCATCGTCGGCTCCCTGCACGTCTATTTCGGCGATGGCGACGGCGAGCCCGGCCCGGAGCACCACGCGGTGCTGGAGCTGCTCGCCGCGCACGTGGGGCGGCTCTACGCGGCCCGCGCGGGCCTGCCGGTGCACAGCTCCACCCGCCAGGACGCCCGCGACCTCTGGGTCGCCGTCACCAGCCACGAGCTGCGGACGCCGGTCACGGTCATCAAGGGGTACGCGGACACGCTGACCAACCACTGGGACTCGCTCGGCGAGGACGGGCGCCAGGAAGCGGTCCGGATCATCGGCACCCGGGCCGGCGAGCTGGCCCGGCTGGTCGACCGCCTGCTCTCCGCGGCCAGCGCCGACGGTGAGATCGGCGGTTCGCCGGCCGGCCCGTTCGACCTGCCCGAGACGCTGCGGGGCGCGGTCGAGGAGCTGCCGGCCGACCTGCGCCGGCGCATGCTGATCGGCAACCTTCCGGCGGAGCTTCCGAAGGCGTACGGGGAAAAAGACTCGATCGCGACGATCTTGACCGAGCTCACCACGAACGCCGACAAATATTCGCCACCCGACTCGCTGATCGAGCTGTGCGCCGGCGCCGACGAGGAGACGCTGCGCTTCCGGGTCTCCGATCGGGGCGCCGGCATCAAGCCCGAGCACGTCGAGCGGGCCTTCGAGCGCTACTGGCAGGCCGAGTCCGGCGACCGGCAGCATCACCCCGGCGCCGGCCTGGGGCTCTACCTCGTGCGCCGGCTCGTCGAGCGGCAGCACGGCTGGGTCTCGCTGCGCCCCCGCGAGGGCGGCGGCACCACGGCCGAGGTCCGTCTCCCGCGAGCCTGAAAAGACACGGGGCGGTTCAGCGCCTAGGCTGTGTCGCCGTGAGCAAGCGTCGCAACCAACGCCAGTCGTCCGCACCCAAACGCGAGAAGGTGCGGGACATCTTCGTCGCCCGGCCGTTCGAGGGCATGGCCGACGAGCCGGAGTGGATCGCGTTGCGCGAGCTCGTTCCGGCCGCGTCCGCGCCGCTGACCCTCAAGCCCGAGATCATCGAGGAGTACGGGGACCGCCCGATCACCCTCTCGACGGTCCTCCCGATGGCCTGGCCGGCGATGACGCGCCAGGACGGGCGGGTCTTCATCGGTCTCCAGCGGCACGTCCAGTCCGGTGACGTCTCCCGCGACCTCGCGGTGGCGATCCTGAGCGCGCTGCGCACCGAGCCCGGCGACACGGTGTCGGTGCCGGCCCTGCCCGGCGAGGGCCCGCGCCTGCAGGACGTGCTGGTCGACGGCCCGCTCGAGATCACCATGCACGACGGCTTCGAGTACTGGCTCGACGCCGAGCAGGCCGAGGACCCGAACGTGAAGGCGTCCCTCGAACGGGCGAACGCCTCGATCTACCCGACCGTGCGCCTGCAGAGCGCCCACGCGGCGTACTGGTGCCGGGTCGCCCCCGACAAGGGTCACGTCCGCTGGGTACTGCCCGAGGCGGAGGACAAGGCGCTCGACGCGCTGGCCCGCCTCTCGGCCTCCGGCGACCTGCTGCTGGGCGAGAACACCAAGTTCGCCGGCATGTTCCGGGCCCACGGCCTGCTCGTGCCCGTCTGGGACATCCCGGGCGAGGGCGAGGGTGCCGACTGGGAGGCCCCGCTGGCCGACTTCGCCAAGCGCTACGCCGACATCCTGGCCGAGACGGGCCCGCTGGACCCCGACGCCCGCCGCGCCAAGCAGGGCTTGATCGGCCGCCAGCTGACCTTGCGCTGACCGTGCTGGACGAGCGGTTCACCTCTGCGGAGCTGGACCGCTCTGTCTGGGTTCCGTGGTATTTGCCGCATTGGAGCTCTCGGACGCGGTCGGCGGCGACCTATGAAGTGGGCGGCGGGGAGCTTCGGCTGAGCATCCCCGCCGACCAGCCGCTGTGGGCCGAGGGCATTCATGAGACGCCGCTGCGCGTCTCCGGCATCCAGAGCGCCAACTACTCCGGGTCGGTCGGCAGCACGGTCGGCGGCCAGCCGTTCCGCGACGGGCTCGAGGTCCGCGAGGAGCAGGGGGAGTTCTGGGGCGTCACGCCCCTCTACAGCGACGTCGAGATCACCATGCGGGGCGTCATCACGCCGTGGTCGATGGTCGCGTTCTGGCTCGCCGGCGTCGAGACCGCCCCCGAGCTGTCCGGCGAAATCTGCGTGATGGAGGTCTTCGGGACCGCCCCGCACGAGATCGGCATGGGCTTGCATCGCTTCCGCGATCCCAACCTGACCGAGGACTGGGGAACGGTCACGCATTCGTTGGACATTTCCGACTTTCACACGTACGGCGTGAAGTGGCGCCGGGAGTCACTCGCCTTCACGATCGACGGCGAGGTCGTCAAGCGCGTCGACCAGGCCCCGCAGTATCCGATGCAGCTCCAGATCGCCGTCTTCGACTTCCCCGACCGGGCCGACCTGGTCGACGGGCCGGTCCCGGTCCCCGAGCTGATTGTCTCCCGCGTCACCTGCTCCTAGCCGGAAGGGCTCCCGCCTTCAGCCGCGCGATCCCCGCCCTTAGCCGAGCGACTCCCGCCCTCAACTGAGCGACTCCCGCTCGATCGGGCAGCTCATGCACCGAGGGCCGCCTCGGCCGCTGCCGAGCTCGCTGCCGCTGATCCGCACGACCTCGATGCCGGCCCGCTCCAGCTGGGCGTTGGTTTCGACATTTCGCTCATAAGCCACACAGAGCCGAGGGCCGATGGCGAGGGTGTTGTTGCCGTCGTCCCACTGCTCGCGCTCGGCGGTGACGGGGTCCAGACCGGTGTCTATTATCCGCAACCGGTCGATTCCCATCGCCTCGGCCGCCGCCTCGAGGAACGGCCTCGGCCCCCGCGCCCGCGGCTCGCCGTCGGCGTCCGCCTTCACGGTGTAGGCCTGCAGGGTGTCGGCGATGTTCGGATACATGACCACGGCGTCGACGTCGACCATCGTGCAGACCGTGTCCAGGTGCATGGTGGCGCGCTCCTGGGCGATCGGCACGGCCAGGATGGTGTGCGCGAGCCCGGCCGCGAAGACCCGGCGGGCCAGCCGCTCGGCGCCGGCCGGGGTGGTGCGCTCGCCGACACCGATGGCGAGCACGTTCGGCGCCAGCAGCAGCACGTCGCCGCCCTCGAGGTGCTCCAGCCCGGGGTCGTAGAGCAGCTCGGCCCCGGCGAAGCGCGGGTGGTAGCGGTAGATCGCCTGGGTGAGCGTCGTCTCCCGGTTGCGGGCCGGCATCGCGAGGCTGGTGACCGCCACGTGTTCACGCACCCAGACCGAGGAGTCGCGGGTGAACAGCAGGTTGGGCAGCGGGTCGATCACGAAGTCGTGGCGGTCCATGAGCTCGTAGACCAGGCCGCCCGGCCCCGGTTTCAGCTCCTCGTGGGCCAGCCCGGCCATCAGCACGTCGGCCAGGCGCCGCGGGTCCTGGTCGGCCAGATACCGTCCCACGCTGTCGCGGAGGGTGTCGCCGAGCCGGCGGTCGGCCAGCACCCCGGCGGTCAGCTCCTCGCGGGCCTCGGCGACGGCGAGCGTCTCGGCCAGCAGCTCACCGAGGTAGAGCACCTCCACGCCGCGTTCACGCAGGGCGGCCGCGAAGGCGTCGTGCTCCTCCTGCGCCCGCCCGACCCACGGAATCGCATCGAAAAGCAGCGAATCGTTATTCCTAGGGGTCAATCGGGCCAATTCGGGTCCGGGCCGGTGCAGAAGCACCGTGCGGAGCCTGCCCACCTCGCTGTCGACGTAGTGCGCCACAACCCGACCGTACTCCGCAGTCGATCTCCCAGCACTCCTCGCGGTTGTTCGATGACGTTCGGTCTAGATCATGAGACACCTGTGCATGAACCCGGCGCGCCGACTAACTTTGTCCGAGAACCAGTCGAACAGGGGAACGGGCGCCAAGATGCACCATCCGCAAGAAGTCGCGATGCGTGAATGCGGCATTCATCCCCACTCACTCCCCTTTCTTTCCGCCCTGGTGTCTTGCTTCCGTAGGGGGTCGAGCACTTACGGTAGTGAAAAGAGAGCCCGAAGGACCTTTTGCCGGAGGTCGAAGTGACTGTCTTCCCAGCACGCCCTGCTCTGCCCGCGAAGCCCACCAGCCTCATCGACCGCCCTCTCGCGCAGCCCGCAGCGCTGGAGGCACCGAACCGCCCGTCGCCCACCGAGTACTTCAAGCGCCGCCGCTCCGAGCGCGACGCCCGTCGTCTCGAGGCCGCGGGTAACCGAGCTCTCACCCGCCTGGACCGTCTCGGTCCGGCGTGGCACATCGTCGACTGGCCGCGCACCGACGCCCTGGGCCACTACGAGCCCGACCCGGCCGACGACCGTGCCGGATTCCTGGCGATCGGCCCCGGCGGCGTCTACGCGGTGACCGTCGCCGACCACGGCCGCGCCCGCGTGCTCATCGCCGGCGACGTGGTCCAGATCAACGGCAAGCGCCCGGCGTACGTGGCCGAGGCCCGCCGCGAGGCCCGCCGCGCGAGCAAGGCCCTCTCCGCCGCGGTCGGCCTGAGCGTGCCCGTCACCCCCGTGCTCACCTTCGTCGGATCGGGCGTGATCAGCGTTCACGGCCTCCCCAAGGAGGTGCTGGTCTCCACCGACAAGGAGCTCGACCGCCTGCTGATCGCCGGCGGCGCCCGCATCTCGCCGGCCACCGCGGGCAAGCTCTCGGCCGTGGCCAACCATCCGGCCACCTGGGCCAACGCTCCGTACCGGCCGGCCGGCGACTATCGCTGGCACGCCGACGGACAAACGGCCGCTGACAAGCGTCCGGCTCGCCGGTAACGTTCCTTGCGGTTGATGTCGACGGCTTCATCGCCGCGGCGAGCGCCCGGGTCACCGGTCGCGCCGCGGCGCCGCCGTTGATCCGCAGGAGCGAGGAGGACCGGGTGGCGCACGTCGAACTCTCACTTTCCGGAGCGTTCGTCCCCCAGGCGCGCACACCGTCCGAGGCCGAGTTCGTCCCCAGTCTCGAGAGGTGGACGGCGACCGTCGCGGCCGCCGCCGAGCCGTGCCTGATCATCGACAACTCCACCACGATCCAGGCCCTCTCGGCCTCGGCCGCGGAGTTGCTCGGGCTGGGCAAGCCGCCGGAGGTGATCGGCAAACCCCTCGGCGGGGTGCTGCACCTGATCGACTTCACGGCCGGCGCGGGCGAGCTCGAGGAGTCCGACGCCGACAAGATCCCGCCGTTGCTCGCGGTCCGCAGCGAGCGCCTGGCTCGGGGTCTGCTGCGCGTCGTGCCGGGCCCGGGCGAGCCGCCGCTGACGGTCGACGCGATCGCCACGCCGCTGTTCGAGAGCGAGCGCGTGGCCGGGTCCCTGACGTTCTTCTCCCCGGTGCGCTACTAGCCGCTGTGGTGTTTACCGCACCTCGCGGGCATGTGCAGAAATGACCTCGAAACGTAGTCTGCGTTCATGCTCGATCTCGACCTGCTACCAGGGGAGTACGCGGTGTGCCGCCTTCCGGCCGGCTCACCCCTTCCCGCTTCCCTGAGTGAGGGGCCGGACGAGAAGAGTGTGATCTCGCTGAGCTGGGCGCCGGAGGAGCTGTCGATCATCTGCCCCAGCGACCGTGTGCCGGACGGCGCCACGGCCGACACCGCCTGGCGCTGCCTGCGCGTCGTGGGGCCGCTCGACCTCGCGCTGACCGGCGTCCTGGCCTCGCTCATCGGCCCGCTGGCCGACGCCCGGGTAAACATCGTGACGTTCTCCACCTACACGACCGACTATCTGCTGGTACCGGCCGTGCGCCTGACCGAGGCCATGGACACCCTGCACGCCGCCGGTCATCGCATTGCTTCCTGATTGATCGGGCTTAGCATGTCCGGGTGTTCCCCCGCACACGCTCCATCCCCTTGATCGTCTTCCCCCTGGCGATCCTGTCGGCCTGCGGCGCCCCGCCGCAGCCGCAACCCACCTCGCCGACGTACGCGACCGCCAGCGCCGCGCCCGTCCCGCTGGACCCCTCGCTGCCCCTGCCGGCGACCCAGCCCGTCACCACCCCGCCGATTACCGTCCCGGCTTATCCGACGGCGACCTATCCCACGATCACGCTCCCGCCGGCCACCCTCCCGCCGGCCACGGTCCCGACGACGACCGCGCCGACCGAGAAGTCACCCACCCCGACGCCCTCGCACGCGCCCAAGTGCACGACCGTGCCGACCGGTCCGGAGATCGTCATCCTGGCCAAGAAGCAGCAGGGCATGGCGAACAAGCCCTTGGTCGTGCAGGACGGCCCGCGCTGCTCGGGCACGTGGTCCTTCACCGCCCTCGAGCTCAGCGGAGCCGAGGAGGACCCCTTCATGGTGGTCGCCACCGGCTCCGGGGCCACGCTCACCCTGGTCGCCGCGGGCTCGGAGGTGTGCATCGACCCGGTGCAGAACAGCGCGCCGCCCGGCATCCGCGTGCTCGCCTGCGGCTTCTGACGCGCCCCGCCCGGCCACGGCTGGGCCGCGCGGCTTCGGCCGGGCCGCGCCACCCTGCTGCTACTCGGCCGCGCCGAGCGCGCGAGCCGGGCCTAGACTTCCCGTCATGCCCGGAACGCCGCCCACGCGCTTCGTCTACCTCGGCCCAGAGGGCACCTTCACCGAGGCCGCCCTGCGCACGATCCCCGCGGCCGAGCGCGGCCTGCGCACCCCCGCCCGCAGCGTCCCCGAGGCGCTCGAGGCGGTCCGCGCCGGTGAGGCCGACGCCGCGCTGGTGCCGCTGGAGAACTCGGTCGGCGGCGCCGTCCCGGTCACCCTGGACGAGCTGGTCACCGGCGCCCCGCTGGTGATCACCCGGGAGGTCGTCCTGCCGGTCGAGTTCGTGCTGGGCGCGCGGCAGCCCACGCCGCTGGCCGCGATCCGGACGATCGCCGCCCACCCGCAGGCCTCGGCCCAGTGCCGCAACTGGCTGCGGGCCAACGCGCCGGACGCGGTGATCGTCGACGTGCTCTCCAACGCCGCCGCCGCGATCAGCGCGGCCGCCGGCGAGCACGACGCCGCCCTCTGCGCCCCCATCGGCGTGTCCCGCAACCAGCTGACCGTGCTGGCCGACAAGGTGGCCGACCACCCCGACGCGGTCACCCGGTTCGCGCTGCTCACCCGCCCCGGCCGCCCGGCCGAGCCGACCGGCGACGATGTCACGTCGCTGGCCGTCTCGATCCGGCGCGACCAGGTCGGTGCCCTGCTGGCGGTGCTCACCGAGCTGGCGGTGCGCGGGATCAACCTCTCCCGCATCGAGTCCCGCCCGACCGGCGAGCAGCTGGGCACGTACGTCTTCTTCCTGGATTGCACCGGCCACGTCGCCGAGCCCCAGCTGGGCGAGGCCCTCCAAGGCCTGCGCCGCATCTGCGCCGACGTCCGCTTCCTGGGCAGCTACCCCCGCCACCGCCTGGTCCAGGAGGCCCCGGTCCCGTCCCCACCGGGCTTGGCCAACGCCGACTTCGCCGACTCCGCGGCCTGGCTGGCCCAGGTCAGGGCGGGCGAAACCGCCTAATCGAAGAGGTTGCCTAGGATGCCGCCGCCGCCCTGCTGCTGGTTGCCGCCGCCCAGGCCGGCGATGCCGCCGGGCGGCTCCTCGGAGGGCTGGACCACGACGAAGCCCTGACCGGCGAAGCTCATCGTGAAGCGCTCGCCGGTCGAGCGGCCGAGCAGCGTGCCCATGCCGAGCTGCTCGGCACGGTGATATCCGGTCTGCAGGTTCGCCGACCAGCAGATCGCGGCCTGCGGGTCGACATACGTCGGCTGGTCGATGGTCAGCACCACCGGGGTGCCGTGCGTGGTGACGGCGATCCGGCCCTGGCCGGTGAAGACGCAGTTGAACAGGCCCGCGTTCGACATCATGCCGGCGCCGCTGACCATCTTGATGTCGTAGCGCAGGGACGACTCGAAGGCGAGCACGTTGGCGCCGTTGATCGACAGGGCGTCGCCCGGGTCGAGGTCGATGAGGTGGATGTCGGCCGCCCGCTCGGCCAGGAAGACGTCTCCGTGGCCCTTGACCCGCATCAGCGGGACGCCCTCACCGGTGAGTTTCTGCTTGAGGAACTTGCCGATGCCGCCCGAGCCGAGCGCCTCGAACTGCACCTGACCCTGATAGGCGACCATCGAGCCGACCCGCGCCATGAACTCGCCGTTCAGCTCGGCCTTGAGCAGCTTCGAGTTCTGCAGCCGCAGCCCGGGCTGGGCCGACTCCTTCTCGAGGTTCTCCGCCGAGAAAAGCTCACTGCGCATGAACGTCCTCCTGTTGTGGGGCCTTGGACCCAGCGTAAGAGGGCGGAGCTATCCCCAGCCGAGCTCGTGCAGGCGGTGGTCGTCGATGCCGAAGTGGTGGGCGATCTCGTGCACCACGGTGATCGCGACCTCGTCGATCACGTCGGTCTCGGAGTCGCAGATCTTCAACGTCGGCAGGCGGAAGATGGTGATCCGGTCGGGCAGCACGCCCGCGTAGTCCCAGCCGCGATCGGTGAGCGCCGTGCCCTCGTAGAGGCCGAGCAGGTCGTCGCTGCCGTCCGGCGGCAGGTCCTCGACCATGATCACGACGTTGTTCATCATGCGCATCAGCTCGGGTGGCACCTCGTCGAGGGCCTCACCGACAAGTTCCTCGAAACGTTCGGCACTCATCTCGACCGGCACGCCACCCATTGTGCCCGGGGCGCCCGATCATCCGTACGACCAAGCGCCCCGGTCTTGCCATCAAGAAGATCAGGCCAGCTTGGCGCTGAGCGTGATCTCGGCGCCGGGCGAGAGCAGCCGGGAGATCGGGCAACCCTCCTTGGCCGCCACGGCGATCTTCTGGAAGGCCGCGTCGTCGATGCCGGGGACGTCGCCCACGGTCTCGAGGTCGATGCGGGTGACGCTGAAGCCGGCGTCCGTCTTGTCCATGTGCACCTTGGCGACCGTCTCGACCGAGTTGGGCGTGAAGCCCTCGTCGGAGAGGGCCTTGGAGAACGCCATCGAGAAGCAGCCGGAGTGCGCGGCCCCGATCAGCTCCTCCGGGTTCGTCCCCTCGCCCTCCTCGAAGCGCGACTTGAACGAGTAGTTCCCCTGGATGCCACCCTTGCCGGTCTTGATCGTGCCGGAACCCTCGGTGAGGTTCCCCTGCCAGCGGGCGGTTGCGGTACGAATAGGCATATCCAGAACGCTAGTCCATCGTTCGGCCGCTGGCCGTGGGACCTGCGCACCCGTCATCATGGTTCACATGCCCGCGCAGCAGCAGCCGATCGACCTCGGCGTCGCCCCGGCCGAGTCGGTGGTCGAGTTCGGCCCGGAGCCGCCCGTCCGGCAGCGGCGGTGGCAGTCCGGCTTCTCCCTTCGTGAGCTGGCCGGCGACCGGCGGGTGGTCCCGTTGCTGGCGGCCCTGGCCGGCGTCGCCGCCCTCGCCTCGCTCTTCTCCGAGTGGCAGGTCACCACTGTCGACGCCGAGGTGCTCAGCGGCGACGTGGGCCAGCGCGCGGTCGCGGCCCGCATCGGCGACCTGGGTGCGCTCGGCACCGGCTATCTGATCGGCATCTTCCTCGTGGTCCCGGCCGTGGTGCTGACCATGTTCGGCCCGCCCGCCGGTCGCCGCTACGCCCGGCTGGCCGGCCTCAGCGCCGCCGGCACGGCGTTCGGCCTGCTCATCGCGCTCGCGGCCGAGCTCGGCGACAGCAGCGGGGCGATCGACCGGGTCTACGAGATCGCGCTCGACGGCGACCAGATCTCCCTGACGTACGGGCGTGGCCTCTGGTGCGCGCTGGTGGCCATGGCGCTGGCCGTGGCCGCTCTCTACCTGGCCGGACGCTACCTGGGGCAGCCGGACAAGGTGGACGACGACGAGGCTCCGGCCTCGGTCGAGCCCTGGTCGTGGCGCCGCCCGGCCGACGCCGACGACAGGCAGCCCGACGCTCCCCTCGACCTGACGGTCGCACCGGCCAAGCCGTTCACGTCCTACACCGACGGCATATCCGGATGAAGATCGGGCCTGCTCGCCGGTAGGCTCGTCAATCGTGATTGACCTGCGTCTGCTTCGCGACGACCCCGACCGGATCCGCGCCAGCCAGCGAGTGCGCGGCGAGTCCACCGAGCTGGTGGACGACCTGCTGCGCGCCGACGAGGCCCGCCGCTCCGCCACCCAGCGGTTCGAGGCGATGCGGGCCGAGCAGAAATCGCTGAGCAAGCAGGTGCCCAAGGCCTCCGGCGACGAGCGGGCCGCCCTGCTCGCCCGCACCAAGGAGCTGGCGGCCGAGGTCAAGGCGGCCGAGGCCGAGACGAGCGCGGCCGACGAGGCGCTGCGCCAGGCCCACCTGGCCGTGCCGAACGTGGTGCAGGAGGGCGTGCCCGCCGGCGGCGAGGACGACTTCGTCGTGCTGCGCGAGGTCGGCGACATCCCCCAGATCGACAACCCCAAGGACCACCTCGAGATCGGCGAGGCGCTGCGGGCGATCGACACCGAGCGCGGGGCCAAGGTCTCGGGCTCGCGGTTCTACTTCCTGACCGGCGTCGGCGCGCTGCTCCAGCTCGGCATGCTCCAGATGGCGATCGCCCAGGCGGTGGAGCACGGCTTCGTCCCGTCGATCACGCCGTCGCTGGTCAAGCCGGAGTCGATGGAGGGCACCGGCTTCCTCGGCGCGCACGCGAGCGAGATCTACCGGCTCGAGGCCGACGACCTCTACCTCGTGGGCACGTCGGAGGTGGCCCTGGCCGCCTATCACTCAAACGAGATCATCGACCTCGAGAGCGGCCCGGAGCGGTTCGCCGGCTGGTCGTCCTGCTACCGGCGCGAGGCCGGGTCGTACGGCAAGGACGTGCGCGGCATCCTGCGGGTGCACCAGTTCGACAAGGTGGAGATGTTCTCCTTCTGCAAGCCGGAGGACGCCGCCGAGGAGCACCTGCGCCTGCTCGCGATGGAGGAGGAGATGCTGGCCAAGGTCGAGATCCCCTACCGGGTGATCGACGTGGCGGCCGGCGACCTCGGCTCGAGCGCCTCGCGCAAGTACGACTGCGAGGCCTGGGTGCCGTCGCAGGGCCGCTACCGCGAGGTCACCTCGACGTCGAACTGCACGACCTTCCAGGCCCGGCGGCTCAACATCCGCTACCGCGACGCGGACGGCAAGCCGCAGACCGCGGCCACGCTGAACGGCACGCTCGCGACCACCCGCTGGCTGATTCCGATCCTGGAGAACCACCAGCAGCCGGACGGCTCGGTGCGCGTCCCCAAGGCCCTCCAGCCCTACCTCGGGGGCCGTGACGTGTTGGAACCTTCCCGCTAACGGTCAATACACCGTCCGGCTACCAGAAGTCATAGCCGCTGGTAGTCCGGCGGGTGTACCGTTCTCCTTCCGCCCTCCGCGGGGGTTTGCGACACCCCGGAGGTAATCGATGGTCAAGCCTGGACTCCCCAAACTGGTCGCGACCGATCTCGATGGCACACTGGTTCGCAGTGACGACACCGTGTCCGCGTACACCCATGAGGTCCTCGATCGCGTCCGGGCCGCCGGCATCCGGGTCGTGGGCGCCACCGGTCGCGGCCCGCGACTGACCTCCCTCACCCGCAACGACATCCGCGACGCCGACTTCCTCGTGATGGCGCAGGGCGGCTGGGTCCTCGACCAGGCCGAGTCCAGCTACCTGCTCCGCTCCCGGCTCCGCGGCGAGGTGCTGGGCCAGGTGCTGGCCGCCATCGAGGCCGAGACCGGTCCGCTGTCGGTCATGGTGGAGGCGCTGGAGCACGACGACTCGCCGCTGTGGGGCGACTACGACCCGACCTGGCGCTACCCCGTCGTCGTCGAGCCGCGCACCCGCGCCGAGTGCTGCACGGGCGAGGTCATCAAAGCCTTCGCCCGTTCTTTCGCGTACGACGTCGACGAACTCCTCGCGGTGGCGCGCCGCCTCGTTCCGGCCGACGTGGCTTCGGTCACCCAGGCCGGCCTCGACTACGTGGAGATCTGCCCGGCGAACGTCGACAAGGGCACCGGTCTCGCGGTGGTGGCCGAGGCCGTCGGTGTCGATCCGGCCGACGTGCTGGTCTTCGGTGACATGCCCAACGACCTGCCGATGTTCGCCTGGGCCGGGTGGGGCCGGGTGGCGGTCGGCAACGCGCACCCCGAGCTGCTCGCGGTCGCCGATGACGTGACTCTCACCAATGATCAGGACGGCGTGGCGGCGTACCTCGACCGGCTACTGTCGAGGTGATGTCGCCTTTCAAGCTGGTCGCCTCGGATATCGACGGAACCCTCATCCGCACCGACGGAACGCTGAGCAAGCGGACCATCGAGGTGCTCGACGCCCTCCCCGTGCCGTTCGTCGTGGTGACCGGCCGGCCGGTCCGCTGGCTGCGGCAGCTCTTCGACCAGATGAAGGCGCCGGTCCCGGCGGTCTGTGCCAACGGCGCGGTGGTCTACGACGCCGACACCGACGAGATCCTGCGGGCCGACCCGCTCTCGGTCGACCTGCTGCTCGACGTCAGCGCCAAGCTGCGCGAGGCCGTGCCCGACGTGGCGCTCGCGGTCGAGGTCGAGGACGGCCGCGCCTTCTGGTACGAGGAGGCGTGGCCGGTGCGCTGGGAGAACGACAACCATCCGCATGTACGGGTGCTGTCGACCCCCGAGGAGCTTACGTCGGCGCCCGCCGTGAAGCTGCTGGCCCGCTCGGCCGCGCACCAGCCGGACGAGTTCCTCGAGCTGGTCAGCCGCACGCTGGGCGGCGTCGCCGAGACCACCCACTCGTCGTCGACGGCGCTGGTGGAGATCTCCGCGGCCGGTGTCACCAAGGCCGCCGGCCTGGCCTGGCTCTGCGAGAACGAGGGCATCAAGGCCGAGGAGGTCGTCGCGTTCGGCGACATGCCCAACGACATCCCGCTGCTGGCCTGGGCCGGTCGCGGGGTGGCGATGGGCAACGCGCACCCCGCGGTGAAAGAGGTGGCCGACGAGGTCGGCCTGACCAACGACGAGGACGGGGTCGCGCAATATCTGCGCGACCTTTACGACCTCTGATCGCTCCTAGAGGTACTGACCCGTTCGGCCGCCCTCGCCCTGCTGGGTGGGCATGCCGGGCAGCGCGCCCATGGGCAGCGCCGGCCGGCCGCCGCCACCGCCGCGCATCTGCTCGAGCTGGAGCCGGGCCGCCATCTGCTGGGCGACCAGGGCGGCCTGGATGCCGTGGAAGAGACCCTCGAGCCAGCCGACCAGCTGGGCCTGGGCGATGCGCAGCTCGGCCTCGCTGGGCGGGGTGTCGCCCTCGAACGGCAGCGAGAGGCGCTCGAGCTCCTCGCGCAGCTCGGGCGCGAGGCCGTCCTCGAGCTCGGTGATCGACCGCTGGTGGATCTCACGGAGCCGGCCCCGGCTCGCCTCGTCGAGAGGCGCCGCCCGGACCTCCTCGAGCAGCTGCTTGATCATGCTGCCGATCCGCATGACCTTGGCGGGCTGCTCGATCAGGTTGCCCGGCGCTTCGGGATCGAGCTTGCCGTCGGCGTCCATGGTGCCCAGCGGGCGCCCGTCGGGGCCGACCACGATCACGGAGCCGTCTTCCTGCTTCTCCATGGTGCGGTTCTCGTCGGTCATGCCGTCCATCTTCCCGCACCCGCTCCGAACAACCGCTACGGCCTCAGCTCGGCCACGGCACATTTGACACTGCCGCCGCCACGCTTGAGCTCGGAGAGGTCGACGTGCACGGGGTGGTAGCCGGCCGCACGCACCCGGTCACCCATCGCGATGGCCTCGGTGTTGAGGATCACGTGCCGGCCGTCGCTGACCAGGTTCAGCCCGAACGCCTCGGCGTCCTCCCGGTCGGCGATCACCGCGTCCGGGAAGAGCTGGGCCAGCACGCGCTGCGAGCCCTCGGAGAAGGCGCCGGGGTAGTACGCGATGGTGCGGTCGTCAAGCGCGGCCAGCGCCGTGTCGAGGTGGTAGAAGGCCGGGTCGACCAGCCGCAGGGAGAGCACCGGGCGGCCCAGCACCTCCTGCGCCTCGGCGTGCGCGCTGGGGTCGGTCCGGAAGCCGTAGCCGGCCAGGACCAGGCCGCCGTAGGCGGCGGGCAGATAGGCGAAGTCGCCCTCGCCCTCGTTGATGTGCGCCGGCCCGGCGAAACGCCAGCCGCCGGCGCCGTAGAAGGCGGCGTGCGCGTCCGCCTCGGCCGCGCGCTCCGGGAAGCGGAAGCGGGCGCCGTAGACGGCGCCGTCGACGGAGAAGGCGCCGTTGGCCGCGTAGACCATGTCGGGCAGGCCGGGCACGGCGTCGAGCACGTGCACCGTGTGGCCGAGGTCGCCGAGCGTGTCGCGCAGGACCGACCACTGTTTGACCGCGAGCGCCGCGTCGACCGGGACGGTCGTGTCCATCCAGGGGTTGATCGCGTACTCGACCGTGAAATGCTCCGGGGGACACATGAGATATGTCCGATTCCGCGGCTGGCGCTCGCTGTGGTTCATGACCTAGAGCGTAGGTAGGCTCAGGCGCACGAAACAGCGTGAAATCTTGCTCATCGGAGGCGAATCGTTGCAGATGGACGCGGTAGACCAGCGAATCGTTGCGTTGCTGGTGGCTGACGCACGATCGTCGTACGCCGAGATCGGCGCCAAGGTCTCACTGTCGGCCCCGGCGGTGAAACGACGGGTCGACCGGCTTCGATCCAGTGGGGTGATCAAGGGATTCACCACGGTGATCGAGCCGTCGGCGGTGGGGTGGACGACCGAGGCGTTCGTCGAGCTTTTCTGCACCGGGCGGACCACACCGGCCCAGATCACGGTGGCCACCCGGCGCCATCCCGAGGTGGTGGGGGCCTACACGGTCTCGGGGGAGGCGGACGCTCTGGTGCACCTGCGGGCGGCCGACATCGGCCACCTCGAGCAGGCGCTGGAGAAGCTGCGGGCGGAGCCCTTCGTGACCTCGACCCGCAGCATGATCGTGCTGTCCCGCTTGGTGGAGACGCCGACGCCGGTTCCCGCCTCGTTGGGAACCGTCCTGTAGGTGGCGGCGTCCAATCGGACATGTCGCGTCGATCCTGGCTCTTCGCCGCACTGGCCGTCCTCCCGCTGGCCGGGTGCACCGGCTCGCCGGCCCCCTCCTCCACCTCCACCTCCACCGCCCGGCCTGCCTTGACGTTGGTGGCTTTCGACTCCTGCGCCCAGCTCGAGAAGGAGCTGCGGGCCGCGGCCAAGAAATACGGCCGGGAGCCGGTGGCCATCGACGACATGCGGGCGATGCCCGAACAGGCGCGGGGCGGCGTCCCGGCCGCGAAGTCCTACTCCGGCACCAACGTGCACGAGGCCGGCGCCGACGAGCCCGACATCGTCAAGACCGACGGCCGGCGGATCGTCACCGTCACCGGCGGTGTCCTCAAGGTCGTCGACCCCGCCACCCGCACGCAGACCGGACGCCTCGATCTCGGCATCGAGTCGTTCGGCGAGCCGAAGCTGCTGCTCTCCGGTGATCACGCGCTGGTGCTCGCGGACGGCGGACCCTCGTACCTCAAGGACTCGGCCCGTTTCTCCAGGCCGGACGGCGGCCGGTCCGAGGTGCTGCTGATCGATCTGACCGGCACGCCGCGGCTGCTCAGCCGCTACCGCGGGGACGGCTCGCTGGTCGACGCCCGGCAGACCGGCAGTGTGGCCCGGGTCGTGCTGAGCAGCCGGCCGCAGATCGACTCGTGGGTGCCGGCCTGGGAAATCACGACCGGTTCGGCCCGCACCACCGGGAAGCTCGACTGCTCGCAGGTCAGCAAGCCCGAGACGTTCACCGGCGCCTCGATGCTGCGGGTGCTGACCTTCGACCTGGCCGCGACCGCGCTCAGTGACGGCTCGCCGGTTGCGCTCGTCGCCGACGGTGACGCCGTTTACGCCACCGAGAGCAGCCTCTACATCGCCAACAACGAGAGCCCGGCGTTCCGGCGCAGGGTCTCCTCCGCGGGCGACGTCGCTCCCGACGCCGTTCCGAAACGCGACACCGAGATCTACCGCTTCACCCTGCCGCCGGCCGGCAAGCCCGTTTACGTCGCGGCCGGAAAGGTGCCCGGCACGCTGCTCAACCAGTACTCGATGTCCGAATGGGACGGTCATCTGCGGGTGGCTACGACCAACCCGGCGAGCGAGAGCTCGGCGGTGCGGGTGCTGAAGGAGAGCAACGGAAAACTCGCCGAGGTCGGCTCGGTGGACGGTCTGGGCAAGGGCGAACAGATTTATTCCGTACGCTTCCTCGGCGCTCGCGGCTATGTGGTCACGTTCCGCCAGACCGACCCGCTCTACAGCCTCGACCTGGCCGACCCGGCCCACCCCCGGTTCACCGGCGAACTGAAGATCAACGGCTATTCGGCGCACCTTCAGCCGGCCGGCGAGAACAGGCTGATCGGCATCGGCCAGGAGGCGACCTCCGAGGGCCGGCCGCTCGGCACCCAGATCTCGCTGTTCGACGTGAGCGATCCGGCCGCACCGCGCCGCCTCGACCAGCACGTCGTTCCCGGTTCGATGTCGGAGGCCGAGATCGACCCGCACGCGGTGCTGTGGTGGGAGGCGACGTCGCTGCTGGTCGTCCCGCTCAGCGACGCCCGATCCGACGGGCCGCTGGCCCTGCACGTCACCGGCGATCAGCTGAAGCCCGCGGACCGGCTGACCATGAACGGCCCGGTGCGCCGGTCGCTGGTCATCGGCGACGTGCTCTGGTCGGTGGCCGACTCCGGCCTACTCGCCTCGAACGCGTCCACCTTGGACAAGATCACCTGGGTCGCCCTGAAGTGACCCGGCCATGAGCCGGGGCCCGCCCCGACCGGTCGCGGTTTCAGCCCCGCGTGGCCGGCGGGGCGGGACCCACCCTCTCGCTCAAGAAGTCGGCCGGCGGGCGGCTCACCCCTCTGGCTACAGGTACATTCCCGGGCGGTGGTCGTCGGTGGCCGGCTCTTTCGGCGGCACGGCGGGCTTGTCGCCCTCGCCGAAGAAGCGCTTGCCGCCGAACTCGCCGTGCAGCCGGTCGTCCAGCTCGTCGGCCAGGCCGGTCATGACCTGCACGGCCAGCATGAGGTGGGTGGCCTGGAAGTTGCGCCCGAAGACCGGGATGGACGCCCACACCGTGTCCTGCGCGCAGTAGAGGCGGCCGATCGGCATGCGGTTGGTCAGCTCGGAGAGCTTCACGTAGAGCAGCTCGGTCGGCTCGACCTCGGTGAGGATCGGCGAGAAGACGTCGACGAGCGGCGGGTTGTCGCGCACCCGCACGAAGACCATGGCCGAACCGGCCCGGATGCTGATGTCGCCGTCGGCGTCGAACTGCAACTGGTCGACGGTGGTCTTCGACATGGTGGCCACGACCGTGCGGACCCGCTCGTCGAGCGGCACGACCTCGTCGGCGGCGTCGGCCAGGGCCGCGGCCAGCGTGCCGTCCTCGTCGAGGTCGTCGAGGCTCAGCTCGGCGTCGATGCTGGGCTCGTGCCGGGCGGTCCCCAGCGGCGCGGAGTCGATCGGCTCGTCGTTCTCGTCGTGCACCAGGTAGACGAGGAAGGCCGGGTGCGGCGCCCCGTAGACGTCCCGCAGGGTGCGCGCGATGACGGTGGCGAACGAGCCGGACTTGTCCTGGGTGGAGCTGAGGCCGAACGAGTCGCCGGACCCGGGCAGCACTCCCGGCGGCGACCAGCCGAGCGCGACCAGCTCGCCGATCGACGAGCGGTCCATCCGGTAGCCCTCGGGCAGCCCCGCGTTGCCGGTGGCCAGCGCCTCGACGACGCCACCCTCGCGCACCCGGATGCTGACCGAGTAGACGGCCATGCCGGTGCCCGAGGCGGTCGGGTCGAGCGTCAGATCGACGTGCCCACCCTCCTGCAGGGTGGGAAGGAGGCCGGCCAGCGCCGTACCGAACTCACGCCACGCGTCGACGACCTTGGCCCGCAGGTCGGCCGTGGTCGGCTCGTCCAGGAAAACAGCCTCGGTGGACGCGCCCTCGGCGCTCTCTGCCGTCATGATCGTCACCTCCGTTCCCGCCACCCTATCGAGCGCCGTCCGCCCGCACGCGCCCGTATCGGAGGTTGGAACGCTCAGGCCGCCTCGCCCTGCTCCCCGCGCAGGTAGTCGCGCCCCGCGCCGCTCAAGCCGTCTCGACCTGCTCGCCGCTCCAGCCCAGGGCGAGCGCGCGAACTTTCTCAACCGCCTCCGCCGGATCGGCGCCACGACCAACGGCAAGCCCGATGAGGTACGCCGACACGGGCGCCCCAGGCCGCACCACGTTGTGGGCCACATCTTTGGCCAGCCCCAGCACAGCCCCGGTGGGCACCTCAGCCGGATCGATTCCCAGCTCGGCCCCGACCACCTTGATCCAAGCGTCGAGATCACTCATCGAGCCCACTCCTCGGCGGTGCGCAGGTCGTCGTCGGTGTCGCAGTCGAACCAGGGCGGCGGGCCCGGACGGCGCCACGACACCTCGGCCACCCGCAGATGCTCCATGAGTTCGCGCACCGAGGCGCCGTCCAGTCCGCCGCGCTCCTGGGCCAGCTTGTCGATCGCCTCGCGCAGCCGCGCCGTACGCCACACTCCGCAGAGCATCTGCCGCCGCCCTTCGGCGTCGCGGTAGACCGCACCCTGCATGGGCGCCGACTCCGCGGTCAGCCGCAGCACGTCGATCGCCTCACCGGTGAGGAACGGCAGGTCGGCCGCGAGCAGCGCGGTGAAGGTGACATCCTCGGGCACCAGCGCGAGCCCCGCCGCCGTAGCCGCGACGGGCCCACCACCGGGCGGGTCCTCACGTGTCGAATGCACCGGCACGGGCAGGTCGGGCGGCACCGGCCCGACGACGACGCGGGGGTCGGCATCGTGCACAGCGGCCAGCACTCTGGTCAGCATGGATTGACCGGCCACGGGCAGGGTCGGCTTGTCCGCGCCACCCATCCGCCGCGCCGCACCACCGGCCAGCACCACCGCAGCAAATCCCCCCACGTACGTACCGTATCCCGACCGCGTGTCGAGCGTGACCGCGCGCTCAGTTACCTGTGGCGGATCACTCCCGCTCCCCTGTCGAGTGGATCTCCCCTCTACCTGGTCGCAGCCCTCTCACCCCCGACGAACCACAGATCACCCACCGCTCCCCTGTGGCGGAACACTCGTCGGCCGCCCTCGGCTGGCCGCGACGCCGGCCGCGGACCGGCCTACGCTCGACGCATGGCGAGGACGATGACCCGGCGGCCGGTCGTGAAGATCAACCTGGACGCGACCGGGGAACCGCGCCGCCGCCCGGACGATCTCGCCGCCGAGGAGCCGCTGGAGATCCGCGTCCGCAAGGAACCGCTGGCTGTCACCATGCGCACCCCCGGTCAGGACATCGATCTGGCCATGGGCTTCCTCCTCTCCGAGGGCGTCATCCGCTCGGCCGCGGATGTGGTCACCGCCCAGCTTTGTGCCGGCACCGACACCCCGAACACCTACAACGTGGTCGACATCGTGCTCGGCGCCGACGTGCCCCCGCCGGTCACCGACCCGAGCCGGAACTTCTACACCACCAGCTCGTGCGGCGTCTGCGGCAAGGCGAGCATCGACGCCGTCCGCACGAAGTCCCCCTTCGATGTGTCCGCCGACCCGCTGACCGTCCCCGCCGCCACCCTCGCCGCCCTGCCCGACCGGCTGCGCGCCGCCCAGCGCACCTTCGACCGCACCGGCGGCCTGCACGCGGCCGGCCTGTTCACCGCCGACGGCGAGCTGGTCGTGCTCCGCGAGGACGTGGGCCGGCACAACGCGGTCGACAAGGTGATCGGCTGGGCGCTGCGCGAGGGCCGCCTGCCACTGAAAGGCCACCTCTTGCTGGTCTCGGGCCGGGCAAGCTTCGAGCTCACCCAGAAGGCCTGGATGGCCGGCCTGCCGATGCTCGCGGCCGTCTCCGCCCCAAGCACCCTGGCCGCCGAACTGGCCGACGAGGCCGGCATGACCCTCGTCGGCTTCCTCCGCGGCCAGAGCATGAACGTCTACACGTCCCCCCAGCGAGTAACCGTCTGATCACTCCTCAGGCCCCAACCTTCATCGCCGCTCACCGCTCATTGCCGGCACCGCCCATTGACGGCACCGCTCATTGCCGGCGCCGCTCATTGCCACGCCGCGGACCGGCGGCTCCCTGCCACTGTCGACCGCCGAGCCCTTGCCTCTTCCAGCCGTCAACCCCCTGCTTGTCCCGGCTTGCAGCCCCCTGCCGGCTCCGGCCACCGGTCTTCAGCCGCTTGGTGGCCCGGGTAGCCGCCCGTGGATCGGCCGTCAACAGCAATCCCGGTGGGACCAGACGGGAGGGCGGCGCCAGATCCTCGACCGCGTGCGGCCCGATGCTCGCCGACAGGAGACCGTCGAGCACGCCGAGCAGCCGATGGCCGGGATCCTCGCGCAGGCCACGGTCGAGAGCGACCCGAGCCAGCGGCCCGTTGCCCGCACGCCAGGCGACATAGGCCAGCAGCGCCGCCGGGCCCGCCACGAACGCCGGCTCCACCCGCCGCAGCAGGCCGTTCCACAGCTCGAGCCGCCAGGGCTCCGGGCCGAACCGGTCGAGCGCGTAGCCCAACACCGCCGCATCAATCAGCACCACACCGAGCCAGGCCGCCTCGTCGTCGGTGAGCTCACCCCCTGACCGATGCCGGGCCTCGGCCTCGCGGACCGCCGCCCTCCCCACCCGCCGCACCAAACGCCCGCCCCGCTTCCCCGAACGCCCACCACGCCCCTCGACAAGCCCGTCGTGCTGCTCCGCGGCTCTGAGCTCGACCGCCCGGACAAGTGCCCTCGCGGTCGCCACCACCATGGCCGCGCGGGCCTCGCCGCCGACCGGGGCCACGGAGGCCACGAGGGCCTTGCGGTCGGGTAGCGCCACCATGCCGTTGAAGACGGCGGCGGCGGCGAGCGGATGGTGCGGCGGAAGGCAGGGATGGCCGTCGACCTGGCCGTCGCATGACTCGGGACAGGAATAGGACCACCAGCGCCCCTCGGTCACCCTCAGCGCCTCGAACACCGACCCGCCGGCGCGCTCGAGCACGACCCTCGTCTGCTGAATTGCCCTGGTGACCCGCTCCTCAGAGCCGTACCCGATCACCGCGAAGAGGCGGACCCGCTGGTCGGCCACGCAGGCGGCCAGCGACACGCAATCGACGCTCACACCCGGCGGCGGCAGGTCGTGCCGGGCCGCGAACGCGACCACACCGTCGAGCACGCCGAGGACGACGACGCTGTTGGTGGGATGGAATCCGATCAGGTACGGCGTGGCGGTGATCAGCTCGGCGGCGGTGCGAACGGTGATCGAGCATTCGGGCGTCATGCCGGCACTTTGCCGCGATCGGCTGGGCCGAGGCGTGCCGAATCGTCGATCTGTGGACGGCCGCCGTTATCCACAGGCGGCCTTGTCACTAAGAACGGAACTGCATGTCGTGCAGCTCGAGCCCTTCCTCCTGGCGCGCGTGTGGCGCGCGGTCGAGATCCAGGGTCAACTCGATCGACGACACCACGTCGTAGCCCGCCGCGTGCAGGCTGCGGATCGCGTCGACGTTGCGGGACTCGGGCGAAATGGTCAGCTGGGTCATGTTCCGCCGCCGGGCCTCGTTCGCGACGTGGCGCAGCAGCTTGCGGCCCACGCCCTTGTGCCGATGCGAGATGGTGACGACGACCGGCTCGACCTCGCCGGCACGGCCCCGCAGCACGAGCCCGACCAGGCCGATCACCCCGTCGTCGGGATGGTCGGCGACCCACAGCCCGCCCAGGTCGAGCCGGGTCAGATATTCCTCGAAGCCCTCGCCGCCGTCCTGATCGGGCTCGCCGTACATCTGGTTGTGCTGGTTGGTCAGCTCGGCCCACAGGCGACGGCCCGCGGAGTGGTCACTCGGACGGTACGAACGCACTGTGACAGGGCTCATGCCGACATTTTGACTCCGATTTCGGGCAGCCGTAAGCCGAAGCGGAAGATAAGGCGGTGGACCAGGCGTACTTGCGCGCGCACCCCGAGCATCTACCGACATTTCTCACCCACCAGCGCATCCGGGAGACGCCGGTGGGCGGCGGCAGCGTGTCGGCCGCGAACCGGCTGACCTTGGACGACGGCACCTCGGTGTTCGCCAAGACGTGGCGGTCGGGCCCGGCGCCGGAGGGTTTTTTCACCGCCGAGGCGGCCGGTCTCGCCTGGCTTCGGGAGGCCGGCGCCCCCGTACCGGAAACGATCGTGGCTCTTCCCGAGATCATCGCTTTGGAGTGGATCGAGCCGGGTGAGCCGAGCCGGTCCGGGGCCGAGCGACTGGGCCGTGATCTCGCCGCGCTGCATCGCTCGGGAGCCGACGCCTTCGGCGCCGCGTGGCCCGGTTTCATCGGCCCGCTTCCGCTGGACAACACGCTCTCGCTCGGCGGGTGGGGCCCATGGTTCGGCGAGCGCCGCCTCCTTCCGTACCTCCAAATCTCGGTCGATCGCGGCGCACTCTCCGCGACCGAAGTCGCTCTGGTCGAGACAATTCTCAAGAGGCTTGAGGTGTACGGGGACAGCGAGGCACCCAGCCGCACGCACGGCGATCTCTGGCCGGGGAATGTGCTGTGGGACTCGGACGGCCAGGCCTGGCTCATCGATCCGGCCGCGCAGGGCGGTCACCGCGAGACCGACCTGGCCGAGCTGGCGCTCTTCGGCGGCATCGCCCACCTGGAGACCGTGATCGCCGCCTATCAAGAGGCATATCCGCTGGCCGACGGCTGGCGGACACGTGTGCCCCTGCATCAGATGCACCTGATGCTGGTGCACACCGCCGCCTTCGGCGGGACCTATCGAGACGCCGTACGCATCACGGCCGAGGCCGCCCTGAGAGCTGTGTGATCGATCTCGGTTGTCCACAGGCCGAAATCAGCAGCGGCGATCGGCCCCGCGAGCGGATAGATTCGTTCTGTGAGCAAGCGGTGGAGGTCCTGGTGAATGTGCTCGCCGACCGGTTCGGGCGGGTGGCGACCGATCTGCGCGTCTCGCTCACCGACCGCTGCAACCTCCGCTGCACCTATTGCATGCCGGAGGAGGGCCTGGCCTGGCTCCCCAAGCAAGACCAGCTCACCGACGACGAGGTCGTCCGGCTGATCCGGATCGGCGTGGAGCGGCTGGGCATCCTCGACGTGCGGTTCACCGGCGGCGAGCCGCTGCTGCGCCGCGGGCTGGTGGGCATCATCGAGGCGTCGGCCCGGCTCGCGCCCCGGCCACGGCTCATGCTGACCACGAACGGCATCGGGCTCGAGCGTCTGGCCGAGCCGCTGCGCGACGCCGGCCTCGACCGCGTGAACGTCTCGCTCGACACCCTCGACCCGGACCGCTTCACAGCGCTGACCCGCCGCGACCGCCACGCCGACGTCCTCCGGGGCCTCAAGGCGGCCGCCGCGGCCGGGCTCACGCCGGTAAAGATCAATACCGTACTCATGCGGGGCATCAACGACGACGAGGCCCCGGCTCTGCTGCGCTTCGCTCTCGATCACGGCTACCAGCTGCGCTTCATCGAGCAGATGCCGCTCGACGCCCAACATCAGTGGGACCGGCACAAGATGGTCACGGCCGACCAGATCCTGGCCGACCTCGAGCCGTTCGGCCTGCGGCCCGATTCGGTTTCACGTGGAACAGCGCCGGCCGAGACCTGGCTCGTCCCCGGTCATGTCGACGCCGCCGGTGAGCCCGCCCGTGTCGGTGTCATCGGGTCAGTGACCAGGCCTTTCTGCGGCGACTGCGACCGTACGAGGCTGACCGCCGACGGCCAGGTGCGCGACTGCCTGTTCGCCACCAAGGAGAGCGACCTGCGCAACCTCATGCGCGGCGGCGCCACCGACGACGAGTTGGCCGCGGCCTGGCAGGTCGCCATGCGCGGCAAGCGGGCCGGCCACGGCATCGACGACCCCAGCTTCCTCCAGCCGTCTCGCCCCATGTCCGCGATCGGAGGATGAGTGGCCACCACCCTGACCGTCCGCTACTTCGCCGGCGCCCGCGCCGCCGCCGGCCTCTCCACCGAGCCGATCGAGGCGGGCTCTCTGGAAGCCCTCAAGCAGGCCCTGACCGACCGCCACGGCGAGCGCCTCGGCGTGGTCCTCAAGGCCGCCAGCTTCCTGGTCGACGGCCTGGCCTGCCACGACGCTCAGGCCCCACTCCCGGCAAACGCCACCGTCGACGTGCTCCCACCCTTCGCCGGCGGCTGACCGCCTGACTCGGGCCCGTCCGCACGAACGCGGCCTGCACTCCCTCGTCCGGCAGGCGCCCGTCCAGCACGCGCCCTGTCCTGCACGCGCCCTGTCCTGCACGCGCCCTGTCCTGCACGCGCCCTGTCCTGCACGCGCCCTGTCCTGCACGCGCCCTGTCCTGCACGGCCCGGCGCTGGACGCACCCGGCTTGCACGCGCCCAGTCCGGTAAGTGCCCAGTCCCGCAAATGCCCAGTCCCGCACGCGCCCGCATCCGCGTCGACGGTCCGGCCGATCCGGTGGTCCCGCGCCCTGAACCAACGCTCGAACTGCCCAACCGGCACCCACCGATAGCCCGCCCTCCCAAGGGGGAGCCGCCCGATGCCATTGTCGCGGAACCGCCCAAGATCGTGTCGGCCCCTGTGGACAAAGCGCGGCTTGTGGAAAACGCCGTGGCGCTGGCGGCGCGATGCTTAGCCGGCGAAGCACACGTCATGAGCTGGCTTTAGCCCGGATTGCAAGAACGCTTAGCCGGCGAAGGACCGTTCGACAGGGCGGGCGCGCGGCGCCGAGATAGCTACGCTGCTCGCGTGCTCGATGCGGGAGAAGCGGCTGACTCAGGGGAAGCGGCCGATGCGCGGGAAGCAGCTGATGCGCGGGAAGCAGCTGATGCGCGGGAAGCAGCTGATGCGCGGGAAGCAGCTGATGCGCGGGAAGCGGCTGAGGCGGTGGCGGCGGCGTTCGGGCTGGGGCGGGCCGTGGGGCCGCTTGCGGCGCTGAGCTATCGGAGCTCGCCGACCTGGACGTTGGCGGCGCGTGCGGGGCGCTTTCTGGTCAAGCATGTGGCGGCTGAGGAGTGGCGCGACGACTTCGCGCGGGCGATGCGGTTCGAGGACAAGGCTCTTGCCGCCGGGATCGCGATGGGCCGGCCGGTGTCGCCCGAGGTGCCGGCGCTGGGGTACGCGGCGGAGGTCGACGGGATCGGGCTGGTTCGGGTCTACGAGTGGATCGACGGGCGGCCGCTCGAGGCCAGCGACGATGTGAGCACGTGGCTGGGATCGACTCTGGCCCGGCTGCACCGGATCGAGCCGGACGGGCGCCCGGAAGCGGCGCCGGAGTGGTACCGGCTGGATGACCGGGCGCTCTGGGACGGGTGGTTGCAGGAAGGCGAGCGGCTCCGGAAACCGTGGGCGCCGAGCCTTCGGGAGGGGCTGACCGGCATCCTCGGCGCGGCGGCGTGGGTGTCGCGGGCTTTTCTGGAGGCCGGCGACTACGTGGTGACGCATCGGGACGTCGAGCCGTGGAATGTGCTCGTGACGGCCACCGGGCCGGTGCTGATCGACTGGGATGTGGCCGGGCCGGACAGTGCTCGGCTGGAGGCGGCGCAGGCAACGCTGAGCTTCTCCGCGCGGGACGGGATGCCGGATCCGGGTGTGGTGCGGCGGACGATCGGGGCCTACGTCGACGGCGGTGGTGTGCCTTTCTCTGGAGCCGATGTGATGGTTCGGCGGGTGGGGCTGCGGCTCGGGCGTCTGGCCGAGCGGCTCCGCATGTCTCTGGGCCTTCAGTCGCTCGGGCCGCACGATCTGGCCGGGGTTGAGGCTCGAGCCGCCGAGCAGATAGCCGACATGCCGGGCTTCGTCGAGCGAGTGAGGCTATTCGGTTCCATGCTGTGAGCGACGTGCTGTGAGCGACGTGCTGTGAGCGACGTGCTGTGAGCGACGAGCGGGAAAGTGTCGGAGGGTCCCTGTAGCGTGCCCTTCGAGCTCGCCGGTGCCCCCGTGTGCACCTGGCAGGAGACTCTCAGCGGCAATCGGGAGACTTGCTGGGATTCACGCGCGGTTGGGGAGGGACATTGGCAGCGTTCGTCGGGCTGATCTTCGTGGTCATCGGCCTGGTCCACTTCTATTTGTGGAAGCGGCTGGTCAAAGATCCGTTGCGGTCGCGCGTGGCGCGGCGGGTGGGTGCGGTGATCGCCGTTCTGCTGGCGGTTCTTGTGCCGGCGACGCTGATCGGGGTCCGGTCGGGGGCGGTGCAGTGGCTGGCCTGGCCCGGCTACCTGTGGATCGCGCTGATGTTCTACCTGCTCGTGACGCTGGCCGTGCTCGAGATCCCCCGGCTCGTGGTGCTGCTGGTGTGGCGCTTCCGCCGGCGTGGGACGTCGGCCGCCGGCGCCGGAACGCCGGCCGTGGCCGCCGCCGACCCGTTCCGCGCCGAACCGATCAAGATCGGCGCGGAGACCGCCGGCGCCGAAGAGAACGCGCTCACCGTGAGCCGCGAAGCGCCGGCCAGAAACGAAGGATCCGAGGCGCCGGCCAGAAGTGAAGGGTCCGGGGCGCCGGCCAGAAGTGAAGGGTCCGGGGCGCCGGCCAGAAGTGAAGGGTCCGGGGCGCCGGCCAGAAACCAACGGCCCAAGGCGCCGGCCAGGAACGAAGGGGCCGACGAGGCCGGGGCTGCCGAGGGGCAGTCCGGCGGGAGCGGAACGTCCGGAGACGGCATTGACCGGCGGCTGCTTCTGGCGCGCGGGGTGGCGATCTTCGCGGGGCTCACGGCGGCGTCGGTGACCGGGTACGGGGTCAAGACCGCGCTCGGCGGGCCACGGATCGACCGCCTTCAGATGCCGCTCGCGAAGCTGCCCCGTTCCATGGACGGCTTCCGGATGGCTGTCGTGTCCGACATTCATCTCGGGCCGCTGACCGGCGTCAATCATGCGCGGCGGATCGTCGACCAGATCAATTCGGTGCAGGCGGACATCGTGTGCGTCGTCGGTGACCTTGTGGACGGCAGCGTGGCGGAACTGGGGCGGTTCGCGGCGCCGCTGGCCGAGATCGAGTCGCGGCATGGGGCGTTCTTCGTGACCGGTAATCATGAGTACTACTCCGGCTATCAGGAGTGGGTCGAGGAGGTGGCACGGCTCGGCATGCGGCCGCTGCGCAACGAGCGGGTCGAGATCAACGGGCTCGACCTGGCCGGTGTGAACGATCTCGGTGGCGCCGAGCACGGTGACGCGCCCGATTTCGCCCGCGCGCTGGGTGATCGTGACGCCGCGAAACCGGTCGTCCTGATGGCCCACCAGCCGGTGGCGGTGCACGACGCCGCCCCGTTCGGGGTCGATCTCCAGGTTTCCGGGCACACGCACGGCGGCCAGATGGCACCCTTCAACCTGCTGGTGCGGCTGCAGCAGCCGGTCGTGTCCGGGCTCGGCCGGGTGGACGGGGTGCCGGTCTACGTGACCAACGGTGCCGGCTTCTGGGGTCCGCCCGTGCGGGTCGGTGCGCCACCTCAGGTCAGCGTCATCGAGTTGCGCTCGATGTGACCGACCTGATGCGGTGCCGGGGCATCAAGATCCGTAAGTTTGTGAGGCGTGGCGATTCGTGCGAGCGATGGAGGGCGTGACAGGATGCAGCGCGTGCCCTCGGAGAACGCAGGGTCCCCGGTCGCCGCGGACACCTATGTCGCGGATCTCCACATCCACTCGCGCTACTCGCGCGCCTGCAGCCGCGACCTGACGCTGCCCAATCTGGCCTGGTGGGCTCGGCGCAAAGGCATCGCCCTGCTGGGCACCGGCGACTTCACCCACCCGGCTTGGTTCGACCACCTCAAGGAGAGCCTGGTCGAGTCGGGCGCCGGCCTCTACCGCCTGGCCGGCGAGGCCGAGGCCGAGGTCACCAAGCGGCTGCCCGGTTCGCTGCAGGCGAGCACCCCCGCACGGTTCATGCTCAGCGTCGAGATTTCGACGATCTACAAGCGTGATGACCGTACGCGCAAGGTGCACCACCTGATCTACATGCCCGATCTGGCGGCGGCCGCCCGGTTCAACACTGCCCTGGGCCGGATCGGCAACCTCACCGCCGACGGGCGCCCGATCCTCGGCCTCGACTCACGCGACCTGCTCGAGATCACCCTCGAGGCGGGCGGCTACCTGATCCCGGCCCACATCTGGACGCCGTGGTTCTCCGCCCTCGGCTCCAAGTCGGGCTTCGACGCGATCGCCGACTGCTACGCCGACCTGGCCGATCACGTCACCGCCGTCGAGACCGGGCTGTCCTCCGACCCGGAGATGAACTGGCGCGTCTCCAGCCTCGACCGCTACCGGCTGGTCTCCAACTCCGACGCCCACTCGCCGGCCGCGCTGGCCCGTGAGGCGACCCTCTTCACCGGCGTGCCCAACTACGAGGCCGTGCGCACCGGCGCCGGCCTGGCCGGCACGCTCGAGTTCTTCCCCGAGGAGGGCAAGTATCACGCCGACGGCCACCGGGCCTGCGGCGTGAACTGGGAGCCCGAGCGCACCCGGGAGAACGCCGGCCGTTGCCCCGAGTGCGGCAAGCCGCTCACCGTCGGCGTGCTCAGCCGGGTCGAGGACCTCGCCGACCGGCCGCTGGGCTTCCACAAGGACACCCACGTCGAGCACCTCATCCAGATCCACGAGATCCTCGGCGAGATCAACGGCGTCGGCCCCAAGTCGAAGACCGTCGAGTCGCAGCTCAACCACCTGGTGGCCACGCTCGGGGCCGAGCTCGACATCCTGCGCAGGGTGCCGCTCGACGAGATCGGCAAGGCCGGCGGCGACGACCTGCGCGAGGCGATCACCCGGTTGCGGGCGGGTGACGTGCGCCGGGTGCCGGGCTACGACGGCGAGTACGGCGTGATCACGCTCTTCGACCAGGGCGAGCTGCGCAACCGCGCCAGCGCCCCGCAGGTGGAGACGCTGTTCGACCTGCCTCAGCAGCGCAAGCCGGAGCCGGCCATCGGCCGCGCCCCGGCGCCCAAGCCCAAGCCGGTCAAGCCGGTCAAGGAGCCCAAGAAGGCCGTCGTGCCGCCGCTGGCCTCGCCGCCGAGCCCGCACGAGCCGTTCGAGCCGATGCTCTCCGGCATGGAGGAGGTCGGCACCGGCCTGCTCGACCGGCTCGACGCGATGCAGCGGGTGGCCGCGTCGGCGCCGGGCGGTCCGCTGCTGATCGTCGCCGGCCCGGGCACCGGCAAGACCCGTACGCTCACCCACCGCATCGCCTATCTCTGCGCCGAGCTGGGCGTCTTCCCCGAGCGTTGCCTGGCCATCACCTTTACCCGCCGCGCCGCCGGCGAGCTGCGGGAGCGCCTCGACGCGCTCCTCGGCGACATGGGTGAGGACATCACCGTCGGCACGTTCCACTCGGTCGGCCTGTCGATCCTGCGTGACAACGCCAAGGCGGCCGGGCTCGGCGCGAGCTGGCGCATCGCCGACGAGGGTGAGCGGGCCGAGGCCCGCGAGCAGGCCGGCGACGACGACCTGGCCTACGCGAAGCTGATGCGCCAGCAGGACCTGGTCGACCTCGACGAGCTGATCAGCCTGCCGGTCGCGTTGCTGCGCGACGACCCGGCGCTGGTGGAGCGATACCGGCGTCAGTGGCAGTGGATCTTCGTGGACGAGTACCAGGACGTCGACGACACCCAGTACGAGCTGCTGCGCCTGCTCAGCCCCGCGAACGGCAACCTGTGCGCGATCGGCGACCCCGACCAGGCGATCTACTCGTTCCGCGGCGCCGACGTGAAGTACTTCCTGCGCTTCAACGAGGACTTCGTCGACGCCCGGCTGGTGCGCCTGACCCGCAACTACCGCTCGTCGGCGCCGATCCTGGCCGCCGCCGTGCAGGCCATCGCGCCGTCGACTCTGGTCAACGGCCGTCGGCTCGACCCGGCCCGGCTCGACCCGGAGGCGCCGCTGGTCGGCCGCTACCCGGCGGCGAGCGTGGCCGACGAGGCCGACTTCGTGGTCCGCACGATCGACGAGCTGGTCGGCGGACTGTCCCACCGCTCGCTCGACTCGGGCCGTGTCGACTCGCGGGCCGGCGTCGCCGGCAACCTGTCGTTCTCGGACATCGCCGTGCTCTACCGCACCGACTCGCAGTCGGCCGCGATCGTCGAGGCGCTCTCCCGGGCCGGCGTCCCGGTGCAGAAGCGCTCGCACAACCGGCTGCGCGACCGGGCCGGCGTCCAGGAGATCGCCCGCGAGCTGCGGCACGAGGACGGCCTGGGCGGTTCCCTGGCGGCCCGGGTCAAGCTGACCGCGCAGGTGCTGGCGCAGCGCTTTGCCGCGCCCACGCTGGACGGCGCGCAGGTCGCGCCCGAGGACATCTGGACCGCCGCCGAGCTGCTGCTGCCGCTGGCGCACCGGATCGGCGACGACCTGCCGCGCTTCCTCCAGGAGATCGCGACCGGGGCCGAGGTGGACGCGCTGGATCCGCGGGCCGAGGCGGTCAACCTGCTCACCCTGCACGCGGCCAAGGGCCTCGAGTTCCCGGTGGTCTTCCTGGTCGGCTGCGAGGACGGCCTGCTGCCGCTGCGCTGGCCGGGCAGCACGCCGAGCGAGGACGAGATCGCCGAGGAGCGCCGGCTCTTCTTCGTCGGCCTGACCCGGGCCCAGGACCGGCTCTATGTCAGTCACGCGGCGCGCCGGTTCCGGCACGGCAGCGAGCGCGAGCAGACGCCGAGCCCGTTCCTCGACGTGATCGATTCCGGTCTGTTCGAACGGCTGGGCGACACGGTCCCGTCCCGTCCGAAGGACCGCCAGCTCAGGCTGCTGTAAGGGAGACGGCCGCCAGGGCTCCGGCCAGGAGCGCCGGTCCGAAGGGGAAGATCCGGCTTCGGCCGGTCACCAGCAGGAAGACGGCGATCGGCCCGCCGATCAAGTGCGGCACGATCACGCCGACGGCCACCGCCGGCCATCCGGCGAAGCCGAGGATGAACGCCAGCACGCCGGCGAGCTTCACGTCGCCCAGCCCGAAGCCGGGCACCAGCAGGTAGGCCCCGGACACGAGCACCCCGGCCAGCAACGCCGGCCCGATCCGCGACGGCAGCATCACCGCGAGCGGCACCCCGGCCACCAGCGCGAGCAGCCCGACGATCCGGTCGGGCAGCCGCAGACAACGCAGGTCGATCATCGCGAGCAACAGTCCCGGCACCGCGGCCAGCAGATACACCGGCAACAGGGGCGACTCTCCTATCGCGACGGCCAGAGTCGCGGCGATCGCGGCGCCTGTGGCGGTCGTGACGACGTACCCCCGCAAAGAAAGCGGTGACCCACCGGGGACCGCAAGCCGATAGGCGATGCGGGGGAGGAAGAAGGCGGTCGCGGCGCCGAACGTCGCGGCCAAGATCACGAGGAGTATCGGCACGGATGTGCACCGTAGCGGTATCGATTGCGCCACGGACGTCGTGTTGCCGACAGAGGCGGCGATTCCGTGCGGGTTTGCGTCGTGCCCGCACGCTACGGTGAGAGCGCATAACCCGCCTTCGGAGGATCCCTGATGTCGCAGAACGGCCCGTACTCCGGTCCGCCGTGGTCGAGCGGGAGCTCCGACGAGCCGTATGCGGAGCCCGCCGACCCCTGGGGTGACCATGGAGCCCCGGTGCAGGAGCCGGCGTGGGGCGCCCATCCGCCGTCGATCCCGCAGCAGCCGGTGGCCTACAACTCGGCGTCGTTGAACGCGCCGGTGAGCCCCGACGGCGACTGGATGCGCACTCCCCCGCCGTCGCCACCGAAACGCAACACCCCGATCATCGCGCTCGTCGTGACGCTCGGCGTGCTGATCTGCATCGGGCTGGGCGCGACGGCGTGGCTGCTGAAAGAGCGCAACGACAACCAGCAGAACCAGGCCTCGCCCAACCCGTCGGTCTCGGCCACCCAGCCCGGTGGGCCGGCGCCGCGCGGCAGCGAGGACGCCCGGTTCTACGTCAAAGAGGGCGACTGCGTGGTCAACGAGGGCTCCGACGCGGTGCCCGACATGCGCACGTCGGCCTGCACCTCGGGCACGTACGAGGTGCTCAAGCAGGTCAAGGGCAAGACCTCGGGGGAGAAGGACGCCGAGAAGAAGTGCTCCTCGGTGTCCGGCTATACCAAGTGGTACTTCTACGACAGCGCCTTCGACGACCTCGACTTCGTGCTGTGCCTCAAGGAGCACAAGAACTCCTAAGTCGATCTAGCACTGTCTAGAAAAATCGCTAGATACGGGTAGACCTGGGTCGAGAGTGAAACAAGGTAAAACTAGCCATCTCTAGCGTTGAAGCTAGACGGCCCGATACTGTGCAATCCGTGGATCCGGTGAGGAACCCGTACGCCCCCGGCGCCGGCCAGCGCCCACCCGAGCTGGCCGGGCGCGACCGTGAGCTGGACGCCTTCGACGTGGTGCTCGAGCGGGTGGCCCGCGGCCGCCCCGAGCGCAGCCTCGTGCTGACCGGCCTGCGCGGCGTCGGCAAGACCGTCCTGCTCAACACGCTGCGCTCGGCCGCGATCGGCCGCCTCTGGGGCACCGGCAAGATCGAAGCGCGCCCCGACCAGTCGCTGCGCCGGCCGGTCTCGGCCGCGCTGCACATGGCGATCCGCGAGCTCGCGCCCCACCATCGCGACCCCGACCGGGTCGACGAGGTGCTCGGCGTGCTCAAGGCGTTCGCGCTGCGGGCCAACGACAGCAACGCCAAACTGCGCGACCGCTGGGCGCCCGGCATCGACGTGCCGCCGGCGCGGGGCCGGGCCGACTCCGGCGACATCGAGATCGACCTGGTCGAGCTCTTCACCGACGCCGCCTCGCTCGCCACCGACGTCGGCACCGGCATCGCCCTGTTCATCGACGAGATGCAGGACCTCGGCCCGGCCGACGTCTCGGCGCTGTGCGCCGCCTGCCACGAGTTGTCCCAGCTCGGCGCCCCGCTGATCGTGGTCGGGGCCGGCCTGCCCCACCTGCCGGCCGTGCTGTCGGCGGCGAAGTCCTACTCCGAGCGGCTCTTCCGCTACCAGCGCATCGACCGGCTCGACCGGGTCGCGGCCGACCTGGCGCTCTGCGCGCCGGCCGCCCGCGAGGAGGTCGAATACGAGGCCAAGGCTCTCGACCTGCTCTACGAGAAGTCGGGCGGCTACCCCTACTTCGTGCAGGCGTACGGCAAGGCGACCTGGGACCACGCGCCGCAGTCGCCGGTGACCGACGCCGACGTGCGGGTCGCCGCACCCGAGGCCGAGGCCGAGCTGGCGGTGGGCTTCTTCGGGTCGCGGTTCGAGCGGGCCACCCCGGCCGAGCGCGAATACATGCGGGCCATGGCGGCGCTCTCCGGCGAGCCGGACAACGACATGGACGCGGCCGTGCCCACCGCGGAGATCGCGACGGCCCTGGGCCGCAAGCCGGCCAGCCTCTCCCCGGCCCGCGACGCCTTGATCAAGAAAGGCCTGATCTACTCCGGCGAGCGCGGCACGGTCGCCTTCACGGTGCCGCATTTCGGCCGCTACCTGCGCACGCAGCCGGTGTGATCCGCGCCGGACGGGTATAACCAGGTTCATGAAGCCTGTACGCACCGTCGCCCGCGCGATGCTGGCCTCGATCTTCGTGGTCAGCGGCGTCCGCGTCCTGCTCAACCCCGATGCCAAGCTCGAGACCGCCCAGCGGGTCACCGACAAGGTCGGTCCGTGGCTGGAGAAGACCGATCCGCGCCTGCCCTCCGACGCCCGGACGCTCGTGCAGGCGAAGGCGGCGAGCGACGTGGTCGCCGGTCTGGCCCTGGCCACCGGCCACTTCACCCGCCCGGCGGCGGCGGTGCTGGCCGCGGGCCTGCTGCCGACGACCGTCGCCGGCCATCCGTTCTGGGACCGGTCGCGGCCGGACCGCGCCCAGCAGGAGACCCAGTTCCTCAAAAACCTGGGCCTGCTCGGTGGTCTGCTGCTCGCCGCGGCCGACACGCAGGGCCAGCCGGGTCTGCGTTACCGCACCTCGCACGCGGTCGACCGGTCGCAGCGCAAGGTCAAGCGCGCCGTCCGTACGGCCAAGCGCGAAGCCAAGATCGCCGCGATGAGCGCGGCGGCGGCACGCAAAATGCCCGGCTAACAACCTCCTTGCGATCTTTGCGTTAAAGCCCACGAGGGGCGCGCTTCCGCCTGCCTGGACTCGAGAGCGACGGGGGTCGCGCCATGTCGGCGGTCATTCTTGAGATGTACGGGGTGAGCACGCTCGCCGCCGATCGCCAGGCACTCATCGCGTGGCTTTCGGGCGACGAGCTTTACGCGTACGGGATGAGCCTGCCCCCGGCCGCGGCGATCCTGCTCCTCCCGGCGGCCGCGATGCCACTCGCGGTGGCCGGCGGCATGCTCGCCCTGGCCGGGATGGCCGCGCTCTTCCTGGCCCTGACCGCCCTGGCCGGCCCGGTGGCCCGCCGCTACGGCCGGGCCCGCCGCCCGGTCGTGCTCGCCACCGGGGCCCTCGCCCTGCTGCTGGAGCCGGTGCGGGCAACGCTCGGGCTCGGCCATCTCGATCTGATCCTGTTCGGCCTGGTGGTGGCCGATCTGGTGGCTCTGCGCCGCTCGGCCTGGGCCCGCACCCGCGCCACCTGGTGGCCGTCGACGCCGCGGGACGGGCGGCTCCGTCACCTCTGGCGGACCGGCTCGTGGGCCGGCGCCGGCATCGGCATCGCCTCGGCCATGGCTCCGGGCACGCTGCTGTTCATCGCCTATCTGGCGCTGACCCGGCAGTGGCGGGCGGCGCTGACCGCGCTCGGCACCACAGCGGCCCTGGTCGCCGGGGCGTTCGTGGTCGCGCCCGGTGCGAGCGCGGCCTGGTTCGGCACCGTGCTGCCCGGCATCGACCGCGACGGGCCGTTCGACTCGCCGACCAACCAGTCACTGGCCGGCGTGCTGGCCCGCCTCTACGACTCGGCCAGCACTCCCGTGATGGTCTGGTTGTCGTTCGCCGTGCTGCTGCTCGCGGTCGGCCTGATCCGTGCCCGAGCGGCGCACACCGAGGGCGACGAGATAGCGGCGTTCACGCTGGTCGGCCTGGCGGGTGCGGCGGTGGCCCCGGTCAGCACGGCGAACGAGCTGCTCTGGATCCTGCCGGCCATCCTGATCCTCATCGACGCGGCAGTACGCCGCCGAACCAACCCGAGGCGCCCGGCCGTACGCCGCCTCACGGGCCTGGGCCCGCTCTCGGCCGCCGCCGCGGTAACCGTCGTCTTCGCTGTGCCGCCCATCGGCAACATCCCCGCGATCACGGCGATCCTGCTGCTCAACGCCCTGCCCTGGCGCCCCGCCGCCCCGGCCCGCCGCCGTCCAGCGGCCCTATCACCGCGCGTGCCGGCCATCCCCGGCCCCCGGGCCAGTTGACCGCTCAAAGCGGCCGTCGCCTCCCGAGCCGTCGCCGGAGGCCGGCGCCGGCTTACGGGCAGTTGACCCACTCGTCGGAGCCGTCGGTGAAGACCTGGCGCTTCCAGATCGGCAGCCGGGCCTTGGCCTCGTCGACCAGCCGGGCGCAGGCCGCGAACGCGGCGGCCCGGTGCGCCGTGCTGACCGAGGCGACCAGAGCGACGTCGCCGATGGCCAGCGTGCCCACGCGGTGCGACACGGCGACCGCGTAGACGTCCGGGTCGGCGGCGATCTCCTCGGCGACCTCACGCAGGACCGCGGCGGCACTCGGGTGACCCTCGTATTCCAGCAGCGTCACACCGCGGCCGTGGTCATGGTCGCGGACCACGCCCTGGAACGACACCACGGCGCCGGCGCGCACGTCGGTGACCGCCTTCTCGTGCGCGGCCAGATCGAGCGGTGCGTCCAGCACCTCGCTGACGGCGATGATCCCAGTCATGGGCGCTCTCCGGTGACCAGTGGAAGGGGGAGGAACGGGACGAGGTCGCCGGCGGCCACCTCGGTGCCCGGGCGAACCACGACGAAGCCGTGGGCGTTGGAGAGGCCTCGCAGCATGGCCGAGCCGACGTGGCCGACGGGAGTGGCCACGCGGCCCGACGGGTCGAGGCGGGCCAGGGCGAGGTGGGTGTCGTTGCCCCGGCCGCGGACCACCGAGGCCGCCTCGACCGTGGGCAGGGCCGGGGCCGGGCGGCCCTGCAAGCCCGCCAGCAACGGGGCGACCAGGGTGATCAGCGCGATCACGGCCGACTGCGGGTTGCCGGGCAGGCCGGCCAGGAAGCGGGAGCGACCGTCCTCGCCGGGGACCCGGGCCAGCAGCATCGGGAAACCGGGGCGGACACCGACGGTGTTGACCACGTATTCGGCGCCCAGCTCGGCCAGCGCCGGATGAAGGTGGTCGACCGGGCCGTGCATGGTGCCGCCGGTGGTGCAGACCAGGTCGGCCGTGCGCAGGGCGCCGCGGACGGCGGCCAGGTGAGCCTCCAAAGTGTCCTGTACCGGGCCGGCGATCGCGGACGGGTCGATGATCGCCCCGTAGCGCCGCAGCCAGCCGGGGACCTGCGGGCCGAGTGAGTCACGCACCCGGCCGGCGCCCGGCGTGCCCGCGGTCAGCAACTCGTCGCCGAAGACCAGCAGGGCGGCGCGGGGTCGTGGATAGACGCTGAGCGACTCGTATCCGCAGGTGGCGGCCACACCGATCACGGCCGGGTCGATGGCCGTGCCGGGCGGCAGCAGCACCTCACCTTTCGCCGCCTCCTCGCCCGGCATGCGCCAGTCGGGCACCGCGTGCCGGCGCGGCTCGCCGCTGACCCGGCCCGCACCGTCGCGTGTGGAGTCTTCGATCCGCACCAGGGCCGCGGCACCGGACGGCACCATCGCGCCGGTGGCGATCTCGACGCACGTGCCGTCCTCGGTCAGCGGGTCGGCGACCCCGCCGGCCAGCACGCGGCCGACCGGGCGCCACGGCTGCGGGCCGCGCACGGCCCAGCCGTCGATGCTCGAGGTGGGGAAGGCCGGCAGGTCGGTCAGGGCCCGCAGCGGCTCGGCGAGCGTGCGCCCGTCGGCCTCGGGCAGCGAGACCGGCTCGGCCGCCGCCGCCGCCGAGCGGCCGGCCGCGTAGGCCAGGGCCCGGGCCTGCTCCCAGTCGACCGGAGTCGTGTCGTCAGCGCTCACCGGTCGAGCCTATCCAGCCCCACTGCTTTGGGGGTGGTCGCCGCCACGGATCTGGTCTACCGTGTGCCGGAGCAGGGGGCCCAGCACGGCGAGTCCGTCCTTCGCCCCGCCGGTTGATCCCGGCAGATTGACGATCAGCGTGTGGCTGGCGACACCGGCCAGACCGCGGGAAAGAGCCGCGGCCGGCACCTTGTCGCGACTGTGCGCGCGGATGGCCTCGGCGATGCCGGGGACCTCGAAATCGAGCACACCACGAGTCGCCTCGGGGGTGCGATCGGTCGGGGTGACACCGGTTCCGCCGCTGGTCAGCACGACGTCAATCCCGTCGGCAACCGCCTGGCGCAATGCCTCGGCGACGGGTTCACCATCCGGAACGACCACCGGGTCTCCGGTCACCGTGCAGCCGAGCTCGCGCAGACCCGCGACGAGCCGCGGCCCACTGGTGTCCTCGTAGATCCCCGCAGCGGCACGATTGCTCGCCACGATCACGCGGGCGGTGATGTCGCTCACGGCCGGTCCTCCGGACGTACCCAATCGCCGGTCTTGCCGCCTTCTTTGCGCAGGACGCGGACGGCTTCGATGCTCGCCGCCGGATCCACCGCCTTGATCATGTCGATCATGGTGAGGCCGGCGACGGCGACCGAGGTGAGCGCCTCCATCTCGACCCCGGTGCGATCGGCGGTCTTGGTGGTCGCGGTGATCTCGATCGAGGTGTCGGTCAGGGTCAGGTCGACCTTGACGCCGTGCAGCCCGATGGGGTGGCAGAGCGGCACGAGATCGGGTGTCCGTTTCGCCCCCATGATCCCGGCGAGACGGGCGACGGCGAGCGCGTCGCCCTTCGGAAGGCCATCGCTCTGCAACAGGGCGATCACCTCCGGGGTGGTCACGACACGACCGGCGGCAATCGCACGGCGTGCGCTGATCTCCTTGGCGGAGACGTCGACCATACGGGCGGCGCCGGCCTCGTCGACGTGAGTGAGCTGGGATTCGTCGGGCATACCAGGAGCTTATAGAAAGTTCATACGGCCGTGAGTTCGCACGGCCGTGATGAGCCCTGCACAATTTAAATCGGAATGTAAATGCCGGCCGTCTATGTGCTGGTCAGACGGGGTGTGGATCACTTAGGAAATGGACACTCGGAGGGTGAGAACAAAAGCACAGAGTGCGATTTGGACACTGCGGCCATAACGGTATTCCAGATCGCTCTGAGTTTCCATTCCTAAGCAGTGAGTAACGAGCCAACGAGCTGTTATCACTTTCTGCTCATACTCACACAAAACACTATGAACCTGGTTGAAAGCCCAATATGTTTCTGGTCGTCGCGACGCACTGATGAACTTCCGCCGCCGAGATCAGCAGGGAGAGGGCCATGCGCAGCAACCAGGAATGGGACTAATCCATAGGTGCGCGAACGGGCGCCGGGTGCATACGCTTGAGCCCGAAGCGACGGCTTCGATGCGCTCAGTGACAGGACCCGGGATGCCCCCCACTAGTTCCAACGACGACGCGACCGATCGACAGCTCCGGCTGTTCGTCGGTCTCGTCGTCGTTGTGTCGCTGTGCGGGGCCGGCCTGGTGGTCGCCTTCACCATGGCTCGGCCGGCCGCGCCGACCAACTTCGCCGTGGTCGGCCTGATCTTCGCCGCGATCATCCTGGCCAGCTGGCTGCGCGTGCGGTTCCGGGTTCAGTCCAGTCAGGACGTCACCACGTGGGTCGAAGTGCCCATCCTTATCGGACTTGTCCTGGTTCCGGGGCCGTGGGTGATCCTGTCGACCGCGTGCGCCGTCACCGTTCTGCGCGTCGCGCGGCGAAGGCCACCCCTCAAGATTACGTGGCAGGTGGCCAAGGACAGCCTCTCGACCTCGGCCGCCGCCGGGGTCCTGCTCGCCTTCGGCGTCATGCCGAGCACGAGCGATCCGCCGTTCGCGGCCGGGGCCGTGGTGGCGGCGCTGTGCGCGATGGCCGTGATCGACCAAGTGGCGTTCATTCCTATTATGGCGATTTCATCGCATTCTCGGCTGCGCGATGTCGCCACGCGCAATCTTGACGTCAAGATCGTCGGTTATGTCGTACGGCTCGTCGCCACCCTCGTGACGCTGGCGCTCCTCGCCTACAACGGTGACCCGCTGCTGCTGCTTCTGCTGCCGCTGATCGTCGCGTGCCTCCAGCTGTGGCAGTCCGGTCGCGTGCGCACCCGCGAGGAACGCGACTCCTGGCAGCGCCTCGCCGAGGCCACCGACGCCCTCAACGCGGTCGACCTCACCCAGGTGCTGCACTCAGCCGTCTCCCGGGCCGCCGTCATCTTCTCGGCCAGCGAAGCCGAGATCGACCTCGCCGTGGCCGGCACCGACGACCGGGTCGTGATCGGCTCGGCCGGCGGCATCCGGCACGACGGGTCGCCCGGCACGGCCAAGAACAAGCATCGCGGCGAGGTCACCACCGACCTGATCGCGCACGACGGCACGCTGCGCGTCGGCGTGCTGCGGCTGCGCTTCGGCGGCGCGGTCAAGCTCACCGAGTTCGAGCAGTACAAGCTCAAGACCTTCGCCTCCGCGCTCTGCACGGCCATCCGCAACGCCTCGGCGTACGCCGAACTCGCCCGGATCAGCGCCCAGAACGCGCACGACGCCGCGCACGACGCCCTCACCGGCCTGGCCAACCGCCGCCAGCTCTACGACCGGGCCGCCCGCCACTTCTCCGGCGACAGCGACGACGGCGTGGTCGCCCTGCTGCTCATCGACCTCAACCACTTCAAAGAGGTGAACGACACGCTGGGCCACGCCGCCGGCGACGCCGTGCTGCGCAAGGTGGCCCGCCGGCTGAGCACGGCCGCGGCCCCCGGCGACCTGGTCGCCCGGCTCGGCGGCGACGAGTTCGCGATGCTGCTGACCAACCTGCCGACCCCGGCCATGGCCGGTCACCGGGCCGAGACCGTTCTCGCCTCGCTCGACGACGCCATCGAGGTCGAGGGCATGCAGCTCTCGGTCTCCGCGGCCGCCGGCATCGCGCTCGCCCCCGGCAGCGGCGGCGTCAACGAGCTCATGCGCCGCGCCGACATCGCCATGTACCAGGCGAAGAAGGCCGGCCAGCAGACCGCCACGTACGCGCACGCGAGCGACACCGCCGACGTCGAACGTCTGGTGCTCGGCAGCGAGCTCCAGCGGGCCATCGCCGAGCGCGAGTTCGTGGTCGAGTTCCAGCCGATCGTCGACCTCGGCAGCGGCGAGGTGCTGTGGGCCGAGGCCCTGGCCCGCTGGCAGCACCCCGAGCACGGCTTCCTGACGCCGATGCAGTTCCTCGAGACGGTGGAACGCTCCGGTCAACTGCCCGCCTTCGCCGACGCCGTCCTCGAGCAGGCCCTCGACGCGTCCAACCAGTGGCGCGAGGCCGGGTTCGACATGCCGGTCGCGGTCAACGTGTCGCCGCGCAGCCTGCTCGACCCGAGCTTCCCCGAGATGGTGCTGTCCCGCCTCGGCCGCCACAAGGTCTCGGCCGAGATGCTGGTCTTCGAGCTGGCCGAGACGCTGACGCTGACCCAGCTCGAGGTGGTGCGCAAGGCGCTCAACCATCTCAGCGAGGCCGGCGTACGCCTGGCCTTGGACGATTTCGGTACGGGGGTGTCGCCGCTCTCGGTCCTGTCACACATCCCCGTCAGCCAGTTGAAGATCGACCGGGAGTTCGTCAGCACCGTGCAGACCTCGTCCGAGGCGGTCGCGGTCATCCGCTCCACCGTCGACCTCGCCCGCAGCCTGCACCTCACGGTGATCGCCGAGGGCGTGGAGAGCGAGCCGCAGCGGCTCTCGCTGTGGGAGCTGGGCTGCGTCGCCGGTCAGGGTCACCTGTTCGCCCGCTCGATGTCGGCCGACCGCCTGCTCGCGACCATGCAGCGGGGCACCGGCGGGCGCACCGGCGCGCTGGCGGCCTCGTTGCACGACGGCGGCGCGGTGGTCCGCATGTCGCGGCGGCGGCCCGGCTCAACCGGGAGATCTTCTCTGCCACACTTGCCCGCGTGAGTGGCGAAACAGCAGCTGAGGACCGTGGCGTCCGGGAGTACGCGGTCGATCTCGCGCTGTATGCGCTCTCCGCCGGGTTCGCGCTGTTCACCGCGACGTCCTCGACACTGCTGCCGCATCGCGCCTGGGGTGCGATCGCGGTCTGGGCGTACGCCGGCGCGTCCCTCGCGGTCGTCGCGCAGCTGATCGCGTACCACCGAAATCGCTTGAAAAGCGGAAGAATCGCACTCACCTGGATCACCTGGGTGGCCGCGGCCGTGGTGCCGCTCGTCGTCCAGGCCGTGCAGCGGGCCGGCGGGCGTGTCGATCGCGCGCAGGAGGAGGTGCTGGTCGTCGAGCGGATGGGCGAGCGCCTCCTGCACGACGGCACGCCCTATCTGAGCCGCGACGCGATCGCCGCCCTGCCGCTTGACGAGCGGTTGATGGGCTACAGCCCCTACCAGCCCGGAATGGCGGTCTTCGGCCTGCCGCGCGCGATCTTCGGGGACTTCTGGTGGACCGACGCGCGCGTGTGGTTCGCGGTCGTCACCGCGGCCGCCCTGATCATGGCCGTACGGATGCTGCGCGAGTCACCGTGGTCCGTACGAGCGCTACAGGCAGTCACCGTTCTGCCGATCTGCGCGCTCACCCTGGCCACCGGTGGCGACGACATCCCGGTGCTGGCTCTCTGCCTTCTCGCGCTCGCCTGCGCCGCTACGGACCGTTATGGATGGGCCGGTCTGGCGGTCGGCGCCGCCGCCGCGTGCAAACTCTTCGCCCTACCCGTGGTGGCCGTCCTGATCGTGCTGGCCATCGTCACCCAGCGCGCCGGCCGCCTGGCTCCGGGCGCGATCGCCCTGCCGGTACTCGTGCTCATCCCGCCGTTCCTGGTCAACCGGGACGCGTTCCTGGAAAATGTGATCCGCTTCCCGCTCGGGCACGGTCTGGTCAAGAGCCCGGCCCAGTCGCCGTTCCCCGGCTATCTGATCGCGGAACATCTGCCGGCCGGGCGCCTGGTCGCGCTGGGACTACTGGTCGCGGTTGCGATCGCCATTACCGTACGCATTTTCCTGCGCCCCCCACGCACGGCGGCGGCCGCGGCGATGATCTGCGGATGGGGCCTGCTGGCGGCGATCCTACTGATGCCGACGACCCGGTTCGGTTACCTTCTGTATCCGGTGGCGTTCCTGGTCTGGGGCCTCGCGCTGCGCCCCGCACACAGCAATCCCACAGGTTTTAGTGCCCCGGCGGATGACACAGCCTTGTACCGTCTGTGAGATGCAGATGACCTGTCCGAAGTGTCACGGCGAGATGCGGGTGTACGAGCGCAGCGGCGTCACGATCGACCAGTGCACCGAGTGCCGCGGAATCTTCCTCGACCGCGGTGAGCTCGAGAAACTCTTCGACGCCGAGTCGTCCTACAACACTCGCCAGGCCCCCCGTCCCGCGGCCGCTCCGCCGCCGCCCGCGCCCCACGCGCCGCAGCCCGGCGGCTACGCGCCTCCGCCGCCGCCTCCCGGCTACGGCCAGCCCACCCCGGGCTACCCGGCCCCGGTGCCCGGCTACGCGCCCGCCCCGGCCTACGGCCACCACGGCCATTACCGGCGCGGCCACCACGGCCACTACCGCAAGCGCAAGGGCTTCCTGCACGACCTGTTCGACTGACGTCCGGCCGCGGCTCACCGCCGGCCTTCACCGGCCCAGCGGTGAGCCGCGCTGCCCTCCAACCAGCCAATTCCCATCGACGAGCCGCTCGCACGCCACCCACCGGCCACCGCTCGTGCCGCTCGCACGCCACCCACCGGCCACCGCTCGTGCCGCTCGCACGCCGGCCGCGGTTCGCCGCCGCCATCAGCACGCCACCTGACAGCCGCTGCCCGCGCCGTTCGCATGCTGCTTGTTGGCGCCGCGCCGTTCGCCGCCGCCGTTGGCATGCCACCTGACGGCCGCCAGTCCGCGCCGCTTCGCCGTCGTTCGCATCCCACTTGCCGGCCGCGCCCGCGCCGCTCGCCGCCGTTCGCATCCCACTTGCCGACCGCGCCCGCGCCCGCGCCGCTCGCCGCCGCCGCCGCCATCAGCACGCCACCTGACAGCCGCTGCCTGCGGCGTTCGCATGCCGTTTGCCGACCGGGCCCGCGCCGCTCGCCGCCACCGTTCGCATGCCGCCTAACGGCTGCCAGTCCGCGCCGCTTCGCAGCCGCCGTTCACGTGCACTTGCCGACCGCCGGCCCAGCTTCGTCTACCAGCTGCCGTCGTCGTGCACGCGGCGGTCGGGGCCGTCGCCTGTCAGCAGGCTGACCAGGGCCTCGTCCACAGTGGCGCCCACCATCCACTCGCCGCCCTGATCGAGTACGAAGACGCGTCCCCGCGTGTCGATCGCCACCACGGCGTCGTCGCCTTCGACTCCGATGGGGAAGAGTTCCTCGCCGATCAGTTCGCCGAGCTCGGCCAGCGCTCCCGCCGCGTACGCGCCCGGCACCGGATCCAAGCGCAGCAGCCGAACCGCCCGCCGCGTGCCCGGCCCTCGACGGCCGCATCGCACGCCGGCGAACTCCGCTATCGCCCGCTGCGCCGCCTCGAACGGCCGCAACCGGTCGCCGCTGATCTCCACGGCCCGCGTCACCAGCGCCGACTGGTCCACCGGGCCGACCCAGCCGCCGCCGGCCAGCGTCCGCGCCACGTCGTGCGGGAAGCGGCCCGGCTCCGGCACCCGCTCCGACCCGTGCCGCCACTCGGTGGTGAAAGCCAGGTCCGACCAGGGCAGTACGGCGAAGTCGACCAGTACCGCGATGCACGTCTCGCACGGGCGGCACTCCGCACCGCCGAGAGGATCGCCCTGGTCCCGTACGAGAAAAGCTTGAAAGCGCGAGTGAAGCAGCCAGGCCCGAGCCTCGTCGAGAGTGATCTCCGGACCGCGGGAGTGCAGCGCGTCGGAGAGCGCGACCAGCTCCGCGTGCCGTTCGGCGCCACGCACCAGTGCCGCCGGATCGGCCTCGTCCAGGCGCCGCCGCACCAGCGGATGGTGGTTGATCTCCTGGTCGCCCTTGACGCCCTGCGCGCGGAAGAGCCGATCGCCGGCGGTCAGATGCGCCACCGTGGTCGGCGCGGGCGAGCGGCGGGTCAGGCGCAGCAGCGAGACGGCGGGGTCGACGGTGCCCGGCGGCAGGGGCCGGCGCTCGCGGTAGATCGCCGCGATCTCCTCGGTCGGCACGCTCGGCCAGGTCGAGAGCACCCCGGTCTCGCGGTCGATCACCGTGCGCGAGCCGTCGCCCGGCGTGGGCAGCACGGTCGACGGCTGCCGCGTCCAGACCACGTACCCCAGATCGAACTCCGCGATCTCCGGCTCGCCGTCCTGGCCCCGCGCCCAGCGTGCGGCGATCTCTTCCGCTTCGGCTCGTGTGATCGCCATTTTTGCCCCCTCTTGAACCCTCTGGTTCGTGGCGACGTTCGCAGATTGAAGCTAACCGACCACGCAAAGTGTTCGAAGGGTGGCGACGATGGCGACGACCGCGAACCGCGACGCGAACCGGGATCTGCGCAACCGGCTCGACGAGATCCATGGACGGTACGCGCGGCTGCGCTCCGATCTGGACGCCCTGCAACATCGGCTCGCATCGCTGCGGGTCACCGCCGCCTCGCCCGACGGCCTCGTCCGCGTGACGGTCGGACCCCGGGGCGAGCTGATCGATCTCCGCCTGACCCGGCGGGCCACCCGGAACATGGACAACGAATACGTGTCCCGGACGATCGTGGCAACCGTCCACAGTGCGGCCGAGAAGGCCCGGCACCAGGTGAAGAGCCTGATGGCCGACTACCTGCCGGCCGATTCGGGATCACTGCGATATCTGGACGACAACGATCTCGGCTCGCTGCTCGGCCGCTCCGACGAGATCGTCCAGGACGTGGCCGGTCGCCATGAATGACCAGCGACTTCGACTCGACCCCGATGACACCCTCGAAGGCTCGCGATCGCTGACGGCGGCCGGCGAGGATCTCACCGCCCGCCGCAACCACGCCGGCGCCGAGATCGCCGCCGCGACGGCGGCCTCGCCGTGGGGCCGCGACGAGTACGGGCGATCCTTCGAGCGCCAGTACCACCCCGTCGAGCAGCAGGTCCTCGACGCCTGGCGGCTGATCGCGGCCCATGTGACCGATCTCGGCGAGGCGGTCGCCCAGTCCGTCCACGACAACCTCGCCACCGACGCCGACAACGCTGGGCGACTCCGCCTCCACCGGAGCCGATCATGAGCGTGCTTCCCAGCCCTGTGCCGCACCCGCTGGAGTTCAGCCCGTTCGACGTGCCCGGCTGGGCCTACACGGCGCTGGAGTGGGTGGTCGGCTTCGACTGGCCGGACGGCAACGAGGTCGCCACGTGGGACGTCGCCGACCGCTGGTATGCCCTGGCCACGGCGCTGGTCGAGCCGAACGACGCCGCGTTCGGCGCGGTCTCGCGGATCCTGTCCGGCTACGAGGGCTCCGCCGCCGACGGCTTCGAAGAGGCCTGGCGGCGGTTGGCGGGCGACGAGAGCGCGCCGCTGAACGCGCTGCTCCAGGCGTCGGATCAGCTCGGCGGCCTGGTCGAGGGCGCCGGCCGGGACATCGAGGGGGCGAAGCTCGAGGCCTGGATCGAGATCGGCATCTTCCTGACCGAGCTCATCGGCATGGGCATCACGGTGATCCTCACGCTGGGCGCGGCGTCGCCGGCCGCCGGCGGCCTGATCATGGCGACCCGCCTGGCGATCCAGCAGATCTTCCGCAAGCTCGTCGAACAGCTCGGCGCGAAGGCGCTGAAGCGCACGGCGACCCACGCGATCAAGCAGCTGGGCACGAAGGAAGGCCTGCGAAAACTCGGTCATGAGGCGCTCGACGAGGGTTTCGACGAGGCGCGCGAGGAGCTGGCGACCAACGGCGGCATCCAGGCCTATCAGCAGTCGACGGGCCGGTCCGACGGCTTCGACCTGAACGACCTGCGCACCTCGGCCGTGGCCGGTTTCGCGGGCGGGGCGGCGTCGAGCGGCGCCGGCGTCGGCTCACACGGTCACGGCGGCGTGGCTCGAGGCGCCGGCGGCGAGGTCCTGGCCGAGTTCGGCGCCGCGGCGGCCTTCGGCGATCTGCCCGATGCGGGCGATCTCGCAAAATCAGCGACTTCGGGCGGAGCGGGCTCTGCGGTCCACTCACTGCCGTCTCTATTTGGGGGTACGCCCTTGAGCGCCCCCGCAACCGGCATCTCACCCCACCTCGCGGGCCCGGTTGACGCGGCGTTCTCTTTTTCCTCGCCGGCTTCCGTGTCGCTGGCCTCTTCCCCGCCGCCTGCTGCTTTGCTGCCTTCTTCCACGCCGGAATCAGCCATACCGGCTTCTCCCTCGCCGGCTTCTCCCACGCTGGCTTCTCCCTCGACGGCTTCTCCCACGCTGGCTTCTCCCTCGCCGGCTTCTCCCACGCTGGCTTCTCCCTTGCCAGCTTCGCCCTCGCCGGCCGAGTTGGTTTCGCCATTCGCGAATCCCGCCGATTCGGTCTCGACGTCCCCGAGCCTCACGGATTCCGTCGCGGCGCCCGCGGCTCCCTCCGATCCGGTCCCGGCGTCCACTCCGAACCCGGCCGATGGTCAGGCACTCACCTCCTCTTCGACGGCTGCCGATCTCACGCCTACGTCGACGCCTGATCTTGGATCGTCCACCGCCGGCCCTTCGACCTCCTCGGCCGCGGGCTTCGACTTCTCGGCCTCGGGCTTCGGCTCCTCGGCCGATCCGGGTTCCCCCTCGACGGCCGCGCCTGCTTCCTCCACGCCCGCTCTGTCCTCGACCGCCGATCTCGCAGCGCAGCCGGCACCCGCCGTACAGACGCAATCCGGTTTTAATGCCGTCGCTGCTTCCACTGCCGAGGCGGCCGTCCTCTCGACAAGCTCTTCCACCCCTGCCGCCACCGCGGGCATGACGCCGTGGATTCCGAGCGTGCCCCGCCGCTTCGGCCCCTCCGCCACCGGCACCGCCGACGTGCCCAACCGGCTGCCTCCCGGCACGACCAGGCGAGCGCCGATGTCCGATCTGGACCGGATCGCCGACGCCTTGGGGCCCCGCACCGCGTCGTCGCGCCGGCGCCCACCCCTGCCCCTGGACCGGACACCGACCACCCACAAGCATCTGAGCAGCTCAGAGGCTTCTCTCCTCGACCAGGCGCTGGCCCCGCCGTCGCCGTTGTCCGATCGCCCCCGTAGCCGTCCGCACGCCAACGCGCCGGTGGACGCGCGCCCGTACATCAATCGAATCCCCTCGCCCCGCCGCCCGGCCCCCGTCATCGCCGCACCGCTGCCGAAGAATTTGACCAACGCCCCGCGCAAGCCGCTTCCACCGCCGGACCTGGCCCGCGCCGAGGCTGCCTACTTCGGGTACGCCGATCATGCCCGCCGCACCCACGAGCTGAATCGGCGCGAGGAGTACGCCAGCTACCTGACCCAGATCGCCGACGACAACCGCGCCAAGATCCTCGACTTGGGCCGCCTGGCCGGCGAGGCCGACCGCGTCGGCTACACCCTTCGGGCCCGCGACTACCGCCACCAGGCTTCCGAGCTGAGCGAGGTGGTCACCGAGATCGAGACCCAGGTCGAACAGATCCGCACCGGCACCGTGGCCCCCGACACCGTGGAGGTGGACCCTCCGGCCTGGTCCCGCATCAACCGCGACGTCGGCGACCTGGCCCCCGGCGGCGTCAGCACCGACGACCGCTCCGCCTTGACCGGCACCGCCGGCCCGTCCCCCATCGACGCCACCCGCCACTACAACTCGGTGGGCGGCCTCCGCCCACCGCTGGCCATCCACCAGGTGGACCTCGAGAATGCCGTCCCCCGCGACCTCACCGGCCGCCCCACCCGCCTACCCGACCCCCGCGAAGGCACCTGGTTCCGCCTGGCCAACGACGGCGGACCCACGGCCGACCCCACTCGAGGCCTCAACTGCGTAGACGGCGTCCTTTCCCTGTTCGACACCTACATCCACGGCCGCCCTCGGGTAGCCGCCCCGAGAACCTTCGACACGTACGCCCACGGCGACCCGACTCGCCCCTTGGGCGGCGAACTGGCCGGCGTGGACCGCATCCGCCAGGCGACCGGCGGCGACTTCCAGTCTTTGTGCCCCCACCTGGGCGGAGTTCCGGCCCTGGAGGCCCAGAAGGCCATGAACCTGGCCTTCACCAACTTGAGCAACCACCTTCTCAACACGGGGCACGGCAGTTTCGCCTTCATCATCACCGACCTGGAAGCAGGAGGCTGCCACTCGTGGTCAGCCGTAAACCACAACGGCACGGTCCTGTTCCTGGACCCCCAGATAGGAAAGCTCTCCGAAACCCGTCCCTTCTACCACCACAGCGGTACCCCCGCCCCCACCAACATCACCTCAATGGACGCCTTGGTGGTAACCGCCACAGGCACCCCATCCCCCCTCCCACACCACGGCCCCGGCCAGTGGTCCACCACTCCGACCGGCACCGATAACACGCTGCCTGATATGTCGCCGGAGGCGACGGCGGAAACTTTGGCGTTCCAATCACTGTCCTCGGCCGAACAGAATTTGCTGAACGAAACTCGCGCGCGATCCCTCGAGATCGCGGACCGGGCGCTGCAGGACATTCAGAGCATCGTTGAGGCGATACCACCATCTGGTGAGGCCGCAAAGCCTCGAGTGGTCGATACGCAACATCGCGCCAAGACGGCAACCTCTCTGGCCAGGGCTTTTCTTCAGCTCGACACCTTCGACGGGACCACGTTGGATAGGTTCGTCGCCGCGCAGAAAGACTTGGTGCGGTTCTCCGTCGAGATTCCGCTTGCCGGCTATGGCCAATCCGTCGCGCAAATCCTGGAAGGTATGAGATCGGCTGGTTACACGGTGACCAAGATCCTGAGTTTCTGGGCAGATCGCTTGGGACGACACAACGGCCTCAACGTCTCGCTGACCGACCCGAACGGCCACCTGCTCGAGGTCCAGTTCCCTACGGCTCTGTCACGGGCAGTCGGAAAGGACACGCACGCGCTCTACAGCCGGGTACGCAATGATCGATTCAGTGCCGAGGAACGTGTCGAAGCACTGCTGGAGATCTTCTCCGTCAATCACCAACGCGGCTTGGTAGAGAACCAGCCGTCTGACCTTGACACGCTCAACGCGTTATCGCCCGTAGTCAACAAGGACACCGGCCTGGCCAGTTGGATACGGTCGAACCGGAGAACATGGCTCGCCTACCTAAGGAGCCTGGAGTCCAGTGGCGAGTCGTTTGGTCAAGTACTGGCCCGACACAATCTTCAGTACAGCGACGTGATGATGTCACCTGATGAGGCAGGGACGGGTTACTCATGACGGACCTCCCGTTTCATTACACGGAAGTTCTCAAGTCGGATATGTCAGGAAGGACGACCAGCATCGTCGCCTACCAACTGACGCCTGGGGAACCGCTTCGAGCCGTCTTGTGGAGTGTGCGGCACGGAGGATGGGTGTCGGCTCCTGCGATAGCTGCCAGCCTGTTGTACGACGATCAAAACTTCGATCGGCTCCGCGACGTAGATCGATCCGTTGCGGAACGACTCGCCCGCGACTCTCTGCATGTGGAGTTGCCGTCTGAGGCCGACCTCAATGCCTTGGCGGACGAGGGGGAACGTATGGGCTGGCGATACGGCCCCCCTCGATCATGAAGGGCTAGACGATTGCCATGTCGACGAAGCGGGACAAGTGGAGCTGGGCGGCCACTGTGATCGTGTCGGTGGGGCCGTTTCGGTGTTTGGCGACGATGAAGTCGGCCTCGCCTGCTCGGGGGGACTCCTTGTCGTAGTAGTCGTCGCGGTGGAGCAGGATCACGACGTCAGCGTCCTGCTCGATGGAGCCGGACTCGCGCAGGTCGGACAGCTGGGGGCGCTTGTCGGTGCGCTGCTCGGGGCCACGGTTCAGCTGGGACACGCCGATCACCGGGCACTCGATCTCCTTGGCCAGGAGCTTGAGGCCACGGGACAGCTCGGAGACCTCCTGCTGACGGCTCTCGGTCTTTTTCGGCGAGCTCATCAGCTGGAGGTAGTCGATCACCAGGAGCTTGAGGTCGTGGCGCTGTTTGAGGCGGCGCGCCTTGGCCCGGATCTCCATGAGGTTCATGTTGGGGGTGTCGTCGACGAAGATGGGCGCCTCGCTGATCTCGCCCATGCGCCGGGCGAGCTTGGCCCAGTCGTCGTCGGTGAGCTGGCCGGAGCGCAACACGTGGAGCGGCACCCGCGCCTCGGCCGACAAGAGCCGCATCACCATCTCGATCTTGCTCATTTCGAGGGAGAAGATCGCGCTTGCGCAGTTGCTGCGAATAGCGGCATTACGGGCGAAGTCCATGCTGGCCGTCGACTTACCGAGACCGGGTCGCCCGGCCACGATGATCAGCTGGCCCGGGTGCAGACCGTTGAGCAGCCGGTCGAGATCGGAGAAGCCGGTCGGGATGCCGGCCATGCCGCCGCCGGCCGCGCCGATCGCCTCGATCTCGTCGACCGTGGGCTGCAGCATGTCGCCGATGGACGCGAAGTCCTCGCTGACGCGTTTCTCGGTGACGTCGTAGATCGCCTGCTGCGCGAGGTCGACGATGTCGTCGACGTCGCGGCCGCCGTTGCCGTTCGCGCCGTAGCCGAGCTGGACGATCTTGGTGCCGGCGTTCACCAGGCGGCGCAGGATCGCGCGCTCGCCGACGATGCGGGCGTAGTACGAAGCGTTGGCCGCGGTGGGCACGCTCTCGATCAGGGTGTGGAGATAGGGCACGCCACCGATCCGCTGCAGGTCACCCGAGTCGGCGAGCGCGGCGGCCACGGTCAGCGCGTCGGCCGGCTCGCCACGACCGTACAGATCGAGAATGACGTCGAAGATCGTGCTGTGCACCGGGCGGTAGAAGTCGCCGGTCTTGAGGATCTCGACCACGTCGGCGATCGCGTCCTTGGACAGCAGCATGCCGCCCAGGACGCCCTGCTCTGCGGCCACGTCCTGCGGTGGCGCCTTGTCGAGCCCGCCGGAGGGGCCATTGCTCGGCGGACCCCCGGGGCCGGACGGCCCTGATCCGGATTTCGGGCCTGGAGGACGTGCCTCCGGTCGCGCGTCGTCGGTGATCGACACCCGGACCTCCTCCGCTGGCCGCTCGTGAACACACCCTGATCAAACCGCCGGGGTATGACACTTTCGGCTGAACTCCCCACCTTGATCAGGAACAACTTCTCGATCAAGCCCGCGTGAGCGGCTGGACCACTGTACGAACCTGGCCGCCACCTGCCCAACTGCATCGGTGGACGAGTCTCGGGACAACCTGTGGACATCTCGCCTGCGCCTGTGGATATCCCTGTGGACAGCTGTGGACAACTCTCCGTCGCCGCGCCGAACCTGCCTTGTCGAGCAGGCATTACGCCGTCCCCAACTGTGGAGAGCAGAAAAACACCTGCACAGCTGCGAAAAGATGCCTCGCGTGAGCAAGCCGTCGCCCGGAGGCGTTGCGGTTCGCCCGTTGGCACGGCACGCTTTTCGGGTGGACCAACGGGAGTGGGACTACGGCGCCCGCATGTCGCGCGATCGGCGCGGTGCGGACTCGTGGGCCACTCGTAGTCCGGATTCTCCGGATTTCGCCGAGCCTGAGGCGAAATGGTCGTCGCTCACCGACACCGGCAGCATGCAGCCCAGCGCCGAGGCCCTCGACTGGCAGCGCCGTGCCGACGCGTGGGCGCAGCAGGCCGAGTCCGACGACAGCCAGTCCGTCGAGCCGGCCAACCGCTGGTCCGATGTCGCCTCCACCGGCCGCACCACGTTCCCGGCCGACGGCGTGGGCTGGCGCACCGAGACCGCCGAGTGGCGCGCGACCGGCGCCCGCTGGAAGCAGACCACCGAGTGGCGGTCCACCACCGGCTCGCACGGCTGGCGGTCCACGACCGAGGCCTGGCAGACCGGCGGCCGCAGCGACTACCCGGCCGCCGCCGAGACTCCGACCTCCCAGCCGGCCATCTCCAGCACGGCCTGGTCGAGCGGCTCCGACGACCAGAGCGCGGACGCCGGCGCCCGGCCCGCCTGGCAGCAGTTCACCGAGCCCGAGCGGCAGGAACCGCCGAGCTGGCGCGATTCGAGCACGTGGCAGCAGCCCTCACCCCGTACACCCGCGGAAAGCTCTTCGTCCTGGCAGCAGCTGGTCGATCCAGCCCAGCCGTCGCGGCCCTCCTGGCAGCGCGACGCCATCGAGGGCACGTGGAACGACACGGGGACCAGCACCGACGCGACCTGGCTGCGCTCCGGCGACGACGGCCGCCACCTGGTCCGCGAGGACGATCGGGCGGCCTGGCGGCGTGGCGCTCAGCAGACTCCGGGACCGGTCGGCCGCCGTCGCGCGCCCGAGCCGGGGCCTTCCGGCGGTTCGGGCTGGTCGACGGGCCGCTCCGAGGGCGACTCCTGGGACACCGACAATTGGGCCGGGCACACCGACACCGGCAACATTCAGCTGTACGGCGACCCCGGCACGTCCACGACCTCATCGTGGCGAACCGAGGAGCCGGCCGGGAGTGAGCCCGGATACCGCATTCCACCGGCGACGCCGTACGAGTCGTCGCGCCCTTCGCGGTACGACGACGAGCCTCGTGGATACGCGCAGGAGACCCCCGCTCCGCGCAGCCGCCGCGAGCGAGGCCCGCGATACGCCGACGAGGACACGCCCGGCCTCGGCGCCGCGCCCACCTCGGGCCTGGTCGGCGGGGCCACGAGCTATCCCCAGGAGACCCGGGCCCCGCAGGATCCCTGGCCGCCGCAGGAGACCCGGGCCGCCCGTCGCGCCCGAGCCGCCCAGCCGATCGACCGCGATCGCGACGAGACGTCCACGTTCGGCGCGGCCCCCATGGCGTACCCGGACCAGGCGGCCGGCGCAGCACCCCAGGGCGGCATGCCGACACCCGGCCTGCCTCCTCAGGACGACCCGCGCCGGGGCGAGCCGAGGCCGCCCTCCTCCAAGGCCAGGGCCCGCTACAACCCGGGCTCCGCCGACTGGCGTGAGCAGACCGCCTCGTGGGAGGCCGAGCCCGACACCAGCAGCTGGACCCGCGACCCCGACACGGGCCAGTGGAGCCGCTCCGAGGACGACCCCCGCATCCTGGCGTGGCGCCGCGAGGCCGCCCGCCGCGAGGCCATGGGCGAGGGCCCGCGCGCGATCACCGCCGGCCCCGCCGAGGACGTTTCCGAGCAACCCCCGGCCCCGGAGCCGCGCTCCCGGCGTACGCCCCCGGCCCTTCCGCCCGCACCGGCCCCCCGAAGCGGCACGCCGTACGGCTACGGCGCGGCATCCCCCACCAGCGCCGTTCCCGGCCGCGGCGGCTACCCGGAGGAGCCCCGTCGCCCCTACGACGACCCGCCTCCCGCACCCCGCAGCGCCATGCCCTACGGCAGCGCGCCCTCCACCGGCTACCCGGACGGTCCCGCACCCACCGGTCGCGCCGCCTACCCGGACGAGCCCACACCAAGAGGCCGCGCCGGCTACGACGATCCGGCGGCTACCGGCCGCCCGGCCTACCTCGATGAGCCTGCCCGCAACGGCCGTGCCGGCTACCAGGGCCAACCCGCCCTCGGCGGCCGCAGCAGCTACCCGGAGGAACCCACACCCGACGGCCGCGCCGCGTACCCGGAAGACCCCGCGCCCAACGGCCGTCGCCCCTACGGCGACCCTTCCTCCGCGCCACGCAGCAGCACCCCCTACGGCGGTCCCTCCGACCGCGGCGGCTACCCCGACGGTCCCGCCTCCGCGCCACGCAGCAGCACGCCCTACGGCGGTCCCTTCGACCGCGGCGGCTACCCCGACGGCCCTGCCTCCGCGCCACGCAGCGGCACCTCCGACCGCGGCGGCTACCCCGACGGTCCGGCTTCCGCGCCACGTAGCGCCACCCCCTACGGCGGCGGCCAATACGGAAGCGGCAGCGCGGCCTCCCGCAGCGCCCCGCCCAGCAGCGCACCACGCAGCGCTCCCAGCTACGGCGCGGCCCCCGCAGGCGGCTACCCCGAGCGTTACTCGAGCGCCAACCCGGCCAGCGGCACCCCGCGCTACTCCGCGTCAGCCCCCGCCAGCGGCCTCCCCGCGAGTTCGCAGCGCAGCCTCCCGCCGGCCCCACCGCGCTACGACAGCGGCCTCGGCACCGATTCGCCGCGCTACCCCGACAGCGGCCTCGGCACCGATTCACCGCGCTACCCGGACGGCGGCCTGACCGCCGATTCGCCTCGGTACCCGGACGGCGGCACACCGCGCTACTCCACCCCCGCTTCCGGCGCCGGCCTCTCCGGGGATCGGCCCCGTTACTCCCCGTCGGCCCCGGCCAGCGGTCTCCCCGCGGACACCTCGCGCGTCGACGACCTCGGCGGCCAGACCGTTCGCTACCCGGCCGACCCTCCGCGTTACTCCGCCTCGGCCCCGTCCAGCGGCCTCCCGGCCATCGCCCCGCGCTACTCCAGCGCCGCCCCGGCCAGCGGCCTCCCCGCCGACGCCGGATCTCCGCAGTACGGCGCTGGAGCCCCGCAGTACGGCGCCGGCCGGCGCCGCGCCGACGACCAGGAACCACCTACGCGCCGTGGCTTGCTCGACCCCACGGCGTACGCCCAGGAACCGCTGACTCCCGAGGCCTGGCGCCGCGACTCCTCACCGGACGCGCCCTGGTCTCCCGGCGGCACCACCGAAATCAGGCAGCGCCCCGAGCCCGGCGCTTGGCACATCGCCGAGCGCGAGGAGCGGGCAAAGGGCAGCGCGTCCTACCGCGAGGGCGGCGGTAACGACTGGCGGCGAGACCTCGCCGAACAGAGTGATCTCGCCGAGGGGGAGTCCCGGCGGTACGGCACCTCGGATTACGTGCCCTTTCGGTCGAGCGGCTCAGCCGCCGTCGAGGGAACATCGAACTTATCCATGACGTCCACGTCGCTGATCTCGCCTGTGCCGCGGGAGCAGCGCGAGGCCGGCGGATTCCAGGGTCTCAGCGGCTCGTACGAGCGGCGCCCGGTCACCGGCGGCTATCCGACGATCCGCAAGAACGACCTGCTCGACCCGGACGACGAGGAGGAGTCCGAGGAGTCGGGCGGCCCGCTCGCCGCCGTCGGCTACACCCTCGTCTGGTACGGCGTGCCCGTCGTGCTCTTCGTCGTCTACATGGTCGTCTTCGGCGCCGGCTCGCAGACCCACGCGCTGGACACGCTCTCCAAGGCGGCGCCGCAGTTCGGCATCTCGCTGGTCCTGAGCGTCCTCGTGGCGGTCGGCCTGCGCTTCATCAGCCACTCCTGGAAGGCGATCAGCGTGGGCCTCGCCGCCGCGGTCGTCGGCGGCGGCCTCGCCACCGTGCTGACCTCAGCCATCACCGGCAACAGCCTGAGTTGAGAGAACAGAACGGCGCGCCGGGACGAATCCCAGCGCGCCGTTCGGAAAAGCTGCCTTACTTGGCGGCCACCACGTTCACCGGGAACGTCGCGGTCACCTCGGGGTGAAGCTTGACCTGCACGTTGTACGAGCCCGTGGTCTTGATGTGACTCGGGAGCTCGAGACGACGGCGGTCGAGCGACGGACCGCCGGCGGCCTTGACGGCCTCGACGATCTCGGCCGGGGTGATCGAGCCGAACAGGCGGCCACCGTTGCCGGAGCGCGCGGTCAGCGAGACCTTGAGGCCGGCCAGCTGGGCCTTGACCTCGTTGGCCTGGCCGAGGTCACGGATCTCGCGGGCCTCGCGGGCCCGCTTGATGACCACGACCTGCTTCTCGGCGCCCTTGGTCCACTGGATCGCGAAGCCCTGCGGCAGGAGGTAGTTACGGCCGTAGCCGTTCTTGACCTCGACGATGTCGCCGGGGGTGCCGAGACCCGAAACTTCCTGGGTGAGGATGATCTTCATATCGGTGATCCTCCTCAGCGCGCCGTCGCCGTGTACGGCAGAAGCGCCATCTCACGGGCGTTCTTGACCGCGCGGGCGATCTGCCGCTGCTGCTGCGAGGTCACCCCGGTGACCCGGCGGGCACGGATCTTGCCCCGGTCGGAGATGAACTTGCGCAGAAGCGCGGTGTCCTTGTAGTCGATGTAGGTGATCCCGTCCTTGTCGAGCGGGTTCACCTTCTTCTTCGGCTTGCGAAGCGCCGCAGCCTTAGCCATTGCTCTTACTCCTGAACTCGGTAAGCCCTACGAAGGGCTAGAAGGGAGGCTCGTCGTCGAACGAGGAGTTGCCGCCGCCGCCCCCACTGGAGCGGTTGCCGGAGGCCGGAGCAGCTGTCGCCCACGGGTCGTCGAAGTTGTTGCCTCCGCCGCCACCGCTGGACTGCTGCTGACGGTTTCCACCGCCAGCGCCGCCGCCACCACCGGAAGCGCCGAACCCGCCGCCTCCGCCACCGCCGGAGCGGTTCATGCGCTGCACCTTCGCCGTGGCGTACCGCAGCGACGGGCCGATCTCGTCGACCTCGAGCTCGTAGACGGTGCGCTTCTCTCCCTCGCGGGTCTCGTACGACCGCTGGCGCAGCCGGCCCTGCACGATCACCCGAGCGCCACGCTGCAGCGACTCGGCGACGTGCTCGGCGGCGTCACGCCAGATGTTGCACGCGAGGAACAGTGGCTCGCCGTCTTTCCACTCGCCCGACTGCCGGTCCAAGGTCCGCGGCGTGGACGCGATGCGGAACTTGGCGACCGCCGCACCCGACGGGGTGAAGCGCAGCTCGGGGTCGTCGGTCAGGTTGCCGACGACCGTGATGGTGGTTTCTCCTGCCATGATCTTCTCCTCGCCGCAGTTCTCGTTCGTAGGAGGCTCTCAGAACCCCCTGACAAAAACGAGTCAGCGGGTCTCGGGCCGGATGACCTTGGTACGGAGGATGTTCTCGTTGAGCCGGAGCTGACGGTCCAGCTCGGCGACGGCCTCAGGGGTCGCCTGAAGGTCGACGACGGCGTAGATGCCCTCGGCCTTCTTGTTGATCTCGAACGAGAGCCGGCGACGGCCCCAGACGTCGAGCTTCTCCACCGAGCCACCCGCGGTCCTGATGACGTTCAGGTACTGATCGAGCGACGGTGCGACGGTGCGCTCCTCGAGCGAAGGGTCGAGGATCACCATGAGTTCGTAATGACGCAAGACGTTCTCACCTCCTGTGGGCTTGGCGGCCACGGTCTCTCCGTGGCAGGAGGTCTTGTGTCGATCACAGTAAAGCCGTGGGAGTGGACCCACGGCCGCCTGCGAACCGAGCAAGCATACCTACCTCGCGCGCTCTACCAAAAAGAAGGACCCCGTCGGTGGACGGGGTCCTTCCTGGTGGAGCCGCGGGGCGCCCGATCCGCATTCGCTGGGTGGGACCTGGGGAGGAACGACCACACCGATGAGGTTGGACACGGCCGCCCCGCGGAGCTTATGGCCAAAGCTTACGCCGTTATTGCCCGATTTGCACGTTGCGACACGATTGCCCGAATAGTCGCGGCGCCGACGCCCATCACGCATACCGCGGCGATGAGCGCGAGCAGGCCGATCGGTCCCCCGTCGCTCATCGGCCGCATCGCCGCCACGGGTTCCGCGGCGGCGGCCTCGGCCGGGGTCACTCCGGGTGCCGCCGGTGCGGCATCGATCGGATCAAGAGCGATTTGGGGTACGCCGGGGAGCACAGCCCTTTCGTCCCCAGGCGGCATGCCCGCGAATGCCGGCGTGACGCTCCCCGCCGTACTCAATGGGGTCCTGCCTTTGATTTTCGTTTTAGTAGGAGCCCCGCCGTGCGGCATCGCCTGAACGGCAGCGGTCGCGGCCTGAGCCACTGCCGAGCTCCGCATCGTCGCCGGACGGCGCGTGGCCGGACCGGAAGCAGCGGAATTCACCCGCGAGGGGCGCTCGCCGGGCGTGGCGGAACCGGACAACGTCGAGGCGGACGGCTCATCCGAGCCGGCCGGAGACAGCGAGACCGGCTCCGGGTCGGCCGTCGACGGCGCCGGCTGCGGGTCCGGCAGCGCCGCGGACGCCGAGGGCTGTGCCGTCACCATCATCGGCTCGGCCTCGTCACCGAGCGGGCAGTTGGGCTTGAGGGTCACCGCCGTGGTGCCCCGCCGGAAGATCACGTCGGTTGCCGAGTCATCCGGAAGCGTGCCCTTGGTGTCGCCGCCGAGCAGCAGCTTCGCCGCGTACCCGGTGCGGTTGACCACCCGGATCGTGCTCTGGGCCGGAACCGTCATCGACTCGACGTCGGGCTTCGACTGGCAGGAGATGCCGAGCATGCTGCCACCGGCGAAGGTCACCTGCCGGGCCCCCTCAGGGATCCGGTCAGCGCTCGCGGTGCCGTTGACCAGCATCGGAGCGCCGAAGATCAGGCCGCCCAGCGCGATCGCCGTCACCCGCTGTCGGAACTGCCGCGACATGCACCATCTCCCAGTTTCGTCACCGGCCCGTGCCGGTCCGTGAACGTGATCAATGGAGGTAACGAGCCCCGCGGGAGCCCGGTGACGCCAGGGGGCGTGAGTGTCGGACCCTCGTCGTAGTCTCGTTCCATGCGCATCGGAGCCCACGTCGATCCGACCGACCCCCTCGAGGCGGCACGCGAACGCGGCGCCGAGGCGGTGCAGTTCTTCCTCACCGACCCGCAGGGCTACAAAACGCCCAAACCGCGGGAGGACGCGGCGGTGCTGCGGGAGTCCGAGGTGGACATCTACATCCACGCGCCGTACATCGTCAATGTCGCCTCGCCGAACAACCGGATCCGCATCCCCAGCCGCAAGCTGCTGATGGCGCACGCCAAGGCGGCGGCCGAGCTCGGCGCCAAGGGCTTGATCGTGCACGGCGGTCACGTCGGCAAGGACGCCGATCTGGCCGCGGGTTTCGACAATTGGCGCAAAGCTTTCGAATATGCGGAGTCCGACGGTGGCCTGCCGCTGCCGATCCTGATCGAAAACACGGCCGGCGGTGACAACGCGTGCGCCCGCCGCTTCGACGACCTGGCCCGCCTGTGGGACGCGGTCGGCTCCTTCGGCGCCGGGTTCTGCCTGGACACGTGCCACGCATTCGCCGGCGGCGAAGATCTGGTCGGCATCGTCGACCGGGTCAAATCGATCACGGGGCGTATCGACCTGATCCACGCCAACGACTCCAAGGGCGGATTCGACTCCGGCCAGGACCGCCACGACAACCTCGGCAATGGCAAGATCGACCCCGAGCTCATCGTGGCCGCGATCCGGGCCGCCGGGGCACCCGCCGTCGTCGAGACGCCGGGCGGCTCCGAGGGCCAGACCGCCGACATCGCTCTCCTGCGGGAGCGGACGGGTCGCTGACGCGCCGGCAGCACGGGGAGGGTCATGACCAGCGAGCAGCCGAGGCAGTCCGCTTCACCGCCGGCCGAGACGTTGCGGCCCGCGGTGCCGACGCCCGCCATCCCGAGACAGCCCGGCCCCGCCGACTCCGCCACACCCACCCCGCCCCAGCCGGCACCCTCGTCGGCGCCCGGAAAGGCCGAGCCCCACAAGGCCGAGCCTCCCGAGCCCGAGTCCCACAAGGCCGAGCCCTCCAAGGCCGAGCCCTCCAAGGCCGAGCCCTCCAAGGCGGGACCCGACAAACCGGCTGCTGACGACTCCGCGCCGGGCGGGGCTGCGGTCAGCGGGTCCGCCACCGACAAGGCCGCGACCGACAGACCAGGGCACAGTAAGCCCGCCACTGAAACACCGGCCTCCGCCAAGGCTGCCGTCGACGATCTCGCGACCGACAAGCCCGCGCCCAACACGGCAGCGACCGGCAACACTGCGACCGACAAGCCCGCGCCTGGCACGACTGCGGCGGGCAAGGTTGCGGCGGGCACGGCTGCGGCGGGCAAGGTTGCGGCGGGCACGACTGCGGCGGGCACGACTGCAGCTGACAAGGGCTCGGCGGACAAGGCAATGTCCGATGACGCAACGTCCGATAAAGCGGCCGCGCCTCACAAGCCGGCCTCCAGCGAGTCTGCTTTGATCACGCCGGCGGCGGCGACATCGGCTGGGACCAAGACGGCAAAGGCCGCATCTGACCCGGGTAAAGCAGAGGCCGCGTCGGGGGCGGGCAAGGCCGCGGGCTCTGTCGCGGCGGCGACGAAGACGGCCGAGTCCGAGAAGGATCGGAAGCCGGCTAACGATTCGGTTGCCGACACGGTCAAAGATCCACAGAAGACCGTCAAACCGGGCGAACCTCTTCCCACCGAGCGTCCGCCCGGCGTTCCGCCCGACCCGTGGACGGCCTTCGCCACCGCGACCGAGCGGCCGCCCGGCTGGTTCCGGCGCACCACACGGGCCGGTCTGCGCTCGCTGATCCACGAATACGCCTTGGTCATCTACGGCGGCCTGCTCCTGGCCGTGGCCCTGACCTGGCCGACGCTGCGCTATCCGCTGCACACCCTGCCGCAGGACATCTGGGATCCCTCGCGGCAGGCCTGGCAGATCGCCTGGGGCGGCCACATCCTGCTGACCGACCCGGCCCGCCTCTGGCAGGCCAATGCCTTCTATCCCGAGCCGAACAGCTTCGCCTACGGCGACAGCCTGCTCGGCTACGCGCCGTTCGGCATGATCGGCGAAGGGCCCGTCGCCGCCGTCCTGCGCTACAACGTCCTCTTCGTCCTGGCCCACGCTCTGCTGGCGATCGGCGGCTACGCCCTGGTCCGTCAGCTCGGCGCGGGCCGCACGGGCGCGGCCGTCGCCGCGGTCGCCTTCGCGTACGCGCCCTGGCGCCTCGCCCAGGAGGGCCACCTCGACATCGTCTCGGCCGGCGCCATCCCGCTCGCCCTGGCCATGCTGGCCCGGGGCCACGGCTGGTCGCTGCGGCGGGGTTTCCGCCCGCACCGCCGTCATGCCGGGTGGGCCGCGGCCGGCTGGCTCGTCGCGATCTGGCAGGTCAGCCTCGGCTTCTCGCTCGGTGTGCCGTTCCTCTACGTTCTCGGCCTGATCCTTCTCGTACTGCTCGTCGCCGTGCCGCTGCGCTGGTTCCGCCGCCCGGTCGACCGGCCGGTCCTCGGCTGGCGTCTCCTGCTCACCGACACGCTCGGCTCGCTCATCCTGGTCGGCGTCTCGGCGCTGATCGCCATCCCGTACTTCAAAGCGCCCGCCGGCGGCCCCGCCGGCACCGAGATCGCCTTCTACTCGCCGCCGCTGCGCAGCCTGCTGATCGGCCCGGCCGAGTCCCGGATCTGGGGCGCGCCCCACGAGGTGCCCCGGTCGTCGCTGAGCTGGCCGGCCGAGATGGGCCTGCTGCCCGGCTTCGTGCTGTACGCGCTGGCCCTGGCCGGCCTGGCCTTCTCCATCTGGACGCTGCGCCAGCGCCTGCTCCTGCTGGCCGGCCTGGTCGTCACGATCATCCTGACCCTGGGCACCAACTTCTTCGACGGCCGCTGGACGTACCTTCCGCTCTTCGGCCATCTGCCGGCCTCGCTGGGCCTGCGCATTCCCGGCCGCCTCATGCTGTGGGCGACCCTGTTGCTGGCGATCCTGGCCGCCGGTGCTGTGGCCGAGTTCGTCCGCCGCGCCGAGCAGGTGGCCGAGCAGCGCATTCCGCCATGGCCCGGCCCGTGGCTCCGCCTGGCCACGCTGCTGCCGTTGGCGCTGGTGCTGCTCGAGGGCTGGAACGCCACCGCCCACCCCGTGGCGCCCACTCAGCCCTTGGCGATGCGCACGGTCACCGGCCCGATGCTGGTCCTGCCCACCAGCGCCCTCACCGACCAGACGGTCATGCTGTGGTCCACGAGCCGCTTCCAGCCGATCGCCAACGGTGCCGGCGGCTTCGCCGCGGGCCGCCAGGCCGTGCTGCGCCGCAACGTCGAAGCCTTCCCCGACTCCGAGACCATCCAATACCTGCGGTCCCTGAACATCGACAAGGTCCTCCTGCTCCGCTCCCAGGCCGCCGGCACCCCGTGGGAACGCGCCGGCGACATCCCGGTCGACGCCCTGGGCATCCGCCGCGAAGACCTCGACGACGCCGTCATCTTCTACTTGACCGACCCGGCAGCTCCCGCCAACCCGGCACAGCAGCCCACCACCCCGCCCAACCCGTCATTGCAGCCTTCGTTCCCGCTCACCCCCTCGCTGCAGCAGTCCGCCCCCGCGGGCCTTCCGTCGCAGCCACCCACCCCGCTCACCGCGACCTCCCCAACACCCCTGACCGGCTGACCAACCAAGACCCCCGGAGGGAGCGCATCGCGGGCTCGTCGGAGCGGACTGTCGGAGGGTGCCGATAGGGTCCCGGCCGTGGAGATCGCTGGGGATGAGTTGCGGGCGCTGGTCGATGAGGCCATTGAGGACGATCCGACCGGCCTGGCCGAGGTGGCCAAGGTTCGCCCCGACCTGATCGCGCCGTTCCACCTGGAGCTCGTCGACGGCGAGGTGTGGTGGGCCGCCGACCTTTACCGCGCCATGACCGAGCAGACCGCCGCCGAACTGGTCCGCCGCATCGACGGCGGCGACGACGAGCACGCCGTCGCCCTGGCTCATGTGCTCGCCGCCGGCCGCACCGAGACGGCCGTGTCAGCCGTGCGCCGCTGGTTCGCCGATCCGCCCGCCTGGACCGCCGGCCTGGGCCGCCCGCTCGAACACCTCGGCCACGTGGGCGGTTGGGAACTCACCGCGACCGGCGACCTCCGCCTCCTGACCAGCGAAATCACCAATGCTCTCGTCCCCGATGGGCACAAACCCGCCGTTTCCGGTGGGGCGCTTGCGGGAGCCTGCGGGTGGTGCGGGATGGCGCTCTGGCGGCTGCTCGACGGAGCTGGGCCCCTCGTCGCCACCTGCATTCGGTGTGGGTCCTATACGACCTACTTCACCGAGGCGGGGGAGTTCGCCTCCGAGAACGAGCGGCCCGAGTTTCTCGGGCGGGACGCCGACGGCTGGGACCTGCCCGACGGGGCGCCGCTGACCGTCGGGGAGAGCCGGCCGACGCCGTGGGCGGGCAACGCCTGGCATGACGGCGGGTCCACGCTCGGCGGCTCTCCCGACTGGATTCAGGACGCGGAGTTTCCGTCGTGCCCCCGGTGCGCGCGGACGATGCCCTATGTCGGCATGGTCAACGGCGGCGACCTCTGGGCGGATTACGGCGAGGGCTGCTTCTACCTCTTCCACGATCCGGTCTGCGGCCTCTCGGCCGCCGTCTACCAGCAGAGCTGAGCGTCGTCAGACCTTCGCCGGTTCCAGGGGCGGCGGGTCGGCGGGCGCGGGGGAGCGGTCGAGCCGGAAGGTTCGCCGCAGGGTGGCGATCCACGGCGCGTCCGGGCCGTTGAGCGGGCCGCCGTCGGGGTCGTCGGAGTAGTTCAGGCGCACCGCGTCCAGCTCGGGCTTCCAGATCTCGCGCACCACCAGGCCACACAGGACGGCCACGGTGATCAGCCGCAGGCTGGAGGCCAGGACGAACGTGCCCTCGGGAATCACCGGCTTGCTGCCGGCGCCGAGCAGCTCGGCGTAGAAGGCGGTGAAGTACGCGAACTCGGCCACCGTCCACGCGATGATCGCGCCCCATTTCGGCCGGGCCAGCACGATCAGCGGGAGCAGCCAGAGAACGTACTGCTGGGACCAGACCTTGCTGGTGAGCAGGAACGCGGCGACGACCAGGAAGGACAGCTGGGCGAGCCGGGGGCGGCGCGGCGCGAGCCACGCCAGGACGGCGATGCCCGCGCAGCAGAGCGCGAACAACGCGTACGACAAGTAATTGAGGGTCGGAACGTGGTTGCTCAGCCACTGGAAGGGGCCCTGATCGCCCGGGGTGCCGGCGAACCACTTGCCGTCCAGATAGCGGCCCACGTACCAGAGGGTGCCCCAGTCGATCGGGCGTTCCTCGTTAAGCCGGAAGAACCGCAGCCAGCTTTCGTGGTACCACCAGAAGACCGGGAAGTTCACCGCGGCCCAGGTGATCGCCGTGGTCGCCGCCGCCCAGAACCACGGTCGCAGCGATTTGGAGCGCAACGCCAGCAGGAACAGCGGCCCGATGATGAACAGCGGCCACAATTTCGCCGCCGCACCGAGGCCGAGGAAGACACCGGCCCAGGCCGGGTGCTTCTTCGCCCAGAGGTAGAGGCCGACCGCGGCCAGGCCGATCGCGAGGAAGTCCCAGTTGACCGTCGCGGTGAAGAAGATGATCGGCGAGACCGCGAAGATCGCCGCGTCCCAGGGCCGGCGGCGCCGCAGGGCGAGGATCACCGCCGCGGTCACCACGGCCAGGGCGGAGAGCACGAACGCGTTCACGTTGTAGAACCACGTGCCCTGGTTGATCTCGGGATGCGATTCGCCAAACGCGTGGACGGGCAACCCGAGCGCACCCATGAAGTAGCCGGTGACGACCGGGTATTCGACCGGATGGTCGACGTACGGCACCTTGCCCTCGTTGAGGCCCTCGGCGTAGTAGAGGGCGAGCACGTCGGTGTAGCAGAACCTCGTGTACTGCACGTTCTGCTGCCAGTCGCCGCTCTGGCACGGCGATTTCTGCACCCAGGAGAAGGCGAGGGTCAGGCAGGTCAGAGCGAGGATGATGCGGGTCGCCGTCCAGAACCGCCCGGGCCGGTTGCCGGGCCGCACCGCGTGCGAGCCGAGCGGTCCACCGATCGCCTGGGAGAGGCCGCGCACGAAGCCGTCCGATGTCGCCTGCGCGCTCGGCTGGTCGGTGCGATCGACGTCTTCGGACGGTTGCGTGCTCATGTCATGGCATCATGCCGTACTCGGATGCGCGGTTTGGTCACGACCTACTGGCAATATCGCCCGAAACCGGGAAACGCGAAGCCGGCGCGCACCCTGGACGGGTACGCGCCGGCTGGGGCGCTTTACGGGACTGGGACGCTAATCCTGGCCCTGAGTCGTCGGTAAGTTCGTATTACCGCCGTTCTGGCCGGTGTTACCGCCGTTGTTGTTGCCTCCGTTGTTGTTTCCACCGTTGTTGCCGCCGTTGTTGTTGCCGCCGTTCTGCTGCTGGTTGTTGTCACAGCCGAAGATGGCACCGAGCGGGCAGCCCTGGTTGGGGTCGGTCTGCTGGACCGGCGGGGGCGGCGGGGGCTCCTGGCCGTTGGCGAACGGGCTGTCCGGGTTACCGGTCTCGACCCTCTTCGGGAAGTCCTCGTTCTCCCATTTCATCGCCTCGGCCGAGGCGTCGAGGAACTTCTTCCAGATCTTCGACGGCGTGCCCGCGCCGAACATGTCTTTCTTGCCGTCTTTGAGCTCGACCTTGTTGTTCTTGCCGCCGACCCAGACGGTCGCCGCCAACTGCGGGATGCCACCGACGAACCAGGTGTCACCGCTGCCGCCGTTGAACTCCCAGGTACCACTCTTGGCGATCGACTCGCGGCCACCCTTGAGGTCGCGCTCGTCGACGTCCACGATCTTCGCCATCACGGCCTGCAGGTTCGACATCTGCGCCTCGTCGAAGACCCGCTTGCCGGCGGTCTTCTGGCCCTTGATGATCGTCACCTTGCCGGTGTCGGCGTCGACTTTCCGAACTTCCTTGATGAAGTGCGTGTCGTTGCGGACGCCGCCGTTGACGATCGTGGCGACACCCTCGGCGTGCTCGAGCGGCGGAACACGGTACTGGCCGAAGGCGACCTCGTTGTCGAAGTTCTTCTTCCAGGTGGCCGCGTTGGTCTTGGTGAGGTCGACGGCGTCGCCCTTGTCCGGGAACATGTGCTGCACGCCGGCGTCGACGGCGGCCTGGATGACCTTCTCGCGGCCGATGCCCTCGGCGATCCAGTAGAACGGGAAGTTGTACGACTTGATCGTCGAGGTCTCGAGATCGCAGTACTTGATCTTGCCGCCACAGACCTTGCCCGGGTCGGCGCCGGCGTTGTTGATCTCCTTGCCGTTCGGCCGCAGCTTCGTGCCGTCCCACGTCGTCTTGAAGGAGATGTCCTCCTTCAGGCCGGCGGCCAGGGTGTAGAGCTTGAACGTCGAGCCCGGCGACTGGCCACCCGTGATCTTGAGGGTCTGCCCGTCCATGTAGCCGCCGTAGTCGAGGCCGTTGGGATCATCGCCGGCGTAGTAGCCGAGCACGGCGCCCGTCTTCGGGTCGATGCCGATCACCGACGCCTGGTAGGTGGCGGGCTTCGCGTTCATCGGCGACGACTCGCTCTTGCGCGAGCCGGCCTCCTCGGCCGCCTTCTGCACCGCGGGGTTGATCGTCGTGGTGACGCTCAGGCCGCCCTTGTCGAACTCCTGCTGGCTGATGCCCATCTCGGCCAGCTCGGCCCGGACGTGGCGCATGACCACACCGACCGGGCCACTGGTGGCGTTCTTGCCGCTGGTCTTGGCGATCGGCTTGACCTTGGGGTACTTCCGGGCGTCGTACTCCGCTTGAGTGATCCATTTCATCTCAAGCATGTTCTTCATCGTGTACTCCCACCGGTCCTTGGCGGCGGCGAGGTTGTAGTTCGGGTCGTAGCCCTTGTGCCCGTTGCCGGGCTCGGGCTCCGGCTGCTTGATGATCGAGGCGAGCACTGCGGCCTCGGACGCCGTGATGGCGTTCTTCTGGCCGGCCGGCGTCTGCACCGACTTGCCGAAGTAGCCCACCGCGGCGGCCTCGATGCCGTACCTGCCCTCACCCATGTAGATGTAGTTCAGGTACATGCCCATGATCTGGTCTTTGTTGTACTGGCTCTCCAGCTTGCGGGCGATCACGGCCTCGCGCAGCTTGCGGTTGATGCTGATCGCCTTGAGGTCGGCGGCATGCCTCGCATACTGCTGGGTGATCGTCGAGGCGCCCTGCGTCGCGCCGCCGGTGAAGTTGTTCCACGCGGCGCGGACGATGCCCTTCATGTCGATGCCGTGGTGGCTGTAGAAGTTCTTGTCCTCGGCGGCGGCGACCGCGTGCTCGACGACCTTGTTGATTTTCGCCTCGGGCACGACGGTGCGGTTCTGCTCGCCGAGCTTGGCGATCGTCTGGCCGGTCGAGTACTTGATGACGTTCGACTGGTCCTCGGTCACCGGCGGCGGCAGGTCGACGTCGTCGAAGAAGTACGTGCCGCCCACGACGCCGGCGCCGAGCAGGATGACCATGACGGCGGCCGCGGCGGTGAGGATGTTGGTGCGGCGGCGGCGCTTGGCCGCCTTCGACTTGTCCTTGCCGCGACCGGACCGTCCACCGCCGATGGCGCCCTCGTCGCCGGGCGGGGTGGTGACCGGGCGCACCGCGGCACGGGCCGAGGCGCCGGCCGCGCCGACGCGAGCCGAGCCGACCGACGCGCTGCCCACGGAAGCACTGCCCACGGAAGCGCTGCCGACCGAAGCACGGCCGGGAGTGGCGCTGCCCACAGAGGCGCTGCCGACCGACGCGCGGCCGGCCGAAGCCGAGCCGACCGAGGCGCTGCCGGCCACCGAGGCGCGGCCGGGGGAGGCCGAGCCGACGGAGGCGCTGCCGGGCACGGAGGCGCTGCCGCCGACCGAGGCGCGCCCACCGGCGCCGCGACGGTAGGCGTCCGGCGGCCGGGCCGAGGCGGAGTACGAAGAGGACTGGTCGTCGTCAGGCGTGGAGCTCGCGGACCCGGGCACTCGGGCCCGGGCACGCGAAGACTGCGGGTCGCCGTACGAGTTCATTCGGTCACACCTCGGTCGCGGAGGCGCAGACAAAAGGAGCCCTGGAGGGGCCCCCTGTGTCTGTGCCACGAGCGGACGATATGGGCTGCGTACCGGCAGCCGCCCTGTCGGATGTCGTGAATGACCGAACATGGCGCTGGATGCGCGGTTCGGTCGGGGTCGTGCTCACGGTAGCCGGATCGAGCCACATCATCATCGGCCGTCCCAGCGGGGGAACGACGGCACTGAATCACGGTGGCGGCCCGCGGCGGCCGAGGCGGCCACGGCCTCGACCTGATCGAGCTCGTCGGCGGTGAGCGCGTCCCGGCCCAGGAGGTACTGCTGGGTCAGGTGGTTCCACGCGCAGGACTGGCACACCTCTACGACGAAGACCTGGAACTCACGCAGCGTCATCGCCAGGACCGGCAGCTCGGCGAGCTTTCGGGCCTGGCCGGCGGACTGCTTGAGCTCATCGCCATAGATGTAGTGCACGAGTGTCAGGTTGTCGCGGCGGCAGATCGGGCAGCGGTCGTCGGTCGGCTCGCCATGGAATCGAGCAGCGCTTTTGAGGTACGGCGAGGCATCGCAGACCTCGAGCGTCCCGATCTTGCCGTTGTGCACGTCACGCAGCACTGCCCGCTTCTGTAGCGAGTAGTCCACCACCTGCCGCTGCGTGCGCATGGCGAAGAGAGTACGCGGTCCGAGGGGAAGCGGCGATATCCATCACGGAGCGTGGCGTGGCGGTGGCTCACTCGTGAACAGCTTGCACAGTTTTGCCGACGGATCTACGGTAGCGATGTATCGGGCCGATACATCGAGGCACAGGGAGGGGGCGGCCGATGTTGGAACTGGCGATTCTCGGCCTCCTCCAGGAGACCCCGATGCACGGATACGAGCTCCGCAAGGAGCTCGCCACCAAGCTGGGCACGATCCGCGCCGCGATCAGCTACGGCACGCTCTACCCGACGCTCAAGCGCCTGAAAACAGCCGGCTTCATCACGGAATCGGCATCCGATCCGTCGATGATCCCCCCGATGACCAGCAAACGGGGCCGCGTTGTTTACAAGATCACTGCCGACGGCAAGGAGCGGTTCGCCGACCTGCTGGCGCAGGCGGGCCCCGAGACGTACGACGACGCCGGTTTCGGTGTTCACTTCGCCTTCTTCTCGCGGACCGATCGCGCGACCCGGCTGCGGATCCTCGAGGGTCGCCGCCGCCGGATCGAGGAGCGCCGGGAAGGCCTGCGCGACGTGCTCTCCCGTGCCGCCGGCCGGCTCGACGCGTACACCCTCGAACTGCAACGACACGGACTCGACGCCTGCGAGCGCGAGGTCCGCTGGCTGGAGGAGCTCATCACCAATGAGCGCTCCGGCCGAGCCCCGGCGGCCTCCGCCGGGTCCTTCGACATCCCCACCGCTGAGCAGTCACCAGAGCCCGTCGGCGGGGATGCACCCCCAGAAAAACCGCGTCCGCATCAGGACCGGCCGTGATGAACAAGGAGGCAAACGCGATGGGCTCCGTCCGCGTCGCCATCGTCGGTGTAGGTAACTGCGCCTCGTCCCTCGTGCAGGGCGTGGAGTACTACAAGAACGCCGACCCCAACGACCGCGTTCCGGGTCTCATGCACGTGACCTTCGGCGACTACCACGTTTCCGACGTGGAGTTCGTCGCGGCGTTCGATGTGGACGCCAAGAAGGTCGGCATGGACCTCTCCGACGCGATCAACGCCAGTGAGAACAACACCATCAAGCTGACCGACGTGCCGCCGACCGGCGTCAGCGTCCAGCGTGGACCGACCTTCGACGGTCTCGGCACGTACTACCGCGAGATCATCGAGGAGTCCTCGGTCGAGGCCGTCGACGTCGTCCAGGTGCTGAAGGACGCGCAGGTCGACGTGGTCGTCTCCTACCTGCCGGTGGGTTCCGAGCAGGCCGACAAGTTCTACGCCCAGGCCGCGATCGACGCCGGCTGCGCCTTCGTCAACGCGCTGCCGGTCTTCATCGCCTCGAACCCGGAGTGGGCGCAGAAGTTCACCGACGCCGGCCTGCCGATCGTCGGCGACGACATCAAGAGCCAGGTCGGTGCCACGATCGTGCACCGCGCCCTGGCCAAGCTGTTCGAGGACCGCGGTGTCGAGCTGCTGCGCACGTACCAGCTCAACTTCGGCGGCAACATGGACTTCATGAACATGCTGGAGCGCAACCGCCTGGTCTCGAAGAAGATCTCGAAGACCCAGTCGGTGACCAGCCAGATCCCGCACGAGATGGTCAAGAGCGACGTGCACATCGGCCCGTCGGACCACGTGCCGTGGCTCGACGACCGCAAGTGGGCGTACATCCGCCTCGAGGGCCGCTCGTTCGGCGACACCCCGCTCAACGCCGAGCTCAAGCTCGAGGTGTGGGACTCCCCGAACTCGGCCGGTGTCATCATCGACGCCGTCCGCGCCGCGAAGATCGCCAAGGACCGCGGCATCGGCGGCCCGATCCTCTCGGCCTCGTCCTACTTCATGAAGTCCCCGCCGGTCCAGTACAACGACCACGACGCCAAGGAGGCCGTCGAGGCCTTCATCCGCGGCGACATCGAGCGCTGACCAGCACCACCAGCGATCTGAAAGGCCGGCCCGCATGTGCGGGCCGGCCTTTGGCGTCTCAGCCCCAGGCGCGGGCCAGGGCGACTCTGGCCTCCAACTCCAGGAGCTTGCGCTTTCGATCTATGCCGCCGCCGAAGCCGACCATCTTGTTGCCGGCGCCGACGACTCGGTGGCACGGGACGATGACCGGGATCGGGTTGTGGTTGCAGGCCGTGCCGACGGCGCGGGCCGCGCCCGGGTCGCCCAGAGCGGTGGCGATGGCGCCGTACGTGATCATCTCGCCGTACGGGATGGCGGCGATCTGAGCCCACACGGCTCGCTCGAAGTCGGAGCCGCCGCGCAGCTCGAAGGGCACGGTGAAGTCGGTCAGCTCGCCCGCGAAGTAGGACTTCAGCTCGGACAGGGCCGGATGGTCGCCGGACGGGCCCGGCCGCGCCGCGAAGCGGACGTTGACGACCGTGTCGCCCTCGACCACGACGCCCAGCGGCCCGATCGGTGAGTCGATGACGTACATGGGCCCATTCTGCGCCGGGGGTACGACAAGTTGAGAAATCCATGCAAGCCTTTCCCGCCGCTCGGCGTCTTACACAGCGGAGGTGGCGAGTGCAGCAGTCGCTGGAGGCGGAATTCAACGCGTTCGTCGCGGAGCGGGGGCAGGTGCTGCTCCGGATCGCGCACGCGCTGACGGGGGATGGCCGCGCCGCGGAAGACCTGGTGCAGGGGGCGCTCGCGAAGGCGTACGCCCGCTGGCCGCGGATTCACGGGGACGCGGAGGCGTACGTACGGCGGATCATCTACAACGACCGGGTCTCCGGCTGGCGCCGGGCCGGGCACGGCCGTGAGGTGCCGATGGCCGAGGTGCCGGACCGGCCGGGCGCCGAGCACGACGTGGCCGAGCGGGTGGCGCTCCGCGAGGCCTTGATGAGTCTGCCCGCACGGCAGCGGGCGGTGCTCGTCCTGCGCTATCTCGAGGACCGCACGGTCGACGAGACGGCCGAGGTGCTGGGCTGCCGGCCCGGAACGGTGGCCAGTCAGGCCTCCCGGGCGCTGGCCAAGCTGCGGGACAAGATCGGCAATGGCACGTGGCGGATGGAGGCCTCGCGATGAACCTGGAGGAAGGCGTGCGCGCCACCCTGGACGACCTGGCCGCGAGCGCTCCGATGCCGCTGGACCTGGCCGGCGCGGCACGGCGGAAGGGCCGCGGGATCCGCCGGCGCCGCCAGGCGGGGGTGGCGCTCGCCGTGATGGCGCTGGCTGTGACCCCGTACGTCATCGTGAAGAAGCAGGAAGCGCAGCCCGCGCCGGTGAGCCCGACCCCGACCCAGTCCGCGACTGCGATCCGCCGGACCGCCGCGCCGCAGAACTGGGCGAAGGCTCCGATGAAGCTGCCCGGTGGCGCCATCGTGACCGCGGTGACCAGGACCGACGTCGGACGGGACACACCCGCCGGCCGTACGCCCCAGACGGGCAACGTGGTTCTCGACCGGGCGACCGGGCGTTACGTGGCGCTGGAGGACGACTACTACACGGTGTGGGGCGCCCCGGCGAAGAACCGCGGTGTCGTCAGCAACGGCGGCGGCGGCCTCGGCCTCATCCGCGCCGACGGCGGCCTGAAGTGGGTCCAGATCGCCTACATGCTCGACCCGCAGTGGTCGCCGGACGGCACCCGCCTGCTCGTGTCGACGCTCAACGGCTACACCGTGATCGACGCGGCCACCGGCCGGATGAGCCGGCACTCCGTGGCCGACGCGATAGCGGTCTGCCCCGACAACTGCTTCTTCACGTGGCTGCCGGACGGCAAGAGCATCGCCGTCGCCCGGCGGGACCTGACGGTCACGCAGTCGGAGGAGGCGGCCGACAAGGTCAGCGCGGTCGCGGTCTACGACGTCACGACCGGCAAGCAGGTACGGACGATGCCCGTGCCCGGCGTGCCGGTCAGCGGGAACGCCTGGTCGCCGGACGGCCGCCGGGTCCTGCTGGAGGCGGCCGAGCTGGGCGGGACCGGGCGGCGGATCGCCGACACGGCGACCGGGAAGATCATCAAGCAGATCCCGGCTCCGAACGCGCGGTTCCTGCCGAACGGGCAGATCCTCGGCCTCACCGACAAGCTCGCGACCCTCTACGACGCGAACGGCACGGTCGTCGAGGTGATGACGCTGCCCCGCGACTTCCGGTACCGCACGGTCAGCGTCGGCCTTCCCTAGCCGGAAAGGTGCCCGTTGTCGCGGGCCCACTTGTAGAGCTCGGCCTCGGCCTCGTCCCGCGTCAGCGGGCCGTTGTCGAGGCGGAGCTCCTTGAGGTGGCGCCAGGCCTGGCCCACGATCGGGCCGGGCGGCACGCCGAGCAGCTCCATGATCGCGTTGCCGTCGAGGTCGGGGCGGACCCGGGCCAGGTCCTCCTCGGCCGCGATACGGGCGATCCGTTCCTCGAGCGCGTCGTAGTCGGCGGCCAGGTTGGCCGCCTTGCGCCGGTTGCGGGTGGTCACGTCGGAGCGGGTGAGCTTGTGCAGGCGCTCGAGCAGCGGACCGGCGTCGGTCACGTAGCGGCGCACCGCCGAATCGGTCCACTCGCCGCGGCCGTACCCATAGAAACGCAGGTGAAGACCGACCAGCTCGACCACGTCGGAAGTGACGTCCTTGGGGTATTTCATGGCCTTCATGCGCTGCTTGGTCAGGCGGGCGCCGACCACCTCGTGGTGGTGGAAGCTGACCCGGCCGTCGCGGCCGACCGCCTTGGTGGCCGGCTTGCCGACGTCGTGCATGAGCGCGGCCATCCGCAGGACGAAGTCGGGGCCCTCGTCGCCTTCGAGCCGCATGGCGTTCATGACGACGATCAGGGTGTGCTCGTATACGTCCTTGTGCTGGGCGTGTTCGTCGATCTCCAGCTTGAGTCCGGAGATCTCCGGAATGAACCGGTCGGCCAGGCCCGTGTCCACGAGGAGCCGGAGCCCCGCGATGGGGTCGGCTCCACACATGAGCTTGGTGAATTCGTCCCGAATCCGCTCCGCAGTGATTCGATCGAGATCAGCGCACATTTCCGTCATGGCGTCGATGACCGATTTGTCTACAGTGAACTGCAGCTTGGCGGCGAATCGCGCCGCGCGCAGCATCCGAAGTGGATCATCGCCGAAAGACAGGGTAGGGGCGGCGGGCGTACGGATCACCTTAGCCGCGAGATCGTCCAGGCCACCGTACGGATCGGTGAACTCATGCCCCGGCAGCGACACCGCCATCGCGTTGATCGTGAAGTCACGCCGTTCGAGATCGTCGAGCAGCGACGTGCCGTACTCGACGACCGGATTGCGGGTGACCCCGTCGTACGCCTCGGCCCGGAAGGTCGTGATCTCGAGCCGCAGGCCGTCCTTCTGGATGCCGATCGTGCCGAACTCGCGCCCGGTCTCCCAGATCGCGTCGGCCCAGCCCTGCACCACCGCCAGGGTCTGCTCGGGGCGCGCGTCGGTGCAGAAGTCGAGATCGTCACCGAGACGGCCGAGAAGGGCGTCCCGCACCGATCCGCCGACGAGATGCAGCTCGTGGCCGGCGGCGCCGAAGCGGCGCCCCAGCTCATCCGCGAGGGGGGACACGCGGAGCAACTCGGCGACCGCGTTCTGCTGGGCGGAATTGAGAACAGACATGGGGTTACCAGGGTATCCGGATTCGCGGAGAGGGGTGACAGCGGGCAGGATGGGTCGGTGCCCGTTTCCGAGGCGCTCCGCCGCCTGGCCTTGGACCCCCGGTTCTGGACGGGCGAGAGCGCGACCACCGACGACGCCGACCAGCGCGAACTCCGGGTGACCCTGCCGGTCACCGGCGGTTACGCGCTCGTGCTCGACCTCGATCTCGCCACCGGCGAGCGCACCCTCGGCCTGCGCGTTCCCGCCTCCAGCGAGCCCGTCCAGCTCGGCTGGGCGCCCGCCGACGGCCCTTTCCCGGCCGCGCTGCGCTGGCCCGAGCTCGACCTCTGCGCCCGGGTGATCGCCTGGGAGGACCCCACGCTGCCCCATCCGGGCCTGGTCGTGGCCCTTCTGTCGCCGTTCGCCCCTGATGACGATCCCGCCGCCACCGCGACACGCCAGGCCGCCTACCGCTCGCTGCGCCGCGAGGTGGCGCCCGCCGTGCCCCACGGTCCCGAGCAGACCCCTCTGCCGCTGTTCGCGAGCGACGACTGGTGGCCTTCCCCGCCCGCCGAGTCGCCCCAGGTCCTCGACGAGGCCACGATCACCGCGATCACCGAGCCGGACTTCGCTTTCCGCGAGGTCCGCGGTGGGTCGCGCTTTCCGGCGGAGTCATTGGCCGATTGTGTACGCCGGGCCGGCGAGCACCTGCGGCTCGTGCCCCATCAGCAGTGGTACGCCGACACCTGGCAACTCGCCCGGGCGATTCTGGACACCGGTGATCTTCAGCGCATTCCGGCCCTGCTGGCCGCGCTGACCGAGGCCGGCTGCGATCATCCGACCGTGTTGGACGCGCTGAGCGAACCGCTGGTGCCGGCCGAGGCGTGCTGGATGGTCGAGACGCTGGCCGGCGCCATGCCCGGCACCCTTCTCGCCCGGCAGCTTTAAGGTACGTACGTGTTGTACGACGGTCGGGAGAAACAGGTGAACAGCGGCCTGTACCGCAGCGCGCACGCGGCGCCGGACGGCGAACCGGTGCGCCCGGAGGACGGCGTCACGATCATCTCGGTCGAGGAGCAGCTGCCCGGCGCGGCCGCCACCGGCGGCGAGGCGCTGCCCAGCGACGACATCGGCAACACCACCGCGCACAGCGCGATGATGGCGATCGGCAGCTTCGTCAGCCGCATCATCGGCTTCGTCCGCAACGCGCTGATCGGCATCACCCTCGGCGCGGGCATCGGTGACGCGTTCACCAGCGCGCAGTTCCTGCCCGGCCAGATCTACGAGCTGCTGCTCGGCGGCATCCTTTCCAGCGTCCTCATCCCGTTGCTGGTGCGGCGCCGCAAGGAAGATCCGGACGGCGGGCTCGAGTTCACCCGCAAGCTGCTGACCTTCGCGATCGTGTCCCTGGGCATCGCCACCGCGATCGTGGTGGTGGCGGCGCCGCTCATCACCGCGATCCAGTCGAGCGCCGACAATCCGCAGGCCTACAAGGATCTGGTCACCCACTTCGCGTACCTGATCCTGCCGATCATCTTCTTCACCGGCCTGTCCGGTCTGATCGCCGCCGTCCTGAACGTGCGCGGGCACTTCGCGGCGCCGACCTGGGCCCCCATCCTCAACAACATCGTCGTGATCGCCGCCTGCGGCGTCTTCATCGGCGTTTTCGGTACGGCGGAGGGCCTGAAGCCCGAGGACATGACGCCCGCGCGGATCACCGTGATCGGCGGCGGCATGCTGCTCGGCATGGTGGTGCAGGCCCTCGGCCTGCTGCCGGCCCTGCGCAAGGTCGGTTTCAGCTGGAAGTGGCGCTGGGCCCCCCGGTCGCTGGGCCTGGGCGAGATCGGCCGGCTGGCCGGCTGGATGCTCTGCTACGTCGCGGCCAACCAGGTCGCCGTCTTCGTCGTGGTCCGCATCCTGAACCGGGTCGCCGGCAAGGACAGCGCCAGCGTGCTCGCCTTCAACAACGTCTTCCTGCTGCTCACCATGGCCCACGGCATCATCGGCGTCTCGGTGATGACCGCCCTGCTGCCCAAGATGAGCGCGGCCGCGGCCGACGGCCGTTACGCGGAGGTGAGCGCCGACCTGAGCCGGGCCATCCGGCTCGTGGTCACGGCGCTGGCGCCGATCGCGGTCATCTACGGCGTCCTGGGCGCACCGATCTCGGTCACCCTGTTCCAGGGCGGCGCCTTCCGCAACAGCGACGCGCTGGCCACCGGAACCGTTCTCGTGGTGGCGGCCTTCGCGGTGCTGCCGTTCTCGATCAGCCAGCTCTGCACGTACACCTTCTATTCTCTGCAGGGCAACAAGACGGCCGCCCTGATCAACCTGCCGGTCGTCGCGGTCCGCATCGGTGCCTACATCGTGCTGGCGGCGGTCCTCAGCAGCTCGCTCTCGGCAGCCGGCATGACGGCCGGCAACGGCATCTCGTACGCGGTCTCGGCTCTGATCTCGCTCGCCGTCCTCCGCCGCCGGATCGGCCGCCTCAATCTCGGCTCGCTCGCGGCCGGCCTGATGAAGATCGTCGTCGCGGCCGCCATCGCCGCCGCCCTGGGTCTGCTCGTGGTGCGTTTCCTGCCCGGCGCCGGCGCGCCGTCGGGCCGCGGCGAGGCGTTGATCCAGCTCGCGGTGGGTGGCGCGGTGATCCTGGTGGCCTATCTCGGTGCGGCAACGATGTTGCGCGTCGCCGAGGTCAATCAGGTCGTCGGCATGGTTCGCCGCAAGATCGGCCGTTGAGTCCGTACGGTTCTGAGCTGCGGGTTTTCCACCGAACGTCGTCGACGATCATCTACAAAGCCGGGCATTTCGCGCTGCCGCGCCGGGGGGACGACCTGCCGCGGCGTGGCCCCGGGCGGGTATGGTCGGTGTCGGCATGTGCTCTTACGCACGCCGCTGTTCTGAACGACCACTCGCACCCAGCACGGTCCCGTGCGTGGAGCACTGAGGAGGACGGGTGACCCAGGTCGGCGAAGGCCATGAGACCGCGGCCGATGCGGACGGGCCGGTCATGACCTTTGGTGCTCCCGCTGCCGGAGAGGTCCTGGCCGAGCGCTACCGCCTCGAGGAGCACGTCAACAACGACAGCGCCGGCCGTCAGGTCTGGCGCGGTATCGACGTCATCCTCCGGCGCCCGGTCGCGGTCGTGCTGCGCTACCCCGGCGGCGACTCCGCTTCCGAGATGTTGCAGGCCGCGGTGGACGCGAGCCGTGTCATACACCCCAGCCTGGTCGGCGTCTACGACGCGATCGACGAGGGCACCCGGTCCTACGTGGTTCGTGAGTGGGTCGACGGCGAGTCGCTGCGCGAGCTGGTCGCTTCCGACGGCCCGCTCGACCCGGGCCGCGCCACGACCATCGCCCACGCGATCGCCGACGCGCTGACGGCCGTGCACGCCACCGGCATGGTCCACGGCAACGTGCACCCCGGCACCGTTCTGATCGGCGACGACGGCCGGGTGGTCCTGGCCGACGCGCGGGCCGACTCGGCCGACGACGTCGAGGGCGACATCCGCGCGGTCGGCGGCATCCTCTATTTCGCGCTCACCGGCCACTGGCCGCGCACCGAGGTGCGCGAGTCCACGCTGCCCGACGCCAACCGCGACGCCAGTGGCAACCCGGCCGCGCCCCGCCAGCTCCGTGCCGGCGTCCCGGCCTACCTCGACGACCTGACGATGGACCTGCTCGACCGCCGCGTCGCCGCTCCCGAGGCCGACGCGCTCACCGCCGAGCTGGCCCGCCTCGACGCGTCCGAGGACGAGTACGAGGATGTCGGCCCCCTGCGCTTCGCGCAGAACACGACGACCGAGCCCACCCGCAGCACCCCCAAGATCTTCCTCGGGGTGGCCGCGCTGGTGGTCATCGCGGTGGTCGGCCTGGTCTTCGGCATCCGTGCCATCACCTCGTCGAACGACCCCGATCCGACGACCACCACCCAGGCCGGCGCCGGCGCCGCCACCGGATCGACCGGCGACGAGCAGACCCCGGCCCCCCAGCCCAAGAAGATCGCGCTCACCGGCGACATGGTGCGCATCGTCGACCCGCCGGACGGCGACCGTGAGGACACCGGCCAGGCGAAATACACGGTGGACAACGACCCCGAGACGGCCTGGGAGACTCAGCGGTTCAAGCAGGCCAACTTCGGCAACCGCAAGCCGGGCATGGGCGTCCTGATCAACCTCGGCCAGCCCCGCTCGTTGTCCGAGATCGAGGTCGAGATGTCGCAGCCGGGCGTCACGATGGACATCCGCGCCGGCACGAGCGACCCGGGCGACACGTCCGAGGGCGACGGCAAGATCATGAGCACGTACAAGCGTCTCGGCGACGGCGACACCACGACCGACGGCACGCGCGAGGTCTTCTCGCCGTTCGACCCGAACAGCAAATACCAGTACGTTCTGGTCTTCCTGACCAAGCTGCCCAAGGCCGACGACGGCAGCGGTTACAAGATCAGTGTCAACAAGATCGAGGTGTACGGGTACTGAGCGGCTCCCGCGGTCTCGACCGATCCGGTTAGATTGCACGCGTGACTTCCGGGGACGGCGCGACCGCGACGAGCGACGCCGACCTGCTGCGCGCCCATGTCGAGGGTGACAAGCAGGCGTTCGGCGAGCTCGTGCGCCGTCATCGCGACCGGCTGTGGGCGGTCGCCGTGCGCACGATCGGCGACCGCGAGGAGGCGGCCGACGCGGTGCAGGACGCACTGCTCTCGGCCCACCGCAACGCGGCCCGGTTCCGCGGCGACTCGGCGGTCACGACCTGGCTGCACCGCATCGTGGTGAACGCCTGCCTCGACCGGATCCGCCGCCGCCAGGCCCACCCGACCGTGCCCCTGCCCGACGGCAGCCGCTCCGAGGACAGGCCGTCCGGTGTGGAGCCGGCCGCCCCCGTTCAAGACCATGAGACCGCGCTGCTCGTCCGTGAGGCGCTCGCCGCCCTGCCGGTCGACCAGCGGGCGGCCATCGTCCTGGTCGACGTGCAGGGCTACCCGGTGGCCGAGGCGGCCGAGATCCTCGGGGTGGCGGTCGGCACGATCAAGAGCCGGTGCGCCCGCGGGCGAGCGAAGATGGCACTCGCGCTGGGAGACGTCGCTCACCCCACCGAGGGGAACCAGGAGGCGTCTTCTTCCGTCCCATCGGGACCGGCGGCGGATCGGAGGGACCAGAGGTGACCGGGGCGGCGGAGTTCAGCGGGGTCGACATCGACCTGCTGGCGGACTACATCGGCGGGGCCCTCGAGGGCACGCCGGACGAGTCCGTGGTGGCCACCCTGATCGCCGACGACGCGCGGTGGCGGGCGGCGTACGAGACCCTGGGCGGCCGGATGGCCATGGTCGGCGCCGAGTTGGGCCGCCTGGCGCCCGAGCCGATGCCGTCCGACCTGGCAGCCCGGCTGGACGAGGCGTTCACCGCCCCGCCGCGCCTCGAGGTGGTGCACGACGCCGGCCCCGTACAGAAAACAAGGAAGCAGCGGCGCTGGGTGACCCCGATCGCCATCGCCGCCGGGGTTGTCGCCTTCGTGGGTTTCGGCCTCGATTATCTGGCCGGCCGTGACAACGCCTCGGACACCGCGGCCAACTCGAGCGCCGCCGGTTCGGCCGAGCAGTCACGGGCGACCCCGCCCACTCTCTCCTCCGGCACCGACTACACCGAGGCCACCCTCGCGGTGGCGCCCTCCCAGCCGCTGAGCGCGGCCTCGGAGCCGGGCGAGACCTTCTCCGCCCAGAAGAACGGCGACCGTGCCGCCACTGACACCACCCTGCCCGAGTTGTCCCGATTGATGCCTCCCGAGGCCCTCCAGGAGTGTCTCGACCTCATCCAGCAGGCCAACGCGGGCGGCCCGATCGACGTCGAGTCGGTCGACTACGCCCGCTTCGACGGCTCGCCGGCCGTGGTGGTGCGCTTCACCGCCGCCAACGGCGTGTGGGCCTGGGCCAGCGGGCCGGCCTGCGGCACGCCCGCCGGTGGCGCCGACACCCTGGCCCGGGTCCCGGTACGCTGATCAGCCCCGGGTGAGGTCGAACACGACCGGCACGCGGGAATGGTGTGTGCCTAGCATGGCGTTCTAGCGTGCAGTGTCGCCGAGCGGGCATTTCCCGTGGGCGTTGAGCAGACTGAGGAGTCGGCAGTGGACGAGGTCCGTAATCTGATCATCATCGGTTCGGGGCCCTCCGGCTACACCGCGGCGCTCTACGCGGCTCGCGCCAACCTCAAGCCGCTGGTCATCGAGGGTGTGCAGTCCGGTGGTGCGCTCATGACCACCACCGAGGTGGAGAACTTCCCCGGCTTCCGCGAGGGCATCATGGGCCCCGAGCTCATGGACAACATGCGCGCCCAGGCCGAGAAGTTCGGCGCCGAGTTCATCACCGACGACGTCACCCGCGTCGAGCTGACCGACAAGCCGACCGAGGCCGGCACCGAGGGGCTCAAGACGGTCTGGGTGGGCGAGAAGGAATACTTCGCCCGCGCTGTCATCCTTTCCACCGGTTCGGCCTGGCGCCCGCTGGGCGTCCCCGGCGAGCAGGAGCTGCTCGGCCACGGCGTCTCGTCGTGTGCCACCTGTGACGGCTTCTTCTTCCGCAACCACAACATCGTGGTGGTCGGCGGCGGCGACTCCGCGATGGAGGAGGCGACCTTCCTCACCCGGTTCGCCGAGACGGTGACGATCGTGCACCGCCGCGACTCGTTCCGGGCCAGCAAGGTCATGCAGCTCCGCGCCCTGAACAACCCGAAGATCAAGGTCGAGTGGAACTCCCAGGTCGAGGAGATCCTCGGCGAGGACGGCAAGGTCAACGGCGTCCGCCTGAAGAACACCGAGACCGGCGAGACCAAGGTCCTCGACGTGACCGGCGTCTTCGTGGCGATCGGCCACGACCCGCGCAGCGAGCTGTTCAAGGGCCAGGTCGAGCTCGACGACGAGGGCTACGTCAAGGTCGACTCCCCGTCGACCCGGACCAACATCCAGGGCGTCTTCGCGGCCGGCGACCTCGTCGACCACACCTACCGTCAGGCCATCACGGCCTCCGGCACGGGCTGTGCCGCGGCGCTGGACGCCGAGCGCTTCATCGCGTCATTCGTAGAGCTGTAAGACCGGGAGGGTCTAGTGGGAGCAGGTAAGGCGATCAGCGACGCCACTTTTGTGAGCGACGTGCTGCAGTCCGACAAGCCGGTGCTGGTCGACTTCTGGGCGGAGTGGTGCGCGCCCTGCAAGAAGGTCGACCCGCTGCTGAACGAGATCGCCAAGGAGATGGGCGACAAGGTCGAGATCGTCAGCATCAACATCGACGAGAACCCGGAGACCACCCGGGCCTACCGCGTGATGTCGGTGCCGACGCTGACCATCTTCAAGGGCGGCGAGGCCGTGAACTCGGTCACCGGCGCCAAGCCCAAGAGCGCCCTGGTCAACTTCATCGAATCGGCCCTCTGAGTGATTGACCCGTGCCCCGCGTCCCTCGTGGACGCGGGGCACGGGCGTGCCAGGGGTACTCTCCTCTGAGTCGTTCTTCGTACTAGGGAGTCGCGCGTGCGTTCCATCCGGCGTGGAGACAGCGGCCCGGCCGTTGCCGAGATCCGATCGATCCTGGTCGGGCTGGACCTGCTCACCACGGCGTCGGATGTGTTCGACGACGAGATGGACGAGGCGGTGCGGGCCTTTCAGCAGAACCGCGGCCTCGGCGTCGACGGCCTGGTGGGCGACGAGACGTGGGGCGCGCTCGACGCGTCCCGCTGGCGGCTCGGCGCGCGCACCCTGTTCCACTCGGTGCCCGACGCGCTGGTCGGCGAGGATGTGCGCACCCTGCAGGAGCGGATGCTCGAGATGGGCTTCGACGCCGGCCGGGCCGACTCGATCTACGGCGCCCGCACGGCCCGGGCGGTGGCCCAGTTCCAGCGTGAGGTGGGTCTCACCCCGGACGGCTCCTGCGGCCCGCAGACCCTCAAGGCGCTGCGCCGGCTCGGCCGCAAGGTCGTCGGCGGCCGACCGCAGTGGCTGCGCGAGGCCGAGGCGTTCCGCCAGGCCGGCACCAACCTGGTCGGCAAGACCATCGTGATCGACCCGGGCCACGGCGGCGGTGACGACACCGGTGTGGTCGTTCCCGACGGCCCGCTGCGCTGGACCGAGGCCGACCTCGTCTTCGACCTGGCCGCCCGCCTCGAGGGCCGGCTCGCCGCGGCCGGCATGCGGGTCCACCTCACCCGCGGCCCGCACCCCACCGAGCCGATGAGCGGCGCCGACCGGGCCGCCCTGGCCAACAGCCTCGGCGCCGACCTGCTGATCTCGCTGCACCTCGACGGTCACGACAACGAGGCGGCCGACGGCGTCGCCGCCTACCACTACGGCACCGGCAGCGGCCTGAGCTCGACCGTGGGGGAGCGGCTGGCCAACCTGGTCCAGCGCGAGATCGTCGTGCGGACCGGGATGCGCGACTGCCACATCCACGCCAAGACGTGGGAGCTGCTGCGCCTGACGCGCATGCCCGCCGTACGTGTGGATCTCGGTTATCTGACCTCGCCGGCCGATCGCGACCGCCTGGTCAACCCGCTGTTCCGCGAGCAGATCGTCGAGGCGATCCTGGCCGCCGTCCAGCGCATGTACTTCCCGGTCGAGCGCGACGTGCCGACCGGCTCGATCGACGTGCGCCAGCTGCGCATGGCCCTCTCGAACAGGGCTTAATTCTCGACTGTACGGGTGGCTGTGGCCGGGCGGACCGGCCGCAGCAAGGTCTCGGGGCTCATCGAGCCGAGCAGTTTCTCCAGCGCGTATTCGACGTCGGACTTCCACGACAGCGCGGTCCGCAGCTCGAGCCGCAGCCGCGGGTAGCGCGGATGAGGCCGCACGGTCTTGAAGCCCACCGAGAGGAAGAAGTCGACCGGAGCCACACAGCCGGTCTGCGTCTCGTCGTCGGCCTCACCGAACTTCGCGTCGCCGAAGGCCTCGATCGCCTTCACCCCGCGCTTGGTGAGATCACGGGCCACGCCCTGCACGAGCATGCGCCCCAGCCCGCCGCCGGCGAACGCGGCGACCACGTGCGAGGTCATCAGCAGGGCGGCGTCGGCGCTCACCGGCGAGGTCGGAAAGGCCATCGACCGGGGGACGTACGCCGGTGGGGCGTACATCACAAAACCGGCCGGCATGCCGTCGACGTAGGCCAGCTTGCCGCAGGAACCCCACTCCAGCAGAGTCTGCGAAACCCACGCTTCCTTCTCGAGCCCGGGGTCACCGGACGCGCACGCGCGCTCCGCCGAAACCGGGTCAAGCTCCCAGAAAACGCACTGCCGGCATGGCCGCGGAAGATCCTCGAGTGTGTCCAAAGTGAGGTTGACCAGGCGTCGTGACACAGTCGTCCCCCTTGAACTCCGTACCCCGATGGGGATCCTACGCCGCAATGCCCATGAACGGGACCAGTTGGGCACCCTGGCCGGTTAACCGAGGGCTCGAAGTGGCGTGCCCGACTACCATCGGAACTCTGTCTCCCAGAGCGAGGTGAGAGCCGCATGACCGGCACAACCCAGGACGACTACACCGATCGCTACGCGCGCCGAGTGCGTGGCATGACGACGTCGGAGATTCGCGCACTCTTCGCCGTGGCCAGTCGTCCCGAGGTCGTGTCGCTCGCCGGCGGCTCGCCCTACATCGCCGCCCTGCCGCTCGACGCCGTGGGCGAGATGCTCAACAAGCTCGCCGCCGAGCAGGGCGCGAGCAGCCTTCAGTACGGCATCGGCCAGGGCACGATCGAGCTGCGCGAGCGCATCTGCGAGGTCATGGCCCTGTCCGGCATCAGCGGCGCGTCCCCCGACGACGTCGTGGTCACCGTCGGCGGCCAGCAGGCGATCGACCTGCTCGCCCGCCTCTTCCTGGACCCGGGCGACGTGGTCCTCGCCGAGGGGCCGAGCTATGTCGGCGCACTCGGCGTCTTCCAGGCCGCCCAGGCACAGGTGAAACACGTGCCGATGGACGACGAGGGCCTCATCCCGGCCGCCCTCGAGGAGGCGATCGCCGAGGTCGAGCGCTCGGGCCGCAAGGCGAAATTCCTCTACACGATCCCCACGTTCCAAAACCCGGGCGGCATGACGCTGACCGACGAGCGGCGCGAGCAGGTGCTCGACATCTGCGAGCGCGCCGGCCTGCTGGTGGTGGAGGACGACCCGTACGGCATGTTGTCCTTCGAGGGTGACGCCCCGCGGCCGTTGCGGGCCCGCCGTCGTGAGGGCGTGTTCTACGTGAGCACGTTCTCCAAGACGTTCGCCCCCGGTCTGCGCGTCGGCTGGATCCTGGCGCCACACGCCGTACGGGAAAAGCTCGTCATGATGAGCGAAGCGAATGTGCTGTGCCCGAGCGCGTTCGCGCAGGGCGCGGTGACGCAGTATCTGTCGACGATGCCGTGGCGCGAGCAGATCAAGGTCTACCGCGAGATCTACCGCGAGCGCCGCGACGCCCTGCTGGACGCGTTGCGCGACCTGATGCCGGCCGGCACGACGTGGACCCACCCGACGGGCGGCCTGTTCGTGTGGGCGACCTTGCCCGAGGGCCTTGACTCCAAGGCGATGATGCCGCGGGCGATCGCGGCGAGGGTGGCTTATGTGCCGGGGACAGGCTTCTTCGCCGACGGCACGGGCCGCAGCAACATGAGGCTCAACTTCTCGTTCTCGTCGCCCGAGCGCCTCCGCGAGGGCATCCGCCGCCTGTCCGGCGTCATGGAGCAGGAGCTGGCGATGCGCGCCGTCTTCGGCCCCGCCGCCGCGCAGACGCACCGCCGCCGGGGCACGGCCGCCGCGGACGCCCCCGGCCCCGACTTGGCATGATCTCTTCCATGGTTACGGGTGACGATGTGCGCGTGATGGTCCTGGCCGGCGGCCTCTCCTACGAGAGGGACGTCTCCCTGCGCTCCGGCCGCCGCGCCGTCGACGCCTTGCGCGCGGCCGGCATCCAGGCCGAGATGCGCGACGCCGACGTGACACTGCTGCCGTCCCTGCAGGAAGACCCGCCGGACGCGGTGGTGATCGCCCTGCACGGCGCGACAGGCGAGGACGGCAGCCTGCGCGGCGTCCTGGACCTGTGCGGCATCCCGTACGTGGGTTGCGACGCCCGGGCCTCCCGCCTGGCCTGGGACAAGCCGTCGGCCAAGTCGATGCTCCGCGAGGCCGGCATCCCCACCCCCGACTGGGTGGCGCTGCCACACGACCGTTTCTCGGAGCTGGGCGCGGTGGCGGTCCTGGACCGCATCGTCGACCGTCTGGGCCTCCCGCTGATGGTAAAGCCGGCCCAGGGCGGTTCAGGCCTGGGCGCAGCGGTGGTACGCGAGGACACGGCCCTGCCGGCAGCGATGGTGGGCTGCTTCGCATACGACTCGACAGCCCTGGTGGAAAAGTTCGTGCCAGGAAAAGACGTGGCGGTCTCCATCATCGACCTGGGCTCAGGCCCCGAGGCCCTCCCCACGGTCGAGATCGTCCCCCGCGACGGCGTGTACGACTACGCGGCCCGCTACACGGCCGGCCTGACAACATGGCACGCCCCGGCCCGCCTGTCCCCGTCGGTGGCCGCCCAGGTGGCCGAGACGGCGCTGGCGGCCCACAAGGCGCTGGGCTTGAGAGACCTCTCCCGCGTAGACCTGATCGTCCCCGACGAGGGAGCACCTCAGGTCCTGGGCATCAACGTCTCCCCGGGCATGACAGAGACGTCCTTGCTCCCGCTGGCAGTCCAGGCCGCCGGCCAGGACTTGGGCCGCATCCTGTCCACTTTGGTAGAGCGAGCCGTAGCCCGCGCCGCCTAGAAACCGGCCTAGCCGTAACCAACCCTGGCCGCAACGCCCAAGTCCCTTACACGGCTGGCCGGAGCCCGCTTCTCGGCCATTGCTCCGGACGCCAGCGTCGGGGCCACTTGCATCGCGGCCGCCAGCGACGAATCTGCTTACACCGAGACCGCCTGCATCGGGGCCCCAGCGTCGAGGACGCCAGCGCCGGGCGGCGGCCACCGCGCGGCAGTCTTCTGGCTGAGCCGCTGCTTTAGTCGGTGGGCGCGGCGCACGAGGAACTGCACGGCTGGGCGGGTCTCGCCTGCGACGGGCTGGGCGGGTCTCGCCTGCGACGGGCTAGGCCGGTCGCCTACGACGGGCTGGGCGGGGCGCTTGCGACGGGCTGGGCGGGGCGCTTGCGACGGGCTGCGCCGGGCGCTTGCGACGGGCTGCGCCGGCGGGCGCGTTGCCCGCCGCCGGTGTTGCCTAGGGCGGCGAGCGCTGCTGCGGGCTCTTGGGATACTCGGCGGCCTTCAGAGTGGCTGGTGGCATGTGCGTGTCTCCCACGAGCTCGGTGTCGGTCACTCCCGGCGTGCTTCCGCCGCGCGCGCTGATATGGCGCTGCTGGAAGCGCAGGCACAACTTCGTGCGCAGCCTCGAATCGGCGGCAGGAAGCGGGCGCTCGATGGCTCGGCAGGCGACGCGGGTACTCGTACGCCCGAACCTGCCTTATCAAGCGCAAGCGTGGCTGCCCGATTAGGACTCTGCGCTAGCTAGTGGCAGAGGCTTCGGGACGGCGTCTTCGTTGGGTGGGCAGCGGCTTGGCTGCCGGCGGCGTCGGGATGCTCGTCAGGAATCGTCGCGGCGCTTGGCCGACTGGCTCCCTCGGTTCCTGACAGCTCAAGCCTGGCACAAGTCGGCTGGCGGCGCGGAAGTAAATGCTGGCCTGTGGATAACTTCGGGCCGCGGCCCTGTGAGTGTCCTCAAAGGGCCGACTGTCGTCCCGTACATCAAATCAAGAGGGAGAGGGAGTCTGTGCCTGACCCAGACGAGGGGTTTGGGTCGGGATCGTCGGAGGCTCCGTGGAGGGCTGGGACTCGACGTCGCCCAAGGTCGTGGGGCGCGGCTCGGCGAGATCGTTGGTGGGGGCGTCGCTGGAGAGGTCCCCGCCGGGGGAATCGCTGTAGAGGACGCCGGTGGGGGAATCGCTGGCGTGGAGATCGACGGTGTCACGGGCGTTCTCGTCGCGGCTCGACATCGACTCGTCTGCGGGGTGATCGCCGTTGGGGGAGAGGTTGATCGTGGAGGGGGATTCCCACTTGATGTGCGCGGGCTCGGCGATGGCCTTGCCGCCGAACTCGGCGAGCCAGGCGGCTACGAGGGCGAGGTTTTCGTGCCACTCGTGCTCGGGGATGACGGGGAGGATGTCGTCCCAGAGCGAGAGGAAGGTGCCGCGCAGTTGGAGGCGGCCCTGGGGGCGCGCGAGGAACCACATGTGCAGGTGAGCGGAGCCGTCACCCCACCGGTTGACGTGCACGCGGGCGACGCCGTCGAGGGAGCGGATGGCGCGCTCCAGACGGACGGTCATGACGCCGAGCTCGGCCGACAGGAGGTTCGGGAGGTCGCCGAGATCAAGATGCGATCGGCACTCCAGAATCACGACGACGGGGAGGCCGGTGGGACGGTCCATGGCCCGTACGCGCCAACGTTCACTGACCCAGATGTACGCGTCGTCGGGCGTATTGCAGGCGACGCAGTCGGCTGCGTCCTCGCCGGCGCGCGGGGGCTCCACCTCGACCGGAGCGGCCAGGGGCTTGACCCGCATGTCGCCCTCAAAAGGGAACGACGGCCAGCGCGTGAAGCCGGGCAGTGGGACGGTGTTGTCGGGCACGAGGGAACCTTAGCCGAGGCCAGAGCCACTGTCCCGGGTCAATTTTCACGCCCTGTGGACAGCGTTCGTCGCCCTCCTTGACGTAGATCGCCGTCACGGTCTGTGGGTGGCACGGCACGGTAAAAGTTATCCACAGAAGTTATCCACAGGCTCTCCCGTTTCACGTGAAACGCGACGTAGAAGGCATGAAGGCCCTGTGGATACTTCGGTGGAGAGCGCGCAGCACATCGGCCGCGTTTCACGTGAAACGGAGCGCGCAGCTTTTCAACAGGAGTTACGCACAGGGTGTGGATAACTCGGAGACGCGGTCGGAGGAGACGCCTTATGGCTGTCGCGTTCCGTCAGCAGCTGGGTCGGCGAGACGCGCTCTCGGTTGAGGGTGGTCACCGCGTCAAGGTCCAGTCTTGGGACCTCTTGAGGTCTCTAGCTCCGGATCGGTAACGCGAGCTGCCCTCGCGTCGTGGTCACGGAGGCTCGAAGCAATCCGCGGTATTAGTGACTCAGTTTCAGGGCAAGGCCGGGATCGCCGCGGATAGTCGCCTTCGGTTCTCACCGCCGACGCCAGGGCCCTCCTCGAGGCAAACCGTCGAGTCACGCCTGTGCGAGGACGCCATCCCGTCGGTGGCTGCTTTCGCTGCGGCCATCTCTCCGTCTCTCAGTTCATCCGATGCTTGGCTTGGATGGCCCGCTCTGCCTTCGCTGCTCCTGACTCCTCAGGTGGGACCCTCGACCCCAGCTTGGCGTGGACCGAAACCGGGAGCGCGAGGCGGGCCTAGAGCAGAGCCCGAGGGGCGTGCAGGCCTAAGCCGGTAACCGCCGAGGGAAGGGGGAGCCGGCGTCTGCGGCCGGACGGGATGGTGGGTTGAGGGACAAGCGTGAGCCGGAACGGCGGGCTGGCTCGCAAGCCGAGGGGACCTGGATGGAGAGTGAGGGGCCGAGAGTCGAGCAGCCGGAGGCGAGAACGCAAGCTTCGGAACCGAGAGACAGGAGCGAGGACGCGGGCTGCGGCGCCGAGGGACCGAAGGCCGGGGGAGAGAACTCGAGGCCCTGCCTAGGGCCGCAGCGTCGCTTGTGTCGGCCGGCCTGTCGAAGGTACTGGGGCGAGTCCGCCGGAGAATCGGGATGCAGCCGCCATCATGCTCTTCTACTGCTGTCCTCGTAGCCCGGCTAGCGCCGTGATCGAGGCGAGGCATCGGATAGGTCTTGAACGCGGTCTGCAATGGATCACCGGCTCGGTCTGACTCTGCAGCCTCTCCTGTGAGGTTGTGGCTCGGCTTTTCTGATCTGCTCGGAGTGGCGACGTTCAGAGACACATCTGGTTAGAGCTCCAGCGAGCTAGGTCGACGACGAGCAGCCAATCGTTTCCGACACGGGCTCCGACAACTGACTCGATAGTCATGATCTCGGAGACGGGCTCATCCTTAGACACGCGGGTGACATTGGGGCGCTCAGTATGGCCGCGATCAACCATGCATGCGGCCGGTAAGGCGGCTCCCGGCACTGCCGTCGAAGCCGGCTGAACCTGACATGGTCATGCGGGCCTCGGCATCGGATCGATGTTGGAGCCCGACTCGTTCTCACGACCGCGGACAAACACTCGTGCCCGCTCCGAGGTCAGAAATCGTCTCCGTTGGCGACTACTGGAGTCTGGGCATCAACCCAATGCGCAACCAGTCCAGGCGACATAGGTCCAAGGCGTTGTCTCAGCCTCTGTTGACCGAGTCCTGCAACGGCGGCTGACCAAGAAGGCACGCCAAGGACCACAACCATCTGTCGGCTGACAGCAGTGGCACGCGGCCCGCACAGCTGCGGCGGCGCCTGCCACAACCACGACAGCGAGCGGATGTGAGCCAAAGGCTCGGCAGCTTGGGGTGGGTAGTCCACGTCGCAGTGTGGCCATGAGATATGCAGTCGGGCCTGAGTTCGGCACGGCTACGATCGGTTCGGCCCGGCTGGCAGGTAAGCCTTCGTCCTGGATCCCGGATCCATCGTGCGGCCTAGTAGGCCGAGATGGGTCGCGTCCCGCTGATAGACGACCAACCTCCGAGCGACGTTGCCATGGCGCACTGGGAGCTCTTCTTGAGGGCCTCCAGGGATCTCGTGCGCCCGCAGTCCGGTCGATCACGTGAGCCGCGACGAGGGCCTTGCCGGGCTAGGGGTGCAGTCGGATGGCGGAACCGCACGGACTGGATCCGCCATGCCGGAATCTCGGGGAGGACGGCTCGCGCGGGAGTTCGAGCCGAGTGCCGGACGCGCGAAGACGCCGCCGCGGAAAGGCCTCGTTCGAGAATCCCGCCACACCTCCTGGTCGGCTCAGCCCTCCGAGGGGATGGGCTGCTGGCCCAGGCACAGACAAACAAGAGGACGGTCTCGCTACGCGGCTAGCGCAGCTGGCTCCGCTTAGCGCCGTTGCCGAAACGACCGAAAGACGCACTCTCGGCAGGACGGGCGCCGCAGACGATCAAACGTCCCTCTGCTCCGGGAGGGGCCGTATACAGGTTTCGGCTCTGCTATTCGTCGCTACAGCAGGCCCCTCGGCGCGCGCGTGGCCGGCGACCGTGGGCCGCCTGGCGACTCCTGTGTAGGGGAAGCAGCTGTTTCACGTGAAACGGCTCCCGGCTCCCGGCTCCCGGCTCCCGGCTCCCGGCTCCCGGCTCCCGGCTCCCGGCTCCCGGCTCCCGGCTCCCGGCTCCCGGCTCCCGGC
>NZ_OBDY01000066.1 GCF_900215205.1 Paractinoplanes atraurantiacus
CGCTCATCATCAGTGAGCACGATCGGCACAGCTATCGAGGACGGCATACCACCCACCGTACCCACTGACAACGATCTAACGACTCAGGACACTAGGCGGGGATGCTCAGTTGGTGGGACAGGTGGACCTCGGTGGTCACGTCGTAGGCGTACTTGATGATTTTTGTGGGGCGGCCGGACAAGTCGAGGATGGGGTTGTAGCTGGACTGGATCCAGACGTCGCGGCCGTTCTTGCCGTGGCGGTGGAAGCGGCCCGAGCGGAACTCGCCGTTGCGCAGGCTCGACCAGAAGTCCTGGTATTCGGTGGAGGCGGCGTAGTCGTCGGTGCAGAACATGCTGTGGTGCCGGCCGACGATCTCCTCGAGCGTGTAGCCGACCGTGTTCAGGAAGTTCTCGTTGGCGGTGAGGATGCGGCCGCTCAGGTCGAACTCGATCACCGCCTGGGAGCGGTCGATAGCCGCCAGGCGGCCGGCGAGCTCGACGTTGCGCAGCTTCTCGGCCGTGACGTCGTTGGCGAACTTGACCACCTTCACCGGCTTGCCGTCGGCGTCGAGGATCGGGTTGTACGTCGCCCGGATCCACACCTCGCTCCCGTCTTTGGCGATGCGCCGGTACTCGGCGGAGTGGAACTCCCCACGGGCCAGCATCTTCCAGAAGGCCCGGTACTCCGGCCGGTCCGCCTCGTCGGCGGCGACGAACATCCGGTGATGCCGGCCGCGGATCTCCTCCAGGCGGTAGCCCATCAGGTCGAGGAACGCGTCGTTGGCCTCCAGCACGGTGCCCTCGAGGTCGAACTCGATCACCGCCTGGGAACGCCGGATCGCGGTGACCTTGCCTTCGAAGTCGGCGTTACGGGTCTTGGCCTCGGTCACGTCACTGGCGAACTTGACCACCTTCCACGGCTTGCCGTCCAGACCGAAGATCGGGTTGTACGTGGCCTGGAGCCAGACGTCCCGCCCGTCCTTGCCGTAGCGGTGGAACTCGCCGGACACGAACTCGCCCTGCCGCAGGCGCTGCCAGAAGTCCGCGTACTCGGCGGAGTTCGCCGTCTCCTCCGACACGAACATCCGGTGGTGCCGGCGGATCACTTCGGCCGAGCGGTAGCCGACCGCGGCCAGGAAGTTGTCGTTCGCGCTGAGCACGTGCCCGTCCAGGTCGAACTCGATGATCGCCTGCGATCGGTCCATCGCCGCGACCTTGCCCTCGAACTCGGCGTTGGCCAGCTTCGCGGCGGTCACGTCGACCGCGAACTTCACCACCTTCCACGGCTTCCCGTCGACACCCAGGATCGGGTTGTACACGGCCTGGAGCCACACGTCGCGCCCGCCTTGGCCGATTCGCCGGAACTCGCCGGAGACAAAATCGCCGGCCTTCAGCCGGAGCCAAAATTGGTGGTACGCCTGCGACTGCGCATCCTCGGCGGAGACGAACATGCGGTGATGCCGGCCGACGACCTCAGACCGGGAGTATCCGACCAGGGCGAGGAAGTTCTCGTTCGCGTCCAGGATGTGGCCGTCGAGGTCGAACTCGATCACCGCTTGGGAGCGGGAGATCGCCTGGATCTTGCCCTGCGCGTCGGCTGCGGCTCGCTTGCCCTGAGTCACGTCACGGGCGTACTCAATAACCTTGACCACCTGGCCGGCGCCGTTGCGCACCGGCACCCAGGTGGAGCGGATCCACAGGTCGCCGCTGCCCTGCCAGAGCAGCCGGAACTCACTGGTGAGGTCGCTGCCGGAACGCAGCTGCTCCCACAGAGTCGTGTACTCGGCCGACCCGGCCGTCTCCGGGGAGACGAACGCGCGGTGGTCGGTGCCCACGATCCCGGCCCGGTCGACGCCTACCAGCTCGGCGAAGGCGTCGTTCGCTCGCAGCACCCGGCCGTCCGGGCTGTACTCGGCCGTGGCCGAACCACGCTCGTACGCCTCGACCTGGCTTTTCAGCTCGGCGAGGAGCTCGTCCGCGCCAACCGTGTGATCCGACAAGTCGGTGTCCTCCCGCTCGCTGTTCAGTGCAGAGCCTGATCGGTTGCGGGACGGACGACCTGAGAAGCAGGGGCCGTCCAGTCGGGTGGATCGGTGAGGTGCAGCGCCGGGTCGTCGACGGGAAAGGTGCGAACCGGGCCTGGAGAGGTGGTGGGACCTTCGAAACGTACGGTGACCCGGCCGCGGCCGCTTCCCCACACCCAGCCCGGCCCGTGCTCGTCGTGGCGTACGTCCTGGCCCGGCCGCCATGCCGGCGGCCCCGCGACCGGTGTGGCGATCGCCGGATGTTCCGTGACCTCGACCTGCCCAGCACCGTCCGGCCGGCTGGTGGCCTCGACCGCGTCGACGGTGCCGAACAGGTCGTCCTGGACGAAGTCGGCGAGAGTGGTGGTGCCGACGCCGAGGAGCCGGATGCCGGCGGAGGTGTCGACGTCGGCGAGCAGCCGGCGGGCCAGCTGCGCGATCAGCCGAGGGTCGTCGGTGGGCTGGGCCCGGGTGATCGAACGGGTGATGGTGGTGAAGTCGTAGAAGCGGACCTTGATGGTGACCGTACGGGCGGACAGGCCGCCGGTGCGTAACCGGCCGCCGACGCGGGTGGCGAGCAGGTCGATCTCGGTGTTCAGACGCGTCTTGTCGGTGAGGTCGACATCGAAGGTCTCCTCCGCCGACACGGATTTCGCCTCGCGTTCGCCGACGATCGTGCGGTCGTCGTCGGCGCGGGCCAGCTTGTACAGGCCGGTGCCGTGGGCCTGGCCGAACCAGTCGAGCAGATCAGCCCGGGCGACCTGGGCGAGGCCGCCGATGGTGTGGACGCCGGCACGCCGTAGCCGTTCGGCGGTGGCCGGGCCGACACCGGGCAGCCGCGTCACCGGCAGGGGATACAGCAGCTCCTGCTCCTGGCCGGGCGCGACGACGGTGAGCCCGTCGGGCTTGTTGAGGTCGGAGCCGATCTTCGCGATGAGTTTCGAGGTGCCGACGCCGATCGAGGCGGTCACCCCGCCGGTGGCCGCCGCGATGTCGGCCTTGATCCGCGTGGCGAGCGCGGTCAGGCCGTCCGGGGACAGGTCGTGGCGACCGGCGGCGGCCAGATCGAAGTAGGCCTCGTCGATGGACACCTGTTCCACCAACGGCGACACCTCGGCCAGTAAAGCCATGACAACCTGGCTGGTCTTGCGGTACGCGGCGAACCGCGGGCTCAGGAAGGCAGTGCCGGACGGGCAGCGGCGACGGGCTTCCGCGGTCGGCATCGCCGATCGGGCCCCGTAGGCGCGAGCTTCGTACGAGGCGGTCGAGACCACACCGCGGCCGGCCACGCCACCGACGATGACCGGCCTACCGCGCAACGACACCTTGTCGCGCTGCTCGACCGCGGCGAACATCGCGTCCAGGTCGACATGCGCGATACTCGCCTCCTGTCGCACAGCCCCTCCACCTCCGTGTCCTTCTGCTGTGTCCAGTGTCGGAGATGGGTATGACAAGAACCCGGCGCCGCCGGGCGGCACGCCCTTCCGGACCCGGATTTGGCGTTGCGGGGATCAAGGAGTAATGTTTTCCGAGCCGCCAGGGAGACGGGCGAGCGAGCGGGACCCTCTCGGAGCCCGGCGCGGCCGTCCTGACGGAAATCATGAAATCCGGCTCTAGTCGGTTCGTGGTGCCCGGAAGTTTTCGGAAACGC
>NZ_OBDY01000017.1:0-69310 GCF_900215205.1 Paractinoplanes atraurantiacus
CGATCTTCACCACCGAGAACACGCTCGGGATCGACCGTGAGGAGGTCATGTACTCGGAGCCTGGGCGCCTGATCTTCGCGTACGCCATGGGCGGGCCGGCCCGAGTCGGAATGATCTTCGCGTCAGAAACGGGCGAAGGCGGTAAAAAGGCGGTCGCCGAGGCGTTCCGGGGCGGCGGCTGGCGGACCGCGGAGCTCGTCGCCGCCATGCAGAAAGCGGACGACCTCTACTTCGACTCGCTGAGCCAGGTCGAGGCGCCGCGCTGGTCCTCCGGGCGCGTCGTGCTGCTCGGCGACGCCGCGCACTGCCCGTCACCCGCCTCCGGGCAGGGCACCAGCCTGGCCCTGGTCGGCGCGCACGTGCTCGCCGAGTCCCTGGCCGGCGGCGGCGACCACGCGGCCGCCTTCGCCGCGTACGAGAGCCGGATGCGCCCGTACGTCGCCAAGAACATGGAGTTCGGCCGCCGGATGATCAAAGACATGGTTCCCGGCGGCCGCTTCACCATCGCGTTCCGCAACTACGGCATGCGCACCCTCAAGTTCCACCCGCGCAAGGAGCAGGTGATCGAGAAGGTGCTCGCGCCCCTGCACGAGGCGGCGAATGCGATTGCTATTTAGAGCTGTGGTCTTTCCGTACGCCCTCGGCCAGGTGGGCGGGCATCGGCTCGTGGCGGACGTACGTGCGGGTGAAGGTGCCCGAGCCGGACGACAGCGCGCGCAGCTCGACCGCGTAGCGGACCAGCTCGGTGGCCGGCACCTCGGCCCGGACCAAGCTGTGGTCGCCGTCGTTGTCGGTGCCGAGCGGGCGGCCGCGGCGGCCGGAGAGGTCGCTCATCACCGAGCCGACGTAGGTGTCGGGCACCCGCACGACGATCTCGTCGATCGGCTCGAGCAAGGTCACCTGTCCGGCGCCGGCCGCCTCGCGCAGGGCCAGCGCGCCCGCCGTCTGGAACGCGGCGTCGGACGAGTCGACGCTGTGCGCCTTGCCGTCGTGCAGCGTGACCCGCAGGTCGACCACCGGATAGCCGGCGACCAGCCCGCGTTCGAGCTGGGCCCGCACGCCCTTCTCGACCGAGGGGATGTAGTTGTGCGGCACCGCGCCGCCCACCACCTTGTCGACGAACTCGAAACCGGAGCCGCGCGGCAGCGGCTCGACCGTGATGTCGCAGACCGCGTACTGCCCGTGACCGCCGGACTGCTTCACGTGCCGGCCGTGTCCCTTGGCCTGGCAGCCGAAGGTCTCGCGCAGCGGCACCTTCACCGGCTCGGTGTCGAGCTCGACGCCGCCGGAGCGCAGCCGGTCGAGCACCACGTCGGCGTGTGACTCGCCCATCGTCCACAGCACCAGCTGGTGGGTGTCGGCGTTGCGCTCGAGGCGCATGGTCGGGTCGCCCGCGACCAGCCGGGCCAGGTTTTTGGCCAGGGCGTCCTCGTCGGAGCGGGACTTAGCGACCACGGCGATCGGCAGCAGCGGCTCGGGCATCGACCACGGCTCCATGAGCAGGGGCTGCTCCTTGCCGCTGAGCGTGTCACCGGTCTCGGCGCTGCCCGATTTCGTGATCGCGCAGATGTCGCCGGCGATGGCGTACGGGACCTCGCGCAGCTGGGCGCCGAGCGGCGAGTAGACGTGGGCGACCCGCTCGTCGGCGTCGTGGTCGGGGTGGCCGCGCTCGGACAGGCCGTGCCCGGAGACGTGCAGGACCTGCTCGGGGCGCAGCGTGCCGGAGAAGACCCGGACCAGTGAGACGCGGCCCACGTGGCGGTCGATCGTGGTCTTGACCACCTCGGCCACCAGCGGGCCGCCGGGGTCGCAGGTGAGCGGCGGCCGGGGGGAGCCGTCGACCCCGGTGATCACCGGCAGCTCGTGCTCCAGCGGCGACGGGGCGCCGGTGACCAGGCCGTCGAGCAGCGCGTCGAGCCCGACGCCGGTGCCCGCGCAGACCGGGATGACCGGGTAGAAGTTGCCCCGGGCGACCGCCTTCTCCAGGTCCGGCACGAGGGTGGCGGTGCTGATCAGCTCGCCGCCGAGGTAGCGGTCCATGAGGGTCTCGTCCTCGCTCTCGGCGATGATGCCCTCGATCAGCGCGTTCCGGTCGTCGGAGATCGGGTTGAGGTGCTCGCGCTCGGCCTCGCGCTCGCGCGGCGGATAGCCCTCGGAGTAGTCGAGCACCCGGAGCGTGACCAGCCCGATCAGGCCCACGACGGACTGGCCGTCGTCACCGAGCATGGGCTGGTAGATCGGCATCACGTTCTCGCCGAACTTGTCCTGGCAGTCCTCGAGCGTCTGCTCGTAGTCGGCCCGCGGGTGGTCGAGCCGGGTGATCGCCACGGCGCGGGGCATGCCGACGGCGGCGCACTCCTCCCACAGGGCGGCGGTGGCCTCGTCGACGCCGTCGACGGCCGAGACGACGAAGAGCGCGGCGTCCGCGGCCCGCAGGCCGGCGCGCAGCTCCCCGACGAAGTCGGCGTAGCCGGGCGTGTCCAGGAGGTTGATCTTGGTGTCGTGGTAGCTGAGCGGCGCGCAGGACAGCGACACCGAGCGCTGCTGGCGGATCGCGGCCGGATCGTGGTCGGACACCGTGGTGCCCTCGGTCACCGAGCCGGCCCGCGAGATCGTGCCGGTGGCCGCGAGCAGGGCCTCGACCAGGGTCGTCTTCCCCGAGCCGGAGTGTCCCACCAGCACCACGTTGCGTACTCTGCCGGGCTCGGTCACCACCGGCGCCGTGGCGCCGTTGAGCCCCTTCTCCGAGGAGGTCTTCTGCGCCATTGCGGCCGCTCCCGTCGTTTCTTGACTGTTACGAGCGTGTTGGTAAATCCCACACCCAGCGGTATGGGGCTGGCAACCCTTTGTAATTGGCAAACGGCGCAGATAGAACGATACGGCCACGGTCGCTTGCCGAGGCGCCAGGACCCCTGGCTCGCCGATAAGGTGGTCAGGCCATGGCAAAGATCGTCCAAGTCTCCGCGCGCGCCGTAGTCGCCTACGGCGTCAACCCCACCGCACGCTTCCTGCTGCGCGTCGGGGTCACGCCCAACGCCGTCACCATCGCCGGCACCGTCGGTGTGCTGATCGGCTCCTACTTCGGCGCGATGGGTCACCTGTTCTGGGCGACCTGGATCGTCACCGCCTGCGCGCTGACCGACGTGCTCGACGGCACGATGGCCCGCATGCGCGGCGGCGGCGGCAAGTTCGGCGCCCTGCTCGACTCGTCGATGGACCGGATCGCCGACGCCGCCGTCTTCGGCGCTGTCGCGTTCTATCTGGCCGGCGAGGGCAACCCGTACGGCGGCATGGTCGCGGCCCTGGTGAGCCTGGCCGCGGGCCAGGTCGTGTCGTACGTGAAGGCGCGCGCCCAGAGCCTCGGGCTGAACGCCGACGTCGGCATCGCCGAGCGCCTCGAGCGGCTGGTCATCGTCGGCATCGGCGGCCTGCTCGGCAGCGCCGGGCTCGAGTGGGGCCTGCCGGCCGCGCTCTGGGTGCTGGCCGCCCTGTCGATCGTCACGATCTTCCAGCGGATGATCGCGGCGAGCCGCTCCGACCTGCCCGCCGGCGCGCACACCGAGCCGACCGTGGCCGACTCGCCGGTCGCGGTCCCGCCGAAGGATCCGACTGCGTGAAGGACGGTCTGATCGAGTTCGGCTACATGGCCGGGTGGCGGCTGGTGCGCGCCCTGCCGCTGCCGGTCGCCCGCCGCTTGTTCCGGGCCGCGGCCGACCAGGCGTACAAGAAGAACGGTCCTGGCACTCAGCGGCTGCGGCGCAACCTTCAGCAGGTTGTGCCCGACCTGCCGGACACGCTGGTCCGGGACGGCCTGCGCTCGTACGCGCGGTACTGGATGGAGGCCTTCCGGCTACCGACGCTGAGCAGGCAGCAGGTCGTCGACGGCTTCCACATCTCGCCCGAGCACTACGACTGGCTGAAGACGGCCATGGCCGACGGCAAGGGCGTGGTCCTGGCCCTGCCGCACACCGGCAACTGGGACGCGGCCGCGGCCTGGGTCGTCTCCAACGGCTGGCCCATGGTCACCGTGGCCGAGCGGCTCAAGCCCGAGGGCGTCTACCGCCAGTTCATGGCGTACCGCGAGAAGCTCGGCATGGAGGTGGTCCCGCTCACCGGCGGTCGGCGGGCGCCGCTCGACGTGCTGGCGGAACGACTCCAGCAGGGCTACGCGGTCTGCCTGCTCAGCGACCGCGACCTGTCCCGCAGCGGCGTCGAGGTCGAATTCTTCGGCGGCCGTACGAAGATGCCGGCCGGCCCGGCCATCCTGGCCATCCGCACCGGCGCGCCCCTCTACGGCGTCAACCTGTCATTCACCGACACCCAGACGGTCGCCGTGCTGCGGCGGGTCATTCCGCCGGCCGAGGGACCTTTGGACGTACGGGTCAAGCAGACCACCCAAATGCTGGCCGATGCTTACGCCGAGGGCATCGCCGAGCACCCGCAGGACTGGCACATGCTGCAGAAACTGTGGCTGTAGGGGGAGTGCCATGCGGATCGGGATCGTCTCGCCCTACTCGTTCGACGTGCCCGGCGGCGTGCAGAACCACATCATGGACCTCTCCGAGGCCCTGATCGGTCTCGGGCACGAGGTGTCGGTGCTGGCGCCCGCCGACGAAGACGCGGACCTCCCGCCGTACGTGGTGCCGGCCGGCCGCGCGCTGCCGCTGCCCTACAACGGCTCGGTGGCCCGGATCGCCTTCGGCCCGGTATCCACGGCCCGGGTGCGGCGCTGGCTCAACCGGGGCCGGTTCGACGTGCTGCACGTGCACGAGCCGATGACGCTCAGCCTGTCGCTGCTGGCCGTGCTGTCGGCCCGCGGCCCGGTGGTGGCGACGTTCCACACGGCGATGACCCGCTCCCGCGCCCTGTCGGCCGCGCAGGGCCTGCTCCAGCTGGTCGTCGAGAAGATCACGGCCCGGATCGCGGTCAGCGAGCTCGCCCGCAAGGTGCAGGTCGAGCACCTGGGCGGGGGAGCGGTGGAGATCCCGAACGGGGTCGCGGTGGCCAAGTTCGCCGACGCCAAGCCGATGGACGGCTGGCCCGGCGAGGGCGGCACGCTGGGCTTCCTGGGCCGCTTCACCGAGCCCCGCAAGGGCTTCGGCCTGCTGCGCTCGGCCTACGTGACGCTCGCCCGGCAACGTCCGGGCCTGCGCCTGCTGGTCGCGGGGCCCGGGGACCGGGACGACCTGTACGGCGAGATCCCGGCCGACCTGCACGACCGCGTGACCTTCCTCGGCCTGGTGTCGGAGGCCGACAAGGCGCGCATGCTGCGCAGCGTCGACGTCTACGTGGCCCCGAACACCGGCGGCGAGAGCTTCGGCATGATCCTCACCGAGGCGATGGCGGCCGGCACCGCGATCGCGGCCAGCGACCTGGACGCCTTCCGCCGGGTGCTGGACGGCGGCCGGGCCGGCGCGCTGTTCCCGACCGGCGACTCGTCGGCCCTGTGCGTCCTGCTCGACACGCTGCTGGACGACCCGAAGCGCCGGGCGGACCTGTCGGCGGCGGCTCGCTCCGCCGTCGCCGTCTTCGACTGGCCGAGCGTGGCCCAGCGGGTGCTGGAGGTGTACGCGACGGCCATCGAGGCCACCGACGGCCGTGTGATGGACGACGAGCCGTTCACATCCTGAGTTCCGGCTGTGACGGGCCGGACATGCCCTAACATGCGCGAGCGCCGGGGCACTACCATTCCCGCCATGTGGTGGGTCCTGGCTGTCGTCGCGGTGGCGGCACTGCTGACGGCATATCTGGGCTGGACCGCCCACCGCGTCGAGCGGGTCCACGTCCGCGCCCAGTCGGCCGAGCGCGCCCTCGACGCTCACCTGATGCGCCGCGCGGCCGCGGCCGCGGTGGTGGCCGAGCACGGCGACCACGTGGAGCTGTACGCGGCCGCCCGCCTGGCCCTCGACGCGGCTCCCGGCGACCGCGAGTCGGCCGAGAACGACCTGACCCGCCAGCTGAACGCGGTGACCCTGACCGAGACCGACCCGGCCGGCCGCACCCTGACCGCCACAAGCCGCCGCGTGATCCTGGCCCGCCAGGTCCACACAGACACGGTCCGCGACGCTTTGACGGCCCGCCGCCGCCCCCTGGTCCGAGCCTTGCGCCTGGCCCGCCGCTACCCACGCCCGCAGTACTTCGACATCGAAGACCCGGCCCTCCCGACCACGGTGGTCCCCGCTCCCACGGCCCCACCAGTCCCCCTCGAAACGGTCTGACCCTCCACCCCGCCACGCCCTTCCGGCGCGCGGCCCACGTTCCGCCGCGCCAGGCCCGTCCGGTGCGCGGGCGCTTTCCGCCGCGCCGGGCCCTTCCGGCGGGGAGATGCGGTTGGCTCTCCTGCGGGAACGCGCGCTGGCCCGTCCGGCGCGGCCCACTCTCCGCCGCGCCACGCCCTTCCCTCACCGGCCACACCCTTCTTGCACGGTGGCGCGGTTCGCTCTCCCATAGGGACGCGAGCCGGCCCTTCCAGCGCGGCCCGGGTCACGTCCGCTGGCGTGGTGTAAGAGTCGGCCATCGCTGATCCGTGTGAGTTGATGTTATGCGGCGATCTCGGCGGGTTGGTCGGCTTCGTCGTCTTGGCTGGTGGTGACTGGGATGAGGCGGGCTTTGCGGAGCAGGTCCAGGCCCATGTAGCGGCGTCCTTCGACCCATTCATCGGTCTGCTCGGCCAGCACGGCGCCGACCAGGCGGATGATCGCGGCCCGGTTCGGGAAGATCCCGACGACGTCGGTGCGCCGCCGGATTTCCTTGTTCAAGCGTTCCTGCGGGTTGTTCGACCAGATCTGGCGCCAGAGCTCGCGCGGGAACGCGGTGAACGCGAGGAGGTCAGCTTGGGCGTCATCGAGGTGTTCGGCCGCGTCGGGAAACTTCTCGGCGATGGTGTCCAGCACGCGAGCGAACTGGGCTTTGACCTCGTCGGTGTCGGGCTGGTCGAAGACGGTGCGGACCATGGTGGCCACCCATGGCTGCGCCGATTTGGGAACTTTGGCCAGCAGGTTGCGCAGGTAGTGGGTGCGGCAGCGCTGCCAGCCGGCGCCGGGCAGCGCGGCGCCGATCGCGGACACCAGGCCGCGGTGGGCGTCGGAGACCACGAGGCGGACACCGGCCAGGCCGCGGGCGGTCAAACTGCGCAAGAAGGCCAGCCAGCCGGCCCCGTCCTCGTCTGAGCTGATGTCCAGGCCGAGGACTTCGCGGCCGCCGTCGGCGTTGACCCCGACCGCGATCAGCGCGTGCACGTTGATCGTGCGGCCGTGCTCGCGGACCTTGATGACCAGGGCGTCGACCCAGACGAAGGTGTAAGGGCCGGCGTCCAAGGGCCGGTTGCGGAACGCTTCGACCTGGGCGTCCAGATGGCGGGCCATCTCGCTGACCTGGCTCTTGGACAGCTGCTTGATCCCGAGTTGCTCGACCAGCTTTTCGACGCGCCGGGTGGAGACACCCAGCAGATAGCTGGTTGCCACGACGCAGACAAGGGCTTGTTCGGCGCGGCGGCGATGTTGCAGCAGCCAGTCCGGAAAGTACGAACCTTGCCGCAGCTTCGAGATGGCCAGCTCGACGGTGCCGGCCCGGGTGTCCCAGTCACGATGCCGGTAGCCGTTACGCGAGTTGGTCCGTTCCTCGCTGCGTTCGCCGTACTCGGCCCCGCACACGGCGTCGGCCTCGGCGGACATCAGCACGTCGGCGAAGGTTTTCACCATCGCGCGCAGTAGATCAGGGCTCGCCGATTGAAGATGCTCGCGCAACAGCTGCGCGACGTTCAGACTCGGTTCTGCGGCCATCGCAGGCTTTCTCCTTCGTGATCTTCAAGCAATCCGAAGGATCTGCGATGGCCGCCTGTGTTCACCGGAAAAGACCAGTTCATACACCACTTCGGTGGACGCGACCGCGGCCCGCTCTCCGCCCCGGCACCCTTCTCGCATGGGTGGCGCGGCTCGCTCGCCCACAGAAAGGCGCGCCGGTCCTTTCCGCGCGGCGCGCTTTCCGCTGGAGCGCCCAGCCTGTTCTCTCTACGGAGCCGGCGCGGCCTGCTCTTCTCTGTGAGGCGTGCGGCCTGCTCTTCTCGGTGAGGCGCCGGCTGCTCTTCTCTGAGGGCGCGCGGCCCGCCCTTCCGTGTGGCCTGCGCCTCGATCCTCTCCCTCAAGCACGACCGCGGGAGGAATCCGATTTATCCGTATCTGGGGATTTTTCGGGGGCGAGTCTGGCAAGGCTGTTTGGCCATGGTCGGTCGGGCATGCCCGTTTGAGGGAGGCCGCTCGAGGCAAGCCGGTTGGGCGGGGTGGGCAGGACCAGTCGGAGGTGATGAAGTCGGGGGCCTGAGGCCGATGGCGGCAGGGCCAGTCGGGGTTGAGGCCGGTTGGGGCGCGGCCAGTCGGGGATGGGGCCGGTTGCGGGCAGGGCGAGTCGGGGGTGGCGCTGGTTGTGGTGGGGCCAGCCGTGAGAGGGGCTAGTTGTGCTGTCCAGGGAAGTTGGGGTGGGGCCGGTTGGGGGCGGGCTGGTCGGGTTGCCTGCCGAACCGGCCGTAGGTCGGTGAGGAGGGTGAGTTGCAGCTAGCCGGTCGCTGCGGCGGGGGCGGGGAGGGTTTGGCGGTGCGGTGTCGTTCCCGTACCGCTGAAAGAGCCTGAAAGCCCCGGTTTCCTCGGCGAGAGGGGAAAACCGGGGCTGACGGACGTACGGTTACCAGCCGCGCTCGGCCAGGCGGTGTGCTACGGGGACGTCGTCGACGTTGATGCCTACCATGGCCTCGCCCAGGCCTCGGGAGACCTTGGCCAGCACGTCCGGGTCGTCGTGGAATGTGGTCGCCTTGACGATGGCGGCGGCGCGCTGGGCGGGGTTGCCCGACTTGAAGATGCCGGAGCCGACGAAGACGCCCTCGGCGCCCAGCTGCATCATCATGGCGGCGTCGGCGGGGGTGGCGATGCCGCCGGCGGTGAACAGGACGACGGGGAGCTTGCCCAGCTCGGCGACCTCCTTGACCAGGTCGTACGGGGCCTGGAGCTCCTTCGCCGCGACGAACAGCTCGTCCTCGGGGAGGGTCTGCAGGCGGCGGATCTCCTGGCGGATCTTGCGCATGTGGGTGGTGGCGTTCGAGACGTCGCCGGTGCCGGCCTCGCCCTTCGAGCGGATCATGGCCGCGCCCTCGGTGATGCGGCGCAGGGCCTCGCCCAGGTTGGTGGCGCCGCAGACGAACGGGGCCGTGAAGTTCCACTTGTCGATGTGGTTGGCGTAGTCGGCGGGAGTCAGCACCTCGGACTCGTCGATGTAGTCGACGCCGAGCGACTGGAGGATCTGCGCCTCGACGAAGTGGCCGATGCGGGCCTTGGCCATCACCGGGATGGAGACGGCGTTGATGATGCCGTCGACCATGTCGGGGTCGGACATGCGGGACACGCCGCCCTGGGCGCGGATGTCGGCCGGCACGCGCTCGAGGGCCATGACCGCTACCGCGCCGGCGTCCTCGGCGATCTTCGCCTGCTCCGGGGTGACGACGTCCATGATCACGCCGCCCTTGAGCATCTCGGCCATGCCGCGCTTGACGCGGGCGGTCCCGATGGCGGGCTTGTTGTCGGACATGGGAATCGGCTCCTCACGCAGGGATGTCGGTGCCGAGAAGCGTAGGCAGCGGCGGGGCACCAGACGATGGCCAATCGACCCCCAGGTGGCCCTTAAGCGAGCAGCTGCGGGATCCGGGCGAAGAGCTGCTCGGTGTACGTGATCATCTCGTGCAGCATCCAGTTGCCCGAGAACAGCAGGGCGGCGCCCACGGCGGCCGCCTTCGGGACGAAGGAGAGCGTCGCCTCCTGGATCTGGGTCACCGACTGGAACAGCGAGATGGCGAAGCCGACGACCAGCGCGGTGATCAGCGTCGGCGCGCACATCTTGGCCGCGATGGTCATCGCCTGCAGGCCCAGCTCCACGATCATCGTGTCGGTCATACCCTGCTGTTCGGGCCTTTCGGGAGCCTGTCGAGTGCGAGACGGTTGCGAAACGGTTAGAACCCTCAGGTCCGCGGCTCGACGAGCACCAGCCAGTTGCCGCTGTTGTCGCGCATGACGGCCTCGACGCCGTACGGCCGCTCGGAAGGCTCTTGAAGAAAGACCACGCCTGCGGCGCTGAGTTCGGCGTACGTCTTCTGGCAGTCGTCCACACGCAGGCCGAAGCCACCGATCTGGCCCGACTCGAGCTGCTTGCGCACGAGATCGGCGGCCTCGGGGGACAGGGGTGGGCCGGGAACCATGAGGGTGACCTCGAGCTCGGGCTGGTTCGGATGCGCGATGGTCACCCAGCGGAACTCGCCCAGCCGGGTGTCGACGCGCGGCTCGAAGCCGAGGTGCTCGACGTAGAAGTCGCGGGTGGCGTCCTGGTCGAGGCAGTAGACGGTGGTCAGCGAGATGTTGAGAATCATGGGCCGACGCTATGCCCGTCTCGGCCGGCCGCGCTTCTCCCCGATTGCGGTATGACGCCGCGCATGAACAGGTAGCAGCCGGGGATGTGGGGCTGGCCGTCGGCGAAGCGGCGCTGATAGGCGGCCGGGCTCTCGCCGACCAGCTCGCTGAAGCGCGACGAGAAGGAGCCCAGCGACGAGAAGCCGACGGCCATGCAGACCTCGGTGACCGTCAGGTTGGCGTGCCGGAGCAGGTCCTGGGCGTGCGCTATGCGGCGGCGGGACAGGTAGTGGATGGGCGTGTCGCCGTACGCCGCCCGAAACGCCCGTACCAAATGAAACCGCGACATGCCCGCTAAGAGCGACAAATCGCTCAGCGTGATCGGACCGGCGGAATGCCGGTCGATGTGGTCGCGCACCCGGCGCAGGGCGAACACACAACGAGCCTAAGCTGGCCCGGTGAACATCGGAGTGCTGGCCCTGCAGGGCGACGTGCGCGAACACCTGGCCGCGCTGGCCGAGAGCGACGTCCTGGCCCGTCCGGTCCGGCGGCCCGAGGAGCTGGCCGACGTCGAAGCCCTGGTCATCCCGGGCGGCGAGTCGACAGCGATCAGCAACCTGGCCGTGTCGTTCGGCCTGCTCGACCCGATCCGCAAGCGCATCGCCGACGGCATGCCCGTCTACGGCTCCTGCGCGGGCATGATCATGCTGGCCTCCACGGTGCTCGACGGACGGCCCGACCAGGAGTCCTTCCAGGGCATCGACATGACCGTGCGGCGCAACGCATTCGGCCGGCAGGTCGACTCGTTCGAGGCCCCGGTGCACATCGACGACATCGCCGGCGACGATTTTCACGCCGTTTTCATCCGCGCGCCATGGGTCGAGGAGGTCGGCGGCGACGTGCGGGTGTTGGGCCGCGTGAGCGACGGACCCGCCGCCGGTAGGATTGTCGCCGTTCGGCAGGGCAACCTGCTCGCCACGGCTTTCCACCCGGAGCTCACCGGCGATCTTCGCGTCCACCGGTACTTCGTCGAGATGGTCCGCCAGGCCGCCTGACACCACGGAGGTTTTGCATGTCCGGCCACTCCAAGTGGGCGACGACCAAGCACAAGAAGGCCGTCATCGACGCCAAGCGCGGCAAGATGTTCGCCAAGCTCATCAAGAACATCGAGGTCGCGGCCCGCACCGGCGGTGGGGACCCGGCGGGCAACCCGACGCTCTACGACGCCATCCAGAAGGCGAAGAAGAGCTCGGTCCCCAACAACAACATCGACAACGCGGTCAAGCGGGGCTCCGGCCTCGAGGCCGGCGGCGCCGACTGGCAGACGATCATGTACGAGGGCTACGGCCCCAACGGCGTGGCGCTGCTCATCGAGTGCCTGACCGACAACCGCAACCGCGCGGCGACCGAGGTGCGCACGGCCCTGACCCGCAACGGCGGCACGTTCGCCGACGCCGGCAGCGTGTCGTACCTGTTCAACCGCAAGGGCATCGTGATCGTGCCGAAGGCGGGCCTGAGCGAGGACGACCTCATGATGGCCGTCCTCGACGCGGGCGCCGAGGAGATCAACGACCTGGGCGAGTCCTTCGAGGTGGTCAGCGAGCCGACCGACATGGTCGCGGTCCGCACGGCCGTGGTCGACGCCGGCATCGAGTACGACTCGGCCGAGTCCTCCCTGGTCCCGACCATGACGGTGCCGGTCGACGAGGAGGCCGCCCGCAAGGTCTTCAAGCTGATCGACGCCCTCGAGGACTGCGACGACGTCCAGAACATCTTCGCCAACTTCGACGTCAGCGACGAGGTCATGGCGGCGATCGACGCCTAGTCCCGCGCCTAGTAGTCTGGCGGGGCCGGTCGCATCAGCGACCGGCCCCGTTTCTGTGTCTCCAGGAGGCACCGATGATCGACGACGGCGATCGGCTGGGCCCGGATTCCCCGTACGAGATGCACGACGGCAAGGTCGTCGCTCTCCGGTTGACCACTTTCCGGGAGAAGGAGCTGACGAGGCGGCTTGTGAGCGCCCTGCATGCCGTCGGCCTCGAGGCTTTCCAGCGTCCCGGCATCCACGGCGACCGGCCGGAGGACTGGCGCCTGCCCGACGTCGGCGTCGTCATGGAGCTGCCGCCCGATCCCGCAGGCTGCACGTCTCTGCCCGGTGAGGCCTTCAGGCTGGTGGCCGAGGTGGTCGCCGAGGGCGAGGAATGCGGCGAGCGAATGGACTGGTACGCCCGCCGCGGCATCCCGGAGTGCTGGGTCGTCGTGATGCCCCGGGGCGGTGATGGCGAGGCCGTCGTCGAGATTCATCGGCGAGTGCTCCGCGGTGAGCGTCCTCGGTACGAGCTGCGGCGTCGCGCCTCGCTTTCGCAAATCGAGAATGATCTTTCAAGTTGGCACATCGGTCTAGCGACTAGTAGTCCCGTGACCACTATCTTGATGGAGGGCGGGACGAACGAAGGAGAAGATCCGGTGACAGAACTCGCAATCAGGCCGCCTGTCGAGGTGGCGGAAGACGGCGTGGCCCTCGACCAGGACCTGCTTGAGGAGGCCCAGCGCCAGATCCAGGCCACTTCGCCCACCGCGGCGATGAACGAGGCTCTCCGGCGGCTGGTCGAAACCGAGCGCGCGAAGCGCCGCGCGGCAGGGGAGCGGCTGCGGCAGATGGTGGCGGAGGGGGCGTTCAACTTTCCCGACGATGACGAGGTCGACTGATGAGATACCTCGTCGATGCGAGCGCGCTGATTCGCATCCTCAGGAGTCAGGTGGATCCCGCCTGGGAGGAGTTGGCCGACCGGGGGCTGATCTCGATCTGTGAGCCGGCTCTGGCGGAGTCACTGAAGACGGCGGAAGCCCAGCGATACGCCCAAGCCGAGGAGGAGGTTGCGCGGAAGTACCCTCCGGTGACCGTGCCCGAGGACATCTGGGAGCAACTTGCCGAAACCCGCCGGGAACTCGCGCGGCATGCGGTTCATGGTGGGCCGTCGGTGGTGGACATAGTGATCGCCCTGACCGCGATGCGGCTCAAGTTGACGGTGCTGCACCAGGATCGTGACTTCGAGACGATCGGGAAGGTGGTTCCCGAGCTGCGGCAGCGGTCGATCAGGACGGCGCCCGACTAAAGGGTAATGGCCGTGATCGATGGCAAAGGGGTCGCTGCGTTGTGGGGCGGCCCCTTGTCAGTAGTCGGTGGAGATGGACGTCATGAATTGGATCATTGCGGCTATCAGGAGGATGCCGCCGACTATCAGGCGGCCCGCTCGGTGCCAGAGCTGGCGGCGGTAGGCCTGGACCCACGCTATTCCCGCGTCGGCGGTGGCCTCCACGCCTGAGCGGTGGGTGTCGGGGAGCAGGCCGGCCTTGCGCAGGGCCAGGGACGCTCGGGGGCCGGAGCGGCTGTAGTAGGAAGCGGGTGGGGGCAGCACCCGTACGTCAATCTCGTAGATCTGCTCGTCTCGCCACTGCTTTGTCCTCGTGGCCAAGCGGTGGGTCATGTAGTCGGCGGCCGCGTGAGGGTGACCCAGCAGGCGGCGGCGCCAGATCAGGCGGCGCCAGTGGCAGGCCACGTCGGCCAGCACGTCCATGTAGAGGTGGGCGGCCTCGTGGTCGCCGCCGACGAGGCGGAGCGTCTCACGGCGCAGGTCGTTGACGTGCAGGGCGACGAACGTGACGTAGTCCGGTGGCGGCTCGTCGTCCATGGGCGGCACGAGATACATGGGCTCACCCCCTCCCGGACATCGTCGGGGCGTGTCGCTGCGGGGCGCAAGAGGGGCGCGTACTAGGGTGTCGAACACACGTACGTGAGGCAGGGGAGGTCCATGGTGCGCGTGCTCGGCATCGACCCGGGCCTCACACGCTGCGGAGTCGGTGTCGTCGAGGGCATGCCGGGCCGTCCGTGCAAGCTGGTCGCCTACTACGTGGTCTACTCCGAGCCCGACGACGACATCGCCCTGCGGCTGCTGCATCTCGACAAGTCGCTCGGTGAGCTCGTCGCCGAGCACCAGCCCGAGAGTGTGGCCGTCGAGCGGGTGTTCTCGCAGCACAACGCCCGGACCGTGATGGGCACCGCGCAGGCCAGCGGCGTCGCCATCCTGTCCGGAGCGCGGGCCGGGCTGCCCGTCGAGACCTACACGCCCAGTGAGGTCAAGGCCGCCATCACCGGGTCCGGCACGGCCGGCAAGGCGCAGATGACCGCGATGGTGACCCGGCTGCTCCAGCTCGACGCGCCGCCGAAGCCGGCCGACGCGGCCGACGCGCTCGCCATCGCCATCTGCCACATCTGGCGCGGTGGCACCCGCGCCCGCATCCAGGCGGCGGCCGTCGCCGCGGCCACCAAGGTGGCCGCCCAGCGCGCCGCGGCACAGAAACTCAAGGGGGGAACCCGCAGATGATCGCCAGTGTGCGGGGGGTCGTGACCGCGATCGCGGCGGACAGCGCCGTCATCGAGGTCGGCGGGGTCGGCCTGCAACTGCAGTGCGCGCCGGGGACCCTGGCCGGGCTCAAGTCGGGCACCGAGGCGCGGCTCGCCGCCAGCATGGTGGTGCGGGAGGACTCGCTGACTCTGTACGGGTTCGCCGACGACGACGAGAAGCACCTGTTCGAGCTGCTGCAGACCGCCAGCGGTGTCGGGCCCCGGCTGGCTCAGGCCGTGCTCGCCGTGCACTCGCCCGAGACCGTCCGCCGTGCCCTCGCCGGCGGCGACCTGGCCACCCTGACCCGGGTGCCGGGCATCGGTAAGAAGGGCGCCGAGCGCATGGTGCTCGAGCTGCGCGACAAGATCGGGCCCATGGCGATGGCCGGCGACACCACGGGCATGCTCAACGGGGCCTGGCAGGAGCAGGTGCGCCAGGGCGTCCTGGCGCTCGGCTGGTCGGCCGCCCAGGCCGATCAGGCCGTGGCCGCGCTGGCCGAGACGATCGACGGTGAGGTCCCGCCCGTTCCGCAGCTGCTGCGCCAGGCGATCAGGCTGCTGGGCAAGACCCGATGAGCGATCTCGTCTCGGCCGACGCGGGCGACGAGGACCTCGACGCCGAAGCCAGCGTCCGGCCGCGCCGGCTGGCCGAGTTCATCGCCCAGCACCGCGTCCGCGACCAGCTCGACCTGCTGCTCAAGGGCGCGATGGGCCGCGGCGCCCCGCCCGACCACATTCTCCTGTCGGGCCCGCCCGGCCTCGGCAAGCCGGTACAGGTGGATGCGCTCGTCCTGATGGTCGATGGGTCCCGTCGGCGGTTGGGTGACGTCGTCGTCGGTGATCAGGTGATCACCCGGACTGGTGAGCCGGCAGAGGTGCTCGCCGTTCACGAACAGGGTGAACTCGACTCGGTGCGCATTCGCACGGCCTCGGGCCGTGAGGTCGTCGCCGCGCCCGACCACCCGTTCTGGACGACCGAGGGCTGGGTCAAGGCCGGCGACCTGACGCCGGCGGACGTGGTCGCGAATGTGCTGGAACCGGAGACGGTCGCCGACGGGACTGAGCAGACGGACGAGTTCCGTCTGGCCGGTTACATGATCGGGGACGGGTGTACGAGCAACCAGGTCACCTTCACCGGCTCGGACCCGGCGGTGATGGACGACTTCCGTGCCGTTTGCGATCGGCTCGGTCACGCGCACAACACCCGCCCGAACTCCGCACGGAGCGAGTTGATCCGCGTCTCCGGGCTGATGCCGTGGTTGCGGCAGCACGGTCTGATCGACAAGACGGCTTGGACGAAGAGGGTTCCCGAGTTCGTCTTCCTGGGCGACACCTGGCAGATCAGCGCTTTCCTCGCCGCCTATTTCGCGTGCGACGGCACAGTGAGCCGGCGGGGGCGGGATCGCTACGACCTGGTCATCGAGTACTACAGCGTCTCCCGCGGCCTGCTCGAGGACACGCAGCACCTGCTGCTCCGCCTTGGCATCCAGTCGCGCCTGAAGCTGAAGAGGGGCCGCTACCAGGGGCGGCCGCACGAGTCGTGGCGGTTGTCGATCACCAGCCAGGACGATGCCGCCCGGTTCGCCGAGCGCGTCACCCCCATCGGGTCGCGCGGCGAGAGACTCCGTGAGTGGGCGCCGCGCCGTGACCGGTTCGATGAGCGTCTGGCGCCCGACCGGGTCACCTCGGTCGAGCCGGCGGGCCTGGCCGAATGCCGGTGCCTCACCGTCGCCGGCGATCACACTTTCACGGTCAACGACCTGGTCGTCCACAACACGACGCTGGCCAACATCGTCGCGGCCGAGTTGGGCACGAGCATCCGCACGACCAGCGGGCCGGTGATCGAGCGCAGCGGCGACCTGGCCGCGATCCTCACCAGCCTCGCGCCCGGTGACGTGCTGTTCATCGACGAGATCCACCGCATCGCCAAGCCGGCCGAGGAGCTGCTCTACAGCGCGATGGAGGACTTCCGGGTCGACGTCGTGGTCGGCAAGGGGCCGGGCGCCACCGCGATCCCGCTCGACGTCGAGCCGTTCACCCTGGTCGGCGCGACCACCCGGGCCGGCCTGCTGTCCGGCCCGATGCGCGACCGGTTCGGTTTCGTGGCCCACCTCGACTTCTACTCACCGGCCGATCTGGACGCCCTGCTGCACCGCTCGGCCCGCATCCTCGGCGTGCCGATCACCGACGAGGGCGCGGCCGAGATCGCCGGGCGCTCGCGGGGGACGCCGCGTATCGCAAACCGTCTCCTTCGGCGCGTACGGGACTTCGCCGAGGTGCGTGCCGACGGTGTGGTGACCGAATCCACAGCCCGTGCGGCCCTCAAGGTGTACGACGTGGATGAGCTGGGCCTGGACCGTCTCGACCGGGCCGTGCTGCGCGCGCTCATCGAGTCTTTCCGCGGCGGGCCGGTCGGTTTGTCCACCTTGGCGGTAGCGGTCGGCGAGCAGTCTGACACCGTTGAGGAGGTGTGCGAGCCTTTCCTGGTGCGGGCCGGGCTCCTGGCCCGCACGCCGAGGGGCCGGGTGGCCACCGAGGCGGGTTGGGTGCACCTGGGAAAGACGCCGCCGTCGGGCGTGATCCAAGGGGATTTGTTCGCACGGGACGCGTGAAATCCCCTCGTAATGCGAACGTGATGTGTGCCGCATTCGGACTTCCCAGGTTGACCGATTAGACTCGCCGCCGTTCCAACCCGGGATGTGTTTATCGCCCCGGTCACGCGCGCGGGCGCGTCGCCGGCGGCCTACGGAAGGCTTTTTTGGTGATTCAGGCAGCCGAGGCATCGGGTGGTGGCAGCTTCACGCCGCTGCTTCTCATCGTCCTCCTCTTCGCCGTCATGTACTTCCTGATGATCCGGCCGCAGCAGAAGCGCCGCCGTGAGGCTCAGCAGATGCAGAACGCGCTGGGGCCGGGCGACCGGATCGTGACGATCGGTGGCCTGCACGGCACCGTGGTCGCCGTCGACGACGACGTCGTCAACCTGGAGATCGCCGACGGGGTCGAGGTGCAGTTCGCGCGGCCGGCCATCGCCCGCGTCGTCTCGCAGGCCGGCGCGGTCGACGAGACCGTCGCGGCCGAGGAGATCGCCGAGCCCGCCGTCGAGGAGCCGGTCGTCGACCCGGTCGTCGACACGCGTAAAAAGGACTGACAGTTAGACCCCGGCGGGCCGGTCCAGACGGGCCGGTCCGTCAGGCCGCGCGCGGCCACCAGAATCGGACATCAGGCACGTAAGACACAGGGAGACCGAAAGCCGTGGCACGACCACCACAGGGGCAGATGCATCCCGGACGGCAGCTCGCCGTGCTCGGCTTCATCTTCGTCGTTCTGTATCTGCTGGTCTTCTTCGCGGGCGGGGCGAGTGGCAGCTTCACCGACCGGTTGCACCCGAAACTGGGTCTCGACCTGGTCGGTGGCACGCAGGCCACCTACATCGCCTCCGTCCAGGGCGGCCAGGTGCCGTCCAAGGAGAGCATGGAGCAGGCCCGCGACATCATCGACCAGCGGGTCAACGCGCTCGGCGTCTCCGAGGCCGAGGTGGTCATCCAGGGTGACCGCAACATCGTGGTCTCCCTCGCCGGTAAGGCCGACGACCAGCTCAAGGACCTGTCGCAGGCCGCGCAGATGCGCTTCCGCCTGGTGATCGGCGCGACCGGCGACGTCTCGACGGTGGCGCTCAACCCGCCGACCGCGACGCCCTCGGCGGCCGCGTCCGGCAGCGCCAAGCCGTCGACGTCCGCCAAGCCTTCGACCGGCGCGAGCGCCCCGGCCGTGTCGAGCAGCGCCTCGACCGGTGGCCAGGGCGGCGGCGAGGTCGTGAAGGCCCCGACGCCGACCCCGACGCCGTCCGCTTCGGCGAGCGCGAGCGCCCCCGCGGCGCCTCCGGCCTCGGCCGACGAGAAGGCCCTGCTGGCCGAGGTCCAGAAGAAGGTCGGCACGGCCGCCTGGGCCGCCGCGAGCAAGCTGACCGCGCCGGTCGACCTGAGCACCGACCCGACCGCCGGCAAGCCGTACGCCCCGTTCGCGAAGCTCAGCGGCGACGAGGTCAACGTCCTCACCCCGCAGATGCAGATGTACGTGCCGACCATCGGCTGCACCCAGCTCGACGCCCGCCCCAACGGCGCCATCGACGCCGTGGGCAAGCAGGTCGTCGCCTGCTACAACGGCGGCAAGATCCTGATGGACCAGGCCAAGGTCGTCGGTGACGACATCTCCAAGGCCAGCCCGCAGCTCGACCAGCAGAACGGCCAGTGGGTCGTCTCGCTGGACTTCAAGAGCGAGGGCTCGACCAAGTGGGCCGCGCTGACCCGGCAGGCCTTCGAGGCCACCTCGGACGCGCCCTGCTACACCGCCGCCACGGCGATGTACGGCTCGATCGAGCACTGCGCCGTCGCGGTCGTCCTCGACAAGTCGGTCATCTCGGCCCCGCAGATCCAGGGCGTGCTCACCGGCACCTCGCAGATCACCGGCCAGTTCAACGCGAGCAGCTCCAAGGAGCTCGCCGACCAGCTGAACTTCGGCGCGCTGCCGGTCACCTTCAGCTCGGGCCCGGCCCAGACGGTCTCGGCCACCCTGGGCACCCAGCAGCTGCAGGCCGGTCTGATCGCGGCCGCGATCGGCATGGGCCTGGTCGCCATCTACGCGTTCTTCTACTACCGTCTGCTCGGCTCGGTCATCTTCCTGAGCCTGCTGCTGTCGGGTCTGCTCACCTTCGGCGCCCTGGTCTTCCTGGGCCGCACGGTCGGCTTCACCCTGACCCTGGCCGGCATCGCCGGTTTCATCGTGTCACTGGGTGTCGCCGCCGACTCGTTCGTCATCTACTTCGAACGATTGAAGGACGAGATCCACGAGGGCCGCAGCCCGCGCAGTGCGGTGCCACGGGCCTGGGCCCGCGCCCGGCGCACGATCATCTCGGCCAACACGATCACGATCCTCGCCGCCGTGGTGCTGTACATCGTCTCGGTCGGCGCGGTGCAGGGCTTCGCCTTCGCACTGGGCGTCGCGACGGTGCTCGACCTGGTCGTGGTGTTCCTCTTCCGTCACCCGATCATGACGATGTTCGCCAGCACCAAGGCGTTCCTCTCGCCGCGCGTGAGTGGTCTCGGCCGCGTGCTGCGCCGCGCTCCGACCGACGTCAAGGAGGCCTGACATGGCCAGCCAAGGTCTTGCCGCCCGGCTCTACGCGGGCGAGGCCAATGTCAACATCATCGGCCGCCGGAAGCTCTGGTTCGCCATCGCGGCCGTGCTCGTGGTGATCTCCATCGCCAGCATCGCGATCCGCGGCTTCCACCTGGGCATCGAGTTCGCCGGTGGCACGTCGTTCAGCGTGCCGGCCACGACCGGCAGCACGACCTACACCCAGGACGAGGTGTCCGACGCGGTCGAGCGGGCGATCAAGTCGGTCGACCCGAACGCCGAGGTCGTCTCCTCGCAGACGCTCGGCAGCACCGGCGGCGGCGGCGACACCTACACGGTCCGTGCCTCCACGCTGACGGCGGCGCAGGCCGAGCAGGCCAAGACCGCGCTGGTCACCGACCTCAAGCTCGACGCCACCAAGGTCAGTGACGACCAGGTCTCCGCGGCCTGGGGTGGGCAGGTGACCAGGCAGGCCCTGCTCGGTCTGATCATCTTCCTGATCGTCGTCATGATCTATCTGATCATCCGGTTCGAGTGGCGCATGGCGGCGGCGGCCGTCTCCTCGCTCCTGCTCGACCTGATCTTCACGGCCGGCGTGTACTCGCTGGTCGGCTTCGAGGTGACGCCCTCGACGGTGGTCGGCTTCCTGACGATTCTGGGTTATTCGCTGTACGACGTGGTGGTCGTCTTCGACAAGGTGCAGGAGAACACGCGCGGTATCACCGCGAGCAGCATCCGCACCTACAACGAGGCGACCAACCTGGCCGTCAACCAGACCCTGATGCGTTCGATCAACACCGGCCTGGTGGCGCTGCTGCCCGTCGGCGGCCTGCTGTTCATCGGCGCCGGCCTGCTCGGCGCGGGCACGCTGAAGGACCTCGGCCTGGTGCTGTTCGTGGGCATGGGCTTCGGCGTCCTCGCCTCGATCATGTTCGCGGCCCCGCTGCTGACCGTGTTCAAGGACCGCGAGCCGAAGATCAAGGCGCACACCGCCCGGGTCCTGGCCCGGCGCGCCTCGGCCAAGTCCGGTGACGTGGCCCGCGGCGAGCGCACCGGTGGCCGCTCGTCGAACATGGCCGAGTCGGACGAGGCTCCGGCCCTGGCCTCCTCGGCCCCACGGCCGGGCGCCCGGCCCACGGCCAAGCGGACCAGCGGCGGCAGCAACACCAACCGCGGACCGGGCAACCGGCCGGGTGGCAAGCGCCGCTGAGATCAGAAACGCGAAAAGGGGCGGCCCGGTCGGGCCGCCCCTTTCGTTATGGAAAGCTTGCGCCCGTGACAGACCAGCACACCGACCTGGCCGCGATCGTCGAGAGCGGCACCGTGGACGTGCCCGACTTCCCCAAGCCGGGCGTCGTCTTCAAGGACCTCATGCCGCTGTTCGCGGACGGGCCGGCGTTCCGCCAGGTGATCGACGGGATCATCGCGCACCACGGCGAGGGCAGTTTCGACGTCGTGGCCGGCGTCGAGGCCCGCGGGTTCGTCGTGGCCGCCGCCATCGCCTACGCCACCGGCACCGGCGTGGTGCCGGTGCGCAAGGCGGGGAAGCTGCCACGCAAGGCTCTGTCGGCCTCGTACGAGCTCGAATACGGCGAAGCCGCCCTCGAGGTGCACGAGGATGCTTTCATCGCCGGACAGCGCGTCCTGGTGGTCGACGACGTGCTCGCCACCGGCGGCACGGCGGCCGCGGCGCTGGAGCTGGTCGAGCGGGCCGGCGGCACGGTCGCCGGCTTCACGGTGCTGATGGAGCTGGCGTTCCTGAAGGGCCGGGAGCGGCTCAGCCCCCGTACGGTGCACGCGCTCTTGACCGTCTGATTCTTTTCTCGGCGTTCAGCCGGGTTATCGGGGAAGAGCGTGCGGGTAGGATGGCGTTCCTAACCAGGTGAACCAACCCACAATCGACGAGGGTGTGAGGAGGCCGGTGTCCAGCGACGTCGCCCCTCCGGCGGAGGGCACGGTGCAGCCGACCGAGAACACACGGACCGGTGCGGACGCTACGGCGCCCGCGGCTGAGACGCGGCCTGAGGGTCCCCGGCCGGCCGTTCCCGCGGCCGACGCCGACGACACGCAGCCGCTGCCTACCGGTGAGGAAAGGTTCGGCCTGGCCAGCGCGCCCACGGGGCGCCGCGTCCGGGCCCGCCTGGCGCGCTTCAACGCGCCGTGGCAGAGCACCCAGGTCAGCGAGGTGCTCGAGCCGCTGATCGCGACCCACCGGGCCAGCCATCCCAAGGCCGACGGGCGCATGCTCCAGCGCGCCTTCGACGTGGCCGCCCGCTGGCACTCGGGTCAGTACCGCAAGTCCGGCGACCCCTACATCACCCATCCGCTCGCCGTGGCCACGATCCTGGCCAACCTCGGCATGGACACGACCACACTGGTCGCGGCCCTGCTGCACGACACGATCGAGGACACCGACTACTCGCTCGAGCAGATGAAGTCCGACTTCGGCGCCGAGGTGGCGCTGCTGGTCGACGGCGTCACCAAGCTCGACCGGGTGAAACTGGGCGACGCGGCCAAGGCCGAGACGATCCGCAAGATGGTCGTGGCCATGGCCAAAGACCCGCGGGTGCTGGTCATCAAGCTGGCCGACCGGCTGCACAACATGCGCACCCTGACCTTCCTGCCCCGCCCCAAGCAGGAGCAGAAGGCCAAGGAGACGCTCGAGATCCTGGCCCCGCTGGCCCACCGCCTCGGTATGAACACGATCAAGTGGGAGCTCGAGGACCTCGCCTTCGGCACGCTGTTCCCCAAGCGGTTCGAGGAGATCAACCGTCTCATCGGCGAGCACCAGCCGCAGCGTGAGGCGCTGCTGCGCCAGGTGACCAACAGGGTCTCGCTCGACCTGAAATCCGCGAAGATCAAGGCGGAGACGACCGGCCGCCCCAAGCACCTCTACTCGATCTATCAGAAGATGATCGTGCGGGGCCGCGACTTCAACGACATCTACGACCTGGTCGGCGTGCGCATCCTGGTCGACACGGTCCGCGACTGCTACGCCGCGCTGGGCGTCATCCACGCGAACTGGCAGCCGGTGCCGGGCCGGTTCAAGGACTACATCGCGATGCCGAAATTCAACATGTACCAGTCGTTGCACACGACGGTCATCGGCCCGACCGGCAAGCCGGTCGAGATGCAGATCCGCACCTTCGCGATGCACCGCACGGCCGAGTTCGGCATCGCCGCCCACTGGAAGTACAAGGAGCAGAAGGGCGCGACGATCGTCGGCCCGCCGGCCCACATCGACGAGATGACCTGGCTGCGGCAGCTGCTCGACTGGCAGCGCGAGGCCAGCGACCCGAGCGAGTTCCTCGACGCGCTGCGGTTCGACCTGTCGAGCCAGGAGGTGTACGTCTTCACCCCCAAGGGCGACGTCATCCCGCTGCCGACGGGCTCGACCCCGGTCGACTTCGCCTACGCGGTGCACACCGAGGTCGGGCACAAGTGCATCGGGGCCCGGGTCAACGGCAAGCTCGTCCCGCTCGAGTCCACACTGTCCAACGGCGACGTCATCGAGATCTTCACGTCGAAATCGTCGAACGCCGGCCCGACGCAGGACTGGCTGGGCTTCGTCAAGAGCCCCCGGGCCCGCACGAAGATCCGGCAGTACTTCAACAAGGAGCGCCGCGAGGAAGCGATCGAGGTCGGCAAGGAGGCGATCGTCAAGGCGATGCGCAAGCAGGGCCTGCCCCTGCAGCGCATGCTGACGAACGAGAACCTGACGACCATCGCCCGCGACCTGCACCTGCCCGACGTGGCCTCGCTGTACGCGGCGATCGGGGAGAACACGGTCTCCGCGCAGTCCGTCGTGCAGAAACTCGTCGCCGGCTTCGGCGGCGAGGAGGGCGCGGTCGAGGACATCGCCGAGACCGCCGTCGCGACCCGCCCGCCGCGCAACCGCAGCACGGCTCAGGACCCGGGCGTGGTGGTCAAGGGCGTCAGCGACGTGTGGGTCAAGCTGGCCCGCTGCTGCACCCCGGTGCCGGGCGACGCAGTCTTCGGCTTCGTCACCCGCTCCGGCGGCGTCAGCGTCCACCGGGAAGACTGCGCCAACGCGGAGGACCTGCGCGAGCAGGAGGAGCGCGTGGTCGAGGTGACCTGGAAACCGACCAGCGCGTCGACGTTCCTGGTCGCCATCCAGGTCGAGGCGCTCGACCGGCACAAGCTGCTGGCCGACGTGACCCGGGTGCTGTCCGAGGAGCGGGTGAACATCCTGTCGGCGACGGTCACCACGACCCGCGACCGGGTGGCGGTCAGCCGCTTCACGTTCGAGATGGCCGACCCGAAACACCTCGGGCATCTGGTCGCCGCCGTCCGCAAGGTCGACGGGGTCTTCGACGCTTACCGCGTCACGTCAGGCGCATAGAAAAAGGGCCCCCGAGGGGGCCCTTTTTCTTGGTCAGGAAGATCAGGCCGCGGCCATCGTCATCGACTCGATGTTGATCTCCTTCTTGGGGTGACCGCCGCCGGCCGACTCCTTGAAGGCGCCGTCGTCACCGGCCTTGACCACGCCCTTGACCACGTCGAGGCCCGAGGTGATCTTGCCCAGCAGCGTGTAGTTCGCCGACAGCTGGGTGTCCTCGGAGCAGATGAAGAACTGGCTGCCCGTGCTGCCCGGCTGGCCGGTGTTGGCCATCGCGATCGAGCCCGCGGGGTACGGGTTCTTGGTGTCGGTCGGGAGGTTCTCCTCGGCCATGGTGTAGCTCGGGCCGCCCTGGCCGTCGGTCTCGCGGTAGCCCTTGCCGGTGGCGAACGGGTCGCCGCACTGGAGCACGCGGAACTTGTCCTCGTTGACCAGACGGTGGCACTTGGTGTTGTCCCAGAACTTCTTGGACGCGAGGAACTCGAAGCTGGCCGCGGTGCAGGGCACCTTGGACTTGTCCACGTCGGCCTTGATCGTGCCGAGGTTGGTCTCGATCGTCAGCACGTCCTTGCCCGTGTTGGGCGCGGTCGCGGCCGGGGTGCCGACGTCCTTGGTCTTGCCGCCGCCGGCGTCCGGCGTCCATGTGCAGGCGACCTGGCCCGCGGGGACGCCGGCCGCGTTGCTGGTGCTCTTCTTGTCGTCCTTGTTGAGCTGGGTGACGATGAGCACCCCGGCGCCGGCGATCAGCACGACCGCGATCGCCGAGCCGATGATGGCCTGACGCTGCCGGCGCTTGCGGGCTGCCGCGGCACGCTCGGACATCTCCTTCTCGAGCCGGGCCCGCGCCGCCGCGCGCTGCCGGTCCTTGATCGACGACACGGTGTTCCTCCTGCTGTGATCGGCCTAGGGGATTAAGACTGGGTGCTCGCCGACGGCGCCGCGGGCGTGGCCGCAGCCGCGTCGCCGACAGTCAGGCTCTTGATGGTGATCTTCGATTTCGGCTTCACCTTGTCGCCGGCCGCGTTCGCCACGGTCGCGATCTTGCTCATCTTCGTCACGGTGTCGAGGCCGCCCGCCACGGTGCCGACGATCGAGAACTCCGGCGTGGCCGGACTGTAGTCCTTGGCGAAGATGAGGAACTGGCTGCCGTTGGTGCCCGGCGGGTCGCCGATCAGGGCGACGGTGCCCTTCGGGTAGAGCGGCGTCTTCGCCGCCGTGCCGGTGGAGGCCGACGGGGCGGGCTCCGGCGCGGTCGGCACGTTCTCGTTGTAGACGCTGTACGTCGGGCCGCCCTGCCCGGTGCCGCTCGGGTCGCCGCAGCGGATCGCCCCGTACGAGGTGATCTCGTGGCAGTCGGTGTTGTCGTAGAACTTCTTGCCGGCCAGGAACGCCAGGCTCTCCGAGCCGCAGGGCGAGAGCGTGTTGTCGAGACTGACCGTGATCGGGTCACCCTGGTTGGTGGCGATCGTCATGGTCCGGGTGCCGGAGGTCGGTATGCCCGTGGTGGGCGGGGTGCCGACCTCTTTGAGGTTGGTGTTGGCGGTCGCGCTCTGCGGCGTCCACGCGCAAATGTCCTCGGCCGCCGCGGTCTCGGTGTCGTCGGAGTCGAACGCCCCGCCGGCCCAGGCGATGCCGGCGACGATGAGCAGGACCGCGGCGCCGGCCCCGACGCCCGCGAGCATGCGGCGACGGCGGCGCTCCTTCACGGCTCGCCGGGCCATCTGCCGATCGAGCTTCGCCCGCGCCAGCTTGCGCTGGCGGTCCCTGCTGGATGCCACCGAAACCTGTCCTTCCTACGACCCTTGTCACACGCCCGCAAGAGTGTACGGGTACCTCCTGAGAAAGTGGTGTGCGACCGCCGGGCTACTCTCGTTACGATTTCGCTCTAATCTGTGAGAGAGGGGCCGTTGTGCTCGTCACCGGCTTTCCGGCCGATGCCTTCGGCACCAACTGCTACGTCGTGGCCGCCGGCCCCGGCGAGCAATGCCTGATCGTCGATCCCGGCATCGGTGTGCTCGACCGCCTCGACGAGGTGCTGGCCGAGCACCGGCTGCACCCGGCCGCGGTGCTGCTCACCCACGGCCACCTCGACCACACCTTCTCCGTCGCCCCGGTGTGCGGCGCGCGCGGCATCACGGCGTATGTGCACCCGGCCGACCGGGAGATGCTGGCCGACCCCTCCAAGGGCCTCAGCATGGACCTCAACCAGCTGTTCGGCGGCCGCATCGAGTACTCGGAGCCCGAGGACGTGGCCGAGCTGACCGACGGCGCCACGCTGTCGCTGGCCGGCCTCGAGGTGACCGTCGACCATGCGCCGGGCCATACCGGCGGGTCGGTGCTCTTCCGCCTGCCCGGAGCGGGCTCCACGTGGGACGCGGACCAGGTCTGCCTCTCCGGGGACGTCCTCTTCCAGGGTTCGATCGGGCGCACCGACCTGCCGGGCGGCAGCACCGAGACGATGCTGGCCAGCCTGCGGGACAAGATCCTGCCGCTGGCCGACGACACCGTCGTCCTGCCCGGCCACGGACCGGCCACGACCATCGGCCGCGAGCGCGCGCAGAACCCGTACCTGCGGGAACTGATCGCAGCGCCGCACCGTGGTCTCTGAGACTTTTTCCTAGGAGATTTTGAGAATGCCCATTTCCGGTTTTCCCGAATGGATGCCGCCGCAGCGCATGATCGAGCAGCGGGTGATCGACCGCGCGCGGGCCACGTTCGAGCTGTACGGCTACGCCCCGCTGGAGACCCGCTCGGTCGAGCCGCTGGACACCCTGCTGAGCAAGGGGGAGACCTCCAAGGAGGTCTACCTGCTCAGCCGCCTGCAGGCCGAGGAAGGCCAGAAGAGCGACGACCAGCTCGGGCTGCACTTCGACCTGACCGTGCCGTTCGCCCGCTTCGTCACCGAGAACGCGGGCAAGCTCCAGTTCCCGTTCAAGCGCTACCAGATCCAGAAGGTCTGGCGCGGCGAGCGGCCGCAGGAGGGCCGCTACCGCGAGTTCCTCCAGGCCGACATCGACGTGGTCAACCGGGGGACGCTGCCGTTCCACTACGACACCGAGATGCCGCTGGTCATCGGTGACGTGCTGTCCGGGCTGCCGCTGCCCAAGGCCCGCATCCAGGTCAACAACCGCAAGGTGTGTGAGGGCTTCTACCGGGGCCTGGGCCTGGAGGACACCGCCCAGGTGCTGCGCGTCGTCGACAAACTGGACAAAATCGGCGCCCAAAAGGTCATCGACCAGTTGATCGAGACGGCCGGCGCATCGCAGAAGCAGGCCGAGGCGTGTCTCCAGCTAGCGGAGATCTCCTCCGAGGACGGTTCTTTCGCCGACGCGGTGCGCAAACTGGGCGTACAGGACCCGCTTCTCGATGAAGGTCTTGACGAGCTTCTCCAGGTGGTCGAGACGGCCCGTGAGCTCAACCCCGGCCTCGTCGTGGCCGAGCTGAAGATCGCGCGCGGCCTCGACTACTACACGGGCACGGTCTATGAGACGCAGCTCGAGGGCTACGAGCGGTTCGGCTCGGTCTGCTCGGGCGGCCGCTACGAAAACCTGGCCACCGTCGGCAACGAGAAGTTCCCCGGTGTCGGCATCTCGATCGGCGTCTCCCGCATGCTCGGCGTCCTGTTCGGGCAGAACGCGCTGGGCGTCTCCCGCTCGGTGCCGACCTGCGTGGTGGTCGCGCTGCCGAACGAGGAGCTGCGCCGCACCTGCGACCGGACGGCGGCCGCGCTCCGCAGGCGCGGCATCCCGGCCGAGGTGGCGCCGACCGCCGCCAAGTTCGGCAAGCAGATCCAGTACGCCGACAAGCGCGGCATCCCGTACGTCTGGTTCCCCGGCCGTGAGGGTGAGCCCGACACCGTGAAGGACATCCGCTCGGGGGAGCAGGTCGAGGCCGACGCCACCACGTGGGAGGCGCCGGCCGCCGACCTGTACCCGGTGATCAGCGGGTCCTGAACGGCTCCACGTAGGACGTCCTGAGACTGACGGCCTGGTCACCGCAGAGCGCGGTGACCAGGAAGTCGATCACCGCCACGTCGATCGGGTGCGGCTCGGTCGGCGAGGTCTGATAGAACGACATGCTCTGCGCGTAGGTCACCTGGCGCACCCCGTCCGGGCTGTGCCAGGAGACCGTGACGTGCCCGATGGTGCCGCCGTCGTGGCCCCAGACCCGGCCGCACGGCAGATCCACGTAGTAGAGGCCGAGCCCGTAGCCGTCCACACCGGTCGTGGTCTGCATCTGGGCCAGCAGGGACGGCTTCAGCAGCCGGCCGGTCAGCAGCGCCCGGTAGAACACGTTCAGGTCGTTCGCGGTCGACACGATCTCGCCCGCGGCCCAGCCCCACGACATGTTGCAGCGGGTGAAGTCGCGCAGCTCGCCCTCGTACCAGGGCACGTAGGCGTTCATGTGCGGCCCGCGGATCAGCGGGTCGGTCCCCTCGAAGTACGTGTCGCGCAGCCCGAGCGGTTTCAGGATCCGCCGGCCGATCTCCGCACGGTAGCTGTGCCCGGTGACCTTCTCGACGATCAGCCCGGCCAGCACGTAGTTGGTGTTGGAGTACGAGTAGACGCCGGGCTCGGTGGGCGCGGCGGCCAGCCCGATCCGGGCCAGCTGCTCGGGCCGGTAGGTCGTCTCGCACAGCGTGACGATGTCCTCCGCGGTCTTGATCAGCTCGGTGTCGTAGTCGCCGATCCCGCTGGTGTGGTTGAGCAGCGTCCGCAGGGTCACCCGCCGCCCCACGTCGGCCGGGACGAGCCGGGGCAGGTAGCGCCCGATCGGCGCGTCCAGGTCGAGCCGGCGCTCCCCGGAGAGCTGGAGCACGGTGGTGGCCAGGAACGTCTTCGAGATGCTGCCGACGCGGTGGCGCAGGCCGTTGCGGACCGGTTCGCCGGTGGTCACGTCGCTGACCCCGGTGGCCAGCCGTACGGTCTTCTTCCCGTCGCGGACCTCGGCGAACGCGCCCGGCATGCCCGCCGCGTGCACCGCGTCCAATTTGTCCTGCAGAACCGATTTGTCAGCCGCGGCCGCCGGGACCGCCGGCGCGATCAACCCGGCCGTGGCGATCAGAGCGATGAGCGCACGTCGAAACAAGACTGCCTCCTCGATGGTCGGTCGGAGCCATCCATCTTCGTCGACGCGTGCCAGCGCCCCGTCCGTTGACAGGCCGGGGGAGTAACCTACGGTTGCGTAACCGTAGGGAGTGCTGGGCTGCAGGAGGTATGGGGTATGGATCAGACAGCACTGCTCATCGAGCTCGAGCCCGTCGTCGCGACGAACCTCGACCGGCATCTGTCGCTGGCCAAGGAGTGGTTCCCGCACGAGTACGTGCCGTGGAGCGACGGCCGCACCTTCGACGGCCTGCTCGGCGGCGACCCGTGGCTCGAGGACGACTCGAAGATCCCCGACGTGGCCCGGACCGCGCTGATCGTCAACCTGCTCACCGAGGACAACCTGCCCTCGTACCACCACGAGATCGCCACGCTGTTCGGCCGCGACGGCGCCTGGGGCACCTGGGTGCACCGCTGGACCGCCGAGGAGGGCCGGCACGGCATCGCCCTGCGCGACTACCTGACCGTCTCTCGCGCCGTCGACCCGACCGAGCTCGAACGCGCCCGCATGTCACACATGCAGTCGGGTTACAGCAACGACCACCCCGACGAGATCCTGCACTCGATCGCGTACGTCGCCTTCCAGGAGCTGGCCACCCGCATCTCGCACCGCAACACCGGCAAGGCCACCGGCGACCCGATCGCCGAGCAGTTGCTGGCCCGCGTCGCCGCCGACGAGAACCTGCACATGGTCTTCTACCGCAACCTGCTGGCCGCCGCCTTCGACCTCGACCCCAACCACGCCATGCGCGCGGTGACCGACGTGGTCAGCGGCTTCGAGATGCCCGGCGCCAACATCGAGGGCTTCGGCCGCAAGGCGCTGTCGATCGCCCTGGCCGGCATCTACGACCTGCGCCAGCACCGCGACGAGGTCCTCCAGCCGGTGATCCGCCAGTGGAACGTCTTCAACCGCACCGACCTGACCGGCGACGGCGAGAAGGCCCGCGAGGAGCTGGCCGCCCACATGGCCGACCTCGAGTCCCAGGCCGCCCGCTTCGAGGAGAAGCGCGAGGCCCGCCGCCAGCGTCTCTTGAAGAAAAACTCTTAGATATACGGAGGGGCCGACAGGCCCCCGCCGCAGGGACCAGCATCGTCGTGGTCCGGGCCGTTCCCGGCTTCCGGGCTGTCCTGCAACGCCCGCGCCTGGCGGCGCTGACTCACCCCGAAGTTCCTGCCGTCCAGTGGTGTTCCTGGATGGGGCCGAAGACTTCCTCGTCTCGGGGGCGGTCGTTCGAGTGCCACGTGTCGTAGCCGTCGGAGGCGGCCATGCGCAGGCGCTCGAAGGTCATCGGGTCGAAGAAGAGGCGACCGCCGTAGCGCAGGCGGAACTCGGCGCAGCGGACCAGGGCCGAGCCGGGGGCCGGGTCGGGGGCGCGCGTGCCGTGGCGGGCCGTCGTCACGTAGCGGACCTCGGTGATGGCCGGGGCCGTGCTCGTGTCGAAGAACAGGGAGCCGATCGAGGCGGTGGCGAACTCCTCGTCCTCGCCGGCCATGTAGTCCGATGTGGTGGGCTTGGTGGCGAAGCTCAAGGTCAGGGCGCCCTCGTAGGCGGCGCCGTCCAGGTGGAGCAGGCGGTCGCCCAGGTCGAGGTAGGCGCGGCCCATCAGCTGGACGAAGCGGGGCGGGCCGTCGTCGGTGTCCAGATATCCCGGGAGCAGGATGTCGTGCAGGCGGGCGCCGTCGAGGGCGGCCAGCAGGTGCTTCACTGGCCGGGCAATGGGAAGATCATGCAGCTCGACATGGCCTGGGCTACGAGGCGGCCTCCGGCGTCGGTGAGGCGGGCCTCGGCCAGCGCGGTGCGGCGGCCGCTCTGCAGGACGCTGCCGGTGCAGGTCAGGCGGCCGGAGGCCAGGGTCACCGGACGGAGGAACTTCACGTTGAGGTCGAGGCTGGTGTAGCCGACGCCGGCCGGCAGGGTGCTGTGGACGGAGCAGGCGGCGGCCGTGTCGAGCAGCGTGGAGATGACGCCGCCGTGCATGGTGCCGAGGGGGTTGTAGTGGAACTCCTGTGGGTCGAGGAAGACGGTGACCGAGCCGTGCTCGACCTGCATGCCGGCCGAGTCGATCAGGTGCATGATCGGTGGGGCGGGCAGGTCGCCCGAGGCCATGGCCCGCAGGAGCTCGAGGCCGGTCTGGCGGCCGATCAGGTCCGCGTGGAGGGCGGGGTCGGTCCAGCTGAAGGTCCGGGTGCGTACGTCCTGCTGGGTCTGGGTCATGGACGCAGCCTGGCAGCCGTTTGCTGGGTCTGTCCAGTGGACTTAGCCTGGTGTCATGAATTCCACTGAGCCCGAGGCGCTGGCCTGGTCGGTCGACTCCTGCACGATCGAGCGGTCGATGGCCATCCTCGGCGAGAAGTGGACCGTGGTGGTGTTGCGGGAGATCTTCAGCGGCATCCGGCGCTTCGACGACATGCGGGTACGGACCCACATTCCGCGCCAGGTGCTGACGAATCGGCTGGCCATGCTGGTGGAGAACGGGGTGCTGCGCCGCGAGCCCTACCAGGAGCCGGGGGCGCGGGTCCGGCACGAATATCGGCTGACGCCGAAGGGGTTCGACCTCTATCCGGTGCTGATCGCGGTGGCCGCGTGGGGTGATCGCCATCTGGCCGATCCGGAGGGGCCGCCGCTGCGGTACGAGCACCGGGACTGCGGCGACGAGGTGAGCGTGCGGGTCGTGTGCGAGGGTGACCACGAGATCGGGGACTACCGCGAGGTGCTGCCCCGTCCGGGGCCGGGAGCGCGGCGCCGGTAGATTTTCGCGGTGAGTCCATGGTCGCCGCTGCGGGAGCGGGTCTTCCGCAATCTCTGGATCGCCGTGCTGGCCGGCAACGTCGGCACCTGGATGCAGACGGTCGGTGCGCAGTGGCTGGTGGTGGGCGAGCCGAGCGCGGCCACCTGGGTGTCGCTGGTGCAGACGGTGACGATGTTGCCGGTGCTGCTGCTGGCCCTGCCGTCGGGGGCGCTGGCCGACGCCGTCGATCGGCGGAAGCTGCTGCTGGCGGTGCAGATCGGGCTGTTCGCGGTGGCCGGCGTGCTGACCGTGCTGACCATCCTCGATCTGATGCCGCCGGCGTTGCTGCTGGTCTTCACGTTCCTGCTGGGGGTGGGGCAGGCGCTGACCCTGCCGACGTGGCAGGCGGTGATCCCGGAGGTGGTGCCGCGGGACGAGCTGCCGGCGGCGTCGGCGCTGGGGGCGGTCAACACGAACCTGGCGCGGTCGGCGGGTCCGGCCGTGGCCGGTCTGCTCGTCGCGCAGACCGGGTCGGCCACCGTTTTCGCGATCAATGCTTTGTCGTACGGGGTTTTCGCGCTCGCCCTGTTCCTGTGGCGGCGGCCCGCACGTCGGCGGTCGCATCCGGAACACTTCGGACCGGCGCTCCGAGCGGGCGCCCGATACGTCCGGTATTCGCCGGTCGTGCTGCGGATCCTGGCGCGCGTTGTCCTTTTCGTGGTGCCGGGTGCGGTCGTCTGGGGGCTCCTGCCGCTGGTCGCGCATCAAGAGCTGCACATGGGCGCGAGCGGCTACGGCATCCTGCTGGCCGCCCTGGGCGTGGGCGCGATCGCCGGCGCGCTGCTGATGCCCCGCATCCGGCAGCGGCTGTCGCCGAACCGGCTGATTGTGCTGGCGGGGATCGTCTACGGCGGGGCGCTGGTGGTCACGGCCCTGGTGCCGAACGAGGTCGCGGTGACGGCGGTGCTGGTGCTGGCCGGGCTGGCCTGGATGACACTGGTCTCGCGGATGAACGCGACCCTCCAGCTCTTCCTGCCGAACTGGGTGCGTGCCCGCGGCTTCGGCGTCTACCAGGTGGTCTTCGCCGGGTCGCAGGCGCTCGGGGCGCTGCTCTGGGGTCAGGTCGCCGCGCTGTTCGGCCTGGACACGGCCTTCCTGGCCGCCGCGGTGGCGCTGCTGGCGGGCACGGTGACGATCCGCTGGTGGCCGGTGCGCGAGCAGGACGGCGCCGACCGGAGCCCGGCCATCTTCTGGGCCGAGCCGCACATCATGCTCGAGCCGCACCTGGACGAGGGGCCGATCCTGGTCACCGTCGTCTACCAGGTCCCGGACACCAAGGCCGGCGACTTCATCGAGGCCATGGAGGCGGTACGGGGTTCGCGGCAGCGCACGGGAGCGTCGAGGTGGGGCCTCTTCCGGGACGGCGAGGACCCGGGCCGGTACGTCGAGGTCTATCAGGTGCCGACCTGGGAGGAGCATCTGCGCCAGCACGAGGGCCGGATGACCGGCAGCGACGAGCAGGCCGAGCAGCGGGCGCTCGCCCTGGCCGACGGCCCGCCCGAGGTCACGCACCTCCTGCCCGCCCATAACGACGATTAGCCGGATGTTTCGGTTTTGTTCCGATTAGCCTCCTAGTGAAGGGGGCGCGTCGCATGAAGATCGAATCCTTGCGCCGGCTGCGCGGGCCGAACGTGTACCTCTCCCGGCCCGCCGTGGTCGCCCGGCTGCGGCTGGACGAGCTGACCGGCGTGGAGACCTCGGACGTGACCGGCTTCGCCGAGCGGCTCCTGCGGGCGCTGCCGGGCCTGGCCGAGCACCACTGCGCCGCGGGCGCGCCGGGCGGGTTCGTGAGCCGGCTGCGCGGCGGCACGTACTTCGGGCACGTCACCGAGCACGCGTGCATCGAGCTGTCCCAGATGATCGGGCGGGACGTGAGCTTCGGCCGTACGGTGTCGGCGGGTGTCCCCGGTCTGTATGACCTGATCGTCGAGTGTCCCATTGACGAATCGCCCGACTCGTCCCTGCCGGGGGAGCTGCTCCAGGCCGCCGTCGATCTGGTGGCGGGGGTTCACGCCGGTCTCGATTTCGGGCACTTCCGGCTCGATGCGCTGGCCGCGCTCGCGGAAAGGGAAGCGGCCGGCCCGAGCACGCGGGCGATCATCACGGCGGCCCGGCGGCGCGGGATCCCGGTCGAGCGCTTCGACGACCTCAGCCTGCTGCGGCTCGGCTGGGGCGTGCGGCGCCGGCTGGCCTGGGCCGCGATGACCGACCGGACCAGCGGGGTGGGCGTCGACATCGCCGGCGACAAGCAGGTGACCCGCCGTCTGCTGGCCGAGGCGGGAGTGCCGATCGCCGAGGGCGGCCCCGCCCGTACGGCGTCACAAGCGGTTGATCTTCTGGTTCGTCTCGGCGGGCCGGTCGTGGTCAAGCCGCGTCAGGGACGGCACGGCGACCACGTGACGCTCGGCGTGAGCACCGCGGCCCAGGTCGAGCGGGCCTTCCGCGCGGCCGGTGAGGACGTGATCGTGGAGCGGCAGCTCGGCGGGCGCGACTACCGCGTGCTCGTGGTGGCGGGCGAGGTGGTGGCCGCGGCCGAGCGGATCGCCGCGCACGTGACCGGCGACGGGCGGGCCACGATCGCCGAGCTGATCGAGCGGGTCAACGCCGACCCGCGCCGCGGCACCGGGCACTCCCGGGTGCTGACCCGGGTGGACGCCGACGAGGAGTTGCTCGAGCGCCAGGGCTGGGCGCTCACGGGCGTACCCCCGAATGGGCTTGAAGTGTGGCTGGCCGCGACGGCGAATCTCTCGACCGGTGCCACCAGCCACGACGTGACCGAGCGGGTGCACCCCGACGTGGCCCGGCTCTGCCTGCGGGTGGCCGCGCTGCTCGGTCTCGACATCGCCGGCATCGACCTGCGGCTGCCCGACATCGCCGAGCCGGTGCCGGCGCTGGTCGACGGGGGCGAGGTCACCGGCGGCGTCCTCGAGGTCAACGCGGTGCCGGGGCTGCGCATGCACCTGGCTCCCGTGCGCGGGCGGGCCCGCGACGTCGGCGACGCGATCGTGCGGGCGATGTTCCCCGGCGGCTCCGACGGGCGCATCCCGACCGCCGCGGTCACCGGCACCAACGGCAAGACCACGGTGGCCCGGCTGGCCGCGCATCTTCTGGCTTCCGGTGGTACGCGGGTGGGCCTGACCACCACTGACGATGTTCGGGTGGACGGGCGGGTGATCTACCGGGCCGACGCCACCGGGCCGCTCTCGGCCCAGATGGTCCTGGGCGATCCGAGCGTGCAGGTGGCCGTCCTGGAGACCGCGCGCGGCGGGCTGATCCGCCGCGGCCTGGGCTACGACTGGTCGGACGTCGGCGTGATCACCAACATCACGGCCGACCATCTCGGCCAGGACGGCCTGGAGACGATCGAGGACCTCGCGCACGTCAAGGCGCTGGTCGCCGAGCGGGTCCGCGAGGGCGGCACGCTGGTGCTCAACGCCGACGACCCATGGGTGCGCAACCTGGTCGAGCGGCCGCGGGTGCGGGCCGACCGCAAACGGGTCGTCTGGTTCGGCCTGGACGCGCGCCAGCCGGTGGTGGTCGAGCACCTGGCCAAGGGCGCCACCGCCTATCTGCTCCAGGACGGCTGGCTGACGCAGGCCACCGGCGCCCGCCGCACGCCGCTGATGCGGATGGCCGAGCTGCCCGGCGCGTACGGGGGAGCGGCGCCGCACGTGGTGGCCAACGCCCTGGCGGCGATCGCCGCGGCCCGGGCTCTCGGCGCCGGCCAGGAGGACGTGGTGCGCCGCCTGACCGAGTTCGACTGGGTGGTCGACAACCCGGGGCGGGCCACACTGCTGCGCCTCGGCGACGTGTCGGTCTTCGTGGACTACGCGCACAACCCGGCCGCGCTGGCGGCGACGCTGCGGACCCTGCACAAGCTGTGGGGGCCGGACCGCTGCGTGGTGGCGCTGACCCTGCCCGGCGACCGGCGCGACGACCTGCTGGCGGCCAGCGCCCAGGTGGTGGCCGACGGGGTCACCCGGGCCGTGCTCTACGAGGACGAGGACCCGGGCCCCCGGGCCCGGGGCGAAGTGTCCAAGCTGGTGGAGAGGGAGATGCGGGCCCGGCGGCCGAAGCTGACGGCGGTGCCGGCGCAGGGCTACGAGGAGGCGGTGCCGGCGGCGCTGCGGCTGGCCCGCTCGGGCGACGTGGTGCTGGTCATCTACGAGAAGCTCGACCCGGTGCTGGAGCTGTTGGCCCAGCTGGGAGCGCTGCCGGTGGGGGAGGCGCCGGTTCCGGTGCGGCTCGCGCCGCCCAAGCGGCCGTCGCCGGCGTCGGTGCTGTTCGGCAACGTTGCCACCGGCCGACACGCCGCGTACTCAGGTTGGCACGAGAAATAAGCTGATCAGCGGAGCTTGTCACCCGATCAGCGGGGGTTGCTCAGGTCAAGGCTTCAACAATTGCCCTACGTTAAGTAATCGCCGATGATCGTTGTCTTCGGCGGTCCGTTACGCGTCAGCGACCGTCAGTTAATCGACTCTTAAGAGACGGCGGGATTCTCGTTCCTGCCGTCACTTCCGATGAAGCGGGCATTCCCCGGCTTATCCGCATATGACAGCCTGCCCTGAGTCGGAGATCCGACTTTCGGAGGGTTCCCGAAAGCGCGCCACGGCTGGGATCCGTCGCGAAACGGACGGTAACGAACCGCAGGTAGACCGGCAGACGCGGGATTCTGATACAGCCGATCATCGGCTAGCATCCGAGCCGTCGATGGGGAACCTTTCCCCCGGCGCCGAGGAGCATGGCGGTGCGACTCGGCGTTTCTCACGAGGCGCGCATGTGGGGGCACATGAGCCAGCCGGACCTGCCCGGTTCGAGTCTGCTGGCCGGTCGATATCGACTGGTCGAGCGGCTCGGCGCCGGCGGGATGTCAGTGGTGTGGCGAGGGTTCGACGAGGTCCTCGGGCGCCAGGTCGCGGTGAAGGTGCTGCCGCCGTCGACCAGCGCGGACCCGGCGTTCCGGCGCCGTCTGCGCGCGGAGGCCCAGGCGGCCGCCCGCCTCAGCCACCCGAACATCACCAACGTCTACGACTACGGCGAGGCCACCACAGTCGACGGTGAGCCGGTGCCGTACGTGGTCATGGAGCTGATCGACGGCGAGTCGCTCGCCGCCGTGCTTGCCCGCGCGCGCAAGCTGCCCTGGCAGCACGCCGTGCGGATCACCGCCGAGGTCGCCGCGGCCCTGGCCGCCGCTCACGCGCGGGGCATCGTGCACCGCGACGTCACCCCGGCCAACGTCATGCTCACGCCGACCGGGGCCAAGGTCGTCGACTTCGGCATCTCGGCCCTGATCGGCGAGAACGACATCGACCCCGACGGCAGCCTGCTGGGCACGCCGGCCTACCTCGCGCCCGAGCGGCTCGAGGGCGGCCAGGTCAGCCCGGCCACCGACGTGTACGCGGTGGGCCTGCTGATCTACCGCACGCTCATCGGCCAGCTGCCGTGGGACGTGGGCACCACCACGGCCCTGCTCCGCGCCCACCAATATGTCGAGCCCGACCCGCTGCCGCCCGTCGAGGGCCTGCCGGCCGAGGTGGACGCCCTGGTCGGGCGGTGTCTCGAGAAGCGGCCGGCCGACCGGCCGTCCAGCGCCGAGCTGGCACAGATCCTGGCCGCGCTGTCGGCGGGCGCGCCCGCGGTGGCCCGCGGTTACGTGCCCGAGTGGGCGGACGACGTGGAGAACACGACGATCCTGCCGACGGCGAACGAATACATGACCGAGGCCGCGGCGGCCGCGGCCGCCGCGGCGGCTCCCCAGTCGCCCGCGCCCACGTCGGGCGACCCGGCCGCGCCGGCCCGCAACAGCCGGTTCGCCGGGCTCGAGTCGGTGCCGATCGAGGCCGGTCAGCAGCTGCGCCCGGCCTACGGCAACCAGGCGTCGCCGTCCGAGGGCCAGCGGGGCCCGGGCAACAAGACCCGGCGGATCCTGGTCATCGCGGCCGGTGTGCTGTTGCTGGCCATCGGCACGTACGGCTGGAGCGCCAGCGGCAGCAGCCCCAAGGACAAGGCGGCGATCGTCGGGCCGCAGGTGGTGGCGCCGACGGGCGAGTGCGTCGTCAACTACGCGGTCGTCTCCGACAGCAAGGGCCGGTTCAGCGCCCAGGTCACGGTGGCCAACAAGGACGAGACCCCGGTCACCGACTGGAAGCTCTGGTTCCTCATGCCGGGCGACCAGACGATCTCGGGCAACGGCAAGACCACGCTGACCCAGACCGGCCAGAGCGTCGAGGTCAGCTCGCCCACGGCCGCCGCGATCAACGCGAAATCGACGGTGAGCGTGCCGATCACCGGGCGCTACACGGCGACCAACATCGCGCCGCTGACGTTCACGCTCAACGGCGCCACGTGCGAGACGTTCGTGTCGACCAAGCCGGGCGGCCCGGCGCAGAAGGTGGAGCAGCTCAGCGACGGCAGCTCGCGGCTGGTGCCGACGACGACCGACCCGGGCTACAGCATCGCCCCCGACGGCACCGTCACGATCACCCCGACCGTGAAGCCGACAAACGGCACCAAGCCCGCCACCACCGCGCCCAAGCCGGGGGTCACGACGACCACGTCGCCCAAGCCGGGCACCACGACGGGCACCCCGCCCACGACGCCGACGGGCTCCCCGCCCACGACGCCGTCGGCGACCACGACCACCACGACCGGTGGCGGCGCGGTCGAGCCCGAGCCGCCGGACGACACCGACGTGCCGACGGCCACGACGCCGCCGCCGACCACCCCGGCCGGCGTCGACGATCCGCCGCCGCCCCTTCCCAGCGAGTGCGACCCGGGGGAGCCCGGGTCCTGCCCGGCGGAGACCGAGTAGACCACCTCGTGCGCAAGGCCGGCCCGGCTCCCGGGCCGGCCTTGCCGCGTTCCGGCGCCTTCCCGCTGAAAAAGCAGACGACGGGGTCCCGGGTACGGAGCTAGTGTGAAGGGGATGGCGCATGCATTTTCTCCCGATTCGCCCGGCGTGTTGGCCGGGGCGGGAGGGGCGCGCGAGGAAGATGAGGTTTGCTCTTTCCGCTCCGATCGGTTGCAACCCTCGCCGACCAGGGCATTAAGGGCAGCGCACAGCTAGTTGTCGTACATCGGGGAGTTCGACATGATCAGCATTGTCAAGGATCTGGCGGCGGAGGCCCTCTTCGTCTCGGATCTGCAGCCGTCCCAGTGCCCCAGCCAAGCGGCTGTCGAGCGGGCGGTGACCGCCATGCTTCTGCTGCACGGCACCGACGGGTGCGCGGCCGAGGTGGCCCTGGAGTTCGGTGACCACCCGGACATCGCCGTGACCCGCATGCACTGGGTGCACGAGGAGCTGACCGGGGTTCTGGAGAACCGCCGCGTCGCCGCCTTCCACTAAACCTGAGCTTTTCTCGCGAAAAGCACCCTATTAGCAACCGAGTTCGGCCGCCTTCGCACCTTTCGTTCGTAAAAGTTCTTCTCGTCAGCCGGTTTTCACTCAACCGGTCGAATAGCGAGGAGGACCACGTGAGCGACACGACCGAACTCCCCGCCACCATCGGCACGACCCACGACGCGCCGTCCGCGCGTGACATCGAGGACCTCGTCCGCGAACACATGCCGATGGTTGGCCACTTGGTCCGGGAACTCCTGAACCGGGTACCCGGCCACGTCCACGCGGACGACCTTTCCTCCGCCGGATTCGCCGCCCTGCTCGGCGCGGCCCGGTCCTTCGACGTCACCCGCGGCATCCCGTTCCACCGCTTCGCCGCGGTACGCATCCGCGGCGCGCTCCTGGACGAGCTCCGCGGCCAGGACTGGGCCAGCCGCTCGGTGCGGGCCCGGGCCCGGCGCACCGCCGCCGCCCGGCAGGAGCTCACCGCCGCGCTCGGCCGCACACCCACCGATGCCGAGGTGGCCGAGATGCTCGGCATCGGGGTGCAGGAGCTGGCGACGGTCGAGGACGACGTGCAGAAGGCGGCGCTGCTCAGCCTCCAGGGCTTCCCCACCGGGGCGGCCGAGGAGATGGTGCCCGAGCTGTCCGAGGGCCCCGAGGACCTGCTGCTCAAAAGGGAGCGCCTCGGCTATCTGCACCAGGCGATCCAGGCCCTGCCCGAACGGCTGCGCCTGGTCGTCACGGAGTCGTTCCTGCAGGAGCAGCCGCTGAGCGACGTGGCGGCCCGCCTGGGCGTCACCGAGTCGCGCATCTCCCAGCTGCGCACGGAGGCGTTGCAGCTGCTGCGCGAGGGCCTGAACAGCTCGCTGGCCCCGGAACTGCTGACGGTGGCGGCGGGCGGACCGAGGACACGCAAGGGCTGCATGCAGAGGCGCCGGAGCGAGTACTTCGCTCGCGTCGCCCAACAGGGCAACCTGCACACGAGGCTGGCCCTGACGGACGCACACGGCGTACCGATCGCGGTAGCGGCCTGACTCAGCCGGCGGGGGTGGCCACGGCCACCCTCGCCGCGCACAGCGGATCCAGCGCCGCTCGCACCTGCCGGATGTCGGCGCCCACCGCGATGCCCACCATTCCCGGCCCGGCGAGCGGCATGAGCACGGCGTCGCCGCCCAGCACAGCCGGACCGTCCTCGGTGGTCATGACGACCGTGCCGAGCGCGCGGCCGCCGCCCAGGACGGCCGCTCCGGACCAGCCGGGAGCGGCCGGGCCGACCGCCAGGTCGTGGCGATAGAGGGTCCGGCCGGCGTAGCGGACGGTGGTCTCGGTCCGTACGTCGCCGGGGTCCTCGCCGTGCCGTCCGCAGACCAGGTCGTCGCGCCAGAGCAGGTGGCCGCCGTCGGCGACGTCGACGTGCGTGACGGTGACGTGGTCGCAGCCGGCGGCGGCGATCAGCGGTTCGGGCAGCCAGCGGAGCTCGCCGCCCTCGGCCACCGAGGCGGAGATCTCGTAGCGGGACGCGGGCAGGTGCGAGCGCCCGGGGAGCGCGAGCTGGGCCGCCACGCTGAGGACCTCCAGGGTTGCTCCGGGGCCCACGGCGATCTCCAGGCGGAGCTCGTCGCCGCGCAGCGGGCCGGCGGCGCCGCCCACGAGATGGACCCGGTGCGCTCCGGTGCGCCGAGGCAGCAGCGGAGACTCCCCGCGCAGCTCGGCCAGCCGGGTGCCGCCGCGCCCGTCGGACTCGGCGGCGACCCGGGCGAAAGCCTTCACCGTCGCCGGCCGGCGCGCTTCATCGGGCGGCCTTCATCGGGCGGCCTTCATCGGGCGGCTGGGACGCGGGCGGCGACCAGCGAGCGGATCCAGTCGGCGACCGGGGTGGCGGCGCGATCCTCGACCAAGGACAGGAAGACCGTGGGGAGCTCGCCCCGGCGGGCCTTGGCGTCGCGGTCCATCACCGAGAGGTCGGCGCTGACCAGCGGGGCCAGATCGGTCTTGTTGATGACCAGCAGGTCGGCGGTGGTGACGCCGGGGCCGCCCTTGCGGGGGACCTTGTCGCCGCCGGCCACGTCGACCACGAAGATCTGCTGGTCGATCAGGCCCTTGCTGAAGGTCGCGGTCAGGTTGTCGCCGCCGCTCTCGACCAGGACCAGGTCGAGCGGGCCCAGGGCGTCCTCCAGATCCTCGACGGCGTCCAGGTTGGCGGAGATGTCGTCGCGGATGGCCGTGTGCGGGCAGCAGCCGGTCTCGACGGCGCGGATCCGCTCGACCGGGAGGACGCCGTTGCGCTTGAGGAAGTCGGCGTCCTCGGTCGTGTAGATGTCGTTGGTGACGACGGCGAGCCGCAACTCGTCGCCGAGCGCCCGGCAGAGGGCGGCGACCAGCGCGGTCTTGCCCGACCCGACCGGCCCGCCGATGCCGATCCGCAGCGCCCGCGGCGCGTCGGGGAGCGGCAGATGCGGGTCGACGCCCGGCTCCGGGTGCGTGTGCGGCACCTCGTCGGCTTCATGCGCGTGTGTGTGCTGATCAGGATGCAAAGAGACGCACCTCCCAGGTGGCGTGGAGCTCGGCGCCGATGTCGAGCAGGGGAGCGCCCGCGGCCGGCAGTTCGTCGACCGGGTCGCCGGCCCGGGCCGCGGCCGACGCCGCCACCCGGTCACAGTCGGGGGCGAGCCGGGCCAGGAGCCCGTGCACCGCGTACGGATCGAGGCCCAGCAACCGCACCCCGGCACTGGCCGACCCGGTCACCGTGCCGTGCGCTGCGGCGACGGCGGCTTCGAGCGGCCCCAACCCGGCAGCCCGGGCCAGCACGCCGAGCGCGACCGGCTGGTGCGGTTCCCGCCCGATCTCGGGAATGGCCCACATCGCCCGCCCCGCCCGCAGCAGCGCCCGCCCCTGAGCCCGCGACGCCTTGCGGAGGGCAGGCGACGGAGTACGAGCATCGAGCCCTTGGTCCAAGTCCGAAATGTCCGGCACGAAGTAGAGGGGTGGCGTCTGGTCACCGCGCGCGGGGTGGGCTGGTTGTGGGGTGGCGCGCGGGGGGTGGGCTGGTGGGGTGGCGCGCGCGAGGTGGGCCGGTGGCGAGGTGCCGAGCGTGCGGTGGCAGGCCGCGGCGGCGAAGGCCGCGGCGACCAGGCCCGAGGTGGCCAGCTTGCCGCGGAGGAAGCCGGCCAGGCCGTCGAGGTCGCCCACCCGGCCCGCCGAGACCTGGGCCTCGAGGCCGCCGGAGTGGGCGTGGCCGCCGGAGGGCAGGCGCCCGTCGGCCAGCAGGAGCAGCGTCGCGAGGCTCACCCCACACCACCGTGGAGCTTAAATCGGGAATGCCGGATTTGGTGCGAGGGGTCTGAAGCAGCGCGCGGGGGCGGGGTGTGGGCTGGAGGCATGGTCAGAAGAGGAAGTAGCGCTGGGCCATCGGCAGCTCGGTCACCGGGTCGGGGTCGATGATGTCGCCGTCCACGCGGACCTCGAACGTGTCGGCGTCCACCTCGATGCGGGGGAGGGCGTCGTTCAGCGGCATGTCGGCCTTCGTGACCCGGCGCGTGTCGGCCACGGGGGCGAAGGCGCGCTTCACGCCCACGCGGTCGGTCAGCATCGCGTCGATGGCCGCGGGGGCCACGAAAGCCAACGACGTCTGGGCCGGGACCACGCCGTACGAGCCGAACATCGGTCGTGGCAGCATCGGCTGAGGTGTGGGAATCGAGGCGTTCGCGTCGCCCATCTGGGCGTAGGCGATCATGCCGCCCTTGATGACCAGCGCCGGCCGTACGCCGAAGAACGCGGGGTCCCAGAGGACCAGGTCGGCCAGCTTTCCCGGCTCGACCGAGCCGACCTGCTCGGCCATGCCGTGGGCGATCGCCGGGCAGATCGTGTATTTCGCGACGTAGCGGCGGGCGCGGTTGTTGTCGGCGGCCCCGTCGCCGGGAAGGGCGCCGCGGCGGGCCTTCATCACGTGGGCGGTCTGCCAGGTGCGCATGATGACCTCGCCGACGCGGCCCATGGCCTGCGAGTCGGAGCCGATCATCGAGATGGCGCCCAGGTCGTGCAGCAGGTCCTCGGCGGCCATGGTGGACGGGCGGATGCGGCTCTCGGCGAACGCCAGGTCCTCGGGCACGGCCGAGTTCAGGTGGTGGCAGACCATCAGCATGTCGAGGTGCTCGCTGAGGGTGTTGCGGGTGTACGGCCGGGTCGGGTTGGTCGACGACGGCAGGATGTTGGGCTGCCCGGCGACCGTGATGATGTCGGGCGCGTGGCCGCCGCCGGCGCCCTCGGTGTGATAGGCGTGGATCGACCGGCCGCCGATGGCGCGCAGCGTCTCCTCGACGAAGCCGGCCTCGTTCAGGGTGTCGGTGTGGATCGCCGCCTGCACGCCCGAGGCGTCGCAGACCTTCAGGCAGGCGTCGATCACCGCGGGCGTGGTGCCCCAGTCCTCGTGGAGCTTGAAACCGCCGGCGCCACCGCGCAGCTGCTCCCACATCGATTCGGCCGACGTGGTGTTGCCCTTCCCCAGGAGCAGGACATTGATGGGGTACGTGTCGATGGCCTCGAGCATGCGGGCCAGGTACCAGGCGTTCGGGGTGACCGTCGTGGCTTTGGTGCCCTCGGCCGGTCCGGTGCCACCACCGATGATCGAGGTGATGCCGGAGGCGATGGCGGTGTCCAGGACGGTCGGGCTGATCAGGTGGACGTGGCTGTCGATCGCGCCCGCCGTGAGGATCTTGCCGTTGCCGGCGATGATCTCGGTGCCGGGCCCGATGACCAGGTCGGGGTGGACGCCGTCCATGGTGTCCGGGTTGCCGGCCTTGCCGAGGGCGACGATCCGCCCGTCCCGGATGCCGATGTCGGCCTTGACGACACCCCAGTGATCGAGCACGACCGCACCGGTGATCACCGTGTCGGGTGACCCTTCGGCGCGGGTGGCCCGGGACTGCCCCATCGACTCGCGGATGACCTTGCCGCCACCGAAGACGACCTCGTCCCCGGGGTGGGGCCCGGCGCTGCGGTCCTCTTCGACCTCGATGAGCAGATTGGTGTCGGCGAGCCGGATCCGATCCCCGACGGTCGGCCCGTAGAGCGCCGCATACCGCCCACGATCGAGGCTGCTCGGCCCGTGTCCCGTCGACGCGGCGCTGGTCATCGCGAGCTCCCGTTCTCGTGCTCGCCCGACGAAGGCGATAAGTCGGGAATGTCGGAGAAGGCGGGCGGAGGGGGAGGCGCGGGCGAGGTCGCGGCGCCCTGAGGGCCGGCGGCCGCGGATCCGGTGGCGGGTGGGCCGTCGTCCAGCGGGCCGGCGGCCAGGCCTCGCAGGCCGGGGACTATGCGGGCGCCGGCCAAGGGGACCAGCGTGACGTCTCGGGGCATGCCTGGTTCGAAGCGGACCGACGTGCCGGCCGGGACGGCCAGGCGGTGGCCCCAGGCCGCTGTGCGGTCGAAGTGCAGGGCCTCGTTGGACTCGGCGAAGTGGAAGTGGGAACCGACCTGCACGGGGCGGTCGCCGGTGTTGCGGACGGTCAGGGCCAGGGGCGTACGGCCGGAATTGATCGGGATGTCGCCGTCGCCGTGGAGGATCTCGCCGGGGATCATGCGATGGGCCCGTGGACGGTGACCAGCTTCGTGCCGTCCGGGAAGGTCGCCTCGACCTGGACCTCGGGCAGCATCTCGGGCACGCCCGGCATCACGTCGTCGCGGGTGAGGACCCGCCGTCCCGCGTCCATCAGGTCGGCCACCGTGCGGCCGTCGCGGGCTCCTTCGAGCAGGAACGCCGTGATGATGGCCGTGGCCTCGGGATGGTTCAGCTTCAGGCCACGCTCGCGGCGTTTCCGCGCGACGTCCGCCGCGACGTGGATGAGCAGCCGTTCCTGCTCGTGCTGGCTGAGGAACAAGGGACCTCCCCGGTTAGCGCTCCGCGAGCTTCGCAGCCCGACGTTTCGCTCGTGTTACCCGTTCGTGGCGCGAGCCTCCATGGTGATCAAACCAGGCCCGCGCCCACGAAGTCGGTAAACGCGCTCAGGCCCCGATGTAGAGAACCGCGTCGATCTCGATGTCGAAGCCGACCAGCGGCACCGGCAGGGTGGTCCGCACCGGCGGGTTCGGGCCGGTGACGTACTCCTTGTAGATCTCGTTCATCTCGGCGAAGTCGTCGAAGTCGCGCAGGTAGACGCCGAGCCGGACGGCCTGGTCGAGGCTGCCGCCGGCCGCCTCGGCCACCGTGGCCAGGTTGCGGAACGCCGCGTGGGCCTGCTCGGCGAAACTGCCGGTGACCCGGGTGCCGTCGGCCAGCGACGGGATCGCCCCAGCCAGGTAGATGAAGTCGCCGGCGACGATCGCCTGCGAGTACGGCCCGCCGACCGGGCCCGCCTTGTCGGTGTTGACGGCGCGCTTGGGCATCAGAGGTCCCCCTCGGTGGTTCGCGGAAACTGCTCGGCCAGCCCGTCCACACCGACCAGCGGCGCGGCGAGCATCTCACGAAGATCTTGCTCCCGCCGGTCGAGGGCCGCGCGCTGGGCTCCGGTCAGCGGGACCCACGGGGCCGGTGGGTCCGGCAGTCGCGGTCGCAGCAGCCGTCCGGCCACGTAGGTCGCCGTGTTCACCAGGCGCATCGGCGCCCGCCGAACCTGGCGGTGCGAGTCGACGACCTCGTGCTCCTCATGGCGTACGTCGAAAACCGCGAGATCAGCCGGTGAGCCCGGCGTGAGAGTGCCGCCCGGCAGGCCCAGAATCTCGGCCGGCCGGGTGGTCGCCATCGCGAGCACGTCGGGCAGGGCCATGCCGACCGCGAGCATCTTGGCCATCGTGGTCGGCAGGTCGAAGACGGGCCCGTGCAGCGACCGGCAGTGCAGGTCGGTCGAGACGGTGTCGGGGATGATGCCGGCGTCGAGCTGCCGTTCCAGCACGTCGAAGGCGAACCCGCCCGAGCCGTGCCCGATGTCGAACCGGACCTCCCGCGCGAAGGCCGCCTTGACCGCCGGCCCGAGCGGCTCGGCGATCCCGCTGGAGCAGTGGGTCACGATGTCGCCCGGCCGCAGCAGGTCGAGCACGTCGTCCAGCCGCGGCGGTGTGGTCCCGATGTGGACCATGACCGGCACTTTGCACCGCTCACCGACGGCCAGCGCCCGCCGCAACGGCTCGACCCCGTTGTCGCCCACGGTGTCGCGGTCGACGCGCACCTTGACGCCGCGGATGACCTCGCGGTGCGCCTGCACCGTGTCGACGGCCAGTTCGACGTCGCAGTTGTCCAGGTCACGACCTTCGCCCGTACGCCCGGAGAGCCCCACCGCCGAGATGTTCAGGAGCGCGGGGACACGTACGTCCCGAACCTTGGTCGTCAGATCGGCCAATGTGTAGGCGCCCGCCGATCCCGCGTCGACCCACGTCGTCACACCCGTGTACCAGGCCACCGCGTCCGGGGAGATCCCCCAATATCCGGGCCCGGAATGGGTGTGCATATCGATCAGTCCCGGCGTGACCAGCTTGCCTCCGACGTCCACAATCGTGCGGGCATGGCGCGGCAGGTTGGTGCCCACCGCCGCGATCACCCCGTTGGTCACCGCCACATCGAACGGCTCGCCCCCGCTCAGGAGCAGGTCGTACGTCACTCGCATACTGTAATAAGCGATGATTCCGCAGCCGGTGTCTATCACCCGTAACGACGGCTTCTTCCACCTAAATCCGGCCGTTCCGCTGGACGCCGATCCGGGTTCGGAGGGCGTGGCCACCTGGCTTCGCAACGCTCTGCGCTGCCCACTCCCTCCTGGGCGGGGCGGTGTCACGCTGCGCGTCGACCCTTCAAAGCCGATTGAGGGGTACGCCCTGACGTGCGCCCCGGCCTCATTGGAGATCACCGGCGGATCGGCGGCGGGCGTGTTCCGGGGCGCGCAGACCCTGCGGCAGTTGCTTCCGCCGGCGGCACTGCGCCGGGCCGGCGCCGTGGACTGGAACGTTCCAGCGGTGACCATCACCGACCAGCCGAGGTTCGCGTGGCGGGGCGTGATGCTCGACGTGGCCCGCCACTTCATGCCGGTGGCGGACGTGCTGCGCTTCCTCGACCTGGCCGCGTTCCACAAGCTGAACGTCCTGCACCTGCACCTGACCGACGACCAGGGCTGGCGTGTCGAGATCCCCGGCTGGCCCCGCCTCACGTCGGTCGGCGCCTGGCGCCCGTCGTCGATGCTGGGCGCCCGGGTCCACGCCCGCGACGACGGCCGCCCGCACGGCGGCTTCTACACGACGGACGACCTGCGCGAGATCGTGGCCTACGCGGCGTCGCTGCACATGACGGTCGTCCCCGAGGTCGACATGCCCGGCCACATGCAGGCCGCCGTGGCCGCGTACCCCGAGCTGGGAAACGGTTTCCGGGGAGGCGTCCGCACCACGTGGGGCATCTCCTCCCACGTGCTGAACCTGGGCGACGAGGCGATGGCCTTCTGCCGCGCCGTCCTGGACCACGTGTGCGACGTCTTCCCGTCCGAGCTGATCGGCATAGGCGGCGACGAGTGCCCACCGGACGAGTGGGAGGGCCTGGGCTTGTCCGGCGCCCAGCCGTGGTTCACCGCCCAGATGGCCGAGCATCTGGCATCCCGCGGCCGGCGCCTCTACGGCTGGGACGAGATCCTCACCGGCGGCGCCCCACCGGGCGCGGTGGTGGCGGCTTGGCGCGGCCCGCGGCCGACCACGGTCGCGGCCCGGCTGGGCCACGACGTCGTCTCCTGCCCCGACATCGCGGTCTACCTGGACTACCGCCAGTCCGACGACCCGGGCGAGCCGACCCCGGTCGGCACGTTGCTGACGCTGGAGGACGTCTACCGCTTCCAGCCGGTCCCGCCAGGCCTGACACCCGAGGAGGCCGCCCACGTCCTGGGCGGCCAGGCCAACGTCTGGACGGAACACATGGAGAACGCCCGGCGGGTGGACTACATGACGTATCCCCGCCTGTGTGCCCTGGCCGAGGCGGTCTGGGATCCACCGGGCCGCTCGTACGAGTCCTTCATGACCCGCCTGCCCGAGCATTTGTCCCGCTTGGACGCCTTGGGCGTCAACTATCGCCCCCTCACCGGCCCACGGCCGTGGGACGCCCGCCCCGACGCCCCCGGCAACCCGCAAACCCTCCCCGGCCGCCTGGCCCAACTGGCCGAGATGACGGCCAACCTCCCGAAGACTGACTGACACGCGTTCCGTTTCCACCACTCGGCGAGAGCCGCGCGCCCTCCTGAACCCTCAACAGTCCCGCCGCGCCGGTCTGGCGAAGCTGGTGGTGCCGCTCTATAGTTGAACGCGTTCAACAAAATGGGAGGCCGTTGTGTGGGCCCTGGTCAACGCACTTATCACGATCGGCATGCTGATCGTCGTGCCGGTAGGCCTTCGCCTCGTCGGCCTGGGCGGCGCGGTCACGCGGTTCTGGCCCATCGCGGCCCTGGCCGGCGCATCGAGTCTGTGGCTGCCGCGCGGGGCGGCGGCGACGGGACTTGCGGTCGTCTACGCGCTCGCGGCGTCAGCGCTCGCTCTTCAGGCCATCCGACCGCAGCCGGCGCGCCGGGAACGGACGCGGCGTGGGTGGGCAGAACCGATAGCCCGGGCGCGGCCGGCATGGGGAGAGCCGACGGCCCGGGTGCGGCTTGCCTTGGCGAAGTCGACTGCCTGGATGGGACCCGGGTTGGGGGATGCGGCTGTCCGGGCGCGGTTCGGATGGCGGGAGCGGATTGCTCTGGGGACCGCGCTGGCCGGGCCGGTGATCGCGGGTGGGGCGCTGGTGGCCGAGCGGGGCGGATATCGGCTGTTCGGTTTTGAGCTTGGGGTGTTGACGCTGACCGTGGCGCACTTCCACTTCGCCGGGTTCGCCGCCGCGCTGATCGCCGGGCTGCACCGGCGGCTGGCGCCCGGGCGGCTCGCCGATGCGGCCGTGCTCACCGTTCCGGCCGGCACGCTGCTGGTGTTGGCCGGCTATTTCACCAGCGAGTTCGTCGAGCTTGCGGGTGCTCTCGTCCTCACCGCCGGCATGTGGGCCATGGGCTGGTCCACCTGGCGCCACGCTCGTACCCAGGTGGCCGACCGCCTCACCGCCGGGCTGCTGGCCACCTCCGCCCTGGTCCTGGCCGTTTCGATGGTGCTTGCCGTGAGCTGGGCCCTGGGCGAAGCCACCGGCCTGCCTCACCCGTCCCTGGCCTGGATGGCCGCCACCCACGGCGTGGCCAACGCCCTCGGCTTCGCCGTCTGCGGCCTCGCCGCCTACACCCGCCTGCGCCTGGCGGCCGGCCCGGACGGCGTCCCTCCGCGAATGCTCGCCCGCAGCTGACTCCGCAGAGGGCAACGCGCAGCAAGTGGGACATCGGCACGCGGGGTGAGGGCGGGGGTGGTGAAGGGAGGCACGCGGGTCGGGGAGGAGCGGTCAAGGAAGCGCCGCAAGCAAAGGAGGTGCGGCCCGGGAAGGCGAGGGAAGGAGGCGCAGCCGGGAGGGCGTGAGGGGAGGGTGCGGCCCGGGGGCGAGGGACGGGGCGCAACGGAGAGGGCGCGAGGGAACGGTGCGGCCAAGGGAGTGCGGATGACGAGGGGCTCGGCCGAGGAGGAGCGCGGGTGAGGAAGAGCCTGGGCGAGAGGGCGGGCCCCGTCAAGGGATCGGCGGGGTGAGCGGGTGGAGCCGGCCTGGGAAAAGCGCCGGTGAATAAGGGCGAGCGGGTAGCTACAGGCTCATCCAGCAGAAGAGGGAGTCGCCTGAGTTGCGGGCTCGGGTGGCCAAGGCGGACAAATCAGTGATGAGCTGGGCGAAGTAGTGCTGGTCGGTGTTCGGGTGGAGTTCTTCGATGGTGGAACCACCGGGCGGCCAGGGAAGGGACTCGGGCGGGGTCGAGCGAGGCCAGGGTGTCCCGGGTTTCGTTGTCGAGGATCGTCGTCCAAGGGCCCTCGTGGGACGTGTCCTGTTCGCCGCCCTCGGGCCAGATCAGACGGTCGTCGACGATGCGCGGGTGCCAGGGCTCGTCGCGGATGAAGCCGATGAGCTGGCCGAGGACGACTGTGGGATCGATGCCCTTGGCCTCGACGGTGTCGTAGACGGTCGTGAGCGGTCCGCCCTCGTCCATCGTCAGCTCCTGCTGGACAGCGGCGGCTGAGGGGGCGCGGAAGTAGTCGGTCAGAACACCCATGCCGAGAGCACACCACACGGGTGTGACAAGAATCGTTGGTAGGGTGAGGGCAGCGTCGCGGTGCGCCCGGCAAAGAGACCGCCGTGGGCATGGAGGCGCCGGACCATGGGATCAACCTCCGTGGACAATGTGGACTCCTTGAAGGCGTACGGCAATCGGCTCATCGCCTGTCATCACCACCTGCTCGAGATGATCGACGACTTGCGCGAGGGCGGGGGCGACGGCCTTGCCTTCTGCGCCGCTCTCACGCGGCATCACACCGGCGAGGACGCGACCGTCTTTCCGTTGCTCGCCGCGAAGTATGCCTCGGAGCATCCGGATCTTCGGGGATTCCTCGACAGCCTGGCGCGTGATCACGAGATCATCGCGGGGATGCTGAAGGACGACATGACGCGCGAGGAGCTGGACGGGCTCACCGCCGTACTGGAAACGCATTTCATCGGGGAGGAGAAGCGCCTGGTCGCCCTGTTGAACGCGCTCGCGCCGACCCCACGACTGGACGGGGGTTTCGGTGAGGGTTCCTGAGGTCACGGTCGACTGGCGCAGCAAGGGCTTCTGGCTGCCGGACGGGGCGCGGAGCGCGGCCGGCATCGCGCGGGAGCGGCCGGGGCTGTTCGACGGGCTGCTCACCTGGCCGGTCCTGGTGCTGCGCCGGGCGGCGGCCGAGGCCAACATCGCGACCATGGCCGCCTACTGCCGGCGGCACGGCTGGGATTTCGCGCCGCACGCCAAGACGACCATGGCGCCGGGGCTGCTCAAAGCCCAGCTCGACGCCGGGGCCTGGGGCATGACGGTGGCCACCGCCAACCAGGCCCTCGTGCTGCGGCGGCTCGGTGTCCAGCGGATTCTCATCGCCAACGAGGTGCTCGACCCGGTCGCCCTGCGGTGGCTGGCCGGCGAGCCGGACATCTATTTCCAGGTCGACTCCCTGGAAGGGGTCCGGGCCGCGAAGGGCAAGGTTCTGGTCGAGCTGGGTCACGCACACGGCCGTACGGGGGTGAGGTCGCTCGACGAGCTCGAGGCGGTCGCCCGCGCCGCCGTGGCCGCGGACGGCCTCGAGCTGGTGGGCGTGACCGCGTACGAGGGTCAGCTGAAAGCCCAGCAGGAGGTGGACGACTTCCTCGACCTGCTCGTCGCCGGGGTCGACCGGCTGGCGAAGGAAGGCCTGCTACCGGCCGAGCCGATCGTGTCGGCCGGTGGCAGCGCCTGGTTCGACCGCGTGATCGACCGGCTGGCCGGCGTCAAAAACACCCGCCTCGTGCTGCGCAGCGGCGCCTCGGTCACCCACGACGACGGCTTCTACCGGGAGCGCACCCCGTTCCTGCGCGTGCCCGCCGAGGGGCCGCTCGCGGCCGCCCTGGAGATCTGGGCCCAGGTCACCTCCACCCCGGAGCCGGGGCTGGCCCTGGTCGGCATGGGCAAGCGGGATGCCCCGTTCGACGAAGGGCTGCCGGTACCGATGGAGATCCGACGGGTGGACGGGTCGTACGCCGCCACGACCGGTATCGAGGTCACGAAGCTCAATGACCACCACACTTATATGGCCGCGGAAAATCTAGTGCCCGGCGATCTCATCCGGTTCGGGATTTCCCATCCCTGCACGGCTTTCGACAAATGGCGGCACATCCCGGTCATCGACGAGGATCGACGAGTGGTGGACGTCCTGGAGACCTATTTTTAGCGGAATGAAGACTTCGGACGGGCAAGGCGGCTACCGGGTTCGGTTCGACTGGGGGCCGGTGGGCGCGGACGCCGTGGCGCCCGACGTGGCGTTCGTGGCGGTGGTCGACGTGCTGTCGTTCACGACGACGCTGACCGTGGCGGTGGAGCAGGGCATCAGCGTGCTGCCCTACCGCTGGCGGGACGACTCGGCGGTGGCGGTGGCCCGGCGCAACGGTGCGGCGCTGGCCGTCTTCCGGTCGCAGGCGGGCCCGGGGCAGATCACGTTGTCGCCGGAGAGCATCCTGCGGACCGACCTGAAGGCAGCCAAGATCGACCGGCTGGTGCTGCCGTCGCCCAACGGGTCGGCCATCTCGGCGCGGATGGCCGACGCCGGCGCGACGGTGATCGGCGTCTGCCTGCGCAACGCGGCCGCGGCCGCCGAGTGGGTGCGGCTGCGCTGCGGTGACCGGCCGGTGGCGGTGGTGGCGGCGGGGGAGCGGTGGCCGGACGGGTCGCTGCGCCCGGCGGTCGAGGACCTGTGGGGTGCCGGGGCGTTCCTCGACGGTCTCAAGCAGGAGGGCCTGTCGCCCGAGGCGGCCACCGCCGTGGCCGCCTACCGCGGGGTGGCCGACCGGCTGGGCGAGGAGCTGCACGAGTCGGTGAGCGGACGGGAGTTGCGCAACAACGGCTTCGAGGGTGATGTGACGGTGGCGGCGTCCGTCGGGGCCAGCAAGGTCGTGCCGGTTTTGCGCGAAGGCTGGTTCGTCGACGGAGGATCTGACCTGGAAGCCGACGGGTAAAGAAGGAAAGCGGCGGCAAACCCCGTCTGAGGCGGGGAAAAGTAAATGAGCGGGTCACCGTTGGGGGGACGAAAGGAACCCCTGTAATGCGTAAATGGTGGCCCCTGGTGACCGTCTGCCTCGGCACCTTCATGCTGCTCATCGACGTGACCATCGTGAACGTGGCCCTGCCCCGGATGGCCGCCGACCTGCACTCCACGTTCGGCAACCTCCAGTGGGTGATCGACGGCTACGCGCTGGCGCTGGCCGTCCTGCTGCTCGGCGCCGGCGCCCTGGCCGACCGGATCGGGCACCGCCGGCTCTACGCGGCCGGCCTGGCCGTGTTCGCCCTGTCCTCGCTCGCCTGCGGCCTGGCCACCAGCGACGGCTTCCTGATCGCGGCCCGGGTCGTGCAGGGCGCCGGCGCGGCGGCCATGTTCACCACCACGTTCGCCCTGCTCAACAGCGCCTACCAGGGCCGGGAGCGCGGCGTCGCGTACGGCGTCTGGGGTGGCGTCTCGGGCGCCGCCGCGGCCATCGGCCCGGTGCTCGGCGGCCTGCTCACCGACGCCCTGAACTGGCGCTGGATCTTCCTGGTGAACCTGCCGATCAGCATCGCCGCGCTGCTGCTGTGCAGGTTCGTGCTCCGCCCCGACGGCGCCGGCCGCCAGGGCCGCTTCGACTTCGCCGGCACCGCCGCCTTCACGGTCGCCGCGACCGCGCTGACCCTGACGGTGATCCGGGCCAACGAGCACGGCTGGTCGTGGTGGCTGTTCGCGGTGGCCGTGGTCGCCCTGGCCGGCTTCGTGGCGATCGAGCTGCGCAGCCCGCACGCCATGTTCGACCTGCGGCTGCTGCGCAACCGGTCGTTCGCCGGCATCCTGATCGCCGCCCTGCTGGTCAACTTCGCCGGGTTCGCGATCCTCACGTACACCTCGATCTGGCTCCAGTCGCTGGTCGGGCTGACGCCGTTGCAGGCCGGCCTGACCGCCCTGCCGATGGGCCTTCTGTCGCTGGTGGTCTCCGGCGTCGCCGGGGCCAAGCTGCACGGCCGTTCGCCGCGCGTGCTGATCGGCACCGGCATGCTGCTGATCGCGGCCGGGGCCGCCCTGGGCGCCATCCTGCTCGACCAGGGCTCGAGCTGGCCGGCCCTGCTGCCCGGTTACGCGCTGGTCGGCCTGGGCGTGGGCCTGGTCATGCCCAACCTGGCCGAGTCGGGCATGGCCGCCGTTCCCCCGCACCGGGGTGGCATGGCGGCCGGCGCGCTCAACACGGCGCGGCAGCTCGGTTACGCGATCGGTGTGGCCGCGGTGGGCGCCATCTTCCTGTCCCGCGCCACGTCCTCGCTCGGCGGTGACTCGGCCGCCGCGCACGCTCTGGCGTCGGGCCGCGGCGGCTCCCCCGCGGCCGCCGCGGCCGGTCTGGACGCCGGCTTCTGGCTTTCGGCCGGGGTCGGGCTGGTCGGTGCGCTCGCGGTCTTCTTGCTCGTACGGCCGGTGAAGCGCACCCAGGCGCAGCGGCCCGAACCGGCGTCCGTGTCTTAGCCCAGCGTGCGGTTGCTGCCGGCCAGGACGTCGTACGGATAAGGCAAGGGGCTCGTCTCGGTGACCGCCGTGAGCCGGCCGGTGAGGGCGGGATCGAGATCCCACCCGGCGGCGCCGAGATTGGCCTCCAGCTGCTCCAGGTCGCGGGCCCCGATGATGGGCGCCGTGACCGTGGGCCGCTGGAGCAGCCAGTTCAGCGCGACCTGAGCCTGGGTCCTCCCGGCGTCACGGGCCACCGCGGCCAGCTCGTCGAGGACCCGCCACGTGCGGTCGTTGTCGTAGACGGCCCAGCGCTCGCCCCAGTTCTCGGTCTCGGCCTGGCCCAGCCTGCTGCCTTTCTCAAACGTGCCGCCGCGCACATATCGCCCGGTCAGCCAGCCGCCGCGCAGCGGGCTCCACGGCAGCACGCCGAGCCCCTCCGCGGCGGCCTGCGGCCCGAGCTCCCACTCGAACTCGCGGTCGAGCAGGTTGTACCGGGGCTGGACGGCCACGAACGGCTCCCAGCCGCGCTTGTCGGCCACCCCGAGCGCCTTCTGGATCTGCCAGGCGGCCCAGTTGCTGACCGCCAGATAGCGCACCTTGCCGCTGGTCACCAGCAGGTCGAGGGTGCGCACGGTCTCCTCGACCGGCGCCGCCGGGTCCCAGCCGTGCACGTGGTAGAGGTCGATGTGGTCGGTGTCGAGCCGCCGCAGGCTGCCGTCGACGGCGTCCAGGATGTGCTTGCGGCCGAGGCCCTCGCGGTTGCCGCCGGGACCCCACCGCACCTTGGTGGAGATCACCCAGTCGGCCCGGTCCTGGCCCTTGAGCCAGCGGCCGACGATCTCCTCCGACCGCCCGGCCGAGTAGGCGTCGGAGGTGTCGAGGAACGTGCCGCCGGCCTCGGCGAACCGGTCGAGCATGCGGACGCTGAGCTCCTCGCTGCTCTCGCGGCCGAAGGTCATGGCGCCGAGGCAGAGCTCACTGACGGCCAGCGACGTGCGGCCCAGGAATCGATAACGCATGATGGCGACCCTACGCGCGGATCGGTCTGCCCGTACGATCCGATTCGATGGCCGAATCCCGTACCAATTTCGCCTGGGAAACGCTCCTCGACCTCTCGCGCCCGGGCCCGAGGCATGTCGCGCTGGCCGGGGCGCTGCGCGAGGCGATCCGGTCCGGCCGCATCGGCACCGGCGCCGCGCTGCCGCCGAGCCGCGTGCTGGCCACCTCGCTCGGCTGTTCGCGCTGGGTCGTCACGCAGGCTTACGCGCAGCTCACGACCGAGGGTTATCTGCACGGTCGCACCGGCTCGGCCACGCGGGTGCGATGGTCTCCCGGCGGTTCGCCGCCGGCCTCCGCGTCGATGAGCGCGTTTTCGCAACCCCGCTTCGATCTTGCGCCCGGTTTGCCGGATCTGCGGTTCTTTCCGCGCCGTCAGTGGGCGGATGCCCTGTCGCGCGCGGCGGCCGCGACTGAACTGGGCTTTCCGCCGCCGGCCGGGGTGCAGATCTTGCGGTCCGTCCTGGCCGACTATCTGACCCGGGCCCGAGGTGCCGTGGCCACCACCGACTCGGTGATCGTCTGCGGCGGCATCCGGGACGCCGTCGGCCGCTTTTGCCGCGCTCTCGCCGCCGAGGGCCATCGCGCGATAGCGGTCGAGGATCCGGGCTGGGGCGCGTTGCGCGAGGTGGCCACGGCCTCGGGCCTTCGGCCCTGGCCGGTTCCGGTCGACGCCGGCGGCTTGCGGGTGGCCGAGCTTCCTTCTTCGGGTGTACGGGCGGCGCTGCTGTCCCCGGCACACCAGTTCCCGACCGGGGTGGTGCTCGCCCCGGAACGCCGGGCCGCCCTGATCGACTGGGCCCGGGCGGTCGACGGCGTGATCGTGGAGGACGAGTACGACAGCGAGTTCCGCTACGACCGCAAGCCCGTCGGCTGCCTTCAGGGCCTCGACCCCGAGCGGGTGGTGCTGGCCGGCTCGGCCCACAAGACCCTGGCCCCGGCCGTCGGCCTCGGCTGGGCGGTGACGCCGGCCCGCTGGCGCGCGGCGATGGCGGCCGGCGCCGGGCCGCCCGCGATCGACCAGGCCGCCTTCGCCTCGTTCGTGGCCGCCGGCCGCTACGACCGCCATCTGCACCGGGCCCGCCAGCGCTACCGGGCCCGCCGCGACCTGCTGATGGCCGCCCTGGCCCGGCACCTGCCGGCGGCGACCACCCAGGGCGTCGCCGCCGGACTGCACGTGGTCTGCTCCTGGTCCGGCCTCGACGAGAGCGCGGTGGCCGTGGCGGCGCGGGGGGCCGGGGTCGACGTGATGACGCTGGCCGACTACCGGGTCGCGCCCGGTCCGCCCGGCCTGGTCCTCGGCTACGGCAACATCAGCGACGCGAGCCTGTCGGCCGCGGTGGCGACGCTGGCCGCCTATTCTGGAATGCATCACCCGAAAAGCACCTTTTAGCCTGTTAGGAACCGGGGCGCGCACCGCGGCCCGGCAGGCGGCGGTGCTCTTCTTCCTGGCCGGTGCGCTGGCCCTGGTCGGCATCCTGAGCGAAGGCGGCACCCCGTCCCGGCTCCTGCTCGTCGCCGTGCTCGACTTCGCCCTGGGCCTCGCCGGTTTCCTGGCGCCCTGGGAGCGGCTGCGCCCCGAGTCGCCGGCCCTGCTCGGCCTGGCCGGTTTCGCCGTCCTCGGCCTGTCCACCTGGTCGTTCGGCGGGGTCGCGGCCGGCACCGGGCCGTTCCTGGTGCTGCTCTACACCTGGGCCGCCCTGCACTTCCCCCGGTGGATCCTGCTGGCGTACGCGGCCCCGGCCGGGGTGGCCTACCTGCTCCCGTTGATCCTGACCCACCGGCCTCCGGAGGTGCTCAGCAGCGCCCTCGTCCTGCTCCCGGTCGCCGTGGCGATCGCCCTGCTGGTCGAGGCCCAGGCCCGCCATCTGCGCGAGGACCGCGAACGGCTGGCCCGCATCGAGACCTGGCAGTCGGCGATGATGAGCACCCTCGCCCACGACGTCCGGTCGCCGCTGGCCACGCTGCAGATCGTGCTCGAGGAGCTCGGCGAGAACGCCTCACCGGAGGACGCGCGGGTGATCGGCGCCGGTCTGCGGCAGGCCACCCGGATCCGGCGGCTGGCCGACGGGCTGCTCGACGTGCAGCGCATCGACAGCTCCGGCCACCTGCGCCTGGACCGGGAGCTGACCGCGGCCGGGCCGCTCGTGCGCGAGGCGGTGTCGTACACCAGCGGCCGCGACGTGACGGTGCGGATCGAGGACGATCTGAAGATCTACGTCGACCCGCAGCGCTTCGAGCAGATCGTCGTCAACCTCGTCGGCAACGCCCTGCGGTACGGGCGGCCGCCGGTGATCGTGGAGCTCACCCGCGACGGCGGCACGGACCGGCTGGAGATCCGCGACCACGGGGCCGGCATCCCGGAGGCCCTCCGGCCGCGCCTGTTCGGCCGGTTCGCCGTCGGCGGCCCCGACGGCATCGGGCTCGGACTGTGGATCGTGCGCAGCCTCACCGAGGCCCACGGCGGCCGGGTGGTCGCCGAGGCCCGCGATCCCGGCGTGGCCATGGTGGTCACCTTCCCGGCGCCGGAGGCTCAGGCGTAGGGGTCGCGCACCATGCCGTTCTCGATCAGGAAGTGGGCCTGCTTGACCCGGGTGAGCTGGGGGACCGTCTCCACGCTGTGGATGCCGTCGATGGCGGCCACCTCGGTGGTCAGGTAGCGGTAGAGGGCGGCCGCGTCGCGGCAGCGGGCCGCGGCCATCAGGTTGGCCGAGCCGGTGACGGCGGCCGCGAACGACAGCTGGGGGTGGTCGGCCAGCCGGGCGCCGACCTCGGCCAGGTGGGCCGGCGCGATCGTGAACCACAGGTTGGCCGAGGCGTGGATGCCGATCGCGGTGTCGGCCACGTCGAGGTCGAAGAAGATGGCGCCGTTGCCGGTCAGCGTGGCCACCCGCTGCGCGACCTGGCGCTGCGTCCAGCCGGTGGCCTCGGCCAGCGACGCCCAGCTGGCCCGCCCGTCGCGGGCCAGCGCGTCGAGCAGCGGCTGATCGTCCGGCTCGATGCGGGCGCCCGAGTCCAGCGGGGCCGCGTGACCCAGCACGGTCGCGCCCTCGATCAGGGCGGCCTGCTGGCCGGCGTCGAGCTCGTGGCCGGTGGCGGCCCAGTCGACCTCGCCCCGGCCGGCGAAGCGGTGCAGGATCTGGTGTGCGCTGAAGGTCAGCACGTTGGACGCCCGGGGCAGATGGTGCAGCAGCCCGCCCTGACCGGCGGAGACGATCGCCGAACAGGTGATCTCGGCGCCGCCGGCGCCGATGCTGATCCAGGCGGTGTCGCCGCGCCGGGCGAGGGCGTCGGCCAGCGCCGGGGCCGTGCCAGGGCGGCAGCCGATGCGCAGCGTCCAGTACGTCGTGCCGGGCATCTTCGACGGGTCGGGGCGGGCCAGCACCCGCACGATGCCGGTGCCGCGCATGCGCTGATAGCGCCGGGCGACGGTCTGCTCGGACACACCGATCACGGAGGCGACGCGGGCGAAGGGGGCGCGCGGCGAGAGATGCAGCGCGTGGAGGATCTGCCGGTCGATGTGGTCCGGCCCGCGGGACTCTGTCGCCACCGGGCCATTCTATGGCGGGGTGGTACGTGGGCTGTCAGTCCCCACGTCGAGGGATGGGGCCGGATGATCTCCGCCCCTAAGGTCGGAACGACCCGGTTTGTCCCTGCCGATGGGAGCCCTCCCCATGTCTGTGTTCCGCGCGTCGAACAACAACCCGTCGAAGCCGCGCGACCCGTACCAGATCAACCAGAGCAGTGGGATCCCCGACGGGCCGACCGAGAAACTGGGTGACAAGAAAACCCGGCCCCGCCGCAACTGGGCGCTCCTGCTGGTTGCCGGCCTCGCGCTGTTCGCGCTGAACGTGGCCGCGGTCGCGGTCTTCGTCGCCTGGCGCTCCTCGCAGGCGGCGCGCGCGGTCGCCGAGCACCCGCCGGCGGCGCCGGGCCCGGCCGGCGGGAGCTATGACGTGACGTACGCCCAAGAGCCTTTGAAAGTGCAGGTGGGCTGCTCGGCGGTGCTCTTCCTCGATCTCGACGAGCCCCGGTCGAACGCCGAGGAGAAGGCGAGCGATCTGCGGTACGACAGCCGCTGCGGCACCGGCGTGCCCAATCTGACCCTCGGGCCCGGCGCGACCGCCGGCGCCCAGGTGCAGGGCTCCGACACCGACGCCGCCGGCTGCGACCGCGCCATCCGGACCGCCCCGCTCGGCCCGGGCGCGACCGTGGCCGTGCGCAAGGGGGCCGTGCTCTGCGTGCTCACCGCGGGCACGCCGGCCAAGATGGCGCTCGTGGAGATCACTGAGGTCGGCACCACCGGCACGGCGGGCATGCGGGCCACCTCGTGGAAGGTCGGCGGCTGACGACCTGACAGAATGGCGGGTGGTTCTGACCGCTTGATGAGGAGTGCATCCCGTGATCCGTACGCACAACGCCGGCAGTCTTCGCGCGAGCGACGCCGGCTCGACGGTGACCCTCGCCGGGTGGGTGGCCCGCCGGCGCGACCACGGCGGTGTCATCTTCGTCGATCTCCGGGACGCCTCCGGCGTGGTCCAGGTGGTCTTCCGCGAGGAGGACGCGCACGCGCTGCGCAACGAGTTCTGCGTGCTGGTCGTCGGTGAGGTCTCGGCCCGGCCCGAGGGCAACGCCAACCCGGAGCTGGCCACCGGCGAGATCGAGGTGGTCGTCTCGCAGCTGACCGTCCTGTCCGAGGCGGCGCCGCTGCCGCTGCCGGTCGACGACACGATCACCGCGTCCGACGACCTGCGCCTGAAGTACCGCTACCTCGACCTGCGCCGCTCCGGCCCGGCCAAGGCGCTGCGGCTGCGCAGCCGGGCCAACCAGATCGCCCGCGAGGTGCTGCACGCCCGCGACTTCAACGAGATCGAGACGCCGACCCTGACCCGGTCGACCCCCGAGGGCGCGCGCGACTTCCTGGTTCCCGTACGCCTTCAGCCCGGCACGTGGTATGCCCTGCCCCAGTCGCCGCAGCTGTTCAAGCAGCTGCTGATGGTGGCCGGCATGGAGCGGTACTACCAGATCGCGCGCTGCTACCGCGACGAGGACTTCCGGGCCGACCGGCAGCCCGAGTTCACCCAGCTCGACATCGAGATGTCCTTCGTGACCCAGGAGGACATCATCGAGCTGGGCGAGGAGATCGTCTCCCGGCTGTGGGGCGAGCTGGCCGACTACCAGGTGCAGCTGCCGATCCCGCGCATCACGTGGACCGACGCGATGAACCGCTACGGTTCCGACAAGCCCGACCTGCGGTACGGGGTCGAGCTGGTCGAGCTGACCTCCTACCTCGAGGGCACTGAGTTCCGCGTCTTCGCGGGCGCGATCGCGGCCGGTGGTTACGTCGGCGCCGTCGTCATGCCGGGTGGTGCCTCGCAGACCCGCAAGGAGCTGGACGGCTGGCAGGACTGGGCCAAGGCGCGCGGCGCTCGCGGTCTCGCCTACGTCGTGCTGGACGCCGAGACCGGCGAGGCTCGGGGACCGGTCGCGAAGAACCTGTCCGCTGAGCACCTGTCCGGGCTGGCCGACGCCGTGGGCGCGAAGCCCGGCGACGCGATCTTCTTCGCGGCCGCCAACGAGCGCCGCGAGGCGCAGGAGCTGCTCGGCGCGGCCCGCATCGAGATCGCCAAGCGCTCGAACCTGATCGACGAGTCGGCCTGGGCGTTCTGCTGGGTCGTCGACGCCCCGATGTTCGAGAAGACGGACGAGGGTGGCTGGACCGCCGTCCACCACCCCTTCACCTCGCCCAACGACGAGTGGATCGACCGCTTCGAGGAGGCGCCCGACCAGGCCCTCGCGTACGCGTACGACATCGTCGTCAACGGCAACGAGATCGGCGGCGGCAGCGTCCGTATCCACCGGGCCGACGTGCAGAGCCGGGTCTTCGACCTGCTCGGCATCACGCCCGAGGAGGCGCAGGACAAGTTCGGCTTCCTGCTCGAGGCGTTCAAGTACGGCCCGCCGCCGCACGCCGGCATCGCGCTCGGCTGGGACCGCACCTGCATGCTGCTGTCCGGCAACGACTCCATCCGCGAGGTCATCGCTTTCCCCAAGACCCGGGGCGGCTACGACCCGCTGACCACCGCGCCCACCCCGATCACCGCGCAGCAGCGCCTCGAGGCCGGCATCGACGCCAAGCCGAAGCCGGCGCCCGGCACGCCCGGCACCGACGGCCAGGCGGCCCCGGTGGAGCGCTCGAACTGACCTTGCCCGCCGAGAGAATCTGAGGTAGTTCCGTCCTATGAGCACATTGATCGTCGGAGCCTCGGGATATCTCGGCAGTGAGGTCGTGCGGCAGGCGAGGGCCGCCGGGCACGCGGTGGTGGGCACGGCCACCACCGCGGCCGGCGGTCACGTGCCGGTCGACGTCACCGACCGCAAAGCGGTGCACGCGGTCGTCACCGCGGTGCTGCCCCGCCTGGTCGTCAACTGCGTCGGCCACGCGAACGACTGGCGGGTGCTGGCCGACGGTGGCGCGGCCGTGGCCGCGGAGGCCGCCGCGATCGGCGCCCGCATCGTGCATGTGTCCACGGACGCGCTGCACGCCGGGCGCCCGGCCTGGTACACCGAGTCCGACGTACCGACACCGGTCTCGCAGTACGGGTCGGCCAAGGCGGCGGCCGAGACGGCGGTGGCCGCGATCTCCCCGGCCGCGGTGATCGTGCGGACGTCGCTGATCGCCGGCACCGACGAGAGCAAGCACGTGCGGTTCGCGCTCGACGTCACCGAGGGCCGTGCGCGGGGCACGATGTTCTCCGACGAGATCCGCTGCCCGGTCCACGTGGCCGATCTGGCGGCGGCGATCCTGGAGCTGGCCGACTCCCGCTTCAGCGGTGTCATCAACGTGGCCGGCCCCGAGGCCATCTCCCGGGCCGACTTCGGCCGGCTGGTCGCCCGCACCCACAACCTCGACGAGTCCGCCGTCCCGGTCGGCCTCAGCACCGAGGCGGGCATGGGCCCCCGGCCGCTGGACGTCAAACTCGACACGTCGCTGGCGCGCTCCATCCTCCGTACGCGCCTGAGGCCCGTCTCCGAGTTTCGCTGACCCCCGGGTCCTGTGACACTGGGCTCATGGAGCCGAAGATCGTGGAGCTGGGCGAACAGCCGTACGTCGGGCGGCGTGAGTCGATCACGATGACCGAGTTCGCGCGGGTCGCCGACCACCTGCCCGGCATGCTGGCCCGCCTCGCCGAGCGGGGCGTGCCGGTCGCCGGGGCACCGTTCTTCCGCTATCGCGTGATCGACATGTCGGCCGACCTCGTCGTCGAAGCCGGCATCCCCGTCTCGGGGCCCACCGAGGTCGCCTCCCCGATGTTCATCGACACGCTGCCGGCCGGCCGCTACGCCACCCTCACCCACGTCGGGCACCCCGACGAGCTGATGGGCGTCACCGCGCGGCTGCTCGGCTGGGCCCAGGACCGCGGCCTGGCCTGGGACATGCAGCCCACACCGACCGGCGAGGTGTGGGGCTGCCGGCTCGAGATGATGATGACCGACCCGTCCAAGGAACCGGACATGCACAAGTGGGAGACGGTCCTGCTGTTCAAACTGGCCTCATGATGGGCGTGTGCCCGACGAGATCGAGAAACTGACCGAGGCGCTCGGCCCCGCCTGGCGGCGGCGGACCCGCGGCGAGCACCGGTGGCCCGCGGCGGCCGCCATCGCCGTGATGATCGTCCTGCAGTGGACCCTGCCGGCCAAGCTCACCCTCGGCCCGCACTGGCTGTTGCCGGCGGTCGAGCTGACCATCGGCGTCGTCCTGTTCGCGGCCGACCCCGGGCGCATCCACCGCGACACCCCCGCCCTGCGGACGCTGAGCCTCACCCTGATCGCGGTGGCCAGCCTCGGCACCGCCTCCTCGGTCGGCATGCTGGTGCACACCATCGTCACCGGCCGCGACACCGGCTCGGCGGCGCAGCTGCTCGCCGGCGGCAGCGCCATCTACCTGATCAACGTGCTGACCTTCGCCGTCTGGTTCTGGGAACTCGACCGCGGGGGCCCGGCCCGGCGGGCGCACGGCACCGACCCGTACCCCGACCTGCTCTTTCCCCCGATGACCGCGCCCGACATGGTGGCCAAGGACTGGGAGCCGTGGTTCCTTGACTACTTCTACGTCGCCTTCACCAACGCGACCGCGTTCAGCCCGACCGACACCCTGCCGCTGACCCGCTGGGCCAAAGCGGCGATGGCCCTGGAGTCGGCGATCGCGCTCGTGACGGCCGCACTGGTCATCGCCCGTGCGGTGAATGTCCTATGAGTTTGGTGAGCGGCGTCACCTGGGTATCTGCATGTCAGCGCTCTCACCCCCCGGAGGAAATAGACATGCTTGCCATCGCCGCCGCAGTTGTCTTCGGCATTTGGTTCCTTCTCGACCTGCTCAAGACCGACCTCGGTGCCCCCAACCTGTTCAACTTCCCCACCATGGCCTCGCTCGGCCTCATGCTGCTCGCGCTCTACCTGGCCGGCGTGGGCTCGGGCCCGCGCGCCGGCTCCGGCTCCGGCAGCGGCCGCCGCTTCTACGGCCGCCGCCCCGGCCGCGGCTGACCTGGCGCACCGGCCCGTGGCAGCGCGTTTCGGACGCGATGCCGCGGGCCGGTACTGTCTTTCCCGATGGAAATGGACGGGCTCTTCTCCCTGGCACAGCCGGGCGCCGCACCCTTGGGCGACGCCCTGACCCCTCCCGCTGAGGACTCGCCACTGCCGGTGCGGATGCGCCCGGCAAACCTCGACGAGCTGGTCGGCCAGGGACATCTGCTCGCGCCCGGCGCCCCGCTGCGCCAGCTGGTCACCGGGGCCAGCCCCATGTCGGTGATCCTGTGGGGCCCGCCCGGCACCGGCAAGACCACGATCGCCCACCTGGTCGCCGGCGCCACCAACCGCAAGTTCGTCGCCATGTCGGCCCTGACCGCCGGCGTCAAAGACGTCCGCGCGGTCATCGACACGGCCCGCCGCGAACGCCGCTCCGGCGGCCCGCCGACGGTGCTGTTCATCGACGAGGTGCACCGCTTCAGCAAGACCCAGCAGGACTCGCTGCTCGCGGCCGTCGAGGACCGCACGGTCACGCTGCTGGCGGCCACGACCGAAAACCCGTACTTCTCGGTCATCTCGCCCCTGCTTTCCCGCTGTGTGCTCCTGACCCTCCAGGCGCTGGACGACGACGACGTCCGCGGCCTGCTGCGGCGCGCGCTCACCGACAAAAGAGGGCTGGGCGGTTCGGTCACCCTCAGTTCAGAGGCCGAGGACCATTTCGTACGCCTCGCGTCCGGCGACGTGCGTAAAGCGCTCACCGCCCTGGAAGCGGCCGCGGGCTCCGCCCTGGCCCAGAAGGTCACCGAGATCGACCTGGCCACGGCCGAGAAAGCGGTCGACGTGGCGGCGGTCCGCTACGACCGCGACGGCGACGCCCACTACGACATCACCAGCGCCTTCATCAAAAGCATGAGGGGCAGCGACCCCGACGCGGCCCTGCACTGGCTGGCCCGCATGCTGGTGGCGGGGGAGGACCCGCGCTTCATCGCCCGGCGCATCGTCATCTTCGCCAGCGAGGACGTCGGCATGGCCGACCCGCAGGCCCTGCTGGTGGCGACGGCGGCGGCACAGGCCGTGCAGACGATCGGCCTGCCGGAGTGCCAGCTGAACCTGGCCCAGGCCGTGGTCCACATGGCGACGGCCCCGAAATCAAACGCGGTGACGACAGCCATCGGCGAGGCCATGGCCGACGTCCGGGCGGGCCGGGGAGGCCCGGTGCCGACCCACTTGCGAGACGCCCACTACCCGGGCGCGCGGGGGTTGGGCCACGGACGCGGCTACCGCTACCCGCACGACGACAACCGGGGAGTGGTCACCCAGCAGTACATCCCCGACGACCTCCTGGAAGCCGAGTACTACCGCCCCACCGACCACGGCGCCGAACGAGCGGTGAACGACCGGGTCCCCAAGCTGCGCCGCATCGTCCGGGGCTTGGCCGCGCCCCGCCCCACCGCGCCTCCTCCACCGGCCCAGCCCGCCCCCGCGCCACCGGGACCCACCCCCGCGCCCGTTACTCCCGCGCCCGCCACCCCCGCGGCACCAACGTCCGCGTCGGCCGTGCCGGCCACCCCCGCGGCACCAACGTCCGCGCCGGCCACCCCCGCGGCACCAACGTCCGCGTCGGCCGCGCCGGCCACCCCCGCGTCCGCCACGCCGGCTACGCCCGCGCCCGCCACACCCGCGTCCGCGCCTGCCGCGCCGGGGTCGGGCCGCGCTGGGACCGTTCCTGCCGAGTCCCTTGCGGTGGCCACCCCCACCCCCGCTCCTGCGGTGCCGGCGGAGGCCGAGCTCTCCTCTACCGTCGCGGAGCTCGGCGATGGCGAGCTGAAGGCTGAGGCGCAGAGTTCTGGGACGGTGACTGGCGGTGCGCGGAAGGGTGGGGCGAAGGCTCGGGCGAGCCGGTCCAAGCGGGCCGGATCGGCGGGCGGTGCCGATGCGGATGGCGGGGTTGTGACAGATTCCTCCGCGAAGGGTACTTCTGGGGGCGGTGAGCAGGTCGGAGCTGCGGAATCGCCGGCGGCCGGACCTTCGGGGGGTCGCGTCCGCCGCGCGGCGGGTGGTGCGAAGGGCGAAACTGGGGCACGCTCGTCGGCGACCATCGCGGATCAGCCGACGGCGGACGGAAGCGATGCCGAGGGCAGCCGGGACACAGGTGGCCCTGGTACCTTCTCCGATCCGGGAGCAAAGGCCGATCCGGGATCGAAGGCCATGGACGGCCGGGGAGACGACAGCGGCGCTGCCGCCGGAGAGGAACGACCGTGACACCGCGCGGTGCCGAACGGCCCGACGACGCTGACCTGGGCAACGAGCAGGCCGGCGGGCGCAAGGGCCGCCGGTTCGGACGAGGCCGCCAGGAGCCGGCCGAGCCCGTGGTCGTGGAGCAGGAAGAGACCGGCTGGCTCGACGACCTGCGTACGGCCAAGCAGCAGCGCTCCGCGATCGGCCCCGGCACCCTCGCCGGAGAAACCAGATACAGCAAATCCGGACGTCTCGCCCCCGGCCCCGACGACGAGCCCGACGACGTCGCCCTCCCCGGCCTCGACCACTCCGACGACGACTCCGCCGCCGACCGCCGCCCACCCGGCCCGAGCCACCCGGCCCCCGGCCGAGGCGGCCCCGCCGCAGTTCCCGGTCGCGGCAACCCGAATGCGGGCGGGCTTCCCGGGCGAGGTGCTCCGAGTGCGGGCGAAGCCCCCGGACGTGCCGTCGCGAACCCCGCCGGGCCTCAAGGCGCGGGCCGCGCCGCCGCGGTGCCCAACGGCCCCGGCCGCGTCACGCCTCCTCCCACTGGTCCCGGCCGCGTCACGCCTCCTCCCACTGGTCCCGGCCGCGTCACGCCTTCCACTGGTCCCGCGGCCGGTGGTTCCGGCCGTCCTGGCGCCGGGCCGAGCGGCCCGATCCCCGGTGGACCCGCAGGTCGTCAAGCGGGTGGCCCCGGCCTCCCCGGCCGGGCACCGGGCGGTCCGATCCCAGGCGATGCGATTCCCGGAGGAGCCGGTGCAGCCGGCCCGGCCGGGCGCCAGGCGCCGCCCGGGCCACGTCAGCCGGGCGGTCCCGGTTCGGCGGGCCGGGCGCAGAGCGGGCAGATTCCGGGCCAGTTCCCACCCGGGCGGATCACGCCCGGTCAGCTTCCTCCGGGCCAGGTGCCACCCGGTCCGGTCTCGCCCGGCCAAGCTCCAGGCCGTCCGGCTCCCGGCGAGGGTGCATCTGGGCAGTTCCGTCCCGGTCAGGGCGTTCCTGGCCAGCCTGCTCCGGGCGAGGGAGCATCTGGGCAGTTCCGTCCCGGTCAGGGCATTCCTGGCCAGCCGGCTCCTGGTGAGGGCACGTCCGGGCGGTTTCGTCCCGGTCAGGGCGTCCCTGGGCAGGCGGCGCCCGGTCAGGGCGCACCCGGACGCGGTCCGGCCGGTCAAGGCGCACCCGGGCGCGGTCCGGCCGGACAAGGGGTTCCCCAGGGGACGCCTGGCCGTGGAGGCGCGGGGCGTGCGATTCCCGGACAGGCAGGGCCCGGGCGTGCGGTGCCGGGTCAGGGCGGCCAAGGTCAGAGCGGCCCGGGTCAAGGGCAGCCGGGTCAAGGGCAGCCGGGTCACGGTGTTCCGGGACAGCCGGGGCCGGGGCAAGGCATGCCGGGTGCGGGTGTGCCGGCCGGGCGCGGAGCCGCTTCGGTGGGCGGGCCCGGGCGTGGTGGGCCGCAGCAGCCGTACGGGGCTGCGGCGGGGCGGCGTGGCGTCGAAGCCGGCCCGGGGCCCTACGGCGTCGATGGGATGACGTCGGGGCCGATCGCCACGGGGTCGCCGGCTACTCCGCTCTCCGGTAACGCTCCCGAGGTTCCTTCCGCGCGCCCGGTGTCGCCGGCGTCGCGGCCTACGTCTTCGCCGCCCGTCCGTGGGCGTGATCGTTTCCGCCCCGACGGGTCGCCTCCCGGCGGGCCGGGCCATCCGGTGTCCGGCGTGCCCGCGTCCGGTTTCGATGGCGCGGGCCGTCCGGTCTCGGGTGCTCCCGGGTCTGGTTTCGATGGTGCGGGCCGTCCGGTCTCGGGTGCTCCCGGGTCTGGATTCGGTGGTGCGGGTCGTCCAGTCTCGGGTGTTCCGGGGCCTGGGTTCGGTAGCGCGGGTCGCCCGGTCTCGGGTGTTCCCGCGTCGGGGTTCGGTGGTGCGGGCCGTCCGGTGTCTGGAGTTCCGGCGCCCGGGTTCGGTGGGCGCGGTTCCGACGGCCGGCCCGGTGATCTCGGCTCGGCCGGTGCGGGTCGTCCTGTGTCCGGTGCGGCTTACGGCGGTGCCGGGGAAGAACACCCGAGCGGACGGCATGGCGCTCCGGACGGTGAGAGCTCGGGCGGTCGCTCCGGCCGGCACGGTGCCCCCGATTCCGGCGACGACGGCCGCCGTTCGCATGGCCGTGCAAATCCCGATGAGACAGGTGGCTTCGGCGCGTCCGCTGCGCCGCGGTCCCCGGCGCCTGGTGGCGCCGGCTTCGGTGGTCCGGGCGCTGGTGGGCCCGGTCGGCCCGGCTTCGCTGGTCCGGGCGCTGATGGGCCCGGTCGGCCCGGCTTCGGCGGTCCGGGCGCTGATGGGCCCGGTGGGCCCGGCTTCGGTGGTCCGGGCGATCCCGGGTACACCGGTCCGGATGACGAGCAAGGCCCCGGGCCTGTCCAGCGCGGCCCCGGCGGGCCGCGTGGGCGGGCCGGAGGCCGTGCGCCCGGGCCTCAGGGCGGTCAGCGACCCGGCGCTCCGGGTCCGAACGGTCCTGGGCAAGGTGGGCAGCCGGGCACCGGGCCCGTGCGGGCGGCGGCCAGTGTCGCCCCGCCGGTGGTGCCGGGGCGTGGCGGTGTGCGTACGCCGGCTGTTCCCGGCCGGGCCGGGGCCATGGCGGGCAACTCCGGTGTGGTTCAGCGCCCGGGTGAGGGCTCGGGTGGGGTCGCGCCTCGTGGCGGCCAGGGGCCGCAGGGGCCGGGCGGCTTCGGCACCGGTGCGGTTCCGGCCGGGCCGGTCTCGCCGGGACAGCCGCGGCGGGCGCCGTTCGGCGACGACGAGCATGGTTCGGGGCCGCTTCCTGGTCGGCATGGGCAGGACGGTGACTTCGGATCCGGGCCGCTTCCTGGTCGGCACGGGCAGGACGG
>NZ_OBDY01000017.1:69380-194962 GCF_900215205.1 Paractinoplanes atraurantiacus
GACTTCGGATCCGGGCCGCTTCCTGGTCGGCACGGGCAGGACGGTGACTTCGGGTCCGGGCCTCTTCCGGGAGCGGCCGGGCGGCATGGGCAGGACGGGGACGACGACTTCGGGACCGGGCGGCGCAGCCGTCATGGGCAGGAGGACTTCGACCCTGAGGCTTCGGGTGAGCTGCCGCGTGGGCGCGGTGGGCGTGGGCCTGGTGAGCGCAGCCTGTCGCCAGGGCGCAAGCTCGGGCCGGGTGGTGGCTCAGGAGCATTCGCCGGCGGCGCGGCGGCCGGTGCCGCATCAGTGGGCCGGCCAGGTGGCCCCGTGCCGCGGGGTGGGCCGGCGGCCGGCTCCGCCTCGGTCGGCGGGCCGAAAACGGGTTCCGCCCCTGTGGGCGGTCCGGCGACCGGCGCTGCCTCGGTAGGCGGCCCGGGCGCGGCCCCTCGCGGCGGCCCGGCAGCGGGTTCAGCATCCGTGGGTGGCCCGGCGACTGGCGCTGCCTCGGTGGGTGGCCCGGCGACTGGTGGTTCCTCGGTGGGCGGCCCCGCGACTGGTGGTTCCTCGGTGGGCGGCCCCGCGACTGGCGCTGCCTCGGTAGGCGGCCCGGCGACCGGCGCCGCGCCGGTGGGCGGCCCGGCAGCGGGTTCGGCTTCCGTCGGAGGGCGGGCGTCCGCATCGGTGGGTGCCGCGTCTGTGGGTGCCGCGTCTGTGGGTGCCGCGTCTGTGGGGGCTGCGTCCGTGGGGGCCGCCTCCGTGGGGGCTGCTTCTGTGGGGGCGGCGCGCGTGGGCGGCGCCCCTTCCGACGTGCGGGCCGGGGCTCCGGGCGTACGTCAGACGGGTGAAGATGGAGCGCCGCAAGGCGCGAGAGTCAGTCCGGTTGTCGGTGCTCGGGCTGGGGCGGCCAAGGCCGCTGGGGTCGTGACGGCCGACGAGGACGACGGTGACGACGCCAAGGGCGGGTTCCTCGAGAAGCTGCGGACCCAGCGGCGCCTTCGGGTGGTGACTCTGGTCTCTCTGGCCGCCGTCGTGCTTCTTGTGCTGCCCGCCTTCTTCGGGCTCCGGGCCGCCGGCAACGATCCGGTCTTCGGGTCGCTGAACGCGCTCGACGTTCCGTCCTGGGCGGCGGAGAAGGTGGACGATCAGAGCAGCGGCAGCCGCTGGTGCTTCATGGACTGCACCTTCCGGGAGCGGATCGCCCAGTCGGCCAAGCCGTTCCAGGAGACCACCCAGGCCTACACCGCCGCGCTGAGCGCCGCCGGCTGGCAGCCGTGGAAGGTCGCCGAGTGTCCTGAGCAGCCCGTCGGCAAGGACGACGGCACGTACAGCTGCTGGAAGCGAGACGAGTTCACTTTGGACCTGTGGGTGCGGCTGCCCGAATGCCAGGTGGACCAGGTCGCCGCTCAGGAGACGGGCACCGAGCCGGTCGATCCGAAGAACTGCACCGGGTCAACGGTGAGCATCAAGGTGCAGAACGCGATCGCCGACACCCGGGGCGAGCCGGAAGTGCAGGAGAGCCCGCTCGTGGGCGAGACGCCGGACCCGGTTCTGTCGAATGATCCGCTCTTGGAGCCGACACCCTCGGCGTCGTGACGCGGCCCGCGGTCACGGACGGTAGGGTCTGCTCGTTGACTCGCCACCCGTGACCACGTAAGGGAGAAGCGCCTCATGGACGCCGGAGAAATCGCAGGCCTGATCGCGGCGGGCGCCTTCTTGATGCTCGTCATCGTGCTGGCCGTGCCGATCCTCAAGCTGGGCCGCACCGTCGACGCCGCCACCCGGGCGATCAATGACCTGACCGACCGGACCGGGCCGCTGCTCGGTGACGTCAACGACACGGTGCGTAACGTGAACTCGGCGCTCGGCCAGGTCCAGGTCTCTTTGGACGGTGTCAACGTCCAGCTGGCCAAGGTCGACACGATCACCGAGCACGCCGCGCACGTGACCGCCAATGTGGCCAACCTGTCCACGGTCGTCGCCGCGGCCGCCGCGAACCCGCTCGTCAAGGTGGCCTCGTTCGGGTACGGCCTGCGCAAGGCCGCCGCCGCGCGCCGCCGGGCCGACGAGGACCGCGCCGTGCGTACCGAGCTCAAGACCCGCCGCAAGGCCAACCGCTGAAGCCCGTCCCACCCACTCGGAGGAAAAAGCCATGAAGCGCCTGCTCTGGCTGGGCGTCGGCTTGGCCGTCGGCGCCATCGTCGTTCGCAAGCTCACGCAGAAGGCGAACGAGTACACCCCGTCCGGCATCGCCACCTCGCTGTCGCAATCCGCTGGCGGCCTGGTCGAGTCGATGCGTAGCTTCGTGGATGACGTCCGCGAAGGCATGGCCGAGCGGGAGCAGCAGATCCACCAGGCGTTCGCCGAGGGTGAGCTGTACGAGGACGAGCCGGACGAGGCTCAGGAGGGGAACCGATGAAGACGGCGGAGATCAAGCGGCGCTATCTGGCGCATTTCGAGGCCAACGGGCACACGGTCGTGCCGAGTGCCCCGCTGCCGGCCATCGACGACCCGAACCTGCTGTTCATCAACGCCGGCATGGTCCAGTTCGTGCCGTACTTCCTGGGCCAGCAGACGCCCGCGTTCAAGCGCGCGGTGTCGGTGCAGAAATGCATCCGGACGCCGGACATCGACGAGGTCGGCAAGACGTCCCGGCACGGCACGTTCTTCCAGATGAACGGCAACTTCTCGTTCGGCGACTACTTCAAAGAGGGCGCGATCAAGCTCGCCTGGGAGCTGTCGACGAAGTCGCAGGCCGAGGGCGGCTACGGGCTCGACCCCGAGCGCATCTGGCCGACGGTCTACCACGACGACGACGAGGCGTTCTCGTTGTGGCGCCAGATCGGCGTGCCTGAAAAGAGAATTGTCCGCCGGGGCAAGAAGGACAACTACTGGTCGATGGGCATCCCGGGTCCGGCCGGCCCCTGCTCCGAGCTCTTTTATGACCGGGGTCCGGAGTACGGCAACGACGGCGGCCCCGAGGTCGACGAGGACCGGTTCATGGAGTACTGGAACCTGGTCTTCATGCAGTACGAGATCACCGATGTGAAGTCGAAGACCGACTTCACGATCGTCTCCGAGCTGCCGAACAAGAACATCGACACCGGCATGGGCCTGGAGCGGATCGCCTCGATCCTGCAGGGCGTCGACAACCTGTACGAGATCGACGAGGTCCGCCCGATCCTGGCGCGCGCGGCCGAGATGACCGGCAAGCGCTACGGCGCCCACTCCGGTCACGTCGCGGGCGAGTCGCACCCCGATGACGTGCGCCTGCGGGTGATCGCCGACCACGTCCGTACGGCCCTGATGTTGATCGGTGATGGGGTCACCCCGTCGAACGAGGGCCGGGGCTACGTGCTGCGGCGCATCATGCGGCGGGCGATCCGGGCGATCCGCCTGCTGGGCTGGCAGGAGCGGGCGCTGCCCGAGCTGCTGCCGATCGCGCGGGACTGCATGGCGCCGTCGTACCCGGAGCTCGAGAAGGACTTCGAGCGGATCTCCACGTACGCGTACGCGGAGGAGGACGCGTTCCTGTCCACCCTGCGCGCGGGCACGACGATCCTGGACACCCACATCGCCGAGACGCGTAAATCGGGACAAAACGCGCTCAGTGGCGCTCAGGCGTTCCAGCTCCACGACACGTACGGCTTCCCCATCGATCTGACCCTGGAGATCGCGCAGGAGCAGGGTCTGGACGTCGACCAGGACGGCTTCCGGCGTCTGATGGCCGACCAGCGGGCCCGCGCGAAGGCGGACGCGGCGGCGCGCAAGACCGGCCACGCCGACCTGTCGGCGTACCGCAACGCGCTCGACGCCGGCGGCCCGGTCGAGTTCACGGGATATCAGGAGGTCTCCCGCGAGTCGCGGGTCCGCTCGATCATCGGTGGCGGCGGCTCGGTCGAGGTGGCCGGCGAGGGTGAGTTCGTCGAGCTGGTCCTCGACACGACCCCGTTCTACGCCGAGGGCGGTGGCCAGCAGGCCGACACCGGCATCATCAACGTCGGCGGCGGGCGGGTCGAGGTCGTCGACGTGCAGCAGCCCATCCCCGGCCTCATCGTGCACAAGGCCAGGATCATCCAGGGCGAGGTCCGTACGGGCGAGACGGGTTTCGCCGAGATCGACGTGACCCGCCGCAAGGCGATCTCGCGCTCGCACACCGCGACCCACCTGGTCCACCAGACCATGCGGGCGTTCCTCGGCGAGTCGGCGACCCAGGCCGGTTCGCTGAACGCGCCAGGCCGGCTGCGCTTCGACTTCAACACGCCCGGGGCCGTCTCGCCCGCGGTGCTGCACGACGTCGAGCAGCAGGTCAACGAGGTGCTGCTGCGTGACCTCGAGGTCCACTGGTTCCTCACCTCACAGGAGGAAGCGCGCCGGCTGGGCGCGATGGCGCTGTTCGGTGAGAAGTACGGCGATGAGGTCCGTGTGGTTGAAGTGGGCGACTATGCGCGTGAGCTCTGTGGTGGCACGCACGTCGACCGCTCGGGCCAGCTGGGCCTGGTGAAGATCCTCAACGAGCAGTCGATCGGTTCCGGTGTACGCCGGGTGGAGGCGCTCGTCGGCATCGACGCGTTCGGCTTCCTGGCCAAGGAGCACCTGCTGGTCTCGCGGCTCGCGGAGCTGTTCCGGGTGCCCGGCGACCAGGTCGCCGACCGGGTCGAGCAGACCGTGACGGCGCTGCGCGACGCCGAGAAGGAGCTCGAGAAGCTGCGGGCGCAGATGGTGCTGGGCGGTGCTTCGACGCTCGCGTCGCAGGCCAAGGACCTGCGCGGTGTGGCGTACGTCGGCACGGAGGCTCCCGAGGGCGCGGCCGGCAACGACGTGCGTACGCTGGCTCAGGAGATCCGCGGCAAGATCGACGCGGCTCGTCCCGCGGTCGTCGCGGTGGCGGCCCGGTCGAACGGCAAGGCGTCGCTGATCGTGGCGCTGAACAGCGCGGCCAAGGGCCGTGGCCTGTCGGCGGCGGATCTGGTCAAGGGCGCCCTGTCCGGCCGGGGTGGCGGAAACGCCGACCTCGCGCAGGGTGGCGGTCTCCCGGCCGACCAGGTTCCGGCGCTGCTCGCGGCCGTGGAAAAGGCGGTGGGTGACACCGCTTCGTAGTCGACAAATACGGGGAGTGGTCAGGTGAGCGCACTGTCGCGGGGTAGGCGGCTGGGCGTCGATGTCGGTAAGGTGCGCGTCGGGGTCGCGATCAGCGACCCTGACGGGATCCTGGCCACCCCCCTGGTCACGGTGCCCCGTGACATGGGCGCGGCAGACGATGCCGTGCCCGCTGACATTGCTGAGCTTGTCCGTCTCGTGGGGGAACACGAGGTGGTGCAGATCGTGGTGGGGCTCCCGGTTCGCCTGAACGGGGCCGAGGGACCTGCCGCCATCGACATTCGTGCGTACGCTGGGCGACTGGTGGAGGCGGTCGGTAGTGTGCCGGTCGTCCTGGCGGACGAGAGGATGTCGACCGTGGTCGCGACCCGCAGGCTCGCCGAGCGAGGCGTACGCGGCAAACGGCAGCGGGCAGTCGTCGACCAGGCGGCCGCGGTGGAGATCCTGCAGGGCTGGCTGGAAGCTCAGCGGAGGCAGAGATGATCGACGAGCTGGACCTCGCGTTCGACGAGAACGCCGAAAAAGGGAGACCCCGACATCGCCGGGGCTCTCGAGGCGGGAAGAAAAGCGGCGGTAAGTCCGGTGTCGCCTTTTTGATGGCCTTCGTCCTGCTCGCCGTCCTCGGTGGCGGCGTCTGGTTCGGCTACACCAAGGTCAAGGACTTCTTCGTCGCCGCCGACTACGACGGCGCCGGCGGCGCGGCCGTGCAGATCGACATCGCCAAGAACTCGACGCTCACCGACATCGGCAACGTCCTGGTCGACAAGGACGTCGTCAAGAGCACCAAGGCCTTCGTGAACGCGGCGGACGCGAACCCCAAGGGCAAGAACATCCAGTCGGGCACGTACAACATGAAGAAGCAGATGTCGGCCGAGAACGCCGTCACCCTGCTGCTCGACCCCAAATCGCGCGTCTCCAAGGGCGTCACCATCCCCGAGGGCAAGACCGCCAACCAGGTGTACGACATCCTGGCCAAGGCGACCGGCAAAAAGGTCGACGATTTCAAGGCGGCCGCCAAGGATCCCGAAGCGCTCGGCGTGCAGGACTTCTGGTTCAACCGCAGCAACAACGTGAAGGCGACGAAGTCGATCGAGGGCTTCCTGTTCCCCGACACGTACGAGTTCGACCCCAAGGCGTCGGCCGCTGACATGCTGACGACGATGGTCAGCCACTTCAACACGGTGGCCGAGGAGACGGGCTTCGTCGACAAGTCGCAGAGCGCCCGCAACCTGACACCGAACGAGGTGCTGACCGTGGCGTCGCTCGCGCAGGCCGAGGCGGGCAACAAGGACGACCTGGGCAAGGTCGCGCGTGTCGCGTACAACCGCCTTTACGTCGGCACACCCGAGATCGCCTGCGGCTGCCTCGAGTTCGACGTCGGCATCAACTACTACTACCAGCTCACCGGCCGGCCGACGAAGCCGTCCGGCAAGATGACGACCGCCGAGCTGAACGACCCGAAGAACCCGTACCGCCTGCACGGCAAGAAGGGCCTGACCCCGACGCCGATCAACAACCCGGGCAAGGCGGCCATGGAGGCGGCGCTGAATCCGCCGAAGGGCGACTATTTCTTCTTCGTGGCGATCGACAAGCAGGGCCATTCGGCCTTCGCGAAGACGTACGCCGAGCACCAGAAGAACATCGACAAGGCCAAGAAGGCCGGCGTCCTCTAGGGTCTTTAGCCGTGCAACGACCACGCCGGGCCGCCGTCTGCGGCAAGCCGATCGCCCATTCGCTCTCGCCGGTCATCCACACGGCGGGCTTCCAGGCGGCCGGCCTGACGAACTGGCGGTACACGTCGTTCGAGGTCGACGAGCTCGGGCTGCCCGAGCTCGTCGACTCCCTCGGTCCGGAGTGGGCGGGCCTGTCGCTGACCATGCCGCTGAAGGAGACAGCGCTTCGCCTGGCGGCGGAGGCGTCGCCGCTCGCGGTGGCGACGGGTGCGGCAAACACTCTCGTACGGCGTGAGGACGGCTCCTGGTACGCGGACAACACCGACGCGACCGGCATGATCCGGGTGCTCCGTGAGGCGGGGGCCGTGGCCCCGCGGTCGCTGACGGTGCTCGGCGGCGGAGGCACGGCCCGGGCGGCGCTCGCGGCGGCGGCGTCGCTGGGGGTGCCCGAGGTGGCGGTGGTGACCCGGCGGTCTTCGGCACAGCTCGAGCTGGCGCCCGCGGCGGAGGCTTTGGGTGTACGGCTGGTGGGGCGCGCCTGGGAGGACGCGGCGGCGGCCTTGACGGCGGACGCGGTGATCTCGACGGTCCCCAAGGGCGCGGCCGACCATTTGGCGATCGAGGCGGAGTGGCGGCCGGGCACGGTGCTGTTCGACGCGATCTACGACCCGTGGCCGACCCCGCTGGCGGCTTCGGCCGTGGCCCGCGGCCTCGCGGTGATCTCGGGGCTCGACCTGCTGCTGGCCCAGGCGTACTCGCAGTTCACGCAGTTCACAAAGGTCTCGCCGGCGCCCGAGACCGCTATGCGGGAGGCGCTTTTCACGGCCGCGGCGGCCCGCTGACGGCTCATGTGCCGCAGGTCACAGTGAAACCGCCAACCTTTTCCCGGCTCGCGCGTCCTCCCAGGCGACAGTGCACCGACTGACAGTGCTGGAGCTTGAGATGCGCAGATCCACCCGGGCCTTCGCGGTCGCCGCCGGAGCCGTGGCCGTCGTCGCCATCGGCGGGGTGGCCGCCGCCGCGGCCTTCGCCGACGACGCGACCCCCGCCCCGGCCCCGACGACATCACCGACCGCCGCGACCTCACCGGCGGGACCGGCCCCCTCCGCGTCCGCCCCCGGGCCGACGACCTCGGCCTCCGCCGGAAAGGCGACCGCTGCGCCGGCCCCCTCAGCCTCCACGAAGGCGACCGCTGCGCCCGCCCTCTCGGCTTCCGCAAAGGCGACCGTTGCGCCGACCCCGGAAAAGGCGACCACCGCAGTGCCGGCTTCGCCCGCGTCGGGCCGGAAGCCCACTGCTGTGCCGGCTTCGCCCGCGTCCGGCCAGAAAACCACCGCGAAGGCGACTTCGTCCGAGTCCGGGTGGAAGCCCGCCGCGGGGCCGGTCTCCACCGCACCGGCTCCTGCCGCAACGGGACGGAAGCCGGCCCGGGCCGCTTCCTGAGGTCTCGCGCGCCGGCCTCGTCGGCCGGCGCGCGACCGGTCCGCCCGCCCCACCTACCCACACCGCGAGGCCCTTTGTGATCTTCGTGCTGCCGATGCCCAGGTCGCTGCTGCGCTGGCGGCGAGGGGCCGCCGCCGGCCCGGTGGTGGCGGCGCCCGCCGCGCCCGCGATCGACGATCTGTATCGGGAGCGCCGCCTGCCGCTGGTCCGGCTGGCCGTGCTCATGGTCGACGACCTGCACACGGCCGAGGACATCGTCCAGGACGTCTTCACCCGCCTGTACCGCCGTCACGGCACCGGCCTGGACGCCGTCACCGACCCGGAGGCGTACCTCGTCTCCGCCGTCATGAACGCGGCCAGATCGGCCCTGCGCCGCCGCCGCATCGCCCGGGCCTACCTGCCGCCACGCCCGGCCCCGGCCCCCGCCGCCGAGGACGAGGCCCTGCTCGGAACGGCCGACGGCGACGTGATCCGGGCCTTGAGCCGGCTCACCATCCGCCAGCGCCAGGTCATCGTCCTGCGCTACTGGTCCGGCCTCTCCGAACGGGAGATCGCCGGCACCCTGCGAATCACCACGGGCACCGTCAAGTCGACCGCACACCGCGCGCTGACCCTGCTCCGAGCCCAGCTGGAGGAGAGATGACCGAAGCCGACCTGGAACGGCGCCTCCGCGAGGCCCTGTCCGCCCGAGCCGCCGCCGTGACAACCCAGGACCTGCGCCCCACCCCGGCTCCGTCCCGCCACCGATCAGCGGCCGCCCGCTGGTGGCTGCCCCTGACCGCCGGAATCGCCGCCGCCGCGGTATCGATCGTCGCCTTCGCCCTGCTCAGGCCGGCAAACCCAGACCCCGCACCGCCGGCCTCACCGGCAGTCCCCGCCTCACCGGCTTCACCCGCTTCCTCGACGATCCCCGCTTCGCCGACCTCTACCGCCATCCCCGCTTCACCGACCGCCCCGGCCTCGGCGAGCGGATCCGCATCGCCCACCTCGCCACCGGAAACCCCATCAACCGTCACCTCGCCCGGTCCTTCCATCTCATCGTCCAAGCCCGAGTCGACCCCTACCGCGTCCCATGGAAAGGCACCCGCCACGCCCGAAGGAAAACGGATGGTTGGTCCTATTTCGCGCTGAAAGGGCGGACAAAGTAGACGCGGATGGTTGAGGCCATTCCGCGCTGAAAGGGGCGGACTGGGGCACCCGGGCGGTTGGCTCGGTCCGGGGGCGGCGTGGGCCAGGTGGGCGGTTGCTCTCGGCTGGGGCGGAGCGGGAGACCCGGCGCGGTTGGGCTCGGTCTGCGGTGGAGGGGGCGAAGCGGGGGGACCCGGCGGTTGGGTTCGGTCCGCGCTGGAAGGCGTGGCGGCGGGGACGCGAGCGGTTGGGTTCGGTCCGCGCTGGAAGGGCCGGGAGTTGGGGACGCGGGCAGTTGGGCCAGTTCTGCGCGGCAAGGGCGGCGGTGGTGACGCGGCGGTTCGGCTCGGTCCGCGCTGGAAGGGCCGGGAGTTGGGGACGCGGGCAGTTGGGCCAGTTCTGCGCGGCAAGGGCGGCGGTGGTGACGCGGGTGGTTGGGCACGGTCCGCGCTGGCGGGGGCGGGAGTGGAGCACCCGGGCGATTTGGCGTATTTCGCGCCGGAGGGGCGCGGCCGGGGAACGCGGACCGTCGAGGCCGCTGTGCCGGAAGGGGCGGCCGCGGCTGGGGAACCCGCACCGTCGAGCCTGCTCTGTGCGCCGGAAGAGGCGGAGTGGGAGCCGGACCGTGCGCCCGGTCTGTGCCGGAAGGAGCGAGGCGGCTGTGGCGGGAGCGCGGACCGTGGAGCTCGGTTTGTGCTGGAAGGGGCGGAGGCTGCTGCGGCTTGGGGAAGCGTGGAACGTCGAGCCCCGTTCGCGTTGGAGGGGTGGGGGAGTGCGGACCGTGGAGCCCGGTTCGCAGGGGCGGAGCTGACGGCGGCCGGAGGCGCAGACCGATGGGGCTGGTCCGTGCTGAGTTGCCGTGAGAGGCCCTCCGCGGGTGCCGGCCGCGCAAGAAGGAAGCGGACCGTTGAACCAAAGGGCCGGCCGTGGGCCGTTGGGGCGGGCGTGCGGGCTGGTGAGGAGCGGTCTGCGGCGTTCCGGTTGGGGGCGGGCGCGCCATGGTTGAGGGGTCTGGGCAGTCCGGCTGGCGGGACGCGGGTGGGTGCGCCGGGAGGGCGCGGCGGGGCGTGGGAGAATTCTGGGGTGTTGCGCTGGCTTACCGCAGGTGAATCGCATGGACCGGCGCTCGTTGCGCTTCTCGAAGGCGTTCCGGCCGGGGTGGAAGTGACGAGTGCGGAGATCGGGCGCGATCTCGCGCGCCGGCGTCTGGGTTACGGGCGTGGCGCCCGGATGCAGTTCGAGCAGGATGAGATCGAGATCATCGGTGGCATCCGGCATGGGCTGACGCTCGGTTCGCCGGTGGCCATCCGGGTCGGTAACTCCGAGTGGCCCAAGTGGCAGACCGTCATGGCGGCCGACCCGGTCGACCCGGAGGAGTTGGCCTCGCAGGCCCGGAACGCTCCTTTGACGCGGCCCCGGCCGGGGCACGCCGATCTCGCCGGTATGCAGAAGTACGGGCACACCGATGCCCGGCCGATTCTCGAGCGGGCCAGTGCCCGCGAGACCGCGGCCCGCGTGGCCGTCGGTGTCGTGGCCAAGGCGCTGATCAAGCAGGCTCTGGGCATCGAGATCGTGTCGCATGTGATCGAGCTCGGGTCGGTGGCGGCCAAGGTCGGGCTCATCCCGACGCCGGAGGACGCCGGCCGCATCGACGCCGATCCGCTGCGCTGCCTCGACCCCGAGGCCAGCGCGCGCATGGTGGCCGAGGTCGACGCGGCCAAGAAGGACGCGGACACGCTCGGCGGCATCGTCGAGGTGCTGGCCTACGGTGTGCCGCCGGGCCTGGGCACCCATGTGCAGTGGGACCGCAAGCTCGACGCCCGTCTCGCGGCCGCGCTCATGTCGATCCAGTCCGTCAAGGGTGTGGAGATCGGCGACGGGTTCACGCAGGCCCGGTCGCGTGGTTCCGTCGCCCACGACGAGATCATCCCGACTGCGGACGGGGTGCGCCGGGTGACCGACCGGGCCGGTGGGCTCGAGGGCGGCATCACCAACGGCGAGCCGCTGCGGGTGCGGGCCGCGCTCAAGCCGATCTCGTCGCTCAACCGGGCGCTGCAGACGGTCGACGTGGTCACCGGAGAGCCGGCCACCGCCATCAACCAGCGGTCCGACGTCTGTGCCGTGCCGGCCGGCGGTGTGGTCGCCGAGGCCATGGTGGCGCTGACGCTGGCCGAGGCCGCCGTCGAGAAGTTCGGTGGCGACTCGGTGGCCGAGATCCGCCGCAACCTGGCCAGCTACCTGGAAAGCCTGGTCATCCGCTGATGGCGCCGCGGGCCGTGTTCGTGGGCGCGCCGGGCGCCGGCAAGTCGACCATCGGCGCCGCCGTGGCGGCGCTGTTGGAGACGGAGTTCGCCGACGCCGACACGATCATCGAGGAGCGGGCCGGCAAGCCCATCCCGGAGATCTTCATCGACGACGGTGAGGAGGCGTTCCGCGCGCTGGAGCGCCAGGTCATCGCCGAGACGCTGGGGAGCTTCGACGGGGTGCTGGCGCTCGGCGGCGGTGCCGTCCTGCACGACGGCACGCGCAAGCTGCTCACCGAGCACACTGTGGTCTACCTGTCGGTCGAGCTGAGCGACGCGGTCAAGCGGGTCGGCCTGGGCGCGGGGCGCCCGCTGCTCAACCTGAACCCGCGGGCGACGCTCAAGTTCCTTCTCGATCAAAGGCGTCCGTTGTACGCCGAGGTCGCCACCCACACGGTGCCGACCGACGGCCGTGAGCCGCACGAGATCGCGGCCGAGGTGGCGGGGCTGCTCAGGGCAGCCTGATCCGCACGGCCGGGGGCAGGCCCTTCCGGCCGGTGATCCGGTTGCGTTTGGAGAAGGCGATCTCCAGCGGGCCGCCGTGCCAGTCGAGGAACGGCGACAGGTCGATCGTGCGGCCCGTCGGGAGCCAGATGCCGATCTCGGTGAGCTGACTCAGACGTACGACCGGGGTCAGATCCACAGCGTCGTCCATGCTCAGCCACAGCATGCGCAGGCGCGGCGGCGGCCGCAGCGTCTGCAGCGCCGGCGACGTGGGGTCGCGGAGCACCAGGTATTCGACCTGCGGCAGGTCACCGGCGAAGGCGATGTCGGTCCACTCGGCGCCGGAGAGGGTCAGCACCCGCAGCCGCGGGAAGGCCTCGGCGAGCCGGGCCGGGTCGTCGGCGGTCAGGGTGCCGTGGCCGAGTTCGAGATGGCCCAGGGCGCTCGGCGGTCCGAAGTCCGCGATCGGCGCCCCTTCGAGGCCCAGCTCCTCCAGCGCGGGCATCGTGGTGAGGGCGGAGACGTCGGCCGGCTCCGGTCCGAGCCGGACGTGCAGGCTGCGCAGCCCGGTCAGGCCGGCGACCGCGGCGACCGCGTCCGGGTGCAGGGCCGCGCCGTCCGAGACGGCGAACGTCCGCAAGCCGGCCAGACCCTCCACATCTCGGCGGGTGACCGCGTCGCCGTTCCACAGGTGCAGCTCGCGCAGGCCGGGATAACGGTCGAGGAGATGCAGGTTGCGGTGGCCGCGGCCGACCAGGAACAGGTCGGTGAGGGCGGGCGCGGGCGCGAGGTCGGCCACGTCGACCGGGCGGTCGAACCGGGCCCGGAGGGTGCGCAGGTGGCGCAGATGCCGGGTGGCGCCGAGCAGCGTGGGCTCGGTGATGGTGACGCTGCCGTCGTCGAGGGGCGCCTCGGCCAGCACCCGGGTCGCGTACTCGGCGGGGTCGAAGGCGCGCCAGGCGTCGATCAGGAGCGTCTGCACCTTCGGGCGCGGGTCGGCGGCGTAGCCGGCCAGCATCGAGAGCGCGGCCGGGCTGTTGACCAAGGTCACCGTGTCGATGACGGCGGCCGCCTGCGACTCGGTGAGTCCGTCCAGACAGCGGGGCAATCGCGAAAGGATCGGCTCGCCGATCATCGCCAGTGAGCGGGCCTCCGACTCGCGGCGCGGCGGCAGCAGGGTGTCGAGGCGGCCGAGGATCTCCCCGATCAGGCTGGGCGGCTCCAGCGCGGGCATCGTCTCCAGGCAGGCCGTGGCCAGCAGGATCAGGGCCCGCCGATAACGCGGCTCGGTGTCGGCCCGGCGCAGCAGGCCCTCGATCAGCTCGGTGCGCATGGGCGCGTTGCCGTGCCCGGCCGCCATCACGATGATCTCGCGCCACGTGTCGAGGTGAGCCTGGCCGGCCAGCATGCCGCCCATGTTCTGCTCGGCCGCCTCGTGGGCGGCCAGATATTCGCCGAAGGTGCGGTGGACGAAGTCGACCCGGCCGCCGGCCGGCTCCCGGAGCACGCCGCTGCGCTCGATCAGGTGATCGAGGACCGGGCCGGGCTCGGCGTGCACGCGCGGCATGGCGGCGAGCCGCCGGGCCAGGTACGCCTCCGCCTCCGTACGGGAAAGCTCGGATCTGTTGTTGAGAGACAACCGCCAGGCCAGGTCCTGGAGAAGTTGGAGGCGCTCGCGGGCGGTCATGTCGGGCAGGGCGGACGGCACGCCGCGCTCGGTGTCCCGGCGGTGCAGCAGCATGTCGACCGCGGCCTGATAGACGCCCATCCGATCGGGTGGCAGGTGGGCCTCACGGTCGAGGTTGAGGGCGCACAGCATGGCGGCCAGCAGCGGGTTGCCGGCCAGACGGTAGAGGTGGCGGTTGGCGGCCAGCCGGGTCAGCAGCGACCGCTCGTACCGGGGCAGCTCGGCCGGCGGGCACGGCAGGGACGGCGAGTCACGGGCGGCCCGGTGCCACTGGCCGATCAGGGCGCGGACGTCGGCCGGGGAGAGCCGTTCCAAGGTGAGGGAGTCGAACCCGTCCAACCGCCCCACCGCCACCCTTGAATCGTGAGCGGCGGGCGGCCGTGAGGTGACGACGACGATTGATGGGGGGTACGTGTCGAGCAGGTCCCGCAGCCAGGTGCGCACCCGGGGGCGGCGGTCGGCCGGCAGTTCGTCGACGCCGTCGATCAGCAGCAGGGCGCGGCCCTCGGCGAGCTGCCGGTGCGCCCAGCCCGGCGGCATCGTGCCGGCGATCGGATCGGCCACACCGGTCAGGAACTGCTCGGGCGCGGGGAGGGCCGACGGCCAGCTCCGCAACTTGATCAGGAACGGGACGCGGCCGTTCCAGTCGGTGAGCGGGCCGGTGAAGCCGCCGCGGGCGGCGGTCACGGCCAGCCAGCGCAGGAGTGTGGACTTGCCGGCGCCGGCCTCGCCGCGGATCAGGGTGCGCCGGCGTTTGGCCAGGGCCTGTTCAACGCGCTCGGCGCCGGTGTTGTCGGGGCGGGAGTGCCGCAGCAGGGCCGGCTCCCAGTGGGGCTTGCCGGTGGGGCGGTCGCCGGTGACGGCGAGGCTGATGTAGGCGACGCTCAGTGTGGTGCGGGGGCGGAACTGGGTCTCGACGCCGACGAGCTCGAGGACGTTGAGTTTGGCGGTCAGCACATCGGCGTAAGAGCGAAGGAAGTCGGCCGGAACCGGACCGCCCACCGCGAGATGGCGCAGGGCCTCCGACATCGTCCGGGTGAGCTCGGTCAGCCGGGACAGCGTCTCGACGGCGGCGCGGTGGCCGAACGGGGCCGTCCGCACGACGAACTGGGTGAAGCAGCGGCTGCAATCGTCGAGCGCGACGTCGTACAGCCGCTGACCGAGCTCGGAGAGGCCGGCCGGCGGCGCGCTCCGCCGCAGGTGGGCGGCGAGGCGTACGGGGTCGAGGTCGGTCGCGAAGAGCGCGTCGTCGGTGAGATCGGCCCGGCGGAACGTGTCGGCGACGGCGTCCAGGGCGGCGACGGCCTCGTGCGGCGGCAGCGCGGCGAAACGGGTCGTGACCAGCGGTCCGAGCCGTTCGGCGACCTCGTCGACGACCGCCTCGATCTGGCGCTCGCCGCGGCGTCGGGTGAACTCGTCCTTCGCGGTCTGCTGGAGCAGGTCGGCCAGCGGCAGGGTGCGCTCGCGGGTCTGCCGCCGGCCGCTCAGCCAGCGCGTGAACAGGGGCGTGACGACGGCACGGCCCACATTGAGCAGTGCGGTCTCGACTCCCGTCACGTGGCGGACTGTACTCAGCCCACGCGACTTTCCAAGCGTTCGATGCGTTCGATCAGAGGAGCGAGCACCGCGGCCAGCGTCTCGCTCGGGCGAGCGTTGTTCGCGCGCAGGTGGGCGTATCCGGCGAGGGCCGCGCTGACCGCGCGGCGGGTGGCCCGGGCGTCGGCGCCGCGGGCGCGCAGGGTCTCGCCGGCGGCGCCGTCGGGCTCGGCGGCCAGGGCGATGAGCAGGTGCTCGCAGCCGACGTAGTTGTGGCCGAGGCCGATCGCCTCGCCGACGGCCAGTTCCAGGGCGATGGCGGCCGACCGGCTGAAGCGCGGGCCGGTGGCGTCGCTGGTCGGCTCGGCCGTGGTGGGCGCGGTCAGCGTGGTGGGCGGGATGTCCATCGCGGTGAGGATCTGCAAGGCCAGGTTGTCGCCCTCGGCCAGGATGCCGTGCAGCAGGGCGCCGCTGGTCACGGGCTCCCCGCGCTGGGCCGCCAGCCCCAGGACGGTGACCAGGCGGGCGGTGAAGCTGGGGAGGCGCTCGGCCAGGGCGGCCGGGTCGAGGTCGTGGGCGGTGGCGTCGCGGATGGCGGCGACCCGCTGGACGGCCTGTTCGAGGGCGCGCTGGCAGATCGCCGAGACGGGGATGCCGCTCTCGCGGACGGCGTCGGCGAGATCGTCGGGCAGGTACACGTTGATTTTCGGCATGGCTCATGTGTAACCCGTCTGGGGGTAGAAAGATATAACCCCATTCCGGGTGGTGGAACGGGCGCCATGGGGTGCGTCCCCCACGCGGCACGGGTCTAGGGTTTGCGCCGTGGTGACACGAATTCAGGTGGCCGGTGACCGTCCGTACGAGGTGCTTGTCGGCCGGGAGCTGTCGGGCGAGCTGCCGTCGCTGATCGGCGGGGCCGCGCGGGCCGCGGTCCTCTTCTCGGCCCCGCTGCGCGCGCGGGCGGAGCTGATCGCCGCCGCGACGGGTGTGAAAACGCTGCTCATCGAGGTGCCCGACGCCGAGGCGGGCAAGACCGTCGAGGTCGCGGCGCGATGCTGGGACGAGCTCGGCGCCAACAACTTCACCCGCACCGACGTGGTGATCGGCGTCGGTGGGGGAGCGGTCACCGACCTGGCCGGCTTCGTGGCCGCGAGCTGGCTGCGCGGGGTGCCGTGGGTGCCGTGCTCGACGTCGTTGCTCGGCATGGTCGACGCGGCCGTGGGCGGCAAGACCGGCGTCAACATCGCGGCCGGCAAGAACCTGGTCGGCGCGTTCCACCCGCCGGCCGGCGTGCTGTGCGATCTCGACTCGCTGGCCACGCTGCCCGCCGACGACCTGACGGCCGGGCTGGCCGAGGTGATCAAGTGCGGCTTCATCGCCGACCCGGCCATCCTCGACCTGATCGAGAAGGGCGATCTCGGCGACGACGTGCTGCGGGAGCTGGTCGAGCGGGCCATCCGGGTCAAGGCCGAGGTCGTCGGCGTCGACCTCAAGGAGTCGGGGCTGCGCGAGATCCTCAACTACGGGCACACGCTCGGGCACGCGATCGAGAAGCGCGAGCGGTACACCTGGAAGCACGGGCACGCGGTGGCGGTCGGCCTGATCTTCGCGGCCGAGCTCGCCCGGCTGGCCGGGCGTCTCGACGACGAGACCGCGCGGCGGCACCGGGCGGCGCTGGAGAGGGTCGGGCTGCCGACCTCGTACGCGGCGGACGCGTGGCCCGAGCTGCTGAGCGCCATGCGGGTCGACAAGAAGACGCGGGCCGCCACGCTGCGGTTCGTGGTGCTCGACGGCCTGGCCCAGCCGGGCATCCTGAGCGGTCCGGACGAGAGCCTGCTCGAGCGGGCGTACGCGGAGGTGGCGCGATGATCTACGTGCTGAACGGGCCCAATCTGGGACGGCTGGGCACAAGAGAGCCTTCGGTGTACGGCCACACGACGTACCCCGATCTCGAGAAGCTCTGCCTGGAGACCGCCGAGCGGCTCGGCGTGCGGGTGGAGGTGCGCCAGACCGACGCCGAGTTCGAGATGATCCGCTGGCTGCACCAGGCGGCCGACGAGGGCGCCGACGTGGTGCTCAACCCGGCCGGGTGGTCGCACTACAACATCGCGGTCCGGGACGCGGCGGCCCAGCTGGGCGGGCGGCTCGTCGAGGTGCACATCTCGAACATTCATACACGCGAGGAATTCAGGCATCATTCGGTCATCTCGGCCGTCGCCACCGGAGTCGTGGCGGGTCTGGGTGTCGATGGTTACCGGCTCGCGCTCGAGCACCTGGCCCGATTCGCAGGTTAGACGCGTCCGCCGGTAAACTCGGTCGGTCACCGACAGCTTCCATAGAAATCAAGGCAGGGCATGGCTTCCACGAACGACCTGAAGAACGGCCTGGTGCTCAACCTCGACGGCGGCCTCTGGTCCGTGGTGGAGTTCCAGCACGTCAAGCCGGGTAAGGGTGGGGCGTTCGTGCGCACCACGCTGAAGAACGTGCTGTCCGGCAAGGTGGTCGACAAGACGTTCAACGCCGGCACCAAGGTCGAGACCGCCACGGTCGACAAGCGCACGATGCAGTACCTCTACCAGGACGGCGAAGACTTCGTCTTCATGGACCTCGACACCTACGAGCAGATCACCGTGGCCGGCGCCACGGTCGGCGAGAACGCCAACTACCTGCTCCCCGAGGCCGAGGCGACGGTCGCGACGCACGAGGGCGTGCCGCTCTACATCGAGCTGCCGACCAGCGTGTTCCTCGAGGTCACCTACACCGAGCCGGGCCTGCAGGGCGACCGCTCGACCGGCGGCACCAAGCCGGCGACGGTCGAGACCGGCGCCACGGTGAACGTTCCGCTGTTCATCACCACCGGCGAGAAGATCAAGGTCGACACCCGCGACGGCCGTTACCTCGGTCGTTCCTGATCATGGCTGATGCCCCTCGCTCGACGCAGACGCCGGCTCGTCGCAAGGCCCGCAAGCGGGCCCTGGACGTGCTCTACGAGGCCGATCTGCGCGATCTCCCGCCGCGGGAGGTCCTCGCGACCTACCTCGAGCGCATCGCCAAGCCCCACCCGGACCACCTGGAATACTCGATCGGCCTGGTCGAGGGTGTGGCCGAGCACCTCGACCGGATCGACGAGCTGATCGCCAGCTACGCCGAGGGCTGGACCCTCGAGCGCATGCCGGTCGTCGACCGCAACCTGGCCCGGATCGCCGTCTACGAGCTGCTCTTCGTCCCCGAGATCGACGACCCGGTCGCGATCTCCGAGGCGGTCGAGCTGGCCAAGACGATGTCCACCGACGACAGCCCGCGCTTCCTCAACGGCATCCTCGGCCGCATCGCCGAGTTCGCCACGCGCTGAGCGCTTTCCGGCCCCGAGCTCTGAAGGAGCTCGGGGCTTTTCGCTGCCCTGATTCCTCGATCTACTGGCTTGATCAAACCGGTCGACATCACTCCGCGTGGCGATCACCACGTGGCGTGACCAGCTTTGCGGCGGTTTGACACCCACGGTGAGCAGCCGATCACGTGCCCTTGCGATCTCCTCGCGCGAAAGACGCGCTATGGCCCCGCGTGGCAGGCGGTCGCGTGGCGCCTCCGGGGCGGCGTTTTCTGCGGTTGGGGGAGCCGGCGAGGCGTACCTCTGCGGTTGAAGGGCGCGAAAAAGCCCGCGTGACAGGACGCGGGCTTTTCAGCGTGTGTGGACCCGGGGCCGGCGGGAGGCGGGGGGCCTGGCCGGCGGCGAGTCGATGGGGGAAGGGGGATGTGGCCGATGGGGAGATCGGCGTTGTGTTTCGCCTGGTGGGGAAACTCGGCCTCGGCGGAGGCCGGAACGTTTCAGTTGGCGAAAATCAGCTGGCGAAGAAGGCGCGCGGGTCGGCCACGAGAACGCCCTGCTCGGTGAGGCGCTCGATGAGGCCCGAGGGGGAGATGTCGTAGACGATGGCGAGCGCCCGCAGGTCGTCGGCGCGGATGGAGAGGACGCGGCCGTTGTAGTCGCCGCGCTGCTGCTGGATCGCACGGGCGTACCGCGCGACGTAGGCGAGGTCCTCGCCGGTGGTGTCGTACAGCTTCTCGAGGTCCAACACGATCTTGTTGGTGGCCTCGAGGCGGACACCGCTGCCGTCGGGCAGCAGCTCCGACACGGGAACGCGGTAGAAGTCGGCCAGCTCGGCGAGACGCGAGACGGTGACCGCGCGGTCGCCACGCTCGTACGATCCCACCACGACGGCCTTCCAGCGGCCGTTCGACTTCTCCTCCACGCCCTGCAGGGACAGGCCCTGCTGCTGGCGGATGGAACGCAGGCGGGCGCCCAACGACTTGGCGTACTCAGACGGCATTCGGAACACTCCCACTGTGCATGCCGCGGAGGGTTCTTCCTCCGCGATCGCTACGCAGCGTGACGGTACGGAGTTTGCGACTTCCGGTCAAGTGTCGGTTACCGATGAGTCGTGTGGCCCACGGTAGATCTGTCTGATTAGTCCGTCTGATGTGACCGTCAGCCACGTCACCATGGTCATCGCCGCGCGCACTGGTAACGTAGCGTCAGCCCGTTCGGTGACCCCCTCCGGGGGCCACCATGAACTTCCTTTAACGACCCGTCCCGTGAGGCGGGGAAGGAGGTCCGCCGTGGCGCAGCCACGTGCCGACACGCCCAGCAAGATCATTTTGAGCGCGTCCGACCTGCACCGGGTCGTCGACCGTGTCGCTCATCAGATCCTGGAGAAGACGTCCGGCGCCACCGGCACCGTTCTTCTCGGGATTCCCACCCGCGGCGTGCCGCTGGCCCACCGCCTGGCCGCCCGCATTCACGCGTTCGAGGGCATCGACGTGCCCGTCGGATCGCTCGACATCACCCTCTACCGCGACGACCTGCGGCTGCACGCCACCCGCGCGCTCGGCAAGACCGAGCTGCCCGGCGGCGGCATCGACGGCCTGCGGGTCATCCTCGTCGACGACGTGCTGTTCAGCGGCCGCACGGTCCGCGCCGCCCTGGACGCCCTGAACGACGAGGGCCGCCCCAGCTCGGTGCAGCTCGCGGTGCTGGTCGACCGGGGCCACCGGCAGCTGCCGATCCGCGCCGACTACGTCGGCAAGAACATTCCGACCGCGCTCTCGGAGAGCGTCCGCGTCTCACTGACCGAGACGGACGGGCTCGACGAGGTACGACTGACGGGGAGTGAGAAGTGATCAAGCATCTCCGTTCGGCCGCCGATCTCGACGCGGCCACCGCCACCCTGATCCTGGACACCGCGGGCGAGATGGCCGCCCTGGCCGGCCGCGAGGTCAAGAAACTGCCGACGCTGCGCGGCCGCACCGTGGTCAACCTCTTCTACGAGGACTCGACACGCACCCGCATCTCGTTCGAGGCGGCGGCCAAGCGCCTCTCGGCCGACGTCATCAACTTCTCGGCCAAGGGCTCCAGCGTCTCCAAGGGCGAGAGCCTCAAGGACACCGCGCTGACCCTGCAGGCCATGGGCGCCGACGCGGTCGTCATCCGGCACCCCGCGTCGGGCGCGCCGCACCGGCTGGCCCAGTGGGTCGACGGGTCGGTGGTCAACGCCGGCGACGGCACGCACGAGCACCCCACCCAGGCGCTGCTGGACGCGTACACGATGCGCTCCCGTCTCGGGAAGCTCGACGGGCTGAACGTCGCCATCGTGGGTGACGTGCTTCACAGTCGTGTCGCGCGATCAAACCTTCTGCTGCTCACGACCCTGGGCGCTTCCGTGACCCTGGTCGGGCCGCCGACGCTGATCCCGCTGGACGTCGCGGCCGCGCTGTCGCCCTCGGCAAAAGTGTCGTACGACCTCGATAGCGTCCTGCCCGACATGGACGTCGTGATGATGCTTCGCGTGCAGACCGAGCGCATGCAGGACTCGTACTTCCCGTCCGCGCGGGAATACAGCCGGCGCTACGGTCTCGACCTCGCGCGCATGCGCAAGATGCCCGAGCACGCGATCGTCATGCACCCCGGCCCGATGAACCGGGGCATGGAGATCACGCCCGAGGTGGCCGACTCCTCCCGATCCACCATCGTCGAACAGGTCGCCAACGGGGTCAGCGCCCGCATGGCCGTCCTTTATCTGCTGCTTGGGGGCAAGGCGTGAGCTCGTTCGTTCTTCGTGGGGTCTCGGTACTCGGTGGGGCGCCCACCGACCTGTTCATCCGCGACGGCGTGATCTCGTCGGAGGCGCCTGACGCGGAGATCATCGACGCCGCCGGCCTGGTCGCGCTGCCGGGCCTGGTCGACCTGCACACCCACCTGCGCGAGCCGGGCCGCGAGGACGCCGAGACGGTCGAGACCGGCTCCCGGGCGGCCGCGCTCGGCGGCTACACGGCGGTCTTCGCGATGGCCAACACCTCGCCGGTGGCCGACACCGCGGGCGTGGTCGAGCAGGTCTGGCGGCTGGGCCGCGAGGCCGGCCTGGTCGACGTGCAGCCGATCGGCGCCGTCACCGTCGGGCTGGCCGGCAAGCAGCTGGCCGAGCTGGGCGCGATGGCCACCTCGGCCGCCGGGGTGCGCATCTTCTCCGACGACGGCTTCTGTGTCGCCGACCCGCGCCTCATGCGCCGCGCCCTGGAATACGTGAAGGCGTTCGACGGCATCATCGCCCAGCACGCCGAGGAGCCCCGGCTCACCGAGGGCGCCCAGATGCACGAGGGCGAGGTCAGCACCCGCCTCGGTCTCACCGGCTGGCCCGCGGTCGCCGAGGAGGCGATCATCGCCCGCGACGTGCTGCTGGCCGAGCACGTGGGCAGCCGCCTGCACGTCTGCCACGTCTCCACCGCCGGCTCGGTCGAGGTGCTCCGGCAGGCCAAGGCCCGCGGCGTCCGCGTCACGGCCGAGGTCACGCCGCACCACCTGTTGCTCACCGACGAGCTGGCCGCGTCCTACGACCCGGTCTTCAAGGTCAACCCCCCATTGCGTACGGCCTCAGACGTGCACGCCCTGCGCGAAGCGCTGATCGAGGGTGTCATCGATGTGGTCGCGACCGACCACGCGCCGCACGCGGTGGAGGACAAGGAGTGCGAGTGGGCGTACGCCCGGCCCGGCATGGTGGGGCTGGAGACGGCGCTGCCGGTCGTGCTCTCGGTGCTGGGCGAGCGTTGGGAGCTGATCGCCGACCGCATGTCCCGCACCCCCGCCAAGATCGCGGGCCTCACCGGCCACGGCACCGACCTGGCGGTCGGCAGCCCGGCCAACCTCACGCTGGTGGACCCGTCCGCCCGCCGGGTCGTCGACCCGGCCGAGCTGGCGAGCCGCAGCCGCAACACACCGTACGCGGGCACCACCCTGCCGGGTCGCATCGTGGCGACGTTCCTCCGGGGAGTTCCTACGGTCCTCGATGGGAAGGCTGTTAAGTGACAAAAGCGATTTTGGTCCTGGAAGACGGACGGACCTTCTCCGGTACGGCATACGGCGCTGTCGGGGAGACGTTCGGCGAGGCCGTCTTCACGACCGGCATGACGGGATATCAGGAGACGCTGACCGACCCCTCGTACCACAAGCAGGTCGTCGTTCAGACCGCGCCGCAGATCGGCAACACGGGCGTCAACGAGGAGGACGACGAGTCCTCTCGCATCTGGGTCGCCGGCTATGTCGTGCGCGACCCGGCCCGCCGGCCCTCCAACTGGCGCTCCACCGGTGACCTCGGCGAGCGCCTGGCCGCCGAGGGGATCGTCGGGATCAGCGGCGTCGACACCCGGGCCCTGACCCGCCACCTGCGCTCGCGCGGCGCGATGCGAGTCGGCATCTCCTCGGTCGACCTCGACCCGCAGTCGCTGCTGGCGCGTGTCCAGGCTCAGCCGCAGATGGTCGGCGCCGACCTCTCGGCCGAGGTCTCCACACCGTCCCGCTACACCGTCGACTCGGTTGGCGAGCACCGCTACACGGTGGCCGCGCTCGACCTGGGCATCAAGCGCAACGTCACCCGGCGCCTGGCCTCGCGCGGAGTGACCACTCACGTCTTCCCGGCCTCCGCGACCATCGATGACCTGCTCGCGGTCAGCCCCGACGCGGTGTTCTTCTCGCCCGGCCCGGGTGACCCGGCCACGGCGGACGGGCCGGTCGCGCTGGCCCGCGAGGTCATGCGCCGCGAGAAGCCGCTGTTCGGCATCTGCTTCGGTTCGCAGATCCTCGGCCGGGCGCTCGGCTTCGGCACGTACAAGCTGGGCTACGGCCACCGCGGCATCAACCAGCCGGTGCTCGACAAGACCACCGGCAAGGTCGAGGTGACCAGCCACAACCACGGCTTCGCGGTCGACGCCCCGCTGAACAAGGTGATCGACACCGACTTCGGCGCCGTCGAGGTGTCGCACGTGTGCCTCAACGACGACGTGGTCGAGGGCCTGCGGGGCATCGAGGTCCCCGCGTTCACCGTCCAGTACCACCCCGAGGCCGCTGCCGGCCCGCACGACGCCGACTACCTGTTCGACCGGTTCGTCGAGCTCGTGGAAAAGAAGGGCTGACCCACATGCCGAAGCGTGAAGATCTCAAGCACGTGATGGTGATCGGCTCCGGCCCGATCGTCATCGGCCAGGCCTGCGAGTTCGACTACTCCGGCACCCAGGCCTGCCGCGTCCTGCGGGCCGAGGGCATCCGGGTCTCGCTGGTCAACTCCAACCCGGCCACGATCATGACCGACCCGGAGTTCGCCGACGCCACGTACGTCGAGCCGATCACCCCCGAGTTCGTCGAGCTGGTCATCGCCAAGGAGCGCCCCGACGCGATCCTGCCCACGCTGGGCGGGCAGACCGCGCTCAACACCGCGATCGCCCTGCACGAGAGCGGCGTCCTGGAGAAGTACGGCGTGGAGCTGATCGGCGCCGACGTCGACGCGATCCGCCGCGGCGAGGACCGCCAGCTGTTCAAGGAGATCGTGGCCAAGGCCGGCGGCGAGACCCCGCGCTCGCGCGTCTGCCACTCGATGGACGAGGTCAAGGCGACCGTTGCCGAGCTCGGCCTGCCGGTCGTCATCCGCCCCTCGTTCACCATGGGCGGCCTCGGCTCGGGCATGGCACACACCGACGAGGACCTCGAGCGCATCGCCGGCTCCGGTCTCGCCGCGTCCCCGGTGCACGAGGTCCTCATCGAGGAGAGCGTGCTCGGCTGGAAGGAGTACGAGCTCGAGCTGATGCGCGACAAGCACGACAACGTCGTGGTCGTCTGCTCGATCGAGAACATCGACCCGATGGGCGTGCACACCGGCGACTCGGTCACCGTGGCGCCGGCCATGACGCTGACCGACCGGGAGTACCAGAACCTGCGCGACCTCGGCATCGCCGTGCTGCGCGAGGTCGGCGTCGACACCGGCGGCTGCAACATCCAGTTCGCGATCAACCCGGACAACGGCCGGCTCGTCGTGATCGAGATGAACCCGCGCGTCTCCCGCTCGTCGGCGCTGGCCTCCAAGGCGACCGGCTTCCCGATCGCCAAGATCGCGGCCAAGCTGGCCATCGGCTACACGCTCGACGAGATCCCGAACGACATCACGCTCAAGACCCCGGCCGCCTTCGAGCCGGCGCTCGACTACGTGGTCGTGAAGATCCCGCGGTTCGCGTTCGAGAAGTTCCCCGGTGCCGACGCCGAGCTGACCACCACGATGAAGTCGGTCGGCGAGGCGATGTCGATCGGCCGCAACTTCGCCGAGGCGCTGAACAAGGCGATGCGGTCGATGGAGACCAAGGCCGCGGGTTTCTGGACGTCGCCCTCTTTTGAGACCGCCGAGGCCGCTCTCGAGGCGATGCGCATTCCGCACGACGGCCGGCTGTACACCGTGGAGGCCGCTCTGCGGCTGGGCGCCACGGTCGAGCAGGTGCACGAGGCCAGCGGGCGTATCGACCCCTGGTTCCTCGACGAGATCAAGGCGCTGGTCGACCTGCGCCGGGAGATCCTCGACGCGCCGGTGCTCGACGAGGAGCTCCTCCGTACGGCCAAGCGCTCGGGAATCTCCGACAAGCAGCTTGCCGCGCTGCGGCCCGAGCTGGCCGGCGAGGACGGCGTCCGCACGCTGCGGCATCGGCTCGGCGTGCGCCCGGTCTACAAGACCGTCGACACGTGTGCGGCCGAGTTCGAGGCGAACACGCCGTACCACTACTCCACGTACGACGAGGAGACCGAGGTCGCGCCCTCCGACCGGCCCAAGGTGCTGATCCTGGGCTCCGGGCCGAACCGCATCGGCCAGGGCATCGAGTTCGACTACTCCTGCGTGCACGCCGTCATGGCCCTGCGCGGGGTCAACTACGAGACCGTCATGGTCAACTGCAACCCGGAGACGGTGTCGACCGACTACGACACGGCCGACCGGCTCTACTTCGAGCCGCTCACCTTCGAGGACGTCCTCGAGGTGTTCCACGCCGAGGACAGCTCGGGCAAGGCCGCCGGCGGCCCCGGCGTGGTCGGCGTGATCGTGCAGCTCGGCGGCCAGACCCCGCTCGGCCTGGCCAACCGGCTCAAGGCGGCCGGCGTGCCGATCGTCGGCACCTCGCCCGAGTCGATCGACCTGGCCGAGGACCGCGGCCTGTTCGGCGCGGTGCTGGCCAAGGCCGGCCTGCGCTCGCCCGACCACGGCACGGCCACCAGCTTCGAGGAGGCCAAGGGGATCGCCGACACGATCGGCTACCCGGTGCTGGTCCGCCCGTCGTACGTCCTCGGCGGCCGCGGCATGGAGATCGTCTACGACGAGCCGACCCTGAAGGGCTACATCGAGCGGGCCACCGAGATCTCGCCCGACCACCCGGTACTGGTCGACCGGTTCCTCGACGACGCGGTCGAGATCGACGTGGACGCGCTCTGCGACGCCGACGGCGAGGTCTACATCGGCGGCGTGATGGAGCACATCGAGGAGGCCGGCATCCACTCCGGCGACTCGTCCTGCTCGCTGCCGCCGATCACCCTGGCCGGCTCGCACCTGGCCGAGGTGCGCCGCTACACCGAGGCGATCGCCCGCGGTGTCGGGGTGCGCGGCCTGCTGAACGTGCAGTACGCGCTCAAGGACGACGTGCTCTACGTGCTCGAGGCCAACCCCCGCGCGTCGCGGACGGTGCCGTTCGTCTCCAAGGCGACAGCGGTGCCGCTGGCCAAGGCGGCGGCCCGGATCATGCTGGGCGCGACGATCGGCGATCTGCGGGCCGAGGGCATCCTGCTGCCGGACAGCGACGGCGGGACGGTCCCGGAGAACGCGCCGATCGCCATCAAGGAGGCGGTGCTGCCGTTCAAGCGGTTCCGCACCCCGGCCGGCAAGGGCGTCGACAGTCTGCTCGGCCCCGAGATGAAGTCGACCGGTGAGGTCATGGGCATCGACGCCGGCTTCGGCCAGGCGTTCGCCAAGAGCCAGGCGGCGGCGTACGGATCGCTGCCCACCGCCGGGAAGATCTTCGTGTCGGTGGCGAACCGGGACAAGCGGGCCATGGTCTTCCCGATCAAGCGGCTGGCCGACCTCGGCTTCACGATCGTCACGACGGCCGGCACCGGCGAGGTGCTGCGCCGCTACGGCGTCGTGTGCGAGATCGTGCCGAAGCACTTCGAGAGCCCCGGCCAGAACGCCATCTCGCTGATCCAGTCCGGCGAGATCGCGATGATCATCAACACCCCGCAGGGCTCCGGCGCTTCGGCCCGCTCCGACGGGTACGAGATCCGCAGCGCGGCGGTCACCGCCGACATCCCGAGCATCACCACGGTGCCGGGCGCGGCGGCCGCGGTCATGGGCATCGAGGCGCTGATGCGCGGCGACATGTCCGTCCGCCCGCTGCAGGAGCTGCACGCCGCGTTGCGCGGCGGCACGGCATGACCCTCTTCGAGTCCACCGTCCGGCCGGTCCTGTTCCGGCTGGGCGGTGGCGACGCCGAGGCGGCGCACGAGTTCACGCTGCACCGGCTGGCTGGGCTGCCGGCGCCGGCGCGGTCACTGATGCGGGCCCGCTACGCGACGAGCGCGCCGGTCGAGGCGTTCGGGGTCCGCTTCCCGAACGCGGTCGGCCTGGCCGCCGGCATGGACAAGAACGGCATCGCGCTGCCGGCCTGGCCGGCCCTCGGGTTCGGCTTCGTCGAGGTCGGCACGGTCACCGCGAAGGCGCAGCCCGGCAACGACAAGCCGCGGCTGTTCCGCCTGCGCGGCAGCGAGGCGATCATCAACCGGATGGGCTTCAACAACGCCGGCGCGGCCGCCCTGGCCACCCGCCTGGCCGCGCTGGGCCCGATCGGGGTGCCGCTGGGCGTCTCGCTCGGCAAGTCGAAGGTGACCCCGCTGGAGGAGGCGGTCGAGGACTACTTGACCTCGCACCGCCTGCTCCACCCGTACGCGGACTACATCGCGGTCAACGTCTCCTCGCCGAACACGCCGGGCCTGCGCAGCCTGCAGGACAAGTCGGCGATCGCCGACCTGCTGAAGGCCCTGGTCGGCCCCAAGCCGGTGCTCGTGAAGATCGCCCCCGACCTGACCGAGCCGGCCATCGCGGAACTCCTCGAGGTCTGCCTGAGCCACGGCGCGGCCGGCGTGATCGCCACGAACACGACGCTGTCCCGCGACGGCCTGGCCCAGTCGGACCAGCCCCGGGCGACGGAGGCGGGCGGCTTGTCCGGCCGCCCCCTGACGGAGAAGGCCCGCAAGGTGGTCCACTTCGTCCACACGGAAACCGGCGGCCGCCTCCCGATCATCGGAGTGGGCGGCATCATGGAGCCGGACGACGCGGCCCGCCTGCTCGACGCGGGCGCCTCACTGGTCCAGCTCTACAGCGGCTTCATCTACCGCGGCCCGGCTTTGGTGCGGGCCGCGGCCAAGGCCGCCGCCAACCACCAGGCGGCCTCGGCGCGATGACCACCCCTCCGCCCCCGGGCAGCACGTCACCTCCGGCCGGCGGGTCGGGGCGGTTGCTCGCGCTGGATCGGGCGCATGTCTGGCATCCGTATGGGCCGATGCCCGGGCGGAGTGAGCCCTATCTGGTCGAGAGCGCTTCGGGCGTGCGGCTGAAGCTCGCCGACGGCCGTGAGCTGGTCGACGGGATGTCGTCGTGGTGGGCGGCGATCCACGGCTATCGGCATCCGGTGCTGGACGAGGCGCTGATCGAGCAGTCGCGGCGGATGAGCCATGTGATGTTCGGCGGGCTCACCCACGAGCCGGCCATCGAGCTCGCGGCCGAACTCGTCGAGCTCGCGCCTCGGGCGGGCGGCTCAGCGTCGTCCGGCTCAGCGTCGTCGGGCGCGCCGGGGTTGGAGCACGTCTTTCTCTGCGACTCGGGGTCGGTCAGCGTCGAGGTCGCCTTCAAGATGGCTCTTCAGGCGCAGCGGGCGCTCGGGCATCCGGGGCGGCGGCGGCTCGCGACCTGGCGGGGTGGCTATCACGGGGACACCTTCCATCCGATGAGCGTGTGTGACCCGGATGGTGGGATGCATTCGCTGTGGAGCGGGGTGCTGCCGGCGCAGGTCTTCGTTGACGCGCCTCCGGTTGAGTTCGACGAGGCGTACGCGGAAAAGCTCGTTGAAATGATTGCGCGGCACTCGGGGGAGATCGCGGCGGTGGTCGTCGAGCCGGTCGTGCAGGGCGCGGGTGGCATGCGGTTTCATGATCCGCGTTACCTGCGCGTGCTGCGGGAGGCGACCGAGGCGTACGGCATCCTTCTGATCTTCGATGAGATCGCCACGGGGTTCGGGCGGACCGGGAAGCTCTTCGCGGCCGAGCACGCCGGGGTCGTGCCCGACATCATGTGTGTCGGGAAGGCGCTCACCGGTGGCTACCTGACGCTCGCGGCGGCGCTGTGCACGACCGCGGTCGCCGAGGCGATCTCGGGCGGCGCGGGCGGGGGGCTCATGCACGGGCCGACCTTCATGGGTAATCCGCTCGCGTGCGCGGTCGCCAGAGCGTCGCTGCGGCTTCTGCGGGACGGGGCCTGGGTAGATCAAGTGCGACTGATCGGAAACGGTCTCAGGGACGGCCTGGAGCCGTTGCGTGGGCGGCCCGGCGTCGCGGACGTCCGGGTCCTGGGCGCCATGGGGGTGGTGCAGCTGGATCATGACGTGGACATGCACGCCGCGACGGCCGCGGCGGTCGCCGAGGGGGTCTGGTTGCGGCCGTTCCGCGACCTCGTCTACACGATGCCGCCGTACGTCACCGGGGCCGAGGACGTCGCCCGGATCGTCGCGGGGGTCGCCGCGGCGGCCACTGTCGGCTGATTTCGGCGCACTGCGGCGCAGAACACACTGAGATTTTTCGACTGCTTTGTCCGGCCGCTGCCCGGCCGGTTGATCCGACCGTTTTGTCCGGCTGAAGGCGTTGAGGCCACGCCGACCGAGCGCCCGTTTTGTCTGGCTCACCCGCGGGGCGCCGGTCCGGTTTGTCCCGGCCGCCTGGCCGCCCGTCAACGCAGGACTCGCATTACCGCATCGGCCGCCCGAGCGCTGGCGGCCACCCGACACGGAAGAGGAATGACAGCGATGGAGACCTTCGGCAAGCGCCTCGTGGAGGCGACCGCCAAGCGCGGCCAGTTGTGCGTCGGCATCGATCCGCACGCCGCCCTGCTGGCCAAGTGGGGCCTGTCCGACGACGTGGCCGGCCTGGAACGCTTCGCCCTAACGGTGGTCGAGGCCCTGGCCGATCGGGTGGCCGTGCTGAAGCCCCAGTCCGCGTTTTTCGAGAGATTTGGGTCACGCGGCATCGGCATTCTTGAGTCAACTATCCGACAGTCCCGGGAGGCCGGAGCCCTCGTTCTGCTCGACGTGAAGCGCGGCGACATCGGTTCGACCATGGCCGCGTACGCCTCCGCTTACCTGGATCCGGCGAGTTCTCTGCGTGCCGACGCGATTACTGTGAGTCCCTATCTCGGATTCGGATCGTTGCAGCCGGCACTCGACGTCGCGGCCGCCAACGGCGGCGGCGTCTTCGTCCTGGGACTGACGTCCAATCCGGAGGGACCGTCCGTCCAGCATGCCGTCGGCGCCGGCGGCAAGACCGTCGCGCAAACGATGATCGACGAGATTTCCCAGCTCAACAAGGGTGCGGAGCCCCTCGGGAGCTTCGGTCTGGTGATCGGCGCGACGATCGGCGAGACCGGTCACGACCTGTCCGCAGTGAACGGTCCACTGCTCGCACCGGGCCTCGGAGCGCAGGGCGCGACCCCCTCCGACCTGCGCCGCGTCTTCGGCGAAAGCCTGCGTAACGTGCTGCCGTCGTACTCACGGGAAGTTCTGACAGCGGGACCATCAGTGGCCGAGCTGCGTCTAGCAGCCGAGCGCGCCACAGACGAGTGCGCAGCTGCGCTCGGGTGAAAAGGTCCCTGCTTACCAGGGACGCGAACAGCGGGCGCGGGGGTACCCCCACGTTGCCGAAAGCGCCGTTGACCGCTAGTTTTCCCGGCGCCGGGGAACCACATGCCCCTTTGGTTACCTGGCACACCACGTTTCACAGAAGCGCCGGTATTGACCTACCGTCGCGATAGGGACCTGAGGAGAACTGGTGCCGCTCCCGTCACTGAGCCCCGAGCAGCGCGCTGCAGCGCTGGAGAAGGCCGCGGAAGTCCGCAAGGCTCGGGCTGAGCTGAAGGAACAGCTCAAGTCCGGCAAGACCACCCTCGCCGCGGTGCTCGACCGCGCGGAGGAGGACGAGGTCGTCGGCAAGCTGAAGGTTTCGGCCGTGCTTCAGGCGCTGCCGGGCATCGGCAAGATCCGCGCGACGCAGATCATGGAGAAGCTCAAGATCGCTGACAGCCGCCGGCTGCGCGGTCTCGGCGACCAGCAGCGCAAGGCCCTCCTGGGGGAGTTCGCTGCGAACTGACTCATGGGCTCGTGTTGAATGAGCCTTGTGAGCATGGATGACGACGCGCGCCCGGCGGCCCGACTCACCGTCCTCTCCGGCCCCAGTGGGGTCGGCAAGGACAGCGTGATCGAGTTGATCCGGGCGCGCTCGCCTTGGATCAAGCTGTCCGTGTCCGTGACGACACGGAAGAAGCGCGACTACGAGACCGACGGCGAGCACTACCACTTCGTGACCCGCCAGGAGTTCCAGCGGCTGATCGATGGCGGTCAGCTGTTGGAGTGGGCCGAGTTCGCCGGCAACCTCTACGGCACGCCGCGGGCGCAGGTCGAGGGCTGGCTGGGCCAGGGCCGCCCGGTCCTGCTGAAGATCGACCTGCAGGGCGCGCGCCAGGTCCGGGCCTCGATGCCCGACGCGCAACTGATCTTCCTGGCCCCGCCGAGCGTCGAGGAGCTGCGCCGCCGCCTGGTCGGCCGGGGCACCGACGACGAGGAGACCATCCGGCGCCGGCTCGCCCACGCGGACGAGGAACTGGAAGCCGAGAAGGAGTTCGACCGCACGGTCGTCAACGACTTCGTCGAGCGCGCGGCGGACGAGCTGGTAGGATTGCTCGGTTCGTCATTTCTGACGCCAGCGCAAGCCCCAGAGCATTAAGGATCTTGAGACTGTGGGAACCATCGCGAACCCCGAAGGCATCACCAACCCGCCGATCGACGAGCTGCTGGACAAGACCTCGTCGAAGTACTCGCTGGTGATCTTCGCGGCCAAGCGCGCCCGTCAGGTCAACGCCTACTACAGCCAGCTCGGTGAGGGCCTCCTCGAGTATGTTGGCCCGCTCGTCGAGACGACCCCGCAGGAGAAGCCGCTCTCGATCGCCATGCGCGAGATCAACGCCGGTCTCCTGACCGCCGAGGCGACCGACAACCCCTGATCGGGTCACGTCACCGAACTTGGCGGCCCCGCGCCGCACGCGATCCCGCGTCCCCGAGAATGGGGCGCGGGATCGATTCGTTTCTGGGGGTCGCGGTGACTGAGGTCGTGCTCGGGGTCGGTGGCGGCATCGCCGCGTACAAGGCGTGCGAGCTGCTCCGGCTGTTCACGGAGTCGGGCCATGGGGTGCGTGTGGTGCCCACGGCGTCGGCGCTGCAGTTCGTGGGGGCGCCCACGTGGGCGGCGCTGTCCGGGCGGCCCGTCGCGACCGAGGTGTGGGACGACGTGCATGAGGTGCCGCACGTGCGGATCGGGCGGGCGGCCGAGCTTGTCGTGGTGGCGCCGGCGACCGCTGATCTGCTGGCCAAGGCGGCGCACGGCATCGCCGACGATTTGCTGACGAACACGCTTCTCACGGCGACATGCCCGATCGTGTACGCGCCGGCCATGCACACCGAGATGTGGGAGAACCCGGCCACGCGGGCCAACGTGGCCACCCTGCGGGCGCGCGGCGCCGTCGTCATCGAGCCGGCGGTCGGGCGGCTGACCGGCAAGGACACCGGCAAGGGGCGCCTGCCGGATCCTTTCGAGATCTTCGAGCTTGCTCAGCGCGTACTCAAACGAGGTCTTGACCTTGATCTGCGAGGTCGTCACGTCGTGGTGACGGCGGGCGGGACGCGTGAGCCGCTCGATCCGGTCCGGTTCCTGGGAAATCGATCTTCCGGCAAGCAGGGGTACGCCCTGGCGAAGGCCGCCGCCGCGCGAGGGGCGCGCACGACGCTGATCGCGGCCAACGTGACGCTGCCCGATCCGGCGGGTGTCGAACTGATCAGGGTGGGTACGACCGAGGAGTTGCGCGCGGCGACCGTGAAGGCGGCGGCCGAGGCGGACGTGATCGTGATGGCGGCGGCGCCGGCGGACTTCCGGCCGGTGACCGTCGCGGCCGAGAAGATCAAAAAGACAGACAGTGGAACGCCGGCGCCGATCGAGCTCACCACCAACCCGGACATCGCGGCGGAACTGGGCGCGGCCAAGCGGGAAGGGCAGGTCCTGGTGGCTTTCGCGGCCGAGACGCACGACGCCCTGGAGAACGCTCGGGCTAAGTTGATCAAGAAACGTGCCGACCTGATCGTCGTTAACGAGGTGGGAGTGGACCGCGTGTTCGGTGCCGACCACAATGAAGTCACGCTGCTGGGGGCTGACGGGAGTACGGCGGTTCACGCCGAACTCCCTAAAGACGATGTGGCCGATATGATTTGGGACCGCGTCGCCGTCCTACTGGATGGGCAGGTGGGCGGCGGTGAGCCAGCCCGGGTGCGGTGACTACACTTCCCGGTTACGTTGTATTCGACAAATCTGAGGAGCACCGTGGCACGCCGCCTGTTCACCTCCGAGTCGGTCACGGAAGGCCACCCGGACAAGATCGCTGACCAGATCAGCGACGGTATTCTCGACGCGCTGCTCCGGCAGGACCCGCGCAGCCGCGTCGCGGTGGAAACGTTGATCACGACCGGCCAGGTGCACGTGGCGGGTGAGGTCACCACCCAGGCCTACGCCGACATCCCGAGCATCGTGCGCGACACCATCCTGCGCATCGGCTACGACTCGTCGAAGAAAGGCTTCGACGGCGCGTCCTGCGGCGTCAGCGTGTCCATCGGCTCCCAGTCGCCCGACATCGCCCAGGGTGTGGACAGCGCCCTCGAGCTGCGCGAGGGCGACAGCGAGCACGTGCTCGACTCCCAGGGCGCCGGCGACCAGGGCATGATGTTCGGCTTCGCCTGCTCCGAGACGCCCGAGCTGATGCCGCTCCCGATCGCGCTGGCGCACCGCCTGGCCCGCCGCCTGTCGAAAGCCCGCAAGGACGGCACGATCCCGTACCTGCGTCCCGACGGCAAGACCCAGGTCACCATCGAGTACGACGGTTTCAAGCCGGTACGCCTCGACACGGTGGTCGTCTCGTCGCAGCACGCGGCCGACATCTCCCTGGAGTCACTGCTCACGCCGGACATCCGCGAGCACGTGATCGCCCCCGAGCTCGAGGGCCTCGGCCTCGACATCGACGGCTACCGCCTGCTGGTCAACCCGACCGGCCGCTTCGAGATCGGCGGCCCGATGGGCGACGCCGGCCTCACCGGCCGGAAGATCATTGTCGACACGTACGGCGGCTACTCGCGCCACGGCGGCGGCGCGTTCTCGGGCAAGGACCCGTCCAAGGTGGACCGCTCGGCGGCCTACGCGATGCGCTGGGTGGCGAAGAACGTGGTGGCGGCCGGCCTGGCCGAGCGCTGCGAGACCCAGGTGGCGTACGCCATCGGCAAGGCCCACCCGGTGTCGCTGTTCGTGGAGACGTTCGGCACGGAGAACGTTCCGGTGGAGCGCATCGAGAAGGCCATCAACGAGGTCTTCGACCTGCGCCCGGCGGCCATCATCCGCGACCTCGACCTGCTGCGGCCGATCTACCAGCAGACGGCGGCGTACGGGCACTTCGGGCGGGAGATCCCGGAGCTGCTCTGGGAGAACACGGACCGTGCCCAGGATCTGAAGAACGCGGCTGCCTGAGGTTTCCGCTCTTGAGCCGGTGCCCCGCGTTTGTGGGGTGCCGGCTTTTGGCTTTCTTGCGCTGGGACGGTTGAGGGCCGGGTGTGGCCGACCCTGACTGGCTGGGGAGCGCTTTATGTCTGGGTCGGCCACACCCGGCCCTCAACCTTGCGTGGTGGTCGGCTGCGGCTGGGTGGGTGGTTACTCGCTGCTTGGTGGTACGACGGGTTGCTGCTCACCTTGCGCGGGATGCGGGAGATGTTCGCTGCCGCGCTGGGGTGCGGCCGGGGGAGCCGGTCGGGCGGGCGGGGCTGAGTGGTGGGTTGATCGGCAATTCCATGCCGGTCACGCGGGTTCGATGGCTGGGGAAGACCTTGCGGGCGTACGGCCTCCCGTGCGCGGGGCGTTCGTCTCGTCGCTCGGGTCTCGCTTGGCCGGGCCTTGTCCTGTCCCTCAGCCGCCTTGGCCTTCGTTCGGGTGCTTGTTGTGGTGGCGCTCGCTATTTGCCCGGCCGCACCCTTCTCGCATTGCCACCATTTCGCCGCCGTTCGGGCCGTCGGCTCGGCCGCGGTGTCGTAACCCGGCCGCTGTTCGGCTCGGCTTGCGCTTTGCCTTCGGTCGGCCGTAGGGCCGCTCCGCTTTACCCCGGCTGGCCGTTGCGCGGCACCGAGTCCGACCTGGCCTCCGTCCGGTGTTCGGTCGGCTCCGGCTCCACCGGCGTTCGGCCTACGGTTCGGCTCTGGGCTTGCCGGCCGCGCCGGTCTTGCGGCGCCCTTGCTCGCCTGCCTTTGCGCTTGCGTGGCTCCCCGATCGGTCGCGCGTGCATCCGGCGGTCGGCCGTCTGCGTCCTGCTTCCTGCGCCCGCGCGATCTGGCTCGGTCGCCGCGTACCACGCCGTCCGCCGTCTGCGCTTCGTCATCCTGCGCCTGCGTGCCCGCGCTGGGTCGCCTGCGCCTTGCCCCTGCGCCCTGACCCCCTGCGCCCGCGCTTCGGCTTCCTGCGCCCGCGCCCAGGCCTTTGCGCGTGCGCCCCGGGCCTCTGCGCCTCGGCTCCTTGCGCCTGCGCCTCGGCTCCTTGCGCCTGCGCCTCGGCTCCTTGCGCCTGCGCCTCGGCCCCCTGTGCCCGGGCTCTGCGCCCGCGCCCTGGGCCTTTGCGCTTGCGCCTCACCCTCAGCCTCTGCGCCCGCGCCTCGGCCCCTTGCGTCCGCGCCTCGGCCCCCTGCGCCCGGGCTCTGCGCCTGCACCCCGGGCCTCCGCGCTTGCGCCTTAGCCCTCTGCGCCTGGGCCCGGGCCCCCTACGCCCGCGCCCGCGCCTCTGCGCCCGCGCCCGCGCCTCGGCCCCCTGCGCTCGGGCCCGCACCTGCGCCTCCGCTCCCTGCGCCCGCGACCCGGCCCCTGCGCCTGCGCCCCGCGCCTCGGCCCCCTGCGCCCGGCCTCTGCGCCCGCGCCCGGCCTCTGCGCCCGCGCCCCGGCCTCTGCGCCCGCGCCCCGGCCCCTGCGCCCGCGCCCCGGCCTCCTCCGCTTGCGTGTTGCGGGCTCGGCGCCCGTGTGAGCCGCTCTCGGGCGCGTGGGGCACTGTCTTGGTTGCTTTCTGCTTTTGGGTGGCCGCCGGGATGCTCACTATCGGTTACGGGAAAGGGGCTTATGGGGGCTTGGGAGGAAAGGGGTTTGGGGTGTGTAAAGGGGGCAGGATGCATTCTGAGCTGGGGAGCGTGTGTTGTTGGGATGATCTTGGCGGTAGTCTCTCGGGGCATGGGTCAAGATCAAACTGGGGGAGCCGTCACGCTGTGGTGTGCGGTGGGGGTTGGGGAGCTCGAGGAGATCGAGGCCGGTGAGTGGCGGGGTCTGCCGGAAGGTGGGGACCGTCGGGTGTTCGCGTTCCGGGAGGCGGCGGAGCGTGTTGCCCGGGAAGAGTTTGTGGGTGAGGGCGGCGCGGGCTTCGTACTGAAGCTTGAGGTTGGCCCGGAGTTCTTCGCGGATGGTGCGGCGCCCGAAGAGATGCGGGTGGACACCGCGGAACTGAACACGCAGCTTGTGGGGGCTGTCGTGGAGGTTCTGGACTTTCGCGGGGCGGTTGATGACAAGGAGTTCGCCGAGGGGGCTGCGCTTCCGGCTGAGTGGCGCGCCTATCTGCAGTCGGACTCGTGGCTTCGGCGGGGGCTGCTGGCGTCGGGGAAGTACGTGTGGCTCTATCCGCCGGCAGAAGGGCGTGCGGTTCTGGCGATCTGGGAGGCCGAGGAGCGGTTTCCGGGGATCGCGCTCATCGGTGGGGATGGTGGGCTCGAGAACTTCGTCTTCGATCTGCGGCAGGACCCGGCTCCGGTTCTGATGGTGAGCAACGCCAGCGAGTCGTGGGATGACGCGATCGTTCAGGCGCCGGATGCGAAGGACTTCGTCAAGCGGCTCGAGGACGGCACCTTCGACTTGGTGGTCGGCTAGAAGAGAGCTGTGGGGTCGACCTCGATGCGTACGGGCTGAGGTGCCTTTTTGGCGCTGCGGACGGCGGCGGCCTCGTGCAGAGCGTGAGCGAGCGGGGCGGCCTTGGAGCGGGGGACCCGCAGGAGCATGCGCTCCTGGTCGTCGGGGGCGGGCACCGGGCCGAGCAGTTCCACGTCGGCGGGTAGACGGGCCGTGTCGAGGAAGTCGTTGACGGCCTCGGTCAGGCCGGTGACGCTGGCCATGCGGGCGGCGGGCGGGAAGCCGAGCTCGCGGCGTTCGGTCAGTTCGCGCGTGGCGAACCAGGCCGGATCCCAGCGGATCAAGGCCTGGACGGTGGCCAGGGAGCCGTCGGCGACGACGATGACGCGGCCGTGCGGCGCCGGCTTGGCCAGGGCGGCGGCGTTGAACCAGCGGCGCATGGTTTCCTCGGCGGCGCGCAGGTCGGAGCGGGTCAGCAGCGCCCACGTGTCGAGCAGGAGCACGGCGCCGTAGCCGCCCTCGGCGACCGGCTCGGCGCCGGGCGTGGAGACGACGACGCTCGCCTCGGCGGGGACGGTGTCGAGGACCTCGTCGCGGCCGGACGTGCGCACTGTCGCGCCGGGAAAGGCACGGCCCAATTCTTCGGCCGTACGCCGGGCGCCGGTCACCGAGGCGCGCAGGCGCCGGCCGCCGCAGGTGGGGCACGCGTACGCGGCGGCGGCCCGGCCGCACCAGCGGCAGGTGGGCACGTCGCGGGCGCCGGAGAGCTCGAGCGAGCCCGAGCAATGTGGACACCGGGCGGGCGTACGGCAATCGGCGCAGGCGATCGACGGCAGATAGCCCCGCCGGGGAACCTGGACCAGCACCGGCGTGCCGGCCTGCAAAGCTTGCCGCGCCGCCTGCCAGGCCAGACTGGGCAGCCGCGCGGTGGCGGCGCCCGGATCCCGCGCCAGCTGCGGATCGTCGCCGGTCGGCTGGATCGCCGGCGCCCGCTGCCGCAGCACATCCCGCCCGGCGCTGATCTCTTTAGCCCAGCCGGTTTCGAGGAGCAATTGCCCTTCGCCCGTACGCGCGAAGCCCGCCACAAGCGCAGCCGACCCCGCCAGCTGGGCCCGCGTCAGAAGCACCTCCCGCGCGTGCGGATAGGGCGCTCGCGGCTCCCCGTGCAGATCGTCCCCGTCGTCCCAGATGACCACGAGCCCGAGCTTGGCCACCGGCGCCCACATGCCCGCCCGCGTGCCCACCACCACCGGCACCTGATGCCGGCTGGCTGCGAGGAACCGCCGGTACCGCTCCGCCGGCCCGAGCGCCGCGTTCAGCGCCACATGCTGTCCAGGCCCCAGCGCCACCCCGAGGGCCCGATCCACCCGTTCGAGATCCCGCGCGTCCGCCACCACGATGACAACCCCGCGCCCACCCCGAACCGTGGCCGCGGCCGCCTCAGCGATCCGGGCCGCCCAGTCCTCACCCGGCAGCGCCCCCCAGACGGCACGCGCATCGCGCCCGTCCGCGAGCGCCCGCAGAAAGGCCGGCCCAGCGACATACGAACCCCAGCCACCAACCTCAACCGCAGTACGCGCCACGTGTTCCTCGTCCGCGCCGCTTCCGGCCGTGCTCTCCTCCCGGCCGACCGCGCTGTCTCCTGCCGCGCCGTCCTCGGTCCTGGCGTCGGTCGTGCCGGGCGATTCAGCTCCGAGGGCCGCGGCCGCGTCGCCGGTGTTCCCGCCAGCGACGGCGAGGTCGGCGACGGCGAGGTGGGCGACGGCGAGGTCGGTGGCGGCGAGGGGGGCTGAGGGCTTGGCGGGCTGTGCCTCCACCCGGGCGTGGCGTGGGGGGACGGCCAGGCGCAGGACGTCGCAGAGGTTGCCGGCGTAGCGGTCGGCTGTGGCTCGGGCCAAGCGGGCGATCTCGGGGTCGAGGACCTGCTCGGGGGAGACGACCTTTTCGAGGTAGGCGAGTTTGCCGCCGTGGGGGGACGTCTCCGCGCGCTCCAGCAGGAAGCCGCTCACCAGCTGGCCGGCGAAGCGGACCTTTACCCGCACGCCGGGCTGGGCGGCCTCGTCGTCGGTGGCGGAGACCAGGTAGTCGAAGGGGCGGTCCAGGTGGGGCAGCGGGACGTCGACGCAGACGCGGGCCACCGGCAGGGTCTCTGCCGGTACTCGGTCTGCTCGCGTGCCCTTGGTCGCCATCGCAGCCATTCTGCCCGGACCCCCTGACATTTCCCGGCGGCGGCCAGGGGATTCGGATCACACATCCGATCGGATAAAAAATCCGATGCAATGCTACGGTCGAGGCCGGATCTACGAACGGAGCTGGTCATGGACGTGTTTCTCACCGGAGGCAGCGGCTATCTCGGCGGTGTGGTGCTGGAGCGCCTGATCGAGGCGGGGCACCGGGTCGAGGCGCTCGCGCGGTCGGAGCGGGCGGCCGAACGGGTCGCCGAGCTGGGCGCGGAGCCGGTCCGTGGCGACCTGAGCGAGACCGGCGTGCTGGGGAAAGCAGCCGATCGGGCCGCCGCCGTGATCCACACCGCAGTCGACTACGTGGACCCGAACATGGCCGACATCGAGGCGGTCGCCCTGAACGCCATGCTCGCCGGCCGGCCTTTCATCTACACCAGCACCGGCCTCGTCTACGGCGAAGGGCAGCGGAGTGAGGACGACCCGGTCGGCGTGAGCACCGCCGCGCAGCCGCACAAGGTGCTGGGGGAGCGGACCGTGCTCGCGGCCGGTGGCACGGTGCTGCGGGTCCCGCTCATTCACGGGCGCGGAGGATCGGCGCTCATTCAAGGGCTGATGGGCTTCGGCCGTACGCGGGAAACCGTGCCTTTCATCGGCGACGGCAAGCAGATGTGGTCGGCGGTGCACGTGGACGATCTGGCCGATCTGTTCGTGCTGGCGCTGGAGAAGCCGCAACCCGGCCGGATCTTCAACGCCGCTTCGGGCGACACGTTCGAGATGGGGCAGCTCGTGCGGCTGATCGCCGAGCGCACCGGCGCGGCCGCGGTGTCGCTCAGCCCGGAGCAGGCGCGGGGGCAGCTGGGTGTGCTGGCGCGCAGCGGTGGCATGGACGCGACGCGGGCGCGGGAGACGTTCGGGTGGGCGCCGAGCCGGTCGTCGCTGCTCGATGATGTCCGTGGGGAGTCGTATTAGCGAGAATGTCCACCATGGATGCCGCTGAAGCTGTGAAGACCCTGCTGTCGCCGAGCGCCACCCACGACCCGGTGCCCGCCTACGCCGCGCTGCGGAAGTACGGGCCGGTGCTGCCGGTGGCCGACGGGTACTACTTCGTCTCCGGCTACGCGGCGGTGGACGGCATTCTGCGGGACGCGGCCATGGAGACGTACGACATCAAGCGTCTCGACAGCCGCTGGGACGACTGGCGTGACAACAAGGCGCTCGAGTTGTTCGCCGACTCGATGTTGCGGTCCAACCCGCCGGATCACACCCGGATGCGCCGGCTCGCCGCGGGGGTCTTCACCGCGCGGCGGGTCGGCACGCTCCGCGCGGTCATCGAGGAGCAGGTCGCCGAGGCGCTGGACGGGCTCGACGGCACGGCCGATCTGATGTCGGAGCTGTGCTATCCGCTGCCGATCGGGGTGATCACCGCCCTGCTCGGGGTGCCGGCCGAGGACCGCGGGCAGTTCCGGCGGCTGGCCGAGGCGCTCACCGCCGTGCTCGAGGTGCGGTGGACCCCGGAGGACGAGGCGAAAGCGCACGAGGCGGCGGTCGAGCTGGAGGACTACTTCATCCACCTCGTCGCTCAGAAGCAGCGGGAGCCCGGCGACGATCTGACCACCGCGCTGGCCAAGGGCGGCGAGCTGTCCGGGCGGGAGCTTCTCGGCAACCTGATGCTGCTGCTCGTGGCCGGCTTCGAGACCACCACCAACCTGCTCGGCAACGGCATCGTGCTCCTACTTGATCATGGAGCAACCCCGCCGCAAAGCTGTGTCGAGGAGATCCTCCGCTTCGACTCCCCGGTTCAACTGACCGAGCGCTACGCCACCCATGCCGTACAAATCGGAAATGTCCAAATCGAGGAAGGCGCCGAGCTCGTCCTCCTGCTCGGAGCGGCCAATCGTGACCCCGAGCGGTTCGAAAAGGCTGACGAATTCTGGCCGGAACGACCCAACAACACCCCACTGTCGTTCGGCGCGGGAGCCCACTACTGCCTCGGCGCACCCCTGGCGAGGCTCGAAGCGCAGATCGCCCTGCCCGCTCTCTTCCGCCGCTTCCCCGAGCTGCGCCTGACCGGGAAACCGGTGCGGCGACCGCGGATGAACCTGCGCGGCTGGGACGCCCTGCCGGTGACGCTCGGCACGCCGGAGCACTCCGTAGACTAGTTGGGTGCCAGCCCACGATGTCAGGAGCCTTGTCGCGTGACAGTCCAGCCCATCCGTCTGTTCGGCGACCCGGTGCTCCGGTCGCCGGCCGATCCCGTCGTCGACTTCGACAAGGAACTGCGCAAGCTGGTCAAGGATCTCACCGAGACCATGCAGGACGAGGGCGGCGCCGGTCTGGCCGCCCCGCAGCTCGGCGTCGGCCTGCGGGTGTTCGCCTTCGACGTGGATGACGTGGTCGGGCACATCGTCAACCCGGTGCTGTCGTTCCCGGACGACGAGGAGCAGGACGGTCCCGAGGGCTGCCTGAGCATCCCGGGCGTCTACATCGACACCAAGCGCCGCCAGCATGTGGTCGCCTCCGGCTTCAACCAGCACGGCGACCCCATCCAGCTGGTCGGCGACGGCCTGATGGCCCGCTGCGTGCAGCACGAGACCGACCACCTCGACGGTGTCCTGTTCATCGACCGGCTCGACGCCGCCGCCCGCAAGGACGCGATGAAGCAGATCAGGTCGGCCGAGTGGTACGACGCCGGCAAGCCGCCCATGATCAAAGAGAGCCCGCACGGCCGGGGCATCTTCGGCCTGGGGCGGTGACCGGGTGCGCCTGATCTTCGCCGGCACGCCGGCCGTCACCCTGCCCAGCCTCGACGCCATCGCCGCGTCCGGTCACGAGCTGCTGGCCGTGGTCACCCGCCCCGACGCGCCGGCCGGGCGCGGGCGGCGCCTGGTCCGCTCGCCCGCCGGCGCCTGGGCCGACGAGCGCGGCATCGAGGTGCTCACCCCGGCCAAGCCGCGCGAGCCCGAGTTCCAGGAGCGGCTGCGCCGGCTCGCGCCCGACTGCGTCCCGGTGGTGGCCTACGGCGCTCTGGTGCCGCCGAGCGCCCTCGAGATCCCCAAGCACGGCTGGGTCAACCTGCACTTCTCGCTGCTGCCCGCCTGGCGCGGCGCCGCGCCCGTGCAACACGCCGTGCTGCACGGTGACGAGGTGACCGGGGCCAGCGTCTTCGAGCTCGAGGCCGGTCTCGACACCGGCCCGGTCTACGGCACGCTGACCGAGGACATCCGCCCCACCGACACTTCCGGCGACCTGCTCGAGCGGCTCGCCACCGAGGGCGCGGGGCTGCTCGTGGCCGTGCTCGACGCGATCGAGTCCGGCGCCGCCCGGGCCCACCCGCAGCCGGCCGACGGTGTGACCATCGCGCCGAAACTGACCGTGGACGACGCGCGCGTCCGCTGGGACGACCCGGCGTTCGCCGTCGACCGCCGCATCCGGGCGTGCACACCCGCTCCGGGCGCGTGGACGACGCTGCGCGACGACCGGCTCAAGCTGGGTCCGGTGCGCCCGGTGGCCAACGCGCCACAGCTCGCGCCGGGTGATCTGCTCGTCGAGCGCACCCAGGTGCTCGTGGGCACGGCGACCACACCGGTGGCGCTGGGAGAGGTACGGGCCGCCGGCAAGAAGCCGATGCCGGCCACCGACTGGGCACGAGGGCTGCGCATCCAGCCGGGGGAGAAGCTTCAGTGACCGACCACAGGGCCAGCAGGCCGCACGGTTCCGGACGTCCGCGCCGCGGCGGCGAGGGGCCGGGCTACGACCGTGACTCCCGTTCCGGCCGGGCGCCACGGGCCGGCCGCCCGCCGTCCGACCCGGCCCGCCAGGCCGCGTACGAGGCCATTGCGGCCGTGCACCGCGACGACGCCTACGCCAACCTCGTCCTTTCCGAGATCCTGCGGGACATGGGGCTGGACGGGCGCGACGCGGCGTTCGCGACCGAGCTGACCTACGGCACGCTGCGCACGCTGGGCACGCTCGACCTGATCATCGCCTCGGCCGCCGGCCGGGAGGTGTCGCGCATCGACCCGCCGGCCCGCGACGCGCTGCGGCTCGGCGCCTACCAGCTGCTGCACACCCGGGTCCCGGCGCACGCCGCGGTCAACCAGACCGTCGACCTGGTGCGCTCGGTCGCGCCCGGCGCGGCCGGTTTCGCCAACGCGGTGATGCGCACGATCTCCGAGACGCCGCTGGAGGCGTGGCTGGAGCGGCTCGCCCCGTCGTTTGAGGAAGACCCGATCGGCAACCTGTCGGTGCTGCACAACCACCCGCAGTGGATCGTCCGGGCCTTCGACGAGGCGCTCGGCGGCGACCTGGCCGACACGACCCGCCTGCTGATCGAGGACAACCAGCCACCGGTCGTGCACCTGTGCGCCCGTCCCGGCCGGGCCGACGCGATCGAGCTGGCCGACGAGGTCGGCGGCGTCCCGGCCGCGTTCTCGCCGTACGCGGTCTACCTCAACGGCGGTTCCCCGCGCGAGCTGGCGGCCATCCGCGAGGGCCGCGCCCACGTGCAGGACGAGGGCTCCCAGCTGGTGGCGGCGGCGCTGCTGGCCGCGCCGGTCGAGGGCCGCGACACCCGCTGGCTCGACCTGTGCGCGGGCCCCGGCGGCAAGACGGGCCTGATCGGCGCGATCGCGTCGGCCCGGGGCGCCGAGGTGACGGCGGTCGAGGTGGCCGAACACCGCGCCCGCCTGGTGGAAAAGGCGACGGAGGGCATGCCGGTGACGGTCCTGCCGATGGACGGCCGTTCGGTGGGCCGCGACCCCGACCTGCCCGAGGAGTCCTTCGACCGGGTGCTGGTCGACGCGCCGTGCACGGGCCTGGGTTCTCTGCGCCGCCGCCCCGAGTCCCGTTGGCGCCGCCAGCCCGCCGACCTGCCGCCGCTGACCAAGCTGCAGCGAGAGCTCCTGGTGGCGGCCCTGCGAGCCGTCCGCCCCGGCGGCGTCGTGGCCTACGTGACCTGCTCCCCCCACATGGTCGAGACGCAGGTGACGGTCACCGAGGGCGCCCGCCGCAGCGGCGTCGAGGTCGATTTCGTCGACGCCCGCCCCCTGCTCCCGCCCGGCATGCCCGGCCTCGGCGCCGGCCCGACCGTCCAGCTCTGGCCCCACAAACACGGCACCGACGCCATGTTCCTGGCCGTCCTCCGCCGCACGGCCTGACCTCCCCTCCTCTCTCCAAGATCAACACCGCGACCTGGATACGCCTTCTCCGGCCACCAGACGGCGAGAGCGCTGTCTGAGCCACTTCCCGGGGCGCCTCGCGGCCTCTCTGCAACGAGAGGCCGCAGGGCGCGTCTCGCGTGTAGTTGTGGTTGGCGCGGCAGGTGGCCAGGGGCCGGCCGCGGCCGTCAGCAAGAGCTCGGCGAGGCGATGACCTGGTGGGCGGCGGGGTCGGTGGTGGCCTCGGCCGTGCAGTGGCGCGAAAGTCGCCCTGCGGCCTGAAGCCGCTCGGAGGTCGCGCTGACGGAGCGGGTGGTCGTCGCTGCGGTCGGGTGGGCGCGGATGCGTATGTCTGCGGTTATCGGTAGACGTAGTGGATTTTGAGTTTTCTGGTGCCGGCGTCGCGGTAGGAGCCCGTCATCTTCTCGCCGTTGAGCCAGAGGAAGCAGCGGATGGCGTGGTCGCCCTGGCGCCAGGAGTCCTTGTCGGGTGGGAAGCCGAGCCAGCCGACGCGGTTTTTGATGGTGTTGTCGTTGGGGATGCCGGTGAACTTCGCGATCGCCGCGTTGCAGCCCTTTTCCATCTCGGCCGACGTGACCGCGGCGGCGGTGGGGCGCTTGCTCACGAAGAGGCCGGCGAACTCCGACGTGTGCTTCGCGGCGCAGGGCATCGTGCGCAGGCCGGTCACCTGATCGCCCTCGACGGCGGCGTCGGCGCAGGTCATCTTCAGCTTGCCGGCGCCTTTCAGGCCGTCGCGGACGCTTCCCGAGCGGCGGACCAGCGTGCCGTCCGACGGCGCCGTCTCGGCCAGGTCGCAGCGGACCCAGCGGGCGCCGCCCGACCAGGCGCTGTCGCTGGGCAGGACGGGCTGCAGGAGGAGCCAGCCGGTGCGCCAGTCGCCGCCGACGAAGCCCGCGGCACGCGACGAGCACTCCTGGAAGGCCCGCGCCTCCCGGGCGGCGCTGGACACCTCGCCCAGGTCGGCCACCGCGAACGTCTCGGCCAGGTGGGGGTCGTCGCAGGAGACCGGGTCGTAGTCGTCGATCGACGAGGTCTCGGCCAGGTCGGCGTGGCAGCCGGCCGTCGGGCGGAACTGCAGGGCGGCCGGCGGGGTGTGCCAACCGTCGGTGAGATCGCCGTCGACCCCCTGGGGAAGCTCGCCGCACCCGGCCAGGGCGAGCATCAAGGCGCCGGCCAGGACGGCCGCCCACCTTCGCATGGTCTGTCCCCCACTCTCGAATCAAGAGGGGTCACTCTATCGGTTGTCCACAGGCCGTGAAGACCGGTGGCCGGAGGCCATACACTTCAGCCGTGACACCATCGCCGATCATCGCCCCGAGCATTCTGGCCGCCGACTTCGCGCGTCTCGCCGACGAGGTGCGCGCGATCGAGGGCGCCGCCGACTGGGTGCACGTGGACGTCATGGACAACCATTTCGTGCCCAACCTGACGATCGGGTTGCCGGTGGTGCAGAGCCTGCGCAAGGCGACGGAGATCCCGTTCGACGTGCACCTGATGATCACCGACCCGGAGCGCTGGGCGCCGGGTTATGCCGAGGCCGGCGCCTACAACGTCACCTTCCACGCCGAGGCCTGCGAGGACCCGGTGCACCTGGCCAAGACGCTGCGCGCGGCCGGGGCCAAGGCGGGCCTGGCCATCGACCGGGACACGCCCGTCGAGCCCTATCTCGAGCTCCTTCCCTATGTGGACACCGTGCTGATCATGACGATCAAGGCCGGTTTCGGCGGGCAGAAATTCATGCCCGAGATGCTGGACAAGGTGCGTGACGTGCGGCGGCGCATCTCGGCGAAAGACCTTGATGTGCGCCTCGAGGTCGACGGTGGCATCGCGGCCGGCACCATCGAGCAGGCCGCCGAGGCGGGCGCCGACGCGTTCGTGGCCGGCACGGCGGTCTACGGGGCGGCCGACCCGGCCGAGGCCATCCGTAAGCTCCGTGCCCTCGCGGAAGGAGTCTCATGAGCACTGGGGTCATCCCCGACAAGCCCGACGAGCTCGGTCGCGAGCCCGATGACCGGCCCGACCTCATCCTGGTCGTCGACGACGACCAGGACATCGCGAGTTTCGTGGAGTTCAACCTCAAGGTCCACGGGTATGACGTGGTCCGCGCCCGCGACGGGCAGGAAGCGCTCGAGGTGATGGACTCCCAGCGGCCCGACCTGGCCGTGGTCGACTGGATGATGCCGCGCATGGACGGCGTCGAGCTGACCCGCCGGCTGCGCGCCGAGCCGCTCACCTCGGCCCTCCCGGTGATCATGTTGACCGCCAAGAGCATGACCGTCGACAAGGTGGTGGGCCTCACCGCCGGTGTCGACGACTACCTGGTCAAGCCGTTCGACACCGCCGAGCTGATCGCCCGCGTCTCCTCCACGCTGCGGCGCAACAAAGAGTTCCGCGAGGTGTCGCCGCTGACCGGCCTGCCCGGCAACGCCCGGGTCCGGCGCGAGATCGCCGACCGGATGAAGGCCGGCGGGGAGTATTCGGTCGGGTATATCGACGTCGACCGGTTCAAGAGCGTCAACGACGTGTACGGCTTCGACCGCGGCGACGAGTTCATCACCGAGCTCGCCCGCAGCCTGCACCGCGCCGTGGTCGCGGTCGGGCCGCCCTCGATCTTCCTGGGCCACATCGGCGGCGACGACTTCGTCTTCATCTGCCACCCCGACCAGGTGCTGCCGCTGACCAAGCGCACGGTCACCGACTTCGAGCAGTCGGCCGACCAGCTCTACGACCCGGAGGACGCGCGGCGTGGCTACATCGAGGTGCCCGACCGCCGCGGCAACAAGAACCGGGCCGCCCTGGTGACCCTGTCCATCGGCGTGGCCCAGGCGACGGTCGAGGGCCGCCGTTTCACCGATCCCCGCGTGGTGATCGCCGTGGCCTCCGAGATGAAAAAGGTCGCGAAATCCCAGCCCGGGTCGTATGTCGCTATCGACCGCCGCCGCGCCGAGTCCGAGGACGAGGGCGACGCTTAAAGGTGTTGCAACATGTTCGTCAAGCTGAGGACATGTGACATGTCTCGCCCGGGGTCGGCAAACACGATCGCGCGTGTAAAACTCGTGGGTGACCCACCACGCGCTGGCGGGACTCGGTGAAATTCCGAACCGGCGGTGATCCGGCCTTCTCAGGCCGGTAAGCCCGCGACCCGGACGTCGACACCACGACGGACGGTGGATCTGGTGAGAACCCGGAGCCGACGGTTGATCAGGGCAACCTGATCAGACAGTCCGGATGGGAGACAGCGCGCGGAATCGGACCCTGCCCTCGGCGGGGCCGGGGTGCGCGAAGCGTACCCTCGTGTCCGATTCCCGGCGTTTCCTCCCTCTTTCTCCAGCGCTTGGCTAGTAGCGCGCGAGAGGAAGACGCGGATGGTGACCGAGGACGAGGCGATGCGCCGCGCGATCGCGCTGGCCGCCAGGGGCCTCGGCACGACAAGCCCCAACCCGGTGGTCGGCTGCATCCTGCTCGACGCCGACGGCGAGATCGTCGGTGAGGGCTTCCACGCGTACGCCGGCGGGCCGCACGCCGAGATCGTGGCGCTGGCCCAGGCCGGCCAGCGGGCCCGCGGCGGCACCGCGGTCGTCACCCTCGAACCGTGCAACCACACCGGGCGCACCGGGCCGTGCAGCCAGGCGCTGATCGGTGCCGGCGTGCGCCGGGTGGTCATCGCCGTCGACGACCCGACACCGGTCGCGGCCGGCGGCGCGGTCACGCTGCGGGCGGCCGGCATTCACGTCGAGACGGGCATCCGCCGCCAGGAGGCCAGCCAGGGCAACATCGCCTGGCTGACCGCGGTGCGGCGCGGCCGGCCGTACGTGACCTGGAAGTTCGCCGCCACCCTGGATGGGCGCGCGGCGGCCGCCGACGGCACCAGCCAGTGGATCACCTCGCAGCCCGCCCGCACCGACGTGCACGCGCTGCGGGCGACGGTCGACGCGATCGTGGCCGGCGTCGGCACGGTCATCGCCGACGACCCGCATCTGACCGTCCGTGATCTGCGCGACGGCTCGCTCGCCATCAAGCAGCCCCTGCGTGTGGTTGTCGACTCGCACGGGCGTACACCCGAGAACGCGCGAGTGAACGACGCCGCCGCGCCCACCTGGGTCGTCACCAACCAGGAGGTGGGCGACGGGCCGGACGGGCGCGTCGACCTGAACGCCCTGCTCACCGCGCTGCACGGCCGGGGGATCCGGTCGGTGCTGCTGGAGGGCGGCCCGACGCTGGCCGGCGCCTTCCTCGCGGCCGGACTGGTCGACCAGGTCGTCGGTTACGTCGCGCCCAAGCTGCTCGGCGCGGGCAAGACGGCCCTGCTCGACGCGGGTGTCGCCACGATCGGCGACGCCATCGAACTCGATCTCACCGATATCGCGCAGATCGGTCCCGACCTGCGCTTCACCGCCACGCTTCGCGACAAAACCCTGGAGGGCTGATGTTCACCGGCATCGTCGAAGAACTGGGTGAGGTCGTCGGCCTCACGGACACCGGCGGCGACTCGGCCGTGCTCGCCGTGCGCGGGCCGCTGGTCACGTCGGACGCGCGGCACGGCGACTCGATCTCGGTCAACGGGGTCTGCCTCACCGTCATCGACAACGTGGACGGGGTGTTCACCGCCGACGTGATGGGCGAGACGCTGCGGCGCTCGTCGCTGGGCGCGCTGGAGGAGGGCAGCCCGGTCAACCTGGAGCGGGCGGCCGCGCTCGGCAGCCGCCTCGGCGGCCACCTGGTGCAGGGGCACGTGGACGGCGTCGCCACGATCGTCGCTCGCGAGCCGGGCGCGGACTGGGAGGTCGTGCGGTTCTCTCTGCCCGCGTCGCTCGCGCGCTACGTCGTGGAGAAGGGCTCGATCACCGTCGACGGGGTGTCGCTGACCGTCATGGCGGTGGACGACGAGACGTTCAGTGTCGGACTCATCCCCACCACCTCCAAGCTCACCGTGCTGGGCGGCAAGGACGTCGGCGACCCCGTGAACCTCGAGGTCGACGTGATCGCGAAGTACGTGGAGAAGATGATCGGGGCGCGCAATGTTTGAGGACATCGAAAGGGCGATCAAAGACATCGCCGCCGGTAAGGCCGTCATCGTCGTCGACGACGAGGACCGCGAGAACGAGGGCGACCTGATCTTCGCCGCCGAGAAGGCCACCCCCGAGCTGGTCGCCTTCATGGTCCGCTACACCTCGGGCTACATCTGCGTGCCGATCCCCGAGTCGGAGGCCGACCGCCTCGACCTGCCCCCTCAGTTCCACACCAACCAGGACGCCCGGGGTACGGCGTACGCGGTGACCGTCGACGCCCGCGAAGGCGTGGCCACGGGCATCTCGGCCGCCGACCGCGCGCACACGATCCGCCTGCTCGCGTCGGCCGAGACCCGGCCCACCGACCTCACCCGCCCCGGGCACGTGGTGCCGCTGCGGGCCCGCGCCGGCGGCGTGCTGCGCCGCCCCGGCCACACCGAGGCCTCGATCGATCTGGCCGAGATGGCCGGGCTGCGGCCGGCCGGCGTGCTCTGCGAGATGGTCAACGACGACGGCACCATGCAGCGCCGCCCCGACCTGGAGAAGTTCGCCGAGGAGCACGACCTGGCGCTGATCACGATCGCCGACCTGGTCGCCTACCGCAAGCACCGCGAGTCGCAGGTGCAGCGGGTCGTCGAGACCCGGCTGCCGACCGAGCACGGCGACTTCACGGCCGTCGGCTACCGCGCGCTGGTCGACAACGGCGAGCACGTGGCGCTGGTCTTCGGCGAGATCGGCGACGGCCAGGACGTGCTGGTGCGGGTGCACTCGGAGTGCCTGACCGGCGACGTCTTCGGCTCGAAGCGCTGCGACTGCGGCCCTCAGCTCGACGCGGCCCTGGAGAAGGTGGCGGCGGCCGGGCGCGGGGTGGTGCTCTACATGCGCGGGCACGAGGGCCGCGGGATCGGCCTGCTGCACAAGCTCCAGGCGTACCAGTTGCAGGACAAGGGCTTCGACACGGTCGACGCCAACCTGGAGCTGGGCCTTCCGGCCGACGCGCGTGATTACGGCACCGGGGCGCAGATCCTGTACGACCTGGGCGTGCGCTCGATGCGGCTGCTCACCAACAACCCGGCCAAGCGGGCCGGGCTCGAGGGGTACGGCCTGACCGTCACCGGCCGGGAGGAGCTGCCCGTGCGGCTGCACCCGGAGAACGTGCACTACCTGCGCACGAAGCGGGACCGGATGGGGCACCTGTTCGAGGCGTTGGGCTGACTCCTAAGTTTTATGGCGCGATACTGTCCGATAAAGGGGGACTTACATGGCCGGCTTCGGTGATCCGCACCTGCAGACCGTCGACGCGAAGGGGCTGCGCCTCGGCATCGTCGGCTCCCGCTGGCACGCCGACCTGATCGATCACATGATCGAGCGGGCCAAGGCGGCGGCCGAGGCGTGCGGCGTCGAGGACATCGTGGTGCACCGGGTGGCGGGCTCGGTCGAGCTGCCGGTCGTCGCTCAGGCCCTGGCCCGCCAGTGCGACGCGGTGGTCGCCCTCGGCGTCGTCATCAAGGGCGAGACCGACCACTTCAAATACGTCAACGACTCGGTGACCGCCGGTCTGACCAGGATCGCCCTGGACGAGGCGACCCCGGTCGGCCACGGCGTGCTGACCGTGCACAGCCTGGGCCAGGCCCGCGACCGGGCCGGCCTGGAGGACTCGGTCGAGGACAAGGGCTGGGCCACCGCGGTGGCCGTGCTCGACGCGGCCCTCGTCCTGCGGGAGCTGTCGAAGCCCTAGGGCGTCTTGGTGACCCGGATCGTCTGGTTGAGCGGGGTGCTGAAGCACCCCCGCTCATCGCAGGCGACCACCTGCATGGCCAGGGTCGCCCGGCCCCGCTCGAAGGGCGCGCCGGTGACGTCCGCGGTGACCCGCTGGGTGTAGAGCAGCCCCGTTCCCGAGCAGGTCAGGGCGGTCACGGCGGTGCCCCGGGCCGGGAGCCCGTCAGAGGGGCGGGCCTGGGCCACGCTCACGGTGGCCGTGCCGGTGAAGCCTTCGGGGCATGCGACGCCGAACGCCACGTCGACCGCCGCGCCCTTCGCGGCGATGGTCGTCCACAGCACATCGATCGTGGCGGCCGGCGGGGCCAGGAGCAGCGCCGCCGCGAGCACCGGGGCGATCACTTCGTGATCCGGATGGTCTCGTCGAACGGGATGACCTCGCAGCCGGCCGCGTCGCAGACCGTTCGCACCGTACGGGCGGTGGCGGGCCCCCGGACGAAGAGCGCGCCGGCCGAATCGCGGTCGACCCGCAGGACGAGTTCCTGGGCGGCGCCGGTGCAGTCGGCCTTCTTGCGGTGGGTGCCCTGGGCGATCGCGGTGCCGTTGACGGCGGTGAGGGTCACCTCGACCCGGATCGTGGCGCCGGCCGGGCACGTGGCCGACAGGGTGACCCGCACCCGTTCACCGCCGAGGCGGAGCTCGGCGGCGTCGACTCTCGTGGTGGAAGCGGCCGATGGCGCTGTCAGGAGCGCGGCCAGAACAGCGGAGACAGGGTGCATGGCGGTCCTTCCCCGTGGGCAGGGGCCGCCGTCCCCGTATCAGGCGGTTCACCCCCGTGCCCGCCGTCACACCCTGTCATTGCGTGACTACGGTCGTCAATCTACAGGCGGCCGGCCTCGATGATGCGGGCCAGGAACTGGCGGGTGCGGGGCTCCACCGGCTCGCCCAGGACCTGGGCCGGTGGGCCTTCCTCCAGCACCTTGCCCTTGTCGAGGAAGGCCACGCGGTCGGCCACCTGCCGGGCGAAGCCCATCTCGTGGGTGGCCAGCACCATGGTCATGCCGTCGCCCTTGAGGTCGCGGATCATGGTGAGCACCTCGCCGACCAGTTCGGGGTCGAGGGCCGAGGTGACCTCGTCCAGCAGCAGTAGCCGCGGGTTGTTGACCAGGGCGCGCACGATCGCCACGCGCTGCTGCTGGCCGCCGGAGAGCCGGTCCGGATAGGCGCCGGCCTTGTCGGCCAGCCCGACCCGCTTCAGCCACTCGTGTGCCTGCTCGCGCGCCTCGGCCACCGGCCTCTTGTGCACGCGCACCGGGGCCAGCGTGATGTTGTCGAGCACGGTCATGTGCGGGAACAGGTTGTACGACTGGAAGACCAGGCCGATCTTCTGCCGTACGGCATCGGGGTTGATCCGGGGGTCGGTGATGTCCTCGCCGTCGAGACGGATCGTGCCGTCGTCGATCTCGGCCAGCAGGTTGACGCAGCGCAGCAGTGTCGACTTGCCCGAGCCGGAGGCGCCGATCAGCGCGACCACCTCGTGCTCGCCGACGTCGAGGGTGAGCCCGTCGAGCACGACGTTGGCCCCGAACGTCTTCCGGACGTCCTGGCAGGAGAGCACCATCTCAGGTCCCCGCGTTCTGGCGTCGGGCGGCGCGCAGCGTCACGAAGTCGGTGACCCCGATCAACGGCAACGCCAAAAGGACGAAGAGCACACCCGCGACGACGTACGGGGTGAAGTTCGCGTCCGAGGCGACGCCGATCTGCGCCGCCCTGATCGCGTCGATCGGGCCGGCCAGCGAGATCAACCCGACGTCCTTCTGCATGGCCACGGTGTCGTTGAGCAGCGGCGGCGCCGACCGCCGGACGGCCTGGGGCAGCACCACGTGGCGCATCGCCTGGCGGTAGCTGAGCCCGAGCGACCGGGCCGCGGCGACCTGGCTCGGATGCACCGACTCGATGCCGGAGCGGATCACCTCGGCCAGGTAGGCGCCGTAGGTGATCACGAGGGCCGCGCCGCCGAGCACGGTCACGCTGGGCGTGCCCTGAAGGCGCAGGCCCGGGATGCCGAAGGCGAACAGGTAGATCACGATGATCAGCGGCAGGCCGCGGAACGAGTACGTGTACGCCGTGGCGAGCGCGCGGACCGGGAAGAAGACGGGTCCCCGCAGCGTGCGCAGGATGGCGATCACCAGGCCGAGCGCGAGGGCGCACACGGCGCAGACCACGAAGAGCCGGATGTTGAGCCACAGGCCCTCGAGGATCGCCGGCAGGTACTCGCGGGCGACGTCGGGGTCGAAGAACGACTGCTTGACCCGGTCCCAGCCGGGCGCCCCGGTGACCAGCACGACCAGAACGGCGCCGATCACCGCCGTCGAGAGCGCGGCGAGCAGCACGGACCGGATGGCTTGCTTGCGTCGGTAAGCGATCCGGCCGCGCTGAATCTCGCTTGGTTGGTGGAGCTGGACCGTCACGACAGTTCTTTTGCTCCACCGGAGTCGGCCAGCCAGGTCTTCTCAAGCACGGCGAGGGTGCCGTCCTGGCGCAGCTGGTCGACCGCCTGGCTGACGCAGCTGGTCAGCACCGAGTCCTTGTCGAGCACCAGCCCGAACTGCTCCGGCGTGCCGACCTGCGGCAGCTGGCCGACGATGACGCCGTTGTCGAGCTCGGCCGAGGTCATGTAGAACGCGGTCGGCAGGTCGACCACGATGCCGTCGACGGTGCCGTTGACCAGGGCCGCCTTGGCGTCGTCGTTGTTGTTGAAGACCGACGGCTTGGCGCTCGGCTTGATCAGGTCGGTGATCGCCTGGTAGCTGGTCGTGCCGACCTGGGCGCCGAGCTTCGCGCCCTTGAGGTCGGCGATCGAGGCGGCCGAGGCGATCTTCGAGCCCTTGGTGGTGATCACCGTCTGGCGCACGAGGTAGTACGGCGACGAGAAGTCGACCGCGTTACGCCGTTCGGGTGTGATCGAGAACTCGTTGATGTCGAAGTCGAACGCCTTCGGGCCCGGGGCGATGGCGTTGTTGAACGTCACAGAGGTCCAGATCACGTTGTCCTGCGTGTACCCGAGGCGCTGAGCGACCTGGTACGCCACGGCCGATTCGAACCCTTTGCCGTTCTTGGGGTCGTTGTCGGAGAACCACGGCTCGTACGCGGGGTTGTCGGTGCCGATCGTCAGCTTGCCAGCCGTCTTGGTGGTGAGCGCGCCAGCAGGGCAAACGTTCCCCGAGGACGACGCGGACGCGGTGGGGGACGAGTTTTCGTCGGCGGGAGCGCAGCCCGCCAGGGCGGCGACCAGCAGCGCGGCGCCGCCGACCGAGGTGAAGGTGTTTCGGCTGACCATGTCCGGCAGCCTAGGCCACGTCTCACCTGCTGGGGCCGTTCGTCGCCATCCCGTGACGAGTTGGCAAAATGCTCGGCGTGAAGACGTTCGAAGAGCTGTTCGCCGAGCTTCAGGCGAAAGCGGTGGCCAAGCCCGAGGGGTCGTCCACCGTCGCCGCCCTGGAGCGCGGAGTCCACTTCATCGGGAAGAAGGTCGTCGAGGAGGCGGCCGAGTCCTGGATGGCCGCCGAGCACGAGGGCCCCGAGCGGGCCGCCGAGGAGATCTCCCAACTGCTCTACCAAGCCCAGGTCCTGATGATCGCCACTGGTCTCAAGCTCGAGGATGTCTACCGACATCTGTGACGTGCCGCCCCGATGAGTTCCCCCATCGATCAAGAGGAGCACGTCCACCATGCTGCGCATCGCCGTACCCAACAAGGGGACCCTGTCCCAGCCCGCGTCGCAGATGCTGCGTGACGCCGGCTACCGCCAGCGCACCGACCCCAAGGACCTCGCCTGCCGCGACGAGGCCAACCACGTCGAGTTCTTCTACCTGCGGCCCCGCGACATCGCCACGTACGTCGGCTCGGGCGACCTCGATCTCGGCATCACCGGCCGCGACCTGCTGGTCGACTCGGGTGTCCCGGCCAGCGAGGTGCTCGACCTGAACTTCGGCGGGGCCACGTTCCGCTGGGCCGCCCCGGCCGACAGCGACATCACGGCCGACGCGATCGGCGGCCGGCGCATCGCCACGGCGTACCCCGGTGTCGTCGAGCGTTATCTGGCCGAGCGGGAGCTCAAGGCCGACGTCGTGCGGCTCGACGGCGCGGTGGAAAATGCGGTCCGCCTCGGCGTGGCCGACCTGATCGCCGACGTGGTCGAGACCGGTGCCACGCTGCGCCAGGCCGGGCTGGTCACCTTCGGCGAGCCGCTGCTGCGCTCGTCGGCCATCCTGATCGGCCGGCCCGACGAGGAGGCCGCGGGCGCCGCTCAGCTGGTCCGCCGGCTCCAGGGCGTCCTGGTCGCCCGGAGTTACGTGATGCTGGCGTACGACGTACGGGCCGATCTGCTCGACGAGGCGACCGGGCTGACCCCGGGCTTCGAGTCGCCCACGGTCTCGCCGCTGCACCGCGAGGGCTGGGTCGCCGTGCAGGCGATGGTGCCGCGCCGCGACGTCCACCGGATCATGGACGAGCTGTACGAACTGGGCGCCCGGGCCATCCTCGTCACCGATATCGCGAATTGCAGGCTGTAAATTGACTGTTGTGGACGCAAAGCCGGTGGTTTACCGGCCCCTCAAAATTCGCTGGGTGGCTGTGCCGCTCGCCGTGGGTGTGGCGCTGCTGTTCACCGTGCTGAGCTTCGGCCTGCACGGGTCGGCCGGCTTCGACAACTCCGGCACGTTCCAGCGCGGCGACCAGGCCGCCATGATCGGCCTCGGGATCCTGATCGGCCTCGGCGTCCTGGCCTTCTGCCGGCCCAAGGTGACGGCCGACGCCGACCACATCAAGATCCGCAACGTGGTCGGCGGCTACGACCTGCCGTGGTCGGTGGTGCGCAAGGTGCGCTTCGACCGCAACTCGCCCTGGGCCCAGCTGGAGCTGCACGACGAGGAGCAGATCTCGATCCACGCGCTCCAGGCGGCCGACAAGGACTACGCGGTCGAGGGCGTGCGCACCCTGCGCGCCCTGCATGCGGCCTCCGTCGAGGCCTGACCTTCAGCACCTGATAGACTTCACGGCAGTCGACCACGCCCACACGAAAGTGGGGGCGCGAAAGAGGAGCCCGCCGGCTCCCACCCGCAGTCCTCGATTCATTCGGAGGGCCGGGTCCGGTCACCTGCGACGGGAATATTCTCGTCGCGGGGTGCGTCCTCCTGGACGCCGATGACCGGTCGAGCGGGCCCCGGCATGCGCTTTTGCAAGAAAGCGCGAGCGGGGCCTTCTGCTTTCCCGGCGCCCGGTAACCGAGGGTGCGGGGCCGACCGACATTGGCAATGATCTCCCGCGCCTGCGGGGGTGATCCACGTTCTGAGGAGGCCCCATCAGCGTCGAACCACGCGTTAACGAACAGATCCGGGCTCGTGAGGTCCGACTGGTCGGCCCCGAGGGTGAGCAGGTGGGTATCGTCCCGCTCGAGCGCGCTCTCCAGCTGGCCGCGGACGTCGATCTGGACCTGGTCGAGGTTGCTCCGATGGCGCGGCCGCCGGTGTGCAAGCTCATGGACTTCGGCAAGTTCAAGTACGAGAGCGCACTGAAGGCACGCGAAGCGCGGCGCAACCAGCAGCAGACCGTCATCAAGGAAATGAAGCTCCGTCCGAAGATCGACCCGCACGACTACGAGACCAAAAAGGGTCACGTGGTGCGGTTCCTCAAGGCGGGCGACAAGGTCAAGGTGACGATCATGTTCCGCGGTCGCGAGCAGAGTCGCCCGGAGCTGGGTTTCCGGCTCCTGCGCCGGCTCAGCGAAGAGATCTCGGAGCTGGGTTTTGTCGAGGCCAGTCCGAAGCAGGACGGCCGAAACATGATCATGGTGCTGGCTCCGCATCGGGCCACGAAGGCCGCCGCCGTCGCGGCCAACGTCGCCGCCGCCAAGCCCGGCCGTGAGCCGCGCGAGGGCGAGGGTGAGGCCGTCGCACCGGACGCGCCCGCCGAAACCACCGCAGAGTAGACAGCTTTTCCGTGCGACGTGGGGCCGATCGGCCCCTCGCTCGCATGGAAAGATCAGAAAGAGGCTCAAGTGCCTAAGTTCAAGCCGCACACCGGCACGGGCAAGCGGGTGAAGGTCACCGGCAAGGGCAAGCTCCGCACGGAGCAGGCCGGTAAGCGCCACCTGCTCGAGGGCAAGTCCTCGCACGTCACGCGCCGTATGACGGGCACCACCGCCGTCGCCAAGGCGGACATCCCGCGAGTGAAGAAGCTGCTCGGCCGCTGACGCGCGCCACACACGTTCCCCTGTTAGGAGTACTGAAATGGCACGCGTCAAGCGGGCAGTCAACGCCCAGAAGAAGCGTCGCACGTTGCTGGAGACCGCCAGCGGATATCGCGGTCAGCGCTCCCGCCTTTACCGCAAGGCCAAGGAGCAGGTGCTGCACTCGATGCAGTACTCGTACCGCGACCGCCGTGACCGCAAGGGCGACTTCCGCCAGCTGTGGATCACGCGCATCAACGCGGGTGCTCGGGCCAACGGCCTGACCTACAACCGCCTCATCCAGGGCCTCAAGCTGGCCGGCGTCGAGGTGGACCGCAAGATCCTGGCCGACCTCGCGGTGAACGACGCCGCCGCCTTCGCGGCGATCGTCGAGGTCGCGCGGGCCGCCGTGGCGGCCGAGGGCACCGGCGGCGCCGCCGCGCAGGCTGCCTGATTTCGAAGAACCATTCAGGGCGTCTCCCGTACGAACGGGAGGCGCCCTGCTTCGTGGGAGAGCCCCGATGACATTCACGTCCCGTACGCCCAGGGTTGTCGCCGCCCGTAAGTTGCAGCGCCGCAAGGATCGCGACCAGGCCGGCCGATTCCTCGCCGAAGGACCGCAGGCGGTCCGGGAGGCGCTCGCCGCGGGGGTCGTCCTCGAGCTCTTCGGCACCGGCGACGGCCTGTCCCGGCACGCCGAGCTGGCGGCCGAGGCGCCGGTCGTCTCGCCGATCGACGACGACGGGCTGGCCTCCCTCGCCGAGACGGTCAACCCGCAGGGCCTGGTCGCGGTCTGCGAGCAGGTGGACGTGCCGATCCACGAGGCGCTGGCCAAGCAGCCGCGGCTGGTCGCGGTGGTCGCCGAGATCCGCGACCCGGGCAACGCGGGCACGATCCTGCGCACCGCGGACGCGGCCGGAGCGGAAGCGGTGATCTTCGCCGGGGACGCGGTCGACCCGTACAACGGCAAATGCGTCCGCGCCTCGGCCGGATCGTTGTTTCATGTAGATGTGGTCCGTGCCCCGCTCGACGTCGTTCCCGAGTTGACAGCCGCCGGTCTCCAGGTGCTCGCCACCAGCGGATACGGCGCCGACGACCTGGACTCCCTGGCCGATGACGGCGTGCTGGCCGCGCCGACCGCCTGGATGTTCGGGTCGGAGGCGCACGGCCTGCCGGCCTCCGTGTTGGAGGAGGCCGACCGCCGGGTCCGGGTGCCGATCTACGGCGGCGCCGAGAGCCTGAACCTGGCCGCGGCCGCCGCCGTCTGCCTGTACGCGTCGGCCCGGGCCCAGCGCTGATGCGCGCCATCGTCTACGACGCCGTCGGCGCGACGCCGCATGTGGCCGACGTGCCCGAGCCGGACTGCCCGCCCGACGGCGCGGTCGTCGACGTGCGGGCCACCGGCATCTGCCGCTCCGACTGGCACGCCTGGCGCGGGCACGACCCGGTTCCGCTGCCGCACACCCCGGGCCATGAGTTCGCCGGCGTCGTCTCGGCGGTCGGGCCGCACGTCAAGGGCTTCGCCGTCGGCGACCGGGTGACCGCGCCCTTCGTCAACGGGTGCGGGTGGTGCCCGTTCTGTCTCGCGGGCCGGGCGCAGATCTGCCCCAACCAGACCCAGCCCGGCTTCACCCACCCCGGGTCGTACGCCGAGAAGGTCCAGGTGCGGGCGGCCGACACCAACCTCGTACGGCTGCCGGACGCTGTTGATTTTGTACCGGCGGCGGCCCTGGGGTGTCGGTTCGCCACCGCCTTCCGGGCGCTGACCGGGCACGGGCCGGTGGCCGACGACGCCGTGGTCGCCGTCTACGGCTGCGGAGGCGTCGGGCTCTCGGCGGTGATGATCGCGGCGGCGCTGAAGCTGCGGGTGCTCGCCCTCGACCCCTCGCCGGCGGCGACCGCGATGGCGGCCTCCCTCGGCGCGGTCGTCGTCCCGTCCGTGGTCGGCGAGGCCGACATCGCCATCGACGCCTACGGCTCGGCCGAGACGGCCGAGGCTTCGGTGCGGAGTCTGCGGCGCGGCGGACGGCACGTCCAGGTCGGCCTGATGCTCGGCGTCGCCGCGCGGGCGCCGCTGCCCTGGGACCTGGTCGTCTCACAGGAGCTGGAGATCGTCGGCTCGCACGGGATGGCCGCCGTCGACTATCCGCCGATGCTCGATCTCGTGGCCCGCGGGCGGCTCGATCCGGGCCGTCTGGTCTCCTCCGTCGTCGATCTCTCGGAAGCCGGTGCGGCGCTGACCGCGATGGACTCGCCGATCCCGGACCACGCGGGCATCACGGTCGCTGTCCCGTCGTGACGACCGGTATGCTGGGCCACGTGCCAGGACTGATGATGCTGTTTAGCCGGCCCGCTGGTCGCGGGCGCTAGACACTCCTGGGCGTCTTCCCTGACCGGCGGGCTGCGGCTGAGCCGTGCCTCCGTACACTGCCCGATGGCTCATCAGGTGTTAGGGGAGTAGCCCGACCATGTCCTATCGCAACGATCCGTACGACCCGAAGCAGGCCGCCCTGCTCGACCCGGCCGCCCTCGAGGCCGCCGTGGACGAGGCGCGCCAGGCCTTCGACGCCGCCGGCGACCTCGACGCCCTGGCCGCGCTGAAGCCCCTGCACCTGGGCGACCGCTCGCCGGTCTCGCTGGCCCGCCGGGAGATCGGCTCGCTGCCGCCGGCCGCCAAGTCCGACGCCGGCAAGCGCGTCAACCTGGCCCGCCAGTCCGTGCAGGGCGCCTACGACTCCCGGCAGGCCGAGCTCGAGCTCGACCGCGCGGCCAAGGTCCTGGTGCAGGAGCGGGTCGACGTCACCCTGCCGTGGGACCGCGCCCCGCGCGGCGCCCGCCACCCGCTGACCACGCTGATGGAGCACATGGGCGACCTGTTCGCCGGCATGGGCTACGACATCGTGGAGGGTCCCGAGCTGGAGCTCGAGTGGGCCAACTTCGACGCGCTGAACATCGGGCCCGACAACCCGGTCCGCGGCGCCATGGACACGTTCTACGTGGACCTGCCCGGCCTGGTCATGCGCACGCACACGTCGCCCGGCCAGGTCCGCTCGATGATCACCAAGCAGCCGCCGATCTACGTGGTCAGCCCCGGCCGCGCCTACCGCTCGGACGAGCTGGACGCGACCCACAGCCCGGTCTTCCACCAGATCGAGGGCCTGGTCGTCGACGAGGGCATCACCATGGCCCACCTGCGCGGCACCCTCGACCACTTCGCCAAGGCGATGTTCGGCGCCTCGGCGCGCACCCGCTGGCGGCCCCACTACTTCCCGTTCACCGAGCCCAGCGCCGAGTTCGACGTGTGGTTCGAGCAGCACCGCGACGGCCCGCGCTGGGTCGAGTGGGGCGGCTGCGGCATGGTCAACCCGCGCGTGCTGACCGCCTGCGGCATCGACCCTGACCGTTACTCGGGCTTCGCCTTCGGCATGGGCGTCGAGCGCACCCTGATGTTCCGCAACGGGGTCAGCGACATGCGCGACATGGTCGAGGGCGACATCCGCTTCACCACGAACTTCGGAATGGAGGTCTGACGCGATGAAGACCACGCTTTCGTGGCTGCGCGAGTACGTCGAGCTGCCCGCGGACCTCACCGCCGATCAGCTGGACTCCGCCCTGACCAACCTGGGCATGGAGGTCGAGTCGATCGTCGACCAGTCCGCCACGATCAAGGGTGACCTGGTCGTCGGGCGGGTGCTGACGATCGAGGAGCTGACCGGCTTCAAGAAGCCGATCCGGTTCACCACGGTGGACGTCGGCCGCGACGCTCCCCAGGAGATCGTCTGCGGGGCGAGGAACTTCGCCGAGGGCGACCTGGTGGTCGTGATCCTGCCCGGTGGCGAGCTGCCGGGTGGCTTCAAGATCGGTGCGCGCAAGACGTACGGGCGCAACTCGAACGGCATGATCTGCTCCGCGGCCGAGCTCGGGCTCAGCGGCGACCACTCGGGCATCATCGTGCTGCCGGCCGGCTCGGCGGCGCCGGGCACCGACGCGCGCGGGGCCGTGGGTCTCGACGACGTCGTGGTCGAGGTCGAGATCACCCCGGATCGTGGCTACGAGATGAGCCTGCGGGGGCTGGCACGTGAGCTTTCGTATGCGTTCTCGGCCGCGTACACGGATCCGGCTGCCATTGATTTCGCCGCGGCCACTTCGGCCTCGCCTTTCCCGGTCACCGTGGAGGACACCGTCGGCTGCGACCGGTTCTCGGCGCGCGTGGTGCGGGGGATCGACCCGAGCGCGCAGTCGCCCGACTGGATGCAGAAGCGGCTGGTCGCGGCCGGCATCCGGGCGATCTCGCTGCCGGTCGACATCACGAACTACCTGATGCTCGAGCTCGGGCAGCCGATGCACGTCTTCGACCTCAACCGGCTCAACGGCGGCCTCGTCGTGCGCCGGGCCCGGGCCGGGGAGAAGCTGACCACCCTGGACGGCGTGGCCCGCGTGCTCGACGCCGAAGACATGGTCATCTGCGACGACACCGGCCCGATCTCGCTGGCCGCGGTCATGGGCGGCGAGACCAGCGAGTGGCAGCCGGACACGGTGGACGTGCTGCTCGAGGCGGCGCACTGGGATCCGGTGATGGTCGGGCGTACGGCCCGCCGGCACAAGCTGTTCAGCGAGGCGGCCAAGCGGTGGGAGCGTGGGGTCGACCCGCAGCTGACTTTGGTCGCTTTGGAACGAGCCGTGCAGATCTTGACCTCGCAGGCCGGCGGAACCGTTGACGACGCGGTGCTCGACATCGACCACGTCGTCGCGCCTTCCACCATCGCTGTGGATGCGGATCTGCCGGCACAGCGCATCGGCCTCGCGTATTCCTCCTCGGACGTCGTGAAGCTGCTGTCCCAGGTCGGCTGCCAGGTGCGCGAGAGTGTGCCGCTCGAGGTCACGCCGCCGTCGTGGCGTCCCGACCTGCTCACGCCGATCGACCTGGTGGAGGAGGTGGCCCGCCTCGGCGGGTACAACGACATCCCCAGCATCCTGCCGCCGGCCCGTGGCGGCTCCGGCATCACGCCGGCCCAGCGCCGTCGCCGCACGGTGGGCCGGGCGCTGGCCGAGAACGGCTACGTCGAGGTGCTGTCGTACCCGTTCGTGGCGCCGTCGGCCGCCGACCAGCTCGGCTACCCGGCCGACGACCCGCGGCGCAGCGCGGTCCGGCTGACCAACCCGCTGTCCGAGCAGGAGCCGCTGCTGCGCACGTCGCTGCTGCCCACGCTGCTGGCGACGCTCAAGCGCAACCTGGGCCGCGGCCACCGCGACCTGGCGATCTTCGAGACCGGCCTGGTCTTCCTCCCGACGCTCGCGGTCACCGCGCCGCCGGCGATGGGCGTCGACCGCAAGCCGACCGACGAGGAGTGGAAGGCCGCCAACGCGATCGTCCCGCACCAGCCGTGGCACCTGGCCGCGGCCGTGACCGGCGACATCGCCCCCGCCGGGTGGTGGGGCGCGGGCCGCGAGGCCACGTGGGCCGACGCGATCGAGGCGGCGCGGGTCGCGCTGTCGGCGGCCGGCATCACCGCCGGCCGGGTGACGGTGGCGGCGGCCGAGCTGGCGCCGTGGCACCCGGGCCGTTGCGCGGCGATCAGCGTGGACGGTGAGGTCGTGGGCCACGCGGGCGAGCTCCACCCGGCGGTCGTGTCGGCGCTGGAGCTGCCGAAGCGTACGAGCGTGATGGAACTCGACCTCGACGCCGTGCCCGCGGCGCCGGTCACGCAGGCGAAGAAGATCTCGTCGTTCCCGCCGGCGCTGATCGACGTGGCGCTGGTCGTCGACGCCGGCACCCCGGCCGCCGCGGTCTCGTCCGTGCTGGAACAGGGCGCGGGGGAGCTGCTGGAGTCGGTCGCGCTCTTCGACCTGTACGAGTCGGACCAGCTCGGCGAGGGCAAGAAGTCCCTGGCCTACAAGCTGACCTTCCGGGCCCCCGACCGCACGCTGACCTCGGAGGAGACCCTGGCCGCGCGCGACGCCGCCGTGGCCGCCGCGGCGTCACGTTTCGGGGCTACCCTGCGGGGCGCCTGACGTCCTGTTCCCCGGAGCGGTGGTGACACTCTCCGGGGAACACCCGCCGCAGCTCATCGGCGATCGTCTCGCGGGCGGCGATCGCCGACGGCTCGGTGTAGGCGTGCAGCCGTAGACCCTCGGTGAGGGCCAGAAGGCGTACGGCGGCCGCGGTCTCATCGGTCTCCTCGGGCACCTCGCCGCACTCCTTGCCGTTCTGCACGGCCTGCGTGATCGTGCCGCGGATGTGGGAGTTGCTGCGGCCCAGCGCCCCGGCCAGCTTCGGGTTGTCCACCGTGCGGCCGGTGAAGGCCAGCTCCACCCGGCACTCCCGGCGTCTCCTTTCGTCCAGGGGCATCAGTCGCGTCAGCGCGTTCAGCAGGATCTCCTCGATGCGCGCGCCTTCTTGGTCGGCTCTTTTCGCCTCGTCCTGGATCTGCTGCTCGAGGCGCTCACGCGCAGTCGTGAAGGCATGAAGCAACATTTCATCTTTTGTCCGAAAATAATGCTGCACTAAGCCTACCGAGATGCCGGCGGTGGCGGCGGTCCGCGCCACGGTGACGGCGTCGAAGCCCTCGGTCGCCACGATCTCCTCGACGGCCTCGGCGACCTGACGGCGGCGAGCTTCATGATCAGCGGTCCTGGCCATTGCATAACCATATCGGCATACGGTTTACTGCCATAACCATACAGCCATACGGTTATGGAGGCTCCATGCTCATCCATGCGCTCCTGGCTCTCACGCTCGCCGTGCCCACGTTCGTCGAGCAGCAGCAGAAAGACCTGAACATCCCCGGCGTGGCCTATGCGATCGTCACCCGCGACCGCGTCGTCGAGCAGCACACGTCGGGCGTCACCGCGCAGACCCCGTTCCTCATCGGCTCGGTGTCCAAGCCGTTCACCGCCCTGACCGTCATGCAGCTCGTCGAGCAGGGCCGGGTCGACCTCGACGACCCGGTCGTCCGCCACCTGCCGTGGTTCGCCTTCCCGCAGATCACCGTGCGCCAGCTGCTGAACCACACGAGCGGCCTGCCCCAGTGGGCCTCACGCACCGACCGCTTCGACAACAGTCCCGACGGCCTTTCCCGTTCCGTTCGAGACCTGGCGACAGCCCGCCTGGGAAAGCCCGAATACAGCGACGCCAACTACATGGTGCTGGGCGCGATGGTGCAGGAGGTGACCGGCCGCCCATTCCGCGAGGTGTTGCAGCGCCAGGTCTTCGACCCGCTCGACATGCGCCACACGGTCGCCCAGTCAGCCGGCCACCGCTATTGGTTCGGCCATCCACGCCGCTTCGAGGCCCCCTACGACCTTTCGGGCCTGCCGTACGGCTACGTGACAGCCTCCCTGGACGACATGACGCACTTCGCGATGGCCCACCTGAACGGCGGCCGCTACGGCCCCCACCGCGTGATCTCCGCCGACACCATCACCCAGATGCAGACCGCACAGACCGACGTCGGCTACGGCCTGGGCTGGCGCGACACCGAGCTCGACGGCACCCGCATCGTCTGGCACGCCGGCGCTGACCCCGGCTTCTGGGCCCACCTGGTCCTGGTGCCGAGCGCCGGCATAGGCGTGATCGTCCTGGCCGACGCGTACAGCCCCGCCTTGGACGAGCGCCTGGCGTCGATAGCCTTCAACATCACCCGCATGGCCTTGGGCGGCACACCCGAGCCGTCCCCACCCTGGGACCCGCTACTGCGGGGCACGCTCTACGCGCTGGTCACCCTGGCCGCCCTGCTAGCGCTGACAATCACCATTTCCGCCGTACGCCGCCGCGTACGCCACCGAGCCGCCGCCCTCATATGGGCGATTTCATGCGCCGCCGTGGTCACATTGGCCTTGGTGGTGCTTCCCGCCTCGATGGGCTACAGCCTGACCCAGATCCGCTTGTGGACCCCCGACATCTTCTGGTCCATCATCGCGACAGCCACCCTGGCCACCATCCTGGCCATCCTCCGCCTGGCCTTGGCCGCCACAGCCCCACGCCCCGGTCCGCAGCCTTCACTCCCGCCCGCAGGCGTCCCTTCCAGCGACAGCCCAGCCGTGCCAGGCCCATGAGCGCCCTTTCGCTCACAGCGTCGCCACCGACATCGTCGTCACTTGTTTCCACGCCGGCTTCCGTCCCGTGCTTCGCCATTGCCTCCGAGCTCGCTCGCTCCAGGCCTTCCACGCCGCGCGGCTCAACCAAAGCCACGAAAGGACAGCCCCGATTCCGCGCGATGAGCCTTCCGACGCGGCGGCGTTCCCCGGCGTGCGACAAAAACCTTCGAAAGCGGGCCTTCAAGCCGCGAGCGGGACAAGTACGGTCGCGGCCCTTCATGCGGTGCGCGGGACAGGCTCGGTCGCGGCCCTCCACGCGGTGCGCAGGACAGGCTCGGTCGCGGCCCTCCATGGTGCGCGGGGACAGGCTCGGTCGCGGCCCTCCACGTGGTGCGCGGGACAGGCTCGGTCGCGGCCTTTCGTGCGGTGCGGGGATGAGCTCGGGCGTGGGCCCTTCATCTGGCATCGGCGGCGGCACCCTGATCTTCCCCGCGCGGGATCGGCCTTCAGACGCGGCGAGAGCGCAGCCATCACTCGACGCGAGGAGAGCCTTCATTTGGGTGCGCGGGCAGCCCTTCGCGCGCTGTGTCGTGTTCTAGGTGTTCTGACCACGGACGTTGGTAACGCGGCGGAGTTCCGGAAATAGGTGAGGACCTCCAGGTGAGGTGGAGCTTGTCGAGAGTTCCGTTTCACCCGGGAGGTCCTCTATGCCCCACGCTAACGCCTCACTGACCGAACGCGGCCGATTGCGGCTGGCCCGGTGCGTCGTCGATGACAAATGGCCGCTACGCCGGGCCGCGGACCGGTTCCAGGTCAGCCCGACCACCGCGAAACGCTGGGCCGACCGCTACCGCACCGACGGCGCGGCAGGCATGACCGACCGATCCAGCCGGCCACACCACAGCCCAAACCGCACACCCCACCCGATCGAACGCCGCGTCCTGCACCTACGCCGCAGCAAACGACTCGGGCCCGTGCGCATCGGCTGGCGCCTCAGCCTGCCGGCATCAACCTGCCACGCGATCCTGCGCCGTGCCCGCGCCGCCCGTTTGTCCCACCTCGACCGGGCCACCGCCGAACCGATCCGCCGCTACGAACACGACCGGCCCGGCGACCTGATCCACATCGACATCAAGAAACTCGGCAACATTCCCGACGGCGGCGGCTGGCGCACCCAAGGACGCGCCGCCGGCAGCCACAACAAACAGCGCACCACACCAAAACGCAAGAACAGCCACCCGGTGATCGGCTACGCCTACCTGCACACCGCCCTGGACGACCACTCCCGACTGGCCTACACCGAAATCCTGGCCGACGAGGCCAAGGAAACCGCTGCCGGGTTCTGGCGCCGCGCCCACGCCTGGTTCGCCGGCCACGGCATCACCATCACCCGGGTCCTGACCGACAACGGCTCCTGCTACAAATCCCGCCTCTGGCACCAGACCAACGCCGAACTCGGCGTCACGGTGAAGAAAACCCGCCCCTACCGGCCCCAAACCAATGGCAAAGCCGAACGTTTCCACCGAACCCTGACCGACGAATGGGCCTACGCCAAGGCAAACACCAGCGAAAACGCCCGCCGAAAAGCCCTACCCCGGTTCCCGCATACCTACAATCATCACCGCCACCACACCGCCATCGGCGGACCACCCGCCGACCGCGTTCCCAACCTCTCTGGGCAGAACATCTAGGCGACGGTCACATGAGTAGGCAGGCGCGGTGGGTCAGCAGGTCGTCGGCTAGTTCGTTGAGCATCTTGGCCGCGCCTACGGAACGAAGGGCGTGGCTCACGGCGGCGCGGACAGGCTCGGGCACGTCCGGATTTCCGAAGGCGGGCAGCGCCAGCAGGAGCGACGCCGGATCGGAGGGCAGAAGCGGCCAGGGCAAACCATGGTCGTCGGTGTAGTGCGGACCGGGGTCGGCGGCTCGCACCCCCTCGTCGACCACCCAGTCGATGCCGGCGTCGTCGGGCATCGTGCAGACGACCAGATGAAGGGTGCCGCCGGCCACCGCCACGGCGAAGACAGGCCACTGCCCCGGATCCTCGAAGTTCTCGAGATAGGCCTCCAGGTCGCCGAGGTCCACATCGAAGGCTTCGGGCGCACCTTGGGCGAGGCCGACACAGTAGAGAAAGGCCGGCCAGAACAGTTCGTCCTCGACCCAGCCGCTCGCATCAACGAGGGGCGCGTCTTCGTATCGAGGCAACCGCACGCCGCATGTTAACGGCGCGGGGGAAGGGGCGCCGCCCTGGTGGTCCCGCCCGCCGCCGTGGGCGGGCCACCAGGGCTCTTCAGCGCGCCGCCGGGCGGGCTGGTCTGGGGGAACTCTGTCGGGCCGGGTGGGTGGTGGGGTGAGCGCGTCCTGGCGCCGGGGTGGCCGCCACCGCGGGCGTCAGGACGCGCTCAGCTTGGGGGTGGGGCGCCGGTTCTCCGGGAAGATCTGGTCGTAGGCGATCAGCCAGCGGATCTGCTCGCGTGGGGGGACCTGGCAGCCGCGCAGGAAAGCCAGAAGGGTGTCGCGCCGCGGATTGCTGCGGGCGGCGATCAAGTTGTGTGCCGTGGCCCGGGAGATGGGGGTGCCGGCCAGGCTGCTGCGGCGCACTACGGCGTCGACCGAGCATCTACGCTGAGTCATCAGAGCGCGGAGTCGTCGCCCCAGCTCTTGCGGGGTGGCGGCGCCGGCCGGGTCGGGCGGAACGTTCGGCAGGGCGGTGACGGTCATGAAGGATTGCCTCCAACGGCTCCGGTCCTCGCGGCAACGAGGATCTTTCCGGGGTCGATGTAGATCCTGGTGCGGCCGTCCAGGCGAAACAAGAACGCGCTTGCGCACGAAAACCCAAGGTCAGCGCGTTGTGCCCCGGCTGGACGGTCCGTGACGCCTCTGCGCCACACTCGGCGTAGTCAGGCCGGCCGCCGACCTCGGACAGTCACGGATCATCGGTCGGCCACCGGTCGACGGTGCCGCAGCGTTATCGCAGTGAAATAACGCTCAGTAGTCGTTGACGTAGGTGATCTCGTAAAGGTCACCCAGCTCCCGGCTCACCAAAGCGTGCAATTGCCGCCCTTCGGCGATGAAGGCGACCCGCGCCTCCTCGGACTTCCACTCGAACTCCGGCCCCAGCTCCGCGCCGTACCGGTCGCCCCACCGCTCCAGCCGGGCCACCAGCTCCGCCGAGAGGGGCAGATCCTCGGGGGACAACCCGCCGTAGCGCCCCCACAACGGAAACGCCCCGTAGTCGGCCATCAGCCGGATGTGCTGCACCTTCACCGGGTCATCATGCCTTGAGGAAGCCTCGGACCAGGTCGGCACACTCCTCGGGCCGTTCGGCGTGCACGAAATGGCCGGAGCCGGGGAAGGTCCGGATCTCCGCGTCGGGCCGGGCGCTTCGCAACGCCTGGAGCTCCTCGGCGCTGGGAAGGGCGTCGAGCTCACCCCGGATCAGCAGGCTGCGCGCGGTCAGCCGCCGAAGGGCGGGAGTGTGCGGCGCGAAGAACTCGGGGTCTTCGGTGAGCCGGCTCTGGTGATCGGCGCCCCGTCGCCAGTGCTCCGGCCCGAAAGGGGCGGCCGCCACTACGGCAGCGATGCGGCCGCGCGCGGCGGCGTCGGGCGTGTAGACCTCATCGCGGGCAGCGCCGAACGCCGCGATCGTCTCGATCAACAGCGCCCACAGGGCCCGCGCCTCGTCTTCGGCAGCGCGACCGAGTTGCTCCGTAGTCGCTTGGTGAGGGCGGTCGGCCGGACGGTAGGGGGTCGGAGCGCAGGACCCCACGCTGGTCCAGCAGCAGTGCAGGCCTGCGATCCTGAACGTGTGGACCGGATCGTGGCCGAAGTGATCGACGCGATGGGGCGTGGGGATCGGGAAGCTTTGATCCGGCTCTTCCATCCCTACCTGCATTGGACCGAGGGCAGCTTGACCGTACGCGGGCGCACCAAAGTCCTGGCCCACGTCGATGGTGTGCCGGCGCCGCCTGTGGACTACGAGTTGCGGGACGGGCAGATCTACCGGTGGGTGTCAGCCCAGGACCGGTAGACGGGCCACGGCCGGGGACTCGGCGCGCTGCGCCGGGGTGGGTGACACGCGGCCGGTGCCCAGCAGGACCACTGTCTCGTCGGGCCACGTGGGTGGGAGTGGGGCGCCGGCCAAGGTCTCGACGGTGCGGCGGGCCAACAGGAGCGCCGGGGTGTGCGGTGGCGAGGTGGTGATGTCCAGGTGGTGGACGGCCAGCTCGACTGCCCACGTGGCCAGGAAGTCGCCCCAGGGGAGCACGTGACCCTGGAATCGCACGGCGGACGGCGTGAAGGTGAGCACGGCAGCGCGTACACCATCAATTGTCGGGGTCAGATGTTTCAGCACAGCCGAGGGGCGCTCGTAGGCGGCGGCCACGCGCCGGACGAACTGGATGCCGGCGATGTCGGGTGTGCCGGTGGGGGTGAAGTCGCGCCAATACGAGGCGGCGTCGGTGTCGGGTGGGGCGTCCGTGTGGGAGACGCAGCCCAGCAGCATCTCCTGCAAGCCCTGGTGGACGTGGACCAGCGCCTCGCTCACGGTCCAGCCGGTGCAGCGGCTCGGCGCCAGCAGCGCCTCGTCGGAGAGGCCGGCCGCGGTGCCGATCAGGAGGTCCATCTGGCCGAGGAACGCCGAGCGTGCCTCGCCGGGGTCGACGTGCATGGGTCTTCCTTACCCCGAAACTGCGTATAGACATCGATCACTGTCCGGGCCAGAGTGGGACGCATGGCCAACTCGACGAGGCGTACGTTTCTGTCGGTGTCCGCGGCTGCTGTGGCGGCGCCGCTCGTGGCGGGTGAGGCGAAAGCCTCGGTGAAGCCCGAGCTGAGGGAGATCCTCAAGGAGATCGACCCGCGGCGGATCGAGGCCGTCGTCCGGCGTCTGGTCTCCTTCGGTACGCGGCACACGCTGTCCACGCAGGACGACCCGGTGCGGGGCATCGGGGCGGCCCGGGACTGGATCTACGCGGAGCTGCGGCGATATGCGGCGGGGACGCCGATGACCGTGGAGCTCCAGTCGTTCATTCAGCCGGTGTCGCCGCGGGTTCCGCAACCGACGCGGATCACCAACGTGATCGCGACGCTGCCGGGCTCGGTCACGCCGGAGCGGATCTACGTGGTGACCGGGCACTACGACTCGCGGGTGACCGACGTCATGAACGCGACCGCCGACGCGCCCGGCGCCGACGACGACGCGTCGGGCGTTGCCGTGATCATGGAGTTGGCGCGGGTCATGGCCAAGAGGAGGCCGGAGGCGACGCTCGTCTTCGCGGCGGTGGCGGGGGAGGAGCAGGGTCTGTACGGCTCCGACCACATGGCCCAGGTCTACAAGGACCAGGGCGCGGACATCCAGGCCATGTTCAGCAACGACATCGTGGGCACCGGGGACGCGCATGACGGCACGGCCCCCCACCGGCGGCAGGTGCGCCTTTTCGTCGAGGGGGTGCCGACCTCCGAGACCGCGGCCGAGGCGAGGACCCGGCTGAGCGTCGGGGGCGAGAACGACGGCCCGTCACGGCAGATCGGGCGATTTGTCCAAAACACCCGCACGGACCTTGACGTACGCGTGATCTGGCGCCGCGATCGCTACCTCCGGGGCAGTGATCACATCTCGTTCCTGCTCCGGGGCTATCCGGCGGCCCGCTTCACGGAGCCCCGGGAGAACTTCGCCCATGAGCATCAGGACGTACGCGTCGAGAACGGCGTCCAATACGGCGATCTGATCCAGTTCTGCGACTTCCGGTACATCGCCGGCGTCGCGAAGACGAACGCCGCCGTCCTCTGGTCGCTGGCCCAGGCGCCGGGCACGCCGCGCGGCGTGGTCATCGACACGACCCAGCTCACCAACGAGACGACCCTGCGCTGGGAGGTCGGCGCCGAGCCCGATCTGGCCGGCTACGAGATCGTCTGGCGGGAGACCACGGCCCCGGAGTGGCAGCACAGTCGCGACGTGGGCAAGGTGGGCACGATCACGATCGATCTGTCCAAGGACAACGTCTTCTTCGGCGTACGGGCGTACGACCGTGAAGGCAACCGCAGCCCGGTCGCGGCGCCGAGACCGTCGCCGTGATCCCGGCAAATGAGGACGCGTCCTCACTTATGTCGTGGATCGTGAAGCTGAAGTAGGACAGAACAGATCCGCAGGTGCGCGGCGGTGCGACGATGAGTTTCATGACGTTGGAACACACCGTGCGCCTGCGGTTCGGGGACGTGTCCCGCACGGCGGCGACGCACACCAACCTGTCCGCGGTCCGGCTCGACGGCCCCGTGCTGTGGATCGCCGGCGACGAGACCGCGACCCTGGAACGGCTGATCGTCGACGACCCGGCCCAGCCCACCGAGTTCGGCGACGAGCGCAGCTTCCGGCTGGCCGACTTCGTCGACCTGCCCGGCGTCGACGCCGACGAGGAAGCCGACGTCGAGGGCCTGGCCCGCACCGGGCATTTCCTGTGGGCGGTCGGCTCGCACAGCCTGCGCCGCAAGCAGATCAAGGAGAGGCATGAGGGCGCCCGGGCGCTCAAGCGGCTGGCCCGGGTCGAGGGCCAGGACAACCGCCAGATTCTCGTACGGCTGCCGATCGTCGACGTCGACGGTCTGCCGACACCGGTCCGCGAGGCGACGATCGACGGCGTACGTCACCGGGCGGCCGCCCTGGGCAAACGCGACGCCCTGCGGACGCTGCTGCGCTCCGACGAGCACCTGGGCCCGTTCCTGGGCATCCCCGGCAAGGACAACGGCCTGGACATCGAGGGCATAGCGGTCCGCGGTGGCCGCGTCTACCTGGGCTTGCGGGGCCCGGTGCTGCGAGGGTGGGCGTTCGTGCTGGAGTTGCGCCCGTACGTGGACGAGGACGACCCGGACCGCCTGCGGCTGACCCCGTTCCCGGACGGCAAGCTCTACCGCAAGCACGTGCTCGACCTGGACGGCCTGGGCGTGCGAGACCTGTGCCCGCACGGCGACGACCTGCTCATCCTGGCCGGCCCGACGATGGACCTGGACGGCCCGGTCCGCATCTACCGCTGGCACGGGGCGGCGGTGGCCGAGGAGCCGATCATCGTCCGCTCCGACCTGATCAGCCGGGAGCTGGAGCTGACGTACGGCGAGGGGGACGACCACGCCGAGGGCCTGAGCCTGGTCGGCGACGACCGGGTCCTGGTCGTGTACGACAGCCCGGCCCCGATCCGCTTGACCACCGACGGCGCGGTGGTCGCCGACGTGCTCAAGCTTCCGTGACGTTCCCGGCCGGCCCCATGACCGGCGCCTCCATGACCGGCGCCTTCGTGGCCGGCGCCTTCGTGGCCGGCGGCGAGGAAGGCGGCCGGTCGGGGCTCGGCCAGGCTTGGCGCGCTCGCCGGCGACGCGAACGCTTCTATGGCGTGTGCCCGTTGTGCGGTCACGACTGGCGCGAGCACGACCCCGGCGCCGGTTGCGGGGAGTGCCGGTACGAAATCGAACACGAGGAGCCGGGCGCGCCGGCGGACCGCTGCCGGGCCGTCGCGCCCGGCTACACGTTCGGCCTTCGTGGCTGATCGCGTGCTAGGCCGCGCGGAGCTGGGTGACCGGCTGGGGGCGGGTGGCCGACAGCGAGGTGATCAGAGTGGTTGCGGTGGTCACGACCAAGGCGATCGCGGTCACGGCGCCGATCTGGGTCCACGGCAGGTCGAGGGTGCCGGTGCCGGTCACCGACTTCGTCGTGGAGAGGACGGCGATGAAAGTCGCGGCCGAGGCCACGCCGCCGAGGATCAAAGCCGAGACCGTTATGGCGTACGCCTCCAGCAGTGCCGAACGCACCACCTGGCCCCGTGTCATGCCGGTCACCCGGGCCTCGGCGAACTCGCGGCGGCGGGTGGCGGCGCCGATGACTATCGAGTTGATGACGCCGATCAGGGCGTAGAGGCCGCCCAGGCCCAGCACGATCAGCATGATCTTCTCGTTGGTGGAGTTGGCGGCCTCGGCGTCGGCCCGCAGCCGGTCGTCGAGGGTCGTCACGGTGCCGAAGCGGGCCAGGCTCGCCCGGGTCGCGGCGGCGTCCGCGTCCTTCGTTAGTGTGACGAACGATTGTGTGGGGGCGTCCTTCAGCTCGGCCGCGGAGAGCAGGCCGGGCGGCACGAGGAGGTTGGCGCCGCCGGTCATGGTGGCCGGCACACCCGCGACGACCGGAAGGTCGCCCAGATCCCGGTCGGGCACCGTCAGGCGGACGGTGCCGCCGGCGCCGGGAACGTCGCCGCCGGGCCCGGCCGCGACCTCCCGGCCGTTCAGCCCGGCCAGCGAGGCACTGTCGTCGTGCGTCTTGGCGTACGCCACCGGATCGATCACCAGAAGGCTGATCGTCTCCGTCTCGCGGTCCTCGCCCGACCCGGTAGTGACCTCAGCCGGCACCCGCGTCTCGACGGACACGGAAGCCACGCCCGGAATATCCGAGAAGGAGGCCGCTCCCGGCGTGTCCGCGCTCGGAGTGCCCGTGGAAGGGCTGGGCGGGTTGGTGGGGCCGGGCGGTCCGGTGGACTCCACGACCAGGTCGGCGTGGGTCTGTGTGGCCAGCTGGTGGATGCCCGACGTGGTGAAGGAGGCGCCGGCGCCTACGTTGCCGACGACCAGGGCGACCAGGACGATCAGTGGGGCGGCGACCGAGGCCGAGCGGCGGCGGGCGTCGCTCAAGTTGGCCCGGGCCAGGCCGCCGGGGGCCCGGAACGGGACCAGGCGGGCGATCAGCGGGACCAGCAGCGGGGCGAAGGCCACCACTGCCACGGCGGCGGGGATCGGGACGTTCATGGCCATGGCCATGCCGCCGGCGGGGCCGCCGAACGGGGCCACGATCATCAGGGCGAGGGCGCCGCCGAGGAAGATCAGGCCGATCAGGGCCCGGCTCCACGTCATCACCCGGGCCGCCGGGCCGGTCTCGCGCAGCGCCTCCAGGGGGCGCACCCGGGACGCTCGCCGGGCCGCGACCAGGACTCCGGCGACGGCGAGCAGGATGCCCGTACCGAAAGAGACGCCGAGGATCCACTGCCGCCACTCGCCCGCGAAGCTCTGTGGCACGAAGCCGAACTCGCGCATGAGCCAGCCCTGCAAGCGCATCACCGCCAGGCCGGCCGGAACGCCCAGCATCGCGCCGAGCGCGCCCAGCGTCACCGCCTCGCCCAGCAGCAGGCGCCGCAGCTGGCCCCGGCTGCCGCCGACCAGGCGCAGTAATGCCAGGTCGCGGCGGCGCTGGTCGACCGTGAAGGCGAACGTCGAACTGATGATGAAACCGGCCAGGAAGACCGCCCCGCCGAGCACCACGCCCAGCATCGACACCGCGGCCGCCGTGCCGTCGGCGAACTCCATCCGCTCGGCCGCGCTCGCACCGGCCGGCGGATCCAGCAGCGCCGCCGTGATGAGCAGCAGCAGCGACGATTGCACGAGCGCCACGCCCAGCGTGACCGACAGCAGCGCGCCCGCGAACAGCGTCCAGCGCTCGGCCAGGCCGGCGCGGCTCATCCCCATCATGTCAGCGCTCCCGGAACGAGACCGGCGGCTCGAAGAGGCGTCAGCATGTCAGCGCTGCCGGCACGACCGGTGGCTCGAAGAGTCGTCAGCATGTCAGCGCTCCCAGGTGGCGAGCCGGTCGGCGACCGCGCGCGTGCTCGCGCCGGTCAACTGGTCGACGACGCGGCCGTCGCCCAGGAACACGACGGAGTCGGCGCGGGCGGCCGCGCCCGGGTCGTGGGTGACCATCACGATGCTCTGGCCCGCGTCGGCCATCGCGCGCAGCAGGTCGAGCACCGTGCGGGCCGCGCGGGAGTCGAGGGCGCCGGTCGGCTCGTCCGCGAACAGCACCTCGGGCCGGGTCACCATCGCGCGGGCGATAGCCACCCGCTGCTGCTGGCCGCCGGACAGCTCGCGCGGCTTGTGCCGGGCCCGGTCGGCCAGCCCGACCGTGTCCAGCGTCGCGCGCACCTCCGCCCGCGACGGCCTGCGCCCGGCGAGACGCAGCGGCAGGGCCACGTTCTGTTCCGCCGTCAGCGAGCCGATCAGGTTGAAACTCTGGAAGACAAAGCCGATTCGCGTACGCCGCAGCGAGGTCAACTGCGAGTCCCCGGCCGCCGTGATGTCGGTGTCGCCGATCAGCACCCGCCCGCTGTCGACCCGTTCCAGGCCGGCCGCGCAGTGCAGCAGCGTGGACTTGCCGGAGCCGGACGGGCCCATCACGGCCGTCCAGCCACCCCGCGGAAACTGGAGGGTCACATCGTCGACGGCCCGGACCGCGGCCGGGCCTCGGCCGTAGACCCGGCTGATGCCCTGAAGTGCGACGGCGGCCCCCGTCATCGTCATCGTCGTCATGACGTCGACGCTATTTTTCCGCGGGGTCGAAATCGCTCCCGCCGGCCCCCGTCTTCTTGGTGGTGTTAACTCCCCGGTTTCCAGCCGAGGGCGGGGCCGAGCTTGGTCGCGATGTCGGTGAGGATCTGGAGGTAGTCGTCGTGCTCGAAGCTGAACGGCAGGGCGAACGCCACCTCGTCGATCTCGCGGTAGGCGGCGTGCGCGTGCAGTTGGTCGGCGATCTCGGCCGAGGAGCCGACGTAGTCGCGGGAGAACAGCATGCGGGCGGGGCCCTGCGGTTCCCGCGTGCGTGGGGTGCGCTTGTCGGCGTACGCCAAATATTTGCTCTTCTGCTCCTGAGAAGCGGAATCCGTGGGGATGACCACGAGGCCCTGCGAGACGCGGCCGGTGGGGTTGGCGGCGCGGAAGGCGCGGATGTGGCTGAGCTGGATGTCGGCGAAGTCGGTGCCGTCCTCGGCCTTGACCACGCTGCTGGTCAGGAAGTTCATGCCGTGCTCGCCGGCCCACTGCGCCGAGCGGAGGCTGCCGCCGCCGTACCACATGCGCTCGCGCAGGCCGGCCGCGTGCGGCTCGACGCGCGGGGAGAAGACCTCGAAACCCTGCGTGCCCTCGAAGTCGGTGGCCTGCTTGCCGGCGACGAAGTCGAGCAGGCGCTCCACCCGGCCGTAGCCGAAGTCCTCGTCGTGGCCGGGGTAGAGGGCGGGCTTGACCTTGTCGTAGTTCATCGGCGGGCCGACGCTGACGCCCGGGTTGAGCCGGCCGCCGGAGAGGATGTCGACGGTGGCGAGATCCTCGGCCAGGCGCAGCGGATTTTCCCAGCCGAGGGGGATGACCGCGGTGCCGAGCTCGATCCGGCTGGTGCGCTGGCTGGCGGCGGCCAGCACCGCGACGGGCGACGAGATGCCGTACTGCAAATGGCGATGCCGGACCCACGCGCTGTCGAAACCGAGGTCCTCGCCCCGCTTGATGATCTCCAGGGTCGTCTCGTGCCCGGGTCGCGGATCGGCGCCGTCGAACAGCCCGATCGTCAGGAAGCCCAGCTTGCGCAGTGATCCATCCGCCATGGATCTACCCTGTCACGAATGACGGCCCTCGAGGACGTGACGTTCCCTTCACCTTCCCCGCCTACCGACTCAATAGGTCTTCACCTCCGCTGGCTCGACTTCCTGCGCGGCGCGGTCCTGCGCAAGGCGCTCGGCGTCACCGACGAGCAGGCCCGGTGGCGGCCGGACGGGAAGCTGCTGCCCCTGGTCGGCCTGGTCAATCACCTCACCAACGTCGAGCGCCGGTGGATCGACGGCGTCATGCTGGGCGGTTCGACCTTCAAAGATCCTTTGGAGTACGAGGCCCCGGCGCTCCCCATCGATGTCGTCATCACCGCCTATCGGGAGAGAGCGGTCGCGACCGCCGGCGCGGTCCGGTCTCTGGGTGACCTGGACACGCGGTCGCCGGGCGGGGAGTACGACCTACGCTTCGTGCTGCTGCATCTGATCAACGAGACGGCTCGGCATGCCGGGCACGCGGACGCCGTGCGGGAGTTGCTGGACGGGACGGTGGGGGAGTGACTGCTCTGATCACGGGCGCCTCGCGTGGGCTGGGCGCTTTCATCGCGCGGCGGTTGGCGGCCGTCGAGCCGGTGGTGGTCAACTACGCGCGGGATTCCGCCGGCGCTGCGCGCGTCGTCGACGACATCATTGCGGCCGGCGGACAAGCTCGCGCGTACAAAGCGGATGTAACCGATTTTTCCGCCGTGCAGGAAATGCTGGATAGCGTGGGTCCGGTGCGGGTCGTCGTGGCCAACGCGACCGGGCCGCAGCCGCTGATTGCGGCCGAGGAGACCACCTGGGAGGACCATCTGCGGCAGCTCGAGTTCTTCGTGAAGAGCCCGACGCTGCTCATGCAGGCCGCGCTTCCCGGCATGAAAGAGCTCGGCGGCGGCCGCATCATCATGATCGGGTCGGACTCGTTCGAGCGGGCCCTTCCGCTGGCCTCGGCCTACAACGCGGCCAAGGGCGCGCAGATCGGGCTCGCCCGCACGTGGGCCAGGGAGCTGGGTCGGTACGGGGTGACGGTGAACGTCGTCGCGCCGGGCTGGATCCCGGTCGAGCGGCACGGCGACGCCGACACCGCCGGCTACGTGGCCGAGGTGCCGCTGGGCCGGATCGGCACCCCGGACGACATCGCCGACGTGGTGGCGTTCGTGGCCTCGGACGCGGCCCGCTTCGTCACCGGCGAGCGGATCACGGTCAACGGCGGCCACACCATCGATTGACGCGGCTAGTCTGCGGACATGCTGATCACCGTGGTGGCCGACTACGGCCTCGGGGACCTCGCCTTCGCGGAGGTGCGGCAGCGCTTCGCCCACCTGCTGCCGCACGCTCAGGTCGACGCGGTGCCGGTGCCGCCGTTCGACACGGTGAGCGCCGGCTTCTGCCTGGCCCAGCTCGCCTTCGGCGACGGGCCGGCCGACCGGATCGTCTACGCCAACGTCGCCCCGCGCGAGGACCTCGACGACGCCCGCGACGACAACGAGGGCGAGCCGCTGGCCGCGGCCCAGCTCGACTCCGGGGTGCTGGTGGTGGGGGTCGCCTCGGGATTCTCGCTGTCGTTCCTGGCCGCCGAGGGGGTGCCGGTGCGGGCGGTGAAGGTGGCCGACGCCGGCTCGCAGTTCCGTTCCCGCGATGTGTTCCCGGCCGCCGTGGCCGCCCTGGCCCGCGGTGAGGATCTGCTCGGCGAGGAGCTGGACCTTCCGGCCCCGCCGGCCGGCGCGGTCGTCTACACCGACGGCTACGGCAACCTGAAGACGTCGTACTCCTCCGCGCCGGCGCCCGTCGGCACCGCCGTACAGGTGAAGATCGGTGACGTGGCCGCCGAGGCCGTCGTCAGCGACGGGGTCTTCGCCGTGCCCGCGGGCACGATGTCGTTCGCGCCGGGCAGCTCCGGGTGGGGCGGCAAGGCGTTCTACGAGCTCCTGCTGCGCGGCGGCGACGCGGCCGGCGTCTTCGGCCGCCCGAGATCGGGAACGCCGATTGCATTACAGTCCGGCGGGTGGGGGATGCGCTGGTAGGACGGGACGACACGGTCGCCACGGTGCGGGCGCTGCTGGACGGCGCCGCGGCCGGCGCGGGCGGGGCGCTCGTGCTGCACGGGCCGGCGGGCATCGGCAAGACCGCGATCCTGGACTGGGCCGCGCAGGCCGGTGACTTCCAGGTTCTGCGCGGGTCGGCGGCGCAGGAGGAGTACGTCCTGTCGTACGGCCTGATCGCGCAACTGCTCCGGCCGGTTCTCGTGCTGGAGGGCGCCGAGGAGCCGTTCACGGTCGGGCGGGACGCGCTCGAGCTGGTCACGACGATGGCCGAGCAGCGGCCGGTGCTGATCATCGCGGACGACCTGCACTGGGCCGACACGGCCAGCGCGAGCGTGCTGGCCTTCCTGGGGCGCCGGCTCGGCGCCGACCGGGTCGCGCTGCTGTGCGCCTACCGCGACGACGAGTCGGCCGACGGCGCCGGGGCCGGCCTGCCCGAGCTCGCCCTGGGCCCGCTGGGTGACGAGGCGGCCGACCTGGTGGTCCGGCGGCACGCGCCGGCCCTGCCGCTGGCCGCCCGCCGCCGGGTGCTGGCCGAGGCCGAGGGAAACCCGCTCGCCCTGGCCGAGTTCGCCGTCGCGGCGCGGTCACCGGAGGCGCTCGCGCGCGGCTCGCTGGCGTTGACCGAGCGGCTGGAGAAGACGTTCGCCGACCGGGCGGCCGGGCTGCCGGAGAGCACCCGGATCGCCCTGACCGTGGCCGCCCTGGGCGAGGGCGGCCTCGACGAGGTCGTGGCGGCGACCGGCCTGGTCGTCGGCGACGCCCGTTTCGCCTCGGACGATCTCGAACCGGCGGTCGAGGGCCGGATGATCGACCGGCCGGCGCTGCTCGGCGCCGTGCGGTTCCGGCATCCGCTGATGCGCTCGGCGATGCGGCACGGCGTGCCCGAGGCGGTGCGGCGGGCCTGCCACCGGGCGCTGGCCGAGGTCAACCGCGACGATCCGGGGCGGCGGGCCTGGCATCGGGCGGCCGCCGCCGACCGGGCCGACGAGCCGATCGCGGCCGAGCTCGAGACGGCCGGCAACCAGCTCTCGGCCGGGGCCAATCCGGCCGCCGCGTACCGGATGTACCTGCGCGCGGCCGAGCTCACCCCCGGCCACGACGCCCGGCAGCGGCGGCTCGCGGCCGCCCTGTTCACGGCGTTCGACATGGGCGACCACCGCGAGGTGGTGCGGCTCTGCGGGATCGTCGACCCGCGGCCGCTCGACCTGCCGTCGCGGCTGGCGATCGCCCTTCAGCAGGAGGCGCTGGTCGACCGCCGCTGGTCGGGCAGCCTGCTGCTCAACCGCTTCGCCGACGAGGCGGGCCTGCTGCCGCCGGGCTCCGAGGTCGAGCAGGTCGTGCGGGCCCTGCGGGTGCTGGTCATCCGGTTGTACTGGGGTGTCGGCGAGGGCGACCCGGTCCGTACGGCGATGCTCGGGGTCCTCGACCGCCTGCCGGGCGGACCCAGCTCGACCGGGCGGATCATCAGCGAGTGCATGCTGGCCCCGGTCGACCGGGCCGCGTCCGTGCTGCGCCAGGTGCGCGAGACTCACGTGTCCCCGGCGTTGCGGCCGTCCGAGCTGTGGGAGCTGGGCCTGGCCGCGCAGGTGTGCGGCGACATGGCGCTGGCCGGCCGGCTGCTGACCCGGGCGGTGTCCGGCATGCGCCAGGGCTCGTCCATCGTAGAGTTCGTGAACGCCCTGAGCAGCCTGTGCCTCCAGTCGATCCTGGAGGGCGACGTCCGCCAGGCGTCGGTGCTGGCCGACGAGATCACGGCGCTGGTGCCGGAGGCGGGCCTGCCGCTGTACGACCCGACTGCCCGGGCCATGGGTGCGGCGGCGGCCGGCCTGCGTGGCGACGCCGACACGGCCGAGCGCCTGGCCTCGCAGGCCGAGCAGGTGCTGGTGCCGTTCGGCGCGATCCCGGTGCTGGCGCTGGTCCGCATGTGCCGCGGGCTGACCGCGCTCGGGCAGAACCGCCCCGGCGAGGCGTACGAGGAACTCGTCACGGTCTTCACGCCGACCGCGAGCGGATATCACCACGCGTTCCGGCTGCTGCTGACGCAGCCCCTGGCCGAGGCGGCGATCCTGGCCGGCCGCCGCGACGAGCTGGCCGAGCAGATCGCCGTGCTGGAGCCGATCGCGGAGCGGACAGGCTCACCGATCCTGCGCATCGGCCTGAACTACGCCCGGGCGGTCCTGGCCGACGACGACGAGCTGTTCCGCCACGCGATGAGCGACCCCGACCTGACGGTGCTGGACCGGGCCCACCTGGAGCTCGCCTTCGGACGCTCGATGCGCCTGCGGCGCCGGGCGGTGGAGAGCCGCTCGTTCCTGAGAAGCGCCCAGCACACGTACGAGGCCCTGGGCATGGCCCCGTGGGCGGAGAGCGCCCGGGCCCAGCTGCGAGCGGCCGGCGAGCGGGTGGAGACCCCGACGTCAGAGGCGGCCGACCTGCTGACCCCGCAGGAGCTGCACATCGCGGCACTGGCGGCCCAGGGCCTGACGAACCGCGAGATAGCGCAGAGGTTGTACGTCTCGCATCGCACCATCGGCGCCCACCTCTACCACATCTACCCCAAGCTGGGCGTCACGTCCCGCAACGAGCTGGCGGCCGCGCTGGGCCCCTTGTCCGGAGAGCTGGCGGCGTAAATGAGCGGTGACGTCTACCCAGAGTGGCGAAGGGTCCCTTCTCCATCGGGCAGGGCGCTTCGGCCAGCAGTCTCGAGCGGCGTCAGCTCGCGTCCACGGTGCCGTCGACTTCGCGACGACGGTAGCCGTGGTTCCTGGAGCCTTCGGTGCCCGAACGGTGGTCGTGAGTGGCTACGGAACGTGCCCGGGTTGATCGGTGCGCCACCTCCCGCGGCATGCGCGTCGACGGCTTCGCGGTAAGTGTCGTCCGCAAGGTCGCGAAAGGACTGACTGCGCCTGGTACTGCCGTCGGCCCAGGCGCGAGCCCCGATGGAAGCCCACCAGGTCAGAGCCGCTGGATCCCTGAACAGTTCCTCGAACAAGTGCCGCAGCCCGGAACGGGACAGCGTCCCTGTGTTCCAGAGCATGGCCCAGTGCGACACCCACAAATTCAAGATCATCCAGCGCCTCAACTGGCTCCACGGAATCCCCGGAACGACCGGAAAGGCAAGATCCGGATCGCTCAGCGAGACCTTGACGAGCTCGATCTGCTGCGCCCGCCTCGTCGCGGCGTCAGCTAGGCGCGCCTGCCGCCATTGGAGGACCAGTGAGCCTGCGATGCCGCACAGGGCTAGTCCCGACAAGATCGCTGATATGCCGCCGTACGCCTGGCCGACATCCGCCAGCCATCGCCAGTCGACCGGCCTGCTCGTCATGACACTCATCAGCCAGGGAGCTACGGTGATCGCTATGACCAGGCACGCCATCGCGGTCACGGTCAGGGCGATCGAGAGCTGCGCACGTCCAACGGTTACGCGACTTTCACTCATATCTGCATGTTCGCCTGGGGCGGCAAATTGATCTTCAGTGGCGGGAGCGTGCAGCCGTCACTGCCGGCAATCTCTTGCGTTATTTGTGTCGCGTTGTCATGTGCTGGAATATCGACGGATAATACTTGAGGACCGAGGCGTCACGCCTTCGCCCGCGCATGGCAAGCGGATGTAGCCGTGACGCCTCGCCATTCTTCAGTTCAGCAACGAGAATTCATTGCCTTTCACGCCGTCCGTGAAGTTCTTCCATTCGATCGCATCGAACGTCAGAACGGTTTCCGGATCTCTGGAGTTGCGTAGTGCCACGGCACCGCCGAGGATGCACCACTCCACACAGTGGGCTTCGCCGACGCAGCGGCTGCTGCGGCACCATGCATTTTCGGCGCGAATGGTTTGACTTCGAGCCAACATGAGCTCCTTGATGTGCGACACGTAACGTGTCAGATGCGCATTATCGCCAAGGTCGATCGGCGCGCCGATCCGTCACGAGTGGGCGCCGTTTGGGCATCATTCTTGTGACGCGGACGGATACGGCGAAAAGGAGACTACTACAACCTCTGAGCTTCTTACGCCGGATTGGCGGTTGCCGCGTGCGAAACAAGTTTGCCTCGTGTCACGCCCGTGCGGTTCGCGACCCTGCGGAGTGCGGAGACAACGGGTCAGGAGGCGGCGAGGGCCTCTTCGACTGTTGTTTCGTGGCGGCCCAGGAAGACCGGGTCTCGGTGGGTCACCACGTCGGCCACGGCCTTGACTATGGCGCCTCGCTCTCGGATCACCGAGTTGCGCCACGGCTCCTTGTAGATTTTGACCGTGTCGTCGCCTACGCCGTTCGTGGCGATGCCCTCCGTGCGGCACAGGGCCACCGCTCGATCCAGGTGGTACGTCTGGGTGACGATCGTGGCCGCTTTCACGCCGAAGATGCGCTTCGCCCTGACGCACGAGTCGTACGTGTCGAAGCCCGCGTAGTCGATCGCTATCCGGGACGCCGGCACGCCGTGGGCGATCAGGTAGACCTGCATCGAGCCGGGCTCGTCGTACTCCCAGCGGCTGTGGTCGCCCGAGACCAGGATGGCCTTGACCTTGCCCGTCTCGTAGAGGCGCCGCGCTATGTCCAGGCGGGCGGCCAGGAACGGGGACGGCGACCCGTCCGCGTAGACCTCCGCGCCCAGCACGATCGCCACCGGGGCCGCGGGGACCTCCGACTCGCTGAAGATGTGGCCGCGCGCCTCACCCCGTACCCACAATTCGCCGCTCAGAAGGACCGCGACGCCCAGCATGACCACGACGACGCTTGCGAGAATGCCGCGGCGCAGCCAACGGCGAGTGAGGATCCGCACGTGCACGACTTTGGCAGGCCGGGTCAAGGCAGCATGGCGGGGTGCTCACCTCTGACGACCCTTTGATCATCTGGGCCGCCGATCAGCCCGGGGCCCGTGTCTTCACCCGTCCGGGCGCTGTCGCGGTTGTCTGCCCCGATCTCGCCCGGCATGACCGGATGCCCGTGCACGGTGATCCCGGCGCCGTCGCCGCCCTGCTGCGTGAGGTTCTTCCGCTGGCCGGGCCCACCTTTCGGCCGCTCGGCGACGAGTCGCTGATGACCGCCGTGGCCGAGCGGCTGCCGATGATCGAGGTTGCCGGGCGGTTCGGCTGGATGGACACCGCCACGGCGCCTTCGGCGACCGCGGGTCAACAGCCTCATTGGCTGGGTTCCGGCGAGCTGCCCGAGGTCACGGCGCTGCTTGATGAGGCTTCTCCCGAGACGTACGCCCGTCCGGGAGGTTCCGGGGTCGCGCGCTGGGCGGGTGTCCGCGATGCGGACGGCACCCTGCTGGCGGTGGCCGCCGACGCCTGGTCGTCCGGCCGGGTCGGCTTCCTGGCCGGCGTCGCCACCGCCGAACGGGCCCGGGGCCGCGGGCTGGCCGCGGCCCTCTGCGCCTTCGTCACCCGGGAGCTGCTCGTGGGCCGCGACCGGGTGGCGCTGTTCGTCGATCACTGGAACAGCGCCGCCCTGGCCACGTACAAGAAGCTGGGTTTCGCCCTGAGGCCGGTCGCGGCCGCTAGACGATCGTGAAGGCGGCCTTGGAGTAGGTGCGCGAGCTCGGGCCGACCAGCAGCTCGAAGTCGCCCGGCTCCACGACGCGCCGGCCGTCCGCCGTCACCAGCGAGCACGCGCTCGCCGGCAGCTCCAGCTCCACGATGCGGCTTTCGCCGGGCGGGACCGAGACCTGCTTGTACGCCTTCAGCTCGCGCCCGGCCCACGTGACGCTCGTGACGAGGTCGCTGACGTACACCTGCACCGTCTCGACCGCCGGGCGCTCGCCGGTGTTGGTGAGCGTGACCGTCGCCCGCACGACCCCGTCCGCGGCCACCTCGGGTGTGGTCACGGTCAGATCGCCGTACTCAATCGTGGTGTAGCTCAGACCCTCGCCGAAGGCGAACAACGGGTCCTGGGTCAGATCGGCGTAGCGGTCGCCGTGCTGGCCCCGGATGGTGTTGTAGTAGACCGGCTGCTGGCCGACGTGCCGGGCCACCGACAGCGGCAGCCGGCCGCTCGGCTCGATCAGGCCCAGCACCAGCTCGGCGATGGCCCGGCCGCCGCGCATGCCCGGGTTGAAGGCCTGAATGATCGCGGCCGCGTTCAGGGCCGACTCGGGCAGCACCGACGGCTTCGACTGGACCAGCACGACGATCATCGGGGTCTTGGTGGCCGCGATCGCGTCGAGCAGCGCGATCTGGCCGCCCTGCAACTCCAGCGTGGCCGTCGACTTGTGCTCGCCGGTCAGGTTGACCGTGTCGCCGACCACCACGACCGCGAAGTCGGCCCGGATCGCCTTGTCGCGGGCCACGTCGATGAGGTGCCGGTCGACCGGGGCCGCCTGCGAGATCGGCGGGCGCGGCTGCCCGTCCGGGTAGGTCTCGCCCTCGGGGTCGGGCACGAGCCGCTCGATCTCGGCGCCGCGGGCGTAGTCGATGTCCCAGTTGGCCGGGGCGACCGCGCGGAAGCCGTCCAGCACCGTCTCGATCATCTCGCGGGGCTGGCCGTCGGGCAGCCAGTCGATCTGGCCCGAGTCGCCGGCCCAGTCGCCGAGCTGAGCGGACGGGGAGTCGGCGTTGGGGCCGATCACCGCGATGCGGCGGAACTTGGCCGCCGGGTCGAGCGGCAGTGTGCCGTCGTTGCGCAGCAGGATCAGCGAGCGGCGGGCCACCTCGAGGTTGAGCTCGCTGTGCTCGGCCGAGCCGATCACGAGCCGCTGCCGCTGCGGGTCGGGCGCCCGGGGGTCCTCGAAAAGGCCCAATTCGAACTTCAGGCGCAGGATCCGGCGTACGGCCTCATCAATCTCCGTCTCCTGGAGAAGCCCCCGCTCGACCGCTTCCTGCGCGCCCTCGAAGAAGCCCGGCGTGACCATGACCAGGTCGTTTCCGGCCTTGACGGCGACCGCGGCCGCCTCGGCGTAATCGGCGCAGACCCGCTGCTCCCAGACCATGCGCCCGACGTTGTCCCAGTCGGTGACCAGGGTGCCGGTGAAACCCCATTCCTGCTTGAGTACGTCGTTGAGCAGCCACTTGTTGGCGGTGATGGGCACGCCGTCCATCGACTGGTAGCCGAGCATGAAGACCCGGCAGCCCTCGCGGGCGACCCGCTCGAACGGCGGCAGGAACCACGAGCGCAGCTTGCGCGGGCTCAGGTCGGCCTCGCTGGCGTCCCGGCCGCCCTGCGTCTCGGAGTAGCCGGCGAAGTGCTTGGCCGTGGCCAGGATCGCGGTCGGGTCGGTGAGGCCGCCGCCCTGATAGCCGCGGATCATCGCCGAGCCGAGCTCACCGATCAGGAACGGGTCCTCGCCGAAAGTTTCGTCGACCCGGCCCCAGCGGAGATCGCGGGTGATGCACAGGACGGGGGAGAAGGTCCAGTGGATGCCGGTGGCCGAGACCTCGACGGCGGTCACCCGGGCCACCCGCTCCAGCAGCTCCGGATCCCAGCTGCCGGCCATCGAGAGCTGGGTCGGGAAGATCGTCGCGCCCGGCCAGAAGGAGTGGCCGTGGATGCAGTCCTCGGCGGTGAGCAGCGGGATCTGCAACCGGGTCTTGGCGACCAGGTCGATCGCCTCGAGCATCTTGGCCGGCGAGGTGTGCAGGATCGAGCCGGCGAGCTTCTCGCTGACGATCTCCTTCACGTCGCCGCGGGCGTCGAGCTGGAGCATCTGCCCGACCTTCTCGGGCAGGGTCATCCGGCTGAGCAGGTCGTCTACCCGCTGGTCGACGGATAGGGAGGGATCCCTGTACGGGTGGACGTCGGGCACGCGCGCCTCCGGTCGCTGCGACCGCGGTGGCACGGTCAACGGAACATGAACGATCGGAGTCTGACAGCTCGGAACCGGTTCCGGCAGCCCGGAACGGTTCCGAAACTTTTCTTGTCAGTTATCCGGGTCGCTCTCATCAATACTGGGCACCTCCAGCCCCGCCGCCTCGATGGCATCGAGCCGGGCCTCAACTGCTTCCTTCTCACGCTGGACGAGGACCGCGTACTCCGCGAGGGCACTGGGGTCCTCGGCGTCCTCGAGCTTGTCGAAGAAGCGCTGCGTGTTGCGGACGGCTTCGGCGTAGGCCTCGGCGGCCGTACGGATAGCGATGATCGTCTGGTCTGCCATGGCGCCAGTCTTACCACCGGGCCGGTGGTTTCACTCACTCGCCGGGCAAATGGTGTTGCTCGTCGCTCGCGCCCCTTGATACGGTTCTCTGCATATTCATGCGGAGGTTGGTATGGGGATTCGGGTCGCGGTCGCGGGCGCCAGTGGTTATGCGGGTGGTGAGTTGCTGAGGCTTCTCGCCGGGCACCCGGAGTTCGACCTCGTGGCGGCCACCGCTCACACCCAGGCGGGCACGCACGTCACGGCCGTGCATCCGCAGCTCGCCGGGCTCGACCTGACGCTCGGCGCGACCGACGCCGCCGGCCTGAGCGGCGCCGACCTGGTGTTTCTCGCCCTGCCGCACGGGCAGTCGGCGGCGCTCGCGGCGCAGCTGCCCGAGACGGTGAAGATCGTCGACCTGGGCGCCGACTTCCGGCTCAGGGACGCGGCGCCCTGGGAGAAATACTACGGCGGCTCGCACGCCGGCACGTGGACTTACGGCCTGCCCGAGTTGCCCGGTCACCGCGAGCAGATCAAGGCCTCCGACCGGGTGGCCAACACGGGTTGTTATGCGGCCACCATCACCCTGGCGCTGGCCCCGCTGATCGCCGCCGGCGTCGCCGATCCGGCCGACGTGGTCGTGGTGGCCAGCTCCGGCACGTCGGGCGCCGGGCGCTCGGCCAAGGTCCACCTGCTCGGCAGCGAGGTCATGGGCGACCTCTCGCCGTACAAGGTCGGCGCCCACCAGCACGTGCCCGAGATCAAGCAGGCCTCCGGGGCGACGTCGCTGTCGATGACGCCGGTGCTGGCGCCGATGCCGCGCGGCATACTCGCCACTGTCACCGCGCGCCCGCTCACCGCGCAGGACCCGCGAGAGGTGCTCCAGGCCGCGTATGCGGACGAGCCTTTCGTGCACGTCCTGCCCGAGGGGCAGTGGCCGCACACGGCCGCCACCTCCGGTTCCAACTCGTGCCACCTCCAGGCCACCGTCGATGTCGACTCGGGCCGGATCGTGGTCGTCAGCGCCCTCGACAACCTCGGCAAGGGTGCTGCTGGGCAAGCCGTCCAGTGCGCCAACATCATGTTCGGCCTGCCCGAGACCTCGGGCCTGTCCGTGTTCGGAGTGGCACCGTGACCGTGACCCATCCCAAGGGCTTCCGGGCCTCCGGAGTCGCCGCCGGCCTGAAAGCCAACGGCAATCCCGACGTGGCCCTGGTCGTCAACGACGGCCCCGACTTCACCGCCGCCGGCGTCTTCACCGGCAACCGGGTCAAGGCGGCGCCCGTGCTCTGGAGCCAGCAGGTGCTCAAGGGCGGCATCGTGCGCGCCGTCGTGCTCAACTCGGGCGGGGCCAACGCCTGCACCGGCCCGCAGGGCTTCCAGGACACGCACGCCACGGCCGAGCACACCGCGACAGTGCTCCGCGGCGGTCCCAAGCCGCAGCTGATCGGGGCCGGCGACGTGGCGGTCTGCTCGACCGGCCTGATCGGCGAGCTTCTGCCCATGGACAAGTTGCTGCCCGGCGTGAACGCGGCGGCCAAGTCGCTGAAGGCCGACGGTGGCCCGGCCGCGGCCGAGGCGATCATGACGACCGACACGGTGCCGAAGAACGCCGTGGTCGAGCGCGACGGCTGGTCGGTCGGCGGCATCGCCAAGGGCGCCGGCATGTTGGCCCCGGCGCTCGCCACCATGCTCGTGGTGATCACCACCGACGCCTCGGCCAACAACGAGGTGCTCGACGCCGCGCTGCGTGAGGCGACCCGGGTGACGTTCGACCGGATCGACGCCGACGGCTGCATGTCCACCAACGACACCGTGCTGCTGCTGGCCAGCGGCGCCTCCGACCGCCAGCCGACCCAGGAAGAGCTGACGGCGGCGGTCACCGAGGTCTGCCACGACCTGGCCCAGCAGCTGATCGCGGACGCCGAGGGCGCTACCAAGCACATCGCGATCGAGGTCAAGGGCGCGGCCACCGAGGCCGACGCGGTCGAGGTGGGCCGCACGGTCTGCCGCAACAACCTGGTCAAGACGGCGCTGTTCGGCAACGACCCCAACTGGGGGCGCATCCTGGCCGCGGTCGGCACGACACAGGCGCGCTTCGAGCCCGACCGGGTCGACGTGGCGATCAACGACGTGTGGATCTGCAAGGGCGGCGCGGCGGCGGAAGACCGCTCCAAGGTCGACCTGAGCGGCCGCGACGTCAAGATCACGGTGAACCTGCGCGAGGGCGAGATGGAAGCGACGATCTGGACCACCGATCTGTCGCACGCGTACGTGCACGAGAACTCGGCGTACTCGTCGTGAGCGCTCGCGCGAACGAGAAAGCAGGCTCAGTGTGACCACGCCGATCGAGAAAGCGGGCGTCCTGATCGAGGCGCTGCCGTGGCTGGAGCGGTTCCACGGCGCGACGATCGTCGTCAAATACGGCGGCAACGCGATGATCAACCCGCAATTGCAGGCGGCCTTTGCCGCCGACATGGTCTTTCTCCGCTATGTCGGGATAAAGCCGGTTGTGGTGCATGGTGGTGGTCCGCAGATCAGCCGCATGCTCGACAAAATGGACATCACCAGTGAGTTCCGTGGTGGGCTCCGCGTGACCACTCCCGAAGCCATGGATGTCGTCCGGATGGTTCTTGTCGGACAAGTCGGACGTGAGCTGGTCGGGTTGATCAACCAGCACGGGCCTTTCGCCATCGGCCTGTCCGGCGAAGACGCTCGCCTGTTCACCGCTGTACGTCGGGGCACGCTGGTTGACGGCGAGGAGGTCGACCTCGGTCAGGTCGGGGACTTGGCCAAGGTGGACACCTCGGCGGTGGACGACCTGATCGCGGCCGGCCGGATCCCCGTGATCGCGTCGGTCGCGCCGGACGCGGACGGGGTCGTGCACAACGTCAACGCCGACACGGCGGCGGCCGCGCTGGCCGAGGCGCTCGGCGCCCGCAAGCTGGTCGTGCTGACCGACGTGCCCGGGCTCTACACCAATTGGCCCGACACCTCGTCGCTCACCTCGCGCATCGACGCTGACGCCCTCGAAAAGCTGCTGCCCACCCTGGAGGCGGGCATGGTCCCCAAGATGGAGGCCTGCCTGCGCGCGGTGCGCGGCGGCGTCCCGGCCGCCCACGTCGTCGACGGCCGCGTCGAGCATTCGACGCTGCTGGAAGTCTTCACCTCGGAAGGAATCGGAACAATGGTGGTCCCCTCATGAGCTCCCTGATCGACCGGTGGTCACAAGCGGGGATGAACAACTACGGAGCTCCGCAGGCGGCCCTGGTCCGAGGCGAGGGCGCGGTCCTCACCGACGAGAACGGCAAGCAGTACGTCGACTTCCTGGGCGGCATCGCGGTCAACGCCCTCGGGCACGCGCACCCGGCCGTCGTCGAGGCCGTCACCCAGCAGGTGCAGCAGCTCGGCCACATCTCCAACTTCTACGTCGCCGAGCCGACCGTCGCCCTGGCCGAGCTCCTGCTGGCGCTGGCCGGCCGTTCGGGACGGGTGCTCTTCACCAATTCCGGCGCCGAGGCCAACGAGGCTGCCTTCAAGCTCTCCCGCCTGACGGGGCGCACCCATGTCGTGGCGACGAAGGGGGCATTCCACGGCCGCACGATGGGCGCTCTCGCCCTGACCGGTCAGCCCGCCAAGGCCGACCCGTTCCGTCCGCTGCCGGGCGACGTGTCGCATGTCGATTTCGGCGATCTGGCCGCGCTGGACGCCGCTGTCACCGACGGCACCGCCATGGTCATCATCGAGCCCATCCAGGGCGAGAGCGGCGTCGTGGTCCCGCCGCCGGGCTACTTGGCCGGCGCCCGGGAGATCTGCGACAAGACGGGCGCGCTGCTCGTGCTGGACGAGGTACAGACCGGCATCGGCCGCACCGGGCACTGGTTCCATCACCAGAGCGAGGGCGTCGAGCCCGACATCATCACCCTGGCCAAGGGCCTCGGCGGCGGTCTGCCGCTCGGCGCCTGTGTCGCCTTCGGCCGGGCCGCCGACCTGTTCACCCCCGGGTCGCACGGCACCACGTTCGGCGGCAACCCGATCTCGTGCGCCGCGGGGCTGGCCGTCATCCGTACGATCGCCGGCGAAGGTCTCCTCGACCACGTGAAGCGGGTCGGCGAACAGCTGCGGCGCGGCCTCGAAGGCCACCCCGCCGTCAACCATGTCCGTGGCGCGGGCCTGCTGCTCGGCATCGTGCTGAACGAGCCGATCGCGGCCAAGCTCGCCGCCGACCTCAAGGAAGCTGGTTTCCTGGTGAACGCCCCCGCACCGGATGTCATCCGGCTCGCCCCTCCGCTGATCATCAGCGTCGAGCAGGCCGACGCCCTCATCGCCGCCCTGGACGGTCTCCGGTGACCCGTCACTTTCTCCGCGACGACGACCTCAACCCCGAGGAGCAGGGCGACGTCCTGCACCTCGCGGCCCAGATGAAGGCCGACCGGTTCGCCTACAAGCCGCTGGCCGGGCCGCGCTCGGTCGCCGTCTTCTTCGACAAGGTCAGCCTGCGCACCCGGCTGTCGTTCGAGGCCGGCATCGCCGAGCTCGGCGGCCAGCCGATCATCGTGGACACCCAGGCCACCCACTTCGGCCGCGGCGAGTCGCTGGCCGACGCCGGGCGCGTGGTCGAGCGCTACGTGTCGGCCATGGTCTTCCGCACCACCGGCGACGAGCGGCTCACCGAGCTGGCCTCCGGCGTCAACGTGCCGGTGATCAACGCGCTGACCGACGGCTACCACCCGTGTCAGCTGCTGGCCGATCTGCTCACGATCCGCGAGAAGCTCGGAACGACGGAGGGCAAGAAGCTGGCGTACGTGGGTGACGCCGCCAACAACATGGCCCACTCCTACCTGCTGGCCGGGGCGACCGCCGGCATGCACGTCCGGGTGGCCGGGCCGTCCGGCTTCGACCCGTCCCCGGCCGTGGTGGCGCGGGCGGGCGAGATCGCGGCGTGGACCGGCGGCTCGGTCGAAGTGGTCCGCGACCCGTACGAGGCGGTCGACGGCGTCGACGTGATCGCCACCGACACGTGGACGTCCATGGGCCAGGAGAACGACGGCCGTGACCGGCTCACCCCGTTCTGGCCCTACCAGGTCAACAAGGATCTGCTCGCGGCCGCCGCCGGCAACGCCATCGTGCTGCACTGCCTGCCCGCGCACCGCGGCGAGGAGATCACCGACGACGTCATGGACGGTGCCCAGAGCGTCGTGTTCGATCAGGCCGAGAACCGTCTGCACGCGCAGAAGGCGCTGCTGGCCTGGCTGTTGGCGGTGAACGAGCAGTGACCGGGCCGGTGACCAGGGCCGGCCGGCACGCCCGGATCGTCGAGCTGATCAGGGACAAGGCCATCCGCTCGCAGACCGAGCTCGCCGAGCTGCTGGCCGGCGAGGGCGTCCAGGTCACCCAGGCCACCCTGTCGCGCGACCTGGAGGAGCTGGGCGCCGTGAAGGTCAGCGGCGCCTACCTCATCCCCGAGGACGGCAAGCGGCCGCTGCGCGAGACCACCGAGCAGGGGCCGGCCCGCCTGCTGCGACTGCTGAAAGAGCTGCTCACCAGCGTCGACTACAGCGGCAACATCGCCGTGCTGCGGACGCCGCCCGGCGCGGCCCAGTTCCTGGCGAGCGCCCTCGACCGGTCCGGGCTCACCGACGTCGTCGGCACCATCGCCGGCGACGACACGATCTTCGTCGTGGCCCGCGACCTGAACGGCGGCGAGGCGCTGGCCGAGAAACTGGCCGTGTGGGCCGGGCACACCATCGACACGCTGGAAAGGAGCACCCCGTGACCGAGCGGGTGGTACTTGCCTATTCCGGGGGGCTCGACACCTCCGTGGCCATCCCCTATCTGGCCGACCAGGTCGGCGGCGAGGTCATCGCGGTCGCCCTCGACGTCGGCCAGGGCGGCGAGGACATGGAGGTCATCCGGCAGCGCGCCCTCGACTGCGGCGCCGCCGAGAGCGTCGTGGTCGACGCCCGCGAGGAGTTCGCGGCCGACTTCTGCCTGCCCGCGCTGCGGGCCAACGCCCTCTACATGGACCGCTACCCGCTGGTCTCGGCGCTGAGCCGCCCGCTGATCGTGCGCCACCTGGTCGAGGCGGCCAAGCAGCACGGCGGCACCGTCGTCTCGCACGGCTGCACCGGCAAGGGCAACGACCAGGTCCGGTTCGAGGTCGGCATCGGCGCCCTCGCCCCCGATCTGAAGGTGATCGCGCCCGCCCGTGACTTCGCGTGGACGCGGGACAAGGCGATCGCGCTGGCCGAGGAGAAGGGCCTGCCGATCGACGTGTCGCACAAGTCGCCGTACTCGATCGACCAGAACCTGTGGGGCCGCGCGGTCGAGACCGGCTTCCTCGAGGACATCTGGAACGCACCCATCGAGGACATCTACTCCTACACCCAGGACCCGTCCGCTGTCCGCGACCCGGACGAGGTCGTCATCACGTTCGACCAGGGCAACCCGGTCGCCATCGACGGCGAGACGGTCACCCCGTTGCAGGCCATCACCGAGCTGAACCGGCGCGCCGGCGACCAGGGCGTCGGGCGCCTCGACATGGTCGAGGACCGCCTGGTCGGCATCAAGAGCCGCGAGGTGTACGAGGCGCCGGGTGCCATCGCCCTGATCGCCGCTCACCAGGAGCTCGAAAACGTGACCGTCGAGCGCGACCTGGCCCGCTTCAAACGGTCGGTCGACCAGCGCTGGGGCGAGCTCGTCTACGACGGTCTCTGGTTCTCGCCGCTGAAGCACGCGCTCGACGCCTTCATCGCCGACAGCCAGAAGCATGTGACCGGCGAGGTCCGGCTCGTGCTGCACGGCGGCCGGGCCACCGTCACCGGCCGTCGTTCCGAGGCCAGCCTGTACGACTTCGGCCTGGCCACCTACGACACGGGCGACACCTTCGACCAGTCCCTGGCCAAGGGTTTCGTGCAGCTGTGGGGCCTGCCGTCACGCATGGCGTCGGCCCGCGACCACCGTCTGGGAGACTGACTCACCGTGACGAACGAGAAGACATCCTTGTGGGGTGGCCGGTTCGCCGGCGGTCCCGCCGACGCCCTGGCCCGCCTGTCGGTCAGCGTCCAGTTCGACTGGCGTCTCGCCCCGTACGACATCGCCGGCTCCCGCGCCCACGCGCGGGTCCTGGCCGCGGCCGGGCTGCTCGACCCGGACGAGCTGGGCCAGATGCTGGCCGCCCTCGACGACCTCGAGGCGGCCTGCGCGTCCGGCGAGTTCCGCCCGACGATCGACGACGAGGACGTGCACACCGCGCTCGAGCGCGGCCTGCTCGAACGGCTCGGTGCGCTGGGCGGCAAGCTGCGCGCCGGCCGCTCCCGCAACGACCAGGTCGCCACCGACCTGCGCCTCTACATGCGCGACCACGCCCGCGGGGTCGCGCAGGCCGTCGTCGAGCTGGCCGACGCGCTCACCGAACAGGCCGCCAACAACGTGAACACGGCGGCGCCCGGCATGACCCACGTGCAGCACGCGCAGCCGGTCACCTTCGGCCACTGGCTGCTGGCCCACGTGCAGCCGCTGCTGCGTGACCTCGACCGGCTGCGCGACTGGGACGCCCGTACGGCAATCTCGCCTTTGGGCAGTGGGGCCCTGGCCGGCTCGTCGTTGCCGCTGGACCCGGCGGCGGTGGCCAAGGAGCTCGGCTTCACCGCCCCGGCGCCGAACTCGATGGACGCGGTGGCCGACCGCGACTTCGTGGCCGAGTTCCTCTTCATCACGTCGCTGATCGGCGTGCACCTCTCCCGCCTCGGCGAGGAGGTCGTGCTCTGGACGTCGACCGAGTTCGGCTGGGTCGAGCTGGACGACGCCTTCGCCACCGGCTCGTCGATCATGCCGCAGAAGAAGAACGCCGACATCGCCGAACTGGCCCGCGGCAAGAGCGGCCGGCTCATCGGCGGCCTGGTCACGGTGCTGACCATGCTCAAGGGCCTGCCCCTGACGTACGACCGCGACATGCAGGAGGACAAGGAGCCGGTCTTCGACGCCATCGAGACGCTCGAGCTCCTGCTGCCCGCCCTGGCCGGCATGATCTCGACGATGACGGTGCGGGTGGACCGCCTGACCGCGGCCGCTCCGGTCGGCTTCTCCCTGGCCACCGAGGTCGCCGACTGGCTGGTCCGCAAGGGCGTCCCGTTCCGCGACGCCCACGAGATCACCGGCAAGCTGGTCGCCCTCTGCTCGGTCCGCGAGTGCGAGCTCGAAGACCTGACCGACGACGACCTGAAAACCGTCAGCGAACACCTGGACCCGTCCGTCCGCCAGATCCTCACGGTCGAGTCGGCCCTGGCCGCCCGCACCACCCCCGGCTCCACCGGCCCCGGCCCGGTCGCCGAGCAGCTCGCCCAGGTCCAGCACCACCTCGACACGTGGCGCTCCTGGGCAGTGGAGAAGGTCGTGCCCCGCTAGGTCGTGTTTCGCAGGGCGCGGAGCCATTGGTTGATGGCCGCTCGGAATACGGGCGGTGATACCGCGACGGCGTAGGGGGCCCGGTTGGCGCGGGACGTGCAGGCCTTGTCGGCCAGCACGATGTCCGGGCGGACTGGTGGCACCCAGATTTTGGCCAGTACGTTGACGAGCTGCGGGCTGTCGCCACGTTGCCCGGCGGTCACCACCGCGGCCATCAGGTTGCGGCCTTGTTCGCAGGTCAGATGTGTCTTGGTGGTCCAGCGGCGAAGCCATCGATACAGGGTTTCGGGCCGGCCACGCGGAAGCGTGGCCGGCTCGGGTGGCGGGCCGGGCTATTCGACGATTCTGGTCTTCAGGTCGTCGCCGGGCAGGCCGCCGCTGTCGGTTTCGAACGGGGGGACCGGTGTCGCGCCGATGACCGAGCCGTCGGCGGCGTAGGCCGTCACGGTGGCGTCGCCTGACGTCGGCAGCGTGGTGAAGGCCGCGCCGGCCGCGTCCGGCACGCCGCCCAGCGACAAGCGGGCGGTGCCGGGCGGGCCGACGACCACCACCTGGTCCGTGCGGTCGTCCTTGCCCTCGGCCCGCATCCGCCAGGCGATCGGGCGCTCGCCGGCGCCGGCGGCCGGCAGCAGCAGGCGCAGATCCTCGCGATATGTGTTCGCGCCGCCGTGGAAGGCGTAGGCCAGGACACCGCCGCCCTTCGGCTGGATGGTGAGCAAGGCCGCCGGCTGGCCGTTGACCGTGCCCGTCCAACGGATCTTCACCGTGGTGCCCTGGGCGGGCAGGCGGGCGTCACCGAGCGCGCTCTCGATCCAGCGGCGCATCGTGAGCCGGTCGAAGCTCCGCTCACCGAGCGCATCGGTGAGCACCTGCTCGCTGATCTCCTGCGTGTTCGGGCCCGCCTTGCCGCTCCACCCGCCGTACGCAGGACCGTTGTAGATCTCCCGGTGGTGTGGGTCGGTCACGGTGACCGTCGTGCCGGGGTCGAACGGCGCGGCCGGCAGGATGAACTCGGCCAGCCCGCTGCCGGGCATGGCGGTCTGTGGTGCCGCGTGCTCGACGCGCCCGGCGGCGCTGTAGGTGAAACCGTTGCTCACCGCGACCGTCGAACCCGACGGGGCGACCACGACCAGCGCCCCGGGCGCGTCGGTGCGGCCCTGCTTGAAGATCGCCACTTGTTCGCCGCCGTCGGTGCGGGCGTCCTCGTACATCTCGGCCGGCGTCGCGCCCGGGTCGCCGCGATACCACATCAGCGTCTCGTCGGTCAGGAAGCCGAAGCGCAGCGGCACCAGCGCGAGCGCGAGCCGGTGGCCGGGCACGTCACCGGCGTACAGGAAACGGATTTGGCTCCTGTCTTTGATTTTCCAGAGCTCGCCGGGGTCCTCGACATCCTTGATCGCGCCGCGCATGCCGTCCAGCCAGGCCGTGTCGTTCGCGAGCGATCCGCGCAGAGCGCTCTTGGCCAGCGCGGTCTCGCGCCCGGCGATCGCGATGCCCGGCGCCCAGCCCGGCAGCGGCACCAGGCCGGTTTGCACGCCCACCGCGGCCACGATGGCCGCCGCCACCACACCGATCCGGATCCTTCGGTTGCGCTTGTGGGCCTTCTCGCGCCGGGTGAAACCGGACCAAGGATCTTGCGGTACGCCCAGAGCCTCGGCCTCGGCCGCGAGCGCGTCGCGCAGGGTCGCCTCGGTGGTCATGCGCGCCTCCCTTCGAGAGTCGTGGCCGGTCCTTCGAGACTCGTGGTGGCGCGGAACTCGGCGCGCAGCCGTTCGAGGCCGCGCGAGGCCTGGCTCTTCACGCTGCCGACCGAGCATCCGAGCGTCGCCGCCGTCTCGGCCTCACTGAGATCGGCGAAGTAGCGCAGCACCAGCACCGCCCGCATCCGGGGCGGCAACCCCCGCAACGCGGTGATCACCTCGTGGCGCTGATCGAGCGGCCCGTACGGATCCGCGGCCGGCGCGTCGCCGAGCAGCAGCGGCACCTCGCTGACCCGCCGGCGCCGCCGCCACGACACCGCCGTGTTGACCATGGCCTTGCGGACGTACGCGACGGGCGCCTCCATCCGCGACACACGCCCCCAGCGCCGGTGTGTCTTCTCGAGGGCGGACTGCACCAGATCCTCGGCGTAGCCACGATCCCCGGTCAGCAGATAGGCCGTCCGCAGCAGCGGCGCCCACTCCCGTTCGACGAACGCCCGGAACTCCTCAGCCACGGCATCTCCTGCGATGTGAAGGCATGCGAGGTTAACGCCGCCACAGGCGCAAAAGGTTGAGCCCGGCACCACCCGATCGTGGTCGTCCGGCGGGCGGTGCGACGGCCGTCCTTTCCCAGACTGCCCCTGCCGAACGTCGCCCACTCAGGACGACATGAGGGATCCACGCGCGCCGCGGCCGGGTGGACCGTACAGGCAACGAGTCGGTCGGGAATGGAGACGATGGTGGGAACGGAGTTGGCTACGGCCGCCACGGGCACGGTGCTCGGATTCTTCCGGCGGATGCTCATGGGCACGCCGGACCGGGTGGCCGACGAGGCGGCGCAACGGGTCGTGGGTGTCCTGGACAATCTGGGGCGGGGTGACCCGGCCACGCGCTCGGCCCTGGCCACCTTGCGCGCCCAGCCCGACGATCACGCGGCCCGGGTCCTGCTGGAGCAGCGCATCGACCTGTACGCCCAGCACAATGCCCAGTTCCGGCAGGATCTGAGCTTCAGCCTCGGCGCCGCCCCGCACCAGCCGTTCCGGCCGGCGGCCACCGGCGCCATGGTGAAGGGCGCGGCCACCGGCGCCATGGTGAAGGGCGCGGCCACCGGCGCCATGGTGAAGGGCGCGGCCCTCGGCACCAGGGTGCGGGACATGGCCCGGAACCCCGGCTCCCGGCGGCTGCTGATCGGGGCCGGCGCCCTGCTGCTGGTCGTCCTGCTCGGCTGCGGCGGTGCCGGTTTCGCCTTCCTGCGCGGCAACACCACCGTCCTGGACAACCGGACCGATCTGACGGCGCCGGGCGGCTGGTCCTACCGGGTCTCCGAGGCCCACCTGAAGACGTCGCCGCAGCTGGAGGACCGGGCCCCGGCCAAGCCCGGCTACCGCTACCTCTATTTCGACATCACCGTCGAGAACAAGCTCGACGACCGGGAGGCGCCCGGCATCCGGCTCAGCTTCGCCCGCGCCGAGGACACCATGTCGCCCGGCTGCGGCGCCCAGCAGACCGGCTTCTTCGGTTTCTCCAACTACGCGCAGGGTGTGGTGCCGGGTTGGTGTGTCAGCCGGAGCGCGTCCTGCTTCGAGACCAACGACTCGTTCTTCCGCACCGTCGACCGGATTCCGCCCGGCGGAAAGAACGAGCTGCGCTGCGTCGACGACTACTTCGTCGAGGACGGCTTCGACCTGGGTTCTCTGCGTGTCTACTACCTGGGTGACAGTTACACGCAGATCCCCACGTCGACGTGAACGGGTCAGACGGTGAAGCCGCGGTGGCGGCGGAACAGCTTGCGCATCATGAAGACCGTCTGGGCGATCGTGGCGATGTAGAGGATCGGCCAGCCCAGGGACAGGATCGCCGACTGCACCGACACGCTCTGCTGGCTCCAGGCGTAGATGGCGCCGCCGAGGACCGCCAGCAGGACCACCAGCGGCATGACGTAGGCCGAGCCCTTGCCCTTCTCCGCGTTGGCCTGGGCCGCCCAGTTGTCCTTGTCCGTCTTGGCCAGGAACTGGGTCCAGGCCGACACGAAGTGCCCCATGCGGATCCACATGTAGAGCTCGGCGGGCAGCGCCAGCGCCGCGTACAAGATGTCGGAAGCGCTCTTGTCCTTCATCGACAGCGCCAGGCGCAGGTTGAGCAGCGCCGCGACGGCCGGCGGGATCAGCCAGATCGGGTTGAAGACGAACGCGTGGATGGACAGCGCCGCCACCAGCAGCAGCAGGAAGCCGAGGCGGGAGGCGATGTTGAACGCCATCGCGATGTTCTCGTACCAGCGCAGCCGCAGGTTGGGGTGCAGCGGCTGGCCCTGGTTGTCGCCGCGCGTGCCGGGCCAGAACAGGTCGATGGCGCCGAAGTTCCATTTGACCTGCTGGCCGTGCAGGGCCCGCAGGTTGGTCATCGGGCCGACGAAGGCGCGGGCGGTCGAGCTGATCTTCGTGCTGTAGCCGGCGTCCTTGATCTGCAGGGAGAGCTTGCTGTCCTCGACCTCGCTGTCGCGGACCCAGGGCGCCTGCTGGTGGTGGCGGACCATCACCGTCTCGAGCGCCCGGATGCTGAACAGGCTGCACTGCCCGCCGAGCACGGCCATGTTGCGGCCGCGCAGCAGGTTGTCCATGTTGAAGGCGGCGAACTGGGCGCGCTGGCCGGCGATGAGGAAGCGCGCCATCAGGCCCTTGTACCGGTTCTTGTCGATGCTGTAGATGGCGCTGAGCCCGCCGATGCGCGGGTCGTCGGTCATCTCCAGTTCGAGCCGCTCGACGGCGTCGCGGGCGAGGGTGGTGTCGCCGTCGACGCCGAGGATGTAGTCGTAGCCGCGGGACAGGAAGTAGCCGTAGTTGAGCGCGCCGACCTTCTTGTCGGGGTTGGCGCCCATGTCGTGGACGTGCACGACCGTGACGAATTCTTCGCCCTTGACGGTACGGGTGTGCCGGCCCTCGAACGACCGCGCGATCTCGGGGGTGTCGTCGTCGGTGTTGTTGATGATGACGTGGATGACGTCCGGCAGCCGGGTCTGCCCGAGCAGGCTCTTCAGGACGTCGGCGATCGAGTCCTGCTCGTTGTAGCAGGGGATGATGCAGCTGATCGTGGCGTTGCGGGGTGTCGCCGTGGTGGCCAGGGCGATCTCGCCCGACACCACCTCGACGTTCTCCAGGTCGGCCAGCTGGGGCACGGCCGGCGGCAGCGCCAGCGGCCCCGCCTTGGCGCTGCGCGGCAGCAGGATCTGGCGGTCGGTGGCCCGGCGCAGGCCGGGACTGGACTCGGTCATCGGGCGGCACCGTTCGTGAGCAGCGGCAGGGTCAGGGTGTCGAGAGCGGTGGAGCGGTAGTAGCTGTTCGATTTCGGCGCGGTCTCCACGAGGAGGTCGAGCCGGATCGTCAGCGTGAGCTTCGTTGCTCCCGCCGTCGCCGCCGGAAGGCTCACCACGGTGTTGTAGGGGTACGGCGGCGTCACGTCGAACTGGCCGCTGTCGGTGGTGACCACTGTCCGCTTGGCGTTGTCGTCCTGGATCACCTGGAAGGTCGTGATCTTGACGCGGTGCGTGCTGTCGGCGTCCTCGATGTGGGCGGCGACGTTGACGGTCTTGGACGACGCCGCCGTGTACTGCTTGGCGTTGTCCGAGGTCCAGTAGGTCAGCTGCACCGAGAAGTCACCTTGATCGATGCGGTGGGTGACCGTGCCGGTATCGAGCGGGCCACTGGCGCGGCTCACAACTGGCGACGGTGAGGGGGAAGAGCTGGGCGTCGGTGATGACGACGCACCACCCAGCAGCGGTTTGCTGCTGCTGGTGAGGTCGGTGAGGCTGCTGCAACCGGTGAGCAGGACGGCGGCGATGCCGACTGCTGCGATACGGGGGATGCGCAGAGCTGTACGAGTCAACGGCCCGTCCTGCTGTGAGATGTGACCGGGGGTAAGCGTTCAGGTCGGCAGGCCGGCGGGTCACCTGAGGGGACGTGACAATGGACACTCGCCGGTTCCGGTGCATTGGCATCGGTTGATCGGCTGAGCGCGGTATCCGTCGCGTGACAGGCGCGTTACCGTGAGGAGGCGTCGGAGCGACGGGCACCTGTGGCTCTCCACCCGCCACGTCACCAGATCAGCCATGCCCGTGGAGGTATGCCCATCGGGGGAGAGTGATGTGGTGATACGGGTAGCTGTGGCCAGGGAAGAGGGATATTTCGGCGTTCCCGTGCGGGCTCTGCTCGAGACGAACCCCGACATGGTGTTCGTGGGCACGCTGCCGTTCGGCAACGAGCTGCCCCGGCTGGCCGCGCAGACGTGGCCGAGCGTCATAGTGATCGACACCGACCGCATGGTCAGTCAGGTTCTGCCGGTTGCCACCGAGTTGCATTCCTTGTCGCCGACCTGCGCGCTGCTGCTGCTCTGCGACCCGGCCAAGCGCGGCATGCTGCCGCCCCGCCATCGCACCGGCTCTCTCAACTTCCTGCTCAAAACGGCAAGTGCCAACCTTCTCTCCGATTCCGTACGCCGTCTCGCGCTCGGCGAACGGGTGGTCTCCCCGATGTTGCAGGCGGCGTCGCTCACCACCGAGCGCGGCCTGACCACCCGGGAGCTGGAGGTGCTGGGCCTGGCCGCCGAGGGCGACTCGGTCAAGGAGATCGCCGGGCGGCTCTACCTGTCGGGCGGAACGGTCCGCAACTACCTGTCGGCCATCATCTCCAAGACCGGCGCGCGCAACCGCCTCGACGCCATTCGTATCGCCCGTAAGGACGGCTGGCTCCGCTAGCCGCCCACGTACCCTGGGAACGGTGCAGCGTCTGGTAATCCCCGCGATCCCGGTCATGCTCGTCCTCGGGATCGCCCTGATGGCCTTCGCGGCGCGCCGGATTCGCGACCGGGTGCAACTGGTGAACGCGTGGCTCGCCGGCTGGTACGCGGTGGCCGTGCTCGGCGCGACCATGCTGCCGCTGCACGTGGGCTGGGGCCCGGGTTCCCCCGACTGGTACCGGATCATCCTGGTGCCCATCCTGGAGATGCGCCCGGCCGACTTCATCCTGAACGGCGCGATGATGCTGCCGCTGGCCTGGTTCCTGCAGACCGTCTTCCGGGTCACCCGGGAGCCGCGGGTGGTGCTCATCGGCTTCCTGATCAGCCTCACCATCGAGCTCACCCAGCTGTTGCTGCTGGTCACCGTGCACGGCACGCGCTGGGCCGACGTCAACGACCTTCTCTCCAACACGCTGGGCGCGTGGCTGGGCTTCATCTTTCTCGAGAGCTTGCTGCGCTTTGCGTTCGTACGGGATCTGGCCCGGCGCTGTGAGGTCGGCCGGCCTCAGCTGGCGGCCACCCGCTCGTAGAGATCTTCCACGTCGGCCGCCATCCGGTTCGCGCAGTAGCGGTCGGGCAGGATCCGCGGGGGCAGCCGCGCCCCGTACCTCTCGATGTGGCAGAGAACCTCGGCGCGCAGCGCCCGCGGCAGCGACTCCGGATCGTGTGGCGTGAGCCGCTGCGTGTGCTCCACCGGCGTGCGCGCCGCGGCCATCTCCTGCAGCGGGGCGCACGCCGCGTAGAGCGCCGGCAGCCCCGCCGCGACCGCCTCGAGCACGGCCAGCCCGAACGTCTCCCGCCCGGGTGACGCGAAGACGTCCATGGCGCAGAGCATCTCGCGGGCGTGCTCGACGGTCCCGGCGAACAGCACCCGGTCGCTGACCCCCTCGATGCCGGCCAGCAGTTGCAGCGCGACCCGGGCCGGCCCGTCGCCGACCAGCAGCAGGGTGGCCCCGGGAACCTCGGCCACGGCCCGGATCAGCGTGTCCAGGCGCCGTTCCGGCTCGAGCCGGCCGACGGCGCCGATGACCGGGGTGCCGGGCGCGATCCGCAGCCGGGCCCGGGCCGCCGTGCGCAGCCGCGGGTCGTACGCGAACTCGGCGGCGTCGAGCGCCTTGGGGATGACGGTGACCCGGCCGAGCGGCACGCCCCAGCGGCGCAGCCGGTCGGCCACCGCGGGCGCCGCGGCGACGGTCACCCCGCTGTGCCGCTCGCCGGCCAGGTAGAGCGCGCGCACCCCGGCGGCGGTCCGCAGCCCCTCGTCGGCGTGATATTCGGTGGCGACCACCCGCGGCGTCCGGGCCAGGCGGGAGGCGACCCGCCCCTGCACGCCGGCGCGGAAGAGATGGGTGTGCACGACGTCGAAGCGCCCCTCGCGGATCAGGCCGCGCAGGTGGCGGATCGCGCCGAGGTCGCGGTCGCGGGTGGTCGGCAGCTCGTGCAGGGTGGCGCCGGTGGCCCGCAGCGCCGGGGGCGCGGGCCCGAGGGTGAGCACGTGACCGTCGTACGGCAGCCGCCCGAGAAGCAGCCGTAATTGGTGCCCGGCGCCGCTGCCGGGGCGCGCTCCGAACACGTGAAGGACTCGCATGATGTCTTCTCTCGACAAATGGACGGTCGCAGACGTTTCCGGGCAATGAAAGTTGCAAATGTCATGGCGAACAAGAGTGGTATTCACGTTATTGAAGCCAAATAATCCCAGCTCAGCGCCATGTCATGCGGAAAGTGAGGGATCCTCGCGTCGCTCGTGACAATTGCCACTGTGGCTCCGAGATAGCGACTGTAAGCCTGTGGAAGCGCATTCCCAGCGCTATTCCCGGGAGGATTCCATGGTCGTGAGCAGTGCGGCGCGCGAGGTCACCGACGACCCCAGCCGCCGTGCCCGGGCCGGTGTCCTCCCCGGCCGGGCCGCCCGGGCCGGCGCCGACGCCGCCGCTCTGTCGCTGGCGCTGCTGATCGCCACCCTGCTGCGGCACGACGGCGACCTGGCCGAGGTCGATCTGACCGGTCTGGCCGTCCTGTCCGCGGTCGCCGCGGTCGTGCTGGCCGTCACCGGCTCGTGGTGGGGCCTCTACACGGGCCGCTGGCAGTACGGCTGCTTCGAGGAGATCGCCGCGGTGGCCAAGACCCTGGCCGTCACCACCCCGGTCCTGTTCGTCCTCGACACGCTGCTCGGCCGGCTCGTGCCCCGGTCGGCCATCATCGGCGCCGGGCTGATCGCGCTGGTGCTGGCGGCCGGGGTGCGTTATTCCGTACGCCTGCTGCGGGACCAGAGACTGCGGCCCTCACCCGAACACGGCGTGCGGGTGGTGGTGATGGGCGCGGGGGAGGGCGGCGCCCAGGCCGTCCGGTCGATGCTGCGCAGCCCGTCGAGCCCGTACGTGCCGGTCGCCCTGCTCGACGACGACCCGGCCAAGCGCACCCTGCAGATCATGGGGGTGCCGGTGGCCGGCACCCGGCGCGCGCTGCCCGACGTGGTCCGGCGCTACGGGGCGCACTCGGTGCTCATCGCCATCCCCAGCGCCGGCGCCGACCTGATCCGCGAGCTCACCGACACCGCCGCCCCGATGAACGTGGACGTCAAGGTCGTGCCGCCGGTGGTGGAGCTGTTCGGCCGCACGGTCAGCGTCGACGACATCCGCCCGGTCTCCCACGCCGACCTGCTCGGCCGCCGCGAGATCGGCATCGACCTGGCCGCCGTGGCCGGCTATCTGCAGGGCCGCCGAGTGCTGGTCACCGGGGCCGGCGGGTCGATCGGCTCCGAGCTGTGCCGCCAGGTCGCCCGTTTCCGGCCGGAGCGGCTGGTGATGCTCGACCGCGACGAGTCCGGCCTGCACGCCGTGCAGCTCTCACTGGACGGCCGCGGCCTGCTCGACGACCGCAACCTGGTGGTGGCCGACATCCGCGACTCCGAGCGCCTGGACGAGGTCTTCGCCGAGCACCGCCCGCACGTGGTCTTCCACGCGGCCGCCCTCAAACACCTGCCGTTGCTGGAGATGCACCCGTCCGAGGCGCTCAAGACGAACATCATCGGCACGTACCAGGTGCTGCAGACCGCGCTGCGCCACGGCGTCCAGCGGCTCGTCAACATCTCCACCGACAAGGCGGCCGACCCGGTCAGCGTGCTCGGCTACTCCAAGCGCATCACCGAGCGGCTCACCGCGGCCGCCGCGTTCTCCTCGGTGCGCTTCGGCAACGTGCTCGGCAGCCGCGGCTCGGTCCTGACCGCGTTCGCGGCCCAGGTCGAGGCGGGCGGCCCGATCACCGTCACCGACCCCGACGTGACCCGCTATTTCATGACGGTCCAGGAGGCCGTACGGCTGGTCATCCAGGCCGGCGCGCTGCGCAGCCCCGGCGAGGTGCTCGTGCTCGACATGGGCGAGCCGGTCCGCATCGCCGACGTGGCCAAGCGCCTGGCCGACGCGGCCGAGCGGCACGTCGCGATCGTCTACACCGGACTGCGCCCGGGCGAGAAGCTCGAGGAGAGCCTGTTCGGCACGGGTGAGCGCGACAACCGCCCGCACCACCCGCTCATCTCGCAGGTGCCGGTGCCGCCGCTCGACGGCTCGGTGCTGTCCCTGCTCGACCCGGCCGCGCCCCGGCACGATCTGGTCGCCGTCCTGCGCTGGCTCTCCGAGAGCCCCGCCTTCGTGAAGGAGCCCATCCCGTGAAGGTCGTCGTCGCCGGTCAGGGATACGTCGGCCTGCCGCTCGCCGTCCAGGCGGCCCGGGCCGGGCACACGGTCGTCGGCTACGACGTCGACGAGGAGCGCGTCAAACGGCTGGCCGCCGGCGAGTCGTACGTCGACGACGTCTCCTCGGACGACCTGCGCGCCCTGCTCGACTGCCGGTTCTGCCCGTCCTCCGATCCACGCTCCTGCGCCGGGTTCGACGTCGCCGTCATCGCGGTGCCGACACCGCTGCGCGAGGGAACGCCGGACCTGACGTACATCAAGGAATCGGCTCGGACCTTGGCCCGCTATCTGCGGCCCGGCGCGACGGTGGCGCTGGAGTCGACGACCTATCCCGGTACCACCTCCGATCTGGTCGCGCCGATCCTGGAGGAGGGCTCGGGCCTGATCGCGGGAACCGACTTCTACCTCGGCTACAGTCCCGAGCGGATCGACCCGGGAAACCGGGAATGGCATCTGGCGGTCACCCCGAAGGTGGTCTCCGGCATCAATCCGGCGTCCCTGCAACGGATCCAGGTCTTCTACGAGACCATCGTCGAGCGCACCGTGCCGGTCTCCGACTGCAAGGCGGCCGAGCTGGCCAAGCTGCTGGAGAACACGTTCCGGCACGTCAACATCGCCCTCGTCAACGAGCTGGCGGTCTTCGCGCACGAGCTCGGCATCGACGTGTGGGAGGCGATCGACGCCGCCTCCAGCAAGCCGTTCGGCTTCATGCGCTTCACCCCCGGGCCCGGCGTCGGCGGCCACTGCCTCCCGATCGACCCGTCCTACCTGTCGTGGCGCGTGCAGCGCACGCTCGGGCAGAGCTTCCGCTTCGTCGAGCTCGCCAACGACATCAACAACCACATGCCCGATTACGTCGTACGCCGTCTGGTCGCCGCCCTCAATGAGCGCCGCAAACCGGTGAACGGCTCCCGGGTGCTCCTGCTCGGCCTGGCCTACAAGCGCGACAGCGGCGACGCCCGCGAGTCGCCGGCCCGGCGCGTCGCCTTCCTGCTCCTGCAGATGGGGGCCGAGGTCCGCGCGGCCGACCCGCACGTCGTCGAGGACACGCACATCGACCCCCGCGTGGTCCGGGTGGCCGCCACCGCCGAGGAGATCGCCCTTTCCGACGCCGTCGTCCTGCTCGCCGACCACTCCGACTTCGACCTGAGCCTGGTGGCCACGCACGCCACGTACGTGCTCGACACCCGGCACTGCCTGACCGGACCGACCGTGGAGGCGTTGTGATGTGGGACTTCATCCATCGAATCGTGGCTTTTTCCGCGTTGCTGGTTCTCCTGCCCTTGATCATCTTTGTCGGCGTCTGGATCCGCGTTTCTGACGGCCGCGGGGTGCTCTTCGTGCAAGAGCGCGCCGGCCGGGGCGGCGTGCCCTTCCGCATGCTGAAGTTCCGCTCGATGGTGCACGACTCGGTGGCCATGTCGTCGTCGCTGGGCATGGCCGACCCGTACGGCCTGATCGAGAACGACCCCCGCATCACCCGCTGCGGCCGCTTCCTCCGCCGTACCAGCCTGGACGAGCTGCCCCAGCTCTGGAACGTCGTCCGCGGCGACATGCTGCTGGTCGGCCCGCGCCCCGACGTGCTGCCGCAGGTCGCCCACTACTCGCCGCTCGACGCCCGCCGCCTGGAGGTGAAGCCCGGCATCACCGGCTGGGCCCAGGTGAACGGCCGCGACGACATCGACTGGCCGCAGCGCTTCATCCTCGACCGGTGGTACGTCGACAACCGGACCCCGGCGCTGGACATGCGCATCCTGTGGCGCACCTTCACGTCCCTGAACCGCGGCGAGCCCCCCGTCCACGTCGACCACCTGAACATCGACCGTGCCGCCTGACATCGGCTCGGAGTTCCACTGGGAACCCGCCGTCCTGGGCGGCGACGGCCTGCCGTCCTGGCTCCCCGAGCGGCGTGCCCTGTTCGCAACCGCGTGCGGCGCCCTGCACGCGCTGCTGCGGCTCCTGCGCCCCCGGGGCCGCCTGTTCGTCCCCTCGTACTTCTGCACCGGCGTAGCCGAATCCCTGTCGCACGTCGTCCCGATAGCCTGGTACCGCCACCTGCCGGACGCCCTCGACCTGAACGCGTTGCCGGCGGTACCCGGCGACGTGGTCCTGGCCCAGAACCTCTTCGCCCGCGAGGCCGGCGTCCCGTGGCGGGCTTGGATCGAGGCCCACCCCGCGGTGCCCGTCATCGAGGACCATTCCCACGACCCATTCGGCGAGTGGCCCCGCCACAGCACCGCCGCCTACGCCGTGGCTTCCCTCCGCAAAACCTTGCCCCTCCCCGACGGCGGCCTGCTCTGGTCCCCTTCCGGCCGCCGCCTGCCGGCCCCGTCAGGCCCGCCGAGCCCCGGCAGCGACCTCAAGCTGGCCGCCATGCTCCTGAAGTCCGCCTGGCTGAACGGCGGGAGAGTCCCGCGTGACGCTTTCCGCGCCCTCCAACAGCAAGGCGAACAGGCCCTCCTGTGCAGCAGCGCCCCACCATGCGCGACAACCGCCGCCGCCCTGCCCTTGATGGACACAGCCGGCGTGAGACGACGAAGCACCGAGCAGGCCCAGGCCTTGGCCGCCCTGCTCCCCACCGAGACCCCCGACTGGCACCTCCTGCCGCCGGGCCCCACACCTTTCCGCCTCCAGTTGGTGTGTCGCACCGAGCCGATCCGCGACGCCCTGCAGCACCACCTGGCCCAGCACCACATCTTCGCCCCGGTGCATTGGCGCCAGACCGCGTTCTGGAGCCACGACGAGCAGACCGCCACCCTGGCTTCCCGAATGCTCACCCTCCCGGTGGACCACCGCTGCACCGAGTCCGACCTTCATCGGCTGGCTAGCGTCATATCGAGCGCCGGAGAAGCTATCGGCGCCCGCGGCGGGGCCGGCGCGCTCGCTCCACCAACTCAGTAACTTCGAACGTCAAGAAGGGCGCGAGGCGTGTACACATCGACTCCCGGGTCATCACGGTCGTGCACTCCGATCAATAGGACTACGCGAGTGCCGCACAACCTCAGCTTGGAGCATGTCGAGGAACTGCTCGTAACTCGCTTTGTCTTTCCTTCTCGAGCCTTCGGCCTGCTGCGAGGTACGTGGAGTTTCGGTAACCCGAGTGCGCACGCGAAGATGCTAGAGCCGATCTTCGTCCTGCTCCGCGAAGTCACCCGATCGGACGACTCGCCCTTCGCCGCGCCTCATCTGCTCGACGCTCTCCTTAAGTCCTCGCGTTCGACCAACGCCTGATCATTGAGGCGGTACCAGACGGCTTCGATCAAATTGCGGTCGCGACCCCGTGCCCGAAGGTCCCGCACGAGATGCAGCACCTCATGGAGGCGCTCCGCGTCCAGCACGAGGCGCTTGTGCTTGCCGGCCGCTGCCGTCAGAAGGCCTTCCTTAGCCCACGCTTCGACAGTCTTGCGGCTGAGGTTGAGCAGTTGAGCCGCGATGGTGACCCGGACCGGCTCGCACTCCTGAATGGCTTGATGGGTGGCGTCGAGGATCTCGCGCCGCTGCTCGTCACGGATGTTGTCTGCGCCGGCCACCGCTTCCAGTCGCTCGACCCTCTCGAACAGCCGATGCGATGGAGTGAACCTGAGCCGGCGGTGAAGTCGCTTGCGCTCTACCGGGGGCCGAACGGGGATCCGAGCGTGGACGTGCAACTGCTCGGGAACGGCGACCTGCGGCTGCTGTCGATTCAGCGGCAGGGTGTCTGGGTGTACAGCGACATCGACACGATCGCCTGGTGGAGCTGGTACACGGTCAGCCGCGCCGACCTGACCCGCCTGACCGGCGAGGGCGGCGACGTCCTCGAGACCGTACGGGCCGCTGTAGCTCCGGAGGACGACGGCGTCGTCAAGCGCTTCCAGGCCTGGCTCGCCGAGCGTGGCGTCACGGCCGCCTGGAACTCCTATGACGAGCGCGAGGCCTGATCACAGGACGGGCTTGACGTCGACGACCGGCGTGCCGTCGACGGCTTCCAGCCCGGCCACCTTCACCCGGAGACCGTCGACCTCGACCACCCGCACCCGGTGCAGCCCGACCGGGTTGGGCCGGTCGGCCGACCGGGTGCTGAAGACCCCGGTCAGCGGATTGCGCGGGTCATCGCGCGGGTGAACGACGAGCGTGCCCCGGTCGGCGAGATGCAGCCACGTGAGGACCACGACCTCATCCCCGGCCGCCAGGTCGCGCAGCCCTTCGGCCACGTCCGGCTCGAACACCAGCCAGGCCTCGGCCCCGCCCTCGGTGCCCTGTTTAGGCGCGGTCGCGGGGTCGGTCAGGGCTGATTCGACGATGCCGATCGGGCGCATCTCGTACGTCACGACGCCTCCTGGCGGCCCGCGGGCCGCGGCTCAACTTAAACCATCTCGATCACAGTCTGGATACGCGCGGGGCCAAGCGCTCGCCGACCGGTCACCGGTACGGCGGAAAACGGCCCTCCAGCGCCTCCGGGGTGGGGGTGCCGGCCAGTTTGTCGTAGGCCCGCGGATCGGTGATGACCCGCCAGGTGTGGAAGTCCTGGCGGCCCGGTGAGAAGGCGGCCTTGTAGCGGAACAGCGAGTCGGCCGCGCCGCCGACGCCGCCGCCCAAGTGGTAGACCGTGGCGCCGGCCGCGCGGCCCCATGCCCGGACCTCGTCGTAGAGGAGCTTGTCGGCGTGCCGGACGTCGCCGTCGCGGGTCGCCTGCAAGTGGGTGTGCATGATGCCGCCGTACGAGAAGAAGAGGTTGCCGCCCAGCACCTCGCCGCTCGGGGAAAGCGCGACCGCCAGGTGCACCTTGTCCTCCAATGTGGATTGCAGGGTCTGGAAGTAGGGGCGGGAGAAGAAGTAGAACGATGTGGCGCCGACCCGGCGCATCGTCGCGTGGTACGTGTCGATCCACTCGTCGTAGCGGGACCAGTCGTCGAAGACCACGGTGACGCCGGCGCGCCGGGCCTTGTTGATCTGGTTGCGGTGGCTGCGGTGGGTCTGGCTCCACATCTGCTCGGCGGTCAGCGTCAGGTCGATCGACACCGTCTCGCCGTGGCGCACCAGGGTTCCGGCGCCGGCCAGCGGGCGGGTGGGCACCGGCAGGAGCGGGTGCAGGCGCACGAAAGCGGTCACGACTCCACGCGTACACAAAAGGTCTTTGAAAGCTTGCCAAGCCCGCTCGAAGAAGCCTTCGGAGGAGGCGTTGCTCACCGGGCCCGGATAGCCGTACGGGGACACGGCGTCGTGCAGGTCGGTGTCCGGCACCGGGCGCAGCAGCAGCGGCAGCAGGAGGACCCGGCCGGCCTCGGCGTACCGGAAAGCGATGGACGATCCGGCGTCGAGCCGTGCGTACTCGGGCCGGTGGTAGACGTCGTGCCGGACCCGGGAGAGGGTGTCGGCCCACGCCCGGTCGTCCGGCTTCAGTACCGCGGCTTCAGCCATAGGTGCCCCTCTCGGAAAGGCGGCGCCGCGCACGATGCCGGCGGCGTGTCGCCAGCGCGCCGCGCAGCATGGCCCGGGTGACCGCGGTCTGCGTGGTCACGTGCAGAACGTAGCGCCACAGTGGATAGTCGCCGCGGCGGTTGGAGAGCGCGTACGAGAACTGCTTCGCCGGCAGGTCGGCGTAGGAGGGCATCCGCTCGAACCAGGTGCTGCTGGCCAGGGCGGCCCGTTGCAGCGGGGCCAGCGCCGAGCGGCGGCGGTGCTCGTAGCGTTCCAGCGCGACCGGCAGGTCCTCGCCGGCGGCGAGCGCGTCGGACAGGGCCATCGCGTCCTGCATGGCCAGTTTCGTGCCGGAGCCGATGGCGAAGTGTGTCGTGTGGGCGGCGTCGCCGAGCAGGGCGACCACGCCGTGATCCCAGCGCCGGTTGGTGACACGGCGGAAGTTCATCCACCCCGTACCACCGGAAGTCGCCCGATGGTCGATGAGCGGCTGGCCGGCCAGGTGCTTGGCGAAGATGTTCTGCAGGCGCGCGCATCCGGTCGCCGCGTCGAGGCGGTCGAGTTGAAGCGCGGTCCAGGTCTCCGGCGTGCACTCGACGATGAAGGTGCTCGCGTCGCGGGAGAACGGGTAGGCGTGGTACCAGATCCAGCCGGCATGGGTGCGTTCGAAGCCGAAGGTGAAGGTGCGGAAGACGCGCGGGGTGCCGAGCCAGATGTATTTGTTGCGGCCGGTCTCGACCTCGGCGCCGAAGTGCTCGGCCGCCTGGTCACGCAGGCGGCTGCCGGCGCCGTCGCAGGCCACCACGAGATCGGCCGGCGGCAGCACGGGCCGCCCGGCCGACTCGGTCTGATAGCGCAGGTCGACGCCGAGCTCGGCCGCGCGCTCGGACAGGATGTCGAGCAGGCGGTGCCGGCCGAGGCTGTATCCGTATCCGGGAAGGTGGGTGACGTCCTTGCCGGTGCACCGCACCTCGTACTCGTCCCACTTGTAGGCGGCCTCCCAGATCCGCCGCGCGCTGACCGGGTCGTAGCGGAACAGGTCGTCGAGCAGGTCGTCCCAGAACACGACGCCCCAGCCGTAGGTGACGCCCTCCGGGTTGCGTTCGAGCACGGTGATCTGATGGCCCGGGTCGGCCAGCTTGGCCAGCACCGCGAAGTACAGGCCGGCGGGGCCGCCGCCGACGCACGTGATGCGCATGGGGGCCTCCTAGCGGTAGGGCGGGAACGTTCCGGCGACGTCGGCCGGATCGGCGCCCGGCTTCAAATCACGGACCAATTGGAGGTACGCCTGTGGGTCCGCGATGACACGCCATGTGTGGAAGGCGTGCCGCCGCGGGGAGAACCCGGCCTTGTACGAGAAGAGCGAGTCGCTGCGCCCGCCCCGCCCGCCGCCGAGATGGAACGCCGTGTCCCCGCGTTCCCGGCACCAGCGGCGCACCTCGTCGTAGAGGAGCTCGTCGGCGTACCGGTGCTTGGCCCGGCGGGTGGACGACACGTAGCCGGTGGCGATCCCGTCGTACTCGAAGAAGGTGTTGCCCCCGACCACCTCGTCGCCTTCGAGGGCGACGGCCAGGTGCATCCGGTCGCCGATCGCGTCGTGCAGGGCGGCCAGGTGCTCGTACGTGAAGAAGTAGTACGGCTGCGCGCCGACCCGCCGCATGTTGTCGTGGTAGACGGCGACCCACTCGGCCAGCCGCTCCCAGTCGTCGAAGACCACCCGGGTGCCGGCCCGGCGGGCGCGGTTGATGTGGTTGCGGTGGTCGGCCCGCGTCTGCCGCCACATCTCCTCGACGCTGACGGTCAGGTCCATCGACACCGTCTCGCCGTGCCGCACCAGCGTTCCGAACTCGGCCAGCACCGGCAGCTGCGGCGACGGCACGAGCGGGTGCATCCGTACGAAGGCGCTCACCAGCCCGGCCTCGCGCATGGTGGCCACCATCGCGGCGCAGGCCCGCTCCCAGAACGGGCGGTCGCCGGGCATGGCGCTGCCGACGAGACCGGGATAGCCGTACGGGGACATGGCGTCCCGCCGGTCCGCACCCGGGATGTCGCGCACGATCAGTGGCAGTAACGCGTGCCGGCCGGCGTCCTCGTACCAGAGTGCCGCCGGGCGCCCGCCGCACAGGCTCGCGTCGAGGCTCACGTAGTCGGGCAGGTGATAGATGTCGTGGCCGGTCCGCTGCAGGGCCTCCTTCCACTCCCGGGCTCCCGGGTCGAGCAGCGCGGCGTGCGCGGTGATTGTCATCTCGTCATCCCCTTCGGCGTCAGGACTCTGGCGTTGAGCGCCATGTTCGCGGCGAACTGGTCGTTGACCACCTGGTGTGCCTCCAGCCGCCGCTGGACGGCCGCGCGTGAGCGGCCCAGCTTCACGAAACCGTCGGCCAGCCAGCCGTTGTCGGTGCCGGTGCCGTCCACATAGGCCCGATAGTCGTTCCCGCCGGGCCAGATCACCGGCAGCACGGCCGAGAAGGCCGCGATATCAGCGTCGGTCCAGGCGCTGCCACGGTCGCGGGCTTCGATGACGTACGCCATGACGCCGTTGCCGTGGCCCACGTCCTGGCCGGGCCGCTTCGCCGAGCCCCAGACGTCGCTCCAGAAGTACGCGGTCGGCTCGACCGGGCTGCGCCGCATCTGGTCGCGCAGCCGGCGGTCGATCTCGGCGCGGACGGCGTGGTAGCGGGCGTCCGGCGCCAGCACGTCGAGGTGCAGGGCGATGAGCGCCCAGTGCGCGGCCATGTGGGTGCGCTCGCGGTAGATGTAGTCGTCGGCTCCGCGGTCGTGCCACTTGGCGAAGACGTTCCCGGCGGCGAAGGCGAGCAGCCGGTCGTACCGGGCCCTGTAGCCGCGGTCGTTCATCACCATCGCGGATTCCCGCATGGCTACGAGCATGCCGGTGGCGTAGCGCCAGAAATAGCTTTCGTAGAGCGGGATCTCGTCGCCGTCCTCGCCGTTCATCGACGACGGCCAGCCCAGATACGCGTCCTTGAAGCGGCTGTCGGGAATGGACTGTGACGGAGCGGCGGCGGCCATGACGTTTTCGGCGAACTCGAGGGCACGATCGAGATAGCGGCGTTCGCGGGTGGCCCGGAACATCGCGACGAGCGCGTCGAGCGAGTAGGAGAGGTTGTAGTGGTCCCAGCTGTCCTTCGACTGGCTCTGGGGCAGGCTGCTGGCGTACTGGAAATCCCAGCTCTTGGCGAAGACGGCCGCCCAGTGCGACACGGGCTTGACTTCCAGGTCGGTGGCGGGGCTCTCGCGGATCGGTTCCGGCATCGGTGGTACGTCGTCAGGCCCGGCCGCCCCGCAGGCGGCGGTGACCGATCCGGCGGCCAGCAGGAGCGCGGCCCGGCGTGTGAGCCTCATAGCGGCGCCGCCTGTCTCTTCCCGGCCCGGCTCGGTGTCACGGCGGCCGCCGCGGCCAGGGCGGCGAAGAGCCAGAAGAGCCGCGCGTCGTAGTAGTCGCCGGAGAAGAGGCTGCACAGGGCGACCAGTACGGCCGCCGCCACGGCGAGCCCGGTCAGCCGGGGCCGCAGGCCGCCACCGCGGACCGTCGCCATCCACAGCAGCACCGCCGCGGCCAGCAACCCGATCCCGATCAGCCCGCCCTCGGCCGCGACCCCGAGCACGTAGTTGTGCGGATATTCGACCCGCTGGTTGACGCCGACGGTGCCGTAGAAGCCGTCCAGCCCCGTGCCCGCGACCGGATGCTCCACGGCCAGCCGCCAGGCGGCGCCCCAGATGTCGGTGCGGTCGGAGAGGTAGCGCTCCTGCACGGTCTGCTCGACGAACCGCTCCTGGAACAGGCTGGTGAACGCCGGCGGCGCGAGCAGCCCGATCACGCCCGCGGCCACGGCCAGCACCCCGACGACGGCGACGACCACGCCGGCTCGCAGCCTCGCGCGGATCTTCCAGAGCGCCGCCGCTCCCACGACCATCCCGGCCAGCAGCCCGGCCCGCGACCCGGAGAGCACGGCCGCCAACAGGAAGAGCGGAATCGCCACCAGCGGCAGCTTGCGCCCGCTGAGCATCGTCACAGCGATCGCGCTGATGACCCCGAGCAGTTGAATGCGGACGAAGACGTTGGGGCCGCCCCCGAACGCCGAGTAGCGGCCCTGCTCGCCCGGTCCGGCCGCGAGCGCGGCCAAGGCGAAGAGGATGGCCGCGACGTAGAAGAGCACGAAGGCCGTACGGATGACCGCGTCCGGATCGCCCGCGGCGTACAGGTAGAACGCCAGAATGAGGGCCGCCATCAGCACCAGGTCGAGCGTCTGCGGCCCGACCCGGGCCGCCTCGGGCGCCCACAGCCCGGACGCGATCTGGAAGACGAAGAACAAGGTGGCCGCGACGAGCCACCCTTCCCGCACGTCCCGCGTGTGCTCGGCGTGCGGCCGCCGCGCCACGTCGACGGTGAGCGCCACCAGGCCCACGGCGAGCCCGATGACCCGCAGGTCGACCCAGGCCAGATCGGTGAACCCGGCCCGGTCCAGCGTGTACCGGCCGCCAATGGCCACCAGGATCAGCACCAGGCCCGGGGCGAGGAGCACGCGCGGATGCCAGACCCACGTCACGACGGCGCCATCCGGTTCGCGCCCAGGGCGAACAGCAGGCAGGCTCCGTAGCCGATCAGCGATCCGTACGCGGCGCCGGCGATGCCGAACGGCGGAATCAGCAGCAGGTAGCCCACGAAGCTCACCCCGAAGCCGGCGATCTCCGCGGCCGAGACCAGCCCGCCCCGCCCCTTCGCGATGAGCAGCCCCAGGCTCACCCGCGACACCGCGTAGAGCGCCGCCGCCGCGACCAGCGGAACCACGATCCCCCGGGCCGGCGCGTAGGCCTCACCGAACACCGGCACGATCAGCAGGAGCAGTCCCACCGCCGCGATCGGCGCCACCACCACGCAGTAGAGGCTCGCCGCCAGCACCAGCGGCCGGCTCCGCAACGTCCCCTCCTGGTGGGCCACCCGCCATCGCCCGAGCCGCGCGTCGGCGTAGGCCCGCACCGGCCAGGCCAGCAGCTCGGTCATCGTCGAGACGCTGGCGTAGAGCCCCAGCGCCGACGTGGACGCGATCACGGGCAGGGCCAGGCGATCGACCCGCAGCATGGCCATGTTCGACAGAGAAGCCGGGAAGAGCGCGATGCCCTCCCGCCGCACCAGCCGGTTGTGGTCCTGCTGCGGCCCGGCCGTGCCGCGAAGCCAGAGAACCAGATAGGCGCCGGTGGGCACGATCCCGGCCACGAGATAGGCCAGGATCCACACCTCGGGCCGCGCCGTCCCGGCGACGGAGAGCGCCACGAGCAGCGAAAGCAGCAGCACGGCCTCGACGACCCGCAGCACGAGAAAGTCGGTCACCCGCCCGGCCGCGATCGCGATCGACCGGATGGCCAGACCACAGGTCTCCACGAGAGCGTAGGCCGCGATCAGCGCGACGACCGCCGCGCTCGGATAGGGCGCCATGACAGCGAAGCCGATCGCCGCCGCCAGCCCGATGCCACCGGGAACGGCCAGCAGCCGCGCGTAGGCCCGCACTCCGGCCGCGGGCGTGGTGTCGTGATAGGCCGCGACGAAGCTCCGCTCGGTCCCGAGAAGCAGAACCTGCGTGGACAGATAGACCACTTGAAGCAGCAGCGCCACTTCACCGCGATGCGACGGCGTCAGCGCCCGAACCATGAGCACGTTGGCCACCATGGCCACGCCACCCACGAGAAGCTGAGAGGCGAAGAGCTTGATGTACGGCTCGCGCAACTGCCCCCAGACCCAGCGCGCACGCCCGCGAGCAGCAGTCCCCACCGCCACCGAAGGCCGCTCCGCCACCTCACTCATCCCGGCGCCCCGCCTCACCCAAACCCAGATCGCCCGCGCTGCCCGCGCCACCCGCGCTGCCCGCGCCACCCGCGCTGCCCGCGCCACCCGCGCCACCCGCGCTGCCCGCGCTGCCCGCGCCACCCGCGCTGCCCCCACCGTCCTTGGCGCCCGCGCCGCCCTCTGCGACCGCGCTGTCGCCGCTGTCGCGGCCGTCGCCGTCCGCGCTGTCGCCGCTGTCGCGGCCGTCGCCGTCCGCGCTGTCGCGGCCGTCGCCGTCCGCGCTGTCGCCGCTGTCGCGGCCGTCGCCGTCCGCGCTGTCGCGGCCGTCGCCGTCCGCGCTGTCGCCGCCGTCGCCGTCCGCGCTGTCGCCGGTGTCGCCGTCCGCGCTGTCGCCGGTGTCGCCGTTCTCGCCGCCGCGAGCGCCGTTGCCGTTGCCCTCGTGGGCGTCGGACTCCGGCTGATCGTCGCTGCCACCCGCGCGCGAGTCGCTCATGTCGGATTTGTCGGGCGAGGGGAACTCCTCCGGCTGTCGCACGTGGGCGGTGCCGCGCGCGATCGGTGGGTTTTCGCTTTCCGGGGCGGCGCCGGAGGCGGGGACCGCATCGGCATCGGAGGCGACGCTCGAAGCGGATACATGAGCGGTCGCTCGGACGACCGTCGGAACGAACGGTGGAATGCCGGCGGGGATGGCGGGCGAGGTGGAGACCGGCTCCACGTCGGCCGGCGGAGGATCGGCCGGCAGAAAATGGATCGGTGAAGGATCGGCCGGCAGAGAATCCGCCGACGAAGGGTCGGCAGGCAGCAAATCGGCCGGCGGTGGATCGGCCTGAGGGTCGGCCGAGTGGGAGGTGTCGGTCACGCGGGCTCGGCCCTGCACCGTCGCCGGGTAGGCCGGGACCAAGCCCACCGACGTCTCCTCCTCGTCGGACGGGCCGCCCACCAGCGTCTGGATCAGGCTGGGGCTGTCCGCCGGCACCTGCGGCGGCCGGTGCCGGATCGCGCCCGTGGGCAGGCGGCGGGGGAGCGCGTTGAGGACCGCGCCGACCAACCGGGCCCCCACGCGCTCCAGCAGGTCGGCCGAGCGCTGAACCTCCGTCGTCCGCGTGCGATTGGCCCTCACCACCAGCAATACCCCGTCGGTCACCTTGCTCAGCACCGCGGCGTCGGCCGTGCCGTTCAACGGTGGGGCGTCCACCAGCACCACGTCGAAGCGGCGGCTCAGGTCCTCCATCGTCGCCCCCAGCCTCGGCGACGCCAGCGCCTCACCCGGGTCGGGCGCGGGCATGCCCGGCGGCAGCACCGTCAGCCGGCCGTCCAACGGGTTGTGCAGCACCTCCGGCACCGTCGCCGTGCCCGCCAGCACCTCGGCCAGCCCCGGTCCCGGCTCCAGCGACAGATAGCGGCCCACCCCGGGCGATCGCAGGTTCGCGTCGACCAGCAGCACCCGCGCGCCCGTCTCGGCCATCGCTATCGCCAGGCCGCACGCCACCGCCGTGGTCCCCTCCTTGCGGTTGGCCCCGGTCAGCAACAGCGACGTGCCCCCGTCCAGCGCCGGCAGCAGGCTGCGCAGCTTGCGGAACGCCTCGGCCAGCTCCTCGTCGGGCTTGGCGTTGCGGCCGTTGCGGCTGCCGATGGCTATCACGCCCACTGTCCCGATGCCGAGGCGGCGCAGATCGTCCTCTTCGCTCACCTTCTTCCGGGTCGCCTCGCGGACCGCCACGACGATTGCGCCGATCAGGAGGCCGAGTACCGCCGAGAAGCCCACGTTGCGTACGAGGCCATCCGGCTCTTTTGTCGTCACCGCGTCCTGGGCGATGGACACCGCCGGCGCCGGCCCCAGTCTTTTCACCAGCGCCACCAGCTCCGCCGTGGCCGTGCGCACGATGGCCCGGCTTCTCTCGGCCGACGGATCGGTGGCCGTCACCACCAGCAGCTCCGTGCCCTCCTCGACCTGGGCTGTCAGATTCTCGGTGACCCCTTTGACCGTCAGCCCAGGGCCAACCTTGTCCACTACGCCCTGCGCCACCCGCGGCCCGGTCAGCAGCGCTATGTAGGAGTTGAGCCGGCTCGCCCCGGTGTCGGCGTCGTCCGCCCCGGTGGTCACGAACAACACCATCGACGACCGGTACGCGGGCGGCCGGCTCAACGTCAACGTGGCGGCCAGCCCGGCCGCCAGCAGCACCGGCACGACGATCCAGACCCAGCCGCGCCGGCAGGCTCGCGCGTATTCGCGGAGTTCCACGCTAGGCCGCCGCTCGGTCGAGCACGGCCTCGAACTGCGCGAAGAGTTTCTCGCGGGAGAACTTTTCGACCGCCAGGGTGTACGCCGCCTCGCGCGCCCGGGAAAGCCATGCCTCATCCCGGCAGTGCGCGTCGAGCGCCGCCGCGGCCGAGGCCGTGTCGACCGGGTCCAGCACGAGCCCGGCGCCGGTGGAGCGCAGCAGATCGGCCTGCCACCCGCCGTAGTTGATGGCGATGGGCCGCCCGGCGGCCAGGGCGTCGAAGAACTTGTTGGCCGAGTTGTCCCACAGGGCGGGGATCGGCCGTACGACGCTGGTGGAAAGCGTGGCCGCGCCCAGGATGACCGGCAGTTCGGACTTCGGGACCTTCTCCCACATGTGCACCGTGCGGTCGAGCAGCCCGTGCGTGCGCGCCAGCGCCTTCGTCGACTCCCATTCCCGGCCGTGCCCGACGATCAGCACCTGGATCGAGGGATCCATCCGCCGCGCCGCCTCGACCAGATACGACACGCCGTTCACCGCGCCCAGCGCTCCTGTGTAGACGATCAGCGGCCGGTCACCGAGCCACCGGTGCTCGGCGCGGAACTTCTTCACGTCCAGCTCGTCGACCTCGAACAGGGAGAGGTCGGCCGCGTTCGGAATCACCGTCGTCGGCGTGGACGGGCGGCGGGCTTTGATCCCGGCCGCCATCCCCGGTGACAGCGCCACCACCTCCTTCGCGTTGCGGTACGCGAAATTGGCCAGCGCCCCCGCGAGCCGCCGTGTCACCGGATTGCGCAGTGCGCCCATCTCGATCGGCACCTCGGGCCAGAGGTCGCGCACCTCGAAGACGAACGGCACCCGGCGCACCTTGGCGGCAAGCACGCCGGGTACCGCGACCGTGAGCGGCGTGCTGGTCGCGAAGACCAGGTCCGCTTTGAGGGCGGCCGCTTTCGCCGCCGCCAGCACCATGAATTCCGCGAAGGCCCACAACCTGCGGCCGTACGACATCTCGTTGTTGTAGGGAACGGCGAACCAATGCACCTGGACGCCGTCATCCTCCGTACGCCGCCAATTCAAAGACTTCGAGACGCCGGTGATGTCGGTCGTGATGACGTGGACCTCGTGACCACGGGCGACGAGGCGCCGGGCCTGCTCGTAGGAGCGGATGCCGCCGGCCATCCGCGGATTGCAGTAGTACTGGTGGATGTAGACGATGCGCACCCGCGCTCACCCCTTCTGCTCGGCCGCTACCGCGCGGACGACGTCCACGACGCGCTCCCGGTCGTGGTCGCTGAGCGCCGATCCGCTCGGCAGGCACAGCCCGCGGCGGAACAGGCCGGCGCTGACGTCGCCGCCGCGCCGCACGCAGTCGGAGAAGACCGGCTGCAGGTGCATCGGCTTCCACGTGGGCCGGGCCTCGATGTCGTGCGTGGCCAGCCGTTCGAGGATCCGGTCGCGGCTCGCGCCGAACCGCTCGGCGTCGACCAGCAGGCAGGTGAGCCACCAGTTCGACTCGCCGTAGCCGGCGATCGGCATGAAGCTCAGCCCAGGCAGGTCGCCGAGGGCGGCGCGGTAGTAGCGGCCGGTCTCGCGGCGCGCGGCGATCATCGAGCCGAGCCGCTGGAGCTGACCCCGGCCGACCGCGGCCAGCAGGTTGCTGAGGCGGTAGTTGTAGCCGACCGCGCGGTGCTCGTAGTACGGCAGCGGTTCGCGCGCCTGCGTGGCCAGGTGGCGGGTGCGGGCGGCGGTCCGGTCGTCGTCGGTGACGAGCATGCCGCCCCCACCGGTGGTGATGATCTTGTTGCCGTTGAACGAGAGGATCCCGGCCAGCCCGAAAGAACCTGCGGGCTTCTGTCTGTACGAGGCCCCGAGCGCCTCCGCCGCGTCCTCGATCAGCGCCACGCCGTAGCGGTCGCACGCGTCGAGCAGGGGACCGTAGTCGGCGCACTGCCCGTACATGTCGACCGCGATGACCGCCCGCGGTGGCTTTCCTTTGGCGCAGCGGCGGCGCAGCTCCTCGACGACCAGCGCCGGGTCGACGTTCCAGCTGTCGGCCGTGCTGTCGATGAAGACCGGCCGGGCGCCGAGGTACATCACCGCGTTGGCGGTGGCGGCGAAGGTGAACGAGGGCACCAGCACCGTGTCGCCGTGCCGCACGCCGGCCGCGACCAGGGCGAGGTGCAGGGCGGCGGTGCCGCTGCTGAGGGCGACCGCGTGCCGTACGCCGATGAGCTCGGCCACCTGGGCCTCGAATGCGTCCAGGTCGGGGCCGACCGGAGCCACCCAGTTGGAGTCGAACGCCTCCAGCAGCAGCTTGCGCTCCAGGTCGCCCACGTCGGGCGGGGACAGGTAGATGCGGGTGTCAGGCATGGACCCGGGTCCTGACGGCCCACAGTGGCCACGCCGGGTGCAGGCCCTGGCGGTGGATGCCCATCACCGGGCCGCCCGGGTGCATGGCCGGGCGCAGCGTGGTGGCGAAGCTGCGATAGCCGGCCTCGCGCGCCGCGGTCACCTCACGCTGGCCGAAATCAACGGCCGGATTGCCGTACGGGGCGGCGAAGTCCTTCACCTCCACGGCCAGTTCGTCCTCGATCTCGCGTTTGGAGGCGGTGAGCTCCCGTACGACCTCGGACCCGGTCTGGTCGGCGAGCCGGTGGTGGGTGATGGTGTGCGAGCCGAAGGCGAAGCCGGCGGCCGCGATGTCGCGGCAGTCGGACCAGGTGAGGTTGCCGGGCCGCCCGACCAGGCCGGTGGTGAGGAAGAAGGTGGCCGGCACCCGTTTCTCGGCGAGGATCGGCGTCACGACGTCGCGCCAGCTCAGGTGGCCGTCGTCGAAGGAGAGGCAGAAGACCGGCCCGTCCAGCGGTCTGCGGCCGGCGAGGATCTCGAGCGCGTCGTCCCAGCTGACCATCACCCCGCAGCGCCGGAAGGCGCGCAGATGGCGGCGCAGGTCGACGGCGAACTCGGCCGGAACGTCGTGGTAGAAGGGAAAATAGAGCCCGGCCGTCCTCGGCATCCGTTTGAGGAGCCCGGCCGGCGCGAGGATCCGGCCCTGCAGCCGCGGCCGCGCCCGCAGCCGGCTGCGCAGTTCCAGCTCGTTCAGGCGCCGTCGGATGGTGGTCGGCGTCTGCATCGGACCCTCCCGTAAATGATCGCTGACCGGGAATGTCTCGACCTTCCCAAATGGCTCTCCCGGGGCGTCAGTAGCAATTGTCATCAAGAACGTGAGAATCATTCACTCGCTTGATTTGTCCCTGAACCCGCGCGCATGGTGATTTCCATGCTGCGATTGCGACGGGTCGAGCCGGCGGCCGCACTCTGGGCCGACCGGGCCACCTACGACGACCGCCTGATCTTCCACACCCGGCCCTGGCTGCGCTTCGTCGCCGAGGCACAGGGCGCGACCCCGGTGCTGGCCGTCGTCGAGGACGGCGGTGAGACGGTCGGCCACTTCACCGGCCTGGTCAGCAAGCGTTTCGGCCTGCGCCTTCTCGGCAGCCCGATGGCCGGCTGGACCACGTCGTACGTCGGCTTCCTGCTCCGGCCCGACGTCTCGCGGCGGCAAGCGCTGGAGGCGCTGATGCCGTTCGCCTTCGACGACCTCGGCTGCGCCCACCTGGAGATCCGCGACCGCCGTCTGACCCTCGGCGACCTGCCCGGCCTGGGCCTGCAATGGGACACGGCCCCCACGGCGGTGATCTCTTTGACCCCGCCCGAGAACGATCTTTTCGCCGCGATGGCGAGCGCCTGCCGCCGCAATATCCGCAAGGCCACCAAATCCGGCGTCGTCATCGAGGAGGTCCCCCCGGACGATCCGTCATTCGCCGCCGAATTCTACGACCAGCTCCGCGACGTATTCGCCAAGCAGAATCTGGTACCCACATATCCCATTGACCGCGTCCGATCGCTGATGTCGTGCGTGGGCCCGTCGGGAAACCTGCTCCTGCTGCGGGCCCGCGACGCCGCCGGCCGCTGCATAGCCACCGCGATCCTCCCGTGGCACCACCGCACCATGTACTTCTGGGGCGGCGCCAGCTACCGGGCCGACCAGTTGTCCCGCCCCAACGAGGCCCTCATCTGGCACGCGCTCCGCTGGGCCCGCACACGGGGCCTGACCGAGTTCGACTTCGTAGGAGGCAATGCCTACAAGGCGAAGTACGGCACGGTCGAGGTTCCCGTCCCTTGGGCCCGCCGCTCCCGTTCCCCCTTGCTGGCCGGCCTCCGCGACGCGGCAAAGCAGGGCTTCGCCTTGAAACAAAGGGCAACGGCCCGCCTGACCCGCGCCCGATAGCTAACCTCCGCGGGTGAGGACGAGCGACCACTGCTGCTCGCCACTCGGCCGCACCGTGACCGACAGGGGCCCTCCGGCCACCGCTTCATCCCGGTTCCGGATCGGCGTGCCACCGCAGGGAATCGTCATCGAGGCCCCGGCCACCACGGCATGGAGCGAGCCATCGCCGTCACAAGTGAACAAAGCCTCGAGCGCACCGGTGTCCCCGGGCGCCCCTACGAGCGAGTGCCAGGGGCCGCTGCGTTCCTTCAGTTCTTCGATCACGTGCCTGACATTCGTGGCCGTGGGCGTCGAGTCGACATCCGATCCCGGCGCCTCCGGATCGACGACCCAGGCGTCACCGTGAAGTTCGGTGTCTGGCACCGGTCCCGCGCTGGCCGCCGCGTCCCCCGCCTCGCCCTTCACGGCCTCATCCGAGGTGCAGCCCGACAAACTCCCCAGGGCAATCGCCAGCCCGGCCAACCCGCCCGCGATTCGCGCGCCGCTGCTTCGCATGGCGTACCCCTTCGGCAGCCCGACCCGATTCTTCAGCACATCGCGGTCGTGTTTCTTCCCGCCACCTGCCCGAGCCGGTCCACGTCCTCGCCCCGAAGCGCGCACATCCGCGTTCCGCGACGGGACATGCCGGCGAGCGGGCTCGGCATCCGGTGGCGCTCGGCTTCAGCGGAAAGGGCTGAAGGGGATCCGGACCCCGGCGACGCTGTTCTCCCGTCCGGGCGCTGGTCGGCGACGCCCTCGAACCGGGAAGGTGAGAGATTCCGCAGACTCTGAAAGAACTTGCGGCAGTCGTGCCGGCGCGATGCCAAAGGGGGGCGCCCGGTCGAGATCGGGCGGGTTGTACCAGCGGGCGAATATCAGGTCGTTCGGGGCGGCGGCGTATCGCCGGCGTAGGTCGCGTGCGGCCCCCGGTGCCGCCCACCGTGCCGGCTGGCCGACTCATGCGGTGGCCGAATCACACGGTGTCGGCGTACGGCTTGTCGTGCAGAGCCGCGTACGCAACCCAGTACACAGCGGCCATCCACATCCGCAAGCTCACCGCCGGGCGCGACCCCGGAGCAGGCGTCGCCAGGCAGGCGTCACCGGCTACATAGGGTGATGCCCGTCGCCCTGTTGGCGGTGTCCTGATCTGGCACCCCTCTGTGTCAAGAGGCGGCTGTGAGGTCTGCTTTATGGTGGGTTTCGGCGGGTCCGGGAAGTGACTTCTCCGAAGTGTCGATCATGGGGTTGAGGTCGGCCGCGCTGGATCGCAGAGTCGTCCCCACGTGTCCTCCCGGGCCCGTCTCCAGCCGCCTGGCATCGGCGACCATCCGCTTGTAAACGATGTCGGACAGACGGCGTTTCAACGCTCGCATCGCTTCCATCGGGGTCTTGCCGTCGGCGAGTTTGCGCCGGTAGTAGCGGCGACCTTCGGTGTCACGGCGGAGTTGGACGACGGCCATGATGTGCAGGGCGCGGTTGATGCGCCGGTTGCCGGCTCGAGAGAGCCGGTGCCGGTTCTGGTCGCCGGAGGACGCGTCCAGTGGTGCGGTGCCATTCCAGGAGGCGAAGTGGCCGCGGCTGGCGAACCGGGCGATGTCACCGATGTCGCCAATTAGGCGGGCGGCGCCGGACGGGCCGATCCCAGTGAGTTCTTGCAGGGTGCTGCCGGTGGAGGCGACCAGATCGGTCAGCTCGGCGTTGGCAACCTTGATCTTCTTGTCGATGGTGACGAGCTCGTGGATCAGCTCGGATGCCAGCCAGCGGCGGGTCTTGCCGACAAGATCCCGCGGGCGGACGGTGTTGAGCAGGACGCGCGCCTGCTGGGCGGACAGGAACTTCTTCGCCCCGCCCGGGATGAGCTCGACCAGCAGGTGATGCAGCCGGGACACGACCTCGGTGCGGGTCCGGCCGAGCTGGTCACGGCGGTCGACCAGCAGCCGCAACGCCACCGTGGTGTCATCGGCTTGGACCTGGCGCAGGCCGCATGTGCGCAGCGCGGCCACGGCGACGCTGTGCGCGTCGACCGGGTCGGTCTTACGACCTTGACCGGTGGCGAACACCCGCGCTCGCGCCGACAGCTTCGTCGGCACGTCGACAACCGTCTCGCCGTCCGCGACCAGGCGCTGGGCAACGTGCCGGCCGATGCCGTTGCAACCCTCCACCGCCCAGATCCGTTCGCCATGTTTGCGGCCGGCGGCGAGCATCGCCTTGTAGCCGTCGTGATCGGTGCCGAACCGGCCCTGGCCGAGCACTCGTTCGTGCTGGTCGATGACCTCGATGGTGGCTGATCGTTTGTGCGGGTCCACTCCGATGACGACATTGGGCATCTGTCTCGTCCCTCCCTGCTCCGACCTGGTGCCGGCGGGAGGGCAGCGCTACTTTGAGCTGGGCATACCCCTCTGGAGCCACTCCGCGCCGCGGTGACCGGCAGGGCACATGCCAAATCTGAGCCACACCCAACCTGCGGGTGGACAGCCGAAATGAGAGTGACTCTGCCGGTCACCTCGACCATGCCTGGCCGGGCAGCGGTCGTGCCACCAGTAAATAAGTAGCCGAG
>NZ_OBDY01000002.1:0-19761 GCF_900215205.1 Paractinoplanes atraurantiacus
GAGGGCGCGAGGGCGAGGGCGAGGGGGAGAAAACGAGGGCGTAAGGGCGCGAGGGGGCGGGGCGGGAGGGCGAGGCGAGAAGGGGAGGGCGAGGGGGCGAGGAGCGAGGGGAGAGGGGAGAGGGCGAGAAGGCCAGGGGGAGAAGGCGACGGCAAGGGGGTGGGGAGAAGCGGCCGGGGGGAAGAGGGCGGCCTGAGGCGTCCTAAAGGGATGGCGCTAGCGGGAGGCGAACCAGCGGTTGGCGATTGCTGTGTGCAAAGTGAAGCCCAGCTCCTCAGGGGCGGCCAGGATCTGCCAGCCGAGGGACTCGTCGTTCGGCTCGGACAGGGGCATGTCGGAGACGTGGGCCAGGGGTGGCAGCAGGCCGAAGACGAGCAATGTGCCGTCGGGGGCGCTCAGGGTGTCGTACAGGCGTACCTCGGAAGGGTTTGCCTGAAGCCCGGTCTCCTCGAAGAGTTCGCGGACGACGGCCTCGGGCCACGCCTCGCCGAAGTCGATGAAGCCGCCGGGCAGGGCGAGCTTGCCGGCGGCCGGGGGGATGGCGCGCCGGACCGTCAGCAGGCCGCCGCCGACCGGCTGGACCGCGACACCGACCGGGGCCGGGTTGCGGTAGGTGGTCTCGCCGCAGGCGCCGCAGCGGCGCGGCCAGTCGCGTACGGCGCCGAAACGGGCCCCGCAGAACGTGCAATGCAGGAACCGGTCAGGCATGCAGCGGCGAGTTGCAGGCGGCGACCAGTGCCTGCCGGCACGCGGTGGTCAGCGGGCGCAACGCCGCGTCGCGTTGCTGCGCCTCGAAGCCGTTCACCGCGCCGCCGGGCGCGTTGCTTCCGGCGAGCGCCAGCACCTGGTCGAGCACGCTGGCCCGGGCGAACAGCCGGCGGGCGCGCGGGTCGAAGCCGGGCGGCAGCGTTGCCGTGCTCTCCGGGCGGCGCAGCTGTTGCAGCGCGCCGGCCAGCTCGGGTTTCCACTGGGCCACGTCGAGCTTGGTCAGCTGGGCCGTGGCCTCGGACAGGGCCAGGGTCAGCTCGCTCTCGGCCTCGGCCGCGCCCATCTGGAAGACCGGGCGGTATCCCTCGACCGGGAAGTAGCGCCACACCACCGTCTCGAACTCGACGCCGGAGCCGGAGACATGCCGGCGGACGTCGGGCACCACGCCGAAGTCGGGGGTCATCACGGCCTCGCCGGCCAGCATCGCGGCGCCGGTCAGCTCGCCCGGGCCGGGCAGGCCGCGCGGGTCGCCCGGCGCGGGCAGGACCAGCCGGATGTCGTCGGGGTGCACCTTGGCGAACGCCGGGAGGCCCTGCGGCAGCGGCACGTCGGTCCAGGTGCCGGGCGCGTCGGCGAAGAGGTGCTCCTCGTCGTGGGCGATCTCGTCGGCGAGCTCGTCGAACGGCACGAGCCCGGCACGCCAGGCGCGAACCCAGGACACGAACCGGGTGGAGCGCCGCGTGGTGCGGGTGGCCGCATCAGCTGCGGGGGACATGCGAGCAAGGGTACGTGCCCACCGGGAAGCTTGTCTCGGCCGGAGAGTCATAAGTCCCGTGTCTCAGCGCACGGGTTACGGTGCCTTGCATGTATGGGGAGGACGTGCTGAAGGGCGACTGGCGCAAGCGGAAGGTCGCGCCCGAGGTGGACGCCGAGCGGGACCTGGTGGTCGAGGACGCCGAGTCCGGCTTCTGCGGCGCGGTGATCGGCTTCGAGCTGGGCGCGGTGGTGCTCGAGGACAGGTTCGGCAAGCGGCGCAACTTTCCGCTGGCGCCGGCCGCGTTCCTGCTGGACGGTCGCCCGGTCACGCTGCGCAAGCCGGCCGCGGCCCCGGCGCAGGCCCAGCGTCGGGTCACCGCGTCGGGCTCGATCGCCGTCGACAACGTGCGGGCGCAGGTGGCCAAGGCGAGCCGCATCTGGGTCGAGGGCATCCACGACGCGGCCCTGGTCGAGCGGATCTGGGGCGACGACCTGCGCATCGAGGGCATCGTGGTGGAGCCGCTGGACGGCATCGACGACCTCGCGGGGGCGGTCCGCGGTTTCCAGCCGGGCCCGCAGCGCCGGCTGGGCGTGCTCGTCGACCATCTGGTGGCGGGCTCGAAAGAGAGCCGGATCGTGGCCGCCGTCACCGACCCGAACGTGATGGTCACCGGTCACCCGTATGTCGACATCTGGCAGGCGGTCAAGCCGGAGCGGGTGGGCCTGTCGAAGTGGCCGGTGATCCCGCCCGGCCGCCCCTGGAAGGAGGGGATCTGCCAGGCCGTCGGTGTGCGCGAGCCGGCCGACATGTGGCGGCGGATCCTGCGCTCGGTGAGCAGCTACAAGGACGTCGAGACACCGCTCATCAACTCGATGGAGCGGTTGATCGACTTTGTCACGGTCCCATGATGCTGGCGAGGCGGCGCGCGGCCTCGGCGAGGCGATCCGGCGGCTGCGCCGCATAACCCAGGATCAGACCCGGCGGTCCGGGTTCCATGCGGTGCCACGACAGGGGATGCACGAGTACGCCCGTACGCGCGGCCGCCCGTTCCGCGAGCACCGTGTCGGGCGTGTCCCCGGGCGTCATGATCAGCAGGTGGAGCCCGGCGGCGACGCCCGTGACACGGCAGCCCGGCAGGTGCTGCCTCAGCCCGGCCAGCAGGGCATCACGCCGTCGCCGCTGCCGTGACCGGACGGTCCGCAGATGCCGCTCGTAGTCGCCGCTCGCCAGCAGCCGGGCCAGCACCAGCTGAGGCAGGGCCGGGTTGCCGAGATCGCTGTCGTGTTTGGCCGCGAGCAGCTCGGCCTGCATCGGCCGGGGCGCCACCAGCCAGCCGAGCCGCATCCCCGGGGCAAGGGATTTGGAGACGCTTCCGCAGTACGCGACGTGATCGGGCGCCGAGCCTTGCAGGGCCGCGACCGGCGCCCGGTCGTAGCGGTGCTCGGCGTCGTAGTCGTCCTCGATGATCAGCCCGGGCCATGTGAGGAGCGCCCGCCGCCGGGCCGGGCTCAGCACGACCCCGGTCGGGAACTGGTGGGCCGGGGTGAGCAGGGCCGCGTCCTGGGTCAGCGCGCCGACCCGGAGCCCCTGCTCGTCGATGGGCACCGCCTCCGGGCGTACACCCCAATGGGCCAGCTGGTCCCTCGCCCCGCGTGACCCGGGGTCCTCGACCGCGACAGCGGTCCTGTTCCGCGCGTGCAACGTCTGCGCCAGCAACGCCAGGGCCTGGGCGACGCCGCCGACCACGATGACGTCGTCGGGCTCGCAGCGGACCCCGCGGACGCGGGCCAGCCAGGACGCCAGCTCGGTGCGCAGGCGCGGCGTGCCGCCCGGATCGCCGTAGCCCAGGTCGGCCGCGGTGATCTCGTCGAAGACCGCCCGCTCGGCCCGCAGCCAGGCGGCGCGCGGGAAGGCGGCGAGGTCGGGAACGCCGGGGGACAGGTCGATGTCGATGCCGTCGGGCGGCGGCAGCGGTAGCCGGATCGCGGCCAGGGCGCGGCGGCGGTCGGTGGTCCGGGCCGGCGTCGCCGGTGCGGCCGAGACGATCGTGCCGGCGCCGGTGCGCGCGGTGGCCAGCCCTTCGTCGACGAGCCGCTGGTAGGCGTCGACGACGACGCCGCGGGAGACGGCGAGCTCGGCCGCGAGGAGCCGGGTCGCGGGCAGTTTGGCGCCGGGCGTGAGGCGGCCGGTGGTGATCGCGGCGCGCAGGGCGCCGGCCAGCCAGGCGGTGAGGCCCTTGGGCGGCGCCTCGTCCGGCCGGAGCTGGAGGAAGTCGGACATTGGTCCTCCTGGGTGGACCTTGATTGGCCCTTCAAGCGGACCATACCGCGGACGAGCATGACTGGTGTGAAGTCTCTACCCGCCCTTTCGGGCGCCCTCGGAATGGTCTTCGTCGGTGGCAGCGTGGCCGTCTCGGGCGTGCTCGTCGACGCGCCCAACCTGACCGTGCAGGCCCTGCGGTACGCGGTGGCCTGCCTGTTGCTGCTGCTCTACGCCCGGCTCATCGGCCGCCGGCTGGTGCGCCCGCGCGGCGCCGAATGGCTCTGGCTGGCCGGCGTCGTGGTCACCGGCATGTTCGTCTTCAACCTGGCCCTCGTGCACGGCGCCGAGCACGCCGAGCCGGCGGTCCTCGGTGTGGCCGTGGCCTGCGTGCCACTGCTGCTGGCGGTCGGTGGCCCGCTGCTGGAGGGCCACACGCCGGCGCCGCGGCTGTTGCTGGCGGCGGGGGTGGTCACGGCCGGGGCGGTGCTCGTGCAAGGGCTGGGGCGGGCGGACGGGATCGGGTTGCTGTGGGCCCTGGTCACCTTCATCTGCGAGGCCGGCTTCACGCTGCTGGCCGTCCCGCTGCTGAACCGGCACGGGCCGCTGGGCGTGTCGGTGCACTCGACGTGGATGGCGGCCGGGGTGTTCGGCGTCTTCGCGCTCTTCGTCGAGGGCCCGTCGCCCCGCCTGCACGCCTCGCACGTGTTCGCCGGCGTCTACCTGGCCGTCGCGGTGACCGCCTTGGCGTTCGTGCTCTGGTACACGTGCGTCTCGCGGTTGGGCTCGGCCCGCGCCGGCCTGCTGACCGGCATCGCGCCGATCGCGGCCGCCGCCACCGGCGTGGCGCTCGGCGGCGACATGCCCAGCCCGCTGGTGTGGGCGGGCATCGCCCTGGTGACCCTCGGCCTGGCTGTGGGTATGACCCCCTCGCCTCCGCGAATCAGTGATACGCGGAACTCGTATCGTCGCTTCCGGGCGTGCTATGGTCCTCGTATCAGCGATACGCAGTGGGCGTATCGGCATGATCATTGAGGTGAGACTCATGGCTGTAGCTGTTGTCACCGGTGCGTCGCGCGGGATCGGCCGCGCCGCCGCCATCGCCCTCGGCGCCGCCGGCAACGACGTGGTCGTCGGTTACGCCGGATCGCCGGCGGCCGCCGAGGAGACCGTCGCGCTGGTCACCCAGGCCGGCGGCCGTGCCGTCGCGGCACAGGCCGACGTCGCCGACGAGCAGGCCGTGGCCGGCATGTTCGACCTGGCCGAGAAGGAGTTCGGCGGCGTCGACGTCGTCGTCAACTCGGCCGGCCTGATGCTGCTGTCCCCGCTGGCCGACCTCGACCTCGACGATTTCGACCGCATGCACCGCACCAACATCCGCGGCAGCTTCGTGGTCGCCCGCGAGGCCGCCCGCCGCCTGCGCGACGGCGGCGCCGTCATCATGGTCTCCACCTCGGTGGTGGGCCTTCAGTTCCCGGCCTACTCGGCCTACGCCGCCAGCAAGGGCGCCGTCGAGGCCATGATCCTGGTCCTGGCCCGCGAGCTGCGTGGCCGCAACATCACCGTCAACGCCGTGGCTCCCGGCCCCACCGCCACCGACCTGTTCCTCAACGGCAAGGACCAGTCCGTCATCGACAACCTGGCCAAGCAGCCCCCGCTCGAGCGCCTCGGCCAGCCCGAGGACATCGCCGGCGTCATCGCCTTCCTGGCCTCCCCGGCCGGCCACTGGGTGAACGGCCAGACCGTCCGCGCCAACGGCGGCATCATCTGAGTCACCCCTCGAGGTGCTCCGCGAGGTTGGCCAGCGAGGAGTTCATGCCGGTCGCGTGGTCCTCGGCCGAGATGCCGGCCGGCACGTCATCGGCCCGGAACTCCACGCGGGTGCCCCGCTCGACCGCCGTGACCTCCCAGGTCATCGTCATGGTTCCGGCCTGGTCCGGATCGTCGGAGACGAAGTCGACGGCCTGCACGACCCGCACGCCGGGGACGACGTCGACGAAGCGGGCCTCGACGACGTCCGAGTCCGCGGTGGTCTTGCCGGGCGCGGCCGCGGCGTCGGCGTAGGTCAGCACGAGCCGGTACGACCCGCCCGGCCGCGCGTCGAACCGCTCGAACCGCCCGCTCATCCCGTCGGGTGGCAGCCAGGCCGTGAGCGCCTCGGCGTCGACGAGCGCCGCGTACACCCGGTCGACGGGAGCCGCGATCACTCGGAAAGCCGTGTCGGTTCTGGACATCGAACTCCTCAGGCCAGGTGGGAGGGGTCGCGGCTGAAGACGAACGTGGCGATGTCGAGGCCGGCGACCTCACCCTCCGGGCTGCGCAGGACCGCGAGGACCTCGCCCTCGTTCTCACCGTCCACGCCGCGCCAGCGGTCGGGGGCCTCCCTCGTGAAACGGGACCAGTGGAACGGTCCGGTCATCTCCAGGGCGTCGCCGTCGGTGACGATCTCATATTCGCGGCCCATCCACCACCAGCGGCCGACCAGGGCCGCCGCCTCGCCGGTGGGCGGGGTGGACGGCTGCCACGGCGCCGGCGGGGCCGGGGGCTCGGCGTCCAGGACCGTGGTCAGGGCGTCGAGGGCCACCTGCTTGATGGTGGTGCCGGTCAGGCCGTACGCGTTGGCGAACGCGACCACGCCCAGCCGGCTGCGGCGGTGGACCGCGAGCTGGGCCACGTAGCCGGGCATGGAGCCGCCGTGGCCGACGAAGACGCGCTCGCCCACCCGGAACAGCTGGGGGCCCAGGCCGTGCCCGGCCGTCCACGACTCCAGGTCGCTGATCACCACGGGGGCGCACATCTCGTCGACCGTCTCGCGGGACAGCACCGTCGGTGCCGGGTCGGTCCAGAAGGCCGCCCACTTGGCCATGTCGGTGATCGTGGACCAGAGCTGGCCCGCCGGGGCCATCGCGCCCGAGTCGAGGCGCGGCTCCTCGTGCATCGCGCCGCCCAGCGCGTGGACCACGTAGCCGCGGGCGAAGGGCTCGACCGGGGCGTACGTCGTCCTCTTCATGCCCAGCGGGTCGAGCACCCGCTTGGCCGCCAGGGCCTGCCAGCTCTCGCCCGTCACCTTCTCCAGCACCGCGCCGAGCAGGCCGTAGGCCAGGTTGGAGTAGCGGAAGCGGCGGAACGGCGGGCCGGCCACCTTGTCGTAGCCGAGCTCGGCCAGCAACTGGTCGACGTCGCCGCCGGTGGCCCGCTCCCACCAGGCGCCGTCCGGCTCGCGTTGCAGGCCGGAGACGTGGCCGAGCAGCTGGCGCAGGGTCACGCCGCCGATCGGGGTGCCCGGCAGGTGACGGTAGAGGAGGTCGTCGAGGGCGAAGAAGCCCTCGTCGCGCAGCTGCATGACCATGGTCGCGGTCAGGGTCTTGGTGATCGAGCCGAGACGGTACTGCGTCTTCGCGTCCGGCCGGGGATGCTCCCCGGCGAAGGACTGGTGCAGCACCGCCCGGTCCCGCACGATGGCCAGGGCGAACGACGGCGTACGCCCGTCGGACTGCGCCCGCGCGGCGATCTCATCGACCCGCCGGCCGGTCTGCGGTAGCAGCGATGGAATCGGCGACACGGTGGACCCTCTCGATAAACGACTGATGGGTACAACTATGTAAGACGGATTGAGTGTCGCCCCCGATGCCCCGAATCTGCGCTCGGTGTATGGGAAGTCGCCGTACGTGCGCGGGCGTGCAACGATCGTGGTGTGGAAGCGGTTCTCTGGATCGTGCTAGGCATCGCATTGGCGATCGCCGAGGCTTTCACGGCCACGTTTCTCATCATCTTCTTCGCGGCGGGCGCTCTCGCCGCGGCCGGTGTGGCCGCCCTGGGCGCGCCGCTGCTGGTCCAGGTGATCACGTTCGCGCTGGTCTCCGGCGTCTCGGTCGGCGCGCTCCGGCCGATCATCATGCGGCACGCCAAGCCCGCCTCCGAGACGGGCGAGACGCCGTTCGGGGTGGAGGCGATCGAGGGCAGCCACGGGCTGGTGCTCGAGGAGGTCGACGCCGACCGGGGCATGATCAAGCTGGACGGGGAGCTCTGGCAGGCCCGTTCCTTCGACGGCAACGAGAAATACCTACCCGGCGAACGCGTCCGGGTCATCAAGGTCAAGGGCGCCACCGCCATCGTGTGGCGCGACGACCTGCCCAACATATAGAGAGGCGCCATGGAAGCTGTGATCGGTGTACTCATCATCGTGATCGTGGTGTTCGCCATCGTCACGTTGCTCCGGTCCGTCCGCATCGTCCCCCAGCAGCGTATGGACGTCGTGGAGCGCCTGGGCAAGTACAAGCGGACCCTCAGCCCGGGTCTGAACCTGCTGGTGCCGTTCGTCGACTCGGTGCGCAGCAAGGTGGACATGCGCGAGCAGGTCGTCTCCTTCCCGCCCCAGCCGGTGATCACCTCCGACAACCTGGTCGTCTCGATCGACACGGTGCTCTACTTCAAGGTGGTCGACCCGGTCCGGGCCACGTACGAGATCGCCAACTTCCTCCAGGCCATAGAGCAGCTGACCGTCACGACGCTGCGTAACGTCATCGGCTCGCTCGACCTGGAACGTGCGCTCACCAGCCGCGAGGAGATCAACCGGCACCTGTCGTCGGTGCTGGACGAGACCACCGGCCGCTGGGGGATCAAGGTCACCCGCGTCGAGATCAAGGCGATCGAGCCGCCGCCGAGCATCCGCGACTCGATGGAGAAGCAGATGCGCGCCGAGCGTGACCGCCGGGCCGCGATCCTGAACGCCGAGGGTCACAAGCAGTCGCAGATCCTCACGGCCGAGGGTGAGAAGCAGGCCGCGGTGCTGCGGGCCGACGGTGACCGGCAGGCCCGCATCCTTCAGGCGGAAGGCCAGGCCAAGGCCATCCGTACGGTCTTCGACGCGATCCACACGGCGAACCCGTCGCAGAAGGTCCTGGCGTACCAGTACCTGCAGGCCCTGCCCCAGATCGCGAACGGCTCGGCCAACAAGGTCTGGATCGTGCCGACCGAGCTGACCAAGGCCCTCGACGGTCTGGGCGGCGCCCTGGGCGGTCTGGCCAACATGGCCGGCGACGCGCCCAAGGCGGGTGTCGACGCGGCCGCCGTCGAGCGCGAGGCGGTGGCCGCGGCCCAGGCCGCGGCGGCCGAGGCCAGCAAGATCAATGAGGCCGTACGGGAGGCGGAGGCTCAGGTCAGCGGCGACCCCGACAAGACGGCCGCCCTGCCCGCTCCCGAGCCGATCCCGCCGTCGGCCGCCCTGGGCGGCGCCGACTACAACGGCGCGGCCGATCTCGAGGGGCGCCGCGAGCGCGCCTGAGGATCTGATCACGGCGGATTTTGATCACGGCCGGCCCGAACGGGTCGGCCGTGTCGCGCCCGAGCGGTGATAATCATGCTGCCGCCCGGTTTCTCGCGCGGCCATGGAAGCTTCAGGAGGCACGGATGTCTGAGTCCACCGCAAATTCCGAGTCCCCGGACGAGACGCCGGAAGCCGAGCAGCCCGAGGAGTTCCTGAACCGCGCCGCCCGTCGTGCGGCCAAGGGCAAGGCCAAGGGTCATCAGCACCACACCGAGCACTCGCACGGCGGCCCGCACGGCCGCGGCTCGGTGCAGAGCCCCCGGCAGTACGGGAACCGCCGCAGTGGATAGCCTTCAGTCCGGTCAAGGGTGGCCGGCGGGGTGGTTGGACGGGTAAATCTCGGAGTCGTCGCGGCCCAGCTCCCAGAAAGCCACTGCTGCGGCCGCGGCGACATTCAGGGAGTCCACGTTGCGGCGCATCGGAATCTTCACCGGTACGTCGCTGGCGGCCAGCGCGTTCTTCGACAGGCCCGGCCCCTCGGCGCCGAGCAGCAGGGCCGTGCGCTCCCGCTGCTCCGTGGTCAGCCGCTGCAAAGCCACCGCGTCGGGGTCCGGGGTCAGGGCGAGCACGGTGAAGCCGGCGTCGCGCAGCTGTTGCAGGCCCTGCGGCCAGGGCTCCAGAGTGGCGTACGGGACGGCGAAGACCTCACCCATGCTCACCCGCACGCTGCGCCGGTAGAGCGGATCGGCGCAGGTCGGCGACAGCAGCACCGCGTCAATGCCCAGGGCGGCCGCCCCGCGGAAGACCGCACCGATGTTGGTGTGGTTGTTGACGTCCTCGAGCACGGCGACCCGGCGCGCGCCCTCGACGACGTCCGCGGCCGACGGCAGCGGCCGGCGGTGGAACGACGCCAGCACACCCCGGTGCACGTGGAAGCCGGTCACCTTCTCCAGCACGGCCGGCGTGGCGGCGTAGATCGGGGCGTCGTCCGGCAGGTCGGCGATCTGATCGGTGCGCTTGGCGTCGATCAGATAGGACCGGGGGCGGTAACCGGCCCGCAGCGCCCGCCGCAGCACCAGCTCACCCTCGGCGATGAAGAGCCCATTGGGCGGCTCCCACTTGGTGCGCAGCTCCAGGTCGGTCAGCGCGTGGTAGTCGCCCAGCCGCTCGTCGCCCGGGTCGGTGATCTCGAAAACCACTGGTGTCAGTCCACCCGGTACGTGAGGTGGGTGGCGTGGCCCGAGGCCCGCACGTGGATCTGGCGCAGCTGCCGCGGCGACGCGCCGTCGAACAGCGGGGTGCCCGAGCCGAGAAGCACCGGCGAGAGATGAAGCCGCAGCTCGTCGACGACACCGGCCTCGATCGCGCCGCGGATCACCGCGCCGCCGCCCATGATGACCACGTCCCGCTCGTCGGCCAGCGCGGTCGCCTTCGCCACGGCGCTGCGCACACCGTCCACGACGAAGCTGAACCGGTCGCCCAGCCGTACGGAATCGGGAGGGTTGGACGTCACGACCAGCACCGGCGGGACCGCGTTGAGCCCGGCACCGTAACCCACCTCGTCGTTCCACCCGTGCGGGCCGTCGACGATGTCGAACAGGGCCCGGCCCATGACGACGGCGCCGGTCGCGTCGGTCGTCTCCTGGAGAACGGCGCGGTCGATCGCGTCGCCCTCGAAGACCCACCGGTGCAGGCCCTCGCCTCCGGTGCCGAGCCCGTTGTCCGGACCGGGGTCAGGCCCGGTGACGAACCCGTCCAGCGAAACCGAGATGTCGGCGACCACCTTTGTCATGCACCGAGCATGCCATTCAGGTCTTCGGGATCAACCGCCCACCCGTCCAGGCGAGCCCGGTTCCGGCCGCCAGGAGCAGCAGGGCGCCCACGGTCGGCAGCGGTTGCCGGGCCTCCGCGCCGGCGCCGAGAGCAACAGCGGCAAGCATGAGGAGTACGCCGTCGGCCGGGTTGACGAGGCGCGAGCGGAAGACCGCCCAGCCCAGCACCAGCCAGCCGATGCCGGCCGTGGCGGCGGCGGTCACCGCGACGAGATGCAGCTGATCGGCGGTGAGCGGCGCCCCGGCGGCCACCGTGCCCTTGGGCAGCGCGGCCAGGGGCAGGGTCAGCACCAGCCCGCCCAGGCCCAGCAGCAACCCGGCCAGCGCCGTCCGCCGGGTCCGGGCGCCGGCCAGCAGCCCGGCCAGGGCGATCATCGCGATGGCGGCCAGCCAGTTCGCGGCCACCTCGACGACCAGGGGCCCGGGCGCGGTGTCGATGCCGAGCGTGGTCCATCCGTACAGCAGGGACGCCGCCGGCAGCGCCCACAGCGCGAGGCGCGCGTACCGCCGTACACCCCAAACCCAGACCGCCTCCCGCACCGGAAGATGGTCGTCGTGTCCCGCCGAGCCGGCGGGCGGGCGAGCGGCACCGACCCACGCCGGAGAGACCCGCAACGGTCGTCCGCTGGCCGTGCGGTGATGGCTGATGGTCATGGGTGTGCCCTCGCGTCGGCTCGGGAATCCTGGCCGAAGCCTTGCAAACGGCGGAGGTCCCCGCACACGGTTCCCGGAAAAAACGCCGATAGGCTGTCGCCGATGACTGAATTGCGCACCTCCCGCCTCATCCTGCGCCAGTGGCGCGACGACGACCTCGACGCCTGGGCCGAGCTGAACGCGGACCCGGAGGTCCGTGAGTTCTTCCCGTCGGTGCTGACCAGGGAGCAGTCGCGGGGCTCGCTGGAACACTTCCGGGCCGAGCTGGCGGAGCGCGGCTGGGGCTGGTGGGCCGTCGAAGCGCCGGACGAGGGCGGCCTGATCGGCATGGCCGGGCTTGATCCGGTCGACGAGGAGGTGCCGTTCCACGGGACCGAGGCCGGCTGGCGCCTGGCCCGGAAGGCCTGGGGGAAGGGTTACGCGACGGAGGCGGCGAGCGCGGTTCTCGAGTACGGGTTCACGCAGCTCCGCCTGCCGGAGATCCTCGCCATCGCGGCGGCCGGGAATGTGCGCTCCCACGCGGTGATGCGCCGCCTCGGCATGACCCACGACCCGTCCGACGACTTCGACGATCCGACCGTCCCGCCGGGCCCGCTTCGCCCCTCGGTCGTCTATCGGTTGCGCAACCCCCGCCTGGCCGCCTAGATGGACCCATGAGCGACGAGCTTCCGGTGGCGCCGTTGGCCGAGCTGCGGCGGCGGCGCAGTGAGAAATGGCGAGCCTTCCCGGGCGACGTGCTGCCCCTGTTCGTGGCCGAGATGGACTACGACCTGGCCCCACCGGTCACAGCGGCGCTGACCGAGGCCGTGAGCCGCGGCGACCTGGGCTACGCGTCGTCCACTCCGGAGCTGGGCCAGGCCCTGGCCGCCTTCGCCGGCCGCCAGTGGGGCTGGGAGCTCGACCCGGCCCAGGTCACAGCGGTCACCGACGTCGGCATCGGCGTGGTCGAGACGATGCGCGCCCTGGCCCGCCCCGGCGACGCCGTGGTGATCAGCCCGCCGGTCTACTCGCCGTTCTTCGACTGGGTGCCCGAGGTCGGCGCCCGCATCCTCGAGGTGCCCCTGGCCCGCGGCGCCGCCGGCTACCGCCTCGACCTGGCCGCCCTGGAGGCCGCGTTCGCCACCCACCCCGCGGCGTACATCCTCTGCAACCCGCACAACCCCGTCGGCCGCGTGCACACCGCGGACGAGTTGACCGAGCTGGTCCGCCTGGCCCGCCTCTACCGCGTCCCCGTGATCAGCGACGAGATCCACGCCCCGCTGGTCCTGCCGGGCGCGACGTTCACCCCGATCCTCGCCCTTCCCGGCGCGGCCGACATCGCGGTCAGCGTCATCTCGGCCAGCAAGGCCTTCAACACGGCCGGCCTGAAATGCGCGGCGGTGGTCACCGCCGGTCCTCGCATGGCCCAGGCGGTGGCCCGCTTCCCCACAAACCCCGACGACCGGGTGGGTCACCTGGGCGTCCTGGCCACGATCGCCGCCTTCACCGAGGGTGACGCTTGGCTGGCCTCGCTGCGCGCCACCCTGGCCCAGCGCCGCACCCAGCTCGTCGACCTGCTGGGATCTCACCTGCCCACCGTGACCTGGACCCCACCCGAGGCCACCTATCTGGCCTGGCTCGACGCTTCGGCCTTAGGCCGCGACGACGAGCCCCGCGACCACTTCCTCAGCCGAGCCCGCGTGGCCTTGGAGCCCGGCACGAAGTTCGGCGCCACCGGCGCCGGCCACATGCGCCTCAATTTCGCCACCAGCCCCGAAATCCTCACCGAGGCAGTGAAACGCATGGCCACCGCCCTGCCGTGAATTCCCTCCGCCGGCGGTGATCCCGGACGGCGGGCAGACGTTGAGTCGTAGCGGCGAAATGCGGTGGTTTGTAGCAGTACGGTGGAGGGGCAAGCCGTCCAGCGGGGGTGGGTAACGGTGACGTCCGGATCGGGTACGGGCTCCGGGGGAGACCAGCACTTGCTGGCCCTGCTGCGGGCGATCCGCCTGCGCCAGGCCGCCCCGGACGCGGTGGCGGCCGGCGTTGCCGACACCGCCGCGGCCCTGTACGAGCTCTCCCATCAGCGCGACGAGGACGAACATCCGGCGCTGCCCCCGGGCGAGGCACACAACGCCCTGCCCCCGGGCGAAGCCCATGGTGCCCTGGCCCCGGGCGAAGCGCACAGCATTCTGCCCCCGGGTGCGCCCCGTCTCGGTCTGCCCGCCGCCTCTCCGCACATTTCGGCCGAGGGTGCGAGTCCGGGTCAGCAACTGCGGCCGCGCTGGGCGGCGGCGGCCCAGGGCTCCCCGTCCCCGCCGCCGGATCTGATCGACCCCGTTCCACCGGCGGGTGCCGGCCGCGTCGTGCACTCGCCGATGGCGGAGGACGGGGAGCCGCCGCATTTCGATGACCTGCCGGAGAAGCGGGCGGACAGTGCTTCGACGGGACGGAGTTTTTGGGACCGAAGGCCCGCGCCGTCGCGGGCCCCGGGTGGCCGGCCCGTCATCTCGGGACTCACCAGCACGCCGCGGGTGACCAGGAATGCGGGGCCGGGTGGCCTGCCCGGGGATGCTGTGCCGCCTGGCCTGGGGCGGAACGAGGCGGGCGGCGCCGTCGCGTGGCCTCCCGTGCCTGGCGATTCCGATGCCGGGGGATTCGACGAGGACGATGGGGCCGAAGCGGTGGGGCGGCCGCATCGGAACCGGTTCACCGGGCTTCCTGTTCGGCGGCCCGGGTCCGAGATTCAGCCCACCACGTGGCCGGAAACAGGTGTCGAAGGGGCGGCCGGGAGCGGGAACGCACGGCCGCTCGGTGGTGGCTCGGCGGGCGGGGCGCGGGCTCGATGGACTGGGGGCGCGAGTGCGGGGGCCCGGCCTCGATGGGCGGCCGGGGGTCGTGGCGTACCGCAGGAGAATCCGAGTGGGATGCGGCGGCTGCCCGGGATGGACCTGCCTCATGTGATGCCGCCACTGGTGACGCGGGTGAATGCCGGGGACGGGATGGACCCGGCCGATGACGCGCTTCTGCGGCAGACGCAGCGGCTGCTCAGCACCAGTTTGACCTTCGCCGGTGGGCCGCTTGACGTGTCCGAGCGGCTGCGGGCCGCCCTGATGCAGGCGCAGCCGGGACTGCTGGCCACGCTGCCGGGTGGGGCGGCCACGCAGGTCGGGCAGCTGGCCAAGGCCATGACCTGGCTCGTGCACAACCTCGACCGGCCGCCGGTGCTCGTCGAAGGGTGCGGGCGGCTCGGGGCGGCGCTGGCCGCCTGCGGGATCAAGGCGGCGCAGCTTCAGCTGGTGGGGGCGGCGCTGGCCGAGGCCATGCGGACCGGCATGGCGGCCGGGCAGTGGCGGCTCGACTTCGATGTGGCCTGGCGGTCGACGTGGCAGCACGCCTATGAATGGATAGTGCACGGTGGAGCTTCCGCGGCCTATGCGCCGCCGGTCTGGGACGCGGTCGTGGTGGAGCATCAGCTGCGGCGGCCGGACCTCGCGGTCGTACGGCTAAGACCGTTCTTGCCCATGCCTTTCCGCGCCGGGCAATATGCGCGGATCCAGGTGCGTGAGTTGCCGGCGATCTGGCGGCCCTATTCGCTGGCGGGTGCGCCGGCCCGGGATGACGTGGTCGAGCTGCATGTGCGGGCCAAGACCGAGTCGGGGGTCAGCGGCACGCTCGTGCATCGGACGCGGGTCGGCGATCGGGTGCGCCTGAGCCGGGCCGAGGGCACGATGACGCTGCCGGCCGATCCGCGGCGGCACCTGCTGATGATCGCGGGGGACACCGGGGTGGTGCCTTTCAAGGCGCTGCTGACGCAGCTCGCCGAGACGGGGGACGAGCGGTCGGCGGTGCTTTTCTGGGGCGTACGGGATCTCTCGCAGCTTTATGACATCGAGGCGCTCACCGAGATCGCGCGGGCCGCGCGCCGGGCCACCGTCGTGCCCGTCGTCGCCGAGGGCGATCCCGGGCCGTACGCGCCGGGCCTGGTCACCGAGGCGGTCGCGGCCTACGGCGAATGGTCGGGCCACGAGGTCTTCCTGGCCGGCCCGCCGCTGATGGTGGCCGCCACGTCGGTGGCGCTGCACCAGCTCGGCGTCGCTCCCGAGCGCATCCACCACGACCCGCCGGAATGAGTCACGGCACCGCATAACCCGGAATCGACGGCCACCGGACCGTCAGCACCACCGACTCCTCCTCGGCCACCCACGAGTGGTCGACGCCGCGCCCCCACACCACGTAGTCGCCGGGCTCGGTCAGCACCACCGTGCGGTCCGGCAGCTCCACATGGAAGCGGCCGCTGATCAGCATGAGCAGGGCTTCCCGCTCCTCGCCGGTCACCCACCGCGCGCGACGGTCGCCCTTGACGTGGCGACCCCACTTGATCTCCACGTCGGTGCTGTGGCGCGGGTCGCCCGGCGGCCGGAAGTGGCCCAGCAGCCAGCCCTTCTCCTCCGGTGCGTCGACGTCGGCCTTACCGACGTAGATGCCGTCAGAGGGCATCCGTCAGGACCTTCGCGTACGCCGCGGGCACGAACGTCGGGCCGCCCGGGGTCAGCACGTCGTCGCGGGACGCGGCCGCCCATGCCGTGCCGGGCACCGCCGCCCGCAGCGCCACCAGCACCGGCGCGTCGTCGTCGAGCATGGAGAGCGCCACCAGCGACTCCTCCACCTCGCCGACGCACTCGAACGGCTTGTGCGCGTCGATGCCGAGCAGCTCCAGGAAGCCGGGCACCTGCTCGACGTCGGCGAACAGGTCCTTGCCGAAGATGCGGGTGAGCCGGGCCCGATCCATGGCCGGGGCCATGGCCAGGAAGACGAAACGGCACTTGGGGCAGTCACCGCACCAGCGGGCCGTCGGGTCGTGCAGCTTGAACGCCTTGTTGCAGCTGGTCACCACGTCGTCGTAGCGGTCGTGCCGCGCGTACAGCTGGGCGATGTGCAGCTCGGAGAGCGAGCGGAGCAGCGAGAAGTACGGCTCGGTGAGGCCCACGTGCGCGGTGATGGCGGCCCGCAGCAGGCCCTCGGCCTCGACGCCCTTGGACCACTGGTGGTTGACCTCGTGACCGTTCCAGATCAGGTTGGGGTCGGAGGCGGAGCGCTCGTTCGACATCACGACCGGCCCGAGCCCGTGCCAGACCGCGGTGGCGACGGCGATCAGCGAGTTGATCGCGGTGACCGGGATGTGGCCGTTGAGGGCGCCGGCCTTGTTCAGCTCGAACAGGCGCGGGTCGAGCTGACGGCGGGCGGCCAGCGCGTCCAGGCCGGAGGCGGCGTTCACGTTCTTGATCACCGGGTTGGGGTTGACCGAGAACGGCACCGGGTCGAGGCCGGCCGCGCGCAGGATCTCCAGGGTGACGATGGAGTCCTTGCCGCCGCCGACCGCGGAGAGCGGCCTCCTGCCGGAATTGTCGCTTTCCGCAGCTTTTGTCGCACCGGACGGCACCTCGACCACGGCCTCGAGCACGTGCGGGAGCTGGTTGCGGTACGCGTACTCGGCCATGCCCTTGGTGTAGACCGCGGTGAAGAAGTCGGCGGCGGCCGGCGGCACGGGCTTGGGGGCGACGATCCGGCGCGGGGCGCCGACCTTGAAGTAGCTCACCCCGGCGACGACATGGAGCAGATCGAGTACGCGGTGAAGCGCCTCCTCGCGGCTCTCGTCGCTTTGGTCAGGGACCGGCAGCGTGATCGTCTCGGTGAACTCCAGCGGCTCCGGGCCGTCGAGCACGTAGTCGAACGTCGCGACACCGGTCGACGGGTCGAAGGCGTACGAGGGGAAGCGCATGACGTCGAACTGCACCCGGAAACTCCTGTCGTAGGGCCGACCGGCAATACTAGTGCGACTCATCGAGGAGGGGACGACGTGCGCCTGGCAGACCTGAAAGGCCGCTCGGTGGCCGTGTGGGGGACCGGCCGGGAGGGGCGGGCCGCGGTCACCGCGATCGCCGCGCACGGGCCGTCGCGCCTGATGGCGGTCGACGACAGCGCCAACTTCCTGTCCGTGGAGTGGAGCTCCCCGCTGGCCGACCTGGCCCCGCTGGCCGGCGGCGATCACGCGTTCCCCGCCCTGGTCAGCGCCGACGTGGTCGTGCGCTCGCCCGGCGTGCCGAACACGCACCCGTGGATGGCCCAGCTGCGCGAGCGCGGCATCCCGGTCACCGGCGGTAGCGCCCTCTGGATGGCCGATCACGCCGCGCGCACGATCGGCGTCACCGGCAGTAAGGGAAAAAGCACCACGTCGAGCCTGATCAGCCACCTGCTCGCCGCCGTGGGCCGCCCCAACGTCTTCGGCGGCAACATCGGCGTACCCCTGCTGGATCTTCCCGAGGCGGAGCAGTACGTGCTGGAGCTGTCCAGCTACCAGTGCGCCGACCTGACCGACTCGCCGCACGTGGCCGTGGTGAGCTCGCTGTTCCCCGAGCATCTGGACGCGCACGGCGGCGAGCGCGAGTACTACCGCGACAAGCTCAACATCCTGCGGCACGACCCCGACCTGATCGTCGTGAACGGCGCCGACGACCGCCTGCGGGCCGAGATCCGCGGCGTCACCGACGTCAACGGCTTCCCGCCGGTGCCGGCCGCGGCCGACGACTCCCGCTTCCGCATCGAGGACGACACCGTCTACTGCTCGGACGAGCCGCTGTTCCCGCGCTCTTCCTTGAAGTTGAAGGGCGCCCACAACGGCCGCAACCTCTGCGTGGCGCTCGCGGTGCTCGACGGCATCGGCATCGACGTCCCCGGTCAGAAGGACGCGCTGGCCGAGGCCGTCGCCACCTTCGAGGGCCTGCCGCACCGGCTGGCCGAGATCGAGGACCCGTCCGGCGTCACCTTCGTCGACGACACCCTGTCGACCAGCCCGTACGCGACCATGCACGCCATCGACGCCTACGCCGGCCGCCCACTGACCGTGCTGGTCGGCGGCAACGACCGCGGTCTCGACTACTCCCCGCTACGAGAGTTCCTCCGCGACAAGCAACTGACGGTGATCGGCATGCCCGACAGCGGCCCGCGCATCGTGGCCGAGCTGGCCGGCCTCGACGGCATCGTGACCCACCAGGCCGACGATCTTCATTCGGCCGTACGCCTGGCCCGCGAGACCACACCGAGCGGAGGCGCCGTGCTGCTGTCGCCGGGCGCACCCAGCTACGGCCGGTTCCGCAATTACGAGCACCGCTCCGAGGTCTTCCTGGAAGCCATTCGCGAATCCGCATAAACCGGCCGACGGTCATCCGGGGGCCGTCCGGCGCCGAATCCCCGGCATGACGGACCACAGGGCACAGCGGCACATTCTTGTGGTGATGGCCGCGGTCGTCGGCCTGCTGCACCTAGCCGGCATCGTGGTGCTGTCCCGCGAGCCGGCCCTGGCCGGCGTCGGCATCGTCGCGTACCTGCTCGGAATACGGCACGCTTGCGACGCCCGGCACGTAGCGGTGATCAGCCGTTTCTCACGCTCGCCGTCGGCGGCCCTCTGGTTCTCGCTGGGCTCGGCCACCACGGTCTTCTCGGTGACATTCCTGCTGGCGATGATCGTGCGGCCGTCCGCGAGCGCCACCCCCGCCGGCGTCTTCCTGGCCATCCTCGGGGCCCTCAACCTGGTCGTCCTGATCGGCGCGCTCACGGGCCGTTCGGCCACCCTCTACGGCCTGCGCGGCCGCCTGAGCCGCTGGGTGCGCCACCCGTGGCAGCTCTTCCCGCTGGGCGTCATCGTGGGTTTCGGCCTCCTCATCACCGCCGAGACCGGCTTGCTGCTGCTGGCCGCCACGGCCGCCGTCCCCGACCTCCCACTGGCCGCCATCATCACCCAACCCCTGCTTTTCGCCGCCGGCTTGTGCCTGGTCGGTGCGGTCCAGGGTGTACGCATGTCCACCCCCACCGCCGGGCCCCCAGCCGCCATAGCTTTCACCACAATCGCCGCCGCGGGCACTCTGGCCATAGCCGCCATAGATCTGGCCGGCATAGACCTGACCCCCGCTGCCGCACCCGATCTGACGGGCTTTCCCCTAGCGGCAATCCTCCTCCTGGTGCTGGCCATCCCGGCTTTCCTGGCCTTCCGCCGCTACCGCCACCGTCCGGTCGGACCCGCCCTTTCCGGACCGCCCGCCGCCCCCTTCGCGCCGCCCGCTGCCCCTTTCACGTCGCCCGCTGCCCCTTTCGCGCAGTCCGCCGCCCTCTTCGCGCCGTGGGGCCCGCAGGCTTCCACGCCGCCCGTCGTGCCGCCTTCCGCGTCGCCCGTCGTGCCGCCCTCCGCGCCGCCTTCCGCGCCGCCCGTTGCGCAGGCTTCCGTGCCGCCCGTCGTGCCGCCTTCCGCG
>NZ_OBDY01000002.1:19866-562614 GCF_900215205.1 Paractinoplanes atraurantiacus
GCCGCCCGTTGGGACGCCTTCCGCGTCGCCCGTCGTGCCGCCTTCCTCGCCGCCTGTCGTGCCGCCTCTAGCCGCAACCCATGCGCAGCACTCCGCGGCCGCCCTCGAGAAGCCTGCGGGGCCGCGCGCCGTGCCCGATAGTGATCGCGCACAGGCGTCCGCGCCGCGCGTTGTGCCGGTGAGCGACCGAGCGGTGATGGACGGCCGAGCGGTTGTCGCCCCACGGCTGGGAACCGGGTCTGATCACGGGCGCGGTGTGGCTCGGGTCGCCGGGAGGAGCGGGCACCCCTCCGAGCAGGCGGCAGCGGGGGATAGACACCCGACGGCGGCCGAGCGGCCGGGTGTGGAAGGCGCGGTGGCCGAGCGGCCGGGTGTGGAAGGCGCGGTGGCCGAGCGGCCGGGTGTGGAAGGCGCGGTGGCCGAGCGGCCGGGTGTGGAAGGCGCGGCGGCCGAGCGGCCGGGTGTGGAAGGCACGGTGGCCGAGCGGCCGGGTGTGGAAGGCACAGTGGGTGAGCGGCCGGGTGTGGAAGGCGCGGCGGTGGCCGAGCGGCCGGGTGTGGAAGGCACGGTGGGTGAGCGGTCGGGTGGGGAAGGCGCGGCGGGCCGGCGGGCGGTTGCGGAAGGCGCGGCGGGCGGTGAACTTGCGGGTGGCGTTGCCGTTGTCACTGGAGCGGGTGCCGGGCTCGGGCGTGCGATGGCGCTCGGGCTCGCCGCCTCCGGCTACGGCGTTGTGGCCGTCGATCTCGATGCTGAAAGTGCTGAAGCCTGTGCCACCCAGGCGCTGGCCTACGGGGTGGCCGCCCGGGCCATGGCGGCCGATGTGCGTGATCCGCGGTTTCTGGAGCGGATCGTGGCTGCCGCCGGGGAGCTCGGCGCCTCTGGCGGTCCCACGGTGCTGGTCAACAGCGTGGCCGGCTGGGTGGCTGAGCGTTATCCGGATTCTGAAGCGTGGGTGCCGCCCACTCTCGACCTGACCGATGCCACGCTTTTGAGTCAGCTCGTGCTCGAACCTATGCGCTCGCGCGGCGGCGGCGCGATCGTCAACGTCATCGCCGGCGGCGCGGGCACGGACCAGGAGGCGCGCCTGATCCGTTTCACCGCGACGTTCGCCCCGGTGGCCCGGCGATTCGACGTCCGGGCGATGTGCGTCACCGCCGACCGGTTGATCGTTCCGGCCACCGATGTCCTGGCCGCCGTCCTGGACCTGATCCACCGCGGCGACCCGGGCGCGATCGTCGAGCTGCGCGGCAGCCGTGCGGCCCGCTTGGACACCGGCGGCGCGGCGGGCCGCTCGGGTAGCGGCGGCTGGGTGGGTCGTTCGGGCGGCGGCAACGGAGAGGGCCGTTCGGGTAGCGGCGGCTGGGTGGGTCGTTCGGGCGGCAGCGACGGAGAGGGCCGTTCGGGCAGCGGCGGCTGGGCGGGGCGTTCGGGCGGTGGCGGACGGGTGGGGGTTCGGGCACTGTTCGCGCGTCGGTGAAGGGCTGAGAGGTTGTTTCTCGGGCTTCGGCCGAGGGTGGCGTGGAGGCCGCCCTCGGTCTTTTGTGTTTTTCGAGGGTGACCACTGAAGCGGCCGGAACGTCGGTGAGCAGGGTGAGTTGCAGCCGGCCGGTCGCTGCGGCGGGGGCCGTCAGGGTTTGGCGGGGAGGCTCATCTCCGTACCGAATCTTGTTTCGGCGGTAAAAACTGCGTTTCAGACTCGCCAAGATCTAGTACGAACGGGCCATGCGCGCTAGTCCGAACGGGCACGAAGCGTCGGGTGAAAGAGCCACCGCAAAACCGGTCAAATGTGGACGCGTGATGGCGGTCACGTCGTAAAGAACATTTCCGGATTGATGACTGTCAAGTGGTTGCGGCGTAACACGCGTTCATCGGCGCAGGTCAGGTAACGGTTTGAAAACTTCGCCCACAGTCTTGACACGGAGGGGCCTTCAGTAAGAACTTTTACCGCGACAGTAAACAGTCCTTCCTGAAGGGATGGCCAATGGGCGAGCCGGAGATGGACGGCACCGCGTCGACCGCGGTCGTCGACTCCCTGGTTCGTGGCGAGCCGGTCGTCCCGACGGTCGAGAGCGCTGCTGACCAGGTGTCGGTGCTCGTGCGCGTGCGATCGTTGCTGCCGGAGTTCACGGGGGCTCTGCGGCGCGTCGCCGAGCAGGTGCTGACCGATCCGGCGGCGGCCTCGAGGGCCACCATCGTCGAGCTCGCCGAGCGCAGCGGCACCTCGCCCGCGACCGTCACGCGGTTCTGCCGGGCGCTCGGCTTCGACGGCTATGCCGATCTGCGGCTGGGGATCGCGGCCGAGACGGGACGGGCGCGCAGCGCCGGCTGGACCGTCGACATCGGCCGCGAGATCCAGCCCAGCGACCCGCTCTCGCGGGTGCTGGGGCAGATCATGGCGGCCGACACGCAGGCCATGCACGACACCGCCGCGCTGCTCGATCTGGCCGAGGTCGAGCGGGCCGCGGTCGCCATCGCCGCCGCACCCCGCGTCAACATCTTCGGGGCCAGCGGCAGTGCCCTGGTCGGCGAGGAGATGCAGTTCAGCCTGCACCGCATCGGAGTGCCGGCGTGGGCCTGGACCGACGTCCACAACGGGCTCGCCAGCGCCGCGCTCTCCCGGCCCGGCGACGTCGCGCTCGGCATCTCGCACAGCGGACAGACCGGCGAGACCATCGAGCTGCTGGCCGAGGCCAGCAGCCGGGGCGCCACCACCATCGCCCTGACCAGCTTTCCGCGTTCGCCGCTGGCCGAGCTGGCCGACATCGTCCTTCTCACCGCCACCCAGGCCACGACCTTCCGGCCGGACGCGCTCAGCGCCCGCCATCCCCAGCTGGTCGTGCTCGATCTGCTCTACGTCGCCGTCGCGCAGCGCACCCACGAGCGCTCGCACGCCGCCTTCCAGCGCACCGCGCAAGCCGTGCACGGTCACAAGGCCGCCAAGGACGGCAGCCCCACATGATCTCCGCCGGTCACCGGCGGTGCACCAGCGACAAAACCCCCACACATAAAAAACTCCCCTCTGGAGGAAGCGTGAAGCGCAAGATCGCGGTCGCCGCGGCACTCGCTGCGACGCTGCTCGCCGCCGCCTGCGGCTCGAACGAAGACTCACCTACTACCTCCGCATCCGGCAAGGTCGACGGCGCCGGCAAGACCCTCAAGGTCTGGCTGATGGTCGACGCGCAGACGGCGTGGAAAGACGTCGTCGACAACGCGAGCAAGCGCTTCACCGAGGCCACCGGCGCCCAGGTCAACGTCGAGTACCAGCAGTGGGCCAACCACCTGACCAAGCTGGACGCCACCCTGGCCGGCACCGACGTGCCGGACGTGATCGAGCTGGGCAACAGCGAGTTCCCCAAGTACGTCTTCAGCGGCGGCTTCGCGGCGATCAACCCGGCCGACTACGAGAACTCGGGCACGTGGCTCGCGGGTCTCAAGGGCGCCTGCGACTTCGAGGGCAAGACCTACTGCGTGCCCTACTACGCCGGCGCGCGCCTGCTGATCTACCGCACCGACCTGTTCAAGGAGGCCGGCCTCGCGGCCCCCAAGACGTACGACGACTTCCTGGCCGCGGCCGAGAAGATCCAGACCGCGAAGAAGTCGGACCCGAAGTTCGGCGCCGTCTACATGCCCGGTCAGTACTGGTACGCGGCGATGAGCTGGGTCAAGTCGACCGGCGGCGACATCGCCAAGCAGGACGGCGACAAGTGGGTCGGCCAGCTCTCGCAGCCGGCCTCGATCGAGGGCCTGCAGCGCTGGGTCGACATGGTCAAGAAGTACTCGAAGGCCGACCCCACCAAGAACGAGAACGAGCAGGCCGGCATCTTCGCGCAGGGCACCTCGGCCATGTTCTACGGCAACGCGTGGGAGCAGGGCTCGGCCGAGGAGGTCAAGAAGGACCCCAACGACGAGAACTCGCCGCTGGTTCCGACCAAGGTCAAGGGCAAGCTGGCCACCGCGGCCATGCCGGAGATCCCCTCCTTCCTGGGCGGCTCGAACCTCGGCGTGGCCGAGAAGAGCCAGAACAAGGAGCTGGCGGCCCAGTGGATCAAGGCCTTCACCGACAGCCAGTCGATGGACGGCCTGATCAAGGCGAACGCGCTGCCGAACTCGACCGCGCTGCTGGACAAGGCCGCCGCGGCCAACCCGGCGCTGGCCCCGGCCGCGCAGGCGGCCAAGGACAGCTGGTTCACCCCGAACGCCGAGAAGTGGGCTGACGTCGAGAAGGGCGCGGTGCTGCAGACGATGCTCACCGACATCCTGACCGGCAAGAAGTCGGTGGCCGACGGCGCCAAGTGGGCCGACGACCAGATCAACGCGACGCTCAACGAGAGCTGAGGCCTGTGGCGCCGCCCGCGAGGGCGGCGCCACGCTTCCTGGAAGGGAACCCGCTGATGTCCGTCGTCGAATCACCGGCGACCCGCCCGGCTGCTCCAGCTCCGATTCGGCCGGCGGCCAGCAAGAAACGCAAATCGGATAAGACCCCTTGGCTGCTGGCGATTCCGGCCCTCGTCCTGCTGGCCGGGCTGCTCGGCTATCCGCTGGTCCGGATGGTGGTCCTGTCCTTCCAGAACATGCGGCTGCGCGAGCTGCTCAGCGGCGCCACGCCGCCGTGGGTGGGCTTCGACAACTACACCAAGGTGCTCACGGACAGCGTGTTCTGGGGCGTGACCGGCCGTACGGTCGCCTTCACCATCGTCTCGGTGTTGATCTCCGTCGTGCTCGGCCTGTCCATCGCCCTGCTCATGCGGCGGGTGACGCGTGGCGTACGGCTGTTCATGGTCGTCGCCATGATGTTCGTCTGGGCGCTCCCGCAGCTGGTGGCCGCGCAGATCTTCCGGTGGATGACCGACTCCGACTTCGGCGTCGTGAACTACCTGATCGACAAGATTCCGGGCGTCGACTACGCGAACCACAGCTGGTTCGTGAACCCGTGGCAGGGCTGGTCGGTGATCACCACGCTGGTGGTCTGGGCCGGCATCCCGTTCCTGGCCATCACGCTGAACGCGGGCCTCACCCAGGTGCCGAAGGAGCTGCTCGAGGCGGCGACGATGGACGGCGCGACGCCCTGGCAATCACTGCGCAACATCATCCTCCCGATCTTGAAACCCTTGATCACTATCGTCACCACGCTTTCGGTGATCTGGAACTTCGGGCTCTTCACACAGGCGTGGGTGCTGCGCGACGGTCATCCTGAGCCGTCGTTCCAGACCCTGGCGACGTACTCGTACACGCAGGCCTTCGGGCAGTCCCGGTACAGCCTGGGCTCGGCCATCGCGGTGATCACCGTGATTCTGATGCTCGGCGTGATGGTCTTCTACATCCGCCAGATGTTCAAGATCGGTGAGGTGGAGTGATGGTCGCCGTCGCCCCGGTGATGAAGAAGAGACGCGCCAAGAGCGCCGACGACGGCGTGCTCACCGTCGGCCGCAGCAAGGCCGGCACGATCGCGGCCAACACCGCCGGGATCCTGTTCTCGATCTTCATGCTGTTCCCGGTCTACTGGGTGCTCAACACCGCGTTCAAGCCGGCCAACGAGGTCCTCTCGCTGGAGCCGACGCTGCTGCCGAAGAACCCGACCTTCGACAACTTCCTGTCGGCGTTCAAGGCGCCGCTGTTCCTGGAGAACATGCTCAACGGCGTGATCATCACGTTGCTGGCGGTGGCCGGCGCGCTGGTCGTGGGCTTCCTGGCCGCGCTGTCGATCGCCCGGTTCAAGTTCTACGGCCGCAAGTCGATCATCCTGGTCATCCTCGTGGTGCAGCTGATCCCGTTCATCTCGTTGCTCATCCCGCTGTTCCTGATGCTTCAGCAGGCCAAGTTGACCAACAGCCTCATCGGTGTGAGCATCACCTACCTTGTGCTGATCCTGCCGTACACCGTGTGGACACTTCGCGGCTTCATCTCGGGCATCCCGCGTGAGCTCGACGAGGCCGCGCTGATCGACGGCTGTACCCGGGCCCAGGTCTTCTGGCGCATCATCCTCCCGCTGACCGGCCCCGGCCTGGTGGCCACCAGCGTCTACGGGTTCATCCAGGCCTGGAACGAATTCATCATCATCAACACGCTCAACAGCCCGGACAAGCAGAACCTGATGGCCTGGCTGCTGCAGAACCAGACGACCCGCGGTACCGCCTGGGGCCCCCTCATGGCCGGTGCGATCATCACCTCGATCCCGGTGGTGATCTTCTTCCTGATCATCCAGCGCAACATCGCCACCGGTCTCACGGCCGGCGCGGTCAAGGGCTGATCACAAACACAACCTGAGGAGATGTTGTGACCGATATTTTCGCCAAGCCCGAGCTGGACCGCCGTACGCTGCTGCGTCGTGCCGCCGCCGTCGGCCTGCTCGCCACCCCCGCGGTCGGCATGCTCAGCGCCTGTGTGGGCGGTGGGTCCGACGACAGCGACTCCGAGCAGGCCACCGGCACCAAGTCGGCGGACAACCCGCTCGGCATCGACCCGAAGGCCGGCGTGGAGATCGTGATCTTCAACGGCGGTCTCGGCACCGCGTACGCCACCGACGTGGACACCCCGCTGTTCAACAAGAAGTGGCCGGACGCCAAGGTCACCTACTCGGCGACCGAGCAGATCTCGACGGTCATCCAGCCCCGGATCAACGCCGGCAACCCTCCGGACATGATCAACAACTCGGGCTCGAACCTGATGGACTTCGGCGCGATCGTCAAGGCCGGCCAGGCCGCCGACCTGACCGACCTGTTCGCGGCCCCGTCGCTGGACATCCCGGGCAAGACCGTGGCCGAGACCCTGGTGCCGGGCGCGGTCGAGCAGGGCAGCTACGACGGCAAGCCGTTCGCGATGAACTACTCGTACACCGTGTTCGGTCTCTGGTACAACAAGGCGCTGTTCGCCAAGAACAACTGGACGGTCCCGACCACCTGGGCCGAGTTCACCGCCCTGTGCGACAAGATCAAGGCGGCCGGCATCACGCCGTTCGGCTACGCGGGCGCCAACGCGTCGTACTACATGGTCCGTGCCCTGCTCACCAGCGCCGGCAAGATCGGCACCGAGCAGGTCCTCAAGGACATCGACAACCTGAAGGAAGGCGCCTGGCAGAACGACGCCATCAAGCAGGCGGCGCAGGCCTGGGGCGAGATCGGCAACAAGTACATCAACAAGACGTTCCTCGGCCTCAAGCACACCGAGGTCCAGCTTCAGCAGAACCAGGACAAGGTCGCGTTCTACCCCTGCGGCTCCTGGCTCGAGAACGAGCAGGCCAAGGACACCCCGCCCGGCTTCGAGTACGCGATCGCCGCGTACCCGAGCGTGACGGCGGCCGACAAGCTCCCGGCTCCGGCCATCAACGCCGCGGCCGGCGAGATCTACTTCGCGGCGGCCAAGGGCAAGAACCCGGCCGGTGGCAAGGAGTACCTGCGCACGATGCTCTCCAAGGAGGCGGCGCTGGGCTTCACCAAGCTCACCAAGTCGCTTACGGTGGTGGCGGGCGCCTCCGACGGTGTCACCATCTCGCCCGGTCTGACCAGCGCCAACGACGCGGTCACCAAGGCCGGCAAGGACATCTTCATGGGCTACCTGTTCGACACCTGGTACAAGAAGCTCGACGACGAGTCCCGCGGTGCCGTCAACGACCTGATGTTCAAGGGCGGGGACGCGCAGAAGTTCTGCGACCGGATGGAGAAGGCGTCCCAGGCGGTTGCCAAGGACTCCTCGGTCACCAAGTTCACCCGTAGCTGATCTTTGTACGGCAACAAGTAGGACGGTAGAGCGCCATGCGACGCGGTAAGTATCCCTTCATCATCGGCTTCCTTATCGTGCCGGTGGCGCTCTACTGCACCTTTGTGGTGGCGGCGTACATCCAGACCTTCCAGTTGTCGTTGAGCAACTGGTCGGGTCTCGGCCCGATCGAGTACGTCGGCTTCGACAACTTCACCAAGCTGTGGCATGACGAGCTGTTCTGGAAGTCGATCCGGCACAACCTCTTCCTGCTCATCCTGCTGCCGATCGTCACGATCATCCTGGCCCTGGTCTTCGCCTTCCTGCTCAACGTGGGCGGCGGGCACAAGGGCGGCACCACCCGCGGCGTGTGGGGCTCCAAGATCTACCGGGTCATCTTCTTCTTCCCGCAGCTGCTGGCCCTGGCCATCGTCGCGGTGATCTTCGGCCGGGTCTTCGGGCCGGACAAGAGCGGCATGCTCAACGGCCTGTTCCCGGCCGACTGGAAACCGTGGCTGTTCCTGGCCGACGAGCGGTACGCGATGCTCTGCATCCTGATCGTGCTGATCTGGCAGGCGGTCGGCTTCTACGTCGTGCTCTTCTCGGCCGGCATGGGCTCGATCCCGGCCGAGATCTACGAGGCGGCCGCACTCGACGGCGCCACCCGCATCACCCTGTTCTTCCGGATCACGATCCCGCTGCTGTGGAACACCGTGCAGGTCGCCTGGGTCTATCTGGGCATCGCCGCGTTCGACGCCTTCGCCCTGGTCAACATCATGACGGTGGACCGGGGCGGGCCGAACGGCGCGTCCTCGGTGCTCAGCTTGATGATCTACCGCAACGCCTTCGAATTCTCGCAGGCCGGCTACGCCTCCGCGCTGGGCGTGGTCCTGTTCTTCCTGACCCTGACCTTCGCCGCGCTGACCCTCCGGGTCACCCGCCGCGATTCCGTCGAAGCCTGAGGCGGACGAGATGACGAACCTGACAAGCACCCCCGGCACCGACGCCGTTCCGGCCGCAGTCGCCACGAGCACCAAGAGCGCCGGCCGCAAGCCCGACAAGAAGCGCGACGTCAACGCCTTCACCGGCCTGGCGCACATCGCCCTGTTCGCCTGGGCGCTGGTGACGGCCGGCCCGCTGATCTGGGTGCTGCTCGCCTCCTTCAAGAGCAACACCGAGATCTTCCTCGGCGAGCCGTTCGCGCTGCCCGAGCACTTCTCGTTCCAGACGTACTTCGACGCCTGGGGCGAGGCGCACATCGGGCGCTACTTCCTCAACAGCGTCATCGTCGTGATCATCAGCACGGCCGGCACGATGCTGTTCGGCTCGATGGCCGCCTACGTGCTGGCGCGCTACCGCTTCTGGGGCAACCGCTTCATCTACTACCTGTTCGTCTCGGGTCTGGCGTTCCCGACCTTCATGGCGCTGGCGCCGCTGTTCTACATCCTCAAGAGCATGGGGCTGCTCGGCTCGTACACCGGCCTGGTCCTGGTCTACATCGCCTACTCGCTGCCGTTCACCGTCTTCTTCCTCGCGGCGTTCTTCAAGACCCTGCCGTACGAGATCGAGGAGGCGGCCACGGTCGACGGCGCCTCGCACACCCGCAAGTTCTTCCAGATCATGATGCCGATGGCGAAGTCCGGCCTGGTCAGCATCACGATCTTCAACATCGTGGGCCAGTGGAACCAGTACCTGCTGCCGGTGGTCATCATGACCGGGCCCGGCGCCGAGTCGAAATATCTGCTGACACAGGGCATCGCGAATATCAGCACCTCGGCCGGCTATCACGCCGAGTGGTCGACGCTGTTCGCCGCGCTGGTCCTCTCCATCCTGCCGATGATCATCGTGTACGCGATCTTCCAGCGGCAGATCCAGGCCGGTCTGACGGCCGGCGCCGTCAAGTAGAACGCCAGATTCCCGGAGGTACGCCGTACGCGCGCCGGAACGCCGACGCGAACGCGAACTCCGAGGTGTAGCCGACCCGGGCCGCCACCGCGGCCACCGTGAGCCGCTCGTCCCGCAGCAGGAGCCGCGCCTTGTGCAGGCGCAGCGCCCGCAGATAGTGGACGGGCGGCTCACCCACAGCGGCCGAGAACCGGGCGGCGAACGCCGTCCGGGACAGCCGCGCCGTGGCCGCCAGCGACGCGAGCGCCCACGGGCGACCCGGATCGCCGTGCATCGCGCCGAGCGCCGCCGCCAGATGCGGGTCGCGTAAGCCCGCCAGCCAACCCGGATGATCGGTGACCTCGCCGTGCCGCCGGATGGCCCGCGCGATCATCGCGTCCGACAGGCGGGCCATGACGACGTCGCTGCCCGGCCCGGCCTCGAACGCCTCCTGCCGCAGCGCCTCGACGTAGGGCGCGAGCCACTGGCTCTCGGCGGCCGGAATCAGGATCACCCGCGGCAGCCCGCTCAGCGCTGGATGATCGGGCTCGCCGGCGACGAAGGCCCCGCAGACGATCGTGGTGGACGGCCCGGCCGTGCCGTGGCGCAGCCGCACCCCCTCGGCCCGCGCCGCGAGCTCGAAGCCGGAGGTGGCGGGCGCGACCCCGTACACCAACTCATGATTGTCGCCCTTGGGCAGGATGACCGTGTCGCCCTCGCTCAGCGGGACGACCTCGCCGGCCAGCGACAGGTCGCAGCGGCCGGAGGTGATCAGGTGGACGCCGCGCAGCCCCGGCCGGTCGAAGACGAGCCGGAACTCCCCGCTCATCTCGATCCAGCGATAGGCGGCGGTGGCGAAGCGGATCTCGCGCAGGACGGTGCCCAGGACGTCCGATGTGGTCTGCGGGACGGGCACACATGGATTGTCGCCCCGCCCGTTCCTAGCGTCGAGGGATGACGAAGATACTGGTGACAGGCTCGACCGGGATCGGCGGAGCGGTGGCCGCGGAGCTGGGGGAGCGGGCCCTGACGATCGGCCGCCACGGCCGGATCCGGGCTGACCTTTCCCTTTTGGCCTCCGTCGCCGAGGCGGCCGACGAGGTGGCCGCCTCCCACGACCGGCTCGACGCGATCGTCTGCTGCGCCGGGGTGTTCACGATGCGCGCGGCCACGACGGCCGAAGGGCTGGAACGGGCCTGGGTGCTCAACTATCTGTCCCGCTTCCTGCTGATCGACCGGCTGCTGCCGCTGCTGCCGCCGGACGGGCGCGTGGTGCTGGTGGCGAACGCGGGCCGTTATCGGGACACGCGCGGCAATCCCACGTGGGGGCTGGGGGTCGCCGGTCGCACCCAGTTCGCCAACGACCTGTACGCGGTGGAGTTGGCCTCTCGGCACCCCTCACTCTCGGTGGCCTGTGTCTATCCGGGTCTGGTCGCCACGGGGGTGTTCCGGGACGCGTACGGCGTGCCGGCCCCGCTTCGGTGGGTGATGAACGCGCTCCAGCAGCGGATCGGCGCTTCTCCCGCCTCGGCCGCGCGTGGGCCCGTACAACTAGCAATCGGTCCTCGGTTTGCTTCTGGTTTCTATGGCCCGTCGGCCCGGCCGCTGTCGATTCCGGCTCGGGTGCGTGACGGGCGAAGGGCCGAGTTGTGGGCCGAGAGCGAGGCCGTGACCACGCGCGTAAGGTCGCAGACATGCCGACGATCACGACCAGCGACGGGGTCCGCCTGAATTACACCGACGAGGGCGCCGGCACGCCGATCGTCCTGATCGCCGGCTTCTGCGCGCCGCTGGAGAGCTGGGAGCTGCAGCGGCGGCCGCTGCTCGAGGCGGGCTATCGGGTGATCGGCTTCGACCGCCGCTCGCACGGGGCGTCCGAGTCACCTTCGTACGGGCAGCGCTTGTCTCGCCATGGCGCCGACGTGCACGAATTCCTCCGCGCGCTCGACCTGGAGGACGTCGTGCTCATCGGCGGCTCGATGGGCGCCAGCACAATCTGGGCTTATTACGATTTATTTGGACCAGGCTGGCTGCGGGCGGTCGTCACCATTGATCAGACGCCGAAGATGGTCAACGACGCCACCTGGTCACACGGCTTCTACGGCCTGACCCGTGAAAACGTGGGCACGTTCTTCGACAACGGCGTCCCCGGCACCGGGCGCGGCCGGCAGGACCGGCTGGCCGGCCTCAGCCGGGTCACCGAGGCGCTCGGGCGGCCGCCTGTCTTCGCCGATCCCAGCACACCCGAACGCCGCGCCCTGCTCCAGAACCACGCCGAAGCGGACTGGCGTGACGTCATCGCGCGCATGACGGTGCCGTCGCTGTTCATCGCGGGCCGCGACAGCCAGCTCTGGCCCAGCACGCACGCCCTAGATCTGAATGAGTCGGCCCGGGTGGTGACGCTCGACGACTGCGGGCACGCCGCCAACCTCGACCAGCCCGAAGCGGTGAACGACGCGATCCTGGAGTTCCTCAAGTGAAAGACCTGCTGACCGGCCTCGACATCGTCGACGACGCGGACGTCCTGGAGAGCCTCGCCCACGACGACGCCGAGTGGGCGCCCTACGGAAAGCCGGTCGCGGCCGTCCGCCCCAAAACCACTGATGACGTACGCCGGGTGGTGGCGGCCTGCGCGGAACGAGGCATTCCGCTCGTCGCGCGCGGAGCCGGCACCGGCCTCTCCGGCGGTGCCAACGCCGTCGACGGCGCCATGATCATCGACCTGTCGAAGATGAACAAGATCGTCGAGATCGACGCCGAGAACATGACGGCGACGGTCCAGCCGGGCGTCGTCAACGACGACCTGAAGAAGGCCGTGGCCGCACACGGCCTGTGGTATCCGCCCGACCCGGCCAGCGCCCCGTGGTCGACCATCGGCGGCAACGTCGCCACCAACGCGGGCGGCCTGTGCTGCCTGAAATACGGCGTCACCCGCGACTACGTCCTCGGCCTGGAGGCGGTGGTGGGCGGTCCGGCGGGGGCCTACGGCACGGTCGTACGCCTCGGTCACCGCACCACGAAAGGCGTCAGCGGCTACGACCTGGCCGCCCTGTTCACCGGCTCCGAAGGCACCTTCGGCGTCATCACCGAGATCACCCTGCGCCTGCGCCCGGCCCGCCGCGAGGCCCCGCGCACGGTGGTCGGCGCCTTCGACAGCGTCGTGGCGGCCGGATCGGCGGTGGCCGCGCTGACCCGGGCCGGCCTGCTGCCGGCCGCCCTGGAACTGCTGGACCGCACCTGCCTGCGGGCGGTCGAGGAGTGGAAACACTTGGGCCTCTCAGCGGACGCGGCCGCCCTGCTGCTGGCCCAGCTGGACAGCCCCGGCGCGGCCGGCGACGAGGAGGCGGCCGCGGTGGCCGCGGTCTTCCGCGAGGCCGGCGCCATGTGGGCCGAGCAGTCCACCGACGAGATCGAGGCCGAGGCGTTGTTCGCGGCCCGGCGCCTGGCCTACCCGGCGCTGGAGCGCCTGAGCCCGGTCCTCACCGAGGACGTGTGCGTCCCCCGCTCACGGGTCCCCGACATGCTGGCCGCCATCGAGGAGATCGCCACCCGCCACGGAGCGACGATCGCCACGATCGCCCACGCCGGCGACGGCAACCTGCACCCGCTGATCCTGGCCCCCGCCGGCGACGAGCAGGCCCGGCTGGCCGCCCAGGCCGCCTTCGAAGACATGCTGACGGCCGCCATAGCCATGGGCGGCACGGTAACCGGCGAGCATGGCGTGGGCCTGCTGAAGCGGGACGGCATGAAGCAGGAACTCTCCCCGTCGGTCCTCGCCATGCAGGTCGCCATCAAGCAGACCCTCGACCCCCTGAACCTCTTCAACCCCGGCAAGGTCGTCGGCTGACCGGGATCACGCCGGAACCGATGGCTCACTGAAGCCGTAATATGCGCGCGGCCGCACGCTCCGCGATTGCGTGCGCCTGCGCGACCTCCAGCGGCTCGGTAGCCGCGACGCCCCGCGCCACGAAGAGCTTGACCACCACAGAGCTGACTCGAAAGACGTAGAAGAACATGGTCATCTCGATCTCCGCGATCGGCATCAGACGCGCGCCGCCGAACACGCGACACTCCTCGCCGACCGGGAGCGCCTCGGGGATCGGCGGGTTGCCCTCGCTGTTGGCCAGGAGCCGTTCGGCGTGGTAGGCGGCCGCCGACGCTGCGTCGGGGAACACGAAGCGGATGTCGACGAGTCGCCAGACGGAGCTGGTGTCTGGGGCGAGCCAGACACGCAGGCCGGTGCCGACGCCGCCGCAGGCGGAAAACGCATAGTCGCCCGGGTCGGGGGCGAGGTCGGCGGAGTCCTGCACCAGTTGCATGCCCGGCAGATCCTCGGCGGTCAGGTACACCTCCCGGAAGGCCTCGAGGGCCGGTGGCGGCCCCGGGTCGGGGATCGGGTCCGGGTCACGGGCGCCCGGATCGGCAACCCCGTCCAGATGTCCCTCCACCGCCGGGCCGACGATGGCCTGTGCCGCGCGAAAGGCGGTGTCGAGCCGTGCGAACACGTCCGTGCCGGCGACGGCGGCAAGCGGGGTGACAGCGCGCCGCAATCCCTCCATCAGCGGCTGCCAGCCCGCGTCGAGCTGCCGGCAGGCCACGGCGACGATGAGTTCCATGTCGCCGGTCTCGGCCGCGACCGCCAGCACGTCGGCGAGCAGGTCGACTCGCAGGTAGACGTTCTCGATGCCGGCGATCCGGTCCAGGGCCGCCCGGACGAGCCCGGCGTCGCCCTCGGCGAGCATCAGCAGGCCCACGGCCGCCGACCACGGATCCACCTCGGCGAGCGCGGCCACTTCGCGATCGGTGAGCTCCCGGCGGTCGTCCTCGCCGAGCCACCTCAGCGCGGTAGCGACGGCCATGGCCCGATGCGTGGGTGCGAGCCCGGCCGGCGCGTCGTCCAGCTCTTGGCGGACGGCGTCGGCCAGCACGGCCGGGTCCCGCGTGAGTGCAGCGACGAACAGCCGGCCGAGTAGTTGCCGGCCGGGATCGCGGATGCCGGACAGGATCTCCGCGGCCAGGTCGCCGTCGATCGGCGTCACCACCCAGAGACCGGCCATCCGGATCAGGTCCTGCTGGATCGGGTCGGGCACCTGGTCGGCCGTGCCGACCGCGTCCCGGACGAAGGCGGCGACCTCGAGGGCGTCGGGATGGGCGGACACCGGACCGTACAGGCGGTCGACGAGGCGCTGAGCGCGCAGCGTCGCCGAGAGATACCAGGAGTCGGCGGCCATCGCCAGCGCGCTCGCGGTCGCCTCCATCTCCTCGGGCAGCAGGAGCGCCGCCTCAAACCGGGCGCGGGCGGCGGGGTCGAGGTATCGCAGCGTCGGTGCCTGGTCGATCTTGGTCAGGTCGAGCTCGGCCGTGTAGCGGGGTAGCGTGACGGCGGCCCGCCCGGCCGCGGCCACCGCGCCGCTCCGGCGGGGATCGTCCGCCTCGGACAGTGGCGCGATGAGCGCCGCCAGCGCGATGAGTCGCTCGGCCGGGTCGTCGAGCCACCCGGTGAGCGCGATCGCCGCATCCCGGTCGTCGGCTGCCGTCGGCGTCACGGCGGCGGCCAGCACACCCGCCCATGACGCGATGCTGCCCCGGCTGCCCGGCCCCATCTGCATGCTGCGGGCCACGTCGGCCGGCTCGGCGAAGGGGACCCGGTCGCGGGCGGCGTGCCAGTAGTTGAGGCAGTTGCTCATGTAGGTGATGAAGTTCGTCGCCCGGACGAGGGAGGGCACCCCACCGTCCTCCACGGGTCTGAAGAAGCCGCCGTGGACGAGCCGCCCGTCGGCCCGGCCCAGGCGGCTCTCTTGCTCCGGCATGCACTCCTCGAGCAGTGCCCGAGCGAGCGCGGGGTCGCCGTCGCAGGCGTCGATGCCCAGGCAGGCGAGAGCGGACAGCCGACCGTCGAGGGAGTCCCATGGGCCGCCGCTGATCCAGCTGCCGTCCATCAGCCGGGCCAGCCGCAGCGCGCGTGGCGGGTCCCAGGTCCGCACAGCCTGGGCCGTCATGCCCAGCGTGCTCGTGATGCGGCTCTCGTAGGGATCCGTGTTCTTCTCCGCGGCGGTGACGATCAGCTCCTCGGCCTCGTCGGCCAGCGCCCGGGCCCGGTCCGGGTCGGCCGGATCTAGGGCGACGGCCAGTTCGGCGATGGAGTCGGCCGGCCCGAACCAGCCCAGCCCCCGCTCGTACTCCAGCACCTGATCCGCCATCTCCGAGGCCTTATCGGGACGCCCGAGCACCGCCCACAGCCGTACGGCGCCGGTCTTCGCCCAGCTTTCCGCGTTGTCCGCGCCGGCGATCCGGTCGAGCAGCTCGCCGGCCAGGCCGGGCTGGCCGGCCGCGACGATCTTGGCCGCGGTCAGCAGGTGGCGCGTCTCCGTCCCGGGCGCGGACGCGGCCGCGAGCAGTTCGGCCGCGAACTGCTCGGCCCGATCCAGGGCGAACTCCCCGTACGACGCGACCAGCTGCGCCAGGGCCGGCAGCGGCTCCTTGGCCCGCCCGTTCTCGACATCCTGCTCTGCTATCGACAGCAGTCGATCCCGATCCTGGGTGCTGACCTGACAGGCCAACTGCGCCGCGGCGGCGGCCCGGCCACCGGTCATGCGCTCGATCAAGGGCGCCCGCGCGTCCGGTGGCCGAGCTCCGGCCGCGGCCTCCAGCACGAGATCGTGGACGCGGTGACGGTCCCACTGCGGTTCTGCGCCGGCCGCGAGGGTCAGCGCACGGTCAAGGTCGTAGGGCGCGAGGGCCACCGCGGCCACCTCGACCGCCTCCCGGTTGCGCAACCCGGTGAACAGGCTGTCGTCGATCACCGGCACCTCGGTGGCCGCCGCGACCAGCAGCTCGGCGCCGTCGTACGGGCCGAGACGGTGGCGCTCGGCGGTTGGGGTGCAGGCGACCAGCGCCCGCGTCGCGGCGAAGCGGTGCTCACCCGGCGGGAGCAGCTCGATGCGGGCCTGCGCCTCGTCGATCCGGCCGAGGCGGGCCATCAGGCCGAACACGGCCGGGGCCAGGTGGGTCCCGCCGGCGCCGAGATCGGCTCGGACCAGGGCGAGGAAGAGCGCGTCGGCCAGCGTGTCGGCCGGAGCGCGGCCCGGGTCCTGGTGCGACAACGCCGCCTCGACCAGCCGCTGGAAGGGCAGGTCGGTGAGGAACCGCCGCCGCGACTCGACGCGCATCCCCGCGGTGACCAGCTCGATGATCTGCACCTGTCCCGCCGGGCCGAGCTCGGCGAGGTGGTCGGCCAGGTGCAACAGCCCGTAGTCGTCGACGACGGTCCAGTCGACCTCCGCCCACACGGCGGCGCCTCGGTAGACCCTGACCACCCGCCGGTGCCACTCGTCGCCCCTGACGAACAGGTCCGGCGCCTCGTCCTCGGCCTCGCCAGTCAGGAACTCGGCCACCGACGGGTGGAAGAATTGCCAGCGATGCTCGACCTCGTCGAGCAGCGGCCGCAGGAGCCGGATCAGGTCGTCGACGGCGCTGGGCCACACCCGGACAGAGCCGAGCCATGTGAGCTGAGCGGAACTCAGCGGGGCGCGGGCAACTGCCAGCACGGCGACGAGCCGCTGCCCGGCGCCCTCCCAGGCCGGCACAAGCTCATCGCCGGCGCTGCGCGGGTCCCTCACGTCGAGCAACCCCAGCCGCTCGATCTCTGTGCGCGCGTTGTGAAGGAAGACCGCATACAGCGCGCCCAGGCCGGCCGGCAGCACGTCGAGGCTCAGCAGGCTGTCGGCCAGCTCGTCGTCACCGCCCGCCACAGCCCCGTCGAGGCCCCGTTGCCACGCGCGCAGGTAGGCGAAGTTGCCCTCCGAGGCGTCGGCGACATGCTCGGCCACTGAACCCGGATCGGCGACTCGGTCCGCGATGGCGGGCGCCCTCAGCACGCCGGTTGCGAAGCCGTGGGTGTCGGTTCGAACGGCGCCAGCCAGCTCGTTGAGGTCGATCGTCTCCACCTGCCCAGGGCGGACGCCTTGCAAGGTCGCCAGGCGCGGGTGGGGCCGCGAGGAGAACACGATGCGGACGTTCTGCGGCAGCTGTGGGCTGCGCTCCAGCCAGTCGAGGACGCTCACCTCGCTGCGGAAGCGCAGCGACTCGTCGATCGCGTCGACGAGGACGACGATCCGCTCGCCCGTAGCCATCGAGGCCAGCGCCGCCGCCGGGTCGAGCAGCGCCAGGAACTGCAGATTCTCCCACGTGAGCAGGCGCGGGTCCACAGTCGCGCGGGCGACGTCGAGGCCTACGAGCCGGCCGCCGAGGTCGGTCACATGCTGCTCGACACGGATCGCGGTGCGGTGGAACGGCGAGACGGTGAGGTCCTCGATCCGCACGCCGACCACGCTCGCGCCTGGACCGGCGGCCGCCACCCGCTGATTCACCACCACCGTCAGCAGGTCAGGGTCGAACAGCTCGGGCCGACGGGTGGCCAGCTGGTGGCCGACTCGCAGGAGCGCCGATACGGCGTCACCCCCGCTCAGCGGTGTGGTGCTGTCGCGGCGGATGAAGTAACGCCCCCAGCCGGGGTGGCGCGCGGCGAGGCCGGCCATGAGGCCGCTCTTGCCGGCGCCGGGCTCTCCGATCAGCACGACGTAGCGGCAGTCCGGCCGTTCCAGCCGTTCCCGTACGGCCTCTTCAAGCCAGATTCGCCGCACGTAGGCCGGGTCGTCCACGTAGTCGCTGACGACATCGTCGAAGAACAGCTCGCCGGCGTCGGCGGTCACTGTCCCAGCCGCTTGATGTCCGCGCCCACGACGTTGGAGGAGGCATCTTTGATCTCCTGTCGCACCGTGACTCGGCCGCTCAGCATCTGCTCGACCTTGGCGCCGGTGACGCCGTGGGCGGTCGCGATCGACTGGAACACGTCGACTCCCGGCCCGGCGCTCTGGAGCAGGGCCGCGAGTTCGGCCTGCATCGCCGGGTCGTCGGCCAGCTTGCTGATCAGCCGGGCCTCCACGACCGGCTGGTAGATCTCCGGCTCGGCGGTGAATCTCTCGAGGTCGCCGGAGGCCGACGAGTCACCCGACCACCATGACTTGATCTTGGCGAAGATGCCGGAGGCGCCGTCCGCGGCGGCGTCCTCCACCGCACTGAGGGCACCGTCCGCCACCTTGCCGGCCACCTTGAGCAAGGCACCCATGACCAGGGGAACCAGGATCTCGAGTCCCATGACGCGCCCTCCCGTCGCCATTCGGCCGATGTCATCGTCGTGCGGATCGGACCGCACGGGCAACGCCGGTTCGGGTCGCACTGATGTCCGGCATCCGACTGTGCTTCCAACGCCAGTCGGTGGCCGCTCCACCACATGGCGCTGTGCCGTCGCCGGACCCGTTCGGCTGGGCGATGGGGATGCGGCACGCCGAGGTTCTCGCCGCCGAGCGGGACCGGGAGGCGGCGACGGCCTTCGGTAAGGGTCGGCTGGCTCATCTCGTGTCCGAGGAGGACTTCGTGGCGTCGCCGGCCATCCTGCTGCCCAGCGAGAACGTTATGCAGATCCTCGGGCCGGTGCGCGGGTGGCCGCGCGGGCGCCTCGGCGGCGCTTCGATCCGCGGGCGATCCGGCGCGCCTGATCGTGCCGGCCGGTGATGAATCGTCCACCTGGAACGCGGCTTCGCGGGCATTCGACCAGGAAAATTCGGATCGTGGCCTTGGTTATGACGACGCGGTCGAGGCGAGCTGACCGGGCAAGGTGCCCGCTCAGGAAACAGCCGACGACGTCACGGAGCCGGAGGAGGCGGAGTGGGCGGCGCCTCCGCGCCGCCCACTCGTCATGTCAGCGGCAGGTCCACATGAGAGGGCGGTTGGCCACCGGGTCGGAGGCTGTGGTGTCTGTGGTGTAGCCGGCGGCTACCTTGCCGTCGGCGCTGAAGGCGCTTGTCACGTACTCCTTCATCTTGTTGTAGAACGGGAGGGGTACGGCCTTCTCGCCGGCGATGATGATGGGCTCGAAATGGCCTGTGGTGGCCAGGACCCAGCCGTTGGCGGCGCCCAGGGTGAGCGGGCCGAGCGGGATGTCGAGCTCCTCGTACTCGTTGGCCGCGATGTTGTAGCGGTAGGTCGCGAAGGTGCGGCTTCCGCCGTCGGGGCTGTCGCGGACGGCCCGGCCGTAGACCCAGCCGCTGCTGACCGACTCCGGCCAGAAGTAGGTGGCCTTCACGCCTTCCACCTCGGGCAGGGGCATCAGGCGGGCCTTGCCGTTCGGCAGCCAGAGGTAGCCGGTGCTCTCGGTGTTCCTCTTCGCGACCGTGCCGATGACCGTGCCGTCCTCGTCGATGGCCTTCGCCTCGCCGGTGCGGAACCCGGACGGCAGGCGCAGCCGCACCGGGTTGGCGCCGGGCGCGGCCCACGTGGCCGGTGTCCCCTCGTACGGGTCGCCGAGCGTGCCGGCGATGGTGCCCGCGTCGTTGATGGCGTTGGCCGTGGCCCGGCCGCCGCGCAGCGGTGTCACGGTGCTGCCCGTGGAGACGTACGCCCGCTGCTCCTCGCCCTTGGTGAAGCTGTAGCCGACGGCCACGCCGGACGAGTTGATGTCGCCCCAGGCCCCGTCGTCGCCGGGCATGGACGGGCGGTTCTGCAGGACGCCGTCCTTCCAGATGACCGTGTACACCTCGAGCTTGGGCGGATAGACCCGCCCGGTCAGGTAGTGGCCGCTCGGGTCGCCCGAGCTGACCGTCGCCTTCTTGATGTCGCCGGTGGGCAGCAGCTTCACTGTGCAGTCCCGCGGGACAGCCGGCGCCGGGGCGGCGGCCACGGTCGAGGGGGAAGGAGAAACGACGGGCGCCGGTTCGGACGAGGGGCGCAGGGCGGCCACCGCCACCGTTCCGCCGCCGGCGGCCACGGCGGTCACCGCGGCCAGGGCCACCCCGCCCGACCAGCGGCGGGCGCGGCGCCGGCGGCGGCCCTCGTCCATCGTGCGGGGAATGTCGATCCGCGACGGGGCCGGCGGCTCGTCGGGGATCGTCCGCAGGATCCGCACCGTCCGGTCGTCCTCACTCATGTCGTTCTCTCCCAGGTTCATAGCCGGTCCAAGGCGGCCGAGTCGAAAACAAGGCGGAGCTTGTCGAGGGCGTGCGCGCATTGGCTTTTCACGGTTCCCTCGGAGCAGCCCAGGTGGTGGGCGACCTCCTTGACCGGCAGGTCGCACAGGTAGCGCAGCACGACGACGGCCCGCTGTCGCGGCGGCAACTGCATCAGCGCGGTCCGTACGACGGACTGGTCGTCCACGGGCACGTGCGGGGCCGGGCCCCGGTCCGGTAACCAGTCGAGCAGCGCGACCTTCCACCAGCCGCGGCGGCGCTCGTCGAGGAAGACCCGGACGAGCATGGTGTTCACGTACGCGTCGACGTTCTCCACGTGGCCGATGCCCGGCCACCGTGTGTAGAGCTTCGTCAGCGTCTCCTGCACGATGTCGTCGGCCTGATGCGAGTCACCGCAGAGCAGATACGCCGTGCGCCGCAGCCCTTTCACCCGGCCGTGCACGAAGGCCAGGTATTCGCTGTCCGTTCTCTTCGGCATCCCCGCTCCTGTCGATGTCCTGCGTATCCGACGGCGGATCGACAAGGATCGGTTGGGTCAAGGGCAAAAGAAAATTTACAGGGGTACGAGGGCGTCGAGCGGCATGGTCGGTGACGTGGCCCCGGGCGCGGTCTCGATGGTGACGCCGACGGCATTGGAGGCGGGCAGGCCCTCGACGATCCGTACGGTCGCCGCCTGGTCCTCGCCGAGCGCTCCGGCCGAGGTGGGGTCGTCGTCGCGGATGGTCCACAGCTGGTAGACGCGGCCGTCGCCCGGCGGGGAGGAGGCGGCCAGCATGATCACGCCGGCGCCGGTCAGCTTCGACGACGCCACGGTGACCCGCCCGCCGCTGGTCAGCGGCTGCTCGCGCACCTGGAGGTCGGGCGCGGCCAGGATCGCGCGGACGCGCGCCTCGGAGGCGCGCGCGGCCTCGGCGACGGCCCGCTCATCCCGTACGCGCTGATCTTGAAGAACGTAGACGGCCGCACCTGCACCGACCGCCGCGACCACGACGGCGGCCGCGGCCACCAGGTGAAGCCGGCGCTGGGGACGAACCGGGCGGACCGCAGCGGCCGGCTCCTGGCGCGTGGTGCCGATCTCTCTCAGGACGTTCGCCCGCATCGAGGGCGGCGGCACCGACCAGGCGGCGTCGGCCAGGCGGGCCGCGGTCTCGCGCAGCTCACCCACCTCGGCCCGGCAGTCCTCGCACTCGCGCAGGTGCCGCTCGAAGGCGACCCGTTCCAGGTCGTCCACCGCGTCCAGCACATACGCGCCGACCAGCGAATGCACGTCGGGCCTCATGCCGCCGCCCCCGTGGTCAGGCAGTCGCGCAGCCGGGCCAGACCGTCGCGCATCCGCGACTTGATGGTGGGAAGCGGCGCCCCGAGCATCTCGGCCACCTGCGGATAGGTGTTGCCTTGGAAATACGCGAGGGTGACCGCCTGCCGCTGCAACTCGGTCAGCCCGTCCAGGCAGCTGCGCACCTGCCGGCGCTCCAGGCGCGTCGCGACCTCGTCGGCGACCGTGTCATACGGGGTGTCAATCGCCTGGATGCCGATCCGGAGGGTGCGGTCGGCCGCCGCCTGCTCGGACCGGGCCCGGTCGACCGCCCGCCGATGGGCGATCGTGAAGATCCACGCCGTCGGCGTTCCCCGCTCCGGGTCGTATTGCGGAGCCCGCCGCCACACCTCGACCAGCACCTCCTGCGCGACCTCCTCGGCGTGCGACGGATCGCGCAGCACGCGCCGGACAAGACCGTAGACACGCGGCGCCACCAGGTCGTACAGCCGCGCGAAGGCCTGCTCGTCGCCCCGCGCCACCCGCACCAGCAGCGCCTCGATGTCCAGCACCGGCGTCGCCATTCCACGCCCCTCCATGGGGATGATTCGCCAGCACCGTCGTCCGCGGATGAGTATCCGGCTAAAGAATCCTGCGGAGCAATTCCTCGGCGGCCGGCCCGGGCGGCGCCGCGGCCGGCAGAGCCACCGAGACCTGCCACGAGGCGCCGGCGGGCAGGCGGGCCACATGCAGCCCGGCCGCGTGCGGCTTGCGGGTCACCGGCGCCGGCACGACGGCGATCCCCAGTCCTTGGTGCACGAAGTCCAGCAACGTGTGGACGTCGTTCACTTCGACCGAGACGCGCCGGTCGACGCCGTGCCGCGCGAACAACTGGTCGTTGACCTTGCGGGCGCCCCAGTCCGGGCTGAAGTCGACGAAGTCCTCGGCGGCCAGGGCGCAGGGATCGAGATCGGCCGGGACGTGGTCAGGGTGGGTGAGCAGCAACATCTCCTCGGTGGCCAGGGCCTCCAGCCGTACGCCCTCGGGAGCGGCACCGGGAAGCGCGACGAAGCCGACGTTGAGCCGCCCCTGCCGGATCTCGTCGACGATGTGCCCCGACCCCGCGTATCTCAGGCTGATCTCCACCCCCGGATGCGAGCGGCGGAACGAGGCCAGCAGCGGCGGCAGGTCGATCACGCCGAGGCACTGCTCGGTGCCGACCGTGAGGCTGCCGCGCACCAGACCGCGCACCGCGGCCACCGCTTCCCGGGCCGCGGCGGCGCTGGCCAGCGTACGATTCGCCTCGGTGAGCAGGGCGCGCCCGGCGTCGGTGAGCTGCACGCGGCGGGTGTGCCGCACGAAGAGCTCGGCGTCGAGCTCGCGTTCGAGCGCCTTGATCGAGGCGGAGAGCCCCGACTGCGCCACCCGCATGCGCTCGGCGGCGCGGGTGAAGTGGCGCTCCTCGGCCACCGCGACGAAGTACTCCAGGTGCCGCAACTCCATGATTGAGCAGTCTAGGTGCTTAATCCGAGCGCTTTCTTCTGTTGGACCTTTGGTCAGCGAGCGACGAAGGTGGGGACATGCCAACCAGCTACACCGCCGAAGGCGACCGTTACGACACCATGGAGTACCGCCGGACCGGGCGTTCCGGGCTCAAGCTGCCCGCCGTCTCGCTCGGTCTGTGGCACAACTTCGGCGACGACAAGCCCCTGGAAACCCAGCGGGCGATCCTGCGCCGGGCCTTCGACCTGGGCATCACCCACTTCGACCTGGCCAACAACTACGGTCCGCCGTACGGGTCGGCCGAGCTCAACTTCGGGCGCCTGCTGGCCGAGGACTTCCGCCCGTACCGCGACGAGCTGGTCATCTCGACCAAGGCCGGGTACGACATGTGGCCGGGACCGTACGGCGAGTGGGGCTCCCGCAAGTACGTGACGGCCTCGCTCGACCAGTCGCTCAAGCGGATGGGCCTGGAGTACGTCGACATCTTCTACTCGCACCGCTTCGACCCGGAGACGCCGCTCGAGGAGACGATGGGCGCGCTCGACGCCGCCGTCCGGGCCGGCAAGGCGCAGTACGTGGGCATCTCGTCGTACTCGCCGGAGAAGACCGCCGAGGCGGCCGCCATCCTGCGTGACCTGGGCACGCCGCTGCTGATCCACCAGCCGTCGTACTCGATGCTGAACCGCTGGATCGAGGGCGGCCTGCTCGACACGCTGCACGAGGTCGGCGCCGGCTGCATCGCCTTCTCGCCGCTGGCCCAGGGCATGCTCACCGACCGCTACCTCAAGGGCGTCCCCTCGGATTCGCGGGCGGCCGAGCACAAGTCACTCTCGACCGACCTGCTCTCCGACGAGAACCTGGGCAAGATCCGGGCGCTGAACGAGATCGCGCAGCGCCGCGGGCAGACCCTGGCCCAGATGGCGATCGCCTGGTCGCTGCGCGACCCGCGGATGACCTCGGTCGTGCTCGGCGCCAGCAGCGTGGCCCAGCTCGAGGCGAACGTCGCGTCCCTGGGGAACACGACGTTCACCGGCGACGAGCTGGCCGAGATCGACAAGTACGCCACCGAGTCGGGCATCAACCTCTGGGCCCGCAGCAGCGAAGTTTAAGAAAAGGACGCGTGGTAGGACGCGGCCATGTCCGCGTCCCCATGCCCCTGCTCCTCGGCCCGGCGGAAGCGTTCGGCGCCGGCTTCGGCCAGGTCCAGCCGTACGCCGTGACGCCGGCCGGCCTCGACGATGAGCCGCGCGTCCTTGCCGGCCGTGCTCACCGCGAAGCTGGCCGGTGTCAGCTTGTCCGCCCGCACCAGGTCGGTCTTGGCCCGCAGGTAGCCGTTGTCGAGCGGGCCGCCCTGGATGAGCTCGAGGAACTTGCCGAAGTCGACGTGCAGCGCCTCGGACAGGGCCAGCACCTCGCCGCCGGCGTGGGTCAGGGCCAGCACCCAGCTGTTGGCGACCAGCTTGAGCCTCGTACCCTCGCCCGGATTGTCGAGCCACACGGTTTTTGCCCCGACAGCATCGAAAACTGGCGAGATTTTGTCCCTTTTGTCGGCAGTGCCGGCCGCCAGCACGGTCAACTGCCCCGCCTCCGCCGGCTGCCTGGTGCCGAGGACGGGCGCGTCGTAGTAGACCAGCCCATGATCACGCGCGAAACCACCGAACTCGTCGACGTCGTCCAGGCTGACGGTGGTCGACTGCACCCAGATCTGGCCCTCGTTCAACGCCGGCTGCGCCTCACGCATCACCTCGCGCACGGCCGCACCGTCGAACAGCATGGTCAGCACCACGTCGGCCCCGCGGACGGCCTCCTCGACGGTGGCCACGACCCGGGCCCCGTCGGCCCCGAGCGGTTGCGCCCTCTCCTGGGTGCGGTTCCACACCCGTACGGTGAAACCGCCTTTGACCAGATTTCTAGCCATGGCGGCGCCCATGATGCCGGTGCCGAGGACGCTGACGGTGAGGGTCTCTGTCATGCGCATCATCTTCCCGCCCGGCGCTGACGAAAACTGTCGTACCCCTTCGCCAGAATGACGGGGTGCTGGTAGCGGTGGACCCGTCGGGGCTCCTTCAAGATCTGCGGGCCGACGGGTCGCCCGCCGGTCCGCCGGTCCACGCCGCCGATCTGCCGGCCGCGATCGCCGCGCGCGAGGCCGCCGACGCGCCGCGCTGGGTGTGGCCGGCCACCGCCGAGTTCTATCCGGGTTTGCTGCGGGCCGGGGTCCGCGTCGCCCGCTGTCACGATCTCGAGCTGACCGAGGCGCTGCTGCTCGGCCACGCCGGCCGCTGGGGCGCTCCCCGGTCGCTCGCCGCCGCCCACGCCCGCCTGCACGGCCGGCCCGTTCCGCCCGATCCGCCGCCGCGCCTGCCCGAGCCGCCCGGCCTCGCCCAGGGCGCCCTGTTCGACACCGTGTCCGCGCCGGCGGCCGCTCTTCAGACCATCTCCGAGGTGTATGGCGATCAGCTGCGCCGAGTCGCCGAGACCGAGCACCCCGGGCGCTTCCGACTGCTCGTGGCCGCCGAGTCGGCCGGCTCCCTGGTCGGGGCCGAGATGGGCCACGCCGGTCTGCCGTGGCGGGCCGACCTGCACGACGAGCTGCTGCGCGAGCTGCTCGGCCCGCCCCAGGCGGTCGGGCCGCCGCGCCGCCTGGCCGAGCTGACCGCCGAGATCAACGCGGCCTTCGGCTTGCACGGGCTGCATCCCGACTCCCCGGCCGAGGTGGTCAAGGCGTTCGCCCGGGCCGGCATCGACATCCCCAACACCCGGGCCTGGGTGGTCCGCCAGGTCGAGCACCCGGCCGTGAAACCCCTGCTCGAATACAAGGAGCTCTACCGCATCTGGACCGCGCACGGCTGGTCCTGGCTCGACCAGTGGGTCACCGGCGGCCGATTCCGGCCCGAGTACGTGCCGGGTGGTGTCGTCTCCGGCCGCTGGGCCGCCCGCGGCGGCGGCGCCCTCCAGGTGCCCAAGTCCGTGCGCCGGGGCGTGGTCGCCGATCCGGGCTGGCGCTTCGTGGTGGCCGACGCCGGGCAGCTCGAGCCGCGGGTGCTGGCCGCGATGTCCGGCGATCGGCGGTTCGCCGAGGCCGGCGCGGCCGGTGACCTCTACGCGGCGCTGGCCGCCAACTCGTTCGACGGCGACCGGGCCAAGGCCAAGGTCGCGCTGATCGGCGCCATGTACGGGCAGACCGGCGGCAACGCCATCCCGGCCCTGGCCGTGCTGCGCAAGCATTACCCGGTCGCCTTCGACTATGTCGAGGCCGCCGCCCGCACGGGTGAGGCCGGTGGCCTGGTCCGCTCGTGGCTGGGCCGCACGTGCCCGCCCTCGTCCGCCACCTGGGGCGACGACGCCGGGCTGGACCCGCCCGAGACCGAGCAGCCGCTGGGCGGGGCGTCCGGGCGGGCGCGCGGGCGCTTCACGCGCAACTTCGTCGTGCAGGCCACGGCGGCCGAGTGGGCGCTGGTGTTGCTGGCCACACTGCGTACGGCTTTGGAGGGAACCCGGGCCGAGCTCGTGCTTTTCGTGCACGATGAAGTTGTCGTCCACTGCCCCGCCGACGAGGCGGAGCAGGTGGTCGCCGCCGTGCACGACAGCGCCGCCAAGGCGGGCAGGATGCTTTTCGGGGACACAACGGTGCGCTTCCCGCTCGATGTCTCAACAGTTGGCGCATACGCCGACGCGAAATGAGATTGCGGTAACTTGGGTGGTCCGAAGCGAGAGGCGCTGCAACGGGGAGTGATCCCCGCCACGCTCGCTCGGTGCAATCCGACCAAGGGCGCCTCCGTTGTAACCACGGAGGTGGTCGGTGTGGAAAGAAAAGAGCGCGTCGCGGAGCTCAAGCGTCTGCTCGGCGAGCGGATCCTGGTGCTCGACGGCGCCTGGGGCACGATGCTGCAGGGCGCCGGGCTGACACCGGACGACTACCGCGGCGACATGATCCCGGCCGATCACCCGCAGGACGTGACGGGCGACCCCGACCTGCTGATCCTGACCCGGCCCGACGTGATCCTCGACGTCCACCGGCAATATCTGGCGGCCGGCGCCGACATCACCACGACCAACACGTTCACCGCGACCAGCATCGCCCAGGCCGACTACGGCCTGGAGCATCTGGTGCACGACATGAACGTCCAGGCCGCGCGGCTCGCCCGGCAGGCGGCCGACGAGGCCGGGGGCACCCGGTTCGTGGCCGGCTCGGTCGGCCCGCTCAACGTCACGCTGTCGCTGTCGCCCAAGGTCGACGACCCGTCCTACCGCGCGGTCACGTTCGACCAGGTCAAGGCGGCGTACGCGGAGCAGATCGCGGCCCTGGCCGAGGGCGGCGTCGACCTGCTGCTGATCGAGACGATCTTCGACACGCTCAACGCCAAGGCGGCCATCGCGGCCGCCCGGGAGGTCGCGCCCGACCTCCCGCTGTGGATCTCGGTGACGATCGTCGACCTGTCCGGGCGCACGCTCAGCGGCCAGACCGTCGAGGCGTTCTGGCGTTCCATCGAGCGGGCCGAGCCGCTGGTCGTGGGCGTGAACTGTTCGCTCGGCGCGACCGAGATGCGCCCGCACGTGACCGATCTGGCCCGCTTCTCCAACGTCTACGTCGCCTCCCACCCGAACGCCGGCCTGCCCAACGCGTTCGGCGGCTACGACGAGCAGCCCGCGGAGACCGCCGCCCTGGTGAAGGGCTTCATCGACGACGGCCTCGTCAACATCGTCGGCGGCTGTTGCGGGACGACTCCGGCGCATATCGGGCAGATCGCTCTCGCGGCCCGCGGCGCGACACCGCGCGTGATCAACCCGCCGGCCGAGACGACCCGGTTCAGCGGCCTGGAGCCGTTCGCGATCGGCCCCGACACCGGCTTCGTCATGATCGGCGAGCGGACCAACGTCACCGGCTCGGCCAAGTTCCGCCGGCTCATCGAGGCCGACAACTACCAGGGCGCGGTCGACGTGGCCCTCGACCAGGTGCGCGGTGGCGCCAACCTGCTCGACGTGAACATGGACGCCGACCTGCTCGACAGCGAGCAGGCGATGACCACCTTCCTCAACCTGATCGCCACCGAGCCCGAGGTGGCCCGCATCCCGGTCATGATCGACAGCTCCAAGTGGAGCGTGCTCGAGGCCGGCCTCAAGTGCGTGCAGGGCAAGGGCGTGGTCAACTCGATCAGCCTCAAGGAGGGCGAGGAGGCCTTCCTCGCCCAGGCCCGCAAGATCCGTGACTTCGGCGCGGGCGTGGTGGTCATGGCCTTCGACGAGGAGGGCCAGGCCGACACCCGCGATCGCAAGGTCGAGATCTGCGGGCGGGCGTACGACCTGCTGGTGAACGTGGCCGGGTTCGCGCCGGACGACATCATCTTCGACCCGAACGTCCTCGCGGTCGCGACGGGCATCTCCGAGCACAACGGCTACGCCAAGGCGTTCATCGAGGCCCTCCCGCTGATCAAAGAGCGTTGCCCGGGCGCCCGCACCAGCGGCGGCATCTCCAACCTGTCGTTCTCGTTCCGCGGCAACGACGTGGTCCGCGAGGCCATGCACTCGGCCTTCCTGTTCCACGCGGTCCGGGCCGGCCTCGACATGGGCATCGTCAACGCCGGTCAGCTCGCCGTCTACCAGGACATCCCGGCCGACCTGCTGGAGCTGGTCGAGGACGTGCTCTTCGACCGCCGTCCCGACGCCACCGACCGGCTGGTCACCTTCGCCTCCACGGTCACCGGCAAGGGCAAGCAGCGCGAGGTCGACCTGTCCTGGCGCGAGGCCCCGGTCGCCGAGCGGCTGTCGTACGCCCTGGTCCACGGCATCGTCGACTACATCGAGGAGGACACCGAGGAAGCCCGACTCGAAAAGAAGCGGCCGCTCGAGGTGATCGAGGGCCCGCTGATGGACGGGATGAAGGTCGTCGGCGACCTGTTCGGCTCGGGCAAGATGTTCCTGCCCCAGGTGGTCAAGAGCGCCCGCGTCATGAAGCGCTCGGTGGCCTACCTCGAGCCGTACATGGAGGCCGAGAAGGAGCAGGCCCGCCTCGAGGGCCGGGCCGAGGTCAGTCGCGGCCAGGGCAAGGTCGTGCTGGCCACGGTCAAGGGCGACGTGCACGACATCGGCAAGAACATCGTCGGCGTCGTGCTCGGCTGCAACAACTACGAGGTGATCGACCTCGGGGTCATGGTCCCGGCCGCGAAGATCCTCGACACCGCCGTGGCCGAGGGCGCCGACGTCATCGGCCTGTCCGGCCTGATCACCCCGTCGCTCGACGAGATGGTCGCGGTCGGCGCCGAGATGCAGCGCCGCGGCCTCAAACTGCCCCTGCTCATCGGTGGGGCGACGACGTCCAAGCAGCACACGGCCGTCCGCATCGCGCCCGCCTACGAGGCCTCCACTGTGCACGTCCTCGACGCGTCGCGGGTCGTCGGCGTGGTCTCCGACCTGCTCGACCCCGACCGGGCCGAGAAGCTCGACGTGGCCAACCGGGCCGACCAGGAGCGGCTGCGCGAGCAGCACGCCAACCGGCACGCGCAGCCGCTGCTCACCCTCGATCAGGCCCGGGCCAACCGCGAGCAGGTCGACTTCAGCGACCTGCCGACGCCGGCCTTCACCGGTGTGCGCGACGTGCAGCCGACGATCGCCCAGCTGCGCGAGATGATCGACTGGCAGTTCCTGTTCCTGGCCTGGGAGCTCAAGGGCAAATACCCGGCCATCCTGGAGCAGCCGGTCGCCCGTGAGCTGTTCGACGACGCCAACACCCTCCTCGACAAGATCATCGCGGACGGCTCGTTCCAGGCCCGGGGCCGGTACGCGTTCTGGCCGGCGCACAGCGACGGCGACGACATCGTGCTCGCCAACGGCGTCAAGTTCCCGATGCTGCGCCAGCAGACCCAGAAGCCGGAGGGCCGCGCCAACCGCTCGCTGGCCGACTACATCGCCCCTTCCAGCGATCACCTGGGTGGCTTCGCGGTGGCCATCCACGGCGCCGAGGACCTCGCGGCCAAGTACGAGGCGGAGAACGACGACTACCGGGCCATCATGGTCAAGGCGCTGGCCGACCGGCTGGCCGAGGCGTTCGCCGAATATCTGCACCTGCAGGTCCGCCGCGAGTGGTTCGAGCCCGGCTCGCAGCCGAAGCTGGAAGACCTGCACGCCGAGCGCTTCCGGGGCATCCGGCCGGCGCTGGGATATCCGGCCAGCCCCGACCACAGCGAGAAGAAGGACCTCTTCGACCTGCTGGGGACGCGGGAGATCGGCGTGGGCCTGACGGAGTCGTACGCGCTGACCCCGGCCGCCGCGGTCAGCGGCCTCATCTTCGCCCACCCCGACTCGCGCTACTTCACCGTGGGCCGGCTCGGCAAGGACCAGATCACCGACTACGCGTCCCGCCGCGGCATGAGCGTCGACGAAGTGGAACGCTGGCTGCGGCCGAACCTGGCGTACGAAATCGAGTGAGGCTCTTCCTCTGCGACTCGCGCCCGGAACCGGCATGATCGTCGCATGACGGCCGGCATCGAGACGCTGCTGGAGAAGGCCCGCGAGGGCCTTCTCCGCCTGGACCCGCACGAGACTCAGGCCGCTGTTCTCAACGGCGCGCTGCTGATCGACACGCGCACGGATCCGCAGCGCGCCGAGCAGGGCGACCTGCCGGGCGCGATCGTCATCGACCGGACCGTGATGGAGTGGCGCCTCGATCCGACGTCGCCGCATCGGATTCCCGAGGCCACCGACCACGACGTGCAGATCATCGTGGTCTGCCGTCAGGGCTACAGCTCGAGCCTGGCCGCGGCGAGCCTGCAAGCCCTGGGCCTGTGGCGGGCGACCGACCTGATCGGCGGTTTCGAGGCCTGGCAAGCCGCGGGCCTGCCCCTGTCGGACAAGCCCGCGGACGTTCGCTACTGACGCGCTCTACTGCGGGTAGTCACCCGTCTCGGTGAAGATCGCCACGACGGTCGCCGCCCGCACGTCGAAGCCCAGGGTCAGGAACTTGCCCGGCTCGAGCTCCACACTCGACGGGTTCGCCTGGTCGGAGTGACCGGAGTCGTACAGCTGCACATCGCCGTACCCGTCCCAGCCCTTCTCGGGCTCCCGCACGAGGCGGCCCACCGTGTCGCGATGCTCGGAGAACCGGGGCTTGAGGTCACCGTACGTCACCAGGACCTCCCCCGTGCTCAACCGCAGAGCGTGATGCGACGAGGCGGGCATGTCGGTCGGCTGGGCGATGCTCCACGTGTGCCCGTCGTCGGTGGACTCGGCGATGTAGGCGTGCCCCACGGTCGTGCGGATCAGCACGATCACGCGGTCGTCGAGCACCGTCAGCGTCGGCTCCTGGAAGTGCACGCCGTCGGCCGCCGCCAGCAGCACCTCGCTCTCGGCCGGCCAGGTGCGCCCGCCGTCGGTGCTGCGCACCACGGTCGCCCGCATCCACGCCTCGCCGGGCAGCCGCCCGTACAGCGGGAAAAGAAGATCGCCGCTGGGGAGCTCGGCCGCCGCGCCGTGCGAGGCCGAGAAGGTCTTCGAGGCCCGGCGCTCCTGTTCCGGCAAAGCCATGGCCGTGCCGACGAGGATCGGCTCACCCCAGGTCTCGCCGTTGTCGGTGCTGCGGTGGACCCAGGTGCCGTGGGTGGTGTGCCAGGGCTCGGTCCACTCGATCACGAAGTAGCTGAGCAGCACCGTGCCGTCCCTCAGCACGACCAGCTTGGGATCGCGGTCGTCGAAGGGGCCGTCCACCGCCGTACGCGGCTCACTCCAGGTCTTGCCGTTGTCATTACTCTCCGCGAGGCGGATCCGGCCGTCCGCCTTCACGTGGCCGGTGCTCTCCCGCCAGGCCGCCAGCAGCCGCCCGTCGGCCAGTCGCACGACATCGGGAAAATGCGGAAGCAGCCCCGGCTCGGCCCGGGCCACAGTGATCTGCGTAGGCAACGCTTTACCCCTCACGCCATGGTCGTTCCTCGCTTCCGACCCTACCGGGGCTGCCGCAGCTCGTCGGCCATCGCGTCCCGGCGCCGGAGGGCGGCCCGCCAGCCGACCACCTCGACCTCGGTGGTCTCGCCGGTGGCGGACGTGGCCCGCACGATCCACGGCCGCCGGAACAGCACCCGGGCCACCATCGAGGCGGCCAGCAGGATCAGGATGATCAGCGCGTCCAGGACGATCAGCAGCAGCGGCAGCAGCACCCACCAGAACAGGACCGCGGCCAGCACGAACGCGAAGAACACGATCGCGATGATCACGAACTCGTCGTTGAAGTTCCCGCCGCTGCTGCTGACCTCGCTGCTCACCTCGGCCCCGCCGCTCAGCGCGTCGCCGGGCCCGATGTCCTTGCGCCGCTTGGCGCGCCACCCGCCGAAACGCCGGGCCATCACCCGCCACCGCGGCTCCCACACCACCCGCACCTCCCACCGCGTCCCACCGGGCGCGGTGACCTCCACAGTTCGCACGGCTTCTATTTCCTCGTATCGATCAACGTAGATGTTTAGTAGGGTCGGCGGCGTAAATCTCACGGGGAGGTACGGGGATGTCACTGCCCGCCATGCCGATGCCGGCCGAGGACGAACGGCCCTTCGATCCGCCGCCCGAGTACGCGGAGCTGCGCGCCGGCGCCACGATGATCCGGGTGTCCTGCCCGACCGGCCTCGACGCCTGGCTGATCTCCGACTACGCCGGGGTGCGCGAGGTGCTCGGCGACGGCCGCCGCTTCTCGACCCGGCCCGGCCTGGCCGCGCACGTGCTCTCGTCGTACGGCCCGGAAAGCCCGATCGACAACTTCACCCGCATGGACGGCCCGGAACACGTGCGGATCCGCCGCAACTTCGCCCCGCAGGTGACACACGCGCGCCGCCTGGCCGAGCTGCGCCCGATGGTCGAGCGGATCACCGACGAGGCCATCACCCGCATGCTGGCCTCGCCCCAGCCGTACCCCCTGCACAGCCAGTTCTCCACCGCCATCACCACCTCGGTGATCGCCGAACTGATCGGGGTGCCCTCGTCGCAACGCCACCTGTTGCACGAGGCGGCGATGGCCCTGTTCGACACCTCGACGAAAGCGGACCAGCTGCGCGAGGCGCTGACCCCGCTCTACACCTATCTGTACGAGGCGGTCGCCACCCGCCGCGCCCAGCCCGGCGACGACGTGCTCAGCCGCATGATCGAGCACAGCGCCGACAGCGACCGCCCGCTGACCGACACCGAGCTCACCGAGATGAACGCGGCCCTGCTGATCGCCGGCTTCGACACCACAGCCTCCATGATCACGTACGGTCTCCTGGCCCTTCTGAACATCCCCGGCGAGTGGGAGAAGCTGGTCGCCGACCCGTCGACGGCCGCGTCGGCCACCGAGGAACTGGTGCGCTACCTGGCGGTCGGCACGGGCCTGCTGCGCCAGGCCACCGAGGACACGGAGGTGAACGGCCAGCCGATCAGGGCCGGCGACTACGTGGTGGTGGCCGTCCAGTCCGGCAACCGCGACATGGCCCTGCACGCCGACGCCGACGACTTCGACATCACCCGCAAGCCCGGCGCCCACCTGGGCTTCGGCCACGGCGCCCACGCCTGCGTGGGCCAGCAGATCGCCCGCATGGAACTGACCACGGTCCTGCGCGCCCTGGCCACCCGGGTGCCGACCCTGCGCGTGGCGGTGCCGCTGAACGAGGTCGAGTGGAAGAAGGACTCGGTGGTGCGGGGCCCGGCCGAGCTCCCGGTGGCCTGGACATGAAGGTGGCCGTCGACCGCGACCACTGCATAGGCGCGGGCAATTGCGCGATGACGGCCCCCTCGGTCTTCGACCAGGACGCCGACGAGGCCATAGTCATCCTGCTGACCGACTCCCCACCCGACTCGGAACAGGACGCGGTCCAGCAGGCGGTGGACCGCTGCCCCGCGGCCGTGATCCGTCTGCTGCCCTGATCCCCCAGTCGACCAGATCCCCGAACAATGTCCGCGCCAGCTCCGCATGCCTCTTGCGGACGACCTCCGCCGACTCGGCCCCGCCCCCGCGGTCCGCGCCCATGCGCTCGAGGCCGCCGGTCTCGCCGGTCGGCGGATCAGCGCCGTCGGCCATGACCATCGTGGCCAGCGCGACACCCTTCGTCGCCGCCTCGCGCTGCGTGTCGGCGTCCGCCTTCGCCGCGACGGCCTCCTGCTTGGCCTCAGCCGCGTCCGCTCGGTCTCGGTCCGGCCGCCCCGGAACAGCGGGATGACCGCGAAGACCACCCAGAGCACGATGGCGAAGAGCGCGGCCCACAACGCGGCACCGGTCAGCCGGGACGGAGCCGGTACGTTCTGATCCACCATGAGTGCTCCCAGGCTCGGTCAGGCAGGCGGGAGCCCTCCGCTTCTGGGGGCAGTCTCCGCCCCGGCGAAGCCCTTGGTGAGGGCGAGTCCAAGATCCGAGGAGGAATCAGTCGGGGGAGTTCTCGCGTAGCCAGGTCAGGACGGCCAGGACCCGCTTGTTGGTGGGTGCGGCGCCCTCGCTGGTGATGTTCAGCTTGGTGAAGATGCGGCGGACGTGGTCCTCGACGGTGCGTTCGGCCAGGGACAGGGCGCCGCCGATGCCCGCGTTGGAGTAGCCCTGGGCGATCAGCCGCAAGACCTCGCGTTCCTGCCGGGTGAGGGAGGTCAGGGCGCTCTCGCGAATCGTCGGCCGCAGCAAACGGTCCACGAAGGAGCGGCCGAGGACCTGTTGTCCGGCGACCAGGCGGGTCAGCTGCACGCCCAGGTCGTCGACGTCGACCTCGTCCTTCCGCAGGTAGCCGATGCTCTGCTCGAAATCGCTGATCAGCCTGATGGCCTGGTCGGTGGCCGTGTAGGCGGACAGGATGAGGATGGCGGCCTCGGGGAACTCGCGCTTGACCGTGCGGGCGAGCTCGATGCCGCCCTCGTCGCTGTCCGGGGTCAGGCGCACGTCGACGACCGCGATGTCGACCGGATGCGCCCGCATCCCGGCGAGCAGTTCGTCGCCGGTGGCCACATTGACGGCGACCTCGATGCCCTTGCTCTCCAGGTAGGCGGCCACGGCCGTACGGAAGACCGCGTGACCGTCCACGATGGCGATCGTCAAGCCTGGCATGCCAGCGGCGTGGTCAGATACGCCCTGCACCTCCGGGGCGAGCGCGCACGTTACCGCCACGAGCAAATCTTGGAGCGACAGCGCCAGATGTACGGTCTTCGCGTGCTCCGCCAGTCTTCCCCGGCCGGCGTCAAGATCGTCGCTCTTCTCGCCGGAATGCCGCCTCCGCCCGCCGTCGGTGGCGGGGCGAAGGAGCCGGCCACCGCCGGTGGCGGGATGGAGGGTGCGGCCGGTGAGGAGCAGTGAGGAAGTCAGGCCGTGCTGACGATCGCGGCGGCCTCCAGGCTCAGTTCGCGGATCGAGCGCTCCCGCATCGCGGCCTTCCGGGTCACCGTGAGGGGGAAGGCGTCTACCGTCTTCACATACCGCGGGATCTTGTAGGTGGCGAGGCGGCCAGCGCAGAAGTCGCGCAGCGTCGCCGCGGTCGGTGGCTCGGCGCCGGGGCGAGGGATGACCCAGGCCATGACCTGCTCGCCGTAGCGGTCGTCGGGGACGCCGATCACCTGGACGTCGGCGATGCCGGGGTGGGTGCGCAGGAACTCCTCGACCTCGGTGGGGTAGACGTTCTCGCCGCCGCGGATCACCACGTCCTTGATGCGGCCGACGATGTTGATGTAGCCGTCCGGGTTCATCACGGCCAGATCACCGGCATGCATCCAGCGGGACGTGTCGATCACCTCGGCGGTGCGCTCGGGCATGTTCCAGTTATCTTCACCTCGACATGGGGCAGCGGCGTCCCGACCGTGGTCACCCGCCGGCCCAGGTCGTCCTCGGGACGGCTCTGCGTGGCCACCGGTGACGTCTCGGTCAAGCCGTAGCAGATGGTCACCTCGGTCATTCCCATGTCGGCGACGACCCGTTTCATCACCTCCACCGGGCAGGGCGACCCGGCCATGACGCCGGTGCGCAGGCTGGACAGGTCGAAGTCGCCGAAGCCGGGCTCGGCCAGCTCGGCGATGAACATGGCGGGCACGCCGTAGAGCGCGGTGCACCGCTCACGCTCGACCGCGGCCAGGGTCGCGCGCGCGTCGAACGCGCCGCCGGGCCACGAAGTAGCCCAGGAAGATCACAGTGGCCGGCGCGGGGCAGTCCGGCCGGGCTTCGCTGATCATCGCGCGGTAGTTGGACGACCGGAACGCCTCCTCGGCGATCATCAGAACCACTTCGGACTGCCTGAGGGCGTAACGCAGTTCGTCCGTACGATAGGAGGGGTTGATGTTGACGAGGATCGCCCCGATGCGGGCGGTCGCGTATTGCACCAGCACCCATTCGGGGCGATTGGTGGCCCAGATGCCGACGCGGTCGCCTTTGGTGATGCCCATGCCGAGCAGCGCGCGGGCCACCAGGTCGATCCGGTCGTCGAGCTCCCGGTAGGTCCACCGGGTGCCGGTCGGCACGTCCACCAGCGCGTCGTGCTCGGCGAACCGGTCGGCGGTGTGCCGGAGCCGGGCGCCGATGGTGTCGTCCAGCAGCGGCTGGGCCGAGGTCCCGTGGGCGTACGGAGTAGTCATGGCCGCAGCGTGGGACGGCCACCTTGACTAATTCTTGCGAGCCTCCCGGAGCAGCGCCTCGAGGTCGGCCGCCACCTCCGCCGCCTCGGCGGCGTCTATGCGACGGAGGATGCGCAGCGCGGTGCGGAGCTGGGCGGCGCCCTCCGGAGCACGGCCACCGGCCACGTCGCACTGGCCGAGACCGGCCAGGGCGAGGGCCCGGTCGAAAGGACTGTGCACCTGACCGGCCACGGCCAGGGCCTCCCGATGGGCGGTCCGCGCACGGCCGGCGTCGCCGGTGAGGCGGTGCAGGGCGCCCAGCTCGTTGAGGACCATGGCCTCGCCGCTCCGGTTGTGGATCTCGCGGTCGATGGCCAGGGCCTCCCGCAGAGCGGTCGCGGCGCCGGCCGGGTCGCCGGAGCGGCGCAGGGCCGCGCCCAGGTAGAGCAGGGCGGTCGACTCGCCCATCCGGTGATCGAGGCGGCGGTGGCTGGTCAGGGCCGCGCGCAGCGCGCCGACGGCCGCCGGGTAGTCGCCGAGGCCGGCGACCACCCGGCCCAGGTCGTTGCGGGTGAGCGCCTCGCCGAGGCGGGCGCCCAGCCGGCGGTAGAGCTCCAGGGCTTCGGTCAGAAGCTGCCGGGCGCCGGTGAAGTCGCCGACCCGGCCGTGCGCGACGCCCAGGATGCGCAGGGCGTAGGCCTCGCCGGGCCGGTCACCCAGCGATCGGTAGCGGGCGAGGGCTTGGCCCAGAAGCTGCCGCGCGCCGTGGAAGTCGGAGGTCATACCGCGGGCGATCGCCAGCTCGACCAGGGCGCCGGCCTCGCCGTGCCGGTCGCCGAGCGTGCGGTAGGCGCCGAGAGCCCGCGCGATGACCGGCATCGACTCGAGATATCCGGCCTCCCGCGACAACGCCTTGGCGAGCACGGTCAGCGCGTTGGCCCCGCCGAGCCGGTCACCCATCGAGCCGTAGCCGGATAGCGCCTCGCGGGCGTCCCGGACGGCGCCGGGATAGTCGCCGGTCAGCCGGCGGACGGTGGCCAGATCGACCAGCGCATTGGCCCGCTCCAGGCCGGACGCGACGGCCACCGCGGCGGCGTGCCGGGTCAGCGCCTCGCTCCACGGCCCGTCCCGCCGCAGCAGCTCGGCCATCCCGGCCGTGAGGGACACGATCTGTCCGGGCTTTTCGGCCACCGCCAGGCAGGCGGTCAGGTTGGCTCTCTCCGCCCGCAACCAGGCCAGCGGATCGAGATCCTCGGGGAGGGGCGCGGGCGGCGGCCCGGGCCGGGTCAGCCGGGCGAGGCGCGCGTCGGCGGCGTTCGCGGTCGCCGCGTAGAAGTCGAGCAGGCGGCCGAGGGCCGCGGCGTCGGGCTCGGCCAGCCTCTGTCCGTACGAGCGGATCAGGTCATGCATCGTGTACCGGCGCCGGCCCATCTCGGTGAGCAGGTTGTCGGCGTGCAGAGCGTCCAGCTCGGCCAGCGCCGCGGCGACCGGCAGCTCGGCCAGGGCGGCGACGGCGTACGGCTCGAAATCGGTGCCCGGGTGCCGGGCGAGCAGGCGGAAGAGGCGCTGCCGGGTGGCCGGCAGGTGACGGTACGACAGGTCGAAGGCGGCGGCGATGCTGGCGTGCTCGGCCGTGGCGTCGAGGAGCCGCTCGTGGGTCTCGCGGAGCAGGTCGGCCACCGTCCAGCCGGGATGCCGTCGCAGCAGCCGGGCCAGCAGGGCGACCGCCAGCGGAAGGTGGCCGCACGCGGCCACCAGCTCGGCGGGGTCGTCCGGCCGGGCGGGCGCGAGCCGGCGGAACATCGTGCCGGCCTCGTCGGCGGTGAGCACGTCCAGCGACACGGGTACGGCGTCGCCGGGCAGGTCGCCCAGGAAGCGCCGGCTGGTGATCAGCACCAGGCAGGTCGAGCCGGCCGGCAGCAGCGGTATCACCTGATCACTGCCGGCTGCGTCGTCGAGCACGATCACAGTGCGCCGTTCGGCCATCCGCGCCCGCCACAGCGCCGAGCGGGCCTCCAGGCCGGACGGTAGCCGCCGCGGGTCGAGTCCGTCCGCGATGAGCAGGGTGGCCAGCACATCGGTGGGGCCGGCGGCGTCGCGGCCGGCGGTGTGGCCGTGCAGGTTGACGTAGAGCTGTCCGTCGGGGAAGGCACCCCGCAACCGGTGTGCCACGTGCACCGCCAGCGCGGTCTTGCCCACCCCGGGCATGCCGGCGACGGCCTGGACACCTGGGCCGCAATGCAGGAGACGGTCGACCTCGGGGCGCCGGCCGGTGAACGCGGCGGTGTCGGCCGGCAGGGAGTTCGGCGTGGAGGGGGCCGGGCGCAGCAGGGTCCGGTGCAGCGCCCGCAGCTCCGGCCCGGGCTCGGTGCCCAGCTCGGCGACGAGGTGCCGCCGCACGGCGGCCCACCGGTCGAGGGCCTCGGCGCCGCGGCCCTGCCGGTGCAGCGCCTCGATGAGGAGCGCGGCCAGGGGCTCGACCAGCGGGTGCTTCCCGGCCAACGGCCGCAGCACGTCGATCACCGCTTCGGCCCGGCCGGCGGCGAGCTGGGCCCGCGCCCAGCCGGCCGTCGTCTCCAGCCGCCGGTGCGTGAGCAGGTCGCGGGTGCGCGACACCCACTCGCCGGTGAGGCCGGCCAGGGCCGGTCCGTGCCAGAGGGCGAGCGCCGCGTCGAGCTCGGAGGCGGAACCGCCGCGGGCCAGCCGGTCGAAGAGGAGCAGGTCGACGCACGACGGGTCGATGTCGAGGGCGTACCCGCCGGAACGCCGGGCCAGCACCGCCCGGTCGCGGGCCACGCGTAACGCTCCCCGCAGCCGGTTCACATAGCTGTACAGGACGCCGCGCACCTGCTCCGGCGGCGAGAGACCCCACACCCGGTCGACGATCGTGTCGATCTGCACGGGCCGGCCGGCGTCCACCGCGAGGGCGGCCAGGACCGTACGCTGGCGCGCCGGTCCGAGCGGCACGTCCGTCCCGTCGACGCGCAGCTCCACCGCTCCCAGCAATCGCAACCGGACTTCGGTCACGCTGTGGACTGTAGGACGTGCGAGAAAGCTTCAAGGCCGGTCGCTTAGCGTCCGCGCATGACCGAAGACAAGGCCTGGCACCGCATCGCCGTGCTGGGCGACAGCATCGCCGTCCACCGGGGTGACCCGGTCGACGGCTTTCCGACACAGACCTGGGCCGAGACGCTGACGCTGGCCCTGGCACCGGCCGAATACCTCAACCTCGGTGTGCACGGCGCCCTGGCCGCCGAGATCAGGGCCGGGCAGCTGGGCCCGGCGCTGGCGTTCCGCCCGAATCTGGCGATTCTCGCGGCTGGCGCCAACGACGCCGTCCGGCGATCCTTCTCATCGGGTGCGGTCGAGGCGGACCTCGTGGCGATGATCGCGGCTCTCAGCCGGGCCGGCGCGCTGGTGGTGACTTTCGGCTGTTTCGACCTTTCCGGCACCCTGGGCGCCGAGGCGGCCGGCCGGCTGCGCACTCTGAGCGAGCTGACCGAGCGCGCCGTCCGCGATCACGGCGGCCTCCACATCAATTTCGGTGCGCACCCGGACCAGCGCGTGCTGGGCGCCGACGGACTGCACATCAACGCGCGCGGTCATGCGATCGTCGCGGCCACGCTCGTACACTCACTCGAAGAACCATGCCGGGCCGGGGACGTTCCGAGGACGTAGAGGTTCGGCACCTGGTCGGCATCAATCGTGCCGCGCACGCCGCATTCTCCCACGGGGGCATGCCCCGGTGCCGAGCGTTTCCAATGGCGCCTGGATGGTTTGCAGGTCCCAGGTCTGGTGGCACCTCGCCCGTTAGTCTGCTCAATGAACGCGGGGCTCGGGGGGTCGTGATGGGCAAAAGGCCGGAGATGCAGCGCGACGAAGCTTTCATGCGAGCTCATGCGGGCAAACGGCAGGCTTTCGAGAAGTTGGCGTCGACCAGATTTCTGCGCCCTGTCGCAGCAGCGCACCGGGCTTATCTCGCGGCGGCGGTCGATGATGTCGAGGCGACGGAACGCGACTTCTGGACCATGTCGTGTCTGCCATCGACCACTGAACGCCGGCTTTCGGCGATCAGCATGCGCTTCATGGAGGTATGCGTTCTGCATGCTCCCGAAGATGTCGAGGCCGGCGCGGCGGCAATGTTCGTCATCGTCCGCCGGTCGGTCCTGGCCGTACCCGGTGAATCCAATGAACATCTTGGGGATCGATATCCGGGTCTCACCTTCAGCCCTTCGGAATACCGGGACGCCGGGACGGATCAGATTCGAGCCTCCGGCTGGCATGACGATCTCGTCGAGGCGCTTCATGAGCCGCGGTTCGCACTGTCGGCTCGGGTGCTGGCCGAACATCTGCTGACCGGTCAGACGGTGCATTGGGAAGGTCACAACTACGAGCTTGCGGACACGGTGTTGCGGCGCGAGCGGTAGGGCGCGGTTACTCGAAGAACTTCAGGCTGAAGCCGGTGTCCGAGGTGGGGCCGGGGACGTTCGCGCGTGAGTATGTGGTGTTGCCCCACCAGACGAAAGTGCCGGTGTACCAGTAGCGGTTCTCCCAGGCGTACGGCGTGCCCTTCGCGACCGCGTGGTAGACGAACGGGAAGCGGGGGCCGGCCGGTGGGCTGGTGGCGATGTCGCCGTTCAGCAGGACGAACGTGTGGTGGCCGGGGCCGTTGACGTTGAGCGTGGGGTCCCAGCCGGGCATCATCGTGGCCCGGTTCGAGCCGAACAGGCAGCCGTTGGACTTGTACCAGTCCCAGACGTATGTGGGGTCGCCGCCGGCGCGCAGTCGCAGGTCGGCCAGGCAGTACTGGTCGCTCCAGCTGCCGTTGGCGGAGTAGACGATGTGCAGTTGGCCGTTGGGGTCGCGGATCGGCTCCGGGCCCTCGTTGATGAACGGGTTGCCGACGACGCGTTCCCAGCCCTCACGCGGCTGCGAGATGATGAAGCGGGCGCCCGTGGCCGCGTACGGACTAGTCATCTTTGCTATGTAGATGTTCTGCTCGACGTTCGTGTCGCCGGCCCAGCCGGACCACACGAACCAGCGCTGCCCGTTGTGGACGAACATGCTGCCGTCGATGGCCCATTTGTTGTCCGGCAGCGCCACCTGCGTCTCGGCGCCGTAGCCGGTGGCGGCGGAGGCCGAGCTGATGACGTACATCCGATGGGCCGAACCGCGCCCGGCCGAGAAGTGGATGTAATAACGGCCGCCGTCCAGCACGATCTCCGGCGCCCACACCTCGCCGAGGTTGCGGGTGTCGCTCCAGACCGTGCGCGCTGATGCGGTGGCCACTGCCTCGGGCGACGATCCTTGGCGTACGGCGATGCCGCCACCCGTGGACTGCACGCCGACGTAGGTCGTGCCGACCCGGATGACGCTCGGATCGGCCGCGCGCAACGACGTCCGGGCGGCCGAGGCCGGCGCCGCGAAACCGGCCAGAACCGCTGCTACGACGAGGAGAATCAGGCGAGCCCGCATGGCTCGACAATCCGAGCCGCAGCGACGCCTGTCAATGAATCAGCCGCGGTCGGCCCAAGTGTCCAGTTCGAGCTGGTGCAAAAGGGAAGGCGCGAAGATGCCGGCGATCGACACGATCGAGATGATCACGAAGGCCGTGCGGAGAACGATCGTCTCGACCTTGCCGCCGACCTTGACCGCCATGCCGTTCGGGACGCCGACCATCCGCCACAGTTTGCGCCCGGTCGGTATCGGCCACAGGATCGGCACGCCGGCCGACGTGATGATGTCGCCCAGCAAATGCACGACGCAGCCGACCGCGACCGCGAACCCCAGTAACGGATAGCCGCGGTCGCCGGGCAGATTGGCCGCCGTGAACCAGGCGATCGCGGCCGAGCAGAGGGTCACGATCACCCAGCCGGCACGCTCGGCCCACTCGTCGAACAGGCCGCGCAGCGCCAGGCCGGCCATGAAGAACACGATCCCGACCACCGCCCACTTGCCGTAGTTGGTGGCCAGCGCCGTCGTGCCCCAGCCGACCAGGGCCGCGAACGGCAGCGTGTGGGTGAAGGTGCGGTGCCCGTTGTTGCGGCGCGGATCCTTGCTGAGCCGGGTCGCCGTGTAGACGCCGAGCGACACCTTCTCGATCACCTCGGCCGCGAACAGCGAGAACACGCCGAACGTCCGCGCGACCGTGGCGCCACCCTGGTTGCGGGTGACCTTGCCGGACAGGTCGAGGTCGGGCAGCAGAGCACCGCCCGCGCAGACGAGCGTGCCGACGCCCACGGCCAGCGGTGACTGCTCGTACCCGGCGAACTGGTCGAGTGCCCAACTGCCGGCGAGCCAGGCGGCCGCGCCCGAAAGGGCGTGCGACGGACCCATCATGTTGTGTTGTCCCTCCCCACAGAGCCGGGTAACTCTGGCAGAGCGGGGAGGGAAGATCAACAACCTCGATGGCCACTGTGGAAGCGCTGGTGCCCCGAATAGCCGGGCGCGTTCCACGGCGCCACCCGCTGGGCGTAGGCGTAGCGGCCCCATCGAGCGTGCCGGATGAGGCCCATGACCAGGAAGGCGAGCGGGATCGCGGGCCAGAAGAAGTGCGCCCCCGAGATGATCCACAAACCGGTCAGGATCATCGCGACCGACACGACGATGTTGAAATGCCGCCGCAGGCCCCGGCGTGTCGCCTTCTTCACCTCGGGTGACTCGGCGAGTGCCCACAGTCCGTTACCGGGCAGATCGGCCGTCAGCGGAGTGAGCTCGTCCCGGTACGTCGCCGCGTAGCAGGCGGCCAGCCGCTGCTCTCCCTCGGTCAGGTCGAGTCGTCCCTCGGCCATCGCGGCCCGCAGGATCTCGGCGACCTGCTCACGTTCCTTGTCGGAGGTCCGCATCCTCTTGGTGCCGGACCAGCTGTTGGCTTCCACGGTTCCTCCTCAGTGGGCTTCCGTGTCACCAGAATCGGCGTTCCCGCCGCCTGCGGCGTCGGCCCGCCGGAGCATCTTTCCTGCGGCCTGTGGGTTATCAGCTGCTTCAGATGTACGACTTCTGGAGTACCCCGACCGCAAGGTGTACGCCCACGGAAGCACGTGTCCGGTCGCCCGCACGCCGATGCCCAGCACCGCCCGAAGTCGGTCATCGCCGGGGTGCTCTTCCACGTGCTGGGCGGGAACGGGCTGGCCGACGAAGGCGGGGTCTTTCTGCCGCTGACGCCGTGGGCCTGGACCCTGCTGGTGGTGGGGCCGGTCGCGCTGCTGTGGCGGCGGGCCTGTCCGGTCACCGTCTTCGCGATCGCGGCGGCGGCGTCGATCGGGTTCGCGACGTTCGCCGAGCCGAGCTGGGTCTATGCGGTGGCGCCGGCGGTGGCGCTCTTCCAGATCGCGCGTAACGGGCGGCTCACGGCGGCCGTCGTGTCGGGCGGGGCGGCTTACGCGGCGTACCTCCTAATTTGTGGTTTCTTTGCCGATCGTCTGGGACTGGACCCGGGCGTGCGGCCCGGACTGCGGGAGGCGCTGCTGCTGGCCGTCGGCATGGTGCTGATGGTCTTCCTGGGCAGCGCCTCGAAGTCGCGGGCCGAGCACATGGCCGAGATCATGAAGGTCCGGGCCGAACGCGCGCGGGCCCGTGAGGAGCAGGAGAAGCGGCAGGCCTCCGAGGAGCGGCTGCGGATCGCGCGCGAGCTGCACGACGTGCTCGGCCACCATCTCTCGCTGATCAACGTGCAGGCCGGGGTCGGGCTGCACCTGATGGAACGCCAGCCGGAGCAGGCCCGCGAGGCGCTCACGGCGATCAAGACGGCCAGCGCGGAGGCTCTGCGGGAGGTCCGCGCGGTGCTGGGCGTGCTGCGCACCGAGGACGAGGCCGCGCCGCGCCAGCCCGCACTGGGCCTGAGCCGGCTGGAGGATCTGACGGCCGACGCCGGCCTGCCGGTCGAGACCAAGGTGACCGGCGACCCACGCGACCTGCCGCCCGAGGTGGACCGCGCGGCGTACCGGATCGTGCAGGAGGCCCTGACCAACGTCCGCCGCCACGCCGGCCCGGGCGCCGCGGCCCGCGTCAACGTCGACTATCTGCCGACCACCCTGCACCTCGGCATCCGTAACGACGGCACCGATGCCTCGCCACCGGGCGCGCCCGCGGAGGGGCACGCCGGAACCGGGATCGCGGGGATGCGGGCCCGGGCCGAGAGTCTGGGTGGGCAGCTGGAAGCCGGACCCGTCGACGGGGGCTATCTCGTTTCGGTGTTGCTGCCGACGCCCAAGGAGGAGTGCTAGATGATCTCGGTGTTGCTGGCGGACGACCAGCTGCTCGTACGGGCCGGATTTCGGGCGCTGCTCAACGCGGAGCCGGACATCCAGATCGTGGGGGAGGCGGCCGACGGGCTCGAGGCGGTGAAGCTGGCCCAGCAGACGCGGCCCGACGTCGTGCTGATGGACATCCGGATGCCGGGCGTCGACGGGCTGGAGGCGACCAGGCGCATCGCGGCCGAGGCCGACCTGAGCGACGTGCGGGTGGTCATTCTGACGACCTTCGAGCTTGACGAGTACGTCTTCGAGGCGCTCCGCTCGGGGGCCTCCGGCTTCCTGGTCAAGGACACCGAGCCGGTCGAGCTGATCCGTGCGGTCCGTGCCGTCGCGGCCGGCGACGCGCTGCTCTCGCCGAGCGTGACGCGCCGCGTGATCGGCGAGTTCGCCGGTGGCAGCCGCGGCCGGCAGGCGCCGCCGCCGGTGGCCCTCGACCAGCTCACCGACCGCGAGCGCGAAGTGCTGGTGCTGGTCGCCGAGGGACTGTCCAACGACGAGATCGCGGGCCGTCTGGTGATCAGCCCGGCCACTGCCAAGACCCACGTCAGCCGCACGATGATCAAACTGGGGGCCCGGGACCGCGCCCAGCTGGTCGTCTACGCGTACGAGGCCGGCCTGATCCGCCCCGGCTGGCTGGGCTGAGGGCGTCAAGAAGGCCGAGCTCAGGTGGGACAAGACCCTGGTCGGCGGGTTTCTGGCCGGTGCGTACATAGCCTTCGGCGGGCTCGTGGCGATCGCCGTGCGGTGTTCGTCGCGTACTTCCTGGCCGTGCAGAGCGGCGTGATCGGCGACGTCGGCACCGGCGCGGGAACCTCCGGCGGCATGGCCTACGAGCGGCTCGCCGGCATCGCCGAGGCCAAGGGGATGCACGAGAGCAACTGGCAGATCTTCCTGCGTGCCGTCGGCTGCAACTGGCTGGTGTGCCTGGCCGTCTGGATGTCGCTCGCCGCCGACACGCTGTCCGGCAAGATCCTGGTGATCTTCTTCCCGATCATGGCGTTCGTGGCGATGGGCTTCGACCACGTCGTGGCCAGCATGTTCTTCCTGCCGGCCGCGATCTTCGCCGGCGTGCCCGGCCTCGGCTGGGACGACACACTGCGCAACTGGCTGCTGGCCGGCGCCGTCATCTTCGTCGCCACCTCATACTGGTATATGTATCTGCGCGACGATTCTAAATGATCTTTTAAACTGCTCGTTCACTCTTTAGTGGTTGCGTTTCTGTACGGAGAAAATGCAGCGTGCCTCCTAACATTCTCTCCATCAGGCACCGCTTGATGAGAGAGAAAGGCAGTTGTCATGAATAAGGTCACGCGCAAGATCACGATGACCGGTGTGGCTCTGGCCGCCGGCCTGACCATGGGCGTTACCCCCGCCGCCGTCGCCCTCGCCGGCCCGGCCCAGGGTGGCGCGGCCGCGCAGGCCAGCGACCACAAGAGCCCCCGTGGCGAGCGCCTTGTCGGTTTCTACCGCACGCAGAGCCAGTGCTTCAAGGTCGGCCGCATCGGCCAGTTCCACGACAAGTGGGACCGGTTCGACTGCGACCGCGTGCAGCGCGGCTTCAAGCGCGGCTGGGTCGCCCTGAAGGTGACGAAGGACGTTCGCGGCCAGCACCACGGCCACGGCCCGAACCGCCCGCACGGCCACCGGTAATTCATTGCACGACGAGGGCCGCACCCCGGCGACGGGTGCGGCCCTCGTTTTATTTCAGGCGATTCACAGGTTTGCCATTTCCCGCCGATGGGAAGTGATAGCAAAAGCGGCGTGTCGTTTCCGCAAAGCAATTCCGCTAGTACTTTCGGACAATTTCTCAGCGATGATCGTTCTCCTTGAGCTCGATCACCCAGGCCCGCCGCTCGCAGATCTTGGAGTCCCGCATCCGGAACACCTCGGCCATCGACATGCGCATCACCTCACCGGTGTCCCGCGTCGCCGACCCACTCAACTCGGCCATGACGGTGTCGCCCTGCTCCACCATCCGCACGACCTCGAGCCGGGGCGGCCCGGCAAACCCGGGCCCTTCGATGTTCGCGTCGTAGGCGGCCTTGCCACGAAGGTGAAACGCCCCGAACACCGTCCACTCGATGTCATCGGTGAGACACGACAGAACCTGCTCGTGATCGCTCTTCCGAAACCCGTCGAGATACTTCTCCACCGTCTCCGTGTTGCGTGACATGCGCCCTCCCAGCTCGTGGTGTCGTCCCCGATGGTCGTAGCGGCCGCCTCGTCCTTGACATCGTGTCCGGCGCGCTCGGCACTCACACTTCATCCGCGCGAAGGCCCGGCGTTGGTGCGGGCTTGAGTCTCAGTTTCGCGGTGGGCCGCGGTCGGGGCTTGAGTTTCAGGTTCGTGGTGGGCCGCGGTCGGGGCTTGAGTTTCAGGTTCGCGGTGGGCCGCGGTCGGGGCTTGAGTTTCAGGTTCGCGGTGGGCCGGGATCGGGGCTGGTGGCGAAGGCTCGGAGGGTCAGCTCCGCGAAGCGGCGGGAGGCCGCCACGCGGGTGGTGGCCGAGGTGGCGCGCAGGCCGGAGTTGGCGACCAGCACGAGGATCAGGTCGTCGACGGTGACGTCGGGGCGCAGGTGGCCGCCCGCCTTGGCCCGGTGGAGCAGCTCGGCCAGCGAGGCGACGCCACGCTCGCGGGCGGCGGTGTCGGTGAAGGCCCGGGCGAAGCCGCGGTCTTCGGCGTGCAGCACGAAGAGCTTCTCGACAACCATGCGCAGGCCACGCCACGCGTCGGGGTCGGCCAGGCCTTCGTCGACGACGGCGTAGCAGGCGTACATCTGCTCGGTGAAAGCCTCGGTGATCAGAGCCTGCTTGGTCGGAAACCGCCGATAGAGCGTGGCCGGCCCGACCTCGGCCCGCCGCGCGATCTCACGCATCGGCACGTCAAGCCCGTCAGCGGCGAAGACTTCACGCGCCGCCGCGAGGATCCGCTCCCGGTTGTCCCGAGCATCCGAGCGCATCCCCGCGCCACCCCGCACCTTCCTCTCATCGCCGTGCGCCGTCACCGCGCCGCCGACCCCGCCCGCGCCTCGCCAGACCTCATCCGCCTCTCGTCCATCCCCGCCTCGCCGGACCCTCTCCGCCCCTCGCCCGTCCGCACCTCGCCCTTCCGCGCCTCGGTCGCCCGCGCTTCGCCCGCCCGCGTCTCGCCGGGCCTTCTCCGCGCCTGACCGATTCGCGCCTGGCCCGTCCGCGCCTGGCCCGTCCGCGCCTGGCCCGTCCGCGCCTGGCCCGTCCGCGTCTCGCCGGACCTCACTCGCGCCTCGCCGGATCCGCGGCTGGCCCGGCCGCGGTTTGCTCATGCGCGGCTCACCGGGCCGCGTGGGCGCCTTGGCCGCCCGCCGTTCGCTGGACTCCGCCCGTGCCGTGCCCATCCGCGCCTTGCCGGGTTGCATTCGCGCCTTGCCCGCGCGCGTCTCGCTCATCCGCGTCTCGCCGGACCTCACTCGCGCCTCGCCGGATCCGCGTCTGGCCCGCCCGCGGCTCGCTCATCCGCGTCTCGCCGGACCTCACTCGCGCCTTGCCAGATCCGCGTGTGGCCCGGCCGCGGTTTGCTCATGCGCGGCTCGCCGGGCCGCGTCGGAACTTTGGCCGCCCGGCGCTCGCTGGACTCCGCCCGCGCCGCGGCCGTCCGCGCCTTGCCGGGTTTCATTCGCGCCTTGCCCGCCCGCGGCTCGCTCATCCGCGGCTCGTGAAGGGCTGGCGTGCCGGTGGGCGGTCGTGTCTGAGGCAAAACTGCGGGCACGCTCTCACTTTAGCCAAGTGGACGGGGGCGTCCGTTAGCGTCGGCGGGCATGAAAGCTGTGGTGATCAAGGAGTTTGGGAGCCCGGACGGGCTTGGTGTCGTCGAGCTGGGGGAGCCGGTGGCCGGGGGCGGGCAGGTGCTCGTCGACGTTGAGGCGGCCGGGGTGGCCGGCGGTGATGTGCTCATTCGGCGGGGTGCGCTGGCCGCGTACGGCTTCCGAACCGGGTTTGTTCCTGGTGGGGAAGTGGCGGGGACGGTGGCGGCGGTCGGTGCGGGCGTCGATCCCGGGTGGGTGGGGCGGCGCGTGTGGGCCTTCACCGGGACCGGGGGCGGCTATGCCGAGAAGGCGGTCGTGGTGCTGCGTGATGTCGTGGCGCTGCCGGACAGTGTCGCCGCCGTAGACGCAGTGACGCTTGGTAGTGCAGGGGTGGTCGGGCATTTCGGGCTGGCCCAGGCGAGGTTCGCGGCGGGGGAGTCGGTGCTGGTGCGCGGGGCCGCTGGGAGCCTCGGCATCGCGACTGTTCAGCTTGCCGCGCGTGGGGGTGCGTCGGTTGTGGCGGTCACGACCAGCTCGGCCGAGCGGGGGCGCCGGCTGCGGGAGCTCGGCGCGACCCATGTGCTCGACCGGGCCGGCGTGGGGGACGGGCCCGAGGCGTACGACGTCATCATCGACGTTGTGGCGGGCGACGGGCTGATGCTCGATCGGCTCGCGGTGAACGGGCGGCTGGTGATCGTGGGTGCGGTCGATGGTCCGCCGCCCGCGGACCTCGGCGCCCGGCTCATGGCCGCGTTCCGGAAGTCGCTCACCGTCGCGACCTTCAGCGCCGACACTGTGCCGGCGGGCGCGCTTCAAGCCGTACGGGAATCGTCGCTTCTGACTTTGAAGTCCGTCGTGCACCAGGTCCTGCCGCTGGCCGAGGCCGCCGAGGCTCACCGCCAGATGGACGCGGGCCAGGTCTTCGGGCGGATCGTGCTGACCGTGTGAGGACCGCCGGTCAGGCGACGGGGTGTCGTGGTGTGGCGATCAGCAGGAGCGCCACGTCGTCGTCGCGTTCGGCCGCGCCGGCGTCTCGCAGCAGGCGGTCGGCCAGGAGTTCGACGTCGTCGGTGGCGTGGTCGGACAGCAGGCGGTGGACGCGGGCCAAGCCCTCGTCGATCGTGGCCGTGCGGCTCTCGACCAGGCCGTCGGTGTGCAGCAGCACGACCGCGCCGGGTGGCAGGTGCTGTGTCTGGTTGCGGCGGGAGATGCGGCGGACCGCGCCGATCAGCGGGTCGTGCTCGCCCAGGGGAACGACCTCGCCGTCCGGCAGCAGCAGCACCGGTGCCGGATGGCCCGCGTTGGCCCAGGTCAGCTGATATCCGCCGGCGTCGTCCGGCTCGAGGTAGGCCAGCAGCACCGTGGCCAGGTTTTCCAGGCCCACCGCCCGGCGGGTGTGCTCCAGCCGGCGCAGCACGGCCGACGGTGGCTCGTGCCGGTCGATGACCAGCGTGCGCAGCATGCTGCGGTATTGGCTCATCGCCGCGGCCGCGGTCACGCTGTGCCCGGTGACGTCGCCCATGACCAGCACGAGGCGGTCCCCTTCGAGGGTCAGCGCGTCGTACCAGTCGCCGCCGACGTGGTCCTCGCGGTGGGCCGGGGCGTAGCGGGCCGCCATCCGCAGCTTCGGGTGCCGGGGCAGCGGGCTGAGCAGCGCCTTCTGCAACACCGCGGCCGCCGCCCGCCGGTCCGCCAGCACGTTGGCGCGGGTCAGCGCCTGCACCACGAAACCGGACAGCGCGGTGAGGATCGCCTGCTCGCCCGGGTCCAGCACGTTCGGCTGTCTCCACACGAACGTCAGCGCCCCGGCGGCGCCGGTCGGTCCCCGCAGCGGCACGCTGGCCGCCGACTGCCATCCGAGCTCCTCGAAGGTGCTCAGCGCGTCCGGCGCCGTCGCGGCGACCGCCGCCAGGTCGGGCAGCAGCACCGGCCGGCCGGTCCGCGCGGCCAGCGCCGACGGGGTGCGCGTACCGGCCGGATAGCGTGCCCACCGTTCGGCCTGCGCCGGCGGCAGCAGTCGCTTCGACGCCAGCGCCACCTGCTCGCCTTCCTCGACCAGGGAGACACCGACGTACGCCGGGTCGAGTGTGCCCGTCACCAGCTCGCGCACCGCGTCGACCACCTTGTCGACGCTGTCGGCGTCGGCCAGGGCGGCGCTGGCGTGCAACAGCAGCCGGGTCCGGGCGGTGACCAGCTCGGCCCCGAACCAGGTGATCCGGGCCCGCAGGGCGTCGGAGCAGGCCGCGGCCAGGTCGGCCAGCAGCGACAGTTCGGCCTCGGTCCAGTGCCGGGGCTCGTGGTCGATCGCGCAGAGCGAGCCGAGCACCTGCCCGTCGGCGTCGGTCAGTGGCATTCCCGCGTAGCCGACCACGCCCAGGTCGGCGATGGCCAGGCTGTCCCGCAGCCGGTCGTCGGCGCGGGCGTCGACGACCACCAGCGGCTCCCGGGTGGCCACCACGTGCTGGCAGAACGAGTGCGACAGCGGGGTCTGCCGTTCCTCCTGCCACGGATGGCCCAGCCCGCAGGCGCCCGGGAAGACCTGCCGGTCGTCGCTGACCAGGGACACCAGCGCCACCGGCACGTGCAGCGCCCGGCGGACGATCTCGGCGAAGCGGTCGAACGCCTCGTCGGCGGCCGCGCCGAGCCCGGTGTGCCGGAGCGCTTCGAGTCGTTCCCGGCCGGTCAGCGCCCGGCGCAGGTCGTCGTAGAGCATCCGGAAATTATGAGGTGGCCGGTTCAGCGGCGCAGGGTCAGGATCAGGTCGACGACCAGGGCGGTCCAGCCCGTCTGGTGCCAGGCGCCCAGACCGGCGCCGTTGTCGCCGTGGAAGTACTCGGGGAAGACGATCAGGTCCTTCCAGTCGGGGTGGGTCTGCAGCAGGTTCGAGGCGCCGTAGATGGGGCGGTGGCCGTTCTCGTCCGGCAGGAACAGGGCGATCAGCCGGCGTGAGATGTCGTCGGCGATGTCGGCCAGGGGTTCCTTCTGTTGCGAGCCGGTCGGGTACTCCGCCTTGAAGTCGTGGCCGAAGAAACCGGCGTACTCACGAAGGGCCTCGATGAGCAGATAGTTGACCGGCATCCAGATCGGGCCGCGCCAGTTCGAGTTGCCGCCGAACAGGCCGCTCGTGCTCTCCGCCGGCTCGTAGCCGACGGTGAAGTCGGAGCCGCCCAGCGACACGGTGAAGGGCTTCTCGAGATGCGATCGGGAAAGGGTCCTGATCCCGTACGCCGAAAGGAACTCCTCCGGATCGAGCATGCGGCCCAGGACACGCAGCAGCTGGTCCTGGCCGACCATGGCCAGCAGGCGCTGCTGGCGGCCCTCGGGGGAGAGGCGGCGGGCGCTGATCACGTCGGCCACCTCGCCCTGTGACGCGCGCAGCCAGCGCAGGCGGGCGCTCAGCTCGGGCAGGCGGTCCAGCGTGGCCTTCGTGATGCGGGTCGTCGCGGCCAGCGGGAGCAGGCCCACGATGGAGCGCACCTTCAGCGGCAACTTGTGGCCGTCGGGCAGGCGCAGTTGGTCGTAGAAGAAGCAGTCCTCCTCGTCCCACAGGCCCTGGCGATAGGCCGCCTCCGCGATGTACGCGAAGTGTTCGAAGAACTTCGTCGCCATGTCCTCGTAGGTGCGGTCGTGCAGCGCGAGCCTGATCGCCATGTCGAGCAGGTTCAGCGCGTACATGGCCATCCAGCCCGTGCCGTCGGACTGCTCCAGCACCCCGGCCACGGGCAGGGCGGCCGAGCGGTCGAACGGGCCGACGTTGTCCAGGCCGAGGAAGCCGCCCTCGAAGACGTTGTTGCCGCCGACGTCCTTGCGGTTGACCCACCAGGTGAAGTTCATCAGCAGCTTGTGCATGACGCGGGCCAGGAAGTCGAAGTCGCGGCCGCCGTCGATCTCGAAGACGCGCAGCGCCGCCCACGCGTGCACGGGCGGGTTGACGTCGCCGAACGCCCACTCGTAGGCCGGGATCTGGCCGTTGGGGTGCATGTACCACTCGCGCAGCAGCAGCACGAGCTGCGCCTTGGCGAAGGCGGGGTCGACGCGGGCGATGGAGACGCAGTGGAACGCCAGGTCCCACGCCGCGTACCAGGGGTACTCCCACGGGTCGGGCATGGAGATGACGTCGAAGCTGTTCATGTGCCACCAGGCGTTGTTGCGCCCGTAGCGCCGGCCCGGTGGTGGCGGCGCCGAGCCGGGATCGCCGGCCAGCCACTGCTTCACGTCGAAGTGGTAGAACTGCTTGCCCCACATCAGCCCGGCGATGCCCTGCCGGGCCACGGCCTTCTCCTCGGGCGACGCCGCGGCCGGGATGACGGCGTCGAAGAACTCGTCGGCTTCCGCGAGCCGCCCGCGCATGACCTCGTTCCACTCGTCGGCCAGGTCGAGCGCGCCCACCTGGTCGTCGTCGGCCGCCAGCCGAAGGCGAATCGTCCGCGTTTCGCCAGGGCCGAGGGTGATTTTGTAGTGCAGCGCGCCCTTCGTCCCGGTCAGCGCCGGGTTGACGGTCGGGGCGCCGGAGACCACGAAGTCGTTGATGCCGTCCTTCGGGAACATGGTCGTCCCCGGCTGGCCCCACAGGCGCTGCGAGTTGGTCTCGTTGTCGCAGAGCAGCGGCGCGCCCCGCTCGTCACCCTCGAGGACGATGCTCCCCAGCGTGCGATGACGGCCCGCGAGCCGGCCCGGACGACCGACGATCGACGGTACGGCGCGATTGGGCAGCCCCCACGACCACGTGTTGCGGAACCACAACGTCGGCAGCACGTGGAGCGTGGCCGCAGCCGGGCCGCGGTTCGCGATGTGGATCGCGATGCACATGTCCTTCGGCGACGCCTTGGCGTAGTCGACGGTCACCGCCCAATAGCGGTCCTCGTCGAAGATCCCGGTGTCGGCGAGCTCGTACTCCGCCTCCTCGCGGGAGCGCTGCCCGTTCACCCGGACCAATTGGTCGTACGGAAACGCCTCCTGCGGATAGTGGTAGCGCCACCGCATCCACGAGTGGGTGGGCGTCGAGTCCTGGTACCACCAGTACTCCTTGGCGTCCTCGCCGTGGTTGCCGCCGTCGCCGCCGAGCCCGAACATCCGCTCCTTGAGGATCGGGTCCTGCCCGTTCCACAGGGCCAGCGCGAAACAGAACGTCTGCCGGTCGTCGCAGATACCGGCCATGCCGTCGTCGTTCCACCGGTAGGCTCGCGACCGCGCGTGGTCATGGGGAAAGTAGTCCCACGCCGTCCCGTGCTCGCTGTAGTCCTCCCGGACCGTGCCCCACGCGCGCTCCGCCACGTAGGGGCCCCATGCCCGCCACGGCTGCTCGCCGGAGTCCGCCTGCGCCAGGCGTAAGCGCTCCGCCACGCCGTGTCTCACCCCCACTGTCCGATGCCCATCTAGATTGATTGTGCCCGAGAACTGGAGGTCATCTGATGGCTACGCTGCGCAGGACGGCGTTCGGCCCCCAGGTGTGCGGGCACCTCGGCGAGTCCGCCACTCGTGAGTGGCTTGTACCCGATGGCCTCGGCGGTTACGCCATGGGCACGATAGGCGGTCTGCGGACCCGCCGCTACCACGGATTGCTCGTCGTCGCGGGCGAGACGCCGGCTTCCCGGCGGCTCGGTTTGGCCTCGCTCGACCCGGTCCTCACCCTCGCCTCGGGCGCGTCGGTGCGCCTGGCCACCCACGAATGGTCCGACGGCACGATCGCCCCGCGCGGCCACGAGCTGCTGACGAGTTTCGAACTGGTCGACGGCCTGCCTCGCTGGCGCTGGCGGATCGGCGACGTCGTCCTGGAGCGCACGCTGGCCATGGTCACCGGCCGCCCGGCCGTCGCCGTGGTGCATCGCCTGCTCACCGGCGGCCCGGTCAGCCTCACCCTCGACGCCCTGTGCACGTGGCGCGACATCCACGGCGAGCGCACCGCCTCGGGTCCGCCGCCCGAGGTCACCGCCGTCGAGGGCGGCTGCGTGGTCGAGGAGGCGTACCGGCTGCGGGGTCCCGAATTCCGCCGGGCGGGTGCGTGGTGGCGCGGCGTGCGGCACCGCGAGGAGGCGGCGCGGGGCCTCACCCCGACAGAGGATTTGTGGTACGCGGGGAGTTTCCACGCCGAGCTACGCCAACCCGGCGCCACGGCTTCGGTCACGGCCTGGTCGGGCGATCTGAGCGCGCCGCCTCCTGACGCCTCGTCGGCCGCCGATCTTGTCACCGCCGCCCGCGCCCGGAACGTTGCCGTCGTAGCGGCGGCCGCGCCGGCTGACGACGACCAGGCGACGCTCGCGCTCGCGGCGGACGCCTTCATCATCCGTACCACCAAAGCATTTGACGTTGTCGCCGGCTATCCGTGGTTCGGCGCCTGGTCCCGCGACACGATGATCAGCTACGAGGGCCTCTTCCTGTCCAGGGGCCGCTTCGACGAGGGACGATCCTTGTTGCTGTCGTACGCCGCGACGCTGTCCGAGGGCATGCTGGCCAACACCGCCGACACGGGCAGCGTCGAGTTCAACACCGCCGACGGCACCCTCTGGTTCGTGCACGCGGTGGGCCGCCACGTGGCGGTGACCGGCGACGTCGACCTGGCCGCCGAGCTGCTCCCGGCGCTGCTGGACGTCGTCGAGAACCACCTGCGCGGCACCCGCTACGGCATCGGTGTCGACCCCACCGACGGCCTGCTCCGCCAGGGCGCCCCCGGCGAGGCCCTGACCTGGATGGACGCCCGCGTCGAGGGCGTGCCGATCACCCCACGGTCCGGCAAGGCCGTCGACATCAACGCCCTGTGGATCAATGCCCTGGCCATGGTCATCAAGCTGGCCTGGCAGGCCCGCGCCGGCGCCGGCCCGGCCGTGAAGGCCCACCCCGAGGCCCTGACCAGTTTCGCCCGCCGCTTCCCGGCCCCCACCGGCTGGCTCTACGACGTCATCGACGGCCCCACGGGCGACGACGCCACGATGCGCCCCAACCAGCTTCTGGCCTGGTCGTTGCCGTACGCCCCGCTCCGCCCGACCCCCGCCGCCCTGCAGACGATCGGCGCCGCCCTGATGACGCCGCTGGGTCTGCGAAGCCAGGCCCAGCACACCCCCGGCTACCGCGGAACCCACCGGGGCACCCCGGCCGAACGCGACGCGGCGTACCACACAGGAACGGTCTGGCCCTGGCTGATCGGCCCGTTCGTGACGTCCTGGCACCGCATAGGAGTCCCCGCCACCCAGATCATCTCCGACGCCGACGACCACCTGTCCGAGTACGGCCTGGGCTCCATCTCGGAGACGGCCGACGGCGACGCTCCCCACGCCGCGACGGGCTGCCCGTTCCAGGCATGGTCGGTGGCCGAGGCTCTACGGGTCCGCCGCCTGTGATCCAGTACGTGCTTTTCGACCACGACGGTGTGCTGGTGGACACCGAGCACTGGTATTTCAAGGCCGGCGAACGCGCGCTGGCCGACATCGGTGTGGCCTTGGACAGGGATCGCTATCTGCGGGACATGGCCCAGGGGCTGGGCACGTGGGCCCAGGCCCGCGCGGCCGGCGTCGACGAGCAGACCATCAGCCGGCAGCGCCGGGTCCGGGACGAGTACTACCAGGAGTATCTGCGGACGGAAGCCATCGAGATCGACGGCGTCGAGGAGGTCCTGGCCGAGCTGTCCCGGCATGTCCGCATGGCCATTGTGACCACGGCCAAGCGGGCGGACTTCGACCTCATCCACGAGAAGCGCCGGATCAGGCACTTCATGGAGTTCGTCCTCGTGCGGGAGGACTACGAGCTCAGCAAGCCCCACCCGGAGCCGTACCTGACCGCCTTGAAGCGCTTCGGCGCGACCAGGGAAGAGGCCCTGGTCGTGGAGGACTCGTCACGAGGCCTGCGCTCGGCCGTGGCGGCCGGCATCGACTGCGCCGTCGTCCACAACGACTTCACCCGGTCGCAGGACTTCTCGCAGGCCACCTATCGCATCGACACCCTCCGCAACCTGCAAGAGATCATCGGAGTCGGTTGATGAGCCAGGGGACGTGCACGCTCGCTCAGTTGCCCGGGGAGAACTCGACTTCGTGGGTCGCCTTGACGATGTTGATCTCGTCGTAGTGCTGCAGGCGCTGTAGTCCCCAGTGACACATCTGGCGAGTCGGCGCATCGTCGACCTCAGCCAGTTGCTCCAGCTTCGTGTGGGTGGCGACGGGCTCGACATGGGCGGTGGTGGCGAACAGGTAGGCCAGGGCCCTTCCGGCTTCGCAACGACCCACGACCGCCAAGCCCGCCAACCGCGGCGTCGTCTCCCGCTCCACCCGAGCCACGGGCGTCACCCGCAAACCACGCACGACCAAGTGACCCCTGCGGAGGAATCATGACCATCAATCCCGTACCGACCCGCCCGCTGGTCAACGTCCTGGCCAGCTTCGACCCGCCCAGGGCAGGGCCGCACTCCTCTGCAAGCTGACCGACGAGATGCGGGCCGCGATGAGGGCCCGGCCACATGGCCGGGCCCTCATCATGTGCCTGCCGAACTCACACGGCGCGCCGCCGGCGACGGCTGATCAGCCAGGCGACGGCTCCGGAGATCGCGCCCACGGCCAGGCCGGTGAAGAGGCTGCTGACCGTGATGGCGCCGCGCAGCAGCACGGACTCCCCGTCCCACAGGAGATTGTGGATCACGGCCAGGGCCAGCCCGCAGACGCCGCCGGTTATCCGGCGATCGGCGTCGCGGTGCCGGTGGCCGCCGCCCTCTTCTCGGCGGCCGAGGCCGGGCATCGCCGGTCGGCCGGCGCGGCCGCCGTCATCGCCCTGGGCGTCTCGGCGGTCTTCCGGATCCTCGAGGGGCAGAGCGAACGGTACGTCCTGCTCTACGACATGGTGGGGCACGTCGCGCTGGCCGTCACCGCCATCGCGCTGGGCGAGCTGGTGCGGGCCCGGCGCCGCATCCACGAGCTGACCGAACGGCCCTGGGCGGCACCCTGACCGCCGGCTGGCGCGTCGAAGCGTCGATCCCCCGGGAGGCGCCATGACGCGGGTGGTCCTCGCCGACGACCAGGCGATCATCCGGGCCGGGCTGACCGTGCTGCTCCAGGGCGGCGACGGCGAGCCGATCACCGTGGTCGGTGAGGCTTCCGACGGGGCTCAGGTGGTGGGGCTGACCCGCCGTACACGACCGGATGTGGTTCTGATGGACGTGCGGATGCCGGGCGTCGGCGGGGTGGCCGCCACCCGGGCCCTGCGCGCGGATCCCGGATGCGCCGGCGTGGCCGTGCTGATGCTGACCACGTTCGACACCGACGCCGAGGTGCTGGGCGCCATGCGCGCGGCCGCCGACGCGCCCGTCCCGCCGGCGCCCGACCCGAGGCTGACCCGGCTCAGCCACCGGGAGCGTCAGGTGCTGGTCGCGGTGGCCGAGGGCGGCGACAACGCCGAGGTCGCCCGGGAGATGAAGTTGAGTCCCGACACCGTACGGACCTACGTGAGCCGCATCCTGGCCAAGGTGGGAGCGTCGAGCCGGGCCCAGCTGGTGGCGATCGCCCATCGCAGCGGCCTCATGGACCGTCGCTCCTAGACAGCCGGCACCGCTCGCTCAGCCGGCGCGGGCTCGCTGTGCGAGGCGCTCACGGGGGAGTGGTCCTCGGCGCACAGGGGGCAGAGGCGGGTCACGCCGTGGCGGTCGCAGTATTCGTTCGTCTTCTTGAAGGCCAGCAGGCCGGACAGGAAACCCACCAGCAGCGCGACGACTATGCCGAGGATCATGGGACTCTCCTCTCGTGCTTTCCCGTCACACGTCGCGGGGGCGCCCGGCGGTTCATAGGATCATCCGCATGGATTTCGGTGTCGGTTACTTTCCCACCCATGACGGCGTTCGGCCCGGTGAGATCGCGCGGCGGGTCGAGGAGCGCGGGCATGCCGCCCTCTACTTCGCGGAGCACACGCATATTCCGGCCAGCCGTGAGACCCCGTGGCCCGGTGGTGACGTGCTGCCGCAGAAGTACTCGCACACGTACGACCTCTTCGTCGCTCTGACCGCCGCGGCCGAGGCGACCAGCCGGCTGCGGATCGGCGCCGGGGTGTGCCTGGTCATCGAGCGGGATCCGATCACCACGGCCAAGGAGGTGGCCAGCGTCGACCATCTCAGCGGCGGGCGGCTCGACTTCGGGGTGGGCATCGGGTGGAACCGCGAGGAGATGCGCAACCACGGCACCGATCCGCGGACGCGGGTGCGGCTGTTCGGTGAGCGGATCAAGGCGATGAAGGAGATCTGGACGCGGGAGGAGGCGAGCTTCCACGGCGAGTTCGTCAACTTCGACCGCATCTGGTCGTGGCCGAAGCCGGCCCAGAAGCCGAACCCGCCGGTGCTCATCGGCGGCGGCGGCGAGAGTGTGGTCGATCGGGTGCTGGAGTACGGGGACGGGTGGTTCCCGCAGTGGCGCGACGACAACATCGCGGCGCGGGTGGCCGAGTTGCGGGCCAAGGCCGACCGCTACCTGCAGATTCAGATGTTGAGCGTGCCGCCGGACCCGAAGGCGCTGGAGAAGTGCGCCGAGGCCGGGGTGGAGCGGGCGTCGGTGTGGCTGCCGTCGGGGCCGTGGAGTGTCGTCGAGCCGGCCCTGGAGAAGTGGGAGAAGGCGATCGGGGAGCTGGTCGGGCGGTGACGCCGGCCGAGCGGTTCGCCGCGCAGCCGGTGGCCCGCCTGGCCACGGTCGGCGCGGACGGGGCGCCGCATCTCGTGCCGATCGTGTTCGCCCTGGTCGGCGACGTGATCGTCTCGGCCGTGGACGGCAAGCCGAAGCGGAGCCGGGCCCTCAAGCGGCTGGCCAACATCGCCGCCGAGCCGCGCGTCAGCGTCCTGGCCGACCATTACGAGAACGACTGGCAAAACCTTTGGTGGGTACGCGCGGACGGCGTGGCCCGCGTCCGCGACGACGCCCCCGCCGGGCTGCCGCAGCTGGTCGCGAAGTACGCGCAGTATCAGACGGCCGTACCCGAGGGTCCTTATATCGAGATCACGGTGGAGAAGTGGTCAGTGTGGGATCCCGCTCGCTATGGCGCGTAGTTTGTCGGGGTTTGCGACGTTGTGGATGTCGACGATGCGGCCGGTGGCGTCGTAAGAGAAGGTGAGGGTGGAGATCACGCGGCCGGCGCCGGTGAAGACCAGGCCGAAACCGCCGTTGACCTCGGCCACGGCCACGCTCATCTCGGCCGGGGTGACGCCCTCGTAGGTGGTCTGGGCCACCGCCGCCAGCCAGGTCGCCACCTTCGGCGCGCCCAGCACCGGGCGCAGGGCCTGGCGCACCTTGCCGCCGCCGTCGGTCCAGAGCGTCACGTCCGGCGCCAGCAACTCCATCAGCGTGTTGATGTCGCCGCCCGCGGCCGCGGCCAGGAACCGGTCGGTGACGTCGCGCTGCCGGGCCCGGTCCGTCTCGAATCGGGGCCGCCGGGCCTGCACGTGTTCGCGGGCCCGGTGCGCGGCCTGGCGTACGGCCGCCTCCGAACGCTCCACCGCCGCCGCGATCTCGGCGTAGCCGAAGTCGAAGACCTCGCGCAGCACGAACACCGCCCGTTCGAGCGGGCTCAGCGATTCCAGCACCACCAGCATCGCCATCGACACCGAGTCGGCGTCGGCCGTCTCCGCCGTGGTCAGGATCGGCTCCGTGAGCCACGGGCCCACGTACGTCTCCCGCCGGCGCCGGGTCGAGCGCAGGTGGTCCATCGCGACGTTGGTGACGATGCGGGTCAGATAGGCCTTGGGGTCGCTGACGTCCGAGCGGTCCGCGGCCGACCACCGCAGCCAGGCGTCCTGCACCGCGTCCTCGGCGTCGGAGGCCGAGCCGAGGATGCGGTAGGCGACCGCGAACAGCAGGTTGCGGTAGTCGTCGGAGGCGCTGGTCACCGGGTGTACCGCCCGCCGTACGTCCAGAACGACGCCGACCGGGGCAGGCGCAGCATGCGGCGGAAGGTGGGCCAGGGGCTCGCGGTCACCGTCTCCTTGTACCGGACGGCCGCCCGCCCGGCCAGGTATGTCCGGCGCGGGCTGTCGTCGGGGCGGGTGAACTGGACGACCGCGTCGCCCGGCCGAGGCTGACCGGCATGTGGAAGTAGCCGAACCGGAACCGCTTGGGCTGCTTGCCGTCGAGCTCGCGGGCGATCGACATGGCCGCGTGCACGCCGGTCGGCATGCCGCCCTGGCAGGTGCCGTGCATGACCCCGTAGCGCTGCCGGATGTGGGCGGCGTCGCCGACCGCGTAGACATGCGGGTGCGAGATTGAGCGCAGGCTCTCGTCGGTGACGATGCGCCCGCGGTCGTCGACGGTGAAGCCGGCCTGGGCGGCGAGGGGAGAGGCCTGCACGCCGGCTCCCGGACAGGCGTTTCGCCAGCGCTTGCGTCTCGGTCCAGCTGTTGAGGGTGTACGTGTGATCGGGCGCGGCCACCGCGGAGCCGAGCGCGAAGACGAGCCGGTCGTAGGGGAGGGGCTCACCGTCGACGTACGCGACGCCGTCGCCCAGGCCGGTCACCCGGCCCCGGACGAACCGGACGCGGGTGTCCTTCAGCAGTTCGGGGATGCTCAGCTCGGCGGTCGTGCGGCCGGCCGCGGTCATGTGCAGGCGGAGGCGCTCGGTGAACCGCTCCTCGGCGTTGACCAGCGTGATCGTCACGTCGTCGCGGCGGCGCAGGCGGCCCGCCAGGTTGGTGGTCGCGGCCAGGCCGGCGTATCCGGCACCCAGAATCAAGATGTTCATGCCCGCGAGACGTAAGCAGCCCTCGCGGTTGTGACATCAGTCGCCGGACAGATCTCGCCGGATGCTCCAGATCGCGCCGGCCATGGCCAGGACGGTCCAGAGGGTGAACTTGAGCAGACCTTCCGGCTTGCCGCCGGCCGCGTCGAGGAACGAGGTGAACGGCCACGGGTCCTTGAGCTGGCCGAGCAGGCCCTCGACGAAGGTGATGAAGCTGATGTAACCGACGAAGAGCCAGAGCGGCCGGCGTACGAGGGTCGCGTTGGCCACGCCGAACAGGGCGATCATCGGGACGGCGATCAGGGTGCCGGTGAACTGCTTCGACTCCTGGCCGCCGATGAAGGTGAAGCCGCTGATCACGGCGAGCGCCACCGCGATCAGCACCGCGGCCACGCATTGGCCGGCCAGCACGGCCAGCCGGCGCGGCCGGCCCAGGAAGAGCAGCACGGCGGTCCGGTGCTGATAGTGGGCCGAGGTGGTGACCACGGCGATGCCGAAGGCGCCGAGCCCGGCGAACAGCGACCAGAAGTCGGCGCTGAGGAAGCCGAACACCATGGCCAGGGCGATGGTGCCGGCCAGCGACACCCAGCTGGAGCGGATGGACAGCGTCCGGTAGAGCTCGCTGCGGATCACGGCGATCATTCGGCGCTCCCCGCCAGTTGGAAGAAGAGCTGTTCCAGCGTCGGGGTGTCGACGGTGAGCTCGTAGAGCGGCTGCCGGACCTCGTACGCGATCTCGCCGGCGTCCTCCGGCGTCAGCCCGGTCACGAAAAGCACCTGCCCATCGGTGGTCACTCCGGCCCCGGCCTGCTCGAAGGCGGCCCACAGCGCGTGCGGGTCACGGCCGCGGACCCGCAGCCGCAGCGCCTGGCGGCCGGTCAGCGCCTCGAGAGGCTCGGCCAGGCGGACCCGGCCGTCCGCGATGATCACCACGTCGTCGACCAGCTGCTCCAGCTCGCCGAGCAGGTGGCTGGAGATGAGCACGGTCCCGCCGGCCGCGGCGTGGCCGCGCAGCAGCCCGCGCAGCCAGGCCATGCCGGACGGGTCGAGGCCGTTGGCCGGCTCGTCCAGGACGAGAACGGATGGCTCGCCCAGCATCGCGGTCGCCACGGCCAGGCGCTGCCGCATGCCGAGGGAATAGTCGCCGGTCCGTTTGCTCCCGGCATCGGCCAGTCCGACGTACTCCAGAAGCTCGTCGACCCGCCCGGAGCTCGCGCCGCAGAGGAAAGCCTGAGTGCGCAGATGGCCGCGCCCGGTCTGGCCGGGATGGCTGAGTCCCTGCTCGAGGACAGCGCCGACCTGCCGCAACGGCTGGTCGAGGTCGCGGTAGCGGCGCCCGTTGACCAGGGCCCGGCCCGAGGTCGCGCGGCTCAGGCCGAGCAGCACGCGCAGGGTGGTGGTCTTGCCCGACCCGTTCATCCCGAGGAAACCGGTGACCCGGCCCGGCGAGGCGGTGAACGTGACGTCCTTGACGGCGTCGACGCCGCCGTAGGTCTTCGTCAATTCCCGTATCTCGATCATCGACCGGGATTATCGCCGCCCCGGTCAAATGAGTACGCGAACTCATCACCGGCGGGCCGTCGGCGACGAGGATCGACGGCGTGACTGATCCCTGCGCGAGGTGCGGCTCCGTTGACTGCGGGCATGCCACCGACCCCGACGCGACCGAGGTGGCCCGGGCGGACGCCGAGATCACCGAGCTGATCCGGCGGCTCGGGGCGGCGCGTCTGGTTGTGACGGAAATCGAGAGGGCGCTCAACGAGGTGTGGGCGCGGCGCAACGCGGCTGCGGCGCGGGTACGGTCCCGGATGCCGGCCGCTGCCCCATCGCCCGCTCCGCGTTTCGCGCAAAATGTGCTTTTTCTGCTGGGTGGACTGCTGCTCGCGGTGGCCGCGGTCGTTTTCACGGCGGTGGCCTGGGCGCAGTTCGGGGTCGGCGGACGGGCCGTGGTGCTCGCCGGCTTCACCGGGGTGGCGCTCGCGGTGCCGCCGTTGGTGATCCGGCGCGGCCTGACGGCCACGGCCGAGACTTTCGCCGCGGTGGGCCTTCTTCTCACGCTGCTTGACGGGTACGCCGCCTGGCACGTCAACCTGTTCGGAGTCGCCGACGGCTCGGGATGGGGGTACGCGGCGGCGGTCTGCGCCGTGACCGGGGCCGTCGCGGCGGGGTACGAGCACTTCACGGGGCTGGTGGCGCCGCGATACGCCGCGTTGCTGGTGGCCCAGCCGGTGGTGCCGCTGCTGGCGGCGATGGCCGGGCCGGGACGTGCGGGCTGGGCGTTCGCCTTTGCCGGGGTGGCGGCGCTCGACGTGGTGGTGCTGGCCCCCGGGCGCCCGCCCCTGGCCGGTGGGCCGCTGCGCACGGCTGCCGTGCCGCTGCGCACGGCAGCCCTGCCGCTTCGCCTGGCCGCCGCTGTCGCGGGTGGGGTCGCCGTGATGGTCGCGGCCGGACACGCGCTGGTCGGTCTGGCCTCGGAGGAGCCGGTGTGGCCGGCGGTGGCGCTGATCGCCGCGGCTCTCGTCGTGGTGGCGGGCGCGGTCGCCGCGCGGCAGCGGATCGCCCAGGAGATCGCGGCGGCGCTGCTGGTGGTGGCCTTCGTGATCGCGGCCGGCCGGGTCACCGCGATGATCAGCCCGGCCGCCGCGCTGACCGACGTGGCCGCGGTGGTTCTGGTGGCATCTCTGCTGGTGCTCGCGGTGGCCCCGCGACGCGTCGTGCCGGCCGCGCGGGCCGGGACGGCGGTGGGCGCGTGGGCCGGGGCGCTCCCAGCGACGGGCGCGCGCGCCGGGGTCTTCTCGGCGGCGGGCGTGCTCGGTGTCACCGTTTTCGTCATGACCGTCGACCAAGTCATGGGCGCGCGGACGGACTGGGCGCCGCCGATGGCGTTCGCGCTGTTGGTGGCGGCCACGGTTGTTCTCGTCCCGGTCGCCTGGCGCCGGCCGGTGGCGGTGCTGGGGGCGTACGCCGTGATCGTCGATGTGGCGATCCTCGCGATGGCTCAGGCGGGTGTGAGCGTGCTGGAGGCGTACACCCTGATGACCGCAAGCGTCGCCCTCCTGGCCGGAATGCTGGTCCGCCGGGCGCGCCCGGCGGCCGGAAGCTGGACCACCTACGGCCTCGCCCTGGTTCTGGCGCTGACGCCGAGCCTGATCTCGATCCTCGTGGGCGACGGGCAGCACCTGCGACGGCTGCTGCTCGGTCTGGGCGCGCTGGGGATCGTGCTGGCCGGCGCCCGGTTCGGACTGCGGGCGCCCGTGCTGCTCGGCGGCGACGTCCTCGCCCTGGTCGCGCTGCACGAGCTGGCGCCGGTGTGGGATCTGCTTCCGCGATGGATTCCGCTCGCCGCGGCCGGGCTGTTGCTGGTGATGCTCGCGATGACGTTGGAGCGCCGGCGGCGTGACCTGGACCGGCTCCGCGCCACCCTGCACCGGTTTTCGTAAAGCGGCGTCACCGCCGGCCGATCTAGGGGCCTGTTGTTCCCTAGATCGGAGGCACGGATGTCCGCCGCGCGCATGCAGATGTGCTTCGCCGCGTGGGTGGCTGCCCTGACGGTGGTCTTCTACGCCCTGCCGGAGTTCAGCATGTACTCCTGGGCGGCGATCGGCCTCTCCGGGGCGGCGGCCGTGCTGGTCGGCATCCGGCTGCACAAGCCGTCCCGGAAGCTGCCCTGGTATCTGCTCTCGGCCGTTGTCGCCTGCTTCACCCTCGGCGACACCACCTACAACGTGCTCACCGACTACCTCGGGTACGCCAACCCGTTCCCGTCGCTGGCCGACCTGTTCTACCTGATCATCTACCCGATGCTCGCGATCGCGTTGCTGATCTTCATCCGGGCCCGGTCGGGCACCGACAACCGGGCCGCGCTGCTCGACGCGCTCGTGCCCACGGCCGGTCTCGGCCTGCTCTCCTGGGTCTTCCTGATCGCGCCGTACGTGCACGACACCGGCCTGACCCTGCCCGACAAGCTGGTCTCGATCGCCTATCCGCTCGGTGACGTGCTGGCCCTGGCCATGTTCGCCCGGCTGCTGACCGGCGGCGGCCGCAAGCCGGCCGCGCTCACCATCCTGGTCGTCGGCGTCTCCAGCCTGCTGGTCACCGACGTCATCTACGGCCTGCGCCAGCTGGCCGACAACTGGCAGGTCGGCGGGCCGGTCGACTTCGGCTGGATCCTGTTCTACACCGCGATCGCGCTGTCCTCGCTGCACCCGTCGATGCGTGACCTGACCGTCGACGGCGAACGGGCCACCGAGCCCATCGCCGGCGGCCGCCGGATCGCCCTCATGGTGGCCGCGGCCCTGATCGCCCCGGCCGTCCTGCTCATCGAGGACCTCGGCGGCGACGTCACCGACGCCCCGATGATCGCCACCGCCAGCGCGCTGATGTTCCTGGCCGTGATGCTGCGCGTGGCCGGGCTCATGCAGACCCAGCGGATCAACGCGGCCCGGGAGCGCACGCTGCGCATCACCGGCGCCGACCTGGTCGCCGCGAGCAGCGAGGCCGACGCGTACGAGGCCCTCAAGAAGGCGATGGGCGCGATCGTGCCCGCCGGGCAGCCGTGGGCCGAGTTCGTGCTCTCGGTCGACGCCAAGCCCGGCCACACGACGGGCCTGGTCGGCACCCGCAAGGTTCTGATCGCCGACGAGCCGGCCCTGGTCGGTCACACGTTCGCCGGCTTCACCTGGGCGCTGTGCGCCGAGGCGATCGCGTCGCCCCGCAAGCCGGGCGAGCCCCGCCGGCACCGGCGGCTCTACCTGGCCGCCGACGACGAGGTGCTGACCGCGCTCGAGCCGGCCTTCGTGGCCCTGATGACGCAAGGCACGATGGCCATCGAGCGGATCAACCTGACCGCCGAGGTGAACCGGCGCAGCAGCGAGGACTACTTCCGCGCCCTGATCCAGAGCGCCTCCGACGTCATCATGATCGTCGGCGACGACGAGGTGATCCGCTACGCCAGCCCGTCGGCGCTGCCCGTCTTCGGCCACACCGAGATGGTCGGCATGCCGCTGCGCCGGCTCATCGCCGCCACCGACCACGCCGAGCTGACCGCCCTGCTCGACCAGGTGCGCTCCGGCCAGGGCTTCCGCGACGGCGTCGACCTGACCGCCATCAGCGGCGACGAGCTGCTCCTGCAGGTCGAGTGCACCTGCCGCGACCTGCGCGACGACCCGGCCGTGGCCGGGCTCGTGGTCACCATAAGAGACGTCACCGAGCGCCGGCGCCTCGAGAACGACCTGGCCCACCAGGCGTTCCACGACGCGCTGACCGGGCTGGCCAACCGCGCGCTGTTCCAGAACCGGCTCGAGAACGCGGCCCGCTTCGCCGACGGGCGCCGGCATGAGGTGGCCGTGCTCTTCATCGACCTCGACGACTTCAAGGAGGTCAACGACACGCTCGGGCACGCCGCCGGCGACCAGTTGCTGACCACGGTCGGCGAGCGCATCTCGGCCGTGGTGGGGCCGCTGAGCACGGTGGCCCGCACCGGCGGCGACGAGTTCGCGGTGCTGCTGGAGCAGGTCGACGCGCAGGCCGACGCCGAGCAGATCGCGGCGCGCATCGTGGCCGCGCTGGCCGAGCCGATCGAGGTCACCGACGCCACCGGGGCCACGCACCTGGTGCGCGGCGCGGCCAGCGTCGGCGTCGCGACCAGCGCCGAGACGGCCGGGATCACCGAGCTGCTGCGCCGGGCCGACGTGGCCATGTACGGGGCGAAGACCGAGGGCAAGAACACGTGGCAGCGCTACGAGGACGAGATGCACGAGGCGATGCTGCGCCGCCTCGAGATGCGCTCGGCCCTCAACGAGGCGGTGCCCGGCGACCAGATGCGGTTGCGGTTCCAGCCCATCGTCGACCTGCCGACCGGCGAGACGATCGGCCTGGAGGCCCTGGTGCGCTGGCAGCACCCGGCGCGCGGCCTGCTCGGCCCGAACGAGTTCATCGAGCTCTCCGAGGAGAACGGTGCGGTCGTCGCGATCGGTGGCTGGGTGCTGCGCGAGGCGCTGCGCACCTTCGCCGAGTGGCGGCGCTCGGACGCCGGCGGCTTCATGCGGTACGTCAGCGTGAACGTGTCGGCCCGTCAGTTCCGTACACCAGGCTTCGTCTCTCAAGTCAAAGAGGTGCTGGCCGAAATAGGAGCCGACCCCAAGTGGCTGCTCCTGGAGATCACCGAGAGCCTGGTGCTGCACGACGCGGACCAGGTCTGGCGTGACCTGCACGAGCTGCGGGCCATGGGCGTCCGGATCGCGATCGACGACTTCGGCACGGGCTACTCGTCGCTGAGCTACCTGAGCCAGATGCCGGTCGACGTCCTGAAGATCGACAAGTCCTTCATCGACGACATCCTGCACAGCCGCCAGCAGATGGCGCTGGTCGAGACGATCGTCAACCTGGCCCGCACGCTCGACCTGGCGGTCGTGGCCGAGGGCATCGAGCTGGAGGAGCACCGCGCGGCCCTGGTCGCGATGGGCTGCCCGTACGGACAGGGCTACCTGTTCTCCAAGCCGGTCACATCCGAAGAGTTCAAGTCAACGATTCTCACGAAGGGCCTTTCATGAGCGACGGTCTCGAGTTCGTCAAGCGCGACGGCCGGTGGGCGGACCTGGAGCGGCTGCGCAGTGGCAACCCCATGTACGACGCCACGATCGAAGAGGTGAAGGGCCGTCGCATCCGGGTCGGCGACCACTGGCTGGCCGACTTCGCCTCGTGCAACTACCTCGGCTTCGACCTCGAGCCCGAGATCATGGAGGCGATCGAGCCCGAGGTGCGCCGCTGGGGCACCCACCCCAGCTGGTCGCGGCTGCTGGGCAATCCGGCGCTCTACCCGCAGATCGAGGAGAAGCTGACGGCGCTGCTGGACGCGCCGGACACGCTGGTCCTGCCGACGATCACGCACATTCACATGTCGGTCCTGCCGATCCTGGCCGGCAAGGGGCACATCTTCCTCGACTCACAGGCCCACAAGACCATTTACGACGGTTCGATGTACGCCCGTGGGCTGGGCGCTACCGTGACGCGTTTCCACGCCAACTCCGTTGATCATCTTCGTTCGCTGTTGAAGGCGGCGCCGGCCGGGGTCTCGAAGATCGTGGCGATGGACGGCGTGAACAGCATGACGGGCAACGCGCCGGACCTGGCGGCGTTCGCGGCGGTGTGCCGCGAATACGGGGCGCTGCTGTACGTGGACGACGCGCACGGCTTCGGCGTGATCGGCGAGCGGGGGGCGAACGAGAAGTCGCCGTACGGCCTCAAGGGCAACGCGATCGTCAAGTACGCCGGCGAGACGTACGACAACATCGTGCTGGTGGGTGGCTTCTCGAAGAGCTATTCGTCGCTGCTGGCGTTCCTGGCCCTGCCGACGTGGCTGAAGAACCACTTGAAGGTGTCGGCGCCGCCGTACCTGTACTCGGGCCCGGCCCCGACGGCGTCCCTGGCGACGGTGCTGGCCGGCTTGTCGGTGAACGAGAAGCGGGGCGACGACATCCGGGCGTCGCTCTACCGGAAGACGATGAAGGTGCTGGACCACGTACGGGCCCTGGGCGTCTACACGCCGAACACGGGCAACACGCCGGTGATCGAGCTGCCGCTGGCCGAGGGCGAGGACATCGACGTGGTCGGCAAGCTCCTGTGGGACCGCGGCATCTACGTGACGCTGGCGGCCTACCCGCTGGTCCCGCGCGACCAGGTCGGCTTCCGAGCCCAGGTGACAGCCGCCAACGGCGACGACGAGCTGGACGAGCTGAACGCAGTCATCACCGAACTGAACGCCGCCGGCCGCCTCCGCCGCGCCTGATGCCTCTCCTGGCCGGGTGACTACCGGTCACCCGGCCAGTGTGATGATCGGCGGTATGCGACTTTCGATCTGGCCCTCGGCGGGGCAGAGCTTTGCGGGCGTGCTCGAAGCGGCCCGGCACGCCGCGGACACCGGCTGGGACGGCGTGCACTTCGCCGACCACTTCATGCCCAACGGCGAGTCGGGCGCGGTGCTCGAGTGCGGCTCGGTGGTGGCCGCGCTGGCCGCGGCGGTGCCGCGGATCGAGATCACCACCTTGGTATACGGGATGACCTACCGTCACCCGGCCGTCCTCGCGAATATGGCGGCGACCGTCGACCACATCAGCGGCGGCCGTTTCCGGCTGGGCGTGGGCGCCGGCTGGCAGATCAACGAGCACGAGCAGTACGGCATCGAGCTGCCTCCCGTGAAGCAGCGCATCGACCGCTTCGTCGAGGGCCTGCTGGCGATCAAGGGCCTGCTGACCCAGCCGCGCACCACCCTGCACGGCGAGTACTACCAGCTCATCGACGCCGAATGTGACCCGAAGCCGCTGCGCGACCCGCTGCCCATCCTGATCGGCGCGAAGGGCGAGAAGCGCATGCTCCGCATTGTCGCCGAGCATGCCGACGCCTGGAACACCTGGGGCGTGCCCGCGCACATCGCCCAGAAGTCGGCAGTCCTGGACGAGCATTGCGCCGCGATCGGCCGCGACCCTGGCTCGATCGCCCGCACCGCCCAGGCCCTGACCGTCGTCGACGGCTCGATCCCGGATGGCCTGACCGCCCCGGTGATCGGCGGCTCGATCGCCGCTCTGAAGGACGCGATCGCCGAGTACGAGTCCCTCGGCCTGGACGAGCTGATCATCCCCGACGGCCTGCTCGGCGGGGGCCCCACCCGCCTCAAGGCCATGGACACTCTGCGCGACCTGGTCCACGCCTGACTTCGAGGAGGGGCCTGCAGGCCCCTCCTCGCTCGATCAGCGGCCTGCGACGATGGCCTCGGCGACCTGGCGCAGCTGGTAGTGGTCCGGGTGGAAGCCGGCGGCGATGTCCGGGTGCAGACCCGCCTTGGTGCCGTCCAGGAGCATCGCCGTGACTTCGTCGACGCTCTGCCCGGCATACTCGTGCCGGAGCCTGTCCGTTGCCGCCTGCAGCGCCGAGGTGAGTTGATCCTCGAGCGGCCCGCGTAGTTTCTCCTCCACCGGGTTGAGGCTCTGCGGATCCAAGGTGACCTGTGGCTCGGCCATGTAGCCCTCCCGTGTTCTGCGGCGCGACGCGGATACCCGCCCCTGTCACGCCGTTAAACGCGATAAGCCCCCTTCGCGATGTGTCCACAGGCAACTCTCAGCTCAGCTGCGGCCGCGCTTCACCTCGAAGAAGGTGTCGATGCGGCTCAGCGAGGCGACCGCGTCCCAGATGGCCAGGGCCTCGTCGCGCTCGGGGACCGCGCCGATGATCGGGCCGTGGAGCCCGCGCCCAGCTCCCTCGACGTGCACGACCGGCGAGCCGATGCCGGGCCCGGCCAGGGCGAGCGCCGCCTCGTGCGACTCCCGCACGGCGTCGTCCCAGTTGGCGTCGTCGAGCACCGCCTTGGCGTCCTCGACGCCCGCCGCCTCCGCCGCCTCCTGCACCAGCTCGTCCGTGAGCGCCGCCCCTCCGTCGTGCACCCGGGTGCCGATCTCGGTGTAGAACGCCGCGGCCACCTCCTCGCGGCGGTCCGCCCGCAAGGCCTCGACCAGGCGCAGCGCCCGGAAGGACGCGTCAGTGGCCGCCCGGTACTGCTCGGGGATGTTGTCGCCGTTGAGAATCTTCAGGCTGAACGCGCGCCAGCGCAGGGTCAGGTCGCGCTCGGGGGCGGCCGTGACCAGCCAGCGCGAGGTGCGCCAGGTGAACGGGCACGCGGGATCGAAGTAGTAAGTGGCCTCCATGGATCACACCCTAGGCGCCGTTGTGCCTGCTTTTCCCGCAACTGAGGAGCGTTTGCTAGGTCGCGCTGCGGGGCAGAGGGATCACTGGCCGTTGAAGTGATAGAGATCACTTCGACGCACGTTCGGCCGGATGGAGGGTCAATGGCGACTATCGACCGACATCCGCAAAGGCGCACCCTGCGTGCTCGGGCACTCGCGGCGGGAGCCGCGCTAGCCCTGGCAGCACCGCTCGCGGCCTGCGGATCAGACGACAACGGCGGCGTACCCGTCCTCAACCTGTACCAGTTCCCCGTCGAGAACATGCAGTCCGTCGTGGACATGTGCAACCAGCAGGCGGCGGGCAGGTACGAGATCAAGTACCAGGTGCTGCCGCGCGCGGCCGACGACCAGCGGGTCCAGATGGTCCGCCGGCTCGCCGCCAAGGACGACAGCATGGACCTCCTCGGCATGGACGTCACCTGGACCCAGGAGTTCGCCAGCGCCAACTGGATCAAGGAGTGGACGGGCGCGGACCGCAGCGAGATCGAGAACGGCACCCTGCCCGGCCCGCTCGCCTCCGGCGAGTACGAGGGAAAGCTGTACGCGGCGCCGAACAACACCAACGTGCAGCTCCTGTGGTACCGCAAGGACCTCGTGCCGACCCCGCCGAAGACGTGGGACGAGATGATCCAGATGTCACAGCAGCTCAAGGCCGAGGGCAAGACGTACCAGGTGCTCACCATGGGCGCCCAGTACGAGGGCCTGGTCGTGCTGTACAACAGCCTGGTCGCCAGCTCCGGCGGCACCGTGGTGAGCGAGGACGGCAAGTCCGCCGTGATGGACGCCGGGGCGGTCAACGCGCTGCGCACCCTCAAGACCTTCGCCACCGCCGGCGTGACCAGCCCGTCGTTCTCCAACTCGATCGAGGACGACGTCCGGCTCGCCTTCCAGAACGGCGGCGGCGCGTTCCAGCTGAACTGGCCGTACGTGTACGCCTCCATGCAGAGCGACGCGCCGGACCTCGCCAAGAACGTCGCGTGGGCGCGGTACCCGGGCATCGACCCGAACAAGCCGAGCGTCACCACAATCGGCGGGTCGAACGTCGCGGTGAGCGCCTTCAGCAAGCACCCGGATCTTTCGTTCGAGGCGGCCAAGTGCTTGCGCGGCCCGGAGGCGCAGAAGTACCTGGCCATCAACGCCGGGCAGCCGCCGTCGATCGAGGCCGTGTACAACGAGCCCGAGATGGCCAAGGCGTACCCGATGAAGGAGACGCTGCTCGAGGAGCTGAAGGACGCCGCTCCGCGGCCCCGCACCCCCGCGTACCAGAACCTCTCCACCGTCGTGTCGGCCGAGCTCTCGCCGCCGGCGAGCATCGAGCCGGACCGGACCGGCGCCGAGCTCAAGAGCTCCATCCAGGACGCGCTCGAGTCGAAGGGAGTGCTCCCGTGAGCATCTCCAGCACCACGCCGGCGGCGGAGACCGCGGAGCAGAAGATCCCGCGCCAGCGTCAGCGCCGCCGCACCGAGTTGAGCGAGGGCAAGAAGCAGGAGCGCAAGCTGGGCTGGTTGTTGTGTGCGCCGGCCGCCTTGGTCATGGTGGTCGTCACCGCGTACCCGATCGTCTATTCGTTCTGGCTTTCGTTGCAGCGCTATGACCTGAAGTTCCCCGAGGACCGGCAGTTCGTCTGGTTCGAGAACTACGTGACAGTGCTGACCAACAGCTACTGGTGGACGGCCTTCGGCGTCACCATGCTGATCACCGTCGTCTCCGTGGTGGTCGAGCTGGTGCTCGGCATGGGGCTGGCGCTGATCATGCACCGCACGCTGGTCGGGCGCGGGCTCGTGCGCACGTCCGCCCTCATCCCGTACGGCATCGTCACGGTCGTCGCGGCCTTCAGCTGGCGCTATGCCTGGACGCCGGGCACCGGTTATCTGGCCAACCTGGTCAGCCCCGAGGGGGCGCCGCTGACGGAACGGGCCAGCGCGCTCGCCATCATCATCCTGGCCGAGATCTGGAAGACCACGCCGTTCATGGCGCTGCTGCTGATGGCCGGCCTCGCGCTGGTCCCCGACGACCTGCTCAAGGCCGCGTCGATGGACGGCGCGAGCTGGTGGCAGCGTTTCACCAAGGTGATGCTGCCGGTGATGAAGCCGGCGATCCTGGTCGCGCTGCTCTTCCGCACCCTGGACGCGCTGCGCGTCTTCGACAACATCTACGTGCTCACCAACGGCGCCAACGAGACGTCGTCCGTGTCGATGATCGCCTACAACAACCTGATCAAGGGACTCAACCTCGGCATCGGTTCGACGATGTCCGTGCTGATCTTCCTGACGGTGGCGATCATCGCGTTCATTTTCGTGAAGCTGTTCGGCACCGCGGCGCCGGGCGCGAGCGAGGAGGGTCGACGCTAGATGGCCACCGTGAACACCTCCGCCAAGGTCAAATGGGGTCTGCTGGACGCGGTAGTCGTCGTCTTCGCCCTGATCCCGGTGCTCTGGATCGCGTCGCTGTCGTTCAAGACGACGCCGACGCTGACCGACGGCAACTTCATCCCGCGCGACTGGACGCTCGACAACTACAAGCTGATCTTCCAGACCGACCAGTTCGTCCGCGCTCTGATCAACTCGATCGGCATCGCCCTGATCGCGACCACGATCGCGGTCGTGCTGGGCACCATGGCGGCGTACGCGATCAGCCGTCTCGATTTCCCCGGCAAGGGTCTGCTGGTCGGGGTGTCGCTGCTCATCGCGATGTTCCCGCAGGTGTCGCTGGTGACGCCGCTGTTCAACATCGAGCGCAACACCGGCTTGTTCGACACGTGGGCCGGGCTGATCCTGCCGTACATCACGTTCGCGCTGCCGCTGGCGATCTACACGCTGTCGGCGTTCTTCAAGCAGATCCCGTGGGACCTGGAGAAGGCGGCGAAGATGGACGGCGCCACGCAGGGCGAGGCGTTCCGCAAGGTGATCGCCCCGCTGGCGGCGCCGGGCGTCTTCACCACCGCGATCCTCGTCTTCATCTTCTGCTGGAACGACTTCCTGTTCGCCATCTCGCTCACCTCGACCGAGCGCTCGCGCACGGTCCCGGCGGCACTGTCGTTCTTCACCGGTGCCTCGCAGTTCGAGGACCCCACCGGCGCGATCTCCGCGGCCGCCGTGGTGATCACGATCCCGATCATCCTGTTCGTGCTGTTCTTCCAGAGGCGCATCGTCGCGGGCCTGACGTCCGGCGCGGTGAAGGGTTAGGTTGCCATGGCTGACATCGTTCTTGACAAGGTCACGAAGAGCTATCCGGACGGCACCACCGCCGTGCACGGCATCGACCTGGAGATCGCCGACGGCGAGTTCATCATCTTGGTCGGCCCGTCCGGCTGCGGAAAGTCCACGACGCTGAACATGATCGCCGGCCTGGAGGACATCACCTCGGGCGAGCTGCGCATCGGCGGTCAGCGGGTCAACGACAAGGCGCCGAAGGACCGGGACATCGCGATGGTGTTCCAGTCGTACGCGCTCTACCCGAACATGAGCGTCCGGGAGAACATGGCTTTCCCGCTGAAGCTGGCGAAGATGGACAAGGCCACGATCAACCAGAAGGTGGAGGAGGCGGCCCGCGTCCTGGAGCTGACGGATTACCTGGACCGCAAGCCGGCCAACCTGTCCGGTGGCCAGCGCCAGCGGGTCGCTATGGGACGGGCGATCGTCCGCAGTCCGAAGGCGTTCCTCATGGACGAGCCGCTGTCCAACCTCGACGCGAAACTGCGGGTGCAGATGCGTACGCAGGTCTCGCGCCTGCAGAAGCAGCTGGGCACCACGACGGTCTACGTGACGCACGACCAGACCGAGGCCATGACGCTGGGCGACCGGGTCGTGGTCATGCGCGGCGGCTACATCCAGCAGGTCGGCGACCCGCAGACCCTGTACGACAACCCGGTGAACCTCTTCGTGGCCGGTTTCATCGGCTCGCCGTCGATGAACTTCCTGCCGGCCGCGGTCGAGGAGTCGATGTTGCGCACGCCCCTCGGCGACCTGCCGCTGGGTGAGCGGATGAAGAGGACGCTCGGCGCGAGCGACGCACCGCGCCAGCTGATCGTCGGCATCCGCCCCGAGCACTTCGAGGACGCCCGACTGATCGACGACACCCAGCGGGCGAAGGGCTTCGAGTTCACCGCCCCGGTCGACCTGGTCGAGTCGATGGGCTCGGACAAGTACGTCTACTTCACGATCGAAGGTGAGCACGCGGCCTCCCCGGACCTGGAGGACCTGGCCGCCGACGCGGGCGGCGCTGACCTGCCGCCGCAGGACAGCCTGGTGACCCGCCTGTCGGCCGAGTCGCGGGTGCGCGACGGCGCCGACGCCAAGGTCTGGATGAACCTCGACAAGATCCACCTCTTCGACCCGCGCGACGGCAAGAACATCACCCTGCACGAAGGCCGCGCGGCCGGAGTGACAGCGTCCTGAGTAGAGGAACGGCGGGTGCCCGCGGCGCGGGCGCTCGCCGTTCACAGCAACTCCGCATCGTGGACGAGCAGTGCTACCTGTACGCGGTTGTTCAGCGCGAGCTTGGACATGACGCGCGAGACGTGGCCCTTCACGGTGGGCAGGCTCATGCCGAGGGCGGTGCCGATCTCGGCGTTGGAGCTGCCCCCGCCCAGGCAGATGGCCACCTCGTGCTCACGATCGGTCAGAACCTTGAGCTTCGACTTGGCCTTGGCCCGCCGCGAGCCGGCCGCGGGATCGGCGACGTAGTCGACCACCTTGCGGATCACCGCCGGCGACAACATGCTCTCGCCGGCCGAGACCCGCCGCACGGCCGCGATGATCTCCTGCGGCTCCGTGTCCTTGAGAAGGAAACCGCTGGCCCCGCACCGCAGCGACTCGACGACGTATTCGTCGATGTTGAACGTCGTCAGCATGATGATCTGCGGCGCCGCCGGACGGCTCCGGATGCGCTGGGTGGCGAGCATGCCGTCGAGCTTCGGCATCCGAATGTCCATGAGCATGACGTCGGGCCAGTTCGCCGCGGCCACGGTGATCGCCTCGACCCCGTTCTCCGCCTCGCCCACGACCTCGATGTCGGGCTGCTGCCGGAAGAGCAGCCGCAGCGCCCCGCGAACCATCGCGTCGTCGTCGACGATCGCCAGCCGGATGGGCCGTTGCCCCTCGCCTATTCCCGCCATGGCAACCAGGCCTCGAAACGGAAGCGCTCGTCCTCGGGCCCATACTCCACACGCCCGCCCACCAGCGCGGCTCGCTCCCCGGCCCCGACCAGCCCACTGCCCGACCCGGGAACACGGTCCGCGCTCCCGCCGGGCGTGGGCACGCCGCCTTCGCTCACTGTGCTGTCCCATTCGGCATGGCCGTGCCAGGCGGGGTTGACACCGCCTGCCTCGTTGGGCAGCGCGTTGGTGACCAGGATGCGCAGGTCGCCGCCGGTGGCGCCGTCGAGGCGAACGTCGACCGACTCGCCGGGCGCGTGTTTGCGAGCGTTGGTCAGAGCCTCCTGGAGCAGCCGGTAGGCCGTGCGTCCGAGCACGGGTGACGGCTCGACACGAGGCCTCAACCAGACCAGGTCGATCGTCATGCCGGCGGTGCGAGCGCCGTCTACCAGCTCCTCCACGTCGGCCAGGCCGGGCTGTGGCGGCTCCGGCTCTGACAGGTCGCCCTCACGTAGCGCTCCGATGACGGCGCGCAGCTCCTCCAGTGCCTCGTGCGCACTCTGCCGGATCGTGCGGGCGGCCGCCGCGATCTCCGCGGGCGGCGCGTCGCTGCTCACCTCGAGCGCACCGGCGTGCAGGCTCACCATCGACATGCTGTGCGCCAGCACGTCGTGCATCTCGCGGGCGATACGCGACCGCTCGGTGAGCCGCGCCTGGTCGATCCGCAGCTGCTGCTCCTCGCGCGCCCGCAGTGCTTCCTGGCGCAGTGACAGAGTCAGCCGCCGGTACGCCCTCAGGAACAGGCCCCAGCCGATCGTGGCGAGGCCGGTCGCGGCGCGCATCACGATGTCGACCCACAGCGGGAACGGCGGGCTGTCCTGCAGCGCGTAATACACGATGCCGGTGGTGACATGGGCGGCGGCCAGGATGAAGACGACTTTGGCCCGATAACGGATCGCGACCGTGAAGAGCGCGATGAGGATGGCGCCCGTCGCCATCACCGAGACGGTGCCGATGGGCAGAAGGATCAGGCAGACGGCGAGCGGCCATCGCCGTCGAGCGAACAGCGTGAGCGCGCACAGGACGCCGACCACCACATCGGCCTGCCAGGGAATCGCGGCCGAGGGCGAGGTCGCGTCGCCGAGCGGCACCATGATGGCGCCGTAGAGCAGAGCACACAGGACAGCGATGAGGTCGGCGACCCGGTCACGGAGGGCCGAGCGCCGGGCAACCGGCGGATCGGGCACCAGCAATCGGAACGGCAGCGACGACATGACCCGCAGCTTACGAGGGCGGGCGTCCGTTGAGGACCTACCAAAGTATGGCCTCGACCCCTTCCAAAGCATCGTGCGCCCGGCCCGCCTCCTCCGCGATCCTCTGGCGCATGACATCGATTCTGTGGACGGCGCTCGCGGCCGGCTGGGGCGTCACCGCCGGCCTCTGGACCCCGCGCGGCCCGCTCACGATCACCGAAGCGCTGTGCTCGGTGATCGTCAGCGCGGCGATCGGCCTGGCCGCCGGACGCCGCGGCCGCTCCCGCCTGGTGATGGTCCTGGTCCCCTTGGCCTTCCTATTAGGGCTCGAGACAGCCCGCTCCCGCTACGCCGGGCCGTCGACCGGGCCACCGCACGCCAGCGCGTTCGGTTTCGTCGCGCTGGTCGCCGGTCGCGGCCTGCAAGCCACGCTCACACTTCTCCCGATGATGCTCGGGCTGGTCATCGGCCGGGGCGTCAGCCGGCGACTCGGGCAGGTCCTGGTCGCGCTGCCGGCCGCGGGGGTGCTGCTCCTGACCGCCGCGATCGCCGTCCCGGCCCGCACCGCGCCGATCCAGGGCGGCGTCGCCGACCTGGCCACGGTCGGCCGGCTCAACGTCATGATCCGGGGTGTGGACGCCGGCGCGCCCGTGCTCCTGTTCGTTCCGGGCGCGCCGGGTGGCTCCGAGCTCGGCGCTGTCCGCAACCATCTCGGCGCGGTCGAGCAGCGCTTCGTGATGGCGACCCTCGACCGCCGGGGCGGCGGCGCCTCCTATCCGGCGCTCGATCCGGCCTCCCACGCCACGCTCGACCGGATGGTGCGGGACATCCTCGACGTCACGGACTACCTACGGCAGCGCTTCCGCCACGACAAGATCTATCTGCTCGGGCACTCGGGTGGCTCGGTCCTGTCGGTGCTCGCGCTGCAGCGCGCCCCGGAGAAGTTCGCCGCCTACATCGGCGCCGGCCAGGCCGTCGACCTGCGGGCCAGCGACCGGATCTTCTACGACGACATCCTGGCCTGGGCCCGGGCCACCGGCCGGGACGACGTCGCCCAGCAGCTCACCGGCCAAGGGCCGCCACCCTACGAGGACGTCTGGGGATACGAGCCGATCATGTTGTATGAGAACGAGGCGTACGCGCAGCCGTCCCTCGGTTTCGAGATCGGCGTCCGCGAGTACACGGTGCTGCAGAAGGCTCACACGATCAACGCGATCCTCGACACGTGGTCGGTGCTCTACCCGCAGATGCAGGAGATCGATCTGCGCCGCGACGCGCCCAGCATGCCAGTGCCGGCCTGGTTCGTGCAGGGCGCCGGCGAGATGCGCGGCCTCGAGGTGATCTTCGACGAGTGGTACGAGCAGTTGCGCGCACCGAGAAAAGAGCTCGTGGTGATCGGTGGCGCGGGCCACCGGGCGATCTTCGAGCAGCCGGGCCGATTCGTGACGGTGCTGGACGATGTTCTGGCCGGCTGACCAAGAGGCCGGCGGCGCCGGTGCCATGCACACACCCGAGGGTGGTGCGGGCCGGTGGCCCAAGCGGAGGCTCTCGATCCCCTTGAACCACCGGCAGTCATCTTCGCTACCCGTTCCTGGCCGGGCTAACCACGTCAGCCATCAATATCGGCAAAAGCTCGGCGAGCACGGTCAGCCCGTCGCGGCTGAGGACCGACTCGGGGTGGAACTGCACCCCGGCGAAGCCGGGTCCGCGCAGCGCGTGGACCGCGGAGTCGGCCGGGTCACGGGCGATCTCCACCGTGCCGTGCGCTGTGACGAGCTCGTCCACCTCCGACACGGCGGCGAAGCTGGAGTAGAAGCCGACCCGCCGCGTCTCGCCGAAGAGGCCGATTTCGCGGGCCAGGCCCTGGTAAGGGGCTTCGCGGCGGCGCAGGCCGAGCCCGAGCAGAACGGCGAGGATCTCGTGCCCGAGGCAGACGGCGAAAAGCGGCCTTCCGGCGGCCAGCCGCGCTTCGACGAGGTCGCGCATGACGGTCATCTTCGGATCGTCCGGGTTGCCCGGGTCGCCCGGACCGGGCCCGGCCACGAGCAGATCGGCGGCGAGCGGATCGATGCCCGGCGACCCGCCCGCGAAAAGGTCGGCGAGATCCGTCTCAGCAGGGGCCGCGTCGGGGCCAGGGGCGGGGTGGACGCGGGCGGGGCCGGGCTGTGGGACGAAGTCTGTCCATGGAGCCACGGTCACGGTCAGGCCGAGGGCTTTGAGCTGGTGGGCGAGCATGGCGGTGAAGGTGTCCTCGCCGTCGACGATCAGGGCGGTCTTGCCGGCGAGAGCGGGGACGGTGAGGGCGCCGGGTGCCCGCGAGTCGAGCCAGAAACGGGCCAAGCCGTCGTTGCGGGCGGCCAGGGCGGCACGGATCTCGGGGGACTCGGCTTGCGGGCGTACCGAAGAAGAGCCGGAAGAGGTGGCACCCAGCGCGGCCAAGATGCCGGCCGCCTTGGTGTGGGTCTCGGCGACCTCGCCGGCGGCGGTCGAGTGGCGGACGAGGGTCGCGCCCACCGGGACGCGCAGGGTGCCGTCGGGAGAGATCTCGGCGGTGCGGATGAGGATCGGGGCGTCGAGCGTCTGCCGGCCCTGCTCGTCGTGGTCCAGCAGAGCCAGGACGCCCGCGTAATAGCGGCGGCCGCGGCCTTCGTGACGGGCGATCACGCGGCAGGCGTTCTCGATGGGGCTGCCGGTGACCGTGGGGGCGAACATGGTCTCGCGCAGCACGTCGCGGACGTCGAGGGAGCCGCGGCCGGCCAGCAGGTACTCGGTGTGCGTGAGATGGGCCATCTGCTTCAGGTAGGGGCCGGCCACCTGGCCGCCGTGCTCGGCCACGGTCGCCATCATCTTCAGCTCCTCGTCCAGGACCATGTAGAGCTCCTCGGTCTCCTTCGGGTCGTGCAGGAAGTCGAGGAGGTCGCCGGAGCCGTGACGGAAGGTGCCGCTGATCGGGTTCATCATCGTGATGCCGTCGGCCACGCTGACGTGGCGTTCCGGGGTGGCGCCGATCAGCGTGCGGGTGCCGGTGTGCACGAGAAAGGTCCAGTAGGTGCCCTGCTCCTGGGCCAGCAGGCGGCCGAAGGCGGCTCGGGCGGCGGCGACCGGGTCGCCGTCGACGGTCGCGTGGAAGACGCGGTGGATCACGAAGTTGGCGCCCTCGCCGTGGCCGATCTCGTCGCGCAGGACGTCCTCGACGATCGAGCCGTACTCGGCGTCGGAGAGGTCGAAGCCGCCGTCGCGGACGCTGAGCGGGGCGGCCGGGAAGGAGCTCAACGGCTCGTTCCGTGCCGAGCGCACCACCAGGCATTCCAGTGGGGCGCCGTCGTCGACGCAGTCGAAGCCCCGTTCGGCGATCTGGCGGTAAGGGATGACGGCCAGCGTGGGGCGGCCGCGGTGCAGGGGGATGTCGTCGAGCGTGGCTACGGTCACGACGTCGCCGGTCAGCACCTCGACGTGGTCGGCGCCGTCCCGGTGGAGCAGGGCGAAAGGCCGCATGGTGGTCCTCTTTCGGGTCTCGGCGGCGCCGCTCGAGGTCCGACCATACGAAAACGGCCGCCTCGGGGAGGCGGCCGCGTGAAGTGGTTACGCGCGGGGAGAAGTGGCCGCCGGTCTGGCGGGCCACCACATGCTCAAGCGCGCGTGCAACATGCCGCCGAGCCTACGGCCCGGCCCCCGAGTGGCGCAACGGACACGCGCGAGCCGTCAGGTGAAGGCCAGGCGGACGGCGTTGCGGGCCCAGCGCATGCGGCCGATGGCGCAGTCCGGGTGCTCGCCGAACTCCTGGGCCACCAGCTCGGCGCAGCGGGCCTCGCCGAGGCGGTCGACCGTCGAGTTGACGGCGGCCCGGATCAGCTCGGGAGTGGGGCTCTGGGAACGCTGCAGGTTCGAAGCGAACAGCGCCTCGGTGCGGATGGCGTCGATCACGGCGTGCATCGGGGTCCTCCTGCCGGCTCAAGGGTGAGTGGGCGTCTGCAAACAGAACACCGGAGCGTGGGCGCAGGCCCGCTGCGCGAAGGGTGCGGGTGGGTTGCGCCGCGAAGAACACCTGGCGCGGCGCGGCGGCGCCCGGCCGGGCACGGACGTGATGGAGGAGCGGATGGGGTTGCGGTGGCGGGTGCCGAGCATTTGCGGAGCGGCCTCACAACTCGGACTAACCGGATATGGTCCCAATAAGTAGCGAAAGCTGCGTCCACCAACCAGAGGGAGATTGCCGTGACGGTGGTCTTGGTCGCCGACGACGACGCCGACATCCGCGACCTGGTGGCGTTCAAGCTGGAGCAGGCGGGGTTCGAGGTGATCGCGGTCGAGGACGGCCAGAGCGCCGTCGAGCAGGCGCGGAGCCGGCAACCGACGCTGGCGGTGCTCGACGTGTCGATGCCGGGGCTGTCCGGGATCGAGGTGTGCCGGATGTTGCGGGCCGACCCGGCCACGGCCGGGATTCTGATCATCATGTTGACCGCGCGGGTGCAGGAGCAGGATGTCGAGGGCGGCTTCAGTGCCGGCGCCGACGACTACGTGACCAAGCCGTTCAGCCCGCGCGAGCTGGTCTCGCGCATTCAGGCGTTGCTGAGCCGAGCCCGGGCGTGAACAGCGCCTGGGCGGACGATGCGACGTGAGGGCTCGGTCGGCCGGCTGCTGACCAATGCCTTCACGGGTGTGGTCGCGCTGGTCGTCGGGTGCGGGGCGGTTGAGCTCGCGGCGGTGCTCGTGGAGCATCACGCGGAGCGGCAGCTCGTGGTCGAGGTCCAGCCACTGCGACTGGCCAACGCCGAACTGCGGGCGATGCTCGCGGGGGCGCAGGCGGGGCTGCGTGGGTACTCGCTGACCGGGGACGAGCGGATGCTCGACACCTACGAGATCGCCCGCAGCGAATACGGGCTCGCGGGAGACGAACTGCTCCGGCTCGGAGCTGATCGGGACAGCGCGGCGGCGGCGTCCGCGCAGATCGACCAGGCCGACGGCTGGTGGGCGGTTGCGGAACGGCAACGGCAGGCGCCGCCGGGCAGCGATGAGGCTGCCGCTTATGCGGAGCAGGGGGAGCCGCTGTTCCGGGCGTTCGTGGCGGCCAACGACGAACTGAGGATCTCCACCGAGGAGCAGGCCGCCGATCTCGGTGATCAGGCGGAGGCGATGCGCTGGGTGACCATCGCGGTGATCTGCCTGCTCACCGTCTTGGCCGCGGCGCTTGCCGTGGTCACGGCCGTTCGTACCCGGCGGCGGATCGTCGGCCCGCTGACCGCGGTCGTCACCGAAGCCGAAAGCCGGGCCGCGGCCAGCGCCGCGGCCGGAGCGGCAGCCGGGGTGAAAGCCGGCACGGCAGCTGGGGTGAAGGCGGGCTCGGCTGCTGGGGTGGCGGCCGGGTCGGCTGATGGCCTGGCGGTCGCATCGGGGGCAGGGGCGACCGTCGCATCGGGGGCCGTGTCGGCGGCTGGAACTCGGCCAGGGTCGGCGGCTGGAACTCGGCCAGGGTCGGCGGCCGGAGTTCGGCCAGGGTCGGCGGCTGGAGCTGGGCAAGGGTTGGCGGCTGAGGCTTGGCAAGGGCCGGCGGAGATTCGGGCCATTGCGGAGGCGCTTGACGCGGCGGCCGAGCGTGCCGAGGAGATGCGGCGCAACGAGGAGCTTGTCGTGGCTCGGCTGCATGAGATCGACACGGTGAAGTCCGACTTCATGTCGACCGTGTCGCACGAGTTGCGGACGCCGTTGACCAGCATTTCCGGGTACGTCGAATTGATGCGGGACGCCGAGCCGGGGCAGTTGACCGCATCGCAGGAGCGGATGCTCGATGTCATCGCCCGCAACGCTCGGCGGCTGCGTGACCTGATCGAGGACATTCTGACGCTGTCGCGGATCGAGTCCGGGGACTTCCGGACCATGCGGGGGCCGCTCGATCTGGCGGAAGTCGTGCTGCGGGCCGTCGCCGCGGTCGAGCCGACCGCCGCGAAAGCCTTCGTCGGGCTGCACGCCGACGTGCGCGGGCCCGTTCCGGTGCGCGGGGACAGCGCCCAGCTCAACCGGGTGCTCGACAACCTGCTGTCCAACGCGGTCAAGTTCACCCCGGCCGAAGGGACCGTCACCATCACCGTCGAGCGGCGGGGTGACCATGCCCTTCTCGTGATCGCCGATACGGGAATGGGCATTCCCGAGGACGAGGCGGAGGCGCTGTTCGGGCGGTTCTTCCGGGCCAGCAACGCCATTCGCCAGGCGGTGCCGGGCACCGGGCTCGGGCTGGCGATCGTGCACACCATCCTCAGCAACCACGAGGGCACCATCGAGGTCCGCTCCACCGAAAACGTCGGCACCACCGTCACCGTGAAGCTCCCGGCGGACGAGCTCGTGCCCGCTTTGTCCGGTTCCAGCCGCGACGGCGTGGGCAGAGACGGGGCCGGTTGAATCGGGTCAAAGCGGGAGGGCCGACGGTCCGATGGAAGGCCGGGAGCCACGGTAGCCGGGGAGTCACGGTGGAGGGCCGGGAAATGCGGTGGCAGGGAGTCACGGTCGAGCGCCGGGAGTCGCGGTGGCCAGGAGTTGCGGTGGAAGGCCGGGGGCCATGGTGGAAGGCCGCGGTCACGGTGCAGGGCCGGGGTCACCGTGGAAGGCGCGCGGGGCCAGGTGAAGGGTGGGGATCGAGCGGGTCGTGGGGCTGGCTACGTGCGGGTGGTGTAGTCGATGGCCTCCTGGGCCAGGCGGCGGGAGGGGATGCGGGACAAGGCCGGGGGTGGGACGACGATGACGGGGCACGGGGACGAGCGGACGCAGCGGCGGACTGTGGTGCCGCCCCACCAGCGGCTTGTCGGGGCGCCTACCACGATGAGGTCGTCGGGGGTGGTGACGTACTGGCGCAGGGCGGCGGCGGGGGATCCTGACGGCACGCGGACCATCACGTTCAGGTCGGCTGCTGTGGTGCCCAGGGCCAGTTCGAAGACCTCGTCCACTCGGCGGCGGGCCTCGGCGGCCAGGGCGCGCTCCCAGTCGAGGCTCGGGCGCGATCGTGGGCCTGTGTTGAGCATCCACGTGCGTACGGCCAGAAGCGGAACCGACCGGCGCCTGGCCTGACGGACCGCGAAGCGGGCGGCCTCGAGGCCGGACAGGGACGACGAGACGCCGAGGATCACCTTCGCATCGCTCACCGGGCAACCGTGACTCCGCCGCGCCGGTGATGCCAGAGGGGTGGCCGATTTTTGACGCGGTGTTGACGGGCTACGAGGCCGGCGCCGGCTCGGTCACCGGATGGCGCAGGCCCGGATGGCCGGCCGGCAGCGAACGGCGGATCACCCACCAGCTCACCGCCAGGCACGCCGCGACCAGCGGCCACGTCAACGCGATCCGGGCGACGCCCAGCGCCGCCACCTGGTCCGCCGCGTACAACGGCAGGAACACCGCCAGCCGGATCAAATACTGCAAAACCCAGATCCAACTGCCTCGCATGTACGCCCTCAGCAGGGCCGGATCGCGGCGCCACCGGGTCTTCTGGCCCAGGACCGCCCCGACGATCACGCCCAGCAAAGGCCAGCGGATCACGATGCTGACCGACCAGGCCAGGGCGCTCGCCGCGTTGCTGAACAGCTGAAGCAGGAAGAAGTCGGCCGCGTTGCCCGTGCGCAAGGCGATCAGCGCCGCCACGCACACACCGAGCAGACCGATCAGCACCGCCCGCGGTTTCTCGCCGCGCCGCAGCCGCCACCACGAGATCGCCAGGGCGCAGACCACCGCCGTGATCGCCCCACCCCAGATCGACTGCCCGAAGGCCAGCCACCCGGCGAGGTAGCCGGCCGCCGGCACGGTCGCGTCGACCGCGGCGCGCCGCCCGTTCAGCAGCTCCGCCAGCGACTCCGGCTGCGCCATCCCCACCCCGTCCCTCGAAGTTAGGAAAGCCTAACCGCAGCCCGGCCGCGAGGCGACCAGGAGGGGCCTGGGCGGAGGGCGAGGCGGGAGGGTGCCCGGCCGGAGAGGCGGGAGGGTGCCCGGCCGGAAAGGCGGGGGGTGCCCGATCGGAAGGGCGGGAGGGTGCCCCATCGGGAAGGCAGCAGGGCGCCCGACCGGAGAGGCAGGCGGGCGCCCGGCCGATGGGCTGGAGTTGCTATCTGTAGTCGGTGGATTCGCTGACCGTGCGCCACTTGGCGTCTGCGGTGGCCAAAGAGGCGGCGGCCTGCTGGGCCACCTCCACCGCGTCGGAGCCCAGCAGGAGGCGGGTTGGGGGGTTCGGGTTCTCGACCAGGTCGAGCAGAACCTGGGCTATGCGGGCCGGGTCGCCCGGCTGGTGACCGCTGGCGGCTCGCAGGCTTGCCTCGACCGGGGCTATGACCTGGCGGTACGCCTCGGACAGCGGCAGCGTGGTCATCGAGGAACCTGCCCATTCGGTGCGCATGCCGCCCGGCTCCAGGACCGTGACCTTGATGCCCAGGGGTGCCGTTTCGAGGGCCAGCACCGCCGAGAAGCCGTTCACCGCGTGCTTGGCCGCCTGGTAGCCGGCCAAGCCGGGCACCGCCACCCGATCGCCCACGGACGAGACCTGGATGAGGTGGCCGCCGCCCTGGGCTCGCATCACCGGCAGCGCCGCCCGGCTCATGTTCACCACGCCGGAGAAGTTCGCGTCCATCTGGGCCTGGAAGACCGCCGGCGGCATGTCCTCGAAGGCCGCCACGTCCGCGTAACCGGCGTTGTTGACCACGACGTCCAGGCCGCCGAACGTTTCCACGGCCGCCTGCACCGCGGCCTCGCACTGGGCCGGGTCCGTGACGTCGAGCTCCACCACCCGTACACCCGCAGGAAGATCGTTGAGGGAGGAAGCCCGGCGGGAGGTCGCCACCAGACGGTGGCCCGCGGCCAGGGCCGATCGTGCGATCTGCCGTCCCAGGCCGCCGGAGCAGCCCGTCACCAGCCATGTCTTCGGCATGGTCACTTCGCCTTCGTGATCGTCTGGTACTCGATGTACTGGGTGAGGCCGACCGCCCCGTACTCACGCCCGATCCCGCTGGTCTTGAAGCCGCCGAACGGGCCGTCGAAGCCGATCGGGGCGCCGTTGACGGTGACCGTGCCGGTGCGGAGGCGGCGGGCCACGGCGAGCGCCCGCGACGGGTCGGCCGACCAGACGCCGCCGGACAGGCCGTACTCGGAGTCGTTGGCGATGCGGACGGCGTCGTCCTCGTCGTCGTAGGCGATGACCGCCAGCACCGGCCCGAAGATCTCCTCCTGGGCGATGCGCATGCTGTTGTCGACGTCCGCGAACAGCGTCGGCGTGACGTAGAAGCCCTTGTCGAGACCTTCCGGGATCTGCGATCCGCCGACCACCAGCGTCGCCCCCTCGGCCACGCCCAGGTCGATGTAGTCGCGGACGCGCTGCTGCTGGTCGGCCCGGACCATCGGCCCGATGAAGACGGAAGGGTCGGTCGGATCGCCGACCTTGGCCGACTTCACCATCTCGGCCAGGGCCGCCACGATCTCGTCGTAGCGGCTGCGCGGGGCCAGGATGCGGGTCTGTGCGATGCACGACTCGCCGTTGTTGAGCAGCGAGCCGAACTTCAAGCCGGCCGTCACCGACGGAAGCGAGACGTCGTCCAGGATGATCGCGGCCGACTTGCCGCCCAGCTCCAGGCTGACCCGCTTGAGCTGCTCACCCGCGAGTGAGGCGATCCGGCGACCGGCCCGGGTCGAGCCGGTGAACGCGATCTTGTCGACGCCCGGGTGCTTGACCAGGTGCTCGCTGGTCTCGCGGTCGGCGGCCAGGACGCTGATCATGCCTTCGGGCACGCCGGCCTCGGACAGGAGCGACGCCAGCAGGTTCATGCTCAGCGTGTTCTCGGGCGAGACCTTGAGGATGACCGCGTTTCCGGCCAGCAGAGCCGGGATGATCTTCGCGTTGGCCGCCGAGAACGGCGAATTCCACGGGATGATCGCCGCTACCACGCCGACCGGCACCCGGCGTACGACCGAAGTGAATGGAGCGCCGGGGTCGGAAGGCGCAAGCGTCTCCTCCCAGCCGAATGTTTCCGCCGCTTTCAGAAAGGAATTGGCCTGGCGGGAGAGGCCCGGCTGGCCGGCCTGGCAGAACCACAGCGCGGAACCATTTTCGGCAGCGATGACCGAGGCGATTTCGTCGGCCCGCTGTTCGCGAAGCGAGTTGTAACGGCGGAGTACGGCGATGCGTTCCGCGGGCGACAGATGTGGCCCATTGTCGAAGACGTTCCGCGCGATCTCGACGGCCCGGTCGATGTCGGCCGGCTGCGCCTGGACGACCTGCGCGATCACCGATTGGTCATGCGGCGACACGATGTCGTGCGGGGTGGGATCGGACGGCTCGGTCCAGACGCCGCCGAGAAAGAGCTTGGTGTTCATGATGCCTCCACTAGAACAGGGGTTTTCGAGGAAAATCCGGTGACGATCGCGACGACGATTCCCAGGGCCAGCGCGGCGACGAAGAAATAGACGGACCCGGTGAACGCGGCGTGAAAGGCGGCCACCTTTCCGTCCGGCAGTGCGTCGGCGTACACAATCGTCAAAATCGCGATGCCGAGCGATCCGCCGACCTGGTGCGCCACATTGACCAGGCCGGACGCGGCGCCGGCGTCCTGCGGCTCGACGTCGGCCACGCCACCGTTGGTCATCAAGATGATCGCGATGCCCTGACCGATTCCGATCACCAGCAGGGGCAGCAAGACGTCCGGGAAGTAGGTCGATCCGGCCGAGACCCGCGAGAGCCACCATGTGCCGATCAGTGCGATCGTCAGCGAGGCGACGAGAAGCACGGGACGGCCCAGCCTCGCCAGGAGCGGCCTGACCACGTACACCATCGCGAAGAACATGCCCGTGACCGGGACATAGGCGAAGCCAGTCTGTAGCGCGCTGAGGCCGAGCACCTCCTGCAGATATTGGCTCAGGAAGTAGAAGACGGCGAAATTCCCGCCGACGATCAAAAGCCTTCCCGCGTACGCACCGGAGCGCTCGACGTTCGCGAAGAGGCGCAACGGGGTGATCGGCTGAGCCACGACCCGCTCGATGAGGACGAAAGCGATCAGCAGAACCACGCCCGCGGCCAGCGAGACGATCGTCGTCACGTCGCCCCATCCGGCCTCGGAAGCCTGGATGAAGCCGTACACGAGCGCCGTCATGCCCAGCGTCGAGGTGAGCGCACCACCGAGGTCGAAGCTGCCCTTGCTGCGGGCGGTGTCGGCCAGGAAACGTGGGGCGAGCGCCGTGATGACCAGGCCGATCGGCACGTTGACCAGCAGTCCCCAGCGCCAGGACAGCAGGTCGGTGAAGACGCCGCCGATCACGATGCCGACGCTGCCGCCGGCGCCGATCACCGCGCTGTACAGGGCGATCAGCCGGGCCCGGTCGGCGGCGTCGCGGGAGCCGGCGACCAGCAGCGCCAAGGTCGACGGGACCGCGAGGGAGGCCGCCACACCCTGCGCCGCGCGGGCCGCGATCAGGAACGGGCCGGTCGGCGCGAGGCCGGCGGCGAGCGAGGCCAGGGTGAACAGCGCGATCCCGCCGACGAATACGCGGCGGCGGCCGAGCAGGTCACCGGCCCGGGCGCCGAGCAGCAGGAGGCCGCCGAACGCGAGCACGTACGCGTTCTGCACCCAGGACAGCGCGCCCTGGGAGAAGTCGAACTGCTGCTGGACCTTCGGCAGCGCGGTGGTGATGATCGAGGTGTCGAGGGTCATCATCAGCTGGGATCCGAGGATCAGCGTCAGCGCGACCCGGCGCGGCGGCGGTGGCATCGAAACTTTCCTTCCGTCATTTCTTCCTCAGCGACCATTGCCCCGCCGGGTCCCCGGGTGCCCCCGTGCCCGACCCTGGTCCCGGTGCTGGTGCCCGCCGTCACACCGCCCGGAAGTTTCCGATACTTATTGACTTGTTTCGATGCACGGGTCGACACTGAGGACCCCGGGAGCGCTCCCAAACCCCGTCCCCGGAGGGAGTCCCAGTGATTCTCAAGATCGCGGTTCTCGTGGCCGCGCTGGCGATCACGGCCGCGCCGGTCGAGAACGAGGGCACCGGCTGCCCCGTGTCCGTCCCGGCCACGCTGACCAGCAACGCCAAGCTGCCCGACCCGTTCCGCAGGATCGACGGAAGCCGCATCACGACCACCGGCGAGTGGACCTGCCGGCGGGAGGAGATCAAAAAGCTTTCCGAGCGTTATGTGTACGGCGAGAAGCCCACCCGGCCGCAAAGCGTGACCGGCACGGTGACCGCCTCCGCGATCACCGTGAACGTGGCCGACCAGGGCCGCAGCTCCAACTTCTCGGCCCGGGTCGAGCTGCCCGGCGGCACCGGCCCGTTCCCGGCCGTCGTCGTGTACGGCGGCTTCGGCGCCGACACCGCGGCCATCAAAGCGGCCGGTGCGGCTGTGATCAACTACGACCCGTACACCGTGGGCCGAGAAGGAACTCCGCGGAACAACAAGCAGGGCGCGTTCTACAGCGTCTACGGCTCGTCGAGCCCGACCGGCCTGCTCATGGCCTGGTCGTGGGGCGTCAGCCGGATCATCGACGTGCTCGAGCAGTCCGGCGGCACCATCCTGCGGGCCGACGCCACCGGCGTGACCGGCTGCTCCCGCTTCGGCAAGGGCGCCTTCGTGGCCGGCGCGTTCGACCAGCGCATCGCCCTGACCATGCCGATCGAGTCGGGCAGCGCCGGCGTGCCCATCTTCCGCGGCATCCCGGGCGAAGGCGCACAGAGCCTGAGCAGCGCCTACGGCGAACAGCCATGGCTGGGCGACGCCTTCGGCTCGTTCACCTCCGACCCGTCCCGGCTGCCGGTGGACACGCACGAGATGGTGGCGATGGTCGCCCCGCGCGGTCTGTTCATCATGGACAACCCGCACATCGCGAACCTCGGCCCCCGCTCGGCGAGCGTGGCGGCGCTGGCCGGGGCCGAGGTCTACAAGGCAGTGGGCGCCACCGAGAACATCACCTACTGGTCGGACGTCCAGGACGGCACCCATTGCGCCAGCCGCCCGGAGTGGCGGGCTCCTCTGACCGCCAACCTCCAGAAGTTCCTGCGCGGCACCGCCGCGACCACCGGCGGCATGCGCATCTCCAGCAAGGCCCAGGGCCGCCTGGCTGATTGGATCGATTGGACGACGCCCACGTTGGGCGGTGGAGGCCCTACTACGCCTCCACCTACTACTACGCCGCCTCCTCCTACCACTACGCCGCCGCCGACCGGCGCCGGCTGCTCTGCTTCGGTCACGCTGAATTCGTGGTCCGGCGGCTTCGTGGCGACCGTACGGGTGACGGCCGGTGCCGCCGCGCTGACCGGCTGGAACGTCGGGCTGACACTCCCGGCCGGCGCCACCATCGCGAACGCCTGGAACGCCAACCGCAGCGCCACCAGCGGCGCCGTCCAGTTCACCAACGTCGCCTACAACGGCGCCCTGCCACCCGGCGGCGCCACCGAATTCGGCTTCCAGGCCACCGGCAACAGCGCCGCGATGACGCCGACCTGCACCGCCACATGAGCTCCCCGGGAGGCTGCTGGTACTGACGCGGCCCATCTCCCGTGGAAGCCCAGCCTGGTGCGGTCGCCGACCCCACGCGACCGATTCCTGGGCCGGGCTGGGCTTCCTGGGCGACGCGGACGGCGCACCGGGCCGCAGCCGCCGGATCGCCGCTCGACCTCGAAAGGCCGCGGGAGGCCTACTGCCGAGGCCCAGGACGTGCGGCTTTCTGCACGCTGCGCGTCGACGTCGAACATCTTCGTGGCCCCGGCCAACACCGATTTCGAGCGCGCCGCACGGCGGCACGATCGTGGTGTCGTCGCGGCCGGGTGAGGGCTCGACCTTCACTCTCCACGTGCCCGACGACGTCCGCGATGCCTTCGCGCTGACCGCTGCTCGCACACATCGGAAATCCGGGCGGGTATTTCATCGCCCGCAAGATCCGGCAGGATCTGCGTTTCGAGAACCTGCTCATCGTCTTTCTCGTGCCGGACGCTTCACCGGGCGCCCTCGAGCCGGCCACCGAAGCCGGCGCCACCGGCATCCTGCTCAAGCCAGTCGATCTCGATGATCTGTTCGAGCTGATGGTCTCGTGGATCACCGTGGAGCCGGGCGGGCAGTAGGGCCGGATATCTCCCCGACGGCTTTCTGACAGGGCTCCGGCTGGTCATTGACTTGACCTAGAAATCGAGAGAAAGCTGGGTGCACGTTTCTCGCCGCGCCGCAGACAAATGATTCTCGGCGGGCATTTCTTTCGTGCTTTTTCTTTGGGGGGAAGGGCGTGTCATGGAAAAGCTGAGGTATTGCGCCGCACCGCCGCGCACCATGCCGGTGCTGCCGTCCGACATGCCGGCCGATCGGCGGCGGGCGATCATCGTGAGCCGGGTGATGTGGGCGAACGGGACGAAGCTGCGCTACGCCTTCATGGAGACCGGCCGCGACGACCAGAAAGCCGTGGTCCGCGAGTCGTTCGCCGAGTGGAAGGGCATCGGGATCGGCCTCGACTTCGAAGAGGTGACCTCGCTCGCCGAGGCCGAGGTCCGCGTCGGATTCGAGCAGGGCGACGGCTCGTGGTCCTATCTCGGCCGTGACGTGCTGGGCATCGGTCAGAACGACCGGACCATGAACTTCGGATGGGACCTGACGACGCCGTACGGCCGGACGACCGCCCGCCACGAGATCGGGCACACGCTCGGCCTGCCCCACGAGCACCAGAACCCGAACGCCGGCATCGTCTGGGACGAGGAGGCCGTCTACGCCTTCCTGGGCGCCCCGCCGAACAACTGGCCGCGCGAGACCACGTTCCACAACGTGCTCCGCAAGCTCGACCCGGCCGAGGTCAAAGGCTCCGACTGGGATCCCGAGTCCGTCATGGAGTACAGCTTCCCGAGCGGTCTGGTGATCAGCCCGGAGGAGTACAAGACGAACGGCATCCGCCCGCCCGGCACCATTTCGAAGATCGACCAGGAGCAGGTGCTGATCTGGTATCCGGGTCTTCAGCCGCAACTGCCGCGCCTGACGCCGTTCCAGTCCACGCCGATGAGCCTGAAACCGGGCGAGCAGTTCAACGCCGAGATCGTCCCGGACGCGAGCCGCGAGTACAGCATCGGCACGTTCGGCGCGGCCGACGTCGTGCTCGTGCTCTTCGAGGAGGTCGACGGCGAGTTGCGCTACCTGGCCGGCGACGACGACAGCGGCGAGGACCGCAACGCGCTGATCAACGTCAAGCTCTTCGCGGGCCGCCGTTATGTGGTCCGGGCCCGGCTGTATTACGCGTGGGCTTCGGGCGAGTCCGCGGTCATGTACTGGTGAACGAAGCCTCTCGTTCCCGCGCGGCCCTGCCGGCGGCCGCTCTGCTGGCGACCGTCCTGCTCCTCGGCGCCTGCGACACACCGTCGCAGGCCGACGAGGGCGTCCGCGGTCGCGTCCTCGACGGAGCCGGCGCGCCCATCACCGGCGCGACAGTGACCCGCCGCGCGATCGGCCCCTCCTCCTCGCCCGACCTGAAGGTGGTGACCACCGACCGGGACGGCCGCTACGACTGGCCCCTGGACCCGGGCGTCTGGGAGCTGGAGTTCACCGCCCGCGACCACAGTCCCGCCACCGTCGGAGTCACGGTGGCCGACGGCCAGTGGCAGACGATCGACATCAAGCTGCGATAGACGCCCCTCTCGACGTATCGCTGTTCGTCGATTGACTTGACGTAACACGCTGTTGACAATAGGGATCCTGGGAGCGCTCCCAGATTGTCGGAAGGATCCCTAGTGACTCCACACCTGCGCAGGCGGGTCACCGTCCTGATCTCGGCCGCGGCGGCGACGCTGGCGCTGACGTCCCTGACGATTCAACCGGCGTCGGCCGAACCGGCGCAGCACATCACCAACGGCGACTTCACCACCGGGACGGCCGGCTGGTGGTCCACCGACAACGCGCCGCTGTCAGCCACCGGCGGCGAGCTCTGCGCCGAGGTTCCCGGCGGCACCACCAACGCCTGGGACGTCAGCCTCGGCTACAACGGCGTTCCTCTCGCGAATGGCGACGCCTACCAGCTCAGCTTCCGCGCGCACAGCAGCGCGCCGGTCACCGTCCGAGCGAACGTGCAGCTCAACGAGGCGCCCTACACCGCAGTGCTGTCCCGGGCGGTCGCCCTGACCACCTCGGCGCAGACGTTCGAGCACGCCTTCACCTCCACCCTGGACTCGGCCGACGGCACGCTGACGTTCCAGCTCGGCGGCAGCGCCGACCCGTACACCTTCTGCCTCGACGACGTCTCGCTGACCAGCGACGCCGCCGCCCCGCCGGCCGGCCCCGAGCAGTTGGAGAACGGCGACTTCGCCGACGGCACCGCGGGCTGGTACTCCTACGGCACCACGGCCACGGGAGTCGAGGACGGGCAGCTGTGCGCCACCGTGCCGTCCGGACTGGCCAACCCCTGGGACGCCGGCATCGGGCAGAACAACGTCGCCCTGAAGGCGGGATCCTCGTACACGCTGTCGTTCGACGCCACGGCCGCACCCGGCGCCACCGTACGGGCGGCCGTTCAGCTCGGCGCCGACCCGTACACGTCGTACTTCAGTCGCGATGTCGCCCTGACGCCCGCGCGGCAGCACCTGGAGTACACGTTCACCGCTTCCGAGGACACCGCCGCCGGCCAGGTGGCCTTCCAGGTCGGCGGCGGCGCCGCTGAATACCGGCTGTGCCTGGACAACGTGTCGTTGATCGGCGGCGAGGAGGAACCGCCGTACGTGCCCGAGACCGGGCCGCGGGTCCGGGTCAACCAGGTCGGTTATCTGCCGGGCGGGCCGAAGAAGGCGACGCTGGTCACCGAGGCCACCGAGGCCCTCGACTGGCAGCTCGAGAACGCCGCCGGGACCGTGGTCACCTCGGGCCGGAGCACGCCGCGCGGCACGGACGCCGCCTCGGGCCAGAACGTGCACACCATCGACTTCTCCGCCTACGCCACCGCGGGGACCGGTTACACGCTCGTCGCCGACGGGCAGACCAGCTACCCGTTCGACATCTCCGGCACCGTCTACCAGCAGCTGCGCTCGGACGCCCTGCAGTTCTTCTCCATCCAGCGCAGCGGCATCGCGATCGACGGCGATCTGGTCGGCGAGCAGTACGCCCGGCCGGCCGGTCACCTCGGCGTGGCCCCGAACAAGGGCGACACGAGCGTGCCGTGCCGGGCCGGCTCCTGCGACTACCGGCTGGACGTGCGGGGCGGCTGGTACGACGCGGGGGACCACGGTAAGTACGTGGTCAACGGCGGTATCGCCGTACAGCAGCTGATGAGCGGTTTCGAACGCACCAAGACCGCCGTCACCGCCGCACACGGCGCCGGACTGGCCGACAGCACCCTGCGAGTGCCCGAGCGCGGCAACAAGGTTCCCGACATCCTCGACGAGGCCCGCTGGGAGCTCGAGTTCCTGATGCGCATGCAGGTCCCGGCCGGTCAGCCGCTGGCCGGGATGGCCCACCACAAGATGCACGACGCCAACTGGACCGGCCTTCCGATGCAGCCCCAGGACGACCCCGAGCAGCGTGAGCTGCAGCCACCGTCGACGGCGGCCACGCTGAACCTGGCGGCCACGGCGGCCCAGTGCGCGCGGCTGTTCGCGCCGTACGACGCGGCGTTCTCGGCCAAGTGCCTCACCGCGTCCCGCACCGCGTACGCCGCGGCCAAGGCCCACCCGGCGATGATCGCGCGGGACCTGGGCGGCGGTGGTGGCAGCTACGGCGACGACGACGTCTCCGACGAGTTCTACTGGGCCGCGGCCGAGCTGTACCTGACCACCGGCGAGGCGGCGTTCCTGACCGACGTGACCGCGTCGCGGCACCACACCGGCGACGTCTTCGCGGCCACCGGCTTCGGCTGGGCCAGCACCGCGGCGCTGGGGCGGCTCGACCTGGCCACGGTGCCGAGCGCTCTGCCGGCGGCCGACCGGCAGCGGGTCCGCCAGTCGGTGGTGACCGCCGCCGACAACTATCTGGCGACCCTCGGCGCCCAGGCCTACGGGCTGCCGATGCCCGGCAACGCCGGCAGCTACTTCTGGGGCGCCAACAGCAACATCCTCAACAACGTCCAGGTGCTGGCCACCGCGTTCGACATGACCAGCGCGGCGAAATACCGCGACGGGGCGCTGCAGGGCGTCGACTACATCTTCGGCCGCAACGCGCTGAACCAGTCGTACGTGACCGGCTGGGGCGAGAAGGCGTCTCAGAACCAGCACACCCGTATCTACGCCCACCAGAAGGACGCCACGCTGCCCCACCCGCCGGCCGGATCGCTGGCCGGCGGCGCGAACGCCGGGCTGGACGACCCGTACGCCAAGGCTCTGCTCACCGGTTGCAAGCCGATGTTCTGCTACGTCGACGACATCGAGTCCTACGCGACAAACGAGGTGGCCATCAACTGGAACTCCGCCCTGGCCTGGGTGGCGTCCTTCCTGGCCGACCAGGGACGAAGTGAGCCGGCCCCGGCCGTGTCGTGCCGGGCCACCTACAGCAACTACGGCGACTGGGCGGACAAGACCGGGTTCACCGCGCAACTGGCCATCACCAACACCGGCACCACGGTCATCGACGGTTGGGCCGCGCGCTTCGCCTTCCTCGGCGGCCAGCGCCTGCGCGAGGCGTGGTCGGCCGAGGCGGCGCAGTCCGGCGCCACGGTGACGGCCCGCAACACCACCACGAACCGGCGCCTCCAACCTGGGGCGACGGTGTACTTCGGTTTCAACGCCACGACACCGGGCGGCCCGAACCCGGCGCCGGAACTGATAACTCTCAATGGCGCGGCCTGCGCCCTGGCCTGAGCCGGGATGGCATCATCGGGCGATGACGTCGCCGCGCGAGTTCTGGTCGCTGTTCGAGCCTCTGCACGCCGTCACCTACTTCACGCCGCAGGCCGGGGCGGCCTTCGAGGCGGCCGGGCTGACCGGGTTCTGGCGCCGGTACTTCGCGGGGCGGGCGGCGGCGCTCGGCGCGGTCGGTGCGGGCCCGGTGACGGCGGCGTTCTTCGGGTTCGCGCCGCGGATGGTGGCGCGGGCGCTGCCGGACGTGTGGACGCGGATCACGCCGGAGGCGGCGGTGGCCGCGCGGACCGCGGGGGCGGCCGCCGCGCTGACCGCCCTGTTCGAGGGACTGCCGGAGTCCACCGTGGTGGGTGCGGCCGACATGCTCGAGGAGGCGGCCCGGGCGGTCGCCCTGCCCGGGCGGGTGCTGGCGGCGGCGCACGCCGATCTGCCCTGGCCGGCCGAGCCGGTGGCCCGGTTGTGGCACGCGGCGACGATCCTGCGCGAGCATCGCGGGGACGGGCACGTGGCGGCGCTGCTCACGGCCGGGGTCGACGGCTGCGAGTCGCTCGTGTGGCGGGCCGGGCTCGACGGCGGCCGGCTGCGCGAGGTGACCCAGCCGGCGCGCGGCTGGACGGACGAGGAATGGCAGGCGGCGGCGGAGCGGTTGGCCGGCCGTGGCTGGCTCACCGCGGAAGGTGCGGCCACGGCGGCCGGGCGTGACGCGTACGCCGAAATCGAGAATTTGACCGATCGTCTGGCCGCCGCGCCGGTCAGGAATGCCGTCCTGCTGGCGCCGCTGACCGAGCGGGTCTGGACGGTGCTGCCCGACGACAACCCCATTCCGCTGCGTCGCTGACGCGGAGTTTCGCCGGTGCCGTGGCGGGCACACCACCAGAGTGTTTCCTGCTGAGAATCTGCGCGACTGGCGCGGCGAGAACGTCATCGACCCCGACGGCGCCAAGATCGGCGAGCTGGAGGCGGTCTACGTCGACACGCTGAACGACGAGCCCGCGTACGCGACCGTGCGTGTCGGCTTCATCGGCCGGCATCGTCTGGTCTTCGTGCCCCTGGCCGGCGCCACCGTGACCCCGAAGGCCGTGCGGGTCCGCTTCGGCAAGAAGCAGGTCACCGACGCGCCGAGCATCGAGCTCGACGGTGAGCTGGCCGCCACCGAGGAGCCGACCGTGTTCGCCCACTACAACGTGCCGTACGAGACCGGGATCTCGGGCGCCCGCCGGCTGGCCCGCCGCTGACCCCTTGCACTCTCTGGCTAATGCGGTTAGCTTATAGCTAACGCAACTAGCCAGGAGTGAGTCATGACGGAATTTCTGACGGTCGACGGTGGCACCATCGCGTACGACGTGACCGGCGACGGGCCGCTCGTCGTCCTGGCCCCCGGCATCGGCAACGGCCGCGACGCGTACCGGTTCGTCGCGCCGCGCCTGGCCGAGGCGGGCTACCGGGTGGCGACGGCCGACCTGCGGGGCGCGGGCGAGTCGAGCGCGGTCTGGCCCTCGTACAGCCGCACCGACATCGCCGGCGACCTGCTCGCGGTGATCAGGCACCTCGGCTGGCCGGCCGTGCTCGTCGGCCACTCCATCTCCGGCGGCGCCGCCACCATCGCCGCCGCCCAGGCGCCCGAGCTGATCACCGCCGTGATCGAGCTGGCGCCCTTCACCCGCGCCCAGTCGTTCAAGCTGAGCGACCTGCGCCGCAAGGCGACGATCAAACTGGCCGGCACCATGATGGGCCGCCTGTCGTCGTGGAAGGGCTACCTCGAGCTCGCCTATCCGGGGCGCAAGCCGGCCGACTGGACCGCCCAGATGGCCGGGATCGAGGCCATGCTGCGCGAGCCCGGCCGGATGAAGGCCCTGCAGAAGATGACCCAGACGTCGCCGGCCGACGCGGGGGAGCGGCTGGGCGACGTCCGCGTCCCCGCCCTGATCGTCGAGGGCACCCTCGACCCCGACTGGACCGACCCCCGGGCCGAGGGCGAGGCCATCGTGGCCGCGATGCCGGCCGGCCGGGCCCGGCTTGAGATGATCGAGGGCGCGGGCCACTACCCGCACGTCCAACACCCCGACGAGACGGTGGCTGCCATGCTCACGTTCCTGCGGGCCCACGCCCGTGCCTAGGGCCGGACTGGCCCCGGCCGCGGTCATCGAGGCCGGCGCGGCCCTGGCCGACGAGGTGGGCCTGGACAACCTGACCATGGGCCTGCTGGCCGAGCGGGTCGGCGTGCGGACCCCGTCGCTGTACAAACACGTCGACTCCCTGGACGCCCTGCGCCGCGGCATCGGCATGCGGGCCAAGGCCGAGTTCGCCGTGGCCCTGGCCCGGGCGGCGGTCGGCCAGTCGGGCGCGGCCGCGGTCCACGCCTTCGCCGACGCGTACCGCGCCTGGACGCTGGAGCATCCGGGCCGGTACGCGGCCACGGTCCGGGCCCCCGAGCCCGGCGACGAGGAGGACAGGCAAGTGTCCGACGAGTCCATCCAGATCCTGTTCGACGTCCTGACCGGCTTGGGCCTGCCCGAGTCCCGGGCCATCGACGCGGCCCGGGCCCTGCGCTCCAGCCTGCACGGCTTCGCCAGCCTCGAGGCCGGCGGCGCCTTCGGCCTCGACCGGGACGTGACCGAGAGCTACCACTTCATGGTCGACGCCCTGATCGCCGGCTTCACCGCGCCCTGACCGCGGCGGGCCGGCGTCAGGCCCTGGCCGGCGCCGCGGTTCAGGGTCAGCATTCGAACATCGTGCGCCGATGCCATGGCTCCGGGCGCATCAGCGCGGGACGGCGCGGAACCACTCCTCCCGGTCGGCCGGGTCGGGGCCGCGCCGGGCCAGAACCGGCGGATCGTCGGTGGTGACCGGGGCGTAGTGGTCGAAGCGGGTCGTCAGGACGGCCTCGCCGCCGGTCAGGTCGGGCAGGGCGGCGACCACCGCCGGCACGCGGGACGACGGCAGCGTGCCGCCGACCTCCAGATAGCCGCCGGTCGTGGTGGTGTCGTCGATGACCGCGCCGAGCCGGCCCAGCAGGGCCGCCACCGCGTCGAACGTGGTGGGTGGCAGGTTGAGGTCGAAGCGCTCGATCGGCTGGCACACCCGGGTGCCGGCCCGGCGCAGCGCGGCCGCCACCACGACCGGGGCCAGGTTGCGGAAGTCGGCGGCCACGCTCGAGATCGACTTGTCGAACTTCTGGTGCGGCCGGCTCTGCCGCGGCCAGTACTGCGAGGACGTCATGGTGACCACGCAGTCGGTGACCGGCCAGCCGTGGCGTCCCTGGCGCAGGGCCGCCCGTACACCCTCCTCGATCGCCGCCACGAAGGCCGGCGTGAGACGGCCCGGCTCGATGCCGGGGCGCACCTCGATGCCGTGCCCGGCTTCGGCCGCCTCGATACGCAGGCCGATGCCGGCCAGGTACGGGTTGCCGCGCTCCCTGATGCGGTCCTCGGCCGTGCCGGTGCCGGCCACCCGCTCGATGCAGGCGGTCAGGGTGCCCGAGAAGCGGGCCCGTACGCCGTACCGGTCCTCCAGCAGCGCGGCGATGACCTCCTTCTGGACCTCGCCGTGCAGGCGGATGACCGCCTGCGCCTCGTGCTCGTCGAGCCGCAGGTCGACCAACGGGTCCTCGTCGGCGAGCTCGGCCAGGCCGGCGAACAGGGCCAGCCGCTGGGCCGGGTCGACCGCCTCGACCAGCGCCTGCCGGGTCGGCGGCGGGAAACGGTAGAGGTGCCGCCGCGGCGGATCGCCGACGTGCTGGCCGATCCGGGCCTCCAGACCCCGTACCGCCGCGATCTGCCCGGCCGTCGCCGACGGCCGCACCCGCACGCCGTCCGGCTCACTCACGGCGATCTCGGTGACCCGCTGCGGCCGGTTCCCGGTCAACTGCACCCGATCCCGTACGCGCAACTGCCCCGACCACAACCGCAACCAGGCCCGCCGGCCGTGCCCGTCACGGTCGACCGCGAACACCGTGCCCGCCAGCGGGCCGTCGCCCCGGGCGCCGCGCGGCAGCAAGCCGGCCAGGATGTGCCGCAGCTGTGGGACGCCGGCGCCGGTGATGGCCGAACCGCACGCCACCGGGGAAAGCCGCCCGCCGCGCACGGCCTGCCGGATCGCCCGGCGCACGTGCCGCGGGCCGACCGGCTCGCCGGTGAGCCACCGGGCGGCCAGGGCGTCGTCGACGTCGGCCACGGCCTCCACGACCGGTTCGGCGCCGAGCTCGACGGCTCGCACCCGGGCGTCCCGGCCGCCCGGCCCGTCGACCGTGCTCAGCACGAGCGGGCGGGCCGCGAGCCGGTCGCGCAGCTGGGTCACCACGCGCTCCACGTCGGCGCCGGCACGGTCCACCTTGTTGAGGAAGAACATGGTCGGCACGCCGATGCGGCGCAGGGCCCGCCAGATGGCGACGGTCTGCGGCTGCACACCCTCCACACTCGACACCACCAGCACGGCGGCGTCGAGCACGGCCAGCGACCGCTCCACCTCCGCGATGAAGTCGGGGTGGCCGGGCGTGTCGAGCAGGTTGACCGTGAGGTCACCGAGCCGGATCGAGGTGACGGCGGCCCGGATGGTGATGCCGCGCCGCCGCTCCAGCTCCATCGAGTCGGTGCGGGTGGTGCCGGCGTCGACGCTGCCGGGCCGGTCGACCGCACCCGCCTCGAAGAGCAGGCGCTCGGTCAGGCTGGTCTTGCCGGCGTCAACATGGGCGACGATTCCGAGGTTCAACAATGCCAAAGCAGATCTCCACGGTAGGACGGTTCAGGGTCCGGAGCGTGGAAGCTGCTCGCATTGCTTACTCCTCTTCGAAGACGGGATCGCGGCCGAGCCACCACCGTCGCACGGCGGCCAGGGCGGCGCCACCGCTTTTCCCGGCGACGCGGTGCCGATGACGGTCGCGCCGCGGGCGACCGCGAGTTGCACGGCCAGCCCGCCGACCGCGCCTCGACCAGCTCACCGAGGCGCCCGCCCAGATCGCGATGGCCGAGACGCTGTTCGGCGGCATCTGCCCTCCCCTCGATCACGACCACGACATCGTGTGGCGCTGGTTCCACGACGAGCGCATCCGGGCCGCGTTCCCGGCCGCGGCCGGTCTGGCCCTGCTCCGCGTCATCGGCCAGGAGTCCTTCACCTGAGCCGAGTGTGCTCACGGTGCGGCGTTCAGCAGGTCCAGGGCGCTGTGCTGGCAGCTGTGGTTCGTGCCCAGGAACGGGCCGGACCAGTGTGAGCCGTACATGCCGATGCTGTCGCGGTCGTTGGCGTGGGCGCTGTCGGCGTTGCGGGTCAGGTACGTGTTGTAGGCCCCGCCGACCGCCGTGTTCAGCACGCCCAAGCCGCGGATGGCCGCGCCCTTGAACGAGGCGCCGTCGCCGCCGCACGTGTCGGGCTCGTTCGGCTCGCGCAAGATGCCGTTCGGGGACAGGTAGCCACTGGTGGTCATCGCGTCGCCGACTCGGCGGGCGGCGGCCAGCACGGTCGCGTCGCCGGTCAGCCGGTGGAGCTCGACCAGACCATTGATCAAAACACCTTGGTTGTACGTCCAGGTGGTGTCGCCGTTGTTCCTACAGGTGCTCAGGTTGACGCCGTCGTTGACCAGGTTCGAGCCGTTGATCAGTCCGGTGCTCTGGAACCACGACCATCCGGCTCGGGCGCGGTCGCGATAGGTGGTGTCGCCGGGCAGGCGCCGGCTGAGCATGGCGTTGAGCTGGATGTACAGGCTGTTCTCGATGGCGTTCTTGTTCTTGCGGTCGGTCTTCCACCAGACGCCGCCGCCGCAGGTGCCGTCCCAGTAGCTGTGCATCCAGTCGGCGTCGGCCCGGGCCGTGGTCAGGTAGCGGCTGTCGCCGGTCACGTCGTACGCGGCGATCCAGGCCAGGCCCCACCAGCCGGTGTCGTCGAGGAACTCGTTGCGGAACTGTCCCTGCCGGGCGTTGACGTTCTTGTCGTACGTGCTAGCGATGGCGTACTGGTAGCTGCGCATCCCGCTGCGCTGGATGTTGGTGATCAGGGCGGTGAGCGCGTTGGCGCCGGTCCACCAGCCGTTGCCGTCGAACAGGCCGGTGCCGCGGTCGAAGCGCATCATCAGCGCGGTGGCCGCGGCCGTGCGCCGGTCCCAGGCGTTCCAGGTGCCGCGGACCCAGGGCGTGCAGCTGATCTCGGGGCGGTCGCCGGCTTTGCCGCAGGCGCGCAGCGCCCCGACGCCGTTGGTGTTCCAGTCGTCGACGTTGAACTGGCTCGTGCGCCAGCCGGTCGCGCCGGCCGGGATCGTCGTGGCGCCCAGCCGGCCGTTGTCCGGCCAGGTGCGGCCGCCGTCGAAGGAACGGTCGATCCACACCTCGTCGGCCGCCCGGCCGCCGTCGATCGAGGCCCAGCCCATGGCGTTGGTGTCGTCGACGTGGAGCCTGAACGCGCGCCCGTAGAGGACGCTGGTCGCGGCGACCCGGTCACCGGCGGCCGTCGCCGCGTCACGGCCGTCGCAGTAGCGGTTGCACACCACCGTGGGGGCGGCGGAGGCGGAGTTCACCGGGACCAGGGCGATGGACAGGGCGGCCATGGCCGTGGCGGCGAGTTTCGTAGGCGCACGCACGAGAAGCGGTCCTCTCTCGGGGGTTGAGAGCGCTCTCTGGCGGACGCTAATCCGTCCTGACATCGATGTCAATCTATTGATTGACGCAGCGCCTTCACTCCGGCCAGGTAGTCGTCGGGGTCTGTGCCGTCGACCAGCAGGCGCTGCACGATGAAGCCCTGCATCAGGCCGAGCATGGCCGCGCCGACCTGCTCCGGCACGGCGCCGGCGTCCAGTTGCCCGGCGGCCTGCCATCGGCGGGCGACCTCGGCGAAGTAGCCCCGCAGCCGCTTGTAGACGCCGTCGGCGCGGGCGGCCACCTGGGGACTGCGGAGCGCCTCGGCCCACACCTGCAGCCCGACCCGGGTCACGTCGATGCCCAGGGCCGGGTGGTGGGCCATCTCCCCGTCGATGACGTGGATCATCGCCGTCATGGCCTGCTCGGGCGAGGGGGTGGCGCCCTCGGCGAGCAGGGAGCCGAAGACCTCGTCGGCCGACGACAGCGCCGTCTCCGCGACCGCCGTGATCAGGTCTTCCTTGCTGCGGAAGTAGCGGTACACCGCCCCGGCGGAGAGCCCGGACTCGCCGATGATGTCGGCCATCGAGGTGGAGTGGAAACCGTTGATGGCGAAGAGCCGGGCCGCGGCCGCCATGATCTCGGCGCGACGGTCGGCCCGGTACTGCTCGGAGACGCGGGGCATGTGACAAAGAATAAAGGCGAATGTTCGTTCTTGATAACGGGCGGCGGTGCGGCTACAAAAGAAAGCGAATAACCGTTCTTTTAGGGAGTGCCATGGCCGCCGCCGCGTCGCCTTCACCGTGGACGATCGAGACCAGGACCGTCGTCCTGCTCACGGTGATCATCAGCGTGATGCTCACCGCCTTCGCCTGGCCGGCCGTGCGGTCCTCGACCCACGACGTGCCGATCGCCGTCGCCGGGCCGGCCGCCGCCGCCGGCCGTGTCAGCGCGGCCCTCGAGCAGCGCCTGCCGAACGGCTTCGAGATCACCCGGGTCGACACCCCGGCCGCCGCCGAACAGCTGATCCGCGACCGCGAGGTGTACGGGGCGATCGACGTCAGCGCGGGCACACCGCAGGTCCTCACCGCCTCCGCGGGCAGCGCCTCGATCGCGCAGACCCTTCAGGGTGTGGCCGGCGCGCTCGGCCCGGCTCAGGCGGCCGTCGCCGTCCACGACGTCGTCGCGCTGCCGGCGGACGATCCGCGCGGCGCCGGCCTCACGGCCGCGGCGTTCCCGCTCGTGCTGGGCGGCATGCTCGCCGCGGTGCTGCTCACGAACCTGGTGCGGGGCCGGGTCCGCCGGATCGCCGGCGCCCTCGCCTTCGCCGTCACCGGCGGCCTGGCCATGGCCGCGATCCTGCAGTTCTGGCTCGGCTCGCTCGACGGCGCCTACCTGGCCAACTCCGGCGCCATCGCGCTGACCGTGGCCGCCACGTCGATGACCATCCTCGGCCTGGAATCGCTGCTCGGCTACGCCGGCTTCGGCATCGGAGCGGCCATCATGATGCTGCTCGGCAACCCGCTCTCGGGCATCTCCACCGCGCCCGAGACGCTGCCCGGCTGGTCCGGCACGCTCGGCCAGCTGCTGCCGCCCGGCGCGGGCGGGCACCTGCTGCGCTCCACCGCCTACTTCGGCGGCCACGGTGAGGCGCAACCGATCATCGTCCTGGTCGCCTGGCTCGCCCTGGGCGCGGTGCTCGGCCTGCTCGGGCACCACCGCTCCCGCCGCGCCGCGGCCGCGACGACCGCCGGCGAGACGACAGCGCAGCCGGCACCGTACGCGACGGTCTGAGGCCGGTGCGCCGGTACGTTCTGCGCGCGGCCGGCGCGATAGTGGGGGCGGCCGTCGTCCTGGGGTTGCTGCACGACCGCGTACCGGATCCGGGGGAGATGAAAGCCGCCCTGGCCGCCGCCGACCGCCGCTGGCTGGCCGTCGCCGTCCTGGCCCAGACGCTGTCCCAGGCCGCCTTCGCCGGGCAGCAGCGCACCCTGCTCGCGGCCCTGACCGTTCGGATCTCGCGGCGCGGTGCGCTCGCCATCGCGTACACCCGTTCGGCGATGAGCTCGGTGCTGCCGGCCGGATCGGCCGTCTCGGCTGCCTTCGCCGTGCGCGAATACAAAAGGCACGGCGCGAGTACGGCGACCGCGGCCACCGCGATGGTGCTCTCCGGCCTCGCCTCCGTCCTGGGCATCACGGTGCTGTGCGCGGGCGTGCTGGGTGGCTTCTCGCGGCCGTGGCATGCGCTTCTGCTGGTCGCCGCCGCGGCATTGACGACCGGGGTGCCGCTTCTGTTGCGCCGGTTCGGTGAGGCGCGCCGGATGGGGCTCCGGCGCTGGAGCCTGACCGTCGGCTGCGCGATGCTCAACTGGCTGCTCGACCTCGGCTGCCTCGTCGCCGTCACGCACGCGCTCGATCTCCCGGTGCCGGCCCACCAGCTCGCGACGGTCTACCTGACGGTGCAGGCCGTCCGGCAGATTCCCCTGACTCCCGGCGGCATCGGCCTCATCGAGGCGAGCCTGCTCTCCGGCCTCCTCGCCGCGGGAGCACCACAGGCCGGGGCCGCCGCCGTGGTGCTCGCCTACCGGGTCATCTCGTTCTGGCTGGTCCTGCCCCTGGGCCTGGCGGCATATCTGCGGCTGCGGCGCCTCACCCTCGGGCCGGGCAGACCCACAGTGTCGGCGAGGACGGGATGCGGGCCGCCGGGGAGCAGTCGAACCGCTCGTCGATCAGTGCTTGGACGTCGGGGGCCGACTTCGGGATGCTGAACCAGGCGGTCTGCACGATCAGATATCGGGCGTCGAGGCTCCCGGTCAGGCAGAGCATGTTGTCGGGATAGCTGGGGCGCAGGCGCATCCGCGGTGCGAAGGCCCCGCGCTGCAGCCACAGCGGCGACGGGTACCGGCAGGTCGTCGGGTTGCCCATGCTGTGGTTGACGGTGCCGTACGTCAGGTACAGCACCGGCGTGTCCCGGCCGATCCGCTCGCTGAGGCCGGCCAGGGGCGAGGCGGGCGTCGGGCCGACCCGGATGGTGTAGTTGTAACCGCTGAAGACATAGGGGAATCCGGGCAGTACGGCCGGTATCTGCGCCAGGCAGAGCGCGATCACACCGGCCGGCCAGGGCAGCGAGACCCGCACCCGGCCGGCCACGAACCAGGCGGCGACGGCCAGAGCGATCGCGGCGATCTCGTACGCCCCGATCACCGGCCCGGCGTGCGCCAGCCGCCAGGAGGCAGGCTGGCGCAGCAGCACGATGCTGACCGCGGCGACGAGCACCGTGGTGGCGACCAGCGGCAACCGGAACCCGGGCCGGAGCGCGAAGGCGGCGCCCCACAGCCCGGCGGCGAGCACGACGGTGGACGCGAAGTGGTAGTTGAAGAACTCGCTCTGCCCGTACGCGGGAGCCAGCGAGATCCCGAGCGCGACCACCGCCACCACCGCGCCCACCCAGCGGCGGCGGCCCGTCTCGCGCTGGACGAGCGCCGCCGCCGCGGCCGGCGCCAGCACCACGACGGGGCTGAGCACGGCCGCGTCGCCGATCGCGATGCGCAGCAGGCGCAGGTCGCCGAGGTAGATCCGCTGAGGTTTGCTGTGCACCAGGCTGGCCAGGTCGCTCAGCCAGATCCACTCCCAGGGCAGGAAGTGCTTGCTCACCACATACCAGAGGCCGACCCAGACCACCGTGGACAGTGCCGTCCACGCGGCGCGGCGCCGGTCGAGCACGAAGACGACGAGCAGCGCGATCAGCGCGACCGGGAACGTGGAGGCCTTGACCGCCACGACCAGCATCGCGGCCAGGCCGCCGAGCGTCGCGCCGAGCCACAGTGGCCGGGGCGCGCACGCGGCGCCGACCGCCAGCACAGCAGCGACGGCGGCGGTCCAGTCGGGCTCGAGGAAGTGCCAGGGCGGCACGACGAGCAGGGCCAGGCCGGTGGCGCCGGCTATCCCGGCCGCCGCGCGCCGCCCGGCGAAGCGCCGGACACCCAGGAACAGCACGGCGATCACGGCGGCGACCGCGACGTACGTCTTGATCCGGACCAGCGGCGGGGCGTCGCCGGCGAACGCGGCCATCAGCAATTTGTAGGCGAGCGGCCGGGACACGAAGACGTCCCAGATGCTGACACCGCCCCGGCCCGCGGTCTCGAGGCCACCCAGGACGTACCGCACGTCGCCGTTCAGCTCGGGCCGGCTGGCCACCGCGATCGCGGCGCCGGCCGCGATCACCGCCAGCGCCGCGCCCACCGTCCGTGTCGTTCCCCCGCGCAACATGTTCATCAGACATCCCGGTCGTAAGGTTCGGGTATGGCGCAACGACTTGTCAGCGTGTGGCAACCATTCTTCCTCGGCAGCGAGAGCCCGCAAGCCGCTCTCGATGCCGCGATCGAGCTGGAGGAGCTCGGCTACTCCCGGATCTGGTTCTCGGCCGGCTTCGGTGAGACCATCCCGCGCCGCTTCCGCGAGCTGCTCGACGGGACCACCCGCATCGGCGTCGCCACCGGCATCTCGACCGTCTGGCACACGTCACCGGCCACGGCGGCCGCGTTCGCCGAGGAGGCCGAGCGGGCACATCCCGGCCGGTTCCTGCTGGGGCTCGGCGCCAGCCACGCCGTCCTGGTCGAGGGCGACGGCACGGACTACCGCAAGCCGTACTCGAAAATGGTCGGCTATCTCGACGAGCTCGACGCCCTCGGACTCGCCCCCGAGCGGCGCGTCCTGGCCGCTCTCGGCCCGCGCATGCTCGAGCTCTCCCGCGACCGTTCGGCCGGCGCCCACCCGTACTTCACCACCGCCGAGCACACCGCCGAGGCCCGCACGGCGATCGGGCCCGGCCGTCTGCTCGCCCCCGAGGTGGCCGTCGTCGTCGACCCGGACGCCGCTTCGGCGCGGGCCACCGCCCGGCAGTACACCAGCGGCTATCTGACGCTGCCGAACTACACCAACAACCTGCGCCGCTTCGGCTGGACCGACGACGACTTCGCCGACGGCGGCAGCGACCGCCTGGTCGACGCGGTCATTCCCTGGGGTACGCCCGAGCAGGTCGCCGCCGGCCTCGAGAAGCACTACCGGGCCGGCGCCGACGAGGTCGCCATCCAGGTCCTCAACGGCGGCGACGCCACCGAGTTCCCGGCCGCCGCGTTCCGTGCCCTGGCCAAGGAACTGATCGCGGGCGGCTGAGCTCCACTCACTGTTGGGCGGCCTCGGCCGGAGCTCGTGGAACGGGGCCGCTCATCGCGTAGGCGGCGAGGCCGGCCAGCGCCAGCAGCAGCGCGGTCACGGTCGCCGCGGTGCTCGACGGCGGCTGGGCCTGCCAGGTCAGGATCTGCCCGGCGACCGGCTCCGCCCGGGGGAACAGCACCGCCGGCAGCGTCCAGGCCAGCGGCAGGAACCACGCCCGGGCGGTGCCGAGCGTCGCCGCGCACAGGGCGGTCAGTCCCAGCAGCCCGGCCGCGTCCCGCACCACCAGCTCGGCCGGCCCGAACCGGGCGCCGGTCGGGAGCGTGGCCAGCAACAGCAGGGTCACGAGGAGGCCGGCCACGAGCAGGTGCGCCGCCCGGCGCGGCAGCCACGCGAACGCGGCGGTGCGCTCCATCTCGTCGTCGGGGCCGCCGAGGGTGGGGGTCAGGCAGATGACCAGCAGCAGGACGGTCAGGACGACCATCTGCTCACCCATCTCGGGGGTGTCGGCGAGCGCCAGCCCGAGCGACCACATCGCGGCGGCGCAGGCGACGACACCGACGACCGCCGCGTGGGCCCGCCGGGAGCGCAGGTACAGCGTGAGCCACCTCATCCCTTGCCCCCGGCCAGCAGTCCCTCGGCGGCGGTGCAGGTCACCGCCGCCTTTCGCAACGCGAGCACGCGAGCCTGCGCCTCGGCCCGGGGCAGCCGCTGCAGGCCTTGCCAGAGCTGGACCGCCTCGGCGTAGTACTCCGCCGCGTACCCGTCGCGCGTCTGGTCGGCCACTGGCTGACGGCCCATGAGCCAGTGTGCGGCCGCGAGCCGCTCGGCCGGTGCGGGGACGTTCTCACACGTGGGCGGCCCGTCGAACGCCCCCGTCACGACCTCCTCGAACAGGTCCGTGTCGAACCCCACGCTGACCAGCACGACGTCCGCACGGAACTCCGGGTACCACTCCGGCCGGTAGGTGGCGGTGTTCTCGTGCACCTCGGCCGGCGCGCCGGGTAGCGTGGCCAGCACCTTCAGGCCCTCCCGGGCCGGGCCGGCGAGGTCGTCGATCCGTCCGGAGTGGACGCGCGCGACGCAGACGCGGGGCGTGCCGCCGGCGCAGACGAGTTCCTTGGCCACCGGGTCGATCGCGTCGGTGACGGTCCTGTTCTGATGCGGCATCACGGCGATCGCCACCGCGGCGCCGACCGCCACTGGCAACAGCGCCGCCGTGCGGGCCCGCCACCCCGCGGACGTGGACAGGAGCACGGCCGCGGCGGCCAGCGCGGCCAGCCAGGCGGCCTGGGCGGCGCTGACCCGGGTGGGCACATCGGCGTACGAGCCCGGCATGTTCATCTCGTAGATCGGCGAGAACACCAGGGCCAGCCAGCCGCGCGGCCGGGTCGCGGCCGGGATGGTCAGCAGCAGTCCGAGGCCGGCTACGCCGAGCGCCGGCGCCACCGGAAGCCACGGCAGCAGGCGGCCGACGGCCAGGCCGAGCCAGGCGGCCGCGATCAGCGCCAGCACGCCCACCGCGGTGACGGCGAAGACCTGGACCGGGAAGTACTCGGCGGTCCGGGCGATCCAGATGCCGCCGGCGGCGCCCATCACCAGATAGCCGGCGACCACGGCGACCGCCATCGCCCCGAGTGTCGGCAGCACCCGCTGCGCCACCGGGCGCGGAGTGCTCGCGAACAGCTCACCCACCCGGGTGCGGTGCTCGCGGCGGCCCTGCCAGGCGCCGGCGGCCAGCGCCAGCGGCCACAGCACGGCCAGGTAGAGCCGTTGCGTCATGGCCAGTTGCATCCATCCGTCGCCGAAACCGGCCCCGGCGTCGAGGACCAGCAGCAGCGTGCCGACCACGGCCAGGGCCAGCGCCGACCCGATCGCCGCGGAGCGGCGCAGCTCGATGCCGAAGACGCGGCTCACCGGGCGCTCACCGCCCGGTCGCGGCGCAGCAGCGCCGAATATCCGCGCTCGGCCGGGCTGTCGCCGGGATCGCCCGCGCCGCCCTGCGCGATCAGGTCGTCCGGCGTGCCCTGGTAGACCAGGCGGCCCTCGTTGACCAGCACCACATCGCTGCAGGCGGCCACCACGTCCTCGACCAGGTGGGTCGAGACCAGCACGCAGCTGTCCACGCCCACGTCGCGCAGCAGCTCCCGGAAGTCGAGGCGCTGCTCGGGGTCGAGGCCGACGGTGGGCTCGTCGAGCAGCAGCACGGCCGGGTCGTTGACGATGGCCTGCGCGATGCCGGCGCGGCGGAGCATGCCGCCGGACAGCGTCTTCATCCGGGCGCCGGCCTTGGCCTCGAGGCCGACCCGTTCGATCGCCCGCTGCGTCGCGCCCGGGATCGCGGTCTTCGGCATCTCCTTGAGCCAGGCCATGTATTCGACGAACTCGCGCAGCGTGAACCGGGGATAGAAGCCGAACTGCTGCGGCAGGTAGCCCAGCCGTCGGCGGACCTGGCGCAGGTCGGCCCGGCCGTCGACCGGCTCGCCGAGCAGCCGCAGCCGTCCGGCGGCCGGTTTCAGCACCGTGGCCAGCGCGCGCATCAGCGTGGTCTTGCCGGCGCCGTTCGGGCCGAGCAGGCCGTGCACGCCGGTTCCGAGGGTCAGGTCGAGCCCGTTGACGGCGAGGTGCCGGCCCGCGCGTACCTGAAGCTCCTCGGCGTGGATGGCCCAGGGGTGAAGGGAGGGGGCGGTCTCGGCCGCACTCACCGTACGCATGTCGAAGCTCCTCAATTGCGGCTGGACAGCCGGCGGAAGGTGGCGGCCTGGGTGACGGCGAAGCCGCCCAGGACGAGGGTCAGCAGCGCCCACCCGAGAGAGCTGCCCGGCTGCAGCACCACCGGTGGATCGGCGGTCACCACGGCCGGCACGATCACGGCCAGCGTCCAGGCCGTGCCCAGAACGGCGGCGGCGCGGCGCACGCCGGCGTACGCGCCCAGGGCGATCGTGGCGGCGGTGAAGGCCAGGCAGGGCAGCAGCGTCACGGCCAGCGAGACGCCGGTGCGGTCACTGGCCAGGGCGAGGGCCGGCACGACCACGGCCAGCACCGCGGCCGTCCGCCGCAACAGCATGGCCAGCCCGGACCGGGGCGTGCCGGCGATCAGCTCCCAGGCCGGGTCGTGCCGCCGGCTCCAGGCCACCGCCACCCCGGGCAGCGGCGCCACCGGCGCCAGCAGGGCCACCAGCGACGGGAAGCTGGGCTGCGCCGCCTCGAGCAGGGCCGCGCAGGCCAGCACCGCCACCGTCATGGTGAGCCACGGCATCAGGTGCCAGACCAGCCAGCGGTGGCGGGCCGCCGCCCAGCGCCGCGGCCGGGTGGGAGCCGGCCCGGCCGCGATCCCGCGGTCGAGGCCGGTGGCGATCCGGTCGAGCAACGCCCGGGTGTCGCCGGTGGTGTAGCCGGCCATCAGTGACCGGCAGTCGGCGCAGCTCTCCAGGTGCACCTCGACCGACCACGTGGTGACCTCGTCGAGGTCGGCCTCCCGGTCGGCGTAGCGGGCGATCGCGGCGAGGCTCGGATGGGTGGTCATGAGAGGGCCTCCCGGAGGGCGATCCGGGCCCGCCGGGCCCGGGACTTGACGGTGTTCTCGGGCACGCCGAGCAGGATGGAGGTCTCGCGCACGGAGAATCCGTCGAGCACCATCGCGCGCAACACCTCGCGGGCCTCCGGCGGCAGCTCGGTCAGCGCCCGCTCCAGCTCGTGGCCGACCCAGCCCGCCAGCACCTCGTCCTCGGCGGCCGGGGCGACCGTCTCGGCGAGCGGCACGGCCGGCACCTGGGCCTGCCGGGCCCGCCGGCGGAACGCGTCGACCAGGCGGTGCGCCGCGATCGTCCACAGCCAGCCGACCGCGCTGCCCGAACTGGTCTGGCCCGCGAAGCTGCCCGCGGCCCGCCAGACCGCCAGGTAGGTCTCCTGCATCACGTCCGCCACCACGTCGTCGTCGGCACATCGGCGGCGCAACCGGGCGAGCAGCCACGGCGACGTCCGCCGGTACAGCTCGTCGAAGGCGCGCCGGTCCCCGGCCGCGGTGCGACGGACGAGTTCGTCCTCGTCCAGGCTTCGTCTCACACCAAGCAAGACGACAGTGTGATCGCTTTCCGGTGCGGTCCACGATGTGACCTGGGTCACTCGCGCTGGTGTCCCCCGCGCGAGCTACCGGGAACTGTCCACTCATCGGTGACGATTTCCGGCGTACGGCTCAATAGCTTTCCGTCATGCGTTTTCTCCTGCAGTTCGCGGCCGTGGTCGCAGTGTCGTTCGTCGCCGGGCTGGCCGTCACCGCGGCCGGCGACAACGTGTGGTTGATGCTGGCCGCGGGCGTGGCCGGGGCCGTGCTGGCGGTGTTCGTCTACGCCTGGACGGTCCGCCTCACCGAGAAACGGGAGGTCACCGAGGCGTCGGCGCGGACCGCCGCCTCCGGCCTGGTCCGGGGAACGGTGCTGGGTCTCGCGTTGTTCTCGGCGGTCATCGCCAACATCGCGGTCAACGGTGGCTACCGGGTCCACGGCCTCGGGGAGCACCCCACCGGCGCGATCGGGCTGGCCGGCTTCATGGCCGCCGCCGCGGTCACCGAGGAGCTGCTGTATCGGGGGGTGCTGTTCCGGCACGTCGAGCGATGGACCGGCACGTGGATCGCGCTGACCCTGTCCGCCCTCGTGTTCGGGGCCGCGCACCTGCTCAACGACAACGCCACCCCGTGGGGCGCGCTGTGCGTCGCGATCGCCGGTGGCGGCATGCTCACCTCGGCCTACATCGCCACCCGGAGCCTCTGGCTGCCGATCGGCCTGCATTTCGGCTGGAACTACGCGCAGTCCGCGATCTTCAGTTCCGAGGTCTCCGGCAACGGCACCAACGACGGTTTGCTGTACGCCGAGTCGACCGGCAACGCGTGGATCAGCGGCGGGCAGTTCGGCCCGGAGGCGAGCGTCTACACGGTGCTCACCGGCGTGCTGGTGACGGCGGTGTTCCTGTGGCTGGCCCACCGCCGGGGCCGGCTCGTGCCCATGCGCCGCGAGGCCCGGACCGCCGCTCTTACACTCGCCCGGTGACTCGCCACTCGATCCCCCCGATCTGGCGCGACCTGCCGCTGGCGGTGGCGCTGACCGCGGTCGCGCTCGTCCCGGCCTGGCACCAGCACGGCACCCGGCTGGCCGACCTCGTGCCGGAGCGGCCGTTCGGCCTGCTGGGCGCGGTGGTCGTGGGAATCGAGTGCCTGCCCTTGGCCGTACGGCGGAAATGGCCCGTGGCCGCGCTGGCGCTCGTGTTCACCGGGTTCGCGTTCGATCAGCTCCTCGGCTATCACACGGTGGGTGGTGTCGCGCTGGCGGTCGCTCTGGTCACCGCGGGCGCGCACGCCGAGCGCCACCGGCGGTCCACAATGGTCGCCGCGTCGGCCGGGTTCGCCGCGCTGATGGTGGCGCTGGACCGGATCGGGCGCGTCGGCCCGGCCGACGTCGTGCTGTTCTACGTGTCACTGGCGGCCATGTGGGGCGTCGGCTCGGCGCTGCGGGTCAACCGGCACGCCGAGACCGAGCGCACGCGGCACGCCGAGGAGGCGGCGCGGGCGGCCGAGCGGACCCGGATCGCCCGTGAGCTGCACGATGTGGTGACCCATCACGTGACGGCGATGGTGGTGCAGACCGAGGCGGCGCGCTACCTGACCGCGGCCCCGGACCGCCTGGACGAGACCCTGAGCGCGGTCAGCGACACCGGGCGGCGGGCCATCACCGATCTGCGGCACCTGCTCGACGTCCTCAATCCCGGGCACGGCGGCGAGCTCCGGGCGCTGGTGGAGCAGACCCGGCGGGCCGGGCAGCCGGTGGAGCTGGTCGAGCAGGGCACACCCGGCGGCGCCGAGGCCACGATCTACCGGGTGGCGCAGGAGGCGCTGACGAACGCGCTGAAGTACGACCACGGTGCGCGGACCACGGTCTCGGTCCGGTACGGCTCGGCCGAGGTCGACGTGCGGGTCAGCACGGACGGCTCCGGGGTCGGCACGACGGCGCCCGGCGGCGGCCGCGGGCTCCGCGGGCTGCGCGACCGGGTCGGCACCCTGGGCGGCCACTTCGACGCCGGGCCGGGGCCCGGGGGAGGGTTCGTGGTGACGGCCCGGATCCCGGTCGGGGCCGCGTCGTGATCCGGGTTCTCGTCTGCGACGACCAGCCGCTGATCCGCACCGGGTTCGCCACGATCATCGGCGCGCAGCCCGACCTCGAGGTCGTCGGCGAGTGCGGCGACGGCCACGCGGCGGTCCGGCTCGCCCGCGAGCGGCACCCGGACGTGGTGGTGATGGACGTCCGCATGCCGGGCCTCGACGGCATCGGGGCCACCGCGCAGCTGGCCGGCGCCGGTGTCGCCCATCCGGTGAAGGTGCTGGTCGTGACGACCTTCAACATCGACGAGTACGTCTACCGGGCGCTGCGCGCCGGGGCCAGCGGCTTCCTGCTCAAGGACGCCCCGCCGGCGCAGCTGCTGCACGGCATCCGCACGGTCGCGTCGGGCGCCGCGCTGCTCGCGCCGGAGGTGACTCGCCAGCTGGTCGGCCGGTACGCGGCCCGCATCCGCCCGGCCGACGACGCCGCGCCGGACGACGTGCCGCTGAGCGCCCGCGAGCTGGAGGTGCTGCGCCTGCTCGCCAACGGCCTGTCCAACAGCGAGATAGCGGCCGCGATGGTGATCAGCCACGAGACCGTCAAGACGTACGTCTCCCGCATTCTCACCAAGCTCGACCTGCGCGACCGCGTCCAGGCCGTCGTCTACGCCTATCGTCGCGGCCTGGTCACCTGACTGCGTCGCCCATATCGGCGTAACAGTTTTTCCCGAGCGATTTTTAGCGGCGACTAAGACATTTTCGTACTTGAATGTGTGGTCGCATTCTGGCAACGTGCTCAAAACAAGTTGTTAACGTTCACTATCTCGGCCGAACCGCCCGAGAGGAGCACTTGTGCGCAAGCTTGTTCTCGCCGCCGCCCTCGCCCTGGGACTGTCGTTGACCGGCGCGGCCGTCCCCGCCGCCGCCGCGGAGTCCAACGGTGGGGTCCGGGTCATGCCGCTGGGCGATTCGATCACCGAGGGGACCCAGGTTCCCGGTGGCTATCGCATCGGGCTCTGGCAGCGCTTGGCCGGCGCCGGCTACCGGGTCGACTTCGTCGGCAGCCAGTTCAACGGTCCGGCCGCCCTCGGCGATCATGACCACGAGGGGCATCCCGGATGGCGGATCGACCAGATCGACGCCAACATCACCCGTTGGGTGCAGGCCACCGGCCCTCGCACCGTGCTGCTGCACATCGGCACCAACGACATCCTCCAGAACTACAACGTCGGGTCGGCGCCGAGCCGGCTCTCCACCCTGATCGATCACATCACCGCGGCTGCCCCGGCCGCGGACGTGTTCGTGGCCACGCTGATCCCGCTCGCCTCATCCGGCCAGGAGGCGGCGGCCCGCACCTTCAACGCGGCCCTGCCGGGCATCGTGCAGAGCAAGGTGAACAGCGGCCGGCGGGTCCACCTGGTCGACATGCACGCCGCCCTGACCACCGCGGACCTCATCGACGGCGTCCACCCCACCGCCGGCGGCTACGACAAGATGGCCGCGGCCTGGTACGCCGCGCTGCGCTCGGTTCCCGGCACCATCGGCGACCCCACCGGCACCCCCACGGCCGGGGCCCTGGTCGGCGCCGGCTCCGGGCGGTGCCTGGACGTGCCCGGCAGCAACAGCGCCAACGGCACCCAGCCGGTCATCTGGGACTGCAACGGCGCCGCCAACCAGCGGTGGACCGCCTCCGGCCAGACCCTGCAATCCCTGGGCAAGTGCCTCGATTCACCGACCGGCGCCACGGCTGGCACCAAGGTGCAGATCTGGGACTGCTCCGGCGCGGCCAACCAGCGCTGGAACCGCAACGCGAACGGAACCATCAGCAACGTCGCGTCCGGGCTGTGCCTGGACGTCAGAGCCAACGCCACCGCCGCCGGCAGCCTGGTCCAGCTGTGGACCTGCACCGGTTCCCCCAACCAAGTCTGGACGGCTCGATAAGTCATGAAACGCTTGAAGACTGTGCTCGCCGCGGCCCTGTTGCTGCTGTCGGGCACCGCGATCGCCGCTACCGCCACGCCGGCGCGGGCCCTGGACAACGGGGTCGGCCGAACACCACCGATGGGATGGAACAGCTGGAACACGTTCGGCTGTTCCATCAACGAGTCGCTGATCCGGGGAATGGCCGACAGCATGGTCAGTACCGGCATGCGTGACGCCGGCTATCAATACGTGGTGGTCGACGACTGCTGGATGAATCCGAACCGCGATTCGAGCGGCAACCTTCAAGGCGATCCGAGCCGTTTCCCCAGCGGCATGAAAGCGCTCGGCGATTACATTCACGGCAAGGGCCTGAAGTTCGGCATCTATCAGGCTCCGCTGGACAGGACGTGCGCGCAGTACTTCGGCTCCTATCCGGGCGCCACCGGCAGTCAGGGGCACGAGACCCAGGATGCCCGGCAGTTCGCCGCCTGGGGCGTCGACTACCTGAAGTACGACTGGTGCTCGCCCAGCGGCACCATCAACGAGCAGGTGACCACGTTCGCCAAGATGCGTGACGCGCTGGCCGCCACCGGGCGGCCGATCCTGTACAGCATCAACTCGAACAGCATCCACTCGAAGACCGGCCCGCAGCGCGACTGGGGCGACGTGGCGAACATCTGGCGCACCACCGAGGACATCCAGCTGGTGTGGAAGACCGACCAGGTGAACGGCTACCCGATGGGCGTGCAGAACATCATCGACGTCAACGTGCCGCTGGCCGGGTACGCGGAGCCGGGCGGCTTCAACGACCCCGACATGATGGAGGTCGGCCGGGGCACGCTGTCCGACACCGAGCAGCGGTCCCACTTCGCCATGTGGGCGGTCATGGCCGCTCCGCTGATCGCCGGCAACGACATCCGCTCGATGTCCGCCGCCACTCAGACGATCCTGAAGAACTCCCGGCTCATCGCCATCAACCAGGACACCCTCGGCCGTCAGGGAGCCCAGGTCGCGGGCGACGCCAACCAGCGCGTCCTGGCCAAGCGCCTGTCCAACGGCGATGTCGCGGTGGCCCTGTTCAACCAGAGCGCCGGCACCCGGACGATCTCGACCACGGCCGCGGCGATCGGTAAGAGCGGAGCCGCCTCGTACACCCTGGTCGATGCCTGGACCGGCGCCACGTCCACCACCGGCGGCACGATCAGCGCGAGCGTGCCCGGGCACGGCACGGCCGTCTACCGGGTCAGCGGCGGCGTCACCGGCGACCCGGCCACACCGGCCTCGACCAGTCTGGTCAGCACCTCCTCCGGCCGCTGCCTGGACGTGCCGAACAGCAACACCGCCAACGGCACCCAGCCGGTCATCTGGGACTGCAACGGCGCCGCCAACCAGAAGTGGACCGCCTCCGGCCAGACCCTGCAATCCCTGGGCAAGTGCCTGGACGCGCCGCTCGGCGCGACCGCCGGCGCGAAGGCGCAGTTGTGGGACTGCAACGGCGGCACCAACCAGCAGTGGACCTTCCAGGCCAACGGCACGATCCGCGGCACCCAGTCCGGACTCTGCCTGGACGTCAACAACAACCAGACCGCCAACGGCACGCTGACCCTGCTGTGGACCTGTACGGGTGCCGCCAACCAGCAGTGGAGCCGGCGATGAGCGCCCGGTTCCGGCGGCTCCTCGCCGTCATCGCCACGGCGATCTGCGCTGTCGCGCTGCCCGCCTTCGCCGCACCGGCCCGCGCCGACAACCCGATCGTGCAGACCATCTACACGGCCGACCCGGCACCACTGGTCCACAACGGACGGGTTTACCTCTACACCGGTCACGACGAGGACAACTCGACCTACTTCACCATGAAGGAATGGCGGGTCTACTCGTCGGCCGACATGGTGAACTGGACCGACCACGGCTCCCCGATGAGCCTTGCCACCTTCAGCTGGGCCAGCGCCGACGCCTGGGCCGGCCAGGTGGTCAACCGCAACGGCAAGTTCTATTGGTACGTCCCGGTCAAGAACCGGTCGACCGGGCGGATGGCCATCGGCGTCGGGGTGTCGAGCAGCCCGACCGGTCCCTTCACCGACGCGATCGGGCGGCCACTGGTCGAGAACGGTGAGATCGACCCGACCGTCTTCATCGACGACGACGGGCAGGCCTACCTCTACTGGGGCAACCCCAACCTGTGGTACGTCCGGCTGAACTCCGACATGATCAGCTACACCGGCGGCGCGACCCAGATCCCGCTCACCACCGCCGGGTTCGGCACCCGCACCGGCAACACCGCCCGGCCGACGCTGTACGAGGAAGGCCCCTGGGTCTACAAGCGCAACGGCTTGTACTACAACGTCTTCGCCGCGAAATGCTGCTCCGAGTTCATCGGTTACTCCACGGCTCCCGGACCGACCGGGCCCTGGACCTATCGCGGCACCGTCATGCCCACCCAGGGCAGCAGCTTCACCAACCACGCCGGAATCATCGACTTCAACGGCGGGTCGTACTTCTTCTACCACAACGGCGCGCTGCCCGGCGGTGGCGGCTACACCCGCTCGGTGGCCGTGGAGAAGTTCACGTACAACGCCGACGGCACCATCCCGGTGATGAACATGACCACCTCCGGCGCCCCGCAGAACGGCACGCTCAACCCGTACGCCCGGCAGGAGGCCGAGACCATCGGCTGGAGCTCCGGGGTCGAGACCGAGCCGTCGTCCGAGGGCACGATGAACGTGGGCTTCATCGAGAACGGCGACTACATCAAGGTGAAGGGGGCCGCCTTCGGCGGTGGTGCCACGTCGTTCACCGCCCGGGTCGCCTCGGGCGCCGGCGGCGGGCGCATCGAGGTGCGTACCGGCAGCCCCACCGGCGCGGTGGCCGGGACCTGCACCGTGCCCGGCACCGGCGGCTGGCAGGCGTGGACGTCGGTGTCGTGCGCGACGACCGGCCTGTCCGGCACCCAGGACCTCTATCTGAGGTTCACCGGCGGCGGCGGCTACCTGTTCAACGTGAACTGGTGGCAGTTCACCGGCTCCTCCACCGGCGGGAATCTGCTCACCAACCCCGGTATGGAGGACGGCACCGCGGGCTGGCAGGTGAACGGCAGCGGCACGCTCGCCGCGGACACCGGCGTCGTGCGCAGCGGCACCCGGGCCCTCACCATCACCGGCCGCACCGGAGCATGGAACGGCCCGGCCCAGGACGTGACCAGCCGGGTCACCAACGGCCGGACCTACACCACCAGCGTGTGGGTCCGCGCCCAGAGCGGCACGCCCAGCGCCAAGGCCACCCTGGCCCTGACGGCCGGCGGCGCCACGAGTTACCTCCAGCTCACCCCGGCCGCGACGGTGAACGCGAACGGCTGGACGCTGCTGTCCGGCACCGCGACTCCCTCCTGGAGCGGAACGCTGTCCAGGGCGCTGCTCTACGTCGAGACCGCCGCGGGAACCGACAACCTCACCATCGACGACGCCTCGTTCCAATAGCCACCGGTTACGCGGCGAGGATCAGATAGGCGCTCGCCGTCCACGTGTACGCCCGGTCGCGCAGTCCGGCTCCGCTCACGGCGTCGAAGTTCTCGGCGAAGCCGGACTGCTCGCACAGCACCAGGAAACGCCGCCGGATCTCGTCGGCGAGCCCGGTGTGCCCGGCCCGGCGCAGGCCGTCCTCGGCGAGCACGGTCGACGGCGCCCAGATCGGCCCGCGCCAGTACCCGTCCGGCCGGTACTCGGGTGCGTCCACCGGCTCGGTGGCCAAGCCGTACTCGGTCAGATGAGCACGCAGGCCCTCGCTGAGCGCCCCGGCCGTTTCCGCCGGCAGACCCGCGCCGAGGACGATCGGCATCAGGTCGAGCAGGCTGCGGCTGCGGTGCGCGGTGCCGGTGGCGGCGCCGCGGGCGACGAACCGCGTGCCGTCCCACAGCTCGGCCAGCATCGCGGACCGGATCCGCTCGGCGGTCCGGCTCCATCTCCCGGCGTCGGCGGTCTCGCCCAGCTCGGCCGCCAGCCGGGCGAGGCTCTCCAACTGCAGGATGAGGTACGCGGCCAGGTCGCCGGTCTCCAGCGCCCGGTCGCCGCCGTCGAACGTCGTGGCGTTGTCCCAGCCACTGTCGTTGCCGTGCTGGTAGTGCGGCAGGTGGTGGCCCGGCGTACGGCGGTGGTCGAGCCAGAAATCGGTCCATCGGGCCAGCCGGTGGTACACGTCGGCCAGCTGGTCGGCGCTCGGCGCGACGGTCAGGCGCCGGCGGATCTGGTCGAGGGCCCAGCCGTGGATGGGCGGTTTGACGAAGTTGTAGAGCACTTCCGAGTGGGCGATCGAGTCCGGCAGGGCGCCGGCCGGGTCCTGATGGTCGAACGGCAACAGGAACTGGTTCCACGCCAGGCCGGGGTCGGCGGCGGCGAGGGCGATCGCGTTGAAGCAGTGATCCCAGCTCCACACCTTGTCCATCCAGTGCTTCGACATCAGCACCGCGGGCCGGGTCAGGAACCCGGCCGGGTCGACGGTGGCCGACCAGAGGACATACGCGGCCAGCTCCGCGGCCGGCGTCCGTGGAGCGAACGCGGCGAAGCTCGAGAAGGCCTCGGCCGCGTCGGTGACGACCTGATCGAAGGAGGATTTCGCCGTGTACGGACGGCGAGCCGTCTGATACTCCTCGATGGCGATCTCCCACGGCGTCTCGCCGGGCAACGTCAGACTCCGTTGTCCCGCGCCGAGCGTCTCGACCCCGGCCTCGTGGCTGATCCGCCCGGACAACACCGTGATCCGGTATCGCCGTCCGGTCTCGTAGACGGTGAACACGTGCGCCCCGTCCACCGGATCGCGGTAGAGGTAGGCGCCGGAGAAGGGCGTGAGCCCGGGCGCGGCCGCGGCGATCCGCATGCCCAGGCCGGTGCCCCGCAGCCGGATCGTGTCCGGCGACTCGTAGCTCGCCTCGACGCGCCCGCCCTCGGAGGCGCGCCAGGTGAGCCGGGACGCGGTCGCGGTGATCTCGCCCGGCACGCTGAGGCGCAGAACGGGATGCAGGCCGGTCTGGTGCGAGACGAGGTGCAGGTCGTCGGCGTACGTCTTCTCCGCGATGACGGGGGAGAGGTTGAACCAGGAGCCCCGGTAGCTGAACGGGATCTCGCGCACGGAGAAGGTCGGGCTCATGGACACCGACGATATGGCATAGACGTCGGTTGATATTTGGACAGTTTGGTGCAACTCTGTTGGGAGCGCTCCCACCATCCGATCCCCGACGAATGGAGGTATACCGTGCGCCGTCATCCCCTCCGGGTGCTCGCCGTGGTACTCGCCACGATGATCAGCACGCTGTCCTGGGCCGGCACGGCCCAGGCCCACGGCACGATCGTCAGCCCGGCCACCCGCGCCTACCAGTGCTGGCAGTCCTGGGGCAGCCAGCACATGAACCCGGCCATGCAGCAGCAGGACCCCATGTGCTGGCAGGCCTTCCAGGCCAATCCGGACACCATGTGGAACTGGATGAGCGCGCTCCGGGACGGCCTGGGCGCTCAGTTCCAGGCCCGTACGCCCGACGGGCAGCTCTGCAGCAACGGCCTGGCCCGCAACAACAGCCTGAACCAGCCCGGTGCCTGGCGCCAGACCAGCATCAGCAGCAACTTCACCGTCAAGCTGTACGACCAGGCCAGTCACGGCGCCGACTACTTCCGCGTCTACGTGAGCAAGCAGGGGTTCAACCCGGCCACCCAGAGTCTGGGCTGGGGCAACCTCGACTTCATCACGCAGACCGGCCGGTACGCGCCGGCGCAGAACATCTCGTTCAACGTCTCGACGTCCGGCTACACCGGGCACCACATCCTGTTCGTCATCTGGCAGGCCTCGCACCTCGACCAGGCCTACATGTGGTGCAGCGACGTGAACTTCAGCTGAGCCGTCCCTGATGTCCTCCCACTGGTACCGCAACCGCTTCGCCGGGGTGGCAGCGATCCTGCTCGCCACCTCGGCCGGGGTGGCCGCCCTGGTCCACTCGACCGGCTCTTTCGGCTCCGAGGCCAAGCCGCCCGATCTGCGCACGCAGATCACCGACCGGATGCGCGTCACGCTCGAGAAGTCCGACCCTTCTCAGCACAACCACGCCGGCCATGGCGCCGCCTCGGCGGACTCCCCGGTGATCTGCGGGGTTCATCTGTACGGCTTCGAACCGTCCACCGCCACCGAGCTGGCCGGAGTCCGTACGGTCTACGGCTTCCATCTCTGCGGCGTCGCCGAGCCGAAGACCCCCTGGGACGTGGCGGTCAAGCTGGCCGGCCCGGTGATCGTCGACATGTCCACCGACCCGCCCGGGATCCAGCCGGTCGAGGCCACCGCCGACGTCCGCTTCGTCGACCGGCTGCGCGAGATGTTCCCCGCCCCCTACGCGGAGTTGGCTTCCAAGGAAGCGCTGAGCTCAGCCGAGATGACCGAACTACGCCGCCGCTACGACGAGGCGGCCGAGGAGCCGAAATGACCCGAGGACGTAGTCGCATGGTGGCCGTGCTGGCCGGCCTGCTCATCCTGGCCCCGTCCAGCGCCGCGGTGGCGCACATTCGCCCGGCGCCCCTCACCGAGCTGTCGGTGGTGTCCGAACAGGTGGCCTCCGGCCTGCGGCGCCCGATCGCGATCACCGGGCTGCCGGACGGGCGGATGCTGATCGCGGAGAAGGAGGGCACCGTCCGCGCCTACCACCCGGACACCGGTCTGGCCGCGGACCCGGTGCTCGACCTGACGGCCCGGATCGACACGTCGGACAACGAGCGCGGCCTTCTGGGCATCACACCGGCGCCGGACTTCGCGCGGACCGGCATGTTGTACGTGTCGTACACGAGCCTGCCGGCCGGCGCGCTGACCGTGGCGCGGCTGCCCATCAGCGCTCCGGAGCGGCTGCAGGTGCTGCTCATCCAGGAGCACGCCGAATACGGCAACCACAACGGCGGGCAGGTGGCGTTCGGCCGCGACGGCTACCTCTACTGGTCCACCGGCGACGGCGGCCACGCGAACGACCCGTTCAAGTCCGGCCAGGACCTCGGCACCCTGCTCGGCAAGATCGTACGGATCGACGTGAACCGCGCCTGCGGGACGAAGCCCTACTGCGTGCCCGCCGGCAACCCGTTCGTGCGGACGCCGGGCGCCCGGCCCGAGATCTGGCTCTACGGCTTGCGCAACCCGTGGCGGTTCTCCGTCGACATCGACAACTCGCTGTGGATCGGTGACGTCGGCCAGGGCCTGGTCGAGGAGATCAACCACATCCGCCCCTGGCAGGGCGGCTCGAATCTCGGCTGGTCCTGCAGGGAGGGCACGCCGGTCTTCGACCCGGAGCAGTGCAAGGCGGGCGTACGGTACGTCGACCCGGTCTTCGAGTACGAGCACTACATGACCGAGAGCTGCTCGGTGACCGGCGGTGTGGTGTACCGGGGATCCGAGACCCCCGCGGCCCGGGGCACGTACATCGCGAGCGACTACTGCTCGACCCTCGCCTTCGCCGTGCGCCCCAAGCCCGGCGGCGGCTACGAGTCGGCCACGATCGGCAACTTCCCCACCCAGCCGACCGCGTTCGGCACCGACGTGCGCGGCGAGCTGTACGTGCTCAGCGATTACCCGGGCTGGCTGAACCGGGTGCACCTGGTCGCTGGACCGGCCTGAGACGGTGTTCATCCAGCTCCAGCTGGATGAACGCCTCGATCATCGCGCGCCAGACCGCCTCGGCCACGGTGGGGTCGAGGCCGGCGGCGGTGGCCTTGCCGCGCACGGTCGCGATGACCTGTTCGACACGGCCGGGCGCGCGGACGGCGTCCTCATCGGTTTTGAAGGCGGCGGCCTGGCGCACCAACTCCTGGCGTTTCGCCAGGAGCCCGACCACCTCGCTGTCGAGGGCGTCGATGCCGGCGCGGATCTGGCCGAGGGATCGCCCGTCGGTCATGGTTTCTCCTCGTCGATCAGTGCCACCAGTGCCCGCAGACCGGCGACGACGTCGGCGCCGGTCGGGGCGTTCTCGGGGTCGGAGAGCATCTGGATGACCACGCCGGACATCAGCGCCATCTGAACCATGCCGATCGTGCGCACGGTGCGATCCGGCACGTCGGACTCCACGGTGCTGGTGAGGATGCCGGCCATGCCGCTGCGCCCCTGCCGGACACCGTCGGTCACATGCGGCAGCAGGTCGGGTTGCCGCTGTGCCTGCATGAACAGGTCGACGGACATGAGCCACATCTTCGGGTGGGCCCGCACCTGGGCGAGCAGGTCGTCCCACAGTCGCTCGTACGCCGCGGCCGGGCTCAGGCCCGGCTCGCCGACGGGCACGAGCACCCGCCCGGCCACGTCGCCCCACTCGTCGAGGAGCGAGAAGAGGGCCTGGAACAGCAGGTTCTCGCGGGAGCCGAAGTGGTAGCCGATCGCGGCCATGCTCACGCCGGCCGCGGTCGCGATGTCGCGCACGGACGTGCGGTCGAACCCCTTGTCGAGCAGACAGGCCCTCGCCCCGTCGAGGAGGGCTTCCCGGTTCCCCATGGTCGCGGAGCCTAGCAAAGATCTGGAGCGAACGACTGAGGCGATCGCCTTATTCAAATGTATTGCGCGATCGCCCAAACGCCACCTAGGGTCCTCCGCATGAAGAAACGACACCTGATCGCGACCCTGCTCGCCGTGGCGGCCGCCGGCATCGCCGTGCCCGCGTTCGCCTCCGGCGAGCCGAACCTCGTCGTCAAGACCGACAAGGGCGCCGTCCGCGGGACGACGGACGGCGAACTGCGAGAGTTCCACGGCATTCCGTACGCCTCACCGCCTCGCCGATGGACGTCACCGCGGCCCGCCGCCGCGTGGACGGGAGTGCGCGACGCGAAGACCCCGGGAGCCGCCTGCGCCCAGCCGGTCGGCCTGCCCGTCGGCGTGCCCAGCGAGGCCGAGGACTGCCTGTACCTGAACGTCACCACGCCCGCCGCCCGCGAAAACCAGGGCCTGCCGGTCATCGTGTGGATCCACGGCGGCAGCATGATGTACGGCACCGGCGACATGTACGGTCCCGGCCGGCTGGCCGCCGGCACGGTCGTCGTGTCGATGAACTATCGCCTCGGCGTCCTGTCGTTCCTCACCGACCCGGCCCTCGACGCGGGCTCGCCGTACGGTTCCGGCAGCCTGGGCCTCGAGGACCAGCAGGCCGCCCTGCGCTGGGTGAAGGCCAACATCAGCGCGTTCGGCGGCGACCCCGGCAACGTGACCATCATGGGCCAGTCCGGCGGCGGCTACGCGGTCTGCGATCACCTCGCCTCGCCGAAGTCCGCGGGGCTCTTCCAGCGGGCGATCATCGAGAGTTCGCCGTGCACCGGCGACGCCAGCCGCACCCGCGCCGCCGCCGAGGCCGACAGCAAGCACGTGATCAAGGCGGTCGGCTGCGCCGACGTCGCCGACGTGGCCGGCTGCCTTCGATCCCCCAAGACCACGGTCGCCGACCTGCTCGAGGCGTACGGGCCGATGAGCGAGCCGCGCCCGGTCAGCGGCACGGCCCTGCTGCCGCTGAGCCCGGCCGAGGCGTTGCGCACCGGCCGTTTCCACCGCGTTCCCGTCCTGCTCGGCGTCAACCACGACGAGGAGAACGGCCAGTACGCCGGCGCGGAGCTCGCCCCCGGCGGCGGGCCGATCCCGGCCGGCCAGTACGAGCCGACCCTCCGCAAGGAGTACGGCGATGACGCCGCCGCCGTGATGGCCCGCTACCCGCTGGCCGGCTACGGCGACTCGGCCGGCCTGGCGCTGGCCACCATCGGCACCGACCGCCGCTGGGCGAGGCCGGCCTACGACACCGCGGCCCTGCTGACGAAATGGACCCCGGCATACGCTTTCGAGTTCGCCGAGAAGGACACGCCATGGTTCGCCGGTTACCCCGAGCCCAGCTTCCCGTGGCGCGCCCAGCACATGGCCGAGCTGGCCTACCTGTTCGACCTGGACCTGTTCGAGCCCCGCACCCCGGCCCAGGACAGGCTGGCGAACCGCCTGATCACCACCTGGACCCGGTTCGCCGGCACCGGCGATCCCGGCTGGGAGCGCTTCACCACCCGCCGGCCGTCCGTGCGGTCGTTGACCTCGGGCCGCTGGACGGCAACGGAGTTCGTCCGCGACCACGAGTTTGCGTTCTGGTCCGCGCTCGACCGCCCGTGAGGTGCGATCATCCGGATTCGCCACGGCACCTCCGCCGACCTGCGAGCATCGAGTCGGGGGGATCAGATGTCGGTTCGGTCGGAGCACGCGGAGCAGGTCGCGGCGGAGCAGATCGCGGCGGCGAAGGATCCGGAAGCTCAGGAGCTGCCGCCCGCGGCCGAGAAACGGCGTGAGCGTCATTTCTGGGTGCGGGCGGCGGTGGTCGCGGCACTGGGTGTGGTCATCGTGACGTTGCTGGGCTCGGCGTTGCTGAGCATCTCGCACGCGCCGACTCCGCACCATGTGCCGCTTGCCTATGTCGGCGCCGACAACACCCGCATGGCGCTGGCGAGCCAGGCCGGCGACGCGCTGGACATCAGGACGTACGGCAGCCGGGACGCCGCGGTCACCGCGATCGGCCGCCTCGACGTCTACGGCGCGCTGGTCATTGGCGGGACCGGCGTCGAGCTGCTCAAGTCCACCGCCGCCTCACCGCAGGTCGCCACCATCCTGACCGGCCTGGTCACCACGGCGTTCGCCCCGGCCGGCGCGCCAACGATCACCGAGGTGAGCCCGCTGCCGTCCAGCGACTCCGGCGGCGGCAGCATCGGCGTCATGCTCCAGGTCATCATCCTCGGCGGCACCATCGGCGCGCTCGGCCTCGGCCAGCTGGTGCCGCGCTATCGCGCGAATGTGGCACGGGGCGAGCTTCCCATCCTCTTCCTTATTCTGTACGGCCTGTGCCTGGGCGCGGGCGTCGCCGGTCTGGCCCGGGCGTTCGGCGTGGGCAGCCACATCCCCTTCATGGAGCTGACCGCCTCGCTGGCCCTGATCAACCTCGCGGTCACCGCGTCGATCAGCGCCATCGTCTCGATCATCGGCGCGGCCGGGGCGGCGGTCGGCGGCGTGCTCTACTTCCTGCTCGGCGCTCCGATCAGCGGAGCGGCCACGGCCGCCCCGCTGATGCCGGCCTTCTGGCACGGCCTCGGCCAGGCGCTGCCACCCGGCGCGGGAGCCACATTGCTGCGGCGGGTCGTCTACTTCCCGGACGCCCCGCTGGGCACTCCGATCCTCACCCTCGCCTTGTACGCCGGCCTCGGCGCGGTCGTCCTGGGCATCGTGAACGCGGTCGCCGGAGCGCAACGGCGCAAGAGCCTGACCGGCCTGCCCTGACCGCGGTCACGCTGCGAAAATGACGACGCGGGGCCCGCGGCCGGTGTCGATCACCTCGCCCGGGGTCAGGCGGCCGGTGGCGGTCACGCGACCGGTTCTCGGGTCGACGATCCGGTAGCCGGGCGGCGTCCCGCGGTCCTGCACCATCGGCAGGGGGCCGCCGTTCTCCAGATACACGATGTGCAGCCGGCCGGGAACCCGCAGCCCGCGCGGGCTGAGGAACGTCTCCCAGTCCGGCGCCATGTCGGTGATCGGCGCGCCCTTCAGGATCCGGCCGACCAGGCCGACGTAGGTGGAGCCTTCGTAGTCCAGCGCGTCTCGCCAGCTTCCTCCGGGCCCCAGGAAGTACGGCGCGTGACCGGGCTCGCCGTCGCGGTGAACCCACTGCCAGATGTTCGCCGCTCCGTAGACGACGCCCATCGTGGAACCGGCGCACAGGTTGCTCCACGCCTCGTGACCCTGCCACCAGCCCGCCGCGAGGTCCGGGTGGCCGGTGCGCTCGTAGCTGGGCTCGCCGTTGGCCACCGCCTTGACCGGCGTCTCCCGCCACATGTCGGCCACCCGTTCCGGCACGTGTTCGCCGCCGTGGCCGGTCTGGCACCACTGGAAGTCGAGCCACGGCGCGCCTTGATGGGCGTTGGCGCGGGCGTGCGGCCGGTAGTGGATGCCGGTCGGCTGCCCGTAGCAGTCGCTGTCGTGGACCTCCCGCCCGCCGGCCTCGATCTGCGGTTCTGTGCCGGCTCCGTCGGCCCCGACCAGATAGACGACCGGCCGCGCCCCGTACCGGGCCACCAGATATCGGCAGTACCGCGCGTACTCGCCCGGCGGCACGACGGTGCCGGCGACGTCCAGCCCTTTCCAGCCGAAGCCCTGGAAGACCGGTTGCAGCACGGGGACGATGCCGTGCTCGCCCAGGATCCCCAAGAGGCGGTCGAGGTGGTGGAAATAGGCGGGGTTCACCTCGTTCAGGTGGCCGTCGGGCAGGTCCTCGAAGGCGACGTCGAAGCCCTCGTCGGCGCTGCGGTCGCGCGGCCCGGTCGCCCTCATGTCGGGTTGCACCGTCATGAGCAGGACGGCGTTGAAGCCCTTGGCCGCGCGGTCGCGGGCGTACACGCGCACCTCCTCCTCGGTTGCCCGCCACGGGAGAGCCCACGCCGTGTCGGCGACGAGCAGTGCCGGCGTGCCGTCGGCGTGCACGAGGTTGCGACCGCCGGGCGACATGCGCCAAAACCCCGGCCGCGTCACGGAATCGGTGACGACGTCGATGCGGCCGGACACCGCGTGCAGCCCCGGATCGGGCACGCCGGCGCTGGTTTCCCAGAGCCAGGCGCCTTCGCCGGTGGGGGAGGCGAAGCGGATCCGCCAGGTCCGGCCGCCGTCGTGGAACGCGGGCCGGCGCAGCACCGTCCCGTCGGTGTGCGTGAAGGTCGCCCAGACTTCGACCGACGTGTACGGGCCGGGGATGTCGGCCGAGGCGGTCAGCGTGAGCTCGGCCTCGTGCCACGCGCTGATCCTCATCCTTTGGACGCTCCAGCGGTGAGCCCGCCGACGATCCAGCGCTGGAGGAACGTATAGGCGACGAGGATCGGCACCACGGCGATGAGGATGCCGGCGGCCAGGCCCGTGTTGTTGTTGGAGAACTGGCCCTGGAAGTTGAGCAGGCCGACCGGGATGGTCTTGTGCGCGTCGGAGTTCAGCAGGATCAGGGCGAACAGGAACTCGTTCCAGGTGGCCACCGCGTCCAGGATGAAGACGGTGACCAGGGCCGGGGCCGACAGTGGCAGGGCGATGGTCAGGAAGGTCCGCCAGGCGCCGGCCCCGTCGATGCGGGCGGCCTCGAGGATCTCGTCCGGCAGTTGCCGGAAGAACGACTGCAGCACCAGGACCTCGAACGGGATGCCGAAGGCCAGGTACGGGCCGATCAGCCCGATGAGGCTGTCGGTGATGCCGGCGCTGCGGGCCATCACGAAGACCGGCACGATCGTGATGTAGATCGGGATGGTCAGCCCGAGGAACACCGTGTACATGATCGCCGTACCGAACCGGATCCGCAGCTTGGCCAGGGCGAACGCGAGCATCGCGCTGATGAAGACGCCCAGCGGGACCTTCAGAACCAGCAAGATCAAACTATTGCGGTACGTCGTGGCGAAGTTGCCGATGCCCCAAGCGTCCGCGAAGTTGTCGAAGGTGAAGGTGCCGGGCCACGACAGCGGCCCGTTCGCGATGAAGTCGGACAGCGGCCGCACCGCGGTGATCACCAGGAGCACCAGCGGGGAGATCCACAGCAGCGCGACGAGGGTCATCACCACGGTCGTGCCGAGGCCGCCCCGGGTTTTCGTCATATCGCGTGCTCCTTCGTCTGGGATCGGACGTAGGGGATGCTGACCGCGACGGCCACGACGGTGATGACGACGGCGATGGCCGTGCCGTATCCGGCCTGGTTGTACTGGAAGACGTTGAAGTACATCCAGGTGCCCATCACCTGCGTCGCGGTGCCGGGTCCGCCGTACGTCATGGCATAGATCAGATCGAAGACCTTGAACGAGTCGATGACCGAGAGTGCGATGACCACGTAGTGGGCCGGTTTGAGGCCGGGCATCGTGATGTGCCAGAACTGTTGCCACCGGCTGGCGCCGTCGACGGTCGCGGCCTCGTACAGATCCGGGCTGATGCCCTGCAACGCGGCCAGGTAGAGCAGCATCGGGAAGCCGACCCGCAGCCAGATCGCGGCGACCATGGTCGCGCCGAGCGCCGTCGAGTCCTGTCCGAGCCACGGCTGGGCCAGACTGTCCAGCCCGACCGCGCGCAGGGCCGCGTTGATCGCGCCGTACTGCGGGTTGTAGAGCCAGCCCCAGATCGAGGCGACGCTGACCAGCGGCAGCACCGCCGGCGTGTAGAAGATCAGCCGCAGGACGGGCTTGCCGCGGACCTTGCCGTTGAGCACGACGGCCAGCACGAGGCCGAGCACCACGGGCACGACCACGGTGACGACGGCCCAGATGAGGTTGTTGACGGCGGCCTGGCGTACGACCGGATCGCTCGCCATGTCTTTGTAGTTGTCGAGGCCGACCGTGTTGTAGCCGGGGCTGAGACCGTCCCAGTCGGTGAAGCTGAACCACAGCGACGACAGCGCCGGATAGACCAGGAAGACGAAGTAGACGATCAGTGCCGGCGCCGCGAAGACCCAGGCGGCCAGCCCCTCTCGCCTTCTCATTTCTTCCAGGCCTTGATGACGTCCTGCATCTTCTTGGCGGCGTCGGCGGGCGTGGTCTTCCCCTGCAGCACGTTGCTCTGGATCGCGAAGTACTGGTCGGCCTGCTTCTTCGGCAGCGCCTGGTCCTGGATCGTGTAGAAGGGCTGCTTGCCGGGGCCTTGCGACCACTCGTACGACAGCGGAAGCGCCGCCTTGTCGGGCTCGGCGCCGGCCACGATCGCGTTGGTGACCTTCACCGCCTCGAGGCTGGCCGGCTGGATGAGAAAGTCGATGAGGGCGGCCGCCATGTCGGGGTTGCCGCTCTTCGCGTTGACCATGTAGCCCTCGACGAAGCCCGAGTGCCGCGCCTGACTCTGATCTGTCGGGAGCTGGAAGACGCCGAAGTCCTCGGACTTCTTGCCGGCGGCCTGAATGCCCTGGGCCTCGGTCCAGGCGCCGGTCAGTGTGTACGCCGCCTTGCCCTGCACGTACCAGTTCTCCACGTCGGCCGGGTCGAGGCCGACCGCGCCCTCGGGCAGCCACTTCTGGTCCTGCCACTTCTTGAAGTTGGTGAAGGCGGTGACCACCTCGGGCCGGTCCCAGCTCTCGGCGCCGACGAGCAGCTTGTCGTGCAGGCCGGGCCCGGCCGAGACCTCCAGCAGGTATTCGAACAGGCGCATGATGTCCCAGCCGTACTTGCCGCCGAGGCTGGCCGGGGTGATGCCGGCCGCGACCAGTTTGGCGTTGGCCGCTTCGAGTTCCGCGTACGTCTTCGGTGGCGCGCTGATGCCGGCCTTGCTGAAGGCGGCCTTGCTGTACCAGCCGCCGATGCCGGCGCCGATGAACGGCACGCCACCCTTGACCCCGTCGAAGGTCATGCCCTCGACGGCGGCCGGGCTCAGCTTCGAGTCCCAGCCGAACTTGGTGTAGAACGCGCTGAGGTCCGCGGCCTGCTTGGCGTCGACGAAGGGGGCGCCGATCTGGCCTCCCCAGATGCGCCACACGTCCGGTCCCTTGCCGCCCAGCAACTCGGTGCGCAGCTTGTCCGGGTAGACGGCGGCCCCCGAGCCGGGGAGCGAGTCGACGGTGGTGGTCGTCCCGTTCTTCTCATCGAACGCCTTGACCTGCGCCTTGAGCAGGTCGATGGTCGAGTTGTCCTCGTAGGTGAACAGCCGCAGCGTCTTCGAGCCCGTGCCGGACCCGCCTGCGCGGTCCGAGGAGCTGCTTCCCGTGCAGGCGGCCAGGCCGGTCGCGAGAGCGGCGGCGCCGCTCAGACCGAGGAATCCGCGTCGGTTCATGGTCATCTCCTTGTCGGGGGTTCGGCCGGCCGGCCGAAGCGGCGGATCTTGGCGAACATGTCCTCGAGCAGGAACCGGACGTCGACGGTCTCGACGACCCGGATGGGGTTTCCGGTGCCGGGCAGGTAGTGGCCCTCGCGGCCGAACCGGGGCGCCGGGACCGTGCGGAACTGGCCACCGCGCGGGTAGAGCATCAGCGAGACGGCGGGGGAGTCGCCGAGCGACCGGGACTCGATCGGCTCCGGGTGGTGCTCGGCGTTCCACTCGGCCATCTGCCGGATCAGGTAGTCGGCGAGCCCGGAGCTGCCGCCGATCTTCTCCTCGAGCTCGGCGTAGCCCACCGAGACCTGGGAGTACACGTTGGACGGCACCTGCCAGACCGTCATGCCGGACCCGAAGACGACGTTGGCCCCGGCGATGTCGTTGCCGAGATTGAATTCCGGGCCGGGGTACGTCTCGACGCCGCCGTAGCCGGGGCCGCCGATCCAGATCACCACGACGTCGCGGTGCACGATCTCCGGGTCGAGCAGGATGGCCGAGGCCATGTCGGTGAGCGGGCCGAGGAAGGCGGCGAACAGCGGCCCCTCCCGCCGGCTCTCCTCGATGATGAGCCGCGCGCCCGGACTGTCCCGCGGCGTCGCCTCGTCCGGGATCGGCTCGGCCGCGCCGTCGGCCACGGTGACCTCGTCCTCGAGATCCATCAGCCGCAGGAGCAGGTCAATCTCCTCGCGCGACTCCTGCATGCTGCGCTCGCTGCGATGGCGCCCGAAGTGGGCGGCGATCAGCCCGCGGACGTCGAGCGACGGCGAGAGCAGCGCGTGCACGATCGCGAACTGATCGTCGGCCTCGTTCTTGGCGTCGGTGTCGATGATGACCCGGCGACGGGGGTGAGCGGGCACGCGTGCCTCATTTCCATCCAGAGCGGCATATCTATTCACCAGACGAATGCACGCTCGTATGTGTTATCGATAACCTGTGGGTTAGGTTATCGATAACCTCCGGGCCGGCACAGGGGTCGATAGGTAACACGTCGGTAACGAGAGAGAATCTTGCGCGACGTACGGAAGAGGGGGCTTCATGTCGCAGTCGCGGCCCAAGATGGTGGACGTCGGCCGGCTGGCCGGTGTGTCGGCACAGACCGTCTCGCGCTTCTACACCGGCAAGGGGTACGTCGGCGCCGAGACCCGCCGGCGCATCGAGGCGGCCATCGCCCAGCTCAACTACCAGTTCAACGGCTCGGCGCGGAGCCTGCGGGTGAACGCGACCCGGACCGTCGGGGTCCTGACCACCGGCCCGTCGGTCCACGGCATCTGGTCGATACTCCAGGGCCTCAACGAGGCGGCCCACGACGCCGGCTACGCGCTGTTCACGAGCTGGGTCGAGTTCGATCCGGCCGAGGTGCACGAGGCGCTCGACCGGTTCCTGTCGGCCCGCGTCGACGGCATCCTCATCTCCTCACCCCACCCGGGCATCGAGGACACCCTCCAGCGGGTCTGGGAGACCGTGCCGGTGGTCATCCTCTCCGGGCACGCCTGGCCCCACGCGGACTCGGCGACTGTCGACTCCTACGAGGCCGCGCTCCTGGCCACCCGGCACCTGACCGAGCTCGGGCACCGGCGGATCCTGCACATCGCCGGCCCGGAACAGATCAACGAGGCGCAGGACCGCGAACGCGGATATCGGGACGCCCTGGCCGAGGTGGCGGCCGAGCCGCTCCCGGTCGTGCGCGGAGACTGGTCCGCCCAGTCCGGCTACGACGCCGGCTCCGGCGTCGACGTCAAGGACTTCTCGGCCGTCTTCAGCGGCAACGACCAGATGGCGCTGGGCTTCATGAACGCGCTGAGGGGCCGGGGCCTCGTCGCACCGTCCGACTACTCGATCGCCGGTGTGGACGACATGCCCGACGCCCGCCATTTCGCGCCGCCACTGACCTCGGTCCGGATGGACTTCGCCGAACTGGGCCGCTCCGGCTTTCGCATGCTCGTCGAGCGCATCACCACCGGCGAACGCGTCGCCCGCCACGTCATCCACCCGCACCTGGTGCCCCGCGAGTCAACCGCGCGGGTCACCGGCCTCTGACCTCAGGAGTTGGCCGTGGCCCGGGCGAGGAGCGCGGTGTCGACCGCGGCGGCGAGGGCCTCCATGCCGGCGTTGTTGGGGTGCATGTGGTCGCCCTGGTCGAAGCGGCTGTTCCAGCGGGTCGGGTCGGCGGAGTCGTGGACGGCCGTGTCGAAGTCCACGACACCGTCGCAGCCGCTGTCGGCGGACCGGACGAAGTCGTTGAAGACCTTGCGGCCGGCCTCTCCGGTGCTGCTGTAGCCCTCCGAACCCGCGAACGGCACCAAGGTCGCACACAGGACCTTGACCTTCGCCGTGTGGCTGCGCTGGATCAGCTGCCGCAGCCCGGCGACCAGCCGGTCGCCGCCGGACTCGTCGGCGCCGCCGAGGTCGTTGATCCCGAGATCGGCGACGATCACCCACTTGACGCCGGTCTGAGCGAGCACGTCCCGCTCGAGGCGGTTGAGGGCACTCTGGCCGACACCGTCCTGCAGCATCGAGTTACCGCTGATGCCGGCATTGAGCACCCCGACCGTACGGCCGTCGTCGCCCAGCCGCCGGGCGAGCAAGTTGTGCCAGCTGCGGTTCTCGTTCCACGTCGAGTCGTACCCGTCGGTGATCGAGGCGCCGAGGGCGACGACCGCGCCCTCGGCGCTCGGGTTCTGGACGTCGACGCCGGCGAGGAAGGAGTAGTTGTAGAACGAGCGCAGGCCGGACAGCGAGGCCTTCGTGCTCTGATTGCCCGATGCCACGTAGTTGTCGCGGTTCGCCGATTCGTGCTGGGTCACCGATCCGACGGGCTGCGGGAGGTACGCGCTGACCGCCAGGTCGGTGCCGGCCGGCAGCCGGAACGCCACCGGGTCGCTCACGACGGTCCCCTTGGCCTTGACGGTCACCGAGTCGGCGCCGCCGAAGGTCACGTGCGCGTTCGTGCCCGGGTCGACAGTGCCGGCGGTCAGGTGCTTGGCCAGGTAGACGGCGCTGACGGTGAGCGGGGCGCTGCTGAACTCGTTGGAGAGCCGGATACGCACGGAGTCCCCGCCGATGCTCGCGCGGACCACCTGCCGGAGCGTCTCGGCCTGGAAGCCGGCTCCCTTGCCGTCCTGCATGACCGTCGCCCAGGTGCCCGTCCAGGGCGTCTTCGGGTCGACCGGCGCGGCGGCGGTTTCGGCTTTCTCGGCGGTCTCGTCATTTGGCGAGTCCCGCAACACCAATGCGATCCCCGCCACGACGAGAAGCACCAGCACGGCCGCAACCAGGAGTTTCGAACTTCCAGACCACTTCACTGAGCCCACAGTACGAGCTTGATCAACTACCCGGTATCCGTCTTTCTGATCAACCGCCCGGCCGTCCGTCCAGTTGTTTGACCAGGATCTTTCCGGATTTTAGGCTCAGGTCCGGTGAACGGTGGCTGGAGAGAGTGCATGCCTGACGAGAAGGCCGGCGGTTGGCCGGGCGATCTGATCAAAGAGCTGCTCATGCTCGCCGCCGTCACCGCCGTCACACAGGCCCGGCCGCATGTGGAGAAGTGGTTGATCGAGCGGGCCGTGCCGGCCGCGGTGTCGACCCTGGCCTCGGCGCTGAACCGGATCCCGCTGCCCGGCGCCGCGCGGCCGGCCGTCTCGCCCGCGCCGGTCGTGCAGGCGCCGCGGACCGAGGCGGAGGAAGTGGCGGCCTCGCTCGAAGCCGCCCGGGCGGCGCTGGGCACCGAGGAGGCGCAAAGCCGCTTTCTGGCCGCCCTCGTGACCCGGTTGTACAGCGAGGACCAGCTCCGAACGCTTCGGGAAGCGAGGACGCCGGAGGTGGACAGCCTGGTCGAGGCGCTCACCACCGTCCGTCTGCGGTCGGCCGTCGCGGCCCTGCTGGCCGAGAGCGGCGACGGCGAGCACCGGTACGTGGGACAGCCCGGCAACTACCTGGTCGCCGAGCCGAACGGCCGCTTCACTGTCTTCACGGCGACCGGCACGGTGGCCTGGACCCAGACTTCCGCCAGCGCCGGCGGCCTCCTGCGCCTGCAGGACGACCGCAACATCGTCATCTACTACTCCGGGACGCACCCGGCGGCGGCCTGGGCCAGCCACACGTACCTCTGACCTCCTCACCGCATCTCCGCCGTCCGGGACGCCCGGGGAGCGCTGGGGACGTACTGTGTCGCAATGGCGGTGGCCGTGGTGAACGCCTGCACCCGCGACGGGCAGGGCGGCAGCCCCACCACGGTCGTGATCGACGACGCTTCGCTCACCGACGACGACCGGCACGCCATCGCCCGTACGGCCGGCACCTCCCACACCGCGTTCATCGGCGCCGGGGACACGCCCACCGTGCGGTTCTTCACCAGCGCCGGTGAGCTCACGAACTGCGGCCATGGCACCGTCGCCGCGCAAGCCGTCCTGCTGCACCGCAGCGGCGGCACCGAGCACCACGGGCACCAGCGCTCCGGCGGCCGCACTTTCGCCACAAGCGCCGTCCGGCGCCACGACGGCGTCGAGGTCTGGTTCGACCAAGGAACCATCGTCCTGGAGGACGGCACCGGCGCCGCCGGCGGTGGCATCATCGCTGCCCTCGGCCTCCATGCAGCGGACGTCGCCGCCGGCGTGCGGGTCGCTTCGCCCGGCACACCGCGACTTCTCGTGCCCGTCAGAGATCGCCGGACGCTGCTGTCCTTGCGGCCCGACTTCGATCGGCTGGCCACCGAGTGCCACCGGCTCGGGTACCTCGGCTGTTTCGCCTACACGCTGTCGCCGGCCGGGGGAACGGCCGCGGCACGCATGTTCGCGCCCGCGATCGGCGTCGACGAGGACATCGTCAACGCCAACAGCGCCGGCTGCCTCGCCGCCCACTTGCTGGACGTCTCCGGCCGCGGCGACATCGAAGTCCACCAGGGCGACGCGCTCCGCAGGCCGTCATCGGTTCTCGCCGGCGCGACCCGCGCCGCATCCGGCATCGTGACCCGAATCGGCGGAGTGGCCGGCCCGACCGTCAGGGCGCTGGATCCAGTTTGGATGAAGTAGCGGTAAAGAGCGCCCCGTTAGCTTCGTGCGAACCACGTAAGGAACTCAGAAAGGAACTGACGTGCGGATCGCAAAGCGGGCCGGCGCCTCCCTCGCGGCGTTCACCGTCGCCCTGGCCGGGCTGACGCTGGTGGCGCCCACGAGCGCCCAGGCCGGCGTGGCCCGGTGCAAGGCCAATCAGCTCTGCCTGTTCGAGGGCGAGAACTTCACCGGCGGGGTCTTCGCCGTCGCCGGCACCTGCGACCTGGATCTCGGTGACAACCATTTCGACGATGGAACGCCGGTCGTGGATCGGGCTTCGTCGCTCGTCAACAACACCAAGAAGGCCGCGTTCGTGTCGGAGTTCCCGTATCCGTACCGCAGGTCGGGATACGAGCTCGCCGTCTGGGCCGGTGGCGTGTACTCCGGCTTGCACGACGTCCAGGTGTACAACTACCGGGTCGGCAAGTACCAGCGCGCCGATCTGGACAACAACGCGTCGGCCTTCTGCGTCTGAGCGGTGCCCTTCTACCGCCGGGGCTCCCAGCGGAACATGCGGCGGGCGAAGGAGACGGCGATGACCACCCAGGCGAGGGTGGGCGCCAGCAGGAGCAGGGAGTCGGTCAGGGCGACGCCGCCGTTCCAGGCGTTGAGCATCAGTTCGGTGGCGGCGCCGCCGGGCAGGAGGCGCTTGAGCAGTTCCAGGTTCTCGGTGCCGGTGATGCCGACCCAGCTGGCCACGCCGATGACGCCGAGGCTGACCGGCAGGGTGGTGACCTGGGCGTGCTCCGGCGAGTTGGTGACGCCGGCCGTGGCCAGGGCCAGGCCGATCATCATGGCCACCGTGGCCAGCACGGCCAGGGCGAGCAGGAACACGTTGTCGGGGCCGCCGGCGACGACGCCGAAGGCGATCAGGATGCCGGTCAGCTGGACGAGGGCGATGATCGTGGCCGGCGCGACCAGTCCGGCCAGGATGCCGGCGTCGCCGGCCGCGGTGGAGCGCAGCCGTTTGAGGAAGAGGTTCTGCCGGCGGGACGCGAGCGTGGTCACGGTCGAGGTGTAGAGGCCGAAGGCGCCGACGGTGAACATCACGATCGCCGCGATGTAGCCGAGGGTGGCGAGCTCCGCGAACACCTCGTGCCGGTAGATGAAGAACACGCTGATCGCGACCGGGATGATGAAGCTGGTGACCAGCACCAGCCGGTTACGGAAGATCTGGATCAGTTCGGTACGGGCGATGGCGAGCACGGTAAGCCCTTTCAGGATTCGATCGCGCGGAAGACGTCGTCGAGCCGGGTCGGGCCGGCCGACAGGTCACCCAGTTCCAGGCCGTGGTCCTGGGCCCAGCCCAGCAGCACGTACAGGTCCTTCTGCAGGTTGAAGGTCTCCACCCGCACCGACCCGTCGGCGCCGGCCGTGGCCTGCAGTGGCAGGGCCGGCGCCGGGGCGGCCAGGGTGAACTTGATGACGGCGGGCAGCGTGCGGGTCAGCTCGGAGACCGTGCCCTCGCGGCGGAAGACACCCTGGTGCATCAGCCCGATGCGGTCGGCCCGCTGCTGCGCCTCCTCCAGGTAGTGCGTGGTCAGCACGACCGTCGAGCCGTTCTCGCGCAGCCGGTCGACCGCGTTCCACAGGTCGTCGCGGGACTGGATGTCCAGGCCGGTGGTCGGCTCGTCCAGGAAGATCAGCTCGGGGGTGCCGTAGACGGCCGTGGCGAAATCGAGGCGCCGCTTCTCGCCGCCGGACAGCTGCCCGACCAGGGTGCCGGCCTTGCCGGTCAGCTCGACGACGTCGATGACCCGGTCCACGTCGTCGGTGCGCCGGGTCAGCCGGCCGATCAGCCCGACCGACTCGCGGACGGTCAGGTCCGGGGAGAAGCCGCTCTCCTGCAACATGATGCCCATCCGGGGCCGGACCGCGGCGCGGTCGCGAGGGCTGTGCCCGAAGACCCGCACGGTGCCCGAGGTCGGGGTGCGGTGTCCCTCGACGGTCTCCAGGGTCGAGGTCTTCCCGGCGCCGTTGGTGCCGAGAAGCGCGTACAGCTCACCGGGCCGAACCTCGAACGAGAGGTCCTTGACGGCGTGGAAGTCGCCGTACTTGAGGTTGAGGTGGTCGACTTCGATCACTGGCGTTGGGGGCATGACTCGATGAAACAGCGATCCCGCCCGTCCGTTCAGTGTCGCTGTGTCACCAACGGGATATGACGTGGTGTCACTACTGGCCGGGCCGATCCCGTCGAATACTGGACGGGTGAAGGCAAGATCGCTGCGCATCACCGAGGCGACGCAGGGACGCCTGCGCCGTCTCAACCTGTACACCGCGATGCCGCCGATCGTGCTGGCGGCGGTGGTCGTGGTGGCGGTCGACATGCGTACCTGGTGGCACGCGCTCGTCCTGGCCCCGGGCGCGATCGCGGCGCTGGTGGCGTTCGAGCGGTGGACGGCCAACGACATCGGCCGGGTGGCCTGGCCGTGCCTGATCGTCGCGGCCGCGGTCTGGCCGGTCGGCGCCCTGACGCTCGGCACCCCCAACGCGTACTGGGGGGTCATCAGCGTGGCCTCGCTGGCCCTGCCACGGCTTCCGCGCCACCGGTACGCGGCGGCGGTCGCCCTTCTGGTCTTCGTCGCCGGGATCGGCGCCACCCGGTTCCTGGTGGACGACGGCGACGTGCTCGGCCCGTACGTCCTCGTCCCGAGCGTCCTGACCGCGGGGGTCATGGTGCTCTCGTTCGCCGGCGAGCGGTTCTACGACATCGTGCAGGAGCTGGAGGTGTCCCGCGAACGCGAGGCCGAGCTGGCTGTCATCCGTGAACGGGTGCGCTTCGCGAGCGACCTGCACGACATTCAGGGGCACACGCTGCACGTGGTGAAGCTGAAGGCCGCGCTCGCCCGCAAGCTCGTGCCCACCGATCCGGCCCGGGCCGAACAGGAGCTGTGCGAGATTCACGACCTGGTCGGCGACACCATTCAACAGACCAAAGAGTTGGTGTACGCCCAGAGGCGGCTCAATCTCTCGGCGGAGCTCGAGAACGCGAAGAACCTGTTCGAGGCGGCCGGGATCCGGGTGCGCATCACGCGCGAGTCGGAGGCCGACGCCCGGGTGAGCGAGATGCTCGGCCAGGTGCTGCGCGAGACGACGACCAACATCCTGCGGCACGCGCAGGCCACGCAGGTGCGGATCACCCTGGCCCGGGAGGGCATCACGATCGTCAACGACGGCGCCGCGAGCAACGGGCCGCTCGAGCTGCGCGGGCTCTCGGCCCTGCGGCAACGGATCGTGACCGACGGCGGGGAGCTGACCGTGAAGGCCGAAGCGGGCGAGTTCACCACCTCGGCGGCCTACGGGGGTGCGCGGTGACATCGGTGGTGCTGGCCGACGACGAAGCGCTGCTGCGCAAGGCGCTGGGCGCCCTGCTGCCGCTCGAGGGCGACATCACGGTGCTGGCCGAGGCGTCCGACGGCGAGGAGGCCGTCGCGGCCACGATGCGCCACGAGCCGGACGTTCTCGTGATCGACCTGGAGATGCCGAACGTGGACGGGCTCGGGGCCGTGGCCGAGATCCGCCGGGCCCGGCCCGGGCAGAAGGTGCTCATGCTGACCCGGCACGCCCGTCCGGGCGTACTCCGGAAGGCCTTGAAGTTGGGGGTTCAGGGTTTCGTCAGCAAATCGGCCGAGCCGGCGCACATCGCGGCCGTCATCGCCACCCTGCACTCGGGCAAGCGCTGGATCGACCCGGACGTGTCGGCCCTGGCCGTCATCGACGACTGCCCGCTGACCGAGCGCGAGCTGGACGTGCTGCGGGTGACCGGCGAGGGCTACTCGGTGGCCGACATCGCCGTCCGGCTGCACCTGGCGCCGGGCACCGTCCGCAACTACCTGTCCAGCGCCATGCAGAAGACCCAGACGAAGACCCGCCACGAGGCGGCCCGCTACGCCCGCGAACACGATTGGCTGTGAGAGATGCTCCTGGTCGAGGATTTGATGCTGCTGTTGCTCGACGACGAGACCGGGACGCCGGCCGCGGCCGGAACGCTGCCCTACGCGCTCGGCGGGGCCGTGCTGGTCGAGCTGGCCCTGATGGGCCGGGTCGAGACCGATGGGAAGAAGGTGCACGCGGCCGGCGAGGGACCGCTCGGCGATCCGCTGCTCCAGGACGCGTACGACAAGGTGGCCGCGTGGGGTCCTGGTCGACGGGGCGCAACCTGATGCCCGTACGGCCGCTCTCATCGCCCTGCTCTCCTCCAGCGGCGCGCTGCCGATGCTGCGGCCCCAGCTGGCCTGGTCGTCTCCGGTCATCAAGCGGGCCAAGGAGCTCGAGCAGGGCCACTGGGGCGCCGAGGCCGTGAACACGGCGGTGACCCGAACGGCCGCCGCGATCGCCGCCTCGACCGCCGCCACAGTGGCCGTCACCGTGGTCACGACGACCAGCTAACCGGGGAGGACGCGCGTGAGGAAGGCGGTGAGGTTGGTGGTCAGGCGCTCGATCTTGTCGTCCAGCGAGATCGTCTCGGGCAGGCGGCCGCCGGGGCCCGGGTCACGCTTGCCGCGGAGGTAGAGCGAGCAGCCGAAGTCGTTGCAGAAGTAGCTGCCGACCGAGTCGCCGCGCTTGCCCGCCTCGCCGGCCCGCGGCGCGACCATCAGCGAGACGCCGGCCAGTGGGCTGACCGTGCACATCGAGCACATGCTGCGCCGCATGCGCTCGGCGCCCGCCTTCGGGGTCCGCAGGACGAAGGCCCGGTCGCCGACGGCCAGGTAGGCCCGGTGCTCGGCGCGCGGATCTCGCCAGCCCAGATAGTCGAGATCCTCCCAGGGCTGTTCGCCCAGGTCACGGGGCACGTACAGGCGCTTGGCCTCGCCTTTGCTGCAGTTCACGAAGGCGGCGCGGATCTCCTGCTCGGTCAACGGCTTCATGTTGGCCACGTTACGTTTGCCTAAACCCTTTAGGCAAAGGAATAATGTGTATGTGGCGAGAGCAGGACTGACACCGGACCGCCTGGCTCAGGCCGGGGCCGAGCTGGCCGACGAGATCGGCTTCGAGAAGGTGACGGCGTCCGCCCTGGCCCGCCACTTCGGCGTGCAGGTGGCCAGCCTCTATTCGCACGTGCGGAACACCCACGACCTCAAGGTGCGGATCGGCACCCTCGCCCTGGCCGAGATGGCCGGCAACGCCGCCACCGCCCTCGCCGGCCGCTCCGGTCGCGACGCCCTGGCCGCCCTGGGTAACGTCTACCGCGACTACGCCCGCGCCCACCCCGGCCGCTACGCCGCCGCCCAGATCCGCTTCACGCCCGAGGAGGCGGCGACCACGGCCGGCCCCCGCCTCTCGGAGATGACGCGAGCCGTCCTGCGCGGCTACGACCTGAACGACGAGGACCAGGTCCATGCCGTACGCCTTCTCGGCAGCATCTTCCACGGGTTCGTGAGCCTGGAGCAGGGCGGCAGTTTCGACCACAGCACACCCGCCAGCGAGCAGTCCTGGATCCGGATCCTCGACTCCCTGGACGCGACGCTGCGCACGTGGCCATGCCAATAGCCGCCGGTCGCCGGCGACGACGCGGCGGCCAGAGAGGTGTGCCGCTGAACGGGTCGGGCTGTAAGGGGCTGGTGTTGACCAAGGCCTTACCCGGCACCTCGAACGGAATAGCCTTTATGCTGGCCGGGTGTTGGGGGACACCGTCAAGCTCCACGGCCGGGACGAGGAGTTCCGCGAGCTCGACCGGCTGCGCGAGAGTGTGCGAGCCGGTCAGAGTGCCGCTCTGGTCATCCGCGGTGAGGCCGGCATGGGGAAGACAGCGCTTCTGCGGTACGCGGCTCAGCGAGCCGTTCCGGATTTTCGCGTCGCCCGGATCGCCGGCGTGGAGTCCGAGGCCGAGCTGCCGTACGCGGGCCTGCACCAGTTCTGCGCACCCATGCTCGGTCACCTCGAGGCGCTCCCGGAGCCTCAGCAGTCGGCGCTGGGCGTCGCGTTCGGGCTCACCGGCGGAGCCGCGCCGGACCGCTTTCTCGTCGGCCTGGCCACCCTGAGCCTGCTGGCCGAGGTGGCCGGGGCCAAGCCGCTGATGTGCCTGATCGACGATGTGCAATGGCTGGACGCGGCTTCGAGCGAGATCCTCGGGTTCGTCGCCCGCAGGCTGGCCGCGGAGTCGGTGGCCATGGTGTTCGCCGCCCGTGCCCGTGACGCCGAGGCGAACCTGGGCCGGTTGGCCGGCCTGCCGGTGATGGTCCTGGGCGGCGTCTCCGGTGAGGACGCGCGGGCTCTTTTGTCCACAGTGGTGCCGGGACGGCTCGACCCGGGCGTGTGCGATCGCCTCGTGGCCGAGACGGGCGGCAACCCCCTCGCCCTGCTGGAGCTGCCACGGGGCATGAGCGCCGCGGAGCTGGCCGCCGGGTTCGGTCCGCCGGCCGCGGGCGGAGCCGCGGCGGACGTGGAGAGCCGTTACGCCGTACGGCTGGGCCTGCTGCCCGAACCGACGCAGCGGCTCATGTTGCTGGCGGCCTGCGACGGCTCCGGGGACGTCTCGACCATCTGGCGTGCCGCGGCCGGCCTCGGCATCGGGTTCGAGGCGGCCTGGCCCGAGGTGACCGACGGGCTGTTCGAGATCGGCGCCGAGGTGCGGTTCCGTCATCCCCTGGTCCGCTCCGCCGTCTACCGGTCGGCGACGGTGCAGCAGCGCCGGGCCGCCCACGAGGCGCTGGCCCAGGCCACCGACGCCGCCGTCCACCCGGACCGCCGGGCGTGGCACCGCGCCCAGGCCAGCGCGGGCCCCGACGAGGAGGTCGCCGCCGAGCTCGAGCGCAGTGCCGGCCGGGCCCAGGCGCGGGGCGGGTTCGCGGCGGCCGCCGCGCTGCTGGACCGCTCGGCCGATCTGACCCTGCGGCCCACCGTCCGGTTCGAGCGCAGGCTGGCGGCCGCGCGGTCGCACCTGCGCGCCGGCGCCTTCGACACCGCGCGGGCCCTGCTGGCGGCGGCCGAGTCGGAGGTGCCCGACGAGCTGGCCGGGGCTCGCGTCGCGTTGTTGCGCGGTCAGGTGGCGTCGGCGTCCGACGCCGGCGGTGATGCGCCGCTGCAACTGGTCGAGGCGGCCCGGCGCCTGGAACGGCTGGACACCGCGCTTTCCCGCCGGACCTACTCCGATGCCTGGGAGGCCGCGATGTTCGCGGGCCATCTCGCCGAGCCGGGTGGCGACCTGCTCGAGGTGTCCAAGGCGGCGCGATCCGGTCCCCAGCCGGACGTTCCGCTCCGCCCGTTCGGCCGCATGCTGGAAGGGCTGCTCGTGCTGGTCACCGAGGGCCGGGCGGCGGCCGAGCCGATGCTGAGCGAGGCAGTGGGCGCGCTGCTCGCCAGTGACCTTCCGGACGAGAACTGGCTCCACCACGCGGGCATGGCCGCGACGGCGGCGGCGGCGATCTGGGACCTGGACAGTTGCGGCGCCGTGCACGGCCGGCAGGTCGCGCTGGCCCGCGAACTGGGCGCGCTCGCCGTACTGCCCAGCCCGCTGAACGGGATGGCCATGATCGCCACGTGGCGCGGTGACTTCGAGGCGGCGGCCCGGCTGACCGCCGAGCACGACGCGGTCAAGGAGGCGACGGGCACCCGGATCGCGCCGTACGGGGCCATGCTGCTCGCCGGCTACCGGGGACAGTGGAAGGACGCGTCGGCGCTGTTCGCGGCGAGCACGGAAGACGCGATCAGCCGGGGTGAAGGGCTCGCCGTGGACCACGCGCGGTGGTGCACCGCGATCCTGAACAACGGTCTGGGGCGGTACCCGGAGGCGATGGCCGCCGCTCGTCCCGCCGATCCGAAGGCGCCGGGGCTGCCCATGTCCACCTGGATGCTGCCCGAGCGCATCGAGGCGGCGGTCCGCTGCGGGCACCGCGAGGTGGCCGTCGCGGCCTGGGCCGAATTCGCGTCGACCGCGAACCCCGGCGAGCATGGCTGGGGCCGGGGCATCGCGGCGCGCTCGCAAGCCTTGGTCAGCGACGGAGACGACGCGGACCGTCTCTTCCGGGAGGCCGTCGGCGAATTGGGCCGGGCCGGGGTCCGGGCCGAACTGGCACGGGCGCATCTGGTGTACGGGGAATGGCTCCGCGGTGAGGACCGGCGCGACGAGGCGCGGGACCATCTGCGGACCGCTCACGACATGTTCGTGGCGATGCCGGCCGACGGCTTCGCCGAGCGAGCGCGCCGGGAGCTTCTCGTGATCGGCGAGTACGTACGCCGTACCCCGACCGGCGACCGCGGGGAGTTGACTCCTCAGGAGCTGCACATCGCGCATCTCGCCCGGGACGGTCGCACCAACCCCGACATCGCCGCGGAGCTGTGCATCAGCGCCCGCACCGTGGAATGGCATCTGCGCAAGGTCTTCGTCAAGTTGGGGATCACCTCACGGCGCGAACTCCAGGACGCGTTGCCGAGCCGGGCGTAAGGGCGACCGTGTCGTACGTACGCCGGTTCGTTGCTCTCCTCTTGTTGGCCGTCCTGCCCGGGATCGCCGGATGCGGCGGTTCCGGCGAGAGCACCGCCGTCTCCTACGGGGGCGTCCGGGACCAGGGCTCCACCGGGTACGCCGTGGCCGAGCTGGAGGGCTTCTACGCTGGGGAGGGGCTGACGTTCTCGCCGACGTGGGCGACGTCCGGGACGGTGCTCCTCCAGGGCCTGGTCAGCGGGGATTTCGACGTGGCCAACCTCGGGCCGGCGCAGCTCTACGACGCCATCACGAACGGTGCCTGCGCCCGGGTGCTGCGCCCGACCCAGGGCGCGGGCTACGGGGTGATCGCACAGCCCGCCCTGCACCTCGACACCACCCGGCCGTTCCCCGGCGTCCTCACCCAGCTGCGCGGCCGGACGGTCGGTGTCCCCGCTCGCGGCGCCGCGCAGGAACTCGTACTCCGGTCGTTGCTGGTGGATGCCGGCCTGGACCCGGACACCGACGTCACGTGGGTGGCGATCGGTGGCGGCGCGGCCGCCGCGTCCCTCTTCGCCTCCCGCAAGGTGGACGTCGCGATGTCGTACTCGCTGCTCGAGATGAACCTCGCGGCCGGTGGCACCACCTTCGACAAACTGGTGGACCTCACCGGCTCGAACACACCGCTGGGCGCGTTCTGGCAGTCGGTCGCCGTCGCCAACTGCGACTGGGCCGACCGTCATCCCGGCACGGTGATGAAGTTCTGCCATGCCCTCAACCAGGGATTCGAGGCGCTCGAACGGAAGCCGGAGGCGGGACCGCGGGCCTTCACCTGGCTCGGCCTCGGATCGGACCCGGGCCGGGCGAAAAGCCTGTGGGACAAGTACAAGTCACCGGTCGTGGACATCCCACCGCTCGACGAGGAGAACTGGAATCATCAGGCGAGATTCGCTACCGACGGCAGGCCGCCCGGCTTCTCGGAACACGTGGTCGACGGCTGCGCGACGGCTTGACCTGAGCGTGTGGTTGTGGCGGGCCGCGGTGCCGTTCATCGTGGTGGGGCTGTGGCAGCTCGTGTACGAGCTCGACGTCACGAGTCGCGTCCTGCTGCCGAGCCCGCACGCCGTCTGGGACGCCGGGCTCCGGTTGCACAGCTCGGCCGTCCTGTGGCCGAACCTGTGGTCGACAGTGAGCGCGGCCCTCGCGGCCCTCGCGCTGTCGGCCGCCGTCGGCATCCCGGCCGGGATCCTGCTCGGGATGGCGCCCCGCACGTGGACCGTGCTGGCGCCGTACCTGAACGCGGTGAACAGCATGCCCCGTATCGCCCTGGCCCCGGTCTTCTTCGTCGCGCTGGGCATCGGGCAAGGCTCCAAGATCGCCCTCGGATTCAGCATCGCCGTCTTCGTGTTCCTGATGAACGCGCGCATCGGCGTGCTCAGCGCCGACGAGGATCAGCTCAAGGTCTGCGTCGCGCTGGGAGCGTCCCGGTTCCAGCTGTTCCGCAAGCTGTACCTGCCCGTCGCCGTACCGGCCATCTTCACGGCCCTGCGGCTGGGCATCGTCTTCGCGCTGCTCGGCGTGGTCGGCTCCGAGATCATCGCGTCCCGGGCGGGCGTGGGCCAGCTGATCACGACGTACTCGGCGACGCTGTCGATGGCCCAGGTCTACGCGCTCCTGATCTTCCTCGCGATCTTCACGTCCGTCCTCACCATGCTCGTCGGCGTGGGCGAAGCCCTCCTGCTCCGGCGGCAGCGGCCCGATCGCCGCCGGGGCCGGGCTCCCACCGGCATGTGCAAGGAGCGGGAAGAACAAAGCACAGACCGGCATCCCGTACGTCTTCACTCGGTCTCCGTGCGGTTCCCCGGCGCCGGGTCGCCGCCTGACCCCGTACTCGAGAACCTCTCCCTCGATGTTCCCGGCGGCCAATTCGTCGCCATCGTCGGCGCCAGCGGCGCGGGTAAGTCGACGCTGCTCAACGTCGTCGCCGGCCTCACTCCGGTCTCGGCCGGAAGCGCCACCGTGCTCGGCCGCCCTCCGCGTGCCGGGCGTGCGGACGTCGGCTACATGTTCGCCCGCGACGCGCTCCTGCCCTGGCGCACCGCGCGCCGCAACGTGGAGCTGGGCCTGGAATTGCAGGGCACCGCGGCGCCGGCCCGGCCGGAGCGGGCACTTCACATGCTTGATCTCGTACGCCTGTCCTCAGCCGCCGGGAAGTATCCGGCCCAGCTGTCACAGGGCATGCGCCAGCGGGTGGCGCTGGCCCGGACCCTGGCCTGCGACCCCGAACTGCTGCTGATGGACGAGCCGTTCGCCGCCCTGGACGCCCTGACCCGCTCGTCCCTGCGCGACATGCTGCTCGACATCTGGGACGACGAGGCCCACCGCAAGACCGTCCTGTTCGTGACCCACGACCTCACCGAGGCCCTCGTCCTCGCCGACCGGGTCATCACCATCGCCGACGGCGCCGTCCGCAGCGACGTCCGCGTGCCGTACGGCCGTCCCCGCGACCAGCGAGCACTGATGGCCCGAGCCGACTACCGCGCCCTGTACGACCGCCTGCACGCCGACCTCACCGCTTGAGACCACTCGCCGGGTCAGCGCACGATCGTCGCCAGCACCTCGTTGAAGGGCTCGGGCGGCTGGTGCGCACGCCTGCGGCATCGAGTTCAGCTTGTTCGTACGGGGTCGCCGCCCCGCCGCCACGAGCACCGCGTCGGCCTCGACGCCGGTGGTCACACCGTCCACCTCGCACCGCACGAGGGCCTTCTCCCCGTCGCCGGTGACCTCGGTGACCCGGGCGCCCGTCACGAAGCGCACGTCCGCGGCGCGCAGGGTCTCCTCGCCGGGATGCCCGGGTGGCCGGCATGTCACGGGCCACCCCGGGTGCGGCACTTCTCGGCGGCGACCAGCATGTCGCCGATTTCGTGACCCGCACCCGCATGACGATCGCCGCCGACCTGCTCACCGGCACCGAACGCGGGCTCGACGACATCGCCGGCGCCGTCGGATACCGATCGGCCTCCGCCTTCGGCAAGGCCTTCCGTGCCGCGACCGGCGAGACCCCGTCGGCTCTGCGCCGGACCGCCCGGGCTCGCTGACCGACCAGGTCAGGAGGCGGACATCGTCACGTCGTCGAACCAGACGGTGCCCTTGTTGTCGCCGGACTTGAGGTGCACCTGCAGGCCGGCGGCTCCGGTGGGGGCCTTCGAGCTGACGGTCAGCTTGGTCCAGCCGGTGGTTCCCGCCGGCAGCGTGGCCGAGGAGGCGCCGCCGAGCCAGCGGCCGTTGACGTCGAACCAGCTCAGCGCGACCTGGGTGGCGCCGGTGGCCGCGGTGCCGCGGGCGTAGGCCTCGGCCCGCCACGTCTTGCCCGCCTCCACCGGGACGACTGGGGCGACGCGGTAGGACGGCGAGCCGGACGAGTTCTTGCCGGTGTTGGTGAGCCGCACCGACCACTTGCCGGTCCGGGCGGCACCCTGAACCTTGGTGGCGGCGCCGAGCTCGGGCAGGTAGGTGCTCCACGGGGTCTGCCCGGCCGCGTTCTCGAAGCCGAGGTCGAGCACGCTCGACGGGTACGCGGTGCCGGTCCACGCCGCCTTCACCACCGCGGCCGCCGGCTTCGCGGTGCCGTCGGTGCGGTGCAGCCCGAAGGCGTACTGGGAAGGAATCTTCGCGACGGCCGAGGTGGGGATCGCGCCGGAGCGGAAGTCGTAGAGGGTCCACGGCGCGACCGAGCGCACCCCGGCCACCGCCGCCGCCTGGAAGACGCGGGCCAGGTAGGCCGCCTGCTCGCCTTCGCTGGTGGCCTGGGTGCTGACGCCGGTCTCGCCCAGCACCACCGGGGCCGGCGCGACGGCGGCCTGCGCCTGCCGGATCAGGGCCAGGGCGTTCTCCGAGTTGCCGTAGAAGTGGTAGTCGTAGTAGTCCAGCGGGGTGGCGGCGAGCGCGGTCTTGATCTTTGCCATGCCGGCCGAGCCTGCGGCTCCGCTCATGGCGATCGTCACCGGAACGGCCGGCGCGGCGGCGCGCAGCACCGGGACGAGCTTCTTGGCCCAGGCGACGGCCGCGGGGTCGGCCGGGTCGAGCTCGTTCTGCAGGCCGATCGAGATGACGCGCTTGTCGTCGCGGTACGGCGAGACGATCGCCTTGGCCCAGGCGCTGCTGCCGGCGATGTCGGTGTAGCCGTTCCACCAGTCGAACAGGGTCAGCTTGACGGTCAGGCCGTTGGTGCCGGCCATCGTGACGAACTGGGCGAGCTTGCTCGTGTACTCCGGCTTGGGGGTGGGGTAGCCGAACACCGAGGGGAAGATGATGGCGCGGACGCTGTCGGCGCCCATGGCCCGGGCCTTGGCCAGGTCGGCGTTGATCGTGGCCGCGTCGAACGACGTCCACATCCGCGTCCAGCCGTTGGCGGACGGGTAGTAGTTGATCTGCTTGGCGGTCTTGACCGAGGCGAGCCGCCCGGCGAGGGTCGGCGCGGTGGTCGTCGCGGCCGTCGCCCGGGAGTCCACCAGTGGCGAGGCCGTCAGCAGAGTGGTGGCGAGTCCGAGGGCGAGCACGGCAGCCTTGCGCATGAACAGATCAGTCCTTCACTTCTCGTCGAGTTGACCCCTCCTGTCGGCAGCGCGACCGCCCCGGGCCAGGACGGTTGGGTGCGGGTGACGGGGCAAACCGGGAGCACGAACGTTGCCGGCGGCCTTGACCCGGTCGCGGCCCTGATGCTTGGCCTCGTACAGGGCCTCGTCGGCGCGGGCGACGAGCTGCTCGGGAATCTCACGGCCGTCCCAGAGCGCGACACCGGCCGAGAAGCTCTGCCCCTGCGGGGTGGCCTCACGCATCCGGTCGAGGACGGCGGTCGCCGTCTCCAGCGACTGCCCGATCAGCAGGACGCCGAACTCCTCACCGCCGTAGCGGGCCAACAGATCGCCCGCGCGCAGCTGATCGCGCCAGGCCGCCGCGGCCTCCTTGAGCAGGCGATCTCCCGCCGGGTGGCCGTGAGTGTCGTTGAACCGTTTGAAATGATCGATGTCCATCAGGGCCACCGCCACCGGCTCGCCCGAACGTGTCGCCTTGGCCATCTCCCGGCTGAGCTCCAGGTCCCAGGCGCGCCGGTTCGGAATCCCGGTCAGCGCGTCGTTGTGGGCCAGCGCCCGCAGCTGCGCGGCCTGGTCCTGCACGCGGGCGACCAGGCCGGCCATCCGGGCCAGCACGAGCAGGAACAGGATGACCGAGCTCAGCGCGATAGCCGGCCAGTCGATGCCCGAGGGGTCGGTGAAGCCCTGCACGGTCAGGACCGCGGGCGCCAACAGGGAGGCGGCCGCCAGCAGCGTGAGCCGGCCGGTGGTGATCCGTTCCGCGCGGTCGGGCGCCACTTCGGACAGAGCCCGCATCGAAGGGTGCAGGGCCGCGGCGCCGAACAGCAGATACATGGCGATCCAGCCGACGTCCAGCAGGCCGTCACTGTAGGTCGTGAACAGGTTGACGACGGCGTAACCGACGTCGCTGACCAGCTCGGCGGCGATCCCGGCGATCACGAGGCGGTAGCTGGTGGTCCGCGCGCCCGGTGTGGTCAGAAGCCGTACCACCATGATCAATAGCAGGAGGTCGCCGGCGGGGTAGGCCAGCGAAGCCAGCCGCTGGAGCAGGCCGAGGGATTCGTCGATCGCGATCGGCCGCATGAGAAACGACCAGGACAGCAGCGACAGGCTGGTGGAGACGATGGCCGCGTCGAGCAGACCGGCACGGTCGCGCCCGGAGATGCGGCCCTTGATGAGCTGGAACGCTCCGATGGCGAACATCGGATAAGCCAGCAGGTACGGCACGTCGGCCGGCCCGGGGAAGTCCTCCCAGTTCCAGGAGAAGTACTGCAACTCGTAGACGACATCGCCCACCGCCCACAGGGCCAGCGCACCGGCGAACCAGTACCAGGGCCCGGGCCGGCGCGGCCGGTTGCGGCGGACCCCGACCATGATGGCGGCGGCCGAGGCGAAACCGAACACGTTGTAGAGCGCCCAGGCCCACGGGTCGTCCGACGGCATGGCCAGGTAGACCCCGCCGGCCACGACACCGCTCACCAGCCACCACTGCCACAGAGGCCGCCCACGTAAAGCATCCACGCCCGGTGCCATCGGCGCCCGACGGGTCGGTCTGACAAAAAGACTGGAGAATCTCAGGCGGGATTGCGGTTGGTGATCTCGAGCGGGAAGTGCATCCGGACGGAGGTGCATCCTGGCCGGGCGTGGGTGCTGACGGTGTCGGCGAGTTGCCGGGCGAGCCAGAGGCCGCGGCCGCCCGGGCCGGCGGCGGGTTCGGGCGGCCGGTAACCGGCGTCCGGCGGCAAGGGATACCCGCCGGCGTCGTCGGCCTGGACGACGAAGGTGTCACCGTGATGCCAGAACCGGACGCGGACGGGGGCGGCGCCGTGTACCAAGCCGTTGGAGGCGGCCTCGGTGGCCGCCACGACGATGTCGTCGGCGGCTTCGCCGGTGAACGGGGCCCGGCTGATCGACGAGCGCAGGGCGGCGCGGAGCCGGCCCAGTTCGGCGGCGTCGCCGAGCCGGAGATCCTGAGCGTTCCCGGGAACGTCGTCCAGGGACACTTCGTCACGGCCGGCCAGATATTCACCGGGTGGCCGGTACGTCCGGCTCGGAACCGGCCCGTCCTCGGTCAGTTCGTGGCCGTGGACCTCGCGGACCTCGTCGATGAGATCGGGTGGGTGGCGGCGGCTGTCCCAGACACAGGTCACCGGGCTTCCGTACGGGGCGTAGGTGTCGTTGCAGATCGACTCGTAGGCCAGGTATTCGGCGGCGCGGCTCGTGGACGTGGTGTCGCCGGCGCCCCCGGTGAGGTCGGGTTCGGCGATGACGTGGACGTGCCGCCCGTTCGCGTGCTCGGCGGCCAGATGACGGCGGAAACCTTCGTAGGCGAACCCGAGCCGCTGGTAGAAGCCGGTGGAGTCACCCCACTCCAGGGCGCCGCCGGCCGCGCCGAGCGAGCGGCGTACGGCGGTGGCGGTGTGGTCGCCGACCACCATGAAGACCGGCTCGCCGGCGCGCAGCAGCCGCCGCAGGTGGGGGACCAGCGCGGTGTCCACGGTGCGGGCGCCGTCCAGGACCAGAGCGGTGTGGCGGAACCTGTCCGCGTCAGCAGGTCGGCTCATGGTCCATGTCCTTCGTCCGGGTACGGCTGTGGAAGACGTACCCGGAGGGTGGCGTCGCACACCGGCCGCGCCCGATCAGGGCGGATAGCGGACCGGGACGACGGGAAAGAAGAGCCGATGACGATCACTGAACTGAGGCGCGCGACTGAGTCACCGGCGGCGGAGGCCAGGCTTCATGGTGGCGTGCGTGTCGGCGTACTCCCAAACGGTCTTGATCAGTGCTTGGGGAGTCTCGATCTGGGGCAGGTGGCCGGTTTCGGGAAGCACCGTGAACTGCGCGCCGGGGATGGCGGCGGCGAGGGACCGGCCGAACGCGGTGTCGCCGATCCGGTCGGCCTCGCCCCAGACGACCAGGGTCGGCGTCGTCACGCCGCTCAGGCGGCCGGCCAGCGTGGGGTCGGTCATCGCGCGCCCGGCGTACACCTCGAGGGCGGCGCGGTTGCCGGCCATCGCCTCGCGGACCGGCGGGGGCAGCCGGGCCGGGTCGATGCCGTACGTCTGCGGGTCGTGGTAACTGAGCGCGGCGAGCTCGGTGGGAGTGAGGGAGAAGAAGTCGGCGACCGGGTGGCCCGGCACCTCGATCCCGACCGCGTCGACCAGCACGTAGCTGCTGACCCGGGGTGAGTGCAGCAACGCCATTTCGGCGGCGATCCAGCCGCCGATCGAGTTGCCGATCACTGTGACGTCCTGCAGATCAAGAGCTTCGAGCAGGGTGGTGTACGTCGCGGCGAGCCCGGCGATCGAGTCGAGCGCGCCGGGGCGCGGGGTGCCGTTGAAGCCGGGGTGGACCGGGGTGAGCACACGCGCGTGCCGGGCGTCGGCGAGCCGGTCGGCCCAGGGGTTGACGGTGAGCGGCCCACCACCGCCGTGCAGCAGCAGGAACGGGTGGCCCTGGCCGCGTTCGGTGACGGTGACCTCGACGGGGCCGAGGCCGGGAACAGTGAGTGCGACATCCATATAAGGAACCTTAGTTCAGGTTCCTTATATCAACAACCTTGCGATAGCCTCCGGTGATGAGTAGCTCTCTCCAGCAGGTCGGCCTGGCCGTCAAGCGACTCCAGTGGCGCCACCACCGCGAGGCGAACCGGCGCCTGGCCCCGCTGGGCCTGTCCCTGGTGCAGTGGGACACGCTGCGCCACCTGCACGCCAACCCCGGCGCCTCGCTGCACCGGCTGGCCGAGCTGACCTTCCAGACCGACCAGTCCATGGGCGAGCTCGCCAAGCGCATGGTCGACCGCGGCCTCATCGAGCGGGTCGGCGGCCCCGGCCGCAAGGTCCAGCACCAGCTCACCCCCACCGGCGACGACCTGCGCCGGGCCGGGGGCGAGGCCGTCGACGCCGTCCTCACCGAGTCCCTCGGCCGGCTCAGCCCCGACGAGCGCGAAACCCTTCACGACCTGCTCCTGAAGGCGGCTGAGCCGTCATGAAGCGCCGGGCGAAGGCGATGAGATCCGGTACGGCGGGATGGCTCGGCGGTTGCCTCCAGGCCAGGCGGACCGGGACGACCGGCACGTCGGCGAGCGGGAGGTAGGCGACGGCCGGATTCGGGTACGCCGCCGCGGTGGCGGTGGTGGTGACGCCGACCGCGGTGCCGGCGGCGATGGCCGCGATCCAGTCGTCGGTGTTGGCCACCTCGACGGTGTCGTTCGGAGCGGCGTCCGGAGGCCAGAGGCCCAGGGTCGCGGTGCCGGCGATGGTGTTGACGGCGATCGGCTTGCCGACGAGCTCGTGCAGGGTGAGACGTGCCTTCCGGGTGAGAAAGCTGTCGGCGGCGACGGCGGCGACGCGCGGCTCGAACAGGAGGACCACCGTGGCCACCTCGGCCGGCAGGTCGACATCACCCCGGATGACGGCGACGTCGACGGTGCCGTGGTCCAGCCCGGCGGTGCGATCGTCGACGCGCAGGAGCTGCAGAGGCGTGTCCGGGTGCTCCTGCTTCCAGCGTCGCAGCAGTGGCGTGGTGTGTTCGCCCAGTGCCGACCAGGCGTGGCCGAGGCGCAGGGGCCACGTCCCGGCGCGGGCCGGGTCCAGTGCCTCGTCGACGGCCGTGACCGCGGCCGCGGCTCGCGGCCGGAAAGCGTGTCCGGCGGCGGTGAGCTCGAGGTGATGGGTGGACCGGTCGATCAGGCGGGCACCGAGGTGCGCCTCCAGCTGGCGCAGCGTGCGGGAGAGCGCGGGTTGCGTCACGTGCAGCCGGGCCGCCGCCCCGGTGATGGTGCCTTCGGCCGCGATGGCGAGGAAGGCGCGCAGATGCCGCAGCTCCACGGTCATAACGACAGAGCATAACCGCAGCAAATTCGGCATTTCTGCTGTCGAGAGCTGACTCTTAGCGTCGACCGCATGACCAACTCCTTCGCCTCCACAGGGCTGGTATTGGGGGCCTTGCTGTCGGGTCCGTTCGGCGGCGCGACAGCGGCGCTGCTGTTCCCCCGGGCCGGGGTGGACGGAGTCGTGACACTGCGGCTGACGATCGCGGCGCTCGTGCTGCTGGCGGGGTGCCGGCCCCGCGTGCGCGGATATCGGCGCGCGGACTGGTTGCTGATCGGCGCTTTCGGTGCGGCGCTGGCCGGCATGAACACGCTGGCCTACCACGCGATCGCGCAGATCCCGCTCGGTCCCGTGGTGATGCTGGAGGTGCTGGGACCGCTCGTGCTGTCGGTGGTGACCGGCCGCCGCGCGGCGAGTTGGCTGTGGGCCGGCCTGGCCGCCGCCGGGGTGGCGTTGCTGAGCAGCGCCGGATTCGATCGGCTCACCCCGGCGGGGATCGGCTTCGCGGCCGCGGCGGGAGCTGTTTGGGCCGGATACATCATGGCCAGCGCCCGGGCCGGTCAACGCTTCCCCCGGGCCGACGGCCTGGCCCTGGCCATGACCGCCGCCGCGGTCATCACTCTTCCCTTCGGCGCCGCCACAGCGGGAACCACCCTGGTGAACCCTTCCGTTCTGGCGATGGGCGCGGCGGTGGCGCTGTTGTCCTCAGCGTTGCCCTACACGCTGGAGTTGCTGGCACTGCGCCGGATGCCCACCACGACCTTCGCCGTACTGATGAGCCTGGGGCCCGCCGTCGCCGCGATCGCCGGCTATGTCGTCCTGCGCCAGCAGCTCACCCCGGTTGAAGGGCTGGCCATCGCGCTGGTCGTCGCGGCCAACGTCGGCGCCGTCCGGACGCGGTCGGTGCCGGGTCAGCGTGCGCCTGTGCCCGGCCAGGAGATGTCGCCGGTGAACGGGGAGAAGTCGAGCCACAGGTACTGAAAGGTGCGGTTGGTGAAGACCCAGCCGTCCCGCGTGCGCCGGAACGTGTCGGTCCACACCCCGTTGTTCCGGTAGTAGCTCTCGCCGGGACCGCGGGCGGCTTCGTGGCACATCGAACGGGTGGTGGCCGTGTCACCGATGACCCAGGTGGCGTCCTCGGACCACCGGGCGCGGAAGGCGTCGTAATCGCCGCGGACGGCGACATCGGCGAATCGGACGATGGCGTCGCGGACGGCGGCCTCGTCGATGAGGTGAGCGATAGCGCTGTTTGTCATGTGTTCATGGTTCGGCGGAAGAAAGGGACGTACCAGAGAAGGGTTGACGGTAGGAAAACCTTTACCACCCTCGCCTTCGGGCCGCGCGACAGAATAGGTCCATGAGCGCGGGCAAAGCCGGACTAGGAGCGACATTGCGCGCCTGGCGCGACCGGCTGACCCCGGCCGCGGTGGGGCTGCCCCAGGGCGGGACGCGCCGGGCCGACGGTCTGCGCCGGGAAGAGGTCGCCGCCCTGGCCGGCATCTCGGTCGACTATGTCGTCCGTCTCGAGCAGGGCCGCGTCACCACCCCGTCCGCTCAGGTGGTCGCCGCGCTCGCCCGCGCTCTTCAGCTGACCCACACCGAACGCGACCATCTGTACCGGCTGGCGCATCTGGAGCCGCCGGCGGACGGCCAGATCTCGCGCCATCCGTCGTCGACACCACCGGCGCTGCGCAACTTCGCGCGGGACACCTTCCCGGTCGATGACCACACACCGCGGCTCGCGCAGTGGCCGGTGACCTCGGATGCCGGCGACGCGGTGGAGGCCGCCGTCGTCTCGGACCTGCGCCGCGCCACCGGGCGCTTTCCCGGTGACCGCGGACTGGCCCGCCTCATCCGGGACCTGACCGCGGGCAACGAGCGCTTCGCGCAGCTGTGGCGGGCCGGGGCGGTCGGCGCCCATCGCGAGGACCACAAGATCGTCGCGCATCCGGAGGTCGGGCCGATCGAGGTCGACTGCGACGTCATGCGGGACGGCGACGAGGATCTGAAAGTGGTGATCCTGACCGCGGCGCCGGGCACCGATGACGACACCAAGATGCGCCTGGCGCTGGTGGCTGGTGTCGCCGGCCCCGCGCATTGACGGGTGCCGGGCCCGGCGGCCTCCTCGGTCCGGATGCTCAACCCGGGACAGACAGAAGGGCGGCGGACCGTCCATCATCGACAGCGCCGTGCGGCGCGTGTGGCCGGCGGCCGGTTGAGCTCATCCTGACGGAAGGAACTCCATGTCCAACCTCACCAGGCCGCGGAAGCGGATTCTCGGCTCGTTCGTCGCCGCCATGATCGTGGCGCTGTGGGCGGTGCCCGGCGACGCCACCGCTTCCCCGACACGATTCGACCCGCTCCGCCCGCGCGTGGTCGTGGCCCAGCGGCCGGCGCTGGCTCCCACGATCCCGTCGTTCGCCGTCGACCTGCCCGACATCCCGCCGGGTGCCACGTTCCGCGACACCGAGGTCCTCGCGGGCTTCGGCTGCACCGGCGGCAACCAGTCGCCCGCCCTGCGGTGGCGCGGCGCGCCGGCCGGCACCAAGGGCTTCCTGGTCACGTTGTTCGATGTGGACGCACCCACCAGCAGCGGCTTCTGGCACTGGACGGTGTTCAACATCCCCGGCACCGCCACTTCGCTGCCGGCCGGTGCCGGCACGCCGGGCAACGCCGGTCTGCCCGCGCCCGCGGTGCTGGCCCGCAGCGACTTCGGGCTGAGCGGCTACGGCGGCCCGTGCCCGCCGGCCGGCGAGCGGCCCCACCGGTACACCTTCACCGTGGTCGCGCTCGACACGGCCGATCTGCAGATCCCGGCCGACCTGCCGACCGCCGCGATCAACGTGGTGATGCGCACGCACGCGCTGGCCATGGCGACCCGGGTGGTCCCGTACGGTCGCTGACCCTGCTCCGCGTCGCGGCCCGGCATCCCTCGGGAGGCCGGGCCGCGGTCCGTGCGGCGCGGGGTCTCAGGCGCCGGTCCGGGGCGCGACCCGGTCGGCCGGCGGCCGGCGCAGCGCGGTGGCGCGTCTCGCACGGTTGAACCACAACTGCAGCGGGTTGGCCACGACCGTGGTCACGATGGTCATCACGGCCAGGACCGCGTACAGCTGCGGGGTGACCAGCCCGGCGGTGAGGCCCACGTTGAGCAGGACGAGCTCCACCATGCCGCGGGCATTCATCAGCGCACCCAGCGAGAGCGACTCGGGCCAGTCCAGGCCCTGCCACCGCCCGGAGAAGGCGACCGCCGCGCCCTTCGCGACGAAAGCGACGACCAGGGTGAGGACCAGGTACCAGGCCACCGCGGGGTCGACGAACAGGCGCAGGTCGGTGTTCAGTCCGGAATAGACGAAAAAGGCCGGCAGCAGCACGTACGTCACCAGCGGCTCCAGCCGTTCGCCGAGGGCCGTGGTGAACGCCCCGCGGGGCATGGCCACACCGGCGAGGAACGCGCCGAACACGGAGTGGACGCCGATGGCGTCGGTGGTCCAGGCACACGCGAGCATGACCAGTACGGCGATCAGCAACGGGCCCGCCGGGAGACCTCCCGCGGTGACGGCGGCGTCGGCTCGCGGGCCGAGCCGGGCGAGCAGCCGGCGGCCGGCGGTCAGCATGACGGCGACGAAGACCACAGTGAGGCCGACGGCCGTCGCCCCGGTCCACGCGCTGCCGCCGGTGGTGGCCACCACGACGGCCAGCAGGATCCAGGCGGCCGCGTCGTCCACGGCGGCGCAGGAGAGCGCCAGCGTGCCGAGCCGGGTCTCGCGCAGCCCGGCCTCGCTGATCATCCAGGCCAGCATGGGGAAGGCGGTGACCGAGATGGCGGCCGCGATGAACAGCGCGCCCTGCCAGCCGGAGACGCCGGCCGGGAACAGGGCCGCCCCGCCGTGGTGGACCATCAGCCAGCCCAGCCCGGCGCCGGCGAGGGTCGGCACCGCCAGCCCGGTCAGCGCCGTGGCGCCGGCCGTGCGCAGGTGCCGGGTCAGCAGGTCGGTCCGCAGCGCGGTGCCGACCACGAACATGTAGAGCACCAGGCCGAGCTGGCCGACCACGTACAGAATGGTCGCCGAGGGGTGCGGCACGGCCTCGCCGCCGATCTCGATCTCGCGCGGGAACAGCCATTCCTGCGCGCCCGGCGCGACCAGCCCGAACAGCGAGGGGCCGAGCAGGACACCGGCGACCATCACGGCCACCACCTGGGTCTGGCGCAGCCGGCGGAACAGCGGGGTCAGCAGCCGATAGGCGACGATGATTACGCCCAGTTGGAGAAGGAACATCGAGGTGAGACGGGTCGCGGTGGGCATGCTGGGACGGTAGGAATTGTCCTCCCGTTCTGTCCGCTCAAAATTGCGCCGTTGACAGCGCGGGCCCCGTAATGCTCAGGAATGAGCAGCGCCGATGGGACGGCGGCGCAATGCTGCGCGATGTCGGATTGCTTTCACCGCATTTATGTACGTCTCTTTCTTGCGGTTGGTCAGGTCACTATGCTGCAAGAGGCGCAGGTCCTTTGTGGATCATGCGTGATGCCATTTCGAGGAGGTCTCCAGTGACCAGTCCGCAGGCCGGCGCGCTCGATTCGGGCGCCGTGCCGGAGCTTCCGGCGCGGCTGCGCCTGATCGCCACCATCGGAGTCGTACTCTCGCTCGCCCTCACCTCGATCGACGTCTCGGTGGTCAGCACCGCGATGCCCAAGATCGTCGACGATCTGGGCGGCCTGTCGCTGTACGCGTGGGTCGGCGTGTCGTACGGCGTGGCCTCGGCCGTCATCGTGCCGATCGCGGGCAAGCTCGGCGACATGTTCGGCCGCAAGCCGTTCCTGCTCGTCGGCCTCGTCGGCTTCATGATCACGTCGTGGCTGTGCGGCGCGGCGTCGAGCATGACCGAGCTGGTCATCCTCCGCGGCGCCCAGGGCCTGTTCGCCGGCATCCAGATGGCGAGCATCTTCACCGTGGTGGCCGACATCTTCACCGCCGAGCGCCGCACCCAGATGCAGGGCATCCTGTTCAGCGTGGCCGGCCTCAGCATGGTCATCGGGCCGCCGCTCGGTGGCCTGATCACCGACCAGTGGGGCTGGCGCTGGGTCTTCTACATCAACGTGCCGATCCTGGTGCTCGCCATCGCGGCCATCCTCGTCGCCGTGCCGCTGGTGCGGGCCACCGCCAAGTGGCGGGACATCGACTATCTGGGCGCGCTGACGCTGATCGCCGGCCTGGTGCCGATCCTGATCGGCCTGGCGCTGGCCGGTGACGGGCACGCGTGGGGCTCGCCCGAGGTCATCGTCCCGATCGTCGCCGGCGTCGTCGTGCTGGTGCTGTTCTTCCTGGTCGAGCGGCGCGCGGCGCACCCGATCGTGCCCTTCGGCCTGCTGCGCACCAACCAGTTCGCGGTGATGGCCATGGTCGCGTTCTTCTCGGCCTTCGCGATGATGGGCACGGTCTTCTACGTGCCCCTGCTCTACCAGGGTGTGCAGGGCGTGAGCGCCGCCTTCTCGGGCAGCCTGGTGATCCCGCTGACGCTCGCCCTGGCGATCGTGCCGCCGTTCGCCGGCAAGGCCCTCACCATGATCGCGCGCTACCGGATCCTCGCCGTGATCGCCTTCGCCCTCATGGTCGCCGGCCTGTTGATGCTGTCCCGGGTGGGCGCCGACAGCGGCAGCGGCATGACGATCGTCGCGATGATCCTGATCGGCGTGGGCATCGGCATCACGTTCCCGATGGCCACCTCGGTGGTGCAGAGCGCGGCGCCGCCCGAGCTCATGGGCGTGGCCACCAGCCAGGTGCAGTTCTGGCGGATGATGGCCGGCCCGGTCGGCGTGGCCACGCTGGGCGCCGTCCTGTCCGGCGCTCTCGGCTCGGTCATGGGCTCCACCGCCGCCGTGCCGACCGCCGACCTGGCCGACGCGTTGCACCGGGTGTTCCTCGTCGCCGCCATCGTCGTGGCGCTCGGCCTGGTCGCGTCGCTGTTCCTCAAGGAGGTCCCGTTGCGCGCCATGCCGTCGATGGGCCGCCGCAAGGGCAAGGAGCCGGCGCAGCCCAGCAAAGCCTGACCCGTCCGCACCCGTAGGGCCCGCCGCGATGCGTCGCGGCGGGCCCGTTCGTCTGCCGGCGCCGGCCCGGAATGCTCACTGTTGGCTATCGAGCGCCACCGGTGATCGGCGACGCTCCCCGCATGGACAAAGCGACGCTGCCGAGCTCGTACCCGTTGAGCCGCACGTGTCCGCTCGACCCGCCGGCGGAGTACGGGCGGCTGCGGACCGAAGAGCCGATGCACCGCGTCCGCCTCGACTTCGACGGCAGCACGGTGTGGTTGGTGACCCGCCACGAGGACGCGCGCGCGATCCTCGGTGACACCCGGTTCAGCTCCGACTTCGCCAAGCCGGGCTTCCCGGCGCGGCTCACCTCCCAGCCGCCCGGCCCGGGCACGTTCATCCGCATGGACGCGCCCGACCACACCCGGTTGCGCCGGCTGCTCGTGCCCGAGCTGGTCCGCAAGCGGGTGGACGCCCTGCGCCCGGCAATCGAGCGGATCGTCGACGAGCTGATCGACGGGATGCTCGCGGCCGGCCCGCCGGTCGACCTGGTCGACGCGTTCGCCCTGCCGCTGCCGTCCCGGGTGATCACCGAGCTGCTCGGGGTGGCGTACGAGGACCGCGCCTTCTTCCACGAGACCACCAAGGTCATGGGGGACCAGCACGTGGACCCCCAGACGCGGCTGACCGTCCGCAACCAGATGCGCGATTACCTCGACCGGCTGGTGGCCGTCAAGGAGGCCGAACCCGCCGACGACCTGCTCAGCCGCCTCGTACAGAGGCGCGAGAAGGCCGGCGTGAGCCGCGCCGAGGTGCTCGGCATCGCCACCCTGCTGATGGTCGCCGGCTACGAGACGGTGGCCAACCAGATCGGCGTCGGCACCGTGGCCCTGCTGGAGCACTCCGAGCAGGTCGAGCACCTGCGGGCCCACCCGGAGGCCATGCCGGCCGCGGTGGAGGAGGTGCTCCGCCACCAGACGGTGATCGACTACGGCGCCCGCCGGGTCGCCACCGAGGACGTCGAGGTGGGCGGCCGGCTCATCCGGTCCGGTGAGGGAGTGCTGGTCGTCCTGGCCGCCGCCAACCGCGACGAGGAGGTCTTCGCCGGCTCGGACCGGTTCGACATCGGCCGCGAACCGCGCGACCACCTGTCGTTCGGCTTCGGCGTGCACCAATGCGTCGGCCAGGTGCTGGCGCGGGCCCAGCTGGAGATCGCCTGGACGGCGCTGTTGCGCCGGCTTCCAGGGCTCCGGCTGGCGCTGCCCGTGGAGAAGGTCGCGTTCCGCCACGACATGTTCGTCTACGGAGTCCACGAGCTGCCGGTCACCTGGTAGCGCCACCGCACACCGCAGGAGGGAACTCATCCATGTCCGTCATCAAACCGGCACAGCACCAGACCTCGGTGCCCATCGAGAACCTCTTCACGTCGGCCAACGCCGGTGTGATCGTCGAGCGCACCGCGCAGCTCAAGAACGGCTTCCACGTCGAGGGCCGGAAGTTCGCCCGCGGCCTGGCCGAAGTGATCAACACCAAGCAGACCGGCGTGGCGTCCGTCTTCGTCTACGAGGAGACGTTCGGCACGAAGGACAAGATGCACTTCCTGATCCACCTGAAGTCGCTCGAGTCCTACGAGGCCATGGTGCAGATGGGCACCGAGGACGAGGACTACCGCGGCAGCATCAAGGAGGAGGTCGCGGCCGAGAAGGGCGGCGGCGGCTGGGAGAAGATCTTCGTTGACGGCAGCCTGCAGGAGACCGTCATGATCCCCCAGTTCTGGGGGATGTACGGCACCAAGGTCGACGGCAAGCTGGAGAAGGAGAGCCAGGTCTTCCGTTCCGAGGGGCCGATCACCGGCCTGCCCGGCGCCCGGGAGCAGGTCGCCCTGCCGGCCGACCAGATCCTGCACTCGGGCAACTGCGGGCTGATCCTGCACCGCACCGCGCTGATCGAATACGACTTCCGCTCGGAGGGCCGCAAGTTCGCCCGGGAGGTCGCCGAGTCGATCAACGAGAACCTGCCGGGGGAGGCCACCGTCTTCGTCTACGAGGAGGCCTTCGGCACCGCCGACCGGATGCACTGGCTGATCCACCTCAAGTCGATCACCTCGTATTACCGCCTGCTCGAGCTGCACGTGAAGAACGAGCGGGTGCGCGAGTTGTATTTCGAGCCGCGGATCGCGCCGGAGAAGGGCGGCGGCACGTGGGCCCGGATGTTCGTGCCGGGCACCATGGTCGACGTCTCGCTCACCCCGCAGCACTGGGGCATGTACGCCACCTGATCGCCGGGCGGGCCGGCGCCCCAGACGTGCGTGCGCACGTCTGGGGCGGTGGGCTCAGCCCAAGTCGTACTCGAGCTTGACGTCGCAGGTGGTCTGATCGGTCGAGACGTAACCGCCCTTGCCGCTCAGGCCCTTCAGGTCGCCGGTGCCCGAGTCGGGCACCACGAACCAGTCGGCCTTGGCCACGCCGTTCTCGAACACACCGCTGGTCTGCAGGATGAACGAGCCGCTGCGGCCGCCGACGCTGCCGACCACCCGCTGCAGACCGACGAAGCTGGCGTACGTCTCGCTCGGATATGCCATGAGGCAGTCCGCCGAGCCCTCACCCTCGATGTCACCGCTGAACGAGTTCGTGATGCGGGCGCGGGTCAGTTTGATGACGTCGTCACGCGCGTCGTAGGGCTCCTCTTCCCAGCCGGTGACTTGATAGGTGCCGCTTGCCTGGGTGCTCATCCGTGATTCCCCTCGTGCGTCTCCTGGTCGGCAGTAACTGTATCGACCAAATGCCTTGATCACGTGGCTGTGCCGTTGATTGACCGGATTCCGCGACCCGGGAGGGTGAGCGATGACCGCATGGTTGTTCCCGGGGCAGGGCGCCCAGCGGCGGGGCATGGGCGGGGAGCTGTTCGACCGTCATCCCGGCCTGGTCCGGATCGCCGACGAGATCCTCGGCTACAGCGTGGCCGAGCTGTGCCGCCTCGATCCGGGCGACCGGTTGAGCGACACCCGGTACGCCCAGCCCGCGCTCTTCGTGGTCGGGGCGCTCGGCCACCTCGACCGGCTCCGCTCCGAACCGCCGCCCAGCCACCTGGCGGGGCACAGCCTCGGCGAGTATCCGGCGCTGTTCGCGGCGGGCAGCTTCGACTTCGCCACCGGCGTGCGCCTGGTCCAGCGGCGCGGCGAGCTCATGGGCCGCGCCCGGGGCGGTGGCATGCTCGCCGTGCTCGGGCCCATCGCCGCCGAGGCCGAGCGGCTGCTGGCCGAGACCGGGCACACCGACGTCGACGTGGCCAACGACAACGCCGACGACCAGGTCGTCCTCTCCGGACCGGTGGAGTCGCTGGCCGCCGTGGCCGAGCTCGTCCGGGCCCGCGGCGGGCGCTGCCAACCCCTCGCGGTCAGCGCCGCGTTCCACTCCCGGTACATGGCCGATGCGGCCGAGGCCTTCGCCGGCCACCTGGCCGAGGTGGAGATCGCCGACCCGGGCCTGCCGACGTTGTCCAATGTGACCGGTCGGCCGTATCGGCCGCACACCGTGCGGGAGCTGCTGGCCGAGCAGATCCGCCGGCCGGTGCGCTGGGCCGCGTGCATGCGCCACCTGCGCGACGAGGGCGTCGAGGAGATCGCCGAGATCGGCCCGGGTACCGTCCTGACAGGACTGTGGCGCGCCGCCGCGCGGGCCAGGCGGCGCGCGCAGGCCCAGGTGATTCCGGCGGCCCTGGCTGTTTCACCGGCTCCGGCCGCTCCGGCCGCTCCTGAGGTGGAGCCCGCGAGCCGGCTGGGCAGTGCGGCCTTCCGGCGCGACTACGACGTCCGGTACGCGTACGCCGCCGGGGCGATGTACCGCGGCATCGCCTCCACCGACCTGGTCATCCGGCTCGGCCGCGCCGGGCTGCTCGGCTTCTTCGGCGCCGGCGGACTGCGGCCGGCCGCGATCGAAGCCGCTGTCGACACCCTGGAGGCCGCCCTCGGCCCGGGCGGGCGGTGGGGGATGAACCTGCTCTGCACGCTGGACAACCCGGCCCTGGAGGAGACGATCGTCGACCTCTACCTGCGCCGCGGGGTGCGCCAGGTGGAGGCCGCCGCCTACCCGCGGCTCACCCCGTCGTTGATCCGATATCGGTTCTCCGGGGCGCACCGCGACCGGGCCGGCCGGGCGGTCGTGGTCAACCGGGTGCTCGCCAAGGTCTCGCGGCCCGAGGTGGCGGACGCCTTCCTGCGGCCACCTCCGGAGACGGTGCTGCGCCGGCTCGTCGAACGGGGCCGGCTCTCCCCGGACGAGGCCGCGGTGGCGGCCGAGTTGCCGGTCAGCGACGACCTCTGCGTGGAGAGCGACTCCGGCGGGCACACCGACGGCGGCGCGGCCGTGGTGCTGCTGCCGTCGATCCGGCGGCTGCGGGACGAGGTCACCGCCGCCTGCGGTTACCCCGGCCGGGTGCGGGTCGGCGCGGCCGGCGGGCTCGGCACGCCCGAGGCCGTGGCCGCGATGTTCCTGCTCGGCGCCGACTTCGTGCTGACCGGGTCGATCAACCAGTGCACGCCCGAGGCGGGTACGTCCGACGAGGTCAAGGACATCCTGGCGACGCTCGACGTACAGGACACCGCCTATGCCCCGGCCGGCGACATGCTCGAGGCCGGCGCCCGAGTCCAAGTGGTCCGGCGTGGGACTCTGTTCGCGGCGCGGGCCAACCGGCTTTTGCAGCTATTCCGGCAGTATTCGTCGCTGACCGACGTGGCGGCGCCGGTCCGGCGCACGATCGAGCAGGAGCACTGGGGCCGCACCTTCGACGAGGTGTGGCAGGAGACCCGCGCCTACCTGGCCCAACAGCACCCGGACCAGCTGGCCCGGGCCGAGCGCGACCCGCGCCGGCAGATGGCCCACGTGCTGCGGTGGTACTTCCGGCACTCCACCGAGACGGCTCTGGCCGGTGGGCCCGACCGGGTCAATTACCAGATCCATTGTGGCCCCGCGATGGGCGCCTTCAACCGCTGGGCGCAGGGCTCCGACCTAGAGAAATGGCGTGATCGGCACGTCGACGAGGTGGCCCGCCGGCTGATGTCCGGTGCCGCCGCGTTCCTCTCGGAGCGGTTCGCGGCGTCGGCGATTGTCGATGCCCCGACACCGCCATCCGCTGCTCAACAGTGAGCAGCAGGTGGTGCACCCACTCCGTAGCATCCTCATGGTGTCAGGCAGTGATCATCTGATTTCTGCCAGTAGTCGTCCTGTGTGGCCGGTGACCGGCGCGCCCGATCAGAGCGGGAGTGCAGCATGATCCCTGGAACTTCCCTGACCGATGTCTTCTCGGCGCAGGCCCGCCGTGACCCCCGGCGCGTCGCGGTGAGCGCCGGCGGCGCCCGGACCAGCTACGGCGAGCTCGACGCGCGTTCCGAGGCGATCGGCCGCCGGCTTCGCGCTCGCGGGGTCGGCGCCGGCTCCCTGGTCGGGCTGAGCGGCCACCGTGGGGCCGGGTTGATCGCCGGCCTGCTCGGCATCCTCAAGGCGGGCGCGGCCTACGTGCCGCTCGACCCCGCCTACCCTCCGGCCCGTCTGCGCTATCTGATCGAGGACACCGGGGTGAAGCTGGTCGTCGCCGACGCGGCCGGGCGCAGTGCGCTGGCCGGGCACGACATCGAGATGATCGACGTGGACGGCCCGGCGGCCGGCGACGACCCGCGGCTCGACGGCGGCCCGTCGGCCGGCGACCTGGCCTATGTGATCCACACGTCCGGCTCCACCGGCGCGCCCAAGGGCGTTCTGGTCGAGCACGGCAACGTGCTGCGGCTCTTCGAGCAGACGGAGTCGTGGTTCGGCTTCGGCGAGCGGGACGTGTGGACCATGTTCCACTCCGCGAGCTTCGACTTCTCGGTCTGGGAGATGTGGGGCGCGCTGCTGTACGGAGGCCGGCTGGTCATCGTGCCGCCGGCCGTCACCCGGTCGCCGGCCGATCTGTTCACCCTGCTCGCCGACGAGGGCGTCACGGTGCTGAACCAGACCCCGTCGGCGTTCCGGCAGCTCTGCACGGCGCTGGACACTCCGGCCGGCAACGCCCCGCTCGCCCTGCGGGTGGTGGTGTTCGGCGGCGAGCGGCTGGACACCGGGATGCTGCGCCCCTGGGCCGAGCGCTTCGGCACGGAGCGGCCCCAGCTGGTCAACATGTACGGGATCACCGAGACCACGGTGCACGTCACGTACCGGCCGATCAGGGCCGCCGACCTCGACCGGCCGCAGGTCAGCCCGATCGGCGTGCCCATTCCCGACCTGCGGGTCACCGTGCGCGACGACCGCGGCGCCGCGGCGCCGGCCGGCACGCCCGGGGAGATCTGGGTCAGCGGGCCCGGGGTCGCACGCGGCTATCTGGACCGGCCCGGCCTGACGGCCGAGCGCTTCGTGACCGACGAGGACGGCCGGCGTGCGTACCGCTCGGGCGATCTCGCGGTCCGCGACGAGCACGGCGAGCTGCACTACCTGGGCCGGATCGACGACCAGATCAAGATCAGGGGATTCCGGATCGAGCCGTACGAGATCGAGGCCGTGCTGCGCGAGCAGCCGGGCGTGGCCGAGGTGGTGGTGGCCGCGCACGACTTCGGCGACGGCGATCTGCGCCTGGTCGCGTACCTGCGGCCGGAAGCCGGACAGGACGGCGATCGCCTCACCGAGGATCTCGCCCGGTACGCCGCCGAGCGCCTGCCCCGGCACCTGTGCCCAGCCCGTTATGAGCTGGTCGCCGAGATCCCGGCCACGCCGCAGGGCAAGGCCGACCGGGCGGCCCTGGCCGCCGCCGCGCCGGCCGCCGGCCCGACCGGCGGCGCGGCCGAGGCGAGCGCCGGCGCCGACCCGGACGCCGTCGCGGAGATCGTGCGTGAGGTGCTGCGCCGCGACACGCTCCCGTACGACGCGGACCTGTTCGACCTGGGCGCCACCTCGCTCGCCTTCATCCGCGTCATCGCGCGGGTCAACGAGCGCTGGCAGGTGTCGCTCACCGGCAGCGAGCTCGGCGAGATCGCCTCGGTCGAGCGGCTGTGCGCCGTCGTCCGTGCCGCCCGGTCCGACCGTCCCGTACCGACCCACGCGTAACGAAGGAGAACACCATGGATGTCCAGCAGCGCGGGAACGCGCTCAGCCCGGACGAGCTGGAGACTTTCCGGCGGCAGGGCTACTTCGGACCGTTCAAGGTCTACGAGATCGACGAGATGCGCTCGGCCTGGCGCCGTCAGCGGCTGCAGATGCTCGACCGCAGCATGGCCGTCTACCAGGACGAGGCGGCCCAGTCCGGCAACACCAACATCTCCAACTACGACCGGCACCTGGACATGGCGTTCCTGGCCGACCACGTGATGAACCGCCGCATCGTGGACCGGGTGAGCAGCGTGCTCGGCCCCGACGTCCTCTGCTGGCGCACCGAGTTCTTCCCGAAGTATCCCGGCGACGAGGGCACCGACTGGCATCAGGCCGACACCTTCGCCAACGCCTCGGGCAAGCCGCAGATCATCTGGCCGGACGAGGTCAAGGAGTTCGGCGGCACGATCACGGTGTGGACCGCGTTCACCGAGGCCAACGAGGAGACCGGTTGTCTCCAGTTCATCCCGGGCACGCACGAGTCGATGAACTACGACGAGACCAAGCGGATGGACTACGACCCGGGCAGCATCAACCAGGCCGACAAGGCGGGCACCCGGCGGGGCTTCTTCGGCTACGACTACCGGCAGCTGCAGAAGGACCCGGACTGGACACCGGACGAGTCGAAGGCCGTGTCGATGGTGATGCGGCCCGGCGAGGCGATCATGTTCTGGTCGACGCTCATGCACGCGTCCTGGCCGCACAGCGGCAAGTCCTCCGAGATGCGGCTCGGCTTCGCCGCGCGCTACGTGCCCACGGCGGTGCGGGTCTATCCGGACACCGACGAGATCGAGGAGTACGGCGGCCGGGTCTCACTGGAGCGGTACGGGGCGGTACTGGTCAACGGTGGCGACGAGTACGGGCACAACCGGCTGGCCACCCGGACCACCCGCGGCCACGCCTTCGCCCGCTGACCGGAGGTACCCGTGCTCAGCAACCAGGCCACCCGCAATGTCACGGAACTCGCCGAGGCCGTGCTGTCGTTGCGCCCTCTCGCCGGCCAGCTCGAGCCTCCGGTCCGAGCCGTCACCGGCACGAACGGCAGCCCACCGCGGGCCAACCTGGAGCAGCTGCAAGGCCTGCTCGACCGGGTCACCGCCCGGCTGGCGGCGCCCCGGCTGCGGCTCACCGCCGGCGGACCGGCCGACGGCGGGCTGTTCGGGCACGTGGTCGGCCGGCGGCTGCGGCTCGGCGAGCTGGCCGGTCCGCTGGCCGAGGTCACACCGGACACGTACCAGGCCATGGACCGCGCGGTCGACGAGGCCGCGGCGGCCGACTTCGGCGCGTTCTGCCGGCGCGCGGTCACCTGGAGTCCCGACGGCACGCCGCTGAACGCCTACGCGGCCGGTGACCCGGCCGCCCCGGCCGTGGTCATCGCGTCGGCCTGCGGCATGCCGGCCCGGTTGGCCGAGCCGTGGATCCGCCGGCTGGCCGCCGACCACCACGTCGTCACCTGGGAGAGCCGTGGGCTCTTCGGCGACGTCGACGACTTCGACGGCGAGCTGGAGGTCGACGCCCAGGCCGGCGACCTGCTGGCGGTGATGGACCACTTCGGCGTCGCCGCCGCGCACGTCGCGGGACTGTGCGGCGGCGCGGTGATCGCCCTGGCGGCGGCCGCCCGGGCGCCCGAGCGGGTGTCGTCGCTGAGCCTGTGGCACGGCGATTTCGAGGTGGGCCGGGACGACTTCAAGACCGACCATCAGATCAACCTGCAGGCCCTCATGGCCATGGCGACGCGGGGACGGGTGAACGCCTCCGGCATCCACGCGGTGGTGTGCCAGACCATGACCGGCAGCGTGCCGGAGGACCTGGCCCACCTTGTCCTCTATCCGTACGCCACCCCGGAGCTGCTGTTCCGGTACTGCCAGCTGAACGGGGCGATCATGGGCACCGACGTTCGCGCGGAGCTGGCCACGGTGCGCCAGCCCACGCTCGTGGTGACCAGCGAGGACGACACCACCGCCCACCCGGAGGGCTCCCGGTTCGTGGCCGCCGCGCTGCCCGCCGCCGAGCTGGTCGTGACGCCGGCCGGCGACCACCTCTCCGTCTTCCGCGGCTCCACGGCCCTGCTCGACATGGCCGCCCACTTCATGAGGGTTCGTGGCCGGCCCGGCCGGTGAAAGCCGAGCGGAGGCAGACAGATGCGTGACCTGCAAAGGGACGAATGCGAAATAAGCGGGGTGCAGGTTGGAAATAGATGACCTTGAGACGTCGGAGTTCCCCCGTCGGCTGCGGGAGATGCTGAGCGGTCGTCTCGAGCAGTACACCCAGATCCGTTTCCCGAAGAACGCTCACGTGTACAACTGCGGTGCCCGTGACGACTACATATACCTGGTCGAGAGCGGGCAGGTGAAGACTGTCACCTATTCGCGTGACGGCAAGAAGTGCCTGTTGTCCATCTATGCCGCCGGCGACGTGTTCGGCGAGCTGTGCCTGCTCTCGGCCGGCCGGGTCGAGACCGCCACGACGATGCGCACCGCGATGCTGCGGCGCATCCCGCTCGCCTCCTTCCGGGCCGCCCTGGGCGACCAGGAGCTGCTGGACACCTTCCTGCGATACCTCACCCTGCGGCTCGCCGAGCAGCAGCAGATCATCACCAATCTGGTCACGATGGACAGTGAGCGCCGGCTGGCGGCCGCGCTGCTGATCCTCGCCAACAAGCTCGGCAAGAGGCAGGCCCGCGGCATCCGCATCGAGCAGCGGATCACGCAGGAGGAACTGTCCGGAATGGTCGGCACGACCCGGTCGCGGGTGGGCTACTTCCTCAAGCGGTTCTGCGAGGCGGGCCTGGTCTACCGAACCCCGGACTCGTTCCTCGTGGTCGTCGAGCGCAACGTCGTCAACTATCTCGAAGCCACCCTCTGAGAGGCGCACCGTGGACGAGGACCTGAACGGCGAGCTCGTCCGCGAGCTTCGCGACACGCTCGGAACCATCCTGCGCCGGGACGTCGGCGACGACCGGACACCCCTGCGTGACCTGGGCCTGGACTCGCTGTCGGCGGCCCGGTTCATCCTCGAGATCCAGCTCGCCTACGGCGTCGAGCTGACCATGGTGGAGCTCGCCGACTGCGGCGGCGTCGCCGACCTGGCCGGCCGGGTGGGCCGGAACCGCGGCGCCGGGGGTGGCGGGCCGGCCGCCGACCCGGCCGCGGCCGAGCAGCCTTTTCCGCTGACCCCGCTGCAACGGGCCTACCTGGCCGGCAAGCACCCCGAGCTGAGCGACGACCCGGTCGGCTGCCATCTGTACCGGGAGTTCGAGGTGGCCGGGCTCGACGTCGACCGGCTGCGCGAGGCCTGGCGGGCGGTGCTCCGCCGGCACGCGATGCTGCGCGCCGGCGTCGAGGGGAACAGCCAGCGGATCCGGCCCGAGCTGCCGGAGTGGACCACACCTGTGCACGAGACCGGCGACTACGAGCGGGACGTCCGGTCGGCCCGCGAGCGGCTGTCGCATCGCGGGTTCACGGCCGGCGAGTGGCCGCTCTACGCCATCGAGGTCACCCGGGGACCCGAGCGGTCCACAGTCCACCTGTGCCTCGACGCGCTGCTGACCGACGGGCACGGGCTCGACCTGTTGCTCGAGCACTGGTGGCGGGCGTACACCGAGCCGGGAACGCCGCTGCCGGACCCCGGCCTGACCGCACGGGACTGCCTGGTCTGGCTGCACGAGCAGAGCGCCGGCCCCGCGTACGAGCGGGACCGGCGCTACTGGGCCGACCGCCTGGCCGGCCTGCCCGCCGCACCCCGCCTCGGCGATCCGGACCCGGCCGCCGCGGTCCCGGCCGGCCGGTGCCGGCCCCGGCGTTCGCTGGGCGCGCGCCTGAGCGCCGGTGAGTGGTCCGCGCTGCGGGAGCGCGCCGGCCGTCTCGGTGTCTCGCCGACCGCCCTGGTCCTGGCCGTGTTCGCCGAGGCGCTGGACCGGCAGGGGGCCGACGAGCCGTACTCGCTGGTGCTCACCACGAACCGCCGCAGCCGCCTGCCGGCCGCGGCCGAGGGCGTGATCGCGCCGTTCACCTCGACCAGCGTCCTGATCGTCGGCGACCTCGCCGCGACCGGCCTCGACGACGCCGCCCGCGCGGTGCACCGGCGACTGTGGGAGGACCTCGACCACGCCGGCGTCTCCGGCATCGAGGCGGTCCAGGCCGCCCGGCGCGGCCCCGGCCCGGCCCTGCCGGTGGTGTTCACGAGCCTGCTCGACGCCACCCGCACGGCGCCCGGCGGCGGCTTCGCCGACGCCGTCACGTTCGCGACCAGTCAGACCTCCGGGGTGGCGGTGGACTGCCAGGTCGAGGAGCGCGGTGGCGAGCTGGCGCTGCGCTGGGACATCACCGACGCGCTGCTGCCGGCCGGCGGCGGCGACGTCCTGTTCGCCACCTTCGTCAACCTGCTGGCCGCGGCGGCGGTCGACGATCCCGCGGCCGAGACCACGTGGCCGCTCAACGAGCTGCAGCAGGCGTACTTCGTGGCCCGGGTCCAGGGGCGCCACGAGTGGGACGGCTGCCAGGTCTACCACTCGTTCACGGTCGACGATCTGGACGTACGGCGGCTGGCGGCGGCCTGGACGGCCATGATCCACGCGTACGAGGCCCTGCGGTCGTCGGTCACCCCCGACGGCCGCCTGGTGGTGCGGGCGACCGCCCCGGCGAGCTGGCGTGTGCCCGTCCTCGACGATCCGGGCGCGGTCCGGGTCGAGCCGCTGGTGTCCCGGGCGTTCCCGCTGGGCCGCTGGCCGCAGTTCGACCTGCGGGTCACCCGCGGCGAGGGCGGCTCCGCCGTCGTCCACCTCACCATCGACCTCACCGTCTGCGACGGCCGCAGCGTGCACTTCCTGCTGCGCGAGCTGTTCCGCCTCTACGCCGACCCCGCCGCGCGACCGCTGCCCGCGGCGTCCTTCGCGCAGTACGCGGCCGAGCGTCCCGAGCCCGGGACGGCGGCCGAGCACTGGCGCGAGGTGGCCGCCGCCCTGCCGCCCGGTCCGCCGCTGCCGATGCCGGGCGCGGCGGGCGGCGACCCCCGCCGGGTCCGGCACGCCGGCGCCGTGCCCGGCTGGCGCGGGTTGCGCGAGCGCGGCGCGGCGGCCGGGATCGGGCCGGACGCGCTGCTGCTGGCCGCGCTCACCGGCGCGCTCGGCGAGGTCTTCGACGCGCCGTTCGCGGTGTCCCTGGTGCGCTGGACCGAGCCGACCCGGCGGTTCCGGCCGGCCGAGCGCACCGCGCTGAGCTGGATCGCCCACGCGCCCGAGCGGTCGCCGTGGGAACGCGCCGCGCACTATCAGAAGCAGCTCGACGCGGACGCGGCCGCGGACGCGGTGAGCGGGCTGGCCGCGCTGCGGCGGCTGGTGCTGCGCCGGCGCGGTGACGGCACGTTCGCCTTCCCGGTCGTGCACACCGGGCTCCTCGACCTGGCCGAGCAGCCGCTGCCGGCCGGTGTGACCGCCGGCCCGTGGCTGACCTGCACCCCGGACGTGTCGCTGGACTGCATCGCGATGGACGACGGCGACGGCGAGCTGAAGTGCTTCTGGGACGCCACGGCCGCCGACTTCGCCCCGGGCGTGGTCGATCGGGTGTTCGAGGCCTATCTGCGGCAGCTCCGCGAGCTGGCGGCGGCCGACGCGCCGCCGGACGAGCCGGACCCGCGCCGGCAGCTGATCCGGTGGAACGACACGGCCCGGCCGTTCACCGCCGACGGGCCGGTGCACCGGCGCTTCGAGGAGCAGGCCCGGCGGGACCCGGACGCGGTCGCGGTGCGCTGGCGGCACGGCACGATGACGTACGGGGAACTCAACCGGCGTGCCAACGCCGTCGCCCGGCAGCTCCGGCACGACGGCGTGCGGCCGGGCGCGGTGGTGGCGGTCAGCGTGCCCCGGGGGCCGGATCTCGCGGTCGCCGTCTACGGCATCCTCAAGGCCGGGGGCGCCTACCTGCCGGTCGAGCCCTACCTGCCGGCCGAACGGGTCGGCGCGATGCTCGGCGACGCCGCGGCGGTCGCGCTCCTCATCTCGGGCGACGGTCCAGCGTGGAGCCCGCCGCCCGGGTTGACGGTGCGCACGCTGCCGGACACCGACCCGGTGTCCGACGACGGCGATCCGCCGCCGCTGGCCGGGCCGGACGACATGGCGTACGTCATCTACACCTCCGGCAGCACCGGGCGGCCCAAGGGGGTGGTGGTCACTCACCGGCCGTTGCACAACCTGTTCGCCTGGTGCCGGCGCCGGTACGGGTTCGGCCCGGGCGACCTGGGCCTGTGCGTCACCTCGCTGGGTTTCGACCTCTCCGTGTTCGACCTGCTCGGGTTGCTCGGCGACGGCGCGGCCGTCTACGTCGCCGACGAGACCGAGCAGCGCGACCCGCAGCTGCTGGTGGACGCGATGCTGCGGGAGGGGGTCACCTTCTGGAACTCCGCGCCGACCTCGCTCGACCAGTTGGCGCCGCTGTTCCCGGCCCCCGGCACGGCCGGCGCCGACGCGCTGCGGCTGGTCTTCCTCAGCGGCGACTACACCCCGCTGAGTCTGCCGGACCGGGTGCGCGCCGCCTTTCCGCGGGCCCGGCTGGTCAGCCTGGGCGGGGCCACCGAGGCGACGGTGTGGAGCAACTACTTCGAGGTCGAGGAGGTCGACCCCGGCTGGCGGAGCATTCCGTACGGGCATCCCATCGACAACAGTCGCTACTACGTGCTCGACGAGCGGGGTGAGCCCTGCCCGCCGGGGGAGGCGGGCGACCTCTACATCGCGGGCGCGTGCCTGAGTCAGGGCTACGCCAACCGGCCCGACCTCACCGCGGAACGGTTCCCGCCGGATCCGTTCGCCGGGTTGTTCGGCGCCGCTGACGACGAGCGGATGTACCGCACGGGCGACCGAGCCGAGCGTCTCCCGGACGGGACCATCATCTTCCTGGGCCGGCTCGACAACCAGGTGAAGATCCGTGGCTTCCGGGTCGAGCTGGGCGAGATCGAGCACCGGCTGCGCGCGCACCCCGGCGTCGCCGACGTCGTGGTGACCGCCCGGCCCGACCACACCGGGGACCGCAAACTCGTCGCCTACGTCGTGCCGGCGGCCCGGCCCGCGCCCGGCGTGCCGGAGTTGCGCAAGCACGCCGCCGCGGCGCTGCCGGACTACATGGTGCCGAATTTCGTGGCGTTCGTGGACACCTTCCCGGCCACCGCGAACGGCAAGCTCGACCGCGCCGCCCTGCCCTGGCCGCTGCCGGCCGAGCCGGGGCCCGGCGAGGCGAGTGCCGACGGCCTGCGCGACGACCTGGTGGCGATCTTCGCCGAGCTGGTGGGTGCGGGGGCGATCGACCCGGACGCCGACCTGTGGGATCAGGGCGTCACGTCGTTCACGATGGTGCAGGTGTCGGCGGCGCTGCAGTCGCGCCACGGCCGGCGGGTGCCGGTCTCGGCGCTGCTGGCCGAACCCACGATCACCGGCCTGGCCCGCAGCCTGGCCGCTCCGCCGCCGGCCGCTCAGCCCGAGCCTGCGGCGTCGCCCGGGCCCGGGGTGGACTTCTTCGACCAGGCCGACCGGGATCGGTTCAAGGAGCGCGAACCGGGCCGGCGGGCACCGGCGCCGGCCGAGAACTCGCTCGCGCTGCCGGGCGAGCCGGCCGCCGCCGAGCTCTACCGGGAGCGGACCAGCCATCGGCAGTTCACCGGCGAGGCGGTGGAGCTCGCCGAGCTGGCCACGCTGCTCGGCCTGCTCCGCCCGATCCCCGACGGCGATCGGCTCCGATACCGCTATCCGTCGGCCGGCGACACCTACGCCGTGCAGGTCTATGTGCACGCCCGCTCGGTGACCGGGCTGGAACCGGGGGTCTATTACTACGACCCGCCCGAGCACACCCTGCGGCGGATCGGCGACGGGGCCGAGCTGAGCCGGTCGGCGCACTTCTTCTACAACCGGCCGCTGTTCGACGCCGCGGCCTTCGAGCTGCACCTGGTCGGACAGCGCCGCGGCATCGAGCCGCTCTACGGCGCCGACAGCGACCGTTTCCTGACGCTGGAGGCCGGCTACATCGGACAGCTGCTGATGGGCGAGCAGGCCTCGGCCGGCCTCGGCCTGTGCCCGATCGGCGCGATCGCCGAGGACCGGCTGCGCCCGGCGCTGCGGCTCGACGACGACCACCGGTTCCTCCAGGCGTTCTTCGGTGGCCGCCCGATCGCGGCCGTACGCGCCACGCCGGCCCCCGCCCAGCCGGCCCCGGCCGCGCCCGCCGCCCTCGACCTGGCCGTCGTCGGGCTGGCCGGCCGCTACCCCGGCGCCGACGACCTCGCCCAGCTCTGGGCCGGCCTGCTGGCCGGGCGGTCGGCGGCCGGGCCGATGCCCGGCGATCGCGCCGGCGCGCTCGGGCTCACCGGATCGCTGTCCCGCATCACCGGCGGTTTCCTGTCCGACATCGACACGTTCGACAGCCTGCGGTTCCGCGTCTCCCCGCTGGAGGCCGCCACCCTGGATCCGCAGGCCCGCCTCGTGCTCGAGACGGTGTGGCGATGTCTCGAGGACGCCGGGCACACCCCGGCCGGCCTGGCCGCACAGGGCCGGGTCGGTGTCTTCGTGGCCGGCATGTGGCCCGACCATCAGGTGGCCGCCGCGGAACGGTGGCGGGCCGGTGAACCGGCCACGACCTCCGGTATCGCCGCCGACCTGCCCAACCGGGTGTCGCACGCGTTCGGCTTCCGCGGCCCCAGCATCGCGGTGAACACCTCCTGCTCCTCGTCGCTGACCGCGCTGCACCTGGCGGCGCAGAGCCTCGCCCGCGGCGAGTGCGTGGCCGCGGTCGTCGCCGGCGTCAACCTGATCACCCACCCCTTCCACCTGGCCCTGCTGCGCGGGCTCGATCTGGTCGCCGCCGACGGCGCGACCGGCGAGGCGTACGACGCGGACACGACCGGCTGGCTGCCGGGCGAGGGGTGCGGGGCGCTGCTGCTGCGACCCGCCGGGCCGGCCGCCGCCGACGGCGACCCGGTGCGCGGCATCGTCGAGGCCACCTGGACCGGGCACGCCGGGCGGACCAGCCGCTTCGGCGCCCCGGACGCGGCCGAGCTCGCCGGCTCGCTGGCCCAGGCGCTGCGGTCGGCCGGGCTCACCGCGGCCGACCTGGACTACGTGGAGACGGCCGCGGCCGGGGCCGCCCTGGCCGACGCGGCCGAACTGGAGGCCCTCGGCCAGGTCGCCGCCGGCCGGGACCGGCCGCTGCCGATCGGCACGATCAAGCCCAACCTCGGCCACCTGGAGGCCGCCTCGGGACTGTCCCAGCTGACCAAGGTTCTCCTGCAGTTCGAGCACGGCGAGATCGCGCCGACCCGGCTCGCCCGGCGGCGCGGCCCGCTGGCCGACTGGGATCCGGCCGTGCTGACCGTGCCGGAGCGGCCGACGCCGTGGCCCCGGCGCGACTCCGGCGGGCCGCCCCGCGCGCTGGTGAACGCGCTCGGCGCGACCGGGTCGTATGGGCATGTCGTGCTGCGCGCGCCCGGAGGCGGGCGGTGACGGCCTGGCTCAGCGTCCCGCCGAGCGCCGCGGACGCGCCGGTGCGCCTGCTCTGCTTCGCCCACGCGGGCGGCGGCGCCGGATTCTTCCAGCCGTGGCGGCCGGTGCTCGCCCCGGAGGTGGCGGTCTGCCCGGTGGTGCTGCCGGGACGCGAGACCCGGGTGCGGGAGGAACCGTACCGGCGGGTCGAGGATCTCCTCGGCCCGCTCGTCGACGGTCTCGGCGGCCACCTCGACCGGCCGTACGCGATCCTCGGCCACAGCATGGGCGCCGTGCTCGCGTACGAGGTCGCCCGTCGCCTCACCGGGGCCGGCGCCGCGCCGCTCTGCCTGTTCGTCTCCGGCCGGCGCGCCCCGCGGACGCCCACCCGGCGCCCGGCCCTGCACCGCCTGCCGGAGGACGAGTTCCTGCGCGCGGTCGGCCTGCTCAACGGCACCCCACCCGAGGTGCTGGCGCAGGGCGACGTCATCAAGCTGTTCCTGCCGTCGTTGCGGGCCGACTTCGAGCTCAACGAGGTCTACGCGCCGCTGCCCGGCCCGCCGCTGGACTGTCCGGTGTCGGCGCTGACCGGTGACGCCGACCCCGAGGTGAACCTCGACGAGATCGCCGCCTGGCGGGAGACCACCCGCGGCGCGTTCACCCTGCGGGTGTTCCGCGGCGACCACTTCTATCTCAAGGGCGCGCCGCCCGAGGTGCTCGCCGCGATCCGCGCCGACCTGCGCCGGCTCGGGGCGGCCACCGCTCAAACCTGCGCAGACAGCGGGGCCCTACCGCCCGTACAAACGAATCGCGAGATCGCCCGACTGGAAGGGACCGTCCGATGACAGCGACGACCGCGGCCGCCACGCCCCGCGCCCAGGACCAGACTTCGCTGGCGCCGGAGAAGCTCCTGCATTCCGGCAACAGCGGGATGGTCATCTACCGGGTGGGGCAGCTGAACTACGAATTCGCCCGGGAGGGCCGCGGGTTCAGCGTCGACCTGCTGGGCTACATCAACGACAAGCAGCAGGGCGTGGCCACGACGTTCTGCTACGAGGAGGTCTTCGGCGTCAAGGACCGGCTGCACTGGCTGATCCACATGCGCTCGCCGAACGAGTACCAGAAGCTGCTCGAGATGGTCGACCACGACGAGGAGTTCCAGGGCATCTCGGTCGTCGACCGGCTTCCCGAGAAGGGGCACGGCAACTGGGAGAAGATCTTTCTCGAGAGCAGCATGTACGAGCGGATCCTCTGCCCCCAGCACGGTTTGCAGCACCATCACGACGAGCCGGACGATCCGCAGGAGGCGGCGAACTTCGTCACCTCGGCGCGGCACCAGACCGCGCAGCCGTTCGGCGACCAGCTCAACTCGTCGAACGCCGGTGCCATCGTGGTCCGTACGGCGACCGTGAAGTACGAGTTCCGCAAGGAGGGCCGGCTCTTCGCCTTCGACTGGCAGGAGCACGTCAACCGCGAGCTCGCCGGCGACGTCACGGTCCTGCTCTACGAGGAGACCTTCGGTCAGCAGGACCGGATCTACTCGCTGATCCACCTGCGCGACCTCGACGCCTACGGCGCGCTGGCCGAACTCGACCGCAGCCCGGCCACCGACGAGCGGATCTACCGCAAGCCGCGGGTGCACGAGTCGAAGGGCGGCGGCACATGGGAACGGCTGTTCGTGCCGGCCACCATCCACGACACCCTGCTCCTGCCGCAGCGGCCGTCAACGCCCGCCCGCGCCTGAGACGGCACCGGTGAGCACCGGCATCGAGGCCATCAACGCCTACGTGGGGCGGGCCTTCGTCGACGTCCGCGACCTGTTCACGGACCGGGGGCTGAGCATGTCCCGGTTCGACAACCTGATGATGACGCAGAAGTCGGTGAACCTGCCGTGCGAGGACCCGGTCACCAACGCGGTGAACGCGGCCCGCCCCCTGGTGGCCGGCCTCTCGCCGGCCGAGCTGGCCGGCATCGAGCTGCTCGTCGTCGGCACCGAGAGCGGGCTCGACTTCGGCAAGCCGATCAGCACATACGTGCACCATCACCTCGGTCTGCCCAGCCGGTGCCGCTCGTTCGAGGTGAAACACGCCTGCTACGGCGGCACCGCGGCCCTGCAGACGGCGGCGGCGCTGGTCGAGACCAGCCCGTCACCGTCGGCCCGGGCCCTGGTGGTGGCGGCCGACGCGCCCAGCAACGGTGCCCGGGGCACCTATTGGGAGCCGTCGGAGGGCGCCGGAGCGGTGGCCATGCTGGTCGGCCGCGACGCGCGGGTGCTGGCGCTGGACCCGGGCGCGAGCGGCTGGCACACGTACGAGGTGATGGACACCGCCCGGCCCGCCGTCGAGACCGACGTGGTCGACTCGGACCTGTCGCTGCTGGCCTACCTGAGCTGCCTGGAGAACTGCTTCGCGGCCTACTGCGACCGGGTGCCGGGCACGGACGTCGTCGGCACCTTCGACCATCTGGTGTTCCACACGCCGTTCGCCGGCATGGTCAAGGGCGCGCACCGGACGCTGCTGCGCAAGCTGCGCCGGCTGGACGCGGCCGGCATCGAGCGGGACTTCGCCGCGCGCATGGCCGCCTCCCTGCACTACGCGGCGCGGGTCGGCAACCTCTTCTCGGCCGCGATCTATCTCGCGCTCTGCTCGCTGCTCGAACAGGCCCCGAGCGACCGCACGCGGCGGATCGGCCTCTTCTCGTACGGATCGGGCTGCGCCTCGGAGTTCTTCAGCGGGGTCGTCCCGGCCGGCGCCCGCCCCGGACTGGACATCGGCGCCCAGCTCGACGACCGCCGGCGGCTGACCGTCGGCGAGTACGACAAGCTCACCGCCGGCAGCGACCAGCGCGCGTTCGGTGTGCGGGAGGCGGTCTTCGACGCGGCCGGCTACGGACCGGTCTTCGACTCGCACGTCGCCGGTCGCGGCCTGCTGGTGCTCGACCGGATTCGCGACTACCACAGGGAGTACCGGTGGGCCTGACCGAGCGGACGGCCACGCTGCGGACGGTCAGCATCGACCGCGGCGACGGCGCGAACAGCGTCGACGAGGCCATGGTGGCCCGCCTGCACGAGGCGCTCGACCGGGCGGAGGCCGACCCGGACTGCCGGATGCTGCTGATCACCTCGGGCGACGGGGTGTTCAGCACCGGCATGAACCTCGCCGCGGCCGCCTCGGGCGAGGCGCCGGAAGCGGCCGGCCGGGCGTTCTTCGACCTGATGCGGCGCTTCACCGGCGTGCCGCTGATGGTGGCCGCGCACGTCGACGGGCAGGTGGCCGGCGGCGGGGTCGGCCTGGTCGCGGCGTGCGACCTCGTCCTCGCCAGCGAACGCAGCACCTTCGCGCTGCCCGAGGCGCTGTGGGGGTTGCTGCCGTGCTGCGTGCTGCCGTTCCTCGTGCGCCGGATCGGCTTCCAGCGGGCGTACGCCATGACGCTGACCACGCGCCCGGTCCCGGCCGCCGACGCCGCGCGGTCCGGTCTGGCCGACGAGGTCGCGGCCGACCTGACCGGCCCGGTGCGCCGGCTCGCCTACCGCGCGGGCAAGCTGGACACCGCCACCGTGGCCGCCCTCAAGCGGTACGCCGGCGCCCTGTGGCCGGTCACCGCCGAGACGCGCGAGCTGGCCGTCGGCGAGCTGGGCCGGCTCATGGCCACGCCGGCCGTGCACGAGCGCCTCACCGCGTTCGCCGAGTCCGGCCGCCTGCCGTGGGACCGGTAGCCCGATGAGCCGCGCGTTCCTCTTCCCTGGCCAGGGCTCGCAGACGCCCGGGATGGGCGGCGACCTGTTCGCCGCGTACCCCGATCTGACCGGCGCCGCCGACGAGATCCTCGGCTACTCCGTGCGCGAGCTGTGCCGGGGCGAGGACGGCCGGCTGCACCGCACCGAGTTCGCCCAGCCGGCCCTGTTCGTGGTGAACGCCCTGGCCTATCGGCAGCGCCGGGAGCGCGGCGGCCCCGCGCCGGACGTGCTGGCCGGGCACAGCCTGGGCGAGTGGAGCGCGCTGTACGCGGCCGGCTGCGTCGACTTCGCCACCGGGCTGCGGCTGGTGCGCCGGCGCGGCGAGTTGATGGGCGCGGTCACCGGCGGCGGCATGCTGGCCGTGCTCGGTGTGCCCCGCGACCGGCTCCTCGCCGTCCTGGCCGAGGCCGGCCTCGACGACATCGACCTGGCCAACGACAACGTGCCCGGTCAGCTGGTGCTGGCCGGCCCCAAGGAGTCCACCCGGGCGGTCGTCGCGGCGCTCGCCGCGGCCGGCGCCGGAGGGCGGTGCGTGCCGCTCAACGTCAGCGTGGCCGCGCACTCCCGCTCTCTGGCCGGGCCGGCCGCGGAGTTCGCCGCGCTGTTGCGCGAGGTCGCGTTCGCCGAGCCGGCGCTGCCGGTGATCGCGAACGTGACCGCGCGGCCGCACCGTGTCGAGGAGCTTCCCGACCTGCTGAGCCGGCATCTGGTGAGCCCGGTGCGGTGGTGGGACACGCTGTGCCGGCTGGCCCGCGACGGGGTGGACGCGGTGGAGGAGATCGGGCCCGGCGAGGTGCTGACGAAGATGTGGAAGCGCGCCCGCGCCGACCTGCCCCCGCCCGATCCCGCCGCCCCGGCCCCGGCCACGCCCGCCCCCGGTTCGATCGCGCTGGGTAGCTCGTCGTTCCGGCAGGCCTACGGGGTGCGGCAGGCCTACGTGGCCGGTGGGCTCGGCTACGGGGTGACCGGGCCCGAGCTGGTACGCCGGATGACCGGCGCCGGCTGTCTCGCGTTCCTCGGCGCCGGCGGGCGCCGGCTCGACGAGGTCGAGGCCGACCTGTCCGAGCTGTCCGGCCTGGACGGACGGTGGGGAATCACCCTCCCCGCCGGTCCGGGCCAGGCCGGCCTGGTCGAGCTGGCGCTGCGGCACGGCGTACGGCACGCGGAGGCCGACGCGTACGCCGGAGTGACCGGCCCGCTGGTGCGGTGGCGGTTCGCCGGGCCGGACCGGCACCTGATGGTTCGGGTGTCCCGCGCCCGGCAGGCCGCCGACTTCCTCCGCCCACCGGCGCCCGGCCCGGCCGGCGACCCGGTGGGAGCGCCCGTGGCCACCGACCTGTGCGGGCCGATCACCCTGCTGACGGAGCTGCTGGCGATGCGGGACGAGGCCGCCGCCCGGCACGGCGGCGCCGAGCCCGTGCGCGTCGGGGTGACCGGCGGCATGGGCGATCCGCGCGCGGTCGCGGCCGCGTTCCTGATGGGCGCCGACTTCGTCGTCACCGGGCCGGTCAACCAATGCTGCCCGCAGGCCCGCACCTCGGACGTGGTCAAGGACATGCTGACCCGGGCCGGCGCCGACGACGCCCGGGACGCGCCCGCCGAGGAGCTCTTCGAGGTCGGCGGGCGGGCGACCGTGCTGGCCACCGGAACCCTGTTCCCGGCCCGGGCCGAGGCGCTCTACCGGGCCTACCGCGACCACCCCGGACTGGACCGGCTCGGCCCGGACGTGCGGCGCCGGTTCGAACGCGACCTGCTGGGACGGTCGCTGGACGCGGTGTGGGCCGAGGTGGCGCCGGCCGCGGACGGCGGGGACGACCCGCGCCGGCGGATGGCCGCGGTGTTCCGCTGGTACTTCGCCCGGGCCGCGCGACTCGCCGTGACCGGCGATCCCGGCGGGCGGATGAACTACCTCGTGCCCTTCGACGCCGAGGTGGCCGCGTTCAACCGGTCGGTGCGCGGCACCAGGCTGGAGCACTGGGCGGCGCGGACCCCGGACGCGATCGCCGAGCATCTTCTGGCCGGCGCGGGCCGCCTGCTCGGCCGTGCTCATTCCTGAGCAGGCAAGCGGCGCGGACGTCCCTAGCCTTCTGGCGAGAGCCGCTGAAACGGGGTGGAGTGCCGTGACCAGCATCGAACATGTTCTGTTGTCCGCCGCCAGCCGGGCGCGCCTGCACACGTACGCCGGCCGGCTGCGCGACCACCTGTCGGGCCCGGCCGCTCCGGCCTCGCTCGCGGACGTGGCGCACACCCTGCAGACCGGGCGTACGCCGATGGCCCACCGTCTCGCGGTGTCCGCCGCGGAGACGGCCGTGGTGGTCGAGGGACTCGACGCGTTCCTCGCCGGGCGGCCGCACCCGGCGGTGCGCACCGGGGTCGCGGAGGAGCCGGTGGCCGGCCCGGACCCGGCGAGCGCCGAGGGCGCGGTGACGGCCTGGCTGGGCGGGCAGGACGTGGACTGGCGGCAGTACCGCACGGAGCCGGCCCGGCGGGTGTCGCTGCCGACGTACCCGTGGTCGGACGCCGAGCCGCCCGCCCCGCGCCCTTCGGCACCCTCGGCATCCTCGGTCGCCGAGCGGTACCTCGTCGGCCTGTACGCCGAGGTCTCCGGAATCCCGGTCGCGCAGCTCACCCCGCACACGCCGTTGACCGATCTGGGGCTGAGCTCGTTCCTCGTCACCCGGCTCAACGCCCGGCTCGAACAGGATCTGGGCGAGACAGATCGGACGCTGTTCTTCGCGCACAGCGACCTCGCGGGAGTGGCCGCCGTGCTGGCCGGGCGATGGTCCTTCCCGGCGGCCGACGCGAACCCGGCGGAGGTTCTTTCGCCCGCTCCTATCGCCGCGCCCGCGCCCGCTCCTTCCGCCGGGCCGGACGACGGCGCCGTGGCGGTGATCGGGCTGGCCGGGCGCTACCCGCGGGCGGCCGGCCTCGACGAGTTCTGGGCCAACCTGGTCGCCGGGCGCGACTGCGTGTCCCGCATCCCGGCCGCCCGCACCCGGCCGGGCTGGCCCGCGGACGACATGTGGGGCGGCTTCCTCGACGAGGTCGATCGCTTCGACCCGCTGCTGTTCGGCATCACGCCGCGCGACGCCGACCTGATGGACCCGCAGGAACGGCTCTTCCTGGAGGTGGTCTGGGAAGCGATGGAGGACGCCGGTTACACCCGGGCCCGGCTGCGCGACCGGCACGGCTCGCGGGTGGCCGTCTACGCGGGCGCCATGCACAACGAATACCCGTACTTCGGCGTGGAGAGCTCCCGGCCCGGCCACCGCGTCGACTCCGGGGCCACACTCGGCGGCATCGCCAACCGGGTCTCCTTCTTCCTCGACCTGCACGGGCCGTCGCTGTCCGTCGACACCATGTGCTCGTCCTCGCTCACCGCCCTGCACCTCGCCGTCCGGGCGCTGCGCGCCGGCGAGTCCGAGGTGGCCATCGCCGGCGGGGTGAACCTGTCGCTGCACCCCAACAAGTTCGTGCAACAGCGGCGGATGCGGCTGGTCGCCTCCGACCACCGATGTCGCAGCTTCGGTGAGGGCGGCGACGGCTTCGTCTCGGCCGAGGGCGCCGGCGTCGTGCTGCTCAAACCGCTGGCGCGGGCGCTGGCCGACGGCGACCGCGTCCACGCGATCGTCCGGGGCAGCGCCGTCGTGCACGCCGGGCGCACCAACGGCTATCTGGTGCCCAACCCGGAGGCCCAGGGCGACATGGTGCGGCGGGCGCTGCGAGACGCGGAGGTCGATCCGGCCACGATCGGCTACATCGAGGCGCACGGGGCCGGCACCGCCCTGGGCGACCCGGTCGAGATCAACGGACTGCTCCGGGCCTTCGGCGAGGCCCGTCTCGCGCCCGGCACGGTGCCGATCGGCTCGGTCAAGTCGGTCATCGGGCACGTGGAGGCCGCCGCCGGTATCGCCGGCCTGACCAAGGTGATCCTTCAGATGCGCAACGGCCGGTACGCGCCGACCCTGCACGCCGAGCGGCTCAACCCCAACGTGGACTGGGCCTCGGTGCCGTTCCGGGTGCAGCGCGAAGCGGCGCCCTGGCCCTCCGGCGCCACGCCCCGGCGGGCCGCGATCAGCTCGTTCGGCGCGGGCGGCACCATCGCTCACGTCGTGGTCGAGGAGGCGCCGGCAGTCGCCGCGGCGCCGGCCGCCGTGCCCGGGCCGCGCCTGATCGTCCTCACCGCGTACGACGAGGAACGCCTGCACGAGGTGGTGGCCCGGCTCGTCGCCCACCTGCGCACGGCGCGACCCGCCCTGGCCGACGTGGCGTACACCCTGCAGGTGGGTCGCGAGCACCTGCGGGAGCGCCTCGCCCTGGTGGTGAACGACATCGACGAGCTGGGCGAGCGGCTGGCCGCGTATCTGGCCGGCCGGGCCGGTGACACGGTGGTGCGCGATCGGGCGCCCAGCGCCGGGCACGCGGAGAACGATCCGCCGGACGGGGCCGGGCCGGTCGAGCTGGCCCGGCACTGGGCGGCCGGAGGGCGCGTCGACTGGGCGGCGCTGCCGGGCGGCGGGCGCGTCATCGCGTTGCCGTCGTACCCGTTCGCCCGGATGCGCTGCTGGCTTCCCGGTGAGGACCCAGAGATTCCGCTGGACCCGGAGGTCCCGCTCTACTCGCGGGCCTGGCAGGCGGCCGGAACGATCGGTGAGCCGGCCACGATGGGGCCGGCGATCTGCGTCTTCTCGGCGCACAGCGAGGCGGTCGCCCGGGCGCTCGCCGCGCAGGGGCCCGTCGTCCTGGTGCGCGAGGGCGGGGAACTTCAGGACGGGATCGCCGGATTCGTGACCGAAAAGGACGCGGCCGCGCTCGCCGAGACGTTGCTCCGGGACAACCCGGCCATCGACGGCTGGCTCGACCTGGCCGACCTGTACCGGCCGGACGCGGAACGCGGACTGTGGAGCGCGCGGCTGGCCATGCTGCGCACGGTGGTGACGGCCCGGGCGCCGGGCGGCCTGCGGGCGTTGCAGGTCACCGACGGGCTGCGGGCCGGCGTCGAGCCCGGTGGGACGGAGCCGGGCCGGCTGGCCGGGGCCCGCGTCGCGGGGTTCCTGCGCGTCCTCGGCGCCGAGTACCGGTCGCTGCGGGCCGGGGTGCTCGACACGGACGTTTCGGCCGGGGATCCGCACCGGCTGGCCGGGCACATCTTGGCCGAGTGGGCGGCGCCGGAGCCGGAGGTGTGCCATCGGGGCGGGCAACGGTTCCGGCCGGTGCTGCGGCCGCTCGACGCGCCGTACGAGCCGCTGCGGGTGGATCCGGCGGCGGCGTACGTCGTCACCGGCGCCACCCGAGGGCTCGGCGCCCTGGTCACGAAGCTGCTGGCCGATCGGGGCGCGCGCCGGCTCGCGGTGCTCGGGTACCGGGGCGGGCCCGCGCTCGACCAGGCGGTGACCGACCTGGAGTGCCGCGGTGTGCGGGTCCTGCCGTACGCCGGCGCGCTGACCGACCGGGCGGCCCTGGGCGCGTTCCTCGACCGGGTCCGGGATGAGCTCGGCGCAATCGGCGGGATCGTGCACTGCGCCGGGCGCTCGGCGCCCGAGCCCACCGGGTTCGCCTATCAGGACCCCGCGGTCGTACGGGACGTGCTGGAACCCAAGGTGGACGGCCTGGAGGCGCTGCTCGAGCTGACCGCGGGCGATCGTCCGGCGTTCACGCTGCTCTTCTCCTCGGTGTGTGCCGCGGTGCCGTCGGTGGCCGGGGGAGTGACCGACTACGCGGCGGCCAACGCCTTCCTGGACCTGACCGCGGCCCAGCGCGCCGCCGACGGCGTGCGGTCGGTGAACTGGCCGCAGTGGCGCGAGAGCGGCGGCGGCCGCGACCGGCCCAACCCGTGCCTGCGGGTCGGCCTGGACACCTTGGACGACGAGGCCGGGCTGCGGGTCCTGGAGCGGGTCCTGGCCCGGCCGGCCGGCGGCGTGGTGCTGCCGGCGCCACCGCTGAACGGCGCCACGGTCGACCTGGACGCCCTGCTCACTCTCACCAGCTCACCGGCTGAGACCAGCGCGCCTCCGGTGGTTTCGGCGCCGCCATCCCTCGACCGGTCTCTCGCCTCGCCTGCCGCCTCGCCTCCCGCAACGCCCGCCGCTTCGCCCGCTGCGGAGCCGCCCGCATGGCTTCGGGAGCTCTTCGCGGACGCGCTGCGGCTGCCCGCCGCCGATCTGGACGACACAGCCGACTTCAGCGACCTCGGCGTGGAGTCCATCATGCTGGGCGAGCTGCTGCTGGCCATCGAGGCGCGGCTGGGCCGCTCCCTGGAACCGGCCGCCCTGCTCGACCACCCCACCCTGGCCCGGCTCAGCGCCCACCTCGGCGTGAACGAGACCCCGGCGCCGCCGCAGCCCGAGGCGCCGGCCCGGCCCGCGAGCCCCGCCGCCTCTCCGCCCGCGCCGCCGGACGGCCGGGTCGCGGTCATCGGCATGGCCTGCCGCTTCCCCGGCGCGCCCGATACCGACACGTTCTGGGACACCCTGATCGCCTCCCGCTGTGCCGTGGACGAGGTGCCGGCCTCCCGCTGGGACCATCGCCGGTTCTACCGCCCGCAACCCGGGCTCGGTCACAGCATCAGCAAGTGGGGCGGCTTCGTGACCGGCCTCGAGGACTTCGATCCGGCGTACTTCGGGCTCGGTGACGAGGAGGCCACCTGCCTCGATCCGGCCATCCGGATGTTCCTCGAGGGCACGGCCACCTGCCTGCGCGACGCCGGCTACTCCGACGAGGAGATCGGCGGCCGGGAGGTCGGCGTCTTCGTGGGCGCGCGGATGTCCGAGTACGGCCGGCGGGTCGGCGTGCGGCCGGGCGTCCTGCGCTCGGACCAGAACTTCATCGCCGCCCACGTGGCCCACCACTTCGACCTGCGCGGCCCCAACCTGGTGATCGACAGCGCGTGCTCCTCGTCGCTGGTCAGCGTGCAACTCGCCATCCGCAGCCTGCTGGCCGGCGAGTCAGCGATGGCGCTGGCCGGCGGTGTCGAGGTGCTCCTGGACGAGCAGCCCTATCTCGACCTGAGCGCGGCGCGGGCGCTGTCCCCGACGGGCCGGTGCTACGCCTTCGACGAGCGGGCCGACGGGTTCGTGCCGGGCGAGGGCTGCGGCGTGGTGCTGCTCAAGCCGCTGGAGCGGGCGATCGCCGACGGCGACCGCATCCACGCCGTCATCGAGGCCGTCGCGGTCAACAACGACGGTCGCACCATGGGGATGACGACGCCCAACCCGGCGGCGCAGGCGCGTGTGGTCCGCCGGGCCCTCGACCTGTCCGGCCGTTCCCCGGACGAGATCGGCATGGTGGAGGCGCACGGCACCGCCACGCTCATCGGCGACCCGATCGAGCTGCGGGCCCTCACCGACGTCTACGGCGCCGGCCCGGCGCGGGCCGGCGGATGCCCGATCGGCAGCGTCAAGTCCAACATCGGGCATCTGCTCAGCGCGGCCGGCATCGCCGGGCTGGCCAAGGTGATCCTGTCGGTGCGGCACGGCCAGATCCCGGCCACGCTGTTCTGCGAGACGCCGAACCCCCGGTTCGACTTCGCCCGCTCGCCCTTCACGCCGAACACCGCCCTGCGCCAGTGGCCGGAGCTGCCCGCCGCGCGGGTCGCGGCGCTGAGCTCGTTCGGGCTCGGCGGCACCAACGCCCACCTGATCGCCAGCGGCTTCGACCTCAAGCAGCGATACGGCCACCCGGATGCCCGCCGGCCGCTGCCACCGCCCCGGTTCGCCCGCCGCCGCCTCTGGCTCGACCCGCCCGGCAGCGCCCCCGCCGAGGAGCCGGAGCCGCTGCTGGCCTCGATCCTCGACCTGGACCTCTCCGGCGGCTCCCGCCCCGCCCTGCCGTTCGCACGCTGAGGAGCCTGAAAACCGATGGCCGAACTCGTTTCCCGTGCCGTTCTCACCAGCGACGACTTCATCATGCGCCACCACCGGGTGCATGACGTGCCGGTGCTGCCGGGTGTCACCTTCCTGGACATCGTCTTCCGGATGCTGCGCGCCGCGGGGCTGGACCACACCCGCGCGGTGGTCCGCGACGTGCTGTTCGCGGAGGCCGTCGCCATCGTGGACGGCCACGACCGGGAGATCCGGGTGACGATCGGCGATCCGGTGGACGGCGCGGCGCCGGTCACCGCGGCGAGCCGCTGGCTCCGCAACGGCGAGCCGGTGTCGGACTGGCACGAGAACGTCACGGCCGAGCTGACCTACCGCGACACCCCGGAACCGGACCCGATCGACCTCGGCGCGCTGCGGGCCGGGGCGGAGCGGGTCGGTTCCTTCGCCGATCTCTACGAGCGGGCCCGGCGCGAGCACATCGTGCACGGCCCACCCATGCGCTGCGCCGGGCCGCTGCATCACGGCGCCGGCTACCTGCTGGCCGAGCTGAGCCTGGAGGCGCCCGGCGACGGCCACGACGCCGCCTTCCACCTTCATCCGGCCAAGCTCGACGCGTCCACCCTGGCCGGCTTCGGCCTGACCACGCCCTCCGGCGAGCACCCCTTCATACCGATGTTCGTCCGTGAGTTCCGGGCTCCCCGGCCGCTCACCGGCGCCTGCTATGTCCACGTGCCGAGGCCGGAGGTGCTCGCACCCTCCGGCGACGTGATCACCAGCGACTACGGCATCTACGACGCGGACGGCCGGTTCCTGGCCGGCTTCACCGGCATCACGTGCAAGCGCATCCGCCATCCCGAGCTCATCACCCGCCTGCTCGCCGACGCGTCCACACCGCCGGTCACCGCGCCGGCCGCGCACAACGGGGCGGTACGCTCGGCCGGCGCCGGCGCCGGCGCCGGCGCCGACCTGGTGGCGCGGCTCCGCACGGCCGTCGGCGCCCTGCTCGACCGGCCCGCCGACGAGATCCGCACCGACGCCGGCTTCTACGAGATCGGCCTGGACTCGCTGGCCCTGCTCCGCCTGGGCCGTGACCTGGAGACCCTGACCGGGCGTCCGCTCTATCCCACGCTGCTGTTCGAGCACAGCACCATCGACGCCCTGGCGAGCTTCCTGGCCGCGAACTATCCGATCGACCTCACCGGCTCCACCCCTGAGGCCGAGCCCGCGCCTCCGGCCGAGCCCTCGTCTCAGGAAGAGCACCCGGCCCGGGACGAGCCCGCCCTTCCGGCGGCGGAGCCCCCGGCGGCGCAGTCGCCCACCCGGACGGTCGGCATGACGGATCGGTGGATCGCCGACGACGCGGGCCCCCGGCGGCCGGCGGCCGGGCTGATCACGCTGACCGTGGGCGGTGACGGTACGGACCTGGCCGACCGGGCGGCCGTCGCGGCCATGGCCGGCGACGCCGCGGTCACGGACGTCGCGGTCCGCATCCCGGCCGGTACCGACGTGACGACCGCCTGCCGGGCACTGTGGACAGTCGCGGTGGTGCTCGGCGGACGGCCCTCGGCGGCGCCGGCGCGCCTCACCGCGGTCTGCGACGAGCGGGGCATCGACCCGGTGCGAGCGGCGCTGGGCGCGCTGGCCCGGACCATGACGGCGGAGACGCCGGCGCTGCGCTGCCGGGTCGTCACGGGGCTGCCGGCCGCCGAGGCGGCGGCGGACGACTCGGACGAGGCCGAGGTACGCCACGTGGACGGCCATCGCCTCGTACGCCGGTGGGAGCCCGCGGCCCTCGCCGACCGTCCGGGGGCGCTGCTCCGGCGCGACGCCGCCTACCTCGTCACCGGCGGCGCCGGGGGGATCGGCGGGCGGCTCGTGGAGCATCTCGCCCGGCTCGGCGCCCGCGTGATGGTCGCCGGCCGCCGGCCCGCCGAGGCTGAGGAGGTCGAGCGTCTGCTGGGTCTCGGCTCCGGGGTCGGTTACGTCCGCGCCGACGTGGCCACCCGGGCCGGCGCCGATCGTGCGGCCGAGGCGGCCCGGGCGAAGTTCGGGCGGTTGGACGGGGTGCTGCACTGCGCGGGCGTACGCCGGGACGGTCTTTACTTCCGGAAGCCCGCCGACGACTTCGCCGCCGTGCTGGGACCGAAGGCGCTGGGCGCCGACCATCTCGACGAGGCGACCGCGGGCGACGGCCTGGACTTCTTCGTGGTCTTCTCGTCCCAGTCGGCCGCCGTGGCCAACCCGGGACAGTGCGACTACGCGGCGGCCAATGCCTACGCCGAGGCCGCGATGGAACGCCGGGCCGCCCGCGCCGACCGGCCGGGGGTCAGCCTCGCGATCGGGTGGCCCTACTGGGCCGAGGGTGGGATGCGGGCGCCGGCCGACGTCATCGAGCGCGGCGAGCGGGAGAGCGGCCGGACGCCGTTGCCCACGGCGGAAGGGCTGGCCCTGCTCGAACGGCTGCTGCCACCGGCGTACCCCCGAATGGTGATTCTGCATGGCCGGGGCGGCGCCTTGGAGAGCCTGTTGCCGCCCGTGCCGGCCCAGCCGGCGGTGGTCCGGGAACCGGAGGCGATCGCCGTGATCGGGCTGGCCGGGCGATATCCGCAAGCCGATGGGCTGGACGTGTTGTGGCGCAACCTGGTGCAAGGCCGCGACTCCATCGTCGAGGTTCCGGCGGAGCGCTGGGACCACGAGGCGGTGTACGACCCGGAGCCGGGCCGGGCCGGGCGTACGTACGGCAAATGGGGTGGGTTCCTCGACGGCGTCGACCACTTCGACCCGATCTTCTTCGGCATCTCCCGCCGCGAGGCCGAACGGATGGACCCCCAGGAACGGCTGTTCCTGATGACCTGTTGGCACGCGCTGGAGGACGCCGGCTATCCGCCGGGCACGCTGCGCGGCGAGACCGTCGGCGTCTTCGCCGGCGTGATGTGGAACCACTACCAGATGCTGGCCGAGGCCGACGGCGGTGTCGCACCCACCGCCCTGCACGCGGCGGTCGCCAATCGGGTCTCGTACACGCTCGACCTGACCGGCCCGAGCATCGCCATGGACACCGCCTGCTCGTCGTCGCTCACCGCGCTGCACCTGGCCGTGCGCAGCCTCCAGTCGGGCGAGTGCGGCATGGCCCTGGCCGGTGGCGTCAACGCCACCCTGCACCCGCAGAAATACCTGCAACTGGCCCAGGGCCGCTGGCTGTCCACCGACGGCCGGTGCCGGGCCTTCGGCCGCGACGGATCCGGCTACGTGCCGGGCGAGGGCGTGGGCGCGGTGCTGCTGAAGCCGCTCAGCCGAGCGATGCGGGACGGCGACCACGTGTACGGGGTCATCCGCGCGACCGCGGTGAACCACGGTGGCCGCACCGGAGGCGTCGTCGTGCCGGACCCGGCGTCGCAGGCCGCGGTGATCGCGAGCGCCGTCCGGCAGGCCGGGTGGGATCCCGCGACCGTCGGATATGTGGAGGCGCACGGCACGGGCACCTCGCTCGGTGACCCCATCGAGGTGGACGGGTTGCGCCGGGTCCTCGGTGGTGGACGGGACGGCGAACCGTGCCTGATCGGCTCGGTCAAGACGAACATCGGCCACCTGGAGAGCGCCGCCGGCATCGCCGGGCTCACCAAGGTGCTGTTGCAGCTGCGCCACCGCACGATCGTGCCGTCGCTGCACTCGGCCGAGCCGAACCCGCACATCGACTTCGGCGACGGTGCCTTCGCGGTGCCGCAGACCGCCGTGCCGTGGGAACGGAGGGCGGGGGCGCCACGGCGGGCCGGGGTGAGCGCGTTCGGGGCGGGCGGAACCAACGCCCACGTCCTGGTGGAGGAGTTCGAGGACGAGAGGCCGGCGACGAGCGGTCGCGGGCCATGGCTCTTCGTGCTCTCCGCACGGGACGAGGAGACCTTGCGGTCGTACGCCCGGAGGTTGTCCCGTCACCTGCGGGACCACGCCGCACCGGCGACCGAGGTCGGCGGGCCGGTGGCGGAGCGTCTGGCCGGACGGCTCGGCGTGCCGGTGGCCGCTTTGAACGCGGAGGATCTGCTCGGCGACCTCGGCCTGGATCCGGGCGAGCTGTGGGCCCTGGCGCCCGGCGCGGAACCGGGCGACACGGTGGCGGAGGCGGTCGCGAAGGCCGGTGGCGGCGATGCGAGGCTGGCCGACATCGCCTACACGCTTCAGACCGGGCGTACGTCGATGGAGCACCGAATCGCCTTCGTGGCCGAGACGGCCGAGGAGCTGACGGAGCAGTTGACCGGGTACGCCGAGGGCGGCGTGCCGGCGGTACAGGGCGAGCCGGTTCTGTCCCCGGACGAGTGTGCCGTGGCGTTCCGGGAGGGGCGGCTGGCCGAGGTGGGCGCGGCGTGGAGCGCCGGAGTGGACGTGCCGTGGGCGGCGTGCCATCCGGCGGGCGCCGGGCGGCCCCGGCGGGTGCCCCTGCCCGGGTACCCGTTCCGGGAGGAGCCGATCTGGCTCGGGCGCGGCCGGTCGACGTTCGCGCCGGCTATTTCCGCGCCGGCTGTTTCCGCGCCAGACGTCTCCGCGCCGGACGTCTCCGCGCCGGACGGGCCGGAGCTGGAGGTGCGGCGGCTCGACGGCGGGCTGCTGCTGGTCACCATGCGGGCTCCGACTTTCACCAGCGGGTTGCTCGCGGCGCTGCGGGAGACCTTCGACGAGGTCGCGGCGGACGACGACGTCCGTGCCGTGGTGCTCACCGGCGCCGGTTCCGTCTTCAGCATGGGCGGCACCGCCGAGGCACTGAGCACGCTCGCGGCCGGGGACGGGCAGTTCTCCGACGTTCCGTTCCTCTACGAGGGACTGTTGCGATGCCGGCAGCCGGTGGTCAGCGCCCTGCAGGGGCACGCGGCCGGTGGTGGGCTGGCGTTCGGGCTCTACGCCGACATCGTCGTCCTCGCCCGCGAAGCCGAATACCGCGCCAACTTCCTCACGTACGGGTTCACACCGGGCCTCGGCGCGACGTACATCCTGGAACGCCGGTTCGGCGCGGCCGCCGCGGCCGAGCTGATGCTCACCGGGCGGCCCATGCGGGGCGAGGAGCTGGCCCGCCGGGGTGCCGACGTGAACGTCGTGGCGGGCGACGATGTGTTGCGCACCGCCCTCGACCTGGCCCGCGCGGCCGCCGGGAAGCCGGCCGAGGCGGTGCGGGCGCTCAAGGCCGATCTGGCCGGGCGGGTCCTCGACCGTCTGCCCGAGGTGATCGGGCGGGAGCTGGCGATGCATCAGAAGGTGCTCGGCCCGGAGGCGGAGAAGCTGGTCCAGGACTACTTCGCCCGCCGGGGCGAAGGGCCGGCCCCGCAGCCCGAGCGGGCCGTCGTGACGGCCCGTCCGAGCGCACCGGTCGAGCCCGAAGTCACCGAGGTCGCCGCCGCGGCGGACGAGAAGGAGGTGGCGGCGGCGATCGAGGAGATCGTGGGCGGGGTGCTCTACCTGGACCGGCACGAGATCTCGCCGTCGGCCACCTTCGCCGATCTGGGCCTCGACTCGGTGAGCGCGGTCGAGGTGGTGGGACAGGTCAACCGCCGTTTCGGCACCGACCTGGACTCCGTGGCGGTCTACGACCACCCGACCGTGCCGGCCCTGGCGGCGGCCGTGGTCGCGGCCCTGACCCGGTCGGCCTCCCTGCATGCCTCGGCCGTCCGTCCGGCGGTGTCCCGGCGACGCGAGCCGACCACAGCGCCGGACGAGCCCGCCGATTCGCCGGCCGATTCGCCGGCCGATTCGCTCGCCGCTTCGCCGGCCGAATCGGCGGAGGACGCGGCCGTGGCGCAGGTCGGGCTTGCGCCGGGGCAGGTCGGTCTGGCGCCGCTGGGTCCCACCCGCGTGCCGCAAGCACGCGCTGAGGCCCCCGTCGGGGCCGAGCCAGCCGCTTCGCCTGTCGGGGTCGAGGGCGCCACTTCCGCCGATGTGGATGATCACCGCGCGGAGAGGCGGCTGGGCGCCGAGGTGGCGGTGATCGGCATGGCCGGGCGGTTTCCCGGCGCCGCCGACCTGAACGCGCTGTGGGCCAACCTCGCGGCCGGGCGCTGTGACATCGGTGAGGTGCCTCCGGAGCGGTGGGACCTGGAGCCGTACTTCGACGCCGATCGTCGCGCGGCGGGTAAAACGTACTCCCGCTGGGCGGCCCTGCTGCCGGACGTGGCGACCTTCGACGCGGCCTTCTTCCGGCTGTCGCCCCTCGACGCCGAGGCGATGGATCCCCAGCAACGGCTCTTCCTCGAGGAGGCCTGGCGGGCGCTGGAGGACGCCGGCTACGCGGGCGCCGCGCGGCCGCGCTCCTGTGGTGTCTTCGTCGGCTGCGGCGCCGGCGACTATCAGGATCTGCTGGCCGAAGCCGGGCTCGGCGACACCGGGCAGGCCTTCCTCGGTAACTCGCCGTCGATCCTCGCGGCCCGGATCTCGTACCTGCTCGACCTTTCCGGCCCGGCGGTGGCGGTGGACACGGCCTGCTCGTCGTCGCTGGTGGCGGTCGACCTGGCCACGGCCGCGCTGGCTCGCGGCGACTGCGACATCGCGCTGGCCGGCGGCGTCGCCGTGATGTCCACACCGAAGATGCAGGTGTGGACCAGCCGTACCGGCATGCTGTCGCCGACCGGGCGATGTCGGCCCTTCGACGACCGGGCCGACGGGATAGTCCTGGGCGAGGGCGCCGGGGTGGTGGTGCTCAAACCGCTGGAGCGGGCGCTCGCCGACGGCGACCACATCCACGGGGTGATCCGGGCCTGCGGGACCAACGGTGACGGCCGGACCAACGGGATCACCGCGCCCAGCGCCACCTCCCAGGCCGAGCTGATCTCCCGCGTCCACGCCCGGGCCGGCCTGCGGCCGGACGACATCGACTACGTCGAGACCCACGGTACGGGCACCGAGCTCGGCGATCCGATCGAGGTGAAGGCGCTGGCCGAGGTCTTCGGCCCGGCCGGGCGGCGACCGTGCCTGCTCGGCTCGGTCAAGGGCAACATCGGGCACACCACCATGGCGGCCGGCATCGCCGGGCTGCTCAAGGTGCTGCTGGCGCTGCGCCACCGCCAACTGCCACCGTCGGCCGGCTTCGACGTCCCGAACGCCCGCCTCGACCTCGACGCCACCCCCTTCGCGGTCGTGCGGGAACTGACCCCGTGGCGACCCGGGCCGTCCGGCCGGCGCACCGCGGCGGTCAGCAGCTTCGGCTTCAGCGGCACCAACTGCCACGTGGTGGTTTCCGAGCCACCGGCCCGCCCGCCGCGGCCCCGATCGGCGGAAGCGGCGCCGGTGCTCGTACCGGTCTCCGCCCGCACCGACCGGGACCTGCGCCGCCGGCTCGTCGAGCTGGAAACGGCGGTGACCGCCGACCTGTCACTGACCGACATCGCCTACACACTCGCCGTCGGCCGCCCACACCTGACGATCCGGCGTGCCGTGGTGGCAGCCGACCACGACGAGCTGCGGGCCGGCCTGCGGGCCGCCGCCGCGTCCCTGCCCGACAGCGCCCTGGCCAACAGCGCGGTGGCCGCCGAGGTGATGGGAGGCGACGCGGTGGCTGACGGCGCGGTGGCTGACGGCGCGGCCGGCTCCGGCGATCCGGCCGCCGACGTGCGGCTCGCCCGGGACGCCGGTGACGGCGACGTCCGCCGAGAGGCGCTGGAACGGCTGGCCGCCGCGTACACGGCGGGGCGGGACGTGAACTGGCCGGAGCTTCACGATGCCGGCCGTGCCCGCCGCGTGCCCCTGCCCGGCTATCCGTTCGCCGGCGACCGCCACTGGCCAACCCCCGCCCGCGAGTCCTCCGAGCCGCCGCGGGCAGAGGACGACGCGGGACCGGGGCTACTGATGCGGCGGATCGTCGTGACTCCGGACGACACACTGCTGGCCGGGCACACCGTCGCTGGACGGCCGATGCTGCCGGGTGCCGCGGCCCTCGAGCTCTTCCTGACCGCGGCGCGGGACGCGGGCCTGCCCGCTCCGGTCACGCTGCGGTCGGTGCGGTGGACGCGCCCGGCCCTGGTCACCGAACCGCTGGAGATGCGGCTGACGGCGACCCCCACGGCCGACGGACTCGCGCTCGCCTTGGGTGATGACGGCGGTGACTACGCGCGGGCCACGGCCGTCCCGGGCCGCCCCGAGCCGGAGCCGCTCGACCCGGCGGCCGTGTCACAGCGATGTCCGCAGGAACGACAGGCCGACGACCTCTACGCGGAGTTCGCCGCCGGCGGCGTCGACTACCAGGGCCGGTTCCGGGGCCTGGCGGCGGTGCGGTGGTCGGCGGGCGAGGCGCTGGGCGAGCTGGGCGATGGCGGAACCGCCGACACCGCGGCCACGCTGGACGTCGCCGTGCAGGCCGCCCTGCCGCTGGTCACGGGCAGCGCGGACGGCCCGCTGCTGCCGTTCGTGGCCGACGAGGTACGGATGTGGCGCCCGGCCACAGATGTCCGGCACAGCCACGTCGTCGACGACGGGACGGGACGCCTCACCGTGCTCCTGGCCGCCGCCGACGGCCGGCCCTGCGCGGCGATCGCCGGCCTCACGCTCCGCCCGGCCTCCCGGCCCGCCGGACCCGACCTCGGCGACATGCTGTACGTCCCGGAATGGGGCGAAGCCGCCCCGGCCGCCGAACCGGCGCCGGCCGAACGGGTGGCCGTGGTGGCCGACCCCGCCGACCCGTTCGCGCACGCCCTGCTGCGCGCCCACGGGGCCGTCCAGACGATGCTCATCGCGCCCCGCGACGCGGCGGTTCTGGCCACCGACCCCGAGCGGCCCTTCGACCGGGTCTACGTCGTGGCCGACAGCGCCGCGGACGAGCCGCACGAGCCCGCCGTCTCGTTCCTGCGCACCCTCCGGGCGCTCGACCGGCGCGAGCTGGCCCTCACCGTGGTGCTTCGCCGCGCCATCGGCCCGGGCGCCGACCCCCGGGCCGCGGCCGCGACCGCCGGTCTGACCGGTCTCGCCAGCGCCGTCGCGGCGGAGCGCCCACTGTGGAGGGTTTCCTGCGTCGACATCGGCGCCGCCTCGGACGACGACGCCGCCCGGGCCGTCGCCGCGGAAGGACCTGGCGTTGTCGTACGGCGCGACGGCCACCGCCTCGTACGCCGATTGACGCCCGCCCCGTCGCTGCCGGACCGGCCGTCGCCGTTGCGCACCGGGGGAACGTACGTGATCGTCGGCGGCGCCGGCGGCCTCGGGCTGACGCTCAGCCGCCGACTGGCCCAGCACTGTGCCGCTCGCCTGGTCTGGCTGGGGCGCCGCCGGATGGACGCGGAGATCCGGTCGGCCGCAGCCGAGGTCGCGGCCCTCGGCGGAGAAGTCCTCTATCTGACCGCGGACGTCGCCGACCCCGCGGCCCTGCGCGCCGCGCTGCGGACGGCGCGCGACCGGTTCGGCCCGCCGCACGGGGTGGTGCATTCGGCGCTGGTGCTGCGCGACCGCGTCGTCGCCGGGCTGACCGACGAGGAGCTCACCGAGACGCTGGCGCCCAAGGTGGCCGGTGTGCTGGCCCTGGCCGAGGCGGTGCGCGGCGAACAGCTCGACTTCCTCGCTCTGTTCTCCAGCGCGCTCGCCTTCGCCCCCGCGCCGGGGCAGGGCGCCTACGCCGCGGCCACCGCGGCGGAGGACGCCTTGGGCCTCGCGTTGCGTGCGGAGGGGCTGCCCGTCACGGTGGTCAACTGGGGCTTCTGGGACACGGTCGGCGCGGTCAGCACGCCGGAGCACCGGGCCCGGTTCGCCGAGCTGGGCATCGAGCCGATCGGGCCGGACGACGGGATGGCCGCGCTGGAACGGATCCTGGCCGCCCGGCTGCCGCAAGCACTCGTCGTACGCGGGAATCCAGAGGGTTTGCGCCGGCTCGGCGTCGCCTCGCCCGAGTCCGGTGTACGCCGGGCGATGGCCGACTATCTTCGCCTGGACGAGCTGGGTCGCCGTCTGCTGGCCGACCGGATGCGGGCCCTGCCGGGCATGCCGGCGCCGGGGGAGGACGTACCGGCCGAGGTCCTCGCCGACCGGGTCGGGGTGGCGCCGCAGCAGCGCCGGTTGTTCGGCGCCGTCCTCGAGATGCTGAGCCGTCCCGCCACGGGGTCCGGGCCCGGCCCGGAACTGGCGCCGCACCAGGACCTGCTGCGCCGATGCGTGGACGCCCTCCCGGACGTCCTCACCGGCGCCCGGCAGGGCGTCGAGGTGCTCTTCCCGGGCGGTTCGGCCGACCAGCTCGCCGGTATCTACCGCGGCGACCCGGGCGCCGACTTCCACCACCGGCTGCTCGCCGGCGAGGTGGTGGCGGCCGCCCGCGCGGCCGGACGGCCCGCCCGGATCCTGGAGATCGGCGCCGGCACCGGATCCAGCACCGGGTTCGTGCTGCGAGCGTGCGCCGACCTGGAGCCGCCGCCGGCGTTCACCTACACCGACGTGTCGCCGGCGTTCGTGCGGCACGGCGCCGAGACGTTCGGCTGGTACCCGGCGCTCGACACGGCCGTCTTCGACGTGGAGCGCGATCCCACCGCGCAGGGCCTGCCCGCCGGCGAGTTCGACGTGGTGCTGGCGACCAACGTGCTGCACGCCACGGCGGACCTGCGGGCCACCCTCCGGCACGCCCGGTCGCTGCTGCGCCCGGGCGGCGTGCTCCTGGTCAACGAGGTCACCCGCCGCTCCGACTTCCTCACCCTCACGTTCGGCTTGACCAGCGGATGGTGGCGCTTCCAGGACGGCGACCGGCGGCTGCCGCACGCCCCGCTGGTGAGCCCGGCCGGATGGCGCTCGACACTCGAGCAGTCCGGTCTCGCCGTCGGCGCGGTCCTCGGCGTACCGGATCTGGCGCCGGACCAGCTCCACCAGTGCGTCCTCGTCGCTCGCCGCCCGGTCACGCCGGAGGCGGAGGCGGCGGCGCCGGAGCCGCGCGACGTCCGCCGCTACGTCGCGGGGGTCTTCGCCGAGGTCCTCAAGTTCCGCGACGCCGCGCTCGACCCGCGGGCGACGTTCGACACCTTCGGCGTGGACTCGCTGGTCAGCCTGTCCATCATCGACCGGCTGGCCCGCGACCTCGGCGATCTGCCGGCGACCCTGCTGTTCGAGCACCAGACGATCGAGGAACTCGCCACCCATCTGACGGCCACTCGCCGCGAGCGCCTCGCCGCGACCCTGAACCCGCCGAACCCGAACGCGCAGGCTGCCCCGGCCGAGTCCGCGCCGGTGGTGACCCGGACGGAGCCGGTGGCGGCCAGGCCCGAACCGGTCGAGGAGGACGGGATCGCCGTCATCGGAGTCGCCGGGCGTTATCCGGGCGCGGCCGACCTGGACGGGTTCTGGGCCGAGCTGGCCGCCGGGGCGAGCGGCGTCACCGAGGTCCCGGCCGAGCGGTGGGACTGGCGCGAGCACTTCGACCCGCGGCGCGGCCGGCCGGGGCGCACCTACGGGCGGTGGGGCGCCTTCCTCGACGGGGTCGACCAGTTCGACCCGTCCTTCTTCTCGATCCTGCCCCGCGACGCGGCGGCCATCGATCCGCAGGAACGGCTCTTCCTCGAGACCTGCTGGACGCTGCTGGAGGACGCCGGATATCTCGGCCCGCACCGCCGCGAGCCGGCCACGGGCGTCTTCGCGGGCACGATGTACGACTCGTACGGGCGCATCGCGGCCGCCACCGGCTGGCCGGCCGGCCGCTTCACCGACGGCAACTCCTCGCGCTGGTCCGTGGCCAACCGGGTCTCGTACACCCTGGATCTGCGTGGCCCCAGCCTGGCCGTGGACTCGGCCTGCTCGTCGTCGCTGACCGCCGTGCATCTCGCGGCCGAGAGCCTGCGCCGCGGGGAATGCCGCATGGCCATCGCCGGCGGCGTCAACCTGGTTCTGCACCCGGCCCACCTGGTTTCGCTGAGCGCGCTGAACATGCTCTCGGCCGACGGCGCCTGCAAGGTGTTCGACGAGCGGGCCGACGGCTTCGTCCCCGGCGAGGGCGTGGGCGCGGTGCTGCTCAAGCCACTCGCCGACGCGCTGGCCGACGGCGACGAGGTGTGGGCGGTGCTGCGCGGCAGCCACGTCAACGCCGGCGGGCGTACGGCCGGTTACACCGTCCCCAACCCCAACGCCCAGGCCGAGCTGGTGGTGGAGGCGCTGCGCCGGTCCGGGGTGGACCCGCGGCGCCTGGGCTACGTGGAGGCGCACGGCACCGGGACGTCGCTGGGCGATCCGATCGAGGTGGCGGCGCTGAGCCGGGCCCTGCGGGAGGCCGGGGCGCCGGAACGGTGCGCGGTCGGTTCGGTGAAGGCCAACATCGGCCACCTCGAAGGGGCGGCCGGCATCGCGGGCCTCACCCGGGTGCTGCTGCAGATGCGGCACGGGCGGATCGCACCGTGCGCCAACCTCGAACGCGCGAACCCGAAGATCGACCTCGCCGGTTCGCCGCTGTTCCTCCCGGTCGAGCTGACCGACTGGCCCGAGGAAAGCCGGGTGGCGGGGGTCAGCTCGTTCGGTGCGGGCGGAGCCAACGCGCACCTGGTGCTCACCGCTCATTCCGGGCCACCGCGGCCCGGCCCGGCCGAGCCGGCACCGGCCGGCGGCCTGGTGCTGCTGTCCGCGCGAAGCGCCGATCAGCTGCGCCGCCGCGCGGGCGATCTGGCCCGGCACGTCGCCGAGCGCCCCGAGCTGTCGCTGCGCGACCTCGCCTACACGACGCAGATAGGCCCGGCCGAGATGACGCATCGGCTGGCCGTGCTCGCCACCGACGTCCAGGAGCTGGCGACCCTGCTGCGGGCGGCGGCCGACGGCGAGTCCCAACCCGGCGTGGTGACCGGCACCGCCGCTCCCACCGCCGACATCGACGAGGTCGTCCGGCCCGCCCCGCAATCGGGGGAGCACGAGCTCGCGGAGGCGGCCCGCCGCTGGGTCGACGGAGCCCCGGTGGACTGGCGCGGCCTGTGGCCGAACCCACGGCCGCGCCGGGTCCCGCTGCCGCCCTACCCCTTCGACCGCCGCCGCTTCTGGCTGCCCGATCCCACACCGGCCACTTCAGAGGCGGCAGATTCAGCCCTCACCGGATCCGCCCCAGCCCTGCCCGCGTCGGCCGGTCCTGCACCCGCAGAGCTCGCGCCGGCCTCTTCCGCGCCGGCCTCTTCCGCGCCGGCCACGCCCGCGCTGGTCGGTCCGGTGCCCGTCGAGCCCGCGCCGGCCCCTGCTTTCGGCTCGGCTCGTGAAGGGCTGGGCGCGATGTGGCCTTTGACCGGGCCCGCCGCCCTCGACCACCGGGTTGCCGGGGAACGCCGGGCCTCCGCGGCCGCGCTGCTCCAGATCGCCGCGGCGGCCGTCGGCGGGACGGACGGGCCGGTGCGGCTCACCGACGTGCGGTGGCGGTCGGTGGTCCGGCCTGACCGGGCCGGTGAACGGGTGCACGTCACGGTCGAGCCGGGGCCCGGCGGCGGTGCCGTCTTCCGGATGCGCGAGACGCCCGACGGGCCCGTTGCCGCCGAGGGACGTTCGGGCGAGCCGGCCGGCCCGGCGCCCCAGGGAGACCTCGCGGGCTGGCGGGCCGCCTGCCGGCGTCCGGTGGACGTGGCCCAGTGCTACGCCGGAATGCGATCCGCCGGGCTGGAACACGGCGCGGAGCTGCGGGTTCTGCACCAGGCCTGGACCGGCGAGGCGAGCGTGCTGGCCTGGCTGGCGCGGCCCGGCTCGGCGTTCGATGCGGCCTATGCCGACGACGTGGGCGGCGCGGCGTTCGACGCGGCGCTGATCGACGGCGCCATGCAGGCGCTGTCCTGCCTGGCCGCCGACGGTGCCCGGTTCCTACCGGTCGGCGTGGACGCGGTCACCGGCTACGCGCCCGTGCCGCCCGCCTGCTGGGCCTACGGCCGGGAAACCACGACGGGCGCGGATCGGCGCTTCGACCTGTGGCTCGCCGACGACGCCGGGCGGGTCGTCCTGACCATGACCGGCCTGCGGGTGGCGCCCACGGGCCCGGAGGTCCCCTCGGCCGTCCAGTTCCTGCGCCCGGTCTGGCAGGCGGAACCGGCGGGCCCGGCCGGAACACCGCCCGCCCGGGTTCTCGTCCTGGCCGACGGCCCGATCGGCGAAGCGGTCACCCGCCGAGTCGCCGCGCTGGGCGCCCAGGTAGTCCGTGCGGACGAGGACCCCGAGGCCGTCGTCCACTGGATCGCCCCGGACGCCCGGCCCGAGGAGTCGCTCGGCGCCGTCCTGTGGACCGCCGCGGCCATTGTGGACATGGCCCCGCTGCGGGTCGTGACCGGCTATGCCGCGTCGGACGGCGTCGTGCATTCCGGATCGGCCCTGCCCGCCATGGCGGACGGTGCCGCGCACCCCGGATCGACCCCGCACGCCGCGGCGGACGGCGCTGTGCACCCCGGATCGGCCCTGCCCGCTGCGCTGCGGACCCTGGCGCTGGAGCATTCCCGGTTCGGTGCCGCCGCGGTCACCGTGGGCCTCGACGCGGATGCCGAGACCGTCGCGGGGTGGCTGGTCGACGAGCTCGGCCGGACGCCCGCGGCCGGACCGGCCGAGGACCGGGTGGCCGAAGTCCGGCACCTCGGCGGGTTCCGGGAGCGCCGGGTACTGCAGCCGTTCGAGCCCGGGACGGCGTCGACCCTCGTACGCCCGGGCGGCATCTATCTCGTGACCGGTGGCGCCGGCGCTCTCGGCCGCCGGGTGGCCGTGCACCTGGCGGCCCAGGCGCCGGTGACCGTCGTGCTGGCCGGGCGTTCGCCCCGGGCCGGCGCCGAGGTGGCCGGCCTGGAGTACCGGCAGGCCGACCTCACCGACGCCGGCGAGGTGCGCGCCCTGGTCGAGGGGATCCGGCGTGACCACGGGCCGCTGAACGGCGTCGTGCACGCCGCCGGGGTGCACCGGGACGCTCTGGTCACCCGCAAGGACCGCGGCGATCTGACCGCGGTGCTGGGGCCGAAGGTGCTGGGCGCCGTCCATCTCGATGAGGCCACCGCGAACGACCGGCTGGATTTCGTCGTCTACTTCTCGTCGATCGCAGCGCGGATGGGCAACGCGGGGCAGGCGGATTACGCGTACGCCAATGCCTATCTCGACGAATACGCGGCGGCAAGGCAGGCGCGGGGTTCCGGCCGTACGGTGTCGATCTGCTGGCCGCTGTGGGCGGAGGGCGCCATGTCGGTCGACGACGCCACCCGCCGGGTGCTGGCCCGCAGGTTCGGCAGCGTGCCGCTGGACACCGCGAGCGGCCTTCGCGCGTTCGACCGGGCTCTCGCGTCGGCCGAACCGTGCGTCGTGGTCGACAGCGTGGCCGCACCCGCGCCCGCCCCGAAGCCGGTGCCGCCGCGGGCCGCCCCGGCGCCCGTCCCCGTCGGCGACATCGAGGCCGAGCTGCGCCGGATAGCCGCCGGTTTCCTGCTGGTGGAGGAGCGGGACGTCGACCTCGACGCCGATCTCATGGACGCCGGCTTCGACTCGATCTCGCTCACCGAGCTGGTCAACAAGGTCAACGACCGGTACGGCCTCGACCTGCTGCCGACGATCCTGTTCGAATGCGGCACGCTGCGCCGCTTCGCCACCCAGCTGGCCGAGGAGCACGCACCCACCGCTTCCGCCGAGCCGCCGGAGCCGACCACCCCGGCCGAGCCGACCGCACCGGCCGAGCCGACCGCACCGGCCGAGCCGACCGCACCGGCCGAGCCGACCGCACTGGCCGAGCCGACCGCGCTGGCCGAGCCGGTCGAGCCGGTGGAAGCCACCACACCGGCCGAGCCGGTGGCACCGGTGGAGCCGAGCGCGCCGGCCGATATTCGGGTGTCCACGCCGGTCGCGATGGTCGGCATGGCCGGCATGCTCGCGAGCGCGCCCGACCTCGACGAGCTCTGGCGCCGCCTGGCCGAAGGCGCCGACCTGGTCGGGCCGGTTCCGGCCGACCGCGCCGACCTGCGCGCCGACCCGGCCACCGCGCAGGCGCGAGGCGGTTTCCTGGCCGACGTGCGCGGTTTCGACGCCGCCCTGTTCGGCATCTCCCCGCGCGAGGCGGCCCTCATGGACCCGCAGCAGCGGCTCTTCCTGCAGACCGTCTGGCGCTGTGTGGAGGACGCCGGGTACGCCCCGGCCGACCTCGCCGGCACCGAGACCGGCCTGTTCGCCGGGGTGTCCGCGTGCGACTACGACGATTTGCTGCGCGACCACGGCGTCCCGGTCGAGGCCCATACCGCCAGCGGCATCGCGCACTGCATCCTCGCCAACCGGGTCTCGCACCTGCTCGACCTGCGCGGGCCGAGCGAGGCCGTGGACACCGCCTGTTCCAGCGCCCTGGTGGCGTTGCACCGGGCCGTACGCGCCGTGCAGACCGGCGAGTGCGAGGCGGCCGTCGCCGGCGGCGTGAACGTGCTGCTCAGCCCGGGCCTTTTCGTGGCGTTCGGTAAGTCCGGCATGCTCAGCGCGGACGGCCGCTGCAAGACCTTCGACAGCGCCGCCGACGGGTACGTGCGTGGTGAGGGCGTGGGCGCCGTCCTGCTCAAGCCGCTCGACCGAGCGCGGGCCGACGGCGATCACATCTACGCGGTGATCCGCGGCAGCGCGGTCAACCACGGCGGCCACGCCACCTCGCTGACCGCGCCGAACCCGGTGGCGCAGGCTCGGGTGATCGAGGCGGCGCACCGCAGCGGCGGCATCGACCCGGCCACCGTCTCCTACATCGAGACGCACGGCACCGGCACCCGGCTCGGTGACCCCATCGAGATCGAGGGGCTCAAGCGGGCGTACGCCGATCTCGGCGCCCCGCCGGCGCCGGACGGCCGCCCCTGGGTGGCCCTCGGCGCGCTCAAGGCCAACATCGGGCACCTGGAGCCGGCGGCGGGCATCGCGGGCGTGCTCAAGGTGCTGCTCTGCATGCGGCACGGGCAGCTGCCGCCGATCGCCCACCTGGAGCAGCCCAACCCGTATCTGCGGCTGGACGGCACCCCGTTCCGGCTGAACCGCGAGCTGACGCCGTGGGCCGGCCGCCCGGCCGGCGACGGCACGACGGTCCGGCGCGCGGGGGTGAGCTCGTTCGGCTTCGGTGGCACCAACGCGCACGTCGTCCTCGAGGCCGTCGAGGACGACCCGGCCGAGCCCTGTCCGGCCGGCCCGCACGTGGTGCCGCTGTCCGCTCCGGCCGAGGTGGCCCTTGTGGAGTACGCCGGACGCCTGGCCGATCACCTGGCCGGGCTGCCGGCGGAGCAGTTCCCGCGGGCGGCGTACACCTTGCAGGTGGGCCGCCAGCCACTCGGGCACCGTCTCGCCTTCGCGGCGGCCGACCGCGACGAGGCCGTGCGCGTCCTGCGCGCGGTGGCCGAGGGCGCCGCACCGGACGGCGTGCATCGGGCCGTCGCCGAGCGGGACGCCCCGTCCCTGCCGTCCGGCGCCGCGCCGGGCGACCTGACAGCCGGCTGGGTGAGGGGCCGTTCCGTGGCGTGGGCCGACCGCTGGCCGGCCGGCATGCGCCGCCTCGCGGGCCTGCCCAGCTTCCCGTTCGCGGCCACACCGCACTGGTTCGCCGACCCGCCGCCCGCACCCCGTCCCGACGACCCGGAGGCGACCATGCAGGACGCCGCACCCCTCCCGCCGACTCCCACACCCACCCCGACCCCGGTCCCGGCCTCGCCCCGCGAGCGACTCGAGCCGGCGGCGGCCCGCCCGAGAGTCCGGCTGGCTCCGGCCCGTCCGGATGCGGGGACCGAGCCGGTCCGGGTGACCGCAGACCCGGAGACAGCCGACCCCGTCCCGGCGCAGGGGAATGGATACGAGCCCGGCCCCGTCCCGGCGCAAAGGAATGGGCGCGAGCCTGGCCCTGTCCGGGCGCAAGGGAGCGGACACGAGCCCGGTCCCGCCCCGACGCGGGAGAACGGACACGGGCCCGGCGCCATGCAGACGAACGGGCAGGCGAACAAAAGCACGAACGGAAGCAGGAACGGAAGCGGGAACGTGAAGGCGGCCGCCGGCATCATCCGGGACCGGCTCGCGGAGATCCTCGGTGCCTCGCCGGACGATCTGAGCGCCACCCAGCCCTTCGCCGACCTCGGCCTCGACTCGATCTTCCGGATGGAGTTGGTGCGCCAGCTGAACACCGCGCTCGGCGTCGACCTCACGGGCCCCGACCTCTACGAGCACGACACCGTCGAGTCCCTGGCCGAGTTCGTCGACGGCGCGGCCACAGTCCAGCCCGCTGCCCCCGAGCCGACCGAGGATCTCACCGCCGATCTCGTCGCGCTGGCCACCGAGCTGACCGGGCGACCGTTCCCGCCCGCCCTGGGTTTCACCGACGCCGGATTCACCTCGTTCGACATGCTTCGCATGATCAGCGTGCTCGAGCGGCGTTTCGGCCCCCTGCCCAAGACCTTGCTCTTCGACCACCCGAGCATCGAGCTCCTCGCCGCCGACCTGGCCGGCCGTTCCCCGGCCAACACCGCCGCGCCGCTCAGCGCCGCGCGGCCGGCCGGCGGTGCAGTCCCGGCGTCAGCCACGACCGCCGCTGATGGCGAGCCGATCGTGGTCCGCAAACGCGCCCTCGCCGGCCATCCCGAGATCGCCGAGATCATCCGTGAGCTGGAGGCCGCGTACGGCAAGGAGGGTGGCCTCGCCGGCCGTGACATCGCCCCTCTCGCCCTTCTCGGCAGCGCCCGGCGCGGCTACTTCCACGTCTCGATCCGCGACGACGTGCTGTTCGCGTGGAGCTACGTCGGACCGGCCGACTATTTCGAGGAGCTGGCCGCCGAGCTCATGCGCTACTCCCGCGCCCGCGGCCTGCGCCCGAACTTCCTGTCCATGCTGCATCTGGAGACGATCGCCGGTGAGCCGGTCACGGCCACGCCGTTCGGCGCGGTGCAGCGGCTGGAGGACATCCAGGGTTTCAAGCTGAGCGGCGGCCGGATGTCGCGGCTGCGCTACATGGTGCGGCACTTCGAGAGGGAGGCGCCATGCCGCGTCGTGGAGTGCCGCTCCGGTGACGACCCCGAGGTCGACCGCGCCGTCGCCGAGATGCTGGACCGCTGGACCGAGAACAAGACGATGGTCAATCCGTACGTCCACATCGTGCGCGAGGAGATCCGGGCCGGCCGCCTCGACGAGCGGCACCGGCTCTTCCTCACCTATTCCGGCGAGGAGCTCGCGAACGCCGTCATCATCACCCGCATCCCGTCGGAGAACGGCTTCCTGCTGGATCTGGAGTTCTATCCGCGTCGGGCCCGGCTCGGCGGGCTGGAGACGGCGATCGTGCGGATCCTGGAGAAGCTCGCCGCCGAGGGCTGCGAGATGTTCAGTTTCGGCGCCAGCTTCGGCGTGGCGATCACCTCGTCGCCCAATGCCGCCCCGGAGGTGGAGCGGGGCCTGGCCGAGCTGCGGTCGGCGAACATCTTCGGCGAGGGCAACTTCCAGTTCAAGAACAAGTTCCGCCCCACGAACCTGCCGATCTACCTGTGCCAGCCGGCCGGCGACGACCGCACCCCGGTGGCCGACGTCATTCTCATGATCGCGAGCCCGCCCACCGAGGAAGCTGAGGAGAGGGCTGCCGGGAACACCGTCCTGGCCGCGCACGGGTACAACCCGCTCGCCGTCCCGCACGACCGCGTCCCGCTCGACCTGCTCACCGACTCGTGGGCCGAGCTGGACGGGCCAGCGGTGCGGCAGCGCGCCGCCCGCCTGGCCGACCTGGCCGCCGCCCGCGCCGGGGACGAGGTGACGGCGGCCTGGCTGCCGCCCGGCCGGAGCCTGCTCACCGGCTCGGGCCGCGCCGCCGAGGCGCTGCTGTGCCGGTCCTGGCCGGGCCGCCGCGGCACGGTGTTGCACAACGGCCTGTTCCCCACCTGGTTCTCGGCGTTCGCGGAGCACGGCTTCACCCCGGTGCCGCTGGGCGCCGACCCGGCCGGCCGGCTCGGCGAGACGGGCGACGTCGCCTTCGTGGCGATCGAGTTGAGCACCAACGCGGCCGGCGGCGTGCCGGTCGCGCTGGAGACCCTGGCCGAGATCCGCGAACGTGGCGTGCCGCTCGTGCTCGACGCCACGCGCCTGCTGGAGAACGCCGCTTTCCTCGCCGAGGACGACCTGTGGGCGACCGCCGGCCGGCTGCTGGCCCAGGCCGACGCCGCGACGATCAGCCTGCCCAAGGACTTCGGGGTCACCGCGGGCGGCCTGCTGTTCACGCGCGACGAGGACCTGGCCCGGGCCGCCCGGGCCGAGCAGGCGGACCGCGGGCGCGACCTGCCGCTGGCCGCCCGCAAGGTGGCCGCCGCGGCCCTGGACGACGTCGACGAGGTCGCCGCCCTGGTCCGCACCCGGATGGCCGCCGTGGCCGCGCTCGGCCGGGCGCTGCGCGACGCCGGCCTGCCGGTGCGGGAGCCGTTCGGCGGCCACTGCGTCCTTCTCGACCTGGCGCGGCTGCCGGGCGCCGATCGGCTGGCCCACCCGACGGCGTCGTACCTGGCCTGGATCTTCGACGAGACCGGCATCCGCGGGGGCCCGCACCTGGGCGACACCCCGGAGCTGCGGCGCTGTGTGCGTTTCGCGGTGCCGCTGGGCCTCGGCGTCGACGAGGCGGCGGACGCCGGCGACCGGCTGGCGCGGCTGCTGACCTCGGGCGGCATGCCGGGAGACCTCGTGTCGGCGCGGCCGGTGGGCGCACCGCCCGGCAACCCGACCACGGAGGTCTACCACCCGGCCGCCGCCGTGCCGGACGACGTGGCCGAGGCGCTGCGCGCGGAGCACCGTGCGGCCGACGACAACGCCGCGGTGCTCGAGGAGGCGAACCCGGCCGTACGCCGGATGGCCGTCCCGGCGCCGGACGGCGGCCAGATCGAGGCTTTCGTGGCCGGCGCCGGGCCGACGCTTGTGCTGATGCCCCCGTTCAACATCGGCGCCGGTGTCTTCCGGGAGCAGTTCGCCGGGCTGTCCGACCGCTACCGGGTGGTGAGCGTGCACCATCCCGGCCTGGGCCGGTCGACCGGCGCCGGCGACCTGACCCTGGACGGCGTGGCCCAGCTGGTCCGCCGGGTGCTCGACGAGCTCGGCGGCGCCGGGCCGGTGCACGTGGCCGGCGCGTCCTTCGGCGGGCTCAACGCCCTGGCCTACGTGCTGCGCTACCCGCGGGACGTCGCCTCCCTGACGCTGATCGGCAGCTCGTACAAGATCGGTAATCGGGTGGGTGAGATCAACCGGCTCTCGGTGGTGGTGCGAGAGGACCTCGACGCCGTGCTGGCCGGCGCGCCCGATTCGCCGGTCGGGCCGCGGCGGGCCGAGATCGAGCGGCTGCTGCTGCGCTGCGAGAGCATGGACCCGCAGACCGGGTTGCGCTATCTGGACGTCTTCGCGGCCCGGCCGGACCTGCTGGCGCGGCTCGGTGATGTCAGCGTGCCCACCCTGATCATTCAGGGGCGGCACGACACGGTGATCCCGTTGAAGACCGCGCATCTGTTGCACGGCGCGGTGCCCGACGCGCGCTACGTCGAGCTGCCCGACGCGGGCCATTTCCCCACTCTCACCCACGCCGGCCGGGTCAACGAGCTGATCGCCGGCTTCCTGGGCGGCGACCGATGAGCGCCACGGTGCTGGCCGCCCGCCCGGGCCTGCGGCTGGTCGACGGTACGCCCGGCCAGGTGGCCCGCACCGAGCTGGTGACACCGGGCATGTGCGGGCCGAACGCGCTCTTCTTCGGCGCGATCGGCGACTGGACCTGGGACGCGGTGAGCGCCGCGTGCGGCACCAACGTCTACGACGCCCGGGTGGCCGGCGGCGCGCCGACCTATCTGTCCTTCTACTACTTCCACCTGCTCGGCACCGACCGGCTGCACCCGCTGCGGGTCACGTTCGGCGACCGCCTGCGGGTCGAGTCCGGCGTCTTCCGGCTGGCCAGCGAGTCGGTGCTGACGCTGCACCGGATCCGCTACGACGACGGCGCGCCGGACCGTCCGGTCGAGGCCGGCGAGCCCTTCACCGAGCCCGTCGAGGGGTGTCTGTACGCGGTGAACGTCAACCGCTGGATCGTGCGCGGCCGGCCGGACAGCAACCGCGGGCTGGCCCGGGGCGTACCGGCCGACTTCGTCACCGACGACCTGCCGCGGCTGCCGGCCGACTGGCCGCCCCGGCTCGCCTACACGCGGGCCCGGCGCGCCGGCGTGTTCGATCACGACCCGCCGGCCGGTCCGGGGGAGCCGGAGCGCTTCGCCGCCGACTATCCGGTCGAGGCGAGCCGTGACCTCAACGGCGTCGGCCTGCTCTACTTCGCGTCGTACTTCTCCATCGTGGACTGGGCCCTGCTGCGGCTGTGGCGCCGGCTCGGCCGCGACGACCGGTCGTTCGCCCGCCGGGTCGTGACCGACCAGCGCATCTGTTACCTCGGCAACGCCGACGCGGACGCGGTGGTGCGGGTCGAGCTGGCTCTGCGGCGCAGCGGCCCGGACGAGGTCGTCGACGTGTCGCTGACCGACCGGGCCAGCGGTGACCCGCTGGCGATCGCGGCGCTGCGCATGCGGCCGGGCGGCCCGCTGTGACCCGGGCCGACGTGACCGGTCACCTGGTCGCCGCGGTCGCCGAGGTCCTTCCCGGCGTGCCGGTCGAGCTCATCGGCGGCGACCGGCACCTGCGCGACCTCGGCGCCGACTCGGTGGAGCGCGTCGAGATCATCGTGGCCGTGCTGGACCGGCTCGGCCTCGACGAGCCGCTGTCCAGCTTCACCGACCTGCCCCACGTCGAGGCCATGGTGGATTTCCTGTGCGAGAGGAGCAGCCGATGACCGCGCCGGTCGGCGTCGAGGCGATGAACGTGTACTGCGGGGTCGCGCAGATCCCGGTGCCCGCCCTGTTCGCCGGGCGGGGGCTCGACCCCGCCCGGCTGGACAACCTGATGATGCGGCAGCGCTCGGTGGCGCTGCCGTGCGAGGACCCGGTCACCAACGCGGTGAACGCGGCCCGCCCGCTGCTCGACCGGCTGGGGCCGGAGACGGTGTCCCGGATCGAGCTGCTGGTCACCTCCACCGAGTCCGGGCTCGACCTGAGCAAGTCCGTGGCCTCGTACGTGCACGAGTTCCTCGGGCTCAGCCGCGCCTGCCGGGTGCTCGAGGTCAAGCAGGCCTGCTACGCCGCGACCGGGGCGCTGCAACTCGCCGCCGGGCACATCGCCTCGGGTTTCTCCCCGGGGGCCAAGGCGCTCGTCATCGGCACCGACATCTCCCTGGTCGACGAGGACGCCGCGTACGCCGAGCCGGCCATGGGCAACGGCGCGGTCGCCCTGCTCGTCGGCGACCGGCCCGAGGTGCTCACCCTCGACCCGGGCGCCTTCGGGCTGTACAGCTACGAGACGCTGGACTCGGCCCGGCCCGGCCCCACCTTCGACATCGCCGACGCCGACCGGTCGCTCTACGCCTATCTCGACTGTCTGAGCCACAGCTTCCGCGACTACCGGTCGCGGGTGGAGACCGCCGACTACGCCACGACGTTCGACCTGCTGGCCATGCACACCCCGTTCGCCGGCATGGTGCGGGCCGGGCACCGCAAGATGATGCGCGAGTTCGCCGGCACGCTGCCGGCCGCGGCGACTGACGACTTCGAGCGCCGGGTGGCGCCGTCGCTGGTCTATCCGGCGGCGGTGGGCAACATGTGCTCCGGCTCGGTCTATCTGGCCCTGGCCAGCCTCGTCGACCACGCCGACGTCTCGGCCGGGGCGCGGGTCGGCCTTTTCTCGTACGGGTCGGGATGCTCGTCCGAGTTCTTCAGCGGCCTGGTCGACGCTCGTTCGGCCCGGGCCGTCGGCGCCGCCGGCATCGCCGGGCACCTCGCGGCCCGCGCCGAGCTGAGCTTCGACGAGTACGCCGGCCTGCTCCCCGCCACCCGGCGCAGCCTGCTTCCGGAACGCGACGTGGTGCTGGAGCCGGAGCGCCACGCCGGCCTGCTGGCCCGGTACGGCGACCGCCGCGACCTGCTGATCCGCACCGGCACCAAGGAACACCATCGCACGTACGAGTGGGCCGTCGCCGGTTCCCGGTGATCCGGCCCGGTGAGGAGAGAGCACATGGACGACACCGAGGTCTTCGCCGCGGTCCGGGCCGGCATCGCCGAGGTGCTGCCCGAGGTACGGCCGGACGAGGTCGACATCGACGGGACGCTCACCGACCTCGGCGCCAACAGCATCGACCGCGCCGAGATCGTCACGCTGGCCATGCAACGGCTTGGTGTCACCGTGCCGGTCGCCGAGTTCCGCGACGTGCACGACCTGCGATCGCTGGTCGATCTGCTGGCCAAGCATGCCTGAGCCGGTCGTCGTCACCGGGCTGGGCATCGTCAGCCCGGTCGGCGTCGGCGTGCCGGCGTTCGCGGCGGCGCTGCGGGCCGGGGCCACGGGCTTCCGGGCGGTGCCGGACGAGGCCGGCGGCACCCGGTTCGCCGCGCCGCTGACCGGCTTCGACCTGGCCGCCGCCCTCGCGGCGGCCACGCCCGGCGTCCGCCGGGAGGCGCTGCGGGCGGCCCGGCGCTCGCCGCTGCCGGTGCAGGCCGGCGTGGCCGCCGCCGTGGAGGCCTGGCAGCACGCCGGTCTGGCCGGCGGCGCGGTGCCGGCGGACCGTGTCGGGCTGATCGTGGGCGGGCACAACCTCACCGGCGGCTACGCGTTCGAGCACCACCCGGTCTACCTACGGCAACCCGTCTATCTCCCGGCCCGGTACGCCTTGCAGGTGCAGGACACCGACCATGTCGCCACGATCAGCCAGGCCCTGGGCGTCACCGGCGAGGGGCACACCGTGGGCGCCTCGTCGGCCAGCGGGAACCTCGCGCTCATCCAGGCGGCCCGGCTGATCGCCGCTGGCGCGGTGGACGCCTGCCTCGCCGTGGGCGCGCTGGCCCGGCCGGCGCCGCCGGAGCGCGCCGCGCTGGCCAACCTGGGCGTGCTGGCGCCGCCCGCCGAGCCGGCCTGTCACCCGTTCGACCGGCGCCGGGCCGGCCTGGTGCCCGGCGAGGCGGCCGCGTGCCTGGTGCTGGAGCCGGCCGGGGCGGCCCGGCGGCGCGGCGCCACCCCGCTGGCCGAGCTGGCCGGGGTGGCCACCGGGCTGGACGCCACCAGCCTCAGCACGCCCAGCCCGGCCGGCGAGGAACGGGTGATGCGGCAGGCGCTCGCCCGGGCCGGCGTCGCGCCTTCCGCCGTGGACTACGTCAATGCGCACGGCACCGCCACGCCCGCCGGTGACGACGCCGAGCTGGCCGCGCTCGCGGCGGTCTTCGGCCCGGCGCGGCCCTGGATCAACTCCACCAAAGGGCTGGTCGGTCATTGCCTGAGCGCGGCCGGCGCGGTGGAGGCGATCGCCACCGTGGTGCAGCTGCGTGCGGGCTTCGTGCACGCGAACCCGGGCCTGCGCCGGCCGGCGGCGCCCGGGCACCGCCTCGTCGGCGCCACCGCGGTGCCGGCGCCGATCGAGGTGGCCCTGTCCACCAGTTTCGGGTTCGGTGGCTTCAACACCGCGGTTGTGCTGCGCCGCGGCTGAGCGCTCAGCGGTCGACCATCTCGAAGCCGACCGCCAGCCGGTCGCCGAAGCGCTTGCCGGTCTGCGTGTAGAGGCCGACCAGCGGCGCGCGCACCGAGGTGTCGCCGTAGCCCAGCCCTCGCAGATATTCGCGGTGCGCCTCGAGCGAGGCCACCGCCGCGTCGACGCTCCCGGTCACGTCCACCGCGTGCGTCGCCCGCGGCGACGAGTGCATGGCCACGTATTTCACGCCGGCCCACGGGCCGGGGCCGGCGTCGGGGAACACCCACCGGTTGGCGGCGTCGCCCACCGCGTCCAGCAACGCCCGGCCGGTGTTGCGGTGGTCCGGCGTGTTCCACTTGCCGGTGAAGGTCTCGTCGCGGTGGTTGTAGCCGACGATCAGTTCGGGCCGGTGCCGGCGGATCGCCGCGGCGATGTCGCGGCGCAGGGCGGTCCCGTGCTCGACGAGCCCGTCGGGGTGGTCGAGGAACTCGACCTCCTTGACGCCCACGAGGCCCGCGCCGGCGCGCTGCTCGGCCTCGCGCACCGCGGCCGCCTCGGCCGGTGGCATCCCGTCGATGCCGGCCTCGCCACGGGTGACGAGGAGGTAGACGACGGTCTTGCCGGCGGCGGTCCAGGCGGCCACCGCGCCCGCGCCGCCGAACTCCATGTCATCCGGGTGCGCCACCACGCACAGCGCTCGGGTCCAGTCTTCCGGGAGGGGTGTGAGCTTGTCGGTCATGCCGTCACCCTGCCGCCGGCCGGCCGCGGCCCGATAGTGAAAAGTGAGCACCTCAGGCCGAGACGATCCGTTCCGCCTCGTGCGGCGACACCTGGCGGAAGTATCGGCCGTCGGGCAGCCGCACCACGTTGGCCGCGAACCGGCAGCCGCCGACGTGGCCGGTGGCCCAGACCCGGCCCGGCGCCACGTCGCGCAGCACCGCGGCGACGCGCCGCCCGCGGAACGAGCACAGCCGGTCCATGCGCGTGTCGGTGCAGACCAGATAGATCGGCTCGGGGATCACCGCGGCCGCCTCCAGCGGGCGCCCGGCGGCGAGACCGTCCAGGATCGCCGCGCTCAGCTCGCCGGGGGATCCCAGCGCGACCCGCTCGACGAACCGGCGCGGGCCGGCCGAGTAGGCGAGGTAGCAGGTGCCGTCGGGGTCCGCGCGGCGTTCGGGCTCGGTCCGGCGGATCAGATTGAGCCGCAGCCCGCGGGCCGCGGCGGCGCGTTGCAGCGGCAGCACCGCGGCCAGGTCCACCCGGGCCCGCGGCCAGGAGCCGAGGTGTTCCAGCAGGATCCAGCCCACCGGGGTGCCGGCCGGCACGATCGGGGGAGCGCCCCGGCGGTCCGCCCGCCGCGGGTTCACCGCAGGCTCCCGGCGGCGGCCCAGCGGGACCGCAGCTCGCGCTTGAGCACCTTGCCGAGGATGCCGTGTGGCAGTTCGCCGACGATGTCGAGCCGGTCGGGCCGGTCCGGCTCGGGCAGCCGGTCGGCCAGCACGGAGCGGAGCTCCCGCTCGGGCACCGGCCGCCGCAGCACCGCCGCCACCGCCACGAGCGGCCCGTCCGGCCCGGGGATGCCGAAGGCCGCCGCCTCCAGCACGTCCGGGTGCCAGTACAACGCGTTCTCGACGTCCAGTGTGGACACGACGTGGCCGTCGCGGACGACCGCGTCGGCCATCCGGTCGACGACGTGCAACTGGCCGTCCTCGTCCAGCCGGCCCAGGTCGCCCATCCAGGTCCAGCCGTCCCGGAACGTCCGCGCGGTCGCGGCCGGGTCACCGTGGTAGGCGCGCGCCGGGGCCGGGCATCGGAGCCGGATCTGGCCGACCTCACCGGTGGGCGCCGGCTCACCCGCCGGCCCGGCGATGCTGACCTCGCAGCCTGGCCGTGGGGTGCCCACCGACCCGGCCCGCGGCCCCTCGAACAGCCCCGCGTCGCGGTGCGCCGACCACGGTGGGAGGGGCCGGTTGGCGAACGCCGGTGCGGCCTCGGTCGACCCGTAGCCGACCACCTGGCCGGCCTCCGGCAACGCTCGCGCCAATGCCGCCAGCACCGCCGGCGGCACCCCGGTCGAGCCGAGCATGACGAACCGCAGCCGGCCCAGGTCGTGCCGCTCGGCCAGCCCGTCGCGGGCCAGCCGCGCGGCCACCGCGGGCGGCAGGATCGCCGCGGCGGCGCCGCTGGCGGCCACGGCCGCGGCCACCGCACCGGCGTCCAGGCGGGTGGGCACGTGCACCGGCGTGCCCGAGCCGAGGGCCACCATCAGCGCGCTGTGCCCGGCGTTGGTCGCGGCCGGTACGCCGGCCAGGATGCCGTCGACGGCGCCGAACAGCTGACCCCGTACCCGGCCTTGCCCGTACGTGAGGTTGCCGTGGGTCACCGCGACCGGCTTGGGCTCTCCGGTGGTGCCCGAGGTGTAGAGGATCTCGGCGAGGTCGCCGGGGCGCACGGCGGGCAGCCGGGCCGGCGGACCGGCACGGCTGGTGAGCGCCACGGTGGACGTCCAGCCGGCCGCCGGTTCGGCGCCCGCCCGCTCGCCGGTGAGCACGCCGCGGATGTCGCAGGCGGCGATCCGGCGGCGGCGCTCCGCGGCGGGCAACCGCTCGGACATCGCCACCCCGGCCGCCCCGGCCAGGTGGACGCCGAGGGTCGCCACCGCGTAGTCGGCCCAGTCGCCGTCACCGAAGACCAGCCCGACCCGGTCGCCCCGGCGCACACCACGGCGGACCAGCCCCGCGGCCAGGGCGGTGGAGAGCCGCATCCACTCCGCGACGGTGAGCACGGGCTCGCCGTCGACGATCAGGGCGGGGCGGTCGTCCTCCGCGGCGGCCCGCCGGGCCAGATCGGGCGTCGTATCTCCGGCGTCCTCGGCCATGGTCCCGTCCTTCCGCACGATCGTCGCGACCGTTCCAGGTTGTCGGCGAGGCGGGACGGGCCGCTGCTCAGTTGTGAGCAGGCAGCTGATCGGCGCGTCGCTAGCGTGACCAGCGCACGAGCGGAGGAAGTGACCACGCGGGAGGAAAGACGATGAGCACGCAGGAGACAGGCGCCTACCAGGTCACCGGCTGGGACGAGAAGCCGTACGACGAGATCGAGGGCGGCGCCAAGCTGACCAAGGCGAGCATCACCAACACGTTCACCGGGGTGATCGAGGGGGCCGGCGCCGCCGAGTACCTGATGGCCTACCCGAGCGAGACGTACGCCGAGTTCGCCGGCGTGCAGCGGATCGACGGCGCCGTCGGCGGCCGCAGCGGCAGCTTCCTGCTGCGCACCACCGGCGTCTTCGAGGGCGGTGTGGCCAAGGGGGAGTGGTCGGTCATCCCGGGCTCGGGTACCGGCGACCTGAAGGGCCTGAGCGGCACGGGCGGATACACCTCCGGCGAAGGCGGCGCCGCCGACGTCACGTTCGCGTACGACCTCGCCTGATCACCGGAACACCTGAGAGGAGACACCGACATGGTGGAACGCGCCGACGTCGTCGTCGTGGGCGGCGGGCAGAGCGGCCTGGTCGCCGGGCACTACCTGGCCCAGGCCGGCATCCCGCACGTCATCCTCGACGCGGGCGAACGCGTCGGCGAGTCGTGGCGCCAGCGGTGGGACGCGCTGCGGCTGTTCACCGTCGCCCAGTACTGCGCCCTGCCCGGCCTGCGGTTCCCGGGCCGGCAGGGCCGCTTTCCGACCAAGGACGAGATGGCCGACTACGTCGAGGAGTACGCCCGCCACTGGCGTCTGCCGGTGCGGCTGAACACGAAGGTCACCTCGCTGTCCGCCACCGACGACGGATACCGCCTGGAGACCTCGACCGGCCCGTACGAGGCCCGTCAGGTCATCGTCGCGACCGGGGCGTACCGCGAGCCGTACGTGCCACCGCTCGCGGCGGGCCTCGACGAGGGCGTGTTCCAGGTGCACACCGGCCGCTACCACAACCCGTCGCAGGTGCCGGGCAGCTCGGTGCTGGTCGTGGGCGCGGCCAACTCGGGCGCGCAGATCGCCACCGACCTGTCCCGCACCCACCGGGTCACCCTGTCGCAGGGCTCGCCGCTGCCCCACGTGCCGTGCAAGTTCCTGTTCAAGGGCCTGCACTGGTGGGGCGACAAGTTCGGGCTGATCAAGAAGCCGCTGATCGGTGAGCGGGACCGGCTGCACAAGAAGACCATTCTGATCGGCAAGAGCCTCAAGCAGCTCGCCCGCAAGCACGACCTGCGGCTCGTCGGCCGCACGGTGGCCATGGACGGCCGGGTGGCCCGCTTCGAGGACGGCGGGCAGGACGAGCCGGACGCGGTCGTCTGGGCCACCGGCTTCCGCGCCAGCTACCCGTGGATCAAGGTGCCGATCCTGGACGAGGCCGGCATGCCGCGCCAGGACCGCGGCGTCAGCGCGGCGCCCGGGCTCTACTTCCTGGGCATGCAGTGCCAGTACACGTACGGCTCCGCCCTGATCTGGTGGGTGAAGGAGGATGCGCACTATCTGGTCGAGCAGATCCGCGCGGTGCGCTCGGGCAGCCGCTCAGCCGGCCAGCTCGCATAGCTTGGCCACGGTCTTCCAGTTGCGGGTGGTGGCGCGCACGCCGAGCTTTTTCTCGATGAAGGAGTTGTTCAGCTTGGTGCGGCCGTAGCCGTTCGGGCAGTGCAGGAACACCTCACGCCCGCGCAGCTGGAATTCCGCGGTCTCTCCGTCGGGGCGGGTCAGCGCGTCGCGGTGCTTCGCGTCCGGCTTCTCGGCCAGGAAGGTGACGTGCAGTTTCGTGTGGTCGGACTCATCGTCGAGATAGGGGTTCGCGTCGAGCACCGCGGACATCTCCGCGACCGTGCGCAGCAGCACGGTCGGCGACACGCCGAGATCGGCCGCGACCTTCTTCTCCAGCTCGGCGGCGATCTGCGCGGCCTTGCCGCCGGCGGTGAAGACGATGTTGCCGGTCTGCAGATAGGTCTTGACGTCCTCGTGGCCGAGGTCGGCGAAGACCTTGCGCAGCCCGTCCATGCTCACGCGCGTGTTGCCCGCCACGTTGATGCCCCGCAGCAGCGCCACATAAGTCGCCATCGCCCGGCCCCCTTTCCGGGCCGACCATATCGGCGGGCCGGGCACGTGTCCAACATGGTCACCCTGCGCAGTGTTGAGCAGACCCCCGGGCGGGTCACCGGCAGGCTCCCGATATGACCGCCCATGCCGCCACCCCGTTCGCGATCGAGTCGCCGTTCGTGCGGCGCGCCCGGCGCCAGGCGCCCCGGGTCCGGCTGATCTGCTTCCCGTACGCCGGCGCCGGCGCGTCGGTCTACGCCGACTGGCCGCGCGGGCTGCCGCCGGAGATCGAGGTGCTGGCCGTGCAGCTGCCCGGCCGGCAGGACCGCCGCCACGAGCCCGCGTTCACCCGGATGCGCCCGCTCATCGAGACCCTCGCCCAGGTGCTGCGTCCGTACGTCGCCTCGGTGCCGTTCGCCTTGTTCGGGCACAGCGGCGGGGCGATGGTCGGCTTCGAGCTGGCGCGCACCCTCCGGCGCCGTCTCGGTGCCGAGCCGGCGTGGCTGTTCCTCTCCGGCCACGCCGCTCCGGACCTGCCGCGCCGCGCCGCGCCGATACACACCCTGCCGCCCGGCGAGTTCACCGCGCAGCTGCGCGACCTCGACGGCACGCCGCCCGAGGTGCTCGGCGACGACCACCTCATGGAACTGCTCGAACCGACCCTGCGGGCCGACTTCACCCTGCTCGAGACGCACCGCTTCGCCCCCGGCGAGCCGCTCTCCTGCCCGGTGACCGGATATGCCGGGGAGTCCGACCGCGAGGCCGGCCCGGCCGACGTCGCGGCCTGGGCCGCCCACACCACCGGCGAGTTCACGCTGCGCACCTTCCCCGGCGGCCACTTCTTCCTGACCGATGCCCGCGAGGCGATCCTCGAGGACATCGCCGGCAACCTGCTCCCGCGCTGAGCGCACCCCACCCCCGTCCCCGAGGAGGTCACCGTGACCACCACCGCCCGGAAGAGTCTGCAATCGGCCATCCTGGCCGAGCTGACCGATGGGGCGCGGGCCGTGCCCGGCGTCGCCGACGTCGCCGTCCTGCTGCGCACCGACGCCGCCCGGTCCGTACCCTCCGCCGACGCCCGCCCGCCGGTGGACGAGCCGCCGGCCGTCGCCGGCGACCGCCCGCCCGCCGTCCTGCTCGGTGGGCCGCTCACCTTCGATCCCGGCGACCCGGCCACCCTCGGCGACTCGCTCCGGTCCGCCGCGGCGACCGCGCCCGGCAAGGGTTTCGTCTACCTGGCCGCCGACGACACCGAGGACCGGCAGACCTATCCGCGCCTGCTGGCCGACGCCGGGCGGGTCCTGGCCGGTCTGCGGGCGGCCGGCGTCCGCGCCGGGGACACGCTGATCCTGCAGATCGAACGGCCGCGGCCCTTCATGACGGCGCTGTTCGCCTGCGTGCTCGGCGGCTTCGTGCCCACACCGATCGGCACCTCGGCCCGCTACACCGAGGAGAACGCCGCCACCCGCCGCGTCCGCGGGGTGTGGGAGAACCTGGGCCGCCCGCTGGTGCTCGCCGACGACGAGGTCGAGGCGCGGCTCGCCGCCGCTCGCCTCGACTGGGGCGACGGCGACCTGCGGGTGGCGACCGTCGATCGGCTGGGTGCGGGCCGGGAGCCGGACACCGACTGGCATCCGGCCCGGCCCGGCGATGTGGCGCTGCACCTGCTCACCTCGGGCAGCACCGGCGTGCCCAAGTGCATCCAGCTGCGGCACCGGGAGCTGATGGCCGCCCAGCGCGCCTCGGCGCAGGCCAACGGCCTGGACGGCGACGACGTGACGCTGAACTGGATGCCGCTCGACCACGCGGGCGGGCTGGTCATGTTCGTGCTGCGCAGCGTCTTCCTGCGCTGTGACCACGTGCAGGCCCCGGCCGAGGCTTTCCTGGCCGCCCCGCTGCGCTGGCTGGACTGGGCCCACCGCTACCGGGCCACCATCACCTGGTCGGCCAACTTCGCGTTCAACCTGGTGGTGGAGCGGGCGGCCGAGGCCGCCGGGCGCGAGTGGGACCTGTCGCGGCTCAAGCACGTCGCCAGCGCCGGTGAGGCGGTGGTGCCGCAGACCGCGCACCGCTTCCTGCGGCTGCTGGCACCGTACGGCCTGGCCGCGACCGCGCTGCGGCCGTGCTTCGGCATGTCCGAGGCCTGCACCGGTATCACCTTCGGCCGGCTCGACGCCGGCGACCCGGCGTACGGCACCGTCACCGTGGACAAGCGATTCCTGCACGACGACGTACGCCCGGTGCCGTCGTCCGATCCCGAGGCGCTCACGCTGGCCGGTCTCGGCGGCCCGATGCCGGGCGTCGACATCCGGATCGCCGACCGCGACGACCGCGTGGTTGCGCAGGGCCGGATCGGCCGGCTCCAGCTGCGCGGCGCGACCATCATGGCGGGTTACCGGGCCGACGCCGCGGCCGACGCGGCCGCGTTCACCGATGACGGCTGGTTCACCACCGGCGACCTCGGCTTCATCTGGGCCGGGCACCTGGTGCTGACCGGCCGGGAGAAGGACATCATCATCGTGCGCGGCGCCAACTACCTCAACCACGACATCGAGACCATCGTGGAGAGCGTGCCCGGCACCTCGCCGACCTGGGTGGCCGCCTGCGGCGACGCCGACCCGGCCAGCGGCACCGACCGCGTCGTGATCTTCTTCGTGCCCGAGTCGGACGACCCCGCCGAGCAGGCCCGGACCGCCCGGGACATCCGCACCACGCTGGCCCGCGACCTCGGCCTGTGGCCCGACCCGGTGGTGCCGGTGCCGCAGGACGCCTTCCCGCGTACCCGCAGCGGAAAGATCCAGCGGGCCCGGCTGCTCGAGGCGCTGCACGCCGGTGACTTCGACGTGGCGCTCTACGAGATGACCTCGGCGACGGCGCCCGCGCCGACCGTGCCGCCGAAGTTCTTCACCCGGGTGTGGGTGCGCGACGCGGCGGCGCCGGTCACCGAGCCGCCGGCCGGCCCGTGGCTCGCCTTCGTCCCCGGCGACGAGCTCGCGGCCCGGGTGGCCGCCGCCGCGACGGGGCCGCTGACCACCGTGCGGCCCGGCGACCGCTTCGCCCGCACCGGGCCGGGCGCCTTCACGATCCGGCCCGGTGTGCCGGACGACTACGCGCGGCTGCTGGCCGAGGCCTATCCCGGCGAGCCGGGGCCGGCCATGGTCGTGCACGCGTGGTGTGCCGGCGCACCGGCCGCCGACTTCGGCGAGGCGCTCGCCCTGGCCGCGCCGTCCGTGCGGGCGCTGCTCGCGGTGCTGCCCGAGGATTCCACCGGGCAGGTGCTGGTGCTGACCCGCGGCGCGCTCTGGACCGGTCCGGGCGACACCGTGTCGCCGGCGGTCGCCACCCTCCCGGGTCTGGTGCGCTCCGCGGCGGCCGAGGCGTACGCCCCGGCCGTGCGCCTGGTCGACCTGGCCGAGGTCACGGCCGGGGCCGTGCGGCGGGAGGCCGGAACGGCCGGCGGTGAGCCGGTCGTGGCGGTGCGCGGCGACCGGCGGCTGGTGGCGCAGTTGCGCGGGGTGCCGTCGGACGAGCTGGTCGGCGCGCCCCGGTTGCGGGCCGGTGGTCTCTATCTGGTCACCGGCGGTCTCGGCGGTATCGGGACGGAGCTGTGCCGTTACCTGCTCGCGGCCTATCAGGCCCGGCTGCTGGTGGTCGGCCGCACCCCGGCCGACGAGGTCGCCGAGCGGGTGGCGGACCTGGCCGAGCTCGGCGAGGTCGCGTACGTGCCGGCCGACGTGGCCGACCGGGAGGCGCTCGCGGCCGCGGTGCGCGGTGCCGAGCACCGCTGGGACACGACCCTGGCCGGCGTGCTGCACCTGGCCGGCGAGCGGCCCGGGGCGGGGCTGACGGTGTGGCGCGAGTCGGCCGACGGTCTGGCCCACACCTATCGGGCCAAAGTGCACGGCACGCGCGCCCTGGCCGCGATCCTCGAGGACCGGCCCGACGCCCCGCTCGTGCTGTTCTCCTCGGTCGACGGGGCACTCGGCGGGCCGGTGGCCGACTCGTCGGCCGCGGCCTTCCTCGACGGCTTCGCCGACCACTGGGGACGCGAGCGCGGCCGGCCGGTGCACTGCCTGGCCTGGGCGCCGTGGGGCGCGAACGGCATCGCCGCCGAGCACGGCCTGGCCGCGTTCCTGGCCGCCCTCGCCGGTGACCAGACCTCCCTGCTGATCGGGCTGGAGCGCACCGAGACCGCCACCGCCGACCCGGACCGGTTCGAGGTGGTGCTCGCCTACGCCGCCCCCGGCCCGATCGAGGAGGAGGACCTGCGGGCCACCGTGGCGGACGGGCTCGACGGCGTCACGCTCTCCGTCGTCCGGGTGCCGGCCATCCCGTACGACGAGCACGGCGACCCGGACGAGCGGCGGCTCTGGTCGGTCGTCACCGCCGCCACCCAGGCCCGGCACCGGCCGTACGAGCACCCGCGCACCGACCTGGAACGCGCGCTGGCCGCGGTCTGGGCGGAGGTGCTGGGCCAGCCGGTCGTCGGCCGCGGCGACGACTTCTTCGAGCTGGGCGGCACCTCGATGCACGCGGCACAGCTGATCGAGCGGACGAACGCCCAGTTCTCCGCCCGCCTCGGAACCCATCACCTCTACGAGTACCCGACGGTCGGCCGGCTCGCCGACGTTCTGAAGCAGGAGGGATCGACATGCTGACCGACACCACACCGGCGTTGTCGTCGCAGCAGGACGCGTTGCTGCGGTGGACCGAGGCGGCCCGGCGGCGCGGCATCGGCCGGCGGCCCTTCAACGCGCCGGCCGCCTATCGCATCGAGGGTCCGCTGGACGTCGAGGCGCTCCGCCGCGCCCTGCTGCAGACCGTCTGGCACCAGCCCACGCTGCGCACCTCCTACCACCCCGACGGCGACGGCTGGCGGGTCCGGGTCGCCGCCCACCCGCCGCTCGGCCTGCGGGTGGTGGACCTGCGCGGCGCCCGCGACCTCGACCGGCGCCTGCACGAGGCGCTGGTGGCCGACACCGAGACGGTATTCCCGCTCGACGCACCGGCCCGGCTGCGGGCCGTGCTCTACCGGGTCGACGACGAAGCGCACGTGCTCAGCCTGGCCATGGACCACTTGGTCGCCGACATGGACTCGCTCACCGTCCTGGTGACCGAGATCGGCCGGCGGTACGGCCGGGCCGCCGAGATGGCGCCGCCCGACGACGACCCGTCCGCGGACTTCTTCACCTTCGCCCGCCGTGAGTCGGCCGGCCTGCGGGGCGCGGCGCTCGAGGCGGAGCTGGGTTTCTGGCGGTCCGCCCTGGGCCCGGCCGGCCCGCTGGTCGACGTGCCGCTGCCGTTCGGCAACGACCGGCCGGCCGGTCCGCCCCGGGCCGCCGTGTGCGGCGGCGTGCTGCCGGCCGACCTGCTGGAGCGACTCGACCGGGCCTGCCGCCAGACCCGCGGCACCCGGTTCCGGCTGGTGCTGGCGGCGATCGCGGTGGTGCTGCACCAGCTGGGGGCGGGCGAGGCGATCGCGGTCCGCTCGCCGGACGGCAACCGCGACGAGTTCGGCACCGACGCGGTGATCGGCTGGTTCTCCAACCTGGTCGTCTACCGCACCGACCTGTCCGGCGACCCGACGCTCGACGAGCTGCTCGACCGGATCCGCGAGACGGCGGCCGGCGTCCAGGCGCACAAGCGGCTCACCCACTACGACCTCATGCGCGAGCTGCGGCCGGGGGAGTACGGCAAGCCCCGCACCGGCACCTGGGTGGTGCTCAACCACATCCGGCGGGCCGAGCTCGACCTGCCCGGCCTGAGCTGCCGCCATTGCGGGGTACGGCCCGCGTCGGTGCCGCCGCTCATGGTCGAGGTGGAGCTGGAGGACCACCGGGACGGCTCCGAGCTGTCGGTGCTCTACGACGCCAACCGCTACCCGGCCGCCGCCGTCGAGGACCTGTCGAACCGCATCCGGCGGATGCTGGGCCAGTTCGCCGGCGACCGTGGCCGGCGGCTGTCCGAGCTGCCGGCCTGACGTCCGCGACGGCGCCCCTCAGCGGGCGCCGTCGCGCCGTACCACGCTCAGCGACACGCTGCGCAGCTTCTCGCAGGTCTCCTCGAACTCGCGGTCCGGTGTGGAGGCCGAGACGATGCCCGCGCCGGCCCGCAGCCAGGCTTCGCCGTCGTGCTCGAACACCGCGCGCAGCACCACGGCCACGTCCATCGAGCCGTCCGAGCCGAGCACCACCACGCCGCCGCCGTAGAGATCGCGCGGCCGGTCCTCGAGCGCGGTGATGCGCTCGAACGCCGGTGCCTTCGGGATTCCCGAGACGGTCACCGCCGGGAAGAGCACGGCCAGCGCGTCCCAGCCGTCACGACCGGGGGCCAGGCGGCCGGTCACCGTGGAGGCCAGATGCTGCACGGTGCCGCGCGGCCGCACGGACATGAACTCGTCGACCCGGACCGTGCCGTCCGCGCACACCGTCGCCATCTCCTCGCACGCCAGCTTCACCGAGGTGGCGTGCTCGTAGATCTCCTTCGGGTCGGCCTCCAGCTGGGTGCGCCGGTCACGGTCGGCGCTTTCCCCTTCGCCGTACGCCCGGGTGCCGGCCAGCGGCTGCGTGCTGAGCCGCCCGTCGGCCGTGACGGTGGCCACCGTTTCCGGGCTGAACCCGGCCGCGCGCCAGCCACCGAGCCGCAGCAGGAAGGACCGGGCCGGCGAGTTGCGCAGTCGCCCGCCCAGGTAGGTCGCGAGGAAGTCCACCGGGAACCCGATCGGCACGAAGCGGGACAGGACCGCCTTGCGCAGCGCGCCGTCGCGGATGTCGTCCACCACCCGGGCGACCCGCTTGCGGTAGTCGGCGCCACCGTCGGTGGACAGCTCGACCGCGGCCGGCGGCCGGCACCGCACCGGGCCCGACTGGGCCACCAGCTCCCGCACCAGGCCCAGCACCGGCTCGTCCAGGCTGCGCACGATCACCGCCGACGCCGACACCTCGATCTCGGTGCGCGGCACCACCAGATGCGCCAGCGTCCGATCGCCGTCCGGAAAGGGTTCCGGCAGCGCCAGCTCGAAGCAGAGAAAGCCGTACGCCCGCCAGGCCGGCGCCGGAAGACCCGCGAACGCCTCCCGCAGCGCGGCCCACGGATCGTCCCGCCAGACGGCGCTGGTCTCCGTGCCGGCCCAGCGCCGCACCAGCCGGCCCGGCCGCAGGATCACCTCGCCGATCGGGTCCCCGGCCAGCGACCACCGCCCGTCCCGTTCGTAGAGCACGAAATCGGTGAACGGCTCGGCCGCGAGCACGGCCTGCGCCACACCCAGCGGGTCGAAGTCGCCCGGAATCCTCAGCTCGTGATAGCCGTCGTTCACCCGGCGCTCCGTTCTGCGATCGCGGCGGCCATCAGGGCGCCGACGGTTTCGGGGTCGTGGCGGGCGGTGTCGTACTCGCAGGACAGCTCACCGGGGTCGGGGCGGTAGAGCACCCGTACGTCGGCCGACGGCCCGAGCTCGTGACGGGTCAGCCACGCCACCTCGGTCGTGGCCGCGCCGAGCACGATCGGCGGCACCGGCGGGGCGATGCGCACCACCAGACAGGGCGGACCGGGCGGGCCGGGCGGCCGGCCCTGACCGAGCGCCGCGCGCAGGGCCGAGGCCGCGAGCCGGGCCACGTCCTCGCGGTCGCCGCTCGGGCACGGCGCCCAGACCGGCGTCAGCGCCGCGTACGGGCCGACCCCGGCCGGCCCGGCCAGGTCGCGCCGGGGGTGCTCGACGAGCAGGCTGGGCAGCACCTCCCCGCTCACCTGGTGGATCGCCATCAGCAGATCCGTGACAAGCTCCTCGACGGACAGCGAGCGGGGGGCCCGGGTCGTGCGCCACCGCCCCGGACCCGCCGCGCCGGAGGGTGGCGGGATCTTCAGCCGCGGCTGTGGGCCCACCCACGGCCGGTCGCCGGCCCGCTCCCGCTCCGCCGCCGCCAGCGCCGTGAAGTCGGAGACCGGCCCGGACAGCCCGTCCGGGTCGTCGCCGGCGGCAAGGCGGCGGTGCACTGTGGCCAGGTCGGCCAGCAGGGCCGGAATCGACGCGGCGTCGCACACGGTGTCGTCGACGGCCAGGCCGAGCAGGTGAGCGGCGCCGTCGCGGACCAGCATGGCCCGGATCAGCGGGGGCGAGGCCAGTTCGAACGGCGCGCACAGGTCGGCGTGTGCCCGGGCGGCCGCGGCCAGCGAGTCGGTGGCATCCACGACGGTGAGCGGGCATTCGACCTCGCGGGGCAGCGCCAGCTCGGCGGTCAGCGGCGCGAGCACGCCGGGGAAGAAGGTGAGCAGGGCCGTGTGCCGGCGGATGGTCCAGGTGAGCGCCTCGGCCAGCAGGCCGGCGTCGAGCTCTCCCCGGATGCGCACGCCCACCGTCCACAGAGCGGTGCCGAGGCCGTCGCCGTCCCACGCCCGCCGTACGCGTTCGCCCTGCCACGGGCCGGTGGGCGGGCGGCGCCGGGACACCACGGCCGGCGGTTGCGCCGCGGCGCCGTCCGGCCCGGCGGTGTCCGCGCGGGCCGCGACCGCCACCATGCCGTCGAGGGTCGGCCGGGCCAGCAGCGCGTGCGGGGCGATGTCGAGGCCCAGGTCGGCTCGCAGCCGGTGGGCCAGCCGGACGAGCAGCACGGAGTCGCCGCCCAGGGCGAAGAAGTCGTCGTCGGCGGCGACCCGGCGCACGCCGAGCAGCTCGCTCCAGGCGTCGCGGACGGCGTCCTGAAGACCGGTGGTCACGTCGGTGCCAGCGCTCATGGCCCGGATTATCGGCCGCCGCCGGGCACGGTCGTCTGCTCACAACTGAGCAGCAGGCCGCCGTCGGCGCTGCGCAGACTGGGGGCGATCACCGAGGAGGACCAGGATGAGCGCTGCCACCCTCACGGCCGAGCGGTTCCCGCCGCCGCGCCCGGCGGAGCGACCGCTGGGCATACCCGAGGACTACCGCCGGATGTTCGCCGGCGCCCGGGTGCCGCACGTGCTGCTGCCTTCCGGCCGTACGGCCCATCTGCTGGGCCGGTACGAAGACGTCCGCGCGGTGCTGACCGGCCCGGTGAGCGCGGACGGCGCGCACCCCGGCTTCCCGATGGTGCGGGCCGGCACCGCGTCCACCTCGAACGCCCTGTCCTTCTTCCGGATGGACGGGGCGGACCACCGCCGCTACCGCCGGCTCGTGGCGGCCGACTTCTCGGTGGCCCAGGTGGCCCGGATGCGTCCCCGCCTGGAGCGGATCGTCGACGAGCTGATCGACGGCATGCTCGCCGGCGACCAGCCGGCCGACCTGGCCACCATGATCGCGCTGCCCCTGCCGACCCAGGTGATCTGCCACATCCTCGGCGTTCCGTACACCGACCGGGCGAGTTTCCAGCAGCTGAGCGACACCCTCACGCGGGGACCCGAGCACGGCCGGGAGTCGTTCCTGGCCGCGGTGATGCGGCTTCAGGCGTACGTCGAGAAGCTGGCCGTCGCCAAGCGGGACGAGCCCGGCGACGATCTCCTGTCGGCCCTGATCGAGAATTTCGACCACGACGACAGCCTGGACCGCCGGCAGCTCGCGGCCATGGTCCTGCTGCTGTTGGTGGCCGGGCACGAGACCACCGCCAGCATGATCACGCTGGGCGCGCTGGCCCTGATCGAGCACCCGCACGTCGCCGAGGCCGTGCGGGCCGACCCGGGCGTGACTCCGAACGTGGCCGAGGAGCTGCTGCGCTACATCTCCATCGCCCAGTGGGTGCCGCGGGTGGCGACCGAGGAGATCGTCCTCGGCGACACCACCATCCGGGCCGGCGAGGGGCTGATCGCGCTGCCGCTGATGGCCAACCGCGACCCGGACGTCTTCGCGAACCCGGACGCGCTCGAGCCGTACCGCTGGAACGCCGATCGCCACCTCGGCTTCGGTTTCGGCCCCCATCAATGCCTCGGCGTGCAGCTGGCCCGGATGGAGTTGCAGGTGGTGTTCGAGGCGCTGGCCTGCCGCCTGCCCGGTCTGCGCCTGGCGGTGCCGGTCGGCGAGCTGGCCCTGCGGCAGCAGTCCGCGATGTTCGGCGTCGAGTCGTTGCCGGTGACGTGGTGAGCCCGGCCGGAGGAGGACCCATGGAGAAGACGGACCGTCCCGCGCTGCGGATCCAGGACGAGCTCTGCGTCGGCGCGGGCGAGTGCGTCCGCGCCGCCCCGGAGATCTTCGACCAGCACGACGAGGACGGCACGGTGACGCTGCGCCGCGTCACCTGGGACGAGACCTTCGACGAGGACGTGCGGCACGCCGTGTTCGTCTGCCCGAGCGGCGCCCTGACCCTCGGGGAGACCGGGTCTCAGTGACCTCGGTCCCGGTCGAGGAAGCACGACAGGAGTTGCCGGAACTCGTCCGGGTGCTCGATCGCCGGCACGTGCCCGCACCGGCCGAGGACGTGCAGGCGGACATCGGCCAGGTGGTCGAGCAGGGGCAGGGCCGCCGTCCGGAGTGGGGTGAGACGGTCCTCGGCGCCGTGAATCAGCAGTACGGGCGCGCGGATCCCGCCCAGCGTCGCCGCCGAGAGGGTGAGATCGTCGGCCCATCGCGCCCGGGGTGCAGGGAACAACGAGGCGAACGCGGCTTCCCCCGTTCGCATGGCGGCGGCCCGGGCGTCGACGGCCGCATCGGTGACGAGAGCCTGGTCGAGGACGAGGCGACGCAGCATGTCCCGTGCCCCGTCCCGCCCGGCGGGGGCGGCCCAGACCGCGTCGAGGTCGGCGGACAGCGGCGCACCGGGTGCACCCATGGTCGAGACCGCCACGACGCGGGTGACCTGCCGCGGGCGGGCCGCCGCCAGGGCCAGCGCGACGGCGCCGCCCATGGAGTGACCCACCACCGCGTACCGCTCGGCGCCGAGCGCGTCCATCAGGCCCGCGGCCTGCGCCGTCCACAGTCGCAGCCCGCCCCGGGAACCGGCGGGGAGAGGCGTCTGGCCGAACCCCGCCTGATCGGGAGCCACCAGGCGCCAGGACGTGCCCAGCGCCCGCGCCGTCGTCGCCCAGGCTCCGGACCCAGTCGTGCCGGGTCCGGAGCCGTGCAGCATCAGCACCGTGGGCCCGGTGCCGCTTTCCATGACGTGGACGGCGGAACCGTCGACGGCGACGGTCCGAGGTGCCGTCACCGGGAGTCGACGGACTTCGCGAAGAGCTCCATCATGGCCCGGCCGAACTGTGGCATGTCGGGCCAGCCCCGGCAGGAGACGAGGTTGCCGTCCACGACGTCGGGAGCGTCGATGACCGTCGCGCCCGCGTTCTCCATGTCGCCGGTGATGGGCGGGAAGCATGCCGTCTTTCGGCCCTTCAGCAGCCCGTAGACCGCCGGCACCTGCGCGCCGTGGCACACCAGGGCGATGGGCAGGTTGCGCGCGAAGAAGTGCTCGGTGATGCGCCGGACGTCGGCGTCGACCCGGATCCACTCGGGGGCACGGCCGCCGGGGATGATGAGGGCGTCATAACGCTCGACGTCGACTTCGGCCCAGGGCACGTCGACCGGCAGCTTCCGGCCGTTCTTCTCGACGTAGGCGTCGGAGTTGGGGTCGAACTCGTGGATGACCAGCTGCACGTCGCGCATCGTCCGTGACGAGACGTCGACGTCCCAGCCGCCCTCCTGCACGCGGTAGTAGGGATACATGGTGTCGAGCTCCTCGGCGGCGTCGCCGGTCAGGAGCAGCGCTCTGGGCACCTGCTTCTCCTCGCATCTGGTTACGGTGAGGTAAATCCGATCCGATCCGATCCGATGGAGTCAATATTCCCCGGCCCCACCCGCCCGTCAAGCCTCTACCGTCGTCGCCTCGAACAGTCGCCGGAAGCGCTCGCCGGATCGCAGGATGTGCCGGCGCATCGCGTAGGCGGCGGCGTCCGGGTCACGGGCGGCGATCGCGGCCACCACCTGCTCGTGCTCGTCCATGGCCAGATGGGTGACCTGGGTGTCGTGGTGCAGCCGGAACAGGTGCACGTGGCTGTGCAGGCGGGCGAGCGCCTCCCGGATGACCTCGTTCTCCGCGCTCAGCGCGACGAGATCGTGAAAAGCGGCGTCACGGAGCCCGAAGGCGCCGTAGGCCGTGGGCCCGCTGCTCCCCTCCAGCTCGGCCATCTCGGCCAGCATCCGCCGCAGAACGGTCACCTGCTCCGGGGAGGCCCGCTCGGCGGACCGGCGCGCCGCGGCCGGCTCGAGCAGCAGCCGTACCTCGAGCATGTCCTCGAACCGATGCCGGGTGATCTGGGGCGGAATCCGATATCCGGCATGGGGCACCCGCACGACCAGGCCTTCGGCCTCCATGCGGTTCAGGGCGTCGCGGATCGGCGTCTGCGAGACACCCAGCTCTCGCGCCAGGACGTCGATCGTGACGCGGGAGCCGGGTTCGATCCGTAGCGACATCAGCTGTCCGAGCAGCGTGTCGTACACCTCGTCGGCGAGCCGGCCACCGGATCGTCCGTGCGGCACGGCGTCCGTCATGGCCCTTCGGCCCCGCGCGATCGTCGCTTCGTCGTCCATCGTGACGAGAGGTCCTTTCTTGCGTCTTCACGAACCTGTTGACATCAGTCACAACGCTGCGACATGCTGACGCCCACATCGGATCGTATAGGAAAACCGACTGGTGATCGCCATCCGACGCCGTCGCGGAACCTACCCCGAAACCTGCTCGATATCACGCGGCGTACCCGTGACAGCTCAGCACCAATCACTCGGCGAGGGCAGAAAGCAGGCACAAATATGCGGCATTCACAGCGAATAGGACGACTGTCCGCGGCCCTGCTGCTGGTGGCCACGACCGTGGCGGCTTGCGGCGGCAGCCAGGACGACGACGCGAAGGCGAGCGCCCCCAAGGCGCCGGCGGCCATCCCGGAGCTCACCAAGGACCCGCTGACCCTCAGCTTCATCTGGTTCGAGTGGCCACCCGCCCAGGCGCTGGAGGCCTTCGCGAACGAGGAGTACAAGAAAGAGCGGCCGAACGTGACCGTCAAGGTCAACACCGTGCCGAACGCGAACTGGCACGACGCGATGTTCACCCAGTTCGCCGCGCGCAAGACCGACTTCGACGTCGCGATCCTGGACTCGCAGCACATCGGCGAGGCGGTGACGAACGGCAACATCCTCGACCTCACCGACTTCGTCAAGAACAACATCGACGTCGACGCCTACGACCCGTACCTGCTGGCCGCGTACGGCCAGTTCCCCCAGGCGGAGACCGGCCAGCGCGACGAGAACGCCAGCCTGTACGGGCTGCCGCTGCTCGGCGACACCTGGACGATGATCTACCGCAAGGACCTGATCGGCGACAAGCCGCCGCAGACCTGGGACGAGATGATCTCGGCCGCCGAGAAGTGCCAGGCCGACAACCCCGGCGTCAGCGGGCTGGCCTTCCACCAGGCCAACGGCTCCGACGCCGCGGCCGTCACCTACAACACGGTCAACGGCGTCTACGGCGGCAACCTGTGGGACGCCAAGAACCGCAAGATCGAAGGGGTCCTCAACGACGCGGCCGGCCAGGAGGCGATGGACGTCCTGGTCACCAAGATGAAGCCGCTGACGGCCAAGGGCTCCGGCAACTGGTTCATCGACGAGGTGAACGCGGCGGTCGCCCAGGGCAAGGCCTGCATCGCGTTCAACTGGATCGCCGCGAGCGGTGGCCTGCTCGACCCGAAGCAGTCGACGCTCGGCAAGACGCGGGAGCAGATCCTCGGCAAGCTGGGCTTCGCCACCCTGCCGAAGCAGAAGACTGACCTGGTTCCGCTCGGCGGCATGGGCATGCACGTGTCGGCCTACGCCTCCTCGGCCAACCAGGCCGAGGCCCTGAGCTTCATGAAGTGGTTCGAGCAGGCTGACGTCCAGAAGAAGTGGGCCGCGGCCGGTGGCGTGCCATCGCGCAAGGACGCCCTGGCGTCGCCCGAGTTCCTCAACGCCGGGCCGTTCAACAAGGTGTACGCCGACTCGGTGCCGCGGATGCGCGACATGTGGAACGTGCCCGAGTACGCACGCCTCGTCGACATCGAGAACACCAACGTCAACGCGGCCCTCAACGGCGCGAAGAGCCCGAAGGACGCGCTCAACGACATCGCGAAGGACCAGCAGGCCGTGCTCGACTCCAGCAACCGCAAGGGCGGCGGCGGACTGTGAGTGAGCCCGTCTCGCTGACGACCGACCGTCCGGGGCAGGCGGATACGCCGAAGCCGCCTGCCCCGGGCCGGTCCCGCCGGCTGACCGACCGCCGGCTCGCCGTGGCCTTCATCGCCCCCGCGCTGCTGCTGTTGCTCGCCATGTCGGTGTTCCCGTTGCTGTGGGCGCTGTACCTGTCCTTCACCGACTACTCGGCCACCCGCGGGGGTCCCGCCAATTTCGTCTGGTTCGGGAACTACACCGCCATCCTGACCTCGGCCCAGGTCCACCTGCGGGCCCTGACGACGCTGGTGTACGTGGTCGGCGCGGTCGGCCTGCAGACCGCGCTCGGCTTCACCATCGCCTATCTGATCTCCCGGCGCACCCGCGGGCGGGGACTGCTGACCACGCTGTTCCTGGTTCCGATGATGTTGTCGCCGGTCGTGGTCGGGCTGTTCTGGCGTTTCATGCTCGACGCGCAGTTCGGCGTGGTGAACAGCATGCTCGGCTCGCTCGGCCTGGGTCAGGTGGAGTGGCTCACCCGGCAGCGGACGGCGCTGCTCTCCCTGATCGTGGTCGACACCTGGCAGTGGACGCCGTTCATCATGCTCATCGCGCTGGCCGGCCTCACCGCGGTCCCCAAATACCTCTACGAGGCCGCGTCGATCGACCGGGCGTCCGAGTGGTTCCGGTTCCGCACCATCACTCTTCCGCTGGTGTGGCCGCTGCTGCTCATCGCCGTGCTGTTCAGGGCGATCGAGGCCTTCCGGCTGTTCGACCTCGTCTACATCCTCACGAGCGGAGGACCTGGGGTCTCCACCGAGACGTTGTCGTTCCACGTCTACAAGGTCGCGTTCCTGGGCTTCAACACCGGAACGGCTTCGGCGTACGGGATTCTCATGGTTCTCGTCGTGATCGTCCTCACGCAGCTCTACCTGCGCTACCTGAACAAGCTCAAGGAGGACTGATGGCCGTCTCCGTCGACGAGGCCGTGTCCGCCGGTCCGGTCCCGAAGCACGCGCCCCCCACGCGGCGGCGCAGCGGCCGGGGCCGCGCCATCGTCGAGGTCGCGCTGCTGACCGTGCTGGCCGTCGTCATGTTGTTCCCGGTGCTGTGGATGATCGAGACCTCGATCAAGGAGAACCGGGACGTCTACGCCGTGCCGGCGAAGTTCTTCGACTTCGACGTCACCCTGGACCATTACCGCGACGTGTTCGTCTCGTCCGGCCTGTCCGTCTCGTTCCTCAACTCCGTGATCGTGGCCGGGGCCTCCACGGTGCTGGCGACCGTGCTGGGGGTTCCGGCCGCCTGGGCCTATTCACGCTTCACCCTGAAGGCCAAGAAGGATCAGCTGTTCTTCATCCTGTCCACCCGCTTCATGCCGCCCGTGGTGGTCGTGATCCCGATCTTCCTCATGTACCGCTACATCGGGCTCATCGACAGCGCGCTCGGCCTGATCCTCATCTACACCGCGTTCAACGTCCCGTTCACGATCTGGATGATGAAGGGCTTCGTCGACGAGGTGCCCGCCGAGTACGAGGACGCCGCCATGCTCGACGGCTACACCCGCTTGCAGGCGTTCCGGAAGTTCACCCTTCCCCTGCTCGTGCCGGGCATCGCCGCGACGGCGGTCTTCGCGCTCATCTTCTCGTGGAACGAGTTCGTGTTCGCCATCTTCCTCACCTCGAGCGACGAGGTGCGGACGGCGCCACCGGCCATCGCCGGCCTCATCGGCGGCACCACAGTGGACTGGGGACTGGTGGCCGCCTCGTCCGTGGTGTTCGCCCTGCCGGTGCTCATCTTCGCCTATCTGGTGCGCAAGCACCTCGTCGCCGGCGTGACGCTCGGGGCGGTGCGGCGCTGATGGCCGGCATCGAGGTGACCGCGCTGCACAAGCGCTACCCGGACGGGACGGTCGCGGTCGAGCACGTGGATCTGTCCATCCGCGACGGCGAGCTGTTCGTGATGCTCGGCCCGTCGGGGTGCGGCAAGACGACCACGTTGCGGGCCATCGCCGGCCTGGAGAGGCAGACGACCGGCGACATCCACATCGGCGACACGCTGGTCAACGACCTGCCGCCGGCCGAGCGCGACATCGCCATGGTGTTCCAGTTCTACGCCCTCTACCCGCATCTGCGAACCCGCGACAATCTGGCGTTCCCGCTGCGGGCCGAAGGGCTGCCCAAGGCCGAGGTGCGAGCGCGGGTGGACGAGGCCGCCCGGCTGATGCGGCTCGGCCCGCTCCTGGACCGGCGACCGCGTCAACTGTCCGGCGGGGAGCAGCAGCGCGTCGCGCTGGCTCGCGCCCTGGTGCGGCGACCGCGCGCCTTCCTCATGGACGAGCCGCTGACCAATCTGGACGCCGAGCTGAGGGCGGAGATGCGTACGGAGATCAAGCACTTGCAGGGTGAATTGGGGACGACGATGGTCTACGTCACCCACGACCAGGTCGAGGCGATGTCGCTCGGTCACCGGATCGCCATCCTCAACAAGGGCCGCGTCGAGCAGATCGGCACGCCGCTGGAGGTCTACGACCGTCCGGCGAGTCTGTTCTGCGCCGCCTTCATCGGCTCCCCTCCGATGAACCTGATCGAGGTGGAGGTGGCCGACGGGAAGCTGCGCGGCCAGGGTGGTCTGGCCCTCACACCCCCGCCGGGCCTGCCCCGCGACCGTCGCCTGGTCGTGGGGGTCCGGCCGGAGGCGCTGGAAGTCGCCGAACCAGGAGCGGAGAGCTCGGTACCGGCCCGGGTCGTCTCGGCCGAGTGGCTGGGCGACGAAATCATCTACGTGGTCGACCACGGCGGTCAGCACGACGTACGGGTCCGGATGCCCTCGACCGTGCGTTTCGACGCCGACGCCAAGGTCGGGCTGCGGCACACCGGCGGGGCCCCGGCGGTCTACGACGTGAGCACGGAAGAGCTGGTGGCCTGATGGGAACCGTGGCCGCGCACGGGCTGCGCAAGTCCTTCGGCAAGGTCCAGGCCCTGGACGGGGTGACGCTGGACGTCCCGAACGGTGCGTTCTTCGTCGTGCTCGGCCCCTCCGGGGCGGGCAAGACCACGACCCTGCGCGCGATCGCCGGCCTCGAGAAGCTCGACGCCGGGTCGGTGCGTCTGGACGGCCGGGACGCGACCGCCGACACTCCGGCCGAGCGTGACCTGGCCATGGTCTTCCAGAGCTACGCCCTCTACCCGCGGCGCACGGCGTACGAGAACATCGCCTCGCCGCTGCGGGCGCGCCGCAGCTCGTCGAGCGAGATCGCCGCGGCCGTCGACCGGGTCGCGAGCCTGCTGCACATCGAACGTCTGCTGCAGCGCCGTCCCGCGCAGTTGTCGGGCGGTGAGATGCAGCGTGTCGCCCTGGCCCGGGCGCTGGTCCGCAGCCCGCGCGCGTTCCTCATGGACGAGCCGCTGACCAACCTCGACCTCAAGCTCCGCGTCGAGATGCGCACCGAGCTCACCCGCATCCACCGCAGCCTCGGAGCGACCTTCGTCTACGTAACCAACGACCAGGTCGAGGCCCTGTCCATGGCCGATCAGGTCGCGGTCCTCAAGGAGGGGAAAGTGCAACAGGTCGGAACGCCGACCGAGGTCTACGAGCGTCCCGCCAACCAGTGGGTCGCCGGCTTCGTCGGGAGCCCGCCGATCAGCCTGCTCGCCTGCCACGCCGAGGGTGACCGTCTGGTCGGTGCGGACGGCTGGACACTGCCCCGGCCCCGCTGGACCACGGCCGAGGACGGTCGTGCGCTGATGCTCGGCCTGCGCGCGGAGGATCTGTCCGTCGAGCAGCGCGGAGACGCGTCGTTGCCGGGAGAGGTCTACGGGCTGGAGCCGCTCGGCGATCGGACCGTGGTCGACGTCCGCGTGGGCACGGAAATCCTCAAGGTCAAGGCGCGGCCCACCATCACCGGTACGCCGGGCGAGCGACTGCAGGTCACGGTCGACCTGGACCGGGCACACCTGTTCGACGCCGGCACCGGGTTGTCGCTGTCGCAGGCCGGGCGGTGATCGCGTGAACATTCTGGCTCCCGAGCACCGGCGGCTCCGGATCGGTGATGACTGGCGCGACGCCACCGGCGGCGCCACCTTCGACGTCGAGGACCCGGCCACCGGCAAGACCATCGCCGCGGTGGCGGACGCGGGTGTCGCCGACGGGCTCGCCGCTCTGGACGCGGCGGCCGAGGCCATGCCGGCGTGGGCGGCGACCCCGCCGCGGAAACGCTCCGAGCTGTTGACCGCGACGTACCGGGCGCTGATCGACCGGTCCGAGGAGGTCGCCCGGCTGATAACACTGGAGATGGGCAAGCCGCTGGCCGAGGCTCGGGCCGAGGTGGCGTACGGCGCCGAGTTCTTCCGCTGGTTCGCCGAGGAGGCCGTACGCGTCGAGGGGCGCTACAGCACCGCTCCCAACGGCGGATATCGCATCCTCACGGTGCCGAAGCCGGTCGGGCCGTGCGTCTTCGTGACGCCCTGGAACTTCCCGCTGGCCATGGGCGCCCGCAAGATCGCTCCGGCGCTGGCCGCGGGCTGCACGACGATCACCAAGCCGGCCGCGCTGACGCCGCTGACCATGCTGTTGCTGGCCCGCATCATGCAGGAGGCCGGCGTTCCCCCGGGCGTCGTCAACGTGGTGACCACCAGACGGGCCGGCGAGGTGGTCTCGGCGCTGCTGGCCGACCCCCGGACCCGCAAGCTCTCGTTCACCGGGTCGACCGAGGTCGGGCGCGTGCTGCTGCGACAGGCATCGGACACCGTGCTGCGCACCTCGATGGAGCTCGGCGGCAACGCGGCCTTGATCGTGTGTGCCGACGCCGACCTGGACGTCGCGGTCGACGGCGCCATGGTGGCCAAGATGCGCAACATCGGGGAGTCCTGCATCGCGGCCAACCGGATCTACGTCGAGGAGCCGGTGCGGGAGGAGTTCACGGCGCGCTTCGCCGAACGGATGGGCGCGCTGTCGATGGGCCATGGCCTCGACGACGGCGTGAACGTCGGTGCGCTGATCGATGAGGCCGCTGTCGACAGGATCGACGAGCTCGTCACCGACGCGGTCGGCCGTGGCGCCCGGGTCCTGGTGGGCGGCGAGCGCCCGGGCGGGCCGGGCCACTTCTACCCGCCCACCGTCCTGGTCGACGTGCCCGAGCAGGCGCGGATGCTGAGGGCGGAGATCTTCGGCCCGGTGGCGCCGATCATCTCGTTCACGTCCGACGACGAGGTGATGGCGAAGGCCAACGACACCGAGTACGGCCTGGTCGGATACGTCTTCACGCGTGACCTCCGGCGGGCCCTGCGGTTCACCGAGGGCCTCGACACGGGGATGCTCGGCGTCAATCGTGGCCTGATATCGGACCCGTCGGCTCCGTTCGGCGGCGTGAAGCAGTCCGGGATCGGCAAGGAGGGGTCGCACGAGGGCCTCCTCGAGTACCTCGAGCTCACCTACGCGGCGATCGACCTACCGTGACCGGAGGGGACTGACATGCTGGAGACCGTCCGCGGACCACGCCATCTGATAGTGGGGGAGGGGGTCGCGCAGAACATCCCGCGAGTGGTGGCCGAGTGCGGCTCGCGAGCCCTGATCGTGACCGACCGGGTGCTTCTGGGCCAGCCGGGCGTGGCCGGGATCGTGGCCGCCGTACGGGAGAGGGTCGAGCTCGTCAGGGTCTTCTCCGACGCGACCCCCGACGTGCCGCTCGAGGACGTCTCCCGGGCCGTCGCGGCCGCCGCCGAGGTGAACGCCGACGTCATCCTGGCCGTCGGCGGTGGCACGGTGATCGACCTTGCCAAGATCGTCGGTGTCATCCGCCGCCACGGCGGGTCGCCGCGCGACTTCTACGGCGAGTCGAAGGTGCCGGGGCCGACGATCCCGCTCGTCGCGGTGCCGACGACCTCGGGCACCGGCTCCGAGCTCACACCGGTCTCGGTGCTGACCGACCCGGACCGCGTGCTGAAGGTGGGGGTGTCCAGCGTCCACATCGTGCCCGACTTCGCCATCGTCGACCCCGAGCTCACGTACACCTGCCCGGCGACCGTCACCGCCCACTCCGGCATCGACGCTTTCTGTCACGCGGTGGAGAGCTACACCGCGCGACCCCGGCCCCACGGGCCGCGCGACCCGGTGGAGCAGGTGTTCCTCGGCCGCAACCCGATCACCGACCACTACGCGCTGCGGGCCGCGGGGCGTATCGCGAGAAGCTTGCGCCGTGCCGTCCGGGACGGAGGCGACACGGAGGCGCGTGCGGACATGTCCTACGGATCGATGCTGGCCGGGCTCGCGTTCTCCCACGCGGGCAACGCGGCCCCGCACGCCCTCCAGTACCCCATCGGGGCCGCCACGCACACGCCGCACGGGCTGGGCGTCGGGCTGCTCCTGCCCTATGCGCTCGACGCGGCGGGGGAGGCCATCAGCGACCGGCTGGCCGTCCTGGCCCGGGTGTGCGGGCTCGACGTCGGCGGCGCCTCGGACGCCGAGGCCGCCGGCGCGTTCCTCGTCTGGCTCGACGAGCTTCTGGCCGACATCGGCATCCCGCGCACGCTGGCGGACATCGGGGTGGCCCGCGCCGACCTTCCCCGCTTCGCGGAGATGGCCGGCGGCGTCACCCGCCTGATTCAGAACCATCCGGGCCCGACCGACACCGCCAGCCTGACCGCGATCCTCGAAGCCGCCTGGGCCGGTGACCGGACCCGCCAGGTCCTCGCCTGATTGCCAGACCGGCCGAAGCGTTGCCGCGTAACGCTTTCTGGCCGTTCACCTGCGCTCACGCTTCACTCATGCCGAAAAGTAAACGCCGCGTTTCCTCGAGTCGCCTGTGAGTTGTGAAGGTTAACATAGCTGAACCTCAATACCTCAGGGCGGCCCGACCTGGGGAACCCGGCGAAGGAGTGAAGGTGCATCGATCTGAACCTGCCCGGTGGAGGGGCATTCTGCTGGCAGCCCTCATGACCGTCGCGATGGCCGTGGGGCTCGGAGCCGCCGGGCCACGGCCGGCGCGGGCTCTGGAGAACGGTGTGGCCCGCACCCCGCCGATGGGCTGGAACACCTGGAACACCTTCGGGTGCAACATCAACGAGACGCTGATCAAACAGACCGCCGACGCCCTGGTGTCCAACGGGATGCGGGATCTCGGCTACCAGTACGTGGTGGTGGACGACTGCTGGTTCGACCCCAACCGCGACGGCGCGGGCAACCTCCAGGCGAACCCGTCCCGATTCCCCTCGGGCATGCGAGCGCTCGGCGACTACCTGCACGCCCGCGGGCTGAAGTTCGGCATCTATCAGGTGCCCGGGGCCAAGACCTGCGCGCAGTCCACCGGCGGCTACCCCGGCGCGACCGGCAGCCTGGGGCACGAGGTGCAGGACGCCAACCAGTTCGCGGCCTGGGGAGTCGACTTCCTCAAGTACGACTACTGCAACGGCAGCGGGACCATCAACGACCAGGTCGCCACCTTCGCCAAGATGCGCGACGCGCTGCGGGCCACCGGACGGCCCATCGTGCTGAGCATCAACTCCAACAGTTTCCACTGCTGCACCGGCCCCCAGCGCAACTGGTCCGACGTGGCCAACATGTGGCGCACCACCGAGGACATCATCAACCGGTGGGACACCGGCAACACCAACGGCTACCCGATGGGCGTCAAGAACATCATCGACGTCACCGTGCCCCTGGCCGGGTACGCCGGCCCCGGTGGCTTCACCGACCCGGACATGATGGTCGTCGGCCGGGGCGGCATGACCGACACCGAGATGCGTACGCACTTCGCCATGTGGGCGGTCATGGCGGCACCGCTGATCGCCGGCAACGACGTCCGGTCCATGGACAGCGCGACCTCCACGATCCTCAAGAACAGCCGGCTGATCGCCATCAACCAGGACAGCCTCGGCCGTCAAGGCGCCCAGGTCGCCAACGACAACGGCCGCCGGGTGCTGGCCAAGCCACTTGCCAACGGCGACGTGGCGGTGGCGCTCTACAACCCCGGCTCCAGCACCGCGACCATGACGACCAGCGCCGCCGCGATCGGCAAGTCCGGCAGTTCGTTCACCCTCACCGACGCGTGGAGCGGCGCGGTCACCACCACCTCGGGGACCATCAGCGCCTCCGTGCCCGCCCATGGGACGGTGGTCCTGCGGGTCGGCGGCGGTGGCACGACCACCCCGACGGCGACCACCCTGGTCAGTTCCTCGTCCGGGCGGTGCCTGGACGTTCCGAACAGCGCCACCGCCAACGGCACCCAGCCGGTCATCTGGGACTGCGGCACCGGGGCCAACCAGCGCTGGACGGTCTCCGGTCAGACGCTGCAGGCCCTCGGCAAGTGTCTCGACGCACCCCTCAACGCGACCGCCGGCGCCAAGGTCCAGATCTGGGACTGCAACGGCGGCGCCAACCAGCAGTGGACCTCACAGGCCAACGGCACCATCCGCGGCAACCAGTCGGGCTTGTGTCTCGATGTCGACCGCAACCTGACCGCCAACGGCACCGCGGTGCTGCTCTGGACCTGCACGGGAGCCGCCAACCAGGTCTGGGCGCGCCGCTGATCGGCACCCGTGGCCACCGAGGCGCTCGAGGGCGCCCCGGCGGCCACGAGCAGACGGTTCGGGCGGTCAGGGGATGAGGACGACCTTGCCGATGTTCTCGCCGTTCTCGAGCAGCGACAGCGCCCCCGCCGCCGCGGCGAGCGGCCGGCTGGTGATGCGGGGCCCGGTCAGCTCGCCCTCGGCGAGCCAGGTCAGTAGCCGGCCGGCGGCGGCGGACGCGGCCTGTGGGCGCCGGGTCAGCCAGTGCGTGACGTTGAACCCGGTCAGCGTCTGCGCCGGCGCGGGGTTGTAGAGCACGCTGACCAGGGCGGCCGGATCGATGGTGTCGTCGTAGCCGGCGAGGCTGCCGTACGAGATCAGCCGGCCGAACGGGGCCAGGATCGAGATCGTCTCACTCAGGTGCCGCGGTCCCACTGCCTCCAGCGCCACATCGACGCCCCCGCCGCCGGTGATCTGCTCAACCTTCCGCGGCCAGCCGTCCCCGCGGTAGTCCACCGCGTGATCGGCGCCCAACTCGAGGGCGATCCGCCGCTTCTCCTCGGTGCCCGCTCCGGCGATGACGGTGGCGCCGAGCGCTTTGGCGATCTGCACGGCGAAGCCACCCAGGCCGCCCGCGGCCGCCGGCACGAACACCGTCTCGCCCTCGGTGAGCTTGGCCGCCTCGATCAGCATGACGGCGGCGGCCACGCCGACCACGGTCAGGCCGGCCGCTCGCTGTGCGCTCATGCCCGGCGGGATCGGGAACAGGCCGGCCGCGTTCGCCGTGGTGTACTCGGCCCAGCCTCCGTTCGCCAGGACTCCGGACAGCCCGAAGACCCGGTCGCCCACCGCGAGGTTCCGCACGCCGTCGCCGAGCACGGTGACGGTGCCGGCAACCTCAGCGCCCGGGACGAACGGCAGCGGCGTCGGGATGTCGAACGGCATTCCCTTACGCCGCATGAGGTCCATGAAGTTGACGCCGGCCGCTTCCACGCGGATCAGCACTTCACCCTCGGCGGGACGCGGAACCGGCAGGTCGACCTGTTCGAGGACGTCCGGGCCGCCGGTCGCGCTCATCTGGATCGCTTTCATCGAGTACGCTCCTCGGAGTTATGTGGCTAGCCACAGTATTTGTTGGCTAGCCACGTAACTCAACGTGCTCGCCGTCACACCGCCTTCACCGGCACGAAAGAGGAGGCCATGTCCGAAGACCTGTCGAGGCTGCTGGCCGACAAGCCGAGCCTGCTGCAACGGGCGCCGCTGACGTTGAGCCTGCTCGCCTTGGCGCGGACCCTGCACGGCGTGGTCGCCGAGCGGCTGCTGACGCTCGACCTCTACCCCGGGCAGGAGTTGATCCTCATGCGGCTCTTCGATCAGGACGACCAGATCCAGACGAGCCTGCAACAGTCGATCGGGCTCGACCACTCCACCCTGTCCCGCAGCATCCGGCGCATGCAGGACGCCGGCCTGGTGAACCGGCGCCCGGACGAACGGGACAAACGAGCGATGATCGTCTCGCTCACACCCGCCGGCCGAGCACTGCAACCCCGCCTCGCCGAGATCTGGGAACAACTCGAGGCGCTGACCGTCGCGACACTCGGCCAGGACGATGAAGACGGCCTGCGCAAGGCTTTGGAGGCCTTGGAGCGCGCGCTGGCCACGGCGCGCCGCAAGAACGCTTGAAGGGTACGCATACCGCCTTGACGCCACTGTGGAGCCGCACCTAACCTAACGTCGTTAGAAGATCTAACAACGTTAGGAATCAAGGGGACTTCCATGCGCACACGTACCTTCGTATCGGCCTTCGTCGCCGCAGCGGCTGTCGTCGCGGGCATCGCTGCTCCCTCGGCGGCGTCGCCGAAGGAGCAGACCCCGACGGCCGGCGCACGGTCGGTCGCCGAGCATGCGCGGATGAGCCGGGAAAGGGATGACGTGCCGGCGATCGGGCGGCGCTGGGCCGCCGCCTGGGTGACCACCGACACCCGCGATCTCGCTCGTCTGTACACCAAGGACGCCGTCTACACCGACCGCGCTCTCACCCTGGTGTTCCGTGGTCGCGAAGGGGTTGCGGAGTGGGAGACCGGCTCCCATCAGCTCATCGACGACTTCGGCTTCGAGGTGACGGGCGGGTTCCGCGGGCGCGACGAAGTCGTGGTCGAGGGAGTGTTCAGCGGCCACATCGCCGGCGCGCCTCGTCCGTTCGCGGTGCCGGCCGTGACCGTGCTGCGGTTGCGCGGCGACCTGATCCGGTCGAGCGACGACTACTACAACCGGGGTGAGATCTTGAGCGATTCCGGCCTGCCCGCGGACTGGACCCCCGCCGCCGGATGACCCCGCACCTACACGCTCGACGGCAGGCCGGTCCGCCAGCCCAGGAGCAACGTGCGCAACGCCTGCTGGGCGAGCCGCCGGGCGCGCTCGTGGCCGAGGGCGCCGAGTGAGGCCATGCCGTACAACGTGCCCCAGATGATGTCGCAGGCCTCGTCGAAATCGGCCAGGACCACGGCGTGAGTGTCCGACCAGGTGCTCAGCAGTTCCTTGAGGACGGCGATGGCGGGCGCCGCCGCTCGCCGGCGTTCCTCCGCATCGACGGCATTGCCGTTCATGACCTGGTAAAGGTACGGGTGTTCACCGGCGAACCGGACGTACTCGGACGCGAGCTGCATCATGCGCCGGTCGATGTCCGGTTCGCCGGCGGCCTGCCCGAGCTCGGCCATCATCAGGCGGTGGCCGTGGGCGACCAGCTCGAGCACGAGCGCGTCCTTGTTGGCGAAATGCTGGTAGACGACGGGCGCGGTGTACTCGACATCGGTGGCGATGCGCCGCATGGTCAGCGCCGAGGGGCCTTCGCTCTCCAGGACGTGCAACGCGGCCTCGATGATCCGTTCGCGCGTGCTCGCGCGTTCACGGGCCCGCCTAGCGCCGGTCGGCACCGTTGTCACCTCGCTACGAAATCCAGGCACCGAGCCGCGGCGCCGTCACGGCAGCCACCTTAACAACGCCGGCACCACTGCCGCCGTCGGCGATCGGCGTCTGTAGTCGTACTTCGGCCGAGGCTGGGTAAGCAGAGGTTGACAAGATCACTATCTCAGCCGGGAGAGCCCCTCATGTCTCATGCCATCACCCGTTCCTTGGACGGCACCGTCGTCGCGATCACGGGCGCCAGCGCCGGCATCGGCGCGGCCTGCGCCTACTCGCTGGTCGGTGCCGGCGCGCGGGTCGCCGTGTCGGCTCGCCGGGAGGACCGTCTCGCCAAGATCGTCAGTGACCTCGGCGAGGACAAGGTCGTGCCCGTCGTCGGTGACGTCCGTGATCCCGGTCTGAACGACGCCCTGGTCAAGGCCGCCGTCGACAAGTGGGGCCGGCTCGACACGATGGTCGCCAACGCGGGCATCGGCGCGTACGGCGGCATCCTCGACCTCGACGACGACACCCTGACCGAGATGGTCGAGATTAACTACCTGGGTACGGTCTGGAGCGTGCGCTCAGCCGTCAAGCAGTTCCGATCGCAGGACGGTGGCGGTGACATCATCATCGTCTCCTCGGTGGCGGGCTTCCGCGGCGGCGCCGACGAGGCCGTCTACGCCGGCACCAAGCACGCCCAGGTCGGGCTGGCCGGCTCCCTCGACCGCGAACTGCGGGCCGAGGGCACCCGCGTCACCCTGATCTGCCCGGCCGGAACAGCCACCGAGTTCGCCATCGGCGCCGGCCGCACCGAGGGCTCCCCGGACCTCGACGCCTACCTGCGCCCGGAGGACGTCGCGCACGCGATCCGCGTCGTGCTCGAGCAGCCTCGTTCGGTGCGCACCACGGTGTGGCAGCTCTGGAGCACCGAGCAGCAGAGCTGAGGCGGCCTCATGATCGCTGAGCGTGGCGGCAGGAGTGCGCTTAACATCTAAGGCATCGCGGCGAAGCGCGCTGTTAACGTTCACGGGACCGGCGAGAGGTCAGTGCGGTGACACGGCTACACGATCCGAGCGGTGCGCCACGGCCCGTCGCGGCCCGCGGCGGCAGTCCTCGCATGGAGTTGCGGCAACTGCGCTACTTCGTCACCCTGGCCGAGGAGCTGCACTTCGGCCGCGCCGCCGCCCGCGAGCACATCGTGCAGTCGGCGCTGAGTCACCAGGTGCAGCGCCTCGAACGGACGCTGGGCGTCGTGCTCGTCGTTCGCAACACCCGGCACATCGAGCTGACCGAGGCGGGCGCCCGCTTCCTGTCGGAGGCACGGCAGATCCTCTCCCAGGTCGAACGCGCGACCGCCGTCGCGCTCGGCGCCGCGGACACCGGCCCGGTGCTGCGCATCGGTGTCCTGGACGAGGGTTACGAGGCCGTACGCCCGGTGCTGCACCAGCTCTTCACGCGGCACCCCGAAGTGGAGGTCCACCTGGTGCACGCCGGCGTGCCCGAGCAGTGCCGGGGCCTGCTCGACGGAAGTCTCGACGCCGGCGTCGGGCGGGCCTCCGCCGTCCCGCCCGAGATCGCGACCGAGCTGTTCCGGCTCGATCCCCTGGGGATCCTGGTGGCCGACGGCCATCGGCTCGCCGGGCGCGCCGCCGTGCCGGTGTCGCTGCTGGCCGGCGAGCCTCTGCTGCTGCCCGACGAGAGACAGGCGCCCGAGTCGGTGCGGTTCCTGACCGAGCTGTGCCGTTCCTCGGGTTTCTTCCCGAACCGGTTCCGCGGCAGTGTGCAGGGGTTGCGGGCGGGCGCCGACCTCGTGGCGCGGGGCTGCTGCTCGATGGTGGTGCCGGAATCGGCGGTACCGGCGGGCGACGTCCGGTGGCGCCCGCTGGTCCAGCCGACGCCGCGTTATCCCTGGTCGTTGCTGTGGCGGGCGCATGACGTGCCGGACGCGGTCAGCACGCTCGTCGCGACCGCACGCTGCCTGAGCCGGCGCGAGAGCTGGAGAGCCGCCGACGTGGACCTGGCCGGGTGAGACATCAGACGGTCAGGCGGATCATGTTCCAGGACAGCGGCGGCAGCACCACCGTCAGGCGGCCGCCGTCGGCCTTCGCGTCGCCGAGCCGGCGCGGGGTGACCCGTTCCGGGTTGTGCTGGTCGTTCACCGCGTCCGGGTCCGCGTCGGCGATGGCGACGTGCTCACCGGCGACCAGCCGCGGCAGCGACCGCAGGTCGATGTCGACGGCCATCTCCTCGTGCTGGTCGCGGTTGACCGCGAACACGACCAGCCCGCCGTCGTCCCGAAGCACGGCCACCGCGTCGAGCAGCGCGACCTCGCCGTGGGCGGACGTGTCGTGCGCCGGTGAGCGTGCCTCGACCCGCAGGACGGTGCCGCGCCCGTAGCGCGAGGTGAGGGCGTACGGGTGATAGATGGTCTGCCGCCAGGCCGGTCCGCCCGGCACCGTCATGATCGGCGCGATGACGTTGACCAGCTGAGCCTGACAGCCGATCCGGACCCGGTCGGCGTGCCGCAGAAGGCTGATCAGCAGGTTGCCGACGACGACGGCGTCGGTGACCGAGTAGACGTCCTCCAGCAGCGGCGGCGCCTCGGCGATGGGCAGGTTCTCCTCGCCGGGGAAGCGGCTCTGATACCAGACGTTCCACTCGTCGAACGCGATGGTGAGCCGCTTGGCGTGCCGCCCGGTCGCCCGGACGTGGTCGGCCGTGGCCACGATGGCGTCGATGAACTGGTCCATGTCGACCGCGGCGGCCAGGAAACTGTCCCGGTCGTCGCCGTGCTGCTGGTAGTAGCTGTGCATGGAGATGTGGTCGACCGTGTCGTAGGCCTCGGTCAGCGCGATCCGTTCCCAGGTGCCGAAGGTCGGCATCCGGCTGTTGGAACTGCCGGAGACGACGAGCTCGACGCCTGGGTCGACGAGCCGCATGGCCTTGCCCGCCTCGGCCGCGAGCCGCCCGTACTCCCCAGCGGTCTTGTGCCCGATCTGCCAAGGCCCGTCCATCTCGTTGCCGAGACACCACACCTTGATCCCGTACGGCTCGGCCGCCCCGTTGGCCCGGCGCCGGTCCGACCAGGCCGTGCCCGAGGGATGGTTGCAGTACTCCACGATGGCCCGTGCCTCGTCGATGCCGCGGGTGCCCAGGTTGACCGCCATCATCGTCTCGGCGTTCACCGCGGCGGCCCACCGCTGGAACTCGTCGAGGCCGACGTGGTTGGTCTCGATCGACCGCCACGCGAGGTCGATGCGGGCCGGCCGGTCGCGGACCGGGCCTATGCCGTCCTCCCAGTTGTACGCCGAGACGAAGTTGCCGCCCGGGTAGCGGATGATCGGCACGTCGAGGCCCCGGACCAGCTCGGCCACGTCCCGCCGGAAGCCGTTCTCGTCCGCCGACGGATGGCCCGGTTCGAAGATGCCCTGGTAGACACAGCGGCCGAGATGCTCGACGAACGAGCCGTACAACCGGGGGTCCACCGCACCGATCCGGAAGGCGGGGTCGACGATCAGCGACGCGGAACGCACGACGGATCTCCCTTCAGCCCTTGAGGCCGGTGCCGGCGATGCCCTCGACGATGTTGCGCTGGAACAGCAGGAAGACCGCGACCAGGGGAATGGCGCCGAGCACGGCCGAGGCCATGGTGTCGGCGTACCGGATGCCGAACGCGCCCTGCACGGTCGCGAGCCCGACCGGCACGGTCATCAGGTCGGGGTTGGTCAGCACCAGCAGCGGCCAGAGCAGGTCGTTCCACGAGGTGACGAAGGTGAAGATGGCGACCGCGGCCACCGCGGGCCGGGCGAGCGGCATCACCACCTGGCGGTAGATGCGGAACCAGCCGGCACCGTCGATCCGCGCCGCCTCCTCCAGGTCGCGTGGCAGCCCGTCGAAGAACTGCTTGAAGATGAAGATGGCGATCGCGGTGGGGATCTGCGGCAGGCTGACCGCCCAGTACGTGTTGAGCAGCCCCAGCGCGTCCATCTCCCGGAACTGCGGCACGATCAGCACCTGGCCCGGGATCATGATGCCGGCCAGGATGATCCAGAAGACCAGGTTGCGGAAGCGGAACCGCAACCGGGACACGGCGAACGCGGCCAGGCTGGCCGTGATGACCGTGCCCACCGAGGTCAGCGTCGCCGTGATCAGGCTCGCGCCGAACCAGTTGAGGATCGCGGTGTCCTCCAGCACCCGCTGGAACGCGGCGAAGGTCGGGTTGTCGATGAGCCAGGTCGTCTGGGTCGTCTCGGCGTTCGGCTTGAGGGCCGTGTCGACCGCCCAGGCCAGCGGGACGAGCCACAGCAGGGCGAAGGCGATCAGCACACCGAAGCAGATGCGGTTGAACAGCTTCTGCCGCTGGTCGATCTTCGCCTGGGTGACGCCGGCGCCGCCCGTCGTGGTGGTGGCAGTGGTGGTGAGCGCCACGGTCAGACCTCCTTCTCCTGGCGCCGGACCAGCGAGAACCACACCGCCGACACGGCGAGCACGACGAGGAAGAACAGCATGGAGACGGCGGCCGCGTAGCCGAGCCGGAAGTTGGTGAAGCCCTGGTCGTAGACGTACTGCAGGATCGAGCGGGTGGCGAAGTTCGGGCCGCCGGAGGTCATCAGGTACATCTGGTCGAAGACCTTCAGCGAGGCGATCACCTGAAGCACCGCGACCAGGGTCGTGGTGCGGCCGAGCATCGGGATGGTGATCCGCCGGATCTGCTGCCACGGGCCCGCGCCGTCGATGGCCGACGCCTCGTAGAGCTCGCGCGGGATCTCCTGGAGCCCGGCCAGGTAGAGGATGAAGTTGAAGCCGAGCGTCCACCAGACGGTGGTCAGCGCCAGCGACGGCATCGCCCAGTTCGGGTCGCCGAGCCAGGCCGGCGACGCGATGCCGATCTTGGACAGCGCCGCCTCGATCAGGCCCAGCTCCGGGGTGTACATGAAGATCCAGATCAGCGCGACGACGGCCGACGGCAGGATGAACGGCGCGAAGAACGCCAGCCGGAAGAACCAGCGGCCGCGGTTGACCCGGTCGGCGAGCAGCGCGAGGACGAACGCCAGCACGATCAGCGGCGGCGTGGTCAGGATCGTGAACCACACCGTGTGCCACAGCGACGACCAGAAGTCGGGGTCCTGCAGCGCCTCCGCGTAGTTGCCGAAGCCGGCGAAGCTGCCGAGCCCCGGGCGCACGAGGCTGGCGTCGAAGAAGCTCATGATCAGGCCGTAGACGGCCGGGCCGATGATGAAGGCCAGATAGAGCAGGGCGAAGGGCAGCAGGAAGCCGATCGCCGGACGGCCGTGACTCTGCCGCGGGGACGCGGGACTGCCCGGTACCTCGGCCGGCCGGGCGCGGGGGGTGACGGTCTCGATGGACACCAGCGACCTCCGGTCGGTCAGATCGGTGACGGGGTGCGGGCCAGACCACTGAGGGTGGAGCGCATCTGCCGCACCGCGGCGGCCGGCGCGACCTGGCCGTTCATGACGCCGCCGACAGCGGAGCCCATGACGATCTCGAAGTTGGAACCGGAGCCGGAATACCAGCCCTCGGCGTCGTAGGCGGCGGCCTCCGCGGCGGAGGCGTAGTTCGACTGCGGCTTCATCTCCCGGTACCCGGCGCTCTCCAGGAAGGGCTGCCAGCTGGGTACGTGACCACCCTCGGCCCAGGTCTTGCTCTGGTCCAGCATCGAGGCGACGAAGCCGAGCGCCCGGTCCACCCGTTCCGGGCTGTCGTCGGGGTGCCGCGGCAGTACGAAGGTGTGCGAGTCGGCCTGAACGGCGTACGGGCCCTCCCGGTAGAGGTGCGGCACGAGCGTCATGGAGAAGGGCGTCTTCGCCGTCTGGAACGTCGAGATCTCCCACTCGCCCTGGAAGAAGAAGCCCGCCTGGCCCTCGGCGAACATCGCGATCGAGCCCTGGTAGTCGGCGGCCGAGGGGAACAGGCCGTCGGCGGTCAGGCTCCGCAGGAACGTCAGCACCTCGGTCGCCTTCGCGTCGTCGATGACGACCTCGCGGCCCTGGTCGGCTATCACCTGGCCGCCGAGCTGGGAGTAGAACGACTGGAAGATCCGCCACGGGGTCGCGGTCTCGCTGATGAACGCGACCACGCCGCCGTAGGCGCCGGTGACGTCCTTCGCCCGGCGCATGGCATCGGTGAAAGCCTCCGGGCTGTCCAGCGGGGCGAGCGCGCCGTCGCCGTCCAGCAGACCGGCCTTCTCGCAGACGTCGGTGTTGTAGAACATGACGAACGGATGGGTGTCCAGCGGAATGCTGTAGGCGCGCCCGTCCACCAGCCCGGCCTGCCAGGTGCGCGCGGTGAAGCGGTCGGGGCCGAGGCCGTTGCGGGCCAGCACGGCCGGGTCGAGCTCCTGGAGCAGATCCGCCTCGACCAGGTTCTTCATCCGGGTCAGATGCGAGATCGCCACGTCCGGCGGCTTGTCGCCGATCGTGGCCAGCGACAGCTTGGTGTAGTACGGGTTGCCCCAGGCGAGCGTGACCGCGCTCAGATCCACCTGCGGGTTGGCGTTCTGGTACGTCTCGAGCATCTGCTGCATCCGTACGCCGTCGCCCCCGCCGAACAGGTTCCAGAACTCGAGGGATCCGGCCGTCTCGCGGGAGGCGGTCAGCCCGCTGAGGACCTCCGACGAGCACCCCGACAGGGCCGCCGCCGCGCCGGCGGCCGCGACGCCACGCAGCAGGCCACGGCGGCTGAGTCGGGTGTGCGGCGTGCCGGGCATCTGCATGGCATATCCCTCCTCGACGGGCGGGCGCATCCGAGCCTCCCGCCGGCCCCGGCCGCCGGTCAACATCCCGGCTTTCGCAAGAACAGATCCCTCCGACCCGGAATGCGAAAAGTCCGTGGCCACCTCATCCGGAGGTCGCTCTCGCACGTACTGCCTGCCAAGGTGTCGATTCGGGAGGTTCTCGTGCGGTGGCGGCGTCACTTGTGGGGTCCGGTGCTCATGGCGCTGGTCATGGTTCTGCTCGATCCGTTGCGCTCACCGGCCCGCGCGGAGCCCGGCGTGCCGGTGCCACCGGGCGAGCTCATCACCGACACCAACGACGGCGAGATCACCGACGCCGACCGTGATCTGGTCGTCAAGGTCCGGCTCGCCGGCCTGTGGGAGATCCCGGCGGGTCAGATGGCGCAGGAGAAATCGCGCAACCCCAGGATCCGGCAGATCGGCAAGAGCATCGCCGACCAGCACGTCGTCCTCGACAAGCTGGACCGGGCCGCCGCCAAGAAGCTCGGCATCAGAGTGCCCGACAAGCCGAACGCCGACCAGCAGGGCTGGCTCGGTGAGATGCGGGACGCCCAGGGCGAGGACTTCGACCGGATCTACATCGACCGGCTGCGCGCCGCCCACGGCAAGATCTTCCCGGCCATCGCGACGATCCGCAGCAGCACCCGCAACGACACCGTCCGCAAGCTGGCCCAACAGGCGAACCAGTTCGTCGCCACCCACATGACGCTGCTCGAGTCCAGCGGCATCGTCGACTATCAGGCGCTGCCCACGGCGCCGCCGCCCGCGCCCGCCACCACGCCCGCGGTCGCACCGGCCGCTCTCTCGCCGGCCGGCGCGACGCAAACCGGCGGCACGAACCAGGGCCTCGTGATCGGCGTCTTCGCCGCGGCCCTGGCGGCCGGAGCCTTCTTCACCTGGCGCACCATGGCCGCACGCCGGCGCCCGCGCCGCCGGCGCTACTACTACTGACGCCCCTGCCGCAGGAGCAGACGCAGCGCGTCGCTCGCGGCCGGGGCGAGCCCCTCCGGGTTCGCCGGGTCGGTCAGATCGTGGGCCACGCCGGTGACCACGACCCGGCCGGGGCCGGTGGCATGCGCCCGTCGCAGCGCCGCCGCCAGTGTCGTGGTCGCCGGGCACGGGACCCGCGGGTCGGCGGTCCCGCAGGTGAGCAGGACGGGCGTCCGGGACGGCAGCCGCCGGGCGACCACGGCCGGGTCGAGGGCGTCGACGGTCTCGACGGCGAGAGCGATGCGCTGTCGTTCCCGCTCGTCCATCTGGCCCGCGGCCACGGCGGCGGCCGCGAGCCGCTCGTCCAACTGCCGGGCCAGAACGTCGAGGAGCCGTTGGGCCAAGGCTGCATCAGCCCGATCCCGGCCGGGCGAGGCTGGGCCGAGACAGCGACCCGCAGTGCCGTCAGCGCGCCTTCACTGTGCCCGATCAGGCATAGGCCCCGGCGGTCGACCTCGGGCCGGCCGGCCAGCAGCCGGTAGGCGGCGCCGGCCTGGCGGACGTAAGCGGGATAGTCGATCGTCTCGGGCTTTCCGGTGTAGGCGCCGAGCCCGGTGCGGCCCGTGCCGTACTTGTCGAAACGCAGGCTGACCACCCCGTCGCGCCCGAGCGCGCCGGCGATTTTGGGCAGGGTGTGCGAGCGCCTCCGGCTGAGTCAGGTCGCCGTGCAGGTGGTGCCGTTGACCAGGAAGGCGGCCGGTCTCGGGTTGCTGCCGGTGTACGAGCCGTTGAAGCCCAGGCTGACCGATGCGCCGGGGGCCACCGAGCCGTTCCAGGACTGGTTGGTCACGGTGACGCGGGCGCCGGTCTGACTCCATTGGCCGGACCAGCCCTGAGTGACCTTCTGGTTGCCGGGGAAGTCGAAGGCAAGGGTCCAGGAGGGCCACGCCGTCGCGCCGGTGTTGGTGATGGTCACCGATCCGCTGAAGCCGGCACCCCAGTCGTCGGTGCTGTACGCCACCCGGCACCCCGGACCCGGCGTCCCAGTGGGAGTGGGAGTCGGCGTGGGAGTGGGGGTCGGAGTCGGAGTGGGTGACGGGCTGGTCGGCGGGGGTGTCGTCCCGTCGGGTTCCTGGCCCCAGATCCGGTCGCCCGCCTCGTACAGCGGGACGTTCGGGTTCACCGCGGTGCCCGGCAGGTAGGACGGATCGTTGGCCGGGTCCCAGGTTCCGCCCTCGGCCACGCCGATCTTGAACTGCACCTCCATGCGGTATGCCGACTGACCCGCCGGCGCGATCGTGTACCCGGTGCAGTTCACCTCGACGTACCAGATGTCGCCGGAGTACTGCTTCGCGGTGGACGGCGCCGGGCAGCCCTGCGTGTAGCCGGGTGTGACCTGCGGGGCCGCGGTGCCTTCCGGGCGGAAGTAGTAGCGGTACGAGGATTTGGTGAGCGCACGCGCCGGGAACGCCGACTTGTTGTAGACCATGACCTTGAGGGCGGTGGCCCGGGTCTCGTTCTGCATGACCGTGGTCTCCACCGTGATCTCGTCCAGGTCCGGCCTCTCGGGGGTGGGGAAGCCGGCCGCGGGCGCGCCGCCGTACTCGCCGTAGAGCCGGGCCAGGGCCGAGGTGAAGCCGGCGTTGTAGTCGGTGGCCACCTCGTTCATCACGTAGTCGGTGCGGACGTCCTGATAGGCGTCGTTGGGCGAGGACGGGCCGCCGACCAGGGCACCGTACAGAACGTGCCGGGTGTTCGCCGGTGTGCTGCTGTTGTCCCACCACGAGCCGTGTGCCGTCCGGTGGTGCGGGTTCTGCGGGGCGTTGGCGCCGAAGCCGACGACGTAGCTGGAACCGCGCGGGTTGTCGCCGAGGGCGTAGTTGATCTGCCGGACCGCGAAGTCGTGGTAACGGGTCTTGCGGACGGGGTCGGTGAGCCGGTCACTGTAGACCAGCGCGGCGAACGCGGTGTTGGCCGCGTACCGCAGCGAGCCCCAGCTGTCGAGCACGGCCTCACCGCCGGGGGAGTACCGCACCTTCTCGCCGTTGACGCCGACGGTCCACCAGTCGAGCCAGCGGTTGGCGTCGTCGGCGTACTTCTGCTTGCCGGTCAGGTTGGCCAGCAGCACGTACGCCCCGAATTGCTTGTTGTCCCAAGCCAGAGTCCACTTGTACGAGCGGGTCGTGCTCTGCGGCTCGGTGCCGAGCGCGTCGTACTCGCTCTCGGCCTTGGCCAGGTACGCGGCGTCGCCGGTGGCCCGGTACAGCCAGATGGCACCCCAGACCAGCTCGTCCTGATAGCCGCTCCAGGACTTGTAGAAGGCGGCGGCGTCGGTGATGCAGTCGCTGTACGCCTTCCGAACCGTGTCGGCGAACGTGTAGAGCTGCCGGGCGTGGGTGAGCAGCTTGTCGGCGTACGCCGCGTCGGTGGGCCGGAAAACCATCGAGCTCGCGGCCATCGCGGCCGCCGTCTCACCGGCGAGGTCCGAGCCACCACAGCTGGCATCGATCTTGTACGCGGGACGCGCCATCGGCATGACCTCGGCCGGTCCCCACCATTTGTGGTCGTCGTCGCCCTTGCCCACCTGCCCGTAGAGCACGTTGGCCGAGGGGTGCGCCTTGATGAAGTAGTCGTTGGGCACCCGCAGGTTGTTGAGGAAGGTGCTGAGCTGGCCGGAGGCCGCGTACGCGTCGCGGTTCTCGACCGCGCCCCAGGCCAGCATCGTGGTGGTGAACGCCATGGGGAAGCCGAACTTGACGTGGTCGCCGGCGTCGAACCAGCCGCCGGTGAGGTCGAGCCCCACATCCGAGCCGTCCTTCATGGCGGCGTCGCCGCGCCACGACACCTGGCTCCACGCGGGTTTCTTGCCCGCGATCTGCGCCTGGTAGAAGAACATCGACTTCTGCAGCGCCTCGCCGTAGTTGAACGCGGGAGCCGCCACGGCCGGATGCCCACCGTGACCCACGACGAATGCCGCCGCCGCGAGGACGAGAGCCAAGACCGCCACCGCCGAGCGCCGGTACCAGGGATTCCACCGCATGAGGCCCGCCTTATCGACATCCATAGATGGGAGCGCTCCCATCACCATAACACCGAGGCCACGGTGAGGAGTTGCCTGTTGACAACGCGGTGTTGCCGGTACGGTGGTCGGCATCACCGTCCACAGGGGTTGGCAAAGCGGAGGTAAGGCGTGCCGGTCACAGGCCAACGCGTCGTGCGGCGGGCATTGGGGCGGCGGTTGACGCGGCTGCGCACCGCGTCCGGGATGAGCCGGCGTGATGTGGTGCAGGCGCGGCTGGGCATCTCGGAGCCGACGCTGCACCGCATCGAGACGGGCAAGGTGCCGGTCACCGGGGCCAACGTCCGCGCGCTGTGCTGGCTCTACGGTGCCGACCAGGGCATCACCGACGCGCTGGCCGACCTCGCGCTGGGCACGTCACAGCAGGAGTGGTGGGACGCCAGCCCGGTGATTCCCGAGTGGTTCAAGCTGTATGTCGGGCTGGAGGCGTCCGCGTCCCGGATGTTCGGGTACGACGGCGAGATCGTCCCCGGTGAGCTTCAGACCCCGGAGTACGCGCGAGCCGTCTTCGGCGCCGAGCAGCCGGCCGACTCGGAGATCGCCGAGCGCCACATCAACCTGCGCATGCAGCGGCAGAAGACGCTGTTCGCCCGCACCCCGCCGATCCGCCTCGTGACGGTGCTCGGTGAGGGGGCGCTGGCCCGGCCGGTCGGCGGCGAGCAGGTGATGAAGGGGCAGCTCGAGCATCTGCGCCGGCTGTCCGCACAGGACACGGTCGACATCCGGGTGCTGCCGTTCTCGGTGGGGGCGCACGCGGCGATGGCCGGTGCCTTCCGGATCCTGGAGTTCGACGACCCGGACGACCCGGACGTGGTCTACCTCGAGTCCCACGTCGGCGCGCTCTACCTGGAGGAGCAGGTCGAGATCGACGAGTACCGGCGGGTCTTCGATCTCATCAGCAAGGATGCCGTGCCGGTCGAAGAGTTCCGGTGACGAGCTAGTCGGTGAGGAGCCGGTCGAACTCGCCGCGCTTGGCGCCGAACAGGAACGAGTCCCACTCGTCGGTCGTGAACACCACGGTGCCGGCATCGCGTGCCTTGCTGTTGCGAACCTCGATGAGGCCGTCCTGACGGCGGGCCTCGACGCAACTGCCGCCGTTGCCCGTCGACCTGCTGGAAATAATCCAGCCGGTTTCGCTGCTCATCAGTGCCCCCGCCCCTGGCGTTGCTCGCTGTACGTAACCGACATGACACCGCTCCGACGTCCGCCTGAAGTGCGGAATCAGACGCCCGAAACTTTCACCACGAAAGCGGCGGCACTTACCGTAGCCGAAACCCGCCGGGGATGCATCCTGTCATCGTGATACTTGTCCTCGTGAAATCTTGCACGGACCTCGGCCCGCTGTCATGATTCCACTGTGGCGCCTGGCGACCCCTCGCCACTGATCCGACAGCTCCCGCTGGTCCGCCGCAGTTCTGAGAGGACGGCCGATGCGGATCCTCGATCCCGCAGCCGCCGACACGGGCGGCGCCGATGTCGCCCGTCTCCAGGCCCGCATCGATCAGCTCGCGGCGCACGTCCAGCAGCTGGAGCAGGAACGCGCCTCACTGCGATGGATGGCCGGCCACGACGAGCTCACCGGGCTGGCCAACCGCCGCCTCTTCCACGCGCTCGCCCCGGACCTGCTGCGCGGCGACGACTGCTCATCGGCCGTCGTGATCCTCGACCTCAACGGCTTCAAGCCGATCAACGACACGTACGGGCACGATGCCGGCGACGAGGTTCTCCGCGTGATCGCCGGCCGGATGGCCGCCTGCCTCGGCGACCACCTGGTGGCCCGGCTCGGCGGTGACGAGTTCGCCGCCCTGCCCCGCGCACCGCACGCCGACGTTCCGGAGGCGTGGTGGCACGAGGTGGCCGGCTCGCTGAGCGCGGCGATCGCGCCCCCGATGGACGTGCGGGGACACACCCTGTCGGTCACCGCCTCGATCGGCGTCGTCCCGGCCGGGCGCCCGGCCGACCTTCCCGAGCTGCTGCGCCGCGCGGACCGGGCGATGTTCAGCGCCAAGCGACACGCGAAAGCCGCCGGCCAGACCGGTATCACCTGGGTCGTGGCCACCGAGCGGGGAGACCACACCGAGACGTACGGGCCGGCCGCCCCGGAACCCGCGGTGGCGTGCCGCCCGGGCGACCCGGTGTGGGTGCACCGCAGCGGCGCCCGGCGGGCGGGAGTCGTCGAGAGCGCCTGCGAATGGGCGGCCCTGGTCCGCTACCGGTGCCCGAACGGCGCCGGCACGATGGTCGACACGATCCCCACGAGCTGTCTGACGATCCGGGCCGAAACCGATCCGTACCTGGACCAGAATTCGTCCCTCTACCGCTGATCGCGGGTCAGCCCGCCGTCAGCACGATCTTTCCGCGCAGTCCGCCGGCCAGCACCCGCCGGTGGGCGTCGGCCGCCTCGGTCAACGGCATCGTGTCCGCGACACGCGTGCGCAGCTCTCCCGTCGCCACCTGGCCCACGAGCTCGGCCAGCAGCTCGCGGTCGAGCCGGATGAGTTGCAGCTCCTGGCGGACACCGCGGGCCGGGACGAAGCCCGGCGTGGGCCGGGTCACGACCACGACACCCCTGTCCTCGACGGCGGCGGCCGCCGCCTCGCCGAGCGGGACCGCGTCGAACACCGCGGCCACCGGCCCCACCGTGGACAGGTCGGCGGAACGGGGGACGACCTCGTGAGCGCCGAGCTCGCGCACCCATCGCTCATCGTCGTGGGCGGCCTGGGCCAGGACGCGGTAGCCGCCGCGCACGGCGAGCTGGGTGGCGAAGCCGCCGACGCCGCCGCTCGCTCCGGTGATCAGAATGCTGCTGCCGGCCGGAAGCATCGCCAATGACACCAGGGAGAGCCCCTGGTGCGCGGTCTGGGCGTTGAGCGGCACCGTGGCCGCGGAGACGAAGTCCAGCGCATCCGGCAACCGCACCAACCAGTCGGTGTCGGCCGCCACGAACTCGGCATAGCCGCCCGGCACACCCCGGGTCGTGTACCACGGGATCATCCCGGCGACACGATCGCCGACCTCGAGCTCGGCCGGGCCGGGGCCGACCGATGTCACCTCGCCGGCGATGTCCCACCCGGGGGAGAAGGGCGGCACGTCCGGCCCGAGGGGGATCTCTCCGGTGGTGGCGGCGACGTCGGCCGGGTGCACGCAGACCGCACGGATCCGGACCACCACCTGCCCCGGCCCCGCCTCGGGCTCGGGCAACTCGGTCACCTGCAACACCTCAGGCCCGCCAAGCGCGGCCGCGACGACTCCCAGCACGCGTCCACTCTAGACCGTCGGCGCTCGGTGCGACATCACGCTCTGTTGCGAATCGGGAGCGGAACTCTTGACCACCTGAGAAGGCGCGCATAGATTCCAGTGATTACTTCCGGAATGTTTCCGGAACTTTCGGATCCTCATCGCCCTAGTCGCAAGGAGTTCCGGTGCGTCTTCGACTTGCCCTTTCCGTTGTCAGCGCCGCAGTGGTGCTGGGCGGACAACTGACCTTTGCCGGCTCGGCGCCGGCCGGCGCCACGCCGCCGGCCGCGAAACCGTCGCCGCCTCCGTCGTACCCGGCCGACTCGCTCCGCGCGCTCGCCGCCCGCGTGGGCCTGCGCGTCGGCACGGCCGTGAACCCCGATCTGCTGGGCACCAACGAGAAGTACACCCAGATCGCCGCGGAGCAGTTCTCCTCGATCACCCCGGAGAACGCGATGAAATGGGCCGAGGTGGAGGCCGTCCGCGGGACCTACACGTGGGAGAAGGCCGACCAGGTCGTCGCCTTCGCGAAGAAGAACAAGCAGTTGGTACGCGGCCACACCCTCGTCTGGCACAACCAGCTGCCCGCGTGGCTGTCCTCCGACGGCTACACGACCACCCTGTCGAACGACGAGGTCAAGGCGGCCCTGAAGAAGCACATCTTCGACCAGGCGCGCCACTTCAAGGGCGACATCTGGCAGTGGGACGTGGTCAACGAGGCGTTCGACGACAACGGCCAGCCCCGCCAGACGATCTGGTACAAGGCGTGGGGCGGCACCGGCTACATCGCCGACGCGTTCCGCTGGGCGCATCAGGCCGACCCCAAGGCCCTGCTGTTCTACAACGACTACAACCTCGAGTTCACCGGAGTGAAGAGCGACGCCGTGTACGCGATGGTGCGCTCGCTCCAGGCGCAGCGCGTGCCGATCCACGGCGTCGGGTTCCAAGGTCACCTCTCCACCCAGTACGGCTACCCCGACCTCGGCAACAACCTCGAGCGCTTCGCCGCCCTCAAGCTGAAGGTCGCCCTGACCGAGGTGGACGTCCGGACGCAGACCAGGCCGGACGCCGTCAACGAGCCGGTGAACGCGCTCGCCCCGTACGCCCAGGAAAGCTATTGGTCCCGCACGCTCAAAGCGTGCCTGGCCGTCCGCGCCTGCGTCTCGTTCACGCCGTGGGGCTTCGGCGACGCCTACTCGTGGGTGCCCGGCTGGTTCACCGACCCGCAGGAGGGCGCCGCTCTGATCTACGACGAGCAGCTCAACCCGAAGGGCCAGTACGACGTGCTGCAGCAGGACCTGGCGCTCGCCTCCGGCGCCCCGCGCCGCTGAGCACACGACCGCTGCCGCCGGCACGCAGCCGGCGGCAGCGGGCCGGTGACAGGTCAGCCACGGCGTTTCCTCGGGTCGGCCAGCGGAACCAGGCGGCGTTCGCCGAGGCGCGTCATGGCGTTGAGCGGAGCGGTCGCGAGACCGACCACGCGGGCCAGGCCGGCCCGCTTCTGCCGGCGCAGCAGGCGCGGGCCGATGCCCGCCATCACCTCGGTCAACGCCGGCATCGGACGCCCGAACAGCGTCAGCTCGCGGATCCGTCCGTCGCCGTCCAATCGCAGGAGTTGCGCCTCCTCGAGCGGCTCGCGGCCCGCGACCCCGTAGTAGAACAGCGCACGAGTGTCGTCGCTGCCGAGTTCGGTGTGGTAGCGAATGTCGCGAATGATCTCGAACGCCGCGGACAGCACCTCGGTCACCTCGGCCGGGCCCCGGAACCGGAACTTACCGGTGAGCGGCGAGATCAGTTCGACATCCGGGGCGAGGCATGCCCCGGCCGCCGCCGCGTCGCCGCTCTCCCCGGCGGCCCGCCAGGCCGCGATGGTGTTGTGCGCGCTGGTCCCCATGAGAGCCCATGATGCCCTCTGCCGCCGCATCGTGGTATGTGTTGATGCAGCGAACCCGAGCGATGAGCGGTGGGCGGATGGACGTTTCGGTCATCCAGCACGGCGGCGCCGAACACTGCGACGCCGGGACACTGCCGCTGCTGCTCAACCGCGACGACACCCTCGTCTGGGTCGACATTCCGGGGTGTGATCGGGCGGCCGCCGACGTGCTGTCCGAGGTCTTCGGTTTCCACTCGATCGCCATCCGCGACTGCGTGGAGCGCAACCACGTCTCCAAGTTCCACGTCTACGCCGACTACGTGTTCACCGTTCTGCACGCGCCCGAGGTCGGGCGGCGGGGTCATGTGCACTACATGGAGCTGGACCAGTTCGTCGGGCGCAATTATCTGGTCACCGTGCATGGCCCGCTCAACCCGGCGGTGAACCCTGAGGTGGCCCTGCTCGACACCAAGGCGGTGCGCCACCGCATCGAGCGCGGGGTGCTGATCCCGGGCTCGCCGTTCGAGCTGTCGCACGCGATCGTCATGGCGATGACCCGCCGGGAGATCGACCTCATCGCGCGGTTGGCCGAGGAATCCGGCCGGCTCGAGCAGCGCGTCATGCTCGGCGAGGAGCGCGACGACCCGGAGTCCTTCCTGGAAGAGCTGTTCCAGATCTGGTACGAGTTGCTGGCCGTACGCACCATGGCCGTGCACAGCGGCGCCACGTACACCCGGATGACCAAGCAGGCCCGGGACCTTCCGGAGGTCGCCCCGCCGCTGTTGTCCGACATCGCCGACCAGTTCGACCTGGTGAAAAGCATGGCCGATGGGCAGCGCGAGTTCCTGCACGGCGTGATCGAGTTCTATCAGACCCGTAGCTCGGCGCAGACCACGATCGCGGCGGAGAAGGCGGCGGCGACCGGCGTGCGGCAGAACGACGACATGCGCCGGATCACCGCCTGGGTCGCCATCGTCGCCGTGCCGACCGCGGTGACCGGATTCTTCGGCCAGAATGTGCCGTACCCGGGCTTCGGGACCGAGGCCGGAGTGATCGTGTCGGTTTCGCTCATGCTCGTGATGGCTCTGGCGCTGTACCTCGTCTTCCGGCACAAGAGATGGCTGTGACCCGACCGGCGTGCCCGCGCCGCTGGATTCAGCGGCTGAGAAATTCGATGATCGTGGACCGGAATTCCGGACTGCTCCCGATGACCTCGTGCCCGCCGGCGACCAGGCGCAGCGAGGCGCCGGGGATGGCCCCGGCGAGAACGTGCGGGCGCTCGGCGAGCGGGTCGGTGTCGCCGGCGATGACGAGTGTCTCGGCGGTGATGGCCCCGAGGTCGATGCCGTCGCGATGGACGGCCCGGGCCTGCGCGGCCAGCGACGGCAGGTCGGCTCCGAGCATTTCGGCGTGCGCCCGCAGACCCGCGATGTCGGGCGGCAGCTCGCCCGGGTCCTCGGCCAGGAAGGCCCCGGCCAGCCGGTCGTTCGGCAGCGCACGAGTGTCCACGCCGCCGACCTCGACGACCCCGGCCCCCACGCCACCGGCGACGAGCCGGCGGACGGTGGCCGGCGAGGCGGCGGCCAGCAACGCCACGACGGCGCCCATCGAGTAGCCGACGAGATCGACGGCGGGCAGGTCGAGCTGCGCGACGACAGCGAGGAGGTCTTCGGCCATCCGCCGCTCGCCGTAGCGTGCGGCGTCGGGCGACTTCCCGGACCGGCCATGGCCACGAGCATCGATGCCCACTACTCGGCGTCCCGCGGCGGTGAGACCGGCGACCGTCCCGGGGACCACCCAGTCGGCCATGGTGTCGGCGGTGAAGCCGTGCTGCAGGACTACCGGAACCGGATCGGCGGTGACGCCCGCGTCCGCCTCCCAGCAGTAATAGGCGATCGTGGTGCCGTCGTCGACGACGACGCCGCCGGTGGCGTGAACCCTCAACGACGCCTCCTCGGAAGACATCCCCGGCACTTGCCGTCTCAGCTGTGCTGTGCGCCGGTCGCGAACCTCGGGCAGTGGGCGACCACGTCGCGTGGGGGCGCCATATGGTACTTGCCCAGCGCCCGTACCGACGCCCTGGTGATGGCCCGGACGCCACGCTCCGGCTGGAACGCCTGGAGCGCGCTGGTGTACTGCCCGGCGCCGGCCGCATACAGCACCAGCTGCATCCCGTCGATGTACGCGCAGGCCGACCGGTCGTGACCCCAGCCCATGATGTGGTGCCCGTGGTACACCTCGAAAAATCCGGTCCCGTACGAGGGGCTCGCCGCGGGCTGAGCCGGCACCCGCGGGGCGCCCGCGGGTGCCGCGCTGACCGAGCCGGCGACGCTCAGCGCCGCGGCGGCGACGCCCAGGCCGGCGACGGCCCTTCCCATGGCGCTTCGCATGCTCGCCCATTCCCTCCGATGCATTCTGTCCCCATTCAAGGAAGTGAAAGTCTGGCAATAGGCGGCGCCCGGTAACACCACGATTCGCTCCCGATCGTACGCTCGAACTGATTAAATATGGCGTACTTCCCTCGACGGTGCGCTCGCTCGCCGTGGTTACATAAACGCGAGAAACTCGATCATTCGAATGGTGTGGCCGCGGTTGCGGTGGAATTGCTCTGCGGAGGGGGTAATCGTATGACGAAGGCAAACCGTCGTGACGTCCTGCGCTACGGGGCGGCCGGAGCCGTGACGGCCGCGACCGCGGCGGTGGCCGCGCCCGGCCTGGCCGGCGCCGATCCGCGCGCGGGCCTCGGCGAGGCCGCCCCGGTGGATCCGCGCGACTTCGACGAGGCCTACAAAGGCAAGAAGATCAAGGGTAAGCACAATCCACGGGGCAACGACGAGCTGCACATCAACAACAAGAAGCTCGCCGTCACCGTGGTGAACACTTTGTTCGTTCCCGAGGACGGATCCGAGCCGCACGTCGGAGTGCCGCAACGCTGACCGTTGCCGAGAAGGCAGCCTTCATCAATGCTCTTCGCCAGTTCAAAAGCACGTCGGCGAACGGGCGGAACTACAACTGGTACATCGACCAGCACATCTCATTCTTCGCGCGTACGTCGGACAACATCAGCCACGCTCACCGGTCGCCGTCGTTCTTCCCGTGGCACCGCAAATACCTTCAGCTGCTGGAGTCCGACCTGCAGACGGTCAGCGGGAATCCGAACCTCTTCATCCCGTACTGGGACTGGACCGGATCCGTTACTCCGTTCACGGCCGACTTCCTCGGTTCCATCACCAGCGGCAGCGTCTCGAGCGGAAACTTCAGCCCGTCCTGGGGATGGTCGCTCTACCGGAGCAGCATCTCGACCAGCTACCTTCAGCGGCGGCTGGGCCAGAACGCGAGCCGGCCCACCGCCGCTACGGTCAGCACGGTCCAGAGCTACACCTCCTACGACCGTTCACCGTGGGACTCGACGGTGTCGAACAGCTACCGCAACCGCAACGAGATCGACCTGCACAACCGGGTGCACAACTTCGTCGGCGGCCACATGGGAACGCGTGAGGCGCCCAACGATCCGGTCTTCTGGCTGCACCACTGCAACATCGACCGGCTGTGGTGGCTGTGGCAGGGCAGCCGGGGGACCGATACCTATCAGCCACGCACCGGCACGACGTCCGGTGTCGTCGACAACACCGAGACGATGCGCCCGTTCGCCGACGGCAGCACACCGTTGTCGGTGAGCGACATCGGTCCACTCGCCTACAGCTACGCCTGAGGGACGTCGCGTCCGACGGTGAGGGTGTGAGGGATCAGAACGCCCACGCCCTCACTGCCGTAGGGATTCTTAGAGGCGCTGAAGCTGGAAACGCTGGTTGGCGCCGGTGCCGGGCGTCCACTGGGAGATGCGTGCGCCGTCGGTGGTGGCGGCCTGCCAGACGTCCATGGCCAGTCCGCTCTGGCGGTTGACCAGCCTGACCACTCCGCCGCCCTGGTCGTCCACCCGCCACTGCTGGCCGGTGGCGTTCGTGTCGGCCTGCTGGGTGATGTCGGCGCCGGTGGCGGTGCCGGCGACCTGGAGGACCAGGCCGCTGTGCCGGGCCCGGATCCGGTAGTAGCCGCTGCCGGAGGACAGGAAGTCGAACTGCTGGTTGAGCGCGCTGCTGACCTGCCACTGGATCAGCTGGGCGCCGGCGCCGGTCGACGCGCCGTTGATGTCGGCCGCCTTGCCGCTGTGCTGGGCCACCAGGCGGTAGTACACGCCGGTCTCCACCGGTCCCGATGACACGGCCGACGCGCGGTAGGTGTGGCCGGCCTGACCGGTGAACTCGACAAGATCGGTCTCGAGCCGGGTCGGCTCCACCGCCAGGCCGCTCGTCTCGTCGCGCATTTCGAAGGTGCCGGTGAAGACCCGGCTGCGGACCCGGACCGGTCCGGCCCGTTCGGGGGTGACGGCGAGCTCGGTGCGGGTGGCGTTCCAGGTGGCCCCGACCGTATATCCGCCCCGGCCGCGCAGCCCGGTGACGCTGCCGGCCGGCCAGGCCGACGGCAGGGCGGGCAGCACGTGCAGCTCGCCGTTGTGGCTGTGCAGCAGCATCTCGGCGATTCCGGAGGTGGCGCCGAAATTGCCGTCGATCTGGAACGGGGGATGCAGGTCGAACATGTTCGGCGCGAGCCGGTCCGTCCGCACCAGGTCGCGCAGGAGCTTGTGGGCGCGCGCGCCGTCCTCCAGCCGCGCCCAGAAATTGATCTTCCAGGCGAGCGACCAGCCCGTACCGTCGTCGCCGCGCAGTTCGAGGGTCTGGCGCGCGGCCTGGTAGAGCTGTGGTGTGCCGCGCCGGGTGATCTGGTTGCTCGGGTGCAGGCCGTACAGGTGGGAGACGTGCCGGTGGGTGCGTTCGGTCTCCACCCAGTCGGCCAGCCACTCCTGGATGTTGCCGCGCGAGCCGACCCGCATCGGGGCCAGCCGGTCGCGGGCCGCGAGGGCCTGCGTGCGGAAGGTGGCGTCCACCCCGAGGGTCTCGCCGGCGCGCGCCACCCCGGTGAACAGGTCCCGCAGGATCTGGTTGTCCATGGTGGGCCCGGCGCACACGCTGGCGTTCGCGTGGTGGGCCAGCTCCGGAGAGTTGGAGGGGTTGGTGACCAGGTACCCGAGCGACGGATGGGTGACCAGCGAGTCGAGGAAGAACTGCGCGGCACCCTTCAGCGCCGGATAGTTGGCCCGGAGGAACTCGACGTCCCCGGTGAACAGATAGTGGTCCCAGATCATCGTGGACAGCCAGGCGCCGCCGGTCTGCCACATGCCCCAGAACGCGCCGTCGACCACCGACGACCCGCGCCAGGCGTCGGTGTTGTGGTGGGTCACCCAGCCGCCCGCGCCGTACTGCACGCTGGCGGTGCGGGCTCCGGTCACCGCCAGATCCTTGATCATGTCGAAGACCGGGAGGAAGCATTCGGACAGGTTCGTGGTGTCGGCCGGCCAGTAGTTCATCGGCAGGTTCGCGTTGATCGTGTATTTGGAATCCCACGACGGGGCCATCTCCTGGTTCCAGATGCCCTGCAGGTTGGCCGGCTGGCTGCCCGGCCGGGACGAGGAGATGAGCAGGTAACGGCCGTACTGGAACAGCAGGGCGGCGAACTGCGGATCGTTCTGCGAAGCGTGCTGGGCGATGCGTACGTCGGTGGTCTGGTCGGCCGCCGACGTACGTCCCAGGTCGATAATCACCCGGTTGAACAGCGCCTGATAGTCGGCCACGTGCCGGGCCCGCAGCTGGTCGAAGCCGGCGCCGCGGGCGGCGGCCAGGTGCCGCCGCGCGATGCCCTGATAATCACCGTTGACCGTGCGGTAGTTGACGTAGCTCGACCCGATGGACACGAGCACCGTGACGCTCGTGGCCCCGGAGACCCGCAGCGTGCCGCCGGAACTGCTGACCGTGCCGCCGGTGGCGCTCACCGCGGCCAGGGCGTGGAACCGGACCGAGCCGGCGATGCCCTCCATGTCGCCGGAGATGCCGTCGAGGGCGATCGTCGACGAGTCCGGACTGGACGTGGTCGTCCGCTGCGGGCTGTCGAACGTGCCGGTGAAGCTGATCGCGCCGGCCCGGTCGGCGGTCAGCCGCACCACCAGCACCTGATCGGGCGCGCTGGCGAACACCTCCCGCTGATAGCGCACCCCGTTCAGCACGTACGTGGTGGTCACCGTGGCCGTGGTCAGGTCGAGCGTCCGGCTGTACTGGGTCGCGCCGGAGGCGCTGCCGACCGCCAGCCGCAGGTTGCCGACCGGCTGGTACGCCAACTGCCCGCCGGGGCTGCCCATCATCGTCGAGTTGATCAGGTCCTGGGCCGAGGTCCACTGGTCGGCGAAGACCCGTCGCCGGATCTCGGCCAGGTTGGCCGCGCCCCGGGTGTTGGCCGAGTCGTAGGGTCCGCCCGCCCACACGGTGTCCTCGTTGAGCTGGAGCCGTTCGGTGTCGACATTGCCGAACACCATGGCACCGAGGCGCCCGTTGCCGATCGGCAGGGCCCGCAGCCAGTCCGTTCCCGCGCCCTCGTCGTACCAGAGGGACAGGTCCCCGGCCGCCGCGGCGTGGGCGGCGGTTGCGGACCACCCGGCTGGCAAGATCGCGGCTCCCGCCCCGGCCATCCCGGCGGCGAGGAGCTTTCGGCGTGTCAGCTCAGTCATGCCAGGCTCCATCGCTGGTTCGCAGCGCCGTGACAGGTCCAGATGATCAGTTGCGTCCCGTTCGCGGTGCTGGCGCCGTTGGCGTCCAGGCACTTGCCCGACTGAGGGTTCACCAGCGAGCCGTTGGATCCCGCGGTCCAGTTCTGGCCGCCCGAGCCGTTGCAGGTGGCGAGCTGGATCGCCGCGCCGTTGGCGGTGCTGCCGCCGGCGACTCCCATGCACTTGCCGAGCGAGCGCAGGGTGCTGCCGTTGACCGTCCACTGCTGGTTGCCGGCGCCGCTGCACGTCCACAGCTGAATCTTCGTACCGTCGGCCGAGCTGTTGCCGTTGACGTCGACGCACTTGCCGGTGGAGCTGGTGATCGGCCCGGTCCGGGTCGGCGTGCCGCCCAGCTCCTTGATCCGGATGTTGCGGAACGACACGTCGTCACCGGTGCCGTGGTTCTGGATGCCGATGTGGCCGGAGGTCAGCGACCGCACCGGATCGGTGTTGGTGAAGTCGTTGACGAGGCGGCCGTTCAGGAAGACCCGCAGCCGTTCCCCCTCGACGAGCAGCTCGTAGGTGTTCCACTCGCCCGGCGCGTTCAGCGCCGCGTCGCGGGCGGCGATGTCGGCCGACTTGAAGCCGTAGATCGAGCCGGTGGTGCGGTCGCTCGCGTCGGTGGCGTCGATCTGCACCTCGTAGCCGTTGGCCATCGCCGCGTCGGGGTCGCTGCCGGCCGGGAAGCCGATCACCACGCCGGAGTTGTCGTCGCCCGGCATCATCCAGTCGAGCTTGAGCGAGTACGACGCGTACTGCTTGGCGCTGTACCACAGCAAGCCCAGCCCACCGGACGAGGTCAGGGTCGCGTTGCTGTTGGTGAAGCTGCCCGGGCCGGCCTGGGACCAGCCGGTCGTGCTGCCGTTGTAGATCGCGGTGTAGCCGGTCTCGACGCGGCAGTCGGCCTTGCTGCGGTTGGCGGCGTAGCGCAGGCCGCCGAGCAGGTGGTTGCGGAAGTTGGTCTCCGAGTAGGAGGCCTGGGTGTGGCCCAGACCGGTGTACCAGGAGCGGCCGCCGTCGATCGTCTTGCACCAGGCGATGGGGTGGTCGCTGCCCATGGTGCCGCCCGAGTAGGTGGACTCGTCGAGGGTGGCGAGCACATGGGCGGTGCTGCGCGGGTTGGTGGAGTAGTTGTAGAGCTCGTCGGTGCGGGTCCAGGCCTGGGGCAGGTGGGCGGTGCTGGCGTGTCCGCGATCCTGGACGCGGGCGGTGACCTGCTGGATGGCCGGGTGGGAGCTGAAGTAGGCCCCGACGAGCTGGCCGTAGAAGGACCAATTGTATTCGGTGTCGGCGGCCGCGTGGACTCCGACGTAGCCGCCGCCGCCCCGGATGTAGGACTCGAAGGCGGTCTCCTGGGAGGAGTTGAGGACGTCGCCGGTGGTGTTGAGGAAGACGACGGCCTCGTACTGGGCCAGGTTCGAGGTGGTGAAGGCGTTGGCGTCCTCGGTGGCGGTGACGGTGAAGCTGTTGGCCGCGCCGAGGTCACGGATGGTCTGGATGCCGGTGGCGATCACGTCGTGCCGGAACCCGGCGGTCTTGGAGAAGACCAGCACGTCGTACGGTGCGTCGGCGGCGCTCGCCGGCAGGCCGGTGCCCGCCAGGGTCAGCAGCACCGCCCCCGCCACGCCCAGGATCTTGTGAGTGAGTCGTCGCATGGCCGGGATTCCTCTCATGGCCGGATTTCTATGGCAGGGTCCAGCGCTGGTTGGTGCCGCCGTGGCAGGTCCAGAGGATCAGCTGGGTGCCGTTGGCCGAGCTCGCGCCGTTGGCGTCCAGGCACTTGCCGGAGCCGTTGACCAGGGATCCGTTGGAACCCGCGGTCCAGTTCTGCGCGGTCGAGCCGTTGCAGGTCGACAGCTGCACCAGACTGCCGTCGGCGGTCGCGCCGCCGGCCACGCTCATGCACTTGCCCAGCGACCGCCAGGTGCTGCCGGTGCGGGCCCACTGCTGGTTGGCGCCGGTGCCGCAGGTCCAGAGCTGAATCTTGGTGCCGTCGGCCGAGCTGTTGCCGTTGACGTCGACGCAGGAGCCGCCCGCGCCGACGATCCGGCCGGTTCCTCCGCCGTTCGACGTCGCGCCGAAGGTGAAGGCGTCCACGTCGAACAGCGTCCCGCTGCCGCCGCTGAACGTCAGGTACAAAGTGATGGTGCCGGACGGGACGTTCGACAAGGTCGTCGACACCTCGGTGAAGGTCTCATAGCTGCCGGTGACCGGAACGGTGACCGAGCCGAGCACCGTGCCGGTGGCCGATCCGGCCCGCACCGAGAGCGTGCCGCCGGCGCCGCCCGACGAGACCCGCGCCGTGAATCGGTTCTCGCTGCCGAGGGCGTACCGCTGGAACGCGATCCAATCGCCGTTCTGGATGTCGCCGACCGTCTGACCGCCCTCGGCGGTCGTCTTGCTGTACAGCGAGGTGCCCGACTGACTGCTCCGGTGCTCGGCCTGCCGGTGCCGGGGCTGGAGGATCTTCTGGGCCCGGGTGGTCAGCGCGGGCTGGCCGTTGGCGCCATTGTCGGTGTACTCCGCGTCGAGCACCGCGAACAGGTTGGCCGCCGTGTCGTGCTCGCCGTCCACCGGGATCTGCAGGGTGCCCGAACATCCGGTGGCCGAGCTGATCGGGTGCGCGTGGTCGTCGTGGCCGAGCAGGTAGCTCAGCTTCACCTTGGTGCAGTCGATCGTGCCGTCCTCGGGGTCCGACACCGTGATCGTGTAGGGCACGCTGTCACCGAAGCTGAACAGCGCCCCGTCGGCCGGCGTGCTGAGCGTGACCGTCGGTGCGGTGTTGCCGACCGTGACCGTCATCGAGGCGGTGGCGGTGAGACCGGCGTTGTCGGTCACGGTGAGAGTCACCGAGCGCTGACCGGCGCTCGAGTAGGTGTGGCTGGGGTTGGCCGCCGTCGAGGTGCCGCCGTCGCCGAAGTTCCAGGCGTACGTCAGTGCCCCGCCCTCGGGGTCGGAGGAACCGCTCGAGGAGAAGGCGACGGTCAGCGGCGCGGCGCCGGACGAGGGGTTGGCCGCCACGCGGGCGATCGGTGACTGGTTGTTGCCGGCCCCGTTGTACTCGATGCGGTACAGGGCCGAACTCGCGTCGCCGTTGCCCCATCCGGTGCCGTAGTCGAGCACGTAGAGAGCGCCGTCCGGGCCGAAGGCACTGTCCATCACCTGCGTGCCACGCCAGGGGAACTCGCTGATCTGACCGGCCGACCCGTCGCTGTTGACGTCGATGGTCTTGATCCACCGCCGGCCGAACTCCGTCGCGAAGTAGTGCCCGTCGAGGGTGGCCGGGAACTTGACGGTGGACGGGTTGGAAGCGTCGTAGCGGTACACCGGTCCGCCCATCGGCGACTCCGAGCCGCAGCCGAACGCGGCCAGCGAGCAGTTGTCGTACTTGATCCACGCCGGGCGCGCGGCCGGCAGGTTGGTCAGTCCCGTGTTGCGCGGTGAGTTGTTGACCGGCGCGGCACAGTTGAATCGGCTTCCCGAGGGCCCGGACGGGAACGTGTAGTCCACATAGGTCTCGTTCGTCGTGTTCGAGCCGGTGCAGTACGGCCAGCCGTAGTTGCCGGCGGAGGGGATCCGGTTGAACTCCACCTGGCCCGCCGGGCCACGCGTCGAACTGCTCGTGCCGGCGTCGGGTCCGTAGTCGCCGACGTACAGGACGCCGGTCGCCTTGTCGACGCCGATCCGGAACGGGTTGCGCAGACCCATCGCGTAGATCTCGGGCCGGGTGCGGGCGGTGCCGGGCGGGAACAGGTTGCCCGAGGGGATCGAGTACGACCCGTCGGCGTTCACCTTGATCCTGAGCACCTTGCCGCGAAGGTCGTTGGTGTTGCCCGCGCTGCGCTGGGCGTCGTAGACCGGGTTGCGGTTGCTGCGCTCGTCGATCGGTGTGTAGCCGCTCGAGTCGAACGGGTTCGAGTCGTCGCCGGTGGACAGGTAGAGGTTGCCGGCCGCGTCGAAGTCGATGTCGCCGCCGACATGGCAGCACATGCCGCGGTTGGTGGCCACCTCCAGGACGGTCACCTGACTGGCCGTGTTCAGGGTGAAGTCGGCGTTGAGGGTGAACCTGGACAGCCGGTTCACGCCGTTCCACGTGGAGAAGTCGGTACCGGTGGCCGGCGCGTCGCCGCTGGGCGTGGACAGGGGCGGCGCGTAGAAGAGGTAGATGAACCGGTTGCTGGAGAAGCCGGGGTCGACCCCCACGCCCTGCAGCCCCTCCTCGTCGTGCGTGTAGACCGGCAAGGTGGCGATCACGCTGGTGACGCCGGCGGCGGTGGTCCGGCGCAGAACGCCGTTGCGGGCGGTGTGCAGCACCGAGCGGTCCGGCAGCACCGCCATCGACATCGGCTCGCCCAGCTCTCCGACGCCCCGGGCGAGCTCGACCTGCTGGAAGTCGGCCGCGTTGACCGGGTGGGCGGCGGCGGGGGACTGAGGGCCGAGGATCGCCGTGAACAGGACCGCGGCCGTGAGGAAGGCGGTCGCTGCCGCCACTGTCGCGCGTACTCTCATGAAATGGCCACCTTTGTCGTCGGCGTAGAAATGCGGACAGGGCGCCTGGGGCCGACCGGCTGCGAAATGCCTGTGAACGTTAACAGGATTGAAGCCGTCGCCCTCTTTGAGATGACACGCTAAGCAGGTAATAGAAGTTAGTCAATACTTGATCAGCCGTACATTTTCCGGAAACAATCGCCGGCCCCGACTGGCGGGGGCCTTTGTCATAACACTTTTTCACGATCCGATTTACATTGGCTTGTGTAAATTTGTTGCAGGCGGACCCTTGAAGTCCGTGGGAGCGCTCCCGTAATGTCCGCGAAATAGGCGTTAACGATAACAAGGCCGTCCCCCCGGTCAGGAGATCCCCATGAACCTGTCAAGATCGAGCAAGCTCGCCGCCGTGTCGGCCGGCGTGGCGGTGCTGGCCGCGACCGTCGTCGTCGCGGCCCGCCCGGCCGGCGCCGCCGCCGCCGGCTGCGCGGTGAACTACGCCGTGTCGTCGCAGTGGCAGGGCGGGTTCGGCGCCAGTGTCTCCATCACCAACCTGGGTGACGCGGTGTCGAGCTGGACGCTGACCTGGTCGTACAGCGCCGGGCAGAGCGTGACCCAGGCGTGGAACGCGACGGTGACCCAGAACGGCTCGGCCGTGACCGCGACCAACGCGAGTTACAACGGGTCCATCGCAACCAACGGCACGGTGTCGTTCGGCTTCAACGGCTCGTGGACCGGGAGCAACCCGGTTCCGTCCGGCTTCGCGCTGAACGGGGTGACCTGCACGGGCGGCACCGTGCCGACGTCACCGCCCCCGTCGAGTCCGCCGCCGTCGACTCCCGACCCCGGCGGCACGTGCACCCTGCCGTCGAGCTACCGCTGGACCTCGACCGGTCCGCTGGCCGAGCCCAAGAACGGCTGGACGTCGCTCAAGGACTTCACCAACGTCGTCTACAACGGCAAACACCTGGTGTACGCGTCGAATGTGTCGAACGGCTCGTACGGCTCGATGAATTTCGGCCTGTTCACCAACTGGTCGGACATGGCCTCGGCCAGTCAGAACGGGATGAGTCAGGGCACAGTGGCGCCGACCCTGTTCTACTTCGCGCCGAAGAACATCTGGGTGCTGGCCTATCAGTGGGGACCGACGTCGTTCAGTTACAAGACGTCGACCGACCCGGCCAACGCCAACGGCTGGTCCAGCGCACAGACGCTGTTCACCGGCAAGATCGCCGACGCCCCGTACGGCGTCATCGACCAGACGCTCATCGGCGACAGCCAGAACATGTACCTGTTCTTCGCCGGTGACAACGGCAAGATCTACCGCGCGTCGATGCCGATCGGGAACTTCCCGGGGAGCTTCGGCGCCTCCTACACCACAATCATGAGCGACTCCACGAACAACCTGTTCGAAGGCGTCGAGGTCTACAAGGTGGCCGGGCAGAACCAGTACCTGATGCTCGTCGAGGCCATCGGCAGCCAGGGCCGCTACTTCCGCTCGTTCACCGCGACCAGCCTGAACGGCTCGTGGACCCCGCAGGCCGCCTCCGAGAGCAACCCGTTCGCGGGCAAGGCCAACAGCGGCGCCACCTGGACCAACGACATCAGCCACGGCGACCTGGTCCGCAGCAACCCCGACCAGACCAAGACCGTCGACCCGTGCAACCTGCAACTGCTCTACCAGGGCAAGAACCCCAACGCCGGCGGCGACTACAACAACCTGCCGTGGCGGCCCGGTCTGCTCACCCGCCAGCGCTGACAACCTCGGAGATGACGATGAGACGAGCTGTTCTCGGGTTGCTCACCGCCGCCGCCGTCGTGCTCGGTGCGGCACCGGCCCAGGCCGCCGTCGGCGGCTCCGGCCCCTACCTCGCCGACTACGAGACCTCGGCCGGCCTGCCCAACCACACCATCTACCGGCCGCAGACCATGCCGGCCGACCGTCTTCCCCTCTTCGTGTGGGGCAACGGCGGATGCTCGGCCAACGGCCTGTCGCAGAACAACTTCCTCCGCGAGATCGCCTCCCACGGCTTCCTCGCCATCGCCAACGGCGGCCCGAACGCCTCCGGCTCGACCAATTCCGCGATGCTCACCCAATCCATCGACTGGGCGGTGGCCGAGAACTCCCGCACCGGCAGCAAGTACTACGGCAAGATCGACACCAGCAAGATCGCGGTCGGCGGATTCTCCTGCGGGGGTTTGGAGGCGTACGCGGTCTCCAACGACCCGCGGGTCACCACGACCACCATCTTCAGCAGCGGGCTGCTCAACGACGCCGACGACTACCAGCTGCGCCGGCTGACCAAACCGATCGCGTACTTCGTCGGCGGCCCCAGCGACATCGCCTATCCGAACGCCATGGACGACTGGGGCAAGCTCCCGGCCGGGCTGCCCGCCTTCATGGGCAACCTGAACGTCGGCCACGGCGGCACCTACGACCAGGCCAACGGCGGCGAGTTCGGCCGGGTGGCGGTGCTGTACCTCAAATGGCGGCTCAAGGGTGACACCACTGCCGGCCGGAACTTCGCCGGCGCGGACTGCGGCCTGTGCCGCAGCCAGTGGCAGGTGCAGCAGAAGAACCTGACGCTGGACGGGGACACGCCGCCACCCGACGACTCCACCTGCTCGGCGGTCTACGCGGTGCAGGACCAGTGGAGCGGCGGCTTCGTCGCCACGGTCACCGTCACCGCCGGCGCCTCCGCGATGAGCGGCTGGCGGGTCGCGCTCGGCCTGCCGGGCGGAGCCTCGATCAGCTCCCTGTGGAACGGCGTCGCGACCGGCACCAGCGGCACCGTGACGGTCACCAACCAGAGTTACAACGGCCGGCTGGCCGCCGGCCAGAGCACGACCTTCGGCCTGCAGGGCACCGGCAACGGGGGCGGCGCCACGGCCACCTGCACCGGCGGCTGACGTCCGGAGCATGCTCGCTGCCGACCGTCGGCAAGGAATGAGGGACTTAATCGCCGTCGAGCACCGTGGTCGACGGCATCGAACGCGGCGACCATCGAAATCGAACCTCCGCGAACACCGGGCGAAGCTCTCCAGCTTCGCCCGGCTTCTTTTATCCCACCTTCGAGCACAGGACCGCAGATGAGTGTTGACATGGAAGCCACCGGCCAGGGCCGCTTCGCGGTGGTGCGAACGTCGCTGAGCGAGGAGTTCGCGGCCCAGACCACTCGACTTCAGCAGCTCACCACCGCCGCTGACGCGAGCGAGGCGCACGAGCGGGCGGCTCTGCTGTTCGCCACCCGGCAGAGCCTGGACCAGATCAGTGGTGCGCTGCGCCGCATCGCCGAGGGAACCTACGGCACCTGCGAGAAATGTGCTGCTTCGATTCCGCCCGAGCGGCTCGAGGTGCTGCCGCACGCCCGGTTCTGCGTGCCCTGCCAGCAGAAGCACCACGGATGAGGCGGCGGCGTGCCGATATCATCGCTGCGAGCACCCGCTGTCCGGCGACGGGTGTGACCAGGATGCTCGACCTGACGGGACGAGGGCCAGCCGTGAAGCATCCGTCCGCCGGTGAGCGGGACGACCAGTGGCTCACCGCCGTCGCCGAGGGCGCCAGCCGGGACGCCGGTGGCGTGCCGGTGGAACTGCTCGGCGACTACCTGTTCATGCTGGCCGACGCGGCCATCGCGGGCCGGCGGCCGAAACGGGCCGAGCTCGACGCGGTGGAAGCCCTCGGGCGGCGCGCCGCCGAACAGGGGATCTCGGCCGGCCGCGCGGTGCAGCTCTACCTGTCGGCGGCGCGCCGCCTCTGGCACGACCTGCCCACCGTTGTCCGCAGCCGTGACCGCGAGGCCGTGCGGGCCGCCGCCTCCGCTGTGCTGCACGTGGTCGACGACGCGGTGGCGACCCTGGCCGAGGGGTACGCGATGGCGCGCCGCGACCTGGTGCGCCGTGAGGAGTCGCTGCGCCGGGAGCTGGTCGACGATCTCCTGCGCGGTGACTCCGACCCGGGCGCGCTGGTCGACCGGGCCGAGCCCTTCGGCCTCGATCTGGCCCGGTCGCATCAGGTGGCCCTGGCCTCGGCCAGTCAGCGTCTGCCGGACGCGGAGGCCGCCATCTCGGCTCTCGAGGCGGTGATCTTCGACCGGCTCGGCGACCGGGACGTGATGGTCGCGACCAAGGACGGCCTTCTCGTGGTCCTGGCCCCCGCGGAAACCGTCGCCCCGGGCGGGGCGCCGCCCGGACGCGACGCCACCGAGCTCGGGCGGCTGATGCACGACCAGCTGCGCCGGCTGCCGCGTGGCCAACCGTGGCGCATCGCGGTCGGCCGTCCCCATCCCGGTCTGTACGGCATCGCCCGCTCCTACGAGGAGGCTCGCGAGGCACTGACGATGGCGACCCGGCTGCGCCTCGAAACGCCCATCGTCAATGCCCGGGAGCTGCTCATCTACCGGGTTCTGCTGCGCGACCAGCCGGCCATCGTCGAGCTCGTGCACGCGGTGCTGAGCCCGCTCGAGCAGGCCCGGGGCGGGGCCGAGCCGCTGCTGAGCACCCTGCGGGCGTACTTCGAGACGGGCGGGGTGGCGACCGAGACCGCCAAACGCATTCATGTGTCCGTGCGGGCCGTCACCTATCGGCTGGACCGCGTGAGAGCCCTGACCGGTTACGACCCCTCCGACCCGGCGCATCGTTTCACCCTGCAGGCCGCGGTGCTCGGAGCCCGCGCCCTCGACTGGCCGGCGGCGCCGCTGTCCGGACTGCCTTGAGCCGGCCCTTCCTTGCCGACCATCGGCAAACCGGGGCTTGGCATGTGGCCGTCACCGTACGTAGTCGCTGACCTCCTTCGCGGCCATGCTTGAGGGCGGGGGAGTGCCCCTCGGGAAGTCGCTGGAGGCATCATGACGACGACACTGCACCACGCCCCGCCCGAAGCGCCGGCGGAGCCGATGGAACTGTTCCGCATCATGCTCGAGGACGAGTTCGCCGCCGAGACCACCCGGCTGACACAGCTGACGGTCTGCGCCCGGCGGCCTCGCCACGGCGGCTATGACCCGCGGATCCTCGACGGGCTCATCACCTCGGCCCGGCAACGGATCGCCGCCACGGCGCACGCCCTCAGGCGCATGTCCGAGGGAACCTACGGCGTGTGCGCCACATGCGACAAGCCCATCCCGCTGGGCCGGCTGCACATCGCGCCCACCGCCGCCCACTGCGCGCGTTGCGCGCCGGCGCGCGACCGGAGTTGACGCCCGGCCGCGGTCCGTCTGCCGGTCCACATACACCGGCAGGCCGAGCATCTGCGCGACCGCCTGAGCCTCGGCCCCGGTCAACACCACGCTGTGCGCGATCCGGTCGAGGTCCTCGGGATCGTAGGTGACGACGTCGCGCCGGCCGCTCGCGTGGGCCACCACGCCGACCCGCTGCTCCGCGGCCGTCGTCAGGGCATACGAGACAGCCCGCCCAGGCAGCGGCGCCATGTCGACTTCCAGGGAATGGGGCCGCCTCACCCCGGCGGCGGGACGGGCCACGGCTCGCGGCAGATGCGCCGGCCGGCCGGACGCTGCCGGGCGCCATTCACCGGCGCTGTGGCCGGCCGGTCGGCGTGCGTCGGTGGCGGCATGAGTGAGCAGGCCGAGGGCGCCACCGACGGCGCCACCGACCAGCAGGCCACCGGCCGTCGCGAGGGGCAGCGCCAGCGCGGTGACGGAAAGACCCAGCACCACACCCGTGAGCAAGCCGAGCCAGGCCAGCAAGCCGAAGCCCACCATCACCGCGTTCCGCCAGGCCCGCCGGCCCCTTTTCGGGGATCCGGAGTCGAGCCGCGGAGCGTCGTCTGCCTGCTGCGTGTGGCGCAAGGTCGTCGCCGTGACCATGCCGATGACCGCCCTTCAAATAGTTGGTATAACCCAACTATATCTCAATAGTTGGTTGGACCAAACCAACTATCCGGTAAGGTCGGCCACATGGGCGACGACTCCACGGCTCGACAGGTCCATCAGGCTTTCACTCGGCTGATGCGGTGGGCCCACCGCGGCGACGTCCGCCGGTCACTGGCCGGGTCCACCGCCGACACCCTGTCCATGAACGACCTCACGCTCCTGCGGGCGGTCACCGCGCACGGTCCCGTCCGCATCTCCGATCTGGCCTCGTGGCAGGGCGTCGACAAGTCGACGGTCACCCCGCAGGTGCGCCGTCTCGAGGACCGGCATCTGGTCGAGCGTCACGGCGATCCCGCGGACCGGCGCGCGACCCTGCTGACCGTCACCGACCACGGCCGGCGCCACCTCGACAACATGGACGACGTCGGCGAAGATCTCTTCGCGCGAGCTCTCGACGGCTGGTCCGGCGACGACCGGCGAACCCTCGCCGAGCTGATGCGACGCCTCGCCGACGAACTCGCCGTGATCCCGCACGAAAGCGTGCTGCGCACGCGCCGGACGACCTGACAGGCGCACACGAAGCCGAGACAGATGTCGGCACCTCCTTGCCGAGCGCTGGCAACCTCGGCACGTCCTCTCTACCTTTCGTAGCCCTTATTCGGCAAGGAAGGCGAGGCGACACTGGACGCAGACTTCGACAGCACCGGAGAGGACAGACATGTGGCAATGGCGGGTGCAAAACGTGATGACCACCGATGTGGTCACCGCTTCCGTTGATGCGCCGGTCGCGGAGCTCGTCACTCTGCTCAGAAAACGGCGGATCGGGGCGGTGCCGATCGTCGACGACTTCGGCGTCGTGCTCGGCATGGTCACCTGGAGCGATCTCCACGAGATCATCGACATCGTCGAGCCTGAGAGCCCACGGCGATGGTGGCAGCGCGCGTTCTCACCGCGCCTGGTCTGGCCCGAGGGCACGGCCGCCGGGGTCATGAACGGTCCACCGATGACTATCGGGGCCGATGCGTCGTTGACCGCCGCCGCCCGGCTCATGCACAAGCACGGCGTCGGCCGGTTGCTGGTGGTCGGCGCCGACCGCGGGTTGCGCGGCATCGTCAGCCGATCCGACCTGTTCAAGGTCCACGACCGCCTGGACGCGGTCATTCGCGACGACGTGGTGAACCACGTCCTGCTCGACGAACTGCGGATCCGGCCCGGATCGGTGCACGTCCGCGTGGAGGACGGCGAGGTCACGCTCACCGGGGACACGGCACACCGGACCACCGCGCTGGCCGCGGCCCGGACGGCCGCGCTGATCCCCGGTGTGACCGATGTGGACAATCAACTCGGATCGGAGGCCGACGACACCGCCTCGCGCAGCTGCCGCCGGGAGGTGACGCCGAGCTTCCCGAAGACCTTGCGCAAGTGCCACTCGACGGTGCGCGGGCTGAGGAACAACCGCGCCGCGACCTCCGGGTTGGTGAAGCCGTCGGCGACCAGCCGGGCGATCTGCCGCTCCTGAGCGGTCAGCGCCACGTCGGCCGCCGCCGCGGCCGCGGGCTTGCGCACGGCATCGCCGGCGGCGATCAACTCCCGGCGCGCACGCTCGGCGAATCCCTCCATCCCGATCGTCACGAACATGTCGTACGCCGTGCGCAGGTGTTCGCGGGCGTCCAGTCGCCGCCGTTCGCGGCGCAGCCACTCGCCGTACACCAGATGAGCCCGGGCCAGCTCGGTCCGCAGGCCGGTCCGCCCGAGCTTCTCGATCGCCTGGCGGTAAAGGCCGTCAGCCTCCGCGCCCTCCGCGACCAGGGCGCGGGTGCGAGCCTCGATCCCCTGTGCGAACGGGGTGCCGAACGGCTGAGTCTCCTCGACGAGCCTGGCCAGGGCATCGAGCGCCACCTCGGACTCGCCCGCGCGGACCGCGGCTTCCACCAGCTCCGGGAGAACCCAGGCGGAAAGGTTCGCGTCGAAGAAGTTCCCGATGGACTCGACGGCGCGTACAGCCTCCGGATATCGGGCCAGTCCGTTGTACAGGACGGCCGCTGCCCAGTTGGCTGCGATGATCCCGAGCCCGAAGCCGGCGGCGGCCGAATTCGTGATGGTGGGTTCGATGATCCGGACCGCCTCGGCCTCCCGCCCCTGGAGCGAGAGCGCCACTGCGCATCGTCGACCAGGCAGAGCAGCGGCCGGCTCTCCGAGGCGTACGACAGAAGCTCGAGCACGCCCAGGCCGACCAGGAACAGGTCCGGTGGCGGCCCCACGCGCATGGCGATCGCCGTCTCGATGGCCTCGCGGCGGGGCGCGGGAAGGTCCGGCAGCCGGTCGAGCAGTGGCAGGCACAGCTGGTGCACGGCGGCGAAGGCCAGCTCCATCTCGGATTCGGTGCCGCCGACCCGCAGGACGCGAAAGCCGGGCGAGTTCTGCCGGGCGTGGTCGAGCAGGGCGGACTTGCCGACGCCGGCGGAGCCGTGCAGGACCAGGACGTGGCTCTCGCCGGCGCCGACCGCCGCGATCAATCGGCCGAGGGCCGCGCGCTCCTCCTGGCGGTCGACGAGCGTGGTCATCGGGCGACCATACCGCCTCGGCCGGTGGCCGGAATCAGCTGCTCAGAGCGCGACGATCTTCCAGCGCTGGTTGGCGCTGGTGGAATCGCTGTACTGGCCGGCGCTCGCCCCGTTCGCCGTGCGGCCCATGCTGTCGAGGTACAGGCCGGTGGCCCGGTTGCGCAGCCGTACGTTGTTGGCGTCGGTGACCACGGTCCACTGCTGGTTGGCCGAGGTTCCGCCGGTGTACTGGCCGGCGGCGCTGCCGTTGGCGGTGCGGCCCATGCCGTCGAAGTACAGCCCGGTGCCGAGGTTGCGGATCCGCACGTACGTGCCCGAGTTTTCGACCACCCACTGCTGGTTGAGGCTGGTGGTGGCGGAGCCCTGGCCGAGGTCGGAACCGGACGCGGTACGGCCCAGGCCGTCGGCGTACCGGCCGGTGGCGGCGTTGACGATGCGCACCGTCGTGCTGCCGCCGGTGCCGAGCCCCCACGAGTAGCGCAGGCGGTCGAGGCCGGAGGGGTTGGTCAGGGTCAGTGTCAGGTTCGGGCCGCTGCCCGTACGCCGGGTCAGGCTGTACCAGTCGCCGTCGCGCAGGCCGGGCCAGTAGACCCCGCCCACGCCGAGCTCGCGCAGCTTGCCGCTGACGCCCCGGATGTAGTCGGCGAAGAACGACCCGCTGGGAATGCTGTAGTCGATGGTGTCGTACGCGACCCCGTTCTTGCTGCCCGGGCCCATCGGCCCGCCCCACTCGGTGGCCACGGTGCGAGAGGCGTACCCGCCGATGGAGCTCGCTATGTGGTTGGCCCAGGAGGTCTCGTCCTCGAAGCCGGCGAAGAAGGAATAGTCGTGTACGGCCAGCAGCGTGTTGTTCAGCCGGACGTCCTGGCCGACCGCGGCGACGTTCTGGGCGAGCCCGGCGCCGTCGAGGATGACCCGGCCGCGCGGTATGTCGGCGTGCCGCGCGAGCCACGCGTTGTAGAAGTCGTTCAACGCGGCCGTGGAGTATCCGTGCGGCTCGTTGATGACCTCGAAGTAGGCGTTGCTGTTGCCGGCGTACCGGGCCACGACGGTGTCCCACATCCGGTCGTAGGCCGCGACGTCGGCGGGCCGGCCGCCGCTGTGCGCCCAGTAGGCCAGGATGACCTTGCCCTTGGTGAGCGCCTGGTCGATCGCGCCGGTGTAGGTGGTCCAGTAGCTCGCGACGGTCGGCTCGTTGATCGGCATGCGGACGGTGTTGGCCCCGGTGATCGAGTAGAGCTGCCCGACCACCCGGTCGGCGACGACCGATGCGGTGGCGTACGTGTCGGCCGAGCCCAGGCCCGACACGTACAGCACCCCGTTGACGAAGTTGTCCCGCTGGTCGGCCCAGTTCACCCCGCGGAACTGCAGGGTGTCGGCGCGTGCCGGTTCCTGGATCACCGCGGTGCCGGCGGCGGCGAGCACCGCGGCGAGCAGGATCCGGCCCGTGCGGCGGGCCATTGACCCGATCATGATCGGATCCACTGCTGGTTGCTGCCGCCGTTGCAGGTCCACAGGGCAACGGCCGAGCCGTTGGCGGTGGCCGCGCCGACCACGTCGAGGCAGAGGTTCGACTGGACCCCGGTGATGGTGCCGTCGGCGTTGACCCGCCACTGCTGGTTGGCGCCGCCGGTGCAGGACCAGATCCGGATCCGGGCCCCGGTGGATGCGCTCGGGGCGTCGAGGCACTTGTTGCCGTACACGGTCAGCTGGTTACTCGATGTTGCCGTCCAGGTCTGGTTGGCGCCGTTGTTGCAGTCCCAGATCTGCACGACCGCCCCGTCGGCCTGGCTCTGCCCGTTGACGTCCAGGCAGCGGTTGGAACCGGCGCCCCGGATCGCCCCGGTGGGGCTCGTGCCGCCGCCGAGCGGGGTGACGGTCAGGTTGTCGAACTGGGCCGTCACGCCCTGGCCGGTGGCGTAGCCGATCTGGCCGGCGATCCACGTGGTGTCGGTGACGCTGCCGACGGTCACGCCGTCGATGGCCGCGCTCAGGCTGCTGCCGTTGAGGGTGAGCGCCAGCTTGTGCCAGCGGCCGGTGCCCAGCGCCGCGGTGGTGCCGCTGGCCAGGGTCCGCTGGTTGCCGCTGGTGCTGTTGCTGCGGATCGACCATTGCCCGTTGTCGGCGACCCGCAGGTAGTACGCGTTGAGGTTGTGCGGGTTGTCGTGGTTGTAGTTGGTGGCCCGCCCGACGAGCTGGGCGTAGCCGGACTTCTCCAGCATGACGTCGGAGGACACGGTGTAGTTGCGCCAGCCGACGTCGCCCAGCAGGGTGAACGGCTCGGCGTGACCGGATGTCCAGAAGATCGGCGCCTGCTCCGACATCTGGCGTACGCATTGACCGGCACGGCCAGCACCGCAGGCGACCACCTCGAACGAGCCCTGGTGGTCCGACAGGTACTTGGCCTGCCGCCCGCTCGCGTAGCTGTCGAAGCCGTCGGCGTACGGCAGGGCGAGGGTGCCCTGCGCGGGGCTGACCGCGGTGCCCTTGCCCTGACCGGTGGTGGTGGTGATGCTGTAGACGTAGCCCGGCTGGACCGTCAGCGAGAACGACCCGTTGGACGGGGTGATGTCGGCGCGCCGGACGAAGTGCTCGGCCGGGTTGCTCGACCGCACGTTCGTCGACCACACCCGGACCGTCCCGGTCGACAACCCGCCGGTCACGGAGAACGTGAGGTCCTGGGCCGAACCGGCGTCCATCGTCTCGATGACGGTGCTGTAGTCGCTGTTGTTCGGCGACTTCAGGGAGACGTAGCTGCCGTTGGCGCGGTTGCCGCCGAGGTAGCCGGTGGAACTGTCCAGATAGCGCCATCCGGGTGCGGTGAACTGGGTGGTGTGGCCCATCACCCAGGTGTTCTTGCCGATGGAGTAGTAGCCGGACCAGGGCTGCGGCGCCACCGCCACGCCCGTCGTCGACCACGGGACGTTCGGGGTGATCGCCGCGATGACCGGCCAGTTCAGGTAGGCGGTCATCTTCCCGTCGATGTAGTCACGGTTGATGCCCCGGGCCAGCGCCGGGGCGCCGGCGTTGTAGTCGTCCGAGCCGTTCTCGCTGGCCCACAGCGTCTTGCCGGAGTTCACCGCGTTGGCCGAGCTCGGGCAGTCGGTCTGCGCGCTGCGATACCCGCAGACGTAGTGGCTGCCGAACACCGACACCGCGTTGCCGAAGGCCGGGTCGCGCAGTGCGTCGTCGGCCGAGCCCCAGCCGAAGTCGTCCGACGCCACGATCTTCACGTTGGCGTACCCGCGGGAGTTCAGCGCCGAGCGCAGGTTCTTGTACCAGTTCAGGTCGCGTCCGCGTTCGTTCCAGCCGCCGAGGTAGTCGATCGTCAGCCCGTGCGAGGCGGCGCAGCCCAGCCAGGCGACCAGGTAGTCGATCGAGTCGCTGGACCAGAAGTTGCCGTTGCCGATCCAGCCCGGCGCTCCCCAGGACAACCCGACGAGCTTGATGTTGGGGTTACGGGCCTTGGCCTGGGCCATCATCCACCACTCGTACCCTCGGTCGCAGTTCACCGCGCCCCGGGTGTGCTCGTGGCTGGGCTCGGCCCCGGAGGTCGAGTTGGTGTCCCCGCCGATCTCGACCTTCATGATCTGCATCGCCGCGCCGTAGCCGGGCTTGAACAGGTAGTCGAGGATGTCGCTGCGCTGCGGCTCCGGGTAGTCGAACAGCAGCCGGCTGTTGCCGCCGCCGCCGCTGATCGCCCCGACCCCGTCGAACACCCGGCCGCCGGACGAGCCGTTGACGGTGATCGCCGTCGCGGCCCGCGCCGGCGAGGGGAGCACGACCAGCACGCCGGCCAGTGCCAGCAGCAGAGCCGCCACCCCGGCCCAGCCGCGCGACTGCCACGAGCGGTCCGCACGTGTCGTCACCATCTCGGTTCCTTCCGCCACGCCGTCCGGCGGTGCACGTCATGACCGGTACCGCGGCGGACCGGAGACGGCACATCGGCCAGACCCGATGATTACGTGGTCGTGAAGTTAGCGTTAACCAAGAGGGCGGTCAAGCGACGAATGTCGATGTAACTGATCGTTGCGCGGCGGACCCCGAAGAGGACTAAACCGCCCAGAACTGCTCCTCTAGCGGCCCTAGCTGAAGGCGACGACCCGATCTCGAGGGCTCGCGTAACACTTTTTGGCGGCAGGTCGACCGGCTCTATTCGCCGTACATGACAACTTGCGTCTCCCCAAATGTGAAGGCTAACAACGGTGAATCCGCGGTGTCGCCGGTGCCGGTGCCGGCGCCGGTGCAGACTTGGCACCGGCGCCGGCCGTACGACCGGAGTCAGGCGCTCGACCACCAGGGCAGGAGAACGAAATGGCAGCAGGAGAACTGACGGGGGACGGCCGGGCGCGGGTGCTCGCCGACGGCAACGAGATTCCGCTGCTCGCACTGGGCGTATGGCAGGTGCCCGACGGGCCCGAATGTGAGAGCGCGGTGCGGTGGGCGCTCGAGGCCGGCTACCGCCACATCGACACCGCACAGGCGTACGGCAACGAGGCCAGCGTGGGCCGGGCGCTGCGCGACAGCGGCGTCGCCCGCGAGGATGTCTTCATCACGACCAAGTTCTACCCGGGCTCGAGCGACCCGGAGGCCGAGGCTCAGCGCAGCCTGGAGCGCCTCGGCGTCGACTCGGTGGACCTGTACATCGTCCATTGGCCGCAGGGTGGCCCGACCTGGGCCTGGGACGGCATGCAGCGCGCTCACGCACGCGGCTACGCCCGCTCGATCGGCGTCTCCAACTTCGGCGCGGCCGAGGTCGACGCCCTGTTGAAGGTCGCCGAGGTGCCGCCGGTGGTGAACCAGGTTCAGTTCAGCCCCTTCGAGTTCCGCCGGGAACTGCTGGAGGCCTGCGAGCGTCGCGGCGTGGCGCTGGAGGCCTACAGCCCGCTGGGAACCGGCCGCCACCTGCGCGACCGGCAGGTGGCCGGCATCGCCGAGCGCCTGGGCCGCACCCCGGCGCAGGTGCTGATCCGCTGGGCGGTGCAGCGCGGCCTCATCGTGCTGCCCAAGTCCACCCACCGGGAGCGGATCGAGCAGAACGCCCAGGTTTTCGACTTCGCACTCGCCCCGGCCGACGTGGCCGCCCTGGACGGGCTGGACCACACCGGTGGGACCGACCAGGCCCTCGAACGACCGTGGTGGTGATCCGGTCGACCGTGGGGCCGAGCACCGGGCTGCTCCACGGCCGGCATGCCGCGCCCGCCCCGGCCGTCAGGGCGCGTCGAGCAACGGGAGGGTGAGGCGGAACCGGGCGCCGGCGCCCGGTGAGGTTCGCAGTTCGACGTCGCCGCCGTGGGCGCCGGCCAGGGAGCGGGCGATGGCCAGACCCAGGCCGGCGTTGGTGCCGGGGGAGCGGGTGCGGGAACGGTCGGTGCGGTAGAAGCGGTCGAAGACGTGGGTGGCCTGGGCGGCTGTCATGCCTGGGCCCTGGTCGGCGATCTCCAGGATCGCGCGGCCGTCGAGGGTGCCCACCCCTATGCGCACAGGGGTGCCGGGCGGGGTGTGCGCGGCCGCGTTGCCGATCAGGTTGGTGACGACCTGGCGCAGACGGGCCTCGTCGGCGTTGACCGGCGCCGGCCCGGGCGGCCCCGTTCCTTCCGGGCCGGTCAGGTCGACCGGGCGGGCCGGGTCCAGGGCGTGCAGGTCGTGCCGGGCGTCGGTGGCCAGGGTGCGCAGGTCCATCGGGGCGCGGTCGAGCTGTCCCTCCGGCGCGTCGTCCAGCGAAGCGAGCAGCAGGAGGTCCTCGGTGAGCGCGGTCAGCCGGGTCGCCTCACGGTCGATGCGGCGCATCGCGTCGTCGAGGTCGGCCGGGGCGGCCAGGGCGCCCATGCGGTGCAGGTCGGCCGAGCCCTTGATGACGAACAGCGGGGTGCGCAGCTCGTGGCTGACGTCCGAGACGAACCTGCGCATCCGGTCCTGGGCGGCGGCCCGCTCGGCGAAGGCCCGTTCGAGCTGGCCGAGCATGGTGTTCAGGGACACCGTGAGGTGGCCGATCTCGGTGTTCGGCGGGGCCAGCGCGGGCACCCGCTCGCTCAGGTCGCCGGCGGCGATCGCGGCCGCCGTCCGGTCGATGCGGCGCAGCGGGCGCAGGCCCCGGCCGAGCGCGAACCAGCCCACCGCGGTCAGCACGGCCAGAAGCGCCGCCCCGCTGATCAGGCTGGTGGTGCGCAGTTGGGCCACCGTGGCGTCGGCCGCGGCCATCGGCGCCGCGGCGATCACCGTGCCGTCCCAGCCCCTGGTCGGCCGGGCGACGGCCCGCCACCGCCCCGAGTCGTCGCCGGCGGGCAGGAAGACCGCGGACCCGTCGGCCGGGGTGGACCTCAGTGCGGAGGACGGCGGCAGGCTCGCCCGGCTCAGCCGCGACGACAGCACACCGTCGGCGACCGCACCGTCGGCGTCCAGGTAGACCAGGTAGGGGGCGCCGATCAGGTCGAGGGCCGGGTCGAGCAGGTCAGCCCGTGCGCCGGCGCCCGCCGGCCCGCGACCCGGCGCCTGGGAGATCAGGCCGGTCAGTGCGCGGAGTTGGGTGTCCAGCCGGTCCAGTTGGTAGTGCTCCAGCCGGTCGGAGAGGACCGTGCCCGTCAGCCCGAGCCCGGCCAGCAGCAAGGCGGCGGTGAGCAACAGAAGCCGTACTCGCAGGCTCATGGCCGCGGCTCCCGCATCACGTAGCCCACGCCGTGCACGGTGTGGATCAGCTTCGGCTCCTCGACGTCGATCTTGCGCCGTAGGTACGAGATGTAGGTGTCCACGATGCTGGCGTCGCCACCGAAGTCGTACCGCCACACCCGCTCGAGGATCTGCGCCTTGGTCACCACCCGCCCGGCGTTCTCCATGAGGTGGCGCAGCAGCCGGAACTCGGTGGCCGACACGCGTACCGGGCGGCCGTGCCGGGTCACCTGGTGGCCCTCCACGTCGAGGGCGAGCGTCCCGACGGTCAGCACGTCGCCGGGGTGCCCGGCGGTACGGCGCAGGACAGCCCGGATACGGGCGATCAGCTCCTCCAGGTCGAACGGCTTTGTCACGTAGTCGTCGGCGCCGAGCGACAACCCGGTGACCTTGTCGGCCTGCCGGTCGCGCGCGGTCAGGAACAGCACCGGCGTACGGTGCTCGCGCAGCCTCCGGATCACCTCGAAGCCGTCCATGTCGGGCAGCATCACATCCAGCAGCACCAGGTCGGGCGGGTCGGCGGTGGCGGCCGCGATCGCCTCGCCCGCGGTGGCCGCCGAGGTCACCCGGAAGCCGGCGAACCGCAGCGTGGCCGCGAGCAGTTCCCGTACGGTGGCCTCGTCGTCCACCACGAGCAGGCGTTCGGTCATAGTCGTCATTAAACGTCGCGGCGCCGCAGCACCACGAACGCCGCGGTCAGCACCGCGGCCACGCCGAGGGCCATGCCGGCCAGATTCCACCACGGGTGCGCGAAGTTCGGGTCCGGCACCGTCGCGAGCGCGGCCGCCCCGCCGAGCGTCGGCCAGAAATCGAACAGGCCCGCCATCCACGACGGGAAGAGCCCGGCCAGAGCCGGTACGAGGAACACGATGCCCACCAGCGTCGCCAGCGCGCCCGCGGTCGCCCGCATGATCGTGCCGAGCCCGACGGCCAGCAGCGCGATGACGGCCAGGTAGAGCCCGCCCGCGAACACCGCCCGCAGCACGCCCGGATCGCCGAGATCCGCGTTCGGCACCCCCTGCCGTCCGAGCAGCGGCTGTCCGACGAGGAACGCGCCCACCATCAGCACCTGCCCGGCCACCACGGCGACGGCCGCCGCGATCACCACCTTGGCCGCCAGCACCCGGTGCCGCCGCGGCGTGGCGGTCAGCGTCGTGCGCATCAGGCCGGTCGCGAACTCGGAGGTGACCACGAGGATCCCGAGCACCCCCACGATCAACTGCGCCACGATGTACGACGTCAGGCTGTGCGCCGTCGGATCCCACGCGGCGCCGGCGTCGGCGTACGCGTCACGGGCCGATCTCGACGAGGCCAGGGCGGTGATGCCCAGCCCGGCGACGAAGAGGCAGGCCAGCGTGTACCAGGTGGACCGCAGGCTGCGCAGCTTGATCCACTCCGCCCGGAGCGCGCGGCTCATGAGGTGACCCCCTGGTAGTCGACGCTGCCGGCGGTCAGCTCCATGAACGCGTCCTCCAGCGAGGCCCGCTGCGGCGTCAGCTCGCTGAGGGCCAGGCCGTGGTAGGCCGCGATCCGGCCGACGTCCCCGGCCGTCATCCCGGAGACGACGAGAGAGGACTCCAGCCCTTCCCGTACGCCGGCACCGGCGGCCGAGAGCCGCAGCGCGAGAGCGCCCGGATCCGCGGCGCGCACGTGCACCGTGCCCTCGCCCGCGGAACGCATGAACTCACTCATCGACGTGTCCGCGATGAGCCGCCCGCGCCCGATGACGACCAGGTGATCGGCGGTCTGCGCCATCTCGCTCATCAGATGGCTCGACACCAGCACGGCCCGCCCCTCGGCGGCCAGCGAGCGCATCAGTTCCCGCACCCATCGGATGCCTTCGGGGTCGAGCCCGTTGACCGGCTCATCGAAGATCAGCACCCGCGGATCGCCCAGCAGCGCCGCCGCGATGCCGAGCCGCTGCCGCATGCCGAGCGAGAAACCCCCGGCCCGTTTGGCCGCCACCGAGGCCATCCCGGTACGGGCGAGCACCTCACCGACCCGCCGGCGCGGCAGCCCGTTGCTCGCCGCGAGCGCCCACAAATGGTCGTACGCCGTGCGGCCGCCGTGCACCGCTCCCGCGTCGAGCAGCGCGCCCACCTCGCTCAGCGGCACCGCGATGTCGGCGTAGCGCCGCCCGGAGACGGTCACCGACCCCCGGTCCGGCGCGGCCAGCCCGACGATCATGCGCATCGTGGTGGTCTTCCCGGCCCCGTTCGGCCCGAGGAACCCGGTGACCTGCCCCGCCTGGACGGTGAAGGACAGATCGTCCACAACTGTCAGCGGCCCGTACCGCTTGGTCAGATTACGTACCTCAATCATCGCCATGCCGCCGATGCTGACCGACCAAGCTGGCCCCTTTCGCAGAGCTTCTGGGAGAACTCTGAGAGATCGCCCAGCCCGACCGGGAGCCTCGATCTGCGAGGTCAGTCCGGGAGGGCGACCAGGGCCGCGTTGCTGACGTGCAGCTGGAAGTCGTGGGGGCGACCACCGACCTGGAACGTGAGCTCGGAATGGTCGCTGCTCTTCTGGGCGACGAACCGGTAATGGTGGTGGCAGGTGTCCCTGCCCACCGACACCTCGCGGTCGTGGGAGGCCTGGTAGGCCGGCGGCTGGCTGTCCTGCACGCGGACCCGGATCGTGGTGGCGCGGTCGGCGGCGGCGCTGAAGGTGAGGGCGTACGCGCGGCCCTGCACCAGGGTGACGTCGCTCTTGACGATGATGAGGTCGCCGGGGCGTGAGGTGCCCGCGATGACGTCGGCCCGGAACCGCCGGCCGTCGGTGCTGAGGGTGGCCGCGCCGGTGTCGTTGACCCACCAGGAGCCGGTTTTCCGGCCCGGGGACGGCAGTCGCAGGACGTCCTGGCCGGCCGGCGGCGCCGTTCCGGCGGGGACGCAGGTGTCGGCGGCGGTCGCCGGGTCCGCTACGGCCCGGTGCCGACCGGTCCAGCCCAGGGTGCCCGCGACGCCGGCGCCCAGGCCGGCCAGGAATACCGCCGCCGCCAGGGCGAGCAGGGTGAGCCGGCGACGCCGGGGTGGCTGCTCCGGTCGTACAGAATCGGCCTGTTCCTCCAGCTTCTCCGGCGTCGCCAGCGAGCGCCACAGCGCCCGCCACCGGGCGACCTCGGCGGTGATGCCGGGCTCGTCCTGGCCCTCCGCGGTCAGGCAGGCCGCCACGTACGCCTCGACGAACTCGAGGCGTGGCAGGCGTGGCAGGCGTTTGCCGGCGAGCACGTCGGAGATCGTGCTCGGTGGCAGCGGATCCGCCGGGCGCTGGGCGGCGGCGAGCCGGCTGAGGTGCCGGAAGGACGGATCGCCGGCCCGTGCGCGGAGGCGGCGGAGCTCGGCCACGAATGCTTCCGCGTTGCGCGCGGCCGGTGCGCCGCCGTTGTCGGAGTCCACTCGGATCACGGAGACAAACCTAAATCGATCTATACGTGTCCACAAGGGATCGCCGCCCGGGCGTCCGGCGTGTCCGGCACTGTTCCGGACAGTACGGACGGCATCCGGACCGTAGCCGGACAGTGATCAGCCTTGGTCCACTTTGACGGCCCGCACCGGCCACCGCCGCGGTGCATGACCGATGGGACGGACCGTTGCGCGGACGCCGAACTCTGGGCTTGTTCTTTTCGATGTCGCTGGCCGTCGGCGGCGCCGTGCCGCTGCCATTGGCGGCCGAGCTGGAACGGGGGCCGTCGGTCTTCGCCATGCTGGCCTCGCTGGGAGCCCACCTGAAGGCTCCGGGCCCGGGAGCCGGCCAGTCCCGCGGCGCGCTGCCGCAGCAACGCGACGGCGGCCCACGGCAGGCCGATCCGGCGGGGTCCGGCGCGACCCGGGCCGGCGGCGGCGCGGGCCGGGCGCCGGGCAAGGGCATCGGGGCGCTGCCGCCGGACGTGCCGGAGAAACGCACGGTCAAGAAGACCCTGGCCGGCAGCCGCAGCGCCGGCCTCGCCGCCAACGTGGCGCCGCAGATCGACGCGCAGTACCCGGCCACCGGCGCCGCCGTGCCGACGCTGACACCGGAGTTGCTGGCCGCCGGAAGCGATCCGGACAGCGGGCCGTCGGCCCTGCGCTACTCGTTCACCGTTCACGACGCCGCGGCGGCCGTCGTCGCGCAGTCCGGCGCCATCGCCGCGCGTGGCTGGACGGTGCCGGCCGGCGTGCTGCGCTGGGGCAAGACATACGTCTGGACCGTGACCGTCACCGACGGCTCCGCCACCAGCACCTCCCAGCAGCTCAACAGCCTGCAGCCGCGGTTCCCGCAGTCGCTGGTCACCACCGGTCTGTCGCAGAACGGCGGGCGCGGCTTCGACCCTGACACCCGCAACTACACGACCACGGTCACCGACCTCACCGTGCCGACGGTCGGTCCCTCCCTGTCGCTGGACCGCTTCTACAACACCCTCGACGTACGCCGGGACACCGCGTTCGGCGCCGGATGGTCGAGCATCCTGGACGCGAAGGCGACGGAGTCCCGCGACCGGGCCGGCGCGCTGCAGGGCGTCGTGGTGACCTACCCGAACGGCCAGGAGGTGGGCTTCGGCCGCAACCCGGACGGCACCTACGTCCCGCCCGCCGGGCGGTTCGCCACCTTCACCGCGATCAGCGGCGGCTACCGCCTGGTCGACAAGGACGGCACCGCTTACACGTTCACCCTCGCCGTCGGTGCCGGGCAGTACCGGGTCACCGCCATCACCGACGTACAGAACCGGGCCTTGACCTTCCAGTACACCGGTGGGCGGGCCGAGTCGATCACCGCCGCCTCCGGGCGCCGCCTGTGGATCGACTGGCGGCAGACCGGATCCGGCCGCTGGCATGTGCTCTACGTCAGCACCGAGCGGCTCGACCCGGACGACCCGGAGAGCAGCTACACCCACGAGTACCACTACGGGCCGGACGACGAGCTGAGCCAGGTCTGCCCGCCCGGCAACGACGGCAAGTGCACCGTCTACCAGCACACCTCAGCCTCGCAGCATCCGTCCATCGTGGCCAACGCGGGCCCGCAGTCGTACTGGCGGTTGACCGAGACGTCCGGCGCCGTCGCGGTCAGCGCCGTCCCCACGAACCAGGGCGTTGACAACGCCGGCTACACCGACGTCACCCTCGGCCAGCCGGGGCCGCTGACCGGCGCGACCGCCACCTCGGCCGGCTTCAACGGCACCTCCTCGCGCGTGGAGCTGCCGGCCAAGCTCGACGCCGCCACCGGCGTGCAGTCGGTGGCCCTGTGGTTCAAGGCGAACCCAGGCGACCGGGGCGTGCTGTTCGGCTACTCGGCCGACCCGATCACCAAGGCCACCACCGGCAACCATTACACGCCGGCGCTCTACATCGGCAGCAGCGGCCGGCTGCACGGAGGCCTGTGGACCGGTAGCCAGACCACGATCGCCACGACGGCCGCCGTCAACGATGGCAAATGGCACCACGTCGCGCTGGTCGCCGGGGCCGGCAAGCAGTGGCTCTACCTCGACGGGGCCGAGGCCGGCACCAAGACCGGGGCGGTGAACATCGCCGCCCTGACCGGCGGCAGCCGGCGCTACCTGGGCGCCGGCTTCAACGGCGGCGGCTGGCCGGACCAGCCGTCGACGACCGCCGCGCCGAGCTTTTTCAAGGGCTGGATCGCCGAGGCCGCCCGCTTCGACCGGCCCCTGACCGCCGACGAGATCGCCACCATGCACCGCGCCGGCACCACCGACTCGCACCCGGTCGTCGCCGTCCTGCGACCGTCCGGCAACGCCACCACCCGCATCGCCTACGACCGGGTCGACGGCACCGTCGACACGGTGACCGACACCAACGGCGGCGTGTGGAAGCTGGGCAAGCCCGGCGTCACCGGCTCCAGCAAGATCTACCAGGCCAGCGTGCTCAACGCCCGGCCCACCGACTACTGGCGGTTCGCCGAGTCGGGCACCTGGCGGCCGGTCAACCAGGTCATCGGCGGCGACGACGCCCACTACAGCGACGTCGGCCTGGGCAACAGCGGCGGGCCGGTGGGCGATCCGGTCGCCCAGTTCGACGGCGAGGCCTCGCACGTGGCGCTCGGCGACGGCAACGTGCCGCAGTCCGGCCCGGTCTCGATCAGCCTCTGGTTCAAGATGAACGCCGGGTCGAGCACCGGCGGCGTGCTCTACTCGTTCCAGTCGCACGAGATCTGGAACGATCCCGACGAGGACACCGACCAGTGGGTGCCCGCCCTCTACGTCGGGCGCGACGGCAAGCTGCGCGGCCAGTTCTGCTATTGCGACGGCGCCACCCCGATCACCACCGGCGGCACCGTCAACGACGGCCAGTGGCACCACGCCGCGCTCGCCGCCGGCGCCACCGGCACCACGCTCTACCTCGACGGCACCCCGGCCGGCACGGTCGGCCGCACCGTCGAGGTGACCGACGCCTGGAACCCGTACGTCGGCGCCGGCACCACGCTGAACTGGCCCTCGGCCGCCGCGGACAGCACCAACGGCTTCTTCCCGGGCTCCCTGGCCGAGTTCGCCTACTACCGGTCCGAGCTCTCCGCCGGCCAGGCCGCCGAGCAGTTCGCCGCCCGCGCCAAGTCGGCCGGCGAGCCGGTCAAGACGGTGATCACCACCGACCCCAACGGCAAATGGCTCACCGACGTCTACGAGCTGCCCGAGGACCGCCGGGTCGCCACCACCGACGCGCTCGGCAAGACCACGAGGTTCGGCTACGACACGGGCGGTTTCCTGCGCACCGTGACCGACCCCAACGGCCATGTCACCACCGACGAGCACGACGTCCGCGGCAACGTCGTGTCCACCGCGACCTGTCAGAACCGGGCCGCCGGGCGGTGCTCGACCGTCTACTACACCTATTACCCGGACGCCACGTCGACGACGCTCACCCCGGACCCCCGCAACGACGTCCTGCTGACCGTGCGCGACGGACGGTCCTCGTCGGCCGCCGACAACCGGTATGTGACCACGATGACGTACGACGCGAAGGGCAACCGGACGGCGGTCACCGACCCGCTCGGCCGGGTCACCCGCACCACGTACTCCGACGGCACGGGCACGGCCGTCGGCGGTGGCCTGGTGCCGGCCGGTCTGCCCACCGCGGTCACCACGCCGGGCGGAGCCCGCCGGAGCGTGGCCTATTACCGCAACGGTGACGTGGCCTTCATGACCGAGCCCACCGGCAAGGTGACCTCCTACATCTACGACCTGGCGGGCCGGGTCACCGACAAGACCGAGACGACCTCGAGCTTCCCGAACGGGCTCACCACCACGTACGGCTACGACCAGCTGAGCCGAGTGATCTGGCAGGTCGAGCCCCCGGTGACCAACAAGGTCACCGGCGTGGTGCACACCGCCTCCACCTCGATGTCGTACGACCCCGACGGTTTCCTGGTCGAGCAGCACGCGCGGGACACGACCGGCGGCGACGCTTCCCGAACGGTCTTCTACGCCTACAACGAGCACGGCCAGATCGCCACCGCGACCGACGCCTCCGGCCACGAGAGCCACTTCACCTACGACGTGCTGGGCAACATCGTCACCGAGACCGAGCCGGACGGCGGGGTGACCCGCCACGGCTACGACCACAACGGCCATCTCACCAGCACCACCGCCGTCGGCTGGACCGGTGACCCGAACAACCCGTCCCCGGCCCGGGACCTCGTGCTCGAAAGCAAGACGTACGACCCGGCCGGACGGCTCGCCTCCGAGATCGACGCGATGAACTGGGTGACGGCGTACACGTACACCGACAACGGGCTCACCGCCACGATCACCCGCCGCGATCCGGCCACCGGCGCCGCGTTCGCCGTGGAGGACAACACGTACGACGCCGGCGGCAACCTGGTCTCGCAGAAGACCAACAACGGTGTCACGCTCACCACCCACACCGTCGACGCCGCCGGGCGCACCACGTCCTCGACCCTGGACCCTTCCGGCGTCAACCGCGTCACCCAGTACGAGTACAGCGACGACGACGCGCTGCTGGCCACCAATCGGCGGGTCGGCACCGGCGCGGTCGAGGAGCGGCTGACGTACGCCTACGACGCTGCCGGCAACCAGATCTCCGAGGCGCTGTGGCTGGCCGGCGCCGACCGGGCCGCCCGCTGGCGGCTCGACGGCCTCACCGACGGCCGGGCTGCCGACGACGTCGGCAACGGCGCCCTCACTCCGGCCCCCGGGGTCACCTTCTCGGCCGAGCGTGGCGGCGCCGCCGTACTCAACGGCACCGACGGGCGGCTGACCAGCGCGGCCACCCCGGTCGACAGCAGCCGCAGCTTCACCGTCGCGGCCTGGGTGAAGCTGAGCGCCACCGGCCGGACCGGTCAGGCGGTCAGCGCCGACGGCAACAAGCAGAGCCCGTTCCAGCTGCGCTACGACGGCCCGGCCAACCGATGGCAGTTCATCACCAGCCAGTACGACAGCGCCGCGCCCGGCGCGGTCGCCTCGACCTCCACCTCGGCGCCGTCCACCGGCACCTGGACCCACCTGGCCGGCGTCTACGACGCGAGCGCGCAGACGATGCGGCTCTACGTCAACGGGTCGCCGCAGGACACCGACACCGGCGCCCGGCCGTTCGCCTCCTCCGGCGGCACGACCGTGGGCGCCGGCCGGTGGAACGGCACGGTCACCGACTTCTGGCCGGGCCAGGTCGACGACGTGCAGCTCTACCAGAAGGCGCTGACCGGCTCCGAGGTCACCGCGGTCCGTGACGGCAACGGCCCGGGCGGCGACGCCCGCGTCGTGCGCACCTCGTACCGGGTCGACGAGGGCGGGTTCGTTCGCGCCGGCACCGGGCCCAACGGCGACACGACCGACTACACGTACGACGAAGGTGACCGCCCCGCCGTGGTGACCGCCCCGGCCACCGCCGCCGAGACGGGCGGAAGCGCCCCGGTCCGCAGCCGGCCCACCAGCACCGTCGGCTACAACACCTTCGGCGATGCCGTCGATCAGCAGGACCCGGCCGGCCGCCGTACGACCAGCACCTACGACACCGCGGGCCGGCTGACGGAGACGCGGTATCCCACCTACCTGCCGCCCGGCGCCAGCACCGCTGTGGTTCCCCGGATGACGCGCACCTACGACGAACTGGGTCAGCTGCGCACGGTCACCGACGCGCTCGACCGGACCACCGGCTTCGCGTACGACCAGCTCGGCCGTGTGGCCTCGCGGACCGATCCGGGCGGGGCGGTCACCCGGCACACCTACGACGTGATCGGCGACCGCCTCTCCACCACCGCACCCGGCGGCGCGGTCAGCACCGCGACCTACGACTACCTGGGCCGGATGCTCACCAGCTCCGATGTGGTCCGGCAGGACGACAAGAACTACACCACCAGCTACGGGTACGCCCCCGGCGGCTGGTCCGCCTCGATGCGCAGCCCGGCCGGGGTGACCACCTCGAGGACGTTCAACGCGGCCGGGCAGGTGGTCACCAGCACCGACGGCGCCAACAGCGTGACGCGGCTCTACTACGACGGCCTGGGCCGCCAGGACGTCACCCTCCTGCCCAACGGCACCGAGCTGGGCATCGCCTTCGACAAGGCCAGCCGGCCGGTCGAGACCTGGGAGCTCGCCCCCGACGGCGACTACCTGGCCGGCACGTTCGCCGAATACGACCTGGCCGGCCACCCGACGGCCACCGTCGACGAGCGGAAGACCCGCACGACCTTCACGTACGACGCGGCGGGGCAGCTCACCTCCCAGCGGCAACCGGTGTCGGCGAGCGAGGCGATACAGACCAGCTTCGGCTACGACCTGCTCGGCAACCGCACCCGCTTCACCAACGGGCGGGGCAACGCGTTCATCACCACGTACAACAGCCTGAACCAGCCGGAATCGGTGACCGAGCCGTCGACCACCCGCTTCCCCGCTGCCGCGGACCGCACGTTCACCCGCACGTACGACGCCGCGGGCCGGGTCGTCGCCGATCGTTCGCCGGGCAACGTCACCGCCGCCTACGAGTACGACACCGCCGGCAACCTCACCCGCAGCAGCGGCGCCGGCGCGGAAGCGGCCACCGCCGACCGGGTCTTCGGCTACGACACCGACGGCCGGATGACCTCCGCGTCGGCGCCCGGTGGTACCAACAACTTCACGTACGACGACCGCGACCTGCTGCGCTCCACCGCCGGCCCGTCCGGTGCCACCGCCCTCACCTACAGCCCGGACGGCAACCCGGCGTCACGGACCGACGCGGCCGGCACCACCTCGTACACCTATGACTCGGCCGGGCGCCTGGGCACGCTGGCGAACGCCGGGGCCGGGCTGTCGGCGACGGTCGGCTACAACACGCTGTCGCAGCCGACCAGTATCCGCTACGCCGGTGGCAACACGCGGACCTTCGAGTACGACGACTTCCGCCGCCTCTCCCGCGACCAGATGCACACCCCGGCCGGGGCCGAGGTCGCCGCCATCGACTACCTGTACGACGTCGCCGGCAACCTGACCGACAAGACCACCACCGGTTTCGGCGGCACGACCGAGAACGCCTACACGTACGACCTCGCCGGCCAGCTCACGTCCTGGGACAACGGCGTCACCAAGGTGGCGTACGAGTACGACGCGGCCGGCAACCGCACGAAGGCCGGCGACCGCACGCTGGTCTACGACGCCCGCGACCAGCTCATGTCCTCCAGCGACGGGACCCAGTACACGTACACCGCCCGCGGCACACTGGCCCAGACGGTCAAGGGCGGCGCCACCACGACCACCAGCTCCGACGCGTTCGGGCGAGTGATCAGCCAGCAGGCCGCCGGCGGGCAGACCCAGACGTACGGCTACGACGCGCTGGGCCGGGTGATGCGGGCCGGCTTCAGCTACTCGGGGCTGGGCAACACGCTCGCCTCCGACGGTGTGTCCACGTACGTCCGGGATCCCGGGGGAGGCCTGTTCGGGACGGTAACCGGGGCCACCGCCCGATACTCGTGGACCGACCAGCACAGCGACCAGGTGGGCCAGTTCACCGGCTCCGGCGCCACCCTGAGCGGTTCCACCACGTACGACCCGCTGGGCAAGGTCCTCGCCACCAGCGGCATGACCGGAGCGCTCGGCTACCAGCAGGAGTGGACGGACACCAGCACGGGCCGGGTCAACATGCTGTCTCGCTGGTACAACCCGGACACCGGCCAGTTCGACTCCCGTGACTCGGTCACGAACAGCCCGGTGCCCAACCCCGTCGCGGCGAACCGTTTCTCCTACGGGAACAACTCGCCCCTGCTCGCCACCGACCCCAGCGGCCACGGCCCCATCGACTGGATCCGGAACCACACCATCGTTCCCCTCGCCAAGTGGCTCACCAAGGACCAGGGCGGAGAGCACAAGCTGATCTTCCTCGAGGCACGGATCGCCGGCGAAGCGAAAAAGGCGGCTCCCGCCAAGAAGACTCCAGCACCCCAGACCCCCAACGGAAGGGCGACGCCGACCAAGGGCGCCAAGGTCACCGGCACCGTGTCGGCCCCCGCGGGCAAGACCGGCGTGGCCAAGTCGGCCGATCAGGCGGCGAAAGTCCAGAAGAAGGTCGTCGAGAAAGCCGAGAAGGACGGAGGCGGCTGGCTCGACAAGGTGAAGCAGGTCTTCACCGACCCCGCCGCGGCGATCCGCGACGCCAAGGAATGGGTCCAGGAGAACTCCGACAAGATCATCGAGTACGCCGCGTACGCCGCGATCATCGTGGCCGGCTTCGCCTGCATGGGCATCACCGGCGGTCTGGCCAGCGCGGCGTGCTTCGTGGGCACCGCCGCCCTCATCAACCTCACCAAGGACGCACTCCAAGGCGACATCAAGAACTACGGCGACGCCTTCCAGTCCCTTGGCGAAGGTGCGGTCACCGGCCTGCTCAACAAGTTCGGCGGCCAGTTCCTCGGCCGTTTCGGTGGTCCGCTGGTCGCCCGGGCCAGTTCCAATGTGGTCAGCCGGTTCGTCACCAACCGCGGCGCCGACGCGGTCGCGTCCACCCTGGGCGACGCCGCCACCCAGCTGATCACCAAGGGCTCGGTCGACTACAGCGACGCGCTGACCGCCGGGGCCGTCGACGCCTTCATGCCCGGCCTGGGCCGGCGCTTCAAACTGAGCCGGGGCGGACCGACCCCGACCACCTCGAGCGCCCCGGACCTGTTGACGCCGGCTTCGCCGAAGATCGGCACCCGGAACACCCAGGGCCCCACCCTGGCCTGCCCGAGGCGCAACAGCTTCGCCCCCGGCACACCGGTCCTGATGGCCGACGGCTCCACCAAGCCGATCGAGGACGTCAAGGTCGGCGACCAGGTACGGACCACCGACCCGGCCAGCGGCCTGACCGGCGCCCGCAAGGTCACCGCGATCCACGTCAACCACGACCGCGCCCTGACCGACCTCACGGTGCGCACGAAGGACGGCAAGCAGGCCGTAGTACACACCACTCAGCACCACGAGATCTGGAACGCCACCACCGGGACCTGGACCGACGCCGGAAGCCTGAGCTCCGGCAGCGAGCTGCACGCCCTCGACGACCGCACAACCGTACTGGCGAAGCGCAACTTCACCGGCGCCCGCGATATGCACGACCTGACTGTGGAGCAGATCCACACGTACTACGTGGTCGCCGGCGAGGACCCGGTCCTCGTGCACAACGACAATGATGACTGCCTTCGGGCGGCGGACGGGCGATTCCTGCCGAACCCGAATCCGGAAGTGCCGGGCGAGGTGAACGCCGATGGTCTGGTGAGAGGAACGAATCAACCAGGTCAGGTGTCGAGTCGAGGCAAATTTCGCTCGGATACGACAAATGACGCTTGGGCGAGTGGCGACCCCGGCCCTACCGGCGGCCTGATGTGCCCGAGGCAAGGACCCAACTGCGTAGGCGAGGTTCATCGAATCCCGGGGCCCGGTCAGCATGCCGGCGACATGGGTCACTATCCGATTGCGCACACCAATCGCTGGTATCCGAACGACCGTGCGGCCGCCTTGGATCTTTATAATGAGGACATCCGAATAGAATGCATCCCCTGTAACCGGGGCGCCGGAAATCGGCAGGACGGTGTAGGGTGACGTCCGTGCCCGTTTTGATTGACCATCTCGAGCGTCGCCTGGGACGGATGACCAATAGCTGGCGGGGGGATTCCCGGCCGGGCTTGCCGACCTTCAACGTCGGAGGCTTCGCCGACGGTGTCATCGCCGACACCACCAGTTATGCCACCCTGGGCCTCAGTAAATTGCCGTTGCATCACCCCAGCCATGACAGGCATTTCTTCGTGGAGCTGATTGCTGCCGCGCACGACCCCGCCGGCGCCTTCCGCGATTCCTTCCTCGGTGCGCTGGAATTCATGTGGACGAGGAGCCTGAATTCACGTGAAGTGGTGCTGCGTGGTGACGTCGTATCGCTGCCTTCGGAGGTGATGGTGGCCTCTCGCTTCTCGTTTCTTTACGCAGCGCTGCCGGTTTACTACGATGACGCCTTCAAGTCTGTAGTTGTCGAGAGTGGCGACGAAGTGGCCGTTGTCTGGCTGGTTCCCATAACTTCCAGCGAGGCGAAGTTCGTTGCTGAGCGGGGCTGGAAAGAATTCGAGCAGGAACTTGTTAAAATCGACCCTGACCTGCTGGATATGAGCAGGCAGGCGATTGCCTAGTGCCCGGTCATGCGGCCTTGAGCGGGTAATCCGGGTGGCCTTCCAGGATCCGATTCGCGGTCCCCGTGATCTCCGGCAGCCTCTGGCCTTCGGCCGGCGGCAGAGGGCTGACGAACGCCTCCTGGCGTCGGCCAACCGGGCAGGCTGTCCCTCCCGCACAACAGCGGAAGGGACAGCCTGCGGCCCACTCCAGGTGGGTGACCGCCTTGGCGGCGGTGGGCTCCTACTCGTAGAAGCGGGCCGATGAGGCCCGGTTGTCCTGGAGCTCCTCGTCGTGGCCGAAGTTGAACGCCTGGCCGGCGCCGATGCCGTTGTAACGGCCCCTCTTCGACTGGTTGAAGTTGCCGTGCTCGTAGACCCAGAGGGTCCGGTTGGTCCGGTTGATGACCGACGACACCGAGTCATTCAGGTTGTGGCCGTTGTAGTACGAGTAGTTGCGGAAGTCGGCGGCCTGCCCCGGCCAGGAGGGGCTGGACATGCTGAGTTCCGGCAGAACGGCCACGCTTCCGGTCAGGTTGGCGTTCTCGTAGAAGCAGACGTAGCCGGCCTGGCACGTCCACGCCGCCTGGGCCGGCGAAGACGTCACGGCCAAGGAGCCGCCCAGGACAACGGCGGCCGCCGCCGCGCTTCGCAGGACAGTGCGCAGTTTCATCGAATCTCTTCCGTTCCGGTGAATTTCTCTTTCCGGCGGAACGTATCTCGCGGCACTTGACAGATACTTCAGCGCCCGGTAAGTGCGGCGTGCGCCGAGGGCACCGCCCGCGCCTTCGTCCGTACGGAGCAGTGGCTCCGTCTCGGTACCTTGCTGGAGTGCGCGCCATCCGGCCGTGCTCGACCGTCTACGAAGGACAATGTGAACCTGACCCGCTTCGGGCTGCGTGCCCGTCTCGGCCGGCCGGCCAGTGGCAGCGTGGTCGTCCTGTCCGTTCTGGTGGCGCTCGCCGGCGGTCTGCTCGGCGCGGCCGCCGGTGCCCGGCTCGGGTGGACGCTGCAGAAGCCGCTGCCCGCCGGCGCGGAGGCGGAGCGGCTCACGGCGACAGCCTTCCCGGGGCTGCCGGTGCTCGGCGGCGGCGACGCGCCGCCGTTCGTGCCCGCCTTCGGTGCCGACGGCGGTGAGATCTACGGCTTCGCCGAGTACTGGGTGCGCAACACCGCGGAGACCCGGGAGGTGCTGGCGTACACGAAGGGCGTCCGTGACCGTTTGGCCGGCGCCGGCTGGCGGATCCGCGACGACGTCTCCTACGACGAGGACCACGACCAGCCTTCGTGGAGCGCCGGGTTCTCGGCCACCCGAGGCGGGCTGATCCTGGTCTACAGCGCTTACTACGTGAAGAACCACCCTTGGTATGACTCCGACGGCTCGGCCGGCTTCCAGCTGTCCCGCAGCACGCCACCATGGCCGGCCCGGTTCGCGGTGCCCGGCGCGCTGCTGGCGGCGGGCATCGGCTGGCTGATGCTCGGCTGGGCGAGGCGCCGCAGCGAAGGCCACCCGGGGCGGGCCATGGGCGCGGCCGCCCTCGCCTGGTCGGCGATCGTCGTGGTCGCGCTGAGCCTGTTCTTCGTCCGCCTCTGGTTCTCGCAGCCCGGCCCGCTGGAGGGCAGTGCGCTGTGGACGACCTTGGATCAACTGTCCCAGGCGCCCACCACGCTGGCGCTGGGTTTGGGTCTGCTCGCCCTGGCGACGGCCGTCCTGCCGGCCCGGCTGCGGGTCTTCGCGGCGGCAGCGCTCGTGCTGATCACGGTGGGTGCCATGACCGGATGGCCGGGTTGGGCGCGCCCGGGATGCACGCCGTCCGGTCCGCCGGCTGACCTGCCGGCGGCCGAGGTCGCTTCCAGCCTGCTGGCCCGGGTGTACGTGACCGGGGACGCCTCCGACGACCAGCGCAACATCGCCGAGGCCGCGATCTGGCACGTGCCGTCCGTACGCACGATGACCTGGTCCGCCGATGTGACGGACCAGGATTTCCGGGACGCCTACTGCGGCGGCGGCCGGATCAACGGCGCCTCGCGGGCGACGCTGCCCCCGTTCTGGCAGCTCGAGCTGAGCAGCCCCGGCGCGTTCGGGGGCCTGGTGGCCGAGGTGGGCAAGCTACCCGGGGTGGCGGCCGTCCGGCACGCCGCCTCCTGACACCGGCCGCGCGGGCGGCGGATCGGGCAGGAGCTGGTCGGCGAGTGATCGTGCTGTGGTGGTGAGGGTGGCCGCGTCCATGCCGGTCCGGCTCATGAACAGCAGTCCTTGTTGCGCGGCCAGCAGAGTCCGCGCCAGGGAGATCGGATCTTCATCGGCGGGCAGGTCGCCCTCGCGCTGGGCGCGGGCGACGCAGTCACCGATCAGCGCGGTGGACGTCTCGTACGTGCGGTGGGCGTGATCGAGGACTTCGGGATCGGCGTGGCCGAGTTCCAGGGTGCTGTTGGCCATCAGGCAGCCACGCGACGTGCTCAGCTCGAGGATCTTGTGTAGTGCGTCCAGTGCCCGGGGAGTCGCGGCGAGGGACTCGCGGAGGTGGGCGTGCTGGTCGTCGGTGTAGCTGCGCAGCGCCCGGAGGAAGAGCTGGTGCTTGTCCCCGAACGCCGCGTACAGGCTGCCTTTGCCGAGCCCGCTGACCCGCATCAGGTCCTCCAGCGAGGTCGCGGCGTAACCGGCGTCCCAGAACTGATCACGGACGGCGGTGAGCACCTGCTTCTCGTCGAACCCTCGCGGACGTGCCATGCGATTCAGGATACGGGTTCTTGACCGTGCGGTCCACTACTCCTAATGTGGACCGCGCAGTCAAGAACTCGTGGTGTCGGGGAAGTGGGGAAACGGTGGGAAAGCTGGACGGCAAAATGGCGATCGTGACCGGCGGATCGCGGGGGATCGGGACCGCGATCGCGCTGGCGCTGGCCGGCGAGGGAGCCGACGTCGCGATCAGCTACGTGACCGCGGAGGGCCGGGCCAAGGCCGTGGTCGCCGACCTGGAGGCGAGAGGAGTGCGCGCGGCCGCGTTCCGTGCCGACCAGGCGGACGTGACGCAGGCGGTGGGCCTGGTCCATCAGGTGGCCGAGCGGTTCGGGAAGCTCGACATCCTGGTCAACAACGTGGGCATCGGCGGTGGCGGCCGCATCGACGACGCCGATCCCGACGAGGACGCCATCGAGCGGCAGCTCACCGCCAACTACAGGAGCCCGGCGGCCGCGATCCGCGAGGCGTTGCCGCTGCTGCCCGACGACGGGCGGATCATCAGCATCAGCTCGGGCGTGGGAACGCGGGCCGGATTCCCCGGGATGGCGTACTACACGGCGACGAAGTCGGCTCTCGAGGGCTTCAGCCGGGGCGTGGCCCGCGACCTGGCGGGCCGCGGCGTCACGGTCAACGTCATCCAGTCCGGATTCGTGGACACCGACGCCAACCCCGCCGACGGCCCGGCCGCGGCAGTGTTCCTTCCGACAACGTCGATGGGGCGCTACGGCCGGGGAGAGGAAATCGCCGCGGGCGTCGTCTTCCTGGCCGGTCCCGAGGCCTCCTACGTCACCGGCGCGGTACTGAGGATCGACGGCGGATACGGCGCCTAGCTCGAGCTTCGACCCGCGGGTCCGCCCGGGACAGTCCCGAGCGACTCGGAGCACGCGTTTCCCGGGCGGGGGAAGATGTCGCCCGAGCCGCAAACCGGGCAGGTGACGACGACGTGGACACCGCACGTGCAGTTGCGCCGTTCCTGTCGTGGAGGCGTATCGGCGAAGACCTCGTCGCACCATCGGCATATGGCGGGCGCGGCTCGGGTGTCGAGGGCGGCGTATCGGTGATAGCTGTAGGCCACAATCCGCGCCCCGGTTCAAGGCTTGCCGAGGCTGGCCAGGGCGTCGTCGAGCTCGGCCATGGTGTCGGCCGGCTTGCCCGCCTTGAGTGCGAGTTCTTCCATCGCTTGACGATAGGGATCGGATGCGGCTGTCGTGTCGAGGAAAAGCGGATCCCCGATATGTTCGATGTAGACGACATCCGACAGTTTGGTGATCGTCTGACGGAGGATGGAGAAGGAGTTGCCGATGCCCCGCCGGCCACCCACGCCGGACGGTGGCACCTGCAGACTGACGCTGGGCAGCCAGCTGACCTGGCGGAGAAACTCGATTTGTTCACGCATGACCTTCTTTCCGGGGAACGCCTCGGACAGGGCTGCTTTGTCGACCAGAGCCCACAAACGAGGTGCTCTGCCGCGCAGAATCTCCTTCTGCCGCTGCATGCGGACCCGTACACGCCGGTCGATCTCGGCCGTGTCGGTGTACCGGAGGCGGATGACGGCCTCGGCGTAAGCGGGCGTTTGCAGTAGCCCGGGAACGAACCTCACCTCGTACGTCCTGATGTGTTGCGCCAGCGACTCGAGGATCAGGTACGAGCAGAGGGAGCCGCCCAGAACGGTGCGGTCGTCGTGCCACCACTGCGGCTGGCTGAGGTGGCGAACGAACCGGACCAGGGCTTCCAGCTGATGGGGCTCGGTCAAGGCGTACATCTCGAGCAAGCGGTGCAGATCGTCTTCGGTCACTCCGATCTGGCCGCACTCGATCCCGCAAACGGCCGGTTCGTGAGGGAGCACTTGGCTGTGCACGCGGCGTATGGTGCCGGAAGAATAAGCGTCAAGGCAATCGCATCTGCAAAGTTGCACGTGAATGGTGACCAGGACAGAGCAACGCCCTCCGTCGTGAATCTCAGCGGAGGGCGTTGCTCTGTCCTGGTCAGCTTGCGTTGGCGGTCTGCCAGCCGCGCTTGATGATGCGGGTGCTGCACGGCCCCGCCGTGGACCAGTTGTTGATGGTCCTCCAGGAGCCGTACTGCCTGAATATGGTTTGGCCGCTGGAGGACTCGCAGTCCTGCCAGGCCCGGATGAGTCCGGTGCCGGAGGTGAACCTCACCGACGTCTGAGTGCTGGTGTATCGCGTCTTGATGCCACCCGGCGCGGCCTGGGCCGCCGTCGGCACGGCCAGCAGAGCGGTGGTCATGGCTGTCGCGGCGGCCACGGCAGTAAGGGATCGTGTCATGAATTTTCCTCTTTCCGGTGGCGGTGATGGCGCTGCGTCTACCGTGCTTGATGCCGGTCGATATGTTGTGGAAGAACTGTTGAACGCGGGGGCCGTCATGCGGTTTCAGCTGCTCGGAGAGCCGCGCGTGCACGCTCATGGACGGGCGATGGCGATGGGGCCGCCGAAACAGGCGGTCGTTCTCACCGCCCTGCTCCTCGACGCCAACCGGCCGCTCTCCACCGAGGTGCTCGTCGAGCGGGTCTGGGGAACCGAGGCCCCCGGCCACGCGCCGCGCACGCTGCACACGTACGTCTCGCGCATCCGGCAGTTGCTGGAGCCGGCGGGCGGCCCGATCCGGTTGCACCGCCACCGCAGCGGCGGCTACCTGCTCGAGCTGCCCGAGGAGTCGCTGGACCTGCACGACTTCCGGCAGCTCGTCACCCAGGCGACCGAGCTGGACCGGGCCGATCCGAAACGCGTCGTCCTGCTGCGCGAGGCCCTGACGCTGTGGCGAGGTCAGCCCCTCGCCGGCCTCCCGGGCGACTGGGCCACCCGGGCGCGCACCCTGCTGATCGACGAGCGGATCGATGCGACCGTCCACTGGGCCGATGCCGAGATCCGTACCGGCAACCCGGCCGCGGCGATCGGGCCGCTCACCGAGCTCGCCGAGCAGCACCCGCTGGTCGAGCCGCTGGCCGCCGCGCTGATCCGGACACTCGCCGCGGCGGGCCGTACGGCGAAAGCCGTCAATCAATTCCTTTCCGTACGCCGTCGCCTGGTCGACGAGTTGGGCGTCGAGCCCGGCGCCGAGCTGCGAGCGGCCCACCGGGACGTCGTGCGCCAGACACCAGAGCCCGACGAGATCATTCCGGCCCAGTTGCCACTCGACGTGCCGGACTTCGTCGGCCGCGACGCCGAGCAGCAGCGGTTGCACGACCTGGCCCGGACCGCGGTGATCGTCATCTCCGGTACGGCCGGCGTCGGCAAGAGCGCGCTGGTCGTGCACTGGAGTCATCGGGTGCGCCGCCGTTTCCCCGACGGCCAGCTCTATCTCGATCTGCTCGGCTTCGACCCGGGCGGCACCGCGTTGAGCGCGGTCGATGCGTTGCGTAGCCTGCTCATCTCCCTGGGCGTGCCCGCCGCGCGCATCCCGGCCGAGCTGAACGCGCGGTCGGCGCTTTATCGCAGCGTTCTCGCCGACCGCCGCGTGCTGGTGGTGCTGGACAACGCGGCCCATGAGCGCGACGTGCGCCCGCTGCTGCCTGGCGCGCCGAACTGCCTGGTCGTCGTCACCAGCCGCAGCCAGCTGCCCGGCCTGGTCGCCGCCGAGGGCGCCCGGCCCATGGAGCTGGGTCTTCTGCCATCCGCACCGGCTCGGGAGCTGTTGAGCCGGCGGCTCGGCGCGCGGCGTGTCGCCGCCGAGCCGGCCGCCGTGGACCGGATCATCGCTGCCTGCGCCCGGCTGCCGCTGGCGTTGACCGTGACCGCCGCCCGGGCACTGCAGCAACCCGGGCAACCGCTGTCGCGGCTGGCGGAGCAGCTGCACGCCGTACGGCAAAGCCTTGATGCTTTTGCCGGGAATGACGAGGCGACCGACGTACGAGCTGTGCTGTCCTGGTCCTATCGGGCCTTGACCCCCGAGGCGGCCCGGCTGTTCCGGCTGCTCGGCCTGCATCCGGGTCCCGACGTGTCGTTGCCGGCCGTCGCCGCCCTGCTCGGTGAGCCGATCGAGGTCGCCGAGCGGCAGCTGCGAGTGCTGACGCGGGCCAGCCTGCTCAGCGAGCACCGGCCGGACCGGTACCTGTTGCACGATCTGCTCCGAACGTACGCCGGCGAGCTGATGCGGCCGGAGGAGACAGCGGGGCCGCGCGCCCGGATGCTCGACCACTATGTGCACTCGGCCTATGCCGCCGACCGGATCCTCTATCCGCACCGGGAGGTTCCGGAGCTCACCACCGAGGGCCCGGTGACGAGACCGGCCGACCACGCCGCGGCGCTCGCCTGGTTCGCCGAGGAACACCAGGTTCTGGTACGGCTGGTCGGGTACGCCCACGACGCCGGGCTCGACTCCGGCGCCTGGCTGCTGGCCAGGGGTTTGACCACGTACTTCGACCTTCAAGGTCATTGGCAGGACTGGGTTCTCACCCAGCGGATCGCGCTGTCCTCGGCCACCCGCTCGGGTGATCCGGCTGGAGCGGCGTTCGCCCACCTCAACCTCGGTCTCGCCTTCGCCCAGCTCCGCCCGGAGGATTCACTGCGCCACCTGCGGCTCGCCCTCGACGGCTACCGGTGTCTCGGTCAGGCGAAGGGACAGGCACACACGCACAACGCGCTGGCCCGGATCCTCGGCAGCCAAGGCGATCCGCGGCAAGCGCTGCGCCAGACCGAACAGGCGGTCGAGCTGTTCGGCCGGGTGGGTGACCAAGGCGCGCAGGCTCGGGCGCTCAACAACCTCGGCTGGTATCACACCCAGCTCGGCGAGAGCGACCGGGCGCTGGCCTGCTGCCGGGAGGCGCTGCGGCTGCATCGCCGCATCGGCGACCGGTACGGCGAGGCGAACACACTGGACAGCCTGGGTCTGACCTATCACCACCTCGGCGACCACGACCGGTCGGTACAGGAATACCGGGCGGCGCTGGAGGCGTGGCGTGAGGTCGCCGACCGCTACAACGAGGCCGGCACGCTCGGCCGGCTGGGCGACACGTACCGCAGCCTCGGCGAGGCCGGTGAGGCCCGGAAGGTGTGGGAGAGGGCGCTGACCATGCTGACCGACCTCGGCCATGCCGACGCGGAACAGATCCGCCGCAGCCTCGACGCCCTCCACTAGACATTTCTTCCACATCGCTTCCACACGGTGGGCGCACCCTCGTCAACCATGACATCAATGAGAGAACGCCGGCTGACGGCCGGCATCGTGAGCGTCGCGGCCATGGCCACGGCGTCGCTGTTCGCCTTGTCGGCACCGGCAGAGGCGGCGCAGGCGGTCTGCATCGAACCGGAGCCGGCCGCGCTCTACCTGTACGAGAACCGTAATGGCAGCGGTGACGTCTTCCAGGCCACCGCGTCCGTCATCGACTTCCGCGTGTTCGGCTTCAACGACAAGGCCAGCCGGGTCTGGAACAAATACGATTGCCGGGCCTGGGTGCTGTACGACGACAACCAGTTCGAGGACCGGCACTACTGCATCCGGCCCAACCAGACGGTCGACCTGCATCTGGAGAAGTGGAACTTCGGCGATAAGATCTCGTCGGTCAAGAAGCTCACCGGCAAGAGTTGCAGCGGCTACCCGACATTCGGCTGATCAGCGACGCCGCGCTGAAGGTGGTCAGCAGAGGTCCAGGCGTCTGTTCAGCCAAGCGGTGCGGTCGAGCTCGGCGGCGTGGTCGAGGAAGTGGTCGGCGTCCGGGTACAGCGACACCTTCGCGGCCGGTGCGGCGGCCGCGAAGGCCGCTCTCGTCTCGGCCGGTATGTAGACGTCCTGGCCGGCGAATTGGAAGTACAGGCCCCGCCCGAGACGGCTGACGTTGTCGACCGGATCGAGGCCGCGGAACACGTCATGGTAGGAGGGTTTCTCGGCGGCGGGCAGGTCGAGCCAGTACTTGTCGAACCAGTTCGCCCAGGTGGCGTCCGGCGCCAGCAGGACGGCGGCGCGCATCACCGGTTCGCGCTGCGCCAGTAAGGCGGCGTACATCGCGCCGTAGTCGTGGCCGACGACGGCCGTCCGCCGGGTGTCGAGCCCCGGTTGGCGCAGCAGGTACCGGTACGTAGCGGTGACGGCCGCCAGCTGCCTGGCCACCGCCGTCCGGTCCCGCGCGTCGCCGACCGGATCGGCCGTCCAGGGGAACGTCAGCTGCGGCAGGACGGCCACCGCGCCACGGGACGCGGCCTTCTCGGCTTCGGCCAGGAACTCGGTGCGGTCCTGGTTCGGCTCGCCGGGCGCGAACCAATGCAGATAGAGGACCCCCGCCAACGGCCGGGTCCGATGCGCGGGCCGGACCACGTACGCCGTGACCGGCGCCTGGCCGGCCACCGGGATCCGGACGTCCTGCACGGTCACCGGTAAGGGAGCCGCGGGGTGGGATGTGTTGTGGGCCGCGGCCGGAGCCGTCGTCGCCGCGCTGGAGAAGGCGACGGCGGCCAGAAGCGGTATCGTCAGCTTGTAAAATGTTTTCATAGCTGACGACCGTAGGTGGTGCCGGACGCCGGGGTCAAGAGGGGGCAAGATGGCGCGGGTGAGTTCCGTGCCCGCTGACGATCCGGCGCTGGAGCTGGTGATCGACTTCCTGAACACGTACGACGATCTGGCGACGCCGCCCGACCGGTTGAGCATCCAGCGGGTGACCGAGCTGCTGGACCGGCACGGGCAGCCGGCCCTGGCGCTGCGCGCCTCCGACCTGGAATCGCTGCGCCGGCTGCGCGAGCGCCTGCGGCCGGCCTTCGCCTCTCCTGACGCCGCCGGGAAAGCGGCGGCGGTGGACGACGTGCTCCGGACCGAGTCGGCCCGGGCCACCGTGGTCGTGGACGATGCCGGCACGGTCGCGTTACGCGCGACCGGTGGTGACGGTCCCGTCGGGCAGCTGGCTGTGCTGCTCGCCGACGTGCTCGCGCGCGCCCTGTCGACCGGGGGCGCCGACCGATTCGGCACGTGTGCCGCCGATCCTTGCCATTGCGTATACCTGGACCGCACACGTTCGGCGCGCCAGCGCTACTGCTGTCAGCTGTGCAACGACCGGATGGCCGCCGCCGCCTACCGCCGCCGGAGCCGCGCGGCGAACCCCGGACCGGCGTAGGCGCCGGCGACGCCTCAGATCTCGTCCGGTTCCGCCGTCTCGGCCTCGAGGTGGGCGCGCAGCCAGGTCTCGGTCGTGGCGACGTGCAGGAGCGCCGCCGCGTGGGCCAGCGCGCCGTCGCGCGCGGCCAGGGCCGCGTAGATCGCTTCGTGCTCGGCCAGGGTCCGTCCCGCGGCGTTGTCGTCGACGAGGCCCCGCCAGACCCGCGCCCGCAGAGTCCGGCTCGACACGCCGTCCAGCAGCGTCGACAAGGTCCGGTTGCCGGTGGCGGCGAGAACGGCGCGGTGGAACGCGGCGTCGTGCTCGTTGAGCAGCTCCACGTCGTCGCGGGCGCCGCGCATGGCCTCGAGATGTCCGCGTACGGCGTCGAGCTGGTCCGCGGAGATGCGCTCGGCGGCCAGGCCGGTCGCCACCGGCTCGAACAGCCGGCGTACCTCGGTCAGCTCCAGCAGGGTGTGACCCTGCAGCAGCTCGACCGCCACGCCCACACCCTCGAGCAGCAGCTCGGGCTCGAGGCTGGTGACGTAGGTGCCGGTGCCCCGGCGTACCTCCAGGACGTTGGCCACCACCAGAGCTTTGACCGCTTCCCGCATGAGGTTGCGGCCCAGGCCGAGCTCGGCGGCGAGCTGCTGCTCGGGCGGCAGCCGGGAGCCCGGGCGCAGCTCCCCGGTGAGGATGAGCTCACGGATGCGGGCGATGGCCTTGTCCGTCAACGACACTGTCGGTCCTCCCTGCCGGTGAGCCCAAGGTAGCAGAGACATCCCATGTCAAGGACGACTCGGCTTCGGTTAACTCGGCATTACGCGGCAATTTCGGCGCGATCTATAGACAGCGGTCAGTCGGCGGGTCTACAAAGACATCCCATGTCTGGTGTCATCGAACGACATAGATCGGAGCACCGATGAGACTTCGAACCGGCACCGCGGGAGCCGCGCTTCTGCTGGCCGCCGCACTCACCGCGGCCTGCGGCGACAGCGGCGGCGCCGGCGCCTCCGCCGACGGCAAGCCCCTGGTCGGGGTGGACTACCCGCGCTCCGACACCGACTTCTGGAACTCGTACATCAAATACACGCCGCAGTTCGCCGGCGAGCTCGGCATCGATCTGAAGACGACCAACTCGCAGAACGACGTGGCGAAGCTGACCGCCAACGTGCAGACCTTCATCAGTCAGGGCGTCAAGGGCGTCGCGATGGCCCCGCAGGACACCGCCGCCGTCGCGCCGACGCTGCAGCAGCTCGAGGCCAAGAAGATCCCGGTGGTCACCGTCGACACCCGGCCCGACACCGGAAACGTCTTCATGGTGGTGCGGGCCGACAACCGGGCCTACGGCGAGAAGGCCTGCCAGTTCCTGGGGGCCAAGCTCAACGGCGCCGGCAAGGTCGTGATGTTGCAGGGCGGCCTGGACTCGATCAACGGCCGGGACCGCACCGAGGCGTTCAACGACTGCATGAAGAAGAACTACCCGAACATCACCGTCTTCGGCGAGGCGACCAACTGGGACGGCGCCGTCGCCTCGCAGAAACTGCAGACCCGGCTCACCGAGCATCCCGACATCAAGGGCGTCTACATGCAGTCCAGCTTCGCCCTGGCCGGCACGAAGCAGTTGCTCAAACAGCGCGGCCTGCTGGTGCCGCCGGCCGACCCGAAACACGTCTTCGTGGTCAGCAACGACGGCATTCCGCAGGAGCTGAAGGACATCGCCGCCGGCGAGATCGACGCCACGGTGTCGCAGCCCGCCGACCTTTACGCCAAGTACGCCCTGTCGTACGTGAAGGACGCCATCGACGGCAAGACCTTCCAGCCGGGACCGACCGACCACGACAGCACGATCATCCAGGTCCGGCCGGGACTTCTCGAGGACCAACTGCAGGCCCCGCTGGTCACGGCGGACGGCGCCACCTACGGCGGTGTGCCGAGCGTGAAGTCCGACGACAAATCGCTCTGGGGCAACAACCTCAGCTGAGGCGGCGCGGCGAGCGGAGGCAGCACGACATGAGTGACAACCGAGACGCCGCGCCGCCCGTGGTGGAGGCGACGAAGATCAGCAAGCGGTTCGGATCCACCGTGGCCCTGCGCGACGCCGGTCTGGTCGTGCGGCCGGGGCAGACGCACGCTCTGGTGGGCCGCAACGGGGCCGGGAAGTCGACGCTGGTCTCGATCCTCACCGGACTGCAGCAGCCGGACGCCGGCCGGCTGCGGTTCGGCGGGCGGCCGGCGCCGAGGATCAACGACCGGGACGGATGGCGCCGCGAGGTGGCCTGCGTCTATCAGAAGTCGACCATCATCGGCTCGCTGTCGGTGGCCGAGAACCTGTTCCTCAACCGGCAGGACCGCGGTCGCGCCGGTCTGCTGGACTGGCCGGGTGTGCGGCGGCGGGCGCGCGAGCTGCTGGCCACCTACGGGGTGGACGTCGACGTACGCACCCTGGCCGGCGACCTCTCGGTGGAGCGGCGGCAGTTCGTCGAGATCGCCCGCGCGCTGTCCTTCGGGGCGCGGTTCATCATCCTCGACGAGCCCACCGCCCAGCTCGACGCGGCCGCGATCGCCCGCCTGTTCAGCAAGATCCGCGAGTTGCAGGCGCAGCGGGTCACCTTCCTGTTCATCAGCCACCACCTGCAAGAGGTCTACGACATCTGTGACACGGTGACGGTCTTCCGGGACGCCCGCTGGATCGTCACCGCACCGGTCGCCGAGCTGCCGCGCGCCGACCTCGTCGCCGCGATGACCGGCGACGCGGGCGGCCTGACGGCGGCCCGGGAACGGCCGGCGGTCGACGCCGCCGCGACGCCCACGCTGCAGGTCAGAGATCTGATCGGAGACAACTTCGCCGAGCTGAGCCTCGACATCCGGCCGGGCGAGATCGTCGGCGTGGCCGGAGCCGGCGGCAGCGGGCGGACCGAACTGGCCGAGACCATCGTCGGGCTGCGGCGGCCCGCGTCCGGGACGACCACCGTCGGCGGCGCGCCGGTCAAACCCGGCGACGTCGGCGCCGGCCTCGCCGCGGGCATCGGATTCGTCCCGCAGGACCGGCACCGCCAGGGCTTCGTCGCCGACATGTCGATCGCCGACAACGCCACCATGACGATCGCCGGGCGCCTGGGGCGGGCCGGCCTGATCAGCCGGCGCCGGACCGGCGCGGAGGCGCGCGCCATGATCGAGAGCCTGGCGATCAAGACCACCGGTCCGGAGCTCGCGGTACGCGCGCTCTCCGGTGGCAACCAGCAGAAGGTCGTCATGGCGCGCGCTCTGGCCAGTCATCCGCGCCTGCTGGTGCTGATCAACCCGACCGCGGGCGTCGACGTCCGGTCGAAGGAGTTCCTGCTGAGCAAGGTCGACGAGGCCGCCGACCGCGGCACCGCCGTGCTCGTCGCCTCGGACGAGCTGGACGACCTGCGCCCCTGCGACCGGGTCCTCGTGCTGTTTCAAGGGCGCCTCGTCGCCGAACTGCCACGGGGCTGGCACGACCACGAGCTCGTGGCCGCGATGGAAGGATTGAACCGGCATGTCTGACACCGCAACCGCGCAGGCGTCCCAGCGCGACGCACCCGACCCGCCGCCGCGGTCCGGCCGTCGCCCGGCCCGCATCCGGTTCGCCCGGCTGCGCGATCTGGTGCTGGTGCCGGCGATCGTGGGGATCGCCGTCATCGGGCAACTGGTCAGCCCGGTGTTCCTCAACCGCGACAACCTGATCAACATCCTGCAGACGATGTCGGAGATCGCTCTGCTGGTGCTGGCGCAGACCCTCGTCCTGGTCGCGGGCAGGATGGATCTGTCCCTGGAGTCGACCTTCGGCCTCGCGCCCGGCATCGCGGCGTGGCTGACCGTGGCCGCCGGCGCCGGACACGGCCTCGGCGTGCTCTCCGGCGTCTGGTCGGTGCCGATCACGTTGCTGGTCGGCGTTCTGGTCGGCGCCGCCAACGCGGTGCTGATCGTGCGGTTCGGGCTCAACGGATTCATCGTGACCCTGGGCATGCTGATCGTGCTTCGCGGCCTGCTCACCGGCATCTCCGGCGGCCAGACGTTCTTCGGCCTGCCCTCGTCGATGATGTACCTCGGCACGGCCGTGTGGCTCGGGCTGCCGGCGTCGGTCTGGCTCTGCCTGGCGCTTTTCGCGGTGGGCATCGTGGTGCTCGGCTACACCCGGTTCGGCCGTGCTCTCTATGCCATCGGCGGTAACGCCGACGCCGCCCGGGCCGCGGGCATCCGCGTCGAGCGGGTCCTGACCATCGTGCTGATCGTGGCCAGCGTCCTCGCCGCCCTCGGTGGCCTGCTCCTGTCCGGGCGACTGGCATCGGTCGCCGCGGCGCAGGGGAACGGCTACATCTTCACCGTGTTCGCCGCGGCGGTGATCGGCGGCGTCAGCCTCAACGGCGGCAAGGGCACCGTGTTCGGTGCCTTCACCGGCATCCTGTTGCTCTATCTGATCCAGAACGTGCTGACCCTGGCGTCCGTGCCGGCGCAATGGATCGGCGCCCTGAACGGCGCGATCATCCTGATCGCCCTCGTGCTCTCGCGGATCACCTCAGGCAAGGCACAGGACTGACGAGCGGAGTGATCCCATGACTGCTGTTCCCACTGCTTCGATCACCGGCCTTGACGTCCTCGATGTGCGCTTCCCGACCTCGGAGCACCTCGACGGATCCGACGCCATGAATCCCGAACCCGACTATTCCGCGGCCTACGTGATCCTCCGGACCGACGCGCCGGACGGTCTGCAGGGCCACGCGCTGGCCTTCACCACGGGGCGGGGCAACGACGTGCAGGCGGCCGCCATCGCCGCGCTGGCGCCGTACGTGGTCGGCCGCGAGGTGCACGACATCTGCTCGGACCTGGGCGGCTTCGCTCGCGCCCTGACCCACGACCCACAGTTGCGCTGGCTCGGGCCGGAGAAGGGCGTCATCCACATGGCCACCGGGGCGGTGGTGAACGCGGCGTGGGACCTGGCCGCGAAACGGGCCGGCCTGCCGGTGTGGCGCTTCCTCAGCCAGATGTCACCCGAGGAACTCGTGTCGCAGGTGGACTTCCGCTGGCTCGGCGACGCGCTCACCCCGCAGGACGCGCTCGAGCTGCTGCGCCGGGCCGAGCCGGGCCGGCCGGAGCGCATGGCACGGCTCATCGAGACCGGCTACCCGGCGTACACCACCACACCGGGCTGGCTCGGTTACTCCGACGAGAAGCTGACCAGGCTCGCGCGGGAGGCGGTGGCCGACGGTTTCACCCAGATCAAACTGAAGGTCGGCGCGTCGCTCGAGGACGACATCCGCCGGATGCGGGCCGCCCGGGCCGCGGTCGGCCCGGACGTCCGGATCGCCGTCGACGCCAACCAGCGGTGGGATGTCGCGCCGGCGATCGAGTGGATGCGGGCGCTCGCCCCCGACGAGCCGTACTGGATCGAGGAGCCCACCTCGCCCGACGACATCCTCGGGCACGCCGCCGTGCGGGCCGGTGTCCAGCCGATCAAGGTGGCCACCGGCGAGCACGTCGCCAACCGGGTGATCTTCAAGCAGTTGTTGCAGGCCGGCGCCGTGGACATCGTGCAGATCGACGCGGCGCGGGTCGGCGGCGTCAACGAGAACATCGCGATCCTGCTGCTGGCCGCGAAGTTCGGTGTCCCGGTGTGCCCGCACGCGGGCGGCGTCGGCCTGTGCGAGATGGTGCAGCATCTGGCGATGTTCGACTACGTCGCGGTCTCGGGCACCCTCGAGGACCGGGTGATCGAGTACGTCGACCATCTGCACGAGCATTTCGCCGACCCGGTACGCCTCCGCGACGGCCGCTATCAAGCCCCGGCCCGGCCCGGGCTCAGCGCCCAGATGCTGCCGCGGGCGCTCAAGGAGTACGCGTATCCCGACGGTCCGGTGTGGTCCTCCCGTGTCTGACCCCGGCCTGGTCGACGCCCACCACCATCTGTGGGATCTGGTCCGGCGCCCGCAGCCCTGGCTGGACGAAGCTGCCCACCGGCCGATCCGCCGGACGTTCGGCACCGCGGATCTGACCGCGGCGGCCACCCGGCCGATCGCCGGCCGGCGGTTGCGGGCCACGGTGCTGGTGCACTGCCTGGATTCCGCCGGCGAGACGCGGGAGCTCCTGGCGCTGGCCGCCGAGGACCCGTTGATCGCCGCCGTGGTCGGCTGGGTGGACCTGACGTCGCCGGCCGTCGGCGACGTTCTCGACGAGTTGAGCGCCGGGCCGGGCGGCGCGTACCTGCGCGGTCTGCGCCATCTCGTCCAGGGCGAGGCGGATCGCGGCTGGTTGCAGCGACCGGACGTCGAGCGCGGGCTGCGGGCGGCCCGGCAACGCGGGCTCGCGTACGACCTCCTCATCCGCAGCCACCAGTTTCCGCAGGCCATCCGCCTCGCCGAGCGTCTGCCGGAGCTGCCGATGGTCCTCGACCACGCGGGCAAGCCACCGATCGCCGCCGGCGACCTCGCGGACTGGGAACGGCAGCTGCGCCGCCTGGCCCGTCACGAGCAGGTGGTGTGCAAGGTCTCCGGGCTGATCACCGAGGCCGACCACGCGCTCTGGAGCCCGGCCGACATCCGGCCGGTCGTCGAGGTGCTGCTGTCCGCGTTCGGTCCGCGGCGGCTGATGTTCGGATCCGACTGGCCGGTCTGCACGCTGGCCGGCGGCTGGAACCGGTGGGCCGCGGCGGTCGACGATCTGCTGTCCGGTTGTTCATCCGAGGAAACCGGGGCCCTGCTGTCCGGCACCGCCCGTTCCTTCTACCGGCTACTCTCTATTGGTTACTCAGGAACTAAAGGGGAGTGATGGGTGGGCACACGGCAGGAGATCAGCGCGCTCCCTCCGGAAGCCGATCTGGCCCGAGCGGACTCGCTGGCGCGGGAGATCTTCTCGGACGTGGCCAACAAGTGGGCCTTCCTGATCATCGAGTTCCTGGGGCAGCGCACCATGCGCTTCAGCGAGCTGCGCAACGAGGTCGGCGGCATCAGCCACAAGATGCTCACCCAGAACCTGCGGATGCTGGAGCGCAACGGGCTGGTGGAGCGCACCGTGCACCCCACCGTCCCGCCGCGCGTCGAATACACGCTCACCGAGGCCGGCAGCGGTCTGCGTGCGGTGGTCGACGGCATGTGCGGCTGGACTCAGCGCCATCTGGGCCACATCGAGGCGTCTCGCCGCCGCTTCCGCGACCCGGCCGGCTAGTCCAGAACGGCGACGGCCTCCACCTCCACCAGGTGCTCCGGCACGTCCAGGGCCGCGATGCCGAACAGCGATGCCGGCGCGGCCGGGGTGACGCCCAGCTTCGCCGCGGCGCGGGCGATCCCGTCCAGCAGCAACGGCATCTGCTCGGGCTGCCAGCCGACGACGTGCACGGTCAGTTTCACCGCGTCGGCGAAGCTCGCGCCCGCACCGGCCAGGGCGGTGCCGACGTTGAGGTAGGCCTGCTCGACCTGGGCGGCGAGGTCGCCCGCACCGACCGTCTGGCCGGTCTCGTCCCAGGCGACCTGGCCCGCGACGTGGATCAGCTTCGATCCGGTCGCCACCGAGACCTGCCGGTAGATCGGGATTTCCGGCAGCCCGGCCGGGTTCACCAGAGTCACGGCCATGATGCGCACCTCTCACTCTCTTTTGGTTACTGAGAAACCATAAGAGATCTCCGCTGAGCAGCGGAAGTACGCACTTTTTGGTGCCTCGGTCACCGATAGGTGACCGCCAGGGGTGTAACGTCCGAACGAGACGCTCCCTCTCCATCGGAGTCCCGGATGTCCGCGAGCCTGCTGACCACCATGGCCGACCGCCTCGACGCCGCTCCCGGTGCGCCTCTCTACACGTTTCTCGATCGCCACGGCAAGGAGATCGACGCGGCCGACCGCCAGGAGATCGTGCGGCGGGCGGCCGGCACCGCCGACCTCCTGCAGGCGGCCGGGGTCGCGGCCGGCGACCGCGTGCTGCTCATCTTCCCGCCCGATGGTCTGGAGTTCGTCGCGGGCTTCTTCGGGTGCATGCTCCTCGGCGCGATCGCGGTCCCGGTGGCCAGCCCCGACCCGCGGCATCTCGATCGGGAGCTGCCCAAGCTCCGGCACATCGCCGAGGACAGCGGCGCACGCGTCGCCCTCACCCATGCGAAGTACCGCGCGCTCACCACGCTGGCATCGGTACGCGACGGTGTGGCGGGCCGCTGGCGCGGTCGCGAGATGTCGAGCTGGCCGGAATTCACCTGGCTGCTGTCCCATCGTGCCAAACGGGCCGATCCGGAGGCGGCCGCGGCCCGGCTGGCCCACGCGGCCGCCCGGTTCGGCCCGGACGACGTCGTGTACCTGCAGTACACCTCCGGCTCGACGTCGGAGCCCAGGGGCGTCGTCGTGCGGCACCGGAACCTGACGCACAATCTCGAGCTGATCGCGCGCAACACCCGGGTCGACAGCGAATCGGTGCTCATCGGCTGGGTGCCGTTGTTCCACGACATGGGACTGGCCGGCGGGATCCTGAACGCCATGTACACCGGGGCCCGCTGCATCGCCTTCTCCTCGATGACCTTCCTGGCCGACCCACGTCTCTGGCTCGAGGCGATCGATCGCTACCGCGGCACGCACATCGCCGGGCCGAACTTCGGCTACGACTACGTGTTGCGCGGTCTGCGCGACGGCGACTCCTTCGACCTCTCGTCGGTCCGCTCCGCGCTGCAAGGCGGTGAGCCGATGCTGGCCGCCACGATGGACCGCTTCGAAGCCGCGTTCAGCCGCATGGGCTTCGATCCGGCGTCGTTCGGCAACGTGTACGGCATGGCCGAGGCCGTGCTGTTCGTCTGCGGCCGGGTCGGCCGGAAGCCGACGCTGCTCCACGGGGACCGGGCCCTGCTGGATCGCGACGGCGTGATCGTCGCGCCCACCCCGGGCGCACCCACGGTGACGCTCGTGGGCAGCGGCGTGCCCGACGCGGAGTGGGGTGTCTCGGTGATCGCGGTCGACCCGGTGACCCGGCGGCCGCGGCCACCGTACGCCGTCGGTGAACTGTGGATCTCCAGTCCCAGTGTGTCGAGCGGTTACTGGGGACGGACCGATCAGGAGAACGCGGCGGTCTTCGCCGCGCGCCCGGCGACCGGGAACGGCCCGGACGACGGGCGGCGTTTCCTGCGCACCGGTGATCTCGGGGTGATCGGCGACGACGGCGAGGTGTTCCTCTGCGGCCGCCTCAAGGACCTCATCATCGTCGGGGGCCGCAACATTCATCCACAGGATCTGGAAGCGGCGGTGGTGGCGGCCGATCCGATTCTGCGGCCGGGCAACGCGGTCGCCTTCGGGGTGCGGGTCGACGGCGCCGAGCGGGTCGTGGTGGCGGCCGAGGTGCGCAAGAAGGTCCTGCGGAACAGGAAGCCGATCCCGCTGGACCGGGCGGCGTCGGCGATCCGGGCCGCGGTGACCTCGCACTGCGGGGTGCAGTGCCATGAGGTCCTGCTGATGACGCCGGACAGCATTCCGAAGACAACCAGCGGAAAGCTGCGGCGCACACAAAGCAAGCACCAGTGGACGGTCGGCTCGCTGCGTTCGTCGGCGATCTCGGGACAACGCGGGCCGGCGCGGGCGAGGGTGCGCCGGGCGGGCCCGGACGGCGAGCCGGAGTACGTGCTCCGGCTGCTGCAGACCGAAGTCGCGGAGGTGCTGCACCTGAGCGACCCGAACGACGTATCGGTGGATCGGCCGCTCTCCGACGTCGGCCTCGACTCGCTCGGGCTGATCGATCTGGCCCGTCGCGTCGAGGACCGGACCGGAGCGTGCCTCCCGCCGGCGAGCTTCGGCAACGACGCGACCCTGCGGACGATGGCGATCTCGGTGCTCCGGCACTTCGAGCCGGCGCCCCCCGATCCGGGCGAGGCCCCGGGCGCCGGTGACGTCCCGTTCAGCGCCGCGCAGCGGCACGCCCTGGAGCTGGGGCAATGGGACGGTTGGACCCGTACGGTCATGCTCGACGTCCATCAGCGGCTCACCCCGGACCGGCTCCGCCGAGCCGCGTCGGCGCTGGTCGCCCGGCACGAGGCGCTGCGCCTGCGGTTCCGCCGGGACGGCGGCCGATTCGCGCAGCACTACGGCGACATCGAAGGCAGCTTCGCCGTCGAGTCGGTCACGCTGGACCGGCCCGACGCCCTCGCGCCGCTCCTCAGCGAGCAGCATCGTCGCGTCAGCCTCGAGCACGGCCCGCTGATGCGTCTCCTGCTGATTGCCACCGGCTCCAGGCAACGCCTGTTCATCGCGGTCAACCACCTCGTCATGGACGGCGTCACGCTGCGGATCCTGCTGGATGACCTGGACCAGCTCTGCCGGCTGGACGAGCAGGGCGAGGCTCTGCGGCTGGCCCGGACATCGGCGCGTTTCGAGGTGTTCTCCGGCTGGATGAACGACTTCGCCGGCCGGGGCGCGAAGGCCGATCTGGAGTTCTGGCGTACCCAGCTTGCCGTGCCACCACCGGCCACCTACGACCCGCTGGCGCATCCCGGCGTGCGGGTGGACGACCTGGAGATCGCCCGCCACCGCCTGCCGCCCGAACAGACGCGCGCGCTGCGCAACGTACGGATGACCGGGCCGAACGCAGGCCGCGCACCGCTCGCCATCACCCTGCTCACAGCACTGGTGCGGACCGCTGGGCGCCAGTGGAACTGCGGGCGTCTCGTGGTCGAGCTCTCCGGCTCGGGGCGACAGGCAGCGGTACACGGCCTTGACCTCGCGCGGACGGCCGGTGATCTGCACTGCACCTTCCCCCTCGCCTTCGAGGACAGCCGGTCCCAGGGCCCGGCCGAGACGCTGACCGCGGTGAGTGAACGGCTCGCCGCTGTCCCGTCCGGGGGTCTGTCGTTCGGAGGTCTCAAGTATCTGAACGACGATCCGGACCTGCGAGAGAGCATCCGCCGGGCCCCGGCTCCGACGTTGTGGTTCGACTTCCAGGGCGAGATGCCGACGCGGAGCCGCAGCGGCCTCTTCTCCCTGAGCGCGGCCGCCGTCGGTGACGTGCGGGATCCCGGGACCGGCATGCGGCAACCGCCGCTGTCCGTCGCATGCTCGGTCGTCGGCGGCACGACCCGCATCGTCTGGGAATACTCGCCCCGGCGGCTGTGGTGGACCGGGGCCGAGATCGATCAGTGGATGACCCGGTTCCGGGACGAGCTCTCCCAACTGGCCCTCCCGGCCCGTCAGACGTCGCGCTAGGCGGCGAACTGCCGGATGTTCAACTGGGGCTGGGACCAGCCGATCAGGATGGCGTGATCCTGACCTGGGCGGAAGTAGGGCAGACCGTGGTCGCCGGTCTGGCCGGCGTTCTGGGAGTGTACGGAACGCAGGAGGCGCTGGGAGCGTTACGCAGGCGCGGCTTGTGCCCGGACCGGTGGAGCAGCCGGCGCTGACGTCAATGCCTGTGTGCGAGGATCCCGGCCATGCTGCACCGGGATGAGGCCGCCCTGGCCGCCTACGTGGCCGAACGCCCCAGCCAGGCCGTGCTGGTGATCCGCGGCGCTCCCGACGCCGAGACGGCCATGGCCGCCCTGCGAGCCGCAGCCGACGCCGTCCGGGCCATTCCTCACCCCGACGAGCCCACCGAGCCTTTGCCCAACTGGGTGGAAGCCCTTCTCAGCGACGACGGCCCGACCCTTCACCTGGATCTGCAGGACCACGCCGACCGGGCTCCGCGGGTGGTCGCGGCGGCCTTGGCCGCCCTCGACGCCAGCGGGGTGCCCGGCCGCCTGGAACCGCTCCGCCCACCCGCCCCGCCTTACGAATACGACGCGAACGCCGACATCCTGACCGACGTGGCATTCGTGGAATCGCTCGACGAACGCGGTCTTCCACCCACTTTCCCCGACGGTTTCCCCATTCCCGCCGAAGCCGTTCTGGTGCTGGCCCAGCGTTCCAGGTCAGACACGTGGCAGCACGCGGCCTGGCGCCGCTCACGTCCATTCACCGAATACCCGGAAACGCTGCGAGCGTTCGGTTGCGACTTGGAGCCGATAACAGCCCGAGACGCCCTCATGAGGGCCACAGGCATGACCCGAGACCTGATCCGCCACCCCGCCGGCTCCGGCAGCGTCTCCTTCCACCACGAATACGGCGCAGGCGACGACCCTCACCACTTCTACGTCAGTGTGGTGTGGCGCCCATCCCCGTGAACTCGGGTCCGCGGTGACAGCCGCCCAGCGCGTACTCAAGCAAGCATCTCCAGGCCGAAGGCCTGCGGTGCACCCATCAGCGACGCCTTCGTCGTCGCACTCGCGCTGTCCGCGATGATCTCGGTCTTTCCCGCCTCGAGGCCGTCGAGGGCGATGCGGGCGATGTCGGCCGGAGCGCTCATGAGGCTGAGCAACGCGTCACCGCCGTCCATCCGGGCCGCGAAGGACGTCATCGCCTCGGTGGCCGTCGGCCCCAGCACCACCCCGCTGACCAGCGTGCCCTGCTCGGCGAGTTCCAGCCGGACGGCGTTGGTCAGCCCCCACTGCGCCGCCTTGGCCGCCGAATAGGCGAGGTTGCCGCCGAACGGCGCCCACCCCACCGCGGACAGCATGTTCAGGATGCCGCCGCCGCCGTTGGCGGCAAGTGTCGGGGCGAACGCCCGGATCACGGTCAGCGTGCCCCAGAGGTGGGTGTCGAAGGTCCGCCGGATCTGGTCGAGGTCCCCGTGCACGAGCGGGGCGCCGAAGGAGACGCCGGCGTTGTTGATCACCAGGTCGACGTCGGTGGCGACGGCGGCGGCGGCCGCGACGGATGCGGGATCGGTGATGTCGAGCTCGAGCGTTCGCACACCTTCCAGGGTGATCTGCTCGGGCCGGCGGGCGGTGGCGTAGACGTTCGCGCCGCGCTGGAGCAGGTCCGCGGCCAGCTCCCGGCCGAGGCCGCTGCCGGCTCCGGTGATGAGGGCGGTCGCTCCGTGCAGTTTCATCGTTGTCTCCTTCTGCTCAGCAGTTCTTCATCAGCAATGTATGGACCAAGCGATGCAACAGTCGATGCTGCAGAAGCTCAAGAAACTTGCCGCCTGCCTCACGGAGGCTCGGTGGGGCAGTAGTCTCGGCGGATGGATGTGGTCAGCGAGGTGTTACGTATGTCCGGCGTGCGGGGGAGCCTCGGTGCCCAGATCGAGGCGGGCGGGCGCTGGGCGATGGACCTGGACGATTTCCCCGGTGCGGCCCTGCACGTGGCCATCAGCGGTGGCGCGCGGGTCACGGTCACTGGGCACGAGCCGGTCGAGCTGGCCGCCGGCGATGTCGTACTGGTGAGGGCCGGCCTCGAGCACCGCCTCAGTGACTCGGCCGGCGCGTCCGGCGCTCCCGCGGCGAAGTTCGAAGTGCCCGAGCCCGGCACGGTGGTACGGCTCGGCGCGCCACCCGTCCGGACGAGCTTGGTCACGATCTTCTACGACTGCGACCACACCGCGCGTACGCAGGTTCTCCCGGCCCTGCCGGACCTGCTTCACATCCCGGGCGGCGACGGCACCGAAGGGGTCGGCGACATAGTCCGCCTTCTCACCCGGGAACTGGCCCACCCCCAGTTCGCCGGTACGGCGGTGCTCGACGGCCTCGTCGACATCATGCTGATCCAGTTGCTACGCGCCTGGCTCCCCGGCCGGCCCGGCGACCAGCGCGGCACCTGGCTCGGCATGCTGACCGACCCGGTCGTCCATCAAGCCCTCCAGCACCTCCACGCCGACCCTGCGCACCCGTGGACGACCGCGAAGCTGGCCTCCACCCTCGCGGTGTCGCGGGCCACGCTCGCCCGGCGTTTCCCGGCTGCCATCGGCCAGAGCCCGCTCGCCTACCTGACCCAGTGGCGGATGGACCTCGCCGCCGCCCGCCTGCGGGGCGGTTCCGGATCGGTCGAGGCGATCGCCGCGTCGGTGGGCTATCTCTCGGTACCGGCCTTCAGCCGCGCCTTCACCCGCGCCCACGGCCAGGCACCGGGCCGCTTCCGCAGCGCCACCCAGCCGGCTTGAGCCGATCGAAGCATCGGCACCGGTCGGGCAATTGGTGTGCGTCGATTGACAGTTCAGAGTCCCGGGTGCACTCTAAGTGCCATACGACGCGTGTCCGCCGGTGCGCGACACGGCCGTGGCACGGCGATCGGCGCTGATCACGGCGCCCGTGCGGGTGAGGACAGGGCAGATCACCCGCAGGTCTCGACGGCGTCGGGCTCGGCCGGCATCCCCGGTCTTTCCCCATGGGCTGTGCGCGGGCGTGGCATCTCCGGCGCGGGGCCCACCTCGCTCCAGGAGTAACGACCATGAAGATCAAACGACGTTTGTTGTACGCCCTGGCCGCCCTTCTGGCCGTGGCCGGTCTCGCCGTCTCGGCACCCCGTGCGGCGTTCGCGGCCTCGCTGGTTGAGGTGACCAGCTTCGGCAGCAACCCGGGCGGCATGCGCATGCACATCTATGTGCCGGACTCCCGCCCGGCCAACCCGGCGATCGTGGTCGCCATGCACGGCTGCGGCGGTTCCGGGCCCGGCTTCTACTCGGGCAGTGAGTTCGCCTCGCTGGCCGACCGGTACGGGTTCCTCGTGATCTACCCGTCGGCGATGCAGGAGGCCGGCTTCGGCAAGTGCTTCGACACGTGGTCGGCGGCGTCCAAACAGCGCAACGGCGGCAGTGACCCGGTCTCGATCGCCTCGATGGTGGCTTACGCCGGTCAGCGTTACGGCGGCGACCAGAACCGGGTGTACGCCACCGGCAGCTCCTCCGGCGGCATGATGACCCAGCACATGCTCGCCCTCTACCCCGACCTGTTCAAGGCCGGCGCGTCCTTCATGGGCGTGCCGTTCAACTGCTTCGCCAACGCGGCCGACTACCCGCCGGGCGGTCAGTGCACGGGCGGCAGCATGAACCGCACACCTCAGCAGTGGGGCGACGCCGTCCGCCAGGTGAACCCTGGCTTCAGCGGTGCCCGCCCCCGGATCCAGCTCTGGCACGGCACCAACGACACCCTCGTGCCGTACTCGCTGCTGCAGGAATCGGTCGAGCAGTGGACCAATGTCTTCGGGCTGAGCACGACCCCCACCTCCAGCGACACTCCGCAGTCGGGCTGGAACCGCCGCCGCTGGGCTGACGCGACGGGCACGGTGCAGATCGAGGCGTACAGCATCCAGGGCGCCGGGCACTCCCTTCCCAGCAGCGGGATGGCGGCCGCCGCCGTCGCCTTCTTCGGCCTGACCACGCCCACCACACCCCCGACCACCACGCCGCCGACGACCCCGCCCACCACTCCTCCGACGACCCCGCCGGCGACTTCGGCGTGCCGGGTCACCGCCGCGGTCAACGCCTGGAACAACGGGCTGACCGCGAACCTCACCATCACCAACACCGGCAACGCCGCGATCAACGGCTGGCAGCTCGCCTTCGACCTGCCCTCGGGTCAGACCATCACCGGCGGCTGGAGCGCCTCGTACGCACCGGCCTCGGGACGGGTCACGGCGACCAACGCCGGCTACAACGGCAGCCTGGCGCCGGGCGCGTCGACCACCGTCGGTTTCCAGGCCACTCACTCCGGCAACAACGGTGCCCCCACCGCGTACGCGCTCAACGGCTCCGCCTGCACCACCGGCTGACGTAAGCCCCGGTGTGGACGGCCCGGTGGCGTGCCGTCCACACCGGTCAGCACTCGAAAACCCCGTACGGGCATGGGAAGATCTTCGGCAATCGTCAGTCCCGACTCTGCCGGAGCCGTCGTGTGACCAGCCCGTACGACATCGACGAGATCTTCCCCGACGACGCGGCGGATGCGGTGCGCCTGCCGCGGCGCCAGGCCGGCAATTCGCCGCAGGATCTGACGGTGACCCTGCTGGCCGACTACACCCTGAGCACCCGGGCCGAACTGCCGTCGGCCGCCATCGTGGCCCTGCTCGCCGAGGCCGGCGTGAGCCCGGCCGGCGCCCGCACCGCGATCAGCCGGCTCGCCCGTCGCAGGGTGCTGCAAGTACGGCGGCAGGGGCGGCGGAGCGCCTACCGGCTCACGCCTGAGGCGGCCGACTTCCTCGCCGTCGGCGGCAGCTGGATCGCCTCGGCGGCCACCGGCGCCGAACCGTGGGACGAGCACTGGACGCTGATCGCGTTTTCGCTGCCCCAGACGGAACGGGCCCAGCGGCAGGAACTCCGCAACAGGCTGCGCTGGATGGGGTACGCCCCGCTGTACGACGGGCTGTGGATCTCGCCGCACGATCTGACGGAGAAGGCCAGGAAGAGGTTCGCCCTCATCGCTCCCGGCGCCCTGACGGTGTTCCGCGCCCGGCACGTCGAGCTCGGCGCCGGCCTCGACCGCAATCCCGTCCAGGCGTGGGACATCGCCGCCATCGCCCGCGAGTACGAGAGATTCCTCGAGCGCTGGCGCCACGTGCCGGCCCGGATCGCCGGCGGGCAGCCGGCCGGGGCCGAGGCGGTGCGGTTCCGCACCGAGGTGATGGACACCTTTCGGCGCCTGCCCATTCTCGACCCGCGCCTGCCCCTTCGCCTGCTGCCGGCCGGCTGGCCGCGGCAACCGGCCCGGGATCTGTTCGTCGCCGTCTACGACGGCCTGGCCGGCACAGCGCAGGAGCACGTCCGTGCCGTCGCGGCGGGTGTCACCGACGGCCCGCTCACCGGCATCCGGGCCCACACCGTCGACGACCTGTCCGCCGGCCTGCCACCAGATAGCGCAAATTTCGGCGACTGAAAAACTGTTACATCGTACGCCGATAAATCTCTTGGAAATGGCCTCTTGAGCGGCGGGAAACAAGCTGGCAATATTGGCGACCATAAATGGGAGCGCTCCCATTCCTGGACTTCTCACCATGAGGATCGACCATGAATCAGAACCACGATGAGCCGGTGTCGACGCCGTCCCGGCCGCTGCGCCGCCGAACCGTCCTGACGACGCTGGGAGCTCTGCCGGTCGTCGCGGTCGCCGGGTCGATCCTCACGGCCACCGAAGCCTCGGCTGCGGCGGCGAACGTCAACCCGTCCGCACCACGGCAGACGATCCGGGGCTTCGGCGCCATGTGCCACGCGGCCTGGATCGGCGACCTGACCGCGGCGCAGCGGGACACCGCGTTCGGCGCCGGCGACGGCCAGCTGGGGTTCTCGATACTGCGGATTCCGGTGAACGAGAATCAGTCGGACTGGGGCCGTGATCTGGCCACGGCGCAACGTGCCGTAGCGCTCGGAGCGACCGTCTTCGCCTCGCCGTGGAATCCTCCCGCCGGCATGACCGAGACTTTCACCCGCGGGAGCCAGACCAACGCCAAACGACTGAAATACAGTTCGTACGCCGCCTACGCCCGGCATTTGAACGACTTCACCACCTACATGCGCAACAACGGGGTCGACCTGTACGCCATCTCGGTGCAGAACGAGCCCGACTATGCGGAGACATGGACGTGGTGGACGGCCGCCGAAATCGTTCAGTTCCTCCGGGCCAACGCCGGCTCGATCAGCACCCGGGTCATCGCACCCGAGTCCTTCCAGTACATCAAGTCGATGTCGGACCCGATCCTCAACGACGCCACGGCCCTCGCCAACGTCGACATCATCGGCGCGCACCTTTACGGCACGCCGTACTCCAACTTCTCCTACCCGCTGTTCCAGCAGAAGGGAGCGGGCAAGGAACTGTGGATGACGGAGGTCTACTACCCCAACAGCAGCGACTCGGCCGATTCCTGGCCCGGGGCGCTGGACGTGGGGGAGCACATGCACCACGCCATGGTGGACGCCGGCTTCCAGGCGTACGTCTGGTGGTATCTGCGGCGCAGTTACGGCCCGATGCGCGAGGACGGCCGGATCAGCAAGCGGGGCGCCGTCATGGCGCAGTTCTCCCGTTTCGTACGGCCCGGCTACGTGCGGGTCGACGCGACCGCGAACCCGGCGACCAACGTCTTCGTGTCGGCGTACCGGGGCGGTGACACCGTCGCCATCGTCGCGGTCAACAAGAACAGCTCGGCCGTGAGCCAGCAGTTCACCTTGGCCGGGACCGCCGCGTCCGGAAGCGTCGCCGCCTGGCTGACCGACGCCGGCAACAACGTCGCCCGGCAGAGCGCGCTGAGCATGGCGAACGGCTCGGTCACCGTCACGCTGCCCGCCCGCAGCGTGATGACCCTGGTCACCAGCGTGACCGGCACGACCTCTCCTCCTCCGACGACTCCCTCCACCGGCGCCGGGCCGAGGGTCGCGTACACGATGAGCACCTGGAGTTCGGGTTTCACCGCGACGATCAGCATCACCAACACCGGCAGCTCGGCCATCAACGGCTGGACGCTGAGCTTCACCCTGCCCTCCGGGCAGTCCATCACCTCCGGCTGGAACGCCACCTACTCGCCCTCCAGCGGGCTGGTGAGCGCCCGCAACGTCGACTACAACGGCACGCTGGCTCCCGGCGCCAGCGTCGAGATCGGCTTCCAGGGCACCCACACCGGCAACACGGCCGAACCGGCCGCCTTCACCCTCAACGGCGTCGCCTGCACTGTGGTCTGACCTGCTGCCCGCCGCTCGTTACTGAACCGCGGCCTGGTCGTGCAGAACGGCTCGAATGCGGTCGAGGAGCTCGTGGCTGGTGAACGGCTTCTCGATGATGAGGATGCCGTCCCGCAGGGTTCCGTTCTCGTTCAGTACGGGCTGGGCGTAGCCCGACATGAACAGCACCGGAGTACCGGGGCGGACAGTCTGCATTCGTTCGGCCACCTCGTTGCCGAGCATCTTGGGCATGATGACGTCGCTCAGCAGCAGGTCGATTCTCTCCGGATGGGTCTGGGCGATGTGGATCGCTTGTTCGCCGCTCGCCGCGGGCAGGACGGTATAGCCGGCTCGGGTGAGGATACGGTGTGCCACCTGTCGGAGGGCGTCCTCGTCCTCGACCAACAGGATGGTTCCGTGCGGGTCTGCACCGGCCTGGCCGGGGCTGGCCGGGATGTCGGCCACGTTGCCGGCGCCGGCCTCGGCGGTGGGCAGCAGGATGGTGACGCTGGTGCCGATGCCGGCCTCGGAGTAGAGGCTGACGTCGCCGCCGGCCGAGGTGACGATGCCGTAGATGGTGGCCAGGCCCAAGCCCGTACCGGAGCCCCGGGGCTTGGTGGTGTAGAAGGGCTCGAAGGCGTGTTCCATGACTTCGGGCGTCATGCCGGTGCCGGTGTCGGAGACACGCAGACGCACGTACGTGCCCGCGGGGAGCCGGGTGGTGGTCGCGTCGTCGCCGTCGAGCTCGGCGTTGCTGGTGTCGATGGACAGCGTGCCGCCGCCGGGCATGGCGTCGCGGGCGTTGACGGCGAGGTTGACCAGCACCTGTTCGAGCTGGCTGGCGTCGGCGAAGACCGGCCGCAGCGAGGGTTCGAGCTGAGTGCTCAGCTGGATGTGCTCGCCGAGGCTGCGGCGCAGCATCTGCTCGACCTCGCCGATGATGTGGTTGAGGTCGAGCACCTCGGCCTGGGTGATGTCGCGCCGCCCGAAGGCCAGAAGCTGCTTGGTGAGGCGCGCGGCCCGTTCCGCGGCCCGGCTGATCTGGCCGAGGTCATCGCGGGCGGCCGTGATGTCGGCCCGCGTGACTTCATCGGCGGCGAGGCTGTCCTGGATCAGCTCGGAATAGTTGCTGATGACGGCGAGGATGTTGTTGAAGTCGTGCGCCACGCCGCCGGCGAGCTCGCCGAGGCTCTCCAGCCGGCGGGCGTGCTGGGTGCGACGTTCGGCGGCGTCGCGTTCGGCCTGGGCGATAAGACGTTCGCGTTCGCCTTGCGCGATGAGCCGGTCGGTGACGTCGCGGATGGCGGCGGAGACGATCACGCCATGATCCGTCTCCAGGGCGGAGAGGCTGATCTCGGCCGGGAACTCGCTGCCGTCCTTGCGTTTGGCGGTCAAGGCGAGCCCGGCGCCCATCGGGCGGCGTTTCGGGTGGGCGAAGTAGCGGTCGCGGTGAGCCGGATGCAGGTCGCGGAACCGTTCGGGGACGAGAAGTTCGATCGGCTGACCGAGCAGTTCCTCACGCCGGTAGCCGAAGAGATGTTCGGCGTGTGCGTTGATCAGGGTGATCGTGCCGTCGGCGGTGACGCCGACGATGGCGTCCGGCGCGGCGTCGAGCAAGCTCATGAACATCGACTCGGCCCGCTCGGTACGACTCGGGCTGCGCACGTCCGCCGTCGTCGCCATCACCGTGACGGGGCCGGACAGCAGATCGCCGAAAAGTTGAGTGGCCGCGTCGAGGCTGCGCAGATGCCGGGTGGCCCAGTTCCTTCGGTGGTGGGCCGCGACGGCCAGCACCGCGATCACCCGGCCGTCCGAGTCCCGTACCGGAAACCCGCAGTAGGCACTGATTCCACAGTCCCTCACAGGCGCCTTGTCGGCCAGGCGGGGGTCGGCGAGGACGTCGTCGACGATCAGCGGCAGCCCCGTTTCGACGACATCGGCGGCCAGCGAACCGGCCAGTGGCATCTCGTCGCCGGGTGCGAGCGCCTCCGTACCGAGGCAGCTGAGCACGGTACGCGTGGTGCTGGTGATCAGATAGGCGACCACTATCGGCACTTCGGTGACCACGGCGACCACCTCGACGAGCCGGTCGAGCGCTGGTGCGCCGACGGCATTGTTTCGTGCCCGGACGTCCTGCTGTGCCCGGCTTTCCTTGCGCATGTGAACCCCGCCCACGCTGAAACGCCGTTTCAGAAGCAGGCTCGCACCTTCAGCGCCGCTGGTGTCGCCGATCAGCAGAATTGCCAGTTCGGCGAGGACGAATGTGGCGTCGGCGGGCACCGAGTCGTCGAACACGGCGTTCGGGCTGTGGTTGCCCGCCGCGGTCGCGGGATCGCCGGCGCCGGGCCACGATCGCCGGCCGGTTGCCTGCTGATCGAGATAGGGAAGCGGCTGCTCATCGACGTCGGCCGGGGCCGGCATTTTCGTTCATCGTTACCCTTCGATATAACTGGATGCCAGCGATCGAACACGGGAGGCAAGGATGCGACACAGGTTGAACGCCATGATCGGCGGGGCGGCCCTCGCTCTGACGATCGTGATGACCGGGGCGGCCGGCGCCTCGGCCGCCGGCCCACCGATCTCGGGCGGCGCGCTGCTCGCGGCCACGCCTGGGCCGACGGTGACGTGCCCGCCGGTGATACCGCTGACCGGCACGGTGGCGGGCGCGACCACCACGAGCCTGACGATCAGCTACTCGATCTTCATGGGCCCGCCCTGCGGCTACGACCCGCCGGTCACCGTGACGCTCTTCGCCGGCTCCGAGGACGCCCGGCAGTGGCTGAACCCGGTGGCCGAGGCGGTGTCCGGGCCGGAGCGCAGCGGGAAGGTCACGATCGACGGGCTGGCGCCGGACACCGCGTACTGGTATCGGTTCAGCGCCAACGGCCAGCGCGATCCGTATTGGACCGGTTCCGGGCGGACCGCGGCGGCACAGGCCTGCGCCGCCACCGTCGCGATTGACAGCGCCTGGGGTGAGGGCTTCGTGGCGCGGGTCACCGTGCGCAACCCCGGCGCCGAGACGCTCGGCACATGGAATGTGTCGTGGCGGTGGCCCGGTGACGAGCGGATCGTGTCGCTGTGGAACGGGGTGGCGGCGGACGGCGGTGACGGCGTCACGATCGGCAACGCCCCCTACAACGGCACGCTGGCCCCGGGGGCATCCACGACTTTCGGCATGCTCGTGGCGGCCACGACGCCACCCGGCAGCCTCGATTTGGCCTGTACGCGCTGACCTGTGCCACTGGGAGCGCTCCCAAAACCCGAGACAAAGGAGAACAATGCGCAAGGCCATCATCGCTACTGCCACCGCCCTGATCCTCGGCGTGGTGGCGGGCAGCGTTCCGGCGGACGCGGCCGGCCCCGCCCACCGCGGCGGCTGCACACGCGCGCTGCTGTTCTGCGAGGATTTCGAACGGCTGCCGCCTGGCGGTGCGAGCACGCTGGACTGGGGTGTCGACACACGCAACGGCACGCTGACCGTCGAGCGGGCCGGCCGGCACAATCAGGTGCTGCACCTCCACACCATCGACAACGGACGCGCGTTCCTGCGCGTCGACGACTTCGCCGCGCCGGGCAACCACTTCTACGGGCGGATGCGGCTGCGCGTCGACGCCTTCCCGACCGCACCGGACTGGGCGCACTTCACGCTCGTCGAGGCGACCGGCGCCGGCAGCACCGAGATCGTCAGGCCGATCGGCGGCCAGTACGCGCCTACCGTCCCCGGCGTCTTCTGGGGCGTAGGTGCCGACGGCGGTCCGACCGGCGACTGGACGAACTGGCGGGAATCGGCACCGGTCGTGGAGGACGCCTGGCAGTGCTTCGAATGGACACTGGACCCGGCGGACAACCGCGTCGCCGTGTGGATCGACGGCCGGGCGCGCCCGGAGCTGACCGCCTCCACCACCGAGCACGGCGGCAACGACGTGCCGTTCATCCTCCCGGCCGTGGACACCGTGAAAATCGGCTGGCAGCTCTACCAGAGCGGCACCACACCGGGGGAGTTCGACCTTTGGATGGACGACATCGCCCTGTCCACTAAGCGGCTCGGCTGCTGACCGCGATTGTTTGAGGCGGCGCGCGGCGGTGGTCGGCGCCGCCTCCCACATGTGCTCTGGGCCATAACCGTGACGTCTTGCGCGGCACCCCTCCGATCGGCATAGTTGGCACTGCCAACAATGATCGCAAGGAAGAAGGACCGACATGCCTCGCATCGCCACCGTCGACCCCGCCACCGCCGAGGGTCAGGCCCGCACGCTGCTCGGCCGGGTCGAGAAGGCCCTCGGCGTCACCCCGAACATGATGCGGGCGATGGCCAACTCCCCGGCCGTTCTCGACGCGTACCTCCAGTTCTCCGGCGCGCTGTCCAAGGGCCGGCTGCCGGGCCGGGTGCAGGAGCAGATCGCGCTGGTCGCTGCCGTCGAGAACGAGTGCGGCTACTGCCTGGCCGCGCACACCGTGCTGGGCGCCCGGGCTGGTCTCTCCGAGGACGACCTGGTCGCCGGCCGCAGCGCGCAAGCCTCCGACCCGAAGGTCGAGGCGGCACTGACCTTCGCCAAGTCGATCATCGCCAGCAAGGGCTTCGTCACCGACGCCGACCTGGAGAAGGTTCGCGCGGCCGGCTACGACGACGGCGAGATCGGCGAGATCGTGGCCGCCGTCGCGCTCAACACGTTCACCAACTACTTCAACTCGGTCGGCCAGACCACCCTCGACTTCCCGGCCGTCGAAGGCGTCGCGCTGCGCGACTGACGCAAGCCCGCACCTTCCACCGCTGACCGATTGAGGAGACGACCATGTCCCACCACCTCGATTCGCCGCTCGCCCGTCAGGATCCCCGCCTCAACATCACCGACCAGTACGTGTTCGACGGCCCCGGCACGACGGTCCTGATCATGAACGTGCGCACCTCGCTGGCCGGCGACGCGACCCCTCTCGGCTTCCACGACGAGGGCCGCTACGAGTTCAAAATCGATTTCTTGAGTACGGGCACTGAGGCGCTCACCTTCCGCTTGGTCTTCGACGCCGAACAGAACTACCGCGTCTACCGGCTCACCGGAGCCGAAGCGGCCGACGACGCGGTCACCGGAGCCGAGATCGCCCAGGGCCGCAGCGGCGTGGCGACCTCCGGCGAGGGTGGCATCCGGGTCTGGGCCGGGCGCGCGGCCGAGCCGTTCTCCCTCGACCTGCGGCAGCTCGGCGCGATCGGCCAGATCGTGCAGCACGGGCAGCCGGCCGATCCGCGCCCGCCGGCCGACGTGGCCAGCACGTTCGACGGGGCAACGGTCTCGAGCATCGTCCTGGAGATTCCGCACTCCGACCCGGTGCTGTCGCCGGGGCGTGAGATCCGGGTCTGGAGCGTGGCCAAGCTCGCCACCGACGCCGGCGGCTGGCGGCAGATCAACCGGGCCGGCCTGCCGATGATCTGGCCGATCTTCCGCGACCACGACTCCGAGGTGTCCAGCCACGCCAACGAGACCCAGCCGGCCGAGGACCGGGACCGCTACGGCAAGGCAACCGAGGAGCTGATCCGCGAGACTGTGCGGCGGCTCGGCACCACCAGCCGGCCCGAGGCGTACGCGGCCACCGTGGTCCAGCGCCTTTTCCCGGACACCCTGCCGTACGTCGTCGGCACCGCGGCCGCCTTCTCGTTCGCCGGGTTCAACGGCCGCCGCCTCGGCGACAACGCCCCCGAGGTGATGTTCTCGCTGGTCACCAATTCCGCGATCAGCACCGGCCTGACGCCGGCCCGCACGTCGGACGAGTTCCCCTTCGTGATCCCGGCCGCGGCTCGCTGAGCCCGCCCGCCCGCCGGCCGCGCCACGGCACCGGTGCCGCACCTGGCCACCGGTGCCGTTGCGCGGCAGTACGATGGCGGCCGTACGCAGGGAGAGGACCGTTTCGCATGCCAGAGGTTCCGGGGCCACCCTCGACCAGCCAGCTGCTGACCGGTCTGGCCCGGCTCGGTCAGGCCGTGCGCATGGAGGCCTGGCGCAACGCCGGCCCGCACAACCTGTCGCCGTTGCAGGCCGACATCGTCACGCTGCTGCTCAACAAGCCCGGCCCGATCCGGCAGGGCGAGATCGTGACGGCGCTGGCCTCGACGCCGCCCACGGTCTCCGACGCGGTGAAGGTGCTGCGCAAGAAGGAATTGCTCGAGGCCGCCCGCGATCCCGGCGATGCCCGCGCGATGCTGCTCGGTCTGAGCTCTTCAGGCCGTACGGAGGCTGACCGTCTCCGCAGCCAGTCGGAAAAGCTGACGGGCGCGCTGGCGGTGCTTTCGCACGACGACTTCGCCGCCATGCTCCGCGGCATCACCACGCTGATGCGCGAGCTTCAGGACCGGCAGGCGATCCCGGTCTCACAGATGTGCCTGACGTGCCGCTTCTTCGTCCCACGAGCACACCCGGACCAGCCCGGCCGGCCGCACCACTGCAACTACGTCGACGCCCCGTTCGGCGACGCCGAGCTGCGGGTCACCTGCCCCGACCACGAGCCGCTCACCGACGCCTGAACGCGATCACGCAGAACCGGCGCCGTTCGCCCATGTTCCGCCGGCTGCACGCAAACGCCTTCTCAGTACGGGTATCCGGGCACCCCGAGCGTGATGCCGTAGACCCCGTAGTCGCCGGTCCGGCCCGCGGTGATGTAGAGGGTGCGCCGGTCGGGTCCGCCGAACGCCGCGTTCGTGGCGCCCGCTCCGGACGCGATCGTGCCGAGTTCGGTGCCGGCCGGGGAGAAGACGTGGACGCGGCCCTCACCGTTGGACACCCAGTAGACGTTGCCGGCGCAGTCCACGGTCACGCCGTCCGGGGCGGCGATCGAGGCGAACACGGTGCGAGTGCCGGTGCTGCCGTCCGGCTGGACGGCGTACGCGTAGATTTTGTTCTCGCCGTACGCGCCGGCGTAGAGGACGCGCCCGTCGGGCGACAGGGCGATGCCGTTGGGTTGCCGCACGCTGCCGTCAACCAGGGAGACCTGTCCGTTGGTGACCCGGAAGATCCCGGTCCGGCCGCCCATCTCGTCGGCGCGGCGCCCCCGTTGGAAGCTCGGGTCCGTGAAGTAGACGACGCCGTCGGAGCGGACCGTGACGTCGTTCGGTGAGTTGAACGCCCGGCCCTGATACCCGGTCGCGACCACCGTGCGAGCGCCGTCGGCGAGCCGGAACGCCGACACCGAGCGGTTGTCGTGGGTGGCGGCGATCACCTGCTGCCCGTCCGCGCTCAGCGCCAGCCCGTTGCTCCCGGACGCGGCGACGAAGGTCCCGGCCCGAGTCGGCGGCGCCAAGCGGTGGATCGTCGACGGCTGCACCTGCTGGGCTCCGGCGGCCGCGCCCATGTCCGAGACGAGCAGCTGGCCGGGGCCGGCGAGCCAGACCGGACCCTCGAGGAACGAGAACCCACCCAGCAGCCGCGTCGCCGACAGGGCGGTGCCGGGCAGTGGCGGCTGGGCCGGGGCGCCGGCATCGCATACGCCCGGCGGCGCCCCGGGCGGGGTCTCCGGGCCGGCGGCGGCCGTGGCGGGTGGCACCGCGGCCAGCAGGATCGAGATCATGCCGATGACAGCCGCCGAGCGGCGGCCGAACGATCCCCATGCATCGATGGTCATCATTGAACCGTAGACACCGCTCGCCGCGCTCGCTGCTCTGCTGCCGCGGGCAAGTATTCAGATGACGGCAAGTGACCGCAGCCGAGAACCGTTATGGCGGCGTTCCGATGCCGTCGGCCGGGGCTCGGATCAGCCGGTGGGATGGGCGCCGGGAGTGTGGCCGAACGTGCGGCGGAACACGTCGATGAAGGCGCTGGCCGAGGACCAACCGCATTGATGGGCCACCACGGTCACCGGCGTCTTGTCCGCGAGCAGGATCAGCGCCTGGTGCAGACGCAGTTGGGTGCGCCACTGCGGAAAACTCATGCCAAGATCGCGGCGCAACAAACGGGACAAGGTCCGATCACTGGCACCGACCTCACGCCCCAGCTCGGCCAACGTCCGGTTGTCGGCCGGGTTCAGCTTCAGCAGCGCATGCACCGCGCGCAGCAGCGGATCGGATGGTGCCGGCACATGCAGAGGCTGCTGCGGAGAAGCGCGCAGCTGATCGAGCAGCACCGCCCGCAGCCGGTCACGCTCCGGGCCGGACCCGGCGAAGCCGCGGGTGTACTCGATGATCAGCTCACGCAGCAGGGGCACGACCGACAACACCGTCGGCGTGCCCAGATCGAGCGGGTCACTGGACGCGGGCAACCCGACCAGATGCAGCTCGAGCTCGCCGTACGCCCGGTGGGCGTGCACGGTGCCGGCCGGCACCCAGATGGCACGGGTGCCCGGCGTCACCCACGAACCCGCATCGGTCGTCACGGTCAACACACCCCGGGCGGCATAGATGATCTGGTGCTCGTCGTGGCGGTGCGCGTCGATCTCGGCCCCGGACGCCAGCCACTGCCGGCGAGTCGGAGCCACCGGCTCGTGGCGGACTTCCGTCATCACTCGGCAGGTTATCGGAAGTCAGACAGGCCAGACGTGGGAAGCATGGGGACGTGCGCAAGAGAACGTCCATCACCCTGCTCTCGGTCGGCCATGCCTGTGTCGACATCTACCAAGGCACCGTCGCCGCCCTGGTGCCGCTGTTCGTCGCCGAACGCGCCTATACGTACGCGGCCGCGTCCGGCATCGTGCTGGCCGCGTCGTTGCTGTCCTCGATCGCCCAACCGCTGTTCGGGGCGCTCACCGACCGGTGGAAGATGCCGTGGCTGCTGCCCGCCAGCACCCTGCTCGGCGGGGTCGGCATCGCGCTGAGCGGGCTGAGTGCCAACTACACCCTCACGCTGCTGTTCGTGGCCCTGTCGGGCATCGGTGTGGCCGCCTATCACCCCGAATCCGCGCGCATCGCCCGCCAAGCCAGCGCCGGCAGCAACACCGCCATGGCGTACTTCTCGACCGGCGGCAACGTCGGCTTCGCCCTCGCACCGCTGACGGTCGCCGGCATGGCCGCCCTCGGCGGCCTGGAATGGACCCCACTGCTGCTCGCGCCGGCGCTCGCCGGCACTGCGACGGCAGTACCCGTGCTGTACGCACTCGCCCAGCGCACGAACAACTCCACCGGCCAGACCAGATCAACTGGGCGTGACGACATCACCTCGTTCGTACGGCTGACCTTCGCCGTAATCTTTCGCTCGATCGCCTTCGTCGGCCTCAGCACCTTCATCGCGCTCTACGCCCAGCAGCGCATGAACGGCAGCGCCGCCGCGGGCACCGCCGCCCTGTTCGTGCTCTACCTCGGCGGCGTCGCCGGCTCCCTGCTGGGCGGATCCGCCGCGAACCGCTGGGGCCGCGTCGCGGTGTCCCGCTGGTCCTACGCGATCACCGTCCTCGCCATCGCCGGAGTGGTGTGGACACCCGGGCCCGCCCTCTACCTATTCGTAGCCCTCACCTCCGCCGGCCTTTACGTGCCCTTCTCGCTACAAGTCACTCTCGGCCAGGACTACCTGCCCAGCCGCGTCGGCACCGCCAGCGGAATCACCCTCGGCCTGACCGTCAGCATCGGAGGCCTCGCCAGTCCCGCCATCGGCGCACTCGCCGACGCGACCTCACTGCGGACCGCCTTGACACCCCTGATCGTCATGCCGGCCTTGAGCTGGCTCATGTTCCGCACGCTGCGAAACCCTGATGAGTCAACGCGGAACCTGCCCCTCAAGCAGTGGGCCGGAAGCGCAGCCACACGTTGACGTCTCACCGGGTCGGAGCTATGTTAACGTTCTCAGCATTGACTTACTTCGATCTATGAGGCCGTTCCGTGAGACGACTGCTGCCACTCCTCGGTGTCGCACTGCTGCTCGCGGTGGGGCTCTTCGTCCCGGCCGCCTGGGCCTCGGCCCTGACCGTCACGCCGGGCACCGTGTGGACCGACACGTCACGGAACCCGATCCAGGCGCACGGTGAGGGCATCACCAAGGTCGGCGACACGTACTACTGGCTCGGTGAGGACAAGACCGGCGGCTCCCCGTTCCAGAACATCAAGTGTTACTCGTCCACCGACCTGGCGACGTGGCAGTTCGTCGGCAACGTGCTCACCCGGCAGTCAAGCGGCGACCTCGGGCCCAATCGGATCGTGGAGCGCCCGCACGTCATCTACAACGCCAGCACGGCGACGTACGTGATGTACATGCACATCGACAACAGCAGCTACTCCGAGCGCAAGGCGGGGGTCGCCACCAGCAGCAGCGTGTGCGGCACCTACACCTACCGGGGCAGCTTCAAGCCGCTCGGCCACGACAGCTTGGACGACAACCTGTTCCTGGACGGCAGCACGGCGTACCTCCTCAGCGAAGACCGCACCAACGCCAAGCTGCAGATCTACCAGTTGTCGACCGACTTCCTCAGCGTCACCGCGCTGGTGAAGACCCTCGAGCAGTACGAGTCGCCGGCGATGGCCAAAATCAATGGCACGTACTACCTGTTCGGCTCGCATCTCACCGGCTGGTCGACCAACGACAACCAGTACACGACGGCCACCTCCATCACGGGCACGTGGAGTGCGTGGCGCAGCTTCGCCCCGGCCGGCACCAACACCTGCAATTCGCAGACCACCTCGATCCTGCCCGTCACCGGCAGCACGACCACCAGCTACATCTTCCTGGGCGACCGGTGGAATCCGGGCAATCTGAGCGACTCCCGCTACGTCTGGGAACCCCTGACCATCAGCGGCACCACGGTGTCGATGACCTGCCGGTCCAGCTGGACCATCGACGCCGCGACCGGTGTGGTCGGCACGGGCGGCGGCACGGGCACGGGCATCCTGCGCGGCGTCGGCTCCGGCCGCTGCCTGGATGTGCCCGGCTCCACCACCGCCAACGGGACGCAGACCGACATCTATGACTGCAACGGCGGCGCCAACCAGTCCTGGACCCACACCGCGTCGCAACAGCTCGTCGGGATCGGCGGCAAGTGCCTTGACGTGTACGGCCAATCGACAGCCGCGGGCACGAGGGTCGACATCTACGACTGCAACGGCGGTGACAACCAGCGGTGGAACATCAACAGCAACGGCACGGTCACTGGCGTGCAGTCGGGGCTGTGCCTCGACGTGACGGGCGCCGCCACTGCCAACGGCACCAAGGTCGAGATCTGGACCTGCAACGGCGGCGCCAACCAGCAGTGGACGCGTACATAAGCGCCTCTCAGGAGAAACCATGCGTAAGGTTCGCCTACTGCTCCTCTGCGTTCTCATGACAGCTCTGTCAGCGGTGAGCCCGAGCGGCGCCGAAGCGACGACCTCCTCTTCCGAGTGCGGCGTCCGGATGAAGCCGGCGGCCCTCGCCGCCGCGGTGACGACCAACGTCTGGATGGCCGGTGACTCGACCATGGCCAACCCCCGCACCGGCTGTCCCGTCGGCTGGGCCACCGAGTTCGACGGGCAGTTCCACAGCAACATCGTGGTGAACAACCTGGCCGTTGCCGGTCGCAGCATCCAGACGTGGCTCTACGAGGGTGGCGTCACCGCGACCAAGAATTCCGCCGGCGAATGTGCCCTCAACTCGACGACCCCCTCGGTCAACTGGCAGAAAATGCTCGACGGTATGAAGGCCGGCGACTTCCTGTTCATCCAGTTCGGCATCAACGACGGCGACAGCGCATGCCCCAGGCACGTCGGCGGCGCCCGCTACCAGCAGCTGATGACGATGATGGCGCAGACCGCCCAGGCGCGGGGCGCCTTCCCGGTCCTGGTCACGCCGGTCGCGGCCATCGCCTGTTCCGGTAGCACGGCAACCCTGAACCGCGGCTTCTACCCGGAGACCTTCGCGGCCGGCACCGCCACCGGTGCTCCCGTCATCGATCTACGGACCCTCAGCGTCGACTACTACAACTCGCTCCACCTCTGCCCCAACAACGGCGACTACACCACCGGGCCGGTAGGACAGTTCTTCTGCGACGACCACACCCACTTCGAGGCCTACGGCGCCCGCCGGATCATGCGCCTGGTGACCGGCGCGCTGAGGACACAGAACATCGCACTCGCCGGATCCTTGCTGTAGCGGCCGCGCCGCTGGGGCCGTAGGCGCTTCGCGCTCCAGGCGCCGGTGCTGCTGACCTTGGCCTCGCTCGGCGGCCGGTGCAGTGGCCGGCCGAGGCTGAGGTGGCCGTGCAGGGCACCGTGCGAGTCCGTGGCGGCGGCTCGCACGGTGCCCTGGCATCAGGGGTGGTGAGCCGGCGCAACCCCCCGTTGATCAGCCACGCAGGCTCCGCCACCCCGTCGGAAGTCGGCCGCCGCAGCGCTGCGGCGCCGGTCACGAGCACATCGGTGGGCTCGGTCGCCGATCGGGAATCGCTGTGTCGATATCAGCGCATCGGCCGGGACGCCGGGCGGAATCCAAACGATTCCATACGCGTCGGGGCCGATTGGTATCGTCGGCGCTTCACAGGAGGTGCCATGAGTGCTGCCGACACGGACGGCCCGGCGTCCGAGCTGCCCGATCCTGGACCGGCACGCACCCTCGACGAGCTGGTCGGCTGTCTGCGGGCGCTCAAGCTGTATGCCGGCGACCCCTCGTACGAGACGATCACACGACGGGTCAGCGCGCAATGGCAGGCCGCCGGCCGGCCCGCCGGCGAGCTCGCCCGCCGCGGCACGGTCGTGGACTGCTTCAAGACCGGGCGGCGCCGGATCAACGGCGAGCTGATGCTGGCCGTGGTTCGGGCGCTGCACGACGAGACCGGCTACCTGGCCCACTGGCGGCAGGCGCTGCGCGTCATCCTTGCCGAGACCGCTGCGGCCGCGCAGGTCCGCGTGCTCGACCGGCTCCCGGACGACATCGCCACCTTCACCGGTCGCGACGCCGAGACGGCGGCCCTGCGCCGGCTCGCCGGCCGGCCCGGCCCGGTGGTGTGTGTGCTCGCCGGAATGGCCGGGGTCGGCAAGAGCCAGCTGGCGATCCACGCCGGCCGTCTGCTCGCCGCCGACGCCGCCTTCGACCCGATCCTCTTCGTCAACCTGCGCGGGTTCCATCCCGACGCGGGGCAGCCGCCGGCCGAGCCGGCCGCGGTCCTGGACGGCTTCCTGCGCGTGCTCGGCGTCTCCGGCCACAAGATCCCGCACGGGCTCGCCGCCCGGACCGCGCTGTTCCGCGAGCGGCTGGCCGGCCGGCGGGCGCTCGTGATCCTCGACAACGCGGCCGGCGAGGACCAGGTGCGACCGCTGCTCGCTGACGCGCCCGGCGGCCTGACGCTGATCACGTCGCGCCGCCGGCTCGACGGTTTGGACCCGAAGGTCCACCTCGACGTCGAGCTGTTCAGCGCGCACGAGGCCGAGCAGCTGCTGGCGCGGTCGGTGCCCGGGGTGGAGCTCGGCGCGGACGACGCCGCGTACGGCCGGGTCGCCCTGCGCTGCGGGCACCTGCCGCTGGCGCTCAGCGTGGTGGCCGGCCAGATGGCCGCCCGGGCCGGATGGACGGTCACCGACCACGCCGACCGGCTGGACGAGCGGCACCGCCACCGCCGGCTCGACGGCGGCGTGGAACTGGCGTTGCACGTGTCCTACCGGCACCTCTCCGAGCGCCGGCGGACGCTGCTGCGCCGCATGGCCGCACACCCCGGGCCGGACCTCGACGTGTACGCCGCCGCCGCGCTGCTCGGCACCGACCCGGGCACCGCCGCGGCGCACCTGCGCCAGCTCGCCGGCGACAACCTCGCGCAGCAACCGGTGGACGGCCGGTACGTGCTGCACGATCTGGTTCGCGCGTACGCGGCGGAGCGCGCGCAGGACGAGGATCGGCCGGCGGATCGCCGGGACGCGCTCACCCGCCTGTTCGACCACTACGTGCACGGCGCGGCCGCCGCCATGGACGCGCTCTATCCGGCGGAGCGGCACCGCCGCCCGGAGCTGCCCCCGCGGCCGTCGGCCGGCCCGCCGCTGAACGAACCCAGGGCCGCGCTGCACTGGCTGGACGCGGAACGCGCCACGCTGGTGGCGGTGTGCCTGCAGGCGGCGCGCGACGGCTGGCCGCAACACGCCGTATGGCTGGCCGGACTGCTCTACTCCTACCTGGACAACGGCGGGCACCCGGCCGACGCCTTCGCCGTGCACACCGAGGCGCAGCACGCCGCCCGGCTGCTGGGCGACGGCATCGCCGAGGCCACCGCGCTCACCAACTTGGGCGTGGTGTGCTGGCAGCTGGGCCGGCACCCCGAGGCGGTCGGGCATCTCTCCCGGGCGCTGGCTCTGTTCCAGCAGTTCGGCGACGCCCGCGGGGAGGCGCGCACGCTGGGCAACCTGGGCGTGGTGCACAGCACGACGGGGCAATGCGAGATCTCCGCGACGTACCAGTGGCAGGCGCTGGACCGCTTCGTGCGGCTCGGCGACCGGGTCGGCGAAGCCAACACGCTGACAAATCTCGGCAGCGTGCACGTCCGGCTGGGCCGCCCCGCGCCGGCGGTCGAGCAGAACGGCCGGGCGCTGCGCATCTTCCGCGAGCTGGAACACCGCGGCGGCGAGGCGACCGCACTGAACAACCTGGGTGACGCCCACACCCTGCTCGGCACGTTCGCGGATGCCGTGGGCCACTACGAACAGGCCCTCACGATCTTCCAGGACCTCGGCGAACGCTACGGCCGGACGTGCGTGCTCAACGGACTCGGGCAGGCCCTGGCCGGCCTGGGCAGGCGGTCGGACGCCGTGGCCCGGCACGAGGAGGCGCTGGCGCTGGCCACCGAGATCGACAAACCGGAGGAGCAGGCGCGCGCCCGCGCCGCGCTGGCCCGGCTCGCCGCCGAAACCTGACCGCCGGCGCCGCGCGGCACTGCGCCGAGTCCTCGTGCCGTTCGGACCTGAGTCGCCCATCTGTCGATCCGGCATGCGCGGAAGTCATGCGGGTGGGCAGGGCCGGCGGTCGCGGTGAAACATGGTCCGCTGTCCGCAGGAGTGATCATCAGGTGCGGCCGAGCCCGGGTGGGGTGGTCGGTTGCCGGGCCGGGTTGCGCTGTCGGCCGCGGCGCAGGACCCGGATCGTGGGTTCGATGCGGTGGTGGTGGGGAGTTCGAGCGGGCGTTCGCGCCGCGCTCGCCGCGTACGGCGACACCGATGAGGCCGAGAAGTTGCGCGGGAACGTCGCCGACGCCTACCGAAAGGTCAACAGCTACCGGGCCACCCTTCGACGCGGGCGGCGACCCTACGCTCATCGCCGGCTCGATCGCAGAAACGACAGCGATCAAGAAAGCCGCTCAGGTTCGGCTCGGCCTCACCGACGCACCACCCCACCGGATGACCCGCGGTACGCATGTGACGTTCACAGACGACGACGTCGGCGTAGTGGTTCTCGACTCGGCCGAGGTTCGGGATCGGGCGGCACGGTTGCGCCGCAAGGTTCAGGCGGACCGGGAGCAGCGCCTGATCGACGCCGAGGTCGAACAGACACGTCGCACGCTGCTGCGCGCGGTGCGGCAACGCGTTTCCAGGGACACCGTCGCCTTCTGCGACCCCGACTTTCTCGCCGTTGGCGACCAGCCCGCTCTGTATCGGGCTGTACTCGACGCGGCGGTCACCGCCGGCGGTGCGATGTCGGTGGACCTGCAAACCTACGACAACCAGGCCCGGGTACTGCATATCGCCGCACCACGGTTTCGACGGCGCGTTCCTGCGGTTCTTCGCCACCGTCGCAGTGGGGCAGCCCACCGCCTGCGGCACCGCCCTGACCCGCCGCGAACCGGTCCTGGTCGACGACATCGCCCGTAGCGACATCTTTCGGAGCCGGCAGGTGCTCGAGCCGATCCTGGCCGCGGGCTCACGCGCCGTGTATACCTACCCGCTGCTGACCGGCGACGGCGGCGTTCTGGGCGTGCTGTCCTTTCACTACCGGCACCGTTGCACCCGTACCGCTCTGATTCACGTCCGTGACGTCAACACGGACGCGTGATCGCGTGATCCCCGGCGGCGGACCCGGGCGCGGCCGGCCACCACCGCGCCCGGTCCGTGCAGCAGGACGCTGGCGATGACGGTGATCGTCATGGTGGACGGGGCGGTCTCGGCGAGGTCGCCGTCCGGGAGGTCGTTGAAGGCGAGCAGGCCGAAGACGATCGAGGTAGAACCACATGGCGATGGTGGCCATGGCGGCGGTGTCCTCGAGCAGTTGCAGGTCGGGGGTCTGCGCGCGGTGCTTGACGTGATGATGTGGCCGGACGTGGCGCAGGTAGCGGAAGGCGATGCCGCAGACGAAGGCGGCCACGAAGCCGTTGCCGCCGATCGCCACGGTCGCGGTGTAGGCCAGCAGCGGGGCGGCGACCACGGTGATGCGCCGGGACTGGCCGGTGGTCCAGCCGTGGCGCTCGGCCAGGTTCATCAGCGCGGCGATCAGCAGGCCGAGTCCGGCACCGGCCAGGATGGCCTTGACCGCGCTGGGTACCGCCGCGGCCAGCGCCTCCAGCGGCGTGTCCGCCGTGGACGACGTACCCGCCAGGATCAGCGCGAACAGGAAGACGGGCGACATGATGCCGTCGTTGTAGCCGCTCTCGACGTTGAGCAGTTCGCGGACGCGGGCCGGGACCAGGCGGTCGCGGACCAGCGACTCGGCCGGGGCCAGGTCGATCGGCACGACGATGCAGGCGATGACCAGCAGGGCGGCCCAGGACAGGCTGGGCGGCAGCAGCAGCCAGCCGATCAGCACGGCGAGGCCGAGGCTCAGCGGCATCGCGATCAGCAACGAGCGGGCGGCCAGGCCCGGCTCGTCGCCGAAGAGCCGGCCGCCGCGGACCTCGGTGGCGTCGACGAAGAGCAGGACGGCCAGGATGACCTCGGCCACGTGCTGGGCGACCGTCGAGCTCACGGTGTCGGTGAAGGCGTCGGTGAAGATGGCCGTCACGATGCCGGCCACGACCATCACCAGGGGCGCGCGAACGTGCCACCGTTCGAGCCGGCCGGCCACGAGCGACCACGCGCCGGTGACCGCCGCGATCACCACGAGAGTCGCGATCATGAAGCTGAGCGTCGCATGGTCAGACGTGGCTCCGGGCCGAAGTCCGCCGACGGAGCAGCAGGAGGAGGGCCACGCCGGCCGCCGCCGCCCCGATCGCGACGGTGGAGATGTTCCCCAGGGCGCTTTCGAGCTGCCGCCACGACGTTCCGGCGAAGTAGCCGCCGAGGACGACGGCCGTGGCCCACAGGGAGCCGCCGATGGCGTTGAAGAGCAGGAATTTGCGGTACGGCATGAGCGTCATCCCGGCCAGGGCGGGCACCAGGGCGCGCATCAGCCCGACCCAGCGGCCGGCGACGACCGCCCCGTTGCCGTGCTTGCGGGTGAAGGTCTCGGCTTTCGCCCAGCGCTTCTCGCCGATGAGACGGCCGGGGCGGCTCGACTTGATGGCGTCGCCGCCGAGCCGGCCGATCTCGTAGCCGGCCGAGTCGCCCAGGATGGCCGCGACGATCGCGATCGTCAGCAGGACGGGCAGACTGAGGTGCCCGGTGCCGGCCAGCACGCCACCGACCACCAGGGCGGCCTCGCCGGGGAAGACCAGCCCGACGAAGGCGGCCGACTCGACGAAGGCGAGCAGCCCGATCACCAGGTAGGCCAGCCAGGCCGGCGCGGACGAGGCCAGGGTCAGCAGCTGGTTCATGAGCGGGCTCCGGTCAGTTCGGCGTTCATCGCGGCCACGGTGACCCGGGGCAGGGCGCGGGCCGAGGGGTAGCAGAGGTAGCGGGGCTGCCAGTCGGGCTGGAACTTGGCGTTGGCGCGGTAGAGCGACTCGATCTGCCACACCCGCGAGGCGAGCATCAGGGCGCGGTAGCCGATTCGGGTGAACGGGCCCGCGCCCAGTTCCTCGCCGCGGGCGAAGACCTCGCGCAGCACGGCGAAGTTGAGTGAGACGCGGGTGAGGCCGGCCGCCGCCGCGTACTCGACGGTCGCCACGATCATGAGCTCGGTGAGGCCGTTGGGGGCCGTGCGGTCGCCGCGCATCAGGTCGAGCGACAGCCCGGCCCGCCCCCACGGCACGAAGTTGAGTACGCCCCTGAGCGCGCCCGTCTCGTCGCGGCACAGCACCAGCAGGCAGTCGCCGTCGTCCGGGTCGCCCAGCCGGGACAGCGCTATCGAGAAGCCGCGCTCGGCTTTCCCGTCGCGCAACGCGTCCGCGCGGGCGATGACCTCGGCCAGTTCGGTGGGGGAGAGGTCACGCTGGCGCACGATCCGGCATTCGAAACCGGCGCGGCGCATCCGGGCCACCGCCTGCTCGTACGCGTCCTGTCCCACCGCCGGGCGCAGCGTGGAGATCAGCGTGCGCGAGACCCCGGACCGGGCTACCACCGTGCCGGCCGGATCCACCACCTGGGCCCGGCTGCCCCACGAGTCCTCCCGCAGCGCGAACCTCAGAGCGAACTTGTCGCCCGAGGCCACGGCCGCCGCCACCTGGTCGGCCCGGTCGTCGGCGGCGCTGCGCACGTCGTCGAGCAGCAGCCCTCGGGCGGTGACCAGCAGGATGCCGCCGGCGATGATTGAGGCGACGGCCACCACGACGCCGGCCGCCAGGGCGGAGCGCATCCGCACGCCGAGCCGCCGCCGCAGCCTCAGAAAAAGGGGCATAGCGGACCTCATGCTCACCGCCAAGGACGGCGACTACGACCAGGCCGATGCCCTCGATCTCGGCGCCGACGACTACCTGACCAAGCCGTTCGCCTTCGTCGTGCTGATCGCCCGGCTGCGCGCGCTGATCCGCCGGGGCGCGCCCGAACGCCCGGCCGTGCTGCGCTCCGGCGACCTGACCCTGGACCCGGCCGAACGCCAGATCCGCCTCGGCGATGAGCCGGTCTCGGTGACCCCGCGCGAGTTCGCCATGCTCGAGTTCCTGATGCGCCACCCTGGGCAGGCGATGACCAAGACCGCGATCCTGGAGAACGTGTGGGACGCCCACTTCGACGGCGATCCCAACATCGTGGAGGTCTATATCGGCTATCTGCGCAAGAAGATCGGCCGCGAGCGGATCGAGACCGTCCGCGGCGCCGGCTACCGGGTGGCTGAACACGCGGCGGAAACTACGGCGGCCGACCTGAAGAGCCGCTGAATTCAGGAAATTCTTAGGTTCGGCCGACCAGCATGGCCCGTCATGCACTCGGATGCCGGCCTGCCGCCCCTGCTGCGCGACCTCGCGCCGATCCTCGACGACTGGGGCTACCTCGCCCTGTTCGTGATCATCTTCGTGGAGAGCTTCGGCCTGCCCACCCCCGGCCAGACCTTGATGGTGGCAGCCGCCATCTACTCCCATTGGGGGCAGCTCGACGTGTGGATGGTCGCGGCCATCGCTTTCGTGGCGGCGGTGCTCGGCGACAACGTGGGCTACTGGATGGGCGCCCGCGGCGGCCGCCGTGCCGTCCATCGGTGGGGCCGCTACGTGTTCCTCACCCCGCCCCGCTTCGCGAAGTTGGAGGCGTTCTTCGCCCGGCGCGGCAGCCACGTGGTGGTGCTCGCCCGTTTCTTCGACGGCCTGCGCCAGTTCAACGGCGTCCTGGCCGGCATCACCGCCATGCCGTGGCGCCGTTTCCTGCTGCACAACACCATCGGGGCCGCCCTATGGGTCGGCGTCTGGGTCTGCGCCGCGTATTTCTTCGGCTCCCAGCTCGTCCGGATCCTCACCCTGCCCTGGTGGGTGATCGCCCTCGGCGTCGCAGGCGCGGGGATCGCGGTCTGGCTGGGCGCCCGGGTCCTGCGCCGCCCCGCTAGTACGTGAAGCGGGAGATCATGGTCCGTAGTTCGCTGGACATGCGGGCGAGTTCGGTGGCCGAGCGCTCGGCGATCTCCCGGATGGCGACCACCGCGGAGTCACTGCCGGACTGGATGGCCTCGGCCCGGCGGCGGTCACCGCCTGCCCGGCCACCTGGGCGGCCGCGCCGGCGCTCGGGGCGATCTCACTGATCGCGGCGTCCCTCTCCCTGGCGTAGTTGTCGCTGAAGGCGGTCATCCGGTCGGGAGCCGCCGCCGCTATGTCCGAGTGTTTGTTTTCGCCGCTCGGTCGGCGACTGCGGCGGTGAAGTCGGTCGTGGAGTCGGTGCCGCCGAGGTCGGGGGTGCTGATGCCGGCCCGGATGGTCGCCTCCACGGAGCGCTCGATGTGGATGGCGGCCGCTCGCAGGCGGTCATCGCCGTGCTTGGTGCCGAGCCAGTCGAGCAGCAGGGCGGCGGACAGGATCATGGCGGCCGGGTTGGCGAGGTTCAGCCCGGCGATGTCGGGGGCCGAGCCGTGTGCGGCCTGCGCCATGGCGTGAGTGGCCGAGGAGTTGATCGACGGAGCGATGCCGAGCGAACCCGCGATCTCGCCGGTCAGGTCGGAGAGGATGTCGCCGAACATGTTCTCGGTGACGATGACGTCGAAGGCGTCGGCGCGTCGTACGAGATGGGCGGTCATGGCGTCGATATGGAAGTCATCGACGGTGACCGCAGGATAGGACCGGCCGATCTCGCGGCACACATCGCGGAACAGGCCGGTGGTCAGCTTCAAAACGTTTGCCTTATGCACGACGGTGACCCGCTTGTCGCGGCGCATGGCGAGCTCGAAAGCGGTGCGGGCGATGCGTTCGACGCCGGGCCGGGTGATGATGCCCAGCGAGATCGCCACGTCGGGTGTCGGCATGAACTCGCCGGTGCCGGCGTAGGTGTTGCGGTCGGCGTAGAAGCCCTCGGTGTTCTCGCGCACGATGACCAGGTCGGTGCCGGGCACGACGGGGTTGCCGCCCTCGTACGCCCTGGCCGGGCGGATGTTGGCGTACAGGTCGAAGTGTTTGCGGATGGTGCCGCTCGGGTTGAGCTGGGAGCGGTGCGGCTCCGGATAGGCGGCGCTGTCGTGCGGGCCGAGCAGCCAGCCGTCGAGGCCGGCCAGCGCGGTCAGGGTCTCTTCCGGTACGGCGGTGCCGTGCGACCCGATCGCGGACAGGCCCACCGGCACCTCGACCCACTCGACGGCCGCGGGCAGCGCGGCGTCGACCACCGCGACGGCCGCCGGGACAATCTCCGGTCCGATGCCGTCGCCGAACAGGACACCGAGTCGGTAGCCGGTCATGTGATCAGTCACCTTTCATGCCGCTGGGCGAGGACGAGCGAAAGACGATTCCCTTCCAGATCGTTCTGCCCTGGGAGACACCCATCACCATGACTGGTGCGGCGCTGGGAGTGCGCGCCGAGGCGGAAATCGCCGGCGCCACGGTCAAGGGTGATCTCGCCACGATGTCGGTTCAGCCCCTGCTCGTTCAGTGGCGGACCCTGGAGGCCTTCGGCACGCTCGGGTGGACCCTCGAAGACGCCGACATCCAATTCGCGAAGGTTCCGGTGTCCCGGCCGGCGCCGCCGGTGCAGCAGGTCTTCGAACTCCGGCCCGCGAACGCCGTCGGGGTCGGCGCCTTCGAGCTGATCTTCGACGTGACATCGCAGAACGTCGAAGTCCTGCTGGGGTTCGGCGAGCAGGGCTTCCCCGGCCGCTACGACCGTTACACCGTCGCCCACGCCGGTGCGGAGACCGTGGATTGGACGGGGCAGGTGGATGGCTGGGTGCGTCAAGCCTTGGAGCATCGCGTGACAGTCTCTCCCTTGATGGGCGAGCGCGACGACGACAGCGGCCCGGGGATGGGCGGGGCCGTCACGGGCGCCGTGGGCGGCCTCGCGGCCGGGTACGTCGCCAGCGAGGTCATGGGCGACCTCTTCGACGACGACGATGACGAGTAAGGGCTTCCGCGGTGCCACCCCGCGCGGCTCGCTACAGAGTTGGACAGCACTCGGACTGCAAGTCGCAGCCGGCGCTGCGCTGATTGTCGGCTGCCGGGTAGCGGACCGCCGCGCTCGGGCGGTGTGACATGCCCGGCGAGGTTTCCGATGCGCGGCCGCCGACCGCGCACCTGGGTCGCTATCACCCGGCACGTTGAGCAAGCGCTGGCCGCCGAGATGACGTACTGGCAACGCTGCTGAAGCGTTTCCGCACCAACGCGAAGACCACACGTCCGGAATAGTCGCACTGCCGTTCACGGACTGAGGCGAGGGGAGCCGGGGCTCGACTTGGCTGCGTAGGCCGTGGTCCGCCGGCTTCGAAGTCGTGCTTGATCGTTCGAATTCTAAGCAAGTAAGCTCACCGGGTGAGCGATCCGTCCCCCGGCCTGAACGCGGAGCAGCTCGGCGCCTACTTCGCGTTGATGGAGGTGAGCAGTCTCCTGCAGTACGCGGTGGACGAGCATCTGCGCGCCGATGGCGACCTCAGCTACGTGCAGTTCCAGATCCTGGCCCGGCTGGTCGACTCACCCGAGGGCCGGCTGCGGATGACCGACCTGGCCGACGGTGTGGTGTACAGCCGCAGCGGCCTGACCTACCAGGCCGGGCTGCTGGAGAAGCGCGGCCTGATCACCCGCGCGCCGTCGCCGGACGACGAGCGCAGTGTCATGGTCACTGTCACCGACGCGGGCCGGGCTCTCATCGCGCACGTGCTGCCGGGGCACGTGGAACGCGTTCGGCAGCTGCTGTTCGAGCCGATGAGGGGCCGGGACCTCGTCACCCTCGGTGGCGTGCTGGGGCGGGTGCGCGAGCACATGCGGGCCACCCCGCCCCGCTCCGCCAAGCCTCGCGCCGGCCGCAACCGGGCCGAGTGAGGAGCGGCGACATGGATCGGGCGTTGCTGGCCGACTTCCTCCGAGCCCGGCGCGGGGCGCTACGTCCGGAGGACGTCGGGCTGCCCGCGGGCTCCCGGCGCCGTACCGGCGGGCTGCGGCGAGAAGAGGTCGCGGTGCTGGCCGGCATGTCGGCCGACTACTACAGCCGCCTCGAGCAGCAGCGGGGACCGATGCCGTCCGAGCAGATGCTGGCCGCGCTGGCCCGCGGCCTCAAGCTCAGCCCGAGCGAACGTGACCACTTGTTCCACCTCGGCGGGCACTCGGCGCCGCGGCGCGCGTTACGCGACGAGCAGGCGAGCCCGGCCATGCGGCGGATCGTCGAGCGCATGTCGGACACGCCGGCGATCGTGCTCTCCCGGTTCGGCGAGGCGCTGCTGCAGACCCGGCCGGCGGTCGCCCTGCTCGGCGACTACACCAGCTTCCGCGGCATGGCCCGCTACCTGGTCTATCGCTGGTTCACCGATCCGGCGCAACGCGCCCTCTTCCCTGAAGATGACCACGACATCCGGGGCCGGGTCTTCACCGCGGAGATCCGCGCGGCGTACACAGCCGACCCCACCGGAACGGCCGGCGAGATCGTCGACGCTCTGCTGTCCGTCAGCCCCGAGTTCGCCGAGGTCTGGCGGCAGCACGAGGTGGGCGTCGTCCATCACAACGATCTCAAGCGCTACCGCCACCCGGAGCAGGGCGAGCTGTGGCTGACCGCCCGCCGGCTGGTCGACCCCGACGAGGGCCAGGAGCTGTTGGTCTACCTGGCCGAGCCCGGCTCACCGAGCGAGGACAAGCTCCGGCGCCTGAGCGCCATGTGACGGTTATCCACGGACAAATGATCCGTGGATAACCGTGCCCTTCACCTCCTTCCCGATTCCCGCCACGCTGGACAGGCCGGAGCAGGAGGGGGTGAGCACGATGGAGCGGGACCGCGTCGGGCCCTTGCTGGTCCGCCTCGTCGAGCGGTTGTCGGATCACCCGGCGATCGTGTTCTCACGGTCCGGCGAGGTGCTGCTGCGGACCCGTTCCGCAGCAGTTCTGCTCGCCGAGCACCGCTTGACCGAGGTGGGCGTCACGCCCGGCTCCGGCCTTCGGCGCTATCAGCACACCCTCCTCGGTGAGCTGGAGCTGCACCGCCATGTCCTGGTGGATCCCGACGAGCACCAGGTCCTGCTCTTCTTCACCACCGTGCCCGGCTCGGCGAGCGACGAGAAGCTGCGCCGACTGATGTAGTCCGGGTCACACCGATCCACTATTGCTTCGAATTCGAAGCGCAGTATGGTCAAGATGTGCTTCGAAAACGAAGCATTTACGAGAGAGAAGGCTCCCGATGAAGGCAGTGCGATTCCACGAGTACGGCGACCCGGCCGTCCTGCGGTACGAGGACACCGAGCGTCCCACCCCGGCCGCCGGCCAGGTCCTGGTCCGGGTCGCCGGTACGTCGTTCAACGGCGTCGACGGCAACATTCGCGGCGGTTTCATGCAGGGCCCGATCCCGGTGACGCTCCCGCACACGCCCGGAATCGACGTCTCCGGCACGGTCGAGGAGCTGGGCGAGGGCGTGACCGCCGTGCAGGCCGGGGACCGGGTCGTCGGCTTCCTGCCGATGACCGATGACGGCGCCGCCGCCGAGTATGTCCTGGCCCCGGCCGAGATCCTGGCCCCGGCGCCGGCGAGCATCCCGCTGGCCGACGCGGCCGCGCTGCCCGCCGTGGGCCTGACCGCCTGGCAGGCGCTGTTCGACCACGCCAAGCTCACCGCCGGGCAGCGGGTGCTGATCAACGGCGCGGGCGGCGCGGTCGGCTCGTACGCCGCTCAGCTGGCCAAGAATGCCGGCGCGTACGTCATCGCGGTGGCCAAGCCGGGCACGGTCCCGGCCGCCGACGAGGTCATCGACTACACCAGCGCCGACTTCACCCAGGCGGTCACCGCGCCGGTGGACGTGGCGCTCAACCTGGCCCCGGTCGAGCCGGACCGGCTGGCCGCGCTGGCCGGCCTGATCAGCGACGGCGGTGTCCTGGTCAACACGACGGTCTGGATGCCCGCGCCGTCCGACGAGACCCGGGGCGTACGCGGCATCGACCTCTTCGTCCGCAGCGACGCCGGCCAGCTCGCGCACCTGGTGTCGCTGGTCGACTCGGGCGAGCTGCGGGTCGACGTGGCCGAGCGGGTGCCGCTGGCCGAGCTGGCCACCGTGCACGCCCGGGCCGCCGCCGGCCAGCTGTCCGGCAAGACCGTCATCGTCGCCTGAACGCCCTATCCAGATAAAAGAGCTTTCCACCAAAAAGGAGATCGCGCTGATGATCCCGGACGACGATCCGACCCGCATGCTCACCGTGGCACACCCGGACGACCCGAGCACCACCTACATCTCGCTGGTGGGCAACACCTACGGCATGTTGATCACCGGGGAACAGACCAACGGCCAATATTGCCTGATCGACATGCGCGTGCCCGACGGCGGCGGCCCGCCCCCGCACCGGCACGATTTCGAAGAGATGTTCACGATCCTTGAGGGCGAAGTCGAATTCACCTTCCGCGGCGAGAAACACACCGTACGAGCCGGATCAACGGTCAACATCCCGGCCAACGCACCGCACAACTTCCGCAACGTTTCCGGCGCCCCGGCCCGCATGCTCTGCATGTGCACGCCCGCCGGCCAGGACGAATACTTCGCGCGGATCGGCGACATCGTCGCCGGCCCCGACGCCCCACCGCCGCATCTCTCCGACGACGAGCTCGCGGACCGCCGCCGGCGTGCGGGCGAACTAGCCTCGACCTACCGGAGCGAGTTCCTGTAAGCCCAGGCACCCCGGCGCGATGGTTGGTCAGGAATTGCCGCCGGGCTGGACGAGGCTCGACTCGTAGGCGAAGACCACCGCCTGGACGCGGTCGCGCAGCCCGAGCTTGCCGAGGATGCGGCCGATGTGGGTTTTGACGGTCGCCTCGGCGACCTGGAGCCGGCCGCTGATCTCGAGGTTCGACAAGCCCTGGGCCACGAGCAACAGGACCTCCCGTTCCCGGTCGGTGAGGTCGGGTGGGCCGGCCGGCGCCGGTGGGCTCGCGGTGAGCCGGCCGGCGAAACGGTCCAGCAGCCGCCGGGTCACCCGGGGCGCCACGACGGCGTCGCCGCCGGCCACCACTCGGATCGCGTTCAGCAGGCTACGAGCTGCGGTTTTGCCGTGTCGAGCGCCACAGCGCGCCGATCTCGTGATGGTTTGACCGTCAGCGGGCGTTCTCGCCCGAGACGACATCACTTCCTTCCCGTACGACCATTCGCCTTGACCCGACACGGCCGTCCCGACCTAGCGTCGGCGGCATGGCTGAATTTATGCACGCGGTGGGCTACCACCGGAACCTGCCGGTCTCCGATCCGGAGTCGCTGCTGGACCTGACCGTCCCCGTTCCCCAGCCCCGGTGACCACGACCTGCTGGTGCGGGTGGAGGCGGTGTCGGTCAACCCGGCCGACGTGAAGGTTCGGGCGAGCACTCCCGGCGGCGCCGAACCGAAGATCCTCGGATACGACGCCGCCGGGGTCGTCGAGCGTGTCGGCAGCGCAGTGACGCTGTTCCGGCCCGGCGACGAGGTCTGGTACGCCGGTTCCATCGCCCGCCCCGGCACCAACGCCGAGTTCCACCTGGTCGACGAGCGGATCACCGGGCCGAAACCGGCGTCACTGAGCTTCGCCGAAGCCGCCGCCCTCCCGCTGACCGCGCTGACCGCATGGGAGTCGCTGTTCGACCGGTTCCGGCTTACCACCGAGAGCACCGGAAAGCTACTGATCATGGGCGCGGCCGGCGGGTCGGTTCGATCCTGGTACAGCTGGCCCGCCAGTTGACCGACGTCGAGGTGATCGGCACCGCCTCCCGCCCGGAGTCACAGCGCTGGGTCCTCGACCAGGGCGCCCACCGGGTCGTCGGCCGCCACGATCTGCCCAGCGAGATCGACTGGATCTTTACGCCACACTCAACCGGCATGATCGAACGCTTCGCCGAGATCCTCCGCCCGTACGGCGCGGTCGTAGCGATCGACGAGCCGCAACGGATGGATCTGCTGCCACTCAAGAGCAAAAGCATCACCTGGCACTGGGAGCTGATGTTCACCCGCGCCCTCTACGATCCGGCCAGCAGCGCTCAGCATCACATCCTGCGAGAGATCGCCGCCCTGATCGACAAGGGCGTTCTGCACACCACCCTCACCACCCGCCTGGATGGCCTTGATGCAGCGAACCTGCGCGAGGCCCACCGCCTGGTCGAGTCCGGCACCACCGTCGGCAAGGTGGTCGTCGCCCGATCCTGATCAGCTGAGCCCCATCCGGCGACGCCAGTTCAGCCAGCCGTGGCGCCGCCGGGCAGTTAGGCCGTCGGACGCTGTGGTCGCCGCGGCCCACGCGAGCACCAGGCCTAGCAGTGGGGGCACCCAGGGCAGGCGCTGCTAGCGGTATTGGCAGCGGCGCCGGGTGCTCGCCTGCCCGTTTCGGTGCGTGTCCACCTTGGAGAAAGGCCGGGCAGCGTCTGCGAGAAGGTGGGCGTGATCGTCGGTGAGTGCTGTTCGTGGACTGTCTCGCCGTGGTGGTTCGCGGGCAGCTTCGGCGGGGTGGTGGCCGTCGGCGATGGCATGTTCTCTTCGGCGCCCGCTGGCCGGTCGGCCGTTGTGGAGCGGTCGCATCGTGGGACGGGAATTGTTATCTCGGTGGTGTTTCGAAACGAGTCATCCCGATCTCGCCGGCCACGATCGGTTGCCAGGCATCCCCGCACCAACTCGAACACAGGAGCGTGTGATGGATTCGTGGGAAACGTGCCTTCAAGAGCGCTCTGACACAAAAAATCGGGTTCAAGCCTTCGCTCAAACCCGACATTTGCTACAAGATGTGTCCGGAGGGGGAGTTGAGCTCCAACAATCCGCATCCGCGCCGTCGGCGCGTGTTCATGCGTTTATCCTATACCGGGCCATGGTTGTTGTGTCGAGCCTATCCGAGAATCCCCTCGAATGGCTGCTTCTCACCATTCAGAATTGTTCCCACGCTGCAGGCAGAGTCGTGTGCGTTCTGCGACGTTATGCCGGCGGCCAAGTTCGGCTCTGTCCGTTACGGACGCCGGTCATGGCCATGTGGATCATGGCGCTGTTCGGGGCGACGCCGTGCCGTTGCTTCATACCGGGGACCACACCACGTCTCCTGCGCGAAGCTCCTGTACCGCTTCGCCCCACTGCTGAGTGCGGCCCGTACCCTCGGTGACGACCAGACGCTGGCCGGTCGGGTGGCTGTGCCACGCCGACCGTGCGCCGGGCTGGAACGCCCGTGAAGTTCGCCGCCGGGCGGGCCGAAACAGGTTGAAGGATGTCCTACCGAGACAGGTCATGACAGAACCTCTCACGGCTAGGATGGCCGGGCATTCCGCTCCCATTGATCAACGGACTCATGAGCTGAGCGGATCTTCCTACTTCGTGACGGTGGTGAACCTGTGGCAACGGTGGAGCGTCTCGATGCGCCCCTGCTGACTGTGGTGGGTGCCGGTGAGCAACCTGCCAGTGCGCAAGGGTTCTGGTCCTTGATGACTGACGGGTCGGCCGCCATCGCTGTCGGCGGTTTGATCGCTGGGACTTTCGCTACGGAGACGGCAAAGACCGTGATGACCGGCGAGAAACCCGGACGCTTCTGGTTCGCCGTGGCGGTCCTAGCGGGTCTGGCGGTCATGGGGCTCGGTTTCTGGCTGCGGCACCGGTCCCGGATGGGACTACGGGTGGGGATCATCGTTAACGCGGTCGACGCCCATCGCGGTTCCGCGCGTGCTGAACAGCGAAATCAGCAGGCCGAAAGATTCAGCCAAAACTCCGCGGCGGTAACGCTGAAGGCGGAGATCGCGCTGTCGGACGACCCCTCGCGTGACCGTGAGTTGGTTGACCTGCTGGCGGAGGAAACTCTTCGCGCGACGACGATCGCCGAGCGGCTCGCGCCGGAGGCGGCACACGTCAATCTCATCCCTACCATGCCGCTGCATGTCGCGTTCTGGTTGGGTGCCCGGCTGGGACACACGCACGCACAGCACGTCGCCGTGCACGAGCTCCGCCAGAACAACGGATCTCCAGCGTTCTTCGCAGCGACATCACTTCGTACGTTGGACGGGAAGGCAGTCCCGCTCACTGTGGAGCGCCCGCAGATGTTCGACGCCGGCGACGCGACGAAGGTCGCGATCGCCTTGGATCTGCAGAACCGTGGCGATCAGTTCAGAGACGCGGTAGCGAAGGCCTGCCGGGAACACGGCATCGGCTGGTTGCTGTTGCTGCGCAACGAGAACCAGCTGCTCAAACAGGATATGAAGACGTTCAACGCCGTGGTGACGCAGACCTGCAACGAGTGGTACAACGCAGTGTTGCCGCCTGCCGCGAGGACCGGCCATCATGCGATCTTCCTGAGCGGACCGGTCGCGATCGCGGTGGCCCTCGGTGCACGGCTCGCTGCCCCTTCCCCAGGGCAGTGGACGGCATACACCTTCAATCCCACTGAAAGCGTGTATGTGCCGTTCCCAGCTCCCCCGAAAGGCTGACCCAGCATTCCACTGGTACGTCTGAGGTCGACGACGCGTCCTGCTGACCCGGCGAAGTTGTCGTACCCCTGCCGTACCGTCTCTTCAGCGCTCGACGAAAACGGATCGAGAGCCGCCTACAGCGTCGTAGGAACTGGCCGTGACCACCCCTCGGCGGCGGTACCAGACGCACTCACCTGCCAGGGAACGGAGAGCCCATGGCCACGTTGGCCACCCACTTCAAGACGGCACTGAGCAACATCGAGCCGAGCGAGGACGCCGCCAACGCCCAGTCGGCCCACGCCGAGGTCACCAAGGTGTTAAAAGCGGACAATCTGCTCGCGCGGCTCGGGGTCGATCCGCTATTAATCGGCTCCTACGGCCGACAGGTGTCCATCCGACGGGTCAAGGACGTCGACGTCTTCGTCCGGCTCCGCAAAGCCGGCAAAGACCTGCGCCCCGGCCGAATCCTCGACCACGTCACCGCTGTACTCGAAGAAGCGTTTCCTGACCGGGTCACACGACAGCACCGGTCCGTGATGATCGACTTCCCGGACGACGACCTGTCAGTCGATGTTGTCATCGCCCGGCCCTGCGGTGATCACTGGGAGATCCCGCAGAAGATCGAGGACGACGGTAACGCTAGGTGGGTCGAGACGAATCCCACCAAGATGGCCGAGCTGACGACCCAAGCCAACAAGGACTACCTGCTCTACGAAGGCGACCCTGGTAGCGGAGTTTACGTGCCCGTGGTCAAGCTGATGCGCCAGATCCGGCGGACCTGGGTGGAGGACCAGCCCGGCGGCTACTTCTTCGAAGTTCTCACGTATCACGCGTTCAGCAATCTCAAGCCGAACGAGAAGTCGTACGCCGAGTACGTGACCGTTGTGCTTCGCGAGATCGCCGATCTGCTCGTCGACGTCGCGGACGATGGCCTCGACGACCCGACGCTGGATGGAAAGAAGATTAAGACTAAAGCCACGCCTGAGCAGTTGGCCGCGGCCGCTGCTCGCATCGACGAGGCGGCGTCTCTGGCCGAAGAAGCGTTGAAAGCCGACGATTGCTCCGCAGCGGCGAAATGGCGTGAGCTGCTCGGCACCACCAAGAACACCAGGACCGAAGAACAGGTGTTCCCGCTTCCGGAGTACTGCAACGCTGACGGCAGTAGGAAAAAGATGACGGCGGTGACCCGAGGTGCGTCGACCGTACCGGCGGGGAGCGGCCGATACGCATGACCAGCTCCTGGCAGAACGAACTCGCAGCCGAAGCCGATGCTTGGCGTGCCCACCTCGGTGAGATCGGCTTCAGCGACGACGGTGATCGGCTTCGCGGTGAACTGCCGTGGGAGCATCCGGTCCATGGTCTTGCCCACGCTCGTATCGAAGTGCAGCTGCCGGCAGGGTTTCCCTTCACCGCACCGGTCGTTCGGGTACTCGACCCCGGCGCAGCGATGGAGCTGACCTTTCACCTCGACCGGCCCGCCGAGCTCGGGCTGAATGGCAACCTGTGTCTCTGGGATGCCGCCATGCAACCAGTCGACGCCGCACCGTGGCGTGAACCCGACCTGCTGCTGGACCGGGTGCGGGGTTGGCTCAAGCAGACCGCGCTGGGATGGCCGGACGACGATACTTGCGATCTCGAGCGGTACCTGCCGAGGAACATCGACACTCTGGTCTTGTACGACGCCGAGCGGCTGGCGGGGAAGGTCGGACTCTTCAAAACAGCAACGGGACCGACTTCAGGCACGCTCCAGGTGAGCGACAACCGTCGGCCAGGCGCCATCGCGCTGCGAGGACCTCAGCAGTTGCATAGGAGGGACCGAGAACTGGCATGGGTTGATGATCTGGGCGAGGTCAGCTCGCCGCCACGGGAGTGGGCCGACATCGAGCGCACCTTGGAGCAGGCCGTTGAGGTGACTCGCCTCATCGCGCTCGGCGCTGTCCGCTACCTGCTGCTGCGCTACTCCCGCAACGGCCAACCCGCGGTCCTGGCCGTCGCAGTCCAGCGGGGAGGCCTCCCTCCATCGATCAAAGCCTGCGAAAGCGCCGACACCAGCGAAACCACCCGGTCGATACGCGCAGGTAACACCGCCGCAGAACTGGCCGACGTCCGGATCGCGGTGATCGGTGTCGGCGCAATCGGGTCATTCGCCGCCGACATCCTGTTCCGCTCCGGAATACGCCGTCTGACACTGATCGACGGCGAACGGCTGCGTCCCGGCAACGTCGTACGGCACCTGGCCGGCAGCGACGATGTCGGAAAGTACAAGGTCACCGCGGTCACGGACCGCCTTGCGGCGACCGGATTCGACGTCGAAGCAGTGGAACGCCAGAACGTCGACATCATCGACCTCGCGGAGGCTGTAGAACTGGTCAAGAGGCACGACGTCGTGCTCGACGCCACTGCTCACGCCCGCGCCACCAGCCTGCTGGCAGCGGCCGCCAACATCACCGGCGCAGGGACCGGCCACACGGTCATCTCTGCCTGCGTACAGCGTGAAGGCGACATCATCAGAGCCGACCGTTTCCCCCTGCGCCACGGCGAACAACACCTGCCGGCTCTCAGCAGCGCCCCCGTCATCGGCGGGGTACGGGAGGCAGGATGCGGCGAACCCATCTCGCGGACACCACCGGCGGCGGTCATCGCCGCAGCCGAAATCGCCTGCAGAATGGTGATCGATGAGGCGACCCGTCAATGCGCCCTCCCCGCAAGCATGGTCGATATTCGCCGACCACAAGACGAGCCGCCCTTCGACCGGCTTGGTCTGCTGACACCAACTCTGACCGCTACCGGGACAAGTCAATGAGAAGAAAGACTCCCGGCCTGGTCCGAGTGCTGGTGCATTCCGACGCACGGCAGACGATCGCCACCGCGGCCGAACGTGCCCATCCACTGGAAGCTGGGGGTCTTCTCCTCGGATGGTGGGATAGGGACGCGATCGTCGTACGCGCAGCCGTCGACGTCGTGGATCCAACTGCGACCGGCTCATCGTGGATCCGGCGAGAAGGTCTCGCACAACAAGCCCTCGACCAGGCTGTCACCGAGCTAGGTCATCCCTGGCTGGGCTACGTCGGGGATTGGCACAGCCACCCGGCGCCGTGCGGCGCCAGTGAGCAGGACCGCCAGTCCATTCGCAGCGCCTCGCTGGCCTATCCGCAACCGCTGTTGCTCCTCGTGCATCGCCGCGGCGGCAACGTTGACATGCACGCGGCTCGTCGCGGCCGACTACAAGCCGTTTCCATCGAGACCATGTGAGGCTTGGACTAGCTAGTCCCATGGCCGGACCTGTCCGAAGCCCTGTCGGCGTTGCCGCCGCTCGGCAACGACGCTCTGAACGGGTGCGGTGCGGTCCCTCGGCGCCCAACGCGCCGAGATGGTGTAGCAGGGCGACTTAAACGCCGGCACCACTCAACATCGAGCGACAGGCACAACTACTGTCAGTGCCAGGACGAATCCGGTAGGTTGCGGTCATGAGTGGCGGCATCGACCGTAGCGCCGTCGCGCGCATCCTCAGGGCGATACCGCCCGATGACGAAAGCCCGGTGCCGGTCGACGGGTTGGCTGAGTCGGCGGTCGCGGGCGCGGTTGTGGGTCTCTTGAGTGCATTTGGTGCGCTCGTCATCACCACCGACTCGACCACCGGCTCGCTCCGGGTGAAGGCGGCCACCACGGCGGCGTCGCTCTTTCTCAAGAGCCTCGCTCAGTACGTCGAGCAGAATTTTGCGGTGCTGGACAACTGGTCGCGGATCGGTACGGCCGAGCCGCCGTATAACGAGCAGGCGATCCTTTCCGGCCCCCAATTCCTCTACTTCATGGAACGTCGCCGGATGAGTGGCACCTCTGGTGCGACAGCGCTGCGCTCCGTTCGCGTTTCTCAGGTGGTAGTGAAACGCACCGGACGGCTTAGAGGGCCGGAGTATCTCGTGTTGCACGACACCGCCGCCCGGCAATTTCAGTTGCCCGGCGGCCACGCGCGGGACGGCGATCAGGACGCGAGCGACGTCGCGGTCCGCGAACTGCAGGAGGAACTTCCGGGGTACGTCTTTGACCCCACTACAGACCGTCTGGTCGGCCTCGGCCTCGTCGACATAACCGCCGTCTCCCGCAGCTACGGGGTCAGCACCAGGTACCAGATCAGCTTCTTCCACCTTCAGAGCGGGCGGCGCTCGCTCCTGGCCGGCCCAGGCGGCCGCTGGCTGGCTGAAAGCGACCTGCTCGACGCTAACGCGCGGGTTGAAGGCATGACGCTGAACCTGGCCGGGCTCCGGAAGCTAAACCAGACCGTCGCAGGCGGGATCGCTGGCTTGCCATCCAGCCTGCCGAATGCGACCCGCGGCGCCCTACCGGAGCTCGCCCAGCGCAAGCCGCTCGAGTTCTGGGGCTTCGTGGTCGGCGTCGTCGGCATCGTGCTCACCGTCGTCATCTACTTCATCCAGGACTGAACACGATGGGCACACGCGACCAGGGGAACCTGTGGCAGCGCCTGGGCGACGGCCTCACCGATTTCGATCGTTGGCTGCAGACCCACGACGGCCACTACGAGCTGCGGCGCTGGATCAACACCGGCCGCAGCGGCTCATTGGTTGGTGTCGTGGCCAGGCACGAAAACCCCGACAAGCCACAGCAGCTCATCATGCGTGTCGGCACCGGCGGCCCAGATGAGGTACGCCGCCTGCGGAACTCGTGGCGCCATTCACCACGGTCCTTCCGGGACGCGCACCTTGCCGAACTGGAAGATGGACCTGTCGACATCAATCACCGACTGCTCGTCTTCCAGCACATCGCAGGCGGCGACCTGACCACCAACCGGGCGCTAGCCGAGGACATCGAGGATGACGAGTTCGCCGAGACCTGCGCCAGCATCACGCGTTCAATCGTCGCCGATTGGAACCCCGACTTCCCGTACCGCCCGGAGCCGAAAACGGCCGCGGCATACCTGCGCGACCTACTGGGTGACCGGCTCAAGGCGGGCAGCGAGTTGATCGAGTCGGCAGCGCGGGCGGGTATCGATCCAGGCACGGAGTGGATCGCGAGCAGCCACGGCAAGCGACCGCTGCCCAACCCATTACGCCTGGCCCTCGACGACAGCCTCGCCGGTCCCCGGCAGGCAATGATCGTACGCGGCCGGGCGCACGGCGACCTCAACGTGCAAAACATCCTGCTGCCCGCCGACCCGGCGTCTTATCAGCTGGTCGACCTTGGCGAATTCGATACCGCCGCGCCGCTCGCCCGCGATCCGATGCACCTCCTGCTTTCGATCGTCGCGAAATGGATCGCCAGAGTCGATCCCTTGCTAGTGGGCCATGACCTGGCGCAGGCGATTGTTCCGACACGGAACTATCAGCCGCCAAAGAAGGTCGGCCGCTTCGCGAAGACAAGCCGCGAGATGCACGGCGCCTTGCAGCGATGGGCGGCCGACAGCGGGAACGGAGATCTTTGGGCGGAACAGAGCCTGTTGTCGTTGATCGCCGCCGCCCTTCGGTTCGCCGGGCGCACGATTCCCGAAACCAATCCGGAGGCGGCGCGACGGTGGTTCTTCTACCTGGCCGCCGTCGCCACGTCGGAGTTCCTCGACCTGTGGCTCGACGAGGCAGAGCCGCCGGCAAACGTCTTTCCTCTCCGGCAGGGAATGATCACGACTCCGCGTGTGAGGGTGGTGCCGGATGACGATGCCACGACCTTTCTACGGGCGCTGCGGGACGAGGTAACCATGCGAGCGCCCGACCCCGACACGGAACTCAGCATGGTGAGTAGCACATCGATGCTCCGTGCCATCCTCCGGCATATTCCAGCGCCTGGGCCGCCCTTGACCGATGAGATCGTCGCGATGGCCGAGGATCTGAGGCGCGAGCTGACAGCAGCGACCCGGGCAGGGGCGACATATGCCGATCGCGAGCACGTCGTCAAGATTCACGGTTGGCTGAGGGAGCTGCTGGCGACGCCACTCTGATCGGGTACGAGGAGGCATGGTGACCGCGTTCGCGACCGCGCTCGCCACGCTGGACACGCTGAGGAGCGCGGCGTCGGATCCTGGGGCACTCGCCGGACTCTCCAGGCCCAAGTTCAAATCGATGTTCGGTGCTGTCGACCTGGCGCTGGAATCAGCCGTCAAGGCGGCCGACGGGAGCGACAAGCGCACGCTGGTCGGACTCCGGCGCCAGTTCAAGCGGGCAGCCGGTCAAGTGGAGATGCACATGGGCGTGCGATACGAGAACCACCGGGACCGCATCGAGGGGTGGGGACAGTACTGGGCCGATCTTGACGGGCAGATATACGACCTCGGTGTCCTACTCGAGCGACTGCACGGATCGGCGTCAGCGATCGGCGCCCGGTCGACCTCGCGTCCGATCGTTGTTCGAATCACTTTGCCGGAGGATGAGCCTAACGATCAAACCGCCGAGGGCGCCTGACGCCTCGGGAGTAGCAGGCGGGCTGACCTGTGGGTCTCTTCGGTACCTAGATTGCGGCTGAAATGCGGGTAACAGCTGCCCAGAATACACGCGAGTAGATACTAGATCCGGCTTAACTCATTTGCCGATGTGAGCGTGTTGCATGTTTCCCCGAATCGAGTGCTCCTCGACTCAAATATCGGCTAGTGAGCCGGCCATGCGGAACTTGCGGATCGTTCACATGGCACCGACTGATCCGCAGCGGAAATAGTGTAGTGGGCACCTCCGCGACACGGCGGAAGATTCTCTTTCAGGCACGTCTGCCCATGGTCATGGTTAAGATATCTCCGGTCCAGGGTAGGCGGGATTGGGAGATTGTCGAAGCTATGGACGAGAAGGTAATACAAGCGGCCATCATGGCATTAACCGTCCCATTGTCGGGTTCTCCCAATGGCTGGACCAGGGGGGCGGGGGCCTCGTGGCCTGCCGTTAACGCGGGTGAGTGCATCGTGTCGACCTGGGACAGCGAGATCCGCTTCTCGGCCGCGATATCACCCTCAACCGGTGCGGCGTCGGCCGTGCTTACGCTTCCCCGAAGGAGGAAGCCCCGTGTCGTAGACGTCGACCCGGGAGATTTTGAGAAGCAAGTACGCCAACAGGTAGAGGCGTTCGTGAGAGCAAATCTAGTCGGCGAGATCATCCCACTCGGACTATGGATCAGCGAAAGAATGGGACCACTTCAGGTGGTTGTGGACGTAAATAGAGTCTATACACTGACTGACGGACGCCCGGAAGATAGGGCGATAATGTTTGCATTCTTGAGCGAGCAGGAGTCAATCTACTTTGTAGATGGAAAGGGGTGCGATAAGAACTGGCAGATCCCTCCCGACCCGTATCAAACAATGCCGCTGGACCAGGTTATCCGAGACTCGATAGCGCTCAACGCGCAACAGTGATGGCGTACTCATTTGCCGCGTATAAGGCGCGCGCCGGGCTACCGGACTCGAACCGGCTCATACCTCGCGGTCGTCAGCATAGAAGTGCTGGCACGGAATTTCCCACCCGCCTTTGCCCGGCACGCCGCACCAGGTTAGCTGCCGGCCAGCGCTGATGCACGGGATCTTTCTGGGCGTGCGCTCTCATGCCGCGAAGAGCGCGAGTGGTGGTTGCTGCGCCGCTGCCTCCTTGGCCGTGGGATGCCGAGCTGGATCTGGCTGGTTGTACCCCGCAGGTGGGAACCGTTGGCTGAGGGCCGGCGTGGTGGGGATGAACCTGCAGAGGCAGCCGCTGTGCCGGGCCGATTGCTGGTGGTACCCCTGAAGTGCAGGTCGCTTCTCATGATCGCGGTGATCGATATGCCGTCTCCTTCTGCCTTGCCTCCCTCGTCCAGTTCGTTCAATGCCTGGGTGCGTACGTCTGCGTCGGCTGTTCGTCGTCGTGGCCGGCCGATCTGGTCGCGGCCGTTGAGCGATGGTTTGCTGTTCGCGTTCTATGGGCGGATCTCGACGACCGGGTATCAGGATCCAGTGTCGTCGCGGGCGTGGCAGATCGGGGTGGCGGGTCGGCTGGTCCAGGGACGAGGCCGGATCGTGGTCGAGTACTTCGATGCTGGTACGTCACGGAGTGTGCCGTGGTCGCAGCGGGCGGAGGCGGCGAAGTTGCTTGCGGCGGCCGCGGATCCGGATCGCGGGTTCGATGCGGTGGTGGTGGGCGAGTTCGAGCGGGCGTTCGCCGCGGGTCAAGCCTTGTCGATCATCGCGCAGTTGAATGCCTATGGGGTGCAGGTGTGGCTGCCCGAACTCCGGGGCGCGGTTGATCTCGCCGAGCCCGAACACCGTGCGGTGCTGCTGATGCTGGGGCACCAGTCCGAACGTGAGGTGCTGCGGAACAGGTTCCGGACCACCGCGGCGATGGCGGCGCAGGTGCGGGAGCAGGGCCGGAATCTGGGCGGTCGTCCGCCTTACGGCTATCAGCTGGTCGATGCGGGCCCGCACCCGAACAAGATCCATGCGTCGTGGGGCCGGCGCCGGCATCGTCTCGATGTCGACCCGGTGACGGTCCCGCACGTGAAGTGGATCTTCTCTAAGCGTCTGGACGGCTGGAGCACGGCCGCGATTGCGCGGACGTTGAACGAGCGGCGTGTTCCGTCGCCGGGTGCCTATGACCGGGCGAGAAATCCGCATCGGCAGGATGCGGTGTGGACGTTGCGGACGGTGGCGGCGATCCTGGCGAATCCGCGGTACACCGGCCGGCAGGTGTGGAACCGCCAGTTCACCGATCATCGGGAGGCGGTGCCGGGGGATAGGCGGTCGAGTCTGGGACCGGTGCGGGTGTGGAGTGACCGCGCGGAGTGGGTGGTCTCGCAGGAGCGCACGCATCCGGCGCTGATCTCTGATGAAGATTTCATGGCGGCGCAGGAGATCACTGCGATCGCGATGCCGGACGACGAGCGCAACCGCAGCTACGCGCTGACCGGGCTTCTCATCTGCGGGTTGTGCGGCCGGCGGTTGGCGTCGCACTGGAATCGGAAGCCGGCGTATCGGTGCCGGCATGGGCACACGACCGCCCATCCGGTCGCCGAGGGCGCGCCGAAGTGGGTGTACTGGACGCAGGAGCGGCTGTTCCAGACCTTGCAGGCTGCTCGCCTCGACCTTGCCGAACTGCACGACGCGAACGACCTGGCTGCCCACCTGAAGGCTGACGATCTCGTGATCGTCTGCGGGTTGGGCGAGCTCGTCATCGAGCCGAGCGTCGTTGAGCCAGGAGAAGAACCGACGGTCGAGGCCGAAGTTGCGGAAGCTCCTGCCGACGAGCCTGAGTCGGGTTGTGGGCAGCTGTCGCTGCCGATCCCGCCCGGGTTCCGGCGGCAAGATCGCCGGCCGCGGCTGCGAAATGCAGTCGTGATCAAGCAACGCTGGAAAGCACGAAACCCCACCAGGCATCACGTGAAACGTGAATGACCTGCGTGGGGTTTAACGTGTCCGGAACTCTGCATCCGCGCCGTTGGCGCGTGCTCATGTGGCAATTCTACCTTGTCATGTGGATGGAAGTCCATCTGTCGTGAGCCAGTATACTCCCGGCTGATTTCGTTTATACTTGCCTCATGATTCGGCGCTCGATTCCGCATTGCGGAGGCTCTCGATAGAGCGAGGGGACCGGGGCGTTGCGGGGTCGATAAGCAGTTCGGCTGCGGGTGGCTGCTGTCTTGGCTTGGCCTGACGCTTGCCGTCTCAGACGGGGACTCGGCTGGGCGCAGTCGCATCCAAGCAGCTCTTGCCTGCCGGAAGCATCCGAGCGGTGGCGGTTTGTTAGCCCTGATTAAGGCCGGCGCCTGTCGCGCTCTGATATCAGGAGGTTGGGCGCCAGAGCAGTAGGTGTACGTGGTCGTCGTTGTTGGCTATCCCGGCCATCATGCCTACGTCGTTCATCGCCCGGATGTAATGGTGGTGAAACTCCAGCGCCGGTAGGAGTTGGGGCGAACCGGGGGCTGTGATTCGGAATGGAGTGAAGTAGCCGTCGACCTTGACGCGGCCGGTGATTTCTAGGCGATCGTTGGCGGCCGTAGGAGAAAAGCCGAGGTTTGTGCTGACGCGTCGCCAGGTCCGCATGTCGGTTGAATGAAGAGGGAACTGCTCTGTTCCCTCTTGGCCGGCGCCGACAAGGTGGCCGGTGGATGTGATGAACAGCGGGATGACGGCGTCGTCTATCGGCTGGATCTCGCCGGACGAGAGGTTCCAGATGAGTGTGGCCCGCCCCCAAAACCCGGTGCGGGCCCAGACCAGTGCCAAGCCATCGGAGTTGGCGTGAACAGTCCTGCCGCTCTCGGCGCCAGCAAGGTCCATCAAGATCGAGATGTCGCCGGAGGCGTTCCAGGTAGCCGGTCTGAATCGGGTGCCATCGGTGTGGTCCTGGTTGATGGCGATTGTGCCGCATGTGGTCCCGTTTGTGGTGACCGCAGCGACCTCGACTTCTCCCATACCGTGCGGGACATCGAGGCGGACGGTTTCGGCTTCTCGGATCAACAATGGGGTTCGCTGGTTGCTATGTTCGGACAGGAGCACGATGTCGCCGGCGGGGCTCATCGCGGCGTAGGGGTCGGGTGAGGAATAGCCGAGGTATCGTTTGCCCTGCTCTTCGTGCCACGTCCAGTACTGGTAGGGCGGTTGTCCGTCAGGGTCGCCTGTTGCGTAAAGCACGGAGCCGTTTTGATCGATCCCGAACGCGCGGGCGCCTGGTCTGCCACCGTCGATTTCGACGATCTCATATTCAACCGACTGGACATTGACGATTTTGCGGTTGCACTCGTAGGGCGGTGCGGCGGGCTTGTTAGTGCCGAAACTGCTATTGACGATGACGGGAGAGCCGCTGAGTCCGAGTGACTCAAGTGCCGACGACAAGTCGATGCGGTGCCCATTCATGATGTGGTGAGACTCGACGCCTTGGTCGTTGTAACTCTGGAAACCTCTCCCGCTAGCGTCCATAGAGATAACGGTGCAGGGTTCGCTTATCGGGCCGTCAGGGCCTGCGGACCGGGCGGCCGCGCGGTTGACGTCGGCGATGCCGAGCCGGACTCTGGCCGCATCACCGCCATGGTCGCGCAAGAGTTGCTTCAGCGTGGCCCGGTTGGGCGTTGAGACAGCTGAGGGGCTGCCGGTGAAGAATATAATCGGGGTTTTCGGGGACCTGAGCGCCGCCCAGCTTGTAACCATTTCTGGCATATCTTTCGGGAGCGCCTTGCTATCGATGCGCTGGAAATTTGAGATTGCGGCTACGGTGGGTTTGCCCTTGACGAACGCGGCCGCGATGAAGGTCAAGCGATACCGCTTTCCGTGCCGACGCTCTAAACCCTTGAGATAGGCAGTCCCGCGGGACCGCAGGCGTTCGACTACCTCATAGAAGTTGAGGTCGGGCGAGCCTTCGAGCCAGGCCATGACGAGATGAGCTGTGGTCGTGGGGCTTCCTGGCTCTTCAGAAGCAATACCGGTGTAGGAAACGAACCCATCGAAGCGGCGGTATTGCAGTTTGATTAACTTCATGGTCGAGTTGCTGATGGGCTGGCGGTCACGGGACAGGCGATAATCCGAGGACTGGTAGATGCGCGACGCCGTGATCACCGTAATGTTCAAAGTCATCGACTTATGTCCGGTCGTACTGGGGCTCGCTTTCGGTGGTGGGCAGTGCTGAGGCCCTGCTCTCTCTGTCGGCATGCGTGGGTTCGGTTGTTCGGTACGCGTGTCCATATTTGGGTAGTATCCTGCTGGCAATGCGCTCCGTAGCTTCCCGGGTGGCTTGCCGGACGACGAACCTTGCGATCGATGTCCGGGCGAGGCCGGCGGGGCGCTCGGAGAATACAAAGACTCCCTCGTTGAAGCCTTCGTCCTGCTTGATCGTGATCAGTTCGGTGCGAACGCTGATGTACAGCATTCGATTCGACTTCTTGATCAGAGATTCGCCGGTGCCGTGCAAGACAACTCCGATGAGGATCGCGCCGCCGCACAACCAGTAGAACGGCGTCATGGACTTGTCGGCGTGAAACACGAGATGCCATTTGTACGCTGCGATGGCGAGTAGGGCAGCTACGGGTAGGCCGACCGCGGCTCGGAGTTCCCCCTCGGCGCGAACCCGGTCGTAGTCCATAAACACGTCGGGTTTCTCGCTGCGTAGTACCAGCTCGGCCCGTTCGAGGCGGCGCCGTAGAATTCCGCGCAGCTCTGAGTAGTCGAGGGCGGAACGTGCGAAAGCGCGGCGGGCGTCGGCGCTGTTCGACAGGTGCTCACGAAGGACTTGTCTCAAGTCGTCGTCGGCGTGGTCAGCGCTCTTGCGGCGCGACAGATGAAGATCATCAAGGTTCCTGAGGGCCTGGAAACGCTGCCGTTGATGCGGGTCGGCAACCGCGTGTACGTCGGCGAGGGTCACGCCGACGGCGTTGGACGTCTGATACAAGGCTTTACGGCTTAGCTTGGCGACCGCGTCCGGCAGAAACTCGGGGTTGCGGTCGAAGTACAGCTCGAGCTCTTGGTCGACCAACTCGTCGAAGATAGGAGAGTCGGCCTCGTACGCGTGGCGCATGTGAGCGTACGCCTGATCCGCCTTGCCCGCGATGACCCTGAACACTGTGCCAAGACAGTCTTCCAGGGAGGACCAATAGGTTCCCGTGGCGAGTCGTTTCCAACGGAGCAGCGCCCAGAGGGCCACGATCATGAGGGCGCAGAAGACGTAGACGAGGAAGAACCGCGCGACGGCGAGCATGACCACAAGGACGAGGACCACCCCGGCCAGGCCCGCGGCGAACATGACCAGCGCGCGGATCGCTCCCAGCGCAGCGTTGAGCAGGATGCCGGCGACGTACACGAAGAAGACCGCAACCGAGATGGTCACTTCGGTAGGAAGCTTGGCGATCTGCGTGGAGGCGTCAGCGAAGATCGTTTTGTCCCACACGGCGGATGGCAGGAGCGAAGCGGCCAGCCAGCCGGTGATGGCCCAGATGAGCCCGACCGAAAATGGTGTCCGCGCGTCCCGCAGGCCGGGCACGATCTGGCTGAGGATATTCACTCTCGCCACGATAGGGGAGCGCAGTCTGTGCTCTTGTCGAGCGCACGACACTGCCGCGTCGCGGCTTCGATGCGAGGACGTCGATGCGGGTCCCAGGCGTGGCCGCCGCCGGGATCCCGCTTCTGTGTGCTCGGCAATTGAGACGTAGTAGTTTCCATCGTCTGTTGACGGGCCGTTGACATACGGTCGATGGCCGGCCGGGATGTTGCGCCACTTGTCGGCGGCGCTTGGCCAGTACCGCACCCCCGCGCTGGTCGGTGTGAGCGGTCGCCCCGGTGCTCTGGTCGGTTCCGAGATTGAGCCGTCACGTAGTGCCTTGCGGTAAGGATCTCGCTACTATCCGAGCTGATGGTGGACGTGGGCTCCTTTCTGGATGTCGGCGACAAAGTCGCGTCCATCGTTGGGGGAACCGCCGGCGTCCTCGCCGTCTTGGTCGCTCTTCGCGCAGGCGCGAAGTGGCGCCGTGGCTCCCGTAAAGGTCCGATCGCTACGTTGCTGGGAGCACAGCGTGCCGACGCGGCGCGCCACCGATACCGGTTCTTCGGGGAGCACGTACCCGCCCTCAACGAACTCTACGTGCAGCCGAGGGCGCAGTTCGGCCATCCAGGCGACGTACAGCGGACCCGGACGATCCAAGCCGCGCAGATCCTCACCATGCATCGACATGCGGTACTGCTCGGCGGAGCCGGGGCCGGAAAGTCGACCTTTCTCGCCACCGTCGCAGGCCAGATAGCGGGTCAGGCCTTGTCCAGGCGATCACATCCTACGGCCGCGATCATCATTCAGGCCACTGACCTGCTCAGACGCTCGCTGCCCGAGGCCCTTAGCCATGCGGTGCGACGCGATTTCTCCATAGAGATCAACCCGGAGACCTTCGAGAAAGCCGCAAGATGGCGGATCCTGGTCGACGGGCTCGATGAGATCGTCGACGCGCAGGAACGCTCGGAGGTCCTATGGCAGCTACGGAACCTGATGATGGCCCCGGGCAGCCATCGTTTCCTGATCTCCTGCCGTCCCCTGACCGAGCCGGAGCTCGCCACCCTGCGAGGGCCAGACATCGGCACGTACGACCTGCGTCCCTTCGACCGCCGACAACTCGACGAATTCGCCAGGCGGTGGTTCGCGGCGCGTCATCCGGGCGACCGGAGGCACGCCGACGAGATCGCCGGTCGTTTCCTCGCCAGGGTGGCGGGCGCCCGCCTGGGGCCGGTGGCACGCGTTCCGCTGCTGGCGACCATTGCCGCCCTCGTTCACGAATCGGATGACAGCGGCACTCTGCCGACCAGCCGGTCGAAGCTGTACGACCGATTCGTCGACCATCTGCTCGACGGCCGACAATCACTGGAGAGGTTTCGTGACGCGGTCGATCCGGACCTGCTCAAGAGGGGTATCGGTGGTAGGAAGTTCGCGGAATGGTTGTGGCCAGATCTTCGGAATCACGCGACCGAGCTCCTGAACGTCTGCGGGGCCGCTTGGGTCGCCGATCCCGAGGTACGGCTGATCAGGGTGGCCTCGGACTGGCTTCGCGAGCACGGACGTTTAGATCCGATGGCCGTCACACCGGACGGCGAGCGCCTCGTCCGCCAGCTCCTGCTCGCCACCGGCGTCTGCGTGCTTCGCGGCGAGCGGGTGGAATTCGCCCATCAAAGCTTCGGCGAGTACTTCGCGGCCCGTGTCGGCGCGGCGGATATCGAACTCGGCGCCTGGATGGAGCTGGCACGCAATCCTACGACCCGGAGCTTGGCCACGTTCGTCGCCGCCCGCCGTCTGGACGCGGACGCTTTGGCAACGGGCTTACTTGAGGCCGGCGCCACGGCGGCCGCCGGCGACCTGCTGGTGGACGGCATATCCGTGCCGGCGGAGACCCGGACCCGGATCCTCAATGAGCTGCTGACCCACGTCATCGGCGAGACGGAGCAGGCGCCCGAGGCGCTGCGTCTGCTCGCGGAGCTGAGCCTCGACGGCGAGGTGTTGAACCGCTTGGCGGAGACCGCGCGGGAGCCCAGCCTGTCGATCTGGCCCCGTGCGCTGATCGCCGATCAGGTGGCCAGCCTGGACTCAGAACTGGGTGACACACTGCTGCGACAGGTCGCTGAGCAGGGTGACGGCGTGGTGCGATCCTGGATCGCCGATGCCCTGATGGAGCACGGCGGCAGGGTGGACGTGCTGATGCGCACTCCGTTGGACGATGAGGGGCCGTCCGATGAGTCCCGACCGCTCGGGGTCCTGGCCAGACAGGCACTTGCGCGGCGTCTTACTGATGTGCGCGCCACCGAGTCCGAGCGCCTGGCTGCCGCGCGCCAGCTTGCCCTCGGCGGGGACCTCGCGCCGTTGCAGGCCATGGTTGAGGCGGTCGACATTGACCCTGTCGATCGAGTACGGGCTGCCTCTGCCCTTGCGGATGCGGGCCAGCCCGAGCCGCTGCGGTCCGCATCCGGTTCCGATTCACCCAGTGTCGCCTACGCGGCTGCAGTAGCCCTTTTTGAACGTCGGGATGTGACGGCAGAAAGGGCGTTGCACGATGTCGTGCACCGGTTTGCTTCCTACCCGGTCGCGTTTGGTGCCGCTTCTCGCGCCGCAGACCTGGGAGATCGCATACCGCTGCGGTGGCTGGTCCGCAACGCTGGCCAGCCGCAAATCCAGCTCGCCGCGGCGCGCCGGCTGGCGGCTCTCGGTGAGACCGCCGCCCTTGGTTGGTTGCTCGATGAGGAAAACCTCGAACCTGCCGTGGAAGCGGTTGCTCTCGCCGAGCAGCTTTCGGCGGGTGATCGGGCGGCTTTGCCCCGCCTGTCGGCCGTGATGAGCCGCTGGGGCCTGGCCAGCAGACGGCAGATCGACGTGCGGATGCTGTTGGCCGTGTCCGGTGACGAGGCGGCGCGTGCCGCGCTCTATCGGATCCTGCGACGGCCGTCAGACTCGTACAGCGCGGTTCAGATCGCCACTTCCCTGGCACGATCGGGAGATCCGCGAGCGTTCGCCTGGCTTCGGTCGGTTGCCTACGACCCCGGATGGCCCGATGTCGCACGAGTACGAGCTGCTGCAGCTCTCACCACTCCCATGCCTGGGCAATACAGAACTCCCGGGGCCCACCGGGACGTGGTGGACTACCTTGTCGGCACGGCGTCCAAGCCGAATCTCCGAGTACGTGCCGCGACGATTGCGCTTCGCCAGTGGGGTGATTCTCGTCCACTCTTCGCGCTCGCGAGTGACCAGACATTACTTCCAGATGCTCGCGCAGACGCTGTGCAGATCCTCGCCGATCTCGCGCTCGGCTCGGACGTCCCCGAAGCGCATGAGTTCTACCTCATCGACGCCGCGCGTCCTGCTCACCGCCGGACGGACCGGGAAACCGACAAGGAGCACGTACCGCCGGCGCAGCGGCGATACCTGGCATCTCTCGCCGAAGACGACCCGACACCGGACATCGTCCGTATAGCGGCGGCACCGCTCTTGCCAGACGCGGATAGCCAGCGAGTGCTGACCGCTATCGCCGACACGGCGAGAACGGCAGAGCGAAAGCTTGCGGCCATCCGGCGGCTCGATGCCGTCAACTCGGCAGCGGCGACCGAGGCCTTCCGGCGCCTCGTCCTAGATCGCCGTCTGCTCCGCCCCTATCGGTGGTGGCTGATCGCTACTAACACCGATCTTCTGCCAGTCGACGACGCGGACTTCCTAGAGGTATTGCTGGACAGCCCCGGAGACCGTTGGCTGGTCTTCCGCATCGCTCGGCTCTCCGTCAGTGCACCCGAGCGGGTCCTCCCATCGCTGCGCCGGGACACGTAGTTCGTAGTAAGAGAGCCACTTCCGAGCATGCTTGTTGCCTGTGAAGTCAAAGCGAGCGTCTGCTCAACGACTTAGCGGGGCTTGCCCAGGTTTTGATGCCGGAGGTCTTGGGCTTGGGGCTCTTCAGCCCAAGGCTATGAGGTCCCCCGGTTTGGTGGAGCTCGTCTACAGGCCGTGAACAACGACGGCGGCCGCGTACCGAGATCGTCAACGTGGATTGCCCGGTGCCGACGGTGGCGGTTCCCTGGAGAGCAACCGCGACACGCCGCTCGGGCGGCCCGGTGGTTCACCGGACGTCCGTCAGCGTCGTCCGGCCGTAGCGGCGTGTCGCGGAAGAGCGCCGGTTTCGGCGTCGGCCCGAAGTGGTACGGAGACGGTCGCCGTCGAGCGGGCGGTGGGCCGGATCTGCGCCGAGCAGGTCACCCCGTGCCCGCCGGATATCCCGGCGTTGCCGCCCGGCGAGCGGATCAGCACCGAGGTGCTCGACTATCTGCGTACCGAATTGCAGGCCGGAATGGTCGTGCCCGATCCCGCAGACAAGAGCCTCGCCACTGTCCGAGTTTTGTCACGAGCCGATGAGTACGTCTGGGGCCGGCGCCAGTTTCTTGTAGTTAGGAAGCCGTCGTTGCCGGGTGCTACTCGTGGGCCTGGAGGCCTTGGAGTAGGTAGAGCACGGCGAGGGCCGTGGCAAGGGATCGGAGAAGAAGCCGCAGCGCCCGTTCGGGAAGGTGGGGTTGAAGCCGGGCACCGAGGTAGCCGCCGAGGCGCACCGTCACCGCCGACCGGGTCGTGGCCGCCACCGGCTTCCGGCCCGACCACAGCATCACCTGTGAGCTACGCCTCGACCTCGACCCGATCCTGGGCTGCACTCGCTCGCTCGCCGAGCTCATCGATCCGAACGAGGACTCCCGCAGCGCCATCACCCCGCACGGCTACGCCGAACTCAGCCACGCCGAACCGAACTACTACGTCGCCGGCATGAAGTCCTACGGACGGGCCCCGACCTTCCTCATGACCGTCGGTTACAACAGGTCCGCTCGATCACCGCCGCCCTCGTCGGAGACTTCGACGACGCCGAGGAGATCCAACTCGAGCTCCCCGAGACCGGCGTGTGTAGTACCGGGCTCGGTGCCGAGCAGGCTGCTCGTGACGTAGCGGCCCGGTTCGGTGTCGACCCGGAGATACCCGCCGCCCTCGCTACCGCCACCATCTCCGTGCTACCCACCGCCGCGGACACCAGCGAGGCCGTGCGAGTCGCGGCAGCCCAGATCGGCCTCGACCCGCAACTCGCCTTGCGGATCGCCGCTTTCGACGACGAACCCGGCTGCCTGCCCAGCGTCGCCGGACTCATAAGCCTCACCCCCTCCGCAACCGGAAGATGCTGCCGACACCCGATGCCCACCGACAGGCAGGCACCGGCCGCGATCCATCCGTGCCCAGATGGATCGGCGACGAGAACACCTTCACACCCGCCGCCGGATCGCCGACCCGCCACACCGACGGTGCCACCGAGCCCGATCGCTGTCTGGCAGAATGCCTCAAGCAGCCGACAGGGTCATCGCGGAACGTGTGAGGGTCACGCGTGGGAATTTCGGTCCAAACACGAAAGCATCTATGGGGGCGCGCCCACAACCGCTGCGCTTTCCCGCAGTGCCGGCAAGAACTCACCACCGACCTGACTGACCCGAGCACCGGAAAGACCTTCCCGACCGTTGTCGGCGAGGAAGCACACATCCGATCGTCACGGCCGGACGGCCCCCGCCATGACCCCGACTATGCCGACGACGTCAACGGCTACGAGAACCTGATCCTGCTCTGCCCGCTCCACCACACCATGATCGACGCCGAAAACGGCCGCGGCTACGACGTCGAAACCCTCGTGAAGATGCGCAGCACTCACGAGCGCCAAGAGAAACGCACCGAACACATCGACCGAGTCACCCAGCTCTACCTCGGCGAGCAATACGGTGTCGATGACAAGATCCTCTTCGAGCAAGCCGAACTGCGCGGCCCCAGCGTCGACGCCATGTTCGTCGACGTTCCGTTCGGCTGCCGACGTAACGCCCCACCGGCCGAGTTCATGGCGCGCATCGCCGCCGACCATCCAGGAGACACCGACCCCGTCGACGGATACACCGTCACCGGAGCAGCCCAAGCACTCCTGCACCCAGACTGGACGGGCAACGCCCTACTCGTCGGAGGTCCCGGAGCCGGCAAATCCACCCTCCTGCAATACATCTGCCAATTCCACCGAGCGCGAGCGCTCAACCGGCCCACCTACACCGGCAACCAGCAGCAACTTGCCCCCATCACCAACCGGATCCGGATACCGATCCGCATCGACCTCAGACGCTACGCGGACAGGGCCTGGCCCCGGCAACGTACAAACAAGCCGGTGGAAGCAAAAGCGCGGCGGCGAAACGCCCCAGAAGAGGAAAGGCTGAGCCTTCTCGAATACATCGCGCATCACATCAAGCAGCACAGCGGGGTAAACTTCAGCCTCGAAGACTTCATTACGCTAATCGCCACCCGTCCGGTCCTCCTGGCATTTGACGGCCTCGACGAAGTCGCCAACCTCCGCGTCCGCACCCAGGTGAGCGAAGAGATCACTAGTACTCACGACCGGCTGAACACTCTCGCGTACAACCTCGTCATCGTTGCGGCGACTCGCCCAGGAGCAACGACGGCAAGCCTGTGGTCGTCGCAAAGCTTCCCAATCTTCAACCTTCAACGTCTTACCCACGGCCTGCGCTTGCAGTACCTCCAACAATGGTGCGCCGTCGCAAGACTGACCGGCGAAGCAGCCGAAAAGCTCCAACGCGTATTCCTCGACAACCAACACGTGCCCCACATTCGCGAACTCGCCTCCTATCCGATGCAACTGGCCATCCTGCTGCACCTGCTGCACCGTCGCCAGCTACTGCCGCAACAACGCACCGAGTTGTACCGCGAGTACCTCAAAACCTTCCTCGACCGCGAGCAAACCGAAGACAAAGAACCGCTGCTCTACGAACAGCGTAAAGTCATCGAAGACATCCACGCCTACCTCGGCTGGTATCTTCAATCCCGAGCCGAAGACGGAGTCGGCGCCGGCTCAATCGACCGACGGCAACTACAAAAACTCGTCCACGAATACCTGGCGGGACGCGAAGACGACCAAGAACTCGCCAAACAACTCTTCTCGGCCATCTCGTCCCGCGTGCTCTGCCTCGTGGAACGCGAAACCGGTCACTTCGAATTCGAAGTCCAATCGCTTCGCGAATACTTCGCCGCGCTCTACATCTTCGACAACGCCCCACCCAGAGGAAAAGGAAACTCACGCGCCGACTGCCTCGACGCGCTACTCGAGCGCCCGTACTGGTCAAACGTCTGCCGCTTCCTCGTCGGCATGTTCTCCAGCGTCGAGGTCCGCGGCATCCGCCACAACCTGCGCGAGCTCAGCAGGAAACCACTCCTGCGAGCACACCCGCTGCTTCGCTCCACTGCCACGCTCCTTCTCGACGACCGCACCTTCCAAGGGCAGCCAGACGGCCCCATCCAGGAGATCGTCGACTTCGTCCTCGACGGCCCCGGCGCCGTCCTCGCTGAGGACGGCCTGCTCGAAGCGTCAGGAACCCCTCTCACGCTGACAGGCGGGGCCGGACGCAAACAAGCCGTCCGGCATCTTCAGGGCAGACTCGCCGAGGACAACCCGCCGCCCCTGCGCGCAGTCCTCGCCAAAAGCCTTCACCGCCACGCACAGCCGGATGACCGCATCCCCGCATGGTGGTGGGCCACCTTCACCCGCACCGAACCATGGCTCCAGACCGCAGCAGACCTCACCGCGCTCGGCGGACTGAACCCCACGCAGACAGCGAGGCTCGCGGACGCGCTGCCCCACCTGCGCACCCGCACGAACTGGATCACCGAACTACTGGTCCAAGGCGGTTACGACGGCGACACCGACAGCGTGCTCAACGCCTGCGTAACCGACATCAACGACGGCGCAGCCGAACTGGTCGACCCGCCATCACCGACCACCCCGCTCGGCCGGCTCCTGGAATGCGCGGCCGCCTGCAGCCGTCAAGGCCAACAGCCGCCATCGATCGCCATCGAGCAACCCCGTGGCACACGCACCAGAGTGCGTCAACGCGACGGCCGCAAGCTCATTACCGAAGCCGTCACGCTCACCGAAGCTTTACGCCTGAGCCCCAACCCCGTCGAGGACGACCTCGAGTGGTCCCGACGCCTGACCAAGGTTGGGCGGCTCTGGGGTGATGGATAGGTTCTACGGCAGGCAGTAGCCGCCGTACCTCCCGGCGTCGACCTATCGATCATCACGTCCCACGCCCGCGATAACGCCCTCCTCGCGGGTATCACCGAGACAGAGACCCAAGCCCGAGCACGAAAAGGCGACGCCGCCTGGTGGCGCCTACGCCTGCGGTCAGCAGGCAGCGGCCAGGCCCATCGCCACGGACTATTCTCGCTTTTGACGATCGCCCACACCAATGTGGTGATCGAACTGGCCGACGACCTCAATACCGCGGTCGGCCAACTCGAGATCAAGCACGTTCGGATGCTTGAGAGGGCCCTGAAGACGTTCGGTAGACGCTCCGCGGGAACGGCCCTCGTCCTCCAGGACCAGTTGAGACGCAACCTCGTCTCCTACTCACCACGCGTCCTTTGGCTACTTCGCGCCGTGGTAACCGAAAGTAGCCTGGAGCAGGTCAACAGGAAACTCTCCGCGGACTACCGCGAACTACTGGAAACCGGCATAGGCGATATGCGTTCCCTGCTGCGCATAGCCGGGACCGAGAAGACCGTGAAAATTGAGACCCTGCGCGGCGTGAGAGACGTCGTCCCCGCCGGAGGGTGGGCGAGCGACGTGAAACTTGGCGTTGTCCAAGCAGCCAAGGCGTCGGAGATCCTAGGAAATCCAGCCGATTGGCCGGCGGACGTCGTCCAGCGTGCCGTCGAAAATTTCGCCACCAAGATGGCATCTGTCGAACCGATCTCGGCGCTCGCCGAACGCAATAAATGGTTCTACGACATCAACTAGAAATATTGCGTCGCGGTGACCAATTAACCTCGGGCTTTCGTTTAGGTCGCCGGCTCGCTCGATGGAGCGGAGACCGGGATCCGCGTCATGAGCGATCAGCGCAACGAGCCGGCCTTGCAAGACTGGCATGGAAGTTTGGACGTGTATCGCTGATCCCGCGCTGTCCGGATTGTGATGACCCGCCGGCGTCAGGTCCCTGTGCCGGTGCCGAGAAGGCTCACGGCTGCTGCATCGTTATGGCCGGGCTGGGGCGGGCAGGTGGTTCGGGCGCGGCTCGGTCAGCCGGGCGAGGATGCGCGGTTCGGCCGTAAGGATCGCGATTTGGGTACACGGTTGGTTGGGGCCGGTGCCGCGGATTGAGATCGCGCGGAGGTCGACGCCGGTGTCGAGTAGTTTGGCGACCATTCGCGCTTTCTGTTTGTTCAGGTACGCGGCGAGGTGGCGGCCGGTCTTGTCGTACACGGCTACGGCGTTCGGGTCGTAGGCGTTGTCGGGTTCGCGGACCAGTTTCACGAGGGTGCCCGGTTGGAAGTCGCCGCTCTTACATGCCTGCTCGTGGTATGCCTCCCCGCGTAGTTGCGACATGTAGATTCCGGCGTGCGCGAGGCGTCGATGCGACGGGCCTACAAGCAGTCCGGTGGCGTCTTCGCATAGCCGTAGGACTTTCTCGCCGCCGGTGTCGCGGTATGAGATCAAGTGCAGCGTTGGTAGTCCGTCGGCGCCGATGAACCGGGTCGCGTCCACGTCGGCTGGGACGTAGCAACTGTCCTCGCGGGTGCGTTGCACCGGCGGGGCGGCGACGGTCCGGCGTGGTGGCTCGGGCGTATCGCTGGTGTCCGCGGCTGGCGGTGAGGAGCGTCGTCTGCGGATAGCGTCGAGCAGTCCCATCCTGGGACTGTGACACGTCGGCCGGACGCTCGGCATCCGCTGACCGGCTCACCTGACTGCGGTGACGGAGCCAGCGGCAACGGCGAGGCTAAACAGACTCATAGGACGATTCAACCTCGCCGGGCTGGGGCTGTTGCGTCGGCTTGGACACCCTATGAGGAACGACTGTCATGTGCGGATGCCGAGGTTGTCGAGGCTGGTCGCGAGTGGATGTGGTTGGCCGATGAGTGCGGCGAGGGCGGTGGCGACGGCTTGGAGGTCGGCTTTGGTGTAGGTCGTGGTGGCGGGGCCGGTGTTGTCGGCGTAGGCGCGGGCGATGCCGTAGCCGAGGTTGCGTTCGACCCAGGTCAGGGTGGTGCGCCGTAGCCGGTGGGGCCATTCGGCCGAGGTGGGCGCCAGGGGGAGAGATTTTGCACTCTGAGTGCACTTGTGTGCTCCGGTGAGGAACTTTAGCGTCGGAGCATGCCTGCCTCGTGGACATTCGCGGTTCTCCGGGACGACCTCCGCAAACCCACTGTCGTCGAAGGGGCGACGCCGGTACCCGATGCTGGTGAAGCTTTGCTGCGGGTGGACCGCGTCGGGCTGACCGCCAACAACGTCACATACGCGGTGCTGGGCGAGTCGATGCGCTACTGGGATTTCTTCCCGGCCGGGATCGGGCCCGAATGGGGGGTGCCACCGCTGTGGGGCTTCGCCGACGTGGTCGAGTCGGCGGCGCCGGGGGTCAAGGTGGGGCAGCGGTTCTACGGATACCTTCCGGCGGCGTCGCATCTGGTGGTGCGGCCGGAGCGGGTCGACGTCTCCGGGTTTCGTGATGCCAGCGGGCATCGAGCCGGTCTGCCTTCGCCGTACAACGCCTACCGGTTGACGACCGGCGATCGCGTGTACCGGGAGGACCACGAGGATCTGCTGGTGCTGTTGCGGCCGTTGTTCTTCACCTCGTTCATGCTCGCCGATCAGGTGGCCGACAACGATTTCTATGGTGCGGAGTCCGTGGTGTTCTCCTCGGCTTCCAGCAAGACCGCGTACGCCGCCGCGTACGAGTTGAGAGGTCGTGGGCCGCGCCTGATCGGCCTGACGTCGTCCGGCAACGTCGCTTTCACCCGGTCCCTGGGCTGTTACGACGAGGTGCTGTCCTACGACGAGGTTGATGGCCTGGACGCCGCGTCGGTGGTTTACCTTGACTTGTCCGGCGTGCCGGCCACCCGATCCGCGCTGCGTGAGCGCTTCGGCGACCGGCTCGTACGGGACATCGCGGTCGGTTTGACCAACCAGGTGCCGAACGCCGAAGCGGCGGGTGAGGTGTTCTTCGCGCCGGTCCAGATGCGCAAACGGCGTCAGGACTGGGGGCGCGACGGCTTGGAGGACAGGTTCGCAGCCGCCTGGCAGCGATTCGCGGCGGCGGCGGGGGAGTGGATCGAGGTGCGGGCCGGCGTTGGTCCTGATGATCTGCGGCGGGTCTGGCTGGATCTTGTCGACGGCAAGGTCGCGGCGCGGCAGGGCCACGTTATGCGGCTCTGACCCGCCGATCCGGTCGGTGGCGCCCGCGCCGAAAGCCTCCGCCGGTGAGGTGTCCGGCGTACGAGGGGGAGCGGCCGATTCCGGCGGCTTTGGCGAGCTGGTGGTCGGCCGGGCTATCGCCGACCACGGTGAGGATCGATGCCGTGCCGTTCGGCGAGAGACCGTACGAGAACCAAGAATGACGTGATGGACCATGAGGACGACGTGGCGCGTCCCGCCCTGTAAGGAAGTGGCTATGGAACCGGCCGAACAACTCCCTGCCGGCTTTCTCGAGGACCAACCGGACCGGCCGGTGGTAATGCTCAACCTGCTGCGCTTCGCTGAGGGCGGGCGAACGCTCTACCAGCAGTACACGAAGGCGTTCGGGGAGACGCTCGCCGGCCGGTACGGCATTGAGGTGGTCTACGCCGGAGACGGCGGAGACCCTCTTGTCACCGATTCCGCCGAGCAATGGGATGCCGTCCTGCTGGTCCGCTATCCCGATCGTCACACGTTCCTGCGGATGATCGAGGACCCCGACTACCGGCGCATAGCTCATCTCAGAAAGCAGGCGCTACGCGCGACCGTGCTCCAGCCCACCCGTCAGTGGGGAAGACTCGCCTGATCCCTCCACGCAGTTGCTCGCATTAGGACACCGGTGGGGTGCGGTCGATGCTTTTCAAGCGGTCCGCGCTCGCCTCAATGGTCAAGAGACTTCAGGACCTGCAGGCCGAGGCTGTCGATCGACCGGACGATTGTCATCAGGCAGGCGAAGTCGACCGGCTTGGCGACGTATCCCTGGACCGGCAGTTGTTCCTGCCGCAGGATGCGTTCGGCTTCGGGGGAGTCGGTCAAAAGGATGACGGGCACTTCCTGGGCGGCGGGGAGTGTCCGTAAGCGGTCGAGGATGACGCGGCCGTCGCGGCCGGGCAGTTTTACATCGAGCAGTACGAGGTCGGGTGTGCCGGGGCGGCCGAAGGGGCTGGTTCCGTTCAGGTAGGCGAGCGCTGTCGGCGCGTCGTATGCCGCTTGGACCTTGTTGACGACCTTGTGCGTTACCAGCTCGTCGGCCAGGAGCAGCGCTTCGGCCGGGTCGTCTTGGACCAGCAGTATGTCGACGGCTGTGCCGTTGTTCACCGTCATCCCCAGCTCATCAGAAACATGCACCTGTACACAGGTCGCTGAGGATAGTCCGGTCGTCAGCACTGTTGGTGGTAGCGACCGTGTTTGTCACACGACTGTCATGTCAGAAGTGGACCTGAACTCACTGCCGCGAGGCCCCCGACGGAGTGCCCAGCGCGCCGGCGATAAATGCGATGCCGCCGGCGAGAATGAGCCATCCGATCGAATAGACCGTACCTATCGCGGCGCTGATCGCTCCCATGGCCGCGACACATGCGAATACCGTGCCCATGGCTCTCCCGCCGCTCGGATCCCTCGGATGTGACCAGCCTGCCATCGGTAATCACCGGGAATGCCGCTACCGCGCCGTTGTCACATAACCGTCGCATTTCCGAGGAGAGCTCAGGGCTTGCTGAGCTCTCCTCGGGAGTGTGCCGGTGATCTGGCCAGCCGGGATTGCGCCGCTATGCGGGCTCGTCAACCAATTCCGCCAGCCCATGCCTGCGAAGCTTCTCATGCACCTGCGGTGCTGCGTGGAGCACTTCGACGCTCGCCCGTTCAGCGGTCGCTTTGTCACGTCCCTTTCGCAGCGCGTCGACACCCGCTTCCGAAATCTCCGGAACAGCGCTGAAGTCCACGACAATGCGCTCCGGGTGCGTGGCGGCCAGGACCATGACGAATCGGCCTCGAAGCAGATCGGCGGCTTCCGCCGAGGCGATCCGTCCTTGCGGCTCGATCGCGATCGCCATGGCGGGGCCGGGCAGTCGATGTGTGTTGATCACGTAAGTCATCGCAGATCCTCGAATCGTGGGTGACCGATGCGCTGTGACGCGCACTTCTTCCTCGACTTTCCGCTGCCTCTGCGACGATCACGAGTCGAGGTCGGCACGATTCCGCGACAGGCTCTGCTTCGGGCCGGTCGTCCTCCGGCGGCATGTCACAGGTGGCCGGTGCCTCGCCGGTCAGAGGCGATGGAAAGATGTATGTATGCATCAAAAGTTCTGGGGCTGGCTTCACGGCAGCATGGTCGGCTTGCAGTGTCTGGCCGTGACAGTCGGGCTGGGAGCCGGGCTCGGGGCCGCGGCTTTCCGCTGGCTGATCGAGACGGCGACGCACGTCTTCACCGGCTATGACGACTATGCCGCCGTTGCCGGTGCGGCGAGCGCGCATCTGCCCGGTCTCGGTCGCTGGTTCCTGCTGGTCACGCCGGTGATCGCCGGTCTGCTCTACGGTCCGCTGGTGTACCGGTTCGCGCGGGAGGCTCGCGGTCACGGGGTGCCGGAGGTGATGTACGCGGTCGCCGAGCGCGGCGGCCGGATTCGTCCCCAGGTGGCGGTGGTCAAGGCGCTGGCCAGTGCGTTGTGCATCGGCGGGGGCGGCTCGGTGGGCCGGGAGGGGCCGATCGTGCAGATCGGCTCGGCGCTCGGGTCTAGCCTCGGCCAGTTGGTGCGGCTGCCCGAATCGCGGCTGCGGTTGCTGGTGGCGTGCGGGGCGGCCGGCGGTATCGCGGCCACGTTCAACACGCCGATCGCTGGGGTCTTCTTCGCGCTCGAGCTCATCCTGGGCGACTTCGCCGTCGAGTCGTTCGCCGCGGTCGTGCTGGCCGCGGTCGCGGCCGCCGCCCTGAGCCGGGCCGCGTTCGGGGATCATCCGTTCCTGGCGCTGCCGTCGTTCTCGATCAGCTCGGCCTGGGAGTACGTGGCGTACGCCGTCCTCGGGCTGCTCGCGGCCGGGGTGGGTGTCGGCTGGTCGCGGACGCTCTACTTCGTCGAGGATCTGTGCGATCGGCTGTGGCGGGGCCCGGAGTGGCTGCGGCCGGCCGTGGGTGGCCTGCTGCTGGGTGGTCTGCTCCTGGTGCTGCCGCAGATGTACGGCGTCGGCTATCCCGTACTGGGGCGGGCGGTCGCGGGTGGCTACGCGATCGGGTTCGTGCTGCTACTGCTGGTCGGCAAGATCCTCGCGACCAGCCTGACCATCGGAATCGGCGGCTCCGGTGGCGTGTTCGCGCCGTCGCTGTTCGTCGGCGCGATGCTGGGCGAGGCGTTCGGTCTGGTGCTGCGCGCCCTCGACCCCGCGCTCGTCCCCTCGCCCGGCGCCTATGCGCTGGTGGGTATGGGTGCGGTTTTCGCGGGGGCGGCGCGTACCCCGATCACCGCCGTCCTGATCATGTTCGAGCTGACCGGCGAGTACCGGATCATCCTGCCGCTGATGCTGGCGATCGCCCTCGCCGCGGGCGTGTCCAAGCTGCTGAGCCGGGACACCATCTACACCCGCAAGCTGCTGCGGCGCGGCATCGATCTGGGCGCGCCCGACCGCGCCCTGGCCCGTATCCCGGTCTCGGCCGCGGCCGGGCCGCTGCCGGCGCCACTGGCGCCGCAGACCGGCCTGCCCGAGCTGACGGCACGGTTCGCCGCCGACGATCGCATGGCGTTGCCGGTGCTCGACGAGGTGGGACACCTGCTCGGCGTGGTCCCCGCGCTCGAGGTGGAACGGGCGGTGCAGGACGCGGCGGGCGAGGTGACCGCGGCTGATCTGGCTCACGTGGTGCCGATGCTGCGTGGCGACGAGTCCCTCGAGGAGGCGCTGGCGGAGCTGACCCGCCACGGCGGGGCGGGCCTGCCGGTCGGCGCCGCCGGTGTGCCGTCGGCCTGGCTGACCCATCGCGACCTGCTGCGCGCCGCGGCCGGGATCAGGCCGGGCGGGTGATCGACTTTCGCCCGTCGGGGATCAGCCGTAGGAAGGGCAGGGTACGCCCGAACTCGGCGAAGTCGTCGTCGGTACCGTCCAGCTCGTAGCCGAGGAAGCCGGCGAGGCGGCGTGCTGTTCGCGGGTGCCGCCTCGCATAGCCCCGCATGATCTCAGCCCCGGTCTCGGTGGGCACCGGCTCGGCCCGGACGGCGATCCGGCGGATGCCGATGACGACGTCGGTGGCCGGATGAGCCCGCAGGTTGCGATACCAGTCGGCTTTCGGCCCGAAGCCCGACGCCACGGTGAGGGCCCCTGTGGCCGGGTCGAGCTCGACGACCTCCAGCACCACCTGATGAAGGTGGCCGGTCCGCCGGCCGAGGTGCTCGACCATCGCCAGCCGGCGGCCGAACAGCCATCCGAGACGGAGGCGGTAGAGCTTCACCGGCGCACGGAACAGACGGCGTGTCCACCGGTGGAGTGTCCTGCTGCTGGTCATCTCCCACCTCCGCGGGGCGTGCGACGGTGTCGGTGCTCCGCATTGTCGCGCGGCGGCTCGTAGGATGGATCCACAATAGGTGTATTACTACACCATTCTCGGGAACGGGCGGGACGCTGCCGGGGTGCCGCGATCCGGCGTGCCGACGGCGTGTCAGAGTGGGCGCGTGACTTCACAGATGGCCCTGTCGCCGGGGGAGGACGAGGTGGTCGGGGCGTTGCTGGCGCTCAGCCGGGCCTTCGTCGCCGAGACGGCCCGTTCGCTCAGCGGTCTCGACGAGGACGTGACTCTGCCGCAGTTCCGTACGCTCGTGGTGCTGGTCTCGCGCGGGCCGCAGCGGATCGTCGATCTGGCCAGCGAGCTCACCGTGACCTCCTCGACCGCGGTCCGCATGTGCCAGCGGCTGGTGCGTAAGGGTCTGGTGGCGCGGGAGGAGCGGCTCCACGACCGGCGCGCGGCCTGGATCACGTTGACCGATGCCGGGCGTGAGCTGGTCGGCGAGGTGATGCGACGGCGCCGTGACCGGCTGGCCGAGCTGATCGCCGAGCTGTCGCTGACCCGGCCGCTGGCGTTCGCGTCGGTGCTCAACGCGCTTGTCGAAGCGACCGGGGAGGTGCCCGATGCCGAATGGTGGCGACGCTGGCACGACTCGGGTACCGCCTCGGACGGCTGACCGCAGTTACCGGGCCGCGATGATTCGATCGGCCACCTCGGTCAGCGTCGGCCCTACGATGTCGGGCTGTGCGCCGAGCGGGATGGCGACCACCCCGGGCCGTCGCACCAAGGCCGCGCGGCATCCGGCGGCCAGCGCGCCGGATACGTCCCAGGCGTGCGCGGCCACCAGACGTACCTCCGACGGCTCGACACCGAAGCGCTGCGCGACCGCGTGATAGGGCTCGGGGGCCGGCTTCAGCCGTCGTACCGAATCAGCGGAGATCGCGGCGTTGAAGAGCTCGCCGAGACCGGCGTACCGGAGCTGCGCTTCGGCCACCGACTGCACGGAGTTCGTCAGAGCCACCATGGTGAACCCGGCCTCGCGCAGCCGGGCCAGCGCGGCCGGCACCTCGGCGTGAGGTGGAAGGGCGCTCATCGCCTCGACGATCGCGGTTGCCCGTTCCGGCGGCAGCGGCTTGCCCAACCGGTCGGCCAGCATGCTCAGGGCGGCGTGCTGGGCGGTGGTGAAGTCGACGTACTGCCCGGTGAGGCCGCCCACGAAGGCGACCTGAAGCATCTGGGCGAACCACTGTCCACGTGACCCGGGATCGTCGAAGGTGTCGGCGAACAGGGGGTCCAGGGCTCGCAGGTCGAGCAGGGTCTCGTTGACATCGAAGGCGATGACCGTCATGCCTCAGATCTTCCCGCGTCCGGCCGGCGTTCGTGGGACCCCGCCTCGGCCCGGATTCTCATGGCGGGTGCCGCCCTCGGGTGGGCCATCGGCGGACTGGGCGCCGGCGGCCAGTTCGGGGAACTTGGCGTCGAAGGCCGGGCGCTCGGAGCGGATGCGCGGCATCTTGTCGAAGTTGCGCAGCGGTGGCGGCGAGGTGGTGGCCCACTCCAGCGAGTTGCCGTGGCCCCAGGGGTCGTTCGCGGTGGCCGTACGGCCGGCCCGGTAGGACTTCCAGCAGTTGTAGAGGAACGGCAGCGTCGACAGGCCGAGGATGAACGAGCCGATGGTCGACACGGCGTTCAGCGTCGCGAACCCGTCACCGGGCAGGTAGTCGGCGTAGCGGCGGGGCATGCCCTCGGTGCCCAGCCAGTGCTGCACCAGGAAGGTGGTGTGGAAGCCGATGAAGGTCAGCCAGAAGTGGACCTTACCCAGCCGTTCGTCGAGCATCCGCCCGAACATCTTCGGGAACCAGAAATAGATGCCGGAAAACACCGCGAACACGATCGTGCCGAACAGCACGTAGTGGAAATGGGCGACGACGAAGTACGAGTCGGAGACGTGAAAGTCGACCGGCGGCGCGGCCAGCAGCACGCCCGTGAGCCCGCCGAGCAGGAAGGTGATCAGGAAGCCGATCGCGAACAGCATCGGCGTCTCGAAGCTGATCTGACCGCGCCACATCGTGCCGATCCAGACGAAGAACTTCATGCCCGTGGGCACCGCGATGAGATAGCTGAGGAAGCTGAAGAACGGCAGCAGGACCTGGCCGGTGACGAACATGTGGTGCGCCCACACCGACATCGACAGGGCCGCGATCAGCAGCGTGGCCGAGACCAGGCCCTTGTAACCGAAGAGAGGTTTGCGGCTGAAGACCGGGATGACCTCGGTGATGATGCCGAAGAACGGCAGCGCCACGATGTACACCTCGGGGTGGCCGAAGAACCAGAACAGGTGCTGCCACAGCAGCGGGCCGCCGGTCTGCACGTCGAAGACGTGAGCACCGATCACCCGGTCGGCCAGCAGCGCGAGGAGGGCAGCGGCCAGGAAGGGGAAGACGAGAATCACCAGGAGGCTGGTGACCAGGATGTTCCACGTCATGATCGGCATGCGGAACATGGTCATGCCGGGTGCCCGCAGGGTCAGGATCGTGGTGATCATGTTGACGCCGCCGAGGATCGTGCCGAGGCCCGAGAGGGCCAGGCCGACGACCCACAGGTTCCCGCCGACTCCGGGGGAATGCAGCGAGTCGCTCAGCGGGTTGTACGCCGTCCACCCGAAGTCGGCCGCGCCACCCGGTGTGATGAAGCCGCCGAGGGTGAGGGTGCCGCCGAACAGGTAGAGCCAGTACGCGAACGCGTTCAGCCGGGGAAACGCCACGTCAGGAGCGCCGATCTGGATCGGCACCACATAGTTGGCGAAGGCGAACACGATCGGCGTCGCGAAGAGCAGCAGCATGATCGTGCCATGCATGGTGAACAGCTGGTTGTACTGCTCGGGGGACAGAATCTGCATGCCCGGGCGGGCCAGCTCCGCCCGCATGATCAGCGCCATCGCCCCGCCGATCATGAAGAAGGCGAACGCCGTGATCATGTAGAGGATCCCGATCTGCTTCGCGTCCGTCGTGCGCAGGACCCGGGCCAATGCCGAGCCCCGGACCTGAGGCCGGACCGGGTAGGGCCGGGTCTCGATCGGCCTGGGCGCAACGGCGGTCACGGCTGTTTTCCTCGGGATCGGTGTCACGTTGCGGCGCGCCTACCCCTCGACGAGCGGAGTAAACGATGACGGCGTGAATGAGTGTAGAAGGACATGCAGTTTCCGCCCGGTGCCGCGCTTCAGCGTTCAAATAGATGTAACTGTGCATGTTGTTTCGGTGCTCCTGGCGTTTATCCGCTGGAGCGGCGGGTAGCCGCGTGGACGGTGCCGATCGACGCCGTATCCGCGACGAAGGGAATCCCGATGCCGGAGATCGTGGGCGAGAGCCTGGCCAAAAGGTTGATCGCTTGGGGCGTGGACACCGTCTTCGGGCTTCCCGGGGACGGCATCAACGGGCTGATGGAGGGCTTCCGCCGGCATGCCGACCAGCTGAATTTCGTGCTGGTGCACCATGAGGAGGCGGCCGCCTTCATGGCCGTGGGCTACGCGAAGGCCACCGGCAAATTGGGCGTCTGCGCCGCGACCTCGGGGCCGGGCGCGATCCACCTGCTCAACGGCTTGTACGACGCGAAGCTCGACCACGTGCCGGTGCTGGCCATCACCGGCATGCAGGAGACCTCACTGCTGGGCTCGCGCTACCAGCAGGAGGTCCATTTGGACAGGCTGTACGAGGACGTGGCCGAGTACAACCTCATGATCACCAATCCGCAGCAGATGCCGGGTGTCGTGGACCTGGCCATCCGCAACGCTCTGATCAAGCGGACGGTCTCGCACCTGACGTTCCCCAACGACATCCAGATCGCGGCCGTCGACGAGGACCCGTACGCGCACCCGGCGCCGGGCACCAAGCCGGTGAGCCTGCCGAACCTGGACCGGCCGCAACTGGCGCCGGGCGAACCGGAACTGCGGGCGGCGGCCGAGGTGCTCAACGCGGCGGCCAAACCGGTGATCCTGGTCGGCGCCGGCGCTCTGCACGCCCGCGACGAGGTGATCGCGGTCGCCGAGAAGCTGGGTGCCCCGGTGGTCAAGACGCTGCCCGGCAAGGCCGTCGTGCCCGACGACCACCCGGTCACCACCGGCGGGCTCGGGCTGCTCGGCACCAAGCCGAGCGAGGAGGCCATGGAGGAGTGCGACACCCTGCTCATGGTCGGCACCTCCTTCCCGTACGGGAAATATCTGCCCGACCCTGGCACAGCGCGTGTCGTGCAGATCGACGCCGACCCCACGCTGATCGGGCTGCGGCTGCCGGTGGAAGCCCCTATCACCGCGGACGCCAAGAAGGGCCTCCAGGGCCTGCTGCCGCTGCTGCGCGGCGGGGACAGCGGATTCCTGGACAAGTACCACAAGGAGATGGAGTCCTGGCGGGCCGACATGAAGGCGTTGCAGGACGAGAGCCGTGACCCGATCGCCCCGCAGTACGTCGTGGGCGTGCTCGACGAGCTGGCCGCCGACGACGCGATCATGACCTGTGACTCGGGAACGATCGCCACCTGGTCGGCGCGGCACTGGACGATCCGTGACCGGCGGCAGTACTTCCTGTCGGGCAACCTGGCCACGATGGCGCCCGGCCTGCCGTACGCGATCGGGATGCAGCACGCCTTCCCGGGCCGGCAGGTGATCGCGTACGTCGGCGACGGCGGGTTCGCGATGCTGATGGCCGACTTCCTCACCGCCGTACGCCATGACCTGCCGGTCAAGGTGATCATCAACAACAACAACTCGTACGGGCAGATCCTGTGGGAGCAGATCGTCCTCGGCTATCCCGAGTACGCCGTGCGCCACCGCCAGCCCGAGGCCGATTTCTCCACCTGGGCGCGCGGCTGCGGCGCCTACGGCGTCAAGGTCACCAAGCCCGGAGAGGTACGCGGCGCGATCTCGGACGCTCTGGCCCATCCCGGCCCGGCGCTGGTCGACATCGACGTCAACCCGAACGAGCCGCCGATGCCCGGCAAGGTCAAGTACGAGCAGGCCAAACACTTCACCGAGGCGTTCCTGAAAGGGCAGCCGCACAAGGCGGCGACCCTGGCCACCGTGGTCCGCGACAAGATCAACGAGCTGCGGTCGTGACCACGGTTCATCTGCCCGATCCGGTCCGGCGGGCGCCGGACACCGGCGACATCGATGTCGCCGCGCTGGAACGGGACCTGACGGCCGAGGTGGACGGTGAGGTCCGCTTCGACGCCGGCTCCCGCGCGGCGTACTCCACCGACGCCTCCAACTACCGGCAGGTGCCCATTGGCGTGGTCGTGCCCCGCACGGTGGAGGCGGCCGTGGCCGCCGTCGCGGTCTGCCGCCGCTACGGCGCGCCGATCACCTCCCGCGGCGGCGGCACCAGTCTGGCCGGTGAGTGCACCAACGTGGCCGTGATCGTCGACTGGTCCAAGTACTGCCACCGGCTGCTCGAGGTCGACACCGAGAACCGGACCTGCCTGGTTGAGCCCGGTATCGTGCTCGACCTGCTCAACGAGCAGTTGAAGGACACCGGCCTGGAGTACGGGCCGTCGCCGGCCACACACGATCACTGCACCCTGGGCGGGATGATCGGCAACAACTCCTGCGGAGCGACCGCGCAGCGTACGGGCAAGGTCGTCGACAACGTCGTCGAGCTGGAAGTGCTGCTGTACGACGGCACCCGCATCTGGGTGGGGGAAACCTCGGAGGTCGAGTACGACCGCATCGTGGCGGCCGGGGGTCGCCAGGCGGAGATCTACCGGCAGCTGCGGGCGCTGCGGGATGAGTACCTGGCGCAGATCCGTACGCGCTATCCGGACATTCCGCGGCGGGTGTCGGGCTACAACCTCGACAGCCTGCTGCCGGAGAAGAACTTCCACGTCGCGCAGGCTTTGGTCGGTACGGAAGGCACCTGCGTGACGGTGCTGCGGGCCCGGCTCAAGCTGGTGCCGGTGGTCAAGGCCCGCACGCTGGCGTTCCTGTCCTATCCAGATATCGCAACCGCGGCCGACGACGTGCCGAAGATCCTGCCGCACCAGCCGATCGCGCTGGAGGGCATCGACCGCAAACTGATCGACTTCCAGCAGCGCAAGCACCTCAACCCCGACGCGCTGGCGTTGCTGCCGGAGCAGGGCGCTTACCTGCTGGTGCAGATGGGCGGCGACAGCGAGGAGCAGGCGGACGGGGCCGCCGACGCGATGCTGGCCGCCCTGGGCAAGAAGCGCGACGAGCCGGATGTCGGGTTCTTCGACGATCCCGACCACGAGAAGCAGATGTGGCTGATCCGCGAGTCCGGCCTGGGTGCCACGGCCCGCGTACCGGGCCTGCCCGACACCTGGCCCGGCTGGGAGGACTCCGCCGTCGACCCGAAGGACCTGGGTGACTACCTGCGGGACTTGCGCAAGCTGTACGAGGAGTACGGCTACCAGCAGGCCTCGCTCTACGGCCATTTCGGGCAGGGCTGCGTGCACACCCGTATCCCCTTCGACCTGGAGAACGCCGACGGCATCGCCGCGTTCCGGTCGTTCATCGAGCGGGCGGCCGACCTGGTCGTGCGCTACGGCGGCTCGTTCTCCGGCGAGCACGGCGACGGGCAGGCCCGTGCGGAACTGCTGCCGAAGATGTTCGGCGACGACCTCGTCCGCGCGTTCGGCCAGTTCAAGGCGATCTTCGACCCGGACAACCGGATGAATCCCGGCAAGGTCACCGCTCCCGATCCCCTCGACGGCCAGCTGCGGCTCGGCGCCGACTACAACCATGGCGACCTGGCCACGCACTTCCGGTATCCGCACGACGAGGGAAGCTTCGGCCGGGCGGTGCTGCGCTGCGTAGGTGTCGGGAAGTGCCGGCGGCACTCCGGCGGCGTCATGTGCCCGTCGTACATGGCGACCAAGGAGGAAGAGCACTCCACCCGGGGACGAGCCCGGCTGCTGTTCGAGATGCTCGACGGCGCCGAGCGCGGCGGGGCGATCGGCGACGGCTGGCGCTCCGACGAGGTCAAAGATGCCCTCGACCTGTGCCTGGCCTGCAAGGGCTGCAAGGCCGACTGCCCGGTCAATGTCGACATGGCCACCTACAAGGCCGAATTCCTCGCCCACCACTACGAGGGCCGACTTCGGCCCCGGGCCCACTACGCCATGGGCTGGCTCCCGCTCGCCGCCGCCGCGGTCACCGCCACGGCGCCCCGGCTGGTCAACGCCCTGTCCCACGCGCCCGGGCTGGCCTGGCTGGCGAAGAAGACGGCCGGCGTCGACGTCCGCCGCGAGGTGCCGGTCTTCGCCGCGGAGAGCTTCCAGCAGTGGTTCGCCCGCCGCACCCCACGCGGCGGCGGCGAGCGCGGCGAGGTTGTGCTGTGGCCGGACACCTTCACCAACAACTTCGATCCCGGCATAGCCATGGCCGCAGTCGAGGTAGTGGAGGATGCGGGCTGGCGTGTGATCGTTCCCGAGCAACGGGTGTGCTGCGGCCTGACCTGGATCTCCACCGGCCAGCTCGACGTCGCCAAGCGCGTTCTCCAGCGTACGGTCGAGGTGCTGAGCCCTCACCTGCGGGCCGGAACGCTGATCCTCGGGCTGGAACCCAGCTGCACCGCGGTGTTCCGAAGTGACGCCGAGGAGCTCTTCCCGGACGATCAGGATGTCGAACGGCTGCGCCGGCAGACCGTCACGCTGGCCGAGCTGCTCACCGCACACACGCCCGGATGGCAGCCGCCGCGGGTCACACGCACCGCCCACGTGCAGACCCACTGCCACCATCACGCGGTCATGGGATTCGCCGCGGACACCAAGCTGCTGACCGGCGCCGGGGTCGACGTCGACGTGCTCGACTCGGGCTGCTGCGGACTCGCCGGCAACTTCGGCTTCGAACAGGGCCACTACGAGGTCTCCGAGGCCTGCGCCGAACGGGTCCTGCTGCCCGCGGTCCGCGAGGCCGCCCCGAGCGACGTGATCCTGGCCGACGGGTTCAGCTGCCGCACCCAGGTGCAGCAGAGCGACAGCGGCGGCCGTCGCGGTGTCCACCTCGCCGAACTTCTGGCCGCCGGCCTCGACGGCGACGACGGGCGCGGCGTCCCGGAGCAACGCTGGGCCGATCGTCCCGGCGCCCCGTCGCGGCCGCTGCAACTGCTCACCACCACGGCAGTGGCCGGCGCAGCGGCCGTCGCGCTCGGCTACGGGCTGCGCCGATGGTCACGCTGACCGCCGCCGCGTACACGATCCCCACGGACGAGCCCGAGGGCGACGGCACGCTGGCCTGGACGAGCACCACCTTGGTGCTCGTCCAGGCCCGGGCCGGCGACGTCACCGGGATCGGCTGGACCTATGGGCCGCCGGCGATCGTGGGGATCGTGAACGACCTGCTGGCCGAGGTGGTCGCCGACGTCGACCCGGACGACACCCCGGCCGCTTGGTCGGCCATGCGCCGGCGGCTGCGCAACGCCGGCCGGCCCGGCATCGGCGGACTGGCTCTCTCCGCCGCCGACAACGCGCTGTGGGACCTGAAGGCCCGCCGTCTGGAGATATCGCTGGCCCGGTTGCTCGGCTCGGCCCGCACGGCCGTCCCGGTCTACGGCAGCGGCGGCTTCACCACATACGACACTCACCGCCAGCACGCGCAGCTCTCCGGCTGGGTCCACGACGAGGGTATTCCTCGCGTCAAGATCAAGATTGGGGAGTCGTGGGGAACCGAGATCGACCGGGACCTGGCCCGGATGGCGGCCGCCCGCGAGACGATCGGCGAGGCCGAGCTGTTCGTCGACGCCAACGGCGCCTACCAGCGCAAGCAGGCCGTCCGGGTGATGAGGGCGGCCGCGGACCTCGGCGTGCTCTGGTTCGAGGAGCCGGTGAGCTCCGACGATCTGAAAGGACTCGGCCACGTGCGCGACGCCGTCTCGCCCGACGTGACGGCCGGCGAATACGGCTACGACCTCGTCTACTTCAAACGGATGGCCCCGTACGTCGACTGCTTGCAGATCGACGTCACCCGCTGCGGAGGCATCACTGAGTTCCAGCGAGCAGCGGCCGTAGCCGCCGCGCACGGCCTCGAGATCTCCGGGCACTGCGCCCCGCATCAGCACCTGGCCGTGGCCGCCGCCACCCCGAACCTGCGGCACCTGGAATGGTTCCACGACCACGTACGCATCGAGCGGATGCTCTTCGACGGCGCCACCAGCGCCGAAGGCGGCGCTGTCACCGTCAACCGCCAGACACCGGGGAACGGCCTGATCTTCCGCGACTCGGACGCCGAACCGTGGCGAACCGGCTGAGCAACTCGTGCATGGGTCGTCATGAAACTGTCATGTTCCCGCGGAGCCATCGCCACAAGGGTCCGCGACGCTGATCGACGTGAACGACGAGATGCGGCGATGGCAGTGACAGCAGTGACGTACGGCCAGGGCCCGGGCGTGCAGGTCATCTGTGACGGCTGCGGCGGCCGGGCGCTGGTGGACGGAGGAGGGCTGCACGACGGTCACGTGGTTCACGTGGCGGTGAGCTCGATCGGCTGGACCGGGAGCACGTTCGCTCGCGGTCCACACCACTGCCGGCGATGCTCGGCGGACGGAAGGACCATAGCCCGGGCCGGTGGGGATATCTCGGTCGAGCTCCGGCCGGCCGCGGCGATACTCCGCCTCTTCGGCGACGTCGGCGCCGGCGACACGGCGGCGCTGCGAACAACTCTTGCGGGCGCGGCGTCGGCGCGCCGCGCCGTCGTCGTCGACCTGACAGAGACCCGTACGATCCATCCTGCGGCATTGGCTGTGTTCGTTGATGCCTGTACGGCCGGGGAGCCCGACCACAACACGGTGGTGCTGGCCGGCCCGTCGCGGTCGGTGCGCACCTCGTTACGCCTGATGCGGCCGCACGCCACGTTCCCGACCTTCGGCACCGTTCGCCAGGCTGTCGTGGCCGTCTCACGCGCAGACCATCGCGCCGCGGCGTAGCGCCGGCAAGACCGAGGAGGCCGCCTATGCAGCCGCTGCCGGATGACGAGTTCCTTGCGCAGCACCGGAGACGTGACCCTGTCGTCGCATCCGACGAGGTCCGCGCGGCGCTGGCCGTGGTGCTCGGGTTGAATGGCGACGAGCGGACGAGCCATGAGCCGATCCGGGTGAGTGTCCAGAACGGTGTCGTGGTTCTCGACGGCACGGTGAGCTCGTGGGCGGCTCGGGAGAGAGCCGCGGACCTTGTCCGTACCACGGTCGCCGGTCTTGACATCTGCAACGCCCTCCGGGTTCGTGCCGACCCGCGGGCCCGGCGCAGCCAGGACGAGTTCGACACGATCGTGGCCGGTCTGACCCCTTCCTCCTCGAACGCGGCCGGCTTGCGGCGAGTTGCTCGGGCCATCATGGCTGCACCCGGTGTATCCGCCACGATTGTGTTCTCGCTGGCGCTTCCCTGGTATCTGTTGGTGACCGGTTGGGCCGGAGTGCCCATGATGGCCGCCATACTTGCCGTCACCGCGATCGCGGTGACTGGGCCGAAAGGCGGCAAGGCTGAGTGATCCGAAACAGCGGCGCCCGCGTTGTCATTGAGATGTCACGATGTTGCGGGCAATGCGCCATGGCCGACGAGCAGTCTGACACCGAAAAGTGTTGGACGGTGGAGGAGGCCAGGATGGACAGCATGCCGACCGACCGGATCACCTCGGTGACGCTCGCCGGTGCCGCTGTGGTCGAACTCCATGGTGACATCGACGTCGAGGTGGCCGAACCGTTGCAGGACCAGCTCGCCGACGGCCTCGAGCGCCGCGACGACATCCTGGTCGACGCATCCGACGTCTCGCTGATCGACTGTGCCTCCCTCGGCGTGCTGATCCAGGCCCATCAGCGCGCGGATCGTCGCGGTTGCCGGTTCTGCCTGGTCGCGCCGTCACCGGCGATGAGGCGGACGTTGGCCGGCACGGGCCTCGACGCTGCCTTTCCGATCTTTCGTAGCCGAGCTCATGCGGCCGCCGTAGCCTCGGCTGGCCGGCGGCTGGCTGCCTGAGCCAGCCGAGAGTCATCGATTCGTCATGATGCCGGGGTCCGGCCGCCATAGGTGAGCGTCATGGTGGTGTCCGGATGCCGCGGTCGTTTCGGGCCGCTTCGCCCCCCATGTTCACCGGTGGCTCGCCGGCCGCGGCATTCCGGCCCGCGTGGCGCTCTTCGAGGGAATGCAGGCGAAGACCGGTGAGCGTCATGATTCGAGGATGGTGTCATGCAGATAGCAATGGTCGGTCTCGGGCGGATGGGGTCCAACCTGGTCCGCAGACTCATGGCTGCCGGGCACGACTGCGTCGTGTTCGACACCGATCCGGCGTCGGTCGAGGCCTTGTCCGGCGAGGGCGCGACGGGTAGCGAATCGCTCGCCGACCTGGTCGGCAAGCTGGCTCAGCCCCGGGCCGTCTGGGTGATGGTGCCCGCGGGCGGTCCGACCGAGCACGTTGTCGGCGAGCTGGCCGAGCACCTCGATGCCGGAGACACGATCATCGACGGCGGAAACTCGTACTACCGTGACGATATCGTCCGGTCATCCGCTCTGGCGGATCGCGGGATCCACTATGTCGACGTGGGCACCAGCGGTGGTGTGTGGGGCCGGGAGCGTGGCTACTGTCTGATGATCGGCGGGGAAGGCGACGTGGTCGGCCGGTTGTCGCCCTTGTTCGCCGCGATCGCACCGGGAGCCGGGGCGGCGGAGCGTACGCCCGGTCGCACCGGTGAACCCGCCCCGGCGGAACAGGGCTTCCTGCACTGCGGCCCGGCCGGGGCGGGGCACTTCGTCAAGATGGTGCACAACGGCATCGAGTACGGGCTCATGGCCGCGTACGCCGAGGGCCTCAACATTCTGCGCAACGCCGGTATCGGTACGGCTCAGCAGCAGGCCGACGCCGAGACCGCCCCGCTCGCACATCCGGAGTTCTACCGCTACGACCTGGACATCGCGGCGATTGCCGAGGTTTGGCGCCGCGGCAGCGTCATCTCGTCCTGGCTGCTCGACCTTACGGCCACCGCGCTCGCCGAATCGCCGGACCTGCACGAGTACTCCGGCCGGGTATCGGACTCCGGGGAGGGCCGGTGGACCGCCGTGGCCGCCATCGAAGAAGGGGTGCCCGCCCCGGTGTTGATGACGGCGCTCGCCTCCCGGTTCGGCTCTCGTGGCCTGGACCATTTCGCCAGCCAGACGCTCTCGGCCATGCGCCAGCAGTTCGGTGGTCATGCCGAGAAGCCGGCCGAGTGATACGGACGGCGAAGGAGCAACCGGCTCGGCCGTGATGAGCAGGGCGAGGCAGCCGAAGCCCACCGCCCAGCCCCGGCGCCTGAGCGCGGCCCGGACGTGAGGCGGCACGATGCCTCCGCGAGCTGGTCATGACAGCTTTGTGACGAAGGAGCAGAAGGGGCCTTCCGGCCCGGCCCAAGGTTAGATCCTGGGCTTGAGACCGGTGCCCGATCTTGTGCCGGCTCGGTCGGCGGGGTGGGGACTCCGGCGCCCCGACGGCAAGGCGCCGATCACCGAGGCGGTCAGTCCGGCGGCTCCGAGAACCACGAGCCAGAGGGTCAAGGTGACGAGCCCGGCGGCGACGACGCTCAGGCCGCCGACGACCAGGTGAGGCAGGGGGATGCGCATGCGCCCGGTCCTTTCGTCGATGTGTGTCCAGCGTCGCGGCGGACCGTGGCGGTCGGCCCACAACGATTTGACAGGTCGATGACGGAAGGAGCGGGCAGGATGAGCCGCCACGTGAACGTCGCCGTAGCCACGGTCGTCGCCGGATGCCTCCTCGGTGCCGGAGGTTGCGAGGCCGACCGGGCCGGGCCGGCGCCGGTGCCCTCGGCAACCGGCTACCTCGGCGATGCCTCTTTCATCGGTCGGACGGTCACCATCTCGGGATGGGTCGTCCAAGTGATCACCGAGACGTCCTTCGTCGTCGACACCCGCCAGAACGGCGCCGAACCCTTGCTGGTTCTCTGTGCCCCCAGCCGCGACGTGGAGAAAGGCTCACTTGTCATCGTCTCGGGCAACGTCCAGAGGTTCTACTACTCCGCCTACGCCGACGAGTACGCCCTCGCGCCCGACGCCGATGTCTACAGCCGGTTCGCGGCCGACCCGTTCCTCGTGACCAGGCGGGCCATGGCGCTGCAGTGAGCCGGCGCGTGTTGTCACGCGATCGCCACGCCCTCGCGGGAGCGTCGTCACACAGGGTGGGCATCTGGTGACGAACACAGCGATCGGAGGCTGGCGATGAAAGGAAAGACTTCTCTTCTTCTTATCGGACTGCTTCTCAGCACCGCGGCCGCCGGCTGCGGCGACGAGGCGCCTGGCCGGTCCGGTGCGGCCGCGCCCCCGCAGCCGTCGTCGCCGTCCGCCGCCGCGTCGCCGATCTGGCCTTCTCCGGCGTGCGTGACAGGCGACTGGCGAACGACCGGTGTCAGCGGCGAGTTCGGCAACGTCGGCGGCAAGGTGTCGGGTGGCACAGGGGCGACCATGAACGTCGGCGTGGACGGCACCACCGATGTCGGTTTCACAGGTTCGGAACCACTCGCATTCTCAGCCGAGGCGGCCGGAGCGACCATCCGCGGGCAGATCTCGTACTCGGGTTCTGTCCGGGCGGCTGTGGTGTTCGAGCCTAGCGGTGGTGGCGCGGGGCAATGGCGGCCGCGCGACGCGGCGCAGAATCACCTGCGGGCGACGGTGAAGTTGAGTGAGCCGTTCTCGGTGACGTTGCTCGACAACGCCGGCATCGGACGCCTGACCGGAGGTGAGCTGCCCGGCACGGGCGACGCTATCGATGTCCTTCCCATTCTGCGCGGCGGGACGTACACGTGTGCGCAGAACCGGCTTCAGGTTCGTACCGCCGACAGCGGACCCGACCTGAGCTGGACGTTCGAGCGGGTTTCCTGAGCCGATGGTCCGGCTGCGGTGGGCTGTGCTCGGCGGCTGGCTCGTGTTGGCCGCGGTGGCGATCCTATTCACCCCTCCGGTAAGCACGGGTGGGCTGTCCGGTCTGGTGGCCGTCGACAGCCCACCCGTGCAGACGGAGATCCGTTCCTTTCAGCGGTTCGGCTTTCCGCTGCTGAGCCGGGTTGCCGTCGTCCAGCGTGATCCGGACGGGCTGTCGCCGCTGACGCAGGCTGAAGCTGTAGCCCGCGCTGCCGCGACGACCCAGCGGCAGTACGACGACACCGGTCCGATCCTGGGTGCCATCCCGATCCCGAACACCGGTGGTGTCTTCCCGGGCAGCCGGGAAAACGGCACGACGATCATCACGTTGTTGTTCATTCCGCCGAACGTCGGCTTGAACACGCAGTACGCGGCGGCCCAGCGTTTCGCTGAGAGTCACTTCGGTCCCGAGGACGCCGTGGTGGGCGTGACCGGAACGTTGCCCGCCCGTGCGGCCCAGGGCGAGGTCGTCGAAGGTTCGATCAAAACCGTCGAGATGGCCACGCTGGCGGCTGTGCTGCTCGTGGTGGGCCTCGCGTTCCGATCAGTCGTCGCCCCACTGATCGCGCTGGTCACCGCCGGCATCGCCGCGCTGGTCATGCTCGACCTTGTCGGCTGGCTCGGGTGGTTGCTGGACGTGGCAGTACCCACCGAGGTGGGACCGCTGCTGGTAGCTCTGCTGCTCGGTGTGGTCACCGACTACGTGGTCTTCTACCTGTTCGCGTTGCGGCGTGAGCTCATGGCCGGTCACGACCGGCTCATCGCTGCTCGCCGGGCGACCCGCTCCACCACCGTGATCGTGGTGGTGGCCGGGCTGACTGTGGCGGCGGGAACCGGTGTCCTGCTCGTGGCCGAGTCGCCGCTGTTCCACGCGTTCGGACCCGGCATGGCACTGGCGGTTCTCGTCGGCTTGGCGGTCGCGGTCACGCTCGTGCCCGCTCTGCTCGCCATCCTCGGGCCGTACGCGTTCTGGCCCGGCCGCCACGACCGCGTGCCCGGCCAGGCGGCCAGAGCCGCCCGGGAACGCCGCGATCGGCGTACCCAATGGCTGGTGCGCCGCAAGCCGGCCGCGATCGTGCTGACTCTGGGCGTCCTGGTGCTCGCCGTCGCCGCTCTACCGGCACGCCACCTGGGACTCGGCTTGTCGTTCGTCTCGTCATTGCCCGCTGACGACCAGGTTCGCCAGGCCGCGGTGGCGGCGCGCGCCGGATTCGCCGACGGCATCGTCTCGCCGACCGTTCTGCTGTTGGAACGGCCCGGCATCACCCAGGACCGCTCCGCCCTAGACCGGTTGCAGCGCATGCTCGCGGACCGTCCGGGGATCGCGGGCGTGGTGGGCCCGGCGGACCAGCCCGTTCCGGACGAGCTGGGCCTGGTGCTGTCCCGAGACGGTAGCGCGGCTCGGTATCTGCTGGTGCTCGACAGTCTGCCGCTGGGTGCCTCGGGCATCGGCACGCTGTCGTCGCTGCGTGCCGATCTGCCACGGTTGCTGTCCGAAGTGGGGCTGTCCGGGGTGACCGCCGGCCTGGCGGGCGACACCGCGGTGGCCGCCGACATCGTCGGGCAGACCACGTCCGATCTCGAACGGATCATCGTGGCCACCCTGGTGGTGAATCTGCTGATGCTGATGTTGTTCCTGCGGGCTCTGGCCGCACCGGTCTGCCTGCTGCTGCTCAACGTCCTGGCGCTGGCGGCAACGCTGGGGCTGGCGACCTTGCTGTTCGACACGGTCCTGAACCACGACGGACTGACCTTCTATGTCCCGTTCGCTGTCGCCGTGCTGCTGGTCGCCCTCGGATCCGACTACAACATCTTCACCGTGGGACAGGTCTGGCACGAGGCGCGCACCCGGCCGATGCGTGACGCGGTGGTGATCGCGCTGCCCGTGTCGGCGCGGGCGGTAGGCACGGCGGCGGTCATCCTGGCCACCAGCTTCGGGCTGCTCGCCCTCGTGCCTTTGCGCCCGTTCGCTGAAATCGCGTTCACCATGTCCGTGGGCGTGCTCCTGGACGCGCTGTTCCTGCGTTCGTTGCTGATGCCGGCCCTGCTGGCGTTGCTCGGCGACGCGGCGGGATGGCCGGGCCTGCGCCGGCGACCGCCGGCCGGAGCGGAGCTTCAGCGCGTGGGTGTACCGGTCTGATCGCGGCACTGCTGCGCGAGAGTATCGAGTTCGTGCTGAGCGTCCTGCAATTGGTCAAGGAGCCGCTGCAGTCGCGCGGTGTCCAGGCGGCGCAGCGCCTGCAGCGCGTCCTCGGCGGTCGACGAGGCCTGTTGTGCCTTGTCGACCGCCTGGCGGCAGCTGGCCGGGATCACGAGGCCGGCGCTCGGCGAGGTGATCGGAGCGGCCGCCGCGGGGCGAGAGGTGGTCGCCGCCGGGCGCACCAACAGGGTCAGGCCCACGCCGAGCAGCCCGCCGAGCAGGAACGCCATGGCGCAGAGGATTATGAGCCAGCGGTTCGGCGTACTGGTGGGCATCGGGGGCTCCTCTCGGCGTACGTCCCTTGAATGCCCGTTGCGGCGGCGTCGGATGACCTACCGACCTTGCAGATGGCGCTATTGGCCGGCCGAGCACGTCACAGCACTGTCATGGAAGCGAGTCGTCAGCGCCATCCTCGTCGGCGAGTATCGGTGCGAGCATGCAAGGCCGGACAGAGAGCGTGAACGTCAGTGGAACCTCCAAGCCGCGATCCGCGATTCGACGCGATCGTCGCTCGCCTGCTCGCCGAGGACCCGTCCTTCGGTGCCACTACCGGCGCCCCGTTCCGGTGGAAGTCATTGGCGGGAGTGCTGCTGGTGATCGGTGCCGGCCTGGTGTGGGTGGCGTTGTCGGTACTGATGGTGGTGTGGCAGTGGTCCGGCGTGATGGTAGCCGTCCCTTCCGTGGTTGTCGGCATCCTGGTCGCCGCGTTGCTGAACCGGCGACATCGTGCGCGTCCGCGGTCGCAGGCGCACGAGCATCCGGAGTAGACCGAGGACTTCTCCAGCGGCCGGCATGAGCAGAAGCGGCCTGGAGACGCGTGTGTTCCAAGGTGCCTGGGCAACGTGGCCGGTTCGGTGGCGAGCTGGATCGTTGACCGCATCGCGGCCGGGCAGGAGCCCACCGAGGTCACCCGGGAGGACCTCGCCGTCCTCCTGGACGAGATCCGCCGGCTGCGCGGCGAGCTCGCCGACCTGAGAGCGGCGGGCGAACACGACAGCCCGCACACGGTCTTATGACAGCTACGTGACTAACGGGCCGAGCCGGTTTCCCGGGTGCGCCGTGGAGAATCGGCGTTCAGCATCGCCGGCCGCGATGCCGCAGGGCGGCGTCGTGACCGGTCCCCGAACCTCGGACGGCGGTTGGTCCCACGCTCAACGAGAGGTAACGGCGAACTCTCGCCGACATCGAAGCCGGCTTGCGGGACAACGATCCCGAACTGGCGAACAACCTGTCTGGTGGCGCCGGGCGCTGCGCCCGGCATCCGGTAGCCGCGGGATCCGCCGTCGCCGCCGCACTGGCGGTCGCGGTATGCCTGGGCCTGCTTGTCGCCGGGCCTCCGGCGGCCATCGCGGCCGCGCTCACCGTATGCGCCGTCACCGCTGGTCTGCTGCTGCAGCACCGGCTGGGCGAAAATCCCGCCGACCCGGATGACGGGCGGGCCGACGACCACGAGGAGAGCAGATGACCGCACAAAAACCCGGCCAAAACCACCCGATTGACCTGATCCGCGCAGGTATGTGGGTCGTGGACGCCGACGGTGACCGAGTCGGCACCGTCACCCACGTCACCGCGGGAGACATCTTGCCCGAGCCGGGCGATCCGCTCCCTTCGCGGGACGCCGACTGGGCCGCCGGCGCTTTCAGCGAACAGGCCTTCGAGCTCGCGGACAGGCAGGCGGAGCGGCTGATGTCTGGCGGCTACCTCAAGGTGCTGGGGTCGGGAGTTCACGGCGTGGACCGGTACGTGGCCGCTGACCAGATCGCCGAGGTTGACGACGACACCGTTGTGCTGCGCGTCGGCCGCGACGTGCTCCAGGTCCAATGATGGCTGGCGGTCGCTGAGGACGGCGTGCTCGGCGCCCTCGTCGCCGTTCCGGCGTGCGCTGTCGCCTACCTTCGCCCTCGTCGTCACCGTCGCCCTGGGCTCCATACTGCTGTCCCGCGACGTCGCCTTGGCGGAAGGACTGGTGGCCCTCGCGCTGCTGGTCGTGCTGCAGTTGTCGGCCACGTGGCTGTCGATCTGGTCGGGCCTGGTCCGGCGCCTGCTCAAGTCCGAACCTACTGTGCTGGTGCGAGACGGCGTGATGCTGCACGGCGCCATGCGCGCGCAGCGGGTGACCGACGGCGAGATCCGGCAGTCGGTGCGGTCGCGGGGTATCGGGGATTTATCCGAGGTGGCCGCGGTCGTGCTCGAGACGGATGGCAGTTTCAGTGTGATCCCCGCGTCCCAGGCGGGTCGGCTCACCACACTCCCGGGCGGGGAGTCACATTGAACGCCGTAGGCGGCGTCAATTGCCATGAAACGACGACAGTGCCATGACAATCATGTGTCTTTTCCGCCGGTGATCGACGAATTCCTGTGTGGCCGAGCGAATACAGCCGTGTCACCATTGGGTAATGGATGTCGTGTTGTGGGTGATCCTCGCCGTGGTTCTCGCCGTCGCTGAGATCTTCACGACTACGCTTTTCCTTTTGATGTTCTCGATAGGTGCGGGAGCCGCGGCCGGTGCCGCGGCACTGGGGGCTCCGATGCCGGTACAGGCCGGCGTATTCGTCGGGGTCTCGGCCTTGACGCTTGTGGCCGGTCGGCCCGCGCTCCGGCGGCGCTTCGGCAAGGATGACCCGGCCGACCTGGTCCTGCCTCCCATGCTGGGCGCTTCCGCCCTTGTCGTGGAACAGGTCGGCGCCGGCGCCGGGATGGTGAAGGTCGACGGCGAGCTCTGGCAGGCCCGCTCGCTCGAGGGCTCCGGCGGCTATCTGCCCGGTGAGCGGGTCAGGATCGTCGAAGTCGATGGCGGCGTCGCGGTGGTGTGGCGTGATGACCTGCCGGGTCTGGGTGAGCGTCGCCTCCAGCCCGAATGAAATTGCTGATCAAGGTGGTTGTCGCGCATGGATGTTGTCGTCGTGGTCGTCGTTGCCGTTCTGGTTCTGTTCGCTGTTGTCACGCTTGTCAAAACGGTTCGTATCGTGCCGCAGCAGCGCATGGATGTGGTGGAGCGGTTGGGACGCTATCGCAAAACCCTGGAACCGGGGCTCAATGTGCTGGTGCCGTTCATCGATGCGGTGCGGGCCAAGGTGGACGTGCGCGAGCAGGTCGTCTCCTTCCCGCCGCAGCCGGTGATCACCTCGGACAACCTCGTGGTCTCGATCGACACGGTGCTCTATTTTCGGGTCGTCAACCCGCAGCGCGCGACGTATGAGATCGCCAACTTCCTCCAGGCGATAGAGCAGCTGACCGTCACGACGCTGCGTAACGTCATCGGCTCGCTCGACCTGGAACGCGCCCTGACCAGCCGCGAGGAGATCAACCGGCACCTGTCGTCGGTGCTGGACGAGACGACCGGCCGCTGGGGCATCAAGGTCACCCGCGTCGAGATCAAGGCGATCGAGCCGCCGCCGAGCATCCGCGACTCGATGGAGAAGCAGATGCGCGCCGAGCGTGACCGCCGCGCCGCGATCCTGAACGCCGAGGGCCACAAGCAGTCGCAGATCCTCACGGCCGAGGGTGAGAAGCAGGCCGCGGTGCTGCGAGCCGACGGTGACCGGCAGGCCCGCATCCTTCAGGCCGAGGGCCAGGCCAAGGCCATCCGTACGGTCTTCGACGCGATCCACACGGCGAACCCGTCGCAGAAGGTTCTGGCATACCAGTACCTGCAGGCCCTGCCCCAGATCGCGAACGGCTCGGCCAACAAGGTCTGGATCGTGCCGACCGAGCTGACCAAGGCCCTCGACGGTCTGGGCGGCGCCCTGGGCGGTCTGGCCAACATGGCCGGCGACGCCCCGAAGGCGGGTGTCGACGCGGCCGCCGTCGAGCGCGAGGCGGTGGCCGCGGCCCAGGCCGCGGCGGCCGAGGCCAGCAAGATCAATGAGGCCGTACGGGAGGCCGAGGCTCAGGTGTCGAGGCCGACGCCGTCCTGACCCGGCGCTCGCGGTGCACCAGCTTTGTCACGCGACCGTCATGAGCCGGCGGAGTCGTCGCCATACGGTTCCACGACGCTGAACCGGCAGATGAAAGGCAAGCCGGAAGGGATCGCGGTGCGAACAGGCCTTGAAGCAGCGCCCGGACTGATCTCCCTGTCAGAATCGGGAGAGGTGGCCGTTCTGCGGCTGCGGGGAGACATCGATGCGGCCATGGCGCCTGTGCTGGGCGACAGCCTTGCCTGGGCGGTCGACCACCACCCACATGTCGTTCTCGACGTGTCGGCCACGCAGGACATGGCACCCGCAGTCGTCGATGTGCTGGCCCGGGCCCGGCGCCGCAGCCGGAGCCGGGGCACGCCCTTGCAGATCGCGGCGCCGCCGGAGCGGCTCGAGGCGTTGCTGAGCCGCATGTCCGGAAGGCGTGAACAGCGATGATGCCGTACTGGTCCTGTCCCGATGACTGGTATGGCGACTGGGTCCCGGCCGCATCGTCGCGCGAAGCCATCGAAACTGACGTGCGCATCGCTGACCAGGCCGCGCTGGCATTGCTCGAAGACACCCGCGTGCACGGCCGTCACTTGGAGATCCTGGTGCAGAACCGGGTCCTCATCCTGATCGGAGAGGCGAGTTCGGAACGGGCCCGGGCGGCGGCCGGCGCTGTGGCGTGGGCGGTGCCCGAGGTGTTCGACGTCTGCAATCGTCTTACCCTGCCACCGCGGCCCGAAGGCGCTGCGGGCTGACCGTCATCCAACCGACAAGCTTCTGTGCTGTAGCCGCGAATCGCGCGGCCTAGCGTTCGTGGTGGACCGTACGTACCTCGATGACATGGCCGGCCCTCGGGCCGGGAGAGGAGACGCACGATGAACACCGAATCCGGAACCATGATGGGGCTGCACGACAGCGGCCAGATGCTCGCCGACCCGGGCCAGGACATCCGTGGCCGCAAGGTGCAGGATCGCGACGGCAACGACGTCGGGAAGGTCGACGACCTTCTGGTCGACACCGAGCATCAGAAGGTCAGGTTGCTTCGCGTCGAGCACGGCGGCCTGTTCGGAATCGGCGCCACCCCGGTCTTCATTCCGGTGGAGGCGGTCGAGCGGGTGACCGACGACGAAGTCGGCATCGACCGTTCCCGCATCCAGGTGGCCGACGCGCCGCCCTATGACCCAGAGTTGGTCGACCGGGACGAGTACTTCAACAAGCTCTACAACTACTACGGCTACGCCCCGTACTGGTCGCCCGGTTACATCCCGCCGTCACGCGGCTTCTTCCGCTGACACACCTTCGTCGGGTCGAGGTCCGGTGGCACAGCCACCGGACCTCGTCATTGCCGCAGCGGGTCGAGCTGGAACCGCACCTCGCCGTCATCATCCATACGGGCGTGCAAGGTCTTGCCGTCGAGCAGGCCGGCGGCTCCCTCCGCCACGAAGACCTCGAGGTTGTCACCCGCCTGATGGACGCGGTCACCCGGATGGGGCTTCGCGGCCAGCGACAGCCGCAGGAAACCTCGCGTCGGGCTGGGCGCAATCCGCAGATTGGCGCCGGGTGGGGCGTCCGGCAGCGCGGCGAAGCGCCGGATCGCCTGGGCGGCGTCGTCGGAGACGGCGAACACGGGTTCCTCCTCGGCCGGGGAAGGTACGGGTTTACGGTGCGGACTCTCATCCACTGATGTGGAGGGCGGCCGGCGGTCCCATGACAATCTCGTGTCAAACCGCCGGACTGCGCAGACCGCAAATCCTCAGCACTGCCTCGACGTGGGGCTGATAGTTGACCAGATTCAGGGCTTGACCGTGTCGGCTGAGTTCGTCGTGGCGTGTGGCGAGCACCCTGACGCCGGCGGCGCCGAGGAAGCCGACGTGTTCGAGGTCCACCACGACGGCTGCGGTGGCGTCTGCCTCAGCGTCGCCGAGCAACGCGTCCAAGTAGCCGGCGGTGTCTCTGTCGATTTCCCCGCGAATGGCCACGAGGGTGAAGTCCTTGTGGCGTTCGATCCTGCCCTCCAATGAGGGCTGGTTGTGGTGGTCGGCCGAACCTGTGAAGTCCATGATCGCTCCCGCGTGCGGCGAACTGGAATGACACAGAAATCAGCATGACGGATGAGACCGGCTCTCCGGCGACGAATTCTTGGCAGTCTGGTGACGAACTGCGGGTGCCGGTAGCGGCCGCCACCGGCACCCGGGCCGCGTGCCGGCGATCAGTGCGAAGCGTTGTCGAGCACGAACTGCACCCGCCCGTCATCCTCGGTGTGCGCGTCGATGATCTTGTCGTCGAGCAGGTCGCCGGCGCCGTCGGCGATGAACAGGGCGGCATCGCTGCCCGCCTGGAAGACGGTGTCGCCCGGCTCCGGCAACGGCGCTACGGCGATGCTCAGCGCGCTGTGGTCCTGATTGGCGGCGATCCGCAGGCCGGCGCCGTCCGGGACACCGGCCTGCGAGACGATGTGGCGGATGGCGGCGGTGGCGCTGTCCGAAACAGTGAACACGTCGGTTCTCCCTATGTACTGGTCGGGTTCTCGCCGCCCAATCTCGTCAGGGCATGTGTAGAGGTCCTCTCCGCCTCATGACGATCCCGCGACATCCGCTGTCCTGATTCGGTTCGTTTTCGTCGCGTCGTGCGTGGTCCTCACCCGGCGTCGCAGCGCAGGCTCGGTTCGGCTCGGGGCACGCTCGGCTGCACGATCACCTCGACGGTGATCGAGCCGGCGTCCTCGAAGGCGAAAGTGACGGGAACCCGGGTGCCGGCCATCACGTCGCGTGTCAGGCCGACCAGGCGCACGTGGTAGGCGTCGAACACCGAGGCCGCGTGGGACGCATCGCCGGCCGGCACGGGATTCGCCGGTTCGAGAGTCAGTCGGTCCACCGTGTCGAACCGGCCGTCGCAGTCGTCGTCCCAGCGGATCTCGGCGTCGTGGGCCACCGGGCTCGACACGGATGTCAGCGTGTCCGGGTCCCGGCCATCGTTGCGCAGCGTCAGCCAGAGCCGTGCGTCCGCGCCGGCCGCGTAGTTCGCGTCGGGTGGCGCCTCCACGTGCACGCTGCGCAGCTCGATGGGGCCGATCTCGGCGTTCGTGCCCATGACGCCTGCCTCATAGGTGCTCGGATCGGGGTCGGGGGAACAGGCGGTGAGGCCGGCCGCGACCAGGCTGGCGACGGCCGCTGTGCTGAGTGTGGTTCGCGTGAATGTGGCCATGCCTGGGCCTACCCGGTCCGAGGCGGCCGCATCCGGTTTCATGGTTCTGTCGCGAGACCGTCATGGGCACCGGCAGGTCCCCGCAGATCGTCATGGATCTGTCATCGGGTCGCCGGTGCCTCGCCAAGGGCGCCCACGATCGTGGAACCCATGGCTGTAGATCTGCTCACCGCCCTGGCCGCCGGACTGATCGTGGGTCTTGCCGCGCGGGCTGTGCCGGCGTGGCGCCATCTGCCGTTCTGGCTTGCGCCTGCGATCGGCTCCGTGGCCGCGGCCGCCGCGACACTCGCTTTGCACGCCACCGGGACCGCTGCGGGCGGGCAGCTCCGCGAGTGTTTCGCGCAGACCGTCTTCGCCGGCTTGGCCGTACTGGTCGCAGGGCGGAAAGCCGGCGGAAAACCGGCTCGCAGCCGATGAGCACCCACCGGAACAGGAGAAGCACATGAATACCAGTACCGGCACGATGATGCGACTGACCGACAGCGGTCAGAAGCTGGCCGACCCGGCCGACGATGTTCGCGGGCGCCGGGTCGTGGACAGCGACGGCCACGAGATAGGCAGGGTCGATGAGCTGCTGATCGACGCCGGGCAGCGGAAGGTGCGGGTTCTGCGCGTGGTGCATGGAGGGCTGTTCGGCGTCGGCGCCACACCGTTGTTCATTCCCGTGGAGGCGGTGGAAAGGGTCACCGACGACGAGGTCGGCATCGCCCACTCGCGGGTCCGGATCGCCGAGGCTCCGGCATACGACCCCGAACTGGCCGACCGGGACGAGTACTTCACCGACCTGTACGGCTACTACGGCTACCTGCCGTACTGGATGCCCGGTTACGTGCCGCCCGCCCGGCGATTCTTCCGGTAGAGGCGCCATATCCGGGCGCACCGGCCGCGACCGCGGCGAACAGCGCGGCGGCATGGTGCGCCGACGGGCGGTCGTAGGGTTCGCGGGCGGTGCACGCGCGGTAGAGCTCGACCAGCGGCGGGGGGAGGCCGCCGGGCCCGGGCAGTTCGGGGACGGGGGTGCAGGCCCGGGCGGTGAGGACCTGCTCGACGGTGGTGCCGGGCCAGGGCGGGCCACCGGTCAGGCAGGCGCGGAACACCAGGCCGAGGGCGTAGACGTCGCAGGCGTGGCCGGTCGGCTGGCCGCGCAGTTGTTCGGGCGCCAGATAGGCGGGGGTGCCCCAGACGTAACCGTCGGAGTCTTCGGTGGTTTCTCCGGGTGCGCGGGCCATGCCGAAGTCGGTGAGTTTCGCGCCGGTAGGCGACAGCATGACGTTGCCGGGCTTGACGTCGTGGTGGACCAAGCCGTGGTCGTGCGCGGACGCGAGGGCGGCGGCGATGTCGGCGCAGAGGCGGGCGGCGGCGGGCCAGGGCAGCGCCCCATGATCCTTGAGCCGGGTGTTGAGGGTGCCGCCGGTGACCAACTCCATGACCAGGAACGGCTCGGCGTCGCTGTAGTCGAGAAGCCGGACGATGTTCGGGTGTGCCAGCCGGGCCGCGGACAGCGCCTCGCGCCGCACAGCGGTGCGGCGCATCTGGTCGCGGGCGTCGTGCTCGTCGAGGAGCTTGAGCGCGACGGGCCGGCGCAGGACGTGGTCGTCGGCGTGGTGCACGACGGCCATGCCGCCGCGGGCGATCCTCGCGCCGAGGCGGTAGCGGCCGGCGAGCAGTGTCATGCCTACCAAGATCGGCTGGTGATGTGGCGAGCGCCGTGCGGTGGCATGACGATCCCACGACATTCGCCGTGACATAGCTGGCCGGGCCGGTCGCACAAATGTCATGTAGGCGTGAGTGCGTCGCCATATGACGATGTGAGGCTGGAGTTCCCCGCTGAGGGAGGTCGTCATGTACTACTGGTGGTATCCCGACGGTTACAGCAGCCCGTGGCGCAACTCGCGCGCGGAGACACCCCGCACTGAGGCTACCGGTTCTGGGGACGGGCTCGTCCGGCTGGCCGAGGAGCTGCTGGCCGATCCGCGGATCCGCGGCCAGATCTCGCTCGACCTGCAGAACGGCGTCGTGATCCTCGACGGGCAGGTCGGCACGGAGCGAGCGCGCGATCGGGCGACGGCTCTCGCCTGGTCGGCTCCCGGTGTGACCGACGTGTGCAACGCGCTGACCGTGTCGCACCGGCGATGGCCCTTCCGCCGGGCCGGCTGATCCGGTTTTCCGCGCTGTGCCGTGGGCAGGCGCATCACCGGCCCACACACCTGCGACGCTCGGGAGAGACACATGCGCGCTCTGACCGTGGTACCGCTCGAGGCCGGATCGGCCGCGGTTCGCGATGTCGCCGACCCGGAGCCCGGACCGGGGGAGATGCTGGTCGAGGGCGTTGCCCTGGGCATCTGCGGCACGGACCGGGAGATCACCGCCGGGCAGTACGGCTGGGCGCCGCCCGGCCAGGACCGGCTCGTGCTGGGCCACGAGTCGCTCGGGCGGGTGCGTACCGCCCCGGCCGGCAGCGGCTTCACCTCGGGCGACCTGGTCGTCGGTGTGGTGCGCCGGCCCGATCCGGAGCCGTGCGGAGCGTGCGCTCACGGCGAGTTCGACATGTGCCGCAACGGCCGGTACACCGAGCGGGGCATCAAACAGATCGACGGGTACGGCAGTGAGCTCTGGACCGTCGAGACGGACTACGCGGTGAAGCTGGATCCCCGCCTGGAACAGGTAGGCGTGCTGATGGAGCCGGCGACGGTGGTCGCCAAGGCCTGGGAGCAGGTGGAGAAGGTCGGTGCGCGGTCGTGGTTCCGGCCCGAGCGGGTGCTGGTGACCGGCGCGGGACCGATCGGCCTGCTCGCCGCCCTGCTCGGCGTGCAGCGGGGCCTGGAGGTACATGTCCTGGATCTCGCCACTAAAGGGCCGAAACCGGAGGCGGTCGACGCGCTGGGCGCCCGTTACCATGCGGCCGGCGTCGAGGAGGCGACGGCGCATCTTCAACCGGACGTCATCATCGAGGCCACCGGCGTCTCCAGCGTGGTGTTCGAGGCGATGGCGAGCACCGCCGCGTACGGGATCGTCTGCCTTACCGGTGTCTCCCCAGTCGGTCGCAAGATCGCGGTCGACGTGGGCGCCGCCAACCGGGAGATCGTGCTGGAGAACGACGTCGTGGTCGGATCGGTCAACGCCAACCTGAGCCACTACGCCGCCGCGGCGCAAGCGCTGGGCAATGCCGATGTCGATTGGTTGTCGAGGCTGATCACCCGGCGGGTGCCGCTGACGGATGTCGCCGGGGCGCTTCAGGCCCGTCCCGGTGACATCAAAGTCGTCGTCGATCTGACCGCGTAGGGAGACTGGCCGTGCCGGGACGGATCGAGGACTATGCGCTGATCGGTGACCTGCAGTCCGCGGCCCTGGTCGGCCGGGACGGATCCGTCGACTGGCTCTGCCTGCCGCGATTCGACGCGCCGGCCTGCTTCACGGCCCTACTCGATGACGAGACGGCCGGCCACTGGCGCATCGCGCCGGCAGGCGGTGGTGAGGTCTCCTCCCGCCGGTATCGGGATGACACGCAGGTTTTGGAAAGCGAGTGGAGCACGAGCGACGGCGTCGTACGCCTGACCGACTTCATGCCGCCCCGAGGCGAGGCCCCCGATGTCGTACGGATCGTCGAAGGGGTGTCCGGGACCCTGCCGATGCGCATGGAACTGTTGCTGCGCTTCGACTACGGCCGGATCGTCCCGTGGGTGCGGCACGAGGGCCGGGATCTGGGCGCCGTGGCCGGACCGGACGCGGTGTGGCTGCGCACCGATGTGCCGCTGCGCGGGCGGGACAAGGCGACCGTCGCCGAGTTCACCGTGCGTGCCGGCGAAAAGGTGCCGTTCGTGCTCACCCACCAGGTTTCCCATCTGCGCCGGCCGGAACCGGTCGATCCGTACCGAGCGCTGGAGGACACGCGGCGTTTCTGGCGGGACTGGATCGGCCGCTGCGACTACGACGGCCGGTGGGCTCCGGAGGTTCGGCGTTCACTGATCCTGCTGAAGGCATTGACGTACGCCCCGACCGGCGGCATCGTCGCCGCCGCGACCACGTCGTTGCCCGAGCAGCTCGGCGGCTCCCGCAACTGGGACTACCGCTACTGCTGGCTGCGTGACGCCACCTTCACGCTTCAGGTCCTGCTCGGCACGGGATTCGAGGCCGAGGCGAAGGCCTGGCGGGAGTGGCTGCTGCGGGCCGTCGCCGGCGACCCCGCCGATTTGCAGATCATGTACGGCTTGGACGGCACCCGCCGCCTGCCCGAGTACACCCTGGACTGGCTTGGCGGGTACGAAGGCGCCGCACCGGTGCGGGCCGGCAATGCGGCCGCCGGGCAGTTGCAGCTCGACGTGTGGGGTGAGGTGCTCGACGGGCTGCATCTGGCCCGGGAGGCGGGCATCGCTGCCACCGAGGCGGGCTGGGACCTGCAACGTGCCTTGCTCGATTTCCTCGAGGGAAACTGGCGGCGGCCGGACAACGGCCTGTGGGAGGTCCGCGGCGACCGCCGGCAGTTCGTCCACTCCAAGGTCATGGCGTGGGCCGGCTTCGACCGGGCGGTCACCGCGGTGCAGCGGCACGGTCTGGACGGCCCGGTCGACCGGTGGCGTGCCGCCCGCGACCACATCCACGCCGAGGTGTGCGCCAAGGGCTTCGACACCGAACGCAACACCTTCACCCAGTCGTACGGGTCGGCCGCCCTTGACGCGGCCCTGCTGCTGATCCCGCGCGTCGGGTTCCTGCCGGCGCACGATCCACGATTCGTGGGCACCGTCGAGGCCGTTCAACGGGGTCTGAGCCGGGACGGCTTCTTGCTGCGTTACCGGCCCGAGCATGACAACGTGGACGGCCTGACCGGCGCCGAGGGCGTCTTCCTGGCGTGCTCGTTCTGGCTCGTCGACGCCTTGCACGCGGTCGGGCGCCGCACCGAGGCGGAGAAGCTGTTCGAGCGGCTGCTGGCCGTGCGCAACGACGTGGGGCTGCTCTCGGAGGAGTACGACCCGGTCTCTGGTCGCCAATTGGGCAACACCCCGCAGGCCTTCAGCCTTGTGGGCCTGGTCAATTCGGCGCGCCTACTCAGCGGCGCAGCCACCGAGACAATGGCCGACGCGGCCGAGCAGCACACCTCGAGGCGAGGCCGCTGACGAAGCCCGGCATCGAGCGAACGCGCAGCGGACACGAACCGGCCGTCGCCGAAGGTCATGGAACTGTCACGAAGCCGTGCGGATTCCGCGGCTCGCCGGTCCTACGTTTGGCGGTGGTCCGCCTTGACGCGGCGACCGGATGCGGAGGTGCGGTGTTCCGGAGGGAGACGGCGACGTGGCGGGCGGGCCGAGCGCTGTCCGTCGCCGTCGCGGCAACAGTCACCGCCGGCTGTACGGCGCCCGGCGCGGTGCGGGAGGGTGACCCGGTCGCAGGACCCGAGTGGAACACCTCCCTGCGGTACGGCCCGGGATCGGCCGGCGACGCCCGGCCGGCGAGCCTGTCCGCGGTGACCGTCCAGGAGCATCCGTTGTTCGACCGGCTCCTGTTCAGCTACGGCGGCAGCCGTCCCGGCTATCGCGTCTCCTATCGAGGAGCCGACGGCCGCACCTTGACTGTGACCCTGAAAGACATCCACGGTGACGCCGGAGACGGCGCCAGAGCGCAGCTGCCGGCCATTCGAGAGGTTCGGTCGGCCGACGCGGCGGATGGCGTGATCCGCACGTCGGTCACGGTCGCGGAGGCCGGCTTGCCCTTCCGGGTGGGATTGGACGTCGGCAGCTTCTACGTCGACGTAGCGCACCCCGGCGCCGCAACAAGCTGAACGACGTCGGCGTCACATTTAGTGACCACGTCGAGGGTAGAAGCCCAGGGCGGCCATGACGGTCGCGATGAGCAATGCGGCAGTGCCGGCCAGAATCATCCAGCCGACGGTCAGGAAAGCGCCGACGGCGACGGTGACGGCCCCGGCCGCCGCCAGGCAAGCAAGCACAGTGCGCATATCCGCCTCCTTCCATCGATGACGTACCCAACCCACAGTGCACGGGTGCAGTGGCACGCGTGCGACGGAGGCATGACGGTTTCGGCACACCTCGCACTGCTCGGAACGTCACCGGACCGTCACCGGCCTGCGGCTCCGGCGTCAAGCGCTGCGACGACCATTGTCAATGGAGCAGAGCTTCGGGAGAAGGAGGAGAAACGATGTCGGACAAGATTCCGCTGGCCACTTCGAGCCCGCCGCAGGACGACCATGTCGGCGTTGCCCAGCGAATGGTCGCCGTCCATACCGACCACCGTGCCGCCCAGGAAAGTGTGGCAGTGCTGGACGACGCCGGTCTCCCGGCGGAGCGCATCGCCATCGTCGGCAGCGGCCTGCGCGTCGTCGAACGCGGGCAGGGCCGGCTGTCGACCGCGGACGTTGCCGGCCGGGGAGCGGTCTCGGGGCTGGTGGTGGGCATGCTGGTCGGATGGCTGCTCAGCCTCGTCGGGCTCACTACGCCCGAGACGTCGGCGATCTGGCTCGCGGTCAACGCGGGCGTTCTCGGCGCGATCCTGGGCGCAGTGGTCGCGCTGGTCGGCTATGTCGCCACCCGCGGGAATCGGACGTTCGTCCAGCCCGCCCAGATCCAGGCGGAGAAGTTCGGCGTGCTCGTCGACGCGGATCTGGCCGACCGGGCGGTACGGGCTCTGCGCTCGTCGGCCGGCGACTGACCGGGAATCTCGCCACCGTCACATCGCCTCTTTGATGCCGCGGCGGATGAGCCAGGCGTTCACCGGATACGCGGTGAAGAAGCCGGCGATCATGCCGATCTGCATGAGGAACCAGTAAGCGGCGGTGTCCGGGTGCAGGTGCGGGTTCGGGAAGAAGACGAAGGCCATCAGGGCCATCCAGCCGAACAGGCCTACCTCGAATGCCGTCAAGGACAGCACATCGGCTTTGGCGGTCTCAATCAGGCCCTTGCCGACCGACAGGCCGCGCATCGGTGCGATGGCGAAAAACTGGAACACGATGCCCAGCAGCAACGCCAGCACGTAGTCGCCGATGTACTCGGCCCACAGCGCGTGCCCGACGATGGTGATGGCGAGCAGGAAGATGCCGGTCTCGGCGATGATGTCGCCCAGCGTGCAGCCGGCGCCGCAGTGCATGACGCCGATGGTGGTGGACACCCAGTGGGGCTTGCCGGGCGCGTCCCCGTGTTCCCGCTGCCACCGGCGGCTCTGCGGACGGCCGAAACGTACGTAAGCCCAAACGGCGAACGGCCCGAGGTAGAGGGCGTTGACCGGCCAGACCGCCTCCATGATCCGCATCTTCTGGCGATGACCGGCGGCGTAGATGTCGGCGAGTATGGCGGCGGCGCACAGCCCGCCCAGGCCGAGCGCCACCCATGCCACGGTCGTCAGCCAGCTCGGTGCCATGGAAACCTCTTTCGTGATCGACGGGCACCGAGCGGATACCCCGTTCGCACGCCGATATCAGCCGCCCTCAAAAGACCCCGGCGCCGGCAAGCTGGCGCGTGCGGTCCTGCTTCGGCGTAGCGCCGAGAACGAACTGCACTCGCCGGTTTCCGCGCGGATGTATCAGCACCCCCGGGCGGGCGTCGAGCGTGTTGCCCTGGAGGCGTCCGATCACCTCCTCGGCGACATACAGTCGAGCGCCGTCCCCGGCGTCGTGGGCGATGTCTCCGGGCTGGGGATGCGAAACCAGCAAGATGCGCAACCGGCCCGCGATGTCGGCGTTCTGAATGCGCAGCGCGCATCCTTCGGGCACACCCGCGGCGGTGAGCAGTTGGCGGATCGCGGCGGCGGCGTCGTGCGTGATGGTGAGCAAAACAACCTCCCAAGTCATCGCTTCTCACTCGAACCTGGCACTCAGGTGTGGAGATCTTCGTGCCGTGCGATGACAGTTGTTTGACGAAGCCGGCTATTCGTTGAGGGCGGCCTGCTGGTCGGGGAAGATGCGGAACGCGCCGTCGAGGCGCATGGTGTGCAACACGGTACGCACGAAGCGCGACGGTGCGGCCAGGTCGAGCACCGAGTCGTGCTGCCGGGCCTCTTGGCGGGCGCGCACAAGGAGCCCCAGCCCGGCGGAGTCGATGAAGCCCACGGCGTGCAGGTCGATCACCACACGCGGGTGGGCGGCCGCCGTCTGCATCAGATCGTCGCGTAGATGGTCGGCGAGAGTGGAGTCCAGATCGGTGAGCGGCGTGACGAGTGCGACCCCGTCGAGCTCGCGCATGGTGTACGAGGCCCCGTAGGTGCGGGGCCGGGCCGGCGGTTCGGCCGGTGGAATCTCGCCGGTGCTGCATCGCGGGCAACGGTGCGGGCCGGTGGGGAAGGCCGAGCCGCTCCAGCCGAGCTCGCTCACCAGCGGCCATACGAGATCGCCGGCGGGTGCGGCTTGGGCCGAGATGTCTTCGGCGCCGCACAGATCGCAGATGAGCAGGGCTGTGCGGTCGCCGGCGGGAACGACCGTCATCGTGACCGTCCGGCGTTGTCGTACCGGCGGTCGCCGGTGGCGGCGACGAAAGCGACACCGATCGCGGCGAAGACCACCTGGAGGACGACTTCGACGACTGTCACACCGACGGTGTCGATGCCGGCGAGGCGAGCGACGACGGTGGCGAGCATCGCGGCGCCGACGGCGACGGCGAGCGGCACCCAGAACGGTGTGCCGCGCCGGGCCGGGCCGATCCACCGGCCTCCTAGGCCGAGCGCCGCGCCGACGGCGAGGGCGGTGACAAGGCTGCTGACGGTCATGAACGTGTTCCTCCGGCTGTGGTGACATCTTCGGCATGCCGTTTGTGGTCGGCGCAACGTTCCCGGCGTTTCAGCCCGGCGCTCTGCGCAGCAATGCGGCGAGCGTGCCTACCCCGGCGAACAGGATGACGAGGACACCGGCGACGATGTTGTTCCACGCGACGAGGGGGCGTTCCGCGAACCCGAGGACGAAAGGCGCGGCGATCAACCAGCCGCCGAGGACGACGTTGACCACGCCGAGCGGTGCTGTGCGCCGCGGGCGGACGACGCGCAACCCGCCGAGGAGCACCAGCAACAGGCCGGTCGTCACGTCATTCCAGGCCGGATAGCCCGCCACATCGTCGACGACCAGCGGGGTCACGGCGATCCACAGTCCGGCCAGAGCCACGAAGGCGCTGGGTGTGTAGATCAGGTCGGTCGTGAGCCGCCGGGCCGTGCCTGATCGTGGACGTGCGAGCGATGTCATGCCAGGCCCCTCCACGTTGATTACCCGATGTCTTCAGCGTGCCGCCGGCGGGTGGCGGTGACACCGCGGATCAGTGACAGTCCTATGACGGCTGCCACGCTCTGGCCGGTCTGGCATGACAGTTGTGTGACAAGACGGCGGTTCGGCACGAGCGACGTGTCCGCACCTGATTCACCGGGCATCATGCGGGTATGACCGCGGTATTGCTCATCGAGGACGACGATCGGATCCGGCTGTCGCTGACTCTGGCGCTGGAGGATGAGGGCTATACGGCGTACGGGGCGGCCACCGCCGAGGACGGGCTGGCCGAGCAGCGCCGCGTCGCCGCCGACACCGTACTGGTCGACCTCATGTTGCCGGGCATGGACGGGTATGAGTGCATCCGGCAGTTGCGCCGTGACGACGACGTGCCGATCGTGGTGATCAGCGCCCGCGACGACACCCACGACATCGTGGCCGCGCTCGAAGCCGGAGCGGACGATTACCTGATCAAGCCGGTGGCGGTCAAGGAACTCGCGGCCCGGCTGCGGGCGCTGCGCCGCCGCACCCGCGCTGCCTCGACGCCGGCCCTGCGGGTACTCACCTTCGGAGATCTCGAGCTGCGGCCCGAAGCGGGCGAGGTGCGCCGGCACGGGACCGAGGTGCCGGTGACCCGCACGGAGTTCCGCCTGTTGTGCGAGCTGGCCGATCATGCCGGTCAGGTCCTATCGCGCGAGCAACTGCTCGACCGGGTCTGGGGCTACGAGATCGGCGACGAGCGGTTGGTGGACGTGCATGTCGGCCGGCTCCGCCAGAAGATCGAGGAAGTGCCGGGCAAACCGCGCCACCTGGTGACCGTGCGCGGTCTCGGCTACAAATTGCAGCCGTGAGGCGAGCGGGTCTGCGCACCCGGGTCAGTGCCGCCTTCGCGGTCGGCGCCCTCGCTTTGTCGGCCTGCGTGACGGTCATGTCGTACGAGCTGACTCGTAGCACCCTGCTGCGCGAGCGGGAACGGACCGCGGTGCGATCCACCTACTTCGACGCGTCGGCGGTGGACGCCGGCCTCGCCAGGCGCAACGCCAACGTCGGCGACGTGCTCGGTTCGCTGGACATCGGCGCTGACCGGTACGTCCTGGTGCAGCGGAGTGGCCGCTGGTACGCGCGTAGCGCCGACACCGACGCGCACGCCGCCGTGCCGGCGGCGCTACAGGAGAAGGCAGCCGGTGGACAGGCCGCCGCGCAGCGCGTCGACCGCGATGGGGTGCCGGCGGTCGTGGTCGCCGTACCCCTGGACGAAGACACGGTTTTCTACGAGATCGTCACATTGCGCGAACTCGAGCAGACGCTACAGCTTCTTGCGTTGGTGCTGGCCGCGGTCGCCACCATGATGGCCGCTGGTGGGGCGGCCGTCGGCTGGTACGTCACCCGGCACGCCCTGCGCCCGCTGGGCTGGGTTGCCGACGCGGCCCGCGGCATCGCCGACGGCGACCTCGGTACCCGTCTGGACCCGGACACCGAACCGGACCTGGCCCCGCTGACGGCCTCGTTCAACCACATGGCCGACGAGCTGACCCGTCGGATGCAGCGAGACCGGCGCTTCGCGGCCGATGTCAGCCATGAGCTGCGCTCACCGTTGCAGACCCTGGCCGCCGCCGTGAGTGTGGTCGACCGCCGCCGTGACGGCCTGGACGAGCGGACCGCGGCCGCCGTCGGTCTCATCACCGACGAGATCAGCCGATTCCAGGAGCTGGTCGGTGACCTGCTGGAGCTGGCCCGCAGTGATCAGCCGGCACAACGCGAGGCCACCAACATCGTCGAACTGGCGGCCAGGGTCGTCCGCACGCACCGGCTCGGCGACGACCTGGTCGAGATCACCGCCGGAGACGACGCGCGAACGTGGGACATCGACGCGCGGCGGATCGAGCAGGCGCTGGGTAATCTCGTGGAGAACGCCGTCCGGTACGGCGGGGGACCGGTCGCCGTCCGGGTCGGGCCGGGCTTTCTCGAGGTGGACGACGCGGGGCCGGGCGTGCCGGAGGATCTCCGCTCGTCGATCTTCGATCGCTTCGTACGGGGGCCGGCCGCGAACGCCCGCGGCGCCGGCGAGGGGACCGGGCTCGGTCTGGCGATCGTCGCCGAGCACGCCGCCGCGCACGGCGGATCCGTCAGCGTGACCGACCGTCCCGGCGGCGGCGCCCGGTTCCGCATCGACCTACCGGAGTATCAAGGATGAGACACCCCATTCTGCTCGTGGCCGCGGCGACCGCCCTGCTGATCGGCGCATGCGGGGTGTCCCCCCAGGACGAACCGCACCCGGTCGAGCTACCGCGCAAGCCCCTCACGGATCCGGTGGTCTCGGCGTCGGCCGAGAGCCGGCCCGGCGAGGTCGCGTCCGTGTTGTGCCTGGTTCGCGACGACAAGCTGGTTCAGGTAGTGCGGCGAGCGCAGGACTACCCCAGCGTGCGGCAGCAACTGGACGACCTCGCGGCCGGGCCGACGCCGGCCGAGAGCGAGAGCGGCCTGTCCACGGCCCTGACCGGGATGACAGTGGCCGGAGCCGTCGAGGAGGGTCTCAGGCGACCGTCGCGATCACCGAGGCCGACGAGGGCAGCGCCCGCAACAACGAGATTTTGGCGTACGGGCAGATGGTCTGCACCCTGACCGCACGAGCCGATGTCAGCGCGGTCACCTTCACCCGCGACGGCCGGCGTCTCGAGGTACCCCGCGCTGACGGGACACTGACGGGTGCTCCGCTGCACGCGACCGATTACGCGGCACTGCTCAGCCCTGCGTAGAAGTGACGGGCCTACGCGTCGTGCGAGCGACGCCAGTCGCCGACGGCCTCGCGGACCTTGTCGAAGATCGCGACCGGCGGCCCCATGATCAGGTTGTTGAGCGGGTGGGTACCGGCTTGCGGATGCGGCCGGGTCGGCGCGATGGCCTCAGCGACTCGCACCGCGCCCGCCATGAGACGCAGACGGCCCGCAGTGGTGCCCTTGCGCAACGCCGGGAACTCGGTCTGTTCTTCCTGCTCGGCGTGCGTCAGGACGGCTGTTTCGAGGGCCGCGAACCGGGTCTCGAAGCGGGGCGCGTCGAGGCCCATCTCATAGAGCTCGTTCAACAGCGTCTTGGCGTCGTCTTCTTCCCGCAGCCGGGCGTCGACGACGTCATCGCCGGCGTCATCGCGGGCCGCGGGATGCACGATCTGCTCCTCGGCGCTCTCGTGCACCGCGAGCAGGCGGACGAGCTCGGCGAAGGCTTCCTTCCGCTGCTCACCTGCGGAGCTCTTCACCTCCGCGAGCAGTGCCTTGATCTGCTGGTGCTGGCCGATGAGCAGGTCGATCACATCCTGCTCGCCCGTTTCGGTTGTCATCATTGATCCCTTGACGTCGCCGACCGGAACGTATCCGGCGTACCCGGGCTTCAGCGGAGTAATCGCCGGATCACCCGTCAAGCCAGAAGGACTGACCAAGGACCAACGTCCCAAGAAATAAATGCACAGGTGAACCTTTTCGACATCGGGGCCGTACCCCTGGACGCCTGAAGGAGGTCCCCATGTTCCGTGCGTCCACTGCTCGAAGCGGTGCCCTGACCGCCGTCCTAGCCGGACTGTTCATTCTGGCGCCGGTCCCCGCTGAAGCGGCGCCTTCCGTGCCGACTCAGCTCAACGCGGCCGACATGATGCTGCTCAACGGGGTGCGCCAGGCCGGGCTGTGGGAGATCCCGGCCGGGCAGATGGCGGCTCAAAAGGGCAACGGCGGCAAGGTACGCCAGGTCGGCCAGATGATCGCTGACCAGCACGTTCGTCTCGACCAGCTCGTCGTGGACGCGGCGAACAAGTTAGGCGCCACTATCCCGTCCACGCCGACTGCCGAACAGCAGGGCTGGCTCACCGAGATGCAGAACAACAAAGGGGTGCAGTTCGACCAGACCTTCGTCACCCGGCTGCGCGCCGCCCACGGCAAGATCTTCCCGGTGATCGGCGCCGTGCGGGCCTCCACTCGCAACCCGGTAGTGCGGAAGCTGGCCGACGACGCCAACATCTTCGTGATGAACCACATGAAGATGCTGGAGAGCACCGGCCTGGTGCAGTACGAAAAGCTGCCCCCGGCCGCCCTGCCGCCGGCGCAGGACGTTTCGAAGATCGGCATCGCCGCGGCCAACGCCGGCGTGACGCCGCCGGTCAGCCCGATGGTGTTGTGGATGATGCTGATCGGCGCCGCCGGTCTGGCCGGCCTGGCCGCCGTCCGTGTGATGCGCGTGCGCCGTTGACCGCGGCGGCGAGCAATCCCCTTTCCTGTGATGGCTGTTGCATGCACGAGTGCATGCTTTAGGGGGAGGCGTAGGTGGTCGATCTGCTTCTGGTGCAGGACGACCCGGCCGATGAGCTGATCGCTCGCGACGACTTCGCGGCCCACAAGCTGGTCAACTGGCTGCACGCCGTGCTTGACGCCCGTTCGGGCGCCGTCCCCGTCATCCTGCCGGTCGATTCAGCGGCGCGGGGCGGCGCCTGGACCGGTGCGCCGCCCCGGCACCAAGAGCCTCCTCATGGCCCTGGTAGAACACTCTGTCCGTGCCGTGTGGCGATGCTGCTCCGGTCCCTTGACAACGAGATGACAATTTCTGCGCGCCGGGTTGCCGGTGTTCAGGCCGGTACGGCCTCGGCGGCTTGGTCCACGGCGGCGATCACCGCGTCGAGCGGGCCGTCGACGCGGGTTCCGTTGAGGAAGAAGGTGGGGGTGCCGTCGGCGCCGCTGTCGTGGGCGCTGCGCACATCGGCGTCGACCTGGGCGGCGATGATGGCGGTGTCCAGGTCGACGGTGAAGCGGGGCACGTCGAGCCCGGCCGCGCGGGCGATCTCGGCCAGGGCGTCGTCATCGAGGCTCTCGGCGGTAATGAGGCGGTCGTGCATCGGCCAGAAGGCGTTCTGGGCGGCGGCCGCCTCGGCAGCCTGGGCGGCGCGGCGGGCGTACGGGTGAATCTCGTCCAGCGGCAGGTGTCGCCAGACGTAGCGCAGGCGACCGGGATGCCGGGCGAGGAGTTCGGCCACGGCCGGCGCCGCCTCGCGGCAGAACGGGCACTCGTAGTCGCCGAACTGCACCAGCTCGATGGGGGCGTCGAGGGGGCCACGGTGGTGTTCGCCGGTGGGCTCGACGGGTGGTCGCAGGGCCGTGGCCTCGCCGGTGGCTGTACGGCGGCCGGTGATGCGGAAAAGGAGCCAGCCGAGTCCGGTCGCGGCGACGGCGGCGGCCAGGATGCCGATCTTGGCTTCGTCGCGGACCTGCTCGTCGGTGAGGGCGAGCTCGGCGATGAACAGCGACACGGTGAAGCCGATGCCGGCCACGGCGCCGACCGAGAGGACCTGCGGCAGGCGTACGCCGGTGGGCAGCCGGCCGAGGCCGGTGCGCGCGACGATCGCCGAGGCGCCCCAGATGCCGAGGGTTTTGCCGGCCACCAGGGCGGCGAACACGCCGATGGTGACCGGCGAGGTGACCGCCCGCGACAGCACTTCCGGGCTGAGCACGACGCCGGCGTTGGCCAGCGCGAACAGCGGCACGATGACGAAGCTGGTCCACGGGCGCAGCAGGTATTGGAGCCGGTCGTTGGACGACACGGCACCCTGGGCGGCGATGGACAGCGTCCGGGCGGCCTCCGGCCCGGGTTCGCGGCGGAACTTGTGCAGGATGCGCTCGAGGCGGTCGAGGTCGGCCGTGCGGGCCAGGAACGCCGGGGTGAGCAGGCCGAAGACCACACCCACGATGGTCGGGTGCAGCCCGGACTCGACGGTGGCCACCCAGAGGGCGACGCCGACGACGAAGTACGGCGTGGCCCGCCAGACGCCGGCGGCGCGCATGGCCAGTGCCACACCGAGCAGGACCGCCGCGACCAGCAGCGGCACCGGATGGATCGCCTCGGTGTAGACGACCGCGATGACCAGGATTGCCCCGATGTCGTCGACCACCGCGAGGGTGAGCAGGAAGACCCGGACGTTGGCCGGGCAGCGCGGGCCGACCAGCGCCAGCACGCCCAGGGCGAAGGCGATGTCGGTGGCCATGGCCATGCCCCACGCGTGCTGGGCCGAGGTGCCCGCGGTGAGGACGGCGAAGATGACCGCCGGGACGACCATCCCACCCACGGCGGCCAGGATGGGCACCGTCGCCGCCCGCCGGTCGCGCAGGTCGCCGAAGCTCAGCTCGCGGCGGATCTCCATGCCGGCGAGCAGGAAGAAGAACACCATGAGGCCGTCGTTGATCCAGTGCCGTAGATCCTCGGTGATCGCGGCGCCGCCGAGCCCGACGCCGAACTCCGTGTGCCACAGCGTCTCGTAGCTGTCGCCGGGCAGGTTGGCCCAGACCAGCGCCAGAACGGTCGCGGCCAGCAATGCGGCCGCGCCCCGGGTCTCGGTGACCAGAACGGTGCGGATGCGGCGGTCGAGGCGCAGGGTCCGTTCCGTACGCGGCGCCTGGCCGCCGTCGGAGATGCGGCGCACCAACGCGGAAACACTCATCGTCGCAGCCCTTTCGCGGCAGGACAGGGTTCATCCATCGCCGACCAGGCTTCCCGGCACACCTGCGAGCACCGTACTGGTCCCTTGCCATTGGGAACAGGCGGAAGCGACGAAGATCGCTGTGGCGTCGCTGTCAGGACCGTAGGTCCCGCTGTCGGTATCCGGCGAGACCGGCGACGGTCAGGACAGCTGTCAGGGCGAGCATGACGGCGGTGGCGGCCCAGTCGGCGCCGGCCAGTGGCACAGGTGCGAGGTGCGAGTACGGGGAAAGGCTCTTCACCCATGCCGGCGCGGCGACGCTGTCGGCGATGACGAGCAGCAGGAATCCGCCGATGGCGGGTAGCGCGCCGAGGACGCCGGTCCAGCGGGGTGCCCAGCCGGTGGCGAGGACGGCAGCGCCGAGGCTGAGCAGGACGACCGGGAAGGTGTTCCACACGCCGTGCAGTGCCGCCGTCAGGGCGAGGTGGCCGCCTGTCAGGGCGACGCCGGCCCAGGTGGTGAGCCCGGCGACGCTGATCAGAAGGACGGCGGCGGCCGCCGTGGCGGCGGTCTCCGCGCCCAGCAGCCGGGCCCGGCTGATCGGCTGGGCGGCAAGCAGGGCCAGCCGCTGGTCGGTCTCGGCCGCGACGAAGGCGCTCAGCCGGACGGTGGCGAAGCCGCCGACGGGCATGGCGAGCAGCGCGAACAGCGTCGCGGCGAACCCGGCGACGCTGCCGAGATCGGCGAATCCCGCCTCAGCTGCCTGGCCGGCCAGGGCGGGGTTGCCGGCCAGGAATTCCGTCACCGACGTCGCGGTCAGGCCGATGAGCAGGAAGTACGCGCCGATTCCGAGGGCCCAGCCGGTCAGTGGCCGCAGCACCCTGCGGATCGCGAAGGCTTCGACGTTGTCGAGTAGGCGCAGACGGGCCGGGCGTCCGGTCGGCGGGGCGACGAGCCCGCCGCGAACGTCACGCCGGGCCGCAGCCAGCGGCACCGCCACGGTCACCGTCGCTGCGGCGGCGAGCAGGACCAGCAACGGTACGGCACGGTTGTGCACGTAGGGCTCGGACAGTGCCATCAGCCCGAACGGGGACAGCCAGCGCAGCCAGCCCAGGGCGGGAACACCGTCGCCGATCATGCGGGCCAGCAGCGTGACGGCGAGGACGGCGACCGCGGTGCCGGTGGCCGGTGTGCGGGTGGGGAAGATCTGCGCGGCGAGCGCCGCGGTCGCGCCGAAGAACAACCCGGCCAGTCCGGTGCCCATCCCGTGGATCAGCGCCCCAGGTGCCGGGGTGCCGGACGCGATCAGCGCGCCGGTGATCCCGACGGCGGTGGCGACCGCGATGGCCATCACGGCGGCCAGGTGCCGGGCCAGTGCGCCGGTGAGCGTGATGCGGCCGGACAGCAGGAGGTCCCACCGGCCACCTTCCTCCTCGCCGCGGGTGGTGCGGGTGGTCGCGAGGATCGCCCACGCACCCAGCAGCACGGTGGTGACCGTGCCGACTCGCCACACGGTGAACCCGCCGGCGGTGTCGAGACCGATCGGATCGCCGAACAGAGTGCGGATGGCCGGGTTGGAGGCCAGCGCTTGCAGGCTGCCGGCGGCGGCCGGGTCGGCCATCACCTGGTCGAAGGTGGCCGCGACGATCGCGGTCATGCCGCCGGCCAGAACGGCGACGATGAGGCCGCCGCGCCGGATCTGCCGGATGGCCAGCTGGGACACCGCCCGGCCGGGCCGGCCGGCCACGGCGACGCTGGTCATCGGCCGTTCTCCGTCCCGTAGTAGTCGAGGAACACTTCCTCGAGACTGGGCTCCCGTACGGCCAGCGCGGTGACGCCGGCCGCCGCGAGCGACCGCAGGGCGGGCGCGGGCGGGCCGGTCAGGGTGAAGCGCAACTGTCCTTCGCCGGTCTCCGTGATCGCCTCCACGCCCGGCACGACGGCCAGCGCCGGGGCGGGACCGGTGTACGAGACGGTGACCTCGGACCGGTGCAGGGCCCGCAGCCCGCTCATGGTGGCGACGTCAGCGAGGTGGCCGGCGCGCAGGATGGCGACCCGGTCGCAGACGGCCTCCACCTCGGCGAGTTGGTGAGAGCTGAGGAACACCGTCTGGCCGCGGTCGCGGGCGCTGCGAACAGCGGTGCGGAACTCGCGCTCCATCAGCGGGTCGAGTCCGCTGGTGGGCTCGTCGAGCACCAGCAGGGGCGCCCGGGTGGCGAAGGCGGCGATCAGGGCGACCTTCTGCCGGTTGCCGGTCGAATACGTGCGGGCCGGCTTCGAAGGGTCGAGCTCGAACCGGTCGACGAGCTCGTCGCGGTAGGCCAGGTCGGTGCCGGGTCCCGTGCGGGCTTGCAGGTGCAGGATCTCGGCGCCGGTCATGTGGGGCCACAGCGCCACATCGGCCGGCACGTAGGCCAGCAAGCGGTGCGCCCGCGTCACGTCGGCGGCAGCGACGCCGAACACCTCGGCGTGCCCGCTGCTGGGCCGGGCCAGGCCGAGCAGCAGCCGGATCGTGGTCGACTTGCCGGCTCCGTTGGGCCCGAGGAAACCGAACACCTCGCCCCGGATGACGTCCAGGTTCAGGTCATCGAGCGCGGTGAGGCGGCCGTATCGTTTGGTGAGGTGAACAGCGCGCAGCGCAATATCGGTCATCGTGGGAGGCCTTCCGGTCGGCGTGGATGAATGACCGCCGACCAGGCTTCCCGGCACACCTGCTGCTCACCGTACTCCCAGGGGGCACGAAGGTGGAAGCCGGTCCGCTCTCGCTTGCGCGGATGACATAGACCGGAGTGGACTGACGTGGTGGCCGGTACGGCCCTTTCCGCCGACAGGACGATCCGCATGAGAAGCACCTGGGAGACGACTACCGAAGCCGGCGCCGCCTTGATCAGGGAAACTATGGCGGGGGCGACGGGATTGACGTTGGTCTCGTTCGCCGAGATCGTGGTCGTCTCGCCGGGGCGCCCGGCCGGCCGTGCCGTTGTTCTGGCCATCGTCGTCGGTCTGCTCAGCGCGCTGTTCACCCGCTGGCAGGCGCGTGTGGCAATGTGTCTGATGGCTGTGGTGGTGTTCGGGGCCGTCCTCGGGCGGGAGTCCGGAGTCGACCCCTGGTCGTACACACCGGTGATCGTGTTCGCGGTGGCACTGGGCGCCGGATACCGGAGTCTCGCCCACGCCGCGCCGGGCTCGAACTACCGGTAGGGTGGGACGCGGTGTGCCGGGAAGCCTGGTCGGCGATGGGCTGAACCGACCCCGAAAGGATTCCTGTGACACAGCCGCCGCAGCGCGTGCCCACCATCTTCGGCCGAGGGTCCTGGCCTGAGGCGAGGCGGATCGCCGACATCCTGCGCAAGGAGACCATCGGCGGAGTTCTGCTGCTGGCCGGCGCGGTGATCGCTCTGATCTGGGCCAACTCGCCGTGGGCCGACCGCTACGAGGCGCTACTCAATTTCACTGTCGGTCCCGAGGCTTTGCACCTCGACCTGTCCCTGGGCAAATGGTCGGCCGACGGGCTGTTGGCGATCTTCTTCTTCGTGGCCGGTCTCGAGCTCAAACGGGAGTTCGTCGCCGGTGATCTGCGGGATCCGCGGCGGGCCGCGGTGCCGGTCGCGGCCGCGTTGGGTGGTGTGCTCGTACCCGCCCTGATCTACCTGGTCGTCAACGCCGGCGGCGCCACTGAGGGGTGGGCGGTCCCGACGGCCACCGACATCGCGTTCGCGCTGGCGGTGCTCGCGGTCGTCGGCCGGTGGCTGCCGTCGGCGCTGCGCACGTTCCTGCTGACCCTCGCGGTGGTCGACGATCTGCTGGCCATCGGGATCATCGCGGTGTTCTACACCGATCATCTGTCGGTGCGGCCGCTGTTGGGCATGCTGGTGCCGCTGGCCCTGTTCGCGGTGTTGGTGCAGCGCCGGGTCCGGGCCTGGTGGCTGTTGTTGCCGCTGGCCTTCGCGACGTGGGCGCTGATGCACGCCTCCGGGGTGCACGCCACCGTGGCCGGGGTGCTGCTCGGCTTCGCCGTGCCGGTGCTGCGCCGCGACGGCGGCGACGGGCCAGGGCTGGCCGAGCACTTCGAACACCGCTTCCGGCCGCTGTCGGCCGGCGTCGCCGTGCCGATCTTCGCGTTGATGTCGGCCGGGGTGACGATCGGCGGCCTCGACGGGCTTTCCTCGGCGCTGACCGACCCGGTGGCGATCGGCGTCATGGCCGGTCTGATCCTCGGCAAACCGATCGGCATCGTGGCCGCGACCTGGCTGACCGCCCGTTTCACCCGAGCCCGGATCGACGCGGGCCTGGCCTGGATCGACGTGACCGGCCTGGCCGTGCTGGCCGGCATCGGCTTCACCGTCTCCCTGCTCATCGGCGAGCTCGCCTTCGGTGCGGGCACCGAGCGCGACGCCCACGTCAAGGTCGCCGTACTCGCCGGCTCACTCGCCGCGGCCCTGCTCGCCACCGTCGTCCTGCGCCTGCGCAACCGCACCTACCGGCGGATGTACGAGGCCGAGCAGGTCGACAGCAACCGCGACGACATCCCCGACGTCTACCAGGGCTGACATGCTGCTTCTCGCTTTCGCGTTAGTCCTGTTGATCGCCGTCCTGGTGTCGGCGCTGGCGAAGCGGACGATTCTGTCCACCGCCGTGCTGTTCCTGGTCGCCGGTTTCGTGCTCGGTCCCGAGACGACAGGCGTCATCGACGTCCAGGCGGACTCACCGATCGTGTCCACGCTGGCGGAACTGGCGCTGTTTGCGGTGCTGTTCACCGACGGCATGCGTGTCGGCTGGGCCGACCTGCGCTCCGCGTGGCAGCTCCCCGGCCGCGCTCTCGGCTGGGGATTGCCGCTCACCCTGCTGGTGACGGCGGTCGCCGCCCATTATCTGGTCGGGCTCGGATGGGCGGAGTCGCTGCTGATCGGGGCGATCCTCGCGCCGACCGACCCGGTGTTCGCGTCCGCACTGGTCGGCAACGACAAGGTCCCGGCCCGGCTGCGGCACCTGCTCAACGTCGAGTCCGGGGTCAACGACGGGCTGGCGCTGCCGTTCGTGATCGTCTTCCTGGCCGTGGCCTCGGGCTCCGGCGACCTGCATCTGGGTGAGCTGGCACTGGAGATCTTCCTGGGCCTGCTGATCGGAGTGATGATCCCAGTAGCGGCGATCCTGCTCGAGCGCAGCCGGTTCTTCTCCGCGTCGCCGGCTTACGAGCCGCTCAACGGATTCGCGATCGGCTTGCTGGTCCTGGCAGTGGCCCAGGTGTCGCACGCGAACCTGTTCCTGGCGGCGTTCGCGGCCGGCATCACGGTGGCGACCTTCGGACCACGGCAACGGGCGGCGTTCGAGCACTTCGGTGAGAACATCGCCGAACTGTTCAAACTCGCCGCCCTGCTGGTCTTCGGTGCGCTGATCTCGCTGGAGTTCCTCGCCGAGATCTCCTGGACCGGGTGGGTGTTCGCGGTCCTGGCCATCTTCGTAGCGCGGCCCGTCGCGCTGTGGCTGTCGTTCCTGCGTTCCGGCCTGGACGTCAAGGAACAGGCGGCGGCGATGTGGTTCGGCCCGAAGGGCTTCGCCTCGGTCGTCTACGGGCTGCTCGTGCTCGAGTCCGGCATCACCGCCGCCGACGAGATCTTCCATCTGGTCGCGCTGACCATCGTCCTGTCGATCGTGCTGCACTCCTCGACCGACGTGGTGGTCGCGCGGTTCTTCGACGACGAGGCGGACGTGCCGGCCTGGCACGGGGTGCTGCGCCGCACCATCCGCTCGGCGAAGCCCCGCTGAGGCGCGCCCGCGTATCGTGAGTTCCGGTGTGAGGAGGCGGATGTGCACGCGCGCGACGTGGCGATCTCGATGAGCACGGTGGGCGAGGATCTCCCGGCCCGTGAGGCCGTGCGGGTGCTGGCCGCGCAGGACCTGCCGGGACTGGTCGTGGTCGACGGCCGGGGGCGGCCACTGACCGTACTGGCCGGTACGCAGGTGCTGCGGATGGCGCTGCCGTCGTACTGCCAGGACGATCCGGCGCTGGCCCGTGTGATCGACGAGGGCGCGGCCGACGTCATCCTCGACGGCATCGGCGACCGCACGGTGGCCGACCTGTTGCCGAAGAAGCGCCCGGAGCTTCCCGCGGTGCGCGGCGACGCGACGGTTCTCGAGGTGGCGTCGGTGATGGCCCGGTCCAACGTGCCGCTGGTCGCGGTGGTCGACGAGTCCGGCGTGATGACCGGTGTGATCACTCTTGACGGGCTGCTCGACCGGATGCTGGGAACCTAGAAGAACCTCAGCCAGAGGTAGGGCACGGCGAGCGCCACCGAGATCGCGGTGACGATCAGCCCGTACTTGGTGAAGCCCCAGAAGGTGATCCGGTGGCCGGCGCGCTGGGCGAGGCCGAGGACGACGACGTTGGCCGAGGCGCCGACGGCGGTGGCGTTGCCGCCGAGGTCGGCGCCGATGGCCAGGGCCCACCAGAGGACCTGGGCGTGGTCGTTGCCGCCGGAGGCGTCGACCAGTTCGCTGACGATGGGGCTCATCGTGGCGACGTATGGAATGTTGTCGACGATCGCCGAGAGCCCGGCCGACGCCCAGAGCAGCAGAAGCGTGGCGGGCCAGAGCTTGCCTTCGACGGCGCCGGTGGCAGCGTGGGCGAGTTCGTCGATGACGCCGGTGGCGACCAGGGCGCCGACCATGACGAACAGGCCGGCGAAGAAGATGAGCGTCGGCCATTCGACCTCGCGGGCCACCTCGTTGGCGTCGACGCGGGAGAGGGCGAGCAGCAGTAGCCCGCCGAGCAGCGCCACGACGGAGGGCTCGAGCCCGAGGACGGTGTGCAGGGTGAACGCCACGAGCACGGCGCCGAGCACACTGAGGCTGAGCACGGCCAGGCGGGGGTCGCGGATGGCGTCGCGCTCCCGCAGCGCCATCACCTTGGCGGCGCGTTCGGCGTCGTACCGGAAAGCCGTGCGGAACATAATCCGGCACAGGGCCAGCAGAACGACCAGGACGATGAGCACGAACGGCGCGAGCACGCTGAGGAATTCGTTGAAGGTCAGCCCGGAGCGGCTGGCGATGATGATGTTGGGCGGGTCGCCGACCAGGGTTCCGGCGCCGCCGATGTTGGAGGCGAAGACCTCGGCGATCAGGAATGGGATCGGTGGTACGCCGAGGCGGTCGCACACGAGCAGGGTGACCGGGGCGACCAGCAGCACGGTGGTGACGTTGTCGAGCGCGGCCGAGACGACGCCGGTGACGACGACCAGGATGACCATGATGGGGAACGGGCGGGCGCGGGCCTTCTTGGCCGACCAGATCGCCACGAACTCGAACAGGCCGGTGCGTTTGAGCACGCCGACGATGAGCATCATGCCGAGCAGCAGGAAGATGACGTTCCAGTCGATGCCGGCGTCTTCGGAGAAGAACGCGTGCTCGGCGTCGGTGGCGCCCAGTGCCAACATGATCGCCGCGCCGCCCAAGGCCACGGCGACCCGGTTGATCTTCTCGGTGGCGATCAGCACGTAGGCGCCGGCGAACACCACCACCGCGACCCAGGCGATCGTGCTCACCGCGTGCCCCCGGTTCCCGTCCAGACGTCATCGACCGCCGACCAGACTTCCCGGCACACCCGAGATCAACCTAGCAGCCGCCGCCGGAGCAGCGCGGGGTCAGGGGTTCTCCGAGGAAGGGTCGTTGCGCCTGACTTTGTCGAGACCGGCTTGCGCCTCGCGGACAGCCGCCTCGAGTTGGTCGGTCGTCGCTTCGACGGGCAGCGACCGATCGGCCTGATCGTCGCCGGCCCTCAGCCGGGCCGCGAGCTCGCGCAGGAGGATCACCTGTAGATCACCGAAGGCCGCCGAGACCGCGGCTCTGACCTGCATGAGCACGGCGAGCTGGTGTGCCCGGTCGACTGCCACAGCCCCACGCTAGCCACCAGCAGCTGACGTGGCACGGAATCTCGGCAGACCGCCTGGCACGGCCGGCCGAGGTCGATGACAAACCGTACTGGCCGCGACGAATTTGTCGAATGCGCCGAACACCAGCCTCGAACACTCGCATAGTGAAGTCGGCGGTGGCCTGCCACAAGCCCTGATTCCGATCATCCGGAAGAGGAGACCATGAGCTCGATGAGCCTTTCCACCGGGATCGGTGTGCCCTCCGACGGCGCGCCTCGCCGAACGTCCCTCGCCGACCTGAGCGTCAGCGCGAAGGTGATCGCATCAGTCGCGACCGCGGCCCTGGTAGCGCTGATCGTCGGCATCGTCGGCCTGGTCTCGCTCAGCCGGGCCAGCGACTCCGCTCAGCTGATCTATCGCACCAACGTCGCCAGCATCAAGGCGATCGGTCAGATGAAGTTCATCATGACCAAGACCCGGTCCGACGCGGCGAATCAGGCGCTGTCACTGACCCCGGAGACGACGAAGACGTTCACCGACGACGTCAAGGCCGACATCGCCGACGCCCAGACGGCGCTGACGGCGTACCGCAACAGCATGCCGGCGGCGAGCACCGACCTGATCGACCAGCTGGAGAAGACCTGGAACACCTACACGGGACTGGTCACCAGCAAACTGCTGCCCGCCGGCGAAAAGAACGATCTGAAGACCTGGATCTCGGTCCGTGCGAACGAGACACTACCGCTCCTGAACTCGATCTACGAGCAGCTCACCACCCTCGACGAACTCGAGACCGCCGACGCGGCCAACAACGCCGGCAGTGCCAGGTCGGGCTACGAGTCCAGCCGTACCACCTCGATCATCGTCTTGGTCATCGGGCTGGCGCTGGCTCTGCTGCTCGGTTTCCTGGTGGCCCGCAAGATTGTGCAATCGCTGACCAGGGTCACGTACGTCTGTGACGGCCTCGCCGACGGCGATCTGACCCGCACCACCGGCCTGGACACCCGCGATGAGCCGGGCCGGATGGGCCGTTCGCTGGACGCCGCGATGGGGCGGCTGCGCACAACGATCGCGACCATCGAGGGTTCGGCCGCTTCGCTGGCGGGGGCGTCGGAGCAGATGACCGGCACGTCGGCGCAGATCGCGGCGTCGGCCGAGCAGGCCTCGGTGCAGGCGCAGGCGGTGTCGGCCGCCGCCGAGCAGGTGTCGCGCAGTGTGGAGACTGTGTCGGCCGGTAGCGAGGAGATGGGCGCGTCGATCCGGGAGATCTCGCAGAACGCGGCGGAGGCGGCGCGGGTCGCCTCGGAGGCGGTCACCGTGACGGCGGCGACGTCGGCGACGATGAACAAGCTCGGGGATTCGTCGGCCGAGATCGGCAACGTCATCAAGACGATCACGGCGATCGCGGAGCAGACGAACCTGCTGGCGCTGAACGCGACGATCGAGGCGGCGCGGGCCGGTGAGATGGGCAAGGGCTTCGCGGTGGTCGCCTCCGAGGTGAAGGACCTGGCTCAGGAGACCGCGCGGGCGACCGAGGACATCTCCCGGCGGGTCGAGGCGATCCAGGCCGACACCAGCGGCGCGGTGGCGGCGATCGAGGAGATCTCTCTGGTGATCGGGCGGATCAGCGAGTTCCAGACGACCATCGCGTCGGCGGTGGAGGAGCAGACCGCGACCACGGCCGAGATGAACCGCAGCGTGGCCGAGGCGTCCGGCGGCACTGGCGAGATCGCGCAGAACATCACCGGTGTGGCCGAGGCGGCCCGGATGACGAGCCAGGGCGTGGCCGAGACGCAGCAAGCCAACGCGGAGCTGGCCCGGATGTCGACCGAACTGAGCAGCCTGGTGTCAACGTTCCGCCTGTAGCCGGGCAGTCCATAACGCGAGTTCGCTCGCCCGTCAGTTCGCGCCTGGGCCACTGACCATCGAGGAACCCTCGGGAACCATGATTTCCCCGCTGGCCGAGTCGGCGCTGCGGCCAAGTGGATGCGGCTCACCGGTCAGAGCAGCGAGGGCTTCGGCCACTTCCTGAATGTCGGCGCGCACATAGGTGGCGGTGACACCGATGTCGCGGCCGGTGTTGTGGCCGGCGTAGGCGCGGGCAACCGCATAGCCGAAGTGGCGTTCGACCCAGGTCAAGGTCGTGTGGCGCAGCCAGTGGATGCTGACCTGCTGAGTGGCCACCCAGGGCAAATGTCGGCCAAGGCGCTCCCAGAGGTAGTCGTAGCGTCTCCGGGTAATCGGCCGCCCGTTGCGGTAGCGCAGAACCTGATCGGTTGGTTCGTGTCCGCCTCGATCGCTGCAATGGTCCAGCAGCGCCTGCATCAAAGTCGGAGTGACGGGCTGCCAGCGAACGGTTTCGCCCTTCTCCCGCAGGCGAATCAAGCTCTGAGCCGGGTCAAGATCTGTAAGCCGCAGCGCGAGGGCGCCACCGCGCCGGCACGCTGTTTCGAGGTGCAGTCGCAGGATCAGGGCGTCCAAATGCGGGTCGTTACCCGTCGATCCAGGAACCTCGACGATCTCGGCGAGCCGGCCATCGGGCAGAGCACGGCGGGTGCTGGCCAGACGCCGTGGCTTCGGCACGCGAGCGGCAGGATCGTCTGCCGCGCTGATGAGCCGATCGGCCACCGCCTGCTGGTAGAGGCAGCGGATGGCCGAGATGAGGTGCTCCGCCGCACTGCGGCCGCCGCGCGTGTTGCGACGAATTACGACGTTCTGCTTGACACGCTCGGCGAGCTGCTTGATCTCGAGTGGGGTGGGCTCGTCGATGCGGCGGCTTCCCCATTCGGCGCCGATCTTCCGCCAATACGTGTCGTAGAGGCGGCGCGTTCCGTCGGAGACGGCCATCGAGACCTTCGCGATGTACTCGTCGAAGGTGGGCACGGCGGTTGGTCGTGGCGTCTGGGTGAACAACTGCTCGGGCGTTAGACCGAGCCGGTCGAGCAGAAGCCGGACAGCATGCAGCTCCGAGCCGGCGGAAGGCTCTGAGACGCTCACACGAGACTCCCGAACGCTTGCGCCAGCAGGTCGTCCAAGATGGCGGCGAAGCAGATGAGAAGAGCGTTCTGATCCGGAACGGCCGCCAGCAGAAGCCGATCGCCGGCGCGCATGCCATAGCGATGCCGAACCGCTGCGGGCAACCGGAGAAATCCTTCCCTAGTGAGAGCCTGCCTGGCGCTGTCGTCTGGCTGGACAAGGATCCGCTGGGCGCCTACCTCGATCGCGACGCGCTGATGAGGTTCCCAGCCCAGGGCGTTGATTGCCGACCGATCGGCGAGACGACCTTGCCGATCGCAGGCGGTCAACGCGTAGTGCACTGTCGACTGCATCCGTGTTGGTCTGACAAGTCCCGGAAGCGGCAGCGCGGCAACGGCCGAAGCGGCGACATCGCGAGACCCTCGTTGGGACGCTGGCGCGACTCGGCTCGAGCTGCGGGCCGCCGGTGGATCATTACGGTTGCGATCCATCCGACAAGAAAACCCGCTGCACCGGCCGGCCGGCAGTTGTCTGAGGTTGTCCGCCGTTAACCCCATCGGCTTGCCTCGACTCGCTTTTCACAGGCCGCTGCCGGCATCCTTGGGCGGCGGGACAACTGGAGACAACGGCGGACAACTTCCGGGCCCCAGGGATCGAGCGGCAGCATGGGCCTGTCCAAGCGCGATCAGTGTCATGGGGCTCCGCTGCGAGTAGGCACCAGCGTTCGAGGCGGGGCCGACCGTGGCGATCGCGCCCTCCGTTTCTCCCGGGAGGTTCGCGGATGACGCGATATGCCGTAGACGATCGAAACCGCACCCTGATCAGCATGTGGCCAACAGCCCTCGGCGACCGGGCGGCCACCGTCGCGCAGTTCCCGGCGACGGCAGAGCCTGAGGAGCAACTCGCTGCGGCCGAAAGACTGACGTGGCTGTCGCAGGTGCTGTGGTTCCACTACACCAGCCAATCCGACGCCGAGACAGCCCCGACAGCCGGCCCACGTTGTCGGCTGTCGAGGGCCAGATTCAAACGCGCGGCCGCCGCTGTCGAACGTCCGGACCTCCCCGACGAGACCGGTCAGGTCCACAGCCACTACGACCCGCTCCTGGAAATCGCGCACGCCGCCGGACGAGCGGTGGCCGACATCGGCGACGAGCAGTTCAAGCAAGCGGTCATCGCCGACCTCACAGAGGAGATCGAGTCCGTCGTCCAAGCCACCAGCGGCGACTTGAGCGGCCGGGCCGCCCAAGCAGCATTGCTGAGCACCCCGGACGCGCTGCAAGCCCACATCACCGCCGCCAACGACCTACTAACCCAGGACGCCCTGGTAGACCTCACCCGAATCCTCACCGTCGAGCCCACCGCGGCCGCTGTAGCCGCCGCCCACTGGCTCAAAACGGCCGCCGACGTCGTCGCCCGTATGGCCCGCATTCCCACCCGCAAAGTGCTCGCGGAGGCCGACAACATTCAGCCAGGCGAGTACGCGGCTGCGAACGAACTCCTCCAACGACTCGAGACCGGCGAGTCCGTGCATGATGTCGCCGTCGACATGATCAGCGAAGCCCGCCTTCTCGCCCACGGCACCATCGCGACCATCAAAATGGCGCAGTTCGTCAAGTACGCGCTGGACTCCCCGTCGCCGTTCATCGATATCACCGTGCTGGAAGTCGCCCGGCCGGCGCCGAGCTTGCTCGAATCGCTGACGGCCGGCATCCGTGGATGCCGCCTCCTGTACGCCGAACATTGCGCAGACAACGACGAAGATTCCGAGCCCGAGGTCAAACACGAGGAGGCGCGAATCGACGAAGAGTTCCGCGTGAAGGTCCGCGCCCAGGCTCTCCGAAAGCCACTCCGGCCGAAGGACTGAGCAAACGCCTTGAGGTGCTGCGCCTTCACCCGGCCGGAGGAGTGGAGGCGCTGCCTCGGCCGTACGTGCCTGCGCGCCGTAAGATCCATGTGACGGGTGCGGCCGTTGGCGATCGGAAGTCAGCGCACCACACTGGCAGTGTGGGGGTCAGGGTGGGTGCCTGACCAGCAACCATTCTAGTTCGTCGATCGTTGGGCCATGACGTGATCCGGTCCCACTATCAAAGGTGATCTGTTGGAAAACCGCGAACGTCGGCGCGACGAGAGCGTTCACAAACTCGCGGCCGAGCTCGGCATCAGCGATCTCGAAAAGTTCTTGCGAGCGTGCCTTGCGAACAGCGCGATGATGACTGGCCTGACTTCGTCGCCTGCTCCCGCGCAAAAGCTGAAGTACACCGTCGACGAGGCGGCGAAGCTTCTCGGTGTTTCGTCGCGATGGCTTGCTGACGAATGCCGCACTGAACGCGTGGAGCACGTGCACCTTGCCCGGCGCCGCTCCTTCACGCACAGCCAGCTGCTGGCACTTCTGAAAAGGCATGAGGTTGAGCCTCTGGATCGTCGGGTCGACGGTGAGCTGGAGCGGATCAAGCGGCGCGTTGCGCGCGACCGCGCTATCCCGGCGCATCGCCGCGGATAACCGGACGAGGCGAAGTCGGTCGTACTTTGGCGTGTCCGGCCCGCGTGGACGGCCGGCCAACCACGCGGGCCGGCCGTCCCAACGTCGTCCTATCGCGGCGCGGACCCGAGCGGATGCGCCTCGCCCGTCAACGCCGCCAACGCGTTCGCGAGTTCGTGCATGCTCGCCTTCACGTAGCCCGCGGTGGCGCCGACGTCGCTGCCGGTCGTCTCGGCGTGCCCGGCGTAGGCGCGCGCGACCGCGTAGCCGAAGTTCCGCTCGACCCAGGTGATCGTTGTGTGCCGCAGCCAATGCGCGCTGATCTGCTGGGTCGCGACCCAGGGCAGCCGGAGCCCGAGTCGCACCCACAGGTGGTCGTAGCGCCGGTACGTGATCGGCTCACCGTTGCGGTACCGCAGCAGCTGTGCGTTCGGCGGCGCCTTTCGTTCCAGGGCATGTGCGTGCAGATAGCCCATGAGCGTCGGCGACACGGGCTGCCACCGGAACGTCCCGCCTTTCTCTCGCAGCAAGATCAGGCACTGCTTCTCATCCAGGTCGACCGGACGCAACGCCAGCGCCCCACCCCGACGGCACGCGGTCTCGACATGCAGCCGAATCAGCAAGCCGTCGAGTTCAGGATCATCACCGCTGCTAACCGCCACCTCGTAAATCTCGGACAGGCGGCTGTCGGGAAGTGCTCGGCGGGTGGAGGTTAACCGCTTCGGCTTCGCGACCTTCAGCGCCGAATTCTCTGCCTCGGTGATGAAGCCGTCAGCGGTCGCTCGCCGGTATAGGCATCGCAGCGAGGAGATGACGTGCTCCTCGGCGCTGCGGCCGCCGCGGCCGTTGCGTCGCTGCACGCGGTTGGCCTTGACGTCGGCGATCAGGGAACGGATCTCCGACGGGTTGATCTGATCGATGCGCCGGTCACCCCAGCGCTCGACGGCCCGGTTCCAGTACGTCCCGTACGCCTTGCGCAGGCCAGGCGTCACCGAGGCCGAGACAATGGGCACGTAATCGGCGAACGTTGGAGCCGTGGGGCGCACCGGTGCGCCGGCCACCAGATCGCTGGGCGAGATACCCATGCGTTCCAACAGCATCCGTGCGGCCTCGACGGTGGATTGATCGAGAGTTGGCTCGCCCATCAGCCCTCAGCTCCCCACACCGAGTCGAAGACCTGAGCGACAACCTCATCCAGCACGGTGGGCGGATGTACCAGCAGCAGGCCACCCTCCGGATAGGCGGCCAGCAGCACCCGGCTTCCTGCCCCGAGCTCGCACCACCGCCGGGCAGCGAGAGGCAGATACAGGAGACGGTTGGATTTCACCGTGAAGATGCCCCGGCTGTCGGCGTAGATGCCGACCAGGCCACGGCTGACCCGGATCTCCAAACGCTGCTGCGGCTCCCAGCCCAGAGCAGTGAGGATCGCCTTGTCGGCGATGCGACCGCCGGCGTCCAGGGTGCACAGGCCGTACACGGCCGTGCCGATCCGCTTCGTCGACAGCTTCAACAGCGGTAGAGGAGGGCGCGCGGCCAGGGCGCCGCGCTGATTCCAGGACGGCGCCTCTGTGCGGCGAGTGGGGATGACCGGCGGTATGACCGCCGGGGGAGTGTGGTCGGTCATGGCGTCCACCGCCGAACCGGGATGACCGGTTTTGACCATGCCACTGATGAGTGTTTGTGGTGGTCAGGCATGCCTGACCACCATTACGTTGAATAACGCACGGATGCGATGAGGTTGTGTCCGGAGCCCAACACGAGAGATATTCACACGGTCATCGTGGCGCGTGCATTGACTCTGTCGTCGTGACGGCAATTTGCCACAAGGACACACATCCTTCGGGTTAGGGACCGAGCGCGCTATCCCAAAGAGGCCGCGAAGCGGCGGGCCGACGGCAAGGCCTACTACCAACTCCACGCAGAAGCGCGGCGAAGTACGCCGTCCGGTGGCGGAAAGAAAACCCGCACCGCAGGCGGGATCAAGCCGATCGCCGCGTCGAGTGGATACTGAATAACCCTGGCTTCGTCCCGTTCGGAAACGTGGAGTGGCAGAAGCTGCTACGCCAATACTATTACCGCTGCGCTTACTGTGGCGTCCGCGCTAGTGAGCTCGAAAAGGACCATGTTGTCCCGCTTGCGCGAGGCGGCCGGCACGCCATCTGAAACATCATGCCGGCCTGCAAGAGCTGCAACATTTCGAAGTACAACTACCTACTCGTGGAGTGGAGGACCGCCCAGAGAAGGCGCAGGCCCTCGCCATCTGTCCACTGATGTTGGCGACAGAACGGAGTTCCTAACGCGCCGCCGACCTAACTCAGCCGATGCGACTGGCGCGGAGCGTCGCGCATGACGGCTGGCCGCTGCGCCGCGGAACAGCGCGGGTGCCGCTTTTGACCTCAGGTGCGCCTGTTGCCTGAGCCAGCGACCGAGCGCTGGTGCGGATGACTACGCAGTTACACACCGCATTGCATCCGCCTTCGGCGCCCCGCTGACTTCAACGGTGTAGTTCTCGCAGCTCAGCGGCAAGTCGACTGCCGCGCGCAGTGACTCGATCGACCACCGCCAGTGAGGCTCGCGAGCTGCAGCGGTACCGCGGCGTCCATTGACGCGCGCTGTCGCGTTGGCCGAAGATTGACCAGCCTACGCTTTCGGAGGTCAAGTTGATCGGGTTCGGTTATCCCGCGAGGGCGAAGCGTCTAAGCGGGACTGCATTGAAATACGCGCAGCACAGCGAATTTGATCGCGCACTCCGTCGCCTCAATGAAGCTGTGGATGTAGTCGCATCATGCCGCGAATACCTAGCCGCTGCCGAGGCCGCAAGATATGTCCTCCTTGCCGCCGCAACGATAGGGCAGAACGCCGAGGAGCCAGTACAGGAGGCTACATACAAGCTGTATCGAAGAATAGCGTTCGTGCTGAGTGATACAAGAGTAGAGATAAATACGATGTTGGCTCTTCACGAAGCGTCAAAAGGGGCAAACTTCAGCTCAGTATTGCGTGAAAATCAGGGTCGAACGCTTCCTGAGACGATCGAGCCTCTGCTTAGAGAGGTTTGGCAATCCGAACAGGACATTCCGGGGCCTATGCTGGAGCCGGAAATGCCATACGGCGCGGAAACAGTCGCGTTCTTCTACGCGGGAAGCCATGAAGCAGAGGACGTAAGCGATCCCTACACCCGACACCGGAATCTTCAGCGAAAAGCCGACCAAGAGATTACCAATCATCTCTACGCGGACGTCGAGGCATCCCAATTGTCCCTTCCTGATGTCGAGGATATTCAAGCTGCAATTCCTGCCGACGCCGTATTGATTTCACTCTTCTTGGGGGAGTCGCATCATCCTTCCCAACCGAGGCCGTTGGCGGCAGTTCAAGGGCTGGCAGTAACTCGCGAGGGAATAGATTTCCGAACGTCGACAGGAGTAAACGCTCCCGGAGGTCTTCTAGAGCTCCGGCGAGGCGACCAAGTTCTGATGGCGTCGCCGGCTATTGCAGAAGTGGACGTTCTTCGTCACGCCGTCCTCGAGGATCCACTCCATCGCCGATTGGCTCCGGAGGCAGAAGACCGCCTTAAGGGTGAAGCGCACGCCTTGTGCGCCGGATTCCTAAGATCAACGACACGCTGGCTCTCCGAGGGAAAGCGACACTTAATCATCTGGCCGAATGGTCCACTTCATTTTGTGCCGTTCCATCTCTTAATGCACGATGGCTGGACCGTTGCGGACGATTGGACAGTTACCCAGACGGCAAACCTCATGCCCTTCCGGGCGAAGCAGGAGCCCAACGAAGCAAGGCAGGCGAAGGATTTGATCGTCTTTGCATTCGCAGGTGGCAGGGCCGAACACGGGTTGCCGGCAGCTGAAGGCCTCGAAGCGCATGCCGAAGCGCTCGTTGCCACTGTAGGTGCTGGAGTAGCTGTAACCGGATCCGCTGCGACCCCGAGGCGACTAATCGCAATGGCCCGAGGTGCGCGATACCTCCACATTGCGGCGCACGGTGCTCACAATGAGTGGGCGCCATGGTTCCAGTGCGTCTTTCTCTCGCCCGACGAAAACTCTGATGGTCGATTGTTCGCTTATGACGTCCTTCACGCAGACCTGCGCGGTGTGGAACTCGTTACCTTAAGCTCATGCGAATCGGCCCTCGGAAGGTTTGATATGAACGACAATCTGCGTGGCATTCCTGCGGCATTCCTCGCTGCAGGTGCCGCTGCAGTAGTCGGATGTTCGTGGCCAGTGCATCCAGCAGTCGCGCTTGACTTCTTTGGCTCCTTGTATCGCCATCTTTCCCTAGGGATGGACCGAGTGTCAGCTTTCCGCGCGGCGCAGGTCGACGCGCGCGCTCACCATCCAGCGTATAGGGACTGGGGAGCGTTCGTGTACGTTGGAGACTGGACCTGACCTGTAGCAACGAACGGAAGGCCCAGCGATGACGTATCCCATAGCGCAGGTCAGGCTCGCCGAAGGCCCTGTGTTGGACCTAGATTTAGTGCCCCGTCTGGAACTCGGTGACGAACAAATACCGATATTGTCGCGGAGGCTGACTGTCGGCGCACCGGTCATGTTTGCGATTCCTCCGACCAGCGTAGAAACTGGAACGCAGCTCGCTGCCTACTTACTGGCGCAGGCCGGAACTAGTTCGTACTATTTTCTCGACTTGGCGGTAAGCCCTCGGCCGGATAAGGCTGAGCTCTTCACAGATCTGGGTGTCGGTGTGCAACTGGCTTGTGATGCCGCTGCGCCAAATCAGCCGATCGCCTGGTCATTGTCGCCGATGCGGTCCGCTACCTCCGTGCCGGTTCGCCGTACAGTCGGAATCACGGTCAAAGCCGTCATCGTTGAACCGAAGATGGAGCGGCAGACGGAAGTTAATCGGGAAGAAGATTTCGTGGTGGCGTATGGCTTGCGCGAAAGCTCTTTCGAATGGCGATATAGAGCCAGTCAGCGCCGTGGGCTGGATGGCATTCTCCAAATGCAGGCCGTCATTCAGGCGCCAGCAGGCTTCGACGTGCGCGCGGATGTCGTCGTGGCCGCAACCCTCCAGCTTCCTGGCTACGGGTTTGGCCGGCGCCGCTACCGAGCGGATCTTCCGGCACAGGTGCGATCGGTTGTTGGATCTGATCGTTCGCAGTCCACTCCGATTGTCGCTATCGAGTCGGCGACGTCAACCTGAGGCTGCGATCCGCAGGGCCGCGTTAACGACGCCTGCGATGGGCTCAACGACGGTTATGGTTTGGACTCTTCGGGGTGCATTCGCCGACCGGGCCTTAGTATGCTTGAAGCTAGACCACTCCGCCTTCGACGGGTCCAACGAAGCGCCGAGCAGTTCCGACTGGGCGATATGCAGCGAACGGAATGATCGAGAATCCCAGATATCCGGGAACGTCCAGGGCTCCGGCCTGTCTCCAGCTAGTGACGTCAAGTCCCCGCTGACGATCCAGGGTGCCAACTTGATGCGCCGACGATCGTCCCAGATCTGATCAGACAGGCACTGGAAGTTAGGTGAGACCATCGAAGTCCAGACCCTGAAGATCGCGATCGCGGCCCTTCAATGACCCATCTGATGGTGCCTGATGTCGTTCAATTAGATCGCGAGCCGCGCGGCAGGTGGCCGATAGCCTGTCAACAACGTCATCGGATGTGTCGGCAGCCGCTTCATCGTCCCGTACACCACGACGCAAGTCGCGCCGACTCGGTCGGTTGAGGAGCCTGAGAGCTCGCAAGAGACCGGGCTCCTCCTCTTTTACTCTCTCCGCAAGCTCGATCCACTTGGATTCTTTGTTGGCCGCAGCGTCCGCGGCACAGAGAATGAGTTCCCGTACGACATCGCGTGCTTGCACTTCGATTGCCAGGGCGGCCTTCAGAAAGTCGTCAATGCCATCGCCATTCGCATTTGTAGCTCGGTCTTCGTCAAAGTATCCCCAAAAATCCCACGGAGACCTATGTGGGTCAAGGCGCGCGAGCGCGCGGAATATTGAGTCATAGCTCGACAAAGGACGATTAGAGCTGCGCAGGCTTTGCCGATGCTTCCAAAGCCGAAGAATCTCTCCCGCGCACTCACTCTGTAGCCTTTCGCGTTCGATACCCTCCGCAGACTTAACACGTTGCACTAGATCGGCAATATAGTGCGACATCCACCTGCCCAGAGTGTCGTTATGATCCAAGACGTCAGCTAGCTCTTTGCCAAGGCGAATAATGTCTTCAAAGTTCGACGAACCCGTCGTGTTCGTCGAAGATGAGTACCTTGAAATTGGGAACTGGGATTCGGGTGTCTGGGTCATTGGGGCCATTCCAGTGCTTGTAGTCATCGCGTAGGGTGCGCTCGAGGGTCACTTTAAAAATCACACTCATGCCGGACTTGCGAGTCAGATCACGTAGGCCGTCGAGACTAATTGATAGCCTATGACCATCAGTACCTGTACCTCTGCCATTCACGTCGTGCATGTCCGACCACACTATTGACGACAATAGCAAGTGGTCACCGCGGTACCAGTTCCGCTCGTCAGTGTCGCCGGCGATGCCTAGCCAGCGACACGCCAGGGCGGACGGCCTAGGCGCCGGGAACTGCACGCCCTCGGCTAAGGGATCGGAGCTATCCAAGCGACTCGGCAGACTCCCGTCTGCGATCCATCCGAGCAGTCGATAACTGCCGGCATTCAGAGCGTCCTCGTCATTATCTCCAGGGACGGCGAAGTGCCAAGGGCTCGCGGCGCTCTGCCATGCAGCTAGCAGATGGAGTGCGCGGTCGGGTGCAACCAAGGCGCTTGATACACTGACAGCCTCCGTATCGCCATCCTTCCTCTGCGTTGACCATTCAGAGACGACGATCATGGGAGGTTCGACGTCGAAAAGCCTTCGGAGAGGATTCTCGTTCCGCACGTTGTCTGCCCAGGTGCGGTCAAGGGCGTCAAGATCTTGAAGCGAGACCTGATCCGGTGGGATGGCGTCGCGTCGATCGGACAGCCAGCGCCCGTCCCGTCTGGTCGGGCGAAAATGCTGGAGCCAGCCTGCAAAGTCGTCATCGATCCCATCCGGATCGACATGAACAGGCTCGGTATCAATTAAGTCGCCCGCGACAACCATGAGCGCATGAAAGCTCAGATAGAAGTCAAGCGCATGAACCGCAGGAGTCTCGCTCTTGTAGTAGGAGGTCTTCTCGTCCAATATTCCCAAGAGTCGGCGGGAATCTTCTACCCGTTCATCCACCAGAGGTAAAGCCCAGGATTGCGTTATTACATCGCTTGCACGTTGGGCAACCGACTCAAGCGGTAATGCGAAGCAGCGTGCGAGCGGTTCAAGCCAATGCTCCTCGAAATCGAAATAGAAGCGGTATCTTCCGTCCGCTCGCGTGCTACGGCGCTGGCTCGATGACGGCCGTCTGTCGTGCCGTTGTGCTGTCCCTACGGGGGAATTGACCCGACCAAGATGAATACGCTCGTCCTCACTGACGCCCACCAGACCCTTACGGTCGAGCAACAAAAGTGATCTACGAGCTGATTCCCTAAGCAGCACGTGGTTTCCGAAAGCGTTCGAGCGCAATCCAGACTGAAAGAGCGCCACTCGATTTGGTGCGTCGAGGCTCGCGCGCTCTAGTCCTAAGAAGAGCCACAAGAGTGCATGCAATCTATAAAACTTCAAACGAGCGTCAGTGAAAGACGCCTCCGATCCTTCTGTCGCGGCAAGGTCAGCGAGAGCGCGCAGCTCGCCATCGGCACCAAGCTGGCACAGAAGGTGGACCGAATGAGCTGCGCGCCAGCGTGTGGCCTCAGCAGGATCAGCCAATGCCGACCAGATGTAGCCCGCCACGCACCGGTGTATGTCGCTGGGCGGCAGTAGGGCGCTCGTCCATGGACCGTCACCGGTGTCGATCTCGTTTAGATACTCGAGCTCGTCGGTTGCTTGGTCGAAGCAGTCCAACGCTTCTCTGCCTGTAAGCCAAGGCGCGATGCTGGATACAAGGCCGAAACACGTATCAGCGTCAAGCGTCTCGTTGCGCGCGCCTAATTCGATAAGCGCAGCATCGAAGATGTCTCTTGAGCTACTCCCCGTCGCTCGTGAGAGCAGCTCCAATGGGAGAACTTCATAGTCAGACGAAGTTACGATTTTCTCGCAAAATCGATGTATTGCATGTGTTGCGAGAAGGCGCCCAGCGTCGAGGGCAGCGCGTGGCAGCCCGTCTGTGTCTAAAATGCGCTCGATTAGGGCTCGGTAGATGTACGCACCAAAGTTGTCATTACGGCGAAAGGCGTCGATAACTGCCGATAGATTCCGACTAGGTGTAGACAACGTCGAGTCTATCAAGTCTTCATAGTTAATGCCGACTCTGTCGACACACATCCGTCTAGCTTCCTCCAAGTCGTGCGGCTGGCTAAGGTCAAGAGCACGTAGCGCAGCTATATTGGAAGCGCGGCTTCTCAAGTATTTCTTGTCGTTTCCCCACGAAGTCCTGTGAGAGACACCCGAAGAATATGGTCGTGATGTAGTGGTTCGGCGCTGGATGGAGTTGTCCGAATAGCTCGTGGTTGAGAGATCAATCGAGAATCTCTGTGCCAAGGACTTGATCTGCTGGAAGTACTCCGGATGATGCCAGGTGCCTCTGTCGTAAGTGCTAACGACATCGAAGAGTAATGCCGGCTCGATTTGCCTTGAGGACGAAAGTCGTTCAAGTATTGGCCGCATATCCGTCGACTCGGAGATCGGAACCAGAGATGCCACACCTAAGGGTGCGTCACCCCAAAGCTCCACGGAGTCCATTATCTCCCGTAATACGTGATACGCCGAACCGAAACGGCGATCCCGCCATCGGGCCGCGATGGCGAGAGCGCTGCTTCTACTAAATCGTACGATCGTTTGGATGCATTGTGGCTGTTGCTCCGATGCGTCACCGAGAAACTCTGCTAAGGCTTCGAATGTGCGCGCTAATTGATAGGCGCGCTCGTCATCCTTCCCAACTGTCGAGCCTTGCCTAGCCAGCGCATTCACTGCATTCCAGCGTCGCAACACTTCGTCGCCAATTTTCATCGAGGTTTCGATGGCTCGCCCAAAGTATGCTTTCGCCTCCTCGAGGCTGGCGGAGCGTACGGATCTTGCCAAAGCCGCGAAGGTGGAGATTTTCTCACTGGCCTGCTCCCGAGACACGGCAAGCGTTTCGTCGAGATGAGCCGCCACAGCAAAAGTGACACTGTCCATGCTCTGCGTCCGAGCCGAGTGCTGGACGATTTCAATCAGGGTTGGCCAATAGAGAAATCTGTCAACCCGGCGAATCCATTCATGGAAGAGGCCTGCGGTGTAGTGGTCCTGATGCTGTGCCAAGATCTGCGCCGAGAATCGCGCAACCATCTGGAGCAGCACTCGTGGTGTTTGATAGTCGCCGACGTTTTTTGTGTAAGTGTCGTTGGACAGTCGGCGGAGCTCGGGATCGGATTCGGATAGGGCAGCGCAAACAACCCGGGCCCATAACTGCGCCCATGGTAGCGCCGGAGTGATGTTGCGCCGAAATTCGCTTAATTCATTTGAGGGGTCATGTTTGGGCTCCTCGATCTCTTTGACCAGTTCCGGATGGGCAAGGTTCCGCTCCGTCATTTCGAACCCGCTGAAAAAGGTCAGCAGCGAAAATCCCTTGAGAAGGAGATCTGGTGCACTGCCTCCACGGCTACCTATTCCCCGCGGCAGGCTCGGCGGCAGCTGCAACTTGAGAATGCGCCCCAGCACATTTGGCTTCGCTAGGCGATGCCTAGCGGATGCAGTGACAACTGCGATTGTTGCAGCTAAAGCTGGATACTCGTCTCCGTAGGCGTGTGACCGCCTGTCCGAAACTTCGATCGGTTTACGCCGCCTTCGGAATCTCTTCAGTGCCGAGCGGGCTGCCTCGCTGGCGATCGTTATGCCGTTCTTCCCAGCGCTTTCAAGAATACCTAGTTGAAGAAGCGCGTTACCCTCAGCTGCGACGACGAAGCTGTCCAGACTTTCGAGTCGGTTGGCCTCGATTAGCCGGCTGCCCACTATCGTGCCAGCGCGATAGGCAACTGTGGCTGGCCTCCATCGTGACAAGAACGCTACAGCGGCTCCAGGGCCATCTGTATTAACTAGCCCAAGCGCGACCTGCGCGATATCGTCGTCGCTTATATGGTTGTCGTCTTTGACATCCTCTGGCAAACGCGACCATCCGACCATCCAATCGATCGCGCTCCGCAGTCGACTTCGTGCAATGTCAAGTTGACCGGAGGCAAACGAAAGCATACAACCCTCATACGCCAGGTTTGATCCTGGCCAGTTGACGGCCAGTGCGCGACGCGCAAGGAGATCGTCGACTATCTGCCCGTTTAGTACCTCGCCCGCGATATGGGTATTGTTCCGTATTAGTGTTCGTCGACGCGCCTCGCCGAGTGACAAAGAGCCGGCCTTGAGGGCTAACTTGGCAACCTCTACCTTCATATTGCGCTTAGCTGCGGATTTCACCGCGAATTGAAGGCGCTGTTGTTCGATCTCAGCACGCTCAAGCTCGTTTGACTTCGGGAGCGCGCTTCCGTTGACGGCGAGTTGAACAAGCTTGGCGAACTGCCCAGCCTCCCATAGCAACTGAGGAAGACATGCAGCCGCGTAGGTGTACTTCTCGGCTAGAGGTTCCAGTCTCAGCAGGAAAGATGTCAACTTGGCGCTAGTCGGCCGATGATTCTTCCTGAACCACGTCTCAGTCGGCTCATCTCGGAACTGGATCGAGTCTCCGTCGATTAAGAGCGGACGGCCAAGGTCACTTACGAAGCTGTGGATAGTCTCAATGGGAAGACTGCACAGCTCAGCCATAAAGTTTATCGGTATCTGAGGGCGTAGAGCTGCGAGGGACTCGCAGATAGAATCGACCTCGCTAAGCTTAAGCTTTTGTTCATATCGGATCTTGTCAACAGAATTTGCAATTACCGCATCCAGAGTGCCCGCTGCGTCAATAGTATTGGATGACGCTAGCAGGCGTAGGCATTCTTCCACGCTGGTGGCTTCGCCTAAGACTTGCGCTTGCACGCGTGGATTGCCAAAAGTGAGTCGGTGAAACTCGGATATATCCAAGTCTTTTGCGTCCGCGAATTTCATCCGGACATGTTCGGCCGTCTCCTGTAAGGAGAAGCCGGTGATCTCGACCTTCATTGCTTCTGGAGGCGGATCTAGCAGGTCGACGCGTTCGGTGCGCGCGAACACGGCAAGGCGAACGTTGCCCGGCATTTCGTCTTCCGCCAGCAGATCCGGGACGAAAGAACCGCTATTGAAGTCCTTGGCGGCCATGACTGCGTTGTCTGCGGCGTCAATGGCAATAACCAGGACGGCGTCAGGGGATGCCGCACGTAAGGCCGCTGCGCTCTTCTGGATTCTGTCGCGGAAGGCGGCGGTGTAGTCGCTGGCTGTCGCGGTGGGGCTAGGCACGAGTGGTTGACAAAGCCGTCGGCCAGCTATTTCGTTGACTATTTGTACCAGTGCCTGTCGGTGCTCGTGACGCGGTCCGCTCATCCGGCGGTATCGTCCCGCGCCGAAGCAATCGTAAACAACGCAAACGGAGCCGCCGGGTAGGAGCTGTTGTAGGGATCCGGCAAGTACGGACTTACCAACGCCTCCCGGAGCGTGAACGATGACGGGTTTCTCGGCATGAACTATGTGAGCGGAAATTTTGTGGAACTGTTTCCTGGCAACGGGATTCAAGACGGGCGTCAAAAGCGGTGGCGCAGGAAATAGCTGATCCTCGGTTGCGCCCAAAGCTATCAGGACGTCTTCGCGGCGGATTGTCGAGTCTATCGCCAAAGAAGTGGCACGTTGTGAAACTGTTTCCTTCAACCTCAGAGACGCATCGCCCCGCATTCCCGGCAAGAATTCTGCAACGCCGTTTTCGTATTCAAGCCGCAGGGCTCCGAGGTCAATTTCCGGAGTTCCGAGATCAAGTAGCTGGGCAAACTTTGATGCGTCGCTGTCGTCGTGAATCTGGATGTACCTACGAAGTAGATCCATCTGGACTTGATGCCGAGGCTTGCGGTTCTGAGCCAGGTCTTGGACGGTTTCGTTGAATTGTTCGTCTACTGGCCTATTCGTCACGAGCTTAAATCTGACCTTGTCGAGAACGCTGATTGTGTCGTCGTTCAAGGCTTTATAGCGATCGGCGAAGCCGCACAATGTGCGCCGAAGTCCCGACAGCCTCCACGGTTCGGCTCTTCGTACTGTCGAGTGTTTTAGCTGTCGATATACAACCTTGTCGGCATCGGCCAGGTGTTCTGATCCGTAGTATTCTGCGATGTCGATGATCTGTTCGCCGGCGACGACACGCTGTCCAACTGGGAATTCTCGGTCCGATGCGCCTTCGATTGCAATTGCCACTAGAGACGTGCCGGGGACGAGTAGGCTTAAGGACTGTCGCGCCGCCCAGTAGTAATGAAACTGGTCACCGTCGCGGCTGGCTCGTAGGAGGTCTGTTCCTGACATCTGGCGATGGCCTATCGTCCAAAGTTGGCTTGGCTCGACTCATCATAGAGCTGGCGAACCGGCGCGCCGACTGGCCTAAGCTGCGCTGTCCGTCTGAGGTGCGTCCCCCTGGCTCGCCGGCTGCTTCGTCGGCTCTAAGCCTTGTATCGGCGGGCGTTTTGGCGGTGTCGATTGCGCCGGGGAGATTTGCCTTCTCGATCGACTTTCCAGGATCTCTGTCGCCCTGACATCTTGGGACGCCGACATGTCGGGGGACGTCTCGGCCGATGCGGTGCCGGCGTGATGCCCCTCCCGGGCAGCCTTACTGGGTAGCCGGTATCTAGATCGCGCGAGCATTGGGACACCGGCTACCTGAGGGCCCCGGTCGTACGTGCCTGACAGAGGGCGTGCGGCCGGGCTGCCTACGTCAACAGGGCTCGATTTGGCTCGCAGCTCGCTCCCCAGACCCGCTCGAACGAGTGGGCATAGGTCGCGGCCATGCCGTCTGCAGCCCACCTCCGTAGATGGAACACCGGGGCGTGCGATGCAGGGCGGCCATAGACGTGCGTGTTGATCAGCAACTCGTCGTCAGCGCGGTAGATCGAGTTATAGAGGACGGTGTCGTGGAGTCGCAGTTCGCCGCCGGCGTCCGCGATGGGACGGAAGCCGACTAGGGCGGTTCGGATGCGGGCGCTCATGCCGTCGCCGATGCGTTCCTCCTCACCGCGGTCATTGACGTGTACTCCGCCTGGCATGCCGAGCGCTATGCGTAGCCGTAGGCCTTCTGTGGCCTTGTTGCGCAGGAGGGCCGACGCGGCGATGTCCTCGGCCAGGAAGAGTGCGCTGTAGGCGAGGATGTCGATTTCGGCTTTGGCTTCCGCGAATAGCCGGGACCAGGCGTCGGTCGGCACGGTCGAGCGGTGCGGGTAAACGATCCGGACCTCGTCGGCGCTGGCCTCGGGTTGTGCGGGCCGAGGCAGGTCGGGCCAGAGGTCATGCTGCGACCAGCCGGTGAGGCGCGCCAGGGCGTTGCGGTGCCGCGGATACGGCATGCGACCGGACATCCAACGTTGCACGGTCTTCGGGTCGACGCCGAGGCGTGCCGCAACGTCGACTTCGTTGACGCCGGCGCCTCGCAGCGCGCGGGCGAGAGGATTGTTCACGACGACTCCGATCGTCGGCAAGAACCGCCATGCTATCGAAGAAGTCCCAAGACGTCCTAACGCCGCGGTTCACGTTCCGTCACCTGACGTGAAGAGTCGGTGCCAAGGTGACGATCGAGATCGCGGACGGGCGAGCGGCAATGACGAGAGACGATCGTGCAGGCCAAGAGTCGGCGAGACGGTCGGCGGACCGTTTGGCGATCGCGCTCGAAGACGCTGGCTTTGACGTTGGTCAGGAGTTTCCGGCCCTGCATGATGCAATCGGTCGTCAGGGTGCGGCGGTTGTGCGCATCGGTGACGTCCGGCCGGTTGTCGCGGACAGGCTTGCGGCCGCATTGACGAGCGGTGCGGTGCGGGAAACGGATCAGGTGGAGGAGGACGACAACAGGCAGTGACCTTGGCTGCGCAGCACGGGACGTTCGCTTAGGCTGCCTATGTGGATCAAGCCGAACGTGCCCGTGACCTCGCGCGCCTGTTGCTGGCTGAGTCGATTCCGCGTCGCTGGTCACACAGCCAAGGGGTTGGGCGTAAGGCCGAGTCGGTCGCTCACCTCGTCGGCGACCAGGCTTCAACGCTCGTGTCCGCTGCTTGGCTGCACGATGTTGGCTATGCGCCCGACCTGGTCGCGACCGGCATGCATCAACTGGACGGCGCGCGCTACCTGCGCGACGTTGCCCACGCCGATGATCTGATCTGCCGGTTGGTCGCGCATCACTCGTCCGCGTTCATCGAGGCCCGCAACCGCGGCCTATCCGAGCAACTCGCGAGCGAGTTCCCGCCGGTCGAGGGACTTCTCTCGCATGCGATCACGTACGCGGACATGACCACGACGCCCGATGGCGAGCCGACCGAGGTGGAGTCGCGCCTCGCCGAGATCCTCGCCCGGTACGGCGAAGGCGACCTGGTGGCCGAGTCGATCCGGGAAGCGAGTCCGCTGATCATCGACTCGGTGCGGGTGGTCACGACGGCGCTGGCCGAGGGTTGAGGGTCAGTCGGCGCGCGAGATCGAACCCTGCTCGTCGCGGCTCCAGCGGCGGCCGGCGCTGTCCAAGAACTCGATCTGCACGGGCTCTGGCTCGACGTACGTGCGCAGCCAGTCCGGCGGCGCGGGGCGCTGGACGGTGCTGCCGGGCGGGACGAGGCCGACGAACTCGGAGCCTGCCTCCTCGCCCTCGCGTGCTGGTAGTGGCAGCTCGACCTCGTAGATCGGCATCGCGCTCGCGTTGTGGATGTGAAACGCCAGTTCTCGGCCGCCGTCGATCTTCCGGATCAGTTCTACCCATGCGCTGATCCGCTCGGCTTGGGCGCGGCGCTCGTCTTCGGCGCGGCTGGCCTCGCGGTGGTGCTCGCGGCGCAATAGCAGGAAGCCGACCAGGAACGCGCCGACTGTGCCCACTGCGGCGAAGACGTCGGCGAAGGCGCTGAGCCAGTCGCTATCCAAGGTGTACGTCCCGCGGAGCGGCGAAGAACTGGTCGAGCCGCAGGCGCATTGAGCGGTCCATCGGCAGGGAGTCGATCTCTCTTGCGGAAGTCCAGCGGACCTCGGTCGTCTCCTCGCTGGTGGTCGGAGCTCCGCCAATGAGCCGGGCAGATAAGACGACGGAGAACTCCTGCCGGACCTCGCCGTTGCTGGTGTAGAGGATCACGTGTCGGGGGTCGGTATAGATGCCGACCAGGCCGGTTATCTCGACCTGAATCCCGGTCTCTTCGAGCGTCTCCCGCACGGCAGTCTCGGGCAGCGACTCGCCGAGGTCCATGGCGCCACCGGGGAGCGCCCAGTTCCCGTTGTCGGAGCGCCGGACCAGCAGCACCTCACCAGCTTCGTTGGTCACGACGACGTTCGCCGACGGCACGAGCGACGTCGCGCGTGGTGCGCTGGGGTCGTCGTAGAAATCGATCCGCTGTCCCACGCCGGATCTCATTCCAGCGGTGTGGCGTCATCCCACACGTGCTCGAAGCTCTCCAGGTATGTCGTGACCATGCTGCCGCCGGCGACCCGGCGCAGGTGCAAGACCGGAGCCTGAGCGGCTGTGAAGCCGTAGATGTGGGTATTTACCAGGAGTTGATCGTCGGCGCGGTAGATCGAGTTGTAGAGCACCGTCTGGTGCAGCCGGAACTCGACGCCATCGATCTTGCGCAACGGCCGGTACATCACCAGCGCGTTCTTAATTTTCCCGGCTTGGGCCTCGTCGACCCCTTCGTCGGTGCCGCGCTGAGCGACAACCTCACTCTCCGGATCGCCGAGCAGGATCCGCACCCGTACGCCCGCATCGGCCTTCTGCCTGAAGATCCGCCGGATGCCTGCATCCTCGGACAGGAACAACCCGCTGTAGACAAGGACGCCGATCTCCTGCTCGACACCCTCGAACATGTGCCGCCACAAGTCGGACGGAACGGTCCAGCGATGCGGGTAGATGTTGATGATCTCGCTTTCGCTGGCGCTGGCCACCTGATCCGGGCTGAGCGCGTCCGGCCATAGGTAGACCTCGTCGACACCGAGCTGGGCGGCAACCTGGTACCGATGGCGCCGGTATGGCGTCCGGCCGCTGATCCAGCGCTCGACGCTCTTCGGGTCCACCTTGAGCGCTTCCGCCATCGCGGCCGGGGTGATGCCCCGCTCCAGCATCGCGGTGCGTAGTCGCTCGTTCGGCATCGTCTTCCCGTCAGGACGTCCCGGCAGCCAGCCCACCTTATGGGAGACGTCTCGGACACGTCCAGCCACGACCTGATCACGTCCCGTCCATTTTTCGCACTCTCGGTGGCGTCGATGCGGACCGCGCATCGCCGAACCGAGAGGAGATCCACGCTATGGACACCCAGTACTTCACGAACGAGGTCCCGACCTGTCCGTGCGGCGCCCAGCTCGGCGCGGGACACCCGGTCCTGTGCCGCAAGTGCGTCGCCCGGATGCGCTGGAACCGCCGGCATCAGGCGCGTGGCGGGCACGGCGGAGCGGACCGGGCCATCCGTACGCATCGGGGTCGCCGCAATCGCAACGGCGGCGACGCATGACGATCGCCGTCTCCGCCGTCATCCTGCTCGGCGTCTTCGTCTTCCTGCTGTGGCGGTACGCCCGGTTGCCGCTCTGGCAGGCCGCCATCTGCGCGGCGTTCGGCTACTACCTGGCCGCGTCCTCGGTCGGTCCGGAAATCGGCAACGGGCTCCGCGCACTCGCACGATTCATCGCCGGACTGGACCTCTGAGGTGGCTCGTCCTGAAATCGAGGGGCGGCGCGATTGGTGGGTGATCGTGGGCATGACCATCGCTGCGATCTCCGCTGCGGTGGCCAGCTTCGCCGGCCTGCGAGGGCTCGCTCAGGTAGCCGGCTGGCCTGACCGGCTCGCCTGGCTCTTGCCGGTCACCATCGACGCCTACGCGATGACCTCATCCCGGGTCTGGCTTGCCGGAGCGCTTGGCAGCAACCGAGCCCGTCGCTTCGCCCGAGCCAACGCGATTGGCGCCATCGCTACGAGCATCGTCGGCAACGCCGGATACCACCTCGTTGCCGCCGGCCTCGTCGCGATCTCCTGGCCGATCGTCGTCCTCGTCGGTGCCGTCCCGGCCGCTGTACTCGGACTGACCGCACACCTGCACGCGCTCAGAGCTATCGCAGTGCCCCAAGACGAACCTGTGGTCCGGCCCCGAGTCCGGACCCGGCGTACGAAGCCACGCACCGATGACGCCCTGCTGTCCGCCGCCCGTGAGGCCGACGCTCGGCACCGCGCCGCGCACGGCGGACGGCCCATCAGCCGAGACGGCCTGCGCTCGGCGCTGCACATCGCCGGACCCAAAGCGACTGAACTACGGCGACGTCTCGCCGCCGAAACGAGCGACAGCACCGACCGAAAGGAGGCTTCACCCCACCCATGATCAACCAACCGCACATCCCAAGCCCGACCGTCGACCAGGAGGCCGTTCTCACCCATCTGCACGCCGCTCGACGCCGGCTCACCCCGACCGCCGTGTGGACGGCCGTTGCCGACATCCCAGTGTTGCTCGCCGAGATCGGTCGGCTCGCCCAGTTGCTCAGCCGCGCCCGGTGGGACTTCGCCGACCTACTCGCCGCCGCCCAAGCCACCCTGGCCGCCGACCAGGACGGCGAGCCCGACCCGTTGACGTACCTGCGTGACGCGGTCACCGAACACCGGGCCTGGATCCCGCCCGACGACGGCGAAATCGCCGAATGAGGGCCTACGGACGCCGGCACCGCCGCTGGAGCCGCCGCAACCCGCAACCGCTCTTGTTCGTGCCGGAAGAACCCCTACTCATCGTCGGTTTGGCCGCGCTCGGGCGCGTCCTCTTCCGCTACCGGTCGGAACTCGCACCCATCACAGCCGGAGTCGTGCTCGCCGTCGCTGGATTCGCCCTGCACCACAGCCATCCCGGCGCCTGGCCCGCGGTCGCCATTCTTGCGGTTGCGGCCGCACTCGTCGCCGGACTCCGCGGATTTCCCTGGGGCATTGCACGGGCCGAAGAACGTGTCTTCGCCGCGATGACGACAGCCGTCGCAGGCGGGTGGCTGACCGCCGCAACGGCGCTCGGCCCTGGGCAGACTCCGTTGCCCACTATCCTCGTCGTTTCCGTTGTCGCGCTTGGAGTTCCGTGGTGGGCACACCGACGTCGCCGCGCCCGGGTCCGGGTGGATCGCGTCATCCACGCATGGCCGGACCTCGCCGAGGCGGTCGGGCTCGACGGTTCACGGGTCATGTCCGCCGTGGTGAACACTTGGGGCTGGCGCGCTCGGATGAAGTTGCGCCCAGGGCAGAGCGTCACCGATGTCGTGGCTCGCGTTCCGGACATCGAGTCGGCCTTGGGCACGCGACCCGGTGCCGTTCGCGTCGAGCAGGACCCGGCACACGCCGGCCGCTGCACGATGCGAGTCCTCGCCGTTGACCCGCACGCCGGCGCGATCCCGTGGCCCGGCCCGGCCGCCCGATCGCTGGCCGATCCGATCGAACTCGGCGTCTTCGAAGACGCGACGACAGTCCGTGTGCCGCTCCTGCGGCGACACGCGCTGATCGGCGGTACCACCGACTCGGGCAAGAGCGGCGTCCTGAACGTCGTCCTCGGCAACCTCGCCGCCTGCTCCGATGTCGTCCTGTGGGGCATCGACCTCAAAGGCGGCATGGAACTACGGCCCTGGGCACCCTGCCTGGCCCGACTCGCAACCACACCGGACGAGGCAACCCAACTGCTCGCCGACGCCGTCGCCGTGCTCGACGCCCGCGCCCACGCGTCCAGTCGCGACAACACCCGCGTCTGGGAGCCCGCGCCGGACGCACCCGCCCTGGTCATCGTCATCGACGAGTACGCCGAACTCGCCGACGCAGCGCCGGCCGCCGTCACGTACGCCGAATCGGTCGCACGACGCGGCCGGGCCGTCGCCGTCGACCTGCTCGCCGCAACACAACGCCCGACGCAGAAAGCCATGGGCGGCGGAGCCCTGCGCTCGCAGATGAGCGTTCGCGTCTGCCTACGCGTCCGAGAGAGGCGCGACGTCGACCTCATCTTGGACAAGGGCATGCTTGCCGCCGGCTGGCACGCCCACACCCTCGACGCACCGGGCAAGTTCTACGTCCTCGCCGACGGGCACAACCAGCCGCGCCGAGCCCGCGCTTACCTCGTCACCGACGATCACGTGCGTGAGACGGCAGCCCGGTACGCCGACCAACGGCCTGACCTCGATCCGCTATCCCAAGCTGCCATCGACGGCCAGCCGCGCGCCATCGGATCGCCGTCAATCGGCGCCGACGACCCGGAACAAGCGCTCCTGACGGCACTCGGCAGTGCTCCCGACGACGGACTCACGATCCCGGAACTCATCGACGCGACCGGAATGCGTCGCACCTGGATCTACGACCGCCTCCAAGCGCTCGCCGCTGTCGGCCGAGCGCGGCAGGTCGCTCGCGGACGCTGGCGCGCCTGACTAGATCGTCCGCGCGGACGTCCGTCCGCTCGCGCGCGTCTGCGCATATCAGCGCGCGGACGGACGACGGACGGGCGACCGTGCGGACGCCGTTACCCGAGAGAAGGGAGGCCCAACGATCACCACGGAAGACCGCACCGACGAGAGGAGAAATCGCAGCATACGAACGTTCACCACGCTGGAAATCGAGAATGGCCAGCTCAAGACGTCCCTAGACGTCCCGATCTCCGAAGCCGTCGCCGATGTGCTGTGGCGCATCGTCGACCGCGCCCGGGAGACTCGGCAGACATGAGGTTCGCCTTCTACGGACGCGTGTCGACCGAGGACCAGCAGGACCCGCAGGCGTCGAAAGCCTGGCAGCTCTCCCGTGCTCGCAGTCTGATCGAGCCCGCCGGCGGCGAGGTCGTCGCCGAATTCTTCGACGTCGGCCAGTCTCGCTCGTTGCCCTGGAAGCGGCGCCCGGAGGCGCTGCGCCTGCTCGACACGATCAAGAGCGCTGGCCGGGACTTCGATGCCGTGGTGATCGGCGAGCCGCAGCGTGCGTTCTACGGCAGCCAGTTCGGCATGACGTTCCCGATCTTCGTGCACTACGGCGTCGGCCTTTGGGTGCCGGAGATCGGCGGCGCGATCGATCCCGGCTCGGACGCCCACGATCTCGTCATGGCGCTCTACGGCGGCATGAGCAAGGGCGAGCGCAACCGCATCAAGGTGCGTGTCCGATCGGCGATGAGGGCACAGACGGAGTTGGAGGGGCGGTTCCTCGGTGGACGCCCGCCTTACGGCTACCGGCTCGCCGACGCCGGCCCGCACCCGAACCCCGGCAAGGCGGCCGAGGGCAGGCGATTGCACCGGCTTGAACCCGACCCGGTCACGGCACCCGTGGTAGCGAGGATCTTCAACGAATACGTAGCGGGCCGAGGCATGACGTCGATCGCTCGCGGACTCACGCAGGACGGCATCGCCTGTCCGTCTGCCTACGACCGGGCGCGTAACCCACACAGGCACACGCAGGTGTGGGAGACGACCGCGATCCGCGCGATCTTGCAGAACCCGCGTTACACGGGCCGCCAAGTCTGGAACCGGGCGCGCACGGATGAGGTTCTGATCGACGTCGACGATGTCGCGCTCGGCCATGAGAACCGGCACCGCTGGAACGACCCGAGCCAGTGGGCATGGTCGCGCGCCGAGTCCCACACGCCGCTGATCACCACCGACCTGTACGAACGCGCGCAGCTAACGGTCAAGACGCGTGGCGCCATCGGCGAGGGCGGCAAGGCGCCGCGACGCAGCCGGCACGCCTACCTCTTCCGCGGCCTGCTGCGCTGCGGCCTGTGCGAACGCGTGATGGAGGGCAGCGTGAATCACGGGCGCATCTACTACCGGTGCAAGGCATCCCGCGACTACGTCAGCCAGCACGGCATTGCGCACCCGCCAGTTCTCTACCTCCGCCAGGAGTCGATCACGGAGCCGGTCGACCGGTTCCTCAGCGAAGAGCTGGGGAACGCCAACCTGACCGAAACGCTGCGCCGCATCGCCGAGGCCGGCCACCGCGCCGCGCTCGCTCAGCATCAGCAGCAGGACGAGGCGCCGAAGCTGCGCGAGACAATCGACGACTGCGACGCCAAGATCGCCCGCTATCGGGCCACCCTCGATGCCGGGGGAGATCCGGCGCTGGTGGCCGGCTGGATCAGCGAGACCGCCGCGATCAAGAAGGCGGCGCAGGCCCGGCTCGGCTTCACTGAGGCGCCACCAGAACGGATGAGCGAAGAGCAGATCGCCGCGATCGTCAAAGCCCTGGGTGGCCTGCTCGGCCTGCTGAGGCGAGCTGACCAGCACGATCGCGCTGAGATCTACGCGCGGATCGGGCTCCAGATGCAGTACCGGCCAGGAACCGGAACGGTCCTGGCCGAGATTCGATCGACTGAGGTCGATCGTGTACCTGTGTTGTGTCCGGAGGGGGACTTGAACCCCCACGCCCGATAAAGGGCACTAGCACCTCAAGCTAGCGCGTCTGCCATTCCGCCACCCGGACCTGCTCGTCCAGCTTACCGGGTTGCCCTGCCGACTTTGCAGTCGGTATCGGCGGCCCGGCGAGCCGCACAGGAGAGAACTGTACACGGTCCTGTGGTGGGGGTTGTGCAGGGGTGGGAGGGGGGACATTGCGGGGCATATGACCTGGTTAAAAGGGGTGGTCTGGCGGTTGGAGGGCGGAACGGGCAGCATGGCTGCCGTGTCTCAGGCCTCTCCTCTCGGTCCCGCTCGGCGGCGTGCGCAAGAACTGGTGGGGGCGGGGGATCTTGCGGGGGCTCGGGCTGTGCTCGAGAAAGCTGTGGAGCTGGGGAAAGTCAACCTGGCTGAGGACGATCCGGATGTTCTGCTCACTGCGTATGAACTCGGGACGATTCTGCAGCTTGCTGATGATCCGATGGCAGCTCGGCGGGTCTTGGAGGAGACGTACGCGTCTGGGCTGTGGCGTCTGGGGGACTCGGATCCGCTGATGTTGCGGATCTCGCATGACATCGGGGTAGTTGCGGAAGAGCTGGGGAACCGGCATGAAGCCCGGAAGGCCTTCACGCGGGTGGCCGAGCTCGGGCCTGGGGTGCTCGGGGAAGGGCATCCGGCGGTGGCTCGGGCGCGGGGCTATCTCGGGCCGGAGCAGCCCCAAGCAGGGATGGCCCGGCCGGAGGAGCCTCGAGCGGAGGCGGCCCGGCGGGAGGGGCCGGCGGCTGTGGTCGTGCCGGTCGTGGAGGAACCGACTACGGCGCTGCCGGTGGTCGAGCAATCGCCGATGGTGCAGCCGCCGTCGCCGGGTAACCAGCGGACGTGGGTGGCCGAGGAGCAGGCGCGGATTCCGCAGCAGAGGTGGAGTCAGGTCGAGGAGCCGACGATCGCGCAGCCGGTCGTCGCGCCGGGGCCGGGGCCGACCGCGGCGTATCCGCCGGCGCAGGTGTTCGGAGGGGGAGTGCCCCAGCAGCCGGTCATGGAAGGGCCGCCTTATCCACAGGGTGGTGCTTCACCTGCGTACGGGAAGAAAGGTCTTGGGATCTTTGCGGCCATCGCGGCGGTGCTGGCTGCGGTGATCGCTGTGGCCGCGCTTGTCTTTGTGCTGGCCAATCGGACGGGTGAGCCTGCTCGGGATCCGGATGTGCCAACTCTGGGTGGGGCGGCTCCGGGCGATGTGCGGCTGAAGGACGGCGGCAGTGCGATCACCGTCACGTGGGCCGATCCGTCTGAAGGCTCAGTGTCCTTTATGGTCACGATGGGGCGGCCTGGGCAGGAATTGAAGCCGGTGTCGACGCTGGGACCTGGGCAGACGTCGTTCGAGATGTCGGGGCTGAACGGGGAGCTGAACTACTGCTTCGCGGTGGTGGCGGTGTATCGGAACAACCAGTTCGCCACGTCGCCGCAGGCTTGCACGAGCCGGGCTACGGCTACTCCCCGATAGATCGTGATCACTCTCCGAGAGCTTGATCACTGAGCGCTACGAGACTTATCCACAATGGGTACCGAGCGCTACGCCGAGCCCCCTATGATGGCCTCCGTTCTTGACCGACATGAATGCGCCGGCCGACGGGGAGGCAGCGGCAGTGACCAGCGAAGTGCGACCCAAGAGGCGGTGGCGCCGTCGTGGCTACCTGGTCACGATGGGCACCGTCCTGGCGCTCGCGGGTGGGCTGGGGCTCACTGTGCTCGGGCTCGGGTCGGCCGATCAAGCCGTGGCCAGCTTCGACGCCGCCTCGTGGGTGTGGAGCCGGGCCAAGGGTGAGGTGGCGCGGGTCAACGGCGTGACGGCCAAGGTGGACACGCGGGTCGACGTTCCTCAGGCGCGCGGTCATCAGGTGCAGATCGTGCAGAACGATCGGTTCGTGATCCTGCGCGACGTCAACACCGGCGCGATCGGGTCGATGGATCTGACGACGCTGGAGAAGTTCTGGGACGACTCGACCAGCTCCGGCATCGGGGTGCGCGTCGCGCTGCACGAGGACTCGGTCTTCGTGATCGACACCGTGCAGGGGCGGGTGCAGCAGCTCGATCCGAAGACTCTCGGGCAGGTGGGGGAGCCGTTGCAGTTCCCGCCGGGCATCGCGGGTGGGGTGTTCGACGGCAAGGGCAAGCTGTGGATCGCCTCGCCCAGCGAGGGGACGGTCACGGCGATCACGCCGGCGGCGATGTCCTCGGAAGGGCCGGCGCCGGCCGCAGGGCCGAAGAAGGAGCGGACGGAGCCGGTTGCGGGGGCGAGCCATGATCTGGTGCTGTCCACGCTCGACGACGGTGTCGCGGTGCTCGACCGGACGACGAACGGGCTGAGCACCATCCGCGACGGGCGGAAACGGCCCGATCCGGTGACGTTGCCGCTGGCGGGGCCGGGCACGCTGGCGCCGCACACCGAGGGCAAGCAGGTGCCGGTGACCGTGCCGGGCGACCGGCATGTGTATGTGGTGGGCGCCGACGACAAGCTGCGCAGCGACTTCGCGGTGCCGGGCGACGGTGAGGATCTTCAGCCGGCGGTGGCGTGGGAGGGCTACTTCTACGTGGCCGACGCCGACGGGTCGGTGCACGTGTTCGACTCGGCCGGCGCGCGGCAGAAGGACATCAGCTTCGCCAACCCGGGCGGTCCGCTCGAGCTCGAGGTCCGTGAGGGCTACCTGTTCATCAACGCCCCGGGGTCGCAGGCGGCGCGGGTCGTCGACAACCAGCACACGGTTCGGACCGTGGACAAATACGCCGACGACGTGCTCGGCGGCGACCCGCCGCAGACGCCGCCGCAGGCACCGCCGCCGCCGCCGAAGCCGAAGAAGCCGGTGGTGACCAAGCCGGGAGCGCCTCGCAACGTACGGGCGGCGGCCGGCAACGCCGAGGCGCGGGTGACCTGGCAGGCGGCGCGGGACAACGGAGCCGCGATCTTCAAGTACGTGGTGGTGGGCTCCGGGCGCACCTTCCAGGTTGGCGCCGATCAGCGGGCGCTGACGATTCCGGGGCTGGTGAACGGGCAGACGTACACGTTCACCGTGAGCGCGGTGAACAAGAAGGGCGCCGGGCCGGCCCGTACGAGCAATGCCGTGAAACCGACCTCCGAGGTGCCGGACGCGCCGACCGCGGTGACCGCCGAGGCCAAACCGGACGGCTCGGTCGTCGTGAGCTGGCCGCCGGCCAACGGGCAGGGCCTGCAGATCAAGCGCTACACGGTCACGGCGATCTCCGAGGGCGGCAGCGCGCCGATCGGCGACACGGCCGAGCCGAGCCTGACGATCAAGACCGGGCAGCTGGAGTACGGCAAGCAGTACGCATTCACGGTCGTCTCGGTCAACGAGCGCGGCGCCGGGTCGAAAGCGTCGCCGGTCAGTCCCAGCGTGGTGCCGTTCACGGCGCCGGGCAAGCCGGACGGCGTCGACGCGGCGACCGAGGGGGACCAGGCCGGGTCGATCTCGGTGGCGTGGCAGCCGTCGGTGGACAACGGGCGGACGATCACCAAGTACGTGGTGGCGGCCGGTGGCAAGACCACCGACGTCACCGCGGGCACGGCGACGACGCTGACCGGGTTCGAGTCGGGGGTCAACGTCGCGGTCGAGGTGCGGGCGATCAACGAGGCCGGGGAGAGCGAGCCGGGCACGGCCACCGCGCGGACGGTGGCGTCGCCGAAGGTCACGGTGACCGGGGTGAGCGCGACGTTCAACACGGCCACGGTGGCGTTCAGCGTGGACGCGGGCGGTGGCACGGCCAGCTGCTCGGTGGCGGCCACCGGTGGGGCGACGGCCAAGGGCAACTGCTCCAGCCTCAAGCTGACCGGGCTCAAGCCGAGCACCAGCTACACGTTCACGGTCACGGCGTCGAACGCGGCGGGCACGGTCCAGGCGAAATCAACCAAGACCACGGCCAACCTGTACGGCGTGGCGACCTGCAAGAACGGTGAGAAGGGCGAGACCGCGACGTACTGCGACAAGGACGTCGACGGGCGCAACGGCAACGAGATCTTCAAGGGCACGTCGCAGAAGGGCACGCAGGTCGGCTGGGCCAAACCGGGCACGCGGCTCCAGGCGTACTGCAAAAAGAATGGCGAAGAGGTCTACGCCTACATCTACAACGACGAAAAGAAGAGCACCTGGTGGATCCAGGTCAACTACGAAGGCAAGAACTACATCCCGTGGGCGTGGCTCAACCTCGACGGTGGGGACGACCTGAACGACCTGCCCAACTGCTGAGGTAACAAAAGTGACCGAACCGCTCCCGCCCCAGCACATCCAGGGGTTCGCCCAGGTCGCGGCCGCGCTCGCCGAACGCATCGGCGCGGTCGTGCTGGGCAAGCCCGACGTGGTCGAGCTGGCCCTGACCGCGCTGTTCGCCCAAGGGCACGTGCTGCTCGAAGACGTGCCCGGGGTCGGTAAGACGACGCTGGCCCGGGCGCTGGCGGCGTCGGTGCAAGGGCAGTGGCGGCGCATCCAGTTCACGCCCGACCTGCTGCCGTCCGACGTGTCCGGGGTGACGATCTTCAACCAGGCCAGCCGTGGGTTCGAGTTCCACCCGGGTCCCGTCTTCGCCAACATCGTGATCGCCGACGAGATCAACCGGGCGTCGCCGAAGACGCAGTCGTCGCTGCTCGAGGTGATGGAGGAGCGGCGGGTCACGGTGGACGGGGTGCCGCATCCGGTGCCGCAGCCGTTCCTGGTGGTGGCGACGCAGAACCCGGTCGAGATGGACGGTACCTACCGCCTGCCGGAAGCGCAGCTCGACCGGTTCCTGGTCAAGCTGTCGGTGGGCTATCCGAGCGAAGAGGTCGAGGTCGAGGTGCTGCGCGGGGCGGCGATGCGCTCGCCCGACACGCTCGAGCCGGTCACCGACACGGCCACCATCGGCGAGATGGTGCGCATGGCGACGCACGTGCACATCGCAGACCCGCTTTACACGTACGCGGTGAGACTGGCCGCCGCAACGCGCAACCACCCTCAAGTCCGCGTCGGGGTCAGCCCGCGTGGGGTGATCGCGCTGACCCGGGCGGCGTGCGCGTACGCGCTGATCCACGGCCGGGGGTACGTCCTGCCGGAAGATCTCAAGACGCTGCTCGGGCCGGTCTTCGCGCATCGCGTGCTGCTGTCGGCCGACGCGCAGCTGCGCGGGGTGACCGCGGCCGAAGTGCTCGACGACGCGGTCCGGTCGGTGCCGGTGCCGTTGCCCGACAGCACCCGCGTCACGGCCGGGGCGTGACCAGCGCCCCCGCCGCCGGTGAGCCGCCGCTGCCGGTCGGCAGCGCTCCGCCGACCGGCGGCGGCCCGGCCGATTCCACTGCGCCCCCGACTGGCGCTCCGCCGACTGGCGCTTCGCCGACTGGCGCTTCGCCGACTGGCGCTTCGCCGACTGGCGCTTCGCCGACTGGCGAACGGTCGGGCGGCGAACGGTCGGCCGGCGGAAGGTCGGGCGGCGAACGGTCGGCCGGCAGAAGGTCGGGCGGCGAAAAGTCGGGCGGCAATTTTGGCGATTTGTCCGCGCCGGCGGCTGAGGGCCGCTCCAGCGGGCGAAGCGCCGATGCGCGAGGCGGCGCCTCCGACCTGGCTGTTTCCGGTGGGCCCAGTGGCGCGGTGCTGCGTCAGTGGCGGCGCACGGGGGTCACTGGGCGGGGCGCGGGCTTGATTCTGGCTGCCGCAGGGCTGGTTGCCGTCGGATTCCGTTACGGATACCCGGATTTGGCGCTGCTGGGGGCGGCGGGAGGGGTGGCGCTGGTCTGTGCGGTCGGGTTCGCGTTGTGGCGGCCCCGGCTCGGGGTGGAGCGGGTGGCCGATCCGGATCGGGTGGCGCGGGGGGAAGCGGCGCGGATGACGCTGACCGTGCGCAACACGAGCCGGATGCGGGCGGCGAATCTGGTCGCCAGCGATCGCTGTGGTGGTGGGGCTGTGCCCGTGCCCTTGCTGCGGTTGCGGCCGGGGCGGGACACCACCGTGGACTATCCGGTGCCCACCAGCCGGCGCGGGGTTGTGCCGGTCGGGCCGTTGCGGGTCACCCGGGGGGATCCGCTTGCGCTGGTGACGCTTTCCCGGACGTACGGCGGAATCGCTCATGTCTGGGTCCATCCCCGGATCCACCTGTTGCGGGCGGTGCCGGCGGGGATGGCGCGCGGCCTGGACGGGCGGATCGACAAGGTCCCGCAGGGGACGATCACGTTCGACACGCTGCGCGAGTACGTGATCGGCGACGAGATGCGGCGGGTGCACTGGCGCAGCAGCGCCAAAGTGGGCGAGCTGATGGTGCGGGAGCAGCTCGACACGTCCGAGCCGACGGTCGTGGTGCTGCTCGACGACCGGGCGGTGGCTCATCCGGAGGTGCGCGACGGGGTGGCCGAGTCGTTCGAGGCGGCCTGCGAGGCGGCGGCGTCCATCGTGGCCGCCGCGGTGCGTGAGGATCTTCCGGTCAGCCTGCATCTGGTGAGTGAGGTGGCGACCGGGCCCTTCCTGGATGTGCTGACCGAGGCGACGCTGCGCGACGGCGATCTGGCGGCGACGCTGCGGCGGATGCGCTCGCAGCGGCTCGGGGACACGCTGGTCTTCCTGACCGGTCCGGGTGGGCGCGGCGACCTCGGCTCGGTGAGTGGATTGCGGGGGCCGTACGCGGTGGTGCTGGCCGGGCTCCTCGGCGACCGGGACGGCGCGCCCGTCTCCGCCGGCGACGGCCTGATCGTCATCGACGCGGCCGACGGCGCCGAATTCGCCGCAGCTTGGGACGGAGTCCGCGGATGGTGAGGCGCGCCGGCTCAGCGAACGCGCGATCGGCGGCGCTGGGCGGGAACGCGCGGGTGGCGGCGCTGGGCGGGAACGCGCGGTTGGCGACGCTGGGCGGAAGCGGGCGCGGGAGCTGGCGGATGGTGAGCTTGGCGGGTGGGCGGGGCGGGGCGGGCGCATGAGTAGGTGGGTGCGTGCGGGTGTTGTCGCGGTGGCGCTGGCTGGGATGGTGGCGCTGTCGGGGGTGGTGCTCGGGCGGATTTTCGCCGGGGCGCTATTGGGGCAGCTTGTCGCGGGGGCGGCGGTCGGGTCGGTGGGGGTCAGTGTGGCGGCGCGGCGGCTGCCCAACTGGATGGTCGCACCTCTGTCGGCGGTGCTGCTGGCGGCGTACACCCTCCTGGCCCTGAAGATCGCGGCGGATCGGGCCGAGACGGCGGGGGCGCTGACCGACATCGTGCGCGAGTCGCTCGTGAACGGGATTCCGCGGCTGCTCACGGCCCTGATTCCGGTCGAGGCGACGCCGGACACAGTGGTCGTGCCGGTGATCGCCGCCTGGCTGGCCGGGCTGGCCGGGGCCGAGATCGCGGTGCGGGCCGGGCGGGTGCTGCTCGGGTTGGTGCCGGCGACGGCGCTGTACGCGGGGGCGCTCTATGTCGTCGGGCCGAACGCGGACACGGCCCGGTGGACCACGCTGGTTTTCGCGGGGCTCGCCGTGGTCGCCCTCGCGGCCAGCGCGCGCGCCACCGATCAACCCCGTGCCGACGACGGCAAGGTGGTGCGGGGGCGGGCGAGCGCGGCGGCCGGACTGGTGATCGTTCTCGGACTGATCGTCGCCGTCGGGCCTTGGATCGGTGGGCGGGTCGGTGCGACGCCGGTCGATCCGCGCCGGTACGTTGAACCGCCTCAGGTGGACAGCCTCGACGAGAGCCCGCTCAACCGGATCTCCGGGTGGGCCCTGGAGCCGAAGGATCCGCTGCTGCGGGTATCGCCCGCGGCCGGCGCCAAGGGCAAGGTCGTTCGGCTGCGGCTGGCCGTGCTGCCCGACTACGACGGCGTGACCTGGCGCGTCGGCGCGACCTATCGCAACGCGGGGCGGGTGCTTCCGCCGTCGCCGCGGTTGCCCGGTACCGACATCGCGGAGATACGGCAGGACGTCACGATCGACGGGCTCGCCGGGCGGCTGCTGCCCGTGGTGCCGGCGCCGACGGAAGTCGCGGGGGCGCGGGTCGCCTTCGACGCGGCGACCGGCACGCTGATCCAGCCCGAAGGGCGCACCGCCGGGTTGACGTATTCGGTCACGTCGGAGTTGCAGACGCCCGATCTCAACCTGCTGCCCACGGCCGAGACACCCTCCGGGGACACCGTGGCGCGCTATCTGACGGTCGGTGCCGGCGTGCCGCCCGAGATTCAGCGGCTGGCCGACGAACTCGCCCAGGACAACGGGGCGGCGTACGACCGGGCGATGGCGATCCAGGAATTCATCGCCGAGCACTACCGGCGGGTCGCCGACGCGCCGAGCGGGCACGCGTACCCGAACCTGAAGTTCTTTCTTTTCGGGCCGCGTCAGCAGGGCGGCCAGGCCGGCACGTCGGAGCAGTTCGCGGCGTCGTTCGCGCTGCTGGCCCGGATCGCCGGCCTCCCCAGCCGGGTCGTGGTCGGCTTCGACGCGCCGGCCGCGGGCGGCACGGTCACCGCCGGCAACGCCATCGCGTGGCCGGAGGTGCTGTTCGACGGGCTGGGCTGGGTGGCGTTCGACCCGATGCCCAAGAGCAAAGACCCGCGCCCGGTCGAGGAGGACTTCCTCCCGAAGCCGACCCCGCCGCCCACACCGTCCTCGCCGGCACCCGCGCCCTCCGAGACACCGCCGAGTTCGGGCCCGCCGACCCTCGTGGCGGCACCACCCGGCCCGGGCCCGTCGGCCGCAGTGGTCGCCGGAAGCGCCTCCGGCTCGGTGCTGCTCCTGCTGGTCGCCGCGGCCGGCACGATCGTGCTGATGCGGCAGTCACTGCGCCGCCGGCGTCTGAGCACCGGTACCCCCGACGACCGGATAGCCGGCGCCTGGTCGGAGTTCACGGACGCGCTGCGGTTGGCCGGCCGCCCGGTGCCGCCGCATCTGGCGGCGACGGAGGCCGCCGCGTATGCCCAAAACGATGCCGGCCTGCCGCCGCTCGGCGACCTGGTCGCCGGCATCAATACGGTCGGCTTCGCCCCCGGATCGGCCGACGACGGCCAAGCAGCGAAGGCCGGCGGTCAGGCCGTCGCCTACGCCGACGCGCTGCGGGCCCGCCGTTCCTGGTGGCGGCGCCTGTGGTGGACCATCCATCCCGGTCCGTTGCGGTGGAGCCGCCGGAGCTGACCGGCGAAGACAGACGCGCGGCCCGCCGGGGAACCGGCGGGCCGCGCTTGATATCAGGTCAGAAGCAGTCGCTGTACGCCTGGAACGGCTCGATGTTGAACAGGTGCAACGGGTCGGGGGCGTTGCCGAAGTGGCCGACGAACGTGCCCGGACCGTACTTGACGTTGAGCTTTCCGCCGCCCATCACCGCCACCCGGTGCTGATGCGCCTGGTTGATCGTGTAGGTGTAGGTGCGCCTGTCCTGGGTGAAACTCGGCGGGCTCTGGTAATACATCGCCTCGAACTGCTCCATCTCCCCGGTCACGCAGTCGAGGAGCTGATATCTGAGGGATCCTTCGAGCAACTTGTTTCCCTTCGAGTCCCACGACATCTCGAACCTGATCGTGCTGCCGTTACGGTAACCGCACGCCGTGCCTTTGATGTCGCGACGCTGGATCGCCGCGAAGTCTCCCTTTCGGGGATCCTCCAGCGGGTCCCACATCCAGCTGCTGGTGACCGAGGCGCAGGCGCTGTCCGACGGCGCCATGACTATCTGCCTCGCCGTGTTGGAGGCGAGGGTTTCGCCGCCATTGGCCGCCTGCTTCACGAAGAACTCGTAGGTGACGCCCAGCTTGAGAGGGGAGACGATCTGCCAGGTGCGGCCGCTGACCGGCAGCCCCTGCCGCGTCCATGTGCTCGTCCGGGTGTCGCGGACGTAGACCCAGAACATGGCGTCCGGGTTCACCGACTCCCAGTCGAGCATAATGCTGTCGTTGTCGTGGTACTTGGCGGTGAGGTTCGTCGGCGCCGGAACCCGGGACACGGCCGTGACCACGCTGGAGGCGGGGCCCTCACCGCCCGGCCCGATGGCGGTGACCTTGAACGCGTACGCCGTTCCGATCGACAGGTAGCCGGCCGTGAACGAGGTGCCGTTCGAGATCGGGTATTTGATCCTCTTCCACTCCAGGGTGCCGTTGTCCCTGATGTAGACCCAGTACCAGAGGTCGGCACCCACCTTGTTCCAGTTCAGCGTGATGGTGCCGTCCTTGTTCGACTTCGCCGTGACGGTCGGTGCCGGCGGCGGCGGAATGTGCGAGGTCGCCTTCACGATGTCCGAGCGGCCGCTCAGGCCGCCGTCGTTGAAGGCGACGACGTAGAAGGCGTACTCGTGGTTGTTCGTGAGGTATCCGGCGGTGAAGGCGCCGCCGCTCATGATCGGGTATTTGGACTTCGTGAAACCGCCGCTCGTGCCGGGGTTGTCGGTGATGTCCTTGGTGTAGACCCAATATCCGACCCCGGCACCCTGATTCTCCCAGGTGAGGTCGATGGTGCCGTCGTTCTGCGGCTTCGCGGTCAGCTTCGCCGGCGGCGGTGGGGGCGGCATGGTGGGTTCGGCCTGTACGGTTTCGGACGGCTCGCTCTCGGCGCCGAAATCGCCGATCGCGGTCACGTAGAACTCGTACGTGTCGCCGTTGGTCAGATAGCCGGCGGTGAAGGACGTGCCGTTGCTGACCGGGTACTGCGACCGGGTGAAGGCCCCGCCCTTGGTGACATTGCGGCTGTAGACGTAGTACCAGATGCCGTCGCCGACAGATCTCCAGGACAGGTAGGCCTCGCCGTTGCCGGGCTTGGCCTTGAGCCCCTTCGGCGCGGCCGGCGGCGGCACGTACGACTTGGCCCGGGCGACGTTCGACGGAGCGCTCACCGTGTCGGACATCCCGATCGCGGTGACGTAGAAGTCGTACGACTTGCCGACCGTGAGGTAGCCCGCGGTGAACGTCGTGCCGCTGCTCACCGGATAGGTCGACCGGGTGTAGGTGGTCGCGGTGGATTCCTTCGACCACACCCAATACCAGATGTCCGGGCCCGAGGACTTCCACGACAACGTGATGGTGCCGTCGTCGTTCGAGCTCGCGGTCAGCTTCGTCGGAGCGGGCGGCGGGGCTATCTCCGATTTCGCCTGCACCTTGTTCGACGCGGCGCTCTCGGTGTCGCCGAGGCCGATCGCCGTCACGTAGAACTCGTAGTTGTCACCGTTGCTCAAATATCCTGCCGTGAACGTAGTGCCGTTGCTTACCGGGTATTTCGACTTGGTGAAGGTGGTCTCGCCGTCGGAGACGTTGCGGGTGTAGACCCAGTACCAGATGTCCGGGCCCGAGGAGCTCCAGCTCAGCCTGATCGTTCCGTCGTCGTTCGGCGCGGCGCTCAGGTTTCCCGGTGCGGGTGGCGGCGCGATGCGGGCGACCGCCTGCGCTATGTTGGAGCGAGGGCTGTCCGTGCCGTACTTGCCGATCGCGGTCACGTAGAAGGCGTATTTGTTGCCCGCGGTCAGATAGCCGGCGGTGAACGACGTGCCGTTACTCACCGGGTACACCGATTGGGTGAAGCCGGTGGTGAGATCGGTGTCGTCGGTGATGTCCTTCGTCCAGACCCAGTACCAGGCGTCCGGCGACGACGGTTTCCACGACAGCCCGATGGTGCCGTCGGGGTTCTGCGTCGCGGTCAGACCGGAGGGCGTGGGCGGCGAGCCCGCCTTGGCGGTCAACTGGAGGGTGTTCGACGCCGGGCCCTCCCCGGAGGCGTTCTTGGCCGTCACCCGGAACTCGTAGACGTTCTCGGACACGAGGTCGTTCACCTCGGCGGTGGTGCCCTGGACGAGGGCGGTGCCGTTCGGCGTGAACGCGGTCTCGCCGGCCGTCACGTTGCGCGAGTAGACGTTGTAGGAGACGAAGCCGGCCGCCGAGACGGCACCCCAGCTCAGGCTCGCCGTGAGATCGTCGCCCGTGGTGCCGGTCAGGTTGGCCGGCGCCGCCGTCGGCTTGCTGATCAGCACTTGGCTGCGAGCGGGTAGTGACTGCGGTCCCTCACCGGCGGCGTTCTCGGCGGAGATCCGGAACTCGTAGTTGCCGTTGCGGGAGACGTCGATCTGGACGCTGCGCCCGGTCACCGCCTGATGGGCCCGGGTGAACTGGCTGCTCTTGTCGAGGTTGTTGCGCTGGTAGACCCAGTACTTCAGCCCGGTGGCGCTGGACGGGTTCGGCTCCCAGCTGACGGTCACCTTGGTGTCGCCGGGCTTGTTGGCGAGCACCCGTTCCGGCGTGGCGACGACGTTCTGCGGCGCGTTCGGCAGCAGGCTGCCGTCGACGGGCGGCCGGAGCTTCACCGAGACGAAGCGCGGTCGGCAGAGGTGCACGTCGGCGTCGCAGGCGCCGGGTGTGAAGCTGTTGACGTTGTACGACACCACCATGGTGTCGCTCGAGCTGGGCGTCTGCTCCGGGTGCAGACGTGCGTTGTAGACCCAGGCGCCCTTGCTGGCCGCGGGCTCGGGAGCCGAGTACAACGAGGTCTGATGGGTGAACGGGCCGGCCGGGTCCTTCGCGAAGTAGGCGACCACCTCGTTGCTGAACACTTCGCTGGTGTCCATCGTCACGAGGGCGTACCGAGGGTTGTCCCCGCCCAGGCGCTTGACGCTGAACCCGGCGCCGATGCCGGTCATGATCGGCGCGGCGCTGGTCTCGGTGGACGACCACTGCCCGCCGGCCGTCGGGTCGCCGGTCAGGTACTGCCAGGCCGAGGTGTTGGTCAGCGAGCCCTGCGGCGCCCGGGCCACGTACAGACTGTCGACTTCACCGACCCGGTTCGTGCCGTAGATGTAGGTCTTGCCGTCGGTCCCGTCGACCAGGGCGGCGCCCCAGCCGACCTTGTAGCTCGTGTTCAGGTTCAGAGGGACGAGTTCCTGAAGCGCCATGCTGGGCAGCGCGAACCGGGCGATCGAGCGGCCGGCTGTCACGTACGACAGGGCTCCGCCATCCGCGCCACGCTTCACATGCGTGTAGAAGACCTCCAGGGTGTTGCCGTTGCGCCGGCTCTCGCCCGGCCACCATCCGAGCTCGTTGGGCTCGGCCTTGGTGTGAGCTCCTACGTACGCCTGGGGGAGGGCGGCCGTGCCGCCGTGCAGAGTCTTGGTGAGGGTGGTGCCTTCCTGGATGACCACCGAGTTGTTGATCATCGGCTGTCCGGACGGCCGGCTCCGGTCGGCGTTCACCTTGCCGAGCATGGTGTCGCCGAAGAACCACGCCACCTGGCCGTTGCCGAGATCGGCCGACATGGTCTCGTCGCCGCCGGTCCAATGCCCGCCCTGGTCGCCGTAGGCGTGGAACAGGTCGGTCAGGTTCGAGCTGGACGGCAGGCCGGGCCGGTCCGGGCCGGGAACGTGCAGCAGGACGGACGTCGACGGGTTCGCCGGGTCGATCGCCGGAGTGATCGGCAGCGCGTCGCCGAGCAGGGCGGCGCGCACTTGAGCCGGGCTGAGGGAGGGATTCTTCGCCAGGAGCAGCGCCGCGGCGCCGGCCACCTGCGGAGCCGCCAGTGACGTTCCGCTGGCCTTGCGGGTGCCCTGCGCGGTGTCCGGGACCTCGATGTCCGTGCCCGGCGCGTACATGGTGACGCAGGCGCCGGCGTTCGAGGTGTCGTGTTTGCGGTCGAACTTGTTGGTGCCGCCCACGGTGATGACGCCCAGGTTCGTCCGGCTCAGATTGGACGGGGAGGTTCGGCACGAGTCGCCGTTGTCGTTGCCGGCCGCGGTGATCACCACAAGACCGGCGCGGGTCAGACGGGTGACGGCCTCCTCGAGCTTGCTCGAGTACTCACCGCCGATGCTGACGTTCACCACGGCCGGTGTGTTCGGCTCGGCCAGCTGCCCGATCTTGTCGAGGCCGGCCAGGAGGCGGTCTTCGTCGATGTCCTGGCCGCAGTCGGCCACCTTGACCGAGCGGAGCGGCGACCGCTTCGAAACACCCCAGCGGGTGCCGCCGGCGGCGCCGGCGACGGCCGTGCCGTGCCCGTCGCAGTCCCGGTCCGCGGCGCCGGAGACGTTGGCCCAGTTGACCGCGCGGCCGCCGAAGTCGCTGTGCGCGACGTTCACGCCGGTGTCGACGATATAGATCGGCACGTCGGACAATCCATGGTGGAACCGGGTGTCGCCGGTGCCCGCCGTGGCGTTCCACGTCGGCTCGTCGAGCCGGTCGAGGTGCCACGGCGCGTCCTGCTGTGTCTCGGTGCGCTCGAACCGGACCTGCTGCGCGACCGATTCCACCGCCGGGTCGCCGGCGATCGCCCGCGCCTGCTCCTCGGTCGCGGTGACCGAGAATCCGCGGAGCACCGACTCGTAGACGAATCCGAGGTCTCCGCCGTGCTCGTCGACCAGGCTCTCGGCCTTCTTGGTGACCTGCGCGCCGGGTACCGTGGCGGCCAGGTCGACAATGTATTTCCCGGGCAGGGTGCCCGCTGCTCCCGCGTTCACGATCTCGCCCGGCTCTGCCCAGGCCGGGACCGCGGGGCCCGCCGTCAGCAGCGCGGCCACCGAGACCGCCGCCAGCGCGGCCGTCCCCCAACGTCTTCTCACCGTATCGCCTCCAGATATGTCGCCGCCCGCACAGTAGGGCGAAGGGCCGACGGAATCCTCAGGCATCGATATGTGGGGCCGGGCTGCCTGGTTCGCGAGATGTACGGCATCTACCTGCGCCAATGATCGAAAGACCGAGACGGTGGATCGACGACCGGCAGATTGCCCGGCATACTCGCAGGCAATTTTGATAGTCCGGTGCCGCACACGGGGTGCGAGACGACACGGGAGCCGTCATGAGTGGATCCACCCTGCGCCGGTTGCGCGGACGCGCCGGCCTGACGCAGGACGAGCTGGCGCAGCGCAGCGGCATCAGCGTCCGCGCCGTCCGCGACATCGAGAGTGGTCGTGTCCGTCAGCCCCGGCCCTCCTCCCTCGACCGGCTGGCCTCGGTCCTGGGCCTGTCCGAGCTCGAGCGCCGCCAGCTGGACGCGATCGTCGTGGAGCGTGGGCTACGGATCGGGGTGCTCGGCCCGATCACCGCGAGCCGGCTCGGGATCGCCGTCCCACCCGGCCCGCAGGCGCAACGCACCCTGCTGGGCCTGCTCGCCCTGCGGCGCAACGCGTTCGTGGCGCAGGACGAGGTCGTCGACGTGCTCTGGGGCGGCCGGCCGCCGAAAAGCTGTCTGAGCCAGGTGCAGGCCATGGCGGGGCGGTTGCGCCGGATCACCGAGCCGGACGCGGACCTGCGCCGGCTCCCCGGTGGGTATCGGCTGGAGATCGATGACGACGCCGTCGACGCGGGCCGGTTCGCCCGGCTCTCGGCGCGAGCGCGAGCCATCGGCGCCGGTCACGAAGCGGTCGAACTGTGGAGCGAGGCGCTCGCCGGCTGGCGGGGCCCGGTCGTGGCCGACGCCCACGAGCGGCTCCGGCACCATCCGGCCACGACGGAACTGGCCCGGGCACGAGTGTCCGCGGTCCTCGCCTACGCGGACGGGGCCGCCCGCGCCGGCCGGCCGGAGACAGCCATCCGCCAGCTCCAGGAGACCGCCGTCGCCGAGCTTCACCACGAGGGTCTGCACGCCCGTCTCATCCTCGCGCTCGCCGCCGCGGGCGACCGCGCCGGCGCCCTGCGGCAGTTCGAAGCGATCCGCGGACGGCTCGCCGAGGACTTCGGCCTCGAGCCCGGCGAGCAGCTGCTGCGGGCGCGCCGCTTCGTGCTGGTGATGCACCAGCGGTCGGTAGCGTAGGTCTCGTGGAGCTTCTTCCCGTTCGCTTCCCGCCCGGCGCCGGCCTGCTCTGGAAGCTCACCCCGGCCCCGGAGCAGGACGAGGCGGTCAGTGCGTTCCTGGCCGGATTCCGGGGGCTCGCTGACCCGGCCGAGCAGGCGGCCGTACGAGCGACGCTGTCGCCGGCCGAGATCGGTGTGCTGCTCACGTACGGCCGCCGGCGCCTGATCGACGACGCCCCGCATCTCGCCGGTGCCCTGGACGCCCTCTTCCTGATCGACGCCGCCCGGCCGGGCCTGCCCCGCGCCGACATCGAGGTCACCGCGGCGCTGGCCCTGAGCGTCACCGGCGCCGCGGAACGGGAGAGGGCGCCGGCGGGCGCCGTCGAGCACGCCGCCGCCATGGCCACACGAAGTCCGCAGTACCGGATCGTCGAAGCGGCGGGCGGCCGGCGCATTCTTCACGACCTGCACCCGGACCGGCCCTGTACGGCCCACGAGGCCGAGCGCGCTGTCGAGCTCGCGGAACTGGCCGAGTTCAAGGGCTACCGCGTGGACAGCATCACCGTCAAGGACGACTGGCCGGAGCGGCTGCACGACGCCGTCTTCGAAAGGCAGGACGAGGCGCTGGGCGGTGCGCTGCTCGGCATCGCCCAGTGCAGCCGCGTCCAGGCCGGGCCGCGGCCCGAGGGCCGGCCGGGCCGGTTGACCGCCTACCTGCTGCGGGCCGCGTCGCCGGAGGACGCCGCGCTGCTGGCCGCCGCCGCGAACGGTTTGTCCACCCACGATGCTCCGGTTCTCGGGCGCAGCTTCGATCTGATCTGCGTCGTTCTGCTCTCCGACGGTTCGGACTCCCTGCACAGCTACGAGTTCGTTCTCCGCGCGCTGCGGGAGGGCCCGGCGTTCGCCGGCCGGCGGTGGCCGGCGGGGGATCGCGGGCCGGTCCCGGCCGACGGCGACCAGCACACCATGCTGGTCATGGACGTGCAGTACGACCACGACCAGCCGGTGCATCACTGGTGGCTGGCCGGCCCGCCGCCGCAGGGCACCCACCCGGACCCGGAGGGCGCGTGGCAGGCCCTCGTCGAGGCCGGCGACCCGTTCCGGGGTTACACCATGAGCACCATGGAGTACCACGGTCCGGAACGGGCGACGGTGCGCGGCTTCTGGCGCGGCCGTTGGGTGGAGCACCGGTTCGGCCGGCACGAGGGCGCGGCCGCCGCTGAGTGGAAGACGCTGAAACCCTTCCTCGAGCCCGGGCTCACCCGGCGCCCGCGTCCAGAGACTGGCGTACGTGGTGCCGGGCCCGATGAACCTGGGAGCGGGCCGCGCCGACCGTGACGCCCAGCTGGTCGGCGATCACGCTCGTCGTCCGCGGGTCGGGGCGGTCAGCAGGAGCGTGGCGGTGGTCGGGGGCAGAACGCGCATGAGATGGATCCTTGCGGGATCGACGCTGTCCTCCTGTTCGATGCCGCTTGCGTTCCCGGCATTCGACGCCCGGCGCGACCAATTCTGTCGCGTCTAGTTTCTCTCCATGCCGGAGCCCTACCTTGTGTGGACGATTTCGGCAAAGGGGAGAGCGATGAGTAAAACAGTCATTCTGCGGGGTCTGGTCGGGGCCGCGTCGGCGGTCGCCGGTGCTGTGGCGCTTCTGCCAGGAGCGGCCCAGGCGGCCTACGTCTGCCCAGCGAATGCGTTCTGCATGTACAAGAACCTCAACGCGACGGGCACCGTCTCCGTTCAAGCTGCTCTGAACACGGGCGCCTCCGGCTACCTCGAGGATTTCCGGAACAGCCACTACAGCAACGGCGAGAGCCTCGAGAACTCGGTCTCGTCCGTGGTGAACAACACCGGCGGCTTCGTCTACCTGTACGACGAGTGGAAGCGGCAAGGCACGTGGGTCGTGATCTATCCGCATAGCGGAACCACGAACCTCGACAATGCCACAATCTTCCCGCCGGACGGCAACCCCTACAAGGGGAACTACAACGACCGGCTGACCTCGGCCTGGATCGTCTACCGGTAGAGGCCCGGGCTGACAAAAGCCAGATCGCGTCTTTACCGGACGCTTACAAGGGCTGCCTAGCGTCGGCGCCATGGATGACCGTCGTCAGATGTCGCATCTGCTCCGCCGGCTCACGTTCGGCCCCACGGCGGCCGAAGTGGACGCGGCGACGCGGGCCGGGTTCGACGCCACGCTGGCGTCCCTGCTGCGCCCGGCCGCCGCGGTGACCGCCGTCGACCTGGGCGCCGACCCGGTGGCGAAGCTCGCCACCGGCGCCACCCGCGAGCAGCGGCAGGAGGCCCGCAAGCAGCAGCGCGATCAGGTCGCGACGGCGGTCCGGTGGTGGCTGGGGCGGCTCGCCGACGGCGGCGCGGCCGAGAAGCTGACGTTCTTCTGGCACGGGCACTGGGCCACCAGCGTCCGCAAGGTGCGCTCGGCCCAGCTCATGCTGGGCCAGCAGGCGACCCTGCGACGCTACGGCGCCGGCGACACCGGGCCGCTGGTCCGGGCGATGCTGCGCGATCCCGCCCTCATCATCTGGTTGGACGGGCAGAAGAACACCCGCAAGGCGCCCAACGAGAACCTCGCCCGGGAAGTCATGGAGCTGTTCACCCTCGGCCTGGGGGCGTACTCGGAGGCGGACGTGAAGGCCGCGGCCCGGGTGCTGACCGGCTGGCAGGTCGACCGTGCCACCGGCGCCGCGCGCCTGGCCGCGAAGCGGCACGACGACCGGCCCGTCACCCTGCTCGGCCGGACCGGGACGTTCGACCTCGACTCGTACGCCGATGCCCTGGTCCGCAACCCGGCGCATGTGCCGTTCCTGGCCGGGCGGCTCTGGTCACGCTACGCCTCGGACACCGTGCCCGTGCCGTCCTCGGTCGCGGCCGCCGGGCGCAACACGACCGCGCTGATCGCGGCGATGTGCCGGGCCCCGGAGTTCCCGGTCACCGCCGGCACGCTGGTCAAGCAGCCGGTCGAGTGGCTGGTCGGCGCGACACGCCAGCTCGGCCTGCGCATCGGTGCGCTGGAGACCGCCCAGCAGCAGCGCTTGGTGGGCGCGTTGCGGGCGCTCGGCCAGGTGCCGCTGTCGCCGCCGTCGGTGGGCGGCTGGCCGGCGGGCACGGCCTGGCTCACCACGTCGTCGGCCATGGCCCGGCTCAAGGCCGGTCAGCAGCTCGCCGCCCTGGCGCCGGCCGCGGTGGAACGTCTCACCGGCGCCGATCGGGTCGAGGCGCTGGCCTCGCTGCTGGTCGTGGACGCCTGGACCGACCGCACGAGGGCCGCGCTGAGCGGCGTCAAGGATCCGCGCCGGCTGCTCGCGCTGGGGCTGGCCAGCCCCGAGTACGCCGTCCACTGAACGTCAGGAGATTACGGACATGGACAGCATCACCCGGCGCCGGTTCCTCGTCGCCAGCGGTGTCACCGGCGCCGCCGCCCTGGCGGCGGGGGCCACTGCCTTCGGCCTGCGCGACATCCTCGCCACCGCCGGCGACCGCGATCCGGGGGCGGGGACCCTCGTCCTGATCACGCTTTACGGTGGCAACGACGGGCTCAACACCGTCGTCCCGTACGGCGATCCGGCTTACGCGGCGGCCCGCCCCGGCATGACGTACGAGCCGGAAGCTCTTTTGAAGTTGGACGACGGCTTCGCTCTCAACCCCGGCCTGCGCGGTCTGCACCAGCTTTACCACGACGGACGGATGGCGGTGGTACGCGGCGTCGGCTACCCGAAGCCCAACCGCAGCCACTTCCAGTCGATGGACATCTGGCAGAGCGCGCAACCCGGCCGTCCCGGCACCACTGGCTGGCTCGGCCGCTGGCTGGACACGGCGGGCGGTGACCCGCGCCTGGCCGTGTCGTTCGAGCCCGTGCTGCCCCCGCTGCTGGCCGGCGCCACCTCGGCCGGCGCGACGGTGCCCGGTGGTGTGCTGTCCCTGCCGGGCGGCGTGGACCCGGCCGTGGTCGCCAGGCTCGGCACCGCCGCGTCCGGCGAGCCACCGGCTCAGGCCCGGGCCGCCGCCTGCTTCGCCGATCTGATGCGCATCCAGGACCTGATGAAACAGATCCGCGAGGGCGCAGCCGAGGACGACACCGACGAGGGCGAACCGCCGGCCACCGCCACCGGCGGCGCCGCCCCGCCGCTGGACCAGCAGTTGGCGCTGGTCGCCCGGTCCATCGAGGCCGGCGCGGCGACACGTGTCTACTCCGTGTCGATGGGCGGCTTCGACCTGCACGCCGACGGCAAGGACGCGCAACAGTCGCAGCTGGCCAAGCTCGACGAGCCCTTGGCCGCCTTCACGCGGCGGATGGCCGGCCAGGGGGTCGTGGTCGCCGTCTACTCCGAGTTCGGCCGCCGGGTCCACGCCAACGCCTCCGACGGCACCGACCACGGCACCGCCTCCGACGTCCTGCTGCTCGGCGACGGGGTGCAAGGCGGCCTGCACGGCGAGCCGCCCAGCCTGACCGACCTCGACGACGGCGACCTCAAATACACCGTGGACTTCCGCGATGTGTACGCCACCCTGCTGACCGGCGTGCTCGGCGCGGATCCGCGGCGCGTCCTCGACGGCTGGACCGGGCACCTCCCCGGCGTGCTGGGCTGATCGAGTCAGGTCAGGGCGGCCGCGCCGAAGGACACGGAGAACCGTTTGCACCAAATGCTGACGCTGCGGAAGTCGTCCGGGTCGACGGAGGCGGGCAGACGGTAGACCTGGTTGCCGTGATTGCCCTTGAGCCGGCCCAGCTCCGCGTAGGCGCCGTCGTCGAAGACGCGCCAGCCGTCGGCGCCCGTGCGCACCGCCCGGTCGGACAGCCACACCCGCAGGTCGGGGCCGTCGGAGGTGTCGAGGCCGATCAGCTCGAGTTGGTGGCGGCCGTCCGCGGTGCGCACCACCCGGGCAATGCCGGTGGTGTCGTGCTCATGAGTGACGAAGGTGCCCTGCTTGAGCACCGTTGTGGCCGGTACCGGAGCACTCGACAGGGGAGCACTCGGTACGGGCGCAGCCGGGGTGGACAGCGCGTCGGTCACGGTCGTGTCGGTGAACAGCCGCCACGGCTGGAACCAGTACAGGGCCCCGGCGCCGCCGATGCCGAACAGCGCTACGACGGTCCAGGTGAGGGGCTTCGAGAGCCGTCTGCGGATCACAGCTTCGAGCCAACCCGAGAACGACCGCCCGTGCCAGGTCTCGGTGCTTACCGTTCTCTTACGGGGACATCGTACTTTCGGCTGGCGCTCGGTCGACCAAAAGGATAGGTTAGCGACGGCGGCGGGGACCGCTTGTTTTGCAGGAGCACCTGATGAAGGTTTCGGCTGTCTCGGCCCACCGCACCAACCTCGACGTCGATCGCGAGAAAGCCGGTGCGCTGATCACCGCTTTCGCGTCGGCCCCGGCCGGCGATCCGTTGCGTGAGCGACTACGCCAGAGCGCCATCGAGGCCTGGCTTCCGCTCGCCCAGCACCTCTCGCGCCGCTACATCGGCCGCGGCGAACCCACCGACGACCTCGTGCAGGTTGCGCTCGTCGGCCTGATCAAGTCCGTCGACCGGTACGACATCACGCACGGCGCCGACTTCGCCGCGTTCGCCATCCCCACCATCCTGGGCGAGATCAAACGCCATTTCCGGGACCGGTCGTGGGCCATCCGGGTTCCCCGCCGGCTTCAGGAGCTGCGGATCGCCATCAGTGCCGCCAACGGCACGCTGACCCACGTTCTCGGGCGGCCGCCGACGGTCGCCGACATCGCCGCGCATCTGGGCGCGACCGAGGAAGACGTCCTCGAGGGGCTGGAGGGCGCACGCGCCTACAGCACCACCAGCCTCTCGGCCCCGGCCGGGGACGACGGCTCGCTGGAACTCGGCGACACGATCGGCGCCGAGGACCACGGCTTCGCGCTGGCCGAGCTGAAAATCGCGCTCGGGCCGGCGCTGGCCAGCCTGGCCGACCGCGAACAGCGACTTCTGGCGATGCGGTTCTACGGCAACCGCACCCAGGCCGAGATCGCCGAGCACCTCGGCATCTCGCAGATGCACGTGTCCCGCCTCCTGGCCAAGGCGCTCACCAAGCTGCGCGTGCTGCTGGACGACGACGGGCACGGTCGGTCGCCTCTTTAATACGGGTGAAGTGGTTATAAAGAGCATCGCCGTAGATTCTTCGCGCAACCATCCAAGAACCGCAGAAAGGATTTGTTGTGCGAATCGCGAAACGGGTCGGAGCTTCCTTCGCGGCGTTCGGCGTCGCGCTGGCGGGGATGACGCTGGTGGCGCCCACGAGCGCGCAGGCGGCCGGCGCCAGTGACTGCAAGTCGGGCCAGATCTGCCTGTTCGAGAACGAGAACTTCACCGGCGGGATCTTCCGTGTCTCGGGCGGATGCGACAAGGACCTCGGCGACAACTACTTCAGCAGCGGAACCCGGGTGGTGGACCGGACCTCATCGATCATCAACAAAACCGGTTCGGTCGTCTTCGTGGCCGAGTTCCCTGACCCGTACCGCAAGGCGGGATACGAGCTCGGCGTCCAGGGCAACCACTCATTCGCGAACCTGCGCAGCGTCAAGGTGCTCAACTACCGGAACGGCCAGTTCCCGACCATCAACTTCGACAACAACGCGTCAGCCGTCTGCTAGGTGGTTCGGCCGGCGGCACTTCCGTACACACATCGTCAACTGCGATCAGTGAAGGTCGCTGACGACGGGGAAGTGCCGCCGGCCGGAGCAGAGGAGCAAACGATGAGTGGAACGCCGTACGACGCCTTGCTGGCGGCCGATCCGGTTCTGCGCCGTATCGCCCGCACCCACGGGCGGCCGGACCCGTTCCACTGGTCGGCCGGGGGGCGGCGCACGGCGACCAACTTCGGCGCTCTGCTGCTGCACGTCACGAGCCAGCAGATCTCCACGAACGTGGCCGTGGTGCTGTTCGACCGGCTGGTGGCCGCCGCCGGGCCGGAACTGACGGCCGAGGCCGTCCAGGGCCTGGGCCCGGACCGGATCCACGCCCTGGGCCTGTCCCACGCCAAGGCGGAGGCGATGGCCGACATCGCCCGCCTCCAGATCAGCGGGGCCATCGACGTCGAGAACCTCGGCGCCCTCGGCGACGACGAGGTGATCGCCGCGCTGACCGCGGCCCGCGGCGTGGGGCCGTGGACCGCGCAGATGTTCCTGCTGCACCAGCTGCGCCGGCCCGACGTCCTGCCGGCGGGCGATCTGGGCATCCGCCACGCGATACAGCGAGCGTGGGAGCAGCCGGCGGTGCCCAGCGTCGACGAGGCCCGCGAATTCGGCGCCAGGTGGTCGCCGTTCCGCTCGTATGCCGCGGCCCTGCTCTGGGCTTCCTTGTGACCCTGTCCGCCGATCATCCATTGAGGATCAAGAAAGGCCGGCCCGCCCGCCGAGCAATGTGTCGCAGCGTACAGAACGACCACGCGCCGTAATTCGACCGATGGCAGCGGCTCACCGCCCGCGCACAGTGAGGACCATGTCGATTATCAAGAAGTTCCGCCGGTGGCGGACGCTGGCGCCGGCGGTCGCGCTGGCCGCATCGGTGCTCACGGTCCTACCGGCGAGCGCCTCGTCATCGGCCTCACCGCCGGTGAAGACCCACGTGAAGCCGACAGTGGTGCTGGTGCACGGCGCCTGGGCGGACGCCTCCGGCTGGGACGGCGTGACCAGCCGGCTGCTGGGCAAGGGGTACCAGGTGATCGCCCCGGCCAACCCGCTGCGCGGGCTCGACGAGGACACCGCGTACCTCAAGGACTTCCTCGCTACCATCAGCGGGCCGATCGTGCTGGTGGGCCACTCGTACGGCGGTGCGGTGATCACCAACGCGGCCACCGGCAACAAGAACGTCAAGTCCCTGGTCTACGTCTCCGCCTACGCCCCGCAGCAGGGCGAGACGATCGGTGAGGCCGGCGCGCTGAACGGCGCCGACAATTCGCTGCTCCAGTCGCACCTCGTCAAGCGTCCCTACCCGGGCAGCGGCGGGAACGTCGACACCACGATCGACCCGGCCTGGTTCCCGCGGCTGTTCGCGGCCGACGCCCCGCTCAGCAAGACCAGGCTGATGGCCACCCAGCAGCGGCCTTTGTCCACCGCGGCCTTCGCCGGCAAGACGGGCGTTCCGGCCTGGAAGACCATCCCGGCCTACTTCCTCGTCGGGCTCGAGGACCTGGCCATTCCGCCGGCCGCCGGCAAGGCCATGGCCGCGCGGGCCGCGAAGGGACGTACTGTGACGATTCACAGTTCGCACGCGTCGATGCTGGCCCACCCGGACGCCGTCACCAGCCTCATCCTGCGGGCGGCCCGTTCCTGACCTGCTAGGCCCCGGGGCATGATGACCATGTGGGGAAGCTCCGGGTGCAGATCTTGGGACCGTTGCGGGTCTGGCGGGACGGTGTCGAGGTGGACACCGGCCCGCGCCAGCAGCAGTGCGTCCTGGCGCTGCTGGCGGCCCGGGCCGGTCACCCGGTCGGCGTCGACGAGCTCGTGGATCTGCTCTGGGGGACGGACCGCCCGGCCAGCGCGCTGAACATCGTCCATAAGTACGTCGGCACGCTGCGGCGCCTGCTGGAGCCGGGCCTGGCGACGCGCAGCACGGGTTCGTACCTGCACCGCCGGGGAAACGGATATGTGCTCGCGGCCGGCGACGGCCTGGTCGACCTGGTCGCCTTTCGCGCTCTCGTCGAGCGGCCCGCGCCGGCTCTCGGCGACTACGTCGAGGCCCTGAGCCTGTGGCGCGGGCCCGCGGGCGAGGGATTGCGTGACGGGCCGGCGACGCCGGTCTTCGCCGCGCTCGACGACGAGTTCGCCGGCGCGGCCGTCGCGGCGGCCGGCCTCGCGGCCAGGCTGGGGGAGTCCGAGCGGGTGCTGTCCGCGCTGCGCCTGGCCGCCCGGATGGCCCCGCACAACGAGGCGATCCGGGCGGCGTTGACGCCCGAGCCGGCCGCACCGGCGGACGGGCTGATCGGCCGGCTTCAGGAGGCCGCGGAGCTGCGCCGGATGCTCGAGTCGGCGCTGGCCGGCGGCTCCGCGCTCGCGCTCGTCGAGGGCGAGGCCGGTGTGGGCAAGACCCGGCTGATCGAGGAGGTCGCCGCCGAAGCCGGCCGCCGGGGCGCCCTCGTCGTCTGGGGCCGCTGCGCCGAGGGTGACGGCGCGCCCTCGATGTGGCCGTGGGAGCAGGCCGTCGCCGCGACTCTGCGCAGCCTGCCCGAGGTGGAACGCCGGCGGCGGCTCGGCGGGGATCTCGGCCGTCTTGTGACCTCCGACGAGGTCGACGTCCCGGCGCCGCTGGAGCCGGACAGCGGGGCGCGGTTCCGCTTGTTCGAGGGTGTGGCCGAGGTCGTCGCCCAGGCGGCCGCGCGGCAACCGCTCGTCATGGTCATCGACGATCTCCAGTGGGCCGACATCGCCTCCCTGCATCTGTTCGGTCACCTGGCGGCCCGGCTGCCGGCCCGTGCCGTGCTCGTCGGAGCCGTACGGACCCACTCCGCGAGCCACCCCGAGCTGACCCGCATGCTGGCCCAGGCCAGCCGGTTGCCGGGCCACCGTCGCCTCCCGCTCGGCCCGCTCGGCCCGGCCGAGGTGGGCGAGCTCGTCCGCCGCGAGACCGGCTTCACGCCGTCGTCCGCCGTCATCGGCCGGATCCATGCCCGCACCGCGGGCAACCCTTTCTTCGCCCGGGAACTGGCGCGGCTGCTCCGGGCGGGCGAAGCCGAGGGCGCCGGGGTGCCGGCCACCGTCCGCGACGCCGTCCAGGACCGGATGGCCGGCCTGGACGACCACGCCCGGCGGCTGTTGCGGATCGCGGCCCTGGTCGGCCGCGAGGTCGACCTCGACCTGCTGGCCCGGGTGGCCGACGTCGATGTGCGGACCTGCCTGGCACGTCTGGAACCGGCGGAGGCGCTCGGCCTGCTCGGGCCGGCGCCGGGAAACCCGTACTCGCTGTATTTCGCGCATGACCTGGTCCGGGAGTCGATCACCGTCGTCACCCCGGCCGGGCAGCTCCCCGGTCTGCACCTGCGCGTGGCGGACGCGCTGGAGCGCGCCGACCCGGGCGGTGACTCGGTCGCCGAGCGCGTGGCGCACCACATGTGGGCGGCGGGTCCGCTGGCCGATCCGGCCCGGACCACGAGGGCGCTGGTGCGCGCGGGACGCCGCGCGATGACGAAGTCGGCGTTCGAGGCCGCCGAGCGGCAGCTGCGGGAGGCCGTGCGGGTGGCCCGGTCGGCCGGGCTGGCCGAGCTCGAGCTGTCCGCGCTGTCGCAGCTCACCCTGGTCCTGGGCATGCAGGCCGGGTATGTCGGAGCGCCGTTGGACGTGCTCGAGCGTTCCGAGCAGCTGGCCCGCGGTCTCGGCCGTGACCGGGAGGCGACGAGCTTCCTGTTCACCCGGTTCACCGGGCTCTCCCAGGGCGTGCGGGTCGAGGAGAGCGGCCGGCTGGCGCAACAGTTGCGCGAGCAGGGCGAGACGTCCGCCGATTATGTCGTACGGATCTACGGGTGGCTCGCCGGTGGCATGCACGAGTGGGAGACGGGCCGGATCGGCCGCGCCTTCCGCTTTTTGGAGCGGGCGGCCGCCGCCCTGGCCGACGACCTGATCCGGCGCGAGGACCTTCCGCTGCTGCGGGATCTGAAACTGGTCTGCACGGGGATGCTCGGGCTGATGACCATGCTGTACGGCGACGTCACGCGGGCGCGCAAGCTGTTCGACACCATGGAGGCGGACGCCGGCGACGACCGGTACGCGGTCACGTTCTGGGCCTCCTTCGCGGTCATCGCCGCCGCCGTGGCCGGCGACCCCGGGTGGGCGTCGCGCTGTGCGGAGCGCAGCATCGCCGTCGACCCCGAGCGGTCGTTCCTCTTCCTCGGCACGTATCCGCGGCTGGCCCGCTGGTGGGCTCTGGGCATGACGAGCCGGCGGCCGGACGCCGCCGGGAAGCTCGACCAGCTGATCACCGACAGCCTGCTCGATCCGCCCCGCTCCTCGATGACGACGTGGTACGCGGCGCTGGCCGAGCTGCTGATGGCCGGTGGGCAGGTGGAGAAGGCCGCCGGCGCCCTGGACCGGGCCGAGCGCGCGGTCAAGACGTACGGGGAGCGGCACTCCGAAGGCATGATCCTTCTGCTGCGGGCCCGCCTGCTGCACGTCCGCGGTGAACCCGCCGCCGTGGTCCGTGCGGCCGCCGAACGCGCCCGGGACCTGTCGGCCGAGCGGGAGGCCCATCTGTTCGCCCAGCGGGCCGAGAGCCTGCTGACCGAGATCGGCTCGGGTCGATGACCGCGCTGCGCCTTCAGATCCTCGGCCCCTTACGGCTGTGGCGTGACGATGTCGAGGTGGACGCCGGGCCACGGCAGCAGGCGCTCCTGCTGAGCCTGCTGCTCGCCCGGGCGGGCCGGCCCGTCAGCACGAACGAGCTGGTCGATCTGCTCTGGGAGGAGCAGGCCCCGGCGAGCGCGATCAACGTCATTCACAAGTACGTCGGTGGGCTGCGCCGCTTGCTGGAGCCCGCGCTGTCCACCCGCGGGACCGGGTCCTTCCTGCACCGCCGGGGCAACGGCTACCTGTTCACCCCGACCGCCTGCACGCTCGACGTGCTCACCTTCCGGGAGCTCGTCGAGGCGGCGCGGCGCGAGGCGGCACTCGACTCCTATGTGGAAGCGCTCACTCTCTGGCGAGGGCCGGCCGGCGACGGCCTGGGCGCCAGGCCGGCCGCGCGGGCGGTCTTCGCCGCCCTGGACGGCGAGTTTCTCAACGGCTGTACGGCGGCGGCCGAGCTTGCCCTGTCACTGGGCCGCCCGGCGGCGGTGCTTCCGGCGTTGCGCCGGGCCGCGTCGATGGCGCCGCTGCACGAACCCGTACAGGCGACGTTGATCGACGCTCTGGGTTCGGCCGGACAGCGGGCCGAGGCGCTGGCCGTGTTCGGCGCCGTCCGCGCCCGGCTGGCCGACGAGCTCGGCATCGATCCCGGCCGGGCGATGCGGGAGGCACACCGGCGGGCCCTGGCCGGCGAGCGGCCGGTGGGCGCGGACGCGCGGGGCCAGGCACGACCGCCGGGCGGGCTCGTCGGCCGGTCCGATGAGCTTGCCGCGCTCCGCGAGACGGTGGCGCCGGCCCTGTCCGGCGGCTCGGGACTCGGGGTGGTCGAGGGTGAGCCGGGCGTCGGCAAGAGCCGCCTGGTGGGGGAGGCCGCCGCCGAGGCCGGGCGGCGCGGCGCCCTGGTCCTGCTGGGCGCCTGTCCCGAGGGCGACGGAACACCGTCGATGTGGCCGTGGATCCAGACGATCGGCCGGCTTCTCGACAGCCTGCCCGCCACCGACCGGGAGACGTGGCTGGCCGGCGGCCTGGGCCGCCTCCTGCGACCCGGCGAGGACGTCCCGCCGGAGGCCGTGCTGCCCGACGGCGGCGCCCAGTTCCGGCTCTTCGAACAGATCGTGGCCGTGATCGCCCAGGCCTCCCGGCGGCGGCCGACGATGCTGATCATCGACGATCTTCAGTGGAATGACGTCGCCTCACTCCACCTGTTCAGCCACCTGGCGGCCCGGCTGCCCGCCGGCGTCGCGCTGCTCGGCGTGCTGCGCGACCGCGGGCCGGCGCCCGGGCCCGATCTGTCGCGGACGCTGGCCGCCGTGAGCCGGATGCCCGGGCACCGCCGCATCCATCTCGGCCCGCTCGGCCCGGACGACGTGGCCGAGCTGGTCCGCCGGGAGACCGGCCGGGAGCCGGCCGGCGACGAGGTGCGGCGGCTGCACGCCCGCACCGGCGGCAACCCGTTCTTCGTCCGGGAGCTCGCGCGATGGCCGGCCGCACGGCCGGGTGTGCCGTCGGCCGTGCGCGATGTCGTCCGTGACCGCATGGCGGACCTGGACGAGCCCGTACGGGACCTGCTGCGGATCGCCGCGCTCATCGGCCGCGACGTCAGCCTGGGGCTGCTCGCCGCGGCGGCCGGCCTCGAACCCGGTGAGTGCCTCGAGCGCCTGGAACCGCTGGAGGCGCTGGGGCTGCTCGAGTTCTCGCCGGACGACCCGTTCGCCTTCCACTTCGCACACGACATCGTCCGTGAGTCGGTGTCCGAGACGGCGCCGTCGCGCCAGGCCGGCTGGTGGCACCTCGCCGTCGCCGACGCCCTCGAGCACACCGATCCCGGTGGTGAGCCCGTCGCCGAACGGCTGGCCCACCACCTGTGGGCCGCGGGCCCGCTGGCCGACCCGGTCCGCACCACGCACGCTCTGATGCGCGCCGCCGCGCACGCGACCGCCAAGTCCGCGCTCGAGGCCGCCGAGGGGTGGCTCCGGTCGGCGGTCGACGTGGCCCGCAAGGCCGGCCGGGCCGAGCTCGAACTGTCCGTCCTGGCCCAGCTGACCACGGTCATCGGCATGCGATCGACGTACGGCACGGTGGTCCTCGACCTGGTGGAACGGGCCGAGCACCTGGCCGCGGCGCTCGGCCGGCAGCGGGAGGCGGCCGACTTCCTGTTCTCCCGCTGGGCCGCGCACGCCCAGCGCATCGAGCTCGACCGTGGCGGGCCGCTGGCGCGCCGGCTGCTCGAGCAGGGCGAGGCGTCCACCGACCCGATCCTGCGCGAGTACGGCATCAACGCCTGGGGCATCCACCAGTGGGCCATCGGCAACATCGGCGAGGCCTACCGCTATCTGAGCCGATCGAACCCGAGCCTGGCCCGGCGGGCCGAGGATCCGCTGCGGCACGACCTTCAGCTGCTCTCGGGCGCGATGCTGGCAGAGACGACCGCGCTCCACGGCGACGTCGGCGCGGCCCGCGCCATGATCGACGCGCTGGAGGTGGACGCGGGCGACGACCCGTACGTGGTGACGGTGTGGGCGGCCTTCGCGACGAGGATCGCCGTGCAGGCCGGCGATCCGGCGTGGGTGCTGCGGGCCGTCGAACGCGGCCTCGCCGCCGACCCCGGCTTCTCGTTCCAGATCCTCGGCGCCTATCAGCGGCTGGCCCGCTGGTGGGCGCTGGCCGTGACCGGCCACGACCCGGCCGGCGCGGCGGCCGAGACCGAGCGGATGATCACGACGATCCTGCTCGACCCGCCCCTGTCCTGCGTGTCCACCTGGTACGGCCTACTGGGCGAGATGCTGCTCGCGGCCGGCGAACCGGAGAAGGCGCTGGCCGCCCTCGACCGGGCCGGCGAGTGCTTCGACGCCTACGGCCAGCGGTACGCCGAGGGGCTGATCCTCCTGCTGCGGGCGCGAGCGCTGGCCGCGGCCGGCGAGCCCGTCGAGGTCGTCCGCGCGGCGGCGCTGCGAGCCCGCAGTTTCTCGGCCGAGCGGGGCGCCCATTTGTTCGCCCGCCGCGCCGACGACTATCTGGCGACCCTCAGCTGAGACCGGTCAGGAAGGTCTCGGCTCGCCGGGCGAACAGGTGAGCGCCGCGCTCGGTGGACAGCGCCCGCGCCTTCTCCGCCATGGCCCGGACCGCGGCGGCCGGCTCGCCGCTCATCTCCATCGCCTGAGCCCGCAGGAGAAGGATCAGCCCCTCGGCGTACCGCTGCCCGAAGACGTCGAGGTAGTGGGTGGCCTTGTCGAGGGCGGCCGCCGCCTCGGCCGGCTTGCCCGCGGCCAGCAGCATGTCGGCCACGAGCGCGTAGCCGAACGACACACCCCACTGCGGCGGATCCAGCAGCGCGGCCATGACCTTCTCCGCCTCCGCGGCCGCGCCGGCCGGGTCGTCGCCGGAGCGCGCGCGGGCCCAGCAGCGGGTGATGTGCAGGTAGTTGTCGACGTGGGCGTAGTCCTGCGGGCCGGCGCCGAGCCATCGCCGCACCATCCGGGTGGCCCAGACCGGGTCGTCGATCATCGACGCCACCATGCCGCTGTAGTGGCACGAGACGGTGACCGCGTACGGGTTGCCGATCGCCGAGGTCTCCACCTCGTCGAGCAGGCGGCGAGCCTCCTCGACGTCGCCGTGCAGGGCGGTCACCACACCCTGCATCATCGGCCAGGCCAGGCGCAGGTCGCTCATGAGCGCGTTGTCACCGTCCGCCGTCGCGTCGTCGAGCAGAGTCCGATGTGTCTGGCCCAGGTGGCGGTACGCCTCCTCGATGTCGCCCACATCCCATTGGCGCAGACCCCAGGCCTGGTGCCCGCACGCGCGCACGAGCGGGTCGGCGGACGTCTGGGTCCAGTCGTAGAGGCGGCGGGCCAGCGGTCCGCGCTCCGGCTCAACGGCCTGCGACAGCCGCACCACCCGGGCGAAGAGCACGTCGGCCGCGTCCCGGTCCCGTCCGAGGGCACGAGCCAGATGCTCGGCGCGCTCCAGCAGGTCCACCGCCGAAACGGGATATCCCAGCCTCCCGACGACCATGGTGAGCTGCGTCAGCGCGGAGAACTCGACCTCGGTCAGGTCGGCCGAGCGGGCGATCTGCACGGCGGAGGTCAGATGCCGCTGCGCCGTCTCCAGCGCGGTCTTGGCCATGGCCTGGCGCGCCGCGGCGAGCAGCGCGTTCGCGGTCCGCTCGGGGTCGGCGAGCGGGCCGGCCGACCACAGGTGATGGGCCAGGCGCTCGGCGGACGGCGCGGCCGCCGTCGCACCCTGGTCGAGCGTGTCCGCGATGCGCAGGTGCAGTCGGGCGGTCTGAGGTGGCGAGGTCATCGCGGCGACCGACTCGCGGACCAGGTCGTGCGCGAACCGGAACGAGAACGGATCACCCGGCGTGGATTCGAGCAGGCCGAGCGCGGCCAGGGGCTCGACGAGGTCGAGGCAGTCCTGCACGCCGATTCCGGCCGCGCCGGCCAGCAGGCGCAGGTCGACCTCGGGGCCGATGAGCGCGGCCGTGCGCAGGACGGCGGCCGGTTCCGGGCTCAACCGGGCCACCCGGTCGGTGACGACGTCGCGCACCGTCGACGGCACGCCGGCCCGGGTGTCCGACCACCGGGAGAGTTCCCGGACGAAGAACGGGTTGCCCGCGGAGCGGGCGTGCATCTGCCGGACGTCGTCGCCGGCGGGCTCCTGGCCGGTCTCCCGGCGGACCAGCTCGGCCACGTCGGCGGGCTCGAGCGGGCCGAGCCGTATCCGGCGGTGGCCGGGCACCCGGCCGGCCCCGGCGAGCAGGTGGAGCAGGTCCGGTCCGGGCGCCGGTGCGCGGTCACGCAGCGCGCCCACGACCATCGTGCCGCCCGGCAGCCGGGCCGCCAGGTGGCTGAACAGGCGGAGCGACGCGACGTCGGCCCACTGGAGGTCATCGATGAGCAGGGCCAGTGGCCGGGCCTGGGCGACCGCGCCGACGAGGCGGACGACGTGCTCGAACAGGCGGAACTGGGTACGGCTGTCGAGCGGAAGGGTGCCGCTCACGTCCTCGCCGCGCGGTTCGACCAGGCGGCCGAGCTCACCGTCCCGCCATGGGCGGCGATCGTGGACGGGGAGGGTCTCGAGCAGCGTGCCGACCACCTGGGTCCACGGCCACATCGACGGGGTGCCGTCACCCTCCAGGCTGCGGCCCCACACCGCGAGGACCCCGCGCCGGCCGGCCTCGGCGGCGACCTCTTCGAGCAGCCGCGTCTTGCCCCCGCCCGGTTCCCCCTCGACCACGATCAGGCTGCTGCCGCCGTCGGCGGCCACCGCGACGGCCTGGGCGCACAGCCGTTTCTCCTCGACCCGGCCGATCAGGTCGGCGGCGGGCGTGGTCGCCGGGGGCATCGGGACCACGGAGGTGGGGGCCGGCGCCGTCATGGTCTGCCGCAGCACCCGCCGCTGAGCGTCCAGCAGCTCCTCGCCGGGCGTGACGCCGAGCTCCGTGGCGAGGCGCTCGCGAACCGCCTGGAACACCGCCAGCGCCTCGGCCTGCCGTCCGGTGGCGCCCAGCGCCGAGACCAGGGCCGCGTGGACCGGCTCGTGCAGCGGCGCCATCGACGCCGCCAGCCTGGTCGGCGCCAGCACCTGGTCGGCCCGGCCCAGCGGCACCGCGCTCGCGGCCGCGTCCGTACAGGCCGCCAGGAACTCGTCGTTGAGCCCAGCGAAGATCGACATGGCCTCCGGCCCCAGCGCGAGGCCGTCGCCGGCCGGCCCGTGCCACAGGCGCAGCGCTTCTGTCCGGCGATCGAGGGCCGCCTCCGGGCGGCTCTCGGCGTGCGCCGCCTCGACGAGCTCACGGAAGGCGACCAGATCCAGCACGTCGGCGCCGGCCGCGAAGAGATAGCCGTTGGACTGACGCAACAGGTACGAACCGTCGGCCCTGGGCGGAAGCGAGGGTTCGAGGATGCGGCGCAGGGTGCCGACGTATTTGTGGATGACGTTGACCGCGGTGGCCGGCGCACCGGCGCCCCAGATGAGATCGACCAGGTCGACCGTGCTGGTCCGCCGTCCCGGCCGGGCCAGCAGCAGGGCCAGGAGAAGCGCCTGCTGACGGGGGCCCGCGTCGGCCTCGGCCGATCCGTGCCACACCCGCATCGGCCCGAGAATCCGCAGACGAAGGTTCGCCGCCACACCCACCCCCGTCGACATCTCCCAGTGCGCGCCGAGTCTAACCGTAGGTAATCAACTGTCTGGTCAGACGGCGGCCGGGCGGCCGTGCACTTTCTCTTCACTGGAACTCCAGTGCCCTCCGGCATCGTCCGTGCTGACATCGCGCAGTCGCCGGAAACGGAATGGGGATCGACCAGCAATGGCGAGAATCGCAATCATCATCGGCAGCACCCGGCCCGGCCGCAACGGCGAGGCCGTGGCGAACTGGGTCTACGAGCGGGCCGTCAAGCACGGGGGCGCCGAGTTCGAGCTGGTGGATCTGAAGGACTACGACCTTCCGCACCTGGATGAGACCAGTCCGGCGGCCCGGGGGGAGTACGCCCAGCCGCACACCCAGCGCTGGGCCCGCAAAGTGGCCGAATTCGACGGCTATGTGTTCGTGACGCCGGAATACAACCATTCGACGTCGGGGGCGCTGAAGAACGCCATCGACTTCCTCTACGCCGAATGGAACAACAAGGCGGCCGGTTTCGTGTCGTACGGCAGCGCCGGCGGCACCCGGGCGGTGGAGCACCTCCGGCTCGTCGTGGCCGAGCTCCAGATCGCCGACGTGCGGTCCCAGGTGGCCTTCTCACTGGCCACCGACTTCCGCGACTACAGCGTCTTCACCCCGGCGGAACACCACGAGGGGCACCTGACCACCATGCTCGACCAGCTCATCGCCTGGTCCACCGCACTCGCGCCCGTACGCAACCGATAAAGGAGTAAAAGAATGAGCAAGCCTTCCATCGTCCTCGTCCACGGAGCCTGGGCCGACGCGTCCAGCTGGAACGCCGTGGCGTCGCAGCTGCGCGGCCAGGGCTACACCGTGCTGGCCCCGCCGAACGCGCTGCGCGGGGTGGCCTCCGACGCCGAATACCTGTCGTCGTTCGTCACGCAGCGCACGAGCGGACCGGTCGTGCTGGTCGGTCACTCGTACGGCGGCGTGGTCATCAGCAACGCGGCCGGCAACCTCGACCGCGTGCGCGCGCTGGTCTACGTCAACGCGTTCATCCCGGCCGAGGGCGAGAGCATCTTCCAGCTCCTCGGCGGCTCCGGCTCGGCCCTCGACGTCCCCGACCCGACGACGGTCCTCGACGTCGTCGGCTATCCGGGCGCTCCCGAGGGCGACGCCGAGGCGTTCCTGAAGCCGGACACCGTGTTCACGTTCTTCGCCCAGGACCTGCCCGAGGCCGAGGGCCGGCTGATCGTGACGGGCCAGCGGCCGATCACGTTGAGCGCCAACGCCGCACCGACCGTCGCCGCGGCCTGGCGGACGCTGCCCAGCTGGGCCGTCATCGGCACCGACGACCTGGTGATCCCGGCCGCCACGCAGCGGTCGATGGCCGAGCGCGCCGGCGCCAAGACCTTCGAGGTCGCCGCCTCGCACGTGTCGCTGGTGTCGCATCCCGAGGTGAGCGTCGAGGCCATCCTGGCCGCGGCCGAGCACGTGGGTGACTGAGACCGCCGACGCGGGGTTCCACCCGGGCGAGCTGGCCGTGCAGGGCGAGGCGGGCGTACGCCGGGAGGCCGCCCGCCTGGAGTCCATGCTGGAACCGGTGGAGCTGACGTACGGCCTCGCCGGCTTCCTGGCCGGGCAGAACTTCCTGGCGCTCACCGGCCGGGACGACGCGGGCCGGCTGTGGACCTCACCGCTGGCCGGCACGCCCGGCTTCCTCGAGGTCCGGTCCGGCCGTGAGCTGGCCGTCCACGCCGGGATCGGGGAGGGCGATCCCCTGCACGGGATCGCCGCCCGGCAGAAGGTCGGCACCACGGCCGTGGATTTCGCCCGGCGGCGCCGCGTGCGGATCAACGGCCTTCTGACCGCCGCCGCCGACGACCTGCTCGTCGTCGAGGTCGAGCAGGCGTACGGCAATTGCCCGCAGTTCATCCAGCAGCGTCTGCTCGACCCCGCCCGCAACGAACCGGAAGCGGTGGGCGGCCTGCGCCGCGGCGGCGAGCTCGGGCCGGACGACCTCGCGTTGATCCGGTCGGCCGACACGTTCTTCCTCGGCACCGCGCACCCGGAGCGGGGCGCCGACGCCTCGCACAGGGGCGGGCCGCCCGGCTTCGTCCGGATCGACGAGCGCGGCCTGTGGTGGCCGGACTACCTGGGCAACAACATGTTCAACAGCCTGGGCAACCTGGCCGTGAGCCCGGCCGCGGCCCTGCTCTTCCTCGACTTCACGACCGGCGCCACCCTGCATCTGTCCGGGACCGCACGGGTCGAGTGGGGCGAGGTGGGCCGGCCCGGCGACGACGGCCACGACGGGCGCATCGTCCGTTTCGAGCTCGGACGCTTCGTCACCGCGTGCTGCCTGCCGGTGCGTGAGGTCGCCTATCGCCCGTACCCGCGCAACCCTCCGCTCACCGACGAAAGGTAGCCATGCGCTTCTCCCGTTTCTGTGTCCTCGGCGCGGTCGGCATCATGACGGCCGCGGCCGGCGCGTGCGGCGGCGACGACTCGCCGGCCGCGTCGGCGACCACGCCGGCGCCCGCCGCCGTCACCACCACCTCGCCCGCACCCGCCCCGGCCGAGACCACCGCAACCGAAGCGCCGGCGACGACCGAAGCCCCGACCGAGGCGCCGCCGGCCGAATCGGCGGAATCCGATCTGTCGGCGCTGACGAGGATCGGCATCGACGTCGACAAGGGCGTGGTCATCGATGTCGCCGACGACGGGGTGGACCGCTTCATGCAGGTGGGCAAGAACGGCGTGGTCGACTTCACCGGCACCATCCACACCGACTCGACGATGATGTCGCTGAAGGCGGCCCCGGTGTCGGCGAAGAACCGGGTGGTCATCAAGCCGCCGTTCTGGAACGAGGGCGCCGGCGCCGGCTCCTGCGTGGCCGACACGTCCGGCGCCGCCTTGAAGCTGGAGACCTGCCGCTCCGGCGACACCGCCCAGATCTGGCAGGTGGTTCCGGCCGGCGATTCCGGTCAGTTCGAGCTGAAGGGCGCCTTCGGCATCCTCAGCGTCGACAACGGCGAGCTCACCACGGGCGGCGGCCGCACCGGCCTGCAGACCGTGGACTTCGCCGGATGACGGCGACTCGTACGTTCGTCAATGCCGCCCTCGGTTCCGTGCTGGCCGTGGCGGGAAGCCTGGCGGTGCTGCCGTCCAGCGCCCAGGCGGTCTACCAGTGCCGGACCGGTCAGATCTGCCTCCACAGGACTACGACCTCCAAGGTTCTGTCCTCATCATTTCGAAGCTAGGGACGCACAACTTCACCAGTAACTGGGTCTTCTACGACAAGACGCGGGTCAACGACCGGGTCGCGTCCATCGTCAACAAGAGCCAGTGGGACGCCGTCGCCTGCGCCAACTTCGATTGCAAGGGCGATCCCACCAAAGCCTGGGTCACCCCGGGCGAGCGGATGAACTTCAAGGGCAAGCCCCGCCAGCTCGACAACGACGAGATGTCCGCTATCCAGGTCACGTTGAGGTGATGAGGGAATCATGAAGATGCGTACTGTCCTGAAAGGCGTCCTCGGAGTCGCCGTGACCGTCGCCGCGACGGCCGTCATCCCGGCCGGGCCCGCTCAAGCCGCGTATGTCTGCTCCAAGGGCGAGGTTTGCCTGTACGAACATTACGACCGTACGGGAAGTGTCTTCGTCGTTCCGTTCGGCAAGAACGGAATGGGGAAGATCAGCGATTTTCGCGCTTACACGTTCTTCAACGGCACGAACCTGAACGACAAGGTGTCGTCGATCGACAACCGGAGCGACCATCTGCTGACGCTCTACAGCAACGTTGATCTCAAGGGCCCTTACCAGCGGATCTACGCGAATACGAAGTTCTCGTTCAGCGGGCTCCGGTTCCCGAATGAGCTGAAGAACGACCAGTCGTCCTCGCTCCAAGTGACCGGGTGACGCCTGAAATTCTGCGTCTTCGGTTCGTGGTGGCGGCGCCGCCGGTGGCGTGCAATGGGGGGCATGTCGGAACCGATGGTGTTGGTGCACGAGGACAGCGCGTCGTGGAAGGAACAGCACCGCGCGCTGACCGCGGCCGGTCACCGGGTCGTTCCGTTCGCCGGTGACGGGCCGGACGAACTGGCCGACTGCCTGGAGCAGATGTCGGCGACCGGATGCGTGCTGATCGGCGCGGCGGTGGGCACCGGCACCGTGGTCCGCTATCTGAGCGGCCACGGCTCCGGCCGGGTGCGCAAGGCCGTGCTGATCGGCGCCGTTCCGCCGTTCCTCACGCGCTCCGGCGACAATCCGGAGGGCCTGGACGCCGCGGCCCTCGCGGTCACCCGTTCGCGGCTGGGCGGCGGCGCCACTCTGGTCGACAGCGTCGTCGGCACCGACTATCGCGACGATCTGCCCCGCATCGACGTGCCGGTGCTGCTGCTGCACGGCGACGCCGACACCGTCCTGCCGATCGACGCCACCGCCCACCGGCTGCCCGGCCTGATCCCGGACCTGCGCTACGAGGTGATCCCGGACGGCCCGTACGACCTGGGCCGGGCCCGTCCGGAGGCGGTGAACCGCTACCTGCTGGACTGGGTCGCGTCGTGAGCGGCCAGCGCGTGTTCCAGCTTCTCGACGCGCTCACGCAGCCGGTGGTCCCGGCTCACCAGGTTGCTTGTCGCCTCTCGCAACGACTCCATCGTGGCGAGGTCGGCCCGCGCCGCCTCGTAGTCGCCCAGTTCGGCGTTGATCTCGGCCCGGTGCATCAGAACCTTGACCATATATCCACTGGGCTCCGGAAGAAGGGCGGTGACGGGGATCGTCTCGTCGGCCCGGCGCAACGCGTTCGCCCAGCGCCCGGCCTCTTCCTCGATGCCGGTCAGGAAGGTCAGCGCCGCATGTTCGGCCAGTCGGGCGATGTGGGTCGGTGGCGCTGTCGCCGGATCGTGAACCACGGCGATGATCTCCTCGAAGACGGGGATCGCGGCGTCACCGTCACCGTTGCCGATCATGGCCATGCCCAGCTGGATCAGGGCGTTCGGGACCCCCTCCAGGTCGCCCACGGCCCGGAAATCGGCGACGGCGGCCCGCGAGAAGCCGATCTGCTCGGCGTGCCGCCCCTGACTTTTCAGCGCCCAGCTGACGTAGTAGTTGGCCCAGCCGATCTGGCGGCGGTCACCGGTGCGAACGGCGCACTCCAGAGCCACCTGGGCGTGCGAGAGAGCCGCGTCGAGGTTCTCCTGCGTGGTGGCGATGTAGACCCAGGCCAGGTATCCCTCGTGGACGGCGCGCAGGCTGTCGTCGCCGAGCCTCTCGGCGGCCTGAGCCGAGAGGGAGTAGACGTCCTCCCAGCCCGCCCACATGAACCAGCTGTCGCCGAACCAGTGCAGCGCCTCGGCCACGTCGATGACCCGCTGGTCCGCGCCGTCGGCGGCCGCGGTGTGCAGGGCCGGTACCCAGTTCTCGGCCTCGGCCCGCAGCCAGTCGCTGGCCTCGGCCGTCGAGGTCAGCTCGATCACCTCGGTGGTGCCGGCCTTGCCGGGGCCGTAGTCGGGCTCGAAGTGCCGCCCGGCCACGATCACCGTGTCCAGGAGCCAGTCGTCGCGGCGCCGGACCGCGGCCGCCCGGTCGGCCGCGCTCTCCTCGCGATCGAGCGCGGACGAGGCGTACAACCGGAGAAGGTCGTGGAAGTCGAACCGTCCGTCGGGACGCTGTTGGAGCAGGCTGAGCTCGATCAGGTCGTCCAGCGCGTCCTCGGTGACCATCAGCGGCTCCTCGACCAGCACGGCCGCCAGCTCGGCGCCGGTCGACGAGCCCGGCACCAGGGCGAGCCGCCGGAACAGGCGCCGCGTCACCCCGGACAGCTGCTGGTACGACAGGTCGAAGGCCGCCTTGATCTGGAGGTCGCCCGCCGCCAGGGCGTCCAGCCGGCGCTCCTGGGCGGCGAGCCGGGCGATCAGATCGTCGGCTGTCCATCCGGGCCGGCTGACCAGCCGGTTGCCGGCGATCCGCAGGGCGAGCGGGATGTGCACGCACAGCTCGGCGATGCGGCGCAGCTGCGGCTCGGAGGCGCCGGAGCGTTCGACGATGCCGCCCAGCAGCGCCGTCGCGTCGGCCTCGGGCATCGGGTCGAGCCGCAGCCGGTGCACGTCCTCGAGACCGCTCAGCGACCGCCGGCTGGTCACCAGCACCACGGCCGGGCCGTGCGGCGGCAGCACCGGGCGCACCTGGCTCTCGCTGATCGCGTTGTCGAGCACGATGACGACACGCCGGCCGCGGATCAGGCTGTGCCACAAGGCCGACGACTCGTCGACGTCGCGGGGTACGGCCCGCACCGCGGGGCTCACCGCCCGGATGAGCCGGCTCAGCACGGTCAGCGGGCTGAGCGGCTTGGCGTCGAGCCCGCGCAGGTCGACGAAGAGCTGCTCCTCGATCGGCCACGTCTGTGCGGCCCGTACGGCGAAGGTGGTCTTGCCGACCCCCGCCGTGCCGCTGATCGCCACGACCGGCGCCGGCGACCGGTCGTTCGCCTGATCGGCCCACCTCGCCACCGCGGCCAGCTCGGCCGCCCGGCCGGTGAAGTCGGCCACCTGGCGCGGCAACGGGCTCTTGTTGGCCGGCGCCGCCGGTGGGGCGTTGCGGCCCTCACGGGCCGAGGTCAGCAGGGCCTCGCGGTCGGCCTCGCCGAGATCCAGGCCGTCGGCCAGCGCCTCCACGGTGCGCGGGCGCGGACGCCGGCTGACCCCGCGCTCCATGTCGCTGATCGACCGGTCGCTGACGCCGGACGCCTCGGCCAGCTGCTCGATGGTCAGGTCGGCGGACGCGCGGAACCGCCGCAGAAGAACACCGAACGCGTCGTCGTCGGCCATCGGCATCCCCCCGGGTCCCGTGTCGTCGATCTCGTTCTACCCGATCGACGATTCTGCGTCTTCACTTCGTGGTGCACAGCTCATCAACGATGGTCGAATGACCTGGTCAACGCCGAAAGGGGGCAAGCGATGGTGGACGAACGGATGATCGCCTTCCTCGATGCCGCCCGCACCCGCCCGATGTTCCTGGCGGTGCTCGGCGAAGCCGGCATCGGCAAGTCGACCCTGCTGCGCGCCCTGGGCGGCCTCGCCGGTGACCGCGGCTTCCACGTCGTCACCCTGGCCCCGGACGGCTTCCTGCGGGCCCTCTTCGCCGGCCACGCGCCGCCGCCGGCCGGGTCGGCGCGCCCGTACGAGGTGCTGCGTGCCTGGTCGGCCACGGGCCGGCCGGTACCGCCGGCGGACGAGCCGGCCCTGGTGACCGGCATGGTCCTGGCTCTCGACGAGCTGGCCGCGAACGCGCCGGTCCTGATCCTCGTCGACCGGGCCGACGCCGCCGACCCGGACTCCCGGCGACTGCTCACCTCGCTGATGCGGCACCTGTCGGGCGAGCGCGTGTCAGTGGTGCTGGCCGCGCGGGGAACCGAGCCGCCGCCGGGCATCGGCCCGGAGATCACCCGGTACGTGGTCCCGCCGCTGGGCGAGATGGCGTCGGCCCGGCTGCTCGGCCCGATGACCACCGGCCCGCGGCGCGAGGCCCTGCGCCGTGCGGCCGGCAACCCGATGGCCCTGCGCCGGTTCTCCGGTGGGCCGCGATGGGCGGCCCAGGAGTACGCCCGGGTGTGCGCCGGCCTTCCGCCGGTGACCCGCAAGCTGCTGCGGCAGGCGGCGCTGGCCGGGGAATCGGAGCCGGTGGACGTGCTGACCCGGGCCGCCGGCGGCACCGGCCTGCAGGACTGGGAACCGGCCGAGGTCGCCGGAGTGGTCACCATCGCCGACGGCCGGGTGCGCTTCGCCCATCCGATGTTCCGCGAACACATCGCCGAACCGACAGTTCAGGCCGCGTACGACGCCGGCGAACCGTCGTGGGCGGTCGAGCTGCACCGCGACTCGCCCGCGCCCGTTCCCGAGGCCGGCTTCGCCCTGATCCAGCTGGGCCGGCCGGCGGCGGCCCTGGACCTCGCCCGCGACGGGATCCTCGCGACGGCGCCCGGTGGCGCCGGGGCGATGAGCCTGGCCGCGGTGGCGGCGACCGCCGTGATGGCCTCGGGCGACGCCGGGCACCTGCGTCAGCTGCCGGTCCTGCTGGATCGGGTCGACGAGGGCCCGGTGGCCTCGGGCGGCGCGGCCCGGATGCTGTTGACCGGCACCCTCGCCTGGCGCTGGGACGACTCGAGCCGGGCCGCCGCCGATCTGGGCGCGGTCCGGCGGGCCGGTCTCCGCGAGGGGACACCGGGCCCGGTCCTGACCGCGCTGCCGCTGCTCATCCTGTCCCTCATGGACACGGGTCGCTGGCACGAGGCGGCCCCGCTGATCGGCGAGGCCGAGAAGCTGGCCGCCGTCAGCGGCGCCACGCTGCTCGACTCGATGCTCCCGGCGTTGCGGGCCACGCTGTGTGCCTGGCGGGGTGAGAGCCCGGCGCCGCCGGCCCCGGCGGCCGGCGGCCTCGCCGGGGCCCTCGGCCATCGGGCGGCCGGACTGGCGGCGCTCGCGGCCGGTGAGCACGAGGCCGCGTACGAAAGCTTCCGGGCCTTTCACGACAGTCATCCGGTGCTCGGCCCGCAGGCGCTGCCGCAGCTGGCCTCGGCCGCCGTCCGGATCGGGCGTACGGCCGAGGCCCGCGCCCTGGTGGCCGCCGGCCGCCCCACGAGCCGGCGGACCGCGATGCTCACCGATCACGCCGCCGCCGTGCTCGACGGCTGCGAGGAGAGTTTCCGCCGGGCCATCGGTCACGTCGACGCCGGGCGGCACTGGCCCCGGGAGCACGCCGAGGCGCAGTTCGCCTTCGCCGTCTGGCTGCGGCGGCAGCGACGTCTGCGCGAGTCGCGGCCGTACTTCCAGGCCGCCCTCGACACGTTCCAGAGGCTCGGCGCCGGGCCGCAGGCCGAGCAGGCCCGCCGTTATCTGCCGGGGTCCGGCGTGGACGGGCCCGAGCCGGACGCGATCCTGGCCACCCTGCCCCCGCAGAAGCAGCGGATCGCCCGGCTCGCCGCCAACGGGCTGAAGAACATCGAGATCGCGCGCGAGCTCAACGTGTCGCCCCGGACCGTCTCGTCGTATCTGCACGACATCTTCCCGCAGCTCGGCGTGGGCAGCCGGCATCAGCTGCGCGACCTGCTGACCGCGAACCGGGCGGGCTGAGCGATGGCGGAGATCATCGGGCGTACGGCGGAGATGGCCTTGATCGAGGAACTCCTGCGCACCGGGGGAACGCTGGCCGTCACCGGCGACCGGGGCGCCGGCAAGTCCCGGCTGCTGACGGCCGCGGAGGATCTCGCCCTCCAGGGCGGCCGGCATCGGGTGGTACGCCTGCGCGGTCCGGCCGAACCGCCGGCCCTGATCCGGCGGATTCTGCTGGCGGTCCGGCATGACCTACCGGGGCTCGAAAGCGACGACGCCCGGGCCGCGCTGGCCTTCCTCGAACTGGCGGCCGGCCCGGTGGCGAGCGACCCGGTCCGGATGACGCGCGCCGTGCTGGCCGAGCTGGACCGGCGATACCCCCTGCTGATCACGGTGGACGACGCCGGTTCGCCGGCGGTCGTGCTGAACGGCGTGGTCCGGGCTCTCCTGCTGGCGACCCCGGCCCCGGTGGCCGGGCTGCCCACGCTCGCCCTGTCCCCGCTCGGCCCGCGCGACTCGCACCGTCTGATGGAGACCCGGCCGCAGCCGCCGACCGGCCGGGCCCGTGCCGCCATCGCGCGGCGCGCCGGGGGAAACCCGGCCGCGCTGCTCGAGCTGGACGGCGGCGACGGGCCGATCCGGCCGGCCTTCGCCGCTCAGATCGCCGACCTGCCCGAGCCCACCCGCCGGCTCCTGCTCCACCTGGCCGCCGCCACCGCGCCGGTCCTCGGCGCGCCGCTCGTGGGAGCACCCGTCGACGCGCGTGCCGTGGCCGCCGCGGCCGGGGTGGCCGACCCGGCATGGCCGGCCGGCCTGGTCGTCCGGCAGGGGAGCACCGTGGACTTCGTCCATCCGCTGGCCGCCGACGCCGCCTATCAGACCGCCACCGCTCATCAGCGCGCGCAGGCGCACCGCGCTCTGGCCCGGCACCTGCCGGGGCCGAGCGCGATGCACCTCGGCGCCGCCACCTTCGGCCCGGACGAGGTGGTCGCGGCCGGATGGGAGAGCGCGGCCGGCGTCTTCCGGTCGCGCGACGAGCTTGTCGAGGCGGCGATCGCGATGGAACGGGCGGCCGAGCGGTCCTGCTGTTCCGAGGACGCGGCCCGTCGCCTGGCCCGGGCCGCCGCCGACACCGCGCGTCTCGGCGCGGCGGACTGGACCGCCGAGCTGAACGCGGCGGTGCGGCGGCTCACCGCCGACCCGGAGCTCGCCGCGCCCGCCGAGTTCACGGTGGCCGTGGCCCTGTCCCGGGCCGGCCGGCAGCACGACGCCCACGGCATCATCGCCGCCGCCCGCCGGGCCGGCCGGCGCACCAGCGTCGCCATGACGCGGCTGGCCGCCTCCATCGCGGCCATCTCCGGTCACGAGGAGCACCGGCGGAGCCTGGCCGGCATGCTGGCCGAGGTGGCGCCGGAGATCGACCCGGCCGACGTGGCCCTCATGCGGCTGATCAGCGACCCGGCCGACCGGACCGGGCGGGACCTCTGCGAGATCACCCGGCCGCCCGGCCCCGGCGACGACCGGCGCACGCTGGCCGTGGTGGGCACCATCGCCGCTCTGGAGGACCGCTCGCGCCTCGCCGTCGACCTGCTGAGCGCGGTGCTGGAGCTCAACCCGGCGGCCGGGCGGTCCAACACGGCCCTCGGCGCGGCCGGGGAGATGGACACGGCGCTGGGCGATGTCGGGGAGACGAACCCGGGCCTGGTCGCCGCGCTGATCGACACGGGGCAGCTCGACCGGGCCGAGCAGGTCGCCGGGACGGTCGATGTCGCGGGACTGCCGGTGCTGCGGGCCGCGCTGGAGGCGCTGCGGGCGCAGGTGCGGGCGGTGCGCGGCGACGGCGCCGAGACGATGCGGCTGGTCCGCGACGCCTGGGCCCGGATCGACGTCGAGCAGCACCGGGCGATCCACGTGCGGCTGCTGCGCGCGGCCGGGCTCGCCGCCATGACCGGCGGCGACCACGACGACGCGTACCGGTATCTACGATCGATGTTCGACCGGGAGGGCCGGCCCCTGGAACCCTTCCTGGCCGTGCGGGGCATCGCGGACCTGGTGTCGGCCGCGGTGCGCAGCGGGCACCGGGACGAGGTCCAGCCGATTCTCGACGGCGTCCGGGCCTGGTCCCGAGCTGTGCCGGGCGTGCGGCTGCGGCTGCTCCTGCACCGGGCCGACGCGCTGATGGCCGAGGCCGAGGAGTCGTTCCGCCGTGCGGTCGAGGACGAGGCCGCCGGTGAGTGGCCGTTCGAGCTGGCCATGGCCCAGCTCCACTACGGCGAGTGGCTCCGCCGGGCCCGCCGGCCGCGGGACGCCCGCGCCCAGCTCTCGGCCGCGGCCACCGCCTTCGAGGAGCTGGGCGCCGTGCGGCTGGCCGAATACGCCGCCCGGGAGCTGCAGGCGACCGGCCCGACGGCCCGGCCGGGGGTGCTGACACCCCAGGAGCAGCAGGTGGCCGAGCTCGCGGCGCGCGGGCTGCGCAACCGCGAGATCGCCGAGCAACTGTTCATCTCGGTCCGGACCGTGGGCGCCCACCTGAACAGCATCTATCCGAAGCTGGGCATCAGCGGCCGCCACCATCTGGCGGCCGCGCTCAACGCCGCGTGAGCTCGAAGTAGTCCAGGTTGAAGTTCTGATAGGCGCCGGGGTCGACCCGGAACACCATGGTGTGGGTGCCGCGGGTCAGGCGCTTGGTGCCGACGGTCTGCTCGGTGAAGGCGTTGTGCGAGGTGGTGGTGACCACGTCGACCGGCGCGGTGACGCCGTCGGCGCCGAAGTCGAGGGTGAAGCGGCCGGCCGGGCGGTAGGGCGAGGAGACCCGGGCGGTGATCCGGTAGTCGCCGGTGCGGGGCACGGTGACGTCGTAGCGGATCCATTCGCCGGCCTGGATCCAGCCGACCACGATGGCGCCGGCGTTGTCGCCGATGTCGACGCCCTCGTACTTGCGGGCGGCGTTGCCGCTGTTGGTGTCGTCCGAGTCGTGGTAGCCGGCCTCCTTGCCGGCGGTGGAGTAGTCCTCGGCCTGCACCCGCACGGTGCCCTCGGGCACGGTGGGCCACTTCTGCCCGCGGGCGCGGGCGCGCAGCCAGTCGGCCAGCCGGTCCTCGTCGTCGGTCTGTATCACGTCGGCGCCGTGCCGGTCGACCACCGGCGCCCAGCCTAGGGCCGGGTCACGCAGGGAGGCCTCGTCGGTGTAGCCGGCGGCCAGCCCGTACCACATGGTGTTGATCCAGACCCGGCTCGTGGCCCGGGCCTTGGCCACAGCGGCCGGCTGGATCTGCGGGTCGGTGAGCCGGTCGAAGATCAGTTCGTACGCCTGGGGCGTGCGGCCGGTGAAGGCGCCGATGTCGGCCGCGTTGCCGTCGTCGACCACGTGGCTGTAGAGGATCCGCGGGTCCTTGTCGAGGAACGCGGTGACCTCGGCGATCGGGGCGCTGCTCTTGAACAGGCCCTGCCCGAGCTGTCCGAGTTCGGTGAGGAGGTCGTAGATCTGGTCCCGGAAGGCCCACGCCTTGTCCAGGTTGACCAGGGTGCCGCCGCGGCGGACGGCCTGCATGGCCTCGTGCAGGGTGGGCACGGTGTCGCCGGTGACCGCGGCCTGGGCGCCGCCCAGTCCCTCCCGCAGGTGGAGCGCCTTGATCTGGGCGAGCGTCAGGTCGGCGACCCGGCCGGTGCCGTCGGTGGTGCGGTTGACCGTGTCGTCGTGCATGAGCACGAGTTCGCCGTCGCTGGTGCGCTGGACGTCGATCTCGACGACCTGGGCGCCGTGGGCCACGGCCTGGGTGATGGCGCCGATCGAGTTCTCCGGCGCCCCGCGCCAGTAGCCGCGGTGCGCGGCGATCATGACGGGCGCGCCGGGGCCGTGGCGCAGCAGGAGCTTGCCGGGTGACTCCGCGGAATGGTTCCCGGCGGGCTGGTCGGCTCGGGGAACGGCGGCGATGGCGCCGGTGAGGGCCAGGACGGCCAGGCCGGCGACGAGAGGGGTTCGCATGCGGTCCAGTGTGGATCTTTTGTGCTGGACGCCGGGTTAACGAGCTTGGAACCTTTTGCACTGTTTGCCGGAAAGGCCGACGGCCGGCGGGGTGACCGCCGGCCGTCAACGCGTCGCCGTCCCGTCCGCGAGAGGGGCCCCGGGCGGGGCGGCACGCCGGCGGCGCTATCCGAAGGCTCGTGCACCCCGGATCATCACCGCCGGAACCCAGTCAAACAGCTGCCTCTGTATAGCGACTGACTTCGCGCTCCGGGGCGCTCCGGTCGGCGGTGTAGTCCGCGGGGGCCGTGCCGTCGCCGCCGTCGCTGACCTTGGCCGCCCGCAGGATCAGCGTGCCGGCCGTGGCGACGGCCAGGTTGACCGCGACGGCCAGGAAGCCCACGTACAGCGTTCGTGGCGAGTCGAAGCCGAGCTTGGACAGTGCGATCGCCGAACCGCCGAAGTGCTCGTGTTTGGTGGCCGCGTTCGGCACCAGGTAGAGCATCCACAGCCCGGCGCCCATGCCGGCCGCCCAGCCGGCGATCAGCGCGCCCTTGTGGAACCACCGGGTGTAGAGGCCGATACCGACCGACGGCAGCGTTTGCAGGATGATCACGCCGCCGATGAGCTGGAGGTCGATCGCGAACTGAGGACTGATGCCGACCACGAACAGCAGCGCGCCGAACTTGACCAGCAGCGAGGTGATCTTCGAGACCCGGGCCTCGCGGGCCGGTGAGGCGCCCTTGTCGAGGAACTCGACCCAGATGTTGCGGGTGAACAGGTTGGCCGCCGCGATCGACATGATGGCCGCCGGCACCAGGGCGCCGATGCCGATGGCGGCGAACGCCACCCCGGCGAACCAGGCCGGGAACAGGCCGTCGAACAGCGCCGGCACGATGGTGTTGTTGTCGCCCAGCACGGGCTTCGTCCCGGCCGCGATCGCCGCATAACCCAGGAGAGCGATCAGACCCAGGGCCAGGCTGTACGCGGGCAGGGCCGCCATGTTGCGCTTGACGACCCCGCGGTCACGGCTGGCCAGGATCCCCGTGGCCGTGTGCGGATAGAGGAACAGCGCCAGCGCGGAGCCCAGCGCCAGGGTGACGTAGTTCAGCTGGTTGTTGGCGTTGAGCAGGATCCCGTCGCCCGGGGCCGCGCTGGCCTCGAACTTCGCCGCCGCCGCGTCGAAGATGCCGCCCCAGCCGCCCAGCTTGAACGGCAGGTAGATCACCGCGACGATGATGACCAGATAGATCAGGGAGTCCTTGACGAACGCGATCAGCGCCGGAGCCCGCAGGCCGCTGGAGTACGTGTACGCGGCCAGGATGGCGAAGGCGATCAGGATCGGCAGGTGCCGGGTGAAGCCGGAGTCGCCGACCAGGCCCATCGTCTTGAGCGCGGCCTCGATGCCGACCAGTTGCAGGGCGATGTACGGCATGGTGGCGACGATCCCGGTGATCGCGACGAGCAGGGCCAGGGTCCGCGACTCGTAACGCTTGCGGACGAAGTCGGCCGGGGTCACGAAGCCGTGCTTGTACGACACCGACCAGAGGCGCACCAGCGCGAACATCACCAGCGGATAGACGATGACGGTGTACGGCACGGCGTAGAACCCGGTCGCGCCGGCCGCGAAGAGCAGGGCCGGCACGGCGACGAAGGTGTACGCCGTGTAGATGTCGCCGCCGAGCAGGAACCAGGTGATCCAGCCGCCGAAGCCACGGCCGCCCAGGCCCCACTCGTCGAGGTGGTTCAGCGAACCGGTGCGGCGCCAGCGCGAGGCGGCGAAGCCGAGGGCGCTGACCCCCAGGAACAGCACGCCGAAGACGATGATCTGAGTGAGATGGTCACGCCACATGGTCACCGCTCCCGCTTCGAGAGCCGGTAGACCAGCGTGGTCACGGCGACGACGAGGCCCACGAACGCGAGCTGGAGCCAGTAGAACAGCGGGAAGCCGCCCAGTCGCGGACCGTCGAAGTTGAACAGAAAGGTGGCCAGCGGAAGGGCCACCGGAATGGCGAGCAGCCAGTTCCATCGGCTGCGGTCATTGCCGTTTGTCATGCAGAACAAGAGTTCGGCCGACCGCGGAAAGTTCGGGAAGTGACCCAGCTAACGCGCGCGCGGAATTCAGTGTAAATCAAGTAAGCCCGGATAGTTTTCGGCTCATGAGAAAGCGATCTGTGATCAGTGGTGTCGTCGGCGCCGCGCTCGCCATGGCCGGCACCGTAGCGGTCACGCCGTCGGCCGCGCAGGCGGCCTGGACGTGCCAGCAGGGCTATGTCTGCTTCTACGAGAACTACGGCCTGAGCGGCAGCGTCGCCGTCCTGAAAGAGCTGAGCCCGGCCAGCGGCCAGTACACGGGTCAGGTGCAGGACTTCCGCAACTACACGTACACCAACGGCAAGAACCTCAACGACTCCGCGTCGTCAGTGATCAACCTGACCGGCCGCAGCCTGCGGGTGTATTCGAACGTGAACTACAACAGCTCGGGGAACGGCGGCTTCCTCGACGTCTACGCCGGTGAGTCGTCGGACATCAATTACAAGACCGGCACCTGCAACAACGACGCCGCTTCGTCGGCCCGCTTCTACTGATTCAGCCAAAAAGGCGCCGCGACCTCGGGTCGCGGCGCCTTTTCGTGTGCCCGCTGCCTGTTTCGGCGCCTCGCGTCTACACTGACGGGCCCGGGACTTCGCCGACAGTGGACGGAGAGCGCGCACGTGGCTTGGCCCGATGGGTGAAGTGGATGCTGCCGCACGATCAGGACGCGGACGACCTGGAACAGTTCGGTATGCCGCCGTTGTCGGCCCGGATGCTGGCCCGAACCGTACGCCGGGACGTCACGGACACCGTCTGCTCGCTGCTGCCCGGAGTGGAACGGACCACCGGAGCCACCTGGCTGTTCGTCGTCGAGAACCTGCTGGCAATGCAGGTCAGGGACATGGTCCGCGGCCGGGAGCCCGGGATTGAAGAACCCCAGCTGTATTCGGCGTCCTTCGCCGTCGGGGTGATGTTTCCGATCAGCCAGGAGCTGCGTCGCCGCCATGACGCCGCGCTGCCGGAGACACCGCTGTTGTCCTGCCCGCCGACGGGAAGCCTCCCGGACGTTCCGGAGCGACTGCGCAGGCTGCGAGACGTCTACGCCACGGCGGCGGAGGAGGTCCTTTCCCCGTACGGGACCTCGGCCTCGCGGATGCTGCAAAGGGAATCCCGCGTCGATGCCGTCATAAGGGTGATGGCCCGCATGGACGACCTTTCCTGGGGATCCTGGACGGCCTTCGCCGCGGTGACCGCGATGCAGCATCACAGCGACATCCTTCCGGTTCCCGGGCGTACGGCGTCCGAGAAGAAAGGCGCCGAACGCGACAAGGCGGAAGCGGCCGGCCTGGCCTTCACGCTCTCCCGGGCCATCACCATCGACACCGCCGTCGGCCTGATAGCCCGAGCCGGCGTCGAACACTGACCGGCTCTACAGGTCGGCGATCCAGTTGCCGTGGAAGCCGAAGGGAACCCGGGTGGGAAGGTGGACCCGGGCGACCGGGGCGGCCGTGAGGTCGGCCGCGTCCAGCACGACGAGCTCGGCCCGGTTGACCGTGGCGTCGTGCACGACCGAGAGGATCCAGCCGTCGTCCTCGCTCGTGGCGGCCGGACGGGGTACGAAGGCGGGCTCCATGGTGACCCGGCCCTCGCCGTACTCGTGCAGCGTGGTCGTGCCGGTTTCGGTGTCGACTTTGATCAGCGGGCCGGTGCCGAAGCCGCCGGCCGGGTCACGGTCGACGTCGTCGGTGATCTTGAGGCCGTGTGCGCTGAAACCGGCGAACCATCCGTAGCGGTGCCGCCGGCCGGTCAGGGCCGGGTCGACGCGCGGGAACTCGACCCGGTAGTCGCTGATCAGCTCTTCCTTGACCGTCCCGCGGGCCGGGTCCACGGTCCAGCGGGCCAGCTCCGGGGGAGTGTCACTCGGGCCGCGGACGTCGTGGGTGAAGACCTGGCCGTAGCGCACCACGTCCATGGTCAGGGAGCCGTCGGCGTTGTCGAAGGCGTTCAGGACGTGGAAGACGAAGCCGGCCGGCGCCTCGATCCAGCGCACCTGCCCGGCCGTGCCGCCGGCCGGCATCACACCCAGGCGCGGGGTGTGCTGGTCGTCCCACGTGAACGGCAGGTCGGAGACGAGCAGGCCGGCCCTCATCCGGCGTTTGGCGGCGGCGAAGGTGACGGGCAGGTCGAGGATCACCACCCGTGACTCGGTGAGGGCCATGTCGTGCACCATCGGCCCGTCCGGCACCTCGATGTCGGCGGTGTGCTTCGCCCGGCCGTCGGCGCCGAGCACCACGTAGCGGACCTCGCCGAAGCGCGGGTTGTAGGTCATGGCGTGCATCTCGCCGGTGACCGGGTCGACCTTTGGATGCGCGGTGAAGCCCCGGCTGAGCGCGCCCTCGGCGTCCCAGACCGCCATCCGGGCCAGGTCGGGGCTGATCTCCACCGGCGGCTTGCCCGCCTCGATCAGGGTGAGCAGGCGTCCCGCGTGGCTCACGATGTTGGTGTTGGGCGCGCCTTGGTCGCTCTCGACGAAGCGGCTGCGGTACCACTCGGCCCGGCCGTCGCGCAGGCGGATGCCGTGCACCATGCCGGCGCCGCGGAACCAGTGGTGGGTGGCCGGGTCGACGCCCCCGCGCGGGTTGGGCCCGATGCGCAGGTAGCGGCCGTTCAGCTCGCGCGGCAGCTCACCCGTGACGGGCAGGTCGGTGGCGCTCACCTCTTCGCTGACCGGGGCGTAGTTGCCCGCTTCCAGATACCTGTTCTCCATCGCGTTCCTCCAAACGTCAGATTTGAAGGTACAGTTCAGATGTTCCAATCTGTAATATTGAGGTTCCGACCGTCCGAACCAGGAGATGACGTGCCGACCCCCCTCCCGATCAGCGCCTACGTCGTCCTCGGCCTGCTGCGCCGGCACGACGGCGCCACGCCGTACGAGCTCGACCAGCGCATCCGGCAGAGCATCGGCTACTTCTGGGTCTTCCCCCGCTCCCAGCTGTACGCCGAGGCCGACCGGCTGGTGCGCCGCGGGCTGATCGCCGAGCGGCAGGAGAACGACGGGCGCCGCCGCCGCACCCTGTCGCTCACCGCCGAGGGGCACGACGAGCTGCACCGGTGGCTCGCCACCCCGACCGGCGCCGTCATGGAGATCCACGACGAGGGGCTGCTCCGGCTCTTCTTCCAGGACCCCGGCGACGCCGGCGCCGCGACCTCGATGACCCGGCTGGCCCAGGAGCAGATCGAGGCCCACGAGGGCCGGCTCGCGGAGTACGACGAACTGGTCGCCTCGGGCCGGCTGCGCCCCGGCTCGCCGCAGCGGGCCACGCTCGAGGTCGGCCTGCGGCTCCAGCGCATGATGATCGGCTTCTGGAGAGAGGTCGCCGCGGAACCCCCGCACGAGCTCTGACCGATACCCGACTCTCCCCGCGCCCGCAATGGCGCGAACGGCTGAAGGAAGCCGCGGCGGCCGCGTTGGCCCAGGTATAGAAGCTGGATTCAGACCGAGTCCAGAAGTCATCCACCGGCCCCGGCCACGGTCGGGGTCGTTCTCATTGCCGGAAGGGACGTCGGTTGATCGAGCCCAACGCGTTGCGCCTGCAGATCATGGGCCCCCTGCGGATCTGGCGGGGCGGCCACGAACTCGACGCCGGCCCCCGGCAGCAGCGGTGCCTCCTGGCGCTGCTGATCGCCCAGGAGGGCCGGCCGGTCAGCATGACCGATCTGATCGACCTGATGTGGGGGCCGGTCCCGCCGGCGAGCGCGATCAACGTCATTCACAAGTACGTCGGTGCGCTGCGCCGCCTCATGGAACCCGACCTGACGCCGCGGTCGCCGGGCTCGTTCCTGGCGCGGCACGACACCGGCTACCGCTTCTCGGCCGGCCCGGAGACGCTCGACCTCGTCGCCTTCCGTCAATCGGTGGCCCTGGCCCGGGAGCTCGCCGGGCGTGACCAGCCGGAGGAGGCGCTCGACCGTTACGTGCAGGCGCTCCAGCTCGGCCAGGGACCGGCCGGTGACACCCTCGGTGACAGTGCCGCCGCCACGGCCACCTTCGCCGGGATCGACGGGGAGTTCTTCGACGCGGCCGTGGCCGCGGCCGGCATCGCCCTCACCGTCGGCCGCCCGTCGCGGGTCCTGCCCGCGCTGCGGCTGGCCGCGAGGATGGGCCGCATGCACGAGCCGGTGCACGCGGCCCTGGTGACGACGCTGGCCGCCGGTGGTCACCAGGCCGAGGCACTGGACGCGTACCGCAGCATCCGGGAGCGCCTGGCCGACGAGCTCGGCATCGATCCCGGGCGCGAGCTGCAGGAGGCTCAGCAGCGGGTGCTGACCCAGGCCGTCGCGCCGCCGGCCGAACAGAGCGCGCCGCCGGCGCCGGCGCCCGCGCCGAGCCGGACCCCGCCGATGTGGCCGGCCCAGCTGCCGCCGGACCAGCCGATGTTCGTGGGGCGCACGTACGAGCTCGGTGTGCTGCACGGCCTCGTCCTCGAGATGCGCGACAGCCGCCGGACGAGCCCGATGGTGGTCGCGGTGGACGGGATGGGCGGCGTCGGCAAGTCGACGATCGTCACGCACTTCGCCCACCGGGTCGCCGGCGACTTCAGCGACGGGCAGCTCTACCTCGATCTGCGCGGCAACGAGGGCGAGGACGGCGGCGTGCCGGCCACCGAGGCGCTGCGATCTCTGCTGTACGCCCTGGGCCTGCGCGCCGCCGACGTCCCGGACACCTTCGACGCGCTGGTCGGCGCCTACCGCAGCCTGACCGCCGGGAAGCGGATCCTGGTCATGCTGGACGACGTGCGCGACGCCGCCCAGGTGCGCCCGTTGCTGCCCAACTCGGTCGACAGCCTGGTGCTGATCACCAGCCGGCGGCCGCTGGTCGGTCTGGCCGCCTCCGACGGCGCCCGCCTCTATCGGGCCTACGTTCCGGAGCTGCCGGACGCTCGGGAGATCTTGGCCACCCGGCTCTCCACCCTGCGAAGCCGCCCGGAAGCCGACGCCGCCGTCCTCGACGAGATCATCGAGCTCTGCGGCCGGCTGCCGCTGGCCCTGGCCATCCTGGCCGCACGGTTGTGCGTCCGGCCGACGTTGTCCTTGACGACGGTGGCGGCCGAGCTGCGCGACGGCGTGCGCCGGCTCGAAGCCTTCCCCGAGGGCCGCGGCGTCACCGATCCGCGTACGGCCTTCTCCTGGTCCTACCGCCAGCTCAGCCCGGGTGCGGCCCGGCTGTTTAGGCTGCTGTCGGTCGGGCTGACCCCGGGTATCACCCTCGAGGCCTGCGTCAGTCTCTCCGGGCACGACCCTCAGCGGACACGGGCCGAGCTGGACGAGCTGAGCGAGGCCGCGCTGGTCGCCGAGGACGAGGGCGGCTGTTTCACCTCCCACGTGCTCGTCCGGGCGTACGCGGAAGAGCTCTTCACAGCGACCGACCCGGTCGCCGAGCAGCGGGCCGCGGTGACCCGGCTGCTCCAGTACTACCTGCACAGCAGCTTCAACGCGCAGGTCGTGCTGGAGCCGAACCGGCCGCCGATCGCGCCCGAGCCGGCGGCGCCGGGCGTGCGACCGGAACAGCCCGGCTCGTACGACGAGGGCATCGACTGGTTCGCTCGCAACCGGACCGTGCTCGAGGAGGCGGTCCGGGTGGCGGCCGATCTCGGCTACGGCATCGTCCCGTGGCAGCTGGCCCTCACCATGCAGCAGTACTTCGAATGGTTCGGCTACTTCCAGGACTGGGAGGACGTCATGCGGTTCGCGCTGCGGGCCGCGCGCGAGCAGGACGACGTGATCGGTGAGGCGCACGTGTTGCGCAGCCTGGCCGGGGCGCGCTGGTTCTTCGACGCCAACGAGGAGGCCCTGGCCCTGTTGTCGGCCGCCCTGGAGGTCTACGTGAGCCACGGGATGCTGCTGGAACAGGCCCTCACTTACATCAACTTCTATTCGGTGCACGCGGCGCTCGGCGACGAGCAGCGCGCGCTGGAGTCGGCCGAGACCGCCGTGAAGCTGTGCCGCGCGGCCGGCAACGACAAATCGGAGGCGCTCAGCCTGGGCTACATGGGAAAGGCGTTGACCAGGCTCGGCCGGTACGGCGAAGCGGCCACCGTGCTGCGGGAGGCGCTCGATCTCAACCTGAGCGGGGGCCGGCGGCACGTCGAGGCGATGATCCGGGTCGCCGTCGCCGACAACCTGGTGAAGCTGGGCCGCACCGGTGACGCGGTGGACGAGCTGCGGCGGGCGGTCGAGGCGGCCCGCTCGGTCGGGCAGGGGCCGTACCACTTCGAGGCGTTCCGCCGGCTGTCCGAGCTGCTGCTGGCCATGGGCGACCGGGACGGGGCCCGCGAGGCGTGCCGGCGGGCGCGTGAGGTGCTCGAACGGTTCCAGGGCGGCGGCCCGCGGCACATGCAGGCCGGGCTGGAGAAGCTCGCAGCCCGGCTGACATGAGATGCGGGGCTACTGGAAGTCGCAGCCCGGATTGGCGGCGTCGACCGACAGCGGGGATCCGGTCGGAAGGACGTACAGGACCTCCAGGATCACCGGGGTCTTGCCGCGGTTGACGCCGATGTGGACGTTGTCGTCGCCGCTGGGCTCCTGGATGAAGCTGCCGCGCTTGTAGACGCCGTCCGAGGCGCAGGTGGCGTCGAAGTGGCTGAGCGTGCCCTGCTTGACCCAGCCGTAGAGCTCGCCCTTGTGGTAGTGCCAGCCGGTGGCCTGGCCGGCCGGAATGGTGATCTCCCGCAGGATGTAGTCGGTCTTGCCGACCGTGTGCTGCGAGATGATCGTGCCGACGACGCCGGGACCGGCCGGCGTGGCCTGCGCGGGGGCGGCGACGGCGAGCGAGGCGACGGCGGCCAGGCCGGCGCCGAGCAGCATCTGCTTCTTCAAGACTTTTCCTTTCGTACGGAGGAGACCGACATTAAGCAGCGGCGCTGACCAGACAATTGACTCCTTCTTTACGCCGGCCGATTCAGTAATCGTCAATAAGTGGTGACTACGGTCGGTCGTCATGTCATGCGTCGCTGTCGTGGTGATGAATTGGCCGGCGAATGCGATTCCGGATCTGCCGCCCGATTCACGGGCCGTACTCCTCTGTGACCCGGACGGCCCACCCGCCCTGGAACCGGCCGTGCGGGCCGGCGCGCGCGGTTTCCTGACGCTGGACGCCGAGCCCGACGACGTGGTGCTCGCCGTCGAGGCGGTGCGGCACGGCGGCCTTTACATCGCCAGCGAACTGCTCGGCACCCTCACGTCGGTGTCGCAGCGGCGCCGCCAGGAGCTCGCCGATCGCGAGGTCGAGGTGCTGCGCTGGGTGAGTGAGGGCCTGACGAACGAGCAGATCGGTTCGCGCATGCGCCTGAGGACGCACACGGTCGCGTCCTACCTGCGGCAGATGAGAAGCAAGCTGAACGCCGCCACCAAGGCCGAGCTGACCGAGCGCGGCATCGAGCTCGGCTACCTGGCGTCCCGATGACGGCCGGCGCCCTGAGTGTGGCCGTCGTGTCCGCGTCCGAGGAGGTCCGGGCCGGGTTGGTCGCGGTGGCGTCCGGGGTGCCGGGCATGACCGTGAGCGTCCTGCTCTCCTCGGTCGCCCAGCTGCACCCGCCACCGGCCGGCCCGCCGCTGGCGATCGTCGACATCTCGCGGCTGCACGGCCGGTCGGTCGACGCCTCGTTCTGGTCGATGCTGCCCTGGCGGACCCGGGTGGTCCTCGTGTGCCGGCCGGGTGAGCCTCCACTGCCGGCGGACGCGGTCGCCGCGGGCGTACGGGCGATGGTCCTGCCCGACTGCAGCCGCGACGAGCTCGGCATCGCCGTCGAGGCGGCCGCGCTGGACCATGTCTACATCTGCCCGCGCCTGGTCGGTGCGTTGTTCGAGGCGACGCCGGACACCGGTGTCCGGCTGTCGGACCGGGAGATCGAGACTCTGCGGCTGGTCGCCGACGGCCTGAGCAACCCGATGATCGGGCAGCGGATGGGCGTGGCCACGATGACCGCCGTCGGTTACATCGGGCGGGTACGGCGCAAGTTGAACGCCGACAGCAAGCGGGATCTCACCGCGCGCGGGATCGAGCTGGGTTATCTGTCGCCCAGATGAGCCGTACGTGCTGAACCTCCCCTTCGTGCTCGCGCAGCATCCAGGTCCCGGTCGCCGGTAGGCGGTCCGGGCCGGTGACCGTGGTCTCCCAGACCGTGAGGCCCGGCCCGGCCACCACGCCGGCCAGGCGGTGGCGTGTCCCGCCGGCGTGGTCGCGGGCCAGACGGCTCACGAGCGATCCGAGCCCGATCGTGAGGTCGCCGTCCGGCCACGACACGACGGCGTGCGCCGCCCATCGCCGGCGTACCGGGTCCGGCGGTGTGCCGCCGGCCGCCGCGGCCAGGACGGCCTCGGCCTCCTCGCGGCGCTCGGCGGTGGCCGCGGCCGAGTCCTCGTGCCGCTCGTCGCGCACCTGCGGAAGGACGAGCGCGAGCTGCCGCCGGGCCTCGCTCAGCCGGCTGCGGACGGTGCCGACCGGAATGCCGCACAGGTCGGCGATCTGCTCGTAGGAGTTGCGCTCGGTGAAGTAGCGCAGGACGGCGACCTCACGGACGGCCGGGGAGAGCCGGCGCACCGCGTGCCGCACCCAGTCGCGCTCGGCGTCGCGGTCGAGGGCGGCGTCGGGAGTGTCGGGATCGGCCATGGCGTGTGCCTTCTCCAGGGTCACCGGCCGGCGGGCGCGCAGACGCGTCCGGCAGTTGTTCCGCACGATCATGTGCAGCCAGGCCCGGACGGCGGCCGGGTCGCGCAGGTCCCCGATCCGGGCCAGCGCGGTGATCGCGGCGTCCTGGCAGGCGTCCTGCGCGTCCGGGCCGGGCCCGAGGATCTGCGTGGCGACCGCCTCCATGCCGGAGTAGTGCGCCTCGAACAACGCCTCGAGGCCGGCCCGGTCGCCCTGTTGGGCCGCCTGGACGAGCGAGGCGGTCTGATGCTCGGTCAACAGCATGGCGGCAAAGCTAGAGAGCGGCGGTGAAAAAATTCTTTACGCGCCGATCGAACTTCACCGCCGGGACCCGCGTCCGGATCGTGTGGAGATTCCCATGAACTTCTTGCCCGACCGGCTCGCCTGGGCCTGGGCCGGCGCCGTGCAGCACTTGGCCCAGGCCACCCCGAAGGGATGGCGCGCCGAGCGGAACGGCACCGGCGCGGTCGTGACGCGCGCGGCCGTGGCTTCCCTCAACGCGGCGTACAGCGTCGATCAAGAGCCCGACCTGGAGGCGCTCGACGAGATGGCCCGCGCGGTGAGCGTGCTCGGCGTGCCGTGGTCGATCATCGTGCGGGCGGGTGCGGCCCAAGCCGCGGCCGGTCTCGCGGCCACCTACGGACTGACCGCCCGGGCCAAGATGCCGCTGATGACGTGTTCCGCCGCCACCGCGGTGCTCACCGCGGACGTTTTCCCGATACGGCCGGTCGGCTCCGACCGCAGCGACGCCTACACCGAGGCGCTGACCGCCGGCTTCCAGGCGCCCGCCGGCACCTTCGGGTCGCTGATGGGTGGGGGAGTGCTCGACCAACCGGGCTGGACCGGCTATCTGGCCGAGATCGACGGCCGCCCGGTCGCCACCGGCCTCGGCGTGTGCGGCCCCGACGTGATCGGGGTCTTCAACGTCGCCGTCGATCCCTCCGTCCGCGGCCGGGGCCTGGGCCGCGCGATGACGGCCCGGATCCTGGCTGACGGCTTCGCCACCGGCGCCGCCGAGGCGTATCTGCACCCCTCGACGGCCGCCCGGCCGCTGTACGAATCCATGGGCTTCCGCGTCATCGAGACGTGGACCGAGTTCACCGCTTTATAGAAGGGGCACCACCGTGACCGCGAACGTTTACTACGACGACGACGCCGACCTGTCGATCATCCAGGGCCGCCGGGTCGCTGTGATCGGCTACGGCAGCCAGGGCCACGCCCACGCGCTGTCGTTGCGTGACTCCGGCGTCGAGGTCGTCGTCGGGCTGCCCGAGGCCTCCAAGAGCCGGGTCAAGGCCGAGGAGCAGGGGCTCGATGTCCGTACGCCTGCGGAGGCGTCCGCCTGGGCCGACGTCATCATGGTGCTGGCGCCGGACACCGCGCAGCGCACGATCTACACCGAGTCGATCGAGCCGCACCTGAGCGCGGGCAAGGCGCTCTTCTTCGGTCACGGCCTCAACATCCGGTTCGAGCTGATCAAGCCGCCGGCCGATGTGACGGTGGCCATGGTCGCGCCGAAGGGGCCGGGTCATCTCGTACGCCGCCAGTACGTCGACGGCAAGGGCGTGCCGTGCCTGGTCGCCGTCGAGCAGGACCCGGACGGCACGGGTCTGGCGCTGGCCCTGTCGTACGCGAAGGGCATCGGCGGCACCCGGGCCGGCGTCATCGAGACGACCTTCACCGAGGAGACCGAGACCGACCTGTTCGGCGAGCAGGCCGTGCTGGCCGGTGGTGTCAGCGCGCTCGTGCAGACCGGTTTCGAGGTGCTGACCGAGGCCGGCTACGCCCCGGAGATCGCGTACTTCGAGTGCCTGCACGAGCTCAAGCTGATCGTCGACCTGATGTACGAGGGCGGCATCGCCCGGATGCGCTACAGCATCTCCGACACCGCCGAGTTCGGTGACTACACCCGCGGCCCGCGGGTGATCGACGCCCGCGTCAAGGAGGAGATGAAGAAGATCCTCTCCGAGATCCGCTCCGGCGAGTTCACCCGCCAGCTGATCGAGGACGACGACAACGGCCGCCCGCTGATGACCAAGTACCGCGAGCAGGCCGCGGCCCACCCGATCGAGGTCACCGGCCGCAAGCTGCGCGACATGATGAGCTGGGTCGACCGGCCCATCACCGAGACCGCCTGACCGGGCCGCACAGGGGCCGCCGGGGAATCCCGGCGGCCCCTCATTCTCAGAACGCGAAAACCCGGTACCGGCTCACCGTCTCGAAGCCGATGCGGCGGTAGACCGGCTCGCCCTCGGGCGTCGACTGGAGGGTGGCGATCCGGTGGCCCGCGGCGCGGGCGACGCGCAGGGCGACCAGGGTCAGCTCGGTGGCGATCCCGCGGCGGCGGAAGGCCGGATCGGTGGCGATGCAGTACAGCGCGGCCACCTCGGTGCCGAGCGACAGCGTGCACGTGCCGACGATCCGGTCGTCCACGAAGGCGGCCAGGCGGACGACGTCGCTGTAGGCGAAGTCGAGCTCCCGGTCGACGACCAGGCCGAGGTCGCCCTCGATGCCGAGCGGGCCCGCGTACGTGCCCACGTACTCGGTGATCTCGGCCCGGCCGGCCACCGGGCGCGTCTGGAGCCCGGCCGGCGGCTCGAAGCCGGGAAGTCGTGTGATGTCGATCGCCATGATCGGCAGATCGGCGATCTGGGTGGAGCCCAGGGCCAGCAGTCCCTCGGCCGTGCCCTCGTCGCTGTCGGCGCCGACCCACCACGCCCAGGCGGAGCCGGCCAGTCGCTGCTTGGCCGTGTCGAAGGCCTGGTCGAGCGGCTGGTTGCGCACCCGCAGAACGCCGTTGAGCAGCGGATACGCGATGTCGGTGCGGTAGATCGGCAGGTCGCCGCCGGGATCGCCGGCGCCGTCCGGCCCGGCCCAGCCGGTCCAGTAGCGGCGGTTGGCGGCGAGTTGTGGTTCCAGATCGTGTTCGGTCATGTCTTTCCGGAGTGTTCCGGCGGCCGCGAAGTTCGACATGGTCAACTTTTTCTCCAGAGCCCCGGCCTAGCGTTCCGGCCATGCTCAATCTGTCGATGGTGCTTCAGGACAGCGCCCGGAACCACCCGGACCACGTGGCGGTCGTCTCCGCCGGGCGCACGTGGACCTACGCCGAGGTCGAGGCCGAGGCCAACCGGGTCGCCGGTCTGCTGGCCGGTCATGGCGTCGAACCCGGTGACCGGGTGGCCCTGTCCTGCCCCAACCTGGCCTGGTATCCGATCGTCTACTTCGGGGCATTGAAGGCCGGCGCCGTCGTGGTGCCGGTGAACGTGCTGCTGAAGCGGCAGGAGATCGCGTACCAGCTGGCCGACTCCGGTGCCAAGGCGTTCCTCTGTTTCGAGGGAACGGAGGGCTTCGCGGCCTTCGAGATGACCGACGGCTGCGAGCATTTCTTCGCCATCGGCCACGACGGGGTGGAGACCTTCGTCGGCCGGTCGCCGGTCTTCGAGACGGTGCTGCGGCGCGAGACGGACCCCGCGATGATCCTCTACACCAGCGGTACCTCCGGCCGGCCCAAGGGCGCGGTGCTCTCGCATGCGAACCTGCTGTTCAACGTGGCGGCGGCCGACATGCTGCTGGGCAATTCGCCCCGTCGTGACGTCCATCTGGTGGTCCTGCCGTTGTTCCACTCGTTCGGCACCACGGTCAACCTGAACGCGGGCTTCGCCAGCGCCTCGACCCTCGTGATGATGCCGCGGTTCGACGCCGCGGCCGCGCTCGACGCCATGGTGGCCTGTGACGTCACGTTCTTCGCCGGAGTGCCGACCATGTACTGGGCCCTGCTCAACGCGCTGGACGACAGCGTCGACGCCGCCGCGATCGGCCGGAACCTGCGGGTCGCGGTGTCGGCCGGGTCCGCGCTGCCGGTGACGATCATCGAGGAGGTCCGGAAGCGGTTCGGTGTGACCGTCCTGGAGTCGTACGGCCTCTCGGAGACCTCGCCCGCGGCCACGATCACCCGGCCCGGCGAGCCGCCCCGGCCCGGTTCGGTCGGCGTGCCGATCTGGGGTGTCGACGTCAAGCTGGTCGACGAGAACGACGTCACCGTCGAGGGCCCGGACCGGATCGGCGAGATCGTGATCCGCGGGCACAACGTCATGCTCGGCTACCACAACCGCCCCGAGGAGACCGCACTCGCGCTGCGCGGCGGGTGGATGCACACCGGCGATCTGGGCCGGCGCGACTCCGACGGCTGGTACTACCTGGTCGACCGGCTGAAAGACATGATCATCCGGGGCGGCTACAACGTGTACCCGCGCGAGATCGAAGAGGTTCTCGCGCAGCACCCGCAGGTCTCGATGGCCGCGGTCATCGGCGTACCCGATGCGGGTCTCGGCGAGGAGATCAAGGCCGTCGTCGTCCGCCGGCCGGGAGCCACGGTCACCGAGGAAGAGCTGGTGGCGTGGGGCCGGGAGCGGATGGCCGCCTACAAATACCCGCGCGTCATCGAGTTCACCGCCGAGATCCCCCTGACCGCCACCGGGAAGCCGTTGAAGCGGGCGCTGCGGTAGGCGTCACTCCGGATGTCGTCACATGACAGATGAGAGCGGGAGCGCTCCCGCCCTACGGTCGGGCTGTGACTGATGCCCCAACGGTTCGCCTCCAGATTCTCGGCCCGCCGCGCGTGTGGCGCGGCGACATGGAGCTCGACGCCGGGCCGCGCCAGCAGGCCTATCTGCTCGCGCTCCTGCTCGCCCGCCCCGGACGGCCGGTCAGCACCAACGAGCTGGTCGACCTGATCTGGTCCGACGACGCCCCGGCCAGCTCGCTGAACGTCATCCACAAGTACATCGGCTCCCTGCGGCACATCCTGGAGCCCGGGCTGGCCGCCCGGAAGGCCGGCTCGCACCTGATCCGCCGGGGGAGCGGGTACCTGTTCGAGGTCGGGCCGGCCGTGCTGGACCTGGTGACCTTCCGGGACCTCGTCGGCCGGGCCGGGGCCGAGCTGGCCGCCGGACGGCCCGACGCCGCCCTCGAGCGCTACCAGTCGGCTCTGCGGCTCTGGCAGGGCCCGGCCGGCGACGGGCTGACGGGCCGGCCGGACGCGATGGCGATCTTCGCCGGGCTCAACAACGAGTTCTTCGACGCCTGCGTGGAGGCGGCCGGCCTCGCGGTGCGGATGGGCCGGCCCGAGTCGGTGCTGGCGCCGCTGCACCTCGCCGCCTCGATGGCGCCCCTGCACGAGCTGGTGCAGGCGAGCCTGGTCACCACGCTCGGCGCCGCGGGCCGGCCGGCGCAAGCGGTGTCGTTGTTCGGCGCCGTGCGGGCCCGGCTCTCCGACGAGCTCGGCATCGATCCCGGACAGCGTCTGCAGCAGGCCTACCTGCGCGTGCTGAACCAGCCTGTCACGGACGCGCCCGCTCCGGAGACGCCGGCGACCCCGATCGGCCGGGCCGCGGAGCTCGCGGTGCTGGACCGGGCGCTGGCCGCGGCGACCTCGGGCGGCAGCGCGCTGGTGGTCGTGCAGGGCGAGCCCGGTGCCGGCAAGACCTCGCTGCTCGAAGAGGCGGCGGCCCGGGCCCGGAAGGCGGGCGCGCTCGTGGTGTGGGGCCGGTGCATGGACAGCGACGGCACGCCGGCGATGTGGCCGTGGACCCAGGTGGTCGGTGCGGTGCTCGACGAGCTGCCCACCGCCGTACCCGGCCTCGACCGGCTGATGGGGTCGCTGGGCGAAGGCGGCCGGCCCGACAGCGGCGCCCGGTTCCGCCTGTTCGAGCAGGTCGTCGCCTTCATCACCCAGGCCGCGGCCGGTCGCCCGATCATGGTCGTGGTCGACGATCTGCACTGGGCCGACCCGTGCTCGCTGGAGCTCTTCAGCCACCTGGCCGCGTCCTCGCCGGCCGCGACGGTGATTCTCGGCGCGCTGCGCGATCGTGCGCCCAAGCCGGCGCCGGCGCTGGCGCGGATGCTCGCCGCCGTCGCCCGGCGGCCCGATCACCGCCGGATCCGGCTCGGGCCTCTCGGCCCGGCCGACGTGGCCGAGCTGGTCCGCCGGGAGACCGGCCGGGAGCCGGCCGGCGACGACATCCGGCGGCTGCACGCCCGTACCGCCGGCAACCCGTTCCTGGTCCGGGAGCTCTCCCGGTGGCCGGACACTCAGGCCGGGGTGCCGTCGACGGTGCGCGACGTCGTCCGCGATCGGATGGCCGGTCTCGACGAGAGCACCCGGAGCCTGGTCCGGACGGCCGCGCTGATCGGCGAGCAGGGCGACATCGGCCTGCTCGCGAGGGCCGCCGGTGTCGACGTCAAGGCCTGCCTCGACCGGCTCGAGGTGCTGGAAGGGCTCGCCCTGCTCGGGCCGGTCCGTACGGACCCGTACTCGTTCCGCTTCCGCCACGGCCTGGTTCGCGAGTCGGTCGCGGCGTCCACGCCGCTGCGGCAGCTGACCCGCCTGCACCTCAGCATCGCCGAGGCCCTCGACGACGGGCGGCAGGCGCTGGGCTCCGCGGCCGAACGGCTCGCCCATCACCTGTGGTCGGCCGGTCCACTGGGCATTCACTCGTCATCAAGAAGCGCCGCCTAGTTTTCGCTCAGCACATTCGTGAAGGTGAGGTGGCGTCGTGAGCACGCCCGTAGTTTTCATCCACGGTCTCTGGATCCATTCGGTCTCCTGGCAGCCCTGGCAGGAGCTATTCGCGAGCAAGGGCTACGAGCCCCTCGCACCCGGCTGGCCGGGCGACGGGGACACCGTGGCGCTGACACGGGCCGATCCGGGCGCGGTGGCCGGCCCCGGGGTCGAGGACATCACCGAGGCGTACGCCAAAATTGTTGCCGATCTCGGTGAGCCGCCGATCGTGATCGGGCACTCCTTCGGCGGGCTGATCGCCCAGAAGCTGCTCGACCGCGGCCTGGCCCGGGCCGTCGTGGCCATCTCGCCGGCGCCGATCAAGGGGATCCGGGCGCTCCCGTTCAGCCTGCTGCGGTCCAGTTTTCCGGTGCTGTCCCGGCCGGCCAACAAGCGCGGGGCCGTGTCGCTGACCGAGAAGCAGTTCCGCTACTCCTTCGGCAACGCGCTCCCGGCCGAGGAGTCGGCCCAGTTGTACGAGCGCCTGGCGATTCCCGGCCCGGGCCGCCCCCTGTTCGAGGCGTCCTCGGCCAACTTCACCCGCGACGCGCCCACCACCGTCGACACCTCCCGTGGCGACCGTGGGCCGCTGCTGCTCATCGCCAACGGCAAGGACCACACCGTGCCCGCCGTCGTGGTCCGCGGCGCACACCGCCTCTACGAGGCCTCGAGCGCCCGCACCGACCTGATGACCTATCAGGACCGGGGTCACAGCGCCCCGTTCGACCATGGCTGGCGGCAGGTCGCCGACGACACCCTGACCTGGCTGGCCCGCCGATGACCACCCACAGTTTCGTTCTCGGCGGGACCCGGCAGGTCTACCACGTCGAGGGCCGCGGCCCGGTGATGATCGCCCACTCGGGCGGTCCCGGCGTCGAGTACACCTACCTGCGCTCGGCGAAACTCGAAGAGCATTTCACCATGGTGTACGTCGAACCGATCGGGACCGGCGACTCGCAGCCGTTCCCCGAGGGCGCGACATACGTGGACACGTACGTCGACCATCTGCACTCGATCGTCGAGCGGTTGGACGTCCCACAGGTCTACCTACTGGGCCATTCCCACGGCGGGGTGGTGGCCCAGCGGTTCGCGGTCCGCCACCCCGGCCGTGTGGCCGGTCTCGCGCTCTACAGCTCGACGCCGGTGACCGATCCGGATTTCTGGGCGGCCGCGCGGGCCGAGGCGGCCGCCTATCCCGTGCACTTCCCCTACGTCGACGAGGCGATGACCGTCGCGGCCGCGTTCGGGAGCGAGACCGCCTCCATGCGTGAGGTCCTGCCGATCTACTTCGCCGACTACTGGGGCCGGCGGGCCGAGTTCGAGCCGCTCCGCGACGGCCTCCGGACCTGGACCGTCGAGTTCGACAGCAAAGAGGTCGACTACCGCCCGGATCTGCCGTCGATCACGGCGCCCACGGTGGTGCTGACCGGACGGCACGACTTCATCTGCGGCCCGCGCTGGGCGCGGATGCTGCACGAGGGCATCGCCGGCTCGCGGCTGGTGATCCTCGAGCACAGCGGTCACTTCGCCCAGATCGAGGAGCCGGAAGCCTTCCTCGAAGCGGTCACCTGGTTGCTGGGCGCGCGTTTCGAGCACGAGGTGCGCGCCACCTTCCGCCGCGGCGACAGCGAAGGGGTGCTGCGCCTGGCCCGGGCCGAGATCGACCGGGCCCGGGCCGCGGGCGAGCCGGCCGGCGAGGTCGAGGGGCTCTACGCGACGGCACGGGTGGCGCTGCGCGGCGGCGATCTGGGCAGGGCCGAGCAACTGGCCCGGGAGGCCCTCGACGTGGCGGTGCGCTCGCTCGACCCGCGGCTGGAGGAGCGGCCACGGCACGTGCTGGCCGCGGTGGCCCGGATGTCCGGCGACTATCCGGTGGCCCGCGAGCGCTACCTGGCCAGCATCGCGCTGAACGAGGCGCTGGGACAGCCCGAGCAGGTGAACTCCGAGTCCTACAACCTGGCCGTGGTGGAACTCAAGATGGGCCACCTGGACCGAGCCCGGGAGTTGCTCGCGCAGTGCCGCGAGCGGGTGTTCCGCGAGGGCCGGCTCTCGTTCGTGCCCTACCTGGGCGTCGCCGCGGCCGCGATGGCCACGGCCGAAGGCGACCACGCGGGCGCGGCCCGCATGATCGGCTTCACCGACGGCGCCTACGCCGCGGTGGGCCAGGTCCCCGACCCGGACGACGCCGAGGAGCTGGCCCACGCCCGGACGGCGGCCCTCACCGCTCTGGGCGAGGAGAAGTTCGCCGGTGAGTACGCGGCCGGGGCCGCCCTGGACGCGGCCGAAGCCCTCAAGGGCGTCTGACCATCACCTGCTCCATGGCGAGGGCGATCTCCACCAGCCTGCCCTCGCTCCAGCGGGGCCCGATGAGCTGCACGCCGACCGGAAGCCCGGCCCGGTCGAAGCCGGCCGGGATCGAGAGGGCGGGCAGACCGGTCACCGAGAGCCCGGCGGTGTAACGGGTGAAGGTCGCGAAGGGGTCGACGGTCCGTCCGTTGTGCGTCATCGACCGGCTCTCGGCGATCGGGATGGCGGTGGTGGGAGTCGTCGCGGTCAGCAGAACGTCCACCCCGGACAGCGCCGCGGCGAAACCCCGCCGGAGGGCCGGAATCGAGCGGGCCACGGCCTCGGCGTAGGCGGCGGCCGCGATCGGCCGGGTCAGGCCGGAGCGGATGTCGGCCCCGAACCGGCCCAGGTTGCCGGCGAGGCCGCCCGGCACACCGGCCGTGCGCAGAGCTTCCTCCAGGCAGACCGCCCCCTCGGGAAGGACGGACAGGGATCCGAGCTCACCGGCCCTGTCGGCGCCGTCGACGGTGACCGGCACGAGCACCGCGCCCTCCGACTCCAGCGTCTTGTACGTTCGCGCGAGGACGCTGTCCACGTCGGGGCTGTTGTCCGTCGCGTAGAAACCGCCGGGAACGCCGACGCGCACACCCTTCAGCGGTGACGCCTGAAGGGTTTCCGCCGGCCCGCCGCCGATGACACGCAGCAGGGCCGCGGCGTCCTCGACCGTACGGGCGATCGGGCCGACCACGTCGCAGGTCCAGGAGAGGCCGAGCACGCCGTCGGTGCTGACCCGGCCCAGCGTCGGTTTCAGCCCGACGACGCCGCAGAGCGCGGCCGGGATCCGCACCGAACCGCCGGTGTCGGTCCCGATCGCCGCCGAGCACAGCCCGGCGGCGGTGGCGGCACCGGAGCCGCCGCTCGATCCGCCGGGGATGCGCGACGGGTCGTACGGGTTGCGTACCGGTCCGAAGCGGGGATTGTCGCTGGTGATCCCGAACGAGTACTCGTGCATGTTCGTCTTGCCGAGCACAAGTGCACCGGCTTCCTTGAGCAACCGGACCGCGGTGGCGTCCCGGTCCGGCACAATCCGCTCCAGATAGGCGGCGGTGAGTTCGCGGCTGCTGAGCTCGCCCCGGCCGATGGCGTCCGCCTGCTCGACCATCGAGGTCGTCTCATACATGGGCGCTCAGAAATCTCCTGATCAAAGGAACCACCTCGTCGAGGGCGCTTTCCAGCAGGAAATGGCCGCCGTCGAGGAGGTGGACCTCGGCCTTGGGCAGGTCGTTGGTGAAGGCGAGGGCGCCGCCGGGGGCGAAGACCGGGTCGTTGCGGCCCCACACGGCCAGCAGGGGCACCTGGCTCTCGCGGAAGTACTTGTGCACGAGCGGGTACAGCGGCGGGTTGGTGGCGTAGTCGAGGAACAGCTTGAGCTGGATCAGGTCGTTGCCGGGCCGCGACAGCAGCGCGTAGTCGTGCGCCCAGGTGTCCGGGTCGACCAGGCTCTCGTCCGCGGCGCCGGTCAGATATTGCCAGCGGGTGGCCTCGAGCGAGAGTGCCGGACGGACCCCGGCCTCGGTCTCCGGTGTCTGTTCTTTCCAGTACGCCAGTTGGGGCGCCATGAAGTCCGGCTGGAACCCCTCGTCGTACACGTTGCCGTTCTGGCTGATGATCGCCGTGACGGCGGCCGGGTCGCGCAGGGCGAGCCGCCACCCGATCGGGGCGCCGTAGTCCTGCACGTAGAGGGCGTACCGGTTGACACCGAGTTGTTGGAGCAGGCCCGCGGTCAGGTCGGTGAGCGCGTCGAACGTGTAGTCGAAGCCGGTGACCGGCGGCGCGTCGGAGTGCCCGAAGCCGAGGTGGTCGGGCGCGATCACGCGCCACCGGTCGGCCAGCGCCGGGATCAGGTTGCGGAACATGAAGGAGCTGGACGGGAAGCCGTGCAGCAGCACCAGCACGGGGGCGCCGGCCGGTCCCGCCTCGCGGTAGAACAGGCGACGGCCCTCGACGGTCGCGTACCGGTAGTGAACCTGGGTCATGTCCCGGACGCTAGGGACGCCCACTTGACGACTTGTGAATCGGACACGACGGCTCTTCACTGGACGTCAACACGGTTCTGGCTGACTCCCAGCATGATTCGCTTGCAGGTACTCGGTCCGCTGCGGCTGTGGCGGGACGACATCGAGCTGGACGGCGGGCCGCCGCAGCAACGATGTCTGCTGGCGCTGCTCCTGATCCGCGCCGGCCGGCCGGTCAGTCTGAACGACCTCGTGCGCGAGCTCTGGGGAAGCGATCCGCCGGCCAGCGCCATCAACGTCATTCACAAGTACGTCGGTGTGCTGCGCCGCCTGCTCGAACCCGACCTTCCACGGCGGTCGGCCGGGTCGTATCTGCTCCGGCACGGCGCCGGCTACCGCTTCGTTCTGCCCGAGGAGGCCCTCGACCTGACGATGTTCCGCCGGCTGGTCACATCGGCTCGGGTGTGCGCGGCCGAGGGGCGGCCCTCGGAGGCGTTCGACGGCTATGTGCGGGCGCTGCGCCACTTCCGCGGGCCGGCCGGTGACGCGCCGTCCGAGAGCGCGACCGCCGCCGCGGTCTTCGCCAATGTCGACGCCGAGTTCTTCGACGCCGTGGTCGCCGCCGCGAACCTGGCGGTACTCCTCGGCCGCGCGGGCGACGTGCTGGTCCCGCTGCGGATGGCGGCGGAGATGGACCGGCTCAACGAGCCGGTGCACGCGGGCCTGATCACGACTCTGGCCGCGGCCGGGCATCAGGCCGAGGCCCTCGCCCGGTACGGGGCGATCCGGGACCGGCTGATCGCCGAGCTCGGCATCAACCCGGGCCCCGAGCTGGCCGAGGCCCATCGGCAGGTCCTCGCCCGGACGGCCGGTCCGTCCACTCCGGAGACCGTGGACCGGCCTTTCACCGCTGTCCGGCCCGCGCAGCTGCCGCCCGGCCATCCGCTGTTCGTCGGGCGCCGGATCGAGCTGGGCATTCTGAAGGATCTCTACGCCGGGATGCGTGATGGTGGCCGCCCGGGCCCGATGGTGATCGCGGTGGACGGCGTGGGCGGCGTGGGCAAGTCGGCCGTCGTCGCGCGCTTCGCCCACACCGTGGCCGGGGATTTCACCGACGGCCAGCTCTTTCTCGACCTGCGCGGGCACCAGGGCGAGGACGGCAGTGTCCCGGCCGGCGACGCCCTGCGCCGGCTGCTGTACGGCCTGGGCGGCCGGCCGTCCGACATCCCGGACACGTTCGACGCGCTGGCCGCCGCCTACCGCGGGGTGACCGCGGGCCTGCGGCTGCTGGTGGTGCTGGACAACGTCCGGGACCCGTCGCAGATCCGCCCGCTGCTGCCGAACTCGCCCGGCAGCCTGGTCCTGATCACCAGCCGGCGTCCGCTGACCGGGCTGGCCGCCTCGGGCGGGGCCTGCCTGGTCGAGCTGGACCGGCCGGACCGCGTGGAGGCCCGTGAGCTGCTGACCACGCGTCTCGGTGAGCGGCGTGGCGAGTGGGATCCCGGTGCCGTGGACGGGATCGTCGAGCGGTGCGGACGATTGCCGCTGGCGCTCGTGCTGGTCGCGGCCCGGCTGAGGTCGCGGGCCGGCCGGCCGCCGGGCGACGAGGTCGATCCGGACCTGCGCACCGTGCTGGCCTGGTCCTACCGGCAACTGAGCCCGGGCGCGGCCCGGTTGTTCCGGCTGCTGTCGGTGGTGCCGGCGCCGGGAGCACCGGCCGCCGCCTGCGTCAGCCTGTCCGGGCACGACCCGGTGCGCGCCCGGGCCGAGCTGGACGAACTGGCCGCGGCCGCGCTGGTCTCGGCCGGCGCCGGCGGCCGCTTCTCGTCGCCCGAGCTGATCAGGACGTACGCGGGGGAGCTGCTGCGGTCCACCGACTCGCCGTCCGAGATCGGGGCCGCGGTCGACCGCCTGCTGGAGCACTACCTGCACAGCAGCCTCGCGGCCGGGACGATGCTGGGGCCGTGGCGCCCGCCCGCGGTGCCGCCGGCGCGGGCCGGCGTCGGCGCCGAGCGGCCCGCCTCGTACCGCGAGGCCCTCGACTGGTTCGCCCGCCACCGCGAGGTGCTGAAGGAGGCCGTCCGGCTGGCGGCCGAGGCCGGCCGCGGCGTCACCCCGTGGCACCTCGCCCTGACCATTCAGCCGTACCTGGAGCTCTACGGCTTCTTCCAGGACTGGGACGATGTCATGCGGCTGGCGCTGCGGGCGGCCCGGGAGCAGGGCGACGTGATCGGCGAGGCGTCGGTGCTGCGCTGCCTGGCCGGGGCCCGGTCGTTCGCCGGCGCTCACCAGGAGGCCCTCGACCTGCTGGAGACGGCGGTCAGCATCTTCGCCGAGCGCGACCTGCCGGCCGAGGTGGCCCGGGTGTACGCCCGGGCGCACGCGGTGCACACGGCGCTCGGCCGCCACGATCGGGCCCGGGCCGACAGCGAGAGGGCCATCGCCCTGGCCGTCGGCGCGGGCGACGGGACCGCGGAGATCGACGGGCTCACCCGCAACGGCCGCTCGCTGACCGCGCTCGGGCAGTACGACGAGGCCGACCGGGTGCTGCGGCGGGCCCTGGACCTGGCCGGCCGCGGCGATCAGACGGCACCGATCCGCGTGGCGGTCGCCCGCAACCTGGCGGCGGCCGGCCGGGTCGGCGACGCCGTTCAGGAGCTCGAGCGGGCCTCGGCCGGGACCGCGTACCGCTTCGAGGTGTTCAGCACCCTCGCCGATCTGTTGATGGCCTCCGGGGACCAAGGCGGCGCGCGCGGCGCCTACGAGAAGGCGCGTGCGGTGCTGGGCTCCTATCCGGACGGCGGGCCGGACCACATGCGGGCCGTCCTCGACCGGCTGGGCCCCGTCATCGCCGCTGGACTCGATAGGGCCCGGTGACCCGGCGGGTGAACTCGAGAAGGAGGTGAGCGAAGCGTTCCGACTCCTCCAGGTGCGCGAAATGCCCGCTGTGCTGGAAGGTCGCCAGGCGCGACCCGGGAATGCCGTCGTGCAGCTCGCCGGCCGCCCCGGAGGGAAAGAACAGGTCCCGTGCCCCGGCCAGCACCAGGGTCGGTGCGGTGATCGAGGGCAGGGCGGAGCGTACGTCGAACGCCGCGGCCGGGGCCGGCCACGCCCGCGCCCCGTCCCGGACCGGGGCGAACTCGGCCTCCCGCCGCCAGTAGTCGGCGAAGTAGGCCGGGAAGAGGTCCCGTTCCCGGCGCGTCGCCTCGGCCTCGCCCGGTCCCGCCGGCCGGTCCCAGGACGCGAGCGCCGGGGTGTACGAGTTGTCCACCGCGTAGTCGCGCAGCCGGTCCCTGATGGCCGCCGCGGTGGCGGCGCCGGCGGCCGGCCCGGTGGCGTAGAGGACCAGGCCGGCCAGCCGGCCGGGGTGCGCCAGCGCGTAGCCCTGGGCGACGGCTCCGCCGTGACCGTGCCCGAGGACGAAGACCGGGTCGGCGCCGACGTGCTCGATCACCGCGTGCAGATGGCGGACGTAGGTGGTCAGGTCGTAGGCCGCTCCCGGGCGCGGCGACCCGGATGCCCCGGTTCCCGCGGGCTCCAGATAGGCCATGGTCAACTCCCGTTCGGCCAGCGGGATCCGCAGATATTCCCAATGCGCTCCCGGCCCGCCCGGATGCACCACGCACAACGGGCCGCGGCCGTAGAGACGACAGGTCAGCGAGAGCCCGTCCACTCGCACTTCGTGCGTTCTTGCCGGACGCGACACGGACAGCTCCTCGACCCGTTCCCGATAGGTCTGCACGATTGTGCTCCGATTCACTTTATTTTTTGTGACCGGTGAATCCGCGCCGCGCTCTGTATGCGGAATCTACTTTCCCTCCAGTCCGTCCCGGCATGATCCTCGTCGCCGTGCGTTCGGACGAGGGAGTGTTGGTGGCTGGAAAACTGTTCCGTTCGCCGGTCGTGCTGGTCGTCGTGGGAGTGGCGGTCACCGCGCTGATCGCCGGGGTGGTGGCCTTCGCCGGTGGGTCATCCGGTGACCACCCTTCCGCGCGGCCGGCCATCACCATGAGCGCGTCCCCGGAGATCGTGGAGGAGACGCCGCCCGCGGCGGAGACTCTCGCGCCGCCGCCGGGCTCCGTTGACACCGACCCGGCCCAGAAGGAGCCGGTCACGATCGGCGATCTGCCCGCCATCACCGGAGAACCGGCCGCACCGGACGCCGTGGCCTCGCCGGGCGCTCCCGCCGCGACCCGGACCGCCGCCGGCCGGCCGGCACCCGCGACGACCACGCCGGTGGCTCCGGCGCCGCCGCCCGCCGCCCCGGCCACCACGACGAAGACGGCGACGACCCAGCCGACCGCGGCGGCCAAGGCGGTCACCTACTCCGCCGTCGCCGGGCTCGGCTGCACCGGTGCCGGGGCGATCTACTCGGCGTACGGCTGGTTCAAGAACGGCAACGCCGGCTGGTGGACCCTGGCCCAGGGGAGCACCCGCGAGGGCGGATGCAACGGCAAGTTCGACGACATGCCGATGTCCGGCTCGGCCGGCGCCGACACCACCGGACAGGCCCTGGTCTGGGGATTCCACATCGGATCGGCGCCGCAGGTCTGCTCGCTCTGGATCTACGTGCCGACCAGCCCGAGCAAGCGGGACGTGATCGCGTCGCCGGTGCGCCTCGTCGTGATGACCAGCACGAAGATCGACAGCACGCCCTATCCGGGAGCGGCCGGCGAGCGGACCGTCTCGCAGGCCGCGGCCAACCACAGCCGCTGGGTGCCGATCGGCAACTACCGGGTCACCAACACGACCATCGGCGTCAAGCTCACCAACCGCGGCCACGCCGGCGCCTACCCGGTCACCTACCCGCATATCGCCGGTGGGGCCGTACGGGCCCGCTGCACCGCCGCCTGACTCGAAGGAATTCATGCCCAAGCCTGTTCGCGCCATCACCCTCGCCCTCGCGGCGACCGCCCTCGTGGTGAGCGCCTGCGGATCCGAAAAGCCCTCGCCGGGCGCCGTTTTCCCGTCGGGCGCCGCCGACGCGGCCGAAGCCCTTCTGCCGCCCACCAAGGCGGCGCGAGTGTTCGAAGGCGGCGGCGCGGTCGAGTCCGGCTACCACGAGGTGCGCCCGAGCTACCTGGGCCGGCTCACCCTCGCGGTGAACTGCGTCGGCGACGGAAAGATCACCCTGGCCGTGGCCGCGATCGGCACCGCGGAGGCCGGCTCCGCGCAGCCGCGGGAAGTGGGGCGGGCGACGGCCGACTGCGCCGACGACCCGGTCGCGGCCGAGGTCTCCTTCGACGGCGACCCGAGCTGGGACCGGATCGCCCTCGACCTGGTCGACGCCGAGAGCGCGGCCGGCCGGGCGGGCTTCGCCTATCGGATGACCACCGACGCCGGCCGGCCGGTGACGGCCGGCAACCTTCCCAGCCCGAGCGAGGCGCTGCGTCTCACCAGCGACGCCGGGTACGGCGTCGGCAGCGACGTCAGCCCGGGCAGCGGCTCCCAGTATGCCGGGTCTTTGCAGGAACGCGGGCGTTACACGGTGGCCGCCGCCTGTGTCGGCTCCGGCACTTTGGACCTGCGGGTGGGCGACGTTCGTACGACAATCAATTGCTCTTTCTCGCCGTCCCGCCACGACTCGGCCGTCGACTGGAATTCGGGGCCGGCCCCCGAGATCTCCGTGGAGTACCACTCCACTGCGACCGCCCCCGCCCGGTGGGCCGCCCAGTTCATTCCGCGCTGATATTCGTCGATTCACAACCTGTTCAGTGGGTTTTCCTAGCCTGCCCGCATGGCCACAGGGATCCTCGACGAGGAGCAGTTCGACCGTCTCGCCGGCTACGGCACCGAGCAGCCGGTGGAGGTGGGTCACTGCCTCTACTCCTCCGGCGACCACTCGTACGACCTCTTCCTGCTGCGCACCGCCGCGGTCGAGGTGATCCGCGAGGCGACCCCGAACGAACCCGAGCACCTGGTCTACGAACGGGGGCCGGGCGACTTCCTGGGCGAGCTGAGCCTGCTGACCGGCCAGCAGGTCTTCGCGACTGTCCGGGTCGTCCGGGCCGGGACGGTGGTGCGCATCGGCCGGGACGCGCTGCGCCGCGTCCTGGCCGAGCAGGTCGACATCGCCGACGTGATGATCGAGACGTTCCGGCAGCGGCGCGAGATCCTGCGGTCGTCGGTCGGCAGCGCCCTGGAGATCATCGGCCTTCCGGACACGGCCGAGACGCTGGACCTGCGCACGTACGTCTCCCGGATGCTCCTGCCGCACTCCTGGCTCGACGCCACCTCGGTACCGGGCGGCGCGCTCATGCGGGCCGCCGGGATCAGCGCCGGCGAGCTGCCGGTGGCCCTGCTCAACGGCACCGTGCTGCGCAACGCGACGCCCGGGATCCTCGGCGAGCGACTCGGTATGACCTACCGCGCGAACGGGCAGACCCCCGACGTCGTGGTGGTCGGCGCCGGACCGGCCGGTCTGGCCGCCGCCGTCTACGCGGCCTCCGAAGGACTGGCCACCGTGCTCGTCGACGGCACCGGCCTGGGCGGCCAGGCCGCCAAGAGCGCGCGGATCGAGAACTACCTGGGCTTTCCCGAGGGCGTCAGCGGCGAGCAGCTGAGCCGGCTGGCCATGGTGCAGGCGCTCAAGTTCGGCGTGCGGATCTACTCGCCGTGCCGGGTGGCGGGCCTGGACATCAGCGACGAGCGGCAGCCGGTGGTGGAGCTCGAGGACGGCACCCGCATCGAGGCCCGGACCGTGATCGCGGCCACCGGCGCGCACTATCGCCGCCTGGACATCGCGCGCTGGGCCGAGTTCGAGAAGGCCGGCTGCATCCGGTACGCCGCCACGGAACTCGACATCCGCGGCTTCGAATCCCTGCCGGTGGCGGTGATCGGCGGCGCCAACTCGGCCGGACAGGCCGCCCTGTCCCTGGCCGGCCGCGGATCCGAGGTGACACTGGTGCTGCGCTCGGCCGACCTGGGCGCGCGCATGTCGGCCTACCTGGCCGATCGCATACACGCACACCCCCGCATCCAGGTGCGCCGGGAGAGTGCGGTGGGCGGCCTGACCGGCGACGAGAAACTGGCCACGGTCGCCATCCACGGTCCCGGCGGCCGGCGGGAGGAACTGCCGTGCCGGGCGTTGTTCTGCTTCATCGGCGCCGCACCCGAGTCGGATTGGCTGAATGGCATCGACAAGGACGACAAGGGCTTCGTCCGTACGGAAACCCGCGAGAGCCCCTTGCCGTTCCAGACCAGCGCCCATCGCGTCTTCGCCGTCGGCGACCTCCGATCCGGCTCCATCAAACGCGTAGCCACGGCCGTCGGCGAGGGCGCAAGCGCCGTCTCCTCGGTCCACGCCGTACTTGCCGGACATTGAAGTATCTGTCAAGTAGTGCGGGATACGTTTCGGCGGCAACAGGAAATCGCCGGACGAAAGAGATTCGATGAAACTGCGTACGGTTCTGCGAAGCGCGGCCGCGGCCGCACTGCTTCTCACGGGAACCCTGGCCGCGACGCCGTCCGCGGCCCAGGCGGCGTGGCAATGCCAGATCGGCTATGTGTGCTTCTACGAGAACTTCGACCTCAGAGGAAGCGCCGCCGTTCCGGGCGTGCTCAGCCTGTGGAGCGGCGCTTGGCCGGGCCAGCTCGCCGACTTCCGTAATCGCACCTACACCAACGGCAAGAATCTGAACGACTCGGCGTCGTCGGTCTACAACCGGACCGGTCTCACGCTCTACGTCTTCGAGCATGGCGATTTCAACGAGCACAAGAGCGGCCGCGTCACCGCTGTCGGTCCCGGCCAGGCGTGGAACTTCGGTCAGGACGAGGGCATGCTCCAGGACAATCGGGCGTCGTCCGCCCGTTTCTTCGAGTAGCGAACCGTCAGCCGGCCCGCTGACCGAGACGAGGTGCATCCCCTCCTCAAACCCGGCGGCGTCGTGAGAGGCAAGCGGCCACCCGGGTCCACCGGGTGGCCGCCGTTGCTCGCCGTCAACGGCATGGGTGCCGCCCTGGTTGACGGCGCTCTGATCACGGGTGAGATCCATGGTCCGTGCTGAGGTCAGACAGGTGGCGAGATCACCGCCAGGTGATCAACGGGGATCTGCCGGCGGTATCGCGATACCAGCGACGGATGGTGAAGCGCTGGGTCGCTCGCGGGGTGGCCTGACCACAAGATTCACCTCGCGGTCGACGGCCGGGGCGTCCGCGTAAGAGACCCGACATGCTGATCGCGGACAAGGCTTACGCGCACGACCCGACCCGTCGTGAAATGCGCCGCCGCGGGATCCCGAACATCATCCCCGAACGCGTCGACCAGGTCGCCCGCCTTCGACAAGCAGGTCTACCGGCAACGAGACGTCGCGGAACGCTGCTTCAACCGGCTGAAACAACGGTGAGCCTCGCCACCCGCTATGCCAAACGAGCTGCTCTACCGCTCATCGCCGCGTTGATCTGGCTTTGATGATCGACAGGACAAGGCCTGGCCGGCGACGGTGAACGACTGGTCGGTGCGCGGGCGCGGCCATCTATTGCGAGAAATTTCGGCGCACAGGATTTCTGGGCTCGTCATTTGCGCTCGCGTTCGCCGGCCAGTGGCGCTGCTGCCAGAGGAGCCAGTAGACGCGGCCGGCGCCCCGCAGGGACTTTGCGATCAGCACGGCCAGCAAGTCGTTCATGTGTTTTCTCCGATCGCTCTCACTAGGGAGACGGTTGCCGGGCCGGTCATTTCAGGGCTGTGACTGTCGTCGCGGGAACCTGATCACTTCCTGACGTCCGGTCGTCAGGCTGGCTCCCGGCCGGGAGCGGCCCGGCCTTTCAGACAGGGAGTGGGACCATGCGGAGACTGCTGGTGGTGGCCGTGGCGCTGAGCGCGCTGACCGCCTGTGGCAAGCCGGCCGAGGAGACGAGGACGGCGAAGGTGGCCACTTTGGTCAGCCCGTCGGCGTCGGCCTCCGTCAAAGCCTCGCCGAAGGCGCAGCGGCCACGGGAACGGCTCGATACGACGGCTGAGGAGTTCGAGGCGCTACTCGGGCCGTACAACAAATGCATGTACGACCACGGTGGCATGGTCAAGGGCAGCACGATCGCGCAGGAGCGGAAGAAGGCCGAGGCGGGGCCGGCCGGGGTGTCGGGGACGCAGACGGAGAAGTTCGAGGCGGCCAACAAGATCTGCGAGCCGCAGTACTACCCGCTGCCGCCGTGGGAGAAGGATCCGGCCAACCCGGAGGCCAAGGACTTCGCCCGGGCGACGGTGAAGTGCCTGAAGCAGAAGGGCGTCGAGTACGTCGAGATCAGCGAGGACGGGCTCAGCATCGCGCTGGGCGGCGATCAGAACGACCCGAAGTCGATCTCGATGGGCCTCGACCTGATCCCGGGTTGTGAGCGCGACATCGCCGCCAAGAAGTAGCTCTCAGGAGATGGCCGCCCGCGGAGTGAGGCGGGCGGCCCGCACGCACGGGTAGACACCGGCCAGGACCCCGATGATCACCGCCCCGGCCGCGCCGAGCCCGGCCGGTCCGGCCGGGATGACCACCGGCCAGCTCTGCCAGGCGGCGTAGCCGACGGTGGCGGCCAGGCCCAGCGCGGTGCCGGCCACCCCGCCGGCGCCGGCCAGGACCACCGACTCGGTGAGGAACTGCCCGCGGATCTGGCCCCGCGTGGCGCCCAGGGCCCGGCGGAGGCCGATCTCGGAGCGGCGTTCGAGCACCGAGACGACCATCGTGTTGGCCACGCCGATGCCGCCGATGACCAGGGCCACCCCGGCCAGGGCCAGGAACAGCACCGAGAAACTGCTCTCGGTCGCCCGCTTGGCGGCGAGCGCGTCCGACGGGCGGGTGACGGTGACGGCGCCGGGGCGTTCGGGGGAGATGGTCTCGGCCAGCACGTCGAGCACCGCCTCCAGTTGGGCTTCCTCACCGCGTACATAAAGGACCGTGGGGTGACCGTCGAACCCGAGCTCGGACTTCGCCGCGGGCCAGCCGACCAGCACCGAGCGGTCGATGTCGGGCGTGAGGGGAGTGGGGTCGAGGATGCCGACGACGGTGAAGCGGCGATCACCGATCACCACCTGCGGCGCGGCCGCGCCCCGGGGCAGGCCGGTGACGCCCAGCCGGGCCGCCGCCACCGAGCCGAGGACGACGGCCGGGAACTTCTCGGTGGCCGCGTTCAGCCAGGCCCCGGCGCGGACGCGGGCCTGGATCGCGGCCGGCAGGTCGAGGCGGGCGGCCAGGGCGGTCAGGCCGCTGGGCTCGGTGCGTTCGTTACGCCGTACGGCGGCATGGGTGTTGGCGACAGCCGACGCGCCCGTCACCGGGCCGATGCGCCGGACCATCTCGACCGCCGACTCGGGCAGCGGCGCCGGCGGCTGGACGTCGGGCTGGGCCATGGCCTGAAGGGTGTTCGTGCCGAGCGCGCTGAGCCGCTCGACCAGGGCGGCCTGGCCCGACGCGGGCAGGCCGGTCACCACGATCATCGTGGCGATGCCGATGGCGATGCCGAGCCCGGAGAGCACGGCCCGGCCGGGGCGGGTGCGCGGGCCCAGCAGGCCGAGCCCGAGCAGGTCGACGGGGCTCATCGGCGCACGTCCGAGACGATGCGGCCGTCGCGGATCTCGACCTGCCGCGGCAGCGAGGCGGCGATGTCGCGGTCGTGGGTGATCAGCACGATGGTGGTGCCCTCCTCGTTGAGCCGGCGCAGCAGGTCGAGGACCGTGCGGCCGGTGGTGGTGTCCAGGGCGCCGGTCGGCTCGTCGGCCAGCACCAGCGACGGCCCGTTGGCCAGGGCGCGGGCGATCGCCACCCGCTGCTTCTCGCCGCCGGACAGCTCGCTCGGCCGATGACGGGCGCGATGGGCGAGGCCGACGCGCTCCAGGGCGTGCAGGGCGCGTTCCCGGCGGTGGCGACGCGGCACGCCGGCGTAGAGCAGGCCGGTGGCGACGTTCTCGGCCGCGCTCAGCCCGTCGGTCAGGTGGAACTGCTGGAAGACGAAGCCGATCTGCCGGGCCCGCAGCGCGGACAACCGGCGGTCCCGCAGGGTGGCCACGTTCTGACCGTCGATGACGACAGTGCCGCTGGTCGGTCGGTCGAGGGTGCCGAGGACGGTGAGCAACGTCGACTTGCCGGAACCGGACGGCCCCACGATGGCGGTCAGCTCGCCGCGGTGGATGTCCAGGCTCACGTCGTCGAGGGCGGTCACGCCGCCGGGATAGCGCACGCTCACGTGGCCGGCCGACACGAGCGTCACGAGGCGACCACCACGTCCATGCCCTCGGCCAGGCCCGGGCCGCTGACCTGCACCCAGCCGTCGGCGAACATGCCGGTCGTCACGCCGATCAGGCCGTCCGGGCCCTGCACGGCGTAGCCGCCCTCGGTCAGCGCGACGAGGGCCTCGACGGGCGTGGCGAGAACGTTCTTGGCGACCTTTCCGGCCACGTTGACCTTCACGTCGGCCGAGTCGAGCTTGGCCAGGTCGGCCGGCTTGTCGACGGTGACCAGGACGGTGAGCTTCGGCGCGCCGTCGGCCACACCGCCGGCGGGCGAGGCGAGGGTGCGGCCGACCGAGAGGATCCGGGCCTTGACCGTACGGTCGTCGGGCAGCGTGACGGTCACATGCTCACCTCGGGTGAGCCCGGCCGCCGCGTCGAGCTCGGCCGAGACGGTGATCACCTTGCGGATGGCGGTGACGGTCATGAGCTCGGTGTCGGCGGCGGCCCCGGGCTGGACGGCGACCGAGTCGACCCGGACGGCGCCGGACTGGACCTCGATGTCGCCGACGGCGATCGTGCCGGTGGGCGGGAGCTCGTTGTCCTCCTGCCAGCGTTTGACGGCCTTGATGAGATCGGCGGTGAGTACGCCTTCTCCGTCCCGGGCCGTTGCGGGCTGGTGGCCGATCCGGTAGCCGAGCGCGCGCAGGTTCTTGGCGACGATACCCACGTCCCGGCCGACCAGATTCAGCCCGGTGATCGGACGGTAGAGCGGCATGCCGCCGTAGAAGAGGATCACCGGTTTGTCATCGGCCCGGAAGAGCTGCTTTCCCCGTACGATCGTCGCGCCCGCGACCGGCAACCAGGTCACGGTGGCGGCGGTGTGGCCGGAGAGCGGCCGGGCCGATCCGAAGCCGACGCTGCCGTCGAGCTTCTTCACCGTGGACAGGGTGCGGCGCTGAACCTTCGCCGTCGCGACCTTTTCCTGCGGCACCGGCTCCGGGGCCGGCCGGTGCCGGGAGACGGCGAGCGCTCCGCCGGCACCCAGCGCCGCGACGAGCACTGCCCCGCTCAACCAGGCCACGATCTTCGCTTGCATGGTCAGGAGCGTCCCGGGAGATCGTTAGAAAGCTGTCAGGTCTCCCGCGACGATCTCCGGTGGTCGCGCCGCCGACCTATCATCGCCGCCATGTCTGCTCAGGTCCTGCTCGCCGAGGACGATCCCCGCCAGGCCGAGGTGGTCCGGCGCTATCTCGTCGCCGAGGGGCACGAGGTGCTCGTCGTGCACGACGGCCGCACGGCGCTGGCCGAGGCCCGCCGATGGCGGCCGGCCATGCTGGTGCTCGACGTGATGATGCCCGGCCTCGACGGCCTGCACGTGTGCCGCACGCTGCGGGCCGAGTCCGACGTGCTGGTGCTGATGCTGACCGCCCGGGCCACCGAGGAGGACATGCTGCTCGGGCTGGAGCTGGGCGCCGACGACTACCTGACCAAGCCGTACAGCCCGAGGGAGCTGATGGCCAGGGTCCGCACGCTTCTGCGGCGGGTGGGCCGGGGCGCGCCGCCGGCCGGCAGCGAGCTGCGCCGCGTCGGGCGGCTCGGCGTCGACCCCGTACGCCATCACGTCACCGTCGGCGACGAGCCGGTCGAGTGCACCCGCGGCGAGTTCGCCATCCTGGCCGCGCTGTCCGAGCAGCCGGGCCGTGTCCTGAGCCGGGCCCAGCTGCTGCACCACACGCGCGGCATCGACCGCAGCTCCACCGAGCGGACCATCGACGTGCACGTGATGAACCTGCGCCGCAAGATCGAGGCCGATCCGCAGAAGCCGGCGCACCTGCTCACCGTCTACGGCGTCGGCTACAAGCTGGCCGCGGAGTCGCCGTGAGCCGGGTTCCGCTGCGGCACAGCCTGGTCACCCGCCTGCTGGTCACGTCGGTGCTGATCGCGGTGGCCGCCATCGCGGCCACCGCCTGGCTGGCCACCGCCACCGCCACCCGGGCCCTGCGCCAGGAGCAGGGCCGCTCGCTGACCGAGGACAAGGGCGTCTACGACCTGCTGGTCGGTTACGCGGCCGCTCACCCCGACTGGTCCGGCGCCCCCGAGCTGCTCCGCGACCGGGCGGCCAAGCTCGGCCGCCGCATCACGCTGATGACCACCGACCGGGCGGTGATCGCCGACTCGGGGCCCGGCCCCTCGCTGGCCGGCGCCCGCGCCTCGGCCACTGTCGACCCGCTCAACCTGGACCTGGCGCTCAGCGGCGGGACGGAACGCATCGACGCCCGCGCCACCGGCCCGTTCCTGGTGCCGCCGGCCCAGCGCGCCCGGCTCGACAAGCTCGCGGCCGACACGCTGGCCTGCGTCCGCAAGGGTGGCGGCGACGGCGAGGTGGTGCGGCTGCCGAACGGGCGCCCATCGATCGTCCTGACCGGATCGGGCACGGACGGCAACGCCGCGGCCTGCATCGACCAGCTGCTCACGGTGAAGACTCCGGCCGAAGAGGGTCCGCTGCGCGAGCTCGGGCGGCTGGTCACCACGTGCGCCCGGATGCCGCGGGAGCTCAGGCTCGGCGTACGGCCGGATTTCTCGACGTACTTCCTGGTCGCCGATCGTCCCGAACCGGTGGCCATGCCCGACAGCACGAGCTCGGCCGTGCCGCCGGCCCGCGTCCGCGGCTGTGTGGAGAAATCGCGAAAGGCCATGCTTCAGTCGTACGTCGCCCCGCCCGCCCTGCTCTTCGTCACCGACCCGACGGCCGGGGCCGACCAGACCCGGTTCACGCTGTCCGAGCAGAACACGATCCGGATCGTCGCCACCACCGGCGGCGTCCTGCTGGCCACCATTCTGGTCACCGTGCTGGTCGGCCGCCGCCTGGTCCGCCCGCTGCGCGCGCTCACCGAGGCCGCCGGGCAGGGCCCGGTGCCGGTCTCGACCCGCGACGAGATCGGCCGGCTGGCCCGGGCCCTCAACGACTCGACGGAGCGCCGCGACCGGGCCGAGGCGCAGCGCCGGGCCATGGTCAGCGACGTCGCGCACGAGCTGCGCACCCCGCTCACGAACATCCGGAGCTGGCTCGAGGCCGCCCAGGACGACCTGGCGCCGACCGACGCGCAACTCGTCGGCCTCCTGCACGAGGAGGCCCTGCTGCTCCAGCACATCATCGACGACCTGAGCGACCTGGCCGGGCCGTTGCGCCTCGACCTGCGGCCGGTGGCCGTGCGCGAGGTGCTGGCCCAGGTGGTCGACAGCCACCTCGCCCCGGCTCACGCGGCCGGGGTCCGCCTGACGATGGAGGTGGCGGGCGATCCGGTGGTCGAGGCCGATGCCGTACGCCTGCGGCAACTGCTCGGCAACCTGGTCTCCAACGGCATCCGCTACACCCCGCGCGGCGGCTCGGTCGTGGTGGCCGCGCGGGACACGGTCATCGAGGTCCGCGACACCGGGGTCGGTATCGCCCCGGAGAACCTGCCCAAGATCTTCGACCGTTTCTGGCGGGCCGACGAGTCCCGCAGCCGGGCCACCGGTGGCAGCGGCCTGGGCCTGGCCATCGCCCGCAAACTGACCGAGGCCCACGGCGGTGACATCACGGTGCGGAGCGTCCCGGGCGAGGGGACCACCTTCACCGTCCAGCTTTCATTCACTGGGGTTTATTAAGGTCCGGTCACATGATTCGTGAACGGGCTTATCCCGTCGACCCTTGGCACATCCGGGAGACTCGCCTCGACCTGGATCTGCTGGCCCAGTCCGAGTCGGTGTTCGCGCTGAGCAACGGGCATATCGGGATCCGCGGAAACCTGGACGAGGGCGAGCCGCACGGCTTGCCGGGCACCTATCTGAACTCGTTCTACGAGCTGCGGCCGTTGCCTTATGCCGAGGCCGG
>NZ_OBDY01000008.1 GCF_900215205.1 Paractinoplanes atraurantiacus
AGGAGTTTCAATGACCGTGTCAAGCCGCCTTCGCCGTGATCGGCGGTGAGGAATGGAACTCGCGGCCGTCGCGCAGCAGTGCCCAGATGACGTCGATCAGGCGGCGGGCCAGGGCGATCAGGGCCTGGGTGTGGAGTTTCCCCTCGGCGCGTTTGCGCTGGTAGAAGACGCGCGATGGGCCGTCGGGTTTGATCGCGGACAACGCGGCGAGGTAGAACACCCGGCGCAGGCCACGGTGGTACCGCTTGGGTCGGTGCAGGTTGCCGCGCACGCGTCCGGAATCACGCGGGACCGGAGCCAGGCCGGCGTAGGCGGCCAGCCGGGCCGAACTACCGAACGCGGCCAGCAAGTCCCCGCCGGTGTCGGCCAGCAACTGGGCACCCAGGATCGGCCCGAACCCGTGGACGCTGGTGATCCGCGCCGCGTGGGGATGCTCGCCGAAGGTGCCGGTGATCTGCTTGTCCAGGTCCTTGATCTCGCGGTCCAAATCGAGCAGCTGGGCGGCGAGCCGCGCGATCAGCGGCGCCACTGCGGCCTCGGCAGGCAGCGCGACGGTCTGCGCAGCCGCCGCGGCGAGGGCTTTGTCGACCATCGCCGGGATGCCTTTGGGCCACGCGCCGCCGGTGCGCAGATGCTCAGCAACCCGGCCGGCGCTGGCCACGCGCAAACCATCGGGAGTCTGGAAGCCGGTCAGCAGCACCAGCGCCGAGCGGGTGGAGTAGTCGAATGCCGCCTCCAAGGCCGGGAAGATCGAGGCGAGCAGCTCCCGCAACCGATTGACCCCACGCACCCAGTCACCCATCAGGTCCTCGCGGCGGGCAGTCAGTACCCGCAACTCGGTGATCAGCACATCCGGCTCGGTGATCGGCGTCAGATCGTGGCGCAGCCTGGCTGTTTCGGCGATGGTGAACGCGTCTTTGGCGTCGCTCTTGGCTTCACCGGCGAAAGCGCCGGCCATTCGGTTAACCAGCCGGCCGGGCACGTACACGAGTTCCGCGCCGGCATGGCGCAGTACCGCCAGCAGCAGCCCGGCGCTACCCGACGTCATGTCCACGGCCCAGCGCACACGTCCAGCGGCCTTGCCCGCGCGGGCGATCAACGCCTCGATCTCGGCCTGCCCGTTGACCAGCCGCTTGCTGAACACCACCTTGCCGGTCTCGTCGACCGCGCACGCGTGGTGATGCGCCTTGCCGACATCGATCCCGACCCAGATCCACTCCCGGACCTTCACCAGCTTGAACCTCCCCTGCTAACCACAGCTCAACCCCGTCGATGGCACTGCCAGCAGCTCCATAAACAGCGACGTACGCAGATCTCAATCAGCAGCCAGGCCATCGGCAACGGCAGGGCGGCCACTCCTTCGGAACCACCCAACGGCAGAGAGACATCAGCCACACCCCGCCGTTCCCGGGCATCCGGAGCATCAACCCCAGACGATCAACAACCTTATGGAGAGGCATGAACGACGTTCTGGAGCAGACGGAGTCGGGCCGGGAGATCGCTCGCCGAAACCGGGAGCAGGGCCTGGAGCAGGGCCGGGAGCAGGGTCGGGAGCTGGGCCACACCGATGGGATGCGCGCGCTGCTGCGGGCCAGGTTTGGCGATTTCGCCGATTTGGATGAGCTTTCCCGGCGACTGGCCGACCTCGACCACAATGGGAACATCGCCCGCATCGTCGCTGGTGCGAGCCTCGCGGAGCTGCGCTCCTGAGCTGTGCCGTCCCCCTCGGGGGTGAGCCTTGAGGGGGACGCGATCCGCGGTGCGCGCATGCCCCCGTAGGCCTGTGTTCGGCTGACAGCTCGCATCTGGACCTCGTCCGGGTGGCGTGGGAGCCTCGGGGAGAGGCGACCGCGAGGAGGCAGCGTGGGCGACTACAGCGCGGTGCGGCCGGGTACCGATCTGCCGCGGTATGCGCGTGATCTGCTGCGGGTGCACGACGCTGTGCTGGCCGGGGGCCGGCCGCCGCATCGGCCCCGGGCGCTTGTCGAGCGGTCCTGGTCTCGGGTGCTCGGGCTCGGGCTCGATCCGAGCCGGGCCAATGCCCGCGATCCGCTGCCGGCCGGTGAGGTGGAGCGGCGGCGCCGGGTGTCGGGGCTTGCGCCCGTCATCGGAGACCTGCTCCGGATGGCCGAGGACGCCGCCTTCCTCCTGGTGGTGACCGGCGCCGACGGCACCATTCTGTGGCGGGCCGGGCCCACTGCCTTGCGCCGGCGGGCCGACCGGCTCGGGTTCGGGGAGGGGGCGCTCTGGACCGAAGCCGCCGTGGGCACCAATGCGATCGGGACCGCGCTGGTCGAGGCCGCTCCTGTGCAGCTCTTCTCGGCCGAGCATTTCGAGCAGGCCCAGCATGCCTGGTACTGCTCGGCCCATCCGGTGCACGATCCCCGTACCGGAGACCTGCTCGGGATCGTCGACGTCAGCGGGCCGGCGCTCACCCTTCATCCGGCGATCCGGGTGCTGGTCGAGACGGGAGTGCGGCTGGCCGAGGCGCGGCTGTGGCGGTATCACGCCGATCGGCTCGAACGGCTTCGGCGCTCGGCCGCCCACGTGGCCGGGACCGCTCGCGGGCCGATGTTGATCGTCGATGACCACGGCTGGGTGGCCCACGCCAGTGGGGTGTCCGCGCGAGAACGGATCGGCGCTCCATCGGCGTGCGCACCTCTGGCCGTACCGGGAATGGGCCTTTGTCTTGCCGAACGCCTGCCCGAAGGCTGGCTGATCCGCCCCGCCGGGCCGCACACGGCGATCACCGCGACGCTCGATGTGAGCCTGCCGCTTCTGGAGGTACGCGGTGACGCCGAACCGTGGCGCACGCCGCTGACCCGCCGCCACGCCGACATCCTCGTGCTGCTGCATGATTGCGGTCCGGCCGGCCTGACCGCAAGCCAGATCAGCCATTTCCTGTACGGCGACGCCGCCCACGTCGTCACCGTCCGCGCCGAGATCAGCCGCCTCCGCCGCGCGATCGGTGCCCTGGTCGCCACCAACCCGTACCGCCTGGCGGCCGGCGTGACACTTGATGTCCGCCGCTGAATGACACCGGGCCCCGGTATTTCTAGGCGAGAGACAACATGCTTCTTGACTAGTAGTCATGCCGTGCGGAAAGCTGATGGCTGCCCTGGAAGGAGTAACAATGACCGACAGCCCGGCGCCGGCCCGCGATATCGAAGACCTGTACATGGCGTTGTTCGATGCCTATCCACGCGAGGCGCTGCAACTGCTGTGCGGCGTTCAACTCGACGACCAGACGACGGTGGTGGAGGTGGAGGCTCCTTGGTCGTCCGAGTCCGCGGAGCGGATGGAGTTTCGCCGCGACATCGCTCGCCGGTTCTGGGAGCACGGCCGGGAACAGGGCCGCGCCGACGCGATGCGTGCGCTTCTGCGGGCGAGATATGGAGAATTCGGCGACCTGGACGACCTTGCCCAGCGGCTGGCCGAGGGCGACCCCGAGGGGCACGTCGCCCGCATCGTCGATGGTGTGCCCTTGGGGGAGTTGCGCTCCTGAGCGGTCCGGCGCTGAGTTTCGCTTACGTTGCGGCCGGGTTTGCCGATGGGTAAGGCCATGGACGTCACTGGTGTGGGCCGGCGGTTCCGCGTGGATCCGGGCCTGCTCGCGCTGGCCGTGGCCGGTGTCGTCCTTGTGCTGTGGTTTCTGGCCGGGCCCGGTGGGGCGACCGTCTCCTGGGCTGTGCAGACGGCGCTGGACGTGTCGATCGCTGTGGTCGCGTGGCGGCTTGTCCGGGCCACGGTGGGGCAGCGGCATGCCCGGCGGTTCTGGCGGGCGGTTGCGGTGACCGGGCTGGCCTGCGCGGCCGGTGACGGCTATCAGACCGTGCTCGCGGTCATGCATCTGTCCGGGCACCAGCCGAGTCCGGTGCAGACCGGGTTCGTCGTGTTCGGCATGGTGGTCGCGATGGTGGCCATGGTCTGCCACCCGCTCGGCGGGGCGGGGCGGCAACGCCTGCGGTTGTGGCTCGACGCGGTGACCGTACTGGCCGCTGTCGCCGTTTTCCTCTGGTATTTCGTTCTGGCCGACGTGGTCGCCGAGGGCAACCGGGCCGAGGTGGCGGGGGCGGCGGTCGCCTCGGCGATCATGCTGCTGCTCAGTGTCGGGCTGCTCAAGCTGCTGCTCAGCGGGACCGCGCCGTTCGCCAAAGGGCCGGGACTGATGGCCACGGCCGGGGTGGCCGGCACGGCGATCGCGGCCTCGACCGTCACGCTGCTGACCGGCACCGACGACCCCGGCGTGATCTACGTGTCGCAGCTGCTGCCGTGCCTTCTCATGCCGATGGCGATGCGCTGGCAGGAGCTGCGGATGCGCCGCCGTGGCGCCTCCGCCGGGCCGCGGCGGCGGCGGCACGGAAGCCGGCTGCCCTACCTGGCCGTCGTCGCCGTTCAGCTGCTGCTGGTGGCCGCGCTGACCACGCGCAGCGCCGACCCGCAGGTGTGGGGTGTCTCGGTCGGCGCCGTCCTGATCACGGTGCTGGTGCTGAGCCGGCAGATGGCGGCGTTCACCGACAACGAGCGGATGCGGGAGTGGTTCCAGTCGGTCGTGCAGCACTCGTCCGACCTGACATTGGTGGTCGGGGCCGACGGGCAGGTCCGCTTCGCCACCCCGGCCGCCCGGCGGATCCTCGGCACCGCCCCGGACGAGCTCGTCGGAGCCGCCCTCGCCGACCGGGTGCTGCCCGAGGACCGGCCGGTGCTCACAGAGCTGTTGACCCGGCTGGCGGCCGAGCGTGGCGCCGACGCCGACGCGGAGTTGCGCCTGCGGCACACCGACGGGTCGTACCGCTGGCTCCAGGTCGTCGGGGTTGACCTGACGGGCAATCCCAGCGTGGCCGCGATCGTGTTCAACGCCCGCGACGTCACCGAGGCGCGGCGGCTGCACGACGAGCTGAGCCACCGGGCCACGCATGACGCGCTGACCGGGCTGGCCAACCGGAGCCTGCTGGAGTTGCGCCTCGAGGAGCTGCCCGCGGACGAGACGATCTCCATCGTCTTGATCGACCTGGACGGCTTCAAGCCGATCAACGACAACTACGGTCACCATGCCGGCGATCAAGTCCTGGTGGCCGTCGCCGATCGCCTGAGCGTATTCGGAGGGCTGGCCGCACGCCTCGGCGGCGATGAATTCGCTTTGCTCATCTATGGCGATTTTTCCGACAAATCGAGCATCGAGGCGGCGATCGCCGAGCCGATCTGGATCACCGCTACGCAACGGGTCCAGGTCGGCGCCAGCGTCGGCATCGCCACCGGCGGGCCCGGCGAAGGAGGCCGCCTCCTGCGCGAAGCCGACGCCGCCATGTACCGCGAGAAGGCCCTCAGCTCAACCGCTGGCCGTAGACGTGGGAAACCTTGAGCACCATCAGCACGCGGCGGTCGGACACCATCACCGACCGGTACTCCTCCCAGTTCGGGTGCTCGCCCGCCGCCTTGCGGTAGTAGTCGACCAGCGCGTCCACCTCCGGCCCGTCCGGGTCGGCGCCCGGCCCGATCAGCTCCACCTCACCCTCGGCGGTCGCCCAGGCCCAGCCGTCACCGCGGGTGACCTCCAGCGCCGCCCGCGGGTCGCGGCGCAGGTTGGCCGTTTTGGCCCGGCTGTCGGTGAGTGACACATAGATGCGTTCGGCCTCCCGGTCGTAGTACGGGGTGACGGGGGAGAGCTGCGGCAGGCCGTTCGCCTTGATCGTGGCGAGCACGCCGAGCCGGCTCTCGGCCAGCAGCGCGCGGGGGTCGTAGTCAGACATGGGTGAGCACCTTTCGGAGAAGGGTGTTTACCGCTTCGCGGCCGGCCCGGTTGGCGCCGACCGTGGACTGGGACGGGCCGAACCCGATCAGGTGGATCCGCGGGTCGGCCGCGACCTGGGTGCCGATCATCTGGATGCCGCCGCGCTCGTTGCGCAGGTGCAGCGGGTCGAGGTGCCTGAGGTCGGCCTTGAAGCCGGTCGCCCACAGGATGGCGTCGACCGCGGTGAACGTGCCGTCGGCCTCGCGCACGCCGTGCGGCTCGATCGCGGTGAACATCGGGCGGCGTTCCAGCGCGCCGCGTTCCTTGGCCGCGAGGGCGTACGGGGTCCAGGCCAGATCCGTGTAGGAGACGACGCTGCCGGTGGGATTGCCCGCCTCGACGTCGGCCACCACCTTCGCGATGATGCCGGAGCCGTCGAACTCGCCAAGATCTTTGAAGACGGGCTCCCGGCGCGTGTACCAGAACGTTTTCGCGACCTGGGAGATCTCTTCGAGCTGTTGTACGGCGGAGATCCCACCGCCGACGACGGCCACCCGCAACCCCGCGAGCGCGCCGGCCGAGACGTACTCCTGAGTGTGCAGTTGAATGCCGGCGAAGGTCTCCTGCCCCGGATAGTGCGGCCGCACCGGATTCGTCCACGTCCCGGTCGCGTTGATGATCGCCCGCGTGCTCCACTGCCCGCGATCCGATTCGACGATCAAAGTCTCTTCGGGCCCGGGCCGTACGGCGGTGACCCGCACCGGGCGCAGAATCGGCAGATCACTGGCCTTCTCGAAGTCCGCGAAGTACCGCGGCACGGCCACGCGGCTGGCCTCGGCCGGGTCGAGCGGCGGCTTGGGGAACCCGGGCAGATCGAAGATGCCGTTGACGGTGGCGATGCGCAGCGACTCCCACCGGTTCAGCCACGCCCCACCGGGCGCGGGCGCCGCGTCGAGGACCACGAAGTCCACGCCCCGCCGCTTCAGGTGGTAGGCCGCCGACAATCCGGCCTGACCGCCCCCGATCACCACCACCGTGTGCACGATCGGGCCAACCCGCGTCGTCATGGCCGTATTCCCGTGCGGCCATCGCGAAATGCCCCTGCGGGAACGACGCCCGCGAGAAGTCACCCCGCGGGCCCGGCGCCGCGAATGATCGTCACCCATGAGTGCCAGAGACATCGTTCTGACCGCCGTCGGCCAGCTCTTCGGCGACAAGGACCCGGCGGCCGCCGACCGCTGGGCGTCACCCACCTACATCCAGCACAGCAGCCTCGGCCCCGACGGCCCGGCCGGCCTGCGCGGCCTCGTCGCGACGCTGCCGCCCACGTTCCATTACGAGATCCACCGCGTCATCACCGACGGCGACGAGGTCGCCCTGCACGGCACCTACCACGGTTTCGGCCCGGTCCCGATGGTCGCCTTCGACATCTTCCGTGTCGAGGACGGCAAGCTGGCCGAGCACTGGGACGCCCTGATGCCGCAGACCTCCGGGGTCGAGGTCGACGGCGTCACCGAGGTCACCGACCTGGACGCCACCGAGGCCAACCGGAAGCTCGTCGTGTCGTCGGTCGGCAACGAGCTGCACAAGGTTGTCGCCGAGGGCAACTTCGTCCTGACCGTCTCGTCGTCCGAGGACACCGCGTTCTACGACCTCTACGACGTCGCCGGCGGCCAGGTCACCGCGCACTGGCAGGTGGCCCGGCCCATTCCGGCCGAGCTACCGCACGACAACGGCCTTTTCTGACGCCCACTTCGTGAACGGGGTGAGAGGGATGCCGAGAGCGCGCGCGAACTCCGGGCGGGCCGGTTGCGGCACCTCGTTCATGAGCTGGTTGGACCGGACGGCGTAGGGCGGCATGCCGCCGGCCAGCGCCTCCTGCTCGGTCATGTCGGGCGCCGGCATGCCCATGGCGCCGGCGATCTCGGTGAGCGAGAGGTAGTCACTCGCCAGTTCCAGTTCCGTCTGATGGAAGCGCGCGGGATCGGCGACGGCCGCCGCCACGGCCGCGCCGATGTCGTCCACCGCGACGAGCGAGAGCCGCGTCGACGGCCGCAGGGTCGTGACGATCCCGCCCTCGAGGCCGCGCGGCAGCAGGTAGGCCGCCGACGGCAGGAAGTTCTCCATGAAGAAGCCCGGCCGGATCAGCGTCCAGAACGGGAAACCGGCCTCCTTCACCCGGTCCTCGATCCCGGCCTTGGCCGCGTAGTACGGCCGCATCGGCGCCCACCGCTCGTCGCCGGGCAGCCGCCGGGCGCCGGAGACTGACGAGTGCACGAAATGCGGCACGCCGGCTTCGCGTGCGGCCTCGATCAGGTTGACGGCCTGCCTCAGCTCGCCGTCGAAGTCGAACGCGCCGTCCTTCAGCGGCGGCATCTGCATCGAGAAGACGGCCGTGGCGCCCTGCGCCGCCTTGACCAGCGAGTCGCGATCCTCGAGATCACCGATGGCGATCTCCGCACCCTCCACGGCTTTCGCCGGGTCACGGACCAGCGCCCGTACGGCAATGTCGGCCGCCCGCAGAGCGCGAGTGACCGCGCCTCCCTGTTGCCCGGTCGCGCCAACCACCAAGACGGTCATGTCGCCTCCCTGTCGTTGAAACGGCGGACCCCGCCGTTTCGTCGGGAGTAAGATACGGCGGGCCCCGCCATTTATCAACCTGGAGGCGACACCATGCGCGCCGACGCTCGCCGCAACTACGAGCTGCTGCTGGCCGTGGCCGCCGAGGCGATCGCCGCCGAGGGTGCTGGCGCCTCCCTGGAGCAGATCGCCCGCACCGCCGGCGTCGGCTCCGGCACCGTCCGCCGCCATTTCCCCACCCGGCACTCCTTGCTGGAGGCCGTCTTCCGCCGGCGCATCGACACCCTGACCGCGCGGGCCGCCGACCTGGCCGACCACCCCGACCCGCGCGCCGCGCTGCTGGAGTGGCTGGCCGCCGTCACGTCGTTCGCCTCCACCGTGCGCGGTCTGGCCGAGGCCCTCAACCGCGACCACACCGCCGGCCCGGGCGAGCCCCACGACCATTGCGCCACGGCTCGCCTGACCGAGGCCGGCGCCCCGCTGGTGTCGCGGGCGGCACCCACCCTGACCCCCGGCGTGACCATCACCGACCTGCTGGCCCTGGTCACCGGTATCGCCCTGGCCACCGAACACCACACCGATCCGGCCGCCGAGGCCACCCGCCTGCTCAGCCTGACCATCGCCGGGGTCAGTCCGGCGCGCTGACCTTTCCGGGGGCCGTTCTGCTTCCCGGCTGGTCGATCATTTCGGGAGGGTCAGGAGGCTTTCGGCGGTTTCGGCGATCGTTTCCTCGATGGGGCGGGGTTTCCAGCCGAGGAGGCGTTCCGCCTTGGCCGAGGTGGCGTCCAGGTTGCGGCCCAGAATGAGGCGCAGGGCCCGCATCTGAGGGTTGACCTTGGCCAGGCCCCGGGCCACCGCCAGGGGCATCTCGCGGGTGGGCACCTTGGCTGCCCGGTCGCCGAGGCGGGCGCGGAGAATGGCGGCTATGTCGCGCTGCCACAGGCTGTGGCCGGCGGTGGCGATGAAGCGCTCACCGGCGGCGGCCGGAGCGGTCATCGCCAGCAGGTGCAGCCCGGCCACGTCGCGGACGTCCACGTAACCGGTGGCGAACTTCAGCAGCGCCGGGGCCGAACCGTCGAGCATGGCGGCGATGGAGTTGAGCGACGGGGAGTAGCCGGGGCCCAGGACCGGGCCGAGGACCGCCGTCGGGTTGACGGTGGCCAGTTCCAGACCGTGGCCCTCGGTGGCCACGAAATCCCAGGCGGCGCGTTCGGCCAAGGTCTTCGATTTCTGGTACGGGGCCACGCCGGCGCCGATGTTCGTCCAATCCTGTTCCGTGAACGGGGTGTCGCGCGGCGGGTGGCCGTAGGCGATGGCGCCGATCGCCGAGGTCAGCACCACCCGCCGTACACCCGCCTCGTGAGAAGCGCGAAGCACGCGCAAGGTGCCGTCGACGGCCGGGCGGACCATCTCGTCGTCGTCGCGGGGGACCTGGGTCAGCGTGGGCGAGGCGACGTGCAGCACGAAGTCGCAGCCGGCCACCGCCTCGGGCCACCCCTCGTCGCTGTGCAGGTCGGCCCGCACCACCTGGACGTCCGCGCCCAGGGTGGCGTGGATCCGCGGCTCGCGGGCCAGGTCGCGGACCGTCGTGCGCACCGCGTATCCGGCGTCGCGCAGGGCCAGCACACACCAGCCGCCGATGTAGCCCGAGCCGCCGGTCACCAAAACGTTTGTCATGCCGGCAACGTTAATGGAGACCTCTCCACTTGCCAACGGCTAAACGGAGAATTCTCCGCTAACGAACGCCCAGGCCGTCGAGGATCAGCCCCAGCATGGGCTGCGTCCGCTCCGGCGCCGACCGCCACAGGGCGCCGGTGAGCTGCAAGAAGTCGCCCGGCTCGGCGTCGGCGCGGATGCTGCCGTCACGTTTGCCGGCGTCGAGCAGTTCGGTGATGGCGGCGATCACCGGCCCGTACGACTGCTCGCTGATCGTCTTGTGGGTGTCGGGGCTGAGGGCGGCGCCGAAGGCGTGCTTGGCGCGCATCGCCTCGACCAGATCGGTCGTCCAGCGGCGCAGGGCCTCGACCGGCGTCAGCGTGCCGAGCAGGCCGGTCACCGCGCTGACGAGCCGGTCGATCTCCTCCTGGTAGATCTCCAGGATGAGCGCCTCCCGCGACGGATAGTTGCGGTAGAGCGTGCCGGGCCCGACCCCCGCCCGCTGCGCGATCTGATTCATCGACGTGTCACCGTCCTCGGCGAACGCCTCCCGGGCGGCCGCCAGGATCCGGGCACGGTTCTCGCGAGCGTCTGAGCGGACCATAGGGAGACAAGCTACCCGTCCACGAAGTCGAGGATCGCCTTCGCCACCGGGCCGGGCGCCTCCAGGGCGGCGTAGTGGCCGACGCCGTCCAGCTGAACCGAGGCGATCTTCCCGTGGGCGGCCTGCGACATCGTGGCCTCGGTGAAGGGGCCGCCGCCGGCGCCGATCGCCAGCACGGGGACGGTCAGGCCGGGGGACTGGGCCAGTGCCCTGAGCTCGTCGCCCTCGCGGAGCATCGAGCGGTAGAGGCCTGCCGCGCCGCGCCAGCCATGGGGGCGCGAATACGTCCGTACGAACTCGTCGATCTCATCGGTCGTCGAGGCGAACACATAGCGCAGAAACTCGCGCTCGCGGCCGGTCAGCAGCATCTCGGGGATGCCAGGGGCGGCCAGGACGCCGATGTGCCAGGCGCCGCCGCGGGTCACGTCGGCCAGCGCCTCGAGGCCGAAGCCGGCCAGGCCCATCTCGATCGCGGTCAGGCTGAGCACGTCCTCGGGGTGGTTCGTCACCAGGCGGAACACGGTCGCCCCGCTGATGTCCTGGCCGGTCAGGTGCACCGGGCCGGCCCCGAGGTGGGCGATGAGCTGATGCAGGTCCTCGGCGGCGATGGCGCTGTCGTACTCACCCGGTTCGTTGTCCGAGTCGCCGAAGCCGCGCAGGTCGACGGCGAAGACCCGGTGCCGCTCGGCCAGCAGCGGGATCAGCTTGTGGAACGCCCACCAGGTCTCGGGAAAGCCGTGGACCAGCAGGATCGGCGAGCCTCCGGTCCCGGCGGCGACGTAGTGCAGTGTCGTGCCGTTGACCTCGGCGTGGTGATGGGTGACGGTCATGGCGACTCCAATTCGACAGTCTAGGTGTCGAAACAATAGACACCCAGACTGTCTTTAGTCCAGGGGTTGTCGTAGCCTTCTGCTCATGTCCCGTTCCGGCGCCGATCTGGCCCTGCTGCTCATCGGCGGCTTCCGCACCCTGGTCGACGCCGCCATCGCCGACCTCGCCGCCCAGGGGTACGAGGATGTGCGCCCGATCCACGACTTCGCGATGCGCGCCATCGCCGACGGGGCCGACAGCGCCTCCGAGCTGGGGCGGCGGCTCTCCATCACCAAGCAGTCGGCGGCACGCACGATCGGGGTGCTGCGCGAGCGCGGCTACGTGACCATCGCACCCGACCCGCGCGACGCCCGCCGCAAACAGCTCCAGGTCACCGCCCTCGGCTTCGAGGTGATGCGGGCCGGTGAGGCCATCTTCGACGACCTGAGGGCACGCTGGGCGAGCCAGATCGGCGCCACCGAGCTCGCCGCCCTCGAGAAACACCTGGCCGCCCTGGTCGGCGCGGCCCCCATCCGGTTCGACACCCCCGGCTGGATGGCTACCGACCTGTCGTGAGACGTCGCAGAGCGGGATTCTGTACGGCCGGTGACACGTAACCCTGGTCGAGCGCGCCCACGTCGGTTCCCGGCGGAACGATCTCGTCGATGCGGTCGAGGAGGTCCTCGGGCGGTGCGGCGCAGGTCGGTCTCCCGGCCCCGGCGGATGCGGCCGGTCAGCGTGCCCTGGGCGAGCGGGCCCCAGATCAGGGTGCCCAGGCCGTAACGCTGGGCGGCGGGCAGGATCTCGGTCTCGACGCCACGATTGAGCAGGGAATACGGCGGTTGCTCGGTGTGCAAGCGCTCGAGGCCGCGGCGCTCGGCCAGCCACTGCGCCTCGACGATCGTGGTCGCCGGCGTGTTGGAGGAGCCGATCGCACGGACCTTGCCGCTGCGTACGAGATCGGTCAGGGCCGACAGGGTCTCCTCCAGGTCGGTGCCCGGATCGAGGCGGTGGATCTGGTAGAGGTCGATGTGGTCGGTGCGCAGGCGGCGCAGGGAGTCCTCGACCGCCGTCATGATCCAGCGGCGGGAGGCGCCCTGCCGGTTCGGGTCGTCGCCCATCGGCCGGCCGAACTTGGTGGCGACCACGACGCTGTCGCGGCGGCCCTGCAGGGCCTGGCCGACGATCTCCTCGGATTCGCCGTACGAGTAGACGTCCGCCGTGTCGATGAAGTTGATGCCGGCGTCCAGGGCCTTGTGCACGATGCGGACGGCCTCGTCGTGGTCGGGATTGCCGACGCCGGCGGCCTGGCCGAACATCATGGCGCCGAGCGCGTAGGGGCTGACCTTGATGCCGGTCCGGCCTAGGGTGCGATAGATCATGCCTTCGACGATGCGCCGGCGGCCGGGCGAGCGGGAGCGGAGCGTTCATCATGGGAGAGCTGCTACCGGTCACGGCCGCGGTGGTGCCGTGCCTGTCGTTGCTGGCCGTGACCTGGCTGGCGATTCCCGGGCTGCCGCCACTCCCGGTCGGTGTGGCGTTCGCCGGCGGCTTCGCGGGCATCGTGCTGCTGATCGCGAGCGGCCTGACCCGCCGGCGCCGGGGCAGCGCCGGGCGGCGCTCGCTGCTGGTCGTGGCGGGCGTGCTGGCCGTGGCGCTGGTCGCGCTGGTGATCATCGTGTCGGCCACCGGGCCGCACCCCTGGCCGGCGGGCCAGCCGACCATCGTGGACGGTGGCTTCTTCCTCGACGTGCACGGGTCGCTCGCCCCGATCACCGAGGCCGAATATCGCGCCGATCTGAAGGCCGAGGTGGCGGCGTTCCTGTGCTTCGCGGCGCTTCTCGGCATCGCCGCCCTGGCGAATCTGGGCCTCAGCCACCCAGGTCCGGCAGCGCGAAGGGGTCGTAGTCGATGGACACGCGGGGGCGGGCGGCGCTGAGGCGCTGCACCTCGGTGGCTATGCGATCACCGACGCCCTCGTTGAGGCTCAGGGTCTCCAGGGCGGGGCACTTCCGGAGGCCGTCCAGGTCCTGGAGGCGGCCGCAACCGTCGAAGGTCGCGGCGCGCAGGTGCTTCATGGTGCTGGTGAAGGCCAAGTCGGTCACCGAGCTGCCGGACAGGTCGAGGTGGGTCAGGGCGCCGAGCGCGGCCAGCGGGGACCAGTCGGTGACGCTGCCGGCGTCGCGGATCTCGAGCTCCCGCAGCGTGGTCAGGCCGGCGACGGCCTGGATGTCGGGGGTGCCGAAAGGCTCCGTGATCCGCAGGCTGGTCAGGCGGGGGAGGCGCGCGATCGCCTCGAACAGGGCCGGGCGCATCGGGCCGCGGATCTCCAGCGAGCGCAGGGACGGCGGCAGGCGCAGGCCGCTGTAGTCGGCGCCGGCGTCGAGGCGGAGCCGGAGCCGCCACAGGTGGGGGAACCCGGCCAGGGCGCTCACGTCGGCGATGCCGCCGCGGGCGTCCGCGAACAGCGACCGCAGCTGTGACAGGGCGGCGAGCGGAGCCAGGCTGGTCACGGCGCAGTCGTCGAGGCGGAGCGTGCGCAGGTCGGTCAGCCCGCTCAGCCACGTCCAGTCGCGCACCCCGGTCAGCGCGGCCAGCGAGAGGTATCGCAACCGGTGCAGGCCGGACAGGGCGGTGAGGTCGTCGATCGCGGTGCAGTTGTCGAGGGTCAGTCCCTGCAACCCGGTCAGGGCAGCGAGCGGAGCGGCACTCCGGACACCCGGATTGTCGGCCAGGTCGAGCTCGCGCAGGCCCGCCAGCTTCTCCACGCCGTCGAACGACTCGCGCACCCGGCCGGCCGCGTGCAGCAGGTCCAGGCCGCGCAGCGGGGCGAGCGCGGTCAGGTCGGCGGCGGACAGCTCCAGGCGCACGCGGCGCAGGCCGGGGATCTCGGCGGCGCCGCGCAGCGTCTCCGGTGACGTGATCGGGAGGGTGAGGGTGGCCATGTCGAGCTTGGCCAGCACCCGGCGGGCGTAGCCGATCAGGTCGAAGCGGGGCCAGGCGCCGACCAGGGTGGCGGCGAGCTGAGGCGTGACCGGCCCGGCGGCGTAGCCGGACAGGACCGTCATGGCCTGCGGCGACGCCACCCGCACGGCGGCGTGGACGCAGGCCCGGGCCGCCTCGGGGCCGGCCGTCTCGTAGTGCCGTAGCCAGGAGACGATGTGGTCGCCGAAGCCGGCCACCGCGTCGGCCTCGTCCAGGGTGCGCGGCGGCAGCACCCGCGAGACCGCCGCCCGGGCCCGCTCGGCGGCCGGGAGGCTCAGCGGCCCGGCCGCGCCGACGCACTCGGCCAGCAGCAGCGGCAGATAACGGTCGCCCGGGGCCTCGTCGACCCAGTCGGCCAGACCCTCCACGATGTCGACGGCGACGCGCTGCGAGGCCGCGCCGGCCGCGAAGACGATGGTGTTGCGCCACGTGCCGTCGGGGGCGTGCGCCAGCAGGGAGCTGATGTCGCCGGTGTACGCGTAGTCGCGGCCGGCCAGGAACTCCTGGAAGGTGCGGTGCGCGAACTGGCCGTCGCCCTCGCCGACGTCGCCGAACACGACGCTGCGGGCGACGAGATGCTCGAGGGCCTGATCGGCGTCGATCGTCGCGGTCGGCATGGTGCTCAGCCGGTAGCGGACCGCCTGGTACGCCGTCGTCCCCTGCCCCCAGAGCGCGATGCTGGTCAGGCCGCTGTCGGTCATCCGGCGGGCGACGGCCTCGAGCAGCCGGAACTTCTCCTTCGGCTCGAACGGCGGCATGTCGGTGAACAGGAGCAGCCGGTCCCGGTCGCGCCGGTCGACCAGGGCCTCGATCACCCGGGCGTACAACTCGGTCCGGGTCTGCGGCACCGAGTCCTGCCTCTCGGTGGCGTAGAGCGCGCTGAGCATGGCGCACAGCAGAGGCGTCTGGGCCAGGTCGGCGATGGCCGGCCGCCGTTCGTAATCCTCCAGCAGCCGGGCGCGGGCCTCCTCGTACTCCTGCCTCCGCTCCGCGGAGCCGCGGTCGATGACCGCGTTGTACCAGTTGACGATGCACTCGCGGGCCTGGGCCGGATCCATCGGCTGCACTTCGATCAGCTCGAAGTCGTGCCGGTCGAACCATTGCCGGCGCAGACCGTCCGGGCGGGAGGTGGCCACGAAATGCGCCGCCGGGAAGTCCCGCATCATCGTGCTCAGCCAGGTCTCCACCTTGCCCCTGGCCGGCTCCGGCAGCTCGTCGAAGCCGTCCAGGACCACCAGCGCGTGCCCCTCCCGCAGGCATCGCCGCAGCCACCGCTGGGCGGCTGCCGGCACGGCGGACGTGCGCGGGCCGAGCAGGTCGTCCACGGAGGGGGCCGTGGTGTCTTTCATCAGGGTGCGCAGCGGGACGTAGAACGGGACACACTGTCCGAGCGCCGGGAGCAGCACCCGGGGCAGCTTCCCGGTCGCCACGCCGCGGGTCAGCCAGTGGCTGATCGTCGTCTTGCCCGATCCGGCGCCGCCGACCAGGGCGATCCGCGCGCCGTACCGCGCGTACGTCACCCGGCGACTGCCGTCCTCGAGGGTCTCCTCGACGGTGTCGACGCTGTGCCCGCCGGTGGTCCGGTTCAGGACGTCGGCCAGGGCCTGGTCGGCCCGGACCGGGGAGCCGTGGTGGGCGCGCAGCGGCTCGCCGAACATGTCGGTCGGATAGGACACCCGCAGATGGACGTAGGCGATGTCGATGTCCTGCCGTCGCATGTCGGTCGGCAGGCCGAGCCCGAACAGGTCGATGGTGCGGTAGCGCAGGGCCGTGGCCGACCGGTGCGTGGCCTCGACGCTGTCGATGTCGCGGCCGGTGGGCAGGACCGCGGTCAGCGGCGGCACGACACTGGCGATGCTCGCGCCGAGGGCCTGCTCCAGCCGGCGGACCAGGACGTACGTGTCCCAGCGCACCCGATCGTCGAAGGCGGGGAACCCTTCGACCAGCGCCACGACGTAGTCGCAGGCGTGCGAGAGGTAGAGGCGCCCGTAGTCGCGGGCGTCCTCGGAGAGCAGGGCGTCGGCCCACGCCCGCTCGGCGGCGGGCAGGCCGCGCGCCACCAGGCGATCGGTTTCGAGGTCGGCGTGGGACACCTGGCCCAGGCCGTCCATCGCCCGCAGCACGCCCTCGATGGCGAGCCGGCGCTGACTCTCGTCGAGCTCGCGGAACTCGACGGCGGTGAGCCGGCGCATGCGCTCGGCGATGGCGTCGGCCGCCTCGGTCAGGCGCGCGGTGACCGCCGACCGGGTGCGGGTGCCGCCGAACGCCCGGAAATTCTCAACGAGCCCCGGGATGCCCTCACCGGAGGACGGGACGATCACCTTGAGCGCGTTCTCGATGACCTTGATGGACAGAGCCTTGAGATCGTCCGCCAACGGTTCCTCCTAGAGCGAAGGCTCAGCCTAGCTTCACTCCTCTACGGTGTGCCGCGTGAAGATCTTGGCGTGGGTGCTGGTGGTGCCGGGGCTGGTCTGGGCGGCTCTGCGGGTCAGCGGGTGGAGTCCGGGGCCGGTGGCCGTGTTGGTGCCCTTCACGCCGTACGCGGCAATCGGGTCTTTGATCGTGCTTGTCGTCGTTGTTGTTCTGAGGCGTTGGCGAGCCGCTGTGGTGGCCGGGGTGGCGACCGCCGTGCTCGCCGGCTGCGTGATCGGGCGGGTCGTGCCGGACCGGGATCGTGGGCCGCGGGAAGGCGTGGCGCTGACCGTGCTGAGCGCGAACATGCTGATCGGCCGGGCCGACCCGGAGGCCATCGTGCGGCGGGTGCGGGACGAGGACGTCGGCGTCCTGGCGTTGCAGGAGTTCACCGCGGCCGGGCAGGCGGCGCTGGCGAAGGCGGGGCTCGGGCGACTGCTGCCGTACTCGTCGATCGCGCCGCAACGCCCGCAGGATCCGTACGGCACGACCGGGTCGGCCCTCTACTCGCGTTTCCCGCTCACCGGCGCCGGCTTTCGCCTCAACTACGGGGGCTTCCAGCAGGCGTACGGGACGGTGAGCGTGCCGGGCGCGAAACCGGTCACCGTCGAGTCGGTGCACCCGGCGGCGCCGCACAAGCTCGACGTGCTCGGCGACTGGCGGCGCGACCTGAAGGACCAGCCCGGCCCCGGCCGCATCCTGGCCGGCGACTTCAACGCCACCCTCGACCACAAGGAACTGCGGGATGTCCTGGGTCGCGGTTACCGGGACGCCGCGGCGACGGTCGGCAAGGGCTGGGTTCCGAGCTGGGGCCCGTACGCCGACCGGCCGATCCCGCCCATCACGATCGACCACGTGCTGGTCGACCGGACGATCGGGATCGGCCGCTTCGCCGCCTACGACCTGCCGGGCAGCGACCACCGCATGGTGCTGGCCGCGGTGGTCCTGCCGGCCGGTCAAGCGGGTTCGATCCAGATGTTGCGGTAGCGGACGTTGGCGCCCGGGTCGCCGTGGTCCTGCAGGCGGATCGGCAGGGCGGACGGGCTTTCGGCGGCGCCGTTGCCGGTGGGGCCGTCGATGGTGACGTTGTTGTGGACGGTGACGCCGTTCCAGACGACCGTGACGCGGGCGTCCTCGGTCTTCGTGGTGCCGTTCCACCGGGCCGCGCGGAACGTGATGTCGTAGGTCTGCCAGGTCTCCGGGGCGGTGCCGGCGTTCGAGGTGGGTGCGCGCTTCAGATAGACGGCGGCGCTGTCGTCGTTGGCCAGGACCGCTTTCCCGTACGTGTCGAGGACCTGCACCTCGTAGCGGTCCTGCAGGTAGATGCCGCTGTTGGCCCGCTGCTGGCCGGTCACGTCGGCCGGCAGGTTGGGCAGCCAGAACTCGACGTGGAGCTTGAAGTCCCCGTACGCCTGCTTGGTCCTCAGGTCTCCGCCCAGCACCTCGGCCGAACCGCCGGAGACCGGCCAGGTCGGTGCGCTGCCGTCGGCGTTGCGGAACGCGTTGAGGCTGGTGCCGGTGAACAGGTTGACCCGGCTCGGGCCGTTGTGGGTCCAGCGCTGCTGGGCGACGTCGGCCCACTCCCACAGCTGCACCGCGGTGCCGTCCGTGCTGGCGCCGCCGGCCGCGTCGAGCACCTTGCCCGACTGCGGGTTCAGCAGCGAGCCGTTGGCCTGAGGCTGCCAGACCTGGGCGGCGCTGTTGTTGCACGTCCACAACCGCACTTTGGTGCCGTTGGCGGTGCCGCCGTTGTCGACGTCCAGGCACTTGCTGAGCGCCCGCAGGGTGTCGCCCTCACGGGTCCAGCTCTGCGCGGTCGAGTTGTTGCAGGTCCAGAGCTGCACCTTGGCGCCGTCGGTGATGGTCGCGTTGTCGACGTCCAGGCACTTGCCGGCGATCCCGGTGATCGTTCCCGTCTTCGAGGTGCCGGCGGCCGTCGAGCCGACGGTCAGGCTGTCCAGGTTGATGTGCCCGGAGTCCCCGGTGTCGACCCGGTACGAGACGGTGTTGCCGCCCGCTCGCAGCGTCACCGAGTCGTTCAGAACAGCCCACGTGTCCCAGTTCCCGGTGTCGGCCAGGCTGACCTGCTTCACCCGGGTGCCGTTGAGGTAGAGGCTCATCGTCTTGGTGCCGGCGGCCGGGTTGGGGCCGTTGCTGTAGCGCAGCGCGATCGGATAGGCGCCGGCCGACGGCACGTTGACCGTGAAGGTGGTCGCCGAGCCGACGGCGCCGTGCCCGGCCGAGAAACCCGAACCGGTGTAGCCGGTGTGGTCCTTGGCCACCGACGTGCTGCCGGTCAGGCCCGACCACTCGGCCTCGACCCGGTCCGACTTCAGCGTGCTGCCGTCGGCCAGGCTGTTCAGCGTGTACCAGGCCTCGGTGCTCCACAGGGAGGCGTTCGACGTCGAGGTGAACGGCCGCGGCGAGCGGACGTGCACGACCCGGCCCGGCTTCAGGCCGGACAGCTTGAGCGTCACCTTGAGCCGGTCGGCCGACAGGGTGGCCGAGGTGACCGGCAGGGTCTCCTCGTCGACCTTCGGGCCGCCGTAGTCCGGCGTGGGCACGTACCGCCACTGCTTCGCCTGGTATCGGGTGGCCAGTTGCGCGGCGGTCGCCTCCGACACCGGCTGCGTGTATTCGAGCTCGAAGCCGTCGGCGACGGCCCGCATGGCTTTGATGTCGAAGACACTGGCGCCGTTCGGGGTGAGCTTCTGCAGCCCGTACGTCAATTTGCCTTCCTGGCCCCAGTTCCCGCCGGCGCCGAGCCCGCCCACGTAGAGCGCGCCGTCCGGTCCCTGGCTCAGCCGCAGCACGCCCATCTCCAGGCCCTGGGTGAGCCGGAAGACCGCGCCCTGGTACTGGCCGTTGACCTTCTCCAGGTACGCCCGCTGCAACCCGCCGTACGTGACGTCGCCGAAGAGCATCTGACCGGAGTACGGCCCCGAGTTGAGCATGACCGGGGTGCTCGGCGAGTTGGCGATCTCGTTCTGCGGCAGCCACAGCACCGGCTGGGTGACCGGCTGGAGGTCGAACGGGCCGTCCGGGTTGGTGTAGTGGTTGAAGAAGCGGTCCTGCTTGATCTGCACCAGCTTCGAGGCGGGCAGCCAGCCACCCTGGTTGTCCAGGACGAAGATGTCACCCTCGGGCCCGAAGTTGATGCCGTTCGGGGTGCGCAGCCCACCGGCGATGTACTGCACGGCCCCGGTCGACCGGTTGATCTTCAGCGTGGTCCCGCGGTTGGGTGAGCCCTGCGGGTCGGTCGTCGCGCCGCCCAGGTTGATCGAGACGGACAGGTTCAGATAGAAGAACCCGTCCTGATAGAGCAGCCCGAACGCGAACTCGTGGAAGTTCCCGTCGAACGGCCAGGTGGCCACCCGCCGGTACTGGTCGATGACGCCGTCGCCGTTGGTGTCGTTGAGCTCCGTCAGCTCGTGCTTCTGCGACACGTAGATCTTGCCGTCGACGATCTTCAGCCCCATCGGCTCGCGAAGACCGGAGGCGATTTTCTTGTACGTCACCTGGCTGGGCGACGTCGTGCCGGTGACCCCGCTGAGGACGTAGACCTCGCCCGCCACCGTGTCGCTGCCGCCCCAGGTGGCGATCGCGAGCCGGCCGTCGGGGAACCAGTCCATGGCGCTGACCTGGGGCTGGAAGCCGGTGGGGCGCAGGTTGGTCAGCGTGTAGCCCGGGTGCACACCGGTCAGGGGAAGGCCGTCGCCCGGGCTGTCCCCGGCCCCTTCGCACTCCTTCTTGCCGGGCGCGGTCACCCGGACGACGCCGGCGTCGGTGCTGAGCGCGCTGGTGGGGACCACGGTGTACGCGGTGGCGCCCGGCGGACGCCACTCGAGAGTCAGTTGCTGGCCGCCGTCGCGCTCGAAGAAGTCGATGTGCAGCCCGTGGTAGCCGGTGGTCAGGGTGACCGATCCTTCGACGGCGGTGGGCCCGTGCGCACCGTCGTTGTTGACGACGGTCGCCCCGTCGATCAGCAGCCGGGATCCGTCGTCGCTGGTCAGCCGGAACCCGTACGACCCGGCGGCGGTGATGTTGACGTTTCCGATCACTTCGGACTGGAAGCGGTCCTCGAGCCCGAAGTCGCCCGAGGTGGTCCAGTTGATCGCCGGCATCTTCTTGTCGACGTTGGGCGTCTGCCCGGCCTTGAGCGTGCAGATCGAGTCACGCGAGGTCTGCAGATCGAAGGTGCGCAGGGTGACACCCGCTTCTTGCGGCGGCACGGCCGCGGCGGCAGCGGGCAGAGCGGGCAACAGTCCCGCCAGAGTGACGACGGCGAGCAGGGCTAACGGCTTCTTCTTCATCGCACCGTCCAGACCTCGATGAATATCGATGGCCGAACGGTAGGCCTACTTTCGTGCCTCAGTCCATAACTTTGGCGCGTTTATCGAAAAGTCTTGTTTCCGGTTCTTTATCGTTCAGCGACTTGCCGATTAACCGGAAGCATGCGCACGTAACGAGCCTGGTACTTGTCCAGAAGCCCGCCGATCTCCGAGATCGCCACCGAGTCGAGCGTGTCGAAGACCCGCTGATAGTGCCGGACCGTCCGGCGGTCCCGGGACAGCAGGCTGGTGTTGAAGAGGTCGACGAAGACCACCTTGTCGCCCATGATCTCGAAGCCGTGTGCCGGGGGAAGCGGGAGATCGGCCTCCTGCGGGATGATCCGCACGTCGACGTTGGGCAAGTCGGAGACCTCGCGCAGCCGCCCGATCTGGGCGATCATGTCGGCCGGGCCGCACACCCGGTTGCCCAGCGCCGCCTCGCTCATCAGGAACGAGAACTTCCGGCCCGGCTCGTAGAGCACCTGACTGCGCTGGATGCGGGCCGCCACGGCCTCGGAGACGGCGAGCGGGGAGGCGGCGGTGTGGTCGTCGTCCAACTCGGTGCGATAGCCGGTCAGCAAGGCGCGTGCATATTCACTCGTCTGCAACAAGCCGATCACGACGGCCGGGTTGAACGTGCGGATCTCGCGGGTGGAGATCTCGAGCTGTCGCAGGAACTGCTGGCGTTCCGGCAGGCCCGGCTCGGTGGAATGCCAGTCGACGAATCGGTCGCTCGGCCGGCCGGCCAGGGCGACCAGGCGCTCGACCTCGTCGGCGGGCAGGCCGAGGGCGGCGGCGATGCTGCGGACGTCCTGCGGGTCGGGCTGGGAGACGCCGTTCTCGAGCCGGCTGATCTTCGCCTGGCTCATGCCGACCCGGTCACCGAGGAGCTGGCCGGAGATCTTCTTCCGCCGGCGCCAGCGCGCCAACTCGGCGCCGACCGGCAGGTCAGGCGAGTCGCCGTGGCTCACGAGACTCGCCTCCCTTGATCTGCGTCGTAGTGGTCAGCTCACCGCCTTGAGCGCTTCGGCGAGCAGCGCGGCGGGAATCTCCACCAGCTGTTCCCCGGCGGGCACGTCGAGGCCGGCGGCCTCGGCGGGAACCGTGTATCCCTGAACGACATAGGTGTCGCGGTCGGTCAGGTAGACCGTGGGACAACTGCCCCCGGTGCAGAGCTGCTTGATGAGCTTCAACTGGGGTGCCGCGTCGTCGCGGTCAGATCCCTGAACGGCCGTTAAAGGTTGATTTGTCACTTCAGGACTATACGTTAGCCGCCACCTTCCATACGGCCGGGTGCATAGACCTCGTATGAGCACACTGTAGTCCAGAACGTGAAGGAATCTATTCATGTCACCGGATCGTCCTTGCGGCATTCTGCATAGCCATGGATATTCAGGAGGAGAGGGTCTCTGTCTGACGGACAGGAGAACGCCGATGACCATCACCACCGCTCTCGACTCCTCACGCCGGCTGCGGCTCACCTTGGTGTTGCGCCAGCAGGAGCGCCGCCTGGCCCGATCGGCCCGCGATCCACGGCGCAACCCGTACGCCTCCCTCAACGAGCACTTCGCCGGCATGCCGGGCGACGCGCCGCTGAACCCGCCCTACGGCCGCTGAACCGGTGAGCGCAGCGCCCCACGCGGGCGAGTGACCACGCCTACACTGCCGCCGTGGAACAGAGCGACAGCCGCATGGTCCGGTTCGTGGGCACCGCCGCGGCCGCAACAGGCCTCATCTGGTTGCCACCCGTCGTAAGTGGTTGTCCTGCAGCAGCACCAGGCAGCCTGCTGCTGAGAATAGAAGCAGCGGTCCGAAGCGGATCCCACTCGCTCGGCTCAGCCGGCTGAGCCGGATCCGGCGCCCGATGTCAGCCGATCTCACGGACTTCCTCTCGCAGATGGAGATCCTCGTACTGGAAGAGGCGCCGCTGTACGAGATCCCGCAGGGCTCGATCGATGACCCGGCCGGGTCGGCCCGGCGTCACGGCCCTTGGCCCGCATCGACGTGCGCGGTCATCCTGCGGCTCTGGTACCGGGCCGGATGGATCGGCCTCTACTTCCGGGATCCGCCGTCCGGCTGGAACGTCATCCCGGCGCCGTGGCGGAGTCGCCTGACCGGCGACGGGGACTTGGCCGCCCACGACGCGCATGCCCTGCTCGAGCAGCCGGAACGCTGGACCCTCGAACATGCCGGCGGCCATGTCCAGCCGTACAGGACCGTCGACGGCGAGATGACGCCGCGGGAGCAGTGGCTCGAACACGTCATCACGACGGCCCGTAACCTTCCGGTCAGGCCATAACTCTGATTGCTGGCAGGGACCAAGCCGATGTCCGCCGTAGGCTGCTCCGGTGGGAGAGATCGTGCCGTGGTTGGTATTCGTCGCCGTGCTGGCGGCGCTCCTGGTTTGCCTCGCCTGGCTGGCGGCACGTAGCCGGCGCCGCGGCGTGGGCCGGGAGATCATGGGGCCGGTGGACCTGATCTATCGGCCGCATACCCACAAGATCAACCAGGAGATCCAGATCCAAGAGGAACGCATGGTGGGGACGCCGTCGCCGGGTGATCCGTTGAAGCGCGCCCGAGGCGAAACAAGTTCGTAGTGTGCGGGAAGCTCACATGATGAGCGTTTCTCATCCTGCGAAGCGGCCGGCTTGGACGTAGCGCAGTTATTCAAGGAATCTGCACGAGTGAAGGGTGAATGCTGTCAGCGCTGTCCGCGTCCTTCATCAAACACTTCCCGGCGGCGACGTGGGGTCAAAGGGTCGGTTGATGAGTTCGCCGAGGCCGGTCAGGACGATGCGCAGGCCTATCTCGAAAGAGCGCTGGGAGCGGTCGCCCGGATCGGCCTGGGTGGCTCGGATGGCCGTGCCCAGGGCCGATGAAGGGTCGGGGGAAGCGGCCCACACGTCGAGGGGTGCTCCTGCGTCCAAGGCCGAGCCCAGGACCAGGCAGTCGAGGATGGTCACGGCGTGCAGCAGGTTTTCGTCACGGAAACCCGCCGTGCGCAGCACCTGGGCCAACGTCTCGTAGGCGGTCAGGGTCAGCGGGTCGCTGACGGTCTGGGCGGTCAGTAACGGCACCACCTTGGGGTGCCGGGCGAACGAGGCCCGGTAGGCGCGGGCCCACCGGTCGGCGAACGCGCGCCAGTCGTTCCCACCCGGTTCCAGGGGCAGGTTCTCGCCGGCCAGCAGGCCCCGGATGGCCTCGACGATCGCCTCGCGGCCGCCGGGGAAATGGTGGTAGATGGAGGAGGCGCTCACCCCGAGGTCCCTGGCCAGGCCGGGCAGGGTGAACGTGCCGGACTCGTCGATCAGGGCCAGCGCGGACGCGGCGATCTGCTCGCGCGAGAGCAGCGGGGCCGAGGGGCGGGGCAAGCGGAACTCCTCCGTGCGGGGGACGACTACGTGCGATGGACCACCGATCCGCCGACCACCGTAATCGCCACCGGCGACTCCGCGAACTCGTCGGGGCCGGCGGTCAGCGGATCGAGCGTGAACGCGGCCAGGTCGGCCCGGAATCCGGGACGGATACGGCCGGCGGACGATGCCAGGCCCGCGGCCGCGGCGGCCTGGGTCGTGTAGCCCTCCAGGGCCATCCGGGCCGTCAGCGCCTGCCCGGGCAGCACCGGGTCGACGCCGGGAGCGCCGGCCGGGCGGCGCAGGCGGGCCGCCGCGATGATGCCGCGCGGATCGTACGGCGCAATCGGCCAATCCGATCCCAAAGCCAGGCGGGCACCGCTGTCGCGCAGGTCGCGGGCCCGGAACCCGCGGTCGGCGCGGACCTTGCCGAGGCGGCGCGACCAGTTGTCGCTGTGGTCGGCCCGCGTGTAGTGCGTGCAGTGCGTCGGCTGCATGCTCGCCGTGACGTCGAGCGCGCGGAACCGTCCGACCAGGCCGGACGGCATGGTCTCGAGATGCTCGATGCGGTGGGGTACGGAGGAGACGCGCGGCAGCCCTTCCAGCGTGTCCAGCACGTAGCGGATCCCGGCGTCGCCGATCGCGTGCGTGACGATCGGGACGCCGGCCGCCGCGAGCACCCGTACGGCCTCCGCGTAGTCGGCCGGGTCGGGCCAGAAGCAGGCCGTCGACTCGCCGTGCGTGTCCGGCTCGTCGAGCCAGGCGGTGCCGCCGTCCACCGTGCCGTCGATCATGAACTTGGCGCCCTCGACCCGCCAGCGGCGCCCGCTCAGGCGCTGCTTCTCCAGCACCGCCCGGACGTCGGTGTCGGGCATGACGAACGGCGCGCAGCGCCACCGCATCGGCAGGTCGCCGTCGGCCTCCAAGGCCTGGAAGAGCGCGAGCGAGTCGTCCTCGAAGTCCATCGCGTTGGCCGCGGTGAGCCCGGTCGCCGCCATCCGCCGCATCAGGTCGAGCAGCCGCCGGCGGCGCGAGGCCGGATCGTCGGCGGGCAGAAGCTGGTGGACGAGGTTGAGGGCGTCCATCTCCAGCAGGTGCCCGGTCGGGCGGCCGCCGGCGTCGCACACGATGCCGGAGCCCGAGGGGAACTCGCGCGGCCCGGTGATTCCGGCCAGGTCGAGGGCCCGCTGGTTGACCAGCGCCGAATGCGCGTCGAAGAGCCTCAGGAACACCGGCACGTCCTCGGGCAGCGGCGCCGACGTGATCGGCCGCGTGCCGAAGACGTTCGGATCAAGACCCCAACCTTCGAGCCAACCCCTTTCCGGTACGGCGTCGAGAGCCACCCGGAGCTCATCAAGCGTGCGGACGGAAGACAGGTCGATGCCGCGGGTCATGCCGATGCCCAGCACCGGATGGGCGTGCCCGTCGACCAGCCCCGGCGTGACGGTGGCCGGGCCCAGGTCGATCACCTCGGTGCCGGCGCCGCGCCACTGCCGGGCGCCGGCCCGGTCGCCGACGGCCGTGATGACGCCGTCGGTGACGGCGATGGCGGTCACCGGCTCTGAGCCGTCCATCGTGTGGACACGGTCGGCCATGACGATCAGATCCGCGGTGCTCATGCGATCCCCTCCGCAACGATCACGGGACGCGCCGGGCTGGTCAGGCGCCTGCCTCGTCGCCGCCGATCCGTCCGTACGCCGAAGGGCCCTTGACCTTGATGATCAGCGCCCAGACGACGCCGGCCGCGAGAACGAGCGGGACGAGCCACACCAGCATGGCACTGGCCGTCGAGGGCGCCCCAGTGAGCGCCCGTGGCCCCTGTTTCGGGCCCAGGTCCCGCCGCTCCTCGCCGCGTTCGGCCGGCCGCTCCCCAGCCCCGACCCGCAATACCCCTTTTGGGATCTGACGGTCACGCCGATATGGGAGTTCATCGCCGACAGGGCGCAGCCGCGGGCACCCTTCGCGCCTCGTCTCAGCTGGCTGAACACTCACAACCTGTCCGCCGGGTTCACGCCGGAAGCCGCGACGCTCCTTTCCGACCGGCCATTTCGCCAAGCCGCCGAGGCCGCCCTGATTGCGCGGTTCCTGCCGGACGCGGGCATAACCGAGTTGGATCACGCCCTCGGCGACCTGGTGACGAGCCGCGAGATCGTCGGGACGCGCGCCTCGCGACGCGCCGGGTACCTCGCCGACGCGGCACTACGAAAGACAGCAGCGGCGCCGCCGAGGAGGTCGAGCTCACGAGCGGAGAAGTCGAGCATTCCCGGGCCGGGGTCCCGTGCGACCTGGTCGTCGTCGCGGAGATCGAGTACAGCGGCACGCGAGTGGACGACTTCCGGGCCTCAGGCGGCAGATCTCGGCTATGGCGTGATTGGCAAGCAGATGAACAGGATCTGCGACCGACTCGCTTCCGCTACCGGCTTCCAGGCGCCGGATACGAGTCACCGGGCGACGGTGCCCCTTGACCTACGTCGCCGCGCGGTGGGGACCCGATCGTCAGCCGTGGCGAGGTGCAATCCTTCGGTCGGCCCGAACGGGTTATTCGAGCATGGCTCGGCGGAGCAGGGGGCGGTTTCCGGCTATCCACGAGGCGCTTCGGGCTCGCCATGTGATGCCCCACAGGATCGGGTAGCCGTTGGGGGAGATCGCTTCGGTGCTGTCGACGGTCACGTGCTCGGCGATGGCCTCGTGGCGGGCGCTGTGGATCGCCACGTCGGACAGGCGGTCGACCAGGTCGTCGCGGGCGGAACGGGGGAGGCCGTAACCGTCGACTATGGCTCGGGCCTGGCGGGCGCGGGATCTGGCGTCGGGGAGGTTCTGCATTTCGGCTACGTCGTCGTCGAACAGTTGGGCGTTGAGCCAGACGGTTTCGGCGAGCTCCCACAGGCGGTCGACCGGGCCGGCGAACTCCCAGTCGATGAAGGCGTCGGGGCGGCCTTGTTCGCCGACGATGTTCCATGCTCCGGTGTCGCAGTGGCCGATCACCATGTCGTCGCCGCCTAGGTCGCGCAGCCAGTTCGGCTGCCAGATGGCGTTGGCGGGTGGCGTGAAAGTGCTGGTCGCGTCGTGCAGGGCGCGCAGCAGGGTGCCGACGCCCGCGACGGCCTCGTCCGGCCACGCGTGCGGGTGCGGGGACTCGCCCGGCACGAAGCTGTAGCCGTCGCCGACCACGCGCGGCGCCCCGGCGAAGCCGGCCCGCTCCAGGTGGTCGAGCAGGGCGAACACCGCTGGTGTCCATGGGCCGGCCGTTTTGTGCACCACGCCGTCGCGCAGCACCGCGTCCGCCGGATGGGCGCCGGCTCCCCAGGCGCCGAGTTGCTCAGCAGGCTCCACGAACGCCAAGCCTCACCGCGAAGGGGCCGGACCACAAGCGGTTATCCGGCCGGCAGCTCAGCGCCGCAGGGCGGTGAGGAGCAGGTCGAGGCCGAGCTCGAAGGCGCGGTCGGCTCGGGGGCGGCCCTGTCCGGCGGCCTCGATGGCGGCGACCAGCACGGGCGTGCGGGCCTGGGTCTTGTCCCAGACCTGGTCGGGGGCCGCCACGTCCAGGGCTGAGCCGATCACGAAGCTGTCCAGCACCGTGATGACGTCGAGCAGGCGGCCGGTGGGGATGCCGGCGTCGCTGAGGACCGTGGCGATGTCGTCGTACATGCGCACGACGTCGGGGGAGGAGACCGTGTGGGCGGTGAGCATCGGGATCAGCTTCGGATGCCGGGCGAAGGCGTCCCGGTAGTGCCGCAGCAGGGCGCGCAGCGCGTCCTCCCAGGCCGTCTCCCGCTGCTGGAAGGGCTGCTCGGCGAAGACCCGGGCCCGCATGGCCTCGATGATCTCGGTCTTGCCGGTGACGTGGTTGTAGAGCGACGACGGCCGTACGGACAGGGCGGCCGCGATCTCGCCCATCGTGAACTCGCCCTGGGCGTCGACCAGTTTCAGCGCCGCCGTGGCGATTTTGCCGACCGACAGCTTCGGCGTTGCCGGCCGTCCCACGGAGCTCCCCTCGACAACTGCTCGAACGCCCACCATACTAAAACGAACGACATTCGTTTGCCCCCGAGGATGAAACATGCGCCTGATCAGCTCCGGCCCGCGAAGCTCGCCCGCCCGCGTGGACGCGCCGTCCCGGCCGCCCCTGCGGATCGGCGTCGTGCAGCACCGGTGGCGCGCGGACGCCGGCGAGCTGAAGGACGTGCTGCTCGGCGCGATCGGGCAGGCCGCCGCCGAGGGGGCGCAGGTCGTCTTCCTGCCCGAGCTGACGTTGTCGCGCTACCCGGCCTTCGAGGAGCCCACGGGCGTGCCGTCCGACGCCGCGGAAGATCTGCTGACCGGTCCGACGGTGACCTTCGCCGCCGAGGCCGCCCGTAAATACGGCATCCCCGTCCACGCCTCGCTCTACGAGAAGAACGAGGGCGACGATCTCGGCTACAACACCGCCGTGCTCGTCGGCGCGGACGGCCGGCTCATCGGGCGTACCCGCAAAACGCACATCCCCGTCACCGAGGGGTATGTGGAGGACAAGTATTTCCGCCCTGGGCCGCCCGAGGACGCGTACCCCGTACATCGCCTCGACGACGTTGGTGTCGGCCTGCCGACCTGCTGGGACGAATGGTTCCCCGAGGTGGCGCGCCTCTACGCGCTCGGCGGGGCCGACCTGCTGGCCTACCCGACCGCGATCGGCTCCGAGCCCGACCACCCCGACTTCGACACGCAGCCGCTGTGGCAGCAGGTGATCGTCGGTCACGCCATCGCCAACGGGCTGTTCATCGCGGTGCCCAACCGCACCGGCGACGAGGGCCGGATCAGCTTCTACGGCTCCTCGTTCGTCGCCGACCCGTACGGCCGAATCCTCTGTCAAGCCCCTCGCGACGAGGAGGCGGTGCTGATCGCCGACCTCGACCTCGATCAGCGCCGCGACTGGCTCACCCTTTTCCCGTTCTTCCAGACCCGGCGACCCGAGACGTACGGAGGCCTGGCGTGACCCGGCCGCAGTGGAGGATGCCCGCCGAGACCGATCCGCACGACTGCACCTGGATGGCCTGGCCGTCGTCCGGTTACGCACTGGGGGAGGCCGCCGACGACGCCCGGCGGGCCTGGGCCTCGGTCGCGCTCGCGGTGGCCGAGTTCGAGCCGGTACGGATGGTGGTCGACCCCGCCGCGGTGCCGCACGCCCGCAAGTGGCTCGGGTCGGACGTGGAGCTGCTGGAGGCGCCGCTCGACGACGCCTGGATGCGCGACATGGGACCGACCTTCGTCGTCGGGCCGCAGGGCCTGGGCGCGGTCGACTGGGTGTTCAACGGCTGGGGGCAGCAGAGCTGGGCCCGGTGGGAGAAGGACGCGCGGATCGCCCGGCAGGTCGCGGAATGGGCCGGTGCCACGCTCATCGACTCGGCGATGGTCAACGAGGGCGGCGGCATTCACGTCGACGGCGCCGGGACCGTGCTCGTCACCGAGACCGTGCAGCTCGACCCCGGCCGCAATCCGGGCTGGCACAGCCACGACATCGAGGACGAACTTCGGCGGACCTTGGGCGTACGGGATGTGGTGTGGTTGCCCCGGGGTCTGACCAGGGATTACGGGGAGTTCGGGACGCGCGGGCACGTCGACATCGTGGCCACCATGCCGTCGCCGGGTACCGTTCTGCTGCACGTCCAGCCCGCCCCGGCGCACCCGGACTTCGAGGTCACGAGGGCGATCCGGCTGGCCCTGCCCGCGCAGTGGCGGGTCGTGGAGCTGCTGGCGCCGGAGCGGCTGGAGGACGAGGACGGGCCGGTCGACCACAGCTACGTCAACCACCTCGTCTGCAACGGCGGGGTCGTGGCCTGCACGTTCGGGGACCCGCGGGACGCGGCCGCGCTCGAGGTGCTCGCGTCGGCCTATCCGGGCCGAAAGGTGGTCGGGGTCGACGCGCGTGTGATCTTCGCGCGCGGCGGGGGTATTCACTGCATCACGCAGCAGCAACCGAAGGTGGAACCGTGAAAGACGTGGATGTGGTCGTCGTCGGCGCCGGCGTTACGGGCCTGACGGCGGCCGTACGCCTGCGCGAGGCCGGGCTGAAGGTGGCGGTCCTCGAGGCGCGCGACCGGGTCGGTGGGCGCCTGCTCACGGAGACCGTCGACGGCGTACGGCTGGAAATCGGGGGTCAATGGGTTTCGCCCGACCAGACGGCGCTGCTCGCGATGATCGACGAGCTGGGACTGACGACGTATCCGCGGTACCGGTCGGGCGACTCGATCTACATCGGGCGCGACGGCGTCCGCAAGACGTTCCGCGGCGACGCCTTCCCGGTGCCGTCGGACACGGCGATGGAGATCAAGCGGGTCGCCGAGGAGCTCGACCGGCTGGCCGCGCAGATGGACCCGCTGGTGCCGTGGGAGCACCCGGACGCCGGCGAGCTCGACCAGATGTCGTTCGGCGCCTGGCTGGCGGAGCAGACCGACGATCAGGAGGCCAGCGACAACATCGGCCTCTACATCGGGCCGGCCATGCTGACCAAGCCGGCGCACTCATTCTCGGCGCTGTCGGCGGTGCTGATGGCGGCCAGCGCGGGCGGCTTCGCGCATCTGCTCGACGCCGACTTCATCCTCGACCGGCGCATCGTGGGCGGGTTGCAGGAGGTGCCGCTGCGGCTGGCCGCCCGGCTCGACGACGTCGTCCTTTCCGCGCCGGTCGACAAGATCGTGTGGGATGACTCCTCGGCGGTGGTCGGCGACTACCGGGCCCGGCACGTCGTGCTGGCGGTGCCGCCGACGCTGGTCAACCGGATCCAGTTCGTGCCGGCGCTGCCGCCGGTGCAGGCGCAGATGCGGCAGCACCAGTCGTTCGGGCTGGTCATCAAGCTGCACATCACGTACGAGACCCCGTTCTGGCGTTCGGCCGGGCTATCAGGGACGGCCTTCAGCCCGTACGCCCTGGTGCACGAGGCCTACGACAACAGCAACGAGGACGTGGACGGCGACGACCGCGGCATCCTGGTCGGCTTCGTCTCCGACCTGCGCGCGGACGCCCTGCTCGCGCTGGACCCCGGCGAGCGCCGGGAGAAGGTGCTGTCGTCGCTCGCGGCGTATTACGGCCCGGAGGCGCTCACGCCGGTCGCCTACTACGAGAGCCCGTGGCAGGCCGACGAGTGGACGGCGGGTGCTTTCGGAACGAGCTTCGACATCGGGTCATTGACACGGTACGGACGCCACCTGCGCACGCCGGTCGGCCCGCTCGCGATCGTGAGCAGCGACGTGGCCGGCCTGGGCTTCCAGCACGTCGACGGCGCGATCCGCATGGGCGAGGCGGCCGCGGCGGCCATCATCGGGGCCACTCCTGCCAGCTGAGAAGAACGGGAGCGAGAGCTTCCTCCTCCCGGTCGAGGTGCCCGTGCAGATGACCGGACAGCTCGCGGAGTGCCTCGGCCAGCCGCCCGCGAGCGTCGGCGTCATCGGCCCAGGCGCTCGCCTCGACCTCGCCGGTTCGGCGTGCGGCCGCCTCGACCTCGTCGAGAAGCCCGGCGATCAGCTGGTGATCGGCTTCGAGCTGGTCGACGACGTCGCTCAGGTGCGGCGCGCTGCGCCGGACGGCGGGGAAGAGGGCGACATCCTCGCCGCCGTGGTGGGAGTGGACCAGCCGGCAGTAGCGCAGGCAATCCAACCTTTTCACCTCATCGCGCAGTTGGGCGCTGCTCAGCGCGGAGTCGGTGCATCGGGCCAGGTCGCGGCGGAGCATGTCGTGAACTTGCTGGAGTTCCCGCAGCAGCGGGTTGTCGGTGGTCGTCATGGCGATGAGTGTCGGCGCGCGGCCTCGCGGTTGCCAAGCTGCCCATTAGCTACTTACTTTGGGTAAGTGACTCGCTCGAAGCCCGTGCATTTCGTGGTCGCGGACGACGACTGCCGCGACTTCCAGTCGGTATTGGAGTTCATCGGGCGCCGCTGGGTCGGCGCGGTGCTGATGGCCGGCGCCCAGGGGGCCCGGCGCTTCACGGAGTACCGGGCGCTGGCCCCCGGCATCTCCGACCGCCTCCTGGCCCAGCGTCTCAAGGAGCTGGAGTCCTACCAACTCCTGCGGCGCGAGGTGATTCCCTCGACCCCGGTCCAGATCCTCTACACACCGTCACCGACCGGCGCCGCGCTGATCGCCGCCCTGCAGCCGCTCATCGCATGGAGCCGTTCCGTCCCGCCCGCCGGTGGTGACCAGCGCCCGTAAACGCCGCCCGCCATCGGCCGGGCTCACTCGCCAGTGGTGACCGGCGCCCGTAGCGCCGCCTCCCGTTGCCGCATTCACTCGCCGGTGGTGACCAGCGCCCTCAGACGGTCGAGGGCCTCGGCGCGGACGCCGGCCAGCACCGGTTCGTCGCTCACCGCGGCGGCGCGGATGGGCACGTGCCGGGGCATCCGCTCGGTGGCGGCGCGGATCTCGGCCACCAGGGCCGGGCCCCACGGCCCGCCGAGCACCACCTCGCGCGGGTCGGCCAGGGCGATGACCGCGGCGATGACGCCACCCACCGCGGCGCCGAGGATGGCGCGCGTCTCGGCGTCGCTCCTGAGCAGCCGGTCGACGTCGATCGCAGTCATGCTCCCGCGCGATCCGCCTGCTTCGCGGCCGTCGCTGTCCCCGCGGCCGTCTCTGTCTCTGCGGCCGTTGCTGTCACCGCGGCCGTTGCTGTCTCCGCGGGCGTCGCTGTCTTCTTGGCCATCCCGGTCTCCGCCGGCGTCGTTGCCTTCTCGGCCGTCGCGGTCTCGGTGGCCTTCGTGGCGGAGGTCCAGGTCGCCGAAGAGTTCGATGAAGGGGACGGCGCGGCCGCCGGGGCCGATGGTCAGCAGGTGGGCGATCTCGCCGGCCAGGCCGGTGTGGCCGCGGCGGACCTCGCCGTCGCTCACGATCGCGCAGCCCAGGCCCTCGCCCAGGTAGAGGTAGGCGAAGTCGCCGGGGCCGCCCTGCTCCCGCTCGGCCCGGGCCGCCCAGTTCACGTCGTTGTCGACGATGACCGGGCCGTCCACGTAGTGGCCGAGGACCGCTACCGGGTCCAACTCGCCGACCAGGAAAGGCGCGTCGGGCAGATGGACGAGGCGGCCGGTGGCCCGGTCGACCGGGTCGGCCGCACCGACAACAGCCAGCCGGACCGGCGGGTCGGCCACGTCGCGCGCCTGACCCGCCGCGTCCGTGCGCGCCGGCCCGGCGGCTGCGCTCAGCGCCCGGTCCACGGCTGCGGTGATCGCGGCGGCCAGCTCGGTGGGGTCGGCCGGGCGGACGGCTCGGCCGACGGTGTCGCCGTAGACGTCCACGCACTCGGCGACCACGCCCTCGGGGGCGATGGTGACGGCCAGGGCGACGCCGACGGTGGGGGAGAGGGCGTAGTACGAGCCGACCCGGCCCTTCCCGCGGCCGCCGGGAGTGCGCTCGCCGGTGTCGGCCACCAGGCCGCGCTCGGTCAGGCGGCGCACGCTTTCGCCGGCGGTGGGCTTCGAGATGCCGATCTCGGTGGCCAGCTCGGCCCGGGTCAGGCGGCGGTGGCGCATCAGCGTGCGCAACACGTGTTCGTCGCTGGTCTCCACGGACCGATTCTAGTAAAGCCTCTTGCCTAGGAGCGTTCCGACACGTACCGTCATTCAAGTAAGGAGCCCTGACTAGAAGGAGGCGCGCCGTGCCGACGACCACCACCGCCCTGCCGCACTGGGAAGAGACGCCGGCCGACCTCGGCGCGGCGACGCGCGAGATCAAGGCCGCTCTGCGTGCTCGCATCGAGGCGTCCGGGCGTACGGCCGACGAGGTCTTCGCCGTTGTCGAACAGCGCGTGCAGGCCGCGATCGACGACATCGTCGCCGCCCGGCGCCGCGGCGAGCAGATCTGGCCGGTCGTCGACTATGCCGACATCGAGGCCGGCACCGCGCCGACCGACCTGATCAAGAAGCGGGGGTGCCTCGTCGTGCGCGGGCACTTCGAGCGCGAGCAGGCGCTGCGCTGGGACCAGGACATCGTCGACTACGTCGAGGGCAACCACTTCTTCGAGAACTACCGCGGGCCCGGCGACGACTTCTTCGGCAGCGTCGGCTCCAAGCCCGAGATCTACCCGATCTACTGGTCACACGCGCAGATGCAGGCCCGGCAGAGCGAGCGCATGGCCACGGTGCAGGCGTTCCTCAACAGCCAGTGGAAGCACACGTCGCCCGACGGCACGCAATGGTTCGACCCGAACCGCGACTCGCTCTACCCCGACCGCATCCGCCGCCGGCCCGAGGGCGCCGACTCGGCCGGCCTCGGCACCCACCTCGACCCGGGCACGCTCGACCTGTGGATGACCCAGGCGTACCAGAAGGCGTTCCGGCATCTCTTCGACGGCAGCGTCGAGCAGTACGACCCGTGGGACGCCGCCCACCGCACCGACGGGCCGCAATATCCCGGTTCCACGATGTGCTCGGCGTTCCGCACGTTCCAGGGCTGGACCGCGCTGTCCGACATGGACCACGACCAGGGCGTGCTGCACACCGTCCCGATCCCCGAGGCGATGGCCTATCTGATGCTGCGCCCGCTGCTGTCCGACGTCCCGGACGACGACATGTGCGGCGTCACCGTCAACCAGGTCTTCCCGGCCGGCCACAAGTGGCACGCCCCGCTCATGGAGGCCCTGTCCGGCATCCCCGACGTCAAAGCGGGCGACTCCGTCTGGTGGCACTGCGACATGATCCACAGCGTGGCCCCGGTCGAGGCCCAGAAGGGCTGGGGCAACGTCATGTACATCCCGGCCGCGCCCTGGTGCCCGCGCAACGAGCGGTACGCGGCCAACGTCCGCGACGCCTTCCTGACAGGCGAGAGCCCGTCCGACTTCCCGGCCGAGCACTACGAGCGCGAGTGGCCCGACCGCTTCCAGCCCGCCGACCTCAACGAGATCGGCCGTCGCGGGCTCGGGCTGGACTGACGGCCGCTCCGTCTCACCAGGCGGTGAGCACCAGGTGGTTGACGAGCAGGGCCGTGCCGGCCTGCGCGGCCAGCCACCAGCGCCGATCGGGCCGGGGAAGCAGGGCGGCCGCGGCCGGCAGCCAGATCGCGAACGGCAGCCAGATCCGTTCCGTCTCGGCCTTGCTCATGCCGGACAGGTCCGCCGCCAGCACGGCGGCGGCCCACCCCAGGACCAGCGGGGAACGGCGGCCGCGGCGCAGGATCGCGGCCGCGGCCGGGCCGGCGCACAGGGCGAAGGCGGCCAGGTTCGCCCACACCCAGTAGGCGTACGGGCGGTCGGAGGCCAGTCCCTGGTAGTAGCGCCGGCGTACCAGAAAGAAGCCGTCCCACCAGGCGAAACCGAGCAGCGTCATCGCCGCCACGACGGCGGCCGCGCCCAGAACGGCCCAGATCAGCAACGGCCACCGGGTGCGCCGCAGCACGACCACCGCGAGGGCGGGCAGGGCCAACAAGACCAGGCCGTACGAGAGGTACGCGCAAACGGCCAGCCCGGCCCCTCCGGCGGCGACGGCCCACCGGGCGGGCCGGGACAACCCGACGGCCAGCAGGGCCACCGCGCAGGCCGCCACGCCGGCGAAGAGGCCGTCGGCGGAGGCGCCGATCCACACCGCGCCCGGGAACAACACCAGGAAGGGCGCGGCGACCCGGGCCGCCCGCTCATCGCCCAGCGCCCGCAGAGTGACCATGATCGCGGCGGTCGCCAGGGCCCCGGCCACGATGCAGACGACCGCCGCCCAGCCGCCGCCGCCCAGCCCGAGCCGGTCCAGCCCGACGAAGACGAGCAGCGCACCCGGCGGATGGCCGGCCACATGCGTGGTCCACGGCTCCGGGCCGCCGTCGACGATCCGGCCGGCGAAACCCCGCAGCATGGCCGGGACATCGGTCACCCCGGGCACTTCGGCGAGATATTCGTACGGCGTCGTCAGCCGGCCCGCGACGCCGCGCTGCCAGCCGTCGACCAGCGCGAGCGCGAAAACCCAGGCGACGGCGGCGACCCACGTCGCGGCGAGGAGGGGCCGCCAAGGGAGACGCTCGGCCAGACCCGGACCCCACCGGATCACCGCCAGGGCGACGGCGATCGCGACTGGGGTACCCGGTCCCGCGTGCGGAAGCACATGACCGAACAAAGGTGCGGCCGAAGCGTGAACGGGGCGGCCGGCCCAGCCGAGCAGCGCCCCGGCCACGATTGCCGCCACGACCAGTGCGGCGACCAGGGCGAGCGCCCACCGGTCACCGCGCGAGGACGGCCAGCCCCGGCGGGGGTCGCTGAGGGTCGGGGTCGCCGGGCTCAGCCACGCAGGGGCGCGCACGCGAACTCCCGCAGGCCGGCGGCGGGCGTCACCGCGGCGCGGAAGCCGAGCTCGGCCGCGGCGCGGTCAGGAGAGGCCACGACATGGCGCACGTCGCCGAGCCGGAACCGGCCGGTCACTTCCGGGCGGGGGCCGCCGAAGGCGTCCGCGAGCGCCCCGGCCATCTCACCGACTGTGGCCGGCGCCCCCGAAGCGATGTTGAACGCCCGAAATCCACCCCACGGAGCCCGCCCTCCCAAGGGGGAAGCCCCCGAAGCCATTCTCGTCCTGTTTTCGATGATCGTGTCGGTGGGCTGTGGACAACCGGCGCCTGTGGACAACGAGCGGGAAGCCGTCACCGCCCGCAACGCGGCCACGTTCGCCTCGGCCACGTCCGTCACGTGCACAAAATCCCGCAGCTGACCGCCGTCCTCGTACACCTGCGGCGCCTCGCCCCTTTCCAGCGACGACCGGAAGATCGCCGCCACCCCGCTGTACGGCGTATCCCGCGGCATCCCCGGCCCGTACACATTGTGGTAGCGCAGCGCCGCCACCGTACCTCCGCACTCTCGCGCCCAGACCGCGCACAAATGTTCCTGCGCCACCTTCGTGGCCGCGTACACGCTGCGCGGATCCATCGGCGTGTCCTCATCGACCCGCCCCGCGGTCAGGGCCGCGCCGCATTCAGGGCACGGCGGCTCGAACCGTCCCGCGAGCAGGTCGGCCGCCGCTCGCGGCGCGGGCCGGACCGGGCCGTGCTGGTCGCAGCGGTAGGCCCCTTCCCCGTACACCACCATCGACCCGGCCAGCACCAGCCGCCCGATCCCGGCTTCGCTCATGGCCGCCAGCAGCACCGCCGTGCCGAGGTCGTTGCAGCCCACGTATTCGGGAAGGTCACCCGGCCCGGCGCCGAGCCCGACGAGCGCCGCCTGGTGCACGACCGCGTCGACGCCGGCCAGAGCCTCGGTCACCGCCGCCCGGTCGCGCAGGTCGGCGTGATGCAGGGTGACGCCTTCCGGCAGGTCCGGCCGGCCGTTGTGCGCCGCCGGGTGCAGGCTGTCCAGGATCGACACGTCGTAGTCGGCGGCGGTCAGGGCGGCGGTCACCGCGGAGCCGATGAATCCGGCGCCGCCGGTCACGAGGATGTGGGTCATGCCGGCGACCGTAGGCCGCCCGCCGGTGCCGCGGGGCGCCGCGAGCCGATCCGTCAGCGGTTCGTAAGACCTGGCCGCGACGTTCGCGTTCCGTAAGATCCGGTGGCCCGGAGCGGGCCTAGCTTCCTGCTCATGACCGATGTGGTGTTGCCCTGCCTCAACGAGGCCGCGGCCCTGCCGTGGCTGCTGGCCCGGATGCCGGCCGGCTTCCGGCCGATCCTCGCCGACAACGGCTCGACGGACGGATCACGGGCGGTGGCCCGGCGCCACGGCGCGCGGGTGATCGAGGTTCCGCAGCGTGGGTACGGGGCCGCGGTGCACGCCGGGGTTCTCGCCGCCGACCCGGATGACGGGGTGGTGTGTGTGCTCGACGCCGACGGCTCGTTCGATCCGGCGGAGCTGCCGCGGCTCGCCGGCCCGGTGCGCCTGGGCGCCGCGGATCTGGTGTGCGGCCGGCGCCGCCCGGCCGGCGTGCGGGCCTGGCCTGTGCACGCGCGTCTCGGCAACGCGATCGTCGCGCGCCGGGTGCGCCGGGCCACCGGTCTGCCGGTGCACGACATCGCCCCGATCCGCGCCGCCCGCCGGGACGCGCTGGTCGCGCTCGACTTGCGGGACCGCCGCTGCGGCTATCCGCTGGAGCTGCTCCTGGCGGCGGCCCGGGCCGGCTGGCGAGTGCGTGAGCTGGACGTGGCGTATCACCCGCGCGCGGCCGGGACCCGCTCGAAGGTGACGGGAACCGTGCGCGGCACTGTGCAGGCGATCACCGACATGCGGGCGGTGCTGGCCCGATGATCCAGCTGCTCGTGATGGCCAAGGCGCCGGTGCCGGGCCGCGTGAAGACCCGCCTCTGCCCGCCTTGCACTCCGGCGGAGGCGGCGGCGATCGCCGAGGCTTCGCTCGCCGACACTCTGGAAACCGCGGTTCAGGTTCCGGTTGTACGCCGGGTGGCGGTGCTCGAGGGCGACTATCCCGCACCCCCGGGTTGGCGCCGGGTGGCGCAGCGCGGCGCGGGCCTGGGGGAGAGGCTTGCGTACGCGTTCGCCGACACCGCCCTGCCCGGCGTGCCGTCGCTGCTCATCGGCATGGACACCCCGCAGGTCACGGCCGCCCTGCTGGCCGGGGCGGCCGAGGCGCTGAGCCGGTCCCGGGCCGTGCTAGGCCCGGCCCTCGACGGCGGTTGGTGGGCGCTGGGCCTGGAGAATCCGGACGACGCCGGAGTATTGCCAGACGTCCCCATGTCCACATCGGACACTGGCGCGCTTACGCTCGCCGCCCTGCGCACGCGCGGCGCAGAGCCCTTCCTGCTGCCACCCTTGCGCGACGTGGACACCGCCGCCGACGCCCTCGAGGTGGCCACCGCCTGCCCCGCAACCGCCCGCTTCCCGTCCGCGGTCAGCCGCTTCATCCCCCGCCCAGCGCCGACCACGCATGGCGAAAGGACAGCGGCGCCGGTTGCCGCTGGTGGCGCGGGCGGGGGAGTGCGGGGTGCGGATGGTGGCGCCGGTGGGAGAACGCCGGTCGCCGGGGGTCGGGGTGGCGCGTCCGGTGTAGGGAGGCCGGCGTGACGGCGGCAGCGGCTGATTGCGTGCCGGCGGAGCGGGCTGCTCTGGGCCTGTACGAGCGGGCTCTGGCTCGGGCCGCGGCCGGGGAGGACGCGACGCTGGCGATGCGTGACGTCCACGGGCGGGAGCATCGGGTCGACGCGGCCGGGTGGTGCCGGCCGGATCGGGCCGGTGACCGTGGGCTGCTCGACCGGTGCCACGGCGCCACCCTTGACGTCGGGTGCGGGCCGGGGCGGCTGACCAGTGCCCTGCTGTCGCGGGGGTGCGCGGCGCTGGGTATCGACGTGAGCGCGGCGGCCGTTCGGCTGGCCCGGGCCCGGGGTGCGCTCGCACTGCGCCGGGACGTTTTCGCGGCTGTGCCCGGGCACGGCCGCTGGGAGCATCTGCTGCTCGCCGACGGCAACGTCGGCATCGGCGGCGATCCGGTGGCATTGCTGCGCCGCTGCCGCGACCTGCTCGCGCCGCACGGTCAGCTGCACGCCGAGCTGGCCGCGCCCGGCGCCGGCAGCTGGTCGGGCGCGGCCACCCTGCACGACCGGGACGGCGGCCCGGGTGCGCCGCTGCGCTGGGCGCAGGTCGCCGCCGGCGACCTCGCCCCACCGGCCCGAGCGGCGGGTCTCCAGATCCGGACGAGTTGGACGGAGGCGGGCCGATGGTTCGCGACGCTGACGGCGGCTTGAGAAGGGCCGCGGACGCTCGTTTGAGGCGGATCCTCACCTGGCCCGCCACGCCGCCCCGGTGGAGGCCGCAGGCGGGGCCGCTGCGGTCGGCCCGGCTGACCAGCCTGTTGGGGGTCGCGCTGGGGGTCGCCTTCGGGGTCTGCTTCGTCACCGGGGTGCTGAGCCACCTCGTTCAGCATCCGCCCGGATGGTTCTGGTGGCCGTCGCGGCCGGTCGGGCTCTACCGGTTCACCCAAGGTCTGCATGTGGCGACCGGGCTGGTCACCGTGCCCCTGCTCGGCGCGAAACTGTGGTCGGTCTATCCGCGGCTGTTCACCTGGCCGCCCGTGCGCGGGCTCGCCCACGCGGCCGAGCGCGCGAGCGTCGCGGCGCTGGTCGCCGCCGCGTTGTTCCAGGTGGTCAGCGGCGTACTGAACGTTGCCCACTGGTACGCGCCGATGCCGTTCTTCTTCACCACCGCGCACTACTGGGTGGCGTGGCTGGCGATCGGCGGCCTCCTGACCCACATCGGCGTCCAGCTTCCCGCCATCCGCGCGGCCCTGAGCCATTCGAAGGCCCCGGAAGGAGATAGGGCTCGGCAGGAAGAGAGGGCTCGGCAGGAAGAGAGGGCTCGGCAGGGAGAGGCGGCTCCGGGCGATGAGGTGGCTCCGGAGAGTGGGGCGGTCGGGCGGCGGGAAGTCCTGGTGGCGGTGGCCGCCGCGGCCGGCGTCATCACCGTTGCCACGGTCGGGCAGACCGTGCGGCCTCTCGCCGTCGTCGGTGTGCTCGCGCCGCGCCGGCCCGGTGACGGGCCTCAAGGGCTGCCGGTCAACCGGACCGCCGCCGCGGCCGGGGTGCGTGACGTCGCCCTCGATCCGGCCTACCGCCTCACCGTCGCCGGGTTCGGCCGTTCGTTCTCCCTCAGCGTGACCGACCTGGCCGCGATGCCGCAGCACACCGCCGTCCTGCCGATCGCCTGCGTCGAGGGCTGGAGTTCGGCCGCCACCTGGACCGGGGTGCGGCTGCGTGACCTGGCCGACCTGCTCGGCGCCGATCTGGCCGGAGCCGAGGCCGTCGTCGAGTCGTTGCAGGCGTCCGGCCGCTATCGGGCGTCGGTGGTGGCCGGGCCGCATCTGGCCGACGACCGTACGCTGATCGCCCTGCGGCTCGGCCGCGAGCCGCTCGACCTCGACCACGGCTTCCCGGCCCGGCTGATCGCGCCGAACCGGCCCGGCGTTCTGCAGACCAAATGGGTCGCCCGGATCACGGTTCGGAGGTCCTCGTGAGGCGCGCGCTGGTCGTCTTTGGGGCGCTGGTCATGGCGTACGGTCTGACCGGCGCCGCCCGCGACCCGGACCGGCTCGGCATTCTGGTGTTCCTGGCCGCCGTGCTGGTGCTGCACGACACCGTGTTCCTGCCTCTCGTGCTGGCCGCCGGCACGCTGATCGGCCGGGTCGTCCCCGCCGCCGGGCAGCCCACCGCCCGCGCGGCGGCCGTGGTGGGTCTCGCCGTCGCCGTCGTCGCCGTGCCCCTCGCGATCGGGCCGCTCGACGGCCCGTACCTCTGGGGTCTGCTGGTGATCCTCGCGGTGATCGCCGCCGGCCGTAAGGGAATCGAAAGGTGGCGGAGCGGGCGCCGGGGGCGTTCGCGTGGGTAGCCTCCGAACGTGACCCACCAGGTACTCGTCGTCGACGACGACCCGACCGTCAGCGACGTCGTGCGCCGCTATCTCGAGCAGGACGGCTGCCGGGTGCGGCTGGCCGCCGACGGGCTGGCCGCGCTGGCCGCCGTCGACGCCGAGCGCCCCGACCTGGTCGTGCTCGATCTCATGCTGGGCGGGCTGGACGGGCTCGACGTGTGCCGGCGGCTGCGGGCCGAGCAGCCCGGCCTGCCGGTGGTCATGCTGACCGCGCTCGGTGAGGAGAGCGACCGGGTGCTCGGCCTCGAGGTCGGCGCCGACGACTATGTGACCAAGCCGTTCAGCCCGCGTGAGCTGGTGTTGCGGGTGCGTTCGGTCCTGCGCCGCACCGCGCCCGAGGCCCCGCCCCGGCCGGCGCTGCTGCGCGACGGTGATCTGGTGGCCGACACCGGGCGGCGCACCGCCGAGCTGGCCGGTCGGCCGCTCGCGCTGACCGTCCGCGAGTTCGACCTGCTGGAGTTCCTGCTGCGGCATCCGGCGCAGGCCTTCTCCCGCGCCCAGCTGCTCGACCGGGTGTGGGGCTGGCAGTTCGGCGACCAGTCGACGGTGACCGTGCACGTGCGCCGGCTGCGCGAGAAGATCGAGAAGGATCCGGCGGCGCCGGAGCGGCTGCTGACGGTGTGGGGCGTGGGCTACCGGTACGAGCCGGGCCATGCGTGACATCCTGCTGATCGGCCTCTACTCGCTGGCCGCGGGCGCGGTCGTCGGCCTGCTCGGTGCGGCGGCGCTGCGGGCGCTGCGCGGGCGGTCGATCACGGTGCACGTGTGCGTGCTGCTGGCCATCACGGTGGCGGCGGTGGTGGCCGGGGTCGTCACGGTCGCGCGGGCCATGTTCCTGTCCGCCCACGACATGCAGGTCGTCCTGGTCACCGTGATCGCGTCGGCCGTGGTCAGCCTCGGGCTGGGCCTGGTGTTCGGGCGGCGGCTGGCGGCGGCCGCGGTGTGGGCGGCGCAGGCCCGCGAGAAGGAACGGCGGATGGAGGCGGGCCGCCGCGACCTGGTCGCCTGGGTGTCGCACGACCTGCGCACCCCGCTGGCCGGGCTGCGGGCGATGACCGAGGCGCTGCAGGACGGCGTCGTCGCCGATCCGGCCACCGTGGCCGAGTACCACCGGCGCATCGGCGCCGAGACCGACCGGATGAGCGGCCTGGTCGACGACCTGTTCGAGCTCTCCCGCATCCACGCCGGCGCCCTGCGGCTCACACCGTCCGATCTGCCGCTGGCCGACGTCGTCTCGGACGCGGTGGCCGCGGTGGCCCCGCTGGCCGGCAGCCGCGGGATCCGGGTGGTGGCGTCCGGGCACGAGTGGCCCGTCGTCACCGCCGGTGCGGCCGAGCTCAACCGGATCCTCGACAACCTGCTCACCAACTCGGTGCGGTACACGCCGGCCAACGGCACCATCCACATCGACGCCGGCCAGGACGGCCGGGCGGTCTGGTTCGCGGTGTCGGACAGTTGCGGCGGCATCGCGGAGGACGACCTGCCGCGGGTCTTCGACGTCGCGTTCCGCGGCACCCGGGCCCGCACACCGGAGACCGCCGGCGGTGGCGGGCTGGGTCTGGCCATCGTCCGCGGCCTGGTGGAGGCCCACGGCGGCCAGGTGCGGGCGCACAACGTCACCGGCGGGTGCCGTTTCGAGGTGCGGCTGCCCCGGCTGCCGGCGTGAAAAACTTCTCGGCCGGACTGCACAGCGGCGTCACGAGGGCCGTCCTAGTGGCGTGACCTTCGAGCAATTCGCGATGGCCCGGCTGCCCAGCCTCCTGCGTTTCGCGGTCGTCCTCACCGGCGACCGTGACCTCGCCCAGGACATAGTCCAGGAGGTGCTGGCCCGGGTGCAGGCCCGCTGGCGGCGGATCAGTGAGACCGAAGACCTGGAGGCGCACGTCCGGCGCATGGTGCTCAACGAGTACCTGTCCTGGCGGCGCTTCTGGGCGGTCCGCCGCCTGCGGGACGTCCAGGGCAGCGTGCCCGACGGCCTGTGGGAGCGCCTGGCTGGGCTCGGCCGCAAACAGCGGGCCGTGCTGGTGCTGCGCTACTACGAGCAGCTGGACGACGGCCAGATCGCCGACTGGCTGGGCAGCTCGCGGCCGGCCGTGCGAGGCCTCGCGTCGAAGTCGCTGAAGACGCTCCGGCTCGAGCCGGAGCTCGTGGAACGCATTCCCGCCGAGGAGAAGTCGTGACTGTGCAGCACCCCGACCAGCTGCGCGAGGTATTCGCGGAGCATGAGTACGACACCCCCGACCCCTCCGCCGTCTACGCCCGTGTGGTCGAGCTCTCCGGCCGCTACAAGCGCCGCCGGCGGGGCGCCCAGATCGCGGCGGGCGGCGTCCTCGGAGCCGGCCTGATCGCCGGCTCCATTAACCTGCCCGCCTTCCTTCCGGGCAGCTCGAGCGGCACCGCGGCCGGCATTCCGGTCGCCGCCGCGCCGGCCGCCCCGGCGTCGACCGCGCCGAGCGACGAGGAGCTGCAGAAGCGCTGGGACGCGTACTCCGGTGCCGGCTACGGCCTCGGCGACGCCGAGAAGCTGGCCAAGATCTGGAAGGTGTCGGACGTGGCCGCCGTCAAGGTCGAGGCAGGCCGTCGGCTGCTGCTCGGCGAGACCCTGCCGGTCCGGCCGCACCCGGACGTCATCCCGGCCGACCCGGCCACCTCGCCCGAGCAGGACAAGCAGTTCGCGGCCTTCTTCGACGCCGGCTACGTATGGGCCGACGCCGAGAAGCTGGCCGGCCTGTGGAACCTGAGCGACCCGCCGGCGGCCAAGCTCGAGGCCGGCAAGCGCCTGCTGGCCGGTCAGGACCTGCCGGTCAAGCCGAAGCCGGCCAACGTGGCGGCGGCCAAGAAGCAGAAGGCCGAGATCGCTCAGGTCGACGCCTTCTTCGCGAAGGGCTACGACGGGGACGACGCGGCCAAGCTTGCCGAGCTGTGGCATCTTAAGACCCCGTACGATGCCAAGATCGCAGCCGGCAAGAAACTGCTGGCCGGAGAGACACTGCCGGCCTTCTAGGCCGGGCGAGACCCCCAGGTCGCAGCAAGGAGACACCCGCGTGCGTAAACGCGACCACCACCCCGTCGCGAATGCCGCGACCCTGCTCATCTGCGGCCTGCTCGGCGGCCTGGTGCTGGCCGCGGCGGCCTTTCCCGCCGCGGCCGTGTCGGGCCTGGCCGCCAAGGCCGGCGAACAGGGCTTCGCGAGCCTGCCCAGTGAGCTTCGCGACTTCAGCTCCCCGCAGATCACCCGGATCTACGCGAACGACGGCAAGACCGCGCTCGCGCAGTTCTACGACGAGTTCCGCAGCGATGTGCCGATCAAGGACATCTCGAAGCACATGCGCGACGCGATCGTCGCCGCCGAGGACCGCAACTTCTACCACCACCACGGCGTCGACCTCAAAGGCGTCGCCCGGGCCGCCGTCAGCAACTCCGGCGGCAACTCCCAGCAGGGCGCCTCGACCCTGACCATGCAGTACGTGCGGTTGTCGCTGGCCTACTCGGCGACCAGCCCGCAGGAGGTCGTCAACGCGACCAAGGACACCCCGAAGCGCAAGATCACCGAGATGAAGTACGCGCTGCAGGTGGAGAAGGAGCTGTCCAAGGACCAGATCCTGGAGCGCTACCTGAACATCGCGCCGTTCGGCAACCAGGCGTACGGGGTCTACGCGGCCAGCCAGATCTACTTCAACAAGCGGCCCAAGGACCTGACGATCGGCGAGGCGGCGATGCTGGCCGGCATGGTCAAGGCGCCGACCAGCTTCAACCCGACCATCCCGAGCGGATACGACCAGATCCGGGACCGGCGCAACGACTACATCATCCCCGGCATGGTGGAGCTCGGCTCGATCACCGCGGCCGAGGCGGCCAAGGCGGTGAAGGAGCCCATCCCGCGCAAGACCAAGCCGGTCGGCAACGGCTGCGTCTCGGTCGCGAAGAACAACTGGGGCTTCTTCTGCGACTATTTCTATCGCTGGTGGATGGGCCAGGAGGCGTTCGGAGCCACGACGTACGAACGTGAGCGGCGCCTGAAGAGCGGCGGCTACCGCGTGGTCACCACCCTCGACCCGAAAGCGCAGGACGCGGCCCGCAAGCGGGTCAGCCAGAACATCGCCGACACCAGCCGCAACGCGATCCTGCTGGCCGGCGTCGAGCCGGGCAGCGGCAAGGTGCGCGTGCTGGCCGCCAACCGGCGCTACAAGCTGGACGCGCCGGCCAACCCGCTCTCGCCGGACCCGGCGCTGCGGGCCAAGGGCGTGCGGGCCTCGTACCCGAACACCACCAACCCGCTGATCACCGGCGGCGGTGACATCGGCGGCTACCAGGCGGGCTCGGTCTTCAAGATGTTCACCATGGTGGCCGCCCTGGAGCGGGGCTACACGCTGAGCTACCCGATCGACTCGCCGGCCCAGTACCACTCTCACTACCCGGTCGCCAAGGGCTCGCCGTCCGCCTGCGCCGGCACCAGCGACTGGTGCCCGCGCAACGCGTCGGCCAGCGAGAAGGGCGTGTTCGACATGTGGTCCGGCTTCGGCAAGTCGGTCAACACGTACTTCGTGCCGCTGGAGGAGCGGGTCGGCGCGGACAAGGTCGTGGCCGTGGCCAAGCGCTTCGGCGTGCAGTTCCGCAACTCGCAGGACGCCGCGTACGCCCAGCCGGCGGCGGCCCGGACCTGGGGCGCCTTCACGCTCGGCGTCTCCGCGTCGACGCCGCTGGACATGGCGAACGCGTACGCCACCCTGGCCGGCGACGGCATGTACTGCGCGCCGACCCCGGTCGAGCAGATCACCACCCGGCACAACGAGAAGCTCGACGTCGGCAAGCCCTCCTGCAACCGGGCCACCAGCCCGGACGTGGCCCGGGCGGCCCTGGACGCGGCCCGCTGCCCGGTCGGCGACTCGGCCCAGATGGGCAAGTGCAACGCCTCCGGCACCGCGCCCGGCGCCCGCTCCGAGATCGGGCACCCGATCTTCGGCAAGACCGGCACCACCGACCACGACAAGACGGCGTCGCTGATCGTGGGCACCACGTCGATGGTGGTGGCCGGTTACATGGTCGACCCCGACTGGCAGAACCACCCCGACCGGATGTCGCATGCCCTCGTCAACGCCGCGGTCATCGACACCATGCACGACTACATGAAGGGCAAGCCGAAGGTCCAGTTCAAGACCGCGGTGAGCCGCAAGGTCATCGGCGTGCAGCGCCCGCCCGCGCCACCGAAGCCTCAGCCCGGCACCAAGCCCACCAAGCCCGGCACGAAGCCGGTGCCGACCCGCTAGAAAAGGGTCATGGAGTCGTTCGGGGAGTTGATACGCCGGCTGCGCACCGGCGCCGGGCTGACCCTGGAACAGCTGGCCGAGGCGTCCGGGGTGACCGACCGGGCGATCAGCGACATGGAGCGCGGGGTCAGCCGGGGCCCGCGTGTCCGCACGGTGGCGGCCCTGGCCGACGGCCTGGGCCTCACCGGCGGCGAGCGGGAGGCCCTGCTCGCCGCCGCCCGGGCCGGCCGCACCGGCGCCACCGCCACGCAGCTGCCACTGCCCAGTGAGGTCGCCGACTTCACCGGCCGGGCGGCCGAGCTGGCCCAGGTCCGGGCCTGGTCCTCGGGCGCGGTCGTCGTGATCAGCGGCGACGCCGGCGTCGGCAAGACCACGTTCGCCGGCCGGGCCGCTCAGGCGTGGCCCGAGCGGCTCTTCGTCGACCTGCGCGGGCTCGACGAGGAACCGCTGACCGCGGTGGCCGTGCTGGACCGGCTGATCCGAGCGGTCGATCCGGGCCGCCGCTCGGTGCCGCCGGACGCCGACGAGGCCTCGGCCCTGTGGCAGACCCTGATCCGCGGCCGGCGCCTGGTCGTCGTCCTCGACAACGCGATCGGCGAGAGCCACGTCCGCCCGGTGCTCCCGTCGCAGGGCCCGGCCGTAGTCCTGGTTACCAGCCGCCGCTCCCTGAGCGGCCTCGAGGACGTCCACCGGATCCGCCTGGGCCCCCTGCCCGAGGCCGAGTCGGTGGCCCTCCTGAACAGCATCATCTCGGCCTCCCCTTCCCCTTCGTCTTCCCCGTCGCATGATCAACTCCGGCGCATCGCGGATCTCTGCGTGCACGTCCCGCTGGCGCTGCGCATCGCCGGCAACCGTCTTCTGAGAGGGGCGGCCGACGAACTCATCGCCCGCCTCGCCACCGGTGATCCCCAGGTCACGGCGGCCATCGACCTGTCGTACCAGCAGCTGTCGGGCCCGTCCCGGCGCCTCTTCCGGCGGCTCGCCCTCGTGCCGGGCACGTCGACCGGCCCAGAGCTGGCCGCCGTGCTGGCCGAGGAGCCGCTGCTGACCACCGAGGACGCCCTCGACGACCTGGTCGACCTCAGCCTGCTGCAACAGCGTCCCGACGGGCGTCTGGAGTTCCACGACCTTCTCCGGTTGTACGCGTCGGAAGCGCTCGACCGCGAAGAAGGCCCCAACGACCGCGCGGCCATCGTCGCCCGCCGCGACGACTGGCTCCTCGACACCGCGATCGTGGCCGGGCGGCACTTCGAACCCGACTTCGGCCCCGGCCGAGCCGGCACGACCGACATCGTCGAGTTCACCACACCGGCCGGCGCGAGCGCCTGGCTGCAGGCCGAATCCGAGAACTGGCTGGCCGCCCTCCGCACGGCCGGCGACGAGCGTGTCATCGAGGTGGCCGAGTCCCTGCACTGGTACTCCGACAGCTGGTTCGCCTGGCCCGGCTGGGAGGACGTCTTCACCCTGTCGTGCGCGGCCGCCGACCGGCTCGGCGACGACCGCTTGCGCGCCGTCCACGAGGGCTATCTGGTCTGGGTGTACGTCGTCGTGCAGCACCGGGTGGAGGAAGCGCTCGAGCACGCCCGACGCGCCCTGGACGCCGCTGAGCGCGCCGGCGACCTGCGCCAGGTCGCCTGGGCGCGCTACTACGTGGCGTGGTCGCTGCAACTGCGGAAGCGCCGCCCCGAGGCCGTGGCGCAGATCAGCCGCGCCGTCGCCGAGTTCCGCGAGGCCGGCGACCGCGAAGGCGCCCCCAACGGCCTGCTCATGTGGGCGAACATCCTGGCCGACATGGGCGAGCCCGGCGAGGCAGCCACCCTCTACCGCGAGATCATCACCACCGTGACCGACCCGGCCACGGCCCCACCCCAGCACATCGCCGACTTCGCGCAGGCCGCCGCCCACCAGGTGCTGTCCGACATCGAGGCGGCGGCCAAGCGCTGGCCCGAGGCCCTGGACGCGGCCACCCGCGAGATCGAGCTCCGCGAACGCCAGGGCGAGAACGTGGGCGCCATGGTCCGGGCCCTGACCCGCCGGGCCGCCATCCACGTGGAACTGGGCGACCTGGAAGCGGCCCGCTCCGACATGACCGCCTTCGAAACCCTGCGCGACCGCGCCGGCGAGCAGGTGACGGAGCCCGGCCCGGTCCGCGACCGCATCGAAAAGGTGTACCGCGCACTGGCATCATCGCGGGATGCGCATCGATGAGCATCTCCAGTTCCTCCGCGGCGACGGGGAGGCCATGGCCGGCATCGCCGAGCGCGCCGGGCTCGATGCCGTGGTGCCACCGTGCCCCGGCTGGCGGGTCCGCGACGTACTGCTGCATCTCGGCGGCGTCCACCGGTGGGCGGCGGCCCACGTCTCGGAGCGTCGCGAGCGCCCGATCGGCCCCGAGGAGGAGAGCCGGTTCTTCGAAAGCGTGAGCGACGATGCCCTGATCGACTGGTTCCGCTCAGGGCACAGCGCACTGGTCGGCACGCTCACCGGGGCCGATCCCGCGCTCGCGTGCTGGAGCTTCCTGCCGGCGCCGTCGCCGCTGGCTTTCTGGACACGCCGCCAGGCACACGAGACGGCGGTCCATCGCGCCGACGTCGAGTCGGCGGTGGTCCGTCGCGCTGACGTCGAGTCCGCGGTGGTCCGTCGCGCTGACGTCGAGTCCGCGGTGGTTCGTCGCGCTGACGTCGAGTCTGCGGCGGTCCGTCGCGCTGACGTCGAGTCTGCGGCTGGGAGGCGCACCGGTCCGAGTGGCCGGGCAGGTTATCCACAGGCCGCGGGCCGTCCACAGGGCACCGACATGATCTCGGGCTTTTTCGTCACAATGGGGCAGGACGGGGGCCCCCAAGGGAGGGCGGGGGCTGCGGTCGGGCGGGCTGCGTTCGCGGTGGACGGGGTCGAGGAGTTGTTGCGGGGGTTCTTCGCGCGGCGGCCCGAGCGGCTCACCTGCGAGCCGCCGGTGGCGATCGCTCTGTCGGCCACTGACGTCGAGGCGGCCTGGACCGTTCGCATGGATGGCGGTGGGCTGCACGTGAGCGACGGCGCCGGGCCGGCCACGCTGGCCCTGTCGGGAACGGCGGCCGATCTCTATCTGCTGCTGTGGAACCGGATCGGGCCGGAGAAGCTCACCGCCGAAGGCGATTTGGGCGCGCTGGACGTGTGGCGTGCAAGGGCGACCGTGAAGTGGAGTTGAGGGGCCGCTCGCCGGGCGCATTTCGGGTGCCCGGCGAGCGGGGGATGTTCCCCGTCAGTTGGTGAAGACGGCGGGGGTGCCCTCGACGGTGCTGTCCAGGACCGGGGCGTATCGGGCGGTGAAGAAGCCGGCTCCGGGGCAGGTGATCGGGCCCGACGCCTTGGTGAAGGCCTGCTGGGTGAACGTGATCGAGTTGTCCTCGTTGGCCGACACGCCGGTGATGGCGTTGCCGTCGGCGCGGTAGACGCAGGTGACCGAGCCGAGGATGGTGCCCAGGCTCAGCGTGGTCTGGATGGGGGCGGTGTCGGTGCCGCTCACGGTGACGGCGCCGGTGGCGCTGTCGACGGTGGTGGCGAACGGCGTGTTGTTCACCGTCACGCTGTTCACGCGGGTGACGCCGAAGATGTTCGCGGTGCAGGTGGCGAAGGTGTGCGAGGTGACCGACTCGGTGGCGACGCCGGGCGCCTCCGGGTTGTCGACGACGGTGGCCGTGAAGGCGGACTCGGCGCACTTGATGCCGGTGGTGCCGCCGGCGGTCGTGGTGAAGTCGGCCGTGGTGCCGGTGGCGACCGAGGCGGTCAGCAGGTCGCCGACGGCGACGGCGGTGCCCCCGGCCTCTCCGACGGTGAGCACGGCCGGGGCGTCGGCCAGGGCCGGGGTGGCGCCCAGGCCCACGGAGGCCGCGACCGCGGTGATCACGATGATGGTTCGGTACGCGCGCATGGCTTCTCTCCTCAAAGGTTCGGATTAGCGCAGGTACCGACGTTGACGCTCGACTTGTCGGTTTATAGACCTCGGTTGTACGTAACGTCAAGGCAACCGTGGCGTAACAAAGCACGACCTGCGATCCCCGGCCGCTCGACTTGACCGGTCCGCTACCCGGGAGTAACTTCGGCCAATCGACATTGACGCTCGACGATATTGAATCGCGATTTGTCGATCTAGGAGTTGCCGATGAGAACAAGGTCGAAAACGAGGAGAGAAACGAGCTGGAAGCGCTTCGGCGCGATGTTCGGCATCACCGCGGCGATGGCCGCCGGGCTGGTGGCGCTGACCGCGGAGGGCGTGCTGGCGGCGAACTTCTCGATCTCCGGAATGCCGTTCACGGTCACCGCCACCCAGCTCCAGGGAACCGGGTTCGAGCAGTTCGCGGCCCTGGACACCATGATCGAGGACAGCCCCAACGCGGGCGACACCGGCGGCCAGGTCGTCGTCATCGTCTCGGCCATCGACAAGGCCGAGCTGACGAAACTGTGCCAGAGCGTCTCGCTCGGCGGCATGTACTTGAAAATCACCGCCGGCGACAACGGAACCCCGGTCAAGGCCGACAGCCTGGTCGTCGACTCGGATCAGATCTCCGGTGAGGCCGACTTCAAGAACATCGACATCGGTCAGGACGCGAGCACCTTCGACAAGGTGAACGACCGGCGCAACGGCGGAAAGATCACCGGCGGCGAGGGCGTTTTCGGCCAACAGGCCGACACCGTGGCCATCGCGAACCTGCGGCAGAACAACTACGCCACCACGGCGGCCCGGTTCACGCTGCCGCACCTGCGCATGGCCTTCACCGGCGACGGTTGCTGACGATGGGCGGGCGCTCCTCCTTCTCCCGATGGCGGCACGCCCGCCCCTTCTGGGGCGGCCTGCTCGTCACCCTGGCCGGCGCCGAGATCCTCATCTCGGTCAAGGCGCCGCTGCCGGTCATCATCCACGTAGGGATGCAGGGCCTGGCCGGCCTCCTGGTGCCGATGGTCCTGCTGCTGTGCGGCATCCTGCTGATCTTCAGCCCGGCCCAGCGCCTGTTCTACTCGCTGGTCGCCGCGGCCCTGAGCCTGAGCTCGTGGCTGACCTCCAACCTGGGCGGCTTCATCCTGGGCATGCTCCTCGGCCTGATCGGCAGCGCCCTGGCCTTCGCCTGGAACCCCCGCCCCGAAAACCCGGAAACGCCGACTGAGGAGCAGCCCACGCCGTCCGAACCCTCCACCACGACAGCCGAGGACGTCGGCACCTGGAGCGAGGCCGCGCAAGCCGGCGGCCCCTCCGGGCCGGCTCCCGCCCCGCCGGTCGAAGCCCGGCCCACATCGGCCGGGGATTCCGTCCCCACCCGTAGGCACCGCCGAGTCGGGTGAACTGCCGGCCCGGCGCTCTTCGCCGGACGGGGTTGGGTCGGGAGCGCCGGTGGGGGCGCGATCGCGGACCAGCCTTCAGCCGCCCGGTGGCGCGGTCGCCATCGCGGAGCCCACTTCCACCGCTCGGCCGCCCACCCGGATCGGCGATGTCTCTCAGGGGAACGTGGGGTCGGCGGTGATCAGGGCGGCGGCCGCCGACTGTACGGCTGGGTCGCGCCACACCACGGGGAGGCGGTCGTCGTTCAGGCGGGTTGCGGCCTCGGTGATGGCGGGGGCGATGGTGCGGCCCTGTTCGTAGGCGGTCAGTACGGCGGGGTGGATGTAGGAGGTGCGGGCCACGGCGGGGGTGTTGCCCAGGAGGGCGCTGGTAGCGCGTACGGCAGCCAAGGTCGTCGATTTTGCCTTTTGGTCGTGGCGGGCGCCGCCCAGGGCCGCGGCGGCCAGGACGGTGCCGGCCCAGGTGCGGAATTGCTTGGCGGTGGCGTCTATGCCGGTGTGCGTGTGGATGTAGGCGTTGACGTGGGCGCTGTGCACCGGCTGCCAGGCGCCGTCCGCCCGCTGCCAGGCCAGGAACTCGGGGCCGGAGTCGTCGCGGGCGATCAGGCGGCGCACCCAGGCGGCGACGGCGGGATCGGTCACCTCGACCACGCGGTGCTTGTGCTCCTTGGCGATGTAGTCGAAGTGCACGGCGTCCTTGGTGACCCGGACGTGGTCGCGGTGCAGGGTCGTCAGGCCGTACGTGTCGTTGTCGCGGGCGTAACGCTCGGAACCGACCCGGAAGAAGCCGAGATCGAGCAGGCGGGCGGCGATGCTGAGGACCCGGTCGCGGTCGAGTGCGCGGCGCCCGCGAGGGCTCACGCCCAGCTCGGCGCCGACGTGGTCGCGCAGCAGGGGCAGGGCGCCGGCGAAATCCGGCAGGTGGGCGAACTTGTCGAAGGCGCGGGCTTCGGTCCAGGCCGCGCTGTAGCGGTACTGGGTGCGGCCGGCGGCGTCGGTCCCTACGGCTTGGACCTTCGCCTCGGGGTCGGCCGCGACCCAGACGTCGTGCCAGCCGGGCGGCAGCTTCAGCGCCCGGATCCGCGCGAGAGTGGCGGCGTCGGTGACGGGCCGCCCGTCGTCGTCCGTGTAGCCGACAGCCCGTGCCGAGCTGCCCGCGCCCGCTGAGCCGCCCGCGCCCGCCGAGCCGCGCGCTGAACCGCCCGCGCCCGCTGGGCCGCGCGCTGAGCCGCCCGCGCCCGCTGGATCGCGCGCTGAGCCGCCCGCTTCGGCTGAGCTGCCCGCGCCCGCTGAGCCGCCCGCGCCGGCCGAGCCGCCCGCGTCGGCTGAGCTGCTGGCGTTGGCCGAGCCGTTTGCAGCGGTCGGGCCGGCAGTGGGTGCCTGATTTGCCACGCTTTCTGTGGTGGCTGAGCGGGCTCTGTTTGCGGGGCCGTCCTGCGTGCGGCGGTAGCCGGGTGGGCGGGGGTGATCGTCGGTCACGACCGGAAGTGTTGCTCGCGCGCAGCGCGAGCGGGAGTAACCCAGGTTCCTAGGATGGCTAAGCGGTGCGAGGGGTGTCACGATTCTGGTCGGGCGGGCGGGGGCGACCGGTATCGTCGCGCTCGGTATCGCCGGTCCTGAGGAGCGCCCCGTGTCCGCTAATTCCCATGACAGCGCGCGGCTTGCCATCGTGGTCGGCGCGCTCGGGGTGGTGTTCGGCGACATCGGGACGAGCCCGATCTACACGTTGCAGACCGTTTTCAATCCTGAGGATCCGCATCCGGTGCCGGTCAGCGACCACAACGTGTACGGCGTGGTGTCGCTGATCTTCTGGTCTGTGATGATCATCGTGACCGTCACCTACGTGCTGCTGGCTCTGCGCATCGACAACGACGGCGAGGGCGGCATCATGGCCCTCATCGCCCTGCTGCGCCGCAGCGCCGCCCAGCGAGGGCGCAAGGCGGCCGTGATCCTGGCCGGGCTGGGCATCTTCGGTGCCTCGCTGTTCTTCGGCGACAGCATGATCACGCCGGCCATCTCGGTGCTGTCCGCGGTCGAGGGGGTCAAGACGGTTCAGCCGTCGCTGGGTGAGGCGGTCGTGCCGATCACCGCCGTCATCATCGTCGTGCTCTTCCTCGTGCAGCGGCGGGGGACCGCGGCCGTCGGCCGTGTCTTCGGGCCGATCATGATCGTGTGGTTCACGGTGATCGGCGGGTTCGGGGTGAGCGGCGTCGTCGAAAACCCGGAGATCCTCAAGGCGCTGTCACCCACGTACGCCATGGGCTTCCTCGCCGGGCATTTCCACATCGCCTTCTTCGCGCTGGCCGCGATCGTGCTCGCCGTGACCGGCGCCGAAGCCCTGTACGCGGACATGGGCCACTTCGGGCGCAAGGCGATCACGCGCGGCTGGCTGTTCCTCGTGCTGCCCGCCCTCACCCTCAGCTATCTGGGCCAGGGCGCCCTCGTGCTCGAGGACCCGGACAACATCAGCAGCCCGTTCTTCCTGCTCGTACCCGAGTGGGGCCGGCTTCCCCTGGTGCTGCTGGCCACCGCGGCGACCGTCATCGCCTCGCAGGCGGTGATCACCGGGGCGTACTCGGTGGCGTCACAGGCGGCGCAGCTGGGCTATCTGCCGCGGCTGCGGATCGCGCACACGTCGGAGTCGTCGGTCGGGCAGATCTACGTGCCGTGGATCAACTGGCTGCTGATGGTCACAGTGCTCACGCTGGTCTTCGCGTTTCGCAGCTCGGCGGCGCTTGCTTATGCGTACGGCATGGCCGCCACCGGCACGATCACCATCACCACGCTGCTGTTCTTCTACGTGGCCGGCACGCGCGGCCTGGCGCCCCGATGGCTCATCGGTGCCGGCGCCGCCGTACTGCTGGCCGTCGACCTGCTCTTCGTCGGGGCCAACCTGACCAAGCTGGCGCACGGCGCGTGGCTGCCGCTGCTGATCGCGCTGACCGCGTTCACGCTGATGACCACGTGGCAGGCCGGCCGGCGCATCGTCACGGCCGAGCGCAACCGGCGTGAGGGCTCGCTCAAGGAGTTCATCGCCGACCTGCACGAGAACCGGTCGAAGACGCAGACCGTGCCCGGCACGGCGGTCTTCCTCAACCGGGGCAAGCTGACCGCCCCGCTGGCCATGCGGGCCAACGTGGAGCACAACCACGTCCGCCACGAGCACGTCATCATCATGTCGCTGGAGACGCAGCCGATTCCGCGGGTGGCCGAGGAGAACCGGATCACCATCGACGACCTGGGCTACGCCGACGACGGCATCGTGCACGTGATCGCCCGCTTCGGCTACATGGAGACCCCGGACGTGCCGGCCGCGCTGCGCCTGCTGGAGCCGGGCACCACCGAGGGCGAGCTTCAGCTGGATCAGGCCTCGTACTTCCTGTCGAAGATCGAGCTGCGCATCGGCCGTACGCCGACCATGGCCACCTGGCGCAAGCGCCTGTTCGTGGCCACGTCCTACATCACCGCCGACGCGGCCGAGTACTTCAGCCTGCCCCGCGACCGCACGGTCATCATGGGCTCTCACATCGAGGTATGAGCGATTTGATCAAAGCAGTGATCGTGGACGTGGACGACACGTTGTGCCTGACCGAGGCCGCCTCGTACGAGTTGGAGAACGAGGTCCTGGCCCGCCTGGGACGTCCGGCCATGTCACGTGAGGTGCACCTGGCGACCTGGGGCGAGACGCTGCTGGACGCCATGCCGCGGCGGTCGCCGGGAGTGGACCTGGAGCGGTTCGCGGAGCTGTTCCCGATCCTGCACCAGCGGTATCTGGCCGACGGGCGCCTCGACGTCATCCCGCCGGAGAACCTCGCGGCGCTGGACCGGCTGGTCGAGCAGGGGCGGACGGTCATGCTGCTGACCTCGCGCACCGAGGCCGAGGTGCGCCACCTGCTGGAGCCCGATCATGTGCTCGCGGGCCGGGTGACCGGGGCGTACCACCAGGGGAACACCCGTTTCCGCAAGCCGGATCCGCGGGTGTTCGACGAACTGCTGGCCGAGACCGGCCTGCGGCCCGGCCAGTGCGTGTACGTGGGTGACTCGCCGGGCGACGCGGTGGCCGCCGGGGGAGCGGGCATCCGGTTCGTCGCCTGCCTGCAGAGCGGCGTGCGGCGCCTCGACGAGTTCGACCCGCGCTTCGTGACCACCTCGGTGGATACGTTTCCCGAGGTGGTCGGTGCGATCAGTGCTCGGCTGGAGCCGGTTCGGTCTTCTTACGGCGGTGCAGGGTGAAGGTGACGACCACGACGATGAGGGCGCCGACGATCAGGCCGAGGATCGCGCTGGCCACCGTGTTGACGAGCCAGCCGACGACGCCGCCGAGGGCGCCGGTGGCGTCGTGTGCCGCCTCCTCCATGTGGTGCACGAACTCGTAGAGGAAATGCAGGCCGAGCTCGTCGGTGCCGACCAGGATGATGTGGCCGCCGACCCAGAGCATGGCGGCGGTGCCGATCACGGTCAGCGCGGTGAGGACCTTGGGCATGGCGTTGACCAGGCCGCGGCCGAAACCGGCGATCGCGCCGGGCAGCTGCGAGAGGCGCAGTCCGGCGTCGTCCATCTTCACGATGAGGCCGACCGCGCCGTAGACCAGCACGGTCATGATGAGGGCGACCACGGCCAGGATGGCCAGGCGGCTCCAGAACGGCTCGTCGATGACCTCGTTCAGGGTGATGACCATGATCTCGGCCGACAGGATCAGGTCGGTGCGCACGGCGCCGGAGATCAGCGACTTCTCGTCCTTGGCGGTGTCGTCGTCGCCGTGCGCGTCGTGGTGGGCGACCTTCGCCCAGACCTTTTCCGCGCCCTCGAAGCAGAGGTAGGCGCCGCCGAGCATCAGGATCGGGGTGAGCAGCCACGGCACGAACTGGCTGAGCAGCAGGATCGCGGGCAGGATGATGAGGAACTTGTTGCGCAGCGATCCGAGCGCGATGCGCTTGATGATCGGCAGCTCACGCTCGGCGGCCAGGCCCCGCACGTATTGCGGGGTGACGGCGGCGTCGTCGATGACGACACCCGCGGCCTTGGCGCCGGCTTTCGCCGCGGCGGCGCCGACGTCGTCGATGGAGGCGGCGGCGGCGCGAGCCAGCACCGCCACGTCGTCCAGCAGGGCTACGAGTCCTCCGGCCAAGGAAAACAGTCCTTCCACAACGAGGGCTGAGTGAGTGCGCGCTCATTGTTCCCCAAAAAGCTGCGTGTCATGTCACTGGCCTCGAAGTGAGGGCAGCGGGGTAGAGTGGGCTATCCGTATTGCGTCGGGTTCTGCGGCCTCCTAGCCAGGCTCTCCTCTCGGCACCGTCGTTCGGTGGCGGTCAGCACGAAGCGGTCAGTGAGATCGGGAAGAGCCAGCTGAGGGGTTGTGCCATGTCTTTCCTTCATGAATATGAAGGTCGATATCCTCAGGACGACCTGGCGCCGCTCGTCATGGCTGTGCGAGACGTCGACGCCGTGGTCGCCTTGGCCGGTGAGATCGACATGGACAACGCGGCTCAGGTGCGGCAGTTCCTCGACGGCGTGCTCCAGCGGGAGCAGCCGCGCAACCTGGTGATCGACATGGGCGAGGTGACCTTCCTCGGCTCGGCCGGCATCCACGCGCTGCTGCACTGCCACACCAACGCCGACCGGCTCGGCAGCCGCCTGGAGATCCAGCACATCCGCCCGCAGATCCAGCAGGTGCTCGAGATCTGCGGCGTCACCGACATGTTCCACGTGTCGGTCTGACGGCCCACCGCGAGGCTCGGGGCGCCTCCGGCGCGACTCAGGCCTGCGGCTGGCCGGTGCCGGTGAAGGCGTCCAGGACGCCGACGATGGCGAGGATGTGGGCCACTTGTGGGCGGATGCGGATCAGGCGGAACGGCAGGGCGCGGGCGGAAGCGGTGGCCCAGGCGCTCTCCAAGACGGCTATGGCGGTGGAGTCGCAGAAGGTGACGCCCGCGAAGTCGACCTCCACCCCCACCGCGCCCGGGCGGTCCACGGCGGCGGTCAGGGCTGTGGTCAGGCGGGCCGTGGAGGACAGGTCGATCTCGCCGGTGACGAAGACGCGGACTGTCGGGCCGGGCAGCACCTGGGTATTGATCTCGGTCATCTTCGGCTTTCCGTGGTGTGTCCGGGGGCGCGGTGGGTACAGAGCCGGGTCATGCAGGCGTTGCGGCTTCCCTTTGATCATGGGACCGACAGCGCGTCACTGCGGCATGCGGCTCACCGGTGGCTGGTCTCCCGGCAGGACGGAGAGGTGGTCGAGGACACGCTGCTGGTGATGACCGAGCTGGTGCAGAACGTCGTGCAGCACACCGGTGACGGTGGTGAGGTGGCGCTGAGCGCCGACGGCGACGTGCTCGTCGAGGTGTTCGACAGCAGCCGCGACCTGCCGCGGCTGCTCGGGCCCGACCCGCGGCGGCTCGGTGGGCGGGGCATGCTGCTCGTCGACGCGGTCAGCGACGACTGGGGGAGCCGGCTCACCGCGGACGGCAAGGTGGTGTGGGCGCGGCTGCCGGTCAAGCCCGGACCGTCATGACATCGTCCAGGCCGACCACCGTCAGCACCGGGGCCAGCACCTCCGAGGCGACCAGGCGGACCCGGTCGATGTGCGGGAAGACCACGGCCAGGCCCGCGCTGTCGATGTAGTCCACCTTCGTCAGGTCGACCACCACCGGGGCGTCGCCGGCCTCGGCCAGGGCGCCGTCGAGCGCGGCCGAGAACTCGGCCGCGTTGCTCATGTCGATCTCGCCGGCGGCCGACAGGACGGTCGCGCCGTCCGGGTCCTGGACGGTGGCGAATGTCAGTTCGGTGCTCATTGCGGGATCCTCGCTTGCAGGCCGACGACGGTGCCGGCGGCGCCGGTCGTGACGGTCACTTCGGTCATCAGCGCCCGCATCAGGGTCAGGCCACGTCCCCGGTGCGGGTTCTCGGCGGGCCGTGGTGTCTTCCAGCGGCCGCTGTCGGTGACGGTCAGCCGCAGATAGTCGGCGGTCGCCGTGGCGATCAGCCGGATCCGGCCGGCCGGGCCGTGCCGGTGGCCGTGCTCGATCGCGTTGGCGCAGGCCTCACCGGCCGCCACCAGCACGTTCTGCGCGGTGGTGGGGTCGATGCCGGCGCGGGCCAGCCAGCCCCGCAGCGCCGAGCGGACCGGGGCCAGGCGTGTCGACTCGGCCGGGAAGTCCAGCTCCAGCGGGCCGGGCTGCCGGTAGAGCAGCAGGGCCACGTCGTCGTCGTATCCGCCGTCGGGGGTCATGCTCTCCATCACCTCCGTGGCCAGGTCCTCGATCGAGGCGCCGCGTCCCTGCTGGACGGTGACGGCGACCCGCCCGATGCCGTCGGTCAGCGGCAGCCGGCGGCGCTCGACCAGGCCGTCGGTGTAGAGCAGCAGGGTAGCCCGGCTGGGCACGGTGTAGTGCGCCTCGGGGCGCCCGGACGGGTTGTGCACGCCGAGCGGCCGGGAGCGGCCCTGGTCGAGCAGGTCGAGCGTGCCGTCCGGGTGGGTGACGACGGCGGGTGGGTGCCCCGCGCTGGCGTACGCCAAATCGCCGGTGACCGGATCGAGGACCCCGCAGAAGACCGTGGCGCACATGGCGCCCGGCAGTTGCACGGCGAAACGGTCGAGGGCCGTCAGCGTCTGGGCGGGATCGGTGTTCTGCAGCAGCAGGGCGCGGCAGGCGCTGCGGAGCTGGCCCATGACGGTGGCCGCCTGCAGTCCGTGACCGACGCAGTCGCCGACCACGATGCCGATCCGCTCGTCGGGCAGGGCGACCGTGTCGTACCAGTCGCCGCCGACCTTCAGCGGCCGCGTCGCCGGGGAGTAGCGCACGGCGAAACCGGCGGGCAGCTGGGCCGGGCCGAGGATGGCCCGTTGCAGGGCGAGGGCGGTCTCGCGCTGCTGGTCGATCTGGTGGATGCGGTGCAGGCCCTGGCCGAGGCGGCCGGCCAGCAGCGCCAGCAGGGTCTGGTCCTGCTCGGTGAACGGCCGGTTCTCGGCCAGCTGCACCCACAGGGCCATGGTGCCGTTGGGGTGCTCCAGCGAGATGCCGGCGCCCCCGGTGCGCTCGGCGACGGGCGTGAGCAGTGCTTCATCCCGTACCGAAGCAAGAATTTGACGTTGGTGGCCGGGAAGCTCGTCCCAGCGGGGCCCGCCGTCGGTCGTGGTCACCGCCGGAGTGCTGTCGCCGGTGAAGACGGCCGCGTAGACCTGCGTCGCCTGCCAGAGGTCGCGAAGGTCCCGAAGCACGCTGCTCAGCGCCCCGGGCAGGCTGTCGGCCTCGGTGAGGCGCACGCTCAGCGCGGCCAGGGCGCTCTCCCGCTGCACCGCGTAATGCTCGGCGGTGACGTCGCGGAACGTGCCGACGATGACGCGCCGGCCCGAGTCGGGGTCGCGCACCTGGTTGAACGAGGCCGCCACCCACAGCACGTGCCCGTCGCGATGCGAGACCGGGATCGTGTACGAGCCGTGCGTCTTGTCCACGAGCAGGGCGAACGCCGCGGCCACCTGCTGGTAGCCGTCGGGATCGGACTCCTGGTCGGGCCACCAGGGGTGCACCGGCGGATAGGGGAGCCCTTCCGGCCCGTACCCCAGAATGTCGGTGAAAGTGGAGTTGATCTCGATGACGGCGCCGTCCTCGTCACAGACGAAGAACGCCTCCTGCAACGAGTCGATCAGGGCGGTCCGCCAGCGGGCGTGGTGATTTCGCAGACGGGCCAATTCGACATTCGCCCGTACGCGGGCGAGCAGCTCCGCCGAGGAGAAAGGCTTCACCAGATAGTCGTCGGCGCCGGCCTCCAGGCCCTCGATGGAGGCCTCCTGACCGGCCCGGGCCGACAGCAGCAGTACGGGGGTGCCGGCGGTCCGCGGATCGGCGCGCAACGCCGCCACGAGCTGGAGGCCGTCCAGCCGGGGCATCATGACGTCGCTGACGATCAGGTCGGGGTTGTGCACCCGGGCCGCCTCGAGCGCGGCCTGGCCGTCGCCGACGGCCTCCACCGCATGCCCGGCCGAGCGCAGCAGCCGGGTCAGGTAGTCACGCATGTCCGCGTTGTCGTCGGCGACCAGCAGCCGGGCCTTCGTCGGCGCCGTCCTGACCGCGTTCTCACCACCGTTCTCGTCACCGTTCTCGTCGCCGGGCAACCAGCGCAGAGCCTCTTGGACGTACGGGCCGGCGCCGGCCTTCCAGTCGGCGGCCTTGCCGACCGGCACGATGGCGTCAGGCGGCAGATGCTCGGCCCCGAAGCGCAGCCGGATGGTGAACGTGGTGCCCTCGCCGAGGGTGCTGTCCGCGGTGATCGTGCCGCCGTGCAGCTCGACCAGCTCCTTGACCAGGGCCAGGCCGATGCCGCTGCCCTCGTTGGAGCGCGACTGCGTGTTGTCGATGCGGTGGAAACGCTCGAACAGCCGCGGGATCTCCGCCTCGGGCACCCCGGCCCCGGTGTCGGCGACGGTGACGACGGCCGCGTCGCCCTCGGCCCGCACCGTGACGCTGATGCCGCCGGTGAAGGTGAACTTCAGGGCGTTGCTGAGCAGGTTGAGGACGATCTTCTCCCACATGCCCCGGTCGAGGAAGACCGGCTGGGCCAGCGGCGGGCAGTCCACCTTGTAGGTTAGGCCGGCCCGCTCCACGGCCGACTGGAAGACGCTGGCCAGCTCGGCCGTGGCCGTGGCCAGGTCGGCCGGCTCGTAGCGGGCCTGCATGCGGCCGGCCTCGATGCGCGAGAAGTCGAGCAGCGTGTTGACCAGCTTGCCCAGGCGCAGCGCGTTGCGCTGGATGACGTCGAGCTCGGCCCGCGTCTGCCCGTCCGGTCCACGGTCGAGCAGATCCTCGACCGGGCCCATGATCAGGGTCAGCGGGGTGCGGAACTCGTGGCTGATGTTGGAGAAGAACGCGGTCTTGGCCCGGTCGAGCTCGGCCAGCTCCTCGGCCCGGCGCTGCTGCGCCTCATAACTGCGGGCGCTGGCGATGCCGGCGGCGACGTGACCGGCCGCCAGCTCGATGAAGCCGCGGTAGCCGTCGTCGAGGGCACGGAACTCGTTGAGGCCGGCGACCATGAATCCGTACGGGGAACCGCCCTGTTGCAGCAGCGGAACGAGCAGGGCCTGGCCTATCTGTTGCGTTTCCCCGCGGGTCACCGCCGCCGTCGGCCACTCCCGTTCTTCCTGCTCGGCGCCGGTGGCCGCGGCCAGTTCGACGCCGCCCTCGGTGAACAGATAGATCAGCGTGAACGGCAGATCCTGCCGGTTGCGGTCGAGCTGGGCGGCGGCGAAGGTGAGCATCTGCTGCTCGGTGCGGATGGCGCTCGGGTCCGAGCCCAGGTCGCGCAGCGTGGCCATCCGGCGCTCGCCGATGACCCGCTCGGTCACCTCACTGACCACGCAGAGCATGCCGACCAGGTCGCCGTCGTCGTCGCGCAGCGGGCTGTAGGAGAAGGTGTGGTAGCTCTCCTCCGGATATCCGGAGCGCTCCACGAACAGCAGCAGCGCCTCGTCCCAGGTCGCCTGGCCGGTGGAGAGCACGGTCTCGATGCGCGGGCCGATGTCGTCCCAGATCTCGGCCCACACCTCACTGGCCGGGCGGCCCAGCGCCCACGGATATTTGCGGCCCAGGGTGTCGCGCCGATAGGCGGCGTTGCAGAAGAAGGTCAGCTCGGGACCCCACGCCATCCACATCGGAAAGCGTGAGGACAGCAGGATGCTGACCGCGGTGCGCAGACTCTGCGGCCACTGCCCCGGTGCACCCAGCGGGGTCGACTCCCACTCCACGGCGGCCAGGTCGTGACCGACCTCACCACCACCGGCGAACACCTCAGCCGCCGACGCGTTGCTCATCGCCTCGAAGTCTCCCCGGTCCGTACTTGCAGCTCAGCAAACATACCCACGCCGGCTTATCCGCCATCCGGCCGACCCGTCCTACCCGTTCGTCGCGAGTTGTCACCTGAAAAGATGAGTTTGGCCGAATGGTGATCGAGGGAATTGGTGGCCTGCGCCGGTACACGGAAGGCCGGCCACGCAGGAGAGGAGCTCGGTTCATGGCAGTCATCACCGCTTCGGCCCGTACCGCCGACGCCGGCACGGTCCCGGCCCCCGAGACCAACGCCGACGGCGCCAGCGAGCTGATCACGGCGATGGCCGCGATGCCGGTCGGTCACCCGTCCCGCGCGGCCCTGCGCGACCGGGCGATCGAGGCCTGGCTGCCGCTGGCCCGTCACCTCGCCCAGCGCTACAGCGGCCGCGGCGAGCCCACCGACGACCTGGTACAGACCGCGACGGTCGGCCTGATCAAGGCGGTGGACCGCTTCGACGCCGACCGCGGCGTCGACTTCGCGGGCTACGCCATCCCGACCATCATCGGCGAGATCAAGCGCCACTTCCGCGACCGCACGTGGTCGGTGCGGGTGCCGCGCCGCCTGCAGGAGCTGCGGCTGGCGATCACCGAGGCCAACAACACGCTGACCCATACGCTGGGCCGGGCGCCGACGGTGGCCGACATCGCCGCCCACCTGAACGTGACCGAGGAAGACGTCCTGGAAGGCCTGGAGGGAGCGCGCGCGTACAACGCGACGTCGCTGTCGACACCGGTCTCGGCGGACGGCACCACCGAACTGGGTGACACCCTCGGGGGTGAGGACAGCGAGTTCGAGCTGGCGGAGACGCGGGCGGCCCTGGGGCCGGCGCTGGCGACGCTGGACGAGCGGGAGCAGAAGATCCTTACGCTGCGCTTCTACGGCAACCTGACCCAGTCGCAGATCGCCGAGCAGGTCGGCATCTCCCAGATGCACGTGTCGCGGCTGCTGACCAAGGCGCTGGCCAAGCTCCGCAAGCAGCTGTCGGCTGACGTTCTCTGATCCGTCCTTCCGCGGCCCGCGTCCCGAAATCGGGGGATGCGGGCCGTTGTCTTCTCACGGTGGACGGTTGAGGGCCGGGTGTGGCCGACCCTGACTGGCTGAGGAGCGCTTGATGTCTGGGTCGGCCACACCCGGCCCTCAACCTTGCCGGGTTTTCGGTGACGGCCAGGCGGGGGTCATTCGCTGCTTTGGGTGTACGAGAGGTGGGCGGTCACCTCGCGCTTGGCGCGGGGAGAGGTTCGCGTCCGCGCCTGGGGTGCCGGTGGGGGAGCCGGTCACGCGGGCCTGCTGAGTGGTGGGCTGGTCGGCAATTCCAGGCCGGTTGCGCGGGTTTGTGGGGCGGGTCAGGTGCGGCGCCGTCGGGGCCTATGGAGCGAGATCGGTTTCAGGTCTTCGTGGCTGACTCGGTGGGCTATGGCTTCGGCCTGCTGGTGGGGGTCGGCGGAGGCGTCCACGGGGAAGGTCACGATGTAGTGGCCTGGCATGGCGTAGCGGAGACCGCTCATGTCGCGGGCGTAGTAGCTGACCTCGATCACGGCGGGGCGATTTTCCGGGGCGTGGACGCCGGTCACCCGACGTATCCACATGGTGCCGGTCTCGTTGTCGCGCAGCATGAGGGTGAGCCGTTCCGCCACTGAGCGTGCCGGCCACTTGCGATCGGTTCGTGCCTGGGCCCGGGTCAGTTCGGAGGCGTAGGCGCCCGCGTCGAATCGGAACGTGGGCAGCCCTACGTCCTGTCCGTTTTTGACCAACTTTCCCATGTCCGTCATTTGCCAGTGGTCCCAGATCACCGTCGCGCCGACCTGACAGATCTGGACAGTGAGCTGATCCTCGGTCGTGCTGGAGCCGCCCACCGGGACGTCGCGCGCGTGCGCCGACGCGGCGAGTCCATCCGGGCCGAGCAGGCGCGACGGAGTGAACCCGGTTACCGCCTGTCCGAAGAAGCCGCCGGGGCCGTACGCCGTCGTCACCACGTCGACGCCGTCCACGAAGATCCGCATGCGGTGGATGCCGAACCCGGTATAGAACAACCACGGCTCCAGCGACAGGACGTTGACCACGGCATCACCCTAGGGCGGCGGTTTGCGCGGCGCCTCGGGTGGCAAGAGTGAGGGGCATGGCTACGTGCAATCTGTGTCCGCCTGAGAAGCGGGAAGTGCCGGATGACGAGATGGCGGCGCACCTGCGAGAGGTGCATCCCGAGGTCGACGCCGACGGGACGCTCCGGGAGGACGACAGCGCGATCCTGAAAGACGTGGCTGAAGACTGATCAGCGGGGCTGCAGGGACGTGGTGGCGGCCCAGGAAGCCAGCAGAGTCAGGGCGTGGGCTGTGGGGGAGTCCGGCTCGGCGGCGTAGATGGTCATGCGCAGCGTGGGGTCGGCTACCAGGGCCATCGTCTCGTAGGCCAGGTCGAGGTCGCCGACCACGTGGTGGTGGAAGTGTTTGACGCCGGTGCCGTGCAGGCGGACGTTGTGGGAGCCCCAGCGGCGGCGGAACTCGTCGCTTCGGGTGGAGAGTTCGCCCACCAGGTCGTGCATGGCCTTGTCGTGAGGGTCGACGCCGGCGGCGGTGCGCAAGTTGGCGACGGTCATGTCGGCGAACAGGGACCAGTCGGGGTAGAAGCGGCGGGCCGCGCTGTCCAGGAACGTGAAGCGGGCGAAATTGGGCTGGGTGGCCGGGTCGGCGTACAAGTCGCTGTGCATGGCCTTGCCCAGATGGTTGGCGGCGATCAGGTCGGCGCGGTGGTTGACGACGATCGCGGGGGCGGTGATGGTGTCGAGCGACCACTGCAGGCTGGGGCGGACCGCGGCCGCCGGGGAACGGCGGCGGCTCGGGCGCAGCAGGGCGCCGCTGCCGTTGGCCTCCTGGGCCAGGTGCATGAGGTGGGCGCGCTCGGCGTCGTCGAGTTGCAGGGCGCGGGCGATCGCCTCGAGCACGCCGGCCGAGACCCCGGCCAATGAACCACGTTCGAGCTTGGCGTAGTACTCGACGCTCATCCCGGCCAGCGCCGCGACCTCGCTGCGCCGCAGCCCGGGCACGCGCCGCTGCCCGGCGGACGGGATCCCGGCCTGCTCGGGCGTGATCTTCGCCCGGCGCGAGGTGAGGAACTCGTGCACTTCGACTCGGTTGTTCACACTTTCGACGGTAGGACGCGCCGCGCCGGAGTGGGATGTACTGGCGGTACACCCTTCGACAGAAACTCCCGCAGAAGGAGCCGGGCTGGTTGCCTGGAAGCATGCGAGGAGCGATTTTGTACAGCCCGGGCGACGTCCGGGTGCAGGAGCGGCCGGATCCGCGGATCGAGCAGCCGACCGACGCGATCATCCGGGTCAGTGCCGCCTGCGTCTGTGGGTCGGACCTGTGGCCGTACCGGGGAATCCAGCCCGTCCACCAGCCGTCGCCGATGGGACACGAATATGTGGGCGTCGTCGAAGAGGTCGGTGGCGACGTCAAGAACCTCACGAAGGGGCAGTTCGTCGTCGGGTCGTTCTGGGCCTCGGACAACACCTGTGAGAACTGCCGGGCCGGCTATCAGAGTGCCTGCCTGCACCGCGTCGGGATGGGGTCGCTGGGGTCGCAGGCCGAATATCTGCGGGTGCCGCTGGCCGACGGGACGCTGGTGGCCACGCCGGAGATGCCGCCGGCCGACCTGATTCCCAGCTACCTGGCCGCCTCGGACGTGCTGGGCACCGGCTGGTTCGCCGCGGTGGCGGCCGAAGCGGGACCGGGCAAGACCGTTGCCGTGGTCGGTGACGGCGCGGTCGGGCTGCTGGGCGTGCTCGCGGCCAGGCAGCTCGGGGCGGAGCGGATCATCGCGATGAGCCGGCACGCCGACCGGCAGAAGCTGGCTCTGGAGTTCGGGGCGACCGACATCGTCACCGAGCGCGGCGACGAGGGCATCGCCCGGATCAAGGAGATGACCGGCGGGATCGGCGCGCACTCGGTGATCGAGGCGGTCGGCACGCAGGAGTCGATGATGCAGGCGATCCGCTCCACCCGGCCCGGCGGCAACGTCGGTTTCGTCGGGGTGAGCCACGACGTGAGCCTCGACGGCATGGACCTGTTCTGGTCGCTGGTGAAACTTCAGGGCGGGCCGGCGCCCGTACGCCGATTCCTGCCCCACCTGATGGACCTGATCGGTAACCGCGTGATCGAGCCGGGCAAGGTTTTCGACCTTGATCTTCCGTTGGAGCGGGCCGCCGAGGGGTACCAGGCGATGGACGAGCGGCGCGCTGTGAAGGCCCTGCTGCGTCCCTGACAATATTGCCTGCCGAAGCAACTGAAGGAGCACGTCATTCTCACCGTCAACGCCATCGCCGCCCCCTCCGCCACCGAGCCGCTGGTCCGCACCACGGTCGAGCGGCGGGACCTGGGGCCGAAGGACATTCTGATCGAGATCCGGTACGCCGGGATCTGCCACTCCGACATCCACACCGTGCGCGGCGAGTGGGGCGAGGTGCCGTACCCGCTGACCGTCGGCCACGAGATCGTCGGCGTGGTGGCGGAGACCGGCGCCGAGGTCACGCGGTTCGACAAGGGTGCCCGGGTCGGGGTCGGCTGCATGGTCAACTCGTGCCGCGAGTGCGAGAACTGCCAGGCCGGGCAGGAGCAGTACTGTCTGGCCGGCAACACCGGCACCTACGCCGCCGTCGACCGGGACGGCACCATCACCCAGGGCGGCTACTCCACGCACGTCGTCGTGGACGAGGACTTCGTGCTGCGCGTGCCCGAGTCGATCCCGTACGAGAAGGCGGCGCCGCTGCTGTGCGCGGGCATCACCACGTACTCGCCGCTGGCGCACTGGAACGCCGGGCCCGGCAAGAAGGTCGCCGTGGTCGGCCTCGGCGGCCTTGGCCACATGGCCGTGAAGATCGCGGCCGCGATGGGCGCCGAGGTCACCGTGCTGTCGCAGACGCTCAGCAAGAAGGACGACGGGCTCGCGTTCGGCGCCCAGGACTACTACGCGACCAGCGACCCGGCCACGTTCGAGGCCCTGGCCAACCGCTTCGACCTGATCGTCAACACGGTCAGCGCCCCGATCGACATGGCCGCCCACCTGGGTCTGCTGCGCCTCGGCGGCACGCTGGTCAGCGTCGGCGCCCCGCCCGAGCCGCTGCCGGTGCAGGTGTTCAGCCTGTTCAACAACCGTCGCTCGTTCGCCGGCTCCAGCATCGGCAGCATCGCCGAGACCCAGGAGATGCTCGACTTCTGCGCCGAGCAGGGTATCGCGCCGGAGATCGAGCTGATCGGCGCCGATGAGGTCAACGAGGCGTACGAGCGGGTCCTGAAGTCCGATGTCCGCTACCGGTTCGTCATCGACATCGACACTCTTAGGGCATGACCACACTCGCCATAGTCGGCGCCGGAGAGGGGCTCGGCGCGGCCGTCGCTCGCCGCTTCGGCGCCGAGGGCTTCCACGTCGCGCTCCTCGCCCGCCGTCAGGACCGTCTCGACAAGCTGGGTTCCGAACTCAAAGGCGTCAATTCCCGGGGGTACGCCGCCGACGTGCTCAACGCGGAAGCGCTGAGCTGGGCTCTGGAGCGGGCGGCGAACGACCTCGGGCCGATCGAGGTGCTCCAGTACAGCCCGCTGCCGCAGCGGCAGTTCCTCAAGCCGGTGCTCGAGACGAGCGTCGAGGAGATGCGGGAGGCGGTCGAGTTCTCCATCGCCGGCCCGATGACCGCGGTCAACCAGGTGCTGCCGGGGATGCGGCAGCTCGGCCGCGGCTCGATCCTGTTCGTCAACGGCGGCAGCGGGGCCCGGCCCAACCCGAAGGTCGGTGGCACGTCGATCGCTTTCGCGGGCGAGGGTGCGTACGGCCAAATGCTCCATGAGACCCTGAGCGCCGAAGGCGTGCACGTCGGGCAGCTGATCATCCCGGGGGCGATCGAGCCGGGCCAGACCGAGGGTCTCGCGGAGAAGCTGTGGCGGATGCACAGCGACCGCGGCGAGTTCCGGGTCTTCGCGTCGTGACGTACCGGATGTACACCGTCGCCGAGCGGCCCGAACTGGCCGGCAAGGGCATTCCGTCGGCGGACGTGTGGCCGGAGTACAACCTGCACGGGGACCGGCTCAACCAGTGGTGGGGGCACCTCGACGAGGAGCTCGCCGACTACCAGTTCTTCCTCGTCGACGAGAACGACGACGTCGTGGCGGAAGGGCACACCGGGCCGCTGTGGTGGGACGGGGACGACGCGACGCTGCCGGGTGGGATCGACGCGGCGATCGAGCAGAGTTTCGTACGGACCCGGGCCGGGCAGCCGGTGAACACGCTCTGTGCGCTGGCCGCCGAGACTCCGCGTGACGGGCGGCGGCGCGGGCTGGCGGCGGAGCTCCTCGGAGCCATGCGCGTGATCGCGGGGCGGCAAGGGCTCACGCATCTCGTGGCGCCGGTGCGGCCCTCGTGGAAAGAACGCTATCCGCTGGCCCCGATCGAGCGGTACGTGCAGTGGCGGCGGGCCGACGGGCAGCTGCTCGACCCGTGGATGCGGGTGCACGAGCGGCTCGGGGCGCGGGTCGGGGCGCCGCTGCCCGAGTCGATGCTGATCACCGGGACGGTCGGGGAGTGGGAGAGCTGGACCGGGCTGGTCTTCCCGGACAGCGGTGACTATGTGTTCCCGGACGGGCTGGCCACCGTGCGTATCGATCGGGAGAAGGATCACGGATCGTACTGGGAACCGAACGTCTGGATGATTCACCCGGATCTGTCGTAGGACGTGATGAGCTCGTAGTCCTTGGCGGGGCCGGTCGCGTGCCAATGCTCGGTGTAACTGTCCGGGCCGGTGATGCGGCCGGCCACGACGTACGTGTCGGCGGCGCACGGATGCTCGGCCGACCAGGCGTCGCCGCTTTCGCCTTCGCCGAGGTCGAGCAGGTAGAACGGGCGGCCGTCGGCGAAGGTGACCTCCAGGCGGCGGTCGCCCCGGTCGTGATAGCGAAGCGACCTCGTCGCCGGGCCGCGATGATCGCCGTACGTCAAATCGCCCTGCTCTTCATATGACAGATCGTCACCGAACTCGGCCGTGCCGACGAACGAGCCCTCGACGCCCGCCCGGTGATCCAGGATGCGCCGGTGCACCCGCCAGCGGCCGCGGAGGAAAGCCGCCGCCGAGCCGTCCCTATGATCGTCAGGATCCGTCACCCCTCGGAGGTTCTCATGACGCAGTCCGTCGCGCTCACCCGGCCCCGGCCGCTCGTCCTGGCCGACCTGATCCCCGGCTCGCTGGCCCGGGATGCCGCGCTCGTCGCCGGCGGCGCCGGCCTGATCGGCGTGCTGGCCCAGATCGCCGTGCACATTCCGGGCACCCCGGTTCCGATCACCGGACAGACCCTGGGCGTCCTGCTCGTCGGCACCGCGTTCGGCATGCGCCGGGCGGCGGCCACGATCGCGCTGTACGCGGTGGCCGGCGTCCTCGGCGTGCCGTGGTTCGCCGACCACAGCAGCGGCTACGCCACGGCGTCGTTCGGGTACGTCGTCGGCTTCCTCGCCGCCGCCACCCTCTGCGGCTGGCTGGCCGAGCGCGGCGCCGACCGTTCGGTGTGGCGCGCGATCCCGGCCATGCTCGCCGGCGAGGTGCTGATCTACGGCATCGGCATGGCGTGGCTGGCCGTGGCGGCCGACCTGACCCTGAGCCAGACGATCAGCCAGGGCCTGACCCCGTTCCTGCTCGGCGACGCCATCAAGGCGGCGCTGGCGGCTGGTCTGCTCCCGGCGGTGTGGGCGATGCTGCGTAAGTGACCTTCTCTTCGAGACAGGGCGGCCGACGGGTCGATCTCGTCCTCGGCCTGCTCCTGATCGCCGGCGTGCTGACCGGGATCGCGGCCAACACCATCGGCGTGCGATGGCCGCTCAACCTGATCCAGCTGCACGCCGCCGGGGCCCTGGCCATCCTGATCCTGGCGCCCTGGAAGTACGTGGTGATCCGCCGCGGCCTGCGCAACCCGCGGCAGCGGCGGCCCACCAAGGCCCTGTCCCTGACCTTGCTGTTCTTCGTGCTGGTCACGATCGGCAGCGGCCTGCTCCACTCGACGGGCCGGGCCGAGCACGTCGGCCCGCTCACCCTGATGCAGATCCACGTCGGCGCGGCCATCGGCGCGGTGCTGACCGTCGTGGCGCATTTCTTCGGTCATCGGGTACGCCCGCGGCGCGCCGACGCCGACCGCCGGGCTCTTCTGCGCCTGGCCGCGCTGGGCGCCGGCGCCGCCGTGGCGACGGCGGCCTGGGACACCTGGGCGGCCACGTCGCGCCGCTTCACCGGGTCGGTCCCCAAGGCCCGGCTCGAGGTCACCTCGTGGATCAACGACGGCATCCAGCGCGTCGACCCGGCGAAGTGGCGCCTTCTCATCGGCTCCGCGGCCCTCGACCTGGCCGACGTCCTGGCCCTGCCGCACGAGCGTTTCACCGCGACCCTCGACTGCACGAGCGGCTGGTACAGCACGCAGGAGTGGGAAGGTGTCCGGCTCAGTGCCGTCCTGTACCGGGCCGGCGTCGCCCCGGATGGTGGCTTTCGCAGCGTCGAGGTCCGCTCCACCACGGGCTTCTCGCGCTGGTTCGGCGCCGACACCCTCGACGGCATCTGGCTGGTCACGGCCGTCGGAGGACAGCCTTTGACGTACGGGCACGGCTTCCCGGCCCGCATCGTGGCCCCCGGCCGCCGGGGCTTCTGGTGGGTCAAGTGGGTGACCTCGATCCAGCCGTCGTCCCGCCCCGCCTGGGCCCAGCCCTTCTTCCCCGTCTCCTGAGGTATGGCTAGGCCTACCCGCGAACGGGGCCTAGCACCAGTGCCCCTCGCCGCCCGACCCGAGAGGCTTGTCCGCGACAGCCTCTTCGCGAAGGAGACGATCATGCAGCGGCGGACGATTCTCACCGGCACGGCGCTCGGCGTGGCCGCGATGGCGATTCCCCGGGCGGCCGAGGCGCAGCGCCGGGCTGTGCTGGCCATCCGGAACGTGACCGTGATCGACGCTCGTGGCGGTGCGCGGCGAGGCCATACCGTGCTCATCCGGGGCGACCGCATCCTCGACGTGGCGCCCGCTGAGCGGGTGCCCGTCCCCACCGGCGCCACGGTCGTCGACGGGCGGGGCAAGTTCCTCATCCCGGGCCTGGCCGACATGCACACCCATGCCACGGGGATCGACGACACCGATCCCGAGCTGTATGTCGTCAACGGCGTCACGACCACACGGCAGATGTCGGGCGGGGAGCAGGCGAGGGTCTGGCGGCAGCAGATCGCCGACGGTGAGCGCCGCGGCCCGCGCTGGGTGATCGGGAGCCGGATCGTCGACGGGTCGCCGTCGCTGTGGGACGGGCTCGACCCCGACGGCGGCGTGCACCTCGCCGTCGCCGGCCCGGAGCAGGCGCGGGCCGCCGTGCGGCAGGAGCATGCGGCCGGGGCCGCCTTCATCAAGACGTATTCGCGGCTGTCCCGGGAGTCGTTCCTGGCCGTCGCCGACGAGTGCCGCACGCTCGGCCTGCCGTTCCTGGGCCACGTGCCGGACGTCGTGTCGCTCAGCGAGGCCAGCGACCGCGGCCTGCGCACCGTCGAGCATCTGTTCACCGTCTTCTACGACACGTCGTCCGACGAGGAGCGCCTGCGCCGGGCGGTGGCCGCCGTGCCGATCGGGCCGGGCGACTACAACGGCTGGTTCAACCGGATGCACCCGCTGGAATACGCGGCGGCGCGCAGCTACGACCGCCGCAAGGCCGGGCGGGTGTTCCACGGCCTGGCCGCCAACGGCACGTTTGTGACCCCCACGCTGGTGCTGCACGAGACCAACGACATGCCGGAGGCGATCGACCGGCACGACCCGCGCTTCCGCTACGTCAGCGCCGACATGGTCGGCTACTGGGACTGGTCGCTGGAGGGCCTGTACCTGCCCGGCCGCACGCCGCAGCGGGTGGCCGAGTCGAAAGACCTGTTCCGGCGCCGTCTGCGCCTCACGGCCGACATGGCCGCGGCCGGGGTGCCCCTGATGGCGGGCACCGATCTGGGCACCACGTATCTGATGCCGGGCTTCAGCCTCCACGACGAGCTGGAACTGCTGGTCCGTGCGGGCCTGAAACCGATACAGGCACTGGCCGCCGCCACCCTGAACCCGGCCCGCTACCTGGGCCGTCGCGACCTCGGCGTGATCGCCGCGGGCGCGGTCGCCGACCTGGTGCTGCTCGGCGCCGACCCGCTGCACGACATCCGCAACACCACCCGCATCGACAGCGTCGTCGTCCGCGGCGAGCTCCTCGACCCATCCCGCCGCCGCCAGATGCTCGCCGCCGTCGAGACGGAGGTGAGTCGGCCGAGACCGGCCGCCGCGGCCGCCTACCGGGCCTGCCCCTGCTGATAACGGCTGAGACGGGTCCGCGTCCAGGCCGTGTGACGGCTGCGCAGCTCGGCGGGCGTCAGATCGTCGCGGCCGAGACCGGCGTAGTTCGGGTGCCAGGTTTCGACGGTGTGGTGGGCATTCGTCAGGGCGAAGAGGTCCCACAGCGCGACGTCGGGCACCGTCGTCCGGGCCGCCTGCTCGTAGGCGGCCAGGAAGATGTCGGCGGCCGGCTCTCCGTGCAGGAGGACCAGATCGAGGCGGCACCAGCTGACGTCGAAGCCGCGCGGCGCTCGGGACGCTCCGGACCAGTCGACGATGCCCGTGATCGTCCGGCCGTCCCACAGCACGTTGCCCGACCAGTAGTCGAAGTGCGTCAGTACGCTCTCGCCGGCGGACAGCCGATCCCCGTCGGCGGTCAGGACCCCGGCCGCCGGGGCTGTGCTGGGCCGGGCTGTGGCGGGCGGCGCTGCGCCGGGCTGGGCCGTGGTGGGCGGCGCTGCGCTGGGCGGCGCTGTGGTGGGCGGCGCTGTGGTGGGCGGCGCTGTGGTGGGCGGCGCTGTGGTGGGCGGCGCTGTGGTGGGCGGTGCTGTGGCGGGCGGCGATACCGCGGCCAGGCCGTCTCGCAGTCGCCTGAAGCGGTCGAGGGGGACGGCGTGGACACGTGTCAGGGCCCGGCCCAGTTGCTCGGCGGCCTGAGCCGGCGGCACCGACAGGTCGGCACGGCCGGGAAGGCGAGTGATCAGGACGGAAGGTGCACCGGTGCGCCGGCCGGTGGCGTCGGCGCCGATCAGCTCGGGCGCCCAGCCGTCCATGCCGTCGAGCGCCGTCAAAATGGCGGCCTCCCGCGCGGCCGCCGTGTCGCCGGGCGGATACCGGCGGAGCACCATCTGCCGTGCCGGCCGCGCCGTCTCCACGAGATGGGTGACGGCGTGCGTGCCGCCGGCGAGCTGCCGAACGAGCCGGGCCGGCACGTCCGAGCCGGCCGTCTCGGCGGCCCAGCGCAGCGTGGCGGGGGAGGGGTCGACCCGGGTCACCGAACCATTTGTACGCGTCGAAGTCCGCTCCGGCGACACTGACCGGGCCGTGTCTGGCGGGCGCCGGCCGGCTGGGGTTACTTCCGTTGATCGGCGAAGAAGTCGCTCAGGGCGGTGGCCATCAGCTCCGGGGCGAGGCTCGGGGCGAAATGGGACTGGCCGGGCCAGCTGATCCGGCGGGCGTGGGGGAGGGCCGCGGCCAGAGCGTCGATGCCGGCCGGCATCGGGTCCCAGGTGTCGGCGCCCTGGAGGATCAGAGTGGGCACAGTCAGGTCCGCCGTGAAGTGGGGGTCGTTGTCGGCCAGGGCCTCCAGGTCGTGCAGCCAGCCGATCTCGGCGGCCGGGTTGCGGGAGGGAGGGCCGAACGCGGCCGCGATCCGGCGCGGCACCTGGGTGACCTCGTTCAGGACGGCGAACATGCCGGCGTGGTCGTCGCGCTCGAAGCAGTCCCGGTAGCGGTCGAGCAGCGGCGCGATCCCCGGCCCGGAGGCGAACATCGGAGGCTCGAAGACGGTCAGCGAACGCAGCGCAGGCGGCGCCGCGGATACCGCGGCCCGGGCCGCGTCCGATACGGCCGCCGGGTGGGGCGCGGCTGGGGTGGGCGCGTGCTGGGCTAGGGCGGCCGCGGTGTGCAGGGCGAGGATGGCGCCGTAGGAGGCGCCGACCAGGTGGGTGGGGCGGCCCACCGCGGTGAGGACCGCGGTCACGTCGGCCACCTCGTCCTTGAACGACTTGCGGGTGGGTGGGGCGTCGCTGGGGGCGTAGCCGCGGCGAGCGGGAATCCACAGCTCGTACGAGCCCGCCAGCTGGGCCACCAGGGGGTCCCAGCTGTGCAGGCCGCCGCCTGAGCCGTGCAGGAGCACTATCGGGTCGCCGGTGCCCTCCCGGCGGACGGTCAAGCGGGTGCCGTCGGGCGACCGTACGTCAAGAAGGGTCATGGGGTTTCCTCTCCAAGGCGACGTGCAGGTCGTCGACGATGCTGTGGAACGACATGTTCAGGTCTCGGGGGTGGCCGAAACCGCCGGAGGCCTCGAGCGTGGCGAAGCCGTGCAGGGTGCTGCGGACCAGGCGGAGGCCGTCGGTCAGGGCGGGCTCGACGAGGCCGTAACCGCGCAGCGTGGCGTAGCTGACGTCGATCAGGCGGACGTGGCCGGCCGAGTTCAGGCCGATGTCGGGCGGTAGTTGCAGGTTCGTCGCCGCGTACTGGCCGGGGTGGCTCACCGCGAAGGCCCGGTACGCGTCGGCGAAGCCACCGAGGGCGTCCCGGCCCGAGCGCCCCGCCACCGCGATCGACAGCCGATCGGCGAACAGTGCCGCGGCCCGGACCGCGACCTGGTGCAGCAGCGCCTCCCGGTTGCGGACATGCCCGTACAGGCTGGCGTCGGCCACCCCGAAGTGCCGCGCGACCGCCGCGACCGTCAACCGGTCGAGCCCGAGCGTGTCGGCCATCTCGGCCGCGGCCGTGGCGACGCGCTCGGTGGTGAGACCCTGCCGTGGCATCAGCATCCTTGGGTATCTCGTCTAGATCCTAGGACCCCTAGGTTACAGGGCGAGGTATGAATGGAAACGATGAAGATTGACGTTGGGCGCATCTACGACGACGTGACCCCCGGCGGCAGGACCGCGCGGGTGCTCGTCGACCGGCTCTGGCCGCGCGGGGTCAGCAAGGAGCGGGCCGCCCTCGACGAGTGGCTCAAGCAGGTCGCGCCCACTCCTGAGCTGCGCAAATGGTACGGGCACGCGCCCGAGAGGTTCCCCGAGTTCCGGCGGCGCTACGAGGCCGAGCTCGCCAGCGGCGAACAGGCCCAGGCGCTGGCCCATCTGCGTGAGCTCGCCCAGAGCGGGCCGCTGCTGCTGCTCACCGCCAGCAAGGACGTCGCGATCAGCGAGGCCGCGGTTCTCGCCGAGCTGATAGGTGTCGCAAACGTCTCTGTCCCGGGACCCGGCGGCGGCGCGCAGACGTGATGACATGGAATGAGGTCAACTCAGCAATGGCAGGAGGGCGCATGTCGTCACGGACGGATCTCGTCGAAGATCTGATGGGCCGTTTCCCGCACATCCCGCGCGAAGCGGTCATCAAGGAAGACCTGCTGCGTGGCGGGCTGGCCTTCGACGACTCCGCGCTGACCGACAACGAGGGCGGCGACGTCAAGCCGAAGTCGTACTTCATCTTCTCGTTCGACCACCGGACGCTGCCGGAGCTCGGCACCGCGGCCCTGCGGCGGCCGCCCGAGGAGATCGTGCTGACCGGCGGGCCGTACGGGCTTCGCCGCACTGTTGTTTCGGTCCGCACCAATCCCGACTCCCCGTACAAGGTGCAGGCCGGCGAGGACGGGAAGCTTCAGCTCTTCCTCGACGGCAAGCCGATCGCCGACGTCGGCGTGCCGCCGATGCCGGACTACTACCGGCACACGCTGGCCAACGGCAAGCAGGTCATGGAGGTCGCCCCCACCATCCAGTGGGGCTACCTGGTCTATCTGACCGTCTTCCGCGTGTGCCAGTACTTCGGCGCCAAGGAGGAGTGCCAGTACTGCGACATCAACCACAACTGGCGCCAGCACAAGGCGGCCGGGCGCCCGTACACCGGTGTCAAGCCGGTCGAGGAGGTCCTCGAGGCCCTCGCCATCATCGACAAGTACGACACGGCGAAGACCTCGCACGCGTACACCCTGACCGGTGGCAGCGTCACCTCGAAGGTCGACGGGCTCGAGGAAGCCGACTTCTACGGCCGCTACGCCGAGGCGATCGAGGACCGCTTCCCGGGCCGGTGGATCGGCAAGGTGGTGGCCCAGGCCCTGCCGCGCGAGGACGTGCAGCGGTTCAAGGACTACGGCATCCAGATCTACCACCCGAACTTCGAGGTGTGGGACAAGCGGCTGTTCGAGCTCTACTGCCCGGGCAAGGAGCGCTACGTGGGCCGCGCCGAGTGGCACCGCCGCATCCTCGAGTCGGCCGAGGTCTTCGGGCCGCGCAACGTCATCCCGAACTTCGTGGCCGGCGTCGAGATGGCCGAGCCGTACGGCTTCCGCAGCGTCGACGAGGCGATCGAGTCGACCACCGAGGGCCTTGAGTACTTCATGTCGCGCGGCATCACCCCGCGCTTCACGACCTGGTGCCCGGAACCGACAACCCCCTTGGGCCGTACGAATCCGCAGGGCGCCCCGCTCGAATACCACATCCGGCTGCTCGAGGCCTACCGCGCGACCATGGAGTCCAACGGCCTGTCCAGCCCGCCCGGTTACGGCCCGCCCGGCGCCGGCAACGCGGTCTTCTCGGTCAGCTCCTTCATGGACACGCTGCCGGCCGAGACGCCGATCGAGGAGTGACGCGCTAGGGCGTCAGCGCGAAAAGCTTGGCCAGCCGGAGCCCGGCGGCGTGGGGGAACGTGGAGAACCGCGCCGCCGTCAGCTCCGGCGCCAGCTCGGCCAGGCCGGGCCGGACCAGCGCCGATCCGGGGTCGTCGTCGAGGTAGGCCCAGCCCTGCCGCACCATCGGCCAGTGCCCTCCGACGACACCGACCGCTTCCGGCGTCGCCGAGAAGGTCCAGGGCAAATTGCTTTCTTTGTCCGTACGGGGTGAGCGCGCCGCCACCGCGGGAACGGTGACCAGCAGGAGGCCGTGGTCGTCGGGCGCCGCCTCCAGATCGGCGAGCAGGGCGATGTCGTACGGAATCGGCTGGTCGTGCCGGATGTAGCCGTAGGCCATCCGCCGGATGCTCTCCACGTCGGCCACCGAGTCGTAGAGATAGGCGCCGAGCACGCCCCGCACCGGGTCCAGATGCTTGCCGATGCGCAGTTCGGCGGCGAGGTCGAGGGCGTTGTCGGCGCGCAGGCCACCGCGCTCGAGCGCGCTGATCGCGGCCTCGGTGGGCCGGGCCTCGTCGGGCGGGGCGTAGACGTCGCGGTAGATCAGCGCCGCCGCGCCGGTACCGGTCGCCACCACCGAGCCGATGAAGCCGGGAAGCGCGGTGACCGCCACGAACAGCCCGCCGGCGAGGTGGAGGAGCGCCGGCACGGGGTGCGCGAGCGGGGCCGGCGCCGGCTGGCCGAGCCGCCACCAGTCGGGGCGCCCGGCCGCCTCGGCGTGAACGCCCGCCGCCGTCCAGACGCCGGTGACATGGTCGCCGTCCACCGCGAACCCCGACCCGGTCTCGAAGTGGTCCGGCCGGTCCTGCGCCCGCATCCGATGCTCGAGAGCGTCGTCGGCCACGGTTTCCCGCCCTTCGTCCTGCGGTGCCGCCCGGCCGATCCGCAGCGCCCCGGCCGGAGGCCACGGAGGGAAGACCGGGGCCTGAACGACCGGGCCGTCGCCGTAATACACGTCGTCGAGGTCGGGGAAGGTCGGGCTGACGCTGGGCACGAGTTTCAGGCGATAGGTCTCGGCCAGGCGTGGCACCTCGGCCTGCAGATAGGCGCCGAGGCTGCGGCTGGTCACCATTCCCGGCACGATTTTCGAGAATGCCTCCTTCTGCGTGCCCCACAGCGCGGAAATGGCCACCCCGGAGAACAGGCAGCGATCCTCGTCGGGATCCCCGCCCGGAATCATGAAAGCCTCGGTGCCGTCCTGGGCCGCGATGAATTTGTCGACCGACATCGTGGCCGAGCGGGGGCCGGGCCCGCGGCCGAGGAGGCCGTCCGGGGTCAGGTCGGCGGTGTCCACATCGGCCGGCAGGGAGCGGCAGGCGTCGGCGAAGATCGCCACCTGGTTGATCCGGTAGAGGGCCAGCCGGCGCCGCAGCACCTCGACCGCCACCGCCCGCAGCTCGGCGTTCCAGTCGGACAGCAGCCACAGGCCCTGATCCAGCTCGCGGATGACGCCGTGCCCGGCGAAGTAGATGATCAGGCGGTGGAAGGCGTCACCGGACAGCAGCGCCTCGAACTCGCCGCGCAGCCGGGCCGCCGTCACCGGCTCGTCCTCGTCGGTGACCAGCCGTGACTCGTAGCCGAAGCCCCGGGCCCACGCGTGGAACTCGCGTGCGCCGTTCACGGCGCCGCCCAGGTACGGCAGCGGGGGCGCGTCGCTGACCCCGATGGCGAGGGCCGCCCGTCGTGCAGACATGGATTCAGGATCTCGCGTGAGCGACGCCGGAGGCATTCCACCGTTCGGCCGATGAGGTGCTGGATGAATGCGCGGAGACTCGAATTCCCGGCGCCTCGGAAATCGGAGAAATTGATGTTGGCGGACCGCGAAAAGGAACGGGAATACGTCAGATCGATCGACTTGTCGGGCACCCCTCGCGGCATCGTCGCGCAGGGCGCCGCCGAGCAGGCGCAGGAGGTCTTCGACGCCGCCAAGGACCAGGCCCAGGTCGTCGGCTCCGGCCTGCTGTCGTTCGCGCAGGGCGTCACCCCCGAGGTTCGCGAGGCGATCTCCAACTCGGCCCTGCTGGCCCAGCTCGTGGCCAACAAGCGCGCGTCCGCCGACCAGGACCCCACCGCCTGGTACGCCGAGTACTCGCAGGTCCTGCAGAACATCGGCTGGGTCGTGCAGGACCACGGCTGGGCCGACTACACGGCCGAGGGCAAGGCGGCCGAGGTGCACGAGAAGATCATCGAGGTGCTCTCGGTGGCGCTCGGGCCCACGGTGACCGCGCTCAAGCTGATCCAGTCGGCCATCGACGTGCTCAAGGCCATGGAGCCCGACACGTCGTGGCTGACCATCTTCAGCCGCGAGACCCAGCACGCGAGCATCGCCCGCTTCCAGATCGGCCTGGTCGAGCCGGGCCCGGCCGACGAGGTCCTCGTGACGATGCTGGCCTGCGTGATCGAGGGCGAGAAATCGGTGACCCAGGTGCTGTTCTTCAAATACCGGGCCGAGCGCGCCCGCTTCCTCGGCAACAGCACCAAGGCGTCGATCAACCGCGGCGCCGTCGAAGACCTCGGCCCGGAAATCCGCAAGAAGGTCAGGGCCTACATGACCGACTATGTCAGCAGCATCACTGACATCTGAGTGCCGTCACGATCGACTCGGCCATGTGGTCCCAGCAGGCATGGAACCCACATTCGAGACCGACATCCGTCCCCTGTTCCGCGAGAAGGACCGCAACTCCATGCTTTTCATGTTCGACCTGTGGTCGGCCGACGACGTGCGCGAGCACGCCGAGAGCATCTTCAAGGCGGTGGCCCGCGGCAGCATGCCGTGCGACGGCGCCTGGGCCGAGGAGGACACGCTGCTGCTGCGCCGCTGGATCGACGGAGGCGCCCGGGCCTGAGTGGCGGGGTTGCACTACCCTGACCTGGCGTTCGGTGGGGGAGGCGGCTTGATGGACACGGCCACGGCGATCTATCTGGTGATCGGTGCGGTCGGCGTCGGCGTGCTGGCGCTCTCCCTGCTCGGCGGCGAGCTGCTCAGCTTCCTGCACGTCGGCGACGGCCCGGTGTCGCTCGAGGTCGTCGCCGGTTTCGTCGGCGCGTTCGGCTTCGCGAGCGCGATCACGGCGGAGCTCTCCGGCACCGCCGTACTGGCACCGGTCGTCGGTCTTGTCGCCGCCCTGCCCACCGCCTGGCTGGCCCTTCGCCTCGGCCGCGCCGCCCGCACCATGCCGACCGACGCCACTCCACGCCGGCAAGATCTGGTGGGCACGCTCGGTGTGATCGTCACGGCCGTGCCGAGCGGCACCGGCTACGGCGAGGTGCGGATCCTGCTGGGCGGACAACCGGTCAAGTTGTACGCCCGGGCCGAGCACCCCATCGCCGCCGGCGCCCAGGTCTTCGTGGTCGAGGCGCCGTCGGACACCAGCGTCGTCGTGGAACAGACCCTGCAGATCGACCCTCACACCCCTGGAAAGGCCTAGATGTCACCTTTGCTCATCGCCATCGGCGGTGCCGTGCTGCTCATCATCCTCGTGATCCTGTTCGTGCTGTCACGGATCAAGGTGGCCGGCCCGAACGAGGCGTTCATCATCACCGGCCGCAAGGGCCGCGTGACCCAGTCCGCGGACGGCACCAACACCACCGACCTGTCCGGGCAGAAGGTCGTCATGGGCGCCTCGGTGTTCGTCCTGCCGGTCGTGCAGAAACTCCAGTCGCTCGACCTGTCCAGCCGCCGCATCGACGTCGGCATCAAGGGCGCCGTCTCCAAGCAGGGCATCCGGGCCGACCTGCACGGCGTGGCGATCGTCAAGGTGGGCGGCAACGAGGGCGCGATCCGGGCCGCCGCGCAGCGCTTCCTGCACCAGCAGGCCGAGATCGAGGAGTTCACCCGCGAGGTGCTCGCGGGCGCGCTGCGCTCGATCGTCGGCCGGCTCACGGTCGAGGAGATCATCCGCGACCGGGCCGCGTTCGCCAGCGCGGTGGCCGAGGAGGCCGAGCACTCGATGACCAACCAGGGTCTGGTGCTCGACACGTTCCAGCTCCAGGACATCCTGGCCGAGGGCTCGTACCTGCAGGACCTGGGCCGTCCCGAGGCGGCCCGCGTGCTCAAGGACGCCGCCATCGCCGAGGCCCGCGCCCGTCAGCAGGCCGAGCAGGAGCGCCTGCTGGCCGAGGAGGCCATCGCCGAGGCGCAGCGCAACCTGTCGCTCAAGCAGGCCGGCATCCAGGCCGAGATCGACGCGGCCAAGGCCAAGTCGGCCGCGGCCGGCCCGCTGGCCCAGGCCGAGCGCGACCAGGCGGTCCTGGCCGAGCAGCAGAAGGTGGCCGAGCGCAACGCCGAGCTCAAGCAGCGCCAGCTCGACACCGAGGTGCGCAAGCCGGCCGACGCCCAGCGCTACAAGGTCGAGCAGGAGGCCGAGGCCAACCGGGCCGCGGCCGTGCTGCACGCCGACGCGCAGCGGCAGTCGGTCATCGCGGCCGCGCAGGCGTCGGCCGAGCAGGCCCGCCTGACCGGTGAGGGCGAGCGGGCCCGCCGGGCCGCGCTGGCCGAGGCGAACGCGATCGAGGGCGCCAAGGAGGGCGAGGCGGAGCAGCGCCGGCGTTCCGCGATCGCCGAGGCCATCGAGCGTGAGGGTGCCGCCGAGGCGGCGGCCATCCTGGCCAAGGGCGGCGCCGAGGCGGAGGCCATGGCGAAGAAGGCGGAGGCGTTCGCGGCGTACGGCGAAGCAGCCGTCCTTGATCTGCTCGTCCGTGTCCTGCCGCAGGTCGTCGAGGCGGCCGCGGCCCCGATGGGCTCGATCGACAAGATGACCGTCATCTCCACCGACGGCGCTTCCTCACTGACCAAGTCGGTCGCCAACAACGTCGCCCAGGGCCTGCAGCTGGGCACCGACCTGACCGGCATCGACCTGGCCGGCCTGCTCAGCAAGCTGGGCGCCACCCACAGCACCACCGCGGCCGCGAACGGCAAGCCGGCCGAGCTCGAACCCGAGCGCTGACGCCCAGCCCACCGAAGGGGGCCGCTCACGCGGCCCCCTTCGGCGACGCTTTCCCAACTGGTCTTATGGGTGGCGGCGCATCCAGGACCAGGCGCTGAGCGGTGCCCCGGTGGAGGCCTCACCGTCCGGAGGCGTACCGGCCAATTGGTCCTGAAGCGCTGCATGCCGGAATTGGTAGATACCACCGGCTTGCCGGAGCACCTGTCGCTGCAACGCTGTCTCCAGCAAGGGCATGATTCGGACCGGTAGACCGGCCAAGCACCAGCAGAGTTCGACCCGCCTCAGCCTGGCAACCATGCTCTGCGGCCGGAGCAGCGCGCTGAGGAGCCAACTCAAGAATCCAGCACCCAAGGCCCAGAGGAGACCGATGATCGGATTCACCGCCAGAACGACGAAGACGCCGACGGTGAGACCGACGGCGACAGCGTGCGCGAGGCGGGTGATCTGGGCCCGGCGCCACGACAGGCGATAGATGTCGATGGGGTTGGCGGCCGTGGCGCTCGCCGCTCGCAACCCCTCGTCGTCGAAGCTGTGTGCCGTCCGCCGCCGGTTGATCAGGCGCCAGGAGATCCGGTCCAGGAGGGTCGCGAGCACTCCGGTCAGCCACATCAGTGGAATCGTCGACAGGAAACCTGCGGCCATGAGAAGCCCCTGTTCGACCGACCAGGAGCCAAGCCCCGCCGATACCGCTATCCCCGCGATCACGGTGAGCGAGCGGGGCCTGAACCGGAAACCGGCGAGCCATGCGAGGGTCGGAACGGCAAGAACGATGTCCTCCGGCCCAGCAATGGAAACGACCACGAGCCCCGCAAATCCGGCGGCGGCGACCCTGAGGGCCGCCCATCTGAGCATGGGCGCTTCCCAGCCCGGGATCCGCCACCAGAGCAGGTCCCGGTCGCGGCCCATGTTGGCGGCGATCCAGGAAAGCCACCGCATCGCGTGCTCCCGCTCGCACGCCTCCGGATACGCCTGATGCAGCGAACGCTCCAACAGGTGCTGCAAGAGCGATTCCGGGGTCGGATATGCGCGGGCGTCCAGCATCTCGGCCGGATCGGTGTCCCGGTAGGTGTCCCGCGCCAGGCTGAGGGCCAACGGAGAGACCAGCGTGCGTCCGGCCACGGTCTGCGCGGTCAGGCTGTCGGCCAGCCGCTGCCAGCGGCGGCGCTGTTCCCCCACATGCTGGGCGAGCAGAAAACCTCGCGCCTGCTCGAGACCGACCGGCAACATCTCGATGACGGCGGCGTTCCAAAGCCGGTGGTTGTGTCGGACAGCCGCGTCCACGTATTCGTCGTCACGACTGGTCAGAACTACCCGCATGCCCACGGTCCCGCGGTCGATCGCGTCGAGCGCCTCCCCTCGCAGGTGCGTCGGCATCTCGTCCAGGCCGTCGAGGAACAGGGCGACCCGGCGGTCGCGCACGAGCTCGCCAGCAAGACCAGGAGTGAGCAGCGGTTGGTCGCGTGTCAGCTTGGCGGTGACCCACGCCGGCAGGTCGCTCACCGACGGGTCCCACCCGCCGAGCGTGATCCAGACCGGGACTGGGTCAGCCCTGTCCGGCGACCAGTTCGTCAGCACATCGATGAGGAGCAGCAGCATCGCTGTGGTCTTGCCGGCGCCGGCGCCGGCGAGAATCACCAGCCGAGCCGGGCTGTCCGCGGCCTCGTACAGTTTCTCCCGGATCTGGGTCACCGTGCCGTCGGTGAGCAGCGCGGACGGCACATCGCCGGGGTGCGCGGCAATCTCCGCCCCGGCCCATGCCCACCGGACGGAGGCCGGGGCCGGCGTGGTGATTCGGCGGGTCTTGGCCTGGTCCTGCCAATACGCGAGGCTGTTGCCGGCCAGGTAGCGCAGCGCGGCGGCGACCTGCTGGTCCGTCGGCGCGGCCGCCCGTCCGCCGGTGACCAGCGGCCAGGTGATCCAGACAGTGACCCCAAGGCTGGCCACCCCGGCCAGGCCGCCCACGATGTTGGCCTTGCCAACGAGGTTGTTGCCCACCTCGCCATCGAGGAACATCCAGATCACCAGGGCGAGGCACAGCGCCAGCAGAACGCCGCCGACGACGGCCCGCGCCCGGAACTTCATCACGCAAGATAACTGACGGACAGAGAGGATCCGTCAGGGGTGGAAGGTTCAGGGCGTCGATCGCGCTCAGCGGGTGGGTAGCGGGGGCAGCGCGCGCTGATCCAGCCAAGCCGTGAACAGCTGCCCCAGCGGCTCGGTCGTGAAGCGCTGGGCGTGGCTGCGGAACTGGGCCGTCGTCACCGTGGCGTGGCGGTGTTCGGCGACCCAGGAACGTAGCAGCGCGAAGAACGCGGCGTCGCCGGCCCTCGCGCGCAGGGCGTGCAATGTCAGGGCGCCGCGCTTGTAGACGATCGGGTCGAACATGCGGGAGACGCCCGGGTCCGAGACCACGACGTCGAAGGGCCGGGTGGCCAGCGTGGTGTGCCACTGGGCGGCCAGCGCCTCGACCGATGGGCCGCCCGAGACGTCCGACCAGAGCCACTCCGCGTACGTGGCGAAGCCCTCGTTGAGCCAGATGTGGCGCCAGTCCGCCACCGTCAGGCTGTTGCCGAACCACTGGTGGGCCAGCTCGTGGGCCACCAGGCGCTCATATGTGCGCCAGCCGTCCACGTGATTCCGGCCGAAGACCGCCATGCCCTGGGCCTCGATCGGGTCGTCCAGCTCGTCGTCGGCGACCACCACCACGTACTCGCGGAAGGGGTAGGGGCCGAACATGTCGGTCAGCACGTTCATGATCTCGCCGTGGCGGCCGAAGTCGTGGCGGAACACGTTGCGCAGGCGGGGCGGGATCGCGGCCCTCTGCACCACGTCGCCGGCGGCCAGCTCCAGCAGCTCGTAGCGGCCCACCTGCACGCTCATCAGGTACGGCACGGTGGGCTCGGTCCGCTCGTACACCCACGTGGTGTTTCCGGCGCCCCGGCGGCGGGAGACCAGGTCGCCGGTCGCCACCACGGTGTACGGGGTCGGGGCCGTCAGTGTGACCAGGAAGGTGGCCTTCTCGAGGCGGTCGTTGCACGGGAACCACGACGGCGCCCCGTTGGGCTGGCTGGCCACCAGGGCGCCGTCGGTCAGCTCGTCCCAGCCGATGTCACCCCAGCGCCCCGAGATGGGGACCGGCGAGCCGGAGTAACGCACTTCGATCTTGAAAACGGCGCCATACCCGAGAGATTTGTCCGGTTTGACACGCAGCTTGCCGGCCCGGTGAGTAAAGGGCGTCCGATGCCCATCGACGCGGACGTCCTGAACGCGGAAGACACCGAGATCCAGGCTGAACCGGGAAAGCGACTGCACAGCCTGCGCCGTGATAGTCGCCTTCCCGGCGAGCCGGTTCGAGACGACCCGGTAGTCGAGCTCCAGGTCGTAGTGCAGCACCCGGTAGCCGCCGTTGCCGTGCCCGGGAAGGTACGAGTCGGTCGAACGGTCGGCGCCCGGAGGCGTCATGCCCAGGTCGCGATCGGGTTGCCCAGCCAGCGGCTGTCGTCGGGCACCGCGTCGCCGCGGGTGACCAGCGAGCCCGGCCCGACCGTGGTGCGCGCGCCGATGCTCGCGCCGGGGAGCACGATGCCGTGCGGGCCGAGTGTGGCGCCCGCGTCCAGAGTGACCTCGTCCATGGCCATGATCCGATCATGGAACAGGTGGGTCTGCACGACGCACCCCCGGTTGACCGTCGCACCCTCGCCCAGGCGGACCAGATCGTACTCCGGAAGCCAATAGGTCTCGAGCCACGAACCCCGGCCGATCTTGGCGCCGACGGTGCGCAGCCAGATGTTCAGCAGCGGCGTGCCGGCCGCGAAGCGGAACAGCCACGGCGCGACCAGCACCTCGACGAACGTGTCGGCCAGCTCGTTGCGCCAGACGAACGACGTCCACAGCGCGTGCTCGGTGACCTTGAACCGGCCGACCAGCAGCCATTTGACCAGGGTCGCGATCAGCGCGCCGGCGATCACCGCGGCGAACAACACCGGGCCGGCGAGGGCCGCCGTCACCCAGCCGTTCGTGGCCTGCCAGATCTGGTCGAGCGCGGCCAGCACCAGCACGGCCAGCACACCCGCCAGCATCACCGGGATGATGCGGCACAGCTCGATCGTCGCGCGGGCCACCTTGAGACGCAGCGGCGGCGCGTACGTGCGGCTGGAGTCGCCCGACTCCACCGTCCGGCGCAGCGGCATCGGCGGGGCGCCGAGCCACGACGAGCCCTTCTTCGCCTTGCGCGGCGCCGACGACAACACACCGACAAGGCCGCGCTTGGGTACGGATCGTCCCGGCGCCGCCATGCCCGAGTTGCCGAGGAACGCCTGCTTGCCGATGCGGGCCGGCGCCACGCGCAGCCAGCCGTGGCTCAGCTCGTACGTCGCCACCATCGTGTCGTCGGCCAGGAACGCCCCGTCCTCGACGGTCGTCATCTTCGGCAGCGCCAGCACGGTCGACAGCTCCGCGTTGCGGCCGATCTTGGCGCCGAGCAGCCGCAGCCACACCGGCGTGAACAGGCTCGCGTAGATCGGGAAGAGCGCGATCCGGGCCATCCCCATGAGCCGCTCGGTCGTCCACACCTGCCAGGCCACGCGGCCCCGCACGGGGTGATATCCCTCCCGGATCCCCACGCTCAAAACCCGGACGGTCAGGAGCACGAGGATGGCGTACGTCAGGAAGTACGCGACAGCCGCAACCGGGGCCATCAGCAGCGCCGCGCCGAGGTCGAACCCGTCCCGCACGGTCCAGCCGAGCAGGGCGAGCGCCGGCAGCACCGCGATCACCGGGAGCAGGCCCAGCAGCTGGGCGGTCACGCTGTACACGCCCACCCACAGCCGCGAGCGGCGCGGCGGCCGCTGCGACGGCCAGGACGCGCCGTCCTTGGCCGGGGCGGGCGCCGCCGGCGATCCGGCCCACCGCTTGTTGGCGGGCACCGCGCCGGTCACGGTCGAGCCGGCCTCGATGTGCGCGCCCTTGCCGATCCGGGCACCGGGCATCAGGGTGCTGCGGCCGCCGACCCGGGCCCCGGCGCCGATGCGGACCTTGCCGACCCGTACGACATCGCCGTCGACCCAATAACCCGACAGGTCGACCTCGGGCTCCACGGCCGCGCCCCGGCCCAGCTTGAGCAGGCCGGTCACCGGCGGCGCCGAGTGCAGGTCGACGTCGCGGCCGATCTGGTTGCCCAGCGCCTTGGCGTACGTGATCATCCAGCCGGCGCCGGCCACACCCGTCGCACCGGTGAGCTCCGCCAGCCGCTCGGCCGCCCACAACCGCAGGTGAACGCCGCCGCCGCGCGGATAGGTGCCCTTGCCGACGCCGCGCAGCAGCAGCCGCGCCCCGCCGGCCGCGATGGCGATGCGCCCGCCCGGGCTGAACAGCGCCAGCCAGCCGGCCGCGATCCACCACCAGTGAATCGCCGGACCCCACGGGGTCAGCGCGAGCAGCGTGGCCGCCACGGTGAGCCAGCGCAGGCCGACCAGGGCCAGCATCGGCACCATCAGCAGCGCCTGGAGGAAGCCGGTGCGCAGCGGCGTCGGCTTGACGTCGCGGCGCACGATCTGGGTCGCGACGAGCGCGTCGAGCACCGCCGCCATCTCGGACAGCCGCGGGTTCTGGTAGACGTCGGCCACCGCGATCTGCGGGTGCCTGAGCCGGATCCAAGCCACCAGCTGGGCGGCGCCGAGGCTGCTGCCGCCGCTGCTGAAGAAGTCGGCGTCGGCTGCGGTGGGCCGCAGGCCGAGGATCTGCTCCCAGCCCTCGGCCAGCCACGCCTCGGTCGCGGAAAGCTCGGCATCACCGGCCGAGGCGCCGGCCAGCGGCCACGGCAGGGCCGCGCGGTCGACCTTTCCGGAGGTACGGGTGGGCAGGTCGTCGATGACGGCGAGCAGCGGCACGAGCGCGGCCGGCAGCTGCTCGCGAATCCGCGTCGTGGCGGCCGCCAGGTCGAAACCCTCGCGCGGCACCACGTAGCCGACCAGCAGCTGGTTGCCCGCGGCGGTCTTCTTGATGGCGGCGGCCGCGCCGGCCACGCCGGGCAGCGCCTGCAGCGCCGCGTCGACCTCGCCCAGCTCGATCCGCCGGCCGCCGAGCTTGATCTGCTCGTCGCCGCGGCCCAGGAAGATCAGGCCCTCGGGCTCGGCCCGCACGATGTCGCCGCTGCGATAGGCCCGGGACCAGCCCAGCGACAGCAGCGGCGCGAACTTCTCGGCGTCCTTGGCCTCGTCGAGATACCGGGCCAGGCCGACACCGCCGATGACCAGCTCACCGGTCTCGCCCATCTCGACCGGCTGCCCGGAGGCGTCGACCACGGCCAGCTCCCAGCCGTCCAGCGGCAGCCCGATGCGCACGGGACCCTCGCCGGTCAGCGGGGCCGCGCAGGCGACGACGGTCGCCTCGGTCGGCCCGTACGTGTTCCAGACCTCGCGCCCCTCGACGGCCAGCCGCTCGGCCAGCTCGGGCGGGCACGCCTCGCCGCCGAAGATCAGCAGGCGGACCTCGTCGAGCGCCTCGGCCGGCCAGAGCGCGGCCAGCGTGGGCACGGTCGAGACGACGGTGATGCGCTGCTCGGCCAGCCACGGTCCGAGGTCGACGCCGCTGCGCACGAGCGAGCGGGCGGCCGGCACCAGGCAGGCGCCGTGCCGCCAGGCGAGCCACATCTCTTCGCAGGACGCGTCGAAGGCCACCGACAGCCCGGCCAGCACGCGGTCGTGCGGGCCGATCGCCTCAGCGTCGTCGCCCGCGAGAAACAGCTGCGCCTCGGCGTCGACGAACGCGGCGGCCGAGGCGTGCGAGACGGCGACGCCCTTGGGCGTGCCGGTGGAGCCGGAGGTGAAGATGATCCAGGCGTCGTCGTTCGGCCCGGGCCGTCGGGCGACGGCTTTCTTGGGTGTACGCCGCATCGAGACGCTCAACCCGTCGCCGAGCACCGCGGCCACTTCCGCCTCGGCCCAGACCAGCTCGGCCCGCTCGTCGGGGTCGTCGGCGTCGACCGGCACGTAGGCCGCGCCCGCGGCCAGCACGCCCAGGATGGCGAGATAGAGCTCCGCCGTGCCCGAGGAGACCCTGATGCCGACCCGGTCGCCGGCCCCGATACCGTGTCCCTCGAGGTCGGCCCGCACCGCCTCCACCAGGTCGGCCAGGTCACGGTAGGTGAGCACCGAACCGTCGGCGTCGATCGCGGCGGCCCCGCCGTGTGCCTGCACGGTCGCGTCGAAGATGTCGAGGAGCGTGCGCCGCACCGGGGTGGAGCGGGAGTGGAACAGCGCCGGAGCCTCCGGCGCGAACTCGATGTCAAGGTCGATCAGACGCAGGTCGGTAGTCACTGTCACCGGGCGTGTGCTCCATCTCCACCACAACGGGCTTCTGTCGGCCAGGCGCACGACGGTGAGCCGCCCGGGGCGACATTCAACGTTACAGGTGGGAAACGGGAAGTGACGCGGATGTGTCTAACGTGACAGCCGTGCTCAGGCCTCGCCCATGACCAGCCCTTCGATCGTGTGCTTCTGCGTGATGGGCGTCAGCCGGTCGACGATCGGGCAGTTCAGATGCCGGCGTACGCCCTCCGGCAGCCCCTCCCAGTACGCCTTCGTGACCGCCATGTCGTGCTTGTCGCCGTTGGTGCCGTCCGGCGCGTCGACGCCCAGCACCAGCACCGGCCGCGGCAGTTGCGAGTGGTTCTTCGTGCCGCGGTGGATGGTCAGCGCCGACCGGGCCGAGATGTCGCCACGCTGCGGATACTTGCGGACGGCGAGCCCGTTGTAGCGCTCGTAGTGCGACTTCGGCGGGAACATGGCGTGCCCGAAGTCGGGCTCGTCGTCGAACTGGGTGCCGGGCGCGATCTCGAACGGCCCCATCTCGTCGGTGGTGTCCACGGCGGTGAGGTTGAAGGCCAGCGAGTCGAGCCGCCCCTCGCGGCGGGTCACCTCGGGCATCGGGAAGTCCCGGTGCCACGGCTGGTTGACCGCGCCCGGGAACGGGATGTCGAAGCCGAGCTCGACGATCCGGTAGTCCGGACCGAGCACGGCGGTGCAGACCGCGTCGACCCACGGGTGGCCGGCCAGCTCGGCGAACCCGCGCAGCTGCTCGGGATGGATCTCGACGTACCAGCGTTTGGGCCCGCGGCCGACCGCGCCACCCTCCCGCGACCGGGCCTCGGCGAACGCCGTCTCGATGTCCTCGCGCATCGCGTCGGCCCAGGCCACGCTGAACGCTCCGCGCAGCGCCGTGATGCCCTCGTCGTAGATCGCGGCTCGGGCCCGCTCACCGGCCGTCGCATCGATAGAAGTCGTCATGCTTCCTGCCTGCAACGACGTTTCCAACGTTGCAACTCGACGGGAGCGCTCCCAAGGGCCTAGCCTGCTGTTATTCCATCGATAGCTGTCGAAGTTCCGGCCGCCACCGGTCGAAGCGCTTCGACGATGTACGGATTGGATTGACATGCGCAAACGCACTCTCGCGCTCTCACTGGCGGCGGCCACGGCGATCACCGCCGCGGTCGCGCTGCCCGCCTCGGCGGCGGCCGGATGCCGGGTCGCCTACGCCGTCAGCAGCCAATGGCCCGGCGGCTTCGGGGCCAACGTGACGATCACGAATCTGGGTGACCCGCTCACCTCGTGGGCGCTCGTGTGGACGTACGCCAATGGCCAGACCGTCACCCAGGCCTGGAACACCGCCCTGACCCAGTCGGGCGCGCAGGTCACCGCGCGCAACGCCGGCTACAACGGCAGCGTCGCCACCAACGGCACCGTCTCGTTCGGCTTCAACGGCGCGGCGACCGGCACCAACTCGGTGCCCACGGCGTTCACCCTCAACGGCACGGCCTGCACGGGCTCGGTCACCCCGACCACACCGACCACCACCCCGCCCACGACCACCCCGCCACCCACGACCGGCGTCCCCTCGGACGCGGCCTGGGTGGACTCCGGCCAGTGGGCGTCGTGGACCAACAACGGCTACACGCTCTACAACAACATCTGGGGTTCCGGCGCCGGCACGCAGACGATCTGGGCCCGCAGCGGCACCAACTGGGGCGTCCTGGCCAACCATCCGCGCACCAGCGGCGTCAAGTCGTACCCGAACACCGGCAAGACCCTGAACCGGACGCTGAGCTCACTGTCGTCGGTGACCAGCTCGTTCAACGTCTCAGTCCCGTCCGACGGCGACTACACCACGGCGTACGACATCTGGGCCAACAACCACGCCTACGAGGTCATGCTCTGGACGAACCAGCACGGCGCGGTGGGCCCGATCGCCGAGTCGTACGACGCCAACGGCGCCGTCCCCACGGTCCGCAACCTGTCGGTCGGCGGCCACACCTGGAACGTCTACCGGGGCTCGAACGGCGCCAACGCCGTCTTCTCGTTCGTCCGCACCAACACGAACGCCGGCACGATCGACGTCCTGGCCATCATGAACTGGCTCCGCACCAACAACTGGTGGGGCGACGTCACCGTAGGCGAACTCCAGTTCGGCTTCGAGCTGACCGGCACCGCCGGCCAGTCCGCCTTCACCACAAACAGCTTCTCCCTCAGCTACAGCTGACCCCCGCGGGGCCGCCTCGGCGGCCCCGCCACCGCTGCGCCAGAACGGTCAGGTGCGGGCAGGCGCCGAGGATCTCATCGAGCCGGCCGCCACGTGCGCGGGCACAGCGTTTGATGGTGTTCAGGGATCAGCCGAGGCGGCGGCCGCACGCGACGACGGTCTTCTCGACGGCCTCTGTGTCGCCTGCGGCGCACCGTCGCGGCGCCCTTCGGCACCGGCGCGGCCATTCCATGCCGGCAACGAGCTAGGTCACCTGCTGGGCCTCCTGCGCCCACCGCCGGATCGTCCGCCGCGGGCGCGACAGCGCCCGGGGACATCGGCCGAAGCCGGCAGCAACCGCAAGTCGCCCTCGCCCAGCCCGGACCAAGCGGCCAAACCGGACCCGCACCCGTCATGGCCCGCCAGCGATCGGACGATCAGTAAGGCGACGCTCGTCATAGGCATGACAGTCCCGGCGGCCCCTCCAACCTCGTCACTACCCGCCCGCCGAGCGGCTCCCGTCGGGGACGGTGACCAGCGAGGGCTCGTTCAGGTCTGGGTGCCGGCCCGGATAGTGGTGCGGCATGACGTGGGGGATCTCCTGCGTGACGGCGGTCTCCGGCGCCGGTCGCGGGTTGAGGCGCCGGCGGAGATAGGCGGCCAGCGGCCGCTCGATGTACCTGTGAACCAGCCAGGCGATCAGCAGCATGAAGGCGACCGTGCCGGCCAGCACGAGCCAGTGGGGCGCCCAGTCCCGGGTCGCGTAGATGACGAGGTAGCCGATGTTCTGGTGCAGAAGATAGAACGGGTAGGTGAGCAGGCCCGCCGTGGTCAGCACACGCCACCGGATGCGCGACGTCCAGCCCAGCGCGACCGCCGCCAGCAGGGCGAAGAACACGGTGATGAGCAGAATGCCGACCGTGTCGGAAAGAGGGCCCTTGATGTTGGTCTTCTCGGTGTGCGCGATGCGGGCGATCACGTTGTGCTGCGCCATCAGGTACGACGCGGCCACCAGGCCCCACAGCTTCAGGTCGGGGCCGAACCGGTGGATCAGGTAGAAGGCGATACCGGCCACGAACAGCGGCGCGTAGTCGGGCTGGAACACGATGTTCAGCAACGGTTCGCGGCTGTTGTGGGCGATGACCGACGCCAGCAGCCAGCCGTAGCCGAACCACATGACGCCTCTCAGGGTGAGCCCACGCCACAGGAGCAGGGCGAACAGCAGATAGAACCGGGCCTCGACCCACAGCGTCCAATAGACGCCCTCGACCCCGTTCACGCCGAGCGGCCACTGCAACATCGTCAGGTTGAGCAGCACGTCGCTGAGCCGAAGCGGCTGCGCGACGATCGGCCAGAGGCCGACGACGGCGGCGGTGATCAGCACGGCGGGCCAATAGGCGGGGAACAGCCGGATGAACCGGGACCGGATGAACGAGCCGGTGTCGCGTCCCCACGCGCTCATGCAGATCACGAACCCGCTGATCATGAAGAAGAGCTCGACCCCGAGCCACCCGTACGCCGAGGCGCTGTGAACACTGGTCACGGCGGTCCGGGGTGGGGCGCCCCACGCCTCGACGACGTCGTTGCGCCCGGCGAAGTGGTAGAACGCCACCATGACGGCGGCCATCAGCCGGAGCCCGTCCAGAACCACGATTCGCTTGTGGTGTTGCTGTCTCATCGGCGGTTCAAGATACGGGACCGACAGTCCACTGTCGAATGGCGAGGTGCGGCTGTGGGGTCCCCGGGCATCCCGGGGACCCCGCACCGTCACTGCACGAAAACCTTCTTGCTCGCCGCGGCCTGGAAGTTGGCCGGGTCGCCCGGGTACCGCGCTCGCCACCAGCCGGACCGGGTCTCGGTCAGCCGGCCGTCGAACTCGTAGCCGGTGCCGTCCCAGTACGACTGGTCGTCGTCGCCGATGGTGAGCCAGTCGCCGGTGCCGGTCTCGGAGAACTGGAACTCGACCGGAATGGTGCCCGGGGTCAGGTTTCCGGGAAAGGCGACGTGGCCGTGCAGGTACACCGCACCGTCCGCCTCGCGCGCGGCCGTGAAGTCGGCGATCGACGACGGCTGAAGGACGACGATCGCAGTGTCTCGCCGGCTGTGGGCCACGTACGGGTCCGGGTAGCCGTCCGGCCGGTCCGGCGCCGAGTAGGAGACGCGCAGGGTCGTGCTCGCGTACGGGGTCGCGGTCAGCGAGTACGTGCCGCCGGCGGCGACCGGCATGCTGCCGAGGTCGGTGCAGTAGTCCTGGGTGTCGCACGAGGCCAGGCCGACCCGGCCGGCGGAGACCGGCGCCCAGCCGTCCGGCGTGTTCCAGGTGGCCGTGCCGGTGACGGTGACCGGCTCGCCGGCCTTCACCTTCTTGGCCGAGAGCGTCGCGGTCACCCTGGTCGCGCGCGGCTTGATCGTGATCACCGGCGTGTCGTAGGACGACGACAGGTGGTGGGGGTGGGCCGGGTCGTACCCATAATTGATGAAGATGTTGCGGTCGCCGTCGGCGATCGGCACCTCGGCGGTGAACTTGCCGTCGGCGCCGGTGGTCGTCTCCTGCCAGTTGGTGTTCAACAGGGAGATCGGCGCGCCGGCGACCCGGCGGATCTCCATCGTGCCGGGCTGGCGGCCTTTGAGCACGCCGGTCACGGTCACCGACCGCTTGTCGTACGTCGCCGCGGCCGGCTTGAGCGTGACCGAGTCGATGTACGTCACGACCACGTAGGACAGATTTCCGGCATTCGCCACCCGGGTGGTGACACCGTTGGTGTCGGTCACCTCGACGTCGACCGGGTAGTTGCCCATCTGGGGCAGGATGAACGGCTCCTGCGTGGCCCAGACCTGGGTCGCGTCCTCGGGTTCGCCGCGGTAGCGCCAGAAGGAGTCGCTGGAGGCGACAACCTTGCCGGTGGTGTCCTTGACGTCGGCGTGCACCCGGGAAACCCCGTCGGCCGACCGGATGCCGACGAGCAGGACGCCGGTGTTCCCCTCGAATTCGCTGGTCGCATAGTCGATCTGCGGGCCGGAAGCGGCCCGCGCCGCCGCAGGAACCGCGAGGACCGTCAGCGCCGCCAGCACGGCCATGACAAGCCGGGCCATTCTCATGTGGAGCCTCCCCGTATGACCATCGCTCACATCGAGCGGTCGCGATCATACGGACGGGCTACGACACTTTTCCGCGGCGCCGACCGTCGGCTCGCGAGGAGGGCCGCCGGCCACGGCGAGCGCCAGACTCGCCGGGCGGGTCCATCCGAGGACAGTCAGCTCGGCCCGCGCCCCACCGGAGCCCACAAGGACCACGAGAAGCAGTGTCTCCAACGCCGCGGCGCGGCTCCCCGTGAGAAACATGAGGACGTCCGACAACAGCCAAACCGTCAGGAGGTAGATGAACGGCACGACGAACAGGGCGGCCGCGGCGATGCGGTACACCTTCCTGAGCCAGGCGCTGACGGTGACCGCGGCCACCAGCCCGGCCACTACAGCGAAGCCGCGATGACCAGTGTCGTCGGTGAGCAAGTTGACCGCCATGCCGCCCGCCAGTCCCGTGAGCAAGGTCAGCACGAGCGCGGCGGCCTGTCGTGCCGGTCCGGTGGTGGCTCTGCCGTCATCCCACCATCGTGCAGCGCCGGTTGTGCCGGCGGTGTCGCTCGATCGCGTGGTCACGTGCGCCGAGCGTTGGTGTCCGTTCGGCTGTTCGGAACAGTTCCGGACAGTGCGGGGGCGTTCAGGACGTCCCCGGACGGGTGATGGGAGTGGTGGGCTGTGGCGGTCATTGCTGGAACCGCCAGAAAGGCAGTTCATGTCAACCAGTTCGATCTCCCGGTCGCTTCCGCGGGCCGTGGCCGTACTGCTCGTGGTGCTCGCGTCCGTGTTCGAGATTCAGACGCAGGCGAGCGCGACGGCGCGCGGGCACAAGTGCCAAGTCGCCTTCACCGAGGGTGTCCGTCAGGCCGTACAGTGCGTGGACTTCAATGTGTTCTGGAACAGCTCGGGGGACCTCGCCGTGCAGACGCTCGGCGCGTCGCTCTGCCAGGCCACGGGCGGTGACCCGGTGCGGTGCGCGGGCATCAAGCAGACCGTCACGATCTACGCCACGAACACCGTCCCGTCCAACCCGGACGCCCACTCCACCTCGACGACCCAGGCGTGTGGCCGCCGCATCGCCAGCGGCGCCCAGTGCCCCGCCAGCCGGCAATACGGCTACTCGACCGGCGCCTACTGCCACACGAACCTCACGTACGTAGCCCGGATCAGGACCACGTTCGACATGCCGAGCACCGGTAGCCCGGTCACGAAGGTCTTCGAGCACCGGCTCCCCGGCTCCAGCATCTGCTACGCGCCCTGAGCTTCACTCGTGGGGGGAGAGCCCCGGACCACCGGTCCGGGGCTCCTCAGAAGACGTGACCGAGCAGGTCGATCTCGCCGGCCGGCCAGGCGGCGCCGCTCACCGGGCGGACCATCAGCTCGTGTGGGGTCACCGCCTGGGCCAGGCCGATCACGCGATGGTCGTTGATCTTCACCCAGCTGAGTGGGTTGTCGACCCGCGTGAAGCCGTGACGACCGTAGAGGCTGTCGTCGTCGGCGAACAGGATGACGAAGTCCATGCCGCAGGCGGCGGCGTAGCCGGTCACCTCGTCCAGCAGGCGGCTCGCCAGGCCTTGTCCGCGGCTGTCCTCGCGGACACAAAGATCCACCACCCCGAACGTACGGAGTATCTGGTCGCCCACCCGGATGACGCGCAGCTCGACCCCGAGTTGCGCCCGCACCGTGGTGCCGTCCGTGACGACGTACCGGAAATGGGGTGGGATTTTGAAATAGCTTCGCTCCGGATAGCCGGGGAAACAGTCTCTGAGCAGGCCTTGCAGAGAGAGGTGCAGCTCCGGGCCTATCTCGGCCTCGGGCAATCGCGTCGTCACGCCGAGACTTTAACGGGGTCATACGCGGCCTCTACTGTGGGTTGGGTGAACGAGCGTGAATGGGTGCCGCTTGAGCCGAATGAAGACTTCGCCGCCCAGGTGCTCGCAGCGTCCCGGGCTCAGCGTGGTGTGAACTGTGCGGGCGCGGAGGTGGCGGCGAGCGACATCCGGGCCGCCTGCCTGGCCGCCGACAAGGCGGACCCGTTCGGTGTGCGACTGGCCGGCGCGCGGATCACCGGCCCACTCGATTTGCGGGCGTTCACCATCAGCGTCGCTCTGCGTTTCCAAGACTGTGACTTCACCGATCCGGTGAACGTGGAAGGGGCCCGCCTGCACGATCTGGCGATCACCACAGATCTCCGGAAGGGCAGCCGGAACGAGTTGCCCGGACTGATCGCCCTGGGCGCGGAGATCGCGCACAACCTGGTCCTGTCCGGCATGGTGATCCGAGGCGAGACCCGCGCCGGCGGAAGCGGTAATCGTTCCGCCGGCGTCTGGCTCACCGGTGCCGAGATCGGCGGCAACCTCCTTGCCGTCGGTACCCAGATCCTGCCGGCGACCGGCCGTGCCATTCACGCGGATCGGATGCGGATCGCCGGGAACATCAGGATCGAGGATGTCCGGGCCACCGGTGAGATTCGTCTGCCGGCCATGCATCTGGCCGGGTCGCTGGGTCTGATCGGTGTCGAGCTCCTGCCGCAGGACGGTCGAGCGCTGGACCTCAACGAGGCGGTCATCGGCAACAGCCTCTTCCTCATGAATGCGCCCCACACACTGGCGCGGTGCCGGCTCCGCGGCCGAATCGAGATGTCACACACCACGATTCATGGACAGATGCTCATCCGCGGTGCTGACCTGTCCGCCCCACCGACGGGCCGGGGAGGGCAGTTCTACACCGTCGAGTCAACCGGCGGCCGCACCTTCCTGCTCGGGCCGCGACTCAGCGTTCAGGGATCGCTGGTGATGGAAGGCGACACCGTGGTGCGCGGCGGGCTTCTGATGCCGGGTGCCCGGCTTCACGGTGGAGTCCGTTTGGCCGGTGCCGTGTGGAACGAAGGCGACCTCGCGCTCGACCTGAAGCAGACCATCGTGGAGGGCGACCTCCATGCGCCCGGGCTTTCGGTCGAGGGCACGGTGCGCCTGGACAACGCCCGGATCGAGGGTCCACTGACCATGGAGTACGCCACTGTGGCGAAGCCGCTGGACCGGCGCGGCGTGAGCGCCGTCGGTCTGAAGGTGGCCGGTGACGTGCAGTGTCGGGGCCTGGCCGCTTCCACTCCGTCGGACTGGTCGACGTCAAGCGTGCCGTTGTCGACGGCAGGCTGCGCACCGATGGCGCCACCATGGTGTAGCGCTCCGGGCCCCAGCACACACCGACTCCGCGGGGCGCCGCGTTCGAAGCCCGATTCGCCGACGTCAGAGGGGGCGTCGACCTTGGCTGGCGGCTCGTCCAGGGAACGGCCGACTTCACGGGCACGACCACGTCCTATCTCGCCGATGATCCGGTCAATGACTGGCCCTGCGACTCCTTCATCGGCGGTTTCGCCTACGAGCGGTTCGCGGCTGGTCAGGCCGGGGGCGAAGCGATCTGGCACGCCGGCACCCGCATCGCCTGGCTGTCGCGCATGCGGCCTTATGACCCGCGTGCCTGGGAGCACCTGGCCGCAGTGCTCCGTTCGGCCGGCGACCGCGACGGTGCGGAAGCTGTGCTGATCGCCCAGCGCAGACACGCGCGGTCTTTCCGAAACACGCCGCACCGATTCTTCGACTTCCTCCAGGATGTGACCGTCCGGTACGGGTTTCGGCCACAGCGGGCGGTCTACCTGCTACTGATGCTGATCGCCGCGGTTACCGTCCTGGTCAGCCTGCCTGCCGTTCAGGCGCAGATGCGCGCCAGCGACCAGAACGCGCTGGTCTTCGCACCATCGGGTGCGCGGCCCGGGCCGGGGTCGCAGGCCGTGCCGGGTCGTTGCGGTGATGGAAAGGTCCGCTGCCTCAATCCCTTCTTCTACGCCGTCGACACCGTGGTGCCGCTGATCGACTTGCACCAGCGCTCCACCTGGTATCCGGTTTCCGAGCACGATGGCCGGCTGCTGGAGTGGGTGCTCAATCTGTGCACGATTCTCGGCTGGCTCGCCTCGACCGTCTTCGCCCTGTCGTTCACCCGGCTCGGCCGGCCGAGCTGATGCCGGCGCCGACGACGGAGCGGCGGGGCCGGCCCCGTTGCAAGGGCGCTGACCGCGCGCACCCGGGCCGGGATCACAGCGTGGGCAGGGTGATGTGGGACGGGTGCTGCTCGTCGTGGAAGACCTCGAAGTGGTTCTTGAGGCCCCGGACGGCGGTTCCGAACGGCTCGTCCGTGCCCATGTTGCTGGCGAAGCGCTCACCTGCACGCGCAGGCGGTGGCCGGGGCGGAAACGGTAGGCGGTGGGGAACAGCTCGACCTCGACCGGGCTGACGGACGGCGGGGTCAGGCGGCGGATGCCGTCGACGACGTTGCGGGAGACGCCCTTCTCGTCGACGTCGCACAGGCGGACGAAGACATCGGCGTACGGCAGTGAGGTTCGGACGTGAATGGTGGCGCGAACCGGGCCCACGACGTCGAGCGGTGACGAGAGGGCGGGGCCGGTGAAGACCAGGACGTCGGGGCGGGACTCGACGGCAGCGTTGTCGGCCTGCTTGCCGGGTGGCTGCAACAAGGGGCCGCCGACGGTCGGGGTGGGGTCGGCCGGGTCGTACGTGAAGCGACTCGGGCCCGACGAATCCGGTGACGGGCCGAGGCCGCCGCCGCCTTGCAGGTAGAAGTCGGATGGGGCAGCGGGCGGCGGCCACTCCTCGAACGCGAGCAAGTAGACCCGGACCGGTGGGCCGGACGGGGCCGGGCCGCCGTGGAGGTGGTGTTCGAGCCAGGCGACGTCCGTACGGACGATGGTGCGCAACTCGCCGGGCTCGCCGTGCAGCCACGGGCCGACGACGAGGCGGGCGGGCACGCCGGCCGCGCGCAGAGCCGCGTAGTCGGCCAGGTTGCCGGCCAGGAACAGGTCCCACCAGCCGGTGACCGTGCTGACCGGCGGCATCCGGGTCAGATCGGCCGTGTCGTGGTCGGCCTGGGACCAGACGCCGCCACGAAGTCGCGCCAGAACGGCACGGGCGCACCGGCGACCGCCACATCGGCGGCCTGCAACGGCGATCGGCGCAGCGCCCGGTGGACGCGGCCCTTCACGCGGGGGTCGGGGAACGGGAACGAGCGCTCCTGGCGGCCGATCTGCGCCGACCAGCTCAGCGCCGTGTGGATCTGCGGTGCGCCGTCCACATAGAACAGCCGGTTGTCACGTTGGCCGAGGTGATGTGGGGCGAGACGCACGTCAGGGGCGGGTCGGCGTACGGCGCCACCGCCCACTGGGTGTGACCGAAGTAGCTGCCGCCGACCATCGCGATCCGCCCGTCGCACCACGGCTGCTTCCGCAGCCAATCCACAGTGGCCAGGCCGTCGTCGCGTTCGGTGGTGAATGGGCGGAACTGCTCGCCGGAGCCGAACGTGCCGCGGGTGGCCTGCACGAGGACCTGGAAGCCGCGGCGGGCCAACGGCGCCGGGAACAGCTGGCCGAAGGCGCCGGCCCGGCAGTCCCAGCGCGACGTCCGCGGCGAGACCGGCCACCCGGGTGAATCTTCCCATCACCGCAACATAGCCCGGATGACCTCCGGCAGCGTAGAAACGATGCTATGACCGCCGCATACGAGATCATCGCGCCGCCCACCGGCGCGGCGCCCGCACGGGCTCGGCTGGCGACGGACGCCGGTGTCCTGTCCCTCGACGGGCTGTGGCGTTTCGCGTGGTCACCGACGGCGGAAACCGGCCGGGCGCCGGCCGATCCGGGTGAGGGCTGGGACGAGATCCCGGTTCCCGGGCACTGGCAGCTTTACGGGTACGGCTCACCGGCGTACACCAATGTGCGTTTTCCCTTTCCCATCGACCCGCCGCGGGTGCCGGAGGCTAATCCGACCGGCGAATATCGGCGGGTCGTGCGCCGGCCGGAGGAGTGGGACGGCGGGCGGGTGCTGCTGCGGTTCGATGGTGTCGACTCGTGGTTCGAGGTGTGGGTCAATGGTGTCTCGGCCGGGACCTCCTCGGGCAGTCGGCTGACCGTCGAGTTCGACGTGACCGGCCTGCTGACCGGCGGCGACGACGTTCTCGCGGTGCGGGTGCACCAGTGGAGTTTCGGCAGCTACCTCGAGGATCAGGACCAGTGGTGGCTGTCCGGCATCTTCCGGTCGGTCGCGCTGCTGCATCGGCCGGACGGGGGCATTGATGATGTACGGGTCGTGGCCGGCTACGACCATATCAAGGGCGGCGGCACGCTGAGCGTGGAGGCGACCAGTACCCGGCCGGTGCGATGGGAGCTGTCCTCGCCGCTGACCGAGGTTCAACCGTGGTCGGCCGAGAACCCACAGCTGTACCGGTTGGAAGTCAGCACCGACGCCGAGACCGTCTCGCTCGACATCGGCTTCCGGACCGTGAGCGTCGAGGGTGGCCGCCTGCTGCTCAACGGGGCGCCGCTGGTGTTCCGCGGCGTCAACCGGCACGATTTCGACCCGCAGTGCGGCCGGGCCGTGTCGCGGGAGGCGATGGAGCGCGATGTCGCGCTGATGAAGCAACACCACATCAACGCCGTACGGACCAGCCACTACCCGCCCGACCCGTACTTCCTCCAGTTGTGCGACCGGCACGGCCTCTACGTCGTCGAGGAGTGCGACATCGAGACGCACGGCTTCTCGCTGGTCGACTGGCGCGGCAACCCGTCGGACGACCCGGCCTGGGCCGATGTCTACCTCGACCGGATGCGGCGCATGGTGGAGCGTGACAAGAACGCGGCCGGCGTCGTCATGTGGTCGCTCGGCAACGAGTCGGGCTGGGGCCGCAACCTGGCCGCCAACGCCCGCTGGACCGCGGAGCGGGATCCGAGCCGGCCGGTCCACTACGAAGGGGACGCCGACTGCGAGAGCGTCGACGTCTACAGCCGGATGTACCCGGGCTACGACGAGCTGGCGGCGATCGGCCGGGGCGAGGAGCCGGCGCTGGCCGACCCGGCCCGTGACCGGCGCCGCCGCGGCCTTCCGATGATCATGTGCGAGTACGGGCACGCGATGGGCAACGGACCGGGCGGGCTGGCCGAATACGAGGCCGTCATCGACGCCCATCCGCGGTTGGCCGGCGGCTTCATCTGGGAGTGGATCGACCACGGCCTGGGCGAGAAGGGCCTGTACGGCGGCGACTTCGGCGAGACCGTGCACGACGGCTCCTTCGTCATCGACGGGCTCGTGCTGCCGGACCGGGCGCCGTCGCCCGGCCTGGCCGAGTTCGCGGCGGTGATCGCGCCAGTGCGCCTGCGGATGGACGGTGATGAGCTCGTCGTCGAGAACCGGTGGAGCTTCACCAGCACCGAAAAGGTGGTCTTCGGCTGGTCCTTGTCGGCCGACGACATGGTGATCGACGAGGGCGTTCTCGACGTGCCGGCGGTCGGCCCGCTGTCCTCCCGGCGCGTCCCGCTTCCGCCGGGCCCCGGCCTGACCGTGACGGCGGGCGACATCGCCTTCGTGCAGCGACCGGCTCCCGCCGCACCGGCCGCCATCGGGTCGCTGAAGCCGGCGAGACCGGCGAAGCTCGGGCCGTTCCCGATCGCGTCCCTCACCCTGGACGCCTGGCGGGCGCCGACCGAGAACGACCGTGCCTCCCTGGAGGAGCGATGGCGTACGGCCGGGCTGCACCAGCTCGTCGCGCGAACCGTCGAGGAGCGGTCGGACGAGACGTGGTGGCGCCGGCGGGTCCACTACGGGCCGCCCGGCCTGGACAGCGGTTTCGACGTGGAATACCGCTGGGCGGCGGCCGGCGAGGCGTACCGGCTCGAGGTGGACATCGACCGTCGCGGCGAATGGCGGCTGCCCTTGCCGCGGCTGGGGGTGGCGCTGGCCCTGCGAACGCCCGCGCCCGGCTCGGTGTGGCTGGACTGGCTGGGCCTGGGCCCGGGGGAGAGCTACCCCGACTCGCGGGCCGCCGTCCGGCACGGGCGGTACGGCATGACGGTCCGGGAGGCCCAGACGCCGTACGTGGTGCCGCAGGAGAACGGCAACCGCTCGGCGGTGAGCCGGCTGACCCTGTCCAGCCCCGACGGCGACTTGCATATCGAGGGCGACAAACCGTTCGATTTGGCCGTACGCCCGTGGTCGACCACCCAGCTCGAAAAGGCCCGGCACGCCGACGACCTGACCGAGGGCAACCTCCTCTGGGTCCACCTGGCGGCCGGCGTCACCGGCCTGGGCTCGGCCAGCTGCGGTCCGGCCGTCCGCCCTTCGGCGGAATACCGGGCCGCCCAGGCCCGCCTGGCCTTCACCTTCAGCGGCTGACCAGTTCCTTGGCCGCGTCGCGGCGGTTGGCGGCCAGGCTGGTCAGGGTGACGGTGAGCAGGGTCAGGGCGATGAAGCCGAGGGAGGCCAGGGTCGGGACCTCGGGCAGGGAGGGCCAGATGCCGTGGGCCCAGTGCAGGACGAGCTTGACGCCGATGAAGGCCAGGATGATGGCCAGGCCGTAGTCGAGGTGGCGCAGCTTGTCCAGGACGTTGCGCAGCACGAAGTAGAGGGCCCGCAAGCCCATCAGCGCGAACGCGTTCGTGGCGAAGACCAGGTACGGGTCCTCGGTCACGCCGTAGACGGCCGGGACCGAGTCGACCGCGAAGACGATGTCGGTCATGAAGACGGCGACCACGACCACGGCCAGCGGGGTCAGGGCGCGGCGGCCGGCCTCGCGGACGACCAGCTTGGAGCCCCGGTAGTCCCTGGTCACCGGGAAGAAGCGGCGCATCAGCCGTACGCTGCGCATCTGATCGATGTCGATCTCGTGGGCCTCGTCGCGGGCGGCGTCCCGCATCACCTTCACCGCGGTCAGCAGCAGCACCGCGCCGAACAGCAGGAACGCCCACGTGCCGGCCTGGAGGACGGCGGCGCCGAGGGCGATGAAGACACCCCGCAGGACCAGGGCGCCCGCGATGCCGTACAGCAGGACCCTTTGGGCCAGAGCGGTCGGTACGGCGAAGGCGCCGAGCAGAAGCATGAAGACGAACAGGTTGTCGACCGAGAGGGACTTCTCGACCACGAAGCCGGTGTAGAACTCGATCGCCGGGCGGCTGCCGTACGCCCACCACAGCACCAGGCCGAAGACGGCCGGCAAGGTCAGGTAGAAGACCGACCAGCCGACCGCCTCGCGCATCGCCACGTCGTGCGGCTTGCGGGTGACCCAGAAGTCGGCCGCCAGCAGGGCGACCAGCACCAAGACGCTGATCGCCCACAGCTGCGGAGAAGCGATGGATTCGAGCATCGGGGAAGGCCTCCTCGGACATACGTCATCGTCCGAGGTCTCCCTCACCCGCTAGAGCACGGGCGAGCGTACGGGGACGTACCGGGACGTCCGTGATGACCGCAGCGCTCTGAGCGAGGTACTCCCCTCAGCCCGGAACCCTAGTCACCCAACCTGTACACCTCCTGAGAGCGGCTCGATCCACACGTTGCGGTACTGAACCTTGTTGCCGTGGTCCTGCAGACGGATCGAGCCCGTAGCCGGCCCCTCCGGGATGTTGCCGCCGGTGCCGTTCGGGATCTCCACGTTCTGGTGCACGGTTTTGCCGTTCCAGACGAGGGTGACCCGGGCGTTCTCGGTCTTCTTGCCGTCGGCGTCGTAGCGGGCGGCCCGGAACGTGATGTCGTACTTCTGCCACGTCTCGGGCGGCGTCGCCATGTTCACGTCCGGCGCCTTGACGGTGTAGATCGCGCCGGCCTCGTTGTTGTCGAGCGTCGTGTCGCCGTACGAGTCAAGAATCTGAATCTCGTAACGCTCCTGCTGGTAGACGCCACTGTTGCCGCGGTTCTGCCCGGTCACGTCCGGCGGCAGCAGCGGCACCTTGAACTCGACGTGCAGCTTGTAGTCGCCGAACGCTTCCTTGGTGCGCAGGTCGCCGCAGCAGACCTCGACCGCGTTGCCCGCGACCGCCGGCCACTGCGGCCGCCGCCCGTCGGTGTGCTGCCAGTTGTCGAGGCCCTTGCCGTCGAAGAGCACGATGCGCTGGCCGGGCTCGCGCACGCTGATCAGGTCGAGGTTGACGTGCCCGGTGTCGAGGGCGTCCACCCGGTACTGGATCTTGTTGACGCCCTTGTTCAGGCGCAGCGTCTCGGTCGCGGTCGCCCACTCGTCCCACGTGACCGTGGACGGCAGCGACACCTGCTTCACCTTGCGGTCGTTGACGTGCACGCTGACCGTCTTGGTGCCGCTGAACGGGTTGGGGCCGTTGGAGTAGCGCAGACCGACCGCGTAGTCGCCGGTCTTGCCGACCGTGACGTGCGTGGTGGTCGAGGCGTTCAGGTTGCCGAAGCCGGCCACGAAGCCGATGCCGGAGAAGCCGCGGTGGTCGGTCGCGAGCGACGCGCTGCCCTCGCGGTAGCCCTCCTCGGCCTCGTAGAAGACCTCCTGCTTCTGCGAGCCGGGCACCTCGTTCATCGTGTACCAGGCCTCGGTGCTCCACAGCGTCTCACCGTCGCGGGCCGCGAACGGGCGCGGCGAGCGCAGGTGCACGACGCGGTCGCGGCGCAGGCCCTCCACGGTGAGCGTGACCGTCTTGCGGTCGCCCGAGACCTTGGCCCCGGTCACCTTCAGCGTCTCCTTGTCGACCTCCGGCCCGCCGTACTGCGCGGTCGGGACGTAACGCCACTGCTCGATGCCGTACGCCGTCGGCAGTTTCGCGATTGTCTCGTCCGACAGCGGCTTGGTGTACTCGATGGCGAACCCGGTCGGCGTCGCCTTGAGGGTCTTCATGTCGAAGACGTTCTTGCCGTTCGGCGTGAGCTTCTGCAGGCCGAAGCGGAGTTTGCCCTCCTGGCCCCAGTTGCCGTCGGCGCCGAGGCCGCCGAGGTAGAGCGAGCCGTCCGGGCCGAGCGAGACCCGGTTGACGCCGGCCTCGAGGCCCTGCGTGTGCCGGAAGACCGCGCCCTGCTCCTGGCCGTTCACCTTCTCCAGGTACGCGCGCTGCAACCCGCCGTAGGTGACGTCGCCGATGACGAACTGGCCCTTGTACGGCCCGGATTTGAGCAGGACGGGCGTGCTGGGGGAGTTGGCGATCTGGTTCTGCGGCAGCCACAGCACGGGGCGGGTCACGGGCTGAGCGTCGTACGGCCCGTCGGGGTTGGTGTAGTGGTTGTAGAACGCGTTCTTCTCGATCTTGATCAGCTTGGACGAGGGCAGCCAGCCGCCCTGGTTGTCGGTGACGTAGATGCTGCCGTTGTCACCCCAGCCGATGCCGTTCGGCGTGCGCAGGCCGCCGGCGACAGTGGTGACCTGACCGGTCTTGCGGTTGACCACGATGCTCGTGCCGCGCCCGCCGACCGGCTGCGGGTCGGTCGTCGCGCCGCCCAGGTTGATCGACACCGACAGGTTCAGATGGAAGTAGCCGTCCTTGTACAGCAGCCCGAACGCGAACTCGTGGAAGTTGCCGCCGAACGGCCACACCGCCACCGTGCGCCGCGCGTCGAGCACCTGGTCGCCGTTGGTGTCCCGCAGCTCGGTCAGCTCGTGTTTCTGCGACACGTAGACCAGGCCGTCGACGACGGCGATACCCATGGGCTCTTTCAGGCCTTCGGCGATTTTCTTGTACGTCACCGGGCCCGGCCCGGTCGCGCCGGTGACCAGATAGACCTCGCCGGCCACCTTGTCCGAGCCGCCCCAGGTGGAGAGGACCATCTTGCCGTCCGGCCGCCACGCGATGCCGGTCACCTGCGGCTCGAAGCCCGGCGGGCGCAGGTTCTTCAGGTCGTAGCCCGGGTTGACGGCGGTCAGGGGAAGGCCGTCGCCCGGCGTGTCGGTGCCGGAGGTGCACTCCTTGCGGCCGGGCGCGGTCACCCGCACCACGCCGGCGTCGGTGCTGAGCGCGCTGGCCGGCACCACGGCGAAATCGTTGGCGCCCGGCGTCTTCCACGACAGGGTGAGGCGCTGGCCGCCGTCGCGGTCGAAGTGCTCGACGCGGATCGGGTAGACGCCGGCGGTCAGCTCGATCGTGCCCTCGCCGGGTGGCTCGACGTCGTGCAGCCCGTCGTGGTCGATGAGCAGTGTGTCGCCGACGAACAGCTTCGAGCCGTCGTCGCTGACGAGCCGGAAGGCGTACTGCCCGGTGGCCGGCACCGTGAGGTTGGCCAGCGCGTGGGTGACGAAGTTGTCGCCCAGCCCGAACTGATCGGTGGTCGACCAGTCCACCGTGGGCATCAGCTTGTCCACATTGGGGGTCTGGCCGGGGTTGAGCTCACAGACCCGGCTCATCGCCGTGCCGATGTCGTACGTCCGGAGCGTGACTCCGGGTTCTTGCGGCGGGTCGGCGGCGGCATAGGCCGGCGCCGCGGCAAAAGTTCCCACTAGCAGGGCACCCACGAGCAGTCGTTTCATCGGCGCTCCCCGGTTACAGCCGTGATTCAGGATGGTGAATATCGTGGGCCACTTTCGCTCGGAGGTCCATGGCTTTCGAAGATCCTGCCCGAACTTTCCTCGTTCGAGTCAAAAGTGCACCCTAGGATGATCGGCCATCGCGCGTTAGCCGGACAGGCTGTGCGATGCAACCAAATCTCGGGGGTTGAGACATTGAAGAGTGTATTAACGGGGGGTTAAGGTGAGCCACTCTTTCGATTGTTCGGGGGAAGGGGCTTTGTCATGCGTGGGCGCCTTGCTGTTTTCTCCGTATCGGTGCTGTTGGGTACATTCATATTTCACGTGACACCCGCTACTGGACATGTTCCCGATCATGTGCACGCGCATGACGATTCGCAGGAACATATGGCCGAGGATCTGGCCGGAACCCCGATGAGCGTCATCGAGCGGCAGACCGCCGACAATGCGGCCCGCATTCAGCGGTCGACCGGGGTGCGGCCCGGAACGGCGACGAAAAAGGCCAACATCGCGGCCGACCCCGGGCTGTCCGGCTCGTGGGGCGCGGTGCTGGACACGGCGGTCGTGCCGGTCTTCACGGCCGTGCTGCCGAACGGGAAACTGCTGGTCTGGGACTCGGTCGGCGACAACTCGAGCGAGTCGTACCCCGACCACAGCTTCACCCGCGCGATGGTCTGGAACCCGGCCGACGACACGTACAAGCGGGTCGATCTGCAGGGCTCGAACATCTTCTGCGCCGGTTTCGCCCACCTCGCCAACGGTAATATCCTCGTCGCCGGCGGAAATGCGAACGCCCAGTTGGACGGCACCGTTCAAACCCACGTCTTCGACTGGCAGAACGAAACGTGGACCCGCGGCAATGACATGGCCGCGGCCCGGTGGTACCCGGCACTGGCGGAGACGGCCAACGGCGAACATGTCATTGTCGGCGGCGGCCCCGCGACCAGTGAGGTCTATCAGGCGAACGGGGCCATTCGCGCCCTTTCCGGATTCACCAAGTACAGTTCCCGGCTCTACGCCTTCATGGGCTCACGCCCCGACACGCAGCTCGGGGTCATCGGCCCGTACACGACGGGCTGGACGGTCAACACGTCCGGCATCGGCATCATCACGGCCACCGGCAACCGCGACGGCATGTTCCGCGACTACGGAAGCTTCGCCACGTACGACGTCGGCAAGACCGTCGTCGTCGGCGGCGGCAACATGACCGAGGGCGGCACGGCCAACGTCCCCACCAAGACGGCGGTGGTGATGAGCACCGGCGCCACCATGTTCCCGTCGACCACCCCGACCGGTTCCCTGTCGACCGGCCGCCGCCAGCTGAACGCCACCCTGCTCGCCGACGGCTCGGTCCTGGCCACCGGCGGCATGACGAACTCGGCGGTCAACGCGAACGTCGACCTCGCCCACGCCATCACGACCGCCGACCGCTGGGACCCGGTGACCGGCCAATGGTCGGTGCTGGCCGGCGCCGGCCGCATCCGCCAGTACCACTCGACGGCGGCCCTGCTCCCCGACGGCCGGGTCATGACCGGCGGCGGCGGCATCTGCGGCGCCTGCATGGCCGCCGGATACCTGGAGAAGAACATCGAATACTTCACGCCGCCGTACCTGTACAAGAAGGACGGCAGCGGCGCCCTGGCCGACCGCCCGGTCATCTCCGCCGCCCCGGCCACGGTCGGCATCGGCACGAACTTCACGGTCACCACCCCGCAGGCGGCCGCCATCCGCAAGGTGGGCCTGGTCGGCCTGGGCGACGTCACCCACGGCATCGACCAGGGTCAGCGCTACATCCCGTTGAAATACACGGTTTCCGGTACGGCGCTGACGGTCACCGGCCCACCGAACGGCGGCGTGGCCCCACCCGGCTACTACATGCTCTTCGTGGTCGACGCCAACGGCGTCCCGTCCGTAGCGAAGATGGTCCAGGTGGGCAAGGGCCCCAACCCGCTGATGAGCCAGACGAAGAACGACACCGGCCGCTGCATCGACCTCCCGGGCTCCTCCCTGACCCTCAAGACGTATGTGCAGACCTACACCTGCAACGGCACCAGAGCACAGGCCATGACCCGCCTGCCGAACGACAAGTCCCTGCGCGTCCTGGGCAACTGCCTGGACATCCCCGGCCAGAACTTCGTGACGGGCCAGCGCATCTTCATCTACACCTGCAATAGCACCCCGGCCCAGACGTGGCAGTTCGGCACCGACAAGACAATCCGCCCCACCGCGAAAACCACCCTCTGCCTGGCTGCCGCATCATCAGCCGAGCGAGCCCAGATCCAGATAGTCACCTGCACCGGAGCCGCCCTCCAGAAGTGGACGTGGTAGGGGTGCCCCTTCCCGTAGGCGATGACTGGTCGCTGCTGGCCGCCCTCGTCTCGACGGGAAGGGCTGTGCCTCCTACAAGCATCGGCCCGATTCCACTGCCCTCGAAATTCAATGACGCTGACGTGGACGTCGCGGCCGCCCTCGCATGGGTGCGTGCCGACCCGCCGGAATGGACGGGCGACCGCGACCCACGGTGGTGACCGGTTCGTACGATGGCGGCCGTCGGCAGCTGACGGCGGACCAGCGATGGGCGGTCGGGCGCAATGCCTCAACGGAGCAGAGGGCACGGCGGCGACGGCGACCGGCCCGACGGCGCGCGGGCAAGGCCCCACGGCAGTTCGCGGGCCGACAGCGTTCTCGGTGGGCAAGATGTTGTCGCGGACGTCTCGCGGGCGGGTCGCTCGACCAGGCACGGCGGCACCGGAGGCCGTCACCCAGCTGCGCAGAGGTCACCGGCCGAAGATCTGCTCACCGCGCAGACCGGCCCGCGTGGGGGCGTTCCGGAGGGTCCCCGAACCCCCGTCGACCCGGACCAGGACGCCACGGTTCGCCGCTCGCTGGAGATGGAGAACTCGGCTGCCGACGTCCTCGCCGCCCAGGGCTACCGAGTTCGGCAGAACCCGTCGAAGGCCGAAGTCGCCCGGTCTCGGCGCGAGACCGGCGACGTGGGTGATCCCGGCAAAGCCCCGGACTATCTCGTCGAGGACCGCGTGTTCGACTGCTACTCGCCCGTCAATCCCGACAAGGCCGTCCGCGGCATCTGGACCGAGGTCAAAATCAAGGCCGAGGTGGGCCAGACCCAACGGGTGCTGGTGAATCTGGAAGATTGGCGTGGGGATCTGTCGGCACTACGCGGGCAGTTCGCCGACTGGCCCATCCCGGGGCTCAAGGAGGTCAAAGTGATCACCAGCGGCGGTGAGATCGTTCAGGTCGACCTTCCGCCCTACCGACCGATGGAAGTGCTGCCATGGCTCTCGAATACCGACTGATCCTTGCCGGGGAGACGCCCGTCAATCAGGTCGCGGCCCGCGCCTTCCCGGAGGCTGACGAACGCCCCCTGGGTGTCGCTCCGCAGCTGTCCGCCGACCATTTGGAGAGGTACGGCTTCGGCGTGTCGATTCTGGCCGGCCGGCACGGCTACTTCGACGTGCAGACCGACGAGGGGACGTGGGAGTGGGAGCCGGATGCCTACGTTCTGATCAATTTCCGGCTGGACAAGTTCGCGGACGCACAGCGCACGGTGACCAACATGCTGACCGTGGTGCGCCGGCTCCTGGAAACCGGATCAGAGGACGCGACCTTCAGCTTCAACGGCGACATCCTCCTGTTCGCCCGCCACAACGGCACCCTGACGAAACACCGGCGCGCCACATGGTGGGAGACCAATCCGGCCGGCGATCAGCTGATCCAGGGGTGATCCGGGTCCGCCTCCGACGATCCATGCGCTGTCATTTCGCAGTGTCGAGGGCGGTCCAGGCCAACGCGGTGGCGGCGTCGAGCAGGGCCTTCTCGGCGTCAGGGCCGATGCAGGCGGCCGCGAACTCCGGCTGGTGGTTCAGGGCCGGCAGGGAGTTGAGTCCCACGTACGGGTGGATGGCCGGGACCAGCTGGGAGACGTTGCCCATGTCGGTGGAGGCCTGGTTCATGTGGCGGGCGGGGGAATCGGTGTCGAAGACGCGGCCCAGGGCGGTGGCGTTCCGGCGATAGGCGGCCAGCGCGGGCTCGAAAGTGCGGAACTCGGCGTACGGCTTGCTTTCCGGGGTGATGTCCAAGGTGGCTCCGGTGGCCACGGCGCCGGCCTCGAAGCAGCGCCAGACCTTCTCCTCGGTTTCGGCCAGCTCGGCCAGGGTGCGGGCGCGGACGTACCACCGGCCCTCGGTTTTCGCGGGGATGGCGTTGGGGGCCTCGCCGCCGTTCGTCATGATGCCGTGGACGCGGACCGAGTGGGGGAGTTGCTGGCGGAGGAGGCCGATCGCGACCTGGGCGATGGTGAACGCGTCGGCGGCGTTCACGCCCTGCGTGGGGTAGGCGGCGGCGTGGGCGGCCTTGCCGCTGTAGGAAACGTGCGAGTGGGAGACCGCGAACGGTGCCGCCTCGGCCACGTCGACCGGGGCGGGGTGGGCCATCATGGCCAGGTCCAGGCCGGCGAAAGCGCCCCGTTCCAAGAGCTCGATCTTGCCGCCGCCGCCCTCCTCGGCGGGGGTGCCGTAGACCTCGATGGTCAGGCCGTGCTCGTCGGCCAAGGGCGCCAGGGCCAGGGCGGCGCCGACCGCGATGGCCGAGATGAGGTTGTGGCCGCAGGCGTGGCCCAGGCCGGGCAGGGCGTCGTATTCGGCGCACAGGCCCACGCGGAGCGGGCCACTGCCGTACGTCGCAAGGAAAGCTGTTTCCAGGCCGAGGTAGGAGGGAGTGACGGTGAAACCGCGTTCCGCCAACGGCGCGGGCACCCAGCGGGCCGCCTGATGTTCCTCCCAGGCGGTCTCGGGGTTGGCGTGCAGGCGCTCGGACAGGTCGATGAGGGTGGGCGCCAGATCCGCGATGGTGGCGGCCGCCGCCTGCTTACTCATCGCCGGGTACGCCGTACGACGGGGCAGCGGTGGGGTCGAGGCCGCGGGTAACATAGTCATCGCGTTGGGGGAGCCACAGCTTCACCAGGGCGGCCAGGTCGTCGACGGGAGACGGCGACCAGTCGACCCGCAGGTCGGTCTCGCGCCATGCCACCTCGCGGACGACGGAAAGCCCGGCCGAGTGCAGCGACCCGGCCTCGCCTCCGGCCGCAAGGCCGGCCTTCAGCGCGGCCAGAAGTCGTAGTTCCAGGTCGCCCGACGAGCTGGTGAAACCGTCGACGACCGCGTCGATGACGTCGGTGCCGGCGAGCATGTTGCCCGCCGCGACGACGCCGGGGGCGACGCGGTGGTGGTGCACGCCGAGCGTCTTCGTGCCGGAGAACGCCGCCCCCTCGCCGTCGGGCGTGAGGACGGTGAGCTGCCGGTACTCGATGAGGTCGCCCGAGAGCGGCGAGGAGGTGCCCGGGAGCAGCGCGGAGATGCCCGGGCGTGGCGCAGAGGTGCCCGGGAGCGGCGCGGGAGCGGCCGAGGGTGAGCCCGGGCGCACGACGCTGTTCAGGGCGTCGCCGGCGGTGAGGCCGGCGTGCAGCGCGGACAGCAGCGCCGTGCCCAGGCGTGGATCCGTCACGTTCTGGGAGGCGGCGCCGCCGACGCCGGGGCGCAAGTGGATGCAGCGGGCGGCCACGGCGGGGCTGGACGACGTGACGGCCATGCCGATCGCGCCGGTGCCGTCGGTGGCCAGCATCGAGAACGTCATGACGGGATGACCGCGATCGCGTCGACCTCGACCAGCCACTCGGGGCGGGCCAGGCCGGAGACGACCAGGCCGGTGGAGATGGGGTGTACGCCCTTGGTCCAGCGTCCGATCGTGCGGTAGACCGTCTCCCGGTAACGCGGATCCACGATGTAGATGGTCAGCTTGACCAGGTGCTCCATCGTCGCGCCGGACTCCTCGAGGAGCATGGCGATGTTCGCCATCGCCTGCTCCGTCTGGGCTTCCACGTCGCCGACGCCGACCGACTCGCTCGTGTCGAGGTTCTGCCCGATCTGGCCGCGTACGTAGACGGTGTTCCCGGCGACGACCGCCTGGCACAGATCATTGTCGAGCTTCTGCTCCGGATAGGTGTCGCGCGTGTTGAACGGCCGGATCCTGGTGTGCCCGCCGGCGACGATGGGTGGATTCACTGTGCTGCCTCCGCATAGGCGAGATAACCGCGCTGGGTCACGATGTGGTCGGCCACGTGCCGGGCGTCGTGCCAGACGCCCCAGATGAAGCTGGAGCCGCGCCGCGACAGCCACGGCAGGCCGAGGAAGTAGACGCCCGGCTCGGACGACACGCCGCGCCGGTGCCGCGGCCGGCCGTTCTCGTCGAAGGCGTCGACCTCGAGCCAGCCGTAGTCGGCGGCGTAGCCGGTGGCCCAGACGATGACCGCGATGCCGCTCAGATCCAGCTCGTCCACTGTGGCCTTGGGCGCCGGGCCCGAGACCCGAGCCTCCGGCTCTTCCGGCAGATCGAGACCATTGCGTACGACGTACGCGTCGGCCTCGTCCAGCAGCGCCAGATAGGTGGCGTCGCCGTTCGCGATGTTCCGCTCCAGGTCGTCCGCGAAAGACAATTTCCCTTCGGCGTACGACGTCGTCATGCCCACGAGGGTGATGCCGCTCGCGGCGAGCTCGCGGAAGTCGACGGTGTGCCCGCCGCGGGCTCCGCTCACCGCGATGGTGACGTGCTCGGCGCCCTGCGACGGGGTCTCGGCGTCCCACTTCTGGAGCACGCCGAGCCACCAGCAGAAGTCGCGGCCGCGGTAGCTGCGCGGCGGCCGGTCGTGCGGGCCGACCGACAGGTGGACGGTGCGGCCCGCGCGGCGCAGCTCGTCGGCGATCTGCACGCCCGACGAGCCGGCGCCGACCACGAGCACGGCGCCCTCGGGCAGCTGCCCGGGGTTGCGGTAGGTGTTCGAGTGGATCTGCACCGGCCCCGCGCTCTCGGGGACGATCGGCGGGATCACCGGGCGCTGGAACGGGCCGGTGGCGGCGACGACGTAGCGGGCGTCGACGGGGCCGTCTGACGTGTCGACGTGAAAACCCGGGCGGTCGTCGTGACGGCGTACGGAAAGAACCTCGACTCCGGTTTTGATCGGGGCGTTGATCTTCTCCGCGTAGGCGGTGAAGTAGTCGGCGACCTGATCCTTCGAGGCGAACCCGTCGGGGGCGACGTCGGCGAACTCGAGGCCGGGGAAGCGGTCGTGCCAGGCCGGACCGTTGGCCACCAGCGAGTCCCACCGCTCGGAGCGCCAGCGCTCGGCGATGCGATGCCGCTCGAGGACGAGGTGCGGCACGCCGCGCTCGCCCAGGTGCTCACTGATCGCCACGCCGGCCTGGCCCGCCCCGACGACGAGAACCTCTACCTCTTGCATCCGACCTCCCCGGTTGTGCTGCGGAAATCGTCGCCCGCGCCGCTTAGTTCTGTCCAACAGATGTTGTTGCTCCATTGCATCTGAATTACTGATGGCAACATGAGTCCTCGGCGCGGGGCGACGGCGTGTCCAGGGCGGGGTTGCGGTCGAAGAAGCCGACCGGCTTGAGCACGAAGCCCGTGTAGTCGACCGGCATGATCGGCCAGTCCTCCGGCCGCGGGAAGTGCGTCAGCCCGAACGTGTGCCACACGACGATGTCCTGACCGTCGATGTCGCGGTCCTGCTTCGTCCACGTGTCGATCCCGGTCGTGCCGGCGTTCTGGTTGACGAAACGGCCCGACGGGTAGCGCTCGGTGTCGTCCTGCGCGGTCACCCAGAGGTGCCTGGTGGTGAAGGCGGCACGCCGCGCGATCGACGACGACGGATCGGCCAGCAACGTCGGCTGCCCCTCCGGATGCAGTGCGTAAGCGACCGGGCGGCCCACCGCGTTGCGCACCTGAGGATTCGAGATGTGCCAGGTGCGGCCCACCGAGCCGTCGGCCAGGCGGGCGCCGTCGCTTTCTCGCGCCAGGCGGGTCTCTTTCCGGGTGAAGCCGTTTCCGTACGGGTTCACGTCCGACACCGGCACACGCACGGCATCCACCTCGTCGACCGCGTTGCCGGCCCCGTCGACCATCATGTCCAGCCGGGCCGAGAACAGATGCTGGTGGTACGGGGCACCGACGCCGGGCGCGACCTCGCTGGCCCACGGATAGCCCTCACCCGGGTAGGCGGAGGCGAAGACCACCCCGGTCGCCTTGCACTCCAGCTCGATCGTGCCGTCGAGGTACAGGTACCAGTAGAAGCCGTAGTCGTAGTTGCCGACGGTGATGAAGAACGAGATGACCAGGCGCCGCTGGCGGCGCACCGACGACGACCGGTTGTACATGTCGGTGTGCTTCCAGAGCAGGCCGTAGTCCTCCTCGTGCATGCAGATCGCATGGGGCAGCCGCCGCGGATGGCCGTGGTCGTCGGCGATCGTGGCGTCGAAGTAGAAGATCTCGCCGAGGCAGTCGCAGCCCAGAGTGAGCGCGTTGGCCTCCTTGCCGAGGGAGTACTCACCGGCGTCGAAGTAGTTCTGCCAGAACCGCACGGGCGACGGATCGCCGTACGGGACGACCATCTCGGCCACCGAGGCCCGGTAGATGATCGGGCGGACCCGGCCGCCATCTTCGAAGCCGATCTGGTGCAGGGTCAGCCCCTCGACCTGGTCGAAGCCGATCCGGAACTGCCACTTCTCCCAGGTCACGACGTTGCCGTCGACGGTGAAGCTGGGACCGTCGGGCTGGGTGATGTGCAAGGGCTTCTGGGTGGTGCGCTCAGTCTGCGGCAGGTGGAAGTCAACGGCCTCGGACGGAATCGGGAAGACGCCGTCGTCGATCAGCTCGACCACCTCAGCGGTGATCAGGTCGACGTAGGCGACGACACCGTCGATCGGATGCGCCCACACGTTGTCGTCGTCGTTGAGCTGCTGAAAGGCAAGGCAGCGAACGAGCCGCCGCCCCTGCTCGCCGGGAATGTCGAAGACACCGGCGCTCAGAGCGGAGATCCGCACCCGCCGCGGCTCGGTGAGCCCGCGCCGGGCCATGGCCGCGTTCCAGAGCTCGTTCCCCCAGAGAATCTCCTCGACGAGCTCGAACTCCTCACCCATGATCGGCGGCTGCCCCTCGGCAACGACGTCGACAAGGCGGTCGCTGAGAACGCGCTCACTGACGAGAGAAACGAGGACGTCCCGCACTTCACCGGTCTCCCGATCGAGCAGAACAGTGCTGACCCGCCGGTCATCCACGCTCCCGGCAAGCACGGCACTCTTACCCGGCTCCGCCAGCATGACCAGCGGAAAGCGGGTCGTCGCCGTGATGAATCCGCTCTTGTCGAGGATCGCCCGGTTGAGCGAGATCTCCTCCGCCGTAAGCCGATCAAGCGGATGCGAAGAAGCGACCGGCGCCGCCGTCCTGGCCGCTCCCGCCCCGATTCCTGTTCCGATCTCGGTCCCCGTCGCGGTTCCTGTTGCCGCTCCTGAACCCGCTTCCGCTTCCGCATCCATTCCCGTTCCCGCTTCCGCGCGGAGGTGAGGGGAAAGAGTCGGCGCGGCCAGAGGCTGGGGCGATGGGGCGAGATTCATGCTCGAGCGCGGAGCCGGCACCGACGCGGCATGAGCAGCCGGAGCGTCGATCTCAGGCCGCGGTCCAGGCGCGAGGGACGCTGCGTCGGACGATGTCGCGTCGGGTGAGGCCGCGTGGGGCGTTGTTCCGTTGGGCGGCGCGGCGGTGGGAGTTGCCGCGTTGGGCGGCGCGGCGGTAGGTGCTGCCGGAGCGGGCGGCGCGGCGTTGGGTGGTACTGCGGCGGATGGGGCCGCGTTGGGTGACGCCGCGATGGGCGAGGCGGCGGGTGATTCTGCAACGGGTGGTGTCGGAGCGGTGGGTGACGCCGCGTCGGGTGAGGCCGCAGCAGAATGCGTGGCGGCGGCCGTTTTGCACGAGCACGGCGCCGTTGCGGGAGAGGCGGCTGAGGTCCGAACGTCCGCGGAAGGCGAGGGTGAATGCGGCAGCCCGGGGGACGGTGAGGCCGGGCGGTCGGGGGACGGGGAGGCCGAGGGGAGGGAGGTCATGCGGGGGTTCCTTCTTTGTCGGCCGCGGGGGCGGGGGTGGACGCGGGAGCGGAGCGGACCCGGGCGCCTCGGAGGTAGCCGACTGCGCCGAGGAGCAGGAGGACGGCCAGGGTGCCTACGGTGAAGACCTCGAAGCGGGTCTGTGTCACGCCCCAGATGTCGGTGAACGAGTAGTCGATGTTGAAGAGGGACTCCAGGGTGCCGGGGAAGACGGCCACCCAGGAGCCGAGGAGGATCCAGGCGAAGCAGATGGCGCCCAGCACGGCGAAGCCGCGGTCGGAGACCGGCACCCGGTACGGGCGGGGCTCGTCGACTTTGCGGAGCTTGATGGCGGCCGGGATGACCAGCAGGTAGCTGAGCAGGAACGTCGAGATGGAGATGGTCAGGACCACGCCGAAGACGGCCGCGTTGTCGCCGGTGATCTGCATCGAGGCCAGCAGGAAGACCGTGGCCACGACGCCGGAGAGCATGTTGACGCGTACCGGCGTACCCAAGCGGGCCGAGAATTTGCCGAAGAAGCCGCCGAAGAACGAGCCGTCGGCCGCCGCCATCGCCTGCATGCGGTCGGAGACGATCATCCAGGCGGCGCCCTGGCTGGCCAAGATGAAGATCAGGACGATCGAGGTGATGGTGAGCATCGTGTCGGCGGCGCCGCCGTACACCGAGTAGACCGTGGCCACCGCGTCGAGCAGGCCGCCGATGCCGGTGATCTGGTCGGCCGGGATGACCAGCAGGATGGCCAGGATCGGGATCAGGTAGCAGGCGGCGGCGATCGCGCACGAACGGAAGATCGAGATGGGGACGTCGCGGGCCGGGTTCTTCATCTCGCCGGCGGCGCTGCTGGACGACTCGAAGCCGAGGAACGCGAACAGCAGCACCGGCACCGACCCGAACAGGCCGGCCAGCGTCGGGCTGAAGTCGCCGCCGGACAGGCCGGCCACGCCGTGCTTGACGGCGTAGATGACCGTCGTGAAGACGAAGAAGACCAACAGTGCCATCTTGGCGATGGCCCCGATCGTCGGGAGCCACTTGCCCCGTCGCAGGCTGATGATCGCGGCCGCCACGGTGATCCAGATGAAGATCAGCTTGAAGGCGTAGTCGGCGAAAGATCCCGACGACAGTTCGGAAATGTGGCCGCTGAACGTCTCGGCGGCCAGGAACGCCATCGACCCGCCCACCCAGACCGGCTGGGTGACCCAGGTCAGCAGGGCCGCGATCGCCGCGGCGCCGCGCCCGAACGCCGTACGGACCCAGATGTAGGCCCCGCCCTCCTCGCGGAAGGTCGAACCCACTTCGGCGAAGATCAGGCCGTACGGGATCAGGAACGTCACCGCGAGCACGAGCGCCCAGGTGAACGCCTCCGCCCCGTACGTCGAGACCTGCCCGAGGGTTTCCAGGCCGACGACCGCGGCGATCATCAGGAAGATGATGTCGAAGGTGCCGAGGCTGCGGTGCAGAAGACTGGTCTGCTCCCGCGCCAGGCTGGTGGACGTGTCCATGAAGGGCCCCTATATGTGGTGGACGGCAACGCCGTCGGCGAAGGTGCTGCGAACGCGGATCGCGGAGAGCGACGACGCCGGGACCGCGTACGGGTCGGCGTCGAGCACGACGAGGTCGGCGGCCTTGCCGACCTCGAGGGAGCCGGTGGTGTCGTCGCGGCGGCTCGCCCGGGCCGCGCCGATCGTGTACGCGGTCAGCGCCGCCGCCAGCGCAAGGCGCTCGCCCGCCAGGAGCGGCTCGGTCTGTGCCCGTACATCCTGGGCGTGGGGATCGGCGGCCGGCGCCGTCCGGTTGACCGCCGTGTGGATGCCCCACAGCGGGTCGGGGCTGGAGACCGGCCAGTCCGAGCCCATCGCGAGCGGCGCGCCGGCCGCGGCCAGCGTGTTGAAAGCGAAGTGCATTTCCTGCTGGGCCGCCGTCAGGTAGGGCAGTTTCGTCTCGACCAGCACCGGATCCTGCCGGGCCCACAGCGGCTGAAGGTTGGCGATCACCCGCGAGACGGCGAAGCGCGGCACGTCCAAAGGGTCGATGAGGTCGATGTGCGCGATCTGGTGCCGGTGGTCCCACGCCCGGTCGGACGCCTCGATCGCGTCGAGGCATTCGCGCACCGCCCGGTCGCCGACCGCGTGCAGATGCACGTCGAAACGCTCGGCGCCGAGGCGCCGGACGGCCTCGGCCAAGGCCTCGGGTTCGATGAAGCTGAGGCCGTGGGTGTGCGGCACATTGGCGTACGGGGTGAGGACCGCGGCCGTGAGGTTCTCGCAGACCCCGTCCTGCATGATCTTGATGGCCGTCGTACGAAATTTCTTCCCGGCAGTTTCGGCGCGCCGGGCCAGGTGCCGCTCGATCTGATCGAGGCCGGCGTCCCGGTCCCACCACAGCGCCCCGGTCACCTTCGCGGTGAGCCAGCCGGCGGCCTCGGCCGCCCGGTAGACGTCGTAGGGGTCGGGCCCGCCCAGAATCGCCCCGATCGCCGCGTCCTGCCAGCCGGTGACGCCCAGCCGGTGCAGGTGGCTCTGTGCCGTGCGCAGCGCCTGCTCCCGCGCGGCGAGGTCCGGTTCGGGAACCAGGCGCAGGACCAGGTCGGCCGCGGCGTCGCTGAGCATGCCGGTCGGCTCGCCGCCGGCGTCGCGATGGATGACCCCGGCGTGCGGGTCCGGTGTGTCGCGGTCGATGCCGGCGAGAGCAAGTGCCGTCGAGTTGACCCACACGCCGTGCGCGTCGTGGCTCATGAACACGGCCGGCCGGTCCGGGATCAGCCGGTCGAGCTCGTGCCGGTCGGGAAACCCGCCCGGGAAGACGTCTCCGTACCAGCCCGAGCCCAGCACCCAGGCGCCGTCGGCTCGGTGGGCGGCGATCAGCGCGCGGTACTCGGCCAGGCTGTGCACCTCGGCCAGATCGCAGCCGGTGAGCTGGAGTCCGGCCGGCAGGGGGTGCACGTGGGCGTCGTGGAAGCCGGGCAGCAGCGCGCCGCCGTCGAGGTTCACGACCTCGGTGCGCGGCCCCTGGAGGGCGCGGACGTCGCCGAGCGCGACGATGACGCCGTCGCGTACGGCGACAGCGTCGGTCGTCGTGCCGGCCATGGTGTGGATGGCGCCGCCGTGAAAGATCCAGTCGGCTGAGGTCACCGGCCGTCCTCCATTCTTTGCGCTGCGTCTCAAACTATGGCGGTTGACCCTGCCTTACATCCGTTTCAAACTGGTGAATCAGCCAGAATGATTTTTCGATGCTGAGCATCAAGAACGCGTATGAGCGCAGGTGGGGGAGTGTGTGGCCAGGCCCAAGGAGCAGACCGCGCGGCGGGGTGAGATCGTCGCCGCGGCCCAGCGGGCCATCGTCGAGCGCGGCCTCGCGGGTCTCCGGATCAAGGATGTCGCACGGGAGGCCGGGCTGTCGCCGGGTTCGGTCAGTTACTACTACGGCGACTTCGACGATCTGCTGGCCGACGTGCACCAGGACGCGGTCGACCGGTTCTACTGGCAGCGGCTGGCCGCCATCGAGGCCGTCGACGAGCCGGCCGCGCAGCTGGCCGCGCTGGTGCGGGCCGGCATGCCCGCGAGTGTCGACGACCCGACCTGCCGGGTGCTGTACGAACTGCACGTGCACGCCGCCCGCAATCGCACCCACGCCGTGCTGATGACCGCCCTGTACGACCGCGAGGTCTCGCTCTACCAGCAGGTGCTGCGCGCGCTCGGGCTCGGCGCCGGGGTCGCGGCCATGGTGGCCGCCAACGCGGTGGCACTCGAGGACGCGTACGGCCTGCACATCGTCGGCCGCAACGCGCACGTCACCGCGGCCGGGGCGAGCGCGAACATCCTGGCCTACCTGACCCTGGCCACCGGCCGCGACCTGAAGGGCTGAGCACATGGCCGACCCCGCCTACACGTTCCTGCAGCTGCGCTACTTCGCGGCCGCGGCCGAGCTGGGCAGCATGACCGCCGCCGCCAAGGAGTTGCGGGTCTCGCAGTCCGCCGTCTCGACCGCGGTCGCTCAGCTGGAGAAGGAGCTCAAGGTGCAGCTGCTGCTGCGCCACCACGCCCGCGGCCTCACCCTGACCGCGGCCGGCAAGGCGTTCCACCGCGAGCTGCGCAGCTTCCTGGCCCACTCGGTCGAGCTGGCCGAGTCGGCCCGCAACGCCGGTCAGGGCCTGGTCGGCGACCTCACCGTGGGCTGCTTCTCCACGCTGGCCCCGTTCCGGCTGCCCGGCCTGCTCACCCGCTACGAGGAGGCCTATCCGCAGGTACGCATCGACGTCCTCGAGGCCGAGCACGCCACCCTGCAACGGGCGCTGCGGGCGGGCGAATGCGAGGTCGCGGTCTCCTACGGCTACGACCTGGGCGAGGACATCGACCGCGAGGTGATCGACGCGTCCCCGCCGTACGCGATCGTCGCCGCCGGCCACCGTCTGGCCGCGCGCGGGGAGGTGTCGCTGGCCGAGCTCGCGCTGGAGCCGATGATCCTGCTCGACCTGCCGCACAGCGGCGCCTACTTCGAGGCGCTCATCGCCCGGACGGGCGCCGCCCCGGTGATCCGGCATCGGACGACCGGTTTCGAGACGGTACGGGCCCTGGTCGCCCACGGCCGCGGCTACGCCCTGCTCAACCAGCGCCCGGCCGGCGACAACACGTACGACGGGCGTCCTGTGGTCGCGCTGCGCCTGCGCGACGAGGTGGAGCCCTTGGAGATCGTGGTGGTCTGGATGAGGGGCGTACGGCTGACCCATCGGGCCCGGGCCTTCGTCAGCATGGCGAAAGAGGCCTACCGCCGAAAATCCGATGCATAGCATCGGCTGATCCGATGGGCCGGACATCGCAGCGTCACCGGGACACCTCGGCGATTACCGGACCGTTACCGGCGGATGCCATCGGGGCGTTGCATCGGGAAATCAGATGCAAAGCAGCGATTACAAATGTTTGTCCGATGGACCACGCACGTTTGATAGTGCAGGTCACACCCCACGGCCTGCCAGGAGACGCCATGGACGGACAGAACGCCTCGACGCTCCAGGTCGAGTCGCACACCATCGAGCACATTCCGGTCACCGAGCGCCACGGCACCGCGCGCAGCCTGTTCACCATCTGGTTCGGCGCCAACATCATGCTCCTCACGGTGGCCACCGGCGCGGTCGCGACCGCCGTCTACGGCCTGCCGATCTGGGCCGCCGTCGTCGCCCTGGCGATCGGCAACCTGGTCGGCGGCGTGGTCATGGCGCTGCACGCGGCGCAGGGCCCGCAGATGGGCGTGCCGCAGATGTTGCAGACCCGGGCCCAGTTCGGCTCGTTCGGCAGCCTGCTCGTGGTCATCATCGTGATCGCTATGTACGTCGGCTTCTTCGCCTCGAACATGGTGCTCGGCGGCCAGGCCCTGGCCAGCGTCACCGGCCTGCCCGAGACGCCGTCGATCGTGCTCATGGGCGCCATCAGCGTCCTCGGCCCGCTGCTCGGCTACCGCTTCCTGCACATGCTGGGCGGCCTGATGAGCGTGGTCGCGGGCGGTGCGCTGGTCATCGCGTTCATCTGGGCGCTCGGCGTCAACGGCCTGCCCAGCGGTGTCGCGTCCAGCGGCTCGTTCAGCTGGATGGGCTTCTTCGGCGTGCTGTCGCTGGCCGCGCTCTGGCAGATCGCGTACGCCCCGTACGTCTCGGACTACAGCCGCTACATGCCCCGCGACACCGGCGTCCGGCCCGCCTTCTGGGCCACCTGGTCCGGCGCGGTCTTCGGCTCGCTGCTCACCATGATCCTGGGCGTCTTCGTCGGCGCGGCGTTCCCGGAAGAGGACTCCGTGACCGGCCTCGGACACCTCACCTCGGGCGTCGGCGCGCTGGTGGTGGCCGTCTTCGGACTCTGCATCGCGGTCAGCAACGGCATGAACCTCTACTGCGGCGCGCTCTCCTCGATCACGGTCGGGCAGACGGTCTTCCCGCGCTGGAAGCCGGGCGCCTCGGCCCGCACGATCATCTCGATCGCGCTGTTCGCGGTGGCGATGGTGATGGCGCTGGCCGGCAAGGACAACTTCCTGGTCAACTTCACCAACTTCATGCTGCTGCTGATGTGCGTGCTGGTGCCGTGGACCGCGGTCAACCTGGTCGACTACTACTACCTCAAGCACGGCAAGTACGACATCAAGTCGCTGTTCGAGCGCGACGGCGGCGTCTACGGCCGGTTCAACACGGTCGCCATCGCCTGCTACGTGCTCGGCATCCTCGTCCAGATCCCGTTCCTGAGCACGACGATCTACACCGGGCCGATCGCCTCCCGCCTCGGCGGCGTCGACATCTCGTGGATCGTCGGCCTGGCCGTGATCTGCCCGCTCTACTACGTGCTGATGAAGCGCACCAGCACCAGCGCCGCTTCCGCGGTGGCCGTACAGGAGGCCTGATTTCCATGACTGACTGGCACGCTCTCGCCCGTACCGTCGAACCTCGCTCCGATGCCTTCATCGACGGCAAGGCGGTGCCGGCGGCCGACGGGCGCCGGATCCCCTCGATCAACCCGGCCACCGGTGCGGTGCTGGCCTCGGTGGCCGCGTGCGGCGAAGAGGACGTGGATCGGGCCGTGGCGGCGGCGCGGCGTGCGTTCCCTGGGTGGGCGGCCACTTCTCCCGGCGAGCGGAAGACGGTCCTGTTGCGGCTGGCCGAGCTGATCCGGGAGAACGCGGACGAGTTGGCCCTGCTGGACAGCCTCGACGCGGGCAAGCTGATCAGCGACACCTCGACGATCGACGTGCCCGGGTCGGCGGCGATTCTCCAGTGGTACGCCGAGACGATCGACAAGGCGTACGGGGAGATCGCGCCGACCGGGCGGGGCGACCTGGCCCTGGTGTCGCGGGAGCCACTGGGTGTGGTGGCGGCGGTGGTGCCCTGGAACTACCCGCTCGAGATGGCGATCTGGAAGGTGGCGCCGGCCCTGGCCGCGGGCAACTCGGTGGTGCTGAAGCCGGCCGAGGAGTCGCCGCTGTCGGTGCTGCGTCTCGCCGAGCTCGCGATCGAGGCGGGGCTGCCGGAGGGTGTGCTCAACGTCGTGCCGGGGCTCGGGCCGGAGGCCGGCCGGGCGCTCGGGCTGCACCCGGACGTGGACGCGGTGACCTTCACCGGGTCGACGCCGGTGGGGAAGATGTTTCTTCAGTACGCCGGTCAGTCGAACATGAAGCAGGTCTGGCTCGAGTGCGGCGGCAAGAGCGCGAACGTGGTCTTCGCCGACGCTGTGGATTTGGACGCGGTGGCGGCCGGGGTCTGCTTCGGCATCTTCACCAACGCCGGGCAGGTGTGCTCGGCGAACTCGCGGTTGCTGGTTCAGCGTCCAGTGCTCGATCAACTCCTGTCTCTGGTGTCCGAAAAGGCCCGACAAATCAGACAGGGCGATCCGCTCTCCGAAACGACCACGATGGGGCCGCTGGTCAGCGACGCCCAGGCGGCGCGGGTTCTGTCGTACGTCGAGATCGGGCACGCGGAAGGACGGGCGACCCTGCCGGGTGGCCCCCGCGAAGAGGCGCCCACGAAGGCGTACGTCAATCCCTCGATCTTCGAAGTCGGCCCGGAGAGCCGGCTCTGGAGGGAAGAGGTCTTCGGGCCGGTGCTCGCGGTCCAGGCCTTCGACAGCGAGGACGAGGCGGTGGCGATGGCCAACGACTCGATCTACGGGCTGGCCGCCTCGGTGTGGTCGGACAGCCTCTCGCGGGCCCACCGCGTCGCCGGGCGGCTGCGGGCGGGCACGGTCTCGGTGAACACGGTCGACGCGCTCGACGTCACGACGCCGTTCGGCGGCTTCGGGCAGAGCGGCTTCGGGCGTGACCTGTCGCTCCACGCGCTGGACAAGTTCACGGCGCTCAAGACCACGTGGGTGAACTACCGATGAGCGACTACCTGATCGTCGGCGGCGGCACGGCCGGGTCGCTGCTGGCCGCGCGGCTGTCCGAGGACCCGTCGGTCAGCGTCACGCTGCTCGAGTGGGGGCCGTCGGACCAGGACGAGCCGCGGGCCCGCTCGATCCGGCGCTGGGCCGAGATGCTCGAGGGCGTGTACGACATGGACTACCGCAGCGTTCCGCAGGCGCGCGGCAACAGCGACATCCGGCAGGCCCGGATGCGGATCCTCGGCGGCTGCTCGACGGCCAACACGATGATCACGTGGCGGCCGCTCGCCTCGGACCTGCGGGAGTGGGTCTCGCTGGGCGCGGCCGGGTGGGATCCGGCGGTGGTGCTGCCGTACTACGACAAGTTGCAGATCCCGATCTCGCCGGTGGCGCCGGCTGATCAGAACGCGTATGTGGCCGACGTTGTTGCCGCCGCCGCCAAGGCGCTGGATGTGCCGGTGCAGGAGCAGTGGAACGACGGGCGGCTCGACGCGCGGGCCGAGGGGGTCGGGTTCTTCGAGGTCGGCTATGACCCTGCCACCAACGTGCGGGGTTCCACGTCGATTCACTATTTGCACGACGCGCTTTCCCGCCCGAATCTGACGGTACACACGGGGGTGCGGGCGCTTCGCGTGCTTTTGGACGATGGCCGCGCGACCGGGGTGCACACCTCTGCCGGGACATTTCGGGCATCGCGCGAGGTGATCCTCTGTGCTGGGGCGATCGACTCGGCGCGGCTGCTCCAGCTGTCGGGCATCGGGCCGCGGGCGGTGCTGGAGGCGGCCGGCGTGCCGGTCGTGGCCGACCTGCCGGTGGGCGAGAACCTGATGGACCACGCCGAAGGCCTGATCCTGTGGAAGTCGGTTTCGTCGCCGCCGGCCGAGTGTGCGAGCGGCTGGGACGCCGGCGGCATGTTCAGCGTCGACGGTGACCCGGCCCGGCCCGACGTGCTGATGCACTTCCCGGTCGAGCCGTGGGCCGTGCACGCGGCTACCTACGGGGTGGACCTGCCCGACAACATGGTGCAGATCGCCCCGAACGTGGCCCGCCCACTCAGCCGCGGCACCGTCCGCATCACCTCGGCCGACCCCTCGGACCCGCCGGAGATCGACTACGGCTACTTCACCGACCCCGACGGCCACGACGAGCGCATCCTGATCGCCGGCATCCGCGCGGCCCGCCGCATCGCCGAGCAGGAGCCGTTCCGCTCGTGGCTGGTCCGCGAGGTCTTCCCCGGCCCGTCGCTGGTCAGCGACGAGGACCTGTCCGAGGCCCTGCGGGCCACCCATCAGACCGTCTACCACGTCTCCGGCACGTGCCGCATGGGCGCGGTCCTCGACGGCGACCTGCGCGTCCTCGGCATCGACGGCCTGCGCGTGGTCGACGCCTCGGTCTTCCCCACGATCCCGGCGGTCAACCCGGTCGGCACGGTCATGGTCGTCGCCGAGCGGGCCGCCGACCTCATCCGCGGGTGAGACCGGCGGGCCGTCTCGGCGCCGGGCTCAGCATGCTCGGCCTCTTGACCCACATTCCGATGGCGTACGCCGGTGTACGCACCGACAACCTGACCCTGCTGGGCGTCGTCCTCGCCATGACGGCTGGCTGCGTGCCGTGCGCCCTGCACTTGTGGCGCGGCCCGAGCCGGGCGACGTGGTGCCTGACGGCGGCGATGACCGCCGCCATGCTGGCCCTGCACGGCTCCCTCATGTCGGTCGCCGGTCATCACCACGGCACCGGCGCGACGGCGTACTCCATGATCCCGGCTTTGGCGTTGTTGTTGCTCTCCGTCACTTGCACCATCATGCTCATGACCGGTTCCGTGCGTCAGGAGCGTCGATGCGCCGTCAGATCGAAGTGGCCCTCGTGGCAGTGGTCGCCGCCCTGGTAGGCGCGGCGGCCTACCACGCCGTCGACACGTGGCCGCGCGCTGCCGAAACCCCACAGCCCCAGACCATCAGCATTCCGGCGGCCACCTTCCGCATCAGCGCGGAGGCGATCCGGATCGACGTCAACCCTCTGCCGCTCACCTTCGAGGTCACCGGCACCGGGCCGATCGACGTCACCTACTCCCCGGACGCGACCGGCCGGACCACCCACGCCCGGGTGAAGGCGCCGTGGAAGGTGACCGTGCAGGCGCCGCCGTACATCCCGGCCAACGCCGTCACGCTGACGGCCCGAACCACCAGCGCTCAGGACGACGCCGTCGTGACCTGCCGCATCGTCACCACCGAGTTCGGCGGCACGGCCCTCGGCGACGACACCGCTTCCGGTCCGCACGCCGTGGCCAACTGCTGACATGGTGAACTGGGTGGACGGGGCGATCGACAACCCCCGGCCGGCGCCGGACGCGGCGGTGCGCCAGGCGGAGGACGAGCTGGAGGTCGGCCTGCCCGCGGAGTTCCTGGCCGTCGCGCAGACCCATCAGGGCGCCACTCCGGTCCCCGCCGGAATCGACCTGCCCAACGGCTTCGGCACCGCGGTCGACCATCTGCTGCATTTCGAGGACACCCCGTTCGTCAGCAACATCGTCGCGGCCATCTTCCCCCTGCTCGACGTGCTGGACGAGGGCATCATCCCGTTCGCCGCCGACGCGGGCGGCGACTTCTTCTGCTTCGACTACCGCACAGACCCCGGCCACCCCTCGGTCGTCTTCTGGAGCGTGGACTGGGGAGTCGTGCCGCTGGCACCGAACTTCACCGCTTTCCTGAACATGCTGCGCCCCTAGAGACGGCGGCGGCACCGGTACCCGGCCATCACGAGGAATCCGCCAACCCGACCACAGCGGAGCCCGAGTCGCCGCGCCGGAGCACTCCGACAGCGATTGCTCCGAATCATTCGTTCAAGGGACGCGAAGTTCCCCAAACCCGCCCTCGCCGTCGTGGATCTGCGCGTGGTGGTGTGCTGTGCCCTGTGCGCCGTCACCTGTGCTGCGTGCTGGGCATGCGATGTGAATCAGGGAATCGAACCCCCGCGCCTGCCCCCGGCGCGCCAGGAGTGAACCGGATTGCCCGCCGGCTCTCGGGTTTGCGCACGCCTCCACGCCGGCTACCTGCTTCGCGCCGGTTAGTCGAGCAGATCGACCTCCCAGTTGATCCGCTGAATCAGGGTGTCGACCTCACGAACCTGCCGCGCAAGATCGTCGGCCTGGCGTCGTAGCTCAGCGACCGGCAGCGCCGGCATCATCTTCAGCTCCGACCGCAGCTGCCGGTATCCGCGCTGGCCCTCACCGGCCGCGGCGTCAGCTGCCGCAGTGATGATGCTGTGCCGCAGCCTCAGAACGTCTCGCCGGGCGAGCGCGTCCGTCAATGTGCCGCCCTCGACCAGCGCGGCGGCATTCGTGCGATTGATTCGCCTGATCAGGGACTCAAGCTCATCGAGCACCACGCCCGCTTCCGTGAGCAGGGACGCCGCGTCCTCCGCCGGGTTCTCGCCCTCCTGGAAACGCGCGCTGCCCGTGATGCGAGAGCGGAGCTGTTCGGCACGGCGCGACGCATCCGCGCGCAGCGCGAGAGCTTCGGCAAGTTTCATGGGATCAGCATGGCCATCCAAGGTCAGAGTCGCCTCCGATTTACGCGGGCTGGAGGCCGCGGCACGGCGGATCGCCGAAAGTGGCGAACGGTCTGCGGCTAGATGAGGATGCCACTCAAAGGCCTCGCCCTCCGGTCGCTGCATGGGATATCTTCCGCCCGCGCGCCGGGCAAAGGCACATGGGAAGGGCGCGTCACGTTCAGTCGTGTTGCCGCGAGGCATGAGCCGGTTCGAGTCCGGTAGCCCGAGCGCGGACAGCGGCATGAGAATTCAGGCCTGTTTGATGGTCCGCGCGAATGTGGCACGTTTTCTCTCTTACCGCTCCGGCTGGGCTCGCGGGAGAATAACTCATGCGCCAGATACGGGGTCAGATTCAGTTGCTCAGCCAGACGCAAATATCTCAATGGCGCGATCCCACCCGGCGCCGTAACTACTCCGCCGGCGAAGAAGAATTCCGCCGCGATCACCACGAGCGCCGACAATACGGATTGATACAACGGCACACCCGAAAATGGCGCAGCCTGCACGGCGACACCCCGATGCCACCCCTGGCCCCGCCTCGCCCCTACAGGCCACGTCAGCGCCGCTCGCCGGCCCCGCACTGCCCGGCCGCCGTCAGCCCGGTCGCCGTCAGTCCGATCGACTCCGCCACCCCAATCCCGGTCGGCCCTGATCCGGCCGGCACACGCCCGGGCGGCGCAGGCCCGGCCAGCACAAGCCCGGTCGGCCCTGATCCGGCCAGCACGGGCCCGGCCGGCACGGGCTCGGGCGGCGCAGGCTCGGGCGGCCCAGCGGGTCCGGACGTGCCCGCCGATGACCGCCAAAACCCCGGCGCAACAGCCAAGGCCACCCCCCACCGAAACGCCGGCGCCACCGGCCACCGGCCCCACCGCCAGCACACTCAACGAGCCGGCATCCGAATCATGCGGGCGGACCTCAACCACACACCCGCCGGCACCCCACGCCATGCCACACACTCATCCCCGCCGGGACATGACAACCCGATCCAGTCACCCCAACCGCAACCACCGGGCGAAACGCAAACAGGTTTCCGCTCTCCTGTCGCGACCATTCCCACGACGCAACGGAAAGTATTCCGCGACGGAGTCAACCCACCCGCGGAAGACAGCCAAAAGAAACGGACTGACGCGAATGCCGAATCCACGGGTCCACCTGACCGTGTGGCGCCGTTCCGGACTGATAACAGCAATCATCTCGGCGTGATCGGACGCACTCAACTCGGCTAGATCCGCGCGCTCACCCTCGAAGCCGTGGGTCGAAGTCGGGTCGTTGACCTACGTGACTCGGGTGGGGCCGCTGGCGTGGTGGCCCAAGCCGCCGCTCCGACGCGGTGCCATCGGGGCTTCGGCGCGGCTTTACACAACTCATCTGTTGTGCAAGGGTCCTGTTGTGGAAGCGACAACCCTGGCCCGGACCTTCGCGGCCCTGGCCGATCCGACCCGGGTGGCGATCGTGGCTCGGCTGGCCGCCGGCGATGCCACCGTCAAAGAGCTGACCGAGCCGTTCGACCTGACCCAGCAGGCCGTCTCGCGGCACCTTCGGGTGCTGGCCGACGCCGGGCTCGTCACGCGGCGGCAGCAGGCGCAGGCCCGGCCCGCCAGCCTCGAAGTGGAACGGCTGATCGAGGCTTTGACCTGGATCGACGCCCGCCGGGCCGAGTGGGCCGGGCGGCACGACCGCCTGGCGAAGCATTTGCGGGGGCTCAAATGAGGTACGTGCACGACGCGCCCGCGGACCTGGTCTTCGCCTGCCTGACCACGCCCGAGCACCTCACCCACTTCTGGGGCCCGGACGGCACCCACACCCCGCTGCCGAACATCGTGGTCGACCTGCGCCCGGGCGGCGCCTTCGAGACCACGATGGTGAACGACCTCAGCGGCGACACGTACACGATGCGCGCCGTCTATGTCGCTGTCGACCCGCCGCGGTTCCTGTCGTGGCGCGAGGTCGACTCCGGTGTGCTCACCGAGATCACCTTCACCGACCGGGGCGATGGCACCACCGAGGTCGTGACCATCCAGCAGGGCCTGCCCCCGCACATGCTGACTCCGGAGGCGCGGAGCGGATGGCGCAGCGCTCTCGACCGCGCCGCGGCCCACGTCGCCGTCCAGGCGCTCGTCGGTGCACAGTTCCGGGCGCTCGCCGAGGCGCTGGCCGGGCAGCCGGCGTCCGCACCCTCCCTTTGCGAGGGCTGGGAGGTGCGGCATGTGGTCGCGCACATGACGATGGCGGCCCGCTACGACGGGCCCGCGTTCATGGCCGAGCTGGCCTCGGTGGGCTACGACTTCGACGCCCTGTCGGAGAAAGTGGCCCGCCGCGACGGTGACCTCCCGTTCGAGTCGCTGCTGGCCGACCTGCGCAGCGACACCATGGCCCGATGGGCGCCGCCCGGCGGCGGAGCCCTGGGCGCCCTCAGCCACGTGGTCATCCACGGCCTCGACATCACGGCCGCCCTAGGTCTGCCGCGCGCGGCGAGCGACGAGGCGACCCGCCTCGTGCTCGACGGGCTGGCCCGTGGGAAGCAGTTCGGCGTCGACACGACAGGTCAGCGGCTGAGGGCCACCGACCTGGACTGGGAGTACGGGGACGGTGTGCTGGTGGAGGCGCCTGCCGCCGACCACGTGCTCACCCTGGCCGGCCGGCGCCTTCGTCTCACCGATAACCCACGTAGATGACGAGCTGATCCTCGCGAGGCTCGGCTCCGACCTGGACGAAGCCGGGGTCGAAGAGCTTCGGCCCTAGAGTCTTCTCGCTCTCCAGGCCCATCGTGCGGGCCAGATCCTCCGGCGACTGCCCGGGCGGCGGTGTCACCGTGAGCCGCCACCAGCAGCCGCCGGAACCGCACGCCTCGCTCTGGTCGACGACGGCGGCGCCGGCCGGCACCGCGGGGATCCGCGATTTCGGCGGCAGCGATCCCTCACCGCCCAGCAGCAGCAACGCCGTGAACCACAAACCCCAGATCATGGCGAGTACGACCACGACCGCACCCACGGCGATGAGGGCACGCCTCGTGGTGATGGCGCGGGCGCGTGCGGGGGCGGCGTGGGGAGTCACCGCGGCAGCGTAGCCGGGCCGGGCCAGCGACAGAGTTGACCGATAGTCTGCGCACAGATAATCTCTGCGCATCCAATCGAAGGGGAATTCTCATGTGGGAGTACGAGCACAGCGTGGAGACGACCGCGTCCGCCGAGACGCTCTGGCGGCACTGGGTGGCCATCGAGCAGTGGCCGCGGTGGAACGCGGGGATCGAGAAGATCGAGGTTGACGGGCCGTTCGCGGTCGGCACCGTGTTCACCATGACGCCGCCGGGGGAGGAGCCGCTGCGGATGCGGCTGACCGAGGTCGTGCCGGGGAGGCTGTTCACCGACGAGATGGACGCGGGGGACTTCGTCGTCCGGACCGTGCATGCGCTGGAGCCCGCGGCGCCCGGCAAGACCCGGGTGATCTACCGGACGGAGATCAGCGGGGCCGCCGCCGACCAGGTCGGGCCGCAGATCGGGCCGGCCATCACGGCCGACTTCCCCGATGTCGTCGGCGCCCTGGTCCGGCTGGCCGAGAGCTGAGCCGTGGCCCTCGACCCCAACGACAGTCCCGGCTTCCTGCTGTGGCACGTCACGTTGCGCTGGCAGCGCGAGATCACGGCGGCGCTGGCCCCGCTCGACCTGACCCACGTGCAGTTCGTCCTGCTGGCCACCACGTGGTGGTTGAACGCGCACGGTGAACCACCCAACCAGCTCGGCGTGGCGACGCAGGCCGGCACCGACGTGAAGATGACCTCCCAGGTGCTGCGCAAGCTGGAAGCCAAAGCGCTGATCCAGCGCGAGGTCGACGCCGCCGACACCCGGGTCAAGCGCCTGCGCGTGACCGAGCGCGGCGCCGAGCTCGCCCAGGAGGCCATCGCCGTCGTGGAGGCCACCGACGCCGCCTTCTTCCGCTCCCTGCCCGATCCCGGGGCTTTACTGGCGATGCTGCGCCCGCTCGCCGACGGATAGGTCCGCGATCGCGGATTTGTCGAGGGCGGCCAGTAGGGCGGCCGGGTCGTCGTGGACGGCGGCCGCGCCCGCCTCGGTCAGCTCATCGGCTGAGGTTCCGCCGCAGGTCAGGCCGATGCATGGGATGTTCAGGGTGGCGGCGGCCTTGACGTCCCAGATCGAGTCGCCCACGAAGACCGCCGCCTCGGGGTCGATGCCGGACTGGTCGAGGGCGGCCTGGAGGATGTCGGGTGCGGGCTTGCTCTCGGCGGCGTCGGACGAGGAGGTGGCCGCGTCGATGACGTCGTCGGCGTCGATGACACGCCGGAGGTGCTCCAGTTCCGGCGCCTTGGCCGAGGATGCCAGGGCCACCGCCAGGCCCCGGCCGGCCACGGCGCGGAGCAGGTCGGCGGCGCCGGGCAGGGGGCGCAGGCGCTCCCACCACGCGCCGTAGAGGACGTCGTGGGCGGTGGAGGACTCGGCGTCCTTGTCGTGGTCGCGGTCCGGGCCCAGCAGATGGTCGAGGAGCTTGTCGGATCCCATGCCGATGGCCCGGTGGATGGTGGCCATGGGCACGTCGGCGCCCTGCTGGCGCAGGGCCTCCCACCAGGCGACCGTGTGCAGGTAGGTGGAGTCGACCAAGGTGCCGTCGACGTCGAACAGGACTCCGGATCTCATCTTCGTGGTTTACCCAGGATCACAGTCACCAGACATACGGGATGAGGCGGGCACGCGTCGCCGCGAACGTCCGGTAGTGCTCGCCCAGCGCCGCGGTCAGGGCGCGCTCCTCGATCCGGATCCGATGGAGCAGGGCGATCAGCACCAGCGTGACCGCGGCGACGGTGCCCAGCCAGTTCTGGAGCATCAGTCCGATGCCGGTGAAGATCAGCAGCAGGGCGGTGTAGCTCGGGTGCCGCACGAACCGGTAGGGGCCGCGGTCCACCACCGGCTGGTCCTCGCTGGTCATGACCACGACGGTGAAATATCTGCCCAGGGTCAGGAACGACCACCAGCGCAGCAGCAGGCCGAGCCAGGCGAGCACGAACCCGATGGCGACGGCATGCACGACGGCGCCGGGCACGACAGCCCGGGACAGGGGCAGCATGAGGATGCCGGCGAAGAACACCAGCCGGAACGCGGTCTCCGAGCGCACGTCGGCGCGGGTCGCGCCGGGGCGGCGGCGCAGGGCCTGGACCAGCTCGCCCGCCGCGAAGGCGCCGATGGTCACCGCCGGCACGAGCATGAACCGAGTGTCACGGTCGTAGGGTGGGGTCGACAACCGGTGGAAGGGACATACCGATGGCCAGGACCTGGTTCATTACTGGTAGCTCGCGAGGCTTCGGGCGGGAGTGGGCGACGGCGGCGCTGGAGCGGGGCGACCGGGTCGCCGCCACGGCCCGCAACGCCGACTCTTTGAAAGACCTTGTTCAGGTGTACGGGGACCGAGTGCTCCCGCTGACGTTGGACGTGACCGACCGTTCGGCCGTGCTGGCGGCCCTCGCCAGGGCCGACGAGCACTTCGGGCGGCTCGACGTGATCGTCAACAACGCGGGGTACGGGCAGTTCGGCATGATCGAGGAGATCAGCGAGCAGGAGGCCCGGGCCCAGTTCGAGACGAACGTGTTCGGGGCGCTGTGGGTGACCCAGGGGTCGCTGCCCTACCTGCGCAAGGCCGGCGGGGGCAACATCATCCAGGTGTCCTCGATCGGTGGCATCTCGGCGTTCGCCAACATCGGCATCTACAACGCGTCCAAGTGGGCGCTCGAGGGCTTCAGCCAGGCGCTGGCGCAGGAGGTCGCGCTCTTCGGGATCAAGGTGACGCTGGTGGAGCCGGGTGGATTCAGTACGGACTGGGGAGGCTCCTCCGCGCAGCATGCGACACAGCTGGACACGTACGAGAAAGTGCGTGCCCAAGCAGCCGAAGCCCGCAGCAAGCGCGTGGCCGAGCCGGGCGACCCGGCCGCGACCGGAGCGGTCATCTTGAAGATCGTCGACGCTGAGGAGCCGCCGCTGCGCGTGTTCTTCGGCAAGGCGCCGCTGGCCATCGCCACCGCCGACTACGAGTCGCGCCTGGCCGAGTGGCGCGAGGGGCAGGCTCTGGCCATCGAAGCTCAGGGCTGACGGGCGTCGTGGTGCTGTTCCAGGAAGGCCTCCAGGCGCTCGGCCGGCATGGGGCGGCCCAGCAGGCCGCCCTGGGCCAGGCGGCAGCCGGCCGTCTCGGCGATGTTCAGCTCGGCCAGGTCGGCGACGCCGTGGGCGATGACCTCCATGCCCAGGCGGTGGCCCACGGTGACGGCGACCTCCAGGACGGCCGGCTCGTCGAAGACCTCCTGGTCGATCTTCAGTAGGTCGACCGGGAGGATGCGCAGGCGGCTCAGCGAGGTCGGGCCGGTGCCGAAATCGCCGACCGCGGTCCGTACGCCCTCGGCCCGCAAGCGGCCCAGCGACGCCGCCACCTCGTCGACGCCGGGCTGGCGGACGTCGTCCTCGGAGACCTCGACGACCAGGGCCGCGGGCGGGAGGCCGTGCGTCTCCAGGGCCGTGTGCAGGCTCGCCTGGAAGGCCGGGTCGGCCAGCTGGCGCGGGCGCACGTCGACGGCCAGCCACAGGCCGGGGTGCAGGCGGCGCCAGCCGGCCAGCAGCCGGCACGACGTCCGCAGCACGTGGTCGCTGATCCGGGACAGGGCGCCCAGCTCCTCGGCCAGGGCCAGCAGCTCGCCGGCCGGCACCGGGCCGAGCACCGGGTGCCGCCACACCGGGAGCACCTCGACCCCGGCCGGGCGACGGCCGGGCAGGTCGACGACCACCTGGAAGTCGAGGTCGATGACGGCGCCGGGCAGGTCCTGCTCCAGCGTGGACCGGCGCAGCAGCCGGGTCTCCATCTCAGGCTCGTACCACTCGACGGCGCCGGGCGGCCCGGAGCGCACCGACCGCAGCGCCAGCTGGGACCGTCGCAGCACCTCGGCCGCGGGCTCGCCGGCGGCCATGTCGGCCAGCCCGGCCCACGCCGAGAGGTGGGCGACCGCGCCGGCCGCCGTGTACGGCGCCGACAGGGCGTTGACCAGCTGACCGGCGAGCAGCTGGGCCCGTACGGCCCCGCAATGCGTCAGCACCGCCAAGCGTGACTCGCCCACCCGGGCCGGCACGTCCGCCGCCGTGACACCACCCCGCAGCCGCCGCGCCGCCTCGACCAGCACCGACTCGGCGAGCTCGCGGCCGTGCACGTCGCCGACCGCGGTCAGCCCGCCCAGCTCGATGACGATCATCGCGGCCGCGTCCGGGATCAGCTCGGCCGCGCGCAGCAGGCCTTCGCCGTTGGCCAGGCCGGTGTGCCGGTCGAGATGCGTCTGCTGGCGCAGCGCCTGCTCCAGGTCGCGGGCCTGGCTGACGTCGCGGATGTGCACGACCAGGGTGCGCCCCGGCTCGGCCGGGTCGGCGCCGCTGATCGTCCACTCGGTCTCCCGCCACCGGCCGAAGCCGTCGCGCAGCCGCACCGCGAGAACTCCCACGGAGCCAAAAGCGCCGCCGGAGCCGGAGCCGGAGCCGGAGGTGGAGCCGGGGCCGGAGGTGGGGCTGGGGCCGGGGCCGGAGGTGGAGGTGGGGCTGGAGCCGGGGCCGGAGGTGGAGGTGGGGCTGGAGCCGGGGCCGGAGGTGGGGCTGGAGCCGGGGGCGGGGCTGGACCCGGAGGCGGGGCCGAGGTCGGTGGCGGCGCCGGGGTCGGCGAGGCGGGCGGTCAGGGTTGCGTGGACGTCGTCGACCTGGCCCGGGTCGACCAGCAGGGCCACGGAGCGCCCGAGCGGCAGCTCGAACTGGCGGAACGCGGCCGGCGACTGCCAGCGCACGGCCAGGTTGGCGTCGAGGACCATCGCCACGTCGGCGGCGCCGAACATCAGGCTGCGCAGCCGGTTGCCCTGGTCGGTGAGATGGCCGGCCTGCCGGCGCAGGGCGACCGCCGACACGAACTCGCGGGCCGCCACGGCCGCCACCCCGAGGGCGCCCAGCATGATCGCCGGCGCGTCGACGTCACCGCCATTGAGCAGGTGATAGACGGTGATCAGGGCCGATCCGAGGATCGGGACGGTGAGCAGCGGAAAGCTGGCCGACGGCTCGCTGCCGGGCGATGGCAGGGGCGCGAGGTCAGGACAGAGGCGCACCGACCCGTACCAGAGCAGGCCGCCCGCCACGTTGATCGCCACCGCGGCGACGACGGCCGCGATGGCCGCGTTCGGCACGTGCGGGTAGTCGAGGCCGATGACCAGCGCGGTCAGCCCGAGCAGCGACAGCGCCGCGGCCGGGCCGCACCATTGCAGCGCGGTCCGGTGCCGGATGGCGTGGACGCCCGCCACCCCGGCCGTGGTGGCCGCACCGCCGCCGAAGACGAGCGCGGTGATGGTCGCGCCGCGCTGCTCGCCGCCGTTGCTGAACAGCAGCAGCCAGGCCGAGAACAAAAGGCAGGCCCAGACCCCCAGGACATCCAGGGCCGTACGCAGCTGGGCCAGCCCCGAGCGGTGCTGCGGCGGCCGCAGGATCGCGGGCAGGTGGAGCGCGGCCACGAAGAAGAGGCTGACCAGCGGGATCTCGGCCGGCAGGGGAACACCGTCGACCAGCACCCCGGGCGCCACCTCGGCGGCGATGCCGCTGGCCGCGCCGGCCATCGCGGTGAGCCCGAGACCGCCGGCCAGGGCCAGAGCCCGGGCGCGCGGCCCGGCGGCCCGGCCGGACAGGGCGGCCCGCGCCATCACCACCGCGGTCACGGCCGAGGTGGCGGTCAGCAGACCGGCCACGCCGGCCGCCGAGAGGCCCGGGAACAGCACGAACGCGTGGATCAGCGCGACCGTCGCCAGCAGCGCGGGCACGATCAGCCGGAGAGGGGGTCCGCCTGCCATGATGCAGAACCAACGAGCGTTCGCCACGACGGTTACGGCCGGGGAGAGAAAATGGCAACTATCGATCGGGTCGAGGTGCTCGTGACCTCGCCGGGCCGCAACTTCGTGACGCTGCGGATCACCACCTCCGACGGTGTGACCGGCCTCGGCGACGCGACCCTGAACGGGCGCGAGCTGGCCGTCGCCTCCTATCTGCGCGACCATGTCGCCCCGCTGCTGGCCGGGCGCGATCCGGCCCGCGTCGAGGACACCTGGCAGTACCTCTACAAGGGCGCCTACTGGCGGCGCGGGCCGGTGACGATGACGGCGATCGCGGCGGTCGACGTCGCTCTCTGGGACATCAAGGGCAAGGTGGCCGGGCTGCCGGTCTACCAGCTGCTCGGCGGGCGGTCCCGCGACGGTGTGCTGGTCTACTGCCACGCGAGTGGGGTGGATGTGGCTGCGCTTGTCGACGACGTGGCCGCGTACCGGGAAAAAGGGTTTAAAGCGATCCGAGCGCAAGCGGCCGTGCCTGGCGTTAGTGGCACTTACGGAATTCGTAAGGGTGCCTACTATGAGCCCGCCGCGACGGCGTTGCCCGAGGAACAGCTGTGGAGCACCGAGGCCTATCTCGACTTCGCGCCGGCCTATCTGGCCAAGGTCCGGGAGAAGTTCGGCTTCGGCCTGCATCTGCTGCACGACGTGCACCACCGGCTCACCCCCATCGAGGCCGCGCGGTTCGGCAAGAGCGTCGAGGAGCTGCGGCTGTTCTGGATGGAGGACCCGACGCCGGCCGAGAACCAGGAGGCGTTCCGCCTGATCCGGCAGCACACGACGACGCCGATCGCGACCGGCGAGGTGCTCAACTCGATCTGGGACGTCAAGCAGCTCATCACCGAGCAGCTCATCGACTACGTCCGCACCACGACGGTGCACGCCGGCGGCATCACCCACCTGCGGCGCATCTTCGACCTGGCCGCGCTCTACCAGGTCCGCACGGGGTCGCACGGCGCCAGCGATCTCTCACCGGTGACGGTCGCGGCGGCCGTGGCCGTGGACATCAGCCAGCCCAACTTCGGCATTCAGGAGCACATGGGCCACACCATTGAGACGTACGAGGTCTTCCGCGGCACGCCGCAGGTCACCGACGGCCTGCTCCACCCGTCGGAGGAGCCCGGCCTGGGCATCGAATACGACGACGAGGTGGCGGCGAGATTCCCGTACCAGCCGCGATATCTGCCCGTCGCGCGCAACCTGGACGGCTCAGTCCACGACTGGTGAGTGGTGCACGACGGCCACCGTGCAGGCGCTGTGGCGCAGCAGGTGCTGGCTGACCGAGCCCAGGAGCAGGCCGCGGACCGGACCGCGGCCCCGGCTGCCGACCACGATCAGCTGGGCCGTGTGGCTGGCGGCGGTCAGAGCGTCGGTGGCGTGGCCGGTGACGGGCTCGACCGTCACGCCGAGGGTGGGGGTCACGTCCGAGCGGGGGCCGGTCAGCACGCGCAGCGGGGCGCCGCGGGCGGTGGCCTGCTCGGCGGCGAAGCGCAGCACCGGCTCCTGGGCGGCCGAGCCGTCGACGCCGGCCACCACGGGCGCCCCGGGGGTGGGCTGCCCGCGGACGACCACGACGGGGCAGTAGGCGTGGGCGCTGACCGTCGTGCTGACCGTGCCGAGCAGGTTGGCCACGGCGCTGTGGCCCCGGCTGCCGAAGACGATCATCGCGGCCTCCGTGGACGCGTCGAGGAGGGCCTGCACGGGCGGCGAGTGCACCGCCCGGGCCTCGACCCGCACGTGGGGATGCGTCCGGCGGGCGTCCTCGACCACCTCGTCGAGCGCCGTCAGGACGGTCTGCTCCCATTCGCCGCCGGGCAGGATCTCGCCGGCGTTCGACGGGATCCAGCTGGGCACCTCGTGGGCGTACAAGAGGGTGACCCAGGACCCGGCGCCGAGCGCCCACGCGACCGCGGCCCGGGCGTCAGGGGAGTGGTCGTAGCCGACGACGATCGTCACACTTTTCGACCATACCGGTCATACCTGCGCCACGAGGGCCGGAGCCAGAGCCGTGGTCGACGGGCGGATCGTGCCGTCGACGAAGATCGCGTACCAGAGGCAGAACATGGCCACGGTCCAGACCTTGCGGGAGTTGTCGGCGTGCCCGGCCCGGTGCTCGGCCAGCAGGCGGCGCGCGTAGTCGAGGTCGAGCAGGTGACGGGCGCCCGAGCCGGCCAGCAGGCCGTCCACCCAGTCGCCGATCGCGCCCTTGAGCCACAGCCGGGTCGGGGTGGGGAAGCCCAGCTTGCGGCGGTCGCGCACCGACTCGGGGACGATGCCGCGCATCGCCTCGCGGAACGCGTACTTGGTGGCCTGGCTGTGCGGGGGCAGCTTCAGGTCGGTCGGCAGGCCGGCCGCGGCCGCGTACACCGCCTGGTCGAGGAAGGGGACGCGCAGCTCCAGCGAATGGGCCATCGACATGCGGTCGGCCTTGGTGAGGATGTCGCCCGGCAGCCAGGTGTGCAGGTCGACGTACTGCATGGAGGCTACGTCGTCGACGTCGGCCGTCTCGGCGTACAGGCGCGAAGTGATTGCCGTGTGTGGTTCGGCGGTGAAGCGCATGAGCTCGGCCTTCTCCGCGGCCGAGAAGATGCGGGCGTTGCCGTAGTAGCGCTCCTCGATCGGCGTGGTGCCGCGCTCGAGGAAGCTGCGGCCGCGCATGCCCTCGGGCATCGCGTGGGACAGGCCGCGCAGGCCCCGCTTGAGGCCGGCCGGCAGCCGCTCGACGTTCGACAGCGACGACGGCTCGCGATAGATGGTGTAGCCGCCGAACAGCTCGTCCGAGCCCTCGCCGGAGAGCACCACGGTGACGTAGCGCGAGGCGGTCTGGGCCAGGAAGTAGAGCGGGATCAGCGACGGGTCGGCCACCGGGTCGTCCAGCAGATAGACGATGCGCGGCAGCTCGCGGATCACGTCGTCCTCGGTGACCAGGGTCGGTGTCAGCTTCACGCCGAGCTGGTTCGCGGTGTCCTGTGCGATGTCGATCTCGGAGTAACCGTCGGTGCCGAAACCGGCCGTGAAGACGTGCAGGTCGGGTTTGACCTCGCGGGCCAGCGCCACGATGGCCGACGAGTCGACGCCGCTGGACAGGAACGCGCCGACCGGCACCTCGGCGTGCAGGTGCTTGTGCACGCTGTCGCGCAGGGCGTCGCGGATGCCCTGCTGGGCCTCGTCGGCCTTCATGGCCAGCGGGCGCAGCGACGGGCGGAAATAGCGCTCCATGCGGATGCCGCCGCCGGCCGTCCAGGTCATCCGGTGGCCCGGGGGCAGCCGCTTCACCTGACGGTGCAGGGTCAGCGGGTCCGGAACGTACTGGAACGTCAGATAATGCGCGAGGGCGTCGGTGTCGAGGCCCGAGCGGGAGCTGCCGCTGAACGACAGCAGCGCCTTGCGCTCGCTGGCCAGGAACAGCCCGTCGACGGTCTCGAGGATGTAGAGCGGCTTGATGCCGAACGGGTCGCGGGCCGCGTGCAGGGTGCCGGTCCACCGGTCGTACGCCACGAAAGCGAACATCCCGCGCAGCCGCGGGAGAGCCGCCGGGCCCCAGAAGTGGAAGGCGGCCGCCAGCACCTCGCTGTCACCCTCGGTAGCGAAGGTGGCGGCGTGGTCGCGGATCAGCTCCTCGCGCAGCTCCCGGTAGTTGTAGATCTCGCCGTTGAACACGACGGTCCACCGGTCGCGGTAGTGCACGGGCTGCTGAGCCTCGGCCCGGTCGATGATCGCGAGCCGCTTGAAACCGAACGCGGCCCCGTCGGCGAACTCCACCTGGGTGTCGTCCGGGCCGCGGTGGTGCATCGACTCGAGAGCGCCGGCGAACGCGGCGGCGGACGCCTCATCCGGCGTTCCGGCGGCCGGGCGGCTGCTCACGAAGACGCTGAGCCCACACATACGTACCTCCCCAGGTTTTGGTTCCGGGGAAACGTAGGTCGCATCCTGTGAAGAACTTGTGGCCTCATCGCAATCGGCCCGGACCTTCACAGGAACCCAACATTCGGTGGTCGAAGTTGCGAAGCTCGGTCAGAATCGCCGCGTGACCGCACGTATCCTGATAGCCGACGACGACCCGAAGCATGCCCAGCTCATCCGCCTCTACCTCGAGCGCGAGGGGCATCAGGTCATCACTGTCGGTGACGGCCGTTCGGCCCTCGACGTGGCCCGCGCCCGCAAGCCCGACCTGCTCGTGCTCGACGTGATGATGCCGCTGGTCGACGGTCTGGACGTCTGCCGCATCCTGCGGGCCGAGTCGGACGTGGCGATCCTGCTGGTCACCGCCCGCTCCTCGGAGAACGACATGCTCCTCGGGCTCGACATCGGCGCCGACGACTACATGGCCAAACCGGTCAGCCCGCGCGAGCTGACGGCCCGGGTGCGTGCGTTGCTGCGGCGGGCCGGCAGTTCCGAAGGGGGGCCGCTGCGCGTGGGCGACCTGGAAATCGACGCCGGGCGATACGAGGTGCGCGTGCGCGGCGAGGAGGTCACCCTCACCGCCAAGGAGTTCGCGATCCTGGAGCTGCTGGCCAAGGAACCGGGCCGGGTCTTCACCCGCGGCCAGATCATCGACAAGGCGTTCGGCTTCGAGCACGACGTCTCCGAGCGCACCGTCGACGCCCACGTGGTCAACCTGCGCCGCAAGGTCGAGAAGAACCCGGCCGAGCCGGAATACGTGCAGACGGTGTACGGGCGCGGATACCGGATGGCCGAGCATTGAGCTTCCGGGTCCGCATCTTCCTGCTGGTCATCCTGGTGGCGCTCAGCGCCATCGGCGCGACCGCGTGGCTGACCCTCAACCTCACCCAGCGGGAGGTGTCCGGCGCCCTGGAGGCGCAGAGCCGGCACCGGGCCGAGATCGTCCAGGCGGTCCAGCGCTACGGGCTGCGGCACGGCAACTGGCCCGGCGTGAACAAGCTGGTCACCGAGCTGTCCGACCGCACGCACCTGCACATTCAGCTCCAGACCAAAGAGGGCCAGGTGCTGGTCGACTCGGACACCGAGGCCCAGCGACCGGTCGGCGCGGTGCAGGCCGTCGGCTACGCCATCGACCCGATGCCCAGCCTGTACGACGAGGAGCCGTCGGCGTTCCCCGCGCCCGCGGCCTACCTCGCCGGCGCACCGACCCCGCGCGACCTCTACGGGCCCACTCCCGTCGACGCTCTGTACGGAAGCCCGGCCGCGCTCGCCGTGCGGCAGGCCGCCCAGTACCGGACGGGCCTGGTGCTGGTCCGCTGCCTGAACAAGACCCTCGGCGCGCCGGCCGCGCTGGGCAGCGACCGCGCGCCGTACGTGACCGCCCAGCAGCGGGCCGCCTCGCCCGCGTGCCTTCAACAGGCCACGGCCAAGGTGCTGGGAGACAAGGCCTGGTTCCAGAGCTACTGGGACTACCTCGAAAACTGCACCGGCTCGCCCCGGCGGCTCGTCGGTGACCCGCTCGGAAGCAAATGCATCGAGGGCGCGTACGCCGACACGGTCGTCACCAGCGCCGCCGTCCCGCTCCAGCTTTACCTGGGATCGCGCGGCACGGTCGACATCGCCGACTTCGGCCGCCCGGCCATCGTCGGCGTGGCCGGCCTCGTCATCGTGGCCATCCTCGGCACGTTCCTCATCGCCCGGCAGGTCAGCCGGCCCGTACGCCGGCTCACCGGCGCGTCCCAGATGCTCGCGGCGGGCATGCTCGACGTGCGGGTGCGCGTCAAGGGCGAGAGCGAACTGGCCCGGCTGGCCGCCTCGTTCAACACCATGGCCGGCGCGCTCGAACAGAGCGAGGAACGCCAGCGGCGGCTCATCGCCGACGTCGCCCACGAGATGCGGACGCCGCTGTCGAACCTGCGCGGCTATCTGGAGGCGCTCTCCGACGGGGTGGTCGACCCGAGCCCGGAGCTGTTCGCCTCACTGCACGAGGAGACCCTCCTGCAGGGGCGCATCCTCGACGACCTCCAGGTGCTGGCGCTGGCCGAGGCGGGCGACCTCGGATATACGAAGACGCCGGCCGACCTGACCGAGCTGGCCGCGACCGGTGTGACGGCCCAGCAGGCCCGGGCGGCCGAGGCGGGCGTGACGCTGACGCTGGAGCCGTCCCCGCCGGTGTGGGTGGAGGCCGACCAGGACCGGCTGCGGCAGGTGCTGGGCAACCTGCTGAGCAATGCGATCCGCTACACCGATAAAGACGGGCAGGTTGTCGTACGGGTCCACGAGGAGCGCGGCGAGGCGATCCTGACCGTGCGGGACACCGGGGTGGGCATCGCGGCCGGCGACCTGCCGCACGTCTTCGAACGCTTCTGGCGGGCCGACAAGGCCCGGCAGCGCGCCACCGGCGGCACCGGGCTGGGCCTGACCATCGCCCAGCGCATCGTCACCGACCATCAGGGAAGCATCGAGGTGACGAGCCAGCCACACCTCGGCACGACCTTCACGGTGCGGCTGCCTACGTCGGTCCCCGATCGACGAAGCTGAACGGGACGCTGGCCGGGAAGTCGCCGGCCAGCTCGACGTAGAGGCGGGCGTCGTCCTCACTCCACTGCACGATGCCGTACGGCTCACTGACCAGCGAATAGGTGGGGCGGTTCTTGTCGTCGAGCTCGCTGGTGGCGGAGAGGCCGAACAAGGTCTTGTCGGAGACGGCGCAGTCGGTGGGCACCAGCTCCGACGACGCTCTGGTCTCGGAGGGCTTGATGCCGAGGCAACGGCGCTCATCGGAGAGGGTGGGCACGGCGGAGGCGATCTGATACTGCTCGCCGTGCGGGATGAGGATGAAGACCGACTCCGGTGTGGTGCCGCCGCCGGCCCTGGCCGGGGCGTTCTGCGGCAGGTAGAGGTCTTTGTCGACATTGGCCAGATGCAGCAGGGTGCGCCGCTTGCCGGCCAGGATGCCGGGCAGACCGGTCGCGGCCGGCGCCGGGGCGGGGGAGACCGAGGCCGACGGCGGCGGCGGTGAGGTGGCGGCGTCGCTGTGGCGGTTGCGCAGCACGAACCCGGCCCCGCCGGCCGCGACCGCCACGGCCACGACGGTGGCGGCGATGGCCCACGCCCGCCCACGCCGGGGGTGGGGCGAGTAGTCCGGAGGAACCGGAGCGGGTTGGGGTGGAGCGGAGGGCCCATCCAAGGCTGCACCCGAGCCCCAGGCGGGCGCGGCGGAGCCCCAGGCGGGTGGCGCGGGGGCCGCGGCAGACGGCCCAGAGCTCGCGGCTAGTGGCCCGGCCGGCGGTCCGGAGCTTGCGGCTAGGGGCCCGGCCGGCGGTCCGGAGCCTGCGGATAGCGGCCCGGAGTTCGGGGCGGGTGCGCCGGCGCTCGTGGCTCGCGGGTCGGAGGTTGCGGCGGGCGACCCGGAGCTTGCGGCTAGTCGCCCGGAGCTCCCGGCCGGCGGTCCGGAGCTTGCGGCTAGCGGGCCGGAGTTCGTGGCTCGCGGGCCGGAGCTTGCGGCCGGCGGCTCGGAGGTCGGGACGGGCGGCGGGACGGTGGGGGCCGCGGAGGCGCGGGCCGCGGCCGGGTTGCCCAGCAGCGCGTCGAGCAGCTCGCGGGCCGTCGGGCGGGCGGCCGGGTTCTTGGCCAGGGTGCTTTCGACGATGGCGCGCAGCGGGCCGTCGAGGCCGGTCAGGTTGGGCGGCTGGGTCATGATGCGCATGGCGGTCGCGGTGGGGGAGTCGCCACCGAACGGGGTGCGGCCCGTGGCGGCGAAGGCGACCACCGCGCCCCAGGCGAAGATGTCGGCCGGGAAGCCGGCCGAGTCGGAGTCGAACCGTTCCGGCGCCATGTAGGCGATCGTGCCGACCATGTTCCCGGTGCCGGTGTGGCGGCTGGTCACCTCGGTCGGCCGGGCGATGCCGAAGTCGATCACCTTGACGCCGCCCATGGCGAGCAGCACGTTCGCCGGCTTGAGGTCGCGGTGGATGACACCGGCGCCGTGAATGCCGGACAGCGCGGTGGCGATGCCGACGGCGACGCTGTGCAGCGCGGCCCCGCCCAGCGGCCCCTTCTCCTTGACCACGGCGTCGAGGCTCGGCCCGTCGACGAACTCGACCACCAGATAGGGCGGGTCGTGGTCGGGGTCGGCGTCGAGCACCTCGGCCGTCGAGAACGGCGGCACCTGCCGCGCCCGGTTGACCTCGCTGCGGAACCGGCGCAGGAACTCGGGGTCGGCCCCGAACTCACGGCGGACGACCTTGACCGCGACGGGCCGCCCGGCCGGGGTGCGCCCGTGGAAGACGGTGCCCATGCCGCCCTCGCCGAGACGGCCGTCCAGCTCGTATCGGCCCAGCCGGGGCGGGTCGTCGGGACGCAGCGGCCGGTTCACGGACCGAACATTACCGCCAGCTGTCGACAGCTCGTCCGCCCCCGTTGGTCATCACGTGTCGCTCCTACGGGCACACACGAGGTGACCTTCCATCGATAAGGTGGCCCGCATGGTGTGTCCGACCTGCGGGCTGAACAACGACCCCAGCGCCGCGGCCTGCGCCCGGTGCAACACCGCGCTGGTCGCGGCCCCCGCGTGGCCGCCATCCGGCCACACCCCCGCGGCCCCGCCGTCATCCCCCGCCCCTGGCTACACCCCGACGGCCCCGACCCCGGGTTACACCCCGACCACCCCGCCCCCGGGTCACACCCCGACGGCCCCGCCGGGATACCCCGCGCCCGGCTATGCGGGGTCGTCCCCGCCCGGCTATCCGGCGCAGCCCGGATACGGCGAGCCCGGCCCTGGATATCTCGCGCCCGGCTTCGGCTCGCCCGGTCAGCCCGTGCCGGGTCAGCCTGTATCCGGTCAGCCCGTGCCAGGTCAGCCCGTGGCCGGTGAGCCCGTGCCCGGCTATCCCGCGCCGGGATACCCCGCGCCTGGTTATCCCGCGCCCGGCTATCCCGCGCCCCCGTCGGCACCGCCCGCCTACGGCAGGCCGCCGCGCAACTGGCTCCCCTTGGTGGCCGGCATTTCGGTCATCGTGTTGCTCGCGCTGGTCGCCGGGCTGGTCGTCTACCGCAACGGCCAGGACGATCCCGTGGCCGGCCCGGCCCCGGCCACCCAGCCGACGACCGCCCCGGCCACCACCACCGGAACGACAGACTCGGCCACGACACCGCCCACCACCACTGGCGGCGACCCTCTGCCGCAGGCGCGGGTGGTCGACGACGTGCTGGTGCGCAGCAAGGCCAGCCGCGACAAGCTGAACAGCGCCATCGACCGCGTGGGCCGCTGCACCGGCGTGAGCGGCGCCCTGTCCGACATGCGCCGGGTCGGCGACGAGCGCCGCGCCCAGATCGAAGAGGTCCAGGGCGCCGACCTGTCCGCGGTGACCAACGGCGAGTCGATCCGCTCCACCTTGGTCACGGCCTTGCAGCACTCTTTGGACGCCGACGCCGCCTTCGTGGAGTGGGCCGAAGCCGCCGTCAACGGTGGCTGCGCCGACACCGCCAGTCGCAAGGCCGCCTACGACCGGGGCCTGGCCGAGTCCGAACAGGCCGGCACCTCGAAGGTCGCCTTCCTGGCCGTCTGGAACCCGGTCGCCGGCCAGCTGGGCCTGCCCACCCGCACCCGCCAGGGCATCTAGCCGAAGGCCCGCCGGAAGCGGTCGAGCGCGGTCTCCGGGTCGCCGGAGGCCCATCCTTCGAACGCGACCACGCCGTCGTAGCCGAGCCGCCGGAGCGCGGCCGCGACCGCCGGGTAGTGGATCTCCCCGGTGCCCGGCTCGCACCGCCCGGGCACGTCCGCGACCTGGATCTCGCCCACGACCGGCAGCGCCCGTTCGACCAGTTCGACGAGGTTTCCCTCACCGATCTGCGCGTGGTAGAGGTCGAGATTGAGCCGCAGATGCGGACTGCCGACGGCCTCGACCAGTGCCAGAGTGTCGGCCGCCCGTGCGAACGGCGTACCCGGATGGTCGACCGCGGTGTTCAGATTCTCCAGAGTGAAGACCCGCCCGGCCCGTTCCCCCATCTCGGCCAGCCGGCCGAGGGTCCGAGCGGCGGTGAGCCACATCCGCGGCGTGACGACGGCGGTGGGCACCACGGGAAGCCCTCGATCGTCCAGCCCGGTCCCATGAAGGTTGAGCCGCGCGCAGCCGAGCCGCTCGGCCACGGCGAGAGCTTGCCGCGCCGTCCGCACCAGCTCCTCGGCCCCGCCGGCGTCGTCCAGCGTGCCGCCGAGATACCCGGTCATGGAGGAGATCGTGGCACCCGTCTTCACCAGCGCGTCGATGTCCTTGCCGGGCCAGCCCCACATCTCGGCTTCGAAGCCGAGCGCGGCGATGCGCTCGACCCGCTCGGCGAACGGCCGGTCGATGAACACCATCTCAGCGCAGACAGCCAGCCGAAATCCACCCATAACGTCCTCCGCCGGCTTGGTCGCGAAGGGGTGGGAGCCGGTCGGGACAGGGATGGTCATGGCGTTATCCGTACGGGGTGGCCGGTGCGCGCGGACTCGGCGGCGGCCACGGCTATGGCCAGGGCGGCGCGGGCGTCGTCACCGGTTACCGGGGGCGGGGTGCCGGTGCGGATGGCGTCGGTGAAGGCGGCCAACTCCGCGATATAGGCGTTGCCGAACAGTTCCTGGTCGCTGTGCATGGTGGCCACCGTGCGGCCGGACGGGCCGGAGAAGGTCATGGCGGTACGCCGGGCGTCGCCCATGGTGGCGGCGCCGGCTGAGCCGAAGACCTCGGCGCGGACGTCGTGGCCGTACGACGTGGCGAAGCAGGCCTCGGCGAATCCGGTGGTGCCGTTGTCGAAGCGGACCAGGACGGCGGCCGTGTCGCGCAGGCCGCGCTCGCGCCAGGCCGGCTCGACGAGGGCGTCGGCGGTCGCGTAGACCTCGACGGCGTGCGCGCCGGGGTTGAGGAAGCGCAGCACGTCGAAATCGTGGATCAGGGTCTCGAAGAAGATGGTGTCCGGCGGCACGCGGGCGGGGTCGAAGCCGCCGGGATCGCGGGTCAGCGAGCGTAGCAGCCGCGGCGTCCCGATCTGTCCACCGTCGAGCAGCGCCCGGGCCGCGGCCCAGTCGGGCGCGAACCTTCGCTGGAAACCGACCTGGAACACCACACCGGCGTCGCGCGTGGCGGCGATGGCACGGTCGGCGTCGGCCAGGGTCAGCGCCGTCGGCTTCTCGCAGAACACGTGTTTGCCGGCCCGAGCCGCTGCCACGATCAGGTCGGAGTGGAGCCGCGCGGGGGCGGCGATCACCACGGCGTCGATCTCCGGGTCGTCCCACACCTGGGCGGCGTCGGTGTAGAACCGGTCCGCGTCGAGCTCCTTCCCGCCGCCCACCGGATCGGCTACGGCGGCCAGCCGGGCGCCGGGCAGGCGGTGGCTCAGAGTCTCGCCATGGAACAGGCCCATCCGGCCCGCTCCGATCAGTGCGAATCTGGAACGTTCCATACACGCACGGTACGACTGGTGACTGGAACGTTCCAGTCCTACGATGTGCACATGGCGAACGCGGAAGCCCGGCCCACCCTGTCCGACGTGGCCGCTCGCGCCGGGGTGTCGAAGTCGCTGGTGTCGCTCGTGATGCGCGGCGAGCCGGGTGCGGGCGCCGAGACGCGCCGGCGGGTTCTGGACGCGGCCGGTGAGCTCGGATATCACCCGGACAGCCGGGCGCGGTTGCTGCGCAGCGGCCGCAGTCGCCTGCTGGGCGTCGTGTTCGGCATTCAGCATGCCTTCCACGTCGACCTGGTCACCGGGCTGTACACCGCGGCCCGCGCCGCCGGTTACGAGCTGGCCCTCAGCGCCGTCACCCCCGAGCGTGACGAGGCCGAGGCCACCGCGAGCCTGCTCCAGGACCGGTGCGAGGCTCTGATCATGTGCGGGCCGCAGACGTCGGCCGCCCGTCTCACCCGGCTGGCGACCCGCCTGCCGGTCGTTGTCCTGGCCCGCGACGCCCGCAATGCCGACGTGGTCCGCACCGCCGACGCCGAGGGCCTGCGCCAGGCCGTCGAGCACTTGGCCGGCCTCGGTCACCGCCGGATCGCCCACATCGACGGCGGCCGCGCCCCCGGCTCCGCCGACCGCCGCCGCGGCTACCGGGCGGCGATGGAGGCCCACGGCTTGGCCGCCCACATCCGCATAGTCCCTGGGGGCCTGACCGAAGAGGAGGGCGCCACCGCAGCCCGCCGGCTGTTGACCGAGAAGAGCGACGCCACGCCCGGCCGGCCGCTGGGCGAGAAGAGCGACGCCACGCCCGGCCGGCCGCTGGGCGAGAAGAGCGACGCCACGCCCGGCCGGCCGCTGGGCGAGAAGAGCGACGCCGGAGAGGGCGTCGCCGAAGGGCGTTCGGGCGGCGGTCGGGAGGACCACGACGGCGGGGCGCCGACCGCGATCACGGTCTTCAACGATCGGTGCGCGACCGGCGTACTCGATGTGCTGCTTCGTGCCGGGGTGCGGGTGCCGGAGGAGATCAGCGTCGTCGGCTTCGACGACAGCCATCTCGCCCGGCTCGCCCACGTCAACCTGACCACTATCGCTCAGGACGTCCCCGCCATGACCAGGCTGGCCGTCGCCCGGGCGGTCGAGCGCATCGACGGCGCCGAGGTCAGCCATCGCGGCATCGTGGTGCCGCCCCACCTCGTCGTCCGGGGAACCACCGGTCCGGCGAGGACGTGAACTCAGGCTTCCGGTGTGGCCAGGGCGGCGCTGATGGCTGTCTCGGCGGTGGGCTTGTCCACGCCCAGGCCGGCCAGGACACCTGTGCCGTCTTCCAGTTCCAGCACGGCCAGCAGGATGTGTTCGGTTCCTACGTGACTGTGGTTCATGCGCAGGGCCTCCCGGAACGTCAGCTCCAGGGCCTTCTTGGCGTGAGCGTCGAACGGGATCATGGCGGGCACCGGCTCGGCCGCGGCGGGCAGGGTCTTGGTGGCGACCTCGCGCACCGTGTCCAGGGAGACGCCCTGGGAGACGATCGCCCGGGCGCCCAGGGCCGACGGGTCGGCGACCAGGCCGAGCAGCAGGTGGGCGACGCTGATCTGGTTGTTGGAGCGGTTGCGGGCCTCCTCCTGTGCCGTCACGACCACCTTGCGGGCGCGGTCGGTGAAACGGCTGAAGCCCTGGCTGGCGTCGAGGGCGGGGGCGTCGGACTTGGGGACGAAGCGTTTCTGGGCGGCCTGCTTGGTGACGCCCATGCTCTGGCCGATCTCGGTCCACGACGCGCCGGAGCGGCGGGCCTGGTCGACGAAGTGGCCGATCAGGTGGTCGGCGATGTCGCCCAGGCGGTCGGCGGCCAGGACCGCGTCGGAGAGCTGCTCGAGGGCGGTGGTGTTGTTGCTCTTGATGGTCTCGATCAAGTCGTCGAGCCGCACGGAATCCGTCATGCGTCAACCATAGGTTGACGGCCTCGGATCGTCAACTACGGGTTGACGCTAAAACGGCCACTGGGAAGCGACGATCGCGCCGATCGCGGCGGCGGCCTCCACCACCGTGCGTGTGCTGGTGGCGCTCTCGGCGAGCGCTCGGAGCCTGGTCTGGATGCGGGTGCGGGCCTCCGGCGTACCCTCCTGAAGGTCGCTTTCGATGGCCTGGACGTCGAGGGGGTGTTGCTCCCGGATGACGTCGAGCTGGGAGCGGACCTCCTCGGCGGGCGCGGCGTAGTAGTTGTTCTGGACGTTCGTGTTCTGGCCGCCGATGTTCTGCTGTCCGCCGTGGACGTTCATGGTGCCGATCTTGATTTCCGGCTCAGGCACGGGATCCTCCGGGCATGTTGTGCTGGGTGAAGGTGTTGCGGCCGCCGAAACTCTGCTGGCCGCCGTAGAAGGTGGCGTTGTCGATGGAGACCGACGCCACCGCGGCGCGGAACTCGGCCGTGTCGACGCCCTGCTCGGCCAGGTAGTCGAGGACCGTCTCGTTGACCACCCGGTCGAGCAGCTTCACGTATTTCTCGGCGTCGAGCACCTGCATGAACTTCACGGTCGGGCGCTGTGAGGCCAGCTCGCGAACGCTGAAGTGGGCGCCGTAGTCGTAGAAGCGGAAGTCGTCGGCGCTGCGGCCGGAACGGGCCATCCGGCTCGGCAGCCGGACCGTGTCCCAGCCGAGCCGGGCCAGGTGGACCGGGCCGAGGATGTTGTCGCGCAGGAAGTTGCGCAGCGTGTCGGACAGCGCGTGGGTGGGCACGCGCTCCGGGCGTACGTTGTCGACGAATTGATAGAGGGGTTTCACCTGCGGCATGACCGTGCACACGAACTCGGTGTAGAGCATGCCGCCCTCGGCGGCCAGGTGGATGAACGCGGTGACGCCGATCCCCGAATCCTGCGCGGGGAGCACGAGCCGGCCGTCGGGGGTGCGGATCTCCTTGCCGCTGGCCGGGATCACCGCCCGCAGGTAGTGCCGCAGGCCGCCCTGCGGACTGCCCATGATGGCCTGGATGGTCTCGGCCGAGGCCATCGTGCGCGGGGTGCGGGTCTGCGGGTCGATCAGCGGGTCGTCGCCTCGGCGGTTGCCGTCGGCGGCCACATAGGGCACCACGTAGATGTTCGGGATGCGCTCGCCCTCACGCAGTTTCTGGTCGCGCAGACCGATGACCGCGTCGTGCACCCGCTGGTTGAGCGCGACCGTGTCGACGGCGATGCGTTCCTCGCCGGACGCGGGGCGCAGCGTGATGGCGAACGACCAGCTGTGCTCGATGAAACCGGCGCCCGCGTACGGATCGGTGTCCTGCACGCAGATGTTGCCGCGCTGCATCGCCGCGACCACACCGAGCCGCCACTCGACGCGCGCGTTGAACCCGCGCGGCACGACCGGCGGGATGCCCGGCGCCAGCTCGGTGGTGAGGATGTCGTACGCCTGCCGCCGCGACAGGAACAAGGTCACGAACATGCCGATCGCGAGCACGATCGGCACCCCCACGAAGAACGCACCCACGCTGCCGGAGAAGGGCGAGGAGTACGAGTACGAGTACGAGGAGTAGGAGGGGCCGAGGTCGGCCAGGAAGCTGGCCGCGACGACCTGGAGCAGCAGGTAGCCGAGGAAGCAGAAGATGAGCCCGGCGAGCACGGCCAGGCCGGCGATCCGGACCCCGCGCGGCAGCTCCTTGTAGGCCGAGGAGCGCAGGAACACGATGACCGCGCACAGCCCGAGCCAGCCGACGGTCGCGACGCTGGCGGCGCACAGGCCGATCACCAGCAGCCCGGTGACGATCGCGTAGCGGATCAGCAGCAGGCGACGGGCGCGGAGACAATGCCGTACGACCGGATCGAGATCGAAGCCGTACGACGGCGGCACCGCCTTGCGTTCCGCCTCGACGACCTCGCGGATCACGTCGTTGGCGAAGTCGGGATCCAGATAGGGCGCCCCGCACAGTTGCCGGGTCGCGTCGTTCAGCGTGGTGCCCGGCACATAGGACGGCATGCTCAGCAAAGGCGGCTGCGGTTCCCCCATGGCGGGCAACCTATCGGCGATCGTCAGTGCCGCGCCACCCCCTTTCGGGCGGTGGCGCGGCCTGGTCCGACGGTTACTTCTTGGGCGGTGTCACCTTGAGGACCATCAGCGGGAGCGGGCCCGTGATCTGGGTCTTCACCTCGAGCTTCACGCCCGCGCCGGCGACCTTCACCGAGCCCTGCGGGTTGGTGCTGTCGTAGTAGCGCAGCGGGTCGGAGTCGTCGAAGACCGGGATGGCCTTTTGACGCGGCACCGAAGCCGCGGCGCCGTTGCGGTGGAACGTGACCGGGTCGGTCGACTGGAGGCCGAAGGTCGCGTCGAACGGCTGGCGGCGGTTGCCCAGCAGCACGCCGTCCGGGAAGACGACCGGCTTCGGCCGGGCGTCGACCGGGAGGCTCAGGCCCACGCCCGGGTGACGGCTCGTGTTGTTGTTGCCGGCGGCCGGGTTGACATACCAGACCAGAAGCCCGTCCTGGTACGGGAAGCGCTCGGCCCAGTCGGGCTTGGTGTCGGCCCAGCCCCAGTTGTACGGGCCCAGCTTCAGGGTCTCGTCATAGCCGGTGTACGTGCGGTACTCGGCGGCGTAGTAGGAGCCGTCGGCCAACGGGACCACCACGGCCTGCGGCAGCTTGCTCTCGCCGTTCGCCGCCGTACCCAAGGTGATGTATTGGCTCTTGCCGGGCTTGACCGTCACGAAGTTGGACCAGCCGAGGAAGATCTTCTCCCAGGCGCCCATGTAGCCGGGCGTCGAGCCGATCGTCGGGGCGCCGCGGCCGAGCCACGAGCCGGCCGACATCAGCGTCCAGAAGCCGGTGCCATTGTCGCCGCCGGCGGTGTCGTAGAGGTCGGGCAGGCCCAGGTCGTGGCCGTACTCGTGGGCGAAGACGCCGAGGCCGCCGTTCTCCGGCTCGGTCGTGTAGTCACCGATCCAGATGCCGGTGTCGCCGATCTGCACGCCGCCGGCCAGGTTGCCGGCCGGTCCCGCGGTGCCGGCCAGGTCGGAGAAGGCGTACCAGCGGTGCGACCAGATCGCGTCCTCGCCCTGGGCGCCGCCGCCGGCCTCCTCGCCCTCACCGGCGTGGATGGCCTGGAAGTGGTCGACGTAGCCGTCCGGCTCGTTGAAGTCGCCGTCGTCGTCGTAGTCGTCACGGTCCCAGACGTCGAAGGTCTTCAGGTACGCGGCGACCTCGGCCGGGGTCTTGCCGGCCGCGATCTGGCTCTCGTACCAGGCGGTCGCGCTGTCCTTGATGTAGTTCCAGTAGCCGTCGTCCTCGGCGATCTCGTTGCTGCCGTAGCGGGCCTCGTTGTAGGGCAGCTTCACCCAGTCGGAGACGTCGCCGCCGACCGTGTACCGGCCGCCCGACTGCTTGTAGTAGAAGTTCGCCATCGACTCCTTGTTCTTGGCGAACAGCAGCTGCTTGTAGTGCGCCGCGTTGAAGTCGGCCTGCCAGATCGTCGTGTTGTCGACGGCCCGGTTGGGCTGCGGGATCTGGTTGTGCACGGGGCCGGCCGTGCCGCCGGTGGCCGGCAGGGTGGCGTCGCCGAACTCGGTCAGGAAGGTGAGGACCGGGTCGGTCTTCGTCTCCTTCTTGCGGTATTCGACGTACTTGCCCTTGCCGAGCTTGACGACCTCGGAGCCGTTCTTCTTCTCGGTGGTCACCTGGCCGGCGATGAGCTTGCGTACGGCCTCGGTGCGCTCCGCCTCCCGCTGGTCGGCCAGCGGGTGCGGGAGGTTGTCCTCGCCGAGCGACGCGGTGGGTTCCCGGTCGGCCCGGTCGGGCCCGGCGGCGGGCGCCGCTCCGGCCGGCGTGGCGATGAGGGTCGCCACCACCGCGCCGGCCAGCGCGACGCTGAATGTCTTCCTCAAGAGGGTCACTCCTTCAAGAAAGCTATGTCCGTGGAGCCATAGAATCTTAGATATTTCTATGTAGCAATGGGACCTAGCTTTTTTCAGAGAAGTAAAAAGTTCTCGATGTCTTGACTAAAGCTTCCTGGCTCCGAGGATGGGAGGATGAAGCCGCTCCGCCGGGGTCTGCTCGCGCTCGCCGCCGTCGCCGTCGTCGTGTTCGGACTGCCGCCCTCACCGGCCGCGGCCCACGGGACGCTCGGCATGTCCGTGCCCGCCCAAGGGGCGACGGTCAGTGCTCCGCTGGGCAGCGTGGAGCTGTTCTTCACCGAGAAGGTGCCGGACAACGCCTATTTCGCGATCAGCGCACCGGGCGGCGGCCGGGTCGACAACGGCTGGGAGCACGCGGCGCCGCGAGCCCTCGACAAGCCGGTCACCGAGTACTTCATGGTCGACGGCAAGTTCGAGCCCCGCCAGTACACGACCGGCTACCCGGCGCGGGTCCGCGTGGCCCACCTGCCGGCCACCGGCGAATACCGGGTGGACTATCAGTCAAAGGCTTCGGACGGGGATCCCGTACGGGGTTCAGTGACGTTCAAGTACACCGGACCGGCGACCGCCGCGCCCGTCGGGTGGACGCCGCCGACCGGTCAGCCTGATGCCACGCTCGGCTTGTCCGGGGATCAGGGCGAGGTGCCGGTCTCGGCTCCCGCCTCCGCGGCCGCTCCGATCGCGGCCCCGCCCGCCGACGAGCGCGGCAACGGGCTTTTCATCTGGCTGGCCGCCGCGGTGGCGGTGGCCGCCGCGGCCGGCTTCCTGCTCTGGCGCCGGGTGCCCGCCCTGAGCCGCGGCCGTTCCGCGAGCCGAAACCAGCCGAAGGGCCGAGCCCCGGCCCGCGACTGGCCGAAGAGCCGCGCTTCCGGCGCGAGCCGGTCGAAGGGTGCGACCTCAGCTCGAGGCCGGTCGAAAGGCGCGGCTACCGGCGGGGGTCAGTCGAAGGTGGTTTCCAGCGGGGGCCAGGTGAAGGGTGGAGCTTCCAGCGGGGGCCAGGTGAAGGGTGGAGCTTCCAGCGGGGGCCAGGTGAAGGGTGGAGCCTCAGAGGGGAGCCGGCCGGAGGGTGACGCTTCGGGCCGCGGCCGGCCGGACGGCAGGGGACCGGAGGGCAGGGCGGACGACGGCGAGCGTGAGCCGGGTGGCGGCGACGGGCGGCGGTCGATTCCGGTGGGCCCGCTCGCGGTCGGTGCGGTCGTGGTGGCGCTGATCGGAGGCTACGCGCTGGGGCGGTCGACCGCGGTGCCGGAAGCCCCGGCCTCGCCGCCGGCGCCCGCGGCGGCTGCGGCGGTGGCCACGGGGCATCAGCACAGCGGTGGGGCGGCCACTCTCGAGGCGTCCGGGACGGCGATCAGCTCGGGCGGCTACACCCTCCAGCCGGTTCATCGCTCGCAGGCGGCGAAGGCCACCACCACCTACACGTTCCGGATCCTGGGCGCCGACAAGAAGCCGGCCACCCGCTACGCCGTGGTGCACGACAAGCCCTTGCATCTGGTCGTGATCGGGCGTGACCTGGCCAACTTCCAGCATCTGCATCCCACGATGGCGCCCGACGGCCTGTGGTCCGTGCCGCTGGCCCTGGCCAAGCCCGGCGCCTACCGCATCTTCGCCGACTTCACCGTCGAGAACCCGGCCGGCGCCAAGGTCCCGCTCGTCCTCGGCGCCGACCACCACGTGCCCGGCGACGGCCCGCAGACCGACCTGCCGCCCGCCGCCACCACCGCGCAGGCCGGGCCGTTCAGCGTCACCATGGAGGGCTCGCCGAAGCCCGGCGCGACCGTTCCGGTCCTGTTCCGCGTCACCCGGGGTGGCGCACCGGTGAGCTTGGAGCGCTACCTGGGCTCGTACGGCCACCTCGTCATCCTCCGCGAGGGCGACCTGGGCTACGTCCATGTCCACCCCGACGCCGACCTCGCCGACGGCGCCGTCAAGGTGGCCGTCTCGATCCCGGCCGCCGCCCGCTACCGCGCCTTCCTCGAATTCCAGGTCGACGGCAAGATCCAGCGCGCCGAGTTCACCCTCGACCTCGACTGAGCGCCTGTCTCCCTACTCCAAACAGACGAGAACCGGTTCCACACTCGCAGGATGAGCGGCGCACGAGGGCTGCGGTGGCATCGGCGGGCACGTCGCTCAGCGTCGGGTCGCCGACGGCGAGACCGTCCTGGACCGCCAGCGAAACTGTCCGCCCGCCCCGGGTCTTCTCGACCGCGACCCGATGCGGTCAGGTGGTGGTCAAGGCGGCGCGATGGTCGCGGGCCCACTGTTCGAGGGTGCGGCCCGGCCGCCCGGTGAGGTCGTGGACGCCGGGCCGGACCCGGTCGGGCTCGGTCACCGTGTCCGACCAGTAGTTGAGCAGCATGGCGATGATGCCCTCGGGAATGAACTGCGCGACGTCCGCACGGAATTCGTCCGGGCTGATCTCCACGAGCGGGATGTCGCGGCCGATGCCGGCCCCGAGCGCGGCGACCTGGTCGATGCGGGTGAGCGACTGCGGGCCGGTCAGCGGATAGATCCGGCCCTGGTGCCCGTCATTCAGCAGTGCGGCGGCGGCAGCGTCGGCGATGTCGGCCTCGTGAATCGGCGCCTGCGCGGAGTGGATGAACGGCGCCCGGATCGGCATCCCGGCCTTGATGGCCCACGCCCATGAGAGCAAGTTGTTGGCGAACGTCCCCGGCCGCAGGATGGTCCAGGCGCCGGTTCGCGACGTCACCGCCCGTTCCACCGCCAGATGGTGGGTGTGGCTGGCCGAGCCGATGTCGCGCGCGAACTCGCCGGCGGCGGCGAGCGACGACAGCACCACGAACCTGCGTACTCCGCCGGTCACCGCGGCGGCGACGAGATCGTCGACGCCGTGATCGATCGGGAAGACGAACATCCGGTCGACCCCGTCGAACAGATCCGCGGTCAACGCCGAGGACGCGGTCAGGTCGGCGCCGACCACCTCGACGCCTTTCGGGAGCCCGGCCTCCCGCGGTTGACGACTCACCGCGCGTACCTGCTCCCCGGCGCTCGCCAGGGCACTGGTCAGGTTGCGCCCGACCGCTCCGGTGGCGCCCGTTACCAGAATCGTCATCAGCGATCCGAATCTCTTCGTAGTCCCCGAGCGGAGTGCCCGGCTCGGAGTCGACGCTACGAATCAATCAGGTCAGCTCACGGCCGCAATCATTCAGATCCGCGTGAGCGGGCTCTGGGGACCGGCGGCGCCACCGCGCGGTCGAGATCCGCGGAGACAGGTCGCGTGGCAGGCCGTGAGATGCCCACCGCGACGGCTGGTCCGGCGCGGTGGGCGTGCTCCGTCAGGTGGTGCGGTCGACTGCGGCGGCGGCCAGGTCGGCCAGGGCCGAGCGGACGAAATCGGGCAGTGGCGCCGCTTCCAGCGCGGTGAGGCCCGCCTGCGCCCGCACGCGGATCATCTGCTCTATGCGGTCGAGCGCGCCCGTCTCCCGGATGATGGAGCGCAGCTCCTCGGCTCCCTCGGCGTCCAGGGCCGGGTCGCCGAACAGCTCGGACATGCGGGCCGCCTGGTCGCGGTCGGCGGCGTCGCGGGCCAGGGCCATCATCACCGTCATCTTGCCCTCGCGCAGGTCGTCCAGTGTGGACTTGCCGGTGACCGCGGGGTCGCCGAAGACGCCCAGGACGTCGTCGCGCAGTTGGAAGGCGTCGCCCAGCGGGTCGCCGAACTCGGTGAACGACGCCGACAGCGAGCGCGGCGCGCCGGCCAGGCACGCGCCGATCTGCAGCGGGCGGGTCACCGTGTAGCGGGCCGACTTCATGCGGATCACCGTGAGGGCGCTCGCCACCGAGCCGTCGCCGACCCCCGAGACCAGGTCGAGATACTGCCCGGCGATGACCTCGGTCCGCATGAGCGCGAAGGCCGCGTACCCCTGGTGAATCTGCCTCGGTGGTAGCCCGCACTCGTGGAACATCTGCTCGGCCCAGGCCGCGCACAGATCGCCGCAGAGCAGTGCGGTGTTGCGGCCGAAGGCGAGCGAGTCGCCGCGCCAGGCGTGCCGGTCGTGGACGGTGGCGAACAGGCGGTGCATCGACGGCTGGCCCCGGCGGCGGTCGCTGCCGTCGATGATGTCGTCGTGGATGAGCGCGAAGGCGTGGAACAGCTCCAGCGCCGCCGCGGCCCGGATCACCTCGGGGCAGTCCTCGCCCCCGCCACCGCGCCAGCCCCAGTAGGCGAAGGTGGGGCGCAGCCGCTTGCCGCCGGCCAGCACGAAGCGGCGCAGCGAGTCGAGCGCGCCGCGCGGGGCGCCGTCGGGCCACGCCGGGTCCTGGCGGTCGATGAACTCGGCCAGGGCGGTGTCGAACCGTTGGCTGAGGGGCCGGCGTGTCGCCTGGAGCGTCATGACGCCAGCCCCGCGAGTTCCAGCAACAGGGCCTTCACCTCCGTGGCGGCGATCTCCTTGCGGGCGAGCGAGGGGTCGGAGCACAGGAACACAGGACCGTCGTCGGGATCGTCGGGCAGCCGGCCGTGCGAGCCGCGCACCGCCTGGGCTCCGGCGTCGAGGCCGACCACGTCCATCACGTAGCGCAGACCCAGTTTCTTACGGGCCACCGCCGTGACCGCGCGCCGCTTGGCCGCGGCCGGGTTGGCCGGGTCGAAGAACAGCTCGGCCGGGTCGTAGCCGGGCTTGCGATGGATCTCGACGACCCGGGCGAAGTCGGGAGCGTGCGCGTCGTCCAGCCAGTAGTAGTAGGTGAACCAGGAGTCCGGCTCGGCCACCAGCACCAGGTCACCGGCCCGGTCGTGGTCGAGCCCGTACCGTGCCTTGTCCGGGCCTTCGAGGACCTGGTCGACGCCGGGCAGGGTCGCGCAGAGCTTGGCCACCGCCGCGACGTCGGCCTGGTCGCGGACGTAGACGTGGGCCACCTGGTGGTCGGCCACGGCGAAGGCGCGCGAGACCCACGGATCCAGATATTCCATGCCGTCCTGGGTGTAGACCTCCAGGAGCCCTTCCTTGCGCAGCAGGCGGTTGATGTCGACCGGCCGGCTCACGTCCGTGATGCCGTACTCGGACAGCACCACCACGGTCGTGCCCTTGGCCGCCGCGTCGTCCAGCAGAGGCGTCAGCACCTTGTCGAGCTCGGCCGCGGCCGCCGGCGCCTGGGGCGCCGAAGGGCCGAAGCGCTGGAGGTCGTAGTCCAGATGCGGCACGTAGACCAGCGTCAGGTCGGGCTGCTTGGTCTTCAGCATGTGCCGGGCGGCGTCGGCGATCCACTGCGAGGACGGCATGCCCGCGCCGGGCCCCCAATAGGTGAAGAGCGGGAACTCGGGCAGCTCGTCGTGCAGCGACGGGGGATAGGTGTAGCAGTCCGGCTCCTTGCGGCCGTCCGCGCGGTAGATCGGGCGCGGCGTGATGGTCCAGTCGACCCGGGCGCCCATCGCGTACCACCAGCAGACGTTGGCCACCGTGTAGTCCGGCCGCAGCCGCCGGGCGTCGTCCCAGATCTTGTCGCCGCCGACCAGCGCGTTGTGCTGCCGCCAGAGGAAGACCTCGCCCAGCTCCCGGAAGTACCAGCCGTTGCCGACGATGCCGTGCTCGCTCGGCAGCGCCCCGGTCAGGAACGTGGACTGGGCCGAACAGGTCACCGCCGGCAGCACGGTGCCGAGCTCGGCCTGGAAGCCCTGCCCGGCAACGGCTTTCAGCCGCGGCATGTGCGCCAGCAGGCGCGGGGTCAGCCCGACCACGTCGAGCACCAGCAGCTTGCTCATCGATTCACCGCCATCAGGTCGCGGGCGAAGGCGAGCTCGGCCGCGATGCCGTCGGCCAACCCCGCTTCATCTTTCGGCCGTTGTGACTCCGGCAGGACACCCCAGGTGTACGTCTCCACGTCGAAGTGCTCGCAGCGCTCGCCGGGCGCGGTCAGCAGCTCGTACAGCGCCTCCCGGATCACCGGCACGGTCGACGTCAGCGGTGCCTCGGGCTCCGCGTGCAGCGGCACGTGGTAGTGGATCCGCCACGGCCCCGGCAGCCGGAGGTCGAGCGCCTCGTCCAGGTCATCGGCCGACCCGCCCTCGGCCGAGCGGGTCTGATGCAGAAAGCGTTTCTCGGCGTACGACCTCAGCACCTCCTCGGCCGCAAGCGGATCGTCGGCCTGCAGCGCGGCCGACACCTGGGTCTTCACCACCGGGATGCCGGCCCGGCGCAGCCGGTCGAGCGCCTCGGCCGGCTTCTCCCAGGCGCAGGCCAGGTGCGCGAGGTCGAGACAGACACCCAGCCACCGAGTGTCCACCTTGGCCAGCAGCTCGGCGGCCTGCGTGGTGTTCTCGACGAGGCAGCCCGGTTCCGGCTCGAAGCCGACCTTGATGGTCCGGCCGGTCTCGCCCGCGATCCGGTCGAGGCCGCGGGCCAGGTCGTCCAGATGCCGGGTGGCCGCGGCCGCTCGCTCGGAGTCCCACGGGGTGCGCCAGGCCAGCGGCAGCGACGACACGGAACCGTAGGTGGCCGTGTCCGGCATCAGGTCGGCCAGGACCCGCGCGCAGTCGAGCGTGTAATCCAGGCGTTCCCGCTCGGTCCAGTCGGGGTGGTAGACGGCATGCTTGACCACGGGGGCCTGGAACGCCTCGTACGGGAAACCGTTGAGGGTGACCACCTCCAGACCCCGTACATCAAGCTCTCGCCGAAGTTTTCGTCTCGAAGTGGGATCGCCGGCGAGCGCCGAGGCGGCCGGCGCGGCCAGCCACAGGCCGAGGCCGAGCACGTCCGAGCCGAGGCGCCGCCGGATCGGCAGGGCGTAGGTGTCGAGCTGGCCGATGATGCCGTCGAGGTCCTCGGCCGGATGCACGTTGGTGCAGTAGCTCAGATGCATCAGCTGCCTCCCCGCAGGATCGAGTTGCCGGCGAACGTGGCCTCGGCCCCGTCGACGTCCGACAGGTCGAGCCGGCCCGACTGCGAGTAGAAGGCGACCGGGTTCTGCCACAACAGCTGGTCGACGTCCTCGGCCGAGAAGCCACCGGCCAGCATCGCCTCGGCCGTGCGCACGGTGAGCAGCGGATCGGACTTTCCCCAGTCGGCGGCCGAGTTGACGAGCACGCGCTCCGTCCCGTGCTTACGAAGGATCTCGACCATGCGATCGGGCGACATCTTCGTGTCCGGGTAGATGGAGAAGCCGATCCAGACCCCGGCGTCGCGGGCGGCGTCGACGGTCACCTCGTTGAGGTGGTCGAGGGCGACCCGGCCCGGGTCGATGCCCGACTCCTTGATGACGTCGATGCTGCGCTGGGTGCCACGGGCCTTGTCCCGGTGCGGCGTGTGGACCAGGGCCGGCAGGTCGTGGTCGAGGGCGAGGGCCAGCTGCGCCGAGAACGCCTCGTCCTCGGCCGGCGTCATCGAGTCGTACCCGATCTCGCCGACCGCGACCACCCCGTCCTTGGCCAGGTAGCGCGGCAGCAGGTCGAGCACCGGCCGGCAGCGCGGATCGTTGGCCTCCTTGGGGTTCAGCGCGATCGTCGCGTGATGGCGGATGCCGAACTGCGAAGCCCGGAACGGCTCCCACCCGATGATCGAGTCGAAGTAGTCGGTGAACGAGCCGGGATTCGTGCGCGGCTGGCCGAGCCAGAACGCGGGCTCCACCACCGCCCGCACCCCGGCGTCGGCCATCCGCTGGTAGTCGTCGGTGGTGCGCGAGGTCATGTGGATGTGCGGATCGAAGATGCGCATCAGGCCTCCTTCAGCTGATCGAGCAGGGCGAGGGCGTCGGGTGGCATGTCGCGGCCGGCGGCGTGGCGTTCGTCGGCGAAGGCGCGGAGCATCGCGCCGAGCTCCGGGTCCGCCCGCTCGGACAGGCGATTGATTTTGTTGAGAGCTACGCCCATGAAGACGCACTTGAGCACGGCCTGCCGCCACGCCTCCTGGTCGAGGTGGTCGCTGTACGGGCCGAGCGCGGCCTCGACGAGCCGCGTGTCGTTGGTGCGCAGCGCGTCCTCCAGCAGCGGGACGGCGCTGGGGCCGATGGGCAGCAGCGGCAACGCTTTCAGAACGGCGAGCTTCTCGGCTGTGTCCCCGTAGCGGTAGATGTCGCCGACCTGCTCGGGAGGCACGGCGGCCAGCAGCAGGGCCCGGGCCGCCTCGTCGGTCGACCAGCCGTCGGTCAGCGGCTCGCGCCCGTATTTGCGGCCGGCGGCCGGGAAGAGCGCGGCGACCGCGCCCGGATCGCCGTTGACGCGCTTCAGGTCGGCGGCGAGCCGCTCGTTGCCGTCGAGCTTCGCGTGCAGGTCATCCAATGTGGTCATTCGAAGCCTCCTTGGCCGCGTTCCGCAGGAAGTCGAGCGACTGCGCGGCGATCGCCGGCGCGGCGTGCGAGTGCCGGGGCAGCTCCACCGAGATGAGGCCCTGATAGGGGGCCAGTGCTTTGAGCACGGGCGGGAAGTCGATCTCGCCGGTGCCGAACTCCAGATGCTCGTGCACGCCGCGCCGCATGTCGTCGATCTGCACGTTGACCAGGTGATCCATCACGGCCGTGACACAGTCCGCGACCGGGATCGGCTCCAGGCAGCGGCAGTGGCCGATGTCGAGCGTGATGCCGAAGTTCGGCGGCTCACCCAGATCGGCGTACAACCGGCGCCAGTCGGCGATGTCGTTGACGAGCATGCCCGGCTCGGGCTCGAAGCCGAGGGTGACCCCTTGGCCGGCGGCGACATCGACGATTTCGAGGCAGCCGTCGACGAGACGGCCCCAATGCTCGGCCTGTCCGATGCCGGCCCAGAAGGAGACGGCCTCGGCGCCCAGGTCGGCGCCGACCCGCACGGCCCGTCTGAGGTATTCCAGCCGCAGCGCCGGATCGTCGTCCATCAGGGTGGGTGAGTGCTTGCGCCAGGGGTCGAGCAGATAGCGGGCGCCGGTCTCGATGACCACGGCCAGGTTGCGCTGCTGGAGCTCGGCGGCGACGGCGGCGGTGCGCCGGGCCAGATCGGCGTCGAAGGGATCGAGATGGTTGGTGTCGAGGGTCAGCGCGACCCCGTCGTAGCCGAGGTCGGCGATGACGGCGAGCGCCTCCGGCAGCCGATGGTTGCCGAAGCCGTTGGTTCCATAGCCGAATCTCATGTGGGCGAGACCTTTCGGGCCAGGCGCCGGGCCAGAGGCGCGACAAGAGCGAGCCCGAGGCCGTACGCGGGGGAGCCGGCCCGGGCGGTGAGAGCGCCCTGAAGCTGCGGCAGATCGGTGATGCCGGCCCCGACAGCGGCCCGGATCCGCCCCGCTGAAGGGTCGGCGGCGGCGCGGGCCTGCGCGCCGCCGTAGCCGACCGCGTACCAGGCGGCCAGTGATCCGGCGGCGACTGACGAGCCCACGGTCGTGGCGGCCAGACTCAGCGTCCCGGCCAGCGTCGCCAGCGGCAGAGCGGGGGTCGCGCCGGAGACCTCGTGCCGCGACAGGGCCGTGACCGTGTAGGTGTGGGCCGCCACGGTCAGCGCGGAGGGCACGGCCCGCTTCACGTGGCCGCCGCTGGCGCCGAGCAGCACGTCGAGGCCCCGGCAGGCGGCCATCACGGCCGGGCCGGCGGGCGTGTTCTTCGCCCAGACGTCGTAGGCCCAGACCGCGGCGGCCAGCGGGGCGGCGACCGCGAGGGCTCGCCGTCCACCCGCCAGTGCGGCCAGCCCGACCCCGGCCGCGGTGAGTCCCGCCGCTGTCAGCAGCGCCTGCCGCGGTGTGACCCGGCCGGAGGGGATCGGCCGTTCCGGGCGTTCGCGGGCATCGAGCTCACGGTCGGCCCAGTCGTTGGCGGCCATCCCACCCCAGTAGAGGCATACCGAGGCCGCCATCAGCCCCGGCGTGGACCGCCGAAGTCCACCGGCCGCCGCCGCGCCCGCCACGGTGTCACCCGGTACCGACAGCGCGGCCGGTGCCCGGACCAGTTCGGCCAGATCACGCAGCCCCATCGAGGCCTCGCACGAAGTTCACCAGGCGGGCCCACTGGTCCGGCAGGGCGTGGGGGACCTCGCCGATCGGGTCCTTGAAGAAGAACGCCAGGTCGGTGAGCGGGCCGCTGCGGCCCGCGGCGTGGGCGGCGGCGGTGAGGCGGGCCAGGTCGAGGATCAGGGGTGCGGCCAGGGCCGAGTCGCAGCCGTGCCAGGAGAACTCCATGCGCATGCGGGTGCCCAGGAAGCCGCTGAAGGTGATCAGGTCCCAGGCCGTCTTGAAGTCGCCGATGTCGTCGACGTATTCGATGTGGCTGCTGCCCTGCGGCTGGTAGCCGAGGGTCTCGGCCAGCACCCGCTGCTTGCTTCCGGCCTTGGCCGCGTTGGCCGCCGGGTCGGCCAGGTTGGCGCCGTCGCCGCCGCCGAGCAGGTTGGTGCCGGCCCACGTCCGCACGCGCAGGTTGCGCATGGCGAACATGGGCGCCAGCACCGACTTCACGAGGGTCTCGCCGGTCTTGCCGTCGTGGCCGGCGTACGGCAGCCCCGTTTGCGAGGCCAACTCGCGCAACGCGGGAAGGCGTGTGCCGGTGGACGGGGTGAAGTCCACGTACGCGCAGCCGGCGGTGAAGGCGGCGTACGCATAAAGCGAGCTCGGCGGAAGGACGACGCCCGACGATGCGAGCGCCTCCTCCAAAGAAGCAAGATCGCTGTGAGCCGGATGGGGAGCCGCGGCCGGCTCGGTCGAGGAGACGTTGACGACCACCACCCGCTCCAGGCCGCGCCGCCGCCGGAAATCGTCGATGTCCTCGGCGATGAGGCGGGCCACCTCGAGCTGGGTCGCCGCCGTCGGTACCGGCCGCAGCTCGCGCTGCAAGGCCGGCAACTGGTCGGCGACGGCCGCCGCCGGGCCCGCGGGGAGCACGCCGGCGGCGACCAGGTCCTCGACCTTCTTCTCCAGGGTGATGTCGCTGATGTCGTGGCCACCGAACACCAGCTCGCCCAGGCCGGGGACGGCTCTGCTGGCCAGTGCCGGCAGCTCGGTGACGCAGCCGAGCGGCTCGGCGAGCCCGGCGCGTAGTGCGGTGGCCCCGACCATGCTGGTCACCGCCACAGATCCTCTAGCTCCGATCAACCACACGCCGGTCGTCATCACATGCCTCCTAGTTGCCGTAGACCTCGAAGTTGTAGAGCGAATAGCCCCACTGGGTCCCGCGCGCCGTTCCGTTGATCCGCACATACCGGGCCTGCGCGCTCAAACCCGGATGGTCGTCCTCGCCGCCGTTGGCCGCTGTCACCGACTTGACGGTGGTCCAGGTGGTGCCGTCGGCCGAGGTCTGGATCTGGTACGCCGACCCGTATGCGGCTTCCCATTGCAGGCGCACACGCGACACCGTGTACGTGGCGCCGAGGTCCACCCGGATCCACTGCGGGTCGCTGAACGCACTCGACCAGCGGGTCGTCGCCGAGCTGTCGACCGCGTTCGAGGCCGGGTAGCTCGCGTTCTCGACGCTGGACGCGGTGGCCGGCTTGTTCAGGGCCACGTTCGACGCCGGCGGCGCCACGCTCAGGTCCTTGACCCGCACGTTGCGGAAGGCGGCCGTGTCGCCGGTGCCGTGGTTCTGCAGGCCGATGTAGCCGTCCAGGTTGCGGGCCGGGTCGGTGTTGGTGAAGTCGTTGATGAGCCGGCCGTTCAGGTAGACCCGGATCCGCTGGCCCTCGACGAGCAGCTCGTAGGTGTTCCACTCGCCGGGCGGGTTCAGCGCGGCGTCGCGGGCGGCCAGGTCGGCCGACTTGAAGGTGTAGATGGCGCCGGTGGTGCGGTCGGCCGCGTCGGTGGCGTCGATCTGCACCTCATAACCCTGGTTGACCGCCACCCACGGGTCGTTGTTCGGGTTGGGGAAGCCGACGAAGATGCCCGAGTTGCTGTCGCCGGTCAGACGCCAATCGGCCTTCAGCGAGTACGAGGTGAACTGCCGCGCCGAATACCAGAGCAGGCCCATCCCGCCGGTCGAGGTGAGGGTCGCGTCCGTGTTGGTGAAGCTGCCCGGCCCGGCCTGCGTCCACCCGGTCGTGCTGCCGTTGTAGATCGGCGTGTAGCCGGTCTCGGGGCGGCAGTCGGCCTTGGCCCGGCCCGCCGCGTAGCGGATGCCGCCGAGCAGATGACTGCGGAAATTCCCGTCCGCGTACGACTCCTGGGTGTGCCCGAAGCCGGTGTACCAGGACCGTCCGGAGTCGACCGTCTTGCACCAGGCGATCGGGTGGTCGGCGCCCATGTTGCCGCCCGAGTACGTCGACTCGTCCAGCGTGGCCAGCACGTGTGAGGTGCTGCGCGGGTTGGTCCGGTAGTTGTAGAGCTCGTCGGTGCGCGTCCACGACTGCGGCAGGTGGGCCGTGCTCGCGTGGGCCCGGTCCTCGACCCGCGAGGTGACCTGCTGGATGGCCGGGTGCGAGTGGAAGTACGCGCCGACCAACTGGCCGTAGAACGGCCAGTCGTACTCGGTGTCGGCCGCCGCGTGCACACCCGTATATCCGCCGCCGCCACGCACGTACGACTCGAAAGCCGTTTGCTGTGTGGCGTTGAGGACGTCGCCCGTGGTGTTGAGGAAGACCACCGCCTCGTACTGGGCCAGGTTGGCCGTGGTGAAGGCGGCCGCGTCCTCGGTCGCGGTGACCGTGAAGTTGTTGGCGGCGCCCAGATTCCGGATCGTCTGGATGCCGACCGGAATCGCGTCGTGCCGGAAACCAGCGGTCTTGGAGAAGACCAGAACGTCGTACGGCGCGTCGGCGGCGTTCGCACTCGACGCGGTGAATGTGCAGGCGGCGATGGCGGTCAGGGCCATCGCGCCTGCCAGGAGCTTGCGCATGGAACCTCCTTTGCTAGGGGGAGGGTGGGCGCCCGCGTGGGGGGACGAGCGCCCACCTTCTTGCGGGGAAGGTCAGCTGCCGTACACCTCGAAGTTGAAGAGGGAGTAACCCCAGGCGGTGGCCCGGGTCGTGCCGTTGACGCGGACGTAGCGTCCCTGCGCGCTGAGACCGGTCAGGTCGTCGACCCCGCCGTCGCCGGCGGTCACCGAGCGGACCGTGGTCCAGGTGCTGCCGTCGGCCGACGTCTGGATCTGGTAGGCCGACGCGTAAGCGGCCTCCCACTGAAGCCGTACCCGGGAAATCGCCTGAGAACTGCCCAGGTCGACCCGGATCCACTGGGGATCGGAGAACGCGCTCGACCACCGCGTCGTGGTGGAGGCGTCGACCGCCGCCGAGGCCGGATAGGTGGCGCTCTCGGCGCTGGACGCCGTGGCCGGCTTGTTCAGCGACAGCAGGTTCGCCGTGCTGAAGGTGAAGCTGTCGACGTCGTAGAGCGCGCCCGTCCCCGTACCGGCGAAGGTCAGGTAGAGCGAGGTCGTTCCGGCCGGGGCGCCGGAGATCGTGCCCGTGACGTTGACGAAGGTGTCCCACGAACCGGTCGGTGCGACAGTGGCCGACCCGATGACCGTGCCCGTCGGCGAACCCGTACGGACCTGGAACGTGCCGCCGCTGCCGGCCGAGGAGACCCGGGCCGTGAAGGAGGTGGCGTTGTTCAGCTTGTACGGGTCGAACTGGATCCAGTCGCCGTTGTTGATGTCGCCGACCGTCTGGCCGCCCTCGGCTGTGGCCTTGGTGAACTTGTTGACGCCGGAGGACGTCTTGAAGTGCTCGGCCTGGCGCTTGCGCGGCTGGAGAATGTGCTGCGCGTGGGTGGTCAGCCCGCCCTTGTCGGTGTACGACGCGTCGAAGATCGGGAAAATGTTCGCGGCGTCGTCGTGCTCACCGTCGGTGGGGATCGCGATGGTGCCGGAGCAGCCGGTCTGCGACGTGATCTGATGCCCGTGCTGGTCGTGGCCGAGCACATAGGCCATGGTGACCTTCGAGCAGTCGATCGTGCCGTCCTCGGGGTCGGTGACGGTGACGCTCCACGGAACGCTGTCGCCGAACGACACGAGCTGACCGGAGGCGGGGGTGGTGATGGTGACTGTCGGCGCGGTGTTGCCGACGGTCACCGGGACGCTGGCGGTGCCGGTCGCGCCCTGCGGGTCACGCACGGTCAGCGTCGCCGAATAGGAGCCATTGGTGGCGTACGTCTTGGTCGGGTTGGCCGATGTTGACGTTGTGCCGTCCCCGAAGGCCCACGAATACGTCAGGGCGCCACCCTCGGGATCGCTGCTGCCCGCCGAGGAGAAGGCGACAGTGAGCGGAGCGGCCCCGGACGTGGGCGTGGCGTTGGCGACGGCGGTCGGAGCGCGGTTGGCCCCGGCGACGTAGTCGTAGCGGTACAGCGCCGAGTTGGCGTCACCGTTGAAATACCCGGTGCCGTAGTCGAGGACGTAGAGCGAGCCGTCCGGCCCGAACGCCGAGTCCATGACCTGCTTGCCGTTCCACGGGAACGTGTCGATCGCGCCCGGGGTGCCGTTGGCGTTGACCACGATCGGCTTGATCCAGCCCCGGCCGAACTCGGCGGCGAAGAACTGGCCGTCGAACGACTGCGGGAACTTGGTCGTGGAGGAGTTGCCGGCGCTGTAGCGGTAGACCGGGCCGCCCATGGGTGACTCGGAGCCGCCGCCGAACTCGGGCGGGGAACCGGCGTCACCGGCGTACCGGATCCAGGCCGGCTGAGCCGGCGGCAGCGTGGTCAGACCGGTGTTGCGGAACGAATTGTTGGTGGGGCCGCCGGTGCAGTTGTACTTGGCGCCACCGGTGTTGGCCGCGAAATCCCACTCGTTGTACGTCTCGTTGGCCGTGTTTGTGCCGGTGCAATAAGGCCAGCCGAAGTTGCCCGGGGCGGTGACCCGGTCGAACTCCACCTGACCGGACGGGCCGCGGGTGGCCGAGGTGGTGCCGGCGTCCGGACCGTAGTCGCCGACGTAGACGTGGCCGGTGGCCTTGTCGACGCTGATCCGGTACGGGTTGCGGAAGCCCATGGCGTAGATCTCGGGCCGGGTGTTGGCGGTGCCAGGGGCGAAGAGATTACCGGCGGGGATCGAGTACGTCCCGTTGGCGTTCACCTTGATCCGCAGGATCTTGCCGCGCAGGTCGTTGGTGTTGCCGGCGCTGCGCTGAGCGTCGTACGCCGGGTTGCGGTTGGTCCGCTCGTCGATCGGCGAATAGCCGGCCGAGTCGAACGGGTTGGAGTCGTCGCCGGTCGACAGGTAGAGGTTGCCGGCGGCGTCGAAGTCCATGTCACCGCCGACGTGACAGCACATGCCCCGGTCGGTCTTGACCTCGAGGACGGTCACGGCCGACGCCATGTTGATGCTGAAGTCGGCGTTGAGGGTGAACCGCGACAGGCGGTTGACGCCGGCCCAGGTCTGCCAGGTGGCGGCGGTGCCGGTGGCGGGGGCGTCGCCGGCGGGGGTGCTGAGAGGAGGGGCGTAGAACAGGAAGATCTGCCGGTTGGTGACGAAGCCGGGGTCAACGGCGACGCCCTGCAGGCCCTCCTCGTCGTGGGTGTAGACGGGGATGGTCCCCACGACAGAGGTGGCGCCGGCGGCGTCGGTGCGCCGGACGGTGCCGTCCCGGGAGGTGTGCAGAACCGAGCGGTCGGGCAGCACGGCCAGGCCGATGGGCTCGCCGGTCTCGGCGACACCCTTGGCCAGGGTGACCTGCTGGAAGTCGGCGGGGTTGATGACAGCGGACGCTGGGGCGGCGGCCGCCAGGGAGAGGAGGAGGGTGGCGGAAGCCATCGCTGTTAATCGATGGATTCGGGTTCGATGGTTCACGGAGTCCCTTCCTTACTTGGGGATGAGCGAGGGGGACATCTGCCGGAAACATTCCCGTAGTGCTGCTCACGTTAGGAAGTTCGTGTCGTCTGTGTCCAGACTTTTGGATCGACCGTCTTAAACTTTTACGTCATCCGTCGAAAGTCCATCTCGGTGGTGGCGCGATTACTCGTCGGAGCTGTGTGCTTCTCGGCCCCTTCCGGTGAGGGCTGAGTGGGTTGGACTTGCTTGCGGTGGACGGTCGGGGGCGGAGGGTGCCCACTCACGGCTGGCTGGGGAGCGCTTTACGCCGTGAGTGGGCACCCTCCGCCCCCGACCTTGCGGGGGAGCTTGTAACTGCCAGGTCTAGGGTCACTGGCTGCTGGGTGGGTGGTTCGGCTCGCGGTCACCGCGCGGTTCGGGTGGGGTGCTGTTCGCTGCCGCGCTGTGGTGCGGGGAGGGTAGTCGGTCAGGCAGGCACGCTGGGGGAGGGGCTGGGCGGCAATTCCAGGCCGGTTGCTAGGGTTGGGGCAAGGGCGGCTTGCGTGCTCAAGGCTTGTTCGGCGCGAGTGAGGTTGTGGGGCGACGGGCGGCATGATGAGGGTGTGGATGATCGATGGGTTGAGCTTGCTGAGACGCTCCAAGCGCTGGGGATGTGGCAGCGGCTGCCTGAGGACCGCGCTGTTGGGGCGCGGAAGAGAGTCGCGTCAGGTGAGTACCCGTTTCGGCTCCATGAGGAGTTGCAGGACTTCAACTGGTTCTGGGTGGACGGGGAGAGTCTCGCCGAGGGCGGAGTAGTACGTGAGCTGGCGGTGATGGCTCCGGCCCTCCGCTCTTACGGCGTCGATCTGCGGCTCGAGAATGTTAATCGCCCGATGGTCGGCGACATCGAAGGCGAGTATGTCGTCGCGATCAATGACCGCATCTGTGTCGTCTGGGCGCCGGAAGAGGTGAGAAGGGATCTCGACTGGGAGACGGCGACCATCCGGCCCCTCGCTGTCATCAACGACCTGCTCGAGGAGGCCGGTGTAGTGCCGCGTCTCTTCACCCTCTACGCGGGCGTCAACGAGGGCATCGCCTGGCTGCTCGACCCGCAGATCGTCGCCGCGGTAGCCGACAGCCGGCTGTTCCCTTCCTCCGAGACGCCGGCCCTGGCCACCCACCGAACTTGACTGGTCCAGCGGCCCGGCTCTCGGGGGGTCGGGTCAGCCGATGGTCCAACGTTCCGGTCTTCTAGTCTTCAGTTGATGACTGAGATACATGCTGGCGAGGTTCGTGACGGGGCTTGGGGCAGGTTGTTGGCTACCGCCGACCTTGAGCGGCCAGTGGCCGTCAGCTGGCTTTTTGGGCTTGGATTCAACCGCTCGGCGCCTGAGGACGTGCTTCTCGGGCTGTTGGATTTCGGCGAGACAGGCTTTCTTTACCGGGAAGACCTTCCTGTGGGGGTCATGGATGCTGCGGTCGTCCACGACGCCGCGCCGGTGCGCGCCGCCGCTGCTGAGTCCGGCCGGCTTTCCGCTGAGCAGTGGGACAGGCTGATCGGCGCCACGTCGGATCCGGGGCAACGCGACATGTTCGCGGAGCTGGCGGCGGAGCAGATGGCCGCTCGACGACGCTCCCGCGGTGGCCGTGGGGTTGGCAGTGCTCCGCATCCTGACGCCATGCCGCCTCGGACGCCGGAGGAAATCGAGGCGATGGCGGCCGAGGTTCCGGACATTGAACCGGCCGAAGTCACGACTGCGCTCTGGTGGATCGGCGCCCTCCACGAGAACGTCGACGCCATGCGCCGGCTCGCCGCCTCGCCGAAGCTGCTGGTCCGGCGAAGCGTCGCACGGGCACCGCGCCTGCCCGCCGACGTAGTGGCGACTCTCGCCCATGACGAGGACCGCATCGTGCGGCTCTTCCTGGCCGAGTCATGCGACGACGCTCCGCCGGAGATGCTCCTGGAGGTGGCTGCGTGGTGGGAAGGGAGCCTGTCGTTCCCCGGCCGGCCGCTCACCCATCCCAACTTCCCCCGGGACGGGTTGCTCCGCTATGCGGACGATGCCAACCCTCGTATGCGAATCCTCGCCCTCGCCGACCCGACCTCCACGAGCGCAGTCGCCGAGCAGTTCAGCCACGATCCCGACCCGATCGTGCGCAGAGCCGCCGCCGAGGACCACCGCCTCTCGCCGGAATCGCTGCGACGGCTCGCCGCCGACACCGATCAACGCGTCCGCATGCGAGCCTGGCTCAACCCCTCGATATCGGCGGGCACCTTGATGACACTGCTGCTCAACACGCGCAGTGCGAAACATGCCGCCCGCAATCCCGGCATCCCGATCCCAGTCATGCGCCATATGGCCACAGTCGCGAGGCTCCCCTCCCCAGCGATCAAACCCTAGTCTTCCGATCCGTACGCCTCGTCGAATTGCGCCCAGAACTGCGCCCTGAGCTTGTGCCGGACGGCCTCGTCCAAGTCGATGACACCGAGGCGATCCGATAGATCGGTCAGCAATGCTTTGTCGACGTCTCGGGGAATTGATGGCTTGCCGATCGTGACTGCCGCTAACTCCTCCGCACTGGCGGAGCTGAGGAAAGTCGTCAGAACCCTGCTGGCCACCGACTCGATCTGGTCGGTGACCTCAGCGGCGGCGAGGTCCTTGAGCGTACCGCTGATTTCGGGCTGCCTGCCTTGCGATGCAGCCGCCGGAGACACCTCGACCTTCGCCACCGTACGGTCGATGGTGTCGGGAAAGACGATTTTGAGGCCGTCAGCCGCCCGGACCAGATGCCGGCTGACGCCATGGGGCTTGTCGTCGGCATTAGGAACGGCAAGCAGGAAGACCTGCACACCGTGTAGCTGGGCTTCCTCGACAGCCTCGGTCAGGTCATCGTCGCCGGAGACGAGGATGAAGACTTCGGCGACTCCGTTACGCGCATGTGCGACAAGATCGAGTCCAATGCGCAGATCGACGCCTTTCTGCTGACCTTCCACGCCGAACCGGCCGAGCCGCAACTTGACGTTGGACAGCTCCCCGATCGCCTGCTGTTGTGTGTCAGGTACGCCGTCTCGCGCAGAGTCGTACCAATGCACGCGCAGCACCGGCAGTTCCGACAGCTTCTCGGCCTGATGAACGAGCTCGTCAATCAGCGACTCGTAGTCGACCCGAATCCCGTTACGCAGCGACGTCCCCGTCACCCGGACGGCCGCAGCACTGAGCAGGTAACCGACATCCACATAGAGGGAGCACTTAGGCCTCACCTGCACAGAATGCCACGACTCCGAGACCGAGACCGCCCACCGGAAGCCAACACCGACGACGATGTCCTCAGCGTGGCCAGGACAAGCTCGCCCCGAAAGCCATCGAGGCATCCGTCCACCGGCACGGCGTGCGTCGTCCTGTCTCGGCCTGTTCCACCCGGCGCGACTGCTCGCCACCGCCGCCACGCGGTCGGCGGCATGAGAGCACGCTCGTTAAGTAGCACACAGAACGAGGTCTAGAATGCAACGAAGCATTGCGTCTTTTGGAACTGTGTACTAACACCTACCAGTTTTGAGCACCCTGCCACGATTTATCGAGGTGGCCGTTCGGTCAATCTTCACCGAACCGGCGTGGAAGATCTACGGTGAATAGTGCACCGAAACGCGCGCGCCTTAAGACACATTGCTGCAGGAGCGACTCAGTATTCCACGCTATGATCGCCGGATCTCCAATGAAGCAATCCAAGGCGTTTACCATGAAGTCATCGAGGCGCTTCGTTCCTAGTTCAATCGGCGGGGACCTCCTAGGTCGAGCATATAGCTCGAGTATAGGCTTGGCCCCTACTACCGCGACTGGGTGATTTCCATAGATCCAGACGAATGATGCTGGCGTCACATTCAACATATCCCTGCACTGGGTTGCCAGTAGCTTAGGAGGAGTGGTGAGTGCTACGACGCCGCTTTCGTCCATCAACGCATCCGGACGCCACAGCCAGTGGCTATAATCTTTTGATGCTTGGTTCGGCGGCGCGTATGTGAGCCCAGAGTATCCCGATCTCTTCGCTTGAACGAGAAACCCTTTGCGAACACGAACCTGAGGGGCCACCTCGATATCTAAGACAGCGCATAAATCTGCACCCAGCAGCGACTCCGAAGAATTGGCGCCTGCCGAGTCGAGTACGCGAATCTTAAGATTTACCCCCTCATCCGTGGCTTCCTCAACAAGGGACTCTAGCTGATTTGAGAGAGTCGAAGACATCGCTGGCTCTTCCGAGTCACGGTCGTCTGTAATGCGCCGAAGAAGCCTTTGCTCGGCTCGTGCGACAGACTGGGCTACTGCGGATACAGCGCTACGTGACAACATTTCGCATTTATAGCATTGGAGGAATACTTAGGCAACGCGCATGTCAAACTAAGCTCGAGTCAAGAAGGATTCTTGCCGCAGTAGCTGCCCGCAAGGGTTGAATTCGCCGACGAGATCGAGTGCACTCCTCTCGGCAGATCCGGATACCGTTGCTTGGCACATGTGCTCTCCGTGGTAGGCGATCTCTGCGTGCTGGCGGCGCCTTCGTTGTTGGCACGCCGCTGAGCTGGCGCGCGTCGATGTCGTTGTTGTACCCGGGGGTGTAGGTGGCTCTGGGCCGGAACTCCTACGCCGACAGCAGAGCGGCGATGGTTGCGGCCGGGGTGAGTGAGACGGCGAGGGCACTCAGTACGGGTGGTCTGTTCCCACGGGCGATGATGTCGCGTCCTTCGTCAGGCCAAGTCGATTCTGAGCGGTTGGGCCGGGCAGGTCTGACATCTGGTGGCCGATATCTATGGCGCACCGGCAAGTCTCGATGCCGCGGACGGCAGAGCACGACGGGTGAGGGCGTCGACTCGCCTCAAGGCGCCGCCGTGACGGCGACGTCGACCGTTGCGCTCGTGGCGGCGGGCCGGTCGGGGCTGGGTTGGGTGGGCGATTAGGGTGGATTGATGCCTGCGAAGCAGCTTGTTCGGATTGGTAGTCGGTCGTCGCCTATGGCGTTGGCTCAAGTTGAGCGGGTTCGGGGGGAGCTGGCGGTCAAGCGGCCCGATGTGGTGACTGAGGTTGTGGCGTTCACCACAAGTGGGGATCGGTGGGCGGGGGCTCTGTCCGAGCTTGGCGGCAAGGGGGCGTTCACCAAAGAGATCGATCGGGCTCTGGTGGACGGGCGGATTGATCTGGCGGTGCACTGCATGAAGGACGTGCCGGGGGATCGGCCTGTGCCGGCGGGGACCGTGTTTGCTGCCTATCTCGCTCGGGATGACATTCGGGACGCTTTGGTCAACCCCGTGGGGGTACGCCTGGCCGAGCTGCCCGCGGGGGCGCGGGTCGGGACTTCGGCGGTTCGGCGGGTGGCTCAGCTGGGGCGTGAGTTTCCGCAGGTGGAAGCCGTGCCTCTGCGGGGGAACGCCAACAGCCGGCTGGCCAAGCTCGATGCGGGGGAAGTCGATGCTCTGCTCTTGGCGGTGTCGGGGCTGGAGCGGATCGGGCAGCCGGAGCGGATCACCGAGGTGCTGTCCGTCGACGTGATGTGCCCGCCGATCGGGGCGGGGGTGCTCGGGCTTCAGTGCCGGGCCGATGATGTGGCGACGCTTGAAGCGGCCGGAACGCTGGGGGATCCGGACGTCTGGCGGGAGACCGCGGCCGAGCGGATGCTGCTTCATGTGCTGCAAGGGCACTGCAACAGTCCTATCGCCGGGTACGCGGTCAGTGAGGCGGGCGGGCGGCTGTCGCTGCGCGGGCGGGTCTTCTCGCCGGACGGCAAGCGGGTGCTGGAAGCCTTCGAGACCGACGACGATCCGGTTACTCTGGGTGTTGCTGTGGCGCTGGCGCTGCTCAGGCAAGGGGCTCGTGGGCTGATCGACGGGATCCCGCATTGAGGCGGTCCCGTTCCCAGGCAATGCCAAACAAGATCACGTAGTCTTGCCCCCGCCGTGTTGCGCGGGGGTGGTTCCCTGTGCCGGCGTGTTCGGGGTAATCGTGGAGAAAGGTGGTCTGGAGCTCCGTGTCTGTCGGTAACCGGACGAAAGACCGTAAGTGGCCCAGCAAGGCTGTGCTGTTGATCCTGTGTGGGCTGCTGACCGGCGTGGTGGTGTCGGCCGCCTCGTTCCCGGCGTTCGCGCTCGGTGGGCTGGTGGCCAAGGCGGGGGCGCAGGAGTTCTCGTCGCTGCCGAGCACGCTCGTGCAGCAGTCGACGCCGCAGGTGACGCGGGTCTTCGCCAATGACGGCAAGACGCAGATCGCCGTCCTCTACGACGAGTTCCGCAGCGATGTGCCGATCAGCCAGATCTCGGTGAACATGCAGAACGCCATCGTCGCCGCCGAGGACCACAAGTTCTACGAGCACAACGGCGTCGACCTCAAGGGCATCGCCCGGGCCGCCGTCAACAACAACAACGGTGGGTCCAAGCAGGGCGCCTCGACACTGACCATGCAGTACGTGCGCATGGCGCAGGCGTACGGCGCCAAGACCCCGCAGGAGGCGATCGACGCGACCCGGGACAGCCCGGAGCGCAAGGTCACCGAGATCAAGTACGCGTTGCAGGTCGAGAAGGACCTGGACAAGAAGCAGATCCTCGAGCGCTACCTGAACCTCGCCCCGTTCGGCAACGGCGCCTACGGCGTCTACGCGGGCAGCCGGGTCTACTTCAAGAAGTCGCCCAAGGACCTGACGATCGCCGAGGCCGCGCTGCTGGCCGGCATGGTGAAGGCGCCGACCGCGTTCGACCCGACCACCCCGACCGGCTACCCGCAGGCGCTGGCCCGGCGCAACTACATCATCGACAACATGGTGTCGCTGGGCCAGATCACCAAGGCGCAGGGCGACCAGGCCAAGAAGGTCAAGCTCGGCCGTACGACGAACCGCCCCGGCAACGGCTGCACCTCGGTCGCCAAGAACAACTGGGGCTTCTTCTGCGACTATTTCTACCGCTGGTGGATGGGTCAGTCCGCGTTCGGTGACAACTCGTACGAGCGGGAACGTCAGCTCAAGACCGGTGGCTACCGGATCGTCACGTCGCTCGACATCAAGGCGCAGACCGCCGCCCGTTCCGAGATCAGCAAGAAGATCAAGGACAAGAACAAGAACGCCGTCCTGATCGCGGCGGTCGAGCCCGGCTCGGGCCGGGTCAAGGCGCTGGCCGCCAACCGCTCGTACAAGCTCGACGACGGCACCAACCCGCCCAGCTCGAACCCGCAGGCCCGCAAGGCCGGCGCCCGCGCCACCTATCCGAACACCACCAACCCGATCATCACCGGTGGCGGCGACATCAGCGGCTACCAGGCCGGCTCGGTGTTCAAGATGTTCACCATGGTGGCCGCGCTCGAGAACGGGCTGGAGCTCAGCCACTCGATCACGTCGGACTACTTCTACAAGTCGGGCTACCCGGTCGCCCGCAACTCGCCGGCCGCCTGCCCGGGCACCTCGTTCTACTGCCCGCAGAACGCCTCGAAGAACGAGAAGGGCACGTTCAACATGTGGACCGGCTTCGGCAAGTCGGTAAACACGTACTTCGTGCCGTTGCAGGAGCAGGTCGGCGCCGAGAAGGTCGTCGACGTCTCGAAGCGGTTCGGCCTGCAGTACCGCGGCGGCGACCGCGACCTGATCGCGACCCCCGAGGCGGCGCACCAGTTCGGCGCGTTCACCCTCGGCGTGACCGCGTCGACGCCGCTGGAGATCGCCAACGCGTACGCCACGCTGGCCGGCGACGGCATGTACTGCGCGCCGACGCCGATCAAGCAGATCTACGCGGCCAACGGCTCGAAGGTCAACGCCGGCCAGCCCGCCTGCAAGCGGGCCACCAGCGCCGACGTGGCCCGCAAGGCGCTCGACGCGGCCCGCTGCCCGGTCGGCGACCACGCGCAGCTCGGCAACTGCGCCGGCGCGACCGAGGCGAACGCGTACCGCACGATCGGTCATCCGATCTTCGGTAAGACCGGCACCACCGACAACGACAAGACGGCGTCGCTGGTCGTCGGCTCGCGCAACCTGGTGGTGGCCGGCTACATGGTCAACCCGGACTGGGCCAACCACACCGACCGGATGCCGCACAGCATCGTCAACCCGGTCGTCTACCGCACCCTGGCCGACTACATGGACGGCCAGGAGCAGGTCGAGTTCAAGAAACCGGGGGAGTAGCGGTTTGCGCCGCGCGTACCGGGGGTATCGCGCGGCGACCGACCGCACAGACCGACAGGGGCCGAGATGTCGTTGCAGTACCGGATCGAACGCGACGCGAGCACCGTCACGGTGGCGCCCGAGGGGGACGTCAGCCTGGAGACGGTCGACGTGCTGCGCGAGGTGCTCCGCAGCACCGTCGACGCGCCCAACACCGACCGCATCGACGTGGACATGAGCGGGGTGACCTTCCTCGACTCCAGCGGCATCGGCGTGCTGGTGGCCGCCCAGCGGGCGGCCGCCGGCCGCGGCATCTCGCTGATGTTGCGGGAGCCGACGGCCATGGTCCGCATGGTCCTGCAGATCTCGAACCTCGAGGAGATCCTCGTCCGGGAGACCGTGGACGACTGACCGGCGCCCTCCTTCATGATCGGCGGCACGGCGGGGCTCTGTACGCTGGCCCGGCATTGATCGTGATCTTGGGGGACTGTTCTGATGCCGGAGATTCGGCCAGCCACGTTCGAGACGGTGCCGGAGTTCGTTCCGGCCGAACGGCCGAAGCGGCGGTGGCTCGTGCCGGCGGCCGTCGCGGTGGTGGCGGTCGTCGTGGCCGGGGTGGTCGTGGTGTCGCGGCCCGGGGATGCGGCGCCGGAGGCGGTCACGGCAGCCGTCTCCCCGTCGTTCGTGAATGACAGCGACCGCCGGTCCCGGCTGATCGACGAGCTGCTCGCGCGACGGGTGGCGGCGTTCAAGGCCGGGGATCTGAAGGCGTGGCTGGCCGACATCGACCCGGCCGCGGCCAAGGCGATCGCCTTCGAGACCAAGCGGTTCGCCAACCTGCGGCAGTTCCGCTTCACCTCGTTCGACCTGTCGGCGAGCAACGTCACGGCCACGGCCGTCTTCGACGAGAAGCCGGACGTCATCATCGACCAGATCTCGCGGCTCACCGCCGACGTCGACCGGTCGGTCATCCCGTACAACTGGAAGCTCGAGTTCACCGGTGACACGGTCCGGATCACCGACGTCGCGCCGAGTTACCACCAGGCGTACGAGAATCCGTTGCTGTTTCCGCCGTTCGACGACGTGCCGCTGAAGAGCGCGTCGGCCGGCGGCATCACGATCGCCGCCGCGGTGGGCAGCAAGTCGAACCCGCAGGCGTTCCTCCCGGCGGCGCAGAGGGCGGCGAAACTCGTGCGGTCGTTGTGGGGCTCACGCCCGTACGCCACCCCCGGTTTTGTGATTTTCCTGGGTGACCACAAGCAGTTCCTGAAGTGGTACGACAACAACGCGGGCCGTCAGGGCGCCGTCGGCGTCACCGTCTTTCCTCGGCCGGCCGACGAGGAGGGCACCGAGCAGTTCGACCGTCCTAACCCGACGGTGATGCACAAGCCGAACGAGCCGTCGTGGATCCGGCGCGGCGCCGGCTCGCGGATCGTGCTCGACGTGTCGCAGTTCACCAGCGCCCGGCAGGCCGAGAGCGTCATGGTGCACGAGATGGCCCACGCCATCGCCCCGCACCTGATCCAGTCCAAGGCCGGCGGCTACGGTCCCAAGGCCACCAACGTGCAGGCCACCTGGCCGATCGAGGGCTTCGCCCGGTGGGTCGAGTTCCTCGGCACGCCCGGCTACGCCCAGTCCGCGATGCGCACCGTCCGGGCCGGCCGCGCCTACCGCCCGGCGGGCCCGTTCCCTCCGAGCGAGGGCTTCTACGCGGCCGACGCCAAGCGGCAGAGCTACAACTACAACCTCAGCTCGAGCATGTTCCTGGCCGCGGAACAGGCCGGTGGCCGCCAGAAGGCCGTGGACCTCTACGTCTGCCTGAGCAACCAGATGGAGTACCAGGCCGACACTGAGATGTTCATCAATACGTGCATCTCGGGCGTTGGCCTCAACCCGTCCACGGTGTGGACCGCGCAGCGTCGTCTGGCCGGAAGTCAATAGCAATAGTGGCGTCCGTCGATCATTGTGACAAAGTTCATCGATATAGACCGGCGTCTCCTCGTTTCGTACTCTGATCCGCCTGGGGCTTGATCACCCGGTGTGGCGCTGGCCGCACCGGGCGTACGCCTGCGCTCCGGCGTGGGCACGGGGAAGGACGCTGGATGCTGCCCAAAAACAAATGGGCCCCGAGGCTGGTGGCGCGATGGCGCCGCCTGGCCGTGGTGGGCATGGTCGCGGTGGCGGGCCCGGCCCTGATCGGTTTGACACCGGTCGCGGCGGCCGCGGATCCGAAGAAGCCGGACTTTCCCGAGCCGCAGAAGATCGAGCGGGTCGAGCTGGGCAAGAGCAAGGTCCAGCGGCGCGACGTTCCGAAGAAGACATACGCGAAGTTCGACGCCTCCACGAACGCCGCGCTGCCGGCCGCGCAGGACACGACGGTCAAGCTGACGGGCCGGGCGAAGGTCCGGGCGGGCTCGTCGCCGGTGTCGGTGAGCAGCGCCGCGGCCACCCAGGTGCGGGTGACGACGGCCGACCAGAAGGCGGCCCGGGCGGCCGGCGTCAACGGCTTGATGTTCACCTTGCGCGACGCGGCGGGGCCGGTCGACGTGACCGTCGACCCGTCGACGTTCCGCAACGCCTACGGCGGCAACTACGCGTCCCGCCTGCGCCTGGTCCAGCTGCCGGCGTGCGCGTTGACCACCCCCCAGCTCGAGCAGTGCCGCACGCAGACGCCGCTCGCGGCGGCGAAGGCCGGCGAGCTGTCGGCCACGGTCGCTTCCGGATCGATGGTGCTGGCCGCCGCGGCGGGTGCTTCCGGCGCGACCGGCGACTACAAGGCGACGTCCTTGTCGCCGGGCGGCTCCTGGTCGACCAGCGGCAACACCGGCTCGTTCGTGTATAACTACGCGATCGCGACGCCGCCGGCGATCGGTGGCGAGGCGCCCGCCGTCAGTCTTTCGTACAGCTCAGGGTCGCAGGATTCCCGGACGTCGGGCACGAACAACCAGTCCTCGTGGGTGGGTGACGGCTGGTCGACGCCGGAAAGCTACATCGAGCGCACCTACAAGTCGTGTGACGACATCGACGGATCGGGTGCGCCGGAGGGTTCGGGCGACGCGTGCTGGGCCGGCGAGATTCTGACGCTGTCGCTCAACGGAAGCTCCACGCCGATCGTCTACGACGACAAGACGAAGACCTTCCGCTCGGCGCACGACGCGGCGACCACCAAGATCGACCGGCTGACCAACACCACGAACTACACGAAGAACAACGAGTACTTCCGGGTCGTCGAGAACGGGGTGCAGTACTACTTCGGTCTCAACCGCCTGCCGGGCTGGACCGCCGGGCAGGACGAGACCAAGTCGGTGCAGCGGCAGCCGATCTACAAGGCGCATGGCGGGGTGGCGGACTGCCCGGACGGCTCGTTCGCGGCGACGTCGTGCACGTTGGGCTACCGGTTCAACCTGGACTACGTCGTCGACCGCAACGGCAACGCGCGGGCGTACTACTACGACCAGGAACTCGGCCACTACGGCGCGAACATGAAGGACACCCCGGTCGAGTACGTGCGCGGCAGCACCCTTCAGCGCATCGACTACGGCCTGCGCCCGACGACGATCTTCGCGGCGAACCCGCCGGCGCAGGTCGTGTTCACCACCGCCGAGCGGTGCATCGTGGGCGAGCCGGCCGGCAACAACTGCGATCAGTTCACCGTCTCGCACCCCGAGTACTGGCCGGACGTGCCGATCGACCTCAGCTGCGGCAGCACGGGAACCTGCACCAACCACGCGCCGAGCTTCTGGTCGCGTAAACGGCTGACGGCGATCGTGTCGCAGGCTCTGGTCGGCGGCGCCATGAAGCAGATGGACCGTTACGACCTGAACCAGACCTTCCCGACCGGTGGCGACCACGCGCCGACGCTGTGGTTGGAATCGATCAAGCACACCGGCGTCGACCGGCAGGGTGGGGCGGCCGCCGACGCCGACGGCGGCACGGTGACGTTCTACCCGAAGCAGCTGCGCAACCGGGTGGGCACGCTGCCGGGCCTGGAGGCGCTGTACTTCAACCGGGTCGGCACCATCGTGTCGGAGACCGGCGCCGAAACGATCGTCACCTACAGCACGCCGAACTGTGCCGGGGTGCCGGCCAGCGACCTGAACGACGACAAGGACACCGCGGCGCAGGCGTACGCGGCGTCCAACAAGACCGGCTGCTTCCCGGTCTACTGGACGCCCGAGGCTCAGCCGCGCCCGCTGATCGACTGGTTCTACACCCACCCGGTCACGGCGGTGGAGACCATCGACAACTACAACCACTACCAGGACGGCACCCAGCCGAAGACGCTCACCCAGTACTCGTACGGGGGCGACATCGGATGGCGCTACGACGACAACGAGGTGGTGAAGAAGGAGAACCGCACCTGGGGCCAGTTCCGCGGCTACTCCGAGGTGGAGGTCACCACCGGCAACACGTCGGTGTTCCACTACACCAACAAGAACCAGGTCTACGACCAGAAGACGAAATCGAAGAACTACTACTTCCTCGGCATGAAGGGTGACCGGACGCCGAGCGGCGGCACCCGCCTGGTCCCGGACCTCACCAGCACCGACGGGACGATCTCGGCGCCGGACTCGCCCGAGTTCGCCGGCCAGGTCTTCGAAGCCGTCACCTACACCGGCCTCAACGGCACGCCGGACTCGTCGACGGTCACTGTGCCGAAGGCGATCGGCCCGACCGCGACGCGCGCTCGCGACGGGTTGCCCGCCCTCGAGGCGTACATGGTCGGCACGTCGCGGAAGGTGGCCCGCCAGAAGGTCTCCTACGGCTGGCGGAAGACCGAGAGCCTCACCTTCTTCAACACGACGCTGGGCCAGAGCACCACCGGCATGCCGGTGCAGACGGCCGACCGTGGTGAGGTCGGCGCCGCCGGCAACGTCAGCAAGTGCGGGTTCATCCGCTACCTCGACGGGTCGGTCGCGCTGCCCGGCGGTGGCACCGCGCCGTTCGTGGTGCCGGCCGAGGCCATCACCACGACGCAGGACTGTGCAGCGGCCGGTGCGACCCCGTCCGGGACGTTGCTGTCCGACGTGCGGACGTCGTACGACGGGAAGGCCTTCGCCTACAACGGTGACGGACAGACCAGCCCCGCACGCCCGACGGCGGGCAACCCCACGCTCCTGCAGACCGCCTCGGCCACCAGCGGAGTGAAGGTCAGCGCCTGGCTCGACTCGACCGCTACCACGTACGACAGCTACGGCCGGACGCGGACGACGACCCAGACGCCGAAGTCGGACGGGTTGGCGCAGACCGTCTACACGAAGTACAGCCCGGACAGCGGTGCGCTGCCGACCAAGGTCACCACGATCACCCAGGCCGCGGCGGACTTCGACTGCTCGACCGCGACCGAGTCGAGCACGAACTGCCATGTCGGCACCCTGACGAACAACCCGCTGCGCCAGCTGCCGATCACCTCGATCGGCATCGACGGCGCCCTCACCTCGTCCGAATACGACGCGCTGGGCCGGATGACGAAGGCCTGGCTGCCGAACAAGAGCAAAGCGGCCGGGGCTCCCGCCAACCAGATGTTCGAGTACAGGCTGCGCTCCGACGGCCCGAACGTGGTCACCACGAAAACGCTGGCCGACAGCGACGCTGTGAACGCACCGACGACCTACGTCGTCAACAAGGTGCTGCACGACGCGATGCTCCGCCCGCTGGAGACCCAGACCACCGGCGAGAACGGCAGCACGGTCGTCTCCGACGTCCAGTACGACTCGCACGGCCGGACTGTCATCACCAACAACGCGTACGCCGTCTCCGGCAACCCGGGTGACACGCTTGTCTCCGACCGGTTGTCGCAGGTCACGATCCCGTCGACGACGGTCACCGACCACGATGGCATGGGCCGGGTGACCCAGACGACCACCGAGCACAACGGCGTCGAGACCTGGCACACCCGCAACGCATACACCGGCGACAAGGTCACCACGATTCCGCCGACCGGCGGCATCGCAACGACCAGCATCACCAACGCCCGCGGCCAGCTCACCGAGCTCCAGCAGCACACGACGGCCCCGACGCTGTCCGGTAGCCTCACCGGCGGCTTCACCGCCTCCGGTGGAACGGCCAACAGCATCACGTACGCCTACACCGCCGCGGGCAAGCAATCCACGATCACGGGGCCGGACAAGTCCGTCTGGACCTACACGTACGACCTGTTGGGCCGGCAGACGCGCAAGACGGATCCGGACACCGGCATCAGCGCCGCGGGTTATGACGACGCGAACAACACGACCTGGACCAAGGACGCGCGCGGCGTCCAGATCAACTACACCTACGACCTGCTCGGCCGCAAACTGACTGCGACCAAGGACAGCACTGACTTCGAGCTGGCCTCCTGGACGTACGACACCCTGCGGCTCGGCAAACCGACCTCTTCCACCCGCAACGTTCCCGACGTCGTCGGCGGTTACACGGTCGAGGTCACCGGATATTCCACGCTGGGCAATCCGCTAGGCCAGACGGTGACTCTGCCGTCCGCCGAGAAGCCGCTGCCGGTGTCGTACACGACGAAATTCGCCTACACCCCGAATACCGAGCTGCTCGCCCAGCAGACCGATCCGGCAGTCGGCGGGCTGCCCGAGGAGACGATCGACTACAGCCACAACCTGCTCGGCGCGCCGACCAAGACCACCGGCATCGGGTCCTACATCGCGGGCACCATTTACACCGACTTCGGCCAGCCCAGCAAGGTAACCCTGGGCCCGTCCAGCAACCAGGCCGAGGTCCTCTACAGCTACGACGAATTCACCCTGCGCCGTACCGGCCGGCAGGTCTCCCGGGTGCAGGGGATCGGCCCGCTGGTGGACGAGACCAACTACAGCTACGACGACGCCGGCAACCCGTTGTCGGTGACGAACAAGCAATCCGAGAGCGGCAACGTCGTCACCGACACCCAGTGCTACCGGTACGACAGCCTGGCCCGGCTCGCCGACGCGTGGACCGCGTCCGGCGCCTGCCCGGCCGAGACCGTGGCCAAGCCGGCCGCGGGCGGGGTGGCGACCGGCGCCGGCTCGTACTGGCAGTCGTTCACCTACGACGCGATCGGCAGCCGTACTCAGCTGCTGGATCACGCCACCGGGAGCGGCACCAGCGACGTCACGACGAAGTACACGCTCGGCTGCTCGGCCAACTGCAACCGCACAGGCACCCAGCCGCACACGCTGACCGCCACGAGCCTCAACGCCGACCCGACGACCCTCGTCTACGACGTGGCCGGCAACCTGCTCAGCCGCACGGCGACGAGCGGCAAGAACCAGACGCTGAAGTGGGACGACGAGGGGCGCCTGGCCGAGGTCACGACGAACTCGGGCACGACGAAGTACCTCTACGACGCGGACGGCAACCAGCTGATCCGCCGGGACCCGGGCCGCACCAGCCTGTTCGCCGGCGACACCGAGGTGGTCATCAACACCGCCGCCGATCCGGTGGTCTCGCTGGGAGCGGTCCGCACCTACAGCCACGGTGGCGGCGGTGGCGCGGTGGCGATCCGCTCGACTCTCCCGGGCGGCGGCACCCACTACATGATCAGCGACACCCACGACAGCGCCACACTGTCGATGGACACCACGACCCAGGCGATTTCGCGCCAGCAGTTCAAGCCGTACGGCGAGGACCGAGCCAGCGCCAACACCACGGGCTGGCCGGACATGACCCGCGGCTATCTCGGAGCACCGAAGAACCTGGACACCGGATACACCGACACCGGCGCCCGCAAGTACGACCCGGTGCTGGGCCGATTCATCAGCCCGGACCCGCTGCTGGTCACCACGGATCCCGCCCAGCTCGGCGGCTACACGTACGCCGGCGACAATCCGATCACCCATGCCGATCCGTCCGGCCTACGGGTCGACGGCAATGTGCCCGGCTGCGAGAGGAACAACGGCGGCACCTGCGGCACCCCGCTCGACAAGCGCCCGGTCCAGAAGGACGACCCGTACGAGAAGGACGCGGTGCCTGTCTCCGGCACCGGAAACTACGGCGAGGTCTCGGTCGGCGGCGTCACCGTGACCGCCAACGAGGTCGAAGACCCGTGGAAGTTCGGCCTGATGGTCAACGAGCAGTACCACAAGTGGGTCAACGACACCGGCGTCCAGCCTGGCGGCACGGACGAGATGAAGCTGCTGCTGCTCATGGTCCAGGTCTGCAAGCAGGGCACCTTCTGCGAGCAGTGGTACACGAACGAACTGAGCGGCATGCACGCCGAGACGGTCACTTGGTACAACGGCTGCCAGGGCAAGTGCTTCGAGAAGTACAAGTTCACGGTCTCCTGGATCCAGGGCATGATCATGGACGCCGCCGGCCCCAGCATGCGTCTCGGCAAGGGCAGACGCTCCGGCGGCGCCCACGCCGACGGTGGTGAAGCACCCGGCTTCGGCGTCGGTGTCTGCAAAATCGGCGACCCTAACAGTTTCTCCCCTGACACTCGCGTCCTCATGGCCGACGGCTCAACCAAAGCGATCGCAGAGGTCAAAGTCGGTGACAAAGTCCTGGCCACGGACACCGAGACTGGCCGGACCGGACCGCAGGCCGTAACGGCTCTGCACGTTAACATCGATACTGACCTCGCCGATTTGACCGTCGCGGCAGGAGATCAGAAGGCTGTCATTAACACCACCCGGGACCATCCGTTCTGGAATCCCGAGCGTGGCGAATGGGTGAACCCCCTAGTCATGGCTCCTGGTGATGACCTTGCGACCATGGCGCCGTTGACGGCCCCTGAGGTGAATGCGGTTCGGCTTTTCACCGGTCAGCGGGCTATGTACAACCTCACGGTCGCCAGCATTCACACGTACTATGTGCTTGCGGGGAGCGCGCCCGTTCTTGTGCACAACGCTTGCGCAAAGCCGGTGTGGGCGCATCACATTCCTACTCCGGCCGAGGCTCAAGAGATAATTCAGAATGCCGAACGCGGCAGTTCGGCGGCGCGCAAGAGCGACCCCTACCACTCGGCGCCGATATGGATGCAAGATCAGATTGCGGAGCACGGAACGGTTTGGCGGCAGAACGGAAGAGATCGTAAGAACCCCGATACGGTAATGCATGTCACCGTTCCCGGCGAGGTCAACGGAAGGTCCGGCAACTTCCACTGGATCGTCGATCCGCGCGGAACGTTGATTCACGAGCAGTTCGAGCCGTCCAGGTAGGTGAGAAAATGCGTGAACTGTCGCTGCGCATAGATTCCGGCGAGCTACTCGATTTCGGCTATCCGTTGCCGGGAGAGCTGTCCTGGGGCTATCGGAATCAATGGATCGATCGGGCGGCTCTGATAAGCGTCGTTGACGGATTGAACGCGGCCGGTGTCCCGCTGTCCGAGCCTGAGGACGGTATGTCGGTTCTCCTGAGGGATGATCACGACCGCATCGACGACCTCGCGGAACGTCTCGTGCCTCTTGAAGGCGAGGCATCGGCGAAAATCTGGTGCTTTTACGTGGCGCGCCATCTCGACGATTCTGTGAAAGATCTGAGCGTCATGTTCGAGCTGTTGGACGTTGCCTGGGCTGATTTGGGCTACCCGGACGAACTTCGGTCAGTCCTCTTTCCTCGGGAGTTCAAACCCGCGCACCTGTACATAGACTTGGGCCGGGAAGCACTGGATCTCTTCTTGAATGAATGGAAGAGAACCCTCTCCTCTCGCGATCCCGAGGAACGACTTCGCTGACGGCAATTCTCATAAAACGTTGATGAATGCGCTCCGTGCCTCGGGTCGAGGCATGAAGGTTCATACCGTGCTTCCATAGAAAGGCCCTCCGACATGTCCTCACGTTTGTTGCGTGGGCGAAGGTTGTCCGCGTCATCCGCGGTGGCCGCGCTGCTCACCCTAGGGGCGATGGGGGTGCCCGCGCCCGCTCAGGCGCGCACCCCTCCCCCCGTGACACCTACCCCTACCTCAGCAGCCGCTGAGGAGAAGGCAGCCGATCCCGTTGGGGCCGCTGTCGATGAAGCTCGCAAGACCGGTGAGCCTGTTCCCGTTCCCTCGTTGACTGATGGGTCGTCGACGACCTTGGCTCAGCCCGATGGGAAGCTCACCACCACCTACACCTCCAGCCCTCAGCGTGTGAAGCAGAACGGGCAGTGGGTTCCCATCGACACCACGCTCGTCGCGCGGGCCGATGGCTCCTATGTGCCCAAGGCCGCCCAGTCCGACGTGGTCTTCGGGGCCGGCGGCAGCACCTCGCTGGTGTCGCTCAAGGACGGCAAGGCGTCGCTGGCCTTCTCCTGGCCCAGCAAGCTGCCCAAGCCGACCGTCGCCGGCGACACCGCCACCTACCCCAACGTGTATCCCGACGTCGACCTTCAAGTGACGGCGGACGCCACCGGCTACTCGTCGATGCTTGTCGTCAAGAATGCCAAGGCCGCCGCCAACCCCGCGCTTCAGAAAATTGACTTCGGGCTTACCGGCAAGGGTGTCAAGATCTCGTCGACGCGGAACGGCGGTGCGGAGGCCGTCGACACCAAGACCGGTGAGACCGTCTTTCACGCTGACACCGCTCTGATGTGGGACAGCAGCACCGCGACGCCGACGCCGGCGCCGGCCTCGGCGAAGACCAAGAGTGACAGCGCCGAACGGCCCGGGCCGAACCAGCTCGGCGGGCGGCGCGCGAAGGTCAAGGTCGGTGTCAGTGGCGGCAAGCAGAGCCTCACGCCCGACCGGGCTCTGCTCACCGCCAAGACCACCAAGTTCCCGGTCTTCATCGACCCGGTCTGGCAGGGCAACCCCACCCAGCACCAGTGGGCTCGCATCTCCAGCAACGGCTGGGACGTCTACAACTCGACCTCCAAGACCGGGGCCACCAGCGCCCGCATCGGCTACGACGACTGGGCCGGTGGGGCGGGGGAGCGGGCCCGCACGTACTACCAGATGAACACGGCGGGTGTCGCCGGTGCGGAGGTCTCGAGCGCGACCCTCTATGTCACGCACCGGTGGGCCGCTTCCTGCTACAAGACCAATGCGGTGGTGTACGGCACGGCCGCGCCCAGTGCGTACAGTGCGTCGGCCTTGCGCTGGGGCAAGGAGCCCGCGAAGACCACCGGTGTCCTGTCGACGGTTGCCGGCTTCGAGGACGACTGTGGCACCAAGGACGTTCGCGTGTCGCCGGCGAAGCTGAACTTCAATGTCACCAGCTACATCAAGACGGTGGCCAAGAGCCGGGCGTCGCGGGCGAACTTCCTGGTGCAGGCGGCCAACATGGACGACAAGTACGCCTGGAAGCAGCTCGGTTACGGCGGTGGCGCCAGTCTTTCGATCACGTACAGCTACCGGCCTACGCTGCTCAACGGCGACGGCGACCCCACGATCTCGCCCGCCATCTGGGACATGTCGAAGTGGATGACCACGACCCACACGCCGACGCTGGCCGCCAAGGGCACCAACGGCCTGCACAACGGGCAGCTCGAGAACGTCGCGATCATGTACGAGATCTACCGCGGCAGCACCCGGATCGCCCGGGCGACGACGGCGAAAAGCAAGTACGGCACGGCGTGGACCATCCCCACGTTGCAGGATGGCGAATACCTGTGGCGGGCCACCGTCATCAACGAGAGCGGCCTGACCGCGTCCAGCTGGACGCCGTGGCAGAAGTTCACCATCGACACGACGGCTCCTCTCGCACCGAAGGTGCACTCGACGCAGTTCCCGGCCAAGCAGCTGGGTGGCGCGCTCAGCGACAAGGGCACCTTCGTCATCAGCCCGACCCGGGTCGCCGGGAAACCGGAGAACATCACGGGCTTCCTGTTCACCCTCGACGGTGACCTGGCCAACGTCACGTACAGCGGGGTCAAGAACACGCTGACCAACTGGAGCGCCGGTGTCACGACACCCGTGCCCGGCCGTATCTACTACGCCAAGTCGGACAACGGGAACGGCACCGGAACCGCTGTCCTCAACGGCAGCGCCGGTCCGCAGTTCACACCCGGCACCGCGGGCGCGCACAAGCTGACCGCCAAGGCGGTCGACCAGGCCGGTTCGACCTCACCGCAGGCCACCTACATCTTCTACGCCGGCCGCAGCACACCGACCTTCGCCACCGGCACCAAGCTGGTCAACGGGTGGACGGCGACGAACACCGACGGCACGACCACGGTCGTCCCGAAATACTCGGCGACCACCACCGGCAAGGTGATCACCCAGGCCGGCGGTGGTTCCCTCTACTACGCCGACGGCTACCAGGCGGTGCTGGCCAACGGCACGGCCAACGTGTCCAAGAATGACAGCGTCACCTACTCGTTCAACGTGCCCTCTCCGGGGCTCTGGGAGATCGGCGTCAACATCACGGCCGGCACGGCCAACGGCATCTACCGGCTGGTCTTCGACAAGGGGCTGCCAACGGAGACCGTCCTCCACGAGGGGTACGACTCCTACTCGGCCGTGCCGGAGACCCGGTACATCAATTTCGACGTCATCGGGAAGAAGCAGGGCAAGCCGCTGGACCTGGCGCAGGGTGTGCACACCCTGACGTTCACCATGATCAACAAGAACGCGGCTTCGGCCGGTTACCAGTCGGGCATCGACGTCGTGCGGCTGGCGCCCGTGCTGACGTGCCCGATCAACAACCCGACGGCCTGCTACAACAACACCGCCATCAGCACGTTCACGGCGGGGACGCCACCGAAGGTCACGATCGCCGACGCTGACGGCACCGGCTCGAGCATCGAGGCCACCGACCTGAAGGCTTCCGGCTGGAACCCGGGTGGCACCGTCACCGTGAACGGCGCGGCGATCAAGCTGCCGGCCGCGTTCGGCAACGGCGCCAGCGACAACATGCTCGCGTCGGCGCAGATCGTCACCGTCCCGGCCAGCGGGGTGGTCAACAAGGGCAGCGCCGTCGTTTTCGCCGGCTTCACGACCTTCGGACCGGCCACGGGCGCGACCGGTACCATCACGTACGCCGACGGAAGCTGCGTGAAGAGCCAGGACTACACCCTGGACTCGCTGCCTGACTGGACCAAGGTCCCCGCCGGCGACGCCGTTCTCGGTTACACCAAGAAGAACTACAGCAGCGGCCAACAGGTTCCCCTGTCGATCAGCATGTTCAGCGCGAGTGTTGCGCTGCAGTGTCCCGGCGCCGTCGTGGAGAGCATCACGCTGCCCCTGGTGTCCACCGTCCCGCAGGCCAATACGCCCACGCTGCACTTCCTGGGGCTGGGCATTCGCCCGCTGTCGGGCACCGAGTCGGCCCGCTGGACCGGGAGCTGGTCCACCGCGCAGGACGTCGCGGCCGTACCGCTCACCACCGGCGCCAACGCCACGCTCAACGGGCAGACCGTCCGCATCCCGGTGCGGCTGACCGCGGGCACCGGCGGTGACACCCACAAGGTTCGCGTACGTCTGTCGAACGGCACCGGAAAGACGCCCGTCACCTTCGGCGCGGCATCGTTCGCCGTGCAGGACAGCGCCGGGGGCGCGGCCGCCGCGGCCACCCCGGTGGCGCTGACGTTCGGCGGGGCGGCCGGTGTGACCGTGCCGGCCGGGGCCGACGTGGTCAGCGATCCGGTGGCGATGACCGTGCCCGAGCTGACCACGGCGCTGGTCAGCCTCAAGGTCAACGGTTCTCTCACCGCCCTGGCCGGGCACCGTGACGGCAAGACGCCGATCTACACCAGTGCCTCGGACAGCGCCGACCACACGAGGGAGCAGGCGGCCACCGGATATACGAAGTCGGCCATCTTCGGTCTGCCGTTCCTGTCCGGCGTCGACGTCACCACCTCGGCCACCAAGCCCGCCGGCTCGCTGGTGCTCTTCGGCGACCAGACGGTCAACGCCGACAACGCGGCCGCCGACACGGTGAGCCAGCTCGACAGCCGGCTGGCCCGCAAGCTGGCCGAGGCGCCCGACGGCGACCGGCTCGTGCCGTTCGGCGTTCTCAACCAGGGCACCGGCAGCTCGGGCAACCGGGCCGTGCTGCCCGAGTCCACGGTGCGGGTGGCGAAGAACGCCAACGGGCTCGTGGATCGCCGGATCCTCAACCAGACGGACGTTCGCACGGTGCTGATCTCCTCCGGATCGAGCAACCTGCTCGCGTGCACGGGCACCGCCGACGCCTGCGCCACGCAGGTGAAGGACAAGCTCGTCGCGCTGGCCACGCAGCTGCGCGAGTACCAGTCCGACGACACCCAGGTGCTTCCGGCCAAGGCCGGCAGCCTCAAGGTGTACGTGGCCACGCTGCCACCTTTCGCGGTGAGCCACACCGCGGCTCAGGAGACGGCCCGTGACCTGGTCAACCAGTTCATCCTCGGCCCGGACGGGCGGGCGCCGCTGGACAACTACGCCGACGGGGTGATCGATTTCGCGTCGGCCGTCTCCACCGAGAGCTCCGCGACGTCGGACACCGTGCTGGACGACTACCTCACCAGCGGGGTGCCGAACTCCCTGTACTACGACGCCCTGGCCCAGCAGTACGTGGACGACTCGGATCCGGGCGACCGGATCGACGAGTCCCAGAGCGGCGGCACCGAGCCGGGCGCCGAGCCCATCGGCGTGTGGCGCCTCGACGAGGGCGGCGGCGAGTGGGGCCGCGACGTCGGCTGGGGCACCGGCCCCGACCGGGAGACGCACGACGCCTGGCTCAACGAGCTGAGCTGGGGCCCGAGCCGGACGCTGGGCAAGGTCGCGGCGACGTTCAACGGCACCAGCAGCTACGGCCAGACCGACCTGAAGCCCAACGTGACCAAGAGCTTCACGGTCTCGGCCTGGGTGCGTCTCACCGACAAATCCCAGGACCGTACGGTCTTCGCCCGCAACGCCGCCGGGTACGCGCCGATCGCGCTGTTCTATCAGCAGTCGACCGATCGCTGGCTGGCGCAGATGCCGTCCGCCCCGGCCGGCGACGTGGTGTGGAACGACGCCCTGTCGATCCTGCCGGCCCAGCAGAACGTCTGGACGCACCTGGCCGCGGTCTTCGACGCGGACCAGTCCTCGCTGACCCTGTACGTCAACGGGGTCGCCGAGACCTCGGTCGAGGAGGTGACGCCGTTCAACGACGCGGACGGCGCCACCTGGATCGGCCGGGGCGGCAGCACCTTCTTCGCCGGCGACATCTCCGACGTGCGGGTCTGGGCCCGCACGACGGAGCCGGCCGAGATGGAAGGCCTGGCCGCGGCCGTGCCGATCAGCGACTGGGAGTTCGAGAACACGACACCCACCACGGTGATCGACGACACCGGCCTGGGACACGACGGAACGTTGCCGGCGAATCAGAACTGGGCCGCCGGCCACAACGACCTCGACTGGTCGTCGCTGACTCTCAACGGAACCAGCGAGGCCGTCACGTCACCCGCCCTGCTCCGGACCGATCAGTCGTTCTCGGTCGCCGGCTGGGCCCGCCTGACCAAGTCGGACGCCGACTACACCCTGGTCGGCCAGGACGGAACGCAGACGAGCCGGTTCAAGCTCCAGTACGCCCACGACTGCACCTGCTGGCGTTTCGCCACCGCCGACACGGACACGGCCGCCCCGGCCGTGACCAAGGCCGACGGCCCGGCCGGCGCCGCGCTGGAGACCTGGACGCACGTGGCCGGCGTCTACGACGCGGCGGCCGGTGAGCTGCGGCTCTACCTCAACGGCGAACTGGCGAAGACCGCTCCGGTCACCGCCACCGGATGGCACGCGACCGGCAGCTTCACCGCCGGCCGTGGCCGTGCCGCGGGCCAGCCCGCCAACTGGTTCCCCGGCGACATCGACGCGGTCCGCGCCTACCAGGGCGCGATCACCGCCGACCTCGTGACCGACCTCTACAACTCATAACACCGACAGGGGTGGCGCCCGGCCCGCCGGGCGCCACCCCTTCAGAAACTCCCCGCGATGTCGCGGTCGTAGCGCTTCATCAGTCTCACGCCGTCGCGGGCGCTCCGGTCACCTGGGCCGGCCAAAATTCCCCGCGCTCCACGACTGCCGGGTAGTAAGCGAGTGCCTCCTCGTGGTTCATGTGGTCGATTCTCGCTGCCCCTGGGGGCGGATCTTCGTTCCGTACGGCGCAATGGGCCTTTGACCTGATGTTGGCTCTGGTCATGAGCACACTGAGCGTCCAGGTGGTGGACGAGCGCCACTGGCGGGTCGTCATCGACAACCCGCCGACCAACCTAGTCACGCCCGACTTCGTCCGGGACTTGCACGCGACCGTCGAGCGGATCGTGGCGGCGCCGGAGCTCAAGGTCGTGGTGTTCGAGAGCGCGAACGAGCTGTTCTGGGTCAACCACTTCGACCTCGGGCAGATCAAGGACTTCCCGCCTCTGTGGACCGACGCGGTCATCAAGCTGAGCACGGCGCCGGTCGTCTCCATCGCGAAGATTCGTGGGCGGGCCCGGGGCGGCGGTGACGAGCTGCTGCTGGCCTGCGACATCCGGTACGCGAGCCGGGAGAAGGCGATCGTCGGGCAGATCGAGGTCGGCACCGGCATCCTGCCCGGCGGTGGCGCGACCGAGCGGCTGCCCCGGCTGATCGGCCGCGACCGGGCGCTGGAGGCCATCCTGTCGGCCGACGACTACCCGGCCGAGCTGGCCGAACGGTACGGCTGGGTGACCCGGGCCCTGCCCGACGCCGAGCTCGACGGGGTCGTCGACGCCCTCGCCAGCCGGCTGGCCGGCTTCGACAAGCAGGCCTTGGCCGCGGCCAAGCAGCAGATCAACCGGGCTACCCTGCCCCCGGCCGAGGACCTGCACGCCGCGTACCAGGAGTTCCTGGCCTCGTTGTCCTTCCCCGGTTTTCCGAAGCGGCTCGGCGGGCTGCGGGAGCTGTACGGCAAGCACGGCGCCGGACTGGAAGTGGACCTGGGTCCCCTCCTGGGCGACCTTCCGTAGGGCGTGCGCCACCTCGGCGCCGGCGCGGTGCACCGAATGCTGCACCGCGCCGGCGTCGAGGCCGCCCCAGTCGCCGTTCACCGCTGTCCGCGTGCGCCGTGGAGCTGCCGGGGACGCTCGGTGGCAGGATGGCGGCCTTGCGGACGCTGTGCCGCTTCTCAACGGCGCGGCTTCGTCGTGCCCGGCCGCCCGGACGTCTCAACCGTGCCCCTGCCGACGGTCGCGCCGGCAACCACCACGGTCGGCATGTCGAGGGCGGTGAAGCCGCTCGATCAGACGCGCGCCCAGGGGCCGCACACGGGCCTGATCGGGAAAGGGGTACCGCCTGCTGGGCGCAGCTCGCGGGTCCGGGCGGTCACACCAGGGCGCGCCGGTCGCTGATCTGCTCGGCGGTCAGATTTCCCGCCGGGTCGTTCCAGTCGATCACGGTGATGTCTCGGGCCGGTTCGATACGGCCGCCGCGGACCGCGACCGTGACGATCTCGGGTTCGTGGTGGGCTGCGGTCACGACTAGGTGGTGCAGCCCCGTTCGCACGTCGTCGACGGCGTAGGCGCCGGAGGAATCCGTCCGGGTTCGGATCAGCTCCCGCCCGTCGTCGTCCAGGCTCACCACGGTCGCTCCGGCGACGGGGATGCCGGCGGTGGTGCGGACGGTGCCGTGCAGGCGCTGATGTCCGGTCTCGATCACCGGGGCTGGGGTGGCCTGTGCTTTCGGGGCGGGCCGGTGGGTCCAGGCGAGCAGTGCGGCGCCGGCTGCGACCCAAGCGAGGAGGATGGACAGCGGCCGGGCCAGGCCATGATTGTCGAAGTACGCGCTGGCGCGGACCACTTCGATGAACTGGCCGAACGGCAGGACGTCGTGCAGCGCGCGCAGCGGGGTGGGAAGCATGTCGGCGTTGACCGTGGCGCCGGCCGTCGGGATGCCGAGCAGCAGCACGAACGTCATCGCAACGGGCATGAAGAACTGTTTGACCAGCCGGGTGATGCCGGTGGTGAGCCAGCCTATGGCCTGGGTGAGCGCGAACCCGTAGAGCAGCAGCCATCCGTCGGCTGGGATTACGTCCAGGGAGACCGCCACCGACCAGGCCAGCGCCGAGGCGAAGGCGCCGGCCGCTGCGATGGTGGCCAGTTTGCGGTGCAGCGGCCACATGCCGAACTGCAGCAGCACGATCGAGGTGATCAACCCGATCAGCAGCAGTGGCAGTGCGTAGAAGAAGACGCCCACGCCGGAGACGTCACCGGAGGCGAGCCGGACGACGTCGACGGTCTGCCGGGGGTGCAGGACGGCGGTGAGGTAGTCGGCGCGGGTGCCGCTCGCCGCGGACGAGATGTAGAGGGTGCCGGTCGCCGAGTCGTAGGCCCCGGCGAGGTCGTTGTGGGCGACCGCGGTGGCGTCGGTTACCGGCTGGACCGCGAGACCCGCGGGCAGCGGCGGCGCGCTGCCGATGACGCCCAGGCGCATGTCGTGCGGCTGGGGGTGGGCGAACGCCAAGAGGTAGAGCACCGACATCACGGCGGCGAAGAAGAACGGGAACCAGATCAGCGACAGTACGCGGCCCCGGGTGGGCTGCGGTGCGATGGCGTGTGACATCGGAAGGTCCTTTCGCGCCGCGCGCGAGTGCGCGCGGCGCCTTCACGACGAAGTGAAATCAGGCGGACGCGGGCGCGAGGCGGCCCTGAGTGACACCGGCGAAGAACGTGCGGCCGCCCATGGTCATGGCCGGCTGGAACTCGCTCATCAGCTGCGTGCGGATCGGGGAGTCGGCGAAGCGTGGCTCGAGCTGGAACTCGGCGGCGACCGACCACCAGGTAACTGGGACGATGCCGGCCATCAACATGCGCTGGATCGCCATGTCGTGTGCTTCCTTGCTGGTGCTGGCGGTCGCGTCGACCACCACATATGTCTCGTAGCCGGCGCGGACCGCGCCGAGTGCGGTCTGCAGCACGCAGCCATCGGTGGCGATTCCGCCGATCAGCAGCCGGCGTCGGCCGGTGGCCTCGACGGCGGCGGTGAAGGCCGGGTCGAGGAATGAGTTGAAGGCGGTGCTGCGTTCGATGACCGGCTGGTCGCCGATCGCCGCGAGCAACTCGGGGTAGAGCGGGCCGGACGGCTTGGACGCCTCGCCGTTGGTGACCACCAGGCCGGCGCCGTAGAGCTTGGCCGTCTTGGCCAGCCCGACGGTGTTGTTGATGTGCTCGCGCAGGTCGTGCGAGCGCAGCAGGGTGGCGAAGCCGACCGCGTAGTCCACGAGGACGACGGTGGCGTTGTCCGGGGACAGGGGAGTGAGGTTCATCGGATCTCCTTGTTAATGACCGCTTGGTCATCAAGGTAGCGCGCTAATGACCATGCGTACAATAAGGAGATGACGTCTCCCGCATCACAGTCGCCGCAGCCACGGCGACGCACCCGAGACCCTGAGTCGAAACGCGCCGCGATCGTGGCCGCGGCCCGGCAGGTCTTCGCTGAGCAGGGCTTCGACAAGGCCACCATCCGGGAGATCGCGCGTCGGGCCGATGTCACGCACGGTTTGGTGATGCGGCATTTCGAGTCCAAGGAGCGGTTGTTCCTTGCCGCTGTGCCCGGCACCCGTGATCTGGCCGCGAGTGTGGCTGGTGACCTCGACGGCCTGCCGGGCCGGATCGCCGACTCGTTCGTACGGCGGATGGAGTCGGCCGACAGCGCCGATCCGTTCGTCGCGTTGGTGCGGGCTGCGGCCGCCGATCAGGAGGCGGCCAAGGCGCTACTGGCAGCGATGCGATCGGAGAGTGTGGCCGCCTACCGTGCGGTACTGCCCGGGCCGCAGGTCGATGAGCGGGTCGACCTGCTCGGTGCGTTCCTGATGGGCGTGACGGTGAGCCGGTACGTGCTCGGCGACGGTCCACTCGCGGCGATGCCACCCGAACGGCTAGCCGGCTACCTCGCCGGCGTCCTGCGGACGATCCTGCTCGCTTAGCCGCTTTGGCGGTTGCCTTCTTCGGGTACTCGCAAGTTACTCATGACCTCGCCGCACGCGGCGGCGGGTTGAGCCGACAAGGCTGTCCAGAACGCGCGCGAAGAAGTACAGCGGCAGAGTCGCCTTGATCCGCGCGCTCGCCCCGGCGTCGGTCTCCGGGTGCACGGCGCGGTGGCGTACAGAATCAGCCCGGTCAGCCTACCGGGATGAGTCAGCGCGTATTGTTGCGCCACAAATCCGCTATGCGAGTGGCCGAGCAGATATTCGGGGCCGACGTGTGAGACGACCGCGTCCACGAAAGGCACGCAGGCAGCGACGCCGTACCCCCGCGGGTGGCTCGCGAGGCGTCCCGTCCAGGACGAGAAGCGTGCCGAGGGCGCCGAGGTAGCCGAGTTCGGCCATCAGGCGTTCGGCGTACATGGCCCAGCCCTCGGCGTGCCCGGAGCAGAAGCAGAGCAGGCGCTGCCAGCGGTTGAGCCGGTCGGCCCGGAGGCGCTGGGCTGCTGTCCGTACGGGCGAACTTCTCTGCCCCTGCGACATCCATTGTGGTGATGCAGCTGTGGATCCGGGTCTGATCGATGCCGCGTGGTGTCGGTCCCGGCAGGTTTGAGGAGGCGCTGTGGAGGTGCCCGGCGAGCGGGCGGCGGTTGCCGCGTGGGCGACCGCCGCCCGGTTTTCAGTTGGCTCGCACGGACACGGCGTTGAAGGAGGCGAAGCTGTGGAAGTCGCCGGCCGGCAGGGTCATCTTGATGCCGGTGCAGCCGGGGCCGCTGAAGAACGCGTACGGCGTGGTCGTGTTGTTCAGGTCGGCGTGTACGGCGAACGGCAAGTCGACGCAGCCCACGACCGGGCGGGCGAACTCAACGCGATCGCCGGAAGGGGCCTTCCCGCAGGTTCAGGACGCCCGGCGTGGCGCAGTAGCAGCCCGGGTCCTCGATGACGACGTATTGCTTGGCCGGGGTGGTCGAAGCCGGGGAGGCCGATGCCGGGGAAGCGCTGAACAGCAGCGCGGCGGCGGCCGGTGCCGCGGCCAGCATGGCGTACCACTTCGGACGTGACATGACGATCCTCTCGTTGGGGTCTGACGGTCGACAGTAGATTCATGCCCACGAAAGTTTAAATTCCAACTAAAGTGCGAAAAATAATGTCAAAAGTTTGAACCGGACCGGCTCGGTCATGGTGTTGTTGTGGTTCCTCGTCGGGCTCGACGCCGTCGCCAATCTCGTGCCGCTGCCCGGGGTGCCCGGCTTCGCCGTCACCATGGTCAGCCTGCTCGCCGAGCTCACCTTCGCGCTCGTGCACGGCACGCTCGCGTACCGATGGCGTGGGGTCCTGGTGTTTCCTCGGTCTGGCTGTGGTCGTCAGCAACGCCATGGAGAACCTGGGGGTGCTGACGGGTGTGCCGTTCGGGCACTACCACTACACAGGCGAGCTCGGCCCGAAACTGTTCGAGGTGCCGGTCCTTATCGGTCTCGCGTACTTCGCCGTCGGCTATCTGGCCTGGACGATAGGGACGATCCTGACCGGCCCCGGACGCCGGAGTGTTGCGACACCGGTGGTCGCGTCCTTTGTGATGGTGGCGTGGGATCTGGCGATGGATCCGTCGTCGGCGACCCTGCGCGGCCGGTGGGTGTGGGAGGACGGCGGCGGCTACTTCGGTGTGCCGCTGAGCAACTTCCTCGGATGGAGCGTCACGGTCTACCTCTTCTACCAGCTGTTCGCCCTCTACCTGAAGCGCTGGGGACCGCCCGCCGGCCGGCAGGCCCGGCTGGCTCCGGGGTGCTGGTGGTCGTCGATCATCGCGTACGCGGTCGTCGCCGGAGATCACGTGGTCAACTGGGTGAGCGGCGGCCACGACGGCGTCCCGGCGCAGGTGACCGATGCCACGGGCCGGGTGTGGCGGTCCGCCGACGTGTACGAGGCGTCCGCCCTGGCCGCCCTCTACGGCATGGGATTCCTGGCGCTCCTGGCTGCGCTGCGGCTGACGGTGAGGGGAGCGGGCCGAAGAGCAAGTCGTATTGCCCCTGCGGGAACAACCGTGACGAACAGCGGAGAGCGGGCATCGGGCGCTGGTTGACTGCTGCCCATGTCGAGTGATGTGGGGTGGACGGCCCTGTTGACCGCCTACAGCCGGGCGCAGGAGACCCGCCGGGCCGGTAGCCGCCTGGTTGAGGATCCGTACGCGGCGGAGTTCATCGCCGCCTACACCGGTGAGGTGCTCGACCCGGCCGGGGCGTTGCCCGATCTGGGGCCGGCGGGGGACCGCGGCTCCTCGTTGCTGTGGAAGATCTTCGAGTTCTACATTCCGCAGCGCACACCGTTCTTCGACCAGGCCATTCTGCGGGCGCAGGGCATCTGTCGGCAGATCGTGCTGCTGGGCGCGGGGCTCGACACCCGGGCATTTCGGCTCGAGCTCGGCCCCGAGACCACCGTCTTCGAGGTCGACCGGCCGACCGTGTTCGCGTTCAAGGACCGGGTGCTGAATCGGCTGGGCGCGACGAGCACCTGCAGTCGGGTCGAGGTGGCGGCCGACCTGGCGGCAGAGGGCCTCGGCGCGGCGCTGACCGCGGCCGGCTTCGATCCGACCCGGCCCGCGGTGTTCGTCGCCGAGGGTCTGCTCATGTACCTGACCGACAGTGCGGCCGACGCGCTGCTCAGCCAGGTGTCCGCGCTCGCCGCGCCGGGCAGCGTCCTGCTCGGCGAGCATTACAGCCGCCGGTTCACCGACGCGGACGCCTCCTGGGATCTGCTCGACGACACCGATCGGATCACCTGGCGGCAGTTGACGTCCAGTTGGGCGTACGGGCTGGTCGGCCAGGAACCGGCCGCGGTGCTGACCCGGCACGGCTGGACCCCCGGGGAAGTGACCGATCTGGCGGGGTTGGGCCGCGGCGCCGGACGGGCGGTCCCGCCTGCGTTCGGCGCGCAGGGCGCGGGCAAGGTCTGGCTCTACGAGGGGATCCGTACGGGAGACTCAGACGTGCCGGCCCTCAAGGGCATCCATCATCTCAAGATCCCGGTCGAGGACCTGGACCGGTCGCTGGCGTTCTACGAGCGCGCCTTCGGAGCCCGGCGGATCCCGGAGGCCGACCACGTCCGGCCGGGTGGGACGCTGTTCGCCTACATCGTCCGGATCGACGGGCTCGGCACCCTGCTGGAGCTGCGGCGGCATCCGGACCGGGCCCGCTCGCACAGCGGATTCGACCCGATCACGCTGCTGGTCGACGACCGGACGGCGCTGGCGCAGTGGGCCGGCCACCTGGACCGGGCGGGCCTGGCGCACTCGCCCGTGCTGACCGCCGTGCGGGCCTGGGTCATGGTGGTGCCCGACCCGGACGGCACCCGGATCCGGCTCTACACCTCCGAGACCCACGGCCCCGAGCTTGCGCCCGACACGGCGAGCCCGTGGCTGGACGACGCGGCGGACCTCGAACCCGTCGTCGAGAGCAGCCCGGCTTGCCCATAGGGGAACAGCCGGGACGAGCGGGCGGGGGCCGCGGCGACGGAAGGATTGACTGAGCACCGGGGCATGAGGAGCATGGGGCTTGGCGCGTATGGAATGCTGCGATCGGTCAATCGCGTTTCGTTCGGTCACCGTCATCGACGGGCTTGGCGGCCCGGCGCGACCGGGGGTCACCGTCGTGACGCGCGGTGAGAGCATCCTGGCCGTCGCCGCGGACGACGCGGTGCCGCGCGAGATGCTGGATGCCGCTCAGATCGTCGATCTGCCGGGCCGGTATCTCCTGCCCGGGCTGGTCGACGCGCACCAGCACATCGCCACTCCACCGGACCGGCCGGCGGCGGAGAGAATGCTGCGCCGCGCGCTGCGCAGCGGGATCACCCTCGTGCGCATCATGGGCGATGATTTGCGGCAGGTGGCCGACCTGGCGAGAGCGTCGCTGGTGGGTCAGATCGACGCGCCCGACCTGCGGACCGCCGCCCTGTTCGCCGGCCCGTCGTTCTTCACCGACCCGCGCACAGTGGCCGCCTGCGCGGGCGCCGTGCCCGGTGAGGTGCCGTGGATGCAGGCGATCACCGAGGACACCGACCTCGGGACGGCCGTGGCCATGGCTCGCGGAACCGGCGCCGCCGCCATCAAGATCTACGCTGACCTGCCCAAGAAACTGGTCACCGCGGTAGCCGAGGAGGCGCACCGCCAAGGGCTCGGTGTGTGGGCGCATGCCGCGGTGTTCCCGGCCGGCCCCCGCGACCTCGTCGAGGCGCCGGCCGATGTGATGTCGCACGCCACGCTGCTCGCCTACGAGGGAGTCGCCGTACGGTCCTTCGCGGAACGGGCGACCGTGCCGATCGAGCACGCGCGGTTCCGTGGGGGCGACGATCCCGCGGTGCGCGGCGTACTCGACGCGATGCGCCGGCGCGGGACCATTCTGGACGCGACCGGCTCGCTGCTCGCCCACGCGGAGGGCTTCGACGAGGACGATGCCCGGACGACGGCGGCTCTGGTGCGCCAGGCCCATCGCGCCGGTGTGCCCATCTGCGCGGGCACGGACTACGAGACCGCCGTGGACGATCCGTACCCGGCCCTGCACGAGGAGATCGAGTACCTCGTGGAGCGGGCCGGCATGACGGCGGCCGAGGCGATCCGCGCGGCGACCCTGATCGGCGCGCGAGCCGCGGGCGAAGGCGACCGCCGCGGCTCGGTCGAATCGGAGAAGCTCGCCGACCTCGTCGTGCTGGCCCGTGATCCGTATGCCGACGTCCGCAACCTGCGGAGCGTCGAGATGACCGTCAAGCGGGGACGCGTCCGTTCCCGTGACGACCTCGCAGAGTGCCCGGTGACCGCCCCAGCGCGGGAGATCGAGCCTGGCGGCGCGCAGGTGATCGGCGAGGTCGGCGGCGCCAACCCGCGGTAGGCCCAGGGTGGCCCGCACCGACGGACCCCGGCTCGCTGACGGTCGTGGATGAGCGCCTGTCGGTGTCCGTCATGGAACGGGTTCGAAGGGGCAGTCCGCGACTGTCACTTCGGCACCTTCTTCGCGCCCACGCTTTCCGATGCTGTCGAGGCCTACCAATGTGGACGAAATGAACGAAGTCGAAGTTTTCGATCGGCTGAGCAGCGTCCAACGGCCGATGGTCACGAGCCGGAGGCTGCGGCACGCGGTAGTGCTCGGTGGGAGCATCGCCGGGCTGCTCGCGGCGCGCGTGCTCGCCGACCACGCGGAGGAGGTAGTGGTCGTGGAGGGCCGCACTGGTGGTGTGCCCCAGGCCACCCAGATCCACACGCTGCTGCCCGGCGGCCAAGCGCAGATCGAGCGCTGGTTCCCCGGCTTCACCGAACAGGCTGTAGCCGCCGGCGCGGTACTGTCGCAACCGCACGAGGTGGAGCGGTGGGCGAACGACGTCCGAGCCGTCGACACCCCGAACAGCGTGTTGCTCACCCAGAGCCGCGACCTGCTCGAGGCGGTGCTCCGCCGGCGTACCTTCGCGACGGGCAACGTGCGGTCGGTCGCCGCCTCCGCGACTGGACTCACGTACGAGAACGGTCGCGTGACCGGCGTCCTCGCCGGGCGAACCCTGCCCGCCGACTTCGTGGTGGACGCCATGGGCCGCGGCAGCGGACTGGCCGGCTGGTTGGAACGCGACGGCTGGGAGAGCCCGAAGCTCGAACGGAAGCGGATCGACGTCAACTACGCGACGGCGCGCTTCGCCCGGGCCGGATCGACTACCACAGGCGTGGCCGTCGCCCGCTATTCTCCCGGCTATCCGAAGCGCACGCAGGCGGCGGCCAGCGCCATCGAGGACGGCCAGTGGATGCTGATGCTGGCCACCTATGGTGCCGAGCGGCCGCCGCGGGACCTGGACGGCTTCCTCGCCCGGTGCGCCGACCTTCCGCCGGTCTTCGGCCGGATCGCCGCCGAAGAGCCGATCGGCGACATCAAGCCGTACGGGATGCCGGACGCTCGCCGCCTGCGGTACGACCGGCTCCGCCGCCACCCGGCCGGTCTGGTCAGCGTCGGCGACGCGGTGGCCTCGTTCGACCCGATCTACGGACAGGGCATGACCTCGGCGGCACTGCACGCCTCGTGCCTGTCGGAGTATCTCTGTGGCCCGGCGACGTCGACCGGCACGTTCTTCGATCTGCAAAAGGTGATCGTCGACGCGACGTGGGAATTCCCGGTGCCCCCGGAGATCGCCCGGGCCGCGGTGGTGGACGAGTGGGTCGGCACCCGGTTCAACGACGTCACCTTCATGCTGGCCCACCCCGCCACGCTGGCAGCGCTTGAGGCAGCCGGCCAGTTGCAGTAGAAGTCCGGTTGCGGCCGGCAACGGGGAGTAGGTCGTCAGGCCGGCCGGCTCGCGGATCCGCGCCGGATCGTCGTCAGGGGAAGGCCGGCTTTCCCCTGAGTGCAGTTTTTCGAGACCGCCTGGTTTTGCCGGCGAGACTCGATACCGTGCCTCCTGTCGGGACTCGCCGCCCGGCTCGTTCGTCAAGTCTTTGGGGGATTCCATGCGCGCTGCCGTCTTCACCGAGCCCGGCCCGGCCGAGGTGATCGAACTCGTTGAGCGGGACATGCCGTCGCCCGGCCCGGGAGAGGTCCGCGTGCGGATCGTCCTGTCCGCGGTGAACCCGACGGACACCGGCACTCGCGCCGGACGAGGAGTCCCGGACGGTGTGGCCTCGCCTCGGGTGCCCAACCAGGACGGCGCCGGTGTGGTCGACGCGGTCGGCGACGGCGTCACGGAGGTGGCGCTCGGCGATCGGGTGTGGGTGTGGGACGCCGCCTTCGCGCGCGCCGACGGCACCGCCCAGGAGTACGTCGTGCTGCCCGGCCGTCAGGTCGTCCGGATGAACGACGACGTGCCGTTCGAGGTCGGCGCCGCCCTCGGCATCCCGGCGCTGACCGCGCACCGGTGCCTTACGGTGGCCGCCGACGGTCCCGCCCGTCTCGTGCCCGGCGCGCTCGAGGGCCGTACGGTGCTGGTTCAGGGCGGCGCCGGAGCGGTCGGCAACGCCGCGATCCAGCTGGCCAAGTGGGCTGGCGCTACGGTGCTGACGACGGTCAGCTCGAAGGACAAGGCGGCGCTGGCGGCCGCGGCCGGTGCCGACGCGGTGATCAACTACCGCGAGGAGGACGTGACCGCCAGGGTCCGGGAGATCGCCCCCGGCGGCGCGCAGGTGATCGTCGAGGTCAGCGGCGCCAACCTGGCCGCCGATCTCGACGTGGTCGCCCGCGGCGGCAACATTGCGGTTTATGTCGGCGGCGAGGTGACGATCCCAGCGTTCAAGGCGATGTTCAACAACGTCAGTTTCGACTTCGTTCTGACCTACACCACCTCGGCCGTGGAGAAGGCCAACGCTGTCGCAGCGGTCGCCGACGCGGTCAACGCGGGCGCCTTCCGTGTGGGCGAGGAGGCCGGCCTTCCGATCGTGCGATTCCCATTCGGCCGAGTGGCCGACGCGCACAAGGCAGTCGAGCAGAACACGGTCGGCAAGGTCGTGATCGAGGTGACCGAGCTCTGAGGCCCGGATAGCAGGAGCTTTCCCGAAGACGATCGAACGGCGGCGCCGGGCTCGGCCCGGCGCCGCCGTTCAATCGGTTACTTGTTCCTCCTTCATGTAAGTGTGCCCGTTGCGCTCGATTATGTGACCGCCGATGGATGCTTCAAGGCGTCCGTGATGTCGCTTCCCAAAGGTGCGAAGTCGTCTACACCGACGAACTCCGGCGACGGATCAGATCGGCCACCAGAGCCGTCCAGCCGGTTTGGTGGTGGAGCCCGGACGCCGTTGCCGCCGTGGAAGTACTCGCTGAAGGTGATCTGCTGGCGCCGGTCCAGGTCGTGCAGCGGGGTCACCGTGTCGATGCCCGGCTGACCCGTGCGCAGTGAAATGTGGTCTTGACACATTGGAATTCTGGACGTCTTATGACAACGTTGTCACCATCCTCCTGGAGTCATCATGGTCGATTCACCGTCCGTGTCCCGACGGGCTCTTCTCGGCGCTGGCGGCGGGCTGCTAGCCTCCGTCGCACTGCCGATGGGTGCGGCCCGCGCCGCCTCGTCCGGTCCGGGCGCTGCCACCACCGAGTTGGCTCTGCACCGGCCCGTCACGGCGTCCTCCACCGCGTACGCCCCGGCGCAGCCGTCCTTCGTCGTCGACCGTCTGCCGCAGGCCGGCGTGCGGGGCTCCGGATGGCGGGCCGGCGGCAGCGACCCGCAGTGGATCGCCGTGGATCTGCAGGCCGTCTGCGAGATCTCGTCGGTCACGCTGACGTTCGAGGCGACCCTCGCCGACGGGCCGTTCGACGGCAACTACGGCGAGGCCGACGGCGACGAGATCCTTTCCAGCGCCGCCACGGCGTACAAGGTCGAGACCAGTCTGGACGGGAAGTCCTGGGCGGTGGCGCACGAGACCGCCGAAGGCGCTGGTGGCGTCCAGCAGATCGCTCTCGCCGCGCCGGTGCGGGCGCGGCACGTGCGACTGACCGTGCTGAAGCAGCACAACACCAACCCGGCCGGCCTCAACGGCTTCCAGGTGTACGGGCGCCCGCTCGGCCCCCGGCCGCGGGCGCTGGGCTGGACCGATTGGGCCGGTGGCAACACCAGGCCCGCGCCCGCGCTGAGCGTCGCCAAGGACGGGACGGTGCCGCTGGAGTCGGGCTGGGCCCTGACGATCGACGACTTCGCCGACTCGGACCTGCGCGACTGGGTTCCGGCCACCGTCCCCGGCACGGTCCTGGCCAGCCTGGTCGAGCAGGGTCACCTGCCCGACCCGGTCGGCGGCTTCGAGAACCTGCACGTTCCGGAGGCGCTCTCGCGGCACGAGTGGTGGTACCGCCGCGACCTGAAGCTGCCGCGCGGCTTCGACGCCTCGCGCCGCGTCTGGCTGGAGTTCGACGGCGTCAATCACGCCGCCACCACATGGGTCAACGGCGTCGAGGTGGGCACCGTGACGCACCCGTTCGCGCGGGCCACCTTCGACATCACCGCGGCGCTGAAGGGCCACACCCAGCACACCGTCAAGGTGAAGATCTCCCCGATGCCGCACCCGGGCACCCCCGGCGACAAATCGCTGAACAGCTGGACGTTCCTCGGCGGCGGCTCGATCTTCAAGGACTCGCCGACCTATCTCGCCGTGTCCGGCTGGGACTGGATGCCGGCCGTCCGCGACCGCGCGTCGGGAATCTGGAACCACGTACGGCTACGTAGCACCGGCGACATCGTCATCGGCGACCTGCGCGTCGTCACCAAGGTGCCGGATACCCGTACCGCCGAAATCACCGTGACCGTCCCGGTGCGCAACGTGGCCGCCACGGCGACCACGGTGACGCTGAAGGCGTCGCTCGGCGTGACCAAGACCGTGACCGTCCCGGCCGGCGCGAGCACCGACGTCACGCTCGGCACCGTGCGCGTCCGTGACCCGAAGTTGTGGTGGCCCAACGGCTACGGCGAGCCGCACCTGCACGACCTCACGGTGACCGCCACCGTCGGCCGCGCGGTGAGTGACACTCGCAAGATCCGATACGGCATCCGCGAGTTCTCGTACGAGTCGCACCTGCCCGTGGTGATCAGCCCGGCCACCAAGCCGCCGCTGAACTTCCAGGACGGCAAAGCGTCGCAGACCGTCACCTTCGACCGGCAGCACAAGCGCTACGTCCGGATCCAGGCCGGCGCCCGCGCCACCGGCTGGGGCGTGTCGATGTGGTCCCTTTCGGTCGCCGACGGTGACGGCGCCGACCTGGCTCTGAACAAGACCGCCACGGCGTCGTCGGCCAGGGACGGCACGAGCCCGGCCGCGGTGGTCGACGGTGACACGGGCACCCGGTGGAGCTCCGAGTACCGCGACAACGAGTGGATCCAGGTCGACCTCGGCGCGGCGGCCGACTTCGACCGGGTGACGATCCTGTGGGAGCAGGCGTTCGCCCTGAACTACCGCGTGCAGGTCGCCGACGGCGAGAACGGCCCGTGGACCGACGTGAAGGCGGTCGACAACGAGACACCGCCCGGCAACACCGGCCGCCAGGTCGTCGCGGTGCCGGGCGCCAGCGGCCGCTACGTCCGCGTCCAGGCGGGCAAGCGGGCCACGGACTGGGGTGTGTCGATGTGGACCCTTTCGGTACTCGCCGGCGGCACCGACCTGGCTCGCGGCAAGACGGCGACGGCCTCGACGAGCGACTCGTCCAACCCGCCGGGCAACGCGACCGACGGCAATCCGCGGACGCGGTGGGCTTCCGACTCGGCCGACAACCAGTGGATCCAGGTCGACCTGGGCGCGGTCACCACCTTCGACCAGGTGCAGATCGACTGGGAGCAGGCGTACGCCCGAGACTTCGTCATCCAAGCGTCTGACGACGGCTCGGCCTTCAGGGACGTCAAGGCGGTCGACAACCGCGCGACCGAGCTGAAGATCAGCGTGAACGGCGTGCCGGTGTTCTGCCGCGGCGGCAACTGGGGCTGGGACGAGCTGCTGCGGCGCACCCAGCCGCACCTGCTGCGCGAGGCGGTGGCGATGCACCGCGACATGAACTTCACGATGATCCGCAACTGGATCGGCAGCAGCACCCGCGAGGAGCTCTTCGCCGCCTGCGACGAGTACGGCATCCTGGTGTGGAACGACTTCTGGGAGGCCGGCCCGTTCATCGAGGAGTCGGCCACCTACGACGCGATCGTCGCCGACACCATCCGGCGGTACCGGCACCACCCGAGCATCGCCGTGTGGTGCGGGGCGAACGAGCAGTTCCCGCCGGCCGCGATCGACGCCGGCCTGCGCAAGGCGGTGGCCGAGCTCGACCCGGAGATCGTCTACGTGCCGTCGTCGAACGCGGGCATCGTGAGCGGCTCCGGCCCGTGGCACTGGATCGACCCGGTCACCTATCCGGACCCGAACATCTACAAGAACGGGACGCTCGGCTTCCACACCGAGATCGGCATGCCGGTGGTGCCGCACCCGGAGACCATGCGCAATCTCGCCGGCGACCAGCCCGCGTGGCCGATCTCCGAGGTCTGGGGCTACCACGACTGGGCGCTGATCGGCAACCAGCGCGTGGGCGGCTACCAGCAGGCCATCGAGGACCGGCTCGGCGTCGCGTCCTCGCTGGAGGAGTTCACCGCCCGCGCCCAGTTCGTCAACTACGAGAACCACCGTGCCATGTTCGAGGCGTGGAACTCGTCGCTGTTCGACAACGCGTCCGGGCTGTTGCTGTGGATGTCGCACCCCGCTTGGTACAGCACGGTGTGGCAGACGTACGACTACGACCTGGACGTCAACGGCGCGTACTACGGGGCTCGTAAGAGTTGCGCGCCGCGTCACGTGCAGGCCGACCCGGGCACGTGGCGTGTCCGGGCGGTCAACCACACTCCGCAGCCGTTGACGAACGTCACGGTCACGGCCCGTGCCTACGACCTGTCCGGTCGGCCGCTCGGCGCCGCCCAGAAGCAGACCCTGTCGGTTGCCGCCTCGGCGACGACCCCCGCTTTCACAGTGTCCGCACCCCAGGGTCAACCACTTCATCTCGTACGGCTGGAGATGCGCACCGCCAAGGGGGAGCTCCTTTCGGAGAACACCTATTGGAGGTACACGAAGCCGTCCGACATGCGAGCGTTGTCATCGATGTCGCGCACCAGGCTCGACGTGCGCACGACATCGGCGGGCGGCGGCGTCACGGCGACGGTCACCAACCGCGGCCAGGCGGTGGCGGCGCTGATCCGGGTCGCCCTGCGCGACTGCAAGGGCGAGCGGGTCCTGCCGGCCGAGTACACCGACAACTACTTCTGGCTGCTCCCCGGTGAAACCCGCAAGGTCGGCATCACGTGGCCGTCCCGGCTGGGCCGCCCGCGCGGCCTGAAGGTGACCGCTGAGGCGTACAACTCCTGAGAAAGCCCCGCGGCCGGCGTCACCCCCCACGACGCCGGCCGCGGCCGTCAGGCCTCAGGGCATCAGCGGGGGCCCGACGATCTGGATGCCGTGGCCGGCGGCGACACGGGTCAACTCCTCCGGTGACAGAGGCGCGGTGTCCGCGGCGTACTCCGGCGCCACGCCGACCTCGGTCACGAACCGGTCGAAGCCGGAGGGTGTGTGGACGGTCAGGAAGCGGGCCTCGGAAGAGGTGACGACGAAGCCGTGGGCGAGTCCGCGCGGCAGCAGGGCGAGGCCGCCGGAACCGACGCTGCGGACGTCGCCGCCGACCTCCACCCGCAACGTCCCGTCCAGGACGAGGAAGGTCTCCTCGTCGTTGTCGTGCAGGTGCACAGGCGAGCCGTAGCCACGGCCGCCGGTGTGCTCGAGGATCGCGAATCCGCCGTCGGTGTCCGTCGCACCCAGCCGCGTACGCACGAGTCCACCCAGGAACTCGACGAGCGGCTGGGTGCTCGGGTCGGTGATGACAGGCTTCGCGAAGGAGCCGGTTACATAGGTCATGCATGCGACTTCAGCGCACGGCTGTCGCCCGATCCAAGGATTCCGCGAGAAGGTGCGATCCACGATGTGCTCCGGGGCAAGGAGCGGCGCCGGCCGGCCCGCGCACAGCGCCCAGGAGCAAACCGGATTGCCCGTGGGGGAACAGCCTCAGCGGATGGTGGGAAGCGGTGATGATGCGGTGGTTGACTGCCGCCCATGCAGGCCGTCCTGCCACCCTCACGGGTGGAGCTTCCATGACCGAGCGTTTCTCCTCTTCCCCGCAGGCCCTGATCGGCCGGGTCGCTGAGCAGGACCGGCTCACCGGTCTGCTGAACGATGTCCGCGCCGCGGGCACAGCAGTGCTGGTGGAAGGTGCGGCCGGCATCGGCAAGACGGCGCTGGTGCGGACGGCGGCCGAATCGGCGCGGGCGCTCGGCTTCCAGGAGCTGGCGGCGCGAGGGGCTCGGGGCGCGGAGAAGGTGGGGTACAGCGGGCTTCATCAGTTGCTGCATCCGGTGCTGGGCCGCGCCGTCGCCCTGCCCGACCGGCAGCGGTCGGCCCTCATGATCGCCTTCGGGCGCGAGGACGGGCCGGCGCCCGATCGGCTGCTGATCAGCCTGGCGACGCTGGGTCTGCTCGAAGAGGTCGCCTCGATCGGTCCGCTCCTGGCCGTGGTCGACGATCTGCACTGGCTCGACCGGTCCAGCGCCGACGTCGTCTCCTTCCTCGGCCGGCGCCTGGACGACGCCCCCGTGCTGCTGCTGGCCACCACCCGTGGTGAGCCCTACCCCGACCGGGCCCGCTCGTTCCCGCACCAGATGTCCCTGTCGGCTCTGCCGCCGCCGCAGGCGATGCAGCTTCTGCGGCGGCGAGCGCCGCAGCTGCAGCCTCGGGTGCGGCAGCGGATCCTGGAGCTGTCCGCCGGCAACCCGTTGGCGTTGTACGAGCTTCCCGCCGTCCTCGGCGAGACCAATCCCGTCGACGGTGTGCCCATGACCGACCGCTTGGAGCAGGCGTTCCTCGCCGAGGCGGCGGAGCTGCCGCAGGCCGTGCGGGAGGCGCTGCTGGTCGCTGCGGCCGACCAGGACGCCCCGGCCGATGAACTGGTCGGCGCCATCGGCCGCCTCGGCTCGACCGGGACCGATCTGACCCTGGCCGAGCGGGCCGGCCTGCTCACCGTCGAGCAGGGCCGAGCGGTCTTCCGGCACCCGCTGGTGGCTTCCGCGGTCTACGGCGCCGCGTCGTCGTTGAGCCGGTCTCGGGCACATCGGGCGCTGGCGGCGGTCGCCACCGATTCGCGCCGGGCGGCCTGGCATCAGGCGTCCGCGACGCCCGGCTGGGACGAGAAGGTCGCCGCCCGCCTGGAGGACACCGGGCTCGCCGATCAGCGCCACGGCGCGAACCCCGAGGCGATGAACGCGTTCCGGCGGGCGGCCGAGCTCTCACCCGCACCCGGCGATCGGATGCGGCGGCTCCGGCACGCCGCCGAAGCGGCCCGGCGCGGGGGTCTCACCGCCGAGGCCGTCGAGATTCTGCGAGAGGCGTTGCCGCAGGCCACCGAGCCCGCCGACGTGTTGGCGCTCGCCCGCACCGAGTGGTTGCTGAGCATGACCTCGGGCGTGCCGGGCCGCAGCGCTCTGGAGCTGGTCGAGCTGGCTCGCCGCGAGAACGGCCCCGGCCAGGTGGAGGTCCTGCTCTGGGCGGCGACCAAGGCCTGGGTCTTTCAGGAGCCGAACGAGGTGCGTGTGGCCATCAGCGCCGCCTTCGAGCGGGTCCCGGCCGCGGACCGCGGTCCGCTCCACGGGGTGGGCTTGACGCTGCTCGACCCGATCCGCAATCTCGCGACGTTCCGGGCCGACCTGCGCCGGCTGACTCCGTGGATCCTCGACCGGCATGCCGAGATCATGAATGTGCTGGCTTTCGCGGCGGAGGGCGTGCAGAACCTCGAGACGGCCGAATGGTGCTGGACGACGGCGGTGGAGCACCACCACATGTCGGGGCGCATCGCCGACGAGGCAGTGACCTTGTGCGGACGGGCCACACCGAGAATGGTGGCCGGCTCGGTACGTGACGGCCTGCAGGACGCGCAGCAGGCGCTGCGGCTCGCCCGCGAGTTCGATCTGCCCATCGTCGGCGCCATGGCCGCCGCCGCGGTGGCCCACGCCCATGCTGTTCTGGGAGCGAACGCTGAGGCACGCTCGGCGCTGGAGCAGATGCGTGAGTTTCCGGGCGGCTCCGAGGTCGCGCGGGTACGCGCGGTGGCCGCATGGGCGACCGGCTTGATCGCGTTGAACGAGGGCCGCCACCCGGAAGCGCTGCAAGCGCTGGAGGAGGCCTCGGCGAACGAACTGATCGGACTGTGGGCCGGGGCGGACCTCCTGGAGGCGGCGATCGGCGCGCGGCAGCCGCAGGAAGCACGGTCGTGGCTGGAGAAGGTGGCGTTGTACCGCTCCACCGGCCTGCTCGGGCAGGCTTGGGAACGGGCCCAGGCCCAGCTGGCGGACGGAGACGACGCCCGGGAACACTTCCAGGCCGCGATCCATCTCGGCGAGCGCCGAGGCGAAGGGCTGGACCTGGGCCGCACCCGTCTGCTGTTCGGCGGGTGGCTGCGCCGCCGGCGGCAGGTCGCCGAGGCGCGTCTCCAGTTGACCGAGGCTCTGACGCTGCTCCGGGGAGCCGGCGCCCGGGCGTGGGCGGCACGGGCCGAAGCCGAGCTGATCGCGAGTGGTGTCCGTGTGCCGGCTCAGGTCATCGAGGAATCGCGGCCGTCCTTGACCGTGCAGGAGGATCAGATCGCCCACCTGGCGGCGGAGGGGCTGACCGACCGCGAGATCGCCGATCAGCTCCTCCTGTCCCATCGCACGGTGGCCCACGACATGAACCTGATCATCGTGAAGCTGGGCCTGTCGGATCGTTCCGAGCTCGCGGAAACCGCGAACGCCTGCCCAGGGGACGGCGGCTAAGACAGTTGACCGCGGTCGGTCACGCCCCTGTTCGTCGTTCCGTTTCGAACGTCCCGAGGAACGAATTGACCTCGGCCGCGAATTCGGCCGAATATTGGAAGAGGAATCCGTGCCCAGCGTCCGGATAGATCTTCAGCCGCGCGTTCGGAATGTGCTCCGCAAGCAGAAAACTGTTCTTCGTGGGGACCATACGGTCGTTGTCGCCATTCGCCACCAGGACGGGTGCGCTGATCGCCGCGAGGCGGGCGAGCTTCGTCTCGTCCGGCACGCCCCAGGCCGAGATCGCCGTCAGCTGCGCGTCCCGAACGTCCAGGCTCACCGGCACGTCGCGGTCCTCGGTGCGCGACGCCAACCGCTTCAGGAACTGCCATCCGAGGCTTCGGCTGGAGTCGCTGGACTCGAAGAACAGTGTGAGGAACTCTTCCGCCCCGATCGTGTCCGCGGCGGCGATCGCGAGGATGTCCGGCTGATAGACGTGCATGTCGCGGCCACCCTGCGGGCCGGTGCCGGCCAGCACGAGACGGCGAACCTGGTGCGGCCGGATCAGCGCGAGCTCCTGGGCGACGAAGCCGCCGAGCGAGAAGCCCAGGACGTCGTACCGCTTGAGCCCGAGCGCGTCGATGAAGTACGTCAGGTCGCCGGCCATCTCCGCGACCGAGTTCGGCGTCAGCCCGCCGGAACCGCCCACACCGGCGTTGTCGACCAGGATGACCTCGCGGTGCCGGGCGATTTCGTCCACCAGCGCCGGATCCCAATTGTCGAGATTGGCCCGACAGTGGATGAAGCCCAGCATCGGCGGCGCCGAGGTCTCCGTGTTGCCGAAACGCCGGTAGGCGTAAGAGACTCCGTTGCGGCCGGTGACTTCGAGATTCGCGGCGTCTGTCATGCGATTACCATTCTTTTGCACGAGTGGGCGACGGCGACCGCCCCTAAGGGAAACGGTCTCCTCGACCGCCCGGAAAAGGCCTGCTCATGGCTAACATAACCATCGCCGGCGCAAGGGAAAACCGAGGTTGACGCCAGAATTCGATGGGATCGTGCCATGCATCGTGTAGCAGTTCTGGCCCTGGACGGGGTGTACCCGTTCGAACTCGGTATTCCAGCACGCATTCTCGGCGCGGCCGGCGACTACGACGTCGTCACCTGTTCCGTCGGCGGCCGGCCGGTGCGGACCAACGCCGATTTCGACATAGCGGTGAATCACGATGCGCGGGTGCTGCGGAACGCTCAGACCGTCATCATCCCGCCGATCGATCCGCTCCGCCTGACCCGGGCGCTGCCCGGCCCCGTACGCGAGGCGATCGCGTCGATTCCGGCCACGGCGCGCAAAGTCTCGCTCTGCACGGGCGCGTTCGTTCTCGCGGCGGCCTCGCTGCTCGACGGGCCGTCCGCCACCACCCACTGGGAATGCGCCCCGGTGTTCCGCCGGTGGTTTCCCTCGGTGAGCCTCATCCCCGAGGTGCTGTTCGTGGACGAGGGGGACGTGGTGACCTCGGCCGGGGCCGCGGCCGGCGTCGACCTCTGCCTGCACGTCGTCCGCAGCGATCTGGGCGCGGCTGTCGCGAATGATGTCGCTCGCCGCTGCGTCGTCCCGCCTCGGTGCGACGGCGGCCGGCCCTACGCCGACCGGCCGGTCGCGGCCCGTTCCGTCACCGGCCCGACCCGCGAGTGGGCCCACGCGCGACTCGATGAACCCCTGCGCCTGCCGGACCTCGCCGAGCACGCCGGTGTCAGCCTGCGCGGCTTCGTGCGCCACTTCCGGGCCGAGGTCGGGCTCAGCCCCGGAGTGTGGCTTGGTTAGGAACGCGTTTCCCTCGCCAAGCAGCTGCTGGAGACCACTGACTTCGGCATCGAACAGATCGCGCGCAGAGCCGGCTTCGGAACGGGCGCGTCGCTGCGGCAGCACTTCCAGACGCGGGTAGCGGTCTCCCCGTCCGCCTACCGCCGTACCTTCCGCGCCGCCGCTGAGCGCTGATCACCCCAACCTTGTTCCCCGGCGACCTGTCTCGCGTAGGGCGGGCGCCACCTCGGCGCCGAGGCGGTACACGGAATCCCGCACCGCGCCGGCGTCGAGGCCGCCCCAGTCGACGAGGGCCTGGACCCGGTCGAACGGGACCGCGTCGTGCAGCCGGGCCAGCTTCTCGGTGATCTGCTCGCTGGTGCCGATGAACAGATGACCGCCGGGGCGCAGGCCGCCGTCGAAGGCGGCGGCGGAGACCGGGAAGGGCAGGAAGTCGCGGTAGTTCGTGTACGTGTCCCGCGCCTCCCGTTCCGTCGCGGCCGCGAAGAAGTGCACGGCCAGCCCGACCTGAGTGCCGCCGGCGGCCCGGTAGAGGTCGGCGAGCCGGCGCAGGTCGTCGGGGGAACCGCCGATGTAGCCGAGGATCAGCGGCAGTCCGGCCGCGCCGGCCCGCAGCGCGCTGCCGGGGCTGCCGCCCGCGCCGATCCACACCGGCAGGGGGTCCTGCACCGGCCGGGGGACCACGTCGGCGGGCACGAGCGGAGGCCGGTGCCCGCCCGGCCATGGCGTGTCGTCGCCGTCGCACAGGCGCAGCAACAGGTCGAGCCGTTCGGTGAAGGCCTTGTCGTAGCGGCTGAGGTCGACGCCGAAGAGCGCGAACGGGTCCGGGTAGGCACTGCGGCCCACGGTGATCTCGGCCCGGCCGCCGCTGATCAGGTCGACGGTCGCGAAGTCCTGCCAGACCCGCACCGGGTCGTGGACGCTGAGCACGGTGACGGCGCTGGTCAGCCGGATATTCCTGGTGCGGGCCGCCACCGCCGAGAGCACGGGCGCCGGCGACGAGACGAGGAAGTCGGCGCTGTGGTGCTCACCCACGCCGAACACGTCCAGCCCCGCCTCGTCCGCCTGCGCCCCGAGGTCGACGATCTGCTCCATCCGCCGCGCGGGATTCATCCCGCGCGGCAGGTCGGTCAGGGTGGAGACCCCGATCTGGATCGTCATGACCGGGTCGCGGTCTCGTCGTCGACGGTGATCCAGCCGTTGCCCAGGTCGGTCTCGCCGATGTGGTAGTACCGGTCGTCGGCGAGGCGGGTGAACGAGTCGCGCAGCGGCAGGCTGTGCCCGCCCATCGTGATCGTGCCCTCGAAGACGAGCTTGTCGCCCTCCCAGCCCTTCGACCGCTGGGTGGCCCGGCCGCCGTTGCCGTCGAACCACTCGGCCGTGAACTCGCCGGCCTGCTCGTCGTAGCCCCAGATGTAGCGGGCGGTCAGCGGGTCGGGGTTCTGCTCGGTGGCCAGCTCCTCGGTGCGGACCATCGTCCAGTGTTCGCGCTCCTCGCGGGTGCCGGTGATGACCATCTCGATCGGCTTGCCGGCCCCGAACGGGGTGTCGTGGAACCGGCCCTCGGCCTTCCAGGCGCCGATGAAGAAGTCGAGATCGCTGAGTGCCATGGTGCTCTCCATTCGAATTATATGGAAGGGGTCTTCCGTTTCCGTACGCTAACCTAAACGGAAGGGGTCTTCCAAATATTCGGAGGTGTGAGCGGTGGCACGTCGGGCCGACGCCGAGCGCAACCGCGCCCGGATCCTCGAGGCGGCGGCCGAGGTGTTCGGCCAGGCCGGCATCGACGTGCCGATGAGCGAGGTGGCGCGGCGGGCCGGGGTGGGCATCGCGACGGTCATGCGCAACTTCCCGGAGCGCGAGCGGCTCATCGAGGAGACCTTCGCCGGGGCCATGCACGAGTACGCCTTGACGGCGGCCGCCGCGGCCGCGGATCCCGATGCCTGGCACGGATTCCGGAGCTTCCTGGAGTACCTCGTCCGCGTCCAGAGCGGCAGCCGCGGCTTCAACGAGGTGCTCACCACGATGTTCCCGGGCGCCGAGCGGCTCGAGGCCGAACGCCAGGCGGCGCTGCGTGACTTCGTACGCCTCGTCCAGAAGGCCAAAGCGGCCGGGCGCCTGCGGGCCGACTTCTCGCCCCACGACCTGCCGCTGTTCCTGCTCGCCACCTCGAACGTCGCGCGGCTGGGCGACGATGCCGCGACCGACCGCCTCGTCGCCTATCTCCTGCGGGCGTGCGCGGCCGGCCCGGAGGTGCCGCTGCCGCCCGCCACTGAGCCCCGCGACCTGTACCGCGCACTGGAGAGCAGTTCGCGGGGGCGACCGGCGTGACCCTTTGGGCCATGGCTCACCGCCGCTGCTCGGCAGGCGGCGAGAACCGTGGCTGAACTGGAGTCATGCCTGACATCACTCATCAGACCGCGCCGACCCGGTTCGCCGAGGCCGGTGGCGTCTCGTACGCCTACCGCCGGTTCGGATCCGGCGGCGACGTGCCGCTGGTGCTGCTGCAGCACTTCCGCGGCAACCTCGACAACTGGGACCCGTCGCTGACCGACGGTCTCGCCGCCTCCCGCGAGGTCATCCTCGTCGACTACGCCGGCGTCGGATCCTCCACCGGCGAGTTGGCCACCTCGGTCGCGCAGAGCGCCCGCCACATCATCGCCTTCACCGAGGCGCTCGGGCTCGACCGGATCGACCTGCTCGGCTTCTCCCTCGGCGGATTCGTCGCCCAGGAGATCGCCCTCGTCCGGCCCGGCCTCATCCGCAAGCTGGTGCTCGCCGGCACCGGCCCCAAGGGCGCGCCCGGCATGCACGTGTGGCGCGAGGACATCGCCTCGCATGCGCGGGCCAAGGTGAATGACGCCGAGGACCTGCTGTACATCTTCTTCGCCCACACCGAGACCAGTCAGGCGCTCGGCAAGCAGTTCCTCGGCCGCATCTTCACCCGCACCGAGAACCGCGACGAGCCGACCACCGAGGCGGTCCGCGACGCCCAGTTCGACGCCATCATCGAGTGGGGCATCCCTGACCACTCCGCGCTGCAGCGGCTCACCGGCATCACCGCGCCCACGCTGATCCTGCAGGGCGACGACGACCTGATGATCCCCACCAAGGGCAGCTTCACCATGGCCGGGCTCATCCCGGACGCGCGGCTCCGCATCTACCCGGACGCCGCGCACGCCTCCCTGTTCCAGTACCCGGCCGACGCGGCCAAGGACATCAACGACTTCCTCACCGAAGGGGACAAGTGACATGAGCGACCTGCTAGAGGCGATTCTTCAGACGTACGGCGGTCGCGCGGCCTGGGAGGAGGCGCAGCAGATCAGCGCCCGCCAGTTCTTCGGCGGCGTGCTCTGGGCCATGAAGGGGTGGCCCGGCGCGCTCGACGACGTGCAGGTGACCGTGGACCTGCACCGCGAGCACACCCGGCAGGAGCCGTTCTTCGCCGAGGGCCACCACACCAACTTCACCCCGCAGCGGGTGGCGGTGGAGACCGAGGACGGCGAGGTGGTCGAGGAGCTGCCGAACCCGCGCGAGTCATTCGCCGGGCATGTGCTCACGACGCCTTGGACGCAGCTGCAGCTCGCCTACTTCTCCGGGTACGCGATGTGGACGTACACCACCGAGCCGGCCTCTCTGCTGCTGCCCGGAGTCCAGACCGAGGAGATCGACGGCTGGACTGAGGACGGCAAGACGTTCCGGCGCCTGGCCGTCACCTATCCGGACAGCATCGCCACCCACACCCCGCGGCAGGTGCTGTACGTCGACTCGGACGGGCTGATCCGTCGGCGCGACTACACGGTCGACATCGCCGGCCGGGCGCCGAGCGCGCAGTACGCGCTGGACTTCGCCACAGTCGACGGCCTGGTCGTGGCGACCAGCCGGAAGATCTACAGCACGGACGAGAACAACCACAAGGTCGCGGACCCGGTCATCGTCTCGATCGACCTGAAGGACGTCACGGTCAAGTGACCGCGGCGGGGACCCGGTCACGGCGCCGGGTCCCCGACCACCGCGCGCAGCTGAGCGCGGCTGCTGATCTCCAACTTCGGATAGATCTGATAGAGGTACGAGGCGATGGTGCGGCTCGACCGGCGCATGACCGCCCCGATCTGCTTGTTCGTCATGCCCTGAGCGGCCAGCCGCGCGATCCGCAGCTCCTGCGCAGTGAGCACCTCGGCCGCGTCGACCGCCTCGGCGGCGGTGGCGACCCCGGCCGCCCGGAGCTCGGCCGCGGCCATGGCGGCCCACGGGTAGGCGGCGGCGCGGTCGAAGAGGAACCGGGCCTCACCCAGTTGTTCGCGGGCCTTGAGGACCAGGCCGCGGCGGCGCAGCCAGGTTCCGTACGCGAGCAGCGTGCGGCCCAGTTCCAACGGGATCCCGGCTCGCCGGGCGGCTGCGTCCGAGCGCTGGAAGTGCGGTTCGGCCCCCTCCTCGTCGAGCAGGGCCCGCCCCCGGGCCGCCAGCGCCCGCAGCTGGTCCGAGTTCAGAACGCCGGCCGCCATCTCGATCTCGGCCAGCCTCGCCCGCGCGACCCCCACGACCTCCGTCCCACCGGTCTGCTCCCAGCCGACGGCGGCCTCGGCCAGGTCGGCGGCGGCGTTCCAGGCGATGACGCGATGGACCTCGGTGGCGCGCAGGGCGGCGTACGCGTCGGCGAAGCGCCGTTCGCGCAGGGCGAGCAGACCGTCCGCCCAAGCGCCGACGGCCGTGACGAGCGCCGATTGACGGCCGCGATCCGTGGCCTGGGCCGGGTGAGGCGTGCTCCAGGCCCGGGCCAGGGAAAGGGTCGCGGAGGCCAGGGCGCCCAGCACCGGCAACCCCATCCGGTCGGCCAGGTCCCGGGCGCGGGAGGCCTGGGCGGCGGCGTCGTTCAGTTGTCCGTTGAGGATCCGGCTCAGCGGGTGCTCGGCCAGCCGGCGGACCTCGTCGGTGGTGACGGCGCCGGCGTTGGACATGGCGTCGGCCAGCAGGTCCCACGCCTTCGCCGCGGTTGCCGGGTCGTGCAACGTCTCGGCCGTGCGGGCGGCCGCGATCAAAAAGTGGCGGGTCGGCCGGCGCAGCTCCGGAACGTCGGCCAGGACCCGGTCGCGCAGCGCCCCGAGAATGACCGGAAGTCGCCGATGGGCGTCGGCCGCTCCGCCGAGCGGGTCCATCCAGCTGCGGCTCATCGCCAGCACGCCGGTCACCAGCGTCGTCGCCTCGGCGCCGTGCAGGGCACAGTCCACGCTGCGCAGCAGCTCGGCCCGGACGTCGGCGGAGACGTCGTGGGTCCAGGCCATCGAGCCGGCCGCGATGAGCATGCGGGCGGCGGCCTCACGCTCGTAGGGAGACGAAGGGTCGGTGGCCGCCCGCAGCGTCGCACCGATCGTCTCGGCGGCCGAGCGCTCACCCAGGCCGTCGGTCAGCACCAGGATGGAGCGGGTCAGCTCGGCCTGGGCCAGCACACCTCGGGAGGGCGACAGCGTGGTCACCTCGCGGATCAGCCGCCACGCCTCGACGTTGCGGCCGCCCTGGCGGGCCAGCTCGGCCGTGCCGGCCAGGCGGCGGGCACGCTGTTCGGGATGTCCCGAGAGGGCGGCGGCGCGGCGCAGAAACCGCATCGCGTGGCGCAGAGCGTCCTCGCCCGAGGCGCGGACGGCGGCCGCCTCCAGCTTCTCGGCGGCGGCCTCGTCGGCGTCCACGGTCAGGGCCGAACGGTGCCAGGCGGCCCATCCGGGATCGAGCGTGCCGGCGGCCAGCGCCTCGTGGGCCACGCCGCGCTCCGACCAGGTGGCCGCGCCCTGGACGGCCGTGCGGAGCAGCGCCTGGCGGAACCGGAGCCGGTCGCCGTCGACCACGACCAGGCCGGCCCGCTCGGCCGGGTCGAGGTCCTCGGGGCGTAGGCCGGCCCGGGCCGCGGACGACATCAGCTCGCGCAGCGGCTGCTGCTCGGCGCAGGCCAGCAGGACCAGGAAGCGCCAGGTGGCCGGCGGGAGTCCCACGGTCTCGGCGAGCAGGCTGGCCCGGAGCCGGCGGGTCAGGGGCAGCGGGCCGCCGTCGTCGCCCTTCTCCAGGAGCACGCCGGCGAACTCGCGCAGGGCCAGCGGGTTGCCCGCGGCCGCCTCGGCGATCCGGTGGCGGGTGGACGCGGGCAGGGACGGCGCCACCGATGCCAGGAGCTCTTCCGATGCCCGTACGGGCAAAGGGCGCAAGCGGAGCGCCTCGCCCGGCCACGGCAGCGGGAGCCGCGAAGCGGCGACCAGCAGGATCGGCGCGTCCCGGAGACGGCGGGCGACGAAGTCGAGCGTCCCGGCGGTCAGCTCGTCGAGCCATTGCACGTCGTCGACCACGACGGTCACCGGCCGGTCGGCCGCGAGCCGTTCCAGCAGCCGCAGCGTGGCCAGGCCGAGCGAGGGCGGCGGCGCGCCCGCCGGTTCGTCCGGGCCGATGCCGAACAGCGCGCACAGCGCCGACCGCAGCGGCGCCGGTAGGCCGGCGACCCGGTCGAGCACCCCGTGCAGCAGTTCGTGCAGGCCGGCCCCCGGCTCCGCCGGCGAGCAGGGCAGGCCCGAGCAGCGCAGCACCAGATCGCCGCGTTCGCCCGCGCCGGCGGCGACGCGATCGAGCACGGTCGTCTTGCCCGAGCCCGCGTCCCCGCTGACCGTCACCGTCCCCGAGGTTGCGCCGATCATCATGGATCAAGCCTGCTGAGCACCTGGGCAGGCGGGTATAAGTCACGTGACTGAAGGGCGCGAACGGATCCGTGCCTAGGCTCGGCCCATGATCGGACGTTCGGCCGAGCTGCGCGCCGTGCTGGCCGCGCTCGAACAGGCACAAGGCGTCGTCGTCGAGGGCGGCGCCGGCATCGGCAAGACCACTGTGGTGGACGCGGCGGTGCGGGAGGCACGGGCGCGCGGCATGCGGATCCTGCGGTGCACCGGCGTCGAGAGCGTGGCCGTGTTCGGCTACTCCGGCCTCCAGGAGCTTCTGCCACCGGCGCCGGCCGGCCTTCCCCCGCGCCGGCGCGACGCGCTGCTGGTCGCGCTCGGGCTGGCCGACGGGCCCGCCCCTGATCCGTTGCTGGTCAGCCTGGCGACTCTCGACGTGCTGGAGGCGGCGGCCGCGGAGCAGCCCGTGCTTGTCGTGGCCGACGACGCGCAGTGGCTCGACCCGTCCAGCCTGGCGGCCCTCGAATTCGTCGTGTCCCGGCCCCACGGCGCGCCGATCGCCCTGCTGGCGGCGGTGCGCACCGGCGGCTCCGCCTTCGCCGGCCCGGACCTGCGCCGCGTCCGGCTCGACGCGCTGACCCGGGACGAGGCCGTGGAGCTGCTGGCCGACGCCGCGCCCGGCCTGCCGCCGGAGTCGCGTGACCTGGTGCTCGCCGAGGCCGGGGGGAATCCTCTGGCACTGCGCGAGTTCGCCGCCGAGGCGCGGCACCCCGGCGTCTCCGGGCCGCTGCCCGTCACCCGCCGGATCGAGCAGGCCTTCCTCGGCGACCTGTCCGCCCTGCCCGAGCGGAGCCGCCGGCTGCTGCTGCTGGCGGCGGCGGGCGGGTCGATCGCGGAGACCCTCGCGGCCGGGGCGCTCGACGGCGCCGGACCGGCCGACCTCGAACCGCTGGAGCACAACCGGCTCATCGTGGTGGACCGGGGACGCCTGGAGTTCACCCATCCACTGGTGCGTTCGGCGGTGTACGGGGCGGCTTCGCTCTCCGCGCGTGTGTCGGCCCACCGCGCCCTGGCCGAGGTCGTCACCGACCCGGTCCGGGCCGCCTGGCACCGGGCCTCGGCCACGCCCGGACTCGACGAGCAGGTCGCCGGGGAGCTGACCGCGGCGGCCGAGGTGGCGCGGAGCCGGGGCGCGCTGCGCGAGGCGGTGGAGGCTCTGCGCCGCGCCGCCGCGCTCTCCCCGGCCGTCGCGGGTCGCGCCCACCGGCTCGCCCTCGCCGCCGAACTGGCTCGCCAGGCGGGCATGCCGGTGTTGTGCCAGTCGCTGCTGCACCAGGCCGTTCCGCTGGCCGAGGCGCCGTCCGACGCCGCCAACCTGGCCTCCACCGAGCTGCTGCTCGGCATCGAATACGGCACGCCGGTGCGCGGCGCCGAACAAGTCATCGGGCTAGCCACCCGGATGCGCGGCGACCACCTCTCGCGGATCCGGGTGCTGAACACGGCCATCGGGCGCGCGTGGGGTTTCGCCCACGACCCGGAGACCATGGCCCGGCTGCAGCGGGCCGTGACCGACCTCGTCGACGAGGGGCCCTGGCAGCGCGAGATCGGGCTGGCCCTGAGCGATCCCGTCGGCCAGGCGCCGTCCGTGCGGCCGCGGCTGCCCGCGCTGCTGCGGCAGGCCATCGACTTCGCCTTCGTCGATTGCCGCGAACGGTCCATGGGCACCAGCCGGAGCCTGTCCATCTTCGTCTGCGCGGCCGAGGCGCTGCAGGACCTCGACACCGCCGGCGAATGCTGGGAACACTTCACGCGATGGCACCACGCGGCCGGAACGCTGGCCGACGAGGCGTTCGGGCTGCAGGGACAGGCACTCAACCGTTTACTCCGGGGCGACGTGGGCGGCGGTCTGGCCGACGCCGAGCGGGCGCTGGCGCTGGCCGACGGCAACGGGCTCGTGCGCATCGCCGGGCAGGCGGCCGCGATCGCCGCGCTCGGGCACACGGTGCGCGGGGAGACGGCCGACGCGAGGCGGCGGCTCGCCGACAGCCTGAGGTTCAACGAGAACAAGTCGTACGCGCTGATCACCGCGCGGGCCCACTGGGCGGCCGGGCTCCTGGCCGCGGCCGAGGGCCGGCACGCGCAGGCCTGGCGGGAGCTGGCCGAGGTGGCCGCTCATCCGGCGACGGGGTTGTGGGCGCTGGCCGACCTGGTCGAGGCGGGCGTGCGCAGCGGGCACACGGCGCAGGTCGAGGCCGTGGTCGTGGCGGCCGAGGAGCAGGCGGCGGCGTTCGGTTCGGCCCATCTGTGGGCGATAGTTCATCGCGCCAGGGCCGTTCTGAGCTCGCGCGAGGAGTTCTACCTGCGGTCGTTGGCGAACGCCGAGGAGGCGGGGAACGCTTTGGAGCGAGCGCGGACGCAGTTGGCGTACGCGGAATGGCTGCGCCGCAAGCGCCGCATCGTCGACGCCCGCGAGCCGCTGGAGGCGGCGCTGGCCGAGTTCCGCCGGGTGGGCGCCGCGCGACTGGCCGAGCGGGCCGAGCGCGAGCTGCTGGCCACCGGGGCCGCGCCGGCCCGTACGGCCGAGGAGAGCCGTTTGCGGTTGACCCCGCAGGAGCTGCGGATCGTCGAGCTGGCCGCGGAAGGGCTGAGCAACAAGGAGATCGGCGATCAGCTGAGCCTGTCGCCGCGGACCGTGGCGACCCACCTCTACAAGGCGTTCCCGAAGCTGGGCGTGAGGAACCGCGCCCAGCTCTCTCAGATGACCCCGTAGCGCATGGCGTGGGCGATGATGTGCGACCGGTTTCGCAGCCCGAGGCGCCGGGTGATGGTGTGGATGACGCCCTTGACCGTGCGCTCCGAGTAGCAGAGCTTGGCGGCGATCTCGGTGGTCTCCAGGCCCTCGGCCATGAGCCGGATCACCTCGATCTCCCGTGGTGTGAGGCCGGCCGCGTTCAGGCCGGCCTCGTCGAGCACGCGCTGCTGGAGGTCGCGCAGGTGCTTGAGCAGGTCGCCGACGAGCGGGGGCGGCATCACCCCGTCGCCGGCGGCGACCGCGGCCACGGCGCGGGTCAGCCGCTCGGCGGTCACCGCGGCCCGCGGCAGCACCGAGTGCACCCGGCACTCGACGGCGAGGAGCAGCTCGGAGTCGTTGATCTCGTCGAGCACCAGCACGACCGGCCGGCGGGTGGCGGCGGCCGAGCGCCGCAGCGCCGCCACGACCCGGGCGTCGAGCCGGTCGGCGGCGAAGACCAGGACGTCGCCGCCGGCCTCGTCGGGGCCGAGCACCCGCACCTCCGGCCGGTCGGCCAGCAGCACGGTCAGTCCGGCCAGGGTGAGCGAGTCGGTTGCCTGCACCGACACGTCGAGCGTGGTGACCAGAGCCTGGGTCATGAGGGCCTCCTTCGCGGCTTGCTCCGGCAACAGTGCCGCGCGCGCCCGGCGGAGGCATAAGTCGAATCACTGAAGGTCGGCGAGAGCTCCGTGTACGGACCGGACCGCGGCCGATCCCTCGCCCACGGCCGCCGCCACCCTCTTGAGCGACCCCTGGCGTACGTCTCCGACAGCGAAGACGCGGGGGATGGAGGTGGCGAACACCGCGTCCGTACAAATAAATCCGTCTTTGTCGGTTTTGATCTCGCTCAACCACTCGGTCGCCGCGGTAGCGCCGATGAAGCTGAACACGCCGCGGCACTCCAGGGGCTCATCCCGCCCGGTGAGCATCAAGCTCTCGACCCTCGAGTCGCCGCCTAGGCCAGAAATTTCGGTACTTGTGAGGACGGTGATCCGCGGATCGGCGAGGATCCGCTCGACCAGATAGGAGGACATCTTCGCGTAGAGATCAGGACCGCGGACGATCAGCGTCACGTGGCTCGCGTAACGCGCCAGGTGCAAGGACGCCTGCCCGGCCGAATTGGCGCCGCCGACCACCGCGACCGGCTCGCCGGCCACACCCTGGGCCTCCAGGTCGGTCGCCGCGTGATAGATGCCGTTGCCGACGAAGTGGTCCCAGCGGTCGATGGGCAGCGACCGATAGGCGGCCCCGGTCGCGATGATGACCGCCCGGGCCGGGATCTCGGTGCCGTCGTTCAGCACCAGCACGTGCTCCTTGTCGCCGGTGCGCAGCGCCGACACCCCGCACGGCGTCGCGATCTCGGCCCCGAACTTCAGCGCCTGCACCGCCGCCCGCGTGGTCAGGTCGAGCCCGCTCAGCCCGAACGGAAAGCCCAGATAGTTCTCGATCCGGGCGCTGGTGGCCGCCTGCCCGCCGGTGGCCACCATGTCGAGCAGCAGCGTGCCCAGCCCTTCCGAAGCCCCGTAGACGGCCGCGGCCAGCCCGGCCGGTCCCGCGCCGACGATCGCCAGGTCGACCGTGCCCCGGCCGATGCTGCTGTAGGTCAGCCCCAGCCGCTCGCTGATCTCGCCCGGCGTCACCCGGCGCATCACACCACCGGGCGTCAGCGCCACCGGCAGATCCTCGGGCGACAAACCCGCTTCCTCCAGTACGGCGTGGGCCTCGCCGGACGCGGCGTCGAGCCACAGGTGGGGCAGCCCCTGCCGGGACAGGAACACCCGCAGGGCCAGCCCGTCGCCCGAGCGCGGATCGCCGACGATCGTGGTGGACTGCTCGGCACCGAGCCGCAGCAGCCGGCGCCGGGCCAGGAAGGCGCGCAGGAACAGGTCGCCGAGGTCGGTCTGCTGCGCCATCAGCCGCCGGAAAGAGGCCTGGTCGATCATCCGCACCGTGCCCGTCTCGACCACGGTGACCGCCTGGTTGCGGGTCTGGCTGGTGAGCAGGCTCAGCTCACCGGCGAAACCGCCCGGCCCGTACGTGTAGAGGCCGTCCCACAGGGTGGCGCTCTCGCAGACGATGAGGTCGCAGTTCGCCTCGCCCTCCTCGTAGAGGCGCGTCCCGGCGGTCACGGTCACCTCGGTGCCGTACGCGGCGGCGCGCGCCCGCTGGTCGGCGTCGAGCCGGGCGGTGGCGGCGGCGGGCAGATCCTCGATCTCGGGGAAAGACGTCCTGTTCACCCGGCAACCGTTACAGCAGCCGGTGGCCTCCGTCACCCCTGTGGGGTTTCCGGCGTCACACGGGCAACGTCACTTGCCCGCACCGCCGCTAAGCTCGATCTTGTGCCCGCGCAAACACCCGTCCTCGTCGGGCGCGACGCTGAGCTGACCCACTTCGGTGAGCTGCTCGACGCGGTCGGCCCCGGCGGTCAGGCCGTCGTGGTCGAGGGCGAGGCCGGCATCGGCAAGAGCACCCTGATCGACGCGGTGGCCGCGATCGCCGCCGAGCGGGGCTTTCGCGAGCTCCGCTGCACCGGCGTGGCCAGCGAGACCACCTCCGGCTTCGCCGGCCTGCACGAGCTGTTCCACCCGGTGCTCGACCTGCTGCCCACCCTGCCCGGACGGCAGCGGCAGGCCCTGGAGGTCGCGCTCGGCCGGGCCGACGGGCCGGCGCCGAGCCGCCTGATGACCGGCCTGGCGTCGCTCGGCCTGCTCGAGGAGTACGCGTCGGAGCAGCGCACACTCGTCGTGGTCGAGGACGCGCAATGGCTCGACGCCTCCACCGCGCAGACCCTCGCCTTCGCGGCGCGGCGGCTGTCGCAGGCCCCGGTCCTGATGGTCGTGACGATGCGCAGCACCTCCGAGCTGTTCGGGTCGCTGCCGCAGCTCCCGCTCGGCCCGCTCAGCGAGGAAGCCTCCGAGCAGCTGCTGGCCGGCCTCGACGCCGCCACCCGCAAACGGATCCTGACCGAGGCCGTCGGCAACCCGCTGGCCCTCACCGAGCTGCCCCGGGCGCTGACCCCGGGCCGGGCCGGCGACCAGTGGCTGCCGATGACCCGCCGGCTCGAGCAGGCCTTCCTCGACGGCGCCGCCGGCCTGCCCGAGCGCAGCCGGCAGATGCTGCTGCTCATCGCGGCGGCGCCCGAGTCGTCGCTGCGGCAGCTGATGGCGGCCGCGGCCGGCGCCGGGCTGAGCCTTGACGACTTCGCCCCGATCGAGCGGGCCGGCCTGGCCGCCGTCGCCGGCGACCGGATCGTGCCGCGCCATCCGCTCGTGCGCTCGGCCGTCTACAACGCCGCGCCGTTCGCCGAGCGGACCGCCGCCCACCGCCTGCTGGCCGGCGCCGCCACCGACCCCGACCGGGCCGCCTGGCACGCCGCGGCGGCGACACCCGACTTCGACGACGAGGTGGCGGCCGCGCTGGAGGAGACCGCCGACCGGGCCCGCGACCGCAGCGCGCAGATCGAGGCGGTGGCCGCGCTGCGCCGGGCGGCCGCGCTCTCGTCCTCGGTCGCCGACCGGGCGCGCCGGCTGGCGGCCGCGGCCGAGGTGGCCCGGCAGGCGGGCGAGGTGGCCGACAGCACCCTGCTGGTGCGCGAGGCCTGGCCGCTGGCCACCGACCCCGACGTGCTCGCCCATCTCACGCTCACCGAGGTCGCCCTCGGCGCCAGCGCGGCCGTGCCCGGCCACAGCACCGGCGAGCTGCTCGACCTGGTCGCCCGCCTGGCCGGGCCGGCCGGGGAGGCCAACCGGATGCAGCGCCTGCGCGTGCTGACCACGGCGGCCACGGCCAACGCCATCCAGGGGCTGCCGGACGACCTGCGCGCCCGCCTCGACGCCGCGATCGTCGCCGCGGCCGGCGACCTGCGGAGCCCGCACGTGCTGGTCGGCCGGGTGCTGCTCGACCCGGTGACGCACGCGGCCGAGGCCCGCGAGCAGATGCCCGCGCTGCGGCGGGCCGTCCGTGCCTATCTGGCCGAGGACGCCCCGCCGAGCCGCTCGCAGATCATCATCGGCGTCGGGCTGATGGCCCAGGCCGTGCACGACCTGCCGGCCGCGCTGGAGTGGTGGAGCCTGGGCGTCGACCACTTCCACCGGGCCGGTGCACCCGGCGACGAGGCGTGGACGATGCGGGAGCGGGCGCTGATCCGGGTCGGGCTCGGCCAGCTGCGCGAGGGCCTGGCCGACGCCGAGATGGCCCTGCGGCTCGGCTCCGACCTCGGATTGCGGGTCACCGCGGCCGATGCGGCGATCGTCGCCGCCCGGGTACACGCGTGGCAGGGCGACAACGCGCGGGCGCTGGCCGCGATCGCGCTGGGGCAAGGGCTGGACCTCACGTTCCTGCGGGCCCGGGCGGGCTGGTCGGCCGGGCTGATCGCCCTCAACGAGCACCGGTATGAGGACGCCTGGGCCGCCCTGGAGGGCGCGCAGGCCATCGGCACCACCGGGCTGTGGTCGCTCGGCGACCTGACCGAGGCCGCCGTCCGCACCGGGCGCGAGTCCCTGGTGGAGCCGCTGCTCGAGCGCGCGGGGGCGTTCCCCGGCCCGTACATCAAGAATCTGGTCCGTCGCGGCCTCGCCCAGATCTCACCGGGACCCGAGGCGGAGGAGCATTACGAGGCGGCGCTGGACGCCGAGGACAACCCGGCCGTGCTGGAGATCGCGAGGACCCGTCTGGCGTACGGCGAATGGTTGCGCCGCCGCCGGCGCATCGTCGACGCCCGGGAACAGCTGAGCGCGGCCCTTCGGGCGTTCGAGGCGGCCGGCGCCCTCCCATGGACGGAACGCGCCGCGACCGAGCTGCGCGCGGCCGGGGTCGCGCCCGTCGCGTCACGCTCGGCCCGCAACCTGCTCGGCCAGCTGACGGCGCAGGAGCGGCGCATCGTCGAGCTGGCCGCGGACGGGCTGACCAACAAGGAGATCGCCGACCAGCTCTATCTGTCGCACCGCACGATCGGCACCCACCTGTACAAGGTCTTCCCGAAGCTGGGCATCAGCAACCGCAACCAGCTCAGAAGCGCACTGTCCAGTTCTCCCGCTCGTACAGAGGCGCCAGGCCGCTTCTGACCATGTTGGACAGTGACTGGTTGCCCTCGCCCTTCCACGTCTCGGCGAACAGCCGCCGGCACCCGGCCCCGGCCGCCGCCCGGGCCCGCGCCGCGATCAGCGCCGACTGCGCGCCCCGGCCGCGGTGGGACGGCTTGGTGGCGGCCGCGTTCAGGTCGGCGGCATCGCCGTTGAGGTAGACGTTCGCGCCGGCAACCACCTCGTCGCCGTCCCAGGCGGCGAACGGCCGCCAGTGCGCCCGGCCGGCCGTGGAGGCGAGCATCGCGGTGAGGTCGCCGGTGGGCATGCCGAACGTGTCCAGCACGGCATCGGCCCACGCCCCGGCGGTTTCCGGTGTCACAGCGGCGATCCGCAGATCGGACGGCGCGGCGGCGACCTGGGCCGGGTCACCGCCCAGCTTGACCCAGGTGCTGGTCCGCTCCAGACCCCGCCCGGCGAAGCCGTCCGGCAGCACGGACGGGACCAGCTGGATGACCGCCTGCCGCACGCCGTGGGTGCGGTAGAAGTCGAGAACCTCGTCGAGGACGGCCAGAGTGAACGGCTCGGTCACGCCGAAACCGAGCGCCTTGCTCCAGTACGACACCGGGTCGTTCGGCATCGCGAGGGCGACACCGCCGCCGATCCGCGCCGCGGCCACGCCGAGCCGTTCCCGCGCCGGGGCGGGCATCCGGGTCTCGTAGTCGTGCATCAGCTCGGCCTCGGTCAGCTCGGCCTGCTCGTCCACTCCCGTCATCTGCGGAAGACCACCTTTCCCGTACGGTCCGGAGCGTTCGCGTGCGCGAGAGCGCGCTCGAAGTCGCCGAGTCCATACTGCGCGGCGATCTCTGTCCGCAGGACCCCGTCCGCGATGAGCCCGGTCACCTCCGCGTAGACGCGCTCGATCTCCGCCCGCGGCGCGGTGGCGATCCAGTTGTTGAGCCAGAAGCCGTGCACGTTCAAGCTCTTGAAGAGCAGGTGCACCCGGTCGATGACGAGCTGCTGCCCGCTGAGCGCGGCGAAGTTGACGATGTGCGCGTTCGGCGCCAGCACCGCGGCGAGGGTGCCGGCGACCGGGCCGCTGACACCGTCGAGCAGCAGCGACGGCCGGTCCCCGCGCAGCACGTCACGGACCTGAGCGGTCAGGGTCTCGTCGCTGACCACGACGGCGTCGCCGCCCGGCACCTCGACACCGGCCCGCCGCACCACGTTGAGGGTGCGCAGCCCCCGGTGCCGGGCCAGGGCGACCACGAAGGCGCCGAGCGCCGAGTTTGCCGCGGTCTGCATCACCCAGTCGCCCGGCTTCAGCGCGTCGCCGTAGCCGAGCAGCAGATAGGCGGTCGCGGCGTTGATGCCGGCGGTGGCGAGCTGGACCGGGTCGGCGTTCGGGTCGGCGCGCACGACGAAACGCTCCGGCACCACGGCCTCCTCCTGCCAGGTGCCAGGCTGCGGGTTCGGCAGAACGAGAACCAGGTCGCCGGCGGTGACGGCGGTGACACCGGCGCCGACCTCGGTGACCAGTCCGACACCCTCGGCACCGAGGGGCGAGGGCAGCATCGGCCGTACGGCGTAGCGGCCACTGAGGGTCAGAAAGTCGGACGGGTTGACCGGGGCGGCCTCGATCGCAACCCGAACCTGCCCCGCCCCGACCGGCGCGGGGTCCACGTCGAGGAGTCTCAGGGTCTCGGGCTTACCGAACTCGTACAGCTGAAGCGATTTCATGTGGGGCGACGCTAGGCGGCGGCGGGCCCGGCGGCGCCTCACCGAAACGCATCCTGCCCGCGCGGGCAAACGACGTTTCCCGTGCCGATACGGCCGCCCGGCCCGCCGCGGAAGCCACCAAGACGCCGGCTGTCCGGTCGACGTACAGCAGGCGCTACCCGGCGTAGGGATCCCAGTGAGCGGCATACCGCAGCAGAGAATGTGCCAGGTCCGCGTGGGCGGTCGCCCAGCGCGTGTCGAAGAGGAACCACTGGTCGAATCCCACGAAATCATCGATGTAGCGGGCGACCTGCGCGATGTGCGGACCGACTTCGACCAGCGAGCGCGGATGCCTCGCGTACGTGTGAAGGGCGCCGCCAAGGCTCTCTGCGCTGGAGGTGATGAGTTGCCGCAGGAGGCGGAGGTCATGGGGCCAGCGGAGTGCTTCCTGGTCGTCGGCTTTGTGCAGGACGGCGGCCAGATCAGGGAGGGTCAGGCCGGGGATGGTGACGGCTCCGCGAAGGTCGAGATTCCGGTCGATGTCCGGCGACTCCCAGCACAGGCGGACCGAGAAGACCGCCTCAGGTCCGGGCCGGACCAGCCGGGCAGTGCGGACGGGAACGCTGAGGCCGAAGTGGGCGGCCGACGGGCTGCTGTCTTTCGGAAGTGGCCACTTGTCGTTCAGCAGAAACGCGAGCCTGTCAGGCGACGCGGCGGCGGTCTCGTCGTCGACGAAGTAGTAGGCCAGGTCGACTTCGTCGTCATCCGTGCGCACCCGCAAAGCGTGTCGGCCCAGCCGGATGTAGTCGCTTTTGTCGTCGGCCTCCACGTACAAGTGCTCGTGCAGGAGCGTGCGCAGCTGGTCCGTGGTCTCCGGTGGCGGCAGCCCTCGTTTCCTGGCCTTGTCGAAAATCGAGTCCAAGCCGTAGACGTCGCCGCCCAACTCGGTTTCGATCCACTCGTCCGGGTCGTCCTTCCCCCAGCCGCGACGGAACCAGTCCAGCACCGTCGCGTCGGGGAGGGCAACCACCCGCTTGCCGAACGGCGATTCCTCTCGCCACCTGCACACGAAGTACACGGCGAGACTGTAACGCCGAGCAGGTTCACGATGTCTTGTGCGCGATCGCGAGCCGGGTCCGGAACTGCTTGGTGATTGCTCCGCCGTAAACCTCGTCGATCAGGTGAGCGATGCACGCGAACAGGCCGTTGCGTGCCCGCGGCGCCATGGCGCGATTGCCGGAGTACGTCGTGAGCAGGTTCAGATACTCGGGGGCCGTGTAGGTCTGCTGCCACCCGTAGCGCCGGAATTCGACTGGCCCGAATCGTGCCGATCGGTCGAACTCCGCCGCCTCCTCGGGGGTCTCGTCATCGGTGGTCAGGCGCACGCCGGGTGGTGGTGTGGGGTCGAAACGTTCGCAGCATCGTTGGGCGTCGGCGAAGAAGGCGTTTGTGCCGCCGGCGATGTGGTGGGTCGAGACGATGCCGAGGGATCCGCCGGGCGATGGCGGCCATGCCGGGGCTGAGGTCCATCGCGACGACATGGCATCGCAGTCGTGCCAGGGGCAGGGTCGCTTGCCCGGTGCCGCACCCGATCTCGAATACCCGAGCGTGCGGACCGTGTCGGTCATAACTCCCGCAGCGATCGCTAGATCTAGCCGGCGTTCGGGGTTGTCGAGGCTCGGGTGTTGGCCCAGAAAGCCAGTTCGCCGCCGGGGAGGCAGACGATCAGGGGGCCGTCGGGGTTGGTGAACGCCCAGGACTCCAGCTCCGGGTCGGGGGTTACTCGCAGCTCGTAGCCGGCGCCGAAAGTTATCGTCAGTTCGCCGTCGTCGGCTGTCTGGGCTGTGCTCACCACGTCGCCCAGCAAGGAGGCCAAGGCGTCGGAACTGTCGTCGCCCGGCAGGAGCCGGGTGTAGGCGTCGGGGGTGGTCAGGTGGGCTGCTGTCTCGATGAGGATCTGGCTTCCTCGGGAGAAGCTGAGGACCAGGGCGTCGCCCAGGCGGACATACTCCAGGTGCTGTCCTACCAGGGGGGATAGCGGCGACATGCGTACCTCGATCGGGGGCTCGACGGGACCTTCGAGCTGGACCGTAGCCGCCGCTTTCATAACGGGGCCTTAAAACCTGTGACGCAACATCGGGACGAGCATGGCCGGGAACATCAGGAGGTGACCGGCCAGCATGAGGGTGTCGCCGGAGATCAGATTCAGGCCGTACGGGATGAGCAGCACCAGGAACGGCGCGGCCATCGCCGCGCACATCTCGGCGATGTGGGGCCACGAGTGTTTTCGGACGAGCATCCAGGCGCCCATGCCGACTGACATGTTCACGGTCATCGCCATCGCCTCGGCGGCGGGGTACGCCTCGAGGGAGGGCCACAGCGGAGCCAAGGCGACCATGCCCACGAACATGGCGACGACCATCTCGGCGTAGTGGAGAGCGAAGCGTGTTTTCGTCATGCACCGATCGTCAGGGCGGCCGGGTCATGATCTCAGGTGCCGAAGGTCATGGCCGGGGTCACGAAGAACGAGGTCATGCGATCAGGCCCAGGTCGCGGGCGCGCAACGCGGCCTGGGTGCGGTCGCGGACGCCCAGCTTGCCCAGCACGTTGGTGACGTGGTTCTTCACCGTGCCCTCGGCCAGGAACAGCGCGGCGGCTATCTCGCGGTTGCTGCGGCCCTTGGCGAGCAGGCGCAGCACCTCGGTCTCGCGGTCGGACAAGGGGTCGATGAGGGGCTGTGGTGAGGGCAGCTGGGCGAAGCGGGCCACCACCTTGGCCGCCACCGACGGCTGCAGGACCGATTCGCCGCGGTGGGCGGCCCGTACGGCCTCGATCAGGCGCTCCGACGACACGTCCTTCAGCAGGTAGCCGACCGCGCCGGCGCGCAACGCGGCGAAGACGTCGGCGTCGTCGTCGAATGTGGTCAGGGCGATGACCTGGGTGCCCGGGTGGGCGGTGCGGATGCGGCGGGTGGCCTCGATGCCGTCGAGCACGGGCATGCGCAGGTCCATCAGCACCACGTCGGGGCGTACGGCGGCGACCTGGGCCACGGCCTCGTCGCCGTTGCCGGCCTCGCCGGCCACCTCCAGGTCGTCGACGACGCCGAGGAGGACGGACAGGGCCTCGCGGAACAGGGCCTGGTCGTCGACGATCAGCACGCGGGTCATCCGGGCACCTCCATCCGCAGGGTGGCGCCGGCGCCGGGGGCCGACTCCAGGGTCAGGCGGCCGCCCAGCCGGGCCGCCCGTTCGCGCAGGCCGAGCAGGCCGAAGCCGCCCGTGTCCCCGCCGGCGACGCCGGTGCCGTTGTCGCGCACCTCCAGGCGTACACAATCAGGGTCTGAGAAATCGAGGAACAGCTCGGCCCTGGTCGCGTGGGCGTGCTTGTGGACGTTGGTGAGGCCCTCCTGCGCCGCGCGGAACAGGGACTCCTCGGCCTCCGCGGCGAGAGGGCGCGCCCGGCCGACGATGGTGGTCTCGTCCGTCAGCCGCTTCAGTGCCTCGGGCAGGGGCACGGGCGAACGCAGCGCCCCGACCGACCTTCGCACCTCCCGCAGCGCCTCCTCGGCCTGGTCCTGCGCCTTGCCCAGCATCTCGTCGGCCTTCGCCGGCTGCGACAGGACCGCGCGGGCCGCCTTGATCTGCATCTGGACGACGGTCAGCGAGTGGCCGAGCCCGTCGTGGATGTCGCGCGCGATCCGGTTGCGCTCCTCGGAGGCGGCCAGCCGTTCCACCTCGCGCTGGGCCCGCGCGAGCGCCTGCCGCGCCTGCTGCTCGCGCATCAGCAGCTTGGTCAGGACGGCCGCGAACACCGCCGCCGCGAACAGCCCGAGCCCTTCGCGCACGCCCTCGGACAGGTCCATCCCGGCGTGGAACAGCGGCAGCAGCACGACCAGCACGACCACGGCGGCCAGCGGCACCGTCAGCGTCGCCTGGATGACCAGCACGACCAGCATCAGCGTCGAGCCGACCGACGCCTCGGAGACCACGAAGACCGCGAAACCACAGAGGAACAGGCCGATGATGTACGCGTATGAGAGGCGCCGCCGGGCCTGGCGCGTGACCCACTCGTACCCCAGCGTGGCCAGCACCAGGAAGATCGCCCCGGGGACGAGCACCACCGGTTCCCGGCTCCCACCGGCCACATCGACCAGCAGCGTCACGAACGCCGCGACGGTCAGCGCGGCCATGGCTGCTTTCACGCCCCCACTGTCCGGCAGCCCTTACCGGAGGTCAATGTACCCTTGTGGTTACGTACCCAGCTGGTTACGCTCAAGCCCATCATGGATGCGGTGTTGCAGGCGCTGGCCGACCCGAGCCGGCGCACGGTGCTCGAGATCCTCCGCCGTCACCCGGCGACCGCCGGCGAGCTGGCGGCGGCCCTTCCGATCGCCCGTCCGGGGGTGTCCCGGCATCTGAGGGTGCTGCGGGAGGCCGGGCTGGTCGACGTCCGGCAGGACGCGCAACGCCGCATCTACGCCCTGCGGCCCGAGGCGCTGGCCGGCGTGGACCAGTGGCTGGAGCCGTACCGTGCGCTCTGGCAGAACCGGATGGACGCCCTGCACACCGAGGTCGCCCGAGGAAAGAGGGAGCGGAAGTGAAGATCGTCGGAACGATGCGATCGCTTGACGAGACCCGCGGTGCGGTGCGCGTCGAGGACGTCTACGACACCTCCATCGACGACCTGTGGGAGGCCTGCACCGATCCGGAACGGCTCGCCCGCTGGATCGCCAAGGTCTCCGGCGATCTGCGGGCCGGCGGCTCGTTCCACGCCGTCTTCACCAGCACCTGGTCGGGCCCCGGGCGCGTCGACGTCTGCGAGAGGCCACACCATCTGCTGGTCACCACCGGGCCCGGCACCGAGGACGAGGCCCAGATCGAGGCCTGGCTGACCGAGGAGGGCCCGGGGACGCGCCTGGTCGTCGAGGAGCGCGGCCTGCCCCGCGACCGCCTCCACTTCCACGGCGCCGGATGGCAGGCCCACCTCGAGGATCTGGCGCGGTCACTGGAGAGCGAGGCGGCGGCCGGCCCCGGACAGTGGACCGACCAGAAGCCCGAGCCGAGCTGGCGCGCGCGGTGGGCCGAGCTGACACCGGCGTACGAGCAGAAAGGCCTTGATTAGACTTCTTCGTCGACGACCTCGCCGCCACCGAGGCGCGGGTCCTCGCGGCCGGCGCCACCCGCCTCGACTTCCAGCCCAACTCCGACCACTGTTTCGTCTACGCCGACCCGGCGGGCCACCCCTTCTGCCTGTCCACCTGGGACGTGGCGCAGCTCGGCCTCGACCCGGGCGCCTGACACCGGCGGAGCGGGTGGGGCACAGGTTCATGGGATCGCCGGACGCGATCAATTCTCGCGTTATGCAAGGTCCCTGGCGTGCCGGCACTGACCTGACCATCAATGCCGCCAACGGCGCCGTGCGCCTGCCGACGGCCTGGTCGCGTACACCCAAGCCTGGGAACCTACAGCCGCCATCGTGGGTCCACCGGTGTCGACGCGGCCCGCTGCTGGCCACCGGTGACGGTGACCGTGACCAGCGACTCGGTGCGCGCCTCCACCGGCGCGGCGTCCCTGGCCCCGATCACCACGTCCAAGACCGTCAAGGTCCAGCAGGTCTGGGCGCTGGGCCGGGGGAGTCTCCTTCCCCGGCCCAGAATCCGCAGTGATGCTCGACGGCGCTTCCCTTGTCGGTGGCCAAGGTCTCGACAAACGGGAAGACCGGCCATTGCGTACGCCCGGTGGCGGCGAACCGGGCCCACGTGCCGACCATCCGGGCGGCCAGTTCCGGTTGCGCAGCGCCGTCCAAGTAGGTCACGTCGAAGAGGTAGGGCAGTTCGGCGCCGTGGAAGGCGCCCCACGGCAGGCCGTAGCCGGGATTGGGGCCGTCGCGCTCGGCGAACTCGTACGCATAGACCGGGTTCTTCCGTGCGAGGAGGCGGTTGCCGGCCAGCGTGGGGCAGGCCCAGATGCGGTCGGTGGCCACGGCGGCCCAGGCCAGGCCGGGTGAGGGATACGCCGCGGCGGGGTAGAGGGCGAGGACCTGGGGCTCCTGATCGCCGAAGGCCGCCCTCAGCACCTCGGCGTACCGCTCGGCGGTGACCGGGGCGGCGGCGTCGAGGCCGGCGATGAAGGCTCGATGCTCGTCGAGGTTGCTGCCCGACAAAACCGGCATGCGATGAAAAATGCCTTCCTTTAAGGCGTCGGCTGGTTCTCGGGGCAGCACGCTCGTGCCGTACGCCGGGTCGACGAAAGCACGCAGACCGGTGCCCTGCGTCTCGCGGAGCAGAGCCTCCGAGGTCTGCGACCGCAGACAGGCCAGGACGTCGTCCTGACAGCCGAGCGTTGCCGCGAGCTGGGTTCCGGCCCGCTCCACATCGTCCACCGGGGCCCATTGCGAGCCGGAGCCGATGTTGGGCAGGAAGAGCTCGGCCGGCCAGTCGGTCAGGCACGACCCCGACTGGATGATCGCCCGCTGGAACAGCCCGGCCGAGCCCGGGGAGGTCAGCTGCGCGCACACGCTCATCCCACCGGCCGACTGGCCGGCCAGCGTCACGTTGCCGGGGTCGCCGCCGAACGCCGCCACGTTGCGCCGCACCCAGCGCAGCGCCGCCTGCTGATCCTGCAACCCGAAGGTCCCCGACCCGGCGAGCCCCGGCAGCCCGAGATAGCCGAACACCCCGAGCCGATAGTTGATGGTCACCACGACGACGCCCCGCTCGGCCAGCCGATGGGGGTCGTACAGGCTGCCCGACCCGTTCTGGAACCCGCCACCGTGCAACCACACCATGACGGGATGCCCGCGGCGCCCGTCGAGGGGCGTGGTCACGTCGGCGTACAGGCAGTCCTCGGCGCCGCTGGACGGCTGCCCGAGGCCGGGCGCGTTCTGCGCACAAGCTTCGCCCGGCGCATCCGCCGCCCGAACACCGCGCCACGGCACGACCGGTTGCGGCGCCCGCCAGCGCCGCTCACCCGTCGGCGCCGCCGCGTAGGGCACCCCCCCGAACGTCCGATACCCGTCGTGGACCACGCCCCGGATCAGCCCGGCGTGAGTGCGGACGACGGCCTTCCCGTCAGCCACGGCGCTCGGCGGGGCGGCCGGTCCGCCGGTGAGAAGGCTCGCGGCCAGCGCGGCCACGGCCAAGGTCTTCGCTCCCATGCGAACAGCCTCACCGCTGATCGACGGGCGCGAATCAACTCTTGGATGATCAGTCGGTGGATCCGTGGCTCCACCGGCCGGTGGATGACGCGGGCTCAGCCGGCGTCGGTGGAAGCGGCCAGGGCCTCCTGGGGCTCGATCTGGGCGAGGCGCTCGCGCAGGGCGGTGGTCACGAACTTGTACGCGTCGGAGCCGAGGACCAGGCGCAGCGGGGCCGGGCTCTGGGCGGCGCTGTCGATGATGCGGGCGGCCATCTTGGCCGGGTCGCCCAGCGGGGGACGGCTGCGGTCCTTGGCCCCGCGGACCATGGCGGCCGGGGTGTTGTCGTACGCGGCGAGCGGGGTGGCCAGTTGCAGGCTGTCGAACCGGAACTCGGTGCGGGCGCCGCCGGGCTCGACGATGGTCATCTCGATGCCGAACGGGGCCACGTCGCGGGCGGTGCCCTCGATGAAGCCTTCGATGCCCCACTTGCCGGCGTGGTAGAGCGAGGCGCCCGGGTTGGTGGCCTGACCGCCGTAGGTGGAGATCTGGATGACCCGGCCGCCGCCCTGAGCCCGCAGGTGCGGCAGGGCGGCCCGGACCACGGCGATCGAGCCCAGCAGGTTCGTGTTGATCTGGCCGATGACCTGCTCGTCGGTCAGCTCCTCGGCCGCGCCGAACAGCCCGTAGCCGGCGTTGTTGACGACCACGTCGATGCGGCCGAGCTCGGCGAACGCCCGGTCGACGGTCGTACGCACACCGGTCAGGTCGGTGACGTCGAGGTCGGCGACCCAGAACCGCTCGCCGTACTTCTGTTTCAGGTCGTCCACCGAGCCGGCCCGGCGGATGGTGCCGGCCACCCGGTCGCCCCGCGACAACAGCTGCTCGGTCATCTGGCGGCCGAAGCCGCTGTTGACGCCGGTGATGAACCATGTTTTCGATGTCATGCCCATGACTCTCCCCGGCTCGCGGGCCCGGTGGCAGACAGAGTTGTTCCTGGTAGCAGCGGGAACAGGCACCGGCCGCGGGCTTCTCGTACCGTGGAGATCATGGGTACGGACAACGCGCTGGGCGACTTCCTGAGGGCACGCCGCGAGCTGGTGACGCCGCGCGAGGTGGGCCTGCCCGGCGGCGGGCTGCGCCGGGTGCCGGGGCTGCGCCGCGAAGAGGTGGCCATGCTGGCCGGGATCAGTGCCGAGTACTACCTGCGCCTGGAACAGGGCCGCGACCGTACGCCGTCGGCCCAGGTCGTCGACGCGCTGGCCCGCGTCCTGCAATTGGACGCCGAGGGAACCTCGTACCTCCTCGATCTGGCCCGGCCGAAGAGCCGGCGCCGCCCGGCGAAGGTGGCCGACAAAGTGCCGGACGGGATCGCGATGCTGCTGGGCACGCTGAACGTGCCCGCGTTCGTGGTCAACCGCTACCGCGACGTGCTGGCCGCCAACCCGCTGGCGGCCGAGCTGTCGCCGCTGATGCGGCCCGGCACCAACCGGCTGATCGTGCTCTTCACCGACCCGGCGGCCCGGCTGGCCCACCCCGACCTGGACGAGAACGTCGGCAGCGTGGTGGCGCAGTTGCGGGCCGAGATGGGCGCCGACACCGACGACCCGCGGCTGCAGTCGCTGATCGGCGAGCTGTCGCTCAAGAGCGAGCAGTTCCGCAAGCTGTGGGCCCGGCACGACATCCACCGCGGCGGCAGCGACACCGGCGTCATCCACCACCCGCGCGCCGGCGAGATGCGCCTGCGCCGCGAGAAGCTGGCCGTCATCGGCAGCGACGGCCTGCAACTGGTGATGTACCACGCCGAGCCGGGAAGCCCGGCCGCCGGCGCCCTCGCCCGGCTGGCTAGTGAGCTGGAACCCCGCTGAACAGCGCACGCTCTTGAGCCTGGGCCTCGGCGAACGGCAGGCGGCTGCCCATGACGATCGACTTCTTGGCCGCGGCCAGGGCCGGAGCCGGCGCTTTCGCGATGTCGCTCGCATAGGACAGCACCTCGGCCGGGAAGTCGCCGGAGAAGACGCGGCTCAGCCAGCCCACCCGCAGCGCCTCCGCCGCGCCGACCTCGCGGCCGGTCAGGATGACGTCGGCGGCGAGGCCGGGGCCGATCAGGCGGGGGAGCCGCACGCTCCCGCCGCCGCCGGGGATGATGCCGGCCGGCACCTCGGGCTGCTGGAGCCGGGCCTCGGGCGAGCCCACCCGCAGGGTGCAGGCCAGGGCGAGCTCGTGGCCGCCGCCGGAGGCCAGCCCGTCGATCGCGGCGATCGTCGGCTGGGGGATCTCCTCCAGCAGCCGCAGCGCTCGGGACCACGCCCCGCGCTCCCGCTCGGTGGCGGTGCCGTCGCCGAGCTTGGCCAGCTCGGCCAGGTCGGCGTGGTTGATGAACAGGCCCGGCGTGCCGCCGGCGAGAACGATCAGCTTGATGTCGCCGGGCTTCTCGGCGTACGTCTCGAGCAGATCGCCGAGCTCGAGGAGTCCGGCGAAGCTCATGAAAGCGTCTGGCGGATTGGCGAAGGTGAGCCGGGCGACCGGTCCGTGCTCGGAGGCGTTCCACGTCATGGCTCCGACGCTAGGGGCGACGGCCGGCCCGGCCATAAGTCAGCCGACTGACAGGCTCCAGTCGAGGATCTCCTGGGTCGAGGTCGTGCTGCCGGTCGCGCCGGTGAAACCCGCCCAGGCGCGGTCGGCGCCGACCTGGGCCGCCAGGTCGACGGTGGTGCTGATCAGCTGGCGGCCGCCGAGGTGCACGGTCAGGTTGTGGGCGCCGGCGTCGTAGGCGACGCGGACCGTGACCGGGGCGCCGAACAGTGGTGTGCCGGTCGGGGCGGCGGCCAGGTGGTAGTCCGGGTTGCCGCGCAGCACCACCCCGGCGTGGCTGGCGTCGGCGTCGCCCGGGTTGCGGAAGTCGTCCAGCTCGACCGCGACGCTCTGCCGGATGCCGCGGTAGCCGAGACCGCCGCCCCAGCCGCCCAGGGCCCGCGGGCCGACCGCCTGCACGAGGAAGGCGACGCCGTCCGCGCCGGGTGCGTTGCCGCGCAGGTGCACACCGAAGCTGGTCTCGAACGAGCGGGTCAGGTCGATCTGCTCGCCGCCCCAGGCCGAACCGGCCTGGCGATATCCGCCGCCGGTCAGGCGCAGCACGGAGCTGGGCGAGTCACTGGCCGACACGAAGGCGGCCGAGCCGTTGAGGCTGTAGTCGCTGAACGGGAATCCGCCCGTGGCGGCCTGTGCGGGTGCGGCCGCGGCGACGGCGGCCACGGACGCGGCGGCGGCCAGCAGACCGGCCGTCACCCGCTTGCGATGGACAGGCTGGGACATGGTTCCGTCCTCCAGATGAGCAGTGATCGCGGGCTCAACGTAGGCCAGCCGCGGGGCTCCCGTATGCGGAATGGTTGTTTCGGTCGGCATAGTGTGGGAGGCGTTGATCGACGTGGAGGAGTGCAACATGAGCGTCGCGGCTAGCGGCACGATCGAGCTGGGCGGCAAGCGGGTCCACCGGCTCGGGTACGGGGCCATGCGGATCACCGGCCCGGGCATCTGGGGCCCGCCGGCCGACCACGACGAGGCGGTACGGGTGTTGCGCCGCTCGGCGGAGCTCGGTGTCACCTTCATCGACACCGCCGACTCGTACGGCCCGGAGGTCTCGGAGAACCTGATCCGCGAGGCCCTGCACGACGGCAAGGGCTATGGGGATGTGGCCGTCGCGACGAAAGGCGGCTTCGCGCGGACCGGTCCCGGCGTGTGGGTCGCCCTGGGCCGCGCCGAATATCTGCGGCAGTGCATGCAGCTGTCCCTGCGGCGTCTCGGCGTCGAGCAGATCGACCTGTGGCAGCTGCACCGCATCGACCCGAACACCCCACGCGAGGAGCAGTTCGAGGTGCTCCGCTGGTTCCTCGACGAGGGCCTGGCCAAGCAGGTCGGCCTGTCCGAGGTGACGGTCGACGACGTGAAGCAGGCGCAGGAGTTCGGCGTGCCGGTCGCCTCGGTGCAGAACCGCTACAACCTGGGCGACCGCCGGGCCGAGGAGCTGCTCGACTACTGCACCGAGCAGGGCATCGCGTTCATCCCGTGGGCGCCGGTCGACGCGGGCGCGCTGGCCCGGCCGGGCGGTCCGCTGGACAAGGTCGCGGCGGCCCACCCCGGCAAGACGACCGGTCAGCTGGCGCTGGCCTGGCTGCTGCGCCGCTCGCCGGTGATGGTGCCGATCCCGGGCACCTCGTCGGTGGCGCACCTCGTGGAGAACTGCGCCGCGGCCGACATCGAGCTGACCGACGAGGAGTACGAGGCCCTTGTCTAGGTGCGCCGGGCGGCGAAGTGGCCGCCCGGGTCGAGGCGGGTGAGGATCGCGCCGGTGATTTCGCTGAGCTGGGTGATCTGCTCCGGGGTGAGGGCGTCGATGACGTACTCCCGAGCGGTGGCGACGTGACCCGGCGCGCTGTCCTTCACCTTCTCCCAGCCGGCGTCGGTGAGCCGGGCGTTGGTGGCCCGCCGATCCTCGGGGCAGGGAAAACGTTCGACGAATCCGCGCGTCTCCAAACGCTGCACGACGTGGGAGAGCCGGGGGAGGGTGGCGTTGGTCATCTGGGCCAGCGCCGTCATCCGCAGCGTCTTCTGATCTGCCTCGGAGAGCATCGCGAGCACGTAGTACTCGAAGTGGCCGAGGTCGGCGTCGCGGCGTAGCTGACTCTCCAGCACCCCGGGCAGCAGCTCGAGCACGGCGGCCAGGCGGACCCAGGCGTTCAGCTCGTCGGGGGTCAGCCATCGTGTGTCCATGACCACATCATTCCACGCCATTAGTTGTTGCTACAACCTCGGCCCGATGCGATAGTTGTAGCAACAACCAATGAGGGAGATGGTCCAGATGGCACACGTCAGCATCATCGGCACCGGCAACATGGGTGCGGCGATCGCGAACCTGGTCACCAAGGGCGGCAACACCGTCGAGACCTTCACCAGCTCCGACGTGGCCAAACCGGTCACCGGCGAGATCGTCGTGCTGGCCGTGCCCCACGCGGCCGTCGCCGGCATCATCGCCGAGCGCGCCGGCCAGCTCGCGGGCAAGGTCGTCGTCGACATCACCAACCCGGTCGACTTCGCCACCTTCGACGACCTGGTCGTCCCGGCCGACAGCTCGGCCGCCGCCGGCATCGCCTCCGCCCTGCCCACGGCGCGCGTGGTCAAGGCCTTCAACACCAATTTCGCCGGTACGCTCGTCGCCGGCACCAACGGCACCGAGCCGACCACCGTCCTCATCGCCGGCGACGACGCCGACGCCAAGGCCCTGCTGGCCGGCGTGGTCACCGCGGCCGGCCTGCGCGCCGTCGACGCCGGCGCCCTCAAGCGGGCCCGCGAGCTCGAGTCCCTCGGCTTCCTGCAGATCGGCCTGGCCGCCGCCGAGAAGGTCTCCTGGACGGGCGGATTCGCGGTCGTCGCCTGACGGCTCCACCCCCGGGGTGGTACGCCGTCGTGCCACCCCGCAAGCGGATGGACCTACCGTCGGCGACATGAGATCGGCGCCCGGGCTGCTCGTGGTCATGTCGGTCGCGTCGGCGCAGTCCGGGTCGGCCGTCGCCCGCACCCTCTTCGGCGACCTGGGGCCGGCCGGGGTGCTCACCTGGCGGATGGGCTTCGCGGCGCTCGTCTTCGCCGTCGTCGTGCGGCCGCCGGTGTGGACGTGGACGAGCGCGGCGTGGCGGGCCGCGGTGCTGCTCGGCGTGTTCGCGGCCGGGCTGACAATGCTGTCCTACCTGGCGTTGCGGATCGCACCGCAGGGGATCGTGGTGACGGCGTCGTTCGCCGGGCCGCTCGTGCTGGCGCTGGTGCAGACTCGCCGGGTGAGCGACCTGCTGTGGGCGCTGACCGCTGCCGGGGGAGTCGCGCTGCTCGGGTTGCGGGCCGGCGCCGACGTGCCGGCGGCGGGGTTGCTGCTCGCGCTCGCGGCGGGCGTGTGCGGGGCCGGCTACATCGTCTTCAGCGCGCGGCTCGGCGGGGCGGGATCCGGAGTGGGCGGGCTGGCGGTGTCGTTCGCGGTGGCGGCTCTGCTGGTGCTGCCGTTCGGCTTCGGCGGCGCGGTTCGGGCGTTCGGTGAATCTCGGCTGCTCGGCGGGGCTGTCATTGTCGCTCTGTTGGCGGGCGTCATCCCGTACACACTCGAAATGATCGCCTTGAGAAGGCTGCCGACGCGGATCTTCGGGGTGTTGATGAGCCTGCAACCGGCGGGCGCCGCGGTGGCCGGTCTGCTGATTCTGGGCCAGCGGCTCGGCCCGCTCCCGATCGTGGCATTGACGCTGGTCAGCCTGGCGGGATTCGCTCTTGTGCGTGGCGGTTACGATGCGCCGTCGGCGCACAGCCGGCGCACAGACTCGAGCCCTCAGGTGTAGCCCCATGACCACGCTGTTGCAGGACCCGCCCCGGGCGTCCCCGGCCCCGGCGGACAAGCCCCGCATGACCGTGCTGCGGCGGGTGCTGCCCTGGATCCTCCCGGCGGCCGCGGCCTTCGGCGCGCTCCTCTGGCTCGACACGCCGGCCCCGCAGATCGCGGTCTACGCCGCCTGTTTCGCGGTCGCGGTCGTGCTGCCGGGCACGCTGGTGCTGCGCGCGCTGTACGGCAGCCGCGGCAACTGGCCCGAGGATCTCGGACTGGGCGCGGCGGCCGGGCTCGTCGTGCAGCTGATCGGCTGGGCGCTGACCGCGGCGACCGGCGCCGGACTGCTGCTGCCGATCTGGCTGGGGCTGGTCGTGCTGCTCTTCGTGGCCGTGCCCGGGCTGCGCCGGCACTGGCGGATCGACGAGCCGCGCCCGCTACCCCTGGCCTGGTCGTGGGGCATGTCGGTGGTGCTGCTCCTGGTCGTGCTCGCCGGGGTGACGAACCTCCGCACGATCCCGCTGCCGCCGACGACGTTCGAGATCTACCAGGACATCTACTACCACCTCGCGCTGGTGCACGAGATGGCCCGCACGATCCCGTTCCACGCGCCCCAGGTGGACGGCGAGACGCTGCGGTACCACTACCTGTCCGACGCCGACATGGCGTCGGCCTCGGCGCTCACCGGCATCTCGCCGGTCACCGTCTATCTGCGACTCTGGTTCATGCCGATCGTGGGCACGGCCGCCTTCGTCTTCGCGGCGCTGGCCCGCACGGTGAGCGGCCGCTGGTGGGCCGCTCCGGTCGCGGCGGCCGCGGTCGTCGCCGGCCGGGCCATGCTCGCGAACGGCGCGGTCATGCCGTTCGGCAGCGGCCTGCCGGTCATGATCATCAGCCCGTCGCAGACGTACGTGGTGCCGCTCATCGCCCTTTTCACGCTGATCGCGGTCGAGGCGCTGCGCGGGCGGCCGCTGCGCTGGATGTGGGCGGCGCTGCCGCTGCTCGCCGTGGCCTGCGCCGGGTCGAAGTCGAGCGCGCTGCCGCCGCTGGTGGCCGGTGCCGGGCTGGCCGGGATCGCGCTGTTGGTCAAGCAGCGGCGCGTGCCGTGGACGGCCGCCGGGCTGCTGGCCGCGGCCGGGTTCGGCATGGTCGCCGGTCTGAAGCTGTTCGCCGGCGGGGGAGCGGGCACCCTGCAACTGCAGTTGCTGAGCACGCTGCGGCGGATGCCCCCGTACGAGCGGACGATCGGCTCCGGCGACGGCATCGAGCTCGGTGGCCTGGTGCCGGACGGTGTCGCCCACGCCGGGACGGCCGGGCGGCTCTTCGTCGCCTTCGTCGTGCTGTGGTGGGTGGTGTCGCAGGCGCCGCGCCTGCTCGGCCTGGTCCTGCGGCCGCGCGAGTTCGACGCCGCCTGGTGGCTGCTCGGCGGGATCGTGCTGGCCGGTGTCGGCGCGGTCTGGGTCTTCTGGCACCCGTCGTCCAGCCAGATCTACTTCTTCGCCGGCACCGCGCCGTTCGGGGCGATGCTGACCGTCTGCGCCCTGGCCGAACGGGCCGACCGCTTCCGGGCGGCAGTGGTGGGGGCGGCGCTGGCCGCCGCGGCCTGGGCCGTGGTGGTGCCGCAGATCCAGGGGCCGGCCCGGAACAACTTCGCGGGGTGGGGCAAGGCGCTGGCCGAGCCGTTCCTGATTACGGCGGTGGCCGGGGTGGTGGCGGCCGCGATCGCGGTGGCGATCTGGCGTAAAAGGGCTTTGGTGGCGATGCCGGCGGCGCTGATCGCCGCGGTCGTCGGGGCCGGTGTGGCCGGCGGGGTGAGCTATCAGCTGGCCAGCTTGAATGATCCGGGGCCGAAGGCGCGGCCGGCGGTGGCGGTGACCGCGGGCGAGATGCGGGCCGCGCTCTGGCTCGGCGAGCACTCCGGCCAGGACGACCTGGTCGCCACGAACGTGCACTGCGTCCCGCTCAACGCCGAGAAATGCAACGCCCGCGCCTTCTGGGTGGCCGGCCTCAGCGGGCGCCGCATGCTGATCGAAAGCTGGGGCTACTCGGACTCGGCGGTGGCCGCGCACGGGAAGAACGGGCTCGCGTACTACTTCCAGCCCGCGCCCGACCCGGAGGTCTACGAGCTGAACCAGCGCGCCTTCGCCCGCGGCGACGCGGCCGACATCCGCCGGCTGCGCGACGAGCACGGCGTCAGGTGGCTCTTCGCCGACAACCGGGCCGGGCCGGTCTCGCCGGCGCTGGCCCGGCTCGCCGACATCCGCTTCCAGGACGGCGCGGCCACGGTCTACGAGATCAGGCCCGGCGCCTGAGCCACAAGCTCGACATCGCGGGGCGTCACCGGGCGCCCGCGCGTGATGACGACGACGTGGTCCATCCCGTACGACCGCAAGGTGGCGCACCGCGCGGCGAAAGCCGCCATCAGCCGCAGCGTCCGCTGCTCGCCGGCGCCGCCGATCAGAATTGGCGGCCGGGAGACGGGCGCCGGGTGGGAGAGCGGGCTGTCACCGTTCCAGACGGCGCAGGCCAGCCGCAGCGTCTCCTCGAGCAGTCGGAAGCGCTCGCCGGCCGGCGGCAGCGGCAGCCCGATCGCCGCCGCCTCGTCCGCCTGGTAGCCGGCGCCGAGACCGAGCCAGGCGCGCCCACCCGAGAGCACGTCGAGCGTGGTGACGGTCTTGATCAGCAGGGCCGGCGCCCGGAAGGTCACCGGGCTGACCATCGCCCCGAGCCGGACGCGCGAGGTCACGGCGGAGAGAAAACAGAGGATCGAGTACGCCTCGAGCATCGGATCCGTGGCCTTCGCGGCAAGGTCGGCCTGGATGAGGTGATCGGCCACCCAGAGCGTGTGCAGGCCGCAGTCGTCGGCGGCGCGGCCCAGGTCTTTCAGCGCCACGGTCACGGTGGCGCAGGTGGCCTTGGCAGCCGGGGTGTCCGAGGCGACGGTGTTCAACTACTTCGCGTCGAAGGAGGACCTGTTCTTCGAGCGCCTCGACCGCTACGGCCTCGACCTGGTCGATGCGGTGGCGGCGCGGCCCGCCGGCGAGAGCGCCTTGGCCGCGTTCCGCCGGCTGCTCCTGGGTTCGGGCGGCCTGCTGGGTCAGGCCGCCGACGATCCTCGCGCTCGCGACCGGCTGCGGACGGTCAACCGGGTCATCGCGGACAGTCCAGCGCTGCGGGCGCGTGAGGAGCTTTCCTATATAGGTACGGCCGACGCCTTGGCCGCCCGGCTGCCGGGCGACCCGCTCCAGGCCCGCGTCGTCGCGCATTCGCTGGTCGCCGTGCAGCGTTCTTTGGTGCAGCACGTCCGCGCGCGCCTTCTGGGCGGTGCCGCCCTTTCCGGCGGCTCCTCATCTGGTGCGGCGGCCGGTGACCTCGCTTCCGACGTGGCGGCCAAGGGGGAGAAGGCGTTTGCGCTGCTGGAGCGAGGGCTGGGTGACTACGGCATTGCGGCGTAGGCGCGGTTACGGGGCCACGGCGTAGAGCTCGACCAGGCGGTGACGGGCGGCGGCGAGGCGGTCGCCGGTCACGGCCAGGAAGCGCCGGCTGAGGTCGCGGGCCAGGCCGGGGTCTTCGGACATGAGCTTGTGGACTCGTACGGCGTCCAGCTCGACCGCCCTCATGTCCTCGGCGACCACGGCGCCGAAGCGCCAGCGGCACGGTGGCAGCAGCCACGACCAGCCGACCACGGAGCCCGGGCCGAGGCGCTCGATGGTGACGTCGCCGCGGCCGGGGACGAACAGGTCGATCGCGACGGTTCCGGAGTGGACCAGCCAGAAGCGGTCGGCCGGGCCGTCCTCGCGGCAGAGCCGGTGGCCCGCGGCCCGGTAGACCGGGCGGCCCGCCCACGACAGCCGGTGCATCCAGTGCACCGGCATGTCGGTCACGAAGTCGTGCAGGGCGAGCAGATCGAAGACGGACAGTGTGGTCATGTCCACAGACTCGTCCGGCGGGCGGGCCCTCAGTAGGGCCGAAAGGACCGCCCTGTCACACCCGGTCGACCTGGTTGACGCGGCCGACGATCAGCGGGTCGGCCGGGGTGAAGGGCAGCGCCGGCAGGTCCTCGGGCGCGACGTCGAAGGCGGCCGCGACCGTCTCCGGCCGCAGGGCGCTCAGAGCCGCGCGATATCCGATGTCGCGGGGCATCGGCTGGTCGAAGAAGATCAGGAAGTGGATGTCGCCCTCGCCGATGTCCTCGATGTGGTGCGGGTACGAGCGCGGGATGAAGTAGACGTCGCCCTCGTGCAGCTCGAAGGTGTCCCACGTGCCGTCCGGGCTGAGGATGGTCATCCGGCCCGTGCCCTTGGCGATGTAGCCCATCTCGGCCGTCTCCGGGTGCCAGTGCGGTTCCCGCATGCCGCTGTCGGCGATCTTCAGCGAGTACATGGCGACGTTGTCGAGCACCGGCCAGAACTGCTTGCGGGCGGTCTTGGCCCAGCCCTCGGCCGAGGCGACCGGGGCCGACATGGCTTCGACGTCGAACTTGAACGGGTCGAGCCGCTGGTCGTCCCGGGTCGGCTCGGGCCGGCGGGCCGCCTCCTGGATGGCGCCGTCGCGCACCTCGTGGTTGCGCTTGCCGACGGCGGTGGCGGGCAGGTCGAACGTGTTGCCGATGACGGCGTCGGACATCACGGCCAGCGAGCCGGACAGGCCGAACTCCTCGGGGCGCTCGTGGGTGAGGGTGGCGATGAACTCTGCCGTCTCGTCGCCGATCACCTCGATGGTGTGCAGCGCGCCCGACGGGACGTAGAACATCTGCCCTTCGCGGATCGTGAACCGGTGGTACTGGCTGCCGTTGTCGAAGACCGTGATGAGGGCGGCGCCGCGCAGGCAGTAGTTCAGCTCGTTGGCGTTGGTGTGCCAGTGCGGCTCGCGGATCTGGCCCGGTTGCAACACCAGGCGCCGGATGGAGAGCCGGGACAGCAGGGGGAACTCGTCCGCACTGAGGCTCTGCACCGAGCCGCCCTTGAACTCGGTGGTCGGCTTCTGCTCACGCAACGACATGACGTGGCTCGACATGGCAATTCTCCAATTTCGGCCGTACGGGATTGGCCGCACCGGTACCCGGGCCGCCGAAGTGACGAAGCGGAATCGAGTCGTGCGTCTCAGGTGACGAGCGGCACCGACTAAGCCACCCCCGTGCCGGGGATCTTGGCCGGGCATGAGTGTGGGTTCCCTCGTCGAAGTCCGGGCCCGTGGGCGGGTCCGGGGCCGGCTGGCGCTGATGGGGCCGGCCCTGGTGGCGGCCATCGCGTACGTGGATCCGGGCAACGTCGCGGCCAACACCCAGGCCGGCGCCGAGACCGGATACGCGCTGATCTGGGTGGTGGTGCTGGCCAGCGTGATCGCGATGTTGGTGCAATATCTGTCGGCCAAGCTGGGCCTGGCCACGGGCCGAAGCCTGCCGGAGGTGTGCGGCGAGGTCCTGTCCCGCCGGATGAACATCGTGATGTGGGTGCAGTCGGAGATCGTGGCGGTCTTCACGGACATCGCCGAGTTCGTGGGGGCGGCCCTCGGCCTGCATCTGCTGTTCGGGGTGCCGCTTCCGCTGGCCGGATTGGTGATCGGCGTCGCGTCGCTGCTGCTGCTGAATTTGCGCGAGCGGGGCGTCCGCCGTTTCGAGGCCGGGGTGGCGATCCTCCTGCTTTTGACGGCGGCCGGTTTCGCGTACACCACAATAAAGCTGAACCGAATCGCCTGGCCCGAGTTGGGTTCGGGCCTGACACCGAGCCTGTCCGGCGACACGGCGTTGCTGCTGGCGGCGGGCCTGGTCGGCGCGACGGTGATGCCGCACGCGGTGTACCTGCATTCCGCGCTCACGGAGCACCGGGTGACGGCGACGAGCGGCGCCGGCCGCCGCTACCTGCTGAAGTTCCTGCGCATCGACTGCCTGGCCGGCCTGGGCCTGGCCGCCCTGGTGAACATCGCGATGCTGGTGCTGGCGGCCGAGCTCTACAGCACACACCAGGGAGCCGACAGTTCGATCCAGACCGCACACGACCTGATCGGCATAACGCTGGGCGCGGGCGCGGCCGTCATCTTCGCGGGCTCCCTGCTGACGTCGGGCGTGGCCTCGGCCAGCGTCGGCACGTACGCCGGACAGGTGGTCATGGCCGGGTTCATAGGCAGAGAGATTCCCGTGTACGCCCGCAGGTTGATCACCATGGTCCCGTCGCTGGCCGTGCTGACCCTGGGCCTGCCCCTGACCACCGCTCTGGTGGCGAGCCAGGCGGTCCTGTCGTTCGGCGTGCCGTTCGCGTTGATCGCTCTGGTACTGGTGACCCGCCGCCGCGACTTGATGGGCTCCCTGGTCAACCGCCCGCTCACCACAGCCGCGGCGTGCTTAGCCAGCACTTTGGTGATCCTCCTCAACATAGGCCTGCTGGCCACCTTGTTCACGTGACCCTCCGCGGGTCGCACTGCCGCCCCCCGCCCGCCTGCCGCCGTCCGTTGTCGTCTACCCGGCGGCGACTCGCCGTCCCGGCCGTCACCATGGCCCGATGACTGACCTTTCTCCGTTGCTCGACCGGGTGGACGCGGCGGCGCGCTGCCTGATCGAGGGCGACGCACGCGGCTATTTCGACCTGCTGCCGCACGCCGGCGATTACACCTTGATGTCCCCGTACGGAGGCGACGTCGACCACGGCGCCACCGTGACCGACGAGGCCGTGGCGGGCATCGCGGCGTGGTTCCAGGGCGGCGAGGTGGAACTGGAGGTCGTGGCCGCCCACCATTCAGCCGACCTGGCCGTCCTGGTCCTGATCGAACGCCAGCACGGCCGCATAGGCGGCCTGGACCAGGACTGGTCCCTGCGGGTGACCTTGGTCTTCCGCCGGGCGGACGACCGCTGGCTCCTCCTGCACCGCCACGCCGACGCCCTGACTCACCGCATCGACCACGACACACTGGCCGCCTTGGCCCGCGGTGTCAGACCGGGTTCCGCCCCAGATACCGAAGCCCCCGCTTGAGATAGACCCGCGGATTGGTGTCGAGGCACCGAGCCCACATCGGATCCGGTTCTCCGCGCAGCCAGGCATAGCGAGCCAGCGCATATCCGTACATCGGCTCCGTCAGATACCCCAGCCGCGAAGTCCGGTACCCCGCCTCATGCCGGTTGAATTCAAAGGCGGCATTGGCAGCAAAGATCCCCATCCCGAAGAACACCGTGAGCAGATCGGTGAGCGGTTCATGGTCCTCCCGCTCCGGATCGATCCGAAGTCCCCCACTTCCGCCCGCGCCACCGTTTCCGCCCGCGCCGCGCTCGTCGTTGAGCAGGATGGCGTGGCCCAGCTCGTGGGCGATGGTGGCGACCAGGGCCATGGGCTCGGCCGCCTTGTCGTCGCGGATGCCGATGACCGATCGCCCGTTCCGGACGCGATGATGCCCGGCCGCCACGTTCCACCGCCGGGTCAGTGGCACGTACGAGGCCAACCCGTCGTCCTCGTCGTCGGCGTCGTGTTCGAGGTCGATGCGCGCCGGGTCGACACCCATGTGCCGGCAGACCCTCCGGAACACCGACCGAACGTCGTCCCGGCTTCCCCGGTAGACGCCCGGGAAGAACTCGTCAGTGGGCAGCACGACCGTGCCGAGCAGCCGCTCCCGTCCGAACTCGCCGATCATCCAGTCCAGCGACGTCTCGATCCAGTCCCGCTCCACTTCGCGTACCGGGCATTCCGCCCGACCCCACCACCGCATGCCCCGATTGTGGAACCGCGTTTCAAGACAACAGCACAGGCAGCCTCCTCAACCCGCGCAGAAGCAGTCCCGGCCGCCACTCCGGACGGGCCGGCGGCGCCAGGCGAAGGCCCGGGAACCGCTCGATCAGTCGCGCGAAGGCGATCTGCCCTTCCAGCCGGGCCAGCGGCGCCCCCAGGCAGTAGTGGATCCCGTGCCCGAAGGCCAGATGCGGATTGTTGTCGCGATCGAGCACCATCTCGTCCGGTGCCGGGAAGCGCTCGTCGCGGTTGGCCGCCAACAGCCCGATCACCACTTCTTCCCCGGCCGAGATGCGCTGGTCCCCGATGGTCAGATCGGTGGCGGCAACCCGAAAGGTGGCCGTCTCGACCGGCGCCTCGAACCGCAACATCTCCTCGACCGCCGCCGGCAACAGCCCCGGCTCGGCCACGACCCGCTCCCACCGCTGCCGCTCGCTGAGCAGCAGCCAGGCCCCGTTCCCGATCAGGTTGACGGTGGTCTCGTGCCCGGCGATGAGCAGCAGAAACACCATCGAGGTCAGCTCGTCCTCGCTGAGCCGGTCGCCTTCCTCGCGGACCTCCAGCAACGCCGCCAAGAGGTCGTCGCCACCCTGATGCCGCCGCCGGGCCAGCAACTCCTGGATGTAAGCGATCAACGCCATCACGGCACCGGAATGGTCGACCCCGGGTTGCGGCCCGCTGACGATGACGGTCGTCCACTCCCGAAAGGCATCACGATCCCCGGCCGGCACCCCGAGCAGCTCACAGATGACTTGGATGGGCAACGGAAACGCGAACGCGTCGATCAGGTCGACCTCGCCGCCCCCGGCGGCCATGTCGTCCAGGAGGCCGGCGGTGATCTCTTCGATTCGCGGGCGCAGCTCCTCGACGCGGCGGGCGGTGAAGGCCGCGGAGACCAGCCGGCGCAGGCGCGTGTGGTCGGGCGGGTCGGCGGCGAGCATGTGGCGGCTGACCGCGGGAAGGCCGATCACCGGGTACTGCTTGGAGAGCCGGGGGTCGCTCAGCGCATGTTTGGCGTCCTCGTACCGGGTGACCAGCCAGGCCTCGGCGCCGCCGGGCAGCTGGACCCGATGAACCGGGTCCTCGCTGCGCAACCGGGCGTAGAACGGATGAGGGTCGGCGTGGAACGCCGGGTCGGTGAGATCGAGCTGAGCGTCCTGTGTCATGGGCTCTCCTCCATGCCATCGATGGCCGTGAATGAGATTACCGGCTCGGCCCCGGCGCCCGGCCCGATCGCGGCATGCGATCGGACCGGGCCGATGTCAGATCTCGCCCCAGTGGGCCGACTCTCCGGCGCGGGACCGATGCTGCGGAACGCCCCAGGGGTTGTCGTCGCGCAGCGGCTCGGGAAGCAGCTCCGGCGGGCAGTCCTGATAGGTGACCGGGCGCAGGAAGCGGTCGATCGCGGCCGTGCCGACCGACGTGGTCGTCGGGTTGGTGGTGGCCGGCCACGGGCCACCGTGCTGCTGGGCGGGAGTGACCGCCACGCCGGTGGGCCACCCGTTGAACAGGAGCCGCCCGGACCGGTCACTCAGGAGGGCGACGAGATCGCGCAGCCACGGCGAGTCCTCGCCCTCACCGGTGTGCACCCCGGCCGCCAGGGATCCCTCGACCAGCCCGGCCAGCTCGGCGGCGAGCGCCTCACCGGGTTCGTAGCGGACCACCACCGACAACGGCCCGAACGCCTCGTCCAGCAGAGTGTCCCGATGCTCGATCAGCGTCGCCAGGTCGGTCTCCACCAGCGTCGGCGAGGCATCGAGGTCGGCGACCTCGCCGGCCACGACCACAGTGACACCGGAGGTGCCCAGCACCTCGTCGCGCCGCCGCGCGTAGCCCTCGGCAATGCCGGGATGCAGCAGCCGATGCGGCCCCGCCGCCTCGAAGGCGCCGGCCGCGAGACCCGCGAATCCGCCGGCGCCGACCGAAGATCCGGCCGCGTGAGCGGACGCGGGCTCGGCGGTAGGCACGAAGAGCAGGCCCGGCTTGGTGCAGAGCTGGCCGGCGGAGCTGGTGACGCTGGTGGCGAAGCCGGCGGCGATCTGGTCGGCCCGCTCGGCGAGGGCGGCGGGCGTCACCACGACCGGGTTGATGCTGCCCAGCTCGCCGTAGAACGGGATGGGATGTTCGCGCTCGGCGGCGATGCGGGCGAGCGCGCGTCCCCCGGCCACCGAGCCGGTGAAGGCCGCCGCCGTGATCCGCGGGTCGCGCAGCGCGGCGACGCCCTCCTCCTGGCCGTGGATCACGGTCAGGGCGTCGGCCGGCAGCCCGGTCGAGGCGATCGCGGCGCGGGCGATCTCGGCCGTGCGGTCGGAGAGCTTCGGATGACCGGGGTGGGCCTTGACCACCACCGGGCATCCCGCCGCCAGGGCCGAGGCCGTGTCGCCGCCCAGCACCGAGAACGCGAACGGGAAGTTACTCGCCGCGAAGTTCAGCACCGGCCCGAGTGGCACCCGGTAGCGCCGCAGGTCGGGCCGCGGCCCCAGCACGAAGTCGGGGTCGGCGTCGTCGATGCGCACATCGAGGAACTCGCCCGCGGCCGCGACCGAGGCGAAGAGCCGGAGCTGCACGGTGGTCCGCTTGAGCTCGCCGCGCAGCCGGCCCTCGGCCAGGCCCGTCTCGGCCTGGGCCACGGGGATCAGCTCGTCGGCCGCGGCGTCGAGCGCGTCCGCGACGGCGACCAGGGCCCGCGCCCGTTCGTGCGGTGGGAAGGCGCCGAAGTCGGCCGCGGCGGCGGCGCCGATTACGTCAGTCATGGGAACCTCAGAACGCGAAGCCGGTGGGATAGGGATCGGACGGATCGAGCATGTACTGGCCTATACCCGTCACCCAAGCACGTCCGGTGATGGTCGGCAGGACAGCGGGCCGCCCGCCGACGGTCGTCTCGCCGATCAGCCGGCCGGTGAAGCGGCTGCCGATGAACGACTCGTTGACGAAGTCCTGGTCGAGCGCCAGCTCGCCGCGCGCCCACAACTCGGCCATCCGGGCCGACGTGCCCGTGCCGCAGGGCGAACGGTCGAACCAGCCCGGGTGGATGGCCATCGCGTGCCGGGACAGCTGGGCGCTGGAGCCCGGCGCGATGAACTCGACGTGGTGGCAGTGGTCGACACCGGCGATCGTCGGGTGCTTGGGCGGGTCCTGCTGGTTGATCGCCTCCATGATGGCCAGCCCGGCGTCGAGGATGTCGCGCTGCCGGGCCCGGTCGAACGGCAGCCCAACCGCCTCCAGGTCGACCATCGCGTAGAAGTTGCCGCCGAAGGCGAGGCTGTACGGGACCGTGCCGAGGCCCGGAGCGTCGATGCTCGCGTCGAGCCGGTCGCAGTAGGCCGGAACGTTCTCGAGTGTGACCGCGTCCGCGTGCCCGTCGCTCACCCGCACCTTGGCCACGACCAGCCCGGCCGGTGTGTCGAGCCGGATCGTGGTGATCGGCTCGGTGACCGGCACCATGCCGGTCTCGACCAGCACGGTCGCCACCCCGATGGTGCCGTGCCCGCACATCGGCAGGCAGCCCGACACTTCGATGTAGACCACGCCGAAGTCCGTGTCCGGCCGGGTCGGCGGTTGCAGGATCGCGCCGCTCATCGCCGCGTGCCCGCGCGGCTCGTTCATCAGCAGCTCCCGGATGCCGTCCAGGTGCTCGATGAAGTACAGGCGGCGCTCGTTCATCGTGGCGCCGGGGATCGTGCCGACGCCGCCGGTGACGACCCGCGTCGGCATGCCCTCGGTGTGCGAGTCGACCGCGGTGAACATGCGGGACGCGCGCATGTCAGACCGCCAGGCTCGCGACGGCCTCGACCGCCCGCTTGGTCTCGGCCTCGATCTGGGCGCGGTGTTCCGGCATGAGCGCGCCGCGCGGCGGCCGGCACGGGCCGCCGTAGCGTCCGACGATGTCCATGCTCAGCTTGATGGCCTGGACGAACTCGGTGCGCGAGTCCCAGCGGAAGAGCGCGACGAGCTTCTCGTACAGCGCGCGGGCCTCGGCGACCTGACCGTCGAGCATGAGGTTGTAGATGCGCACCGACTCGGCCGGGAAGACGTTGGGGAAGCCGGCGAACCAGCCCACCGCGCCGTCCACCATGAGCTCGAACAGGACGTCGTCGGCGCCGGCCACCACGTCGATGTCGCATTTCTCGCGGATCTCGAAGAGCCGCCGCACGTCGCCGCTGAACTCCTTGACCGCCTTCACCTGCGGGATCTCCGCGATCTCGGCCACCAGCGAGGGCACCAGGTCGACCTTGGTGTCATACGGGTTGTTGTAGATCATCATCGGGAGCCCGGCCTCGGCGATGTGCGTGTAGTGCTCGACCACCTGCGACGCGCTGGCCCGGTACATGGTCGGTGGCAGCGCGAGCACGCCGTCGGCGCCGTCCTCGGCGGCCAGCTCGGCCCAGTGCTTCGCCTGGTGCCAGCCCGGGCCGTGCACGCCGGCGACCACCACGCCCCGCCCGCCGACGGCCTCGACCGCCACCTGGACGACCTTGCGCCGCTCGGCGTCGGTCAGCGACGAGTACTCACCGAGCGAGCCGTTGGGGCCGACGCCGTGGCAGCCGTTGCTGATCAGCCAGTCGCAGTGCTCGGCGAACTTGTCGTAGTCGACGGCGAGGCCGGCCGGGGCGGAGGGGTCCTCGCGGTAGGGCAGGGCGGTGGCGACGATGACGCCACGCAGGGTCTCGGTCATTCGGTGTCTCCTTGCATGCGTGCCAGCTCGCCGAGGCGAACCAGGCCGGCCAGGGGGCGGGCGGCGGTCCGGCCCGGGTCGAGCAGGCCGCCGGTCGTACGGTCGAGAAGCTCTTCGACGCTGCGCCCGCAGACCCGGCCCTGGCAGACGCCGAGCCCCGCACGGGTGCTCAGCTTCAGGGACCGCAGCCCGCGTGACCCGGTGGCCGTGGCGATGTCGCGCAGCTCGCCGGCGGTCACCTCCTCGCAGCGGCAGATCAGGGTGTCGTCGGCCACCCACCCGGTCCAGCCCGGGCGGATGCCGTGCCCGTCGCTGAGGCGGGCGGCGAAGCGCTGGTGGGTGAGCACCGCGCGGCGCTGGGCCTGCGTGGGAGCCGCGCCGGCGGCCGCCGTGCCCGCGAGCGTGCCCTCGGCCAGGGCCAGGTCGGCGCCGCCGATGCCGGTGATCTCGCCGGCCGCGAAGACGCCGGGCACACTCGTGCGGCAGTCGCCGTCCACGGCCACGGCGCCCTCGGGCCCGGTCACGCATCCGGCGGCAACGGCCAGCTCCGCACGCGGAAGGAAGCCGTGACTGACGCAGACCGCGTCCACCGCGACCCTTTGGGACGTGCCGGGAACCGGCGCCCACTGCGCATCCAGGCGGGCGACGGTCACCTCCTCGACCCGGTCGCGACCGTGCACGGCGATCACGCCGGTCGCTACGCGATAGGGGATGCGGTGACGTGCCAGATCGCGCACATACCCGGCGAGCTCACCGGCCTTGTGCGAGGCGCCGAGAAGCTCGGTGGGCCGCGCCGTCCAGGCGCGGCCGAGCCGGCCCCATCCGCCGGCCTCGAGCACGCGCACCACCCGAGCGCCCGTGCGAATCAGGCTGGACGCCACCGGCAGCAGGAACGGGCCGGCACCGGCGACGAGCACGCGCCGGCCGACCGCGACCCGCTCGGCCTTGGCCAGAGCCTGGGCGGCGCCGGCGGTGAAGACACCGGGAAGGTCCCAGCCGGGGAAGGGCAGAGTTCGCTCATAGGCTCCGGTCGCCAGCACCAGCGCATCGGGCTCGAACGTCCGCTGCTCGCGATCGCGGCCGTCGGCGGGACCGACCAGGACGTGCACCGTGGGTGGCCGGTCGTCGTGGCGCTCGGCCAGCCAGACCTGTGCCCCCGTCACGATCTCGACGCCGGTCAGCTCCCTCCGCAGGGCGGTGAACCGGCTCCAGCCGTGATGCAGCACCTGCTCGCGGGCGGCCGGGCGCTGCGCCGGGAGATGACGCCAGTATTGGCCGCCGACATCCTCGGCCGCGTCGAGCACGACGACCCGGGCGCCGGACCGCCGGGCGGCCGTGGCGGCGGCTAAGCCGGCCGGACCGGCCCCGATGATCAGGACCTCAGTCATGGGTGCTCACCTCGTCTCCATCAGCGGCGCGGCGTTGGCAGGCCCGCACGTCGCGCAGGCCGTTCACGGTGACCAGGCAGTCGAAGCAGACCCCGATGCCGCAGAAGACGCCCCGCGGACGGCCCTGCCGGGCGGTGGTGCGCCAGCTCTGCCGGCCCGCTCCCATCAGCACTCCGGCGATGGTCTGGCCGGCCAGGCCGGCGACCGGGACATCGTCGACGAGAACCACGATCTCCGCCGCGTCGCCCGGCTGAACGGGGTCGTCGGCAGGGCCTATGCGGGCCGGTCCGGTGGTCGTCATGCTCAGTAGTATGTCACACACTACTCAGCAGATGCGAGGCCAAAGTCGGCCTTTCCACGGAGAACGGCGAAGCCGCCACCTTCGTCTCCCGCCCCAGCAGCAGATCGGCCAGCAGCTCGGCGGTGGCCGCCGACAGCACGATGCCCGCGCCCTCGTGCCCGGTCGCGTGCCACAGGCCGGGGAGCCGGGGATCGGCCCCGATCACGGGAAGATGGTCGGGAACGTAGGGGCGGAAACCCCCGTACGCCCTCATCACCGCGACGTCGGCCAGGAAAGGAAAGAGCACCATCGCCTTCGCGGCCAGCGCGGACAGGACCCGCGCCTCGATCCGGCCGTCGAAGCCGCGCCGCTCGCGCGACGAGCCGATCAGGACCGTGCCCGACGCCGTGGACTCGACCACGCTGGACGTCTGCAGGGCGGCATCGCTCGACCCGACGGCGCCCACGTAGTCGGCGTCGTAGACCTTGTGCCGGATGCGCTGCGGCATGCGGGTGGTGACCAGGATCGTGCCCCGCCGCGGCCGCACCGGCAACGCGACACCCAGGCGGGCGGCGACCTCGCCCGACCACGGCCCGGCCGCGACCACGACGTGGTCGGCATGCAGGTCACCGGCGGTGGTGCGCACGCCGGCGAGCCGATCGCCGGAAAGAAGAGAGGAGAGGACTTCGACCCCTTGCCGTACGACCGCGCCCCGCCGCCGGGCCTCGGCGAGCAGCGCCTCGGTGGCGATCGCGGGCTGCACCTGGGCGTCCTGCGGGTAGTGGACGGCCGCCGTGTAGTCGCGGGTCAGCTCGGGCTCGAGCTCGTGCGGATCGACCTCCTCGGCGATCACCCCGGCGCCACGCTGACGGGACGCGAACGACCGCAATCCCGCGGCGCCGGCCTCGGTGGTGGCGACGACCAGGCCGCCCTTGGCCTCGTACTCAATGCTGGGAAAACCTTTGACCTCGTCTTTCATCGCTTCCCAGAGCGTCAGCGAACGCTGAGCCAGCACGAGCTCGTCGCCCGGGCCCTTGTCGGAGACCAGCAGATTGCCCTCGCCCGCGGCCGACGTGCCGCCCGCCGAGGCAGCGCGATCCAAAACGGTCACGGCAACGCCGGCACCGGCCAGCTCGCGTGCCACCGCCGCGCCCACGATGCCGGCGCCGACGACGATCACCCTCATCGCGAACCCTCGGGGCGGCCGCTCCACCAGCCGGTGACATGGCCGATGTGCACTCGCATGAGTCCCTCGGCGGCAGCACCCTCACCGGCCACGAGCAGGTCGAGCAGAGTGTGATGCTCGGCCGAGGAACGAGCCAGCTCGGACGTGCCGAGCATGTTGGCCAGACCCACCAGGCGGGTCTGCTGCCGCAGATCGCCGACCAGTGTGACCAGCCGATCGTTACCGGTCAGGCTGAGCAGATGGAGGTGGAAGGCGGTGTCGGCGGCCAGATAGGTCTGCAGAGCGGAGGCGTCGGCGCTGGTCACGATGTCTTCGGCCTGGGCGCGGAGCTCGGTCAGCACCTGACCCTCGATCTTGCCCGCGAGCAGCCGCATCGCCGGCGCCTCGAGCCACTGCCGAATCTGCACGATCTGCTCGAGCTCCTGCTCACTGACCTCGGTGACCCGGAATCCCTTGTTGCGCGCGATCTCCACGAAGCCGCGTTTCTCCAGGTTCAACAGCGCTTCCCGCACGGGAGTGGCGGAGACGTCGAAACGCGCGGCCAGCGTGGGAGCGGTCAGCATCGTGCCCGGTGGGAACTCTCCGGAGACGATGGCGGCCGAAACCGCCTCCTCAACGGACTGGCGATAGCTACCCGCGGTGTGCAGCGGCCCGATCGTCATGCTGTTGCCTCCTTCAGTGGTATGTGACATAGTACAGCGCATGTTCAACGCGGACCAGGTGCACTCGCTCGGCTTTCCCCGAGCTGTCGCAGCCCTGCGCGGTGCCCTGGCCGGCGGCCTCGACCCCGAACGGGAGCCCCCGCGCATACCTATAAATACCGGCACCGGCGAGATCCTCGTGATGCCCTCCGCCGATGGCAAGACCGCCGGCGTCAAGCTGGTCACCATCGCCCCCGGCAACCCGTCTCGTGGCCTGCCCCGCATTCATGGCGTCTACGTGCTTTTCGACGCCGAGACCCTCGTCCCGCGCGCGGTCCTCGACGGTGCGGCGCTCACCGCTCTGCGCACTCCCGCGGTCTCGGCGCTCGGCGTCGACCTGGTCACCCCGCCCGGCGCTCACCGGCTGGTCGTCTTCGGCACGGGCCCTCAGGCCCGCGGTCACGTCGAGGCGCTGCGAGCGATCAGACCGATTGATGAGGTACGGGTGGTGGGCCGCGACCCGGCGAAGGCGGCCGCTTTCGCCGAGAGCCTGGACGCGAGCGCCGCCGGTGCTGAAGCGGTCGCTGACGCTGACATCGTGGTCTGCTGCACCACGGCCCGGCGGCCTCTCTTCCCCGGCGCGCTGCTCGCGCCGGAGGCCGTGGTGGTCGCCGTCGGCTCGCACGAGCCTGAGGCCCGCGAGGCCGACGACGAGACCGTGAGCCGCGGTGGCGTGCTCGTGGAGTCGCGCGCGGCCGCCCTGCGCGAGGCCGGCGACGTCATCCAGGCCATCGACGCCGGTGCGATCGACGCCGGGGCGCTGGTCATCTATGCCGACCTGGTCCGGGATTCCGTCCCCGCCCGGCCCCGGTTCATCAAAACTGTGGGGATGGGCTGGGAGGACCTTGTGATCGCCACCGCCGTCGTGGAGGCCGCCGCATGAGACTGTCCGCTCTGGTGCTGCCCGACCGTCATCCGGCCAGCACGTTCCTCGCCGAGGTGTCCGAGGCCGAGCGCTTCGGCGTGCACACCGTCTGGACGTACGACCATCTGACCTGGCCTTTGCTCGCCGACAATCCGTGGTACGGCTGTGTTCCGCTGCTGGCCGCCGCGGCGGTGACCACCACGCGTGTGCGCCTCGGCTGTCAGGTCGCCACGCCGAACTATCGACATCCCGTGCCGTTCGCCAAGGAGCTCATGACGCTCGACCGGCTCAGCGGCGGCCGCATCGACGTCGGCCTGGGCGCCGGCGCCGAGGGGCCCGACGCACTGGTCCTCGGCGAGCCGCCGCGCACGCCCGGCGAGCGCATGGACCGCTTCGCCGAGTGGATAGACCTGCTCGACACGCTGCTGCGCGAGCCGGTCACCACGGTTCACGGCGAGCGCTACTCGGCGGTCGACGCCCACCAGCTCCCCGGCTGCGTCCAGACTCCGCGCATGCCGTTCACCGTGGCCGGCACCGGCCCGCGCTCCCTCAAGATCGCGGCCCGCTACGGCCAGTCCTGGATCACGTATGGCCCGTACGGCCCGGCCGTGGGTCCCGAGGAGTGGTTCGCCGCCCTCGAGAAACAGGCCCGGCAGCTGGACGGCGCGCTGGCCGAGGGGCAGTCCCTGACGCGCATCGCCCAGTTCGCCGTCACTGTGGGGTGGCCTTTTGAGAGCAAGGACCGCTACGAGGACACGGTCGGGCGCCTCCGCGCCCTCGGCTTCGACGAGATCAGCATCCACTGGCCCCGGCCCGACGGCCTCGGCGTGCCCCGCGACGCCCTCGACTTCATAGCCGAAGCCCACGGCCTGTGAAGCCGCGGGTCACGGGTAGTGCGGGCTGTCGGTGGGCGGCTGTGGGGAGTTGGCTGCCAACGACTGCAGGGTCTCGTCGATCGTGGTGAAGAGGGGGTCGGGGGCGTCGCTCTCCCACGCGGGGAGCGGGTCGGGCTGGCCGGGCGCCGGGGCCCACAGCCACCACAGGTTCTGCCAGCGGTCGAGCATGCGGGCCAGGGTGATCTCGCCGTGGAACGGGGTCGGCTCGGTGACCGTGGTGGCGCCCTGGGCGGCGGCGCGTTTCAGGACTGTGGCCGCGTCGTGGACCCAGACCTGTAGCAGGGCCGGGCGGGGCGGCCAGCCTTCGAGGCGGTCGGCGACCATCAGGTCGACCGTGCCCAGGCGGAGCTGGGCGTGGATGAGCTTGCCGTCGGGCATCGGGGTTCTCGCCTCGGCGGTCTCCGGAACGTCGAAGACCTCGGAGACGAAGTCGATGAAGCCTGCGGCGTCGTCGACGATCACGAAGGGATTGAGCGCGGCGCCGCCGCCGGGGACGGCGCTGGGCGCAAGCAGAATCGGTGTGGTCATGCCGTGAGGCTGGCAGGGGATGCGGTCAGATTTCGGCCGCTGGCAAGCCTGCCGTAAGCAATTGGCCCGGAAGGGCCGTGACACTACGAGAGGTGGTGGTGCTGCCCCTACCCAAGATCGGCGGGCTCGCACCATCGAGCGGCGCTCCTGACATCCGTACGGTCGAAGGCAGAGATCGAGGGAGGATGTCGTTGCTGGACCATCTGATGCCGTTGATCTCGTCGCCCTGGATCTACCTCATCGTCTTCGTGCTCGTGGCGATCGACGGGTTCTTCCCGGCCATGCCGTCCGAAGCCGTGGTGATCAGCCTGAGCGCGCTGTCGACGAGCGGCTCGGCCAACCTCGCCGCGCTGGCCGTGGCGGTGGTGGCCGGAGGAATGGCAGGGGACTGGATCGCTTATGCGCTGGGGCGCGGAGCAGGCCGCCGGGTCAGGAGCCGCAAGCTGATCGCGGCGAAACAGAGAGCGGAGCGGGCGCTCGGGCGCTACGGCGGGACGGCGATTCTGGTCGGTCGCTTTCTGCCGTACGGACGGACGGCCAGCGGGCTGACGTCCGGGTCGATGTCGTTCCCGGCGGGCCGGTTCCGGCTGTTCTCGTTCCTGGCGAGTGCGGCCTGGGCGGCGTACATCATCGGTTTGGGTCTTCTGGGTGGTGTCGCCTTCGCCGACTCGCCGATGCTCGGCACGGGCTTCGGCCTGGCCATCGGCATGAGCGTGGCCGCAGTGGGCGCGTTCGTGCAGAGGAGACAGGCGAGGAGGAAGAAGGCCGTCCGAGAGCCGGAGCGCCAGCTCGTCGAAGCGGGCCGGCCCGAGGCGTAAGTGGGCCGGGTTGAGGCGCAAGCCGGCCGGCAAGAGCGCGACCCGGGCGGGCGCGACCCGGGTGGGCGCGGTCGGGGTGGGCGCTGTCGGGGTGGGCGCGACCCGGGCGGGCGCGGTCGGGATGGGCGCGGTCGGGGTGGGCGCGGTCTGAGTGGGCGCGGTGGGGGTGGGCGCCGGTCGTGGGGACCGGCGCCCGGTGCGTCAGGCGACTACGGTGCCGGACTGGATGACTGTGCGGTTGGCGGGGCCGGACCACAGCACTGACGGGTCCTCGAAAGGGTTGCCGTCGATGATGAGGAGGTCGGCTATGTAGCCGGGAGCTACGCGGCCCAGGTCGTCGCCCCGGCCTATCAGGGTGGCGTTCACCGAGGTCGCCGACTGGAGGGCCAGGTGTACGCCGTCCACCTCCGCCTGGAGGCGCAGGCCCTGGAGCTGTTCCTCCTCCAGGACGCCCATCAGGTCGGTGCCGAAGCCGACCTGGACGCCGGCGGCCCGGGCCAGCTCGACCGCCTTGCGGCCGGCCTCCAAGACCTCGCGGTTCTTCCGCTGCGACACCAAAGGCATGCCCAGGGCGTCGCCGCGGCGGTCCATCGCGTCGTAGGCGGCCAGCGTGGGCACCAGGAACGCGCCCTCGGCGGCCATCAGCGACGCCGCCGGGGCGTCCAGCAGGTTGCCGTGTTCGATGGTGCGGACGCCGTTCGACACCGCGTGGCGGATCGCCTCGGGGGAGTAGGCGTGGGCCGCCACGTAGCTGCCCCGCCTCGCCGCCTCCGAAGTCACCGCGCGGATCTCCTCCGGCGAGTACTGCGGGATGCGTATCGGGTCGGTCAGCGACACCACGCCGCCCGACGCCATGATTTTGATGGCGTGGGCGCCGCGGCGCAGCCGGTCGCGGACGGCCACCCGCAGCGGATCCACGCCGTCGACCACCTCGACCGTGTGGGCGCCGCAGCCGCACACGTCCGAGTCGGCCGCGCGCACGTCGCCGTGGCCGCCGGTCTGGCTCAAGGCCGCGCCGGTCCACAAGTAGCGCGGCGACGGGATCAAGCCCTCCCGGATGGCGCGGTCCAGGCCCGCGTCGCCGCCCGACGGGTCCCGCACGGTGGTGAAACCGCGGGACAGGGCGCCGGCCAGCCGCTTCGCCGCGGCCAGCGCGATGTAACTCAAGGGCCGCGACTCCAGCTGCAGCATGTTCAGATCGATGCCGTACGCGTGGCAGTGCGCATCGATGAGCCCGGGCAGCACCGTCCGCCCGCGCGCGTCGATCACCCGCGCGGAGGTAGGTGAGGGGGCGGCGCCGCCGCCGATGGCCGTTATCCGGCCGTCGGCGACGTGCACCGAGCCTTCGACGAGGTCGCCGTTGACGCCGTCGAAGATCGTCGCGTTGATGATGGTCAGGGAGGGGGTCACGCCGGCACCGACGACCGCAGGCGCGCGGTCGCCTCCTCGTCCACCGTGAACGTCACCGGGTCGACCACCACACCGTAGAATTCCTGGGCCGCGGCCACCGAGACGAAGCCGTTGCGGACGTCCGCCGCGACCCGGGCCGGCTGCCGGTCGTACGGGTTGCCGTAGCCGCCACCTCCGCCCGTGTTGTTGACCAGCACGTCGCCCGTGTCCAGCAGGTTGTAGCTGCCGCCCGTCACCTTTTCCCGGTCCGTTCCCGGGTTCAGGACGATGTGGTTGTTGTCGCCCTCGCGGCCGCCCTCGATGGGCCACGGCTTCGTCTTCGTCTTGTAGACGATGCAGATGCCCGTCGACGGGGCCGTGAAACGGTACGAGCGCCCCACCCCCACGCCACCCCGGTGCTTGCCCGCGCCTCCCGTGTCCGGCCGGTAGCCGTACGACTCGATGAACATCGGCGACTTCGTCTCCAGCACCTCGACCGGGTTGTTGCGGCATCCCGGCTCCGACAGGTGCATGATGCCGTCCGCGCCGTCGCCGCCCGCGTGCCCGCCGAAGCCGACCGCCTCGTTCGTCGCCTCCAGCCACGCCTCGCCGTTGCGCGGGTTCACGCCCAGCCCCATCATCGAGCACACGTCGCCGCCCGAGCACGCCGGCACCAGATCGGGCATGCCCTGGGCCAGCGCCTTCAGCACCACCTCGCCGCCGAGCAGCCCCGTCCAGAGCGTGAACGTCGGCATCGGCGGCACCGCGTGCATCACCGATCCGGGCTCCGTGACGACCCGCAGCGGCCGGAAGTTGCCCGCCACCACCGGCGTGTCCGGCGTCGTCAACGACTTGAAGATCAGGCTGCAAAACGCCTCGGTCTGCCCGACCGGCAGGTTGATCGGTCCCCGGACGTCCTTCTCGCTGCCCGTCCAGTCGACGATCATCTCGTCGTCGGTCACGGTGACGGTCACGTTCATCTTGATCATGCGGTCGAGGTCGACGCCGTCCTGGTCGACGAAGTCGTGCGCCGTCCACGTGCCCTTCGGCAGCTTGGCCAGCGCCAGCCGGGCCAGCCTCTCACCGTGGTCGTTGATGGCGGCCATCGCCTCGGTCAGCACCGAGGCGCCATATTTGGAAGCGATTTCCTGTGTACGCCTGACGCCCGTGAAGCACGCCGACACCTGGGCCTGAAGGTCGCCGATGGTCCGTTCCGGCATGCGGCTGTTGAAGCGCACCACGTTGAACACGTCGTCGTTGGCCACCCCTTCGCGGTAGAGCTTGGCCGCCGCGAAGAAGATGCCCTCCTGGTACATGTCGGTGGAGTCGAGGACGTATCCCGCGTCCTTCTGCTTCAGGTCGAGCACGTGGATGCGGCACGACGCGAAGCCGATCAGCTCGCCGTCGCTGTGTATCGGCGCGAACACCAGCGGATCCAGCGTGTGCGCCGACGACCAGTACGGATAGTTCAGCAGGAACACGTCTCCGGGCAGCATCTTGTCGGCGCCGAGGAACTCGACCGCCCGCTTGATGCCGTGGTCGTTGCCGCGGGTGAAGACGGCGATGCCGGGCGCGTCGGCCACCACGTCGCCGTTCGCGTCGTGGATCCCGATGCCGTAGTCGTGAATCTCGTAGACGACGGTGTTGTAGGCCGTGCGGCACAGGTTGCGGGCCATCTCCTCGGCCCCGGCCAGCAGGCCGTGCCGGATGACCTCGATGGTGATGGAGTCGATCATGAATCCGCCTTCACGGTGATGACCATTTCGCCGTGCGAGCCGACCCGCAGGTGGTCGCCGGCGTGGATGACGGTGGTCGCGGTGTGTTCGTGGATGACGGCCGGCCCGGTGATCTCGTCACCGGCCAGCAGGTTCTCGCGGGTGTAGAGCGCGTACGGCACGGCCGGTTCCGAGGCGGAGACGTACACGTCGCGGGTGCCCTCGGGGGTAAGAGCGCGCGATTCCCCCGTCGCCAGTGTGCGAAGAACGGGCTTGGAGACCTGCCCGCTGGCCCGCAGCCGCAGCGTGGTCACCTCGATCGGGTCGTCCATGACATGCCCGTACTGCCGCTCGTGGAGTTCCGTGAACTCCTGCCCGACGATGGCCGACAAATCGGAAGAAAGCGAGGGAACCGGCACGGTGACCGTGTGCTCCTGCCCGGCGTAGCGCACATCGACGCTGTAGGAAAGCACCTGGGCGTCGGCGGCGAATCCTTCGGCGGCCAGAGCGGCAGCGGCCTCGGCCGCCATCTCCTCGTAGGAGGCCGCGACCGCGGGGGAGTCCAGCGAGGCGAGCGGCGTCACCGCCGTACGGGCGAAGTCGTGCTGAACGTCCGCGAAGAGCATGCCGAACGCCGAGAAGGCGCCCTGGCCGGGCGGCACGATGACGGTCGGGATGCCCAGCTCGTGCGCCACGTCCACCGCGACGAGCCCGCCGCCGCCACCGAACGACAACAGCGCGAAGTCCTTGGGATCGCGCCCCACTTCGACGGTGATCGCCCGTACGGCTCCCATGATCTTGGTCGTGGAGATCCGGATGATGCCGCGGGCGAGGGCCAGCGGTTCCATGTCCAGCTTGTCCGACAAAACCGACAACGCGGAAAGCGCGGCCCGGTCGTCGAGAGTCAGCCGCCCGCCCAGCGCGGCCGAACCACCCATGTACCCCACCGCCAGAGCCGCGTCGGTGAAGGTCGGCTGTGTGCCGCCCTTGCCGTACGACGCCGGCCCCGGATCCGCGCCCGCGCTCTGCGGTCCGACCTGCAACGCGCCCGCCTCGTCGAGCCAGGCGATCGAGCCACCCCCGGCGCCGATGGTGTGGATGTAGAGCGACGGCGTGTTGATCGGCAGGTTCTCGAATTCGGCACCCTGGTGCAGCACCGGCGCGCCGTCGACCACGAGCGACGCGTCCAGGCTGGTGCCGCCCATGTCGATGGTGATCAGGTTGGGCTGCCCGATCAGCTTGCCGAACTCGGTCGCCCCGATGACGCCGCCGGCCGGGCCGGACAGGATCAGGCTGACCGGTTGCTCGCGGGCCGCGCTGGCGGTCATCGCGCCGCCGCCCGAGCGGGTCATCAGGAAGCGCCCCTCGAAGCCGCCCGCCGCGAGCTCGCCCTCAAGCCGGGTGAGATAGCGGCGGACGATGGGCTTCACGTAGGCGTCGAGCACCGCCGTGCTCGTCCGCTCGTACTCGCGATATTCGCGGGAGAGCTCGTGCGAGACGGTCACGACCACGTCGGGCGCCACCTCGGCCAGGATCTCCCGCATCCGGCTTTCATGGGCCGGGTTGGCGTACGAGTGCAGGAAGGCCACAGCCACAGAGTCGTAGCCCCGGGAAGCGATCGTGGCCGCCACCGCCCGCGCCGCCTCTTCGTCCAGCGGCAGGTGCACCGAGCCGTCGAACAGGCTGCGCTCGGGCACCTCGAACGTGTCGTACCGCTCGAGCAACGCCGGCGGCGGCCGGTAGGTGATGTCGTAGTTGGTGCGCCGGTCGGTCCGCCCGAGCAGGTACACGTCGCGGAACCCGGCCGTGCCGATCACCGCGGTGCGGGCACCCGTGCGGGTCAGCAGCGCGTTGAGCCCGAGCGTCGTGCCGTGGGTGAACATGCCGACCTCGGCGAGCGGCGCCTGGGTGGTGCCGAACGCGTCGAGCACGCCCGCGGTGGGCTGCGACGGCGTCGTGGGTACCTTGCCGAACCGGATCTCCCCGGTGGCCGGCGTCAGCTCCACGACGTCGGTGAACGTGCCCCCGACGTCGATGGCCACGCGGCTGGTGCTGGTCATGGTGTTCGCCTTTCGCCGAAGCGCATGCGGCGGCTGAGCCCAGCGGCATGCGAAGGGTGACGGCTGTCGAGAAAGCCGAGAGAGAAGTCGCCGGTTGGCGCGGCGAGGAACCGAACGTTTCACGGGCTTATTTGCCATGTCAATCGTTGACGATCGAGCCGCCGGGCCCGTGAAAAGCGCCGAACCCATACCTGCACAGCGAACCGCCGCGCCGCTGTGCTCAGCGCACATCCGTGGCGGACCGGCCACCGTCAGCATTTGCCAACTCCTGAACCCGACAGCACCGGGAGGCCCCGTGTTCCGCAGCGTCCTCACCCTTCGAGCGGCCGCCGGCAGGTCGGCCGACCTCGAGACCTTCTACGCGGACAACCGGGTCCTGGAGAGGGCCCGGACGTTCCCCGGGTGCCGAGCCGCCGAACTGTTGCGATCCGTTGACGCCGGCGCCGCGACCCACATCGTCACCGCCGATTGGGACACCGCGGCCGACTACGGCAACTGGGTCGCCGACCCGTGGCGGGCCTCTTTGTCCGAGGGGCTCACCGCACTACTGGACATCCGGGAAGACGAGCCGCTCGTTGGCGGAGTTTTCGAGCTCGTCGAGCCCTCTTCGCAGACAGAGGAGCACCAGTGATACGAGTTGCCAAATTCGCGAGCGCCGGCCTGGCCGCCGCGGTCCTGATCGCCGGCTGCAGCAAGCCCGACAGCGGCGCCGCCGGCGGCACGACGACCGCCGCGCCGGCCGACAAGAAGCTCAGCATCGGATTCTTCGGCTTCGCCAAGGCGAACTCCTTCGCGCAGGCCACCTGGGCCGGCATCCAGGAGTACGCGGCCGCGAACAACGCCGAGGCCACCTTCCTCGACTCGAACTTCGACGGACCGACCCAGGTCAACCAGCTCCAGGACGCCGTCACCTCCAAGCGCTACGACGTCATCATCGTGCAGGCCAACGACGGCACCGCGATGGTCAATCCGGTCAAGCAGGCGGTCGCGGCCGGCATCCCCACGGTCATCGAGTTCACCCCGGTCGGCGGCAAGTACGACACGGCCGACCCGCAGATCCCCGGCACCGTCACCATCATCGACCCGCCCACGGTCAACGGCGACGGCCTGGCCAAGCTCGGCAACGAGGCCTGCAAGACCGTCACCGACGGGGCCTGCAAGGTGGCGTACTTCCAAGGCTTCGCGAACTACCCGCTCGACACCGCCCGCACCGACGCCGCGGTCAAGGCCCTCAAGGCCGGCGGCGCCGCCGAGGTCATCTCCAACTTCGTCGGCGGATACACCCCCGACAGCGGTCGTACGGCGATGCAGAACCTGCTCCAGGCCCACCCCGACGTCAACGTGGTGATCGGGTCGTCGCAGGCGCTGGAGGGCGCGACCCCGCTCGCGGCCGGCAAGAAGATCACCTTCGTCGGCAACGGCGGCTCGACCCAGGCCTACGACTACGTCAACAAGGGCACCTGGTACGGCGTCTACTCCGTACCGGAGAAGAAGTCGGGCGCGAAAGCGGCCGAGCTCGGCCTGGCCAAGGCCCGTGGTCAGAGCGTGGCCGAGTCGACCGTGGTCTGCACGACCCTGACCGACTTCAACTGCCTCGGCACCAAGACCACCCTCGAGGGCCAGACGGCCGACTACTCGGACTGACATGACGACCGACGTCAACCGGGCCCCGTCCATCTCGGTGCGGGGCATCGGAAAGAGCTACAGCGGCGTCTCCGTGCTGCGCGGCGTCGACCTCGACATCGCGCCGGGCGAGGTGCACGGCCTGGTCGGCGAGAACGGCGCCGGCAAGAGCACGCTGCTGAAGATTTTGGGCGGGGCGATCCGGGCCGACGACGGCACGATCAGCTTCGACGGCGAGCAGGTCACCATCGCCAGCCCCCGCGACGCGATCGCCCACGGGGTCAGCCTGATCTCGCAGGAGGGCGCGCTCGTTCCGGCGCTCTCCGTGCTGGACAACGTGTTCCTGGCCCAGTGGTCGCAGCGCGGCAGCTGGATCAGGGCCCGGCACGACAAGCGCCGGCTGGCCGAGCTGATCGAACTGACCGGCTTCACGGTCGACCCGGCCGAGCGGGTCGACCGGCTCCCGATCGGCGTGCAGCAGCAGGTCGAGATCCTGCGCTCGCTGGCCCGCGGAGCCCGGGTGCTGGCTTTGGACGAGCCGACGGCGGTGCTCAGCGAGCACGAGAAGGAGAACCTGCTCGGCCTCATCCGCCGGCTCGCGGCCAACGGCACCACGATCATCCTGATCTCGCACTTCCTCGACGAGGTGCTGTCCGTGGCCGACCGCGTCACCGTGCTCCGGGACGGCAACCTCATCCGTACGGGCAAAGCCGAAGAGACCTCCCCGCGCGACCTGGTCGCCCAGATGGTGGGCCGCGAGATCGACGTCCTCTATCCGGACCCGGACCCCGTCCCGGCCGATGCCGCGGTCGTGCTCAGCGCCCGCGGCCTGCGCCGCGGGCTGGTCCAGGGCGTCGACCTCGAGGTGCGGGCGGGCGAGATCCTCGGCATCGCCGGGCTGGTCGGCAGCGGCCGCACGGAGACCCTGCGGCTGCTCTTCGGCGCCGACAAGGCGACCGAGGGTGTGGTCGAGGTCGACGGCGCCGCCCTCAAGAGGGGCACGCCGCGGCACGCGATGGCGGCCGGGGTGGCGATGGTGCCCGAGTCCCGCAAGGAGCAGGGCCTGGTGATGGTCCGCTCGGTGGCCGAGAACGTCGCCCTGTCGTCGCTGCCCGGCCGCCGGGTCGGCCCGTTCGTGCGGAAGAAGACCGAACGGGACGCGGTCGGCGAGATCTCGAAGACCGTGGACATCCGGGCGGCCAACCCGGCCGCTGCCATCGAGACGCTCTCCGGCGGCAACCAGCAGAAGGCACTCTTCGCCAAGTGGCTGCTGCGCTCGCCGAGGGTGCTGCTCATCGACGAGCCGACCCGCGGCGTCGACGTGGCCGCCAAGACCCAGATCCACCACCTCATCACCGAACTGGCCCGCGACGGCATGGCGGTCGTCTGCGTGTCCTCGGAGATCGAGGAGCTGCTCGCCCTCTCCCACCGGGTGCTCGTGCTGCGGCACGGCCGGCCGGTGGGGGAGTACCCGCGCGGCACCACTCCCGAGACAGTCATCTCCGCCGCGTTCGGCGATCAGGAGGTTTCCCCGTGAGCGTCGACGTCTCCCCACCGGCGGTGACCCGGCCCCCGGCCGCCGCCGGCGTGTCGAGCCTGGCCTTCCGGCTGCGTGACTACGGCATCGTGGCCGCGTTCGTGGTCATCGTCATCGCCCTGTCGGTCAGCACCGACACGTTCCTGACCAGCGCCAACCTCGTCAACCTGCTGGATCAGACCGCCGTGTTGGGCCTGCTCGCGGTCGGCGCCACGGTCTGCATCATCAGCGGCGTCTTCGACCTGACGGCGAGCGCCACGCTCGCCCTGTCGGCCATCATCGGCGTGCAGATCGTCAAGGTCACCAATGTGTACGTGGGTTTCGCCGGCGCCGTCGCGGCGGGCGCCCTGCTCGGCTTCATCACCGGCATGGTGGTGACCCGCAGCGGCGTCAACTCGTTCGTCGGCACGCTGGCGACCAGCCTCGTCTACCGGGGCCTGGCCGTCATGGTGACCGGCGGCGCCATCGTCTATCCGCTGGCTACCCAGGCCGAGGACTTCGGCATGCTGACCTGGCCGTCGCTGTTCGGCCTGACCTCGGCCACCATCGTCTTCGTGGTGGTGGTCGCCGCCATCGGCGTCATCGTGGCCCGGACGACCTTCGGGCGGCGGCTGTACGCGGTGGGCGGCAACGCCGAAGCGGCCCGGCTCTCCGGCATCCGGGTCGGCTCGATCCACGTGTCGGCTTTCGTGATCAGCGGCATCTGCTCGGCGCTGGCCGGTCTGATCCTGGCCTCGCGGGCCGGCTCGGCCCAGTCGACGATGGCGACCGGCATGGAGCTGACCGCCATCGCGGCCGCGGTCGTGGGCGGTACCAGCATCCTCGGCGGCGAGGGCGCGGTGTGGCGCGGCATCGTCGGCGCGCTGCTGCTCACCCTGATCGGCAACGGCTTCAACCTGCTCGGCTGGGACACGATCTATCAGCAGGTGTTGCAGGGCTGCCTGATCCTGTTCGCCGTGACCATGGACCGCTGGCTGCGGAAACGCACAAGATGACGGACTAGGATGTCGCAATGTCGGCACCAACCATCGGCGTCTCGCTACGGCCGGAACGGGCGTACGCGGCGGTGGTCCACGGCGCCACCGCGGTTCCCGTGGAGCCGGTCGCGCCGGCCCGCACCGACGCCGACGGGGTCATCGCGGCCGCGGTCGCGGCCGCGCGGCGGTTGGCGCCCGGCGGGGCCGACGCCGTGACCGTGGACATCGCGCCGGTGCTGCTCGACACGCTGCTGCGCCCCGAGAGCGACATCCCGCCGGTGGCGGTGGTGCGGATCGTGCCGCGCGCCGCCACCGACCCGGTCCTGGCCCGCTCGCCGGCCGAGGTGGTGGAGCGCCGGGTCGCCGGCCGGTGGACCGTCGCCGGCGGGCACGACCTGCTCGGCAACGAGCTGATCCCGCTCGACCGGGCGGCGCTGGCCGAGGTCACCGCCTCCCTGGCCGCGACGGGCATCCGGCACGTGGCCGTGGTCGCGGCCGGCTCGCAGGCCAAGCCCGCCCACGAGCGCGAGGTGGCCGACGCCGTCCAGGCCGCGGTGCCCGGCGCCCGCATCTCGGTGGCCAGCGACTACGGCGGCCAGGGCCTGACCGCGCGGGAGGCGACGGTGGTGCTCGACTGCGCGCTGACCGCGCTGGCCGAGCGCCTGCTCGACCGCTGCGAGCGGACCCTGGCCAGACTTCCGGGTGACGTACGCCTGCGGGTCGCCCGCGGCGACGGCGGCTACAGCACGCCGTCGCGCATCAGGGTCACCCCGGTCATGGCGTTCGGCGCGACCGACGCGCTCGAGCTGTGCGGGGCGGCCCACCTGGCCGGCCTGGACGACTGCCGGGTGCTGCTGCGCCGCGACGGCCAGGACGTGGCCGGCGAGGTGCGGCACCGCCTGGCCGTGGTCCGGCTGGCCGACCAGCCGCGCCTCGGCACCGAGCTGGTGGTGCCGACGGCCGCCCTCACCCCGCAGCCCCGGCAGAGCTCGCGCGGCGCCGACGTGCCGCTCGTCCTGGCCGAGAACCCCGACCTGCTGGCCTGCGTGGGCGCGGCCATCGCCCGCCCGGCCTCGTGGCTCGACGAGGTCGCCTTCATCGAGTCGGCCGACGAGCTGGAACGCGTCCGCCGCGACGTCGAGGAGCGCGCCACCGCCATGGTCATGGCCAACGGCGCCGCCCCCGGCACCACCCACATCGCCGAGACCTCCACGGTCGCCGTGCCGTACAGCCCGTCCGGAACCGTACGAATCCGCGTCCGCGTGGCCGGCGCCCCCGACGACGCCCTGGCCGCCGGATGACCGCCTGCACCGAGCGCCGCCGGGCCGCCTCCCGCCGCGGGACGGCCGCCCGCGCGCGGCGGCGTTGGGCGGCGTCCGGCCGCCGCGTGACCGCCCACGCCGGGCGGCGCCGGGCCGCGTCCGGCGGAGGGGGCGGCGCATGAGCGGCGGCGCCGGGTATTTGGGCGCGATGGCCTCGATCAGCGCCGAGGACGTGCCCGCACTGTATGAAGGGGCCAAGTTTTATTCGCCCGCGGTCGGTGACGCCGGGCGCTCGTCGGTGACGTCGTGGCTGGCCGGGCTGCTCGAACGCAACGGGCCGGTGCCGCTCATGCGCGTGGAGTCGGTCGCGCCGGACACGCAGTGCATCGCGGTGTGCGTGCTCGGCTCGGGGTCGGCCATGGCCGACCTGCCGCCCGCCGGGGACGAGTTCGTGCTCGCGGTCCGCCAGATCGAGCGGCTGCAGAAGGTGACGTTCGGCGCGGTCTATCCGCTCGCGGCGGCCACGATCAGCGCGCTGGTCCCGGTCGTGACGGCCGCCCAGCTCGGCGTTCCGCTGATCGACGCGGACGGGATGGGCCGCACCTTCGCGCTCATCCACCACACCGCCATGCACCTGGCCGGGGTGTCGCCGACGCCGCTCGCCGCGGTCGGGCCCACCGGGGAGAGCGTGCTGGTCGAGGTGCTCTCCGGGCCGCGGGCCGACCGGATGCTGCGGGCCAACGTCGACACGGTCGGCGGGTGGGCGGCGCTCGCCGCGTACCCCATCAATGCCGGAACCCTGCGCCGAGCCGCACTGCCGGGGACGATGTCCCGGATCACCAACGTGGGCCGGGTGCTCCTGGAGACCACCGACCCGGAGGCGCTGGTGACCCGGCTCGGCGCGATCACCGGCTGCCGGCGGATCGCCCGGGGGCGTATCGCCGAGCTCGAGCACCTGAGCCGGCAGAACGACGTCACCATCCCGGCCCACCCGTCCAGCCTGGTCGTCGAGGAGACCGGCGGGCTCGGCCGGCAGCTGCGCATCGAGCTGCGCAGCGAGATCGTGGCCGTCTTCGCCGACGGCGCGCTGATCGCGGGCGCGCCCGACCTGATGTGCCTGCTCGACGTCTCCCGCGGCGCCCTCGCCACGCTGGACAGCCTGGAGCCGGGCGACCTGGTCGACGTGCTGGTCACCCCGGCCGACGCGGTCTGGTACTCACCGGAGGGAATGGAGATGGTCGGCTTGTCCTCGCACGGGATCCCGCTGGAACACCCGAGGCGCCGATGAATCGGCGGCCCGTATATGACTGGCGCGCCGATGAACGGCAGCCCGAGCGCAAGGGCGCGCCGATGAGGACCGGCGTGCCGATGATTGGCGGCCCGAGCGCAAAGGCGCGCCGATGAGGACCGGCGTGCCGATGAATGGCGGCCCGAGCGGAAAGGCGCACGGATGAGGAGCCGGCCGTCGACGCTGCCCATCACGCTCGGCGAGCTCGCGCGCGTGCGGCCTTTGGCGGGGGCCGAGCTGCATCTCGCCGACCCGGCGCGGACGGTCGAGCAGGTGGTGCTCGCGGAGACGTTCGATCGGCTGCGGCACTGCCTGCCGCACGAGCTTGTCGTGCTGCACGACGAGGCCGCCACCGGCGGTTGGTCGCTCGCGGCGGCGCTGCATCTGGCCTGGGAGCGGAATCTTTCGGCGGTGGTCGTGTCGCGTACGGTCGCCGGGGCCTCCAGCGCGGCCCTGGCCGAGCGGCTGGCCATGTCGCTGATCGTCATCGACGACGACCCGATCGAGGTCGCGCTCCAGCTCGCCGGGCAGGTCAGCGCGCCCGCTGCCGCCCGCGCCCAGCGCCAGGCCCGGATCGCCGAGCAGCTGGCCGAGCAGACCGGCATCCGTGGTGTCCTGGGCGTGCTCAACCGTGAGCTTCAGGGCGTGCCGGTGGCCCTGGTCGTCGGCGAGGTGGTGGTGGCCGGGCAGGCCGCCGCCCTGGCCGAACGGCCGCAGGTGCGCCAGATCGAGGTCGAGGTGCACGCGGCGGGGGAGCGGTCGGCGGCCCGGATGGTGGCCGCGGTGCCGGTGCCCGGGCCGGCCGCGATCGACCAGGTGGCGTCGCTTCTGCGCCTGGCCCGGCCGTCGCTGCAGGCGGCCTGGGCCCGCAGCCGGCTCGACGCGGCCGCCCGGGCCGCGCACGAGCAGGCCGCCTTCGAGCTGCTGCGGCGGCTCGAGACGGACGAGGCGCCGAGCTGGGCGGCCGAGCTGGGCTGGCAGGTCGGCCTGCACAACCGCGCGATCTGGCTCGCGCCCGAGCGGCCCGAGGGCGAGCCGTCGGACGAGGTCACCTATCTGATCCGCGCCTCCTGGCAGCGCGGGCACAGCATCTGGCCGCTGATCGCCGAGGGCGACGGCTGGATCTCCTGGCACAGCGCCGCCGACCCGGACGACGTGACGGCGCTGCGCCGGGTGCTGACCGGCTTTCGCGACTCGGCCGTGGCCCACCGGCTGGTGCTCGGCGTGGGCCGGGCCCACGAGGGGGTCGGCGGGCTGATGCGCTCGGCGGCCGAGGCCCGCCTGGCCGCCCACGTGGCCCGCGAGGCCGGCGCCGGGTCGGTGCAGTGGTTCGACCAGGTCGGTGCGGCGGCCGCGCTGGCCTGGCTGCCCACCACCGAGATCGCCCAGGTGGCCGACCTGACCCTGGCCGAGCTGATGGCGGCGAAGGACCGGGCGCCGCTCGTGCAGACGGTGCTGGCGGTCCTCGACGCGGGCGGCTCGCTGAGCCAGGCCTCGCAACAGCTGGGCGTGCACCGCAACACGGTGCTGGCCCGGCTCGCGCGGGCCCGGCAACTCGGCCTGACCTACGACGAGCCGGGCCAGCGGCTGGCCCTGCACGTGCTGTGTTACGCGCTCACGACGCTGTGGAACCGATCGGCTCAGCCGGACCGATCCCGTAGCGGGAGCGAGCCGTCTCGGCCGTGATGTTGCGGTCGAGCACGTCGGCCCGGACGTCCTCGGCCGACCGTTCGATGGGGTCGCCGTAGCCGCCCCCGCCGCCCGTGGCACACCGTACGACGTCACCCTTCTTGATCTTCATGCCGTTGATCTTCAAGATCCGCCGCTCGTCCTCGCGGCCCGGATTGATCACGACCTCGGGGCCGACCGCGTCCTCGCCGCCGAACAGGCCCCAGGCGGGCTGCCGCGACCGCTCGAACCACAGCGACACCGACATGTCGGTCTGCGCCTCGTACTCGCGGATCACGCCGTTGCCGCCGCGCCACCGTCCCGAGCCGCCCGAGTCGGGACGGATCCGGTATTCGGTGATCCGCCACGGGTACCGGGTCTCGTGCACCTCGATCGGAATGTCCTTGAGCGAGCCGTTCACGTTGTTGATCAGGGCGCTCTCGCCGTCCGAGCCGTTCCAGGCGCCCCAGCCGCCGACCGTGGCCTCCAGGCTGACGAAGTCGCGGCTGACCCGTGGATCCGTACCCGAGCTCAGAATGATCATCGAATCGCCGTGCGAAGCGCCGGCCACCTGGTCGGGCAGCGCCGGGGCGAGCGCCCGGGCCACCATGTCGATGAGCAGGCCGAGGTGGGAGAAGTACCACTGGCAGGCGGCCGGCGACCGCGCGCCGAGGACCGAGCCCTCCCGCACCTGGGTGGTCATCGACCGGAACGAGCCGCCGTTGCCGGGCAGGTCCGGGCTGACCAGCAGCTTGTAGCCGACGCGCAGGGCCGACACGGCCTGCGAGACGCCGCAGTTGACCGGGCCCACGGTCTGGTCGGCCGACTCCGTGACGTCGAAGTCGATACCCTCGCCGGTCACGGTGATCTTCAGGCGGATCGGGATCGGGGTGTCCAGGTCGATGCCGTCGTTGTCGAGCACGCCCTCGGCGGTGTAGACGCCGTCCGGGATCTTGGCGATGACCGCGCGCTCCAGGAGCTCGGTCTGGTGGAAGATCTCGTCGCGCGCGGCTTCGAGAGTGTCCAGCCCGAACCGCCTTACGATCTCCTGAAGTCGCCTCTCGCCCATCTGGATGCAGGCCATCATGGCGTGCATGTCGCCGGTGGTGGGATAGGGAAAGCGCACGTTGGTGCCGATCGTGTCGATGACCGCGCGTTCCTCCGTACCACCGGAAACCAGTTTCTGAGGCCCGAGCCGCAGGCCCTCCTGGAAGATCGAGATCGAGTCCATCGAACCGCCGGGGTCCTTGGAGCCGACGTCGATCCAGTGAGCGCGGCTCGCGGTGAAGCCGACCAGGGTCTCGTCGACGAAGACGGGGCCGAAGATGGTGACGTCGTTGAGGTGCGTGCCGCCGAGGTAGCTGTCGTTGAGGATCCACACGTCGCCCGCCTGCCACACCTCGCGGCCGAAGCGCTCCTCGGTGGCCAGGGTGCAGGTCTCCAGGTTGCCCAGGAAGATCGGCAGGCCGGCCGACTGGCCGAGGACCTGGTGGTCGGCGTCGAGCAGGGCGACCACGCAGTCGCCGCACTCATAGATGATCGGGGTGTACGCCGAGCGGATCAGCGTGGCGTTCATGTCGTCGGCGGCCGCGTTGAGCGCGTTCCGGATGATTTCGACGGTGACCGGGTCGATCATGCGTTCTCGTCCTTCCTGATCACGAGCGAGCCGATGTCGTCGACGCTCACGCCGTAGCCGGGCGGCACGACCGTGGTGGCGGTGTCCTCGACGATCACGGCGGGGCCGGCGAAGGTGTGGCCGACGAAGAGGTCGTCGCGGCGTACGACAACGGTGTCCGTTTTATCGCCATCGAAGATCACCGGGCGGATGTCGTGCGGGAACTCTGCTGTGGTTGCCGCGGGCCATTTCTGCGGCTCAGTACGGCCGAGATCCCCGAAGGCGGCGGTGCGCAGCGCGACGAATTCGATCGGCGCGCCCAGGTTGGCGTGGCCGTAGCGGGACTTGTGCAGGTCGGCGAAGCGCTGGGCCACGTTCGGCAGGAAGTCGTCGTCGTTGGGCTCGTCGGCGCTGGTCAGTGGCACTGTGAGGGTGTATTCCTGCGCTGCGTACCGGATGTCGACGGCGTGCGTCGCGCTGCGTCGCTCGCTTTCCACTCCCTCGCTGCCGAGTGTGGCGAGACCGTCGTTCTCCATCTGAGTCAATTTTTCGGACATATCGGATTTACTTAGGTCCTGATCCAGGAAGAAGTACGGCTCGGTCCAGTCCTGCCGGATGCGCGTCTGCAACATGCCCCAGGCCGAGAACGCGCCCGGGAAACGCGGCACGACCGTCTCGGCGATGCCGAGCTCGCGGGCCAGGAAGACGGCGTGCATCGGACCGGCCCCGCCGAAGGCGACCAGCGCCGACTCGCGCGGCTCGATGCCCCGCGAGACCGTGATGGTGCGGATCGCCTGGGCCATCTTGGAGTTCGCGACGTCGCAGATGCCCTCGGCCATCGCCGTGGTGGTCATCCCGAACACCTCGGCCAGCCCGTCCACGGCCTTCGACGCCGCGTCGGTGTCGAGCGTCATCTGCCCGCCGGCGAAACCCTCCGGGTCGATGCGGCCCAGCACCAGGTTGGCGTCGGTCACGGTCGGCTCGGTGCCGCCGCGGTCGTAGCAGGCCGGTCCGGGCCGGGCGCCCGCGCTGCGCGGCCCGACCCGCAGGCCGCCGGCCTCGGCCCAGGCCACCGAGCCGCCACCGGCGCCGACCGTGTGGATGTTGACCACGCTCATCAGCATCGGCAGGCCCTCGAGCTGCGCCTCGGCCGACACGTCGGGTTCGCCGTCGACGATCAGCGACACGTCGAAGCTGGTGCCGCCCATGTCGACGCCGATCAGGTGCGGCCGACCGGTCTGCCGGGACAGCTCGGCGCAGGCGATCGCGCCACCGACCGGGCCGGACAGCAGCGTCTGCAGCGGGCGGCGGCGGGCCGACTCGGCGGTCAGGATGCCGCCCGACGACTGCATGACGTGCAGCGGCACCCGCAGCCCTCGGTCTTCGAGCCGCCCTTCCAGGTCGAGGAGATAACGGCGGACGATCGGGCCGGTGTACGCCTCGACGACCGCCGACGACGTACGTTCGTACTCCCGCCATTCCTTCGCCGCCTCGTGCGACACCGAGACCGTGACGTCCTCGCCCAGCTCCTCGTGCAGGATCTCCCGGGCCCGCAGCTCGTGGGCCGGGTTCTTGTAGCTGAACAGGAACGCGATGGCGACGGCGCCGGTGACCCGCTTGGCCGCCGCCCGCACCGCGTCCTCGTCCAGCGGCACGAGCTCGGTGCCGTCGGCCGCGATGCGCCCGCCGATGCCGACCACGTCCCGGCGCGGCACCAGCGGCGCCGGCTTGCGGTAGTGCAGGTCGTAGAGCCGGGTCCGCGGGCCGCGCGCGATGTGGTAGCTGTCCTCCACGCCCGCGGTGCCCAGCAACAGCACGGGCACGCCGCGGCGCTCCAGGAACGCGTTGAGGCCCTGGGTCGTGCCGTGCACCAGGAAGTCGATGCCGGACGGCTCCTCGACCACCGCGCCCAGCCCGGCCAGCACGCCCTCGCTCAGGTTGCCCGGCGTGGTCGACGCCTTGGTGGCCGCGAACGTCCCGCTGTCCTGGTCGTACGTCACGACGTCGGTGAACGTGCCACCGATGTCCATCGCTACTCGATACCGCCCCATCTGCTCTCCCTCGATCGGTGCAAGCAAGCTAGGAGCGGGCACCGCCGGGCAAGTGTGCGCGGGGCCCAGCCCGGCCGCGCCGCCGCGTGCTTCGCGCACGATCGCCGCTCCGGGCGGCTGGCCAGACTGCGGCCATGACAGTCTTCGCGAAGCGCGACCGCCGGGCGGAAATCGACACGGCCATCGATGCGGTGACCTCCTCGGGAAGCGCCGGCGACGCGGTCCGGCTGGCCCAACTGCTGACCAGCGCCCCGCCCAACCTGCTGACCCCGGCCGCGGCCGCTTCCTGGGCGTCATCCCTTCCCGGATTGACCGCCACGGTGCTCGACGCGGCCGACTTCGGCGCGCTGTCGGCCATCGGAGGAGGCTCGTCCAACGCTCCGCAGATGGTGCGGCTCGACTATCTGTCGGCGTCGCCGTCCGTGGCGCTGGTGGGCAAGGGCATCACCTTCGACAGCGGAGGCCTCTCGCTGAAATCCCCGGCCGCCATGCAGTCGATGCGGATGGACGTGGCCGGCGCCGCCACCGTCCTGGCCGTCATGGCCGCCCTGCCCGCGGCCGGCTGCACGATCCCGGTCACGGCGGTGCTGCCGTTCGCCGAGAACCTGCCCGGCCCGGGCGCGGCCCGCCCCGGCGACGTGGTCACCGCCTGGAACGGCACCGAGATCCAGATCCTGGACACCGACTTCGAGGGCCGGGTGATCCTGGCCGACGCGCTGGCCCTGGCCGCCTCACTGTCACCGTCCCTGCTGATCGACCTGGCCACGCTGACCTATCAGGCCGAGATCGCCCTGGGCCCCGAGATCGCCGCCGTCTTCGGCCGCGACGATCGCGCTGTCGAGCGCTTCCTGGCCGCCGCGTCCAAGGCAGGCGAGCCGATGTGGCGGCTGCCGTACGACGAGCGCTACATAGACCAGGTCCGCACTCCGTACGGCGTACGAAACCACCCCTTGCACGACTCCGGACGCGCCATCACCGCCGCCCTGTTCCTCGGCGAGTTCGTGCCGCCCTCAGTCCCGTGGGTGCACTGCGACATGACCGGCCCGGCCTGGAAGGGCGACGCCTCCCTGGACGGCGCCACCGGCTTCGGAGCCCGCACCCTGTTACGGCTGTTACTTGCGTGATGGACGGCACCCAATTGTTCATCGCGGTTTCGTGGTTACCCACAGGTCGGCGCAATAGGTTGAGCCTGAAAGCAAAACCGAGGGGGGACCATGGGTTTCATCACCACCAATGACGGTGTCGAGATCTTCTACAAGGACTGGGGATCGGGTCAGCCGATCGTGTTCAGCCACGGATGGCCGCTGTCGTCCGATGACTGGGACGCGCAGCTGATGTTCTTCCTGCAGCGCGGCTACCGGGTCATCGCGCACGACCGCCGGGGGCACGGCCGCTCGGCGCAGGTCGCCGACGGCCACGACATGGACCACTACGCGGACGACCTGGCCGCGCTGACCGCCCACCTCGACCTGCGCGACGCCGTTCACGTCGGGCACTCGACCGGTGGTGGCGAGGTCGCGCACTACATCGCCCGCCACGGCGAGTCGCGCGTCGCCAAGGCGGTGCTGATCAGCGCCGTACCGCCGATCATGGTGCAGACCGAGGCCAACCCGGGCGGCCTGCCCAAGAGCGTCTTCGACGGCATCCAGGAGCAGGTGGCGACGAACCGCTCGGTCTTCTACCGCGACCTGCCGGCCACCGCGTTCTACGGCTTCAACCGTGACGGCGTCGAGCCGATCGAGGCCATCATCCAGAACTGGTGGCGCCAGGGCATGATGGGCGGCGCCAAGGCCCACTACGACGGCGTGGTCGCGTTCTCGCAGACCGACTTCACCGAGGACCTCAAGAAGATCACGGTCCCGGTCCTGGTCATGCACGGCGACGACGACCAGGTCGTCCCGTACGCCGACTCGGGCCCGCTCTCGGCCAAGCTCGTGCAGAACGGCACGCTCAAGACGTACGCGGGCTTCCCGCACGGCATGCCCACCACGCAGGCCGCCGTCATCAACGCCGACCTGCTGGAGTTCATCCAGTCCTGACGTGCACACGTCCACAAAGGCCGCCGGGGCATCCCTCCGGCGGCCTTTGCCGTGTCGCGCCCCGGCGCCCAGGCCGCGTGGGCGTGTGCGGTCCGGCGCAGGAACGCCTCCAGGCCGGCCAGATCGTCGGTGTTGATGTGGTCGACGTCCGCGGCGACCAGTTCGCGCCACAGGGCCTCACGTTCCGGGCCGGAGGCGTCGGGGGTGGCCCAGAAGCGCACGCGCTGCCGGTTGGCGTGGGCATCACGGACGAACTGCCGCAGCTTCGTGCGCTCCGCGGCCGGCATCGGGCCCACGCCCTGCCACGTGAACAGGTTGGTCCAGTTGTCGCTGATCAGCGGGATGAGGCCGGCCGGCGCACCCGAGCCGAGGTCGGCGGCACGGCCGTCGTAGAAGGCGTACCGCACCCGCTGCGCGGCCATCAGGTCGCGCGGCCGGTCACCGCTGATCACGACGGTCACGGCATTTTCCAGGACCCGGCCATTGGTGTACGACTCGACGAGTCATGCCGCGACGCTAACGACACATCGTGAATCGTCGATGACGTGCGCATGGTTACAGGTGGAGCCCGGGCGTCCTTTCCGGGGCGGTGCCAGGATCGAAGAATGAATCAGGAGCAGCTGGCGAAGGTCGGGTCGGGGACGGGATTTCTCGCGGCGCTGGATCAGAGCGGTGGGAGCACGCCCAAGGCGCTCGAGCAGTACGGGGTGGCGGAGTCGGCGTACTCGGATGATGATCAGATGTTCGATCTCATGCACGAGTTCCGGGCGCGGATCATCTCGGCGCCGGCGTTCGGTGGGGATCGGGTGCTGGCGGCGATCCTGTTCGAACAGACGATGGAGCGTGAGGTCGACGGGGTGGCCGTGCCGGCGTACCTCTGGGGTCGCAAGCAGGTTGTGCCGTTTGTGAAAGTCGATGAGGGGCTGGCCGCGGAGAAGGACGGCGTGCGGCTGATGAAGCCGTTCACCAGGCTCGACGGGCTGCTCGAGCGGGCGACGCGCCGCGGGGTGTTCGGGACGAAGATGCGGTCGTTCATCGCCGGGCCCGACCGCGGGGGCGTCGCGGCGGTGCTCGATCAGCAGTTCGACTATGCCGGGCGGATTCTGGACGCGGGGCTCGTGCCGATCATCGAGCCCGAGGTCGACATTCACAGCGGCGGCAAGGCGGCGGCCGAGGAGCTGCTGCTGGCCGGCATCGTCGACCGGCTGGCGGGTGTGCCGGACGGGCGGCAGGTGATGCTCAAGCTGTCGATTCCGAGCCAGGACGACTTCTACGCGGGGCTGATCGCGCACCCCAAGGTGCTGCGCGTGGTCGCGCTCTCCGGCGGCTACACGCAGGCCGAGGCCGACGAGCGGCTCGCGCGCAACCGCGGGCTGATCGCCAGTTTCTCGCGGGCGCTGACCCAGGATCTGCGCCGGGACCAGAGCGACGCCGAGTTCAACCGGGTGCTCGACAAGGCGATCGGGGACATCTATCGAGCGTCGGCCGCCTGACGCGGCGGCCGTCACCGTCGAAGGCGCCGATTCGTTCTATGGCCGTGATCAGAACCGCGCCGTGGGCACCGTCCGGACATCGGCCGTTGGTCTTGTTGACCATCACCGTTTCGGCTGATGCCGGGAAGAGTTCCACCGAGCATCATGGTCCGATCTGATCGAGAAAGTGTGACCATGTTCAGGACTATTGACGCCGACTCCCGCTCGGCCACCGCGAACGAGATCGCCGCCCGCCTGCGCGCCCAGTATGTAGCCAGCGGCGACCGCGCCTACCTCCATGCCGCCGCGATCGCGCTGGGACAGGCGTTCCCGGCTGCGACCGCCGCACCGGAGCCGGCGCCCGCGAGCTGAGCCGCTTTCACCGATCCCGAAACGCTGCGCGGTAGGCCTCGGGGCTGACGCCCCGGGTTCGGCGGAAGTGGCGCTGCAAAGTGTCCAGGCTGCCGAAACCGCACCGGCGGGCCACTGCGGCGATCGTCGTGCCGGCCCGCTCCAGCAGCTGCTCGGCGCGGCGGACCCGTTGCTCCCGCACCCACGCGGCCGGCGTCGCGCCGGTCGCGGCCGTGAAGTGCCGGATGAACGTGCGCGGCGACATGGCGGCCCGGACGGCCAGGGCGTTCACCGACAGGTCGGCGTCCAGGTGGTCGGCCGCCCAGTCGAGCAGCTCGGCCAGGGTCGGCCCGGGGTCGTTCGGCGTCACCGGCCGCCGGGAGAACTGGGCCTGGCCGCCGCTGCGGTGGGCCGGCACGACCATCTCCCGGGCGACCCGGTTCGCGATGTCGGCGCCGTGGTCGCGGCGGATCAGGTGCAGGCACAGGTCGATCGCGGCCGACGCCCCGGCGCTGGTGGCGATCGGGCCGTCCACCGCGTAGATCCGGTCGGCGTCGACGGTGACGCGCGGAAACCGGGCGGCCAGATCATCCGTGTACGCCCAGTGGGTCGTCGCCGTGCGCCCGTCGAGCAGGCCGGCCGCGGCCAGCGTGAACGCGCCCGTGCACAGGGCGGCGACCGTCGCGCCCCGGTCGGCGGCCCGGCGCAGCGCCGTCACCAGCTCGGGTGAGGGCGGCGGCACCGGCGGGCCGGCCCCGGTCACGATGATCAGGTCGGCCCGGTCGAGGTGGCCGAGCCCGGCGGTCGGTGTCATCAGGAAGCCGGTCGAGGTGCGCAGCGGGCCGGGCGTCTCGGCGCACACCTCGTAGCGGTAGCGCGGCAGCTCCGGGTCGACCCGGGCCAGCCCGAAGATCTCGCTGGCGATGCCGAGCTCGAACGCGGGCACCGGCTCGGCGACGACCACGGCGACATCCGTCATGCCTCCCAGGATGGCACGAACTGCGGCTCTCATGGCAAAGCTGCCACTCCGGGGCGGGTACCGGACAGGTATGACCTTCGCCGGACCACTGCTCATCGTGTACGTCGTCTGGGGCTCCACCTATCTGGCGCAGAAGGTGGGCCTGGAGGGCGTGCCGCCGCTGACGATGAACGCCTTCCGCTTCTTCGTCGCCGGGGCGCTGCTCTACGCGTACTGCCGCTACCGCAAGGTGCCGCATCCCGACCGTACGCAGTGGCGGGCCGGCGCCGTCCTCGGTCTGCTGCTCCCCGCCGGCACCGGCGGCGCCGCGTGGGCCGAACAGTGGCTGTCCTCCGGCATCACCGCGTTGTTCCTGGCCAGCATCCCGCTCTGGATCGTGCTCGGCCGCCGGGTGGTCGACCGGGAGAAGGTCACCTGGCCGGTGGCGCTGGGCCTGGCCGCCGGGTTCGCCGGGGTGACCCTGCTGGCCCGGCCGCAGGGTGGCGGCGACGCCGTGGCGATCGCGGTCGCGCTCGCCGCCGCCCTGTGCTGGGGTCTGGGCACGGTCTACGCCGGCCACGCGCCCAAGCCGCAGTCCGCCCTGATGGCCAGCGCGACCCAGATGCTGTGCGCCGGCGCGATCCTGACCGTGCTGTCCGGCGCCACCGGCGAGTGGGAGCGGATCGAGGTCACCGGCCGCTCGGCGCTGGCGGTGGCCTATCTGATCGTCTTCGGCAGTCTGGTGGCCTACACGGCGTACACCTGGCTGTTGAAGAACACCGCCCCGCAGATAGCCGGCACCTATGCGTTCGTGAACCCGGTCGTGGCCGTCCTTCTCGGCTGGTGGATCCTCGACGAGCCGCTGACCGTGCGGACGATCCTCGCCACCGTGGTGATCGCGGCCGGGGTGGCGCTGATCGTGCTGGCGCCTAAGCCGCAGCCCGCTGATCTTGTGCCAGCAGGTCGCTGACGGCCGCGGCGGGCAGCGGGCGGGCGAAATGGAAGCCCTGCACGTGGCGATATCCGAGCTGGTGCAGGCGCTCGGCCTGAGCCGCGGTCTCCACACCTTCGGCCACCGTGCGCAGGCCCATCGTGGTGGCGATGCCGGTCAGGGCGGTCACGACGGCCTCCTGCTCGGGGGCGCCGCCGAGACCGTCGACGAACGACTTGTCGACCTTGATGACGTCGACCGGGCAGGTGCGCAGCAGGCCCAGCGACGAGTGGCCGGTGCCGAAGTCGTCGAGCGCGATGCTGACACCCAGCGCCGACAGGGCCTTGACGGTGGCGAGCGCGCGGCCGCCGCCGAAGACCGCCGTCTCGGTGATCTCGACGGTCAATTGCTTGGGGGGTACGCCGTGACGGGCGAGCGCCGAAGCCACAAGATCAGGAAGGGCCGGGTCGAGCAGTTGCCGCGCCGAGACGTTGACCGCGACCGAGTGCAGGCCGGGCCAGGCCGCGGCCTGGGCGCAGGCGGTGTCGATGATCCAGGCGCCCAGCTCGACGATGAGGCCGGTGTCCTCGGCGACCGGGATGAAGTCGGCCGGGGAGACGATCTCGCCGGAGGGCAGGGTCCAGCGTACGAGGGACTCGACGCCGTAGATCTCGCCGTGCGGCAGCGTGACCACAGGCTGGTAGAGCAGGTGGAACTCGCCCTGGTTGAGTGCCCGGCGCAGGTCGGCGGCGAGGGTGGCCCGCTGGCGCAGTTCACGCTCGAGCGAGGCGTCATAGCGCACGACCAGGCCACCGGCCGCCTCGCGCAGGGCGACCTCGGCCTCCCGGTAGTCGTCCCCGATACCGACCGAAACCTCAACGATCATGTCGTGCCCGGCCGCCCGAAGCGGCTCCGCCGTGGCCGCGACAAGCAGCCCAGCGAAGTCGGCCGGCGCCGAGCCCGGCGCTACCTTGCCCGGCGTCGCCGAGCCCGGCGTCACTGAGCCCTGCGCCTCCGAGCGCCGCGCCTCCGAGCCCTGCGCCTCCGACCCCCGCGCCTTCGACCCCCGCGCCTTCGACCCCCGCGCCTTCGACCCCCGCGCCTCCGAGCCCTGCGCCTCCGAGCGCCGCGCCTCCGACCCACGCGCCTCCAACCCCCGCGCCTCCAACCCCCGCGCCACCGAGCTCCGCGCCCTTCCTCCGGATAAATCGGAAATGTCCGTTGAAAAAGTGGCGGATGAGTGCGGCGAACGGGGCAGGAGCACGCCGAACTCGTCGCCGCCGAGGCGGGCGACCGTCGCGTCGGGGCCGGCCAGGGCGGTGAGGCGGTCGGCGAAGGCGATCAGCAGCGCGTCGCCGGCGTCGGGGCCGAGGCCGTCGTTGATCGCGCGGAACTCCCGCAGGTCGATCAGCACGACGGTGTGACCCGGGGCCACGGATTCGGTGAAGTGGCGGCGGTTGTAGAGGCCGGTCAGGTCGTCGTGTGCCGCCCGGTGGGCGACCGTGTCGAGCAGGGTGGCGTTCTCGGCCAGGGCCACCGCCTGGCGGGCCACGACCAGGAGCAGTAGCAGGGTGGTGCCGGCGACCTGGGCCGTGCTCAGGTGGCCCTCGCGCAGATAGACGGTGGCCAGCAGAACGCTGGTCAGGCCGGTGGCCACCAGCGGAATCGCGGTGCCGCGCTTGGGCTGCGCCGAGCCGTTCGCGGTCCCGCGCACCACGGGGGCCGAGCCGTTCGCGGTCCCGCGCACCACGGGGGCCGAGCCGTTCGCGGTCCCGCGCACCACCGGGGCCGAGCCGTTCGCGGTGCGGCGCAGCCCCCAGGTCGAGCTGTTCGCGGTGCGGCGCAGCGCCCAGGCCGAGCCGTTCGCGGCGCGGTGGGCGGCCATGACACCGAAAAGGCCGACGAAGGGCAGGACGGCGGCGCTGCCGTTGAGGTGGGGCCAGGGCAGGAGCAGGGTCATCAGGACCGTGGAGAGCGGGCCCGCCAGGCCGATCGGGGCCAGCCACCACAGGGCGGCGCGGGGGACCGGGCTCTGCCGGGCCGACATGATTTTGACGACGACCATGACGCCGGCCACCGCGATCGCCATCATCGCGATGTTCAGCCACCAGGCCGAGACGCCGACGCCGAACTTGTCGATGAACCAGTCCAGGTATTCCGAGCCGGCGATGCCCGCGGTCACCGCCACCACGGCGACGTCGAGGACGGCCGTGGTGATCTGGCGCCAGCTGCGGCCGCCGCTCGGCAGACGGAGCAGCGCCGAGATGGCGAGGACGGTGCCCACGACGTACAGCAGGAGGGTCCTGGCCCCGATCGGCGGCATGCCGGACCAGGTCGCCGTGGCCAGGTCGGCGACCTGACTCAGCGCCGCCGCCAGCACGAAGCCCATGGCGACGGTGAGCCGCCGCCAGAACGTCCGCAGAGCCCCGGCGCTCGTGACCGCGACCGCGCGGAAACCGGCGACCGCCAGCGCGAGCGCGACGACGGCCGGCGCCCACACCAGCGGCCACGGGAACCCGGCGTGCGTGCCGAGCACGATCAGCACGACTTCCGCGACGGCGGCCGCGAGGGCCCAGGCTCCCTTCATGAAGGGAGAAATCGGCAGCGAAAGCCTAAAGCTAAGAAATGTCAGGCCGCGGCCGGAATGTCGGCCACCGTCTCCGGCCCCGCCTTGCTGTCGATGAACTCGTGCAGATGCTGCCACTCGGTCTCGCGGACGGCGCCGAACGCCCGGGCCTCGTCGATGAGATCGCGTGCCCGCGCGTAGTCACCGGAGCTGAAGGCCGCGCTGGCGGCGGCGTTGGCCTGCTGACCCCGTACGCGCCGAAGCTCGTCCCACTGGGCGGCGTCCCGCACGGTCGTGGCCGGCACGCCGTGCTTTTTCAGCCACGCCATCTCGTCGTCGGTCGCCTGGGTCACCCGGCCCACGTACTCCGGCCCCCACTGCTCCAGTGCCAGCAGTAGTTGCCGCTGCCGGACGGCAGTCCTCCGTCGGTCCAAGCTCGCGCTCATCGTTCCCCCCAGATGATCATCAGGCATGACTTCCCCCGGGCCGATCCTTTCTAACCTGCCGCGATACAAGTGCAGTGACCATCACACCTGGGCTTCATCGATATGCGGTTGAGACATCCACCTGCCCTGATCCGCTGCCCCGAGGCCGGGGAAGCCTCGTGAGGGAGCACTGTCCGACGTGACATACGAGGACATTTGTTTCGAGCGGTGCTCTTTCGACGGGGCCGATCTGTCGCGCACCGTCGTCCTCGGTGGGGCGGTCACCGACTCGACCATGGTGCGCACGGTCCTGCGTGACGTCCTGGTCGCCGGGGCCCGCTGGGAGCGGGTCGACCTGACCGGGGCCAAGCTGCCGCATTTCGCGGCCGAGCGGACGCTGTTCCGGGACGTGACTTTTCCCGCGCTGAGCCGGGTCGAGTTCACCGGGTGCACGTTCGAGGGGTGCCGGTTCACGGGACGGCTGCGCGATGTGCGCTTCCTGGGTCGCGTCCATCCCTCCGTACTACGAAATGTGACGTTTTTGTCCGATGACTTCAAATACGCGGAATTTGACGGTACGGAGTTCGACGGCGTCCGCTTTCCCGAGGGTGACGCGCTGATCGTGGTGCCGCGGGCGTTCCGGGCCGTGGCCGAGCTGGCCGGAAGGCTGTCGACGGAGCGGCGGGACGAGGTGGGCCGGGCGTTGCGCCGCTTCCTGTCGGAGCAGTCGCTGCGGCCCGGGCTCAGCGACACCGCCGGGTGGGTGGCCGGCCGCCGCGACTTCGAGAGCGAGGAGCTGGCCGGCTTCGCGGCGCGGATGATCGGTGCGGCGTGGGAGCAGGTCAGCAGCTCATCGCTATGACGTCGACGGCCTGGGTGTTGGCGATCGGGACCCAGAGGCTGTCCTGGCCCAGGCGGTCGTAGCGGAACGGGCCCCTCGTGATCGGGCCGATCCAGGTGACGGCCGTGGTCACGCAGTTGGCCGGGGCCTCGAAGGCGTCGGTGTCGCGGAAGGGCGGGAACTGGGCCGAGAGCTCGTACGGGCGCAGCCACGTCTCGGCCGGGAAGTGGGAGATCCGGACGTACCAGGGGGAGTGGTTGGCCACCTCGCCGCCGCCGAACGGATCGTGGACGGGGGCGGCGGGCACCAGGAAGACCAGTGCCACGACAGCGACGGCTCGCCTGCCCATGCATCGATGATGCGCCTTTTAAGGATGTTTAAGGTTCGATTTTCATCCTGTGCAAACCCACGCCCGTAGTTGTTGATCGAGACGGTCGAACAACTGAGGAGCGAAGCGATGTACCCGATCCGCCGGCGAAACAAGGTGTCCCGCAAGGTCGTGCTCGGAGCGTCGGCGGTGGTGCTCGCGGGCGGCGCGTTCGCCGTCGGCACCGGGCTGAGCAGCGCGGGGGAGAACTGCGTGGGTCTCGACCAGGCGCTGCGGCAGAACCTTCAGTTCATCGCCGGTCAGCGGGCCGCGCCCGACGCGCAGTCTTCAGCGCGGATCGCCAACCGCCAGGCCGTCGTCGACCTGATCAACCAGCGCCGCCAGGTCGCGGGCTGCGACGCCGACGTGGCCGCGGAGGTGCCCGTGGCCGCGCCGACCGTCGCCCCCACGACAAAGGCCCCGGCCAAGCCCGCGACCCCGCCGGCAGCTGGGGCCGGCGAGGTCGTCTGCAAGGGCTCGACCGTCACCCTGTCGGGCGAGGCCGGCGCGCCGTTCGCGTCGAGCGGCACCTTCCCGCTCGGCACGGTCCTCAAGGTGACGAACCTGGACAACAACAAGAGCATCACCGTGAAGGTGGAGACCACCTCCGGCAGCTGCGTCCTGCTCAACAACGCCGCCTTCGAGCAGGTCCGCGAGCCCGGCAAGTTCCTGATCCGCCGCGCGGTGATCACGCGGGTCGGCTGAGCTACTTGCCGAGGTTTTTCATGTCGAAGACGTCGGCGGCGACCGGGGCCTTGATGTCGGCGAAGGTCTCGCCGTACTCGGTGAAGGCCAGGCTGCCGTCGGCGGCGGTCGGGCCGTCCAGGCGCAGCGGGTAGGTCTCGCCCTCGGCGGCCACGTAGAGGACGCCGCCCTTGCCTTCCACGGTGTCGGTCAGCCCGAGGGCCTGCTTGCCGTCGATCTGCTTGGTGCCGGCCTTCTCGACAGTGCCCTCGGGCTCGAGGATCTCCTCCATGTTCGTGATGGCGAACATGGAGGCGGTGTCCGTGTCCTTCGCGTCGATCTTGACCCACCGCTTGCCGATGACCTGCGCGATGGTCTTGCCGTCGGCGCCCTGCGCGGTCCAGAACTCCGAGCTGGGCCGGAAGAAGCGCTGCGAACCGACGGAGAGCAGCTCGATCTTGCCCTCCTTGGTCTGGATGAAGCCGATCACGTCGTTGCCGGCGATCTTGAGGTCGACGGTGGTCTTGTCGCCGTCCTCGGTCATGCTGCCGGCGACGTGGTAGGACTTCGCCGACTTGAGGGCGGTCTTGGCCTTGTCGAGGATCTGCTGGCCGGTGAGCGCGTCGAGCGCGCCGGCGGCCGGGGCGGACGAGGCCGGCGCCGCCGCCTTGGTGTCGCTCGCGGCGTCGTCGCTCTTGCTGCCGCACGCGGTCAGGGCCAGCGTCGACGCCAGGACGACCGAGACGCCAGTGATAAGTCGGATTTTCATGCTCTATATCCCCGTTCTTGAATTCGCGGCGATCAACATAGCCGTGAGCCGATCGGCTACCGCACGCAGGCCGAACGGTCATGCGGCCCTGGCGCGGCCCGTCTAACCTCGGGGCATGTTGACCGCCGAGAAGAAGAGCATGTGGCGCGGCCAGTACAGGATGGTCGCCGACGGCCGTGAGGTCGCCCAGTGGGACCCGTCGTGGTGGCGCTCCGGCGGCGATTTCGAGGTCGACGGCCATCGGTTCACCGTGCGGTCGAACGCCTGGGGCAGCCGGTTCACGATGCTAGACCAGGCCGGCAACCAGGTCGCCCACGTGCAACGGGCCGGCCGCAAGAACTGGTCGGTGCACGCCGGCGGCCTCGTCTACGAGTTCCGCCGCACCTCGGTGTGGGGCACCCAGCAGGATCTGCTCTCGGCCGGAGTGAAGGTGGGCTCGCTGCGCCGGACGAGCACCTGGTCCGGCAGCGTCGAGGCCGACCTGCCCGGCATGCCGTTGCCGATCCAGATCTTCGTGGTCGGCGTCCAGATCGCCATGTGGCAGGCCCAGGCCGCCGCGGCCAGCGCCTGATGACCGACCTCGCCCGCCGGGGCGCGGAGGTCATGTTCGGCCAGGACAGGGCCAGCAAGGCGCTGGGCATGGAGCTCGAGGAGGCCGGCCCCGGCCGCGCGGTCGTCGCCATGACGGTCCGCGACGACATGGTCAACGGCTACGACCTGCTGCACGGCGGCCTGCTGGCCACCCTCTGCGACACCGCGTTCTCGGTCGCCTGCAACACGTACGGCGAGATCACGGTCGCCGCCGGCTTCGACATCACCTTCCTCGAGGCGAGCCACGCCGGCGACCGCTTGCGCGCCCACGCCGTCGAGCGCGCCCGCCGGGGCCGCTCCGGCTTGTACGACGTGACAGTCACCCGCGCCGACGGCGTCGTCCTGGCCGAGTTCCGCGGCCGCAGCCGCTCCCTGGGGCGGCCGATAGACATGCCCGCGACGCCTGAGAGATAGAAAGGCGTCACTTGCGCCGCTTTGGATAACGGCATGAAGCGTCGTGCTTTCCTCGCCACCGCCCTCGCCGTCACCGTCGCCGTGGGCGGCCTCACCACTCCCGCCCACGCCGATGTCAGGCTCGCCTCGGCCGCGAATTTCCGCGACGTCGGCGGCTACACGACGGCGGACGGCCACACCGTTCGTACCGGCGTCGTCTTCCGCTCGAACAAGCTGAGCAATCTCACCGCGGCCGAGCAGCAGGTGATCACCGGGCTCGGCATCACCCTCGACATCGACCTGCGCAACATCTCGGAGCGCTCGCAGGAGCCGGACAAGGTGCCGGCCGGCGTCACCTATCAGGTCGCCGACGTCGTCTCGCTCGCGCACGGCCTGCGTTTCCACAAGGACGCGGCCGCCACGCTGGCCGCCGCGCTCGCCGCCGGGCTGTTCTCCGGCTCGTCGGATCTGGGCCAGTCGATCGGCTATCCGTTCATGGTGAACTTCGTCGGCGCCGACTACGCCTTCCACGACGTGCTCTACGCCGTCGGGCACACGAACGGCGGCCTCGTCTTCCATTGCAGCGCCGGCAAGGACCGCACCGGCTGGGCCACGGCCGTGCTGCTCACCCTGCTCGGCGTCCCGCGGGCCACCGTGGAGCAGGACTTCCTGGCCAGCAACACCTATCTGGGCCGGAGTGACGCCGTCGAGGTGTCCTGGCTGCGGGCCGCGTTCGCCCAGGTGAACTACATCTATGGCAGCTTCGACAATTACCTGCGCCAGGGGCTGATGCTCACCGGCGCCGACCTCGCCGCGATCAAGTCGCGACTGCTGGTGTGACCTCGCGCCGCCGGTAATCCTGAGGGCTTGTCCGGTAGAAGCGTTTGAAGGCGTTGCTCAGCGAGAACGCGCTGCCGTAGCCGACCTGGCGGGCCACCGCCTCCAGGGTCGCGTCGCTCTGCCGCAGCAGGTCGGCCGCGACCGTGAGGCGCCAGCCCGCCAGGTAGGCCATCGGCGGCTCGCCGACGACCTCGGTGAAGCGTCGCGCGAACGCCGCGCGGGAGGCGCCGGCCTTCGAGGCCAGGGAGGAGACCGTCCAGCCGTACGCCGGGTCGTCGTGCATCAAGCGCAGGGCGGGACCCACCACCGGGTCGCCCTGCGCCCGCAGCCACCCCGGTTTTTCCTCGTTCGGCGAGGACAGCCAGGACCGCAGCACCGACACGAGCGTGAGGTCGAGCAGCCGGTCGAGCACGAGATCCTGGGCCGGCTCGGTGCCGTTCATCTCGCGTACGAGCAAATCGATCAAAGCCCGATCGCCCTGCCCGGCCGTCCGCACGAGCACCCCCGGCAGCGCTGCGAGCAGGCGCCGGCCGACCTCGCTGTGCATCTGGTAGGTTCCGCTGATCATGATGGTCGCGCCGTCGGGCGCCGCACCCCAGGTTCGCACCCCTTGTCCGGTCATGCGCATTTCCGTGCCATCCGCTGCTTCGCAGCGTTGCCCCGGATGGATGATCACTTGCGCTGGGCGTCCGGGCCGGTCCCCCATGTCGTACGGCTGGATCCCGCTCACCACCGCGACATCACCGACCCCGATCCGCGCGTCGGGTTCGCCTTCCCGCCGGATCCAGGCCTCCCCGCGCACCAGGGTGATGAGCGACAATGGCGACCCGTCCTGGATCCGGAGACCCCACGGCGGATCGAGCACCGACCGCAACAGAAACGCCCCGCGGGCACGCGCCCCGTCCAGCAGTCCCGTCAACACATCCACACGTCAGTATTCCCACATCGATGTGTGACAATGCTTTCGCTATCGGTAGTGTCCAGTGGAATTTCGGGGGCCCGGGTGAGTGAGACAGCCACCGCGGAGGTCGGCGGCGAGCAGGCCGACAGCGGCAACGCGGAGGAGCCCACGGCGGCGCCGGGCGTGCTGAGACGGCTGTGGGCGCGTCGTGAGTGGATCCTGGTGATCCTCGGCGGGCTGGCGCTCGCCGTGGCGCTGACCTGGCCGACGATGCGCGACCCGCGGCACACCGTGCCCGGCGACATCGGCGACCCGGCCCTGTTCGCCTGGCAGATCGCCTGGGGCGGGCACGCGCTGCTGACCGATCCCTGGCATCTGTGGGACTCGAACACGTTCTACCCGGACACGTACTCGCTGGCCTTCACCGACACCGTCCTCGGCTACATGCCGTTCGGCATGATCGGTTCGGGCATGGACGACGCCGTCCTGCGCTACAACATCCTGTACGTGCTGCTGCACGCGCTCGCCTTCATCGGCGCGTACGCCCTGACCCGCCAGCTCGGTGCGCATCCGCTCGGCGCGGCGGTGGCCGGCATCGCGTGGGCGTTCGCGCCGTGGCGGCTCGCCCACGCCGGGCACATGAACGTCATCTCGACCGGCGGCATCGCGCTGAGCCTCGCCATGATCGCTCGCGGGCACGGCTGGTCGCTGCGGAGAGGCCATCGCCCCGAGCGGCACAGCCCGTGGTGGGCGCTGGCCGGCTGGCTGGTGGCCGCCTGGCAGATCACCCTGGGGCTCGCGATCGGGCTGCCCTTCGCGTATGTGATGATCGGCCTCTGCCTGGTCGTGGCCGGGTTCTACGGCTGGGCCCGGTGGCGGCGCGGCCGTGCGCCCTTCGGGCGCCGGCTGCTGGTGGCCGATCTGGCCGGCGGGCTGGTCTTCGGGGCCGCCACCCTCTACATGGGTATCGCCTACTCCCGCATCGTCGAGCTCCACCCGCAGGCCGACCGCGGGCTGAACTGGACCGAGATGTACTCGCCGCCCTGGCGGGGCCTGTTCATCGCGCCCGAGTCGTCCTGGCTGTGGGGTGCCCGGCACGCCGGGGCCCGGGCCGACCTGATGTGGCCGCCGGAGATGGCGCTGCTGGCCGGCGTGACCCTGATCGCGCTGGCCACGGTCGGGTTGTTCGTCTCGGTCTTCCGGGTCCGGCACCGGGTGCTGCTGGCCCTCGGCGTCGTGGTGGCGGTGGTGCTGACGCTCGGCGCGACCCTGCCCGGAAACGGCGACCCGGGTTACCTGACGCTGTCCAAACATCTGCCGGGCTGGGCGGCCCTGCGCACACCCGGGCGGATGACCCTGTGGAGCTCGCTGCTGCTGGCCGTCCTGGCCGCCGGCGCGGTCAGCGCCTTCGTCGCCCAGGCGAAGTCGATCGCGCCCTGGCGGTCCGGGGTCCTGGCCCGCGGGAAGTTCGTCGTGCTGCGGCTCGCCCTGCTGATCCCGCTCGTGCTGGTCACCGTCGAGGGCGTCAACCGGACCGCGCACCCCGAGGTGCTGCGCTACCCGGCCGCGATGGCGGCCGCCCAGGAGCCGATCCTGGTGCTGCCCAGCGGCGGCAGTCTCGAGATGTCCATCATGCTGTGGACCACGAACGGGTTCCCGCGCATTCCCAACGGCGTCGTCACCTTCGTTCCGGCCGCCCAGGAGCGGATCCGCTCGATCAGCCAGACCTTCCCGGACCGCACGAGCATCGACGTGCTGCGGGCGTACGGCATCAAATCGGTCGTCGTCCTGCCCGAATGGCTGGGCGGAACCCCGTGGGCGGGCGTGCCCGACCGCCCGGTCGACATGCTCGGCATCACCCGCGAGCAGATCGACGGCGCCATACTGTACCGACTGGGGTGACGGCGAAAGAGGAACTATGCGGATCACCGTGCTGGGCGCGGGCTCTTGGGGCACCACGGTCGCGTCCGTGCTCACCCGCCGTGATCACGAGTCGCTGATCTGGGCGCGCAACCCGGCCGCGGCCGAGGAGATCAACGTCAAGCACACCAACGAGCGCTACCTCGAGGGCTTCCCGCTGCCGGGCCGGCTCCGCGCCACCGCCGACCTGGCCGAGGCGGCCGCCCACGCCGAGCTGCTCGTGGTGGGTGTGCCCACGGGAGCGTTCCGCGCCACGCTGGAACAGGTGAAGCCCGACCTGCACCCGTGGATCCCGGTGGTGAGCCTGAGCAAGGGCCTCGAACGCGACTCGCTGCGCCGGATGACCGAGGTCATCAAGGAGGTGCTGCCCGGCCATCCGGCCGCCGCGCTGACCGGCCCCAACCTGGCCAAAGAGATCATGGCCGGCATGGCGGCGGCCACCGTGATCGCCACGGAGGACCTGACGGTCGCCGCCGAGATCCAGCGGGTCTTCCGCCGCGGCCTGCTGCGCGTCTACACCAACCACGACGTGATCGGCTGCGAGGTGGGCGGCGCCCTGAAGAACGTCGTGGCGATCGCCACGGGCATCGCCCAGGGCCTGGGCGTCGGCGACAACACCCGGGCCGGCGTGATCTCCCGGGGCCTGGCCGAGCTGACCACACTGGCGGCGGCCCTGGGCGGCGAGCCGAGCACGCTGGCCGGCCTGGCCGGCATGGGCGACCTGGTGGCGACGTGCATCAGCCCGCACAGCCGCAACCGCTACGTGGGCGAGCAGCTGGGCCGCGGCCGCAGCCTGGACGAGATCCTGGCCGAGATGGGCCAGGTGGCCGAGGGCGTCAAAACCGTCCACGCGGCAGTCCAGCTGGCCGACCGCCACAACCTCCCCATGCCCATCACCCGCACGATCCACCAAGTGATCACCGGCGACATGACAGCCGAGCGAGCCTACGAGGGCCTCCTGCGCACCCACCCGGCCGGCCACGAGTCCGAGCCCGGCTGAGCCGTTCTTCCTGGTAGTCCCACGCCTATAGTCATGGAGCATGGCGAATGCTTCCGTTGATGCGGCGAACGGTCGGTCACCGTCCCGTCATGCGTCATCCCCGACGGCACCTCGCCGCTGAACTTGCTGCTGGAGGCGCGAGCCGAGGACGAGTGGTTCCGGCGGGAATCGGCGGCTCGGTAGGCCACTGGTCGACCGGATCAAGGGCTCACCTCTGCACAACTTGAAGGAGCTTCGTCCGGGCTCGGCCGGGGCGACGGAGGTACGGATTCTGTTCATCTTCGATCGGGCTCGCAACGCGGTCCTATTGGTGGCCGGCGACAAGTCTGGGCAGTGGAACACCGTGAAGACTTCCTCGATGAGTTCTTTCCCGGCGCCGCTGACCGGGCGGAGGTTGAAGAGGGCGCCCGGGTGGCCCCGACGCCGGCGAAGTCGCTGAGTTTGGGCTGGCCAGTTAGCGCCGTCTCCGTCGGCGAGTCTGAAAGCGCGCGGCGCGTTTGTTTCTTCAGGCTACGCATTTGGTTTCGAGGTTGTTAACAGGGTTGATCGACGAACTCGATATCGATCAAGGCTGTCGTAGCGTCAACGGCACTTCAGGCCTCTGATCGAGTCGAGGTGTTCCGTTGACGCAATCCCCCTTCGGCAGGTCCGTGCCGCTCATCGTGGCGGCCGTGACCGCGCTGGCAGTGACCCCGCCGGTGCCCGCCCACGCACAAGCAGCAGCAGCGCCCGCGCCCGCCGGGCCGGCCGCGACGTCGGCCGGTACGACGATCACGCTGATCACTGGTGACAAGGTGACCGTCCGGCCCGGTGTCACCACCGTGCAGGGGCCCGGCGGCGAGCAGGTCGGTGCGCACATCACCACTGTCGGGCCGGACACCTACGTCTACCCGGAGAGCGCCCTTCCCTATGTCGGCGCCGGGCTGCTCGACAAGCGACTGTTCAACGTGACCTATCTGCTGCGCGAGGGCTACGGCGACGCCGCCACCGATCGGCTGCCGGTCATCCTCGGCTACGCCGACTCGGCCGCCAAGCGGATCGCCGGCGCTTTGCCCGAGGGCAGCACCGAAGTGCGTGCGCTGCCGAGCATCCACGGCAGCGCCGTGAACACCGAGCGCGACGCGGACTTCTGGACGTCGCTGACCGCCGCCGCGCCGGCCGCCGCACGAGCCAAGACGACGACCGGCTTCGCCCACGGCATCACCAAGGTGTGGCTGGACGGCAAGGTGCACGCCGACCTGGCCGACAGCGTGGCCCAGATCGGCGCGCCGGAAGTGTGGGCGGGCGGGAACACCGGCGAGGGCGTCGACGTCGCCGTGCTCGACACCGGTGTCGACGCCGGGCACCCGGATCTGGCCGGGCGTATCGAGTCGAGCCAGAGCTTCGTGCCGGGTGAGGACGTCACCGACGGGCACGGGCACGGCACGCATGTGGCCTCCACCATCGCCGGCTCCGGGGCCGGTGCCGGCGGCAAGGAGCGGGGTGTCGCGCCGGGCGCCGACCTCGAGATCGGCAAGGTGCTCGACAACGGCGGCTCCGGGCAGGACTCCTGGATCATCAGCGGGATGGAGTGGGCCGCGCGGGAGCGCAAGGCCAAGGTCATCAGCATGAGCCTCGGCGGTGACCCGACCGACGGCACCGATCCGATGAGCGTGGCCGTCAACGAGCTCAGCGCCGAGACCGGTGCCCTGTTCGTCATCGCGGCCGGCAACAGCGGGCCCACCGAGACGACCGTCGGGTCGCCCGGCGCCGCCGACGCCGCCCTGACCGTGGGCGCGGTCGACGCCGACGACCACCTGGCCGACTTCTCCAGCCGCGGCCCGCGCTTCGTCGACGGCGCGCTCAAGCCGGAGATCACCGCGCCCGGCGTCGACATCGTGGCGGCCCGCGCCGCCGGCACGACCATGGGCCAGCCGGTGAACGAGCTCTACACCGCCGCCTCCGGCACCTCGATGGCCACGCCGCACGTCGCCGGCGCCGCCGTCCTGCTCGCCGCCCAGCACCCCGGCTGGACCGGCTCGCAGCTCAAGGACGCCCTGGTCAGCACGGCCAAGGAGACCCCCGACTACAGCGTTTACGAGGCCGGCAGCGGCCGCCTCGACATCGCCGCCACCGCGAAGGCGACCGTTTTCGCCACGGCCTCGGCCTACCTCGGCATCCACCCGCTGCAGGACGAGCCGTCGGGCATCGTCGAGCGCCAGATCACGTACACCAACACCGGCCCCTCCGCCGTTGATCTTGATTTGGAGATCACCGGTCTCGACGTCGCGACCATCGACAAGCCGCGGGTGACCGTGCCGGCCAACGGCACCGCCTCGGTCAAGGTCTCGGTCGACCTCAGCCGCACGGCGGAGAAGGGCCGGTTCACCGGCAGCGTCGTCGCCACCGGCGCCGGCGTCCGGGTCGACACCATCGTCGGCATCAGCACCGAGGATCAGCCGCGGCACCTGACCATCACGCCCACCGGCCGCGGCGGCGAGCCCATGCCCGGTGAGATCATGATGCTGCGCGAGGGCGACCCGGCGGGCGCCTACTACAACTTCCTCACCCTCGACGGCCGCCCGATCGACGTGCTCGTGCCGGACGGCCGCTACGCGGTGTGGATGTGGGGCGACGTCGAGGGCACCCACGGCCCCAACTCCCGGGGCATGGCGCTGGTCAGCGCGCCCACGGTCGTCGTCGAGAAGGACACCGCCGTCGAGCTGAAGGCCTCCACCACCCGTGAGGTCCAGGCGATCACGCCCAAGGCGTCGGCCACCGCCGAGCTGCGCCTCGACTACCACCGCGAGCTGGGCGACACGGCCAAGGCCACCGACGCGTTCATCATTCCCCGCTACTACGACAGCATCTGGGTCACGCCCGGCCAGAAGGCCCGCGACGGCAAGATGTCGGTGACGGCCCGCTGGCGCAAGACCGAGCCGCTGATCTCGATCGGCGACTCCTACGACGACCTCCTGCTGATCTCCGGGTCGACCATTCCGGCCGAGGGCACCCGTCAGCTCGAGGCTGTCTTCGCCGGTGACGGCACCACCGCCGACTTCGCCAAGGTCAACGTCAAGGACAAGATTGCGGTGGTACGCCGTGACGACCTCGACGACCAGGTGAAGGCGGCCGAGAAGGCGGGCGCGGCGGTGCTCGCGATCGTCAACAACGAGCCCGGGCGCTACTTCGACGCCAGCTCCAAGACCAAGCTGGCCGTGGTCTCGCTGACCCAGGACGGCGGCGAGCGCCTGATCACTCAGCTCGGCCAGGGCAGGGTGAGCCTGCGCCTCACCTCCGACCCGACCACCGATTACCTGTACGACCTGGTCCGCTACTGGCCGAACGGGACGCCGAAGTCGCTCACCTACCGCCCGTCGGAGCGTGAGCTGGCCCGGGTCGACGTCGACTTCCAGAGCACCTCCACCCGGGAGATCTCCGAGAAGCGGTTCGACAAGAACCCGGACCTGCCGGTCAAGGTCGGCTCGACCACGCTGATGCGCTCCGACCGCTTCCGCACCGACTGGGTCACCGCCCAGGACGGCGTCACGTGGTCGACCGACATGGACGACTGGTACTCGTTCCAGCTCGGCGGCGACACCACCTACAAGGCGGGCAGCCGCACCGGCGAGACGTGGCTGGGCGCGATCCAGCGCCCGCGGATCAACGACGCGGTCACGCTGCCCCGCCGGGACGGCGACCGGATCGTGGCCGAGATCCCCGGCTGGGGCGACTCGGGCGCCAACCACGCCGGCGTGGCCTTCCCGGAAGGCGGCGAGATGACGGCGACGCTGTCGCAGGGCACGAAGGTGATCGAGCAGAACACGTACAACTGGATCGATCAGAACTCCGGGCTGAGCCCCAAGCGTCTCCCGTACCGCCTGGTCACCACGACCCAGCGGGACACGACGTCCTACGCGTACTCGTCCAAGACCCGGACGACCTGGGACTTCTTCTCCGACGCCAAGACGGCCCGCCTGCCGCTCATCCAGCTCGACTACAAGGTCGGCACGGACATCACGCACCGGGCCTCCCGCTCGACCGCGATCACGGTCACCCCGTCGCACCTGACCGGCGGCCCGAGCACCAAGGCCATCAGGACGGTCACGCTTGATGTGTCGTACGACGACGGCGCCACCTGGGTGCACCAGCGGCTCCACCAGACGAAGGACGGGTGGACCACCGACCTGCGGGCCCCGAGGAACGCCCAGCACGTCACGTTGAAGGCCGGCGCCAAGGACGCGTACGGCAACAGCGTGGAACAAACGATCACCAGGGCCTTCGGCCTGAAGTGACCGGCCGGCCGGGCCGCGACACCCCCCGTCGCGGCCCGGCCCTCCAACGTTCGGGGGAGATCTTCTCCACTTCGGACGCACTAGTGTCGCTTCCGTGACGCGGGAAGCGCTCTATGTGCGGGCCACAGCCGCGGTCGCCGTGATCGGCACCGCCTGGTGTGTGGCCTATCTCGGCGCCGGCATCGGCGCCGAGGCGACCGCGTATGTCTTCGTGCCGATCGGCGGTGCCCTGGCGACCGCCTCGCTCCACCGCCTGACCCGCCGCGACCCGTTCTGGCGGGCCGTCTTCGTCTCCCTTGGCCTGATCACCTTCGGGTACGCCTGGCTGGCCGTGGACTCGCTGATCCACGCCGACGAGGTCCGCACCCGCGCCATGCCGACCCCGGCCGCGGCCATCGCCGCCCTGGGCTTCCTCATCGCGATGGGGGCCCTGGCCCGGGTGCCGGTCGCCGCGGCCGGCGCCACCGAGCGCTGGCCCATGGTGCTCGACCGGCTGATCGCCTTCCTCGGCTGCGCGGCCGTGCTCTGGTACATCGGCCTGGCCCCCATGCTGACCGCCCGCGAGTCGCTGAGCCACCAGGCGACGTTGCTGGTCGGGCTCGGCCTGCTGATCGCGGTCGGCGCCGCCACCAAGGCCTCGTACATCGCCGGCGGCCCGGTCGACCGGGTGGCGATCCGCTTCATCGCGGCCGCCGGTGGCGTGCCCGCCGCCGCGACGGCCGTGCTGGCCGTGCAGTTCGGCCTGATCGCCAGCGTTCCCGCCCAGGCGGTCGTCCTGCCCCTGGCCCCGCTGCTCATCACCCTCGGGGTGGCCGCGCAGACACGCGCCGACCAGGGACTCCGTTCTCCGGCGCGGGTCGGCGTGCTCCTTCCGTACATAGCAATGATCTTGGTTGATGTGCCTTTGATCGCGGTGGCGCTGGGCGAACCGCTGCGCTGGCCGGTCCGGGTGGCGCTGATCGCGGCCGTCGTGGTCACCGGTCTCGTGATGGTCCGGCTCTACCTGACCGCCCGTGAGAACGCGCGGCTGCTGCGCAACGCGCGGGCGCAGGAGGAGCGCTTGCAGTACGAGGTGAGCCACGACGGCCTGACCGCCCTGGCCAACCGGGCGCTGTTCCGCGATCGGCTGGCCGAGGCGCTGGCCACCAGCGGTCAGGCCTCGGTGCTGCTCATCGACCTCGACGACTTCAAGACGGTCAACGACCTGCTCGGCCACGGCGTCGGCGACCACCTGCTCCTCTCGGTGGCTGACTTGTTGCGGTCTCTCGTCGGCGGCAACGGCCTGCCGGCGCGGGTCGGCGGCGACGAGTTCGCGGTGCTGCTGACCTCCGACCCGGAGACCCTCGCCGGGCGCCTGCTGGCCGCCTTCTCTCAACCGATCAGCGAACACCGGCTGCTGGTCCAGGCCAGCATCGGCATCGCCACCGCCACCGAGGGCGCCACCGTCGACTCGGTCCTGCGCGACGCCGACGTGGCCATGTACACGGCGAAACAGCAGGGCAAGGCCGGTTTCGTACGCTACGTCGACGGCCTGGGCGAGCCCGTGCTGGCCCACATGCAACTCGGCGGCGAGCTGCGCCGGGCCTTGGACAACAACGAGTTCCGGGTGGTCTACCAGCCCATCATGCGCCTGGACGGCTCCCGCTTGTTCGGCGTGGAGGCCCTGGTCCGCTGGCACCATCCCAGCCGGGGTGTGGTGGGGCCGGCCGAGTTCATCCCGGCCGCCGAGCGCACCGGCCTGATCGTCCCGCTGGGCCGTTTCGTCCTCCGCGAGACCTGCCGCCAGGCCGCTTCCTGGCTGGCCGAGTTCGGCCCCGACGCCCTGCACGAGGCCGGCCTGAACGTCTCGGCCCGCCAGCTGCACGACCCGGACTTCGTGGCCGACGTGGCGGCCGCCCTGGCCGAGAGCGGCCTGCCCTGCGAGCGCCTGGTCCTGGAGGTGACGGAGTCGGCCGTGCTGCGCGGCCAGCAGGTCTCCCGGGCCCTGTACGACCTGGACCGCATGGGCATCCGCCTGGCCCTGGACGACTTCGGCACCGGCGAGTCGTCGCTGAGCCTGCTGCGGGCCTTCCCGGCCGCCATCGTCAAGCTGGACAAGTCCTTCGTGGACGGCATCGAGATCGACGACGGCCATCCGGCGGCGGCCGGAGCGCGCCAGGCCGTGGCCCGCGCGGTCATCCAGCTGGCACACGCCCTGGGCCTGGACACGGTGGCCGAGGGCATCGAGAGCCCCGAACAGGTGGCCACCCTCCGGGAGCTCGGCTACACGCTGGGCCAGGGTTTCCACCTGGCCCATCCGATGCCCGCGGCCGAGGTCTCCCGCCTGCTGGCCCACCAGCAGTCGGCGACCTCCCGTCTTCCGTGACTGCTCATGTCCGCTGGGCGGCGCTCGGGGATCCTTCCCGGCCCCCGCCCAGCATCAGCAGGCCCAGGGCGATGGCCGCGGCCGCCGCGGCCGCGACGGTGCAGGCGGGAATGAGCCAGGGCGGCACGCCGTCGAGGTGCGAGCTCGGCCGCAACGCCGCATGCAGGGCATAGACCGGGCCGGTGTCGTTCCGGTGCGCACCGAACATGACCGCGTTGACCACGACCGCCCACACCGGAGCCGCGGCGGTGGTCACCGCCGCACCGATGAAGGCCGCGACCATCCGCCCGGAGCCCGGCGGCAGCGACCTGAGGCGGTAGGCGAGGGCGGCAGTCAGCAACCATCCGGCCAGCGCGCCGAGCAGCGCACCAGCGGCGGTCAGCGGGAGGTAGGCGGCGTTGCGCTCGGTGAACAATGTGCCGCTGAGGCCGCCGACCCAGGCGTCACCGGATTCGCCGGCGAGGAAGTCGGTCGCGGTGCCGCGCAGAATCAAGCCATCGCGCTCGGCGATCACCGTCGCGGTGGTGGACTCGAACACGCAGGCCCCGCCGGGGACGGCATCCGCGGTGCAGGTGATCGAGGCCGGGCGCGGGTGGACCGTGAACTCGGTGAGCGTCCAGCCGTCCGCGGCGAGACCGGCGCGAGCATCCTCGACGGTCCAGTTCGGTTGCCGCACCCCGGGTGACACGCTGAAGTTCAGCGAGTCGGCCCGGCCCGACCCGCTCATCGGGTAGACGAAGCTCGCCCTGGGGTCGGTGACCGCCGCGTTCACCAGCTTCTGCGCATCAGACCGCGACGGCAGGCCGGCGCTCGTGCCGAGCACGCTTCCGGCCGCCGCACCGAAAACGCCCAGCACCACGGTCACCAGGACCGCCGTGACCACCGTGAACGGGCGGCCCGACGGGAGCCGGAAGCGCTGACGTACCCCACTGCCGATCAGATGCCACGCCTCACCGGCGGAGGGCCGGGAACGCGCCGGCTCGGCCATCTCCAGGATCGTGGTGAGCATCTCGGCGCCGTGCAAGCGCCGGTAGCGTCCCGAATAGGCCAGCAGCAGACGACGGTAGCGGCGCGCCAACCGCTCGTCGGTGGTCGGCCACGTCTCGGCGCTCATGCCGCGCCTCCCGCCGGGATGGCGACGCCGGGCCAACGGCTCAACTGGTCGCGGGCCGCGTCCGTGTGCCGCTGCAACCGCTCGATCTCGGCGCCGAGCGCGGTGGCGCCCTCCCTGGTGAGCCGGTAGTAGCGGCGCAACCGGCCCTCCACCGCCTCCTCGTGGTCCACCTCGATGAGCCCCTGCTCGGTGAGCCGCTCGAGCGCGCCGTACAGCGTGCCCGGGCGCAGCTTCACCTCGCCCTCGGAGAGGCCGGCCACCGTCTGAACGATGCCGTAACCGTGACGGGGCTGCTCCGCGAGACCGGCGAGGATCAGGAACGTCTGAGTTCGCATGGGGGCCGACAGTACGTCAGACGATATGTAACGTCAAGCGATGTATCGGCGTCCGTTCACAGGCCCTTCAGGACACGACGGAGGGCTGCGCGGCCCGCGGGTCCCCAGTTCGGCTTGCCGCCGGGCAGGCCGCGGTCACCGTTCTGGCCCATCAGCATCAGGAAGAGGCACTTCATGGCGGCCAGTCCACGGGCGCGCCGGACCGTCGCCTCGTCCGCTCCGGCGTAGCGGTCGAAGAAGCGCGAGGCGTACCCCTCGGGCAGCAGCAGCCAGGCCGCACCGAGATCCCAGGCCGGATCGCCGGCGAACAGCGCGCCGAAGTCGACGACGCCCGCGAGCGTCCCGTCCGCGACGACGACGTTCGCGGGATGCAGGTCGCCGTGCACCCAGACCCGCGGCCCCGGCCACCCGGGGGCGGCCACCGCGTCGTCCCACACTGTCCGGATGTGGTCCTCGTGCTCGCCCAGATCCTCGATCGCACCGAGGAAGCGCTCGAACCCGCCCGTACAGTCCCTGGGGTGAGCGCCGAAGTCCCCGCCGTCCGGCGCGTCGGCGGGCGCCTCGACATGAAGCGCTCGCAGAAAGGCCGCCAGCGTGTCGGCCCCGTGGTCGCCGCGGTCGATCGAACCCCGGTCCAGGGGTGTGCCCTCGACCCAGCTCACGACCGTCCACATCTTGGGGAAGCGCTCGGAGGGCACACCGCTGCGCACCGGAACCGGAATCGGAAGGGGCAGGCGCGGGGCCAGCAACGGCAGCCAGCGGCGCTCCCTGAGCTGGAGGTCAGCGCTCGTGTCCATGCGCTGTATCCGAACGGCCAGGTCGTCACCGAGGCGCCACATCTGGTTGCCCCACCCGCCCGCGACCTCCCGGATCGGCAGATCGGCCAGGTCCGGGTGCTGGTCGCGCAGCAGGTCCCGGACCAGATCCTCGTCGTTGAACAATCTCCACCGGCCCTCGGAGACCACCTCGACGGCGCCGTCGACCACCTTGATCGCGGTCTCCGCGTCGATGGCGTACGCCGGACCCGCGATCCCCGCCGCCCATGCCTCCGCCCCGGCCTCATCGTCCAGGTGCACGGAGAGGGAGAAATCAACCAGGCCCAGCCGTGTGTCATCGCCGGCCCCGGCGGCGGGCCGGGTCATCACCACGCTCCCGGCGCTGAGCCCCACATAGACCAGTTCTGGCAGCGACGCCAGGAGGTCGGCGAGCCCGGACTCCCGCATCCACCGGCCCAGATACTGCGTGACACCGCCGTTGACCAGGAGGACGTCGCCGCCCGGACCCACGAGACCCAGAGCTCCTGGTCGATGCTGGGCAGGGCGGTGAGCTCCAGGATGCCCACCGACTTCCACCCCAGCCCGGTCATCGGGTCGGGGGACCGGCCACTGATGAACTCCCACGGCAGAAACGGATCAGCGTTGCCGCCGTAGCCCGCGGTGGGAACGCAGAGAGCGCTGCATTCGGCGATCGGCTTACCCAGGAGCTCGACCAGCGCCGCGTGGATGCTCGCGTTCCGGACACCGGAGTCGGTCAGAAGAAGCTTCATCGCCGTCCGTTGTAGCAGGGACGTCAAAGGGTCGCTTATCTCGCCATGACGGCCGCTCGTCTTCAGTGGACGGCATGACGATGAAATCGGTGTCCGGAGTGGGACGGAGACGGGTGCTCCAATGGGGAACCGCCGGTGCGGTGGCACTGGGAAGCGCTGGGAAGGCCGGCGCCGGCCCGCGGCAAGCCCTTCAACGCTGTCGCCATCCTTCAACTGGCCCAGCAGGGCAAGCTGAATCTGACGGATCCGGTCGGCCGTTTCCTGGACGGGTTCACGGCCGATATCGCCGAGAAGGTGACCATTCACCACATGCTCTCCGGCACTTCCGGGATGAACACGCCCGAGGAGGACATCCGCCGGGTCTTCGCCAGCCGGGAGGAGGTGCACGCGTATCAGGAGCGGTGGGCGCGGCAGGCCCGGCTGATCGGCACTCCGGGTGTTCCGAACGAACTGCACGCCGGGGCCGAGACGGTCATTCCGGCGCTGATCGTCGAGGCCGTCAGCGGGCAGTCGTACTGGGACTACGTCGAGGAGCACATCTTCCGGCGCTGCGGCATGACCGGGTCGGCGTTCCACACCCGGCCGCAGTGGCTCACCGGGGCGGACATCGCCCACCCGTACATGACGCTGGCGGACGGGAGCCGGGTCGACGCTCTGCGCCACCTCGACCAGGGGAGCCCGTACGACCATCTCGAGGGCCGCAATCCGGGGCGCGCCTTCATCGACGGCATCGGGGACGGCGGTTTCGCGACCGCGCCCGATCTGGTGCGGTTCGTGCGCGGGCTGGGTGACGGCACGCTGCTGGAGCGGCCCTGGGCCGACGTGCTGCTGGCGGCCAAGGTTCCGCTCGGGCCGGGGTCGTTCGGCACGTACGGGCCGTCGGCCGAGATCGCCGGCGGGCAGTGGGCGCTTCAGCGCGCCGGCGGGAACCCCGGTGTCTGCGCCAACTGGAGCATCTACCCGGACAGCGGCTGGACCGGCGTCATCCTCGCCAACCGCGACGATGTGCCGCTGGTGGAGATGATCGTGCAAGAATGCGGGCCGTCCTCGGTAGTCCACATTAGAGTGTGGGGATGAGCTTCGACACTGGCATCCCGCACTCGGCGAGGGTCTGGAACTACTGGCTGGGCGGGCAGGACAACTTCCCGGTCGACCGGCAGGTGGGTGACCAGTTCGCGGGGCTCTACCCCGACATCGCCGTGGTGGCGCGGTCGTCGCGGGCGTTCCTCAAGCGCTCGGTCACCTTCCTGGCCGAGGAGGCCGGCATCCGGCAGTTCCTCGACGTGGGCACCGGCATGCCGACCGCCGAGCACACCCACCAGGTGGCGCAGGCGGTCGCGCCGGACGCCCGCATCGCGTACGTCGACAACGACCCGCTCGTGCTCACGCACGCCCGCACCCTGCTGACGGGCACGGCCGAGGGCGCCACCGAGTACATCGACGCCGACCTGCGCGACCCGGCCGCGGTGCTCGAGGCGGCCGGCCGCACCACGCTCGACCTGTCGAAGCCGACCGGCCTGATCCTGATGAACATCCTGGGTCACGTGCCCGACCTCGACGAGGCCGTGGCGATCGTCCGCCAGTTCATGGGCGCGCTGCCGTCGGGCAGCCACCTGGTCACGGCCGACGGCACGAACGTGCTCGACGGCCCGGCCTTCGAGGAGGCGATCGGGGTCTGGAACGCGAACGCCCCGCTCTCCTACCACCTGCGCCGGCCCGAGGAGCTGGCCCGCTTCCTCGAAGGCCTGGAGGTCGTCGAGCCCGGCCTGGTCCCGTGCTCCCGCTGGCGCCCGTCCCCGGGCGCCTCACCCGAGGACCTGCGCGAGGTCGACGAGTTCGGGGCGGTCGGCCGCAAACCCTGAATCCCCGTCAGCTCGGCAGCGTCGGCCGGCTGGGTGGCATGACGGCCTGGTCCAGCTGTGCGGCCAGGCTCGGGATGGTGGTGGAGGTCAGGTAGGTCTCGGCGCCCGCGTCGAGCATGCGCCGGATCGGGCCGAGGTAGTGGACACCCAGGTCGTCGTCCTCGATCTCGGTGACCACGACGCGGGCCCGCGGGAACATCGACCGCAGGCAGCCGACCAGTTGGGGACTGACCGGCGGCACCAGCAGCACGTCGGTCGTCTCCGGCGCGGCCTGCATGTCGACCACGATGTAGCCGGTGCCGAGCCGCTCGGAGAGCGACGCCCGCGCCGGCTCCGGCAGTTTCATCGCCGTGGCCACGACGGTCACGTCGTCGCGGCCGGGCGAAGGGTGCGCGATGTCGGATCGGCGCGGCAGGACCACGTTCCCGGTGATCGTCGCGATCGGCACGCCGGCTCGCGTGACGACCAGCTCGTCGCCGGGCTGAAGGGCGTCGATCAGGTCGACGACATCGCTGGGAAGGCTGGCCGCGTCGATGTTCATGACGGCAGCGTACGAACGGGACGCTAGCGAAGGCGGCCCCGCCGCCACTGCCAGTGGCGGCCGGCTGTCAGGTGGTCGATGATGGCGCGCTGCAGGACGGTGTCGCGGGGGAGCTGGTCGAGAGGCGTGCTCAGCGTGCGGAAGACGAAGCGGCGGGCCTCCACGTCGGCGTCCAGGCCCACCGGTTCCTCGTACGGCAGAATCTCGAATCTCCGCTGGAAGCGGACAATGTTGGAGTCGGCCGGCAGGTAGTCGAGCAGCTGCGGGTCGAGGAGCCAGGAGCCGCAGGTGAAGGCCTCGTAGTGCTCGCCGGGGAAGTGGCGCGGAAAGAACTCGCGGGCCTCGTCGAGGGAGGCGTCGACCGCGGCCGGGGTCAGCGGTCCCGACTCGGGGATGTGCAGGTCGAGGGTCGTGTCGCCGCGCTGGAACTGCAGGCGGCCCAGCTCGTAGAGGCCGCCGCGCACGTGCAGGGTCAGCCAGCTCTGCATGACCGGCCAGCCCTCACCCTTCATCCGGCGGTCGACGGCCAGGTTGCGGCCCAGGTCGGCCAGGGTCGCCCGGGTCACCGCGCCGGAGATGCCGCGTTCTTGGTGGTACGCCGTCACGACGTCGACAAGAGCAAGGTAGACGTAGACGAAGTAGCGCGGCAGCTCCGGCCCGGGCGCCAGCCAGCCGTAGCCGCCGAGGTCGGCCCGCACCAGGGCGGTCGACCGGTCAAGCAGCCACCGCAGCTCGGGGCTCCACTGTGGCGACCCGGGGTGCGGCCAGCCGGCGATGATCTCAGCGGCGTCCTCGGGCCGAACCGCGAGGCGGTCGAGAAGCGCGCCGATCGGGGCGGGCGAGGGATCCGGCAGGGAAGCCGACGGCCGGTCGCCGGCCAGGCGGTGAACACGCTCGATCTCTTCGACGGGCACGCCGAGCTGAGCGGCGATGTGATCCAGGTCCACGGGGTGACCCTACCTCCCGTGTCACGCACGGCCTCGATGCCGACTTCCGCGCTCGGAGCCGCCCGGCGGCCTGGTGGACGGCACTCCTACCGCTGCCGAGACCGGTAATGTCCTGCGCGTGGGCTCTTCATCTTTGGAGGCACAGTGAAGCTTTTGCTCACGTCCGGCGGGGTCACGAATCCGAGCATTCGGGCGGCGCTCGTACGCCTTCTCGGCAAGCCCATCGAGGAGAGCCAGGCCTTGTGCGTGCCGACCGCCCAATGGGGCCATCCGATGTGCGGTCCCCAGTCGGTGCGGGGCCTCATCAACGGATATGAACATCTGACCGGGCTGGGCTGGGCGTCGCTGGGTGTCCTCGAGCTGACCGCGCTGCCCACGATCGGCGCCGAGCGCTGGATTCCGTGGGTGCGCGAGGCCGACGTGCTCCTGGTCGACGGCGGCGACGCCACATACCTGAGCCATTGGGTGCGCGAGTCCGGTCTGGCCGACCTGCTGCCGTCGCTGCCCGACAAGGTCTGGGTCGGCGTGAGCGCCGGCAGCATGGTGATGACACCGCGCATCGGCAAGCTGTTCGTCGAGTGGCCGTCCGCCCCCGACGACCGCACTCTGGGCGTGGTCGACTTCTCGATCTTCCCGCACTTGAACGCCTTCCCGGACAACTCGATGGCCGACGCCGAACGCTGGGCCGACGGCCTCGGCGCCCCGGCCTACGCCATCGACGAGGAGACGGCCATCCAGGTCGTCGACGGCGTAGTCGAGGTGATCTCCGAAGGGGAGTGGAGGAGGTTTCAGTAGAAGATCAGCCAGCCCAGGCCCAGGATCAGGTCACCTCCGTACAGGTAAGCCAGCATGTAGAAGAACGTATTTTCTTTCATGGCGATGGCCCATGCCGCGGCCTCGCACGCCTTACCCAGGAACACGCCGGCGCCCAGGAGCCACAGCATCTTGGGCAACCCGAGGCTCGCCGCCGGGGGACCGGCAGCGCCGTCCAGATCCTGATAGATCAGCACCCCGATCAGAACCGGCGGCACCAGCCCGGCGAGCACGACCACCGCCCCCAGCGCGACGGCCGCCATGTCCCCGAGCCCGAAGCCGCCCGGCCAGTGGTGTCCCCGCACCCGCCACCCGCGCAGGTGCTTGATCTGCCCGCGCTTGCGCAGCCAGGCATGGGTCCCGCCCTCCCACCGCAGGACGGTCCTCTTCCATTGCTCGTGCGCACCGTCCACCGGCGGCCGAAGCCGGGTGATGACGTGTGCCCGGGGCGTGTCGATCAGAGTCTTCTCCTCGGCCCGGTCAAGCCGCTCGAGCGTCTCCCTAAACCACTGCGCCGCCCGCACCCCGAGCTCCGGGCATCCCCCTCGGCCGACAGGGCAAGCGCGCTGGGCCGCCGCGGGAACCGCAGCGTCTTGTCACCGAGAAGGTCCCCCCGCAGGACATCCTCGGTGAACAGGACGCCAAGGGTGGCGACCAGAAAATCGGGCGAGAAGGAGGACACCCGCAGGGAGACGAGGAGACCGTCGTCCTGCTCGCGGGCGCACACCTCGATCGCGAAGCGTGACTCCCATTCGGCGGCATCGCGCAGCGCCACCAGGAATTCCCGGGCACGTGGCCCTTTCACGCGTTCCACCGCATCACTGAGTGTCAATGTCATGGATTCCACCGTAGTGCGCCGTCAACGGCATCGGCCGATCCGCACGGGGAACCAGGTGACATCCTCGGGTGTCCCGTAGGGGGTGCCGCGCTCGTGATCGGCCAGATCGGCGACCCGCTTCGCGTCGGCCATCTCGGTGAGCGCGGCGGTCCCCTCGTTACGCAAGCCGTAGCAGAGCCAGCTGTGAAAGCGGCCGGCGTCGAAGCCGAGCACTTCGAAGCCGAGGACCGGGACCTCGGGTGGGACCGCTCGCCGGGCAAGGTTCACCAGAACGGGATGCGGATGGTCGCCGATCCACTCCTGGATCGTCTCGGCCACCACATCGGCGTCCGCTGCCGGCACGCTCACCGCCAGCACATGGGTGCCGGGCGCTTTCCGGGCGGTGTCGATCGCATCGTCCAGCGAGAGATGCCATGGGGCGGCCAATGGGTCGTCGCCGAACGGCAGCAACTCCGCCAAGCAGTCGCTGGCGGTGACGACTTCGGTCGGCAGTCCCTCGGTCCAGGGCTGCGCCGGCGGCACCCAGCGGCTTCCCACCACGAAGCCGGCCAGCACATACGGCTCGTCGATCATCGCAACGCGACAGACACCGGCGGGCTGTAGCGCCGGCCCGCTTCGAGGCCGAGCAGGAAGCGGACCGTCATCGACGAGGTCGACGTTTGATACTCGCTGCGCCACAGCGTGACGGCGGATCGGTCCTCGGCCGTCTCCTCGGCTCGAACCGAGTCGAGTGCCCTGTGCAGATCGCCACTCCCGAGCTGGTGGGTGAGCTGGCGAAGCCGTACGTGACTGTCGCCGTCACCGCCGTGTGAGGGCACCGACAGCAGATGGTTGGTGATGACCAGCGGTTCCGTTCCGGCTTCGACGATGTGTTCGATGTTGTCGCCCTCCTGCTCCCAGACGAACGCGTCGCCGTGGGCGTCGGCAATCAGGAAGTGGCACGTGCTGTACCGGGTGTAGTGCTTGGCGGCGTGCAGCGCCTCGCGCGCGTCCGCGGCCGTACGGCACCTGTCCAGAAGGAACCGCGGTAATTGGGACTCGTCGAGGCCGGCCTGCGGCGAACCCGTCGGCCGGATGGTGTCACTCTGTCCGTCGGCGAGCTCGACGACGCACAGTCCCCGCTTCGTTGATGCCTTCCAGGCAGCCGCTCAGGTTGTTGCCGGTGATCGCCACGGAGGAGAGCCCTTGTTCCGGATGCATCTCCACGACATGAGGGCGGACCGGCGCTGTCTCGATGACCGACGCGTGAATGTCGAAGTTCCGTACGACCCTGGGCGGGCACCAAACCGCCGAACACCCGCCCGGCAGGGGCAAGCCGTTGAGCTCGTCGACGCACAACGACGGGTCGTCGTAGGCCACGCCGAAGGCCGCTGCCATGCCCCGCGACCGCTCGTGGTGCTCAGGCCAGTTCACTTCGAACCACCGCCGCCGAGCACGCCCCAGCACAGGCTTCACCGGGCGCGGCGTGGAGCCGTACACCTCAATCGCCGCCCCAGCCAGAGCGAAACCGATCTCCGCCTGGGTTCCGCGCACGACAAGGTGAGTGGCAACGGCAAACTCCCTCACATCAATGATCTTCACACATCAGCTCAGGCTCGGCGCCGGGCAAGGAGCAGCGTTGTGTGAACCGCGAGGGGAACCGCATCGCCGAACAATCGCGTCAGGGCGGCCAGCAGTTCCTCGCGAACCGATGGCGGCAACATGCGAAACTGCGATCTGGTCTGAGTCAGGCCCAGATAATCCGCCGCCGGCATGGTTCGCCGCGTTTGGTAGTGACGGCTCGTCAGATCCTCGAACTCGGCGAGGCCGGAAAGCTCGTCGCCCGGCCACTGCCGCCACACCTGCTGTGAAGTCACGGGCTTGTCGTTGATGACCACCGAAGGGGCGTGCCGGGCGAATACCCGCAGCATGGAGGCCCGCAAGGCGGAATCAGCGACCCGTTCGTTGTTCCAGAACAGCGCCAGCGCCCCACCCCCGGAAAGCAGTTCCGCCGCCCGCGACCAGCGCGTCTCGGCAGCGGTCCAGTGCCATGCCTCGGCGCTGAACAACAAACTGAATTGCTCGGTGGTACGGAATTCTTCGAAGCTCCCAAGCACAATCCGTACACCCGGAAACCGCGCAGTCCGCCGGGCGAGCACCTCGGCCATGGCCCCGTCCGGTTCCACCGCGACCACCGGCAGCCCTCGAGCGGCGAACCCTTCGGTCGCCCGGCCCGTGCCCGCACCAACTTCCAGCGCCCGGAGGTCATGCATGCCGGCCCGGCCGTAGCTCACCACGTCATCGAACACGGCCGCCGGATACGACGGGCGTACGCGGTCGTAGTCACCGGCAACCTCACCGAACACCCGACCGGGTTTCCTGTCCTCCATCACCAGACCGTATTCCGGATGTCTGCGACACTGCACGGCGTGGCAGTCATTCAACAGCTGGCCCGCTTGTCCTCCGACCAGCTCGACGCCTGCCGCGAGGTCGTAGAGAAGCTGGACGACCTCTGCTCTTTCCGGCTGCTGCCCGCCTCCGACCACCTCGACCTGGACTGGGCGTCGGCACCACTTCTCCGCGCGTTCGAGCTGGCGCGCTTTCCGGAGCCGGCCGCCGCCCTGCTACGTCACGCGATCGGTGGAGACAGCGAGATCAACCCGGCGTACCGCGACGTCCCGGACTCGATATTCGAACACCCGGTCACAGCGCTCGAACCGGTCAGAGTCGCCGAGGTCGCCACTGCGCTTGCCGCCGCACAGACGCCCGAGCTCGAAGGTCACCTCGATTCCTACCTGCGCCATCACCTCGGCGCTCTCCGCGACTTCTACACCGAGGCCGCTGACCGGGCACTCGCTGTCGCTCTCTGGTGGGACTGAAACCTCAGCAGCGGTAATCTGCGGCGATGGAGGGGGATCGGATTCGGGCTCTGCCGTACGAAGATCTCGCCGCTCTGGTCGGTGTGGTGGCCGTTCTGAACGGCCATCTCGTGAACGGTGAGCTGCCGGAGGAGCTGATCCAGCATCTCCACCGGCGGCTCGTCGGCAGCGGTCAGCCGACCGGTGGCGCGGTGAACGGCGTGCTCAGCGACCTCGCCGATCGGCTGCACTGGGCCGCCGGAGCCGGTGCGGAATATCCGAGGGCCGGGCCTCGCCCCACGCGCTACGAGATTCGGGTTCCGGCCGTAGCCGTCGCCGCGTTGTGTTGCCGCGCTTCGTGACGCCGGGGCCGAGGACATCGACGAAGGATCGGGGACCGTCACCGCGACTTTCCCTGAGCTCGCTCCCGACCCGGCCTATCAGCGACGGGTCGCATGGTTGAGCGTGCTCGCCGAAAGCCACGGCGGCCGATACGAAGGGGCGGGAGGTTTCGCTTATGGGGGTGAGTGTCTGAGGCATTCCGCGTCTACGAGGTTCGCCCGTCTACTGGAACGCATGATTCTTCTTATCGGCGGGGCGGGCAAGACCGGGCGCAGGGTGGCGGAAAGGCTTGCCGGGCAAGGGATTGACGTACGGGTGGGGTCGCGCCGCAGCGCCACGCGGTTCGACTGGCACGACGAGTCGACGTGGGCGCCCGCGCTTGTGGGCGTGCGGTCGGCGTACATCACCTTCTATCCCGATCTCGGTCTGCCCGGAGCGGCGGAGATCGTCGACGCCTTCGCCCGGACGGCGGCCGGTGTGGGCGTCGAGCAGCTCGTGTTGCTCTCCGGGCGCGGCGAGCCGCTCGCTCAGCAGGCCGAGCGGAACGTGCAGGCGGCCGGGACCGGCTGGACGATCGTGGCGTGTGCCTGGTTCATGCAGAACTTCAGCGAGGACTTCCTGGTCGACGCCGTACGCGGCGGCGACATCATGCTGCCGGCCGGTGACGTGCCCGAGCCGTTCGTGGACGCCGAGGACATCGCCGACGTGGTGGCCTCGGCGCTCGTCGACCCGCGGCACCGGGGGCGTCGCTACGAGCTGACCGGGCCGCGGGCGCTGACCTTCGCCGACGTCGCGGCCGAGCTGAGCCGGGCCACCGGTCGCACGATCAAATACACACCCGTTTCCCATCAGGAGTACGGGGTTGTGCTGCGCGACGCCGGCCTGCCGGCCGAACTGGGCGACATGTTCCGCCACATCCTCGACGGCCGTAACGTGCGCACGGCCGACGGGGTGATGGAGGCGCTCGGCCGCCCGGCCCGGGACTTCAGCGCGTACGCGGACCGGCACGCGGCCACGGGGGTCTGGAACCCGGCCCGGTAACGTGCCGTGCATGCAGCCCACGTCGAAGCTGGAACGCCGCGTGGTGACCGCCGCCGAGCAGGCCCTTCAGCGGCAGCGGTACGTGAGCCCGCTCGACGTGCTGACCGGCCTGGGCTGGCTGCCGCCGGGCCAGGTCACCGACTGGCGCCAGGGCCGGGCCCCGGTGCTGGAGGCGGTGGCCGCGGTGTCACCGGACCGAATCGCCGACGCGCTCGAGGTGTTCCATCGCTGGGTCCACGCTCGAGGTCTACAGCCGAGCGAGGTGGAGTACGTGGCGGCCACCCGCGACCGCCGCCGGCTGCGCTTCACGGAGGCGGGCGACGAGACGGCGTACCGCACGCATTGGATGGCTCCCGAACTCACGGACAAACAGCGGGAGCGGATGACCACCCGGCAGAGCAAGGCCCCGGACCTGGTCGTGGTGCTGCCGGCCCGCGAGTTCACCTGCACGGCTTGCGGTCTGACCAGCACCGACATGCTGATGATGGAGGACGGCGGCCCGATCTGCCTGACCTGCGCCGACCTCGACCACCTGCTGTTCCTGCCGGCCGGCGACGCCGCCATGACCCGCCGGGCCAAGGCGGCGAGCCGCCTGTCGGCCGTGGTGGTCCGCTTCAACCGCTCTCGCAAGCGCAACGAGCGCCAGGGCCTGCTGGTCGAGCGTTCGGCCATCGAGCAGGCCGAGCTGCAGTGCCTCTCCGACGAGGACGCCCGGGCCCGCCGCCGGGAACGGGACCGCGAGCGCCGGGAAGCGGCCGACGAGGTCTTCCAGCGGGATCTGACCGCCGAGATCCTGCGCCTGTTCCCTTCGTGCCCACCACCCCGGGCCGCCGAGATCAGCGACCACACCAGCCTTCGAGGCTCGGGCCGCGTGGGCCGGAGCGCCGCCGGGCGCTCCCTCGACCCCGACGCGGTGACCAGGGCGGTGATCGCCTCGATCCGCCACGAGGACACGCCGTACGACGACCTGTTGATGTCCGGCGTCCCCCGGGACGAGGCCCGCACCCGGATCCGCGCCACCATCGACCAGCTGCTCGACGCCTGGCGGCGCCCCCTCAACGGCCGGTGACCGTCGCCATGACCCGGCGCAGGGCCGCCTCCTCGGTGGCGTCGGGGGCCAGCTTGCGGAGCTCTCCGGCCGCGTCCAGCTCGGACAGCGCCGCTTTCCGGTCGCCCTCGGCCAGGTGCGCCTCGGCGAGCAGGCGCCGGGCGACCGCCTCCTCGTGGGGATCGGCGACGCTGTGGTGGCGCCGCGCGGCCGACTCCAGATGCTCGATCGCGGCCGGGATGTCGCCCAGCCGAAGGTAGGTGGCGCCGATGTTGGCCAGCGTCTCGCCCTCGGCCTCCCGGTGGCCCCTGTCCCGGAACGAGAGCAGAGCCTGCTGGAAGTGCTTCAACGCGGCGTCGAACTCGCCCGACGACGTGTGGATGCGGCCCAGGGTGTCCGACGCGAGCCCTTCGCCGTAACGGTCGTCCTGGTCGCGGAACTTCTGGAGGGACCATTCGGCCGCCTCCACCGCCTGCTCGGTTCTGCCGGCGGCCAGATAGGTCATGGCGAGGTTGTTCCACGCGTGCGCGACGCGCCGGCGGTCGCCGATGGTGGTGCTCAACCGCAGCGAACGTTCATAGGCGCGCTCGGCGTCGCCGAACTGCCGCCGCTCGGACAGGACACGGCCGAGGTTGATCAGGACACGGGATTCGCCATCGGCGTCGCCCGTCTGCTGGTAGTAGCGCTCGGCCTGCCGCAGGTGGTCCGTCGCCTCGGCCCACCGGCGCAGCGTGCCGTGGGTGATGCCGAGGCTGTTGTGCATCGCCGCGGCGCCGAACTCGTCCCCGATCCGCTCGGCCGCCTCGAGCCCGTGCTGGTACACGGCGAGACCGTCGAGGCCGTCGCCGCGCACCTGGTAGTACACGCCCAGCAGATAGGCGAAGGTCCAGGCCGACCTGTACTCGCCCCGGTCGAGGGCGGCTTTCGTCACGGCGGCCAGGCGGGACCGCTCGCCGTCGAGCAGGGCCAGCGCGGACTCCATCTCCGCCGGCACGAGATCGTCGTGCGGGGGAGTGCGTGGGGTCAGCGGCGGCCGGTGACGGCGGGGCATGCCGAGCCGGCAGACGACCTCGGCGACCGCCAGGTACCAGTCCATCATCCGGTCCGCCGCCTCGGCCCGGCCGGCGGCCGGCTCGTCGGACTCCATCCTCTCGGCCGCGTAGAACCCGACCAGGTCGTGCATCGTGTAGCGGGCCAGTGGTGACTCGTCGACCAGGTGCGCGTCGGCCAGCGAGCCCACGATGCGGTGCGCTTGCGCCGGTGCCACCCCGAGCAGCGCGCCGGCGCCGTGCACACCGACGTCGGCCCCGGGGGCCAGGCTCATCCGCCGGAACAGGCGCTGGGCCTCGGGCGCCAGGCGCAGGTACGACAGGTCGAGCGCCACCCGCACGGTCGCCTGCGAGTCGTCGTCGACGGCCAGCGCGTTCAACCGTCCGCGGCGGAGCTCGCTCACATGGTCACGGATGGCCACCGCCGACTCGTCGCCCACGTTGGCCGCGGCCACGCGCAGGGCCAGCGGCAGCCGCCCGCACGCCTCGGCCAGCTCGGCCGCCGCGACGGGCTCGGCGTCCACCCGGGCCGGCCCGAGCACCGCCCGCAGCAGGTCGCCCGCCTCGACGATCGGCAGCGGCGCCAGCGTGACCCGGTGCGCACCCTCCACCGCCGTCAACCCGCCCAGCCGGTTGCGGCTGGTCACGACGACGGCCGAGGCCGACCCGCCGGGCAGCAACGGCCGCACCTGGTCGACGCCGAACGCGTTGTCGAGCAGGACGAGCATCCGGCGGTCGGACAGCTGGCCCCGGTACGCGGCGGCCGCCTCGTCGACGTCGGCCGGGATGCGCTCCGCCGCCACTCCGAGGGCGCGCAGGAGCTGACCCAGCGCCTCGATCGGCGGGGTCGGCGGGTCGACGGAGAAGCCGCGCAAGTTCACGTAGAGCTGGCCGTCCGGGAAGCGGTCGCGCACGGCGGTGGCCCAGCGCAGCGCCAGCGCGGTCTTGCCGACCCCGGCCGGCCCGACGATCGTCGCGATGACCGGGCAGTGCTCGTCGCGCTCGGCGTCGAGGATCGCCTTCAACCCGGCCAGTTCGGCCGCCCGCCCGGTGAAGTGCCGGGGCGGGGCGGGCAGCTGCGCGCGCCCGGCCGAGGCGGCGACCGGCCCGGCGCTCGTCAACTCGAGGCCGGGGTCGCGGCGCAGGATCGCCTCGTGCATCGATCGGAGATCCGATCCCGGGTCGATGCCCAGTTCCTCGGCCAGCCGGTCCCGGACGGTGTGGTAGACGGCCAGCGCGTCGGTCTGCCGGCCGCTGCGGTACAGGGCCAGCATGAACAGCGACGCCAGCCGCTCGCGGAACGGGTTGCCGGCCACGACGCCGGCCATCTCGACCACCGCCTCGGAGTGGCGCCCGCAGGCGAGATCGGCGTCGAGTTTGGCCTCGACCGTGGCCAGCCGCAGCTCCACGAGGTCGGCGCCGACGCGGTCCCGCAACCAGTCGCTGGCCACGTCGGCCAGCAGCGGACCGCGCCACAGGCCGAGGGCCTCGCCCAGGACGCGGGAGCGGTCCGCCGGATCGGCCAGGCCGGCCGCCGACTCTGTCAGGGCCCGAAAGCGGTGGGCATCGACGTCGCCGGGCGGCACGTCGGCGATGTAGCCGTCGCCCCGGGTGCGCAGCTGGAAGCCGTCACCGCCGTCGCGGTTCGGGTCGAGCAGTCCGCGCAGCCGGGACACATGGCTGCTCAGCGTGCCCCGGGCGTTGGCCGGCGGCTCACCCTCCCAGAGCAGATCGACCAGGCGGTCGATGCTGATCGCCCGGCCCGCCTCGAGCAGCAGCAGCCCGAGCAGGCATCGCTCACGGCGGCGACTGCCCAGGTCGACCCGGTGTCCCGCCCGCAGCACGGCCATCGGCCCCAGCACCTGGAAATCCATGGTGCTGGATATCGTAGCGCCCGGACCCTCTCGGCGGTGGTCCGCCGAGAGAGTCCGGTTGCTGTCAGAAGAGCTGGCACACCGGGCACAGGGCCGCCTTGGCCCAGGGCGGACCGTAGCCGCTCACCCAGGTGCTCGATTTGCCTCCGGTCGCACCCGGGGCGCCGACGGACCAACCGGCATATGTCGAGTGGACGTCTTCGCCGTCCGCGCCCTTGCCCCAGGAGTACTCGACGTCCACCGGCCCGCCGCTGACGCTGCCGTACTTGAACTCGCCCGTCAGGCTGTCCTTCGTCTTGGCGTCGGTCACCTGAATGCCGAGACTGCCTCCACCTCCCATGCCATAGCTTCCCTTCTTCCAGTCGATCGGTCCCTCGTTGTCGGGCGGTGTCGCGCCGGTCGCGGTGATGAACGCGCCCTTGTGATCGATCTGCAGGCAGGCCGAGCCGCTGAGGTTGAAGACGGTGGCCCCGCCGATGGAGCCGCAGATGCCGATCGTGCCCATCGGCTCGGGATCACCCTGGATGGTCATCGCATCCTGGGTCAGAGCCCGGTGGAAGTTCGCCGAGCAACCGCGGCCCATGGACTCGCAGCCGGCCGCGACCCCGCGCACGGCGTTGTTCATCGACCCGTAGTGACCGTCCGCCTTGACCTGCGGCGCCATCGCGTCGGTCGCCTCGGCCAGGGCGTACGGGTCGGGGTGGTCCATCGGGAGCATGTAGCCGTTGATCGTCACCGTGCCGTCGTGGTAGATGACCAGCTGGGTGCCGTTCTTGTAGCTCCGGCCGTCCTTGATGCCGCGCGGGGCCGGCTTGTAGTCGCCCAGGCAGTCCTCCCGGGGGACGTTGCGCGGGCACAGCTTCATCTGCTGCTGCCGCCACTTCTTCTTCTCCCGTTGCACCTGCTGGACGAACTTGTCGGCCGCGCCGCCACACTCGTCCAGGCAGACCCTCATCCCGGACGCGTCACTGCCGGTGACCGGTGTGTTGTTGGCGTACGCGTACCCCTGCCAGCTCTGGGGATCGCCCACGTCCATGAGCGGGTCCACGGCGAGGAACCGTCCCAGGTTCGGGTCGTATTCGCGGGCGCCGAGGTGGATCGTGCCTCCGGCGTCGTGCTCGCCGCCGACATAACCGTACGGGTCGGACCATGCCGCCGACTCGCCGCGCTCGAGGCCGAACGGTGCGAACCGCCGCTGGGTCAGGGCCATGTCGGTCGCCCGGAAGGCGAGCTCGCTGCTGCCCTGATGATCGGTGGCCTGCCAGGACAGCCCGCCGGTGGTGTCCCGGCCGGCGACCGCCCCGGCCAGGTCGTGCTGGTAGAGCCGGGTCGCCGTGACCGCGCCGCCGGTCGTGGCGCGGAACCGCACACCGCCGACGTAGAGGGTCCGGCCACCCGGATCCCGCTGGATCAGGCGCCCGCCCTCGGGGTCGTAGAGGTACGTCGTGGTCGCGCCCTTCTCGGTGACGCCGGCCAACTTGCCCTCGGCGTTCCACGACAGCGTCTGCGTGTCGGTGGCGCCCGGCCGCTTCACGGTGTTCCCGGCCGCGTCGTAGGAGTAGCTGTCGGTCGTGGTCCCGCCTGGCCCGGCCGTCGACAGCGCCGTGACCGCGTGCGGCCGGTCCGCGTCCGTCGCCGGATAGGTGAGGGTCTTCGTCGTGGTGCCGCCGGCCCGGTGCTCCGTCTCGCTGAGGCGGTTCCCGTTGGCCGCGTAGGTGTAGCTGCGAAGGTAGGGCGCGGGACCGCCGGTCGTGGCCGCCGCCGGGTCGCCGGCGCAGTCGCCGTCGGCCGGCGTCCAGGCCGTGGTCAGCCGGCGCACGCCGTCGTACCGGAAACACTGGGTGTCGTCCTGGCCGGCGCCGTACGGGGAGAGCTTGTCGGCGATGGACGTGACGTTGCCGGCGGGGTCGTACTTGTAGAAGGTGTCGGCCGCCACGACCGGCGCGAAATCGGCGAGGACCTGATGCTCGGCGAGCCTTCCGGTGCCGTGCTCGTAGGCCATGTACTGCACGACCTCCTTGCCCGTGCCGCCGCTGGAGTGCACCGCGGCAACCTTTCCGTCGTGGCGGTACTCGGTCTGCGTCACGTAGGTGCTCAGACCGGTCACCGTGTCGGGCAGGCCGAGCGGGGTGTAGCCGTAGGTGAGCGTCTCCGCGGCCAGGCCGCCGAAGTTGGCGGCGCCGGTCTTCGCGGGCAGCGTCCGCGTCGCCATCGATCCGTCGGGGTTGTACGTCTGCGACGTCGTGTACTCGCCGGCCAGCGCTCCCTCGACGGCCGGAATCGTGGTCTTCGTGCCCAGCGGCTGGTACCGCGGGGTGTACTGGGTGACCTCACTGACGTACTGGTTGCCGGACTCGTCCAGGCGCGTGGACGAGGTGAGCTGCCCCTTGGCCAGGGTGTCGAACTTCCACGACGTGAGCAGCCGGCCGTCGGCCGAACCGAGCCGGGTGGCCGTCCGGCGGCCCAGCGGGTCGTAGCCGAAGGCCACGGTCACGCCGCGGGCGTCGGACTCGGTCCGCACCTGGTCGGCGTCGTCGTACGTGTAGGTGACCACACCCTTGTCGGGATCCTCGGCCCGGATCTGCCGGCGGCGCTGGTCGTAGGCGTAACGCCAGGTCGTTCCCGACCCGTCGCGGACCGAGGCCAGGTCGCCCGCCTTGGTGTAGGTCCGTACGGTCTCGTCGTAGGCGCCGGCCGGCATGTTGCCGCGGTACTGCCAGGACTTGACGACCTGGCCGCGGGCGTCGGTCCACTCGGCCGACGCGGTGGCTCCGGCCGGGGCCTCGGTCCGGGTGTGGTCACCGCCGTAGCTGACCCTGGTGCGCCATTTCGCGACCGCGTCGACCTGGAACGTCTCGGTGTCGGTCCGCTCGGCCCCGTCGTAGGTGAGCACGGTCTGCGCCGGCACGGCGGTGTCACCGGTCGGCACGAACAACGCGGGACCCGGCGACGCGGCGTTGAAGTACGGTGGCCGCCGCTTGGCCTCCAGGCCGCGGCTGTCGTACAGGGTCTCGGTGATGACGCGGCCGCCGCCGCTGGCCGGCATCTGCGCCTGCCGCGTGCGCAACAGCCCGTCGTAGAGCGTGTACGAGCGGATGTGGCCCGTGCCGGCCGTGTTCAGTTTCAGGGTCGTGACCACGGTGGGGGCGTCGTTGCGCACGACGTACTCGTAGCCGATGTCGGGCAGGGCGGGACTCTGCCGCCCGGGAAGCCAGACGCCGGTCAACCGGCCGAGGGGGTCATAGGCCAGTTGCGTGGTGCGGTTGTTGGCGTCGGTCGTCCGGGTGGCCAGGCCCCACGCCGGTTCCGTCTCGCTCACCGTGGACCACTGCAGCGGGTTGACGACCTCGGTGCGGGCCAGGGGGCCGCCGGAGGCCGGCGTGTACGTGGTCCCGGTCGTCCGGTCGAGGGCGTCGGTCGTCTCGGTGGGCCGGCCGAGGGCGTCGTAGGCGGTCGTGTTCTGGGTGACATAGGCCGGGCTGCCCCCGTTCCAGCCGGCCAGCCGCTCGACCCGGGTGGCGAGTCCCCGCGTCACCGTGGTGCCCCAGCTGGTGGCGCCGTCGTACCAGGTGCGCACGTCGGAGATGACGTCCTCGGCCCGGTCCGGTGTCGCCGCGCAGTTGACGGCCACCGTCTCCACCCGGGCCAGACTGGTGAGCATCGTCTTGCCGGCATTGGTGGCGTACGTGTATCGGGTGCACTGATCGTCGCTGGTGGTCGCGGTGTCACCCGCGTTGTCGACCCGGTCGATGCGCCCGCTGCGATCGGCCAGGAACGTGTTGGAGGTCCGGGTGGTGCGCCATCCGCGTCCCGCGTCCAGCGCGGTCTTGACGGTGGTGACCGCGGTGTTGACGACCCGCGCCTCGGTGGTGATCTGGTGCAGCGACTGCGTCGCGGTCGGGCCGAACTGGTACGGCTCCTTGAGCGTCTTGCCGATCACCTCGCCCGTGGTGCCCAGGTAGGTGATCTGCTCGCGCAGCTGGCCGGCCAGCCACTCGTGGTCGGTCCACGAGCCGCCGTCGGAGTCGGTGACGGCGGCCGACCGGGTGCCGGAGGCGAGCCGGTCGCCGTTCATGCCGCGGAAGTAGCGGTACTCGGTACGGGATTGAGTGGAGCCGTTGCGGCCGTGGGTCTCGGTGACCGTCTGGTAGCCGCGCCACTGACCCCACGTGCGCCGGTTGGGAAGGATCATCGGATTGTCGTCGGAGTGCCAGGCCGGTGTGTCGTAGCTGTAGTAGGTCACCTGTTCCGGGGCGGCGCCGGTGAGATCCACCGTCGACACCTCCTTGACGACATGCTTGTGGAAGTACTCGAGCTTCGGTGTGCTCGCGCCGGGTGGCATCCACTGCACCGGGAAGCATCGCTTGGTGTTGGAGTCCGGCGAGGCCGGCATGTTGGTGCCCGCCACGCACTCCGTCGGGTAGTACGTCACCGTGACGAGGGCGCCGCTCTCCGAGGTGATGGACGACATCCGGTACCGGATGATGGAGCTCGCCGCGCCGGCCGGGTCCACCCGGTTGGACCCCTGGACCGGGTTGAACTGAACGGGTGGGAGGCACAGCTCGCCGCCGACGAGCCCGCAGTGCTGGAGCTGCTTGAGCCACAGGATCTTCGCGTTGCCGTCGCCCGGGTTCTTGAACTCGTGGGTCAGCCGCCACCGGTCCACGTCCCGCCAGGTCTTGACGCCGTTCGCCACCTGCGTCCTGACCTCGGTCATCTTCTGCGTGGTCCAGAACGTCGGTGAGTACTTGCCCTGGCAGTTCCCGCCGCCGCAGCTCTGATCGAGCGGGACGTCGGGGAAGTTGGCCGGATTGGACTCCACGCACGTCGCTCCGGCCGTGACGCACCGGTAGGCGTAGCCGAACACCACGCGGGCCGGCGCGGTGCCGGCGAAGACGGTGTCGGCCCCGGACTCCTGCCTCGTGCCGTAGGCGATCTCACGGACCCGGCTCGCCCGTACGTACTCCGGGGTGTCGGTCGGGGTCACGTTGCGGGCGTAATGGTTGAGCTCGCGATCGTAGAAGTACGACATCGTGTTGCCCTGCGGGTCGATGACGTAGTCCAGGTTCCACCGGTACCCCTGCCGGCAGCTCGACGCGGCGAACGTCGACTTGTTGCACGGCTCGAGAGCCTGGTTGCCGAACACCGGCATGTAGGAGACGGAGTTCGTCACCGGGTCGGCCGTGCCCGAACGCCAGCCCGGCAGGCGGTTGAGGCCGAAGAAGTACTGCGTCCCGTCGGTGGTGGTGACCTTCCAGTACTCACCGTCCTCGTCACCGTTGTCCGGCCCGTTCAGCCGCTCGACAGTGGATCCGTCGTCGTTGCCCGGCCGCCACACCTTGGCCGTCGCGTCGTAGACCAGACGGCTCGACCGCCCGCCCAGGCTGAGCATCGCGTTCTCACCGGCCCAGCACAGATCGCCGACGTTGGGCTGCCCGTCGTCGGCGCAGGCCCGATAGCCCCGGTCGATGAACCCGGGCTGCCACCCGAAGCCCTCACCGATCTCCGAGGGCTGGGCGTTGGTGGCCGCGCTGAACCCGTCGACCGCCTGGGCCGAGTAGCCCAGGCCGATGCTCGGCTCCGGCCCACCCGGTGCCGGCGGGGTCCGCAGGGGATAGGACCACGTGAAGTCCCCGGCGCTGCCGCCGGCCGACCACGAACCGGACGCCTTGAGGTCGGTCGCCTTGTAGTCGCCGCCGTCCGACGACGGCCCGGCCGCCAGCGCGACCAGCGTCCCGGTCGCCGCGAGATCGACGTCGGCCGTCAGCACACCACCGGCCACGTCATTGGTGGTCGCGAGCGGCGCCGGCCGGCAGGTGGCGGCCTCGGGTGTGGTGAGGCCACACTCGGGCAGGCGCACCAGTCGCAACCGGCGGGCCCAGTCGCCCCCGTACGCCTCGGCGAACTCGCCGTAGCGCACCGCCACCCGGGACCGGCCGGTCTGGGCCACCCCGTCCGCGCGGGCCAGCCGGACCGCCAGGTCGTACCCCGACCGGCGGGAGACCGTGCGGTCGATGAGTTGCGCGTTGACCGAAGCGGGTGCCGCCGCCGCGCCGGCCGCCGACACCGTGACCGGCATCGCGCCGCTCCACACCGGAGCCCGGCCGCTGACCGCCAACTTCGCCGAGACCGGCGACGGCCATCGCACCGACGGCACCGACGTCACGGCCGCTGTCCGGTCCGGTGGAGCCGGGCGCGCCTTGAAGTCGCTGCCGGGCACCGATTTCAGATCGGCCGGGCGGGCCGGGCGGGGCGCGGCCGCGGCCGCCACCGTGGGCGGCGCCACACCGAATGCCGACACCAGCAGAGCCGCCGAGAAGATGATGGTCGGCGAGCGTCTCAACCTCATGTTGTCCTCCCCCGTGGTGGATGTGATCAACCGGAGTACGCCTCGATCTCGGCGAACTGCATGAGCTGCAGATTCGTGCCGGTGACCCGGATCCGGGTCGCGTCGCGAGGCGGGAACGTGAAATGGTGCCCGGCGGCACTGGCCGGGAAGGGATAGCCGGTCCGGCTGACGACGGTCGTCCCGGCGGTGCCGTCGAAGACCTCGATGGTGAAGTCGCTGGGGAAGTTGTTGCCCACGGCGGTCGGGTCGCCGCGCGGGAACAGCACCACCCGGCCGACCCGGCCCGGCTCGGGCAGAACCAGCTCGATCCACTCGGTGTGCGGATTGTCCACGTCGGACCACGAGCTCCACCCGAGACCGCCGGAGACGCCGTCGATGGCGGCCGGCAACGACCAGCCCCAGTCGCTCGGTGCGCTGCTGGACGCCGAGCCGGTCGCACCGAGGACGAGGTTGGCGTCGGCGACGGTGCCGCGCGGGCCGACGGCGCCCCGGTAGGCGAGCACCGGCGGGCCGAACGACCGGCCGGCCGCGCCGAAGGTGTAGCCGCGCAGCTGGAAGCCGGTGCCGACGCGATAGAGCGCGGCGATCCCGGTCGTGCCGGCCGTCGACAGGGCGGTCCGCCCGCCGCACCACGAGCCGGCGGCGCTCGTCCAGGCCCGTCCGGGCGACGTCACGGTGCGGTCGGCGTTGCCGTAGAACGGCATCAGGGTCGCGGTGCAGCCCCCGAGGTCGTACAGGAGGCTGACGTCGCCCCGGCCGTCGGCGTCGAAGTCGCCGGTCACCAGGTCGGCCGCCGCCCAGCAGAAGGCGCCGGCGCCGGAGTCCCATTTCAGCCCGGCCGTCTCGAAGCCGCCGGGGGTGCCGTAGTGCACCCACATCTTGGTCTGGCAGTTCGGGTATTGGTAGAGATAGCCGATGTCCACCCGGCCGTCGCCGTCGAAGTCGCCGGCGAACGTCTTCATGTTGACCCAGTCGGCCCAGCCGGCCGGGTGGGTGTACCAGGTGGCCGGCGCGGCGAAAGTCGGTGCGCCCGGTGAGCCGTTGGCCAGCAGCACCCGTATCGAGAAGGTCGCGTTGCCGTCGTTGTGGATCACCGCGATGTCGGTCCGGCCCGCCGCGTCGCCGTCGAAGTTGCCCGCCACCAGCTTGACGTTGGCGATGTTCCAGCCGGTCAGGATCTGCGCCGGCGCGCCCAGCAGGGCATTGGCGGTCGAGCGCTGGACGGACAGGCGGACGTTCGCGCCGTCCGGCGTGAGGACCGCGACATCGCTGAGCCGGTCGCCGTCGAAGTCGCCCTGAACCGTCCGCGTGGTCGCCACGGGATATCTGACCTCGACGTCCTGCACGGCGGCCGGGCCGGCGAGCCCGTCGCCGCCCGAGGTGGCGTTCCAGCGCCACAGGGTCGCCTGGCCACCGCCGGCGTCGACCGGCAGTGTCACGTCGGCCCGCCCGTCCCCGGTGGCGTCACCCGGCCTCGGCGTGACCGCCCCGGCCGCGTTGGCCCGGAACTGCCGGGCGCCGGGCGCGTCGGGCGCGGTCGGCGCCACCGGCGAGCGGTTGCCGGCGGAGTCGACGGCGACGACCGTGAGGAAGTTCTTGGACAGACCGGAGGCCACCGGCACCAGCGGCGCGGTCGCCCGCCCGTCGAACCCGGCCGGGACCCAGATGGTGGGCGCCGTCTCGATCGACCCGATCCCGTAGTAGTACCCGGTGATGTCCGTGTCGCCGGCGGCCGGGCCGAAGGTCGCCGTCACCGTCGAGCCGATCTGCGCCCCGGCCGGTGGGCCGGCCGGGAACGGGGGCAGTTGCGGGGCGGTGATGCTCGGCTGGCCCGGTGTCCGGTTGTCGACGACGAACCTGCACCATGGCGTGTAGTCGCTGTTGTCGATGCCGTCGAAGGCGCGAACGCGCCACTGGATCGTCTGCCCATCCGGCAGCGACGAGGCGGGCAGGCTCGCCTGGAACTCGTGCGGGGGCGAGACCGACGGGGTGTCCTCCAGGGCCGTCACCGCGGTACCGGCGGTCACGTTCTGCCATTCGAACCGGGCCAGCACGGTCGCGCCGGCGTCGACGTCACGGGCGGTCGCGGCGAAACTGACGCCGTCGGTCGCGTTGACCCGGCCGACGGTGTCGCAGCCGACCCGCTGCGACGTGCCGATCGTGGCCGGCGAGTCCGGCACCGACGGTGGGGTGTTGTAGGTGATGAGCAGCTGCGCGTCGTTGCGGAACCGCTTCCAGCTGCCCGGCATGGTGTTCTCGGCGCCTGCCTTGAGCCCGATGGCGACAGTGGCCCACCGGCCGGCGGCGGCGTCGACGACCGCCGGGTTGACGTTGAAGTCCAGCCAGCCCGGCCCGTTCGCGCATCCGCTGCGCCGGGCGATGTTGACCGCGGACAGTCCACGGCTCCAGGTGCCGGCATGGTTGTTCCAGTTGGTGGCGGTCGAGACGGCGCCGACCTGCCACGCTTCGACCCAGTCGGCGGTGCAGTCCCAGGCGTTCGTCTCCCAGGCCCGGAACGTGGCGCCGAGGATGGTGGTGCCGTGCACCGCGGTCGGCATGGCGAACTCCCAGATCAGTCGCTTGACCTGGTTGCGGTTGCACTGGCTCTCGAGCCGGACGTCGCAGTAGCCGGAGCCCTCGTCGCTCTTGCCGTCGAAGTTGTAGTACTCCTCGTCCGGAAAGCCACTGGAGATCATCGCCCAGTCCTGGCGGCCCGCGTCCACCTGCGGGTCGATGTAGAGCGGCAGGACGGCCGCGGGATCGTCGAGCAGGGCGCGGTCCGGGGTCAGCGTCAGGCCCGGTTCGCCGACCTTCAGCCCGATGCCGGCCACCCGGTCGCCCTCGGCCGGCCCGTCCGGCGACCGCGGCGCGCCGACACCGCCGCTCCCGCCCGACGAGTCCCACATCTTCGGGGCCGGGCTCGTGAAGACGGTCCGGCCGCGCGCGTCGGCGGCCACGAAGCCGCCGCCCTGCGGGGTCAGCGTCAGCGCGGTGTCGACGCCGAAGGTCACCGTGCGCAGCCGGGGAAGCGACTCGCGGGTGCGCACCACCAGCGTCTCGGCGAACCCGTCGGGCCGGGCCGACAGCACCAGGTCGACGCCCGGCAGGACGTCGGCGTACGTCGCCCGCGAGCCGGACAGCACGGGCGCCGGCAGGGTCCACGGGGCCGTCAGCGACAGCGCGCCCCCGGCGGTGGCGATGCGCGCCATGGCGCCGGCGCCCGCGGCCGAGAAGTCAAGGTCGGCCGCCGTCGCCAGCGGCCGAACCCTACCCCCGATGGACCGCAGCGTGGTGTCGACTGCGGCCCACGATCCATCGGTGCCGCGCACGCGCCGCGGCACGGTCGAGGTCTCCAGCGTGTACGAGCCGTTCGGGTTGGCGAAGACCTGGTCCCGCTCCGACCGCCGGTCGAGCAGTTCGACCCGCGACTTGCAGGCCCGGGCCCGCGCCGTCGCCGTGGCCGCGTTCGCCGCGGCGGTGGGACACGCCGCGGCCGGCGCCGCGCCGGCCGGGCCGCCCGGCGCGGACAGTCCGGCGGCCACTGTCAGCGCTACGAGGGCCGCACCCGCGGCGCGCCGTACGGGACCGAACATGCGTGCACTCCTTCGGCCAGGGCCGCACGCATCGGTCGGCGGCGTCCGGTGAGGACGCCATCATGGATCGACCGGTTTGACATTCGTTTGACACGCGGCTCAGGCGAACAAGGCGCGGCCCCAATAGTCGTCCGGGGCGGTCAGGCCCGGCGGGCAGGCGAAGATGCCGCTCGAGACGTGGCGTACGTACTCGTTCATCTCGTCGTTGGCGGCCAGGCTGCGCTGGACCGGGATGAAAGCCTTGGCCGGGTCCCTCTGGTACGCGATGAAGAACAGGCCCGCGTTGAGGCGGCCCAGGCCGTCCGAGCCGTCGACGAAGTTGTAGCCCCGCCGCAGCATCCGGGCGCCCTGGTTGGTGTCGGGGTGGGCCAGGCGCACGTGGGAAGTGGTGGCCAGCAGGGGCTGGCCGTCGGCGCCGACCGAGGTGAAGTCGGGCTCGTCGAACTCGGCGTCGGCGCCCAGCGGGGCTCCGCTGCCCTTGTAGCGGCCGACGATGCCCTCCTGCTCGGTCAGCGAGGAGCGGTCCCACGTCTCGATCAGCATGCGGATCTTGCGGGTGACCAGGTAGGAGCCGCCGGTCATCCAGTCCGGGCCGTCGCCGGGCTGGACCCACAGGTGCTCGCGTAGCAGGTCGGTCTGTTCGGCCTTCAGGTTGCGGGTGCCGTCCTTGAAGCCGAACAGGTTGCGTGGTGTCGCCTGTCCGACCGCGGTTGATGATGTACGGCCGAAGCCCAGCTGCGACCAGCGCACGCTGACCGTTCCCATGCCGATGCGGGCCAGGTTGCGCACGGCGTGGACGGCGACCTGCGGATCGTTGGCGCAGGCCTGGATCGCGATGTCGCCGCCGGAGATCGCCGCGTCGAGGGTGTCGCCGGTGAACCGGGGGAGCGGCTCCAACACCGCGGGCCGCTGCGAGGCCAGGCCGAACCGCTGGAACAGCGACGGCCCGAAGCCGATCGTGATGGTCAGCGACGACGGCGGCAGGCCCAGCGCCTCGCCCGTGTCGTCCGGCGGAGCCTCGGGCTCGCCGTTGACCGCGCCGATCTCGCCGGCATCGCGGCCCGCGGTCATCCGGGCCGCGGCCGCGGTCCAGTCGCGCAGCATCTGGACGAGCTTGTCGCGGTCCTTGGTGATGACGTCGAACGCGACGAAGTGCAGGCGATCCTGCGCGGGTGTCACGATGCCGGCCTGATTCGGCCCGGCGAAGGGCACGACGTCGGAGACCGGCTCGGGGGCGGGGTCGCGGGTCAGGGCGGCGCCGCCGGCCAGGCCGGCCGCGCCCAGACCCACGCCGGCGCCGGCGAGCGTGATGGCTCGCCGGCGCGACATCTTCCAGGGCATGGTCAGGCCTTCTTCGCGACGACCGCGGCCACCTTGCTGATCGGCTCCGCGAGCGCGTTGATCGCGTCCGACAGGGTCTTCAGGTCGGCCTGGGTGAGCTGGTTGTGCAGCTTCCAGCCGTCACCGTCGCGGTACTTCGCGAGCGCGGTGTCGACGTTGGCGAACTCGGTGTCGAGCGTCTTGACCAGGGCCGGGTCGCGCTCCTCGAGGACCGGGCGCAGCGAGGCGATCGCGGCCTTGGAGCCCTCGACGTTGGCGTTGAAGTCCCACAGGTCGGTGTGCGAGTAGCGGTCCTCCTCGCCCGTGATCTTGCCGGAGGCGACCTCGTCGAGCAGTCCCTTGGCGCCGTTGGCGAGCTGCAGCGGCGACAGCTTCTCGGCGTTGGCCTTCTGCACGATCTCCTTGACGTCGGTCAGCAGCTGGTCGGCGATCGGGCCGTCCTTGCTGATGTCCGGCTTCGCGGCCCACAGGTCCTTCTCGATGCGGTGGAAGCCGCCGAACTTCATGCCCTCCTCGGTGACCTCCTCGCGCCCGTCGATGCGGGGGTCGAGGTCGCCGAAGATCTCGGCCACCGGCTCGATCCGCTCCCAGTAGGTGCGGGCGATCGGGAACAGCGCCTTGGCCTCGTCGACCTTGCCCGCCTTGACCGCTGTCACGAACTCGGTGGTCTTGGTCTCCAGGGCGCTGGTCTGGCTCTTGACGTAGCGCGAGTAGCTGGCGGTGGCCTCGGCCAGCTTGGCGTCCTCGGTGAGGGCGGGGGCCGAGCCCGAGACGGTCAGCGCCCCGCGGATGCCCTTGCCGATCATTCCGGGCTTACAGGCCGTCTCGTACGTCCCGGCGGGGAGCTCGACGTGCAGATTGCGCGACAGTCCGGGCGCGATGTTCTCGACCTCGGCCATGACCCGGTCGCCCGGGGCGTACACGTAGAACTCGGTGACCTTGTTGCCGCCGTTGGTGATGGCGAAGACGCTGGTGCCGGCGTCGACAGTGGTCTTGCCGACCTCGCACCCGGTGTCGGTCGCCTTGACCGCGATCGGGCCGCCGGCCGCCTCGTCCGCGCCGGAGTCACCGGAGCCGCAGGCGGCCACGGTGCAGACCGCCGCGACGGCGAGCAGAAGGGGGGGTTTGCGCACGATATCTCCTAGGACTGCGCCGGGGCGGGAACGGCGGCCGTTTTCGGCCGCAGGAACAGGAAGAGAACGGGTACGGCGTAGACGACCCAGGCCGCGACCTCGAGCACGGTGGCCGTCGGCGTCACGTTGAACATGCCGGTGAGCAGCGCGGTGTACCACGCGTTGGGGTCGAGGGCGCCGCTGATGTCGTACGCCAGATCGTTGAGGCCCGGAACGACGCCGGACTCCTGCAGATCGTGGATGCCGTATTTCAGGATGCCGGCGGCGACCAGGATGAGCAGCGTCCCGGTGATGGTGAAGAACACCGTCAGGTTGATGCGCACCGCCGTGGCGTACATCAGATAGCCCAGCAGGACCGCCGTGGCGATGCCACCGAGCAGCGCGTAGAGCGGGCCGCCGTTGACGCTGGCGCCCTGCACCGCCGAGTAGAAGATGAGCGAGGTCTCCAGGCCCTCGCGGACCACGGCCAGGAACGCCATGACGGCCACCGCGATCGAGCCGACGGCCAGGGCGTCGCTGAGCTTGCCGCGCAGCTCGCCGGCCATCGACCGGGCGGCCCGGCGCATCCAGAAGATCATCCAGGTGACGAAGACGACGGCCAGGATCGAGGTGATCGCCTCGAACAGCTCGCGGTGCTCGTACTTCTGCAGCAGCGTGGTCGAGGTGTAGCTGAGCAGCCACCCGAAGCCGACGGAGAGCACCACGGCCAGGCCGGCGCCGGCCCAGACCTGGGGCAGGCGGTCCTTGCGGTCGGCCTTGACCAGGAACGCGATGAGAATGCTGACCACCAATGTGGCCTCGAGCCCCTCGCGCAGGCCGATGAGGTAGGTGGCGAGCATGGAGGGTCCTCTCACTAAGGCGTGCCTAACCTGACTACTACAGACTGTAGATTAGGGAAGGCTGGCCTTAGTGTCCAGGGCCGGTCCGGGTGATCAGTCCTCGTCGGCGCCGGCGAGCAGCTGCCGCAGCAGGTCCTCGTCGCCGGGCTTCAACTCGCCCACGAAACGGCGCAGAACGGTCGCGCGGTCGGTGCCCGCGTCGAGCAGGGAACCCATCTTGCGGGCGGTCACCGAGGCCTCGTCGGTGAGCGGCGCGTAGCGGAACGAGCGGCCGTCCTTGAAGCGTGCGAGCAGGCCTTTCTCGAACATTCGAGTCAAGACCGTCACTACGGTGCTGTACGAGAGGCGGGCTGTCAGCTTGCCGAGAACGTCGCGTGGGGTCAGCGGCTCGGTCGCGGACACCAGGACCCGGAGGATCTCCGACTCCAGCGCGCCGGCCTGGCGGCGCCCGGGCGCCTCTTCGTCGTCGGCGTGCACGAGCGCAGCATACCGAGATCATCTGTGGCTGCTAACTTCTACAGCCTGTAGAAGAAAGGTGAGCACCGATGACGGCGACGCTCGGAAACATCCTCCTGGTGTTTCTGGCCGACCGGCCGGGCACCGCACACGAGCTGCAACAACGCCACGCCCAGACCTTCGGCCGGGAACGCTCGGTCGACATCGCCCGGGTGCTCGCGGCGCTGCGCCGCCAGGAACGCCTCGGCAGCGTCGGCACCGAGGCCGCGTCGCAGCCGCGGCGTCCCGTGGTCTGCTTCCTGACCGACGCCGGATACGCCCGTCAGCGCGCCTGGATGCTCGACGTCCCGCCCGGCATCAGCGGCGAGGACATCATCGTCCGTGTCCTGCTGGCCACCGCGGCGGCCGACCGCGAGACGTTCGACGCCGTGATCGAGTCGTGCCTGACCGCGCTCAAGTCCCAGCGCTCCCGGGTCCGCCGGCAGCCCGTGCTGGAGGCGGGCGGCGCCCTCGCCGAGTACGAGGACACCGTCGCCGCCTCCCTGCAGACGTGGCTGCGGCGCCTGGCCGGCCGCCCCCGCCGGCGCGACGCCGCCGCTTAGCGGCGCTCGAGGGTCCCGCGATCCCACTCGGCCAGCTCGGCGGCGGCCTCGTAGGTCGAGCGCAGGAACTCGGTCAGCGCCGCGTCCGGGTCGGAGGCCTCGGCGACCGCCTCGTACGGGAGCAGGAACTCCCGGATCGTGGTGTCGTAGTGAGCGGCCCGCGGCCGTACGGCGAAATCGTTGTAGCCCTGGGGTTCGGGGTAGGCGTAGGCGTAGAACGCGCCCTCCTCGCCGCCGCCCGGCCAGAAGCCGAAGCTGGCGAGCTCGTGCGAGTACGCCTCGTGCATGACCGAGGGAGGGCAGTTCGGCGCGCCGCCGGGATGCTGCGGGGCGACGCGGCCCGAGAAGCGGGTGTACGCCAGGTCCATCGAACCCCAGAAGAAGTGCACCGGGCTCGTCTTGCCGAGGAACTCCCACCGGAAGCGGCTGAACACCCGCTCGACCTGTTGGAGCTGCCGCCAGAAGAGGCGGGCGGCGTCACCGTCGTACGACTTGTGGGTCTCGTCCTCGGCGAACGGGATGGCCGGGTCGACCTCGTTCGGCACGGGGTGGATGACCGTCTCGACGCCCAGCTCGGCCAGGGCGAGCATGGTCTCGCGGTAGAAGGCGGCGACCGTCTTGGGCTCCAGCGTCAGCGTGCGCGACCGGCCGTCACTGGTGCTCATCCGCAGCACCTGATCGAGAAAGTCGAACTCGATCTCGAACGACCCGTTCCCGTACGGCACGGCGGAGGTGGTCAGCCCGCGCGCACTCGGATAGAGCGTCACATGCCACCAGTGGTTGATCGCCGGCGCGTGCGCCATGCGAACCTTCCCGACGATCTGCGTCCACATCTGCAGTGTGTCGCGCGTCTCCACCCAGTCGGTCACCCGCAGTCGCGGCCACTCACCGTTTCCCATCACCCGAGCCTGCCACATGACCGGGCCCGCGCTCTTCGACGGAAATCACAGCTGGAAGCGGGTGTGAAACCCCGTTCCCCATCATTCGGTACGCCTCGTCGACCTGATCCAAGGGCATTTTCACCAAGCCGGCGAAGCCAAGCCCTGCGGCGTCTGCTGGACTCAGCCCTGCAGACGGAAGCAGTCCTGGGGGTCACGATGATGTCGTTCGGTCAAGGCGGCTCACACCTGAAGGCCGCTATCCGGTTCTGATGCGGGGCGGCTTCCTGCGGCCGAGTGCCTTGGCCAGGTAGCCGCGGAGCAGCAGGCGGCGGACGTCGCGCTTGCGAGGTTCGTTGACGATCACGAAGTCGTCGAAGCGGTGGAAGCCGCGTCGGCCCTTGATGGCGTGGGCGGCGTCTCGGGCTGCGCGCAGCTGGGCGACCGTCATCTGCGGGGCTCGTTCGTCGGGCTGGTAGGTCACGCCGATGGCGTAGTCGCGGCGGGGGCGGCGGCGCATCTCGACGTGGCAGCCCAGCACGTGGGTGACCGGGTGGCTCTCGGCGAACTCGACCAGCTGGTCCATGGTGGAGACGAAGGCCGCGTGGTCGAAGACGTACAACCGGCCCGGAAGCACGGTGTCGCCGGTCAGCAGGAAGCCGGTCCGTGGGTCGAAGACCGTGATCGCCGCCGCGTGGTGACCGGGCGAGTAGAGGATCGTGAGCTCGCGGCCGCCCAGGTCGCACTTCTCCGTGCCGAAAAAGTCGTGGACCGCCTCGGGGGAGTGGCCGACGACGACGGTGTCGGGGCGATCCTCGAACTGGGCGTCGCCCGCCACGTGATCGCCGTGCGGGTGGGAGTGGGCCACCACCAGGCCGTACCCGGGCGACGGGTGACGCTCGGCGATCAGCCGGTCGACGGTCTCGCGCAGCGGCGAGTCCTCGGTGGCGCCGGTGTCCAGCAGCAGCGCCCGCTCGTCGCCGAACAGCAGGAACATGAACGGCGCCTCGTACGTCGCCGTCTTGCTCTGCCGCAGGATCACCGTGTTCTCGTCGTACACGTGGATCTGTATGGGCGGTTCGCCGGTCCGGCCGTGGTTCCAGGCGACATCGAGGGTGCCAGTCACGACGGTCACTGTACGGCCGGACGGCTATCGGCGGGGGCCACCGGCTCGCGTACCCCATCCCCTCAAGTTCCTTCGCTTCCCTTTCGGTCCCCTCCGCTGAAATGGGTCACAAGGGCGGGCGCTCGGTGACACCCCCAACCCCGGGCGCCCGCCCGTTCCAGTCCTCAGCGAGGGAGCCGCACATGACCACCGAAGGCCTGGGCCCCACACCGCGCGGCCCCCACTTCCATTCCCCTTCCATTCCCCACCTCGACCCCGCCTTCTCCCCGCCCGTCTCCACCCCGTCCCGGCGCTGGCCTCTGGTGACGGCCGGCGGCCTGGTCGTGCTCGCTCTGGCCGCCGGCGCCGGCGCCGGCGGCGCGGCCGGCTATCTGACGGGCCGGGACACCCCGCCGGCGGCTGTCGCCACGACCGGCGCCGTTCCCGCCGACCTGGTGGCGGCCGCGGCCAGGGCTCTGCCCGGCGTGGTGTCGGTCCAGGTGGGCAACGGTTCCGGCTCCGGCTTCGCCTTCGACGACCAGGGCCACATAGTCACCAACAATCACGTGGTGGCCGCCGGCGGCCCGATCACCGTCGTCAACGCCGACGGCCGTCGCCTGCCGGCCACCCTCATCGGCACCGACCCCGGCAACGACATCGCCGTCCTGCAGGTGGACCGTTCGGCCGGCCTTCCCGCGCTGCCCCTGGCCGCCCCGCGCACCGTCCGGGTCGGCGAGCCGGTCCTGGCCGTAGGCTCCCCACTGGGCCTGTCCGGCACCGTGACCGCCGGCATCATCAGCGCCGTGGACCGCCCCGTGCGCCTGGGCGACGAATCCGGCCGAACCGCCATACAGACCGACGCCTCCATCAACCCGGGAAACTCGGGCGGCCCCCTGGTGAACGCCCGGGGCGAGGTCATCGGCGTCAACACCGCCATCGCCACCCTCGAGGGCGGCGGCAACATAGGCATCGGCTTCGCCGTCCCCATCGACCGGGCCCGCCAGGTGGCCAGCACCCTGATCAACCGCGGCTGACCCGCACCACGCTGAAAAGGGAGCGACAGCCGGCGTACGCGGGCACTAGCGTCCGGCGGATGCGCGAAGCATTGAGCACTCTCACGTGGCGGCCGCTTTCCCGCGAGGACGCCAAGGCGTCGGCCGATCTGCTCAACGCCATGGAGAGCGTCGACAAGATCGGCGAGTACTACGACGAGCAGGACACTCTCCAGGAGCTGATCGACCCCTATACGGACCTGGAACGGGGGAGCCTCGCCGTCTTCGACGGTGACGTGATGGCCGGCTTCATGAAGACGCGATATCAGGCGACACCGGAGGACGTCCACCGGGTCGTCATGGACGGTGGCGTGGCCCCCGGCTACCGGCGCCGGGGCCTCGGCACCCGGCTGGTGGAGGCCGGGGTGGCGGCGGCCAAGGAGTTGCACGCGCGGCACCATCCGGGGCTGAAGCTGGCCGTCGACATCCACAAGCCCGAGAGCATGGCCGGACTGGCGGAGCTGCTGCGCGGCCAGGGCTTCACGGTGGCCGGCTATTACCAGCACATGCAGCACTCGCTCGGCGACGCGATCCCCGAGACCCCTGTTCCCGACGGGCTGCGTATCGAGCCTTGGTCGGAGGGCAACGACGAGGAGTTCCGGCTGATCCGGAACGAGGCGTTCAGCGAGGACCGGCTGCGCGCGCCGATGACCATGGAGTCCTGGAAGAGCAAGATCACCAACCAGACGTTCCGGCCGACGGTCAGTTTCCTGCTGCGCGACGTGGCCAGCGGGGTGCCGGCGGGCATGCTGGTGACGATGTCCTGGGACGCCGACACGGCGGCCACCGGCATCCGCGACGCGCGCTTCATGCTCATCGCGACGCGGGCCGGCTACCGGAGGCGGGGCGTCGCCGGCGCGCTGATCGGGCACGCGCTGCGGGCCGCGGCCGGCGAGGGCTACGACCGGGCCCTCGTGGAGGCGGACTCGCAGAACCCCTTCCAAGCCCTGAGGGTCTACGAGAAGGCCGGTTTCACCCCTACACTGCGGTTCGTGAGCTGGGCGCTGGAGGTCTGACATCCCGTGACCGTCATCGATCTTGATTCGCCGGTCCGGGCCGCCCCGGCTCAGGGCGCCCGGCGGCGGGTTCTGGGTGTGGTGGCGGTGGCGCTTCTCGTGCTCTTCGGGCCGTCCGGCGAGGTCAAACGGGGTTCGGGCTTCCTCGACGAGGCGATCTGCGACTACCTGAACCGGCTGCCCGCGGGGGCGACCGGGTCGCGGGTCCTCATCGACGAGCGGTCGGGTGAAGTGCAGCAGACCACCACGATCAGCGGGGATTCGTGCGTCACCAGGACGGGCGGGTAGTGCGCGGGGCGCCGCTGAGGGCCAGGATCGCGTAGCCGAAGGCGACGCAGACCGACTGCACCACCAGGACGAAGACCGTGTAGACGAGCGTGGCCTGCCAGTTCGAGGGCTGGTAGTGGATGTCGGACAGGATGATCGGGTCGCTGAAGGTGCGGTGCATGGCGCCGTACCAGATGCCGCCCAGCACGCTGGTGCCGATGTCTCCCACGGTCAGCACGAACCAGAGCAGGCCCCACGGGATCGAGCGGAACGCCTGTTTCAGGACGGGCAGAAAGACCGCGAAGCCGGTCAGGGCCAGGCCCACGACCGAGGCGACCACATAGCCGGCGGCGTCGTCCGCCCTGATCGAGCCGGCGATCGACTGTATGGACAGCCACGCGTCGGTGACGCTCAGGACGAACCCCACGGGAAGAATGGCCCAGGCCAGTCCAGGTCTCACTATTGCCGTCCGAAGAAGAGTGCGAAAACGATGATGATGGCGAGGAAGGCCGACGCGAAACCGACGATGATCGGCAATTTGTGGTCGGCGGCGGAGCGCGGCGGTGGCGGTGTCAGCGCTTCCAGCCGGGCGACCAGGAACTCGGCGCGCCGTACGGCTTCCTCGAGTCTTGTGACCAGCGGATCCATCACTTGTCCCCAAGCATGAAGATCAGAAACAGCCCGACGGCGAAGCCGGCCAGCAGCGCCATGATGTAGGCGTACTCGGGCAGGCCGAGCGTCCTCTCCGACCGGGCGAGGCCGATGTAGCAGAACAGCAGTCCGGCCGCGCTGAAGACACCGAGGAAATAGCCGAGGATGTCGGCCAGATGACCGACAATGTCACCTTTGCCGGCGATTACTGCGTTCATTGCATGGACGATGACACAAGATCGGAATTGGAGGATTCGTACTTTCGGGCTATTGGGGACGGGTCACCCGGTAACCGAAAGTCCTAGAGCGCATCTGACGGATCATCACGCGCTATGACGGTCGATCGTTGGTGTGTTGTGGCTGGTGATCTGACTGATCAGGAGTGGGAGCGGCTGGAGCCGATGCTGCCGTCCATGGCGTTCCAGCGTGGTGGGCGGTGGCGTGATCACCGGCAGGTGATCAACGGGATTTTGTGGCGTGTCGACAACGGCGCGAAGTGGGATCAGATTCCGGAGCGATACGGGCCGGCGAAGACGTGTTATGACCGGTTCGCCCGGTGGGAACAGGACGGGACGTGGGCGCGGATCCTGCAGCGGTTGCAGGCCGACGCGGACGCGGCCGGAGACCTGGACTGGAACGGGCAGGTCGACTCCAGCGTGGTGCGGGCACATCAGCATGCCGCGGGGGCTCGTAAAGGGGGTTGAGCCCGGCGG
>NZ_OBDY01000021.1 GCF_900215205.1 Paractinoplanes atraurantiacus
CACCGAGACGGGTCAGCGGCACCTCACCGAGCACCTGCCGCCGAGTCGCCGAGTGCAACCCGTCGGCGCCGACGACCAGCTCGTAGCGCCCTCGCCGCCCACTGGCGAAGGTGACGTCGACACCGTCCGGCCCGTCGTCGAGCGAGGCGATGGCGTCGCCGAAGCGATACTCGGCCTCCCCCGCGGTCGCGTCGTGCAGGATCCGCCCCAGATCCCCGCGCATGATCTCCACGTCGTCTCCACGCCGCCCCATGATCAGGTCGGCCGGCAGCGCCGCGATCGTCTTACCCCGCTTGCTGACGTACGTGATCTGCCGCATCCCGGTGTCGGCCTTCTTGGCCGCCTCGAGCAGCCCCATCCGCCCGAGCACGGTGCTGGCCGCCCCGCGCACGTCGACCTTGTAGCCGCCGGCCCGCAGCGAAGGGGCCTTCTCCACGATCTCGACCCGACGCCCTTGCCGGGTCAACCAGTGAGCCAATGCCGGGCCGGCCACGCCGGCGCCCGAGATGAGGATCGTCATGCGTCGTACTATACAAACGTCTTATACGTTTGTATAGATAGATGCAAGGAAGGCTCTTCGCGCCTGAAGCCGATTGCACTCGGCCCTAGTCGCTGATACATATGACGCATGCCTAGATGTCGCCAGACGGGTGCAGCTCCGGTCGTGCACCGCACAGCGCGGATCGGTCTGCGGTTGACACGCGGGCAGCAGCAACGCTGTTTCGGGCTCATGCACTCGGCTGGTGATGTGTGGGCGTGCGTTCTGGAGGTCAACGACTGGCGGCGTCGCCGCGGCGACGTCCCGGTAGCGAGCCTTCGAGAGTTGTACGGGTTGCTCGCCGAATCGGGCCCGGGAACATTCGGCGAGCTGGACAGCGCAGGCGCCCGGTCGGTACTGCGCCGGTACTCCGCCGCAAAGCCGGCAAGATGGAGGTGCGCTTTCCGCGCCGTCGGCGCGCACTGATGCCGGTCCGGTGGTATCACGGCACCTTCAAGCTCGATGGACGAACACTGCGACTGCCCGTCGCGCGAGGCCGCCCGCCGCTGTTGGTGCGCTTGAGCCGGCCGCTGCCGTATCCCTCAGCCACGGTGCGGTCCGTGACGCTGCTTTATGCCGACGGCCGCCTCCACGTCGATGTCACCGCGGAGCTGCCCGTCGCCACCTACCCGGCCGACCGGAAGCTTGACCCAAACCGGGTGGCCGGCGTCGATCCAGGAGTCATCCACCCCTTCGCAGTCGTCAGCGGCGAAGGTTTGGGGTTACTGGTATCCGAACGCGCAATACGGGCCGCACATCGCATGCACCTGTCCGACGCGAAGGCGCGCCAGCGGGCCACCGCCGCCCGCGCCCCCAAGAAAGGGCAGCAGGGATCGCGGCGGTGGCGTAAGGCTCGCCGGCGAGCCCGGCTGGTCATGGGACGGCATCAGCGTCGAGTCCGGCAAGCGCAACACGAGGCAGCCAAAACAGTTATCGGCTGGGCGGTCGAGCACCGTATCGGCACTCTGACCATCGGCGATCCTCGCGGCGTGCTCAACGTGCCCGCCGGGCGGCGGCATAACTTGCGGCTGCGGCAGTGGCAGCTCGACCGAGCCCTGCGAATGCTGCAGGAGAAAGCCGCTGGTCGACGAGCGCGGTACCTCGTCGACATGCCCGGCTTGCCGAAAGAAGATCATCAAACCGCGAGGCAGGACTATGTTCTGTCCGCACTGTGCGTTCGCCGGGCATCGTGACCTCGCCGCGGCGTTCACCATCGCTACACGCACCCCGGGTAGCGCATTCACCATCTCACCCGATGCCATCGCTGGGATGGTCACGCACCGTCGAGCCGGACGGCACCTTCCCGGTGTCCGCCTGGCACGGCGTGACCCCCGCCGCCGGCTTACGGCGGCGGCCGGAGGGTCTGTTGGCCGGCGGAGGCCCGCCCGATCGATGTCGATGGGGAGTCGCTCGCTCACAGGCGTGGGCGAGGATTCACAAAGCTCACTGGCGCACTCCAGCAGAGGCTTGTGAACACCGCACTAGGATGCGCGACATGGGGCACCGGGAAGACCTGCTGGTAGGAGCGAAGCGAGCGCTGTACGAGAAGGGGTACGCCCGGACCACGGCGCGCGACATCGTGGCGCTCTCCGGCACCAACCTGGGGTCGATCGGCTACCACTACGGCTCGACCGAGGCGCTGATGACGGCGGCCATGCTCGCGGCCATGCAGGAGTGGGGCGAGGCCCTGGGCAAGGCGCTGTCCTCCGGCGACGGCACACCGGCCGGCTTCTGGCGGCGGATCATCGAGTCGATCGAGGCCGACCGGCCGCTCTGGCTGGCCAGCGTCGAGGTGATGATCCAGGCCGAGCACAACGCGTCACTGCGCGAGCAGCTCGCGGCCGGGCTCGACGCCGGGCGGCGGGGCATGGCCGCGATCGCGCTGGGCGTGCCCGAGGATCAGATCGACGACGCGACCGCCCGCGGCGTCGGCTCGGTGCAGATGGCCCTGATGTCGGGCATCGTCACCCAGTGGCTGACCGACCCGGCCAGCGCCCCCAGCGCCGAGCAGATCGTCGCCGGGGTGCGTGCCCTTACGACGACGGCCAGGCCTTGATCAGTAGCTGACGGGTCTCGCCCAGGAGCTGGGGCAGGACCTTCGTCCGGCCGATCACCGGCATGAAGTTCGCGTCGCCGCCCCAGCGGGGCACGATGTGCTGGTGCAGGTGGGCGGCGATCCCGGCGCCGGCGATCGAGCCCTGGTTCATGCCGATGTTGAAGCCGTGCGGGCTGCTCACCGAGCGCAGCACCCGCATGCCCGTGCGGGTCATCGCCGCCAGCTCGGCCGTCTCCTGCTCGGTCAGGTCGGTGTAGTCGGCGACGTGCCGGAACGGGACGATCATGAGGTGGCCCGGGTTGTACGGGTACAGGTTGAGGATCGCGTAGACGGTCTCGCCGCGCGCCACCACCAGGCTGTCGGCCTCGGGCAGGCCCGGGGCCAGGCAGAACGGGCACCCGTCGGGGCGGTCCTCGCCGGTGACGTAGGCCAGCCGGTGCGGCATCCAGAGCCGCTCCAGGCCGTCCGGCTCCCCCGTCTCGGCGTACGCAGCGTCGTCCGTCACACGGGCAGCTTAGGCCGCCGCCGGTCCAAGGTCGCGACGGCCGGGAGCACGACCGGCGAGGGCTCGTACGACGGGGCGCCGTGCAGCTCGTACGATCCGCCGCCGCGCCGCTTGGCCGTGTACATCGCCGTGTCGGCCATGCGCAGCAGCTCGTCCGGGTCTTTGATGCCGGCGTGCGACAGCGCGATGCCGACGCTGGCCGGGGTGCTGAGCTGCCGGCGCCCGACCGGGACGGCCTCGTTCAGCGCGGCCACGACCCGATCCGCGATCACCATGGCGTCGCGGGCCGAGCGCAGGTCCTCGGCGATGATCACGAACTCGTCGCCGCCGAGACGGCCGACCACGTCCTCGGTGCGCACGCAGCCGCGCAGCCGGTCGGCCACCACCTTGAGCAGGTCGTCGCCCGCCGCGTGGCCGTGCACGTCGTTCACCTGCTTGAAGCCGTTGAGGTCGAGCAGCAGGGCGCCGACCGGGCGGCCGCTGCGGCGCGAGCGGGACAGGGCGACGGTGAGCCGCTCGCGCAGCAGCGCGCGGTTGGCCAGCCCGGTGAGCGGGTCGTGCAGGGCGCGCTCGGTCAGCTCGGCGGTCAGGGCCACGCTGGCCAGCGCCAGCGACACCTGGGTGCGCAGCGCCTGGAGCGCCTGGAACACCTCGGACGGCAGCTCGCCGTCGGCGCTGACACTGAGGACGCCGAGAAACCGGTCTCCGTTGCGCAAGGGCATCAGGGTGTACGGGCGGGCGTGCGCCTCGCCGGCGTCGGCGTACTGCTCGGACATGTCGGCCACCTCGACCACCTCGCCGGCCGTGAGCCGGGCCAGCAGCTCGGGCGGCGCGCTGGCCACCGGCACCTGGCGGCCGACCACGGCGGCGGTGCCGGCGCCGGCCGAGTCGGCGACGGCGAACCCGCCGTCCGTCGTCTCGAGGACCGAGACGCGGGCGCCGGGGCACTCGGCCAGCAGCTCGCCGGCGGCGGTGACCGCGAGCCGGTGCACCTCGGCCGGCACGGTGGCGGTGATCAGCGCGGTGCCGAGCTCGCTGAGCACGTGCTCGCGGGCGACCGCCCGGCGCAGCGCGCGCAGGCCTTCGTTCCGGTTGGCCAGCAGGCGCGAGAGCAGCACCAGCATCACCAGGATGGCCGCGGCTTCGGCGCCGCCGCGGGTGGTCGGCTCCATCAGCCACCACGCCGCCGCGACGATCAGGCCCGAACCGGCCAGCACGTTCTCGCTCTTGGTCACGGCGGTGCAGATCGGCCCCGGCCGAAGTCACATGATCGAACCCGCGGTAGCTATTCGGTGGCGGCGGCCAGCCAGGCCGGCAAGGGCTCGCGGGCCGACAGCCAGGCCGGTGGGATGCCGTCCAGGCCGGTGTACGCGGCCACAATGCCCCCGGCGATGGCGCAGGTCGTGTCCACGTCGCCGCCCGCGGCCACGCACGCGCCGATCGCCGCCGGGTAGTCGTCGAGGAACCGGTCGGCCACCCACACCGCGAACGGCACGGTGTCGCGGGCCATGGCCCGGGCGCCGTTGCCCAGCTCGTACGCCGCCTCGCCGGGGTCGGTGATGCGGGCCGCGGCCACCAGGCCATCCCGCACGAGCCCTTCGGGGGTGTGCGCCGCGACCGCGCGCAGCAGCGGCGGCCGCTGCCCGTCGAGCCGCCCCGCCGCCGCCACGGCCGCCGCGACCGTGACCGCGACCCCGCCCGCGATGCCCTCGGCGTGCGCATGTGTCACCTCGGCCGCCCGTGCGCCCTGCGCAGCCGCGTGGGTGAGCGAGTCGGCGTGCCAGGCGCCGAGCGGCGCGGCCCGCATGGCGGCGCCGTTGCCGGCCGAGCCCTGCCCGTCGAAGGCGGCGGCCGCGGCGATCGGCCAGGGCAGACCCTCCCGGATCTCGCGCAGCATGACCACCGCGCCCGGCCCGTAGCCGCGGTAGGGGTCGTGGTGACGGCCGAGCAGGTCGGCGAAGCCGTCGCGGTCGAAGTCGCCCTCGGTGAGCACGGCGACCAGGCAGCAGGCTTCCTCGGTGTCGTCGGTCCACTCCCAGGGGGCGGGCGGCGGATCACTCAGATCGACCTTGGCCACGAAGTGTTGCGCTCCGAGCGCGTCGCCCACGCTCAGGCCGGCCAGGCTCTCGAGCGCCAGCGCCAGCCGCGTACCGGGAAATAGTGTGAATGACATCGGCAGTACGGATACTAATTATGTCACTGCGAGTAATCGACCGGTGTCCCTGGATGACCGGTTAGGCCCAACTTGCCGAGGGCAGTACCTTCTTCGCATGGCCACGGTGTTGCTCGTCGAGGACGATCACGTCGTGCGCGGCGCCATGCTCCGTTCGCTCGCCGATCGGGGCCACGCCGTGCACGCCGTCGGCACGGCGCTCGACGCGCTGCGCCGGGTCGCCGCCGAGACGCCCGACCTCGTCGTGCTCGATCTCGGGCTGCCCGATCTGGACGGCTCCGACGCGCTGCGCATGCTGCGGGGCATCACCGACGTCCCGATCATCATCGCCACCGCGCGCGACGACGAGCAGACGGTCGTGCGCCTGCTGCGCGCCGGCGCCGACGACTACATGGTCAAGCCGTTCACCGGCGCCCACCTCGACGCCCGCATCGCGACCGTGCTGCGGCGCGTCGGCCGGGCCAGCCGCACGGCCCAGCCGGCCGTGCACGAGGTGGGCGAGCTGCGGGTGGATGTCGGCGAGCGCAGTGCCACCCTGGCCGATCAGCCGCTGGCGCTGACCCGCAAGGAGTTCGACCTGCTGGCGTACCTCGCCGCCCGCCCGGGCCGCGTTGTCTCGCGCCGTGAGCTGTTGGAGGAGGTATGGCGACAGCCATCGGTCGGCGAGGACCAGACGATCGACGTGCACCTTTACTGGCTACGCCGGAAACTGGGCGAGTCCGCGGCGAAACCTCGCTACCTGCGCACCGTGCGGGGGGTCGGATTCCGGTTGGTGGCGCCGGACTGAGGGCCCGGCTGGCCTACACGACGGCCGCCACCACCGCCGTCGCCGCGCTGGTCTTCCTCGTCCCGCTCGGCTGGGAGCTGCGCAACGACCACCGCGACCAGGCCATGGCCGCCGCCGAGCGGCGCAGCGCCACCGTGGCCGGTGCCATCGCCTCCGGCGCGCCGGCCAAGGGCGTGACCGCCACCGTCGTCGCGGCCGGCGGCCAGACCACGGTTCATCCGCCCGGTCAGACCGCGGGCGGCCGGGCGCCGGGTGATGACGTGCGGCGCGCCGCGAGCGGCGGCGGCACGATCACCGTGGACGTCGACGGCGGAGTGTCCCGTCTGCAACCGGTGACGGTCGGTAGCCGTACGTCAGTGGTCGAGGTCTTCGTCCCTGACGCCGAGCTCCAGGAGGGCACCGCGCGGGACTGGTGGCTGCTGTTCGGTATCGCGCTGGTCCTGGTCGCGGGCGCGGTGATCGTGGTCGACCGGCTGGCCCGGGGCGCGGTGAGCTCGGCCCGCAACCTCGTGCACGCGGCGCTCGCGGTCGGCGGCGGCGATCTCGGCGTGCGGATCACGCCGTCGGGGCCGCGCGAGCTGGCCGAGGCCGGCTACGCGTTCAACCGGATGGCCGACCGCCTGGTGAGCTCGCGCACGAACGAGCGGGAGATGGTGGCCGACCTGTCGCACCGGCTGCGCACGCCGCTGACCGCGCTGCGGCTGGACGCCGAGGCGCTCGACCCCGACGACACCCAGATCATCGACCTGTCGGCCGACGAGGTCGACCGGCGGCGCGGCATCCGCCGCATCCGGCAGGCCATCGTCACCCTCGAGGGCGAGGTCAACCAGCTGATCAACACGACACGGCAGGCGGTCGCGGCCCAGGTGGCCTCGGCGCCCGAGTCCGGCGTCTGCGACGTCAGCGAGGTGGTACGCGAACGGATGACGTTCTGGTCGGCCCTGGCCGACGACCAGAACCGCACCTACCGGGTGGTGGGCGCGCAGATGCGCATCCCGGTGCCGGTGGCCCGGACCGAGCTGGCGGCCGCCCTCGACGCGATTCTGGGTAATGTGTTCCGCTACACCCCTCAGGGCACGGCGTTCGAGGTGGGCATCTCCCGGCGGGACGGCTGGGTGGCTGTCCGGGTCGACGACGCCGGGCCTGGAATCCCCGATCCGGAGAGTGCGATGCGACGCGGGCAGAGCAACCAGGGTTCGACCGGCCTCGGGCTCGACATCGCCCGCCGCGCGGCCCAGGCCGCCGGCGGATCGGTCGACCTCGACCGGGCCGCGATGGGCGGCGCCAGCGTCGTCATGCTGCTCGCCGACGCCGAGGCGACACCCAAGCAGGTGAACCGTTTCGGCCTGGTCGGGCGCCTCGCCCGCGAGCGCGGCGGCAAGCCGTCTCGCTGACGGGTGAACGGGACCGAATCGTTGCTTAGATCTGTATTAAAGGGGTTCCCTCTGCGCTCCCGGGCTGGCAACCTTCCCTCCGATCCCATCCGGTCTCCCGGCGCGCTCCGTCCCCACGAGACGAGCCGCGGAGGCCCCCGCGCGGTGAGAGGTGGTCGCCCCATCACCACCTCCCACCGCGCACCCGTCAGGCAAGGAGCTGAGTTGTCCACCCACCGCCGGCCGGTCCCCAAGGGTCACCGCCGAGCGGCCCGCTCGCGGAGCCACCGGCTGCTGCCCATCGCCCTCGGCCTCGCGCTGCTGGGTGTCGGCGGCGTGGTCGGCCCCAGCGTGGTGGACAACGTGGCCGGCACGGCGCCCACCCGCGACCTGGCGCTGACCTCGATGCCGCGTGACGTGCCCGACCAGGGCCTGGTCTACGACGGGCTGCGGCCGGCCAAGGCGGGCACCGTCTGCGCCGGGTCCTACCAGGTCGACGACCAGACCTGCACGCACGGGCCCGACTCGGCCCCGGCCGGTCTCAAGGTGCGCAGCGACGTCAGCCCGGTCACCGACAAAGCCCCCGAGCCGGTGCCGCCGGGGCGCGAGCCGGCCGATTTCGTGCCGGCCGACGCCGAGATCGCCCGCGACGAGGGCGGCAGCGCGCTGACCGCCGACGCGCCGGCCCTGATCCCCGACGCCGCGCCCGGCGACGCCGACTTCATCATCGGCGCGCACGACGTGGCCTGCGAGGGCGACGGCCGCAGCGGCAAGCGGGTCCAGGTCATCTACCTGCACGAGTTCGGCACGCCCAGCCGCTACACCGAGTTCCTCGGCTCGATCCGCACGTGGTCGGCCGGTGTCGACCAGATCTTCGACGAGAGCGCGGGCGAGACCGGCGGCTCGCGGCACGTCCGCTTCGTGACCACCCCGCAGTGCCGGGTCGACGTCACCGAGGTGCAGCTGCCCACCGGCGGGCTCGAGTCGTTCGCCGGCAGCATCGCCGCGCTGCGCACCCTCGGCTACAACCGCACCGACCGCAAATATCTGCTGTTCGCCGACGCGAACGTCTACTGCGGCATCGCCACCTACGTCGCCGACCGGCGCCCGGGTCTGAGCAACCGCAACAACGGCGGCCCCTCCTACGGCCGGGTCGACGCCGGTTGCTGGAGCTCGGCCATGGCCGCGCAGGAGCTGACCCGCTCGCTCGGCGCGATGCAGGCCGGCTCACCCAACTCCAGCGGCCTGGGCAACTGCCTCGACGACTACGACCTGCTCTGCGGCCCCGACCGCTCCGGCAAGCAGGTGCGCACCGTCTGCCCCAAGAAACACGAGACGCGCCTCGACTGCGGCCACGACGACTACTTCAGCACCGACCCCAGGCCGGGCAGCTACCTGGCCAAGAACTGGAACGTCGCGCAGAGCGAGTTCCTGCTGCGCAGCGACGGCGGCGACGACATCCCGGACGCGCCCGGCGCCCCCGAGCCGGCCGAGACGGCCGCCCCGGAGGCCACCGCGACCACGGCGCCGCCCTCGCCCGAGCCCAGCGCGAGCACGACGCCGGCGCCCACCGGGACGCCCAGTGCCGGCCCCGGCCCGGCCGACGGCGGTGGCGACGCCCCGCCGTCGTCGCCGTCGCAGTCCCCGAGCGAGAGCCCGGCCGTTCCGGACGAGGAGACCACCGGGGAACCGGAGATCGAGCCGGCGGCCCTGCTGGTCACGCCGACCGTCACGCCGAGTTCGGTCCCGACGACGAAGGTCCCGGCCCGCAGCGGCGTTCAGGAGGGCAGCGCGGTCCAGGCCGTGGTCGAGGTCCGCGACGCGACGAGCAGCTCGGTCCGGCTGACGTGGAGCGCCGCCTCCGAGACCGCCACCTACGAGGTCTGGGTGGACAACCAGCCGATCGCCACCACCAAGGCGACCCGGGCCCGCCTGATCGGCCTCGCGCCGGCCTCGAAATACCAGGTCACGGTCAAATCCACCGGGCGGTACGCGGCCCGGGCCACCGCCGAGACGGCGCCCGCCGCCCGCCCGGCCCAGAGCTCGTGGTTCACCCTGACCAACGCGCTCACCGGCGGCGCCGCCGACCTCTACGCGGCCCGGGCGGCCCTGGACACCCCGATCACCCTCAGCGGCACCGACGACGACGCCCAGCAGCAGTGGCAGCTGGTGCCGGCCGACGGCGGCAGCTACTCCCTGGTGTCGCGGGCCACCGGCAAGTGCGCGGGCCCGCTCGGCGGCGACGTGGTCGCCGGCGCCCCGCTCGTCCAGGTCGACTGCGCCGCGGGCGGCGCCGCCTGGACCCTGCAGGCCTCGCCGTACGGATTCACCCTGCGTACCACCGAGGGCGACCTGGTCGCCGGGGTGGGCGGCCAGCGTTTCGGCGCCCACCGCGTGCTCGTGCTCCAGAAAGGCAACGGCCAGCGTCACCAGAGTTGGACGGCGGTACCCGACTAGACCGGGAGGTATCCATGCCCAGCACGTTGAGCAAGCCCCTGGCAGAGCCCGAGGAGGGCCCGGCCAGGTTCAACAAGCGCCGCCTGATCCGCGTGATCGCGATCCTGACCATCGGGATCGTGGTCGTGCTGGCGGTGTGGCAGGAGCCCCTTTACGCGTTGCGCTCCGTGTAATCGTCGATCTCGGCGAGCAGGGTCTTCTTCCGCTCCGGCGCGAGGAAGCTCTGCTCGGCGCCGGCCCGGGCCAGCCCGGCCACGCCGCGGGCGTCCAGGCCGAGCAGCCGCGCGGCCGCCGCGTACTCCTGATCCAGCGTGGTGCCGAACATCGGCGGGTCGTCGGAGTTGATGCTCACCGGCACGCCCGCGCCGACCAGCGTGGCCAGCGGGTGCTCGTCGAGCGACGGCACGGCCCGGGTCCGCAGGTTGGAGGTCGGCGAGATCTCCAGCGGGATGCCGTTCTCGGCCAGGTGCGCCATCAGCGCCGGGTCCTGCGCGGCCGAGATGCCGTGCCCGATGCGCTCGGCGCCGAGCTCGCGCAGCGCGTCCCAGATCGTCTCCGGGCCGGTGGTCTCGCCGGCGTGCGGCACGCTGTGCAGCCCGGCCGCGCGGGCCTTGTCGAAGAACGGCTTGAACTGCGGCCGGGGCACGCCGATCTCGGGGCCGCCCAGCCCGAAACTGATCAGGCCGTCGGGCTGCTCCTCGAGCGCGATCCGCAGCGTCTCCTCGGCCGCGGGCAGACCGGCCTCGCCGGGAATGTCGAAGCACCAGCGCAGCTCGACGCCGAACTCCTTCGCGGCGGCCCGCCGGGCGTCCTCGATCGCCGCGCAGAAGGCCGGGGCGGCGATGCCGCGCCGCACGCTGGAGTACGGGGTGATGGTCAGCTCCGCGTACCGGACCTGCTGGCGGGCGAGCTCGCGGGCCACCTCGTAGGTCAGCGTCCGCACGTCCTCGTCGTCGCGGATGAGGTCGACGACGCTGAGGTAGACCTCGATGAAGTGGGCGAAGTCGCGGAAGGCGAAGTAGTCGGCCAGCGCGGCCGGGTCGGCCGGCACCGGCGTGCTGCCCTCGTGGCGCGCGGCCAGCTCGGCGACGATCCGCGGCGACGCCGAGCCGACGTGGTGGACGTGCAGCTCGGCCTTGGGCAGGCCGGCGATGAACGAGGTCAGCTCGGTCATACGGTCCCTTTCCTAACGAGCGGTCCGGGCCACCACGAAGACGCGGCGGAACGGGAACGCTACATGTCCGCCGGCCGCCGGGTAGGCGCCGGCCAGTTCCCGCGCCAGGTCGGCACGGAACGACTGCCAAGCATTCTCGTCCAGCGCGGCCTTGACGGGACGCAATGCCGTGCCCTCCATCCACCGCAGCACCGGGTGCTCGTCTTCGTTGACAGGCAGCAGGTGTACGTAAGTCGTCTCCCACGCGTCGACATCGGCCCCAGCGGCCACCAGCAGCCCCGCGTAGTCGACCGGGTCGTCGACGGGCGCCTCGCGCAGCACGTCGCCCAGCCCGTAGCGGCGGCCGACCTCGCGCAGCAGCCGGTGCGAGGGCGCCTGGAAGTTGCCCGGCACCTGCATGGCCAGCCACGCGCCGGCCGGCAGCTCCCCCGCCCACCGGGCCAGCAGATCCTGATGCCCCGGCACCCACTGCAGCGTCGCGTTGGTGACCAGCACGTCCACGTCCTCGGCGGGCCGGTAGTCACGGACGTCACCGATCTCGAACCTCGCCGGCCGAGCATGCGCCCGCGCCTCGCCGCTCGCCTCGGGTGACGGGGTGACGCCGGCCTGTGCCCGCGCCTTCTCGATCATCTCGGGTGAGGAGTCGATGCCGGTCAGGCGGGCCGACGGCCACCTCTCGGCCAGCGAGAGCGTCAGCTCGCCGGGGCCGCAGCCGAGATCCACGACCGCTCGCGGCGAGGAGGCGCCGACGCGGGTGACCAGGTCGAAGAAGGGGCGCGAGCGCTCGGCGCCGTACCGCGAGTAGACGGCCGGATCCCACATGATCGTTCCTCCCAAACCGTACGTACGTTTTGCAAGCAAACTATCAGGAGAACGGTAGGGTGCGAACCTGTGGAGAATCGAAGTTTTCGCAGGATGGGACGGACGGTCGGGGTCATCGGCCTGGGCGCCTGGCAGCTCGGGGCCGACTGGGGTGAGGTGAGCGAGTCCGACGCGCACGCGACCCTGCAGGCCGCGGTGGACTCCGGCGTCACCTTCATCGATACGGCCGACGTCTACGGCGACGGCCGCAGCGAGCAGATCATCGGCTCGTTCATCAAGGACAAGCCGCAGCTCACCGTCGCGACCAAGATGGGACGCCGCGTCGCCCAGGAGCCCGGCAACTACACGCTCGACAACTTCCGGGCCTGGACCGACCGGTCCCGGGCCAACCTGGGCGTCGACACCCTCGACCTGGTCCAGCTGCACTGCCCGCCGACGCCGGTCTTCTCGACCGACGCCGTCTACGACGCCCTCGACACGCTCGTCCAGGAGAAGCGGATCAAGGCGTACGGGGTGAGCGTCGAGAAGGTCGACGAGGCCCTGGCCGCCATCGCCCGCCCGGGCACGGCCAGCGTGCAGATCATCCTCAACGCGTTCCGGCTCAAGCCGCTCGAGCGGGTGCTGCCGGCCGCGGCCGAGGCCGGAGTGGGCATCATCGCCCGGGTGCCGCTGGCCAGTGGCCTGCTCTCCGGCAAGTACGACGAGAGCACCACCTTCGCGGCCAACGACCACCGCAACTACAACCGGCACGGCGAGTCGTTCGACGTCGGCGAGACCTTCTCCGGCGTGGACTTCGCGACCGGCCTCGAGGCGGTGTCGCGGCTGCGGCCGTTCGTGCCCGAGGGCGCCACCATGGCGCAGTTCGCGTTGCGCTGGATCATCGACCAGCCGGCCGTCACGGTCGTCATTCCGGGCGCCCGCAACCAGTCGCAGGCGCACGCCAATGCCGCCGCCGCCGAGCTCGCCCCGTTGTCCGCGGAGACGCACGAGGCGGTCACCGCCGTCTATGACGAGCTGATTCGTCCGCAGGTGCACGACAGATGGTGAACGAAGCGGCAACGACCCCAAAAAAGCTCAAAGGCTGGCTTCTCATGTCTTTAGGGGTGTTGGGGCTGGTCGTCGGTGCTCTGTGGACACTGCAGGGCCTGGACATCATCACCGACAGCCGGATGAGCGGTGTCGCCATCTGGTCGATCGTCGGCCCCGTCATCGCCGTCGCGGGACTGATTTCGATCATTCTGGGTGAGCGCGCGCGGGCTCGTTCCAAGCGCCTCTAAAAGCTCTGGGAAAGAGCGAATCCCCCGCATCCGAGGCCGGATGCGGGGGATTCATCGATTTAGAACGCCGACCTCCGCCAGGCGATCGGCAGCCGGCCTAGGGCCGGCAGGGTCTCAGAGCGGGCGAACCTGCTCCGCCTGCGGGCCCTTCTGGCCCTGGGCGATCTCGAACTCGACCCGCTGGTTCTCCTCCAGCGTGCGGTAACCGCTCGTCTGGATGGCCGAGAAGTGGACGAACACGTCAGCACCCCCGCCGTCAACGGTGATGAAGCCGAAGCCCTTGTCTGCGTTGAACCACTTCACGGTTCCTTGCGCCATGCTGAACTCTCCTTCTGAAAATGCCGGCCCCGTGATACCCCGGGCCGATGACCGTTTTCGAGCAGCGGCGCCGTGAGGCGGCCTTTCAGAGGACGTCCCATCCGTCAAGATCATTGATCCCGGCTGGATCACTGACGCATGGCGGAAGCAGCGAACCACTTACGCAAAAACTGGGCACACTGTACCTGAAAAGAGCCTCGTAAAGCTCCCCCCAAGCCAATACGAAAAAGGTCAGCGGATTCGTCTGACCTAACCAAGAAAGGGCCCCCCACTTCGCTCTCGCGATGTGGGAGGCCGTCGCCTCTTAACCCGACTTCAGTCAGGCCATTGACCAGTCAGTTTCCGAACACCGGCGGCGCCGCCCCGATCGACGGCCGCCTTCACGAGTGCGAAGATCGCACCCTGCAACGCGGCCGCCGCGAGAATCTCGCCCCATCCACGGTCCTCATCGGTGGCGTTCGGTGCGTCGTCGTCTCCGGAGGCCACCTTCCAGACCTCTTTGAAGACGAAGCCGGCGACCGCGCCCGCCCCGATGCCCAGCAGAATCCCGACCGGCTTGTAGGCGAGCTTGGAAACCTTGCCGCTCACCGGCGCCTCCCTCGAACGATCAGAATGACACCCACGATCGCGACCACACCGGCCACGACCAACTGCAGCGGTACGGGACTCGTGCGCACCGCCTCCTCGCCAGTCTGGTTGACCTTGTCGGCGGTCGAGCGCACTTTGTCGAGGACGCGCTGCTTCGTCTGCTCGACCTGGTCCTTGGCCCGCGCCTTGACGTCGGCCTTGGCGGCCAGCGCCTGCACGGTCTCACCGAGCTCGGCCCGGGTCTGCTTGATCTCGGCCCGGAGCTCCTCCACCGTCGGTTTCGGCACCGGGGTCTGGCTCTTGTCGTCCACGCTCATGCCTTGTTCCGCTCCTTGGCGACCGCCAGCTTGACCTGATCGACGTCGGCCTTGACGCTCTCGATCGCGGCGCTCGGCTCCGGCGGCACCGCCTTGGACACCTGCTTCTTGCCGATCAGCGCCAACACGCCGGCGATCACGAAGAGCGCGACCGTGACGATCAGGGCCGCCAGCCACAGATCGAGGAACAGGCTGAACACGATGATCAGCGTCGCGATGAGGGCACCCACGCCGTACAGGGCGAAGACGCCGCCCCCGGCGAACAGGCCGATCCCGATGCCGGCGTGCTTGCCCTTCTCCGCGAGTTCCGCCTTGGCCAGCGCTATCTCGTCCCGGACCAGCCTGCTGACCTGGTCGCTCGCGCGCTGCACCAACTCGGCGGTGGACTGATCGGCGAGCGGTTTGGCCTCACTGCCGTTCAGAACATCGGCCATGGTGACCTCCTTCCGTGTCTCGGTGTATGCCCTGATCACCGGAGAGTCAATCCTGTTGCTGGAAACCCGGCAGAAGTGATCAACGCTGGACGGTTGCCGCAACCGGCTCCTCCGGGCCGCCGAAGGCGATACCCCGGCTGTCACCGTCGTCCCCACCGGAGAAGACCCGCGAGTCCGGCGAGTCGGGATCGGGCTTGGGGACCGGGCGTACGGGCCCGGCCGGGCCGGGCTGGCTCAGGTCGGCCCGCACCCGCGGCATCGAGTCGCGCTGGTGCCGCCAGATGAAGTTCACCAGCCGCTCGCGGACCAGGCAGCGCAGATCCCACAGCGCGCCGGCGTCGTTCGCGCTCACCAGCGCCCGCAGGCGCACCATCCCGCCGACCGCGTCGGTCACCTGGAGCACACAGACCCGGCCGTCCCACAGCTCCGAGCCCTCGCATGTGGTGCGCAGCTCCGAGCGCAGCGGCTCGATGTCGGTGGCCCAGTCCACGTCGACCTCCGCCGTGCCGAGCACCGCGGAACCCGTACGCGTCCAATTCTGAAAGGGTTTGGTCGTGAAGTAGGAGGTGGGCAGGATGAGCCGCCGGTCGTCCCAGATCTGCACCGCCACATAGGTGAGGGTGAGCTCCTCGATGCGGCCCCACTCCCCCTCGACCACCACCACGTCGTCGACCCGCACGGCGTCGCTGAAGGCCAGCTGCAGCCCGGCGAAGACGTTGCCGAGCGTGCTCTGCGCGGCCAGGGCCGCGACCACGCTGACGATGCCGGCCGAGGCCAGCACGCTGGCGCCGAGGGCCCGGATGTTCGGGAAGGTCATCAGCGCCACGCCTAGCGCGATGATCACGATGGCGGCCACGGTGACCCGGCGCAGGATCACCACCTGCGTCTTGAAGCGGCGGCGCCTGAGGTTGTCCGGCACGTCGAGACGCCAGCGGTTGAGCGCGGCGTCCTCCAGCACCAGCAGCAGCGCGGCCACCAGCCAGGCGAACGAGGCGATGAACAGGATGACCAGGGTGTGCAGCACGCCCGCCCGCGCCGGGAACTCGCCGGCGCCGGCCCGGATGGCCTGCTGCACGGCGAAGACCGTGGCCGAGGCCAGGAACGGGCGGTGGGCCGTGCGGGCCAGGTCGGCCGCGACGGCCGACCGGTGACCGGCCTTGGTGACCAGCCGGTGCAGGATCTCCACCACCACTATGGCGAGGCCGGCCGACCCGAGAACGATCAGCGCGGCCTTGAGTACGTCAGGCACATTCCTCTCCTGTCGCAGAAAGCGGGGAACGGCGACCTACCTTGCCCAGGTCGCCGGTCCCCGCAACTGTCTCGCAGCGGAAGAGGGAATTGCTCACACTTTGCGGTACTTGGCCTGCGCGATGCAGTAGACGCCGAAAGCGGCGATCCCGACCGCGATCAGGGCCAGCAGCCAGACGCCCCACGAGTTGCCGGCCAGCGTCTTGAGCGCGGCGTCGAGGCCGCGGGCCTTCTCCGGGTCGTAGGTGACGGCGGCGACGACGAACAGGACACCGGCGATCGCGTAGGCGACGCCCTTGGCCGCGTACCCGGCCATGCCCAGGCGGATGATCGGCTGGCGCGTGCCGTGCGTCATCTCCTGGGTGTTGAGGTGCTTGACGAACTTGCGCTTCAGGCCGTAGATCGCCATGCCGACGCCGACACCGAGGACCACGAGACCGGCCAGCCCGATCAGCCATCGGCCGCCGGTGCTGTCCATCAAGGTGGACGACTTGCTCTGCGAGTTGTCGCCCATCGAGGCGTTCGAGCCCTGGAGGATCTTGACCGCGAGGAAGGCGAGGTAGCCGTACAGGACGGCGCGGACGCCGGAGAGGACGCGCTCGGCGATGGCCGTGCGGTTCTGCTCGCCGCTCTCGCCGATGATCGCCTCGAACGCCTGCCAGATCGCCATCGCGGCCATGCCGATCGCGATGACGACCAGGAGCGTCTTGCCGAGGCCGTTGCCGGCCAGCGTCTGCAGGGCGCCCGACTGGTCGCTCTCCTGGGAGGAGCCCTGGAAGGCCACCTGGAGAGCGATCCAGGCGAAGATGAGGTGGATGATGCCGTAGCCGATGAAGCCGCCCCGGGCCAGATACTCCAGCGGCTTACTGTCGGCGGCCCGAGAGGCTGCGTACTTGGCGTCAGAGGCGGTGCTTGTCATGCTTCCGAATGTCACCAGAACGCAAGATCTCCAAACCGATCAGGCCTTTGACACCTGAAGTCCGATTGTCTCGGCGGTGACGCTGTCGAGCTGCACCTGCAGGCCGGCGACCTCGACGGCCTGCTGGCCCTTGGTCAGACTGATCTGCTCGCCGGCCACCTCGAGGGTGACCGTGTTGGCGTCGGCGCTGATGAATTTCGCCTCGACACCGAGGAAGCTCGCGCTGGCGCTCGTCTCCCGCTGGATCGTCACGGTGCACTGGTCGAGTCCGCAGTCGACGTTGTCGCTGCTGCAACCGGTGAGCAACGCGAGGCCGAGGGCGGCTGAGGTGAGTGCGGCGGCGATTCGCCGGGTGGGTTTCAACACCCTTGCAAGGGTACGGGGCCCCCGCGACCCTACATTTGGGCAATGAGCGACATCGCTGTACGGGACAACCCCTCCCACCGCCGCTTCGAGCTCACGGTCGACGGCGAGTGGGGCGGCAAGGCCGACTACCGGATGCGCGACGGCGTGGCGATCATCGTGCACAGCGAGATCGACCCGGCTCTGCGCGGTCGCGGCCTCGGCAATGAGCTGGCCGCCCGTACCCTCGACGAATTCCGCGCCCGCGGCGTGCAGGTCGTACCCTCCTGCCCGTTCTTCGCCCAGTTCGTCGCCGAGCACCCCGAGTACGAGGACCTGGTCGCCGACTACCGCTAGTCTGGCCCCCGATGAACCGGGATCTTGCCGCGGCGCGTGACCTCGCCGCCACCGTCGCCGTCCAGGCCGGCCGCTTGCAGCTCGAGCGGCACGACACCCTGCGGGTCGGCGCGCCCAAGGCGCACGCCAACGACGTCGTCTCCGACGTCGACATCGCCAGCGAGCGCCTCATCGTCGACGCGATCACCGCGGCCTGGCCGGACGACGCGGTGCAGGCCGAGGAGGGCCACGGCCGGCCCGGCACGAGCGGCTGGATGTGGGTGGTCGACCCGCTCGACGGCACCCGCAACTACATCAGCCGCACCGGCCCGTGGTCGGTCTGCGTGGCCCTCTACGAGGGTGATCAGCCCCGGGTCGCGGTCGTGCACGAGCCGGTCGCGGACGAGACGTTCAGCGCGGTCGACGGCGGCGGCGCGTTCCTCAACGGTGTTTCGTTGCAGGTGACCGGAGGCCCGTCGCTCGACAAGGCGCTGGTCGGCATCAGCTTCCAGCCCAACCCGGCCACCAAGGACCGCGCCGGCAAGGTCATCCGCGATCTGCTGCCGGTCTCCGGCGACATCCGCCGCCTGCCGGCCGCCCTCAACCTGGCCTATCAGGCCGCCGGGCGCCTCGACGGCGGCCTGTGCCTCGACACGAACCTGTGGGACATCGCGGCCGGCGCCCTGATCGCCCGCGAGGCCGGCGTCATCCTGGGCGGCCACGGCGACGACTTCACCCCCGAGCTGACCATCGGCGCCGCTGTCGACCTGTGGCCCGAGCTGTCCGCACTGGTCCGGGCGGTACTAGTCTCATAGGTCCCGCGCCTGAGGAGACACCGGTGGTACAACGTCAGTTCCCCAAACCCGCCGAGATCTTCGAGCTCATGCAGTTCAAGAAGCCGCGGCTCGGGCGCGCCGGGCGCCTCGAGGCCGCGCTGACGATCGAAGACCTCCGCCTGATCGCCAAGCGCCGCACCCCGCGCGCCGCCTTCGACTACACCGACGGCGCCGCCGAGGGTGAGCTGTCCCTGGCCCGGGCCCGCCAGGCGTTCAAAGACATCGAGTTCCACCCGAACGTCCTGCGCGACGTGGCGAACGTCGACACCTCGACCACGGTCTTCGGCGGCCCGTCGGCCCTGCCGTTCGGCATCGCCCCCACCGGTTTCACCCGCCTCATGCAGACCGAGGGCGAGACGGCCGGCGCGTCCGCGGCCGGCGCCGCGGGCATCCCCTTCACCCTCTCCACGCTCGGCACCACGAGCATCGAGACGGTCAAGGAGGCCAACCCGACCGGCCGCAACTGGTTCCAGCTCTACGTCATGAACAAGCGCGAGATCTCGTACGCCTTGACCGAGCGCGCCGCCAAGGCGGGCTTCGACACCCTGTTCTTCACGGTCGACACCCCCGTGGCCGGCGCCCGCCTGCGCGACAAGCGCAACGGCTTCTCCATCCCGCCCCAGCTGGGCGTGAAGACGATCGCCAACGCGATCCCCCGCCCCTGGTGGTGGTACGACTTCCTGACCACGCCGAAACTCGAGTTCGCCTCCCTGTCGGCCACGGGAGGAACGGTCGGCGAGCTGCTGGACGCGGCGATGGACCCGACGATCAGCTACGAGGACCTGCGCGTCATCCGCGAGATGTGGCCGCACAAGCTGGCGGTCAAGGGCGTGCAGACGGTCGAGGACGCCCGCAAGCTGGCCGACTTCGGCGTCGACGGCATCGTCCTGTCCAACCACGGCGGCCGCCAGCTCGACCGCGCCCCCATCCCGTTCCACCTGCTCCCGTCGGTGGTCCGCGAGGTCGGCAACGACGTCGAGGTCAGCGTCGACACCGGCATCATGAACGGCGCCGACATCGTGGCCGCCATCGCCCTGGGCGCCAAGTTCACCTTCATCGGCCGCGCCTATCTCTACGGCCTGATGGCCGGCGGCCGGGCCGGCGTCGACCGCACCATCCAGATCCTCACCGACCAGATCATCCGCACGATGAAACTGCTGGGCGCCCACTCGTTGGAGGAGCTGAACGCCGCCCACGTCACCCAGCTGACCCGCCTGGTGCCGCGCGCTCTCCCCCACTGAGACGCCCCGGCCACGGCACCGCCTGGCCGCGCCGCCCGCCGGACACGTCACCCAGCTGACCTGTCCGGCCCGGCCCCGCTTTTCCGCCCTGCTTCACGCGGCGCCGGCGACGCCCAGCGCACCGGCGAGGAAGACCCAGAAGAAGATGAGGGCGGCGGGGGCCAGGCAGACATAGCCGAGCACCAGCCCGGCGATGGCCATCCCCCGCCCTTCCTTGCGGACCCGCTTCATCTCGTGGAGCGCGGCGTGCCCGAGCACCACGGCGAGGACGCACGGAACCGCGAAGGTACACCATCCACCGAGGATCCCCACGATGCCCAGGACCATCGAGGCCACGGCGTAGCCCGAGGTGGGCGCCGGATTACCGATCACGACCACCGGCCCCATCGCCGGGTAAACGACCTGTGGTTGATAGGTGCCCGTGATCCCTGGCGTTCCGGGAGGCGGGTAGGGGCTGATCGGGGCGGCGTCGGGCGGGACGGGCGGGTGGCCGTCGCCCTGGTAGGGCGGCGGTGAGGGATCGTACGACATGGGTCTCCGTTTGTTGATCTTTGTAGCCGCCTCATTCCAGCCGACCTCGCGCACCGGCGCAGTCGTCCATTCGTCCAAGATCATCTTTGGTGGACCTGGTGTTTCATCGGTGTGGATCAATTAACATCGGTGAAATGGGCCGCCCGACGATTTACGACGTGGCTCGCGAGGCCGGGGTGGCGCCGTCCACGGTGTCCCGCGCCTACGCGCGGCCCGGGCGCGTCAACGCCGACACCGCCGAGCGGGTGTTCGAGGCGGCGGACCGGCTCGGCTACCGGGTGCGCCCGGCCAAGCGCAGCAGCGCCGTCGAGGAGGCGCCGCGGAAGGCGATCGCGCTGGTCATCGCCGACGTCACCAACCCGTTCTACGGCGACATCATCAAGGGGGCCTACGAGGCCGCCCGCGACGCCGGATATCAACTGATCCTGTCGCACACCAACGAATCGCCGCGGGTCGAGCGCCAGACCATCGAGCAGGAACTCGAGCAGGTGGACGGCGTGGTGATCGCCAGCTCCCGGATGACCGACTCGGCCCTGCGCATGGTGGCCCGACGCAAGCCGGTGGTGCTCCTCAACCGCATCATTCCCGAGGCCAACTGCGTCCTCAACGACGCCGAGCGCGGCATCAAACGAGCGGTGGAACATCTGGCCGAGCTGGGCCACGAGCGGATCACGTACGTGGCCGGCCCCGAGACCAGCTGGTCCGACGGCGTCCGCTGGCGCGCCCTGCGACAGGCCGCGGCCGAGCTGCATCTGGACGCCCGGCGCGTGGGCCCGTACGGCCCGACGGTCCTGGCGGGTCTGAGCGCGGCCCTGCGCGTGGCCGAGCTGGAGGCGACGGCGGTCCAGGCCTACAACGACCAGCTGGCCATCGGCGTCCTCAAGGGCCTGCGCCAGCTCGGCATCGGCGTCCCCGAGCAGGTCAGCGTCGTCGGCTTCGACAACATCATCTTCGACGAGCTGGTCGAGCCCCAACTGACGACGATCGCCTCCCCGCTGTACCGCATGGGCTTCACCGGCATGAGCAACTGCATAGCCATAACCCAGGGCGCCCGCCCCAGCGGCCAGCCCTTGGTCCTGCCCGTCCGCCTCGTCGTCCGCCGCTCCACCGCCCGGGCCCGCACAGCCCGCCGGAGGCGCTGACCTCACCCCTTCACCAGGACCGCGAAGAAGTCGGCCATCGTGGAGGGTCAGCCGACCGTGACGTTGGCGGTGATGGTCTTCCGGTTGTCGCCGGGGTGGATGGCGCCGTCGTACATCAGGCGGATCACTGCCTTGTCCAACGCCGAGTACTGGGACGGGGCGCTCGAGTACTCGCTGTAGAAGATGCTGCTCGGGTGCTTGTCCGACTCCTCGGTCAGGCCCATGGACTCGGTCAGCTCGCCCCGGATCAGGCGGCAGCGCTCGGCCGCGGTGGTCTCGTCGGCGCGGATCAGGATGGTGGCCTTGTCGATCTGGTGGTCCTGGTCCCAGTCGGTGCTGAAGTAGGCGATGTCGTCGGCCGCGTAGCCGTAGCCGGAGTCCAGGGAGCGGAACTTGCTGAGCGGCGCGACGTAGATCTCGATGTCGCCGGGGCCGTCGGCCAGGCGCAGGTCGGTGGTCTTCGTCAAGGCGTTGAAGTCGGTGATCGTCTTGGTCAGGCAGGTCGTGGCGGCGCTGGTGAAGCCGTGCGGGCGGACGGTGACCACCTCGTCGGTCCACTTGTTGACGACCGAGTCGGCCTTCGCTTCCAAGCCGACGGTGAAGAAGTAGTCGAGGGCGGCCTTGCTGACCTTCGGCTTGACCGGTTTCGGGGACGGCGCCGGCTTGGTGGTCGGGGGCGCAGGCGAAACGGTCGGCGACTGGGCCGGCGCGGCCGTGCTGCCGTGGGCGGGCGCGTGGCAGGCCGTCAGCGAGCCGAGGGCGGCGATCAGGAGCAGCGGCAGGGTGGGGCGCATGGTGACTCTTCTCGGTACCGGGGCCAGGGGCGGCGCCGAGATCGTACGCGTGCGGTGATCAACGTGTCAGCCCTCGAGGTGCACCGCGACGACGCCCGCGACCGTGCGGGTCAGCGCGGTCACGACGGCCCGCTCGGTGTCGTCGCCGAAGGGGCCGGTGACGGTGGCGGCACCGGCCTTCACGGTCGCGGTCCAGCGCGGGGCGTACTCGTCGAGGCGGTGCTGGACCTCGGCGGCCAGGGCCTCGTCCGTACGGACCATCGCCCGCAGGATGTCCCGGCGGCTCACGATGCCCACCACCGCGCCGTCGTCGAGGACGGGGATGCTGCGGACGTCACCGGCCAGCATGGCCTCGGCGATGTCGGCCAGGTCGGCGCCGGGCCACGTGGTGATCGGGGCCGGGGTCATGGCCTCGGCGACGGAGGCCGGACGGTCGAGGGCGGGCGACGGCGGGGCCAGCATGTGCGCTGTCCGGTCGACCGGCACGCGGTGGCGCAGCAGGTCGCCCTCGCTGACCATGCCGACCAGGTCGCCGGCCTCGGTGACGACCGGGAGGGCGGTCACGCCGTGCGAGGTGAGCAGGGCTACCGCTTCCTCGACGGGCGCGGCCGGCGCGACGGTGAGAACGGGGCTGGTCATCACGTCCTTGGCTCTCATGAGTCCATCTTGGCGCATCGGGCGGCGCGCGGCCCGGGACCAAAGTCCCGGGCCGGTCGGGAGATTCGGCCCGGGTGAAATCACAGGCCAGGGAGGAGTCTCAGTGGTGCAAGCGATTGAGGAGGAACGATGAACGCCACCGCTGAGAGCCGCGTCAACCACCTCGAGACCGTCGAGGCGCCGGGCGCCATGCTCACCAAGACCGCCGCCCGTGCCCTCGCCGTCCTGCGCATCTCGACCGGCCTGGTCTTCCTGTGGGCCTTCCTGGACAAGACCTTCGGGTTCGGATTCGCCACCCCGGCCGAGCGGGCCTGGGTCAACGGTGGCTCGCCGGCCAAGGGCTTCCTGTCGAACGTCGAAGTCGGGCCGCTGCAGGGCTTCTTCCGCGACATCGCGGGGGCAACCTGGGCCGACTGGGCGTTCATGCTCGGGCTGCTCGGCATCGGGCTCGCGCTGGTCCTCGGCATCGGCATGCGGATCGCCGCCGGCGCCACGATCGTCATGATGGCCCTCATGTGGGCGGCGGAGTGGCCTCTGGCCCGCAACGCCGGATCGAGCAACCCGCTCGTCGACTACCACGTGATCTACGCGATCGGCACGGTCGTCCTGGCCCTGACCTACGCGGGGCACACCTGGGGTTTCGGCCGCTGGTGGGCGCAGCTTCCCCTGGTCCAGAAGAACCGCTGGCTCATCTGACCGACGGGACGCTCGACTGAGCAACAACTGGCAACTCTTTGCCGCCGCCGCACGCTCGACGAAACCATCGCGTAACAGTGATGCGGGTCACCACCCCGCACCGGCAGCGCGGAGGAGATCGAGATGGGAAAGATGCGTGCGGCGACGGCGCTGGCCGGTGCGACGGTTCTGGCCGTCGCGCTGACGGCCTGTGGCGGCGGTGACGACAGCGGCGGCGGGGACGGCAAGACGCTCAACGTCCTGATCGGCGCCAACACCCAGTATCCGGACGAGTTCCAGGCCTGGCAGAAGGACATCAGCGCCAAGTTCAAGGCGCAGACCGGCGCCGAGGTGAAGTTCGAGACGTTCGCCAGCGCCAACGACGAGCTCACGAAGATACAGACCTCGGTGGTCGCCGGTTCCGGGCCCGACGTGTACGCGGTGGGCACCACCTTCACGCCGACCGCCTACTCGACCGGCGCCTTCGTCAAGCTGGGCGACGACGAGTGGAAGAAGATCGGCGGCAAGGAGAAGTTCAACCCGGCCACGCTGGGCATCTCGGGGCCGGACGAGCAGAACCAGGTCGGGATCCCGTGGGTCAGCCGGCCGTTCGTGATGGCGTACAACACCGAGATCTTGAAAGCCGCCGGCATCGACAAGCCCGCCACGACGTGGGACGAGCTGGGACAACAGGCCAAACAGATGACCAAGGGCGATCAGTACGGCCTGGCCATCGCCTACAAGGACAACTTCGACCCGTGGAAGTTCGTCTGGGGCATGTCGGCCCAGGCCGGCAACCCGCTGGTCGACGGCAAGACGGCCCGCCTGGCGGACCCGACCGTGCAGAAGGCGTACGAGACCTACTTCGGCTGGCTGGCCCAGGACAAGGTGGTCGACCCGGCCGCCGTCGGCTGGACCAACCCGCAGGCCGTGGCCGCGTTCGCCAAGGGCAAGACCGGCTATTTCGCGCTGACCACGACGACCGCCGCCAACTCGCTCAACCAGGGCGCGGTCAAGGGCAAGTGGAAGTTCGCCCTGCTGCCGACCGTGCCGCCCGGCGCCACCAGCCGCCCGGCCAACGGCGTCGAGGCCGCCAGCATCCTCTCCGGCGACAACCTGCTCGTCGCCGACTACTCCAAGAACAAGGACCTCGCTTTCGAGTACGTCAAGCTCGTCACCGACCAGGAGGTGCAGCTCGACTACTACAAGAAGTTCGGCAACCTGCCGGCCAACGCGGCCGCCCTGCAGACGCTGTCGAGCGACGAGACGCTCGGCCCGGTCACCGAGGCCGCGAAGAAGTCGGTGGCCACGCCGTTCACCGGCGCCTGGAGTGACATCCAGCTGGCGCTGACCAACGTGGCCGTGCAGTCGCTGCCCGACCTGGCCAAGGGCTCGATCAGCCCGGCTCAGATCGAGTCGCGGGTGGCCGAGGCGCAGAAGTCCGCACAGTCCGCGCTCGACCGGGCCAAGTGATGACCACCCTGGTCCGGCCGGAGCAGAAGGCTCCGCCACCTCACAAGCGCAAGGGCGTGACGCAACAGCAGCGCCCGCTGTGGCTGCTCACCCCCGGCGGGATCCTCCTGATCCTGATTGTGCTGATCCCACTGGCCCTGGCCGTCTACCTGTCGCTGCTCGACCTCGACCAGTACACGCTGCGCCGGTGGATCGAGGCGCCGTTCATCGGGCTCGACAACTACGTCGAGTCGTTCGACTCGGGCCTGCTGCACTCGATCTGGATCAGCGTCTCGTTCTCGGTGCTGTCGACCGCGGTGACCGTGCCCATCGGCATCGCGGCGGCGCTGGTCACCCAGAACGCCTACCGGGGGCGCGGTCTGGTCCGGGCCGCCTTCCTGATCCCGTACGTCCTCCCCTCCTTCGTCGTCGCCTCGGTCTGGCGGACGATGCTGCAACCGGACGGCGTGGTGAACGCGTGGTTGTCCAAAGTGGGCGTGGACGGCGGTTTGTGGCTGAGCGGCCCGAAGTCGTACTGGACGCTGGTGTTGGTGGAGATCTGGGCGGCGTGGCCGTTCATCTATCTGATGGCGCTGGCGGCGCTGCAGTCGGTCGACCACGAGGTGCACGAGGCGTCGGCGGTGGACGGGGTGACCTGGTGGCCGAAGCTGCGCCGGGTGATCCTGCCCTACCTGCGCGGGCCGGTCCTGCTGGCCTGCCTGCTGGCCACGCTCAACCACATCAACAACTTCACGCTGCCGTTCGTGCTGTTCGGGGCGCCCGCGCCGGACGACGTGAACGTGATGCCGATGCTGGTCTACGTCACCAGCTTCCAGAGCCTGCGGTTCGGGCTCAGCGCGGCCATGGCGGTGGTGTCGCTGATCATCATCGCGATCCCGTTGTACGTCTACCTGCGGGCCGTCCGTCTCGACGTACATGAAGAAGGGGGCCGGCGATGACCGACTGCACCGAAGTCAGCGAAGCGTCCGTAGGACCAGGAGGGCACGCCAAGGAGGTACAGCGGTGAGTGCCTCAGCGGAAGCCACCCGGTTGCTGCCGCGGCCGATGCTCGCGACCCTGACCGTGCTGCTGTGCGCGATGGTGCTGATCCCCGTGTCGTACATCGTGCTGGCCTCGCTCAACTCCGACGTCGGCGTGGCCTCGGGCGAGTTCTGGCCGAGCTCGTGGAGTCTGGAGAGCTACACCAAGATCTGGACCACGGCCGACCTGTCGACCGGCATCGTCAACAGCCTGATCGTCTGTTCCTGTACGGCGGTGGCCTCGGCCCTGCTCGGCACCACGACGGCGTACGTGCTGGTGCGGTACAGCTTCCTCGGGCGGCTCACGATCCTGCGCGGCCTGGTCGGCCTGCAGAGCATCCCGGGCACGCTGATGCTGCTGCCGGTCTTCGTGCTGTTCTCCTCGGCCGGCAACTATCTGGGGCTGACCGTGATCGGCACGAGGTGGGGGCTGTTCGTGGCCTACCTGACCTTCGCGCTGCCGTTCTCGACCTGGGTGATGGTCACCTATCTGCGCGGGCTGCCCCGCGAACTGGAGGAGGCGGCCCGCACGGACGGCGCGTCCACGGTGGTCATCCTGTGGCGGATCATCTTCCCGCTCAGCCTGCCGGCGATCGTGGTGGCGGGGATCTTCGCCTTCCTGCTCGGCTGGAACGACGTGCTGTTCGCCTCGGTGCTGACCCGGCCCGAGACGCACACGGCGGCGGTCGCCCTGTCGATCTTCGGCTCGGCCCAGGAGGGCGGCGCGCTGCCGGTCTACTCGCAGATGATGGCGGCGGCGCTGATCTGCGCGCTGCCGGTGGTGCTGCTCTACCTGGCGTTCCAGCGCTATCTGGTCGGCGGCCTGACCGCGGGGAGCGTCAAGTGAGGGTGGCGGTGATCGGCCTCGGCACGGTGTCGGTGGTGCATCTGGCCGCCCTGTCCTCTCTCGGCCTGGATCTGGTCGCGACGTCGGAGGGTCGCTATCGCGACCATCGGGTGCTGCTTGATGAGGTACGCCCGGACGCCGTGCACATCTGCACTCCCCATGATCAGCATGTGCCGGTGGCCCTGGACGCCCTGGCCCGGGGTGTGCACGTGCTGCTGGAGAAACCGGTGGCGCACACGGTCGCGGCGGCCGACGAATTGCTCGCGGCGGCGAAGGACAACCCGTCGGTGGCGGTCGGGGTGTGCTTGCAGAACCGCTACAACCTGGCGTCGGTGGCGGCCCGGGAGCTGTTGCTGTCGGGCTCGCTGGGCCCGGTCATCGGCGCCTCGGCGACGGTCATGTGGCACCGCGACGACGCGTATTACCAGGCCCGCCCTTGGCGCGGACAGATGGGGCGCAGTGGCGGCGGCGTCCTGATCAACCAGGCGATCCACACGCTCGATCTCCTGCAATGGCTCCTCGGGGACGTGACCGATATATCCTCCCAGATCGGTCATTTCGCGGGCCGCGAAGTCGAAGACACCGTGACCGCAGTCCTTGATCACGCCAGGGTCGGGCCGCTCGGCGGAGGGCCGGCGGCCGCGGGTGGCAAGCTGCCTGCGCCGGGCGCTCGCAGCGTTTTCTTCTCCACGGTGGCCAATGCCGTGGACTCGCCGGTGACCATTGAGATCACTACCGCGGCGGCGACGCTGGTCATCCGGGGCGATCTGACGATCCGGCACGCGGACGGTCGGGTCGAGGTGATCGCCGAGCGCCGGGCCGAATCCGGTGGGCGTGACTACTGGGGCGCCTCGCATGAGCTTCTCATCGCCGACTTCTACCGCCGCCTGCGTACCGGGGAAGCCTTTGCAATTGATCTTGAAGAGGGGATGAAGTCCCTGCGCCTGGTCGACGAGATCTACCGACAGAACATCTGAAAGGGCTGCACCATGTGGACTCTCTCCGGCTTCTCCGACGAGATCTCCCCCGACTTCACCGAGCAGTGCGAGGTCGCGACCGGGCTCGGCCTGCGCCATCTCGAGGTGCGCAGCGCCTGGGACGTCAACATCCTCGACCTGTCCGGCTCGCAACTCGCCGAGATGCGGAAGACGCTTTCGCGGTACGGGCTGAAGGTGTCCAGCATCGGATCGCCGATCGGGAAGATCTTCATCGACGAGGACTTCGCGCCGCATCTCGAACGGATGCGGCACGCGGCCGAGGTGGCGAAGCTGCTCGACGCCCCGTACATCCGGATCTTCTCGTTCTTCCTGCGGCCCGGCGCGGATCCGGCCGACCACCGCTCCGAAGTGATCGAGCGGATGCGGGCGCTGGTGCGGGTGGCCGAGGAGGCCGACCTGATCCTGCTGCACGAGAACGAGAAGGAGATCTACGGGGACGTGCCCGCACGCTGCCTCGACCTGATCCGGTCGGTCGGCTCGCCCTATCTGCGGCTGGCCTGGGACCCGGCCAACTTCGTGCAGGTCGGCGTCCGGCCCTACACGGACGGTTACGCGATGCTGCGGCCGCACGTGGAGTACATACAGATCAAGGACGCTCTGTTCGCCGACGGCACGGTGGTGCCGGCCGGTGAGGGCGACGGCGAGCTCGCGGCGACCATTCGGGCGCTGCGCCACGACGGATTCGACGGGTTCTTCTCGCTGGAGCCGCACCTCGCGGCGGGGCACGCCCACGGCGGCTTTTCCGGGCCCGAGCTGTTCCGCACCGCGTGGCAGGCCTTCACCGGCCTGCTGAAGAAAGAGGAGATCGAGTACGCATGAGCCGCTACCGCATCGCCCTGGCCGGCGCCGGCGTCATCGGGCGCCATCACGGAATGGTCATCAGTCAGCTTTCCGCCGCCGTGGAACTCGTCGCGGTCGCGGACGTGGTCGTCGAAAGGGCGGCCACGCTGACCTCGGTCCACGGCGGACGGCCCTACCCGTCCCTGGGTGACGCCCTGGCCGCCGAGGAGATCGACATCGTGGTCGTCTGCACGCCGACCGGCCTGCACGGCCCGGTGGCGATCGAAGCGCTGGCCGCCGGCAAGCACGTCATCATCGAGAAGCCGGCCGAGATCACCGTCGCGCGTACCGACGAGATCATTCGCGCCCGGGACAAGGCCGGCAAGTTGGTCACGGTGATCTCGCAGCATCGCTTCGATCCGTCGACGGTGCGCGTCCTCTCCGCTATCGCCGCTGGAGAGTTCGGGCGAGTCAGCTCGGGTATCGCGGCGATCGACTGGTGGCGCGGCCAGAGCTACTACGACTCCGGCGACTGGCGCGGCACGTGGGACCTCGACGGCGGCGGTGCGCTGATGAACCAGGGCGTCCACACGGTCGACCTGCTGGTGGCCGCCCTGGGCAAACCCGTCGAGGTCTTCGCGTACGCCGGCACGCTGGCCCACGAGCGCATCGAGGTCGAGGACGTGGCGGCCGGTGTCGTCCGCTTCGAGTCCGGCGCGCTCGGCGTCCTGCACGCCACCACGTCGGCCTACCCCGGCTTGAGCGCCCGCCTGCACGTGCACGGCGACCGCGGCTCCGCCGTCATCGACAACGACCAGCTGGCCTTCTTCCACGCCACCCCCGTCGGGGAGTCCATCGAGGAGAAGCTGATGGGCGGCACCCGGACCGTGTCGGCCACCGACACCGATTCCGTGGCCGCCGCCAACCCGGGCTCCCTCTCGGACGCCCACCGCCTGCAATACCTGAACTTCCTGGGCGCCTTGGAAGGAACCGACCGCCTGGTGGTCGACCTGGAAACCAACCGCCAATCGATAGCCGCCATCACCGGCGCCTACGAGTCGGCCCGCACCGGAAAGCCGGTGAAACTGGCATGAGCCGCATAGCCGCCAACCCCATCCCCTATTGGGCCACCGCCGGCAAGACGCGTGCCGTCCTGGCCGAGGCGTTCGCCGACTTCCAGCAGATCGGATTCACGGCGGTCAAAGCCGACGTTCCCGACGACATGACCGCCGACGCGTACCGTGGCTGGATAGCCGGCTACGGTCTGCAACCGTCGCTGAGCCTCTTCAACTCCCCGTTCGACGAGACGGTCAGCCTCCCCGGCGAGATCGAGAAGGCCAAGCGTTTCGCCGCCACCCAGGTGGCCCTGGGCCTGGACCGCACGATGGTCTCCTCGATGGGCCGCCCGGAACGCCTCGAGCACCCGGCGGTGGGCGCCGGCTTCGACGCGTCACGCCTGACAAGAGCCATCGACATGTGCGGCGAAATCTGCCGCGCCTTGGCCGCCGAGGGCCTGCGCCCGTTGCACCACTCCCACGTGGGCGGCATCTTCGAAACCGAACACGACATCACCAGCCTCCTGGACGACCTGGGCCCCGACGTGATCGGCTTCGGCCCCGACACCGGCCACCTGCGCTGGGCCGGCATCGACCCGGCCCCGTTCATCCACCGCTACGCCGACCGCCTGGGCGGCATCCACATCAAGGACTGCTTCCCCGACCACCTGACCAACCGCACCCTGTCCTACCGGGAGGCCACGGCATCCAAGCGCCTCTGGGCCGAACCGGGCTTGGGCGTGGTCGACTTCGACGCCGTCCTGGCCGCCATCCCCACCTCGTACGACGGCGACTTCATGATCGAGGTCGACGAGCCCAGCGTCGACTCCAAGCGCGAATCCCACCGCATGTCCTTCGCCTGGGCCCGGAAGGCACTCGCCGCCCGCGTCACGCAGTAGAGCCCGGCCCCGGCCCTCGCCTGTCACGTTTTCGTGCACCGGCGTGGTCACCACGATGTTGTCGATCTTCAACGTTGCGGGCACAGGGTGGCCCGAGTCAGGGGTGGAATCATGCGCATCGTCGTCGCCGGGGGTACCGGGCTCATCGGGTCGCAGGTTGTCGAGTTGCTGCGGGGGCGCGGGCACGACGCGGTGGTCGCCGCGCCGCAGGCCGGCGTGGACACGATCAGCGGGCAAGGTGTGGCCGAGGCGTTCGCGGGGGCCGACGCCGTCGTCGACGTGACGAATCGGGCGGTCTTCGAGCCCGACGTGGTCATGGACTTCTTCACCACCTCGACCCGCACTCTGCTCGACGCCGGGCGAGCGGCCGGGGTGCGGCACCACGTGGTGCTGTCGATCGTCGGGGTCGACCGGCTCCCGTACCCGGGCTATCTGAACGCCAAAGCCGCGCAGGAGCGGCTCGTCGCCGAGTCGGGGCTTCCCTTCACCGTCGTGCGGGCCACCCAGTTCTTCGAGAACCTGAGCACCATCGGCGCCGGCATGGCCCAGGACGACGTGATCGTTCTGCCCACCGCCGACCTCCAGCCGATCGCCGCGGCCGATGTCGCCGGGATTCTCGTGGAGGTCGTCCTGGCCGCACCGGTCGGTGGTGCGGTCGAGGTCGCCGGGCCGGAGCGCGCGCCCTTCGCCCGGTTCGTCGGGCCGGTGCTCGCCGCTCAGGGCGACGAGCGGCCGGTCAAGCCGAGCGCCGGCGCGAGCTACTTCGGGGTGCCGATCGTGCGGGACTCGCTGGTTCCGCTCGGTGCGGCCCGCGCCGGGTGGACGAGCTTCGAGGAGTGGGCCTCACACCGCGGTCAGTAGGGTGTTCTCGAGGACGACCGGCACCGACAGGGTCTTGTAGCCGACCTCGTCGAACAGGACCGTCACCCGCTCCTCCTCGTAACCCATCACCATGCCCTCGCCCCACTCGGCGTGGCGGACCTTGCTGTGGATGGCGAACGGCTCGTCTCCCGAAGCCTGCTCGATCTCCTCGGCCGAGCCCTCGGCGCAGTTGTCGCAGTGGCCGCACGGCTTCTTCAGCTCCTCGCCGAAGTAGGCCAGCAGTGTCTGCGTACGGCAGGCCCGGGTTTGGGCGAAGCCCCTCATCATGTCGGTTCGGGAGCTGTCGAGCGTCTGCTGGCGTTCGTGGACCTTCAAGGCCGCGGCCGCTGCCGCCGCCGGCAGAGGGGCGAAGACCGGCACCGTGATGCGGTTGCCCCGGCCCGTCACCGACGCTCCCACTTCTTCCAGCAGGGCCAGGTAGGCCGACAGCTTCCTCGGGCCCAGGCCCGTCTTCTCCTTCAGCTCCGCTTTCGTCGACGGGCCGGATCGGACGGCGGCCGCCAGTTCGCGCAGCTCCTTCTCGTCGGGGGCGCCGCCGTTGAAGAAGCGCTGGATGGCCTCGTCCTCGGCCCGCCACAGCAGCAGCGCCTGGGCCGGATCGTCGTCGCGGCCGGCCCGGCCGATCTCCTGGAAGTAGCTGTCGGGCGAGTCGGGCAGGGCCATGTGGGCCACCCACCTGATGTTGGGCTTGTCGATGCCCATGCCGAACGCCGACGTGGCCACCATGATGTCGACCTTGTCGTTCGTGAAGTCCTCGTGCTTCTGCTCGCGGGCACCGCCGGCCATGCCGCCGTGGTAGAACTCGGCCGGGTAGCCGGCCTCGGTCAGCTTCTCCGCCAGTTCCTCCGACGCGCGGCGCGTCGGCACGTAGATGATGCCGGGGCGGGCGGCCGAGTCCAACAGCGCCGTCAGCTTGCGCCAGCGGTAGTTCTCGTCGGGGCAGTACGCCGCCTCCAGGAACAGGTTGCGGCGGTCCAGGCCCGACACGTGGATCTCGGGCTTGTTCAGGTGCAGCCGTTCGATGATGTCGTCACGGACCGGCGGCGAGGCGGTCGCGGTCAGGGCGAGCACCGGCGGGCGGCCGATGCCCTTGATCAGGTCGCCCAGGGCGAGGAACTCGGGGCGGAAGTCGTGGCCCCACGACGAGATGCAGTGCGCCTCGTCGACCGCGACCAGGCCGGGCCGCAGCGCGCGCACCTCGGCCATCCGTTCCGGGTCGCTGAGCTGTTCCGGGGTGATGAAGAGGAACTCCGCCTTCCCTTCGGCGATCTCGGCGATGGCCGCGCGCTGCTGCGCCGGCGTCTCGGCCGAGCTCACCCGCACGGCGCGGACGGCCGGGTCGTCGCGCTCGTTGAGGGCGGCGATCTGGTCCTGCTGCAGCGCGAGCAGTGGCGAGATCACCACGGTCGGGCCGGGCAGCAGGACCGCCGGGATCTGATAGATCGCCGACTTGCCGGCGCCGGTGGGCAGGACGACCAGGGCGTCGCGGCGCCGCAGCACGGCGCGCATCGGCTTGAACTGGCCGGGGCGCAGGGAGGGCCACCCGAAGTGCTTGCGGGCGACCTTGCGCAGGCGGGGTCCGTAGACGGGGATCTTCATCGAGCGGCCATTGTGCCCCGGTGTCCGGCTCCGCAAACGCCTAGAGGATCTCCTTGGCGTACAGGTCGAAAAGCCCCTGGTAGTTCGGCCCGGTGTTGGCCACGTACACCTCGTCGAACCCGGCCTTCTCGTACTTCTCGATCATCTCGCGGTGGGCTCGCGGGTCGTTGCCGCAGACGAAGCTCTCCTTGACCATGTCCTGGGTGACGAGCTCGGACGCCTGCTCGAAGTGCTTGGGCGACGGCAACACCTGGGAGAGCTCGCCGGGCACGCCGGAGTTCGGCCATTTCTCGTACGCGATACGCGCCCCCTCCTCCTCGAACGAGGCGAAGGCGGCTTTGAACCCGCCCTGGACGACCTTCTTGCCGCCGCCGGACGAGCGGAAACGCGACACGAGGTCGGCGTCGGGCATGACGCTCACGTAGCCGTCGCCGAGTCGCCCGGCCACCTCGGTCGCCTTGGGCCCGAACCCGGAGATGTGGATCTCGACCGGCGACGACGGCAGCGTGTAGATCCGGGCGTTCTCCACTGTGTAGTGCTTGCCGTGGTGCGAGTAGTTCCCGCCCTCCCACAGACCCCGCATGATCTCGATGGATTCTTCGAGCATTTCCAGCCGTACGTCCAACTCGGGCCACGCGTCGCCGAAGATGTGCTCGTTGAGAGCCTCACCGGTGCCGACCCCCAGCCGGAACTTGCCACCGGTCAGCACGGCGCTGGTGGCGGCGGCCTGGGCGATCACGGCCGGGTGGATGCGTACGGTCGGGCAGGTCACCGCCGTGGTGATCTCCAGGCTGGGCGCGGCCTGGCTGAGCGCGCCGATCATCGACCAGACGAAGGCGCTCTGGCCCTGGGCGTCCACCCACGGGTGGTAGTGGTCGGAGATCCAGAGGGCTTGGAAGCCGGCCTGCTCGGCGCCGCGCGCCTGCTCGATCAGCTCGGCCGGGGTGTATTCCTCGCAAGACAGGAAGTATCCGATGCGCATACCGCCGGAGATACCCCTATTTTTTGCCACCGAACATGCGGCGGATCGCCCAGAGCAGGATCAGCGCGGCCAGGGCGACGCCGAGCAGGCGGACGGCATGCACCTCGGACCAGTCGACACCCGAGGCGGCGAGGGGGATGGCAGTCACGGCGACAGCCTACCGAGCCCCGGCCATGTCCCAGCTAATAGAAAGGTTTGTTGACTAAATCGCGGAGCGATGTGACCATTGGGACCGCACGCGACCAGGCAACCGGGACGTACGGGGGACAAATGCCGAAATTTGGCGAATTGCCGGAGCTTGCCGCGACGGTGCTCCAGCCGGGATTCGTCGGCACCAGCGCACCCGACTGGGTCCGCCGCTGGCTCGGCGAAGGGCTCGGCGGTGTCGCGCTGTTCGCCCGCAACGTCGAGTCGCCGGCCCAGGTCGCGGCGCTGACGGCACAGCTGCGGGCCGAGCGCCCGGACGTCCTGGTCGCCATCGACGAGGAGGCCGGCGACGTCACCCGCTTCGAGTCGCGGCTGGGCAGCTCCCGCCCGGGCAACCTGGCGCTGGGCGCGATCGACGACGCCGCGCTGACCGAGGCCGTCGCCCGCGATCTCGGCGACGACCTGGCCAAGGCCGGCATCACGCTCGACTACGCGCCCGACGCCGACGTCAACAGCAACCCCGCAAACCCGGTCATCGGTGTACGGGCCTTCGGCGCCGAGGCGCAGCTGGTCGCTCGCCATTCGGCCGCCTTCGTGCGCGGCCTGCAGGCGGCCGGCGTCGCCGCCTGCGCCAAGCACTTCCCCGGCCACGGCGACACCAGCGTCGACTCGCACCACGACGTACCGCTCATCGACCGCGACCGGCAGCAGCTGGCCGACTGTGAGCTGGTGCCGTTCCGGGCCGCGATCGAGGCCGGCGTCCAGGTGGTCATGACGGGTCATCTGCTCGTACCGGCGTACGACAAAGAACTCCCGGCGACGCTCAGCCGCCGCATCCTCACCGGCCTGCTCCGCGAGGAGCTGGGTTTCGGGGGCCTGATCGTCACGGACGGCATCGAGATGCAGGGCGTGCGCCGCAAGTACGGCCTGACCGGCGCCACCGTCCGCGCCCTGGCCGCCGGCGTCGACGCGATCTGCGTCGGCGGTGACCACGCCGAGGAGCACACGGCGACCGAGCTGCGCGACGCCATCGTGGCCGCGGTGCTCGACGGCACCCTGCCCGAACAGCGGCTGCGCGACGCCGCCGCCCGCGTCCGCAAGCTCGGCGAGTGGACCACCCGCACACAGACCGCGACCGGCGCCCGGGCCGTGGCCGACGCGGGCCCCGAGGTGGTGTCGATGGCCTTCAGTCCGGTCAAGGGCGGCGGTGGGGCGGTCTTGGACGGGCTTTCTGCGGCGTCCGGTATCGGCATCGGCTTCGACGCCGCCCGCCGGGCCGTCCGGGTGACCCGCACCGAGGACGCGCCCACCCTGCCGATCACCGCGCCGGCGTACGTGGTGGAGTTCGCCCCGCCCCGCAACATCGCCATCGGCGCCGAGACCCCGTGGGGCCTGAGCGCCCCGCTGGACGAGCTGCTCCCCGGCACCGAGACGGCCCGCCTGACCGAGGACGACGACCCGGCCGCCGCGCTGGCCGCGGCCGGCGACCGCCCGCTCGTGGTGGTGGCCCGCGACGTCCACCGCCACCCGTGGCAGGCCGAGGCCCTGACCACGCTGCTGGCCGCCCGCCCCGACGCGATCGTCGTCGAGATGGGCCTGCCGGTGACGGTGCTGGGCGCGATCCACATCGCCACCTACGGCGCCACCCGGGCCTGCGGCCAGGCCGCCGCCGAACTCATCGCCGGCACGGTGGTACCCACCCCCGAGCCCCAGCCGCTGGCCGCCTGAGACCGGCCCGGACGCCGGCGCCCCGGGCCGGAGGGCCGGCCGCCGGCGTCCGGGCCCGCATCCACCAGGCGCGGTCGACTAAGCTGTTAGCTAACCGCGGAGGTGGGCGATGTCAGCAGAAGCAGTGCACTACAACATGCACGACGCCAAGACGCATCTCTCGCGCATCATCGAGCGGGTCGAACACGGCGAAGAGATCATCATCGACCGTGCGGGAACCCCCGTAGCAAAGGTCGTGCCCCTGGTGCGCCGGGTCAACCGCACGGCCATCGGCTCACTTTCTGGCAAGCTCGACTTGTCGGATGATTGGGACTCACCAGCAACAAATGCCGAGATCGCCGCAGAGTTCGGCCTCGGCGAATGAGCTTGCTTCTCGACACCCATGTCGTTTTGTGGGCGATCACTGGCGACGACACCCTGGGCGAGGACTTCCTGGACCGGCTACGCCACGATCCTGACATCTACCTGTCGCCGGTCAGCCTGTGGGAAATCACCATCAAGCAGGCCACAGGCAAGCTCGCCGGCCCAGCTGATCTGGCCGAACGAGTGCGCGACATCGGCTTCCGCGAGCTGCCGGTCACCAGCAGTCACGCCATCGCCGCGGGACGCCTGCCCCTTCACCACCGAGACCCGTTCGACCGCATGCTGGTGGCCCAGGCGGCCACGGAAGGCTTGACGCTTGTTTCCCGCGATGCCTCGGTCGCCCTGTACGACATCGACGTTCTGAAGGTCTGACGACGCCCGTGCCCGCCGCGTCGGGAACGTGTCGGTGGGGTATAAGAGCAGGGGCCTACTGACCGCCGGACGTAAGGAATCACCTGTGAGTGACGAGCCGCTGTACTCGAAGCTGGGCTTCACCGACGCCGAGTGGGGGCTGCTGGTCGGCCTTCCCCAGTCGGTGCTCACCGCGGCCAGCGCCGCCTCGCCGGACAGCACGCGCAAGACCCGGCAGGAGAGCGCGGCCGGCCTCGACGTCATCTCGGACGCCCGCGCCTCGGCCAGCCCGCTCGTCGTGGCCGTGGCCGGCGCCATCGTGTCCCGGGTCGGCGACCCCGACCTGGGCGAGGAGCCGCCGGTCATCGAGCCCGGTGACCCGATCGCGTACGCCGAGGACGTGCTGGGCCGGGCCGCCGAGGCGAACGCCCTGCTGACGGTCAAGGCCGACCAGGCCGACGCCGAGACGTACAAGCACTGGCTCGTCGAGATCGCGGAAAGCGTCGTCGGCGCCGCCTCCACCGGCGGCGTCCTCGGCATCGGCGGCGAGACCGTCACCGACAACGAGCGCGCCTTCCGCGACGACCTGGCCAAGGCGCTGGCCGACTGATCAGCACGCGGGCGGCGGCCGCCGGCTCGCTTACCGACTGATCAGCGCGCGGGCGGCGGCCGCCAGCTGAAGACCGGGTCCATCTGGCGCAACACCAGGTTGGGGCCGAGCTTGCCGGCGACCGCCATGCCCGCGTTGCGCAGGGACGCCGCCGGGCCGCGCAAGCCGGCCAGGCGGCCGACGCGCCGGGACGCGGCGGCGACGTCCGCGGTGCGCGGTGCCCGCTGGTCCGAGTAGGCCGCCAGGTCGCCGGCGTGGGCGGCCAGCACCACGGCGTCCTCCAGGGCCTGGCAGGCGCCCTGGCCCAGGTTCGGGGTCATGGCGTGGGCGGCGTCGCCCAGCAGCGCCACCCGTCCCTTGTGGAAGGCCGGCAGCGGCGTGTCCAGGCAGCGGATGTCGGTACGGATGATCTCGGTGGCGGCCGACATCAGCGACGGGATCGGCTCGTGCCAGCCGCCGAACCAGCGCAGCAGCTCGGCGCGTTCGTCGTCGGCCCGTTCGCCGGGCGGGGCCGGTGCGGTCGCGTAGCAGTAGACGCGGTCGTCGCCCAGGTTGACCACGCCGACCACGGCGCCGTCGCCCCACGTCTCCGACATCTCCAGCTCGCCGGCGGGCCTGGGCACGATGAAACGCCAGCTCGTCATGCCCGTGTAGGTGGGGCCCGGCGCGCTCGGGAAGAGCTTTCGCCGTACGGCCGAATGAAGCCCGTCGGCCGCAACCACAAGATCACCCGGCACTTCGGCGTCCTCGACCGGGGTGTTCAGGCGGAGCGTGACGCCGCCGGACACAGCGGCCTCGGACAGCAGCTGGATCAGGGTGGCCCGGTGGATGACGATCGTGGGCAGGCCGAAGCGGGTCTCGGCGGCGGAGGCGTCGGTGCGGGAGATCCAGCGGCCGTCGGGGCGCTGGATCCCGGCCGTGCCCTGGAGGGCGGCCTGCGCGCGCACCCGCTCCCCCAGGCCGAGCACGTCGAGGGCGCGCAGGCCGTTGGGGGCGACGGCCAGTCCGGCTCCGACGTTCTCGAGGGCGGCGGCCCTCTCCAGGACCGTGACCGTCCAGCCCTGGCGGGTCAGGGCCACCGCCGCGGCGAGGCCGCCCACTCCCGCTCCGATCACTGTGGCATTCGGCATCGTCGCATCGTGTCATGCTCGACACGTGTCCGTCGTCGACGAGTATGCGAGCGGGTGGCCGTCGGCCCGGCTGCGGCCGCATGTCGCCTTCTATTCGGGATATCGGCAGCGTGGCATCGCTCCCGGGCTGCATCGAGGGCTGCCGTCGCCGCACCTGACACTGATCTTCACGATGGACGAGCCGTTGATCGTCGACGCCCATCCGGATCCGCGGCAGCGGGCCGGCAGTTATGACGCGCTGATCGGCGGGCTCCATCTGGGACCGGCGATCATCCGTCACGAGGGACGGCAGTCGGGGGTGCAGGTGGCTCTGCGGCCGCTGGGGTGCCGGGCGCTGCTCGGTGTGCCGGCGGGCGAATTGTCAAGCTTGGACGTTCCGGCGTCGGCCGTGCTCGATGCCGCTCTGATCGCCGAGATCCGGGAGCGGCTGTCCGCGGCGGGGTCGTGGCCGGAGCGGTTCGCGGTGGTCGACGGGGCGCTGTGCCGCCGGATGGGGACGCGTGAGGTGGTCAGGCCCGAGGTCGCGTACGCCTGGAAGCGTCTGGTGACGGGCCACGTGAGTGTCACCGCGGTCGCGGCTGAGGTGGGCTGGAGCGGGCGTCACCTCACCGATCGTTTCCGGGCCGAGGTCGGGCTGCGGCCCAAGGAGGCGGCCCGGGTGGCGCGCTTCGACCGGGCGCGCCGGGCTCTGCGTCCGGGCACCCGGTTCGCCGACCTCGCCTCCGGCTTCGGTTTCTTCGATCAGTCCCATCTTGTACGCGAGTTCCACGCGCTCGCCGGATGCGCGCCATCAGAGTGGCTGGCCGACGAGTTCGGTTTTGTCCAAGCCATGGCCGGCGCGGCCGCGCACCATGAGCGGTATGACTGAACCTCGACCTCAGGTGTGGCCGACGCTGGTGGCCACCGACGCGCGTGCCCTGATCCGCTTCCTCGTCGACGCGTTCGGCTTCACCGAGACCGTCGTGCACGGCGACGAGTCCGGGGTGGCCCACGCCGAGCTGGCCTGGCCGCTCGGCGGCGGCATCATGCTCGGCGACGTCAAGGACGGCGGCATCTGGAAGCTCCAGCCGGGCACCTTCGGCTGCTACGTGGTGGCCGACGACATCGACGCCCTGCACGAGCGGGCGGCCAAGGCCGGCGCCGACATCATCAAGGCCCCCTACGACACCGACTACGGCTCCCGCGATTTCGCGGCCCGCGACCCCGAGGGCAACCTCTGGCAGTTCGGCACCTACCGGGGGACCCCGGCATAGCGGGAAAGGGTGACCGAGAAGGTCAGGCGGCCGGGGCCGGGGTCTTCTCGTCGGGGCGGTCGTCGGTGGCGACGAGCGCCTCGGCCTCGGCGATGATGGCCTCGTCCTCGGCGCGGTGCTTGCGGTACTGCGCGACCGAATAGGCGATCGCGGCCGCCCACACGACGTAGATCACCGCGTAGAAGGTGTAGCGGACGCCGTCCGGCGCGTCGATCCAGTCGCTGCGCAGCAGGGTGCGCGTGTTGGTCAGGATGATCAGGCCGCCGACCAGGGAGCCGAGCACCCGCGGCGGGATGTGCCGGACGAGCCAGGCGGCGATCGGGGCGGCGATGACGCCGCCGATCAGCAGGGCCAGCACCCAGGTGTAGTTGATGTTCTCGTTGCCGATGCCGACGATGAAGCCGAGGCTGGCCGCCACCGCCACCAGGAACTCGCTGGTGTCGATGGAGCCGATGGTCTTGCGCGGCTCGAGCCGGCCGCTGGCCAGGATGGCCGGGGTGCCGACCGGGCCCCAGCCGCCGCCACCGGTGGAGTCGACGAAGCCGGCCACGATGCCGAGCGGGGCCAGGAACCGCTTGCGCAGCGGCTTGCCGAGACGGTCCTTGGGCAGGCCCTGCGTGGTGAAGCGGATGAAGACGTACAGGCCCAGCGCCAGCAGGATGATCGACATCAGCGGGGCCGCGGTCTCGGTCGACAGGTTCGACAGGAAGGTCGCGCCCGCGAACGCGCCGATCGCGCCGGGTACGCCGATCTTGAGGACGACCTTCCAGTCGACGTTGCCGAACTTCCAGTGCGACACCCCGGACACCAGGGTGGTGCCGATCTCGGCGAGGTGAACGGTGGCCGAGGCGGCGGCCGGGCTGGTGCCGATCGCCAGCAGCAACGTGGTCGAGGTGACGCCGTAGGCCATGCCCAGGCTGCCGTCGACCAGCTGGGCGCCCAGGCCGACCAGGGCGAGGAGCAAGAGCTTGCGCATGTCCCTAACCGCCGTTTCCCTAGATATCCCACATACCAAGTTGGTTTGGTGAGAATAGGAAACGGAGAGTGTTCGTGGCAAGTTCTCCCAGTAGCCGGGACGACGTCAGAGCAGGCCGCGCTCGAAAGCGGCCGCCACCGCCGCCGCCCGGTCGCGAACGCCCAGCTTTGCGTACGCGTGCAGCAAATGCGTCTTCACCGTGGCTTCGCTGATGTGCAGGAGCTTGGCCGCCTCGCGGTTCGAGTGCCCCTGGGAGATCAGCTTGAGCACCTCGACCTCGCGCTGACTCAGCGGCTCCTTGGCCGGCGAGCGCAGCGTCCCCATCAGACGCCCGGCCACCGCCGGCGACAGCACCGACTCGCCCCGATGCGCCGCCACGACCGCCCGGAAGAGCTCCTCCCGCGGCGTGTCCTTCAGCAGATAGCCGGTCGCACCCGCTTTGATCGCCGGAAGAACGTCACTATCGGTGTCGTACGTCGTCAGCACCAGCACACGCGCCCGCGACCCCTGCCCGGCGAGCGCGCGAATCGTGCTCACCCCGTCCATGACCGGCATCCGCAGGTCGAGCAGGACCACGTCCGGGTCGACCGAGCCGGCCACCGCCAGCGCCTCCTGGCCGTCGCCGGCCTCACCCAGCACGGCGAACCGGTCGTCGCCGGCGAACATGCCGCGCAGCCCGTCGCGTACCACCGGATGGTCGTCGACGATCAGCAGGCCGATCACGCGGCGGCCCCGGCGAACAGGGCCGGCACGCAGGCCGACAGCGCCGTGCCGCCGCCCGGCTCCGACTCCACCTCGAGCGTGCCCGCGATGCGGCGCAGCCGCTCCTTCATCGCGACCAGGCCGTAGCCGCCCTTCTCGCCGCTGGTGCGCGGGGCGGCCGGGTCGAAGCCGGCGCCGTCGTCGTGCACGTCCAGGGTGACCACATCCTCCATGTAGGACAGGGTGAGCGTCACCCGTTCCGCCGACGCGTGCCGGGCGACGTTGGCCAGGGCCTCCTGCGCCGTACGCAGAAGGGTCGTCTCGATCTCGGGCAGCAGCGGCCGGGCCGGGCCCGTGGTGACCAGCTCGGCGCCGACCCCGCTGAGCCGCGACCAGCTGGTCATGACCTCGCCGATCGCGTCCGGCAGCGCGGCCGCGTCGAGCGTGCGCGGCCGCAGCGCGTGCACCGAGCGGCGGGCCTCGGTGAGGCTGTCGCGGGCCAGTTTCTTGGCCGCCTCGAGATGCCGGTCGCGGTCGGCGCCGGGCGAGCCGGCCGCCTCGAGCTGGGTGACGATGCCGGTCAGCCCCTGTGCGAGCACGTCGTGGATCTCGCCGGCCATCCGCTGCCGCTCGTCGAGCTTGCCGGCCTCGCGGGCCTGCACCATCAGCTGGGCGTGCAGGCCCTCGTTCTCCTTGAGCGCCTCGGCCAGCCTGGCGTTGGCCTCGGCCAGCTCGTCGATGACCTGGACCTGCCGGGCGGCCCGCTCGTCGGCCTTGGCCGTCACTTTGATCATCAGTCCGGAGACGCCGATGTTGATCACGAGCAGCACGGCGATGACCGGCCAGGCCGACTTCTCGTCGAGCACGTAGAAGCCGCCCGCCTGGGAGAGGCCGGTGGGTATCGCGACCAGCACGCCGCCCGCGACCATCCACCGGCTCCGCAAGGCGTACGCCGTGAACAGGTAGCCGGTCCAGGCGAAGAAGCCGAACAGCGGGCTGGACCAGACGAGCACGAAGATCAAGACGATCAGGCCGCCGAAGAAGACGGCCATCTTGCCGCGATGCTGTTCCCACTCCGGGTGCATCGTGACCCACCAGAACAGCCAGGCCGCGGTCACGGCGAGCGCGCCGCCGATGACCGGCCACGGCTGGTGCGGGACGCCGGCCAGGTCACCCAGCGCGATGAGACCGATCGAACAGACCAGGGCTATGTACGGCACTACCGTGATCAGCCGATCCGACTTTCTGCCCGCTGCCATGACCGTCACCGTCAACCCTCTCAGGACCAGCGGAACCATCGGACCGCGAGGAACCCGAACACCACCACGTACCCGAGAAGAACCGTAACCGAGATCGCGGCCGGCCAATGTCCCGTCATGGTGTCGTTGAGGGCACGCTCGGCCGCGCCCAGCGGCGTGAAGTCGGCGACGGTGCGCAGCGCCTCCGGCATCACCTCGCGCGGTGTCCACAGCCCGGCGAAGAACATCAGCGGGAAGAACAGCAACGTGCCGACCGAGTTGCCGGCCTTGCCGGACGGCACCAGCGCGGCGATGACCAGGCCGATCGCCAGCACGCCGGCCGCGCTGAGCAGGAAGGTGAGCACGAAGCCGGCGAACTGCGAGGCCAGCGGCACGTCGAAGGCGATCCGGCCGACCGCCAGCACGAGCCCGGTGGCGACGACCGCGCACAGCAGGTTCGTCACGAGCTGCGCGCCGAGCAGCTTCAGCGGTGACACCGGCGTGGTGGCGAACCGGCGCAGCACCCCGCGTTCCCGATAGGTCGCCAGCACGGCCGGCGCGATCTGGATGGCGACCATGGCCAGGGTCAGCACCACCGCGATGCCGACGTAGAGGTCGATGACCCGGCCGCCGTCCAGGCTGTCCTGCGGCTCCCGGAACGCCGGGATGCAGCCGAGGATGACCACCAGCACCGTCGGGAAGATGATGACGAAGAAGGCGGACATCGGCTCCCGCAGGAACAGCCGCAGCTCGGTCAGGGTCAACTTGGTGAACACGCGCATGGTGGTTACTCCCCCGAGTCGGACCGGCCGGTCAGCCGGACGAACGCGTCGTCCAGGCTGGCCTGCTCGATGCGCAGGTCGTTGGCGATGATGTCGTTGACGGCGAGCACCGAGGTGACCGCGTGCAGCAGGTTGCCGGTGCCGACCACCTCGAGCTGCGAGCCGTGCCGCACCACCTGGCGCACCTCCGGGCGGGCCTCGAGCAGCGCCGTGTCGACCGGCGCCGACGGGCGGAAGCGGATCCGCTGCTCGGTGCTGGTCCCGGCGATCAGCCCGGCCGGCGTGTCCAGCGCGACGACCGCACCGTGGTCGATCACCGCCAGCCGGTCGCAGAGCCGCTCGGCCTCCTCCATGAAGTGCGTGACCAGCAGGATCGTCACCCCCCGATCACGGACGGCCTCGATGAGACCCCACGTGTGGCGGCGAGCCTGCGGATCGAGCCCGGTGGTGAGCTCGTCCAGGATGGCGATCTCGGGATTGCCGACCAGCGCGAGCGCGATCGACAGCCGCTGCTTCTGACCGCCCGACATCTTGGCGTAGCGGGTGGCCAGCGGCACGTCGAGATCACGGGCGAGCGCCTGCCAGTCGGCCGGGCTCGGATAGAAGGAACTGAAGAGCTCGAGCGCCTCACGCCCGCTGAGCTTGTCCGGCAGCTGGCTCTCCTGCAGCTGCACACCGACCAGCCGGCGCAGCTCGGTGTCGGCCGGCGCCCGGCCGAGCACGCGAATCGTGCCGCCGTCACCCCTGCGCAGACCGCTGACACACTCGACCGTGGTCGTCTTGCCGGCACCGTTGGGGCCGAGAATGCCGAAGATCTCTCCCCGCTCGACCGAGAACGAGACGTCCCGCACCGCGACGGTGTCCCCGTACGCCTTTCGCAGATTCTGGACCTCGATGACTGTCATGCATCGAGAATCGCGGTCACAACGGGTGTCCCGAATCGACCGGCAAGCGAAACCCTCCATCCACCGGTTGGTGGATGCGAACCTCCACCGCTGCCCGCCTAGCAGCAGCCGCAACCGCGGACGAGCACGCCCTCGATCGTGCCCCGCACGTCCTGCGCGTGGAGGCCGTCGCCCTCCACCCGGTCGGCGCGCAGCGCGTAGTTCGCGAAGATCTGGGCGCCGCGCAGCGCGGGGTCCTCGGCCCGGGCGATCGAGCCGCAGAGCCGCCCCTGGAGGAAGCCGGGGTCCTCGCACCGCTGGCAGTCCATCACCGGCTCGTGGTGGGTGCCGGCGTTGGTGATGCCCGACAACCGGCCGAACGCCAGTAGGGGGCCCGCCTCCCACCGGAACTCACCGCTGTGGAACCCACGGCCCTGACCACTGCGGTCGAAGACGTGCACCAGGTCGGTCACCCGGATGCCGCCGTTCAGCAGGGGCCGGGACACGTCCGGGTCGTCGCAGTCGAACGGATCCAGGAACAGTTCCAACGTCTGCCGGGTGGTCAGGGTCAGGCACCGTGGGTCCTCGCACTCGCGCCGCTCGGGCTCGGGCTCGGTGAGGCGGCCCTTGACGATCTTCGACACCGGTGCGACGCACATGCGCTGCTCGAGCATCAGCCTCGGGTCGTCCGGACAGGTGACACGCTGAAGGATCGGCATGTCCCCAGCGTCACCATGCCCGGGCGCGGGCCGAAGGCCTCAGTCGCCTCGGCGACTGTCGGAAAGGCAGCGGCCCGAGGTCAGACCATTGCTTCGGTGTTGCTGCCGCGGCGCGAGCCGGTGACGGCCGAGTAGACCGAGCCGATCTGGGCCGCGACGCGCTTCCAGGAATAGGCCTGGCGGGCGCGGTCGAGGGCCGCCGTGCCGTACGCGAAGCGCCGGACCTTGTCGTTGACCAGGCGCCGCAGGGCGCCGCCGAGCGCGCGCGGGTCACGCGGCGGCACGAGGTCGCCGGTCAGGCCGTCGACCACCGTCTCGGTCAGACCGCCGACGGTCGTGCCGATCACCGGGACGCCGCAGGCCATGGCCTCCAGGGCCGCCGGCTCGAACTGCTCCTGCCACGGGGCCGCCACCAGCAGGTCGGCCGAGCGGTACCAGGCCGGCATCTCCCGTGACGGCACCCGGCCGACCAGCTTGAACCGGTCGCCGACCTGGAATTTCTCGGCCAGCGCGCGCAGCGTGGCCGCGCCCGGGTCGGCCTTGAGCTCCTCGGCCGGCGGGCCGCCGACGACGACCACCTCGGCGCCGGGCACGTAGCGCATGGCCTGGATGACGTCGCCGAAACCCTTGCGCTCGACGAGCTTGCCGACGGAGAGGATGCGGGGGCGCTCGGGGTCACGCTCGACCGCGGGGCCCTCGGGGCTGAACCGGATGCTGTCGACGCCGGCCGGAACGACGGTCAGGCGGGCGCGGGGCACGCCGATGCGTACGAGGCCGCTGACCTCGTCCTGCGATTGGGCGACGACGCGGTCGACGGCCCGGCCCAGGGCCCGCTCGTAACCCGAGCGCGAGGGCCGGTCGGCGCCGCCGCTGAGCGAGGGCAGCCCGAGCTCGTGGAACGACTGCACCACCGGGATGCCGAACTGGCGGGCGGCGGTGACCGCGGCCAGGCCGCTGGTCCAGAAGTGGGCGTGGGCGACGTCGGGGTGCCAGTCGCCGGTGCGCCACTCGTCCTCGAGCAGGCGGGCGAACTCGCCCATGTGCGGGAGCAGCAGGTCGGCGGGCACCGCGCGGGCGGGCCCGGCGGGGATGTGGACGACGTGGATGCCGCCCGGCGTGGTGACCACGTCGGCGACGTCCGGTGAGTCGCGACGGGTGTAGACGCGGACCTCGTGACCGATCTCGGCCAGAGCCGTGGAGAGATCGGCGACGTGGGTGTGCTGGCCGCCGTCGCCCAGGGGGCTGGCGTGCTCGGAGATCATGGCGATGCGCACGTGGTCCCTCCGGTCGGGCAGGTGTTCGCCGGAGACCTTGCCCTACGGCAACATCCGTAAACCTGACCTATCCGTTACAGACTGTTCCCGTAGGGTATGTCCTGGCCGTGGCTATCGTGCAGCGTACCGTCCAGGCCCCGCCCGATCGTGTGTTCGCCGTCCTCGCCGACGGCTGGACCTACAGCGACTGGGTGGTCGGCACCGTGCACATCCGTGACGTCGACGAGAGCTGGCCCGCCGTGGGCAGCCGTCTGCACCACAAGGCCGGACCATGGCCGCTCTCCCTGCACGACAAGTCCGAGGTGCTGATCGTCGAGCCGGACAAGCGGCTCCGGCTCAACGCCGGCCTCTGGCCGCTGGGCGAGGCCGTGGTCGACATCAAGCTCGAGCCCGCGCCCGGCGGCGCGACCAAGGTGACGATCGAGGAGGACTTCGAGCGCGGCCCGCTGCTGGCGGTGCGCAACAAGCTCAACGACCTGGTGCTGCACCGCCGCAACATCGAGACCCTGCGCCGCCTGGCCGACATCGCCGAGCGCTCTACCCGCCATACACAGCGCGATGCGCCCCGTTGATGACTGAGCGGTAGCCGGGGACGCGGTACCGGGCCAGGGCGGCCCGGGCCGCGTTGGCGCCGGGGGCGCCGTGGACGCCGCCGCCCGGGTGGGCCGACGAGCTGGCCATGTAGAGGCGGTCGACCGGGGTGTCGGCGCGTCCGATGCCGGGGATCGGGCGCAGGAAGAGCTGCTGGAAGGCGGCCGCCGTGCCGCCGCCGAGGGCACCGCCGACCAGGGACGGGTTCTCGCGCTGCATGTCGGCCGGTGAGTAGACGTTGCGGCCCTCGACCTGGGCCAGGAAGCCCGGGGCGTACTCCTCGACGGTCGCCTCCATGCGGTCGACGTGGGCGGCGATCTCGTCGGGCTCCCAGTGCTCGCGGTGGGGCAGGTGGGTGTACGACCAGACCGATTCGGTGCCCTCGGGTGAGCGGCCCGGGTCGGCCGTGGTCATCTGGCCCAGCAGCATGAACGGGTGGTCCGGCACCTGGTCGGTGGCGAGCCGGGCCGCGTAGCGGGTGAGGCCGTTGAGGTCGGCGCCCAGGTGCACGGTGCCGGCGCCCGCGGCGGCCGGGTTCTTCCAGGGCATCTTCGTACGGACGGCCCAGTCGACCTTGACCGTGGCGCCGTCCCAGCGGAAGTGGGCGAGATCCTCGACCAGCCGCGACGGCAGCCAGCGCTCGCCGACCAGGTCGAGGTACAGGGCGGGCGCGGGCACGTCGGCGATCACGGCCCGCCGGGCCCGGAAGTCGCGGCCGCCGGCCGTTCTGACCCCGACGGCCGTGCCGCGCGCGATCAGCACCCGGGCGGCCGGGGCGTCGTACACAATCTCGCCGCCCTTTGATCGCAATCGCGAGACCAGGGCGTCGGTGATCCGCTGGGCGCCGCCGACCGGCACCGGCCAGCCGTGCTCCTGGCCGAGCATGGCCAGCAGCCAGCCGTAGACGCCGCCGCCGGCCTCCTCCGGCGAGAGGTCGGTGTGCAGGGCGCAGCCGGCCATCAGCAGCGTCGCGCCCTCGCCGCTGAACAGCTCCGAGCCCAGCTCCCGCACCGAGAGCACCAGCCGCCGGGCCAGCCGCAGCGCGTCCACACTGCCCAGTGCGCGCAACAGCGAAAGACCGCCGCGCACCGGCGGGAACGGTGTGAGGATGGTGTCGAGCATCGGGGCCGAGACGTTGCGCCAGTCGTCGTACGCGTTCTTCCAGCGCTCGCCGTCACCGGGCGCGAACCGCTCGACCGACTCCATCGTCCGTACGACATCGGTGTTGATCGTCGCCGCCCGGCCGTCCGGCAGCAGGTGGGTGAGCACGTCCGGCGAGCGGGTCCACTCCAGGTCGAGGTGCAGGTCGCGCAGCACCGGCGACGCGTATCCGAGGGGGTAGAAGGAACTGAAAAGGTCACTGAGATATCCGGGCGCGGTCACGAAGCCGGACCGCACCGCCCCGCCGGGCTGCGGGGTGGCCTCGAGCACCACCACCGACCATCCGGCGTCGGCCAACAGGTTGGCGGCGACCAGGCCGTTGTGGCCCGCGCCCACGATGATCGCGTCTGCAGTCTCCATCGCGTACGTCGTACCCTTCCGGCGGCGTTTGTCACTCATCGCGCCCGGGTAGCAGCCGGAGAGTGGCTGAGCCGACGCTCGACCGGGAATCCGAGGCGCACGCCGCGGACATCACGCCCCGGCCCCTCCCCCGCAAGTTGCGTCAGCTGAGCTGGCGGAGCTGGCGCTCGATCGGCTGGCGGAGCCTCGTCGGCTACGTCGAGGACGACTGCTCCGACTTCGCGGCCGCGATGACCTATCAGAGCTTCATGGCGCTGATCCCGTCGCTGGTCGTCATCGTCGCGCTGATCAACCTGGTCACCGACGGCTCGACCGTGCTCGACGCGACCCTGAGCATCCTGCGCGACCTCGGCATCGGCTCGGTGGTCGGCAACGAGAGCCTGATCTCGGTGATCCAGTCGCTGCTGGTCCAGCAGTCCTCGGCCAAGGTCCTGTTCGGCTTCGGTCTGCTGCTCGCGGTCTGGTCGGCTTCGGGTTATGTGGGTACGTTCACCCGCGCCTCCAACCGCATCTACGGGGTCCAGGAGGGCCGTGTCTGGTGGAAGCTGGAGATCCTGCAGATCGTGCTGGCCGCGGTGGCCCTCGTGCTGCTGGCCGCGGTCGGTGCCGGTCTGGTGATCAGCGGCCCGCTGGTGGACGCGGTCGGCAACGCCCTGCACGCCGGCGAGACGACCCGGCAGGTGTGGTCGGTGGGCCGCTGGCCGGTGCTGGTGGTGATCGCGATGGTGGTGCTGTCGCTGATGTTCTGGATCGCGCCGAACGTGAAGACGCCCCGCTTCCGCTGGCTGACCGTGGGCGGTGCGGTGGCGCTGGGAGCCTGGTCGCTCGCGTCGTTCGGCTTCGGCCTGTACGTGGCGAACTTCGGGTCCTACAACCGCACGTACGGCAGCCTCGGCGCCATTGTGGCGTTCCTCGTCTGGATTTATCTGTCCAACACCGCGTTGCTGCTCGGTGTGCAGGTCAACGCCGAGATTCTGCGCCAGCGGCTGCGCCAGGCCGGCGACGAAGATCCACAAACTCCGCTCGCCCCGCGTTTAGCTCCTTCCTCCCCGGGCACGTCTGAAGGCAGCAAGGCGGGGAAACATCATGAGGAGGAGACACCGTGAGTACGGTTACCGAGTCCGTTGACGTCGACGTGCCGGTGCGAGCCGCTTACAACCAGTGGACCCAGTTCGAGGAGTTCCCCCGGTTCATGGAGGGCGTGAACGAGATCCGTCAGCTCGACGCGACCCACACGCACTGGAAGACCGAGATCGCCGGGGTCAAGCGGGAGTTCGACGCCGAGATCACCGAACAGCTCCCGGACGAGCGGGTGGCCTGGAAGTCGACCGAGGGTGAGAAGCAGGCCGGCGTGGTCACCTTCCACCGGCTCGACGACACGCACACCCGGGTCACGGTCCAGATGGACTACGACCCGCAGGGCCTGGTCGAGAACGCGGGCGACAAGCTCGGCATCGTCGACCGCCGCGTGAAGGGCGACCTCAAGCGGTTCAAGGAGTACATCGAGAACCGTGGCGGCATGGAGACGGGCGGCTGGCGCGGCCAGGTCGACCGCCCCGGCGCCTGATCATCTCATCGCGAACGGCCGCCTTCGGGCGGCCGTTTTCGTGTGCCGGGAACGGGTATGTACGGATCATGACGCATCCCGCAGACGACGGCGTGTGGCGCGACGAGGAGAAGTTGCCCCTCGCCGAGCTCGACAAGGCGATGGCCTCCTGGGACACCGACGGGCAGAACGACCCTTCGGACAACGAGGAGGGTACGGAGGTCACGACCGACCGCCCGGGCACCACGCCCCACACCGGGCCGAACTAGGCCCGCGGCTTGCCGGACTGGGTGGTCGACCTGCGTACGGTCAGGAAACCTATCCCGTCGATGGCCCGCAGCGCGTAGCGATGCCGGGCCGCCGGCCAGATCGCGGGTCCGAGATAGGTCCCGGCCGGAAGCGACTCGGCGACCGTCCAGGGCGTGGTGGCCGAGCCGGCGCCCTGGTCGAGCCCGATCCGCAGCGGCGCACCGGCCGGCATGGTGACCGAGAGCGTTCCCACGCCGCCGGCCAGCGTGACCGGCACCGTGCCGACCGGCTCGGGCAGGCGCAGCTCGATCAGCCCGGAGGCGCCCAGGTCGACCCGCGTGACACGGCCCCGGGCCAGGTCGAGCTGCTGCTCCCCCGCCCCTGCGGGCAGCCGGATGCCCCAGCGGACGTCCCGGTTGAGCACGATGCGCACCTCGTGCGGCCCATCGGTCCCGGTGGCCCGCAGGCCGGCCCGCACCGACATGCCCTCCACACGGACATGTGGCTCCAGGCCGGCGCCGGCCGGTGTGCTGACCCGATAGAGCAAACCCGGCAGGCTGGCCATGATCACCTGCACCCGCGAGGCGGCGTCGTCAACGACCAAAATCGCCTGGGTACGCCCTTGGAGCGCTCCCACGGCCACTCGGCCGGGGGCTTGCGAAGCGATCGTGGGCTTCTGACAGCCACCCAGGAGCAAGGCTCCGACCAGCAGAAACAACGATGTTGAGCGACCTTGACGCAACACTCGGGGCACGATCGGACCAACGCAAAATCGGCCGAACGGGTGACGGCGATCCGCCCTTTCCGAGCCAGACTGTCCGAATGCGTTCTGCCGGATTCCTCACCGACCGCCAGCGTCAACTGGCCTGGCTGGGCTTCCTCCTGGCCGCCTTCCAGGCCCCGCTGGCCGCCAAATTCGTCGACGACGCCTCCTGGCTCTTCGCCGTCGTCGTCGCCCTGGTCGTGGCCACCGTCATCCTCGCCGACGACGCCCAGCGCCGCCGCCCGGCCGTCGAGCCGGTCGAGTAACAGCTGTTCGCGGGCCTTCGGGCCCGCTTTTTCGTGGCCACGCTCGCCCTCAGCGAGACTCGTGGCCCGGTCGCCCATGGGTGCGGCGCTTCTCTTTGAGCTCAGCCTCGTACAGATGGCGCCGCCCGGCCGCCAGCTCGTCCCGCGCCGCCTTCTCGAGGGCGCGGAACTCGGCGTAGTACCCGTCGTCGTACTCCTCGATGATCTGGAACGTCCAGCGGCCGGGGATGACGTTGCGCCCGATGAGCTCCTCCTCGACCCGGTCGGCCAGCGCGTCGTGCCCGGCCTCGCGCAGCAGCGACACGGCCTCGTCGAGCTGGAAGTCCGCCGCCCCCGTGAGCTGATGCATCGCGTAGAGGTGCCCGCGGGCGTGCTCGGTCGTCTCCAGCGCCTCGCTCAGCTTGCCCAGCGCCTCGACAGTGGTGTCGTCCAGGCCCGCCGGCCGGCGGTGGTTCTCATCCATGCTCGGATCTTTCCCCGCGAGAACAGCTTCAACCGAGCTGCACCCGTTCGGAGAACCGTCAGCTACCCCGGCGTCTCTAACTTTCTTCTCATGAATGGTTTGTTCTCCGGCGCCGCCGCCCGTGCTGCTCTCCGCTCCGCCCACGCCGCTCTGACCGAGCTGCACGACACGGTGGGTGTCTCCGGCCTCCCGGCCGCCGACGCCAACCCCGGCCTGATGGCCATCGTCGACCAGCACGCCGCGGGCATCCGCGACAGCCTGTCGGCCGACGTCCGCCCGCTCACCGCGGTCCTGCTGGCCGCCTACGCCGAGGGCGTCCGCGACGCTGCCTTCACCCACGGCTGGCGCCCGCCGGTCACCGTCATCGACTGGTCGGAGAGCGACTGGGTCCTGTGCCGCCTGCTGGCGGTGTGCGCCCTCGCCCAGACCCTGACCATCGCCAACTGAGCTGCCGCCCGTAGCAACGCCGTAGACCGACCTTTCATTTTCGAAGGCCGGTGCCAGGGGATCCCCCGGCACCGGCCTTCCTCATATCCCGGCAGCAGCAGCGGCGGGCCGACATCTCGCCCGGCCTCCAGGTCGACCAAAGAGACCGTGTCGTCCGCGTGAGCCACGTACACCTGAGGCCACGACCGCACGGCCGCGTGCGTGACCGGCGACGGCCGCCGCACCCCGGCAGCCAGCAGATTCCCCGAGGTGTCCCAGGCCCGCGGGGCCGCGCCGTCGCGCCGGCGCACCACGACGCGGGAACCGACGGCCGCGATCGCCACGTCGTCGCCGACCGCCGGAACGACCAGCGGCGGAGCGGTCAGGTCGTCGAGAGGGCAGATCAACATCCCGTCGGACCGGGTGGTGACGGCCAGAACAGGACGGCCGTCGGATGTGGTCGCCGAGACAAAGCCGCTGGCGAACTCGACTTCCGTCGCCACCTCGCCGAGGATCTCGAGATCATCCGCTCGCCATACCCGCGGACGCTTGTGTCCAGCCAACGTGACCAGCACGGCCTGGCCGTTTACCCGAGTTCGAAGCGCGCGGCGGATCCGGCTGACCCCGAGGTCCGGTTCGGGACGGCACAGCTCCCCGGAGGGCAGATCCACCCGATGAAGGCAGGGATCGGGGTGGTGGTCGTTGCCCGCCCCGAAGGCCGCGGCCAAGCCGGCACCGCCGGACCAGGCTTGCACGAAGTGCGGTCGCTCGAAGCCGGGAACCGCGACCCTGCTCAGCACACTGCCGTCGGCACAGTCACGAGCCACCATCACCGCGGCGTCGTCGATGCTGACGATGACATCGGCCGGTTCCGCGCGGGAGATACGGATGATCCGCTCCTCATGGCCAGGAGCCCGGTCGACCGGCTGGTCAAGGTCCCACAACGCCACGACTCCTTCGTCCTCCGAGCCGGTCAGAAGCATCTCCCGCCCCTGCCACCGCACAGATCTCAGACGGGCCGCGGAGACCGGCCCGGCCAGGGACGGCCCGGCCGGCGCCGACGTCTCGGGATCCCACAGCCGCACCCGCCACCACAGCCAGCTGGACGTCACCGAACTTGTACTTCGTCTGGGGCCAGTTCACGCCACGCGCCTGGCCGTCGCGGTGAGCCGCGCCGATCCGTTCACCGGATCGAGAGTCGGATTCGCCCGTTCTCGATCATGGTGAGCCGGTCATGCCCGTCCGCCGGCCATCGCGACCGGGCGGCCGTCGACCAGCCGTCCGGCCGCTATCGCGGCGCTAGTCTCGACCACGCCGAGATCACGCACCTGCCCGAGGCCGAGATCCGAGGCGACCAGGGCACCCGACTCGACGTTCCAGACGCGAAGCCCGTCAAGGTCGCCACTGATCAGTACCGGTCCGGCATCCGAGGAGGCAAACGCCAGACTCAACACCATCGTGTCCACGGGCAGATCGAGCACCGGCCCCGAGACGAGGTCCCAGATGCGTACCCAGTCCCGGCAACCGACAGCCAACAACGGTCGCCGGTCGTCCGAGTGCCACGCGAACGCGGTCAGCGGCCCCGCATGCCATCGGCGGAGCAGGCGTGGGTCGAGGTCTGTTGTGGTTCGCCAGACCGTCTGCCACTCGAAGCTCATCGATGCATGATGGCAGGGGCCGCTGCCGCTGCTCGTGATCCGGATCAGAAGACGAACTCGTAGTCGCCGGTGCGGGAGCTCTGGCTCAGGGTGGTGAAGTCGAGGAACTCGGGCTCCACCGAACCGTCCGAGAAGAACAGGTTGACCTGGAAGCCGAACTTCCACGTGTCGTTGCCGTTCGGGGTGATCGTGATGATGACGTGGTTGTCGGTCAGCGACTCCCAGCGGACGCCCGAGCGGACCGTCATATTGAACGGGCCCTTGGTGCTCTGGTCGGGGAAGAGGCCGAAGAAGCCGCTGGTCACCGCGGCCAGGCCGTTGTCGCCGTTGACGGTGACGCGGACGAAGGTGTCGTTGTCCTTGTCGTCGTTGAACGTGTTGAACGTGATCGACGCGCCGGTCAGGGTGGCGCCGGCCAACGGGGCCGGGGTGGCCGGTGCGGCCGCGGCCGCGCCGGCCGAGCCGAGCAGCAGGGCCATTCCGGCCGCCGCCGCGACCAGGAACCTGATCGCGCGCTTTCGTCGTTCCATGAGGGTCTCTCCTTGCCTTGTGCCGGACGACCCGGATCGGCCCGGGTCGTCCGGCACCATGGCACCGGGCGCTGCGGTGGCGCTGAGTTCCCGCTGACGTGCGGCCGCTGAAACGAGGCTGAAGAGCTCAGTCGCGGTAGATCACGTTCGGCACCCGGATGGGGCCGGTCGACCAGCCGACGGCCCAGACGCGTCCGGAGCTTCGGTCGCCCGCTCCGGCGGCGATCGGGGTGGCCGAGGCGGGCTGGCCGTTGGGGTCGGTGCCGCCGGGGCCGGGCAGCGGGCTCGGGTCGACCGAGAAGCGCCGGCCGTCCCAGTGCTCGACGTGGCCGATCTCGACGTCGGTCGCCGTGATGGTGTAGCCGACCGTCCACACGTCGCCGGCGGCGAACGGGACGAGCCCGGTCACCTCCGTGCCGGCGACCGGCGGCAACTGCTGCCACGTGTCGCCGGAGCGGCGCACGACCAGCGCGGTGCACGGTGTCAGCTCGGTGTCCCCGCAGCGGGTGCCGGCCGCCCACACTTCGGTTCCGGCCCCCGCCACGCTGGTCAGCTCCCCCGCCGCGAGGTCCGGAACGTCGACCGCCTGCCAGGCGACGCCGTCCCAGTGCAGGGCCAGGGGGGCGTCCCGGCCGTCGTCGCGCTGCCGGGAGCCGACCGCCCACGCGTCGGCCGGTCCGCGGGCGAACACCGACGTGAGCCGGGCCGGTGCGCCGAGGTCAGGCACCGGCGTACGCGTCCAGCGCTCCGACGACCAGCGAAGGATCAGCGGGGACGCGCCCGAGGTGCCGGCCGCCCAGCCGTCGTCGGCGGTTCGCAGGTCGACGTCGGCCAGCGCCGAGTCGGCCGGAGTCTGCTCGGTCGGGACCGCGCTCCAGGCCGAGTCCACATAGTGCAGCACCACCGGTGTCGAGTCGCCCGGCTCGGTGGTGCTGCCCACCGCCCACACGTCGCCGGCGCCGACGGCGTCGATCGCGGTGAGAATCTGGGTGCCGGGTGCGGGAACCGGCCGCCAGGCCGATCCGCTCCAGCGGGCGGTCAGCGGATGCAACGTGCCGCCGGAGTCCCGCCAGGAGCCGGCGAACCACACCTCGCCCGGCACCGCGGCGGTCACGTCCTGAAGGATCGTGTCGGTCGCGCCGGCCGGCAGCGGAAACGGTGGTGCGGTGTGCCATTTGGTGACCGGCGCCGCCATGGTCGTCGCCGCCAGCAGCAGCGCGACCGATTGAGTGATCATGTCCCGTGCCCTTTCCCTGGAAAAGGCCATGGTGCTGCTCGGGCGGCGGGAGGGACGGGCTCGTGCGTACGCCTATTACCGGCGGCCTCACCCATATTCGAGGAAGGCCGCGGCGCCGGCCCGGTCGGCCGCGCCCAGCTTGGCGATCACGTGGGCGACGTGTTTCTCGACGGTCCGCGGCGACAGGAACAACCGGCGGCTGATCTCCCGGTTGTCGAGCCGGTCGACGAGAAGCCGCAGCACCTCGTACTCGCGGACCGTGATGCCCCGCTCCCGGACCGGCCCCGGCAACGCGTCGCTGCCCCGCCGATGCTGCGGCACCGAGGCGCCGCTGCGGCGCAGGGCGGCCCGGCAGGCCCGGGCGACGACCGGCGCGGTGCCGTGGAAGTGGGCCGCCGCCATCCGCAGCCACGACGCCGGGTCGCCCCAGGCGCCGCCGGCCGCCTCCGGCGCGATCAGCCGCAGGCCCAGGTGCCGGGCCAGCGGGTACGGCTCGGCCAGGGCCAGGAACCGGGTGATCGCGGCCCCGGCCTCGTCGCGCCGGCCGGCCCGGCCGTGCAGCAGCGCCTCGGACAGGGCCAGGAACTGCTGGTTCCAGCGGGCGCGGCCCTGCGCCGACCGGGCCATCGCGGCGCCGTCGGCCTCGGTGCCGCCGCCGGCCAGGACGGAGAGGAACAGGTGCGGGCCGTGGATCAGCGAGAGGTACGACGTGGGCCGGCGGGCCTCCTCGGCCGCCGCGGCCCGTAGCTCGGCCAGGGCGTCCGGCACCCGCTCGTGCAACAGGTGATCAAAGGCCAGCCCGAGACCGCGTACGGCCGAACCGAAGTCGTCTTTGTCCCCACCCAGCCGCCGGTAACGTGCGTGCAGCGCCTCGACCTGCGCCCCGTCGCCGCGATGGGCGGCCACCATCACCCGCTCGCCCAGCGCGACGAGGGCGGTGTGGTCCAGCCGCAGCCCGGTCGCGGTCCGCTCGCCACGGGCGGTCGCCTCCTCGGCCTCCTTGTACTCGCCGCGGCACAGCCGCACGATCGCCAGCTCCAGCTCGATGTTGAGCGCCGTGACCACCGCGCCGGCCCGGTTGGCCACCTCCAGCGCCTCCACCAGCCGGCCCGGGTCGGCCGCGCGGATGCCGTGGTCGGCGCCCAGGTGGTAGAGCAGGTTCATCCGCCAGGTGACCAGCCCGTTCGCCTCGGCCGTGGCCAGGCCGCGCTCATAGAGGGCGTCCGCCTTCTCGAGGTCGTCCAGCCGCGCGCACCGGCCCAGGGTCTCCAGGGCGCTGCACGCGACGTCCGGCTGACCGGTCGCCTCGGCCGCTCGCAGCGCCCGCCCGGCCAGCCGCCGGGCGGTGTCGCGGCGGCCGGCCACCGCCGGGTCGCCGAAGACCAGCTCCGCGGCGAGCGCGTCCATCCGGGCCCGCGCCCGCGGCTCCGGGTCGTCGCCGAGCAGGCGGCGTGCCTCGGCCAGCTCGCGCAGGCCCTGCTGCCAGTGGCCGGCGGCCGCGGCGACCTGGGCCAGGTGCAGGTGGACGGGCGCGGCGCCGCGGTCCATGCCGGCCGCCAGCTTCTCCGCGTCGTCCACCCGCCCGGCCAGCGCGTAGACCCGGACCAGCTCGGCCGCCACCGTGCCGTCCGGGTCGGCGCCGGGCTCGGACAGCGCTCGTTCGAGCAGCTCGGCGGCGGTGGAGACGGCCCCGCGGGCGGCGGCCCGGCGGCCCGCCTCGGCCCACTGGGCGGCCGCGCGGACCGGCTCCCCGGCGGTCATCCACAGCTCGGCGGTCAGCTGCTCCACGCCGTCGAACGGGGCCGCGCCGCTCAGCCATCCGGCGGCGCGGCGGGCCAGCACGGCCCGTTCCATCGGCAACATCCGGGCCTGGAGCGCGTCGGCGATCAGAGCGTGCCGGAACGCGTACCAGTCCGCCTCGGCCTGCGGCACCAGCAGCTGCGCCCCGACCGCCTCGCGCAGGCCGTCGAGCAGGGCGGTCGTCTCCAGGGCGGCCGCCGCGCCGGCCGCCGCGGCCGGGAACCGGCGGCCGAGCAGCGACGCCGCGGCCAGCACGGTCCGGGCGTCCGGGCCGAGCCGGTCCACCCGGCCGGTCAGGGTGGACCGCAGGCTCGGCGGTACGGGCGGGCAGACCGGGCCGTCGACCTCCCACCGGCCGTCGCGGCGGGTCAGCACGCCCTCGCCGACCATGGTGGCCAGCAGCTCCTCGACGTGCAGCGGGATGCCGTCGGCGCTGGCCAGCAGCTGCTCGATCACCGGTTCCGGCACGGCCTCGGCCGGCGCGTCGAGGCAGGCCCCGGCCAGCTCGGCGACCGCGCCGGCGGGCAGCCGGCACAGCTCCAGCACCCGGGCCGCGCGGCGGTGCCGGGCCGCGGCGACCATGCTCAGCGCCGGGCCGGGGTCGCCGCGGGCGGTGCCGACCACCAGCACCGGTTCCCGGGCGGCGTTGTCGACCAGGTAGTCGACCACGGCCAGGGTCTCCGGGTCGGCGTCGTGCAGGTCCTCCAGGATCAGGACGCAGCCGCGGGGCCGGCTCAGCGACACCGCCAGGCGCAGCACGGCCTCGGCCAGCACCACCAGCGAATCGCCCGCCTCGCCGGCGCCGTCGGCGCGCCACTCGGGCAGCAGGCGGGCCAGCGCCGGCCGGTACGGCAGCAGCGCCGGATCGTCGGGCAGTCCGGTGCGCCGCAGCACCGACAGCAGGGCCTCGGTGAGGGCGCGGAACTGCATGCGGGGCGCGGCGGACCGGCCCCGCAGGACGGTCAGGTCCGACTCCCCGGCCTGCCGCGCGGCCTCGTCGGCGAGCCGGCTCTTGCCGACGCCGGGCTCGCCCACCACGAACACCGCTCCCCCGGCGCCGCCGGCCGCCGCCTCCACCGCCGCGCACACCACGGCCTTCTCGGCGTCGCGGCCGACCAGGGCCGTGCCCACCCGGGTCCGGGCGCGGGCGACCGGCGGCGCCGGAGCGGCCAGCCGCGGGTCCTGCCTGCGCACCGCGGCCTCGAGGTCACGCAGCGACGGGCTCGGCCTGATGCCCAGCTCCTCGTCGAGGGAGCGGCTCAGCCGGCGATAGGCGGCCAGCGCGTCGGCCTGCCGCTCGGCGCGGTAGAGGGCCAGGATCAGCTGGCCGTGCAGCCGCTCGTCCAAGGGATGGTCGCGGGCGTGCCGTTCCAGCTCGGACAGCACCTCGGCGTGGCGGCCCAGCGCCAGGCGGGCCTCGAACGACGCGTACACCGCCCGCAGCCGCAGCGTGGCCAGCCGGTCGGCGTGATCGTCGAGGCCGGGCAGCCCGGCCACGCCGTCCAGCGGCGGTCCGCGCCACAGATCGAGCGCCTGACGGGTGCGCCGGGCCCGCTCGGTCACGTCGGCCGAGCGCAGGGCCCGCTCGACGAGGTCCTCGGCGACCTCGGCGTCGACCGCGCCGCGGGGAAGATCGAGCAGATAGCCGGGCGACCGGGCGACGATGGCGTCCCGGCCGCCGAGCAGGTGGCGCAGCTGGGAGACGTGGCTCTGCAGGGTGTTGCCGGAAACCTCGCCCGGCGCGTCGTGCCAGACCACGTCGACCAGCCGGTCGGCGCTGACCACCCGGCCCCGGTGCAGGGCCAGCATGCAGAGCAGGGCCTGGCGGCGCCGGCCCCGCACCGGGCCCGGCGTCCCGTCGACCTCGACCTCGACGGGGCCGAGCAGCCGCACCTGCACGCGGCCACGCTAGCGGCGTCCCGGCACGGCGGGCCCGGTCAGTCGCTCAGCCGACTGTGCTACTTCGTCACAGCCGCGCTTCAGCGGCACGTCAGCGCCCGGTGCCACGGTGGCGGCTCCATCGACAAGGGAGGACGACGTGTTCCGTCACCATCTGATTCCGGCGCTCGGCGGCGCGACCCTGCTCGGGGCCGCGCTGTCGGCCGCGCCCGCTGTGGCCGCGACCCCCGGCTGTTACGGGGACTGCCAGCCGGGCGTGGTCCGCTCGGCCGGGATCCTCAAGTACGACACGACGATCGGCGTGAACGACCGGATCACGGTCGCGGTCAGCGGCGGGGTGCTGACCGTGACCAACCCGGCCGGCACGCTCACCGCGGGCGCCGGCTGCACGCTCGTCGACGCCCACCAGGCCCGCTGCCAGGCCGCGACCAGCACGTTCGGCATCTCGCTGCGCAGCCTCGACGGCGCCGACACGGTCGTCAACGCCACCGGCATCGCCGCTTCGATCAAGGCGGGCGACGGCGACGACCGGGTGACCGGCGGATCCGGCGACGACACGCTCAGCGGCGGCTTCGGGGCCGACGTGCTCCAGGGCGGCGGCGGCTCCGACACGGCCACGTACTCCGAGGTCGGCAGCCGGCTCGGCGTGACGGCCGACCTCGACGGCGCGGCCGGCGACGACGGCAGCTCCGAGGACGGGCCGGCCGGCGCCCGCGACACCATCGCCGCCGACGTGGAGAACCTGGTCGGCACGATCGTCGACGACGTGCTGAGCGGCAACGCGGGCCGTAACGTCATCGACGGCCGCGGCGGTCACGACCGGGTGCTGGGCCTCGGCGGCGACGACGACATCACCGCGCATGGCGGCGGCACCCTCGACGGCGGCGCGGGCGCCGACCACTGCGTCTCCGACCTGCGCCTGGTGCCGGACCCGGCCGACGTCTTCGTGGGCTGCGAGCGCACCGAGGTCATCACGCCGTAACGGCCGTCATCCCCGTCGTACGGCTCAGTCGGTGTGCGGCATCCGGACGGCGGGGACGACGCCCAGGCGGCCCTTCTGGTAGTCCTCGAAGGCCTGCTTGAGCTCGGCCTTCGTGTTCATGACGAAGGGCCCGTACATGGCCACCGGCTCGCCGATGGGGCGGCCGCCCATGATGAACAGGTCCATCTCGTCGTGGGCGTTGACCCGGATCGAGTCGCCCGTGCCGTGGGTGGCGAGCTGGCCCATCCGGATCGGGCGCTTGTCGGCGCCGACCGTTCCGCGGCCGGACAGCACGTAGACCAGGGCGTTGTACGTGCGCTGCCACGGCAGGTCGAGCTGGGCGCCGGGCTGCAGCGTGACGTGGGCCAGGTTGATCGGGGTGAAGGTGGAGCCGGGACCCTGGTGGCCGGCCACCTCGCCGGCGATGACCCGGATCAGGCTGCCGCCGTCGGGGGTGGTGAGCAGGGCGGATTCCCTGCCTCGGATGTCCTGGTACTTCGGGTCGATCATCTTGGCCGCGCTGGGCAGGTTCACCCACAGCTGGAGGCCGTGGAACAGGCCGCCGCTCGTGACCAGGTGCTCCGGCGGGGCCTCGATGTGCAGGATGCCGCGGCCGGCCGTCATCCACTGGGTGTCGCTGTTGGTGATCGTGCCGCCGCCGCCCAGGGAGTCCTGGTGGTCCATGATGCCGTCGATCATGTAGGTGACGGTCTCGAAGCCGCGGTGCGGGTGCCACGGCGTGCCCTTGGGCTCGCCCGGCGCGTAGTCGACCTCACCCATCTGGTCGAGGTGGATGAAAGGGTCAAGTTCTTCCAGGGGTACGCCCGCGAAGGCGCGCCGGACCGGGAAACCCTCACCCTCGTAGCCCTGAGGGGCGGTGGTCAGGCGGCGGACCGGGCGGACGGCCGCGGTCTGGTCGAGCTGCGGAAGCCGGGGCAGGACGAGGACGTCGTCGACGGTGATGGCGGGCATCTCAGGACTTCCTTACTTTGCTGAACACGCGGGTGATCACTTCGAGCTCGTCGGGGTCGAGGCGGTTGATGAAGCTGTCGCGGACGGTGACCAGGTGCATGGGGGCGGCGGCCTCGAGGGCGGCCAGCCCCTCGTCGGTCAGCACGGCCTCCTGGCCCCGGCCGTCCTCGGGACAGGGCTGCTTGCGGACCAGGCCGCGCTTGACCATGGAGCTGATCTGGTACGTGATGCGGCTCGGCGAGAAGACCAGGCGGCCGGCCAGCTCGCCCATGCGGAGCCGGTGCTCGGGGGCCTCGGAGAGCACCACGAGAACGTGGTAATCGTTCATGCTGAGACCGGTGTCGGCGCGCAACTCGTCCTCGAGGTGGGTGTGCAGCGCCCACGAGCTCTCGATGAAGGTGCGCCAGGCGATCGCCTCGGCGTCGGACAGCGGTTCGGCCATGACAAATACTGTATCTCTTTCAAATCTGAAATAACAAGCGTCGCCTAGCATGATCTGCATGACTGCGCGCCAGGCCGTTCCCGGGGACGCGGCGGAGCTGGTCCGGCTCCGCGCCGTGATGTTGCGGAGCTTCGACCGCGGCACGAGCTGGGACGACGACTGGCGCGAGCCGGCCCGCCAGACCCTGGTCAAGAAGCTGTCCGAGCCCGAGCCGGTCCTCACCGCCTTCGTGGTCGACCGCGCCGGGGGCGGCCTCGCGGCCTGCGCCGTCGGCACCATCGAGCAGCGCCTCGGCGGCCCCGGCGACCCGGCCGGCCGGATGGGCTACGTCTTCAGCGTCGTCACCGACCCGGACGAGCGCCGCCGCGGCCATTCCCGAGCCTGCCTGACCGCGCTCATCGCCTGGTTCCGCGCCCAGGGCATCCACCGGGTCGACCTGCGCGCCTCCTCCGACGGTGAGCCGCTCTACGAGTCGCTCGGCTTCCGCCGCACCGCCGACCCCGCGATGAGGTTGAGGCTTCAGGAGGGCTGAGCGCGCCGGGCCACGTACTGCCGGAAATGGCCGGCCCAGCGCCGGACCACGTCGTCGACCGGCTCGAGCCACTGGGTCGGCACGTCCGGGAGCGGGAGTCCGGACGACCGCAGCAGGCACTCGACCGGGATGATGTCGCGACCGCGGGTGGAGGGCCCGGCGAGCTCGTCGCGCAGCCGCGCCAAGCGGTCGTGGTCGCCGGCGAGCAGCGCGGTGCAGGCCTCGGCCGTCGCGTAGCGAAATCCGATCCGTCCCTGGGACATCTCGTCCAGGACCCGGAGCCGGCCGATCGCCGCGGCGATGTCGGCCGGATCGGAGCGGTGCAGCAGGACCGTGGCCAGCAGCGCGCTGCGGGTCGCCACCACATGACCGGCCAGCTCCGCCTGCTCGGCGAACTCCAGGACCTCGTCCAGATGGACGTCGTCGCGCAGGAGCGCCTTGCGCGCGAGCAGCGTGCCCAGTTCTTCCAGGTGCTCGCGCTGACGGCCGGCCGACCGCAGCATCTCGACCTTGTCGGCCACCTCGGCGAAGTAGCGCTCGGGCCGGCCGTGCGCGTATTCGGCCATCCGCCGGATGTGCCCCTCCGACTTGGTGCCCGCCCCCGCCGTCCGGGCGTCGGCGAAGCGGCGGGCCATGCTCAGCGTCAGCGGGCCCTGGGCCAGGTTGATCCGGCTGGGCGACCGGGCGACCAGCTCGTCGAAGACCGCGAGCGACTCGCCCCATCGGTAACGGCCGCGCAGGGCGTAACCGAGGTGCCGGCCGGCCGGGACGGCGAGGGCGTGGTCGGCGTCGAAGATGCCGCGGAGCAGCGCGATGCGCTCGTCGAACGGCGTCTCGATGTCCTTGGCCCGGATGAAGTCGAGCACGAGACGCCCGTACGCCGTCTCGCTCTCCGCCGGCACCCGCGACCGCAGGCCCTGCACCGACGGGCTGAACACGATGGCCCGGGACAGCCAGTCCACGTACGTCTCGCTGGGCGGCGGACCGAGGTCGGTCCGCTGCTCGCAGACCAGCACGACGGCCAGGCCGACCAGGTCGAGGACGGCCCGGTTGTCCCCGCGATCCTTGGCCTCGTCGTGCAGCCGGCGGACCTCGGCCGCGGCCCGGCCGGCGGCCAGCTCCCAGTCGCGTTCCGACCAGCCGTGGGCGATCTGGTGGTCGGCCTTGCGGATGGCCTCCCGGACCGCGTCGTGCATCCGGTACGGGAAGCGGCCACCGCCGTGCCGGTCGATCATCGGGCGGCGGACCGCGCGCTCGGCGCAGCCGTGGTCGACGCCGGCCGCGGCGGCGATCAGGCCCGGGTCGAAGAGCCGGAACAGGGCGGCGGCCCGGATGGCCCGCTGCTCGTCGGGCGGCACGTCGTCGAGGATGCGCATGACCAGCGAGCCGAGCGACCCCGTGACGTCGGACGCCTCGACCCGGCGCCCCGGGCCGGCGTCCTTGATCGAGAGGGCGACCTGCCGGGCCAGCTCGAGATATTGCGGCAGACCGGCCGAGGAGCGGACGAGCTCGTCCACCACGTCGTCGTCCATCGGCAGGTCCTGCCGCTCGCGGGCCCGCAGGATCAGCGCCCGGGTGTCGGCCGGCGACAGGTTGCCGACCAGATGCTGGCGGGGGTTGTCGTCCGCGCCCGGCACCAGCCCGGGCCAGGTCCAGGGGCCGCGGTGGACCACGTCGACCTGCTTCTCGTCGTACCAGTCGATCATCTCGCGCCCGGTCAGTACGAACAGCACGTTCGGCATGCCGTGCACCAGCTTGTTGAGATGTCCCTCGGAGACCCGCCGCGGGTCGAGGGCGAGCCTCTCGGTGGTGTCGACGAAGACCACGAGCAACGGGGCCGGGGTGATCTGGGCGAGCTCCCAGGAGAGCGCGGCCGCGATCTCGCAGGCGAGCGCCGGCCGCGGCTCGGTCGGGCTGGGCTCGTCGGCGCAGCGCAGCAGGAAGTCCTCGAAGCCCGGATACGCCTCGATGGCCAGTCGCAGCTCCCGCTGCCGCCGCAGCTCGCCGACCAGTTTGCGCACGCCGCGCACGCCGAGCGTGGTGGGCGTGCCGACGATCCATTCGGCCGCCGAGCCGAGGTCCTTGAGGATCTCGCCGGCGGTCTCCGCGACCACGTTCTCCAGTTCGTCGCGGCCGCGGAAGGCGGGCAGTGGCTCACCCGGCCGCACGGCCGACCAGTACGCGGCGAAGGCCAGGTCGAAGACCGGCCACCGGCGGCGGACGTGGGCCAGGCCCGCCCGCATGGCGAGCAGCGCCGCCGGCAGGTCCATCTGACCGGCCGAGCCGTGCAGATCGATGCGGGCGGTGGCGTCGACCTTGGTCGACGGCAGGGCGCCCCAGCCGTTGACGATCGGCAGGCCGCGGCGTACCCAGGCCTCCAGCCTTTCGGAGAGGGCGGTCTTGCCGATGCCGCCCATGCCGTAGAAGGTGAGCACGTTGTGCCGGGCCGCGCCGACCTCGTCGTCGCTGTCGAGCATCCGCCGGAAGCGTTTCAGCGTCGACCGGAAGGCCTGCGACTCGGACTCGCGATCGGTGAACAGCTCGCCCGCGTGCGGTGGCCCGTCGCGGCGCGGCCCGCCTCCCGGCGGAGGTACCCTCATCGGCTGCCTTTCCGAAGTCTGATGTGGATCCGGCTTCGGATGCATTCTGTGGTGATCGCGTGACGGAATGAATGGGCCAATCAGCTGATCTGGCCCTATCATCACCACGCATGGCGTACCGGGTCGAGTACAACGGTGAGGACATCGACTTCGCCACGCTCGACGCGGCGCTCGATCGGGCCCGGCGGGTCATCGCGGACGACATCGGCCGCCTCGACGGCTGGACCGTGGAGCACGACGAGACGGTCAACGACTGGTTCGTTCAGGGTGTACGCAACGGGCGGCGCATCGGGCCCACGGCGGTGGTGACCGGCCCGCGCGGGACGACGACGGCGGCCGCCGTGACCGGCGCGCCCACCGTCTTCGAGGAGTGGGAGCGCCGGGTCGTCTTCATCGGGCGGACGCCGGCCGAGGCCTTCGCGATGGCCTCCGAGTGGCTCACCCGGCGGCCCGACATCGAGGCGCTGGGCGACGTCGGCTGGCACCGCACGGCCGACGGCCACCAGTTGCGCCTCTATTACCGCTAGGCGGCCTGGCTCCGCAGGGAGCGGGTGAGGTCGTCGCGGAGGCGATCGAAGTCGACCTCCTTCTCGCTCAGGATCAGCATGGCCAGGCCCTCGCCCTCACGGATCAGGCCGAGCGCGATGTGCTCGGGGGCGATGAACTTCTGGTTGAGCCGGATCGCCTCGCGCAGCGACAGCTCCAGCACCTTCTTGTTGCGCTTGGTGAACGGAACGTGGTTGGTGCCGGCGTAGAAGCGGCCGAACAGCCCGCGCTTCTTCGGCGCGGGGCGGGGAAGCTTGAGGGCGCCGGCGCCGAAGTTCTGCTCGATCGCGGCCCGTACGGCGTCGAGGTCGATCCCGATCGCCTTGAGGGCGGCCTTGTCCTCGGCGTCGGCGTCGACCGGCGAGAGGGGCGGGGTCCGTTCGACTTTTCGGCGCGCTTCATCCCGTACGAAATCAGCAGTCACGCCTTTGTCTCTGAGAGCCGTGGCGACGGCGCCGTCCGGATCGGCGACCAGCGCGATCAGCACGTGCTCGGTGCCGATGTGGCCGTGGCCCAGCGCGCGAGCCTCCTGCTGGGCCCGGATGACGACCTCGCGGGCCGCGGTGGTGAATCGCTCGAACATGTCAGTCCTCCCGTGGATCCTGCGCCGGCATCAACCGCGCGTGCTTTTTGTGTACGCCCTGGCGGGTCACCTCGAGCGCGTCGGCGATCTCCTGCCAGGACCAGCCCTTACGGCGGGCGTTGGCCACCTGGAGATGCTCGAGACCCTCGAGCAGGCGGCGCAGGGCCACGACGGCGCGCAGCCCGACCCGGGGATCGGCGCTGCTGGCCGCCGCGGCGAGATCGGTTGCTTCGGTCATGCTGTCAACTTACGTTGACAGTCCACCGGTGTCAACCAAAGTTGACGAGGAGGGCGGAAAAAGGGCCGACCCACGTGGGTCGGCCCTTTTGATCAGCGGCCGCGGCCGGTCTTCTCCTGCAACTCGTCGATCTTCTCCGACGCCTCAGCCTTGGTCAGGCCGTCCGGCACCTCTTCTTTCGCCTCGGTGGCGAGAGTGTGCAGGTAAGACTCCTGGGCGCCGGTCGCCGGCTCGTCACCGGTGGTCCAGTCCGACGGGTCTTTCTCGGCGTTCGTCGTCGTCATCAGCTCTCCTCCTTCGAACGCCTGTTCTCTTACCCGCCGTACGTCAACTCCATGCCGATGATGTCGTTGTAGGCGACGTCGAGCCGCACCTCACGGGCGACCGGCGAGGTCACCGCGAACGACCCGCCGAACGGGTCGATGATCTCGGCGTAGCAGCCCAGGCCCAGCTCGACCGGCCCGTTGACCACGCGGCCACCCAGCCCGGCGACCCGGTCGATGGCGTCCGAGCAGTCGGCGACCTGGAATGACGGCTGCCAGCGGGCGCCGTAGCGGCCGGTGATCAGCCCGGCCACCGAGTCGTGGGCCTCGGTCAGCCACTCGCCGCTGCCGAACTCGTGGGTCAGCGTCCAGCCGAAGACCCGCGCGTAGAACGACGTCGCCGTGGCCACGTCGTCGGTCAGCAGGTCGGCCCAGGCCATCGTGCCCGGCACGCCGCGCTCCTGCATGCCCGAGAAGCCCGCCGCCTGCCACAGACCGAAGACCGCGCCGGCGCCGTCGGCGACGATCGCGCTGCGGGCCCCGTCGCGCTCCTCGGGCCAGGTCAAGGCTCTTCCGTACGCCTGCGCGACACGCTCGGCCGTGCCCTCGAGATCGGGGGCGGCCAGATAGGTCAGCCAGCCCTCGGGCCGATCCGACCGGCTCCGGCTGAGCCCGGCCACCGCGCGGCCGTCGAGCATGAATCGATCACCGTCGAGCCGCCAGCCGAAGAGTCCGCCGTAGAAACCGGCGGCTTCATCCGGGTTCGACGTGGTGAGCTCCACCCAGCAGGGCGTGGACGGCGCAAAGCCTCTGATCCGCATATACCGCTCCAACGTGGACGTCCCCGATTTGCGAATGACTCTACGGCAATGAATACGCGCCGTCACTACCCCGGGGTTCAATGTCCGCTTTAGAACGTCTTTCCGCTACACAAGGTGACCGTACGTACGTTACATGTAACGTGATCGTTAATCTGCTGACGAGTCGCCGGCCGTGGGAGCGCTCCTGGGCGGCACGAGCATCTCGAACCACACCGTCGACCCCCGCACCGACGGGTCGGTGCCCCACGAATCGCTCAACTCTTCAATCAAACCGAGCCCGCGCCCACGACTGCTCATCGTGTCCGTGTGCGCACGGATCACCGTGCCCCGGGTGCCCGTGTCGGCCACCGAGACCAGCAGCCGCTCCGCGTTCAGGTCGATGTGCACCTGAGCCGGCGTGCCCGCGTGCAGCAGCGCGTTGGTGGTCAGCTCGCTCGTGCACAGGATGGCGGCGCCGATCACCGCCTCGGGCAGGCTCCACTCCCGAAGCCGGGTGGTCATCCACTGCCGGACCCGGGACGGCCCGGTCGGCTCGGCCGGCACCAGCATGGTCGCCGACCGGCTCATCGCGACCGCACGCTCCACCGCGAGCACGGCGACGTCGTCGTCGGTCGCGCCCGGCACCGCGGTCGTCGCCAGCGCACACAAGTTCCGCGGATCGCCACTGGCCGCCGAGGCGGTCACCGCGACCAGCGCGTCCAGGCCGTCGTTGAGCGCGCGGCCGCGGCGCTCCACGACACCGTCGCTGAACATCAGGATGGTGTCGCCCGGCTCGAGCCGCACCTGACCGGTCTGCCAGCGGCCGCCCAGGCCCAGCGGCGCGCCCGGCGGCACCTTGACCAGCTCGGCCGTGGGCGCCTCGCCGGCCACCCCGGCCCGGCGCAGCACCGGCGGCGGATGGCCGGCGCTGGACATCGTGATCGTGCCGTCGGCGGGATCGAGCACCCCGTACACGACCGTCACGAAGATCTCCTCGTTGCGCGACTCGGCGCCCAGCGAGCCGACCAGCCGGTCGAGTCCGGCCAGGACGCTCGGCGGGGCCGGATCGGTCAGCGCCATCGCCCGCAGGGCCGCCCGCACCTGGCCCATCACGGCCGCGGCCCGCACGTCGTGCCCCGCGACGTCACCGAGCACCATGGCCAGACGGCCGTCGAGCAGGGTGAACGCGTCGTAGAAGTCACCGCCGGCCGCGTTGCCGTCCACACCGACGTCGTAGCGGGCGGCGATGCGGAACGTGTCCAACTCGGGCAGATGCTCCGGCAGCATGCTCCGCTGCAACAGCTGGGCCGTGCCGTGCTGGGCCTCGAACCGGCGGGCCCGCTCGGCCGCCTGGCCGACCAACTGGGCCGCCGCGTGCAGCAGCGCGCGCTCGGCCGGCAGCCAGGTGTGCGCGTGGCGGTAGCCGACGGTCAGCGCGCCGGTCAGCGACGCGGTCCGCAGCGGCAGCGAGGCCAGCGACCGGACCCGCTGCTCGTGACGGTCGGTGGCGACCTCCCGCAACGGCTCGCCGTCGGTCACGAAAGAGGGCGTGCCGCTGGTCGCCGCGGCCACCAGCGGGGCCCGGGGGTCGTTGGCCGCGCGTTTCCACACCGGGGGCAGGCGCTCGTCGGCCTCGTCGAGCATCTCGCCGCGGATGCGGCGCACATAGCGGTAGGCGCCGCCGTCGTCGACGGCGAAGACGCAGTGGTCGACGTCGAACGAGGCCGAGGCGTAGCCGAGCACGACCCGGGCCACGTCGTCGACGGTGAGCGCTCCGGCCAGCCGGGCGGTCAGGTCGCCCAGGCTCTGCAGCCGGCGGGTGACCTGGGTGGTCTCGGCGGCCACGGTCAGCACGCCGGCGATCTCGCCCCGCCGGTCGAGCACGACGGAGTGGCCGCGCGTGAAGAAGGCCTGCTCGGGCCGGCCGGCCGGGCCGCGGACCACGGTCAGCTGGGTCTCGGCCTCGAGGAAGGGCTGGCCGGTGCGGTAGACGTCCTGCACGGCGCCGCCCAGGCCGGGGGCGCGCCACAGGTCACCGAAGGCCTCGGCGGCCGGGCGGCCCAGCGCGGAAGGATGCAGGGAGCCGATCAGGTCCGCGTACGCGTCGTTGTAGATCAGCAGGAAGTCGTCACCATGGCTGTACGCCATCGGCATCGGCGAGCCCAGGATCAGCTCGATGGTCGCGGCGACGGCCGGGTCCCAGCCGTCGCGGGCGCCGAGGGCGGTCGACGACCAGTCGGCCTCGTGCACGAGACGCGACGCCGAAGGCAGCTCAGGCATGACTGAAGGGCTCACCCCACCCGTGCTGCCGGCCATGCTCGAAAGCGTATCCCGACTCCGCCATTCGGACGATGCCGCACCGGCCAACCGTCCGATTCTTGACGGTACGACCAGTCCGCACTATCCGGAGCGTGCCCAGCCCACCCCGCGCGAAGTCACTGAGGGTAGCCGATTGTTGCTCCGGAGCGCGTCGCCGTCCTTAACTTGCTCACTTATAGTCGCGGCCGTGACCGAGGACCGCCGCCCCCGCCATGGCGCACCGGACTACCGCGCCGACGTGCGGCAGAGCCCGGGCACCGACGCCTCCTTCTCCGCCGCGCCGCCTTCCGCCGCTCCGCCTTCCGCCGCTCCGCCTTCCGCCGCGGAGACGACGCGGTTCGAGGCGCCCCGGCCCTCGTTCGACCCGTCATGGCCGCCCCGCCGCGACGCTTCGTGGCCGGAGCCGGCGGCTTCATGGCCAGGACAGGCTTCCGGTACGCAGGAGCAGCCACCCCGGACCGGCGAGATCCCCCATCAGCGCACCGGCGGCGCCGAGTGGAACGGCGCCGCGGCGGCGGACGAGACGTGGGCCGAGCCGAACGGCTATGCCTATCCGGCCGAGGGCGACGGATACGACCGCGACCAGGCAGCCGGATATAACGGATATGTCGCTAATGAAGCGTATCCGACGTCGATGGGACGCGAGGAGCCCCCCGCGAACGGCTACGACGCCTTCGGCCAGAACGACGCCTACCCCGCGGACCACAACGAGGGCTACCCCGCCGGCCACGATGGGAACTACCCGGCGGGTCACGGCGAGAGCTACCCCGCCGGCCACGACGGGAGCTATTCCGCCGGCCATGACGGCAACTACCCGGCGGGTCACGACGCCTACGCCCGGAACGAGACCTACGGGCCTGGTGGCGCGGGATACGAGCGGGACGTCGACGAGTACGGGCGGGACGCGGGTGCGTACGGGCCGGAGGGTGACGCCTATGCGCGGGGCCGGGACGCCTTCGGGCCGCCGGACGGTGCGTATGACCAGGATTTCTCCGAGGCGCCGGCCGGCGGGCTGGGGCCGGAGGCTGAGGCCTATCCGCGTGATGGCGCCGGCCTGGGGATGAACGACGGCTCGTACGGGCGGGAGGGGTCGGCTTTCGGGCCGGGCTCCGAGACGTACGAGCACGAGGGTGTCGAGGCCGACCCGTACGCGCGCTTTGCGGAGGGCGAGGACTCGTACCGGCAAGAGGGTGTGAAGGCCGAATCGGCGGAGAGTGACCCCTGGGTGGGGCGGGCCGATGCGGCGGCGGGTGGGCGGCTCGCGGAGGCCGAGACCGCGCTGTTCGCGGGGCCCTGGAGTGAGACTGAGAACGGGACCGTGGCGGGTGAGACCGCCATGATCGATCTGTCCACGCCGCGGGCCGAGCCTCGCAGCCACCGGGAAGGGAACCGGCGCCGGGCCGGAGTGGTCGCGCTGGCGGCGGCCGGCGTGTTCCTGGCGGGGGCGGCCGGCTACATCGTGTTGCGGCCGGACTCGTCGCCGGCGCCCACCACTGCGGCCGTGGCCACGTCGGCGCCGGTCGAGGAGGCCGAACCCACGGTGGACGCTCCCACCACCGAGGCCACGACCACGGCGCCGTCGGCTTCGGCCTCGCCCGCGAGCACCAGCGCGTCGCCGTCCGCCACCGCGTCACCCTCGGCCACCACGGCGCCGACCACGAAGGCCGCGACAGCGCCACCGCCCGTGCTCAACACGCCGGTCACGGTGAAACCCACGACCACCGCAGCCCCGAAGCCGACCAAGACGCTCGTGCCCGCGCCGACCACGCCCGCCTCGGCTCCGCTGACCGCGGTCTACGGGTTCGACAACAGCGGTGACGGTGGGTACGAGGGCACGGTCACCGTGAACAACCCCAACTCGGCGGCCGTCACAGACTGGCAGGTCAGGCTCACCATCCCGAGCGGCGCCACGATCAGTGTCCTCAGTGGCGGCGTCTCGGCGTCGGCGAGCGGCAGCCGGGTCACCTTCAGCGGTGCCACCATCGGCGCCCGGAACTCGGTGACCTTCACCTTCGGCATGCAGTCCGACGGCGACGACCTGCCCAGCGGCTGCACGATCAACGGAAACGCCTGCTCCTGAACGTCCCCGTGCCGACTCGGTCGTTGCGCCCTATGGTCGCGAGGAGAGTGAGGAGGCGCGATGGAAGACATGTGGCGTTCGGTGCTGCTGTTCGTCCCGACGGCGCTGGGGTTCGCCGCCATCGTCGGAATCGGATGGCTGGTGGCCCGGCTGCTCCGGACGGCGGCCACCAAGGGCCTGGCCCGCGCCGGCCTGGACCGCTCGCCCCTGTCCCGCGTGAAGATCACGCCGAGCGTCCTCTGCGGGAAGATCGTCTTCTACGCGGTCCTGCTGTTCGCCTTGCAGGCGGCCTTCGGCCTGTGGGGCCCGAACCCGGTCAGTGACCTGCTCGCGACCGTCATCGCGTGGCTGCCCCGCGCGTTCGTGGCCATCGTCATCATCGTGGTGGCCGTGGCCATCGGCCGGGCCGCGGCCGACCTGATCGTGAGCGCTCTGGGCGCCCTGCCGTACGCCCGCGTCCTGGCCCGTGCCGTCTCCGTCGTGGTCATCACGCTCGGCGTGATAGCCGCCCTCGACCAGGTGGGCATCGCCACCTCGGTCACCCAGCCCGTGCTGACAGCCGTCCTGGCCACCATCGCCGGCGTCATCATCGTCGGCGTGGGCGGCGGCCTGATCCGCCCCATGCAGTCCCGCTGGGAGCAGTGGCTGACCCGGGCCGCCACCGAGTCCACCACCATCCGCGACCAGGCCCGCGCCTACGCCGCCCAGCGCGAGCAGACCCCCGCCCCGGCCCCGGCTTCGGCCCCGGATCCCACGACCGTCGCCGTCCCACCGTCCACCCCCGGCCCCACCTCCGCTCCCGCCTCCGCGGACGAGACCCAGGTGATCCCGCCACCGCGCTCGTCCACTTCCGCCGGCTCCCCAGCGGACACCCCTGCCTCGCCCAGCAGCGATGACGAGACCATTACCGTGATCACTTCAGGGGCGGGCGACACCACGATCGTCAATCCCGGGCGGGACGACACGATCGTCATCGGCGCCGACGAGACGCAGGTGATCCCGCCGGACGGCGCCACCACGACCCGTCCGCTGCCCACCGACCGGGACGACCGTTAGCGCGGCTATCCTCGCTGCCATGCCGCTGCCCGCCGTGATTCCGATGGTCCGCGACGAGTACCACGTGCAGACGATCGGGACCTACGCCGACGGGCAGTACTTCGCCAACGTTCACGGGGCTCGCCGGGACGACGACGAGGCTCCCGACCGGGAGCGGGAGCGGCTTTACTGGTACGCCTACGTCCATCGCTTCGATCACGACGGCCACCACCTCGGCTCCGAGATCGTCCTCATCGGAAAGGCGCCGTTTCTGCGCGGCGACCTTCGCACCGAGGCCGACGCGATCTTCGCTCGGCTGCTGGACGGGCTCCCGGGCGCCTCGCCCGGTGACATCGCCGTCCGGCCGTTCCGGGTGCGCTACGACGGCGTGACGTTCGGCCTGATCGACGAGTCGGATTCGGAGCGGGGCGCGTGGGCCGAGCTCTATCCGGACCGGCTCGGGTTCGGTGAGCCCTGGGACGGCACGTACAGCACCTGACAAAGGCGGCCGTTGCGCGCAGAGTGATCACCTGCACACAATGGGTGTTCGCTTGTCTGGAGGCGCCCATGTCGCGACCGGCGAAGCTGGGGCCGCACGATCCGGCGCGGATCGGGCCCTACACGACCCTGGCCCGGATCGGGCGGGGCGGGCAGGGTGAGGTCTATCTGGCCGCCGACCCGAACGGGAGGCGGGTCGCCGCGAAGGTTCTGCGGGTGGACTGGGATCCGAGTGGCACCCTCAAACGGAACCTCGACCGCGAGCTGGTGAACGCGCGCAAGGTCGCGCAGTTCGTGACGGCCAAGGTGCTCGACTTCGATGTGGTGGGCGAGCTGCCGTACATCATCAGTGAATACATCGAAGGCCTCACCCTGGACGAGCACGTACGGGAGAACGGGCCGCTCAAGGACAGCGACCTGCTTCAGGTGGCCATGCAGGCGCTGACCGCGCTGGAGGCGATCCACCAGGCCGGCATCGTGCACTGCGACTTCAAGCCGGCCAACATCATCCTCGGGCAGGGCGGCGCCCGGGTGATCGACTTCGGGATCGCGCAGGCGCTCGACTCGACGCTGCGGGTCGGTGAGATCGCCGGCTCGTTCCCGTACATGGCGCCGGAGCAGATCGCCAACGATCCGCTGACCTCGGCGGCCGACCTGTTCGCGTGGGGCTCGACCATGGTGTTCGCGGCCACCGGCCAGCACGCGTTCCCGGGCGACAACCGCGAGCAGCTGGCACACGCGATCCTGTCCCGGCGCCCCCGGCTCGAGGGTCTCGACGAGCCCCTGCTGACCAGCGTCCGGGCGTGCCTGCGCAAGAACCCGGAGAGCCGGCCGACGGCCGCCCAGGCGCGCGTGCTGCTGTTCGGCGGGCGCCCCCACCAGCCGCCGGCCGGCGCCCGGCCCGCGCAGCCGTCGCCGACCAAGGTGGAGCGCCCCGCCTCCCCGCCGGGCCGCGCCGACATGGGAAAGGCCGCGCCCGGTGGCGTGGGCGCGGGGAAAGCCCCGCCGGGTAACGCGGCGGGGAAAGTCGCGCCGCCGGGGCGGGGGAACACCGTGAAGGCGGTGGCCGCTCTCGTCGGGGCCGTCGCCATCGCGGGCGTGCTGGTCTGGATCGTTCCAGGCCTGTCCGCCGGGTCGCGGACGCCGGAGGCCTCCACGCCGCCGCCCACGTCGGCCGCGGCCGTGGCGCTCTCGCTTCCGGAGACGTACGAGGCCTTCTGGCGCGACGTCGACTGCTCGCCCTACAGCAAGAAGAACACCAAGCAGCTCATGGACAAATGCCCCATCCCGGGCTCCTCCATGAACCTGTTCTGCGCGCAATGGCCGGACAGCACCACGATGGCCAAGGACCGCCCGGCGAGCGAGGCCAACCAGGACCTGGAGGATGCGGGTGGGTGGCGCGACTCCTGGTATCGGCAGGACTCCGATCTGCACGGCCGTTTCTACAGCTACCCGCGCACCAGAACGCCGGAGGGGGTTCCGTGGGCGATCTGGTGGGAGGACAGCGACAAATCGGTCGCCTGCTACCTCCAGGGCCCGCCCGGGAGTGAGGCGACCCTGGTGGAAACCTTCCGCGACCAGGGCTTCCTGTTGGAGAGCCGCTAGGGCGCCATTGGCCGTCACCCGGAAAGCACCACGACTTCGTGTCGCTCTTCGCGCCGGCCGACGGCATCCCCGAGGACCCGGTGACCGGCGGCGCGCACACCGCCCTCACCCCGTACTGGCCGGCCCGCCTGGGCCGGGCCGATTTGAGCGGCCGCGCGGTCACCGTTGTCGGCGGAAGCCTGCTATCAAAGGCTCATGATGCTGCTGGTGCCTCGTGACGTCCTGAATCCGCGCCGCGCCGACGAGCACTTCGCCGAGGAGGCCGCCGCCGCCCGCGCCGCCGGCCACACGGTGACGCTGGTCGACCACGATGCCCTGGCCGCGGGCCACGCGAAGACGGTCGACTTCCAAGAAGACGAACCGGCCGTCTATCGCGGATGGATGCTCACCAGCGAGGCCTACGCCGGACTGGCCGAGGCCTGTGGCGGCCGCCTGCGGACCAGCCCCGAGCAGTATCGCCAGGGCCATGAGCTGCCCGGCTGGTACGAGGCGCTCGCCCCCTTCACCCCGGAGTCGGCCTGGGGTGACTTCGACCAGGCCCGGGCCGCCCTCGGCAACAGCGGGCCCGCGGTGCTGCGCGACTACACCAAGTCGATGAAGCACTACTGGCACGAGGCCGCGTACATCCCCGATCTGGCCGACGCCGAGAAAGCCCACGCCGTCGCCCGCCGGTTCCGCGAGCTCCGCGGCGACGACTTCACCGGCGGTTTCGTGCTGCGGCGTTTCGAGGAGTTCACCGGCGCCGAGGCGCGCACGTGGTGGGTCGGCGGCGAATGCCGGCTGATCACCGCCCACCCGGACACCGCCGATCAGTTGCCGCCCGACATCGACGTGTCGTTCCTGAAGGGCGCCGTCCCCGCCCTGCCCTTCGTCACCGTCGACCTGGCCCTGCGCACGGACGGGCGGTGGCGGGTCGTCGAGCTCGGCGACGGCCAGGTCAGCGACCGTCCACGCTCGACTTCCGCGGCCGAGCTCATCGACGTGATCCGGTGACCGACAAGCAGCGGCGGGTCTGGGACCGGTCGGCGCCGCGCTACGACCGGCAGATCGAGTTCCTCGAGCGCCGCTGGTTCACCGGCGGCCGCGAGTGGCTCGGGGCGCGGGCAACCGGCCGGGTTTTGGAGGTCGCCGTCGGCACCGGACGGCAACTGCCCCACTATCCGCCCGGCGTCACCGTGACCGGCGTCGACCTGAGCGCCGGCATGCTGACCATCGCGCCCCGGGCCGGGCTGAGAAGGGTGCTCGGCGACGCCGAGCACCTGCCGTTCGGCGACGCCACCTTCGACACCGTGGTGTGCGCGCTCGGCCTGTGCACGATCCCCGATCCGGTCGCGGCGATCGGCGAGATGAAGCGCGTTCTCGTACGGGGTGGGCGCCTCCTGCTGCTCGACCACATCGGCGGCGTCGCCCCGGTGCGGGCCGCGCAGTGGCTGCTGGAACGCGTCACGATTCCCACGGCCGGGGAGCACTTCACCCGGCGGCAGCTCCCCGCCGTACGTCAAGCGGGCTTTGAGATCGTCGAATCTCAGCGCCTCAAGGCGGGAACGGTCGAGCGGGTGCACGGAAGGAAACCATGAAGCAGGTGAGCAGTCGCGTCGTCTACCGCAACCAGTGGATGACCGTGCGGGAGGACCAGGTCCAGCGGCCGGACGGCAGTCCCGGCATCTACGGCGTGGTGGAGAAGCCCGACTTCGCGCTCGTGCTGCCGCGCTGGTCGCGGGGGTTCTGGATGGTCGAGCAGTTCCGCTATCCGGTGGGGCGGCGCGCGTGGGAGTTCCCGCAGGGCGGCTGGGGCGCCGGCAAGGGCGGTGATCAGACGGCGCTGGCCCGGCAGGAGCTGGCCGAGGAGACCGGGCTGCGGGCCGGGAAGATGACCCACCTCGGTCACCTCTACGAGGCGTACGGCTACTCGACCCAGGGTTTCGACGTCTATCTCGCGACCGAGCTGGCCGAGGGCGAACCGAACCGGGAGGCGACCGAGCAGGACATGGTCCATCGGGCGGTCACCGACGACGAGATCACGGCGATGCTCCGCGGCGGCGACATCGTGGACGCGCCGTCGCTGGCCGCCCTGACCCTGTACCGGCTGCTTTAAGAGTCGAGCAGGCGGGCCGGTCAGTTTTCGAGAAGCGCCGGTCATGTCCTCACCCCTAGCGTGACCGGCATGAACAAGTGGATCCGGCAAATTCACCGTTGGCTCGCCGCCACCTTCACCGTGACGGTCATCGCGACCACCGTGGCCTTGGCGCGGGAGGATCCCATTCTCTGGATCTCCTACGTGCCGTTGCTGCCGCTGACCCTGCTCTTCTTCTCCGGCCTGTACCTGTTCGTGCTGCCCTACCTCGCGAAGCGCAGGGCGGCCACCCGCTGAGGCAGAGAGCGGCCGTCAGCAGTCTGCGCTCCTCCACGCATGCCATCAGCGGGGTCAGTTCATGAGCCATGGTTTGATGATCGCCGTGAACAACTACGGGTGGTTCGAGGTCACGGGGCCGGGCCTCTCGGTGGAGTCCTGCTTGACTTTTGTCAAGGGTCGCACTGAAGACGAGGTCGCGAAGGCTCTCGGCGGGTCTGTGGTGGGGCGGATCACCGGGCTTGAGGATCTGAACGAGCAAACGTTCTCCGTGGCAGTCACCCAGCTGACGGGCGGCGCGCTGATCGTCGAACAGTACAGCCAGCTCGGCACCGACGAGGAGATCCTCGAGACGCTGTCGCAGGGCACCGACGTCGCTACCGTGTATCACTCCGAGAACAACGACGAGTTGTTCATCTGGACGAAGGACGGGGAGATCCGCGTTTCCTTCGACTTCAGGAACGCTTCCTGGCGCGAAGGCAGCGATCCGGACGCCTTGCTCGATGTTCTCAGGTCGATGGGATTCAACCTTGGTCCCGACGATCCGGACGATCCGGAATACGTCTTTGACGAGGAGGCTTCCAGCCGGGCATTCAATCTCGCGGAGCACGTCACCGGTATTCGCCTGACCGAAGCGGTGCTAACCACGTCCCACTTTTCGGTCGTACAGGTTCCAGCGTTGGCGTGAGCGTGGTCGAGGCGCTGACGGCCCGGGAGGTCTCCGGGACGTCGGCGAGGAACTTGGCGGCGTCGTCGACGGACATCGCCAGCACGTCCGCGATGGTCTTTCCGCGGTAGGTCACCTCCAGCGTCTCCGCGTTGTACCGCGCGCCGTGGCAGGCGGGGCACGGCGCGTAGGTACCGGGCAGGAACAGCAGTTCGACCCGACGAGCCCGGCCACGTCCCGCACGTCGACGTCGGGCTCGGGCAGGTCGGCGGACACGTCGTGCAGCGGCTCCGCGTCGGCCGGGTGCAGACCCGCGGAGGGCTCGTCGAGCACGTAGACGACCCCGAACTGCCCCGAACGCAACTGGGTGGCGATGCGCAGGCGCTGCGCCTCGCCCGGCGACAACGTCGTGGAACGGCGCCCGAGGCTGAGGTACCCCAGGCCGAGGTGGAGCAGCACCTCGATCCGCGCGACCAAGGCGACCATGGCGTCGCGGGGAATGTCGACGTCGGCGTTCCGAAGGTTGTGCTCGGCGGCGCCCCGGACGCGTACGAACCGGTCATTGACGTCATTTTCCACCAGGTCTCCATACCCTGTTCAGCGGTGCCGAACCACCGCCAAGAGCGCTCGAGTCCTAGGCTCGGGCCCATGAGCTTGGTCGAGCGGTTCGCGGATCTGGTGGTTCGGGTGGGCGTCAACGTGCAGCCCGGGCAGGGAGTGGTGGTCAGGAGTGACACGGCGCACCTGGAGATCGCCCGGGCCGTGGTCGCCGCGGCCTACGGGGCCGGGGCGGGCTGGGTCGAGGTCGACTGGGACGACGGGCCGATCCGGCGGCAGGCGGTCGACCATCAGACGCTGGAGCAACTGACGGCGAACCGGCCGTGGGCGCTGGAGCGCACCGAGTGGTGGCGCAAGGAAGGCGTGGCGTTCATCCGCCTGATGGGTGACGCCGACCCGCATCTGCTCGACGGGGCCGACCCGGCCAAGGCGGCGGCCATCCCGGTCCAGGAGTCGCAGGCCATGCGGCGGGCGCTGTTCGACGGCGTCCGGTGGACCGCTGTGGGCGCGCCCAATCCGGGCTGGGCGCGGCAGATCTTCGGCGAGCCCGACATGGACCGGCTGTGGGAGGCCGTGGGCACGGCCATGCGGCTCGACGCCGGCGACCCGGTCGAGGCCTGGCGCGAGCGGTCGGCGACGCTGGGTGAGCGGGCGCGGCGGCTGGACGAGCTCGAGCTGACCGAGGTCCGGTACGTGGGTGAGGGCACCGACCTGACGGTGGGTCTGCTGCCGGGCACGCGCTGGACCGGCGGCGGGCTGGTCGACCCGGCCGGCGTGCCCTACATGCCGAACATCCCGACCGAGGAGGTCTTCACCAGCCCCGACAAATCGCGCGCGGACGGCGTCATCCGGCTGACGAAGCCGCTGGTGCTGGGCGGGGCGCTGGTCACCGGGCTGCGGGTGACCTTCGCCGGCGGCCGGATCACCGAGGTCACCGCGGATTCCGGAGCTGATGTCGTACGGGCTCAGCTCGACTCCGACGCGGGGGCGCGGTCCCTGGGTGAGGTGTCGCTGGTCGACCGGGACAGCCGCATCGCGCGGGCCGGCATCGTCTTTCACAACACCCTGTTCGACGAGAACGCCGGCTGCCACGTCGCGTGGGGTCAGAGCTTCCCGTTCGCGATCGACGGCGGCCTGGCGCTGAGCGAGAAGCAGCGCGCCGAGGCCGGCCTGAACATGTCGAGCGTGCACACCGACGTGGTGATCGGCGGCGACGGCATCACCGTCACCGGCCGCGGCCCCAAGGGTGTGGTGGAGATCATCCGCGAGGACGAGTGGGTTCTCGACTAGGCCATGAACAGCATGGCTCCGACACCGAACAGGACGATGAGGAGGACCGCGATGAGCAGGCCCTTCTCGGCGGCCTGGGCGGTTTCGGTGGTGGCGGCGGTGGTGGTCGTCAGCGGCTCACTGCTCATCAGTGGGTCCTCCGGTCGGGGTGCGCGGTCCGGCGAGGGGGCTTAGGTTGTTGGACGTGCCGTTGCCTGACTGGTTCCTCAGTGCGCAGGAGCGTGACAACCCGGACTCCTCCATACCCACCTGGGTCGCCGGAAACGCGGCTGAACCGCTAATTCACGGTAAAGCCTATTTTGACCGCCTGGTAACGGAGGTTGAAAGCCTCCAAGAGGGTGACCACCTGTTCTTCACCGACTGGCGTGGTGACCCCGACGAGCGGATGCGCGACGACGGGCCGACGATCGTCGAGCTCTTCGGCGCGGCGGCCAAGCGGGGCGTGGTGGTCAAGGGGCTGCTCTGGCGTTCCCACGTGGACAAGCTCGCCTACAGCGAGGAGGAGAACCGCAACCTCGGCGACGAGATCGAGGCCGCGGGCGGGGAGGTGCTGCTCGACCAGCGGGTCCGGCGCGGCGGCTCCCATCACCAGAAACTGGTGATCCTCCGCCACCCCGGGCAGCCCGAGCGTGACATCGCCTTCGCCGGTGGCATCGATCTCTGCCACAGCCGTCGTGACGACGAACGCCATCTCGGTGATCCCCAGGCGGTCGCGATGGCCAAGGCGTACGGGAAGACCCCGCCCTGGCACGATGTGCAGCTCGCGCTGCGCGGGCCGGTCGTGGGCGCGCTCGACCTGACGTTCCGCGAGCGGTGGAACGATCCGACGCCGCTCGACCAGAACGGCCCGATCTCCACCGTCACCGACAAGCTCAAGGGCGCCGACCTGCGCGCCGACCGCCTGCCGGAGCAGCCGCCGGACCCGCCCGAGTGCGGGCCGCTCGCCATCCAGGTCCTGCGGACCTATCCGGCCATGCGCCCGCCGTACAAGTTCGCGTCGAACGGCGAGCAGACCATCGCGCGCGGCTACACCAAGGCGATCAAGCGGGCCCGGAAGCTGATCTACCTGGAGGATCAGTACCTGTGGTCGGCCGAGGTGGCCCAGCTGTTCGCCGACGCGCTGACGGACAATCCGGAGCTGCACCTGATCGCCGTCGTCCCCCGGCACCCGGACGTCGACGGGCGGTTCGCGCTGCCGCCGAACGAGGTCGGCCGCGAGCAGGCGATCCAGCTGTGCCGGATGGCCGCACCCGACCGCGTGCACGTCCTCGACCTGGAGAACAGCGAGAGCACACCGATCTACGTGCACGCCAAGGTCTGCGTGATCGACGACGTGTGGTGCAGCGTGGGCAGCGACAACTTCAACCGGCGCTCGTGGACGCACGACAGCGAGCTCTCCAACGCCATCTTCGACGACACGCTCGACGAGCGGGAGCCGCGCGACCCGGCCGGGCTGGGTGACGGGGCCCGCCGCTTCCCGCGCGATCTGCGGCTCGCCCTGACGCGCGAGCATCTCGGCCGGGAGTCCGATGAGGACCTGGTGGATCCGGTTTCGGTGGTACGGGTGATGACCAGCACCGCCGACCGCCTGAAGCAGTGGCACGACGAGGGCGGCAAGGGCCCGCGGCCGCCGGGCCAGATCATGCCGCACGAGACGTCGAAGCTGCCGTGGTATCAGCGGATCTGGGCGGTGCCGGCCTACCGGCTCATGTACGACCCGGACGGGCGCTCGCTCAGTGACCGCCGGGCGGGCCGATGGTGAGCGTGCGGTGACAGTCGGCCATCACGGCCGGTGAGGCGAGCGGCGCCCAGGTCGGGAAGAGCGACCGGAAGTAGTCGCCCGCCTTGGCCGCGATCTCGGGCGACCGCTCGTAGACGTCGAGCTCGTTGACGATGCTCAGGTCGGCGAAGGCGCGCAGCTGCGCCGGGGTCGGCGACTCGGCGTGCCCGGTGAAGCGGCTCCAGACCGTGCACGTCGACGGCAGCGCCCGCCACGTGCGCCCGCGGTCGCACCCGCCGTACCGGTAGACCATCGCCTCGGCCTCCCGCCCGATCAGCGACCGGAGCTGCTGCCGGTCGGCCACGTCGAGCAGGACGACCGGAAAACCGTCGGTCCCGTACGCGGCGTGGGTGAGCGCGGCCAGTTGCTCGTCCTCGCCGAGGCCGTGCCCCTCGACCCGGTCGCGGACGCGGTTGAGGTGCTCGTAGAGGGACCCGCCCGCGTGCGGGATCTTTTCGGCGCCCCGATCGCGCAGCCAGGCCCGGACCACGTCCACACGGCTCATCGGGTCAACTCCCAGGACGACGGGACCAGGATCGGGGCCTCCGGATCGCCGGCCGGGGCGAGACCGACGCGCCAGGCACGCATCGGCGGGCGGCCGGCGCCGAGCCAGCGGTCGCGGAGGGCGGCGGCCTCGGCGGCCCAGGCGGCAGCCTCGGCGCCACCGGCCAGCACGCTGCCGTCGGGCAGGACCACGGCGCCGCCGGTGCGGGTCAGGTCGAGGATGATCAGGGCGTTCTGCTCGCGGTGGGGCACGGCGGCGAGGGTGGTCCGGCGGTTCCAGACGCCGGCCGCGTACCAGAGGTCGCGGTAGGTGAGCGGCTCCAGCGGCGGGTCGAAGCACGGCCCCTCGTAGTCGGTGAACTCGGCCAGCGTGCCCGGGGCGGCCGGGGCCGGGAAGGGATGCGCCGCGGTGAGCGGGCCGGCGGCGGTCATGAACCCGGACGGGGTGACGACCGTGCCGGCCCGGTCGCGGACGGCCAGGACCGGGTGGGTGCCGGCGTGCTCGACCGGGGCGACGACGACCTCGGCCCGCCACCGCGGGGAGAGGCCGGCGATGCCGACGGTCACGATGACACGGTCGAAGCGGTCGCCCGCCGATCCGGCGTAGCCGTCGCCGTGCTCCACCCGTACACCATCAATCTTGGCTGCTTTCAAAGCCTCACGAGCCTTGCCGGCGACATCGGGCTGGACGTCGACGCTCACGACCTCGGCGCCGAGCGAGGCCAGAAGGGCGGCGTTGTAGCCGGTGCCGGCGCCGATCTCGAGCACGCGGTGACCCGGCCGGACGTCGAGCGCCTCGATCATCATGGCCATGAGCGAGGGCTGACTGGACGAACTGATCGGCGTCCGCCCGTCGACCTTGGTGACCAGCACGTCATCCTTGTAGATCAGCTCGAGGAAGTCGGCGTCGGACGGCTTGGCCCACGTGCCGTCGCGGCGCTGGAAGCCGTCCGGGACGAAGGCCTCGCGGGGCACGGCGGCGAACGCGGCGGCCAGCTCCGGGCTCAGGGACACACCGCCCTGCCGGATCTGTTCGAGGAACCCCCGCCGGCTCACTCCCCCACGATAGAGGCGGCGGCGGCCAGCGCGGCGGAAACGTCTTCCGCGTGATAGGGAAATTCAGACGGCTCGATATTTTCGAGGAACCCGGCATAGACGACGGCGCTACGCAGCGGGGCCAGCGGCCGGAGCAGCTCGATGGCCCGCCGAGGATCGGCTCCGGTCGCCTCCCAGCGCCGGCACCAGGCATCGATCACGCCGGGGTCGTCGGTGAGCCGCAGAATGTCGAACCCCGGATTGCCGAACGCGCAGTCCCCCCAGTCCATGATGGTCAGCCGCCCGCGATCATCGGTGCGGACGTTCCCCGGGTGCAGATCCCCATGGACGAGCGTGTCGGGCAGGCCGCATTCCGCGATCGCCGCGATGCGCCGCGGGAGATCGTCGAGGAGCTTTCCCAGACCGGAGATGCTTTTGACGTACGGCTCGGCGACGCGCACAAAGACCTCGAAGGTGAGCCGCGCATCCGGAATGATGCTCAGCCCCGCCGGATTTTCCGCGAAATAGTGCTGGATGGGATGGAATGCGGCGGCGATGTCGGCGCACACTTCAGGCCCGGCGCCGTACCGGTCCTCCCCGGGCGCGTGCGCCAGAAGCATCCGCCCCTGCTCCCCCGCGGCGATCAGCTTCGGAGCAAGCCCGGGCGCGACTTCCCCGAGCAGCCGAATGACCTCCGCCTCATGCCCGAAGAAACGCGGAACCTGCTTGAGCCAGGCTTCGGTCTTGCCGCCGGCCCCATCAAGCCGCCAGATGGCCGAAAGGTTCCAGGTCCGCTGCTGATAGGCAGTGACCCCAGGCAGAACCTCCGCCGCCCACCCCAGAGACTCCGCAGGCCCGTTGACCTCGGCATAGGCCGCCCGCTTGGCCTGCGGCCCCAGCTCAACGCTCACGCCCCCTGCGCCCGCGCCGGTCGCGCCGGTCGCGCCGGTCGCGCCGGTCGCGCCGGTCGCGCCGGTCGCATTGAGCGTGTCCGAGTTCCATGGGCGCCCGATTTTTCGGATATTTGCGGTCTTCTCGGTTACTTGGGCGAGATAGGTGACGTGGCCGCCGGGTGGGGCCGAGCGGTCGCCGTGCAGGAGGCGCAGCACCTGGAAGTCGGCGGGGCCGGCCCGCTCGGTGAAGTCGGAGACCTCCTGCCACCACGGGATCGGGGTCTCGAAAGGGGGGAGTTCGCCCAGCAGCGTGCCGTTGGCATCGATCAGGAGCAGTGTCACGGTTCGGGTCACAACTGGGAACCGTACGATGCATCGATGTTCGGACGTCGCGCGCGGGCCCTTCCCGATCTCTGCACCGAGCTTGCTGATGCCGTGATCCGGCTTGATGAGCGGGCTTCCACCAAGAGTTTCCGTGCCGTCGTGGGGCAGGCGCAGAAGTCCTCGACCGAGGATCTCAGCGCGGGCCTCGTCCGCCTCACGCCGGCGATCGAGCAGGTCGCGCTCGGCAACGGCGGGCAGCTGGCCTCGCTGGTGGCGGCCCTCATCGAGATCGGGGGCGATCCGCTGCCCGTGCTCGGTGTCCTCGCCGACCGGGTGGCCGGTGGGCTGGAGCTGGCCGCGCAGTTCGCGGCGGTCGCCGACGAGCTCGGTGATGACGTCGCCCCGCCGTCCGGTGCCACCGAATATCGTGTGCTGCGCGAGCGTGTCGTCCGGGCCTCGGGCATCGCGCCCGAGGAGGCCGGCGAGGTCGTCCAGGCCTGGTTCACCGTGAACGCCTGGATTCCCAGCCTTCTGCTTCCGTTGCAGCAGAAGAACGCCCGGCTGTCACTGCCGCACCGTGATCGGCTGACCGCCGCCACGACCGCCGTCGGCGACCGGATCGAGGACGCGCCCTGGCTGCACGGCCTGCTACTGGTTCTCGACGACGAGCCGCTGCTGGTGCTGCATCGGGAGACCGGCCGGGCGTACGACCTGAAGATCAGCGGCATCGGCGACAACTTTCAGCTTCACACGCTGCTGGCCGCCACCTTGATCGGGCCGGAGCGGCTGCCGGGCACCGCGCCGCGACCGGCCTGGGTGGCCGCCGCCACCAACGGCGAGCTGATGCCCGAGGGTGGCATTCAGGGGCAGTTCAACCTGACCGACGCCACCGGGGCCTGGATCTGGAACGAGGGCCGGCCGGCCGGCATCCCGCTGCTGGGGGATCATCGTGTGGTCGTGCTCGACCCGCCGGCGTACCACCGAAGCTGGAATCTCGGTCGTTCCTATCCACTCATGCTGCCGGAGATGGTGGTGACGCGGACGCTGCCCGGCGACGAGGCGGCCGAGTGGGCGCGCCGCGTCGCCCCGCCCGCTCACTTCGGCGGGAGCGCCCCCGCGTAATCGCGCGCCTCGGCCAGCCAGCCGTCCAGCTCGGGATCGTCGAGATGGTCGCCGGCGACGAGGATCCACCCCTTCATCGAGCGGCCGCCCACCTCGAACGGCCGCACGCCGGGGCGGGTGAGCGCGGCCGCGATGCCGTCCGGGCCGAGGCGCACGATCAGCTCGTCGGCGTGCACGCCCACTGTCATGTTGCCGTTGGTGAAGAAGGCCAGACCGCCGAACATCTTGCGCTCGGTGACGTCCGGCTCGGCGAGCCGGTCGCGGAGGCGCTGGGCCAGGATTTCGTCGTACGCCATCAGTGGCACCGCCGGAAGTTGTCGTCGAGGAAGCCGGGTGTGGGGCGGCCGTGCAGGCGCAGGCGAGCCATGCCGCCGTCCGGGAAGATGTCGAGTCGTACGTGGGTGACCGTCGGCGACTCCACGCGGAACCGATGCGGGGTGTCGGGTGTCAGCGCGACCTTCGGGAGAATCTCGGCCCAATTCGACTTGTCGGATTTGCCGATCAACGTGGCGAACCCGGGCGCATTGCCCTTGAAGTGGGTGGTATCCAGGTCCACAAAGGAAAGCTGCGCGGGCGCGGCCAGCCGGATCTCCACCCAGTCGTAGCCGTCGTCGCGGCGCCGCGAGGTCTCCCAGCCGTCGCCCATGTGCAGCGCCAGGCCCGGCATGAGCATTTTCTCGGGGTGGCCGTAGAAGGTGTTGCTGCAGTCAGTGACCGTGGCTCCGTAAGCAATGGCCGCTACATCGAACTCGGACGGCAGAAGCGCGGGGTCCGGAACTGGCGTGCCGTGCACCCGCAGACGGGCCACTCCCCCATCGGGATGAATCGTCAGTCGCACATGCGTGAAACGGCGCTCGTCGGTCACCGCGAACAGATTGCGGCTGTCCCCTTCGAGCGGCGACTTGGCGACCAGCGGAATCCATTCCGCCTCCACCAGCTCGGCCGGCGCCGGATAACCCTCAACGGCCAAACCGTCGATTGAGGCGTACGGCGGGAAATTGCCCGTGAAGAACGCGGTGTCCACATCGACGCCGCGAATGACACCGGGGGCGCCCAGCCGCACGATCGCCACGTCCGACCCGGGTTGGCGCCGCCGGCGGGTCTCCCACCCGTCGTACACCTGGCCCTTGTGGTCGAAGGTCCTCGGCGCGAAGACCGGCGCGGTGGGCAGCACCAGATGGTCGGCGGCCGCGAAGAACTCGTCGTTCGCGTAGACGACGCCGCCGCCGAACGCCCTCGACGCCAGGTCGGGAAGCGCGATGAATTCGTCCATCAAGCGTCCTCTCGGCTCAGGAACATGCCGGCCGGGGCCGACCCGGTGACCGCGTGCCCGCGCAACCACGTCGTGCGGACCACGCCTTGCAACGTCTTTCCGGCATAGGGCGTCACCGGGTTTTTGTGGTGCAGCCGCCCGGGCTGGACGACGAAGGTCTCCTCGGCGTCGAAGGCGACCAGATCGGCGTCCGCGCCCACCGCTATCCGCCCTTTGTCCCGCAGCCCGATCAGGTCGGCCGGCCGCCGCGCCATCCAATCCACGACGTCACCGAGCGTGTAGCCGCGGGCCTGGGCCGCCGTCCAGATCACCGGCAGGCCGAGCTGCACCGACGCGATGCCGCCCCAGGCCGCCGCGAAGTCGCCGGTGTCGCGCCGCTTCAACTCCGGCGTGCACGGCGAGTGGTCGCTGACCACGCAGGTGATCAGCCCGTCGGCCAGGGCCTGCCACAGCCGGTCGGCGTTGGCCGCGTCCCGGATCGGCGGGCAGCACTTGAACTCGGTGGCCCCGTCGGCGATCGCGTCCGCGTCGAGCGTCAGGTAATGCGGGCACGTCTCGGCCGTCACCCGCACGCCCTCGGCCTGGGCGGCGGCGATGAGCGGAAGCGCGCCGGCCGCCGAGAGATGCAGGATGTGCACCCGCCCGCCGCTGCGCCGGGCCGCACCGATCGCGGTGGCCACCGCCGCGTGCTCGGCCTCGGCCGGCCGCGACCGCAGGAAGTCCCGGTACGAGGCCGACGACGCGAACGCGGTCAGGTGCTCCGGATCCTCGGCGTGCACCACGAACAGGGCGTCCGTCGCGGCCAGCGCCGCCGTCAGCTCTTCCCCCGACACGGGTGGGAACTCCGGCACGCCCGAGTCGGCCAGGAACGCCTTGAACCCGAACACCCCGGCCGCGTGCAGCCCCGGCAGGTCCGGCGTGTTGCCCGGGATCTTGCCGCCCCAGAACCCCACGTCGACGTGGGTCTGCCCCCGGGCCGCGTCCTGCTTGATCGCCAGCGCCTCGGCGCTGACCGTGGGCGGCAGACTGTTCAACGGCATGTCGACGATGACCGTGACCCCGCCGGCGGCGGCCGCCCGCGTGGCCGAGGCGAAGCCTTCCCACTCCGTACGCCCCGGCTCGTTGACATGCACGTGGGTGTCGACCAAGCCCGGCAGCAGCGCGGTCTCACCCAGATCGGTGTCGATCGCCGCGTCGTACACCTGGTCGTAGTCGTCGACACCGACGATCCGGCCGCCCTCGACCGCCACCGCCGCCGGCCGCACCCCATGGCCCGTCACGACCCGCCGGGACCGCAGCACCAGATCGACCATCCGCCGAGCCTAGCGGCTGCCCCGCGTTCTCAGGGGATGTAATCCTCCAGCCGGGCCGGGGTCAGGCCGGCCTTGTGGATGGCGTTGAGGACGGCCAGGTAGTCGTCGACGAAGCGGGGGCGGAAGTGCATCAGGATGATGTCGCCGGGCTTGACGGTCTTGCCCTCCTGGTAGAAGACGACGCCGTGGTCGGTGGTCTCCTTCCAGTAGAAGGCGGCCTTCATGCCGCAGTCCTTGACCACCCGCAGCGTGGTGGCGTCGTGGGTGCCGCCCGGCGGGCGGAACAGCACCGGGCGGCGGCCGTAGTACTGCGCCAACTGGTCGGCGCCGCCGCAGATCTCGCGCTTCTGCGACGCGTACGACCGGCCCCGCAGGTTGGGGTGGCTGATCGTGTGGTTCTCGATGGTGGCGCCGGCCGCCTGCAAGGGCTTGAAGAAATCGGGGTTGTCCTTGATCGCGTTGATCTCGAGGAACAGGGTGATCGGCACGTTCGAGGCCTGGAACAGCTTCAGGGCGAGGGGATGTTTCACCCAGCCGTCGTCGATGGTGATGAAGGCGACCTTCTGGTCGGTCGGGATGCGGCTGTACCAGCCGGCCGAGTCGCCGGGCGGCAGTGTCACCTTGGTCGCCGGGGGCGCGGGTGGGAACTGCGGGATGCGGGCCCGCAGATTGGCCGGCAGGGCGGCCAGGGCCACCTGGTGGGCGTCCGGCGCCGGGGTGCTCGGCACCGGCGCGCTCGCGATCGCGGTCGCGGTCGGGCTCGCGCTCGGGGCGCCGGCCGGCGGCGTGTCTCCCGAGGCGCTGCACCCGGCGGCGATCGCCAGCATCGTGCCCGCGGCGACCGCCCTGACTGCCTTGCTCATCCGCATGCGTACGTCCTCACTGACTGTGTTCCTGAGCCATGATCGGCTACCCGCGCAACCTCGGGCGCCATTCGCTCGTTCTTGCAGCTCATTGGCTTTTACCGCGTTGTCGCATGCCTAGTGTCGGCCGTATGGTCGGTTCATGAACCGACCGCATTCGCACGACACGGCGACGCGGGTCGACCCCGCGATGGAGGCCTCGGCCGAGGGCATGCGGGCCCTGTGGATATCGCTGGCGGTGCTCGGGGTGACGGCGGCGCTGCAAGCGGTCGTCGTGGGCTTCTCCGGATCGGTCGCGCTGCTCGGCGACACGCTGCACAACGTCGCCGACGCGCTCACCGCCGTACCCCTGGGAATCGCTTTTCTGCTCGGGCGCAGGGCCGCCACGAGGGCCTACACCTACGGTTTCGGCCGGGCCGAAGACCTCGCCGGAGTGGTGATCGTGATGGTCATCGCGGCCTCGGCGGTGGCGGCGGGCTGGACCGCGGTCGACCGGCTGCTCGACCCGCGGCCGATGGAACACGCCGGATGGGTGCTGGCGGCGGGCGTGATCGGCTTCGCCGGGAACGAGGTCGTCGCCCGCTACCGCATCACGGTCGGCCGGCGGATCGGCTCGGCCGCGCTGGTGGCCGACGGGCTGCACGCCCGCACGGACGGCTTCGCGTCGCTGGCCGTGGTCGCCGCCGCGGCCGGATCATGGCTCGGCCTGGCCTGGGCCGACCCGGTGGTGGGGCTGGCCATCGCCGTGGCCATCACGTTCGTGCTGGCCGACGCGGCCCGGCAGATCTACCACCGCCTCATGGACCGGGTCGATCCCGCCCTGGTCGACCGGGCCGAACACGCCCTGCGCCACGTGCCCGGCGTCCACGACGTCCCGGGGTTGCGGCTGCGCTGGATCGGCCACAAGCTGCACGCCGAGGCCACGGTCGTCGTCCCGGCCGACCTGACGCTGGTGGCCGCCCACGACATCGCCGCCGACGCCGAGCACGAGCTGGCCCACCACCTCCCCCACCTGGCGACGGCCACGATCCACGTCGACCCGGCCGGCGCCCACGAGCGGGCGCACTGACCGGCTCGCGTCGGACGCCCCCGGTCCCCTCAGGCGCTTCCCCAGTCGAGCTGATGCTCGGGCACGCCGACCGAGCGGCCGTAGGACTTGGCGGCCTCGTCGGCCGCGGAGTCGCCGGACGGGCAGCGGAAGACCCGGCCGGCGAAGACGATGATGTGGTCGTCGCCGTCGCTGAAGTCGGCGTACCAGCCGCCGTCGGGGTTGAGCGCGGCGGCCAGGGCGCCGGCCACCGCCTCCGCGTCGTCGGCCTCGAAGTCGATGACGGTCCAGGCCGCGGGCTGGGTGGCGGTCTGCGTGCCTTCCAAATCTTGGCGGAAGACGCGGACGATGCGCACGCCGGGCGGCGCGAACTCGGCCCCGGGCCGCAGGCTGTCGCCGATCAGGCGTCCGGTGACGGGCATGCCGTCTCCTCCGTTCCGTCCCACAACTTCTCGAGGAGGGCGTTGACCGCGGCGGGCTGTTCGCGCTGCGGCTCGTGGGCGGCGCCGGGGATCCGGGCGAGGCGGGCGCCTATCAGGTCGGCGGTGGTGGCGGCGACCGTGCGCATGACGGCGGCCATGCCGGGGCGGTAGCCGGGCGGGGTCCGTTCCCAGCCGCCGAGGATCACCAGTTTCGGGAAGGGGGCCTGCGCAAGCGGCGTGACGGCCAGCTCGGCCAGCCAGCAAGGACGCTCGCCCAGCGCCGTCCGCGCCGCGCGGAGCAGACGGTCGGCCGGCTCGGGCGGGGTCGCGTCACGATACGCGGTTGCAACGTACTCCTCCGGGGTTCCTCGACGGGCTCCGGCCATGAACCGGCGGCCGTCCTCGACGGCGGCGGCCACGACCGGCTCGGCGGCGGCCAGCTGATGCGCGCACGGCTCGATCAGGGTCAGCGACCGGACCAGATCGGGCCGGGCGGCCGCGGCGAGCATCGCGACCGTGCCCCCGTACGAGTGACCGACCAGGTGAGCGCCCGCACCCAGCAGGGCGACGACATCGTCCGCGTCGACCGCGTAGTCGCTGGTGACGCCCTCGCCCTCGAGATCGGGGCTGTCGCCGAAACCGCGCCGGTCGGGCAGCAGCACTCGCCGGCGCCGGGCCAGCGGCCGCTGGTGCTCGAACGTGAGCTCCGCCCACGTGAAGGTGCCGTGCACCAGGATCGCGGGCACACGATCGGCCGGACCGTCCCATGTAGAGACATTGATCGGCGTCCGCACACGAGCAAACGTAGCGGATCACCCATGTCGCACAAGGGGAAGCCTGCCCTAACCGCCCAAACCGGCGACGTGATGCGGCGAGGCCTGGGCCTGGCGGATCAGCGAAGCCAGCAGTACGGCGGCGCGTCCGGCGAGCCGCGGCCCAGCCATGCAATAGCGCGAAAGTCGCGCTACGGCCTTGAGCGGCAGGAAGGTCGCGCTGAGGAGGCGGGTGCTCAATGGTGCGGTTGGCCCGCCTGCCCCTGCGTACCGTGGCCGTCTGCTTCTGGGGTTTTACCCGACGGAAGCCTGGAGCGTGTAGATCTGCGTGCCGCCCACCTCTTCGCCGTTGTCGGGGGCGGCCCACATGGTGATGGTGGAGCCGGTGGCGGCGAGCTTGACGGGGTTGCGGGTCAGCACGTGGGCGGCGGCGGACCACTGCTGGAACGGGAACTCGTTGACGATCGCGCGGCGGTGCAGGTCGATCAGCGTGATGCCGCCGAGCTCGTAGCTGCCGGTGGCGCCCGGGGCCTGCGGGAGCGCGGTGATGCCGGCGCAGGCCATCTTGCCGGCGGGCACGTACTGGCAGTCCTGGAAGTCGATCAGGTTGGTCAGGTTGGGCCACGTGGTCAGCTGGCGACCCTCGCGCGTCCACTCGTAGAACGTGCGCGAGCCCCAGTTGTTGCCGACGTAGCGGCCGGTGGTCGGGTCGTGGACGATGCCTCCGATGTGGTCGCGGACCGTGAAGAGACGGGTCGCCTTCAGGGTCCGGGTGCTGACTTTGTAAATGTCGGCCGAGCTGTTCGGCCGGTACTGCGCGACCGGGACGAGGATGTCGTCGCCGGCGATGTCGATGCCGCCGGGGTGGTAGACGATGCCGTGGCCGAGGATCACATCCTTGATCAGCTTGCCGGTGCGGTCGATGACGAACAGGTGGCCGACGCCCTTGCCGGGCGTGCGGTCGTAGCCGTCGACGGGCTCCGGATATTTGACGGTGGGCTCGATGATCTCGACCGCGCTCAGGTAGAAGCGGTCCTTGGTGACGACCAGCCCTTCCGGGTGGTACGTCGGGAAGTTCAGCTTCAGCGCGGACAGCTGGGTCCACGCGGTGGAGCGGGTCACGGCGGCGAGGTCCTTGGCCAGCGCGCTGTCGCCGCGGCCGGGGGTGGCCTGGGCCGAGGCGCCGGCGGAGATCAGGGCGAGCGTCGCGCCGAGGATCAGGGCGAGTTTCTTCATTCCGTGACTATGGATCGCCTCCTTGAACGATGCCCGTCGATCACGTTAGAGGAAGGTCATCAGCTCGGGTCGGGAGAAGCCGGCGTCGGTCAGGGCGCCGCAGTCGAGGCCGCGCAGGAGATAGGCGGCCAGGGCGCGGGCGGTGGCGGGCTCGTCGGCGATGCCGCTGTCCTGCCGGTCGACGTAGCGGCGCAGCCGGGTGATCGCGGTGTCGCGGCCGTCGCGGAAGAACGCGTACGTGGCCGCGTAGCGGGTCGGCAGCTGGGCCGGATGGAGATCCCAGCCCTGGTAGAAGCCCCTTTCGAGCGAGCGGCGCACGAGGCGGTGATGCAGCTCCCAGGCGTGGTGGACCTCGTCGCGGGTGCCCACCGGCAAGACGTTGGTCGAGCCGTCGGAGAGCCGGACACCGGTCTGGGCGGCGGCCACCTGCATGACGGCCTTGGCGTAGTCGGCGGCGGGATGGTCCATCGCCTGGTAGGCGGCGGCCACCCCGGCGGCGGCGCTGTAGTCGTACGTGCCGTAGTGCAGGCCCGTGCAGCGCCCCTCGGCGGCGGTGATCAGCTGGGCCACCGTGGCCACGCCGTCGGCCGACAGTATGGCGCTGGGCAGCTCGACCTGGATCTCGAAGCCGATCGGCGCCCCGAGCTTGTCGAGCAGGGCCACCATGGCCTCGACCTGGGCCGGGCCACTGACCTTGGGCAGGGTGACGACGATGTCGGTGTCCTGATAGGAGTCGAGGAACAGGTCGAGCGTGCGCAGCGCCCGATGGCGGGTCGGCGCCTCGAGCGACTTGATCCGCAGGCCGAGGAAGGGCGGCCGCGGCCCGTCGCGCAGGATCTTGACGGCCCGAAGGACCTCGGCGTCCTCCTGGTCGTCGTCGCGGACGCCGTAGCCGTCCTCGAAGTCGACCCGGAGGTCCTCGATCGGCTCGGTGCGCAGTTTCGCCTCGACGCCCTCCTCGCGCCAGGGGAAACCGAACTCGTCCATGGCCTTCAGCGCGCTCGGGCCCCAGTCACGGAAGCCGTCGAGGCGGTCGGCGGGAACGTAGACGGTGTGCACCGGCTGGCGGCCGGCGCGCTCCCCCGGATAGCGGCTTTGGAGATGGGTGTCGTGCTCCTGCAGCCGGGCGTCGAGCTCGGCGTAGTCGTCGCCGGTGAGCCGCATCTCAGTCGATCGAGTCGTACGCGGCGGTGGTCAGGAAGTCGGCGAAGTCGTCGGCCAGCGCGACCCGCTCGAACAGTTTGCGGGCGTCGTCGAAGCGGCTCGCGGTCCACGCCTCGTCGCCGATCTTCTCGCGGATGGCGGCGAGCTCCTCGTCCTCGATGCGCCCGACCAGGTCGGCCGTGATCTCGGTGCCGTCGGGCAGGCGCACGCCGTTGTGGATCCACTGCCACACCTGCGACCGGGAGATCTCGGCGGTGGCCGCGTCCTCCATCAGGTTGTTGATGGCCACCGCGCCGTTGCCGCGCAGCCACGCCTCCAGATATTGCAGGGCGACCGAGACGTTGGAGCGCAGACCCTTCTCGGTGACCTCGCCGGGAGTACTCGCCACGTCGAGCAACTGCTCGGCGGTGACCTGGACGTCGGGGCGCTGCTTGGCCAGCTGGTTGGGGCCGTCGCCGAGCACCCGGTCGAAGATCTCCTGACAGACCGGGACCAGGTCGGGGTGGGCGACCCAGGAGCCGTCGAAGCCGTCGCCGGCCTCGCGCTCCTTGTCCTCGCGCACCTTGGCCAGCGCCACCTCGTTGACCTGCGGGTCGCGGCGGCTCGGGATGAAGGCCGCCATGCCGCCCATCGCGAACGCCCCGCGCCGGTGACACGTGCTGACCAGCAGCTCGGTGTAGGCCCGCATGAACGGCGCGGTCATCGTCACCGAGGCGCGGTCGGGCAGGATCATCGACGGGTCGTCGCGGAAGTATTTGATGATGCTGAACAGGTAGTCCCACCGGCCGGCGTTGAGGCCCGAGATGTGTGGGCGCAGCGCGTAGAGGATCTCCTCCATCTCGAACGCGGCCGGGATCGTCTCGATCAGCACGGTCGCGCGGATGGTGCCGACCGGGATGCCGAGCGTCTCCTGCGCATAGGTGAAGACGTCGTTCCACAGGGCGGCTTCCTTGTGGGATTCCATCTTCGGCAAGTAGAAATACGGCCCGCTGCCGCGCTCGACCAGTTCCTTGGCGTTGTGGAAGAAGTAGAGGCCGAAGTCGACCAGCGCGCCGACCGCGGGCTCGCCGTCGACCGGCAGATGACGCTCGTCGAGATGCCAGCCCCGGGGGCGCATGACGATCGTCGGATAGGGGCCGCCTGCCAGCTCGTACGTCTTGGCCTCGGTCTTCAAAGAGATCGTCCGCCGGATGGCGTCGTGCAGGTTCTGCTGGCCGTCGACGACGTTCTGCCAGTGCGGGGTGTTCGCGTCCTCCAGGTCGGCCAGCCACACCTTGGCCCCGGAGTTGAGCGCGTTGATGGTCATCTTGCGCTCGGTGGGGCCGGTGATCTCGACGCGGCGGTCGCGCAGGTCGGCCGGCGCGGGCGGGGCGCTCCACTCGGCGGCGCGGATGTCAGCCGTCTCCGGGAGAAAACCGAAGCGGCGCTGCTGACGGGCCTCGAGCAGCTCGTTACGGCGAGGGCGGAACCGCCGGTTCAGATCGGCGACGAACGCCACTGCTTCGTCGGACAGGATCTCGGTCATCGTCGACGGCTCCTCTCGCGGTGCTGGCTTCCTCCGTACGTTAATGGAGAAAAAGGGGCGGTGCCCGGTTGTCCACAGCCCCTTGTCCCCAGCCGGTTATGTCAGAAGTTGCCGTCGGTGTTGCACTTGGCCTTCTGCACGATGCAGTCCTTGACCCGGTGCCCGAGGGCCGCGTCGTCCCAGGCGAAGAACGCGTCACCGTGCATCGAGCTGGCGTTGCCGGACGAGAGCTTGAAGCCGGCGCTGCTGCCCGAGCTCGGATATCCGATCACGAAGGAGAGCGACGGGATCGCCACCGGGAACTTGCCGCTGCACTTGCCCTGACCGTCGGCCGGGCCGACGTGCGACTTGTGGTCGGGGCTGTCCAGGTGTACGCCGTCCCAGCAGTCCGGGAAGGTCAGCTGGAAGGTGAGCTCGGCGGTCTTGGCGCAGACCGGCCAGTTGCCGTCGGCGCTGCGGCCGGTCTCGCCGCCGGCGCCGGCGCACCAGAACTGGCCCGGTGCGCCCTTCGGGGTGTCGACCTGGCGCTTCGCGTCGCCGACGATCATGCGGAAGCCCTGCGGGAACGGCACGGTCTTGGTCGGGTCGGGCAGACGCGAGCCGTAGTAGACGGTGACGCCGTGCGGCTCGATCGCCTTGCCGTTCTCGTAAAGCGTCGGGATCCAGTACGCGGAGCGGTCCTGCAGCGGCTTGCAGCTCGATCCGGCGTTCTTGAGCAGCGTGTCCGTCGTCGTGAAGGCGTCGGTGGCGTCGTTGCCCAGGAACGAGTGCATGTGCGAGCCGCCGGGCAGGCCGGGCAGCACGATCGGGTCGTCGGCCTTCGAGTGGCTCACCGTGCAGGAGGCGTTGAACTCCGAGACCCGCACCGGGTTGTTGGTGATGGCCTTGGGGGTCATGGCGTTGAAGGCGGCCAGCTGGGCCTTCCACTTGGCCTGATCCATGGTCACCCAGCCGGCGGTCTGAACAGGCGGGGTGGTGGGCGGGGTGGTGGGCGCCGTCGTAGGCGTAGAGGTAGCTGGGGTGGTCGCCCCGAGGGTGAACCAGTTGACGTTCACGAAGTCGGAGGACTGCTGGCTCTTCATGACCGCGACCAGCTTCTGCTTGCCGGCCGGCGCCTTCACGTTGGCCGTCCGCGTGGCCCATTTCTGCCAGCCACCCGTCCGGCCGACCGGGATCGTGGTCAGCAGCGTGCCGGTAGGCGAGCCGAGCCGCAGCTCGATCGAGCCGCCGGCCGCGTTGTCGGAGGCGATCCGCGCGGTGATCGTCGAGCCGATGGTGACGTTGTCGTAGCGCAGCCAGTCGCCGTTCGCGAGCCAGCCGACGTTCTTGCCGCCGTCCTTGTCGTCGGTGTTCTGCGTCTGCGCGCCCGACTGGGCCGAGAAGGCCTCGGCCTGCAGGCGGCCCGGGACGACCGTCTCGGCCGCGTTGGCGCTGGCGATGTAGACGCCGCTGGCGCCCAGGGTCACGACGACGGCCGCGCCGAGGACGGTGCGGGTCACGCGGCGCCGGGTGCGCGGATGGGGCGGGGCGACGTGCTGAGAGTCAGTCCGCATTCTTCGTTCTGCCGTTCCAGGTGAAAGGTGACAAGTGGGGGGACCGTTCACCAGGGAGTATGCAGATTGAAGATACCTATTTCAAACCTTGGAGAAAGACTTAGGAATAACCATTTTCAACGCCGCAGGTGGCCGCGATCTCCATTCTGAATAACGTTTTTATCGGCGAACTTTCTTAAGTCTTCCTTAAGTACGGAGGAGCCGGTCGTGCGCTCGGCGGGCCTCACGGGCCAGGGTCTCGGCGTCGCCGTGCACCAGCTCGCCCCGCTCCACGATCGGCCGGCCGCCGACCAGGGACAGCTCGACCGGGGCGGCCGGCCCGAAGACCAGAGCCGCCAGCTTGTCGTCGATGCCCTCGTGGCCGAGACCGTCGAGACGCCACACGACCAGGTCGGCCAGCTTGCCCACCTCGATCGAGCCCAGGTCGTCCTGCCGCCCCAGGCAGCGGGCGCCGCCCATCGTGCCCAGCCGCAGGGCCTCGCGGGCGTTCAGCGCGCCCGGCCCGCCCCGGATCCGGGCCGTGTAGAGCGCCTGCCGCAACTCCTCACCCAGGTGGGCCGCCTCCTGCGAGGCCGAGCCGTCCACGCCCAGACCGACCGGCACGCGATGGTCGAGCAGCTCACGGACCCGGGCCGCCCCGGCGCCGAGGCGCGCGTTCGAGCTCGGGCAGTGTGCCACCCCCGTACCCGTAGCCCCGAGTCTGGCGATTGCGGCGTCGTCGAGGTGCACCCCGTGCGCCAGCCACACGTCGTCGCCGAGCCAGCCGAGGCGTTCCGCGTATTCCACCGGGGTGCATCCGAAGCGCTCCCGGCAGAAGTCCTCCTCGTCATCCGTCTCGGCCAGGTGCGTGTGCAGACGGACGCCCTTGCGGCGGGCCAGCTCGGCCGCCTCGCTCATCAGGCGCTCGGTCACCGAGAACGGCGAGCAGGGCGCCACCGCGATCTGCAGCATGGCGTCCGGTGACGGGTCGTGCCAGCGGTCGATGGCCGCCTCGGTGGCGGCCAGCGCCTCGTCGGTCTTCTCGACCACGTTGTCCGGCGGCAGCCCACCGTCCTTGCGACTGAGGTCCATCGAGCCGCGGGTCGGATGGAAGCGCACCCCCAGCCGCCGCGCCGCCTCGATCTCGGCCTCGAGCACGTCCCCGCCGTCGCGCGGGAAGACGTAGTGGTGGTCCATCGAGGTGGTGCAGCCGGAGAGAGCCAGCCAGCCCAGCCCCGCCCCGGCGGCCGCGCCCACGATCTCGGCGTCGAGCCGGCCCCAGATCGGGTAGAGCGTGGTCAGCCAGCCGAACAGCGTCTCGTCGAGGGCCAGCCCGCGGGTCGCCCACTGGTAGAGGTGGTGGTGGGTGTTGACCAGGCCGGGCGTGACCAGGCAGCCGGTGCCGTCGACCCGCGGCAGGTCGGCCGGGAAACGGCCGGCGCCGACCGCGGCGATCCGGCCGTCGTCACCGACCACGACATGCCCGTCGGCGTGATAGGTGTCCTCGGCGTCGACCGTGGCCACGGCGACGTTCTCGATGACGATCACTGGTACCACGCCGTCAGCGCCTCGGGCACGTCGTCGCGGGTCACGGTGCCCTCGATCAACCCGTACGGCCGGTCGCCGGCGATGAAGACCTCGTTGTCGTTGGTGAGGTCGAACGGCGACAGGTCGGCCAGGTAGTGATGCTTGTTGGGCAGCACGAGCCGGATCTCGGCGATCTCGTCGCGGGTGCGCAGCACGTGACTGCCCATCGAGAAGAGCGTCTGCTGCAGCGAATGGCTGTACGTGTTGACGAAGCCCTTGATCAGCGCGTCCAGCGCGCCCTCGAACGATTTCGCCCAGTCGGCGTCGTCGGTCAGATGCCGCCAGCGGGCGTCGACGGCGGTGGCGAGGATGCGGTCGGTGGTCTCGGGCAGGGTGGTGTATTTGTCGCGGACGAAGCCGTGGAACTCCGACGCGGTCGAGTTGAGCAGCGTCAACCCGGTCACCCCCGAGATCACTTCGGTCTGTTCGACGGTCACGGTCACCACGGCCGTACGGGTGTGATCGCCGCGCCGCTGGAACGAGTGCGGGCCGAGCCGCTCCCAGCCGAACGACTCGACACTGACCCGGGCCGCGCGCACCTGCGGCTGCGAGGTCACGAAGTGCCGGGCCAGGAGCAGCGCGAACTCCTCCGGCTCGCCGGCACCGTGCTCCTTCGCGAAGGCGTACACCGTGTTCTTCATGGTGTCGGTCGGCAGCACCCCGGCGTTGTCGCCGGTCAGATGGGTCGCGGCGAGATCACCGGAGAGGGCCACGCCGACCGTGAAGTCGATCAGCGAATGCGTATCGCCGTCACGGGACACGCGGACCAGCCGCGTCTCCGCCTTTCCGTAACGGTTCTCCCCGAGCACGATCGACACGCCCGTCAGCTCCCTCGATAGGTGGTGTAGCCGTAGCGGCTGAGCAGCAGCGGCACGTGGTAATGCCGCTCCGGGTCACGGACGTGGAAGGCGACCGTGACCTCGGGAAAGAAGCAGTCGTCGCCCAGGTAGGGCTCGACGTAGAAGAAGAGGCGGAAGCCGCCCGCCTGCCATTCGCGCATCGGCGCCCGGAACCGGAGCCGGCCGTCGTCGTCGGTACGCCCGTCGGCCACCTGCTGCCAGCCCTCGGAGTCACGCCGCTCCAGCCGCACGTAGACATCGCGCGCCGGCTCGCCGCTCACCGTGTCGAGGATGTGCGTGGAGATCTTCACGTGGAACTCGGGTTCCGTGCCGTCATGCGAGGGCATCGATCACCCGCTCCAGCCGCAACAGCGCGATCTTGCGAAGCTCGTCCGACACGATCGCCCGCTCGGTCTCCTCGTCGTGGCCCAGCCGCTCCCGGGCCGCGGCCAGGATCTCCGCCTGCGAGCGCCCACTGGCAAAGATCAAAAAGACATGACCGAATTTGCGCTCGTACGCCTCATTGACCTTTCTCAACTCGGCCTGATCATCGCTCTGCGCGGCGGTGGACTGCTCGAGCCGCGACCAGGCGGCCTCCTGGGAGTCGCCGGCCGCGCGCTCACCGATGCGCGGGTGAGCGGCCAGGCTCGTGAGCACACCCTCCCAGCTCAAGGCCCGCGAGGCGGCGTCGGCCTCGGCCAGAATGGCGGCCCGGTCCCGGTAGGGCCGTCTCGCGACGACCGTCGCACCCCAGGTGGGCGCCGCGCAGCAGGCTTTGAGGTTCTCACCGAGGTGTACGGCGGGCATCGAGTTGAACACCTCGACCGCGTCCATCCGGGCAACCCCTTCCTCTAGTCGATCAGTCAAGCAGGCCAACTCGTACGGGTGCAGTCCTTTCCGGTTTCAGACACATTGCCAGACGGTCCGGCCTTCGGCGAGCTTGTCGTACCTCTGAGCGAGGATGGTCGGGTGCTGATCGCCGACGACGCCCTGCCCGCCCTTCCGATCCGCCCGGTGCTGCCCCGGGTGCGAGAGGCGCTGGCCGCGGCCGGAGCGGCGGTGCTGGTGGCGCCGCCCGGCACGGGCAAGACGACGCTGGTCCCCCTCGCGCTGGCGGACGGCAAAGGCCGCGTCGTGGTCGCCGAGCCGCGCCGCCTGGCCGCCCGCGCCGCCGCCCGCCGCATGGCGTTCCTGCTCGGCGAGCGCGTCGGCGACCGGGTGGGTTACACAGTCAGAGGCGACAGACAGATTTCCCGCCGTACGGAGATAGAGGTCGTGACCACGGGAGTCCTGGTGCGCCGCCTCCAGCGCGACCCGGAGCTGGCCGGCACGGCAGCCGTGATCCTCGACGAGTGCCACGAACGCCACCTCGACACCGACCTGGCCCTGGCCTTCCTGATCGAGGTGCGAGCCGCCCTCCGCCCCGACCTGGCCGTCCTGGCCACCTCAGCCACGGCCGACGCCGACAGGCTGTCCCAGATCCTCGGCGAGGCCCCGGTCGTCGCGGCCGAGTCCCCACTGTTCCCGGTCGAGGTCAGCTGGAGCCCACCACCCACCCCGATCACACCCCCACTGGGCTTGCGCGTCGACCCTCGCCTGCTCGACCACGTGGCCGCCACAGTGCGCCGGGCCCTGACCGACTCCCCCGGCGACATCCTGGTGTTCCTCCCCGGCGCGCGCGAGATCGACGTGGTAGCCGGCAAGCTCGCGGGCGTGCGCTCAGCCCCGCACACGCAGCCAGCGTCCAGCGCGGCCCAAGGCGGCGGCGCGGGCACAGGCAGCGCGGGCTTGGGCGGCGCGGGCAGCGCGGGCTTGGGCGGCGCGGGCAGCGCGGGCATGGGCAGCGCGGGCATGGGCGGCGCGGGCAGCGCGGGCATGGGCAGCGCGGGCATGGGCGGCGCGGGCATGGGCGGCGCGGGCAGCGCGGGCATGGGCAGCGCGGGCATGGGCAGCGCGGGCATGGGCAGCGCGGGCTTGGGCGGCGCTAGTCTGGGCGGCGCGGGCTTGGGCGGCGGCCGCGCCGACGCCGGGGTCGAGGTGATCGCGCTGCACGGGCGACAGCCCGGCGCGGTGCAGGACGCCGCGCTGAAGCCGGGCGCGCGGAGGCGGGTCGTGCTGGCGACGGCCGTGGCCGAGAGCAGTCTGACGGTGCCCGGAGTTCGGGTGGTTGTCGACGCTGGGCTGAGCCGGGTGCCGCGCATGGATCACGCGCGCGGGCTGGGCGCCCTGGCGACGGTGCCGGTCTCCCGGGCCGCCGCCGTGCAGCGCGCCGGGCGCGCGGGCCGTGAGGCGCCCGGCCGCGTCTACCGCTGCTGGTCCGAGGCGCAGCACGACCGGCTACCGGCCCAGCCCGAGCCGGAGATCGCCGCCGCCGACCTGACCGGTTTCGCCCTCGATCTGGCCCTGTGGGGCCACCCCGACGGCACCGGCCTGTCCCTGCCCGACCCGCCACCGTCCGGCGCCCTGCAGTCCGCCACCGCGACCCTGCGCGACCTGGGCGCCGTCGACGACACCGGCCGCATCACGCCGCGCGGCCGCTCCCTGGCCGACGCCGGCCTCCACCCCCGCCTGGCCCGCGCCCTGCTCGACGGCGCCCCGTTGGTCGGCCCGCGCCGGGCCGCCGAGATCGTCGCCCTCCTCGACGACGACCGCACCACCACCGACGACCTGGTCGCCGCCTGGCGCCGAGCCCGCGGCGCCACCGACCCCACATGGCGCAACGAGGTGCGCCGCCTGACCGCCGCCCTGACCCGCAACCCCACCGACGAGACCATCCCCGACGTGACCGACGCCGCCCTCCCCGAGCCCGACGACAGGGCCGGCGCGGAAGGCGGCGATCGAGGTCAAGCCGACGACAGGGAAAAACAGGGCCGACCCGGCGGGCGGCCCGCAGACCAGATCGGCGGGCCCGCAAACCAGACCGGCGGGCGCGAAGGCCAGACCGGCGAGCGTGCGGGCCAGACCGGCGGGCGCGCAGGCCACGGCGGGCATGCGGCCCAGATCCAGGTCTCCGGGCCGCAGAAACAGAGCCGGGGCGGCGGGCCGGAAGTGCCGGGCCGAGCGAAGGACGGCGGCCAGGGACGAGCGGAGGCTGGGCGGGGTGAGCGGGTGCCGGATGATCTGGCGGCGGGGCTTGTGGTGGGGCTGGCCTATCCGGAGCGGGTGGCGCGGGTTCGGGAGGCCGGTGGGCGGGCCTATCTGATGGCCGGTGGGACCGCGGCGGAGCTGACGCCGGGCACGGGGCTGGCCGGGGTCACCTGGCTGGCGGTGGCGGCGGCTGATCGGGCGGCGGGGGCGCGTACGGCGCGGATCCGGGCGGCGGCGCCGCTTGATGAAGCCACGGCGGTCGAGGCGGCTGGGACGCTTGCGGTGGAGGCCGTCGAGATCGGGTGGGTGGATGGCGATGTCGTGGCGCGCCGGGTGCGGCGGCTCGGGGCCATCACGCTCGTGGAGCGGCGGCTGAACGATCCGGATCCGGCGCTGGTGCGGGCGGCGCTCGTGGAAGGGCTGCACCGTGAAGGGCTGGGGCTGCTGATCTGGAGCCGCACGGCGACCGAGCTGCGGGAGCGGCTGGCCTTCGCGCACGCCGCCATGGGCGAACCCTGGCCGGACGTGTCGGACGAGGCCCTTCTCGCGCGGGCCGAGGACTGGCTCGAGCTCGGGTCGGCCCGGCGCCGGGCCGACCTGGGCAAGGTCGATGTGGCTTCGAGCCTGCGCCGGTTGCTGCCCTGGTCGGTGGCGGGGCGCCTCGATGAGGTGGCGCCCGAGCGGCTTCCGGTGCCCAGCGGCTCTCGGGTGCGGGTCGACTACTCCGACGTCGAGGCGCCGGTGCTCGCCGTCAAGGTGCAGGAGGCTTTCGGCTGGCGGGACGCACCACGCCTGGCCGACGGCCGCGTGCCGGTCCTGCTGCATCTGCTCTCCCCCGCCGGCCGCCCGGTCGCCGTCACCCGCGATCTGGCGTCCTTCTGGCAGCAGGGCTACCCCCAGGTCCGCGCCGAACTGCGCGGCCGCTACCCCCGCCACCCCTGGCCCGAGGACCCGACCACCGCCGAACCCACCCGCCGCGCCAAACCCCGCTCCCACTGACCCGCCACCCAGGCCGACCCCACCCGCTCCCGCTGACCCGCCACCCAAAGTCCAACCGACCCGCTGACCCGCCCCCCAAAGCGCAACCGACCCGCTGACCCGCCGCCCAAAGCCTCAATCAACCCGGGAGCCGCCGTGCCAATCCCCTCGCCGCCGGCCCGCTGCCCCAGCCCGCGTCCAAGCCCGCGTCCAAGCCCGGCTCCGGTCGGCCAGGGAGGTCCCGTGAGTTATCTCGTCGAGGTGGAGCATCGCTTCCGGGCGGTGCAAGGGCTGCCGTCGCCGGTCCGGGCCCGGGAAGGCCTGCCGCTCCTGGCGTCCGGTGAAGGGGTGGAGGTCGTGGTCACGGCCGGCGTCGCGTTCGAGGACGAGCAGCTGACCGAGCGCGGCTGGTTCTTCGACACCGACGCGGCGGCGCTGACCCTTCGAGAGCACTGCGCCGACCTCGCGGCTCGCCCATGGACGGAGCTGTTCACCTTCCGCCCGACATTCGAACTGGTGGCCCGTCACCTTTACGCCGCGCTGGCCCCGGAACTGCCGCAGCTGGCCTTCGTGCAGATCCGCGACACAGCGTTCGGGGTGACGACGCGGTACCGGTCAGGAGAGCTGGGCCGCTGAGGACGGGGCCGTGGGCTGGGCGGGGATCGCGGGTGGCTGGAGGCGGTGCAAAGGGCCGGGCTGGCCGAAGAGGTAGCCCTGGCCCATCAGGCAGCCCAGCGATGCCAGGGCGGCCGCCCGGGACGGGGTTTCGATACCCTCCGCCACCACCGCGATGTTCAGGCCGTCGCACAGGGTCACCACCGAGCGGCACAGGGCGCCCGCCTGGTCGGGGGCCACGTCCACGTCCGTCAGGGTCGAGTCGAGCTTCACGATGTCCACCGGCAGGGAGTGGAGCTGGGCCAAGGCGTTGAAACCGCTGCCGAAGTCGTCCAGGGCGACCCTGATGCCGTGTGAGCGCAAGCGGGTCACCACCGCGGCGGCCGCTGTCAGGTCGGAGATGCGGCGGGTTTCGGTGATCTCCACGACCAGGCGGGAGGCGGGGACGCCGTGGCGGGTCAGGGCCGCCACCACCACGTCTTCCAGGCCGGGGGCCAGGCGGGCCGCCGAGACGTTCACGTGCATGTCGACCGGGCGGCCGAAGACCACGGCCAGCGACGCCGCGTCGGCGCAGGCCTGGTCGAGGACGAAGTCGTCGATCGCCGCCACCAGGCCGGTGCGCTCGGCCACCGAGACGAAGACGTCCGGGTGGACCGGGCCCACCACCGGTGACGTCCAGCGGGCCAGGGCCTCCACCGCCACCGTGGCGCCGTCGGTGAAGCGGACGATCGGCTGGTAGAAGACCTCGAAGCCGGCGTCGCCGGGGTGGCTCTCCAGGGCCTGCGCCAGCAGGTGGGGCAGGTCGGCGTGCGGGCCGCCGTCCTGCGCGCCGGCGTAGCGGGCCATCGTGCCCTTGCCCCGGCGCTTGCTCGCGTACATCGCCGCGTCGGCCCGGCGCAGCAGGGCGTCCGCCGTCAACGGCTCGCCCGGCGCCGGCGCCACCAGGCCGATGCTGGCGCCGACGCTGATGGTGTGGCCGTCGATCAGGAACGGCTCGCGCAGCGCGGCCAGGATGCGGTGGCCGACCGCCTCCGCTTCGGCCGGGCGGTGGTCGAGCAGCACCGCGAACTCGTCGCCGCCCAGGCGGGCCACCAGCTCGGCCGGGCCGGCGCAGCGCTGCATGCGCTCGGCGATCGCGTGCAGGATGCGGTCGCCGATGGCGTGGCCGAACGAGTCGTTTATCAGTTTGAAGTCGTCGAGGTCGGCGAAGAGCACCGCCACCGGGCGGCCGTCGGCCCGGGCCAGACGGTCGTGGAACAGCGCCCGGTTCGCCACCCCGGTCAGCGGGTCGTGGTACGCCTGGTGGTGCAGCCGCTGCCGGCCCTCCGACACCCGGTCGAGCAGCACCGTGTTGTCGACGATCGTGAACATCTGCCGGGCCACCACCAGGCCCAGGCCCAGCCAGCCCAGGTACGCCTCGAACGGTGACAGCGGCTTGCCGGTGCCCGTGTTGATCGCGATCATGACGCCGGTGGCGGTGACCGGGATGTACGGCAGCAGCAGGTGCAGCCAGTCGTGCCGGTGGGAGAACGGCGCGGCGCCGTCGCCGGCCACCACCGGGCTCAGCGCGGCCATCGCGATCAGCAGCGGGCCGGCCACATAGCCGGCCGACTCCAGCGGCGACAGACCGCCGTCGGCCAGCTCGATCAGGCGGAACGTGTCGGAGACGCCGAAGGCCAGCAGCGCCAGCGCGCCCCAGATCAGCGGCTGCCGGCCGGCCCGCGAGCCGGGCTGGGTGAGCAACAGCAGCACGGCCATGGTCAACAGAAAGAGATCGGCGACCGGGTACGCGGCGGCGGCCACGATCATCGCGGTGGTGCGGCCACCCCAGTCGAACGGCACCGCCGACCACAGCAGGGCCAGGATCGACCCGGAGATGAGCACGCTGTCGATCAGCAGCGCGATCTGATCACGCCGGACCGAGGTCGGAACGGGCCGCGGCCGCGTGTACGGCGCGTACAGCAGGGCGACCAGCAGGCAGGCGGGCAGCACGAAGAAGCCGACGTCGGAGACGCCGTCGGCCGGACGGCCCGGGACCATCAGCTCCTGGACCAGCCACCAGAGCCGGACCAGCGCCCACGCGGCCAACCCGAAGCCGGCGAAGAGCCGCCACCGCCGGTGCATGCCCGCGAGGCCACGAGCCGTCGCGAAACACACCCAGGCCGCGGCCGCGCCCGCGGCCAACTGCCCGCCGTCCTCGAAGAGCCGCCACCCCCGCGACCCGGTGAGCTCCCCGGCCGTGACGGCACCGAGGACGAGCGCCAGCGTGACGAAGAGTCGCGCCGTCATCATCACCACCCGATACGAGCCGCGGGCCCCCTGATCCGCGACCGGAGTAAGGTACCGCAGTCGTGACGGTCAGTCGCCGGCTGTCAGATCGGCGACAATCACCGTGACGTTGTCCGGGCCGCCGCCGCGCAGGGCCAGGTCGAGCAGCCGCTCGCAGCACGACTTCGGATCCTCGGCCGCGAGCATCTCCTGCTCGATCGTCTCGTTGCTGACCACCGCGGTCAGGCCGTCGCTGCACAGCAGCCAGCGGTCGCCCGCCTCGGGCTCGACGATCACGTACGACGGGCTGACCGGCTCGCCCTGAAGGACCCGGGTCACGACCGAGCGCCGCGGGTGCCCGGCCGCCTCCTCGGGCCGGATCAGGCCCTGGTCGACCAGCATCTGGACGTACGTGTCGTCCTTGGTCAGCTGGTTGAGCCGGCTGTCGCGCAGCAGGTAGGCCCGGGAGTCGCCGACGTGGGCCATCGCGGCCCGGGAGCCGGAGAAGATGACCGCGGTGAGCGTGGTGCCCATGCCCTGCAGCGAGTTGTCGGCCTCGACCGTCTCGGCGATCCGGCCGTTGGCGACCTCGAGCGCATGGTGCAGGGCGTCCATCTGCTGATCGTCGTCGATCGGGACGTCGAGCGGGGTCAGGGATTCGATCGCGAGGCGACTGGCGAGGTCGCCGGCGGCCATGCCGCCCATGCCGTCGGCCACGACGAGGAGCCGGTCACCGGCGTAGTAACAGTCCTCGTTGTTGCTCCGGACATGTCCTTGATCGGTGACGGCCGCCCACCGCAGGTGCAAGGTCATGGCGTGCAGCTTCCCAGATCATTGCAACCGTGTCTGCACGTGGTCGGCGGCATGTCGCCCGAAAACGCGCCTAGCTGGGATTCAGGGGTCGCCCGAGGCATCGCGGGTCCACCTCGGTGACGCGGCGTGTCGGCGCGATCCACGAGAGCACCGAGGCCGAGAGGGGCCAGCCGCGCACGGCGACGCTGCTCTCCGGCGGGCGTACCGGCTCGGGGCACAGGGTCTTGGAACGCACCTGGTCGTTGGGGATGAACTCCACCTCGCCGGTCGTCTTCAACACCGTCGTGGAGGTGTCGTCGACGCTGATCAGCTGACCTCGTACCACCTCGATCTCTTTGCCTGAAGGGCCGACCTCGACGGCACTGTTGGGCAGGACGGGCGCGCGGAGGAAGACGACGCCGATGAGCAGCGGCGCGATGAGCGCGGCGCCGACCGCCGGCCAGTGGGTGAACAGACGGGCCGCCGAGGCCGGCACCGGGCCGGTGAGGAACGGGCCGAGCAGGGGTGGCACGCCGAGCAAGATCGCGGTCGAGATCTCGCCGGTGCGCAGGGCGGCGGTGATGCCGGGCCAGACGAAGATCAGGACGAGCACGCCGACCAGGATCGGCACGCCCAGGGTGATCCACAGCATCAGGGGGCGCACGCCGCGGAAGCGCTGGGCCGCGGTGAGGCCGAGGATCGCCACGATCAGCATGCAGAGGGTGGGCAGCAGGCGCAGCTGCCACGTGAAGGCGGCCAGCATCGCGGCCAGCAGCACCACCCAGTCGGGCATCCGCAGCGCGGTCACGGCCAGCAGCGACCGCCCGGTGTCGTCCGGCTTGCTGACCAGCAGGATGCCGCCGAGCAGGCGCAGCACCAGGATGACCGCGGGCACGGTCCAGATCAGCGTGATGATCAGGGCGCTGATCATGCCGAGCGGGCTGATGTACTGCACCAGCAGCAGCATCGTCGGCAGATCCTGCTGACTCAGGTACCACAGCCGCAGGACGAGCAGCACCAGCGGGAAGGCGGGCAGGACGGTCAGCAGCCAGTTGAGCTGCGCGCGGCGCCGGCGCGGGACGAAGGTGGTGGTCATCCGAAGACGTCCTCCCACGGCAGCTCGCGGATGGCGGGCCGGGACACGCGGGGCTGCTGGGCGACGGCGATCGGGGTGGTCTTGTTGTTGGCGGTCTCGGACTGGAGGTTGCTCTGGTAGGCGCTCTCCCAGCGGGAGTCGGCGGGGTCGGTGTACGAGCGGTACAGCGTCAGGTCGACGAGTTTCTTCAGGGCCAGGTTGTCGCCGACGTTCACGCCGTACGCCTCGGTCTTCTCCAGACCCAGATCCCAGTGCTGGAACTCGCTGGGGAACCGGTCTTTGAAGCCGGCCAGGATGGCGGCGTCGGTGGAGACGGCGTCGACGTCGCCGTTGCGCAGGTCGGCGATGCATTCCCGCATGCGGTTGCGGCTGATCACGTCGATGTCGTAACCCACGAAGGCCTTGACGCTGGTCGCGGTGGACAGCGAGCAGACCCGGTCGCCCTTGAGGTCGCGCAGCGTGGAGACCGCACGGTGCTTGGACTTGGTCAGTGTCAGCACCGACTGCTCGGTGAACAGGTAGGGCTGCGAGAAGGTCACGCCGGGCTCGGCCTCACGCTCGGCGGTGATGCTGAAGCTGGCGATGACCATCTTGACCGGCACGCGCTTACCGGCCAGGTCGACCGCCTGCATGCGCAGCCGGTCCTCGCTCTCCATGCCGTAGAACCGCACGTCGTCGCGGCGGAAACCCAGATCTTCGGCGATCATGTACGCCACGTCGATGTCGAAGCCGCTCCAGACCCCGTTCTTGTCGCGGAAGGCCACGCCCGGCTGGTCGTCCTTGACCCCGATGGGCAGGACGGTCCACGTGTCCACGCCGGACTCGGCCCGCAGCTCGGCCACCGACGGCGGCCCGCCCACGAAGACCCGCACCACGGCCAGGGCCAGGGCGAGCACGAGCGCGAGCCCCAGCGCGGCCAGCCGGAACATGGCCAGGTTGAACCGCGGCGGCGGATCGACCAGCGGTTCCGGTTCGGGCGGCGGCAACTGCCGGTCGGCCGCCTCGCGTTCCGCGACGTCCTGCACCGCGATGTCCTCGGCGCTCCCGTCGGGGCCCGGCATGCGCCGGCGCAGCGGCCACGCGAACCGGCTCGAGCTTTCGGGCACAGCCACCTCCCATTCATGGCGGCCCCATCGTGCCGCACGAATGCTACGGCCAGGAATCTTGGTGGGGGATTCACCCGGGCCGCGCCGGGTAGTCCAGGTTCATGAGAGCCGTCCGTGTCGTCGCGATCGCCGCCGTGGCCACGGCTCTCGGTGTCCGGGTGGTCAAGTCGCGGCATCAGCGCTTCCTGCACCCGAAGGGACGCACGTTCGACGGTGAGCTGGAGATCTGGGGTGGGGACTCCGGAGCCGAGCTGCTCGACCGTCCCGGGCGCCACCCGGTGACCGTACGGATCTCCAAGGGGATGGGCACCAAGGGCGACCGCCTCGACATCCGGGGCATCGCGATCCGGGTGCACGGGGACGCGCCGATCGATCTGCTGGTGTCGACCTGCGGCAAAGGCCGGTTCACGCGCCATCTGCCGGTGCCCCGCCGCGACTACGACACCGTGTACGGGTCGATCATGGCCTACCGGACCGGCGGCGACCGCAAGGTCTACCTCGGAGCGACGATGAAGCACGGCGTCGTCGCCCTTTACGTCGACGGGCGGGCGGTCGGCCGGGTCACATTAGGGACCGAAGTGGACGACCCGCCCGCGTACAACCCGATGCGCCACACCGCGCCCGATCTTCATCCCACAGGGGCGGTTCACGGTGTACGCGGTCTCGCCTATCCGCTCAGCCAAAAGTGGCGTGGGGTGAAGGTTTAGCGCTCCGCAGCGCCGGGAACCCGGCGCGCCAAGGAAGCCCTGGACGACAACCGGGCGCGTCCGTGCCCCCATGGATGCTGCTGTCCCGTCGACCGGTTGATCGGAGCTTCCCGCACCCGGACGGTCGTAGCTCCGCCCTGGGAGGCCGAGGTTCCGGCGCCTCGGCATCCCGGACGGGCCGTCGAGCACGACCGTCCGGGATGCAACCGGTCAGCGGAAGGCGACCACCACGGCGCTCTCGGCCGGCAGCTCGACCCGGTCGCGCTGCAGCACCACACCCTCCGAGGAGGCCAGCAGCACCTTGCGCGGGGTGTCCCGCAGGCTCACCGTCTGCGGGGTGCCGGCCAGGTTGACCGCCACCGCGCAGTTGCCTCGCTTCATCACCAGGTGCTGGTCGCCGTGCCAGACCTCGACCTGATCGAGCCGCGGGTCGGACAGGTCGGTGCGGCTGCGGCGCAGCGCGATGAGCCGGCAGTAGTAGTCGAGGATCTCGGCGTGGCCGGGCTTGCCGAGCTCGTCCCAGTCGAGTTTCGAGCGCTGGAAGGTCGCCGGGTCCTGCGGGTCGGGCACCTCGGCCTCGGCCCAGCCGTGGGTGGCGAACTCGCGGCGCCGGCCGTTCTGCACCGCCGCCGCCAGCTCCGGCTCGGGGTGGCTGGTGAAGAACTGCCACGGGCTGCTGGCCGCCCACTCCTCGCCCATGAACAGCATCGGCGTGAAGGGCGAGGTGAACAGCAGCGTCGCGCCGATCTTCAGCAGGCCGGGCGAGAGCGTGGCCGAGATCCGGTCGCCGACGGCCCGGTTGCCGATCTGGTCATGGTTCTGCAGGTACGTCACGAAGCGGTGACCCGGGATCAGGGGGCGGTTCACCGGTCGCCCGTGGTGGCGCTGCCGGAAGCTCGACCACGTGTTGGCGTGGAAGAACGCCCCCTCCAGGACCGTCTGCAGGCAGTCCAGCGACCCGAAGTCGGCGTAGTAGCCCTGCCGCTCGCCGGTGAGCAGCGTGTGCAGCGCGTGGTGCACGTCGTCGGCCCACTGGCCCTGCAGCCCGAAACCGCCGGCCTCGCGCGGGGTGATCAGCTTGGCGTCGTTGAGGTCGGACTCGGCGATCAGCGACAGCGGACGGTTGACGTGGGTGGACAGCGACTCGACCTCGACCGCGAGCTGTTCGAGCAGGTTGACCGCGGAGTGGTCGACGAGCGCGTGCACGGCGTCGAGCCGCAGCGCGTCGACGTGGTAGTCGCGCAACCACATCAGCGCGCTGTCGATGATGTAGCGGCGCACCTCGTCGGCGTGCGGGCCGTCCAGGTTGATCGAGTCGCCCCACGGGTTGGAGCCGGCCGAGCTGAGGTAGGGGGCGAACATCGGCGCGTACGCACCGGACGGCCCGAAATGGTTGTAGACCACGTCGAGCACGACACCGAGCCCGCGCCGGTGCGCGGCGTCGACGAAGCGCTTGAGCCCGTCGGGACCGCCGTAGACCTCGTGCGGCGCGTACCAGCAGACGCCGTCGTAGCCCCAGTTGTACTCGCCGTTGAACGAGTTGACCGGCAGCAGCTCGACCAGGTCGACGCCGAGCTCGACCAGGTGGTCGAGCCGTTCGATGGCGGCGTCGAAGGTGCCCTCGGGCGTGTACGTGCCGATGTGCAGCTCGTACAGGATCGACCCGGGGAGCTGACGGCCCGTCCAGGACTTGTCCGTCCACTCGAACGCCGACTGGTCGTACACCCGGCTGGCCGCGTGCACGCCCTGGGGCTGCCACTGCGAGCGCGGATCGGGCAGCGGGGTGGCGTTGCCGGACAGGACGTACGCGTAATCGGCGCCGGGCCCGGCCGACGGCACGTCGAGCCGCCACCACCCGTCGTCGCCGCGTTCCATCGCCAGCTCGTCCTCACCGAGGCGCAGCCGGACAGTCTTCTCCGGCGCCCAGACTTCGAATAGCGTCATGTCTCTTTCACCAGCAAGGCGACGGGGTAGGTGCGCAACAGCTCGGAAACCTGCAGCTTGTTCCCGCCGTAGCTCGTATTCGTGAATACTTCCAGCCAGCTGTGACCATCGAGTGACAAGGTGGTGTCACCCCAGCCGCCGTGACGTGACAAGCCCACCGGCAGCCGGGTGGCGACGGCCACCACGCCACCCCGGTCGAAGGCCAGCGCGTGCTCGCCGACCCGGCCGTCGGCGAACGCCGGGCGGTAGGAGGTGAACAGCTCCGGCCGCTGCCGCCGCAACCGCATGGTGCGGCTGGTGACCAGCAGCTTGGCCGCGCCGGTGTCGTCGACCGGCGGCAGCCAGCCGTCGTCGATGCGGGCCAGCAGCTCGCGCCGCTGGGCGAAATCGACCGGCCGGCGGTTGTCCGGGTCGACCAGCGAGTAGTCCCACAGCTCGGTGCCCTGGTAGACGTCGGGCACGCCCGGCATGGTCAGCTGCACGAGCTTCTGGCCGAGCGAGTTCGACCAGCCGGGCGGCGTGATCGAGGCGGCGAAATCGGTCAGCTCGCGGTGCAGCGCCGGGTCGTCGTACATCTTGTCGACCATCTCGCGCAGCGCGGTCTCGAAGGCCTCGTCGGGGTGCTGCCAGGTGGTCCCGGTGGCCGCTTCCCTCGCGGCTTTGAGGGCGTACGCCTGCAGCCGCTCCCGTTCGAGGGGCCAGGCGCCGACGGCGGCCTGCCAGATGAGGTGGGCCAGCGCCGGATCGGAGAGTGGCGCCACCCGGACCCACCGGCGAACCACCTCGGTCCAGTCCCCCGGCACCTCGGCCAGCACGGCCAGCCGGGCCCGCACGTCCTCGCTGCGCTTGGTGTCGTGGGTCGACAGGGTGGTCATCGCGTCGGGCCACTTGCGGTGGCGCTCGTCGTTGGCCTCGTGGAACTCGTCGGGAGTGACGCCGAACTTGGCCGGGTCGTTGCCGACCTCGTTGCGGGCGGTGAAACGGGTGTAGCGGTAGAACGCGGTGTCCTCCACGCCCTTGGCCATGACGGCGCCGGTGAACTGCTGGAACCGGACGGCCAGCTCGTCGGCCGGGTTGCGCAGCCGCGCGGTGAGCTGGTCGAGCACCGGGATCAGCTGGGGACGACGGCGGCCGGCCTCGGAGCGGGCCTTGGCCAGGTGCCGGGAGCCGTACGGCAGGTAGGAGCGGTAGACCGGGAAGCAGGCGGCCAGCTCGGCCAGGGCCCGGGGCGCGGCCTCGATCTCGGGCACGAGCCGGGCCATCCGGGCCAGCTCGGCCGCGAGCAGCGTGGTCGCCACCGTGAGCTTGGCCTCGTGGACCAGGTCCTGCCAGGAGCGCTCGCTGCCGGTCAGGTGCCGGTCGAGGGTGTCGAAGAAGGCCTCGGTGCTGGGGTCGACGAAGACGCCGCCGACCTCGGCCAGCGAGTCGTAGCCGGTGGTGCCGGCGACCGGCCAGTCGGGCATCTCCTCGCCCGGCTCGAGGATCTTCTCGATGACCAGCCAGGCGCCGGGGGCGGCCTCGTGCAGGCGGTCGAGATAGGCCCCGGGATCGCGCAGGCCGTCGGGATGGTCGACGCGGATGCCGTCGACGATGCCCTCACGGTGCCAGCGCAGGATCTCGGCGTGGGTGGCGTCGAAGACGCGGGGGTCCTCGACGCGCAGGCCGGCCAGGTCGACGATGGCGAAGAACCGGCGGTAGTTGAGCTCGGAGTCGCCGCGGGTCCAGTTGACCAGCTCGTAGTGCTGCCGTTCGTGCACCTCCCGCGCCGTGCCCTCGCCCGTCCCCTCGGCGATGGGGAAGCGCTTGTCGTAGTAGCGCAGCTCCCCATCCTCGATCTTAAGTTGATCAAGGGCGTCAGGATCGTCGGCCAGGACCGGGATCAACAGCCGTCCGCGCGACCAGTCGATGTCGTAGAAATCCGAGAATTCGGACTCCTGGCCGCGGCGCAGGACGTCCCACCATGTCGGGTTGGCGTGCGGAACAGCCACCCCGGCGTGGTTGGGAACGATGTCGACGACGAGGTTCAGGCCGGCGTTCTTGAGAGCCTGGGACAAAGCCCGCAAACCGTCCCAGCCGCCGATCGCCGGATTGACCTTGGAGTGGTCGACGACGTCGTAGCCGTGCTCGGAACCGGGAGTCGAGGTGAGCAGAGGAGCGGTGTAGAGGTGGGAGACGCCGAGGTCGGCCAGATAGTCGGCCAAGTCGGCGGTGGCACTCAACGGGAAATCGGGGCGAACCTGGACTCGATAGGTTCCGGAAGGCGTCATTAAACCGTCCTGTCCAACACGATGAGGGACCTGTCGGGCACCCAGATCTTGTTGCCGGCCTCGACGACCGACGGGCGATCCGGGGACGGCTCGGCCGTCTCGATGACCTTTTCCCACTTTTCGCCGTACTCAGCCGGCGGAGTGGCGAATTCGATGGGCGCGTCGTGCGCGTTGAAGAACAGCAGGAACGAGCTGTCCACGTGCCGCTGCCCGTACTGGCCGCGCTCGCGGATGCCCTCGCCGTTGACGAACAGCGCGACCGCCCGCCCGAAGTCGTTGCCCCAGTCGTCGCCGGCCATCTGCCGGCCGTCGGGGGTGAACCACTCCAGGTCGGGCAGCGGGTCGCCGCCGCCGCGCGCGGTCACCGGCAGCCCGGTGAAGAAGCGGCGGCGCTGGAACACCTGGTGGCGGTGGCGGAACGCGGTCAGCTTGCGGGTGAACTCGAGCAGCGTCTCGTCGGCGTTGCCCCAGTCGATCCAGGAGAGCTCGTTGTCCTGGCAGTAGGCGTTGTTGTTGCCCTGCTGGGTGCGGCCGAGCTCGTCGCCGTGCGAGATCATCGGCACGCCCTGGCTGAGCATCAGCGTGGCTAGGAAGTTGCGCCGCTGCTTGGCCCGCAGCTGCAGCACCTGCTTGTCCTCGGTCGGTCCCTCGACGCCGCAGTTCCACGACCGGTTGTGGCTCTCGCCGTCCCGGTTCTCCTCGCCGTTGGCCTCGTTGTGCTTGTCGTTGTAGGCGACGAGGTCGTTGAGCGTGAACCCGTCGTGCGCGGTCACGAAGTTGATCGAGTGGAAGGGCTTGCGGCCGTCGTCCTGGTAGAGGTCGGCCGAGCCGGTGATGCGCGACGCGAACTCGGCCAGCGTGGCCGGCTCGCCGCGCCAGAAGTCGCGGACCGTGTCGCGGTACTTGCCGTTCCACTCGGTCCAGTTGGGCGGGAAGTTGCCGACCTGGTAGCCGCCGGGGCCGACGTCCCACGGCTCGGCGATGAGCTTGACCTGCCCGACGACCGGGTCCTGCTGCACGACCTCGAAGAAGGTGGAGAGCCGGTCGACGTCGTAGAACTCGCGGGCCAGGGTCGACGCGAGGTCGAAGCGGAAGCCGTCGACGTGCATCTCGGTCACCCAGTAACGCAGCGAATCCATGATCAGCTGGAGGCTCTGCGGGCTGCGCACGTTCAGGCTGTTACCCGTGCCGGTGTAGTCCATGTAGAACTGCGGCTGGTCGTCGACGAGCCGGTAGTACGTCCGGTTGTCGATGCCCTTGAGGCTGAGCGTCGGGCCCAGGTGGTTGCCCTCGGCCGTGTGGTTGTAGACGACGTCGAGGATGACTTCCATGCCCGCCTTGTGCAGGGCCTTGACCATGCCGCGGAACTCCTGGGTCTGCTGCCCGAGGGTCCCGGTCGACGAATAGCCGTGGTACGGCGCGAAGAACCCGAGCGTGTTGTAGCCCCAGTAGTTGCGCAGGCCGAGGTCGTGCAGCCGGTTGTCGTGGACGAACTGGTGCACGGGCATCAGCTCGACCGCTGTCACGCCGAGGCTCTTGAGGTGCTCGATGATCGCCGGGTGCCCGATCGCGGAGTAGCTGCCGCGCATGTCCTTGGGGACCTCGGGGTGCCGCTCGGTCAGGCCCTTGACGTGGGTCTCGTAAATCACCGAGTGGTGGTACGGAATGTCCGGCCGCCGGTCGTTTCCCCAGTCGAAGTACGGGTTCACGACGACGCCCTTGGACATGTACGGGGCGCTGTCGAGATCCGACATCTGGTCAGGATTTTCGAAGTCGTACGCGTAGAGCGACGGATGCCACTCGATGTCGGCGTCGACCGCCCGGGCGTACGGGTCGAGCAGCAGCTTGTGCGGGTTGTACCGCAGACCGCGGGACGGGTCGTACGGGCCGTACATCCGATAGCCGTACCTCTGCCCCGGCTCGACGCCGGGCAGATAGGCGTGCCAGACGAACGCGTCCTGCTCGTGCAGCTGGACCTTCCGCTCGTTACCGGACGGGTCGAACAGGCACAGCTCGACCGCCTCGGCCCCCTCGGCGAAGATCGCGAAGTTCGTGCCCGTCCCGTCGTACGTGGCGCCCAGCGGGTACCGGTGACCAGGCCAAACCTGCATTTCGTGCTCCCACCCCTCGACCGTCGGTGCGCTGCGACCACAGCTGATGGCGTACCGGCGGCGGGGCCTGTTTGCCCCGCGATCGGGTGGCGTAATCATCTGAGGTCACGTCAGCGTCATTGTCGCCGATGGCCGCTGTGGCGTCTGCGCGACCGCCCGGTTACCCGCCGAACAGGTAAGCGCGACATGGTTTGCCACCGCCGAAACTGAGCATAGATGCGGCGTGCCGATCATTTTCGGACCGCACGACTGCGGCTCCACCACCCGGGAATGGCTTGTCACGGACGGCACGGGTGGGTTCGCCACCGGCACCGTTCCGGGCTTGCGGACCCGCCGATACCACTCGTTGCTCACGGTGGCCGATCCCGCCACCGCGATCCGGCACACCGCGCTGGCCGCGCTCGACCTGACGGTGACGCTGCCCTCGGGAACGAAAGTGCCGCTCTACACCCACGAGTGGGCCTCCGGCGCCGTCGCACCCGAAGGTCACCGCTACCTGGAGACGTTCGCGCTGGTGGACGGGGTTCCGCGTTGGCGCTGGCGCGTCGGTGACGTGGTGATCGAGAGGGAGCTGGCCATGCGGCACGGCCACCCGTCGGTGGGCGTCACCCACCGGGTGGTCTCGGCGCCGGGGCCGGTCGGGCTGGCCGTCGCCGCGATGTGCACGTGGCGCGACGCCCACACCGAGCGGCACGCCTCCGGGCCGGCGCTGAGGGCCGAGCAGGTGGCCGACGGCGTGATCGTCGAGCAGGCGTACCGGATCGCCGGTCCCGGCTGGCAGCCCGCCGGCGAATGGCACCTGGGCGCCTACGCCCGCGAGGAGCAGGCCCGCGGCCTGCCCGCCGTCGAGGACCTCTGGCACGCGGGCACGTACTTCGCGCGGGTGAACCCAGGCGCGAGCATGGAGATCTCGGCCTGGGCGGGCGACCTGGGGCTGCGGCCGCCGCCGGCCACGGCGGTGATCACCGAGGCCCGGGCGCGGGCCCGGAGGCTGGTCGCGGCGGCCAAGGCCGATGAGACGCTCGTGCTGGCCGCGGACACCTTCGTCGTGCGGACGCCGGACGGGCCGGACGTGGTGGCCGGCTATCCGTGGTTCGGCAGCTACCTCGGCGACACGATGACCGCGTACGAGGGATTGTTCCTGGACACCGGGCGCGAGGACGAGGGCCGGGAGCTGCTCATCACCCGTACGGAAAACGCGCCTTTGACCTGGACCCCACCGAGAGACTCACCGGACGCGCCGCTCTGGCTGGTGCACGCGGTCGACCGGCATGTGCGCCGCACCGGCGACAGCGATCTCGCCGCTTCACTCATCGAGCCGCTCGGCCGGCTGCTCGGCGAACGGCTGGGCGGCGCCGGCCCGCTCGACCTTGACCCCGGCGACGGGCTGCTACGGCTGCGTGAGGGCTTCATCGACTCGGCCACGCCCCGCGTCGGCAAGCCGGTGGAGATCAACGCGCTGTGGGTGAACGCCCTGGCCGCCATGGCCGACCTGCACGTCGAGGCGGGCCTCGACGACGCGTCGCTGCGCGCGCGGCACGCCCGGGCCCGGGACGCGTTCCTCGACCGCTTCCGGGCGCCGGAGGGCTGGCTCTACGACGTGATCGAGGGTCCGGCGGCGACCTATCCGCTGGGCGCCGGCGCTCACCACGACGATCCGACGCTGCGGCCCAACCAGCTGCTGGCCTGGTCGCTACCGCACGGCCCGATGCGCGGCAGCTCCTTCTTCGCGATCGGGGAGGCGCTGCTGACGCCGCTCGGGCTGCGGACCCTCGCGCCGAGCGAGTACGGCTATCAGGGCGTGCACCGCGGCGGCCGCGACGAGCGCGACATCGCCTATCACCAGGGCACGGTCTGGCCGTGGCTGATCGGGCCGTACGCCGACGCGTGCGCCGCCGCCGGCCTGCCGACCGACGGCCTGCTCACCGGTCTCAAGGCCCACGTGTCCGAGTGGGGGGTGGGATCGGTCAGCGAGACCGCCGACGGCGACCCGCCGCACCGCGCCACGGGCAGCCCGTTCGCCGCCCGCTCCGTAGCCGAACTACTTCGCGCAGAACAGAGGTACGAGCCGTGACCAGCATCCTGATGCTCTCCTGGGAGTACCCGCCGCTGCTGGTCGGCGGCCTGGGCCGGCACGTCCACGCGCTCGCCACCACCCTGGCCGCCGCCGGCCACGAGGTCACGGTCGTCACCCGGCACACCCCGGGCACGCTGCGCGAGGAGTACGCGGAGGGCGTCCGGATCATCCGCGCCCCCGACGACGCGCCCCGCTTCGAGGTCCGCGACGGCGACCTGCTGGCCTGGGCCATGGCCTTCAACCACACGCTGACCCGGGCCGCCCTGCGCGCCGCCCGCACCGGCTCCTACGACGTCGTGCACGCGCACGACTGGCTCGTGGCCCACGCCGCCGTGACCGTCCGCGACCACCTGGACATCCCGCTGGTCGCGACCATCCACGCCACCGAGTCGGGCCGTCACCAGGGCTGGCTGCCGCACGCCCACAACCGCACGATCGACGACATCGAGCGCTGGCTGGCCCACGAGGCGGTCCGCACGATCGTCTGCTCCGACTACATGCGCGACGAGGTGCGGCGGCTCTTCGACGTCCCGGCCGCCCGCGTCGACGTCGTCTACAACGGTGTGGACGAGCTGCGCTGGTTCGCCCGGCCCCGCGCGGTCGCCGCGGCCCGCCGCCGCTTCGCCGACTCGGACGGCCCGCTGATCAGCTTCGCCGGCCGCCTCGTCTACGAGAAGGGCGTGCAGCACCTGCTGGCCGCCGTCCCTGCTCTTCGGGAAAAGCACCCAGGCCTGCGCGTGGTGATCGCGGGCGACGGCCCGTACCGCGCTGACCTGGAGGCGCTGGCCACCGAGGGCGTGACGTTCGCCGGCTTCCTGACCGGCCACCACCTGACGGCCCTGATGGGCGCCTCGGACTGCTACGTGGTGCCGAGCATCTACGAGCCGTTCGGCATGGTCGCCCTGGAGGCGGCCGCCGCCGGCACCCCGATCGCGGTCGCCGACACGGGCGGCCTGGCCGAGATCGTCGACGACGGCGTGACCGGCGTGAAGTTCACCCCCGGCTCCCCCGGCGCCCTGGCCGACGCGGTTCACACGGTGCTGAGCGACCGCGACTTCGCCCGCCGCCTGGCCCGCCGGGGCCGCCTCAAGGTCCGCGACGACTTCGCCTGGCCCGGCATCGCCGCCGCCACCCTCGACACCTACGACCGGGCCCGCCACCACGACGCCGGCCGCGTCACCCGCGAGGCCGAGAGCGTGCTGGCCCAGCTAACCCCGCTGAGCTGAGTAGATGGCGAGGTTGGTGTAGGCGGCCGACAGGGCCGGGACCGGGACGCCGTGCTTGTCGGCCTCGGCCACGAAGTCGCCCAGGATGGCGTCGGCCTCGACCGGGAGGCCGGCCATCATGTCGCGGTACATCGACGAGGTCATGGGCTGGTCGGTGGACAAGCCGTTCTGCAGTACGGCCACGGCGGCCGGGCGCGGGGTGTGGCCGGCGGCCGTGGCGATGGCCATGGCCTCGGCGGCGATGCGGGCGCCGAAGGCGTTGCCGCCGGGGGCCCGGTTGATGTCGCCGACCGTGGCCCGCATCAGGGTGGTGGCGGCGCCCAGGCTGGCCAGGAAGACCCATTTCTCCCACATGTCCTGCACGATCGTGGGTGAGGCGAAGGCGTCGAACTCGGTGCCGCTGAGCGCCGCCTCGACGTCGGGCCGCTCCGTGCCGTCGAGCGAGCCGAAGCTCAGCTTGTGCAGGCCGGTCATCTGCACCACGTCGCCGTCGGCGTTCAGGCTGGCGTGGATCATGCAGACGCCGCCCCAGGCGCGGGTGGGGCCGAAGGCGCCCACCAGCTCGTCGACGTGCCGCATGCCGTTCAGCAGCGGGATGACGACCGTCTCGGGGCCGACCGCGGGCGCCAGATCGATCATCGCCTGCTCGAGGCCGTAGCTCTTCACGGCGATGACGACGATGTCGTACGGGCCGTCGATCTGCCCGGCGGTCACTGTCCTCGGCCGTACGGCAATCGTGTCGTCCGGTCCGATGATCTTGAGGCCACGCTCGCTCAGCGAGGCGGCTCGCGGCGGCCGGACCAGGAACGTCACGTCCCGGCCGGCCGCCGCGAGACGCCCGCCGAAATAGCCGCCGGTCGCGCCGGCGCCGACGAAGAGAATGCGCACGTCAGTAGCCTAGAAGCTCGTCGTCGAAGCACCACTTCCAATTCTCACCCGGCTCGAACGAGCGCATCACCGGGTGGCCGGACTCCTGATGGTGGGCGGACATGTGCCGCCGCGGCGACGAGTCGCAGCAGGCCACCTTGCCGCACGTGAGACACACGCGCAGGTGGACCCAGTCGTGATGGCCGGCGGCCACGCACTCGGGGCAGCCGTCCTCGTACGCCGACTGAGGCGCCGGATCGCCGGACTCCTTGAGATGCAGGCAGGTCAATCTTCACTCCGTAGCAGCTGGGACTCTTCCAGGTCGAGATCGCGCTGGGCGCGGGTCAGCACCTCTTCGGGGATGCGGCCCTCGTTGCGGGCCACCTTGAAGACGCGCCGCTCCGCACTGATCATCTCGCGCCGCAGCCGACCGTACGCCGCCGACGGCGTCTCCTGCTGCTGATTGCCCAGCCGCTCCCACGCGTTGTTGGAGCGGCTGTCGACCAGAGCGCGCAGCCGGTCGACGACCGAGGCGGGCGCGCCGTCGGCGTGTTTCTCCAGTGCTTCGAGCGCGGCCCGGCTCGCTTGATGCTGCACCCCGGCCTCGGCCAGGGCGTCCTCGGTGGTGGTGTCCTCGCGGACCTTCAGCACCCGGGCCAGCCACGGCAGGGTCGTGCCCTGCAACAGCAGCGTGACCACGATCACCACGAACGCGACGAAGATGAACAGGTCGCGCGGATAGTCGGGCACCCCGTTCTCGCCCGGCACCGGCAGCGTCTGTGCCGCGGCCAGCGTCACCACGCCCCGCATGCCCGCCCACGAGATGACGGTCGGCACCGAAGCCGGCGGCCGTTCCTCGCGGTTGCGGACCTTCGGCAGCAGCCGGGCCAGATAGGTCGCCGGGTACATCCACACGAACCGCATCAGGATCACCGCCAGCACCACGGCCATGCTCACCTGGATGGTCGTGCCCACGGGCGTCTCGATGCTCTCGCCGATGCTGCGCAGCTGGAGGCCGACCATGAGGAAGACCACGCCCTCGAGCAGGAAGTTGATCATCCGCCAGATGGCGTCCATCTGCAGGCGCGAGGTCGCCGACAGCAGGTACGGGCGGCGGTGGCCCAGATAGAGCCCGGCGATCACCACCGCCACGACGCTGGAGCTGTGCACCTCCTCGGCGATGATCACCACGACGAACGGCGTGAGCAACGACACGGCGTCGTCCAGCAGCGAGTCCTCGATCTTGCGGTGGAGCTTGGCCGCCAGGAACGCGGCCACGAAACCGATGACCAGACCGCCGCCGGCCTTGAGCGCCACCTCGCCGGCGATCGGCCAGAAGCCCACCGCGGCCCCGGCCAGCGCGCCGACCGAGATGCGGACCATCACCAGGGCGGTCGCGTCGTTGAGCAGGCTCTCGCCCTCGAGGATCGTGACCACCCGGCGCGGCAGGCCGACCCGGCGCGCGATGGCCGTGGCGGACACGGCGTCGGGCGGGGCCACGACCGCGCCGAGAGCGACGCAGGCGGCGTACGGAATCTCGGGAAGTAGCAGGTGAACGGCGGTGCCGACGACGAACGCGGTGACCAGCACCAGTCCGACGGCCAGCAGCAGAATGGGGCGCAGGGCCCGGCGGAACGCGGGCACCGAGGTCTCCAGCGCGGCCACGTAGAGCAGCGGCGGCAGGATGCCGATCAGCACCAGTTCGGGCTCGAGATGGGCCTCGGGGAAACCCGGCAGGTACGACAGCGCGAGACCGGCCACCAACAGCACGAGGGGCGCGACGAACCCCAGGCGGCGGGCCAGAGCGGCGCCGACCACCGAGATCGCCACCAACACGACCACGTCGACGATGCTCTCCATGGCGGGAAGCTTATAAGTACTCGTGCTCACGACCCGATCACGTTCGTACGGCAGGCTGTCGCCCATGAATGTGGGAATAACCGGGATCGCGTACGCCCTGCCGGCCCGCGAGGTCACCACCGCGGAGCTGCAGCGGCGGGTCGCACCGAAGCTGCCGCCGCGGATGTTCGAACAGGCGACCGGGATCACCCGGCGCCGGGTGGCGGCCGACGACGAGTACGCGTCGGATCTGGCCGTCGACGCCGCGACCAAGGTGCTGGCCGACACCGGCCGCGATCCGCTCGACATCGACCTGCTGCTGTTCGCCAGCGCCACCCGCGACATGGCCGAGCCGGCGACCGCGCACGTGGTGCAGGCCGCGCTGGGCAGCCGGGCGCACGCGCTGGACGTGACGAACGCCTGCAACAGCTTCCTCAACGGCATCGACCTGGCCCGCTCGATGATCCTGGCCGGCCGGGCCCGGAACGCGCTGGTCGTCACCGGGGAGACGCCGACCCGGGCCATGCGCCCCTCTCTGACCAGCTTTTCCCAGGCTCGTACGGCCCTGGCCGGATATACGTTCGGCGACGCGGGAGCGGCCGTGCTGGTCGAGCCGGTGGCTACCGGCGGGATTCTGGACGTGGACGCGGAGACCCACTCCGAGCACTGGACGGTCGGCGGCATCTTCGGGGGCGGGTCGCGGCATCCGCGCGGCGACGAGCACACGTACTTCTCCGGCGACGGCCGCCGCCTGCGGGCGGTGTTCGAGGAGATCGGCCCGGGCCTGATCTCCCGAGTGATGAACCGTCTCGATCATTCTTGGGACTCATATGCGAAGGTGCTGGTGCACCAGGTGACGCTGCCTTACCTGTCGCGCTTCGTGGAGGTCACCGGTGTTCCCCAGGACAAGCTCGTGGTCACGGTCGACGAGCTCGGCAACATGGCTTCGGCCACGCTGGGTGTGCAACTCGCCCGCACATATCCGGATCTCAACCCGGGCGACCGCGTGCTGCTGGTCGGCCTCGGCGGCGGCGTCAGCCTCATGACCATGGTGTGGGAGGTCTCGTGAGCGCCGCTCTCTGGGTGGTCGTGCCCGCGTACAACGAAGAAAGCCGGATAAAGGCGACACTGGACGCTTTGGCGGCACAGACCGACATCGACTTCACCCTGCTGGTCGTGGACAACAACTCCAGCGACGGCACGGCATCGGTGGTCCGCTCCTTCGAGGCGCCGTTCCCGGTCCAGCTGCTGATCGAGACCGACAAGGGCGTCGGCTGTGCGGTCGACACCGGATTTCGGCACGCCATCGCGTCCGGCGCCGTCCACCTGGCCCGCACCGATGCCGACTGCCTTCCCGCACCCGGCTGGGTCGCCGCCGCCCGCAAGGCGCTGACCACGAGCAACGGCATGGCCTGCGGCAAGATCACCGCTCGGGCGGACGAGCACGGCCCCGCCGGCCGCGCCTTCTTCCGCCTGCTGGTCGTCCTGGCCGCCTTCTTCGGCCGCATCAGGCCGGCACACCGCAAACCGGAGTTCAAGGCCCCGTACCGCATGCACGCCGGCAACAACATGGCCATCACGGCCGAGCTCTACGAGGCGTGCGGCGGCATGCCGCGCCGCCCCTCCCCCACCGACCGCACCTTCCTCAACCGCGTCCGGCGCACCACCCACGCCATCACCCACAGCCGCGAGATGGTCGTCGCCAATTCCACACGACGAATTCGGGCGTACGGCGTCGTGGGCACCGCCAAGTGGTACCTGGACCGCGGAAGCGGCCTCCGAACGGCGGATCCGCGCTGATGCCCGCCTCCCCTATGTTTTCCCTCCGCGATCCCCGAAGCCCTCGCCGATGCTCGCCTTCCCCGCCTCACCTCCGTCTTCCCGACGCCCGGAGCCCTCGCCGATGCTCGCCGAACTGATCGAATCCCTGCGCGAGGGCGACGACCGGCCCGCGCTGCCCGGCGCGACCCGAGGTGAGCTGGCCGGGCTCGTCCGCGGTTACGCCGTGGCCCTGGCTCATCTCACCCCGGGCGACACCATTGCCTTGGCCGTACGGCCGGGGCCGCGCTCCTTGGCGATACTGCTGGCCGCGTACCACCTCGGTCTTCGCATCGCCGTGCTGGACCCGACCGCCGGCCCGGACGTCCTGCGGGCCCGCCTGGCCCTCGCCGCGCCCAAGCTGGTGCTGGCCGACGCCGCCGCCCAGGCCGTGGCCGGATGGGCCGCCCGCCTGGCCCGGCGCGCCCACCTCGCCCTGCCCGAGCTCGGCGCGATAGCGCCGGTGAGAACCGTCGGCCGCCGGCTTCCCGGTTCGCCGCCGGCGCTGCGCCCCCTTCCGGGCCGTCTCCCCCAGCCGTACGAGGGTGAGGGCGACGCCGTGATCGTCTTCACCTCGGGCACGACGAGCCGCCCGAGAGCCGTGGTGCACACCCGCCGCTCGATCTCGGCCGGCATGACGGCCGTCCGCGACCTGGTCCGCCCGGTGCCCGGCGCCCCGGTGCTGGGCGGCACGTTCTTCGTGCTGGTGCCCTCGCTGGCCGGCGGCGCCCCGGTGGCCTTCCCGTCGCGGCGCGCCCTGGCCCGCCAGGTCCGGGAGCTGAACCCGCAGGCCACCTATCTGACCCCGCCGCAGGTCCGTGCGGGGCTGGCCGCGGGCGCTCGCTTCACCGGGCGCGTCTACAGCGGCTCGGCACCCGTCAGCGCCTCACTGCTTTCGGCCGTACGCCGCTCGGGCGCCTCGGAGGCGTGGGGCGTCTACGCGCTGACCGAGGTCTTCCCGGCCGCCGCGGTCGAGGAATCGGCCAAGGCGTCCTTCACCGGCGACGGCGACCTGGTCGGCCCGTTGCTCCCCGGAGTCACCGCCCGCGTCGGCGACGACGGTGCGCTGTTCCTCGCCGGCCCGACCGCGGCCGACCGCTACCTGGGCGAGGACCCCTTCGCGTGGGTGGCGACCGGCGACATGGGCCGGGTGCTGGACGATCACTCGATCGTCCTGGGCGGCCGGGCGAAGGACATGATCCTGCGCAGGGCCGAGAACATCTATCCCGGCCTGTACGAGCCGTCCCTGCACATCGCCGGCGTGGAACTGGCCCTGCTGGTCGGGGTCCCGGCCGGCGACGGCGACGAACAGGTGGTGGCCGTGGTGCAGACCTCGGCCGGAGCCGACCAGCGCTCGGTGCGGGCCGCCCTGCGCGACCCGCTGGCCCGCATGGGCTCGGCCCGCCCCGACCGGCTCGTCTTCGCCGAGATTCCGTTGGCCGGCCGCTCCCGCAAACCCGACCGCCGGGCCACCGCCCTGCTGGCGGCCCGCCGGTGAGCGCCCGCAGCCGTGATCGGCGGGTCTACCTGGCCGGCCATCCGATCCTGTTCGCGCTGCTGGCCGCCACCCGCCATCGCCCGGCGCTGCGGCTCGGCGGCAACGTGCTGGTGCACGACCGGGAGGCGTACCGCAAGGCCCTGACCAAAGTCCCCCTGGACCGCACGGCCGAAGGCACGACCGGTGGCGCCGCGGGCTCGCTGGCGGGCCGAGGCGCGCTATTCGACCAGCAGGGCGAGGAGCACCGCGACACCCGCCGCGACACCGCCGGCCTGCTGGGCGCCGCCGGCGTGGCCCGCCTCCGCCCGATCTGGACCACCCTGCTGGCCGAACGCCTGCCGGAGCTGGCTACCGGGAAAGACCTCGACCTGGTCCCCCTGACCGCCGAAATCGCCGGCGCCACCGCCGCGGCCCTCCTGAAGATCGACGTCGACCCGATGGCCCTGGCCGCGGCCGCCCGGAAGGCAGCCGCCGCCGCGGCCCGCGCCCACCTGCCCGGCCTAGCCCCCAAAAGGGCCGAACAATCAGCCGAGAGAGCCGCCACCGAACTGCTCAACCTGCTCAGTCCGAAAGAACAGTTCTCCGCGCTCGACCTCGACCGAGTCACCCGACAGTCCGCCGCGCTCGACCTCGACGAAGCCGGCCGACGGCATGAGGCCTGCCCACGCGGCAAGACCAGCCGGGGCGTTGCGGGCGCACCGCGGACTGCGGCAACCGACCGGGACGACGTGGCGCTCGCGGCGATGCTGGCCGTCGCAGCGATCAACACCACCGTGGCGGCCATTCCGCGGGCGGTGGCGTGGGCGTGCGACGCCGGACTCTGGGAGCACGCCTCGTCGGCGGCACTGGCCGACGAACTGTTGCGGGTCACCGCGCCCACTCCCCTGCTGCCGCGGGTGGCGGCGGCCGGGGCCGAGGTCGGCGGCTGCCCGGTACGCCCCGGCGACCGCATGCTGCTGATCGCCCGCCACGCGGCCGGCGCCCACCGCAGCGACCCTTGCCCGGCCGACCCGGCGCCGGCGCACATCTCCCAGTTGGTCTTCGGCGCCGGCCCGCACGCCTGCCCCGGCGCCCGCCTCGCCCGCACCCAGATGGAGGACGTCCTGGCCGCCCTGGCCCCCTACCGCCCCACCGTCGTCCGGTCCCGGGCCGACCGCCGATCCGCCCTGCCGGGTTGGCGTTCCTTGACCATCCGAGCAACCCTCAGCCCCTCCGCCGACGCATCCCGGCTTCCTCAGCAGCGCAGGCCCGACGCGCACGGAAGCCAGCCCCTCCACCCGACCGGCCAACCCCATCGACCCATGCCCCAAGCGCACCGATCTCACCACCCTCTGCTCAAAACACATGCAAGCGATGAGCGGCCCGCACCCGTATCGCCTCACCCGGCTGGATCGGAGGCGCTGTCCGGCGATGAGAGCGCAGCGCGCGGAGCGCATGCAAGCGATGAACTTGGCGCAGGCCGGAGCGATGCGCATTCGGGCGATGCCGGCTGCGCACACACGCGCGAGCGGCATGTCGGCGATGCGGACCGTGCAGGTGGCCTCGGATGAGGGTCGCGGTGACGGGGGCCAGCGGGTTCTGCGGTTCGGCCGTGGCTCGGCTCGCGGCGGCGGAAGGGCATGCGGTGAGCTGCTACGGGCGGCGGCCGGGGCCGGTCGGCCGGCACATCCCCTGGGATGCCACCCAGAGCCTTCCCGACTTTTCCGATATCGACGTCGTGCTGCACCTGGCCGCCGCCGTCGGAGACTCTCGGCGCGGGGATTTTCACGGTGTGAATGTCGAAGGGACCGAACGGCTTCTCGCCGCCGCCGGTGACCGGCCCGTGGTGTGGGTCAGCAGCGCCAGCGTCTACCGGCCGGGGCCCTACGACGGCCCGGTCACCGAGGACCGGCCCACCGACCGGCAGCGGACCGCCTACGGGCGTACCAAAGCCGCCGGCGAACGCCTCGCCCTCGCGGCCGGGAAGGTCGTGCTGAGGCCCCGCGCCGTCTACGGGGACGGCGATCCTCATCTGCTGCCCCGCCTGCGGAAGACCGTCCGTGGTGGCTTCGCCTGGCTGCCCGGGCCCGATGTTCCGCTGAGCCTGACCGCTGTCGGCAACCTGGCCGGCGCCTGCCTGGCCGCCCACCGCTGGGAGGCCGGTGCCTACAACATCGCCGACGACGTCGTCTACCGGCGGGACGCCGCCGTCCGGGCCGTGCTCGGGGTGCCCGTGCGGCATGTGCCCGCCGGGGCCGCCCGGCTTGTCGCCGCCGTGAGCTCGTTGCGGCGCGAGCCGGTGCTCACCCCGTACTCAATCGATCAAGTCACTGATGGTCTGGTGCTGGACATCGGGCGGGCTCGGGCGCGCGGTTACGCCCCTCTCACGCGGTTGTGCTGACCACCTCGGAGCGGGCCACCGTCTTGGCGATCGTGCCGTCGCTGCCCAGGCGGGTCGTGACCGCGTCGACCGAGAACTCGTAGCGGGTCGAGCGGTCGAGGCCGGTGACCGTGGCGCTCATCATCTCGCAGGCGGGGCCCGGCGTGACGACCGTCCAGCCGATGTCGCGCTGCTCGCCGAGCATGGCGTCGTGGCTGATCGCCGTCACCCGGTAGTCGACCAGGTTGTCGCCGCCCGGGTTGTACCAGGTGACCGTGGCCGACGTCGCTCCCGCGACCGCGGTGGCGCCGTTGATCGGGTTCTGCTTGTTCGGCGGGCACGAGAACGAGCCCTTGGGGGTGGGCGTCGGCGTCGTGCTCGGCAGCGGCAGGAAGCCGGTGGGGAACGGGGTCGCGGTCGACTTGGCGCCGGTCACCACCGGGGACGGTGTCGCGCTGCCGTTGGCCACGCGGACGAAGGTCGTGCCCGGAGTGGGCTGCGCGGTCGACGTGCTGTCGCCGCCGCCGCATGCGGCCAGCAACGGCATCAGCGCCAGCGTGCCCAGTCCCACCGTGCCCAGCCAACGACGACGCACTCGCAGCCTCCGTCCGTTCGGTTCCCGTCAGGGGTTCCGTTCGGCCGGGGACGGCGTCTTCTTAGTCGCGTCGGTAGAGCTCGCGGGTGCGTACGGCCAAATTCTTCGTCGCCGCCGAGTTGGCCCACGTGCCCAGCACCACGGCCGCGCCCGGAATCATCTTGGCGAAGATCTTCTTGGCGCTCTGCACGCCGGCCATGCCCGCCAGCTTGACGCCGAGCCGGACCATCGCGCCGCTGAGCGGACGGGCGGTCGCCTCGCCGAGCAGACGGCTGGCCCGCTCACGGCCGGCCGCGACGCCCAGGGCCAGGCGGGCGGTCTGCGCGGCCTTGTGCACGCGCTGGAGGACCAGCAGGTCGGTGGCGCGTTCGGGGGCTGTCGGATCGTGGTCGTAGGCGGCGGCCACATGCAGCACCATGCGAGCCTGATTCCAGGCGAGGACGCCGACGTCGAGGACCGCGCCGGGCAGACCGGTGGCGCCCGCGGCGGCCCCGGAGATGCGGGCGAGGGTGGTGAACCTCTTGATCGCCAGGTCGGCGAGCTGGTCGGGGGTCAGCTCGGGGTGGTCGGCGCGGGTCAGGCGCGTCCACTCGGCGGCCTCGGGCCCGAGGCGGCGGACGGCTTCGAGGGCGAGGTGCTCCGGCGCGTACTGCGGGTCGGCCTTCATGCGCGACCAGAGGGAGCCGGGGGGTTCGGCGGTTTCGGCGAGTACGGGACGTTGCGGGGCTTCGGTCACAGATCGCTCCGAGGGGGGAAGGGAACGTTCCTGTGCCATTGTGCCGTGCGGATGCACGTGCACGCGAGAGCGGATCTTCAGTTGTGCCTTGTCCGAGATCTTCTCTGCCCGAAGGTCAGGGGCACATCACCGATTCGGTACGTTTTTCATGTGTCGACGGGCACATGCCGGTCGCGCGGAATGAAAGCCGGGGCAGGCTTGTTCGCACCGGGTACCCCGCTTTGGTCCACAACAGGAGGCGTTCGACGTGCTCGACCCACACGAGCTCTACGAGCTGGCCGACGACCTGCCCGAGCTCGACGAGCCGGTCCTCGTTCAGGCGCTCACCGGGTTCGTCGACGCGGGCAGCGCGATCCAGCTGGCCCGGGAAAGTCTGCTCGACAGCCTCGAGAGCCGCGTGATCGCGACCTTCGACGTCGACCAGCTCCTCGACTACCGCTCTCGTCGCCCTCCGATGATCTTCGTTGAGGACCACTGGGAGAGCTATGAGGAGCCGACCTTGGCCCTTCATCTCGTACGCGACCAGTTGGGCACCGAGTTCCTCCTGCTCACCGGGCCCGAGCCCGACCTGCAGTGGGAGCGGTTCATCACCGCGGTGATCGCGCTGACCGAGCGCTTCGGCGTCCGGGTGACAGTGGGGCTGAACGCGATTCCGATGGCCGTGCCGCACACCCGCCCCGGCAGCGTCACCGCCCACGCCACCGACAAGTCGCTGCTCGGCGACCGCGAGCCGTGGCTGCAGCGGGTGCAGGTGCCCGGCAGCGTCGGCGGCCTGCTCGAGTTCCGGCTCGGCGAGGCCGGCCACAGCGCGATGGGCTACGCGGCCCACGTCCCGCACTACCTGGCCCAGACGACATATCCGGCGGCGGCCGAGCTGCTGCTCGACTCGCTCTCCTCGGGCACCGGCCTGGCCCTGCCGACCGGCGACCTGCGCGAGGCGGCCCGGGCCGTCCGCGACGACGTCGACAAGCAGATCGCCGACGACGAGCAGGCGACCCGCCTGGTGGCCTCGCTCGAGGCGCAGTACGACGCCTTCCTGCGCGGCCGCGAGACCAACCTGCTCGCCGACACGGATCGTCCGCTGCCTACGGCCGAGGAGCTGGGGGCGGAACTGGAGCGCTTCCTGGCCGAGCAGGGCCGCGACGATTCATGAAAAAGCTCAGGACCTCCTGAATCTCCCGGTCCCAGTAGGCCCAATCGTGATCGCCGGGAGTGAACGCTGAGTCCAGCGTCACTCCCGCGTCGGCACACGCCCCGACGAAGCGCTCGTTGAGCTTGGCCAGATGGTCCTCGGTGCCGCAGCGCAGCATCAGCCGCGGCAGCTCTTCCGCGCGCGCCCCGCGGATCAGGTGGAACAGGTCGTCGTCGGTCCCATCGGTCCCGCGGCCGGCGAAGACCCGGCTCATCAGGGCGCGAATGTGCGGCCGGTCGTCGTTCTCCTGCAGGTAGGCCAGGTCGAGCGCCCCGGAAAGGCTGGCCGCGGCCGCGAACCGTTCGGGCTGTCGCAACGCCCACTTGAGGGCGCCGTAGCCACCCATGGACAACCCGGCGACGTACGTCTCCCGCGGTTGATCGGTGACCTTGAAGAACCGGTGCACGAGCCGCGGGAGCTCGTCGCTGAGGAAGGTCCAGAACTTCATCCCGTACGCCTCGTCGGCGTAGAAACTGCGATGAACCTGCGGCATGACAACGGCGAGCCCGTGCGCGGTCGCGTACCGCTCGATCGAGGTGAACCGCGTCCAGGCGGTGTCGTCATCGGTGAGCCCGTGCAGCAGGTAGAGCAGCGGCGGCGGCGCCACCCCTTCCTCGGGCAGCACGACGGTCATCGAGGTGTCCAGCTCCAGGGCTTCAGAGGCGAAATCAACACGGATCAGGGCCATTGAGCGACCGTACGCCTGGCGTCGCGCCACGCGATCCACCCCGTTCGCACCCGCGGCGAGGCGATCCGGCGGCCCTGCCGTCGCGCGCGTAGCTGCTCACGCAGCCAGTGCGGGGCGCGCGCCTCGCCGATGGCCCGGCTCTTGGTCAGCAGTTCCCCGCGCTCCAGCGCGTGCCGGGCCCGGGCCATCGAGGTCAGCCCGAGATCGGCGAGTTCCGGATCGAGCCACAGCCAGGGCCGGCGCGCCGCCCAGGCCCAATATCCGGTGAGCTCGGCCCGCGCGGCGTCCCGGATGTCATCGGCGGTGACCGCGGGAAAGACCTCGAGCGGTTCCCGGCCGAAGACCGCGTAGCCGTGGCGGGCCAGCTCGGCCCGGGTCACTCCGGACAGGATCCGGTCGACCAGGCGACCGTGGGTCCAGGTCGGGTGCGTTTTTCCGACGTCGCCGACGGTCGTGACGTCCACATAGACACAGCCGAGATTCAACCGCTCCTCGCGGTCGACCCGCCGGTGGAGCCGGGTGATTTGTGGTCTTTGCGGGCTCCCGGCAACCAGTGCCACGAGGTCGAGATCGCTGACGTGCGGCACGTAGTCGCCGGTCGCCAGGGAGCCCGCGACCATCAGATCGGTGGCCAGCCCGAGGCGTCGCAGCTCGTCACCGAAGTTCTTCACGGCATCCACCGACATATCGACCATTGTGCCCGCGCCCGGGCTTGGGAATGTCGTACCCGTCGATTAGAATGTATGTACGAAAGAGGCCCTCTGACCTGCTGATCTTCAGCCTGTTTCGGGTGCTCGAGTTTAGGAGATCGACGTGAACTCGTCCGTGCTGAGCGTTCCCTCGACCAACCCCGTGCCCGTCATCCCGCCGTATGCGACCATGCTCGGTTTCACCCGTTATGTGACTCGCACCGGCCCGGCCAAGGCCACCTTCGTCGGCGGTCTGCGGCGCGCACGCGAGCGCCGTTCCGGCTTCAACCCGCACGGCCAGCTCGTCAAGGCGCTCAAGGCCGACATCGCCTTCCGCACCGGCGGCAGCTACCTGTCCGGCGTGGTCGATCTGGTCAAGGAGCGCTGGAAGCCGCTGTACGAGTCGGTCAGCGCCGGCGCCAAGACCTACCTGACGTCACTGGGCGACCCCGAGCAGGTCGGCCTGGCACAGACCCGCGACGCCCTGGCCACCGTCGGCCCCCTGGCCGTGAAAATCAACCCTCACTTCGGCCTCCGCTACGAAGACGGCCGCCGCGAGGCGGTCCGCCTCCACTTCGACGAGGACCCGCCCACCCCCGAGGCCGTGACGGCCACGCTGCACTTGATGGCCCGCCACATGGACCAGATCCTCCCCAACGCCGAGCCGGTCCTGGTCGACCTCCGCCGCGGCACCACCCACCGCATGGACCCTTCCGCCAAGCCCAACGACATCGAGGCGTGGCTCTCCGGCGAGGCCGCCGCCTTCACCACCATGTGGGGCGCCCCAGCCTGACCCACCCACCCACCGTCCCGCGGCCGCCCCACTCCCGACCGCCCAAGTCCTCCGGGGCGGCCGCGCCCCACCCACCCAGCCACCCACCACACCCCGCACCACATCACCACTGGGCCTTCCGCTGCCCCCGCGCCACCACCGGGCCTCCCGCCGCCCCACCTGGCCACTCACCCGCTGCCGCACCGCGCCGCCGCCGCACCGCCCCGCGCCGCCGCCCGCCACCACATCGCGCCGCCGCCGCACCGCCCCGCGCCGCCGCCGCACCGCCCCGCGCCGCCGCCGCACCGAACCGCGCCGCCGCACCGCCCCGCGCCGCCGCACCGCCCCGCGCCGCCGCCGCACCGCCCCGCGCGGCCGCCGCACCGCGCCGCGCCGTCCCGCCCGCTGCCCGCGCTGGGCCGCGTCGGCTTCTCCTACGTGGTGGGCCTGAGGATCGCGGCGCCGCTGCCATGCGCCGGTCCGTTGCCGGGCCCAGCACCCCTGCGCGCCGAACCGTGCTGCGCCGCACCGAACCGCGGTGGACAGCGCCGGCTCTCGCTGGGCCGCGCGGGCGCCGTTGTGGTCGGGTCAGCGCGGCGCCCCCTTTCCGACGGCTGCGGCGCCGCTCCGCATCGTCGATCTCGTGCATGCCGTCGTTCGCGGCTGTGGCGATTCTCGTGGCGGGCGTGCCGCTACCCCCGATCGCTGCCGTCCGGGGGATTTTTCGGGGTTTCCGTTGAGGAATGTCTTAGGTGCAGAACGGTTGCGACGATGCTCTCGGTGTACAGCGCGGCAGAGGTGCGTCGGGGGGCGTTCGTCATGGGAGCATTCGGTCGAGTAGTGGGCCTGGCGATGGCGGGCGTTGCGGCGGGCACGCTGGTGCAACCGGCGGTGGCGCGCGCGAACGAGGTAGCGGCGACGGCTGGCGCGTCGGCTGCCGGCACTATGAGCCTGCCGAGCCTGGTGGCCTACGTGCGGGGCGGGGACATCTACGTCAGCAAGGGTGGGTCGGAGAAGCGGCTCACCAGCGGGGGCGATCAAGCTCGGCCCCGGTGGGCGCCGGACGGGAAGCAGATCGCCTATCTCAAGGGTGGGCTGCTCTGGGTCATGCGCGCGGACGGGAGTGGGCAGCGGCGGCTGACCACCCGGCCGGCGGCGGGGCCCTCGTGGTCGCCGGACGGGAAGTGGATCGCGTTCTCGTCGCTGTCCTGCTCGGGTGGGCCCGGGGTTTACCGGATTGCGGTTAAAGCCAAGGCGCAGCCCGAGGTCTTGTTCCCGCGGGACTGTCGCGGGGAGGACCTGCCGGCGGAGCCGGCGCCGGTGACGTCCCGGGCCGGGTCGCTCAGTGAGCGGCTGGCCGCGGATGACGCGGTGGCCTGGTCGCCGGACGGCAAGCAGGTGGCGTTTCGGGGTGGGAGCTGCGAGTCGGTCTACGACGCCTGCCTGAGTGTGGGGACCGTGGCCACCGGCGGGGAGCAGACCGTGGCGGCGTACGGGGGCGGGTCGCTGCAGAACCGGGGGTTCGCGGTCGTGCCCAGCTGGCGGCAGGACGGCAAGAAGCTGGCCTGGACCGCCTACCAGGAGGGTGAGACGCAGGCGCAGAACGAGCCGGTGCACCTCGTCGAATACGACACCACCACGCGGGCCAAGCGGACCGTCGGTGGCGCCGGTGACCGCGAGATGGCGTACGTCGACAAGGCCCGTGCCGTGGCGACCGGGCAGAACGCGGGCGGCTCGTGGGTGATGGTGGTCGGCCTGAGCGACGGGACGCGCAAGCCGTTCCGCTCGGGGTCGCAGCCGAGCGTGCAGCCGGTGCGCTGAGCCACCGCTGCCGCGAGCTTGCTGCGAACGGTGCGGCCGGCGCGCTGAGCCCCTGACGGCCCGCGCTCCGGGGCCGGTGGGGCTAAGCAGGTCGGCGGAGGTTGCCGATGAGGGTGTCGACCGATCGCGACGAGGTTGCGACCGGCCGCGGCTTTCTGATGGAGGAGTTTCATGAGCGTCTCCGGTCTCGGCACCGCACGCACCCCGCACCCCCCGGTCACTCCTGTGCACCGCGCCGCCCGGGCGGAGAAGCCCGCGGCACCGCGCAGCGACTTCGACGCGCTGACCGGAGCCGACCGGGAGCTGATCTTCCAGGTGACGGGGCAGCGGGTGGGGCCGGGTTTCGACCCGGCCAAGGACCACCCGACGGCCTTCGCGGCGATCATCGCGGCCGAGCGGGCGGCGGGGCGGCTCGCGCCGGGTCAGGAGGCGTCGGCGCTCTACGTCAAGGACCTCAACCGGCGGTACGAGCGGACGGGCGGCCCCAATCCGGTGGCGCCGTACATGGACAAGGCCCTGGCCTATCTCGCCCAGACGACGGCCGCTCGCCGGATCGACGTCAGCGCCTGAAAAACTGGTGTGGTGCAGGAACATCCACCCATCCGGACCTTTCATCCGCGCCGCGGCCGCATGAGCGCGCGGCACGCCGACGCCCACGCCGAGCTGTGGCCGAGCATCGGGCTGACCGTCGAGGACGGCGACCGCACGCCGCTGGACCTGCCCGAGCTCTTCGGGCGGGACGCGCCGGTGGTGCTGGAGATCGGCTTCGGCATGGGCGACACCATGGCGGCCATGGCGGCGGCCGACCCCGAGCGCGGCTATCTGGGCATCGAGGTGCACACGCCGGGCATCGGGAACCTGCTCGCGCTGGCCGGCGAGCTCGGCCTGACCAATCTGCGGGTGGCCCGGGGCGACGCCATGGAGCTCGTCCACCGGCTCGCACCAGGGTCTCTCGCCGCCGTCCACATCTTCTTCCCGGATCCGTGGCCCAAGGCAAGGCATCACAAACGGCGTCTCGTACGGCCTGACAACGTGGCCCTGCTGCGCGAACGACTCCGCCCGGGCGGGGTGCTGCACTGCGCGACCGACTGGCCGCATTACGCCGAGGCGATGGCCGAGACGCTCGACGCGGACCCGGGGCTGGAACGGCTCGACACCGACCGCGGTGACCGGCCGGAGACCAAGTTCGAGCGCCGGGGCACGCAGGCGGGACGGCCCATCGCGGACCTGCGTTACCGCCGCCGCGCATGACGGGTGCGCGCTGACCTCGTACAACCGGAATTGGGTCTTTTTGGCTATTGGCACCTTATAGGGTGAAGGGAACGGAGGCGGGCCGGAAGGTAGGCGATGCGGCGAGACGACCCTGGCCTGAGCGGCGGAGAGACGGCGACTGAGCCGACCGCCGGGGCCGGGGGTGGACTGCCGTGGCGGCCCGAGGGGCTCATGCAGCAGGTGGGCGAGTTGCATCGTGGCGTGCTGACCAGTGGGGCCGCCGATCAACTGGCGGCGCTGGTGGCACGGGCCGCGCACGCTCCGGTCGGGCTCATCCATTTCGTGCAGGGCGGCAAGCTTCGGCTGTACGGGGGTTACGGGCTCAAGATCCCGTGGGAGGACGTCGCCGACACGCCCCTCGAGGACTCCCTGGCCGGTCTCGTGGTCAGCGGCGACGCCCCGCTGGTGATCGACGACGTGCGGGCCGACGATCGCGTGCCGGCGGACAGCCTGGAGTCGAACGGGGCCTACCTGGGTCATCCGATCCGCGACCAGACCGGTGCCGTGCTCGGCATCTGCTGCGCGGTCGACGAAAAGCCGAGGCAGTGGTCGGCCGCGGACATCGCCTCGGTGGCCGAGGCCGCGCAGGTCAGCACCCTGCTGATCACCGAGCAGCTCAACCGTTACGAGATCGACCGGCAGCGCCGGTTTCTCGACGCCGTGCTGGACAGCCTCCACGACGGGGTGACCGCGTGCGACGACGAGGGGCGGATCGTTTTCGTCAACGAGCGGATGCGCAAGCTGTGGGGCGAGAGTGGGCTCTCCGACGAGACGCTCGACCAGCTCACCGACGCCGACGGCAAGCCGATCCGGCGGGCCGACCTGGGCCTTTTCCGGGCGCTGCGCGGCAACCACGTGGCCGACGCCGAGGTGGTGCTGCACGGGCAGCACGGGCGCTCGCGGCACTATCTGGTCGACGCGCACCCGATCGTCGGCCCGGACGGGAACACTGTCGGCGCTGTCCAGGCCGTGCAGGACGTGACCCGGCGGCGCCGGGTGGAACGGTTCCGCACGTGCGAGCTGGCGGTGATCACCGCGCTCGCCGAGGCGCCCAGCATCGAGGCGGCCGGCCCGCGGGTGCTCGAGTCGGTGGTGAGCACGCTCGACTGGGTGCACGCCGAGCTCTGGCTCGTCGACAAGGCGGCCGCGGTGGTGCGCTCGGCGGCCCGGTGGAGCGCCCCGGGCTGGCAGGAGGACATCGAGACGCCGGTCGACCTTCCTTATGGCACCGGCCTGGCCGGGCGGTCGTGGCAGGTCGGCAAGCCGCTGTGGATCCGCGACGTGGGGCAGCCGCAGAGCTTGATCTCGGAGGAGACGGCGATGACGTCGCGGCTGCACACAGCGCTGGCAATCCCGGTGCGGGAGGGATTTGAGACGCTGGGCGTGCTCACCGTCTTCGCCGACACGGTCGAGGATCCGGAGGACGAGCTGCTGGCCCTGATGTCGGGGATCGCCGCGCACATCGGCCAGTTCGTGGAGAAAAGGCTTGTCGAGGACCTTCAACGACAACTCATCCGTACGAAGAACGAGTACCTGGCGCTCGTCGGCCACGAGCTGCGCACACCCTTGACGTCGATCAGCGCCTACACAGAGCTGCTGCGCGAGGCGGACGAGAAGTCGCTGGTCACGGACGGACCGCGCCTGCTGGAAGTGATCGAGCGCAACACGAACTCGCTGCGCGACATCATCAACGAGCTGATGGAGCTGAACGCTCTCGACACCGGGCACGCCGACGTGCAGCTGATGCCGATGGACCTGGCCGAGGTGGTGCGCGACTCGGTGGCCAAGGCGCGGGCCGCGGTCGACGGCGCCCCGCTGGTGATCGAGGACGAGCTGCCGGACCAGCTGATGCTGCCCGGCGACCGCAAGCGGCTGCGGCAGGTGGTGGACAACCTGCTCGGCAACGCGGTCAAGTACAGCCCGGACGGCGGCCACATCGGGGTGACCCTGCGGGCGACCGGGCACGCGGCCGAGCTGGCCGTCTCGGACGCCGGCCTGGGCGTGTCGGACGACGAACGGGACAAGATGTTCACCGGGCTTTACCGGACGGCGCGCACCCGCGACAAAGCCATCCCGGGCACGGGCCTGGGGCTGACGCTGAGCCGCGCGGTGGTCAGCAAGCACCACGGCAGCATCGAACTGGTCGACCACGACGGGCCGGGGTCGACGGTGCTGGTGCGGCTGCCGCTCGTCGCCCGCTCCTAATCGGGCGGCTCCTCCTCCGCGTTCGCCTTGGTCTCGTTGATACCGGCGTTCGTGCTGCCGTCGGCCGGGGTGGCGTCGGTCGGCGCCTTGTCGGTGGTGAACTCGCCGGTCTCCTCCACACCCGTGACGTGTTGATCGGTGCTGGCGCCGCCTGCGGTCCTCTCGTCGCTCATGCATGGCTTGTACCCCCGTTCAGCTGGGTCATTCGCTCGCCGGCTTCCACTATACCCTCGCAGCCGATATATTACGGGACGTGGAAACACCGCTGCGGGAACCGACCTTCCTGATCCTGACCGCCCTCGCCGGCGAGCCTCTGCACGGCTATGGCCTCATCACCGAGGTGAGCCGCCTGTCCGACGGGCGGGTGACGCTGCGGCCGGGCACGCTGTACGGCGCGCTCGACCGGCTCGTCGACGCCGGCCTGGTCGAGGTCGACCACGAGGAGGTGGTCGACAGCCGGCTGCGCCGGTATTACCGGCTGTCGGAACAGGGCGGCCAGACCCTTGTGGAAGAGACCGAACGCATGCGCCGCAACGTCGAGGCGGCCACCGAACGCCTGCGCAAGATCCCCCGGCTCAACGAAGGATGGGCATGAGCACCCTCGAACACCGCTATCAGCTCCTGGTCCGGCTCTTCTACCCCGCCGGCTACCGGCACGAGCGAGAGGCCGAGATCGTCGGCACCTATCTCGAGCTCGCGCCGCCCGGCAAACGACGACCATCACCGCGCGACGTGGCCGACCTGGCCACGGGCGGGGCGCGACAGCATCTGCGGGCCACCGAGGTCACCGAGCTGCGCCCCGGCCTGCGCCTCGCCGGGCTGCTCGCCATGGCGACGGCGACAGCGCTCGCCGCGATCTGGGCGGTCGTCGAGTCGGCTCCCCTGCCGCCGGACATCACGTGGGAGATCCCTCGGTTCGGCCCGTTCTCCTCGCTCGGAGCGATCGTGTGGGCGGTGTGGCTCCTGGCCGCCTTCCTGTTCTCGGTGCGCCCACAGTGGTCGCGGGCGGCGATCGGTGTCGCGTTGCTGGCGACGGTGGCCGTGGTGCCGCTCTCCGCCGTCACCGGGGTGTACCGGCCGCCGCTCTACGTGCTGCTGCCGCAGTTCGCGCTGGGGTTCCTGGCCCTCGGCACCGGTCGCCTCTCCCTGATCGAGCGGCTGCTGCCCCTCGCGGCCGGAGCGGCGGCGGCCGCGATCAGCCGGCCCGGGTTCGACTACGCCATCGGCTACCTCGGCGAGTCGGGCACCTACACGATGACAGCGACCGGGCTGATCCTGCTGGCCGTGGCGATCGCGATCGCGGTGGGCCTCGGGGTGACCGGGCACGGCCGCGGCGGCTGGGCGCTGCTGATCCTGCTGGGCCCGATCGGCCTGATCACGCTTCAGGAGCTGACGCGCACACTGACCGGCAACCTCTACGGCGAGTGGAACGTGACCTACTCCTCGCTGGCCGCGACGGCCGTGCTCGTCACAGTCGCCGGGGCCGGGCTGTTGCTCCTGGCGCTCGGGCTTCAGCGGCGCCTGACCGTCCACACGCGTTGCGAGGCGTGCGGCAGCCCGGTCCGGGGCGCTCAGCGCTACGACAGGACTCACACCTGACAGCCGACCGGCAGCAGCCCTTCAACGCGCGGGGCGGAAGCTCGGCCGCCTGAAGCGCCGGGTGAGCGCTCGGCCGCCTAACGCGCGGGGCCCGGGCGCTCGGCTGCCTAACACGCGGGGCCGGGCGCTCAGCCCTCGGACACCCCGGGGCCGGAGCGCTCAGCCCTCGGACACGCAGGGGGCCGGGGTGCTCAGGGCCTCGACGAGACGAGTGGCGGAGGTGGTGTGCTTGGCGTAGGCGTTCGGGAAGGCTGAGATCTGGACGGCCTGGGCGGCTTCGGTGAGGCGCATCGTCTGCCAGCCGTCGATGGTGAGCAGCTTGTCGTAGAACTTGCGGGTCTGGTAGGCGGGATCGGAGAGCTGTGCAGGGGTGCCCCAGCCCTGACTGGGGCGCTGCTGGAACAGTCCGATCGAGTCCCGGTCGCCGCCGCGCAGGTTGCGCAGGTTGGACTCCTGGAGGGCGGTGGCTACCGCGATCACCACGCCCCGGTCGGGGATGCGCCGCTCGTTGCCGATCGTGACGATGAGGCGGGCGTTGGCGACCTGCTCGTCGTTCCACTTTGTCAGGACCACGGTGGACGCCGAGGCCGCGGGGCTCGGCGTGCAGGCGGCGTTGGCACGCAGCAGAGGACTGATGATGAAGCCGGCCAGGACGGCGACGGCGATCACGAAAAGCGGGCGCACGACGGCGAAGAGTACCGGTTGTCGATCTCAAGCATCGAGGGGCATGCCCGGTCTTGCGGCCATGCCCCTCGAGCTCAGCGGCGCTGGGCCGCAGTGGCTGGGCCCGGCGCGCTGGGCCGCAGTGGTCGGACTCCGCGTGCCGAGCCGCAGTGGTTGGGCGCGGCGCGCTGGGGATGCAGTGGTTGGACCCCGCGCGCCGAGCCGCAGTGGTTGGGCGCGGCGCGCTGGGGATGCAGTGGTTGGACCCCGCGCGCCGAGCCGCAGTGGTTGGGCCCGGCGCGCTGGGTGGCGGTGGTTGCGGGTCAGCGGGTGGGGTGGACCACTGCGGCGGCGCCGCCGCCTCGGCGGGCGGGTTCGGCTGTGGCTATGAAGCTGCCTCGGGGGGTCAGCTCGATGGCCGTGGCGGCGCCCAGCTCGGGGACGTCGGGGCCGAAGGTGTGGCCCAGGGCTGTCAGGGCCGGGCCGTACGTGGTGTGGAAGGCGGGCTCGGCCTGGATGCCGGCCGAGTTGCGCTGGGACGCGCGCGGGGCGGCCATGGCAGCGGGGAGGGACTGGCCCAGGACCAGGCGGTTGACCAGGATCTGGAGGACTGTGGTGATGATGGTGGCGCCGCCGGGCGAGCCCAGGGCCAGGAAGGGCTTGCCGTCCTTCAGGACGATCGTCGGGGACATCGAGCTGCGCGGGCGCTTGTTGGGGCCGGGCAGGTTCGGGTCGGCGGCGGGGGCCTGGGTGTTGGTGAAGTTGAAGTCGGTCAGCTCGTTGTTCAGCAGGAAGCCGCGGCCGGGGACGACCATGGCGTTGCCGCCGGTCTGCTCGATGGTGAACGTGTACTCGACGACGTTGCCCCACTTGTCGGCGACCGTCAGGTTCGTGGTGCTCATGCCCTGCTCGGTCGGGCCGCCCACAGTGGCCGGCGTGCAGCCGGAAGCGGTGATGTCGCCGGGCGGGACGGGCTTCGTCAGGGCGCGGGTCGGGGAGATCTGGCAGGCGCGCTGGGCGGCCCACCTGTCGGAGACCAGTTTCCTCAGGACGTCCGGGGAGGTGTACGCGCCCACGTAGCGGTTGCGGTCGGCGAACGACAGGGCCGACGCCTCCAGGTAGTAGTGCAGGGCGTTCTGCGGGGTGACCTTCTTGCTCTCGAGAATGTTCAGGGCCTCGCTCACCGCCACGCCGCCGCTGGACGGGGTCGACATGCCGTAGACGGTCAGGCCGCGGAAGTCGGAGCGGGTCGGTGCGGGCGTACGCACCCGGTAGTTGCGCAGGTCGGCGGTGGTCAGGGTGCCGGGGCGGATCGGGTAGGCCCAGGTGCCGATCGGGGTGGTGGCCACCGGCGGTTTCTGCACGGTCCGGACGATGTCGGCGCCGACCGGGCCGTTGTAGAGGACGCCGATGCCCTTGCGGGCGATCAAGCGGTACGTGTCGGCCAGATCCGGGTTGCGCAGCGTGGAACCGACGGCCGGGGGTGCGCCGCCGGGCAGGTAGATGGCGCTGGTCGACGGGAACTGGCCGAAGGCGGCGGCGTTGTCGGCCACCTGCTGGCGGAAGGTGGCGTCGACGGTGAAGCCGCGGTCGGCGACCTTCGCGGCCGGCTGCAAAAGGCTGGCCAGCGAACGGGTGCCCCACTTGCGGGCGGCCGTGTCCCAGGTGGCGAGCGTGCCGGGCGTACCGACGGAAAGGCCCGAGACCCGAGCCTCCGGGAAGTCGTAAGGCAGGCCGTCGGCCGGGTCGATGAAGTGGGTCTCCTTCATCGTGGCCGGGCCGGACTCGCGGCCGTCGATGGTGGAGACAGAACGTTTGTGGGCGTCGTAGTAGACGAAGAAGCCGCCACCGCCGATGCCGGCCGAGAACGGCTCGGTCACGCCGAGCGTCGCGGCGGCGGCCAGGGCGGCGTCGACGGCGTTGCCGCCGCGGCGCAGCACGTCGAGGCCGACGGCGGTCGCGGTCGGGTCGACGGTGGCGACGGCACCGCCGTAACCGGTGGCTGTAGGTCCGAGTGGGGGTGCGCCGCCGTGCCCGGTGGTTCCAAACCCGAGAGTGGGGGCGCCGGCCAGAGCCGGTGACGGCGCGGCGAGCGCCGTCACCGACAGGGAAAGCGCAGCTAGTACCGGCAAGATCCGCATCGATCCTCCGAAGTAGGCAGAGCTGACGGTCTATCCCTGCCTACCAGACTCACCGCGAATGCGCCCGTTCGACGCGAGAACATCGCCGCTTCGTGCGCCGCACCCTCCCAGCGAGCGAAGAAGGAAGGGCGCGGAGAAGGGAGCGCACGGAGAAGGGAGCGCACGGAGAACGGAGGGCGCGGAGAACGGAGGGCGCGGAGAACGGAGGGCGCGGAGAACGGAGGGCGCGGAGAACGGAGGGCGCGGAGAACGGAGGGCGCGAAGGAGCGAGGGCGCGAAGGAGCGAGGGCGCGAAGGAGCGAGGGCGCGAAGGAGGGAGCCGGTATCTAGTGGGAGTGGGCCGCCCAGGTCTCGAACATCGCGGCGTAGGCGCCGCCGGCGGCTACCAGTTCGGTGTGGGAGCCGGACTCGATGATGCGGTGGTCGTCGACCACGATGATGCGGTCGGCGCGCATCGCTGTGGAGAGACGGTGGGCGACCAGGATGGCGGTTCGGCCTTCCAGCAGCGCGTCGAGGGCGGCCTCCACCCGCAGTTCGGAGCGCAGGTCCAGGCTTGAGGTGGCCTCGTCGAGGACCACCACGCGCGGGGAAGCCAGGAACGCTCGGGCCAAGGCCAGGAGCTGGCGTTCGCCCGACGAGACCGACTGGCCCCGCTCGTGCAGCGGGGTGTCCAAGCCCTCGGGGGAACGCTCGACCAGATCGCGCAGGCCCACCGCGTCCACGGCGGCCCAGACCTCCTCGTCCGTGGCGGACGGGCCGGCGAAGGCGATGTTGTCGCGGAGCGTGCCGGCGAACAGGAACGGCTCCTGCGGGACGACGCCGATCTGGCGGCGCAACGAGTCCAGGGTGACGTCGCGGAGATCGTACCCATCAATCGTGATTTTGCCTGAAGAAGGGTCGTAGAAGCGGGTCACCAGTTTGGCCAGGGTGGACTTGCCGGCGCCGGTCGGCCCGACGCAGGCGACGGTCTCGCCGGGGGCGATGCGCAGGTCGACGCCCTGAAGGACCGGGCGGTCGGGCAGGTAGCCGAACGTCACGCCGTCGAAGACGATCTCGCCCTCGACCGGCGGCAGAACCCGCGTGCCGGGGACCACCGAGGGCTCGGACGAGAGCAGGCCGCGGATCTTGCCGATGGCCGCCTTGCCCTGTTGATATTGGGTGTAGAGCTGGACCAGTTGCTGCACCGGCTGGAAGAACGAGTTGATGTAGAGGACGAACGCGGTCAGCTCGCCCACGGTCAGTTCGCCGCGCAGCACCATCCGGCCGCCCAGCAGCAGCATCACGGCCATCGCGATCAGGCCGATCACCGACGTGCCGGGGCCGTAGATGGCGTTGATCCGGCCGGTCCAGTCGTTGGCGTCGCGGTACGAGCCGACCACCTCGCGGTGGGCGACGACGTTACGCTCCTGGCGGTTGTGGGCGGTGACCACGCGCACGCCGTTGAGCGACTCGGCCAGGTCGGCGAACATCGCCGCGATCGTGTCGCGCTGGCGGTTGTAGCCGCGGTCGGCCGCGTGCCGGAACCACAGCGAGGCGATCGTCAGCGGCGGCACGACCAGCACCAAGGTGATGATGGCCAGCTCGGCGTTGTAGTGGAACAGCACGCCGGTGACCACGACCATGGTCAGGCCCTGGATGAGGAACTGGGCGAAGCCGTCCTGGAGCAGGCTCTGCAACGACTCCACGTCGGAGGTCATCCGGGTCAGGGTGACGCCGGCCTTCTCCCGCGTGTAGTAGTCGAGCGACATGCGCTGAAGGTGGGCGAAGATGCGGATCCGCAGGTCACGGGTGGCGGCCGCGGCGAGCAGGCCGCTCTTGCGCATGCGGACCGCGGTGGCCACGCCGGTGAGCAGGATGGCCGCGACGAAACAGGCGGTCGCGATGATCAGCACGCGGACGTCGCGGTCGGTGATGCCGTGGTCGATGCCGACCTGCACCAGGTACGGGCCGGCCTGCAACAGCAGCGTCTCGACCAGGATGGCCAGGGAGGCGGCGAGCAGCAGGCCCGGGCGGCCGGTCAGCAGCCGGCCGATCGAGATGCGGGCGCCGTCGTCGCGTTTCGGGTCGTAGCGGACGCCGGGGTCGCCGTGCTCGGGCTCGCGCGACTCAAGCTTGGCCACGCCCTCGGCCAGGTCGTCGGGGATGCCGGCGAACGGCAGGCCGCTGCCCTTGCGGCCGGCCGCGCCCATCGACGGGCGCCCTCCGACGTTGAAGCCGCCGAAGCCACCACCGAACATGCTCATGCTGAGCCTCCTTGGGCGTGCCCTCCTGGCCCTACACCCGCTGCGCTCGCTCCGGTGCAGTCGGTCATGCCGTCACCTGCGCTGCTAGAACTTCGGCGTATCGGGGCTCGGTGGCCAGGAGCGACTCGTGCGTGCCGTCGGCGATCACGCGGCCGTCGGCCATCAGGACCACGCGCTCGGCCAGGCTGATGGTGGAGAGGCGGTGCGCGACGATCAACGTCGTCCGGCCCCGCATCTTGTCCCGCAGCGACGAGTGGATCATCTGCTCGACCGTCACGTCGATGGCGCTGGTCGCGTCGTCCAGCACCAGGATCGGCGGGTTGACCAGCAGCGCCCGGGCGATCGCGACCCGCTGGCGCTGTCCGCCGGAGAGCGTGTAGCCGCGCTCACCGACCACAGTGTCGTACCCCTCCGGTAGGTTCCGGATGAACTCGTCGGCGCCGGCTGCCACAGCGGCGGCGATGACGTCGTCACGGGAGGCGTGCGGTTTGCCGTACGCGATGTTGTCGTGGATCGAGAGGGAGAACAGGAACGGCTCGTCGGGCACGATGCCCACCTGCTCGCGCAATGACGCGAGGCTCAAGTCACGCACGTCGTGCCCGTCGATGGTCACGCGCCCGGACGTCACGTCGTAGAACCGCGCGGTCAGCCGCCCCAGTGTCGACTTCCCGCTGCCGGTCCCGCCGACCACCGCCACGGTCTCCCCCGGCCTGATGCGCAGGGTCAGACCTTCAAGAGCGACGGTCCCATTGGGGTACGCGAAGACGACGTCTTCAAACGCAAGATCGCCGCGCAAGGGCACGACGACCGGGTCGGGGCCGTCCACGACGTCCGACGGCGTATCGAGGATCTCGTAGATGCGCCGCGCCGACGCCGAGGCCCGCTGACCCATCATGATCATCATGCCGAGCATCCGGAACGGGGGCTGGAGCATCAGGATGTACGAGTTGAAGGCGACGATCGTGCCCACTGTGGTGTGCCCGTCGATCACCATGAGGCCGCCGACCAGCAGCACCAGGGCGAGCCCGAGCCGGGGCAGGTTGTCCAGCATCGGGTTCCACCGGCTGCGGATCCGCGCGTCCTGGCGGTAGGCCCAGCGGATCCGGTCGGCGCTCTCGGCGAGCGACCGCAGCTGGCGCCCCTCGGCCGCGAAGGCCTTCACGATGCGTACACCCTGAATGTTCTCGTCCACGACCGTGGCCAGCTGGGCCAGGCGCGCCTGGATCAGCCACGACACGGGGAAGATCGCCTTGCGCATGCTGACGCCGAGCACGCCGATGATCGGCATGGTCACCATGGCGACGATGGCCAGCGGAACGTTGATCGAGAGCATGAGCCCGAAGGCGACGACCGCGATCAGGCACTGCACGAGGATGGAGGGGCCGAACGCGAGGTACATCTGCACGGCGCGGATGTCGGAGCCGGAGCGCGACATCAGCTCGCCGGTCTGCACCCGGTCGTAGAAGCCGAACGGCATCCGCACCAGATGCGAGTAGACGATGTTGCGCAGGTCGTACTCCATCTCGTACGCGGTGCGCAGCAGATAGAGCCGGGCCAGATAGTTGATGAAGCCCTGGACCAGGGCGAGGGCGACGATCCACCAGACGTACGTGGTCAGCTCGCCGGAGCGGTCGACCACCGCGTCGTCGATGCCGATCCGCACGAGGTTGGGGATCTGCACCTGCACGATCAGGCCCGCGAACGACAGCGTCAGCGAGGTGATGAGCAGGGTCTTGTGGGCCTTGACCAGCGGCAGCGCCCGGCGCAGCCAGGTCTTGCGAACATCCGGATCGATGGACGCCCGGGGCGCGCGACGACTCAACGGCGCCTCCAATCTAGTTAGCCTGGCTAACAATACTCTCGGCGCGCGACGACACCGGCGTGACCCGCGGCACCAATACGACGGCCAGCGCGCCGAGCATCTGGCAGACCGCGATCCCGGCGAGCAGAGCGACGACTCCGGCGGGCGCGGCGAGCCCGGCCACGGCCGCGCCGGTGGCGGCCGCGGTGACTTTGACCCCGGCGCCGAGGGTGAAGACCTGGGTGCGGATCTCCGGGGGCGATTCTTGATCCCGTACGGCGAAGACGGCCACCGAGACCGGCACACCCAGCGCGCCCGCGATCGCGAAGAGTGGCAGCCCGGCCCAGCCCGCGGGGAAGAGGATCAGCAGAAGGAAGGGCACGGCGGTGGCGGCCAGCGAGACCGCGACCACCCATTCGGGCGGCCGCCGCCGGATCGGCCACCTCGTGAGCAGCAGCGAGGTGAGCAGCCCACCCGCGGCCCCGGCCGACAGCACCAGCCCGGTCAGCTCGTGACGGCCGGTCTCCTCGGCCAGCAGCGCCGCCACCAGCGGCAGCGCTCCCACCCCGAGCATGCTGAAGACCGTACCCAGAGTGACGGCCCCGAGCCGGGGCCGCCGCACCATGACCGTGAACGCCGCCAGGGGCGACTGGATCCGCTTCCGGCTGCGGTCGCCCTCGACGTTCGGCAGTGGGAGGGAAGCCACCAGGACGGCGCCGGCCACGACCAGGGTGACCAGGCCTACGACCGACCAGGAGGCGCCGGCCAGGTCGGCCAGGACGGCGGCCAGGGCCGGGCCGGCGATGCCGGCGATGCTGTACGACATCACGTCGAAGCCGAACGCGCGTTCCAACCGGCCCGGCACCAGGTCGGGGAGCAGGCTGCTCAGGCCGCCGATCAGCAGCGGCGCGCAGCAACCGGCCAGGATCAGCAGCGCCGCCGCGGCCGCCGTCGAGTGGCCGATCAGTTCCGCGCCGGCGAGCAGCGAACCGCCGTACCCCAAGAACGCCAGGAAGTAGAGAAGTCGGCGGCGGTGGACGGCGTCGGCCAGGGCGCCCGTGATCGGCGCCGCCACGACGTGCGGCACCATCAGCGCCGCGATCAACAGCCCGCCGAGCGCCTCGTTGCCCGTGCGGTCGAGCGCGAGCAGCAGGATCGCCACCCGGGCGCCCTCGTCGGCGAGACGGGCGCACACGGCAGCGCCCACGTAGCGGGTCAAGGTCATCGCGGCGGCCCCCGTGTCGCTCGGTCCCGCCGCATCCTGTACCCCGGCTCAGCCGACTCCGAACGGCTGCGGTTCGACTGACGGGCACGTCGTTCCGAGGGCCGGCAGGGCAAGGGTGGTCAAGTACTTGTCGACGGCGCCGGCCACGCACGGGCTCCGGTTGTAGATGACGTGGCCCCAGCCGTCGTAGGTCAGCAGAGCCGCCTTCGGGCCCAGCTGCCTGACCACCCGCTGGGACCACGCATAGGCCGTGGCCGGGTCGTGGCGGGAGTTCACCAGCAACGTCGGGATGGTGGCGGGCGGGGGCCCGCCCGGGCGCTGCGGGTTGTCCGGTGGCGACGGCCACCCCAGGCAGCCCGTCATCGCCGCCAACGCCAGCGGCGAGATCAGCATGTGCGGGGAACGCTTGGCCAGGGCCTGCAAGTGGCGCCGCAGGTCGGCCAAGCCCGTCACCGGCAGGTGCCAGTCCTCGCAGATCACGGCGGGGAAGCTGTGGTCGATCAGGTCGACCGGCGGCGCCGGCGCCTTGCGGGCCGTGGGCTTGGCCGCCAGCGCGTCACGTAGGTAGTAGGCGAAGGAATACCACTGCGGCTCGTAGAAGGCGGCGAAGGCGGCGCCGATCAGCTCGGCGAGGGTCAAAGGCTTGGGCGGGTCGTACGGGTTCTGGAGCGTCCCGGCGCGGGCCCGAGCGACCGCGTTCGCCCACACCTTGGTGACGTCCTGACCGCGCAGGATGCACTGCGTGTCCCGGGTGCACCAGGCGACGAACTGGTGGAAGGCGTCCTCGGCGGCGTCCGTCTCCTCGGTCAGAAAGCGGGTCAGGCCGGCGCCGTGATCCATCACGCTGTCGAGGACCAGGGCGCGCAGCCGGGCCGGGTAGAGCTGCGCGTACTGCTGTCCCATGAGGGTGCCGTAGGACGCGCCGTAGAAGCTGATCTTCTGTTCGCCCAGGGCGGCGCGTACCGCGTCCATATCGCGGACCACGCTCGCCGTGTCGACGTGGGGGAAGACCGGGCCGGTGCGGGAGGCGCAATCGGCGGCGAGCTTGCGGTTGTACGCGAGGGTCGCGTCGTACTCCCGCTGGGAATTGATCAAGGGGTCGGGCTGGGCGTCGACCAGGTCGCGCGAGCAGAGGACGGGGGTGCTGCGGCCGACACCGCGGGGGTCCATGCCGACGATGTCGAAGCGGGCCCGCAGGTCCTCGCCGAAGAACTGGGTGGCGCCGAGGGTGAAGTCGACCGCCGAGCCGCCGGGGCCGCCCGGGTTGACCAGCAGCGCGCCGAGGCGGCGGGCCGGGTCGGCCGCCTTGCGCCGGGCGATCGTGAGCATGGCCGTCGGGCCGGACGGGTCGGCCCAGTTCGCGGGGACCCGCATGGTTCCGCATTGGACCGCCTCGTTCTCGGGGCAGGTCTTCCAGGTGATGACGTAGGTGGCCGCCGCGGCCCGGGTGGGCGTCACCCCGTACGTCAGCAAGGTGATGACCGTGAGAATCGCGGCCCGGAAGGGTCGCGCCGTAGCTCGCACCGCGCTGCATCTCCGCCCTGCGCGGCCGTCGGACCGCGCGGCCCCATCTTCGGACGAACCCCGATGGCGAGTCTGGCGAATGGGTGAAGTTCGCCGGGGCGTGGCACCGTGTAGCCATGATTCGGACCCGTCTCGCCGTCGCCGCCGCCGGAACAGCGCTGCTCGTGGGGTGCTCGGAAGCGGAGAGCACACCAAGAGGTGAGGCCACGTTCTCGGCCGCACCCTCGCCCTCGGCTTCCGCCGGCCCCGACAAAGGCGGCGTGCGGATCGGAAACCCGCAGACCATCGCCACCGGCATCGAGGTTCCGTGGGGTCTCGCCTTCCTCCCCGACGGCAGTGCCCTGGTCAGCGAGCGGGAGAGCGGCGACATCCTGCGGATTCCGGCCGGCGGCGGCGACCCCACGACGGCCTATCACGTCGACGGCGTGTCGGCGCAGGGCGAGGGCGGCCTGCTCGGCGTGGCCGTCGACCCGGACTACGACCAGAACAAGTTTGTGTACGCCTATTTCACCGCCGCCGACGACAACCGAATTGTCCGATTCGACGCGGAGAAAAAGAGCAAGGTGATCCTGGACGGGATCGACAAGGCGGGCATCCACAACGGCGGCCGGATCGCGTTCGGGCCCGACGGATTCCTCTACGTGGGCACGGGCGACGCCGGCGACGGCAGCGCCTCGCAGGACCGCGACGACCTGAACGGCAAGATCCTGCGGATCACCCGGGACGGCGCCGCCGCGCCCGGCAACCCCACCGCGGGCTCGCCGGTCTGGTCGATGGGCCACCGCAACGTGCAGGGCCTGGCCTGGGGCCCGGACGAGAAGATGTACGGCATCGAGTTCGGCCAGAACACCTGGGACGAGGTCAACGTCATCGAGCCGGGCAAGAACTACGGCTGGCCCGAGGCCGAGGGCAAGGCCGGCGACGGCCGGTACGTGGATCCGCTCGTGCAGTGGACGACCGACGAGGCCTCACCGTCGGGGGCCGCGGTCGCCGGCGACGATCTCTACGTGGCCGGCCTGCGCGGCGAGCGCCTGTGGGTCGTTCCCCTGAGCGGCGGCGAGCCGCGGGCCGAGTTCACCGGGACGTACGGGCGTTTGCGGACGGTGGCCACGGCGCCGGACGGCGCGCTCTGGCTGACCACCTCCAACCGCGACGGCCGCGGGGATCCGCAGGACGGTGACGACCGGATCCTGCGGTTCCCCGCGGCCTAGAGCTACTTCTTGTTGGGTGGTAGTTCGGGGAGGGCCGAGATCGCGGCGGCGTACACCGCGATCTGGCGGCCGTTGGGCACCACGCCGACGGCGCGGAGCTGGTCGTGGATGGCCTGCGCGACCGAGTCCTCGGCTCGACCTCGGTGGGTCTGCATGACCTTGTTGACCACGTAGTCGACTCTGACCTGTTGTTGCCACCCGGCGGATCGGGAGCCTCCGCCGGTGGCGTAGCTGATGGGGGCGACGCGTTCCATGCCCTGTCTATCGGACGCTGGGTACCCCGGTTCCAAGATTTGCCGGGGCGGTGCAACCCGACCGCAACCGGGTCACACCGCCTCGACAATCATTGGTCCTCGGCGTCCTTGGTCTCGGGCGGCTTGGGCGGGCTGAGCCGCAGCCAGAGCAGGAAGAACAGGCCCAGGGCCAGCATCGCCAGCCCCATCCACAGGTTGATCCGTACGCCCTGCGCCTTGTCGATCTCCGACTGGTTGTCGAAGATGCCGAGCAGCGTGACGATCACGCCGTACACGACGAAGAGGCCGCCGATGACACGCCGGACGTCGAAGAGACGTGCGGCCGCGGACACCTTCTTCTGGTCTTCAGCCATGACGCGTTCTCCTTACCAGACCGGGATGTACAGGACGAAGGCCAGGACGACGGCGATCGCGCCGAGCAGGACCGGATTGCGCCACCACACCTTGTCTCCCGAGATGATCACTTCGCCGCTGGTGCTGGAGCCGGCCAGGCCGTAGACGAGACCGCGGAGCTCCTCCTCCGGCTTCGGCGGGGTGAACAGCGTGACCAGGATGGCCACGACGACCGCGGTCACGAAGGCCGCGCCCGCACCCCAGAAGCTCTCCTCCAGGTCGGAGTTGAAGTGGATGGTCTCGGTGATGTGGCCCAGGTAGAGCGCGAGCGAGGCCAGGAAGCCGAGCAGCAGCGACCAGAAGCCGGCCCAGGCCGACATCCGCTTCCAGAACATGCCGACGATGAAGGTCGCGAACAACGGGGCGTTGAACAGCGAGAACAGCGCCTGGATGTAGTTCATGATGTTGTCGTAGCCGGCCGCGATGAACGCGGTGCCGATGCCGATGACCACGCCGCCGAACGTCGCCCAGCGACCCACCTTCAGGTAGTAGTCGTCGCTGCGGCCCTTGCGGATGTAGGGCTGCCAGATGTCGTACGTGAAGACCGTGTTGAAACCGCTCACGTTGGCCGCCATGCCGGCCATGAACGAGGCCAGCAGACCGGTGACCGCGACACCGAGCACGCCGTTGGGCAGCAGGTCGCGCATCAGCAGCGGGATCGCGTTGTTGTAGGTGAGGTCGCCCTCCTCCGCGCCCAGGCCCTTGACGGTGACCAGGGCGATCAGGCCGGGGATGACCGTGACGACCGGGATCACCAGCTTGGGGAAGGCGCCGATGATCGGCGTACGCCGGGCGGCGCTCATGTCCTTGGCCGACAGGGCCCGCTGGACCTCGGCGAAGTTGGTCGTCCAGTAGCCGAACGAGAGCACGAAGCCGAGGCCGAAGATGATGCCGATCCAGTTCGCGCCGAGCGGGTTGTCGCTGGTGGCGGTGTCGGCCCAGGTGTGAAGGCCGGCTTCGCCGAGCGGGCTCTGGCGCACCTTCTCGAACAGGCCGTCGATGCCGCCGACCTTGACCAGGCCGACGATGGTGATCGGGAGCAGACCGGCCACGATCACGAAGAACTGGAGCACCTCGTTGTAGATGGCCGAGGAGAGACCGCCGATGCCGATGTAGATCAGCACGATGGCGGCGCCGAGGCCGATCGAGACCCACAACGGCCAGCCGAGCAGCGCTTGCAGGATCAGGGCCAGCGCGAACAAGTTGACGCCGGCGATGAGCACCTGGGCCACCGCGAAGCTGACCGCGTTGAACAGGTGGGTCGAGTTGTTGAAGCGCCGCCGCAGGAACTCGGGGACGCTGTGCACCTTGGAGCCGTAGTAGAACGGCATCATCACGATGCCGAGGAACACCATGGCGGGCACGGCGCCGATCCAGTAGTAGTGCAGGGTCATCAGACCGTACTGGGCGCCGTTGGCGGCCATGCCCAGGATCTCCAGCGCACCCAGGTTCGCCGAGACGAACGCGAGGCCGGTGACCCAGGCGGGCATCGAGCGACCGGACAGGAAGAAGTCCGCGCTCGTCTTGATCGCTCTCCGCGCCGCGAAGCCCACACCGAGCACCGTGCCGAAGTAGAGGATCAGAATCAGGTAATCGAAGATGTCGAGGTCGAGCCGTAGGCCGCTCGCCGCAAGTACCTCCACAGGCCACCTCCATGGCGAAAGTCGCCATGGGCTACCCGAGATGAAGATCTTTCACACCTGGATGTGTCCTTCGCGTTACCGGCTTTGAACGAGCAGCTCCAATCCGTCTAGGATGCGGCCCAGCCCGAAGCCGAACGCCTGGTCCTGACCCCCGTGCGCGGCCGCTTCGGTGACCGCGGCGGTCAGCGCCGGAAATCGATCGGCGTACTCACGCAGGACCAGCCCGATCGTGGCGGTCAACTCACTCTCGGCGGTGCCGGCCTGTCCGGCGATCATGCGGACATGACCGGCGACGGTCGCGACGGCGTCCATCCGCTCGGCCCCGGCGATCCCGGCCGGCAGCACCGCGAGCGCGCTCTCCATCCATCCGAGCTCGTTCGGCCCGATCGGGCGGCCGCCGACGGTCGCCTCCAGCGCCCACCGATGCGCCGAGTACCGGTCGAGCAGCGCCTCGGCCCAGAAGGTGATCGCGGCCCGCCATTCTCCCGTCAGCGGCGGCGGCTCGCCGATGGCGTGCTCCAGCATCACCGCCACCAGCTCCGTCTTGCCGGGCACGTAGCGGTACAGCGACATCTTGGTGAAGCCGAGCTCGGCCGCCACACGCTGCATGGACACGGCGGCGAGACCCTCGGCGTCGGCCACCGCGACGGCGGCGCCGGCGATCTGCTCCAGCGTCAGCGCCGGCTTCGGGCCGCGGGTCCGGGGGCGCTCCTCCCAGAAAAACATCTTGCTCTCCTCTCAAACAGTGTCTACCGTACACAGAAATAACCGAGTCCATCGGACACAGTTGTACGGGGAGACATCATGAAGGTTCTGATCTCGGGCGCGAGCATCGCCGGACCGGCCCTGGCCTATTGGCTGGGCCGCTTCGGCATCGAGCCCACCATCGTCGAGATCGCGCCGGAGCTGCGCACCGGCGGCAACGCGGTCGACTTCCGCGGCCCGCTGCACATGGGGCTGCTGGAGCGGATGGGCGTGCTCGACGACCTGCGCGCGGTGCAGACCGGCGGCACGGCGATGCGCTTCGTCGACGCGAACGGCGCCAGGCTGATGGAGTGGCCGGCCGGGCTGGCCGGAGGCGACCTCGAGGTGCGCCGGGGCGACCTGGCCCGTGTTCTCGTCGCGGCCGGCGCCGAGCACACCGACTATCTGTTCGGCGACAGCATCGCCGCGCTCGACGAGCACGAGGGCGGCGTCGACGTCACCTTCACGAGCGGGAAGCAGCGCACCTTCGACCTCGTGGTCGGCGCCGACGGCGTGCACTCGCGGGTGCGGCGGCTGACCTTCGGGCCCGAGGAGCGCTTCGTCAAGCACCTCGGCTACTACGTGGCGACCTGGAGCACGCCGACGATCGAGGACGACTTCGTCCTCTACAACGAGCCGGGCCGGATGATCAGCACGGGCCGGGACGGCGCCTTCGCCGCGTTCGCCTCCGACAAGATCGAGTACGACCGGCACGACCCCGGCGCCGCCAAGGAGATCTTGCGCGACCGCTACGCCGGCATGGGCTGGCACGCGCCCGAGCTGCTGGCCGCGATCGGCGACGACCTCTACTTCGACCAGATCTGCCGGGTCGACGCACCCGAGTGGACCCGCGGCCGGGTCGCGCTGGTCGGCGACGCGGCCAACGGGGCCACGATCGGCGGCCAGGGCAACGGGACGGCGCTGGTCTGCGCGTACGTGCTCGCGGCCGAGCTGGCGGCGGCGGGCGGCGACCACCGGGTGGCCTTCCCGGCGTACGAGAAGAGGATCGGCCGGTTCGCGCGCGGCACCCAGAAGGGCGGCGACACGACCGGCCGGTTCCTCGCCCCCAAGACGCAGCGGGGCATCAACCTGCGGAACTACCTGAACAACCGCAAGTGGTTCCTCGACCTGACCTTCAAGATCGCGGCCGACCGGGCCACGAACCTGGAGCTCACCGCAGAGCCGCGACCGCTTCGGCCGTCAGGTCCGGCAGCCGGTCGATGACCAGCGCGGCGCCGGCGAGCGCGTCCGCCGCCGGCGGGTAGACGCCGTGCGGGACGGCGATCACGGCCATCCCGGCGGCGGCCGCCGAGCGCAGCCCGTTGCTGGAGTCCTCGATGGCCGCACAGTCTTCGGGTGTGACGCCGAGCTTGTCGCAAACGGCCAGATAGACGTCCGGCGCCGGCTTACCCCGCGGCACCTCCTCGGTCGACATGGTCACCTTGAAGGCGTCGGTCAGGCCGGCCGTCGCCAGCACCTGGTCGATCAGCACGCGGGCCGACGAGCTGGCCAGCCCGAGCGTGAAGCGCTCCCCCAGCCGCTTCACCGTTTCCACTGCGCCCGGAATAAGCGGCAAATCTGATTTGTACCGGAGTGCCATCTGACCGAGCACATCGTCGGCGACCTGAGCGGGCGTACGGGGAACGCCTACCTCCTCGGCGAGGTGGGTGGACCACTCCCCCGTACTCATGCCCATCATGCGATCTTGAGAATCGGGAAGGAAGGACTTGCCGTACGACGCGACGTACGACCGCCGAACGTCCTCCCACACCTGTTCGGTGTCGATGATGACGCCGTCGAGATCGAAGATCACCGCTGAGATGGTCACAGGGCCTCCGCCGCCGGCACGATCTCCTTGGCGAAGATCTCGAACTGCTTGGTGTCCCACACGTTGCGCAGACCGCCGTGCCCGACCTGGAAGCCCATGCCGGCCAGCCGGGTCAGCGTCGCGATGATCTCGCCGGCCTTCTCGCCCTTCTCACCCAGGTCGAACGGCACCATCACCGTCTTCTGGATCTCGTCGTAGTCACGGCCCACGTCCTCGCAGTGCTGCTTGAGCACGTCGAGCTTGTGCTGGAGCTGCGGCCCGGGGAAGAGGTTGCAGGCGTCCGCATACTGCGCCACCAGCCGCAACGTCTTCTTCTCACCGCCGCCACCGATCAGGATCGGCGGGCGGGGCCGGCTCAGCGGCCGCGGCGAGTTCAGCAGCCGGCCCAGCCGGTAGTGGGTGCCCTCGAACGGCGTCTCGTCGCCGTCGAACATCTGCCGGCAGATCCTCAGCGCCTCCTCGAGCCGCTCGAACCGTTCCTTGGTCGGCGGGAACGGCAGGCCGAGCCCGATCGACTCCTCCTCGTTCCAGGCGGCGCCGATGCCGAGAATCGCGCGGCCGCCGGAAAGCACATCGAGCGTGGTCACCGCCTTGGCCAGCAGGCCCGGCTCGCGGTAGACGACGCCGGTCACCAAGGTCAGCAGTTTGGCTCGCTTGGTGTGCGCGGCCAGGAAGCCCAGCGCGGTGTAGGCCTCGAGCATGTCCCACTCGGGCGGGCCGATCGGGCCGATCTGCCACAGGTGGTCCATGACGCTGATCCGCTCGAAGCCGGCCTCGTCGGCGGCCGAGGCGACGTCGCCGAGCACCGCTCCCAGTCGGGGCGCCCCCTCAGGCCAGGTGAAGTTCGAGATGTGCAGGCCAAGTTTCACAGCGGGTCCCTTCGCAAGCGACGCTCCGACAAAACCTAATCATGCTTTTGTACGCAGGGTGTCCGCTCAACGGCCGGTTCGAGCCACGGGAACGATCTTCCTCGGCCGAACCGACGAGTTGCCGAACGGTTGCCGGCCGGTAGCTTCGAAGATCAGGAACAAGCTTGAGGAGCACCGCCATGCTTCCTTCGCCGCTTCCCCCAGCGACGAAACGCGCCCGACCATCATCACCCTCCGTGAGCGTCGTCCTTCCCGTCCGGGACCCCGCCGGCCTGCCGCTGATGCTGCGCGGCCTGCCGCCGGTCGACGAGGTCGTGGTGGTGGCCGAGACAGGCTCGGCGTCCGCCGTAGCGGCGCGGAACCTGCGGCCCGGCGCCGTCGTGGTGTCTCCTACCCGTCCCGGCCCCGGTAATGCGCTCGCGTGCGGGATCGCCGCATCCCGCGGCGACGTGGTGGTCACCCTCAACGGCGACGGCTCGACCGACCCGGCCGAGATCCCACGCTTCGTCGAGGCCCTGGTGGCCGGGGCCGACGTGGCGCTCGGCTCCCGCTACGCGGCGGGCGGCCGCGACCTGACCGGCGGCCGTTTCCGCCGCTGGGCCGACCTGATCCTGATCTGGTGCCTGAACGTGCTGCTGGGCACCCACCGCACCGACCCCGGCTTCGGCTACACCGCGTTCTGGCGGGACGCGATGGACCACCTGAACCTCCCCGACCCGTCCCTCCGCTCCGGCGCCACCTGGGGCGAGGGCCCCGAGATAGCCCCGCTGCTGGCGATCCGCCCCGCCGCCGTCGGCCTCGAGGTCACCGAGATCCCGAGCGTCGCCTTCCCCCCGATCCGCCGCACCCAGCGAGCCGACCGCCCCCATCTTCACCATTGGCTGCGCACAGCCCTACGCGAGCGCCGCGCCGTCCACCACCCACAAACCCCGTTCTCGACCGTCGCCCCTTCACCAACCGCGCCCTTCCCCACAGGCGCGCCCCGCTCCACAGGCGCGACTCTTTCCCCAGGCGCGACCCCTTCAGGCGCGACCCCTTCCGCAGGCGCGGCCTCTTTCCCAGGCGCGACCTCTTTCCCAGGCGCGACCTCTTCCACAGGTGCGGCCCCTTCTGCAGGCGGGACCCCTTCTGCATGGGCGGCCCGTTCCTCCGGTGCATCGCCTTCCTCAAGCGCCACCCATCCCCTACGCAGCGCTCATTCCCCAGGCACCACCCGTCCCACCGACCCTTCCCCGGGAACCACCCCTTCCCCAGGCGCAGCCCCTTTCCCCACCGCGGCCCCGGCGATTCCTCCGGTCCAGTACGGCGCGGGATTCCGCCTGGAACAGGACGGCCCGGGCTATCGGATCACCCCCGAGCCTCGCTCTGCCGACCGCTCACCCCGCCGGACAAATCGGGAAAATCCGGAACGCGGAAGAGGTTGGGCGCGCGGAGAGCGCTCGAAAAGGCGAGACCGAGAAGCCTGGGCCGGCGGCAACAGCTCGACGGGCCGCGAAGGCCCGGCGGGCCGCGAAGGCTCGGCGGGCCGCGAAGGCTCGGCGGGCCGCGAAGGCCCGATGCGCCCCAAGGGCTCGACGGGACCCGAAGGCTCGATGGGCCGGGGCGGCTTCCTGAGCCCCGAAGGCTTGGCGGGCCGCGATGGCTTGATGGGCCGCGACGGGGCGGCCGGGGGGCGGGAGCGGGCGACCGCTGAGGTCTGGCGGCAGGCCGATCGGCGGGGATCTGGGGAGCCGATCTGGAGTCCGTCGCCCAGGACCTCGCCGCCCTCGCGGGATCTGTGGCGGGACCGGCGCGGTCACAATCACCCCATCTCGCCCTATCCGGCCTCGCATCCTGAGCCGCTGCTCGGGCCGGACGTTCAGCCTCGCAGCGCCGAGGATGCCTGGCTTCCCCTGCCTCGGGCGCCCAAGCAGCCCGGTGAGGTGGGTGCTCGGCGGCGGCGGATCGCCGGCCGCCAGTCGCAGCCCGACCTGCGCGTCATCAACGGCGAAGGTGCGGGTTCGGCCGGCGGCCGCCGGGGCCGGCTGCGGTCGGTCAAGAAGCCTTAGCGCGCAGCTGCGGGAGGATCTTCTCGCTGTAGAGGCGCAGGAAACGCTCCTGGTCGGGGCCGGGGGCGTGGAAGACCAGGTGCTTGAAGCCCATGTCGAGATATTCGGTGATCTTCTCGACGTGCTCGTCGTGGTCGGACGAGACGATCCAGCGTGACGCCGTGCGCTCGACCGGCAGCTCGTCGGAGAGGCGCTGCATCTCGATCGGGTCCTCGACGCCGGTCTTCTCGTCCGGTGTCAGCGCCAGCGCGCCCCAGTGCCGGGTGTCCTGGCGGGCCTTCTCGTGGTCGTCGTCGAACGAGACCTTCACCTCGATCAGCAGGTCCAGGTCGTCGATTTTGCGGCCGGCCTTTTCGGCGCCCTCGCGGACCGCCGGCAGCAGCGTGTCGGTGTAGAGCTCCCGGCCCTTGCCGCTGGTGGTGATGAAGCCGTCGGCGATGCGGCCGGCGAGCCGGGTCGCGGACGGGCCGGAGGCGCCGATGTAGATCGGCACCGGGATCTCCGGCTTGTCGTAGATCGTGGCGTTCTCGGTCTGGTAGAACTGCCCGTCGAACGTCACCCGGTCCTCGCGCCACAGCTTCTGGATGAGCTGCACGGCCTCCTTGAGGCGGGCGAAACGCTCCTTGCCGTCGGGCCACGGGATGCCCAGGGGCACCTCGTTGAGCGACTCGCCGGAGCCGACGCCGAGCACGACACGCTCCGGGGCCAGGCAGCCCAGCGTGGCGAAGGCCTGGGCCACCACGGCCGGGTGGTAGCGGAACGACGGCGTGAGCACGCTCGTGCCGATCAGGATCCGCTCGGTGCGGGCGGCGAGCGCGCCCAGCCACGGCAGCGCCGCCGGCGCGTGGCCGCCGTCGTGCCGCCACGGCTGGAGGTGGTCGCTGACGAAGACGGAGTCGAAGCCGAGCTCCTCGGCCAGGACGCTGTAGTTGAGGAGTTCCGACGGCGGGAACTGCTCCGCCGAAGCCTTGTACCCGAACCGAATCATGAATCTGAGACTAACCCGCGGCCTTGTACGCCTCTCCGGCCTCCGTGGGACTGTCGCCATCCTTGTAAAGGCCGAAGTCGACGCTGTCGCCGACGGCCGGCAATCCGAACCAGGCGTAGCGCTCGAGCCACGAACGGCTCTCCAGGCCCTTCGTCGTGCCCTTGATGAAGGTGACCAGCTGCGCCTGGGTCGGATATTTCGGCGTACCGGAGAAATTCATGAGGCCGAACTCGGTGACCCAGATCGGCTTGCCGTACCGCTTGTGCACCGCGTCGACGTACCCCAGGAACTGGTTGACCGCGGCCGCGCTGAAGTCGGAGCCGTACCAGTGCAGGGTGATGAAGTCGACGCGGTAGCCCTTGTCCTTCGCCCCGCTCATGAATCGGTCGAGCCAGCCGCCGGGGGTGTCACCGCCGTACGCCACCGAAGGGCTGCCCAGGCGCATGCCGGTCGCCTGGAGCTTGGGCCAGGCGGCCAGCGCGTCCTCGACGGTCATGTTGGCCTGCCCGCCCATGTCGGGCTCGTTGAAGCCGAGCAGGACATCGCCCTCCTTCTTGACCTCGGACAGGGTGGCATCGGTGACGTTGGCCTTGCCCCAGACCATCGGGACGAACTCGACGCCGGACGGGCCGGGCACGTCGTTGTTGTTCGGGCCCCAGTTGTAGTACCAGCCGGCGCCGACGTCGGCCAGGGCCGCCTTGGACCCGGTGAACTTCCAGACCCCGACGCCTTTCTTCCTGCTGTTCTTGGCCGGGATGACGATCGGGGCCGCGCTGGTCGGTTTCAGCGAGGGCGTCTTGGAGGGGGTGGGTGAGGGCTTGGCTGATGTACGGGTCGGGGTGGGCGCCGGGCGCGTCGTCGTGGGCGCCGGCGCGGGGGCGGCCACCGCGGCGGTGACGGCTTTCGGCGGGTCGGGCTGCTGGGTGACCACGACGGCGACGCCGCCGCCGACGACCGCCGTGGTGGCCAGGGCGGCGGTCAGCACCTTCTGCGAGAGACCGATACCGACCTTGGCAGCAGCGTGGGCGCCCACCCCGGCCTTGGCCGCGGCGGCGCCACCGGCACCGGCACCGGCCGTGAGGCCCTTGCCGAGCAGCGTGGCCGGCAGCGGGACGAGGGCCATGCCGGCCAGCAGCCGCTCGGCCGCCACGAGGCCGTTCCACGACGGCGAGCAGTAGCGGCAGTCGCGGGTGTGCCGGGCGATGCGCTTGCGCCAGAGCGCGCTCGGCCGCCCGTCCCACTCGGCGGTGACCGCCTGGAGGTCGGGGCAGGGCGGCGTGGCGGCGAGGGCCCGTACCACCACCCGGGCCGTCTCGAGCTGGCCTTTCATCCGCTGCACGCGGACCGCCGCGTGCTGGCGGGTCACGTCGGTGGCGGCGACGATCTCGTCGCGGGTCAGCTCGCCGGAGGCCTCGAGCCACCACAGCGAGAGCAGCTCACGGTTGTCCTCGTCGAGCCAGCGGGTCGCCTCGGCGGTCTCCCGGCGCTGGCCGGAGAGCTCGAGCCGAGTGATCGCCAGGTCGGTGAAGTCGGCGCCGGGGTCGCGCAGGTCTTCGTGCAGCAGCGCCTCGGGGGCGCCGCGGCGGGCCCGGAAGCGCTCGCGCACCTGCCGCACGGTGATCGCGACCAGCCAGGACCGGAACGCCTCGGGCTCGCGCAGGTCGCCGAGGTTGCGCAGGACCCGCAACATCACGTCCTGCACCACGTCGTCGACGTCGGCGTGACCCTCCAGGGCCCGCCCGACGATCGTGTAGACCAGCGGCAGGTAGCCGGCCACCAGGCGGTCGACCGCCACCGGGTCGCCGGCGCGTGCGGCGACAACGGTGGCGATGTCGGGTTGGTCCGCCATGATCCTGCCTTTCGTCGGGCGTCGGTACGGAAAGGGAGACGCCCGGGTCTTCCTGGGATAACACGTTTTCCGAGCCGGATCGGATGAGCCGAGTTCGGGGCCGATGAGATTAACGTGCGGCCCGGCCGGGAAAACAGGACCACATGCGTATGACAGTCCGGTTGGCCCTTCCTCGTGAGGCGGGCAGCGTTCCCGCCGTACGCCGGCTGCTGCGCTCCGCTCTCGACGTCCTGCACGTGAACCGGCGTGACTCCGACGACCTGGAGATCGCGATCACCGAGGCGTGTTCGAACGTGGTGCGGCACGCCAGCGGCACGGACACCTTCGAGGTCTGTCTCGATGTGGCCGACGACCGGTGCTCGATCGACGTGAGCGACGACGGCCCGGGGTTCGATCCCGACGCGCCGGGTGTGCCGTCCTCGTCGAGTGAGCACGGGCGTGGCCTGATGCTGATCAAGGCCCTGGGGGAGAACGTGCGGATGCACTCGGTACCCCGCCGCGGCAGCCTCATTCATTTCGAGAAGTCGTTCGCCTGACCTCTTGTCACACGGCCGCGGGCAAGCACCTATGATGCTTGCTCTGCGGCAACTATTGCCATGGGCTCCCACGCACACTGACAGGAAGGACGATCGCGTGACCACCCGCCCGGCACATGTCGGCTCGCTTCTGCGTGCGGCCCCACCCGATCGCCTGCCCGAGGTGGCGGCCGAGCATCTGCGCACGACTCTCCCCGCGGTGACGGGGATGGAGATCTTCCTCAGCGACCTGACCATGACCTCGCTCTGGCCGGTCATCGACCCCGAGGGCGCCCCGGGCGGGCGACTCGAGCAGCGCGTGTTCGGCAGTCAGCTGCCGCTGGCCGACGCCGCCTCCGGCCAGGTGCTGCTGCCGCTGACGGTGTGGGGCGACCGGCTCGGCGTGCTGCGGGTCGAGCTCGACCAGCCGGCCGCGCCCGACCTGGTCGAGCACCTGACCGGCCCGGCCGACGAGCTGGCCGTCGCGCTGCGCGCCGCCGAGAAGGACACCGACCGGTATCACCAGGTCTCCCGCCGGCAGCGCCTCACCATGGCGGCCGAGCTTCAGTGGGCGCTGCTGCCCGGCCGCTCGCTCGGCGGCGAGCGGTTCAAACTGGCCGGCCAGCTCGAGCCGGCGTACGCGATGTACGGCGACCACTACGACTGGGCCCTCACCGGCGACCGGCTGACCCTGACCGTGCTCAACGGCCACGGCGACGGCATCGAGGCGGCCCTGCTCACCACCATCGCGGTCAACGCGATGCGCAACGCCCGCCGTTCCGGCGCCAACATCGTCGAGCAGGCCGAGCTCGCCTCCGACGCCGTCTACTCCCGCTACGGCGGCGCCTCGCACGTGTCCACCCTGCTGCTGGAGATCGACCTGACCGACGGCGCGGTCGAGGCGGTCGACGCCGGCTCCCCGCGGGCCCTCATCGCGCACGAGGGCGACATCCGCACGGTCCACCTCGAGCAGCAACTGCCGCTCGGCATGTTCGGCGACGGCCGGTACGAGACCCAGAAGTTCCAGCTCGAACCGGGCGACCGCCTGCTCGTGGTGAGTGACGGTGTGCACGCCGCCACCCCCGCCGGCCGCCCCGAGTACGGCACTTCCGCCCTGTTGAGCGCATTACGCCGGACGCGATTGCAGCCACCGGCCGAGGCAGTGGGTACCGTCATGAGAGCGTTGCGCGATTACCATGCCGACGTCGAACCGGAGGACGACGCGGTGATCGTCTGCCTGGACTGGCTGCGATAGCTGCCAGGAAACGGCATGATCCACCCGTTCACCGGGTAGAGGCCCGGGCGTACGGCCGAGCACGTCTGCAGAACGAGGAAGTTCCGACATGGACCGGCACACCGACGTTGCCGCGGCTGTCGAGTCGACGGCCGATTCGCTGGTGTCCGTCCTCGACGCGGCCCGGCTGGCGCAGACACCGGCGGTGCCGCCGGCACAGCTGCGGGTGCTCATGATCGTCTCCGCCAACCGGCAGACCAACATGAGCCGGCTCGCCGAGACCCTCGAGGTGGTGCCCTCCTCGGCCAGCCGCCTGTGCGACCGGCTCGAGGCGACCGGGCTGCTGCGCCGGGTGCCCGACCCGCGTGACCGCCGCGAGGTGCGGCTGATGCTCACCCCGGCCGCCCGCCGGCTCCTCGACCAGCTGCGGGAGAGCCGGCGCAAGGCGCTGGGCGAGGTGCTCGGCCGGATGGACGCCGCCGCCCAGCAGGAGCTGGTGCGGGCCCTGGAGGCTTTCGCCGAGGCGGCGCACCGCGACGCCGGCCAGGGAGCCGGTCAGGACCGCCGCACGGCGTGAGATAGCGTCGTCCGATGCGCATCGGCATCGTCATCCTCCCCGACCAGCGCTGGTCCGTCGCCGGGCGGCGCTGGCAGCGCGCCGAGGAGTACGGCTTCGACCACGCCTGGACCTACGACCACCTCGGGTGGCGCGACCTCGTCGACGGCCCGTGGTTCGACGCCGTGCCGACGCTGACCGCCGCGGCCATGGTGACCCGGCGGATCCGTCTCGGCACCTGGGTCGCCTCGCCCAACTTCCGGCACCCGGTGCACTTCGCCCGCGAGGTCACCGCGATCGACGACATCTCGCAGGGCCGGCTGATGCTCGGGCTGGGCGCGGGCGGCGTCGGCTTCGACGCCGAGGTCATCGGTACGCCCGAGCTCACCCCCGGGCAGCGCGTCGACCGCTTCGCCGAGTTCCTCGATCTGCTCGACCGCGTGCTCGGCGACGAGCCGGTCGATTATCGGGGCGATTACTACACAGCCGTGAACGCCCGCGGCAATCCCGGCCCGGTGCAGCGGCCGCGGCCGCCTTTCGTCGTGGCGGCCGGCGGCAAGCGGGCGCTGCGGCTCGCGGCCCGGCACGGCGACGGCTGGGCCACCACCGGCGTGGCCGGGGTGGCCGGCGGCGCCAACTTCAGCGTGCCCGAGAGCGCCGAGAAGTGGTGGGAGTCGGTGGCCCGGCTCTCCTCAGCTTTCGACGAGGCGCTCGACGAGGCCGGCCGCGCCCGCGACGCGATCCCGCGCTATCTGAACCTCGACTCGTCGCCGGTCTATTCGATGAGCAGCGTGGAGGCCTTCACCGACGCGGTGGGCCGCGCGGGCGACCTCGGCTTCACCGACGTCATCACCCATTGGCCGCGCGAGCGGAGTTGGTACGCCGGCGACGAAAAGGTGCTGGAATCGGTCGCTTCCCGGCTGCCGAGGCTCCGCGCGGGCGGAGCCTAATCAGCGGGTGGGCCTAATCAGCGGCCGTTGGCGGCGCGGTAGGCGTCGGTGACACCCTGCGGAATGCGGCCGCGCTCGGAAATCTGGTGTCCGTTGGCGACGGCCCACTCGCGGATCAGCCGGTTTTCGTCGCGGGAGCTGGCGGTGCGGCCGCCGGGGCCGCGACGAGCCGGGATGCGCCCGGTCGAGGCACGGCCGAGCCGGGTGCCCGCGCTGATGTACGGGTCGAGAGCCTTGCGGAGCTTACCCGCATTGGCCTCGGAAAGGTCGATCGTGTAGTTAATACCGTCCAGACTGAACTCGACCGTGCGATCGGCCTTCTTTCCGTCCAGATCGTCGATCAGAGTGGTGATTACTTGCCGCGCCATGACGACTCCCGAGTAGTAATCCGACCAACCGCGGTGCAAGTGTTGCTCGCCGCGGGTTCCCGCGCAACTGTTTCTCTCGAATAATTCGCCATTCTTTTGACGCGGACACCGGGCCGGTATTCAAATGGCGGCCCGTCATTACCGGTAATCGGCGGCGGATAGCTCGGTTGGCCCCGCGGCGGCGCATCACTTAGGGTCACTGGCATGAGCGAGCGCGACGACGACTGGCGGGAAAAGCGCCGGCAGGCCGTCGCCGGTCATGCGGCCGCGATCCAGGAGAGCCGGGCGGCCGAGGCCCGGGAGGCGGCGGCGCTGCTGGCCGACTTCGTGCGGCGTGCCGCCGAGCGTGATATTCATCCACAAACGTTGATGGCTCGAACCTTCGACGGACGATCCACGTACCGAACTCATGTGCGCGGGTGGTACCTGAAATCGAATCGTTCCGTCGCCGTCGGCGAGGACGGTGAGTACTACGTGCTCACCGTGCCGGCGTCGTGGCGGGCCCGGTTCGCCGGGGCCGACCTGTCGCCGAGCGTCCCCCGCCTGATCGTCGGCGCCGGTGGCGGCGACGGCGAGACGCTGCCCCTCGCCCAGTTGCTCACGAAGCGACTCGAAGCTGGAGTTTCCTGGCCTTGATCCGCTCCATCCTGGCGTCCCTCTCGGCCGTCGCCCTGCTCATCCCGGTCGCGGCGTCCCCCGCTGAAGCCGCTCAAGCCGCCGCAGCCGCCGCGCCGGCCATCCCCTGCCCCAAGCCGAAGGTGGCGCCGCCGGCCGGTGTGCCGGCCCGGCCCGTGCCGCCGGCCGACGACCCGGTCGGCTTCGCGATCGGCGGCGACGCCCTCGCCACCCACGGCCTGGTGATCCCGGCCGGCGTGAAGCAGCCGCCGGCGGTCACCGCGACCACCTGGATGGTGGCCGACCTCGACACCGGCGAGGTACTCGGCGGCTGCGGCCCGCACGTCTACCAGACCCCGGCCAGCGTGCAGAAGACCCTGCTGGCGGCCACCGCGATCGGCAAGCTCGACCCGAAGAAGCAGATCACCGTCACCGCCGACGACCTGAAGATCGAGCCGGGCAGCTCGGCCGTCGGCCTCGTGGTCGGCGGCAAGTACACGATCTCCACGCTCTGGCTGGGCCTGCTGCTCAACTCGGGCAACGACGCGGCCAACGCGCTGGCCCGGCTGGCCGGTGGCGGCGGCAAGGACGGCGTGGCCAAGACGGTGGCCGCCATGAACGACACCGCCCGGCGCCTCGGCGCTTTCCAGACCCACGCCGTGACGCCGTCGGGTCTCGACGGCAAAGGGCAGTTCACCAGCGCGTACGACCTGGCTCTGATCGCCCGCGTGTGTTTCGCCAACGCCGACTTCCGCAAGTACGCGCTGACGAAGGTCGCCCAGATGCCGGCGCAGCCGGCGCTGAAGAAGGGCGGCTTCCAGTTCCAGAACGAGAACAAGCTGATCTACAAGTACCCGGGCGCGCTCGGCGGCAAGACCGGCTTCACCCAGCTCGCCCGGCACAGCTACGTGGGCGCGGCCCAGCGCAACGGCCGGCGCCTCGTGGTGACCCTGCTCGGCGCCGAGGCGCGGCCGCAGCGCGGCTACGACCAGGGCGCCGCGCTGCTCGACTGGGGTTTCTCGCTCCCGGACGATGCCTCGGTCGGCAAGCTGGTCACCCCGGAGGAGACGGCCGCGAAGAGCGCCGCCCCGTCGCCGATCCCCGAGCCGGCCACCACCGGCAACCAGGCCGCCGCGGCCGCCGACACCCGCCCGACCTCACCGCAGCTTCTCTCGGTCGCGGCCGCCGCCTCGGTGGCGCTCCTGCTGGCGGCCACTCCCCTACTGCTCTTGCTCACCCAGCGCAGACGTACAAGAAAACCTCGGAAGTCACGTCAGTAGCAGGCCGAAGACCCAGATGACGCCGACGGCCAGGGCGGTCGTGAACTCGATCAGCATGGCCATGCCGGCGGCGGCCAGGGCGTGCTTGGTCGACGGCCAGGCGCGCTCGTGGCCGAGGCGCTGGAGCTCGACCAGATAGACGCCGAGCACGAAGCCGATCACGATGCCGATCACCGGGATCACGAAGAAGCCGATCACCCCGAGAACGCCGCCGGCGAACAGCGCCGTATTGGGCACGCCCACGCTCTTGAGCCGCTTTCCCGGCACCAGATATTTGACCGCCGCCCCGCCCAGCGCCACCAGCGTCGCCACCGCCAGCACCACCCAGCGCCCGGCGCTGTCCGAGCCCAGCAGCGCCCAGAGCAGCACCCCGGCCCAGCTCAGCAGCAGCCCGGGCAGCACCGGGATCACCACGCCGACGATCCCCACCGCGATCGCCAGCCCCGAGATCAGCGTGATGACCCCATGGGAGTCGCTCAGATCCATGCCCCCACGGTGTCAGAAACCCTCAAGTGAGCGAGAGCAACCACGCTGCACCCCTTTACGACTGCACCGGGAACCGGCCGAGGCCGAACTTCCCCATGTACGCCGGAGAGCCCGACGGAACGGGCCGCCGACAAACATGGGGGAAACGCACATGACCAGCATCGCGAACGCTGCCGACATCAACGCCGACAACGCCTCCGCCACGGTGCTGTCCGCCGCCGAGCAGGAGGAGTACATCCGCGCCCACATGCCGCTGGTCGGCCACCTGGTGCGCGACATGCTCAGCCGCATCCCCAACCACATCCACCGCGACGACCTGACCAGCGCCGGCCTGCACGCCCTGGTCACCGCCGCCCGCGGCTGGGACCCGCAGCGCGGCATCCCGTTCCACCGCTTCGCCAGCACCCGCATCCGCGGCGCCATCCTCGACGAGCTGCGCTCGCTCGACTGGGCGACCCGCTCGGTGCGGACCAAGGCCCGCGCCACCGACACCACCCGCCAGGCGCTGACCACCGCCCTGGGCCGCACGCCGACCACCGACGAGCTGGCCCAGGCGCTCGGCACCACCGCCACCGAGCTCAAGCAGACCGACACCGACGTGCAGCGGGCCACCGTCCTGTCGCTGCAGGGCTTCACCACCAGCTCGGCCGACGACCTGGTCACCGAGAAGAACCCGGGCCCGGAGGACATGCTGCTGCGCCGCGAGCAGATCGGCTACCTGCACCACGCGATCGGCTCGCTGCCGGAGCGCCTGCAGGTCGTCATCACCGAGTACTTCCTGCACGAGCGCCCGATGGCCGACATCGCGGCCGACCTGGGCGTGACCGAGTCGCGGGTGTCGCAGCTGCGCGCCGAGGCGCTGTCGCTGCTCAAGGACGGCCTCAACACCCACCTCGACCCGGAGCTGGCCCCGGTGCCGGACAACCCGGAGAGCATCACCGCGCGCCGCCGCGCCACCTACTACGCCAACATCGCGGGCAGCACGTCGGTGCGCTCCCGCCTGGAGCTGACCAACGCGCACGGCCACACCAAGTACGGCAACGGCCTTCTGCGTACGCCCGCCACCGCCGCCTGACGTGAAAAGGGGCCCCCTCGGGGGCCCCTTTTTCTCATGCCAGCGAGCTGAGCACCTTCGGCAGGTCGGCCGTGTGCAGCACGCCCAGGCGGCGGGTGGCCCGGGTGACCGCCACGTAGAGATCCGACAGGCCGCGCGGGCTCTCCGCGATGATCTCGTCGGGCTCGACCACCACCACCGCGTCGAACTCCAGGCCCTTGGCCTGCCGCACGGTCATCAGCGCGACCTGGTTGAGCAGGTCGGGCTGCTCGCCGACGGCCGCGCCGGGCACGGCCTCGACCAGGGCCCGGCCCAGATCGGCCTCGCGGCCCTCCGGCACGAGAACGCCGACTCGGCCCTCTCCGGCTTCGGCGGCCTCCACCCGTACAGCCGCAATCACCTCAGCCGCCAGCGCGACCGCCGGCACCCGCAGTGACCACGGCGCGACGCCGGCCGACCGCACCGAGCGGGGCGGCTCCAGCGCCGGGTCGACCGCCGCCAGGACGTCGGCCGCCACCGCCATCACCTCCGACGGCGTGCGGTAGTTCACCGTCAGCTCGACCAGGTTCCAGCGCTGGCCCACGTACGGCTCGAAGACCTGCTCCCACGTCGTCGTGCCGGCCAGCTCGGAGGTCTGCGCGACGTCGCCGACCACCGTCATCGACCGGCTCGGGCAGCGGCGCATCAGCAGCCGCCACGCCATCGGCGACAGCTCCTGGGCCTCGTCGACGATCACGTGACCGAAGACCCACGTGCGGTCGGCCGCGGCCCGCTCGGCGGCGGTACGCGTGTCGAGCACCTCGTGCCGCTCGACGAACGCGCCCGCCTCGACCACGTCCAGCGCGGAGAGGATCTCCTCTTCCTGGTCCTCGAAGTCGAGCGAGCGGGAACCGGCCAGGATCTCGAGCACACCCTCGGCGTAGTCGACGGCCTCGCGCCGCTGCCGGGCCGCCTCGCGGGCCCGCAGCGTGTCGTCCACGCCGAGCAGCTCGGCCAGCTCGTCGAGCAGCGGCACGTCGGCCGGGGTCCACTTGGCGTCGCGGTCGCGCAGCAGCAGCGCCCGCTCCCCGGCGGTGAGCGCGGCGCCGGCCGACTCCAGCCGGTCGGCGTCCGACAGCAGGTCGCGCAGCACCTGGCGCGGGGTCAGCACCGGCCAGAAGTCGAACAGCGCCCGCTGCACGTCGACGTCCTCGCGCAGCTCACGCCGGGTCTCGGCCAGATCGGCCTCGGACAGCAGGTTCTCACCGCCGAGCGGGTCGGTGCCGATGCGCTCGGCGATCTGCAGCGACAGCGCGTGGATGGCCTCGGTCACGAACATGGCCCGGGCCACGTTGTGCGGGCGGCCGGAGCGGCGGGCCGCGGCCCGCGCGTCCTCGAGGACGGCCCGCTCGATGCGCAGCGGGTAGCCGTCGTGGTCGACCTCGGCGAAGGTCTCGGGCACGGTCTGCCGGTCGGCGACCGCCTGGGCCAGCACGTCGAGCATGACCAGGCGGCCCTTGACCGCGGCCGCGGCCGACGGCTCGACGGCGCGGGCGCGCACACCGGGGAACATGTCGCCCAGGGTGGCCAGCAGCACACCGGTCTCGGCGAGCGACGGCAGCACCTGCGAGATGTAGCGCAGGAAGGTCGGGTTGGGCCCGAGGATCAGCACACCCTGCTTGGTGAGCTGCTGCCGGTACGTGTAGAGCAGGTAGGCCGCGCGGTGCAGCGCGACCGCGGTCTTGCCGGTGCCCGGCCCGCCCTGCACGACCATGACGCCGGCCAGGCCGGCCCGGATGACCTCGTCCTGCTCGGCCTGGATGGTCTCGACGATGTCGCGCATCCGGCCGGTGCGGTTGGCGGTCAGGGCGGCCAGCAGGGCGGCCTCGCCGGTCACGTCCTCGCGGCCCCCGGCCGCGGCGCCGTCCTGCAGGTCGAGCACCTCGTCGTCGATGCCGGTCAGCACCCGGCCCTTGGTGCGCAGGTGCCGTCGTCGCGTCACGCCGTCCGGTGAGACCGCGGTGGCCAGGTAGAACGGGCGGGAGGCGGGCGCGCGCCAGTCGACCAGCAGCGGGTCGCGGTCGTGCTCCTCGGCCGAGAGGCCCAGGCGGCCGATGTAGAGCGGCGCCTCGCCGCCGGCGAAGTCGAGCCGGCCGAAGAGCAGGCCGTTCTCCACCGCGTTCATCTGGGCGAGCTGCTCGGCGTAGTGCGCGCGCTGGGCCTCACGCTGCGTGCGGCCCTGCGGCGTGCCGCCGGACTCCAGCAGGATGCCGCGGAGCCGGTCGTCGGCTTGAGCGCGCAGGCTGTCCAGCCGGCCGTAGAGGGTGGTGAGGTACGCCTGCTCGGAACGGAGGTCGTCCGATGCGGAGCTTGACAATGCCACTCCCCTTAGTGGTATCATTCCCGGGTCAGCGACCCTTTAAGGTCGCTTTTTTTGTGCCAGCAAACGGTCAGGATAGCGCAGGTTACGGTCGCCCCGGAAAGTGTCAGCTATCGGTCACTGTTCCCGGCGAGCCGTTACTGAGAACGGCCGATCTGGATTAACACGGTCATGAACCGCATCCACCCGTTCCGACGTCTCGGCGCGCTGACCCTCGTCGCCGCCACCTCCCTCACCCTCACCACCGCCTGCACCGGCGACGACGACGCCCCCGCCGGCAACGCCGCCCAGGCCGCGCAGGGCGGCCCCGAGGCCAAGACCATCGACGGCGCCCGCGCCGCCGCGCAGACCGTGTTCGACCGCTTCTCCGGCGGCGACTTCGCCGGCGCCTGGGAGATGTACACCGCCGCCGGCAAGCAGGCGATCAGCAAGGACGACTACGTCAAGCTGAACGTGGCCTGCTCCCGCAAGGGCCTGGCGATCCAGCTGACCAGCGCCCGGATGGAGGGCACGGACCGCGCGATCGTCATCGCCAAGCAGCTCGTGGCCGCCCAGTCGTACACGATGGTGTACGAGGGCGACGCCTGGAAGCTGGAGCCCGCCAAGGAGGGCCTGGCCCTCTACAAGCAGGGCGCGGCCAAGGCGATCGCCGCCCAGAAGAAGGCCGGCACCTGCGCCAACCAGTAACGCCTCGCCTAGGCCGCCACCGGTACCGGCAGTCCGTCCGGTCCGGTGACGGCCAGGCGGGTCTTCAGCGTCCCGCGGCTGGCGATCTGGTCGTAGTACGCCGTCCGCCGGCGGGCCACACAGCCCTCCTTCGACGGGGCGGCCAGGGCCGGGTCGAGGTGCGTGTTGAGCCCGTCCTTGAGCAGCAGCAGGGCCTCGGCCCGCAGCTGTGACACACGCGACTCGGTGACGCCCAGATCCTCGGCGATCCGGGCCATCGGCCGCTCCTCGAAGAAGTAGCCCTGCACCACCGCGCGCAGCCGGTCCGGCAGCGCCTCGATCGCGTGCCGCAGATAGCCCAGCCGCTCCCGCCGGATCAGCATCTCCTCCGGCCCGGCGCTCGGCTCGGTCACCATGTCGTCGGCGCCGGCCGTGGTGAAGCCCTGCAGGCTGAACACCACGGCCCGCTGCACGTCGTCGTCGGCCGACTCGATGTCCTCGACCGAGCAGCCCAGCCGGTCCGCCACCTCCTGTGCGGTGGGGTTGCGGCCCAGCTCGGCGGTGAGCTCCTGGCGGGCCGAGTCGGTGCGCCGGGCCCGCTGCCGCACCGAACGGCTGGCCCAGTCGAGGCCGCGCAGCTCGTCCAGCAGGGCGCCACGCACCCGGGCCGCGGCGAACCGGGCGAACGGCACACCGCGCGAGTCGTCGAAACCGCGGGCCGCGTGCACCAGCGCGGCGTACCCGGCGGACATCAGGTCGTCCCGGTTGACGTGGGCCGGAACCCTCGCGAGCATCTCGCGGACCAGGTGGCCGACGAGCGGCATGTGCTCCTGGACGATGTCGGCGCGACGGCGATCGTCTCCGCTCATCATGGGGGGTCTCCTCGCGTACCGGCCGGTGGGGGGAGTTCCGGCGCTGAGGAGAAAGGTGATCCTCGCTGAGTGCTGTTCGGGTCCCGTTCGGGTGCAGGCGGGTTGCATCTCCCCGAACGGGTACACTTGATCTCGCGGTCCGCACTGTCTTGCCTCGGGCCGTCACCGGACCGGTCTCAACGGTCCGACGGATCGGCCACCACGCGCCGCGACTGAGAACAAAGTCTGCGCCGGGCAGGACGACCCCTCGACCCATCTGGAGCAACCGCTACATGACCACCTTTTCCGAGTTCGGCGTGCCCGCCGTGCTGACCACGGCCCTCGCCGACCTCGGCATCACCACCCCTTTCCCGATCCAGGCGGCCACGCTGCCCGACTCGCTCGCCGGCCGTGACGTGCTCGGCCGGGGCCGCACCGGCTCCGGCAAGACGTACGCGTTCGTCCTGCCCGTCCTGGCCCGGCTGGCCTCCTCGAAGTCGCCGCGCCGCCCCGGCCGCCCGCGGGCGCTGATCCTGGCACCGACCCGCGAGCTGGCCACCCAGATCGAGGCGACCATGGCGCCGCTGGCGGCCAAGCTCGGTCTGCGCACCCTCACCGTCTTCGGCGGCGTCGGCGCCAACCCGCAGATCAAGGGCCTCAAGGCGGGTGTCGACGTGCTCGTGGCCTGCCCCGGCCGGCTCGACGACCACCTGCGCAACGGGCACGCGTCGCTCGACTCGATCGAGATCACCGTGCTCGACGAGGCCGACCACATGGCCGACCTGGGCTTCCTGCCGGTGGTCCGCCGCCTGATGGACCAGACGCCGCGCGAGGGCCAGCGGATGCTCTTCTCGGCCACCCTCGACAACGGCGTGGACGTGCTGGTCAAGCGCTTCCTGCACAAGCCGGTCACGCACTCGGTCGACTCGGCCACCGAGGCGCCGGTGCAGATGGACCACCACGTTCTTCACGTACGGGGTGACGACCGCTTCCCGGTCCTGGTGGACCTGCTGGCGGCCCCCGGCCGTACGGTCGTGTTCACCCGCACCAAGCGCCGGGCCAAGGTGCTGACCCGCCAGCTCAACCAGGCCGGCGTACCGGCGGTGGAGCTGCACGGCAACCTCGCCCAGAACGCCCGCAACCGCAACCTGGCCGCGTTCTCCGACGGCACGGCCGAGACCCTGGTGGCGACCGACATCGCGGCCCGCGGCATCCACGTCGACGACGTCGCCCTGGTGATCCACGCCGACCCGCCGGTCGAGCACAAGGCGTACCTGCACCGCTCGGGCCGCACGGCCCGGGCCGGGGCGCGGGGCACGGTCGTCACCCTGATGACCGACGACCAGCAGTCGGAGGTGCGCGACCTGACCCGCAAGGCCGGCGTCCGACCGACGACCAGCCGCACCCGCCCCGGCGACCCGCTGCTGTCCGAGCTGGCCCCGGGCGAGCGCGTGTTCGTCGCGCCCCGCCAGGCGGCGGTGGAGGCTCCGGCCTCGTCTTCCGCTTCCTCCGCTTCCTCCGCCGACGGCGACGCTCCGGCCGGTGCGGGCCGCAGCCGCCGGGGCCGCGGCCGCGGGCGGGGTGCCGGCCGTCCGGCCGAGTCGCGCCCGGAGCAGGTGGCCAGCACGACCCGCCACGGTGAGGGCCGCGCCCAGCGCCCCCGCACCGAGCAGGGCGCGGGCGGACGCCAATCGCAGGGTTCGGGTGGCGGCCGCGGCCGTCGCGGCGGCACCGGCTCCACGCCGGTGCACACCAGCCAGTCCCGCGGCTCCGGCTCGTCGTCGGGCCAGGCCCGCCCCGCCTCCGCGGGCGGCGCGGCCGCGTTCAGCGCGGGCACCCGCGTGGGCGGCCGCCGCTCAGGCCGCTAGTCCTGTTCGGCGCCGCGCCCCACACAAATAGCCGCCGCTCAGGCCGCTGACGCGGACGCGTACACATCGAGAGTGATCCGAACCGGCCGGGCGATGATCGCCCGGCCGGTTCTCACTCCGGCCTCGACCCGGTCGACCACGCCGGTGGCGACGAAGTGGCAGCCGCCCGCGGACGGCTCGGCCGTCTCCAGGGCGAGCGTCACCTCGCTGTCGTGACCGCGGACGCGCAGGACGCCGGTGAGCCGCCAGCCCGACGCGTCGCGGTGGAAGCGGGTACTGCGGAAGCCGATCACCGGATGGCGCTCCGCGTCGAGGAATCGCTTGCCCTTGATGTCGGAGTCCCGGCGTACATCATCGGACTTGAAGGTCTGCGCCTCCAACATCGCCGAGGCGGTCGAGGCCACCGGATCGGCGGCGACCGTGACGGTGCCTCCGCGCAGGGACATGGTCGCCGCGACCGGCTTGAGGCCGAAGACGTGCGTGGCGGTCAGCCGGCAGGCCGAGCGCGCGGGGTCGATGGTGTAGGTGCCGGGAACGAGTTCGGTGTGCACGTCAGTAGTCATGCTCCCGAGCCTCGGCGCTCGCCGGCCCGGAAACCTCAGTGCCGGTACTGAGATGAGCCACGTAGGTCGGTGCGCCGGGTGAGCCCGAGCTTGGCCAGAACGTTGCGTACGTGCGTCTCGACCGTCCGCTCCGACAGGAACAGCCGCTCGGCGATCGCCCGGTTGGACAGTCCCTCCGCGACCAGCCCCGCGATCTCCCGTTCCCGGGGCGTCAGATCGTCGCGGGAGAGCTCGGCCGCGCTCTTCAGCGGGGAGGCTCCGGCGGCCAGCTTCCGGCTGAGACGCGGGTCGCTCTCTCTGACCTGCCGGGCGTACGCCACACGGGCCAGCGCCGCGAACAACGGCGCCCCGATCCTCTCCTCCATCGCGACCGCCGCCGCCAGATGCCTCTCCGCCGGGCCGGCCGCGCCGAGCGCCCCCGCCATGATGCCGAGCGACCGGTCGACGGCACCCTGACAACTGGACATCGAGTTCAAATACAGGCCGGCGTACGGGAGGGCCCGCTCGTAGCAGTCCGCGACCAGCTCCCGATCGCCCGTCCACGCCGCCAGCTCCCCGGTCATCACCACGACGAAGGCGCGGCGCGGATCGGCCGGAAGCCGGTCGAGGGCGACCCGCAGCCTGCGCGTGCACTCGGCGGCGGCCTCCCGGTCCCCGATCCCGCGGGCCATCAACCCCACCTGAGCCACCGCGATCGGCATGTCGTCGCGTGCGAAGTCGGCCAGATTCGCCCACCCCCAGTCCTCGGTGTGCTCGGACAGTCCACAGAGGAAGGCGAGATAGAGGTAGTACGCCGTCTCGTCCTGCGACCGCTCCCCCAGCTCCCGGGCTTGCTCGGCATAACGGCGCGCGTCGGCGAGCCGCCCGCCGACCAGAGCCCGGGCCGCGCGGGCCCGCAGCAGATGCCACCGGGCGACCGGCCACCCGAGACGGTCGGCCAGCCCCGCCAGCCGGGCCGCTTCGGCGTCGAACTCGGTCAGCTCCCCGCGCATGAGCCGAGCGTCGAGCAGCCAGACCCGCCCCCACAGCTCGGCATCGGGCCGCCCACCGGGCCCGGCCAGCTCACAGCTGCGCTCGGCCAGCGCCACGACCTCATCCGCCTCCGCCGCCGGATCCAGCACCTGATGCCGAGCGTGGACGGCCGCCACAAGCGCATCGGCCCGCCCCGACAGCTGCGCCAGCCGCATGGCCTCCCCACTGATCCGCCGAGCCTCAGCCGGGTCACCCTCATCGGCCAGCAGGAACGCATACTGCGCCAGCACTTTGGCTATCTCCGGCCCACCCCCTTCGCGCGCCCGGTCGCCTTCGCGCGCTCGTTCGCGTTCGAGGGCGCGCTCGCACAGCCTCATCAGGGCCGGCGCGAGCGGCCCCGCCACCCCACGGATCACCAGCGCGGCCGGCGCACCCACCTCATCGACGATCGCGGTGCAATCGGCCAGGGCCACATCGAGACTTCCTTCCCGGTACGCCGCTTCGGCCCGCTCCAAGCGCAATCCGGCATCGCCGGGCGCGTTCTCGAGCGCCCTGGAGAACCAGTGCACCGCCTCCCGATAATCCAGCCCTCGCACCGATTCCCGGGCCGCCGCAACACAAGCCGCGACCGCCTGTTCGCGCGACCCGGCGTCCGCCGCCGCCCGCACCCGATGCCGGGCGATCTCCGCCAGGCTCCCGCCCTTGGTCTCGGTCAGCGCCTCCGCGAGCGCCGCGTGCACCGCGATCCGCTCCCCCCGGTCGAGTCCGGCGTAGAGCGCTTCCCGCACCAGCTCATGCACGAACCGCACCCGAGCCGGCACCCACGGATCATCGACCAGCACCCCGGCCCCGACCGCTTCAGCAAGCGCGGCCCCGGCCGCCCCCGCGCCTGGACCTTCCGCCGCCGCGCCACGAGCCGCCGCACCGGCCGCCGCGGTGCTCGTTGCCCGGTCGAGCACGACCACGTCGATCTCGGCTCCGCACGCCGCCGCCACGCCGAGCATCCGGCGGCAGGCTTCGCTCAGCGCCGCTGTTCTCCGTGCCACGAGCCGCCGCAGTCCCGCCGGCAGGTCGAGGTCGCCCACGGGACGGCCCAACCGCCCCTCGCGGACCAGCAACCGGGTCAATTCCCTTGTGTAGAGCGGATTTCCACCCCCGAGCCGATGCACCTCGGCCGCCCACGTCCCGTGCGCCTTTCCCTGCCCTTGCGCGTCGACGTACGCGCCGACCGCGGCCACGTCCCACGGTTCCAGGGCGAGCACCTCGGCCCCGTCCAGGTCGAGGTCGGTGCGGCTCGTGCCGACCAGCAGCAGACGCGCCCGGCCGATCTCGCGGGCGAGCGCGCCGATCAGCGCCAGCGACCCTTCGTCGGCCCAGTGCAGGTCCTCCAGCACCAGCAGCATCGGCCGATTTTCGGCCGCTTCCCGAAGCGCCGCCACAGTCCGCTGAACGGCCCGGAACCGCGCCGCCGCAACGGTTTCACCCTCCTCCGACAGTGTCAGCAGCTCCGGGGAGAGCCCATCCGGCAGCGCCGGGATCTTCGACGCCGGCCCTCCGCCGGGCGACAGCAGCCTCGTCCACGGCCAGAACGCGGGCGCGCCCTCGTCGGGATCGGCGCGGCCGATCAGCACGACCATGCCCGCCGCCGCGGCCCGGGCGGCGGCCTCCTCGACCAGTGCCGTCTTACCCGCGCCGGCGTCGCCGGTCACGAGGGCCACGGCGCCCTCGCCGCGCTCGGCCCCGGCCCGCAGCCGGTCGAGCGCGACCACCTCGGCCACCCGGCCGATCAGCGCGGCGCCCATGCCACCACCCTCCCGCGCGGCCGCGGCGATGTCGACCCCCGGCGGGGCTGACGCCCCGCCGAGGGTGCGGGGCCTGGATACCCTCCGTGCCGTGATCGACAAAGTGAGAGTGGCCGTTGTCGGGGTGGGGAACAACACCTCGGCTCTTGTGCAGGGGATCGACTTCTATCGGGCCACCGGCAGCCTTGTCGGCCTCCACCGCGTGGAGATCGGTGGGCTGGGCGTCGGTGACATCGATATCGTCACGGCCTTTGCGATCTCTGACGCCAAAGTGGGCAGGGACCTTCACGAGGCGATCTTCGAGGCGCCCAACAACTTTCCCCGGCTCCGCGAGGGTGACCTGCCGCCCAGCGGTGTGACGGTTCGGCGCGGGCTCGCCGGAAGCGAGGAGATCGAGCGGGTCGCGCGGGAGCTGGCCGGCGCCGAGGTTGTGCTCTACTCCGCGCCCAGTGGGCGGCCGGACGTCGCGCGGGCCTACGCCGAGGCGGCGCTGCAAGCCGGTCTCGCCTTCATCAACACCACCGCGGATCCCGTTGCCCGGGACCCCGGGCTTCTGCGGCGTTTCGAGGACGCGGGAATCCCTCTGATCGGGGACGATCTGGCCAGCCAGTTCGGTACGTCGGTGCTGCATCACGCCCTGCTCCGGCTGCTCGAGGAGCGCGGGCTGACGCTGACCAGCTCGTACCAGGTCAATCTCGGTGGCACCGAGGACTTCCGGAACCTGGTTGAGAATCCGGACTCCAAGATGCGGTCCAAACGCAACGCTCTGGGCACCGACAAGGTGCAGTTGGCGCCGCTCGCCTACATGCCGCACCTCAAGTCGCAGAAGGTCGCCCACCTCAACGTCGAGGCGCAGGGGTGGGGCGGCACCGAGATCAGCCTGGACGTACGGCTGCGGGTGCACGATCCGAGCGGCGCCGCCGGTGTCAACGTCGACCTGGTCCGCTACGCCGCCGTCGCCCGGCGCGAACGGCGGGGCGGCTGTCCGGCCGAGGCCGGGGAACATCTCAAGTCGGCACCGACACCTGGATCTCGTCGGACAGGCTGAAGCCGGCGCACATCTCCAGCTCGTCGCCGCTCCAGAAGCGGCCCGGGTCGTACCAGTTGGGCTGGCGGCCCTTGGGGAGAAGACCCATGTCCTCGTACGTCACCGCGACCACCTCGGCGCAGTACGCGGTCTCGAGGTCGGCGTCGGTGGCGGGGCCGTTGCCGCCGCGCAGGCGCCAGCGGGGGCGGATCTGCGGGACCCGGCCGCGCACCCAGCGCCAGGCCAGCTGGGCCGAGGACGGGAACGGGGTGCCGTCGAGGCGGGCCACCGTCTTCAGGGCCTTGTCCTCCATGGCCGCGGTGACGCCCGGCTCCAGCTGGCGCAGCCAGCCGCGCTGACCGTAGCGCTGGGCCCACACGGTGACCGCGTCGCGCAGGTCGTGCAGCTGGACGCCGCGCTGGAAGGTGCCGGACCACAGGTCGGGCAGGGACCTTCCCAGCTCGGCGTGCCACATCAGGGGCGGCATGTCCTCGATGACGATCGACATGCCGACGTGGTTGACGGGGCTGTTGGTCAGCGTCTGGATCGCCCGGTCGGGGCCGGATCGTCCGCGGAAGATCCAAATGTCCCCAGTGCGCGTCAGGTCGATGGCCTCGTCGAGGCTGATGGCGGCATCCACGGTGTCTATCCTCGGGTGATGCGTTGGTGGAAGGTAGTGGGATTGGCCGGTCTGGCGGGAGTCGCCGCGACGGGCGCCGTTGTCGCGCGGGCGGAGCGCCGCCGGAGGCAGTACACCCCGGAGGAGATCCGGGACCGGCTGCACCAGAGGGTGGCCGAAGCAGCCGCCTCAGACAACATCAGTGTCGCGGAGTAGCGACCAGAGCCCGGCTCCGTCGGGGGCCGAGAACCAGGTCTTGCCGCCGGAGCCGACCGCCTCGGGGTCACCGGACGGTCCGGGCACCGCGCCGGCCAGCACCGACTGGGTGGGTGACAGCCGGCGGATGGCGACGGCGGCCACGTTGTCCGGGTGGGCGTGCGCGAACTCGGAGTAGATCTCCTGATCGTGCTGGCCGTCGTCGCCGACGAGCAGCCAGCGGATCTTGGGGAACTCCTGGGACAGCCGTTGCAGGGTGGCCCGCTTGTGCTCCTGGCCACTGCGGAACCAGCGGTCGGGGGTCGGCCCCCAGTCGGTCAGCAGCAGCGGGCCCGCCGGGTACAGGTGGCGGGAGAGGAAGCGCGACAGGGTGGGCGCCACGTTCCACGCGCCGGTCGAGAGGTAGAAGACCGGCGCGCCCGCGTTCGCCGTGATCAGCCGCTCGTAGAGCACGGCCATGCCGGGCACGGCCATGCGCGCGTGCTCGTCGAGCACGAACGTGTTCCACGCGGCCAGCAGCGGACGCGGCAGGGCGGTCACCATGACCGTGTCGTCGATGTCGGAGATGAGCCCGAAGCGGCACTCCGGGTCGACCACGCGGATCGGGGCCTCGGCCGGCGCCGCGCCCTCGGTGAACAGCCGGACCTTGCCCCAGCCGGGCTCGAGGTCGCCCTTGACCCGGCAGTCGACATAGCCGCTGCGGTCGGTGCGGGTCTCGGTGATGCTGTCCCCGACCTGGATCTTGACGATGGCGCCGTTGACCGGTGAGGTCGTGAAGCTGCGCCAGCCGCGGACCTTTTCCAGCCTTTTGCTCTTCTGCGGGCCACGGGTGAGCACGACGCGGGCCATCACCCGGGCCCAGCCGGGCGCACCGTATCCCGTGTAGGCGGTGATCACCGGCTGCCAGCCGCGGTTGCGCAGCCGGCGCTCGACGATCTCGTGAAGCGCGTCCTCCACCCGGGCGGCCCGGTGCATCCGGATCACCGGCGGATGCCCTGCCGGGGTTGTCGCCACGCCGGCCCTCCTGCCCTCTCAATCGGCCTGCCCGGCTACGGTACCCGCCCACCCTGGTCCGTACGCAGACCACAGCGGATTACTAAGCGGTGGCCGGAATCTCGCCGGTGGACCACTGGTCGGCGAACCACTGCTCGTCGGCCGGGCGCGGGCGCACACCGGCCCGGGCGATCGCGGTGGCGGCCTCGGCCCGCAGGACGCGCAGGGCGTCGGCGTCCTTCTCGGCGGTCTCCCACAGCTCGCGCTCACGCTCCTGGAGCGCCTGGTATTCGGCCAGGCGGTGGGCGCGGATCGCGTTGCGCAGCGCGGCTTCCTGCACGACCGGGTGCAGGCGCGGGTTCCACCCGCGGTGAGCCAGGATGTCGTTGAGCTGGGCGATGGAGATCTCGCGGTGGCGGCAGGCGACGGTGGCCGCGTGGTGCAGGTAGCGCTGGCGCACCTGGTTCTCGCCGGGCTTGCGCCGGCGGCTCATCAGCGGATAGGCGCCGGCCCGGGTGGTGCGCCGGGCGGCCTGGTCGGCGGTGTCGAAGGCCAGCCAGGCCTCGTCGAGCCGGTGCTGGGTGGCCTCCCACTCGGCGCGGCTGCGGGCGGCGGCCTCGGCGGCCCGTCCGGCCGCGACGGTGACCTCGTCGGCGTAGCGCTGGGCCTCGGCCTCGGCCGGTGACGGGGCCGGCGCGTGCCGGGGAATCGCCATGGCGGCGACGGCGATCGCGATGCCGAGCAGCAGGAACAGCCAGAGCGCGACGGCCAGGGGCAGGGAGACGAAGAAGCTTTCCAGGGCGGTTTCCATCGCAACCTCACGATCGTTTCGTGGGCGGATATAGGAAAGGTGACTTACGACAGGCGCGGCGGACGGGCTCAGTGAGCCGGCGGCCCGCGGACCGGGCGGACCCGGAGGGTGGCTCCGGCGAGCAGCACGATCACGGTCGCGGCGATCAGCACCGGCACGCTCACCGGAGGAGCGGGCTCGGGCTCGTCGACGAGGGTCGCCGTCCGGGTCTCGCTCGCGGCTTCCGCCCGTACGGAGGAAACAACCGCGACGGGCGCAGCCGGCGCGGCCGGCGGGGTGGCGGGCACCGTGAAGGCGAGCGCCAGCATGGCCAGGCCGGTGAGGAAGCGCAGGAGGCGGCGCCCGTCCCAATGACGGGGGAGCACACGCGTCACTGCTGCCACGCGACCAACGTACCGAATCGGGCGGAAACGCGCACGGGCTCGCACGAGTTACGCCGACGACACTCTGTTCACCGAAAGAGGGACCCAACTGTTGCCGGTTGAGCGTTCTCAGCTCGCAAGGCGCACAACTGGGCACTCGCCCGGGTGAAAGCCGTGATGGATCAGCGGGCAGCGGAACGCTCCTACGGCGTGGACGACGAACTGCTGACCCCGTCGATGGGCTGTTCGTTGCCCGCTTTGCGGAAGGTGTGGAACGCCGAGAATCGGATGCATGTGGTGTTGCCGCGGCTGGGCCGGTTGAAACTGCACGAGTCCGCACGCAAGTTGGCCCGCCGCATCGAGGCCGGCACAGCACAGATCATGTCGGCAACCGTCCGGCGCGAAGGCGGGCGGTGGTTCGTGGCGTTCACCGTCGAGATCGAGCGTGAAATCTCGGCCGCCCGGCCGGAGTCGGTGGTCGGCGTGGACGTCGGCATCAAGCATCTCGCTGTGCTTTCCACCGGTGAGAGCACGCCCGCGTACGGATCAGCCGCGCCCATGCCCGGATAGCGAACCTGCGCCGCGACGGCCTGCACCAACTCACCACTCGCCTCGCCCGCGAACACACCACGATCGTGGTCGAGGACCTCAACGTCGCCGGGATGCGCACCTACAAGTGCACCTTGTGCGGCCTGATTCTTGACCGGGATCTGAACGCCGCACGCAATCTCGCCGCGCACGCGGCTGAGGTGATCACCGCCGGGAGTGGCCCGGCGGCAGGACGTGGAGCCACCCGGAAGACCTCGCCCGCGAGGCAGGCGGCTGAGAATCGTCAACCCGGCACCGCCCCGGCGGGTCAGACCGGGACCGCCCGGCCGAAAGGCAGGACAGCCGCATAAGCGTTGTGACGCACTCAGCGGCGACGGACTATTGATGGCGTGGACCTACAGGTAGTGCGGCAGGTGGCCGAGCTCGAGGACTGGATCTCCGAGGGCGGCGTGGTGGTGCTCAGCGGCGCCGGGCTCTCCACCGACTCCGGCATTCCGGATTACCGGGGGCCGTCGGGCTCGGCCCGGCGCTCGACGCCGATGACCTATCAGGCGTTCACCCGCGACCCGGTCGCCCGCCGGCGGTACTGGGCGCGCAGCCACCTGGGCTGGCGCACGATCGGCGAGGCCCGCCCGAACGACGGGCACCGCGCGGTCGCGCGGCTGCAGGAGGCGGGCGCGGTCCAGGGCATCATCACGCAGAACGTGGACGGGCTGCACCAGGCCGGCGGCGCCCGCGATGTGGTCGAGTTGCACGGCAACCTGGCCCGCATCGTCTGCCTGGACTGCGGTGAGCTGACCCCGCGCGAGTGGATGGCCGCGCGCCTGGACGACGCCAACCCGGAATTCCGGGGCGTGGCCACCGCGGTCAACGCGGACGGTGACGTGGAACTGGACGACGCCGAGCTCGACGGCTTCACGGTGGTCGACTGCATGGCGTGCGGCGGCATGTTGAAGCCGGACGTCGTCTACTTCGGCGAGACGGTGCCGCCCGAGCGGGTCTCGCGCAGTTTCGGCCTTGTCGCCGGGGCGCGGACGTTGCTGGTGCTGGGTTCCTCGCTGACCGTCATGTCGGGCCGCCGGTTCGTGCTGCGGGCGGTCAAGGACGGCATCCGGGTGGCGATCGTCAACCGCGGCGTGACGCGCGGCGAGCCGTACGCGGGGGTCGTCGTGGATGCCCCATTGGGCATCGTGCTGCCCCATCTCGCATCGACGGTGGCGACTGTTTCGTCCTGATTCTCGTCAATGGAGCGCTCCCATCGACGGCCGTAATCGCACTGAAACCTAAATATTGATTTGACCCCGTTGACGTGACCGGCCTCACTGGCGTTAACTGCCGGAACCGCTCCCGAAACCGGTTCCGAAACCTTGAGGCAACGTTCCGGTGACAGCGGCGGCCAGAACTAACGGAGGACAAGTGCCGATCACCATCGCCGACGTCGCGGCTCGGGCCAAGGTCAGCAAGACGACCGTGTCCCGGGTGCTCAACGGCAAGGGCGAGCTGGACGAGTCGACCGCCGCGCGGGTCCGCGCGGTCATCGACGAGCTCGGCTACGTGCCCAGCGCCCGCGCCGTCGGCCTGGCCCGCGGCCGCACCCGGGTGGTCGGCATGCTCGTGCCGTCGCTCACCTGGCCGTGGATAGGCGAGGTCATCCAGGGCGCGGTCGACGTGCTCGAGACCGAGCGGTACGGCCTGCTGCTGTTCACCTGCAACCGTGGCGAGGAGTCGATGCGCCAGTTCGGCGCGCAGGTGTCGGCCAAGTCGTTCGACGGCCTGCTGGTCATCGAGCCCGAGGGCACCCTCGACTACATCGCCACGCTGCACGCCCGGGGACTGCCGGTGGTGCTCATCGACGACCGCCACCAGGCGTCCGGCCAGATCCCCAGCATCGGGACGACCAACCACGACGGCGCCGGCTCGGCCGCGCGCCACCTGCTCGAGATCGGCCGCACCCGGCCGCTGATGGTGACCGGACCGGACCGCTTCGGCTGCACCCAGCAGCGCTTCACCGGCTTCGCCGACGTCTTCGCCGAGGCCGGGCACCCCATCACCACCGACCGGGTGCATCCCGGCGATTTCACGACCGCCGCCGGCGCCGCCGGCGTCCGGGCCGCGCTGGAGTCCGGAGTGGACTTCGACGCCGTGTTCGCGCACAACGACCTGGCCGCCATCGGCGCCATGCGTGAGCTGCTCGACCACGGCAAGCGGGTGCCGCAGGACGTCGCGGTGGTCGGCTTCGACGACATACCGACCGCGGCGCACACCCAGCCGCCGCTGAGCACGGTGCACCAACCGCTGCGCGAGATGGGCGAGGCAGCGGCACGCGCGCTGCTCGGCCACTTCGAGGGCACACCCCTGCCCAACCGCCCCACCGTCATTCCCACCACCTTCACTCCCCGCTCCTCCACCACCCTCTAAAAGCCTTCCCCCATAACGAAAAACGCCGGCCCGTGGGCCGGCGGTAGGCCCCTGCGCCCCTCGCACCGACGACGCCTGCCCCAGGCCGGCGCCGCGATGCCGCACGCCCTCCCCCGCCCGACCGCCCGCTTCAAACCCACCGCCCCAACCGCGCCACCGCCCCAACCGCGCCACCGCCCCAACCGCGCCACCGCTCCAAGCACCACCCGCCGCGCCGCCCCACCGCGCGCCGCCCCACCGCGCACCGCCCCACCGCGCACCGCCCCACCGCGCACCGCCCCACCGCGCACCGCCCCAAACGCCATCGCTTGATAACGGATAAAACGCGATTTATCGAGGAGATTCGTGATGCAGAGAAGGAAACTGTTCGCGGTCGCCCTGGCGAGCGCACTCGCCACGGGCGGGCTCGCCGCATGCGGCGACTCGCCGAACGCGAACAACGCCGACAGCGCGAACAAGTCGTCGGTCGACTTCCTCAAGATCGGCATGCCGAACGGCACGCA
>NZ_OBDY01000013.1:0-84346 GCF_900215205.1 Paractinoplanes atraurantiacus
CACGCCCCCCTTCCCGCCGCAGCCCTCGGCACGCCCCCCTTCCCGCCGCAGCCCTCGGCACGCCCCCCTTCCCGCCGCAGCCCTCGGCACGCCCCTCCCCCCGCCGCAGCCCTCGGCGCGGGCCCGGGCAAGGAGGGCCGGCGCGGGCCCGGGCAAGGAGGGCCGGCGCGGGCCTGCGGCAAGGAAGGTCGGCGCGGCCCGGGCAAGGAAGGCCGCAGGCCTGCGGCAAGGAAGGTCGGCGCGGCCCGGGCAAGGAGGGCCGCAGGCCCGGGCAAGGAGGGCCGGCGGGCGCCCGGGGCAGGGAAGGCCGCAGGCCCGGGGCGAGCAGGGGCTGCCGCTGGGTTTCCGGGGCGCGGCGGTCGGGTGACATGTGTTGCGAGTCGGGGTGGCGGTGGGTTTCGGCCGTGCAGGATGGGAGTGTGGAGACGGATCTTCAGCTGGCCCAGCGGGCCGCCCTGACCGGGGCTGCCGTGGCGCTGCCCCACTTCGCCGCCCTGGCCGAGCTGCCGCGGGAGCTCAAGGCGGACGGCTCGGTGGTCACCGCGGCCGACCGGGCCGTCGAGGCCGCCATCCGGGAGGTGCTCGGCGCGGCCCGGCCCGGCGACGCCATCCTCGGCGAGGAGGAGGGCCAGACCGGCGACACCGGCGGCCGCCGCTGGATCATCGACCCGATCGACGGGACCGCGCTGTTCGTGGCCGGGGACACCCGCTGGCTGATCCTCATCGCCCTCGAGGAAGCCGGCGCGATCACCGCTGCCGTGGCCGCCCACCCCGCCCAGGGCAGCCTCTGGTGGGCCGCCCGCGGCGAGGGCGCCTTCGAGGGCCGCATCGTCGGCGGCCGGGTGGTGGCCGAGACCCGCGTCCACGTCACCCCCGACGGCGCCGACAGCCTGACCGGCAGCCGTTTCGCCGTGGTTCCCGAGGACTGGGCCAAGGAACTCGTCGCCCCCATCAAGGCCCTGACCCCGGCCATTCCCTGGCCCATCCATCCCGCGCTGATGATCGCCCGGGGCGACCTCGACGTGGCGGTGCAGACCGGCGGCCAGATCTGGGACTTCGCCGCCACCTCCCTGATCGTCCAGGAGGCGGGCGGGGTCTACAGCGGCATCGACGGCCGCCCCACGCCGGGGCCGGGTGCCTCGGTCTATGCCCGCGGCGAAGCCCTTCGCCAGGCCGTAGTCGATCTCGTCAACACCCCTGCCACCGCGTAGCACTCCGGCCTGAAAGACTTTCACCCATGACGACGCCGCAGCACCCGGACCCCACCGAGCCCGCGAACACGGCGCCGCAGGCCGGTTCGGAGCCGTGGGCCGCGCCGAGCCACGGTCTGTTCACCGATTCGCCCGCGCCGGGCGCCGCCACCACCACGATGACCGGGCTTCCTTCGTACGAGCAGGAAACCCCGCGCCGTCGCACCGGCTCTCTGCCTCTGCTGCTGACCGGGCTCGCCGGCCTGCTCGTCGGCGCCCTCATCGTCGGCGTGGTCTGGGCCGCCAGCTCCTCGCTCGGCGGGGACAAGTCGAACGCCGCCGCCGACGTCCGGGCCTCCTGCGACATCCTCGATCGTCTGCCCGGCACCTGGACGCGGGAGAGTTTCGACCTGGCCAACACCAACCGCCTGGCCGCCGCCTACGCCCTGGCCGCCTCCGCCGCCAAGGACGACACCCGCTACCAGACCTTGGCCGAGACGGAGCAGGCCGCCCACCAGGCTTCCCTCTCGTTCCAGTTCGACATCCTGTCGATCCGCGTGCAGGACGCCCGAAACGAGTGCGACAAGCTTTAATCACTGGCATGGATATCCTGGCCGGCCCGGCGATCGTCGCACTGCCCGACCGGCACACGGCCGGCATCCGCGTCACCACCCCTTTCCGCGGCATGTTCGCCGTCCGCGACGAATTGATGCGGGAGTTGTACGCCGGGCTCGACGCTCACGGCCTCGACTACGGCGTCACCTTCTTCCGGTTGCACGTCGTCGCCATGGAGGCCGACATGCAGGTCGAGGTCGGCGTGGTCACCGGCGCCCCGGTCGAGCCGGCCGGCACCCGGATCGCCGCCGGCGTTCTCCCGGCCGGGCGGTACGCCACCATGACGTACGTCGGCCACGGCCGGCGGGCCAACGGCACGCTCATCGACTGGGTCAACGCCGGCCCCGAGTCCTTCGACCGCACCGAGAGCCCGGCCGGCGACCGGTTCGGCTGCCGCTACGAGGCCTACCTGACCGATCCGCGCAGCGAGCGCATGAAGACCAGGTGGCGGATCGAGCTGGCCATCCGCCTGCGTGACTGAACGGCGCCGGCTGTCGTATTCTGGCCGACTTTGATCGTCACGGGAGGTTCAGTTGACCGAGTATCCGCGGGAAGTCCGGCAGCGCTTCGACGGCACCCCTGATCAGAACGCGACAGCCCTGGTCCGCGAGCCTCCGAAGGGCTGGCGGACCGTCGTCATCGAGGACTACGACCCGGCCTGGCCGCAGCGCTATGCCGCGGTCCGGTCGGCGCTGTACGAAGTGCTGGGCGACGCCGTCCTCGGCATCGAGCATGTCGGGTCCACTTCGGTGCCGGGCCTGGCCGCCAAGCCCATCGTGGACATCGACCTGGTCATCGCCGACACCGCCGACGAGTCCCGCTATGTTCCCGCGCTCGAGGCGGCCGGCTACTGGCTCATCCTCCGCGAGCCGTGGTGGCACGGGCATCGCATGTTCGTCGACGCCGACGAGGACATTCATCTGCACGTCTGGCCGCCGGACGCGCCGGAGACCGTGCGGCACCGGCTCTTCCGTGACTGGCTGCGCACACACCCCGAGGACCGGGAGTTGTACGCCTCGACCAAGCGCCGCTTGGCCGGCGAGACCGGTGAGGGCTGCGACTACACGATGGCCAAGAGCGACGTCATCGACGAGATCTTCGGCCGTGTCTTCACGGCCGGGCCGCCCGCAGCGCCGTCAGGACCGCGGTGATCTCGGGGCGGGGGCCGGCCGGGCGGCGGACCGCGGCCGTGATCCGCCGGGTGACCGGTGGGGTGAGCGGCCGCGTCGTCACGCGGTAGCGCGGGTCGACGGCCAGGCGGGGCAGCAGGGCGATCGAGCCGCCGTCCTCCACGTGCCGCAGGGCCAGCATGTAGTTGTTGAAGCGGCAGATCACCTCCGGTTCGAAGCCGGACTCGCGGCAGAGGCGGGTGGCCAGCTCGGACATGTAGGAGCCGGCCACGTCGAACGTCCACCGATGGCCGGCGCACGCCGACAGGGGCACCGCGTCGTGCCCGGCCAGCGGATGGCCGGCGGGCAGCACGAGCACGACCTCGTCCGAGCCGATCGGCATGAGGTCGATGGCCGGGTCGAGCGACTGGCCCACGAAGTCGGTGGTCGTGATGATGACGTCGGCGTCGCCCCGGCGCAGGGCGGGCATGCTCTCGTGCGGTTCCAGCTCGAGCAGCACGACCGTCACGCCGGGGTGACGCTCGGCCAGGAGCTCGACGGCCGGGGAGGCCAGGGCGTGGACGGCGCTCTGAAAGGCGGCCAGTGTCACCGTGCCGGCCGGCTCGTCGGCCAGGCCGCGCAACTCGGCCTCGGTCGCGTCCATCAGGGCCAGGATCTCGCGGGATCGGCCGGCCAGCAGCACCGCGGCCGCGGTGAGCCGCACGCGGCGGCCGGTGCGCTCGATCAGGGCCGTGCCGGTTTCCCGTTCCAGGGTTGCCAGCTGTTGTGACACCGCGGACGGACTCAGGTTGCCCCGCTGCGCCACGGCGCGCACCGTGCCGTACACCGCAAGCTCTGTCAAAAGGCGAAGCCGCCAGGGATTGAGCGTCACGACGCGTCACTGTACGGCTGTGCTTAACAGCGTACAGCTGTGCTTAACAGCGACAGCGGAAATGTGAAATGGACGCGGCCGGCGGCGGGTGGCAGCGTCGGGGGCATGGACGACTTCTGGGGAGACGCCGAGCGGCATCTGATCCGCTACAACGGCGCGGGACGGTTCGTGCCGGAGATCATCGAGCGGGCCGAGGGCAGCTTCGTCTTCACGGCCGGGGGCCGGCGGCTGCTCGACTTCACCTCGGGGCAGATGAGCGCCATCCTCGGGCATTCGCATCCGGCCGTGGTGGCCACGATCCAGCGCCAGGCGGCCACGCTCGACCATTTGTTCAGCGGCATGCTGAGCCGGCCGGTCGTCGACCTGGCCCGCAATCTCGCGGCGACGCTGCCGGATCCGCTGAGCAAGGTGCTGCTGCTGACCACGGGGGCCGAGTCGAACGAGGCCGCGATCCGGATGGCCAAGCTCGTCACCGGCCGCCACGAGATCATCTCGTTCGCCCGCTCCTGGCACGGCATGACCCACGCGGCCGCCGCCGCCACGTACAGCTCGGGTCGCAAGGGTTACGGGCCGGCCGCCCCCGGGAACTTCGCCATCCCCACGCCGAACGCGTACCGGCCCGATTTCACCACCGACGGTCAAGAGCTTGATTGGGTACGCCAGCTGGAGTTCTCGTTCGAGATGTTCGACGCGCAGTCAGTGGGCAGCCTGGCCGCCTGCATCGTCGAGCCGATCCTCAGCTCGGGCGGCGTCATCGACCTGCCGCCGGGCTATCTGGCCGCGCTGCGCGACAAGGTCCACGAGCGCGGCGGCCTGCTCATCCTGGACGAGGCGCAGACCGGGCTGTGTCGCACGGGCGACTGGTACGCGTTCGAGCGCGACGGCGTCGTCCCGGACATCCTGACCCTGTCCAAGACGCTCGGCGCGGGCCTGCCGCTGGCCGCCGTCGTCACCACGCCGGAGATCGAGCAGGCCGCCCACGAGCGCGGTTTCCTGTTCTTCACCACGCACGTCTCGGATCCGCTGGTCGCCGCCGTCGGCAACACCGTCCTGGACGTTCTCCAGGGCGACGGTCTCGATCGGCGGGCGGCGGAGCTCGGTGCGTACCTCAACAAGGGTTTGACCGAACTCAAAGAACGCCATGAGGTGATCGGTGATGTGCGCGGGCGCGGCCTGCTCGTGGGCCTGGAACTGGTCGAGGACCGGGCGACGAAGAAGCCGGCCGACGAGCTGGGCCAGGCCGTGACGCGGCGCTGCCTCGAGCTGGGCCTGCACATGAACGTGGTGCAGCTGCCCGGCATGGGCGGCGTCTTCCGGATCGCGCCGGCGCTGACCGCGACGACCGGCGAGCTCGACCTGGGGCTGGAGATCCTGGACCGGGCGATCACCGATATTCGCTAGCCCACCGCTCGCACCGGCGGGGAAGATCGTCGGATGCCACTGCACCCGGATGAGATCGTGATCGACGCCGAGACCGTCCGTTCGCTCCTGGTTTCACAATGCCCGCAGTGGGCCGATCTCCCCCTCTCCCCCGCCGGCGGCGGCACCGAGAACACGATGTACCGGCTGGGCGACGACCTCTTGGTCCGCCTGCCGCGCAGCGTCTCCCGGGCCGCGCCACTCCTGATCGAGCAGCGGTGGCTTCCGCGGCTGGCTCCGCATTTGCCGCTTTCCATTCCGGTTCCTTTGTACGCGGGCCGGCCCTCCGCCTCGTATCCCGCCGCATGGTCCGTGCTGCGCTGGATCGACGGCTCACCGCCGTCCGGAGACCTTGATTGGGCTTCCTTAGGGCGCGACTTGTTCGGATTTGTTGCTGCTTTGCATGACATCGACATCGAGGACGCCGTAGTTCGCCGCTGGTATCGAAGCGGTGAGCTCGCCCCCTGCGACGAGGACGCCCGCAAGGCCCTCGCCGCCTGTCGCCCCCTGGTCGGCGACACCATCGACATCGACCTGCTGGAAGACCTGTGGTCCGCCGCGCTCACCCTTCCCCGGACCAGCTCCGCCGAGGTCTGGCTGCACACCGACCTCAAACCCACAAACCTTCTGGTACGGGGTGGGCGCCTGTCGGCGGTGATCGACTTCGGCGGCCTGACGATCGGCTTCCCCGACGCCGAACACGCCCCCGTCTGGGACCTGCCACCAGCGGCCCGCGACGCCTATTGGAACGCCGCCGGCCTGGACGGCGCGACGTGGCAGCGCGCCCGGGCGTGGGCCATCTTCATCGGCGCCAGCGGCATCCCGTACTACTGGGACACGTACCCCGCCTTCGTCACCGAGTGCCGCTCCCGCCTGCAGGCGATCGCCTCGGCGTCCTCCCGGAGCTGACCACAGTGACCGTCGACCGCGTCGCCCTACCGGACTCCCACCAGCTCACCTGGCGGGACGTCGACCCGGCCACCCGCACCGGCTTCGATCCGGCCCGGGCGGCCGAACTGGTGCGGTCGCTGCCCCCGGCCGCCGAGATGCCCCCGGCCGGCACCGACTGGAGGCTCGCCGACTTCTGGTGGGACCGGATGACGGAGGCCCTGGTCGAGCGCCTCGGCGCGTGGGCGGTCGGCTGGCAGCACACCGTCGCGATGGAGGACTACCCGGACCGCGGCGTCATCCCGATCTGGCGGACCGTCGATCCGCCGATCACGACGCCGGCCGCGACGTTGGACAGCCTGGCCCGCGCCCTGGTCGCGTGGCATGAGCTGACCGTCGAACTGGCCACCGACGCTCGCGGCCGCTTCGCGGGCTCGGCGCCGCCCGTCACCGACAGCACCGGCGATCCGGCGGCCTGGCGGGCGGTGAAGGCACCCGGCATCAGCCGCTTCACACCCGGGCACTTCACACGGAGCCTCCCGCACCGGGCCCGCCTGAGCTGGGCCGACGTCGACCCGCGGTCCCAGCACTTCGACCCGGCAGCGGTCGCGGCCGTGACGGCCGAGCTGGTCACCGCCGGCACCGTCCCGGCCCAGGGCGCGGACTGGCGCCTACGCGACCTGTGGCTGGAGAGCGTCTCGGCCGGTTACGCCGAACGGTACGGGCTGTGGGCGATCGGCTGGCGCTGGTCGGCCGGCGAGTTCCTGGAGGCGGCCGGGATCGCCCCCGGCGAGCACCGGAAGCTGCTCGGCCGCGCGATCGGCGGCCGCTTCGCCAGCTGGGCGGAACCGGACCGCGAGCTCGTCACCTCGGTGGCCGAGCGCCTGGCCGGCCGCGGGTCCCGTCATGGCCGTACGGGACGGTTTCACCGCCCATGCCTCGATCGGCGAGGACCTTCAACGCCAAAACCTGTTGCTGTCCGCGTACGAAGACGTCCGGCGCACGGCAGCGACCGGTGCCGCCCTCACTTCGGAGGTGACGGCCCGCTGGAACGGCATGCTGCGCGGTCTTCCGCCGGCCGCCTTCCGCCAGGGCCCGGCCTTCGCCAAGAACGGCCGCGAGCGGTACGGCCTGCACGCCGACACCGAGCAGCGCTACGCGTCCTGCCTGTCGCAGGCCGCCACCCCGACGATCCCGGCCGCGGCCCGCGCCTATCTGGACGTGGCCTTCTTCCACCCGTACGACGACGGCAACGCCCGCCTGGCCGCCTCGTGTGGCGGCGATGTGGTGCGGGTGTGGCGGCGCCCGTGACGCTGCTGCTCAACCGCCGGAAGCTCCGGCGAGTGAGGAGACAGCGACATGACCACCTACGAGATCGTGGTGCGCACCGGCACCGAGAGCGGCGCCGGCACGGATGCCGACGTGTTCCTGACCCTCTACGGGGAGCGGGGCATCGCACACCAGGTCCAGCTCGGCAACGACGACGACAACTTCGAGGCCGGCGACGTCGACCGCTTCATCAAGGACCTGGAGGACGTGGGCGACCTGCGGGCCGCCCGGGTGTGGCACGACAACAGCGGCAGCCGGCCCGGCTGGTTCCTCGACCAGATCGTGGTGACCAAGCAGGATCCGCCCATCACGCAATGGGTGTTCCCCCTGCACGACTGGCTGGCCTCGGACGAGCCCGGCGGTACGGAACGGATGCTGTTCCCGGCCGGCGGCGGCGGCCGCGTCCTCGCCCGGCCGGAACGCGCCGAGGCCGACCTCCTGGGCAACTGGGAGTCGGTCGCCAAGGAACTGGAGACCCGGATCGGCGGCGCGGTCGCCGACCCGGCGTTCCTGACCGCCGCCGCGCTGGCCAACTCCACCGCGGCCGCCACCGCGTTCTTCGGTGTGGCCCCGGATCCCGTGGCCGGCGACCGCGGTGGCCGGCTGGCCCAGGCCCGCGGCGGCACCGTGGTCCGCGCCTTCTGGTGGGGCTTCCATGTGCAGTTCAGCCACGAGGATCTGGTCACGATCCTCGACTCGGCCGACATGATCAATACGACGGTGGCGGTGATCGGCGGCAACATCCCGAGCCCGGCCGCGCCGTGGATCAAGATGCTCGCGCCGTTCGTCGCGGCCCTGCACAACGGGCTGCGGTCCCTGGACCACGGCAACGGCATCTACGTCAGCATGAGCTGGTTCGCCCCGGGGGTCTTCGTACCCACCACCGTCTGACGAGTCAGCCCGAGCGCACCGGGTGGCCACGCAGGATGGCCTGGTAAAGGCGGCGCAACTCGGCGCCGGGCTCGACTCCGAGCTCGGCGCCGAGGGTGTGCCGGAGGCAGTGGTAGGCGTGCAGAGCGGCCGCGGGCTCGCCCGCCTCGTACAGCGCCCGCAGCAGCAGCCCGTGCACGCCTTCCCGGCGCGGATGCTCGACGACGAGCTGGCGGAGGTCGGCCACGACGCTCTCCGGTTCGCCGGCGGCGCAGGCCGCGTCGACCAGGTCGGCGTAGGCGCGGAGCCGGATCTCCTCGAACCGGCAGGCGATGCCTTCCGCCACCACCGAGCGGTCGCGCATGGCGGCCGTGAGCGGCGGGCCGCGCCAGAGCTCCACCGCCGCGCGCAGCACCTGCACCGCCCGGCCGGGACGCAAGGTCCGGCCGTAGGCGGCGAGGTCGACGAAGCGGCTCAGGTCGCATTCGCCGGCCGTCAGGTCCAGGCGGTAGGTGCCACATCCGTACGCCAGGCGCCGCTCGCATGTCAGCACGGAGCGAACCCGGGACGCGTACGTCTGAAGGTTGGCCGTCACGGACCGCGGCGGCCGTTCGCCCCACAAGACGTCGATGATGACGTCGATGCCGACCGGGCGGCCCTGCCCGGCGACGAGCAGGCGCAGCAGCTCGCCCGGCTTGCCGCGCACGGCCGGCGACGATCCGGCGCCGTCACCGACGCGCAGATCGCCGAGCACGTCGACGCGCATGTCCCCGCTCCCCTGCCCTCAGTCCATTGCGACCTGTGCGGTGAACTCGCCCGTGCTGTCGCCGGCGTCCAGGTCGTTCGTGCCGAGATAGAGCTCGCCGCCGCCGGGGGCGCGCAGCTCGGTGCCCGCGCCGACCTCGAAGGGCGCCGCACCGCCGATCCGGCCGATCAGCGCGCCGTAGTTCGACGAGGACAAAAGCCGCAGGCCGGGGTACGTCTGGACGGACAGCCCCTCGGGGCCGGCGGCGATGCCGGGCCGCGGGCTGATCCGCCCGGAGGCGGTGATCCGGACGTGCTGGCCGGGCTGGAGCACGACGCCGGTTCCGGTCCAGGTGACGTTGGCCGGCACCGCCACCGACGTACCGGTGCCGCCGACCCCGGACAGGACGGTGAACGCGACGCCGGCCACGGCCACCGCCAGACCGCCGGAGGCGAGCGCCCACCAGCGGCGAACGGGCACGCGGCGGCGCCCGGCCCGGCGGGCCGTGACCGACGGCGGCGGGCGACGCGACGGGGCCGGCGCATGAGGCGAACGCTCGGGCGACTGTGCGGGACGGGGTGATGCGGTGCCCGGCGATCCGGTGGGCGGCGAACCCGTCCGGGAAGGTGAGTGGCGCGGGGGCGCGGACCGGGCCGGCACCTCGAACACCTGCCCGTCCCGCTGCCGCAGGAAGAGCACCGGCGTACCCCACTCCAAGGTGTCCGGGAAGGCCAGGCTCAGCTCCAGCCGGGCGTTGCGCACAGCCACGTCCAGCGGCAGCCCGGACGCCACCCCGGCGTAGAAGGACCGGGTGAACTCGACCGCCGCCCGGTCGGAGATGTCGAACTGCATCGCCAGCACGGCCGGCACGCCGCGGCGGATCAGCGTCGTGGCCGTGCTGGAGAACGGGTCGTCCGCGCTGCCCGTGGCCGACTCGCACGAGTTCAGCACGATCAGGCCCAGCGACGGGTGCAGCGCGGCGATCTGTGCGAGCCGGCTGGCCCGCAGCGGATAACTCGCCCCGCCCTCGGTGGCCAGGAAGAACACGCCCTCGCCGTGTCCCTCGTCGTACGCGCCGTGCCCGACCAGGTGCAGCACGTGCCACTGTCCCCGGCCGAGCGCGTTCAGCAGGTCACGCCACGTCTCGCCGGTCGCCCAGTCCAGGGTGACCCGGCCGCGGCGGTCGAGCCCGCTGATCGCGGTCTCCAGATTTGCCCGTTCCGCCGCGGCGTCGATCTCGTCGAGGGTGCGCGGGCGGGCGCTGAGCGCGACCACCCGCAGCGGCGGCTCGACCCGCAGCGGCCGCACCGGGTCCATCACCTCGGGGAAGCGCACCAGCGGCATGCTCAGCCCGAGGTAGTCGTCGCGGCGCTGGTCGTACAGGAACTCCCACGGCAGCGCCGCCAGCTCGGGCGGCCGCACGCGCAGCACCAGCCGGACCCGGCTGCCGCGCAGCGCCGCCTGCTGGCGGGTGGTGTCGAACAGCGTCCGCACGTCGCCGGTGAACAGCAGGTCGAACAGCGTCGTGCCCAGTTCCTGCGCCGCCTTCTCGTCGCGGGCCGCGACCCGGCGAGTCCCGGCCGCCGACGACAGCAGCGCCACGTGCAAGCGGCGCAGCCGGCGTTCCAGCGTCCGGTCCTCCGGGTCCCACCGGGTGTCGACGGCGCACTCGCCGCCGACACCCGACCGGCTCTGGATCCGGAAGCCGCCCGCGGTGGCGTCGACGTCCAGTTCCAGTTCGATGCTCGGTTCGGTCATCACAGTCATCCGGTCAGTAGAGGGGCGCCGAGGTGACGCCGCCGGTGTTCGGGTCGGCGGGCTCGGCGCCGGTGAGCTGGTTGCCGCAGGAGGAGCAGAACAAGGCTTCCGGCTCGTACGGGCTGCCGCAGCGCGAGCACCGCGCCCGGTCCGGGATCACCACCCGCCCGATGACCGCCGTGTCCGCCGGGAGAACGCCGATCGCCGTCGTGCCGCGGTAGATCTGCGAACTGCGGTGCTTGCCGGTCCGGCGGCGCATCAGCAGCCACACCACGACCGCGACGGCGATCAGCAGTGCCGCGGCGGCGGCCCCGATGATCAGCAGCCGGGACCGGCTCGCCGGCTCCGCGGCGGCGGTCGGCTTCGCCTGGTCGCCGTGCCGCTGCCGGTACTCGACCGCCTGCTTGCGCTTCTGCGACGCCAGGTGGTGAGCCGGCATCATGGCCAGCACCTGGTCGAACTTGGCGATAGCGTCGGTGTAGTAGCCGCGGTAGAAGTCGTCCAGCCCGGCCCGGTACGTGGTGTCGATCGCCCCGAGCTCGTTGCGCACCTGGTGCTTCGCGAGCAGGTCGCGGATCACGTCGGCGGGCACGATGAAGTTCGTCTCGCCCACGATCTCGAAGCTGGCCGTGCCGACGACCTGTCCGTCCAGGTTGACCGCCGGCCCGCCGCTCTGCCCCTGCGTCACCTTCGCGCTGACCTCGTAGAAGCGGTTGCCCGGCCCGTGGATGCCCTGGGTGTCGACGCTGCTGATCTCGCCGCTGCGGTTGGAGAGCGAGATCTTCTCGCCGTCGGTCAGGTGGAACGGGTAGCCGATGACCAGCACCTCCTGGCCGGGCTGGACCTCCTGGTCCCCGGCCAGCTGGGCCGCCGGCAGGGTGGACGACTCCAGCTTGAGCAGCGCCACGTCGCCCTTGGCGAACGGCAGCGACTCGAGCACCCGCGCGTCGACGCCGCCCTTGGCGTCCCGTTCCCGGGGCCAGGTGGCGACGCCACCGCCCACCTGCACCTGCATCTCGGGTTCCGGCGCGGCGGAGGAGTTGTGCTCGGTGATCCGGGCGTTGCCGGTGGTCGCGTCCTCGATCGCCTCGTCGCGGAACGAGGCCGCGATGATGTCCTCCTCGATCAGCACGTCGACGGCGCTCTCGACGGCGTAGTCGCGGGCGTCCTCCGGACTGGTGCAGTGGCCGGCGGTCACCACGTAGCCGGTGCCGTTGACGATGAAGCCGCTGCAACTGCCGGTGTACGGCACCCGGACCGTGAGGCCGAACAGGTGCACGTCGAGATCCCAGTCGGAGCGGACCATGACGATGGCCGGCTGCACCAGCTCGATGGCCCGCAGCTGCGGGGTCACCGGTGGCAGCGGCCCGCCCGGCCCCGGCGGGGAGGGCGCGCCGGCCGCGGGCACGGCCGAGACGAGCAGAACCGCGGACGCCGCGGAGGCGAGAACGGCGGCCCGCAGCCTCGATAATGGACGGGACATGGTCATCGGATTTCTCCTTCGTGAGGTGGTCGCGATGGAACTATCGGCCGACCTGCTGGTCGACCCGGGCGTGCCGGCGGCGGACGCCGACCTGCTGGCCGAGGCGCTCGCGCAGTGCGGTGTGGCCGCCCAGGCAAAGGTGCTGGCCCCTCGGCGGGCCGGTGAGCAGCTCAGCTGGCTGGTGCTGCTGGCGCTGCCGTTGCAGACGTTCCTGACCACCGTCGGCGAGACGGCGGCCCGGGACGCCTACGCGGGCCTGCGGCGCGCGGTGGGCCGGGTGCTCGGCGCACCACCGAGCGATCCGGCGGCCGCCGAACGCCCGATGGTGTTGCAGGACGAGGAGACCGGCTTGCGGATCGTGCTCTCCGCCGGCCTGCCGCCGGAGGCGTACCGCACGCTGGTGCAGCTCCGCCTCACGGACTACCGGGAGGGCCCGCTGCATTACGACCGGCATCAGCGCCGGTGGCGCTCCATTCCGGACGAGATTCGATGACATCCGCCGGCCCCTTCCCCGGGTACGTGGCAGCGCATCGCCGGCCGAGCGCTCCTCACACGGTCGGCTGAGGGGCCGGCCGTCCGCGCCGGGGAAGTCCCTGGGTTCGGTTCAGTTCGGCAGCAGCGGCCGCATGAAGGTCCGCTCGTACCGCACGACGCACCCCGATTCGTCGCGGATCCGATCCGCGGCGACGAACTCCGGGTCGTCACCGAACCGGGAGCGGTAACGCTCGTACGCGGCCAGGCTCTCGAAGCTGAACAGCGCCTCAGCGCGATCGCTGGCGCCTTCGGCCGGAAGAAAATATCCGTGATGCACGCCGCCGTGCTTCGCCACCAGCCGCATCCATTCGCGGGCGAACCGTGGTCACCGTCGAAAAATAGTTCCCCTGGGGGCCGTCCCGGGCGAATCGGATCGGCATGATGGGCAGCTGCGGTCAGCGGGTCGGTGTCGGCGATCGAGGCGGGAACAGTCCGAACGCCGCCACAAACGTCCTGATCGGCGAAAGAGTTTAGGGAACAGCCATCGACCGGCCTACCGTTGCGGACATGCCAGTCGTCTATTACCGCGCCCCCCCGAATCGTCGTCACCAACGACTCCGCTCTCGATGGAGCGTGTGCGACCCTCATGGCGGCGGCGGTGTCACTGATGATCGCGCTGAGGTCCGGCTCGATCGGTGTGGCGCTCACCGCCGCTGCGATCTTCCGCGGCCGCACTGCCCGCGTCGCCGGCGTTCTGATTCGTTTCCTCGTGCTGGTCGCGGCTCGTTTGAGCCGGCCGTTGCGAGGGAGCCTGCGCTGGACAGGTTTCCCTTCCTCACCGCAGGGAGACCCTCATGCCCGCACCATTTCACCTGGACTCGCCGTCTGATCTTCTGCCGGCACTGACACCGCTGCTGCCCGATCCCACTCCGTTGTGGTGGCTGGGTGGCGGAGTCGCGGCGGCGTTCACCGCGTACGTCCTTCTGCTCCTGCCGTTCGCCTTGTGCGGCGGCGAGGTCGGACGGAATGCTCGTGCCATCTTGCGGCAGCTGTTCGCCCTGTTCCATGCCCTCATCGACGTCTTCCGGACGCGGAGCGGCGGCGGTCGATGAGCCGGCCCCGTGCGTGCCCGGACGAGACTCTGCTGCTCGTTGCGACCGCGGTCCGGGACGGGATGCCCTATCGGGCGCTCGCTGCCCAACTCACGGCCGATGGTGTGCCGACGCCGGGCGGACGGGTCCGGTGGTATCCGCCGACCATCACCAAACTGCTGCAGACCGCGGCCGGCAGAGCTGTCCTCGACGCCTTGGACCGGTGATCCCTCCTTTTAAATACACCACCGGGCGTACGAAAGAAACAGTCTTTTTCTTGTACGCCGGCGCGTGAACCATGGTGGCCATGCAATGGACACCTGATGCGACCATCAAGAACGCGTTCTGGATCGGTGGCGGGCAATGGGCCGGGAAGACGACGGTGGCCGGCATTCTGGCCGAGCGGCACGGGCTGGTGCACTATTACTACGATTTCCACGCCGCCCGCGCGCACGATGACCGGCGCGTGGCCGCCGCCGTCCGCCAAGGCGGGAGCTTTCAGGCGACCGACTGGGAGAAGGTGTGGATCGGCCCGACGCCGGACCAGATGGCGTCGGACGTGCTGGCGAGCTTCCGGCAAGGGTTCGAGTGGGTGCTCGACGACCTGCGCGGCATCGGCACGGCCCACCCGGTCATCGCCGAGGGCTGGGGTCTGCGCCCCGAACTGGTCGCGGCCGTGACCGATCCCGCCCGGATGGTGGTGCTGGCCCCCACCGACGAGTGGCGCCGTCATCAGGTGGCCCATCTGCCCCGCGCCGGCAAGATCAGTCACCGGGTGAGTGATCCCGAGCTGGCCGGCCGCAACCGCTTCGCCCGCGACCGTCTCGTCACCGCCGACGCCGTCGCCGGCGCCCACGAACTGGGCATTCGCGTGATCGAAATCGACGGCACCCGGCCGGCACGAGCCATCGCCGACGATCTGGCAGACCATTTCCGATTGGGTACGCAGCCATGACCGTCACCGTGCGAGCGGCCACCCCCGCCGACCGCGACCTCGTCGCCACCCTGCTCACCCGCTCCTGGGGCAGCCCGATCGTGGTCGCCCACGGTGTCCGCTACGACGCTTCCGCCCTGCCCGCCCTGATCGCCTGGAACGACGACACCCCGGCCGGCCTGCTCACCTACCGCGTCGACGGCGACGGCCTGGAGATCGTCACGTTCGACGCCCTCACCCGCCACCAGGGAGCCGGCACCGCCCTGCTCACCGCCGCCGTCGCGCGGGCCCGGGAACACCGAGCCACCCGCGTCTGGCTGATCACCACGAATGACAACTTGGACGCCCTCCGTTTCTACCAGCGCCGCGGCCTGCGCATCGTCGCCGTCTCCCCCGGCGCCGTCGACGAGTCCCGCCGCCTCAAGCCGTCCATCCCTTTGGTCGGCGACTACGGCATCGAGATCCACGACGAGCTCACCTTGGCCCTTACGTTGAGTCGCGACCCATTGACAGAATGACGTCGTGCCGGAGTCGATCCAGTCCATCCGCCGCCGTCGCCGCGGCGCCGCGTTCGTGGGCCGCGGCGCCCAACTGGCCCACTTCCGGGCCAACCTGGAACTTCCCGAGACCGACCCGGGCAAGTGCTTCATCTTCAACGTCCACGGCGAGGGCGGCGTCGGCAAGTCCACACTGCTGGAACGCTGGCGTCAGATCGCCCGTGAGCTCGGCGCCGCCGTCGCTCTGGTCGACGAGCACGTCTTCGACACCCCGGAGGCGATGTCCGCCATCGTGGACCAGCTGTCGGCGCCCGCCGAGACGAAGGAGTTCCGCGCCAAGTATTCGGACTTCGTCAAGGGCCGCGAACGCCTGGAGAGCGACCCTCAGGCCCCGCGCGAACTGTGGAGTCAGGTCGTCCGCACCGGGGTCAAGGCCGGCCTGCACGCCTCGAAGGCCCTCCCCGGCGCCGCACCCCTCGTCGACCTGGTCGACGGCGAGACGGCCGCCGACGCCGTGGACCGCGCCCGGCAGTACGTCATCGGCAAGATCCGCGACTTCCGCGAGGCCAAGCTGCTCCTCTCGCCCACCCAGGAGCTGAGCCCGGCCTTCCTGGAGGCGCTCGGCCGGATATCCACCGGGCAGCCGGTCGTCCTGTTCTTCGACACCTTCGAGCAGACCGGCGTCTTCCTGGAGGACTGGCTGCTGGACGTCATGCTGGGCACGTACGGCGATCTGCCCGGCACCGTCACGCTCGTGATCGCCGGGCGCCACCCGCTCGACCCCAACGCCTGGTCCGAGCTGCTCGACCTGGTCGCGGCGGCCCCGCTGAACCCGTTCACCGACGCCGAGTCCCGCCAGCTGCTGTCGGCACAGGGCATCACCGACCCGCGCACGGTCGACACCATCATCGCCCTCTCCGGAGGCCTGCCCCTGCTCACCGACATGCTGGCCAAGGGCCGCCCGGTCAGCTCGGCCGACGTCGGCGACCCGACCGGCACGGCCGTGGAGCGCTTCCTGAAATGGGAGACCGACCCGGCCCGCCGAGACGCCGCCCTGGCCGGTTCCCTCCCCCGGCTGATCGACGAGGATCTGCTCACGGCGGCCACCGGCAAAGATCGCCTGCCGGGCCTGTTCGACTGGCTCACCGACCAGGCCTTCGTGCGCTTGCACACCGACCGCTATCGCTACCACGACGTCGTACGCCACCCGATGGTCCGCTGGCAGCGCCAGCGATCACCCCAGCGCTGGCGCGAGGCCCACCTGCGCCTGGCCACCGTCTTCCGAGACCGACGGGCGCAGACCGACCCGGAGCCGAAGTGGTCGAACACTGCCTGGCAGGAGAACAACATCGAGCTGACCTACCACGAGCTGTGCGCCCAAGTGACCAAACTGGACAGCACGCTGGCCGACGGCGTGAACGCCGCGACGGCCGGTCCCGCGGTGGCTCGCCGCTGGGCCGAGATGGTGGTGGAGGCCGGCCGCGACGTCGAGGACCCGGAGCTGCTCGGCATCGGAAGCGCTCTTCTCGAGGCCGCCAACGCTGAGGAGGACGACTGCGGCCGCTTCCTCACCGTTCTTCTGAACAGTGGCCGGCTGAATGCTGCGGGAATGGCCTCCTGTCTGCTGGAAAGGGCGCGCATCCACCACTCGGCCGACGAATCGAACGAGGCCGTCCGGGACGCCACCGAGGCGATCAGGCACAACCCGGACCTCGCGAAAGCCTATGTGGTGCGGGCCATCGCCCGCGGCTACCTCAACGATTACGACGGAGCCCTGGCCGACTTCGCGGAAGGGCTCGACAAGGGCGCGGACCCGCACTGGACGGCCGGCCTGCGGGCCGACGCCCTCAGGATGATGGATCGTCATGAGGAGGCGCTCGCCGACTTCGAGCTGGCTATCCAGCACAATCCGGCTGATGCATGGCTCCTGTCCGGCCGCGGGTACGTCTACACGGCGACAGGCCGCTACGACGAGGCGCTGACGGACCTCGGCCGGGCGATCGGGATCGATCCCACCTACGCCTGGGCCATGGGCCAGCGAGCTAAGACGTACCGCCTTCTGGGGCGACACGAGGAGGCACTCGCCGAATTCGATCGGGTGATCGGGCTCGACCCCGCCTACGTCTGGGCGATCGTTCAGCGAGGGATGACGTACCGGGTGGCCGAGCGGTACGACGAAGCGCTCGCCGACATCGATCAGGCGCTCGATCGGCAACCCGGCTCCAGCTGGATACTCGGGCAGCGGGGCGAGACCTACCGCTTGATGGACCGGTACGGGGAGGCGCTCGCCGACTTCGACAAGGTCATCGAGCTGGACCCGGAGGACGCTTGGGCCCTCGCCAGCCGAGGGCAGACCTATGCCGCTCTCACCCGTTTCGACCAGGCGCTCAGGGACCTCGAGCATGCCGTCGAACTGGGCCTCACCGACAAGTGGGTGCTGGCGGAGAGAGCGTCCGCGTACCGCCGGGCGGAACGATACGACGAGGCGCTCGCCGAGTTCGACCACGTCATCGACCAGAATCCCGACTACGCCTGGGCGATCGGCGAGCGCGCGGAGACGTACCGGCTCATGAAGAGTTACGACGCCGCCATCGCCGATTTCACCCGCGCCGTCGGGATCGATCCCGCCTATGCGTGGGCGTTCGCCAGCCGCGGGCAGACCTACACGAGCATGCTGCGCTACGACGAAGCACTCGCCGACCTGGACCGCGCCATCGAGCTCGATCCGAACTACACCTGGGCGATGACGCAGAGAGCCGTCACCCTGCGAGCGAAGGGTCGTTACGACGACGCGCTCACCGGCCTCGACCGGGCCATCGAGATCGACCCGGCCCAGAGATGGACGGTCGCTCAGCGAGCCGAGACGTACCGGTTCATGGGGCGATACGACGACGCCCTCGCCGGTTTCGACCGGGCCATCGAGCTCGACCCCTCATACGACTGGGCGATCGCCCAGCGGGCGGAGACGTACCGTCAGATGAGGCGGTACGACGAGGCGCTCGCGAGCCTGGCGGCCGCCCTCGCCCGGCCGGAGGCATCCAGCGTCATCGTCGCCGAGCGGGCCGAGACCTACCGCCACATGGGGCGGAACGACGAGGCACTCGCCGACTTCAACCGGGCCGTCGAGCTCGATCCGACCTATGACTGGGCTCTAGCTTGGCGCGGACAGTACTGGCGCCAGATGAAGCGGTACGACCTGGCCCTCGCCGATCTCGATCGCGCCGTGGAGGCCGATGCCGAGGTGGCCGAGACCTTCGTGCTCCGCGGTCTGGTCCACCGGGATCTCGATCGGCGGGCCGAGGCCACCGCGGACTTCGCACAGGCGGCCCGTCTGGAACCGCTGATGAGCTGGGCCGTCCGCGACCATCTGGTCGAGTTCGAATATCGGGCCGCGCAGGATAGAGAGTGAAAGCAAGAAACGATCATCGAAAAGCGGCCCACAATCGCCTTCCGGACAAATGCAACGAGCATCTTTACCAGTTCGGACGCGTAATTCTTCCTGCTGTTGACCCGGCCTGAGCTGCGAAAGTTCTGGGCGGCGGAAACGTCCGCCGACACGGAACAGGGGGGAACACGCATGAGTCTCGGAGCTTTCCGAAATCGACGGGTACTCGTTCGCGCCGGGATTTTCACGGCGCTCGGGGCGGTGCCTGTCCTGGTGCTTTCGGCGCCGGCCTACGCCGCCACGGGTACGGCCAAGGTCGGTAACACCATCCAGGTCAACGCGGCCAACAACCGGGCCAACAACATCACGATCACCAGGGCGGGCGCCAACTTCTTCATCACCGACCTGGGTGACACCCCGGCCGCGGGGGCCGGCTGTGCCGTCGCCGGCGTGCGCACCGTGCGCTGTTCGGCGGCCGGTGTCGTCCGGCTCGTCGTCAACACCGGCAACCTCAACGACCGGGTGAACAACCTGACCGGCACCCCCTCCACGCAGAACGGCGGGCTCGGCAACGACACGCTGCTCGGCGGCACGGGGCCCGATCTGCTGATCGGCGCCGGCGGCAACGACGGCATGACCGGGCGGGCCGGGCTGGACACCCTGCTGGGCCAGGCCGGCAACGACACCGCCAACGCGCTGGCCGTGGCCGACGGCCGTGACGTCTTCAGCGGCGGCGTCGGCAACGACACCACCAGCTACGCCAACCGTGGGGCCCGGGTCGTCGTCACGCTCAACGGTGCCGCCAACGACGGCGCGCCCGGCGAGCTCGACAACAACCTGGCCGACGTCGAGAACATCAACGGAGGGCGGGGCAACGACCTGCTGGTCGGCAACGCCGTGGCCAACCGGATCAACGGCAACCTGGGCAACGACACGCTCAACGGCCTGGCCGGCAACGACACGCTGACCGGCGGCTTCGGCAACGACACGTCGATCGGTGGTCTCGGCAACGACACCGCCGTGGCGCTGGCCCTGCGCGACGGCCGGGACACCTTCAGCGGTGGGCCGGGCGTGGACACGACCAACTACGCCGCTCGTGCGCTTCCCGTCAACGTCACCCTCAACAACATCGCCAACGACGGTTCGGCGCCCGAGTTCGACAACAACCTGGTCGACGTGGAGAACGTGATCGGCGGCCGGGGTTCGGACAACCTGGTCGGCAGTGCCGCGGCGAACCGGATGTTCGGTCTGGGCGGCGCCGACTTCATCTTCGGCGGCGCGGGCAACGACACCCTCGTCGGCGGGGCCGGCGGCGACCGGATGTTCGGTCAGGCCGGCAACGACACCCTGAACAGCGTCGACGGCGTCCGCGGCAACGACCGCAACGACGGCGGCGTCAACGTGGACCGCTGCGTGGCCGATCTGCTCGACGTCAAGATCAGCTGCGAGCTGTAACCGACCCTAGCGAGCCCTGGCTCGCAACAAGTTCAAGTCGATGACGGAGACCGAGCGGCGCTGCGTGGTGATGACCCCGTGGCGCCGCAAGGTGCGCAGCGCCTTCGTCACCGATTCCCGGGACGAGCCGGTCCACGCGGCCAGCTCGTCCTGGCTCAGCGGCACGGTGATCTGCACGCCCTCGGAGCCGGTGGCGCCGAACCGCTCGGCCAGCTCGACCAGCCGCAGCGCCACCCGCCCGAGGGTGTCGTACGTGCCGAACTCGACCCGCTTGCGGTCGGAGTCGCGCAGCCGGGCCACGATCATCCGGACGATCCGCATCGCGGCCGCCGGGTGGTCCTGGAGGAACTTCAGGAACGAGCTCACCGGCACGACCAGGGTTTCCAGGGGTTCCAGGGCCGCCACCGACGCCGACCGGGGCGCCCCGTCCAGGGCCGACATCTCCCCCAGCAGCGCACCCGGTCCGCGGATGGCCAGCAGCACCTCGCCGCCGTGCGCGGTCAGCGAGAACACCTTGGCCCGCCCGGACAGCACGAACACCACCGTCGTGGACTGGTCGCCCTCGCTGAACAGCGTCGCCCCGCACGGCCAGCGCCGCCGCCGTCCCGAGCGGAACAGGTCGTCGACCTCCTCGCCGGCGAGCTCGCCCAGGAACTCCCCCGGATCGGTCACGAGCGCCACATGTCCTCCTCCCGCAGACCGTTCAGGACGTACGCCGGGACCGGCTGCCGGCGCCCCTTCACCATCAGGTCGCCCAGCGGCGTCACCAGCGCCGATGATCCGATCCGGTCAAGTGTCGACCCGCCGATGACCACCTGGCCGGGCGCCGCCCGCGTCTCGAGCCGGGCCGCCACGTTGACCGCGTCGCCCATCGCGTTGAAATTGCGCAGTTGCGTGCCGCCGATGTTGCCGACCAGCGCCTCGCCGGTGTTGACGCCGACCCGGAACCGCGGCCAGCCGGGCCGGCTCGCCGCGATTTTGTCGACCGCGCATTGCATCATCAGCGCCGCCCGGGCCGCCCGCAGCGCGTGGTCGGGTTGCCGGGCCGGCGCGTTGAACAGCGCCATCAGCGCATCACCTTGGAATTGCACGACAGTGCCGCACTGCCCGAGCACCACTTTGGTCGCCACGTCGAAATACTCGTTGAGCATCGTGACGATTTGCCCCGGCGTCGACTCCTCCGAGAACGTCGTGAAGCCCCGCAGATCGGCGAACAGCGACGTCACCTCGACCACGGCCCCGCCCAGCGCCGCCTGCGACGGGTCCGCGACCAGGGCCGTCGCCACATCGGGCGACATGTATTGCCGGAAAAGCACGTCGAGCTGCCGATAGAGCCGCGCGTTCTCCAGCGCGATCGACAATTGGGCGGCCAGCGATTTCAGCAGCGCCGCGTCCCTTTCCGGGACGACGGAGCCGCGCCCCGCGATCAGCACGCCGGCCGGGTGCGTTTTGACGATCAAGGGCAGGACCAGGTTGCCGTACGCGTCCACGAGCGGTTCCCGGCATTTCAGGGCCGCCTGCGCCTCCCGTACGGAATCAATCTGAACCGAACCGCAAGCGAGCGACGGCCGGAAGACCAGCCGGTTGTCCTCGACCAGCCCGATCTGGACCGCATATCCCTCGAACGCCTCCGCGATTCGGCGTGCCGCGCCCTCCAGCAGATCCACATCGGACACCAGCACCCTCGCATCGCGGCCGACCGCGACCAGCGCGCCCAGCTTGCGGATCTGATCGCGCTCGCCGGCCAGCGCGTCGGCGGCCCGGCTCAGCACCGCCGCCTGCCCCTCGGTCAGCTCGAAGCGCCGCGCGACGACCTCCATGGCCGACGCCCGCGGCCCCCCGCGCATCGCCTCGACCAGCGCCTCCAGCGCCGCCCCGTACTCCGCCTTCAGCCGCCGCACGGTGTACTCGGCGCCGACCGCGCTGAACAGACCGGCCGCCGCGCCCTCGTTGCGATATTGGACCCAGGCGCTGTACGCGACGTAGCCGAACCCGGCCGCCATCAGCAGATGCCACTCCCACCACGACGCCTGCCAGTTGCGGCCCACCGCCATCGCCACCGCCGACTCGGCCAGCAACGTGAACGCCGTCATCACCGACAGCAGCATGACCGCGCGGCGCTCCCGGTAGAGCGCGTAGTAGCGCAGCGCCGCCGCCGCGAACAGCGCGAACGCGATCAGCGAGAGCGCCTCGGTCGGCGGCGCGAGCCAGGCCAGAGCCCCGGCCAGCGCGAACGCGCCCACCCCGAGCCACAGCGACCAGCGCATCAGCGTGGCCGGCAGGTCGACGGCCGACGCCGCCGCCAGCACGGCCGCCACGGTCAGTCCCACCGGCGACGCGGACGCGAACAGCTCGTTGGGCCCGCCCAGCAGCATGTGCGGGGTGGCCAGCGCGTGCAGGGCCAGGAAGGCCGCGGCCACCAGGAACGACAGGCCGACCAGGAAGAGCCGGATGTCGGCCCGGCGCCGGGCCGCCTCGCCGACCAGCACGGCCATCGTCAGGCTGACCGCGGCCACGGCGAGCACCAGCCAGAAGTGGGCCGCGTCGTGATGCCAGCGCCCGTCCAGGGCGGGCCGGGAGATCAGCAGCCAGAGGCCCACCATCGGGGCGGCGAGGTGCGCGGCCCAGACGATCACGCGCGCCGGTCCGCCGCGACCCGCCACTGGATCCATGCACTACGACGTTAGTCGCATCGGCGCAGGTGACGCGCCCGGGAAAGGTGTCGGAAAAGCGCGAAAGGGGCCCCGAGGGACCCCTTTGGCGACAGAGCGGACGACGGGATTCGAACCCGCGACCCTCACCTTGGCAAGGTGATGCGCTACCAGCTGCGCTACGTCCGCGCTGAGGAGAACACTACCGGATGCCGTCCAGGGGCCTCACCACCGGGTCGGCTGTGTCGGGCGTGACCTTGAGCCGGGCGGCCCCACTCTGGGAACATGCGCCGATGGTGACGCCTTTCCCGGAGCTCGGGGAGCAGTTCGAGGAGCTCGCGGCCGCCGCCCTGGTGGTGCTCGACAAGGAGCAGTTCACGCGCGCGATCACGTACGGTCAGCCGCAACCCGTCAAGGCCGGTGACACTCTGTTCGACATCGGCGACGAAAACCTCGATCTGATCCTGATCGAGTCCGGCGGGGCCGACGTCGTGCGCGCCGGCGGCGACGAGCCGATCCTGCACGCGGGCCCGCGTCAGTTCGTCGGCGAGCTCAACCTGCTGACCGGCCAGACCCGCTTCCTCACCGCCCACGCCACCGCCGACGGCGTCGTGCACCGGGTCACGGCCGCCGCGTTCCGCCGCCTCATGGCGCAGGACACCGAGCTCAGCGACATCCTGCTGCGCGCCTTCCTGGCCCGGCGCCAAATCCTCGTCTCGCATGCCGCACCCAGCCTGGACGTGGTCGCCGACGACGGCACCGCCGAGGGCCTGGCGCTGCGCACCTTCCTCGTCCGGCAGGACCTGCCGTACCGCTGGCTCCAGCCCGGCACCGCCGAGGCCGAACAGGTGACCGCCGGCGCCGGCCTCACCCTCACCGACCTGCCGGCCGCGATCACGCCGCGGCTGACGCTGCGCAACGTCGACCCCGGGACGCTGAGTCATTCTCTGGGTCTCACCTACCGGCGTACACCCAAAGGAATCGCCGATCTGACGATCGTCGGAGCCGGACCGGCGGGACTGGCCGCGGCCGTCTACGGCGCGTCCGAAGGACTGGAAACGGTGCTGCTCGACGCCGTGGCCACCGGCGGGCAGGCCGCCGCGAGCTCACGCATCGAGAACTACCTGGGCTTCCCGTTCGGGCTCAGCGGCGAGGCCCTGGCCGCCCGGGCCGTCGTGCAGGCGCTGAAGTTCGGCGCCCACCTCGGCAGCCCCTGCGGCGTCGCCGCCCTGGCCACGCGGCCCGACGGCACCCACCTGATCACGCTGGTCGACGGCACCGAGATACCGACCCGCACGGTGCTGATCGCCACCGGAGCCGCCTATCGCAACCTGCCGCTGGGCCGCTGGGCCGATTTCGTCGGCGCCGGCATCTACTACGCGGCGACGGACCTCGAGGCGAAGGCGGTCTCCGGACTTCCGGTCACGGTGGTCGGCGGGGCCAACAGCGCGGGCCAGGCGGCGATCTATCTGGCCCGGCACGCCGGTGAGGTCACTTTGGCTGTACGCGGTGACAGCCTCACCAAAGACATGTCGAACTATCTCGTCGAGCGGATCCTGGCCGACCCGCGCATCACCGTGCGCACCGCGACCGAGGTGACCTCCCTGGCCGGCGGCCACCGCCTCGAGGAGATCACCCTGACCGAGCGCGGCACCGGCGCCGGCGACGCGTGCGGCTGCTTCGGCCTGTTCTGCTTCATCGGCGCCCAGCCGGCGACGGGCTGGCTGACCGATGTGGCGCTGGACGAGAACGGCTTCGTCCCCACCGACGTCCAGTTGGGCGGCCGCTGGACCGGCACCACCCGCCCCGCACTCCCGTTCGAGACGAGCATCCCCGGCGTCTTCGCCGCCGGCGACGTCCGCACCGACTCGATGAAGCGTGTGGCGGCGGCCGTCGGTGAGGGCGCCAGCGCCGTCCGTAGCGTCCACCAGGCCCTGGCCCACCTGGGCTGACGCGAGATGCCGCGGTGGTGCGGTCCGGGTAGCATCTCCGGAATGCCGATGGAAGCCACGATTCTCCACGAACCAGCCGATCCCGACGGCCTGGTCGTAGCCTCCCTCGCCGGTGAGCTCGACCTGGACCGCGCCGACGACGTCCGCGACGCCCTGGCCACGATCGCCGCCGACCCCGCCTGCCGCTACCTGCGCATCGACGTGGCCGGCCTCGACTTCATCGACTCGTACGGCCTGGGCGCCCTGGTCAGCGCCCGCAACACCGCCGCCGCCCACGGCGTCTCGTTCACTTTGGCCAAGCCGTCACCCCCGGTGCAGAAGGCCATCGAGGTCACCGGCCTGGGCCACGTCTTCGGCCTCTGACCGGTCAGTGCCGCGTCCACCAAAGGGTGGCGGCGGCGACGAGAACGTAGGCGAAGACGACCGCCGGGCCGCTGCCCAGCCGGTCGGTGACCTCGCGGCCGGGGTCGCCGGCGGCCAGGGAGAGGTCGCGCAGGCGCATGATGACCCCGCCCCAGCGGTCGGCCACGCCGGTCAGGTGGATGGCGTCGCCGGGTTCCCATGCGATCCACAGGCCCTTGTCGTCGCGGCGCACGCCGTGCAGGCGTGTCCACGGCACATGACGGACGCGCATGCGGCCGTGCACCACGAGCCCACCTTTCGTCAGCTCGGCGCGCGCGGTCAGGCGGCGCCATCCGCCGTAGGTCAGTGAGCCGCCGAGCCAGAGCACGACCAGGGTCTGCCACCAGTCCTCGGGCAGCCCGGCCAGCACGACGGCGGGCCCGGCGGCGAAGCCGAGAAGCGACAACGCCCCGAGCACGCGCTCCCGCGGGCGGGGCCGCAGGACGACCGGCAGCTCGGTCAGTTCTTCGCGGCCGGCCGAGGGCAGGGGCACTCCAGGAGGGGCATCGGGCACCGATTCGGGGCTACGCATCGGCATGCGCAAGGGCGCCTCGGGCAGCAGAACGGCGGAGTCCGTGATCAGCACGACCCAGCCGCCGTCGCGCAGGTCACCGGCCACTGTCACGGTCTGCGGTTCACTCCCGCGAACCCGGCTCGGCGGGCTCTCCCCCCGCCACTCCCGGCCGAACTCCTCGACTTCCTCGACCGTCCACGCCCCGTCCCCGTCCTCGTCGTCAGCCCCGTCCTCGTACTCGTGCTCGTCGTGGTTGGCGGTCGAGTCGGCGCCGTCGTTCACGGACGAGTCGGCGCCGTCGTTCACGGACGGGTCGGGCGGGAGGAACGGCGCGGGCAGGACCGGCACCAGCGCGCGGCCGCCGAACATCACCGCACGGTCCGCAACCGCCAGATCGGCGGCCACTTCGACGGCGGCCAGCGGCCCCCGCGACAATCGCCGGCGCGCTGAGCGCCGGCTCTGCTCGCGGAACAGCAGGATGCCGGCCAGGGCGAGCGCACCGAGCCCGGCGCTGAGCCACACCGTCACATCCTCGGGTTCGGCCACCAGGCGTACCCACGAGCCGTCGACCAGCACCGGAACCACCTGCCCGGCCCGGTACGAGCCGACCACGTCGACCCGCACCGGCTCGGGCACGCCGACCGTGACCACACCCGAGGCGTTGTCGGCGCTGCGGATGACCGCGTCCGTCCGGACCGCCGCCGCCTCGTGCGCCGCCACCTGAGCGTCCCGGTGGCCGTACCAGGCGAGGCCGCCGGCCCCGGCCATGCTCAGGGCGACGGCCGCTGCCGTACGCCATCCCCACCCCGGGCGATCCTCCCGGAGCCGCTCGTCTAGGCGCACCGTCCCGGCCGCCTCCGCGACGATGGCCGCCTGCCGCCGCCGCGCCACCACCAGCCACGCCGCCACGGCCAGACAGAGCAGCCCGAAGACGCCGAACGCCACCCGGGCCACCGGCTCGTCGTCGAGGACCAGATCGAGGACGGCGAAGAGCACCCCGGCCCCGCACCCGGCCAACGGCAGCCACCACAACAGGATCGGCGTGGCCAGCAGGACGACGATAACCACCGCGAGCGTCACGTCCGGCCCGCACACACCCGGATCCGCGGCCGTGCAGGAGGACGGGTCGCCCACCGCCGCCGCCACGAACGCTCCGGCCCACGCGGCGACCAGCACGAGCCGCGGCACCCACCACGGCACCGCCGCCTTGATCCACCGCTGGATGCGCGCGCCGTCCAGCACGGGTGCACCGACATCAGTCACGCAGCGAAGATCCACTTCAACCGCCCTGGCCGTCAAGCTGGAGAAACGGGGCTCACAGGCCGCCTCAACTCGCCACCTCGGCGACCGACTGAGGAGCGCGACGATGAGGCGACAGGGGGGACTTGCGTGCGGCTGCGTTATCTGGTGCCGATGATGGCCGGCGGGATTGCTGTGTCGCTGACCGGCCCGATTCCGGCCGGGGCGGCCGCGCCGTCCACCGCCGTCGGCGGGGTGCGCCGCGCGTGCACGATCGTCGGCACCGCCGGGAGCGACCGGCTGCGCGGAACCTCCGGCAACGACGTGATCTGCGGCCGGGGCGGCAACGACACCATCGACGGCGCCGGCGGCAACGACGTGATCGACGGCGGAGCGGGCAACGACAACGTCAAGGGCGGCACCGGAAGCGACCTGATCACCGGCGGCACCGGCAACGACCTGATCACCGGCGGCATCGGAAGCGACCTGATCACCGGCGGCGACGGCAACGACCTGGTCACCGGCGGCGACGGCAATGACCGGATCGAGCTCGGGAGTGGCGACGACCGGGCCACGGGCGACGCGGGCGACGACCGGATCGACGGTGGCGCCGGCGATGACCGCCTCAACGGCGGGCCCGGCGCCGACTACCTCGAGGGCGGCGCCGGCATCAACACCTGCCTGCGCGACGCGACGGACACGTCGCCGGCGACCTCCTGCTCCGACCTCAAGGCCCCGGTGCTGCACACCGGCACTGCCGCCTGGGCCGATGCGGCGACCGGGGACAACGCGACCGCCCGGACCCTGCGCCTGCGGATGCGCGTCACCGACGACCGGGCCGGGGTGCGCTTCGCGATGCTGCGCTACAGCAACGGCCCGACCGAGGTTCGCTTCGTCAGCCAGGCTCTGCTCTCCGGCACCACCACCGACGGCGTCCACGAGTTCCGCGCGACCGTGCCCGCCTTCGCTCCGGCCGGTGAGTACCGCCCGGTCGGAGCGGTCGCCGAGGACCGGGTGAACCGGCTGACCACGGCGGCGGATCTGACCGCGCTGCCGTCGTTCACCGTGACCGGGGCCTCCGACCTGACCGCGCCGGCGGCCGACGTGTCCTCGGTTCGGTGGGTCACCCCCACCACCCTCGACAACAGCACGGCCCACCCGCTGCGGCTGCGGATGCGCGTGACCGACGACCGCGCCGGCGTCGGCTCCGGCTATGTCATCGTGAGCGGGAACAACGACGGCCCGGCGATCTACCTGAAGCAGCCCCACCTGGTCTCCGGCACAGCGACCGACGGCGTCTGGGAGTTCTCCGGCTCGATGCCCGCGAGCGCCGCGCCCGGCGAGTGGATGGTCAACTCGATCGAGCTCACCGACCGGGTCGGCCGCGAGTCGTCGGCCTCGGCGACCGAGGTCGCCCTGACGGTCACCGGCGTCGCGGACGTCGCCGACCCGGTGGCCGACCTCTCCAGCGCCCGCTGGATGACGCCGCGGACCCTCGACAACGGCGCCGACCGGGCCGTACGCCTGCGCGTCCGCCTGACCGACGACCTCTCCGGCATCCGCCTGCCCAACAACTGGACGCTCGCCCTCTCACCGGTCGACGACCCCAGCGCCGGCGCCTACATGTCGACCATGCGCCTGATCTCCGGCACGGCCACCGACGGCGTCTGGGAGTTCAGCGGCACCCTGGAGGCTTCGTCTCCGGCGGGTGTCTGGCACGTGCGCGCGTTCTCGTTCCACGACGGCGTCGGGCACGCTACCTACCTGACCGACGTCGACCAGATCCCCACCTTCACCGTGACCGAGCCGCGTGGGTGACGCGTCAACTCGGCCGCTATAGGGTGAACGCGTGGCCGACGGTGAGCACGCGCTCGACGCACGACAGTTGCACGCGTGGCGGGTCTTCATTCAGATGCAGGAACATCTGCGGTCCCGTATCGAGCAGCAACTTCAGGCGTCCAGTGGCCTGTCGATGGCCGACTACTCGGTGCTGTCGGTGCTCGCCGGGGCCGGGAGCGGGCGGCTTCGTGCGCACGAGCTCGGCGACAAGCTCGGGTGGGAGAAGAGCCGGCTGCACCATCAGCTCACCCGCATGACCAAGCGCGGGCTCGTGGAGCGCCGAGCCGGTCCGGCGCGGGCCGTGCACGTCGAGCTGACCGATCAGGGGTGGGCCGCCCTCACCGAGGCCGCGCCGCGCCACAGCGCGCACGTTCGTGAGCTGGTCATGGCGCCGCTCACCGATCAGGAAGTGGACCAGCTCGCCGGCATCTCGGCCAAGCTCCTGGATCGTTTCCAGAGGTCGGCCCCGTAGCTCGTCGCCTCCGGCGCGGCCTCGTGCAGGCGGAAGGAGCGATCGCGCCCGGCCCGGAGGAACACCGCGGGCGGACCGTCCTCGTAGAGGCCCCGCGCCAGCTCGTGCAGGTGGGTGACGAAGACGACCCGCACGCCGGCCCCGGTCATGGCGTCGATGATGCGGCGGGCGATGTCGGAGCCCTCCCGCTCGTTCGTCGACTGGAAGGACTCATTGCACAACAGCATGCCGTACGGGCCGATGACGTCGGCGATCTGCGACATGCGCCGCAGCTCCTCGTCGAACTTGCCGCTGGTCAGCGAGTCGTCCTCGTCGGTGGTGAAGTGGGTGAAGACACCGGTGCCGATCGAGGTTGTGAACGCGGTCGCGGCCACGAAGGCTCCGGCCGCCGCCATCAGCTGGGCCAGGCCCACGCTGCGCAGGAACGTGGACTTGCCGCCCCGGTTGGCCCCGGTGACCATGATCAGCGGCTTCCCACCGGCGTCCAGGTCGTTGGTGGCGGCCGGGTGGTCGAGACGAAGTTGCAGGCTCGGGTCGTACAAACCCGCGAAGGCGAAGGCCGAATCGTGCAGCGTCGGCCGGCACACCGCGGCGCCCCGGGCGATCAGCGCCTCGCGCAGGTTGAGGCAGCCCAGATAGAAGGCCACCTCGGTGCGCAGCGTGGTGAAGAACGCCAGCACGTGCCGCGCCGACTGGTCGGCGGCGCCGGCGAGACCGGCCAGGGCCTGATCTCGCAGGGAACTCAGCGCCCGGCTGGCGGCTTCATCCCCGTACGGAAGCTTGTAAGTGGCCTTGGGTGTGGTGTTGCGGCGGAACAGACCGCGGGCCTGGCGCTCGGGGCGGCGCAGCGCGAAGCCCTCGCTCTGGTTCCCGGCGCCGAGCCGGGCCGAGACCAGCAGGTTGCCGTCCAGGCCGAGCTGACCGATCCGGGCCGTCGCCGACGCCAGGTACTCGTCGTCGAACTGGTCGCCGACCATCGCGAAGAACTGCTGAAACCCCGCCGACGACACCCGTGACCGATAGCGATCGACCAGCGATCGCAGCTCGCGCAGCAGGCCCACGAAGGAGGTCAGCGTCGCAATCGACTGGTTCAGCAGGGTCTCAGGCGAGTCGAAGTAGACGGACCGGGCCGCGGCGCGCTGGGCCTCGACGGCGCGGCCGGCCAGCTCGTACAGCTCCCGGCCGAGCTTCGGCTCGCGCAGGCAGTCGGCGAGGACGTCCTGGCGGTAGACGACGTTCTCAGAAGCGACAGGCACGGACAACAGGACCGTACGCGCGGTCTCGGCGAGGAAGTCGTCGCCGGCGGCCATCGCGTCGATCACCGTGGACAGCCCCAGGTCCTCGGCCACGCGATCGGCCAGCGGCGGCAACGGGCCGGAGGAGGACAACAGGCCCGGCTTCACGCGTGGGCTCCGATCCGCGCGCGCAGCTGGTCCTGGGTGAGGCCGTACCTGGTGGCCAGGGCGAGCGCGTGGGCCTCACCGTCGGCGCGGCCGCGCGTGACCCGGAAAGTCCCGGCGCTTGTGGTCAGCGACACGACACGCGGGTCGAGCCGCGACAGCTCGTCGATGAACGTGACGCAGACGCCGACCGCGCCCGCGTCCAGGACGTCCCGCAGGACGTCGATGCTCATGGCCCGCGCGTCGGCGAACGTGGTGGAGCTGAACATCTCGTTGAGGATCACCACCGAGCGGTTCGTGACCTTCGGCAGCATCTCGGTCATCCGGGTGATCTCGTCCTCGAGCCGGCTCCGCAGGTCGCCCGCGCGGTCGCCGCGGTCGAAGTGGGTGAGGATCGCGTCCGGCGCGTGCAGGGCCACCGAGCGCCCCGGCACCGGCAGGCCCAGAGCGGCCAGGTGATAGAGCTGCCCGATCGTGCGGGCGAAGGTCGTCTTGCCGCCCTGGTTGGGCCCGGTCACCACGAGCACCGACTCGCCGTCGCCGAGCGCGACGTCGTTGGTGACCGGCGCCCGGCTCGCCGCGAGCAGCACATCGAACGTGTCCGTGACCTCGAGCCGGCCGGCCGGCCGCAGGTTCGGGAGGCAGAACGGCAGGCCCGCCCGCTGAGCCGGGGCGATGAAGTCGAGCCAGGCCAGCGCGAACCGCAGCTCGCGCTCGACCACGTCGATCACCGGATGCCGGACCGCCGGATGCCGGTCGACGAAGCGGGCGACCCGGTCGAACACGTCCGGGAACAGTTTCACCACCAGGTCGAGGACGGCCGCGTGGAGCTCGTTCATCTCGGCCCCGGCCCGCAGGTCGAACTCGTGCGGCGCGACCTCGCCCTCCCGGAAGCGCTCGAAGGTGTCCAGGGTGCCGGCGTTCAGATCCTCCTGATCGGCGAACGGACTGGCCGTGATCTCGTCGCCGGAGATCGACAGGGTGTACCGCAGGCCGCCGAGCTCGGCCAGCAAGGCCCGCGCCTCGGACGCCATCGCGGCGACGTCGGCCGAGGCCCGGTATTCACGCAGCCAGTCCAGCCAGCCGCGCAGGCCGGCCGACTTCTCGAGCGCGGCGATGGCGGCGTCGACGACACTCACGTACGAGGCGATGGCGTTCAGCCGCCACCGTTGCGCCTGCCGGGGATGGCGCACCCGCGCCGCCGCCTCGAACTGCCGCTCGCACCGGGCCAGGCCGTCGCCGAACGCTCGCATCGCCGCCAGCAGATCCTCGTCGGCCAGCTCGGCGAACACGGACTGCCGCTGCTCGATGGCCGCCGCGTCGTCCAGCCGGGCCGAGAAGGCCGGCACGAGATTGTGCCGTTCCCGCCCCTTCACCACCGCTTCGACGAGCTGGTCGAGCTGGAGATCCGCGAAATAGCCGGGCTCCCGGGCCTCCTGGGGCAGCGGAGCGCCGAACAACCCCGCGAAGGGCGGCGAAACGATCATGCAGACGAGCATACGTCGGCGAGGTGACGCATCAACTCAACCGGCGAAGGTGGCCTTACGGGCGTACTCCTCAATTGTCTTGATCTCCGCCTCCGACAGGCCGATCTCGGTCCGGGCCGTGGCGTACTCGCCGGAGAGGGTGATCGCCGAGGCGCGCGGGTCGTCGGTGGCCAGGGCGACCGGGACGCCGGCCGCCAGCAGCCGGCGCAAGGGGTGTTCGCGGTAGCTCGGGGCGACGCTGGTGTGCAGGTTGCTGGTCAGCGCCACTTCGAGCGTGATCCCGTGCGCGGCCAGGTGCTCCAGCAGCGCCGGGTCCTCGACCGAGCGGACGCCGTGGCCGATGCGCTCGGCGCCGAGGTGGTTGATCGCGTCCCAGACGCTGTGCGGGCCGGCCGCCTCGCCCGCGTGGACCGTCACGTGCAGGCCCGCGTCCCGGGCCTTGGCGAAGGCGGGGGCGAACTCGGCCGCCGGAACACCCGCCTCGTTGCCGGCCAGGTCCACCGCGCAGAACACCTCGCGGCGCGACAGCAGCGTGTCCACCTGGGCGACGCCCTGATCCGGGCCCAAGTCGCGCAGGAGGATGCCGATCAGCGCCACCGGCAGGCCCGTCCCGGCCGAGGCCGCATGCACGCCGGAGGCGACCGCGTCGATGACGGCCTCGGGCTCCAGGCCGGTCTCCCGGCGGATGAACCACGGGCTGAACCGCAGCTCCAGGTAGCCCAGGCCGTCATCGGCGGCGTCCCGCACCACCTCCGCGGCCGCCCGCTCCCAGTCCTGGGGGCGCGGGAGGGCGGACGGCGCGGCGTCGACCTTGTCGAGGAAAGGGACGAGGCCGCCCAGAGGGCCCCGGGCCACGAGCAGGTCCTCGGGGTCGGCCGCGACGGCCAGGGGGTGTCCGTCGCGGTGCGCCAGCTCGAGGACGGTGGATACTCGCAGGGAGCCTTCCAGGTGGCGGTGCAGGTCGATCATGGTCACGAGGTCAGGAGCTTAGCCCAGCCACGTGGCGAAGCTGATCGCGCCGATGCGGGCGCCGCTGCCCTGCGCCGGGGCCAGCGACTCGACCTGGGCGCCGAAATATCCGGCGGCCGGGTCCTCGATGACCTTGCGGGTGTCGCCCTTGGCCTCCAGGTAGCGGCGGACGAACGACGCCAGCGTGCCCGCCTCGGGCCCGGCCAGCTCGACCACGCCGTTGGTGGCGGGCTGCTCGACAAGGGCGGCCAGGGTGGCGGCGACGTCGTCGGCGGCGACCGGCTGGAATCGGGCGGTCGAGCCGTGCACCTCGCCGTCCTTGGTCGAGAAGTCGGCGATGCCGGCCAGGAACTCGAAGAACTGGGTGGCCCGCAGGATGGTGAACGGCACGCCGGCCTCGCGGATCTCGCGCTCCTGGGCGACCTTGGCCCGCATGTAGCCGCTGTCCGGGATCTGGTCGCAGTTGACGATCGAGACCGCCAGGTGGTGGGTCACGCCGGCTGCCTTCTCGGCCTCACCCAGATTGGCGGCCGAGGTCCGAAAAAACTCGAGCACCTCGTCGTCGCCCCAGGACGGCGCGTTGGTCAGGTCGACCACCGTGTCGGCGCCTTCCAGCGCCTGGGCCAGCCCTTCGCCGGTCACCGAGTTCACGCCCGTCGAGGGCGACGCGGCGACGGCGGTGTGCCCGGCCTGGGTGAGCAGCGGGATGAGCTTCTTGCCGACGAGCCCGGTGCCCCCGATGACCACGATCTTCATTGCCTTACCCCTAACTCGGATATCTCTTGTCCGGGTCAACTCTACTCGGACAACAAGTGTCCGAGTCAAGTAGGATGTGACCATGAAGATGTCCGGCGGGGTCGAGTGGGCCTTGCACTGCACCGTGGTGCTGAGCGCGGCCGAGCGTCCCGTGCCCGCCGCCCGCCTGGCCGAGCTGCACGACGTCTCCGCCAGCTACCTGGCCAAACAGCTCCAGGCGCTGTCCCGCGCCGAGATCATCCGGTCCGTTCAGGGCCACGCCGGCGGCTACGAACTGGCCCGTCCGGCGTCGCGGATCACCGTGCTCGACGTGGTCGAGGCGGTCGACGGGCCACAACCGGCTTTCGTGTGTACGGAGATCAGGCAGCGCGGTCCCCTGGCCGCCTCCGCCGAGGCGTGCGAGAAGCCGTGCGCGATCTCGCGGGCGATGAGCGCCGCCGACCAGGCGTGGCGGGCCTCCCTGCGCGCGGTCACGATCGCCGACCTCGCGGCCCAGGTGGGTTCGGACTACGACGCGGACGTGTTCGCCGGCGTACGCGCCTGGCTGTAAAAGATCTCAAGCACGGCGAAGAACCGCCGATCTCAGGGGCACGACCGCGGGTCCCGGCGAGCGCAACCGGGCCGCACCGTCACGGGCACCGGGCCCGCACCGTACGCCCTGGAATCTCTTCTCATGCCCGGCCGACAACGGCCGGACAACAGGGGGAGATTAGATGCTGCGGAAGTCCATGTACTCGCTGGCCGCGCTCGTCGCGGGCCTCGGTGCGGCGCTCGCCGGACCGGTGGCCGCGCAGGGCGCGACGACGCCGGCGGCGCCGGCGAGCAAGTGCGTGACCGACGCCAAGCTCGTCCCCACCTGCGGCGTCCTGTGGGGCGCGGCGGCCGGCGGCTTCAGCACCCTGCCGCGCGACCAGGAGCTCAAGACCTGGGAGCAGAAGTCGGGGCGTACGTCCTCGATCTTCCACGTCTACCACAAGGGTGACGAGAAGTTCCCGACCGCGTCCGAGATCGCCATGGTGCGCGACAAGGCCAAGCCGCGCGTGCTGCTGATGAACTGGCGCGTCGAGTACGGCTCGACCTGGGCCAACGTCGCCGCCGGCAAGCTCGACGCGCGCATCGACGCGTTCGCGGCGCGGGTCAAGGCGACCATGCCGGAGAAGTTCTTCCTCGTGCTCAACCACGAGCCGGAGGACGACGTCCGTACCGACGCCAAGCTCGGCATGACCGCGAAGGACTTCGCCGCGTCGTACCGTCACGTGATCAAGCGCCTGAAGTCCAAGGGCCTCAACAACATGATCAACGTTGTGGCGTACATGGGCAACGAGAAGTGGATGGCGCAGTCGTGGTGGAAGGACCTCTACCCGGGTGACGACGTCGTCGACTGGATGGGCCTGGACTCGTACGTCTCCTCCGAGCAGAACTACTACCACGCCGGCGTCTTCGCCGACCTGCTCGACCGCAAGGCCAAGGGCGGACAGGGCTGGTACGACTGGGCCGCCAAGAACCACCCCACCAAGCCGATCATGGTGGCCGAGTGGGGCGCCTACCACCGCGTGGGCAAGGTCGTCGACAAGTCCAAGCAGTTCAACTCGGTGCTGCCCGAGCTGGCCAAGCGCCCCAAGGTGAAGGCGATCGTCTACTTCGACACGAAGAAGGACCTGTTCGGCGACCGCGACATCAGCATCGACAGCTCGAAGGCCTCGCTGGCGTCGTTCCGCAAGCTGGCCGCGTCGCCGAAGTTCAACGTCACCCTTCGCCTTCGTTGATCAACTGAGATTCACCGGCAGGGCGTCCAATCCGAAGACGATGGACGCCCTGCGGTATGTCAGCTCCCTTTCCGGCACGGCCAGACTCATCTGCGGGAACCGCTCGAACAGGGCCGGATACGCGATGCGCAGCTCCATGCGCGCCAGTTCCGCGCCGATGCACCGGTGAATCCCGTACCCGAAAGCCAGGTGGGACCTTTTCATCGGCCGCCCGGTGTCGAGTTTCTCCGGTGCGGGGCCGGTCGCCGACGGATCGCGGTCGGCGCCGCTCAGCGAGCAGATCACGATGTCGCCGGCCCGGATGTCGGCCCCGCCCACCTTGTGATCGCGGATCGCCACGCGAGGGAACGCCACCTGCACCACGGTCATGTAGCGCAGCAACTCCTCGATCGTGTCGTCGAGGTTCTCGCTCAGCCCGGCCCGGAGCCCGTCGTCGGTCATCAGCGCCAGCGCACCCAGGGCGATCATGCTGGCCGACGTCTCGAGGCCCCCGGTCAGCACGCCGTCGGCCAAACCGGCCAGTTCCCGGTCGTCGATTTCGTTTCCGTGTGTACGGATGAGCGAGCCCAGCAGTCCGTCACCGGGCTCCCGCCGCTGCTTGTCGATCAGGCCGCCCAGATAGGTCAGCGACTCCCCCACCGCGTCCAGCGACGCGCCGGCCCCGTCCGCGAGATCGAACCGCGCCGTGCTCAGCTTCTGGAAGTACTCCCGGTCCTCGTACGGCACCCCGAGCAGCTCGCAGATCGTCAGAGCCGGCACCGGCAGCGCGTAGTCGTTCCACAGGTCCACGTCCCGCTTGCCGGCCATCTCGTCGAGCCGGCCCTGGACGATCGCCTCGATCCGGGGTTGCAGGCGCGTCAGGCGCCGCATGGTGAACTCCGGCGTCAGTGCCTTGCGCAGCCGCGTGTGCACCGGCGGGTCGGCGAAGCCCAGCCCGCCGGGGTCCTGCGTCACGTTGATGCCCACGCGCCCCGCGAACTTGCCGAAGTCGTTGCTGTAGCCGTCGAGGCTGCCCAGCACCTCGCGCACCGGCTCGTAGCCGGTGATCAGCCAGCCGCGCATGCCCAGCGGCAGCGGCAGCCGGCTGACCGGGTCACCTTCGACGCGGCGGGCCATCTCCTCGACCGGGTCGAGACCGTCACGGTGCAGCGGCCACAGCAGCTTGTCGGGCAGCATGGCCAGTCCCGCATAGGGGCCGTTGCCGCCCGCGAACCTGCGCGCGAGCAGCCCGAACACCTGCGATCGCACCGCCGACACCAGCGAGGTCATCCCCACCCGGTTTCCTCCCCATCCTGGAATTCGCAGAAGATGATCACATGGATGCGGCGGAAAAGGACGCACGCCAAGATTAATTTTCATATGTACAGACGTACACATCCTATGTACGCTCGTACGCATGACGCTCCTCGCACCGGCCGCGCCCTCCCGGCAGGCCCGCCGGGCCCGCCTCGCCGTGGCCGCGGTGTTCCTCACCAACGGTGCTCTGTTCGCCAACGTCGTGCCCCGCTATCCCCAGATCAAGGCGGATCTCGGCGTCACCAACGCCGTCCTCGGCACGGCCATCGCGGCCATGCCGCTGGGCGCGCTGCTGGCCGGCTTGCTGGCCGCCTCGGCGATCCGCCGCTTCGGCTCGGCCCGCGTCGCCGCCCCCGGCATCGTCCTGCTCGCCACCGCGACTTTTCTCCTGCCTTTCGCCCCGACGTGGTACGCCTTCGCCGGCGCCATGTTCGTCGTCGGCGCCCTCGACGCCATCGTCGACGTGGCCCAGAACGCCCACGGGCTGAGGGTCCAGCGGCTGTACGGGCGTTCGATCGTCAACTCGTTCCACGGCGTGTGGAGCATCGGCGCCGTCCTGGGCGGCCTCATGGGCTCCGCGGCGGCCGGCCTGGGGTTGTCCCTCACCGTCCACCTCGGCATCTCGGCGGCCCTGTTCAGCGCGGTGGCGCTGGCCGCCTTCCGCTTCATGCTCCCAGGCGGCGAGGACGCGGAACGAGCCGTTACCCCGTCCGATACCCCCGCCCCGCGCCGCGCGGTCACCGGCACGGCCGTCCGCATGCTGGCCATCCTGGGCATCCTGGCCGCGTGCGGCGCCCTGGTCGAGGACGCCGGCTCGTCGTGGGGCGCCCTCTACCTGACCGGCGACCTGCACACGAGCGCCGCCACGGCGGGCCTGGCCTTCGTGGCGCTGCAGGTGGCGATGACCCTGGGCCGCCTCACCGGCGACCGGGTGGTCGACCGTTTCGGCCAGCGCACGGTGGTCCGGGCCGGCGGCGCCCTGGCCGCGGCCGGCATGGGCGCGGCCCTGCTGTTCCCGTCGGTGCCGACGGCGCTGGCCGGTTTCGCCCTGGCCGGCCTGGGCGTGGCCACCTTGGTGCCGGCCACGATGCAGACCGCCGACGAGATCCCCGGCCTGGCCTCCGGCACCGGTTTGACCATCGTGAGCTGGCTCCTGCGAGGAGGATTCCTGCTGTCACCCCCACTGGTCGGCTTGATCGCCGACCAGACCAGCCTCCGGGTGGGCCTCCTGAGCGTCGTCCTGGCCGGCGTCCTGACCTTCGCCCTGGGCCGGGTCCTGAACAACAACAAATGATCCACCGAGTTTCCGCCGCCGAGCCGCGCCTTCTCACGCTGGCCGTCCGCCGCTTCGGAGGCGGCGGCACCGGTGCCGCCGCCTTCACGGCGACGCCGGGGACGATCGCCTTCGTGGCCGCCGACGGCGATGACGTTCAGGGCTGGTGCTGGGGTTACCTGCTGCCACGCCCCGACGGCACCAGCATGCTCTATCTCCACAATCTCGAAGTGGCCCCGCAGCACCGCCGCCGCGGCGTCGGCCGCGGCCTGCTGAGCGCCTTTCTCCAGGCCGGCGTGAGGGCCGGCGCCCGCACCATGTTCCTGATCACCGGCGAGCACAACACCGCCGCCCGCCGCCTGTACGAGTCGATGGGCGCCGGTCTCGCCACCCAGGGCCCAACCGTGAACTACTGGTTCGTGCTGCCCGCGACCGAGTGACTCCGCAGCGCCGCCAGCACCACTGGCAACGCGACGATCAGGACAGCACCCCGCACCACCCCGCGATCGGATAGGCCGCGCGCATTCCCCAATCGTGGGCGACGAAGCCCCCGGCCACCGCACCGAGCGGCGTCAAGCCCGCCGACAGCATCCGGTAGACCACGTTCACACGTCCGAGCAGAGCCGCCGGCACAACGGTCTGGCGCAGGCTGACGGTCACCACGCTCACCGCGAGCAGCACCAGAGTGACCGTGGCCAGCTGAAAGCAGAAAAGATTCAGAGCCAAGAGAATTGCGAGGGCACGCAGGAGCCGGTGCCCAGCCAGCCAGCGCAGCCCCTCCCCCACGGCACGCCGCATCGGCACTGGCGAAGGCCCCGGCCGCCGACGCGGAAGCCGCCGCAGCAGTACCACCGACGCGGCGAACGAGACCGCGTCGAACACGAACGGCAGCCCGGCCCCCATCCCGAAGAGCAACCCACCGATCGGCGGCCCGGCGAACGTCCGCGCCGTGTTCGTGGCCGCGAACTGCCGCCCGTTGGCCCACCGCAGGTCCTCCACGGGCACAAGCGAAGGTAGGGCAGCGTGGGCGGCGTTCCCCGCCACCACCTCACAGGCACCGAGCAGAAAAGCCGCCACGACCAGCCACCGGATTTCCACCGCCCCGGCCGCGACCGCCGCCACCAGCGAGACCAGCCGCATGTCACGGGTCACGGTCACAGCGAGCAGAGGAACAGCCGCGACGAAGGCACCGTCCCCCAGGTTGCTGACGATGGCTGCCGCTTGCAGACGCCGATAGGCGGCGGAAGTCGAGTCACGGCGACCAACCTCGGCGCGGCCGTAGCCCATGGACACCATGTAGCTCTCCGCTACATAATCCGGCGTGCCTTTGACGGTGGACCTCGACGTTGCCGAGCTGGCCGGCACGAGGTTCGCCATCTCCCCGCTCGCGGAAACCGTCGGTGCGCTGCTCCTGCTCGGCGCGCCCGCCACACCCGAACCCCATCGCCGCTGGCGGCGCTGGGCCGAACGCGAGGCCCGGACTCTGCACCTTCCGTCGACCTGGCCCCTGCTGGTCAACGACCGCCCGTCCTGGCCGGAGTTCCTGCTGCCCGCCCCCGGCGCTCGCGCACCGTCGATCGACGACGACCTCGAGGCCCCTGCGCCGAACTACGGCCAGGCAGGTCCGCGCCACCCCGACTTGGACTGGCGCGACGGCCGCCTTCTGCAGCACAGCCGCCAAGGCAACCGCGTGATCCGCCCCGCTCCGGGTGGCCTGGTCCTGATGCCGTCCGCCCTGGGCCCATCGACGCCCCACATCAGAGCGTCGACCTCGTCGTGGACAACCGTCCGCTACCCGGCCCGCGGCCTGGCCACCTTGTGGACCGCCGGCACGCACCCGGCCACCGGCGCCGTCGCCAACCTGCTGGGCCGCCCCCGAGCCGACCTGCTGGAGGCCCTGCGCTCCCCCACCACCGTCACCGACCTGGCCCACTCCACGGGCGTCACCCCGAGCGCGATCTCCCAGCACCTGCGCGTCCTGCGCGAGGCCGGCCTCATCGCCGGCTCCCGCACAGGCCGGCGCGTCCTCTACACCACAACCACCCTCGGCCTGGCCCTGTTGTGCGGCGAGGTGACGCCGTCACCGGGACAGGTCGGGGAACGTCCCGAACGGAGCGACCGGGCCGCTGAACATCGTCAGCTGGAGCGCCCCGGCCGGCACTGAGGACAGGTTCGGCAGTGTGGGTGGCTCGGCGGTCACCCCCAGCGTGATGTGCGGCCGGTAGTCCTCGTCCACGAGCCCCAACGGCTGGTGCCCGAGCCGCAGGAACTCCTGGTGCAGCGCGTTCAGCTGCGGACTGCGGATGACTTCCAGCCCGAAGTAGTAGCCGCCGGTCGGCACGTAATAGTCGCCGGGCGCAATCACCGAGTACAGCAGCCCGATGACCTTCGCCTCGAAGACCCGCTCCCGATGCGGCGCGGTAGCCGCGACGATCCCCGCCACCTGCTCCTCACCACAGTCGACATGCAGGACCGACACGTGCGGCGGCGCGTCGTCCCCCAGCAGCATCAGCGGCCGGCGCCCGTCGCCGATCGCGTGTGACAGCCCGACCAGAGACCGCGACGCCTCGACATCCGGCCGCAGTACCACCCCGTACGCCATGATCTGTCTCCTACATCTCCGTGCGTGCCTGGTCGAGCTGCCGCACGATGGCGCCGGCCCCGTTCTTCTCCGCGAGGGCACGCCCCTCCTCGAGGATCGCGACGGCGTCCGCGCGGCGCCCCTGGGCGGCGGCGATGTACGCCAGCCCGACCATGTTCGCGGCCACCCCCGCGAACGCCCCGATCTCCCGGCGCAGCCGCGTCGACTCCTCCAGCCGCTCGCGGGCCTCGTCGAGGCGGCCGGCGGCGTGGGCCGCGATGCCCAGGTGCCGCAAAGCCTCGCCCTGGGTCACCCGGTCGCCGGTCGCGGCCGCCAGCCGCAATGAGCGCTCCAGCAACGGAACCGCGGTCTCGTTGTCGCGGCGGATGAACTGGTGCAGGCAGCCGATCCAGAACAGGGCTTCCCCCTCACCGCGCTCGTCGCCGAGCGCGCGGTACAGCTCTGCCGCCCGCTCGAACAAACCGAGCTCGGCCGGGTCTTCGACCTTGTCGCCGTGCATGAACCTCGCATGCAGAATCTGCCCCCGGGCCAGCGCCACATCAGCTTCGACGGCGTCCAGCCCTCGTTCGGCCTCCACCAGCACTTCGAGCTCACCGCCGTGGACGGCCCGCTCGTACAGTGGCCTGACCCGTGCGATCCGGTCTTCGGCGTTCATCTCAGCCCCCGCTTCGACGTCGAACGATGCGCGACCCGCAGCCTAACGCTCGCCGTTCTGGTCGCGACTCTGCCGGACATGATGCCGACCGGGCGGACCGTGGCGCTCGATCTCTTGTCCACCATCGCGACCGCCAAAGTCACCGGTCCGGCGCACGAGCAGATCGGCGCAGTGGACGCCGGCGAGATCCGGCAGGCCGTAACGGCCGGCTTCCCCCACTATGTAGCCGTCCTCCGCGCCGAGTCGGGCCCGTCAGCCGACAGGGCGGAGGCCATCGCCGTGCTCAGGCAGTACGCACGAGCGGCCGGCCACCGAACCTGGCCGTGGCCGTCGAGAACGCACTCGACGACCTGACCGGCCGGCTCAGCCCGGCGCGTCTGGCGCGACGGAGGATCTTCGCCCGGCTCGACGGCGGTCTGACCGTCCTGGCTCCGAACACCGACCCGGTCCGTCCATGTTGTACCTTCCGCGGATGGTGAAGTCGTGGCAGCTGGCCGGGGCCGGTGTATGGGCGGTCGCGGTCAGTGTGACGGCGCAATGGCTTGCGTGGCAGGCCGGGCAGGACACGGTCAAGGCGGCCGGGGAGCAGCCCGCCGGCGGGACCGCTGTCGCGTACGGTGTGCTCGGCGCGGTGCTGGCCGCGATGCCGTCCGGGCTGCTTCTTCTCCGCCGGCGGGACGCGGTGGCGCGGGTCTGGGTGTGGGCCGCGGCGGCTGGCCTGGTGCTCGCCACGGCCCGGTTCGTGCCGGTACCCGAGCATGAGCTCTACCTGTCGCTGCTCGCCGTGCTGGCCGTGCTCGGCGCGCTCGTCGCCCGCAACCGCCGGCCCGCCGAAGACCGGACCGTCCCGGCCGCGATCGTCGCCGGGGTGGGGCTGCTGCTGCCCTGGCTGTGGGTGGGCGCGCTCGGCGGGCCCGTCGAGACGGCGCTGGCGGTGATCGCGGCGGGCGCGGTCGGGTGGCTGGCCGCGGCGGTGCTCGCCCCGGCGTACCCCGGAAACGGTTTGGTTCTCGGTGTCGGTCTGGTTTTGATCACCGCCAGTGTGGGTCAGCCGGGTGCGAATCTGGCGGTGTTCGCGCTGGCGCCGGCCGGGTTCGTGGTCGCCCGGATGCGCGGCCGGGCGGCGGTCGGGGTGCTGGCCGGGCTCGGCGTGCTCGGACCGCTGGCGTTCGTCGGCCCGGAGGAGGTGACCGTGACGCTGACCGGCCGGGACGTGCCGATCTGGACCGCGGTCGCCGGGGTGGGGACGGCCGTGATCGCGGTGGCGGCCGGCGTGGTCTTCCGCTTCGGGATTCCCGGGCGGGGGTTCGCGGCGGCGCTGCTGCTGACCGGCGCGGTGGTGCACGCCGGCGCCGGGCAGCCGGGGTTCCATGGCGACCGGCTGTTCGTGATCCTCGCCGACCAGGCCGACCTGTCCGATATCGATACCTCGCGGACCGGCCCGTCCGGGCGGGACGCGCGGGCCGGCGAGGTGCATGATCGCCTGGTGTCGCAGGCCGAGCGCACCCAGGCCGTTCTGCGCCGCGACCTGGACCGCCTCGGGATCGGCTACACCCGGTATTACCTGATCAACGCGCTCGAGGTGAACGCCGGCCCGTGGTTGCGGCCCTGGCTGGAAGGTCGAGCCGACGTCGGCCGGGTGCTGATCAGCCCGCGTCTGCGGCCCCTGCCCCGGCCGCGCGACACGGACGACGGCCCGGTCGACCCTGCCCCCGGCGACGGCTGGAACATCGCGGCGATCGGGGCCGACCGCGTCTGGTCCGAGCTGGGGGTCCGGGGCGCCGGCGTGGTCGTCGGCGCTTCCGACTCCGGGGTGGACGGCACCCATCCGGCGCTGTCGGCGAACTTCCGGGGCGGCGACGACTCCTGGCTGGATCCTTGGAACGGCACCCGGGCGCCGGTCGACAACGACGGCCACGGCACCCACACGCTCGGCTCGGCGGTCGGTGGCGGCATCGGGGTGGCGCCGGGCGCCCGATGGGTCGGCTGCGTGAACATGGACCGCAACCTGAGCAGCCCGGCACGCTACCTGGACTGTCTGCAGTTCATGATGGCGCCGTTCCCGGCCGGAGGCGATCCGATCGCGGACGGGCGGCCCGGCCGTGGCCCGCAGGTGCTGACCAATTCGTGGAACTGCCCGGCGGTCGAAGGTTGTGACCTGGCCACGTTCGTTCCGGCCACCGCCGCGTTCGCGGCCGCCGGGACGTTCGTGGTCGCCTCGGCCGGCAACAGCGGGCCCGGCTGCGCGACGGTGGATCTGCCGCCGGGGCCGTACCCGGATGTGGTCACCGTCGGCGCGACCGACCACGCGGGTGTGGTGGCGGCGTTCTCCAGCCGGGGGCCGGGCGCCAAGCCGGACCTGGTCGCACCGGGAGCCCGGATCCGGTCGGCGTTGCCGGGCGGCGGCTACGGCGAGATGTCCGGCACGTCGATGGCGACGCCGCAGGTGGCCGGGGTGGTGGCGCTGATGTGGTCGGCGGCCCCGGGGCTGATCGGCGACCTGCCCCGGACCCGCGCGCTGCTGACCTCCACGGCGACGCCCGTGACCGGGCCCACGGCCGGCTGTGGTGCGGCCGGCGCCGGCCTGGTCAACGCCCCGGCGGCGGTCCGCGCCGCCCTTGAGGTCGCCAGGAGCGACCGCCCTCTCAGAAGGGGAAGCTGGCGGGCTGGCTGCGGACCGTCACCCAGCGGGTGTCGGTGAAGGCCTCGATGTTGGCCGCCGCGCCGCCGAAGCGGGAACCCGTGCCGGAGGCTCCGGTGCCGCCGAACGGGGCGTTGGCCTCGTCGTTGACCGTCTGGTCGTTGATGTGGGCTATGCCGGTCGGGATGCGGTCGGCCAGCTCCACGCCTCGCATGGCGTCCCTGGTCACGATGCCCAGCGACAGGCCGTACTCCGACGTCGTGGCCAGGGCCACCGCCTCGTCGAGGCTGCCGAAGCGGGCCACCGGAGCGACCGGGCCGAAGATCTCCTCGGCGAAGGCGGGGGTCGACGGGGTCACGCCCGCGATGACCGTGGGGCGGTAGAAGAGGCGGTCGTACTCGCCGCCGGCCGCCACCCGGACGCCGCCGCCCGCGCTCGACGTGACCAGGGAGTGGATTTTGTCGCGCTGGCCGGCGTCGATGACCGGGCCCAGGGCGACCTGTTCGCGGGCGGGGTCGCCGACCGGCAGTTTGGCCGCCTTGTCGGCCAGGCGCTCGACGAAGTCGTCGTACAGGCGCTCGTGGACCAGGTGGCGGCCCGTGGTCATGCAGATCTGGCCCTGGTGGAACCAGCTGCCCCAGGCGGCCAGGTTCACCGCCGCGTCGACGTCGGCGTCCTCCAGCACGACCAGGGCCGAGTTGCCGCCGAGCTCCAGGTGGGCCCGCTTGAGGTGCTGGCCGGCCAGCGCTCCGACCTGACGTCCGGCCCCGGTCGATCCGGTGAACGAGATGACCGACACCTCGGGCGCCGTCACCACGGCCTCGCCGACCTCACGGCCGCCGGGCAGCACCTGGAGCAGGCCGTCGGGCAGCCCGGCCTCCTGGAAGATCCGGGCCAGGACCAGGCCTCCGGTCACGGCCGTTCGGGGATCGGGTTTCAGCAGTACGGCGTTGCCGAGCGCCAGCGCCGGCGCGACCGACCGGATGCCCAGGATGATGGGGACGTTGAACGGGGAGATGACGCTGACCACGCCGACGGGGTAGCGGCGGGTCATCGACAGGCGCGGCTCGCCGGTGGGGATCAGCTCGCCGTACGGGCGGCCGGGCAGTGACGCCGCCTCCCAGCACTCCTGCTCGGCGGTGTGCACGGCGAAGCCGGCCATGCCGGGGACGGCGCCGACCTCGCGCACGTTCCACCAGGAGATCTCGTCGGCGTGCTCGGCCCACAGGGCGGCGGCGCGGCGCAGCACGGCGGCGCGCTCGGTGTGCGGGGTCGCCGCCCACGACAGCTGGGCGGTGGCGGCGGCACGGGCGGCGGCCTGCACGTCGCCGGGCGTGGCCAGGTTGATCCGGGCCAGGGTGCCTGAGGTGGCGGGCTCCACCACGTCCATCGACTCGCCGCTGCCGGCGCGCCAGGCTCCGTTGATGTGGAGCAGATCGTGCCAGCGGTCCTCGCTCAAAAGCACCATGGGGCCGACCCTAGGCGCAGTGTTTCCGAGCAATCAACACGGTGTTTCAGATATTCGAATCGGGCCGGTGACCGAGCTGGTGGGAGATGTCGGCGGCCGTACGCAGGAGCGGGCCGGACAGGCGCGCGATCACCGAGTCCACCGAGGCGGTCCAGGTGGTCAGGTGGACGGCGATGTTGATGGCGGCCACCACGTGGCCCGAGCGGTCGCGGATCGGGGCCGCGATCGAGCGCAGGCCCGGGGCCAGCTCCTCGTCGTTCACGGCGATGCCGCCCCGGCGCACCGCGGCCAGGGCGCCGACGAGCTGCTCCCGCACGGTGATCGTCTTCGGCCCGCGGCGGGCGAGATCCATCCGGTCGAGCAGCGGCCGCAGCGCCGCCGGCTCCCGATAGGCCAGCAGGACCTTTCCCATCGAGGTGCAGTACGCCGGAAGCCGCGAACCCACGTGCAGGTTCAGGTCGACGTGCACGCCGGTCTGCCGCCGGCTCCGGCGCCGCTCGACGTAGACGATGTCGGCGCCGTCGAGCACGGCCATGCTGGCCGCGCACCCGGTCTCGTCGGAGAGCTCCTGGAGGTAGCCCGCGGCCACGCCGGTGATCTCCATCGAGCTGATCGCCGCGAAGCCCAGGTCGACCAGCCGCGGCCCGAGCGAGTACTTGCGCGTGTCCGGGTCCTGCTGGAGGAAGCCCAGCCCGGCCAGCGTCGCCACGTAGCGGTGGGTGGTGCTGCGGTTGAGATCGACGGCCCGGGCCAGGTCGGCGATGCCGAGCACCGGCCCGTTCTCGGCGAACTCGGTCAGGATCCGCAGGCCGCGTTCGAGCGACTGCGACGTGGAGGGATTCACCCGGGCACTCCTTCGAGTGGCGTTCCAGCTATTCGAACACAGGTGGCCGGTCGGTTACACTCTGCATCCCTATGGCTCGCGAGGTGTCGCACCACATCGGCGGGGCGGCGGTCGGGTCACTGAGCGGGCGGCGCCATCCCGACTACGACCCGTGGACCCGTGCCGTGCTCGCCTCCGTGTCGTCCGGCGACGGCGACGACGCGCGGGCGGCCGTTTCCGCTGCTCATTCCGCTTTTCCGGGCTGGGCCGCGCGGTCACCGGCCGAGCGCCAGATCATCTTCATCCGGGCCGCCGAGGAACTGGCGCGGCGCGCCGGCGAGGTGCTCGGCCTGCTGGCCGCCGAGACGGGCTGCGGGCCGTACTTCGGGCGCGTGCAGCTCGACTTCTGCCTCGCGCTGCTGCGGCAGGCGGCCGGCCTCGCCCACCAGCCCACCGGTCAGATCCTTCCCACCGATCTTCCAGGGTCAAGGGCTTTGGCCGTACGCCGTCCGGTCGGCGTCGTGGCCGCCATCGCACCCTGGAACGCGGCTCTGAGCCTGGCCGGCCGGGCCGTCGTGGGCCCCCTGGCCCTGGGCAACACCGTGGTGCTCAAGCCGTCGGAGGAGTCGCCGATCACCGGCGGGACGCTGTGGGCGGAGATCTTCGCGGCGGCCGGGCTGCCGCCGGGCGCGGTCAATGTGGTCACCCACGCGCCCGGGGATGCCGGGGAGATCGCGTCGGCGCTGGTCACCCATCCGCTCGTCCGCAGGGTGAGCTTCACCGGGTCGACGGGCACCGGGCGGCGGCTGGCCGAGCTCGCGGCGCGTCATCTGAAGCGGCCGGTGCTCCAGTTGAGCGGGCACAACGCGCTGATCGTGCGGGCCGACGCCGACCTTTCTTTAGCGGTCAATGCCGCCGCATACGGGGCTTTCGTCCACCAGGGCGAGGTCTGCATGTGCGTCCGGCGGATCATCGTGGAGAAGCCGGTGGCGCCGGCGTTCACGTCACTCTTTGTGCAAAAGGTGGCCGGGCTTGCGGTCGGTGATCCGCGAGACCCCCGTACCGTGGTCGGGCCTTTGATCAATGAATGGGCTTTGTCCCTGGTGGCGCGACGGGTCGAGGAAGCCGTCGCCCTCGGCGCGCGGGTCCTGACCGGAGGAACGGCGGCGCCACCCTGCTATCCGCCGACGGTGCTCACCGACGTTCCGGCCACCGCCGAGATCGCCTTCGAGGAGACGTTCGGGCCGGTGGCGCTGCTGGAGACGGCGGCCGACGGCGACGACGCGGTGCGGCGGGCCAACGCGTCCAGCTACGGGCTGACCGCGGGCATCATCTCGGCCGACACGTACGGAAGTCTCGAGCTGGCGCGGCGCCTCGAGGTCGGGATCGTGCACATCAACGACCAGACCGTGAACGACGAGCCGCAGATGCCGTTCGGCGGGCTCAAGGACTCCGGGTGGGGCCGGTTCGGGCTGGGCTTCGCCGACGACGACTTCACCGAACTTCAATGGATCACCCTGCGGGACAAAAGCCGCGAGTACCCGTTCTGAACCATGTGCGGCCCGGTCCCGTAGTGCTGGTCGTGCTCTTGACAAAGATCCGCCGCGCGCTCGGCCCCCTGGTCACCATCGCCGCGGCGGTCCTGATCGTGACCGCGCTCGTGGTGCCCGACACGATCGCCCGGCCGGCCGACGGCGCGTTCGTGCCCGGAGCGTTCCTCCGCCTGCCCATGGAGCTGATCTTCGCGGGCGCGGTGGTGCTGGCGGTCTCTGCCCGCTGGCGCCGGCCGGTGGCCGCTCTCATGGGACTGGGCATCGGCGTACTGGTCATCTTGAAGATCTTCAACGCCGGCTTCCGGACCGTGCTCGGGCGCAAGTTCGATCCGGTGCTCGACCCGCCGCTGTTGCACGACGGCTACAACGCGCTGACCGAGACCGACGGCTCCACTGTCGCCAACCTGGCGGTGGCCGGAGCCGTCCTGCTCGCCATCGTCGTCCTCGGTTCCGTGGCGCTCTCCGCGGTGCGGCTGGCCTCGGTCACCGGGCGCCACCAGCTTCCGGTGCGCCGCACCCTGATCGGCTTGAGCGCGGTCTGGCTGGCGCTGGCCCTGAGCGGTCTCACGCTCTACCCGAACAACCCGGTCGCGTCCGACTCGGCCGCCGCCATGGTCAAGACCCTCGCCCGGCAGGTGCCGGCCACCATCCGCGACGAGCGCCAGTTCGCCGCGGCGGTCGGCCACGACGCGTACGCGGGCACCCCGGCCGCCGATCTCGTCTCGGGCCTGAAAGGCAAAGACGTGGTCATCGGGGTGGTCGAGAGCTACGGCCACAGCGTGCTGACCGACCCCGCCATGAACGCCATCCTGACCCCCGCCCTGACCAGCGCCGGCTCCCAGCTGACGGCGGCCGGCTTCCACGCGAAGACCGGCTGGCTGACCTCGTCCACGTACGGCGGCGGCAGCTGGCTGGCCCACGGCTCGTTCCAGTCCGGCTTGTGGGTGACCAGCCAGCGCCGCTACGACGAGATGGTCAGCGGCGACCGGCTCACCCTGACCCGCGCCTTCCACGAGGCCGGCTGGGAGACGGCCGGTGTCGAGCCCGGCAACACGAAGGACTGGCCGGAGGCCGGCTTCTACGGCTACGACAAGATCCTCGACTCGCGGAACATGGGTTACCAGGGCCCCGACTTCGGCTGGTCCCGCATGCCCGACCAGTACACCCTGGCAACGTTCCAGCGCGAGGTCTACGCCAAGGCCCAGGGCCCCCTGATGGCCGAGATCACCCTGACGTCCAGCCACGAGCCGTGGACCCACATCCCGTCCATGGTCGACTGGGACACCATCGGCGACGGCTCGGTCTTCACGTCGATGGACGGCACGGCCCAGGAACGAAAGGTCCTCTGGGGCGACCCGGCGAAGACCCAGGCCCAGTACGCCAAATCGGTCGGCTACTCGGTGGACAGCCTCATCTCGTGGGCCACCACATACGGCGACGACAACCTGGTCCTGGTCATGTTCGGCGACCACCAGCCCATGTCCATCATCACGGGCCCCAACGCCAGCCACGACATCCCGGTGACCATCATCGCCAAGGACAAGTCGGTCCTGGACCGCATAGCCCCGTGGCAGTGGACCGACGGCCTGCGCCCCACCGACACCACCCCGGTCTGGCGAATGGACGAGTTCCGCAACAAGTTCTTCACCGCATACGGCCGCACCCCGGGCGTGGCCCTGGGCAAGCGCTGACCTTCACCTCCAGAACGACTCGCGGTTACCAGGCCAATAGGCGAACTCCGGCTCATCGGCCACCTGCCGAGCCTTGAACGTGGGTTCCACCCATGAAAGTCGGGAAGCTCGCACTCTCTGAGGTCGATGCTGAATTCACACCAATTCGACGGCCAGCGAGCCGGCCACCGCCCGCCGGGCGACCTCCCCAGCGATCTGGGCCGGCATGAGTGTGGAAACGGTCGTTGTTCTCACTGCGGCGCTAAATTCGGTGTCCGACACCATCCTCAAGCTGGCCACGATTCTCGCAAGCCGCCGTTGGGTGCTCGGTCTCGCCGTTGTCGCCTTCACGGTTGCGGGCACGTCATGTGTCGTTGCCTCGGGCGTTCTCTTCGAGACTTGGTGGCAAGCCTTCTTCTTGGAGGTTGGAGTCGGACTTCTACTAACCGGGATCGTTGACCTGGCGATACTTGGGCTCATCAGCAGGCTGAGCGATCAGGCGTCGCCCGGTGGCACGCGACCTAGCATAGTGATAGAAGCCAAAGGTGAATTCCCCTCGTCGTTACTGGAGATGGCTCGAAGCAAAGGGCAGGAGGTTGTTGTCCGGATCAAGCCGTAGGTCATTCTCGGGAAATCATTCTCGCCCAGCACCAGCGTTAGAGGGTCGAGTGCCGCGGGCAATCCCGTCGTCGACATGCCCGCCGAAACACCAGCACGGCCCGCGCGCCTTAGCGAGGAACGTCCGATTTGAATGGAACTTCAGAAAGGCAACTCTCCGTTCTCGTCCCGCAAGGTTCCCGTCGGGCCGTCCGGGCCTAGCGTCGCCAAGCCGACGATGACGCGGGCGCTCTCCGCCGGTGGGCGGCCTATGCCCCAGGCGGCGGTCATGTCGGTGGCGGTGGGGCCGGGCTCGACCGCGTTGAACTTGATGCCCGGGTTGGACTTCGCGTATTGCACGGTGAGCATCGTGGCGGCCGCCTTGGAGGCCGCGTAGAGCGGCAGCGGCAGCCCGTGCTCCGGCCGGTCGGGGTTGGTGACCGCCCAGAAGGAGCCCATGCTGCTGGAGACCGTGACCACCGTGGGGTTCGCCGACTTGCGCAGCAGGGGCAGGGCCGCCTCGGTGACCCGGACCAGGCCGGCCGCGTTGGTGTCGAACGCGCGCAGCGCCGCCGGGCCGTCGACGGGGCCGTCGGCGAGGATGCCCGCGTTGTGCACCAGCACGTCGAGGTGGCCCTCGGCGGCGGCGATCGTGGCCAGCGCGGCCGGCACCGACGCGTCGTCGGTCACGTCGAGCTGGACGAAACGGGCACCCAGCTCGGCTGCTGCTTTCGCCCCTCGTTCCGGGTCGCGCGCGCCGACGTACACCACATGGCCCAGGTCTTGAAGTTGCCTTGCGGTCTCGAAGCCGAGGCCCTTGTTGGCCCCGGTGATCAGTGTGACGGTCATGGCGGAAACGGTAGGCAGGGCCGCGGGCGCCAACCAGATCCCTCTCGTGCCAGGGGAATGACAGGACCCCCTCTGTTCGCGTACGCCGAAATACGCTGGCCTGGTGAGCGAGACGACCAACGCCCTCGGCGCCTTCCTGCGCGCCCGGCGCGAACTGGTGACCCCCGAGCAGGCGGGCATCCCCGACGGCGGCGTGCGGCGCGTGCCGGGCCTGCGGCGCGAGGAGGTCGCCATGCTCGCCGGGATCAGCGCCGACTACTACCTGCGTTTGGAGCGCGGCCGCAACCGCCACCCGTCCGTGCAGGTGCTCGAGGCGATCGCCCGTGTGCTCCGGCTGGACGAGGACCACTTCGCCCACCTGCTGACCCTGGTCGCGGAGGTTCCCCGGCGGCGCCGGCGCCGGCCCCGCAAGCAGACCCCGCCGCCGGGCGCGCTCAAGCTGCTGGACTCGCTGATCCAGCCCGCCTTCATCGAGGACCGGTACTTCGACATCCTGGCCTCGAACAGCCTGGCCCGGGCCCTCTCCCCCGGCCTGGCCGCCGGCGGCAACCAGCTGCGCGACCTGTTCCTCGACCCGGCCGAGCAGGCCCTGCACCCCGAGTGGGAGAACGTCACGGAGTGTTTCGTGGCCAACCTGCGCCAGGCGGTGGGCAACGACATCGACGATCCGCGCTTCATCGAGCTGACCGGCGAGCTGACCCTGGCCAGCCCCCGTTTCCGCAGTCTGTGGGCCCGTCATGAGGTACGGGGCCAGACCGGTGCCCCGATCAAGATCAACCACCCGCAGGTCGGCGAGCTGACCCTCAACCGGGAACGCCTGGCCATCAGCGGCACCGACGGCCTGATGCTGGTCGTCTTCCACCCGGACGCCGGGTCGAGCAACGCCGACAAGCTGGCGCTGCTGGCCTCGGCCGCCCTGCCCGAGGCCGCCCGTGACGTGGCGCCACGGCACGCCTGACACGATGCTGTTCACGGTGGCCGGGTCGAGCTGCTCCGGAAAGACGACCGCGGCGCGAGCCCTCGCGGGAATCGACGGTCTGCTCGTGCACGACTTCGACGAGATCGGTGTGCCGCGCGGCGCGGACAAGGTGTGGCGGCAGCGCGCCACCGAGGAATGGGTCCGGCGGGTGCTGCAATGGCAGCAAGAGGGACTCGACGTCATTCTGACCGGGCAGTCGCCCTTGGGTGAGGTGCTCGCCTGCCCGTCGGCCACCGAGGTGGACGGGATCGCCGCGTGCCTCGTCGACGTCGACGACGCGGTGCGGTGGCAGCGGCTCGAGGACCGCGATCCCGGGAAGTGGAGCGAGGACGCCAAGCGGGCCTTCATCCGGTGGGCGCGGTGGATGCGTGGTCACGCCGCGGATCCCCGGCACATGCCGGAGGCGATCACCCGCGGCGGCCACGGGACGATGCGGTGGGAGCGCTGGCGCGGGTGGGCCAGGGGCGATCGGCGATGGGTGGTACGGGTCGTCGACACCACCGGGCGCACGGCCGGGCAGACCGCGGCCGACCTCACCCGGTGGGTGGCCGAGGCCCGCGCCGACAAGGCCGCCGGGCGGCTCGCCCTGTCCGGCCGGTGGGCGCGCTGACGATAGGGTCGCGGCCATGCGACTGCCCCCGCTTCCCGCACCGGCCGCGCCGCTCACGCCGGAACAGATGGCTCGCCGCGCCGTCGGCGACCGTGCGCCCGAGGTCAGCAAACCGATCGAGGTGGTTCCCTACGATCCGGGATGGCCGGGGCGCTGTCGGCGGCACGAGGAGCGGATCCGGGCCGCGCTGGGTGGGCGGGCCCTCGCCGTCGAGCATGTGGGCTCGACGGCGGTGCCGGGGCTGGCGGCCAAGGACCGCGTCGACATCGACGTGATCGTGGTGGATCCGGCGGACGAGGAGGCGTATGTGCCGGCGCTGACCGCGGCCGGTTTCACGCTGGCCGCCCGGGAGCCGCACTGGTACGAGCACCGCTGCCTGTGGTCCGAGGGTCACGACGCCAATGTGCACGTCTTCGGCCCGGACTGCGACGAGCATCTGCGGCACCTGGTCTTCCGCGACTGGCTGCGCGCCCATCCGGAGGACCGGGAGCGCTACGCGGCCCGCAAGCGCGAGGTGGCCGCCGAGCATCCACTGTCGATGGCCCGGTACATCGCCGGGAAGGCCGGCGTCATCATCGACATCCTCCGCCGAGCGGGCCTGTCCTGATGGAGAGCAGGACGACGATCGTCGATCTGGTCACTTGCGGTGCCGGGCGCTGATCGGTGCCGCCGCCACGGTGAAGACCAAGGCGAGTGCGGCCACGCCGGCCAGCGCGCCGCGAAGGCCGGTGTTCTCGGCCAGCAGGCCCACGTAGGCCGGGCCGAGCAGGAAGCCCAGGTACGCGGTGGCGGCGACGGCCGAGGTGGCCCGGCCGTGCTGAGCGGGGTCGGTGTCGCGCAGGCTGCGGCTGAGCAGGGTGGGGAAGAGCGTCGCGGTGCCGAGCGCGGCCAGCACCAAGCCGGCCAGGGCCACCGCGACCGAGGGGGCGGTGGCCAGCACCAGGCTGCCCGCGGTGGCCAGCGCGCCCCCGCCGAGCAGCATCGCGGTGGGGTGGCTGCGGGAGAGCGGGGCCAGGCTCAGCCGGGCCAGCGCCGCGGTGGCGGCGAAGGTGGCCGGGGCCGCGGCCGCCAGCTGGGGTGAGGCGGTGAAGACGTCGGTGAGCATCACCGCTCCCCAGCTCTGGTGTGCGTTCTCGACGGCGTAGGCCAGGGCGGCGACCAGCCCGACGGCCAGCAGCGGGACCGTCAGGGCCCGCGCCCCGCCCTTCTCACGGGCGGTGTCTTCCCGGTGCACCGCGATCCGCAGCGATGCGCTGGTCAGGTGGGCGGCCGCGGCCAGGGCGAGCATCACCACCGCGACCACCGCGAAGGCCGCCAGAAGCGACAGTCCCGCGCCCAGCAGCGCTCCGGTGGACAGGCTGGCGATGACCACGCCCACGGAGAACAGCCCGTGGGAACGGGTCAGCAGCGGCTTGCCCGTGGCGTGCTCTGCGCGCCCGGCCAAGGTGTTGATGGCGACGTCCGCGGCACCGGAGGCGGCGCCGACCACGAGCATCCCGACGACCAGCAGCACCACCCCGTCGGCGCCGGCGGCGATGAGGAGACCGGCGCCGGCCAGCGCCGCCAGCAGCCATGCCACGACGCGAAGCCCGAAGCGGTCCACCGCCCGGCCGGTGAAGGCCATCGTGGGCAGCGCCCCCAGCCCGATGAAGAGCAGGGCGGCGCCCAGCTGGCCTTCGCTGACCCCGGCCTGGGTGCGCAACGCGGGCAGGGCCGCTCCCCAGGCGCCCCAGAAGATCCCGAACGCGGCGAACGCCGCGTAAGGCGCGTAGGCGGCGCGGAGCGGGGACGCGACCAACTCTGAGCTCATGAATCGTAACGTTACACATCTGGCTATGATCCTGTTGTGCCCACACCCGCTCCCCGCCGCCCCACCGTCAAAGACGTCGCCAAGCAGGCCGGGGTCGCGCCCATGACGGTCTCCTACTCCTTCAACCACCCGGCGCGGGTCGCCGAGGCCACCCGGGCCCGGGTGCTGGAGGCCGCGGCCCAGCTGGGCTACCGCCCCGACAGCACCGCCCGCGCCCTGCGCTCGGGGCGCGCCAACCAGCTCGGCGTGGTGGTCGGTGAGCACCTGTCCTACCTCCTCGACAACCCGCAGGCGGCGCAGTTCCTGGCCGGGATCACCGACGTCTGCGTCGACGAGGACCTGGGAGTGGTGCTGATTCCCACCCGGGGCGATGCCTCCGACGTCGACCGGGTGCTGGCGGCGTCGGTGGACGGCTACGTGCTGTGGACCACCGTCGCCGACGACCCGGTGCTGGCCGCCGTCGCGGGCAGCGGGCGGCCCGCGGCCATCCAGGGCGGCCCCGCCCACCCGGGCCTGGCGATCATCGGGCCCGATGACCGCGCGGCGGCGGCCGCGGTCGCGGCGGCCACGCCGCTGGCCGTGGCGACCCCCGTCATCATCAGCTTCCCCCTGGACCGGCGCCGCACGGGCGGCGTCCTGCGCGGCCACGACCTAATGGACCCAGGGTCGGTCCCGTTTCCCGTTACCGGGACTCGCCTGGCCGGCTACCGCGACGCGCTGACCGCGGCCGGTCACGACTGGGGCGACGTGCGGATCGCCGTGGTGGAGCGCAATCAGCGCGAACTCGGCGAGGAGGCCGCCACGGCGTTGCTCGAAACGGTCGAGGGCCCCGTGGTGATGCTGACGATGAGCGACGAGCTCGCGATGGGAGCCCACTCGACGGTGGGGCGCACCCGGCGGGAGGTGACGCTCACCGGGTGGGACGGCTCGCGCGAGGCCACCACCTCGGGAGTCTGGTCGGTGGCGGCCTCGTTGCGCGATCAGGGCCGGGCGTGTGCCCGCGCGGCCCTGTCGGGCGAGCCCGGCCGGCATGAGGTGCCCTGGACCGTGGTCGCGCCCGATCGGTGAGCCTCAGGCCGCCAGGGCCGGCTCGGGCTCGGGCGCGGTGCGCTTCGGGGCTCGGGCCAGCGCGGCCGCCGCTCCCATCACCGCGAGGCCCGCGACGGTGATGCCCGCGCCCGCCCACAGCGGGGACGCGTACCCCAAACCGGCCGAGATCGTCAGGCCGCCGGCCCAGGCGCCCAGCGCGTTGCCCAGGTTGAACGCGGCGATGTTGGCCCCGGAAGCCAGCGTCGGAGCGCCGGCCGCGTAGTGCATCACGCGCGTCTGCAGGCCGGGCACCGTCGCGAAGCCGAAGGCGCCCATCAACAGCAACCAGACGATGGTGGCCCACTGGCTGTGTGCGGTCAGCGCGAAACCGGCCAGCACCACAACCAGCCCGGCCAGCACGGTCACCAGCGTGCGGTCCACGCCACGGTCGGCCGCGCGGCCGCCCAGGACGTTGCCGATGAACAGGCCGGCGCCCACGATGACCAGCAGCCACGGCACGGCGCCGGAGGAGAAGCCCGCCACGTCGGTCAGCGTGTACGCGATGTAGGTGAACGCGCCGAACATGCCGCCGAAGCCGAGCACCGTCACCGTGATGGACAGCCAGACCTGCACGGACTTGAAGGCGCTCAATTCACGGCGTACGGACGAAGCCTTCGACTCTCCGGCGCCGGCCGGCACCAGCGCGAGAATGCCGAACCACGCCACCACCCCGACGGCCGTGATGGCCCAGAACGTCGAGCGCCAGCCCGCGGCCTGCCCGAGCAGCGTGCCCAGCGGCACGCCGAGCACGTTGGCCGCGGTCAGGCCGGTGAACATCGTGGCCACCGCGGCCGCCTTGCGCTGCGGGGCGACCAGGCCGGCGGCGAGGACGGCGCCGATGCCGAAGAACGCTCCGTGGCACAGCGCGGCGACGATGCGGCCCGCCAGCATCACCTCGTAGCTCGGCGCGACCGCCGACAGCAGGTTGCCGGCGATGAACAGCAGCAGCAGGCCGAGCAGCACCGGCTTGCGCGGCAGCCGGGTCGTGGCGACGGTCAGGCCGAGCGCGCCGACCACCACGGCCAGCGCGTATCCGCTGATCAGCCAGCCCGCCGCCGACGTCGAGACGCCGAAGTCGGCCGCCACCTCGGGCAGCAAGCCCATGATCACAAACTCGGTGAGTCCGATTCCGAAGCCGCCGATGGCGAGCGCCACCAGTCCGAGAGGCATGAGATCTACTTCCTTTCTTGCGTACGCCGATAGTTGCGCACGCGCCATAAAAACTAGGCGGACGCAGATAGGAAGCGCAAGCAACGATCATGTGAAGGCCGACACCTACTTGCGCCGACAGGTTTGCAATGGAAACCTGTTGGCATGACAAGTGACTCGATCTCCGCCGACGACCCGCGCCGGCTGCTGGCCGAAGTGCGCGCGCTCGCCCACCGCGTGCGCGCCGACCAGCGGATGACCTGGGCCGCCCTGCTCGTGCTGGGCGTGACGACGCTGCTGGCCATCCCGGTCGACTGGTTCGGCATGCGGGTGGACTGCCACTCCGACGGCAGCTGCGAGTTCGCCCGCAACGGGATGCTCTACTTCTGGCCGGCCGCGATGGTGCTGGCCTACGCGGCCATCGCCGTCTGGTACTTCCGGGCCGCCCGGGCGCGAGGGCTGGGCACGAGGGTCCTGCCGTACGCCATCACCGGCGCCGTGACGACAGTCGTGTTCCCCGCCGCCTGGCTGGCTGTCTTCCTGTACTTCCGCAGCCACCCTTATCCGGACGGCCCCATGCCGTACTGGCAGTTCGTGCTGGACCGCCTCGTCATGCCGTGGGGCATGATCGGCGTGGCCCTGCTGGTGCTGGTCTGGCTGGAACGCAACCTGGCGCTGCTGCTGTTCACCGCCGGATATCTGGCGCTGGTGCTGCTGGTGCTCCCGATGAACGACGGCTTCGCCTCGCCCCACCTCGGCTTCCGGGCCGGCATGGCGCTGCCCCAGCTCATCGTCGGCGTCGTGCTGCTGCTGGCCGCGGCCGGCTTCGCGCGGGCCGGACGGCGACGGTGAACGACCACCCTTCCCTCGGCCTCGACGACGTGGTGCACCAGCGCGTCCGGCTCGGCATCCTCACCATCGCGCACGAGGCCCGCCGCGTGGAGTTCGGATATCTGCGCACCCAGTTGGACCTGACCGCCGGCAACCTTTCCAAGCACTTGAGCGTGTTGGAAGGAGCGGGGCTCATCGAGGTCGAGAAGGGATACGAGGGCCGCCGCCCCCGCACCTGGATCACCCTGACCCCGGCCGGCACGACCGCCCTGGCCGACGAGATCGGCCGCCTGAAACAGCTCATCGCCCGCGTGGAGACCACCCCGGAGGACTGATGACCACCGCACTGACCCGCCGCACCCTGCTCGCCTCTGCCATCGCCGCCGGCGTCGCCGGCCCGTTGGCCGCCGCCGGCCCGGCCTCGGCCGCGCGGCCCCGCCTCACCCTGCCCGCGCCGACCGGCCCGCACCCGATCGGCACGGTGGAGCGGCATCTCGCCGACGGGCGCCGGGAGCTGATGGTCGGCATCTGGTACCCCGCGGCGGCCCGGCGCGGCCCGGTGGTGCCGTGGATGCCCGGCGCCCTCCTGCGCGCCCTGCTGGCCGACAACGGCCTCCCGTCGGACGCCGCCGCCTCGCCCCTCACGGCCGCACACGAGGGCGCCCCGGCCCTGCGGGCCCTCGGCCGGCGGCCCGTCATCGTGTTCTCGCACGGCGCCGACGGCCACCGCTCCGAGATCACCGTCATCGTGCAGGAACTGGCCAGCCACGGCTACACCGTCGTCACGGTGGACCACACCGACTCCTACACCGAGTTCCCCGGCGGCCGCCTGCACGTGCCCGACGACGACGTGTCGGTCACCCCGTACGACCACGCCGACGACATCACCTTCGTGCTCGACCACCTCGAAGACGTGACGGCGGGACGGCGCATCGGCATGTTCGGCTACTCCAAGGGCGGCACGGCGACCGCCATCATCGTGGGCCGCGACCGGCGGGTGCGGGCCGGCATCAGCCTGGACGGCCCGATGGAGTGCCAGCCGCCGCTCACCACCGACATCCACCGCCCGTTCCTGATGTTGACCGCGAGCTTCCCCCGCACCCCCGGTTCGAGCGCCGCCGACTTCTGGACCCACCTCAAAGGCTGGCGCCGCGACGTCCACATCGACGGTGGCACCGAGATCTCGTTCTCGGACGCGGTCTGGCTCCTGCCGCAACTGGCCCGCCTCACCGGGATGAGCGACGAGGACCTGGCCGGCTGGATCGGCACGTACGACCCGGCCCGCGCCGTGCGGCTCCAGCAGACGTACCCGCTCGCCTTCTTCGATCAGCACCTGCGTTAAGTCAGGATCACGAGCTGCTGCGTGGCCCGGGTCATCGCGACGTAACGGTCCACCGCGCCGTCGAACCCGTCGGGGTCGATCAGCACGACGAGATCGAACTCCAGGCCTTTGGACAGCTCGGGCGTCAGCCACTTGATCTTGTCGGTGCCCTTCCGGGGCGAACGGCTGATCACGCAGGCGACCCCCTCCCCCTCGGCATGAGAAGCGAGCCACGACGCCAGGATCCCGTCGAGCTCGCCCACCGAACCGTGGACGACGGGCAGGCCGCTGCTACGGATCGAGGTCGGCACGTTCGCGTCCGGCAACGCCGCCCGGATGACCGGCGCGGCCACGGCCATGACCTCTTCCGGCGTACGGTAATTGATCGTCAGCGAAGCAAGCTCGACATGATCGAGGCCCACCCGCGCCAGCCGTTCGCGCCACGACTCGGTGAACGGCCGGCGCGCCTGGGCCCGGTCCCCCACGATCGTGAAGCTGCGCGACGGGCACCTCAGCAGCAGCATCTGCCATTCCGCGTCGGTCAGCTCCTGCGCCTCGTCGACCACGATGTGCGCGAACGGCCCGGCCAGCAGATCCGGATCCGCCTGGGGCAGAACCGAATCGTCCACCAGCACGTCGCGCAGATCCGGCTGGACCAGCATCTTCATCAGGCCTTCGCCGTCGTCGTACTGTGCCGAGTCGATCAGGTCGTCGACCACGCGGTCCATCCGCGCCCGCTGGCCGGCCACCGCCGCTTCCTGCCGGCGCCGGCGCCGCGATTCCTCCGGGTCACCGACGCGCTGCCGGGCCGCGTCCAGCAAGGGAAGATCGGCGGTGGTCCAGGCTTGCGGTTCCTTGCGCTGCATTTTCCGTACGTCATCAGGGGTGAGCCAAGGCGCGCAGCGCCGCAGATAAGCCGGCACCGACCAGAGATCGCCCACGATGTCGGCCGCGTGCAGAATCGGCCACGCCCGGCTGAACGCGCCCGCCAGCTCGCGATGGCGCACCAATGACCGGCGCAGCAATTCCTCGGGCTCGTCCCCGTCGTATTTCGCCACCAGGATCGCCAGCAACTCCTCCCACACCTGATCGCGGCCCTCGTTGTGCGGCGTCCCCGGCCCGGGCGCGCCGAACGCCTCGGCCCAGTCGTCCGCCGTCAGCCTGATCTCGGCGTCGTCGGTCGCCACCGTCATGCCCTGGCGCGGCGGCTCCTCGTAGAAGCGGACCGCCGCCTCGACCGCCTTCACCATGCCGGCCGCGGCCTTCAGCCGGGCCACCTCCGGGTCACTCTCCGGGGTGGCCGGCCTTCCCTGGGGTACGAGGTCACGCAGCGTGCAGGTCTGCACGTCCTCCTCGCCGAGGCTGGGCAGCACGTCCGACACGTACGCCAGGTAGGGCTCGTGCGGTCCCACGAACAGCACGCCGCCCTGCCGGTGCCCCAGTCGCGGGTCGGAGTAGAGCAGGTAGGCCGTGCGGTGCAGCGCGACCACTGTCTTGCCCGTGCCCGGCCCGCCGTCGACCACGAGCGCGCCGCGGGAGCCGGCCCGGATGATGGCGTCCTGGTCGGCCTGGATGGTGCCGAGCACGTCGCGCATCCGGGCCGAACGGTTGGTGCCGAGGCTGGCCACGAACGCGGACTGGTCGTCGAGCGCCGCGTTGTTCTCCAGGCCGTCCGGCGTGAACACCTCGTCCCAGTAGTCGGTGACCCGCCCCCGCGTCCACCGGTAGCGCCGCCGGCTGACCAGCCCCATCGGGTTGGCGTGGGTGGCTCCGAAGAACGGCTCGGCCGCGGGTGACCGCCAGTCGACCAGTAGCCGGCGCCCTTGACTGTCGGTGAGCCCGAAGCGGCCGATGTACACCGGCTCGCCGTCCTGTCCGACCATGCGCCCGAGGCAGATGTCGAGGCTGTAGCGGCGCAGCGAGCGCAGCCGGGCGGTCAGCCGCTTGACCGCGTCGTCCCGGTCGACCGCCTGCCGCCCCATGCCGGCGGGCGCCTTGCGCTCGATCTCGAGGCGCTCGGTGAGCTCGGCGATCGACTCAGCCAGGCTCTGCGCGATGACGGCGAAATGCTTGTCGTCCTCGGCGATCAGGGCCGGGTCGGCCTTGGCCGCGAGATTGTCCGGCAGATCGAATGCGTGCATGAAAGTATCCCCCGGTTTCGCCGACAATTCGGCCATTCTGCGGCACTACCGGGCTCTTGCCGCAAGACCCCCTATGTGCTATATGTTGGAAGTGGCGAGAGGTGCTTTTTACTTCTCGTCTTTTTCTTTGCCGTCCACTATCGACGATCGTGATTCCATGCTTCTCTCACCGATCGTCGCCGGGTTGCTGACCCTCTCGCTCGCACCCATTCCCGCCACCGCCGCCCCGCCCCGCGTCAACGCGGTCATCACCTGGAACGCGAACGCGCAGACGGCCATCTACGAGGTGGCCCGCCAGGCGCCGTACGTGGCCCCGCGCAGTTTCGCCATGGTGCACGGCGCCATCTACGACGCCGTGAACGCCATCGCCGGCACCCCCTACGAGCCGTACCTGACCGCCCCGCGGGCCCGTCGCACCGACTCGGCCGACGCGGCGGTGGCCTCCGCCGCGTACACCGTGCTCCTCGGCCTGTTCCCCGCCCAGAGCGACGCGCTCCGCCATCAGTACGACACCGCCCTGGCCGCGATTCCCGCCGGCCGCGCCAAGACCGCCGGCATCGCCGTCGGCGCCCAAACCGCCAACGCCATGATCACCGCCCGCCGGGGCGACGGCGCCTTCGAACCGGCCACCTGGAACATCTCCACCGATCCGGGCCAGTGGCGCCCGACCCCACCCACGCTGGCCGCCGACGGCGCCTGGGTGGGCGACCTGAAACCGTTCGTCATCGACAGCAACACCAGGTTCCGTACGGCCGGGCCGCCCCCGCTGACCAGCGCCCGCTACGCGGCCGACGTCAACGAGGTCAAGGCGATCGGCGGCACCACCAGCACGGTCCGCACCCAGGACCAGACCGAGGCCGCGATCTGGTGGCACGACCGCCGCCTGACCGAATGGGAGATCAAACGCCAGGTCGCCACCCGCCAGCACCTGAGCACGTTGCAGGCGGCCCGTTTCTTCGCCATCGCCGAGATCGCCAACGCCGACTCGCTGATCGCCTGCTTCAACGAGAAGAAGCACTGGAACTTCTGGCGCCCGGTGACCGCGGTCCAACTCGCCGACACCGACGGCAACCCGAGGACGACAGCCGACCCGGCGTGGACGCCGCTGCTGGTGACCCCGCCGTTCCCCGACTACACCTCCGGCCACACCTGCTCCACCTCGACCATCATGACCACGATGCGCGTGTTCTTCGGCCGCGACGACATCCCGTTCAGCGCCTACAGCGCCGACTCGGGCACGACCCGCTCGTTCACCAGCTTCTCCGGCGCCCTGGCCGAGGTCGTCGAGGCCCGCGTCTGGGGCGGCGTCCACTTCCGCTCAGCCGACGTCCAGGGCGTGCAGATCGGCAACGGCGTCACCGCGTACGTCCTCAGACACGCTTTCCAGAGCCGTCACTGACCCACCCGCCCAGCACGGCCGCGAGCGCCCGCATGCGCTCCAGGGTGAGCCCGTCCGGTTGCCCCACGTCGACGCTGTCATCGCTCACGTCGTCGAGGTGAAACGGGACGGGCTTGCCGGACGGGTGGCCCGTCCAACAGGCAACAGGCGGGCAGTCGATCCACCGGCGCCCGGACGGGAGACGCGCCTCGATGCGCGTCTCCCACGCGAAGTCGGCCTGCTCCGCGACCACTTCAGCCCACTCGCCGACCTCGATCGGCGCATCACGGGTCAGGTAGTAGCGCGGATAGGGCAGGTCGGCCATGACGATGTCCCGCGTCATGACGCGGTCGCCCTCCACGGTGACGATCTGAACCGACTCGAACATCAGCCAGGCGTCCAGAGCGGTCGCCATCGCCGCCATCTGCCGGCACCTCGCGTCGTCAGGGTTCTTCATGGCCACCATGCCGCCGGTGTAGCGGGTCCACGCTCCATCGGCCACCTCGATGAGCCGGAAGTCGATCCCCGGTGTCAACCAGGGCGCCATGCTCATGTCCGGCGCCCGCTCGACATACTCGACGACCTCAGCCTCCGAAAGGGGATACCGCGCCGCATAGAGCGACGGCACCGCCCGGCTCACTTCCAGATCGACACCCATCAGACGATTATCAACGCCTCGCCGAGCCCCAGAGTCTCGCCGCGAGCCGGAAACGGGATGCTCCTCGGTGAGCCCCTCGGCAAGCCGCCGGAAGGCTTGCTCCCGAGTCCAGGGCGGCCGGCGCGCCGCCCGCCGGATCCCCTCCCCCGCCCCCACGAAGGCGGTGCGGAGCTCGGCGAGCGGAACCCGGTCGGCCAGGCCCGGGTAGCGAACACTGCCGTGCTCGATCCGGCTTTGCGCCGCGGCGGTGCGGCGACTCCGGACGCGGCGGCCCGAGAAGCTCGGCCAGATCGGGACCCACCTGCTCGACCATCCACGCCCGCCGCTCCGCCCCGAAGTCCGCCATCCGCCGCAGCGCGGCCGCCGTCCGGCGCCGGCGCATCCGGCCCGGCTCCGACAGCAGCGCCCCGAACAGCGGGAAAGTGTTGTTGTCCCCGACATCGGCCATTCGAGCCACCGCACGCCGGTCGAAGTAGCGAGCGTCGGCGGCCGCGGCCCCGATACAGGCGATCGACGCGTCGAGCACGGTCGCGAGCAACTCGTCGGCGGTGCGGCTCATCGGTTCGCCGGCAGTCCGCGAACGACGTCATGCACGACCATTCGCAGCAGGGCGGCCTGGCGTACGTTCGCCCGGTTCTTGTCGGGCACCAGCAGCCACCCGATCACACCGCTGACGACGGATCCGAACGCGACTACGAACCCCACCGCGACCCCGGCCACCGGCACCCGGTGCCCGATGACACCGGACCGCCCCAGAAGCCCGGACACCACGGCGAGGAGAAAACCGGCCAGGCCGTAACGAAGACCCCGAACGTACGCCCGGTAGGACCTCTCGCCGCGGAGCCATGTCGGCTGGCGCTCCACGATGACACCCCTCCCCCTCGGCCGCCCTAAAATCAGTTCAATGATCGATGTCGGCGCGGTTGTGGACAATGCCATGGCGATGTGGGCCGGTACGGCAACGGAAGTCTCGGTGGACCAGGCGGTGTTCCGGGCCGAGACGCCCCGGACGGCGCGGCTCATCCTGCGAGCGCCGGCGACCGCCGACGTCATCTCGGGCCTTCTCGACAGTGTCCCGACGACGAAGGCCACGACGCTGGAGGACGCGTTCGGCGACGGCCGGGGCGGACCGCCGGACACGACGGTGCGTGTCCTGCGCATGCCCGTCATGGCGCGCCCGGCCGGGCCGGCGGCGGCGTCCGGCGCTTCCGTGCGGATCGTCCGGGTTGCGGATCCGGGCGAGCTGGCCGTGGCGGAACGGACGATCGTCGAGGGCTTTCCCGTGCCGGCGTTCCTGCCGTGGCGCAAGGGTGAGGCGTTGCCGGAGCGGGTGCTGACCGTTCCCGGCTGTTCTGTCTGGCTCGCTTACCGGGAAGGCCTCCCGGCCGCCGCCGCGTGCACACTCGACGACGGCGGTGTCGCCGGCGTGTACTGGCTGGCGACGTCGCCCGAGCACCGGTCGGCGGGCCTCGGCCGGGCCGTCATGGGCCACGTGGTCGGCGCCCACGCCGGTCGGGCGTCGGCGCTGATCGCCACCGAGGCCGGGCGTCCGTTGTACGAGTCGATGGGCTTTCGGACCGTGGCCACGACGACCTGGTACATGAGGCCGGCCCGCTGACCGCCGTCGGCTCAGCCCGCGACCTCCACGAGGCCGTGACGGGCCATGATGGTGGCTCGGCGTGACTGGTTGACGGTGCGGACCCGGCGGGCGATGAAGAAGACGTCGAGCAGGGTCCAGATGCCGAGGCCGCCGAGGGTGAAGAGCATGGCTATCGAGCGGGCCGTGTCGCCCAGGTAGAAGCGGTGGCCACCGAAGAGACCGGTCAGGCACCACAGGGCGTACGCGACGCGGGGGTTCTTCTTGACGCCGTCGTATTCGAACTCGGCGCGGGCGGCGGTCAGATCCATGTGCACGCGTCGCCCGTGGTGACCGGGCCTGGCGTGACGACCTCGGCGACCACGCCCAATGTCATGTCGTGGTGGGCGGCCACGGTCTTGAGGAGGTCGTTGCGGTCGGGGGCGTCGTCCTGGGCCATGTCGATCATTACGCAGCGGGTGAGCGGGCGGATCACCCGTAACACCGTTGCCGGGCCCACCCGCAGCAGGCGGCCGGGCCAGTCGTCCTCGAGGACGTCGGAGGAGATCAGGAGGTTGGCGCGGAATCGCAGCGCCTCGACCGGGTCGCCGGTCAGGTCGGCCATCATGCGCAGCGACGCCGTGGTGAGCAGGCTGACCGCGCCCTCGTCGTGATGCTTGACGGCCGCTTCCGGGGTGAGCGTGACAGTGCGGCCCAGCTCGTGGCTGATCGCGCTGTGCCCGGCGGGGTCGTCGGCGGCGAAGCGGCGGCCGTCCGGCATCTCGACGATCGGGGCGCTCGGGGAGGCGTACGCCCGGAATCGAAAAAGTCCTTGCATCCGCCGGAATCGGCGGGTGTTCTTGCCGCTGCCGAACTTGCCGTCGGTGTCGCGGACCGCCCAGAGGCGATCGCCGTCGAGGCCGCGGGGGCCGGCGGCCGAGGACGGGACGAGCTCGCCCAGCATCGACTTGACGGGATAGCGGCGGATCTCGGTGACTCTCACGAAGCGCCCAGGTGTTTGGCAATCGCGTCACGGACCGCGGCCTCGTCCACAGCGCCGCCGGAGATGCGGCGCAGCGAGGTCATCTCCACGTCCGGCAGGCGGCACGCGGTGAACCGGTCGAAGACCGTCAGGTCCGGGTCGATGTTCAGGGCGAAGCCGTGCGACGTGATGCCACCGCGGATCCGCATGCCGATCGACACCAGCTTGTGGTGCTGCGGCGTCCACACGCCGACCAGGCTGTCGGCGCCCTTGGGCGTGTCGCGCCGCACCGTCTCGTACCCCAGCGAGGCCAGCCCTTCGATCAGCGACGTCTCCAGCCACCGCACCACATCGGCCGGCCCACCGCCACGCAGGTTCATCACGAGATAGCCGACGAGCTGCCCCGGCCCGTGATAGGTCGCATGCCCGCCACGGTCGACCGGCACCACCGGAAACCCCGGATCCACCGGCAGGTCCGACACCGCCGTGTGCTTCCCATAGGTGATCACTTCAGGATGGCTCAGCAGAAACAGCCGATCGGGCGCCCGCCCTTCGCGCCGCTCCTCCACCCACTCGGACATGAGCCGAAGGCCTTCGTCATACGGCACCTCACCGAGATCAACCCGGCGCAGCGAACTGTCCACCATGCGGTCCATGCTGCCACTGCGCGAGACGTCGCCGCGAGTGGATGTCGGCCTGGCGGGTCGGCTCGGGGATGCGGTAGCGCGCGCTCAGTCGTACGGCCAAAGAAGTGCAGTCTTCCAAGGCGATCCGGTGCCCGGCCGAGACGAAGACCGGCTTAACCCCTTTTTGTGTACGCACGGCGCGGCCCACGACCTCGCCGTCGTCCACCATGTCCGACCATGAGCCGCGGGCGTCGGGAATGTCGGAGAAGGCGCCGACGTACGGGGTCTTGGCGATCCCGAACGACGGCAGGTCGAGCAGGACGCCGAGATGGCTGGCCAGGCCGAACCGTCGCGGATGGGCCAGGCCGTAGCCGTCGCAGATGATCAGGGACGGCGGAGAAGAGAGGCGGGCCAGGGCGTCCTGCAACAGGGGTATCTCGCGGAAGGCCAGCAAGCCCGGGACGTACGGGAAAGAGACCGGCCCGGACGCAGTCGCGACCTCCACCACCGACAGGGTCGCCACGTCGATGACCACCGCCGCCGCGACGCCGAAGGAATCTTTGTAGGTGACGTCGAGCCCCACCACCGTCGGTGGCACCTCGAAACCCGGCGGCGGCAGGATCAACCGCGGGCGCAAAGCCTCTTGGATCGCCGCGGCCTCGGACGGGAGCATCCCGGAGACGATACCGGCTCCGGGATGCTCCCCTGCTTGCCTCAGGCGGGCAGGACCGCCACACCGCGGGCGGCCAGCGTCGGCTCCGGGCCGCCGAGCGAGCTGATGTCCAGCTGCTCGTCGGTGCGGTTGACGACGAAGCGGACGCCCTCGCGGACGGTCAGCTCGACCCGGCCGCGCAGTTCCGACGGGAGTTCGCTGACCACGCCGGCCCGGCCGGCCAGGTCCTTCAGCAGCGGCGCGAGCGCGTTCGGGGCCAGCTTGGTCGAGACGTACGAGGCCGAGCCCTGACCGGCCGCGCGGCGGGTGACCGCCGGGCGCCCGGCGTAGTCGCCGGTCTTGTACGTGGCCAGCACCTCGGTGGCCGGGTCGATCAGGTCGATCCGGTCGCTCCACAGCGTGCCCTCGAGTCCGTCCGAGAGCGCCACCGTGTCGCCCGCCAGCAGCGGCGCGAACTCCTCGATCCGCAGGCCGAGCAGGTCACGCAGCGGGCCCGGGTAGCCGCCGAGCCAGATGTGGTCGTTCTCGTCGACGATGCCCGAGAAGTACGTCGCCACGAGGTGGCCGCCGTTCTCCACGAACGCGGTCAGGCGGTCGGCGAGGGCCGACGGCATCACATGCAGGATCGGCGCCACGACCAAGTCGTAGCCGTCGAACGACGCCGAGGCCGGCAGCACGTCGACCCGGACGCCCAGGTCCAGGAACGTCGTGTACCAGTCCAGCGCCTCCTGCTTGTACTTCAGCAGCTCGGTCGGGTGCGAGTCCTGCTCGGAGGCCCACCAGGACTCCCAGTCGAACAGGATCGCCGCCTTCGCCGGCGTGCGGCGCTTGCCCTGCACGTACGACAGCTCGCGCAGCCGCTCGCCGAGGGCCACGACGTCACGGAACAGCTGGCTGTCGGTGCCCGCGTGCGGCACCATCCCTGAGTGGTACTTCTCGGCGCCCGCCCGCGACTGCCGCCACTGGAAGTAGCAGACCGCGTCGGCGCCGTGCGCCACGTGGGTCAGCGCGTCGCGGGACAGCTCACCGGGCCGCTTGGCCAGGTTGACCGGCTGCCAGTTGACCGCGCTGGTCGAGTGCTCCATCAGGAACCACGGCCGGCCGCCGGCGATGTTGCCGGTCAGGTTGGCCGAGAACGACAGCTCGTCCAGGCTCTGCGCGCCGGGCAGCCGGTAGTGGTCGTTCGAGACGAAGTCGACCTCGGCCGCCCAGTCCGCGTAGTTCATGCCCTTGGTCTCGCCCATCACCATGAAGTTGGTGGTGACCGGGACGTCCGGGGTGAGCTCGCGCAGGATCTCCCGCTCGGCCCGCAGGTAGTCCTTGAGCACGTCGGAGGAGAACCGCTTGAAGTCGAACTGCTGGGTCGGGTTCGGGAAGGACGCGGCCAGCCGCGGCGGCAGGATCTCGTCCCACTCGCCGTAACGCTGCGCCCAGAAGGCCGTGCCCCACGCCTCGTTCAGCGCCTCGACCGTTCCGTAGCGGTGGCGCAGCCAGACCCGGAAGGCCTGCGCCGCGTCCTCGGAGTAGTCGTAGATGTTGTGGCAGCCCAGCTCGTTCGAGACGTGCCAGGCGACCAGCGCGGGGTGGTCGGCGTACCGCTGCGCCATGGTGCGGACCAGGCGCAGCGCGTACTCCCGGAAGACCGGCGAGGTGGGCCGCCAGTGCTGGCGGCCTCCCTGCCAGAGGATCTGCCCCTCGTGGTTGACGGGCAGGATCTCCGGGTGTGCGGTGGTCAGCCACGGCGGCGGTGATGCCGTCGCCGTGGCCAGGTCGACCGAGATCCCGTTGGCGTGGAGCAGGTCCATCACCTCGTCGAGCCAGGCGAAGTCGTACCGGCCGTCGGCCGGTTCGATCCGGGCCCACGAGAAGATGGCGAGGGAGACGATGGTGACGCCGGCCTCACGCATGGCGCGGACGTCCTCGTCCCACACCTCCCTCGGCCACTGCTCCGGGTTGTAGTCCGCGCCGTACTCGAGTCGCGAGCCCGTGCGCAGCCAGCGGGGTGTCACTGAGTTGCTCATTTAACGGTGAAGCCCTGCTCGTTGCCGTACTTCGCGGACTGGTCCTGCCACGCCTTGAGGCCGTCGGCCAGGGTGGTGCTGGAGACGTACGCCTTGCCGGCGGTGTCGTTGAAGATGCTGTTCGAGTAGACCTGGAACGGCAGGTAGGTCCAGCCGGTCACCACGTTCTGCGACGACTTGGCGAAGATCTCGTTGGCCTTCTGGCCGCCGAAGTACTTGAACTCGGAGTTCAGGAACTTGGAGTCGCTGAGCTGCTTGGTGGTGGCCGGGAAGGCGCCACCGTCGACGCGGATCTGCACGCCGTCACCGTCGTTGGCGAACTTGGTGAAGCCGTACGCCAGGGCCTGGTTGTTGTTGAGGCCCTTGTTCATCAGCGACAGGGCGCTGCCGCCGTTCTCGGCCGAGGCGTTGGCGCCCGCGGTCCACTGCGGCATGTCGGCCACGCGCCACTTGCCGGAGGCGGCGGGGGCGCTGGAGACGAAGTTCGCGGGCATCCAGGCGCCGGTGGCGATGGTGGCGATGGTGTCGTTCTGCATGCCCTGGAACCACTGGTCGGACCAGCTGGAGATGGGGGCGATCAGCTTCTCGGTGATCAGCGTCTGCCAGACCTGCTCGAACTTCTTCGAGCCCTCGTCGGAGAAGTTGATCGTGACGTTGGTGCCGTCGACGGTGTACGGCTTGCCGCCGGCCTGCCAGATCATCGAGGTGGTGAAGCCCGCGTCACCGGTGTCGTTGGTGATGTAGGCCTTCGGGTCGGCCTTGTGCAGCTTGCGGGCCGCGTCGAGGTACTCGTCCCAGGTGGTGGGGACCTTGATGCCGTACTTGTCGAAGACGTTCTTGTTGTAGTACAGCGCCATGGGGCCGGAGTCCATCGGCAGGCCGTAGGCGACGTTGCTCGAGTGGACCGAGTTCCACGGGCCCGGAGCGAAGTCGGCCTTGAGGTTCTCGGCGCCGAAGCCGGTCAGGTCGGTCAGCGACTTGCCCAGCGCGAACTGCGGCAGCGCGTAGTACTCGATCTGCGCGACGTCCGGGATGCCCTTGCCGGCGGCCACGGCGTTCTGCAGGGCGGTGTACTGGTCGTTGCCGGTGCCGGCGTTGACCAGGTCGACCTTGACGTTCGGGTACTTCTTCTGGAACTCGGTGACGACGTTCTTCAGGGTGGGCTCCCAGGCCCACACCGTCAGGTTGCCGCCCTTCTCCAGCGCCGCGGTGACGTCGGCGTCGGAGACGGTCGAGGACGAGCCGGACGAGCTGGAGTCGTCGTCGCCACCACCGCAGGCGGCGAGGCCGAGGGACAGCAGGGCCGCGGTGGCCGCCGCCCCGACTTTCAGGAGCTTCGACATGTAAGGACCTTTCACTCTTTCACGGAGCCGGCGGACAAGCCGGACTGCCAATAGCGCTGAAGCAGGAGGAACGCCGCCAGGAGCGGCAGAATCGTGAGCAGCGAGCCGGTGATGACCAGGTTGTAGACGGCCTCACCGCCGGCGGTGGTCGACTGCGCGTTCCACGCGTTGAGGCCGACGGTCAGCGGGTACCAGTCCGGGTCCTTCAGCATGATCAGCGGCAGGAAGTAGTTGTTCCAGGTCGCGACGATGCTGAACAGGGCCACGGTGACGATGCCGGGGGCGAGCAGCGGGACGCTGATGCGGAAGAAGGTGCGGAACTCGCCCGCGCCGTCCATCCGGGCCGCCTCGAGCATCTCGTCCGGGATCGCCTGGGCGGCGAAGGTCCACATCAGGTACAGGCCGAACGGCGTGATCAGGGACGGGATGATCACGGCCCACGGCGTGTTGGTCAGGCCGAGCTTGCTGAACATGAGGAACGTCGGCACGGCCAGAGCGGTGCCGGGCACCGCGACCGCGCCGAGCACGATCGCGAAGACCGCGCGCTTGCCGACGAAATTGAACTTCGCCAGGCCGTAACCGGCGAGGGCGGCCAGCAGGGTCGCACCACCGGCGCCCACGACGACGTACAGCAGGGTGTTGCCGAACCACCGCAGGAAGATGCCGTCGTTGTAGGTGAAGGTGTCGTGGATGTTCTGCCAGAGCGCGAACTTGCCGTCCCGGTCGAACCAGAGGCCGAACGAGGTGAACAGGCCACCCTGCGTCTTCGTCGAGTTGATCAGGAGCCAGCCGAGCGGCACCAGCGAGTAGACCGCCATGAGAGCGGTCAGGACGGTCAGGGTGACGCTGCCCTTGCGCCGCTTCTTGTTCCGCGCCGACTCACGCACCGTGAGCGGCTTGGCCGAGCGGGTTTCCACCGAGGTCGTCATCAGCTCTCCCGGTTTCCGCGCAGCTGCACGACGTAGGCGATGACCATGGTGATGATGCCCATGATGATCGCGACCGTGGCGGCGTAGTTGTACTGCTGACCCGAGAAGGACAGCTGGTAGGCGTACAGGTTCGGGGTGAAGTACGTGGTGATCGCGTTCGGCGCGAGCGGCTGCAGGATGACCGGCTCGGTGAACAGCTGGAAGCTGCCGATGATCGAGAAGATGGTCGCGATCGACAGCGCGCCCCGGATCGCCGGCAGCTTGATCGACCGGATGATCCGGAACTGCCCGGCGCCGTCGAGCGCGGCCGACTCGTACAGGGAGCCCGGGATGACCCGCAGCGCCGAGTAGAAGATCAGCATGTTGTAGCCGATGAACTCCCACGTCACGATGTTGCCGATGGACGCGAGCGCGAGGTGGGGGGACAGCGGATTCGGCAGCGAGATGTTGAACGCGTCGTTGATGTTGCCGACGAGACCGAACTGATCGCCGTAGATGAAGCCCCACATCAGCGTCGCGACCACCGCCGGCACCGCGTACGGCAGGAAGATCGAGACCCGGAAGAACGCCTTGCCGTACAGCCGCCCGCTGTCGATGGCCAGGGCCACGACCAGGGCCAGGATCAGCATGATCGGCACCTGGACGACCAGGAAGATCGCGACCCGGCCGAACGACTCCCAGAACTGACTGTCCTGGAACAGCCGGGTGTAGTTGTCCAGGCCCACGAACGAGTTGCCGCCGATAAGCTGGTTGCGATACAGGCTCAGGTAGATCGAGTACACGATCGGCGCCAGGAAGACCAGCGCGAAGATCAGCATGAACGGGCCGACGAACTGCCAGCCTCGCCAGGAGCGGCGCCGGCGTGCCACCGCCGGCTGGAGGACCGCCATGGTCACCCTCTCAGTGATGCGATGATGTTTACGTAAACATCATGCACCGATGTCGTTCGATGTTTCTTCTTGTTTTCGAATGTTCGATGTTTACGTAAACATCGTGAGTGCGATAGTGTCACCGCGTGCGATCGTCGTCAAGCAGTGTTCGGCGAGTTTCCATGGCGGATGTGGCCCGGCTGGCCGGTGTCTCATCCCAGACGGTGTCGCGCGTCTCGAACGGGCACCCCGGTGTCGTCGATGCGACGCGGCAACAGGTCCTCGACGCGATGAAGGAGCTGGGCTACCGCCCCAACAGCGCCGCGCGCGCCCTCAAGCGCGGCGAGTTCCGCACCATCGGCGTCATCCTCTTCACCCTCGCCACCACCGGTAACAGCCGCACGGTCGAGGCTATCGCCAACCATGCCGCCGAGCAGGGATATGCGATAACGCTGATCCCGGTGGCCAGCCCCACCCAGGACGGCGTGCTCGGCGCCTTCACCCGCCTCGGCGAGCTGGCCGTCGACGGCGTCATCGTGATCATGGAAGTCCACCTGCTCGACGCGGTCGCCTTGGAGCTGCCGCCGGGCGCGCAGGTGGTGGTGGTCGACTCCGACGCCGGCGACCGTTACCCGGTGGTCGACACCGACCAGGCCGACGGCGCCCGCCAGGCGGTCAGCCACCTGCTCGAGCTCGGCCACCACACGGTCCGGCACGTCAGCGGGCCGGCCGAGTCGTTCTCGGCCGGGCGGCGGGCCCAGGCCTGGCGCGACGTGCTGACCGAGGCCGGCCGCCCGGTGCCGCCCATGCTGCAGGGCGACTGGTCGGCCGAGTCCGGCTACCGGGCCGGCCTCGAGATCGCCGCCGACCCGTCCTGCACGGCGGTCTTCACGGCCAACGACCAGATGGCCCTGGGCGTGCTGCGGGCCCTGCACGAGCGCGGCCGCCGCGTCCCCGAGGACGTCAGCGTGGTCGGCTTCGACGACATCCCCGACGCGGTCTCCTACCTGCCCCCGCTGACCACCATCCACCAGGACTTCGCCGAGATGGGCCGCCGCTGCGTCGACCGCCTCCTGCACCAGATCCGCGGCGAGGCGTCCCCACCCGGCCGGGCCCTGGTGCCGACCAGGCTCGTCACCCGCGAGAGCACGGCCCCACCGCCCGCCTCCTAAGCCAGTTGGCCGCGGCGCCGGGTGAGGTAGGCGATCTCGGCGGTGTTGCCGGCCGACGCGATCGCCCGGTCGTACGCGGCCCGCGCCTCAGCGCCGCGGCCGAGCCGGCGCAGCAGGTCGGCGCGGGTCGCGTGGAAGGCGTGGTAACCGGCCAGCCGTCCGTCGAGGCGGTCGACGACGGCCAGGGCCTTCTCGGGGCCCTCGAGCTCGGCGACCGCGACGGCCCGGTTGAGGGCGACGATCGGCGACGGGTCCAGGACGGCGAGCTGGTCGTAGAGGGCGACGATCTGCGACCAGTCGGTGTCGGGGAAGGCACGGGCGTCGGTGTGTACGGCGTTGATCGCGGCCAGGATCTGGTATCGGCCCGGCGCGACCCCGCTGGCCAGCCGCTCCCGCACGAGCCGGTGCCCTTCGGCGATCAGCCCCGCGTCCCAGACCGACCGGTCCTGCTCGTCCAGCGGGATCAGCTCACCACCGGGCGCGACCCGCGCCGCCCGCCGGGCCTCGGTGAGCAGCATCAGCGCCAGCAGCCCGGCCACCTCACCGCGCTCACCGCCGCCCCGGTCGCCGCCGCGCTCACCGCCTCCGCCGCGCTCACCGCCTCCGCCGCACTCACCGCCTCCGCCGCGCTCACCGCCTCCGGGGTCGCCTCCGCCGCGGCCATCGCCGTCGCCGCTGATCAGGCCGTGGAGCAGGCGCGTCAGGCGGATCGCCTCGGCCGTCAGCTCGGGCCGGACCGGATCGGCGCCGGGCCCGCTCGGCAGATAGCCCTCGTTGAAGACCAGGAACAGCACAGCGAGCACGCCGGACAGGCGGGCCGGGAGATCTTCGGCCGCGGGCACCCGGTACGGGATCCGGGCCGCCTTGATCTTGGTCTTGGCCCGGGTGATGCGCTGCCCCATCGCCGTCTCGCCGACCAGGAAGGCCCGCGCGATCTCGGCCACGGTCAGCCCGCCCACCATGCGCAGGGTCAGCGCCACCCGCGTCTCCATGGCGAGCGCCGGATGACAACACGTGAAGATCAGCCGGAGCCGCTCGTCGCCGACGGCACCGATCGGCTCGGGCGGCCCGTCGTCGTACAGCATCAGCGCCTCCCGCTGTTTGCCGTCGCGTTTGCTCTCCCGCCGGAGCCGGTCGACCGCCTTGCGGTTCGCCGTCGTCGTCAGCCAGGCCCCCGGATTCGGCGGCACCCCGTCGGCCGGCCACCGTTCGACCGCGGTCGCGAAGGCTTCGGCCGCCGCCTCCTCGGCAACGTCCAGGTCGCCGTAGCGCCGGCAGAGCGTGGCGACCACGCGGGCCCACTCGTCGCGATAGGCCGCCGCCACCGCGCTCACAGGAACGGCCGCACCTCGACCCTCCGGTTGCAGGCCCGCGACCCGGCGGCGGCCAGCTTCAGCGCCACGTCGAGGTCGTCGGCCTCCATCACCCAGAACCCGGCCATGTACTCCTTGGTCTCCACGAACGGCCCGTCGGTGACCAGTGGCTCCGCACCCCGGTTGTCGATCACCGTCGCCGTGCTGGGCGCGGCCAGCCCGCCCGCGAACACCCAGTGCCCCTGGGCTCGAAGCCCTTCGTTGAACACGTCGATAGCGGCCATCTCTTCTTCGGTGCCGGAGTTGCTCTTGTCATCGATCACAGAAACCAGATACTGCACGGTCATCTCCCTCGGTCATCTGTGCAACGAACGCCCCGGCTCCGATCCGACACCTTCAGCTAAGCAATTCTTCGGTACGGGGGTCGGGCTCGCCGCCGTAGTACTTGTCCAGAACCGAGCCGAAGACCGCCTGCTCCGGCGCCGCCCGGCGAAAGAGCGTCATGGACGACCGGGCCTTGAGGTTGTCCGGATACCCGAAGAGCTGATCGGCGGTAGCCGCCGGCGACGCCACCACGGCCTCGGCGATCTCGACCAGCCGGGCGCCGAGCACAGGATGGGCGAGGTAGTCCCGAGCCTCGTCCAGATCACGGATCGCATAGAACTGCGCCGTGTAACTGGACCCCAGCCCGGCCAGCTGCGGAAACACGAACCACATCCAGTGCGTCCGCTTGCGCCCCTGCCTGATCTCATCCAGCGCCTCGTCGTAGACGCCCTTCTGCGCTGACACGAACCTGTCCAAGTCCGGCATCGTCCCCACCCCGTCCCGCGCGTAGTCGCCGAGCCTGATATTGCCCGCCCCGACCCGATCCAGGCTTGAGGTCGGCCGGGGTGACGATGCGGCGCGCCTCGGCGATGACCTCGGCGTCGAGGTCCTGCTCGGTGGTGTCACTGAATTCGACGAAGTCGTAGGCGTCATCGAGTTCAACCAGCCGGTCGGCGAGCTCCAGCGTTCCAGGACCGAAAGTCTGGTATGCCCACACCGTCAGCGCGCTGGGCTCCATCGCACCGGTCAGGACCCGCCGGGCCAGCGTCTTCACCGCGGCTTCGGCACCCGCCCGGCTGCCCGGCGGGTAGTAGACCAGACCGACATCGCTGAGGGCCGCTTCGAGCAGCTCGGGGACCTCCATGTCGGCGTCGCGGGATCGCACGCCGGCGAGCATGGCGAGAGTCGTGCCGTCGTGGCCGGTGACGAGCAGGTCGCAGGCCGCTTCGACAAGTTCAGCGGACGTGACGTACCCGACGCTCCACAGTGCGGCAGCGTCACGGGCCCGGTCGGCGGCTTCGGCGGGTTCCACGGTCCTATGGTGAAGGAGGTCGCCGGGTTTCTCGCGCGAATATCTGACGAGCATCGGCCGGCTTGAACCGGCAACGCGGGTCAGCGTCTACCGGCCTCAATTTGAGTAGTCGGCCGGGTTGAGGCGGGCCGTGCGGCGCTTGTATTCCGACGCCATGCCGGGCCAGTTGGTGACGATGCGGCCGGAGGCGTTGCGATACCAGTTCTGGCAGGCGGTCCACACCGAACCCGACAAGCGCTGCTGGATCTCGGCGTCGTAGGCGGCGGCTACGTCACGGCGTACCTCCAAAGGCGGTGAACCGCGCGCGAGAAGGCGGACGGCCTGGACCAGATAGCGGGCCTGGCACTCGTGGAAATAGAGCACCGACGTGTTGCCGGTGTTGGTGTTCGGGCCGTACATCAAGAAGAGGTTGGGGAAGCCGGGGACCGTCATGCCGAGATGGGCGTACGCGCCGTCGCGCCACTCCTCGTCGAGGCTGCCCTCGCGGCCGATGATCTTCAGTGGCGTGACCAGGTCGGAGGCGGCGAAACCGGTGGCGTAGACGAGCAGGTCGCACGGGTGGGAGACGCCGTCGGCCGTGCGGACGCCGTCGGCGGTGACCTCGACGATCTTCTCGGTGACCAGGCTGACGTCGTCGCGCGCGAGGGCGGGCAGCCACGCGCTGGTGAACAGGACCCGCTTGCAGCCCATCGGCTCGTCGGGGGTGACCGCGGCCCGCAGCTCGGGGTCACGCACCTGCCAGCGGCGTTGCACGGCCGAGACCGTCCGCAGCAGCGCGCCTGAGGCACGACGGCCGAGCAGCGCCCGGCCGGTCACGATGGTCATCGCCCAGACACCGGCCCGCGGGAGACCCATCAGGAACGGGATTTTGGTGTACGCCGCGCGGCGGCCCACGCCGTACCGGCGGTCGGGCCTCGGCAGCGTCCAGGGGGCCGTGCGCTGGAAGACGGTCACGTGCGCGGCGCGGCCGGCGATGGCGGGGACGAGCTGGATGGCGCTCGCTCCCGTGCCGATGACGGCCACGCGGCAGCCGTCGATCGGGAGGCCGGGGCGCCAGCGGGCGGTGTGCACGGCCGGGCCCTCGAAACGCTCGGCCCCGGGCAGCGACGGGACAACCGGTTTGGTGAGCTGCCCGACCGCCGGGACGAGCACGTCGGCCTCGATCCGCTCGCCGCCGGCGGTGGTGATCACCCAGCGGTCGTCGTCCCAGCGGGCCTCGACCACATCGGTGTTCGGCCGCACCCGCCTCGTGATGTCGCGCTCGTCGGCGACCCGGCGCAGGTAGCCGAAGATCTCGTGGTGAGGCGGGAAGCGGCGGCTCCAGACCGGGTTTGGGGCGAAGGAGTACGAATACAGGGGCGCGGGCACGTCGCACGCGCACCCGGGATAGGTGTTGTCGCGCCAGACGCCGCCGATCTCGGCCGCCCGCTCGAGCAGGACGACGTCGGTGAACCCGGCGCCGAGCAGCGCCGAGGCGGCGGCGATGCCGCCGAAACCGGCTCCGATGACGACCACTCGCGGGTTCATGGGGCGAAATTATCAGCTTGTTGGCGGGGTGCCAATAGGCCTTCGGCGAGTCGTGTCGGCACTCGGCTCTCCCGCGTGTCGGACTCGGCAAACGTGTTCAATGGCCGCTTCGGCAGCACTGAGGAGGGGTCGATGACCAAGGTGAAGATCGGGTCCGGCGTTCACGAGATGTTCGCCGGGGCGGCAGCGGCCGCCGGCACCAGTGTCGGTCAGTGGCTGACCGCGGCGGGCCGGCGTCAGGCTCTCGCCGACGCCGCGGTTCAGGGTCAGCCGGGCGCGAGGATCGTGCCGGTTCCCGTCTCCGCCGCCACCGCCGCGCTCCTCGACGAGCAGGCCGCCCGCTCCGGCACGCCCGACTGGGCCTGCGCGGCGCGGCTGGTCCACGATGTGCTGGCCGCCCCGGTCGTCGATCCGGAAGAATTGTGGTCCGAGGTCGTCGCCTCGATCGGCCGGCCGGCCCACCTCGAACAGGTGGGTATCGACACGATTGTCGGCAACACCGTCCTGCTGGTCGCCGCCGACGCGTTCACCCGCGACGTGGTCGAGACACGCCTGCGCCCGTCGATCGCCGAGGCCCTGTCCCGCCGGCTCGGCCGCCGCATGCAGGTCGCCGTCATCGTCGAGGAACCCCCGCTCCGCGCCCCGGCCCGCCGGGATGAGCTCGCACGGGCGCGGGAGGCGGCTCGCGAACTGCTCCAGTTCCTCAGCAGCAGGGCAACCGCAACCTGACGGCACGGCCCCAGGCACGGACCTCGGCGTCCGGATGAAAGGCGCGCGCCACGGCAACCGCCACCGTGGCGCGCCGCCCGAGGCGAAGGCAGGCCGGCCGGAGCGGGAACGCGGCGCCCGAGGCGAAGGCAGGCCGGCCCGAGCGGGAACCGCGCCGTCCGAGGCGAAGGCAGGCCGGCCGGAGCGGGGACCGCGTCGTCCGAGGCGAAGGCAGGCCGGCCCGAGCGGGAACCGCGTCGTTCGGCGCGAAGTCGGGCGGCACTACGCGGTCAGCTCGCTTCAAACAGGAGGCGGGCGTAGGTGCGCGGTCAGCTCGCCTCCAACAGGAGGCGGGCGCAGGTGCGCGGGTCGTCGGCGAACGGGAGGTGGCCACAACCGGGGAGGCGCACGTGGCGGGCGCGGGGCAGCAGCGCACGGGCCTTCGCCGACTGGCGGTAGGGCAGCACCAGGTCGCGGGTGCCCCAGGCGATCGTGACCGGGATGCCGTCGGCCATGCCCGGTCGGTAGCGCCACTCCCCCAGCCGCTTGCGGGCGGCGGCGAAGCCAGGCGCCGCCACCAGCGCCCGGGCGTCGGTCACACACTCGTCCGGGTCGAGGCGGCCCGGCTTGCCGTAGAAGACGCCGCACAGCGCGACCCGCCCCGGTGTCGTGCGCATCAGCCACGGCACCGCCGGCCCGAGCGCCGCTCCCCCGGCCCGCGCCGCGCTGACCACGCCCTGGCACCAGCGGGCGCCGACCGCGCCGAAGAACCCGACCGGCGAGAACGCCGTCACCGACCGGGCCAGACCGCGCCGGGCCAACTCGAGCGCGACCGCGCCGCCGAGCGAGCTGCCGCCCAGGGCCGGCCTCGTGACGCCGAGCTCGTCGAGGAACGCGGTCACCCGGTCGGCCAGGTAGGGCACGCCGCCGGGGCCACCGTCCGCTTTGGACGCGCCGAAGCCGGGCAGGTCGAGCGCGATCACGTCGTGCCGCTCGGCGACCGCGTCGAGGATCGGCTGCCACACCTGCCAGCGGCTGCCGATGCCGTGGATAAGCACGAGCGGACTTCCAGCGCCTTGCCGGTGAAAATTCACCACAGCCTCCTTGTTGACAGCCCGCCAACAACGGCGCCACCATACCCCATGACGTACGACTATGACGTCCTCGTCGTCGGCTCCGGCTTCGGCGGCAGCGTCAGCGCGCTGCGGCTCACCGAGAAGGGCTACCGGGTCGGTGTGCTCGAGGCCGGCCGCCGCTTCGCCGACGACGAGCTGCCGCAGACCTCGTGGCGGCTGCGCCGTTATGTGTACGCTCCGGCGCTGCACTGCTTCGGCATCCTGCGCCTCACGCTGCTCGACAACGTGCTCATCATGTCCGGCGCGGGCGTCGGCGGCGGCTCGCTCGGCTACGCCAACACGCTCTACGAACCGCCGGACACGTTCTTCGCCGACCCCCGCTGGTCGTCGGTCACCGACTGGAAAGCGGAGCTCGCGGGCCCGTACGACCAGGCCAAACGCATGCTCGGCGTGACGGTCAACCCCTTGGAGACGGCGTCGGACCGGGCGCTGCGATCGGTTGCGGTCGATCTCGGGGTGGGGCACACCTTCCGCCGTACGCCGGTAGGAGTGCTCTTCGGAAATCCCGGCCGTGACCCGGACAGCGGGGGCCACGCGGCCGTTCCCGACCCGTTCTTCGGCGGCGCCGGGCCGTCGCGGGCGGCCTGCACCCACTGCGGCGCCTGCATGACCGGCTGCCGCGTCGGCGCCAAGAACACCCTCGTCAAAAACTACCTCTATCTGGCCGAGCAGCGGGGCGCGGTCGTCTTCCCGTTGACGACCGTCACCGACGTACGACCGCTCCCGCAAGGGGGTTTCGAGGTCCGCACCCATCGCACCGGCGGCGTTCGCCGCCGCACCTTCACCGCCGGGCAGGTGATCTTCGCGGCCGGGGCTCTGGGTACGCAGCGGCTGCTGCACCGCTTGCGCGACCGCGGCTCCCTGCCGGGCGTGTCGGCGCGGCTGGGCGAGCTGAGCCGCACCAACTCGGAGTCGATCCTGGGCGCGCGCACCCGGCGGCGCGACGCCGACTACAGCCGCGGCGTGGCGATCACGTCGTCCATCCACGCCGACGCGTCGACCCACGTCGAACCGGTCCGCTACGGGCGCGGCAGCAACCTTCTGGCCCTGCTCGCGACCACGCTGGTGGACGACGCCGGTGGACGGTCGCGGCTGGTCACCGGGCTCCGCCAGCTCGTACGGGACAGGCGCGACCTACGGCTGCTGACGTCGCCGCGGCGGTGGTCGACCGAGACCGTGGTGCTGCTGGCCATGCAGGCCCTGGACAACTCGATCACGGTCTACCGCAAGCGGGGCCGGCTGCGCACCCGGCAGGGCATCGGCGAGCCCAACCCGGAATGGGTGCCGGCGGCGCACGATGTCGCCCGGCGGGTCGCGGCCAAGATCGACGGGGTGCCGCTGGGTGCCATGACCGAGCTCGCCGGGCGGCCGGTGACCGGGCATTTCCTCGGTGGCTGCGCGATAGGGACATCGGCCGAGACGGGGGTCGTCGATCCGTACCACCGAATGTTCGGTCATCCCGGCCTGCACGTGATCGACGGCTCGGCGGTGGCGGCCAACCTGGGCGTGAACCCGTCGCTGACCATCACGGCGATGGCCGAGCGGGCAGTGGCCCTGTGGCCGAACAAAGGGGACGTGGACGCGCGGCCGGCGCTCGGTTCGCCGTACGCCCGAATCAGCCCGGTCAAACCCGCCCAGCCGGCCGTTCCCGCCGATGCGCCGGGAGCGCTGCGGCTGTGAGGGCTGACCTACCATGCGGGCATGCCACAGTTCTCGGGCCGCGACGGCGGCGAGTGGGAGTACGACGACGCGAACGGCTCCGAGGGCGGCATGGGCGCGGTCTTCCACGGGAAGTCGCTGGTGGACGGTTCCCGCGTCGCCGTCAAGCGGGTCCGGCTGAAATGGGCCTCCACCCGGGCCGAGCGGGTCCGCGAGCGCGAGATCGAGGTCGGCGACCGGCTCACCGAGGCCGCCCGATCAGGTGACAGCACCGGCCATCTGGTGCTGCCGCTGGACATCGCGTTCGCCGGCGGCGACCTGCTGATCGTGATGCCGCTGGCCGACGGCTCCCTCGCCGACGACCTCACCGACGGCCCGCTCGCCCTCGACGCGGGGCTGACGGTGCTGCGGCAGGTGGCCGAAGGACTGGTCGAGCTGGCCGCCGTGTCGATCGCGCACCGCGACCTGAAACCGGGAAACGTGCTGCGCTTCGGCGACACGTGGAAGATCAGCGACTTCGGCCTGTCCCGGATTCTGACCGAGGTGACGGGCACGTACACGACGGGCGGCGGGGGAACCCTGCCGTACATGGCGCCCGAGGTGTGGACCGACCATCGGGGCACGGCGAAATCGGACCTGTACGCGCTGGGGGTTCTGGCGTACGAGGTCTTCACCGGGGAGCGCCCCTTTCCCGGCCCGTCCGAGGACGACTACGAGCGGCAGCATCTCACCGCCGCGCCTCCGAACACGCCGGGGTTGCCGCCGCGCCTGTCCCGGCTGCTCGCCCGGCTCGTGGCGAAGGCGCCGGCGGACCGGCCGCAGGACGCTCGGGCGGTCATCGAGGCCGTCGACAATTTGCGGCAGAAATTGACACCGGCGCAGGAGGGGCTGGTCGAGGACGTCCGCCGGCGCGAGGATTCGCGGCGCGACCGGGACATAGCGGCCAACGCCAAGGTGACCGCCGAAGAGCGCAGGAAGCAGGAGCGGCGCCAGGCGGTGGCCGACCTGGCCGCGATCCTCGAGGACGCCTTCGATGAGATCGTGGAGGCATTGCCGGACGCCCGGCTCGATGCCGGCACCTGCGAGATCACGGTCAGCGGCCTGCGAGTCCGCTTCCAGACCCTGAATCCCCTCGAATTGTCGGGACCGGGAAGCACGGTGTTGACCGCTGCAGCCATGAGCTATGCGCCGGGCGAGCAGCCGCTGCCCTATGAGAAGCGGAAAAGCTCGGCTCATGCGATGTTCACCTGTCGCCGCGTCGACGACCGTCTTCGCTGGACGGTCCAGACGTGGCCACTCTATGAGAGCGGGCCGGAACGCCCGCTGGACTCGGCGGCCGTCATCGACGTGTTGCGGGCGGCACTTCATAAGTAGTTCGCCTACATATATAGTTCGCCCATGCGTGAACCGACCTACTTCATCCTGGCCGCACTCCAGGAGGAGCCGCTGCACGGCTACGCGATCATCAAGCAGACGGAAGCCCTGTCCCGGGGCCGGGTGAAACCGGCGACCGGCACCCTCTACACAGCCCTCGACCGCCTGACCCACGAGGGCCTCGTCCAGGTGGTGAAGGAGGAGGTCGTCAACGGCCGCGCCCGGCGCTACTACGCCTTGACCCCCGACGGCCTCGCCGCCCTGAAAGCCGAAGCCGCCCACCTCGCCGAAGCCGCCCGCATCGTCACCGACCGCCCGGTCTCCGGCCCCTCGGGCCGTTTCGCCTTCCGCGCCGCTTCGCCCTTCTACGCCGTTCCCGGCCACCTTGTTTCGTCGCTCCGTGCCGCCGCCGACCGCAACAACGGCCGGCTCGCGTGAGCGCGGCCCTCGAGCGCCGGTACGCGCGCCTCCTTCGCCTTTATCCTTCCGATTACCAGCGCGACCGGGGCCCCGAGCTGCTGGCGACCCTCCTCGAGTCCACTTCGGATGGACGCACCAGTCCCCCGCTGCGGGAGACCACGGCGCTGATTCTGGGCGCCCTGCGCGCGCACGCCGGTCATCACCAGGGCGGCTGGCTCACTGCGTTCCGGGCTGCCGCTCTCATGCTGCTGGTCTACGACGTGGCCGACCGGGCGGTCGTCGTCACGAACGAAGCCCTGCGAGGCGGCCCGTCCCTCTGGTCACCGGCCGAGTCGCGCCTGACCCTCGCGGCCCTCACGCTCGGGCTTCTGGCGGTGGCGGCGGCACTGGCCAACCGCTTTCTCACCGCGATCGCCACGGCCGCGGCCGCCTTCATCCTGACGCTGATAGTCGCGAACTCCATGCACAGCCCCGTTTTCAGCGGCTTCTGGTGCTTCCCGCTGGCGATCGTCCTGCTGGTGCCACTGGTCCGTCGCCGCCCGGCACCGGCCACCGCGCTGCTGAGATACGCCCCGGCCCTGCCGCTCGTCCTGATCCTGACGTCGTTCTTTCCCAGCGTGTCGGGCATCCTTCACTTCGGCGCCGTGATGGCCCTCTTCCTGGGCAGCCTGCTCTGGCTGGCGATCGACGAGCGCTTGGCCATGGCCGCGGGCCTGTTCCTACAGAACACGGTCCTGATCCGGGCCGCCCTTCTCGCCGGCGAAGGCCTTCCCCCCTTTCCCGTCCTGGCGATCGAACTGGCGGTGACCGCCCTGCCACCGCTGGCCCTTCTGGTGACAGCCGGACTTGTCATACCCCGCTGGTACGGTCCGCCTCGACGACCGAACGGGGAGGCACAGAATGGCTGAGGTGGCGCTACGCCCGATCGAGGACGCCGATCTCGACGCCTTGTTCGACCAGATGAGAGATCCCGAGTCCGTCCACATGGCGGCCTTCACGGCCGACGACCCGAACGACCGCTCCGCCTTCGACGCCCACATGGCAAAAATCAGGGCGAGGGACGATGTCACCAACCGCATCATCACGCTCGACGGCCGCCTGGTCGGCAGCATCGCCGCCTTCGTCATCGAGGGCGACACCGAGGTCACATATTGGATCGACCGCGCCCATTGGGGCCAGGGCATAGCCGGCCAGGCTCTCGCCCTGCTCCTGGCCGAGGTCCCCACGCGCCCGATCCTGGCCCGGGCCGCGAGCGACAACGTGGGTTCACTCCGAGTCCTGCAAAAGGCCGGCTTCGCCGTGACAGGCACAGAGGCCGGGTACGCCAATGCCCGCCAAGCGGAAATCGAGGAGACCCTGCTACGCCTCGACTAACGGCCCGCCCACCCAGCCGCCTCATCAGACCGCCGCAGTCGCGCACCGCCGCCACCGACCGCCGCATCGCCCCTCATCCCGGGCGGCCCCGCATGCGAGCGGCCCCGCTCGCGAGAACGCCGTGTGCGAGCGGCACCGCGTGCGACAACCCGTGCGAGCGGCCCCGTGTGCGACAACCCGTGCGAGCGGCACCGCGTGCGGGCAACGCCGCGTGCGGGCAACGCCGCGTGCGGACAACGCCGCGTGCGGACAACGCCGCGTGCGGACAACGCCGCGTGCGGACAACGCCGCGTGCGGACAACGCCGCGTGCGG
>NZ_OBDY01000013.1:84356-116379 GCF_900215205.1 Paractinoplanes atraurantiacus
CAACGCCGCGTGCGGACAACGCCGCGTGCGGACAACGCCGCGTGCGGACAACGCCGCGTGCGGACAACGCCGCGTGCGGACAACGCCGCGTGCGGGCGGCCCGGCCGGGGTCCCGGCCGGCCGGGCCGGCCTGGGGAGCGGGGGCGGGGCTGCGCGCCCCCGCTCCGGTATGGGGGCGCGCTACTTCAGGGTGATGTTGGTGGCCGTGCAGGACTTGCCGTCGGGGACGGAGCTTGTCTGGGTCGGCTCGCCGCTGGTCACGCCCTTGAAGATGGCGCAGATGACGGTCTTGCTGGTGCCGCCGACGACCGTCACCTTGTCGACTGTGGCCACGTCGCCGAGGTTGGCGTTGACGCCGACCAAGGCCTTGAGCGGCGTGGTCACCGTGACGTTCGAGACCTGGACCTTGCGGGCGTACTGCTTCGAGCAGTTGCCGCACGAGCGGTAGAGCTTGCCGATGTCGCTGGCCTGGAAGTCCTTGATGACGAACGTGCCGGGGCCGTTGTGCTGGAACGTCTTGTCCGAGGCGTGCATGGCGCCGCCGCCGATGACCGTCATGGTCTGGCTCGCCGACGTGCCCTTGAAGGTGGCGGCGTCCTCGCCCACGTCCTGCCACCAGACGTTGCGCAGGGTGCAGGTGCCCAGGCAGTGCACACCGTCGGCAGCCGGGCTGCCGATGATGACGTTGGACAGGGTGGCGCCGTCGGCCAGCTGGAACAGCGGGTCCTGGCCCTCGTCCTGGCCGTCGCCGCCGAGGTCGCCGCCGCCGACGAAGCGGACGTTGCCGCCGTCCACCGATCCCGTGATCTTGCGGGTGGCGGTGAGCGTGGTGGTGCTGACCGGAGTCGGCCAGGTCGTCGCCACCGGAGAAGCCGTGACCGTCGGCGCGGCGGTGGTCGGCTTCGCGGTGGCCGTCGCGGTCGGCGCGGCGGTGGTCGCGGTCGGCGCGGCGGTGGTCGGCTTGGCGGTCGCGGTCGGCGCGGCGGTGGCCGTGGTCGGGGTGGCCGTGGTCGGGGTGGCCGTCGGTGCGGTTGTGGGCGTGTTCCCCGCCGTGCCCACGGAAATGTCGTCAAAAGACGCTGACGCGTCGACCGTGAGCAGGCCAATGCGGCCCTTCGTCAGCTTCGCCGTGGACACGTCGCCGACAACTTTGCCGTCCACATAGCCCGTGACGCGCTTGCCCGACACGTCGAGGCGCAGCTTGTGCCAGCCGCTGCCGGCGGCCGGCAGGGCCAGCGAACCCAGCACCGTTACCGCCGAGCCCTTGACCTCCTCGAGCCGCGCCGTCCCGGACGCCAGCACCAGGCGCTCGAACTCGTGCGAACCGCTGGCCCGGGCCGCGATGCCGGCCGACGCGCCGGACGACGCCAACGTCAGCGGCCGCACCGACGCCTGCACCGAATAGTCGGTCCAGCTGGTGTCGCCCGCGAAGAACCGGGCCAGCTCGCTGCCGTTGTCGGCCTGGCGCAACGCCTTGCTGCCGTCGGTCACCACCGACCACGACCCGCCCGACTTCGACCACCCGCTGGTGTCGCCGTCTTCGAAGGTGTCGCCGAACGACGGCCCACCGGCGGCGAACGCGGTCGCGGTCAGCCCCGCCGCCGCGACCGCCAGCACGGCGACCCCGCCGATCAGCGCGCCCTTTGCGTACTTCATCAAACGTCCTCCTGATCACTTCAGACACGATCAAGTGGTCGGAGGGGCCTGAAAGGTTGCTCGCGTTCCAAAGATTTTTTCGCGGGTACGTCCACCGCCATGTTCGAAGGCTTCCGAGACGAGTGGATCGACGTGGGTGAGGTGGGCCTGCGGGTCCGCCACGGCGGCGACGGCCCACCCGTGCTGCTCATCCACGGCCACCCGCGCACCGGCGCCACCTGGCACCGCGTCGCCCCGCTGCTGGTGGCGGCCGGCTTCACCGTCGTCTGCCCCGACATGCGCGGCTACGGCCGCTCCGGGAAGGCCCCCATCGAGGACGACCATCTGCAACAGTCGAAACGCACGGTGGCCCGTGACCTGCACACCCTGATGACCAAGCTCGGCCACGATCAATACGCCGCGGTCGGCCATGACCGCGGCTGCTATGTGGCGCTCCGGCTCGCACTTGATCACGCGGGGAGTGTCCGGAAGCTGGTCGTCATGGACGGCGTCCCGATCAGCGAGGCCCTGTCCCGCTGCGACGCCCGCTTCGCCCGCGACTGGTATCACTGGTTCTTCTTCGCCCAGCGCGACAAGCCGGAACGGGCCATCCTGGCCGACCCCGACGCCTGGTACGCCGGCGACCCCACCCGCATGGGCGAGGAGAACTACGCCGAGTTCTGGGAGGCCACCAACGACCCCGACACGGTGAAGGCGATGCTCGAGGACTACCGGGCCGGCCTGGGCGTCGACAACGACCACGAGCTGGCCGATCGCGCCGCCGGCCACACCGTCGCCTGCCCGACCCTGTTCCTGTGGTCCACCCGCGATGACATGGAAGTGCTCTACGGCGACCCGCTGGCCATCTGGCGGCGCTGGGCCCCAGGCCTCCGCGGCGTGCCGATCGAGTCGGGCCACCACATGGCCGAGGAGAACCCGGAAGCGCTCGCCGCCGCCGTGACCGGCTTCCTGCGACAGCCCGATCGGCCGTCCTCGGATTCCGGCCAGTTCGGAGGCGAACCTCGGTAGCCTTTATGTGAGATTTGTGCTGGGTTGGAGGCGATGGCCGTGGGCCCGGGGAACATTGCGGGACGGCCGGAAGAGGCCCCGATACGCCGCCGCCTGCCGGTGTATGCGATCGCCGTCGTCGCCGTCACCCTGGCCCTGGTGCCGATCGCCGGCTATCGCCTGACCGTTCATCCGAACCTGATCATCTCGTTCTTCGTCCTCATGGCGTCGGCCGACCTGCTGACCGCGTACCTGCTGGTGCAGCAGTTCCTGGCCGGCGGGCGAGTGGCGACGCTGGGCCTGTCGTCGGCCTACCTCTACTCCACACTGATGATGGCGCCCTATGCCGTCGGCTTCACCCGGATCCAGCGCCTGGGGTCCGAGTCAGCGTGGTCCGAGGTCTGCGGTCCGTGGCTCTTTCTGGCGCTCCTGGGCGGTTTTCCGGCGCTCGCGGCGGCACAGCAGTATCTTGTCGCGGCGCTGCCGGGCCGCCTGAGCGAGCTGGCCCGGACCCGGCGGCGGGCCGCGGCCGGGATCGCGGCGTCGTCGGTGCTGGCGCTGGTCGTCGCGGTGACCGGCACCGTCGTCGGTGCCGCCGACCGGCTGCCCCGGCTGTATCTGGGCGGGACACCGACCGTGGCCTGCCGCTGGGCGGTGATTGCGACGCTGCTGGTCGCGGCGGTCAGTCTGCTGGCCGTCGTCAGGAACTCGCGTCACCGGCCGGCGGTGGAACAGTGGGTGGTGGTGGCGATCAGCGCGTCGCTGGCCACCACCATCCTGTTCATGGCCGCCCCGCACCGCTACACGCTGGGCTACTACGCGGCGCGGATCACGCTGCTGGTCTCCTCCGGGGTGGTGCTGTTGGCGCTGCTCGCCGAGACCGCGAATCTCTACCGCCGGCTCTGGGCGGCCCACGAGGACCTCGACCGGGCCCACCGCGAACTGAGCCACCGGGCCGAGCACCTGGCCACCGTCAACCGGGAGTTGGAGGCCGCCGGCGCCTGGAAGAGTGACATCATCGCCACCCTGTCCCATGAGATCAACCAGCCCTTGGCGGTGATCTCGGCGTACTCCGAGGAATTGACCCACGAGTGGGACACGATCACCGAGGAGGAGCGCCGAGCCGCCGTCCAGGCGCTGGGCAACCGGGTCAACCAGTTGCTCGACATGGCCGCGCACCTGCTCGTGCTGTGTCACGCCGAGCCGGGTGAACTCGACACCCACCCGGTCGTTCTGCCGGTCGAGCACGCGCTGACCCGGGTCACCGACAATCTGTCCAAGCAGGCCCGCTCGCGGGTGAGCGTCTGCGACTGCCCGTCCGGCGCGGCCGTGTGGGCCGACCCGGTGCACACCCACGAGGTGCTGACCAATTTCGTCACGAACGCGGTCAAGTACAGCCCCGGCGACATCCGCGTCTCGGCCGCTCTCGACGACACGGGCCACGACGTCCTGTTCGCCGTCACCGACGAGGGCAACGGGGTGCCGGCCGACTTCGTCGAGCACCTGTTCGACCGTTTCACCCAGGCCGAGCAGTCCAGCGGTGGGAGAACCGGCGCCGGTTTCGGGCTGTACCTGTCCCGGCTGCTGGCCGAGGCGAACCAGGGCCAGGTCTGGTACGAGGACGCCGTCCCGCACGGCAGCCGGTTCATGCTCCGCCTGCCGAGCGCGGAGACGGTGGGCGCGGAAACGGTGGGCGCGGAAACGCGCTGACGCCGGGGTGCCGACCAGGACGGAACGCTCGGCGAGCGCCCGTCCTGGTCACCGGATCAGCGCGACGCCCCCGCGCGGCGCTTCGTCCAGATGTCGAAGGCGACCGCGGCCAGCAGGACGGCGCCCTTGACCAGCATGACCTCTTCGGACTCGGCGCCGATCAGGCTCATGCCGTTGTTGATGACGCCCATGATGAGGCCGCCGGTGATGGCGCCCACCACCTTGCCCACGCCGCCCTGGACCGCGGCGCCGCCGATGAAGGCCGCGGCGATCGCGTCCAGCTCGAAGCTGTTGCCCGCGGTCGGGTTGGCCTGGTTCAGGCGGCCGGCGAAGATGATGCCGGCCAGCGCGGACAGGACGCCCATGTTGACGAAGATCCAGAAGATGACCGACTTGACCTTCACGCCGGACAGCGTCGCCGCCTGCAGGTTGCCGCCGATGGCGTAGATCTGGCGGCCGAAGACCGCCTTGTTCGTCAGCACCGAGTAGCCCAGGACCAGCGCCGCCAGCAGGACCAGCACCCACGGCAGGTTGCGGAAGCGGGCCAGCTGGATCACCACGAACATGACCAGCACCGCCGCCACCACGATCTTCGTGACGAACAGCGGGAACGGCTCCACCGCCTGGCCGTACTTCTGGCGGCCCTTGCGGGCCCGCCACTGCACCACCACGATGCCCACCACCGAGGCCACGCCCACCAGCAGGCTCAGCAGGTCGGCGCCGCCGAGCGCGCCCAGGCCGATGTTGCCCAGGTAGCCGTCGATGAAGCCGTTCGACAGGGTGCGGACCTCGTCGGGGAACGGGCCGATGCCCCGGTTGCCCAGGATCATCAGGGTGACCGCCCGGAACAGCAGCATGCCGGCCAGCGTGACGATGAAGGCCGGGATGCCGAAGTACGCCACCCAGTAGCCCTGCCAGGCGCCGATCACGCCGCCCACCACCAGCGTGATGAGGATGGCCAGCGGCCACGGCACGCTGTGCTCGACCATCAGCACGGCCGCGACCGCGCCGCAGGCCGCCACCACCGAGCCCACCGACAGGTCGATGTGCCCGGCGATGATGATCAGGATCATGCCGATGGCCAGGATCAGGATGTACGAGTTCTGGACGATGATGTTGCTGATGTTCTGCGGGGCCAGCAGGTCGCCGCCGGTGAGGATCGTGAACAGCAGAACGATCGCCGCGAACGCCAGGTAGATACCGCTCTGGCGCAGATTCAAGGAGAAACCCGGGCCTTTGCGTACGGGCGCGGGCGGCGGCGCGTCGACCGAGAGGTCGGCGTTTGTCGGTGCCAGGCTGCTCACGAGGGGACCTCCTGCCCGGCGGTCATCAGGGTCATCAGGCCCTCCTGGGTGGCCTCGGCGCGGGGCACCTCACCGGTGATCCGCCCGGCCGAGAGCGTGTAGATGCGGTCGCAGAGTCCGAGCAGCTCGGGCAGCTCGGAGGAGATGACGAGCACGGCCTTTCCGGCGTCGGCGAGCTCGTTGATGATCGTGTAGATCTCGTACTTGGCGCCGACGTCGATGCCGCGCGTCGGCTCGTCGAGGATCAGCACGTCCGGGTCAGTGAAGATCCACTTCGCGAGGACGACCTTCTGCTGGTTGCCGCCGGAGAGCTTGCCCGTGATGCTGGCGACGCTGGGCGCCTTGATGTTCAGGCTCTTGCGGTAGCCCTCGGCGACCTTGTACTCCTCGTTGTCGTCCACCCAGCCGCCGTTGGCCAGCCGGCTGAGACCCGCCGCCGAGACGTTGCGCTTGATGTCCTCGATGAGGTTGAGGCCGTAACGCTTGCGGTCCTCGGTGGCGTAGGCGATGCCGTGCTCGATCGCCTCGCGTACGGACCGCAATTTGATCTCTTTGCCGTCCTTGAAGAGACGCCCGGAGATGTTGGTTCCGTAGGAACGGCCGAAGATGCTCATCGCCAGCTCGGTGCGCCCCGCGCCCATCAGCCCGGCCAGACCGACGATCTCGCCGCGCTTCAGAGTGAGGTTGGCGTCGCGCACCAGTACCCGGCCGTGCTGGGTCGGGCTGTGCACGGTCCAGTCCTCGACCCGGAGAACTTCTTCCCCGACGGAAGGAGTGTGTGGCGGGAAGCGGTGGTCGAGGTCGCGGCCGACCATGCCCGAGATGATCCGCTCCTCGGTCAGGCCCTCGGACGGCAGCGTGGTGATGGTGTGACCGTCGCGCAGGATGGTCACCCGGTCCGCGATGTCGAGGACCTCGTTGAGCTTGTGCGAGATGATCACGCAGGTGATGCCCTCGTCGCGCAGGCCCCGCAGCAGGCCGAGCAGATGGGCCGAGTCGTCGTCGTTGAGCGCCGCGGTGGGCTCGTCGAGGATCAGCAGCCGTACCTTCTTCGACAGCGCCTTGGCGATCTCGACCAGCTGCTGCTTGCCGACGCCCAGATCGAGCACCGGGGTGACCGGGTTCTCGTTCAGGCCGACCCGGTCGAGCAGCTCGGCCGCGGCCGCGTTGGTGCGGTTCCAGTCGATCATGCCGCGGTGGGCGAGCTCGTTGCCGAGATAGATGTTCTCGGCGATCGAGAGGTTGGAGGCGAGCGCCAGCTCCTGGTGGATGATGACGATGCCCTTGTGCTCGCTGTCGCGGATGCCGGCGAACCGGACCGGCTCGCCGTCGAACTCGATCTCGCCGTCGTACTCGCCGTGGGGGTAGACGCCGGAAAGCACCTTCATGAGGGTGGACTTGCCGGCGCCGTTCTCCCCGCAGATCGCGTGGATCTCGCCGCGGAGCACCTCCAGGTTGACGTCGTCGAGCGCGCGGACGCCCGGGAACGTCTTGGAGATGCCCCGCATGCGCAGGATGGTGTCACTCATGACCCGAGCTGGGCCTCGGTGTAGTAGCCGGTGTCGATGAGTTCCTTCTTGTAGTTCGTCTTGTCGACGATGACCGACTCGAGGAGCATCGACGGGACGACCTTCACGCCGTTGTCGTAGTCCTTGTCGTTGTTCGTCGTCGGCTTGTTGCCCTTGAGCACGGCGTCGGCCATCTCGACGGTGGTCTTGGCCAGCTGGCGAGTGTCCTTGTAGATCGTCGAGTACTGCTCGTCGGCGATGATCGACTTCACCGAGGCCGCCTCGGCGTCCTGGCCGGTGACGACCGGGTACTTCTGCGCGGCCGTACCATAGCCATTGCTCTTGAGGGCAGAGAGAATGCCGATCGAGAGGCCGTCGTACGGCGAGAGAACGCCGTCGACCTTGGCGCCGTCCTTGTAGGTCGAGGTGAGCAGGTTCTCCATGCGCTCCTGGGCCACCTTCGGCTGCCAGCGCAGGATCGCGACCGTCTTGAAGTCGGTCTGCTTGCTCTTGACGACCAGGGTCTTGTCGTCGATGAACGGCTTGAGCACGCTCATCGCGCCGTTGAAGAAGAACGTCGCGTTGTTGTCGTCGGGCGAACCGGCGAACAGCTCGATGTTCAGCGGGCCCTTGACCGAGCCCTTGGAGCCGTCGGCGTTGAGCACCTTGAGGCCGGTCAGCAGCGAGGTGGCCTGCTGCACGCCGACCTTGAAGTTGTCGAACGTCGCGTAGTAGTCGACGTTGGGGCTGTTGCGGATCAGGCGGTCGTACGCGATGACCGGGATGTTGTTGGCCTTCGCGTTCTCCAGCTGGGTGGTGATGGCCGTGCCGTCGATCGAGGCGATGATCAGCAGCTTCGCCTTCTTGGTGATCTGGTTGTCGAGCTGCTGCGTCTGCGTCGCGATGTCATCGCCGGCGTACTGGAGGTCGACCTTGTAGCCGAGGGCCTCCAGCTGCTTCTTGACGTTGTCACCGTCGCTGATCCACCGCTCGGAGGTGCGGGTCGGCATGGTGACACCGATCAGCGCGCCCGCGTTGTCGCCGCCGGCGCCGGCCTCTTTATCGACGGTCTTCTCGGCCGAACCGCACGCGGTCAGGGCTGTCACCAGCACGGCGGCGGAAACCACCGCACCCATCCTGGACAGTCTCATGCGGGGAACTCCTTCAATGAATAACTCACTCTTGAGGGCTGGGTGCGGTCGAGTGTGAACGCTCACATAGGAACATGTCAACCGTTCAAAGCAACGTTGCGGACACGAGGCTGAAACTTTGTTATCGATAACAGGTGGGTCTCGACGGGCGCTTTCCGGCGGCATTCGTGGTATCCCCGCGGTGCGCCCGGTGGGCCTTTAGGGTGGATATATGCGGTGGACCACCAAGGCCCGTATCCAGCGGATCTGTGCCGCGGCGCCCGGCGGCGACATGGCGTACCGGCAGATCCAGCGCCGCCTGGGCCGCCTGGCCGCCGACCCGTTCCGGCGCCTGCCGCAGCACGCCGAGATGATGCGCCGGCTGACCGGCCTCGGCCTGCACCTCGAGGGCATGCGCTGCCTGGAGATCGGCACCGGCCACCTGCCGATCGCACCGGTCGCCATGCATCTGTGCGGCGCCCGCGAGGTCGTCACCGTCGACCTGCACCGCCGCCTGCAACCCGACCTGACCACCGAGATGCTGCACAAGATGGTCAAGGCCGAGGATCAAATTCTTTCGCTGTACGAGGGTCTGGTCTCACCGATCACACTGCGCGCGCGACTCTCCGTGATCGCCGATCTGGCCGACCGCCCGCGCGAACTGTTCCGCCGGATCGGCATTCGTTATCTGGCCCCGGGCGACGCGTCCCACATGCAGGACCCCGACGCCAGTTTCGACCTCAGTTTCTCGATGACCGTTTTCGAGCATGTCACGCCGCGCGCCCTGCGGGCCATCCTGGCCGAGTCGCGCCGCCTGCTCGGCCCCACCGGCTTCGCCGCCCACCTGATCGACCCCAGCGACCATTTCGCCCACCAGGACAGCGCGATCACCCGTATCAACTTCCTGCGCTACTCGGCGAAGCAGTGGATCCGTCTCGCCGGCAATGAGTACGCGTACTGCAACCGCCTGCGCGCGCCGCAGCTGATCCGGATGTTCGCCGACGCCGGTTTCGGCCTGGAACGCTGCGACCGCGTCGTCGACGCCGAGTCCCGCACGGCCCTGGACGGCGCTTTCCCCGTACACAAGGACTTCAAGGAATTTGACCCGGTCGATCTGTGCACCACCGAGCTGACGGTCTACGCCCGCCCGAAGGTCTTCGCCGCGACCCCCGCGTAACCGTCGACGTCCTTGACCGGGCCCCCGCCGGGCCGCCACCGGGTCAGCGGGACGACGCCCGGCGCGACGAGCTCGAGCCCTTCGAAGAACGCTTCGAAGTCGAGGACCTCGCGCAGGTGGTACGGCACGGCGCCGCTCTCGTTGTACTGCCGGTGCGACTCGATGACACGCTCGCTCGTGGCCGTGCCGTCCGACATCACGAGGTAGCTGCCGGCCGGAAGCCGCCCGGCCAGCCCGCCGACGATGGCCCGGGCCTCGTCCGGGTCCTCGACGTGCCCCATCACCCCGAGCATCAGCAGGGCGACCGGCTCCCCGTCATCGATGAACGCCCCGGCCCGCTCGACGAGGGCGTCGGCGTCGCGCAGGTCCCCGTCGATGAAGTGCACGTCGCCGTCGTGCAGCAACTCGCGGGCGTGAGCGAGCACGAGCGGATCGTTGTCGACATAAACGGTCCGGCTCCCCGGCGCCACCAGCTCGTGCGTGTTACCGGCGGCCGGCAGCCCGCTGCCCACGTCGAGGAACTGCCGCACCCCCGCGTCGTTCAGAAACGCGACGGCCCGCCGCAGGAACGCCCGTGTCTCCCGGGCCGCGTCCACGATCTCGGGAAACACCGCCCGCACCTGATCGCCGACCCGCCGGTCGACGGCGTAGTTGTCCCGGCCGCCGAGCCAGTAGTTCCAGACCCGTGCCGAATGGGGAACGCTGGTGTCCACTGTGTAGTCGCTCACCGCTTCAGTGTGGCACCGGGCTCAGGTCACCGCGTGCCCGTAGGCCTCGGCCAGGTCCCCCAGCTCGGGCACCCCGAACTCCCGTACCAGCTCATCGAACCGCTCCGCTTTGCCCGCCCCGAACTTGCCCACGCTCGCCCGGTAGGTGGCGGCGCTGACGAACACCGGCGGCGCCGTCTTGCTGTGAAACTTGTCCGCGTACATGACCAGGGTCTCCTCACCCCCGGCCGGCACGTAGTCCCCCGGCGGCAGCGGCAGCCCCTGCCGCTCGATGTCCTCCCGCGTGATCCCCACCCCGGTATGACACGAACAGAACCGCCGCAACGGCTCCGGCAGCCCGGCCTCGGCCAGCAGCTCGTGCCCGAGCACCCCGTGCCGCAGATAGCTCTCCCCCGCCCCGAGCCGGTAGACCCCGATGTCGTGCAGAAGCGCCCCCGCCCGCACCAGACCGACGTCGAACTCCCCTTCCCGCCCCCGAAGCAGCCGCTCGGCCACCTCACAGACGATCAGGCAGTGCGTGTACACGAGCTCGAACGCTTCCGGCCCAGGCGCATACCGCTCGTGCAGCGCCCGGATCCGCTCATCCGTAGGGATCTCCATAGCCCTTCGACTCTACGGGCCCCGGCCGATAGTCGAACGTCGCATACAACGTCGTCTCAACGGCAGCGTGGTAATCCACGAAGGCCGAGTACACATGCCGATCCTCGGTCCCGAAACTGTCGAAGATGCCACCCTCCCCCGGCGAAGCCACGACATCCCGGCAGGCACCCACCACCGCGGCCGGCGCGGGATGCCCGACCGCCCGCACGGCCCACGCACCGAGCGCACCACACACCCGCTCCGCTGAAGCGGCCGTCACCGTGGTGGTCCAGCTGACCGCGAACCGCCCCGTCTCCTCGTTGACGACAAGCGGCCCGCGAGCCGTCCCGGCCGCCCCCATCAGCGTCACCGGCGCGTCGGCCACGAGCCACCCGGCCGGCCCGCCGAGCACGGCAACTTCACGAGCCACCCTCTCAGCGACAATGGGTCCACGTGGCCGCAAGAGCAACCACACACCACCGATAACGATCACCAAGGCCATCACCAGAGCAACACTTTTCCCCGTTGACGTAGACATATGACAATGCTGGTCACCCCGACCCGCCCGGTCAATGCGGAGTCATTGTCGCCTTTCTCTCCGCTGCCGAGGTAAGCAGATCATCGCTGCCGAGGCGTCGCATGATCCGTTTCTGCCGGATGGCGGATGCCAAGAAGCATTCGTTGACAGGATGAATGAGTATCGATTGAGTGGCCGGGCTCAGACAAGCTGACGGTACACACGCCGGGGAGTCGACATGACGGCTGCGGATTCTCGGACGACCGAGCACACCGGGATCGCCGCCCGGTGGGCACTGATGACGATGTGCGTCCTCGCATTTACGGTGGCGATGGCGAGTGTCCTCGTGACGCCCCTCGTCCTCGGCCGGCTGTACGCCAAGAGCGACGACTACTCGCGGCTCAGCGACATCGAGCAGAGCTACGGCGCCGCGTCAGCGTTAATCGCGGTGATGGACAAGGCCGACGAACTCGTGGGGTTCCTCGGATGTTTTGGGAAAATGTAGCGACCTACAGAAGAAGGTCAATTCTAGAAGTCGCCGCGAGCGATTTATTGCAATTGTGGACGAGGAGTTCCTCCACGTTGTCAAAAAGGGGTCCCCGTCACGCTCTCGCGAACATCGCCAGGCACCCGAGAGTAGCAACGTCAAGCCTACGCGGAGGACGGGCCTTCGGGACGGCTGTGATCAGCGCCCGCCGGGAAAGACACCCCGAGCATGTCCTCCCAGCAGGTGAACGGGCATGCGGGCCGTACGCTGGTGATCATGGACGCGGACGTGGACAACGGGTATCTGGAGCGGGCGGTCGAGCTTGCCTGGGAAGCGCGCAAGCGGGGCGATCACCCCTTCGGGGCGCTGCTTCTGACGCCGGACGGGAAGACTCTCGAGGCCCGCAACAGTGTGGTCACCGGGGAGGACGCCACCGGGCACGCCGAGACCAATCTTGTTCGGCTGGCCGGGAAGCTCTCCTTCGAGGAGCGGTCCGGCAGCGTGCTCTACACCAGCACCGAGCCGTGTGCCATGTGTTCGGGGGCGATCTACTGGTCGGGGATCGGGCGCGTCGTCTTCGCCCTGTCCGAGGCCGATCTGGCCGGCATGGTCGAGGAGGAGGAAGGGATTCCTCCTCTGCGGCTGCCGTGCCGTGAAGTGTTCGCCCGGGGTGGGCGCGAGATTCTGGTGGACGGGCCCGTGCCCCTGCCGAGCGCCACCGCCGTACACGACGGATTCTGGAATTAGAGGATCGCCTCGTTCGTCAGGCCGTGGAAGCGCAGCAGGCGGCCGACCACGGGCAGGCAACCGCGGACGCGGATGCGGCGGTCGCTGTCGGCGACCGCCCGGATGACCACCCGGGCCGCGGCCGTGTCGGCGAAGCGCAGGCCCGTCACGTCGACTATCGCCTCGCCCCCGTGCGACGGCAGGTCGGCGATCAGGCCGGCCAGCACCGATTCGAGCGCGCAGCGGTTGGACATGTCGGCCTCGCCGCTGAGTCTGATCCCGAACGGCTCGGTCGTGCGCCGGCAGCGCAGCGACGACGCCGGGTCGAACGGCAGCAGCGGGCCGGCGGCGCCCGGATGGGCCAGGGCGAGACGGCGCAGGGTCAACGGATCGAAGAGCCTTCGGTCGTACGCGCACACGCCCGCCACGAAACCGTCGACGAACACTTCGTTGATGCGGGCCTCGTACCACTCCAGCGACTCGGACCCGGGCACACCGCGCGACGCCCACGACATGTCGCCGACCACGCGCAGGCCCCGGTAGCCCTCGTCGCGGGCCTTCTCCTTCTCGGCCAGGAAATGCTCGACGGTCGCCGCCGCGTCGAACGAGCCGCCGGCGAGATAGCTGCCCTCGGGGGTCTCGGCGACCAGCTGGCCGGTGGCCAGCGCGCTCCGCGTGGCCACGTCGCGTTTCACGAGACCGTCGAGGATCGTCGCCGGCGAGGGGCCCAGGTAGCAGACCTTCTGACGTGAGCGCAGGCCGGACGCCAGAACGTCGACGACCGCGTCCAGCCGTACAGCGTCGTCGTCGACGGTCCAGCAGACGTGATCGCCGAGTTCGAGCTGATCGAGAACTCCCAGCCCGCCCACGAGCGACACCCCCTCAGGTCCCGCGCCGCTCCCCCTCGTCGCGAAGTGTCGTTCACCGTACGCTACTGAGCCCCAGCGGTGTGTGACCCGTACGGGTGAAGTTGCCGCCTGGGCGGTTTAGGTGGCCGCCACCCAGGAAGGGTGTGACTCGGCGAATTGGGCGACCGTGTCGTTCTTGGCCGCCTGGAGCAGTTTCAAGCTGTCGTCGCTGAGCAGCTGGACGCTGCCGACGCCGGGGATCGACTCGCTGTTGAACTTGCCGTCGTTGGTCTTCAGCGTCACCAGGTCGTTCGGGTCGACGCCGCGCATCGCGAACACCCAGTCCTCGAGCGAGATGCCGCCCGAGTCGACTGTGACCGCCTTGCCGATCGCGCTGAGCAGGCCGGGCAGCTTGGTCGGCGAGTTCAGGCCGTCCTTGACCGTCTGCTGCACGACCGCCTTGAGGAACTGCTGCTGGTGGCGCTGCCGTCCGTAGTCGAAGTCGTTGTTGGCCAGCAGATCACGCTGGCGGACGAAGTCGAGCGCCTCGGTCGGGGTGAAGCAGTGGTTGCCCTTGGCGTAGAAGTTCGGCGTCACGCCTTTGATCTTGTGGTTGAGGGTGCCGTCGGGATTGATGTCGTACGGGCCGGCCTGCTTGCCGTCGGCCGTGTGGCCGATGTGGATCGAGGTGGTGTCCTCGTCGACGTACATGCAGACCTTGCCCAGCACGTTGACGATCTGCTGGAAGCCCTCGAAGTCGATGATCGCGCCGGCGTCGGGCGTGATGCCGGTGAGCTTTTTGATGGTGAGCGACAACAACTCGAAACCGTGGGAAAGGGCCGAATTCCCGGTCAACCCCCTGCTTCCGTACGCGAAAGCGGCGTTGATCTTGTTTTTCCCGCCGGCGTATTTCTGGGCGCCGTTGTCGTAGGCCGGGATCGGCACGTAGCTGTCGCGGGGCAGCGAGATCAGGTAGGCGCTTTTGTGGTCGGCGCCGATGTGCAGCAGGATGATCGAGTCGGAGCGGGTGGGCTCGCCCGGCTTGGCCGAGGCGCGCTGGTCGATGCCGACGAGCAGGATGTTCTTGGCCCCGGTGACCGACGCGTGCTTCTCGGTCTCGACCGTCGTCGACGACCCGAGCAGGTTCTCCTGCTTGATCGACTTGGTGGCCGCGCTGACCGTGGCCTGCAGGGCGATGATCGACCCGCCGCCCGCGACCATGAGCAGGGCCCCGAAGGCGACACACAGCCGGGCCCACCGTGGAGATCTCCTCTTCCGCACGATCAAGCCTCCCTCGCCTTCGTCAAAAGCCCATGAGAGTTCGCTACGGAGTTGCTGAGATCACCCCTGGCATTCACCGAGGCTTCCTAATGTCCGGTTTTCCGCCTCTCCGAGACCAGGCAGGTCGACATGTCCTCACCGCCGGACGTCAGCGTCGTCATCCCGACACGCAACCGCCCGGAGCTCGCCGTGCGTGCCGTGCAGAGCGCGCTCGGGCAGACGCACCGCGACCTCGAGGTCATCGTCGTCATCGACGGCCCGGACCCATCGTCGGAAACGGCGCTCGCTGACGTGACCGATGATCGGCTGCGGGTCATCGTGCTGGCTTCCTCGGGAAAAGCACCGAATGCCAGAAATCAAGGCGTCAACAACGCCCGCGGCCGATGGGTCGCCCTGCTCGACGACGACGACGAATGGCTGCCGGCGAAACTGGAGACGCAGCTGGCGCTGGCCGCCACGTCGAAGCTGGCCTCACCGATCGTCGCCACCCGGATGATCAGCCGTACGCCCCGGGCCGACTCGGTGATGCCGCGCCGCCTGCCCGAGCCGGACGAGCCGCTCAGCGAATATCTGACCGTGCGGCGCGGCCTGTTCTACGGCGACGGCTTCATCCAGACGTCGACCATCATGGCCCCCACCGCACTTCTGCGCCGGGTGCCTTTCACGGTCGGCCTGCGCCGGCAGCAGGAGCTCGACTGGACGCTGCGCGCCCTGCAGCACGAGGACGTCGAGCTGCTGTACGCCCCCGAGGCGCTCGTGCTGTGGCACCAGGACGAGAACCGTGAGCGGATCAGCCTGCAGAACCCGTGGGAGGAACAGCTCGAGTGGCTGCGCGCCAACCGCGAACTGTTCACCCCGCGCGCGTACGCTGCCTTCACGATGAGCGTCCTCAGCTCCATGGCCGCGCCCACGCGCAGCACCAAGGTCTTCCGCGAGATCCTCACCGAGGCCCGTGAGCACGGCCGCCCCGGCGCGATCGACTACGTGACGTACCTGCAGATCTGGGCCCTGCCCCCGTCCGTACGCCACCGCCTGCGCGACGTCGTGCTCGGCCGCAAGACCGCCGATGCCTGAGCAGCGACGGAAGGTCGCGATCTGGCGCAGCGCCATGCTGCCCGCCTCGGAGACCTTCATCCGCAACCAGGCCGACAACCTGACCCGCTGGCAGCCCGTCTACGTGGGCGCCACGAAGGTCGAGTCGATCCTGTCCCGCGACACCGACCTGATCGCCTACCCGGCGCCGGCCGACAGCCGCACCTTCCTGCGCCTGCGCCTGACCGGCAGCTCCCCGCGCCTGCGCCTGCTGCTGGCCGGCGCCCAGCCCGACCTGGTCCACGCTCATTTCGGCGGCGACGGCTGGCTCGTCTCCGGGGAGACGAAACGGATCGGCGTCCCCTTGGTGGTCACCCTGCACGGCCACGACGTGACCCGCCAGCCGCAATCGTCGGGCGCCCACGGCCTGCGCTACCGCCGCAACCTGCGCAGCGTCTTCCAACGGGCCGACCTGCTGATCGCCGTCTCCGAGATCATCCGCGAGAAGGCGATCGGCTGGGGCGCCGACCCGGCCAAGGTCCGCGTCCACCACACCGGCGTCCCGGTCCCCGAGTCGGTCCCGGTCGCCGAGAAGAAGTGGGACATCGCCTTCGTGGGCCGCTTCGTCGAGAAGAAGGGCGCCGACGACCTGATCGCCTCCCTCGCTGCGCTCGGCTCGGCCAAGGCGGTGCTCATCGGCGACGGCCCTCTGCTTCCGGAGGTTAGGTCGTACGCGGCCAAGACCGGCACAGACACAACCTTCACCGGAGCCCAGCCCGCGTCCGAGGTCTACCGCCTGCTGTCGGAGTCCCGCGTGCTGGCCGCCCCTTCCAAAACCGCCGCCGACGGCGACACCGAGGGCCTGCCCACCACCATCGTCGAGGCCGCCGCCTTGGGCCTGCCGGTCGTCTCCACCCACCACAGCGGCATCCCCGAGGCAGTCCTGGACGGCGAGACAGGCTTGCTGGGCCCCGAGGGCGACCGAGAGGCCTTGACGGCAAACCTCCGCAAACTCTTGGACGACGAGGCCCTGCGCACAACGATGGGCGCCCGAGCCCGCACCCACGCCGTCGAAAACTTCAACGTGGCCACCCAGTCCCAGCGCCTCGAGGACCTCTACGACTCCCTCTTGTAAGCCCTTACCATTAATGAACTCTGATTCGTTGGGGTGATCATTAATGAGCGCCATTCTCGATCAACTTCCCGCGATGATCGGCGTATTGGTCGGCAGCGTGGCCACTTTTCTCGCGACATCGGCGGTCGGGCGCGCGCAGTGGCGCCGGGAACGGCAGGCGCGATGGACGACGATGCAGCTGGCGGCCTACACCGACCACGCGCATGCCGTGAAGAAGATGACGGATCTCGCGCGGGCCGTCGCCGCCCACCAGGGCTGGGACGATCTCGCCGACCCGCTGGCGCCGGAAACCGGCGTACCCAGGCTGACCGCGGCCGAACAAGAGCGATCGGCGAAATGGGAGGCCGTGCTGTTGGTCGGCGACCCGGAGGTCGTCGATGCCGGGCAGAAATGGAAAGAATGCGTCTGGCGGCTGGAATGGTTCGCCCGCGGGCGGTTGAGCGGCCGGCAGGAATGGCGTGATGCGCTCACGGCGACAGGAGACGCCAAACACGCATACTACAACGTCGTCCGCCGATCGATCGGCGCGCCCGGCGGCGACCTGCCCCGCGTCGCCCGGGCGCCGTGGATGGCCGGCGACCTGGAGTCGGCACCGGCGAAGAACTCTCTGGCGCCCGATTAAGCTTCGGACATGGTCCGGGATGAGCTGTTGCGGCTCAAGGAGAGCGCGGAAGCCGAGGCGGCGACGCTGGGACGGGATCTGGAGGCGCTGTTCGCGGCGTCGCGGGACTCGAACGCCGATGACGAGCACGACCCGGAAGGGGCCACGATCGGGTTCGAGCGGGCTCAACTGAGCGCGCTGCTGGCGGCCGCCCGCGAGCGGATCGCCGAGGTGGACGACGCGCTGCGCCGGGTGGACGCGGGGCTCTACGGGGTCTGCGAGCGCTGCGGGAAGCCGATCGGCGAGGAACGGCTCGCCGTGCGCCCCTTCGCGCGTTTCTGCATCGCCTGCGCCTAGACTCGCCCGGCCCGGTGGCTGGGGAAGGGACCTCCCGTGGATTTCGGTGACGCGCGCGGCGCCTGGGAAGAGGCGTCGAAGCACAGGCTGAGCGATGAGCAGGCCGAGCGGCTGGCCAAGCTGCTCGACGGCGGGAGAGTCCGCGACCAAGCGATCCGCTATACCGCCGAGAAGTGGCCGGACCTGCCGGCCGGTGTCGGGAACGGTCAGGTGATCACGCGCGGGGACGTCTTCGACATCGCCGCCGGGCCGGCGCTTGACGTCTTCACGGCGAGCTACGTGTTCGGCATGGGGAAGGTCGCGTACGGCCGGACCCGCTACGACCGGATCCGCAAGGGCGCCCCCGGCCTCGCCGAGGATCTCGAACGGGTTCGGGAGATCGGCTGGTGTCAGGGGCCGGTCGTGGCGTACGCGCAGTTGTACGGCGGCCAGGACTACGACCACCGGCGGGCGGCCGGGGTGGCGCCGTGGTCGCGGATCGCCTCGTACGGGCCCGCCTTCTTCACGAAGTTCCTCTACTTCGCCGTGCCGGGCGCGCTGATCCTGGACGCCCGGCTGGCCCGCCGGGTGGCGCGGCTGACCGGCGACGAGTACGGCTATCTCAAGAACGGCCGTCCCGTGGCCTGGACCCCGTATCGGTACGCGGTCTACCTGCACTGGATGCGCCAGTCGGCGGCCGCGGTCAGCCGGTACAGCGACACCGGCGTGGTGAGCCCCGAACTGCTGGAGCTCACCCTGTTCGGCCTCAGCCTCGACAGCCTCGACGCCGGCCCGTCCGAGGCGGAGGAGGACGGCGATGGCGAGGCCGCCGACTAGCCCCGGCCCCGCTTCACCACGGCCCGGACGGCTCGGCGGCCGGCTTTCAGGCCGCCGAGCACGGCCTTGCCGGGGGCGGTCGCGGAGAGGACGGCGTTGATCTGGCGGACCCGCTTCAGTTCGGCGTCGCGGCTGCGGATCTGCTGTTCGTAGAAGGCGTGTCTGGCCCGGGCTTCGGCCAGCTCACGGGTGAGGCGGTCGCGGTCGGCGGTCAGGTCGCGAACGGATTCGGGTGTACGGCGGGCCGGCAACGCCGGGATGTCGGCGGGCTCCACCTCGCGGCCGGTCATGGCGGCGATCAGCACGGTCAGCTCCGCCTCCTCGGCCGGGGCCGGCCACAGGTGGGCGATGTCGCCCTGGATGGCCGCCGCGGCGAAGAGCCGCAGCGCCACCAGCGGCTCCCCGGCGGGTGCCAGCGGGGTGAGGCCATCGGCAGCGGGCGCCCGGCTGAGGTCGTGGGCCGGGGCGACGACAACCTGGGCTGCGGGTACGCCGGCGGCCGGGCTCTTCTGCCACCTCGTCAGCAGCTCGCGCATCGTGGGTAGGTCGCGCCGCTGGGCGGCGGCGAAGAGTAGGTCCTCCAGCGTGCGGCCGCGCGGCATCTCCGCGGCCGAGAGCGCCTGGCCGTCCACCACCGCGTCCGGCGTGGCGGGCCCGCCGCTGTCACGGTCGGCGATCACGATCCAGGACGGGGCCAGGTCGGCGGCCAGGCCGTGGCGCAGAGCGCGGACGGCGAGGGCAGCCGGGTCAGCCAAGGTAGCCGAGTCGATTGGCGAAGGCTGAATGGTGAAACCGGCCAGGGTGGCGGACAGGAAGCCGGCGACGTCGCGGTCGGCCAGCGAGGTTCGGCTGAGGAGGGCGTCGCCGTACGCCGCGTACTCGCGCTCGGTGGACAGACCGGCGGCGGCCAAGCGGTCGCGCAGGGCGGCCAAGCTGGCCGGGCGGCGGGGGTCGCGGTCGTCGGGGACCAGCCACTCGTCGTCGGTCGGCGGGCTCGGCAAGGACAGCAGGCGGTGCAGGCCGAACAGGTTCTCCACCGCCAGCAGCAGGCGGCCGCCGGGGCGCAGCATCGACAGCAGGTGGGCCAGGCGCTCGTCCCAGCCGTCCAGGGTCTCCGCCTCGACCGAGCACAGCCGGTCCAGGCCGTCGAGGGCGACGATCGTGTCGAAGGCCGGCGCCGCCTCGGCCTTCTCCAGGCTGCCGCACCACACCCGCACACCGAGGGCGGCCACCTTCTCCGCGTCCGTCTGGCCTCGGAGCAGCACCGTTACCTGGTCGGGCGGCAAGGCGGAGATCAGCTCTTGCGGGTGGGGGCCGGCTACGAGCGTACGACCAACAATTGTCTTGGCCAAAGGCAGTGAAGCCGTGCTCGCGGGCGCCGAATCCGACCAGTTGAGCATCTCGCCGCCGAGGAGGATCACGGTCACTTGGTCACGACTCCGGTGAGCTCGATATCTGACGTGCTGCGCGGCATCGGCCAGCCGAACAGGCGGCGCAGCTCGGCCGGCGGCAGCAGACGGTCGGCGCCCAACTCGGCGACGGCGATGCGGCGCGCGGTCTCGAGGTCGACCTCGGCGCCGATCATGTCAGACCACTCCCGGAGGATCCGCGCCTGCCCGCCGAAAGCGGACTTCTCGTTCTCCAGCTGCATCGGATCGCCGTAGACGGCCGGCGCGCAGCCGGCCAGCGTGCCGTAGAAGACGGCGCTGCACAGCCGGTTCGACGCCACCCGGGAATGTCTGCGCAGCTCGGCGAGTTGCCGATAGAGGAACCCGGGGTCCAGGTCCTTCCACCAGCCACCGCGATAGCCGTGGCAGATGACCCGGAAACCCGCTTTCTCGTACGTGGCCCGCACGCTCCGGTCGCGATATTCCTGCCAGTACAGGCAGACGGTCACCGGACCCGGCTCGGTCTCCATGATCTCGGCGATCAGGTTGTCGTGGCTGCCCAGGATGTGCTGGCCTTCCCAGCCGTGGAAGGGATACCAGATGGTCCCCTCGCGCTGGGGCGCCTGGTCCGGCTCCAGGGCCAGGAGGTACGCCCAGGGAGCGCCGACCACGTACACGTCACGCCGTCCCAGCGACCAGGCGCGCCGGCGGACCCGCTCCGACCAGAGGAACTTCGGCACGCCCGGCACGAACTCGTGGTCGGGGGCGAGACCGTCGCCGATGTTCCAGCCGTGCTGGAGATAGCCCTGGATGCGGGGCGCCTCGGCGTCGTCGAGCCCGCAGTAGCGGGCCAGGACGGCCGAGTGACCGTAGTAGTGGTTGGCATGGTGCACGCCGCATTACATACCTTCGAGGCGTCCGGACGGCAAACACGCGGTGACACGGCGGTGCTGTGCTACCGTGAGCGCCAGTTGGTTCCGGTGTCCATCCCCCGGACCGCATTTCGGCCGTGAACATCCCGGCCCTTTCCCACTCTCCTCAGGAGTGCTCTATGAGCGATCCCTCTGTATCCACACGTGTCGATGCTTTGCTCGACATCGTCGACGACCGCGCCTGGCTGCGTGTCGATGGCTACCTGCCAGGACCGGACGACATTCCCGTCAACATAAATGACGTACGCCGTCACGGCCTCCGCCGTGGCGACCGCGTCAACGGAACCGCCAAGCGGGCCGGCAGCAAGCCGGCCACGCTCCAGATCGACCCGTTGGGTAAACGCCCCGACTTCTACCAGCTGACCTCGCTCTACCCGCAGGAGCGGCTGCGCCTCGAAACCGAGCCGCACATTCTCACCACGCGCGTCATCGACCTGGTGACGCCGATCGGCAAGGGCCAGCGCGCCCTGATCGTCGCCCCGCCCAAGGCCGGCAAGACGATCATCCTGCAGCAGATCGCCAACGCGATCGCCGTCAACAACCCCGAATGCCACCTCATGGTCGTGCTCGTCGACGAGCGCCCCGAGGAGGTCACCGACATGCAGCGCACGGTCAAGGGCGAGGTCGTCGCGGCCACCTTCGACCGCCCGCCGCAGGAACACGCGGCCGTGGCCGAGCTGGCCATCGAGCGAGCGAAACGCCTGGCCGAACAGGGCGAGGACGTGGTCGTGCTGCTCGACTCCATCACCCGCCTGGGCCGCGCCTACAACCTGATGGCCCGCGGCGGCGGCCGCACCTTGAGCGGCGGCCTCGACTCGACGGCCCTCTACCCGCCGAAGCGTTTCCTGGGCGCGGCCCGCAACATCGAGGACGGCGGCTCCCTGACCATCATCGCGACAGCGCTGGTGGAGAACGGCTCCGCCATGGACACGCTCGTCTTCGAAGAGTTCAAGTCGACCGGAAACGCCGAGCTGAAACTCGACCGGTCCCTGGCCGAGTCCCGCCAGTTCCCGGCCATCGACCTGTTCGCTTCGGGCACCCGCCACGACGAGACCCTGCTGACCCCGAGCGAACGCGCGGTGGTCACCCAGGTGCGCCGGGCGCTGTCCGGCGCCGACCGCCGAGACGCCATGAAGCAACTCCTGGACCAGCTGCGGGCCACCGCCTCGAACCGCGACTTCCTGCGCCGAGCCGCCCTGGCCCTGGCCGCGTGAGATACATCCTGACGGGCACGCCCGGCTCGGGAAAGACGTGCTTGCTGCGCCACTTGGAGCTCTGCGGCCACGCGGTGGTCGAGGAGGCCGCCACGGATGTCATAGCTCTGCACCAGGCCCTGGGCGTCGCAGAACCGTGGCGAAGCCCCGATTTCATCGACCACATCGTCACGCTCCAGCGCCGCCGCCAGCTGGCATCCCCCACCGACGGCATCACGTTCTTCGACCGCTCCCCCATCTGCACGCTGGCCTTGAGCCGCTACGCCGGCCTGGCCCCGTCGCCCTCTCTGCTCGCCGAGCTCAAGCGGATCGAGCACCTCTACTCGCCGACGGTCTTCTTCGTCCGCAACCAGGGCTACGTCCAGCCGACGGCCGCCCGCCGCATCAGCTTCGAGGACGCCCTGACTTTCGAACGAATCCACGAGGACACGTACCGAGAAGCGGGCTTCACCCTCGTCGAGATCCCCGCCGCGCCCTTGGAGACAAGAGCCGCCGCGATCCGCAGCTCAATCTGAGGCCCGCGCCGGCGAGCGCTTTCGCCAGCGCCGGCAGGATGCCCCCAGACGCGGCGCCGAGACCCCTGCGCCGCCCGCCCCAGGTGGCACGTGATGTAACCGACCATGCGAGCCCCGATGCGGGCGGCTACCCTCTCGACATGGTTGAACGCGTTCAAGTGCGGTTCGGGTGGATGCGGGCGCACCCCTTCCTCGCGGGGCTGGGCGGTGGTTACGTCGGCGCCGTGTTCGCGCTCAAGATGGCGGCGCTCCTCTCGGGCTCGTACGACCTGCAGCTGGCGCTGTGGTTCGCCTGCGCCCCACTGAGCATCGTGTCCGGCCCCTACGAGCTGGTCGTGGTCCGGATCGTGTCGGACCTGCTGGGCGACGCCGTCGCCGTAGTCACGGACGTTCTGTGGTGGGTGATGCTCGCAAGTGTGCAGACCCTGACCCTCTGGGGTGTCTGTGCGCTCCTCCAACGCTGTCAGGTGGGGCGGCGGGAGCGGGACCAGTCGCAGAGGTCGATCATGGCTTGGGCTCGGGAGACCTCGGTCGGGGTGAAAGCCGGGCTGTGGCGCGTCAAGTAGCGCGGGTGACCTGCGGCGTCGTGCAGGGCCGCGCTGTGGGCCGCGCCCGGTGTGTCGGTCAGGTCGGCGGACAGCAGGCTGCGGACGGCGTCCTCGGCCGTGGGTGAGCGGCGGGCCAGCGTCAGGGCCCTGGTTGCCGGGTCCACCAGGTCGTGGATGTCGGCTCGGGTTAGCTCGGTCAGTTCGCCGCCGCCGGCGGTGACCGTGTCGATCACCGTGGAGGGCGGCAGGCCCCGCGGGACCGCTATCAACAGCTCGTCCACCGCGCCGTGCTCGGCCGGGTGGATCTGGATGGCCAGGATGTTGATGCCCTGGTCGGCCAGGCGGCCGCTCAGGCGGGCCAGCGTTCCCGGGCGGTCGGGCAACGTCGTGCGCAGGCGCATCAGCTCGCGGTCGCCGGCCGGGATGGCCAGCAGGTCCGGCATCGCCGTGTGGCGGTGGGGAGCCGGGCGACGGCGCCCGGACCAGCGGCGGCGCAGCAGGGCGCCGGCCACCAGGATGCCTCCGCTCGCCACCAGCATCGCCTCGCCGTGGGCACGCTCGCCCAGCAGCGTGACGAACAGGTGGGCCGTGCCGACCGCGAAGAACACGGCCGCCACGTCGATCAGGTCGGCGGCCCAGTGGGACGCGCGGGGTCGGTCGATCGGCTTCATGCGATCAAGGCTGCGGGCCGCCCGTATCAGGACCGATGACTGGCTGTGTCGATGACGAAAACACTCCGCGCTTATGTGAAAGCGGTATTAAGCGGTCGCCGAAGGCCGACGGGGCCGGGGCGGAGGCGCTACCGTGCGGCATGGACCTCTTCGGATTGACGCTCGTCGTCGCCGGGGTCGTCGCCGGGCTGGCCGGCGCCCGAAAACTGAGGAAGCGGTGGGCGCGCCGGCGGGAGGAGGGGCGGTTCCGGCGGCTCATCGAGGCCGGGTGGCTGCCCTGTCCCCGGTGTGACGGGGCGGGGAAGATCTCCACGCCGGCCGGCTATCTCGGTGCTCCCGTCTTCCACGTCTGCGGGCCCTGCGGCGGCGAGGGCATGCTGCCGCCGCTCTAAGGTCTGATCATGGGTGTTCAGGAAGTTGTCGACCGGGTGGTGGCCGCTACGCCGGAGGTCCGGTGGTCGATCTCGGTGCCGGGGCTGGCCGAGCATGAGGCCGGGCGGAAGCTGCGGACGGCCAGCATCGGCAAGCTGCTGCTGCTCATGGAGACGGCGCGGCGCTTCGAGACCGGTGAGCTCGACCCCGGTGAGCTGCTCCGGCGGGATCCGGCGCTCGCGGTGGCCGACTCGGGCCTCTGGCATCTGCTGGCCGTGGAGGCGCTGCCCGCGGCCGACGTGGCGGCGCTGATCGCCGCGGTCAGCGACAACTACGCCACCAACGTGCTGCTCCAGCGGATCGGCCTGGACACCATCGACGGGTTGAACTTCCAACAAACGGCACTGCTTGATTTCGTACGCAACAAGCGCGAACCCCACCACCCGCCCACCCTTTCGACGGGGTCCGCCGGGGAGCTGGCCGCTCTCATGCAGCGCGTAGCCACTGGTGAAACCGGCGTCGAGCGGCGGATGCGGGCCTGGCTGGGCACCAACACCGACCTGTCGATGGTGGCGAGCGCCTGGCACGCCGACCCGCTGTGGCACCCCACCGAGTTCGGCAACAAGACCGGCACGGACGACGGGATCCGGGCCGACGTCGGCTTCAGAGCAGAGCAGCCGTACGCCGTACTGACCAACTGGGATCCCGCCCAGGGTGACCGGACCGCCGAGGTCCTGGCCGGCATGCGGGAGATCGGCGCCGTCCTCCGGTGAGGTGGCAGATGTTGGACAGAACCGGTTCTGGCCGATAGGACAGTGGCGAAGCCCGTTGATCAAGGCAGAATGACAAGTGGGATGGGTGTCTTTCCCCGCCAGGAGACATCCATGAAAATGGGCCCGGATCGCTCCGGGCCCATCCCTTTAACAGATCACGGCGCCGGGTACTCGTTGATGTAGACCGGCACACCGATCTTGGTCGTGTCCGCCGCCTCGCCCACGCCGTTGACGACGTGGTCGATCGTGCCGGCGGCCAGGTTGACCGTCATGATGTGGTGCAGTTTCACGCCGGGACGGTTCGGTACCTCGAAGCCGTTCTCGGTGTGGATCGACGGGTTGTTCTGGTTGAAGACGTACACGCCACCGCCGTACAGCGTGTGGTTGCGCACCTTGTCACCCACCTTGTAACCCGCGTAGCCCTCGACCTTTCCGTTCATCCAGTCGGCCTGCGTCGGCGGGTCGTACGGAAGCTCGTTCTGGTAGAGGACCGTGGTGCCCTTCTCGCCGTTCCAGACGGTGTTGTACTTCTGGAAGTGCTCGACGAACAGGCCCGTCGCCACGACGTTGTCGCCGTTGATGATCGCGCCGTAGCGGCCGGTGTTGGTGTTCCATCGCTCGGTGTCGCCCGAGAAACCCTCGACGCCGTGGTCGGCGCGCCACACCCAGGTGTGGTCGATGAGCACGTTGTCGCTGTTGACCTCGAGCGCCGTGTCGGTCTTGCCGATGTGCGGGCCGCCCACCCGGAAGTAGACGTCGCTCAGGGTCGTCGGGTTGCTCGGCGAGCTGATCTTCAGGCCGTGCTTGTCGCCGACCTGGAGCAGCGTCTTCGACTCCTTGGTACCGGCGTCGATGGTGACACCGGCGACGATCACGCCGGGCACGTCGGCGACCTTCAGCGGCGTGGCGCCGTTGACGGCCGTCAGCGTGGCGTGGCCGATGCCGAGCACGACCTGGTTGGGCCGCCGGACCTGGATGGTCTGGTCGACGTTGTAGACGCCCGGGGTGAGCAGCAGGTTCTTGCCCAGCAGGAGCTGCGCGTTGATCAGCCACTCGGGGTCGGACGGCTTGGCGACGAAGAAGTCGCTGAGCGGGATCGTCCGGCCCTCGGTCAGGTCAGCCGCCCACGACGTGCCGCTGGTGTTGCGGTGCGCCGACGGGACGCGGACGTTGTACTTGCCCTTGGCGTCGACGAACAGGTAGGGCTTCTCCCGGCTGAGCGGGTTCTTCTCCAGGGTGGTGTACGGCGGGTTCGGGAACGTCGCGTCGTCGGGCGCGCCCTCGACACCGGCGAACACCTGGTTCCAGACGGCGTTCGACCACTGGCCGACGCTGCTGTTGCGGGTGAGCCACTGCTGCTGCGAGCCGTTGGTGACGTTGCCGAACTTCGAGTCGGCGATGAAGCCGCCGCTCGCGTACTGAGGACCGGCGGTGCAGTAGTCCATCAGCGTGAAGCCGCCGTCGACCTGGAGCCGGCGCATCGAGACGGCCTGGGAGACCGCCCAGAAGTTCGCGCCGGCCCGGCAGCCGTCCTGGCCGGCCCCGTTGACCTTGATGGACAGGTTGGACAGCGTCCGCCAGAAGTTGACCAGGGCCAGGCAGTTGCTGGTGCCACCGTCGGCCAGGCAGCGGTTGTAGACCTCCACCTTGCCGTTGATGACGACGTCGGACGGGGACGCGCCGAGGCCGGAGACCTCGGTGTAGTAGCCCACCTTGATCTGCAGCGGGTGCTCGTCGGTGCCGTACGTGCCCGGCTTGAACAGGAACGCGTACCGCTGCGTGCCCATCTCGTTGTCGACCTGCTGGGCGTGTGCGGCGTCGAGCTTGGCCTGGATCTCGGCGATCGGCGTGCTGGGGTCGAAGATCGTAACGTTGGCGCCGAGCGACGGAGCGCTCTTGGTTGCCGTGGAGGGTGAAGCTGAGGCAGAGGTGCCGGTGAGCGAGGCCGCGGTGACCACGGTCAGCCCGACGGCGAACAGACGCCTAAGGCGCATGCGGTGGGTCCTTCCGTTAACGGGGAGGCAACAAACTGGATCACAGGAAGCAATAGACGCCCTGGCATGTCAAGGCATGCCGATGCGTGAATCGCCAGCGATCGGACATCTCGCCGTGGTTCCGGATCCGTCCTTGCCCGAACGGTCATCGGAGAGGTCCTTTAGTCGCCGGTACCGGTTCCGGGATCGGTGTCGGAAAGTGGGATGCTGAGGGCCGAGGGGTCGCTCTACCGTGACCGCATGCGCTTCCGCCTTCTCGGGCCGCTCGAGGTCCGGTCCGACGACGGGACGCCGATCGAGGTGGGCGGGGCCAAACCGCGAGCCCTGCTGACGCTCCTGCTCAGCGAGGCCGGCCGGGTGGTCAGCATGGACCGCGTCGTGGTCACTCTCTGGGGCGACACTCCCCCTCCGGGATCGGTCAACACCGTTCAGGCGTACGTCTCCCAGCTGCGCCGCCTGCTCGGCAAGGACCTCATCGCGACCCGCTCCCCCGGCTATCTCGCGCAGGTGGGCCATGCGGAGCTTGATCTCGTACGGCTTCCCCAGCTCCTCGAGGCGGCGGCCCACGACGGCGACGCCCGGCTGCTGACCGAGGCCGTCGACCTGTGGCGCGGCGAGCCGCTGGCCGACCTGCCGGGCGACACGGTCGTCGCCGCCGAGCGGGCCCGGCTGACCGAGCTGCACCTGCTCGCCCGGCAACGGCGGGCCGCGGCGTGGAGCCGGAACGGCCGCGGCGGCGAGGCGGTGGCCGAGCTGGAACGCCTGGTGGCCGAGCACCCTCTGCGCGAGGGGCTCTGGGCCGCGCTGATCGAGGCGCTCTACGCGGCCGGGCGCCAGGGCGACGCGCTCGACGCGTACCAGAGATGTGCCCGGACCTTGGCCGACGAGCTCGGCATCGACCCCGGCCCGGAGTTGAAGGCTTTGGAGAAGGCCGTGCTGCGCCAGGAACTGCCGGCGCCGCGCGGACACACCCGGGCGGCCGACGAGCGGCCGCTGGTCGGGCGCGCTCACGAGCTGGCCCGCCTACGGGAAGTGCTGGGCGGGGTGACCCGGGGCAGCGGCGCCGTGATCGTCCTGGAGGGTGAGGCCGGCATCGGCAAGACCCGCCTGGCCGAGGCGGCCGCGTCGCTGGCCGGGGCGCAGGGCTGGCGTTCGGTGTGGAGCCGCTGCGCCGACGACGCCGGCGTGCCGCCGCTGTGGCCGTGGCTCCAGGTGCTGGAACGGCTCGGCGGCGGACCGTTGCACGCCGGTGACGACGCCGATCCCGACCAGTCGACGTTCGCGCTCTTCCACGAGCTGCGCCGCCGGCTCGCGGCCGCCGCGACGGCCACGCCGCTGCTGGTCGTCCTCGACGACGTGCAGGCCGCCGACACGACGTCGCTGGGGCTGCTCGCCCTGCTGTCGCGGCATCTCGACGGCGTACGGCTGCTGGTGGTCCTGACCGTCCGGACCCTCGGTGAGGAACTTCCGCCGCCCGTGGTCGAGTGCCTGGCCGCGCTGGCCCGGGAGCCGCGCGCCCAGCGGTTGCAGCTGGCCGGTCTGACCGCGGCCGACATCCGGGAGCTGGGCGCCGGTGAACTGGCCGAGGCCGTGCACGAGCGCACCGACGGCAACCCGTTCTTCGCCGGGGAGCTTCTCGAGCTGATCGCGGCCGAGGGCCGGGCCGACGTGCTGCCGCCGTCGGTGCGCGACGTGCTGAGCCGGCGCCTCGACCGGCTGCCCGCGGCCACCGTGGAGCTGCTGCGCCTGGCCGCCGTGATCGGCCGCGACGCCGACCTGGCCCTGCTGGAGGCCGCGTCCGGCGCCGACGCCGCGCACGTGATCACCCAGTTGGAGCCGGCCGTGACAAGCCGGGTGCTGAAAGCGTCACCGGCGGAGTGGCGGTGGCGCTTCAGCCACGCGCTGGTCCGGGAGACGCTGCTGGCCGGGCTCAGCCGCATCGAGGCGGCCCGGCTGCACGCACGGGTCGCCGCGGCCCTGCGGGACAGCGGAGCCGAGGTCGACCGGCTCGCCCACCACTACTTCCAGGCCGTTCCGGTGACAGGGGCCGGGCCCGCGCTGGAGTACGCGAAGCAGGCGGCCGGAGCCGCCCGTGACCAGCACGCGCACGCCGAGGCGGCCGGGCACACCCGGCGGGCGCTGTCGCTGTCCGGCGCCGACGCGGCCCTGCGCCACGAGCTGCTCGTGGCGCTCGGCGACGACCTGCTGCGGGCCGGTCTGCTCACCGAGGCCCAGGACGTGGTCGCCGAGGCCCTGACCGTGGCCCGGCGGCTCGGCGACCGGGAGCGGCTCGCGGCCGCGGCCAGCGTGTGGGGCGGGGTCACCCTGTGGAACTGGCGCGACTACGGCGTCGTCGACGAGGCGATGGTCGCCCTGCTGGAGGATCTGCTGGACGGGGCCTGCCCCCGCGACCGGGCGCGGCTGCTGGGCACGCTCGGGGTCGAGCTGGCGTACAGCGCCTCCGCCGGGGCCGGCCATGCCCAGCAGGCCGTCGAACTGGCCCGCACGCTGGACGATCCGGTCCTGCTCGGGCGCACCCTGAACAACTACCTGATCGCCACCTGGGGCTCGCCGGACCGGCCCGCGCGGTGGCTGGCGGCCGTCGACGAGGCTCTCGCGTCTTCCGTTCCGGTCCGTACCCGGTTCTTCATGCTTCTGCACCGCGGCCCGCTCCGGCTGCACCTGGGCGACGCCGACGGGTTCGCGGCCGACCTGGCCGCGGCGACCCGGCTCGGCGCCCGCCTGACCGGCCCCGACGTACGGCCGCATCTGCTCTATCAGGAGACCGGCCGCCGCATGCTGAGCGGCGACTGGGAGACCGCGCAGGAGCTGTCGGCCCAGGCCTACGACCAGTACCGCCAGACCAGCATGTGGGGCGCCCAGTTCTGCCGCGCCCTGCACGACTTCACCTTCCGCCGCCACGAGGGCCGGCTCGGCGACGTCGTGGGCTCCCTCGTGGACATAGCGGAGGATCTCGGCATGCCGTTGATGCACGCGCTCGCGGTGGTCGCCGCCGCCGAGGCCGGCGACGTCTCCGAGGCCCGACGGCTGCGCCGTCGCTGGCCCGACGTGGTTCCGCTCGATTGGACCACTGACTCTCTTCTGGCCGTACGGGGGTGGAGCGCGCTCGCCCTCGACGAGGACCCGGCCGCGGCCCACGCGTCCCTGCTCCCCTACGAGGGACGGCAGATCGTCGTCGGCACCGCGGGCGCGTGCTGGGGTTCGTACGACCCGCTCCTCGAAGAATTGGCCGCAAGGATTCCGCAAGGCCGTTCTTAAGCGAACCGCAAGCGGTCACCGGCACAGTCAGGGTGTCTTCACCGAAAACCCTGAAAGGACCACCATGATCACCGTCGACGACCTGGCCCGCAGCCTTACCGGCACGGTCGCCTGGCCCGGCGAGCCGTTGTACGCCGCGCTGACCGCCGGCTTCAACGCCGCGATCACCGCCACGCCCGCCGCCGTCGTGGAGGCCCGCGACGCGCAGGACGTGGTCACCGCCGTCCGCTACGCCGCCTCCACCGGCCGCCCGATCGCCGTGCAGGCCACCGGCCACGGCCTGGCCGACACCCTGGACGGGGCGATCCTCGTGCACACCGGCCGCCTCGACGAGTGCGTGGTGCACCCCGACGGCTGGGCCCGGGTCGGCGCCGGCGTCCGCTGGCAGCAGGTGCTCGACGCGGCCGCCCCGCACGGCCTGGCCCCACTGTGCGGCTCGGCCCCCGGCGTCGGCGTGGTCGGCTACACCACCGGCGGCGGCCTCGGCCCGGTGGCCCGCACCTTCGGCTGGGCCTCCGACCGCGTACGAGCCATCGAAATCGTCACCGGCGACGGCGTCCTGCGCCGAGTCACCGCCACCGAGGAGCCCGACCTGTTCTGGGGTGTCCGCGGCGGCAAGGGCGCCCTGGGCATCGTCACCGCCCTCGAGTTCGACCTGGTCCCGTTGCCGACGCTCTACGCCGGCGCGCTGTACTTCGACGGCGCCGACGCCGACACGGTCCTGCACGCCTGGCGCTCGTGGACCTCATCGCTGCCGATCGAGGCCACCACGTCGCTCGCCTTCCTGCAACTCCCGCCCCTGCCCGGCGTCCCGCCGCCGCTGGCCGGCAAATTCACGGTAGCGGTCCGCTTCGCCTGGACCGGCACCGACGCGGCCGGCGCCGACACACTGGCACCCATGCGAGCAGCGGCAACCCCGCTGATCGACACGGTGCGGACCATCCCGTACGCCGCCATCGGCTCAATCCACGCCGACCCCACGGACCCGATGCCGGTCCACGAGGCCACCGACCTGCTCCACAGCCTGCCCACCGAGGCCGCCGACGCCCTGCTGGCCGCGGCCGGCCCGTCATCGGGCTCCCCGCAGGTGATCGTCGAGCTGCGCCACCTGGGCGGCGCCCTGGCCTCCGCCCCCGACCATCCCAGCGCCCTGTGCCACCGAGACGCCGCCTTCACCCTGATCACCATCGGCGTCCTGGCCCCACCCATCGCCGAGGCGGTACCGGCCCACGCTGCACAAGTCCGCGCGGCCTTGTCCCCCTGGACCACCGGCGGCGCCCTGCCCAACCTGGGCGCTTCCACAGCCCCCGACCGCGCGGCCCGCTCCTACGACCCGCCCACCCTGGCCCGCCTGACCGAACTGGCCGAACGCTACGACCCCGCCAACGTCCTCCGAGCCGGCCAGGTCCCCCTCCGCGAAGCGGCCTGACCCCACCGGTCCCGGGCAAACGGCTCTCCCGCGTGCCCGGGACCGGTCGCGGATCAGCTGAGCACGAGCCGGCGTACCCCGGAATGCTCCTTGACCCACGCGGCGCTCAGGCCGCCTTCCTTGACCAGGCCCGCGCCGTCGGCCGTCAGCACGCCGATCCGGTCACCGGCCAGCGCCAACTGGCGCACACCGGTGTACTCGGTGATCCACTCGGCGCTCAGACCACCGTCCTTCACCATGGCGACACCGTCGGTCGTGAGCACGCCGATCCGGTCACCCGCCAGAACCAACTGCTCGACGTCCTCGTATTCGGTGACCCACCGGGCGCT
>NZ_OBDY01000013.1:116389-238051 GCF_900215205.1 Paractinoplanes atraurantiacus
CCAACTGCTCGACGTCCTCGTATTCGGTGACCCACCGGGCGCTGAGGCCACCGTCTTTCACCATGGCGACACCGTCAGCCGTCAGCACACCGATCCGGTCACCCGCCAGAACCAACTGCTCGACGCCCTTGTACTCGGTGACCCACCGGGCGCTGAGGCCACCGTCTTTCACCAAGGCGACACCGTCAGCCGTCAGCACACCGATCCGGTCACCGGCCAGCGCCAGCAGTTGGACATTTTTGTACTCGGTGACCCACTTAGCGCTGAGGCCACCCTCCTTCACCAAGGCGACACCGTCGGTCGTGAGCACGCCGATGCGCGGCGGCGGCGGGGGCGGCGGTGTCACCGACTTGATGTGGTCGTAGCGGACGGGGGTGTACCGGCTGGCGTGCACCGGCCGCCAGGTGCTCCGGACCGTGTCGTGCGAGCCGGTCTGCTCGATCACGATCGGACGAGTGTGTGCGGCGTCGGCCCAGCGTTCGAACAGCGCCACGTGGTCCTGGTGTGGATCACCCACGTGCCGCAGCAGGGCGTCGCCCGGCTGGAGCGCCCCGCGGGCGATGACATGCGACTTCTCGTGCAGATTGCCGGTCCAGTGTCCCTGGCCAGAACCGCCGAGGCCCCAGGCCATCGAGACGAAGCCGGAGCAATCCGTGCGGTAGCAGCCGTATTCGTTGCTGTAGCAGCGGTTCTGGCTGTACGGAACGACGACGGCGAGCCAGGAGCGCGCTCGGCGGAGCACCTCGTCCCTGGTCGGTGACTCGTCCGCCCCGTTGCTCCGGCACGGCTTGGGCGTCGTGGTGACCCGCTGCCTGGCGAGCGACGCCTTCGGCTGCTCGTCGAGCCAGGGGTACGACGGCAGCGGCGGGTCCCCGGGGAGGGTGCCGGCCGCGGGGGCCGGTGGATTGTCGGCCACCGTGGACGACAGCCGGGGCGATGTTCTGCGCATGGTCGTGGGCCTTTCGGATTCGCGGGCGTCATGGGGAGCCGGAGATACCGGCGCCCCCATAGGAGGGTGGACACCGGCCTCCGGCACGCTCGCCCCAGCTGACGCACCGTAGTCGAATGACCACCGAGTGCCATCTTTGGCATAGGCAGCCCATGAACACAATCAGCCCTCTCCAGGCGACAGCGCGGCTCGGCCAGGCGGTGGCGTCGTGGACAACCGCGCCCAAGCGCGTGATCGATCCGCTCCCGAACTGGTGGCGGCACGGTTGTGCCACTCGCCAAGCGCTGGCGCTCGCCAAGGCAAGGGCTGCCGTCGCCGGCTGCGATTGACGGATGTCGGACGATGGCAGCGGGCAACTATGGTGGCCCGATGGCGTCGGTGAGGAAGTTTCAGGTCACGTTCGACTGTGCTGAGCCCGTGCGGGTCGGCCGCTTCTGGTGCGAGGTGCTGGGCTACGTGGAGCCCCCGGCGACGGAGGAGCCCGATGCGTCGTTCGCCATCGTCGACCCCACCGGGGAGGGGCCGCGGCTCTTCTTCCAGCGCGTTCCCGAGGGCAAGGTCGTCAAGAACAGGGTGCATTTGGATGTACGCGTCGGCACCGGCCTGGTCGGTGCCGAGCGCCTGGCCGTCCTCGAGGCCGAGTGCGCCCGCCTGGAGGCGCTGGGCGCCAAACGCGGCCAACTCCTGCTGGCCGACGAGGAGAACGAGTCGTGTCAGGTGATGCAGGACGTCGAGGGCAACGAGTTCTGCCTCGACTGAGGCGATGAGGACTGAGCCGATGAGTTCCGGACGGTCGCGCGGTCTACCCCAACATGACCTCGATTCAGCCCATCGTCAGCACTCCCGACCTGCCCCGGCTGCGCGCCTTCTACGAGAAGGTGCTCGGCGCGGAGCAGACCCTCGACGAAAGCCCCGATTTCTATGTCGAGCTGCGCCTCGGCGCCACCAGGCTCGGCCTCGCGCAGAACGACAACACCGAGATCGGCGCCCCGGTTCGCGTCATCCTCAGCGCCGAGGTCGCTGACGTCGACGCGCTGCTCCCGGTGGTCGAGTCGGCCGGCGGCACCGTGCCCGGCCCGGCCAATGACATGCCGTGGGGTCAGCGGGTCGCGCACGTCCTCGACCCCGACGGCAACATGCTCAACCTGACCATGTGGCTCTGACGAGGCCCTCCCCACCGCCAACGGTGGGAAGGGCCTCGGCGGTGGTGCGTTACAGGGCCGTGGTGGCCAGGCGGTCCGGGTTGCCGAAGCGGTGAGCCGTGATGCTCACCGCCTGCTCGTGCAGGAACGGGAGCATCTCGATGCGGCCGGCCTCGGTGACCGGGCCGTGCCAGACGGCCAGGTCGGGGCGGCCCCCGGTGGCCGCGGTGACCTGGGACAAGGAGCCGCCGATCAGGCGTACGCGGCTGACGCCGTCCAGGCCGCGGGCCCACGTGGCGTCGTCCTCGACCGTGACCTCCACCGGCAGGTCGACCGGGACCGCCGACGAGACGCGGAGCGGTGCTCCGGCTCGCAGCCCGGCGGCCACGACGCGGGCCAGGGACGCGACCGGGGCGCCCTCGGCCAGGCGGATCGAGACCGGGACGGGCAGGTAGCGCAGCACGTTGCGCTCGGCCCACAGGCCCGACACGTCCGCCAGCTGGCCGAACTCGTCGGCCCAGGCCGCGGCGTCGCTGCGGGCGGCGCGGGCGACGAACTCGCTGTCGACGGAGGCCAGCAGCTTGCGAACCTCGGGGTGGTCGACCGTGGCCTCGGAGGTGGACGGCGCGGGAGCCCAGTGGGAGAGACCCACCAGGTAGTTCGGGCCGCCCGCCTTCGTGCCGGCGCCGACCGCGGAGCGCTTCCAGCCGCCGAACGGCTGGCGGCGGACGATGGCGCCGGTGATGCCGCGGTTGACGTACAGGTTGCCCGCCTCGATGCGGTCGAGCCAGGTGCCCAGGTCGGCCGGGTCGAGGGTGTGCAGGCCCGACGTGAGGCCGTAGTCGACCTCGTTGACCAGGTCGATCGCCTCGTCCAGGGTGGACGCGGTCATGATGCCGAGGATCGGGCCGAAGTACTCCGTGCGGTGGTACTCCGAGCCGCGGCGGACGCCGTCGCGGACGCCGGGGCTCCACAGGCGGCCGCTGTCGTCGAGCTGCTTCGGCTGCAGCAGCCAGCTTTCGCCGGCGCCGAGCTTGGTCAGGCCGTCCAGCAGTTTGCCCGCGGCCGGCTCGATGACCGGGCCGACCTGGCTCTCCGGGTCGGACGGCCAGCCGACCGTCAGCGACTCCACCGCGTCGATCAGCTGGTGGCGGAAGCGCTGCGAGCGGGCCACCGAGCCGACCAGCACGACCAGCGACGCCGCCGAGCACTTCTGCCCGGCGTGGCCGAAGGCCGAGGCGACGACGTCCTTGACGGCCAGGTCGAGGTCGGCGCTGGGGGTCACGATGATGGCGTTCTTGCCGCTCGTCTCGGCCAGCAGGGGCAGGTCGGGGCGGAAGGAACGGAAGAGCTGGGCCGTCTCGTACGCCCCGGTCAGCACCACCCGGTCGACCAGCGCGTGACCGACGAGCTGGCGGCCCAGCGCCTGCTCCTCGACCTGCACCAGGGTGAGCAGGTCGGCGTCGGGCAGGACCGGCTTGATGATCTCGGCGAGCAGTGCTCCGCATCGCTCGGCCTGACCGGCCGGCTTGAGCGCCACGGCCGAGCCGGCGGCCAGGGCGGCCAGAACCGAGCCGGCCGGGATGGCCACCGGGAAGTTCCACGGCGGCGTGACCAGCGTCAGCTTCTCCGGCACGTGGGTGGCGCCGTCGACATCGTCGAGACCGGCCGCCAGCTCGCCGTAGTAGTGGGCGAAGTCGATGGCCTCGGACACCTCGGGGTCGGCCTGGTCGGCCGTCTTGCCGGTCTCGGACGCCATCACCTCGATGAGGTCGGCCCGCCGGGCCTCGAGGGCCTCGCCGACGCGGTGCAGGATCTCGCCCCGGGCCTTGCCGGACAGCGCGCCCCAGGAGGCGGCGGCGCCGACGGCGGCGTTGAGCCGGGAGTCGAGCTTGCCCTCGGTGGTCACCCGGGCCGCGTCGATGGTCTCGACACCGAGCGAAGACGAGGGCACCCGGGCCAGGACCGCGCGGACCAGGTCGCGGTTGGCCGCGACGGACGGGTCGGTGTCCGGGGTGTTCTCGAAGTGGCCGGGCTTCGAGGGGGCGACGGCGGCGAACCGGTCGGCCACGCGGTGCGGCGGCGGGACGGTTTCATCGAGCGCCGCGAGAGACGCCAGGAAACGGTCCCGCTCGCGGACGAACAAAGCCTCGTTCTTGTCCAGCTCGAAGACCGCCGACATGAAGTTGTCGCTGCTGGCGCCCTCCTCGAGCCGCCGGATCAGGTACGCGATGGCGACGTCGAACTGCTCCGGGCGTACGACCGGTGTGTAAAGCAGCAGACCGCCGACCTCGCGCCGGACCACCTCGGCCTGGCCCTCGGCCATGCCGAGAAGCATCTCGAATTCGATTCCCGGCCGTACGCCGCGGCGACCGGCCAGGAGCCACGCGTACGCGACGTCGAAGAGGTTGTGGCCCGCGACGCCCAGGCGGACGTTGCCGATCCGGTCGGGGTGCAGGGCGTAGTCGAGGACGCGCTTGTAGTTGGTGTCGCTGTCCTGCTTGGTGTTCCAGGTGGCCACAGGCCAGCCGTGCACGTTGGCCTCGACCTGCTCCATCGGCAGGTTGGCCCCCTTGACCAGGCGGACCTTGATGCCGGCGCCGCCGCTCGCGCGGCGTTCGCGTGCCCACTCCTGGAGGCGGATCATCGCGGAGAGGGCGTCCGGGAGGTACGCCTGCAGGACGATGCCCGCCTCGAGGTCACGCAGCTCCGGCTTCTCGAGCAGGCGGGTGAAGACCGCGATGGTGAGATCGAGGTCTTTGTACTCCTCCATGTCGAGGTTGACGAACTTCTTGGTGCGCGCGGTGGCGGCCAGCCGGAACAGCGGGGTCAGCTGCTCGACGATGTGACCGACGGCCTCGTCGAACGCCCACGGGTTGTGCGGGGCGACGGTGGCCGACACCTTGATCGACACGTAGTCGACGTCGTCGCGGCCCAGCAGCCGCTCGGTCTCGCGCAGGCGCCGGGTGGCCTCCCCGCGGCCGAGGACGGCCTCGCCGAGCAGGTTCACGTTCAGGCGTACATCACGGCGTTTGATCTTGGAAATGGCCTTGCCGAGCTTGGCGTCGGTGGCGTCGACGATCAGGTGGCCGACCATGCGGCGCAGCACGCGGCGGGCGATCGGCACGACCACGCCCGGCATGACCGGCGCCAGGGTGCCGCCCAGGCGAACCGCGGCCCGCAGCGGAGCCGGCAGGAAGCGCGGCACGTCCGGCGCGAGCGCGTGCAGGGCGCGGGCGCTGACCTTCAGGTCCTCGGGGCGGACGACGCCGTCGACGAAACCGACCGCGAAGGCGAGGCCCTTGGGGTCCTTCAGGACGCCGGCGAGTTGCGCGGCGGAACCGCCCACCGGGATCGTCGCGGCCTCGTGCAGCCAGCGGCGGACCAGGGCAACCGCCTCGTCGGCGAGTTCGTTGTCCGCGGCCGGGGTGCTGGCCGGGGAGTGGGCGACGTCAGTCATGCCGAAAGTGTCCTTCCGAGTTCCGTTCAGGAAAAGCGACGGTTCATGACGAGTACTATTCACTTCTTCTTACGCTTCGTACGGGGGTTCCGATGCTCGAGATCCGGCGTCTGGTGCTGCTGCGCGAGCTGGCCATCCGCGGCACCATCGCGGCCGTCGCCGAGGCACTCAACTTCTCCCCGTCGGCCGTGTCGCAGCAGCTCAGCCAGCTGGAGAAGGAGGCCGGCATGCCGCTGCTGCGCAAGGCCGGGCGCCGGGTCCAGCTCACCCCGCAGGCCGAGGTGCTGGTGGCGTCGGTGGACGAGGTCCTCGACACCCTGGAGCGCGCCGAGGCCCGCCTGCAGGCCGCCGGGACGCGCGTGAGCGGGCGCGTGCGCGTCGCGGTGTTCCAGTCGGCGGCGCTCGCGCTGATGCCGGCCACCCTGCTCGCCATGGCCACCCGCTTTCCCGACGTCCGGGTCGAGATGGTGCAGCGCGAACCGGAGGAGGCGCTGCGCGAGACCTGGGCCCGCGACTTCGACATGGTGATCGCAGAGCAATACCCGGCGCACGCCGCGCCACACCATCCCGGCCTCGACCGGCGCCCGCTGACCACCGACCCGATCCGCCTGGCCCTGCCCGCGGCCGAGGTCGCCCTGCGGCCGGTGGCCTCCCTGGCCGAGGCCCGGCACATGCCGTGGGTGATGGAGCCACGCGGCGCCGCCTCGCGCCATTTCGCCGAGCAGCTGTGCCGGAGCACAGGCTTCGAGCCGGACGTACGCTACGAGACCGCCGACCTGCAGGCCCACATCCGCCTCGTCGAGTCGGGCAACGCGGTCGCCCTGATCCCCGACCTGGTCTGGGCCGGCCGGCAGACCTCGTGCCGCCTGCTCGACCTGCCGCTGATGCCGCGGCGGACCATCTTCACCGCTCAGCGGGTGGCGGGGGCGGCGTCACCGGCGGCGCGGGCGTTCCGGACTGCTCTGGAGGAGACGGCGAGCTCCGGTGCCACAGTCGCGGACGCCACGCCTCCACCACCTTCGCCACGGCCGTGACCAGGAAAAGCTGGCCGACGAGGGCCTCCAGCACGGCCAGGGTCTGCCCCGGGTTGCCCGCCGGCACGACGTTGCCGTAACCCGTGGTGGTCAAAGTGACGAAGCTGAAGAAGAGCGTGTCGGCCAAGGTCCCGTCGCCGACACCCCGCCCGAAGAAGGGGCCCGGTTGCAGCGTCGCGATGCACCGATAGGCGAAACCGAAGGCCATTCCGAGCATCAAGTACGCCGAGAGGGCGCCCAACATTAGTTCCCGGTCGGCGTCCGGGCGGCGGGCCACGTCGCGCACGATCGCGATCGGCGCGATCAGGTAGAGCGCGCTGCTGGTGATGAAGGTGGCGGCGGTGAGCAGCCGGTTGGCGTCGGTGACCGCGTTCCAGGCGGCGGTCATCAGGGCCAGCACCAGCACCACGCTGGCCACGGTCCGCACGCCCCGGCGGATGGCGGAGACCCGCAGCGCGTACCAGACGGTGCCGACCTGCACGAGCAGCACGATCGAGATGGACCAGTACCCGCTGAGCGACGTGGCGAGCACGTAGGTGGTGGCGATCAGGATGATCACCGGCAGGTACGAGCGCTTGGGCGTCATTCCGGACTCAGGCGCAGCACCGCGGTCCGGGCGATCTTGTCGTGGATCGCCTGGTGGCGGCGGTCGACGAGGATCCAGGCGGCCCCGATCGGGAAATAGCCGAGCACCAGGCCGCGGACGAGCGCGGCCAGCCAGCCCACCGGCCGCCCGCCGGCCGTGACCACCCGCAGGCCCAGCAGGGCCATGCCCGGGGTGCGCCCGGCGAGCAGCCAGAACACGGCGCAGTAGACGCCGAAGACGGCCGGCAGGGCCAGCGCGAACGCGCCCACCAGCAGCGTCTGCATCTCCCGGACGAGGATGCCGGCCACCTCGCCGACCAGGGCCAGCACGGCGATGGCGGCCGTACCGAAACCGGTGACGATCAGGGCGTCGATGAAGTAGGCGATCAGGCGGCTGACCGGCCCGGCGTAGACCTTGACCGGCCGGCCCAGCCCGTTCGCGCTCACCGCGGGCCGGCCCAGGGCGTCGCTTACTACGGGCCGCCCGGCGGCGTCGCTCACCGCGGGTCGGCCGGGGGCACCGGGACCGGGTCGCCGCCGCGCCGCAGCACGCGGGTGGTGACCCGGTCGACCGCGGTGTCCCCGGCCGCGGCGCCGTTGCGGATACGGCCGACGAGCTCGTCGACCATGGTGTCGCGCTGCCCGCGCACGAGCGGCTGGATGCGTTCCGGCTCCTCGGCCAGCAGGGCGAGCACATCATCCAGAATCGTGCGGACCAGCGGCCGCAGCACCCGCTCGAGCTGCGCGTCGACCACCCGGTCGGCCAGCTCCGAGGTCGCCACGGCCATGACCGCCGCGTCGAACGCGGCCTTGGCCCGCGCGGCCCGCCCGAGCATGCCCGCGGCGGCCTGTTCCCGCTCGGCGGCGCCGCGCCCGGCCAGCCCGTCCAGCCCCGCAGTGAACCGGCCGGCTGCCTTCCCGGCCGCCCCGGTCCCCGCCTCACGCACATCGACGAAGACCCGAACCGTCGCGTCCTGCGCCTGGAAGACCGCACCCAGCGCCGCATCACGCCATTTGCCGAGACCGTCTGCCACAGCGCTCACCTCATCCATCGCGGCCCGTCGCGCTCATCGTGCCGCCGACCTCACCGCCCCTACCTCATCTCGCAGGGATGAGACTCCACTCGGACCGTAGCGGAGCCGCCTCCTGAGCCTGATGGACGTTCCCTTCCTATGATCGTTCGATGGACGTGTACGAGGCGGTGAGCAGCCGCCGTTCCGTGCGGGCGTTCAGCGATCGGCCGGTGCCCAGGGCCGTGCTCGAGCGCGTGCTGGCCGCCGCCGCGCGGGCCCCGTCGAGCGGAAACCTCCAGCCGTGGCACCTGTACGTCGTCACCGGCGAGCCCCTGACCGCCCTGAAGCGGCGCGCGACAGCCCGGGCGCTGGCGCGGGACCCGGGCGACGCACGGGAATACCCCATGTACCCGGCCGAGCTGGTCCCGCCCTACCTGGACCGCTTCTCCGCCGCCGCCACCCAGCGATACGCCGCGCTGAACATCGACCGCGACGACCCGGACCGTCCCATGAAGATCGCCGCCCTGAACACGGAGGCGTTCGGCGCCCCCACCGTCCTGTTCTGCTACGTGGACCGGTCGATGGGACCCGGCCAGTGGGCCGACGCCGGCATGTACCTGCAAACCGTCATGGTGCTGCTCAGGGCCGAAGGACTGCACAGCTGCCCTCAGGTCATGTGGACGATGTACCGCGAGACCGTCAGCCAAGCGGTCGGAGCTCACGAAGACCAAGTGCTGCTGTGCGGCGTCTCAGTGGGTTTCGAACGTCAGGACGCGCCACAGGCACACACCGGGCGGGCGCCCCTGACCGAGACAGTCAGCTTCATCGGCCCGTAGCCCTAGAATTCGCCGACCCCGGGGTGTGACCTGGAGACGACCTCGCCATAACTGTCGCCGGCGGCGGGCCGGCCCTGGGACCGTGTGACGGGCCCTGCGGCAAGCTTCATGGTCGCGGCGGCGACCGTCACGCCTCCGAGAAGCAGGGCAACGAATCCGGCCACGATGCGCTGCACGACCGAGCCTTCCCCGAGCCCGGCCACGGTGACCGCTCCGGAGAAGACCAGGAGGGCCCCGACCAGAAAGGCGGCCCCCACGAGATAGCTTCCGATCACGACGGCCGCGAACGCGCTCCGCGACATGGCCGCCGAACCCTGGCGCTCCATCCGCCGATCGTAGGCGCCCCTCACTCCCCGAACAAGGCAAACCCGGCGCCCTCTACGCTGCCCCGGGTGAGGATCGAGGCCACGACTGTCCTGTGTTCCTTCGCCGACCGCGCGAACCCCGGCTACGGTCAGATCGGCTACTACCGGGGCACCGGCGCGACCGCCATCGAGCACACCATGAATCCCCGCACCCCCGGCTTCGTCAAGGCCCACCGCGACCCCGCCCACACGATCGGCCGCTCCCGCCAGACCTTGCGCGGCCACGACTGGCTGACCATCGTCCCCGCCGAGCTGACCACCATCCTGGGCGGCGCCGAAGCCTTGGCCGCCACGGGAGCCTTCACGGAGGTCCGCCCCTTGACCCACGGCGGCGTGGCCCTGCTGGCCACCCGCGACTTCAAGGACTACAACGCAGCCACCGCCGAGCCCCCGTTTCACGCCCTGGCCCCGGTGCTGCCGTCTGCCGGCCCTCTGTTGGTCGAGCAGCCCCCATGGACGCCACCGGCGTTCGTCATGGACAGGTGAGAAGGCCGGCTACCGCGACACCACGTTCTTCAACGGCTCTCCCGCGACGAACGCCGCAAGGTTCGCGGAGACCAGGCCGGCTGCGCCCACCGGGCGGCCGCCGGCCGCGTGCGGTGTGATGATGATGTTCGGCTCGTCCCACAGGGGGGACGAGGCCGGCAGCGGCTCGGTCTCGAAGACGTCCATCGCCGCGCCCGCGAGGCGGCCCGAGCGCAGCGCCGCCAGCAGCGCCGCCTCGTCGACCGTCGTCCCGCGGCCCACGCTGATCACCCAGGCTCGCGGGGGCAGCAGGGCCAGCACCGAAGCGTTCAGCGCGTGTGCCGTGGCGGAGGTCGCGGGCAGGATCGAGATCAGCACGTCCGTCCGGGGCAGCAGCGACGGGAAGGCCTCCTCCGTCACCACCTCGAAGCCGTGCCGAGTACCCGCGGTCCGCGCCACCCCCGTCACCGTCGCGCCCAGGGCCGTCAGATATGGCGCCAGCGTGGCCGCGATGCCGCCGAAGCCCCAGATCACCACCTGGGCGTCGCGCAGGGTGCGGAACGCGGTCGGGTCGTGCACCGGCTGATTGCCGCCGAGTTCCTGCGCCCATCGGTGGCCGACCTGGGCCCGTACGAGCAAATTGAGACGCCTCGCCGCGGCAAGCGTGAGTCCCAACGTGTGTTCCGCGACCGTCAGGTCGTGCAGTCCCGTCCCGGACGTGATCACCACGTCGTCGCCGAAGCCCGCCGCCAGCACCGCGTCCGGCCCGGCCGCCAGGGTCTGCACCCAGCGCACGTTCGTCAACCGAGAGGCCATGTCCTTCAGCGAAGCGGCGGGATTGCCCCACACGACGACCGCGGACGCGTCGAGTTGATCGTCGGAGAGGGGCTTGTCGACCGCGTAGACGGACGTGGTCACGTCGGAAGGCAGGGCGAGGTCCAGCGCGATGCTGTCCGGAATCAGGAGCTTCATGGTCCAAAACTAACCTCGGGTGCGCGGGGATCGCCCTCCCCGCGCACCCTCGGTTTCCCCCTCAACGAGGGCCGAAGACCTGTGACCAGTCTCCGGCCATGCTCACCGCCACCCAGTTCTCCGCCTCCGCGGCCGCGATCGCCTCGGTCGCGCCGGCCGTGTACGCGAACTCGCGCTGGGCGTCGTCGTGCACCACCACGATGCGCAGCGGCTCCCGGCGGCCCCCGCCCGCCGCCCGCAGCATCGGCAGGTCGCCGTTGGCGTTGCCCACGGCCAGGATCGGGTGGCGGCCGATGCGGCTCCAGATGCGCACCGGCTTGGCCGGCCCGTCGTCGAAGACGTCCAGCCGGGCCGTGTGCACGATCCGGCCGTCGCGGTACTCGAGCGCCACCGAGCTGCCGATCACCCGGTCGGCCGGGATGCCGTACACGTCCGCGCTGACCGTACGCAGGAAGTCGCGTCCTCCCCCGGTCGCGATGTAGCAGCTGAAGCCGTTCGCCACCAGGTAGTCGATGAGCTCGCGCATCGGCTGGTACGCCGTGTCCGCGTACGGCCGGTTGAGGGTCGGATGTTCGCCTTTGACGAGGAAGTCCCGGGCCAGCTCGGCGAATTCGTCGACCGTCGTTCCCTCGTACGCCTGAAGCAGACCCGCCGCCATCTCGCGCAGATCGGCGTCGTCGCCCTGGTAGTGCTTGGTGATCGCCCCGCCCAGCCAGTCGTGGTCCTTCTCCGACACCGCCTTGAAGGGCTGCCGGCTGCGCAGCGCCGGATATCGGTCGGCCAGCTCGCCGATGCGGCGCAGCAGGAAGTCCGCCTGCACGGGCAGTGGTTTCTCGCACCACAGCGTGCCGTCGTTGTCGAAGACCGCGATGCGGTCCTCGGGCGGGATCCCGGCCACCGCGACCGCCACGAACTCGAGGATCCGTTGCCTCGATGGGGTTTCCCGCCACGACGGGAGGACGGCCGGCGCGCTGGTAAGACTCTCGGTCATCTCATGCTCCGTCCCCATGCCGCTGAGCATCTCGGCTCGCCCGGCGGGGGTCGTCACCCCCACCGGATGAGCTACAGCAGGCCCAGGTCGCGTGCCCGGCGCACCGCCTCGTTGCGGCGGGTCGCGGCCAGTTTGCGCAGCACGCCGCGCACGTGTGTCTTGACCGTGTTGACCGAGACGTACATGGTCCGGGCGATCTCCTCGGTGGAGAACAGCTGCGCGAGGTAGCCGAGGACCTCGGTCTCCTTCGCGGTGAGCGGTTCGACCATGACCGGGGCGGCCGGCGCCGCCGGAGGCGGCGGGGCGGCGGGGACCGGCACGCTTGCGGGGCGCGGGGTCGCACCGAGCCAGTCATGGCGTACGGCGAGATCGCGATCCTCGCGGAGGAACCGCCGCACCGTGGCGGCCGTCTCGAGCAGGGGCCGCCGGAGACGTTCGGTCTCGGCCAGGGCCAGCGCCCGGTGCAGGGCGCGCCGGGCCCGGTCGCGACGCCCGTCGGTCAGCTCGGCCGCGGCCGTGACCAGCCAGCCCTCGACCCGCACGTCCAGCGGCAACCCGGGCCGTTCGCCCAGCGAGGCCACCACGCTGCGGGCCCGGGTCGTCTCCCCGGCCGTCACCGCGGCCAGCGCCTCGGCGATGGCGTGCGGCGCGGTGGTGCCCTTCGCCGACGGCGGCCGCCCGGGGGCGAGCAGCGCGTCACGGGTCACCGCGATCATCTCGGTGAGCCATGGCGGCATCGTGCCGGCGGGCGCCGCGGTGAGCGCCTCGACGGCCCGGGCCGTGTCGCCGCCGCCACGGTGCACGCGGGCCCGGACCAGGGCCAGCAACCCGGCAAGCAGGGCGTCCGGGTGTTCCTCGAGCCGCGCCGCCGCCTGTTCGGCGTGCACGCGGGCCGCGGTCAGGTCGTATTCGTCGGTGTGCACCCAGGCCAGGGCCACGTCGGCCGCCGCGTCGCCGGGGGTGTCGTCGGCACCGGTGCGATCCAGGGCACGGCGGGCGTGCTCGTTGGCCCGGCGCAGGCGGCCGCAGAGGGCCTCGGCCAGGGCGAGCCGGCCCAGCACCTCGCCTCCGTCGTTCTCGGACGGTTGCAGCACCGCGCAGGCGCCGGTCAGGTCGTGCCGCCAGAGCAGGCTCTCGGCCCGGGCGAGCCGGATCAGCGAGGCCAGGGCGGACGGCACGGCGACGCCGGTGACCAGCGCGTCGTCGAGCAGCCGCCAGGCGAGCTCGGCCGAGGCGGCCAGGTCGTCGGGCCGGCCGTGGCGCCGGGCGCGGGCCACGTCGACCGCGGCCAGGCTCAGCGGCAGGGAGATGTCGTGCCCGCCGGCCATCTCGCCGGCCCGCATCAGATGTTTGGCGCAGGCTTCGGGGTCGTCGAGATAGTGGGCGACGGCCGCGGCGACGACCGCGGCCTCGGGCCGGTCGAGGTCGGGCGGCATCGGGGTGAACGCGGTGGCGCCCCGGCCGTCGAGCAGGTCGGTGATGCCGAGGCTGCGCACCACCGAGGTGGCGGCCAGGGCCCATTCCTTCGCGAGCAGGGCGTGCGGCAGCGCCTCGGCGTAGCGGTCGAATCCGGCGTACCAGCGGGCGGCCCGGCGGTGCAGGCCGGTGACCCGGTCGACCGGTCCTTCGCTCAGGGCGGCCAGCAGCACCTCGCGGACCTGCGGGTGGTGCACATAGGTCCGCTCGCCGCCGGCGGCCGCGGTCACGAAGACACCTTGGCGGGCGAGCCGGTCGAGGACCTGGGCGGCGTCGCGGCGCACGCTGAGCTCGACGGCCAGCCCGGCCGGGAGCCGCTCGGCCACGCAGGTGCGCAGCAGCAGCTCGCGGGTGGCCGCGGTCTGCTCGCCGAGCAGCTCGTTGCGGATGTAGTCGGCCAGCTCGTCCTTCTTGTCGCCGGACATGGGCAGCGCGCGGGCCTCCAGGCGCAGCGCGGCGGCCCAGCCGTGCGTCTGCTCGGTCAGCTCGGCCACGGCGTTCGGCCCGAGCCGGGTGCCGTGGGCGGTCAGCAGCGCGTCGGCCTCGGCCGGGGTGAAGGCCAGCTCGTCGTGGCGGATCTCGGTGATCGAGCCGGCAAGGCGGTAGCGGTGCAGCGGCAGCGGCGGATCCGTGCGGCCGACCAGCACGCAGCGCAGCATCGGGCCGGCGTGCTCGATCAGGAAATGCAGACCGTCCAGGATGGACGCCCGGGTCAGCGTGTGCACGTTGTCGAGGATGAGCACGACCGGCTCCTGCTGGGCCGACAGGGCCACCACGAGACGGACCAGGAACGAGCGCTCGGCGCCCTCCTGCCATGGGCTGGTCACGTGCACACCGGCCCGGTGCAGGGCGGCCACCACATATGACCAGAAGGTCTCGGGACGGTCGTCGTCCGGTTCCAGTGTGAGCCACCCGACCCGGCCGCCGGCGTGGCCGCTGGCCGTCCAGTCGGCGACCAGGCTGCTCTTGCCCGATCCGGCCGGCCCCGTCACGACGGTGAGACGGCGGGCCGGCCCGGTATCGAGCCGCTCACGCAGTCGCTCGCGGACCACCCACCACGGTGGAAGGCCCGGCGGCTCCAGCTTGATCGTCATGATCGGCTCGCCGTCGGTCGTCGTCAGCTCGGTAGCGATCTCCCCATGCATCCAGTACCCCCATATGCGATCGCCCCGCCTGCGTTCGCACCAGTGCCGCCCAGGCGCGTCGCGGCCTGCCACGGGGACTCCGGTGTCTACGCAGAGTTTTCTACCGATCATCAACAGTCACATCACCCGACCTGGGTGATTCCGTAAGTGGATGACGAGAGCGGACAGTCACCAGGTCATGAGGTCCACGGGTGGCAAAAGTTGTGCGACGACCCGTTGCGGCGACTGCACAGTGTGCGATCTGATGATTACTCGATCTCGCCGGTCACCGACCGGCTTCACGTTGGCGGACGGGGGTCACGGCGCCGATGACACGCGGGGAGCTGGTGCCGCGCCGCAGGCTGATCACCGATCTGGCCGCGGTCCGCGACGACGTGCCCCTGATCCTGCTCGTGGCACCGCCCGGCTATGGCAAGTCGATCGCGCTGCGCCAGTGGGCCGCCCGCGACCAGCGGTCCTTCGCCTGGGTCACCGCCGAGCCGGCCGACCGCGATCCGCACCGGCTGCTGCGCCGCATCGCCCGGGCCATCGGCGAGATCCACCCGGTCGAGCCGGCCACGTGGCGCTCGCTGTCGGCCCCCGCGTCCGAGCTGGCCGGCGAGGCCGTGCCCCGGCTGGCCGCCACGGCGCCCGAGGTGCTGGTCATCGACGACGTCCACCTGCTGCGCGGCACCCCCGGCCAGCAGCTCGTGCTGGCCCTGGCCGAGAGCCTGCCGACCGGGTCGCACCTGGCGATCGGCGCCCGCAGCCGGCTCGGCCTGCCGGTCGGCGGGCTGCGCAGCCAGGGCCGGTGCGCCGAGTTCGGGCCGTCCGACCTGCGGCTGTCCCGGGCCGAGGCGATCAACCTGATCCGGGCCACCGGCACGGCACTGCCGGCCGAGCAGGCGCTGGGGCTCAACCGGCGGTTCGAGGGGTGGCCGGCCGGCGTCTACCTGGCCGCGCTGAGCCTGCGCGGCCGCTCCGACGCGGTCCGCGCGGCCGGGCAGGTCACCGGGGCCGACGCCTACCTCAGCGAATACTTCCGGGAGGTGGTGCTGGCGGCCGAGCCGGCCGACACCGTCCGGTTCCTGCTGCGCTCGGCCACCCTGGACACTCTCTCCGGCGGCGTCTGCGACGCGGTGCTGCGCCGGCACGGCTCGGGGCAGCTGCTGGCCGGCCTGGCCGTCCGCAACCTGTTCGTCGCGCCGATCCACCCGGCCTCCCGTTCCTACCGCTATCACCCGGTTTTCCGGGAGATGTTGCTGGCCGAGCTGCGCCGCCGCGAGCCCGCCGCCGAGCCGGCCCTGCACCGCCGGGCCGCCACCTGGTTCGAACGGCGTGACCAGGCCGAACCGGCCGTGCGGCACGCGGCCGCGGCGGGCGACACGCGGGCCACCACCCGGCTCGTGCTGCGCCACGGGCGCGGGCTGATCAACGAGGGCCGGGCCGGGCCGGTCGCCGACGCGCTCGACGGGCTGGGGCGGGGAGCGGTCGAGCAGGACGTCCGGCTCGCCGCGCGGGCGGGGTGGGTGTACGCGTTCGCCGGCCGAACGCTGCAGGCCGGCGCCTGCCTGACCGCCGCCACCGGCCAGGCCGCTCCGGACGCGAAGACGGCGGCCGCGGTCGAGCGGCTGCGGGCCGCGCTGGCACCGGGCGGTGTCGACGGGATGCTCGGCAGTGCCCGTCGCGCGGCCCGCGCCGAGCGTCCCGGCTCGCCCTGGTACGCGACGACGATGGTCCTGCTCGGCGTGGCCGAAGGGTTCACCGGCAACACCGTGCTGGCCACCGCCCGCTTCGCCCGGGCCGCCCGGACCGGCGCGGAGTATCCGGTGCCGGCCGCGCTGGCCCTGGCCGGCCTGGCCTGGCACGCCGCCGACCAGCACGACTGCGCCGCCTCCGCCGCGTACGCCGAGGAGTCGGCCGCGCTGCTCGGCCCCGGGTCGCGCACTTACGGCTGGGCCGTCATGACCCACCTGGTCCGGGCCCGGGTGGCCCTCGAGACCGGCGACGCCACCGCCTTCCGCCTGCTGCTGGGCGAGGCGGCCGAGGCCATGGAGCAGGCCCGGCCGTTCCCGTGGCTGGTCGCGGCGGCCTCCCTCCGGCTCTCCCGGGTGACGCTCGACGCCGGCGACCATACGGCGGCGTCGAAGGCGGCCGTACGGGCCCGGCTCGCGCTCGACCAGCTCACCACCACCGGCGTGCTCGCCGAGCGGTACCGGGCGCTCACGGCCGACCTGGGCCGGGAGTCGGCCGCGGACACCGGGGCCGGCACGGCCGGGCTGACCGCGGCCGAGCAGCGGGTGCTGCTCCTGCTGCCGACCCACCTCACCCTCAACCAGATCGCCGGCGAGCTCCGGCTCTCCCGCAACACGGTCAAGACCCAGGTCGCGGCCGTCTACCGCAAGCTCAGCGCCTCGACCAGGGCCGCCGCGGTCGTCCAGGGGCGCGAGCTCGGCCTGCTCGACTGACGCCGCTCATTCCTCACGGGTGAGGCCGATACTTCCCCGGCGGCTCACCCTGATGGCCATGTCCGTACAGAATGAGCCGACCCGGGTCACCGCGTGGGCGGGCTGGGTCGTATTCGCCGCGGTGCTGCTCGGCATCGTCGGCATTCTGCAGGTGACGCTCGGGATCATCGCCCTGTTCCGGCACGAGCTGTTCGCCATCGACGAGTCCCGGCTGCTGGTCGCCACGAGCTGGACGGCCTGGGGCTGGACGCATCTGATCATCGGTGCCGTCCAGATCGTCGTGGGCCTCGGCCTGCTGGCCGGCGCGAGCTGGGGACGGATCTTCGCCGTCGTGCTGGCGTTCCTGAGCTCCCTGACCAACCTGGCCTTCCTCGCCGCGTTTCCGGTGTACTCCCTGCTGATCATCTCGTTCAACATGATCACGATCTACGCGATCACGGCACACGGCAAAGAGGTGCGCCGGGACTACGACGAGAGCTACGACGAGTAACGCCCCGTCCGACCACCCCACCGCCGCCCTAGACCTGACTGAAGGCGTCCCATCCTCTGCGGGTGAGGCAATTCGGCCGTACGGAATCGGAGGATTCAGCCATGACGAAGTCTCGGAAGAAGAGCAAGGCGAAGTCGCGCCGGCCCGCCATCCTCGCCGCGGCCGGTGTGGCCGCGGCCGGCGTGGCCGCCGTGGTGATCGGCCGCCGCAAGAACCGGGCCGAGTCGGAGCCGGCGGCCGAGGCCGCCACGGCCACGCCGCTCGCCCCGGTGAGCACCGACAGCCGCTGACGGTGACGACCCGGCCGGTGCTCAGCGCGCCGCGCTGGGCGGAAGCCCTGTGGTCGTGGGCGTCCACCCGCTGGCCCGGCCGGGTCGGCCTCGGCACCCTCGCGGCCATCGTCCGGCTCGAGATCTTCGATCGCGCCATGACGCTGGCCGCGCAGCTCTTCACGTCCATCTTCCCGCTGCTGATCATGATGGCGGTGCTGCTGGGCCGGACCTTCGACGAGAAGCTGGCCGAGGTCGTGAAGGTGCCCGACGAGGTCGCGAAGGTGCTGAACGAGGCCATCTCGGGCAGCAGCGTCAACGCGTTCGGCGTGATCGGCGCGCTCATCGTGCTGGTGTCGACGACCAGCCTGGCCCGCGCGTTCACCCGCGTCTACGCGACCATCTGGGGCCTGCCCCGCCCGCGCAGCAACCCCCGTCACGCCTGGCGGTGGATGGTGGCGGTCCTGGTTCTCGCGTTCAGCGTGGTGGCCATCCGGTTGCTGGAACGGGCCGCGCTGGAGGCGCCGGCGCCGTGGGTGACGGTGGCCCTGGTGACCCTGGCCGCGGACTTCGGCGGCGCCCTGTTCGTGCCGTGGATCCTGACCGCGCGGCAGATCCCGGCCCGGCTGCTCGCGCCCGGCGCGCTGCTGTTCGGAGTCGTCATGCTGGTGCTGCGCCCGGTGGGCGCGTTCTACCTGCCGCACGCCCTGGATGTCAGCGCCGCCCGCTTCGGCACGATCGGCGTGGCTTTCACCTACATCGGCTGGCTGTACGTCATCTCCTTCGCCTACCTGATCACGGCCTCCGCCGGCCAGGTGATCGCCACCGACCCGGGCCGGCTCGGCCGCAGGATCCGCGGCATTCATTCAGACGTAGGACACTGACGGGATCTCCACACGTTCACTCCCGGGGTCGAGACTGATCGTCATCGATCCCCTGTCCCCCGGGAGCTGAAGATGAAGCGCCGCCTCGCCCTGCTCGTCACCCTCGCCGTCGCCTTCACCGTCGCCGCCGCCGGCCCGGCCGCGGCCACCCCGCCGAACATCCCCTCGGCCACCACGGCCCAGTCCCAGCTGAACGCCCTGACGGTCGCCACGCAGGGCTCCACCAGCGGATATTCCCGCGACCTGTTCCCGCACTGGATCACGATCAGCGGTACCTGCAACACCCGCGAGACGGTCCTGAAGCGCGACGGCTCCAGCGTCGTCACCAGCTCGGCCTGCGCCGCCACCTCGGGCAGCTGGTACTCCCCGTACGACGGCGCCACCTGGACCGCCGCCGCCGACGTCGACATCGACCACGTCGTCCCGCTGGCCGAGGCGTGGCGCTCCGGCGCCAGTTCGTGGACCACCGCCAAGCGCCAGTCCTTCGCCAACGACCTGACCCGCCCGCAACTGATCGCGGTCACCGACAACGTCAACCAGTCCAAGGGCGACCAGGACCCGTCCACGTGGCTGCCGTCCCGCACGGCGTACCGCTGCACGTACGCCCGCATGTGGATCGGCGTGAAGTACTACTGGGACCTCACCCTGCAGTCGGCCGAGAAGACCGCCCTGCAGAACACCCTCGACAGCTACTGCTGACGCCCGAACTTCTTCCGCAGCAGGTCGAGGTCCTTGCGATCGTCGACCCATTCACGCACGAACCCGCAGGTGAGGCAGATCAGGCGAGCGAACAGGACGAGGCGCAACGCGCTGACCGCCACCCCACTGACGGCCTGGCCGGAGAACCTGTCGGACGGGATCCGGATGATGTCGTCCTGGCCGCAGTTCGGGCACACGCCGAAGGAAGTCACCCCATGATCGTCCGCCCCACTGTCAAACTCAGCGGGGCGGACCGACCGGCGTCAGCGGTAGTGCACGTGGTATCGCGGGTGGGTCACGCCTTTGCCCTCGACGACCTCGGCACGCTCGAGCTCGGCCCGGTCGTTGTAGCGGATCCCGTCGCCGGTCATGGTCAAGCTCCTTCGCCCGCGGGCCGCCCGGCCGGCGGCCCGCACTCGAAGCTCAGACCGTCGAGGACAGGAGAACTCAGCGCTCGCCGCACACGAAATCGGCGCCGGTCGACGGGTGTCAGGGTCAGGTGGGTGACGGCTCCGGTCCGGGACGACGGCCCGACGGGGGTGGCCCGTCCCAAGGTCCGGGCTCCCGCCCCGTCCCCGACCGCGGCGGCGGGCCCGGGTCCGGTCCGGCCGGCGGCGTGTCAGGAGCAGATCCGGAGGTGGCCGGCGGCGTGCCAGGAGCAGATCCGGGGGCGGTCGGCGGCGTGCCTGGCCCGGGACCATGGCCGGGCGGAGGCGGAGCGGAGCCGGGACCGCTGCCGGGCGAGGGCGTGCCGTAGCCGGGATAGCCGCCGGCACCGGGTGGAGGTGCGCCGGGTGGAGGGGCACCGGGTCCGGGTGGGCCGGGTGGAGGGGCACCGGGACCGGGTGGGCCGTAGCCGGGCTGTGGCGCGCCGGGGCCGTAGCCGGGTGGTGGCGGCGGGGTGCCGGGGGCGGCGTTCGGATCCGGGGGCGGCGGTGGGGCCAGTTCGGCGTTCAGGGCGTCGAGGACCGCGTAGACCTGGGGGCGCAGCAGGCGCCAGTCGCGGGCGGCGGCCTGGGCGTCGCTCTCGTCGTCGATGGTGGCTATCAGGTCTCTCAGCAGGACCGCGACCTGGCCCGCGGTGGCCTGGCGGCTGTCGTCGCCGGCTCGGGCCGACAGGCCCTCCCAGCGGGTGATCAGGGCGATCAGGTCGTCGCGGACCGGGGGCCAGGCCAGGCGGCGCTCGGCGAACGTGGTCGTCTCCAGCACGCGCGGGATGGCCCGGTCGAGCAGCGCTCTGGTGTCGGCGGTCAGGCCGTCGAGTTCGGTGTCCCAGGAGTCCTTCTTGCGGGTTCGGACTATCAGGACCGCGGCGATCACGCCGCCCACGACCAGGAAGAGCAGGAACCAGGCGAGCAGGCTGCCGGAGTCGCTGTCGTCCGAGGCGGGAGCGGCCGCGACAGCGGAGGACGAGGTGGTCGCCGGGGCGGGAGCCTTGGTGGTCTGTTCGGCCGCGGTCGTCGTGCGGGTCGGCTCCGGTTCGGTGGTCCGGGTCGGTTCCGGCTCCTGCGTGCGGGTGGCTTCGGTGGTCCGGGTCGGTTCGGGTTCGGTGGTCCGGGTCGGTTCGGGTTCGGTCGTACGGGTCGGTTCGGGTTGCTGGGTACGAGTGGCTTCGGTGGTCCGGGTAGCTTCGGTGGTACGGGTCCGTGTCGGCTCGGCGTCGCCGGTGGGCTCGCCGGTCGCTTGCGGCCGGTCGAGGGAGATCTCCACCGACGGGCGGGTGGAGGGCAGCGCCACTCCGCCGTCGCCGTCCCCGCTACAAGCGGCCAGGCTCAGCAGCGTGGCGGCCGCCGCCACGGCCGCAACGCGGAAGCGCATCGAGGTCATCATCACCTCAGGCGACGATGTGCAGGTCGTGGCTGGTGTTGTTCAGCCGGCGGCCCGCGTTCTCGGTGACCGTGACGATGTCCTCGATGCGGACGCCGAAGCGGTCCGGCAGATAGATGCCGGGCTCGATCGAGAAGCACATGCCGGGCACCATCGGCCGGGTCTCGCCCTCCACCATGTACGGCGGCTCGTGGGTGGTCAGCCCGATCCCGTGACCCACCCGGTGGATGAAGTTCTCGCCGTAGCCCGCGTCCGTGATGACCTTGCGGGCGACCCGGTCGATCTCCTGGCAGGGCACGCCGGGCTGGACCGCCTCGAACGCCGCCTGCTGCGCCGCCCGGACGATGTCGAAGATGTCCCGCTCGAGCGGGGTCGGCGGGCCGACATGGACGGTACGGGTCGTGTCGGAGCCGTATCCGTCCTTCAGGCCGCCGAAGTCGAGCACCACCATGTCGCCCTCTTCGATGACCCGGTCGCCCATCTCGTGGTGCGGGTTGGCGCCGTTGGGCCCCGAGCCGACCACCGTGAAGTCGACCTGGGAGTGCCCGTGCTCGCGCAGGAAGCCCGCGAGGTCGTTGCCGACCTGTGTTTCCGTGCGGCCGGCGAAACGTACACCCTTAATTTGCTCGTACGCGGCGTCAGCCGCCGCCCCCGCCGCCTCCAGCAGGGCCACCTCGTCGGGCCCCTTGACCGCCCGCAGCATCGGCAGCGACGCCGTCATCGACGTGTACCGGGACTGCGGCAGCGCCGCCTGCAGGCCGAGCAGGTGCATGGCCCAGGCGTTGTCGGAGATCGCGTAGTGGCCGGCCGGGTCGAGCAGGCGGGAGACCGGCTCGTACGGATCGGTGCCGTCGGCCCAGTCCGTCGTCTCCACCACCGAATATCCGGGCGCCGCGGCCGCGTCCGGGCGTTCCAGCGTCGGCACGATCAGGTGCGGGTCGTGGTCGCCGTCGAGGATCAGCAGCGTGAGCCGCTCGGTGATCGCGGTCGGCTTGTAGCCGGTGAAGTAGGCGAGGTCGGGGCCGGGCGTGACCAGCAGCCCGGTCAGGCCGGCCGAGGCCGCCTGCGCCACCGCGGCCTCCATGCGGCGGGCGAAGTCTTTCGCAGTCATGCCGATGCACCTTCCAGGGGCTTGGTCGGGATCGTGTGGCTCGACGCGGCGGCGGCCGCGGCGAGGTGGACGGCGTGCGCGGGCTCGGAGCGGTGCCGGCGCAGCAGGACCACGAGGGCGATGCCGGCCGCCGACATGATGGCCAGGAACAGCGAGGCGGCGCTGAGCCCGGCGGCCAGCGCGTCCGCGGCGGGTTCGCCCTGATGGTTCTCGGTGGCGGCGGCGGAGACGGTCGCGGCGGCCGCCACGGCCAGCGATCCACCCACGTAGCGGGCCATGTTGGAGATGCCGGAGGCCTGCCCGACCTGCGAGGCGTCGACCGACGAGGTGGACGCCGACGAGGCGGGCCCGTTGGCGAAGCCGAGACCGACGGCAAGGACGATCAACGGAACGACGAAGGCCGCGTACGACCAATCAGCCGTCACAAAGATCAGCGCCCCGGCCCCGATCGTGGCCAGCAGGAAGCCACCGGCCACCGCGACCCGCCCGCCCAGCTTGACCGCCAGCGGGGTGATCAGCGGCGTCACCGCGATCATCGCGGCGGCGGCGGGCAGCGTCGCCAGACCGGCCTCGAGCGCGGTCATGCCGAACCCGGCCGGGTCCTGGAAGTAGAGCGAGAGCAGGTACATCAGGGCGTTGATGACGCCGGCCACGAGCAGGATGGCGATGGTCGAGCCGACCAGCACCGGGTTGCGCAGCAGCTTGAGGTCGACCAGCGGGGCCGCGGCGCGTTTCTCGACGGCCACGAAGCCGACGCCGCCGAGGACTGCGATGACCAGGCAGGAGATGGTCGGCACGGAGAGCCAGCCCCAGCTGCCGCTCTCGCTGAGCGCCAGCACCAGCGGGACCAGCAGCACGGCGACGAGCACGGTGCCGAGGATGTCGATGGACTTGCTGCGATGTTCGTCGCGCGATTCCTGTACGGCCGCGAGGGTCAGCGGGATGCAGCCGGCGGCGATCGCCGCGTCGATCCAGAACAGCCCCTGCCATCCGGTCGAGCCGACCAGGACGCCGCCGATGAGCGGCCCGATGGCGGCGCCGATGGCCGAGGCCGCTCCCCACATGGTGATGGCCTTCATCTGGGCCGCCCCGGACGAGGCGACCGACAGCAGGCTCATCCCGCAGGCGAGGATGGTCGACCCGGCCGCGCCCTGGATCATCCGCCCGGCGATCACGCCGGCCGCGTTCTGCGACAGCGCGATCAGCGCGCAGGAGGCGACGAACAGGACGAGGCCGCCGAGGAAGATCTTGCGGCGGCCGAAGACGTCGCCGAGCGCGCCCGAGGTGACGATGACCGCCGCCCCGACCAGCATGTAGCCGGTCACCGCCCATTGCAGAAGGTCGACCGAGGCGCCGACGTCCTGGCTGATCGCCGGGAGCAGGATCGTGACCGCGGACGTGTTGGCGTTCACCACCAGCGCGGAGACGCACGCCGCGAGGAGCACACCGGTGCCCGCGGCCCGGCTCGTTGTCACCGTCATGCGATCAGGGTCGCTGCCGCCTCCGTACGCCGGGATCCTTCGTTCCGGATGAATCCGTTTCGCACCGCGCACGGTTAGCTTCGGCCGATGGAGATCCTCGGGCCGCTGGTCGAGTGGCTGCTGCGCGGCAGCTTCGAGGGCACAGAGCGCAACGAGCGGATTGTGTACGACGTCGCGAAGCGCTACGGCTACTGCGCAGAGGTCACCTTCCTGGCCGATTCGGCGCTGCTCACGGTCGAGGGGCGCGCGTACTCGTACAGCCGGGAACCTGGTGTTCCGCCGCTGAATCAGGTCACCGCTTTCAAGAGGCTTCTCCAAGACCTGCCCGATCTGTCCGAAAAAGCGGCAGCGGAACAATTGCGGCAAATCGCCGCCATGCCTCCCCGCTGGAACAAGGCCTGGCAAGTGCTCGGGCTCGTGCTCTTCAGCGTCGGCTTCGGCATCTCGGTGCAGGCGACCTGGCAACAGGTCGGCGTCTCGGCGCTCACCGGCCTGCTCGTGGGTGGCCTCGTCGTCTCGGGACGGATGCGCCTGGCCCAGCCCTTCATCGCGTCCGTGCTCGTCACGGGCGTGGTGCTTCTGCTGTACGACAACGGGGTGCTCGACGGCGGGCCGATCCAGCTCATCGTCCCCGCGCTCTTCTACTTCATCCCCGGCGACGCGATCAGCGCCGGCGCCCTCGAACTCGCCATGAACCGTATGACCGCCGGCGCCGCCCGCCTCATCTACAGCACCGTAGTGCTGCTCGTGCTGGCCTTCGGCGCGCTGGTCGCCACCGTCCTGCTGCAGATGCCACCCAGCGTGCTGTTCGACGTGACCGTGCCCGGCAACCTCGGCCCGTTCGAGGTGTGGGGCGGATGGGTGCTGTTCGCGCTCGGGGTGATGTTCGTCTTCCAGATGGCGCCACGCGACTTCCCGTGGGCACTCGGCCTCATCCTTTTGACGGCCGCGGCGGCCGAGCTGGCGACTCGGGCGCTGGGCGACCCGTTCGGCACGTTCTTCGGCGCGGTGGTGATGACGATCGTCGCGCTGCGGCTCGGCCGGCGGCGGGGCGTTCCCCCGGCGTACGTCCTCTATCTCGGCGCCTTTTACGTCCTGACCCCCGGATCGCATGGCCTGCGCGGGCTGGAGAGCTGGATCGGCGGCAATCCGATCCAGGGCGTGGGCGGCGTGGCCGACATGGTGGGCCTGCTCGTCGCGATCGCCGTCGGCATGCTCGTGGGAGCGACACTCACTCGGAAAGGGTGAGGTGCGTCGCATCCAGCGCCACCGATGATCCGAGCATGAGCGCGACGGATGTGCCCGCCAACACGGGCGACAGGGCCGCGAAAACCCAGCAGGCGGTCAGATACATCTCCTGGGTCGCACTTGCCCTGATGACGACGAGTTCGGTGGCGAGCCTGAGGCCGGCACCGACCATGGCGGTCTACGGACTGGCCAGCATCTTCCTCTACCTGCTTCCGGCCATCGTGTTCCTGCTGCCGACCGCACTGGTCTCGGCGGAACTCGCCTCCGGCTGGACCGGTGGGGTCTACAAGTGGGTCAGCGAAGGTATCTCGAAGCCGATGGGCTTCCTGGCCGTCTGGTGCCAGTTCGCGATGACCATCTTCTACTACCCGAGCCTGCTGGGCTTCGTCGCCAGCACCCTGGCGTACGTCATCAACCCGGACCTGGCGTCCAGCGGCATCTGGACCGCGATCGTCATCATGGTCTGCTACTGGACCGGTGTCTGGGTCTCGTCGCGCGGCACCAGCGGCGTGGCCGGGCTGGCCAGCGCCGGCCTGGTCATCGGCACGCTGATCCCGGGTGTCCTGCTGGTGATCCTGGGCGTCGCGTTCCTCGGGCAGGGCAACGAGTCGGCCGCCCCGATGACCGCCGACAACCTGCTCCCGGCCTGGGCCGGCCTGTCCAGCCTCGTGCTCATCGTCAACAACTTCCTGTCCTACTCGGGCATGGAGATGAACGCTGTGCACGTGTCCTCGCTGCGCAAGCCCGGCCGCGAGTTCCCCCGGGCGATGTTCCTGGCCATGGGCCTCGTGCTGCTCATCTTCATCCTGCCGGCGCTGGCGATCAGCTGGATCGTCCCGGCCGACCAGCTTTCGCTCACGGCCGGCGTCATGCAGGCCTTCGACGCGGTCTTCGCCGAGTTCAACTCGCAGTGGCTGACCCCGATCCTCGGCGTCATGCTGGTCGCCGCCTCGCTCGGCGGCATGCTGACCTGGCTGGCCGGCCCGTCCAAGGGCCTGCTGCTGATCTCGCGCCAGGAGGGCTACCTGCCGCCGTTCCTGCAGAAGCTCAACAAGCACGGCGTGCAGCAGAACATCCTGGTCACCCAGGGCCTGGTCACCACGGTCATCGCGCTGGCGTACGCCCTGATCCCGGACGTGTCCAGTGTGTACTGGATCTTCTCGGTGATCACCACGCAGGTCTACCTGATCATGTACCTGCTGATGTTCGTGGCCGCCGTCCGGCTGCGCCGCAACAACCCCGACCACCCGCGCGGCTACAAGGCGCCCATGCTGACCGGCCTGTGCGGCGTCGGCTTCGCGGCCTCGCTGGCCGCCCTGCTCATCGGCTTCGTCCCGTCCTCGCAGTTCGGCTCGGGCAGCGTCGGCACCTATCTGGCCATCGTGGCCGGTGGCGCGCTCGGGCTCGGCCTGCTCGTGCCGTACCTCTTCTACCGCTTCCGCAAGCCGCACTGGAAGACCGAAACCGCCTCGGACCCGGAGGAGGCAGTCGCATGAAAGTCTCGGTCCAGCACAAGAGCAACACCGTGACCTACGTCGTGCTCGGCATCGTCTTCCTCGTGCTCTTCGGCACGGCGCTGTTCGCCTTCAGCAGCGCCCACGAGTCACGGCAGGCCGAGGAGAAGGCCCAGGAGCTGCAATCGCAGCTGTCGGCCGCCGGTATGCGGGTTCCCACGACCGATCAGATCGTCCGGGTCCTGGGCGACGACGGCGGCGCGGTCTGCGACAGCCCCGGCAACGCGCTGCGGCGGGCCACCCTCTACGGCCTGCTCACCAACGGCGCCGCCGGGCCCGGGCAGCGGCCGGTCATCGCCGACAACAAGGCGGTCCAGGGCCAGCTGATCATCATCAAGGTCTACTGCCCGCAGTACATCGAGGAATTCCAGGAAGTCATCGACGACCTCAAGCTCGACGACGTGGCGGCGACATGATGCGTTCTCAGATCGACGATTTGATGGGCCGGGCCCGCACGGACCTCGCCGAGCTGGTGTCCATCCGCTCGGTCGCGGACCCCCGGCAATATCCGGCGTCGGAGTGCGCGCGGGCGGCCCAGTGGGTGGTGGACAACTTCGCCGAGGTCGGTTTCACCGACCTGGCGCTGAAGGAGACGTCGGACGGGAGTCGCGCTGTTTATGGCGTACGGGCATCAAGCGTCCCGAACGCACCGACGGTGCTCCTGTACGCCCACTACGACGTGCAGCCCCCGCTCGACGAGGCCGCCTGGCGGACACCGCCGTTCGAGCTGACCGAGTCGGGCGGGCGCTGGTACGGCCGGGGCGCGGCCGACTGCAAGGGCAACATCGTCATGCACCTGACGGCGTTGCGCGCCCTCGGCCCCGACCTGCCGGTGAATCTGAAGCTCATCGTGGAAGGCTCCGAGGAGCAGGGCACGGGCGGCCTCGAGGACTTCGTCGCTCGCCATCCGTCATTGCTGTCGGCCGACGCGATCCTGGTGTGCGACACCGGAAACGCGGCCGTCGGAGTACCCGCCGCTACTGTCACGTTGCGAGGCCTCGTCAACGTGGTCGTCACTGTGAAAACCCTCTCGGGCGAGCTCCACTCCGGAATGTTCGGCGGCGCGGCGCCCGATGCCTTGGCGGGACTGATACAGATATTGTCGTCTTTACGCGATAAATCGGGCAACACGACGATCGCGGGACTGGACCACTCACAGACCTGGACCGGCGCGCCCTACCCGACCGACCAGTTCCGCTCCGACTCGGGCCTGCTGCCCGGGGTGGGGCTGCTGGGCGACGGCACGGTGTCGGACATGATCTGGGCCCGCCCCGCCGTGACGGTCCTGGGCATCGACGCCCCACCGGTGGTCGGCTCGGCCGCGGCCATCCAGCCGCACGCCCGGGCCCGCCTCAACCTGCGCGTCCCACCCGGCACCGACGCGGTGAAAGCGCAGGACGCTTTGATCGCCCAGTTGCACGCCGCGGCACCGTGGGGCGTGCAGGTCGACGTCGAAAAGGAGGCGCTGGGCCAGCCCTTCGAGGCCCACACGGGCGGCCCGGCCTACCAGGCGCTGGCCGCCGCCATGAAGGAGGCCTTCGGCCGCGACATGACCACCCTGGGCCAGGGCGGCTCCATCCCGCTGTGCAACGTCTTCGCCGACACCTATCCCGGCGCGGAGATCATCCTGATGGGCGTGGAGGAGCCGCAGGCCCTCATCCACGCGCCCAACGAGAGTGTCGACCCGACCGAGATAGCCGCCCTGGCCCACGCCGAGGCGCTGTTCCTCCAGTCGTACAAGAAATCCTGAGCCCCTCTTCGTTCCGCCCCTCGCCCGGCCTCCACCCGAAGGAGGCCGGGCGAGCCCACGTCATAGCGCATACCAGCGATCCGGTACGACCTCCCGAAGCTCACCCCGCTCGGCCAGGAGCCGGCAGGCGGCGGTGAGCTGGGCGTCGTCGGCGGCCTCCCCGAGGAACCGGTGGACGCGCCACCGCGCCGGCATCAGGGTCCACCGATGGCCTCGCGGCGAAGGAAAGTCAGGAAAGCCCGCAGATCCGCCGCCACCTCGACCGCGCAGTCCGCGTCGTACGTCTCGCCGAGGAGGGCGCCGCCGGACAACCGGAGAACGGGCCCGTCCGCTCCGCCGGGCAGGGCGAACAGCGCGCCACCGCCGTCGCTGCCGAACACGACCACCGGCCGCCCGTCGCTCAGCCGCCGAGGATGGCCCGGGTCCTCGCCCGGCAGCGGCGGGCGGTGGATCCAGTAGCCGATGCCGGCGTCGGGCAGCCGCACTTCGGCCACGACACGGTGGAAGGCCAGCAGGGCGTCGCTGTGCAGGCCGGCCATCTCCGCGGCGGTGGCCGCATCAGTGCCGCGGCACACGTCATCGCGCCACCGCTCGATCCAGGTTTCGTCCATTTCGGCCATCAGAACACGAAGTAGCTGTAGTGGTAGGGCCGGCCGCGCTCGTAGATGGCCCTCAGCCAGGGCTGCCCGGCCTCGGGCAGCCGGGCCAGAACGTCGAGGAAGATCCGCCCATCCGGCATGAGGCGGTGACTGGGCAGCAGTGCCGGCAGGGCCTCAGGCAGCATCGGCACCGACCGCCCGACCGGGGCCGGTTCGCGGTGGAAAGCCAAGTGGCGCCAGGCGTCCCAGGCCAGGGGCACCGCCCTCACCGGCGGGGCCACCGGCCAGACCCGGCCGGTCTGTGGATGTACCGGCACGAGGGCGAGGTCGCCGTCGGCGGGCGGAAGGCCGGGACCGGCCAAGGCCAGCGTGCGCTCCGGCCCGGCGCCGGGCGGCCCGAGAAGACGGTCCAGCATGGGCCGGAAGACCTCGGCGACCCGCTGATCCGCAATCACGATCTGATCGCCGCCGGAGGCGGCCAGCAGATGCGCCAGCGCCGAGGCCACGGCGGCCTCCCACATCGGGTTCCAGCCGCCGTCCGGTTCGGACAGCGGTACGCCCGGCCGCTGATCCATCAGGTCCGACCAGTCGAGCACAGGGTGCGGTCCGGGACCGCCCTCGAGCACGCGGATCGCCGGCGGATACAGCCAGATCGCCTGCCGCAGACCACAGTCGTCGATCCGGGTGGCCACCGGCGTGCGGCAACTGACGCAGACCGTGTTGGGCTCGACACCGTCGAGACCACAACATCCGTACTCGCCGACCAGCGCCGGATCGATGACGCTGCCGCGCACATCCCCCGGCCCGACCAGCACCCGGCCGGGCGGCCCCACGGAGACTCTGACCCGCCGCCCGTACCAGCCGAGGGCCTCCGCCTCACCGGTCCCGAGCTCCTCCCACGGGCGCCACGGCGGCCCGGACGGCAGCGGATCCACAGCGAAGGTCCCCGACTCCAGCGCCGGCTCGAGCGACCCCGGGCCGTTGCCGTATTTCTGATGCGCGTGCACGGGAAGCGCCACCTCGGACACCGGCACCGTCAGAGCGGCCCCGCACACCCGGCAGCCGAAAACCGTCACGCGAACCACCGTTGTCCCGACCGAGCCGACGCCAATCGCCGTGCAATTTAACAGCTCGACCGATCGCCCGGCGCCCCATTAAGGTCAGCGAACCTCGACGTAGGAGAGCTCGACCGCGTTGTTTCCGTAGCCCAGGCGGTTCCATGGTGGGACCTCGGGCTGAACGTTGCCGGCGGCGTCGCGGGCGCGGGCCCGGATGCTGTGCCGGCCCGGGGTGGCCTCCCACCGGAAACTCCAGTCCTGCCACTGGTACGGGCCGCGCGGGGGTTCCACCGTGGCCGGGGCCCACTCGCTCTCGCCGGTGAAACTCAGTCCGACCTCGGTGATCGGCCCGGCCCCGGACCACGCCTTGCCGTGGATCATGTGCGTGCCGGCCGGGATGAAGGCGCCCGGCTGCGGGTCGGTGATGCGGGCGCGGATGCGCATCAGCGTCACCGGCTCGGACGGGCGGTCGGGCCACTGGTAGACGTAGTGGCCGGTCTGGAACTCGCCGGTGAACGGTTCGGTGATCACGTCCAGGCGTTCGAGCCACTTCACCGAGGCCACCGCGTACCAGTGCGGCACCACCAGGCGGAACGGGGCGCCGTGGTCGGGCTGGAGGGGCTCGCCGTTCATCTCGTACGCGATGAGGATGTCGGCGGCCGGGTCGCTCGCGTGCGGCAGCGCCAGCGAGCGGACGAAGCTCAGGTCGGCGTCGGCCGGCTCCAGCACCGACGCCAGGTGGTATTTGCCGTGGTCGGCGCCCTGGCACCGCAGCTCGACACCGTCGGCGCGGGGGCCGGCTTGTGACAGCACGTCGGCCAGCCGGGCGCCGGTCCAGACGGCGGTGGACACCGCGTATCCGCCCCACGGCTCCCCGGTGGGCAGCGGGCGCATGTCGAGCCGGCCGTTGCCCGCGCATTCGAGGGTGACCGCCTGGGTGACGGCCGGCAGCGACCGCAGGTCGTCCACGGTCAGGGTCAGCGGGCGGTCGACCGCGCCGCCCACCGTGAGGGTTCCGCCGTGGTCGGGCAGGGCGAAATTGCTGCGTACGTAGTGCAGCTCCGTCGGCGTCGTGTGGCCGGCCAGGCCGGAGTGCGGCGCTTCGGCGTTGAACGGCTCGTCCTTGATCATGGTGAGGGACGCACGGTTGCGGGTGATCGTCATGGCGGCGCTCCTGAGGCTCAGTAGTCGGCGTCGTGGAAGTGCGGATCACGGTTGTCGTTGAACGCGCCGATGCCCTCGGCCCGGTCGGGGTGCACGGCCGAGCGCCAATGGGCCTCCATCATGATCGCGATGGCCTGTTCGATCGGCTGGCCGTCGCCCATCCGTACGGCCCGCTTGACCGCCTGGACCGCGGTCGGCGAGTTGCTCGCGATCTTCTCGGCGATGCGCGTCGCGGCCGGCATCAGGTCGCCCGGCGGATGGAGCTCGTTGACCAGGCCCAGCCGGTACGCCTCGGCGGCGGTGATCGGCTCGCCGGTCATGAGCATCTGCAGGGCGCGGCCGGGCGGCAGCAGCCGGGGCAGCAGCGCGGGCGATCCGCCGCCGGCCGACAGCCCGATCATCGCCTCGGGCTGCCCGAAGGTGGCGTTCTCGGCGGCGATGATGAAGTCGGTGCTCTGTGCGATCTCGGAGCCGCCGCCGTAGGCGATGCCGTTGACCGCCGCGAAGATCGGCTTTCGGAGCTGCCGGAGCGTGTAGAGGGTGCGGTCGAAGTCCTGGCGCTGGCGCAGCCACTGTTGCTTGGTCATGCTCCGGCGCTGCCGCAGGTCGCTGCCGACCGAGAAGGCCCGCGTGCCGGCGCCGGTGAGGATCGCGACGCGGACCGACGGCTCCACCGCGATGGTCTCGAGGACCTCGGTGAGCCGGGCGCCCATCTCGGTGCTGATCGCGTTGTCGGCGCCGGGGCGGTTGAGGGTGATGACGGCGATCGCGCCGCCGGAGAGACGGTCGAGCAGGACGGACTTGGCCGGGTCCTCGTCGTCCGGGGCGGGCGGCCCGAAGTCGAGGGACTTCCAGCGGTCGGTGGTGGTCATGGCATCTCCCGGAGGTCGGCGATCCACCGCAGGGCGCTGAGGCTGGGGGCGAAGCAGTATTCGCCGCCGCGGGTGACGACGAACGGTGGCAGGTCGCGCAGCCGCCGGCGGATCGGCTGCCGTGGGACGGTGAAGTCGCCGCCGCGGCCCACGAGCGGGTCGCTCTCCTGCGGCGCGCCGATGAAGATTCCGTCGTTGAGCCACTGCGTCTTGACGAACTCGAACTGGCGGCGAGGGTGGGCGCCGGCGAAGACGAAGATGATGCCCCGGTCGGCGCCGTCGTCCTCGAGCACCCCGTCCGGCAGCGGCGGCCCATAGCTGGTGCCCCGGCGGATCATCCGGTGCAGGCGGACGTCGACGGCGCCTTCGTGGTCGAGGGCGTCGCGGGGGTTGGCCCGGCGGGCGTGCGCCCCGGCCGGGCATTTGAGGCCACGGAGGTCGTCGCCGTACCGGAAATCGTTGTTGCGCTTCGGATCCGCGCCGAGCGACGGGTCGTCGCCGTCCGGCGCCAGGGTGAGCGGCGCCCCGCTGGGCCAGCGGCCGACCATCTTCGCGCCGAGCAGCGCCTCCTCCCGCCGGTCGGCGGCCCGGTCGCGCAGATAGCGCCGATAGGCGGCGACGCGAGTGTGCAGCTTGCGGAAGACCACGTACGTGCCGTTGCGGCCCAGCACTTCCGGCACCGGCATCGGCGCCTGACCGCCGGTCTCGTCGGGGTAGCCGAGGATGAACTCGCCGGCCTTGATCGGCGTCTCACCCGGGTGCTCCCCCAGACCTTCGACGGCCGGCTGCCCGATGCCGTCCTTGAAGCCGAACGAGGTGCGCCCGGTCGGCAGCTGGTAGCAGTCCTGCCGCCAGATCACCTCGACGCCCGGGAACTCCTCCCGGGCCCGCCGGGCCTTCGCCACCGCCTCGTCCAGGCTCGCCTGGTCGGGGGCCAGGGTGGCCAGCGCGATGTGCACGTCCGGGCCGCCCAGCGGCGGCTCCCAGTTCTCCGGGCCGCTCTCGCCGACGTCGCCGAGGATCGCCGCGCGGGCCGCCATGCCCTCACGGAACTCGGGGGCGAAGCCGGCCAGCGATTCCGGCGGCACACCGAGCGCCTCGAGCCCGCGGTAGGTGAAGGCGACGGTCAGCCACGCGCCGCCGGCGCCGGCCGGCGACAGCAGTGGGATGAGCCGCCGGACGAGCTTGCGCCCGTCCCGGCGGTCGTTCACCCGCAGCAGGAGGTAGGTGCCGACGTACGGCGACGGCCGCTCGTGCAGCGCGCCCGCCTGGATGTCGTCGAGGTCGAGGTCCATCGCGGTCCTAGAGGTGTGCGGGCGGCTTGGGCGGGTCCGGGTTCGGCTCGGCCAGGTACGGGAACGTCCGCGTCGCGGGACGGCTGGACCGGTCGACGCCGTCACGGATCACCGGTCCGGCCCCGCCGTTGATCAGGAAGGTGAAGAGGGTGTCCATGGCGTCGTCGTTGAGCGAGCGGCCACCGCAGGTGCGGTGCGGGTTCCCGGCCAGCCCGGCCCTTTCGATCTCCAGGAAGGACCCGCTTTCCGCGTACGGCTTGGTGACGTCCACGACGAGGTGGTCGGCCAGGAAGAAGTCGGTCAGAGGGTGGCGCCCGTCCGGGCCGACGGGCCAGTCGGTGCGGCCGTCCAGCCCGTCCCAGAAGGCCAGGTTGGCGTCGAGCCGCGCCCGGTAGGCGCCGAGGTAGCCGTCGGCCAGGTGGAACGCGTCCTCCATGTTGTAGAGGTCGCGGATCTCCAGGTCCCGGTTGACCCGGTCGAACTGCTTCGGTCCCAGCAGCAGGTTCTTGACCTCGGGCCGCCCGGTGCGCTCGATGCGCACGTTGTGGCGGCCCCGGGTGAGCGTCTCGGCCACCACGCCGAGCAGCGAGTGGCCGGCGCAGTCGATCTCGAGCACGATGCTCAGGACGTTCTTGCCGTCCAGATAGATGGCGGAGGGGTCGGTGAAGGCCAGTTGCCCGGTCGCCACCGTCCGCAGGGCGGCCGGCGCGTCGAGGATGAACGGATCCCACCGCGGCCCGGCGAAAGCCCGTACCACCGCAAGAGGTCCTTGGCATTCGACCTCGCCCGAGGCGGAGAAGACACAATCGAAGACCAGAGGTACGCCGTCCGGCAGCGGCTTCAGGCGGAACCGGTAGATCAGCCCGTCCGAGTGCCGGGCGTCGTAGGGCGCGAACGGCAGCGTGTTCATCACCAGCACCAGGTGGCCCGGATTCTCGGGACTGGGGAAGGCGTACACGTCGGTGATGTCGGCGATCGGCTCGGCGAGCGCGCGGGGACCCGAGATGTGGTCGGACATGTGCGGCTCCCCCGCCTTCAGTCGGCGGCTTCGGCGAGCAGCGGGGCCAGGGCCGGCGCCTGGAGCGCCTCGGCCGCCGCCGGGTCGTCGAGCACCTCCTGGAAGGCGCGGTTCACGCGCTCGGCCTTGCGGATCTGTTTGACCGTCCCGCCGTAGTTGCGCGAGTAGCCGCCGGCGGTGACCTGGGCGCTCAGGATGAACTTCTTGACCGACTCGAGGTCGGGCAGACCGTCGTAGCCCTCGACGTGCCGGAAGATCGCGTCGAACAGCTTCAACGGCTTGGACGCGAAGTCGTCCATGTACGAGTCCCACGGCCCGTCGAAGCTCGTCGCGAACAGCAGCCGGGTGTCGTCGTCGAACGGCACGAATCGCGCCTCGTGGATGGTCGCGATCGGCAGGTCGTAGTCGCCGTCCCGGTAGCCGGGCGCCGCCTGGAGCTCGCGCAGGGCCTCGCGCAGGGCCGGGCCGTGACCCGGCCGCACATGGAAGAAGAGAGAGAACTCGCTGGTCGGTCCGACACTCAGGCCGGGACGAGAAGTGGTCACGAGTAGGCGCCTTCCGGCTGGGCCCGCAAACGGGCGATCGACACGAAGACCAGGCAGATGCCGACGAAGACCAGGACGGTCGCGCCGAAGAAGAGGAAGGCTTGCAGGCCGATGCTCGGCCAGACCAGCAGGGCTATGCCGGCCAGGACGGCCACGATGCCCAGGCCGATGCGCCAGCTGCCGCCGGACTCGCCGCTTCCCACAGTGGAGAAGATCTCGGCCAGGCCGTCGAGCATCCAGCCCAGGGCGACGATCAGCAGCAGGATGCCGAGCGAGGCGATGACGTTGCGCATGCAGAGGATGCCGAGCAGGGCGGTCAGCACGCCGAGGATGATCCCGAGCACCCGGTTCAGGACCGGGTACCCGGGGCTCATCAGCAGCGCCACCGTGCGGACGACGCCCGCGATCAGCAGGTTGAGGCCGAACAGGAAGGCCACGACCTTCAGGGTGGCCTCGGGCCACGAGAACGCGACGACCCCGACGACGATGGCGAGGATGCCGCCGGCCAGCCTCAGCCAGTTGAGCGAGCGGGACACGGCAACGCTCACTTGACCTCGCGGCCGTGCACCGCGAGCGCGTAGATGATCAGGACGTCCATCGCGATGACGATCGCGCACCAGATCGGGTAGGCCGGCAGGAACGCCGCGTTGGCCAGGGCGCTCAGGCAGGCGATGATGATGCCGACCACGCGGGCCCACGTCTGGCCGGCGAAGATGCCGATGCCGGTGCCGACCGCGATCAGGCCGATGATCAGGTGCGTCCAGCCCCACGCGGTGTAGTCGAGGGTGAGGATCAGGCCGCTGTTGGTGGTCAGGTAGTAGTCGTCGCGGACGATCGCGACGATGCCCTCCATGATCTGGAAGCCGCCCATCAGCATGAGCATCACGGCGGCGAAGACGACCACCCCGACCCAGGCGGTCGGCTCGGCGGTGCGGCGGCGAGGGGCGACGTACGCCTCGTCCGCGTAGTTTGACCTTGCCGTTGTGTCGGACATGTCCGTCCCCAATCAGGATTCTTGCGAAGGTGGAATACGCCGGACCTCGATGAGCCGTAGCCCGAGGCCGTGAATGCGGGAGATCAGCCCCACCACTGCCGACTGGTCCGGCAGTGATCCGTGCAGGATCGTCTCCGGCGGCTCCACGCTGACCGTGAGGTCGCGCAGCTCCTCCAGAAGCTCCTCGGGAATCACCCCGGAGACCCTGACCTGATAGGTCGCGTCGGTCATGACCACGTGCCTCCCTCCATCAGGGCGACCTCCTCGTCGCCCGGCACGACGATCCGCGGATCCGGCGTGAAGTCGAGGTCGGGAGCGCGGTGCTTGTAGTCGACGGCGTTGAGGATGACCTTCATGGTGTTCAGCCGTGCCTTTTGCTTGTCGTTGGAGCGCACGATCGTCCAGGGCGCCATCGGCGTCCCGGTGCGCCGCAACATGTCGTACTTGCGGTTGGTGAAGTCGTCCCAGCGGTCCTGCGCCTGCATGTCGATCTCGCTGAGCTTCCATTGCCGCAGCGGGTCGGTGCGGCGGCGTTCGAAGCGGCGGGCCTGTTCCTCGCGGGTGACGCTGTAGTAGAGCTTGACCAGGATCGTGCCGGTGCGTACGAGATCCTTCTCGAAGCCGGTGACCCCGTCGAGGAAGTCCATGTACTCCTTGGGCGTGCAGAATCCGAAGACCTGTTCGACCATCGCGCGGTTGTACCAGCTGCGGTCGAACAGGACCATCTCGCCGCCGGCCGGGAACTGGGCCACGTACCGCTGGTAGTACCACTGCGAGCGCTGCTCCTCGGTGGGCCGGCCGAGGGCGACCACCCGGTACCGCTTCTCGTTCATGAAGCGGGTGACCCGGCGGATCGCCCCGCCCTTGCCGGCGGCGTCGCGGCCCTCGAAGAGCACGATCATCCGCAGGTTCTGGATCTCGAGATGCTGCTGCAGCTTGAGCAGCTCGACCTGCCAGGGCCGCAGGGCGTGCTCGGCGTCGAGCTTGCGGGCCGCCTTCTCATGCGAGTGTTCGAGATCCATGACGATCAGCCTGTTACGGGGTGACCGACCCGCACGTCATCCGTTGCGGATGACCGCAGCATGCCCAGCGAGACGAGCCTCTCCAGGCGCCGGACCGTGAACGGGTGCGACATCGGCAGCTGGGCCAGGCCGACCCAGAATCCGTGCAGCCGCTTGCCCTGGCGGACCAGCTCGGGGATGTCCACGGTGTTCTCGGTGTAGCGGCCGCCGGCCAGCAGCACGAGCCCGGTCGCGCCCTCGGGGCACAGGTGGGCGCCGTGCCGGTCGCACGAGTACTCCCGCAGCCGGGACAGGGTCGGCCCGAGGATGGGGATGCGCTCGGAGTAGGCGACGGCGAGCTGGTACCACAGCGCGACGTGGTGCAGTTTGATGTGCCCCACCTCGTGCCCGAGGATGAACCGCAGCCCGTTGCGGTTCTCGTTGCGCAGGTTGACGAACAGCTCGTTGGCGATGACCACGTAGTCGTGGCCGGTGGCCTGCGCGGCGAAGGCGTTGAGGGTGCCGTTGCCGTTGGCCAGGTAGATGCTGGGCCGGCGGGGCAGGGCCAGCTTGTGCGCGAACTCGTCGAGGATCGCGTAGATCTCGGGGTACTGCCGCGGGTTGAGCTCGATGGCGCCGCCGCGGATGGACGCCCGCTGCGTCTCGCGGATCACCACGAGGGCCGGGACGAGCAGCAGCAGGGCGATGAAGGCGGAGCGCACCGTGGTGCCCCAGCCGGACTCGCGGATCCGGTCGGGCAGGAACGGCAGTGTGATCGCCGCCTGAATGATCGCCCAGATGATGATCACGTTCAGGACCACCATGAAGATGAACATGGGGATCTCGGCGGGGTGCCGCAGGCGTTGGGTCGTCGGCACGGCAGGTTCCCTTCTTTCGGGAGAGGCTGATGCTGACGGTCCACCCGCGCCTCCCGCCGCACCTCATCCCGCTGGTATGAGGTGCGCGACGCGGCCGCCTCGGAGTCTGGTGTCATGTCCGAACGCTGGCTGGCGCGGCTCGCCTTCGTCTTGATCGCGGCCGCTGGAGTGCTGGTCCTCGCCGCGGCGGGGATCCGTGGCAGCCTCGCGCTGCTGCTCACGGGGATCATCGGGGTGACGATCGGCCTGGCCGCCGCGTGGTGGTTCCTCACCCATCACGGGGTGCTGCGCTGGCTGGCCGGCGTCGTCGTGGTGCTGGCGCCGCTGACGGTGGCCGTGCTGTTCGCGCGCGCGAGCCTGATCTGGGTCGTGGTCCTGTTCGGGCTGCTCTGGGCGGGCGCGGCCGCGGCCGGCCGGCGGGCGCTGACGGCCGCCCATCAGGAGCCCGACGAGTACGAGTCGGCGCCGCCCGCCAAGCCGTACCTGATCATGAATCCGCGCTCCGGGGGCGGCAAGGTCGAGCGTTTCCACCTGGCCGACCGCGCCCGCGCCCTCGGTGCCGAGGTGTTCCTGCTGGACGGAAGCCACGACGACGGCGCGCCCGTGGACGTGGCCGACGTCGCCCGGCGGGCGGTCCGCGACGGCGCCGACCTGCTCGGCGTGGCCGGTGGCGACGGCACCCAGGCCCTGGTGGCCGGGATCGCCGCCGAGCACGGCCTGCCCTTCCTGGTCATCTCGGCCGGCACCCGCAACCACTTCGCGCTCGACCTCGGCCTGGACCGCGAGGACCCGGCGAACTGCCTGGACGCGCTGACCGACGGGGTCGAGGTGCACATCGACCTCGGCGTGATCGGCGACCGGATCTTCGTCAACAACGCCTCGTTCGGCGCGTACGCCGAGGTCGTGCAGAGCCCGGAGTACCGCGACGACAAGATCGGCACCGCGCTGGACATGCTGCCGGCCGTGCTGACCGAGGACCGCCCGCTGCGGTTGACCACCGACGCCGGCACGCTCAGCGGCCCGCAGGCGGTGCTGGTCAGCAACAACCCGTACGCGAGCGGCTCCGGCCGGCGGGCCCGCCTCGACCGGGGTGTGCTCGGCGTGATGGCGGTGACCGTGCGGGGCGCGCTCGGCGCGGTCAACCTGATCAGCGCCGGCGGCCGGGCCCGCTCGGTGGCGGTCAGCGAGGTGACCGAGGCCGTGATCGACGCCGACGCGCCCGAACTGCCGGTCGGTGTGGACGGCGAGGCGCTGATGCTGGCCACGCCGGTGCGCTGCACGATCCGCCCGGGCGCCTTGCGCGTGCGGGTGCCCAGGCACCGGCCGGGTGTGCCCCCGGCCCGGCCGGACCTGGACTGGGCTCGACTACGGCGGCTGGCCTTCAGCGGCGGCGAGCTACCCGCCGGGTGACCCGGCGGGCGGTCCGCCGCCCGGTGCGCCGTGCGACTCTCCGCGATCCGAACATGGCTGTTCCTCTCAGGAAGAAGCGGATTCGAGGTCGTGCAGTTCCTTGGCCTCCTCGGCGCTGACCAGGCCGATCTCGACCAGGTCGAACGGGCTGACGAAGCCGTCCGAGAGGCGGAAGCCGCCGGCCCGCGCGATGGCGTCGCGCAGCGGCACCGCCCAGTGGTGCTCGAGCAGGATCAGCGCGGCCGCGCTGTCCGGCGGGATCTCGCCGATCACGTCCCAGGCATCCTCCTCGTCGAAGACCTCGATGCCGTCCTCGGCGCTCTCCGCGCCCGCCCGGGCACCGGCCACCATGCCCCGCTCCCCCTCGATGCCGAGGCCGACCAGGGCGCCCACCTTGCTGCCGAGCTCGATGGCCTCCTCGGTCGTGAGGTTGCTCAGGTGCTCGACCTCGATCTCACCGGCGGCGTCCTTGTAGACGGCGAGCGCGTCGATGACCCGTACTGTGTCGGACTGGCGCAGCCGCTCGAGCTCCTCGATGACCTCGCCGTGAAAGTTGGGGTGTCTGAAGCCCAGCACGATGAGCTGGACAGGTCCGATTGCCATGACCCCATCGTCGGGCGGGTGTTCCGCCGGTCGCCTCATCCCGTGCGGGCGAGGAGCGCACGGCCGTGTCGGCGGATCGTTCCAGTAATGAAGCGACTGGTGATTTTGCTGCTGTTCCTCGGCACCCTGGCCGGCTGCTCCGACAGCACGGCGTCCGCGGGCGGCACACCGGCGGTGTGCGAGAGCGTCGCCGCCGCCCAGAACACGGTGAGCCACATCCGTGAGACCACGGTCTCGCAGACCGGTGTCACGCAGATGCGGACCCTGCTGACCCAGCTGCGCGACGAGCTGGGCCAGGTCGTGACGGACGCGCAGGCGCAGTTCAAGCCGCAGGCCGACGCGCTGCGCACGGCGACCGACCAGCTCGGCACCGCTTTGCAGGGCCGCCCGGCCGATCTCGGCGCCGTGCGGGCCGCGGTCAACGAGGTCCGCGTGGCCGGGCAGAACCTGGTCGACGCCCTGAAGGGAACCTGCTGACCCCGGCCGGCCTGCTCCGCCGCCTCGACGACGTCCAGCGGCGGCATGCCGTCCTGGGTTTCCCGCACGCCGTCGTCCGCAAATATCTCGACGACGGCGGCGCGCGGGAGGCCGCCCTGATCACCTACTACGGCTTCCTCAGCCTGTTCCCGTTGCTCCTGCTCGGCGTCGCGGTGCTCACCCAGCTGCTGGCCAACCGCCCGGAGCTGCTGGAGGAGCTGATCGAGGCCATAGTCCCGCCGACGCTGAGCGGTGACATTCGAAGAGAGCTTCCTTCGTCGTACGCGGCCCTGGTCGTGGGCATCTGCACGTTGCTCTTCACCGGCGCGGGCGTGGTCTTCTCCGCCTACCGGACGGTGAACCACCTGGCCGCCGTGCCGTTCCGCGAACGGCACGGCATCGTCTCGTGGCTGCTGCGGGTCTTCGCCGCGCTGCTGGTCGTGCTGGTCGGCACGGCCGCCTCGGCCGCGACGGCCACGGTCTTCCTGGCCGGCAGCGCGGTCGTCGCCGGCTTCACCCTGATCGCGGTGGTCAAGCTTTTGCTGGCCCGCCCGGCTCCCCTGCGGGCGCTGTGGCCGGCCGCGGTGCCCGGCGGCGTGGCGATCGCGCTCGTCCTCGGCCTGAGCGCCTCCGTGCTACCCGGCATGATCCGCCGCGCCGGCCCGGTCTACGGCGCCTTCGCCACGGTCGCCGCCGCTTTCACCCTGCTCTACTTCCTGAGCAACATTCTGGTGTACGCCGCCGAGGCTGCCGCCGTCCGCTACGCGCGCCTGTGGCCCCGAGCTCTCGACCCCGAGCGCCCCACCGAGGCCGACGCCCGTGCCTTGGAGCTGCTGGCCCGCGAGCAGGAACGCGGCCCCTACGACCGGATCGTCACGAGGCAACGTGCCCCCGGCACCGAGCCGGCGCCACCGCCGGCCCGTTGACCCCGGCCCCCGCAGGCCGTCGGCTGGGCCCGCCGTGGCGGTCGAGCCGGCCCGTCGATACCCTCGCGACATGGCCGGGGATCTGCGGGCGCTCCTTTTGAAACCCACCGCGCAGAGCCCTGGTGCAACGGCACTGCCGACGGTGCCGTTGAGCGCTGACAGCGGCTTGTCGCTCCTGCCCCTGACCGACGAGACCATGGCAAACGTGATGTCGGCCGGCCCTGAAGACTCGTGTGTGGACGGCTTCTACGAGCTGAGGACCGGAGTCGCCGAGTGGGCCCGTCGCCGATTCCACTTCGGCGATGTGGCTTACGTGCACATGGAGTTCTTCGGCGGCCACGGCTTCCACGCCGCCATGGCCTGGCGCGCCGGCTCAGTCGCCTGGGGCCCGTCCTTCACGGAAACCACCGCCGGAGAGGCCGAACCTCACTACACGGTCACCCCGGCCATCCGCGACATGGCGATCAACGCACTGCTCCGCTGGTGGGGCATCCAGCCCACCGGCCAGGACGACGAGTTCGCCGCCGCGGGGGTGGACCGCCACCGTTCGACGAAGGCGTGGAGCCGCTCATGTGGCCCCCGACCGCTGGATCGCTGACGACGCGGGGCATCTGCTATGCGCGTTCGGGGAGCTCACGTAGCGACTCGTCCTCGGGGTAGGGCCAGGGCCGCGGCCAGTCCGATGACGCCGGCCGCGGCCACCGCGATCATGGCCAGGGCGTAGTTGCGGCCCGGTGTGGCCGCTATGCCGGCCACCAGGATGGTTCCGGCGATCGCGCCGCCCAGCGACGAACCGAGGTTGGAGACGCTGCGGGACAGGCCGGAGATCTCGCCCTGCAGGTCCTCGCCGAACGCGGACTGCACCACGTTGACCGACGGGGTGAGCATGAGGCCGAGCCCGAAGCCGCTCACGAACAGGCCGGGCACGAACGCCCACGCCCCGCCGATGTTGCTGACCATCGGCACCAGGATCGCGATGCCCACGACGGCGATGGCGAAGCCGGCCACGATCAGCGTCCGCTGGGTGCGGCGGCGGGCGAAGCGCTCGGCGCCGAGCGAGGACAGCAGCAGCCCGGCCGTGGTCGCCGTGAAGATGGCGCCGGTCTCGATGGCGTTGTAGCCCCGTACCACCTGGAGATAGGCCGAGACCACGAAGGACGTGCCCATCAGCATCAGCCATTGCAGGTTCTGGGTGATCATGCCCAGGTTGGCCGTCTTGTTCTTGAACAGGACCATCGAGAGCAGCACCGGCTTGCCGGCCCGTTCGCGGGCCCGGACCGAGATGAAGAACCAGGCCAGAACGCCGATGCCGGCGATCACCATGCCGGCGCAGAGCGCGAGGTTGTCGTCGGCGGCCAGGATGCCGCTGACGACCAGCACCAGGCCGAGCGCCGAGGTGATCGAGCCGCGCACGTCGAACGGCATGTCGGGGTCGGCCGGCAGCGGGTCGGTGACCCACTTGCGGCTGAGCACGGCGATGAGGATGACGATGGCCGCCTGGAACAGGAAGGCGACCCGCCAGCTGAAGAACGAGGTGATGAAGCCGCCGATCAGCGGGCCGGTGGCGGCGCCGATGCCGCCCATCGCGCTGATCGCGCCGAACGCCCGGGCCCGCGACGCCATGTCGGTGAACAGCAGCGTGGTCAGGATGTAGACGGGCGGGATCAGCAGCGCGGTGCCGATGCCCTCCAGGATCGAGTTGCCGAGCACGAGCACCCAGATGCCGGGTGCGGCCGCGCTCAGCAGGGCGCCCACGGCGTAGATGAGCAGGCCCGCGGTCAGGCACCGTTTCCGCCCGTACCGGTCGGTCAGTTTGCCGCCGGGGATCATCAGCGCGGCCATCACCAGCAGGAAGACGGTGATGGTGACCTGGACACCGGAGACCGTGGTGTTCAGGTCCTCGCTGATGTCGTTGATCATGACGTTCATGTTGGAGCCGGCGTAGCTGCAGATGAACTGCGCCAGCGCGAACGGGATGAGTGCTCGCCTCAGCGAGGCGGAGAAGCGCACGGCCATGGACCCGAGCGTTCCGGTCCCGGCCGTGCCCGGCATCCTCCGGAGCGCATGACTCAGCGGCTCTCGCGGCTCCAGCGCGGGCCGACCTCGAGCCACTCGCGTTCCCAGGTGCGGTAGCGGTGACGGTCGAGCAGGGCGCGGCCGATGCGGTGCAGCCCGGCCGTGGCCGCGGCGGCGCACAGCACGACGGCGGCGCCGACCATGAAGCCCTGTGCGGCGGGTTGCCGTTGCGGCGGCGGCTGACGCGGTGTCCCCCGGTCGTCGACCCAGATCGGGACGCGCCCGCCGGCCGCGTCGTTCGGCGTCACCGGCACCGCGCCCTCGCGCGGGGTGCCGTCCGGCGCCGTCCAGGTGGCCCGGGCGGTCAGGGTGGCGCCGGTGCGGCCGCCGACCGACGGCACCGGGTCGCCGCGCAGCACCGCCTCGGCCCGGAAGATGTGCGCCTGCTCCCAGCGCTGCGCGCGCAGGTCGGTGCGGTAGGCCTGCTGGCCCGCCCACCAGGCCAGCAGCGGGGCGCCGGCCAGAAAGGTCATGACCAGAGTGAAGAGCATGAGGCCCTCCAGGCGATCGGTGGCGCGGCGCAACTCGTTCGGCACGTGATCCAGCATCCCTGTGGCGGGCCGCCCATGGGTTCACCCTCGCCGGATGAGTCCTCGTAAGGGGATCGCGGCGAGGCTCGGTGGCATGGCGCGAACCTGGATGCCGTTGCGGGGACGTCTGCGGCTGGAGACGGAGGAGGCGACCGCGTCCGGCATCTACGGGCTCATCGTGGGCGCCGCGGTGCTGGTGGCCGGGCACGGCGCGACGGCGCGGGCGGTGGTCGCGGCGGTGATCGTCACGCTGGTCATCTACTGGGCGGCCGAGCGCTACGCGCGGATCGTGGCCGAGCGCATCCACCAGGGCCACCGCCCGGCCTGGCACACCATGCGCAAGCAGTTGACCAGCGGCTGGGAGCTGGTGAGCGCCTCGATCCTGCCGCTGCTGGTGCTGCTCGCGGTGAAGGTCACCGGCGCGTCGCTGATCAGCGCCGAGCTCGCCTCGCTGGCCACGACGACAGTGCTGCTGTGCATGGCGGGCTGGCGGATCGGCTCCGGCGGCCGGCTGACGGTCGGCGAGCGCGTCGTGTCCACGCTGGTCGCCGGGATGTTCGGGGCGGGCTTCGTGCTGCTCAAGACATTGCTGCACTGAAACGGGGCACGTCGACGACCCGGGCCGTGTACCAGCCGACGTCGTCGAGATAGCGCTCGCTGATCGCGAAGGCGGCGGGCGAGACCGAGATCAGGCTCCACGAGTGCGGGACGCCCCGCGTCCGGTGGCTGGTCGCCGTGCCCGCCACCACGATCACGCAGTCGTCCATCGGCAGCACCCGCGGCACGTGGGTGTGCCCGGCGAGCACGATGTCGGGCCGGGCGGCGCGGCGCAGCCGGTCCCAGCCCGGCAGCCAGCCCGCGCCCGGCGGGTGGTGCATCGCCACCAGCCGCACGTCGCCGTCCGGGGCATCACCGAGCACCCTCGCCGCCAGATCGGCCTGCCGGCCGGTCAACCGGCCGTTCTTCCACCGCCACCGCGGCATCGACGGCAGCCCCAGGGCGGTCAGCCCCGGCACCCGGCGGACCGGGTCCAGCTCGTCGGTGATCCCGCTTCGATAGGCGCCGTACGGGTCGAGCACGCGCCGCCGGCTCCACAGCGGCACGTCATGGTTGCCGAGGACGACGAGCAGCGGGCGCGGCAGCCGGTCGAGCAGCTGCCGGGCCAGCCGGAACTCGCGGGGGCGGGCCCGCATGGTGCTGTCGCCGGTGACCACGGTCAGGCCGGGCCGGGCCGCCACCACGTCGGCGGCCAGACCGGCCGCCGCCCGCGGATCGTGCGCACCCAGATGCAGATCCGACACGTGCGCGACGAGGAGCGTCAAGGCATCGCCGGCTCGAAGTGTCCCAATTCGTCCTCGCCCTTCTGGATGACTCCCCAACTCGCCTCCGGCACCGGCTGCCAGGCCCCTTCGAGCTCGCCGAGCGGCTCGGAGACGACCAGGCGGGTCTCGTCGGACAGCCCACGCAGCCGCTTGTCATCAGGGTAGAGCTCATGCAGGGCGGACAGGGCCGTGCTGTAGAACAACGACCGGCTGTGCCCCTCGCTCGAGTAGCGGAAGGCCCAGATCCGGTCGCCGTCGGTGGTGGCCACGGTCATCTGCAGCGGATGGGGCACGCCGTGCGCCCGGGCCACCGACTCGACCAGGCCGGCCATCCGCTCGACGGCCACGATCGGCCGGTCCCGCAGGCCGTAGGTCAGCGCCAGGTGGAACATGACCTCGGAGTCGGTCGAGCCGGCCAGCGACGGGTAGAGGTCGGGGTCGATCGCCAGCACCAGGTCGCGCTTGAGCCGGCCGAAGTCGCGGATCGAGCCGTTGTGGACCCACAGCCAGTTCTCGTGCCGGAACGGGTGGCAGTTGGTCTGCTGCACCGCGGTGCCGGTGCTGGCCCGGATGTGGGCCAGGAACAGCGGCGAGGAGGTGGCGGCGGCGACCTCGCGCAGGTTCGCGTCGCTCCAGGCCGGCCCGACGCCGCGCAACAGGGCCGGCTCCCCCGGGCCGTCGACCGGGTACCAGCCGACGCCGAAGCCGTCACCGTTCGTCGTCTCCACTCCCATCCTGGAGTGCATGCTCTGGTCGATCAGGGAGTACTGGGTCTTGTAGAGGACCTCGTCGAGGCGGATGGGTGTTCCGGAGTAGGCGAGCCAGCGGCACATGGTGCTTCCTTTTCGTCGAGCCGGTGGCGCAGCAGCCGGTGGACGGCGTCGGCGCCGATCAGGACGGTGGGCACGGGCCATTCCCGCGGGTGGATCAGCAGCGGCCGGTCCTGCCAGCCGCCGAGGCCGCCGTGGCAGCCGATCAGCTCCTCGAACGCGGCGACCTCCTGCGTGCCGGCGTCCCACAGGCTGTTCACGAGCAGGTCGCCGGTGTGCGCGAGGCCGTCGTGGCGGCGCAGGTCGTCCGCGGCGTGCGGGCCGAAGCCGTCGAGCGGGTCGGCGCCCTCGACCCGGTCGCCGTCGAGCAGCCGGCGGCCGCCGCGGCCGATCACGACCGGGCCGTCGCGCCGCGAGCGCGCCATCACCCAGCCGACGCCGGGGTGCGCGACCAGGCCGTCGATCAGCTTGGGGTGCCGCTCCTCGATCTCCTCCAGGCTCACCCGGCCCGGCAGCCGGGCCAGGTAGATCAGCGCGAGGTTGCCCGACGCGGCGACGACGATCTCCGGGCGGCCGATGTCCGGCTCGTCCTTGTGAGGAGGACCGGGGGTCAGGCCGGCGCGCAGCACGCGGGCCCGGCCCTCCTGCTCGTCCTCCTCGGGCGCGACCACCGCGTCGGGGGTCGTCAGCTGCCCGACCAGGTCTTCGAAGCGCAGGCCGTAGCGCTGGGCGAAGGTGGCGCCCTGGCTCTGCCCGTGGTCGGAGAGCACCACGAACTCGTACGGCCGGGGTGCCGCCGCCGCGACCTCTTCCAGGGTGGCCAGCACCGCGTCGATGCCCTCGAGGGAGGCCAGCGCCTCGGGCCGGAACGGGCCGGCGTGGTGGGCGATCTCGTCGTAGTCGACGAAGTCGCAGTAGACGGCGGGCGCCCCGCGCATGACGTGCTCGGCGATGAGCGCCAGGTTGAGGTGCCGCAGCAGCACGTTGGTGGCGCCGCGCAGCAGCACGTAACCCCAGTCGCGGCCGATCCGCGGCTCCACGCCGCGCAGCCGCCGCCGGCGGGCCTGGTAGAGCTCCTTGACGATCTCGCCGATGGTCAGCACGAGCGAGCGGGTCAGCCCGAACGGATCGAGCAGGTAGGCGCTGACGTAGCGGTCGGGCCCGCGCCCGGAGCGAACCGTGCTCATCGTCAGCAGCGAGGTGGGTGCGCCACCGGAGAAGACGTTGCTGATGCTCACCCCGCCGTCGGTGAGCAGGCCCTCGGTGCACCGCTGCTCGACCAGGGCGGCGTCCGCGGGCCGGTTGGTCACGATGAGGCGGCCGGGCTCCTTCTCGTACCACCGGAAAGCCGGAACCTGATCGCTGGCGCCGTGCAGCAGCCCGGCCTGGCTGGCCGGCGTCGTCGCCGGCAGCTGGGCGTGCCACTCGGTCAGCGTGTGCCCGGCGCGCAGCCAGCGGCTCAGCGTGGGCAGGTTGCCGGCTTCGACCGCCCAGCGGGCCAGCGGCGCCGACAGCCCGTCGATCTGGATGATCACGAGGCCCGGGGTGTCGGTGCGGGTGACGTCCCGGCGGTAGCGGCGGTGGGCCCGGATCAGGTGGCGGGTGACCACGCCGGGCTGGCCGGCCGTCACCACCCACAGGCCCAGGCTCATCAGCGCGGCGCCGATCCAGGCGGCCCAGAACGCCGGCCAGAAGCCGTCGACGTGGATGCCCGGCGAGAGCACCAGGGCGGCGTAGACGATGAGCGCCTGGCAGACGAGCCAGCCGATCACAACACCGGCCCAGCCGATCCAGGTCAGCAGCCCGGCCAGGGCCGGTCGCAGCACGGCGCCGAGCAGGCCGACGACGATCGCGACGACCAGCACGTCGTCGGCGCCGTCGGCGCTGATCCCGGGCAGCACGGCGACGGTGATGCCCGCGGCCGCCCAGCCGAGCGCGACGACGGCCACCGCCCGTGCGACGGCGCCCATCGCTCAGTGCGCCGTGCGGCGCAGGTAGAACGACAGGACGATCTCGCCCAGGCCGACCACGATGCTGCTGATGCCGGTGAGCAGCACCAGGGCGGTCAGCGACAGGCCGGGCGCGAACAGCAGGATCAGGCCGGCCACGATCGACAGCAGGCCGACGCCGAGCAGGCCGGCCCGGCGCACGCCGGTGGTCTGGAAGGCGGCGAGGACCTCGGCGATGCCGCTGAGGACCCAGGTCACCGCAAAGATCAGCGCCAGCACGGTGAGGCGGGTGACCAGGTCGCGCAGGCAGAGCAGCCCGCCGACCAGCACCACGATGCCGACGATGCCGGTGAGCACGTGCTCGCCGGCGCTCTTGCCGCGGCCGGGGATGAAGGCGCCGACGGTCCAGGCGGCGCCGCTCATAAAGAGCCAGATGCCGACCAGGAGCGCCATGATGCGCAGGCTGATGTCGGGCCAGGCGAGCACGGCGACGCCGAACGCCGTGCCGAGCACGCCGGTGACGAGCATGGCCCACCAGGGGAACGGCTGGGAACGTACCTCGGCGAGCAGGTCAGGGGGCTGCGTCCGGATGGTTGCCTCGGTCATGTGCCCAGCGTCGGCCCTGGCCCGGGGCCGGGCCTCATCCGGAGCGAGTGAGCAGCCCCGGAGTGGGCCTGGATCAGAGCAGCCCGGCCTGGCGGGCCTGCACGACCGCCTCGCGGCGGCGGCCGGCGCCGAGCTTGCGGTAGATCGAGCGCATGTGGGCCTTGACCGTGTTCACCGAGATGCCCAAGCTCTCGGCGATCTCCCCGGCGGTCAGCACGGTCGGCAGATATTGCAGGACGTCGACCTCGCGCTCGCTGAGCGGGTCGGCCGTGGGCAGGCCGCTGAGCACCGGGATCTCGCCGGTGATCTCGGCCAGCACCCCGTCGCCGACCGGGCCCCGCGGCTCGTTGAGCCACTGCTGGCGGCCGGCCAGCACCAGCACCCGCTCGGGGTCGAGGCGGCGGAACGGGCGGCGGATCCGGTCGGCCTCGGCGGCGGCGAGCGCGTGGCCGAGCGCGTCGGCGGCGCGGCCGCTGCGGCTGTGCGCGTCGGCCGCGAGCGCGGTGAGCACCCACGCCGCGACCACCGACACCCGGTCGGAGCCCTCCCGGGCCAGGGCCAGCAGCTGCTCGGCGGCGTGGAAGTCGCCCAGCGCCAGGTGGCCGCGGGCGAGGCAGACCTGCTCGGCCGGGGCGAGCGGGCCGGCCGCATAGCGTTTCACGACCGCCGCCGGCTCGCCCAGCGCGAGATCGATCTCGGCCGCGGCGAGATCGAAGGAGCGGTCGAGCAGCGGCGCCCGCTGCCCCGGCCCGGCCTCGGCGGACGCCTTGGCCAGGACGGCCCGGGCGGCGGTGGGCTCGCCCCGGTCGATCAGCAGCCGGGCCCGGAGCACCGCGGCCAGACCGGCCATGACGGTCTCCGGATGTTCGCCGAGCGACCTGAGCACCTGCCGCAGGGTGGCCTCGGCGTCGGTGTCGGCACCCCGGTCGAGCTCGATGAAGGCCTGCGCGAGATGGGCCGGCGCGACGGCCGGGTGGCTGAGCGCGTCGATGCGGCGGGCGGCGTCGATGGCCGACACCGCGTGGCCGGCCGCTTCGGCCGGCGAGCCCTGACGGTGCACCAGCAGGGCCAGGTGGCTCAGCGCGTTGATCTCGACGAGCGGGGTGCCGGTGACCCGGGCGGCCGACGCCGCGGCCCACAGGTAGCGGTCGGCGTGGTCGAGCCGGCCGGTCCAGAACAGGGCCGAGCCCTTGTTGTTGAGCACCATCGCCCGGTACGGCAGCAGCGACGGCACGTGCTCGGCGTCGAGCCGGGTCAGCTCGGCCAGCAGCGCCGTGGTGCTCTCGATGACGCCCGGCATGTCGCCGCGCCGGCGGGTCACCGTGCCCGACTCCAGCACCGCGACGGCCAGCTCGACCCGCCCCCGATAGCCCGGGGCGTACGTCTGCAGCAGGGACCGGGCGCGGGCGAGCTGCTCCGGGATCGCGGCCAGGTCGCCGTGCGCATACCGCAGGAGCGCCGAGCAGAGCAGCAGCTCGGGGCTGTCGGCCAGGCGGCCGGGCGGGATGCGGCGCAGCACCTCGAACAGCTCGGCGTGATCGGCCGAGGCGACCAGCGTCAGTCCATGGTCGACGACGAGGCGACCGACCAGGCCCCAGTCGCCGGCGGCCGACGCGTGCCGCAGCGCGGTCAGCCCGTCGCCCTGCCCGTTGTGCCACTGCGCGGCCAGCAGGTGCAGGCGCGGCACCTCGCCGGGCTTGCTCACGGTGACCCGGTGACGCAGCGCGGCCCGGAAGAGCGGGTGGTAGCGGAACCACCGCCCGGAGCCGATCCGCTCCACGAACAGGTTGGCCGCCGCCAGCTCCTCGAGCACCTGCTGGCTGTGCTGCTGGCCGGTGAGCGCGTCGGCCAGGCCGGCGCAGATCCGGTCGGAGACGCTGGTGCGCAGCAGGAACAGCTGCCGGTGGGCGGGCAGTGCGGCCAGCACCTCGCGCAGCAGGTAGTCCTCGGCCGCGGCGGCCGGGCTGACGCCGTCCGGCGCCTCCATGGCCAGGCGCAGGCCGGCCGGCCAGCCCTCGGTGCGGCGCAGCAGCTCGGCCAGCCGGTCGGCGGGCAGTCGCCGGCCGAACTGCGCCGACAGCTCGGCCGTCTCGGCCGCCCGGAACGCGAGGTCGGCCGACCGGATCTCGGTCAGCTCGCCGGCCGCGCGCTCGCGGTGCAGCGGCAGTCCGGGCTCGCTCCGCGTGATCAGCACGAACCGCAGCCGGTGACCCGGCCGGGCCACCAGTGCGGCCAGCCCGGTCAGGGTCCGCTCGTCGGTCACCTGGTGCAGGTCGTCGAGGACGAGGACGACCGGCGTGGGCAGCGTCGCCACGGCGGCCGCGACCCGGCCCGCGTACTCGGCCTCGTCCTCGGACGGCAGCGGGCCCGTCTCGGGCAGCGTGTGCCCGGGCGGGACGGCTCCCGAGGTGCGCAGGGCCAGGACCAGATCGGACCAGAGCGCGTACGGGTGGTTGTGCCGCGGCTCGCAGCTCAGCCAGGCGATCGGGCCGGACGCCGCGCGGGCCGCCGCCCACGAGCCGGCGAGCGCGGTCTTGCCCCAGCCCGGCCCGGCGCAGATCAGCGTCACCGGCTGCCGGACGCCCTGGTCGAGCCGCTCGGCCAGGCGGCCGCGCCAGAGCAGCGTGCTCGGCAGGCGCGGGCCGGAAGGCCGGGCGCCGAGCGCTGGCACGGCACGGCCGCGCACCACGGAATCGCCCATATCGCCACCCTCCGGCTGGAGACGCCGTTTCCACGGCTGGGTTCCACCGTCACCGAAGCACACGAGGCGGACCGGCAACAACCCCTCGGTATTCGCAAGACACGAAGAAATGCCCGCGTTCATCCCGCGGGCATGAGGCGCTGTCGCGGGGTCGCGGCCATGCTGGCCGTCATGTCCAGCTACGCCACGGAACGACCGTCGGGCGCCGCCACCGCGCCGCCGACGACCGGATGGATCGGCATCATCGTGTTCGGCGGCATCATGCTGATGGTCGCCGGCGCCTTCCAGGTGATCGAGGGCCTGACCGCGCTGTTCCGCGACGAGGTGCTCCTGGTCACCTCGGAGGATCTGCTCATCGACCTGAGTTACACGGCCTGGGGCTGGATCCACCTGATCTTCGGCCTGCTCGCCATCGCCGCCGGCGCCGGGGTCTTCGCCGGCTGGCTCTGGGCCCGGATCGCCGGCGTCGCCGTCGTCTTCGTGGCCACCCTGGTCCACGCGATGTTCCTGCCGGCGGCGCCGGTGTGGTGCACGATCCTGATCGTCATGGACATCGCGATCATCTACGCGCTGTGCGCGCACGGAAGAGACGTCAGAGCAGGTTGAGCTGGCGCGCCCGGCGCACCGCCTCGTTGCGGCGGGCCGCGGACAGCTTGCGCAGGATGCTGCGGACGTGGGTCTTCACGGTGTTGACCGAGACGTACATCCGGGCCGCGATCTCCTCGGTCGGCAGCATCTCGGCCATTCCCCGCAGCACGTCCAGCTCGCGCCGGCTCAGTGGTTCGACCAGGGCCGGCGGGGTCGCGGCCGGCCCTTCGGCGGCCGGTTCGGCGCCGAGCCAGCGGTACTGGTCCTCGGCCCGCAGCACCCGGCGCAGCTGGGAGCGCACCTGGTGCATCGGCCGCCGGTGCCCGTCGGGGGCGGCGACCCGCATGGCCCGGCGCAGCGCCTCGCGGGCGGCCGGAGCGTCGTCGGCGTCGGCGGCCAGCACGGCCAGCAGCAGCCAGGCCTCGATCGCGACCGGCACCGGGACGCGCACCCCGTCGGCGACGGTCCGGGCCAGCTCGTGCGCCCGCACCGCGTCGCCGCGTGCGTGCAGCAGGGCGGCGTCCACGATCGCCACCTCGGGCGGGCGCGGCGCCGGGTAGGGGCCCAGGATGACGGCGGCCTCGGTCAGGTGGCCGGAGCCGATCAGCAGGCGGCAGTGCCCGAGCACGATCGCCGAGCGCAGCCAGGCCGGCGCTTCCGGCACCCCGCCGCCGGCCAGTGTGGACAGGGCGCTGCGCTGCTCGCCCCGTGTCTGCAGGCGGCGCGCCTTGACCAGGGTGTAGGCGGCAACCGAGAGCGGGTCGGCGCCGGGGCCGCACAGCGGCTGGGCCGCGCGCAGGTGCCGGTCGGCCGCCTCGACGTCGTAGCGCTCCAGCGCCACCCAGGCCAGGGCGACCTCGGCCGCGCCGGGCGACCGGTGCCCGGTCAGCCCGCATTGGGCGGCCAGATCGAGGGCCTGCTGGGCGCTGGTCTCGGCGCGGCCCAGCCGGCCGCGGTGGGCCTCGAGCAGCGCGAGCTGCCGCAGGCAGTCCACCTTGAGCGACTCGCTGCCGACCGGGGTCAGGGCCGCCGCCTCGGCCAGCGCCTCGGCCGCCCGGTCGACCGAGCCGGCGTCGCCGTGCGCCATGCCTTCGGCCGCCCGCAGCAGCGCCGGCAGCTCGGGGTGCCGGGCCAGGCGGTCGGGTGGCGCCACGGACAGAAAGGTCTTGGCCACCGGCACGAGCTCGTCGATCCGCTGCGGGTCGGCGCCGCGCGCGAGCAGGATCCGCATGAGGAAGCAGGCCAGGGTGAGCCCGTCGCCGCAGCCGCTGCCGTGCAGGCTGAGCAGCCGGCCGGCGTAGCGCAGCTGCTCGGCCGCGCGGAAGTGGTCGCCGTCGCCGTAGGCGATGGCGGCCCGGACCACGACCGTCTCGGCGTGGGCCAGATGCTCCGGGAGCCGGGCGAAGAGCCGGCCCAGCCGGCCCGCGCTGCCGTCGATGACGAGCCGGCCCACCGCGTAGTCCTCGATGACCATCGTGGCCGCCGTGCTCCAGTCGCCGGCGCGGACCGCGTGCTCCACGGCCTCCTCCAGCCGCCCGTGGTCGGCCAGCCAAGCCGCCGCCCGCTGGTGCAGCTCGGCCACCAGGTCGGGCTCGACCCAGGCCAGCTGCGCCTGGAGCAGCTCGGCGAACAGGCGGTGGTAGCGGTAGACGTGCGCGCCCTCGCCGACCGGCTGAATGAACGCGTTCTCCCGGGTGAGCTCGGTCAGCAGGTGGGAGGCGTCGAAGCGGCTGGTCACCGCGGTGGCCAGGGCCGGGGTAAACGTGTCGAGCACGCTCGTCTCGAGCAGGAAACGGCGCACCTCGGGGGTCTGTATCCGCAGCACCTCGGCCATGAAGTACTCGGCGATGGTCGACTCGTCGCCGGTGATCGTCGCGACCAGGCCCTCGGCGTTCTCGCTGGACTGCAAGGCGCAGGCGCACAGCCGGATGCCGGCCGCCCATCCCTCGGTGTGTGTCAGCAGGGCCTTGCGGTGCGGCTCGTCGAGCCCGACGCCGTGCAGGTCGAGCAGGTGGGCCGTCTCGACGTCGGTGAAGGCCAGGTCGGCCGTGCGGATCTCGTGCAACTGCCCGGCGAGGCGGTAGCGGTGCAGCGGCAGCGGCGGGTCCCATCGGCCGGCCAGCACGACACGCAGGTTGCCGGTGTGCTCGAGCAGGAACTCGAGGCCGCCGGCCCAGCGCTCGCCGGGCAGCTGGGAGGCGCCGTCGAGGATCAGGACGACCGGGGTGGGCTGGGCCGCGATGACGCCGGCGAGCCGGGTCAGCAGGGCCCGGCTCGCACCGGCGCCGGGCGCCACCGGCACCAGCGGCGGCACCGGCACGCCGGACCGGCGCAGCCCCTCCACCAGATAGACCCAGAAGTCGTCGTCGCTCTCCACGGTGATCCAGGCGATCGGCCAGTCCACCGGGCGGCTGCGCACCCACGAGGCGAGCAGCTGGGTCTTGCCGCCGCCGGCGACGGCGGTGACGAGCGTGACCGATCCGTGCACTCCCTCGGTCACGCGGTCGCGCAGGACCGGCCGCTCCACCATGAACGGCGGCGCGGCCGGCACAGCGAACTTGCTGGCCAGGATCGCGTTGTCGGCGAATGTCTCGAGCACGACTCTCACCCTTGCGGGGGCTGGACCCGTGCACATCGTTCGATTCGGATAGACGTGACCCTCGGTGCCGTTCCGGCTACGTGAAGCTGAAGACGTGGTATCCCCACGGTGGCAGGCCGACGTAGAGCCCGTTCCCGGCCAGGTCGTCGCCGTCGCGGTCGAAGACCCGGCCGTCGGTCAGCTCGGTCAGCCGCCACGACCGTCCGCCCAGGTCGCCCCAGGGCAGGGCGATCCGGGCCTGCGAGTCGTGGTCGCCGAAGTTGACCGCGACCACGTGCCGGGTGCCCTCGTCGTGCCATGACCAGGACAGCACATCCTGATGAGTGGGATTGTCCGGCCAGCCGCCGGGCTCCAGCAGGGTCCATTGCCCGCGGCGGACGATCTCGGCCGCCCCGACCACCTTGCGGTAGAAGGCGCGCAGGCCGTCGTCGGCCGGCTCATCCGGGAAGCGGCCGAGGAAGACCGGCAGGCGCACCTTGCGCCCTTCGAACTGCCCGTCGTGCCACAGGGTCGTGCCGGGCAGGGTCGCGATCGCCACGGCGGCGGCCCTGCCCCGCCCGCCGGGCAGGGTGGCCGCGGCCCGCGGCTCGTCGTGGTTCTCGATGAAGCGCAGCAGCCGCCGCTGATAGTCGAGCCCGGCGGTGAGGTGCTTGCGGACCGAGCCGGCGTCCTCGTGGGCCAGCCGGTCGTAGAGCCGCTTGTCGTAGCAGAGGTCGAAGCCCTGCTGCTGGAGCGTCCACTCCATGTCCCAGTAGACCTCGGCGATCAGCGTCAGATCGGGGTGCCGCTCACGCACCCGTCCGAGCACCGAGGGCCAGAAGTCCTCGGCCGGCGGGGCGCCCACCCGCGCGCCCCACGTGCGGGCGAAGACCTCGTTGGTGAACAGCATGGCCATGTCGCAGCGGATGCCGTCGCACTGATCGCCGATGCTGATCAGGGCTTCGGCCGCCGCGTCGCGCAGGCCCGGCGAGAACGCGTCGAGCTGGGCGACGTCGGGCCAGGGGGCGAAGTACGGGTCCTTGCCGTGGGCGATGACCCGGTCGCCGGCGGCGAAGAAGCCGGCCGGGTCGCGGGCCAGGTCGTCGGCGGTGCCCCGCACGAACCACTCGGGATGATCGGTGACCGCCGGGTGGTCCGGGGCCACGTGGTTGGGCACGTAGTCGAGGACGAGTTTCAGCCCGCGCGCCCACAGCTCGGCCCGGGCCGCCGCGAGCCCGTCCGGGCCGCCGATGCGGTCGTCGACCCGGTACCGGCGTACACAATAGGGAGATCCCACCAGATCGGCGGGGCTGTAGTCGGGCAGGGCCTCGCGGAAAGAGCGCTGCAGTCCCTCGTCGGCGGTGGCCACGGCCAGCCCGGCCGGGCTCCGCTCCCAGACGCCCATCAGCCAGACCGCGTCCAGGCCGGAGGCGGCCACCTCGTCCCACACCTCGCCCGGCACGTCGCCGAGGGTGACCGGCCGGCCGAAGCGCTCGGAGAGCCCGGTCAGCCAGGGCCAGGTGAAGATCTCGTAGATCGCCTTCATGACGTCCTTCCCTCGGGCTCACGGCGCAGCACGCCGGCCATGCCGTTGTCGAGCAGCTCCCGCCCGGTCAGGCCGGCGAACAGGTTGGGGAAGACCGCCACCAGCCCGGTCCAGCCGGTCTGGTGGGCCGCGCCGAGCCCCGCGCCGTTGTCGCCGTGGAAGTACTCGGCGAACAGGATGTGATCCTTCCAGTGTTCGCTCGCGAAGATCGCCTGGCCTCCATGGCAGGGCCGGTTGCCGTTCTCGTCGGGCACGAAGGTGCGGGTGAGCCGGTCGGAGATCTCCCGGGCCACCTCGAACAGGGTCATCTGATGCCCGGAGCCGGTCGGGCACTCCACGGTGAACTCGTCGCCGTATCCGACGTAGAGGTTGAGCAGCGCCCGGATCATCAGCGCGTTGACCGGGAACCAGACCGGGCCGCGCCAGTTGGAGTTGCCGCCGAACATGCCGCTGTCCGACTCGGCCGGCTGATAGGTCACCCCGTAGGTGCGGTCGCCGACCGGGAACTCGAAGGGGTGCTCGGCGTGGTGCTTGGAGACCGACCGGATGCCGTACGGGCCGAGGAACTCGTTCTCGTCGAGCAGCCGGGCCAGGATCCGGCGCAGCCGTGTCTTCTCGAAGAGCGCGAGCAGCCTTTCCCCGTGCGGGCCGGGAGCCAGGCCGGGCTCGATCATCTCGCGCACGATCGGGTGCCGCTCGGCGAACTCCAGCACGCCCTTGACCAGCTCGGGCCGGTTCTCGATCAGGCGCGGCTGATAGACGGTGGCCGCGGCCAGCGGCAGCAGGCCGACCATCGAGCGCACCTTGAGCCGGCGCGTCGAGCCGTCGGGCATCCGCAGCAGGTCGTAGAAGAAGCCGTCCTCCTCGTCCCACATGCCCTCGCCGGCGGCGGCGTGGTTGACCGCCACCGAGATCCAGGCGAAGTGCTCGAAGTACGTCTGCGCCTGCTCCAGATAGACCGGGTCGGTGGCCGAGAGCTCCAGCGCGATCGACAGCATGGTCTGCGCGTACAGCGCCATCCAGGCGGTGCCGTCGGCCTGGTCGAGGTGCCCGCCGGTGGGCAGCGGGGCGCTGCGGTCGAAGACGCCGATGTTGTCCAGGCCGAGGAAGCCGCCCTGGAAGATGTTGCGGCCGTCGACGTCCTTGCGGTTGACCCACCACATGAAGTTCTTGGCCAGCTTGTGGAAGGTGCGCTCCAGCCAGGCGTGGTCGGCGCGCCCGTTGCGGGCCTTGTCGAGCTCGTAGATCAGATAGGTGGCCCAGGCGTGCACCGGCGGGTTGACGTCGCCGAAGTTCCATTCGTAGGCCGGGATCTGCCCGTTGGGATGCTGGTAGCGGCGGCTGAGCAGCAGATCGATCTGGTTCTTGGCGAAGCCGAGGTCGACGGTGGCCAGCGCGACCGCCTGAAAGCCCAGGTCCCAGGCCGCGAACCACGGGTATTCCCAGGTGTCGGGCATGGAGAAGACGTCGGAGGCGGACAGGTGGTACCACTCGCCGTTGCGGATGCCGGAGCCGCCCAGGGTGTCCTGCCCGTGCTCGGCCAGCCAGCGCTCCACGTCGTACTCGTAGTACTGCTTGCTCCAGAGCAGCCCGGCGACCGCCTGCCGGGTGATCTTCCGTTCGGCCTCGCGGAGGTCCGGGTGCAGGATGTCGGCGTAGAACTGGTCGGCTTCGCTCCGGCGCGCCTCGAAGATCGCGTCGAACGCTTCCTCGCCGGGGCGGCGCGGCTCTTCGCTGATCATGACCCGGATGATCGTCTCGCCACCGGCCGGCACTTCCAACGCGATGTCGGCCGCCGCCTTGGTGCCCGATTTTTCGGGATTCACCGCCTCCTTTTCGCCCTGAACAACATATCGATCAAAGGCGTCCTTGACGTACGGGGTCCGGTTCGTCCCGCCGAAGAGGCGCTCATTGTTCGTCTCGTTCTCGGTGAAGATCAGCGGATGGTCGCCGATGACGGTCCACCACCGCTCCCCCAACTCGGGATGCTCCAGCTTCACCGCGCCGTCCTGCTCGCGCAGGATCGGCCGGGGCGCGCCCTCGTCCCACGACCACGTGTTGCGGAACCACACGGTCGGCAGCAGGCGCAGCATCGCCGGGTCGGGACCGCGGTTGGCCACGGTGATCCGGGCCAGGATGTCCTCGGGGCCGTCCTTGGCGTACTCGATGGCGATGTCGAAGTAGCGGTCCTCACCGAAGATCCCGGTGTCCAGCAGCTCGTACTCGAACGACCTTCGGTCCCGCCCGGCGTTGGTGGCGACGAGGTCGTTGTACGGGAACTCGCGCTGAGGATATTTGTAGACCATCTTCATGTACGAGTGGGTGGGCGTCCCGTCGACGTGGAACCAGTACTCCTTGACGTCCTCGCCGTGGTTGCCCTCGCTGTTGGTCAGCCCGAAGTAGCGCTCCTTGAGGATCGGGTCGTTGCCGTTCCACATCGCCAGGGCCAGGCAGACCTGCTGCTTGTCGTCGCTGAAGCCGGCGATGCCGTCCTCGCCCCACCGATAGGCCCGGGACCGCGCGTGATCGTGGGTGAGGTAGGACCAGGCGTCCCCGCCGGGGCTGTAGTCCTCGCGGACCCCACCCCACTGCCGGTCACTGAGATACGGTCCCCATCGCCGCCAGGCGGTGGCTTCGATGTCGGCGTCGTGCAGGCGCCGTGCTTCGGCGCCGGAAGAGTTGGCCATGCGGTCAGCGTCGGCCTGACCACACAGCGTCACACCACCCGAGGCGGATGACTCCAGGCCTGACCGTGGCGCCGCTGATAGGCCGCCACCGCGTCCTCGACGGTCGGGAAGAAGTGCTCCTCCTCGATCTTCCCGGTCAGCTTGTAGCGGTCGAGCTTGGCCCGCACCGGGTGCTTCATCTCGGCGAACACCAGCGCGACGCCCTCGGCGTCGAGCTCGGCGTCGAGCTCCTCCAGCATGTCGGCGGCCGTGGTGTCGACGTCGGTGATCGGCTCGGCCGCCACGACGATCCACTTCGGGGCCGGGTCGGCATTCGCGATGTGCCGAATCTCCTCGCGGAAGCTGCGGGCGTTGGCGAAGATCAGCGGCGCGTCGAACCGGAACAGCACGAGGCCCGGCATCAGCTCGGCCGCCGGGTGTTCCCGTACGTCATGGAAGCCGTTGATCCCCTCGGCCCGCCCCAGTGTCGTCCGGTAGGGCCACCAGGTGCGCCGGAAGACGTTGAGCACCGAGAGGCCGACCGCGACGGCGATGCCGGGCAGCACGCCGAGCAGCGCCACACCGAGGAAGGCCGCGACCGCGAGCGAGAACTCGACCCGCCGCTGCTTCCACAGCCGGCGCAGGCCCGGGAAGTCGGTCAGCGACATCGACGCCGTGATGACCACCGCCGCCAGCATCGGCTGCGGCAGGTCACGCAGCAGGCCGGGCACGAGGACCAGCATCAGCGTGATCGCGGCCGCGCCGACCAGCCCCGTCACCTGCGTCCGGGCGCCGGCCTGGAAGGCCACCGCCGTGCGGGACCCGCTGGTGCTGACCGGGAAGCCCTGGAACAGACCGGCCGCGAGGTTGGCCGCGCCGATGCCGGCCATCTCCTGGTTGCCGCGGACCTCCTGGCCGGTACGGCCGGCGAAGGCCGAGGCGGTGGAGATGGTGTCGGTGACCGAGACCAGGGTGATGCCGAGCGCGCCGGCCGCCAGCAGGCCCAGCTCCGACCAGCTGACGGTCGGGACGGTGAACGGCGGGAAGCCCTGCGGCAGCGGGCCGACCAGGTCGACGCCCTTGTCCTCCAGATCGAAGACGGCCACGGCGATGATGGCCAGCACCACCGCCACCAGGATGCCGGGCACCTTGGGCAGCCAGCGGCGCAGCACGCCGATCACGATCAGGCCGCCCACGCCGATGGCGAGCGCGGCCGGCACGGTCTCGCCGTCGGCCACGCCCTTGACGAAGCCGCCGGCCTCGGCGAACAAGCCGTCGGCGTCGACCGAGAAGCCGAACAGCTTGGGCAGCTGGCCGATGAGGATGGTCAGCGCCAGGCCGTGCATGTATCCGAGCTGGGTGGGATGCGAGAGCAGGTCGGCCACGAAGCCGAGCTTGGCCACGGCCGCGATGGTCATGAACAGGCCGACCAGCAGCGCCAGCACCGAGGCCAGCGCGACCGCCTTCTCGGGGTCGCCGCCGGAGGCGACCAGCGGGATCACCACCGCTGCGATCATCGGGCCGAGCGACGAGTCCGGGCCCAGCACGAGGACCTTCGAGGGGCCGAAGACCGCGTACGCGACCAGGCACAGGATCGACGTGTAGAGGCCGGTGATCGCGGGCAGGCCGGCCAGTTCGGCGTACGCCATGCCCTGCGGCACCAGCAGCGTGGTCAGCACGATGCCGGCCACCAGGTCGCGGGGCAGATAGCCGGACTTGTAGGTGGCCGCGACCCGCAGGCCGGGAATCCAGTCGGAGCGCGCCATCTCCCACCCCTCTCACGGCGGACGCCGCCCTGCTCTCGCGGGCGGCGTCCTTTTGCTGCGTCAGCTCATTACTGGGCGGCGGTGTCGCCCTTGCCGTGCAGAGCGTCCTGGAGCTCGGCCTCGGCCTCCTTGGACAGCGAGGACTTGATCACCGTACCGCCGTACTGGCTCAGCGCCTCGACGGCCTTGTCCGGCGTGACCGCCTCGACGACCAGGAACAGCGCCGACGTGCCTGGCTGGAGCTCGTCGCGGATGCGGTCCTGGAACTCCTTGCTGATGGCGTTCTTCGTCAGCTTGCCGGTGAGCGCGCCCAGGCCGGCGCCGATGGCCATGCCGAGGATCGGGATGAAGAACAGGACACCGAACAGCAGGCCCCAGAACATGCCCCACGTCGCGCCGGCGCCGACCGGCTGATGATTCGTGGTGACGTGGAACTTGCCCTCCTTGTCCCGAATGATCACCGCGATCGCGTCCGGCTGGATGATGAGATCCTTGGCCAGACGATTCGCCTCCAGCGACGCCGCCGTCGCCGTGGTCTCGTCGGGGTACCCGATGGCGACCAGAGTTGCCATGATTGACCTTCCCCTTCGTACCGCGTGGTAACTGCCGTCGCCGCCGTAGCGGCGGCGTCCCGCACAGTCAGCCATGCGCCGGCGCCCCGGCGACTCACCTCGCGAGGATGAAACCGCCGAGCGTTCATCCCTGTCGGAGGAAGGATCGGCCAGGGCTTTCGGCGAAGGTCGGACGGTATGGAGCAGTACGAGTTCCGGGTCCGCGGGTTCCTCGGCCCCGTGCTTCGCATAGCGCTGGGCGGCCTGCGCTGCCGCGCCGTGCCGCGACAGAGCGTCATTCAGGGCCGGTTGTCCGAAGAGGATCTCGAGCGGCTCATCGAGCGGCTCGACCGGTCCGGGGTGGAGGTGCTGTGTCTGAGCCGAGTTCCCCGCTGAGTCCCGGTCTGGGTCCGCCCATCCCGCGCGGCGTCATCGTCCTGCTCGGCACGGCCTGCCTGGTCGTCGTCGTGGCCGGCATGAAGGGCATCGCCGGCCTGATCGCGCCGGTCATGCTCGCGCTGATGCTCGCCGTCACGGTCAGCCCGCTCACCGAGTGGATGCGCCGGCGCGGCAGCCCGGTGTGGCTGGCCGCTCTCACCACGATCGTCGTCGTCAACGTGGTGCTGTTCGCCCTCGGCGGCGCCCTCTATGTGTCGGCGGCCCGGCTGCTCGAGCTGATCCCGACCTACCAGGACCAGTTCGCGCAACTGCGTGACGACCTGGCCGGGCAGCTCGCGGGCCTGGGCATCAGCACCGAGCAGGTGCAGTCGGCGCTGGCCGGCATCGACTCGGGCACGGTGCTGCACTTCGCCGAGAGCATCCTGGGCGGCCTGGCCGGCGCGCTGTCGAACACCGTCTTCCTGCTCGCCGTGCTGCTGTTCATGTGCCTGGACACCGTCGACTTCCCGCGGCGCCTGGTGTCGTCCGCCGGCGAGCGGCCCGAGGTGGTCGGCGCACTGCGGTCGTTCGCCCAGGGCACCCGCCGCTACCTGCTGGTCTCCACCGTGTTCGGCCTGATCGTGGCGTTCATCGACATCATCGGGCTGTGGGCCCTCGGCGTTCCCCTGCCGCTGCTGTGGGGACTGCTGTCGTTCATCACCAACTACATCCCGAACATCGGCTTCGTGATCGGCCTGGTCCCGCCGGCCCTGCTCGGCCTGCTCGAGGGCGGCCCGGGCCTGATGGTGGCCGTCATCGTCATGTACTGCGCGGTCAACTTCGTGATCCAGTCGGTGATCCAGCCGAAGATCGTCGGCGACGCGGTCGGCCTGTCGGCCACCGTCTCGTTCCTGTCGCTCATCTTCTGGGCCTGGGTCCTGGGCGGGCTCGGCGCGCTGCTGGCCATTCCGCTCACGCTGCTCGCCAAGGGCCTGCTGATCGACATCGACCCCAGCACACGCTGGGTCAACGCGCTGCTCTCGAACTCCGTACCGGCCGAATCGCCCTCTCCGGATGAGGCGCCCCCGGCGCGCTCCAACGGACGATGGCGGCGTCCCCGACGATCCGCTAGGAGCACCCCATGACCACCTTCACGGTGTGGAAATTCGACGACCCGAAACGCGCTGAGAACGTCTTCGGCATCGTCAAGAACGCGGCCGGCGATCACCTGATCCATATCGTCGACCACGCGATCGTCAGCTGGCCCGAGGGCGCCGAGAAGCCCGACATCCACCACTCGCACGACAGCGCGAAGCACGGCATCGGCTGGGGCGCCTTCTGGGGCATCGTGGTCGGCGGCCTGTTCCTCGTACCCATCATCGGCGGCGCGGTCGGCGCCGGCGTCGGCGCGCTGGCCAAGGCGACCGAGGGCACCGGCATCTCCAAGGAACAACTGGAGAGGATCCGGACCGAGGTCACCGAGGGCACCTCGGCGCTGTTCCTGGTCACCGACAGCGGCGACCTGGACCGGCTCGGCGAGCGTTTCCGCGGCGAGCACAGCCAGCTGATCGCCACCAACCTGACCGAGGGCGAGCGCGACATCCTGCTCGAGACCTTCTCCGACGCCAAGGCCTGACATGACACCTGACGAACGGGCCGCGGCCGGCCGACACGCGCTCGAAGAGGTGCCGCTGGAGGCACACGCCGAGGTTCCCACCCCGGCCGGCCGGGACGCCAACGGCGTGCTGGCCGAGCAGGAGCAGACCCGGCTGCCGGAGCTCCTGCCCATCCGGCACGAGCGGATGAGCACCGACCCGTTCGCCTTCTACCGGGCCAGCGCCGCCGTGATGGCGGCCGACCTGGCCGCCGGACCGTCCACCAGCCTGCGGACGCAGCTCTGCGGCGACGCGCACCTGGCCAACTTCGGCATGTTCGCGTCGCCCGAGCGGCGCCTGGTCTTCGACCTCAACGATTTCGACGAGACCCACCCCGGCCCGTTCGAGTGGGACCTCAAGCGCCTGATCGCCAGCCTGGCCCTGGCCGGGCGGGCCAACGGCCTCAAACGCAAGGAGCGGGCGGTCATCAGCTCCGCCGCCGCCCGCGCCTACCGCGAGGCGATGGCCTCGTTCGCGGCCATGGGCAACCTCGATCTGTGGTACGCGCACGCGGACGTCGAGTCGCTGCGGTCGCAGCTCGACAAGACCCGGAGCAAGAAGGTCGCGGCGGCGGGGGCCAAGGCCCGCGGCCGTACGAGCCTTCAGGCGTTCCGCAAGCTCACCGAGGTCGTCGACGGCAAGCGGCGGATCGTCGCCGACCCGCCGCTGCTGGTGCCGGTGCGCGACATCATGCAGGGCGAGGAAGACCTCGAGGACCAGATCCGCGAGCTGCTCGACGGCTATCGCGACACGCTGCCCGAGGACCGCCGGCGCCTGTTCGACGGCTTCACCTACGTCGACATGGCCCGCAAGGTGGTCGGCGTCGGCAGCGTCGGCACCCGGTGCTGGATCATCCTGCTCACCGGCCGCGACGACGAGGACCCGCTGCTGCTGCAGGTCAAGGAGAGCGGCCCGTCGGTGCTGGCCGACCACATCAAGGCCGGCGAGTGGGACAACCACGGCCGCCGGGTGGTCGCCGGCCAGCGGCTCATGCAGGCGCACAGCGACATCTTCCTGGGCTGGCAGAGCTACGGTGGCCGCGACTTCTACGTGCGCCAGCTGCGCGACTGGAAAGGCACGATGGAGTCCTCGACGTTCAAGCCCGAGGGGCTGCGCCTCTACGGCGAGATCTGCGCGTGGACGCTGGCCCGGGCCCACGCCCGCGGCGGCGACCGCATCGCGATCGCCGCCTACCTGGGTGAGAGTGACGCCATGGACCGCGCCCTGGTCCGGTTCGCCGAGTCCTACGCGGACCGGACCGAGAGCGATCACGCCGCTTTCAAAACCACTTCCTGACGCCGGGCGATCAAGGTCACCGCGACCTCGTACGCCGCCAGCAGCACCAGGATCACGAGCAGGCTCATCCAGGACGACCAGATGAGGGCCGCGATCCCGGCGACCACAAGGCCACCGATCCGCACCGCGTCCAGGTAGCGCGCGATGAAGCCGGGCGCGTGGTCGCCGGCTACCCGCGCGCCCCGCCACGCCCACTTGGCGCCGATCACGGCCTGCCGCCGCAGCCACCGCGCAATGCGCCCCGGCCCGGCCAGATAGGCGATCACGGCCAGGATCGCGCCGATCCAGATGAGCTGCGTGCCCCGCTCCCGCAGCACCGAGAAGATGCTGTCGACGGCCGCGTTGACCCCGTCCCGGTAGACACCTTCCGGCACCTGCTCGACCACCTGCCGGCGCACCGCCCGCACGATGGCGGTCACCGCCACGGCGGCCACGACGAGCCAGATTCCCAGTTGTACGGCGGTCCGGCGCCGCCGCGGCGACACCACGAAAGCGGCCAGCACCAACACGATCGTCGAGGCGACGAACAGGGCCAGGTAACGCTTCGAAGCGGCCACCGTGTCCTGGAGCGCCTTGAGCTGGCCGCCGTCGTACACGGTGAACTGCGCGAAGTTGGCCGGCAGACTCACGCCCAGCGCGTCCTCCACCCGTACCCGCAAATTGTCGGGAATCGCCCCGGAACTCAGGTCGGGCAACGTGATCGTCTTGCCGAACAGCGTCGGCAGCTGCGCGCTGAGCTCCCGCAGCGCCTGGTTGATCAGCGGCAGCAGGTCGATGGTGATCTGGTCGCCCTGCGCGGTGACCACCTCGCTCTCACCCTCCACGACAGCCATGACGCGGTCGTGGACGCGGCGGTTGAGCTCGATCCACACGGTCTGGAAGCCGTCGCTGCGCAGCACGTTGGTGACGACGTTGCGGACCTGGGTGCGCAGCTGGCCGGCGATCGGGCCGGCCGCGAAGGCGGCCTGCTGAGGCAGGACGTCGCGCAGGCGCTGCTCCACGTCGAGGACCGAGAAGGTCTGTGCGGTGGCGTATTCGGCGACCGCGGCCGAGATCTGCGGATCCTGCGGCAGCGGGGCGACCGTGCTCACCCAGCGGTCGGTGCTCAGGGTGGTGCGGGCGGCCCAGAGGCCGACCACGCTCAGCACGAGCGCGAAGGCGGCCACCGCGGCCAGGATCGCCGCGACGACGCCACGCACCCTCCGGCCGACGGCCCTCTTCTTGACCGGCTCGCCCTTCGTGGCCAGCTCGTCGTTCTTCGTGGCCAGCTCGCGGCGCAGATCGGCGACCTCGGTGCGGAGCCGTTCGAGCTCGGCGTCGCCTCCCACCGGCGTACTCACCGGCGTCTCTTCACCGCTCTTTTCGCCGCTCGCCGGGGCCGGGGCCGTCACGGCGTCGCGCTCCATGTCGCTCGCCGCCCGGTTGGGTTGGTCGCCGTTGCCGGCAGCCTCGGCCGCCGTGGGCACGCTGCTCGTCATGCTCCGACCGTCGCCGATCGGCCTGGCGTGCCGATTCATCCCTGCCGGATGAATCCCGTCACCCACCGCGCGGCGCACGCTGAGACACATGGCATTGGGGCCGCTGGAACTCATGGTCTTGTCCTTTCCCGCGGAGGATCTCAACGACGGCGTATGGGCGACTTTGAACCGGCTCGATCGGGCCGACCAGATGTGCGTCGTGGACGCGCTGGTGGTCCGCAGCGACCAGGCCGGTGGCACCCGCGCGGTCGAGTTGTGCGACCTGCCCGGCATCCGCGGTGATCCCGATGTGCTGTCCGCCCTGGCGACGGGGCTGATCACCGAGTCCGACATCACCGACGTGGCGGAACTGCTCGACGACGACGCCACGGAGGTGCTCGCCGTCCTGCTGGAACACCGCTGGATCGGCGACCTGGCCGGCGGGGTCGCCGCGACGCGCGGCCAGATCGTCGCTCTCACCCACATCTCGGGCGCTCCGAGCCCGGTGCACTGAAAGGACAGACATGCCCGAAGTCGACGAGTTGGGCCCCATCGACTACCTGTGCGTCGAGCTGCCGCCGGGCAGCATGGACGGCAAGGCGTTCTCCCTGCTGGAAGACCTGGTCGACCGGCACATCATCCGGGTGCTGGACATCGCATTGGTCCGCAAGAGCCCGAACGGCCAGGTGACGGTCCTCGAGGAGGCCGAGTTCGACGTGAACGGCCTCGGCTCCTTCCACGGCGCCGCTTCCGGCGTGCTGGGCGGCGAGGACCTCCAGGAGGCCGGCGAGCTGCTGGAACCGGGCGCGGCCGCGGTGATCCTGATCTACGAGAACACGTGGGCGGCCCCCTTGGCCCGCCAGCTGCGCCACGTCGGCGCGCAACTGCTGGCCAGCGGCCGCATCCCCGTGCAGCAACTGCTCCAGGCCCTGGACGACTCGGAGCCGCAGTACGCGGCCAAGGGAAGGTGACCCGATGCCCGGACTGCTCCGAGGTATAGCCCGCACCGCGGTGGTGGCCGGCACGGCATCGGCCGTCTCCGGCCGCGTGCGCCACCGCCAGGACGGCCGCTGGGCCCGTCAGGAGGCCGAGAACGACATGCTGCAACAGCAACAGCAGCAGCAGTACGCGCCCCCACCCCAGCAGGTCTACGTCGCGGCTCCGCCCGCCGCCGCCGCGCCCGCCTCACCCGACATGGCCGCCAAGATCGACCAGCTGAAGCAACTGGCCGACCTCAAGGCACAGGGCATCCTCACCGACGCCGAGTTCGAAGCTCAGAAGGCCCGCATCCTGGGCCAGTGACACGATCGCGCCGGCCGCCCCCGATCGCCCGGGGCGGCCGGCGGCCTGTGCCCGCGTGCCGACGAGCATCGTGACCTCGACGGGCTCGGCGTACGAGCCGGCGCACGGACCTGCTCCGCGAAGGCGGCGCGTTCGCCCGGAGCGGGCAGCATGTCGGCGGAGAAGGCCGAGTACAGCCCGCCGAGGAGCTCATGGAAGCTGATCGTGTCCACATACCCGGCCCTGGACTCCGACACCTGCCGACGGTCCCGGCCGAAGTACAGAGTTTTCGCTGAGAGCGACACCGCGTTCATAGTCGCCACGGGCGATGCCCGGCGTGACACCCCTTTCGCGGTCCAAAGGGCGGCACTGATCGCGATCGCAGCCGCGCTCGGCCGCGGGGCTGGCCGCGTTCGCCGCGGATCGGGGTGTTCGGAGTTCAGCCCGCCGCGGTTGGGAGTTGAGAGGCCTTTGCCGGTTGGGCGGGGCACGATCTCGATGGCGACGCCGAGGTGGGCGGCCCATCTGGACAGGCCACCGTGTTTGACGCCGCGCATCAGCGGAGCCGTCTGCTTGCCGAAGAGCCCGCCTTGAGTGGGCGCACGCCGCGCTGACGTCAGCTGTAGGTGCGCGGGTACGGCCGGGGTGACGGGGGCGGCTGCGGGACGCGGATGACGGCCGACTTCGCGACGCCGGCCACGAGGGAGCCGATCGCGATGCCCAGCACCATGTTCAGGCCCGCCGTGTAGATGCGGGCGCCCAGGCTCGCGTCCGTCACGAACGGCGCCAGCATCGCCACCACCGTGGCCAGGCCGACCACCCAGCCGAAGAAGCGCATGGGCCTCGGCGTGGTCAGCAGCAGCAGGTGGACCAGGCCCGTGGCGACCAGCGCCGCCATGCCCGCGCCGAAGGCGTACCAGCCGGTGGACGCGTCGCCCCACGTGCCCTGGCCTTTCGGGGCGAGCACGTCGATGTCGAACAGGCCTCGGCCGAACAGGATCCCGGCGATCGCGATCAGGGCCGCGACCACCGCGGTGGCGGCGCCGCCGGACCAGAGCTTGCCGGCGTTGACGGCCGGGCGAGTTTCGTTGATACCGGTCATGGGCTTGAGCCTCTTCGACGCCGCCGCCGGGACGCTTCACCCCAGATGGATGGTTCCTGATATGTTGGCCGGGCACGCCGACGAGTAGCCGAAGGGAGGTCAGAACGATGTCCGATGTTCTGCGCCCCTTCCGCGGCCCGGCGTCCCCGCGGTTCTAGCGAGGCGCGCTCCATCCTGGAGGCCCGCATGACCGTTTTGACGTTCCGCCCGCTCGCCGCGGGTGAGGAAGATCTGTTCGATTCGCTGCCCGATCCGCTGCCCGAGCTGCGCCAGGCGTCGTTCGCCGACGGCCTCGCCTCCGGCGGTTTCGCCCATTCTCGCGCGTGGATCGCCTTGGCGGACGACAAGCTTGTCGCCCGCGCCGCCTGGGTCCTGCCGCCCGGCGCCGTCGGCCGGCCCTGGCTGGAGCGTTTCGACGCGGCCAGTCCCGAGGTCGGTGCCGCTCTGCTCACCGAGGCCCATGCGGCGCTCGGCGGTCCCCTGCCCTACTACGCCGCCGCTCCCGCGCACTGGCGGCAAAGGCCCGAGTCAAAAGCGGTTGTTGACGTACGCCGGGAAGCCGCGCGACGGGCGGGTCTGGTCGAGCGGGGTGAGCGTCTGCGCCTGACCTGGGCCGGCGCGAACCTGCCGGCCACCAGCGGGCGGCACACCTTCCGGCCTGTCACCGGCGAGGACGAGATCAGGTCCCTGGTCGCCCGGATCGGCCGGCCCGACATCGTCACCGGGGCCGAGACCGCGCTCGCTGTCCTGGGGGCCGATCTTGCCTCGGCTCCGCTGCCCTGGCTGCGTACGGCCAAATGGTTGGTCTCCGAAGAAGTGGGCCTTGTCGCCGCCGCCGGTGATCATTGCTATCCGCTGATCGGCTACCTGGGCCTGCTCGACGCGGGCGCCCGGGAGGAGTTGATCGCCGAGGCCGTCCGCGTGCTCAGCGGCGCCGGGGCCCGGGAGGTGGTGGCCGACGTCGACTCCTACCGGGTCGAGGTGCTGGCCGCCTTGGAGCGGACCGGCTTCCGCCAGGTCCGCTCCCGGATCGTGCTCACCTGATCAGCTGTTGATCGAGGCCTGACGCGCCTCGATCGCCTTGACGGTGTTGTGCAGGGCCTTGACCAGCACGCCCTTGCCGACGCTGCCGAGCAGCAGCCCGGTCACCTTGCCCTTGAGGTTCTTCCCTTCGCGCACCACCACCGCGTCCAGGGTGGTGGTGCCGTCGGGCTGCCGGGTCAGGGTGTACGTGTGGCCCGAGTCGCCGCCCCAGATGTTGGAGTCGGTGGTCTTCATGGTGACGCGGGCCGGATCGGACCAGTCGTAGGTCAGGCGTTCCCAGACTCCGCCGCCGCCTTCGGTGACGTCGGCGTGGGTGGCGCCCAGCTCGTGCACCTTGAGGTCGGCGTCGGAGCTGTTCGCGAACAGCTTCTGGCGGCCCGGGCCGAAGTCGGTGAGCCCGGCGACGAACTGCTCGGGGGTGAGGGTGGTGGTCTCGTGCATCCGGATGATCGACATGTGAACAGCTTGTCGGCTCAAGCACCTCCGCCGAGCCGGTAGGAGACCCTGGTGAGTCCCGGGCCTGCCCTGGGGCGACCCCCGGGTGACCTGGGACTCACTCGCTTATATGGGTATGCCGTCATACCTAATACTTCCGGGCGTGAACGAGATCGCCGCCGCCGTCGTGGAGCTCGCGCCCGCGCTGCACCGGGCGCTGGAGCGCCGCGCCGACACCGAGATCGACTTCCCGCGCCCGCCGGACCTGCAGCTGTCGGCGCTGCGCCTGGTCCGGCGGCATCCCGGCACGACCGTGCGGGAGCTCGCCGGCGAGCTCCAGCTCAAACCGAACAACGCCAGCGCCCTGGTCACCGCCATGGTCACCCAGGGGTTGCTGGTCAAGGAACACGACCGGGCCGACCGCCGGGTCGTGCGCCTGCGCCTGACCGATCAGGCGCGGCAGCGGCACGACGCCGTGCAGGGGTTGTTCACCGGCTATGTCGAGGCGGCCCTGGCCGCCCTCACCGACTCGGAGCGCCGTGATGTGGCCGCGGCGCTTCCGGTGCTTCACCGCATCGTGGAACAGATCAAAGCAGGAGAGTAAGTGACCACCCTGACCAAGGCGCCCACCGCGCCCGCGCCCGTCTCGCGGCGCACCAAGCCCTGGCTGTCCCTGATCGCCGTCGCGTTCGGCCTGTTCATGGTCGGACTGGACGGCAGCATCGTGTCGATCGCCAACCCGGAGATCGGCCGCGACCTGAACGCCAGCACGGCCGGCCTGCAGTGGGTGACCAACTCCTATCTGCTGGCCCTGGCCGCCTCGCTGATCCTGGGCGGCAAGCTCGGCGACCGGTTCGGCCGCCGCACCTACTATCTGGTCGGCGTGGCCGGCTTCACCGTCGCGTCGGTCGCCATCGGCCTTTCCGGCTCGATCACCGGCGTGATCGTCTTCCGGGCCGTGCAGGGCTTCTTCGGCGGCCTGCTCATGCCGAACACGCTGGGCATCCTGCGGGCGGCCTTCCCTCCGAAGAAGTTCGGCATGGCGGTCGGCATCTGGGCCATGGTGTCGTCGGTGTCGACAGCGCTCGGCCCGATCATCGGCGGCCTGCTGGTCGAGCACGTCAACTGGGAGTCGGTCTTCTACGTCAACGCCCCGATCGGCGTCATCGCCCTCGCCGTGAGCGCTTTCGTGCTGCCGCAGAGCAAGAACTCGACCGGCCGGCACAGGTTCGACATCCCCGGCATCGTGCTGCTGGCGGCGGGCCTGGTCGTCATGGTCTTCGGCGTGGTCAAGGGCGAGACGTGGGGCTGGGGTTCGGCGGCGACGCTGGGCACGATCGCCGCCGGCCTGGTGATCCTGGTGGTGTTCGGCTGGCACGAGACCCGGGTCGAGCACCCGCTGCTGCCGATGCGCCTGTTCCGCAACAGGGCGCTGACCATCGGCACGGTGCTGACCGCGGTGAACTTCTTCGTGCTGCTCGGCTCGATCTTCTACGTGATGCTCTACCTGCAGAACGTCCGCGGTTACACGCCGGTCATGGCGGGCGTGCTCACCTTGCCGCTGAGCCTGGCCTCGGTGGTGGCGTCGCCGCTCGGGGCGGCGCTGACCGACCGTTTCGGCCCGCGACTGACCATGCCTCTCGGCATGGCGTTGCAGGCGCTGGCTTCGTTCGGCCTCTTGCTCTTGCAGACCAATTCCTCGTACGCCGTGATGTGGCCCTCGTTCATCCTGTTGGGCCTGGGCGTCGGTATGATCATGGCCGCCTCCTCGGAGGCCATCGTCGGCAACGCCCCGGTCAGGGACGCGGGCGTGGCCGGCGGCTTGCAGGCGACCGCCTTGCAGATCGGCGGCGCGCTGGGCACGTCAGTGCTGGTCTCCCTGATCAGCAGCAAGGCCGGCGCCACCCTCTACACCTCACTGACCGGCGCCGGCGTCCCCGCCCCACTGGCAACCGGTCTGCTGGAGGCGAAGGACGCCGTGGCCATGGGCGTGGCCCCCGTCTCCCCCGACATGACAGCCGACATCAGGTCCGCGGTCGTCGACGGCGCCGCCCAGGCTTTCATCAACGGCTTGCACGTGGCCGCCCTGACCACAGCAATCCTGTGCCTAGCCGCCGCCGCGGTCGCCGTGGCAGGCGTCCGCCGAGGCCCGTCCCCAACCGAGGGCGTGGCCGCACACTGATCCCCTGGTGCGGGTGCGGCCCCCTCCGCACCCGAACCCGCGGCCGCGCCGTGTTCCCCGCGCCGTCTTCGGCTTCCGAACCCGTGGCCGCGGACTCCCGGGTGCGGTGCTACCGGCTTGCACCCGGAACGCACCCGGATAACGCCCCGGGCCGCGCAGGCTTCAGGGGTGCCGATGGCCTTGTTGAACGCGCCGCTCCGCCGATGGGCGGGATGGCAGCTCATCCTTGCCCTCGGCGCCCCGGTGATCGTCCTGTACTACTGGTTCCTGCATCTGGGCCCCGCGTGGGGCGGCCTGCAGGTGGCCCTTTACACAAGCGCGAACGGTGCCCTCGCGGTGAGCTGTCTGGTCACCGCGTGGCGCCGGCGTGACCTGCGCGCCATCATGCTGTTGTTCGCCGCCTCGGCCCTCACCTCCATCTTCGGCGACGTCGTCTTCTACTTCCTCGCCCTGGTGGGCGGCGAGGTGGCGTATCCCAGCATCGCCGATCTGGGTTATCTGACGGCATATCCGCTGCTGGCCAGCGGCCTGCTGCTGCTCGTACGCCGCCGCACCCCGGGCCGTGACTTCGCGAGCGCGCTCGACGCCGCGATCGTCGCGGTGAGCGCCGGCTACCTCGTGCTCGAGTTCACGATCCTGCCCACCATGGAGATCAGCTCGGCGAACATCGTCACGCTCGTCTCCGTCGCCTACCCGGTCGGCGACCTCATGCTCATCGTGGTCGGCGCCCGCCTCATGATCGGCGGCGCCCGCACGGCTCCTCTCCTGATGATCGGCGCCTACCTGGCGCTGGTCTTGTTCTCCGACACCTTCTACATGGTGCAGACGCTCGACGGCTCGTACCGTGCGGGCAATTTCCTCGACGCCGTCTGGATGAGCGCCGCTTTCATCCTGGCCGCCGGCGTGGCCCACCCCGAAGCCCCGAAGCTGCTGATCCGCAACGGCACCGTGACGGCTGACGCCACCGGACGCCGCCTGATCGTCCTGGCCGTGGCCGCCGTCATGGCGCCGACGGTCATGATGGTGCAGTACCTGCGCGGCGCGACCCCGCACATCATCGTGGCGGGCCTGGTCTGCAACCTCCTCTTCCTGCTGGTGGTGGGCCGCATGGCCGGCCTGGTCCGCGCGCAGCGGCACGCCGCCATCACCGACGCGCTGACCGGCTTGCGCAGCCGGCGCTTCTTCGAGCAGTCGCTGCGCTCGGAGGCGTCCCGGGCTTCCCGCCACGACGCCGACCTGAGCATGCTGCTGCTGGACATCGACCACTTCAAAACCGTGAACGACACCTACGGCCACGGCGGAGGCGACCGCGTGCTGGTCGAGGTGGCCGACCGCCTGCACGCCGCCGTCCGCCCCGGCGACCTGGTAGCCCGATACGGAGGCGAGGAGTTCGCCGTCCTGCTCCCCGGCGCCGGCCCCGCCGAGGCCGCCGACATCGCCGACCGCTTGCGCCGAGCCATCGCCGCCACCCCCATCGCAGTCACCGAAGACCAGAACCACCACGTGACAGTCTCCGTAGGCGTAGCAGGCACCCAGATCCCCGAGGAAATGGTCCTCTCCGCCGACCGGGCCCTGTACGCCTCGAAGAACGCCGGCCGAGACCGGGTCACCATCGCCGACGCCATCCCCACCCCGGTAGCCGCCTGACCCCGGCCGCCACCGACCTCAGCCGTTGAGCGCGACCACGAGCCGCCCCGCGAAGCGCGGATCGAGCGCCTCGCCGGTCATGGCGCCCACCACCGCCGCGCGGCTCACCCGGGCCGGGAAGAGCCGGCGCGGGGCGTCTTCCAGGGGCAGCGTGCGGTGCGCGGGCGGCCCGCCGGTCATCGGGCCGACATGGAAGACCGTGCCACCGGCGGACAGGATGGCCGCGTCGGCCGCCACCTTGTCCGGGATCTCGGCCCGCATGACCAGCCCGAGCAGCCCCCGCGTCAGAGCACCGGCCGCCGCCGCCGACGGCCCGGTGCCGTAGGCGCCGAGCCACACGATCCGCCCCACCGCGGAGGCCACCACGGCCTTGGCCCCGGCAGTCAGCACCCCCGGCAGGTCGCCTTTCGTCATCCCGAGGCCGGAGACGAGCACGTCGGCCCCCTCGACCGCCCGGACGATCGACGCCGGGTCGTACACGTCGGCCGCGACCGCGGTCAGCCCGGGCCGCGCCCGCACCCGGGCCGGGTCACGCGCCAGCGCCGTGACCTGCACACCACGCGCGAGCCCCGCCTCCACGAGCAGGGACCCGACCGCCCCGGTCGCACCGAGCACCGCGATCCGCATCGTCACGCCACCCCACGCTCAACGCCAAGGCTCGCCGCACCCGCAACCGCCGCACCCGCAACCGCCGCACTCGGAACCGCCGCGCCCGGGGCGCCGGGGAGGTCGAAGACCGCGGCGCGCAAGGCGTCGAGGGCGGCCGCATGCAGGCCGGGCGCCGCCGCCAGGTAGCCGCTGCTCGTGATGTCCCACGGGTCGCCGGTCAGGTCGGTGACCACTCCGCCGGCCTCGCGGACGATCAGGAGGGGGCCGATGTGGGAGCGGACGTTGTCGAACTGCCACACGGCGTCCATCCGGCCAGCGGCCAGCTGGGCCAGCTCGTGCGTGACGGGGACGGACATCCGGACGTACAACGCCTCCTTCATCATCGCCGCGATGCCGGCGCCGACCCGCTCGGCGGCCCGGGCGTCGCGGCCGGGTTTGGCCTGGCCCGTTCCGGCCAGGGCCGCCGCCAGCTCCTTCTTCGCCGAGACGCGCAGGGGTGTGCCGTTGAGGTGCGCGCCCTCGCCCGCCACCGCGGTGAACATCTCGCCGGTCAGCGGCGCGTAGAGCACAGCCAGCTCCGGGCGGCCGTCCCGGACCAGCGAAACGCCGATGTTCCAGTCGGGCATGCCGTGCACGGCGTTGACGTTGCCGCCGACCGGGTCGACCACCCACCAGTCGCCCTCGGGCATCGGGCCGGTGGCGTGCTCGTCCTCCTCCCAGCGGGAGCCGGGCAGCGCCGCCGTCAGCACGGGCCGGAGCAGGCCGGCCACGGCGGCGTCGTTGGCCCGGACGGCGGCGACGAGCTCCTCGAAGCCCGCGGGTCGCGCGTCGACGGAATAGCGGGTGAGCAGCCGGGCCCCGGCCTGCCGGACCGCCTCGGTGACTACGGAAAGGTTCATGCGTCGAGCCTCGCGGGAGGGAGAGATTAAGTCCAGTGCACTCTCGTTAGGCTACGATTTACCGCCATGCAACTGGATCTGAACCTGCTCACCGCGCTCGACGCCCTTCTCGAGGAGGGCAGCGTGACCGGCGCCGCCGACCGGCTGCGGCTCTCGCCGCCCGCGCTGAGCCGCACGCTGGGCCGGATCCGGCGGCACACCGGCGACGACATCCTGGTGCGCACCGGGCGGACGATGACCCCCACGCCGTACGCGCTGGCGATCCGCGACCAGGTGCGCGACCTGGTCCGGCAGGCCAACCAGGTGCTGACGCCGAGCCGCGAGCTCGACCTGGCCGCCCTCGAACGGACCTTCACCCTGCGCTGCCACGACACCCTCGCCACGGCCCTCGCGCCGGCTCTGCTGAGAATCGTGGCCGACCAGGCGCCGGGGGTGCGGCTACGTTTCCTGGCCGAGACCGCGGTCGACACCGACGACCTGCGCCATGGCCGGGTCGACCTGGAGGTGGGGGCCGATGCCCCCGCCTCGCCCGAGTTCCTTTCCGAAACCATCGGGCACGACCAGCTCGTCGTTGCCATGCGGCGCTCACATCCGTACACAAATGGAATTGACCTCGAGCGTTTCGTGACGCAACCGCATGTGCTCGTCTCGCGCCGGGGCCGCCTGGCCGACCCGGTCGACGAGATCCTGGCCACGCACGGCCTGCACCGGCGCGTGCTGGCCTCGGTCGGCACGGGCGCGGCCGCCGCCCATGTGATCAGCGGCAGTGATTTCCTGATGACCGTCCCGCTGGGTATGAGCCTTCCGCTGATCGAGGCGTTCGGGCTGGTCACGACGCCTCTTCCGGTTCCGGTGCCGGACATCGCGATCGTCGGCGTGTGGCATCAGCGCTACGACACCGATCCCGGGCACATGTGGCTGCGCACACAGGTCCGGGCCGCTTTGACGTCGGCAATGCGACAACTTCCGGAAACCTGATTGAGGCAGGGTGCACGCATGGACCTTCGCAACGGGGTGGAACTGCGGTCGCTCGGCAATACGCCCGACGAGTTCCGGCAGGACATGCTGAGCAATCTGTACTACCGGCGCGGCACGACCGTGGAATCGGCGAGCGCGCAGGACGCGTACGAGACGCTGGCCCTGACCGTGCGGGACCGCCTGGCCGAGCGCCGCGCCCGGACCGCGGCGGCGCAATACGAAAGCAATCCCCGGTGGGTCTATTACCTGAGCGCCGAATATCTGCTGGGCCCACAGCTGGAACAAAATCTGCTTTATTCAGGTACGTCGGAAGCGGCGCACAAGGCTCTGGAAGCGTGCGGCTTCAAACCCGAGGAAATCGCCGCGCTCGACGTCGAGCCCGGTCTGGGCAACGGCGGCCTCGGCCGGCTCGCCGCCTGCCTGCTCGATTCGCTGGCCACGCTGGACATTCCCGCGGTGGGCTACGGCATCCGGTACGACCTCGGCATCTTCCGCCAGGAGTTTCAGGACGGGCGGCAGATCGAACGGCCGGACGACTGGGCTTTCCAGGGCGACCCGTGGGAGTTCCCGGCGCCGGACGACGTTCAGACGGTGGGCTTTTACGGTCACGTCGACGAACGGGACGGCCGCAAGGTGTGGCAGCCGGGCGAAGTCGTGCTCGGCGAGCCCAGCCATTTGCTGGTGCCCGGCTATGGCACGACGACCGTCAATATCGTACGGCTGTGGCGCGCTCGCGCCCATCAAGCCTCGTTCGACCTGACGCGTTTCTCGGCCGGGCAATACGCCGAGGCCGTGCAGGACGCGGTCCGGGCCGAGAACATCAGCAAGGTCCTCTATCCGGACGACAGCACGGCGGCCGGTCGCGAATTGCGCCTCAAGCAGCAGTACTTCCTGGTCTCGTGCTCGCTGCGGGACATCGTGCGGCGGTTCCGGCTGCGCAACTCCGATTGGGACGCGTTCGGTTCGAAGACGGCGATCCAGCTCAACGACACCCATCCGGTGCTGGCCATTCCGGAGCTGATGCGCCTGCTGGTCGACGAGGAGGGCCTCGACTGGGACCACGCGTGGTCACTCGTGCGGCAGACGTTCAACTACACGTGTCACACGCTTTTGCCGGAGGCGCTGGAGACGTGGCCGGTGGACATGCTCGGCCGCCTTCTCCCCCGCCACCTGGAGATCATCTATCTGATCAACGCCGGTCTTCTCGAGGAGGTCCGGTCGCGCTTTCCCGGCGACATCGACCGTGTACGGCGGATGTCGCTCATCCAGGAGACGCCGGAACGCCTCGTTCGCATGGCCAATCTCGCCGTGACCGGCACGACCATGACCAATGGCGTGGCCGAATTGCACACGCAGCTTCTGACCTCGACCGTCCTGCGAGACTTCCACGACCTTTGGCCGTCCCGTTTCGCCAACGTGACGAATGGCGTTTCCCCGCGCCGATTCGTCCGGCTGGCGTCGCCGGGGATCTCAGCGCTGATCTCTTCAGGCCTCGGCCATGATCGCTGGCTCACGGATTTGTCACTCCTGTCGGGCTTGGAGGCGCTCACCGGCGACGCGTCGTTCCGGGAGCAGTGGCGTGAGGTGAAGAGGTCGGCCAAGGCGGCCCTCGGGCTCGGCGACCCGGGCGCCCTGATGGACGTGATGATCAAACGCTTCCACGAGTACAAGCGCCAGCAGCTCAAACTGCTCCACGTGATCACGCTCTACCAGCGGATCAAGGCCGGCGGCTACGACGGCGTGCCCCGCACGGTCCTGTTCGGCGGCAAGGCGGCCCCCGCCTACCAGGCGGCCAAGAACATCATCCACCTGATCAACGCGGTCGCCGCGGCGGTCAACGCCGACCCGGCCGCGGCGGGCCTGCTGCGCGTGGCCTTCCCGGCCAACTACAACATCACGCTGGCCGAGCACATCATCCCGGCCGCCGACCTGAGCGAGCAGATCTCCATGGCCGGCAAGGAGGCTTCCGGTACGGGCAACATGAAGCTCACTCTGAACGGCGCCCTCACCATCGGCACCCTCGACGGCGCCAACATCGAGATCCGCGACCGCGTGGGCGCCGACAACTTCTTCCTGTTCGGCCTGGACGCCCCCGCCGCGCTGGCCCTGCGCTCCGGCCCCTACCAGCCGCGCGACCACTACCACGCCGACGACGAGCTGCGCGCCGCCCTCGACGCCATCCGATCCGGCGCCTTCGGCGGCGTAGGCCACGACGTGGCGGCCTCCCTGCTCGACCGCGACGAATACCTGACGTTGGCCGACTACCGCTCCTACGTCGACGCCCAGGCCGGGGTGGACGCCGCCTGGCGCGACCAGGACCACTGGACCACGATGTCGATCCTGAACACGGCCCGAGCCGGCTTCTTCTCCTCCGACCGCACAGTCACCGACTACTTGGACCGCATCTGGCACGCCACCCCGGTCCGGGTGGAGGGCTGAGCTCGGAAGGGTGCATTTCTCGGTGCCGGGCCCGTCACGGCGGCTGTCCGCTTAGCCTCAGTGGGCGAACGGAGGTGCCGTCATGGCCGCAGGGACCCGGGACGATCCGTGGCAGTTGCGAACGCCGCCGGGCTCGTCAGCGTACTCGATCCACCGCGACGAGACCGTCGATCCGCCCGTCCTGGTCTGCCAGGTCGGATCGACGAAGCTGGCATATCACGCACGGGCCGTCGAGGACCTGCACGCGTGGCTCCGCGAGCGGGGCGACTGGGTGCCGCTCGGAGCGGCCGACGAACAGAAGGCCGCCGCCGAGGGCACGGTGGAGGCCTGGGGTCGCTCGGCGGACAATCCGGTCGGCGGTTGGTACGGGCTGCGCAAGGGCTATCGCGGCCGCTTCGGGATGTACCTGCCGCCGCTGCTGGAGGAGCTCGGCCTGGCCGAATTGACCCACGAGGCCCGGAACAACCGCATGCGGGCGGTCTGAGGCAGCGCCGAAAAATGTCATACCCCACTGGAAGACTCCTGGGCATGTTCACAGTGGAGTTCGAGCGCATCGGCTATGCCCCTTTCATCCTTCGTGCGGTGTCCAGCGCGACCCGGCCGCTGCTCGTCGAAGAGGTCTATGCGGCGTGGGCCGCTTCGGTGACCTCGTCGGCGAGCCACCTGGTGCGATGGCCGGCGCCGGGCCGCGCGTGGGAGACCTTCGAGTCCGACGTACGGGCCCTGGTCCGCTCCGGCGACCTGGTCACCTGCGCCGACGACGAGCCGGCGTCCCACCCCCACCATCACCTGACCCGCGGCCACGAGGGCCACGCGCCCTTCCGCCACGGCCCCGCCCCCACGGTGCTGCGCTATCTGGCCACCCCCGCCGGCGCCGAGGCCTGGCGCTCCTCGCTGAGCGACCCGTTCCTGCGCAAGGCTGTGCTCGCCCTGACTCAGCTCAGCCCGCGATCGACCCCGGTCGGCGCCGGCCGCCGATGAGCCGGCTCCCACCCCGCGCGCTCCGGGCATGGGAGTCAGTCGGCGTAGAGACCCCGTATTCCGTGGCGGCGCATCAAGCCGGGAAGCGGGTCCGGCGCCGATCTTCGGCGGGCGGGCCAGATTCCCGCCACCTCGACCGGCGAGTTGGGGCCGGGCACGTCGTACGGCTTCCCGGCCGGGCACACGGTCAGGCTTGCGCCCCAGGGCGGGCTGGCCGTCCAGCCGATGCGCTCGATCGCCGTCCACGCGTACGAGCGGCGCAGGCCGTGCCGGTCGCGGATCAAGAGCCCTTCCTCGTCGGCCAGGATCGCGTTGCGCCGGCGGGCCAGCGCGACGATGACCGCCGCCGCCACGATGGCGAAACCGGCCGTGAAGAACGCCTTGCGGAAGGCAAGGGCCACCATGAGCAACGCCGCCGGCAGGACGATCGCCGGCCAGGCCCGCGACTCCCCCAGCACGACGACCTCACCGACCGGCTCCGTGCCCTCTTCCGATGTGATCGCTCTGCCCTCCCGGCGTCGACGGATCAGCCGTCCTGGACGGACAGATCGTGCCTGCGGTGGGTGAGGCGCTCGGCCAAGGATGCCGGTGCGACGCGGCGCAGGGCGAAGACCAGCGGGGCGTTGCTGCCCACCGCGTAACGCTGGCGGGGGCGGCGGGCGGAGATCGCCTTCAGGATGGTTTGGGCTACACGTTCCGGTGGGGTGCCGGCGCGCTCGTTGCGGTCCAGGGCGGCCAGCATCGTCTCGAAGCGGCGGCGGTGCGGGGAGTTCTGGTTCACGTAGACCGTGCGGCGCTCGCTGATGCCGGTGGCGATGGAGCCCGGTTCCACGGTGGTCAGCCATACCCCGTACGGGGAGAACTCATGTCGTGCCCCGTTGCTGAAACCTTTGATCGCGGCTTTCGAAGCGACGTACGACGAGCGGTAGGCCAGCGGGAACGAGGCCAGCATCGAGCCGACCATCACCACCCGGCCGTAGCCGCGCGAGCGCATGCCCGGCAGGGCGAGCTGGGCCAGGCGCACCGGGCCGAAGACGTTCACCTGGAAGACGCGCCGCAGCGCCTCGTCCGGCAGCTCCTCGAACGGGCCGGACTGGCTCTCGCCCGCGTTGTTCACCAGCACGTCGACGCCGGCGAGCGTCCCCGCCAGCGCCTCGACCGACGCCGGGTCGTCCAGCTCCAGCGGCAGATATTCCACGCCCGGCAGCGGATCGGCCACCGACGACGGCTTGCGCGACGTCCCGTACACCCGAAAGCCGGCCGCCACCAGGGCCGAAGCCGTCGCCCGGCCGATTCCCGACGAGGCACCCGTGACCAGAGCAGTGCGATCCATCGATGCACAATATCGGGCGTGAATCTCTGGGAGGTCAAGCGCTCCGGCGAACGCGCCCAATGGACCGTCACGCCGCTGGTCAGCGTCGGCCCGCTGAGCTTCGGCGCGACGCACGGGGAGGTGGTGGCCGCGCTCGACGGTGAGAAGGCGAGCATCACGTTCGGCGGTCCGCCCGAGGAAGCCCACTTCGATGACGCCGGTGTGACCACCTACTACGCCGGCGGCCGCCTGTACTGCGTGGCGGTCGACGCCCTCAGCGGCCCTCAGGTGCTGCTGGAGGGCACCGCCTTGGCCGGGCGCGCCCCCTCGGCCGTCGAGCAATGGGCTGTCGACCAGGCCCGGACGCGACAGCTGGAGTTGCGTTACACCCACGCCGGCGATCCCCTGATCACCGAATACAGCGTGATCCTGCGAGCACAGCGCGCGGGCGACATCGTTCTGAGCCGTCCGGTTTTTCTCGAAAAGCCCTGTGATGTCGCATGGGACTACGTCCCGCCGAGAGAGTGGCAGACTTTCTGACCATGGTCGATATCGATGCGCTTCTCGCCACCTACGACTCGCAGATGCGGATGCCGCCGGGCGCCGTCCCGACCGGCATGACGTACGAGCACGACGGGCCGGTCCTGCGGGTCGTCGGCGGCCACACGGGACGCGTCCGGGCGCCGCGCGACGTCGGTGTCAGCGGGGAGGCGCTGGATCGGCTGATCGTCCGGCAGGTCGACTACTTCCAGGCTCGGGGCGAGGGCGTCGAGTGGAAGGTACGGGGCCACGACCTTCCCGCGGATCTCCCGGAGCGCCTGGTCGCCGCGGGCTTCGTGGCGCAGGACGAGTCGGCGGTGCTGATCGGTTTCGCCGACGAGGTGGCGGCCGAACCGGTTCTGCCCGACGGCGTCGCGCTGCGGCGGGTCAGCGAAGCCGGGGATCTCCGCCGCATCGCCGACCATCAGACCGAGGTGTGGGGTTTCGACGTTTCCTGGGTCGAGGGCCATCTGGCGGCCCAGGTGTCGGCCGACCCCGAGCAGATCACCATTCTGGCCGCCGAGGCCGGCGGGCGGTTCGTCTGCACCGCCTGGTCGATCTACCATCCCGGCACCGACTTTGTCGCGTTGCTGGGCGGCACGACGCTGCCCGCCTGGCGGGGGCGCGGTCTCTATCGCGCGATGATCGCCGCCCGGGCCCGGGAGGCCGTCGCCCGCGGTTTCCGGCTGCTGCACGTCGACGCTTCCCCGGACAGCGCGCCCATTCTGCGCCGGCACGGCTTCCACCAGATCACCACGGCGACGCACTACCAGCGGGTCAAGGACGGGGCAGGTCGCGGGTGAGGACCTTCCCGGTGGCGTTGCGGGGCAGGGCTTTCAGGAAAACCACGTCCCTGGGTACGCAGAAACGGGCGCGATGCGAACGCACGTGCTCGCGGATCTGGTCCTCGTCCAGGGTGGCCCCGTCCCGCGGCACCACGTAGGCGGCCAGGCGCTGGCCGTATTTCTCATCCGGCACGCCGATCACCGCCACCTCTCGCACCTGCGGCAGGTCGGCCAGGAGGTTCTCCACCTCGGACGGGAAGACGTTCTCCCCACCCGACACGATCATGTCGTCGGCCCGCCCGTCGATGAAGACGCGCCCGGCCTCGTCGAGGTGCCCGACGTCGCCGGTGGCCAGCAGACCGTCGTGGACGTCGCCGGAGGACGCGTTGGTGTAGCCCTCGAACAGCATCTCGTTGCCCACGAAGAGCCGCCCCGTCTCACCGGCCGGCACCGGCCCGCCCTCCTCGTCGAGCACCCGCACCACCGTCCCGTGCGGCGGCCGCCCCGCCGTCGACGGCGCCGCCCGCATGTCGGCCGGCGTGGCGATCGACGCCCAGGACGCCTCGGTCGACCCGTACAGGTTGTAGAGGATGTCCCCGTACCGGTCCATGAACCGTGTGGCCAGCCCACCGGGCAAAGCCGACCCGCTGACCGCCACCACGCTGAGCGGCACGTCCCGTACCGGCTGCTCCATGATCTGCTGCACCATCACCGGCACACCGATGAGCGCCGAACACTTCTCGCGGGCGACCGTGTCCAGCGCGTCCCCCGGCTCGAACCGCCGCCGCAGCACGATGGTGGCCCGCAGCGCGATCGCGATCTGCAGGGCCGCGAACCCCCACGTGTGAAACAGCGGCGCCGCGATCAGCACCCGCACCCCGGCCCGCAACGGAATCCGGTCGATGATCGAACACAACGGCGAGAACCCACCCGGCGTGGGCCGCCGGGCACCCTTGGGCGTCCCGGTGGTGCCCGACGTCAACACGATCGTCCGCCCGGCCCGCACCGGCGGCCGAAGCACCCCAACGTCGCCGGATTCGGCGATCAGCCGCTCGAGCTCGCCTTCGCCCAGAAACGCTCCCGAACGCAGACCCCGCCCTCCCAGAGGGGGACCCCCGCCCAGAGAGCCATCAAACCCCAAAACCCCAAGATCGTGCCGACACCCTGTGGACAACCCCTCCGCCGCAATCGGCTCGCCTGTGGAGGAGTGAGCCGCCGGTTCGCGCACGGAGGGCAGGGCCGCAGCGAACTCGTCGTCGTAGATCAAGCCGCTCAACTGCTGGTTCTCGACAACGACGGCCAACTGCGCCGCCGACAGCCCCGTGTTCATCAGGACCGGGTCGGCGCCGATCTGGGTGACCGCTATCAGGCTCTCGACCATCGACGCCGAGTTGCGGCGCAGCAGGCCCACCCGGTCTCCCGGGCCGAACGGCAACGCCGCGGCCAGGCGGGACGAGCGGTTCAGCAAGTGGGCGTACGTCGTCGGGCCCTTCTCGTCGATCACCGCGACCCGCCCCGGACTGCGCGCCGCCGCCTGGCGCAGCTCGCCGGCCAGGCCGAAGCCCCAGCGGCCCAGCGCCGCGAACTGCCGCACGATCCGTACGGGATGGCCGGGGTTCAGCAGGCCCCGCCGGGCCATGGTCCGCACGACGAACATCAGCGGATCTGCATGCCGGTGATCGCGCGGGAGATGACCAGGCGCTGGATCTCCGACGTGCCCTCGAAGATGGTGTAGATCTTCGCGTCGCGGTACATGCGCTCCACCGGGTGGTCGCGCAGATAGCCCGCCCCGCCCAATATCTGCACCGCCTTTTCGGTGACCGCGACCGCGACTTCGCCCGCTTTCAGCTTCGACATGGAGCCTTCGCCGGCTTCGAACGGCTTGTCGTTGCGGCCCATCCACGCCGCCCGCCACACGAGCAGCCGGGCCGCGTCGATCTCGGTTTTCATGTCGGCCAGGGCGAACGCGATCGCCTGGTTCTCCACGATGGGCCGCCCGAACTGGACCCTTTCCCGGGCGTAGGACAGAGCGTATTCGTACGCCGCCCGCGCGATCCCGATCGCCTGCGCGCCCACCGCCGGGCGGGACAGCTCGAACGTCCGCATGGCCGCCTGTTTCGACGCCCGCTGCCCGCCACGAGCCCGGGCGAGCCGCTCGTCGAGCGCTTCCTTACCGCCGAGCAGGCACGACCCGGGCACCCGCACGTCGTCGAGGAAGACGTCGGCCGTGTGTGACGCCCGCAGCCCGAGCTTTTTCAGTTTGCGGGACGCGGCCAGCCCGGGCGTGTCCGGTGGCACGATGAAGGCCGCCTGCCCCCGCGACCCCAGCGCCGGGTCGACCGACGCGGTGACGACGTGGACGTTGGCGATGCCGCCATTCGTCGCGTACGCCTTCTGCCCGTTCAGAACCCACGTGTCGGAAGCCTCGTGATAAACGGCCCGCGTGCGCATGGCGCCCACATCGGAACCCGCCTCAGGCTCCGTTGTGCAGAAAGCGCCGACCGCCGGCGCGGATGCGTCCCCGAAGCACTGCGGCACCCATTCGACGAGCTGTTCCGGGGTGCCCGACCCATAGATGGCCGCCACCGCCAGTGACGTGCCGGAAATGGCCATCCCGATGCCGCCGTCGCCCCAGAAGAGTTCCTCGTTGGCGATCGGCAGCGACAGCCCGGCCATGTCGGCCCACGTGTTGACCAGGAACTCGAAGCCGTACAGCCCGATCTTCGCCGCCTCCTGCAGGACGGGCCAGGGCATCTCCTCGCGCTCATCCCATTCGGCCGCCGCGGGCCGAATGACGTTCGCGGCGAAACCGTGCACCCATTCGCGCAGGTCGTTTTGCTCTTCGTTCAGATCGAGCCAGAACTCCATGCGAAACCTTCCCCAGGAGAGACGGGGCTGACCCTACCCAGGAGTAACTTGGCCCGCAAGATGGGGACGCTTGCCGTAGAGTTCGAATTGCCGGGAAGGCGAAGCGTGGAACGACACCGTGGACGGCAGCAGGATCGGCTGTTTGAAGGACACTTCCACGGTGTACGCGGCGGGGAGCCGGCCCTCGAAGAACGCCAGGCACCGGGCCAGGCTCCACATGCCGTGCGCGATCGGCCGCGGGAACCCGAACAGCCGCGCCCCGATCCGCGACGTGTGAATGGGATTGCGATCGCCGCTCACGCCGGCATAGGAACTGCCCACCCCCGCCGGCACCCGCCAAACCGCCGACGCGGGGGAAGGCGAAGGCGCGGAGGCGGGCGAAAGGGCGGCGGAAGGCGAAGAGGCGGGCGAGGGGCGGCCGGAGCGCGACGAATCCCCGGCACGAGAAAGATAGGTCGAAACGGCCGACCACACGGGAACACCCGCGACGGAAGCGGAGACGACCACGTCCACCTGCTGCCCGCGGGAATGTGGGCGCAGGTCGGCCGCCCGTACGGTGAAATCAAGAATGTCATCGGCCGGAACGGGCCGGAAGACCGTGATCCGGTTGGCGATGTGGACCAGCCCGATCGCCGGGAACGGAAAGTCCGGCGCCGTCAGCAATCGCATCGCCAACGGAAACGCCAGCACATGCGGATAGGTCGCCGGCACCGTGTCGGAGAGCCGGAATCCGCACACCTGGTCGTACCGAGCCAGGTGATCGCGGTCGATGGCCACCCCGCGCCGAATCAGTTCCAGCGACGGCAGCGCAGTGCGCCGCCCGCGCGGAATCAGCCCCAAGGCCGCCCGCAGCGTATTACCGGCCGGATCGGACGTCAGCTCCTCGACCGCCATCGCGTCACGCCCCCAGCAGACTCTGCCCGCAGACCCGCACCACGTTGCCGGTGACCGTCCCGGAGCCGGGCGAGGCGAACCACGCGATCGTCTCGGCCACGTCGACCGGCAGCCCGCCCTGCGACACGCTGTTCATCCGGCGCCCGGCCTCGCGCAGCATCAGCGGCATCTTCGCGGTCATCGCCGTCTCGATGAAGCCCGGCGCCACCGCGTTGATCGTGATCCCCTTCTCCAGCAGCGCCGGCGCCGTCGACTGGACCAGCCCGATCACGCCCGCCTTGCTGGTCGCGTAGTTCGTCTGCCCGCGGTTGCCCGCGATGCCGGCGATCGAGGACACCCCGACGATCTTTCCGCCGGTACGGATGAGGCCGCGCTCCAGGAGCACTTCGTTGATCCGCTCCGGCGCGGTCAGGTTGACCGCCAGCACGCTCCCCCACCCGCCGGCGTCCATCTTGGCGATCGTGCGGTCGCGGGTGATGCCGGCGTTGTGCACGACGATGTCGAGCGGGCCGCTCAGATAGGCCGCCAGCCGCTCCCCCGAGTCGGCCGCGGTCAGATCCAACTGCAGGGCCCTTCCGCGTACGTCGTTGGCCACCCCCGCCAGCGCGTCACCCGCCGCCGGCACGTCCAGGGCGATCACGTCCGCGCCGTCGCGCGCCAGCACCCGGGCGATCGCCGCCCCGATGCCCCGCGCCGCGCCGGTGACCAGGGCCGTCTTGCCGGCGAGGGGCCTTTCCCAGTCGGCCGGGGCCGGCGGCGTTCCGGCGCCGATCCGGATCACTTGACCCGAGACGTACGCGGACCGGCCGCTCAGCAGGAAGCGGGTCGTCGACTCGAGCGCGGTCTCACCGCCGGGCGCCACGTACACGAGCTGGCTGGTGATGCCCCGCCCGAACTCCTTGCCGATGCTGCGGGTCAGGCCTTCGAGGGCGCGCTGCGCGGTCGCCTCGCGCGGGGAAGCGGCCTCCGACGGCGGGGTGCCGAACACGATGACCCGGCCCGAGCGGGCCAGCGAGCGCGCGTTCGGGTGGAAGAAGTCGTAGAGCTCGCTCAGGGACGCCGTGCTGGTGATCCCGGTGGCGTCGAACACCAGCGCCCCATGGGGACCGGCCGGGGTGTCGAGCACCTCTGTCCCCGTACCGGAAAGAACCTTGCGAATCTCCTCGCCGAGCCGTCCGCCCGGAGCGCCGCCGAGCAGCACCGGGCCCGCCGCCGGCGGATCGCCGGCCTGGTATCGGCGCAGCCGCGGCGGATCGGGCAGCCCGAGCCGCTTGACGAGGTTCCGGCCCGCGCCGGAGTTCGCGAAACTCGCGTACCTGTCACCCATGGGCCGCAGCCTACTCGGGCCCGAGGTTGGTAGCCTACTGATCGGTAGCTATGCGACTTCCAAGGAGGCAACCGTGCCACGCAAGGTCGCGGTGCTGGGCGGCAACCGGATCCCGTTCGCCCGTTCGAACGGCAAGTACGCCCGGGCGTCGAACCAGGACATGCTCACCGCCGCCCTCGACGGCCTGGTGGCCCGCTACGGGCTGGCCGGCGAGCGGCTGGGCGAGGTGGTCGCCGGCGCGGTGCTCAAGCACTCCCGCGACTTCAACCTGACCCGCGAGGTGGTCCTGGGCTCGCGCCTCGACCCCACGACGCCGGCTTATGACGTGCAGCAGGCCTGCGGCACCGGCCTCGAGACGGCCATCCTGGTCGGCAACAAGATCGCGCTCGGCCAGATCGACGCGGGCGTGGCCGGCGGCGTCGACACCACCTCGGACGCCCCGCTGCAGCTCAACGACGACCTGCGCCGCACGCTGCTCGAGCTCAACCGGGCCCGTTCGCTCGGCGACCGCCTGAAGGTGCTGGCCAAGCTGAATCCACTGCTGGCCTTCAAGCCGGACGTGCCCCGCAACGCCGAGCCCCGCACGGGCCTGTCCATGGGCGAGCACGCGGCCGTCACCGCCGTGCGCTGGCATGTGGACCGTCAGGCCCAGGACGAGCTGGCCCTCGCTTCCCACCAGCGCCTGGCCGCGGCGTACGACACGGGCTTCTTCGACGACCTGGTGACCCCGTATCTGGGCCTGACCCGAGACCAGAACCTGCGCGCCGACACCAGCCTGGAGAAACTCGGGAAGCTGAAGCCGGTCTTCGGCGGCGAGAACGGCACCATGACCGCCGGCAACTCGTCCCCGCTGACCGACGGCGCGTCCACGGTCCTGCTCGGCTCCGAGGAGTGGGCCGCCGCCCACAACCTGCCGGTCCAGGCCTACCTGGTCGACTCCGAGACGGCCGCCGTCGACTACGTGCACGGCGACGAGGGCCTGCTGATGGCCCCCGCCTACGCGGTCCCCCGCCTGCTGGCCCGCAACGGCCTGACCTTGCAGGACTTCGACTACTACGAGATCCACGAGGCCTTCGCCTCCCAGGTTCTGGCCACCTTGGCCGCCTGGGAGTCACCGGAGTTCGCCAAGGAGCGCCTCGGCCTGGACGCCCCGCTGGGCTCCATCGACCGCGCCAAGCTCAACGTCAACGGCTCCTCGCTGGCCGCCGGCCACCCCTTCGCCGCCACCGGCGGCCGCATCGTGGCCACCTTGGCCAAGCTCCTGGCCCAGAAGGGCTCCGGCCGGGGCCTGATCTCCATCTGCGCCGCCGGCGGCCAGGGCGTGGTGGCCATCCTGGAGAGGTAAAGTCCGGCTCCTCTATGGACTCGCGCGCATCCGGCTGATATCTGGGTAGGTGCCCGGTCCGGACGCCGCTCGGGGGGATCATGACGCGCGCCAGGGGCTTCAGCGACGAACCGCCGGAGCCGGAGTCCTTCTGGTCCGGCGTCGCCGAGCACGTCGCGCGCGTCTGGGACCGCTTGCCGGGCGCCGTCGGCCCGGACTGGCCGGTCGTGCGGGAGGAACTGATCGGCCTGCTCGGCGAGATGGCGCGCACCGGCGACTCCGTTTCGCGCGACGAGCTGGCCTTGCGGATCGCCGACCTGATCGGGCCGTACACGGAGGCCATGTACACCCGCTACAACTCCCCGTCCGTCCGTGGCATCCCGCACGGCGACGAGGGAATATGGGAGGACGAGACCGGCCCGGCCCGGCGGTACGTCAACACGAGGCTGTGCCGGCACGGCACCGAGACCGACATCGCCCGCGACGCCGCGCTCCTGCCCGCGACCGGCTACGACGTGCTCGTCAACATCGGCCGGCGCGACGACCGCAGCCTGCTCCCGGCGGACGAGGCCGGCTTCCCCCGCGACCGGCTCCCGCCCGGCGGTCTCTGGCTGATGCTGGTCGTCCACACGCCGGCCGGGTTCGAGCAGCGCTGGCTCTACCTGCCGGAGGACGGCGACAGTTACGTCTGCCCGTGCTCCCCGCGAACGGCGTCCCATGTCTGCACGGCCGAGCAGCGCCGGCCCTTCGCGGTGGTCACCGTGACCACGCCCGCCGAGCCGGCCCGCCTGACCGTCCGGCTCGCGGTCTACCACGGCGCGGCGGTGGTCCACGTGCACGAGGTGGGCTTGCCGATGACCTCGCCGGCGCGCCTCTCGGCGACGGTCGTCTACTCGCTGACCCGTTCGTTCACCGACCTCGGCCCTTTCCGCGACCGCAAGCTCAGCGTCTTCACCTCGCCGTCGGCCGCCGGCACCGACGGGCGCGTCTACGTCAACGGGGTCAGTGCCGAGCCGATGGCGTTCTCCTACAGCGACCAGCAGGCCGAGAACGCTTGCAAGACCGCGCGGACGCAGTTGTTCCAGACGCATCTGGTGAAGGTGGCAGACCGGTGGACGAGCACCTATGACGACCAGCAGGCCAAGAAGCAGGCCGAGTTCGAGGCTGATCTGCTCGCGCTGGCCCGCGTCGGCCGCGCCCTGCACGCGAGCGTCTTCGGTCGCGGCGACGGGCCGCAGATCAGGCAGATGCTGCTGCACGAGGCGGGTGCCGGCCCGGCCGTCGTGCAGTGCGGGCGCCTGGCCAACGAGAAGCTGACCATCCCCTGGCAGATCGTCTACGACCTGCCGATGCAGTCCGCCGACGAAACGCCGTACGTCTGCCCGAGCGTGCGGGAGCTCGGCGGCCCGAAGCCGGGCGTCTGCCCCTACGAGGACGACCACAAGCCCGTGGGGCGCTCGGTGCTGTGCCCGTACGGCTTCTGGGGCCTGGCCCACATCCTCGAGGTGCCACCGAACCTGGGTGAGGAACGCGCCCTCAGGCACGTCGTGTCCGAGCAGGCGAACCTGCCCGTCGCGACGGTGCTCGGCTGGAACCCGCAGCCGAGCCCGGCGGAGGAGAGGAGCAAGGTCGAGGCGCTACGGCACGTGCAGGTGCTCCGCGAGGGCGCCCTGGGCGTCGTGTCGCCGGTGATCGACAAACGCCGCACCTTCGGCGAGCGGCTGGCGTTCGCCGACATGGACGTGGTGTACGTCTACGCGCATTGCGAGCGGCAGAGGGACGAGGGGGCCACCGCGTCGACGGCGAAAATCGTCTTCGGCACCGGGGAGACCTTCACCGCGGTCGATGTCCGCGGCTGGAACGAATACTACGACTGGCCTGCCCGGCACTGGGAGGACCGCGAGCCGCTGGTCGTGCTGAACGCCTGCCACACGGGCGAGATCCTGGCCGCCACGCTCACCGGCTTCGTCGACGCCTTCGCGCAGACCGCGGGCGCGGCCGGCGTGGTCGCCACCGAGGTGACGCTCGAGCAGTGCCTGGCCGGGCTGGCGATGGAGCTCTTCCTGGCCGAGCTGGCCCGCAACGTGCCCGTCGGCGAGGCCATGCGGCGCATGCGCTGGAGCCTGCTGGCCCGCGGCAACGTCATGGGGCTGGCCTACACCCCGTACTGCGCCGCCGATCTGACCCTGCGCCTCGGAGGTACGAATGGGAACTAGCCAGACCGTCATCAGCGTCGGCGCCGTCTGTTTCGGGATGGTCGTCGGCTTCGTGACCTACCGCTCGCTCGCCCGATCGGGTCCCACCTCGAGCGTCTCCGACATCGCGGCCGTGGTCGGCGTGGTCGGCGGCGGGGTGGTGACCTCGCTGTTCGATCCGACGCAGGGCGACGCCTTCGGGTGGTACGCGATCGGCCTGGTCGCCGGCATGGCCCTCTATCCGGTCGTCGTGCTGACGCTCGGCAAGAAGGTGAGCCAGGACTCCGGCGGCTCGGTCCTGCTCGGAAGCGACAGCGACCCGTCCCCCGAGTGAGGGTTCTAACTCGCGAGCTGGCGCGGACGGGCCGTCTCGGGGAACGGGAGCATCAGCTCGAACTCCGAGGCCGGCAGTGGGCGGCCGAACAGGTAACCCTGGCAGGACGGGCAGTCGGCGGCCTGGAGGGCCTTCCAGTCCTCCGGGTCCTCGACGCCCTCGGCGACGACCGTCATGTTCAGGGAGCGGGCCAGCCACAGCACCGCCGAGATGATGGACGACTTGCGCGGGTCGGCGGCCAGGCCGGCCACGAACGAGCGGTCGAGCTTGACCACGTCCGCCGGGACCGACTGGAGCCAGGTCAGCGAGCTGTAGCCGGTGCCGAAGTCGTCCAGGGCCACCCGGACGCCGAGCGCCTTGATCGACTCCAGGCGTTCGCGAACGTCGACCGAGGAGCCGAGCAGGGCCGTCTCGGTGATCTCCAGCACCACGCGGGACGGGTCCAGGCCCGGGTTCTCGGCCAGCACCGCGGCCACCATCGGGACGAAGTCCGGCTCGGCGAGCTGGCGCGGGCTGACATTGACCGAGATGTACGGCAACTGGTTCTTCCACGCCATCAAATGCCGTACGGCCAGGCGCAGTACGTGCTCGCCCAGCGCCACGATGAGGCCGGTCTCCTCGGCGGCCGGGATGAAGTGTCCCGGGCCGAGCAGGTTGCCCTCGGGCGTGAACATGCGGACCAGGGCCTCGGCGCCGACGATGCGGCCGGTGGCCGTGTTGACGATCGGCTGGAACCAGACCGGCAGCGCCGCCTCGCGGTCGCCGGCCAGCGCGGCCCGCAGCCGGGCCTCGGCCGCGATCCGCTCCTTGACCGCCACCCGCATCTCGTCGCTGAAGACCTGCAGGCGGTGGCCGCCGGCCCGCTTGGCCGCGTACATCGCCGTGTCCGCGGCCAGCACCGTGTCCTCGGCCTGCTCGGGCGTGCGGCCCACGGCCATGCCGATGCTGAGCGAGATCTGCATGTGGCCGCTGCTGAGGGTGAGCGGCTCGGTGAAGGCGGCCAGGATCTCGCGGCCCGCCTGGCAGCCGGCGTCGACCGCGCCGGTCAGCGCCACCACGAACTCGTCACCGCCGAGGCGGGCGACCAGCGAGCCGGCGGGCACGGCGGCCCGCAGCCGCACGGCCATCGCGCGCAGCAGCTCGTCGCCGGCCGCGTGGCCGAGACCGTCGTTGATCGACTTGAAGCGGTCGACGTCGAGGTAGAGCACGCTGACTCCGCCGCCGCCCTCGGCGAGCAGGCCGGCCAGGTCGCTCTCGAAGCCGGGCCGGGAGAGCAGGCCGGTGAGCGCGTCGTGGCGTACCTGGCGACGCAGCTCCTCCTCGTGCATGCGGCTGTCGGTGACGTCGAGGCAGTGCACGAAGACCATCTCGAGGTTGCCGGCGGCGTCGCGCAGGCCGGTGCTGTGCACCTCGACCCAGAGGGTCGAGCCGTCGTCGTGGCGCCGGTACTGGCGGGTCAGCACCGCGTCGTCCGGCGAGGCGACCAGCTCGGCCAGGGCACTGCCCTTGACGTCGAGCGGCGTGATCGGCAGGTCGGCGACGCGGAAGCCGGCCGGCAGCTCGTCCGGCAGGCGCAGCCAGGACCGGTAGGCGGAGTTGGTGCGCAGCAGCACGCCCTCCGGCGAGATCATCGCCATCGGGACCGGCGTCTCGTCGAAGGCCACGCCGAGCTGGGCCTGGCTCTTGTCGAGGCGGAGGTTGGCCCGCGCCTCCTCACCCTCGGTGAGACGCCACGCCACCACCTGGAAGGCGGCCGCGAACAGCACGGCCACGCCGTGCAGGACGGCCCAGAACAGCGGGTGCTGCTGCGCCGAGTGGTGCCCGTAGGTCGCCTCGGCGTCGAAGACGCCGAAGAACGCGTGGTGGGCCGTGGTGGCCACCAGGACCATGCCGAACGGCGCCCAGTCACGGTAGAGGGCGAGCGCCGCGACGGAGATGAAGAACGTGAAGTGGGCCTCGGTCTGGCCGTGGCACATGACGACGAAGTCCGCGCACGCGGCGGTGAAGCCGAACGACACGAACGACGACGACAGGCGCCGGCCGCTGACCAACCGGCCCCCGACCACGCAGCCCAGGGTCAGGAACAGCAGGACGAGCGTGAGCGGGTCGCCCAGTTCGTCCTTCCAGGCGCCGAAGACGGTGAGCGCGCCCACGCAGAGGGCGAGGATCAGCGTCAGCAGACGGTGACGGCGCGTCCAGTCCTCATCGCGCAGTCCACCGCCGGCCGGTAGCCAGGTCCTGATGTTGAGCATGCCCCGACGATCGGCGGCCCGTGGTGCGGGTCTCACCGCCGGTGGGTTGCCGGACGGTAGCAATCGTGACCGGCCCCACATTCCGATACGGATACGTCTCGTTTCGCTTAGGCTCCACGAATACGGAACAGTCTCGTATCGAAACGTGGGGGAAACGCCAGATGGACCAAACCGTGACGGCACCGGCCGGGCACCCCCGGCGCTGGGCCATCCTCGGTGTCCTGGTCATCAGCTTGCTGGTGGTCGTGCTGGACAACACCGTTCTCAACGTCGCCCTGCGGACGATCGCCGACCCGGTGCACGGGCTCGGCGCGACGCAGAGCGAGCTGGAATGGTCGATCAACTCGTACACGCTGGTCTTCGCCGGCCTGCTGTTCACCGCCGGCATCCTGGCCGACCGGCTGGGCCGCCGGATCACCCTGGTCACCGGCCTCGCGATCTTCGCGATCGCCTCGCTGGTCTCCAGCTACGCCGACTCGGCGAACCAGCTCATCGCCGCCCGCGCCCTGATGGGCCTGGGCGCCGCGGCCGTCATGCCGGCCACTCTGTCGATCATCGCGAACGTCTTCGAGCCGCGCGAGCGCGGCCGCGCCATCGGCGTCTGGGCGGGCGCGGTCGGCCTCGGCGTGGCCATCGGCCCGATCGTCGGCGGCCTGCTGCTCGAGCACTTCTGGTGGGGCTCGGTCTTCCTGATCAACGTGCCGATCGCCGCCGCCGGCGTCATCCTCGTGCTGGCGCTCGTGCCGGAGTCGCGCGACCCGCGGCCCAACCGCATCGACATCGTCGGCGTGGTCCTCTCGGTCATCGGTCTTACCCTCCTGACGTACGGGGTGATCGAGGGCGGAGACGCCGGGTTCGGCGATCCCCAGTCGTGGGGCACCCTGGTGGGCGCGGCCGTCGTGCTGGCCGGCTTCATCCTGTGGGAGCTGCGGGTCGAGTTCCCGTCGCTGGACGTGCGCCTGTTCGCCAACCGGCAGTTCTCGGCCTCGACCGGCGTCATCGGCCTGATCTTCTTCGCCGCGATGGGCGCGATGTTCTTCGGCGCGTTCTACCTGCAGCTCGTGCGCGGTTACGGCCCGCTCGCGTCCGGCGCGCTGTTCGTGCCGTTCGCGGTCGCCCAGATGGTCTTCGCCCCGCGCAGCGCCGCGATGGTCAAGCGGTTCGGCCCCAAGGCGGTCAGCACGGTCGGCCTGATCCTGGTCGCGGTCGGCCTGGCCGCGTGGCTGTTCGTCGGCGAGACCACGCCGATCTGGATCGTCGGCGCCGCGTTCTTCATCATGGGCGTCGGCATGGCCAACGTGATGCCGCCCGCCACCGAGTCGATCATGGCCGCGCTCCCCCGGGAGAAGGCCGGCGTGGGCTCGGCCGTCAGCAACACGATCCGCCAGCTCGGCGGCGCCCTGGGTGTGGCCGCGCTCGGCGCGGTGCTCTCCTCGGTCTACCGCGACCAGCTCGGCTCGGCCACCGACGGCCTGCCGCCGGCCGCGGCCGAGGCCGCCCGGGAGTCGATCTCCGGGGCGTACGGCGTGGCGTCGCAGGCCGGCCCGGCCGCGCCGCAGCTGCTGTCGCACGCCAACGAGGCGTTCGTCACGGCCATGCACTGGGCCTCGGCCGGCTCGATGGTGTTCGCCGTGCTCGGCGCCCTGGTCGCGCTGATCTGGATCCCCGGCAAGCGCCCGGCCGGCGCGCCCGCCCCGACCAGCGCCGAGGGGCTGGCCGAGGAGCAGGGCGTCGAACTGGTCGAAGCGTGACACGTCGGCAACAATGATGGACATGACCACGGCCGAGGCCACATCCGAGACCGCCCAGGAGCGTAAGGCTCCTGGGCGGCCCCGCAACGCCCAAGCGGACGAGGCCATCCTCGACGCCGTCCTCGACCTGCTCGCCGAGGGCTCCAGCGCCGCCGCCGTCTCGATCGAGGCGGTCGCTGCCCGGGCCGGGGTGGGCAAGGCGACGATCTACCGGCGCTGGGCCAACAAGGACGCGCTGATCATGGACGCGATCCGCGGCATGAAAGGCCCGCTGCCCGAGCCGGTGGGCGTGTCGGTCCGCGACGACCTGATCATGCTGATCAAGGCCAACCGCAGCGGGCGGGCCAAGCGCTACAGCAAGGTCACGGCCTGCCTGCTGCCGGAGTTCCTGCGCGACGACAACCTGTTCGACATGTGGCAGGCGGTCATGGAGCCCCGGCGCGACGTGACCCGCCGGGTGCTGCGCCGCGGCGTCGAGACCGGTGAGCTGCGGGCCGACCTCGACATCGAGCTGGCGGTGCTGATGATGACGGCGCCGTCGATGATGCACGGCATGCTCCGCTGGGCACCCAAGGTGCCCGAGGAGGGATTCGCCGAGTCCCTGGTCGACGCATTCCTCCGCGGAGCCGCCGCGTCTTAGCCCCCTGCCAGAGGCCGTCTATGGGGCGCGGCCGGTCGTGCCGCTCCCGCCACGTGGGAACGACCCCCCGTTACCGATCCGGCCGCGCCTCATCACTCTGCGGCAGAATTCGCCCGCGCGGGCGGAATCCGAACGAATCCGAATGTCCGCCGCCCGACAACCGTGGTAGCGCGCGGCGACTACCGTCGATGATTCGCCGCCCCCACATCCCCCTCGGAGCCGCGACGTGCCCTCCGCCGATCGGTTCGCCATGCTGCCCGATCCGGGGCAGGCCACGACGCTGGACGAGTTCGCCGCCGGCCTGCGGCTGCTGAAGGCCTGGGCGGGCAACCCGTCGTACGAGACGATCACCGGCCGGGTCAACGCCCGGCGGCCGGCCGCGCGGGCGGTCGGCAAGACCACGGTGGTCGACTGTTTCCGCTCGGGCCGGCGCCGCCTCGACGACGAGCTGGTCGTCGCCGTGGTCGAGGCCCTGCACAGCGACCTCGGCTACGTCACCCAGTGGCGGCACGCGCTGCGCGTGATCAGCGGCGAGTCCCGGGCCGCGGCCCAGGTCCGGGTGCAGGACTTCCTGCCGGACGACCTGCCCGGCTTCACCGGGCGCGAGGCCGAGGCCGACCGGGTGGCCGCCGCGGTCCGGGACGGCTCGGCCGTGATGATCTCCGGGATGGCCGGGGCCGGGAAGACCCGCCTGGCCGTGCACGTCGCCCACCGGCTGGGCGACTTCGACCACATCCTGTTCGTCACGCTGCGCGGCTTCCACCCGGACGAGACCCAGCCGCCGGCCGACCCGTCGGCGGTGCTGGACGCCTTCCTGCGCCTGCTCGGCGTGCCCGGGCAGCAACTCCCGCATGATCTCGGCGCGCGCTCCGCCGCGTACCGGAAAAAGCTCGTGGGAACCCGGACCTTGGTCATCCTGGACGATGCGGCGTCGGAGGAGCAGGTGCGGCCGCTGCTGCCGCAGGCCGAGGGTTGCGTCGCGCTGGTCACGAGCCGCCGCAGCTTCCCCGGCCTGGCCACCGTCGACGTGGGTGTCTTCACCCCCGGCGAGGCGCTGGCCTTCCTCGCCCGCGACGTCCCCGGCGTGCCCACCGGCACCGACCCGCGTGCGGCCGAGCGCATCGCCGCCCGCTGCGGGCGTCTGCCGCTCGCGCTCGCCCTGGTCGCCGGGCACATGCGGGCCAAGCCCGGCTGGACGCTGACCGATCACGCCGACTGGCTCGACGAACGCCACCGCGCGGGCCGTCTCGACTCGGGGGTGCAGTTCGCCCTCGACGTCTCGTACCGCAACCTGCCGCCCGCCGAGCGTGACCTTCTCCGCCTGGTCGCGCAGCACCCGGGCCAGGACTTCGACGTCTACGCGGCGGCCGCGTTGTCCGGCTGTTCCCTGCCCGCCGCCGATGCCCGCCTGCGCGAGCTTGCCGCCCACCACCTCGTCCAGCCGTCCACCGGCGGTCGTTTCACACTGCACGATCTGATTCGGTCGTACGCCGCGGGCCGCGCCGGCGACGAGGACCGCCGGGCCGATCGCCGCGCCGCCCTGACCCGCGTCTTCGACCTGTACCTGGCCGCGGCGGCCGCCGCCATGAACCGCCTCGACCCGGTCGAGGCCCACCGCCGCCCGGCGATCGACGCCCCCGCGACCCCGCTGCCGGACGTCACCGACCCGCTGCGCTGGCTGGCCGCCGAGCGGGCCAACCTGATCGCGGTCACCGCGTACACGGCCGCCGAGGGCTGGCCGTCGCACACGACGAGGCTGGCCGCGGTGCTGTTCCGCTATCTGATGGGCGGCTTTCACGCCGAGGCCCTGGCCGTGCACGGTCACGCCCGCGACGCCGCCCGCGCCTCGGGCGACGCGCACGGCCACGCCCGCGCCCTGGCCCACCTGGCCGTGGCCGAGGTGCAGCTGGGCCGGCACGAGGACGCGGCCGCCCACCTCGAACAGTCACTGCAGCTCTTCCGCCACGCCGGCGACGGCGTCGACCAGGCCCGCACCCTGAACAACCTCGGCGTCGCCGAGACCCGGCTGGGCCGGTACGAGCGCGCGGCGGGCCGCCATCGCGAGGCGCTGTCGCTCTACGAGCAGGCCGGCGACCGCACCGGTCAGGCCCGCGCCCTGGTCAACTTGGCCAACTTGGAGTCCCGTACGGGCGACGACACGGTCGCCGCGAGCCAGTATTCGGCGGCGCTGGCCCTCTACAAGGCGACCGGCGACGAGCTGGGCGCCTGCGGGGCCTTGTCCAACCTGGGCGAGCTGGAGACCCGCCTCGACCGTCACGACGACGCGATCGCCCACGTCGGGGAGGCGCTGTCGATCGCCCGCCGCCTGGGAAACCGCAGCCTGGAGGCGTGGGCCTTGGACAGCTTGGGCACGGCTCACCGCGGCCGAGGCGACCTGGCCGAGGCCACCGCCTGCCACCGCGCGTCGCTGGACATCTTCGAGCAGACCGCCGACGTCGACGGCCAGGCCTGGGCCCACAACGGCCTGGGCGAGGACGCACAGAGCGCGGGCGACCTGCCCACCGCCGTCGCCGCCCACACCGCCGCCCACGAGGCCGCGGTCACCGCCGCCGACCGCCAGCAGCAGGCCCGGGCTCTGACGGGCCTGGGCGACTGCCACTGGACGCTGGGCAACCGCGACCTGGCCCGCAAGCACTTCTACGAGGCCCGCGCCCTGTGGATCGTGCTGCGCTCCCCCGAGGCCGACCGGATAACCACCCTCCTCGAGGCCGTCCCTTCCTAGGCCCTCGCCGTTGACCTTGGTCCAGCCCGGGCTGCCGCCCACCGCCGCCGCCTGCACCGGAGCGGAAATACCAAGGACTCCCATACCGAGCACCACCGCGAACACTGAAACGGCCCGCCGACCCCGCTCCTCGATCGATTTCGTGCGCGGCAGCATAGTGGACCATCGATCCCCGATCGGCCCCACCAGATCACCGCCAGAAACAGCCACCGAACAGCACTGTCCCGCCTCCGACCCGACGGCCGACAGCTTCCCGACCTACCATCCCGGCGGCGTCGAACCTCCCGGAGCGTGCCATCCAAGCCGGAAATACCGTCATCGACACCCTATGCACCCGTGGGGATATTCTTCATCACTGCACCTAATCCCCCACGCCCGGGAGACATTTTCCAAGACCCCTCGAATGGCACATCGAATTAGTGTCCGGTGACTCGCTTCAGGCCGCGGCGAAATCGCCACGCGCGCAAGTCCCATATCGCCGTTCACCGCGTGATACCGCCCGTGGGCGAGACACCGCACGCGTGCACCGCATGCCCGAACCACGCCCGAACGGTCGATGGCCGACGGCGCCCGCCCCGGAATTCCACAGCGCGACCGGAAAGCCATACCACCCGACGAACCCGGCCCACGCAGCGACCTTCGCCACACCGGAACCGCTGCCTGCACCACCGCCACAGCTTGGGCAGCCATCTCGCCGGGCACCACCGCCTCGGCTCGCGCCGCCATCCCGGCCTGGGCCGCCATCCCGGCCTGGGCCGCCATCCCGGCCTGGGCCGCCATCCCGGCCTGAGCCGCCATCCCAGCCTGGGCCGCCATCCCGGCCTGAGCCGCCATCCCAGCCTGAGCCGCCATCCCAGCCTGAGCCGCCATCCCAGCCTGGGCCGCCAGGTCGGCACGCACCTCCGCCACCACAGTCGGCACCACCGGCCCAGCCTGGTCTGCCGTCCCGGCCTGAGCTGCCATCCCAGCCTGACTTGTCGGCTCGCCCTGGGCTGCCATCTCCCCGCGGACCGCCGTCTCATGCTGGACTGCCGCCTCCGCCGGCGTGGCCATCTCGACTCGCGCTACCGCTTCGGCCTCGACGGGCTTCTCCTCACCGCCAACAGGCGAGTGACCAGCACCTGCCGCCGGGTCAACCGGCCCGCTCGGACCCGGGCGCCGCACCCACTCGATGTCGTCGTCCCTGAGCAGCGGCGGTATCCGCTCGAACGAATCGTGCAAGCCCAACTCCCCGCACACCCGCGAACAACCATGCATTCGACACAACTTCAGCGCATGACGCCGTTTCAGTCCCCACCGTCGCCGCTCCGCATGACCACGCCGGAACTCCACCATCTCCGGCGAATGACTCGGCACTCCCGACCAATCGCGCCAAACAGCAATGTCAGACCTAGAAAAGAACCCCAGCTGCGCCATGAACCATTATCCCGTACCCGGAAGATCGGGAACAATTAAACGATCATGCCAATCGAAAAGAGCATGATCCGCCGATACGAGGCGGGTGGGGCAATACGGTGCCCGAGCAGTGAGATGTGCATTTTCGTGCCGCTACGTAGCGTTATGAAACCTGGGGCCGCGCTCGCTGGAGCGCTTAGTTACCGGCGAGGAACTAAGGAATCAGAGTGCACCCAGTCGGGCATGCTTGTATTGCATGTCATGGCCAACCCTTTGCAGTGCCGCGCCGGTCACCCCGGGTCGCGCATCCTGAGCGTCGCCGCGTACCGCCCACGGACCGAGGTGGGCAACGAGGCGATCGCCGCGCTGATCGACTCGAGTGACGAGTGGATCCGCCGCCGCTGCGGCATCGAGTCGCGCCGGCGCGCCGCACCCGACGAGGACCTGGTCACGATGGCCACGGCGGCCGCCTCCAAGGCGCTGGCCGACGCGGGTGTCGAGCCGCGCGACGTGTCGGCCGTCCTGGTGGCGACGATGTCCCACCGCGGCCGCGCGACCACCGTGGCGCCCCTGGTGGCTGACGCTCTGGGGGCGACCTCCGCCGCCGCCATGGATCTGGGAGCGGCGTGCGCCGGATTCCCGTACGCACTGGCGACCGCCGACGCCCTCGTCCGCAGCGGCGCGGCCGGCCACGTGGTCCTGGTCGGCGCCGAGCGGATGACCGACATCATCGACGAGCGCGACCGCGGCACGGCGTTCCTCTTCGGCGACGGCGCGGGCGCCGTGGTCGTCGGCCCGGCGCCGACGTGCGGCATCGGCCCGGTGGTGTGGGGCGCCGACGGTTCCAAGAGCGAGGTTCTGCGGTACGACGAGTCGGGCATCCTGCGCATGGCCGGCCCCGAGGTCTTCCGCTGGGCGACCTCCGTCATTCCCGATCTGGCCCGGCGCGCGCTGGACGCCGCGGGCATCGCCGCGGCCGACCTCGCCGCCTTCATTCCCCACCAGGCCAACCTGCGCATCACCTCGGCCGCCGCCAAGGCCCTGGAACTCGGCCCGCACGTCAAGGTGGCCACCGACATCATCACCAACGGCAACACCGGCGCGGCCTCCATCCCCCAAGCGATGGCCGCCCTGCCCGACACGACGGGTCCCGCGCTGCTGGTGGGCTTCGGCGCCGGCCTCTCGTACGCGGCTCAGGTCATCACATTGCCTTGATATGCCCGAAATATCGGGCGGTCCGCCGGAGGGGTCGAGGGGGAAGGCCAGGGGCGGGAAGGCCAGGGGCGGAAAGCCGAGGTGGCCAAAAGGCCGAGGCCGCGGAACGTCGAGGCGGCAGAAGGCCGAGGCGTGAGAGGCCAAGGGGCAAAGCCAAGGTGCGGAAGCCCGACAGCGCGGAAGGCCGAAGCGGCGGAAGGTAAGAGGCCGAAGCCGCGGAAGGCCGAGGCCGCGGAAGGCCGAGGCGGCAGAGGGCCTAGGCCGCGGAAGGCAAGGGGTGAAAAGCGAAAGCGGAAGCTAAGGAGGAAGGCCCCGGGCGGCGAAAGGCCCCGGCTGGCGGAAAGGCCGGGTGGCGGCAGGCCGGGTGGCGGCAGGCCGGGTGGCGGAAAACTCGGGTGCCGGGAGGCCCTGCTGGCAAGAAGCCCGGGTGGCGGGAAGGCCCGGGGTGGCGGAAGGCCGCGCTGTGGGAGGCGGAGGGGCAACGCCGGGTGGGGTGGCTGGCTAGGGTATTGATGTGGATCGAGGTTGGGCGGGGGCTCGGATCTGGATTGTCGTGGGCGCCTCGGCCGATGTGGAGTGGCGGGCTGCTGTGGGGGCTCTGGCCTCGGCCGCTGAAGTGCCGGTGGGGCTGGTCAGCGTTGGGGCGGTCGTCGATGACGACGATCCGGCTCGGGGGCATCTGGCCGGTGTGCTTGAACTGCCTGAAGTGTCGCGGCTGGGTCTCGAGCAGGCGCGCGATCTGGTGGTGGCCCTGCGGCAGGCGCACGGGCTGGTGCTTGTCGTAGCGCCCGAAGGGCTTCTCGTTCCGCTCGGGGCCGACGGCTGGACCCTGGCCGACCTCGCCGAGGCTGTGCGGGCGCCGGCGGTCGTCGTCAGCGGGGGTGGCCCGGACGCGGTCAACCGCACGACCCTCATGCTCGGTGCGCTGGCCGGGCACGGCATCGCGGCCGCGGTCGTGACCGTGGGCGACGTCGACGAGCAGATGCTGCCCGTGCGGCCGGCCGGGCGACTCGGCGATGAGCAGTGGCTCGACGACATGCTGGTAGCTCGGGCCGCCGTGACGCCGGCGGTGCTGTACACCAAGCCGGCCGTGAGCGGACAGCGGATCGTGTTGGCCCTCGTGGCCGTCTTCGCGTTCATGGTCCTTCTGGTGTGCGGAATCGCCTGGTTCGGAAGGAGCACGGCCGAACTGTCGATAACCCGCGACGCGGCCCCGGTGCCTGTCCCCCGCCGTACACCTCAATCGATCTGCCCGGAAAACGCCGGCCCGGTCACCGTGACACGCCCGGATGCCGCCACCACCGCTCGGGTGGACAAGGCCTGGCAGCGCATCGAGGCTTGGCTGGCCGCGCACGCTCCGGTCAGCGCCGGAACCCTCGGCCGCCCGGCGCCCCACGATCGGATCGACGCCCTCCAGCGGCGGATGTCCGTGGCGTTCCCGGCCGACCTGGTCGCCTCGCTGCGGCGGCACGACGGACTGTCCGCGGCGTTCGGTTTCGACCTGCCGCCGTTCTACATGCCGGCCGCGCTCAACGGCATCCTGGCGGAGTGGCAGGCGAACTGCCGCACCAGCGGCGCGTGGGACAAGGGGCTCGTGCCGTTCGCGCGGACGCTCGACGGCGGTTGCCTGCTCGTCGATCAGCGCCCGGGCGGCCACGGCCGGGTCGGCGAATACTTCCCGGAGGACGGCGTGAGCTTCGAACGCTGGCCGGCCTCGGTCACCGAATTTCTGGAACAAACGGCCAAGGCCTTGGAGACCGGCCGGCCGTACGGGGGTCATTTCCGCCCCCGCGTCGCCGACGGCACCCTCGACTGGGAGATCGTCTGAATTCGCAGGGAAGTCCCAGCTACCGGTAGCTTCGCGAGCCCGACACGAGGCTGACACCGGCCGCGGCGAGGATCACCTGGATCCCCAGCTCGATCCAGTCGACGCCCGGCGTCTGCGCCACACCCATGGCGGCGGCGATGAACGTGCCGAGAACGGCCGCCACGACACCGATCAATATAGTGAGCCAGATCGGGATGCTCTGCCGCCCCGGCACCACGAGACGCCCGAGGGCGCCGATGATGAGACCGACGATGATGGCGCTGATCAACCCCGAGAAATGCACGGCGCTTCCTCCACTATGAGCCCGCCCGGTCGGGCGTGACCCCAATGTGCCGCGCCGCCCTGAGAGAAACTTGTGCGCCGCCGATGCTTTTCAGCTGACCAGCAGGCCGAGGGGGGTGCCCGCCTTCTGGAGCCGCGACACCGCGTACGGCAAAGAGATCGGGGGTGAAGCCGGACGCGCCTCACCGGCCGAGGCCAGCACCCGGCTGGCGTGGCCGGGTGCCAGCGGCAGCATGGGGTAGCGGCTGGCCGCCAGCTGGTCGATGCGGCCCCGTTCGCGGCCGAACGACGTCAGCGAACGCCAGTGGGCCAGCGTGGCCACCTGGTCGCTGTCGTGGCCGGGGGCCTCGGGCAGCACCGTGACCTCGTCGAAGGCGGGGCTGCCGGCCAGCCACCACTCGGCCGCCTCGACCGCCGGGCGGGCGGCCGACTCGCACCAGTACGGCACCAGGCCGTTCGCCCGGGTCTGCCAGGGGTCGAGCAGCCGGCCACAGGCCACCGCGCAGCGCTCCCGCGTGGACGTCTCGCGGAGCAGGTCGGCCACGCAGGCGCTCAGGGTCTCCGGCTGGGCGTAGAGCACCCGGTGCGAGGGGCGCCCCGTTTCGACAGCGATCCGGTTGAGGTCCATGCCGAAGGCCGGCTCGCCGGAGCGCTCGGCGTAGCGGGGCGGCGCCTGCGACGGCATCGGCCAGCGGTCCACGCCCAGGTCGTCCAGGACGACCCGGAAGGCCGGGTTGCCGATCGTGTAGTCGTCCGGCTGCCAGCCGCCGACCGGGCTTCCGAGCTGGAAGCTGTGCCGGGAGGTCAGCGACCGGGCCGGCCAGGTGCGCAGGTCGCGCAGCAGCAGCGAGGCGCCGTCGTCGGCGATCCGCTCGCGCAGGAACGTCTCGTACGCCTCCGGCATGCTGTGCCAGCGCAGGTAGAGCCGGACCGTCGAACCGCACGGCGGTCCCCCGCGCAGCGGGTCGTGCACCTGCCGCACGCTGACGCCGGGGTTGCGCTCGAGGATCCGCTCCGCCAGCGACGCGCCCCATTCGAGCGCGCCCGGCCAGTCCCCGGCGTCGCCGCCGGGCCAGGTCAGGGCGGTGGTGAAGCTGGTCGGCAGCCAGGCCGCGCCCAGCGCCACGGCCAGGTGGGCCGCCGCGCCGTGCGGCGACCCGAGCAGCACGGCCGGATAGGTGGCGTCCCGATAGTGGCCGGTCACCCATTCGGCGACGGCCTCGGCGTCGATCGCCGCCGCCGCGTAGTGGGGCACCGCCTCGGCGTGGGCCTCGCGGGCCAGCTCGTCGCGACGCCGTTCCGGCGGGAGCTGCCCGAGCCGCCCCAGCAACGGGATCCGGCCGGCCGTCTCACCGTGGTCGCGGGCCACCGCGGTCAGCAGCGACCGGCCCAGACTGTCCCCGCACACGACCCGATCAACCGGCAGGCCGGACAGCGCCCCAAACGGGATCACCCGCATCAGCTCCCTCATTCGCCGCAGCGGCCTACCCTTTTTCCGCGTTGGCAAACCAGGGAATCTCAGCGAGGTGCGGGTGTCTCCCGATCGGTACCGGCCCGAAAGCGGACGGCCTTGTGCGTACCGTCGCAGAACGGTTTGACCGCCGAGCGCCCGCAGCGGCACAGGGCGATGGTCCCGCGGCCGGGGTCGATCGGCTCGCCGTCGGGGGTCTCCAGCTCGAAGTCGCCCCGCACGATCAGCGGGCCGTCCTGGTACGGCACGATCTTTGTCGACATGGCCCGGCGGATGCCCGCTGAGCTGCGACTCAAACAGATCGTTTACGGCACCGGCCACGGGGAAGCCTTGCGGCCATGAAGCTCCCCACGGCCCGCGGCTCCGTCTCGGCCGCACTGATCGACGCGCTGGGCGGGCGGGGTGGTTCCCTGCCCGCGACGCCGGTCTTCGACGACGACGAGGACCTGCACCTGAGCCTGTTCATCTGCTACGAGCTGGCCTACCGGGGCTGGGACGGCGTCGACGACCTGTGGGAGTGGGACCCGGACGTGCTGCGCGTGCGGGCGGCGGCCGAGCGTGTCTTCGAGGCGACGCTGACCGAGCTGGCCGGCCCGCCCCCGCGGGTCGACCCGGCCACGGTTCCGGCCGAGCTGGCGAAGATCGTCGAGGAGGACGACGGGCCGTCGCTCTCCGGTTACCTGCGCGGCCGGGCCACGCTGGAGCAGTTCCGCGAGTTCGTCGCCCACCGCTCGATCTATCAGCTGCGCGAGGCCGATCCGCACACCTTCGCCATCCCCCGGCTGGGCGGCAAGGCCAAGGCCGCGTTGATCGAGATCCAGGCCGATGAGTACGGCGGTGGGGAGCTCCCGAAGATGCATCAGGAGCTGTTCAAGCAGACCATGGGCTGGCTCGGGCTGGACACGACCTACGGAACCTATGTCGACTCGGCCGGTGCGGCCACCCTGGCCGTGAACAACGTGATGTCGCTGTTCGGGCTGCGCCGCCGGTGGCGCGGCGCGATGCTGGGCCATCTGGCGGCGTACGAGATGACCTCGACCCTTCCCAACCGGGCGTACGGCAACGGGTTGCGCCGCCTCGGCGGGGACGCGGCGTCGACCGCGTACTACGACGAGCACGTGGAGGCGGACGCGGTGCACGAGCAGATCGCCGCGCACGACCTGTGCGGCTCGTTCGCCGCGGCCGAGCCGGAGCTCGCGGGCGATGTCCTGTTCGGAGCGCGCTGCGCGCTGAAGCTCGATGAGCTGTGGGCGCGCGGCGTACTCTCGGCTTGGGAGTCCGGGCAGTCATCTCTTCGTCACTGTGTGGTGTAGAGCGGGAGTGGTGTAGAACGGGGACAAATGGGAAGGCCCCTCGCATGCAGTCCAGCGTCACTTTTGTCGGAAATGCCACCACGATCCTGCGGTTGGGCAGCTTCACCCTGCTCACCGACCCCGCGTTCGGCGCGGCCGGGAGCCGCGTCTACCTGGGCAACGGCGCGTGGACGAAGAGACTGCGCGACCCGGCCATGGACGCGGTCGACATGCGCGAGGTCGACGCCATGCTCCTGTCGCACCTGCACGGCGACCACTTCGACCTGGCCGCGCGCCGGGTCATCGAGCCCACCCTGCCGATCCTGACCACGCCGCAGGCCGAGCGCCGCCTGCGCCGCCGCCGCTACCTGGCGGTGTGCGGCCTGCCGACCTGGGAGTGCCGCGAGTACACCCGCGACCGTCAGCGCCTGCGCGTCACCGCGGTGCCCGGCCGGCACGGGCCCGGCTTCGCCGACCGTCTGCTGCCGGACGTGATGGGCTCGGTGATCGAGCTCGAGGTCGACGGCCGGTGCGCGCTGCGCCTCTACATCACCGGCGACACGCTCTTCGACGCGGCGCTGGCCGCGATCCCCCGCCGCATGGGCGAGATCGACGCCATGCTGATTCATCTGGGCGGCACGAAGATGCTCGGCATGCTGCTGACCATGGACGGCCATCAGGGCGTCGAGCTGACCCACCTGATCCGCCCCACGATGACCCTGCCGATCCACTACGACGACTACAAAGTGATGAAGTCCCCCTTGACGGACTTCCTGACCAGAGCAAAAAACCAGGGCCTTTCCGGTGTACGCCCGATCGAGCGCGGAGCGACCATGACCCTCCCGCTGCGCCGCGGGGTCGCCGGCGAAGTGGCGTGATCAGAGCGCCGCGATGGTCCGCGGGGCCCGCTCGGCCCGGCTGAGCGCGCGAAGGACCGCCGGGGCGCCGTGCCGCTCGACGGCGAGCCGGCAGAGGACGCCGATCGTGGTGTCGAGGGCGGCTGGGGGCATCGCGGGTGGTTCGGCCCCCACACTGGCGGCCAGGTCGTCGACGTGCACCGTGAGCTCGAGCAGTCGCGTGGTGAGGTAGTCGGCCAGCGTGAGGGACCAGGGGCCGAACGGCAGCTGGACGGCGCGATCGGGTTCCTCGGCCGGGAGCCGGTGGCGCAACTGGGCGAGGGCCGCGCCGGCGGCGTCGGTCACGGCGGCGTGGCCGGCGGTGGCGGCGTCCTCGGAGATGCGGCGGATGTAGGTGTTGACCTCGCTGTCGAGGTCGCCGTCGGTCCAGGTGGAGCGGGCGAAATGCTCGGACAGGGAGACCCGGTCACCGGTGACCGGGGCGTCGAGCACGGGCGGCACCTGGACGAGCTGGCTGGCCAGGTGGGCGGCGAGAGGGCCGGTGCGCAGCCGAGCCAGGGCGCTCGGGTCATCCCAGCGCTCGGCCACGGCCGGAAGGCCGAGGAAGGCGCAGGCGCTTGCGGCCGTTTCGAGATACACATCTATGACCGTCACTTCTTCAGTGTGGAGGCGGTCGCGATCGCATACCAGCGGGGCAGTGCCCGGGGCGATTGTCTGCGATCATGCGGGCCATGACGGCCGCCGATTGGTATGACGATTTCGCCGAGCGCCAGGCGCGTGGGGTTTCGCTGACATATGAGCGGTTGGCGCGGTCGGTAGCTCGCGACAACGGCCTGCTCGCGCTGCTGGACACCGTGCCGCTGCCGAAACGCCAGCCGAACCTGCTGTTCGGGGTCGTGCGGCTGCTCGGCGGGCCGGTCCACTCGCCTACGGCGTTCGCGGCTTTCGTCCGGTCCCATTGGCCGTCGGTTCAGCGCGAGCTGCTGACCCGGGCGACCCAGACGAACGAGGTCAACCGCTGCGCGCTGCTGCTGCCGATCCTGGCCGCCCTGCCGCAGCCCCTGGCCTTGCTCGAGGTGGGCTGCTCGGCCGGCCTCAACCTTTACCCGGACCGTTACTCGTACGCCTACGGGCCGCACCGGGTCGGCACCTCCGGGCCACTGCTGACGTGTGAGGCCTCCGGCGTGCCCCTGCCCACGTCGCTGCCGACGGTGGTGTGGCGGGCCGGCATCGACCTGAACCCGCTCGACGTCACGAAGCCGGCCGACCTGGCCTGGCTCGACGCCCTGATCTGGCCCGAGCACGACCACCGCCGCACCCGCCTGCGGGAGGCGGCCGCCATCGCCGCCGCCGACCCGCCCGACCTGGTCCGGGGCGACCTGGTCGACCACCTGCCCGGCCTGGCCTGGTCGGCGCCGCGGGACGCCACCCTGGTCGTCTTCCACACGTCGGTGCTGTACCAGGTGCCCGACGAGACCCGCCGCCGGTTCACCTCCCTGGCCGGCTCGCTGCCCGGCCACTGGATCGCCGTCGAGGACCCCGAGGTGCTGGTCTACCCCGACCTGCCGCCGTTCCCCGGCAAACACAAGAACGTCCTCGCCCTGGACGGCAAGCCCTTGGCCTGGACCGCCGGCCACGGCGAGGGAATGACCTGGTTCGGCGCTCCTACTTTGTAGGTGGGAGATGCATGTTGACGGCATGAGCGTCACCGACTCCCTCCTCGAGAACGCCGCCGCCTACGCCGCCACCTTCGACAAGGGCGGCCTGCCCCTGCCGCCCGCCAAGCACGTCGCCGTCGTCGCCTGCATGGACGCGCGTCTCAACCCGTACGGCCTGCTCGGCCTGTCCGAGGGCGACGCGCACGTCATCCGCAACGCGGGCGGCGACCTCGACGACGACGTACGCCAGTCGATCCGCCGCATCGTGGCCGACCCGTTCATCCCGGTGAAAGAATCGGTCCGCGGCTTCGTCTACGACGTGACGACCGGCGAGCTGCGCGAGGTCAAGGCCTAACGGTTGTCGCCGCTGCCGCCGAGGACGCCTCGATTCTGGCGGTCGGCCAGCTTGGCGATGTTGCCGGCGGCGACGTCCTCGAGCGCCAGATCGAAGTGGTCCGCGATGACGGCGACGTACCAGAGCACGTCGCCGAGCTCCTTGGCCAGATCGTCGCGGTCCCACCGGCTGAAGTCGCTCCTCCGGTCCCGCACGATCTTCTTCGCCTTCTCGGCGATCTCGCCCGTCTCCCCCACGAGCCCGAGCAGCAGGTGGAAGACCTCGTTGTGCTTGTCCCGCGGGGCGGCGGTGCGCAAGGCCGCCTTCTGATAGTCGTTCAAGTTCATGGGTGCTTCTTACTAGAGTCGCGTCGTGACTTCACAACAGGTGCGTGACGCGTACGGGTCGGTGTCCACCCTCTACATCGACCTGTTCGGCACGCGGGAGCAGACCCACCCCGACGACCTGGACCTGCTCCGCCGGCATCTTTCCCTTCCCGGCCGGGTGCTCGACCTGGGATGCGGGCCCGGCCACCTGACCGACTACCTGCGCTCGCTCGGCGTCGACGCGGCCGGCATCGACATGGTCCCGTCCTTCGTCGCCCACGCCCGGGCGGCCTTCCCGGACGGCGACTACCGGTTGGGATCGTTTCTCGAACTCGACGCCTCCTCCCTCGCCGGCATCCTGGCCTGGTACTCGCTGATCCACATCCCGCCGCCGGAGCTCGACGACGTGCTGGCCGGTTTCCGGCGGGCCATGGCGCCGGGCGGCGTCCTGGTGACCGGCTTCTTCGACGGCGGCGACCGGCTGGAACCGTTCGACCACAAGGTCGCGACCGCCTACCGCTGGCCGGTCGACGAGTTCTCGGCCCGCCTGCGCCGGGCCGGCTTCACCGAGATCGAGAGGCAGCAGCGCCCCGCGGACGGCACGCAACGGCCGTTGGCCGCGATCGTTAGCCTCGCGTCGTGAAGCGCGCACTCATCCTGCTCATCGTCGTCGCGGCCGCGGTGGCTCTGGCCGGTAAGGCCGAGGCTCCCGCGCCGCAGGCGAGCGACCTGATGGTCGACGAGTCGGTGCCCGAACAGACGCTGGTGATGGACGCCCTGCGCATCGACTTCGACCGCCGTCACGGTTCGCCTCAGCATTTCGCCCTGGTCCCCCGGACCCGCCCACCGGGCCTGCTGAGCATGAGCATCGGCTCGAACGGCCCGAACTCCGTCGTCGACTCGTACCATTTCGGCGAGCAGAAGCTGGGCGCCCTGGTCGAATTGGCCACCCGGCCCACCGACACGTGCGCCACCGTGGAGATGTGCGTCCGCAACGACGATGAGCACGTGACCGTGTACTTCAGCGGCAACGTGGCCACCACGCCCCGGGCGGGCGACCCGGAGACCGACGCGGCGCGGGCGTTCTGGTCCAAGGCCGAGATGGTCCCGGTCGCCGAGGCGGCCTGGTTCACCGAGCTGCTCGCACGGGGCCGGGAGTAGAACGGATGCGGGTCGCGATCTCCGGGACGCACGGAACCGGAAAGACAACGCTCGCCGAGGCGCTGTGCGCACGTCTGCCCGGCCATGTCCTGGCCGAGGAGCCGTACTACCTTCTGGAGGAGCAGGGCTACGAGTGCGACTTCCCGCCGTCGCCGGAGGACTACCGGGCGATGCTGGCCTGCTCGGTACGGAGCCTGCTGGCGCCGCCGTCACCGCCCGGAACCGTCTTCGACCGGTCACCGCTCGACTATCTCGCCTACCTGGCCGCCATCGGCGCCGACCCGTCCGAGCAGACCGAGGCCGCGGAGCTGCGCCGCGCCTTCGCCACCCTCGACCTGCTGGTCATCACGGTGATCACCCCGGAGACGGAACGCCTCCTGCCCGCCACGGAGCTGCCCGGCCTCCGCACGCGCATGAACGACGCACTCCTGGAGCTGGTCTACGACGACCCGCTCGAAGCCTGGGAGAACACCCCGGTGCTGGAGTTGAGCGGCCTCCTCGACAACCGGCTGGACGCAGTCCTCGGCCGTGTCCGGCCGATCACCGAAGCCGGATCGAGGCCGAGATGAGCGGTTGAGGACGGCACGCCAGGCCGGAGCGGTTGCGAGGGCTCGTCGGACCGTTCGGGGATGGCGTGGCGGATGCTTCGCCGGCGCAGGCCGGTGCGTGTCGGGTCATGGGCGTGGGCCTTGTCCGCGATCGGCCATGCCCGGAGGCTCCCCAACTCCGCCGGAAGAAGCGGAATCTGGCGCCTATTGGAAACGGGCACCCCCAAGGCGGTTCTCGGGCCGAGTCGGTCGGCCGCGGCGCGGGTCTGGCTGGCAGGGTAGGGGCGTGACTGATCGGGAGATGTTGCAGGACAAGCCGCATCGGCAGGTTGTCCGGGTCGGTGACACCGTGCGGCGGCCGCTGCAACCCTGGTCGCCGGCCGTGCATGAGCTGCTGCGGCATTTGGAAGAGGCCGGGTTCCCTTATGCGCCCCGGGTGCTCGGGATCGACGGCGAAGGCCGGGAAGTGCTCACCTACGTCGACGGTGAGTCCGGGCCCGACGGGTGGGCGAAGGTGGTCGACGAGGCCGGGCTGGTGGCCATGGGACGGCTGCTGCGGGACTATCACGAAGCGGTGAAAGGCTTTCGGCCCTCGGCCAGCTGGGCGGGGCGTACCGAGCCGATGACCGAGGACGAGGTCGTCTGTCATGGGGACTTCGGGCCGTGGAACCTGGTGTGGCACGGGAATCAGCCCGTGGGGATCATCGACTGGGACTATGCCTGGCCGGCGAGACCGGTTCACGACGTGGCGTACGCGCTGGAATATGTGGCTCCGTTCCGCGACGACGAGACCTGCGTGCGCTGGCTGCGTTATCCGGCGCCGCCGGACCGGGGACGCCGGATGGCTCTGTTCGCCGCGGCGTACGGGATGGCCGTCGACGTGGACGAGGTCATCGCGCAGCAGGAGCTGGTCTGGCGGCGCGCCACGCTGCTGGCCCGGCAGGGGCGGCAGCCGCAGGCCGGGTGGCAGGCCAGCGGCTTTCTCGACGAGACGGCCGAGCGGATTCGGTGGAGCCGCGCGAACCGGGCTCTCTTCGCGTGACTTTCCGGGGGCGTGGCGGATCTCGCGGACAAGTTACTGACAAGTCGGTGGCGAGACGGCGTTTCGCTGTGGAGGCTGTCGCCATGACTACGACGTTCGATCGTGCTGCCGCGCGGGGCAGCGCGGAGCTTCTGCGCGAGAAGCGGCTCGAGCTGTCCGCCCTGACGATCCCCTCCGGGCGGGGCTGGGCGCCGCTCGGCTCGCAGGTTACCGAGTGCCTGGTGAAACAGCCGACGACCATCGGCGAGGTCATCGCCATGCTGGTCACGATGCAGCGGATCCTCGACGAGCTGCCGCCGAGCCCGGCCAACAACCGGGTGTCCGCCTTCAACGAGCTCTACCTGAAGATCACCCGGCGGGTGGACTCGGCGCTGGTCGACGGGGTGAACTCGCCCGAGTTCCTGGAGCGGCTCGACGTCGAGTTCGCGCGGCGCTACTTCGCGGCCATCGACCTGTGGAACAACGACAACGAGGACACCCCCGACGTGTGGGAGGTGCTCTTCAAGCGGGCCGGCGACGTGGAGATGACCCGCCTGACCGCGGCCATGCTCGGCGTCAACGCGCACATCAACCACGACCTGGCGCTCGCCCTGATCGCCACCTGGGTCGACCTGGGCGCGCCCACCGACGACATCATCCACCCCGACTACCTGCTGGTGAACGAGATCTTCTACCAGGAGATCCCGCCGCTGCGCCGGGGCTTCTCCGACCGCTGGCAGCTGGAGCTGGACGAGTTCGTCGGCCCGCTCGACGACTGGAGCCAGCGCATGCTGGTGACCATGACGCGGGCGCGGGCCTGGGACCAGGCGCGCCGCCTGTGGCTGCTGCGCCACGATTCCGACGACTTCGAGCAGGCCCGCCGCACCATGGACCGGGCGGCCTCGCTGCTGGCCGAGTGGGCGATCGCCGGCGACCGGATCCTGTCCGAGGCCGGCGACGTGATCGACGGCGGCCGCGACCTGCTGCGCCGACTGTTCCGGCGGGACGACGATCGCGGTCCGGCGGCTCACATCGGCCCGGGCGCCGCCGATTAGGAGTACATGCTTCGTGCGGCGGCGCCTCCCTCGTTCGGCGCCCTGTTCGAGTCGTCGCCGATCGGCATGGCCGTGGTCGGCCTGGACGGCGAGTGGGCGCGGGTCAACCCGGCCATCGCCGGCATGCTCGGCTACACCCCGGACGAGTTGCTCGCCCGCACCCGCACCTCGGTCATCCATCCCGAGGACTTCGACAACGACGCGGCCCAGGCGGCCGACCTGCTGGCCGGGCGGATCGACAGCTACCGTACGCACAAGCGCTACCGGCGCCGTGACGGCGGCCTGACGCACTGCCTGCTGACCGTCACGATGCTGCGCGACGACGACGGCGCGCCGGCGCACTTCCTGGCCCAGCTGGTCGACGTCACCGCCACCCTCGCCGCCCAGCAGGCCCACGAGCGCAGCGAGGAGCAGTTCCGCACGGCGTTCGACGGCAGCCCGATCGGGCTGCTCATCGCCGACGAGCACGGCCGGTTCCGGCGGGCCAACCCGGCCGCGGCCGAGCTGACCGGCCGCCCGGTCGACGAGCTGATCGGTCTGACCCATCGCGAGATCACCGACCCGGCCGACATCGAGGCGAGCGCCCGCGCCCGCCTCGCCCTGCTGCGCGGCGCCGCCGACGTGCAGTACGACAACCGGCTGCGGCACGCCGACGGCCGGATCAGCTGGACCCGGGTCAGCCTGTCGCTGATCCCCGGCCCGGACGGTCGCCGCTGGCGGCTGGTGCAGTTGCAGGACATCACCGCCGAGCGGGACGCCGCGCTCGCGGCCGAACGTGAGGTGCAGCGGCTGCGGGCCACCTTGGCCGTACAGCGCGATGTCACCGCCGCGGCCGCCGACCGGGACGCGGCGCTGCGCGTGGTGGCGGCCCGGGCGGTCGGGCTCTTCGAGGACGCCGACGGCGCCACCGTCGAGCTGGTTCAGGGCGACGATTTGGTGTACGCCGCGACGGCCGGCACCCTCGCCGCCGCGAAGGACGCGCGGGTTCCGGTCGCCGGTTCGCTCAGCGGTCAGGTGCTGACCACCGGCGCTCCCGCCTACTGCTCCGACACCGCCACCGATCAGCGGGTCGACCGGGCCGCCTGCGAGCGGCACGGCATCGGCTCGATGATGATCGCCCCGTTGCACGCCGAGAACCGGGTGATCGGCTGCCTGAAGGTCTCCTCGGCGCGGACCGGCGCGTTCGACGCCCCCGAGGTGCAGCAGCTGGCCCTGCTCGCCGACAGCCTCGGCTCGGCCCTTCAGCACGCCGACGACGCCGCCCGCAACGCCGCCCTGCTGGTCGAGCGCACCCACGCCCTGGCCCTGCTGGAGGCGAGCGAGACCCGTTTCCGGATGACGTTCGACAACTCGCCGCTCGGGCTCGGCCTGATCAGCCTGTCCGACGGCGTGCCGGGCCGCTACCTGCAGGCGAATCCCGCCCTGTCGGCGATCACCGGCTACGAGCCGGAAGAACTGCTGCGGATGACGTACGCCGAGATCGTGCACCCGGACGACCGCGACGCCACACCGGGCCGGTCGGTCGTGCGCTACCTGCACAAGGACGGCCACGAGGTGTGGGTGTCGTCGCGCACGGCCGAGGTGCGCGACGAGACCGGCCGGCCGCTCTACCTGGTCAGCCAGGCCGAGGACGTGACCGCGCAGCGGGCGGCCGAGGCGCAGCTGCGCCGGCAGGCCCGGCTGCTGGAGCTGATCCCGGCCGCGGTGATCGTGCGCGACCGCGACGGCACGATCCGCTGGTGGAACGCGGGCGCCGAGCAGCTCTACGGCTGGCCGCTGTCCGCGGTGGCCGGCAAGAGCATCCACCGCCTGCTGTCCACCGTCTTCCCGGAGGAGTGCTCCGAGCAGGACGCGCTCGACGGGCTGGTTCGCAGCGGGCACTGGGACGGCCAGCTCGAGCACCTCACCGCGGCCGGCCGGGTAGTCACCGTGCTCAGCCGCCAGGTGCTGCACCTGCCGGCCGACCAGGTTCTGGAGATCAACACCGATGTGACGGCGGCCCGCGCCGCCGAGCAGGCGCTGGCTGAGAGCGAGCAGCGGTTCCGGGCCCAGTTCACCCACTCGGCGGCCGGGCAGGCCGTCTACGGGCTGGACGGGTCGCTGGTGTCGGTCAACCCGGCCTACGCGGCCATGCTCGGGCACACCGTCGAGCACCTCGTGGGCCGGCACGACCGCGATTTCGTGCACCCGGACGATCTGCTGGAGAGCCGCCGGCACCGGGCCGACCTGTTCACCGGCGAACGCGACGCCTACACCCAGGAGGGCCGCCTGCGGCACGCCGACGGGCATTGGGTCGACGTGTCGGCCACGTTCTCGGTCGTCCGCGAGTCCGGCGGCCGTCCCAAACACCTGATCGGCGTGATCACCGACGTGTCGGCGCGCCGGGCGGCCGAGGCCGACCGGGACCGGGCCGCGGCCGCGCTGGCCGAGCGCAACACCGAGCTCGAGGCGGCCGACCGGCTCAAGCTCGACATCATCGGCATGCTCGGGCACGAGATCGGCAACCCGCTGTCGTCGATCCGCGGCTACGCGGAGGTGCTGGCCGACGGCACGAGTCCCGCCATGCGCGACCGGGCCGTGGAGGCGATCGCCCGGCAGGCCGGCCGGCTGGACGACATCGTGCGCGAGGTCCTGGCGATGGTCTCGATCGACGCGGGTTCGCTCACCGCCGTACGGCAAGAAATCGGTATGCGTGACCAGATCTCCCAAGCCCTCGTGGCGATGGACCTGGAGGGTCTGCCGGTTCTCGGCGACGATCAGTCGGCGCTGTGCAATCCGGGGCATCTGCAGCAGATCCTGGCCAACCTGCTGTCGAACGCGGCCAAGTACGGCGGCGGCGCCACGTCGATCACCGTGGGCCGCGACGGTTCCCGGGTGAGTGTCGGTGTGGCCGACAACGGGCCGGGTGTGCCGGCCGAGTTCCGGCACCGGCTGTTCGAGCGGCTGGCCCGGGCCGAGCGCGACGCGACCAGCGTGCGCGGCACCGGCCTGGGGCTCTACATCGTGCGCGGGCTGGCCCGGGCGAACGAGGGCGACATCCGTTACACGCCGAACCCGGACGGCGGCTCGCTCTTCGTGCTCGACCTGGAGGCCGCTCAGGCCTAAATGCTGGCGCCGGGTGTCCAGCCGGTGATGTCGGCCAGCCGGCCACGCCAGAGACGGCCCTTGGTCGGCTGCGTGCCCGGGTAGTGGATCTTCGCGTTGCGCAGGTGGATGTAGCGCGTCGGTGCCATCAGGGCCGCGTACTGCCGCTGGGTGACCTCGTCGCCGATGTCCCGTGACTTGATCGCCGCGTGGGCCAGGTCGGACTGTTCCTTGACGTGCTCGGCGGTGCCGACGTAGAAGGCGTCCTCGTGGTCGTTGAGCTCGCTGACCTCGGCGAACCACTGCCACTGCGGGATGAGCTCGCCGCTGATGAGCAGGCCACCGACGCTGAGCCCGAGCGGCACACCCGGGTCGACGGCGTCGCTGAGGCGGTCCATCTGCGAGACGTAGGTGGCGAGCACCCCGTCCGGTTCGGCCCAGTCGAAATGGGCCGCGCCTCCGATGAGCATCGGCTCGAACACCACGCACCCCTTACGTCGGTTTTCCCCCGAAAGCCGACTCTAGGTGACCGGGGGTGCCCTCATGAGGCTTTCGACGGACTGGCCCATCGTCGCTACGCTGAGCCGACCATGGATCTCGTCGTTCCCGCCGCGCTCGTCGCCGACGTGCGCATGCCCGCCGTCGCCGTCACCGACGGCTCGCCCGACCCGGAGTGGGTCGACGTCCCGTTGAGCAGGTGGCGCTACCGGCGCCGCCCGGCCCAGCGGCTGCCGGTGGACGCGCGGACCGCCCGGAACGTCCGCCGCTACGTGCGCCTGGCACCGTTGTCGCTGCCGCTGCTGGTGCTGTCGATCGTTCTGCTGCTCGTGGGCATCTTCCAGGGCTCGGTGCTGGCCTTCGTGGGCGCGGCGATCGGCCCGCTGTGGAACCTGGCCCAGGGTCCCGGCATGCCGGAGCAGCAGCCGTACCGCGCGCCGAACGGTGACCTGCGCCTGCCCGCCGTCTCGCTCGAGGTGGCCCAGGAGTGGATCAGGCTCAACCCCGGGGTGACGGTCACCGACCAGCCCGCGCCACGCCCCCACTCGCAGCGCTTCTACGCCACGTGGGCGATCGGCCTCGTGGCGGCGGGCCTGATCTCGGCCCTGGCCCTGCCCACCGACGGCGTCCTGATCCTGCTGGCCCCGGCCCTGTTCATCGCCGGCGTGTGGACGGCCACGAAGACCGCACCCCGACTCAGCTCCTGACCGGTCGCATCGTCCGATCAGCGGGGACCGGGCGATGATCGGCTATTTCCATGGGCGATGGACCGGCCGCGGCGCCTAGGAAGGAGCCATGGCCAACGAGGTAACCGTTCCCCTGCTGCCCTGCGCGTCGATCGACGACATCCTCGCCTTCTACGGGGCTCTCGGCTTCAGCACCACGTACCGGCAACGCAAGCCCTACCCCTGCGCGGGAGTGCAACGGGAAGACCTGAACCTGCAGTTCTTCGAGATCTCCGGATTCGACCCGGAGCAGTCGTACGGCTCCTGCATCGTGCTCACCCCGGACATCGCGGAGTTGCACCGGGCCTTCGCCGCCGGCATGCGAGCCGCCTACGGCAAGGTGCTGGTGTCCGGGACGCCGCGGATGACCCGGCCCCGGGCCCGCAGGAACGCCGACGGGCTGGGCGGTTTCAGCGTCATCGACCCGGGCGGCAACTGGATCCGCGTCTTCCAGAAGCCCGCCCCGGCGCCCGGGCCCGTGCCCGCTCCCGCCGGGCGACTGGCCAAAGCGCTGGCGAACGCCGTCGTGCTGGCCGACTCCAAAGGTGATGCCGGCCAGGCGGCCCGCATCCTCGACAGCGCGCTGGCTCGCCCGCGGGACGACGATGACCCCGTCACGCACGTGGAGGTCCTGGTGTACCGGGCCGAACTGGCGATGACGCTCGACGACCGGGAAACCGCGAGGCGAATGCTGGCCAGGGTCGAGCGCATCGCGCTGAACCCGGATGAGACCACAAGGGCGGCACCGACCTTCGAGATCGCGGCCGACCTCGCCACCGCGCTGCTCATAGGCTGAACAGGGCCTCCAGCAAGGCGATCCGCTCGGTGATGCCCGCGGCCGAGACCCACTCGTGGCGGGCGTGGGCGCCGCCTCCCCGCGGGGCCAGGCCGTCGACAGTGGGCACGCCCATCGCGCCGGTGGTGTTGGTGTCGGCGGCACCGTCGGCGGGGCTGCCGCCGAGCTTCTGGCCGATGCTGTCGGCGACTGCCACGACCCGGGCCAGCAGGTCGTCGGTGCCGGGACGCCACGTGGCGCGGTGAGCCAGCAGGGTGGTCGCGATCTCGGCCCGGGGGCGGACGGGGCTCAGCTTCGCCAGGCCGCCCAGCACCGCCTCCTCGTCGGCCGGATCGAGGAAGCGCAGGCCCAGGTCGGCGTGGGCGTGGCCGGCGACCACGTTCGTGCGGCCGCCGCCCTCGATCGTGCCCGTGTTGAGCAGGACCTGGCGGCCGTCGACGAGGGCACGCACGCGCAGGAGCTGGTCGATCAGCTCGTCGATGGCGTTGACGCCGGCGTCGGGGTCGAGCGCCGCGTGTGACTCGATGCCGGTGACCGTGACGCGGGCGCGGGTGCTGCCGCGGCGGCCGGTCTTGAGGTCACCGTTGGGGTGTGGCGGCTCCAGGCCGAACACGGCGTGGGCCTCGGCGGCCGCGGATCGCACCAGGCCCGTGGCGGTCGGTGAGCCGATCTCCTCGTCGGCGACCACCAGCACCCGGATCTCACGGGTGGTTTCGCCAGAAGAAGAGGCGGCGGCGAGCAGCGCCGCGAGGCCGGACTTGGTGTCGTACACACCCGGGCCTTTGATCGTGTCGCCCTCGACGGACCATGGCATGTCGCGCAGCGTGCCCACGGGCCAGACGGTGTCGTAATGGCTCAGGAACAGCAGCGGGCGCCCGGGGCCGCCGGGCCGCGACCAGAGCAGATGCCCGTCCTCGCGATCGGTGCGGAAGCCGGCCTGCGCGGCGTCCGCCGAGAGCACCTCGGCCAGCTCGTCCAGGGCCTTGCGGTCGCCGGTCGGCGACTCGATCAGCGTGTACCTGCGCAGTGCCTCGATCGGGTGCATATACGAACGCTAAGTTTCACCCCGGACGTTGTCAAACACGGCAAGCGGCGGCATAGTGCCGGTTATACGAAACGTATCTGAGGGAGGTGGCTGGTGATCGTGGTCCGTGACCTCGCCGGGCTCGGCGAGTGGACGGCGGCCTCGGCGCTGTACCGGTCGGTGTTCGGCTACGAGCATCCGGAGTTCGGCATCAGCCCGCGGCTGCTGGCGGCGCTGCGGGAGAACGCCGGCACCGTGATCGGCGCGTTCGACGAGGCGGGTGAGCTCGTCGGCTTCTGTTACGGGTTCTGCGCCGTCGAGGACGGCGAGCTCTACCACTACTCGCAGGCGGCCGCCGTCGCGCCGGGTCTCCAAGGCGCCGGCGTGGGCCGCAAGCTCAAGCAGGCCCAGGCCGAGGCGGCGCGGGGAACCGGCGCGCGGACGATGCGGTGGACCTTCGATCCGTACGCCCTGCGCAACGCTCATTTCAACTTCGCCATCCTGGGTGCGACAGCGATCCGGTTCCTGCCCGACTACTACGACGATGGGGACTCGGACCGGCTTCTCGTGTCGTGGGATCTCTACAAGCCGTACGCCATTAAATCGGAGTTTTCCGTAATAACCGCGCCGGCCACTGATCGCTATGCCGCCCCCGGCGCCGAGGACCGCGGACTGCTTCGCGCGAAGATCAAGTCCGAATTCGCCAGCGGCAAAAGGCTCGTCGGCGTGGAAAGGCAACACACCGCGGACCAGGTGGGCTACATGTTCGTCCGGGATGCGCAGTGACCACACCCGCCGAACGCTTCGACCGCAACGTCCAGCGCCGCTCCGCCCAGGTCCTCAAACAACGGGTCCTCGAACAGCAGCGCGCCGAGTTCGGCAAGGCCCTCGCCTGGGCCGCCGAGCACGACGCGATCGAGCGGGCCGCCGCCCGCATAGTCTCCGCCCGGCGGCGGTTCGTCTTAGGAAACGGCAAGTCGCAGGCGTACGCCAACCTGCTCGCGGCCGACCTCAGCGCGGGCCTCTCCGCCGTGCAGCTGGTCATGCGGCCCCTCGACGTGCTCGGCGACATCCGGCAGGGCGACCTGCTCGTCGCCGTCTCCATGGAGCGCTACCGCCGTGACACTGTGGACATCGCCGAGGCGTACACCAGGCACGGGGGTGAGTTGATTCTCGTGACCGACGCGCCGGACGCGCCGCTCACGGGCGCCGCCGGCATCACCATCGTCGTCGAGCGGGACAGCGCCTCGTACGCCAACTCCCCCACCTCGATCGTCCTGGCCCTGCACCTGCTGGCCACCCTGACCATCGCCAGCTCCAAGGGCGCGGGCCGTCGCCTGCACGAACGCGACGCCCTCGCCGCCGAGCTCAACCTCTACGTGGACGAGACATGACCGACATCCGGACCGTTCAGCTGCGCCGCGTGCGCCTGCCGCTGGTGCACGAGTTCCAGACCAGTTCGCACGCCAAGCGTTTCCTCGAGCACATCCTGGTCACGCTGACCGCCGACGACGGCTCGACCGGCTGGGGTGAGATCGCCTCGCCGAGCGGCCCGTTCTATTCGGCCGAGACCGTCGAGTCCTGCTGGGCCGTGGCTCGTGATCACCTGGCACCCCTCGTCCTCAAGGGCTCCGCATTCAAGATCCGCGGCAATCAGTTCGCGCGCGCCGGCTTCGACATGGCCGTCTGGGATCTGCAATCGCGAGCCGCCGGCCAGTCGCTCGCCGCCGCCCTGGGCGGGACGCGAACATCAGTGGAGGCCGGCGTCTCGCTCGGCATCGAGCCCACCATCGACGCGCTGCTGGAGCAGGTCGCCCAGCGGGTCGGCGAGGGATACCGCCGGGTCAAACTGAAGATCGCCCCCGGCTGGGACGTCGAGCCCGTCCGGGCCGTCCGGGCCGCGTTCCCGACCGTCGCGCTGCACGTCGACGCCAACGGCGTCTACACCCCCGGCGACCTCGACATCATGAAGGAGCTCGACGGCTTCGGGCTATTGATGATCGAGCAGCCGTACGCGCCACGCGCGCTCGCCGCGCTCGCCGACCTGCAGCAGCGGCTGTCCACGCCCGTCTGCCTGGACGAATCGATCGAGGAGCTCGACGACCTGGACACCGCGCTGCGCCTCGGATCCGGCCGGGTGCTGAACATCAAGGTCTCCCGGATGGGTGGGCTGACCGCGGCCGTACGGGCCCACGACCTGGCCCAGGAGCACGGGATCCCGGTCTGGTGCGGCGGCATGCACGAGTTCGGCATCGGCCGCGCCGCGAACGTGGCCCTGAGCGCGCTGCCCGGCTTCACCCTGCCGTCGGACGTGTCCGGCTCCGACAAGTACTACGCCCGCGACGTCACCACCGAGCCCATCGTCAGCGTCGACGGCCTGGTCGAGGTGCCCACCGGCCCCGGCCTCGGCTACGAGCCGGACCTGGAGTTCATCTCCGCCCACACCAACGATTCCCTTGAGCTACATCGAAGTTAATCGAAATAATGGAGTCTCTGGGCACCCCCACCTAGGAGGCTCCGATGACCCGTCGCATCCTCGTCGCCCTACTGCTCGCCCTCGGCTTCGCGCTCGCGCCCACCGCCCCCGCGCACGCCGCCGACTCCAAAGCCACCGTCCTGTCGAACTGGAGCCAGCCCACCGCGGCCAGCTTCAACGCCTGGAACGCGGCCCGCGCCAACCGCGCCCCCTGGGCGTCGTACGGTTTCGACTGGTCCACCGACTACTGCTCGTCGAGTCCCGACAACCCGCTCGGGTTCGCCTTCGAGATCCCCTGCTGGCACCACGACTTCGGCTACCGCAACTACAAGGCGATCGGCACGTTCTCGGCCAACAAGTCCCGCATCGACGACACCTTCTACGCCGACCTGAAACGCGTGTGCGCCACGTACAGTTCGGCCGTCCGCCCCGCGTGCACCAGCCTCGCGTGGACGTACTACCAGGCGGTGAAGGTTTTCGGTTCGCTCACCGCCGTACAGCACAAGGACCTGGACCGGGCCGCCGCGCTTCTCTAGAGCGCATCTGACGGATCATGGTCGGCTCTGGTCGGGTTTCGCCCGGAGCCAGATCATGATCGAGGCGATGGTTACCGTTGCCTCGTAACG
>NZ_OBDY01000018.1 GCF_900215205.1 Paractinoplanes atraurantiacus
CTCCACATCGGCGTCAGCGATCGTGCGGGGCCGCCCCGGGCGTGGCTCGTCCAGCAACCCTTCGAGCCGATCTGCGGCGAACCGGTTACGCCACTTAGTCACCGTGTTCCGGGAGACCCCGAGTTCCTCGGCGATCACCCCGTTCGGCGCACCGGCCGCATCCGCACAGGCCAGCACCACCCGCGACCGCATCGCAATCGCCTGAGCGCTCGACGGACGCCGTAACCAGGCAAGCAACTGCTCCCGCTCATCATCAGTGAGCACGATCGGCACAGCTATCGAGGACGGCATACCACCCACCGTACCCACTGACAACGATCTAACGACTCAGGACACTAGTGGGCCTCGCGCACGGTCAGGACGCCGGCCAGGTCGACGTCGGCCGACTGACCGCCGTAGCCGCTCTCGGAGATCAGGCGTGCACCGAAGACGGTGGTCCAGAAGGTGCGCGCCTCGATGGCGGCCGGACGGTCGATCACCCAGCCCCGGCGAGCGAGGACGTCGAGCAGATAGCGCTCGGCCTGGCGGAACAGCACGGACAGGCTCTGCTGGACCGAGGCGTGCAGTTCGGGCCGGAGCCGGCTGACCGCCATCGCGTGCACGGCGACGGGCACGGCGGGCAGGGCCAGCGCCGTACGGGCCAGCGCGATCCGGAACGACTCGGGTGTGCGCCGGCGCAGGCCGATCGGCTCCAGGCGCTGCGCCTGGTGGAGCAGGAGCCGGAACGCGGCCTCGACGAACAGGGCGTCCTTGGAGCCGAAGTAGTACGTGATCTGGTGCGGGTGGGCGCCGGCGGCGCCGGCGATGTCGGCCACGCTCACCGCGGCCAGGCCGCGCTCGGCGAACAGGTCCTCGGCTGTGCGCAGGATCGCATCGCGGGTGCGGCGGCCGCGTGCGCGTGGGGGCTCGGTCATAGTTGTACGCTATACAACTATGACGGATGTTGTGATCACCGGGCTGGGTGCGACCACCCCGCTCGGCGGGGATGTCGACTCGCTCTGGCAGGGCATGCTCGAGGGCCGCTCGGGTGTGCGGCGCATCGACGACGTGCTGGCCGGCTACGCCCACCTCGACGAGCTGCCGACCCGGATCGGGGCGCCGATGGCCGTCTCGCCCGACACGGTGCTCGAGCGGGTGCAGGCCCGCCGGATGGACCGCTGCCAGCAGGCGGCGCTGGTCGCGGCCCGGCAGGCCTGGTCCGACGCGGGCACGCCGGGCGTCGAGCCGGAGCGGCTGGCCGTGGTCATCGGCACCGGCATCGGCGGCGTCAACACGCTGCTCGACCAGGACGACGTGATCGAGGAGAAGGGCCCGCGCCGGGTCTCCCCGCTGACCGTGCCGATGATGATGCCGAACGGCGCCGCCGCGTGGATCAGCATCGAGCTCAAGGCCAAGGCCGGCGTCTACACGACCTCGGCCGCCTGCGCGTCCGGGGCCGAGGCGATCGCCCAGGGCGTGCGGCTGATCCGGTCGGGCGAGGCCGACGTGGTCATCGCCGGTGGCTCCGAGGCGTGCATCGCCCCGATCACGGTCGCCGGGTTCGCCCAGTCCCGCACCCTGTCCAAGCGCAACGACGAGCCGGAGCGGGCGTCCCGGCCGTTCGACGTCGACCGTGACGGCTTCGTGCTCGGCGAGGGCGCCGGGGTCGTGGTCCTGGAGCGGGCCGAGTTCGCCGCGGCCCGGGGCGCGCGGCCGGTGGCCCGGGTGGCCGGCTTCGGGGTGACCGCCGACGCGTACCACATCACCGGCCCCGAGCCGTCGGGCGAGGGACAGATCCGTGCTCTTCAGGCCGCGCTGCGCACGGCCGGCCTGGCCCCGGGCGACATCGACCACCTCAACTGCCACGCCACCTCGACCGTGGTCGGCGACGTGGGCGAGGTGGCGGCGATCCGGGCCGCGCTCGGCGACGACGTGGTGCTCACCGCGCCGAAGGGCGCGATCGGTCATCTGGTCGGCGCGGCCGGCGCGGTGGAGAGCATCATCACGGTGCTGTCGGTGGCCGAGGGGCTGATCCCGCCGACTCTGAACCTGGAGAACAAGGCGCCCGAGGTGACGCTCGACGTGGTCACCGGCGAGCCCCGCAAGCAGGCGATCAACGCGGCCATCTGCAACTCGTTCGGCTTCGGCGGCCAGAACGTGTCGCTGCTGTTCACCCCGGCCTAACCGGCCTCGCGGCGGGCCTTGGCCCGCCGCTTCCCCTCGTGCATGGCCTGCACGCGGGCGACCGGGATGGTGCGGCCCTCCTCGATGAGCCCGGCGTCGAGAGGCTGGGGAGCGGGCATGGCTTCGGCCCAGTCGTGCCCGCTCGCCAGCAGGCCCGGTGCGGTGTGGACGGTGAAGTCGGCGGGCGTCACGTCGTCGAGGTCGTCCCACGCGACCGGGAACGAGACGGGGACGCCGGGGCGCGCCCGGGGGCTGTAGGCGGCGGCCACCGTGGCGCCGCCCGAACGGGTGGCGTCGAGGAAGACCTTGCCGTGCCGGTCCTCGCGGATGAAGGCGGTCGTGGCCAGCTCGGGGTCGAGACGCTCGGCTCGCGCGGCCACGGCCCGGGTCGCCGCGGCGACCTCCTCGGCGTCGGCCTTGCCGTCGAGCGGGACGAAGACGTGCACGCCCTTGGAACCGCTCGTCTTCACCGCGCCCGCCATGTCGATCTCGGCCAGGGCGGCGCGGACGAGACGGGCGGCCTGCACGGCCTTGTGGAAGCCGTCGCCCTCCGGCGGATCCAGATCCATGATCAGGTGGGTCGGGTGGTGGTCGCCGGCGAGCATCAGCGCCGGGTGGTATTCGATGGCGCGCTGATTGCCGAACCAGAGCAGGGTCCGGCGGTCGTTGCACAGCGCGTACGTGATCTCGCGATGCGACGCCTCGGCCCACACCGCCGTCCGCGGCACCCAGTCCGGCGTGTATTTCGGCAGGTTCTTCTGCATGAACTTGTCCTGGCCGCGGAGCAGCCGGATCACCGACAGCGGGCGGTCGCGCAGCACCGGCAGCATGCGATCGCTGACCGCGTCGAGATAGTCGATCAGGTCGCGCTTGGTGGCGCCCGCGCCCTCGTACAACTCCTGATCGAGGTTGGTCAGCGTGACCCCGTCGCGTTCCTCGCCCTTGTCGGCCATGAGGCCATCGTGCCCCATCTTTAGCCGAGCTGGGCGATTCCGGCCGCCGGAAGAGCCATGAGCAGGGTGAGTACGACGTAAAGCCCACCCAGACCGAAACGGCCGTTCTTGGTGGCGAGGGCCGCGGCGGTGAACGGCAACGCGACGATCAGCACGGTGGCCAGGGTGAAGGCGCCGCCGGTGCCGGTGATCAGCCCGTACAGGACGACCAGCGGGACCACTACCAGCCAGGCCAGGGTGACCGCGATGATCCAGAGGTGGAGCGTCGTACGGCGTACGTCATCAGCCGGGTCTTTGTGCAGGGCGTAAGCCATGCGCGCGGCGAAGCCGTCGACGTCCTCGGTGGTCACGAACCAGAACCTTAGGGCCAACCGGGGCCGGGCGCTTCGCCCCGAATGGGTGAGAGACCAAACCTTCACCGGAACTTGTTGCTGGAGGCTTCCCGGCGTGCCTTTTGGTCGCGCCGGGAAGCCGTGCCGGGTTCAGCTCTTGACCGAGCCGGCCATCAGACCGCCGATGAACCAGCGGCCGAGCAGGACGTACACCACGAGGGTGGGCAGCGACGTGATCAGCGCGCCCGCCATCGAGGCCGCGTAGTCCGGCGACTGCGCGCCGGCCAGCGCGTTGAGCGCGATGGTGATCGGCCCGTTCCTGGTGTTCGACAGGAAGATCGCGAACAGGTAGTCGTTCCAGGCCGACGTGAACTGCCAGATCACCGTCACCACGAAGCCCGGGATCGAGATCGGCAGGATGATCCAGCCGAACGTGCGCAGCAGGCCCGCCCCGTCGACCCGGGCCGCCTCCACGAGCTCCTCCGGAACCGTGGTCGCGTAGTAGTTCCGGAAGATCAGCGTGCAGATCGGGATGCCGTAGACGCAGTGCACGAAGACCAGCGTCGGAATGCCGGGCGGGATGCCGATCGTCGTGACGATGTCGCGCAGCGGGATCATGACGGCCTGGTACGGGATGAACATGCCGAACAGGATCAGCGTGAACACCAGGTCGGCGCCGGGGAAGCGCCAGCGCGACAGCACGAAGCCGTTGGCCGCGCCGATCACCGACGAGATCAGGGCGACCGGGACGGCCAGCTCGAACGTGCGGATGAAGGACGCGTGCAGGGAGTCCCACGCCTTCTCCCACGACTTGAGCGTCCACGTCTCGGGCAGGTTCCACTGGCTCGTGACGCCGATGTCGGAGCCCGACTTGAAACTGGTCACGATCAGCACGTACATCGGCATCAGCACGATGATCAGGAAGAGCAGGACCAGCGCGTACTTGACGATCGAGCCCGGGCCGAAGGCTCGGCGCGGCTTGGTGCGCGGCTTGAGTTGCTCCAGCGCTTGCTGGGGTGCGGCGACGGCGGTCATGCGTTCTTCTCCGCCCGGTTGGTGTAGATCAGGTACGGGACGATGACGACCGCCACGAGCAGCAGCAGGATGATCGAGATCGCCGCGGCCTTGGCGTAGTCACTGGTCAGCAGCGTCTGCCAGACGTAGACGGCGGGCACCTCGGTGAGCCACTGCGGCCCCGAGACGCTCATGATCAGGTCGAACATCTTCATCGACATGTGCCCGAGGATGATCAGCGCGGAGAGCGCGACCGGCGTGAGCTGCGGGAAGATCACGTTGCGGTACAGCCGGTACGTGCTGGCGCCGTCCATGGCGGCCGCCTCGCGCAGCTCCTGCGGGATGCCGCGGAAGCCGGCCAGGAACAGGGCCATCACATAGCCGGAGAGCTGCCAGATGGCGGGCATCGCCATGGCGGCCATGCCCCAGTTCGGGTTGGTCCACCACTTGTTCTCGAGGAAGTCGAGGCCGAGCGCGCCGAACACGGCGTTCAGACCGCCCGCGTTCTCGCCCGTGTTCGGGTTCATCAGCCAGCGCCACACGACGCCCGAGGCCACGAAGGAAACTGCCATCGGGAACAGGTAGACCGTACGGAAAAAGCCCTCACCGCGAACGCCGCGCTCCAGCAGGAAAGCCCAGAGCAGGCCGAAGAACATCGCACCGACCAGGAACACCACCGTGAAGATCAGCAGGTTCTTCAGCGAGTGGGTGAAGCGGTCGTTGATGTCGTCGGTGAACAGCTTGGTGTAGTTCTCCAGGCCGACGAAACCCTTCGAACCCAGGGCGTTGTGCTCGTCGGAGACGGAGACCTTCGTGGTCCAGGCGATCAGGCCGTACACGAAGACGGCGAGCAGGATGAGCGAGGGGGAGAGCAGGAGCAGTCCCGGTCCCCACTGCCGGAGTCGGCGCATAAGGGCTCCTTGCAGGCGAAGGCGGGGCGGCTTCTCGCCGCCCCGCCCCAGATCTCTACTTCTTGACGAACTGCTGCGCGGCCGAGGCCAGGGCCTTCTGCAGCGCGGCGGCGTCCTGGTTGGTCGAGAACGCGCCGAGGGCCGAGTTGGCCGCGCCCTGCCAGCCCTGCGAGCAGGCCGAGCCGTGGGCGCAGGACGGGACCTGGGTCGCCGACTTCCAGTCGGCCATGGCGGCCTGCTGGTACTTGGGGTAGTCGGTGGGGTTCGCGTCCGTACGGGCCGGGATCGAGCCCTTCTTGGTGTTGAACGCCTTCTGGCCCTCGGCCGAGCCGACCGTCTTGAGCCAGCACTTGGTGCCGTCGGCGTTCTTGGCGCCCTTCGGCAGCACGAACGAGTCGGCGAGCCACTGGAAGGTGGTGCCGTTGCCCGGGAAGGTGAAGTAGCCGTAGTCGGTGAACTTCTTGGCGTCCAGGTCGGCCGCCTCCCAGTCACCCATCAGCTGGTACGCGGCCTTGCCGTCCATGACCAGCTTCTCCGCGTCCGTCCAGTCGAGGGCGTCGCGGTCGGTGTTGGTGTAGGTGAGCAGCTTCTTGAAGTCGTCGATCGACTTGGTGACGCCGGCGTCGTTCCAGTCGGTGCTGCCGTTCCACAGGCCGGTGAACTTCTCGGGGCCCAGGTCGGTGATCAGGACCGACTCGAACAGCATCAGCTGCGTCCAGTCCTTGCCGATGGCGAGCGGCGCCTTGATGCCCTTGGCCTTGACCTTGTCGAGGTCGGCGAAGAAGCCGGCCAGGTCGGTCGGGTCCTTGGTGATGCCGGCGTCGGCCACGACCTTCTTGTTGGTCCAGACCACGTTGGCGCGGTGGATGTTGGCCGGCACCGAGTAGATCTTGCCGTCGACCGTCAGGTTGTCGATCAGGCCCTTGGGGAACGCCTGCTTGAGGCCCCACGAGTCGTAGTCGGCGCTGATGTCCTCGACCTGACCGGCGTTGATGTAGTCCTGGAGCTCGGCGCCGGCGTGCGCCTGGAACGTGTCCGGCGGGTCGCCCTGCTGGAGCCGGGACGCGAGCACCGACTTGGCGTTCGCGCCGGCGCCACCGGCCACGGCGCCGTTCTCGAAGGTCTGCCCGGCGCACGCGGTGCCGAACTGGGCGACGAGGCCGTCGAGGCCGGCCTTCTCACCGCCGTCGGCCCACCACGTGAAGACTTCGACCTTCTTGGAGCCGGAGTCGCCGCCACTGTCGTCACTGGACCCACAGGCCGTGGCCGTCAGGAGCGCGGCGACACTGACGGCCGCCACGGCAGCCCGTCGAGTGAAGCGCATAGTTGTCTCCCATCGAGATATTGACATCGTTGTCACACGATTCGGGAGTACGGTGCCGCCTGAGCGCACAGGTGTCAACGACTGTTTCCGTGTCGTTACGTGCGAACACTGTGGATAGATGATCGTCTACCGCGGAGGGCGCTCGCCCGACCCTCTAGCAATGATGGATGTCGAAATAACGATCGTGCGAGCGGGCCCGGTGTGGCCACTGATCCGCTCATGCGCGAGCCGGGCCGCCTCCCGCCCGAGGGCGGTCATGTCGTGGGCGACAACGGTCGTGCCGAGCACGTCGGCCAGGTCGAAGTCGTCGAAGCCGACCAGTGCAGGCTGCTCCCGGATGTCCCGCATGCCGCGCAGGGCGCCGGTGGTCAGCCGGTTGTTCGTCGTGAAAATCGCGGTGGGCGGAGGGTCAAGGGCCAAGAGTTCCTGTACGGCGTGTTCGGCGTGCCGCACATCGTGCACGTCGGTGCGGACATACGGCTCCCACTCGTTGTTGCCCGCGGCGTGCATCGCCTTGACGAAGCCGTCGATGCGCCCTTTCTGCGGCGCCATCCGCTTGAGATCGGCGACGAGCGCGATCTTCCGGTGCCCGCGGCCCAGCAGATGCTCGGCGGCCGACCGGGCACCACCCGCGTTGTCTATCAACACGGCGTCCGCGGCCAGCCCGTCCGGCGGCCGGTCGAGAAAGACGAAGGGCACACCACGGTTGCCCTCGATGGACAAGTATTCGTGGTCGCTGCCGCTGGGAATGACGAGAAGAGCCCGCACCCGCCGTTCGAGAAAGGCGTCGACAAGGCTCCGCTCGAGGGCGGCGTCCTCATCGTTGTTGGCGGTGATCAGCAGAAGCCCGTGCTGGCGAAGCTCCCGCTCGATCCCACTGGCCACGGCCGAGTAGAACGGGTTGGTCAGATCACCGCTGACCAGCCCGACAAGAGCCGACGTGGCCCCGCGCCGCAGCTCCCGGGCGATCCCGTTGAGCCGATAGCCGAGCAGGTCGGCCGCGTCGAGCACCCGCCGCCCGGTCGAGGGCGCCACGTTGGGCTCCCGGTTGAGAGCACGCGACGCCGTCTTGAGGCTGACCCCCGCAAGCTCCGCGACCTGGGTCAACGTAGGCCGGCGCACACTCGCATCGTCGGCGGACATAGCGCTCCGAGCCTCTCAACCAGCGGGGACGCCCCAGTATGACATCGACACAGGTGCGATCCACCGTCCCAAGACCCCCGACTCACCCCCACGACCTCCCACACCACCCTTTCCGCCCCCAGGTTCCACCTCCGCGCCCCCGCCTTCCGCCCCCGCCTTTCGCCTCCGCGCGGCCTCGCCTTCCGACGACCAGCGGCGCGCCGGCGAGCGGTGTTCCGGCGTCTGCAGATGAGCGTTGCTCACTCCCTCTTTTGCAAGCGCGCGACGATCTCGGCGGGGGTGAGGTCGCGGTCGTTTTCGGGGTCGTCGTCGGCCAGGCGGGTGGAGGCTACGTCGGCGAAGACGGCGGCCATCGCGGCGAACAGATCAGGACTCAACCCCGCCTCGGCCTGGGTGGCGGACACCTCGCGCATCTCGTCGACGTAGCGATGCGCCTTGGTCGCGGCCCGAGCGACGCCGTCGCTGTCGGCCAGCCCGTTGCGCGCGAGATCGTCCACCACGGCATCGAGCACACCGTGCGCGCCGGCCGTGCGCATCGCCTGGGTGAGCAACCCCATCAATCCTTTGTAGACGCTTCCGGTGCACATCTTGAGCGCGCTGGCCGCCCCGACCCGATCACCGAGCACGACCGGCTCGACCATCCCCGCCCACGGCAGCCCGGCGATGATGGCGGCATCGGGCCCGGACAGATAGATCCGAGCCCCCGGCTTGACGCTGGGCGGCGGCCCCGAGATCGACCCGTCGACGACCCTCACCCCATCGAGCTCCCGCGCCACCCGCCCCATGGTTCCCGGCGACACAGCGTTGAGGTCGGCCACAACCAGCCCCGGCCGCCTACCGCCACCGGTGGCGGCGATGGAACGGGCGGCGTCGACGGCGGCGGCCGGTGGGGTGACGGAGAGGACTACGTCGGCGGCGGCCAGGGCGTCGGCGAGGGTGGGGAGGATTTCGAGGCCGGCCGACTCGGCCAGGCGGCGGGAGCGCTCGGAGCGGCCCTCGAGCGTGGTGACGACGCGGGCGCCGCCGGTGAGCAGGGCGGCGCCCAGGCCCGAACCCATGAAACCCGCGCTGACGATGGCAACGGTCGGCATCGAAGGACCCCTCTTCATTGATCGCTCAGGTGGCTGACAGGTCCAACCTAGGTCGGCTTGGTTGGCTGCTTCGAGCGGACGGCCGGTGACCTGGGCATACCGAACCCAGCCGGGGTCGTCGGCCGCCCGCTGCGGATGACTCCCGCCTTCGGCCTCCCAACACACCCGAAGGCGGGCCCGCGGCCGTGCCCCGCACCGGCTCACACCGCGCCGACCCGGGTCGCGCGGGCACGGCCCCGAAAATCAATCACCGGCCCGGCCGCCGCACCAGGGCCGTCTCGCCGACCCCGGCCGAGGCGTTATGTCGGGCGCGATGAGGTGGTGTCGCCGAAGCTTCAAGTCGGCCCGATGTGTCGCCGATCTGGTCGAAATGTCATGCCGGGCCACCGTTGGAGCGGGTCGTTACGCCAGTCTTGGTAGGTAGGCCGACCAGACCTTCTTGGGGACGACCATGCGCCAGGCGTCGAGTACCAGCTCGGTCATGCGTTGCTCGTCGAGAGGGTCCATCCAGGCCTGGACCCAGTTGAAGCGCATGTCGGACTCTCGGGGCAAGTGGAAGATCTTCGGCTCGGAGGCGACCAAGGCGGCCCGCTCCTCTTTGGGGAAGCCGAAACCCATGACTGTCTCGTCGCGGGAGAACGCCACGTAGACGATTTTGCCCACGCGGAACTTGACCCGGTCGTTTATCAGGTGCTCTGAGCTGCGGGGCAGGTCGCGCGCTACCTGCCGCACGTCGTCGACGGTGACCATGTGAGGACCCTACGGCGGGGGTGTGACACTTTCGGGGCGCTGAAAGATCAGGAGCGGCGGGGCTTCGGGACCGACAAGGGAGTGGTCGGTTCCTCGGGCAGCGGCTTGTTGTCGGGGACCTTCGCGCGGAAGACGCGGTCGGGTGGCAAGAGGTACGTCTTGGCCTGTACGAGTTCGTCCGGGACCGTGTGCCGCCCGGACGGCCTGGGTTCGGGTGCGCCGGCGGCGGGCGCCGGCGGCGGCGCGGGGCCCAGCATCGGAGCCGGGACGGGTGCTGTGTCCTGTTCGGGAACGGCCGGGCGAGGGTTGGGGAACGGCTGGTAGGTCACCCCGCCTACCGCGGCCGGTTCCACCCGCACGTGGGGCGGCGGAGGCGGTGGCACAGGAAAGCTGCCTTGGGAAGGTGCCACCGGTGGGCCCGCAGCTGGACGGGCCGCCGCTTGAGGTGCCGCGGCTCGAGGAACCCCCAAGGAAGGCGGCGCCACGAAAGGGCTTCCCACGGGCGGCGCCGTCATGGAAGGGCTTCCCACGGGCGGCGCCGTCATCGATGAGGGAGCAGCTTGGGAAGGGGCGGCCGGCTCGTTTGCGGCGGCGCGTGGGGGAGCGGGGCGGAACGGGCGGTTCGAGGCTTTCTCGTAGCCCTCCCGGTAGGCCTCTTCGCGGTCGTGTACCGACTGGCGTTTCTGGTGGGACCGGCCGGCCGCGTAACCGCAGCACGCGAAGAAGACGGCCACGAGAATGAAGATCAGCACTGAGTCGCCGGGCGCGGTCATGTACTGATTCTGACTAAAAGGATAGACCGGAAGCTATGGCCCGTTTGACGTACCCCATTCGAATTAACTGGAAGGCTCAACCATCAGCGCCGCCGCGCACGCCCGGACCTCCGCCGCGAACAGCGCCGGCTGCTCGAACGCCGCGAAATGCCCGCCGCGCCGGCTCGTTCCAGTAGCGGATGTCGGTGAAGCGCTGTGAAGCCCATCGCCGCGACGGCCGCGGGTTCTCCTTCGGGAAGATCGAGCACCCGGTCGGCACGGAAACCGTTTCGCCGCCGCCCGACCGGAACAGTTTCTGCACCTCGCCGAAACTCTCCCAATAGAGCCGCGCCGCCGACGCCCCCGTTCCCGGCAGCCAATACATCATCAGATTGTCCAGCAGTTGATCGCGGGTCAGAGGATCCCCGTCGGCCTCGAAGTCGTAGCCGGAAGCCCAGTAGTCGCACAGCTCCCGCGTATAAGACAACGGCGTCCCCTGCTCCCACCGGTGAAGGCTCCGGCCGCCGCGGCCGCCCCCGGAGATCGCCGATCGCCGCGGCGTCGAACGGCACCGAGAACGGCGTGATCATCGGGGTGGTCCCGCCGCGATCCGTTCGCGGATCTGCGCCATCCGTTCGGCGCTGTGATGTGGCATCTCCCACCGGGTTTCCATCCACCACGTGCAGCCCGCCTCTTCCCAGGCCGCGACGTCCGCCCCCGGCGTCTCCCCTTCCGCGATCACGTCGACCGTGGCGGCGGCGCCGTGGGAAAGCAGCCAGGCTCGCATCTCCCGTACGGACGCGGGCGTCATCTCCCCGCCCGGCACCACGCCGTCGCACTTCAGCACCCGCCGCATCGACTTGGGCCGCGGCCACACACCGACCACCCAGATCGGGATCCGCTCCTGGACGGGCCGCCCGGTGATCGCGAGATCGTTCCGCTCGACCGCGTACTGATAGTGCTGCCCGGAATAGTGGGACTCGCCGGCCCATAACGCCCGGATCAGGTCGATGCCCTCGTCCATCATCGACGCCCGTACCCGCAGGTCGGTCTCCTCGCCCGTCAGCGGAAGATCCGTCGTCAGCGCCCCCACACCCACCGTGAGGATCGCCCGCCCGCCGGAGAGCTGATCGAGCGTGGCCACCTGGCTCGCCACCTTCCAGGGCCGTCGCCACGGCAAAGGCGTCAACATCGTTCCCAGCCGTACGCGAGAGGTCGCCACCGCCATCGCCGACAGCAGACCCCAGGCGTCGACCCCGTACGCCGCCTCCCAGACGAAGACGCCGTCCCAGCCCGCCTGTTCCGCGAGCACTGCCTGCTCCAACTGCTCGGCCGCCGTGCCGCCGGGCAGGATCACCGCGTACCTGATGAGTCAGCCTCCGATCGTCTCCCCGGCCGCCACCGCCTCCTGGAGGCCGCGGGCGGCCAGACGGTCGGCCCGCTCGTTCTCCGGGTGGCCGGCGTGGCCCTTCACCCAGTGCCACTGCACGTCGTGCCGGCGGACCGCCTCGTCCAGGCGCTGCCACAGGTCGACGTTCTTGACCGGCTGCTTGGCCGACGTCTGCCAGCCGTTCGCCTTCCAGCGGGGCAGCCATTTCGTGATGCCGTCGCGTACGTAAATGCTGTCGGTGTAGAGCTTGACCGTCATCGGCGCCCGGTTGAGCGTCTCCAGCGCCCGGATCGGCGCCATCAGCTCCATCCGGTTGTTCGTCGTCGAGTCGGCGGAGCCGCCGCACAGGTCCTTCTCCTTGGCGCCGTACCGCAGCACCGCGCCCCACCCGCCCGGTCCGGGGTTGGGCGCGCAGGCCCCGTCGGTGTAGATCTCCACCACGCTCATGCCAGCACCTTATTAGCCCGCGAAGGCCGGGACGTAAGGTAGGGAAGTTGCGCTGAGTGAGGGTGTGCGGTTTTGACTGACGACGCGGTCCAGGTACGGGACGTGGTCGTGCGCTACGGCGACACGACCGCGGTCCACGGTGTGTCGCTGACCGTGCCCCGTGGCCGGGTTCTCTCGCTGCTCGGGCACAACGGCGCCGGCAAGACCAGCCTGCTTCAGGTGTGCGAGGGCTTCCGCCGGGCCGACGGCGGTCAGGTGCGGGTGCTCGGGCTCGATCCGATGGACGACCACGACGAGCTCATGCCGCGTCTGGGCATCATGCTCCAGTCGGGCGGCGTCTACCCGTGGGCCACGGCCGGTGAGATCCTGCGGCTTTTCGCCTCGTTCGCGGCCCAGCCGCTCGACGTCGACATGCTGCTCGACCGTCTGGGCCTGAGGCGCTTCGAGCGTACGAGGTTCCGGCGGCTCTCCGGCGGCGAGCAGCAGCGGCTTTCCCTGGCCATCGCGCTGGTCGGCCGCCCCGAGCTGGTCTTCCTGGACGAGCCGACGGCCGGCATGGACACCGAGGCCCGCCACACCACCTGGGAGCTGATCGAGGAGTTGCGCGCCGACGGCGTGTCGGTGCTGCTCACCACGCATCTGCTCGACGAGGCCGAGCGGCTGGCCGACGAGGTCGTCATCATGCGCAACGGCCTGGTCGCCGCGACCGGCACGCCGGCCGAGCTGACCGCCGCGGCCGGCATCGACCTTCTGGAGGTGCGGGCCGAGCCGGGGCTGGTTCCCGGCGACCGCCTTTCTCCTCTCAAGGTCACCGAGACAAGCCCGGGTGAGTACGCCGTCACGGGCGCCCTCGACGCGGCGACCATCGCCGAGGTGCTCGGCTGGTTCGCCGGCGTGGGCGCCACGGTCACCTCGCTGAACACGCGCCGGCGCACCCTCGAAGACGTCTACCTGGCCCTGACCAAAGCGGAAGCTTATCGATGAGTACCTTCGCACCGGCTCCGGGCCGGGCTCCCATGCGCACCGTGCTGTCCAGCCAGATCAAGATGGAGCTGGTGCTGACCGCCCGGCGCGGCGAGGCCGTCGTGCTCGCCATGGGCGTGCCGCTGCTGGTGCTGCTCGGCGCCGGCCTCACCAAGGTCACCAACGTGCCGGGCGACGACCGGCTGGCCTTCGTGGTACCGGGGGTGCTCGCGCTGACCGTGATGTCGACCGCCTTCACCGGCCAGGCCATCACCACCGGTTACGAGCGCAGCTACGGCGTACTCAAAAGACTCGGCGCCTCGCCGCTGAGCCGTCCCGGTCTGCTGTTCGCCAAAACCGCCGCCGTGCTCGGCCTGATCGTTCTCCAGCTGCTGGTGCTGGCCGTGGTCGGCGTCGCGGTCGGCTGGCGCCCGCACTTCGGGCAGATCCTTCCGGCGCTCGGCATCACCGTGCTCGCCACCGCGGCGTACAGCGGCCTGGCCCTGCTTCTGGCCAGTGTCCTGCGGCCGGAGACCACGACCGCCGCCGCCACCCTGATCTATGTTCTGATGCTCGCCGCCGGCGGCATCATGTTCGCCGCGCCCGACCTGGGCACGTTCGGCTGGTTCGTGCTGCCGCTGGCCGCGCACGCCGAGGCGCTGCGGGCCACGCTCTCGCACGACGCGCCGATCCCGCTGTCGATCTGGCTGAGCCTGGCCCTGTGGGCCGTCGTCTTCGTGACCGCCGCCGCCCGCAAGTTCAAATGGGAGTGAGTGTCTGTCCACCGATCGGTTGACACCTACTGACGGCCACCCGGTCGTTCCGGAGAGGCGACGGGAACAGCCACTATCAATGGCATGAACGCCATTGAAGTACGGGGGCTTCGCAAGTCCTACCGCGGCCAGGAAGTCGTCCGCGGGATAGATCTCGAGGTGGCCCGGGGCGAGGTGTTCGCTCTGCTCGGCCCGAACGGCGCCGGCAAGACGACGACCACCGAGATCCTCGAGGGGCATCGCAGGCGGGACGGCGGCGACGCGAGCGTGCTCGGCGCCGACCCGGCCACGGGGGGCCGGGAGTGGCGGGCCCGGATCGGCATCGTGCTGCAGGACGCCGACGACGCGGCGGACCTTTCCGTCGCCGAGATGGTGCGGCACATCGCCGGCTTCTATCCGGGCCCGCGCCCGGCGGCCGAGGTGATCGAGCTGGTCGGCCTGACCGCCAAGAGCAAGAGCCGCATCCGGTCGCTCTCCGGCGGTCAGCGCCGCCGCCTCGACGTCGCGCTCGGCATCGTCGGACGGCCCGAGCTGCTGTTCCTGGACGAGCCGACCACCGGGTTCGACCCGCAGGCGCGGCGGCAGTTCTGGGACCTGATCCGGGAGCTGGCCGCCGAGGGCACCACGATCCTGCTCACCACCCACTACCTGGAGGAGGCGGAGGCGCTGGCCGACCGGCTGGCCGTGCTGGCCGACGGCCGGATCCTGGCCGAGGGCACGCCGACCACCCTGGGCGGCGGAGCGCAGACCACCAAGGTGACGTGGCGCGACAACGGCGTACTCAAAGAAGAGCAGGTGACCGACCCGACCGAGCTGATCCGCAAGCTGGTCGCCACCGAGGCCGACCTGCGCACGCTGACCGTCACGCGGCCCACCCTCGAAGACATCTACCTGAACCTCATCAAGGGGGACAAATGAGCACGGCCACCATGGGGTTCAGCCGCGGGCACGTCGAGGTGCTGATGTTCCTCCGCGACCGCACCGCGGTGATCTTCACCTTCGCCTTCCCGGCGATGCTGCTCCTGCTCTTCGGCACGATCTTCGGCGACCAGTACACCGACGCCGGGGTCAGCGCCAGCAACGTCTTCTCGGCCAGCATGATCGCGTACGGCATCCTCTCCACCGCCTTCGTCACGATGGGCGCGGGCCTGGCCATGGACCGCGAGGACGGCACCCTGAAGCGGTTGCACGGCACACCGATCACCGCTACGTCGTACGTCCTCGGGAAACTGATCCTGGTCTTCGCCCTCAGCGTGGCCGAGGTGATCCTGCTGGTCGGCGTGGGCGCGCTGGTCTTCGACATGCCCCTGCCGGACGCGAGTCACTGGCTGACCTTCACCTGGCTGTTCCTGCTGTCGGTGATCACGTGCTCGCTGCTCGGCATGGCGGTCAGCGGCATCGTCAAGCACGCCCGCACGGCCGGCGCGATCCTGAACGTGCCCGTGGTGGCGCTCCAGTTCATCTCGGGCGTGTTCATCTACCCGGTGACGCAGCTGCCGTCGTGGCTGATCAACGTCGCGGCGATCTTCCCGGTGAAGTGGATGGCGCAGGGTTTCCGCTACGTGTTCCTGCCCGACGTGATGAAGGACCAGGAGCCGGCCGGCCAGTGGGAGCTGGGTCGCATCGCCTTGGTGCTGGGCGCCTGGTGTGTGATCGGATTGGTTCTGTGCCTGCTGACCTTCCGCTGGAGCCGCGACAAGTGACCTCCACCGAGGTTCACAACAGCTACCCCGGGGCTTGGGAGACCTTCCTCGGGGTGGTCACGGCGGTCGTCTCGCTTGCGGTCTTCTTGTCGTACGGCTTCTCGCTGTGGCAACGCCTCGTCGCGATCGGGGCGGTCGCCGCCATCGTGGTCCTGCACCTGGTGTGGGGCCGCGCGGTGATTCGCGGCGAGCGCGGCAACGTGCCGTTGCTGGCGGCCGAGCTGGCCCTGTTCGCGGTCGCCATCGTGACCGTGCCGGTGATGAACTGGCTGCTCTTCGCCATGATCCCGCTGATCTTCCAGATGGTCCACCTGCGCGCGGCCGTCATCGCGATCGTGGCGATCGTCCTGGTCCCGCCGGTGGCCGACCTGTTCCTGCGCCCCCAGCAGATCATCGCCGACCTGATCATCGCGGTCATCTCGGCCGCCTCCGGCATCTGGCTCGGCTTCTGGATCACCCGGGTGATCGAGCAGAGCATCGAGCGCCGCCAGCTGATAGCCGACCTGGAGGCCAGCCGCACGGAGATCGCCCGCCTGTCCCGGGAGGCCGAGCGCACCCACCTGGCGGCCGAGATCCACGACACGCTGGCGCAGGGCTTCACCAGCATCATCACCCTGCTCCAGTCGGTCGACCCGGCGCTGCGCGACGAACGCCTGGCCCTGGCCGTCCGCACGGCGAAGGAAAACCTGGCCGAGGCGAGGGCCCTGGTCGGGGCGCTGTCACCCTCGCCGTTGGCTTCGGCTTCACTGCCCGAGGCCGTACGGCGTCAGGCGTCCCGATTCGCCGAGGAGTCGGGAGTGCCGGCCACCTTCCGCACGAGCGGCGACGAGCGAACCCTCCCGACGGCGGTCGAGGTGGTGCTGCTCCGCGCGGCCCAGGAGGCGCTGACCAACGTACGGCGTCACGCCGAAGCCAACGAGGCGTCGGTGCTCCTGGCGTACACGCCGTCGTGCGTGCGCCTGGTGGTCCGCGACGACGGCCAAGGCTTCGTCCCGTCATCAGCGGACGGCTTCGGCCTGTCCGGCATGCGCCAGCGGGCCACCCAGATCAACGGCGACCTGCGGGTCCGCAGCACCCCCGAGGCGGGCACGACGATCGAGCTGGAGGTCCCCGCATGATCCGCATAGTCCTGGTCGACGACCATCCCGTGGTCCGTCACGGCTTGCGGGGAATGCTGGAGAGGGAGCCGGACCTGACGGTGGTGGGCGAGGCGTCATCGGGCCCGGAGGGCGTGGCGACGGCGTTGGCCCTGCACCCCGACATAGTCCTGATGGACTTGCGCATGCCCGGCGGCGACGGCGTGACCGCCACCGAACAGATCACGGCCAAGTCCACCGGCATCCGCGTCCTGGTCCTGACCACCTACGAATCCGACCGCGACATCCTCCGGGCCATCGAGGCCGGCGCCGGCGGCTACCTGCTGAAAGACGCGTCCCCGTCCGAGCTGGCCGACGCGGTCCGGGCGGCGGCCCGAGGCGAAACCGTGCTGGCCCCCAGCGTCGCCTCCACATTGGTCCGCCAGGTCCGCAAGCCACCCCCACCGGCCTTGTCGGCCCGGGAGACGGAGGTCCTGCGCTTGGTGGCAAAGGGCCTGACAAACGCCGACATAGGCCGCACGCTTTACATCTCCGAGGCCACGGTGAAGACCCACCTGCTACGAACCTTCACCAAGCTCGACGTCACCGACCGCACAGCCGCGGTAACCACAGCCATGGAACACGGCTTGCTCTGACCCGCCCCGCGGTCCCGGGGTGTCGCGCTTGTTCACCTCAGGCCTCGCGGTGGGCGGGTGGTCGGTCTGCTCGCCGCGGGGTCGGGGCGCGCTGGGACCCTGGCTTGCGGTGGGCGGGTGGTCGGTCTGCTCGCCGCGGAGCGCCGGGATCCCCGGCTTGCGCTGAGCAGATTCTTCGCAGCTATCTTCTTTGGCGTGGCTCCTCCTATCGCCATCTCCTGCTTCTGCTCTGTATCTTTCACCCTTTCGGTCCGCGGGTAAAGGGCGTCGCGCGGGAATTTCGCTGCGGTGGATGTGGTGAGGGAAGTTCCGAATTTGGCATGATCGGAAATGATTTGCGGATGGAATTTCTGGGCGGATGGCGGGATAATCAGTCATGCGTTACCGGCAGCTTGAACGATCCCCTTGAAGCAAATTGAAGCCGTGCGCGATCGCACGCTTGCGCGTAATCGATCGCCCGAGAAGGATGAGTTTCGCCGTGAGCGCGAGCGTCACCGGAGGTGCGGGCTAGCTCAGCGCCACGGCTTCAAGCTTCGATGTTGACGGCCTGAGCAGGAACGGCCCGCGCGACAGCCGGCCGAGGTCCGACAGGGCCTGAGCTCCGGCAGCGCGGAGGTCCGGCAGCGCGGAGGTCCGGCAGCGCGGAGGTCCGGCAGCGCGGAGGTCCGGCAGCGCGGAGGTCCGGCAGGGTCTGAGCTCCGGCAGGGTCTGAGCTCCGCGCCGAGGTCCGGCGGCGCCCAATTCGACGGGCGACCGCGAGAGCGGTGGCTTTCGGAATCCGCGGGCCCAGGCGCGCAGCCGGCAGAGCTCGACGTTGGGCGCGCCGATTGACGTGACAATTCTGTCATTGACGTCAAAGGTAAGTTTGGTGGATGGGTGTCCGTCTTTCAGCGTTCGTCTTTCAAGGGCTGAATGTCTTCCTTGCGCCTGACTCGACATTACCGCCGCGCCCTGAATGATAGCAATCCCGGCCGTCGGAATGGTGTCCCCTCGCCTCGGAAGCGCGCCCTTGTCGTTCGTTGTGCCGATGAGCTCCCACTCTCACAGCAACCCCCAAGGAGCCGCACAGGTCAGGGCGAGGGGGAACCCGCAACGTTGTTGAGGTGTCAAGCAATCACACGTTAGGGGGCTTGGGATGAAGCGGGAGACCGGACTGCGGCGCACCGCGCTGCTCACCGGCGTTCTGGTGGCGGCGTCGGCGGTGGGGACCGCGGCCGTGGCCGTGGCTGCTTACGCGTCGGACGACAGCCAGCAGACGACCACCACCGTCACCACCACTGACAATTCGGACACGACGACCGATGACTCACCGTCGCTGTCGACTGATCAAGGGAACACTGATCAAGGGAACAATGATCAAGGCAGCAGTGGCGCCACCTCGGGAGGCTCCTGATGCCTCTCGTCGAGACCCTTCCGGTCGGCGCCGACACCGCACAGTGGAGCGTCTGGGGCACCGTGGCCCGCGTCGTCGTCACTGATCCCGCCGCCACCGATGACGCGGCCGCCGTCGTCCGGGAGGAGCTGGCCGCCGTCGACCTCGCCTGCAGCCGCTTCCGTGCCGACTCCGAGCTGCGGCAGGTCACGCCGGGCCGCGCCGTCGAGGTCAGCCCGCTGCTGGCCGAGCTCGTCGCCGCCGCCCTGCGGGCCGCCCGTGAGACCGGCGGTGATGTCGATCCGACCGTGGGTGCCGCCCTCTGCGGCCTCGGCTACGACCGGGACTTCGCCGCCATCACCGGCCGCCGGGTCGCTCCGGCCGTCCGGGTCTTCGCCGCGCCCGACTGGCGCGCGGTTCGGCTGCGCGACGGCTACCTGAGTGTGCCCCTCGGTGTGCTTCTCGATCTGGGCGCCACGGCCAAGGCGGTTGCCGCCGACCGCTGCGCCGCCCGGGTCTCCGAGCGGCTCGGCGTGGGTGCGATGGTCGCGCTGGGCGGCGACATCGCCACGGCCGGGCCGGGTCCGGACGGCGGGTGGCGGGTTCTGGTTCAGGACAAACCCGGAGACCCTTCCCATGCCGTACGCCTGCCGCCGGGCTCGGCGATCGCAACGTCGAGCACCGCCAGTCGCACGTGGGGACATCTGCACCACATCCTCGACCCGCGCACCGGCCTGCCCGCCCCTCGCGTGTGGCGCACGGTGACCGTCGCCGCCGGCTCGTGCTTGCGGGCGAACACCCTGACCACGGCCGCGATCGTCCGCGGCCGGCGGGCCTCGAGCCTGCTCCGCGGCGTGCCGAGCCGGCTGGTCACCCCGGAGCTCGACGTCGTGCGGCTGGGCGGGTGGCCTTCGTGAGCGACGCCCTCTGGTATTTCGCGCGGGGCAGCGGCGTCGTGTCGCTGGTTCTGCTGACCGTCGTGGTCGCGCTGGGCATCGGAGCCCGATCCGGCCGTACGGCGTTCAATTTGCCCCGCTTCGCCGTGAACCTGTTGCACCGCAACGCCGCCCTGCTGGCCGTCGTGTTCCTGGTGCTTCACGTGGTCAGTCTGCTCTTCGACCCGTACGCCCAATTGAGGCTCTTTGACCTGGTCCTGCCGTTTGCCGGCAACTATCGGCCGCTCTGGCAAGGTCTGGGCACGCTCGGCCTCGACCTGATGATCGCGATCGTGGTGACGAGCCTGCTGCGGCACCGCATCGGCGCCCGGGCCTGGCGCGCCGTGCACTGGCTGGCCTATCTGTGCTGGCCGGTGGCGCTGCTGCACGGCCTGGGCGCCGGATCGGACAACGGCACCGTCTGGCTGTGGGCGATCTCGATGGTCTGCGTGGCCGTGGTGCTGGCCGCCGTGATCTGGCGGCTCACCCCCCACTTCACCCGTTTCCCGCAGCGCGCCGAGCGCAAGGTCGCCGAGCGGCTGCGCCCCTTGGAGGAGGTCCGATGACCGTTTTCGCGGAGGCGCACACGGGCGCCGTGCAACGTAGGCTGCTCGCCGACGGCGACCACGGCCCGCTGCCCACCCCGGACGCCGCCCAGCTGGTCGGCATGGCCCGCGACGCCGGCCTGACCGGTCGCGGCGGCTCCGGTTTCCCGTTGTGGCGCAAGCTCAACGCCGTCATCGCCTCCGGCCGCCCACCCGTGATCATCGCGAACGGCGCCGAGGGCGAACCGGCCTCGGGCAAGGACAAGGCGCTGCTCGCCTACCAGCCCCACCTGGTCCTGGACGGTCTGCAACTGGTGGCCCGCGCGGCCCGGGCGTCGACCGCTCACCTGTACGTCCCGAGGCCGTCCGCCCTGCGGGCCGTGCTGGCCGCCCGCCGCGACCCGATCCCGGTCACCCTGGTCGCCGCGCCCGACGCGTTCGTGTCGGGGGAGGAGTCGGCGGTGGCGTCCGCGGTCGCCGGTCGCGGAGCGGTGCCGGCCGACAAGCTGACCCGCCTGCCCGACACGGGAACCCTCGTGCAGAACGTCGAGACGCTGGCCCACCTGGCGATGATCGCCCGTTACGGCGCCGGCTGGTTCCGGGCGGCCGGCACGTACGACGAGCCCGGCACCTTCCTGGCCACGGTCAGCGGCGCGGTGGCCGCACCCGGTGTGCTCGAGGCGGGCTACGGCGTGACACTGGGTTCGCTGATCGCCGCCGCGGGCGGCCCGGCCGGGGCGTTGTCGGCGGTCCTGGTCGGCGGCTATCACGGCGCCTGGGTTCCGGCCGACCCGGAGTTGCCGATCAGCCGGGCGGCGCTGGCCCCGTTCGGGGCGTCACCGGGCGCCGGCGTGGTGATGGCCCTGCCGAGCGGCGCCTGCGGCTTGACGGAGAACGCCCGCATCGCCGGATGTCTGGCCGGCCAGTCCGCCGGCCAGTGCGGCCCGTGCGTCAACGGCCTCCCCCGCCTGGCCGCGACGCTGGCCGACCTGGCCGCGTTCCGCTCCCGCCCCGGCCTGCCGGCCGAGGTCGACCGCCTGACCCGCCTGGTGACGGGCCGCGGCGCCTGCCGCCACCCCGACGGCACGGCCCGCCTGATCGCCAGCGCGATGCGTGCCTTCTCAGCAGACGTGGCGGCCCATTTGTCCGGCCGCTGCCTGGCCACTTCCGGCCGCTTCTTGACGACGGAGGCCCGCGCATGACCCGCGCGCACACCTGTCCCGGCCGCTTCCCGACGCCTTCCGGCCGCTTCCCGACGCCTTCCGGCTGCTTCCTGGCGACCTCCGGCCGCTTCCCGACGACAGAGGCCCTCGCATGACCCGCCTGCACATCGACTGGACCGCCTGCGACGGCCGCGGTCTCTGCGCCGAGCTTCTCCCCGAACTGCTGGCCGAGGACGACTGGGGTTTCCCGATCGCCCGTGACGGCAGCCCGTCACCCGCCGTACCCGGCCCGCTGGAGCCCGCCGCCCAGCGCGCCGTCGACCGCTGCCCCGCTCTGGCCCTGCGCCTGCTCCGCGACACGCGGTGATTCGCCCGAGTTGTGGCGGGTCTTTACGATCAGCCGATGGCACGGGTGGTGCGCCTGGTTCTGGCGATGCTGATCAGCGCTGTCGCGCTGACCGGGGTGGTCCGGCTGGTTGCGCCCGCTGACGGTGATTCGGGCGTACGCCGGCAATTGGCCTTTCTGAAGCACGAGCTCGAGTCCGGCGCGGCCGAGGAAGCGCAGACCCAGTTTCCCGAGGGCTTCTTCTTCATGTACGCCCTCTATGGGCTCACCGCGGCCGACCTGAACGAGATCGACGAGGCTCGGTGGGCGCTGGAAAAGCTCGAGTCGGAGGCCGGGCGTGCGCCCTTCGGCGGCGACATGTCCTTGCCGTACGGCGTCTTCTACCGTGGCTGGACCAACTGGCTGCGCGGCGGCATCCTCATGCGGCAGCCTTCCGCCCAGCGCGACGCCGCGGAGCTCCGCCGCTTCGAGGACGACTCGGCCGCGATCGCCGCCGCCTTCGACGCGTCGCCGACGCCGTTCCTCGTCTCCTATCCGGGCCGGGCCTGGCCGGTCGACTCGACCGTGGCCATGGCCTCGCTGCGCCTGCACGACAAGCTGCTCACCCCGGCCTACGACACGACGGTGATCCGCTGGGTGGCCAACGTGCGGGCCCGCCTCGACCCGGCGACCGGCCTGATGCCGCACACGGCCGACGCCGACACCGGCGAGCCCACCTCGGGCGCGCAGGGCACGTCGCAGAGCATCATGCAGCGCTTCCTGCCCGAGATCGACCCGGAGTTCGCCCGGCAGCAGTACGGCTTGTTCCGCACCGAGTTCCTGTCGGCGCCCCTCGGCATCGGCCCGACCGTGCGCGAACACCCCAACGGCACCGACGGCCCGTCGAACGTCGACTCCGGCCCCCTGGTCCTCGGCGTGAGCCTCTCCGCCACGGTGGTCACCATCGGCGCGGCCAAGCTCCAGGGCGACGATTCCCTGGCCGACGGCCTGGCCAACTTCGGCGAGGTCGCCGGCCTGCCGATCTCGACCCCGTGGACCAAGAGGTACGCCTTCGGCGCCGCCCCCATCGGCGACGCATTCCTGGCTTGGTCGAAATCAGCCCGTCCCTGGGTCTTTGAGCCGCCTTCGCCGTCAAAGCGCGAGATATCCCATTTCTGGCGCCTGCCTTTGCTGGTCTTCTTTTTGGCCCTAGGAACCGCTCCGTGGCTGGTAGAAGCCGCGCGGCGTCGGCGCTCTTCGATGCTGTGATGCGCGGCTTAGGCCGATTTAAGCCGAAAAAAGCATTCCGCCGTTAACGGGGGGATACGCCGGTTAGATTACGGAAGGCGCGACCTCTCGCGTTGCTCAGACCGGCTTGGCCGGTCCCTCCGAACCGCCCTCAGGTGCGGTGCCCGAACAGGCAAACCCGTCGCAAGGCGGGGACGCAAAGCCAGGGGCCTCCCCCGACGGAGGCAGCCCAGCCGCCGAAGGAGAAAGAAAGACATGCGCTATTCCACAGCCCATGCAGCCACGAGCGGCTCGGTTCCGTTCATGCTGCGTGGCCCCAAGTCCGTGAGGCGAGCCATCGCGGTCGCCGTCGCGGGCGCGATCGGCTTCATGCCGGCCGTCATCTCTGCCTCGCCGGCGCAGGCCGCGCCCGGCACCGTCACGCTGGACGAGTCGTCGCTCGAGGTGACCGAGGGCGGCTCGCTGACCTTCAACCTCACCCGGAGCGCCGGCGGTGCGGCACTCGACGAGCTGCCCCTGACCTGGACCATCACCTCTGGTGACAACAACCAGGCGCATGCCGGCATCGATGAGAACGACGTCCGCACCATGTCGGGCGATCTGATCCTGCCGGCCGACTCCACTGATCCGTACGACGATCAGCGCCGCTCCATCACTGTCAACACCATCGACGACAGGCTCGATGAGGACAGCGAGTACTTCACCATCACGATCACCGGGTCGGGCATCAACAATGTCGTCGGCTACGGGACCATCCTCGACAACGATCCGGCACCGACCTACAAGCTGGTCGTCGACGATCCCAACCCGTCCGAGTCGGCCGGGTCGGTAAACGTCACGGCTGTGCTCGACGCGCCCTCCGGTAAGGAGGTGACGATCCCGGTCAGCTCCTCGTCGCCGAGCGGCCCGGGCAGCGCCAAGGCCGGTCAGGACTACACCGCCATCCAGCCCAACACCACGCTCACCGTGGCGGCCGGGCAGACCGAGAGTTCCCCGCTGCAGGTCGCGATCCTGACCGACGACCTCTACGAGGAGGCGAAGCAGACCTTCAACATCCGGGGTGGCTCCTCGACCACGGTCTCCGGCACGCCGACCGTGGCTGTCAACATCATGGATGACGAGGAGCAGCCGGAGATCACGGTCGCCAAGAAGACGGCCAACGAAGGCAGTCCGCTGGCTTTCGACGTCTCGCTCTCCGGCCCGTCGGAGCGGAATGTCACCGCGTCTTACAGCACGGCAGACGGACCGGGCAAGGACATGGACCCGACGCTGCTGACCGGGCGTGGCAAGGCGACTGCGGGCGCCGACTACACGGCCACCAAGGGGACCGTCACGTTCCCGGGTGTCACGACCACCGCGGGTCCCACGAACACCGCTCAGACGATCACCGTGCAGACCCGGACCGACAACATCTTCGAGCAGCCCGAGGACATGCACGTCACGCTGGCCGACCCCACCGTGGCCAAGCTGGGCGCGGACAGTGTGGCCACCGGCGGTATCACTGACCAGAACACGGCGCCCGTGGTCAGCCTGCTTCCGGTCAACACCAAGATCATGGAAGGTAGCAGCGGTCGCAAGGCCCAGACCTTCACGGTCAAGCTGAGCGGCCCGGCCGGTACGAAGATCGGCGTTGACTACGGCACGAGTGAGGTCATCCCTGGTCAGGACGAAGTTGCCGCCAAGCAGGGCGAGGACTTCATCATGACGTCCGGCACCCTGATGTTCAACCCGGGGGAGACGCAGAAGACGTTCACCGTCGACATCGTCGGCGACCGGATGTACGAGTACACGGAGGACCCCAACAACGCCGGCGTCGAGAACTACGAGAAGTTCGCGGTCGACCTGCACAGCGCGACCGCTCTTGTCCCGAACGCTGCGGATGTCACGGCCGGCGCCAACGCGACCCCGCCGGTAACGCTCGTCGCCGCGGACGAGACGATCTTCTCAATCGATGACGACGACGCCAAGCCGACCTACAGCGTCGGCACGGCCACCGTCAAGGAGGGCAACGACGCGACGGCCGTTATCGTGCCGATCAAGCTGTCCAACCCGTGGGCGGCCACCGCGACGTTCGTGACGACTGTGGATTCAAGCAAGACCACGGCCGACGACAGCGGTTCCGCTCCCGGCCTCCTGGACTACATCCGGCCGGCCGGCACCGCCAACATCGCGTACGGGGCGGACCAGGGTTACCTGTCCTTCCTCGTGACCGGTGACCAGGTGTACGAGAAGGACGAGAAGGTGACCGTCGCGGTCGCCCCCACGGGCCCCGAGTCGGAGGATCTCTTCGGCGCCCAGACCACCAAGGACGCGGTTGTCACCATCACGGACGACGACCCGAAGCCCACGGTCACCATCATCGACTCCACGGTCGAGGAGGGCGACACTGCCCGGATCAATGGTGTGACCGAGGGTGTCGCTCAGGCGCAGACCCCGCTCAACGTCTTCGTCAAGGGTGGGTCGGTCAAGGGCAGCGCCGCGGCGAGCCCGGCTGACTACGTCGACCCGGGCACCATCTCGGCCAACATCCCGGCGGGTGCCCTGCCGGGCACGACGGTCCCCATCGGCACGGTGGACACCGTCGACGACGACGTCAAGGAGCCGGCCGAGACGATCGTCGTCACCGGCTACGGCGTCGGTGACACCGCGACCGTCAAGGACGGCGTCATCACCATCGCCGCCAACGACGGTGCCGAGCCCACTGGCCCCGAGCAGCCGGGCGAGGCTCCCAAGCCGACCATCATGGCCCCGGCCACCGTTACCGGCACCGGCCCGGTGAGCATCACCGGTAAGGTCGCGGCGAACGCCACGGTCGAGCTGTGGGGTGCCCCGACCAGCGGCGGCGAGCTCGCCTGGATCGCGAACACCAAGGCCAGCGCGGCGGGCGCCTACTCGTTCTCGCGCTCGATCACGCAGGGCATGCGCTTCGTGACGCAGTCCCAGGAGATCAACTCGGCCGAGGTCCGGGTGACGGTTACCGTGGCGGCCACGCTGACGGCGACCTCGCCTTCGAAGGGCCGCGTCGCTGTGATCGTCAAGAGCAACCCGAACGCCGCCGGCCGTAAGGTCGTTGTTCAGCGCTGGACCGGTCCCAACACCTGGACCAACATCCTGGTGAGCAAGGCCAACGTGAACGGCGCCTACACCGCCACCACGACCGCGCCTTCCGGCGTCGTCGCGCTGCGGGCCTGGGTCGAGGGTGACTCGGACAAGGGCATCGTCACCGGCTGGTCGGCGATCGTCCGGCCGACCATCAAGTAAGCACCAGCAGTGGGGAAGGGGGGCGGCCATCCGGCCGCCCCCTTTCTCAATCCACTTCTGCCACTGCCTGGGCGAACTGCGCCGAGTACAGGCGGGCGTACGCGCCGTCGGCTGCGATCAGCTCGTCGTGGGTGCCCTGTTCGACGATTGCGCCGTGTTCCATCACCAGGATCACGTCGGCGTCGCGGATCGTGGACAGGCGGTGGGCGATGACGAAGCTTGTGCGGCCCTCGCGCAGCGTGGCCATCGCCCGCTGGATCAGGACCTCGGTGCGCGTGTCGACCGAGCTTGTCGCCTCGTCCAGGATCAGGATGCTCGGCTCGGCCAGGAACGCCCGGGCGATCGTGATCAGCTGCTTCTGGCCGGCGCTGACGTTCGAGCCCTCCTCGTCGATCACCGTGTCGTAGCCGTCGGGGAGCATGCGGACGAACGGGTCGACGTGGGCCGCCTCGGCCGCCTGCCGGACCTCGTCCATGTCGAACGAGTCGGCGCCGTACGCGATGTTCTCGGCGATCGTTCCCCCGAACAGCCACGTGTCCTGGAGGACCATGCCCATGTGCTCGCGCAGTTGCTCGCGGGGCATGGTCGCGATGTCCACGCCGTCCAGCGTGATCCGGCCCGACGTCACGTCGTAGAACCTCATCAGCAGGTTCACCAGCGTCGTCTTGCCGGCCCCGGTCGGACCGACGATGGCGACCGTCTGGCCCGGGCGTACGGCAAGGGAAAGGTCTTCGATCAGGGGTTTGTCCGGCAGGTAGCGGAACGAGACCTTCTCGAAGGCGATCTCTCCGCGGACCCGGCCCAGGTCGACCGGCGCCGGGTCGGGGCTCTGCTCGGGCGCGTCGAGCAGCGCGAACACCCGCTCGGCCGAGGCCACGCCCGACTGGACGAGGTTGGCCATGCTGGCGATCTGGGTGAGCGGTTGGCTGAACTGCCGCGAGTACTGGATGAACGCCTGCACCTCGCCCAGCGTCAGCGACCCGGAGGCCACCCGGAGGCCGCCGACGACCGCCACCAGCACGTAGTTCAGGTTGCTGATGAACATCATGGCGGGCTGGATGAGCCCCGACATGAACTGCGCCTTGAACGACGAGGCGTACAACTTGTCGTTGTGCTCCTCGAAGGTCTTGCGGGCCTCGTCCTCGCGGCCGAACACCTTGACCAGCGAGTGACCGGTGAACATCTCCTCGATGTGGCCGTTGAGGCGCCCGGTGGTGGCCCACTGCGCGACGAAGTTCGGCTGGGAGCGCTTGCCGATGGCCGTGGTGACCAGGATCGACACCGGCACCGTGATGAGGGCGATCAGCGCGAGGATCCAGGAGATCCAGAACATCGCCACCAGTACGCCCACGACCATCAGCAGCGCGGTCACGAGCTGGGCGAACGTCTGCTGGAGGGTCTGCGCGATGTTGTCGGTGTCGTTGGTGGCCCGGCTGAGCACCTCACCGCGCGGCTGCTGGTCGAAGTACGACAGGGGCAGCCGGGCCAGCTTGGCCTCGACCTGGTTGCGCAGCCGGTAGACGGCGGTCTGCACGACGTGCGCGGTGATCCGGCCCTGGAAGACGCCGAACAGCCACGCGCAGACGTAGACGACGGCGACCCAGGTCAGCAGGTGGAACAGCTTGTCGAAGTCGATGCCCTGCCCGGGCACGAAGTCGACCGCGGCCAGCAGGTCGGCCTGGGTGTTGTTGCCCGCGGCCCGCATAGCCGCGATCGCCTCCTCTTTGGTGGCGACACCGTGGATCGACTGGCCGATGAAGCCGGAGAAGATGATGTCGGTGCCCTTGCCCAGCAGATAGGGGCCGAGGACGGAGAGTACGACGCTGCACGCGCCGAACAGCAGCACGAGCCCGACGAGCGCCCGCTGCGGTTTGAGCAGGCCGAGGAGGCGTTTCGTGGAGCCCTTGAAGTCCTGCAATTTCTCGGGCGGCCCGCCGGCCGCCATCATCCTTGCCGCGGGCGGTCCTCCCATCGGAGGACCTGGGCGGCGCACGGGAGCGGTCATGCGGCGGCCTCCTGCTCGGTGAGCTGGGACAAGACGATTTCCCTGTACGTCGGGTTGGTGTCCATGAGTTCGGTGTGGGTGCCCGTGCCGACCACGCGGCCGTCATCGAGGACCACGATGCGGTCGGCGTCGCGGATGGTGCTCACCCGCTGGGCGACGATCACCACCGTGGCGTCGGCGATGTGATCGGTGAGCGCGGACCGCAGCGCCGCGTCGGTGGCGTAGTCGAGCGCCGAGAACGAGTCGTCGAACAGGTAGATCTCGGGCCGGTGCACCAGCACCCGGGCGATGGCCAGGCGCTGCCGCTGCCCGCCGGAGACGTTCGTGCCGCCCTGCGCGATCGGCGCGTCGAGGCCGCCCTCCATGCGCTCGACGAAGTCGCGGGCCTGCGCGATCTCCAGGGCCTCCCACAACTGCTCGTCGGTGGCATCCGGATTCCCGTACCGCAAATTCGATCCGATCGTCCCGGAGAACAGATAGGGCTTCTGCGGTACGAGCCCGACGGTCTTGGCGAGCAGCCCCGGGTCGAGATCACGCACGTCGACCCCGTCGACCAGCACCCGGCCGCCGGTGGCGTCGAAGAGCCGGGGGACCAGATTCAGCAGTGTCGTCTTGCCGCTGCCGGTGCTGCCGATGACCGCCGTGACCTCACGCGGCCGCGCGGTCAGGGCCACGCCGTTGAGCACGGCCGCCTCGGCCCCCGGGTAGTGGAAGTCGACGTTCTCCAGTTCGAGGTAGCCGTGCCGGCTGAGCTCGGTGACCGGCGCCGACGGCAGCTTGACGCTCGACTCGGTGCCCAGCACCTCCTCGATCCGCTCGGCGCACACCTCGGCCCGCGGGATCATCACGAACATGAACGTCGCCATCATGATCGACATCAGGATCTGCATGAGGTAGCTGAGGAAGGCGGTCAGCGCGCCGACCTCCATCGCCCCCGAGTCGATCCGGTGCCCGCCGAACCAGAGCACGGCCACGCTCGACATGTTCACGATCAGCATGACCGTCGGGAACATCAGCGCCATCAGCTTGCCGGCCCTGAGCGACACGTCGGTGAGCTCGTCGTTGGAGACCTCGTAGCGGTCGCGCTCGCGCTCGTCGCGGACGAACGCGCGGATCACCCGGATGCCGGTGATCTGCTCGCGCATCACGGTGTTGACCCGGTCGATCTTCACCTGCATCGACCGGAACAGCGGCCGCATCCGCACGATGATCACCGCGACCACGCCGACCAGGATCGGCACGATCACCAGCAGCATGGCCGACAGCGGCACGTCCTGCCTGAGCGCGAGCACGATGCCGCCCACGCACATGATCGGCGCCGACACCATCAAGGTGAAGGTCAACAACACCAACATCTGGATTTGCTGTACGTCGTTGGTGGTGCGCGTGATGAGCGACGGCGCCCCGAACTGGCCGACCTCGCGAGCGGAGAACTCCTGCACCCGCCCGAAGATGGAGGCGCGGACGTCACGGCCGACGGCCATGGCCGTACGGGCGCCGAAGTAGACCGCGACGATCTGAGCGGCGATCTGGGCGAGCGTGACGACGAGCATCCACCCGCCGATGCGCATCACATAGCCGGTGTCGCCCTTGACCACCCCGTTGTCGATGATGTCGGCGTTGAGGGTCGGAAGATAGAGAGTCGCGAGCGTCTGTACGAACTGGAAGAGCACCACCAGAGCGATGGCGCTCTTGTACGGCCGTAAGTGACCGCGGAGCAGTTGGATCAGCACTACTACTGAGCCCCCCGTGTGAGTAATCCGTCGAGCAGGAGCGAAACCGTCTCCGCCCCGCTGAAGTTCGTCGGGTCGCCGAACGGCCCGTACGTGTTGGCCCCGCAGAACATCAGGAGCAGGGTCGCCACCGCCCCCGGCGGCCGGCGCAGCTGCCCGGCGTCGGGTTCGATGACCGAGACGATGGCCGCGTGCAGCGCTTCGCGCCCGGCGGTCATCCGCTTGACGGTGTCCTGATCCTGCGCCGCGATGACCAGCTTGCGCGCCGCCGTCATGAGCTGAGCGTTCTTGGCGAACCGCTCATGCACGAGATCGGCCGCCGCGGCCAGCCGCTCCCGCAGGGGCGCCGCCAGGTCGATGGCCCCCAGCGCCTCAAGCGTCGGCTCCGGGTCCAGCGCCTTGACCACCGAACACACCACCAGAGACGTCTTCGTCTCGAACACCCCGAAGATCGTCCCCTCGGCCACCCCCGCCGCCTGGGCGATCTGCCGAGTGCTCACATCAACACCATGCTCATGCAGAAGCGGAATGGTCGCCGCGATCAGCGCCGCCCGCCGCTCCTCAGGCGCCATCGCAGGCACCCGCCGTCGTCTGGCCTCCACACGAGCCACCTTAATGAGCGAGCACTCACTCATCCACTGACATTTGTCATGGGTCTGCGACAGGGGCCGGCGGCGGTTTCTCTCAGGTTGCCGACTGGGGTGACGATCGGTGCGGCCGTGCGACGGATCGGGATGGATGACCACACCGCTGAGTACTGGGCGCGGCAACTGCGCCTCGGTGCCGGCATCGCGGTGGTGGTCACTGCTATCGGCGGGATTCGGATTGCTCTCGCCTGGGCGCCGGGGAGCCGATGGTGGCTGATTCCCGTGGCCGTCGTCGTCGTGCTTCAGGTGGCCACGTTCTGGGCGCCCTGGAACCGGATCGTCCGCGAAGACCTCAAACGGCGGCGGCTGCTCGCCTGGTGGTTCGGGCAGCTTCCCGTCCTGCTGCTGTTCGGGATGGCCGACCCGGACGGGTGGCTGCTCTATGTTCCCGCCGCCGTTCTCCTGCTCATCACCGGCATGGCGCTCTGGTCGCCCAAGGTGGTGATCTGGCTCGGTGTGCTGTCCGTCGCCGGCTACGCGGCCCTGCTGCCCACCAGGGGTGACGCCGACGCCGGGACCACCGTGCTTCTCGTCGCCATGATGGGCTGTGTCGTCGGGCTGACCGCCGTCGGCGCGCAGAGCCGGCGCCGGTTCGACGCCCGGCGGCAGATCGCCGAGCGGCGGGCCGAGACGCTGCTCAACGCCTCGGCCGACGCCGTTCTCGCCATCGGGCGCGATGGCATCGTCAAATATGTGAGCCCGTCCGTGGAGCAGCTTCTCGGGCTCCCGGTCAAGGATCTGATGGGCCGCCGCCTCGACGATGTCATGTCGGCCGAGCGGCGGGTCCGGGCCCGCGTGTTCTTCGCTGACGTGGCCGGGCTGCCGACCGGGCAGAGCGTGCGCACCGAGGCCGGCTTCAACGGGGTCGACGTCGACATCATCGCCACCAACTGGATGAACAGCCCGGACCTGCAGGCCGTCGTGGTCAGCCTGCGCGACATCAGCACGCGGCGGGAGCTGGAGCGGCAGCTCAGCCGGCAGGCCTACACCGATTCGCTGACCGGCATGCCGAACCGGGCCCGGTTCGCCGAACGTCTGCGGGAAGCCGTGGCCGAGGGGCGGCCGGTGACCGTACTCCTGCTCGATCTCGATGATTTCAAGCTCGTCAACGACAACCTGGGGCACAGCGCCGGCGACGAGCTGCTCGGCACGATCGCCGGCCGGCTGCGGCGGCACGTGCGGCCCGACGACCTGCTGGCCCGGCTCGGCGGTGACGAGTTCGCCATTCTGCTGCGTGACGTGCCCGTCGAGGATGTGGCCGCGCTGGCCGAACGGCTTCTCGGTGCCGTCCGTGAGCCCGTACGTCTGGGAAGCCGTGACGTCACCTGCTCCTTGAGCATCGGCATCGCGACCGAGGGTGCCGACGCCGAGCAGCTGCTCGGCAACGCCGACCTGGCCATGTACGCCGCCAAGCGGGCCGGCCGCAACGGTTTCGCGGTGTTCGACCCGACGATGACCTTGTCCGTGCTGGAGGAGGCCCAGCTGCGGGCCGACATCGAGCACGCGCTCGAGCACGAGGAGTTCGTCGTGCTCTACCAGCCGGTCGTCGACATGCAGACGCAGCGGCTGACCTCGGTCGAGGCGCTCGTGCGGTGGCAGCATCCCCGCGACGGGCTGCTGGGCCCGTACCACTTCATCGCCGACGCCGAGGCGAACGGCCTGATCGTGCCGTTGGGGCGCTGGGTGCTGCGGCAGGCCTGCGCGCAGCTGGCGAGCTGGCGCCGGGAGTCGCCCGCGGCGGCCGGGCTGCACGTCAACGTCAACCTGAGTGCCCGGCAGTTCCAGTACGCCGGTCTCGTCGACGACGTCGCGAGTGCCCTTCAGGACGCGGGCCTCGACGCGGCCAGCCTCACCCTGGAGATCACCGAGTCGATGCTGATGGCCGACATCGAAACGGCCAAGCAGACCCTGCACGCGCTGCGGGACCTGGGCGTCCGGCTGGCGATCGACGATTTCGGTACGGGTTACTCGTCGCTCAGCTACCTCAAGCAGCTCCCGGTCGACGTCATCAAGATCGACAAGACGTTCGTGGACGAGGTGGACGTCGACGCCGACGACGTGGCGCTGGTCGACGCGGTGGCCGGGCTCGGGCAGGCGCTGAAGATGAAGACGGTGGCCGAGGGCATCGAGACCGACGCCCAGTGGGCCACGCTGCGCAAGCTCGGCATCGACCACGGCCAGGGCTATCTGTTCGGCCGCCCGGCCGCCGCCGGCGAGATCGTGTCCCTGCTCACCCGTGCGGCTGACGTGGCCGCTTGAACCGATGTGGCCCGGCCGCCGTGTACCGGAAAGCAGGTACGTTACGGCGGTAAGGACTCTCATGAAGCACGCGCGCCGGGTCGGCGGCACAGCGCTCACCACGCTGGCCGCTCTCCTCGTCTTCCTGGCCCTGGTTCTCCCGGACCAGATCACCCGGCTGCCACCGGGCAACTTCTGGGGCACCGCCCTGCTGCGGGTGCCGATCGAAGCGCTGCTCGTGATCGCCGTGCTGCTGGCCCTGCCCGATCGGGCCCGGCGGATCACCGCGACCGTGCTCGGCGTGATCCTCGGCCTCCTGACCATCCTGAAGATCATCGACATCGGCTTCTTCGCCGTGCTGGCCCGCCAGTTCGACCCGGTGCTCGACTGGATTCTCTTCGAAGACGGCTACCACTTCCTCGAGGATTCGATCGGTGCCGCCGGCGCCTTCGGGGTCGCCGCGGTCGCGGTGGTCACGGCAGTCGCGTCGCTTGCGCTCATGACATTTGCCGTACGCCGGGTGAGCCGCGCCCTGCCCAAACGGCCGGCCGCCGTGAAGGCCGGCGTCACGGTGGCCGCGGTGGCCTGGGTGGCGCTGGCCGCGATGAGCTTCCAGCTGGTCGGCGGCATCCCGGTCGCCTCGACGAGCGCCACCGATTTGGCCCGCGACACCGTGCTCGCGGTGCCCAAGGACATCGCCGACCGTAAGGCCTTCGAGAAGGAGGTGCAGGTCGACGCGTTCCGCGACATGCCGCAGGACCAGCTGCTGGGCGCGCTGCGCGGCAAGGACGTGATCATCGGCTTCGTGGAGAGCTACGGCCGCGACGCCGTCGAAAACACCGACTTCAACCAGCCCGTCCTCAACCAGCTCGCGGCCGACGACAAGGGCCTGGCCGCCAAGGGCTTCCGGTCGCAGTCCGGCTATCTGACCTCGTCCACCTTCGGCGGCGGGAGCTGGCTGGCCCACTCGACCTTCCTGTCCGGCCTCTGGATCGACAACCAGAACCGCTACCGCAGCCTGGTGGCCACCGACCGGCTCACGCTGACCAGCGCGTTCAAGCGTTCCGGGCACCGCGCGGTCGGTTTCGAGCCCGGCGTCACCTACGCCTGGCCCGAGGGCGACTTCTACGGCTACGACCAGGTCTACGACTCGCACACGCTGGGCTACAACGGCCCGGCGCTGAGCTGGTCGACCATGCCCGACCAGTTCGTCATGAAGCAGGTACAGGCGTACGAGCACGGCAAGGCCAAGCGCCCGCCGCTGCTCATGGAGGTCACGCTCACCTCGAGCCACACCCCGTGGACGCCGGTGCCGCAGACGCTGCCGTGGGATCAGCTCGGCGACGGCTCGGTCTACAACTCGATGATCAAGGAGTCGGAGAGCCCGCAGAGCCTGTTCAAGGACCCGGAGCGGGTCCGGCGGGCGTACGCCGGGTCGATCGCCTACTCGGTCGACAGCCTCACCTCGTACGTCGAGAAATACGGCGACGAGAACACGGTGCTGGTCATGCTCGGCGACCACCAGCCCAACTCGGTCGTGGTGGGCTCGAACGCCAGCAAGGACGTGCCGATCTCGATCGTGGCCAAGGACCCGAAGGTCCTCCAGCGGATCACGAGCTGGGGCTGGACCGACGGCCTGAAGCCGGCACCGGACGCGCCGGTGTGGCCGATGAACGAGTTCCGCGACCGCTTCCTGACCGCCTACAGCCCGCAGGGCGAGCCGCACTGACCTCAGCTGCTCCAGCCGGCGTCGCGACAGGCCTTGAGCATCGCGTCGCCGGCCGACTTCCACTCGGCGTTCGACTCGTTGGCGGCGTCGCCGACCTTCATGGCCGCGTTGGAGATCGCGTCGTTGTCGGTCTTCATGGTGGAGGCGCTGACCTTGTCGGCCAGGGCGAGCCGGCTGCTCTCGCTCTTGGCCTTGGCATAGCCGGCGTTGAAGTCGCTGCAGGCCTGGGCGGCCGGGGAGTCGAGCGTGCCCGGCCCGTCGCCGCCGTCACGGCCGCGGCTCACCACCAGCGCGATGATCACCAGGGCCGCGATCGCGGCCACGGTGAGCACCCGTTTGTTCACTTTCACCTTCAGCGCCACACCCTGACCCTAGTCGGACATTGGTGATGAAGGCGCCTTCATTCATTTCGTACGGGGGCGAGCGCCCGGGACCGGCGCTCGCCCCCAGCTCTCAGTCGATGGTGCGAGGCAGGGACTGCGCGGCCTTCAGGGCCGCGGCGGCGCTGGAGTACGGGTTGTAGGTGTAGGCGCGCGACGGCGCGCCCGGGATCGTGAAGTAGGCGGCGGCCAGCTTGGCCGGGTCGGTCGCGATCTCGCCGCGGGCCGGCACGTCGTTGCCGTCGTCCCAGCCCCAGGGGGCGTTGGCCGAGTTGGTGCCGCAACCGTACGTGCCCGAGCCACACCCGCCGGTGGTGTCGCCGGCGAAGGTGCCGAGCGAGGCGAACAGGCTGGTGGTGGCCCGCTGCGCCCACAGGCCGCCGGAGGCGAAGATGTCGATCAGCTGGTAGCGCACGTCGCGGTCGTTCGTGCTGCTGGGCGACTCGGACACGGTGGCCGACGGGTAGTAGACGATGCCGTCGCCGTCGATCGTGTACTGCGGGTACGCCTTCAGGCCGTGCCCGCCGCGCTCCTGCGCGGTCACCGGGTGCTGGAAGCTGTCGTGCGGCGACGACTGGAGTTGCAGCGTCCCGTCGATCGTCTCGCCGCCGTTCTTCCAGGTGCTGCCGCTCGGGGCGTACGAGAAGAAATCGCTGTGCGCGACCGTCACCGCGGCCTTGAGCGAGCCGTAGTCCGAGCCGTCCTTCTCGACGATCTCGAGCAGGCCCTCGCCGTCGTTCTCGTGCTCGGTCTCGAAGAACGGGTGGTCGATCCAGTCGCGCGGGTGGAAGAAGAAGTACGTCAGGTAGTAGTGCGTCGAGGTCTCCAGCACCGAGTAGTAGACCGCGGCGTCAGTGTTCCGCCCGGCGTTGTCCCAGTTGTCCCGGCCGTTCAGATTCCCGTCGAAGTCGTATCGCGTGATGTAGTCGGATTTTCCGCCCAGCGCGTGCGCGCCCGTCGCGTCCACGTCCTGGTAGTGGATGGGCGCCCATCGCAGCGCCACCTCCGCCCGGGACGGCGCCGCCTCGGCCGGAGCCGCCAGGAGGGCCGCCACGAGCGCGCCCGCCAGTCCGAAAGCCACCTTGCGCATGCCTCTTCCTCTCATAGACACGCGTCTATGTAAAGGGAGCCGGGTGGCCGTGGGGCGACGGCGACGTTGCCGGGCGACTACTCTTCTGGGGTGTTCAAGGTCGATCTGGGTGGCGGGGGCGAGCTGCGCCCGCTGGAGCCGTGGCAGGCCGGCGAGTTCTTCGCCCACATGGAGCGGGCCCGGGAGACCGTCGACCCCTGGATTCCCTGGGCGAGTGTCAGCGCCGACCTTCCGTCGGCCCGCAAGACCCTGCAGAGGTACGCCGACAAGCGTGCCGCCGACACCGGGGGCATCTGGGGCATCTGGCTCGACGGCGTGCTGGTCGGCGGCACCATGTTCGTCGCCTTCGACGCGGCGTCGGGCGTGGCCGAGGCCGGCTGCTGGCTCGAGCCGGCCGGCACGGGCCGCGGCCTGATCACCCGGGCCACCGCGGTCATCATCGACTGGGCGTTCACCGAGCGCGGCCTCGACCGTGTCGAGTGGCACTGCCGCCCCGACAACGTGGCCAGCTCCAGCGTGGCCCGCCGGCTCGGCATGACCCTGGAGGGCACGCTGCGCTCCAACTACCCGTGGAAGGGCGTCCGCCACGACACGGAGATCTGGGCGGTCCTCGCCCCGGAGTGGAAACCGCCCACGTGGACCAGCCCGAGCTGACCCACCGCGACGAGGACGGCCGCACCCTGCCGCTGCTGGTCTGGCGGCTGCCGGCCCCGGCCACGGCCATCTCGTCGGCGGTGCTCGGCGGCGGCCTGGGCCCGTGCCGCTGGGTGGTGAACGCGACGGTACCCATGTCGTACGACCGCCACGACCCGGCCGAGCATCTGTCCACCCTCGCCGCCTCTCTCGGCCTGAGCGGCCCCGGCGTCGGCCTGCTGACCGGCGTCGACGTCTCCCAGGTCGTGCACGTGACCGACGGGGGAGTGCGGCTGTGGGCGACGGTCGGCTTGGGCACGCCGATCCAGGCCGCGGCCCCGGCCGACGGCTTCGCCGAGCGCGTCGGCACCGTCAACTTCGTGGCCTGGATCCCCCAGCGCCTCAGCGAGGGCGCCCTGGTCAACGCGGTCGCCACCATCACCGAGGCCAAGACCCAGGCGATCCGCGCCCGCGGCCTCGACGCCACGGGCACCGCCACCGACGCGGTAACTGTCCTCTGCCCACCGACCGGTCCCGTCGCCGCCTACGGAGGCCCGCGCTCGCAGTGGGGCGCCCCACTGGCCCGCGCCGCCTACGAGGCAGTCCTCCAGGCCGACCCAGCCCTCTGAACCGTTCCCGCCCGCGGGGCCGGCTTCTCGCTCTCGGCTGATCCCGCGCTCCCGGGCTTATCTCGCGCTCCGGGCTTACCTTGCGCTCCGGGCTTACCCCGCGCTGCTCGCTTATCCCGCGCTCCCGGCCTATCCTCCGCTCCCGGCCTATCCCACGCTTCTCCTGCGCTGCCGGCCTATCCCGCGCTCCCGGCTTCTCCTGCGCTGCCGGCCTATCCCGCGCTCTTGGCCGAGTCTGCGCTCTTGGTCGGGTCCGCGCTCTCGGCTGAGCCTGATCTGCGGGCCGCATCTGATCTGCCGTCCGAGCCTGATCTGCGGGCCGCGCCGGCCAGCAGGTCGGCGACCTGGACCCGTGGGTCCTGGCGGGAGTCGGCCATGGTCAGGCCGGCCAGTGGGGAAGGGCCGTCGCCGCCGGCCAGCGCCTGCTGCAGGCGGACGAGGCGGCCGGCGGTGAGTGCGCTCTGCTCGTCGTGGGTGACCAGCACCTGGCGGTCGCCGCGGCTCCAGAACAGCACGGTCTCGGCCAGGGCCGGCAGCAGCGGCTCCAGCGGCGGCGGAAGCGAGCGGTCATCACTGTCGAGCCTCGCCGCGAGCGTCCACACGCGATCGTCGGTGAGCTCGGACAGGACGGCGTGGCCGGGCAGCGCGTCCCGCGCTCGGAGGAAGCGCTCCACCGGCCGCCTCCGCTTCTCCCGCGCGAGATCGACGAACGCGGTCAGGAAAGCTGTCCAGTCGTCACCGGCTTCCCGCCCGGCCTGGTACAGGGCCAGCGCGGCCGAGCGATGCCGCTGGGCCAGGCATGTGCCCGCCGCATAGGAAGGCTCGCCCAGCAGCAGATCGACGATCCGGGTGACCAGGAAGAGCTCCTTGTCGACCGCGTGCACGTGGGAGCGGCCGTGCAGCGCGCCGAGAAACCACTCCAGCGCCTGCGGCCGCCGGAGAAACTTCCCGGACTTGAGCTCGTACGGCGCGAACGGGAACCGCCCCCGCACCTCGGCGATCAGTTTGACCGCTTCTCCGGTGCTCAGGTCGACACTCGCGTGGGTGATGACAGGGCTGGCCGGGTCGAGCAGATTGGTGCCCGAGAACCCGGACTCATCGCAGGCGATCTCGACGACGGCCCCCGGACGCGCGGCCGCCGGCAGCAGGCCGCCCTGCAGCACCCGAGCCATGCCGACCATGCTGGCCCCACCCGCCGCCCGGGACAACCGAGTTTGTCAGTGGTGTCGATGGGATGTGGCGCTGAGCTGCCGCCGGACGGCGGCGGTCACCCGGGGCTCGTCGCCGGTGGCCAGCAGGTCGAGCATGGCGCCGCGTAGGACGGCCAGGACCAGGGTGCGGCGGGCGGTGCCGTCGGCGGTGTTCCGTTCGGCCGGGGGCTGGCAGGCGGCCAGCAAGCCGAGCCAGTCGTCCACTGTGGCGCGGGCGAAGCCGGCCCAGGGGCCGTCGGGCTCGGTGAGGGAGCGGGCGTACGACTCGGTCCACAACCGCAGCAGCGGACGGTGCTCGGCCGCGGCCAGCCACTCCCAGATGCGTACGGCCGCCTGATCAAGGTCTTTTGTGTCGTCCAGCAGTGGCCGCTCGTCGGCCCGTGCTCGTTCCAGAAGGGCCCGGACCAGGCCGTCCTTGCTGCCGAACAGGAAGAGCAGAACGCGCGGGCTCGACCCGATCGCCGCCGCCAGCGGCCGCAGCGACAGATCGGCCAGCCCGTTGTCGAGCGCGTAGCGGTAGGCGGCCTCGAGGAGCTCGTCTTGCCGTGCGGTCATGGCGCTATCGTATCCTGGACTGAAACAGTCGTTTCAGTAACCGTGGGTGGAGGACCGATGACTTCGATACGCAGGGCCGACCGGCCGGGCGACCTGGGCTGGATCGTGATGGCGCACGGCGAGGTCTACCACCGCCAGTTCGGCTGGGACACGACCTTCGAGTCGCTGGTGGCGCAGGTCGTGGCGGCTTACGCGAGCGACCACGACCCGTACACCGAAAGCGCCTGGATCGCCGAGACCTCCACCGGCGAGCGCGCCGGCTGCGTCATGCTCGTCGCCGCCGACGAGCCCGGGGTGGCCAAGCTGCGCGTCCTGCTCGTCACCGAAGCGGCGCGAGGCCTGGGCCTGGGCGGCAAGCTGGTCACGGAATGCCTGTCGTTCGCCCGCGAGGCCGGATATCACCGGGTCGACCTGTGGACGGTCGACGAGTGCGCCTCGGCCCGCCGCATTTATCAGGCGGAAGGTTTCACCCTGCGATCCGAGTCCCCGCATCCCGGCTTCGGCCACCCGGTGACCGGCCAGACCTGGAGCCTCGGCCTCTCGAGGGATTGACCCGCGCCGAGAGGGCTCGCAGCCTGAAAGGGCTCGCCGTCGTCGACGGCTATCGGTTCCCGGCCGGTGTCCGCCACCGCTTCACCGCGGAGCACGGCGACCTCGACACCGCGGGCGTCGCTCTGGTGGAGGACGCCACCCGCCAGTGGTTCCGCCTGGCCGTGCGCCGCCCCCGAGCCCGTCTCTCCATGCCTTCGGTGGCAGTCGGCGACCTGTGGCACGAGATGACCCTCGACACTCGGGGCTACGCCGAATTCTGTGAGGCGACCCTGGGCTACTTCCTGCCCTGCGCCCCCGAGCAGGCCAGGACGCACCTGGCCGAAACGTTCCACCTGGCCCAGCGGGACGAGAGTTGCGGTCCCGAGACGCTGCCACTGCTGTTCCGCGTGGACCAGCAGCTGAAAATCAAGAACGGCCACCACTACTTGGCCGACTGCGGAGGCCGGGGCGTGTGTCACGAGCTGCCGGGCGCGATCTGCTTGCGCCACGTGGCGGGCACGGAGAACCCGAAACGCTGGCGCCCCAACCCGCGCCGAGACTCACCGGTGGTCGACGACCCCACCATCGGCGGCGGGGGCAACTAGGGAGTGCGGACGGCCAGGGCCAGGAAGTGGTCGTCGGGGTCGTCGTAGCGGGTCAAGGTCCAGCCGGTCTTGGTCAGCAGGGTGGTCAGGAGGCTTTCGTTCATGGGCTCGTCGGGGGACACCGTGCGGCCGTGGCGGGCGGCCAAGGCCTTGCGGCCGCTCGGGTGGAACAGGACCAGGCGGCCCCCGGGGCGGGTCACGCGGGCCAGCTCGGCCAGGCCGGCGGCCGGGTCGGGCAGGTGGTGGACCAGGCCGGCGGCGAAGACCACTGCGGCCCGGGCCGGGGCCAGCGGCAGGTGCAGGGCGTCGGCCTGGATCAGCGGGACCGGGGTGCGGCCGCGGGCCTGGGTCAGCATCTCCGGGGTGCAGTCGAGGCCGATGACCCGGCCGGTGGGGCCGACGGCGGCGGCCAGCGCGGGCAGGGCCCGGCCGGTGCCGCAACCCACGTCGACGGCCAGGTCGCCGGGGCGGGGGTCGGCCACGGCGACCGCCGCCGCGTACGCCGGGAGGTCGTCGCCGAAGCGCTTGTCCCAGCCGGCCGCCTTCGGGGCGAAGAATGCCCGGCTCTCCGAGAGGTACCACTGGGACGGGTCGGCCAGGCGCGGGTGCACGTGGCGGATCACCGGCCACTGGGGGTCGTGGTGGTCGATGACGATCTGCGCCCGGCGTTCGCCTTGGCCGGTGGTGCCGGTGCCGCGGGTGGAGCGCAGGTAGACGATGACGCGGTCGGCGGCCGGCTCCAGGACGTTCAGCGCCGAGTCCTGCACGCTGCCGGACGGGCCGGTCAGGCCGAGGACGGCGTCGACGCTCCAGGCCCGGGCCGAGGGTGGGAACGCGGCGGCCAGGTGGGCGGCGAAGGTGGCGGCGGCGCCGTGGTCGCCGCCGTCGACGATCACGGTCAGTGGGGCTCGGGGCGCGAGGACTTCCGCCAGGAACGCGGTGACCTCGGCAATCCTTTCAGGCACGCCACCCAGCATGCATGTGGATCTGTGACGGGGGCAACATCCGCCGCGGACGAGATCAAAAGTGTGAGCCCCGCATCTGCTAGGTCATATGGCTGGAGTTCCTGGCATCTGCGGCCATAGAGTGACGGGCATGACGACGTACCGCATCGGGGAGGCGGCTGAGCTGCTCGGCGTCAGTGTCGACACCGTGCGCCGGTGGGTCGACGCGGGGAGGCTGCCGGCCGATCGTGACGAGCACGGGCACCGGGCGATCGACGGGGCCGATCTGGCCGCGTTCGCCCGGGAGAGCGGCGACGACCCCGACCCGGGGACGGGCCGCTCGTCGGCGCGCAACCGGCTGCGGGGCATCGTCACCGCGATCGCCCGCGACACGGTGATGGCCCAGGTGGACATCCAGGCCGGCCCGTTCCGGGTGGTGTCGCTGATGAGCCGCGAGGCGGTCGACGAGCTGGGTCTCGAGGTGGGTTCGACGGCGGTCGCCGTCATCAAGTCGACCACTGTGGTCGTGGAGCGAGGAGACGACAGATGAGACGCGTCCTGGCCGGGCTCGCCGCGGTGGCCCTCCTGGCAACGGCAGGTTGTGGCGATAAATCCGATAAATCGGACAGCGCGGGAGGGGGTGGCGCGACGGGCGGCGCGACAGGGGCCGCGACGGGCGGCGCGACAGGGGGCGCGACGGGCGGGGGCGTGGCGCAAGCGAGCGGCGACCTGACAGTCCTGGCCGCAGCGTCACTCACCGAGTCTTTCAACAAGATCAGTGAGGACTTTCAGAAAGCCAACCCCCAGGTCAAGGTCACGATTTCGTACGGCGGAAGCTCCTCCCTGGCGCAGCAGATCACCTCCGGCGCCCCGGCCGACGTCTTCGCCAGCGCCAGCCCCAAGAACATGCAGACCATCGTCGACGCCGGCGACGCCAGCGGCACCCCGGCCGTCTTCGTCAAGAACCAGCTGGTCATCGCCGTGCCCAAGGGCAACCCCAAGGGCATCACCGGTCTGTCCGACCTGACCAAACCAGGCCTCAAGGTCGCCCTCTGCGCCGAGCAGGTGCCCTGCGGCGCCGCCGCCAAGACCGCCCTCGAGGCCGCCGGCGTCAAGCTCACCCCGGTCACCCTGGAGCAGGACGTCAAGGCCGCCCTGTCCAAGGTCAAGCTGGGTGAGGTCGACGCCTCGCTGGTCTACCGCACCGACGCCAGGGCCGCTGCCTCCGACGTCGACGGCGTCGAGTTCCCCGAGTCGGCCCAGGCAATCAACAATTATCCGATCGCTGTCCTGAAGAACGCCCCGAACCCCACCGCGGCCGCTGCCTTCGTCGCCTTCGTGCAGACCGAGCCCGAGATCAAGGTGCTCACCGACGCAGGGTTCCAGAAGCCCTGAGTCGTCTCAAGGTTCCTCTCGTCCTCGCGGTGCCGGCCGCGGCCGGCCTGGCCTTCCTGGTCCTGCCGCTGGCCGGCCTGCTGATCCGGGCTCCCTGGTCGACGCTGCCGGAGCGGCTCACCGAGCCCGGCATCCTGGCCGCCCTGCGGCTGTCGCTCGTCACGGCCACGATCGCCACCGCGGTGTGCCTCGTCCTGGGCGTACCCCTGGCCTGGGTCCTGGCCCGCACCGATTTCCCCGGGCGCCGCCTGGTCCGGGCGCTGGTGACCGTGCCCCTCGTGCTGCCGCCGGTCGTCGGCGGTGTCGCGTTGCTGCTGGTCTTCGGCCGGCGCGGGCTGCTCGGTGGCTGGCTCGACGCGACGTTCGGCGTCAGCCTGCCGTTCACGACGGCCGGGGTGGTGCTGGCCGAGGCGTTCGTGGCCATGCCGTTCCTGGTGATCAGTGTGGAGGGCGCGCTGCGCGGCGCCGACTCGCGTTACGAGGAGGCGGCGGCGACCCTGGGCGCGTCCCGGTGGACGGCTTTCCGGCGGGTGACGCTGCCGTTGATCGCGCCCGGCGTGCTGGCCGGCGGCGTGCTCTGCTGGGCCCGCGCCCTGGGCGAGTTCGGGGCGACGATCACCTTCGCCGGCAACTTCCCGGGCCGTACGCAAACCATGCCTCTCGCCGTTTATCTCGCCCTGGAGCAGGACGTCGACGCGGCGATCGTCCTCAGCCTGCTGCTGCTCGTGGTCAGCGTCGGCATCCTGGCCGCCCTCCGCGACAAGTGGGTGACGGCATGACGCTTGACGCGCATATTTTCGTTGAAAGGGACAATTTCGAGCTGGACGTCGCGCTGACTGCCGAGCCCGGCGAAGTCGTGGCGCTTCTGGGGCCGAACGGAGCGGGGAAGACGACCGCGCTGCGGGCCTTGGCCGGGCTTGTCGAGAACAACGGCGAAATTTGGATCGACGGTGTACGCGTCGATCGCGAACCGCCGGAGAAGAGGCGCATCGGTGTCGTCTTCCAGGACTACCTGCTCTTCCCGCATCTGAGCGCGCTCGACAACGTCGCCTTCGGGCCGCGCTGCCGCCACGTGCCGCGTCGGCAGGCCCGCGAGCAGGCGAAAGAGTGGCTGTCGCGGGTGGGGCTGTCCGACCACGTACGCAAGAAGCCCCGTCAGTTGTCCGGGGGGCAGGCCCAGCGGGTGGCGCTGGCGCGGGCGCTGGCCGCCGAGCCGAAGTTGCTGTTGCTGGACGAGCCGCTGGCCGCCCTCGACGCCCGGACCCGCCTCGACACCCGGGCTCAGCTGCGGCACCATCTCTCGGCCTTCCCGGGCGCGACCGTGCTGGTCACGCACGATCCGCTGGACGCGCTGATGCTGGCCGACCGCCTCGTCATCGTCGAGGAGGGCCGGATCGTGCAGACCGGCGACGCCGCCACCATCACCGCCCAGCCCCGCACCGACTACGTGGCCCGGCTGGTCGGCCTCAACCTCTACCGGGGGCGGGCCCAGGGCGGCACGGTCTTCCTGGCCGACGGCTTTCCGCTGGTCACCGCGGCCGCGCAGGAGGGGGAGGCGTTCGCCGCGTTCCCGCCGTCGGCGGTCGCCCTCTACGCGAGCCGGCCCGACGGCAGCCCCCGCAACACGTGGCCGGGCACGGTGACCTCGGTGGCCCGGCACGGCGACGCGCTGCGGGTCGAGATCGCCGGGGCGATCGCGGTGGCGGCCGACGTCACGCCGGCCGCCGCCGTCCACCTGGGGCTGGAGGTGGGCCGCGAGGTGTGGGCCAGCGTCAAGGCGACCGAGGTGCGTTCGTATCGCGCGTAGCGGATAGTGGGGCCCATGCGCGAGTGGGTTGATCATGCGATCTGGTGGCACGTCTATCCGCTGGGCTTCGGGCGCCTCGACAAGATCGAGAAGTGGCTCGACTACGCGGTCGAGCTGGGCGTGAACGGGCTGCAGCTGGGGCCGGTGTTCGCGTCCGAGTCGCATGGGTACGACACGCTCGACCACTTCCGGATCGATCCGCGGCTGGGGTCCGAGGAGGATTTCGACGCGCTGGTCGCCGCCTGCCAGGCGCGGGGTGTGCGGGTGTTGCTGGACGGCGTGTTCAACCACGTGGGGCGGGGGTTCGCCGCTCCGTCGTCCTCGTTCCTCCGCGGAACCGTGTTCGAGGGGCATTCCGGACTTGTCGAGCTGAATCACGACTCGCCCGAGGTGCTGGATTACGTGGTCCGCGTGATGAACCACTGGCTCGGCCGGGGCGCCGACGGCTGGCGGCTGGACGCGGCCTACGCGGTCCCGCCCCGCTTCTGGCGCGCGGCCCTGGACGAGGTACGCAAGGATCATCCGTCGTCGTGGTTCGTGGGCGAGGTGATCCAGGGTGACTACGTGGGCTACCTGCGCGACAGCGGCCTCGACTCGCTCACCCAGTACGAGCTGTGGAAGGCGATCTGGAGCAGCCTCAACGACGGGAACTTCTACGAGCTCGCGTGGGCTCTCGACCGGAACAACGACGTCCTCGACGCGGGGCTGCCGCTGACCTTCGTCGGCAACCACGACGTCACGCGCATCGCCAGCAAACTCACCGACGAACGGCACCTCGGGCACGCGCTGGCCGTGCTGTTCACCGTCGGCGGCTCGCCGAGCATCTACTACGGCGACGAGCAGGGCTACCGCGGCGTCAAGGAGGAGCGGGCCGGCGGCGACGACGAGATCCGGCCGCCCTATCCGGCGCTGCCGGGCGACCTGGCCCCGTACGGCTGGCCGGTCTACCGCCTGCACGAGAAGCTCATCGGCATCCGGCGCCGGCACGCCTGGCTGGCCCACGCGCGCACCACGGCCGTGCACCTGACGAACACGGCCGTGGCGCTGTCGTCCTCCGACGGCGAGCACCGGCTCGTGACGCTGCTCAACGTGGGCGACGAGCCGTACACCTTCGAAATCGACTCGCAGAGCCGGACCGTGCCCGCGCATGAGTGGTTCATCGTCTCGGACGAGTCGTAGGTTGGTGGGATGAACGCCTTGGAGCTGACCGACTATCGTGCCGCCGTCGCCCGGATGTATCTGGCCGACACCGACCTCAAGGAGTTCAGGGCCCAGCGCGACGAGCTGTTCGCCACGCATCCCCAGTCGGCGATCCCGCTCTCCGAGCGCTCGTCGTTCACCGGCCTGCGCTACCTGCCGCCGAACGACGACGTCATCGTCGAGGCCACCCTGCGCCCGGCCGACGGCGAGATCGACATCGACACGGGCGGCGAGGACGGCGTGGTGCACTACAAGCGCGCCGGCATTCTTGAGACCCCGTTCGGCGAGCTCTCGCTCTGGTGGATCGCCGCCTACGGGGGCGGGCTGTTCCTGCCGGTCCGCGACGCCACCTGCGGCCACGGCGCCTACGGAGGCGGGCGCTACCTCACCGACACCGTCAAGGGCACGCACGGGCGCGGGCTCGAGGTTCTCTCCGGCACGCGGGTGCGGCTCGACTTCAACTACCTCTACAACCCTTCTTGCGCGTACGACGACGCGTGGCAGTGCCCGCTGGCCCCCGCGGAAAACCGGATCTCCGCCGCTATCGAGGCGGGCGAGCTCACGTACCACTGACCAGCAGCCGCAGGCCCAGCTCGGCCGCGTCGAGCGCGACCAGGTCACGGTTGCGCTCGGCCCACCGCCCCGACTCCAGGTCGTCGCGCAGCTTGTCCACCGCCCGCCGCTCGGCCTCCGGACCGACCCGGGTCCACACCGAGACGGCGCGGCGGACATGCTCGTCCAGGTACGCCTCGGGCCGCCGCCAGTGCGCCTCGAAGAAGCCGTCGGCGCAGTCCCACGGCACCAGCACCGGCTCGGCTCGCCCGCCGACGGCCCGGGCCAGCTCGGCCAGCGACGGCCAGCCGGCCAGCAGGCCTGCGAACTCGGGCAGGTAGTCGCGGGTGAGCCAGAACCGCCGCCAGCTGGTCTCATCGGCGTCGTACGTGAACACCACCACCCGCCTGGCCACCCGGCGCATCTCCCGCAGCCCCGCCACCGGGTCGGGCCAGTGGTGAACAGTGCTGACCGCCATGGCCGCGTCGAACGACTGATCCTCGAACGGCAGATTGTCGGCCGTGGCGGCCACCGAAGGCGCGGCTCCGGCCGGCCGCTGCGCCCGCATGACGGCCGACGGCTCCACGGCCGTGACCTCCCGGTCCGGCGGCTCGTAGGAACCGGTGCCGGCACCCACGTTCAGAACGGTCCGCGCGTCACCGAGCGCCTCCCAGATCCGCGCGGCGATCCGCGGCTCGGTGCGCCGGGTGGCCGGATAGGCCGCCCCGATCGCGTCGTACAGCTGCGGCCCGAAAACCCGCAGCTGCTCCTCCGGTGTAGTCCTGATCCCCATCGCCCGTGCCTCCAACTCCCGGTCTATGGCCATCACCATGGCGGCGGCCTGATCGCGCTGCTCCACGAGCAGGCCTCGCAGGCGCCGAAGATGCGCGACCGCGTCGGTCGCCGGATCGTCGACGAGATCGGCGATCTCCCGCAGCCCGAACCCCAGCCGCCGATAGGCGAGCACCTCCCGAAGCCGTTCCACATCGCCCGGGGAGTAGGCCCGGTAGCCGCCCACGGTCCGCGCCGAGGGCCGCAACAGCCCGATCTCGTCGTAGTGATGCAGCGTCCGGACGGTGACGCCGGCCAGCTCGGCCACCCGTCCCACGGTGAGGTGCTCTTCCACGCCCCCGACTATCTGCCATCACGCCACGTGAGGCACAAGCCCGCGGGTGTGCGGCTCGGGGCGCCGGCTCAGCTCAGGGTGAGGTTGAGCAGCTCCAGGCCGGTCACCGGACGGAAGCCGAGCGAACCGTAAAGGGCCAGGGCCCCGGCGTTGTCCGTCTCGGTCTGGAGGGACACACGGAGCGCGCCGGCTGTGCGGGCTTCCACGATGACGTGCCGCAGGAGGGCCCGGGCGGTGCCCCGGCGGCGGCCGGCCGGGCGTACGTAAAGGTCGCGGATCATCCACGCCGTGGCCAGGCGCAGCGACGCCGGCTGGATCGCCACCGTGATGAAGCCCGAATCACCGGCGGCGTACGCCGTCAGCCGGCCCGACGTCAGGTGCTCCTCCAGCCAGGCCGTCGTGCGGGCCGGGAAGGGCGCCTCGCCGTAGTGGGCCCGGTATTCGTCGAAGAGCGGCGCCAGGTGGGCCGCCGTCGGCCGGACGATGTCAGAGGGCATCGAGATGCTCCAGCTCCGACTCCAGCCGGGCCGTCACGTAGGTCTGCCGGCGGTCGGTGGCCGGTATGCCCCGGCTGGGGCCCTCGGCCAGCATCAGCGTGTAGAGGTGGACGCGGTAGAGCGCCAGGCGGATCAGGGCCGCCCTGTCGAACGGCCCGGGGTCGTAACCGGCCAGGAACGGGTGGCCGGGCTCGTCCTCGATGCGGTGGAACAGGGCGGGGGAGACCAGGTCGAGCAGCGGGTCGCCGTACAGGTAGCGCTCCCCGTCGACCAGTCCGCTCAGCGCGCCGCCGGGCGCGACGAGCACGTTGCCGTCCCACAGGTCGAAGTGGAGCAGCGCCGGCGTGGTCACGGCTTTCAGGACCGGGGCGTGGCGCTCGACCGCGCCGTCCAGCGCCGCCGGCAGTGTGACATTCCACGAGCTGGCGTCCGTACGCAGGGACGCCATCATCGCGATGAAAGCGGTGGCCCAATCGTCGCCGGAGGGGCGGTCGCCCGTGTAGCCGAAACGGCTCCCGGTGACAGTGTGCACCCGGCGGACGGCGGCCCCCAGCGACGAGCGGGCCCGCGATGAGTCGGCCTCCGTGAGGGGCCGGCCCGGGAGCAGGGTCGTGATGATCCAGCGCGGGGAGACCGCCAGCACCGACGGCACGGGGGCCAGATCGGCGACGAGGCCGTAATACACGGCCTCGGCCGGGATCAGCTCACGTTCGTACGACAGAAGGCGAGCCGACGGCGGCGGCGCCACCTTGACCACCACCTGGCGCCCGTCGGTGAGCGAAGCGAGCCAGACGGCGGCGAAACCGCCCCCGCCCAGCTCGGACGCGGTCACGACGGAGACATCGAGGGCTTCCCGCACGATGGCGTCGATGTCGGGGACGGTCAACAGGGGCTGCGTGGGGCTGCGCATGCGCTGAGACTAGTGCTCAGACGGTCAGCGGGCGGGTGAGCAGCGGGGCCGTGCGGTGCTCGGCGAAGACCCGGTAGCGCCACAGGGCGAGGAACAGCCAGCTGAGGCTGATGACGGCCAGGACGATGTAGGTGAGGGTGCCGCCGAAGGTGTCCCAGCAGGTGTGCAGGATGACCGCGCCGATGAAGGTGCCGATGAACTCGAGCACGTGCTTGACGTTCGGGGTGGCCATCAGGGCCCACAGGGCGCCGGCGGTCAGGCCGGTCCAGGCGGTGTGGCCGGCGGGGGAGGTGAGGCCGCGGACGAAGAGGGTCTCCTCGACGCTGCCGATGTTGCCGCCCGAGGAGAGCAGCGCCGTGAAGGCGTACCCCATCGTCTCCAAGGCGGCGAAGCCCATGCCGGAGGCGACGCCGATGATCAGGCCGTCGGAGGGCAGGCGGCGCGAGTGCCGGGCCAGGATGGTGATCATCAGGATGAGCGGCACGATGAGCTTCGCCGACTCCTCGATCACCGCGACCAGCACCAGCGGCAGCACGCCGAGGCCGCGCAGCGTGTTGTATTCGAGGGTGCCGGCGACCACGATGCCGATGACGCCGCCGAAGAAGGCGGAGACGACAAGGGCCGACGTGGGCACCTGCCAGCGGCCCGTCCGGGCCTGGGCGAAGGTCAGGAACGACAGGGGTACGACCGTCGCGCCCAGCAGAAGAAGGGCGGGCACGAGGTTCGGGTTCTGCGTGTGTACGAGCGTTCGCAGCACAATGACGTAGAGGGCCAGACCGATGACTAGGACGCCTAGCCACGCCCACCGGCGGGAGAGATCACGCATAGCGCCGGGGTACCCGGCCCCAGAGATCACGTCACGAAAAAGCGACGCGCGTCGCAGTCGGTGCGACGCGGATCGCTTCCAGCGTCCGGTCGCCCGGCGGAGGGGACCCGGCTCAGGGTTGCTCGGCGGCCGGATCGGTGAGCCGGGCGGTCAGGGCCGCACGGGCGCGCAGCCGGACGTTGAGCGAGGCGACGGCGAGCCGCAGCGTTCCGGTGGTGCGCGTCAGCGCGGCGGTGAACGCGCCCGGCCAGCACGCACAGCGGGCCGACGGGCTGCCCGTCGGAGTGCAGCGGGACGCCGGCGTAGCTGCGCACCCCGGTGATCGTCACCAGCGGGTTGGCGGTGTGCGCGGGATCGTCATGCGTGTCGGCGATCAGCAGGGGCGCGTTCTGGCGTACCACCTGCGCGCACGGCGCCCATTCGGCGGGCATGCCGCCGGCCTCGGCCAGCCATCCCTGCACGCCGTGGGTGGCGAGCAGGATGCCGGCGTCGTTGAGGATCAGCGAGATGCCGGCGCAGGGCGCCTGGAGCACGTCGGCGACGTGGTCGATGAAGCTTCATAGGGCCTTCTGAACGAGCGGGTCACCGGCCGGTGCATTTCGGTCACCATCACCCGCGGCCGAGGCTGAGTGCTCTCGGGCAAGTTCCTGTGGCTTACCTGGGGGTGCTCGTGCCGTAACGGCGCGTTAACCGCTCGCAGGTACATTTCCGGCATGTCCGTCTTGAAGGTAATCCGTCATGACGTGCCGGCGTCGATCGTGGTCTTTCTCATCGCGATTCCGCTGTCCCTGGGTATCGCCGCGGCCTCGGGGGCGCCGCTGCTCGCCGGTCTCGTGGCCGCCGTGGTGGGCGGGGTGGTCGTGGGGGCCCTCGGCGGGGCTCCGCTGCAGGTCAGCGGGCCCGCCGCGGGTCTCACCGTGATCGTCGCGGGCACCATCGCGCACTACGGGTTCGCGGCCACGGCTGCCATTGTGGCGCTGGCCGGAGGCGTACAGATGCTGCTTGGCCTGGCCCGTCTGGGGCGTGCCGCCCTGGCCCTCTCGCCGGCCGTGGTGCACGGCATGCTGGCCGGCATCGGGCTGGTCATCGCGCTCAGCCAGATCCACGTCGTGCTCGGCGGGGCGCCGCAGAGCGACGCCTGGCACAACCTGCGGGAGCTGCCGGCCCAGATCGCCGGGATACACGGCGTCTCGGTGCTGCTCGGCCTGCTCACCATCGGGTTGCTGCTGCTCTGGCCGCGTCTCGTCCGCACCTCACTGCTGCCCGCGGCGCTGATCGCCGTCGTCGTCACCACCGTGGTGGCCTCGCTGATCGGGGCCGACGTGCAGCGGGTCGATCTGCCCGGCGACCCACTGTCCGAGCTCGTGACCCCGCGCTGGCCCGGCGCCGGACCCGGCGAGATCGCCCTGGCCGTGCTGACCATCGCCCTGGTCGCCAGCGTCGAATCGCTGCTCTCGGCCGTGGCCGTCGACCGCATGCACGACGGCCCGCGGGCCGACCTCAACCGTGAGCTGGTCGCCCAGGGCGCCGGCAACACCGTCTCCGGCCTGCTCGGCGGCCTGCCGATCACCGGTGTGATCGTCCGCAGCTCCACCAACGTCGGCGCCGGGGCCCGCACCCGCGCCTCGGCCATTCTGCACGGCGTCTGGGTGGCGCTCTGCGTGCTGCTGCTGGCCGGGCTGCTCGAGACGATCCCGATGGCCGCGCTCGCTGCGGTGCTGGTGGTGGTCGGTCTCCGGCTGATCAGTCTGGCTCAGATCAAGACTTATGTACGGCATCGCGAGCTGCCGACCTACCTCATCACCGCGGCCGGCGTGGTCGCCACCGACCTGCTCACCGGGGTGGCGCTGGGCCTGGCGGCGGCGGTCGCGGTGATGCTGTGGCGGGTCGCGCGCTGCGAGATCCGCACGGCCGAGCCCGGCCCCGGCGAAACGGTCGTCACGATCACCGGGACGCTCGCCTTCGTCGGCTCGGGCCGGGTCGCGCGGGCCCTGGCGGCGATCCCCGCCGGCCGGACGGTCGCGGTGGAACTGCACCTCGACTACCTGGACCACGGCGCGTTCCAGATCATCGACGACTGGCGCGAGGCGTACGGGAGAAGCGGCGGAACCGTCGCGGTCAGAGAGACCCACGACGGCTGGTTCCACCGGGCCACGAGCGGGCGCCTGGGCGCCGGCAAGACCACGCCGCGGCGCTTCGGGTCGTGGTCGCAGTGGCAGAGCCTGGACCGGCAGAAACGCGACGCCATGGCGGCCGGCATCCAGGAGTTCGAGCGCAGCGTGGCCCCGCTCGTGCGCCCGCATCTGGCCGGCCTGGCCCGCGACGGTCAGGCTCCCGAGCAGCTCTTCATCACCTGCGCCGATTCCCGCCTGGTCCCCAACCTGATCACCACCAGCGGTCCAGGAGATCTTTTCTGTGTACGCAACGTCGGCAACATCGTGCCTCCCCACGATCAGGGGGACTCGTCGGTCGGCGCGGCCATCGAGTTCGCGGTGCAGGCGCTCGACGTCAGCACGATCACGGTCTGCGGCCACTCCGGCTGCGGAGCCGTGCGAGCGCTGATGACCGGCGGCTTCGCCCCCGGAAGCTCCCTGGGCGCCTGGCTGCACCAGTCCGGCACCGACTTCACCGACTGCGACGACGAGGAACACTGCGTCACCGCCAACGTCGCCCAGCAGCTGGCCAACCTGCGCACCTACCCGGTGGTCCGCGAGGCCGAGGCCGCCGGCCGCCTCACCTTGACCGGCCTCTACTTCAACCTGGCCGAGGCCCGCATGTACACGGTCGACGATGCGGGCGCCACCCGCAGCCCGGTGCCGCCGGTGCTCGCGAGCTGACCTTCGGCGCTTCGATGCGGAAGGCCCCACCCGGGGTCTTCCGCATCAGGGGCTCCGTGGTCCGCTCATCGCTGAGCCGCGCGGCGAAATCGGCCATGTCGCGATACCAGACCCGCGACGGCAGCGGATCGACATGAACGAGTTCCTCGCGCGCCTCCTCGTCGAGCCCGTCCTCGTCGGTCCACATCGCCACTTCCCTGGTCGTCGGGTCGAGCAGCCATTGATGCTCGAGGGCGCTCTGATCCTGCAACGCCACGACGAGCATCTCCAGATCAACCCGGTCGATCGCCAGCATGCGGCCGTGCTCCGCCCTGAACTCGCGACATGCCACTGCGCAACGCGAAGATTTGATCCACCGAAGTTGTCGTACCCGGCTGGGACGATGCCGGGCATGAGGACGCTGGTGGGCAAGGTCGCCCTGGTGGCCGGCGCGACCCGGGCCGCGGGGCGGGGCATCGCCGTGGAGCTGGGTGCGCTCGGCGCGACCGTCTACGTCACCGGGCGGAGCACCGCCGCGGGGCGCTCCGAGATGGACCGGCCCGAGACGATCGAGGAGACCGCGGCGGCTGTCAGCGAGGCGGGCGGGGCCGGTATCGCTGTGCGGGTCGACCACAGCGATCCGGGCCAGGTCGCCGGCCTCGTCGCCCGCGTCGGCGCCGAGCACGGGCGGCTCGACCTGCTGGTCAACAACGTGTGGGGCGGTGACATGTTCACCGAGTGGGGCAAGACGGTCTGGGAGCACGACCTCGGGCGCGGCCTGCGCCTCCTCCACCAGGGCGTCGACACCCATCTCATCACCAGCCACCACGCCCTGCCCCTGCTGATCCGGCGCACGGGCGGCCTGGTCGTGGAGATGACCGACGGGAAAGGCGGCGACTATCGCGAGTCGATCTACTACGACCTGGTGAAGGCCTCGGTGATCCGCCTGGCCCAGGCGCAGGACTTCGAGCTGCGGCCGCACGGCTGCGCCGCCGTCGCGGTCACGCCCGGGTGGCTGCGCTCCGAGCGCATGCTCGACAAGTTCGGCGTGACCGAGGACGGCTGGCGCGCGGCCGTCGCGCGGGATCGGCATTTCGCCATGAGCGAGTCGCCCCGCTACGTCGGCCGGGGTGTCGCCGCCCTGGCCGCCGACCCCGGGGCGGGCCGCTTCGGCGGGCAGGCCCTCACCAGCGCCGACCTCGCCGTCACGTACGACCTCACCGATCTCGACGGCAGCCGGCCCGACTTCCCGCGCTACTACGACGAGGTGATGAAGCCCGGCTGAGTCACCAGCCGTCGGGGTTGGTGGCGGACTCCCGGGAGATGCCGGAGCCGGTGTCGGGGAAGTCGCCGAAGCGCTCGTTGTGCAGATGGGCGAAGAAGTACGGCATCGACTCGCACTCGGCGTCCTCGACGGCCCTCGCCGGGTCGGCGTCGACCGCGTAGTAGAAGTCGCGGCCGGCCGCGAGGATGAAGCCGCGGCAGTAGAGGAAGCCGTCGTCGGAGCCGTCGGTGTGCTCCTGGATCTCCTCGCGGTCGATGCGGAAGAGCAGCCGCTCGGCGACCCGGTCGAGGTCGGTCAGCTCGGCGCTCGACAGGCCGGCGCTCAGCGACCGCAGTCGCTCCAGGAACGTGTCGAGCCGGCTCTCGACCGTGAGAGCGCCGGACTGGTCGCGGTCGAGCAGGGCTTGGCGGGCGCGGGCGGCGCCGGGGCCGCAGGCCGCCCAGGCCGACTCGATCAGCGCCCAGAAACGGGCCTCTTCGGCTTCGGTGGGGACTCGGGTGGAGTGGGTCGTCGTCACGGGCGAGAACTTAGCGGGGGGCTACGACAAAATTCTTCAGCTGCTGGTAGAGGACCTTGTCGGAGACGGTGCTGGGGAGGGTGGGGCCGGCGCCCACGGGCACCACGTTGGGACAGGTGGCGGCGTCACCGAAGAGTTGTTTCTGCATGAGGCGGCGGCCGGTCGCCACCTCGTACAGGGAAAGGGTGTAGACGCCCCGGGCCAGCTGGAGGGTGTCGCACTTCTTGATCGCGGTGCCGTTCTTGGTCAAAGTCAGGCAGGCGACCAGCTGAGACTTCGTGGGGTCGCTGGGCAGCCAGGCGTCGCGCAGCGGCTTGGTCAGGCTGTGCGGGATGTCCAGCGCGGCCCGCATCCGGTGCGGGCCGCCGGTCAGCGAGTCGGTGACGCCGACGCTGATCTGGTGGGGTGCGCGGCCGGCGTAACGGGGGGACTTCGGGTAGTACAGGCCCTCGCAGACCAGGGCCAGGTCGTCGGCGCGCTTCACCGGGGAGGCGCTGGGGTGCGGGCCGGCCGGGGTGGAAGCGGAGGCCGCGGTGGACGGGCCGGTCCAGGCGGTGGGCGGCGCCTGCTCGCCGCTGCCGCCGGCGAGCACCTGATATCCGGCGAGGACGGTCACCAGCACGACGGCGACGGACACGACCGGGATGACCCAGCGCGGCGGGTGAGCCCACAGGCGTGCCGCCGCCCGCGCGGGCGCCGAGGCCGCCAACCGGCGCCCGGCCGCCCGCGCCGAAGCCGCGACCGCCGCCCACCGCCCGAGCAGCCCACCAGCCGAAGCCGCCGGCGAATCAGAAGGCCCGGCGGAAGCAGCGGGCGCGGCGGAAGCAGAGGGTGCGGCGGGAGCGGAGGGCGCGGCCGAAGCGGACGGCGCCGGCGAAGGGGAGGGCGCCGCCGCCGGAACGGATGGCGGCGGCGCCTGCTTGTCGTCCATTGCGCTGTCCCCGTCCTTGGTTACTACCGAGTAGGACGGTGACTGTACCCAATTCAGTGACGCACGTCTCAGAACGGGGTCAGGGTGATGCCGGCCTGGCGCGGGTCGCCGTCGTGCACCAGGGACTCCTGGTTCTGCACGTCGTCGAAGGCGAACGCGTACGCCTTGCCGTCGGTCATGTTCTCGTGGATCACCTTGGCGTACAGGTTGGCCGGATTGCCCTGGTAGAAGTCGGCCGCGGTGCCGCTCGGCTGGGTGTCGAGCCGGCCCAGCGTGGTGCGGGTCAGCGCCGCGCACAGGGTGCGGGCGATCGGGCCCACGACCTGGTCGTTGGGTGCGGCCAGGGCGCCGTCACATCCCCACACGTTGGCCGTCGACGGCTTGGTGAACGAGGCGACCGTCTTCCCCGAGGCGTCGGTGAAGTTCATGACGTTGCCACTGGTCCGGCCGGTGTAGCGCACCGACGGCTGGTCGGTGAAAGGCACAACGGTCAAATTCTTCGAGGTGTACGCCGTCCAGGCGCTCGAAATGTAGGAGTCCAGATAGGTCGGGCTCATCAGGCCGGCGTCGGCCGCCTTGCCGGGCGCCAGCACGCGCAGGACGGTGCCGTCGGCGCGGGTGACGACGCTCTTGGCGAAGTCGGGGGACGCCTTGACCGCGTTGATGACGGCCTGCCGGCCGCCCGCCTTGAGCTCGCCGGTCTTCGAGGTGACCCCGTTGCCGCCGGTGACGCTGACGATGTGCGGCACCGCGAACATGTCCACCTGCGAGCTGTTGAGCCACAGGCCGGAGTCGTTGAGGGTGAACTCGCTCCAGTCGAACAGGATGTCGCGGTTGGGGTCGCCGCCGGCCCACGGCGCCGGCTGGACCAGGCCGCCGGTGGTGAGCCGGAAGTCGAGCTTCTGCCCGAACGACATGTAGAGGCGCCCCGACAGGTTCTTCGGCACCTTGATCGTGGTGCTGGCGCCGTTGCCCGGCCCGGCGATGGCGACGTCCGGCGCGGGCACCGGAACGGCCCCGCCCCCGGTCCAGGCGGTGAACGTGCCGGCGCTGTTGACGTAGCCGAGCTTGCCGGTCGTCAGGTTCACACCGAGCACGTAGAGGAAGACCGAGTCACCCCGCCCTGTCTTGTTGCTCACCGTGACCGGCAGCAGGTTGCTCGCCGGGGGCACAGCGGTCGTTTCGTCGGCCTTGGGGGTGGTCGGCGCCTTTGTCGCGGGTGCCGTGGTCGGGGCCACGGTCGGCGCGGTCGTCGTTCCGCCCGCCACCGGCCCACTGCCGCCGGGGGAATTCGGATTTGTCGGATTTGCGGGTGAAGGGCTGGAGGCTCCGCCGGCAGTGTCGCCGGAGGTGCCGCCGGAATCGCCGCACGGCTGGCCGTTCAGCTTGCAGTTGGCCGGCTTGCCGCCCGAGCCGATGAAGCCGAAGGTCACCTTGGCGTCGACCGGCACGCTGCCGTTCCAGGAGCGGTTCGTGAAGGTGTGGTGCGTCCCGGCCGAGGACAGGGAGGCGTCCCAGAAGCTGCCGATCGTGGCGCCGGCCGGCAGGTCGAACTCGACCTTCCACGAGGACATGGCGGACGCGCCGGTGTTGCTGATCGTCACCTCGCTCTGCCATCCGGTGCCCCAGTCGGACACCGTCGTCACCGAGGCCGTGGGGGCGGCCGCCGAAGCGGGCAGGGCGAACCAGGCCGTCGCCGTGGCCGCCACCACGGCGACGGTGGTCAGGATCAACGTTCTCGTGCGGCGCATCGTCGGACTTGCCTCCGGTGTCACAGGGATGGGGGACGAGGCCCATCCTCGGAAGCGGTGCGGCGATCCGCCCGTACACCCAAGATCTTTATGGTTCCTTTAAGGGTCTTCTGCCCTTTTCTCGCGAGGCGATTACCCGCGACGCCACTTCTGGTTGGCGCCGCCCGTGCACTCCCAGAGGACCAGCCGGGCGCCGTCGTTGGCGTTCCAGGCGTCGATGTCCACGCACTTGTTGGCCTGCGGGTTGACCAGGTCGCCGGCGGCCGACAGGACGAACTGCTGGGCCGCGTTGCCGCTGCAGTTGGCGATCTGGATGACCGCACCGTTCGCGGTCGAGCCCCACGCCACGTCCAGGCACTTGTTGTTCGACGTCTGAAGCGTGCCGTTCACGAAGTTCCACTTCTGCGCGCCCGTCCCGTTGCATCCCCACATCTGCACCGGCACGCCGTCGGAGAAGTTCGAGTTCGGCACGTCGATGCACTTGTTGTTCAGGCTGCTGATCAGCGCGGAACCGGAACCGCCGCCGGTGGTGGTCAGCGTCAGGCCGTACACCGAGAGAATCTCGTTGACCGGCTGGAACCACATGGTGCCGCCGCTGGAGCAGTTGCCCGTGCCGCCCGACGTGACGCCCTGGGCCTGGTTGCCCGAGATCCACGAGCCGCCGGAGTCGCCCGGCTCGGCGCACGCGTTGCTGCGGGCCAGCCCGGAGACCGCGCCCTGCGAGTACACGATCGTCTCGTTGCGGCCGAGGATCGTGCCGCAGCGCCAGCCCGTCGTGCGGCCCGAGCGGCAGACCGAGCTGCCGATGGCCGCCTCCTGCGAGCCGGCCACGGTCACGTTGCCGCCGGAGTAGTTGTTCACCCACGGCTGAGAGGTCCAGTTGCCGTTCGTCCGGATCCAGGCGTAGTCGTTGCCCGGGAACGACGAGCCGGCGAACGTGCCCTGGGCGACGTTGTTGTAGCCGAGCGTCGGGCTGCCCGTGCCGCCGCAGTGCCCGGCGCTGACGAAGCCGCCGGCGACCGCGAAACCGACCGAGCACAGGGTGTTGCCGTTGATCACGTACTGGTCGCCGCCGCGGGTGTCGTAGAGCGGTTTCGGCTGTTCGGCCGCGACCACCGAGACCGCACCGGCCCCGGCGGCCTGCGCGAAGGCCGCGGCCTGCTTCTCCGAGCCGGGCGCGGCCATGACGACCATCCGGTTCGACGGCGTGTCGACGTACCACCCACGGACGATCGAGGGCCGGGCGGACGAGGCGTGCCGATCCAGCGCGGCGCGGGAGGAGGAGAGGCCGGCGGCGCTGCGGGACACGAGCGCCGGGGTCGCGCCTTCCGCCCGTACCGCCGGGAAAGCGGATGAATCGGTGACCGCGACCGTCAGGCGGGTTGCCCCGGAGGGGATCCAGGCCCCCGCGTAGGCCGAGCCGAGCCGGGTCTGGAGCCGGCGCTGCACGACCGGCGCGGCGGCCTCGGTGCGCAGCCGGGTCGCGATCTGGCCGTCGTCGAGTTTGAGGTCGCGCCGCATGGCGGCGAGCATGCCGTCGGGAAGGTCCGGGCCGTCGGGGGTTGCGGCATTTGCTGGTACGGGGGTGAGCAGCGTGATCGCCGCGGCGGCCACAGCGAGCCATCGTGCGCGCATGACAGCGTCCTTTCGGTGGGGATTAATCGGAGGCTGTCGATGCCTGACAACGCTGTCAAGAAACAATGAAGAAACCTGCCCGTATGAACCACGTGGCCTCCGTCGCCTCCTCTCGCCGACACCGGCCCGGGCGTGCAAGGCTGTGTTCTTCGACAAGTCGTTCGCAGCAGACGGGGTGTACAAGCAAATGGGCATGGTCAAGGTGGTCGGCCTGGTGCTGCACCCGCGGCGCGACTGCGGCTCCGCGATCGACGCGATCACACGCTGGGCGCAGCGGCGCGACGTCACCGTGCTGGGCCTGCACGAGGAGATCGACCGGATCGACTGCCAGGCCGAGGCGGTCAGCCCCGAGGAGATGGTCGAGCGGGCCGGCCTGCTCGTCAGCCTCGGCGGCGACGGCACCATGCTGCGCACCATGCGGCTGGTCGAGGGGCGCAAGACGCCCGTGCTCGGCGTCAACGTCGGCCGGCTCGGCTTCCTGGCCGAGGTCGATCTGCCCGATCTGCCCGAGGCGCTCTCGGCGATCGACGAGCACCGGTTCACCATCGAGTCGCGCACCGCGGTGCGCACCGTGCTGCCCGACGGCAAGGCCGTGTCGGCGTTCAACGACATCGCCATGGTCCGGGTGCCCGGCGACGGCCTGGCCGCGATCGGCATCTCGGTCGAGGGCAAGAACTTCGTCAACTACCAGGCCGACGCCGTCATCGTCTCCACGCCGACCGGCTCCACGGCGTACAGCTTCTCGGCCGGCGGCCCGATCGTCTCCCCGAACGTCGAGGGCCTGATCGTCACCGCCGCCGCCGCGCACTCCTCGTTCAACCGCCCGCTGATGCTGGCCCTCACCGAGCGTCTCGAGCTCGACGTGCTGGCCACCAGCGGCCGCCTGGCCATCGAGGTCGACGGCATCATCGAGGGCTACGCCCGCCCCGACGACCGGCTGGCCATCGAGCCCGTCCCGTCCGCGGCCAACGTGATCCGCCTCGGCGGCACCTCGTTCTACGAGCGGGCCCGGCGCAAGCTGCGGGTCGAGGGCAGCGCCCAGGTCGGCGTGCCCGACTCGGCCGACGCCGTCGTCGTCGACAGCTTCGAGCGCCAGCGCTACGAGGTGCTGCTCGGCGGCGAGGTGGCCGGCGTGCTCAACTACCGCCGCCACGGCGAGAAGATCGAGCTGATGCACACCGAGATCGAGCAGACGTTCTCCGGCCGCGGGCTGGCCAGCCGGCTGGCCTCGGCCGCGCTCGAGGACGCCCGCGGCCGCGCCACCCCGGTGGTCGTCTCCTGCCCCTTCGTCATCGGATATCTGGACCGCCACCCCGAGTACGCCGACCTGCTGAGCCAGAGCTGAGGTATTGACCCATGGGCCATCCCGCGATCCTCACCGTCGACGACGACCCTTCGGTCTCCCGGGCCATCGCCCGCGACCTGCGCCGCCGCTACGGCGACCAGTACCGGATCCTGCGCGCCTCCTCGGCCTCCGACGCGCTGGACGCCCTCAAGGAGCTCAAGCTGCGCGGCGGCCGGGTTGCCGTCATGCTCGCCGACTACCGGATGCCGCAGATCAACGGCATCGAGTTCCTGGAGCAGGCGATGGACCTGTTCCCGAACGCCCGAAGGGCCTTGCTGACCGCGTACGCCGACACGGACGCCGCCATCTCGGCCATCAACGTGGTCGACGTCGACCACTACCTGCTCAAGCCGTGGGACCCGCCGGAGGAGAAGCTCTACCCGGTGATCGACGCGCTGCTCGACGCGTGGCAGGCCACCGGCGACCGCGAGATCGAGGACATCCGGGTCGTCGGCCACCGCTGGAGCGAGCCGTCCTACCAGATCCGCGACTTCCTGGCCCGCAACCTGGTGCCCTACAAGTGGTACGGCGCCGACGAGGCCGAGGGCCGCCGCCTGCTCGAGGCGGCCGGTGTCGGCCCCGAGGCGATCCCGCTGGTGGTGACCGCCGACGGGCGGGCGCTGGCCCAGCCCAGCACCACCGAGGTGGCCGAGGCGGCCGGGCTCTCCACCGCGCCCAACCGCGACTTCTACGACCTGATCATCGTGGGCGGCGGCCCGGCCGGGCTCGGCGCGGCCGTCTACGGCGCCTCCGAGGGCCTGCGGACGCTGATGGTCGAGCGCCAGGCCGTCGGCGGCCAGGCCGGCCAGAGCTCCCGCATCGAGAACTACCTGGGCTTCCCCGACGGCATCTCCGGGGCCCAGCTCACCGACCGGGCGCGGCGGCAGGCCGGCAAGTTCTCCGCCGAGGTGCTCAACACCCGCGAGGTCACCGGCCTGCGGGCCGACGGCTCGGCCCGCACCCTCACCTTCGCCGACGGCGGCGAGGTGTCGGCACACTCGATCGTGCTCGCGACCGGCGTCGCCTACCGCCCGCTGGTGGCCGAGGGCATCGCCGACTTCACCGGCTCCGGCGTCTACTACGGCTCGGCCTCGACCGAGGGCCCGTCCTGCGCCGGCACCGACGTCTACATCGTCGGCGGGGCCAACTCGGCCGGGCAGGCGGCGCTCTTCTTCTCCCGCTACGCCCGGTCGGTCACCCTGCTCGTGCGCGGCGACTCGCTCGAGGCGTCGATGTCGTACTACCTGATCCAGCAGCTCAACCAGGTCGAGAACATCCGGGTGCGCACCCGCTGCGAGGTGATCGGGGCCCAGGGCAACGGCCACCTCCAGGCGATCACGATCTGCGACAGCAAAGAGGGCATGAGCACCACCGTCGAGTGCGGCTACCTGTTCGTCTTCATCGGCGCCGAGCCGCGCACGGACTGGCTGGGCACGGCCGTCGCCCGCGACGAGAAGGGCTTCGTCTACACCGGGCCCGACCTGCTCGCAAATGGGTCCCGTCCGAAGGGATGGGATCGGGACCGCGATCCGTTCTACCTGGAGTGCAGTGTTCCCGGCATCTTCGCCGCCGGCGACGTCCGGGCCAACTCGGTCAAACGGGTGGCCTCGGCGGTCGGCGAGGGCGCGATGGCCGTCACGCTGGTCCATCGCTACCTGGAGGCGCAGTGAGATGAGCGACACCGATCCGGTCACGCTCGTACCGTGTGAACCCGGCGCTCTGACGCCGGCCGAGCTCCGCACCCTGTTCCTGTTCGAGAAGCTGACCGACGAGCAGCTTCAGTGGATCTCCGATCACGGCTGCACCATGCACATGCCCGCGGGCGGCGTGGTGATCCAGGAGGGCGACCCCGCCGATCAGTTCTTCGTGCTTCTCAGCGGCACGATCGCGCTCAGCCGCAAGGTCGGCCAGGACGACGTGCAGACTTCCCGTACGGAGCAGCGCGGCGTCTACATGGGCGCCACCAACGCCTATCTGCGCGACGACGGCGTCCCCCGCCGGTACATGGCGAGCATGCGGGCCCTCGACGACTCCGACTTCTTCGTGATGAGCGCCGAGGACTTCGGCCACATCATGCGCGAGTGGTTCCCGATGGCGGTCCACCTGCTGGAGGGCCTGACGCTGGGGATGCGCAGCTCGCAGGCGGCGATCAGCGAGCGGCAGCGGCTCACCGCGCTCGGCGCGCTCTCGGCCGGCCTCATGCACGAGCTGAACAACCCGGCCGCGGCCGCCTCCCGGGCCACCGCCTCGCTGCGCCAGCGGGTCGCCGGCATGCGCCACAAGCTGGGCATGCTCGCCGCCGGCAAGGTGCCGACCGACCGCCTGGTGGCGCTGGTCGAGCTCCAGGAGGACGTGATCGAGCGGGCGGCGAAGGCGCCGGCCCTGACCGCCATGCAGGTCGCCGACCGTGAGGACGAGCTCGGCGACTGGATGGACGAGCGCAACGTGACCGGCGCCTGGGACCTGGCCGCGGTCTTCGCCCAGGGCGGCCTCGACATCGAGTGCCTCAGCGACATGGAGGCCCGGGTCGGCTCGCCGGAGCTGCTCGATCAGGCCATCCACTGGATCGGCTACGCGCTCGAGACCGAGCAGCTGATGACCGACATCGAGGACGCCACGAGCCGGGTGTCGTCGCTGGTCGCCTCGGCCAAGCAGTACTCGCAGATGGACCGGGCCGCGCACCAGTGGATCGACGTGCACACCGGCCTCGACAGCACCCTGGTCATGCTCACCCACAAGATCGGCACGGGGGTGAAGGTGGTCAAGGACTACGACCGCACGCTCCCGCAGATCCCGGCCCACCCGGCCGAGCTCAACCAGGTCTGGACCAACCTGATCGACAACGCGGTGCAGGCCATGAACGGCGCCGGCACCCTGACGATCAAGACCTACCGCGAGGACGACCACGTGATCGTCGCGGTCGGCGACACCGGGCCGGGCGTGCCCGACGAGCTGAAGAAGAGGGTCTTCGAGCCGTTCTTCACGACGAAGCCGGTGGGCGAGGGTACGGGCCTGGGCCTGGACATCTCCTACCGGATCGTGGTGAACGGCCACGGCGGCGACATCAAGCTGGAGTCGAAGCCGGGCGACACGAAGTTCAAGGTCCGGCTGCCGCTGAACGAGCCCGCCTCGGCCTGACTCAACTCGGATAGCGCAGGCCGTTGACGGTCAGATCGATGATCGCGGCGGCCTGCGCTTCCCGGCCGGCGGCGTCGTTGGCGAGGCTGATGCCGCTCAGGGCGTTGGCCAGCACGGCCGCTTCGATCCGCGAGGCGAAGATCCCGTCCCGATAGCCGGCGTCGAGAAACTTCTGCAGGGCGGCATAGACCTCGTCGTGCGTGGCGGCCAGCCCTTCGGCGTCGGTGGCCTTGACGATCGACTTGAGGGCCATGGCCAGGCCGGGCTTGCCCTGAGCGTTGCCGATGAATCGCCGCATCCAGGCTTTCATGGCCTCGTCGGCGGGCATGGCGGCCAGCAGTTCATCGGCGCCACCGCAGAGCCGGCCGATCTCGTGCCGGTACGCCCCGGCGATCAGAGCCTCGCGCGTCGGAAAGTGCCGGTAGAGCGTGGCGATGCCGACGTTGGCCCGGCGAGCCACCTCGTCGAGCGCGATCTCGACGCCACGCTCCCGAAACACCTCAACGGCGGCCGCGATGATCGCCTCCCGCTTGCGGCGAGCATCCGCCCGCATCGGCTTCTCCTGCGTCACTGTCGCCTACCCTTCGCTCGTCCGTGCTGGCTGAGACCGCTCTCAGGCAATCTTGCGAAGTGGAGGATTCCTCCATATCTTAGGTGGAGTAATCCTCCACTTACCTTAGCAGGCAGGTTGCGATGTCTTTGCTTTCGGAATTCCTTCGTCGCCCGTGGGAAGTCGGCGCCGTCGCGCCGAGCGGGGCCGCCCTGTCCGAGCTCGCCGTCGCGCCGATCCCCAGCACGGGTGAGCCGGTCGTGGTCGAGCTCGGGCCCGGCACGGGGCCGTTCACCGAGGCCATCCAGCGCCGCCTGGGCGGCCGCGGGCGGCACCTGGCCATCGAGATCAACCCACGCCTGGCCGAGCAGCTCGCCGCCCGCCACCCCAAGGTGGAAGTGATCACGGCCGACGCCGGCGCCCTGCCCGAACTGCTGGCCGAGCGGGGCCTGGCCGGCGCCGACGTCATCGTCAGCGGGTTGCCGTGGGCCGCCTTCGCCCCCGACCGTCAGCGCGACATCCTGGCCGCCGCCGTGCGGGCCCTCGCGCCGGGCGGCGCTTTCACCACGTTCGCCTACGTGCACCTGCGCTGGGCGGCGCCGGCCCGCCGCCTGCGGGGCGCGCTCGACAGCTGGTTCGACGAGGTCCTGCTCGGCCGCACCGTGTGGGCCAACCTGCCACCGGCCCTCGTCTACTACTGCCGCCGCCCGGCCCTGGCCCCCGTCACCCGCTCAGCGGCCCCGGCCCGGCGCCGCTGCCGCCAGCTCGCCCCGCTCGGCGCCTGACGGCCGGGGTCAGAGCAGGCCGCGGACGTAGGCGGCCTGGCCCGCGTGCTGGGCGTCGTCGTCGTAGACGCTCACCAGGCGTACGCCCAAAGTCACCGGGGGATCCCAGCGCTCGTCGACCACCCGGTCGAGGTCGGCCTCGGAGAGGCCGGCGAGATAGCCGAGCGTGCGCTCGTGCACCGCTGTGTAGTAATCCACGAGCGCCTGGGCGCTCTCCGGCGCCACCGCGGCCACCTGGGCCGCGTCGTGGCCGTAGCCCGTCTCGGTGGCGTCCTTCAGGCCGAAGCGGGGAGCCCAGTCTCCGGTGGCGTAGATCTGCTCGGCGCCCATCACCTCGGCCACGTGGTCGTCCTGGACCCGGGTGAGGTGCCAGATCAGCCAGCCGATCGAGTTGGCCTCCTCGGCGGGACGGTGGCGCAGCTGCTCGGGGGTGAGGCCGTCGACGGCCGTGTGCACCAGCTCGGGCAGCCGCCCGAAAGCCTCGGTGAGGATGTCCTTGGCGTCCATTACTCTCCCGACTGTGCGGTGGGTCCGGCGTCACCCTGCTGCTGCGGGGTCTGCCCGTCCTGCTGAGTGTCCCCGTCCTGGGGCTGCTCGTCAGCCGGGGCCGGCGCGTCAGTGGTGGGTGCGTCGGTGGTCGGCGCGTCCGTGGGCTCCTCCGTGGACCCGTCAGCCGGCGCGGGCGACTCCGTGGTCGTCCCCGACTGCTCCGGCGCGGGCGACTCGGCCGGTCCGGTCTGGTCCTTCTGGTCCGGCGTCTCCGAAGGGGAAGCCGACTCCGCCGGCACCGGCGACTCATCCGACTTGTTGGATTTGTCGGAGTGGGTGGAGCGGAGCGGAATGCCGATCGTCGAGCTCGAGCTGGCCTTGTTCTGCACCACGTCGGCGGCGCTCCGGCCCGCGACCAGCTCGAAGGCGGTCAGTGAGCCGATCGCCAGCACGAAGAACGCGCCGGCGACCATGGCCACCCGCTGCCAGCGGATCCTCGGAGGGGGCCCGGAAGGGCTCTCCTCGGCCGCGGCGGCGACCTCGGGCGTGCCGATCGCGGCGGGGGCGGTCACGAAAGTCGACTTGATCCGCTCGGTGCCCCGGTTGAGCCAGCGCTGGTAGAGCTCCGTTCCCACAGAGCCGACGATGCTGGCCACGGCGGCCCCGATCAGGGTGCCGGCCACGCCCAGGAACGATCCCAGGAAGGCCGCGGAAACCGCGGCCAAGGTGCCGGCGATGGTCTTCGTCACGTCGATGCCGGGCCGGTGGCCCGGTGCTTGCTCGGTCATGTCCTCCTCAGTCCGTCTCTCCTGCTTTGTCAGGCCTTCGCCTTTACCTCCCGGCGGATCGCTAAACCCCGTCGCTCGGCGATCACCTGACGGAGCGGGCGGACCACGATGCCCTCCTCGGCCATCCGCAGCCGGGCCAGCCTGCGCGTACGGAGGATGCCGGCGAGACCGACGGCCATGAACACGTACTGGACCGCCATGGCGATTTTGAAGTCGGCGATGTCGTAGTCCGCCGAGCCGCCGGTGCGGGCGTCCAGGATCAGCCCGATCAGCTCGATCGAGAGCAGCGAGGCGACGAAGCCGCCAACGTTGACCACGCCGGTCGCCGTGCCGAGGCGGTGCGGCGGGTTGAACGTACGAGCGTAATCGAACCCGATCATCGAGCCCGGACCGCCGATGCCCAGGGCGACGATCAGCAGCACCAGCACCGCCATCGGCGCGTGCCCGGGCCAGGCCAGCACGAGGCCCCAGCCGGCCGCGTTGGCGAAGACGATGCCCAGCACCAGGTACGACCGGCGCAGCGGATAGCGCTGGACCAGCACGCCCAGCAGCGGGCCGGCGGCCATGCCGACCAGCACGAAGAGCGTGAGCAGCGTGCTAGCCGTCTCGCGGGCCAGGCCCTGCCCGGCGATGAGGAACGGGAAGCCCCACATCAGCGCGAACACCGTACCGGTGAACTGGGTCGTGAAGTGGGTCCACAGCCCGAGCCGGGTGCCCGGGTGCCGCCAGGCGCTGCTCAGGTCGGAGCGCAGCTGGGAGAGGGTGAGCGCCTCGCCGCTGCTGATCTTGCGCTCGGGGGTGTCGTGCAGGGCCGCGAAGGCGACCACCGCCACGAAGACGCCGAGCCCGGCCGCCGACAGGAACGCGGTGCCCCAGCCCGGGCCGGCCAGCAGGGCGGCCAGCGGCACGGCCGAGAGCACCTGCCCGGCCTGCCCGACGATGCCGGTGAGCTGCGTGACCACCGGCACCCGCCGGGCCGGGAACCACTGCGGCACCAGCCGCAGGACGCTGATGAAGGTCATCGCGTCGCCGGCGCCGACCAGGACGCGGGCCGCGATGGCCCCGCCCACGCTGTCGGTGGTGGCCATCAGGGCCTGTCCCGCCGCCATCAGCACGCCGCCGGTGACGATCAGCCGCAGCGAGCCGAAGCGGTCGAGCAGCAGGCCGACCGGCACCTGGAGGCCGGCGTAGACGAGAAGCTGGAGGACGGCGAACGAGGCGAGCGCGCCGGCGCCGATGTGGAAGCGGTCCTGCGCGTCGAGCCCGGCGACACCGAGCGACGTGCGGTTGAGGACCGCGAGAACGTACGCGGCGAGGCCGACGGCCCACACCGCCCAGGCCCGGGCTCCGGGACGCAGGGCCATGGTCCGCCTTTCACTGGTTCCTTACACGTACGCCGTCAACACAACTCCTCCTCGGCGGCATCGACAACGTGTGTACGGTCACTACCAGCACAGACGTCAAATGCATTTCCACCATTCGGTGTATCTGTGAGGACTGTTACGGCCCGGAAGAATTGGTGCCGCAGACAACTTGTCACTAGTCATGCAATCTCCTGGTGATCTCCTGCCCGCCGGCCGCAGGCTCCGGATCGTTCTCGTTCTCGGATTCCTGTCCGCGCTCGGGCCGCTGACCATCGACATGTACCTTCCGTCCCTACCGACGATCACCACGGACCTGCACACCACCGACGCCGCCGTGCAGCTCACGCTCACCGGCACCCTGGTCGGCCTGGCGCTCGGTCAGCTGATCGTCGGCCCGCTCTCCGACGCCGTGGGCCGCCGCCTGCCGCTGCTGGCCGGCGTCGGCGTGCACATCCTGGCCTCGGTGCTCTGCGTGGTCGCGCCCAACCTGGCCGTCCTGGGCACGCTGCGCGTCCTTCAGGGCCTGGGCGCCGCGGCCGCCGCCGTCATCGGCATGGCGATCGTCCGCGACCTGTTCACCGGGCTGGCCGCGGCAAAGCTCTTCTCGCGCCTGATGCTGGTCATCGGCGTCGCCCCGATCCTGGCCCCGACCATCGGCGGCACGGTCCTCAACTGGACCTCGTGGCGCGGCGTCTTCGTCGTGCTCACCCTGGCCGGCGCGGCCATCATGACGGCCACGGCGCTGGTGCTGCCCGAGACCCTGCCGGTCGAGCGGCGCCGCAACGGCGGCCTGGTCGGCACGCTGCGCGACTACGGACGGCTGTTCACCGACCGGGCGTACGTCGGGCTCATCCTGGTCGCCGGGCTCGCGTTCTCGGCGCTCTTCGCGTACGTCAGTGGCTCGTCGTTCGTGAATAAATTCAAAGTGCAAAGGTTCGCGTGATCGAAGGTCGCTGGAGCGGCGGTCGACTCGCGCCAGCCGCTCGCAACCATGGCGGGCAGGTAATACCAGGAGACTGCCACCGTTCGACACTCACTAGCAGTCGTCCACTTCAGACGCGTACCGGTGTAGCATGCGGCGGTCGGGACCTGCGGGTTTCGACCGCGCACCGCTTCGGCGGCCCGAAATTCCGGGCGTTGCAGCACCTTGAGCTGCGGCGTTGTGCGATGTCTGGCCTCGCCTATCGGCGGGTATCCCGGCTGCCTGCGTTGGGGCCGGCGGACCAGATGTCGCCCCGGACAGACGGCAACACCGAGCCGGCCGACGATCGACCCTAGAAAAATGATCTAGGCGTTGACGTCGGATGGATGCCTGCCTTCATTGGCGGCGGCGGGGTCGGGGCCAATGTCGCGTCTCGGCCTGCAGCCTGGCTGCACGCGCGTAGGACCGTTGAGAGGCGGCTTACGTGGCAACTCCGAAGTTCGATCCCCAGGACGGCCCCGCGGACAAGAACCGCGGCGACAGCTCGTTCCCCGCGCTTAAGCACCGGCCGGCCAAGGCGGTACCGCCCGCCGTGGCGAAGACCCTGGCCCCGGTTCGTACCGCGCTGCTAAAGAACCCGTACGTGAACCTGCCGGACGAGGCGGCCGGGGTGATCACCGCCGGACTCACCGACCCGGTTCGGTTCCGGATGCTGACCGAGACCCACCCCGCTCCGGATGGCAGCCCCACCTCGCTTCTCAACCGTAAGAGCGTCAGCGAGGGCACCGCGTTCGTCACCCCGCAGCACGACCGGTACATCGAGATGGGCTGCATTCCCGACCTCGCTGGCGCCCGCTGGCAGTACACGCTGCACAACCAGCTCGATATCGAGAGCAACGAACTGCCAGCGGTGAAGATGGGCACCGCGGTCGGCCCGCACGGCTATTGGGCCATGCTCGAACTTGAGGTCGACGACCACCACGAGTTCGCTGCGCGGATCCGGGAGGCGTTCGTCAAGACGGGCCCGGACGGGCCGGCCGTGAAGAACGACTACACCGACAGCATCCTGCAGTCCGGGGTGAAAGAAGCCCTATTGCTCGTCCCGATCCGGATCCGGTTCAGGGATGGCTCCGACGACGAGTACTACCTGGTGATTATCGACGGGAACTCACGGTTCGTTTCCATGTGGAAGGCCCGTACCGGGGGGAACGTCGACGAGGCGGCCGCGGCATGCATCGCGGCGGTAGTCGGCGTGCCGGCCGGCAACGCATGGAAGCGTGCCACTCAGCGCCAAGTCCGCGAGGCCATCACCGACCGGGTCGACATCATCAACCAGGGCCTGCTTGAAGACACCCTGACCGAGAACACGATTCGACTGGGGCACACCCTGACGGCTCCGACCATCATCGTGGTCGGCGGGCGGCGCGCGAGCGATGACACACCGCTGACCGACCTTGTCGCCGCCCGCGAGGACCTGATCGCGACGATTCACACAGACGCGACCCCGTGGGATGACGCGGCCCAGGCGGAGCAGGGCATGGCTCGGCTGCTGCGCCGCGCGGTCAGCATGGGATATCTGACGGCCGACCAGCGGAGGGTGATCGAGGGCCGGTGCAGCGTGCAGGAGATGCACGCGCTGCTCGGGCTGCCGCCGCATCGGCTGTGGGCCGCGGCGCTGACGGTGCAGGCCGTTCTCAATCCCTGGTACGACGGCATGAGGTCGCTGTTCCGGGAGGAGTTCAACAGCCGCAACCCGACCCGGCTGCTGGTGGGTCGGCAGATCGCCTCCACCGCGCTGTCCGGGTACCGGTCGTCACCGACCATCACCGTCGCGATCAACGCCTTCAGCGACGGCGGTCCGATCGCCGACCGGGTCTGGGACTACAAGTGGGCGCTTACCGGTGGAACCTCGGCCATCGAGGTTCTTGACGACCTGCTCAAGAATGCGCTGGGCGGCGACACCAACGCGATCGCTCAGCTGTGTGTGCTCGGCGGCACCGCTGGGATGCTCGGCGGCTTGATCACCCGGGACCGGGGGTCCAAGCAGACCAGCGATGGCAAGCGTGCCATGCGCACCGTGCCGTTCCGGACCCGGCCGTACCGGGTCGTCGAGATGCTCGCCGGCACGGCCGGAGGACTGCGCACGCTGCACTCGCTGGCGGTCTCGCACGTGACTGGCAAGCCCGCGAAGCGGTTCTACTCCCAGGACGCGCCGGACGGTTCGTACGCTGACGGTGACCCGGTCCGCGACGCCAACGGCACCCAGGTCAGCGTGGAGATGGAGTGGGACGTCGTCGTCACCGCCGACCCCGTGAAGGCCGCGACCGAGATCGCCGCGGCTGGGGCGAATGTGCCGGATACGCAGGCCAAGCCCGAGCCGCAGCGGCTGCGGGAGCAGCTGCACGGGAGCGCCCGGTCCGCGCTGGATGCCGTCGACCGGCTCATCCTGTTGGCCCAGTCCAGCGGGGTCGATGTGTTCGGTAGCTACGACTCGATCACCATGATCAAGGGGCAGCTGCAGGACGCCCGGGACAAGCTGAACGCGCACGGTCCCTCCGAGCCGCTGATCCTCGACGACGACGAGGACGACGAGGCTCTTGAGGACGAGCAGTGAGGCCGCACGCGGCCATGGTCGCAAAGATCGATACAGCCGTTCAGGTCGCTGCTCCGGTGTTGTCTGGGCTGCCGATCACCATGACGGTCCGAGCCGGTGAACGTGCGTCGGTCACCCCTTCAGCGGCGGTGTATGTGGTCTGGGACGTATACGGGCGTTGCCGGTATGTCGGGAGCGTCCGCCGGCTGAGGTCACGGGCCGCCGTCCGCGATCGGTTGCGCGAGCACCTCGTTGGCCACGTCGATCGGCGGGCAGACTGGTATGCGTTGACGGTTCTTCCTTTGCGTTCTGACCTGGAGGTTGAGGTCGTGCGCCTCTGCGAGGGCTGGGTAGCGTATGCGCTTAGCCCATCTTGTGGCTCAGCGCACCCGATGATTGTTCCGGATCGGCCGTTGGCGATGACGCTCCCAAGTTAGCCCTGCCCCTGCGGGCCGGCCACGAGACTGAACCGTAGCCTCGTGGCCGGCCCATGGCTGGACGGACCTTCACCGACGCAGTGGCTCGGGTCGCCTCTTAGCTCTTAGGGGATCCGGCCGAGTGGTCACCGTCATCGTGGCCGTCGTGGGCCGACGCTCTGGGGCCGCCCCAGCGCTCCCGGCTGAGCCTCCACTCTCGCGAGAATCGCCTGCTGCACGTCCCATCGCAGCCGCCGCTGCACTTCGGCAAGAGCTCGATCGACAACCTCGTCGCGTCTCCTGACCGCCTCAGGCTGCGCCGTCTCCACCTCGGCAAGCAATTCCCTGAGCTGCCCGGTGATCATCCCCCAAACCTCCGGCTGGGCCTGCGTCGGTACGTCGGACACGAACTCGGCGATCTGTTCTCGGAGGCGGATGGCGGATGGTGACGCGGGCATGAGGTTGATGAGCGATCGGCTGGATTCGATCAAGTCGGGCAGCCTCGACTTGGCAATGGTCAAGTCCGCCATCCGGCGCTGCAGCTCGCCGCCGTTCTCGAAGCCCACCGCCGCCATGACTTCGGCGAAGTCGCCTGCGGCGGCAAGCTGGTCCCAAGATTGCAGGCGCGCCGACAGCAGGTTCAGGCGAAACTCGTACCCGCGCAGCACGGCTGGTTCCTTCAGAGCGCGCTCCGCCAGACCGTTGTCGAGGTCCTTCGCCAACTCCCGGAGCAGCTCTAGCTCGAACACGCGGCGCCGCTCGGTGGTGACCGCTTGGTCAGCTGTCCGCTGAGCACGCACCGCGATGACGATCGCCACGATCGCTGCGACGAACCCGCCCGTGCCAGACAACCCGTTCCACCAGTCGAATCCGTCAGGCACGACGTCAACCTGAGGCACCACAGCGAGCAACATCCGCCTAGGGTAGAGACCACTCAGCGGGATCATCGCGCCACCTCGCGGGACTCAACTGGATGTGGATCCGGCCTAGGTACGGGGGTCCGTGATGAACTTGATGAACTGAGCTGCCAGGTCCGACGTGACCGGCTGGTACATGCCGTTTCCGCTGATCATGCCGTTGAGGTTGCCGATCCGCACGAGGCCGGCGTTCGAGAGATCACGCACGATCAGGTCGTTGAACTCGTCTTGTCCCGCGAAGTCAGGGATGCCCTCTTCGATGACCTTGCGTCGAGATCCGGAGAGGACGTCCTTCCTGGTGGGGATGCCTCGCTGGGCGTACCACCCTTGCGGGTCGTTTAGAAGGGTGAGCATTTGGAGGTGGGCTGCGGTGTAGTCCTCGATCCAGCGAAGGAAGATCAACTGCATGTCGGCGTCTGGCGCGCCCGGGAGCGCGCTGTTGAGCACGGCGTTACGAAGTGCGGCGATCTTTAAAGCCTGATGGGTTCGGGTGGCGGCTTGCGTCGCGGACGCTACGGCGTCGACGAAGTTGTCGTTACCTGCCAGGTTCTCAAGGTCCATGCCGTCGACTTGTTCGGCGAGATCGTCTACGGCCTCTGCCAGGTCCTCAAGCCACTGGGTCATGCGGCGGTTGTAGGTGAAGCTCACGGCGTAGGCGAACGCCACGCCCAAAGGGCCGCCCGCGAGAGGTACTAGATTTAGGCCAGCCTCGATGGCCTTCTCGGTTGCTTCGCGGCCAGTGCTTTTCGATGGGGGCTTCTCCACGGCGTCACAGTAGCCAGTCGCCCCACATCGAGGGTTGTTGAGGCGCCGGAGCTGTCGTGCCTGTCGGCTGCCGCCTATTGATAGCTGGTAACGGGATCCAGCCCAGCGGCAGATCTTGCGCACGATGGCAGTCCGTTCGGAAGCCACAACGGCGGCCGGTCCTCGATACCGACCGCCGTTCCGGGCATGCCCTAGTGAACGAGCGCGACGACCGTTTCCGGCTGCTCGACGGGCAGGCGGTGCGGTTGGACTACCAGGAAACAGACGAGGGTAGCGGCGAGCATGCCGCCGAAGACCACGACGGCCATCGCGATTGCGCCAACGCCGAGGACACCGACCAGCGGTGCGGCAAGAGCGCCGACACCGAACTGCACGGCACCGAGCAGCGCGGCGGCGGTGCCGGCAGCCTCGCCATGGCGGGACAGGGCCAGAGCGGGGGCGTTGGGCATGGCTAGCCCGACCATCGCGAGGACCAGCCATAGCGGGATCAGGATGCCGACCAGGCCGCCGATCTCGGTGACGGACAGGATGAGTAGTACGAGGCCAAAGGCGAGGCCTGCCAGCAGTGAGGTGGCCAGAATCTGCTGGGGTGTCCAGCGGCGCAGTAGCCGCACGTTGAACTGGGTGGCGCCGATCAGGCCGACAGCGCCGCCGGCGAAGACGTACGCGAATTGCTGTTCGCTGAGGCCGAAGTCGTCCTGCAGAACGTAAGAGGAGCCACTGACGTAGGCGAACAGGGCTGCCATCGCCAGGCCGGCCACCAGGATCAGGCCGACGTACACCCGGTCGGTGAACAGACGGCCGTAGTCGCGGATGGTGCCGGCGATCCCGCCGTTGCGGCGGCGTTCGACAGGCAGGGTCTCGGGCAGCACGATCGCGGTGGCCGCCATGATCGCGGCCGCAGCGAGGGTCAGCACGACAAACACGCCCCGCCACGAGGTGAACTGCAGGGTTTGCCCGCCGATGGTGGGGGCGAGGATCGGGGCGACGCCCACCACCAGCATGAGCCGAGAGAACAGCCGAGCTGCGGCGAACCCGCTGAACAGGTCACGCACGACCGCCATCGCCACCACCGAGGCCGCCGCCGCGCCGAGGCCTTGCAGAACGCGCAGCGTGCCGAGGGTTGCCAGGTTGGGTGCGATGACGCATAGCAGGGAGGCGATCAGGTGGACGCCGACCCCGGCGAGCAGCGGCACCCGCCGTCCGACCGCGTCCGAGAGCGGGCCGACCAGAAGCTGCCCGAACGCGAGGCCGACCAGGGTGCCGGTCAGGGTGAGCTGGACAGCGGCCGCGGTGGCGCCGAAGTCGTCGGTGATGGTTGGCAGTGCAGGCAGGTACATGTCGATGGTGAGCGGACCGAGCGCGGTCAGGAATCCGAGCACGAGAACAATCCGGAACCGGCGTCCCGAGGGAAGCAGCTCTCCGGGTGACAGGTCGTCTTCGGGCGGGGTTACGGTGCGAGTTTCGGCCACAACTGCGACAAGCCGTCGAGCGCCTAGGTTCTTCCGTCAGAGGGGCGGTTGGTAATAACGGTCACAAGATCGGGATTTGGCCTCCTAGCAGCTGATATTCCGCTTGCGCTCGTGCCGCGCGCCGGTGGTCTCGCGGTGTCGAACGCTCGGTTGTCAGGGCGCCGGGTCGATCGTGGGCTGAGCCCACTTGTCGGCCGGCTGGATCTTGCCGGGCATGACGAGCACGTGGTGCAACACGGCGGCCAACGCGTCGCGGTGCTCGGCGGGTAGCAGCTGGTCCCAGTCGGCGTTAAGCCGCACGAGTGCCTGGTCGAGGTTGTCGCCGGCGGCTGGTTGCTGTTCGAGGATGGCGACCGCGCGCTGGCCGAGGTGCTGGATCGCGGCCCCGATCTCGTCTTTGATCGCCCGGAACTCGGTTCGGGTGATGTCGCCGTCGGTGTAGACGTCAGTCAGCCGATACCGCTCTTGCCTGAGCCGCTCGATCTGCGTGTCAAGCTCTTCGAGGTCGTTGGCGGCGGCACGGTAAACGGCCAGCGCACCGTTTCGATCCTGGTGGCTCTGCTGGATGGCCGCCCATGCCCGCACGTCGGTCATGGCACGTCGATTCGAGACCGAGTTGAACGCGTGGGTCCGTTGGTCTCGGGCACGGGGGCACACCCACGAGTGGGTCTTGTTCCGGCCCGCGTACGTGGTGACCATCCGGGCGCCGCATCCGTCGAACCCGCAGCGCAGCAGTCCGGACAATGGGTGCACCACCGCCGTGACGCGTCCGCCCGCGGCCGGCCGAGCACGTCGGCGTTCCAGATATCGCCGCCAGAGGTCGAGGCCGATGATCGGCTCATGAGCGCCGGGACGCCAGCAGACTGACGCGGTGCTCCCCCTGCGGGTGCCCGCGGCTATCGCAGGGTCGGGGCGCTCGCGGATGAGGCCGGCGGCGAAACCGGTATCCATCATCCGCGCCAGCGACTGCCCGGACCACAAATTGCCGACGGCGGTACGCAGGCCGGCATCGTTCCAGCGCAACGCGAGAGCCCGATGAGAGACGCCCTCGATATAGCAGGTGTAGGCGTCGAGCAGATGCCCTGCGGCTGCAGAGTCGATCACGTATCGGCTGTCGCGGTACTCATAGCCCCAGCGGGGGCCGCTGGTGTGGGGCAGACCGGCACGGCGGCGCTGCTCATGGACTTCTTTCCAGCCGTCCGCGATCAGATCCGACTGCAGCTCGGCGATCGACAACAGTTCGTCACGGGTAAACCGGCCGAACCCGCTGCGCTGATCGAGATCTTCCGTAACCGAGCGTACGACGCCACCGGCCGTCTCTATCCGGTCGAGGTAAACCAGGCTGTCGCGAAGGTTCCGGCCCCACCGCGACCACTTCCAGAGCAGCACACACGACCACCGCCCGGCCGAGACGCCGTCGACGATCGCGTCGATCCGGCGGTTCTGGAACGCCCGACCGGACGCGTCGAGCTCGATGACCCACTCGACGACCGTGATCCGGTGCCGTGCCGCGTACTGCTCGATCGCGTACCGCTGCAACTCCGGCGACAACAACCCATCACCACGACCACAGACATCTGACACCCGGACGTAGCCGACCGCCATCCTCTCGCCGAGTTCATCGCCCCATATGCGGCTCCGCATCGCGCAGCGTTACCCAGCCTCGGATGGCTGGCCGCTATCAAGCAACCTCGGCTCTAGGAGACGCTCGAAGAGTTGAGCAATTTCTGGCCAATGGTTATTCTGATGGATTCCGGGTTTGCGCGGAACCTCACCGGTGAAAGGATGATCTTCAACAAGACTAATAAAATTACTAAAGGCTTCTGCCGGAGAGTACCAGTTGCCGTAATCGTCAGGAACAAGACGATCGTCGGCGTGCTCGAGTACTTCGTACATGTCAGTACGTTCACGAACGGCTCTGTCACCTTCCCGCCACGCCTCAATAAGCGTAACGGCAGATTCGCGCACGATCTCTTCCACGCGCTCCGCTGCTCCAGAATCGAACCAATCATGATGCTCCAGTGCAGCAATCGCATCTCGAGCGCGAATAGCTGAATCCCAGTCGATAGCGCTCTCTTCAATCTTTCGCAGCAAGGCCACCCCAAGCTCATCTGGCAAATATGGGTACTCCTCGTTGGCGAACTCAGACTCTGAAACGACTTCAAGGAGAGCGACCAGGGAGTCAAGGTTGTGACAGTCATCCACCACCGAATCAACGTCGACGGAGAGTCGCTCAAGCACAACGAGCGCTAAAGACTGTGGTCCGATACTATTTGCAACCTGCAGTAACGTTGCATAACGCTCGGGCAGCGCCTCCACTAACGCCCCAACCAGTGGAGGACGGTCTATCAGTTCCATAAGACGCCGACTAATCAGATCCTGCGGTCTAGTCACAGGCGGAGACGCTATCGAGCGGCATGCGATGGAGAGAATCTGCACCTGCTCGAAGTGGACTGCGCTACGAAGCAGCGGCTCTAGAACGTCGACGTCTTCAGTGATATGCCGATCCATATAGTCTCGCAGGGAGGGATTGGTGAACGAAACCGTCGACTCATGATTCAGTCCGCCGATTCGTATAAGCGTTCCCTCCAGAACCTCAAGGGCATTGCGGAATCGCGATGCCCCAACCGAAAGACCCTTTTGTTTACAGAGATCCGTCCAGGCATTACGCAACCTATCCACCGTCGCTGCCGGCAAACAGTAAAGCGCCTCAAGCACGGAAACCTGGTGTTCGTCAAGCTGGAATCGGATAACGTGTTGCCAGAGCTTGTTCGGGTTATCCAGGCCTCCTCGTAACGAGTGAAAGGCACTGCCAGTTGAAGTCACAGCGTTCGCCAGGGCTAGGGATATCAAGCGAGGACTGAAGTTCGGGTGTTCAAGAATGGCGCGATGGCGTGCCGGTTCGACAAATTCGGTAAGTTGACGTTCGGCGAGGTTCGCGAAGTAGAGATGGTTGTAAAGGACTTTAGCCCTGACCAGGTCATTGTAATCGTCTAGTTCGATCACGCAAGTGAACGGATCGAAGTCCGCGTTCGCTAGGCGCTCATATCGCTGACGGGCATGCTCAAGAATATACTCGCGAGTCGTTAGGACAATGCGTTTGTTGGCACTTCTTTCGACCTTCCGAAAGAAGTTTATGAGACGAACATCTTGATTTGCCCCCAGCTTGTCATCCAGCGTTGTCTGTCCAAGAAAATCGTCGTAGTAAAATATTTGCGGTTTATGGTCGACCCATACCTCTAGAGCCTGTTCAATGTCTCCACCTATGTCGACAAGTTCGAATCCGTCGCGTATGTATGCTGCAGCAAGAGCTTGCGCAAGGGTTGTTTTACCCACGCCAGGGATGCCAGCAATGATGCAGACATGCCGCTGCCGGAGTACGGCGACAGCTCGGGGGAATCCTTCGTTTGGCACGAAGGTCCGCAAGTTGTCCTCGAGTTCTTCCTGAACCATGGACGAACGCATTCGAGTACTCCGGGTCAGCATGGCTTGGAGCACCGTGGCGCTGTTAATCCAGAGACGCATGTGCCGCTGCACCACCTCATCCCGCTGTCGCAGCTCCTCGATGAGGTCTTTACTCCCCCAGATGTCGCCAGTGGTCGCGACATGCGGCTTGAGAACTTCTTGAAGACTTTGCTTATTGCCCGGCGTGAGATCTGCTGAAGTTGCGAGAAGGTACCTTTCGGGATTTAGACGGTCGACCTTTGCTTTCTCTTTCTGCCTGACAGACCTAATGAGCGCGTCAGCACCGGATCGCCACCAGTGTTTACATTGGACAATCCAGACACCGCCGCCCGGTTCGGTATATTTAAGGTCAATCCCACCATCGCGGCCTTGCGCGTATATTTCGAACCGAACGCCGTGAACCTCTCCGAGAAGGTCCTTACATAGGGCCTCGAAATCAACATCGGTCAGCCGCCGCACATCGAACGCGTCCACTCAGCCAGCGTACGAGACCGATGATCCAGAGGGGCTCAGTGAGCTTGTCCCAGCTCGCTGACTGGGCATCTCGACCAAGGCCAACTATCGGAGGTCCGCCGCCGGCGACGCAGCAAACCCAAACCAACGGCTGGGCTCGCACGCGGCAACGAAATTGCCAGCTCAGCGTGGCTGGAGTCAGATCGAGCTTCGATACACAATCTTCTATGTGACTGATGACTTGAGGTTGGCGCCAGGATCCGTTGTAATCTTCGAAGGCCTTGATCGTGCCGGTAAGAGCACGCAGCTGGCCATGCTCGAGCAAGTTCTGGAACCGTCGTGCGCGCAGCTGGTCCACATGCCGTCAGGGGTGACGTCGTTTACTCAGGGAGTCTATTCGTTACTCGAGAACGACCGCCCTGATTCGGGGCTCGCGACGCAGCTCGCCCATCTTGCCTGCCACGCTGAGAATCACGAAGTTCTCCTTGCCGCCGCGGAGAGCAAGGCACTGATATTGGACCGCTGGTGGTGGTCAACCATGGCCTACGGCTGGTATGGCGGCTCCGTGCAGCAGTCCGGTCTGTCTGAGGCTGATTTCAGCCGATTGATCAATGCTGTATGGGCGCCGATCGACGCCGCCGTCGTTTTCGTCTTCCTAGATCCTCACGCCGACGACGCCAACAACTCTGATGCCGTCGCGTCGGGCTACCGCGCGCTGATGCGTCGGCACTCGGATGTGGCGGTCGCCGTTCCGGATCTACCGGTTGATCAGGTGCACGCCTTCATCATCGAGGAGCTGGTGGCGCGTGGACTGACCCCACGCGCCTGACCCTCTCGCAGCGAGGCAACCCGGTATAGGTAGCTAGTCGGGCATCGCTTCTGTGACTTGCTGGAGGGCGTGCCACAGGTCACCTACTTGGACCTCGTAGTGCAACACAGACCGTGGACCACTCTCTCGCGGCTGGGCAGCGAGTGTGCCGGCTGACTGCAGCCGGAGCATTACTGGCCGCACGATGCTGTCGCTCAGGCCTGCATGGCGGGCGACCATGCGAGTGGTGACCAGACTGTTGTTCATCCGGGTCAACTCCACGATCGCGCGGATGACGTCCACGACGGCGCGGTTGCCGAAGATCGCAGCCGAAACTGAACGGCGGTCGACCGCTACCTCGTTGTGCATACCGGTATAGTGCAACACGTAACGCGAATCGCGTCACGAAAGGCGGCCGAGATGATCACCGCGACGGCGCCCACCGCGCTCGGACGGAGCCAACACGTTCGCCTGTCTCCACACCAAGGGCAGGCCACGGCGGGCGAACGCCCTCCGGACATCAGGATCGCGGGCCGCCGGTTCTCCCCCAGCGTGGTCTTCGACACCTACTGGAGATTCGCGGCAGCCCGGCAGGAAATCTACGAGGCTCGAGTCGCTGGTACGCCCGGACCATGGACCAAAGACCCGATCTTGAGTCGGCACCGTTTCACGAACTGTTATCGGGCCGCCGACCGGGTCAGCCAGTACCTCATCACACACGTCTCATATTCCGGATCACAGGACGTCGAGGAGGTGTTCTTCCGGACGCTGCTGTTCAAGATCTTCAACAAGATCTCGACATGGGAGCTGCTGACTACTGCGTTCGGTGAACCATCCTGGAAGAGCTACACCTTCGATCGGTACAACGCGGTGCTCAGCGAGGCGTTCGCCGGCAAGCAACGCCTGTACTCAGCCGCCTACGTGGTGCCTCCCCCATCTTTGGGCGAGGCCCGTAAGCATGGCAACCACCTGCGTCTGCTCGAGATGCTAATGCGCACCAGCGCACCTCACCGGGTACGAGGCGCCGGGTCGTTAGGATCCGCCTTCAGCGTCCTACGCGGATATCCGGCCATCGGTGACTTCCTTGCCTATCAATATCTGATCGATCTGAACTACTCCGCCGCTTACAACTACAGCGAGATGGATTTCGTTGTGCCCGGGCCCGGGGCGCGTGACGGCATCCGGAAATGCTTTGGGACCGCAGCGGTCGGCATGGAAGCCGACATCATCCGCTACATGGCCGACCACCAAGAGGAACACTTCCAGCGACTGGGACTTAGCTTCCGCGGGCTGCGGGGCCGGCCGCTGCAGCTGATCGACTGCCAAAACTTGTTCTGCGAGGTAGACAAGTACGCGCGCGTCGCGCACCCCGAGATTTCGGGTTTGAGCGGCCGGACCCGTATCAAACAACGGTTCCAGGCCGTTGCCGAGAAGACGCCCACCTGGTTCCCGCCGAAATGGGGCATCAACGCTGCCGCCTCCGGCCCGAACGCGCGCTGACGGTTGATCTTCTGCCCTCTGACCTCGTCAGGCCGCCAGCATCGGAGCGGTCTGGCTCAGCAGTGGCACCAACAGCTTGATCGCACTGCCATCTAGCTGGGCGTACCCGGCCGTGACGGTTAACGTGCCCGGCTCAAGATCGCTCTGGTGTGCAACGTAGGCCAGCAGCGCACCGAGGCCAAGGTAGTTGCCGTACGCCTTCTCTACCATGTAGTGGCTGCGATACAGCGCGGCAAGATGCAACTGCCGGGTGCGATTGTCGAGCTGGAAAGAGCAGTGACTCAGGCACGGGAATCTCATGATGCCGTTGTCTTTTCCCGGTACGCGGATGGGCGTGGACGTGGTCCAAGGCTCTCCGTCATCGTCTGTCCACGGATCGACGAAGTTGGCTTCGTAACATGCTGATTTGGGATTGGCTTTCTCCGTCTGCAGACGGAGCTGGCGGATGACCTTGCCGATCTGGTCCACCCCGTGGGCCGCGCCGGGGTAGTCGATCAGCCGGTGAAAGTAGGTGCCCAAGTCATTGTTCTTATGCATGCGCTTCAGCGCTGGGTAGAGGTTCTTGTACCGGTTGACCAGGTCGCCGTGTGACGCCGAGTTGGCCGCAAGCGCTGCGGGAAAGATAGTGTTGGCTACGGTGCGAACCGGCTGTAGGCCTTTAGCGGCGAGGATTCGATCGAGTTCTGCGCGTACCGCCGGGTCGTCGTGCTGCGGGTCGAGGATGCGGACGACAGTGTGGAAAGCCCGGTGGTTACGGATGTCGAGCAGTGAACGGCAGGCGCGGACCCATGCGGTGGAGACGTCCGGCGCTTGGACGGTGAAGGTTTGCATGCCAGCTCCTTAGTCGCGGTCGGCCGATGTAGGTGTCTCGACATCGGCGCCGGTCCCCCAGGCGACGTCAGCGCCGCGGCGGCGGACAGGGGCCATCACGCTGACGGGGTACGAGTCCGCGTCAGCCAGGACAATGACGATTTCGCACGAGCGGCGGAACTGTTCGGTGACCTCCAACGCAGCACATGCGGTGTCGTCCGGGTCGGTCGGCCCGGCCGAGGTGCTGTCACTGGGCCACTCAACAGATTCCACCGCAACCAGGCCCTCTGGGACATCGGCTGCGCGGGCGCCTGGCGGCAAAAGCAGCAGGTCGCCGACAGCGACGTGCAGAAGCCCGTTGCGAGCCGAGGGCCGGAGAAGGAACAAATGCGACTTCGGCCGTTGCAAGGTGGCGCGGTGTATGCGTGCCCTCAAACGCTGCGGAGCGACCTGCGGCCACGACGTAGCCACCCTCGCGCTGATCTTCTTCAAGCGGCGCAGGTGACGGACCGTTCCGGCGTAGGACGTTCCGAGCCAGCGTGCCAACTCGTAGGCCTGCTCAGGCTGTCGCACCTGGTCAGTCCCGATACGCTGCAGGGCGGCATCTACCGCCGGCAGAGGCATGAGAAACCAAGCTGCGAAGCTTTCGGCCTGTTTCTCGACCGCCGTCCATTGCCGCTGAGGTTGCAGTCCGGCGATGTCGAGCTCGGTGTCCGCCCGACTGCCATGCCCGAAGACGTGGTGACCGAGTTCATGAGCCGCGGTATGACGCAGATTGACCTCGTCGAGAGACGCGTTGAGCAGGACTGCCGGCCCGTCGTCGTCAGGGCCGACGTAGAACCCGAACAGTTTCGACAGGTTCTGCGCCATGCATTCAATCCCAGCGGCACGTAGCGCAGCAAACACATCGACGTAGCCGCTTCGGTCAATACCCAGGTCACGATGCACCTGAGGAGCACGCAGCATCGCGGTGGCGTTGGCGGTCTGCCAGTTCATGACAGCCTACGACTCGGCGGTGTCATCGGTGGCGTTCCTCTCTGCGATGCGCTTGAACCGCAGGTACTTGGCATACTCCATGACTTCAGCTACGTCGCCGTCCGTCAAGCCAGCGAGCGCTCGGGGAAGACCCGCGAGGGCATGCTCGCCCACGTCGGCGTCGGCTTTCTCGTCCAGAAAATAGGTGGTAGGTAGGCTATATAGCCGGGCGATCTTCTTGAGTTCCAGGCTGTCCACGCGTCGCAACCCACGCTCGATGTCGCTTACCGCGCTCCGCGGGATTCCGGTATTTTGGGACACGTACTGCTGCGACATGTGCAGATACTCACGGGTCGCCTTCAGTCGCTCTCCAAGACGAAGCAGTTCGGTATCTGTTGTCCGAGTTTCTGGCTGTTCCATGGCTATGAACTTTCTGTGATGATGCGATGGACGGTCTCTGCGAAGGTGAGCACCGAACGCGCGGATCGCGCGGCTTCCGCATCCGCAGCGACGTTGATCTGATACTTGGCTTCGATGTCGGTGAGAATCTCTGCAATGAAGATCGAATCAATGGGTAGCTCCCGCCCTTCGGCGGAGAGCCGTGCCTCCAGTTCGTCGGCAGGTTCTTCCAGTCGCACGGCAAGCGCGTTGATGATCGCGGACATCACGTCGCCTACCGTGGGGTTGATGTCGCTCGTTGCCCTCACCTCATCGAACTGTCGTCAAATCTGACCCCGTGTGTCATCATACGACAACGGCCGTCTGAAAACCAGACGGAACGTCGGATGATCAGACAGGGGTGTCATGGACTTCGGTCGCTATCAGAAGGCGGCGGTCAAGACTCTGCAGGGCACGCAAACAGAACAGGACTCCGTCGTCGTCCCGCTGCTTGGCCTACTCGGCGAGGCCGGCTCAGTGGCCACCGCCTACAAGAAGCACCTGCGCGACGGAGCCAGCCGCCCTCTCGGGAAGCAAGAGATCCGCGAGGAACTCGGCGACGTCCTCTGGTACGCCGCAAACCTGGCGAACAGCTACGGCCTTGACCTCGACGATGTCGCAGCGGCGAGCCTCGAGAAAGCTAAGCAACGCTGGCGGCCCTCCGACCCGCACGAGCCTTTGCTGGATGAGCATTTTCCGGTCACCGAACAACTTCCGCGGCGCACGACGTTCACCTTCACTCCCACCGTACGGCCTACGGATGGACGAACCGTAGTCAAGATCAGCCGCGACGGTGCGCCGATCGGTGACCCCTTGACCGACGCTTCCACCATTGACGACGACTACCGCTACCACGACGCTTTCCACCTCGCATACCTTGCCGTGCTGGGGTGGTCGCCGGTCATGCGCGCACTGCTGAAGCTCAAGCGAAAGAGCGACCCCGCGACTGACGAGGCCGAAGACGGTGGCCGCGCCATTGCCATCGAAGAAGGCGTGTCAGCTCTAGTGTTCGCATACGCGTCCCGCCACGGCTTCTTCGACCACCTACAGCATGTCGACAACGAGCTGCTTCAGACCGTCATGACCATGACGGCACACCTCGAAGTCAGCAACTGCCGACCCGCCGACTGGGAACAGGCAATCCTGACTGGCTACCGGTGCTGGCGAACACTCACCGCCCAGAACGGAGGCATAGTGGAGATCAATATGGAGGAGCGCACGATGCAGGTCCTCCCTGCCGAGTGAAACAGCAGTAGGAGCAACGCCCTTGGCCCCGCCCGACATGAAGGCCCTATGCCTTCCCAGCATGGAGCGCAGAGCACGGACTCGCCTGAAAACAGCGCGGGCGTTACTGATCCCTTCGCGGGGTCAGTAACGCCCGCACATTCGTCTTCCAGGACGAGTACGGCATGAGCGAGCAGCAGTTCGCGTACGTGTTCGCCGGCGGCGCGGTCGGCCTGATCGGCGCCACCCAGCTCAACGTGCGGCTGCTGCGCCGGTGGCAGCCGTCCCAGATCCTGGGCTTCGCCCTGGTCGTCGGCGTGCTCGGCGGTGTGGCCCTGCTGGCCGTGGCCGAGACCGGCTTCGGCGGGCTGTGGGGGCTGCTGATCCCGCTGTGGATCGTGCTGGCGGCGGTGGGGCTGGCCATGCCGAACGCGCCGGCGCTGGCCCTGTCCCGGCACGGCGAGGCCGCGGGCACGGCGGCGGCCCTGCTCGGCGCGGTCCAGTTCGGGGTGGGCGCGCTGGCCGCGCCGCTGGTCGGCGTGCTGGGCAACGGGTCGACCGGGATGGCGATCATCGTCTTCGGCGGGATGGCGGCCGCGAACGTGGTGCTGTGGCTGGTCGTACGGCCGATGTCGTTGCCGGTCGAGGAGCCATCGGCCGATGTTCTGGTCGCCGTTCACTAGACAGCCCTGGTACGCCGACAACCCGCGCCGTGGTCATCCACAGCGCGGGTTGTCGTCCACAGGCCGTCAGGCGGTGGGCTTCCAGACGTCCTGGTTGGCCTCGTACATCTCGCGCAGGATGGCCGGGACGTCGTAGGTGAGCTTCCAGTCGGGGTAGTGCTGTTCGAAGCGGGCCGTGCTGCTGATCCACCACTGGTGGTCGCCGGTGCGGGCCTGGTCGACGTAGTCGGTCTTCGCCTCGAGGCCGGTGATCTCGGAGGCGATCTGGAAGGCCTCGATGTGGCTGCAGTTGGAGTAGCGGCCGCCGCCCATGTTGTAGACCTCGGCCACCCGCGGCGCCTTGTGGAACGCCTCGAACGCGGTGACCAGGTCGTGGGAGTGGATGGCGTCGCGGACCATCTTCCCCTTGTAGCCGTAGATGTGGTACGTCCGCTGTTCCATGACGCAGCGCATCACGTACGCCAGGAAGCCGTGCAGTTCGGCCGCCGAGTGGCCGGGGCCGGTCAGTGTGCCGCCGCGGAAGATGGCCGTCGGCATGTCGAAGTAGCGGCCGTACTCCTGGACCATGACGTCGGCCGCGACCTTCGAGGCGCCGAAGACCGAGTGCAGGGTCTGGTCGATCGACATCTCCTCGGTGATGCCGTCGTAGAACTCGTGACCGACCGGGAGCTCGTACCGCGAGGCCTCCTCGACCAGCGGCAGGCGGTTGGGCGTGTCGCCGTACACCTTGTTGGTCGACGTGAAGATGAACGAGGCGTTCGGAGCGTGCTGGCGCACCGCCTCCAGCATGTTCAGGGTGCCGCCGGCGTTGACGTCGAAGTCGGTGAACGGCTCCTTGGCCGCCCAGTCGTGGCTGGGCTGGGCCGCCGCGTGGATCACCAGGCCGATGCTCTTGCCGTAGCGGGCCAGCAGGGCGGCGATGCCGTCGCGGTCCCGGATGTCGATGTTGTGGTGCGTGTAGCGCTCGCCGACCTCTTTGACCAGGCGGTCGAGGTTCCACCGGGTGGAGCCGTCGGTGCCGAAGAAGTACTGCCGCATGTCGTTGTCGATGCCGACCACGTCCATGCCGAGACCGGCGAAGTGCCGGACGGACTCGGAGCCGATCAGGCCGGCGGAGCCGGTCACCACGACGACATTGCTCATCAAAACCTCCCGGTGAGAGAACGGGGCCGAGATTACAGGGTGTGCGCACGAGCCTGAGGTCGCGGGACGCGGATGTTCGGCGCGAGCTGGAAATGGGCACGGAACAGGATCGGCACATGTGATGGCGAGGCTCGGGGTCAAGTCGGGCTAGGAACAAGGCGGTCTCATGACAGAATCTCTGAGCGTCACGGCGAGCGAGGCACACCGGGCCGAGGAGCTCACCCTCGGTGTCGAGGAGGAGCTGCACGTCGTCGACCTGGTCACCCGGGAGCTGGTGCCGCGGGCGCAGGAGGTGCTCGACCAGCTCGACCCGTCGAAGTTCTCGGCCGAGCTGCACCGCTCGGTGGTCGAGACGAACACCCCGGTCAGCAACACTCTGGACGATCTGCGCGAGGGCATCGCGGGACGCCGTCGTGAGGCGATCACGGTCGCCGAGTCGCTCGGGCTGGGCCTGGTCGCGGCGGGTACCGTGCCGCTGGTCGACCTGGAGTCACTCCCCGTGACGCCGACGTCGCGCTACCGGCGGATGTTGGACGACTACCAGCTCCTGGCCCGCGAGCAGCTGATCTGCGGCGCCCAGGTGCACGTGGGCGTGCCGGACCGGGACGAGGCGGTCGCGGTCGCCCAGCGGGTCACCTCGGCGCTGCCCACGCTGCTGGCGTTGTCGACCAGTTCGCCGTACTGGATGGGTGAGGACTCGGGCTATGCCAGCGTGCGCTCGCTGGTGTGGCTGCGCTGGCCGACCGCCGGCGACCCGGGGGTGCTGAACTCGGCCGCCGAGCACGATCAGCTGGTGGCCGACCTGATCGCCTCGGGCACCATCACCGACCCCAAGATGGTCTACTTCGACGTCCGCCCGTCGGCGCACGTGCCGACCGTGGAGCTGCGGGTCACCGACTCCAGCCCGGACGTGGACACGGTCGTGCTGCTGGCCGGGCTGTTCCGGGCGCTGGTGCTGCGCGCCCGCGAGGAGTATCGAGCCGGCCTTGAAATCAAGAAACCACAGCCGCCACTGCACCGGGCCGCCATGTGGCGAGCCGCCCGTTCGGGGCTGGAAGGTGACCTGCTCGACCTGCGCCGCGGGCCCGAGCCGATCCCGGCCGCGCTCGCGGTGGAGCAACTGGTCGGCGAGCTGCGGCCCGAGCTGGAGCAGCTGGGCGACTGGGAGCAGGTCTTCGACCTGTCGGTGCGGGCGCTCAGCCGGGGCAGCTCGGCCGCACGCCAGCGCCGGGCCATGACCCGGCGCGGCCGCATCTCCGACGTGGTCGACCTGCTGGTGGCCGACACGCGGGGCGGGGCCACCGGCATCGGTCCCGAGGGCCAGTCGGTGCCGGCGGGGCTGTTCCCGTACGCGCGGACCGGTGATGAGGCTTTCGCGGACGGTGAGCCCACGCAGGCGTACGCGGGCGTGGTCAATGTCTTGAAAGCTCTCGGCTCGGCGGGTCTGCGGCGCCGCGAGGACGCGCGCGACGACGAGCAGCGCCAGCGGGGCATCACGTTCAGCGTGGCCGGCGAGGCGGCGACCCGGCTGTTCCCGTTCGACCTGGTGCCGCGGATCGTGCCGGCCGAGGACTGGAGCGGCCTGCGCGGCGGCCTGGTCCAGCGGGTGCGGGCTCTCGATCTTTTCATTCAGGATGTGTACGGGGACCGGGAAGTGGTCCGCGACGGCGTCGTGCCCGAGTGGGTGATCGACGGGTCGCCGGAGCTTCGGCCCAGCGGCGCGCTGGTCGCCCACGAGGGCGTGCGGGCCCAGGTGGCCGGCGTCGACCTGGTCCGCAACCAGGCCGGCGAGTGGTGCGTGCTCGAGGACAACCTGCGGGTGCCGTCGGGCATCGCGTACGCCATGCAGAACCGCCGCCTCACCCACAGTGTCCTTCCGGAGCTGCCCGAACCGCCCGGCCTGATCTCGGTCGAGGACACCCCGGCCCTGCTCAAGCGGGCGCTCATCGAGTCGGCCCGCCCGGCCGCGGGCGATGACCCCAAGGTCGTGGTGCTGAGCCAGGGCCCGGACGACTCGGCCTGGTTCGAGCACCGGATGCTGGCCGAGGAGATGGGCGTTCCGGTCGTGCGCAGCACCGAGCTGTTCGTGGACGACGGCGTCGTCTACCGGATGCGCGACGGCAAGCGGCGCCGGGTCGACGTCATCTATCTTCGGATGGGCGAGGACAGCCTGGTGCACTCGCCGGGTGCCGACGGGATGCCGCTGGGCCCGAGCCTGATCACGGCGCTGCACGCGGACACCGTGGTGCTGGCCAACGCGCTCGGCAACGGCATCGGCGACGACAAGGCCGTGTACGCGTACGTGCCCAAACTGATCGAGTACTACCTGGGCGAGAAGCCGCTGCTGGCCGACGTGCCGACCTACCTGTGCGGCATCCCCGAGCAGCGGGCCGAGGTGCTCGACCGGCTCGACCAACTGGTCTGCAAGCCGGTGGACGGATACGGCGGCGACCGGATCGTGATCGGTCCCCATGCGACTCCGGAGGACCTTTCCGCCGTACGGCGTCAGATCCGCACCGCGCCGCACCGCTGGGTGGCCCAGGAGGTCGTGCAGCTGTCGACGCACCCGGTCTTCGACGGCCACCAGCTCGCCCCGCGCCACGTCGACCTGCGCGCCTTCATCTTCACCGGCCGCGAGTCGGTGGTCGCTCCGGCCGCGCTGACCCGGGTGGCGCCCGCGGGCAGCATGATCGTCAATTCCTCGCGCGGCGGCGGCTCCAAGGACACGTGGCTGCTCGGCTAAACGACAGGGGAGGTTCTGTATGTGTGGGATCGCCGGTGAACTCCGGTACGACGGCCGGACGGCCGAGGTGGAAGCCGTCCGGCGGATGTTGCCGTGCCTGGAGTCGCGCGGTCCGGACGGCGAGGGGCTGTGGGCCAACGGGCCGGTCGCCTTCGGCCACCGCCGCCTGAAGATCATCGACCTGTCGGAGGCCGGCGGGCAGCCGATGACCGACGAGGAGCTGGGCCTGACCCTGGTCTTCAACGGGTGCATCTACAACTACCAGCAGCTCCGGGACGAGCTGCGGGGACACGGCTACAAGTTCTTCTCCACCTCGGACACCGAGGTGATCATCAAGGCGTACCACCGCTGGGGCGCCGACTGCGTGACCCGTTTCCTCGGCATGTTCGCCTTCGCCATCGGCGAGCACGACTCGGGCACGGTGACGCTGGCCCGCGACCGGCTCGGCATCAAGCCGCTCTACCTGGCCGAGACGCCGGGCCGGGTGCGCTTCGCGTCGACGCTGCCGGCGCTGCTCGCCGCGGGCGACGTCGACAAGTCGATCGACAAGGTCGCGCTCCAGCACTACATGACGTTCCACTCGGTGGTTCCGGCCCCCAGGACCATTGTTTCGGGTGTACGGAAACTCCCGCCGGCCACCGTGCGCGTCATCCGCGCCGACGGGTCGTCGACCGACCGGGTCTACTGGGAGGCGTCACACACGCGGCGCCCGGACATCGCCGACGCCGACTGGCCGGAGCTGATCCACGAGAAGCTCAAGGTGGCGGTCGAGCGCCGGATGGTGGCCGACGTGCCGGTCGGCGTGCTGCTGTCGGGCGGCATCGACTCCAGCTACATCGTGGCGCTGCTGGCCGAGCAGGGTCAGCGCGGCCTGACCACGTTCAGCATCGGGTTCGAGGCCGCGGGCGGTGAGACCGGCGACGAGTTCGCGTACTCCGACATCATCGCCAAGCAGTTCGACACCGAGCACCACCAGATCCGCATCGGCCGGGACCGGTTCCTGCCCGCCGTCGACCGGACCGTGGCGGCGATGGCCGAGCCGATGGTGAGCCACGACTGCATCGCGTTCAACCTGCTCAGCGAAGACGTGTCGAAGCAGGTCAAGGTCGTACAATCGGGGCAGGGCGCGGACGAGATTTTGGCGGGTTACAGTTGGTATCCGCCACTGGCGAACGTGCCTCTCGATCGCGCCGTCGACGCGTACGCCAAAGAATTCTTCGACCGTCCCCACCACGTCCTGGCACAGCAGCTCAACCCGGACTGGCTGATCGACGAGGACGTGAGCCGCGCGTTCGTGGCGGCGAGCTTCGGGCGGCCCGGGGCCGAGACCGCCGTCGACGCGGCGTTGCGGCTCGACTCTCAGGTGATGCTGGTCGACGATCCGGTCAAACGGGTCGACAACATGACTATGGCGTGGGGCCTGGAAGCGCGCGTACCGTTCCTGGACCACGAGTTGGTCGAGCTGGCCGCGGCCTGCCCGCCCGCTCTGAAACTCGCGCACGGGGGCAAGGGGGTTCTCAAACAGGCGGCCCGCGGGGTCGTGCCCGACGAGGTGATCGACCGGACGAAGGGATACTTCCCGGTACCGGGCATCCGGCACCTCGAGGGAGCGATGCTGGACAAGGTCCGCGACGCGCTCACCGCGCCGGCCGCACGGGAGCGGGCGTTGTTCCGCCAGGACTACGTCGACTCCCTGCTGGCCGACCCGAACACCCCGCGCACGACGCTCGGCGCGAACCAGCTGTGGCAGCTCGCATTGCTGGAGATGTGGCTGCAGGACAAGGGAATCTAGCCATTCGAGGGAGGAACCGTATGACCGGTCAGCTCAACCGTGTCGACGTCACTGTGCTGCCCGTTGGGTTCTCCCCTCTCACGAAACCGTTCCCGTCGGAAGTCTCCGGCAGCTGGTCACCCACGCTGTCACCGGACGGTCGGCACTGCGCGTACGTCTCGGACCGCGGCGGCCGCCCGCAGGTCTGGGTGCAGCCGGTCGGCAGCGACCTGGCGTTCCTCGTCGACACCGGCGAGGCGCCGGTCGCGGCCGTCCAGTGGTCGACCGGCGGCGGCTGGCTGGCCTGCTCGGTCGCGCCCGGCGGCGCGCCCCGCCACGAGGTGTGGCTGGTCCGGCCGGACGGCTCCCAGCTGCACCAGGTGGCCGGCTTCGGCGCGGACACGGCGGACAACATGCGCTGGCTGCCGGGGCGCTCGCTGCTGGCGCTGACCGAGAACCTGACCACCGCCCTGCTCGTCGACCCGGTCAGCGGCGACCGGACGGTCGTCGGCACGGGCGAGTTGATCTCGCTGCTGGACGTCGCGGAAGGCCGTGCGCTACTGCGGGTGGGTCCGCGCGGGAGCCGGCACATCGCGGTCCGCGACCTGGCCACCGGCGTCGACTCCTATGTGACGGCGGGGGAGCAGGCGGTCTTCGGGCCGGACGGCACGACGATCTACGCGCGGAGCGAGACCGGCGAGTTCCCGGTGCTCATCCGGGTCGTCGACGGCGCGGTCGAGGTGGTCGCCACCTCGGAGAACGCCGAGGCCGAGTCCTTCACGATCACCTCCGACGGGCGCCGGGCGGCGGTGCTCTGGAACGTGCGCGGCGGCGAGTCCGAGGTATCGCTGATCGACCTGCTCGGCGAGGAGATCACCTGGCAGCGGTTGGCGCCGCTGCCCGGCGCGGTGGTCAGCGGGCCGGCCTGGAGCCATGACGGGTCGGCGCTGGCCTTCACCGCCGAAGGACCCGGCCAGCCGCACGGGGTATGGGTTTCCGGTGCCGACGGCATCGTGCCGGTTTCGGCCGAGCCCGCCGCGCCCGACGCCGTACGGCCGACGCTGGAGACCTTCCCGGCCCACGACGGGCTCACGCTCACCGGCTGGCTCTTCCGCCCGGCCGGCCCGGGGCCGCATCCGGCAGTCCTGTGGTTCCACGGCGGTCCCGAAGCCCAGGAGCGGCCCGGACACGGGCCGCTCTTCCAGTCGCTGGTGGCGCGCGGCATCGCCGTCTTCGCCCCCAACGTCCGCGGCTCGTCGGGTTTCGGGCGCAACTTCGTCAACGCCGACAACCTCGCGCTTCGCCACGACGCGATTGAGGATGTACGCACGTGCGCGGCCTACCTGGTCGACGCGGGCATCGCCTCGCGCCTGGGGATCATGGGCCGTTCGTACGGCGGCTATCTGACCCTGGCCGCGCTGGTGACGTTCCCCGACCTGTTCGAGGCCGGCATCGACGTCTGCGGCATGTCGAACTTCGCCACCTTCTACGAGCACACCGAGCCGTGGATCGCCGCCGCCGCCGTCTCGAAATACGGCGACCCGGTGGCCGACCGCGACCTGCTGGCCGACCTGTCGCCGATCACCCGGATCGACCGGCTGCGCACCCCGCTGATGGTCGTGCACGGCGAGAACGACAGCAACGTGCCCCTCATCGAGGCGGAGCAGGTGGTCGCGGCGCTGGCGGCCCGGGGCGTACCCCATAAGTTCCTGCTCTTCCCCGATGAGGGCCATGAGCTGCTGCACCGATCGTCGCGCGCTGACTACCTGCGCGAGACGGTCGACTGGCTGACCACCTATCTTTCGTGACCGGGTTTCTCTTGTGACCGCGTCGCCGCCGGATGTCGAGAACGGCCCGACGGCTCCGTCCCCGATGTGAACTCAACGGAGGGATCAGCGTGGCGCTCAAACGGATGGACAACGTTCTCATCGTGGTCGAGGAGCTCGACCCGGTCATCGCCTTCTTCGTCGAGATCGGCATGGAGCTGGAGGGCCGGGGGCCGGCCGAAGGACGCTGGGTGGAGCGGGTCATCGGGATCGACGGCGTGCGACAGGAGGTCGCCATGCTGCGGATCCCGGGCGGAGCCGGCCGCATCGAGCTGGCCCGGTTCGACGCGCCGGCGGCGATCCGGTCCGAGCCACCCGGCGCCCCGGTCAACACCGTGGGACTTCGGCGCGTCATGTTCGCCGTCGACGACATCGACGACGTCGTCGCCCGCCTGCGCACTCACGGCGCCGAGTTGGTCGGCGAAATCGTCCAGTACGAGAACGTCTACCGGCTCTGCTACGTCCGCGGCCCCGAAGGCATCGTCGTCGGCCTGGCCGAGGAGCTGGGCTGAGACCGGGCGGCGCGGCCTCGCGGTTCTGTGGCGCGCCGCCCTTCTCCGCTTAGTTGTCGCTGCCCCGGGCCCAGCCGCGGGCGCTGCGAGCGGCGGAACCGACCAGGTCGGCGGTGCCGTTGGCCGCCCGGCGGGCGATCCGGACGAGCGGGTCGCTGGAGTCGCGGAAGGTGTCGCGGTAGCTGGCCGCGGCGGCCTTCACGTCGGCGGTGACCGAGGCGTCCCGGTCGTCGTCGCGGCGCGGGTAGTCGCCGCCCAGGATGCGCGCGTAGTCGCCCGAGTCGACCCACTTCTGGAGCTCGGCGGCCCGGGCCACCGGCACCGGCTCGGCGCTGAACGCGGTCATGCCGATCTTGTGGATGCTGTCCCGCAGGTCGCCGCCACCCTCGTACTCGGCGGCCTGCGCGAGGAACGCCGCGGTGTCGATCTGGGAGAGGTCGCCGCCACCGGCCTGCTTCATGAACAGCCGCAGCGACGCCGCCGGATCCTGCGCCGCCAGCAGCGCCGCCCGGTCGGCCGACAGCTCGGCTTTGCGCCACCACTCGTACATGGCCGCGATGATCGCCCGCAGGGCGATGGCACCGACCGGCAGCCAGCTGACACTGGTCACCCACCGCGTCAAAACGGTCATGATGGTCTGGTAGACCGCGTGCCCGCTGCGCACGTGCCCGATCTCGCGCCCGAGCAGCGTACGAAGCTCATCGTCGTCGAGCTTCTCCACGGCGGCCGTGCTGATCACCACGAACGGCCGGTCCATCCCGATCGCCTTGCTGGTGATGATCGGCGACTGGCTGACGTACACCTCGGGCAGCTCGGTGACGTCGAGCGACGCCGCCGCTTCCCCGAAGAGGGTGTGCACCCGCGGATACTGCCCTTGACCGACCCGGATCGCCCCGGCCAGATACGACAGGCGGAAGCCCCGCTCGTTCCACATGCCGAACAGCCCGCGCACCACGTCGTCGAAGCCCCGCAGCTCCCGCAGAGCCGTCAGAGCCCCCCGGTCAGCCGGATGCTCCCAGGCCCGCGAACTGATCCCCGTCAGCACCACCCGGCTACGGCTGGGCAGATTGTCGTCGTCGATAGTCATCGTGACCCTCTCTCCGGTGACCGCTTGTCTCCGTGATCGAGAGTCCCGCACCGCACCGCCCCACACATCAGCTCAGAGCCGGAAACCGAACCCCACCACTACGACTTTCGGCCGACTCACAGAGCCGAGAGCAGCGCAATCGTGCCCGTGATCAACCCGATGACACTGAAGACCAGCGTCAAGACAGCCGCCACACTCAGCCGCGATTCGGCCCGAGCCGAGTCCTCCTTGCGGACCAGCTCGAAATCGTCGGCGTGCAGAGTGACCGCGGGTGGTTTCGTGTTCGCGCTCGCGATGATCAGGAACAGGATGGAGTTCCCGCGATTGACCAGGGTCTTCGGCGCTTGAACGCGCCGTGCGGAGAGGTCGGCCGCCGCGTCTTCCAGCACCTCCAGCTGCGCGTCGGAGTTGCTGATGCGACCCACTTTCGCCTCGATGAGCTCCCCGTCGGCCAGGGTCGCCGTGAAGGGCTTGTCGGTATCGACGGGCGTGAGGGTCTTGCGCCCGACGTTGGTGCACTTGATCCGGTAGAGCGTCGCCGGCTCCAGAGGGCTTCCGTCGTGGGTGAGGCCGAGCCGGTCGAAGGTGAGGCGCTCGGGAAGCAGGGCCGCCTCCTCCATCTCGACGAGGATCTGCCGATGGCGATCCTTGCGCTTGTCGAAGTAGTTGACCGAGAAGCTGGCGACGGCCGCCAAGGAGGACACGGCCGCCGCATAGGCGCTGATTGCCATGTCGTCACCTCCAGCAAGCAAGAGTGAGCGGGAATGTTTCGGGCACGGTTCGATGGCCGCCGGACAGGCATCCGGCGAGCCGTATCAGCATCAGTTCGATGGGCAGATCATTCTGCGAGATGGCGACGTCGCCGTTCTCGATGCGTATGACCTTGCTGAGCGACCACTCCATCTCATCGGCGACCTGTACTTGGGTGACGTCAGCCGCCTCGCGAGCTTCACGGAGCGCGATGCGCATGCGCGGGCGTGCGATCGTCGGCGAATCGCCGTCGGCCATGAGTCCTTCATCGTTGAAGCAGCCGGATGGAGTGGAACGCAGAACGCTGCCTCGCTGAGCCCATGGGACATTCAGCGAGGCAGCGAGCAAGCATTACGTCGTACGTGTATGTATGGCCCACCTGATATGCGAAGAGTCGAGCGCGGCACCCGGTTGCCGCCGGGTGCCGTTGTCGGCAATCGCCTCAGCGAGGCGACCACCTGTCTTGAGGTGAGTAGAGCACGTCACACTTCTTCCCCGCCACACTTCAATCTGCCATGTAGCAGATAGCGCAGGTCGTCAGTCCTGACGGGTGAGGAGCGTGGCCAGCGAGGTCGCCGGGTGGCCGGTCAAGGTGGGGATGTCGGCGGTGACCTGGGACAGCTCTCCGGCGGCTATAGCGGTGTAGGTGCTCACCCACGCGTCCAGCTGCCAGTCCGGAGCGTTGTATCGGCGCCTCGACTCGTACGCCTCTTCGAGGGTCTCGTTGTGGAAGCGGGCCGGGCGGCCGGCCGCGGTCAAGGCGGCCGCGGCCTCGGTCATGGTCAGGGCCTCCGGGCCGGTCAGCGTGTAGGTGTGGCCGGCGTGCGGGGTGGGGTCGCGCAGGACCGCCGCCGCGGCGTCGGCGATGTCGTCCTGGGCCACGAAGGCGGCCCGGCCGCCGGCGGCGGGGCCGCGGATGACGCCGTCGTCGCCGGTCATGAACGGGAGGAAGTCGGCGTAGAGGCTGTCGCGCAGGAACGTGAAGGGCAGGCCGCTCTCCTCGATGTGCTGCTCGGTCGCCCAATGGTCGCGGGCCAGGGTGAAGGTCGCGGTGGGCGACGCCCCGGCGAACGAGATGTAGACCAGGTGGCCGATGCCGGCGGCCGCCGCGGCGTCGATGAAGGTGATGTGCTGGGCGACCCGGGCGGGGGTCTCGGCGCCCGACACCATGAGGACCGTGCCGGCGCCGGTCAGGGCCCGCCGGACAGCCTCGCCGTCGTCGTACGACGCGACCGCGACCTCGTGGCCGGCCGGCGCCCGGGAGGCGTCCCGGACCAGTAGGCGCAGGGGACCATTCAGGCGTTGCACGACTCGGCCGCCGAGGCGCCCGGTCGCGCCCGTCACCACGATCATGGGTCCAGCCTACGAGCCCAGGTAGCGCAGGATGGCCAGGACCCGGCGGTTGTAGTCGGGCGCGGCGGCCAGGCCGAGCTTGTCGAAGATGGCGTTCACGTGTTTCTCGACGGCGCTCAGCGAGACGAACAGGCGCTCGGCCACGGCCACGTTCGTATATCCCGCGGCCATCAGGCGCAGGACATCGTTTTCGCGCGGGGTGAGACGGGTCAAACCCGAAGACCCGGACATCAGTTGCCGTACGACCTCAGGGTCGAGCACGGTCGAGCCGTCCGCGACCCGGTCGAGGGCGTCCAGGAAGTCTCCGACCTGGGCCACCCGGTCCTTCAGCAGGTAGCCGACCCCGTCCGGCCGGTCGGCCAGCAGTTGCGAGGCGTAGCGCTTCTCGACGTACTGGGAAAGTACTAGTACACCGACCTGCGGCCGGCGCCGGCGGATCTCCAGGGCCGCGCGCAAACCGTCGTCGGTGTTGGTGGGCGGCATCCGGACGTCGGTGATCACGACGTCCGGCCGGGCCGCTTCGACGGCCGGCACCAGGTCGACGGCGGAAGCGACGGCGGCCACCACGTCGTGGCCTTCCTCGGCCAGAAGCCGGACCAGGCCTTCGCGCAGCAGCGTGGAATCCTCGGCGAGCACTATCCGCACGGCAGCGAGACCCGGATCGTGGTGCCGCCGCCGGGCGGGCTGTCGAGCTCGAACCGGCCGTCCAGCGCGGCCACCCGATCGGCCAAGCCGCGCAGCCCGGACCCGTCGAGCGAGGCCCCGCCGGCGCCGTCGTCGCCGATCACCATCCGCACCCCCGGGCTCAGCCGCACGGTGATCACCGTAGCCCCGGCGTGCTTGGCCGTGTTGGTGATGGCCTCGCACGCGACGAAGTAGAGAACGGTCTCGATCGGGCGAGGAGGGCGTTCGACCAGGTCGTACGTGACACGGACGGGCACCGGGGAGCGCTGGGCGACCATGGTCAGCACGTCCTCGAGGGTGCCGTGCTCCAAAGCGGACGGATAGACCCGCCACGCCACCTCGCGCAGCTCGTCGATGGCCCGTTGCGCGTCCTCGTGGGCCTGCGCGAGCAACTCGGCGGCCCGGTCGGGCGACCGGCGGGCCCGCCCCAGCAGCATGCCGAGGGCGACCAGCCGTTGTTGCAGCCCATCGTGCAGGTCACGCTCGATGCGACGGCGCTCGGCGTCGACCGCGTCGATCACCCCGGCCCGGCTGACGGTCAGTTCGGTGATGCGCCGTTCCAGCTCTTCACGGGTGCCGGCGGCCAGCAGCGTGCGCAGCAGCCGCCGGTCCAGCGCCACCGTGCTGGCCATCGCCTGCAGGTCGAGCAGCAACAACGCGGACCCGAACAGAATCTGCTCCAGCAGCCCCACCACCGACATCTCACCGACGGCGACCGCGTGCACGACAATGCCGGCCAGCACCAGCCCAACCAGCAGCATGCCAACGGTCAGCAGCCCGAGGAACGCCGGCAGCAGCCGCGCCGCCAGAAACCGAAACGCACGCCGCGCATCGAAGCGAACCGGCTCGACCCCAAGCCGGCGACGTTCGAATTCGGCAAGCCTCAGCGCGTACGGATGAAGCCCCACCCGAAACCCCGACACCACCGCCACCAGGAGAAAAAGCCCTTCGGCCACCCCACTCAGCACACCACCCGCAACCGTGCCGACCAGCCGAAGAACCACCCGCCCCCAGCCACCTACCGCCCGCCCCCGCCCCGAGCCGCCCGGGCTTCGGGGCCAGCCTCGCCAGGTGCGTACCCGGCCGCGCGGGGGCCGGGTGGGGGATCGATCGGCGGGCACGTCAGTCATTCTGCCTGCGCAACAATCGATTTCCGACGAAATAAGCGACCAGCAGGGCGCAAGCGGCGATCACGACGTTCTGGAAGGTACCCACATAGGACTCGATGGCGGTCCAGTTGGCGCCGAGCGCGTAGCCGGCCAGCACGAAAGTGGCGTTCCAGATCAGGCTGCCGAGCGTGGTGCAGAGCAGGAACGTGCGGAGCCGCATCCGTTCGACGCCGGCCGGGACCGAGACGAGGCTGCGGAAGATCGGGATCATGCGCCCAAAGAAGACGGCCTTGGTGCCGTGGCGGCCGAACCAGGCTTCCGTACGGTCGAGATCTTCGACCTTGACCAGCGGCAGCCGCGCGGCGATGGCACGAACGCGGTCGCGGCCGAGCGCGGCGCCGATGTAATAGAGCGCGACGGCGCCGATGACCGAGCCGAGCGTGGTCCACGCGATGGCGGCGGCGACGTTCATGCGCCCCTGACCGGCGATGAAGCCGGCCAGGGGAAGGATCACTTCACTTGGGATGGGCGGAAACAGGTTTTCCAGGGCTACGGCGAGGCCCGCGCCGGGCCCACCGAAGCGCTCCACCAAGTCGGTGACGAAAGAGGTCATGGGAACGACCGTAGAAATCGGGCGATCCCCGGACCATGAGGGCGGCCGCCGACCTTACCTGGGGAAAACCGCAGGGTGTACGGAGTCGTCGAGCACCCGGGCGGTGGCCAGCGAGTCAGCGAAGCGTCCCGGATCGAGATCGAGCCCGCCGGGAACCCAGGAGAGGGGCCTCGAGATCCGCAAGGGGCCGCCGCCAGGTGAGGACGCGTCGGCCGAGGTTCGAGAGGGGTGGCCGCTGGGGGAGGAGGCGTCGGGCGAGATCTGCGGGTGGGTGTCGCGTGTCGAGGTGTGGTCGGCCGAGGCCTGCGAAGGGCTGCTCGGGGTCAGCGGGAGGTCGGCGGTCATGGCGACCAGGATCTCGTGGGGGGTCATGCCGGCCGACTGGAGAAGGCGGATCTCCCGGGGGTTGATCGCGGGTGGGAGAGGGCCGTTGCCGAGGTCGGTGCCGTAGCGGACGTGACCGCCGTACGACAAGAAGAGCCGGAGGTTGGCGACGGCCGTGACCGACTCGGGGGTCGGCCGGCCCCAGCCGTGGATGTCGAGGGTGCTGATCCAGGTCATGCGGGTGGCGCAGTCGCGGGCGAGGCCGGGGTCGAGTGGCTCGGTCCACGGGGTGTGCGCGAGGAAGGAGGCGCCGGACTCGAGGGCGAGCCGGACGGTGCCGGGGCCTTCGGCGTGGACCACTACGGGAACGCCCTCGCCGGCGACGGCGGCCATGATCTCGGGGGAGAGCAGCGGGCCGCCGGCGTGGGCGGTGACCTTGATGAGGGTCGCGCCGAGGGACTTCGCCTCGGCCACGGCCTCGACGGCGTCGGCGGGGGAGCGGAGCTCGCGCCAGCTGCCGGCGGGCGCCCAGGAACGATCGCTCGGATAGCCGCCAGGCGCGGTGAGAAAAGGACCGGCATATCGGATTTGCGGCATCTTGCGACGCTCGTGGTCGGCGGCCAGGGCGGCCACTGTGGACGGCTCGCCGCCGAGATCCCAGACGCCGGCGATGCCCCCGGCCCGCACCGTGGCGAGATCGACCAGCGCGGAGTGCACGTGAGCGTCGACCAGCCCGGGCAGCAGCGTCCCCGGAAGGCGCCGGGTGTCACCGGGAAAGTCCACCACGAGGGAAAATTCGGAAATGTCCGAGTGGGAGTGGGTGGACACCGCGGGTTGGAAGCGGGCGCTGGGGTGCGGGGCGGTGCTGGGGTGTGCGGCGGTGCTGGAGTGCGCGGCGGCGCTGGGGTGTGCGGCGGCGCTGGGGTGTGCGGCGGCGCTGGAGTGTGCGGCGGCGCTGAGGTGCAAGGCGGCGGCTGGGGGTGGGGCGGTCGGCGGTGTGCCGGCGGCATGGTGGAGGGCGGCGCCCGTGTGGAGGTGGCCGTTCCACCAGATGGAGTCGGCGGTCAGGTGTGGGGTCACAGGAGGGTGCGCAGGGTGGACAGGCCGTGGTGGACCTCGGCGAAGCTGGTGCTCAGGGGGGCCGGGCCTATGCGCAGGCCGTCGGGGCGGCGGTAGTCGGGGATCACGCCCGCGGCCCAGAGCGGTTCCAGGAGCTGTTCGAAGCCGGGGCGCTTCAAGGTGATGTGCCCGCCCCGGCGGGCCGGAGTGCGCGGGCTGACCACCTCGACGCCGTGCGGTACCAGCCACTCGTCGGCCAGGTCCAGGGCGTAGGAGGTCAGGAGCAGGGATTTCGCCCGTACGGCCTCGATGGTCGCCTCTTCCAGAACGTCCAGGTTGGCGTGCAGCGGGACCATGGCCAGGATCGGCGGGGTGCCGCTGAGCAGGGCCCGTGAGCCCTTCGCCGGCTCGTAGCCGGGGCCCATCTCGAAGGACGCCCGGTGGCCCATCCAGCCCTGGATCGGCTGGTGGAGCTCGCCGAGCAGGTCGGCCCTCATGTAGGCGAAGGCCGGAGCGCCGGGGCCGCCGTTGAGGTATTTGTACGTGCAGCCCACGGCCAGGTCGACGCCCCACGCGTCCAGCTCGATCGGCACCGAGCCGGCCGAGTGGCAGAGGTCCCACATGGTCAGGGCGCCGGCCTCGTGGGCGATCCGGTTGATCTCGGCGACGTCGGCCAGCCAGCCCGAGCGGTACGCGACGTGGCTGAACAGGACCATCGCCGTGCGCTCGTCGACGACCTCGGCGACCTGTGCCGGGTCGACGCCCTCCTCGGGCGAGACGGAGATCCACACCAGCTCGAGGCCGCGTTCGGCGGCGATGCCCTCCAGCACGTACCGGTCCGTCGGGAAGTTGTCGGTGTCCAGCACCACGCGGCGGCGGCCGGGGCGGGCGTCCACCGCGGCCCGGGCCAGCTTGTAGATGAGCACGGTGGTGGAGTCGGCCACCACCACCTGGCCCGGCGCCGCGCCCAGGGCGATCGCGCCCAGGCGGTCGCCCAGCGTGAGCGGCCACTCCAGCCAGCCGTCGGTCCAACCCTGGATCAAACGATTCGCCCATTGCCTACGGATGAACTCGTCCATCAGGTCGGCGGTGGCCTTCAACGGCCGGCCCAGCGAGTTGCCGTCCAGATAGGAGGCGACCCCGTCGGCCGCCAGGAATCGGTCGCGGAAGTGCGCCAGCGGGTCGGCCGCGTCCAGGGCGAGAGGGTCGGTCAACTTGTGGCTCCGATTTCCGTGCGTACGGCGTACAACTCGGGAAAGAACGTCAGATCCAGCGCCTTGCGCAGGAAATCGACGCCGCTGGACCCACCCGTGCCCCGTTTGAAGCCGATCGTGCGCTCCACCGTCTTGAGGTGGCGGAAGCGCCAGAGCTGGAAGTTCTCCTCCAGGTCGACCAGTTCCTCGCAGGCCTCGTAGGCCTCCCAGAACCGCTCCGGATCGCTGTAGATCCGCACGAAGACCGGCACGAGGTCCTCGTCGAAGTGGTGGGGCTCGGCGACGTCGCGGTGCAGCTGCTCGGCCGGGATGTCGTGGCCGTGACGTGACAGATAGCGCAGGAACTCGTCGTACACACTCGGGGTTTCCAAGGCCTCGACGAGCAGCTCGCGGGCCGACTGGTCGTCGTCGAAGAGCGACAGCATGCGGCGGTCCTTGTTGCCGAGCATGAACTCGACCGCGCGGTACTGGTACGACTGGAAGCCGGACGATGTGCCCAGGAAGGAACGGAACTCCGAATATTCGCTCGGGGTGAGCGTGGCCAGCACCGACCACTGCTCGGTGAGGGTGCGCTGGATGTGTTTGACGCGGGCCAGGCCCTTCAGCGCCGGGCGCAGGTCGTCCTTGGCCAGGTACCGCTGCACGGCGCGCAGCTCGTGCAGCACCAGCTTGAGCCAGAGCTCGGAGGTCTGGTGCTGCAGGATGAACAGCAGCTCGTCGTGGTGCTCGGGGACGCTGACCGGGTGCTGGGCGCCGAGGATCTCGTCCAGGTGCAGATAGCGGCCGTACGAAAGGTTGACCTTGAAGTCACGGACGATGCCGTCCTCCATCGGTCGCTGGTCAGGTGCCATCCCTGAAGGGAATCACACGACCTCAGACATTGGCGAGTGACCCGTTGGTAAGGATCGGACCCCAGTAGACCCACTGACCGTCGTGGCGCACGAAACGGCTGCGCTCGACCATGTCGCCGGGCTTGCCGCGATCGGTGTAGTGGGCACGGAACTCGACGACGCCCTCGGTGTCGAACATGCCGCCGCGCTCGGTCTCGATGATCTCCAGGCCGGTCCAGCGCAGGTGCCGGTCGGGCTCGATGCGCTCGGGGCGGGTCTTGGGATGCCAGGACCGCAGGACGTACGCGTCGTCGTCGCGCGCGAAGGCGGAGAACCGTGACCGCATCAGCGCCTCGGCCGTGGCCGGCTTTCCGCCCCGGTGGATCGGCTCGCAGCATTCCGCGTAAGGCAGGCCGCGCCCGCACGGGCACGCGGTGGTCGTCTTCTTCGCCATGGCTCCATTTAACCGCTGATCATCTTTTGACAACGTTCCAGCTCGGCGATGGTCTTCTCCACGGCCTCGACGGCGGTGGCGGTGCCGGTGCGGATGCCGTCGACCTCGGCGTCGATCCGGTTGGTGGCGGTGGCGGTCTGGCTGGCCAGCTGCTGCACCTCGCCGGCGACGACGGCGAAGCCCTTGCCCGCCTCGCCGGCCCGGGCGGCCTCGATGGTGGCGTTGAGGGCGAGCAGGTTGGTCTGCTTGGCGATGGTGGCGATGAGCTGGACGACCTGTTCGATCTCGGCGCTGCTCACGGCCAGCCGTTCGATCACCGAGGCGGCGTCGCGCGCAGCACGCACCGCCGCCTCGGTGGCGCTCGCCAGATCACCGGCGAGCCGCTGATCCGCATCGGTCATCGCGCCTCCCCTTGCGGCTCCTACGGTGCCACTGGCGGGGCCGCGTCGTAGGGGATTCCGCGCGATTGGAGCGCTTTGCGCGCCGCTTTGGCCACGACAGCCGACGAATCCCGCGTCAGCGGCCCCACATCGGCGGCGCGGAGGCAGTCGATGGCGGCGAGCGCTTTGACCGCCGCGGCCCGCACACGCGGCTCGCCGTGCCGCAGGAGCGGAACGAGAAGCGCTTCGTCGGCGTAGCGGCCGACCTCACCCAGCCCAGCCACGGTCGCCGGGACGGGGCCGGTGGACACCGCGGCGCGGTAGTGGGCGAGCGGGTCGGTGGCGCGGCTGCGGGCGTAGGCGCGGACGATCGGCGCCGGGTCGTCCATCAGGGCGGTCACCTCGTCGTCCAGGCCCAGGCGGGCCAGGCCGACGAGTGCGCTAGCCCGGACGCCGGAGAAGCGGGACCGCACGAGGAGGCGCAGCGTGGCGACGTCGGCGGTGGCGCTGACGGCGTCGACGCTGCGCAGCCGGATGATCGGGTCCTTGGCGTGCACGGCGAAGTGCACGAGGTCGTCGTGGCTCCAGCGGCCGAGATCGGCCCCGATCTCATAGGCGAGGCGCCGCTCGCGCTGGTTGCGCGAACGGACCAGGGCGCGTCCGAGCTCGTCGAAGCGCCCGGCGAGCGCCTCGCGGAGGTGGGTCATGGCCCAGCCCCCGCGACGGCGCGAAGCCGTGTAGGCGGCCATGGGGAGAACGGCGGGCAGGTGGCGAGCGAGATCCGCGTCGAGGATCCGGGCGACGGCCGCGCGGGCGGCTTCGCGGACCTGGCGGACCCAGTCGCCGCAGCGCAGCACGAGGAAGGGAAACAGTGATGTCTCGGAAGCGTCGGCCAGGGCGACCACGGCGCTCTCGCGGATGTGGCCGTCGCGGCTCATCGTGGCCAGGGCCGCGGTGAGCGGGGAGGGGCGGTCGAGGAAGTAGGACTCGGGGGCGATGACGGACTCCCGCAGGTACGAGCGGCAGCGTGCGTCGAGGTCGGCGAGCAGCCGAGGGCGGCGGACCAGCTCGGTCACCTCGACCCGGCGGTCGGCCAAGGCGGGCAGCAACTCGTCCAGGGCTTCGCCGCCGCGCCGCGCGGCCCGGCGCAGGATCTCGTCGGAGGCGAGCGCGGACGGCGATGTGTCGGTCATCGCGACATCGTGGCGCACGGGCGGGGCGGCCGTCCGCTGGTTTTCGGGGGCCGGCGTTATGGAACCGTGGTGCAAGGGATGACTGGGAAATCTCAGCGGAGAGCGATCACTTAACCGCTTCACGGCGCGGATCTTCGATACGGGGCGCAACAATGTCGAAACATGATCGACTCATGTGATGACGGGATCTGAAATTCTCGACGTCGCCCGCTGAAAAATCTGCAACTGGCCGTTCAGAAATTGCAGCGGCCTGACGTAGGCTGTCGGGCGTGACCAAACGTCTGGCCGAGGTGGCCAAGAAGGCGGGCGTCAGTGAGGCGACCGTCAGCCGGGTGCTCAACGGGCGCAGTGGCGTCTCCGAGGCCACGCGCGCGTCGGTGCTGACGGCCCTCGATGTCCTGGGATATGAGCGGCCCACCAAGCTGCGCGGTGAGCGCGGGCGGCTCGTCGGGCTCGTGCTGCCCGAGCTGCAGAACCCGATCTTCCCGGCGCTGGCCGAGGTGGTGACCGCCTCGCTCGCGCAGCGCGGGTTCACGCCGGCTCTCTGCGCACGGACCATCGGTGGTGTGCCGGAGCGCGACTACATCGAGATGCTCCTCGACCACCAGGTCTCCGGTGTCGTCTTCGCCGGTGGGTCCTATGCGCTGGCCGAGGCCGAGCACGGGCACTACAAGGCGCTGACCGACCGGCGGATGCCCGTCGTCATGGTCAACGCCGGCGTCAACGACCTCGGCTTCCCGCACATCTCCACCGATGACGCGGTGGCGGTCGAGCAGGCGTACGGACATCTCAAATCCCTGGGTCACGAGCGTGTGGGCATGGTGATGGGGCCGGAGGACCACATGCCGTCGCGCCGCAAGCTGGGGGCGCTGGTGAAGATCGCCGGGCCCGAGGGGGAGGACTGGTTCGTCGAGCGGACCAACTTCTCGATGGAGAGCGCCCGGCTGGCCGCGGCCAAGCTGATCGAGCGCGGCGTGACCGGCATGATCTGCGCCAGCGACGTGCTCGCGCTCGGGTCGATCCGGGCCGCGCGCCGGCTCGGGCTCGACGTGCCGGCCGACGTCTCGGTGGTCGGCTTCGACGACTCGGCGCTGATGACCTGCACCGATCCGCCGTTGACGACGGTGCGGCAGCCGATCGAGATGATGGGGCAGGCCGCTGTCGACCTGCTGGTCAACCAGATCGAGGGCAGCGGCGTCGAGCCGGACGAGCTGCTCTTCGAGCCGGAGCTGGTGGTCAGGGGATCGACGGCGCCGGCGAAGCGGTAGCAAGCGGACGGAACAAAAAGGGCGAGCCCGTGAGGGCTCGCCCTTTTTGCATGCCCAGGAGTGTCTGGGCTCACAATCTCGACATCTGCCGGTGTTGCAGTCGTGTTTTTTCAGCGAACGATCGAAACCTTGCCGAAACAGGTCGGTCTCGTTACAGTGACTCCACTCACTTCCCAAACCCGCAATCTATCGATAGCCACGGATACACCCGTTCCTGAAGGGATGGACAGATGTCCACACCGCAGTACCGGAAGGTCGCGGCCCTGGCGCTCGCGACCGGCCTGGGGCTCAGCAGCCTGGTGGGTTGCTCCACGAAGAGCGACGACGACTCCGGGACCGACGCCGCCGGCAAGACCACGATCACCGTCGACTGCCAGCCCGTCGGCGCGCAGAAGGAGCTGCTGGCGAACTGGAACGCGGATGTCGCGGCGTTCGAGAAGGACAACCCCGACATCACGATCAAGAGCGTCAGCGTCGGCGAGCAGTGCAACAACCCGCCGGACTTCACCGCCCGTCTGGCCGGCGGCACGATGACCGACGTCTTCTACGGATATATGACCGACCTGTCGCAGGTGCTCGACTCCGGTCAGGCCATGGAGATCACCTCGCTGGCGAACAAGGACACCATCCCGACCTGGGACAGCGTCGACCCCGCGCTCAAGGAGGTCTTCACCGACGGCGGCAAGCTCTACGCCGTACCGGTGAAGAACTACTCGATGGGCCTGGTCTACAACAAGGCGCTGTTCAAGAAGGCGGGCCTCGACCCGGCGGCTCCGCCCAAGACGTGGGCCGAGGTCCGTACGGCGGCCAAGAAGATCTCCGCCCTCGGCGGCGGCATCGCCGGCTTCTCCGAGTACAGCGCCGGCAACACCGGCGGCTGGCACTTCACGGCCGAGATCTACTCGCAGGGCGGCCAGGTCCTCAGCGAGGACGGCAAGAAGGCCGACTTCAACAACGCCCAGGGCAAGCAGGTCCTGCAGAACCTCAAGGACATGCGCTACGGCGACAACAGCATGGGCAGCCGTCAGCTGCTCCAGTGGGGCGACCTGCTGACCAACGCCGGCGCCGGCAAGGTCGGCATGTTCATCGGCGCGCCCGACGCCACCCAGGCCATCGTCAGCCAGTTCCAGGGCAAGTACGAGGACTGGGCGATGGGCCCGATGCCGGGCCAGGACGGCGCGGCCAAGGCGACCCTCGGCGGCGGCGAGGGCTACTTCTTCAAGAAGGGCCTCACCGACGACCAGGTCAAGGCCGGTCTGAAGTGGCTGGCGTACCAGAAGCTCACCCCGGGCAAGGGCCAGTTCGACTACGCGCGGGCCAAGCCGCAGAACTACCCGGTCGGCCTGCCCCAGCCGCTGCTGTTCACCAACGGCAGCGAGGCGCAGAAGCAGGAGCTCGACCTGCGCAAGGCCAACGCCAACCTCGACACGGCCAACTTCGCGCCGTTCGAGCAGAACCCGGTCCCGATCAAGGGTGAGCCGCGCAACGCCCAGGCGATCTACGCGGTGCTCGACTCGGCGATGTCGGGTGTGCTGACCAACCCGAACGCGAACATCGGCGAGCTGCTCAAGACGGCCGAGACCAAGGTCAACCAGCTCCAGGCCGCCGGTAGCTGATTCACCCGGGCGCGAGAGCGCAAGCTCTCGCGCCCGTCGAAAAGGAGTTCCCCTTGACGATCGTGGCGCCGCACATCACGAAGCAGCCCACCCCGCCCGCGCCGGTACAGAGGACAAAACGGGGACGGAAGCTCAGGGACAACCTCACCGGCCACGCTTTTCTGATCGGGGCGGTCGCCTGCTTCGCCCTCTTCATGTGGTTCCCGATGATCCGCGGCATCGTGATGAGCTTCCAGCGCACCCGCCGCGGCGAGACGACCTGGGTCGGCTGGGACAACTACACCCGCATCATCGCCGACCCGAGCTTCTGGATCGCCTGGAAGAACACGTTCGTCTTCACCCTGCTGGCGCTGGTCCTGGGCTATCTGCTGCCGTTCTTCGTGGCGATCCTGCTCAACGAGTTCCGGCACTTCAAGGGCTATCTGCGGGTCCTGGTCTACCTGCCGGTGATGCTGCCGCCGGCCTCGGCGCTCTTCCTGTTCAAGTACTACGCGTACGACCCGAGCGAAGCCGGTCTCTTCAACGCGATCCTCGCGTTCTTCCACCTGCCCACCTCGGAGTGGATGCAGTCGCCGAGCATGACGATCCCGGCCATGGTGATCGCCTCGACGTGGATGAACATGGGCGGCGCGGTGCTGATCTATCTGGCGTCACTGCAGAACATTCCGGGTGAGTTGTACGAGGCCGCGGAGCTGGACGGCGCGGGAATCGCGCGCCGCGTCTGGAACGTGACGATCCCGCAGACCCGGCTCATCCTGGCCCTGCTGGCGATGCTCCAGATCGTCGCCACCATGCAGCTGTTCATCGAGCCCCTGATCCTGGCCAACGGCGCCGGCACGCAGGACTCGGCGACCTCGGTGGCCTACCTGATCTACCAGCACGGCTTCTTCCAGAACGACCTCAACGGCGCCGCGGCCCTCGGCGTGATCATGCTGCTGGTGCTGGGCGCCTTCAGCGCGGTCTACGTGCGACTGACCACGAAACAGGACTGAGACGATGACCCGTACCCTCATCTCGCAGGCGCAGCTCCGGCGGGGCCGCGGCCGGTTCCTCTACTGGGCGGTCCTCGGCGTCGTGGTCCTCGGCTTCACGCTGGTGTTCCTCGGGCCGCTCTACTGGATGGTCACCGGCGCCTTCAAGTCGGGCCAGGAGATCGCGCAGACCCCGCCGACGTTGTGGCCGCGCGATCCGGAGCTGCAGAACTACGCCGACGCGTGGAACAACCTCGAGCTGGCCAAGCTCATGTTCAACACCTTCTACTACGCGGCCGGCGCGGTCTTCTTCCAGCTCGTCTTCGACACCGCGGCCGCGTACGCCCTCTCGAAGCTGCGGCCCGCGTTCGGCAACGTGATCCTGGCCGCGATGCTGGCCACGCTGATGATCCCGGCCATGGTCCTGATCGTCCCGCAGTACGTGACGGCGATCGACCTGCCGATCATCCACGTGAACCTGCTCGACTCGCCGTGGGCCATCTGGCTGCCGCTGGTCGCCAACGCCTTCAACATCTTCCTGCTGAAGCGGTTCTTCGACTCGATCCCCGAGGACCTGATCGCGGCGGCCCAGGTCGACGGCGCGTCGCCACTGCGCACGCTGTGGTCGATCATCCTGCCGATGTCGCGGCCCATCCTCGGCGTGGTGTCGATCTTCGCGGTGACCGCGGTCTGGAAGGACTTCCTCTGGCCCAAGCTGGTCATGCCGTCACCGGAGACGCGCACGCTCAGCGTCGGCATCTACGCCTTCGCCGGCGGCACCCCGCAGAACGTGGTGATCGCCGCCTCGGTCATCGCCGCGATCCCGACCGTGATCATCTTCCTGATCTTCCAGCGCAACATCATGTCGGGTCTGACGACCGGCAGCCTCAAAGGCTAGAAAATCCACGTAAAACGGGCGGTTTGCCAAAACCGTCAGCCTCAGCGTGCACAGAAAGCGGGCAAAAAGTGTCTCACCAAGACTCCCAGTGGTGGCGCGACGCGGTGATCTATCAGGTCTATCCGCGCAGCTACGCCGACGCGGACGGCGACGGCGTGGGCGACATCGCCGGCATCCGGGCCCACCTGGGACACCTGGCCGACCTGGGCGTCGACGCGATCTGGATGAGCCCCTGGTACCCGTCGCCGATGGCCGACGCCGGCTACGACGTGGCCGACTTCCGCGACATCGACCCCGCCTTCGGCACGCTGGCCGAGGCCGAGGCGCTGGTCGAGGAGGCGCACGCGGCCGGCATCCGGATGATCGTCGACATCGTCCCGAACCACATCTCCAGCGAGCACCCGTGGTTCAAGGCGGCCCTGGCCTCGCCGGACGCCCCGGAGCGCGACTACTTCTGGTTCCGTCCGGGGCGGGGGCCGAACGGTGACGAGATGCCCACCGACTGGGTCGGCGAGTTCGGCGGCACCACCTGGACCCGGGTCCCCGACGGCCAGTGGTACCTGCACCTCTTCACGCCCGAGCAGCCCGACCTCAACTGGGACCACCCGGACGTGCGGGCCGAGTTCGAGAGCATCCTGCGGTTCTGGTTCGACCGTGGCGTCGACGGCATCCGCATCGACTCCGCGGCCCTGCTTCTCAAGGACGAGAGCCTTCCCGAGGTACGCGACGGCGAGCCCCACCCCTTCCACGACCTCGACGGCGTGCACGACGTGTACCGGGCCTGGCGCCGCGTCGCCGACGAGTACGGCGGTGACCGCGCCCTGATCGGCGAGGTCTGGATGCCGGAGGTCGAGCGGTTCGCGAACTACCTGCGCCCGGACGAGCTGCACGCCGCGTTCAACTTCGACTTCCTCGGCTGCGCCTGGGATCCGGCCCTGATGCGTGAGTGCGTCGACCGCACCCTGCACGCGCACAAGGCGATCGGCGCCCCGGCCACCTGGGTGCTGTCCAATCACGACGTCACCCGGCACGTCACCCGCTACGGCCGCCAGGACACCACCTTCAGTTTCGACAACAACCTCGACGGCACCCCGGTCGACCTCGAGCTGGGCACCCGCCGGGCCCGGGCCGCCGCCCTGCTGTCGCTGTCGCTGCCCGGCGCCACCTACATCTACCAGGGCGAGGAGCTCGGCCTCTGGGAGAACGAGAACATCCCGCCCGAGCAATATCAGGACCCGATGTGGGGCCGGCGCGGCCACAGCCGTGACGGCTGCCGCGTCCCGCTGCCCTGGACCGGCGACACCGAGCCGTTCGGCTTCACCACCGGTTCCCCGTGGCTTCCCCAGCCCGCCGAGTGGAAGGACCGGACCGTCCAGGCCCAGACCGGCGACCCGAGCTCGATGCTCGAGCTCTACCGATCCGCGATCGCCCGGCGCCGTACCGAGGAGGGCCTGCACCAGCCGGCCATGTCCTGGATCGACGCCGGCGAGAACGTGCTCGCCTACACCCGCGGCGACAGGTTCGCCTGCGTCGTCAACATGTCCGGCGCCCCGATCGCCCTGCCGGACCACGAGTCCCTTCTGCTCGCCAGTGGCCCTCTCGACGGTGACCGCCTCCCCCCGGATACCGCCGTCTGGCTGCGCCTGCTCTGATCCCCGGCGGTCGGCTGCCGGGGATCCACCCCCTCGGCAGCCACCGACGAGCAGAAGAAGGGGGCCTTTCACGGATGAAAGGTTCGCTCCCGAGATGAAGAAACGGCTCCTGGCCGCCTTAGCGGCGGCCGGCATCGTCGCCACCGTCCTCGTCGCACCTTCCCCCGCCAGCGCCGCCGGCCCCAACCTGGCCGTCGGCAAGACCTTCAGTGCCAGCAGTTATACCGACGTCTACCCGGCCGGCAACGCCGGCGACGGCAACGCCAACTCGTACTGGGAAAGCAACAACAACGCCTTCCCGCAGTGGCTCCAGGTCGACCTCGGCACGGCCACGCAGGTCAACCAGGCCGTGCTCAAGCTGCCACCGGCCACCGCGTGGGCGACCCGCACGCAGACCCTGACCGTCCAGGGCAGCACCGACGGTTCCTCGTTCAGCACCCTCAAGGCCAGTGCCGGCTACACCTTCAACCCGGCCACCGGCAACACCGTCACCATCGACTTCACCGCGGCCGCGGCCCGCTTCGTCCGGCTGACCATCACCGGCAACACCGGCTGGGCGGCCGGTCAGATCTCCGAGCTCGAGGTGTACGGGCCGGTGTCCGGCACCGACACGCAGGCGCCGTCCGCTCCGGGCAACCTCGCCTACACCCAGCCCGCCTCGGGCCAGATCCGGCTCACCTGGGGCGCGTCGTCCGACAACGTCGGCGTCACCGGCTACGACGTCTACGCCAACGGCGCGCTGCGTACCAGCGTCGCCGGCAACGTGCTGACCTACACCGACTCGCAGCCGGCCGGCGCGACCGTCTCGTACCAGGTGCGGGCCAAGGACGCCGCGGGCAACGTGTCGGCCGCCAGCAACACGGTGACCCGCACCGGCACATCCACCCCGGGCAGCAACCTGGCCCTGGGCAAGCCGATCGAGGCGTCGTCGGTGGTGCACACCTTCGTGGCCACCAACGCCAACGACGACAACACCGCCACCTACTGGGAGGGCAGCGCCTATCCGGCCACGCTGACGGTCAAGCTCGGCGCGAACGCGGCCGTGTCGTCGGTCGTGGTCAAGCTGAACCCGGACAGCTCGTGGGGCACGCGGCAGCAGACGTTCGCGATCCTCGGGCGCGACCAGAGCTCGTCGGCCTACACGACGATCGCCGGCTCGGCGACGTACACCTTCAATCCCGCCTCCGGCAACACCGTGACCGTCCCGGTCAGCGCAACCACCGCTGACCTGCGTCTGTCCTTCACCGCCAACTCGGGCGCGCCGAGCGGACAGGTCGCCGAGCTCCAGGTCATCGGCAACGCCGCGCCGAACCCGGACCTCACCGTCACCGCCACCTCGGCCTCGCCGGCCTCGCCGGTCGAGACCGACACGGTCACCCTCTCGGCGACCGTGCGCAACGCGGGCACGGTGTCCAGCGGAGCCACCACCGTCAACTTCTACCTGGGTACGGCGAAGGTCGGCACCGCCAATGTGGGCGCCCTGGCGGGCGGCGCGTCGGCGACTGTCACCGCCTCCATCGGCGCTCGCGACGCCGGCACGTACCAGATCGTCGCCAAGGTCGACGAGGCCAACACGGTCTTCGAGACCAACGAGGCCAACAACTCGGCCACGGGTTCGCTGACCGTCACGCCGGTCAGCAGCTCGGACCTGATCGCCTCGGCGGTCTCCTGGTCGCCGGGCAACCCGACGGCCGGGCAGACGACGACCTTCTCCGTCACCTTGAAGAACCAGGGCTCGGCGGCCTCGGCCGGCGGCGCGCACGGCGTCACCGTCACGATCCTGAACGGCTCGACCGTGGTGAAGACGCTCACCGGGTCGTGGAGCGGCACCCTCGCGGCGGGCGCGTCCTCACCGGCGATCAGCCTCGGCACCTGGACGGCGGTCAACGGGCGCTACACGGTCCGCACGGTCGTCGCCGACGACGGCAACGAGCTGCCGGTCAAGCAGGCCAACAACACCAGCGAGAAGTCGTTCTTCGTGGGCCGCGGCGCCAACATGCCGTACGACTACTACGAGGCCGAGGACGGCCAGACCGGTGGCGGCGCGGCCGTCGTCGGCCCCAACCGCACCGTCGGCGATCTCGCCGGTGAGGCGTCGGGCCGCAAGGCCGTGACCCTCAACCAGACCGGCGCGTACGTCCAGTGGACCACCCGCGCGGCGACCAACACCGTCGTCGCCCGGTTCTCCATCCCGGACGGCACCACCAGCTCGGTCAACGTCTACGTCAACGGCTCGCTCAACAAGACGCTCCCGCTGACCTCCAAGTACGCCTGGCTCTACGGCAACGAGACCGCGCCGCAGAACTCGGGCACCGGCCCGCGGCACATCTATGACGAGGCGAACATCCTGCTCACCGGCTCGTTCCCGGCCGGCAGCACTCTTCGTTTGCAGAAGGACGCGGCGAACTCCGGCAACATCGCGATCGACTTCATCAACCTGGAGCAGGTCGCCCCCAAGGCCAATCCGGACGCCTCCAAGTACGTCGTGCCGACCGGCTTTGATCAGCAGTCGGTGCAGAACGCCCTGGACACCGCTCGCCAGGACTCGTCGAAGATCGGCGTCTACCTTCCGGCCGGCGACTACCAGACCTCCAACAAGTTCCAGGTGTACGGCAAGTCGATCCGCGTGGTCGGTGCGGGCCCCTGGTACACGCGCTTCTACACCCCGTCCACGCAGTCCGAGACCGACGCCGGCTTCCGGGCCGACAGCACGGCCAACGGCTCGACGTTCGCCGACTTCGCGTTCTTCGGCAACTACACGATCCGCATCGACGGGCCGGGCAAGGTCTTCGACTTCGCCAACACGGCCAACATCACCATCGACAACATCTGGACCGAGCACGTGGTGTGCCTCTACTGGGGCGCCAACACCGACAACATGGTCATCAAGAACGCCCGGATCCGGAACACCTTCGCCGACGGCATCAACATGACCAACGGCAGCACCGGCAACCTGGTCGACAACAACGAGGCCCGGGCCACCGGCGACGACAGCTTCGCGCTGTTCTCGGCGATCGACGCCGGCGGCGCCGACGAGATCAACAACACCTTCTCCAACCTCACGTCGATCCTGACGTGGCGGGCGGCCGGTCTCGCGGTCTACGGCGGCTACGCGAACACGTTCAAGAACATCTACATCGCGGACACCCTGGTCTACTCGGGCATCACGATCAGCTCGCTGGACTTCGGCTACCCGATGAACGGGTTCGGGGCCAACCCGCCGACGGTCTTCGACAACATCTCGATCGTCCGGGCCGGCGGCCACTTCTGGGGCGCGCAGGTCTTCCCGGCGATCTGGGTGTTCAGCGCGTCGAAGATCTTCCAGGGCATCCGGGTCTCGAACGTCGACATCGTCGACCCCACGTACTCGGGAATCATGTTCCAGACCAACTACGTGGGCGGGCAGCCGCAGAACATCGTCCAGGACACGGTCTTCACCAACGTGACCATCAGCGGTGCCCAGCGCAGCGGTGACGCCTACGACGCCAAGTCCGGGTACGGCATCTGGGCCAACCCGATGCCCGAGGCCGGACAGGGCCCGGCGGTCGGCTCGGCCACCTTCACCAACCTCCAGTTCAGCAACAACTACCGGGACATCGAGAACCCCACGAGCACCTTCACCATCATCCGGAACTGACCCTCTCCCTTTGGGGCCCGCGATCCGTCCCCCGCGGGCCCCATTCCGGCTGTTTGATGCGTATGTTCGGGTTGTGGAGCGAATCGACCTGCCGGACGGGCGCACGATGGAATACCTCGTCGAGGGGCCGACCGGCGGGCTGCCGCTGGTCTTCCACCACGGCACGCCGTCGGGGGCGGTGCGCTACGAGCCGGTCTTCGCCTCGGCGGTCCGGCACGGCCTGAGGATCATCATGCCGAGCCGGGCCGGGTACGCGGGGTCGTCGCCCCATCCGGGGCGGCGGGTGGCCGACGTCGCGGGCGACGTGGCCGCGCTGCTCGACGGGCTCGAGGCGGCGCACTTCGTGACGATCGGCTGGTCCGGGGGCGGGCCGCACGCGCTGGCCTGCGCGGCCCGGCTGCCCGGGCGGTGCCTGGGCGCGGCCCTCATCGCGGGCGTGGCGCCCTACCAGGCGCCGGGGCTCGACTGGATGGCCGGCATGGGCGAGGAGAACATCGCCGAGTTCGGTGCGGCCGCTCAGGGCGTACCGGAACTCGATCGGCTTCTGACCCAGATGGCCGAAGGCCTGGCCCGGGTGACCGGGGCCGACGTGGCCGAGGCGTTCGGCGACCTGCTGTCCGGTGTGGACAAGGGAGCGCTGACCGGCGAGTTCGCCGACTATCTGGCCGAGTCGTCGCGCTATTCGGTGTCGGCCGGCATCGCCGGCTGGCGCGAGGACGACCTGGCGTTCCTGTCCGACTGGGGCTTCCGCGTCGAGGACATCAAGGTGCCGGTGGCCGTCTGGCAGGGCGGCGAGGACCGCATGGTGCCGCCCGCGCACGGGCAGTGGCTGGCCACCCACGTGCCCGGGGCCGAGGCCCACCTGCTGCCCGGTGAGGGACATCTGTCGCTGCTGGCCGGCATCGACGCCGTGGTGGAGAGCCTGCTCGCGCACAGCAACTCCTGACCACCGTCATTCGTCGACGCGTTCGGCGACCCGGCCGCCGTAGAGATAGCGGCCGCCGTCGAGGAACGTGAGCATCGAGTACTTGCCGTCGACCGGCCGCGCGGTGATGAAAGTGGTCCCGCTGAGGAAGACGTACTTCTCGGTGGCCGGATTCTCGTCGAACTGCGCGGCGAACCCGAGCGGTGTGGACGTCACGTCGAAGCCGTCACCCGTGGCCACCACGTCGTAGGTGGCGAGCGGAAAACGGTAGCGCCCCGCGAAGGGCGCCGGACCGGGCTGTCCCGGCCCGGACGGCGCCGGCCGGGCCGGGACGGTCACGCCGGTGAGCTCGTGGACGATCCGGTCGAGCAGCTCGTCGAAGACGGGGCGGTAGACGGCGCTGTTGGTGCTGAGCGCGACGACGAGATCATGATCGGGCACGACCCGCCACTGGGTGGCCTGCCCCATGGTGTCGCCGTCGTGGCCGATCGCGGTCGTGCCGTCCCAGTCGTAGAGGACCGGCCCGAGCCCGCGCCGCCGGGCGCCCCGCTCCGGGACGCCGGGCAGGTCGAGCTGCGGCGTGGTCATCGCCGCGAACTTCCCGTCGAGGAACAGCCGCCCGAACCGGACCAGCTCGCGCGGCGCCGCGCAGGGCGAGGCGCCGGCCGGCCCGATCGACCGGGGCAGCTGCCACGGCCGGATCAGCTCGCCCTTCCAGTGGCCGGCCGAAGCCCGGAAGAGGATCGCCTCCTCGGCCAGCAGCGCGACATGGCGCATGCCCGAGGGCTCGAGGAGACGCTCCCGCAGCACGGACTCCCAGGTCGAGCCGCGCAGCCGGGCGACGAGTGCCCCGAGCACGCTGTAGCCGGCGTTGGAGTACGAGTACAGGGTGCCCGGCGCGGCGAACTGACCGGCGTGACCGCCGAGATGGGCCAGATAGCGGCCGACGGCGTCGTCGCCGCGGCCGGTGTCCTCGAACAGGTCACCGTCGAAGCCGCCGGTGTGCAGCAGCAGCTGCCGCACGGTGACCGTCTCGGTGGCCTCGGGGTCGACGAGCGCGAACTCGGGAAGGTAGCGCCGCACGGGCTGGTCGAGATCGACGAGGCCCTCGTCGACCAGCTGCATGACGAGCACGGCCGTCCACACCTTGGTGACCGAGCCGATCTGGAAGACGGTGTCCGTCGTGGTGGCCACTCCGGTCTCCACATTGACCACTCCGGCCGCCGCCTCGGCCAGCTCACCCCGATGACCGACGGCCACCGCGAGGCCGGGAACTTGATGCCGCTCGGCGACCTCGCCGATCCATTCGTCCAGCTCCGATGACCTCACCACAGGGCTTGCTGTCCTTCCGCTTCGTCGACGACCCGCTCGGGAAGCTCCCACAGCCGAAGGACGCCGTCCCGCCCGTTCGTCATCCACCGCCCACGCCCGTCGGTGGCGGCGATCGAGTTGCGGAGCGTCCCGTAATCGACGTCGGCCTGCCGGCTCAGGCTCCGGGTGGTGAGTAGGTGATGTCCTTCATGGTTGTGCGCCACGAGAACGAAGTCGTCGCTCACCAGCGCGGCCTCCAGTTCTTCCCCGGCGTGACAGGCGACGGTCACCGCTCCGGTGGTCACGTCGCGGAGGGCGATCTCCCTTATGTCGTGCGGCAGCGAGAGATAGCGGTCGCCCCCGGAGGAGAAGCCGTTGAGGAACTCGCCGGGCAGATCACGTCCCACTATCCGCCCGTCGACGAGCTCGGCCAGGTGGCTCAGCGGCGTGTCCTGGCCCATGGCCACGGACAGGCCCAGCCGCTTGCCGTCGGGATGGGGCCAGAAACCGGCCGCGCCCACCGAGGAGGCGAGCCGTTCGCGGGCGATCACCTCACCGGTCACCGCGTCGTGGGCCACCAATTCGTCGCCGGTCGGCAGATAGACCCAGAGAACCCCGTGGCGGTCGAGGTGGCAGTTCGGCTCACAGGGCGCCGCCGCCACGGGAACGTCGACGTGGGCCGGATCGCCCAGGCCGGGGTCGAGGACCGTCACCGACCTCTGCTCGCGGTGGGTGACCAGCCAGCCGGTGCCGGAGATGAAGGTCACGCGCCGAGAAGGCGGGACGGCGACCGTGGCGACGGCGAGAGGGCGCACCGCGGCACAGTAGCGCGGGCGCCCTCCGGCGTGGGAGCCGTCAGACTTCGACGGGGGAGAGCTCGGGCAGGACCTCCGGCTCGTGCTTCTCCTCGGTGGTCGCGGGGCGGGCCGTGGGGACCAGCAGGGCGACCAGGAAGGCGGCCGTGGCCACGGCGGCGAGGATCAGGAACGACGTGGTGTAGCCGGACTCGGCCGGGAGGCCGGCCGGGCCGGGGTGGCTGGTGACGATGGAGCTGACCACCGCGGTGCCGATGGAGGCACCGATGGTGCGGATGTTGGTGTTCATGCCGCTGGCGGCGCCGGTCTGGTGGCGGGGGACGGCCTGGACGATCAGGTTGATCATCGAGGAGTAGACGAGGCCGAGGGCCACGCCGAAGACGGCGCCGGCGATCGACAGGCTCCAGCGGTCGCCGTGCTCCAGGGCGAAGGACAGGGCGGCCAGCGCGCCCAGGGCCGAGCCGATCAACAGCTGGACCTTGCCGCTGAGCCAGCGGGTCAGGGGGCCGCTGAGCGAACCGAAGACGGCCATCATGACCAGCATCGGCAGCATGATCAGGCCGGCTTCGGTGACCGAGGCGCCGAAGCCGTAGCCGGAGGCCTTCGGCACCTGGACGAGCTGGGGCAGGAAGGCGAAGACGCCGAACATGGCCGCGCCGAACAGCAGGGCGACCAGGTTGGTGGTCCAGACCGCGGGCAGGCGCATCATCCGCATGTCGATCAGCGGGTTGGCCGAGCGGACCTCGGCCAGCAGCCAGGCCGCGAACAGCACCACCGCGGCGGCGAACAGGCCCAGGGTCTTTCCGGAGGTCCAGCCCCAGCTGGTGGCCTTGCTCAGCGGGAGCAGCAGGGCGACGAGCCAGGCCGAGAGCAGGGCCGCGCCGACCCAGTTGACCTTGCCGGGGGTGCGTACCGGTGACGGTGGCACGAAGCGCCAGGCGGCGACGCCGACCACGGTGACGACGGCCATCGGGATCCAGAACAGCCAGCGCCAGTCGAGGGCGCCGACGATCGGGCCGGCCAGGACGATGCCGAGGCCGCTGCCGGTGGCGATCACGGCGGCCAGGACGCCGACGGCCGAGGAGACGCGCTCGGCCGGGAACTCGTCGCGGATGATGCCGAACGAGACGGGGAAGACGGCGCCGCCGAGGCCCTGCAGGACGCGGGCGACGATCAGGACCGTGATGTTCGGGGCGATCGCGGCGACCAGGCAGCCGACGGCGATCGCGGCCAGCGCGACCAGCAGCGTGCGGTCCTTGCCGAGCATGTCGGCGATGCGGCCCATCAGGGGAGTGGCGACCGACGCGGACAGCAGCCAGGCGGTGAGCACCCAGGTGACCGTGCCGGCGGACGTGTGCAGGTCCTGCTGGATCGTCGGCAGAACCGGCGTCACCAGCGACTGCATGAGCGAGAAGGCCGCCGCGGCGGCGGCCAGCACCGCGAAGGTCGTTCGCGGCTTGCTCTGATAAAGTCGAGGCATGCCTCCAGATTAGTGGAGGGTTGCCTCCGGTTTGCAACCGCCGGACGGTGTGAGGAGGGTCTCGATGACTGACGTGCCTGTCGCGGTGCGCCGGCCGCAGCGTGCCGACGCGCGGCGCAACTTCGACGCGCTGCTCGCCGCCGCGCGTGGCGCGTTCGCCGAGAACGGCACCGACGCGTCCCTGGAAGACATCGCCCGCCGGGCCGGGGTGGGCATCGGCACGCTCTACCGCAACTTCCCGGCACGGCAGGATCTGTTCGAGGCGGTCTACGTCGACGAGATCGACCAGCTGCGCCAGGTGGCCGAGAAGGTCGCGGCGCTGCCGCCATGGCAGGCGCTGAGCGCCTGGCTGGAGCAATTCGTCCGGTACGCGGTGACGAAGCGCGCGGTCATCGAGGCGCTCAACCGCGAGTCGGAGATGTTCCGCTCCTGCCGCGCCACGATGTACGAGGCCGGGGAGCCGCTGTTCACCCGCGCCCAGGAGGCCGGCGAGGTCCGCGCCGACGCCAGCTTCGACGACGTCCTGCGCATGATCTCCGGCCTGACCGGCGGCGCCTTCGTCGACGACGCCCAGCGCGACCGGGTGTTCGGCTTCGCGCTGAGCGGCATCCGAGCCTAGAGGCTTGTCTAAAGGCGCACGGCTTCGCCGCTGCGGGCGCTGCGCCGGGCCGCGTCGAGGACGGTCATCGTCCGTACGGCGTCCTCGGGGTCGACCGGAACCTGACCCTCGCCCCGGACCGCGGCCGCGAAGGCCGGGTAGAACGTGTCCCAGCGACCACGCTCGGTCGGCACCGCGGTGCCCTCGTCGCCGCGGAAGATCTTGCCCTGGAGCGGCTCGACGCCCCACTGGTCGCCCAGCTCGGCCGGGGATCGGCCGCCCTTGAGCAGCTCCTCCTGGATGTCGATGCTGCCGTCGAAGCCGGTGATGAAGGCGCCGGTGGTGCCGACGACCCGGAAGCGCGGGCCCGGCGCGGGCTGGCGCCAGCTGCCCCACAGGTGCGACTCGACGCCGCCGACGTGGTGCAGCGCCATGAACATGTCGTCGTCGAGCTCACCGGAGCCGCGCATCTCGGCGTACACCCGAACCGCCGGACCATGCAGCAGCAGGGCCTGATCGACAAGGTGGGACCCGAAGTCCATGAGGGTGCCGCCGCCGGCCGCGCCGACCTTGCGCTCCGGCTGCCAGCGCTCGAAACGCGACTCGAAACGCCGGATCTGACCGAGCTGCCCGTCCGCGATGAGCCGCCGCAGCGTCAGCAGATCGGAATCCCAGCGCCGGTTCTGGTAGACGCTGAGCTTGACGCCTTTCGCGGCGGCGGCCGCGACGACCTCACGGGCGGCGCCGGCGTCGACCGCGAACGGCTTGTCCACGACCACGCTGAGCCCATGCGAGATCGCCTCGAGCGCGAGCGGGGCGTGGGTGCCGACCGGCGTCGAGATGGTGACCGCCTCGGCCCCCGCCGCCGCGATGGCCGCGATCGAGTCGAAAGCCGCCGCCTCGGGGTGCTGCTTGACCAGCTCGGCCCGGCGCTCCTCGTTGGTGGTGACCACGCCGAGGAACTCGATGTTCGCCGCCGACGCGATCAGAGGGGCGTGAAAGATCCGCCCACCCGAGCCGTACCCGACAAGCCCGAACCGCACCGCGTCACTCATGCCGGAAAGCCTGCCACATCCTCTGCCGCCCCCGATCCGCGGTCCGCCCGGCCAGCTGGTAATCGTCGCATCGGCGGGGGTGGGCATGGGACGCTTGCGGCAGCATCCGCCGAGAGGTGAGGCGATCCCGATGAGCGTGGCCGTGCTGGACCATCCCGAGCCGTGGAGCGAGGACGAATACTTCGCGCTCGGCGAGACCGCGAACCGGGTCGAGCTCATCGATGGGAGCCTGTGGGTGAGCCCCGCGCCGAGCAAGCGCCATCAGCGCATCTCATTCCTGCTCGCGGCGGGCCTCAATGCCGCGGCCGAACGCGCCGGCCTCCTGGCCCTGCAGTACGTCAATCTGCGACTCGCCAGTGGGCGCATTCTTCAGCCGGATTTCGTCGTGGCCGACACGGACGACGTGGGGAACACCGTCGAGGCCGCCGAGGAGCCGTTCCCCTTCGAGCTGGAGATGGCTTCCTTGCTGGATCGCCGCCGGCGCGGGTAGATCACGCGGCGACCGCGTGGGTCGCGGGTGAGTAGGTTTCGATGCGGTTCTTGCCCAAGATCTTGGCGGCGTACATGGCCAGGCCGGCTCGGCGGGTCAGGCCCTTGACCGTTATTCCTGGTTCGCTCAGGGCCACGCCGATGCTGGCGCCCACCGTCACCGTGGCCGCGGTCAGGGGCACCGGGGTCGCGAGCAGGGTGCAGAGGCCGGCGGCGATCTCGGTGGCCTTGGTGGCGTCGGTCACGACAGTGGAGGCCAGGGCCGGCGCGAGGGCGCCGATCGGGTCCTTGAGGCCGGAACCGGGGGGTCCTCGCCGCGGAAGCATCGACCGGCGCTGCGACGACATGCGTACGTTGCGTGATCCTTCCTGTCGGATGAGTGACCGGGACCCGGCTCCGAAGCCTTTCATGCGTCAACATTTGCCGCATGAAGCAGATGGAGCGCACCCCCTGGGCCGACCTCGACGGCCAGCCTCGCGAGCTGACCGCGATGCTGCTGGCCGCGCTCGAGGCGATGGGCCGCCACCCGGAGATCCGGCGGGTCCGTCGTACGGCCCAGGAGGCGCTGCGCCCCGAGGCGGGCTGGCGGATGCTCGACGCCGGCTGCGGCGCCGGTGACGTGGCCCGCCGGCTGGCCGGCGAGACCGGCGGCGAGGTCATCGCCCTGGACGCGTCGGCCGCGACCATCGCGGCCGCCGTCGAGCGCCACGACGGCGGCGACGTGCGCTACACCGTCGGTGACCTCGCCTCGATCGACCTGCCCGCCGACAGCGTCGACGGGGTCTGGTGCGAGCGGGTGCTCCAGCACGTCGACGACGCCGACGTGGCCATCGCCGAGCTGATCCGGGTGACCCGGCCCGGCGGGCGGCTCTGCCTGATCGACACCGACTGGACCTCGCTGGCCTTCGACGGGGTGCCGCCGGCGCTGGCCCGCACGGTCATCGACGACATGCACGGCCGGCTCACGCCGCGCCGGGCCGACATGGGCCGCACGCTGCGGCGCCGTCTGGTCGGCAAGGGTTTGCGCGACGTCGGCGCGACCCCGGTGACGTGCCTGTTCCCCGATCCGGAGTCGGCCGCGGTGGTGCTGCCGATGCTCAACCCCGGTGTGCCCGAGGATGCCTGGATGACGGCTGCGGGCGTACGGGAGAAGTGGTTCTCGCATGTCGAAGCAGCCGGCGCCCGGGGTGATTTCCTCGCGGTGCTGACGATCTGGGTGGTAACCGGAACCGTCTAGGAGGCGTGGCGCCAGAACTGTTTCTTCTTGACGTCGCGCACCACGATGCCGAGCCGCCCCAGCTCCTCGCGCAGGTCGCGCAGCTCGTCCTCGTCGCCCGACTTCAGGGCCTTCTGCCGCTCGGCCAGGATCGCGTTGGCCGCGGGCGAGATGTCCGGCAGATCAGGCACCCAGCGGCGGTAAGCGGCCAGATAGGGGTCCTCGTCCGCCCACGGCACGCCGTGCTCGGTGAAGGCGGCTCGTACGCGCCGTGACATCACGAGGGTGGGCTCGCGGGCCAGCTCCTGGCCGGTACGCCCGAGCAGCACGAGCCTGTCGCGGTCGGGGAAGACCACCGCGATGTCGGCCCGCGGCACGGCCCGCCGATGACCGGGCCGGGTCAGCACCACCTCGGCCGTCGACACCTGCACCTTCAGTGACTCGGCATCGATCAGCGCGGCCAGGACCAGACCCAGGACAACACCCAAGGCCGGGGTGACGTACGTCGTCACGACCTCCGGCAATTCCTCGATCAACCCGAACGGCCCGGGGAGCCACTCGACGCCGCTGAGCAGGTTGAGCAGCGCGGCCAGGCCGTAGCCGAGCGCGGGCGCCACGATCCACACCAGGGTGCGGAGCCACCACGGGGTGGGCACAGTCGTCGTCACGCCACTGAGTCTCCGGTGAGAACAGGCCGGCGGATACCGACCGAGGGCGACGCGACGTAGACCAAAGTCGACTGCCGGCGGCCGCGCGCCGCCGGTAGCGTCGGTGACGTGATGCGCCGCTGGCTCGTGGAGCTGACCCTGGCCGCCGTCGCGGTCGCGCTCGGCGTCTTCTTCACCGTCAACTCGCTCGGCGAGGGCGACGGCTGGCCGGTGCGGGCCGAGGCCGTGGCCGGCGCGATCGCGGTGGCCGGCCTGATCCTGTTCCGCCGCAGCCGCCCGGCCGCGCTGACGCTCGCCCTGATCCCGTTCGGCATCTTCTTCGCCATGCCGATGGGTGCCCTGCCGATCGCCCTGTTCAGCGTCGCCCTGCACCGCCGCGGTCCGATCGCGATCGCCCTGGCCGCGCTGCACGCCGTGGCGCTCGCCGTCGTCTACGGGTTCGCACTCGGCCTCACCCGCGTCTTCTACGAGAGCGTCACCTTCATCGTGCTGCTCAACGTCAGCCTGGTCGCGATCGGCATGCTGATCAGGTCGCACCGGCAGCTGGTGGCCTCGTGGGCCGAGCGGGCCCGGCAGGCCGAGGAGGGTCAGCGGCTGCGCGTCGAGCAGGCCCGACTGGCCGAGCGCGAGCGCATCGCCCGCGAGATGCACGACGTCCTGGCCCATCGCATCTCTCTTCTCGCGGTTCATGCCGGAGCTTTGGAGGTACGCCGGGACGCCTCACCCGAGGAGCAGAAGGCGGCCGGGACGATCCGCCAGTCGGCCCACGACGCCCTGGAGGACCTGCGCACCGTGATCGGCATGCTGCGCACGCCGGGCGAGGACCGGCCGCAGCCGACCCTGGGCGACGTGCCGGCGCTGGTCGAGCAGTCCCGCGAGGCCGGGGCCGAGGTCGGCCTGATCTTCGACGGCGCCGACGGGGTGCCCGAGCAGGTGGGCCGCAGCGCCTACCGGATCGTGCAGGAGGCCCTGACCAACGCCCGCAAGCACGCGCCCGGCGCGCCCATCGAGGTCACGATCAGCCGGACCGCCGATCCGGGGCTCACCGTGGAGGTGGGCAACGCGCTCGCCGCGGGCGGCAGCCGCCTGCCCGGCGCCGGGGCCGGGCTCACCGGTCTGCGGGAGCGGGTGCACCTGATCGGCGGCCGGCTCGAGCACGGGCCGACCCCGGGCGGTGAGTTCCAGCTGAAGGCCTGGCTACCGTGGCCGACGTGATCCGTGTGCTGCTGGTCGACGACGACGCCCTCGTGCGGGCCGGGCTGACCATGATGCTGGCCGCCTTCGACGACATCGAGGTGGTGGGCGAGGCGGTCGACGGCACCGAGGTGGCGGCCTCGGTCAACACGCACAAGCCGGACGTCGTGCTGATGGACATCCGCATGCCGGGCATGGACGGCCTGACCGCCACCGAGTCGCTGCGGCAGCGGCGCGACGCCCCCGAGGTGATCGTGCTGACCACCTTCGACACCGACGATCACGTGCTCCGGGCCCTGCGCGCCGGTGCCGGGGGCTTCCTGCTCAAACACACCCCACCGCTGCACATCGCCGAGGCCGTACGCAAAGTGGCCGCCGGCGAGCCGATGATGTCGCCCGAGGTGCTGCGGAAGATGATCGGCCTGGTCGCGGGCGCGCCGGCCGACCCGCGGCGGGCCCGGGCGCGGGCCGCCCTGCAGCGCCTGAGCCCGGGCGAGAGCGACGTGGCCCGCCTGGTCGCCGAGGGCCGCACCAATCAGGAGATCGCCACGGAGCTCCTGATGAGCACGGCCACCGTCAAGGCGTACGTCTCACGCATCTTCACGAAGTTGTCGTGCACGAACCGGGTGCAGATCGCCCTGGTAGTGCACGACGCGGCGGATCAGTAACCGGTCGGCACCATGCGGGAGAGCAGCTGCTCGACCGGGACGCTGGCGAAGCCGATGCGGACGTCGCTCGCGCCGTACGGCAGCCAGAAGTTGCCGTCGTGGACCAGGCCGCCGCACGAGTAGACGACGTTCGGCACGTAGCCCTCGCGCTCGATCTCGTCCGGGTCGAGCAGGCCCTCGGGCAGGTCGGCGATGACCCGGGCCGGATTTTCCAGGTCGAGCAGCATGGCCCCGATCGCGTAGCGGCGCATCGGGCCGACGCCGTGGGTCAGCACCAGCCAGCCCTCGCTCGTCTCGATCGGCGAGCCGCAGTTGCCGACCTGGATCAGGTCCCAGCCGCGGTGCGGCACCAACAGCGGCTCGGCCGCCTGCCAGCGGTGCTGGTCGTCGCGCACGCTCAGGCCCAGCGTCTCGCCGTCCGAGCGGCACAGCGCCATCTTGCGGCCGCCGATGTAGCGCGGGAACAGGGCCATGCCCTTGTTGCGGGCGGCCGGGCCGTGCAGCCGGGTCACCTCGAAGTGCCGCAGGTCGCGGGAGAAGATCACCCGGCCCGAGATGTGCCGTCCGTCGTACGCGGTGTAGGTGCCCTGGTAGACGTGCCGGCCGTCCGGGTCGAGGACGCGCACGAAGCGGGCGTCCTCCATGCCGTTGCTCTCGGCCGGTGTGGCCGGCCACAGCACCCGCTGGTGCAGGGGCACGGCCGGCGGGAACTGCACCGCGTACTCGTCGGTGACGATGTGCCGGATCCGGTCGATCGTCTCCTGCGAGGTCGGCCGGGCCAGCAGCTCGCCCGGCACGTGGCCGATGACGTCCTCGAAGTCCTGGTCGGTGTAGCGCTCGGGCAGCGAGCAGACCACGTACGCGGCCGCCTCGTGGTCGATGCCGGCGTCGATGAGCGCGGCCTCGAGCTGGTTCTTCCAGTGCTGCGCGCCGACCCGCTGGCCGATCATCAGGGGACCGTCGCGGTCCTCCATCCGGATGCGGTCGCCGGGGCCGAGCACGGCCGAGCAGAAGCCGATCGAGGAGATGTGCCCCTCGCCGATCTGCCGCAGGCTGATCGCGACCCGCAGCTCGCCGGCGTCGAGCCCGGTCTGGTCGGGGTGCGGCACCATCGACGGGTTGCACAGCGCCGCCGCCTCGACCGCGAACTCGTGGCTGAAGTAGGCGCCGATCAGCGTCCGGGCCGTGGGGGAGAGGTCGAGCCCGTTCGGCACGCGGTGCTGGACCAGCTCGTAGTGGTGCTGGAAGACGCCGAGCAGGTCGTGGTGCCGGCCGGCGAAGCGGGTCAGCACGTCGTCGAGCAGGCGGGCGATCTCGGTCTCGTCGAGCTGAAGGATGCGCTCGATGAGGCTCTGGGTGCGGTTCTTCACGCCCTGGGCGTCCTCGCCGGGCACGAACAGCTTGATCACCACGCGCCGGCCGTCCGGCTCCATGACGATGTCGTGGCGCGTGATCAGCGATTGGGCATTCATGACTGCGGTCATGCTAGGCCGCCTGACGGTCGGGTCGCGCTCCTGCTCACCAGATTGCGGGCATGCTGCAGCGTGGAGACGAGCGCGAGGGTTGATTCGGCTCCTTGGTTCACATTAGGACCTTCTACCGTCAATCCGTCATAACATCCGCCGGTTAGGGGGTCGTACATGACGGTTTGTGAGTCGTTGTCCCCGAGAAACCAGGCCACCGCCCGGAAGAGCTGCTCGTCCCAGCGGTCGTCGCCGGTGACCGCGGCCGCCGTGGCGCAGGCGTCGGCGGTGGCCGCGGCCTCGATCGGCTGCTGGTCGAAGCGGTGCTTGGGCACCCCCGGCCGCCACCCGCCGACCGGCACCGTTGACAGGTGGCCGTCGTTGTCCTGCTGCCGGCAGAGCCAGGCCAGCATCTTCAGGCCGGCCCGCAGCAGCGGCTCGTCGCCGAGCAGGTCGCCGGCCGCGATCAGCACCTCGGGCAGGGCCGGGTTGGCGTAGGTCAGCTCGGGCTCGGGCCACAGCCAGTCCGGATCCGCGGAGGGCAGGCCGATCACTGTGGCCGCGTCGGCCAGCAGCTGGGCCGCCTCGGTGTCGCGGGGGTCGGCCCGCAGCACCTCGGCCGCGCCCAGGGCCGCGTACGCCATGGCCCGCGACCAGGGTGAGCGCTGCCGCAGGCCCAGCCGGAAGGAGGTCATCGCCTCCCGGCGGATCCACGGCACGGTCGAGCGCGCGGCCGCGGTGCCCAGGCCCCACATCGCCCGGCCCCACCAGTCGCCGGTCGACGGCTCGTCGGTCCAGCGGCGGTCGTACGACATGCGGTTGCGGAACGCGCCGTCCGTGCCCTGCGCGTGCGTCAGGAAGGCCAGGTAGCGCTCGGCCAGGCCGACCAGCTGGGCGGTCGGCCGGGGTTCCCGGCTGATCAGCAGGAGCCCCCGGGAGACGTCGTCGACGCAGTAGCCGTGCTCACGCCGCACGATCGCGTGGCGGGCGTGCTCGAGCAGGCCGGTGTCGTCGGAGAGGCGGGCGACGTGACTCCAGTCGGGCGGTGGCGCGTCGGCGAGCTGAATCGGCGGCGGTACCAGCCGGAGCCCGATCGTCATGCCGGAACCGGCGTGGCGAGGGCGGGCAGCAGACGGCCGGCCAGGGCCTGATATCGGGCCGCGACCGCGGGCCAGCGCAGGGTCGGTCCGCCGGCCAGGCCGGTGAGCCGGCCCGGCATGCGGGGCTCGGCCAGCGCGCGCCGGATCGCCACCGCCATCGCCTCCGGGTCCTGGTGGGGCACGAGCAGGCCCGGCCCGTCGGCGAGCAGCTCCACCGCGTGCGGGAACTCGGTCGCCACGACCGGGATCTCGGCGCCGACCGCCTCGATCAGCACGCCCGAGGTGACCTGCTCGGTCGAGTCGTACGGCAGGACCACGACATCGGCCGAGCGGATCAGCCGGGTCAGCTCGGCCTCCTCGAGATAGGCGTCGGCCCACACGATCTGGCCGGCCACGCCGAGCGAGGCGGCGAGCTCCTTGAGCGAGTCGCGGTAGACGTCGCCGAACTGCTCCAGCACCTTGGGGTGGGTGCGCCCGGCCACGGTGTAGACCGGTTTCGGCTCGAGGTCGCCCAGCTGGGCCAGGGCGCGGATGGCCCACTCGATGCCCTTGCCCGGCCCGAGCAGGCCCCAGGTCAGCAGGTGCGGGCGGTCGTGGTCCGCGCGCGGGGTGCCGGCCCGGCTGCCGGCGCCGTGCGGGATCACCGAGATCTTGCGCGGGTCGACGTCGTAGCCGCCGGACAGCCGCTGCCGCGCGGTGTCGGTCATGGTGACCAGCGCGTCGGCCGAGGCGCCGATCCTCTCCAGCACCCGGCGCTGCAACGGGTCGGGGTTGCTCAGCACGGTGTGCAGCACGACGATCGACGGGATCCGCAGGGCGTGCAGTAGCGGCAGCACCTCGTCCCCGGCGTCGCCGGGGTAGATCCCGTACTCGTGCTGGAGGATCGCCACGTCGAAGCGGTTGAGCGCGTTCGCGGCGGCCTGCCAGCCGCCCGGGGTGTCCGTGTGCCAGGTGTGCACGACGCGGGGCGCGGCGCGGTCGAGCTCGATGCCGCCGCTGACGCTGTCGCCGGCCAGCAGCCGGACCACGCCGGAGGCGCCACCGGCGTTCAGATGCGTTCCCAGTGCGGCATTGAAGGTCGCCAAACCGCATTGGGTGGGCGGGTACGTGCTCAGAAAGCCAAACTTCGCGGACATTGGTCGGCCTTTCGGAAATACACCCCTTAGTGCGCAATTCGCATTCTGACGTTAACCTTTAGAGCTGACGATTTTGCGGTAAATGGTCAGATAGTCCTCGACCATCCGGTCGGCCGAGAACCGCTCCCGCGCCCGTTTCGCGCAGGCGGCGCGGTCCAGGCGGCCGATTTGCCCGATTGCCGCGACCGCTTCGTCCACGTTGCTGACCAGGTGTCCGGTCACTCCCTCATCGATGACCTCGGGCATCGACCCTTTGCGGTACGCGATGACGGGCGTCCCGCACGCCATCGACTCGACCACCGAGAGCCCGAACGGCTCGGCGAAGCGAATCGGATGAAGAAGCGCCAGCCCGGACCCGAGGATCGTGCCCCGCTCGTCCGGACCGACCGAGCCCAGATAGACGACCCGGTCCCCGTCGATCCGCGGTTCCACCCGCTCTGCGAAAAAGCGCCGGTCCTGCACGATCCCGCACATGATCAGCCGCCGGCCCGCCCGCTCGGCGATGTCGATGGCCAGATCGGTGCCCTTGTCCGGGTGGATGCGCCCGAACAGGATCAGGTCCTCGCCGCCCGGCGTGTGCCCGGGCAGACCGTCCAGGTCGATGCCGTGGTGCACGGTGGCCAGATAGTCGAGGTCGGGGGAGCGGTCGCTGTCCGAGATCGAGACGAAGTGCGACCGGGCCCGGCGGTACGCCGGGAGGATGTTCGCGCCGGAGAAGCCGTGGATCGTGGTCACCATCGGGGCCGCGCAGTGCTGCGAGAAGGCCAGCGGCAGCCAGTCCAGGTGGTTGTGCACCAGGTCGAACTCGCCCGAGCGGGCCAGCGCGTGCCCCACGTGCAGCGCCTCCCAGACGCGGCCGTCGATCTCGTCGTTCTCCTCGTAGCCGGTCGGCGCGACGCCGTCGAGGGTGGCCTTGGTGATCGAGTCGAGGCTGGCGAACAGCGTGACGTCGACCCCGCGGGCCACCAGCCCCTCGGTGATCAGACTGGTGATCAGCTCCCACGGCCCGTAGTGCAGCGGCGGCGTACGCCAGGCGATCGGCCCCAGCACGGCGACCTTCACGACAAACGCCACTTTTTAGTAGTTAACACGTGGATAGTATGCCCAGCGGTTTGCGGCCGCGTTCTCGTGTTAGACAACACGCATGACGGATCTCTGGTGGAAGAGCGCGGTCGTTTACCAGATCTACCCGCGCAGCTTCGCCGACGCCGACGGCGACGGCATGGGTGACCTGCGCGGCATCATCGAACACCTGGACCACTTGGCCGGTCTCGGCGTCGACGTGCTCTGGCTCTCGCCGATCTATCCGTCCCCGCAGGACGACAACGGCTACGACATCAGCGACTACCAGAACATCGAGCCGATCTTCGGCACCCTGGAGATCTTCGACGAGCTGCTGGCCGGCGCACACGCCCGCGGCATGAAGCTGATCATGGACTTGGTGGTGAACCACAGCTCCGACGAGCACCCGTGGTTCGCCGACTCCCGCTCGTCGGCGTCCAGCGACAAACGCGACTGGTACTGGTGGCGGCCCGCCCGCGAGGGCATGGAGCCCGGCACGCCCGGCGCCGAGCCGACCAACTGGGGATCGGCGTTCGGCGGCTCGGCCTGGGAGTACGACGAGAAGACCGGCGAGTACTACCTGCACCTGTTCTCGAAGAAGCAGCCCGACCTCAACTGGGAGAACGACGAGGTCCGGTCGGCCGTCTACGAGATGATGAACTGGTGGCTCGACCGGGGCGTCGACGGCTTCCGGATGGACGTCATCAACATGATCTCCAAGGACACGTCGCTTCCCGACGGCCGTCTCACGGCCGGATCGTCGTACGGGGACGGCTCACCGGCGTACATCAATGGGCCCCGCATTCATGAATTCCTCCAGGAGATGCACGCGAAGGTCTTCGCGGGCCGCGACGCCATGCTGACCGTCGGCGAGATGCCCGGCGTGACGGTCGACGAGGCCAAGCTGTTCACCGACCCGGCCCGCGGCGAGGTCGACATGGTCTTCCAGTTCGACCACGTGTGGGCCGACCGCGGCGACGACCCGTGGCTGCTCGTCCCGCTGCAGCTGACAAAGCTCAAGGCCATCTTCAACCGCTGGCAGACGGGCCTGGCCGAGGTGGGCTGGAACAGCCTTTACTGGAACAACCACGACCAGCCGCGCGCGGTCTCCCGGTACGGCGACGACAGCCCGCAACATCGCGTCGCGTCGGCCAAGATGATCGGCACGGTGCTGCACCTGCACCGCGGAACGCCCTACATCTACCAGGGCGAAGAGCTGGGAATGACCAACTTCCCGTTCCGTACGATCGCCGACTTCCGCGACATCGAGGCGCTCGGCCACTACGCGCAGGCGGTCGACCGGGAGGGCCGGACCCCGGAAGAGGTGCTGACCGTCTTGAGGGCGAGGGGCCGCGACAACGCCCGAACCCCCATGCAGTGGGACGCCTCGGCGAACGCCGGCTTCACGACAGGCACACCATGGCTGGCCGCGAACCCGAACTACCCGGAGATCAACGCAGCCGCCCAGCACGACGACCCGGACTCGGTCTACCACTACTACCGTCAGCTGATCGAGCTGCGCCACAACGAGCCCGCAGTGGTGGAGGGCGACTTCACGATGCTGCTGCCGAACGACGAGCAGTTGTACGCCTTCACCCGCCGCCTGAACGCCACCGAGCTCCTGGTGATCGGCAACTTCTCCGGCCACGAGGTGACCGCCGAGATCGACGGCTGGTCCGACGCCGAACTGCTCCTGTCCAACCTGCCGGCCCCGTCCGGCCTCACCCTGGCTCCATGGCAGGCAGTGGTCTACCGCCGAACGGTGTAGGACCGACGTGCGGGTCGGCGGCGCTGACGGCCGCCGACCTGGGGTGGGGTCAGCCGGTGATGGTGTCCCAGGAGTAGGCGAGCAGGGCGAAAGCGGCGCCCAGCAAAGCCAAGCTCACCCCGCGGGTGGTGATGGGGAGGGCGGCCAGCACGAGCAGGATGACCGCGATGAGATAGAAGACGCCCTGGATGGACATGAATGCTCCTCGATCCGTGGGGATGGCGGCGCCGAGATACCCCGCGGCCGAGGAGCGCTAAACCAAGGTCAAATTCAGTTCTGCCGTACGGATCGTCGTGTCGGTCGCGATCATGCGGGTGGCCGGGCCGGGCGGCTCTCCTGTGCCGTAGTTGCGCAGGTAGCGCGGATGCGCTCCACCCGCCACCAGCAGGCGCAGGCGATGTCCCGGGCGGAAGACGTGTGCCGCCGGGCCCATGTCGATCAGCGTGGGCCCGGAGGCGGGGATGCGGGTCAGGCCGTCGCAGATGTTGAGGGAGCGGCCGGACGGGTCGACGTCGCAGAGGCGGACGAACAGGTCGCCGCTCGGGGCCGTGGTCGTCGCGTCCACCGAGGCCGACACCGGGCCCATCACCGTCAGCGCCTCCTCCAGCGGGGCGCCGGTGAAGAGCAGAACGTCGGCGCGTTTCTCCAGGTCCGCGTTGTCGACCTGGCCCTGCGTGGGTGACTGGAGCGGGCCCCCGATCGACGGGGTCGGGTCGGCCGGGTCGTAGTGGAAGGTCGCGGGCTCGGTGACCATCGGGACCGCTGACGGGAATGTGCCCGGTGGCGGCCAGGAGGGAAGGTCGCGCCATTCGCCGGTGCCGCCCACGTGAACCCGTACGGCATAAGGGGATTGCTCGCCGCGTAGCCGGCGCAGAGCCTGCGGGAAGATCTCCGACCAGCCTTTCTCCAGGCTGGACGTGTGGGTCCACGGGCCGATCAGCAGGTCGACGTCGCGGCCGGCGGCGCGCAGGCGGGCGTACTGGTCGAGGGTCTGGTCGATCGAGAGGTCCCACCAGCCGGTGCAGAGGCTGACCGGCACCTCCATGGCGCCGGCCACCTCGGTCATGTCGGCGTCGCGCCAGAACTCGGGCTCGGGATGCGCGAGCCACTCCTCGAACGCCGGCCGGCGGCCCCCGAGCACCCGCGGATAGGCGTCGAGCAGTGGCAGGTCGTGGGTGGCCTGGCGCAGCCGGAATTTCAGGCGCAGCGCCGCCCGCAGCAGGCCGCCGCTGGTCAGGGCCGACGACTGGAACAGGGCCAGCCCGCCGACGAGCGCGCGTTCCAGACCGAACGCCCCGCCTCGCCAGAAGAAGTCGTGCGGGTCGTTGTGCCCGACCTGCTGGACCGCGCCCCGCCACTCCGGCGGTGGATCAAGGGCCAGGGCCGATTGGGTGTACGCCATGTAGCTGGCCCCGAGCGTGTAGAGCTCACCGGTGAACCAGTCCTGCTTGCGGAGCCATTCGACGGTGGCGCGCCCGTCTTCGGTCTCGTGACCCCAGGCGTGGAACGTGCCGCCCGAGCCGCCGGCGCCGCGGGTGCTCTGCAACAGCACGTGGAAGCCCTGCTCGGCGAAGAGCACACCGTAGAGGTAGTTCCAGGGGAAACCGCTTCGCACGTACGGGGCGCGGATCATCACGGTCGGGCAGGGCTCGCCGGTGACGGGTGCGTAGTGGTCGGTCAGCATCGGGCTCCGGTCGGCGGCGGGTACGGCCAGGTCCATCTCGCGGCGAACGTCGTAGCGGGCGGGCGGCCCGTTGCGGGTCCGCCGTCGCAGCAGTCGGAGGAACAGTGGCAGTCTTTCCATCGGGCGATCCTCATTTCCGTACGTTGTACTAGAAATAATAGGAGGCATCGATGGCTCGCGGAAGACCGCCGTCGCACACGCGTGACCAGGTGGTGGACGCGGCGGTCGCTCTGGCCGACGCGGAAGGGCTGGCCGCGGTCACCATGCGACGGGTCGCCACGGAGATCGGGGCGGGGGCGATGTCGCTCTACACGTACGTCCCCACCCGGGATTTCCTCATCGACCTGATGGTGGATCGCGTCGGCGGCACGGCCACGCGCGTGGAGCTGACGGGGGATTGGCGGGCCGATCTGCTGGCCATCGCCGGATCGCAGCGGGCGCTGATGTTGGCACATCCGTGGCTGCCGTCGGCCCTGCCGAACCGCAGCCTCACGGGCCGCAACACCCTCGAATATCTGGAGCAGGGGCTGGCGGCGCTCGCCCCGACCGGTCTCGACGGGGCCACCCGGATGGAGCTGATCGCTCTCGTGACCGGCTTCGTGGCGTCCTTCGTGACGTCCGAGTTGTCGGCTCAGGCCCCGGCCGAGGATCAGGTGGCGGCCATCGGCGAGGCGGTGGCGAGCGGCGACTTCCCGCATCTGGCGGCGGCGCTGGCCGCACCGGCCGGACCACGGGAGACGACCTTCGAGCGGATCGCCGACTGGATGATCACGGGCCTGGTCACCCAGGCCCGTGATCACGCGAACTAGCTCTTGATACAGATGTCGAACGGCTGACCGGACGGGTCGAGCAGCACCCGCCAGCGGTCCGGTTGCGGCTGCTCGGCCGGCTTGGTGGCGCCCAGCGCGAGCGCCTGCTCCTCGGCCTTGTCCAGGTCCTCGACGTAGAAGTCGAGGTGGTAGCGCTTGGGCGCGCTCTCCTGGGGCCAGCCCGGTCCGGAGTAGCCCGGCACCTGGCCGAAGCCGATGCTGGACGAGCCGTCGCCGATCATCGCGTACTCGTCCTGGCTGTGCAGCACCTTCCAGCCCAGCACCTCGGAGTAGAACCTGGCCTGCCCGGCCGGGTCGGCCGCGTCCAGGTTGATCATTGCCAACGTCGCGAATCCACTCATGGCACCGATCCTTCCCCCAGAGGCTGACACCTTCTGTCAGTTATCACTTGAGGTAGACCAGCCCGTCGATCGCGACCCCCGGACGTCCGGCGGTGCCCTCGACCTCGACCCGTACGGTGTGCTCGTCGCTGCCGCCGAACCAGCGCGACCAGACGGCCTGCCGGTTCAGCGGCCCGGTGGCCTTGAGGTCGACCGTGCTCTGCGCCTGCCCGTCCACGAAGATCCGCACCTTGCCGGCCTTCGGCCCCCGGCTGAACGCGAGCGCGACCGAGCTGCCGCTGAAGGTCCAGGTGGCGCTGCTCCCGGCCGTCGAGGCACCGAGCGCGGTGCCGCCGAGATAGGCGGAGTTGTTCAGGAGACGCCAGGTTCCGGTCCGCTGCGACGCGGCCTCGGAGAGGACCACAGGTGTACGGGTGACCGACGCGTTCACGGTGTTGCGGGCCCGGTCGCCGGCCACGATCGCGTAGGTGGCCGGCGCGCCGGCCCGGACCGCGAAGTTCCGGCTGGTCGTGGTGGTGAACAGGTTGGTCCGTGCCGGCTTCGTGAGCCCGACGTAGATCAGGCCGCCCGGGTCGGTGGCCTTCCAGTCGAGGCGTACGGGCACGGTGGCCCCGATGGCGCCGGGCCGCAGCACGAGATCGGGTTCCTTGTCGAAGACGGGCGCGACAGCGTCGGAGTAGACCGTGGTGGTGATCCCGGCGACCCGGCCCGACAGGTGCAGCGCCCGGATCGAGACGGCGTGCTTGCCGGGCGAGACGGTCAGCGAGGTGGTGCGGTGCGTGCCGGGCACGGCCGCGGCCAGCACCCCGTCCACGTAGACCTCGAAGCGGTTGATCAGTGCGCTCGCGGTGCGCGTGTCCCAGCGAGGGGTGATCGTGCCCTTGGTGAACCACATTCCCCCGTACGGCCAAGTGCCTTGCATGCTCAGCAGCCGGAACCCGGCCGGCGCGCCACCGGCGATGGCCCGAATGGCGGGAAGCTGCCGGTAGAGGCTGTCGCCCGGGCAGTCGGTGCGGCCGGCGTCGCGGTGCCCGGAGATCCGCCACATCTCGACCCGCGCACCCTTCGGGTAGCGGTTGCTGCCGCCGGAGGTGAGCACGACCCGCCCGCTGGGCAGGTTCCCGGCCGCGCCGAGCTTGTAGGCGGCGACGGTGGCGATGGCCCGCCGGACGGTGGCCGAGACCCCCGACCCGCCGTACGTCCCGATGGCGGCAATGGCACTGGCATCAGTGTTGAAGCCCATGGTGTGCGCGCCGAGCACGGGCATCTGAACGCCGCCGCCACGCCCTTCGTAGATCGTCCCGCACTTGTCGACGAGGAAGTTGTACCCGATGTCGTCCCACCCACGGCTGCGAACGTGATAGGCCTGAATCCCCCGAATGATCGCCGCCGACTGCGAACACGAGTAGCTGTTCCCGGTAGCCGTGTGGTGCACGAAGAATTCCTGGATGGCCCCCGTGTACTCGGGCGCGCCACGCACGATCCCTTCGTTGGCCCCCCATTGAGCCCGCGTAACAAGCCGAGGCACAGGCCGCACAGGAACCGCCACCGCCGCCCGACCCACCCCCTTCCGCGACGCCACACGGAGCCCTGCTTCCGCGCGCTCTGTTTCCGCGCGTCCCGCTTCCGCGCGTCCCGCTTCCGCGCGTCCCGCTTCCGCGCGTCCCGCTTCCGCGCGTCCCGCTTCCGCGCTTCCCGCTTCCGCGCTTCCCGCTTCCGCGCTTCCCGCTTCCGCGCTTCCCGCTTCCGCGCGTCCCGCTTCCGCGCGTCCCGCTTCCGCGCTTCCCGCTTCCGCGCTTCCCGCGCCCGCGCTTCCTGCGCCCGCGCGTTCACCTTCCCGGCCCGCGCTTCCCAGACCCGCGTCAACCCCCTCCCTTCTGCCCGACTTTTCGGATTTGTCGGGCGAGAGAAGTGAGTCGGTGCGCGTAGAGAGAGTGGGTGCCGTGGAGAGTCCCGGTGCTGTGGTGAGCTCGGGTGCTGTGGTGAGCTCGGGTGCTGTGGTGAGCTCGGGTGCTGTGGTGAGCTCGGGTGCTGTGGTGAGCTCGGGTGGCGCGGTCAGCGCGGGTGATGCCGCCCGTGTGGTGAATGCGGGCGTCGAGGCGCGCGGGGTGTCCGGGTTTACCAGGTCCACCCGGAGGCCGGCGGGTAGCGGGCTGCGGGCGCCGACCACTCGGGCCTCGATGCCGTTCGACGGGCCGACCCACAGGGGGTCGGTCGAGCCTCGGTGGTCGGCGGGGGAGACGCTGTCGGCCTCCAGGGTCTGCCAGTCCGACCAGCGGCCTGAGGAGATCTCCCGGGTTCGCACCCGCAGCGTGCCGCTCAGGGTGGCGGCCGGGTCGGACCAGGTCACGCCCAGCAGGCTGAACGGGCTGGTCTGTGGGCGTGCCACGGCGGAGCCGCTCAAGGCGACGGTCTGCAACTGTGGTGGCGCCGCGGGTGCGGCGGCTGTGGTTCGCGGGATCAGTGTGCCCGCGGCTATCGTGAGCAGCGCTGTCGCCGCTCGGGTCTTCGTCCGATTCCGGTGCACATGTCCCCCTGTGGTGCTGGTTCATCGGCCATGTGACACCTTGCCGGTCGATGCCGCGCTCGTCCGGAAAAGTCGGTCAAATCCCCCGGGATCTGGGGCCAAATGTCCGAACGGCCGGTGCATCACACCCTCTTTACAACCGGGGTTTCCCTGCCGATGAACATGGACATGACCAACGTCCGCGGCCTCGGCCCGTCCGCAGTGCGCCTGCACCTGGCGCTCGGCGCCGTGCTGCTCGCGATCCTGGCGTTCGGGCCCGTCTGGGCCCAGACACCGGCCTTCGTGCTGATCATGGTTTGCGGCGTCGTCGCCCTGCACGTCGGGCCGGACCGGCTCCTTCCGGCCGACCAGCGGAAGCCGTGGCGGCACATCCGCTACGCCGCGTACCTCTTCGTCATCGCCAGCGTCATCCGCGCCGCCGTGCCGAGCACGATGACCACCCCGCCGACCACCATGGCGCTGATCCCGAACGCGTTCGTCGTGCCCGCGTACCTCTTCCTCGGCTCCGCCTTCAGCGGCATGCTGCGCCGCCGGCGCGCGGCCGACGACGACCCGGCCCGCATCGACGCCCTGCTCGTCGGCCTGGCCGGCGCGTTCCTGACCTGGACCTTCGTCATCGCCCCGGCCGTCGACGGCTCCGGCACCACTGTCATCCGGGTGGTCGACGCCTTCTTCCCGATCATCGACGTGGTGCTGCTCGTCCTGGTCGCCCAGCTCATGCTGGCCGGCGGCGCCCGCCAGCCCGCGCTGTGGTTGCTCGTGGTCGCCTCGGCCGACATGTTCGTGGCCGACCTGCTCTTCACGCTGCGCGACGCCGAGATGATCTCGATGCCGCAGCATGTCGTGGACGTGCTCTTCGCCGCCATGTTCGTGGCCATTCCCGCCGCGGCGCTGCACCCGTCCATGCGTACGCTCACCCAGCCCCAGAAGATCGTCATCCGTGATCTGGGCCGCGTGCGGCTGGCCGTGATCGCCACCGTCATGGTCGTGCCGACCGTCGTCGCCACCCTGATGCCGCTCGGCAGCGTCGCCAACAACCTGGTCCGGGCGCTGCTGTGCGCGCTGGTCGTGCTGGCCGTGCTCGTGCGGGTGGTCCGCTCCAACAACTCGCGGGTGCGGGCCGAGCGGGCCAACCGCCGCCGCGCCACCCACGACGCCCTCACCGACCTGCCCAACCGGGAGCTGCTGTCGGACACCGTGGCCTCGTGGGCCGACCGCGTGGCCGACGAGGGGCAGGAGATCAGCCTGCTCTTCATCGACCTCGACCGCTTCAAGATGATCAACGATCACTGGGGGCACGGTGTCGGCGACGAGCTGCTCTGCGAGGTCGCCGGCCGGCTCAGCGCCCAGGTCCGTACGCAGGACATCGTGGCCCGCATCGGCGGCGACGAGTTCGTCGTCGCCCTGGCCAGCCCGTCCCACCTGCGGCTGGCCGACTCGCTGGCCGAGCGCCTGCTGGTCGAGCTGGCCCGCCCGTTCAAGCTGTCGGTGGGCGAGGTGGTCATCTCGGCCTCGATCGGCGTGGCCAAGTCGCACGGCGGCGCGCACGCCCTGGAGCTGATCCGCGACGCCGACACCGCCATGTACAAGGCCAAGGGCTCCGGCCGCAACGCCGTCGCCCTGTTCGACACGTCCCTGCGTGAGCAGGTGCGCGACCGGGTCAAGCTCGAGCAGTCGCTGCGCGGCGCCGGCGAGCGCGGCGAGCTGGCCGTGCACTTCCAGCCCATCGTCGACGTGCGGTCCGGTGACATCGACGGCTTCGAGGCGCTGATGCGCTGGAACTCGGCCGAGCACGGCTTCGTACGCCCCGACGAGTTCATCCCGATCGCCGAGGAGACCGGCATGATCGTCGAGATGGGCGAGTGGCTGCTGCGCGAGTCGGTGCGCCAGTTGCTGGAATGGCAGGCCATGCGCCGCCCCGGCGACTGCCAGCTGCACGTCTCGGTCAACGTGGCGGTCCGCCAGCTGCGCGACGGCTCCCTGGTCAACATCGTCGACGAGCTGCTGCGCGAGACCGGCCTGGCCCCGTCCAGCCTCTGGCTCGAGATCACCGAGTCGGGCGTCATGGAGGACATCGAGACCGCGCTGCTCACCCTGAACGCCCTGCACTCGCTGGGTGTGGTGCTGTGCATCGACGACTTCGGCACGGGCTACTCGTCACTGAGCTACCTGCACCGCCTGCCGGTCGGCGTCGTGAAGATCGACCGAGCCTTCATCAGCCGCATCGGCGTCTCCCAGGACGACGGCGACGAGCCCATCGTCCGCGCCGTCCTGGCCATGACCCACGCCATGGGCCACCGCGTCGTCGCCGAGGGCGTCGAGACCCAGGCCCAACGGGACTGGCTGTACGGCCAGGGCTGCGACCTGATCCAGGGCTGGTTCTACGGCAAGGCCGACCGCCCCGAGAACCTGACCCACTGGATCCGCCCGCAGCCCCAGGAGGCGGCCTACCTCTCGTAGGAGGCCGGTACGTTCCGCGCCCCCGCCGGCTTGGAAGGGGTCACCTCGATGCCGAAGTCGCGGAACGTGACGGTGTCGGTCAGCGTCCCGTTCTTGGTCTTGAGCTCGGTGCGGATCGAGGTGATCCGGCCCTGCCCGTCGGTCGTGGCGGTGAAGTCGACGAAGCCGCGGCCCGTACCGACCAGAACCGGCGCTCCCAGCGGCAGGTAGGCGATCTCGCCGCGACGGAATTCGATGAACCCGTTGCCCTGGAACGCGTGCGGTGAGGTGCGCCGCACGGTGGTGAGGGTGGTCGCGAAACGGCCGAGCCCGATGGGATCCGCCGCGTCGATGTGGCGGTACTCGTTGTTCGCCGGCATTGCGGTGAGGTCGGCGTGCGTCCACACCCCGGACGAGCCGGTCGTGGTGAACTGGTGTTCGTCCATCAGAACGAGCTTGGCGGTCTCCGCGTCCGGGCCGCCGGAGATGACGGTGGTCCGTGACAGCCGGTGGGCCTTCGGGTCGTGCACGCCCGAGGCCCGAAACTTCTGCTTGTCCCAGTAGTCGCCGGCCACCGCGAATTTGTACGTGGTCGTCCCGAGCCGGTTCATCGCCGCCGTTAAGTCCTGCCGCGCCTCGGGCAGCGTCGGCAGTCCGCTGGCGGTGATCGCCGAGGCCGAGGGGCTCGGCGCCACCGGGGCCTGGGTCTTCGGAGCGGGCTTCGAGCAGCCGGCGAGGAGGGTTCCCGTCAGCGCGGCGACGAGCAGGACGGTCCGGCGCGTTCTCATCGTTCCTCCGTGATCGCCCCTCACCGCGGTCGATCATGAGGGTTCGCGCCGACACCATAGACCCACCTGGATCGGGCCGCGTGCTCAGGAGGCCTTTGCCGCATAGTGGGCCAAAACGCCTCCACCTTGGCGGGCTTTCAGATCACGGACGAAGTCAATCGCGGTTTCCTGTACGACTGTGGTCCCGGCCCACTCGAGATCCGGTTCCTTGGCCGTGAAGACGTACTTGGGAACGCCCGACACCGGCCAGTAGGGCGCCCACTCGTCGTAGGTCCGCCGGCCGAGCAGCACGGTGTCCTGCGAGGCGATGACCTCGGCCAAGTTGTCGTCCACGACCTGGTCGAAGTCGCGGAGGAACCGGCCGGGGCGCTCGGCCACGCCGTCGAGGGACAGCAGCGAGCACAGGGCCACCTTGCGCGTCGGTCACAGGATGACGTTCAGCAGGAGGGTCAGCAGGACTGAGGCCAGGATCGAGAAGAGGATCATGCCTAGGCAGCCGAGTGGGCCGCCCAGGACGCGGACCTCCGTGTTTCCGATGCGCATGGGGCAGGGGTACCCCGCGCATCCTCAGCGATGCACGTCGTCTCCGGTCAGCGCGGCCAGCTCGGCCCGGGTGGGCGCGCCCTCGCAGTCGCCGGGGACCGTGACGGCGAAGGCGCCGGCGGCGATGGCCGTGGCCAGGCGGGCGGCCGGGGTCGCGCCGGTCAGGCGGTCGGCCAGGTAGCCCGCGACGAAGGCGTCGCCGGCGCCGACCGGGTCGACGACGGTCACCGGCAGGACGGGGAGCTCGTGCCGCTCGCCGTCGATCTGGGCGCGGCAACCGCGGGCGCCGTCCTTGACGATCACCTCGGACGGTCCCAGCTTGGCCAGGGCGCCCAGCAGGTCGTCGGCGTCGACGAACAGCGCGGCCTCCTCGGGCGAGGCGAAGACCACGTCGGCCCGGGAGACCAGGTCGCGCAGGACCGGGGCGGCGTCGAAGCGGTTCCACAGCTTGGAGCGGTAGTTGACGTCGACCGACACCGGCACGCCGGCCGCGTTGGCCGTCTCGATCGACTGGAAGACGGCGGCGCGGGCCGTCTCGCCCAGCGCCGGCGTGATGCCGGTGACGTGCACGACGCCGGCCGAGGTCAGCTCGGCCGGTGGCACGTCGGCCGGGGAGAGGCGCGAGCCGGCGCTGCCGGCCCGGTGGTAGTCGACCTGGGCGAACTGGGCCGACCGCTTGTGGCGCACCATCAGGCCGGTGAACGACTCGTCGGTGATGGCGAGGGTGCGTACACCCGCCGCCGTCAAACGCTCGGCGATCAGCGCGCCCGTCGCGTCCGGCCCGACCCGGCCCAGCCAGGTGGCCTCGCCGCCGAGGCGGGCGACGCCCACCGCGACGTTGCTCTCCGCGCCGCCGATGCCGAAGGAGAAACCTTTGGCGTACGTCAAGGGGCCGATGCCGTCGGCGGCGACCAGCCCCATGGTTTCACCGAACGTGAAAAGCGTCATGAGCGGGCGAACGCCACCGCGCTGACCGCGTGGCGCGCGCGGGCGGCCAGGGCGTGCATGTTGCCGCCGGACGCGGCGTCGCCGATCAGCGGGGAGCCGATGCCGACGGCCTTGGCCCCGGCGAACAGCCAGTCGGCGATGTCCTCGATCTTGATGCCGCCGGTGGGCATGACCGGGATCTGCGGCAGTGGCCCGCGGACGTCCCGCAGGAAGGACGGGCCCAGGCCGGCGGCGGGGAAGAGCTTCACGAGCTCCGCGCCGGCGCGCCAGGCCGCGTACATCTCCGTGGGTGTGCTCGTGCCCGGATAGAACGGCACCTCGGAGGCGGCCACGAGCTCGGCGTCGACGACCGGCGAGACGAGGAACTCGGCACCGGCGCCGACCGCGGCCTTGGCGTCGTCGGCGGTCAGGACCGTGCCGGCGCCGATCGCCACCGACGACGGCAGCTGGCGGCGGAGCCCGGCGATGGCCTCGATGGCGCCGCGGGAGGTCAGCGTGACCTCCATGGCGGTGATGCCCGAGTCGACCAGCACCTCGGCGACGGCGGAGAAGTAGTCGGCGGAGGGCGCACGCAGAATCGCGACGATCCCGCTGCGGATGACGGCGGCGGTGGTTTCGCTTCTCTCGCTCACGCCTGTAGATCCTGCCGGACATCGGCGGAACCCTCTAGGGGCCGAGCTTGTGGTTGCCGTCGCAGCAGCGATCGCCCGCGCCCGTTGAGCGGCGTCGACTCGGACGGCGGAGTGGCCTCTATCCGCAGCTCCTCGCGGATCGCCGCCTCGAACTGCTGCATCACGAGGGGCACCTGGGTCAGCAATTCGCGAAAATGAATCTGCGGTTGTACGCCGGGGACGGCGGCCGGGTTCATCTCGCCGTGCAGCTGCTGGAGTAGGACGTGGACGGCCAGGGCGGCGCTGCGCACCGGCCCGGAGGCGAGCAGCCGCACCTGCATGAGCGCCGGGCCGACCTCGTCGACGTAGGCCAGCGGTGAGGCCGGCTTGGTCCCGGCGTCGTAGGCGGTGCGCAGGCTGTACGTGTCGCGCTCGAAGACGGCGAGCAGGGCCACGTACGCCGCCTTGCGCTCCTCGTACCACCGGCGGGTGCGCCGGCGGCGACTGCGCAGGTGGTCGTTACGTGCGGTCACGAGCTGGACGGTGGCGGCTCCGGCCAGGGCGAACACGGCGGCGATGAGGGGCAGCCCCCACCACGGGATCTCAGACACGCGCTAACGGTATCGACGCCGCGCCCGGCGGGCTCGGCGCGGCCGGGGATCGTGACCGCCCGGCGACCATTTACCACCTATCCGGCCATCCGGGACAGCGCAGCGTCGATGGCCCGTGACGCTTCGTCGTACACGGTCGTGGTGCGCTGCTTCCTCGCCGCGGCCGCGCGGAGGGGCCCGAGCCGCTCGGCGGCGGCCGCCCGGGCCCGGTCGAGCCGGGCCGCCTCGGCCGGGTAGACGCCGGTGCCCGGCAGGGCGGCGTCGACCAGGAGCGCGGTCTCGTCCTCGCCGACCCGCACGAGCAGGACGACCAGGTTGCGCAGCGCCGCCGCCTGCAGGGTGTCGTTGCCGACGGCCCGCCACAGGCCGAGCACTTCGCGAAAGGAGGCGAGTGCCTGGGCCGGGTCGCCGTGCCGGCTGCGGATGGCCACCGCGGCGGTCTCGGCCGCGCCCCGGAAGAGCCGGTCGTCCACGGTGGCGGCCAGCGCGGCCGCCTCGTCGAGCAGCTTCAGGGCGCGGGCGGGGTCGGTGTCGCCCAGCGCCTCGCCGAGGCCGTAGAGGGCTTCGGCCCGGGCGCCCGGGTTGCCGGTGGCCGTGGCCAGGGTGACCGCCTCGTTCGCCAGATCGGCCGCCTGTGCCGTGTGCCCGGACCAGGCGGCCACGAGGGCCTCGCCGACCAGGCCGGACACCCGGTGGACCGGCTCGCCGTCCATGGCCCGGTAGTGTTCGCGGGCCGCCGCCGGGTCGCACAGGACCAGGGCCACGTCGCCGAGCACCTCGTGGGCCGGCGCTCCCAGTGGCTCCTCCCGGAGTGCCAACTCGCGTGCTTCGGGCAAATCGCCTCGGCCCCAGGCGTGGGTGGCGGCCGCGGCGAGCGCGTCGGAATTTCCGGTGGTGTCCCGGCCCCAGGCCAGCACCTCGTATTGCTGGCACCGGTAGCCGTAGCGGTACATGGCGGCGGCCAGCTCTCGTCTCTCCGGGCCGCCCCGGGCGGCCACGAGGCGCAGATCGGGCAGAAGCTCGTCGATCGCGGCGACCGCCGCCGCCTGATCGGGCCCGCGCAGCTGCCGGTCGAGTTTCTGCGCCGCCGCCACCGTCTCGGCCGCGTGCCGCCGTTCGGTGGACCGCCGGTCGTCGTCGCCGAGCCCTTCCGCGGCAAATGTCCGAACAGTCTCCAGGAGCCGGAACCGGCCGGCCCCGTGCCGCACCACGAGCGACCGGTCGACCAGCGCCGCGATGACGGCCGCCGCCCGCGGCACGTCGACGACCGCCTCGGCCTGGGCCACGGTGAAGGCGCCCGCGAAGACCGACAATCGCCGCATCACGATCCGCCCGGCCTCGTCCAGCAGCCCGAACGACCACTCCACGACCGCACGAAGCGTCCGGTGCCGCGCGTCGGCTGTACGCCGGCCCCGTACGAGAAGATCGAGCCGGTCGTCCAGCCGGGCTCGCAGCTCCGGCACCCCGAGCGCCGCCGCCTGCACCGCCGCCAGCTCGATCGCCAGCGGCAGCCGGTCCAGCCGCCGCACGATCTCCTCCACGTCCCCGTTCGCCGTCTTTCCGCCCGACCGTTCGACGAACAACCGGGCCGCCGCCCTCTCGTTCAGCGGCGCCAGTTCCAGGACCCGCTCCCCGTCCACGCGGAGCCGTTCCTGGCTGGTCACGACCACCCGCGTGTCCCGCATCGCCTCGACCACCACCGCCGCCGATTCCACGACGTGCTCGCAGTTGTCCAGCACCACCACGGAATGCTCGCGGGCCGCCGTCGCGATGACGGCGACCGGATCGTCGGCCGCCCCGATCCGCGCCCCCACACCCACCGCCACGGCCTCGAGGAAGTCCCCTTCAGACACATCGGCGGCATCGATCCACGCCACCCGGGTCGCGGCCCGCACGGTCTCCGCGACCAGCCGCGTCTTGCCCACACCACCAGGCCCGGCGACCGTCACCAGGCCCGGCGCCCGCAACATCTCGGCGAGCTCTTTCTGCTCCGCGTCACGGCCGAGAAAAGACGAGAACCGCAGAGGTACGCGCCGGGCCGAGCCCTCGACCGGCCGGGCGACCGGGGCGTCCGGCCGTGGCCCGCGCGCGGCGTCCGGATCGAGCTCGCCCCGCAGAATCGCCACCTGCAGCTGCCGCACCGACTCGGCCGGGTCGAGCCCGAGCCGATCCACCACGGCATCCGCGTGCCGCCGCAGTGCTTCGACCGCCTCCCCGCGCCGCCCGTCCCGGGCCAGCGCCTCGGCCAGCACCAGAGCGCCCCGCTCCCAGCACGGCTCGGCCGCGGCCTCCTCCGCCAGGCGCTCGACCGCATCCACGGCGCGCCCATAGCCGGCTGTTCCGTTGCGCTCAGGTGCGCGGTCCGGCGCGGTCCGGCCGCCGCTGTCCGCCGGCGCGCTCGCCATCTCCCGGGGCGCCCGCGCCGGTCCCCACGAGCGCGCGACCATCCGCGCCAAAGCCTCGCGCCGCAGCGACACCAGCCGCTCCGCAACCCCGCGAAAGGGCTCGCCCTCGAATTCGGGCAGCGGCGTGCCCCGCCAGAGCTCCAGCGCGGCCCCGAGCGTCGCGTCATCACGGACGAGGTCTTCGAAGACCAGCACATCCACGGCCCGGCGGGGCACCGCCAGCCGATAGCCGGCCGGATCGAGGCAGATCAGCCCGGCCCCGCCGAGGGCCGACCGCAGCCGCGTCACGTGGGACTGCAGGCTGTTGCGAGCCGACGGCGGCGGCCCGTCCGGCCACAGAGCGTCGACCACCGTGGACACCCCGACCGGCCGTCCCGCGTGCAGGGCGAGCAGGGCCAGCACCGTGCGCCGGCTGGCGGCGGTCACGGCGACCGGCCCGTCCGGCCCGCTCACCTCGAACGGACCCAGCATCCGGACGAACACCCGCCGACCGTACGACCACCGCCGTCATGATCGGTTCCCCCGATCGTCCGGCCCGCCTGACAGAATCCCGTCAGCTCAATCGATAGAAGCACCAGAAATCGTTCTCGATGTCCAGCACGCGCGGGTCCTCGTAGCCGGCCTCGCGAGCCCACCCCAGCAGCGTCGGCGCGCGCAGGATCGTGCCGTTGGCCAGCACCGGGTTCTCGGCCCGGGTGGCCGGCAGGCAGTGCAGCACGCTGAACGCGTACTGCAGCCTCTCCATCTCGCCGGCCGGCGCCGTGAACTCGTCGGCCACCCGTTCGTCGCCGATGAAGACGCTGCCGCCCGGAGCCAGCGACGCGCGGGCCCGCCTCAGCACACCGACCGGGTCGCCCATGTCGTGCAGGGCCTCGAAGATGGTCACCAGGTCGTACGAGCCCGCCGCCTCGGCCGCGTCACCGAGCGTGAAGCTCACCCGGTCGGCCACGCCCGCCTTCGCCGCCGCCGACCGGGCCTCCACGACCGACGCCTCGTCCAGGTCCACGCCCCGCACCGACACCGCCGGGTAGGCCAGGGCCAGCGCGATCGACGAATGCCCGGCCCCGCAGCCCAGATCGAGCACTCGGGCGCCCGGCGCCGACCGCAGGCGGGTCTCGATCGACGGGACCGCCGGCAGCCATGCTGTCGTCAGCAGGTGGTCGAACATGGGGCGGTTGAAGGCGGCGATCCCGTGCCGAATGTGGCGCCCGTAATCGGCGTACGGAATCCCCTCTCCGGTCTTGAACGCCTCGGTGACCCGCGGGGTGAGCAGGGCGAGCCCGAGCGCGAACTCGCCGGCCGTGCCCAGATAGTCCGGGCCGCCCTCGTCGAGCAGGACCGCGTCGAGGCCGGGGGCGAGGGCGTACGCGTCGCCCTCGACCGTCAGCAGACCGGCCGCGGACTGCTGTTCGAGCCATTCGCGGGCGTACCGTTCGTCGATGCCGGTCGCCTTGGCCAGCTCCGCCGGCGACAGCGGCCGTTCCCGGATCGCCGCGTACAGGCCCAGCTCCCGGCCCAGTTCGACGGTGAACAGCTCGGCCGCGCCGATCAGGGCGTTGAGAAATCTCTCGCTGAAAGTCATGCGTCACACCGTCACGGATGTGACGTGCGGGGCGCTTGACTTCAACGTGCCTTCAGCTTGCAGAGTCGTCTCATGAGAGCAGCCGTCTTTGATCAGTTCGGTCCGCCGTCGGTTCTCCGCATCGCCGAGCGGCCCGATCCGGTGCCGGGCCCGGGGCAGGTCCGGGTGCGTGTGCGCGCGGCCGGGGTGCAGCCGTTCGACGTCGCGGTCCGCCTCGGGCAGATGCCCTGGGCCAAGGTCGAGTTCCCGCAGACCATCGGGCAGGAGTACGCCGGGGAGATCGATCAGGCGGGGGAGGGCTTCGCGGCGGGGGACGCCGTGCTCGGTTCCACGATGCTCAACGGCGCCGCCGACTACGTGGTCGTGCCCGCCGCCGACGTCGTGCGCAAGCCGGCCGACCTCGACTTCGCCACCGCGGCCGCCCTGGTCGCGGCCTCGCAGACGGCCTACGGCTCCCTGCTGGAGCTGGGCGTCGGTGCCGACGACGTGCTGCTCGTGCACGGCGCCTCGGGCAGTGTCGGCACCATCGCCACCCAGCTCGCCCGCCTGGCCGGCGCCACCGTCATCGGCACCGCGAGCCCGGCCAACCACGACCGCCTGCGCGAGATCGGAGCCATTCCCGTTTCGTACGGGCCGGGCCTGGTCGGCGCCGTACGCGCCCTCGGACGGCAACCGACCGTCGCCCTCGACACCGCCGGCGGGGAGGCGCTCGCCCAGTCGGCTGAGCTGGGCATTCCGCTCGATCGCATCGGGACCATCGCCGACGACAAGGCGGCGGCCGAGGTGGGCGCCCGCGTGGTCCGGGCCGGCCGCGACCCGAAGCGCCTGGCCGAGGTGATCGGCCTGGCGGCCCGGGGTCAAATTCGCATTGGTGTACGCACGTTCGCGCTCGCCGATATCGCGGAGGCGCACGCCGCGGTCGAGTCCCGGCACAGCGGCGGGAAGGTGGTTCTGCTTCTCTAAAGGAGATCGTGCCGGTCGATGAAGCGGCCCGAGCCGTGCCCGGGGCCTTCGGTGGCCAGGGCGACGACCGCGTCCGTACCCTCGGTCACCGTCTGTGGCCCGGAATGGCCGTTGAAGTCGGTGGCCGTGTAGCCCGGATCGGCGGCGTTGACCCGTACGCCGGGAAGGCCTTTGGCGTATTGGTTGGTCAGCATCGTCAGGGCCGCCTTGGACGAGGTGTACGCGGGCGCGATGACGTGCGACTCGGGCCGGGCGGGGTCGTTGGTGAGCTCGAGGGAGCCCATGCCGCTGCTGACGTTGATGATGACCGGGTCGGCCGAGCGGCGCAGCAGCGGCAGGAAGGCGGTGGTGGCCCGGACCACGCCGGCCACGTTGACGTTCAGCACGTCGAGCACCTCGGCGCCGGTGAGCACACTGGGATCGCCGAGCGGCCCGTGCACGCCCGCGTTGTTGATGAGCACGTCGACCACGCCTTCGTGCTGTTCGACGTCCTTGGCCGCGGCGGCCACCGAGGCGTCGTCGGTGATGTACATATCAGCCTTTAGTCCGGTTAAGGGCGGCGGTGGGGTGGTTGGACGGGGAACCGGGCGCCCAGGGCTTGGGCGGCCGCGGCGCCGAGCGCCGGGTTGCGGGCGCCGACGACGACGGTTTGGCCGAGGGCGATGAGGCGGCGGGCGGTCTCGTAGCCGAGGCCCTTGTTGGCCCCGGTGATGAAGGTGATCGTCATGCCGTCGATGGAACGCCCGATCGGGGAGCGCTTCCAGAGAAAGCCAGTACCACCTTCGCGGCCGCCGGGCGCGGAACAATGGTCGTCATGACAGCGCTCGGCACGACGATCCGGAGCTGGCGGGAACGGTTGTCGCCGGCCGCCGTCGGCCTGCCCGCCCGACACGGGCGCCGGGCCGCCGGGTTGCGCCGGGAGGAGCTGGCCGAGCTCGCGGGCGTCTCGGTCGACTACGTGGTGCGGCTCGAGCAGAGCCGGGCCACCACGCCGTCGGCCCAGGTCACGGCCGCGCTGGCCCGGGCCCTTCAGCTCACCCCGGCCGAGCGCGACCACCTGTTCCGGCTGGCCCACCTCACGCCGCCCGCGCACGATCAGATCGCCGACCACATCCCGCCCGGCGTGCAGCGGGTAGTGGCCCGGCTCGGCGACGCGGCGGCCGCCGTCTTCGCGGCCGACTGGCAGCTGCTGTGGTGGAACCGGGGCTGGGCCGGCCTGCTCGGCGACCCGTCGGCGTCGCCGCCGGGGCTGCGCAACTTCGCCCGCGACAGTTTCCCGGTCGGCGACGGCGTCCCGCACCTGTCCCGATGGCCGGTAACGACCGAGGATCCCGAGGGCACGAAGGCGGCCATCGTCTCCGACCTGCGGCGAGCCACCGGCCGGTTCCCGCACGATCGGCGGCTGGCCGCCCTGGTGCGCGAGCTACGCGAGGGCAACGCGCGGTTCGCCGAGCTGTGGGCGGCCGGCGCGGTCGGCGCCCACCGGGAGGACCGCAAGGTGGTCGAGCATCCGTCGGCCGGGCCGATCACGGTCGACTGCGACACCCTGACCGACGGCGACGCCGAGCTGAAGATCGTGATCCTGACCGCGACGCCGGGCAGCGACAACGAGACGAGGCTGCGGCTGGCCGCGATCAGCCCCGTGCCCGCACGAACAGGCTGAGCCCGTCCAGCATGCGGGCCAGGCCGAACTCGAAGACCAGGTCGAGGCCGAAGTCGAAGCCGTCCTCGGTGAGCTGCTGGAAGTGGCTCATCCCGTTGGTGTCCATCAGCTCGGTCAGGGTGGACTCCTGGGTCTGGAGCCATTGCTCATTGGTGAGGCCGGTCTCGCGGATCGCCTCGGCCTCGGGTTCGAGCGCGCTGGCCACGCCCCGGACGAAGGTGAAGAGCACGATCTGCGCGTACATGCGCTCCTCGAGGTCGAGCTCGGTGTCGTCGAAGGCGGCGAGCACCCACTCGCTGAGCCGGATCCCGTTCGGCGCGATCTGCGGCCGGGTGATCGACATCGACGAGCCGAGCCAGGGATGGCGCTGGAAGACCGCCCACTCCTGACGGGCCGCGAGCTCGATCGCCGGCCGCCAGCCGCCCGGATGCCGCCGGGGCAGCCGGATCTCGCCCAGCGCCTTGTCGATCATCGCGACGATCAGCTCGTCGCGGCTGGGCACATACCGGTAGAGCGACATGGTGGCCGCCCCCAGCTCGGCCGCGAGCCGGCGCATGGTCAGCTCGGCCAGCCCGAGCCGGTCGGCGACCTCGACCGCGGTGGCGACGATCCGTTCCCGGGTGAGCTCGTGCTCCTTGCGGGGCGCCGGGCCCGCGACCACCGTGCCGACGCCGGCCCGGGCCACGGTCAGGCCTTCCTCGCGCAGGGCCGCGTGTGCTCTGGTCGCGGTGGCGATCGCGACGCCCCACTCCTGGGTGATGGCCCGCGCCGACGGCACCCGGTCACCCGGCCGCAGCTCGCCCGACTCGATCCGGCGGCGCACGTCCTCGACGATCCTCCGGTACGGATGCACTAGTACACCTCCGGTGTCGGCCCACCGCCGTACTAGTACACGTTGCCCGCGCGGTCGGCGTCTTCCTACGCTCTGACTAGTACACCAACGTACACCGTACGCAGAAGGAGCGGGGACATGCGCGTACTCATCTCCGGCGCCGGCATCGCCGGCCCGGCCCTGGCGTTCTGGCTGCACCGGGCCGGCGCCGACGTCACGATCGTCGAGAAGGCGCCCGGCCCGCGCCCCGGCGGCCAGGCGGTCGACATCCGCGGCGTCGCCCGCGGCGTGGTCTCGGACATGGGCCTCATGCCGGCGATCCGGGCGAGCCGGGTCGACGAGCGCGGCATCGCCCTGGTCGACGACCGCGGGCGCCGGCTGGCCGAGATGCCGGCCGACATGTTCGGCGGCGAAGGCATCGTCGCCGAGATCGAGATCTCCCGCGGCGACCTGTCCCGCATCCTCGTCGAGGCGACGGCGACCATGGCCGACTACCGCTTCGGCGACTGGATCACCGAGCTGACCCTCGACGGCCGGGCGACGTTCCGGAGCGGAAGCAGCGCCCAGTACGACGTGGTGGTCGGCGCCGACGGCGTCCACTCCGGGGTGCGCGCCCTGACGTTCGGCCCCGAGCCGGACTTCGTGCGCCCGCTCGGCAGCTACGGCGCCCTGTTCACCGTGCCGGCCCCGGACGACCTCGACCACTGGGCCCACATGTACAACGCCCCCGGCGGCCGGGTCGCGATGGTCCGCCCGACGAGGGAGGGCCAGGCCATGGCCGCCCTGAACTTCCTGTCGAAGACCCGCCACGGCCGGCTGAGCCGCGACGAGCAGCAGGACCTCATCGCCCGCAACCTCGCCGGCGCCGGCTGGAAGGTGCCGTCGCTGCTGGCCGCGATGCCCGCCGCCGGCGACTTCTACTTCGACTCGGTCGACCAGGTGCACGTCGGCCGCTGGTCCCGCGGCCGCGTCGTCCTGCTCGGCGACGCCGGATATTGCGGCTCCCCGCTGGCCGGCATGGGCACCAGCATGAGCATCGTCGGCGCCTACGTGCTGGCCGGAGAGCTCGCCGCGCACGGGGACCCGGCCACCGCCTTCGCGTCGTACCAGACGGAAATGGCGTCCTACGTGGCGTCCGGCATGCAGTTGCCGCCCGGTGGTCTCAACGGCTTCGCCCCGAGGAGCCGCCTCATGATCCGGGCCCGGGCCGCCTCGATGCGCTCGATGTCCCGCTGGCCCATGCGCCAACTGCTGGCCAAACAGTTCGGCAAGGCCGACGCCATCACCCTGAAGGACTACGCCTTCGCCCCGGGCCGAGCCCTCAAACCGTGAAAGCCGACGTCAGGAGCGCTGGGCGGCCTCGCGCTCGAGGCGCTTGCGCTCGCGCTGCTCGCGGGTGTAGCGCTTGCGGTTCTCGAGGTCGCGCTTCCACTGCTCGCGCGCCCCCTCGTCGCAGCCCTGGACGGCGTTGCGGGTCTGTGCGGGGCCGATGAGGGAGCGGAACCACCAGTCGTCGAACGTGTCGTGGAACCACTGCTTCACCCGGCCGAGGCCTTCAGCGTTCTGCGCCATGCCCGTCACACCCTCCTTCGTTGCCACACCAACTATTTGTACCCCAACTATCGGCCCTCCGGCCAGCCACCTGAGACGCGTACCTCCAAGAAAGCTCTTTCGATCTCGTTGCCGGTGAGAGCGAGCGCCTCCTGATAGGCGGCCGCCGCCTCGGCCTCGCGGCCCAGACGGCGCAGGAAGTCGGCCCGCGTGGCGCTCAGATACGGATATGTCGCCAGGGACGGTTCGGACAACAGCGGCTCGGTCGCGGCCAGGCCGGCGGCCGGGCCGTCGCGGAAGCCGACGGCGACGGCCCGGTTGAGCGCGATCACCGGTGAGCCCGGGCAGAGCCGGAGCAGGACGTCGTACAGGCCGGCGATCTCGGTCCAGTCGGTCGCCTCCCAGGCCGGAGCCTCGGCGTGCACGGCGGCGATGGCCGCCTCGACCGCGTACCGGGTCGGCGGATGGCGGCGCAGGGCGTCGGTCAGCAGCGCCGTCCCCTCGGCGATCTGGCGGTGGTTCCAGAGCGTGCGGTCCTGCTCGGCCAGCAGCAGCAGCCGGCCGTCGGCGGCGACCCGGGCCGCCCGCCGCGCGTCCGTGATCAGCAGCAGGGCCAGCAGGGCGCCGGCCGGCGCCGTCCGGGGCATCAGCAGGTGCAGCGTGCGCGCGAGGTCGATCGCGCCGGTCACCAGGTCGTGGCGGATCAGCGCCGGGCCGGCGGGCGCGGTGTGCCCGGTCGTGAAGAGCAGGTGGATGACGTCGAGGACCGGGCCCAGGCGCTCGGCCAGCTGGTCGTCGGCCGGGACCCGGTACGGGATGCGGGCCGTGGCGATCTTCTTCTTGGCCCGGGTGAGACGGGCCGCCATGGTCGCCTCGGGCACCAGGAAGGCGCGGGCGATCTCGGCCGTCGACAGCCCGCAGACCAGGCGGGCGGTGAGGGCGACCCGGGTCAGCCAGGCTCCCGTCTTCTCCGGAATGCCGGTGGAGCGCCACGTGATCAGGGCTTGGGCGTACGCCTCCTGAGTGCACTCCTCGGCCAGGTCCAGGTCCCGGGTCACCCGCACGGTGGTGGCCAGGACCTGGGCCCAGTCGCGGCGGTGCGCCTCGGCGAGGGCGGCACCGATGTCGGTCATCCGTGCTCGACCACCGGGCGGATCTCCACCGCGCTGTGCGCGTCGCGCACCTCGGGCAGCAGCGCGGCCAGGGCGAGGGCCTCGTCCAGGTCGGCCGCCTCGAGCAGGTAGAAGCCGCCGAGAATCTCCTTGGTCTCCGCGTACGGCCCGTCGGTGGTCACGCCCGGCGCGCGCAGCGTGGTCGCCGAGCCCCCGTTCTCCAGTTGCTCCCCGCCGACGACCCGGCGGCCGGCCGCGGCCCGGAACCTCTCATGGGCTCCGTCGTGCTCCTTCCACTGCTCAGGGGTCATCGCGTCCCACTGCGCCGGGTCGCCGTAGATGAGCAGCGTGTACTTCGCCATGTCGGATCCTTTCGCTTGTCCTCACCGCCCCGACGAACGGGGTTCCCGCGAAATCGACATCTTCACGAGACCGCCGCGTCCACGGTCAGGGTTCCGGCGTCCGCGTCCAGCTCAGCCATGGTCCCCAGGGGCAGATCTTCAAGACTCAGACCACCGATCAGGGGTACGCCCAGAGCACCGCACCGATCGTGAAGGACGTCCAGCACTCCCGGCCCACAGTCGGTGTACCGGCCGACGGCCACGCCGCGCAGCCCGTCGAGCCGCCCCGCGTTGCGCAGCATGGTCAGCTGCCGGTCGATGTGCCCGGCCCGCAGCCCGTCGCCCTCGAGCAGCAGGATCGCGCCGCTCATGCTCGGCAGCATCCACCCGGCGGCCGCCGCCACCTGGTCCTGGTCGCCGCCCAGGAGCACACCCCGCGCCCGCCCGCCGGTGGTCAGCTCCCCGGTCGGCGCCTTCGGATCGGACACGAGGGTGACCGGCTCGACGCTGAACGCGCCCGCCGGATCGCCGCGCAGCCCGGCCAGCCCGGCCCGCTCCCACAGCGCGAGGTGCACGATGGCGCCGTCCCCGCCCGCGATGAGCAGCTTCGGATAGGCGGCCGCGGTGTTGAAGTCGAGGCGCGCCACGATCCGGTGCTCCTGCCGCCCGCCGCGCGCGGCCACGAGCGCCCGCACCCCGGGGTCGCGCAGTGCCCGGTTGCAATCCTCGGCCCGCTGCGTCTCGCTCCCCTGGAACGTGTACGCACCCACTGTCACCCGCAGGCCCAGGCCCTCCAGCCGTTCCCGCGCCGCCTCGGCGTCCTCCCGGACCGCCGGCCCTCCGGGCGCGACGAGGCGCACCTCGTCCCCGGCCCGCAGCCGCGGCGGCCGGACCACATCGACCTCGTTGTATGCAAGCGCCACGAGGGCATTATCGCGCCCGGCGTAACCCGGCGGGCTGGGCCGAGTGACCGGATCATTCCGGGGTCGGGCGTGAACGTGCCTTACGGCCGGGTAGGGCGCGGGCGAATCATCGGGGTATGACAAACGCGCTTCTGGTTATCGACGTGCAGGAATCGTTCCGGCAGCGGCCGCTGTGGGCGACGCTGAACAATCCGGCCCTGATCGGCAATGTGCGGCGGCTGGTCGAGGCGGCCCGGGCGGCCGGCGACAAGGTCGTGTGGGTGCTGCACGCCGAGCCGGGCAGCGGCGGGCTCTTCGATCCGGAGAACGGGCACGTGCGGGTGGTGGAGGAGCTGGAGCCGGCCAAGGACGAGGCTGTCGTGACCAAGACGTCGCACAACGCCTTCACCACGACCAACCTCCAGCAGTTGCTGACCGCGGCCGGTGTGACCTCGGTGACCGTGACCGGGCTGCGCACCGAGCAGTGCGTGGAGACGACGGCCCGGGTGGCGTCCGACTTCGGATACGAGGTCACCTATCTCACCGACGCCACCGGCACCTTCCCGATCCCGCACTGGACGGCCCCGGCCGATCAGAGCGTCGAGGAGCTGCTGGCCGACCCGCGTACGCTGGCGGCGGCGGACGTCGTCGCCCGCACCGAGTACGCGCTCGCCGGGCGGTTCGCCACCGTCCGTACGGTCGCCGAATATCTGGGGGAGTGACCGGATCGTGCAGCGCGTCGTCTTCGTACTGACGCCGCAGTTGCATCTTCTCGATCTCGCGGGCCCGGCGCAGGTCTTCAAGACGGCGCCGGGCTATTCGTTGCACTACGTGGCCTCTTCGGCGTCGGTTCCGACCTGGCAGGGCGTCTCACTCGAGGCCGCCGTCGAGTGGCCGGCCCTCGCCCCGGACGACCTGGTGCTGGTGCCCGGCTGGCGCGACGGCTTCGACCCGCCGGACCCCGCCCTGCTGGCCCGCGTGGCCGCCCACCACGAGGCCGGCGGCACGGTCGCCAGCGTCTGCTCGGGGGCGTCCGCGCTGGGCCTGGCCGGCCTGCTCGACGGCCGCCGCTGCACCACCCACCACGACCTGCAGGAGACGCTGGCCCGCCGGCATCCGCGGGCCACGGTGATCCGCGACGTGCTCTACGTCAGCGACGGCCGCGTGGTCACCTCGGCCGGCATCGCCAGCGGCATCGACCTGGCCCTGCACCTGGTCGCCCAGCGGCACGGCCCGGCCGTGGCGGCCCGGGTGGCCCGCGAGATGGTCGTCTACGCCCGGCGCAACGGCGACGAGCAGCAGGCGTCGGCCATGCTGCGCCACCGCGGCCACCTCAGCGACATCGTGCACCGCGTGCAGGACCGCATCGACGCGTCGTTCACCTCGCCCCTGCCATTGACCGCCCTGGCCGCCGCCGCCGGCGTGAGCGAGCGGACCCTGACCCGCCTCTTCGAGGCCGCGACCGGCCAGACCCCGCTGCGCTACCAGCAGCAGTTGCGGGTCGAGCGGGCCGAATATCTGATCGGCCACGGCACCACGGTCGAGGCCGCGGCCCGTGCCGTGGGCTTCGGCGACGCCCGCATGCTGCGCCGGTTACGCGCCCGCGCCGCCTAGCAGCCCGTCGATGATGACCCGCAGCTTCCACTCGGCCCGGGCGTCGCTGTCGCCGGTGGTGGTCAGCGAGCCCCGCAGCGCGTGCAGGGTCGGGAACTCGGCCGGTGGCAGAGCCTCGATGACCGAGTCCAGCTCCCTCTCGGCCTTCAGGATCATGGCCTGCTCGGTGGCCTCCTGACGGCGCTGGTCGCGCAGCCAGCCCGCCCGTTCCAGGGCCGACGAGATGACGTGCTGATCGAGCAGGTCGGCCGCCCACGCACAGTGCGCGTCGTCGATGCCGCCCTCGCGCAGCAGCCGCAACATCTCCTCGGTGAGACGAAGAGCATTAGTTCCCGTCTGTACGCCGGTGAGGGCGACCATCGCGAGGTCATCATGCCCGGCGAGCACGCCGACGGCCCGGCCGACCAGTGACTCCAGCCGCGCCCGCCAGTCGCCGTCGGCCGGGCCGGGCAGCTCGACCTCGGCCAGGGCCAGGTCGTACACCTGCGCCATCAGCTCGTCGCGGTCGGACACATAGACATACAGCGAGGCCGGGCCCGTATCCAGAGCCTGCGCGACGCGGCGCATGGTCACGGCGGCGAAGCCGATCTCGTCGACGAGCGCCAGCGCCGCTGTGACGACGGCGGCCCGGCTCAGGGGCGCCTTGGCGGGACGGGTGCGCGGGTTGTCCCGTGTAGTGCTCACGGCCACAGCCTACTTGACGAACGCTGTTCGTTACGATCATTGTTCGTAACGAACATTGTTCGTGATCGGGGCGATCGGTTTCACCCTGGCCTCGGTGGCCTGCGCGGCCGCGATGTCGCCGTCGATGCTCGTGGCGGCGCGGGTCGCTCAGGGCGCCCTCGGCGCGCTGATGATCCCGCAGGGCTTCGGCATCCTGAGCGCCGTCTTCACCGAGGCACGGGAGCGAGGGCGGGCGTTCTCGCTCTTCGGCCCGGTCGGCGGCCTGGCCGGGATCGGCGGCCCGATCCTGGCCGGCCTGCTGATCGCCTGGAACGTGCACGACCTCGACTGGCGGCTCATCTTTCTGATCAACGTGCCGTTGGGCGTCTTCGCCGTGCTCGGTGCGCTGGCCTGGATGCCGGCCGACACCGGCGACCGGTCGGCCCGGCTCGACCCGATCGGGGCGGCGCTGGTCGCGGCCGGCTCGGCGGCGGTGGTTCTGCCCCTGATCCAGGGCCGGGAGGCGGGCTGGCCGTGGTGGTCGTTCGCCACGCTCGCGGCCGGGCTGGTGGCCCTCGCCGGGGCCGGCGTCTTCTCGCCCATCGTGGCTCCGGCCCTGCTGCGCAAGCGATCCTTCGTGGCCGGGCTGGCCGTCGCGGTGGTCTTCTTCGCCGGGCTCGGCGGCCTGATGCTCGGCCTGTCCCTGCACCTTCAGCTGAGCCTGCACTACGCGCCGCTGAAGGCCGGGCTCGCGCTGGCCCCGGTGGCCGCCGGCATCGCGGTCAGCTCGCTGCTCGCGCCCGCCCTGTCCCACCGGCTCGGCCGCCGGCTGCTGCACCTGGGACTCGGCGTCGAACTGCTCGGCGTCGTCGCGCTGGCCGTCGTCGTCGCGACCGGCGCCCCGTTCCCGGCCTTGGCCGCGGCCGGTCTGGGCGCCGGGCTCGGTCTCGGGTTGCTGTTCGGCCCGCTCATCCAGCGGATCCTGGCCGTCGCCGCACCCGGCGAGGTCGGCAGCGCCTCCGGCGCCCTCAACGCCGCCCAGCAGATCGCGACCGCCCTCGGCGTGGCCGTGCTGGGCACTCTCTACTTCGCCTCCGGGCTGGTCGCCACGGCGCTCGCCGTCGCCGCGTCCTGCCTGCTCTGCGCCGCCCTGGTGCTCCTGCTACCCGAGAAGGAACTGTCATGAACGTTGTCGTACTGGGCGCGGCCGGGCGCACCGGCCGCCTGATCGTCGACGAGGCCCTGCGCGCCGGGCACCAGGTCACCGCGGCCGCCCGGACACCGCGGGACTTCCCCGCCGGGGTCCGGGCCGTCCGGGCCGACGTTCGCGACCCGGACAGCCTGCGCCCGGTCATCGACGGGCAGGACGCGGTGGTCAGCGCGGTCGGGCCGGCCGGGCGCAAGGCCCTGGGCCTCTACTCCGACGGGGCCCGGGCCACGGTGGCCGCGATGCGGGAGACCGGCGTGGGCCGCTACCTAAGCATCACCTCAGTCGGCGTACGGCATGACGACCCGAACTTCGCGTGGTGGTACCGGGGCCTGGTCCGGCCGTTGGGGCAGGACCTCTACGCCGACATGAAGCGGATGGAGGACATAATCCGGGCCGCCGACCTGGACTGGACGTTCGTGCGCCCCACCTATCTGCGGGACCGCGAGCCCACCGGCACCTACCGCGTCACCGACGGCACCACCCCGCCCGGCGGCTGGAAGATCACTCGCGGCGACCTGGCCCGCTTCATCGTCGAGGAGCTGGAAGCACGCCGCTACTTCCGGGCCGCACCGAGCCTCGCCGAATGACGTTCCGTGCGGACCGGGTCACCCCGGACCAGGTCGTCGTGGATCTGCCGGCGGGCCGGGCTCGCACGGCTGGGCGATCACGTACCAGTTCTTGCGGCCGGTCGACCGGTACGGGCTGGTCGCCTGCCAGCACAGCGTCCCGGTCCAGGAGGCGGCGAAGCCGGCATCGCCGGTCAGCCTCACCACCGCCGACCTCAGCGTTCCCGGGCGGTCTCCGGGCACTGTCGGGAGGCGCTCGCACCGCACACCGTTGCGCTTCGCGTCGGCCTCCAGCCGAAGCAGCAGCTGGGCGACGGCCCACGAGCACTCGAGCGGCCCCCGCCCGGCCGACAGCATCAGATGCACGGTCATGAGCGGGCCGCCGTCTTGTAGGTGACCAGCGGGACGGTCACGGCCGCCGGGGTGGCCAGGTCGTGGGCGGTCAGGTCGCCGATGACCTGTTCGATGCGCTTGTACGCGGTCGGTGCCTCCTCGAACAGCAGCTGACGGTCGCCGCAGACCACGATCGAGCCGACCCGCGTGCGGCGCAGCTCCTCGACTGTGTGCTTGGCCTTGCCTCGGCGCAGGGCGTCGGAGCGGGACATCTTGCGCCCCGCGCCGTGCGCCACCGAGTAGTTGGCCTCCGGCCCGGCGTGGGCCGCCACCAGATATGACGGTGTGCCGCGGGTGCCGGCCACCAGCACGTCCCGTCCGTCGCCGCGGGCCGCGCCCTTGCGATGCAGATAGACGCCGTCGCGCACCTCGACCGAGTTGTGGCACTCGTCGACGATCGGCTCCTCCGGGGTGGCGCCCAGGGCGAGCGCGACCCGCGCCGCCATCAGGCGCCGGTTGAGCGAGCCCCACCGTACGGCGTCGTCGTGGGCCGCCAGGTAGGCCGCCGGATCCTCGGCCGGCCCGGCGCCGCGCACCTCGGTGTGAGCGCGCAGGATCCGCTCGCCGAGGCCACGGGAGCCACTGTGGACGATGAGCACCAGGTCGCCGCGCTCCAGGCCCGGACGGGGCAGGGGCACGGTGTCGACGCGGGCCAGTTCGACGAAGTGGTTGCCGCGGCCGACCGTGCCGAGGTGCTCGGTGTGGCCGGCCGGGATGCTCGGTTCGACGTACGACCAAGCGGGGTCCTCTGTCTTCAAAGAGACGTCGAGGTCGGGGAACTTGCGGGCCAGCTTCTCGGGCACGGGGCGCTTGAGCCGGATCGGGAAGACGGCGATGCCGCAGCCGATGTCGGACCCGACCAGGAACGGGTAGAGAACCGTGGAGAGCATGGCGGCGCCGATCGGTGCGCCCTTGCCGGGGTGCAGATCGGGCATGCCGGCCACGTGGAGCATGCCGTCGAGGGCGGCCACCTGGTGGCACTGGTCGACGGCGGCGGACTCGATCCAGCTGGACGGAGACGCGAAGACAGAAACGGTCGCTGACAAAACAGACGCTCTTTCGAAAGAGAGAAGAGGTGAAGAGGTGAAGAGGAAGGCGTCGATGCTTTGTCAGTACGTCATGGCGATTACTGTCGCTGGGAACGGGCCATCTGCCAACTGATTTATTAGGCTTCAGGGATGACGGCCGGGTTGGTGCTCGCGGCGGGTGCGGGACGGCGGTACGGCATGCCCAAGGCGCTCGTTCGACACGCCGGCCGGTTGCTGGTGGAGCGGGCGGTCGACACCCTGCGCGAGGCGGGATCGTCGCCGATCGTCGTCGTGCTGGGCGCCGCGCACGACCAGGTGCCCGAGCTACCCGGGGATGTTGTGATCAACCCCGACTGGGCGACGGGGATGGCGTCCTCGTTGAAGGCCGGCCTGCGCGCGCTCGAGGCGACCGGGGCCGAGGCGGCCGTGGTGCTGCTCGTCGACATGCCGGGCGTGTCGGCCGAAGCGGTCCGCCGGGTCAGCGCTTCGGCGAGCGCGGATGCGCTCGTGATGGGTGGGTATGGAGAACGGCGTGGACATCCGGTGCTGCTCGGCCGGAACCACTGGGCCGGTGTGGCCGCGACGGCCGAAGGAGACTCCGGAGCGCGGAACTATCTGCGCGCGCATGCCGGGCTCGTCCGGGTGGTCGCCGTGGGTGACGTGTCCGATGATCTCGACCTCGACGTTCCGGAGTTGGATACCCATGCGTGACGTGTTGGACCCCCTGCTCCGCTGGTGGGAGGCGGGCGAGCCGGTCGGCCTGGCCACCGTGACCGCCACCTGGTCGAGCGCACCCCGCCAGCCGGGCGCGGCCATGGCCGTCGCCCCGGACGGCACGGTCGCCGGCAGCGTGTCCGGCGGCTGTGTGGAGGGCGCGGTCTACGAGATCTGCCGCGAGGTGGCCGAGACCGGCGAGGCCCGCACGGTCCGGTACGGGGTGAGCGACGACGACGCGTTCGAGGTCGGCCTGACCTGCGGCGGCACCATCGAGCTGCTCATCGAGCGGGTCGACCGCTCGTCGTCCTGGCTGCCGTCTTTAGTGGAAAAAGTCGCTCTGAACAGTCCTGTCGCCCTGCTCACGCGCCTGGACGGCACTGAGGCCCGACATCTGCTGATCACTCCGGAAGGCAGGACCGGTACGCTCGGCGGCGAGCGGATCGACGACGCCGCCACCGACGACGGGCGCGGGCTGCTGGCCGCCGGCCGCACCGGGATGCTGCATTACGGCCCCAGCGGCGAGCGCCGCGGCGAGGGCCTGTCGGTGCTGGTCGGCTCGTTCGCGCCGCCGGCCCGGATGCTGGTCTTCGGCGCCACCGACCACGCGGCGGCGACCGCCCGCATCGGGTCGTTCCTCGGCTACCACGTGACGGTCTGCGACGCCCGTCCCGTCTTCGCCACCAAGAGGCGCTTCCCGTCGGCCGACGAGGTGGTCGTCGACTGGCCCCACCGCTACCTGGCCGCCGAGGCTTCGGCCGGGCGCATCGACGAGCGCACCGTCCTGTGTGTCCTGACCCACGACCCCAAGTTCGACGTGCCGGTGCTGGAGGTCGCGCTGCGGCTGCCGGTGGCGTACGTGGGCGCGATGGGCTCCCGGCGCACCCACGACGACCGGCTCAAACGCCTCGAGGAGACCGGCCTGACCGGCGACGAGGTGGCCCGCCTGGCGTCACCGGTCGGGCTCGACCTGGGCGCGCGCACGCCGGAGGAGACAGCGGTCAGCATCGCGGCCGAGATCGTCGCCCTGCGCTGGGGCGGTTCGGGCGCCCGCCTGACCACGACCGCCGGCCGCATTCACGGTCTCAGCCCAGAAAACCCCTGACCGCGGCCAGCCCCAGCGCCGTCCGCGGGTGATAGGCGGTGCGCCACAGGCCGCCGTGCGCCGCCTCGATCGCCTCGTCGCGCCACGCCTGTTCCGCGGCCGGGCGCGGATTGCGCAGCTGGTGCACCATCAGCACGGCCATCAGCCGGTTCGCGGTCTCCGGTTCGAAGACCTCGACATCGAAGCGGTGCGCCCCGGCGTAGGCCGCGGCCAGGACGCGGTTGGAGACGACCGATTTCGTCCGGGCCGGAGGCGCCACCGAGAAGCTGACCGCGCCGTCCCGCCGGGCCAGGGTGGCCCGCCAGCGCTGGATCCGCTTGGCCAGCGCGTAGTTGGGTCCCTGCTGCGGAACCAGGCTGTCGTTGATGCCCGGGTCGGCGCCGCCCGGGTAATTCGGCTGCAGCAGCCGCCCACCGGAGAGCGCGCCGGTCACCCGGGCCAGTCGTGACCGCTCGCGGAAGCGTTCGGCCGACTGGGCGACGGCCGCCGGCGGCACCGCGAAGACATCCGTCGGCGTGGCGAGGAAGGCCAGAGCAACATCGTTTCGGACCTTCTTGAGGTACGCCGCGAGCGCGTCCACAGCCACAGAGAGTCTGGTGTACGCGGCGCCGGGCGCATAGACGTAGTTGCCCAGCGTCAGGCGCCCCCGCGGCCGGTCGGCCAGCCAGTGCGCGAGCCCGCCGACGTCCTCCAGCAGGTCGACGCCCCGCGGCATGACGAGCCGCCCGGCCGACCGGGCGGCCAGCGCCGAGATCCGCTCCTCGACGCGGGGCAGGTCGACCCCGATGACGGTGGCGCCCCAGTCGAGCACCGCCGGGAGCGGCCCCATCTCGGCGCCCGCGCCCAGCACGACCAGCTGCTGGTCGCTGAGGTCGAGCCAGTCCGGGTTGTCCCGCACGGCCCGCACCGCCGTGGCGCACGACTCCTCGATGACGCCCGCCGCGACCCACTTGTCGAGCTGGCGATCCAGGCCGGCACCTTTCAGCGTTTCGCCCCGGTAAGGGAGGCTGACCTCGCGGGACGGCTTCTCGCTGCCCTCGACCGTCACCGTCTCCAGCGGCTGTCCCGGCTCGTCGATCGGCACCGGCATCCGCTCGTGGACGGAGGCCAGCCCCGCCGAGGCGATGGTGTAGCCGTCGTACTCCATCCCCGCCTTGATCAACTGCACGAAATGCCGCAGATAGCCGCGCCGCCAATCCGACTCGGCGGCCGCCGCATCCGCGGCTTCCGGGGAGACGGCGCGCAGGGCGTCCGCGACCACCGAACGCCCGAAGGCCGAGCTGCTGGGACGGCCGGCCGCGTCGGCGGGAAACGTGATCACGGGCGACATCCTCTCCTACCCCGGTAGGAGGCCGCCTCCGACCCGTGGCCACCATCCGGGCCCGCGGCAGGAAGAGACGCCGGCCGAACGACGCGACGCTGCGAAGCATGACAACCACCGCGCTCCGCGCCGGCCCGCGGCGCTGGCACCGGCCGCTGCTAACCCTCACCGCCGCGATGGCCGTGCTGGCCCTCGTCACCGCCGCCGGCCTCGCCGTCGACGACCGAACCCTGCTCGGCGCGAACGTCTGGCTCAAGCCGTTCAAGTTCGCCGTCAGCTTCGCGGTGTACGGCTTCACGCTGGCCTGGATCCTGTCGGTGCTCCCGCGCCGCAGCCGCCCGGCCGAGTGGGCGTCCACCGTGATCGTCGCCGTCTCGGTGATCGAGGTCGCGATCATCACCTTCCAGGCCGCCCGGGGCCACCGCAGCCACTACAACGACACGACACCCTTCGACAGCCTCCTCTGGTCGATCATGGGCTCGTCCATCATGGTCCTGTTCGTGGCCCACCTGGTCGTCGCCACGGTGGCCCTGCGACAGCGCCTGCCCGACCGGGTCGCCGCCTACGGCATCCGCCTCGGCCTGGCCCTGGCCCTGCTGGGCTTCCTGGCCGCCGTACCCATGGTGATGCCCATGGACACCGGCCTGGCGGGCATCAGCGGCGCCCACGCCGTAGGCGTCCCCGACGGCGGCCCCGGGCTGCCCCTGACCGGCTGGAGCACCACCGGCGGCGACCTGCGCATCGGCCACTTCATCGGCATGCACGGCCTCCAGGCGTTGCCGCTGCTGGCTTTCCTGCTCACCCGCTCCCGCCTCGCGACGCCCACGCAGACCCGCTTGCTGCTGACGGCCGCCTTCGCCTACGCCGCCGTGGTCGTGATCGTCACTTGGCAGGCGCTGCGCGGCCAGCCCTTGCTGGAGCCCGACTTCGCCACCCTGACCGCCGCCGGCGCCGTCGCAGCCACCACGCTGATCGCCGTCACGCTCATCGTGAAAAGCGCCCCGAAACATGGGCCCGCCCTCCCAGGGGGAGCCCCCGCGAGAAATTCTGCCGGAGATCGCGGTTAGCCGCCACGAGCCCTGTGGACAACCTCGGATTGTGGATAACCGGGCGGCCTAGGCTGGCGGGTATGGGCTGGGTGGAGCGTCTCTTCGATCGCCGCGACATGTGGCTTCGGCTTGTGCTGCTCGATCTCAGCGGGCTCGGCTACCTCTATTTCAGCGAGCCCGCCAAGCCGTCCCTGCCGCAGCTCATCCTCGCGCTCTGCGCCTTCGTCGCGATCCTCGCCCTGATCCGGTGGCCGCTGGTCAGCTTTCTCGTGCAGACCGGGCTGCTCGTTCTGGCTCTGCTGCTCCTCGACGACCCGACGATCAACGTGGTCGGGTCGAGCTGGATGCTGGCCGAGCTGGTGGCGTGGGCGGCGCGCCCGGTCTTCTACTGGTGCGGCACGGTGCTGCTGCTCGCGATTCATCTCACGCTGGGGGCCGGGCGCCTCGTCGAGTTGCTGCTGCCGGTCGGGCTGCCGCTCCTGCTCGGGCTGGTCGTGCGCACCAGCCACGAGCTGGGCGAGCAGCAGCGCCGCCGGGAGGTCGAGGAGGTGCGCCGCCGCGAGTCGGAGGCGCGGGCCGACCGGGCCGACGAGCGCAGCGCCATTGCCCGCGAGCTGCACGACGTCGTGGCGCACCACGTCGCCTCGATGGTGTTGCGGGCCGGCGTCGCCCGTCATGTCGTGCCCGGCCTCGACCCTCGGATCTCCGCGGTCCTCGACGACGTCCACGGCACGGGCACGACCGCGCTGGCCGATCTCCGTCGTCTGGTCGCGGTTCTGAGAGACCCTTCCGCCGTACGGGGTGACGCCGCCTTCACCGCGATCGAGCCGGGCTCGCTGCCGGCCGCGCTCGGTGCGGCCGTCGACCGCGCGCGCCTGACCGGGCTGACCGTGGAGGCCGACATCGACGAGGCAGTAGGGGGCCTGGATGCCGTACGGGCCATGGCCGTTCTCCGCCTGACCCAGGAGGCATTGACCAATGTGGCCAAACACGCCGGCCCGGCCGCCGTGGCCCGCCTGCGGGTGACCGTCGAGGAGGAAACCGTGTCCTGGGAAGTCACCGACGAGGGCGGCACCCCGCCGGCTTCCGTCCCGCCCGGCGGCGGCCACGGCCTGACCGGCATGCGCGAGCGCGTCGCCGTCCTCGGCGGCGAGCTGACCGCCGGCCCGTCCGGCCCCGGCTGGCGGGTGTCGGCCGTGCTGCCCGCCCACGCGGAGGCGACCGCGTGATCCGGGTGCTTCTGGTGGATGACCAGCAGCTCATTCGGGCCGGGCTTCGGATGTTGTGTGAGGCCGAGGGTGATCTCGACGTCGTGGGGGAGGCGGGGGACGGGCGGGAGGCGATCACGCTGGCCGAGCGGCTCGCGCCCGATGTCGTGGTGATGGACCTGCGGATGCCTGGTGTGGACGGGATCAGCGCCACCAGCCGGATCCTGGCCGGGCGGCCGGCCACGCGGGTGCTGGTGCTGACCACCTTCGGCGATGACGACCATCTCTATCCGGCGCTGACCGCGGGGGCGGCCGGCTTTCTGCTCAAGGACGCGCCGCCGGCCGAGTTGCTGGACGGGATCAGGCGGGTGGCGGCCGGGGACAGCCCGTTCAGCCAAGACGTTCTGCAGCGCCTGGTGCGCCGGGCGGTCGGGGCGAGCGCCGAGCGGCGCCGGCCGGTCGAGGGGCTGACCGGGCGGGAGCGGGACGTGCTGCGGCTGGTCGGTGAGGGCCTGTCCAACGCGGAGATCGCCGAGCGGCTGCACATCGGCGTGACCACCGTGAAGACCCACATCACGGCGCTCATGACCAAGACGAACAGTCCCAACCGCGTACGGCTGGCCCTGACCGCGCACCAGGCCTAGAGACAGCGACGCCGAAGATCCGTGGCGGCGGATCTTCGGCGGCGCTGTCAAGCTATACGATCACTGCAAGGTCAGCCCTGGCGGCCGTTCCAGCGGGGGTTCTTCTTGTTGATGACCACCTGACGGCCGCGGCGACGGGTGACGACGCTGCCCGGCTTGTTCTTGAGCGAACGCAGCGAGTTGCGGACCTTCATGGGAGCTCCCTCTTTCCGCGCCGGCTTGCGGTTCGCCTGACGCGATGAGAGTAACGCTGCTGGTGGGCCGCCTATTTCCGTCCCGGCAAGAATTCGGACCGGTCGGTCCGCTGGCGGCGGCGGTGGCGGTGCCGACGGTCGTACGCAAGCATGGGTTGCGGTCTTGGAGTGATCATCCGCGGCCCATCAAGTGGCGCGGCGGCCCGGCCGATTCGGCGGGCATGCGCAAGCGAACCTTCGGGACCCTGGTCACCGCCGCCGTCGTCGCCGTCTCCGGCACGGCCGTCCCCGCCCTGGCCTCCGCTCCCGAAGGCCCGGTCATCGGTGCCGGCGCGCCCGGCGCCATCCCCGGCCGCTACATCGTCACGCTCGACGAGAACGCCCCCAAGGGCGACGTCGCGGCGATGGCCGCCGGCAGCGACGGCGTCTTCGTGGCCGAGATGAGCGCGCGGCAGGCCCGCCGGCTCGCGGCCGACCCCGAGGTCCGCTCCATCGAGCAGGACCGCCTGCTGCACCTCGAGGGCACGCAGCGCAACCCGGGCTGGGGACTCGACCGCATCGACCAGCGGCCGGCCAAGCTCTCCAAGTCGTTCACGCCGACCGACGACGGCAGCGCCGTGCACGCGTACGTCATCGACACCGGCATCCGGATCACCCACGCCGAGTTCGCGGGCGGCCGGGCCACCTACGGCTACGACGCGGTCGACGGCGACGCCTTCGCCGCCGACTGCAACGGGCACGGCACCCACGTGGCCGGCACCATCGGCGGCACCCACTTCGGCGTGGCCAAGAGGGTGCGCCTGGTCGCCGTCCGGGTGCTCGACTGCGAGGGCGAGGGTTCGCTGTCGCAGGTCATCGCCGGCGTCAACTGGGTCACGGACCACGCCGTGAAGCCGGCCGTGGCCAACATGAGCATGGGCGGCGCGTTCAGCCCGGCGCTCGAGTCCAGCATCCAGAAGTCCATCAACTCAGGCGTGACGTACGTCGTCGCCGCCGGCAACGAGGACGCCGACGCGACGAACACGAGCCCGGCCGGGCTGCCGGCCGCGATCACCGTGGGCGCCACTGACAGCAAGGACCGCCGGGCGGGCTTCTCCAACTTCGGCGCCTCGCTCGACCTGTTCGCGCCCGGCGTGGGCATCCGCTCGGCGTACGCGTGGAGCAACTCCGCGTCCGCGGTCATGGACGGCACCTCGATGGCCTCGCCGCACGTCGCGGGCGCGGCCGCCCTGGCGCTCGACGCCAACCCCGGGATGAGCCCGGCCCAGGTCCGCAACTACCTGGTCACGTACTCGACCAAGAGCAGGGTCAAGGACGCTCACGGCTCGCCCAACCGCCTGCTCTTCGTGCCGAAGCCGCCGGCCCGGCCGGCCATCAAGTCGACCGCGATCGTCGTCGCCGCCAACCGTGCCGCCAAGATCACGCTGTCCGCCACCCGCAAGGGCTCCTGGAGCATCACGGCCGGTCGCCTGCCGGTGGGCCTCAAGCTCTCCGCCGCCGGCGTGATCACCGGCACGCCGACGGGTCCGGGCACGGCGAAGGTCACGGTCAAATTCACCGATTTCGTCCCGTACGCCGTCACGCGCACCCTGGCCGTGACGATCCGCAACACCGTGCCGGTCATCAACCCGGTCGTGATGCCCCAGGGTGTCGTGGGCGCCGGCTTCGAGGCCGCGCTGAGCGTCGCCGACGGCCGCGCCGGATCGTGGTCGGTCACCGCGGGCGCGCTGCCCGAGGGGCTGACGCTGCTCGCGAACGGTGTCATCGAGGGTGTGCCGACGGCCGCGGGCGCCGGAACCTTCACGGCGGCCTTCGCGGACGGCTGGGGCAACAAGGTGATCCGCACCTGCACGATCGAGGTCGCCTGACGGCTCAGGCCGGCCCGTCCCGCTCGACGACCGGGGGCACGGCATCGACGAGCGGGACGGGAGACCAGGTGCGGTGTGGTGCCGGTCCGGCGTGGGCGGGGCGGATGCCTTCGGCCGAACCGATAACGAGGTTACGGACTTTGGCTCTCAGGAAGCTAGGACAGAGCTGGGAGAAAACTGAAAATCTTTCACGCGGCAGAGCTGGCGGCAGAGCTGGCGGCAGAGTCGGCGGCAGAGCTGGCGGCAGAGCTGGCGGCAGAGTCGGCGGCGGGGCCGGCGCCGAAGCCGGCCGCGTACTTCTCGGCGATCGCGGCCGTCTCCGGCAGGTCGGACTCGACCACCGGCAGGCCGGCCGCGACGTCCGCGCCGAGCTCGGTGAGCAGCTGGCGCAGCAGCGCCTCGGCCGCCGCGGCCTGCGGGGCGACGCCGGCGGTGACGACCGGGACGGCCCGCTTGCCGGCCAGGGCCTGCGCGGGCAGGTTGTCCAGCAGCACCTTGAGGACGCCGGTGTAGCTGCCCTTGTAGGTCGGGGTGGCGATGACCAGCACCTCGGCCGCCTTGACAGCCTCGAGGGCGGCGGCGGTCGCCTCGTCCCCGGGCGTCAGCAGGCCCGCGCCGAGCGCTCCGACCTCGATCACGGCCGGCTCCTCGCCGGCCGCGACCCGTCCGGCGAGGGCGGCGCCCACCGCGTTCGCGAGCACTGAGGTGCGGGAGCCCGCGCGCGGGTTACCGGACACGACGACGATGCGACTCATGACTCTCCTGGTGTGAGTGGTGGTTGACGAAAGCGGGCGGCGGGCCGCGATGGCTCTCCCCGCGTGGGTGGCGGAAGCGGGCGGCGGGCCGCGATGGCTCTCCCCGCGTGGGTGGCGGCGTGGCGCGGCGGGCTGCCGGGCGTTGCGGGCGTTGCGGGCGTTGCGGGCGTCGGGCGTTGCGGGCGTGACGCTACTCAGGCTGCGCGGCCGAGCTGGGTGTAGCGGCCGTCGTGGTAGACGAGGGGGGCCGCGGTGTGGTCCTCGTGGTGCCAGCCGTGCTCGGGGGTGGCCAGCACGATCGTGTGGTCGCCGGCCTCGACGCGCTGCTCGACGCGGCAGACGATGCGGGCCAGCACGCCGTCGAGCAGCGGCACCCCGTCCGGGCCGGGCTCCCAGGAGCCGTGCGTGGCGAAGCGGTCGATGTTCTTGGTCGAGAAGGTGCGGGCCACGTGCTCCTGCTCCTGGGTCAGCACGTGCACGGCGACCACGCCCGAGGCGGCGACCGTGGGCCAGGCCGAGGCGGTGTGCGCGAGGCAGAACGAGACCAGCGGCGGGTCGAGGGAGACGGAGGTGAACGAGGTGGCGGTGAATCCGGCGGGGGCCTGACCGGGTGCGCCGGGAGCGGTGATGACCACGACGGCAGCGGCGTGGCGGCGCAGCAGGGCCCGGAAGAGATCGGCGTCCACGAGCGTACTGACGGTCACGGGAGTCTCCTAAGAACGTCGCGTCCACAGTTTGAGATAGGGGACGCGCATGACCCCACCGTGCGTCCCGGCTCCCATGGATGTCAATGCTCTTCCCATATCCTAGTAAACCTAGGGGGTATGGTTGACATGGCGGTATTGCGGCCCGCAAAGTTGGTCCATGCCCGCTCCCACGATTCCTGTCGTACGGCAGTGGCATCGTGGTGGCGTGTCGACGACGAACAGCTCGCATTGGGGCGCCTTCCGGGTCGCCCCGGACGGCTCGGTCACGCCTCGCCCCGGTGACCCCGATCCGTCGCCCCTGCTCGGCAACATCCAGGGTGCCCAGCGTCACCGGTCCCGGGTGGCGCACCCCGCGGTGCGCCGCCGCTCGGCCGGGCGCGGCTACGACTCGTACGAGCAAGTCTCCTGGGACCTTGCTCTCGACCTGGTCGCCGAGGCCCTCCAGGGCACGCGGGAGCGGCACGGCGACAACGCGATCTTCGCGGGGTCGTACGGATGGGGGAGCGCCGGCCGTTTCCACCATGCCCAGTCCCAGCTGCACCGGTTCCTGGCGCTCGGCGGCGGATATACGAGGTCGCGCAACACCTACAGCCTCGGCGCCTCCGAGGTCGTGCTGCCGCACATCGTCGGCCGGCGCGGCGCGGCCCGCGTGCTCTCGCAGGGCACCGACTGGCCGGTCGTGGCCGGGCATGCCGACCTGATCGTCGCCTTCGGCGGCCTGCGGGCGGCCACCACGGCCGTGACGCCCGGCGGCCGCGCCACACATGATTTCGCGAGCCACGTGGCGTCGGCGCGCGGGCGGATCGTCTCGATCTCGCCGCTGCGCGACGACCTTCCCTCTGCCCGGGGCGAGTGGCTCGCGATCCGGCCCGGCACCGACGTGGCGCTGATGTTCGCGCTGGCCCACCAGATCGCCGCCGACGGCCGGGCCGACCTCGCCTTCCTCGAGCGCTTCACGGTCGGCGGCGACCGGTTCCTCGACTCGGTGCGGGAGCGGACGCCGGCCTGGGCGTCGGCGATCTGCGGCGTGCCCGAGGAGGCGATCGTCGGGCTCGCGAGGCGGATGACGGCCGGGCGCACCTTCATCACCGTGAGCTGGTCGCTGCAGCGCGCGCCGTCCGGCGAGCAGCCGATCTGGGCCGGGCTCGCCCTGGCCGCGGTGCTCGGGCAGATCGGGCTGCCGGGTGGGGGCTTCGGGCACGGGTACGGCTCGACCGGCAACACCGGGGGCGGCAAGCTCCCGTACGGCCTGCCCGGCTTCCCGCAGGTGCCCAACCCGGTCACCGACTTCATCCCGGTCGCCAAGATCTCCGACCTGCTGCTGCGCCCGGGTGAGGAGTTCGAATATGACGGCGGCCACTACACCTATCCGGACGTCAAGCTCGTCTACTGGGCCGGCGGCAACCCGTTCCATCACCACCAGGACCTGACCCGGCTGCGGCGGGCGTTCCAGCGGCCCGAGACGGTGATCGTGCAGGAGCCGTTCTGGACGGCGACCGCGCGGCACGCCGACATCGTGCTGCCGGTGACCACCACGCTCGAGCGCGACGACTTCGGGGTCAGCCACGGCGACACCCACCTGATCGCGATGAAGGCGTCGGCGGAGCCGTACGGGTCGGCCCGCGACGAATACGACATCTTCGCCGATCTGGCGGCTCGGCTCGGCTACGCCGAGGCCTTCACCCAGGGGCGTTCCAGTCAGGAGTGGCTGCGTCATCTGTACGACCGGTGGCGTGCCGAGCCGAAGAAGCCGTTCGGCGAGTTCTGGGCCGCGGGGGAGATGGAGCTGCCGGGGCGGCGCGACGACACGGTGCTGTTCGCCGACTTCCGTGAGGGCAAGCCGCTGGACACTCCGAGCGGGCGGATCGAGCTCTACTCGGCGACGGTGGCCGGGTTCGGCTATCCCGAATGCCCGGGATACCCGGTCTTCGCGCCCGGGCCGCGCGCCCGGGCGTACGGGGAAATGGTCTTGATCTGCAATCAGCCCGCCACGCGCCTGCACTCCCAGCTCGACATGGGCGGGTTCTCGCAGGCCGCGAAGAGGTCGGGTCGCGAGCCGGTGCGGATGCACCCGGGCGACGCGGCGGACCGGGGCATCGCCGACGGTGACGTCGTGCGGATCCAGAACGAGCGCGGCAGCGTGCTGGCCGGCGTGGCGCTCAGCGACGACGTGCTGCCGGGTGTGGCCCAGCTGTCGACCGGCGCCTGGTTCGACCCGTCCGCGCCCGAGGTCGCGACCTGCGTGCACGGCAACCCGAACGCGCTCACCGAGGACGCCGGGACCTCCCGGCTGGCCCAGGGCTGCACCGGCCAGGTGACCTCGGTCCTGATCACCCGGTTCGGCGGGCCGCTGCCGCCGGTCCGGGCCTACGACCCACCGCTGGAGGACTCGTGAGCGACCAGTTCCATCAGAGGCTGCACCACGTCGTGCCGAGCGGGCTGTCCGGCGACACCGCGCAGACCGCCGGCATGCGGCGGGTCGAGGCGATCAGCGGCAAGACCGTGGGCAGCTCGGCGCTGTGGATGGGTGAGACCCACGTCGCGGCCGCCACCGCGAGTGACAACCATCACCACGGTGAGTCGGAGACGGCGATCTACGTGGTGAAGGGCAACCCGGTCTTCGTCTTCTTCGACGAGGAGACCGGCGCCGAGAAAAGGCTGGAGACGAAGCCGGGTGACTACGTGTTCGTCCCGCCCTGGGTGCCGCACCGCGAGGAGAACCCCGACCCGTCCCACGAGGCGGTCGTCGTGATCGCCCGCACGACGCAGGAGGCCATCGTTGTGAATCTGCCCTCGTTGCGCGTGTTTTAGCCTATCGAACAGATAGGAAATGTATTATTCCAGCGGCCTACCCGGCCCGCACCCCCCGAGGAGGACCCACATGTCCGCGCTCGCCGTCGCCCATCCGCCCGTGCCACGCTCCCGCATCACCCGCCTGCGACCGGTGCCCGACATCGCCGAGCCGCCGGTCACGGTGACCATCAGCATCGCCGGGGGCGAGGGCGCCGGCCGCGACCGGGTGCTGGCCGCGCTGCGCGACCTGGTCCACGCGGCCGGCACGGCCGTCGAGGTGGCCGTCGAGCCGTCCGGCGGGACCGCCCTGCGGCTCGACCCGAAGGCCCGCACCGCCACCCGCGACGGGCAGCCCCTCGACCTGAGCCGCCTCGAGTACGACCTGCTGCTCTTCCTGGCCCAGCACCCGCGGCAGGTGTTCAGCCGCAGCCAGCTGCTGGCCCAGGTGTGGGGGCACACGCACACCACCAACCGGACGGTCGACGTGCACGTCAGCCGCCTGCGCACCAAGCTGTCCGACCCCGAGGTCGTCACCACGGTCTACGGGCTCGGCTACCGTCTGGCCGACGACGCTGCCGTCGTCGTGTCTTCCTGATCGGGGTTCCACATGTCCAAGCGGACCGTTGCGGTCGTCGGTGGCGGTTGCGCCGGCGTGCTGGCCACCCGGGAGCTGCTGCGCGGCGGCGACGACCGGGTGGTGCTGATCGAGCCGGACGAGCCGGGCGGCGGCCTGGCCTACGGCTCGGCCCGGCCGTGGCATCTGCTCAACTCCCGGGCCGGCGCCATGAGCGCCGACCCCGACGACCTCGGGCACTTCACCCGCTGGTCCGGGGGCACAGCCGACGACTTCCGGCCGCGCACGGAGTACGGCCGTTACCTGCGGTCGGTCTTCGCTTCCGTCGCCGATTCCTACGGTGATCGGCTCTCTCTTCGCCAGGCGCGTGCTCAGCGCCTCGTCACCGGCGGTCTCGCCCTCGACGACGGCACGACCGTGCGCGCCGACGAGATCGTGGTGGCCACCGGCAACCCGGCCCCGGCCCAGCCGGCGGCCCGCCCCGAGCACCCCGACTACATCGCCGACCCGTGGGCGCCCGGTGTGCTCGACGCCATCCCGTCCGACGTGCCGGTGATGCTGGTCGGCGCCGGCCTGACGGCGATCGACGTGGCGCTGACGCTGACGGCCGACCGTGACCGCGACGCCCCGATCACCGCGGTCAGCCGCCGGGGCCAGTTGCCGCTGACCCACACGGCGGTCGCGGCCCCACCGGTCGGCCTGGCCCTGGACGACTGCACGACCCTGCGCGACGTGGTCCGCGCTGTGCGGGCCGAGGCGGCCCGGGCCGGTGACTGGCGTGCGGTGGTCGACGGCCTCCGCCCGCACCTGGACCAGCTCTGGACCGCCCTGACCCCCGGCGAGCAGGAGGCCTTCCTGCGCCACCTGGCCCGCCCGTGGGAGTGTCACCGCCACCGCATGGCCCCGTCGGTGGGCGCCCGCGTGGCCGAGCTGCGCGCCGAGGGCCGCCTGGAGGTGCGGGCGGGCGGCATCCGCTCCATGACGGCCCCACCGGCCGGCGGCCTGCTGGTCGAACTGGAGGCGGGCGTGCAGTGGTTCGGCGCCGTCATCAACTGTGCCGGCCCGGGCCGCCTCCCCGCCGCCGCGGGCGGTTTCGCCGGCAGCCTGCTCGACGCGGGCCAGGCCCGGGTGGGCCCACACGGCCTCGGCCTGGACATCGACGACGCCGGCCACTTGATCGGCGCCGACGGCCAGACCCGAGACAACCTGTGGCTGATCGGCCCCCTGCGCCGAGGCGCCCGCTGGGAGACCACAGCCGTCCCGGAGATCCGAGCCCAGGCTCGAGTCCTGGCCCGCAGCATGTCCCCGGTCCCGGCCTGACCGTTTCGAGGCCGCCCTGATGAGGTAGCGCGTCGTCCGATTCCCTGTCGCTGCTGCGAATGAGTTTCGCCGCGCGTTCGGGGTGGAGGCGAGATGGCTATAGTCGCGGGTCCGTATAGCCGGTGATTCCGTATTGCCATAGGCGGGCGTGGCGCTGAAAGTGCGAGCCGTCGGTGTGGGCGACAGAAGAACGCCCAACGCCGGTTGGCGCGAGCGCCCCAAAGGCCGAGATTCAATGCTTGATGGCGCGAGCGCCCTTGGCAATGCTTGGAAGCGCGAGCGCCGCCGATGGCCGAGATCCCACGGGCGGCCCGGTGATCCACACTGCCTGGCGAACCCGGCCCGCCCGGTGATCTTCGCCCCGCTCCCCGGCCGGGCCGACGCCACCGCCCCAGCCTGGACCGCCGTCTCAGTCCGGGCCACGTTCTCGACCTGGGCTACCGTCTCGGCCTGGGACTTTGACCCAGTTTGGAGCGGCGGATCGGCCTGCACCACCGGCTCAGCCTCGACTGGCTGCCGCGCCGGGCAGGCGTGAGCGACCGGCGGCGCGACCTCCGGGCCGGCGGCAGACGGCGCCTGCTCGGCTGGCCGGCCTGGGCTCGGCCGTCGCGCACAGGTGACCTCGTCGTCCCAAAGTTCGGTCGGGTCATGTAATCCGAGCTCGCCGCATCGGCGTGAACAGCCATGCAGTCGACACAGTTTCAGCGCATGACGGCGCTTCAGTCCCCATTTCCGCCGCTCCGCGTGAGCACGGCGGAATTCCATCATGCCCGGCGCATGACTGGGCATGATGGACCAGTCCCGCATCGCCGCGATTACCGACCTCGAGAAGAATCCCAGCTGTGCCATAAGTCATTGTCCCGGGTCCTGAAGATCGAGGGCAAATAATGGATCATGACTATCGCTAATGGCTTCTACGACTGAAGCAGGACGGACGGGACGGCACATTTCCCGGCCGGCGGGCTCAGAAGACGTCGCGGTAGCCTTGCCGCCACCGGTCGGCGTTCCAGCGCCACGCGCGGTGGGTCGCCCACACCCACGCCGCGGCGGCGGCGCAGGGCACCGCGATCAGCAGAAGCGCCCAGTCGTGGGTCAGCGCCGCCCGTGCCAGCGAAGCCGCGGCGAATGTCAGCGACACGGCGACACTCGGTTCGGGCCGGCGCATCCAGTAGCCCAGCATTCCGCGACGAGGGCGTTGTCCACGCCGTGGCGTCGCTCCTTGTTTGAGCCGTGGTGGCGCTGCCCGGATCCGGCTGTCGCGACTCCGCTTCTTCCCCGGCATCGATCAATCCTAGGGCTCTGTGGACGCGCGGTCCGGCCTACGCTGGCCGGGTGCGGATCGCGGCGTGTCAGACCCCGGAGATCCTCGGTGACGTCGAGGCGGCGCTGGCCTGCGCCGAGCGCTTCGCCGCCGATGCCGCCGGGGCCGATCTGCTGCTTTTTCCGGAGGGCTTTCTGCAGGGCTATCTGGTCACCGATGAGCACGTACGCCGGCACGCGCTCGCCCTGGACTCGGCCGCCTTCGCGGACATCCTCCAGCGGCTGACCCCGGTGCGGCCCGTGCTCGTTCTCGGGATGCTCGAACGGAACGGCGAGCGCTTCCACAACACCGCGGCCGTGATTCACTGTGGGCGGCTGCTCGGCGCCTACCGCAAGACCCAGCTGGTGCCCGGCGAGGCCGTCTTCACCCCGGGCGACGACTACCCGGTCTTCGACCTGGCGGGGGTCCGCTTCGGCATCAACATCTGCTACGACACCCGTTTCCCGTTCGCCGCGGCGGCGGTGGCCGCCCAGGGCGCCCGGGTCCTGCTGGTCCTGTCGCAGAACATGATGCCCCGCGGCAAGGCCGAGCATTGGAAGGACCTGCACAACGCGATCCGGGCCGACCGGGCCCGCGAGACCGGCATGTGGGTCGTCTCAGCCGATGTCACCGGTGAACGCGACGCCGGCCGCGTCGGCTGGGGACCGACCGGTGTTATCAACCCCGACGGCGAGCTGGTGGCCCAGGTTCCCCTGATGACCACCGGCTTCGTAGTCGCGCACCTCTGAACGGGCCATGCCAAGCTGTGCCGGTGACGACATCGATGCGCGAGCGCCTGGACGACCTGCTTCGGGCCGGTGAGCTGGACGGCCTGCACGGGCTGGTGGTCGTCCAGGGCGGCCGGACCGTGCTGGAGCACTACGGCGAGGGGCCGGACTTCAGCTGGGCCACCGATCTCGGTGTCGTCCGGTTCGGTCCTGAGGTGTTGCACGACCTGCGGTCGGTGACGAAAAGCGTGACCGCGCTGCTCTACGGCGTCGCGCTCGGCGAGGGGCTGGTTCCGGCGCCGGCGGAGCCGCTTCTGCGGCACTTCCCGGACTATCCCGATCTGGCGGCCGATCCGGCGCGGGCGCGGCTCACCGTCGAGCATGCGCTGACCATGACGCTCGGCTTCGAGTGGCGCGAGGATCCTCCGTACGACAGCCCGGCCAATGCCGAGATCGCCATGGAGATGGCCGCCGACCGCTATCGGTTCGTGCTGGAACGGCCGATCGTGGGGCCGCCCGGCCAGCGGTGGTCCTACTGCGGTGGGGCCACGGCGCTGCTGGGCAAGCTGATCGCGGACGGCACGGGCCGGAGCCTGCCCGAGTACGCGGCCGAGAAGCTGTTCACGCCGCTCGGCATCCGGCGCTTCGAGTGGCTGACCGGTGCCGACGGTGTGCCGTCGGCCGCCTCGGGGCTGCGGCTGGCCGCGCCTGACCTGGCCCGGATCGGTGAGCTGGTGCTGGCGGGCGGTCGCGGGATCGTCCCGGCCGACTGGATCGCGACCATGCTGCGCCCGCGCTTCACAACGGAGTGGGGGCCGCGATACGGCTATCAGTGGTACGTCGAGGACCGGTTCGTGGCGGCCATGGGCAACGGTGGGCAGCGGCTCGTCGTCGCCGCCGGCCTGGGGCTGGTCGCGGCCATCGTCACCGGCAACTATGACCGGCCCGACCAGGCGCGGGTTCCCATCACGCTTCTGGAGGAGGTGATCCTTACAGATCGAGGGTGACCGCGACGGGGTAGTGGTCCGAGGCGTACTCGGTCTCGTCGCCCCTGATGACCGTCATGTCGTGGGCGAAGCCGGCCAGCGATAGGCTGGCCAGCACGTAGTCGAGGCGCATGCGGGAGAACTCGCGGCCGCCACCGTTCGTGGTGGGCACGGTCAGCGGGTTGCCGGAGCCGGCCACCTTCCACAGGTCGGTGAAGCCGGCGTCGAGGAAGGCGCCGACCGCCCGGGTGTCGGCCGTGCCGTCGGCCGCGAGGTGGCGGCGGCGCAGGAAGCCGGGCTGCGGGGCCAGCGTGGCCGTGTGGTCGGTGCCGGGGTCGAGGCCGTTCAGGTCGCCGGCGATCAGGGTCGGGCCGGGGTGGGCCCGGTAGCGGTGGGCGAGCCAGATCGCCTCGCGCATGCGGCGGTACGGGGCGAACGGGTTCAGGTGGGCGCTCACCACGGTCAGCAGGCCGGCCGACGTGGGCACCCGCACGATGGCCGCCGCGTGGTGCAGCTGCCAGGTGACGGCCGAGGCCGAGTCGATGGTGAGTGGCGGCCGGACGAGGACGGCGACCGGCTGACCGAACAACGAGGGAGACACGTGGGCCACCATGCCCACGGAGTCGGCGAAGCCCGGGGGGAAGTTCCGCAGCTCCTGCATCGCGAGCAGGTCCGGCTTCTCCCGGTTGATCACCGCGGCGATCGAGGGGAGGCGCTTGCCGCCACCGGTCTTGATGTTCCAGGTCATGAATCTCATGCGGCCACCGGCTCCTCGCGATCCGAGCGCGGACGGGAGACTTCCGATGCTGCCTCGGCGACGGTCACGGCGTGGGCGTTCGGGCGGATCACCCAGTAGAGGACGCCGATCCAGCAGGCCGTCAGCAGGGCCGCGCCGAGCATGTCGGACGGGTGGTGCATGCCCCGGTACATGCGGGACAGCGCCACGATCGCCGGCATCAGCACGGCCAGGCCGACGAAGACCCAGCGCCACCACTGGTGCACGCGGGCCATGCAGATCACCGCGATCGCCACCCAGACACACATGGTGGCGGCGATGTGCCCGGACGGGAACGACGACGTCGGCATCTGGCCGTCGAGCTGCTCCACCGGCGGGCGCGGGCGGCCGACCGCCGCCGCCGAGCACAGGAACAGGGTGAGCTCGCCGACCATCGTCAGCACCAGGAACAGCACCGGGCGCCACTGCCGCCACAGGGCCAGCGCGATCGGGCAGAAGATCAGCGCGATGAAGAGGATCGCGTGTGTGTCGCCGGCCTTGCTCGCGGCCCAGCTCAGGTCGTCCAGCCGCTCGGTGCGGAACGTCTGCAGCCAGCGCGGCACGCCGTCGTCGAAGCCGGCCAACGGGGTCCAGCGGGTCAGCGAGTAGCCGACCACGTAGAGCAGGCCGAACGTGAACACCCAGCCGACCAGGATCTCGGCGCCCTTGGCCCACGGGTGCGGCAGCACGCGGCCCTCGGCCGGCGCCGGTTCCAGGTCGGTCTTGGCCTCCGGCTCGAGGCCCTCGGTCAGCGCGTGGTCGGGGTGGCCCGCTTCGCGGCGCCAGACCCTGAAGGCGTACGCGGTGACGCTGATCCAGGCCAGTCCGAGGAACCACCCGGCCAGCACGTCGGAGAGGAAGTGCACGCCGAGCGCGATGCGGGTCAGGCCGACGGCCACGATCAGCACCGCGGCCAGCGTGATCACCAGCGCGCGGAAGCGGCGGGTGGCCGAGAGGACGACCAGCGCCAGCATCCCGTACACGATGGTCGCCCCGAGGGTGTGCCCGCTCGGGAAGCTGTTGCCCCCGCCGTAGGCGATGGGGTCGGCGACGACCGGCCGCACCCGGCCGACCAGCGCCTTCAGCGACGGGTCGAGCAGCAGCGCGCCCAGGCCGGTGACCGCCAGGTAGATCGCCAGCCGGGGCCGCCGGCGGATCAGCAGCAGCAGGATCATCATGATCGTCAGGGCGAACAGGGTCGTGCGCCCGCCCAGCTGGGTGATCGTGGTGAGCACCTCGACCACGGCCGGGTGCGGCGCGACCAGGTCGTTCAGACCGGAGGCGATCGACTGGTCGAGCTCGCGCAGCGGGGTCCAGTGCAAGCGCACGAGCAGCAGCAGCGTGCCGAAGGCCAGGCCGGCCAGGACCACCGCGGCCAGGCCGGCGACGCTGCGCTCGGCGAAGTGCCGCACGGGTGCCCAGCCGGCGCGCTCGACCACGCGGTGTTCGTCGGTCACGGCGGGTTCCTCCAGGGGATCGATCGGGGGTGGACCCGATTTACCCGGCGGGCTCCTTTCGTACACCGTGGTGCCTCTGATGCGGCACCTCGGGGCTTGGCTCCCATTTGTCCGCTACGGCCGGTTGGGGTACGCCGACACGGGCGGCCTCCAACTGCGCGGCGAACGCGATGCCGAGGAACAGCGCGATCCCGGTCAGGTTGGCCCACAGCAACAAAGCCATGATCGCAGCGAGCTGACCGTACGTGACGCCGAACGAGCCGCCGAAGCGCACATAACCCGCGAGCAGCAGGCTGGCCACCCACCACAGCACCGTCGACACCACCGCGCCGAAGATCAGCCAGGTCAGGCCGGGCTGGTGGCGGCGCGGACTGTACTTGAACAGCAGCCCCACCGCGACCACGATCAGGGCCAGGCTCAACGGCCAGCGGACCACGTCCCAGGCCACCCGCAGCGTGCCCGGCCAGTGCCAGTGCGACTCCGCCGCCTCGCCGAACGGGCGACCGGCCACCAGCAGCAGGAAGCCGATCAGCGCGGGCACGCCGGCGAACGCCATGAGCAGGGTCGCCCGCAGATATTTGAACAGCGCCGGCCGGTCCCGTTCGACGCCGTAGATCCGGTTGGCGCCGCGCTCGATCTGGGCCATCGCGGTGGTCAGCGCGACCAGCCCGGTGATCAGGCCGAGGGTCAGCGCCACCTCGCCCGCGTCCCGGGTGCGCTCGTCGTTCTCCAGCAGATCCCGTACGAGGGGGTCGCTCGAGCCCGGGGTCAGCGCCAGCACGGTATCGGCCACCACCTCGCCGCCGGACTCGACGCCCAGATCGGCGGCGAGGCCGGCCAGGGCGATGAGGAACGGCACGATCGCCAGGCAGAGCTGGAACGCGAACGCGCGGGCGTGGCTGAAGCCGTCGCCGTACCGGAAGCGGATGAACGCGTCGCGGATCAGCGGCCATCGCCCGTACTTCTTGAGCGCCAGGAAGGCGTCGTCGGCGGAGAGCTCGTCCCCGCTCATGTCGCGCGTCTCGGGGACCGGCGAGGTACTACTCACGCGCGGCCTCGCGGATGTCCTCGGCTGCTTCCGCCGCGCTGCTGACGTCGTACGCCAAATCGGGGTCTCCGGCCGGAACCGGCACGCAGAGCAGAAGCGCCGAGGGCTTGACGTGGATCTTGAGATGGCGGCCGGGGTCGATGAGGTCGCCGTCGAGCTGCCGCGGCTGGATCTGCCGGGTGTGGATCTCGACGCGGGAGGCCGAGTACGTCTCCATCAGCGGCACCCGCTTGCGGCGGCGCACGACGGCCCACGACAGCCGCGCCCAGTGACCGAGGTTGTTCGGGCTCAGGATGGCGACGTCGAGCTTGCCGTCGGCCGGGTCGGCCTCCTGGAGCAGGCGTACGCCGCCCTGGAGCCGGCCGACGTTGCCGACGATCACGGTCCGCGCGTGCCGGGGCATCGGCGGGCCGCCGTCGAGCACGATCCGCGCCCGCATCGGGCGGTCCCGCAGATGGCGCACCGCCCCACCGACGTACGCCAGCCAGCCGATCCTCTTCTTGGCCGTTTCCGACGTGCCCTCGAGCATCTGCGCGTCGAAGCCCATGCCGGCCATCACGGCGAAGCACCGGCCACCCTCGACGACGCCGACGTCGATGCGGCGCCGGCCGCCCTCGATCGCCACCTGCACGCCGGTCGCCGGGTCGGCGCCGAGGCCCAGGTTGGCCGCCAGCAGGTTGCCGGTGCCGGCCGGCAGCACCGCCATCGTCACGTCGGAGCCGGCGAGCGCGGTCACCACCGCCATCACCGTGCCGTCGCCGCCGCAGGCGAAGACCAGCTCGGCCCCCTCCTTGACGGCGCGCTCGGCCTGACCCTTACCGGGGTCCTCGGGGGTGGTCTCGTACCAGGACGGCTCGGGCCAGCCCACGCTCGACAGTCCTTCGCCGATGATCCGGCGCAGGTGATCGATGTCGGGCACCTTGGCGGGGTTGTAGACGACTGCGCTGCGGGGTCCGGTCACGGGGCACAGTTTGCCCGAGACACTCGAGAATCATTCGCCCCAGGGATGGGAAACACTGGTCGGGTGAGTGACTTGACCTATTCGCCCGTCGGTGCGACGCGTACCGGGGCGCCGACGCCCGGTTTCCGCCATCTCTACTACCGGACGCCGCTGGGCACCGGGGCCGATCTGCAGCGTCGCGCGGGCGAGGCCGTGGTGACTTTCCGCATGCACCGGGCGACCGGGGCGCGCGTTCTTTCGTCCGCGCCGCAGGCCTCGCCGGGCGTGCGACTCAGGATCGGCGCCGGTCCGCTGACCGTGCCGTGCGAGGTCGTCTGGTCCTCCCTTGACGGCGATCGGATCGGCTTCGGCTACGGCACGCTGCCCGGCCACCAGGCCTCGGGCGAGGAGGCGTTCCTGGTCGAGCGTGACGAGCGGGACAGGGTCTGGTTCACGGTGACGGCCTACAGCCGCCCGGCCAGGCGTCTGATGCGGCTGGGCGGTCCGGTCGCGGTCTTCTTTCAGCACGTGTACGCCCGTGTGTGCGGCCGCGCGCTGAAGCGGCTCTGTACCGTGAACCCGTGAGCACGACCTCGGTCACCTGGTGGGGCCACAGCACCATGTGGCTTTCCGACTCCGGCACGACCCTGCTGACCGACCCGGTGCTGAGCGATCGCTTCGCCCACCTCAAGCGGATGGCCGGCCCGACACCGAGCCTGCCCGGCGCGCCCGACGGCGTGCTCCTGTCCCACCTGCACGTCGACCACTTCCACCTGGCCTCGCTGCGCGCGGTCGAGGGCGCGCCGCCGCTGATCGTGCCGCGCGGCGCCCGGGCCTTCATCGCCAAGACCCTCGGCCCGGCGTACGCGGACCGCACGGTCGAGCTGGCGCCGGGCGACGAGACCACCGTGGGGTCGCTGAAGGTGCGCGCGGTCCCGGCCGCCCACGACGGCGGGCGCGGCCCGTGGTCGCGGGACAAGGCGATCGCGATCGGCTTCGTCATCGAGGGCGCGGCCCGCACGTGGCACGCGGGCGACACCGGGCTGTTCGACGAGATGAGCGAGCTCGCCCCGCTCGACCTGGCCCTCATCCCGGTCGGCGGCTGGGGCCCGTCGCTCAGCGACGTCCACCACCTCGACCCGGCCGCCGCGGCCGAGGCGGTGCACCGGGCCAAGGCGAGCTGGGCCGTGCCGGTCCACTTCGGCACGTTCTGGCCGATCGGGCTGAGCCGGATCCGCTCGCACATGTTCCACGACCCGGGCATCCAGTTCCTCCGGCACGCCGAGCTGATCGCGCCCGACACGCAGGTGCGGGTCCTGGCGCAGGGAGAGACCCTGACGATCGGCCGTACGGCGTGATGGCGCTCCTCGGGGCGCTCGGCTGGCTCTTCCTGGTGGTGGCGTTCGGCGCGATCGTGCCGATCGTGCCGACCGGCGCCGCGGTCAGCGGGGCGGCGGCCCTGGCCTTCCACGAGCACCGGCCGCTGACCATCGTGCTGGTGATCGCGGCCGGCGCGGCCGCGGCGTACGTGGGCGACCTGGTCATGTACGCGGTGTGCCGGGTCGGCGGCGAGAAGCTGGCCCGCCGCATGCGCTGGCTGCGCGACGAGGAGCACCTGGTCAGCGTCAAGGAGCGGCTGAACCGCAGTCAGGTGCCGGTGCTGCTGGTCTCGCGGCTGATCCCGGGCGGCCGGGTGCCGGTGCTGCTGGCCGCGGCCTTCCTGGGCATGGCGTGGCGGACCTTCGTGGTGGCCAACGTGCCGGCCTGTGCGCTGTGGGCGACGGTCTACGCCGGCATCGGCGTGGCCGGCGGGTCGATCTTCCCCGAGCCGTGGCAGGGCGTGATCGCGGCCGTGGTCCTGATCCTGGTCATCAACCAGACCGTGTCCTGGGTGAACAAGAAGCGTGAGGCGCGCCAGGCCGCGCTGCCGGAGTCCACCTCCGAGGCGTGAGGGCAAGGCGACGCGCCGTACACCCTCTCAAGATCATCCGTTGGTCGGCGCTCGCGCGCCGAACCGCCGCGAAGATCGCCCAGCGTCATGATCAACTAACTGATCCGGTGAGTGATCTCGCGCGGGGTGGCCGGTTGGGTAGGTGGGCGGCGGGGTTCCTTGGACTGGGGCCCGGCCGCTCACCAGTCTCACCGGTCCTTGGAGCTTCTCACCGTGACCTATCCTCCGCAGGAATCTCACGCGCCCGGCGGCCAGCCCGCCGGCGCCCCTTACGGCGCCCCTTCCGGCGCTCCCTACGGCGCTGCGCCCGGCCAGCCGTACCCGCAGCCCGGCTTCGCCGGCGCTCCCGCTCCTCAGGCGCCCAAGAAGAAGCGCAAGTGGCCCTGGATCGTCGCCATCATCGCGCTGGTGGTCATCGTCGGCTGCATCGGCATCGTCACCGCGGTGGTCGGCGGGGCGAAAGAGGTCGTGGAGACCCTCGACGACAACGCGAACGGCAAGAACGCGGTCGCCGGCGAGATGGGCAAGGCCGCCCGCGACGGCAAGTTCGAGTTCGTGGTCTCGCAGATGGACTGCTCGAAGACCACCCTCGGCGACTCGATCATCAACGAGACCGCTCAGGGCACCTTCTGCGTGGTGACGGTCAAGGTGACCAACATCGGCCAGGAGGCCCAGCTCTTCGACGGTTCGTCCCAGAAGGCGTACGACGCCAAGGGCACCCAGTTCTCCAACAACACCGCGGCCGAGGTCACCATCAACAAGAACTCGGCGACGTTCCTCAACGAGATCAACCCGGGCAACTCGGTGACCGGCAAGCTGGTCTTCGACGTGCCGAAGGGCACCAAACTCGCCTCGATCGAGCTGCACGACTCGATGTTCTCCGGCGGCGTGAAGATCCCGCTGAAGTAGAACGGCCGCGCCGGCCCGTCAGTACTTCAGGTACTGGCGGGTCAGCTTGGCCACCTTTTCGACCACGGTGATGCCGCCCGACATCGTGGCGTTGTCGTGGGACAGGACGGCGATGGAGACGTCGGTGTCGCCGCCGGTGACCCGGCCGACCGTGTTGATGATCCAGCGGTAGTTCTCGGTCGAGCGGGCCAGCCAGCCGTTCTTCACGGTGAACTTCTCGCCCGTCCTGGCGGCGGCCGGCACACCCCAGTCCTGGCTGGTGTCGACCGTGCTCATCAGCGTGTAGGCCAGCTTGCGGGAGTCGGCGTCGAGCGGGCCCTTGGTGTCGACCAACTCGCCGAGCAGCCGCACCTGGTCGTCGACGGTCGTCCGGGTCAGGCCCCAGGAGCCGCTGACCTTGGTCTGGGTGAGGCCGAGCCGCTTGTTGCAGGCGCCCACGGCCGGCGCCCGGCCCAGCTTGCTGAACAGCGAGGTGGTGGCGTCGTTGTCGCTCAGCCGGATCATGCGCTTGGCCAGGGCCAGCTCGGTCGAGGTCAGATCGCGGCCGGCGTCCTGCGCGGTGAGCAGCAGACAGGCCAGCACCTGCACCTTGACCACGCTGGCCGTCTCGTATTTCTCGGTGCCCCGGTACGAATATCGCTGCCCGGTCCGGCGGTCGAGCACGGCCACGGAGAACTCGGGCGCCGTCGCCGCGTATTTCTTCAACGCGGCGTCGAGCGCCTTGACCCGCTTGGCCCGCTCGGCGGCGGCCAGCTCGGCCGCGGTCGGCCCCGGGGGCGTCGTCTTGGTGGGCGCCGGGGCGACCGTCCGGGCCGCGGGCGCCGCCGCGCCCTCGAAGGTGCCGGCCACGGCCTTGGTGTCGCCGCCGTCGTCGTCCATCATCCCCGCGCCGACCAACCCCGCACCTCCCAGGACCCCCACTGCCGCCACGGCCAAGATCCAGTTTCGCGTACGTCGCACGCCTGCCATAGTGCCGTGTCCGAACGCATCATGGGCGACCCGACCCCCGGCACATAAGAAGTTGCCAGGGACTTTCCACCCATGGCGCGCCGACGGTCACAAAGCGTGATGTGACCCGTTGACGCATGATGGGTGAATGCGCTTCCCGTTCTTGTCGCCCGCCGCCGTCGCCGACCTGACCCGCGCCGCCGTCGGCCAGGTGGTGGAGACGGCGGCCGCCGCCGCGACCGTCCCGGTGCGGGTGGTCGGCCTCCTGGGCCAGGCTGAGCTCCTGGTCAGCCGCGTGACGGTGATCGCCGACCAGGCCGAGAGCCTGATCCAGCGCGTGACCACGATCGTCGACTCGGCCGAGGAGACGGTCGCCGAGGCCCGGACGATCGCCGCCTCCGCCGCCCGCACGATCGACGGCGCCGCCCTGATCGCCTCCGCCGCCGGCACCCTGGTCGACAGCGCCGCCTCCACCGCCGGCAACGCCGACACCCTGGTCAAGCGGGCCGTCCTGACCGCCGACGCCGCCGGCATGCTGGTCGAACGAGCCGCCGTGACCGCCGACGCCGCCGGCGCCCTGGTCGACAAGACGGGCGGCATCGTCACCGAGGCCTCCGCCATCACCCGCGACGCCTCCGGCGTCGTCGAGAAGGCCACCGCGATCAGCTCCCGCGCCGAGGCCGTCGTCGACCAGGCCCAGACGGCCGCCGGGGAGGCGACCGAGCTCCTCGACGAGTACGCCGGCACCCTGCGCAAGGGCGCCCCGCTGGCCCGCCGCTTCGTCGACGAGCTTTCGCAGGAGGAGGTCACCGCGGCCATCCGCATGATCGACACCCTGCCGGCCCTCCGCTCCCACCTGGTCGACGACGTGATGCCCCTGCTCAACAAGCTCGACCAGGTCGGCCCCGACCTGCACAAGCTCCTCGAGGTCACCGAGGACCTCCACCTGGCCATCGCCGGCCTCCCCGGCCTCAAACTCCTCCGCCGCCGAGGCGAGGAGCGCGTCGACGACCGCAAGTCCTAACGGGCGCGGATGACGTCCAGCATGAGGTCGAGGTGGCCCCGGTGCTGGGCGGTCTCCCGGATCATCTGGGTCCACAGCCAGCGCAGGCTGACCGGGGCCTTGCCGAACGACGGCCGGGCCGCGCGGGCGTCGAGGCCGTCGTAGCGGGCCACCGCCGCGCGGCTGCGGGTGCAGGCCTCGGCGTACAACCGGCGCAGCTCGACCACCGTATCGCCCGCAGCCGACCGCCAGGCCCACTCCTCGCCGGGCGGGGCGGCCGCCCAGGGTGACGGAAGCGGCGAGCCCAGCAGCGTGTACGTGAACCACAGGTCTTCCATGTGGGCGAGATGCTTCACGATCCCGCCGATGCTCATGTCGGTCGCCGGCAGCAGGCGGGCCGTCGCGTCGGTCTCGGTCAGGCCGTCGAGAGCGCTCAGCGTCAACGATCGGTGCTCCTCCATGAACTGGGTGAGGGTGTCCCGCTCGTTCGGGTGCAGGTGCGGATAGTCGCTCATCGTTGCACCGTAGAACGGGAAACAGCCCCGCCGGTGAGGGCGGGGCTGCTCCGGTGGATGACTCAGAAGACCGAGACGCCGTAGACGCTGAGGGCCTCGGTGACCGGCTGGAAGTACGTGGTGCCGCCGGAGGAGCAGTTGCCGCTGCCGCCCGAGGTCAGGCCGAGAGCGGTGGTGCCCGAGTAGAGCGGGCCGCCGCTGTCGCCCGGCTCGGCGCAGACGGTGGTGCGGATCAGGCCGGAGACCGAGCCCTGGGAGTAGTTGACCGTGCTGTTCAGGGCGGTGACCCGGCCGGAGTGGGTGCCGGTCGTCGAGCCACGGCGGTAGACGGTCGCGCCGACGGCCGGGGTGCCGGCCGACGTGATGTCCTGCGAGCCGACGCCACCGGTCTTGGTGATGGTGGTGTTGGTGTAGCGGACGATGCCGTAGTCGTTGCCCGGGAAGCTGGTGCCGGACCGCGTGCCCAGGGTGGTCGAGCCGTTGGTCCACGTCGAGCCGGCGTTGGTGCAGTGGCCGGCGGTCAGGAAGTAGTTGGTGCCGGCGCTGTTGCGCACGTTGAAGCCGAGCGAGCACCGGCTGCCGCCGGTGTAGATGGCGTCACCACCGGAGATCTTGATGGAGAGTTCGCCCGGGGTGGACTCGATGCGGGCCCGGTCGCCGAGCTTGGCCACGGTGGCCTGGACGGCGGCGAGCTTGGCGCCGGTGACCGTGCTGTCGACGGAGACGACGACCTGGTTGCTGACCGGGTCGATGGCGAACGCGGTGCCGGGCGTCTTGAGCTCGGCCTTCAGGGCGTCGTCGGCGGCGGCCAGGCTGGCGCCGCTGCGGGCGACGAAGCGGGGCGTGGCCCCGGCGGCGGTGACCGAACGGGCGGTGGCCGCGTCGGTGACGTTGACGACCACCTTGCCGGCGGAGTCGATGTACGACCCGGCCGTGGTGGTGCCGAACTGCGCGTCGAGCTTGCCGGCGAGGGCCGACGGAGCGAACGAGGGGTCGGCGCCGGGCGCGGCCGCCGCGGATGACGCGGGCGAGAAGGCCATGAGCGTGGAGCCGACGAGCACAGATGCCGCCAGGCCGACGATCGGTCGGCGCAGCTTCCGGTTGAGCACGGTTCCTCCCGGGGGATGGGGATTACGCCTGATGCGGCGTATCGAAGTCAGTATTGGCAGACCTCGATGCATCCTTCAAGATGCGGTCATTTCTCCCCAACCCCCGGCAGATCCGCCGTGACCTGCGGAAATGAGCTCACATACCGCCGATCGTATTACCGAACCGGGATGTCTTGATTCAAAGCCGTCGATCAATTATCCGCGCTGATCTGGGCGAGCCGCGCGCGGAGGGCGTTCGTCGCCCCCTCGTACGAGTCCCGGCCCAGCACCAGCCGCAACGGGGCCGGGTTCTGCCCCGCGCTCGCCACGACCCGCGCCGCGATCTCGGCGGGATCGCCGGGCAGGGGCACGTTCCCGGCCGCGACGGCGCGCACGAAGGCGGCCGGCGTGCCGTCGTAGGCGCTCATCGGCTCACCGAGCCGCAGGCTGCTGCCGGCGAACGCGGTCCGCGCGCCACCGGGCTCGACCAGGGTGACGCCGATGCCGAACGGTGCGACCTCGCCCGCCAGAGCCTCCACGAACCCCTCGATCCCCCACTTGCCGGCGTGGTAGAGCGACGCGCCGGGATGCGCCGCCAGCCCGGCCACCGACGACATCTGGATGATCCGCCCGCCGCCCTGTCGCCGCAGGTGGGGCAGCGCCGCCCGGATCACCTGGATCGAGCCGAGCAGGTTCGTGGCGATCTGGTGCTGCCCCTGTTCGTCGCTGACCTCCTCGGCCGCACCGAACAGCCCGTATCCCGCGTTGCTGACCACGACGTCGATCCGCCCGAGCTCGGCGAAGGCCGCGTTTACGACCTTGCGCACCGCGCCCAGGTCGGTGACGTCAAGATCGAAGGTCCAGAGCCTTCCCTGGTACGCCTCGACGAGATCATCCACGGACCCGGTGCGCCGGATCGTCCCGGCGACCCGGTCGCCCCGATCGAGGAGCTGTGTCGCCATTTCCCGGCCGATGCCGCTGTTGATGCCGGTGATGAGCCACGTTGTCATGCCTGACAGCGTCGGCCCGCGCGCGCCGGCGCGGCATTTCCCCGACGAGCGGCTGCACGCCACGATCGGTGAGCTCTCCGCCGGCAGCGAGCGGTTCCGGCAGCTCTGGGCGCGCCATGACGTGCGCACGGCGACCGGGGCGAATTTTGATCCGCCATCCACGGGTCGGCGATCTGACCTTGCTGATCGACAAGTTCGCCGTGCTCGGCGCCGACGGCCTCGAGGCACTGTTGCTGCACGCCGAGCCGGGAACCCCCTCGGCGGAGAGACTGACCGCGCTAGCGCTTGGTGCAGGCCGGCGCTGACTTGGCGATGCGGCTGCTCGAGTAGGCCACGGCCACGGTGAAGCAGTAGTTCGTGTTCTCGTTCAGGCCGTAGACGACGTAGTCGCCGCTGCCGGCCGGCAGCTGCTGGAACGGTTTCGGGTCCTGGCCGACGCGGCCGCCCGACACGAGGATGGGGCCCTCGGCGCCCGGCGGGTACGTCCACTGGATCACCACGTTGTCGCGGTTGTCGCGCAGGCGGACGTTCTGCGGGGCGCCCGGGTCGGCCGCCGGCGGCTTCGACGTGGCCGGCGGTTTGGTGGTCGCCCGGGCGGACGGGGCCGCCGAGGTGGCGGCGGTGGTGGCCGGCGGCGGTGGCGGGCCGGTGGCGCCGTCCGCGTCCGGCAGGGTCAGGGCGACCACGGCGACCGCGGCGGCGATGCCCGCGACCAGCACCGCGGCCAGGATGAAGGGCTGGCGGCGGCGCGGGACAGAGGGCTGCTCGGTGCGGACCGGCAGGCGGCGCTCGGTGTTGGGCGGCAGGCTGAAGGTGCTCGCCGGGGCCGAGCCGACCGGCTGCGGACGGCCGTCGGGGCCGTAGTCGGGCGCGCGGCGGCCCGGCATGGGCGGCGGCGTGTCGGCGCGGGCGTGCCGGCCGGTCAGGTCGCCCGGAGCCTGGTGCACGTCGGACAGATAGAGCGGCTGCTGATAGACCTTGCCGTTCGGGTCGGTGGCCCGGTTGTCCGGCGGATCCTCCGGCGGAAAACCGTCGCTCGGGTCGGGCACGGTGGGACGCCGGGGAAACGGCAGATTGCGTACGCCCGGAGTGTCCACCGTGGTGACGCCGGGCTCCTGGGCCCGGCAGACGTGCTTGCCGGAGGCGGGCGCCTCGGCCAGCGCCGCCACCTGGCGGACCAGCGGATGGTCGGCCGGCAGGTAGCGGGCGCACAGCTCCTGCGCCTTGGCCAGGTGGTCGCGGGACTCGGCGTCGCGGCCGCACTCGCGCTCCATCGCGCCGAGCCGGGCCAGCATCTTGATGCCGGACGGGGCGGCGTCGCCGTGGAGGCGGCTGTGCCGGCGCCAGGCCGCGGAGAGCCGGCCGCGGGCGGCGCCGCAGTGGCCGGCGGCGTGCTCGGCGGTGGCCAGGTCGGCCTCGGCGGCCAGCACCCGGGCCGTGTCGGGTCCGTCGATCTCGGTCAGGTCGCCGACCAGCCGGCGGTAGACCTGGGCCGCCTGCGCGTGCTGCCCGATGCGCTGGAGGACGGCGGCGTGGGTGGCCGCGGCGGCGACCGTACGCTCGTGGTGCGGCCCGTGCAGGCGCTCCTCGGCCACGTGGGCGAACTCGGCCCAGACGGCGGCGCTCCGCACGTCGCCGAGCGCGATCAGGATGCGGGCGTGCAGAGCGGCCGCGAGCGCCAGATCGGGGCTGGCCTGGCGGGGGTCGGAGGCGGCGGCCGGATCGAGCACATTGGCCAGGACCCGCTGGGCGCCCACGAGATCGCCGGCCGACGTCAGAGTCTGGGCGCGGTGGGTGAGCTCGGCTAGCGGAGGAGAGGCCATATGTCTCATAGTGCTCGCGTGAATACCGTAGGTACAAGTCAGCAGGCGCGAACACCCAGTCCGATCTGCGCCGACCAGGCAGGATAGAAATCTGATATGTCCGTCGAAGAGATCGCCATCGTCAAGCGCGAGTTGCTCGTACGTCATTTGGAGGCGTGGGTGCCCGCGGCGCTGCATCGGGCCCGGCGGGTGGTCTACGCGCACGGCTACGCCGACGCGGACGGCGGCCTCGCTGCTTCGGCGGCGGCCCGGGTGCTGGCCGATCAGGCGGATTATGTACGCGGACGTGAGCTGTCCATGGTGGCCACCGGCACCGAGGTGCCGGCGCTGGACGCCTTCGAGGTCCACGCCGTCTCCGGTCCTACGGACACGATGCTGCCGGTGGCTCTGAAGGCGATCGGGGCTCAGCGCGTACCCCTGCTGGGTTTTCTGGATGGTGCCTCGGCCGGAGTGAGTCCCGCGCCGGCCACTGTCGCGGCGCTGACGGCCGGCAAGCCGGCCGAGTTCCTGCTGGTCCTGCCGCCGGGCGCCGACCCCGACCCCTATCGGGCCGGATGGCCGCTGGTCACGCTGGTCGAGCTCGCCGTCTCGGACGAGCCGGGTGAACTGCTGATCTACGGAACCACGCTCGGCAAGAGCCTCGAAGGGTTCAAGGAGACGCTGTGGGCGGTCGACGAGTTCGCCGGGGTGCGCTATCGCGACCCCGGCGACCCGGACCGGCATTTGATCGACATCTCGCTGACGCCGCACCCCGGACCGCTCCGCCGCGAGCTGCTCGCGTTCCTGGAACGGGGGCCGGCGACCGTGACCGAGCTGCGGACGTTCGCGCTGACCGAGACGGTCTACCGTGCGGCCGACGCCACCCGGGTGCTGCACACCCTGGTGGACGCGGGAACGGTCACCCGGTCACCCTCGCACGGGCGCCTCGGTGGAGATGTCGTGATCTCGCTTTAGGACCGGCTTTTGTCCTGCTTCCAGGACAGCGGGCCGGGCAGGTCGACGCGGTGCGCGCGGGTGCGCGAGTTCCACGACCAGCGACCGATCTTGAAGCTCCACGACGAGAAGCCGTTCTCGGTGAAGTTCAGGATCAGCGGGCCGAACTTCTTGCGGCTCCGGAAGACGATGCCCATCGCTATGTCCCTCCGTGGGGGTTTCGGGGATGAGCCGACGATTCCCGGTTCGCCGAATCGGCAAACTTGACTGGGCTTTTGAAGATCAGCGCGCCTGGGTTCGAGGATCAGCGCGGCTGCCACGCGTCCGGGCGTGTCGTGAGCTTGCGGACGTGGGCCGGCATCCGGCCGCTGAGCACCTCGGCCAGGCTCACCTCGTCGAGCACCTCACGGATGGCGGCACGCACGGCGATCCAGAGATTGGGCAGATTTTCGGCGGCGCCCGTGTACTGAGTCTCCTCAGGACGGAGGCCGCGCACACCGGCCAGCGGTCCATCGACGGCCCGGATGATCTGGCCGATCATCACATCGCGTGGGGGCTGTGACAGCGTGTAGCCGCCCTCGGCGCCACGCTGAGCCCGCACGACACCGGCCCGGCGCAGGTCGGCCAGCACCGCCTCGAGGAACTTGCGGGGCATTTCCTGGTCTTGAGCGATGGCCTGGGCGGACATCAGCGCCGGGTAGGCCCGCGCCAAACTGAGGGCGGCCCGGACCGCGTAGTCGCCGCGCGCGGAGATCTGCACGTACCCATAATGCCTCGTCGGCGCCAGCGACTCACACATACCCCACGGATATATGGGGATTACCCTCGGTCAGGGGGCAATCGCTGAGCGGGAATGGCTTGCCGGGGTCCGTGCGCGGCGTCCGCGCGGAACTGACCCGGGCTCATCCCGACCTCGCGATGGAAGAAGCGGCCGAAGTTCGTCGGCTCGGCGAACCCCAGGTGACGGCCCACCTCGGCCACGGAGAGCGAGGTGCAGGCGAGCAGCCGGCGGGCCTCCAGGGCCACCCGGTCGTCGACGACCTGCTTCGCGGTGCGGCCCGTTATCGAAAGACAAGCCCGGGTGAGCGTACGAACGGAGCAGTTCAGCTCGTCGGCATAGTCCTCGACCCGGCGGCTGTGCGGGTGCCCGGCCTCCAGCATCGACCGGAAGCGCGTGTAGGTGCGGCTCTCCGGCCCGGTAGTGTCGGCCCCGCCGAGCAAGGCGATGCGCAGCTGCAGCACCCGGAGCTGGTGGCGCAGCAACTCGCCGGCCAGCGGGCCCTGCCGGTGCCGGTCGCAGTCGACCGCGAGCTGCGTGAACTCGCTGATCACCGCGTCCTCGTCCTCGCCACGCAACTGCCAGCGGCCGATTGCCGGCTCCTCGTCGCCGGCCAGATGGGGCTCGAAGGTGACGGCCGAGGCGGTCAGGCCGTTGCGTCCCACCCGCAGGGCCTGGCCCGGCCGGATCCAGAGCAGGGTGCCCGGCCGGCACGAATGCGCGAAGAAGTCGACCTCCACCGCGCCGTGGCCGGCCGTGGCCAGCAGCAGCACGTGGAAGGGCAGCACTTGGAAGGAAGGCGGGTCAGGCGCCCGGGAGCCGATGGCGTCGAGCGCGCAGGTGCCGACGCCCGCCCAGCCGGGCGGGCGGAAACTGGTCGCGGCGTCGCGCGAGGCTGCGAGGGACATCGCGCCGACGGTAACCGGCGATGACCAGCAACGCATCCCTGGTCCGGCCTATGTTTTCCGTGGTCGGGGAGTTATTAGTCCGCGGCGGCGGAAATGTCCGTTTCTTGACCCGGATTCCGCTATTTGTCCGGTTGTTGATTTCGTGCCGTAAAAGAGCGACCCGCGCGGACCGGCAGTGTCCGCGCGGGTCGCTTCTTTGTATTTCTATCGACCGGCCAGCAGCCGGTTGACCGCCGCGTCGACGTCCAGGTGTTCCGATTCCCGGCCGCGCGGCACCACCACATAGGTGCGACGGAGGAATCGGACAAGGACGCTGCGAGGCACTTCGAACAGCGCATTGCCGTCAGGTGACGACAGCGCCAGGGCGACGAAATCCCCCCGGGGCGTGGCCCACGGCCACACCCGGACGTCGCCGATGCCCGCGGGCTCATCGAGCCCGGTCACGAGCAGTTCCCGCGCAAAGGACCAGCTCACGGCTTCCCCACCGGCTGATTCTGCGTGGAACAACACGTGGACCGCATACGGGTCGGCTGGGTCGTACCGCAGACTGGCGCGCACGGGCAGTGCCGTGGCGTCAGGCGCTACGAGCCGCAGCGAGGTCTCGACCTCGACGGTCGTTGGACGAATGGTACTCATGGACGAACTCCCCCCGGCACCGCTGCGAGGCTGGTGAACCCCGCGTTTCCCATACTCAGGTGATCCCTGTCGTTACGCTCCGCCATACGCTGATCTCACCCAGTAGTGGGAAGACGGTTCCGAAAACCCTTTGGCACAAGATGAAAAGCGATATCTTGTACTGTTCTGCCCAAGTACTCGGTTCCGCCCGGCGTCGGGTGGTCCAGCAGTTGACTTACTCCGGTAACGTCCATTCCTCCCGGGTAGTGACGGGGACCCGGAACACTGGGGGATGAAATGACTACGAAACCCGACGAAGATCAGTCCCCACTCGGTGTGCTGGACAAGATCCGCGCGAACCCGACGGGCAGGCTGGCCCTCAAGATCTCAGTAGCCACACTCGGCGCCATCGTCGTCGCCGTGGGCATCGTCCTGATCCCGTTCCCCGGCCCCGGCTGGGCGATCGTCATCCTCGGCCTGGCCATCTGGGCCATCGAGTTCGCGTGGGCCAAGAAACTCCTCGAGTTCACGAAGAGGCACGTACAAAGCTGGACCCACTGGATAGCCCGCCAGTCCTGGCCCGTCAAAATCGTCGTCGGCCTGGTCAGCTGCGTCTTCGTGTGCGCCATCGTCTACATCTCGGTGCGCCTCAGTCTGGGCATCGACCTCATCAAAGAAGCCCAAAACCTGCTGACGTGACCCTGATTGGCACCCCGGGGACCCCGTCTAGTACAGTCAGTCCTCGTTGAGGGCGATTAGCTCAGCGGGAGAGCGCTCCGTTCACACCGGAGAGGTCACTGGTTCGATCCCAGTATCGCCCACTCAACTGGGGCTGGATTCTGCTCGCGGATTGCGCGAGCCGGACCAGCCTCGTCTTGTTTCTGCGCCGACTTCGTCGGCGCGGGCGGGGGCTTCGCCACCCGCACCCCCACTGCCGGGGTTGGTCTGGGTGGGTGGGTTCGCTGGAAGGTGGGTTCGCTGGAAGGTGGCTTCGCTGGAAGGTGGGTTCGCCACCCGGCGTCGGCCGGTCCAGCGTTGGCCGGTCCAGCGCCGGCTGCGCGAAGTGCGGCGCCTTTCCGCTTGGGTGAGCGTGCCTCAGTCTCGAGCAAGCTTGGGCCATCCCGTATCGGTCCGGTCCGGCATATCTCATCCCGCATCGGTTCGGTCCGGCATCACCTCATCGCGCCCGGGGCCGGGGCCGGCTGAAAGGGCTGGTCTGGCGTTACCTCATCGCGCTCGAGTCGGGTGCGGCGCTGCCTTGGCCCGTCCAAGCTTGGCGCCACCCAGGGAACCGGTCCGGCGCCACCACCCACCCCGCTGCCGGCGGACCAGCCTTGTCTCATGTCACACGAGCCGGGGCCGCTCCGGCGCCACTCCATCACACCTGAAGTCGGCGCTATCCCGGGTGGGGGCGGCGCGGCGCCGCCTCCACCCGTCCGCGGAGGGCTAGTGTCGTGAGTCGTTAATGCGTGTGCAGTGTCGCTTGATGGATTCGAGGATCTGGTCGGCGGTCTTGGTCCAGACGTAGGGCCGGGGGTCGTCGTTCCAGGTCTCGATCCAGGCGCGGATGTCTTTGTTGAGTTCGCGCACCGAGCGGTGGGTGCCGCGCTGCAGCTTTTTGGTGGTTAGTTCGCCGAACCAGCGTTCGACCAGGTTGAGCCAGGAAGAGCTCGTCGGGGTGAAGTGCAAAACGAAGCGTGGGTGGGCGGCCAGCCAGCGTTTGATCGCCGGGGTTTTGTGGGTGGACGCATTGTCCAGAACGACGTGCACGTCCAGATCAGCAGGGACTTCACGGTCGAG
>NZ_OBDY01000010.1:0-21851 GCF_900215205.1 Paractinoplanes atraurantiacus
CGCCGCGCCGAAACCCTCCCAGCCAGGACCCGGACGGCCACCCGGCCGCCGCAACACCCACCCCACGACCCGCCACGACGTCCACACCGTCACCAGCACGAAACCCGCCAACAGCAACAAAAAACCGAAGAAATCAACCACTCCCCGCCCACGCCGCACCGGTTAAAAATCAAGCTAGGGCCTGTCCTGCCGATCAAGCGGGGCTGCGGCGTGGCCCAGGTGGCGGCTGACGGCAGCCGCGACACACCGACATCCAGCACCGGGATGCCGGCGCGCCGCGCCCGACGCCAGCCACCACCTGGACCTCGCCTCGCACTCGCTTGACCGGCAGGACAGGCCCTAGGAGTCGTCGGACTTCTTGAGGCAGCCGCCCGGCGGCACCGTCGGCTCGCCCACCTCGACCAGGGACTGGTTGACCTCGGTGGTGGTGGCGAGCTGGCGGAACTCGTTGCCGATCACGATGTCGATCACGGCGCCCTTGCGCTTGGCGTTGTACGACATCTTCGACTGGGCCAGGAAGTACGCGCGGAGCAGCTGCGCCTTGCCGACGGTGTCCGGCCCGTACCGGATCTCGGCGACGCCCTTGAACTTGGTCTTGCTCTCGGCCGGTTTCTGGACCGTGAAGCGCCTGTTCTTGAACTCGCTGGTCACGTTGTCGGCCAGGCCCGAGGTGTTCGTGCCGTTGAAGATCTTGACGGTGACCTCGGCCGGGTCGTCGGGAAGTCGCACGTCGACCATCGGCGCTCCCTCAGGGCAGCCGCCCCCGCTCGTGGCTCCCCCTTGGGAGTCCTTGACGAGCGCCACGATGACGAAGACGACCGCGGCCACGGCGAGGACGCCGACGACGACGAGCGCTCGTACGCGCGCAAAACTCATGGGGCTGGCTCCAGAGATCCGGGGGTGTCACGCCCGCCGGGGTAGGAGCGGGACCTGTCGGAAGGTTAGCGTCTGCCCGCCAGCCGTGCGGAAACAGGGAATACTTCCGGCGCGCCGACGATGATCGAGACGCTTGTACCCCTACCTTGATGTCGCCTCGGTCACATCGGGAACAATGGCGTGCCCGTGCGCGTACAACTCTGCCGCAGTAGCGGTAAGGTTCCGCGCTCGCCGGGGCAGATTCGAGTGTTGGGGGCAGTGTCAGAAATCGTCCGGCGGAACCGGGAACCGAAACAACGTCCTTGACGTTACTAACGCCAAGTGACACATCGATACAGGAGAGTGAAAACCGATGGCCACCGACTACGACGCCCCGCGTCGCGATGAGGTCGACCTCGGCGAGGACAGCCTCGAGGAGCTGAAGTCCCGCCGCGCCGACTCACAGTCGGGCGCAGTGGACGTCGACGAGGTCGAGGTGGCGGAGAGCTTCGAGCTTCCCGGCGCCGACCTTGCCGACGAGGAGCTCACCGTCAAGGTTCTGCCGATGCAGACCGACGAGTTCCGCTGTGCCCGCTGCTTCCTCGTGCATCACCGCAGCCAGCTGGCGACGGAGCGCAACGGGGAACTGATCTGCCGCGAGTGTGCCTGACCCGGCACTCGCGCGCAGCGCGTCACACCCGTCCGCATGCAAGCGGTCGGGATTGAGGCCGTTGCCCGGTTTGACGGGGGGTCGACACCGGGCATCACGATGACATCAGCAGCCTCGGCCGATGACGGGAGGACGACGATGAGCTCCGAGCAGTCCGTACCGGATCTTGCGAAGGACATAGCGAACGATCCCGTGGAGACGCCGGCGCAGACGGCCGCCGATGTCGAACTGAGCAAGACTGTCGCCGCACTGACCGCCGACGATCTGGAGCCCGAGGGGCGGAGGCAACTCCTCGGCAGGCTCGTCGGCGACGTGCGGCGGCGTGGACTGGGCCAGGTCTTCCGGCCCAAGGCCGCGATCCGCTGGATGGCGGACGTGGTGGCCGACGTCGCCCCGCACGTTCCCGTGCGCGACCAGGCGACCCTCAGGCGCCATTTTCCGGGGCTGAGCGACGACGACGTGGCCGATCGCCTGATCCGCAACGCGCAGCGCACCACGGCCGGCGTGGGCGCGGCCGGCGGCGGCGTGGCCGCGGTGGAGTGGGTCGCCGCGCCGACCCTGCTCTCGGCGCCGGTGCTGCTGGCGGCCGAGACGGTCGCCGTGGTGGCGATCGAGATGAAGCTGATCGGCGAGCTCCACGAGATCTACGGGCAGCCGGTTCCCGGCACGTTCGGGCAGAAGGCCGTGTCACTCGTGCAGGCGTGGACCGATCAGCGTGGCGTGAACCCGCTGGTGCCCGGCGTGGGCGTGGCCACCGTGCTCGGCACGGCGGCTCGACGCGACCTTCAGCAGGGCCTGCTCAAGCGCTTCGGGCGGCACCTGACCATGTTCGGCCCGTTCCTGACCGGGGCGGCCGTGGCGGGCTATCTGAACCGTCGCGCCACCAAGAACCTGGGCGAGCACGTGCAGAAGGATCTCCAGAAGCGGAGCCGGAAGGTGATCGACGCGGCCTAGCGGGCGGCGTCGCGGGCCGCCAGCAGCGCGGTGGCCAGCTCGACCGGCCGGCGCGTGCTGATCACCCAGTAGGGCGTCGGGTCGTCCGGGTCGTCGAGCAGCACCTGCACGGCCGGTCCGATCCACGGCCGCTGGATCACGAAGGCGAGCGGGTGGGCGCCGACGCCCAGCGCCTCGCGCTTGCCCTCCATGTCGAGCGCGACCACGTCGCCGACGAAGCGCACCGGCAGCCGCGCGTCGTCCACCCGCAGCTCGCCCTCGGTGACCTCGACCTTGATGCGCCCGATCCAGGCCATGACGGCGAGGGTGGCCGGGGTCAGCACCGCGAACGGCACCCAGATCGGCAGGGTGGGGAAGCCGATGGTCAGCTCCACGCCGAGGATCACCACGACCAGCAGCCCGATGGGCCACATGAACCACCGGAGCGTGAGCCGCTCTCGGTAACTGGTGGGTGCGGTGGTGCGCGCGGGAGACTCCGGTGTCACCCTGGAAGGGTACGGCGCGCCTCCGCGACCGGGCACGGCAGGATGGCAGGGTTGGCGCTTGCCCGACGCCGCCGCCCGCCGCCGCACGAGTGAGGATTCTCTGCCTTGACCGATGTAGTCATCCGGATCCGCCGGATCGACCCCGATCTGCCGCTGCCGGCCTACGCGCACCCCGGCGACGCCGGGGCCGACCTGGTCGCGGCCGAGGACGCCGAGCTCGCTCCGGGAGCCCGGCAGGCGATCCGCACCGGCATCGCGGTGGCCATCCCGGACGGCTACGTGGGCCTGGTCCATCCCCGCTCGGGCCTGGCCGCGCGCCTCGGTGTCACGGTCCTGAACGCGCCCGGTACGGTCGACGCCGGCTACCGCGGTGAAGTTCTGGTGATCCTGGTCAACCACGACCGGCAGACGCCGGTCAAGATCTCTCGCGGCGACCGCATCGCCCAGCTGGTCGTTCAGCGGGTCGAGCGAGCCGCGTTCCACGAGGTCGACGAGCTCGACGACACCGCACGCGGTGCCGGCGGGCACGGCTCGACCGGTGGGCACTCAGGTTTGAAGACGGAAGGTGGCAGTGATGTTCTCCCGTAAGCGCGGCGGCCCCAAGCATGTGCGTGCGACCGACGCGCCGCCCTCGGAGGCGCTCGCGCAGAGCCTCGCCGCGGACGACGAGCCGGTGGCGCCCGAGCAGGGCCCCTGGGACCAGAAGTTCGCCCCCGAGGGGGTGCAGCGTCTCGACCTGGGCAGCCTGCTGATCCCGGCCGTCGACGGCGTCGAGGTGCGGGTGCAGGCCAACCCGGACGGCGCGGTCGAGCAGATCGTGCTGGTCGACGGCGAGAGCGCGCTCCAGCTGGGCGTGTTCGCGGCGCCCCGCAGCGAGGGCATCTGGGACGAGGTCCGCGAGGAGATCGCCCAGGCGATGGCCTCCGACGGCGTGGCCCCGCGCGAGATCGACGGCCCGTACGGCACCGAGCTGGCGGCCCGGGTGAACACCCCGGAGGGCCCGGCCGACGTCCGGTTCGTCGGCGTCGACGGCCCGCGCTGGATGGTCCGTGCGCTGTATCAGGGCGCGGCCGCGGCCGACCCGTCCCGCGAGGGCCGGCTCGGCGAGGTGCTGACCGGCCTGGTGGTCGTGCGTGACCAGGAGGCGCGGCCGGTGCGCGAGGCGCTGCCGTTGCGCCTGCCCAAGGAGATGACCGAGCAGGCCGCCGCCGAGGCGGAGGGGGCTCAGGCGAACGGTCACCAGCCGCAGTAGGGCTCGTGACCGGGATCACCAGAGCGTACGGTGTAACTCATGAGTAGTACGGACGAGCGCACGGGCCTGCGCAAGTTCTTCGACCGGCTGACGGCCACCGACTCGGAGCTCGACGCGCGGGACCTGCAGCGCGAGGTGGCCAAGTGCGGTGCCATGCCGGCCGGTCAGTGCAGCCGGGGCCAGGTGGTCTCGGTGAACGGCCGGTTGCGCACGGTGGCGTACACTCCCCGCACCAACCTGCCCACGCTCGAGGCCGACCTCTGGGACGGCAGTGACGTGGTTACGCTGGTCTTCCTGGGCCGCCGCTCCATCGCGGGCATCGAGCCAGGCCGTCAGCTCACCGCGCGCGGGCGCATCGCGATCCGCGACGACCGCAAGGTGATCTACAACCCGTACTACGAGCTGGAGGCGCCCCGGTGAGTGGCAGCGAGCCGCGCCACGCCGCGCACGAATCCGTGGAGGAACGGCTCGCCGAGGAGGTCGTCGAGGGACTCGACCTCCACCCGGTCCAGGAGCCGGAGGAGGAGCCGCTCCCGTCGATGAGCGAGCAGATCGCCGAGCAGCTCGGCGGTGTGCGCGGGCTGATCGAGTCGAGCCTGCCGGTCTTCGCCTTCGTGATCCTCAACGTGGTCCTGGGCGACGCCGTCGTGGGCCTCGAGAAACGCACGGCGCTCTACTGGGCGATCGCCGGCGCGGTCGTCTCGGCTCTGGCCATCGGCGGGTACCGGCTGATCCGCAAGGAGCCCGTGCGCCACGCGGTGAACGGGCTGTTCGGCATCGCCATCGGCGCCTTCCTGGCCTATCGAACCGGCAAGGCCGAGAACTTCTACCTGCCCGGCATCCTGTTGACGTTCGGGCAGGCCGCGGTCCTGCTGCTCTCGGTGGTCGTGCGCAAGCCCTTGATCGGCTACGCCTGGGGCATCATGGCCAACAAGGGTCAGCAGAACTGGTTCGACAATTCACGACTTTTCCGGACGTTTCAGTGGCTGACTCTCGTGTGGGTCGTGTCGCTCTGCATCCGGGCCGGCATCCAGTACTACTTGTGGGCCCAGGGTGAGGCGAACGCGCTGGGAATCGTCCGGATTCTCATCAGCTGGCCGATCTACGCGGCGACGTTCGCCTTCTCGGCCTGGGCCATTCACCGGGTCACGTCACGGACTACTCAGCCGAGCTAGCCGCGCCCAGCACGACCGCGCGGATCTGCTCCTCCACCTCGGTGGTGCAGACGAAGATCAGCTCGTCGCCGGCCTCGAGCGGGTCGTCGCCGGTCGGCACCATCACCCGCTTGCCGCGCAGGATGGCCACCAGGGCCGAGTCGCGCGGCAGCGGCACCGAGCGGACCGGCTGACCCTCGTACGGCGCGTTGCGGGGCAGGGTGATCTCGACCAGGTTGGCCTCGCCCTGGCGGAAGGTCATCAGCCGTACGAGATCGCCGACCGTCACCGCCTCCTCGACCAGCGCGGCCATCAGGCGCGGCTTGCTCACCGCCACGTCGACGCCCCACTGCTCGTTGAAGAGCCACTCGTTCTCGGCCCGGTTGACCCGGGCCACCACCCGCGGCACCGCGAACTCGGTCTTGGCCAGCAGCGACACGACCAGGTTGGCCTTGTCGTCGCCGGTGGCCGCCACCACCACGTCGCAGGAGGCCACGTCGGCCTCCTCCAGGCTGCTCAGCTCGCAGGCGTCGGCCAGCACCCAGTCGGCCTCGGGAACCCGCTCCGGGCGCAGCTGGCGGGGCTGCCGCTCGATCAGCATGACCCGGTGGCCGTTGCCGATCAGCTCCTGGGCGATCGACCGGCCGACGTTGCCGGCCCCCGCGATGGCGATCCGCATGGTCAGTGCCCTTCCTTGTCCGCGCCGGAGGCGATGTCCAGCACCGTCGTCACGGTCTCGTCGGTGACCAGCATGAACACCTGGTCGCCGTCCTGGATCACGGTGGACGGCGTGCCGAGCGTGCCCATGCCGAAGCGCATCAGATAGGCCACCCGGGCCCCGGTGCGCTCCTCCAGCGCGCGCAGCGTGCGGCCCACCCAGTCGCGGTGCAGGGGCGCCTCGACGATCGAGACCACGCTCGTCGGGTCGCGGAACACCTCGACCGTGCCCTCGGGTACCAGGTGGCGCATCATCCGGTCGGCGGCCCAGCGGATCGTGGCCACGGTCGGGATGCCGAGTCGCTCGTACACCTGGGCCCGCCGCTGGTCGTAGATGCGGGCGACCACGCGGGTCACGCCGAACGTCTCGCGGGCCAGCCGGGCCGAGATGATGTTGGAGTTGTCGCCGCTGGATACCGCGGCGAACGCGTCGGCCCGCTCGATGCCGGCCTCGCGCATCACGTCACGGTCGAAGCCGATGCCGGTCACGGTGACGCCGCCGAAGTCGGCCCCGAGCCGGCGGAACGCGTCGGAGTTCTGGTCGATCACCGCCACCGAGTGGCCGCGGGCTTCGAGGTTCTGGGCGAGCGTCGACCCGAGCCGCCCACATCCCATGATGACCACGTGCATGCGATGAGGGTCGCATGCGCCTCCCCGAGGCGGCGGGCGGGGCGGGGTACGTACGCTTGGCACTCGTGGCGAGTACGACCTCTCTAGCGAAACGGCTGCTGCTGGGCCGGCCGTTCCGATCCGACAAGTTGCAGCACACGCTGCTTCCCAAGCGGATCGCGCTGCCCGTGTTCGCCAGCGACGCCTTGTCGAGCGTGGCCTATGCCCCCGACGAGATTTTGCTGACCCTGTCCATCGCCGGCGCCGGCGCGTTCTACATCTCTCCGTGGATCACGCTGGCCGTCGCCGTCGTGATGGTCACCGTGGTGGCCAGCTACCGGCAGAACGTCTACGCCTACCCGTCCGGCGGCGGCGACTACGAGGTGGCCACGGTCAACCTCGGCCCGCGGGCCGGTCTGGGCGTGGGCAGCGCCCTGCTGGTCGACTACATCCTCACCGTGGCCGTCTCGACCGCCTCCGGCGTGAGCAACCTCGGCTCGGTGGTGCCGTTCGTGGCCGAGCACAAGGTCGCTTGCGCGATCGGCGCGATCGCGATCCTGACCGCGCTCAACCTGCGCGGCCTGCGGGAGTCGGGCACCGCTTTCGCCGTACCCACCTATCTGTTCATCGTTGTGATCGTCGGGATGATCCTCACCGGGCTGTTCCGGGTCTTCGTGCTCGGCCAGGACCTGCAGGCGCCCAGCGCCAACCTGGTGATCGCGGCCGAGGAGGACCATCTCACCAGCTTCGGCTTCGCCTATCTGCTGTTGCGGACGTTCTCGTCGGGCTGTGCGGCCCTGACCGGCGTCGAGGCCATCTCCAACGGCGTGCCCGCCTTCAAGCCGCCGAAGAGCAAGAATGCCGCGACCACGCTGATGCTGCTCGGCGGCATCTCGATCGTCATGCTGGTCGGCATCGTGCTGCTGGCCCGGGCCACCCACCTCCAGTACGTCGAGGACCCCGGCCTGCAGATCATCTCGTCGCCCGACGGTTATGTGCAGAAGACGGTCACCACGCAGCTCGCCGAGACGGTCTTCGGCAACGGCTTCCTGCTGTACGTGGTGGGCGCGGTCACCGCCCTGATCCTCTTCCTGGCCGCCAACACCGCCTTCAACGGCTTCCCGGTGCTCGGCTCGATCCTGGCCCAGGACCGCTACCTGCCCCGGCAGTTCCACACCCGCGGCGACCGGCTGGCCTTCTCCAACGGCATCGTCTTCCTCGCGATCGCCGCGATGGTGCTCGTGGTGGCGTTCCAGGCCGAGGTCACCCGGCTCATCCAGCTCTACATCGTGGGTGTGTTCGTCTCGTTCACGCTGTCGCAGGGCGGCATGATCCGCCACTGGAACCGGCTGCTGCGGACCCAGCGCGACCCCGAGAAACGCCGGCGGATGGTCCGCTCCCGGGCCATCAACGCGTTCGGCATGTGCCTCACCGGCGCCGTCCTGATCATCGTGCTGATCACGAAGTTCCTGCTCGGCGCGTGGATCGCGATCGCCGCGATGATCGTCATCTACGGGCTCATGCTGGCCATCCGCAAGCACTACACACGGGTCTCCCGCGAGCTCGAGCCGACCGACGAGCGCCCGGTGCTGCCGTCCCGCAACCACGCGGTCGTCCTCGTCAGCAAGGTGCACATGCCGACATTGCGGGCGGTGGCCTACGCTCAGGCGACCCGGCCCGACTCGCTGACCGCGGTCACCGTCAACGTCGACGACAAGGACACCCGGCACATCCAGGAGGAATGGGAGCGCCGGCAGATCCCCGTCCCGCTCACGGTGGTCGACTCCCCGTACCGCGAGATCACCCGCCCGATCATCGACTTCGTCAAGGGCATCCGGCGCGGCTCCCCGCGCGACGTGGTCACCGTCTTCGTCCCCGAGTACGTGGTCGGCCGCTGGTGGGAGAACCTGTTGCACAACCAGAGCGCCCTGCGCATCAAGGGCCGCCTGCTCTTCGAGCCGGGAGTGATGGTCACCAGCGTGCCGTGGCAGCTGCAGTCCAGCCAGGACCGCGACCTCGACCGCATGGACCGGGGCCTGGTCCGCGCGCCGGCCCGTGGCCCTCGCAGCCGTGCCGCGTCCTCGGAGGAGGCTCCCGATGAGCGATGATCTGGTGCAGGGCGACCGCGTCGAGCTCACGGTGGGTGCCCCCGCGCACGGCGGCCATTGCGTCGCGCGTCTGGGCGGCCCGCACGGCCGCGTCGTCTTCGTCCGGCACGCTCTGCCCGGCGAACAGGTCACCGCGGAGATCACCGAGCTGCACAAGGGCTTCCTGCGGGCCGACGCCGTCGAGATCCACGTGGCCTCGCCCGGCCGGGTGACGCCGCCGTGCCCCTTCGCGCACCCCGGTGGTTGCGGCGGCTGCGATCTCCAGCACGCTTCAGGCGACGCCCAGCTCGATTGGAAAACGGCCGTAGTGCGCGAACAGCTTCTGCGTCTGGCGGGGCTGACTCATTCCGTACGGGTGGAGGCGCTCCCAGCCGCAAGCGGCGAGCTCCGCTTCGCCGAGGAGTCTGCCGCGGCGTCCGAGACCGCCGGTCACGCCCTGTCGGGCGAGACCTTCGAGGGCGTCGCTGCCACCGCGCCGGCCGTCCTTCTGGGCTGGCGGAGCCGGGTGCGCTACGCGGTCGACGCTCTGGGCCGCCCCGGCCTGCTGAAGCACCGGTCGCACGAGGTCGTGCCGATCGACCGCTGCCGGATCGCGCATCCCGCCATCCAGGAGCTGGACCTGCTCCAGATCGAGTGGCCGGACGCCGACGCCTTGGAAGCGGTCGCCACCACCGGCGGTGACGTGGCCGTGCTGGCCCGCCGGGGCAGCGCTCCCACCGATGACCCGACCGAGGCGCCGTCCGGTTTCCGGACCCGGCTGCGCGGCCCGGCCGAGGTCACCGAGATCGCGGCCGGCCGCTCGTGGTCGCTCCCGCCTTCGGGCTTCTGGCAGGTTCATCCCCGTGCGGCGGACACGCTGGTCAGCACGGTGCTGGAAATGCTGGAGCCGGCCGAGGGCGAGGTCTCCTGGGACCTGTACGGCGGGGCCGGTCTGTTCGCGGCCGCGCTCGCCATGCGTACGAAAGCACGAACCACGGTCGTCGAAGCGTCCCCCATGGGCGTGGCCGCGGCCCGGGCCAACCTGGCCGACCTGCCCGGCGCCGAAGTCGTCGAGGCCCGGGTGGACCACGCCCTGAGCCGCCGCCGCGTCACCGGCCCGGTCGACCTGGTCGTGCTCGACCCACCGCGCGCCGGCGCCGGCGCCAAGGTCGTCAAGGCGGTCGCCGCCGCCCGCCCGCGCGCCGTCGCCTACGTGGCCTGCGATCCGGCCTCGCTCGCCCGCGACATCGCCACGTTCCGCTCGCTCGGCTGGGAACTGACCGCGCTGCGGGCCTTCGACTGCTTCCCGATGACCCAGCACGTGGAGTGCGTGGCGCTGCTGACGCCCTGAAGTTACCGTGTGGTAACCATCCCGCCCGGTGACCTTCCGAGGAGTCCGCATGAGCACGTTCACCAGCCGTGAGATCCGGCTAGCCGCCCGGCCGCAAGGCTGGCCCGGCGACGACACGTTCGAGATCGCCGAGGTCACGGTGGGCGCCCCCGCGGACGGCCAGGTGGTGGTGCGCAACCAGTACATGTCGGTCGACCCGTACATGCGGGGCCGGATGAACGACGTGAAGTCGTACACCCCGCCGTTCCAGGTGGGCGCCCCGCTCGACGGCTCGGCGATCGGCGAGGTCGTGGCCTCGGCCTCATCCACGGTGCCGGTCGGCGCGACGGTCCTGCACGGCTTCGGCTGGCGCGAGTACGCGGCCGTGGACGCGTCGAAGGTCCGCGTGGTCGACCCCGCGGCGGCCCCCACACTGTCGGCGTACCTGGGCGTGCTCGGCATGACCGGCCTGACGGCGTACGTCGGCCTGCTCGACATCGCCCAGTTCAAAGAAGGCGACACGGTCTTCGTCTCGGGCGCCGCCGGCGCCGTGGGCAGCATCGCCGGCCAGATCGCCAAGCTCCGGGGCGCGAAGCGCGTCATCGGCAGCGCCGGCTCCGCCGCCAAGGTCACCCACCTGACCGGCGACCTGGGCTTCGACGCGGCCTTCAACTATCGCGACGCCCCGGTTCGCAAGCAGCTGCGCGAGGCCGCCCCCGACGGCATCGACGTCTACTTCGACAACGTGGGCGGCGACCACCTGGAGGCCGCGATCGGCTCCCTGAACAAATACGGGCGGGTCGCGCTGTGCGGGGCCATCGCCCACTACAACGACACGGAGCCGCCGGCCGCCCCACGCAACCTGGCGCTGGCCATCGGCAAGGAAATCAACCTGCGCGGTTACATCGTCACCAATCACGGCGGGCGGATGCCCGCTTTCGCCGCCGACATGGCAGCGTGGCTGCGCGAGGGCAAAATCACGTGGCAGGAAACAATCGTCGAGGGCGGGATCGAGGCGGCCCCGGGCGCTTTCCTGGGCCTCCTGCGAGGCGCGAACACCGGCAAAATGGTCGTGCGCCTGTAAATAGAGCAATTTAGCCGGCTAATCGCTTCGTCGCGTTTTGAAGAGGAACAGTCGCGAAGGAGCCGGCGCCGGAGCGCGGCCGGGCAGCAGCGATCAGGCGTCGCTGCTGCTCGCGCCGCAAGCGATGATCCGGGGCGGGCCCCCGCCGACGGCGCACGCGTTCCCGTCGAAACGCATCTTTCTCGCGCGACAGGGCTTGGCGTTGATCTTTTCCTCGTTGGATAGCTGTTGCTATCGCATGGCTATCATGCCGCCCAATGCGCCGCAAAGCCACTCGGGAATTCCAGCGGCCTCGGCGAATTTCGCTCAGTCGCGCTCTATCCGCATCGATATCGATAATGCGCTCCTGCGTGATCTTCTTTTGAAGAGGGCGGGCTGCGCGGCGGGAACGGCCCGACGGCGCTGAAGACCACGGCTCGGCGGCCGGCGGTGCAGGAGGGGCTGCGGGCGGCGAAGCGAATGGCCGGGGTGGGGCGGATGCCGGCGACGTGAGAGGGCCGGACGAGGGCTGGGGCACCCGAGCGGGTGTGAGTCGCTCAGGCGCCCCAGGGGAGAGTCAGGCGGTGGCGCGCTCTGCGGCCTGGACCGCGTTGCGGAAGAGCATGGCCACCGTGGTCGGGCCTACGCCGCCTACGCGGGGAGTGATGGCGCCGGCCACCTCGGCGCAGGACTCGTCCACGTCGGGGAGGAGGCGGCGGCCCTCGTAGCGGACTCCGGCGCCGATCACTGTGGCACCCGGCTTCACGTGTTCGGGCTGGATGATGCCGGGGACGCCGGCGGCGGCGATCAGGATCTCGGCTCGCTGGGTGTAGCGCGCCCAGTCCTTCACGCCGGTGTGCACGACAGTCACCGCGGCGTTCGCGGTGGGGCGTTTCTGGGCCAGCAGCATCGACAGCGGGCGGCCCAGGGTGGCTCCTCGGCCCAGGATGACGACCTCGCGGCCGGCCACCGGGATCTCGTAGTGGGCCAGCAGGGCCTCGATGCCGGCGGGGGTGCACGGGAGCGGGCCGGGCATGCCCAGGGCCAGGCGGCCCATGTTCAGCGGGTGCATGCCGTCGACGTCCATGTCGGGGTCGAGGGTCTGCAGGGCCGCGTCGTAGTCGAGGTGGCCGGGAATCGGGTACTGGATCAGGACGCCGTGCACCGCCGGGTCGTCGTTGAAGCCGGCGATGACCGCCTCCAGGTCCTTCTGGGTCGCGTCGGCCGGCAGGTGCTCGTGCGGGGACTCGAAGCCCAGGTCGGCGGCCTGGCGCTGCTTGATGCGGATGTAGCCGGCGCTGGCGTCGTCGTCGCCGACCAGGATGGTGGCCAGGCTGGGGGTCACGCCGCGGGCGCGCAGGCGGGTCACGCGCTCGGCTACGTCGGCCAGGACGGCCTCGGCCACGGGGGCGCCGGGCAGGAGACGGGCTGAAGGCATGGCGGTCCTCCGCAGGCACGGGCGCCCAGGCGGTCGACCCCCGTGACGAGCTCCCCGATGGTTGACCCATCCTCGGTGCCGCCAGTCGCTTTCGCCGACAAGCATGCCAGACGAAAAGATGTGACGGTTGTGTGTAGGACACCGCATCGAAACCTCTTGGCGGATGCGCCGGTGCGCCACGCCGATAGACTTTGCCCCCATGAGCGAATCCCTCCCCGCCTCCGACGGTCTTCTCGCCGGTGTCACCTCACCCGGTGACCTCAAGCGCCTCGACGCCGAGCAGTTGACCCTGCTGGCGGCGGAGATCCGGGACTTCATGGTGGCCAAGGTGTCGCGCACCGGCGGTCACCTCGGTCCGAGCCTCGGTGTGGTCGAGACCACTCTGGCTCTGCACCGGGTGTTCGACTCGCCGCGCGACCGCGTGCTCTTCGACACCGGCCACCAGGCGTACGTCCACAAGATCGTGACCGGCCGGCAGGACGGCTTCGACATGCTGCGGCAGCGGGGCGGGCTCTCGGGTTATCCGAGCCGCGCCGAGAGCGAGCACGACCTGATCGAGAACTCGCACGCGTCGACCGCCCTGTCGTACGCGGACGGCCTCTCCAAGGCTTTCGCCCTGCGCGGCGAGGACCGTCACGTGGTCGCGGTCGTCGGTGACGGCGCGCTGACCGGCGGCATGTGCTGGGAGGCGCTGAACAACATCGCGACCGCCAAGAACCGGCTGGTCATCGTCGTCAACGACAACGGCCGGTCCTATGCGCCGACCATCGGCGGCCTGGCCGACCACCTGAGCACGCTGCGGCTCAACCCGGGCTACGAGCGGGTGCTCGACCTGGTCAAGGACGCTCTCGGCAACACGCCGGTCGTCGGCAAGCCGGTCTACGAGGTGCTGCACGCGGTCAAGCGCGGCATCAAGGACGCGGTGAGCCCGCAGCCGATGTTCGAGGACCTCGGCATCAAATACATCGGGCCGGTCGACGGCCACGACATGGTGGCCATGGAGTCGGCGCTGCGCCGGGCCAAGGGCTTCAACGCCCCGGTCATCGTGCACGCGGTCACCCGCAAGGGCTACGGCTACCGCCCGGCCGAGCAGGACGAGGCCGACTGCCTGCACAGCCCGGGCGCGTTCGACCCGCAGACGGGCGCCCTGACCGCCAAGCCGTCGGTGAAGTGGACGCACGTCTTCTCCGAGGAGCTCATCAAGATCGCCGACGAGCGGCTGGACGTCGTCGGCATCACGGCCGCCATGGGCGAGCCGACCGGCATCGCCGACCTGGCCCGCAAGCACCCCGAGCGGGTGTACGACGTGGGCATCGCCGAGCAGCATGCGGCCACCTCCGCCGCGGGTCTCGCCATGGGCGGCCTGCACCCGGTCGTCGCCGTCTACGCCACCTTCCTCAACCGCGCGTTCGACCAGGTGCTGCTCGACGTCGCGATGCACGAGCTGCCGGTGACCTTCGTGCTCGACCGGGCCGGCATCACCGGGCCGGACGGCCCGAGCCACTACGGCATCTGGGACATGAGCGTCTTCGGGGCCGTGCCGGGCATGCGGATCGCCGCGCCGCGCGACGCCGCCACCCTGCGCGAGGAGCTGCGCGAGGCGGTCGCGGTCGACGACGGCCCGACGATCGTGCGTTTCCCGACCGGCTCGGTGCCGGCCGACCTGCCGGCCGTGCGCCGGCTCGGCCAGGTCGACGTGCTGCGTGAGGACGAGCGCAAGGACGTGCTGCTGGTCGCGGTGGGCTCGTTCGCCGCGCTCGGCATGGACGTGGCGGCCCGGCTGGCCGAGCAGGGCTACGGCGTCACCGTGGTCGACCCGCGCTGGGTGCGCCCGGTGCCGATCGAGCTGACCGGTCTGGCCGCCCAGCACCGGCGCGTGGTCACGATCGAGGACGGCATCCGGGCCGGCGGTGTCGGCGACGCCGTGGCCGCCGCCCTGCGTGACGCCGACGTCGAGGTGCCGCTGCGCGACTTCGGTGTTCCGGCCGGCTGGCACCCGCACGGCACCCGGGCCGAGATCCTCACGTCCCTGGGGCTGACCGCTCAGGACATCGCCCGCGAGGTCATCGGCTGGGTGTCCCGGCTCGAGGCGGACACGGAGCCCGCGCAAGCCTGATTAAACGCTGAAAAGCCGCGGAACGGATCCTGACCGAGGCGACACCGTTATCTGCTCGTTACTTTAGAAGAATGAGCGACACGGTGGTCATCGACCTCGGTCTTGATCGGGGCGAGCCTGAGACGTACGGCTCGCCCAGCCGGTCGGCGTTCCCCGACTGGTTCCCCGCGGCTCTTCTGGCCGTGCTCGTCCTGGTCACCGCGTCCGCGTCGGCGCCGCCCGTGAAGTCACCGATCCGCGAGGTCTTCAGCGTGCAGATCGGGCCCGCCGACGCGTACGCGATGACCGACGGCGGCCAGCTCCTCGCGCAGACGTTCGGGCTTCTCAGCTCGTACGACCTCGGGACCGGCCGGACCCTGTGGGAGGCCGGGCAGTCCACGCCGGCCTATCGGCTGCGCCTGGGTGGCGGGCTGGTGCTGATGCGGCCCTGGAACGCCGGCACGAGCGATCCGGGCACGACAGCCGTGTCCGTCGCCGACGGTGTCTCCCGGTGGACCCGGGCCGGTCAGGTGGTCACCGTGGCCGGCTCGCCCACTCTGCTCGCGGTCACGCCGCGGCGCAGCCAGTCCGGGGCCGGCCGGCGGGTCGAAGGGCCGATCCAGGCGGTCGACCCGATGACCGGGCAGACCCGCTGGACCGTCCCGGTGCCGGCCAGCGCCGTGCTGACCGGGCTGCCCGGGCCGGGCGACTCGGGCACCCGCATGCTGCTCGTGCACGACGACCGGACGATGGAGGTCCGCGACCTCATCACCGGCGAGCAGCTGGTTCATCGGCAGGTGCCGCCGGCCGACTACGACCCGGCCAACCCGGCCGTCGTCGACGGCCTGATCCTGCTGCGGCACCCGGGCAACCCCGGCATGGAGATCTCCGCGTACGACCCGGAGACCCTGCGCAACCTGTGGACCATGCCGGCCGAGGGGTCGTACGACATCCAGGAGTGCGGCGCGCTGGCCTGCCTGAGCGGGCCGGACGGCATGCGGGCGATCGACCCGCGCACCGGGGACGTGCGCTGGCAGCAGCCGGGATGGCGGGGCCTGCAGCAGTTCGGGGCCATGTACGTCGCGTACGGCTCACCGGAGCACACCTCGGCCCTCGGCCTGATGGACCCGGACACCGGGGCGCTCCAGGTCGACCTCACCGGCTGGCGCCCGGTCACCGGCAGCGGCTTCGGCGAGCACCTGCTGGTGACGCGATCGCTGGAACCGGGAAGCCGTACCATGGTCGCCGTCGCCCGGCCGGGCGAGCGCCGTCCACGGCTGCTGACCGACCTGCCCACGGGCACCGGCGACTGCCAGTCGGCGACGAGCCGGCTGGTCTGCCGCACGATGTACGGCCGGCTCGTCGTCTGGGCGTACAACCTGAAGGGTTGAGCCTTGGCGCTGATCGAGCTGGACCTGACCGCCCAGCCCGAGCCGGCGCCCAGCTCGCCGCCACCCGCCCACCGCTACCGGATCTCCGGCCTGATCCTCGCGGCCGTGCTCGTGATCGCCCTGGGCGCCTCGGCCCCGGCCGAACCCGTGCTCTGGCGTTACCTCGGCGCGGTGCCGGTCACCCGCGGCCTGGGCGAGCCGTTCGAGCTGGCCGGCGGCCGCGCCTACACGATGGCCGAGATCGGGTCCGGCCGTGACGTGACCTCGTGGAGCCTGGCCGAGCCGCCCGAGCAGGCCTGGAAGACCCGCTACCAGCTGCCGGAGGAGAACCCGGACGATCTCGGCTACGGCGGCTTCCACGTCGATCAGGCCGGCGACGTCGTGCTGACCTCGCACGGGCCGATCACCACCGTGCTCGACCGGCACAGCGGGCAGACCCGCTGGTCGGTGCCGATGGCGGTCACACCGCTGGCCGGCGGGCGCATCGGGCTGATCCAGGAGCCGCGGTTCCGTCCCGGCACGGTCTACGACCAGGAGTCCGGCGATCCGGGCGCGCTCTATTTCACGGCGAGCGGTGAGCCGCACGTGGAACCGCCGGCCCGCACCGACCTGCGCGGCGTCGACCTCTACACCGGGGCGACGGTCTGGACGGCCGGTGCCGCCGGCTCGGTCATCGCCGCCACCGCGCCGGGGGATCGCCCGGCCGTGCTGCTGCTCTCCTCGGACGGGCTCGAGCGCATCGACGGCGTCACCGGGAAGGTGCTCCGCCGGACGGTCCTGCCCGAGGTCGACGGGCGGGCGCCGGTGAGCGGGGAGCTCGTCGGCGACCTGATGATGATCTACTACCACAACACCGACGGCTATCTGACGTACGAGGCCGCGTACTCACCGGAGACGCTCGCCCCCGCCTGGACGCGTCAGGTGCGGCAGGTCCTGGTCCAGCAGGCGGTCTGCTCCGGGCTGTCCTGCGCGGACGCGCCGGCCGGTCTCCAGGTGCTCGACCCGGCGACAGGCAAGCCGCTCTGGCAGGCTCCCGCGGGTATCGACGTGGCCCTTTACGGCGACTACGTCCTCGAGACGGAGAACCAGAGCGGGGAGCCCGTACGCCTCGTCGACCTGTCGACCGGGGCCACCCGTGTCGACCTGCGCGGCTGGCGGGCCCAGGTGCCCGGCCCGCCCGGCCGGCCGATCGTGCTGCGGCGCGGCCTCGACGGTGGGGTCAGCGCGTTCGGGCTGGTGGACCCGGACCGCGGCACGGTGCAGGTGCTCGGCACGACCGGCATGCCGATCAGCGACTGCTCGTCCGACACCCGGCGCGTGGTCTGCCGGGCCGACGACAGCCTGCGCATTTGGGCATACCGCGGCTGACCGCCCGGAGCGCACACTGAGATCGTGATCGACCTCGGTGACGCGCCGCGGGAGGCGGTACCGCCTCCGGTCGATCCGCCGGTGCCGCTCCGGGCGCTGCTCGGTCTCCTGTCGATCGCATTGCTCGGACTGCTCGCGGCGGCCGGGCCGGTGCCGCACTCGGCGGCGCCGATCGTCATCCCGGCCGACCTGGGCGACGCCGTGTACGTCTCCGACGACCGGATGTTCGTGGTCAGCGGCTCGACCGTGGTCGGCAACGGCGTGCGGGTGCGCACGATCGACACGTACGAGCTGCCCCGGGTCCTTGCTGTCGACAGCACGATGGTGACCGTCTCGGGCGCGGTCGACCAGGTGCTGCGGGCCGGCGACATCATCGTGGCGTCGTATCAGCTCGACGCGAGCGGCCGCTGGGCCGTCGTGGCGGTCGAAGCCGGCACCGACGAGACGCTCTGGCGCCGGCCGGCCCGGTTGCTGGGCACCGACGACGGCCAGGTGCTGCTCGCGGCGGAGGACGCCACGCTCGCCGTGGACGCCGCCACCGGCATCATCCGCTGGTCGGTGGTACGCCCGCCCGGCGGCGTGATCACCGAGACCGGGCCGGCCGGATACCCGCGCTGGCTGGTGATCCAGTCCGCGAGCGGGCTGCTCGAAACGCGCGACGCGCACACCGGCAAGCTCGTCGCCGGTCGCACCTTGCCGCTCAAGTCAGGATATGTCTGGCCGGTCGGCGACCTCATCACCGTCGACACCCGCGACGGGTACAGCGCCTACCACCTGCCCGACCTGACCTTCCGCTGGCGCACCGAGGCCGACCTCTCGCAGAGCTGGATGCAGGCCGACTGCGGGACGCTGATCTGCACCTTCCGCCAGCAGACGGGCATGGTGGCGCTCGACCGGCAGACCGGGCGGGCGCTGTGGTCCTCGGAGCTCTGGGCGTACGCCGAACCGGCCGGCCCCTATCTCGCGGCGACCCGCCTCGACCGGCGCATCGACGAACCCGCGGTGTGGCTGCTCGACCCGGCGACCGGGAAGCCCGTCGGCGACTTCGGCCGCTGGGAGAGCCTGGGCCGCACCGGCGACGGCATGATCTACGGCAAGATCGACGTACGGGGTGAGTACGTCCTCTACTACGGGCTGCTCGACCCGGCCGAGCACGCCATCCGGGTCACCGGCGCGGCCTCCGGCGTCTCCGGCAACTGCCGGGCCGCCTCCGGCGTGCTGATCTGCCGCCTGGTCGACGCCTCGGTCGCCGTCTGGCCCCTTCGGTAGCCTTTCACTTACGGCCTCTTCACACCCGGTCGACGAGGCTGTACCCGGTTGTCGACGGAGGTCTGCGGTGCGTGTGCTGGTGGTAGAGGACGAGCGGAACCTCTGTGACGCGATCGCCCGGGGGCTGCGCCGCAAGGGCATGGCGGTCGACGTGGCGTACGACGGCCTCCAAGGTCATGAAATGGCCTATGTGACCAGGTACGACGTCGTGATCCTCGACCGCGACCTGCCCGGCATGCACGGCGACGAGATCTGCGCGGCGCTGGTCGAGTCGGGCGCGCTGACCCGGGTGCTGATGCTGACCGCGAGCGGCACGGTGGCCGACCGGGTCGAGGGCCTGCAACTCGGCGCCGACGACTACCTGCCCAAGCCGTTCGCCTTCGACGAGCTGGTGGCCCGCGTGCAGGCGCTGGGCCGGCGGGCCACCCCGGCCGCGCCGCCCGTGCTGACCGTGGGCAACCTGGTGCTCGACCAGACCCGCCGGGTCGTCACCCGCGGCGGCACACCCATCGACCTGACCAACAAGGAGTTCGGCGTCCTGGAAGAGCTGCTCAAGGCCCGCGGGGGCGTGGTGTCGAGCGAGGAGCTGCTCGAACGGGTGTGGGACGCCAACACCGACCCCTTCACCACGACGGTACGGGTGACTGTGATGACCCTGCGTAAAAAGGTCGGCGACCCGCCGCTGATCGAGACCGTGGTCGGCGCCGGCTACCGGGTGCCGGAACCGGTCGTCCTCTCATGACGGTCTACTCCGGCAGTGCCCACCGCAGCCTGCGGCTGAGCCTGCGCCCCACCCTCCGCCTGCGGCTGACCCTGCTCAACGGCATCCTGCTGGTCGGCGCCGGCGCGATCCTCGTGCTGCTGGCCTGGCTGCTGGTCAGCGACGTGATGTCGTCGGGCGAGGGCCTGCGCCCCGGCACGACGGTGGTGCTGGAGAACGGCGAGACCCGCGACGCGGTCGAGTGGCAGAGCACGCTGGTCTCCCAGGCCTCCCAAGAGGTGCTGGTCAAAGGCCTGGTCGCGCTGCTGGCGATCGGCATCATCGGCACGGCGGGGGCGTACGCGGTGGCGGGCCGGGCGTTGCGGCCGCTGCACGCGGTCACCCAGACGGCCCGGCGTCTCGGCGAGGAGACGCTCGACCAGCGCATCCGCTACTCGGGGGCGGACGACGAGGTGGCCGAGCTGGCCCGAACGTTCGACGCGATGCTGGACCGGCTGGCGGGGGCGTTCGAGTCGCAGAAACGCTTCGTGGCGAACGCGTCCCACGAACTGCGCACGCCGCTGGCGGTCATGAGAACCGAGATCGACGTGACGTTGAGCGACGACGAGGCGGACGTCGCCGAGTACAGGCGCATGGCAAAGGTGGTGCGCAACGCGTCGGAGAGAGCGAACGGGCTGGTCGACGCGCTGCTGGTGCTGGCCCGCTCGGAAGCCCAGTCGGGCCGCCGGCTGGTCCGCAAGGTGCCGGCCGACCTGTCGATGAGCGTGACGAACGCGCTGTCGGCGGTGCGGGCGGAGGCGGAACGCCTGAAGCTCCAGGTGACAACAGACCTGCAGCCGGCCTCGGTGGTGGGCGATCCGTCCCTGCTCGACCGCTTGGCCGGCAACCTGATCGAGAACGCGATCCGCTACAACCACCTGCTGGGCAGCCTGTGGCTGCGAACATCGACGGTCGACGGCCAGGCGGTGCTGGTGGTGGGCAACACGGGCTACGAGGTGGAGCCGGCCGACGTGCCAGGCTTGTTCGAGCCGTTCCGCCGAGGAGGTTGGGAGCGCACGGGCTCGCGGGGCTCAGGTCTGGGCTTGTCGATCGTCCGAGCGGTATGCGACGCCCACGGGGGAACGGTGTCAGCGGTGGCCCAGGACGGCGGCGGCCTGGAGGTCACGGTAAAGCTCCCGACGGCCGACGCCACCCCGGTCGTGGCCGCCACAGCAACGGTCAAGCGGGCAAAGGGCTTGGGCGTTGCGCCGTCGCAGTAGCTCCACTCACGGCATCCGTTCGCCGCTCGCTGTCCTCCGCCCAGCCTCTGCCTGGCTGTGCGCGGCCGACCTCTGTCCAGTCCGCCTGGCTGTGCGCGCCGCCGACCTTTGCCCAGTCGGCCTGGCTGTGCGCGCCGCCGACCTTTGCCCAGTCGGCCTGGCTGTGCGCGCCGCCGACCTTTGCCCAGTCCGTCTGGCTCTGCGCCGGTAGCCTTCGCCCGGCCGCCATATGACGAAATTTCGGGCAAGGTGCTTCTTGAGCTGCGCCGTGGCTGGGGCGGCCGCCTTTACGGCTGGTCGGTTGCTTCCGCGCCTGGTTCGGTTGCTTCCCGCGGGTGGATGGGGTCGCGCGTTGTCAGGCGGCGAGGGTTTGGTCGCCGGCCTCTCGGCGGATGGTGCGCCAGCGGGAGAGGCTGATGCCCAGCTCGGAGGCCAGTTCGGCCTCGGTGAGGTCGGGGTGGGCGGCCCTGATCTGGTGGGCCAGGGCGACCGTCTCGGCGGGGGTGCGGCGGGGGCGGGGCGCTTTGTCGGCGCTGACCGTCGTTGTCTCCGGGCGGGTGCGCTGGGCGGGAACCGCACGCCCGGCGGCCACGGGCCGCGAAGCGTCGGCGGCTGTGCGGGAAGCGGCTGTGCGGGAAGCGGCTGTGCGGGAAGCGCCGGGGCGAGGGGTCTCGGCGGCTGTGCGGGGAGCGCCGGTGGCTGGGCGCGGGGCGTTGGTGGCCGGGCGGCCCTGACGGGTCACCGTGGGGGTGAAGGGCGCGTTGTCGGTGGTGCGTGGGAGGGCGGCGGCTACCTCGGCCAGCGCGGCGGCGGTTGTTGCTCGGCTTCCGGTTCCCGCGATGCGGGCCGCGGGCTGGCTTGCCGGGGCCGGGATGAGGCCGGGCAAGGGCGTCGCCGGGGCGAACTCGGGATCCGACACTCTTCGCGTGTCGGAAATATCCGGCAGAGTGGCGATGGGTGTTTCGTTCGTGGCGCCGACGTTGGCCGCGTTCGCTGAGAGTGCGGCCGAGGAGGTGGCGGAGTGTGTTACGCCGGGCGCAGAAGTGGCGAGGCCGGCCGCGGCGGGCGCAGAAGTGGCGAGGCCGGGCGCGGAAGTGGCGAGGCCGGGCGCGGAAGTGGCGAGGCCGGGCGCGG
>NZ_OBDY01000010.1:21861-287237 GCF_900215205.1 Paractinoplanes atraurantiacus
GAAGTGGCGAGGCCGGGCGCGGAAGTGGCGAGGCCGGGCGCGGCGGGCGCAGAAGTGGCGAGGCCGGGCGTGGCGGACGCAGAGGTAGCGAGGCCGGCCGTGGTGGGCGCAGAAGTAGCGAGGCCGGCCGTGGTGGGCGCGGGGGTAGCGGGGTGGGGTGTGGCGGGCGTGGAAGTGGCGGACGAAGGGTCGGCGGCTCGTTCCAGGGTGGAGATGCGGCCGCCCAGCTCCACCAGGCAGATGCTGGCTACGACGATCAGGCCGTCTACCGACAAGGGGAGGAGGTAGGGAGAAGCGCCTGTCTCGCCGTAGCGGGCTGCTACGCCGACCATGTGCCAATACGAGACCCAGGCGGCGATGCCGGCGATTGTCGCCGTGGCTATGAAGCGGGCGGCGGCCAGGAGTTTGTGGTGGACCGGGACCCGGGAGATCAGCTCCACCGTGAGGAGAAGGGCCAGCGGGGGCCACGCGGCGATGGCCTGGCTGATCGGGTTGTCCAGGGCGTGCAGGACGTTTGCCACGACTGATGCGGCTACGCCCAGCAGCAGAGTGGCTCGTACCGCCCAGCGGACGCGGCGCAAATGCTCCAGGATCACCGCAAACTCTCCTCAAGCCGGATCAGGGACGCGGACCATCCTGACCGGTGGAGGTTACGCGGGCGCCTCCGGACGGGAACCGTGACCGGTCCGTGCCGGAGGCGACGCGACTATGTGATCGTGTGGGGCGGCGTGTCGGCTTGACCGGGGCTCAGCTCTTGGACTCGACCTGGGCCCGGAGCTTGGGGAACTCGGTCTTGGCGGCGCTGATGGTTTTGAAGTACGAGATGATCATGCCGAAGCTGCCCTCGTCGGCCCAGGCGCACAGGGTGAAGTCGGTGCCGGAGGCGTCGCCGCTGCCGCACTTGGCGTAGCCGCCCAGGGTGCCGGTGGGGGCGGTGACGATGTTGTCGATTTTCAGGCCGCCGATGCCGGCGCCGTAGAAGGTCGAGTCGAGCTCGGTCTTCGGGTTGGCGATCGGGACCGCGGCGGCGGCCAGCACGACGATGTCCTCGTCGCCGACCGTGCCGTACAGGGCGCCGATGGCCTTGGTGACGCCGGGCATCGTCTTGAGGCTGGACTCGAGACGCTCGGTCTGGGTCGCGAACTGCTGGTTGGTCAGCTTCGGGCGGCCGCCGAGCTTGGCCGGCTCAATGATCTTGATGGTGGCGGCGGGTGGCTTGGTCGGCTCGGTGGTGCGCGGGGCCGTCTCGGTCGGCTCCGTCGTGGAGGTGACGGTCGGCGTCGCGTCCGTACCCGTCGTGGTGGTGTTGTCGTCCTTGGAGTTGTTGTTGGCGACCAGGTAGATGGCCACCGAACCGCCGACGCACAGGACCAGCACGATGGCGATCGCCGTCAGCACGATCGGCAGCACCTTCGACTTCGGCTTCTGCGGCGGCGCCGGCGGGTAGCCGGGCTGGCCGTACTGCGGCTGCGTGTAGTCACCGGGCGGCCCGTACTGAGGCTGGGTCGGGTCCGGCTGCCCGTATTGCGGCTGGCCGTATTGGGGCTGGCCGTACTGCGGCTGGCCGTATTGGGGCTGGCCGTACTGAGGCTGCGTGTAGTCCGGCTGCGGAGGCTGTCCGGGAGCCGGGTACGCCGTGGTGGGCGGGTATGTCGGCGCGGGCGGAACCGAACCGGGAGCATCCGCCGGCGGCTGCTGGCCGGGATAGGGCTGGTAAGGCGGCTGTCCCTGGTGCGGCTGGCCGGAGGAGGGCTCGCCCGGATAGGGCTGGCCGGGGTACGGGGGCTGCGACATCGAGCGCTCCATCAATCGGGTACCCACGGAGCCTATCGGCATCGGGCAATGACGCATCTCCGGTGGTAGGGGGAGGTGCGACACACCGAAACGGCGATGCCCCGCGCTCGCCGGGGAGCACGGGGCATCGGCCTTCGAAACAGGATCAGGCGGGCAGCGAGGCCACGCCCTGGGGCAGGAACCGCTTGCCGGTGACCCGCTCCGAGGTGCCGCTGCGGTCCAGGTACGGCGTGACGCCGCCCAGGTGCAGCGGGTAGCCCGCGCCGAGGATCATGCACAGGTCGATGTCCTGCGCCTCCGCGACCACGCCCTCGTCGAGCATGAGCCGGATCTCCTGAGCCAGCGCGTCCATCGCCTTCTGCCGCACCTCGTCCGAGGTCAGCGGGGCCGAGCCGCCCTCGATCAGCTCGGCCACGGCCGGGTTGATCTCGTCGTCGATCATGACCGGCAGCTTGGCGTCGACGATCCTCTTGAGGTTCGGCGAGTCGAGGAAGCGGTCCGGGAACGCCCGGTGCAGGGTCTCTCCGACGTGGTACGCCACGGCGGGGCCGACCAGTTGGAGAAGCGCGATCGGGCGCATCGGCAGGCCGAGCGGGTCCATCGCCACGTTCACCACGTCGAGCGGGGTGCCGGCGTCGATGGCCTGGAAGATCTCGCTGGTGACCCGGGTCAGCAGCCGGTTGACCACGAACGCCGGGGCGTCCTTGACCAGCACCGACGACTTCTTCAGCTCCTTGCCGACCGCGAACGCCGTGGCCAGCGTCGCGTCGTCGGTCTGGTCGCCCTTGATGATCTCGAGGAGCGGCAGGACGGCGACCGGGTTGAAGAAGTGGAACCCGACCACGCGGGAAGGGTGCTCCAGGCCGGCCGCCTGCTCCGACACCGACAGCGAGCTGGTGTTCGTGGCCAGGATCGCCTCCGGCGTGACGATCTTCTCGAGCTCGGCCCAGATCTGCTTCTTGAGCTCGAGGTTCTCGAAGACCGCCTCGATCACGAAGTCGGCGTCGGCGAAGACGGACTTGTCGACCGAGCCGCTGACCAGGCCGCGCAGCTTGGCCGCGGTGCCCTCGTCGAGGCGGCGCTTGGCGACCAGCTTGTCGATCTGGTCGTGGACGTAGCTCACGCCCTTGTCGACCCGCTCCTGGTCGAGGTCGGTGAGAACCACGGGAACCTGCAACCGGCGTACGAAAAGAAGCGCCAGCTGCGAGGCCATCAGGCCGGCGCCGATCACGCCGACCTTGGTGACCTTGCGGGCGAGCGACTTGTCGGGCACGCCGACCGGGCGCTTGGCCCGGCGCTGGACCAGGTCGAAGGCGTACAGGCTGGCCCGGGCCTCATCGCCCATGATCAGGTCGGCCAGGGCCTGCGTCTCGGCCGCGGTGCCGTCGGCGAACGACGCGTCCTTGGCCAGAGCCAGCAGCTCGAGCGCCTTGTTGGCGGAGGGGACGGCGCCGTGCAGCTTCTCGTCGAGCTGCTGCTTGGCGAAGAAGAGCACGCCCTCCCACATGTCCTTGTCGACCTCGGGCCGCTCGACCGTGACCTCGCCCTTGACGACGCCGGCGGCCCACTCGAGCGAGCGCTCGAGGAAGTCGGCCGGCTCGAACAGCTGGTCGGCCAGGCCGAGCTCGGCCGCCTGCTTCGGGCGCAGCGTCTTCTGGGTGAGCGGGTTCTGGAGGATGACCTGGGCCGCGCCGGGCACGCCGATCAGGTTGGGCAGCAGCTGGCTGCCGCCCCAGCCGGGGATCAGGCCGATCGCGACCTCGGGCAGGCCCAGCGCCGCCGCGCCGCCCGACACCGTGCGGTAGTGGCAGTGCAGCGCGACCTCGAGGCCGCCGCCGAGCGCCGCGCCGTTGATGAAGGCGAACGTCGGGATGGCCGAGTCCTTCAGGCGGGCGAAGACCCGGTGGCCCAGCTCGCCCAGCTCGACGGCCTGCTCCCGCGAGGTGATGTACGGGATGCCGGTGATGTCGGCGCCGACGCAGAAGATGTACGGCTTGCCGGTCACAGCGATGAACGCCGGCTTCGCGTCGGTCGCGGCGGTGATCGCGGCATCGAGCGACGCCAGGCCACCCGGGCCGAAGCTGTTCGGCTTCTTGTAGTCGAAGCCGTTGTCGAGGGTGATCAGGGCGGCCTTCGCGGAGAGGCCGGGTACGTCCACGAAGCGGAGGAGCGCCTTGGTGACGACCTCTTTGGGGTGCTCGATCACTTGTCCGCTCCCGTCCAGTTCGGGTTCTCCCAGATAACGGTGCCGCCCATGCCGATGCCGATGCACATGGCGGTGAGGCCGTAGCGGACCTCGGGGTGCTCGGCGAAGTGGCGCGCGAGCTGCGTCATCAGGCGGACGCCGGACGAGGCCAGCGGGTGGCCGATCGCGATCGCGCCGCCCCACGGGTTGACCCGCGGGTCGTCGTCGGCGATGCCGTAGTGGTCGAGGAACGCCAGCACCTGGATCGCGAACGCCTCGTTCAGCTCGAACAGGCCGATGTCGTCGATCGTCAGGCCGGCCTTCTTCAGCGCCTTCTCGGTCGACGGGATCGGGCCGTAACCCATGATCTCCGGCTCGACGCCGACGAAGCCGTACGACACCATCCGCATGGCGATCGGCAGGCCCAGCTCGCGGGCGGTGTCCTCGCTGGCCAGAAGCGCGGCGGTGGCGCCGTCGTTGAGGCCGGCCGCGTTGCCGGCGGTGACCCGGCCGTGCGGGCGGAACGGGGTCTTGAGGGTGGCGAGCTTCTCCATCGAGGTCTCGCGAGGGGCCTCGTCGGCAGTGGCCAGGCCCCAGCCTTCCTCGGCGCTGCGGATCGCCACCGGGACCATGTCGGGCTGGAGCTTGCCGTCGGCGTACGCCTTGGCCGTCTTCAGCTGCGAGTTCAGGCCGTAGCGGTCGGTGCGCTCCTTGGTGATGTTCGGGAGGCGGTCGTGCAGGTTCTCGGCGGTGGAGCCCATGACCAGCGCGGACGGGTCGACGAGCTTCTCGGCCAGGATGCGCGGGTTGGGGTCGACGCCCTCACCCATCGGGTGGCGGCCCATGTGCTCGACGCCGCCGGCGATCGCCACGTCGTAGGCGCCCATGGCGATGCCGCCGGCCACGTTCGTCACGGCGGTCATGGCGCCGGCGCACATGCGGTCGATCGCGTAGCCGGGGACGGTCTTGGGGAGGCCGGAGAGGAGGGCTGCGGTACGGCCGATGGTCAGGCCCTGGTCGCCGATCTGTGTCGTGGCGGCGATCGCGACCTCGTCCACCCGGTCCGGGGGCAGTTGAGGGTTGCGGCGCATGAGCTCGCGGATGCAGCGGATGACCAGGTCGTCGGCACGGGTCTCGGCGTACATGCCGTTGGCCTTGCCGAAGGGGGTGCGGACGCCGTCTACGAAGACGACCTCGCGTACTTCACGGGGCACAGCAAGCCTCCTTGCGGGCGAGCCCGGGGGTGTGTGGATCTGAATGCTACTCGCGGGTAACTAGAGGGCGGTAGCGGGTCGCTGGAATGTCACAGGAGTATTTCGGCGAGCCGGGGGCAGGGTTGCGAAAAAAGGTGGGGCCCGCCTAGCGAGCCCCACCTTTTTGTTGCCGTGTCAGATCGCTGCCGGGTCGGGAAGTGCCTCGGCCAGCTGGGCGGACAGCAGGACGGTCTGCCAGTTCCGGGCGCCGAAGCCCTGGAGGGTGGTGGTGATCGTCTGGGGGGTGATGTCCTCGGGCGGGGACCAGGCCAGGCGGCGGATGTAATCCGGGCTGATCAGGTTTTCCGGAGGGAGGTTGTGTTCCTCCGCCGTGGCTATGACGATCTGCCGGCAGCGGGCCAGGCGGGCCGCCGCCACCGGGTCTCGTTCGGCCCAGCGGTGCGGGGGCGGTGGGCCGTCCACCGGCTGGTTGACGGGCAGGGCGTCGTCGGGCAGTGACCTCGCCTCGTCCAGCGCGTCCAGCCAGACCCGGGCCAGGCGGCGGACCGAGCGGCCGCCGAAACCGGGGATGGTGAGCAGGGTGCGCTCGTCCTTGGGGTCCTGTTCGGCCGCGGCGACTATGGCCGAGTCGGGCAGCACCCGGCCGGGGGCGGAGTCGCGGCGGGCGGCCACGCCGTCCCGGGCGTACCAGAGGGCCCGTACCCGCGATTGCGCCCTTGCTCCCCGTACGCGGTGTATGCCGGAAGTTCGGCGCCAGGGGTCGGGGCGTACGCGTGGGGGGCGGTCGGCGCTGGCCACCAGGGCGGCGAACTCCTCGGCAGCCCACGCGGACTTGCCCTGGCGGTCCAGCTCCGCGGCCAGATGGTCGCGGAGGTCGGTCAGGAGCTCCACGTCCAGGGCGGCGTACGTCAGCCAGGACTCCGGCAGGGGGCGCGTCGACCAGTCGGCGGCGGAGTGGTGCTTCTCCAGGGAGTAGCCGAGGAGCTGCTCCGTCAGGGCGGCCAGGCCCACGCGCTCGAAGCCGGCCAGCCGGGCGGCCAGCTCGGTGTCGAACAGGCGCCGGGGCTTCATGCCGATCTCGGCCAGACAGGCCAGGTCCTGGCTGGCGGCGTGCAGGACCCACTCGCTGTCGGCCAGGGCCGCGTCGAGAGTGCGCAGGTCGTCCAGGGGGAGCGGGTCGATCAGGACGGTGCCGGCGCCGGCCCTCCTGAGCTGGACCAGGTAGGCGCGCTGGGTGTAGCGGTAGCCGGAGGCGCGCTCGGCGTCGACGGCGACCGGGCCGGTGCCGGCGGCCATGCGGGCGACGACGTCGGCCAGCTCGCCGGAAGTCTCCACCGGGCGCGGAGTGCCGTCGCGGGGCGCGGTCAGGGGTACAGAAGGGGCGGGCGCGGCGTCGGGACCACCAGACGTCGGGTCGGGCGGCTCGGCTTGCGGTCGTCCGTCCCTTGCGGGCTCCGGTGCGTCCCGACGGAGCAGGGGTGCGTCGTCGGTCACTCCGTTACCGTACGGGGAGGCCACCCCACCCGCGCGCAGCCGGGTCCCGGCGCGCCGATTCTCGATCTTTCTTTGGGTCGTCCCGGACCTGATCCGGAAGCGTCTTCGCTCCGTACTACCTCCCGCAGCGCCGTTTACCCGGGAGGCCGCGCCGGATGACCATGACCTTCGAACCGTTCACGCCTGCCGGCGCCACTGGCGAGCAGCGCCAGTACGACGGGCGGCGCCGGGCCTCCGAGCCCGCGGCCGCCCCGGCCTGGGACGAGCCGTCCCGGTGGAACGAGCCCGCGAGCGACCCCTGGGCCGAGCCCGCGCCACCGGCGCAGCGGCGCTTCCAGGAGTGGGAGCAGCCGCAGCAGCAGGGATGGGTCGAAGATCCGCAGTGGCAGGTGCCGCAGCAGCGGCAGCCACAGGCGCCCCGCTGGCACGAGGAAGTGGCGGCGCCGGTCGTCGCCGAGCCCGAGCCCGAGCCCGAGCCGCGGCGCTCCTCCGTGGGCGGGCGGATCAAGCCGCTCGTCATCGGGGTGGTCGTGCTCCTGCTCCTGGTCGCGGGCTGGCAGGCGTACCGGATCGAATCGATGAGTGACCACAACCAGAGCTTGGCGTCCGGTCTGGCCGCCGAGAAGGACCGGACCGACCGGCTCGAGCAGCAGCTCGCCGGGGTCTTCGATCCGGAGGCGGTCTCCTCGAAGGTGCTGCCCAGCGTCTTCCGGGTGCGGGCCGGCAGCTTCACCGGCACCGCGTTCTCGGTCGGCAGGAAGGCCAAGGCCAACGAGTCGAACCTGATGACGAACTACCACGTGGTGGCCGAGGTGTGGACCGACGGCGGGCGCAAGGTGTCGCTGGAACGCGGCAGCACCCGGATCACGGCCACCATCGTCGACGTCGACAAGGCCAAGGACCTGGCGCTGCTGCACGCCGACACGAAGATCGCGGGGCTGGCCACGGCGCCGGCCACGGTCAAGCCGGGTCAGCAGGTCGTCGTGGTCGGCGCGCCGCTCGGCCTCGACGACACCGTGACCACGGGCGTGATCAGCGCGTACCGGCCGGACGACACCGACGGGCCGACCATCCAGTTCGACGCGCCGATCAACCCGGGCAACTCCGGCGGGCCGGTGGTGAACGCGACCGGGCAGGTGGTCGGGCTGGCGACCGCCAAGGCTAAAGACGCCGAAGGGATCGGGCTGGCTATCCCGGTGAAGACGGCCTGCGCGACCTTTACGGTGTGTTAGCTCGCTGGTTCTGACCCAGCAGGGCCACTCCCGGTGGCGGCAGGCCCGCGGTCGAGGCGAGCATGGCGCACCAGCCCAGCAGGTGGGCGGTGGCGTCGTCGGCGGTCGGCGTCCAGGAGGCGCGGACCTCGAGGTCGGCCGTGGGCGGCGGGCCGGCCAGCTCGCCGAAGCGGGTCGACGTGGTCTGGGTGATCGTGCCGCCGATCGCCGTGTAGGCGGCGGCGTGCTGGGCCAGGCCGTCGGTGAGCCACGTCCACGCGACCTCGGGCAGCAGCGGATCGTCGGCCAGGTCGGCCTCGAGCTCGGCCGTGACCAGCGTGACCAGCCGGATGTCGCCGTGCCAGGCCTCGTGGCCGGCCGGGTCGTGCAGCAGGATCAGCCGGCCGCCGGCGACCTCGTCGCCGGAGCGCAGCACGGTCGCGCTGAGCGCGAACGCGTAGGGCGCGAGCCGCTGCGGCGCCGCGATCTCCTCGAGGAGGATCTCGGGCCGTGGCGCCGGGGCCCGCAGGCCCGCGACCGCGCGGGCGAACGCCGGAGGTTCAGCGGAGGGGGACGCCATGGGGGAAGACTATGCCGCCGTCGCGTGTCCGTAGCCGATCGGCGCGCCCCGCGTGTCGTGGCACGATGGCGCGGTGACCACAGTCTTGAACGACTCGCCTTTCGTGCGGGCATGCCGCGGCCTCGACGTGCCGCACACCCCGGTCTGGTTCATGCGGCAGGCCGGGCGGTCCCTGCCCGAGTACCGCAAGATCCGTGAGGGCATCGGCATGCTCGACTCGTGCCGGCGTCCCGACCTGGTCACCGAGATCACCCTGCAGCCGGTGCGCCGGCACAACGTGGACGCGGCGATCCTGTTCAGCGACATCGTCGTGCCGATCGCGGCGGCCGGCATCGACCTCGACATCGTGCCCGGCACCGGCCCGGTCGTGGCCGAGCCGGTGCGCACACCGGCCGGCATCGAGCGGCTGCGGCAGATCACCCCGGACGATGTGGGCTTCGTCGCCGAGTCGGTCCGCTTGCTGGTCAAGGAGCTGGGCGGCACGCCGCTGATCGGCTTCGCGGGCGCGCCGTTCACGCTGGCCAGCTACCTCATCGAGGGCGGTCCGTCACGGACCTACCTCAAGACCAAGGCCATGATGTACGGCGAGCCGGCGCTCTGGAACGCGCTGCTGTCCCGCCTGGCCGACATCACGCTGACCTTCCTGCGCACCCAGATCGACGCCGGCGTCAGCGCGGTGCAGCTGTTCGACTCGTGGGCCGGCGCGCTGAGCGAGGCCGACTATCGCGAGCACGTGCTGCCGCACTCGTCGCGGGTGCTGGCCGGGCTGGCCGGCGCCGGCGTGCCCCGCATCCACTTCGGCGTGGGCACCGCGGTGCTGCTCGAGGCGATGGGCGAGGCGGGCGCCGACGTGGTCGGCGTGGATTGGCGGACGCCACTCGATCGGGCGACGAAGGTGATCGGGCCGTCCAAGGCGGTGCAGGGCAACCTCGACCCGGCGGTGCTGTTCGCCGGTCGCGAGGTCGTCGAGCGCGAGGCCCGCCGGGTGCTCGAGCAGGGCCGGGCGGCGCCCGGGCACGTCTTCAACCTGGGACACGGCGTGATGCCCGAGACCGACCCGGACGCGCTGACCAGGCTGGTCGCGTTCGTCCACGAGACGTCCGCTCGCTAGGTCACACCGAGCGCCCCCGGCCGAGGCGGCGGGGGCGCCGAGTGGAAGGGTTGAGGTCGTGCGGAAGCGGGTTGCGGTCATCGGAGGCGGCATCGCCGGCCTCGCGGCGGCCGTGCGGCTGCGGGATCTGACGCCGCCGGACACCGAGATCATCGTGTACGAGCAGAGCGGCGCCCTGGGCGGCAAGCTGCGCACCGGTGAGCTGGGCGGGGTGACCGTCGAGCGGGGTGCCGAGTCGTTCCTGATGTCGGGCACCGACGGGGCCGAGTCGGCCGCGGTCGGGCTGGTCAAGCGGCTCGGACTGGGCGACGCGATCAAGCATCCGGCCAAGGTGCCGGCCGCGCTGGCCTTCGGTGGGCGGCTCGCTCCGATGCCGTCGGGCACGCTTGTCGGCGTACCGGGAGATCTGGCGCAACTCGGCGATGTGGCGCACCCGGCCGCCGAGAGGGACCACGACGCCGGCCGTCCGCTGCTCGCCGCAGGCGAAGACGTGGCGGTCGGGGCGCTGGTGCGTGACCGTTATGGCGACGAGGTCGTGGACCGGCTCGTCGATCCGATGCTCGGCGGGGTCTACGCGGGACGGGCCGACGGGCTGTCGTTGCAGGTGACGATGCCGCAGCTGGCGCGGACGGCGCGGGTCGAGCACACGTTGCAAGATGCCGTGCGGGCGGCGCAGCGGGCGAGTCGCCGCGAGCCCGGCAAGCCGATCTTCGGTGCGGTCGAGGGCGGCATGAGCCGCCTGGTGGGCGCGGCGGCGGCGGCGAGTGGGGCGCGGATAAGCCTGGGTCTTCCGGTACGCGGGATCGCGCGCACGGCGCATGGGTGGCGGTTGCTGCTCGGGCCGGTGCCGGCGCCGCAGACCGATGACGTCGACGCCGTGGTGTTGGCCGTGCCCTCCACGCCGGCCGCGCGGCTTTTGTCCGATGTTGCCCCGGCCGCGGCGGCCGCTCTCGGGGGCCTGGACTACGCGAGCGTGGCTCTGGTCGGTCTTGCGCTGCCGCCGGGGACGCCGCTTCCGGACTTGTCGGGATTCTTGGTTCCGCCGAGTGAGGGCACGCTGGTCAAGGCGGCCACGTTCTTCACGACCAAGTGGTCGCTGCCGAGCGGTGGGCCGGTGATCGTGCGGGCCTCGCTCGGGCGCGCGGGCGAAGAGGAGCGGCTCCAGTTCGACGACTCGGTGCTGCTGTCACGCGCCGTCGATGAGCTCGGTCAGCTTCTCGGTGACGAGCTTCCGCCACCGGCCGCCTCGTGGGTGCAGCGCTGGGGCGGTGGGCTGCCGCAGTACGCGCCGGGGCACCTCGACCGGCTGGCCGCGGCCCGGGCCGCGCTGCCGCCGGGGCTGGCCCTGGCCGGCGCGGCCTTCGACGGGATCGGCATCCCGGTCTGCATCGCCAGTGGTGAGCGGGCCGCCGAAGACGTGAGCAAGATGCTGGAGGGTTGAGGGAATGGGTGAGCAGACGAACGCGGCGCGGCTCAACGAGCTGAACGCGACGATCCGGTACACGATGTGGTCGGTCTTCCGGGCGCAGACGCCGCTGCCGGCGTTGCGCGACGAGCTGGCCGGTGAGGTCGACGGCCTCTTCGAGCAGCTCTCCGCGAAGGACGTGACGATCCGCGGCACGTACGACGTGTCCGGGCTCCGGGCCGACGCCGACGTGATGATCTGGTGGCACTCGGAGTCGCCGGACGCGCTCCAGGAGGCGTACTCCCTGTTCCGCCGGACCGCGCTGGGCCGGCACCTGGCCCCGGTCTGGTCGCAGATGGCGCTGCACCGCCCGGCCGAGTTCAACAAGAGCCACATCCCGGCCTTCCTGGCCGGCGAGGAGGCCCGCCCCTACCTCTGCGTCTACCCCTTCGTGCGGTCGTACGAGTGGTACCTGCTGCCCGACGAGGAGCGGCGCCACATGCTGGCCGAGCACGGCAAGCTGGCCCGCGGATATCCGGACGTGCGGGCCAACACGGTCGCCTCGTTCGCGCTCGGCGACTACGAGTGGATGCTGGCCTTCGAGGCCGACGAGCTATACCGCATCGTCGACCTGATGCGTGACCTGCGGGCCTCCGAGGCGCGGCGGCACGTGCGCGAGGAGGTTCCGTTCTACACGGGCCGCCGGCGCTCGGTGGCCGAGATCGTCGCCACCCTGCCTTAAGGCTCACGCCGCATGGGGACGTGCGGGATGCCGTCCTCGAGGAACTGGGGACCGGTCGGCTCGAATCCGAACTTGGCGTAGAACTTCGTGAGATGCGCCTGGGCGTCCAGCACGCTCGGGCGATTTCCGATGATCGCCAGGGCTTCGGTCATGAGCCGGCCGGAGAGCCCGCCGCCCCGGGCGCTCTTGGCGGTGACGACGCGACCGATGCGCTGCACGTCGCCGTCGTTCAGAATGCGGAGATAGGACCGTATCTCACCGTCGCGCTCCAGCCACACATGCCGGGTGCCGGGCTCGTCGTCCCGGCCGTCCAGTTCGCTGTACGCGCACTGCTGCTCGGTGATGAACACGTCGGCGCGGAGCTTGAGGATCCCGTACAGCGTCGTGGTGTCGAGATCGCGAAACGTGGCCGACCGCAATTCGTCATGAGGTTCCGGAAGCATGCCGAAAGCGTATGCGGCGCGGCGTCACCCGTATCGTCCCCGGGCGTTGTACGGATGGAAGCCCGAGGTGTGGAGGCCTTCATGATCAAGCGGAGCAAGCTGTTCGGCAACAAGACCCGGGTGACCTTCTGCCTGCCCCAGGCGGCGGTCGACGGGCAGGTCAGCGTCGTGGGCACGTTCAACGAGTGGGAGCCGGGACGGCACGAGCTCAAGCCGCGCCGCGACGGCACCCGCACGGTCAGCGTGACCGTCGGCCCCGGCCGCTACCGGTTCCGCTACCTGGCCACCGGCGGCGTCTGGTTCGACGACGAGGTGGGTGACGAGCTTCTCGTGTGAGGGGTTTCGCAGTTTCGGCCGTACTGCACCGGAGATTCGCTTGACTTGGCAGGCAGATCTTCGAGGAGGCAACCATGGCCGGTACGCGGCTCGCAGTCATCTACTACTCGTCCACCGGAACCATCCACAAGATGGCCGAGCGTCTGGCCGAAGCGGGTGAGAAGGCGGGGGCCGAGGTGCGTCTGCGCCAGGTCCCCGAGCTCGCCCCGGCCGAGGCGATCGCGTCCAACGCGGCCTGGAGCCAGCACTTCGACAAGACGAAGAACGAGCCCAAGGCCACGGCCGACGACGTGGTCTGGGCCGACGCGGTGCTGTTCGGCTCGCCGACCCGGTACGGCAACGTGGCGAGCCAGCTCAAGCAGTTCATCGACACGCTCGGCCCGCAGTGGGGCCAGGGTCTGCTCGCCAACAAGGCGTACGCGGGCTTCACCGCCTCGATGACCGCGCACGGCGGCCAGGAGTCGACGCTGCTGGCGCTGTACAACACGATCTACCACTTCGGCGGCATCGTGGTGGCTCCCGGCTACACCGACCCGCTCAAGTTCGCCGATGGAAACCCGTACGGCGTCTCGCACGTCACCGGCGGCACGAACGACGCCCCTCTGGGTGACGCGCAGTACGCCGCGCTGGACCACCTCGCGCAGCGGATCGTCTCGATCGGCTCTCGCCTGAAAAGCGAATAAAACTCGCTTTCATCGCTAATCTGGCTCCATGACCACGTACGAGACCGCCGACCTGCACACCCGGGTCGCCCGGTACGAGGCCGCCCTGGAAGAGTTGCGGGCGGCGCACCAGGACGTCCGCAGCGTGCTCCAGGACCAGATCCTCTACGAACGGTGGCAGCAGATGGGCGCCGACCTCGGCTTCGTCGCCGACCAGGCGCCGCCGCCCGACCAGACCCGGTCCCAGCGGGACCTCCAGTCGCTCAACGAGCACATCCCGCAGATGTCGGACAGCTGGGCGAGCTAGGTTGCTTTTCCACCCCTGGCCACCTGAGGGGTGGAGATCCCGGTTGCCGGCCGCTACCGGGACCCGCCGGACGGTCCCACCCCAGGGTGGGCCCGCCCGGCGGGTAGGTTGGCTGCCATGCCCGTCGACACCCAGTACGAGGACCTGCTGCGCCGGGTCCTGGCCACCGGCACCCCGAAAAGCGACCGCACCGGCACCGGCACGGTCAGCCTGTTCGGCGAGCGCCTGCGTTACGACCTGTCGGCCGGCTTCCCGCTGATCACCACGAAGCGGGTGCACTTCAAGTCGCTGGCGGTCGAGCTGCTGTGGTTCCTGCGGGGTGACAGCAACGTCGGCTGGCTGCGCGAGCGCGGCGTGACGATCTGGGACGAGTGGGCCTCGCCCTCGGGTGAGCTGGGCCCGGTCTACGGGGTGCAGTGGCGCTCCTGGCCCAAGCCCGATGGCGGCCACATCGACCAGATCAGCGGCATCCTCGAGACGCTGCGCCGCGACCCCGACTCCCGCCGCATGATCGTCTCGGCGTGGAACGTGGCCGACCTGCCGGAGATGGCGCTGGCTCCCTGCCACGCCATGTTCCAGTTCTACGTGGCCGACGGCCGGCTCTCCTGCCAGCTCTACCAGCGCAGCGCCGACCTGTTCCTGGGAGTGCCGTTCAACATCGCCAGCTACGCGCTGCTGACCCGGATGGTGGCCGATCAGGCCGGCCTGCGGCCGGGCGACTTCATCTGGGTCGGTGGCGACTGCCACATCTACAACAACCACGTCGAGCAGGTACGGGAGCAGCTGTCCCGTGAGGCGTACGAGTTCCCGCAGCTCAAAATCGCTTCGAGGCCGTCGCTGTTCGACTACGAGTACGAGGACTTCGAGGTCGTGGGATATCAGCACCACCCCGCGCTGAAGGCGCCCGTCGCGGTATGACGGTGCACATGATCTGGGCCGAGGCGCACGACCGGGTGGTCGGCGCGAACGGCGCGATCCCGTGGCGGCTCTCCGAGGACCAGCGGATGTTCCGGGAGCGCACCGGCGGCGCGACAGTGGTCATGGGGCGGGCGACGTGGGACTCGCTCCCGGAGCGCTTCCGGCCGCTGCCCGGCCGGCGCAACGTGGTACTGACCCGTGACCCTTCGTGGTCGGCCGAAGGGGCGGAAGTCGTCCACTCGGTGGAGGAGGTGGACCTCACAGGGGAGGTCTGGGTGATCGGCGGCGAGGCGGTCTACACGGCCTTCCTGCCGTTGGCCGACCACCTCCTGCGTACCCGCGTCGACCTGGCGGTTTCCGGCGACACGTACGCACCCGAGTTGGGTGACGGATGGGTCGTCACGTCCAGTTCGGGCTGGCAGACTTCGCAGAGCGGCCTGCGGTACGTGGTCGAGGAATTGGTTCGCACCGGGCAAGCCGCACAGCCAGGGCAGACGGCGGTTGCCGGGTGAAGCTAGTCTTCCGGCCGACGGATGACCGGCACGACCGGCGCTAGCAGGAAGAGGTCACTCATGCTCTTGTCACCGGTGACACTCTCCGTGGTCACACCGATGTACAACGAGCGCGAAGCGGTCGATCACTTCGTCGCCCGCCTGCGCCCGGTGCTCGACGGACTCGGCGACTCGTACGAGGTCGTCGCCGTCGACGACGGCAGCAGCGACGCGACCGTCTCACGGCTGATGCAGCTGCGCGCCGAGTGGCCCCAGCTGCGGGTGGTGGCGCTGCGCCGCAACGTCGGGCACCAGACGGCGCTGCGGGCCGGTCTGCGGGCGGCCAAGGGTGCGTACGTGGTGAGCATCGACGCCGATCTGCAGGACCCGCCCGAGGTGATCGGCGAGATGCTGGCCGCGGCCCGCCGCGAAAAGGTCGACGTGGTCTACGGGGTGCGCAGCGACCGCAGCACCGACACGGCGTTCAAGCGCCAGACCGCGGGCCTGTACTACCGGGTGATGCGCAAGCTGGTCGGCCCGTGGGTCTCCGACCAGGCCGGCGACTTCCGGCTGATGAGCCGGGCCGTGGTGGACGTGCTCAACGGGCTGCCCGAGCCGCGCCCGGTCTACCGGCTGATCGTGCCGTCGCTGGGCTTCAGCAGCGCCGAGGTGCCCTACGTGCGGGCCGAGCGGGTGGCCGGCGAGACGAAATACCCGCTGTCGAAGATGATCAAGCTGACGCTCGACAGCGTCACCAGCTTCTCGGCGGCCCCGCTGAAGATCGCCACCTGGCTCGGCCTGTTCAGCTTCTTCCTGTGCGTCGTGCTGATGATCGTCGCGCTGATCACGTGGCTGGCCGACGCGGTCGTGCCCGGCTGGACCTCGCTCTACGTGGCGGTCCTGCTGCTCGGCGGCATCCAGCTGATCTGCCTGGGCCTGCTCGGCGAGTACATCGGCCGCATCTACGCGGCCAGCCAGGGCCGGCCGCCGTTCCTGGTCGCCTTCGACACGGCCGCGCTCGACGTCACCGACAGCGTCGCTACGCCGGTGCCCGGCGGGCCGCTCGACGATGATGTCGAGGCCGTGGAACTGGCCGGCCAGGCGCCGTCGCGTCGTCCTTAGGCCTTCGGCTCCAGGCGGATCGACAGGCTGTTGACGCAGTGCCGGGTGTTCTTCGCGGTCATGTGCTCGCCGCGGAAGACGTGACCCAGGTGCGAGTCACAGTTGGCACAGCGGATCTCCGTACGGACCATGCCGTGGCTGTAGTCGTTGATCTCCTTGATCGCACCGGGGATCGCGTCGTCGAACGAGGGCCAGCCGCAGTGTGAGTCGAACTTGTCGTCGCTGGGGTAGAGGGCGGCGCCGCACGCGCGGCAGTTGTACATGCCCTCGGTCTTGGTGTCGACGTACTCCCCGGACCAGGGCGCCTCGGTGCCCGCCTGGCGAAGCACCCGGAACTCGTCGGGGGAGAGGCGGACCCGCCACTCGTCCTCGGTGGTGGGCAGGGTGGTGTCGTTCGTTGCCATGCTTCAAAGGTACGACGCACCGGGGGTGCGGCCCCGGGTCTCGCGACGTCCGTTGAACCAGGGCATGGACGATGCATCGGCGGCCATGTTCCGGCCCACCTGGCAGCAGGCCCTCGGGCGAGGGCTCTTTCTCGGATCGATCGCGAACGCCGGCCTCTGGCTGCTGGTAGCGGTCCTGACCTGGGCGGATCTTGCGCTGCCGGCCGGGCCCGGCTGGGCGTTCGTGGCGGTCGGGCCGGCGGTGGCCGGCGCGCTGATCGGGCTGGCGGCCCGCGGGCGGACGGGCACGCAGATCAGTTCGGGCGGCATCCGGACCCGTTCGGTTTTCGCGGACGGCGTAGCCACCTGGGACGACGTGGCCGACATGCGGGCCGAGCGGCGCGGCGCGCGCACGGTGGTGTCGGTCTATCTGAACTCCGGCGCGAGCGTGCGCCTTCGGGCCCCGTACAGCGGTGAGCTCTTCGCGGCCGACCCCAAATTCGAGGGCAAAATGTTCGCTTTGTCCCATCTGTGGCGGAGTCACCGTTTCGGTGGTCTTCCGGGATGATGACCCGCCGAGGCGGCTTAAAGGGTAAATCGGGCATTTGCCGTTAAGCTCCCCTCTCGGACCATGCACATCGCCACAGAACGGATTAACTCCTCATGAGCTCACTTCGCCGCATCGTCGCCGTCGGACTGCCCACCGCCGGTCTCACGATCGCCGCCGCGCTGGCTCTCGGCGGGTCGCCCGCCGTGGCCACCGCCGACCAGGCCGCTCAGCCGCGCGTCGCGATGACGACGACCGACCCGGCCCGCCCGGGCGGCGCCGCCGGATACGGCACGGAGGCGCCCGACACCGACACGCCGACCCGTGGCAACCCGGGCTACGGCAGCCCGGCCCCGACCACGCCGGCCCCCAGCTCGGCCACGCCCAGCACCCCGGCCACCACCACGCCGACCGCCAACACGGACACCGTGCCGGCGGAGACCCCGGCCGGCGCGGCCCCGGCCACCACGGCCCCGGGCGGCGGCGTCAGCGCCGGCGGAGCCCTGCCGGTCACCGGCGCGCCGATGAGCACGCTGGTCGCCCTGGGCGGCCTCCTGGTCGCCGCCGGCGCGGCCTCCGTCTGGTACACCCGGCGCCGCCGCACCGCCTGACCCTCAGCCACAACGAAGGCCGCCCGGTTTCCCGCCGGGCGGCCTTCGGCGCTCCCGCGTCAGTCTGGTGCCAGGCGATACTGTGGGCTGTGGCCATATCGGCGAGCGAGGCGCGGAAGCGGCTCTTCCCCTTGATCGAGCAAGTCAACGACGATGAAGAAGCGGTGGAGATCGTCTCGAAGTCGGGCACAGCCTTCCTCGTGCCCGAGCAGCTATGGCGATCATCGGTGGAGACGCGGTACCTGCTCAGGTCGCCGGCGAACGCGCGGCGGCCGCTCGACAGCGTGGCCCGGGTGGAGGCCGGTGAGTTCGAGCGGCATGAACTGATCTCCGATGCGGAGGAGACGGAGCGTCAAGCCCCGTGAACGTCGCCTTCGGCAAGACTGGGAGGACTACATCTCCTGGGCGGGTGAGCCCCAAGATGCTTCGCCGGATCAATCGAATGATCGATGAAGCTCTGCGCGGCCCCGGGCATGGCATCGGGAAGCCGGAGCGACTGACCGAGAACCTCAGCGGCTACTGGTCGCGGCGGACCACCGACGAGCATCGGCTCGTCTATACCGTGCGCGGCGAGAACCTGATCGTCGTTCAAGCTCGCTATCACTACTGACCGTTGGTCGCGCTCACCGCACCAGGATGTTCTCCAGGCGTTGCAGCTCCTCGGCCGGGTCGATGGCCAGGCCCATGTGGACCGGGCCGGCTCGCAGGATCGTGCTTCGGGGGGCCACCAGCCAGCGGAAGCGCTCGCCCAGGCTCATCGCGGAGGCGGCGCCGGCGCCGGTGCAGGTGGCCGACCATGAGGCCAGGGCCTCGCCGATCGCCTTTGTGTCGGCCTGCGGGTCGAGGGCTCGCAAGCGGTCCTCGTGCAGGTGGGTGCGGGCTTGCAGGAAGTCGCGGCGCTGGCAGTAGAGGACCACGCCCACGTTGATCAGCTCGCCTCGCTCGATGCGCGGGACGGCCTGGATGACGGCGTACTCGTACGGGACCCTCATGGCAGCCACGCCTCCGGCTCGGCCGCGCGGGCGGTCAGATGGGAGATGTAGGCGTCCTTGCCGCCGTCGTCGAGCCACTCGTCGGGGACCAGGTCGACGGCCTCGCGGATCAGCGACGGGGTGAGCCGGGCCGCCAGGGCCGGCCCTTCGGTGGCCAGGGCCGTGGCGTACGGCTTCAGCACGTGGTCGTCCCACTTGTACGGGCGGTGCACCACCGCCTCGGCGCGGGGCCAGTTGTGGTGGAAGTAGAGGGTCGCGCCATGGTCGATCAGCCACAGGGCGTTGTGCCAGATCAGCAGGTTGGGGTTGCGCCAGCTGCGGTCGACGTTCTCGACGAACGCGTCGAAGGCCAGCACCCGTGAGGCCAGCCCGGCCTCCACGGGGTGGGCGACCGGGTCGTAGCCGAGCGCGCCGGGCAGGAAGTCCATGCCCAGGTTGGCCCCGGCGCTCGCCTTGATCAGCTCCTGGACCTCTTCGTCGGGCTCGGCCCGGGCCACGACCGGGTCGAGCTGGACGACGGCCATGTCGGGCACGGGCAGGCCGAGGCGCCGGGCCAGCTCGCCCGAGATCACCTCGGCGACGAGCGCTTTCGGGCCCTGCCCGGCGCCGCGGAACTTGACCACGTACGTGCCGAGGTCGTCGGCTTCCACGACGCCGGGCAGCGAGCCGCCCTCGCGCAGGGGTGTGACATAGCGGATGGCGGTGACCTCACGTAGCACGTGGATCACCCTACAAAGGGCCCTGCTTCCGCAGGTCGTCGACCTTGCTCATGGCCGAGCGCAGGTCGGACAGCCACTCCTCGGTGTGCTGGCCGACGAGCTTCACGCACCAGGCCAGCGCCTCGGAGCGGGAGCGGGCCACGCCGGCGTCGACCAGCGTGTCGAGGATCTGCCGCTCGGGCTGGCGCAGCCGGGTCATCACCGGCGCGGCCAGGTGGGTGAACAGCTCGTTGGTGTCGCCGCAGCGCACGCCCCAGGCAACCTTGCGCTGGTAGCGGTGCTCGATCTGGCGGGCGACCCGCATGCGGTCGTTGCGGGTGTCCTCGCGGAACTGGTTGATCCGGCCGGCCTGTGCGGCCGCCCGGTCGGCGTCGGTGGCGCTCTCGCCCAGGTCGGGCGCGGCCACCCGGCCCCAAATGATGATCTCGTCGCGGTCGAGGACGACCTCGGGCCGCTCGGTGAACCAGCCGTCGGTCACCGCGCCGGCGACCCAGGCCGCGGCGTCGTCGGCGTTCGGCGGCTCGACCCGTCCCGGCGGTCCCTGTCGGAATCTCATTGCTGAACCTCCCCGGTAAGCGTGATTACAAAATTACACGCTTACGCCGGAGCCGCCAGCCCCCCAGAGGACGGGGTGAGACGGCAGACTGGGGCGATGGAGCTGCCGATCAATCCACCGGTCAAGCCGATGCTCGCCAAGCCCGTCGCCGAGATCCCGCCCGGACAGCTCTACGAGCCCAAATGGGACGGCTTCCGGTCGATCATCTTTCGCGACGGGGCCGAGGTGGAGATCGGCAGTCGCAACGAGAAGCCGATGACCCGCTACTTCCCCGAGGTCGTCGAGGCCGTCCTGGCCAACTTCCCGGAGCGGGCGGTGATCGACGGCGAGGTCATCGTGGCCGACACCGAGCGCAACACCCTCGACTTCGAGGCCCTCCAGCAGCGCATCCACCCGGCCGCGAGCCGGGTCAAGCTGCTCAGCGAGCAGACCCCGGCCAGCTTCGTCGCGTTCGACCTGCTGGCGCTCGGCGACGACGATCTGACCGAGCTGCCGTTCGCCGAGCGCCGGGCCCGGCTGGCCGACGTCCTCAAGGGCGCCAAGGCCCCGGTCTACGTCACGCCGGCCACCGACGACCGGGAAACCGCGCGGCGCTGGTTCGCCGAGTTCGAGGGGGCCGGCCTCGACGGGCTCATCGCCAAGCCGCGGGACCTGGTCTACACCCCCGACAAGCGGGTCATGTTCAAGATCAAGCACAAGCGCACGGCCGACTGCGTGGTCGCCGGATACCGGGTGCACAAGTCCGGCGAGGACCGCATCGGCTCGCTGCTCCTCGGTCTCTACGACGAGCGCGACGTGCTCGTGTCGGTCGGCGTCATCGGGAGCTTCCCCATGGCCGTACGGGAAGAGCTCTTCAAGGAATTGCAGCCCTTAGTGACGGAGTTCGAGGGCCATCCGTGGAACTGGGCGGCCCACGAGCAGGGCGAACGCACGCCGCGCAAGAACGAGGTGAGCCGCTGGAACAACGGCAAGGACCTGTCGTTCACGCCGTTGCGGCCCGAGCGCGTGGTCGAGGTCCGCTACGACTACATGGAGGGTGTCCGGTTCCGGCACACCGCCCAGTTCGAACGGTGGCGTACGGACCGTGACCCGCACTCGTGCACGTACGAGCAGCTCGAACGACCGGTCCAGTTCAACCTGGCCGAGGTGCTGACCAGCCGCTGACGGCGGATTGTCAGACTCACCGGATAGCCTTCGAGGGTCAGTCCGCCGACGAAAGGTCCATCGTGCGCCGCTCTCTCCTGGCCGTCGCCGCCGCGCTCGTGGTCACCGTCTCGGGCTGCACCGTGCCTTCGTTCGCCCCGGACGGGTCGGGCGAGACCGCCACACCAGCGCCGCCGAGCTCGTCCTCTTCCGCGGCCGCGAGCGGCGCCGACTGGCAGCCCTGCCCCGAGATCCCCGACCAGCTCGTGGGCCGGGGCGCGGCCGGCATGACGTACGACTGCGCCAAGGTCTCCGTCCCCCGTGACTGGTCCGACCCGGGCAACGGCGAGAAATACGCGATCGCGATGATCCGCATCCGGTCGGCCACGCAGAAACAGCGGACCGGCTCACTGCTGATCAACCCGGGCGGTCCGGGCGGCTCCGGCATCGACACCGCGGTCTACCTGTCGTTCGGCCAGCAGTTCGGCGGCCTGCCGACCGAGATCACCGACAAGTTCGACGTCATCGGCTTCGACCCGCGCGGCGTCGGCCGCTCCGACCCGGTCAAGTGCATCAGCTCCACCGACCAGGACGCGAGCTTCGCCGCCGTGCCCGACCCGGTCAGCCAGGCCGCCTACAACCAGCTGGTCACGCTGAACGAGAAGATCGCCGACGGCTGCGCCCAGAAATACGGCGCGGCCCAGCTGGCCACGTTCGCGACCGTGCAGGCGGCCAAGGACATGGACGCGATCCGCGGCGCGGTCGGCGACGAGAAACTGACCTACCTGGGGTATTCGTACGGCACGCTGCTCGGCGCCACGTACGCCCAGCTCTTCCCGACCAAGATCCGGGCGCTCGTGCTCGACGGCGCGGTCGACCCCAAGCAGAGCTTCATCGAGGGCTCGGAGACCCAGGCCAAGGGCTTCGAGCGCGCGTTCACCAACTTCACCGACTGGTGCAAGGCCAACACCGCCGACTGCCCGATCGCCCCGGACGCGCGCAAGGCCGTCACCGACGCGCTCAAGGCGGCCGACACCAAGCCGGTCAAGGGCGCCGACGGCCGCAGCGCCACCTCCGGCTGGATCTTCGTGGCCGTGGTGTCCTCGCTCTACACCGAGACCGGCTGGACGGCGCTGGCCAAGGCGATCGCCGACCTGAAGACGGGCGACGCCGAGGGCGTCTTCGAGCTCGCCGACCAGTACGCCGAGCGCAAGCCCGACGGCACGTACAGCAACCTGTTCGACGCCAACCTCGCGGTGAACTGCTCCGACACCAAGGACGCGCCGACGGTCGAAGAGGTGCGCCGGCTCCAGGGCGAGTGGCGCAAGAAATACCCGCTGTTCGGCGGCTCGATGGCGGTCGGCATGCTGCCGTGCGCGGTCTGGAAGGGCGACCGTGACCCCTACCCGGCCGCGGCGGCCGTGGGCGCCCCGCCGATCGTCGTGGTCGGCACGACCGGCGACCCCGCCACCCCGTACGAGAACACCGCCGATCTCGCCTCGATGCTCGGCGTCGGCCACGTGCTGACCTGGGAGGGCGAGGGCCACACGGCCTACCCGAGCACGCAGTGCATCGTGCAGGCGGTCGACGGCTACCTCATCGATCTGAAGGTGCCGCAGGAGGGGCTGCGCTGTCCGGCGAAGTGATCCCCTCACGCGCCGCCATCTGCTCGAGCAGGGCCCGCACATGCCGCAGGTTCTGCTTGAGCTCCTCCTGCTCCTCATGCCGGAAGACGTCCCGGTCGACGATGAGCTTGCTGGCGAAATGTGCGGTGATCAGCGGGATCACGACCAGCACCATCAGCGAGATCAGCAGCCCGGCGATCACCCGGCCCTGCCATGACGCGGGCGAGATGTCGCCGTACCCGACGGTCGACGCGGTGACGACGGCCCACCAGATCGCGTCGCCCAGCGACTTGCCCTCCTCGAAGATCGAGAAGAGCACACCGCAGACCACGATCAGAATGGCGTACGAGAGAATCAGCGTGCCCGGCGAGTTGGCCAGCCATACGATCCCGCGATAGACCCTGAGCAGCACCTTCATGGCGAACATCGTGCCCGAGCAACGATCGGAAAGGGAGAGGTGCCGATGTTCCGGATCGCCGAACGGGCCGATGTGCCCGCGATTCTGGCCCTGCTGGCCGATGACGAGATCAGCCGTTCGCGCGGTTTCGTGTCGGAGGACGTCGACGCGACGATCTGGGCCGCCTTCGAGCAGATCGACGCCGACCCGAACAACGAGCTGATCGTCGGCGACGACGGCGAGGTCATCGCGACCTGCCAGCTCACCTTCATCCCCGGCCTGAGCCGGGGCGGGACGAAACGCATGACCATCGAGGCGGTCCGGGTCCGTGCCGACCGTCGCGGCGGCGGTCTGGGAAGAGCCATGATGGCGTACGCCATGACGCGCGCCCGCGAGCACGGCGCCGGCCTCGTCCAGCTGACCACCGACAAGCGCCGCAGCGAGGCGCGCCGCTTCTACGAGTCGCTCGGCTTCGTGGCCTCCCACGAAGGCATGAAGCTGACCGTCGACTAGGACCAGCTCTTGGCGAGACGGTCGAAGGTCGACGGGTCGCTGTGCGGCGGGATCACGCAGAGCAGGTGGCCGCCCGGGGCGCGCAGGATCACGCAGTCGAGCCAGCGGTTCACCTCGACCGCGCCGAGCCCGACGAGCCGGGCCGTCTCGGCCTCGACGTCGTCGGTCTCGATGTCGAAGTGGTAGCGGGGCGCGTCGTCGACGGCCTGCACGGCCAGATCGTGGTCGGGCATCACGCCGCGCAGCGAGATGAACTGCTCCTCGCCGGGCACGGGCGTGGCCGGCACGCCGAGCGCCTGCGACCAGAAGTCGGCCGCCCGCGGGGCCTCGTCCCGGGGCGCGTCGATCAGAAAGGTCGAGAGTCGACTGCGATGTGCCATGACCCGGTAGTCTCCCGATCCGGGCCGGGTTAATCCACAGGTTTCCCGCCCACGCTGTCAGTGTGACGAGCGCAATCCGGCCACCAGCAGCCCGGCCGGCCGCCGAGCGTCGTACCGGATGTTCTTCCCGGCTCCCGCGCAGAGGCTGCCGACCCCGCGCATCGGCTCGTACGGGTCCTGGTCGCCCCGGATCTCCCCGGCCGCGGCCGCCGCCGCGAGCAACTCCGTGCAGACCGGCACGAGCCGTTCCACGAAGTAGGAGTGCAGCGGGTCGTAGCAGGGGTCGTCCGACTGGAGAACGGCGGCCAGCCCCTGCTTGGTGATCACGAAGTCGACGAACACCTCGATCCAGCGGGCCAGCGCGCCGTACGGCGCCGGGCCCTCGGCCAGCAGGGCGGGCCCGGCCTCGGCCAGCGCCTCGACCTGGTGCCGGTAGACCGCCACGATCAGGTCGGCCCGGGTCGGGTAGTGCCGGTAGATCGTCGCCGTGCCGACCCCGGCCGCGGCCGCGATGTCCCGGATCGGCGCCTCCACCCCCGCGCTCACGAAGACCGAAGCGGCCGCGTCGAGCAGGGCGGCCGCGTTGCGCCGGGCGTCGGCGCGCTGAGGTCTGTCGCTCACAACACGGCCGGGCGGGGCGGCGACGACCTGACCCCGTACGCGGCCGAGCACTTCCCCTATCTCCACCCCGATTTCGGGCACATGGCCGCGCCGGCGCTGGTCGTCGCCGGCGACAAGGACCAGTCGTTCCTGACCACCCGCGGCCCCGACTGGTCGGCCGACCCCTACTTCCTGGCGCCGGGACCCAAAACCTTGCTGACTTTGTCCGGGGCGGAGCACTCGCTCGGCGGCATCCCCGGATACGAAGCCCGCGAGACGACCGACGAGGACCCGGCCCGGCTCGAGCTGCTCCAGCAGGTCACCACGGCCTACCTCCGCGGGGAGAGCCTGCCCGACCCGGGCGACCTGGGCCGCCTCGAGTCGAAGTAGCTACTTGGTCTCCCAGTTGGCCTTGTTCATCTTGCTGGGCTGCACGCGGGGCGGCTCGCCCGGCATCTTCGGGTGATCCGGCGGATAGGGCATGTCGCCCAGCCCGTCCTTCTCGTCGCGGGCCGACCACTCCAGCAGCGGCGTGATGTCGTGGGCGACGTCGTCGATCGCCGCATGCGGGTCGCCGATCTCGGCGAAACGTTTCGGCACCGTACGCAGATCGAAGTCGTCGGGCTCCACCTCGGCCAGCTCGTCCCAGGTCACCGGGGCCGACGCGGTGGCCCGCCCGTTGGCCCGCAGCGAATAGGCGCAGGCGATCGTGCGGTCCCGCGCCATCTGGTTGTAGTCGATGAAGACCCGCTCGCCGCGCTCCTCCTTCCACCACGCGGTGGTGATCGCCTCGGGCCGCCGCCGCTCCACCTCGCGGGCCAGGGCGATCCCCGCCCGCCGCACCTGCACGAAGTCCCAGCGGGGCTCGATGCGCACGTAGACGTGGACGCCCCGCCCGCCCGACGTCTTGGGAAAGCCCACCCACCCGAGATCGTCGAGCACCTCACGGATCACCCCGGCCGCGGTCCTGACGTCACCGAAATCGGTGCCCGGCTGCGGGTCGAGGTCGATCCTCAGCTCGTCGGGCTGATCGGCGGCCGCCGCCCGCACCGGCCAGGGGTGGAACACGATCGTCCCCATCTGGGCGGCCCAGGCGACATGAGCGAGATCGGCCGGGCACAGCTCCTCCGCCGTACGCATGCTGGGGAATTTGATCGTCGCCCGCTGGATCCAGTCGGGCACACCGCGCGCCCCGATGCGTTTCTGGAAGAAGGTCTCGCCCTCGATCCCGTCGGGGAAGCGCTGCAACGTCGTCGGCCGGTCGCGCAGCGCCCGCATGATGCCGTCGCCGACGGCCACGTAGTACTCGAAGACATCGCGCTTGGTGAATCCCCGGCTCGGGAAGACCACCTTGTCGGGGCTGCTCAGCCGCACCGTGTGGCCGGCGATCTCATGCTCTTCCGCTGCGGCTTTCGGCATACCACAGACCTTAAGCCCTGGGTACGACAAGTCACGGCCCCATCGCCACGGCGAGCACGAGGTAGGGCAGGAAGAAGGCGGTCACGCAGGCCGCCCAGTAGGCGAGCGCGGGAACGTTCCAGTGCCGCCACAGTCCCACGTTGACGAGCAGCCAGCCGATGAGGGACGGCACGACGAGCACCACCATGACGAAGGCGAGGAAGAGCATCTCCTCGGTGTCGTTCGGATTGTGGGCCGTCGATCCCAGATAGGACAGCGGCTCGCTCGCCAGGAAATACCCGACCAAGAAGATCGGAACGATGCCCGGGACGCCGAGCGCCAGGTTCAGGCCGACCGCGATCAGCAGTCTTCGCACGGACGCCGTCTCCCGTGTCGCAGCACCAGCAGGACGCCCTCGACGATCACGGTGAGGAAGGTCAGCGCCGCCGCGACACCGAGCCCGAGCAGCGAGGTCTGCCCGACCCAGGAGACCACCGCCGAGGAGGAGCCGAACGCGTCGGCCCACTGCTGCACGCCCCCGCCTCCGCTGCCGTCCCCGCCTCCGCTGCCGTCCCCGCCGAACGAGGTGACCAGTCCGAGGACCAGCGCGGCCGCGCAGACGAGCCCGGCCAGGGGCCCGAGACAAAGCCGGAACTGCCAGGTGCTGAACCGCCACGACAGCGCCCACATGGCCGTGATCAGGGCCGGCACGACCCAGGCGAACAAGCTCACGAGGAAAACGGTCCATTTCGTACGGCAGCGGGCCCACCATGATAGGGCCGGGTGTCATAGATGCCGGCCGGGATGTTGCCGCGGGGCCGATGGCGTGACGTCAGGGGGTGTCACCCGGTCGGGCATTGCCGGGCGGGTGAGGGCCTGCGGTCTTAGGCTCGGGGTATGGACTATCAAGTATCGGTCAAGTGCGAACAAATCGCCGAGTGGTACGTGAGGGTCAAGGGGCTCGCGGACGCTCACCACGGGCACGCCACGGGTGACCACCTGAAGGCCCTCGCGGAGGAGATCTACGCGGAGGTGCCGTCGGAATGGTGGGTCAGCCAGCCGGCTCCCCTCGACAACCGGGTGCGCTCCTAGAGCACGAAAGCGTCAGTCCACAGCTGTCGTGACCGGCCGCCCAGGGCTTCCATCAGGCCGACCGCCTGCTGGTCGGTCAGGCCGGCCACGAAGTCGATGACGGCGCGGCCCCTCGCCCGGTGCAGGCGCTCGGGGGTGCCGGCCGGCAGCTCGGCCTCGGCCAGCTCGACCAGGTCCTGGAGGCGGCGCGGGATGCGCTGTTCCTCGTCGGGATCGGTGAGCCAGGCGCTCAGCGCCTCGACCAGCGACGCCAGCAGGCGGCCCTGGCCGCGCTGGTGCAGGGCCAGGTCGGGGCGGGCCAGGACGAACCTGTTCTGCACGAACTTGAGGATCTGCACCTCGTGCCACTGGGCGGGGGCCAGCTGGACGTGGCCGGAGCGGACCGCGGGGTCGGCGATCGTGCGGCACGACTCGACCAGGCGGCGGGTCCAGGTGGCGGAGAACGCCGCGACCCGGGCCTCCGCCTCGAGCGAGCCGTCGAACGGGCGGGCCAGCAGGCCGTCGACCAGCTCGGCCCGGACGAGCTCGACGGCGGCCGAGAACGCGTCGTCGTCGGCCATCCAGCCGTCCTTGCGGTGCAGCTGGCGGCGCAGCGACTCGATCGCGCCGCCGGCCCGGCCCAGGTCGGTGGACGCGCCCCAGCGCTGCCAGGCCATCAGCTCGGTGGCGACCGCGCCCTGCTGGAGGACGCCGACCCGGTGCACGTCCTCCAGGTCGTGGATGGCGTACGCGATGTCGTCGGCCGTGTCCATGACCGAGGCCTCGACCGTCTGCTGCCAGTCGGCGACCAGGCCCGCGAACGGGGCCCGGGCCGCGCGCATGTCGTTCGCCTCGGTCGAGTACGCGTTGAACTTCATCGAGCCGCCGTCGGGGTCGTCGGCCGGCGGGGCCGCACCGCGCGGCGGCGGGTCCATGAAGCGCGCGTCGCCGCGGCGGGTCCACGGATATTTGAGGATCGCCGCCCGTACGGCATTGGTCAGATTGAGACCCAAAGTGGTTTGGCCGCGGCTCTCGGTGCTGGTGACGATGCGGTAGGACTGGGCGTTGCCCTCGAATCCGTCGTTGAGCCCGAGCCGGTGGCGGGCGAGACGGTCGAGGACCCGCTCGCCGAGGTGGCCGAAGGGCGGGTGGCCGAGGTCGTGGGCGAGAGACGCGGCCTCGACCACATCGGGGTCACAGCCACCGAGTTTGTCCGCGAGTGACGGGTCGACCCGGTCGGCGATGGCCCGGGCCACCTGGGCGACCTTCAGGCTGTGGGTCATGCGGTTGTGCACCAGCAGGCCGGCGCCGCCCGGGCTGATGACCTGGGTGACGCCGGCGAGCCGGGCGAAGAACGGTGAGCTGACGATCCGGTCGCGGTCGACCCGGAACGGGCTCGACGCCAGGTCGCCGGGGGCGACGAGACTGTCGCCGAAGAGGCGCTGAGCCCGGGGATCATCCATTCCGGGAAGGTTACCGGGACTGCAGGGCGTCCAGCGCGACGGACATGGCGGCGACCAGACGGCGGTCGACGCGCGGGTCGTGGATGGTGACGACGTACTTGTCGCGCAGGCCCCACTTCTTGACGACCGAGAAGACCGGGCGGTCGGCGATCACGAAGTCGAAGTGGTACGGCAGCCAGGACAGGCTGTCGACGAAGCGGCGCAGGACGGCCACCCAGACGTTGGTCTCGCGGCCGATCATCTCGCCGAAGCCGGGCTGCTCGAGGTGCCACGTGGAGCGCAGCAGCGACTCCTTGAAGTTTTTGCGGAACAGGCCGATCGGGGCGCCGTTGGCGTCGGTCACGTCGTACGTGGCGCCCAGGTCGATCACCTGGCGGGCCTTGAAGCCCAGCACCGGCACCGACTTGGTGTCGTCGCTGTAGAGGGTGACCTGCTCCTTGAACGCCATCCGCTTCTGCTGGGCGAAGGCGAGCATGCCGGCCTCTTGGCCGTCGGGCGTGACGGCGTGGATCTCGTATTGGTTGACCATCATCCGCACGCGCTGGCGGACGATCAGCTGCTGCTGGGTCTGAAGGGTGTCGACAGTCACGGCGAGAGAGTGTGTCATACCCGGCGAATACTGTGGGGAACCTGAGCACCTCGGTGGCGGCACCCGTGGCGTGGAGGTCAAACTGGGTTAATGGCGAAACGAGGACGTACGGGTTCATTGATCGCGCTGGCTCTGGGCGCGGCGGCGGTCTGGGTGGCGAAAGACATTCCCCGCCAGATGGGCGCCAAGGCCAAGGGTGAGCGACTGGCCCGCATGCAGGCCTCGCCGCAGTACGCCGACGGCAAGTTCCGCAACACGGAGCCGGCGACCGAGATCGCCTTCTCCTCGATGCCGCGGATCCTCGCCGCCACCCTGCGCGACCGCGACGGCCGCCACCCGCACCAGCCGATTCCGCTGGTCACTCCCGACCCGGGCGCCACGGCCGACGGCCTGCACGTCACCTGGTACGGGCACTCCTCGGCGCTGGTCGAGATCGAGGGCAAGCGGGTGCTGCTCGACCCGGTGTGGAGCGAGCGCTGCTCCCCGTCGCGGCTCTCCGGCCCCAAGCGGCTGCACGAGCCGCCGGTGGCGCTGCGTGACCTGCCGCCGCTCGACGCGGTGCTGATCTCGCACGACCACTACGACCACCTCGACATGGAGACCATCCACAACCTGGTCGACCTGCAGGCGGCGCCGTTCCTGGTCCCGCTGGGCGTCGGCGCCCACCTGGAGCGCTGGGGCGTGCCGGCCACCCGCATCGTCGAGATGGACTGGGACGACACCCACAAGGTGGCCGGCATCGAGTTCGTGGCGACCGCCGCCCGGCACTTCTCGGGCCGCGGCCTGGGCCGCGACGAGACGCTCTGGGCCAGCTGGGCCATCAAGGGCCCGACCCGCAAGGTCTTCTACTCCGGCGACACCGGCTATTTCCCGGGCTTCGCCCGGATCGGGGAGGAGCACGGCCCGTTCGACGTCACGCTGGTCCAGGTCGGCGCGTACGGCGACGCCTGGCCGGACATCCACATGCTGCCCGAGGACGGCGTCGCGACCCACGTCGACGTCAAGGGCGGCCTGATGATCCCGGTGCACTGGGCGACGTTCAACCTGGCCCTGCACGAGTGGCCCGAGCCGGCCGACCGCACGTGGGCCGAGGCCAAGGCCCGGGGTGTGCGCCTGGCCGTCCCGCGCCCGGGCGAGCGGGTCGACGTCGACAACCCGCCGGCGGTGGACGGCTGGTGGCAGCAGATCGCGTAGCGGTCGCGCTGCTGGTGCTCGGTCACGGGGTGACGCCCGCGGGACTCACCCCCGGCAGCCTGGCCCGGGTCCGGGCGGCGATCTCGTACGTCGAGGCCGGCGCCCGCCCGTCGCGGATCATCTTCAGCGGCGGCTGGGCCGGGGTCCGCGAGGGCGCGCCCGAGCCGCCGCCGGACTGCCGCGAGGCCTCGCTGATGCTGCGGGAGGCGCGGGACGCCGGTCTGGACGAGGTCGCCGAGCTGCGCTCCGAGTGCCGCTCGCGCAGCACGCTGGAAAACCTGCTCCAGATCTCGGCCGACGGGCTGCTCGACGGCCTCGATCTCGGCCCGTCCCGGCCGCTCGGGGTGGTCACCCACGCCTGGCATCTGCCGCGCGTCCGCTATCTGGCCGGCAAGGTCCTCGGGCTGCGAGGTGGGGCCCTTCTGGGCATTCCGGCCGCCGGCTCTTCACCGATTGGTGAGTACGGGATCAGGGCCGCGTCCCGGATCGGCTTCCTCGGCGTACGGGATCCGCAGGGTCTGTTGCGCCGTGAACGACGGATGGTGGCGTTGTTGCGCCGTGGGGTATAGAAGCGGCCATGGTGCTGCTGCTGCCGGTCTATCAGCCTTCGTCCCACCTGTCCGAATTGATCGCCGAGGTCGACGGCCCGGTAGTCGTGGTCGACGACGGCAGCACGCCACCGGTTACGGGGCTGCCCTGCACGGTGTTGCGGCACCCCCGAAATTTGGGTAAAGGCGCCGCGCTGCGTACGGGCCTGCGGCATATCGCCTCGGCCTTTCCGGGCTCCTCGGTGGTGTGCGCGGATGCGGACGGGCAGCACAGTGTTTCCGACATCTCGGCGGTGGCGGCCCGTGTCGAGCAGACCGGCCACATGGTCCTGGGCGTGCGGCGGGTCCGGCGGATGCCGTGGCGCAGCCGGATCGGCAACGCGCTGACCCGGCTGCTGTTCCGGGCCACCACCGGCCGGTCCGTGCGGGACACGCAGACCGGCCTGCGCGGCTATCCCGGCGACCTGATCCCGTGGCTGCTCACGGTGCCCGGCGACCGCTTCGAGTACGAGATGAGCGTGCTGGTGGAGGCCGCGCGCGAGGGCCACCCGTACTCGCAGGTGGAGATCGCCACGACGTACCTGAACGACAACGCGTCGTCGCATTTCGGGCCGGTCGGCGACGCGCTGCGGGTCTACCGGTCGCTGCTGCGGTTCTAGGAGCTGGCGGCGGTGTAGGCGGCGAGGAACAGGGTCCCGAGGACCAGGATCAGGCCGACTATCAGCCGGGTCGTGCGTGCGCCTTCACGACGCGCGGGCCTGGGATTCCGACGAGACGGCATGGCGTTCAGTTTGGGGCCCGGCCACGGCGCGGACCAGGGGATATGTGGTCGGAGAGCGCCTAGCCGGGCACGAAGCTCCTGTCGTCTATCCGTCTTTTGATAAGGGTGAACGGCACAAGGGAGACGGCCAGGTAGAGACCGCCCGCGATCAGCAGCGCCGCGCGGTGGCCGGCCTGGTCGACGGCGAGACCACCCAGGAGGCCGCCGAGGGGCACGCCGGCGAAGCCGATGGCGACGGCCAGGCCGAGCACGCGGCCGCGCAGCTCGGGCGGGACGCGCTCGTAGCCGAGGGCCATGAGGATCGGGTTGACGGCGGCCACGGCGAGACCGGCGCCGAAGGCCACGGCCAGGACCGGCCCGAGGTGGCCGGTCGCGGCCAGGGCGAAGAACCGGGGCGAACCGGCGAGCAGGAAGCAGACGGCGAAGGTGAGTAGTCTCGGCAGGCGGGTGGCCAGGGCGGCGTAGATCAGCGAGCCGAGGACGGCGCCCAGGCCGAAGACGCCGCCGAGCAGGCCGAGGACGGCCGGGCCGGCGCCGCTCTGGCTGACCCAGACAGGGACGAAGACGACGGTGTACGCCTGGTCGGCCAGATTGGTGAAGAAGAGGACACCGACGATGACGGCGAACAGGCTGTCCCGGCGCAGGAAGGCGAAACCGGCGGCAAGGGAGGCCAAGTAGCTTTCCCGCGGCTCGCCGGCTGTGCCTTCGGCGGGTGAGGCTTCACCGGGCGCGGTCGGGGTGGGCGCGGCTGGGATGGGCGCGGCTGGGATGGGCGCGGCTGGGGCCGGGGCGGCTGGGGGCGCCGCGGCTTCCGCGGCGGGCGATGCCGGGATGCGGACTCCGGCGGCGACTATCGCGGCGCAGAGGGCGAACGAGGCCGCGTCGATCGCGAGCACGGCGGCGGGGCCGATCGTCGCGACCAGGACGCCGCCGAGGGGGAGGCCGACCAGGATGGCGGCGCGGCCGATGCCGTCGAAGAGGGCGGTGGCCCGGGCCATGGGGGTGCCGTCGGCGGCTTGGGGGAGAAGGGCGCGCTTGGCCGTGTTGGTGGCGCCGCCGAACGCCCCGGCGACGGCGACGATCGCCAGCAGCGGCGCGAAGGTGAGCTGCTCCGAGGCGTACAGCAAAGGAACGAGAATGACCACGACGGCGCTGGCGGCGTCCGAGAAGATCGCCACCAGGCGCGCGCCGAGCCGGTCGACGAGCGGGCCGCCGAACATTCCGGCCAGCACGAACGGCAGCATCTGGGCGAGCGCGACGGCACCGACGCGGGTCGCCGACCCGGTGGTGTTGAGCACGAGCCAGGGGACGGCCACGCTCGACACGTGACTGCCGGCCAGCGACACCGACTCGGCGACCAGCAGGGCGGCCAGCGGCCGGCGCATCAGCTGTCGCTCAACGGCAGGATCTGCCACTGGACGGCCACGCGGTCGCCGTCGGCGCCACCGCCGTACTCGGCGACCAGGGCGGACATGCGCTCGCGGAGTTCGGCGGCCCGATCCGGGGCGAGCCGCAGGATGTCGGTGCCGAGATAGAGCGCGTCCTGCCACTCGCGGGAGACGGCCGGCAGGTTGGCGATGGCGGCCTCGGTGCGCTGGAAGTCGGCCTGGGCCACGGCCCGCAGGTAGCCCTCGGCCAGCTCCCACGACTGCCGGCCCTGCTCGGGGGTCAGCACGGTCCGTTGTTGGGCGGCACGCCACCAGCGCTCCCGGGCCGTACCGCGCTCGGCGTCCTCGGTCACGAAGCCGTACTGCGCGAGCTGCCGCAGGTGATAGCTGGTGGCGCCGCTGGACTGCCCGAGCTGCTCACCCAGCCGCGAGGCCGTCGAGGGGCCGCGCTCGCGCAGGAGGTTCAGAAGCCGTACCCGCAAAGGATGCGCCAGCCCGCGCAGCGTCCGCGGATCCAGCGCGACAGTCTCTTCCCCGTCCGTCATGGATGCAAAGCTATCTTTGCAAAGATTCCTTGGCAAGTATGCTGCGATGGTGGATCTCTCTGCCGCCCTGGACCATGGCGTCCCGCCGCTGCCCGCGACCCTGCCGGTGGGCCGAAAAGTGATCGCCGCCGCCGGTGTGTGGGGTGACTACGGCGCGGTCGTCGTCCTGAGCCGCGACGACGAGGAGGACCACGATCTGCTCGACGACGTGTACCTGCTGGGCCGGGCCGCCGACGGCAGCTGGCAGCACCCGTACGGCAGCTCCGGCTCGGTGATGCCCGAAGAGGTGCTGAGGCGGCCCGCGAGCCCGCCTCCGGGCTGGCGCGGCGAGCACCTGCTGGACCTGAGCGCGCAACTCTCCATCGTGGGCGGCCGCTGGCTCACCGAGCTGACCGTCCTGGCCACCACCGAGGTCACCACGGTCGAGGTCACCTACGGCGGCGAATCGATCACCGTCCCCGTGCCGCCGAGCGGCCTGATCACCCTGCCCGGCCTCATCCGCTCCGTCGACGACGTCGCCCGGTTCCGGGGCTTCGACGACAGCGGCGCCCTGCGCGGAATGCGCTCCTACCTGCCGCTGACCGAGTCCGACCGGCGCCACGGGTGGCCCACGGAATCATTCTGGACCGTCATCGAATAGTCGTCCGGTCGTGAGCTCGCCCTGCCAGGTCCTCAGTGTCACTTCACGGCCTCCGAAGTCCAGCCTGAGCCCGGTTACCTCGCCGACCTGGTTGAGGATCGGCGCCCCTCCGGACAGGGAGCGGCCGGCAACGGCGGCGAAAGGTGGCTCGGCCGAGGCGTCGCGCGGGATCCACCGGCCGTCGGGGTCGGGGTACTGATATCCGGACCGCCAGTCGTCACCGGAAGACGTCAGGATCCATTCCAGCGACCAGTCGGATCGGCAGTCGAAGAGAATCCCCCGGCCGTCGTCGAAGGCGAGGTGCGCCGGCCCCGTTCGAAGGTCGGAAGGTTCGCCCGGCTGCTGCCATGCGAGGCGAATTGCCTTCACAAGCCTGTGCCCGATCAGTTCGTTCAGCGCCAGGGGTCGTCGAAGTCCCTCCTCGGTCGGCTGGTGCGTCGTCAGTTCAGCTTGGGCGATGGGCGGCCCCGTGCCAGGCGTAGCGGCCGAGCGCACGTGCCGGTGGCCGCTGGTGGGAAAGGCGGGTGGCGCGGCCGGGAGCAGGTCCTGCACGGAGTAGCCGCATTTGGTCGCCACCCGGCAGGAGGCGTGGTTGTCGGCGGCGTGCAGCAGCTCCAAGCGGGACACTGGCAGGGTGGCCAGCGCCCACTGCGAAACCGCCTCCAGCGCCCGCCCGGCCACACCCTGGCCCCGCGCCTGGGGCGCGGTCCAATAGCCGACCTCGGCGGTTTCCCCCTTCACCACCACGTGGCCGAGCGGTGGGCCGTCGTCTCCGGCGGGCACCACGGCGAAGCTGAACCTTGTCGCGGTGACCCATCCTGCGGCCTGGGTGTCCAGCCACTGCCGGGCTTGGGTCTCGTCGGTCAAGGAGGTGGCCAGCCACCGGCGCAATGCCGGGTCCCTGTGCGCCTCGATCAGCGCCACCAGGTCCTCGAGGCGCCACGGTCTGAGCAACAGGCCGGGGGCGGACAGGACGATCGCCATGGGCGATCATCCTGTCATTTCGGCCGGGGGCGAAGCTTTGCGGGCCTAGCCTGCGGCGATGCGAGAGATTTTGTACGACCCGGCGTACGTCGTGCCCGCGGTGCCGCCGGGGAGTGCGGGTGTGGGGTGGCTTCGGGCGACGGTCGGGCGGTTCTGCGAGGGCGACGACCATGCGCGGCGGCGCGGGCTGGCCGAGGCGATTCTCGACGGTATTCCGCCGGGGTCGCTGAAGGGCGAGCGCGGGCATCCGGTGGCCGTGCTGGCCGCGGCCATGGGTGTGACCGATCCCGATGTGGCCTCGCTGGTCGAGGACGTGGCGCAGGCCTACCAGCCGGGCAGCGGGGATGACGAGCGCGCCGATCCGGCCGTCGAGCGGCTTGTCGTGATCTTCGGTGGGCGGCGCGACGAGGAGACCGCGGCCCGGATCGGGGTGCTGGTGCAGGCCTGTACGGCGACTCTCGCTCTGATCGAGAAGGCCCGGCACCGGCCGGTTGACGAGGTGCTGCGCGACGATCCGCCGGTGCCTTTCACCAAGCGCCGGCGGATCGACAGCGATGAGGTCGTGCTGGTGCCGCTCGCCGGGGAGACGGCGTTCGGGGCGGGCCCGCGCCGATGCCCGGGACGGGCGCACGCCCTGGCGTTAGCGGAAGCGGCTACGAATCACTCTGGCGCGGGACGCAGATCTTCACCGCGGCCGGGGCCACCTTCGCCGTGAAGGTCTTCGTCTTTGTGCGGGCGCCGCCGTCCAGCTCGTACTCCATCTTGGACTTGAGTTTGACCTCGACCTGGCGAGCCCGGGTCGTGCGCACGAACGGGGAGCTGTCGCTGCGGCCGACCGCCATCGTGCCCAGGGCGCGGGCCCACTGCAGGGCGCCCTGTGCCGTGGCGACGCCGACGTCGAGCCAGCCGTCGTCCGGTTTGGCGTCGTCGAAGGCCTTGATGCCTCCGGTGATCTTGCTGACGTTGCCGATCAGGACGCAGCTGGCCTCGTCCTCGAACCACTCGTTGCCGTCGATCTTGATCTGGGCCTTCGGGGCCTCGCCGTTCACGTGGCGGACGCCGGCCCACACGTACGCCAATTTGCCCAAACGATCTTTCATGTTGCGGTCGGCGTCGCTGATCATCGCGCCGTCGAAGCCGACGCCGGCCATCACGCCGAAGTACTCGCCGTTGAGCTTGCCCAGGTCGATGCGGTGACGGTCGCCGTTCAGGGCGATGTCCACCGCCTGTTCGAGGTCCGTGGGGATGCCCAGGTTGGACGCGAGCAGGTTGCCCGTGCCGGCCGGCATGATGGCCAGCGGGATCTTCGAGCCGCCCTTCTCGCGGGCCAGGACGTCGATCGAACGTTGCACCATGCCGTCACCGCCCCACACCACCAGCAGGTCCGGCTTGGCCTTGATGACCTTCCGGACCTGCTCGGGGGCCTTCTTGCTCTTCGGCACCTCGTGCCACAGCAGGTCTTCGACGCCCGTGTCGGTGAGGCGGCGGCGGAGCTCGTCCAGGCCGCCGCCGAACGTCTTGCGCTGGTGAGCGACAACGGCGATCTTCCGGGGAGTGCTCATGGCCAGCGCACTACCCGTATCGATGAAATCGTAATCAGTTGACCGTCTCTCGCATGCGCTGCTCGGCCGCCGCGCTGCGGATCACCATGAGGCGCAACTCGAGCTCGTCCGAGACCATCGAGGCGAGGTGCTCGAGGGCCTTGAGCTGGCGCGGGGTGGCCTCACGGGGTTTGTTGTCGATCACGTTGACCGTGCCGAGGCGGTAGCCGTCGTGCGTGCGGATCGGCGCCGCCGCGTAGAAGCGCAGGCCCAGATCGCCCCGGACCAGCGGATGTTCGAGGGTGCGCGGGTCGACCGCGGCGTTGTTGATGACGTACACGTCGTCCTGCGCGATCACCGACGCGCACAGGCCCGGCTCGCGGCCGACCTGCCGGACGCCGCTGAGGCCCTGGCACGCGGCCAGCCAGACCCGGTCCTGCTCGACCAGCGAGACGGTCGCGATCGGTGTGTCGAAGATGGCCCCCGCGACGAACGCGATCCGGTCGTACGCGTCCTCGACCGGCTGATCGACCAGCCGGTAGCGGCGGACGGCCTCGAGCCGGGCCTGCTCCTCGGGGTTGATGTTGTCCAGGTACTCGTAGGCGTTCGACGACACGGGACTGCTGCTCGTCATGGCTGCTCCTCGTAGGCGGCTACGGTGCCTGCGAGCCTAGAAAGGGCATCGGTGTCCCGCAATGCTCTCGGTGGGCGAATCGGCGGCACATCCTGTGAAGAGGCTGGGATGTCGCACAAACTGTCGGTCTCCGGGTAATGGTCGTGCGTGACGCAACCAACCGCCGCCGTGATCGGGCAGCTCGCCCGCGACCTCGTATTGACCGTTGACGAACTCCCGGATGTCGGTTCCTCCGGCGCGGCGACCGCCCGGCGCGAGCAGCTGGGCGGCAAGGGCGCCAACCAGGCCGTGGCGCTGGCCCAGCTCGGGGTGCGGCCGTCGCTGGTCGCGGTGGCCGGCGACGACGTCATCGGCGACGTGCTGCTGGATCAGGCGAAACAGGACGGGATTGACGTACGCCGGGTGGTGCGCCGGCGCGGCGCGTTGACCGGCCTGATCGTCGAGATCCTCGAACCCGGGTCGCACTACCGCTACGTGGAGCACTTGCCGCCGGAGGTGCTGCTCACCGAGGGTGACGTGCGGGCCGCGCGGGACGTGATCGCGGGCGCCGACGCCGTGCTCGTGCAGTTGCAGCAGCCGTTCGAGGCCGCGCTGGCCGCGGCGCGGATCGGTCACGAGGCCGGAAAGCTGGTCGTGCTGGACGGCGAGGTCTCCGACAAGGCGATTCTGGAGTACGCGGACGTGGTGCGGGCCGATGAGAAGGAAGCGTCCGGGATCGACGCGAGCGTTCTCGACGGCGGCCCGTCGCTGCTGGCGCTGGCCGAGGAGGACGGCAACGTCCTGATCTGGAAGGACGGCCGGGTCAAGATCCCGCTGACCGGCGGCGAGCCGGTCGACACCACCGGCGGCGGCGACTCCTTCACGGCCGCGCTGACCGCGACCCTGCTGGCCGGCGGGTCGTACGAGGAGGCCGGCCGGCGGGCGACGCTCGCGTCCGGCGTCACCGTCATGCACGTGAGCGGCCGGCCGGACCTGCGCCATGTCTGAGATCGGAGCCGCCGAGCCGTGGGCCGTCCGCGAGACCGCCCTGCCCGGCGACGACGGGCTGCGCCAGGCCGAGTCGATCTTCGCGCTGGCCAACGGGCACATCGGACTGCGCGGCAATCTCGACGAGCCGCACGCCGGCGGGATGCCCGGCACCTTCCTCAACTCGCTCTTCGAGGAAAGGGACATAACCTACCCCGAGGCCGGGTACGCGTTCCCGGAGCGCACCGAGACGGTCGTGAACGCGCCCAACGCGAAGCCGATCGCGCTGCGGGTCGGCGACGAGCCCTTCGACGTACGGACGGGGACGCTGACCCGGCACGAGCGGGTGCTCGATCTGCGGGCCGGCACACTTACCCGCGAGGTCGAATGGACCTCATCCGCCGGCGTCGAGGTGCGGGTGCGCAGCGTACGGCTGGTCTCGTTCCCGCGCCCGTCGGTGACCGCCGTCCGCTACTCGGTCCACGCCGACGCGCCCCTGAGGATCGAGTCCGATCTGGTGGTCAACGAGGCGCTGCCCTCGGAGCGGGACGACCCGCGGGCCAGCGCGATCATCTCGACGCCCTTCCGGAGCCTGTCGAGCGACCGCGACGTCCTGGTCCACCGCACCCGCGGCAGCGGCCTGCCGGTCGCCGCCGCAGTGATCCATACCGGTCACGAAGGCACCGTCGTGACCTCGCTCGACCTCATCCGGTGGACCGCCGAGGGGCACGGTGAGATCACCTTCGACAAGTTCACCGCGTACCGCTGGAACGAGGAGAACATCCGCGAACAGGCGCTGAAGGACCGGGACGCCGCGGCCCGTGACGGCTTCGACGTGCTGCTGGCCGAGCAGCGCGACTATCTCGACGAGTTCTGGGACGGCGCCGACGTCGAGGTCGACGGCGACCCCGAGATCCAGCAGGCGGTGCGGTTCGGGCTCTTCCACGTTCTCCAGGCGGCGGCCCAGGCCGGCCCGCATCCCATCCCGGCCAAGGGCCTGACCGGCAACGGCTACGACGGGCACACCCTGTGGGACACCGAGACGTACGTGCTGCCCGTGCTCACGTACACCCATCCCGAATGCGCCGGAATGGCCCTGCGCTGGCGGCACAGCACCCTCGACAAGGCCCGCGACCGGGCCCGCGAGCTGCGGCTGGACGGCGCGGCGTTCCCATGGCGGACGATCAGCGGCGTCGAGTGCTCCGGCTATTGGCCGGCCGGAACGGCCGCGTTGCACGTCAACGCCGACATCGCCGACGCGGTTCTGCGCTATTACGCCGCCACCTGCGACGAGGACTTCATGCGCTCGGCGGGCCGGGAACTGCTCGAAGAGACGGCCCGCCTCTGGAAGTCGGTCGTCTACTTCGACGAGGAGAACACCGGCCACATCGCCGGCGTCACCGGCCCCGACGAATACACCGCATTGATGGACGACAACGTCTACACCAACCTCATGGCCGAGCAGAATCTGCGGGCCGCGGGCTCACCCGTACACCTGAACATGCCTTATGACGAGAAGCGGGAGGTCCACGACCAGTCGGCCGGCTTCACCCGCCTGCCCGCCTGGGATTTTTCGGACGAGGAGTATCCACTGATGCTCCATCACCACTACCTGAACCTCTACCGCAAGCAGGTGATCAAGCAGGCCGACCTGGTGCTGGCGATGATGAAGCGCCCCGACCGGTTCACCCTCGACGAGAAGCGCCGCAACTTCGCGTACTACGAGGCCCGCACCGTCCGTGACTCCTCCCTGTCGGCCCCCATCCAGTCAGTGCTCGCCGCCGAGCTCGGCCACCTGACGAGAGCCCACGAATATCTGGCCGAGGCCGCGCTGCTCGACCTGCGCGGCAGCGGCGAGGCCGGCGGCGACGGCCTGCACATCGCCGCCTGCGCCGGCGCGTGGATCTCCCTGGTGATGGGCTTCGGCGGCCTGCGCGACCACGACAACCGCCTGTCGTTCGCGCCGCGCCTGCCACCACGGCTGAGCCGCCTGGCCTTCGGCCTGCGCTGGCGCGACTGCCGGCTGTCCGTCGTGGTCACCCCCGATTCCGTGACGTACGGGGCCAGGAACGCACCCGCCGACTTCCGCCATCAGGGCCACGACGTGCACCTGGCCGCCGGCCAGGAGGAGACGTTCCCGCTCGACCCCGTCGAGGACGTGCCCGCCCCACCGACCCCGCGCCCACCTCGTACGATCGCCGAATGACGGTCTGGGTGGCTTTGTTGCGGGCGGTGAACCTGGGCGCCCGCAACAAAGTCCCCATGGCGGCCCTGCGCGCCGAGCTGGAGGCGGCCGGCCTGCCCGGCGCCCAGACCCACCTGCAGAGCGGCAACGTGGTGGTGCGCTCCGACCTCGACGTCGGCCCGATCATCCACAAGGTCCTGCGGGAACGCTTCGACCTCAACGAGCCGGTCATGGTCCGCAGCCGGTCCCGTCTCGACGAGATCATCGCCGCCAACCCGTTCCCCGAGGCGGCCGCCGCCCGGCCCACGTACCTGCGGGTGGTCTTCCTGGCCGACCACCCGCCGGCCGCCCGGGCCGAACTTCTCGAAGACCACGACGACGTACGCCTGCACGACCGCGAGGTCTACATCGACTACCGGGACCGGGTGCACGGCAACCCGGTGAACGCCGCGATGATCGCCCGCCGCCTCGGCGTGCACGGCACCGAGCGGAACTGGGCGACCATCACGAAGCTTTCCGAGCTCGCCGCTCTTCGGTAGCCGCCCGTCTCACGGGCGCTCGTAGAGGCACCACCGGTCGAGTTCCAAAAGCGCCCGGGCGTAGGCCCGCGTGGTGGTCCCGGCGGTCAAACCGGCGATCGCCACATGCTCCACCGCCAGCCGCTCGGCATCGGCCAGGCCGGCCGGCGGCCGCGGCACGGTGAAGCCGATGGCCAGCCCGATCGTGGTCGGAGCGGCCCCGTACCGCTCATGCCAGCGCCGGGCGGCGGCCAGCAGCAGATCACCCGGAGTTCCCCAGACGCCGTACGGGTTGAGATAGGCGAACGCCGTCCACGGCTCGGGCCGGGGCAGAATGACCAGCAACTCCGGCTCCCCGAAGTGGCTCACGTCGTAGCCGTCGAGGTCATAGCCTTCATCGCCGGTACCGAGCGTCTCCGGGTCCCGCCCCCAGATGCTGAAGCCCGGCAGACGAGCCAGCTCGGCATCGACGTCAGCGGTCCGAGCCCAGGCGATCAGATCGCTCGGACTGCGGTCGTGGTGAAAGTCCGGCTCCAACACCGCCTGACTGTCAAAAACGAGAACCGGATTGTGCCCCGGAAGAGCAGCCCGAGCCGCCCGCAACACCCGCTGAGCATCACCATCGGGCCGAACCACGACAACGGTCTCATCGTGAATCCGCACCTGCTCCGCCCGATACGACTCGAGCCCCGCCGCCCGTAAGATCTTCTCCACGCGCCGATGCTAGAGACCAGCCGCGACCACCCGGTCGCCCTCCGGCGCGTCGAGGTTCGGCTCCGCCCATACCCCCGGCATACCCCCGGCATGCCTTCGGCCGCGTGGTGGTGAAGGGGAAACCGCCGAGGTCGGCTATTGGACCGCGCCCCAGGCGCGGGGCCGGGGCGTGGCCGGGCGGGCGCTGGAGGCGGTTTCGCACTGGGCGCTGGCCACCCTCCCGCTCCCGCCCGCGCCGCCCGCCTTCCCCACCAGCGGCCACCGGCACGTGCGCTCAGCCGCCCTCGGCGTTCTGGCCCAGGCCCACGCCGCCCTCTCGCAGCGGGCTGCTTCAAGGTCAGAGCGAGCGGTGCCCGCACACGCGGAGGCGTGGGAGGACGAGGGAGACATGCTGCCCGACCCGGCCGACGACGAGGAGCGGCGCCGAATCGACCGTGAGAACTCCGAATGATCGCCGCGTGCGGATCGACTACTCCAGCGATTGGTATGGCGGGCGTGCGCCCGACTGCACATCAGTGCGTTTGGCGGGGTGTGCTCATCACGTGGTGAGGACGGCGGTGAGCATCGGGAGGAGTGACTCGTGGGCGAGGTCCATGTGGTCGAGGTCGGAGGCCTTGAACCAGCCCATGTCGTCGTGTTCGTCCGGGGCGGCGTTGACGGGGGTGCCGGTCCAGCCGTCGATCAGGAAGATGTGCATGTCGAAGGCGGCTGTCCGGATCTCGTGGATCGGTGGGCCGGACGGCTCCGGCGCGGTGATTCCCAGCTCCTCCTGGAGCTCGCGGACCACGCTCTGTTTCGGATCCTCGCCCTCGTCGACGTGGCCGCCCGGCAGGTCCCAGACGTCGGGATAGTAACGGCGGCCGGGGCTTCGATGACACAGCAGGACCCGGTCGCCGTCGCGGAGAACGGCCGTCACGATCCGGGCCCGGCCGGAGTCGTCGGCGGAGATCGTCATCGGCTCATTCTGGCCGACCGGCGGCTACGACGTGCGCGGGAGTTCCACGTGCATCGTCGTGCCGGGAGGATGAGTGGAGGTGCTGATCGTGATGGTGCCGTGGTGGTGGTCGACGATCAGCTTGGCGATGGGCAGGCCCAGGCCGGCGCCCGGGATGGCCCTCTCGGTGGCTACCGCGCCCCGGAAGAAGCGGTCGAAGACGTGGGGGCGCTCGTCGTCGGGGATCTCCAGGCCGGTGTCGGTGACCTCGATGGTGGCGGTGTCGCCGGTGCCGGCCACGGTGACGGTCACCGTTCCGCCGTCGGGGGTGTAGGTGATCGCGTTGTCCAGCAGGACGGTCACCATCTGGGTCAGGCGGGCGGCGTCGCCTCGCAGGGGCATCGCGGCCGGAACGGTCCGGGTGAGGGTGATGTTCTTGGCCGCGGCCTGGTCCTCGGCGGTGTGGGCGGCGCTGGTGACGACGGCGACCAGGTCGACGTCGGCCATCTCGAGCGGGGTGCGGCCGGCGTCCAGCGCGGACAGGTCCAGCAACGCCTCGACCAGGCGGCGCAGTCGTTCGCTGCCGCGCCGGGCGCCGTCGATCACCGGATAGAGCTCGGCGGCGGGGGTGTCCGGTTCGGCGTCGCTCATCGCGTCCAGGTAGGCCAGGATGATCGTGACCGGGGTGCGCAGCTCGTGGCCGACGAGGTTCAGATATTCGTCCTTGGACCGGCTGAGCATCCGTTGCAGATATTCGGCGTGGCGGGCCTCGGTGATGTCGTGGAAGACGGCGACGGCGCCGAGGCGGCGGCCCTGCCGGTTGGTGATCGGGTGGGCGTTGACCCGGACCAGGCGGCGGCCGTCTCGGGTGCGTAACGCGAACTCGGTGCCGCGGACCTCCGTACCGTGCAAAGCCCTTCGCAAGGGCGTCTGTGTGCGGTCGACCGGGTCGCCGTCGGGGGTCGTGATCGGCAGCCAGTTCACCCACTTGTCGAGATGGGTGATCTCGGCCGGTAGTTCGAGGCGTTCCCGCAGGGAGCGGTTCACCACGACGAGGCGGCCGTCGGCGTCGCAGGCGGCGACACCCGTGTCGAGGCTGTCCAGCATCGTGTTCAAGAAGAGCCGCTGCTGGTGTTCGGCCTCGTGCGCCCACTGCTCGGCCACGAACGCGGTGCACGCCTGCGCGCCGTTGTCGACGGCGTTCAGCTCGTCGGGTCGCCAGTGCCGGACCTGGTAGTCCATGACGGCGCAGACCCCGACGACGGCGCCGGCCGGATCGCGGACGGGGAATCCCGCGTACGCCCGAATGCCCACGGCCCGCACCGGCGCGGCGGCCGGCACCCGCTCGTCGCCCTCGACGTCGCCGATCACCAGGGGCCGGCCGGCCCGCAGGACCACACCGGCCAGGGTCGAGGACACCGGCACCTGCTGCAACGGCTCGAAGCCGGGCGGCAGATCGTGCCCGCCGATGAGCCTCAGGTGGTGGCCCTCGACCAGGTGGATCATCGCGCAGGCGGCCCGCGCCCCGACCTGGGTGAGCGCGGCCAGCCGGTCCGCGGCCACGCGCGACATGCCGCCGGGCGCCATCTCGAGGACCGACGCCGGCGCTGATCCGTCGAGCACGACACCGAGGTCGGGTACTGGACGCAGGTCCACCCGTTCAGTGTCGCGTCCGCGGCCCCTCCGCGTGCCGGGAATCGGCAACCACCATTCCCTAATGGCGGCGAAGGTGCTCTATGTACGTCATCGCCACGGTCAGCACGACCGGAACGGCGAGGACCCACCAGGCGCCGTACGCGAAACCCAGCACCACCGCGACCGGCACACCGAGCGCAAGAGTCAGACAGCCGGCCAGGAAGAGCGGAGGTGGGGTGTCGTCGTCGTCGGGGTTCACGGGCGGGACGGACGCGGGCGGCAGCTCCGGATGCGGCAGGGGCAGATCGGCGAAGATCCGCGCCAGCTCGGAGCGGGTGCGGGCGTGCCGGGCGGCCTCGACGCGGCGTTCGTACTCGGGCGGGCCGAGGCGTTTCTCGGCCAGGTGCTCCTCCAGCGCTTCCTGGGCCGAGTCGCGCTCAGGATCGCCGATCAGCAGGTCGGGTGACGGCTCCGGGGTCACCCGGCCAGAGTAGACAGCTCCTCGTAACCGTCATCGATCGCTCGCGGTCAGCGGCTGGGCGGCGGTGAAGGCGACGCTGAGCAGGCCGGCTCGGGTGCGCACCTGGTAGCGGGTGCGGCCGCGTTTCTCGACGGTGCCGGTCAGGCCGGCGTACTTGCCGGCGCCGGTCAGGCGGACCCGGTCGCCGACGGCGACGGGAACGGGGACGGGCTCGGGGCGGTGGTCGCGCAGGCGGGCCAGCTCGGCGTCGTAGCGGGGATCCATGGCGGCCGGGAGGCCGTGATGGGTCCAGGTGTAGCGGGCCTCGACGTCGAAGCGGGGCGCGCACCGGGGGCAGGAGCGGACGCGGATCGGGCGGCGGTGCGCGGTCGTGCGGTGGCCGGCCGGGCAGGTGCCCACCCAGGCGCCGTCGACCTGGGGCGCGTCGGCGGGCAGGCAGCGGCCGCCGGTGTAGCCGATGCGGCGGGCGGTCGCGCGCCACACCTTGTCGTGCCCGTGGCCGGAGCCGGCCAGGGCGTGCGCGATCTCGTGCAGCATCGTGTCGGTGACCTGCTCGGGCGAGTACAGGCTGATCAGCGGCCGGGACAGGGTGATCTCGCGGCGGTCCGACCGGCAGGCGCCGGCCCGAGTCTTGGCGTTGTCGAAGAGCAGACGCCAGCCGGTCAGCTTGTGCCGGGTCATGAGGTCTGTCGCTAGGTCACGCGCTTGCTTGAGGTCCAACTTCGATACTCCGTGGTGCGAGAAAGTGCAAAAGTCATAAATCGCCCGAAGGGCTGCGGCGAAGGGGTGGCGGCGAGGAAGGGGCGGCGGAAGAGGGGCGGCGGCGGAGGGACGGCGGCGAGGGAGGGATGGGTGGGGTCAGCGGGTCAGGGCGGTGGCCTTCGTCAAGGCTCGGTGCAGGAAGCGGGCGTCGCCGAGCATGGTGCGCAGGCGGCGTTCGAGGCCGGCGATGGGTACGAGGTTCTGCGGGGCCCGCGGGTCCTTGTAGGACGCCGAGGCGAAGCGCGGGAGGGTGGCGCTCGAAAGCTCGGCCAGCTCGATGGCCTCGTCGGGGGCCAGGTCGGGGGAGCACTCGACGCGGACGATGCCGGACCAGGGTGCGCCCGAGCCGCCGGGGAGGCGGAGATACCAGGACCAGCCGCCCCACACTGTGCCCAGATGGAAGACGGGGGTGCGCTGGCCGGGGCGCAGCGACGTCACGACCGGGGTGAGGGCGCCCGGCAGGTACTGCTTCTGCTGGGTCTTGACGTAGCCGATGGTCCGGGGCAGCTGGCGGCGGTTGCGCAGTGGGCCGTCGACGACCAGGAGGTCGGCGCCGTCGGAGCCGACCGCGCGGGCCTCCGACGAGATGTCGATCTCGAGGGCGGTCAGGGACGGCTGGACGGCCGACGGCAGCTTGGAGGCCTCGCCGGCGCCCTCGATGCGGTGGACGGTGTAGCGGACCGTGCCGGCCTGGACGTCCGACGCCGTGGGGCTGGCGGTGAACAGGCCCCGGCCGACCTTGGCCCCGACCAGTTCGGCCTGGCCGCGGCCGAGGTCGCAGCGGACCACGCCGGCCGCGTACGAGGCGGCCAGGCCCGCGTACGACGTGCCGTCCTCCTCGGCCGTCCACAGGCCGGCGTCGTTGCGGCGGACGCCGTCGACCAGGAAGACGACGTCGGGGCGGCGCACCGAGGGGGACACGTCGATGGGGGCCCACTCGGCGGCGGGGATCTCCACATCGGTGTCGACCTGGGCGCTGCTGGGCGACGCCGGGCCCTCGCCGCCGTCGGCGCCCTCGTAGGAGGCGCCGTACGAGGGGTCCCACGCGTCCACGAACATCCTGGTCAAAGGCCAACCCTCTCCACATGGGCGGTACGCGCGTCCTTGCGCACCTCGAACCGGACCGGCACCCGCTCGGCGAGCGCGTTGACGTGGGTGACGACGCCGACCATGCGGTCGCCGCGGGCGGCCAGACTCTCCAGCGTCGCCGCGACCACGTCGAGCGTGGCGGCGTCGAGGGTGCCGAAGCCCTCGTCGAGCACGATCGACTCGAGGCTGGCGGCGGTGGTCGACATGCCGGCCAGCTGCTCGGACAGGGCGAGCGCGAGGGCCAGGGAGGCCTGGAACGTCTCGCCGCCGGACAGTGTGCGCACGCCGCGGCGCAGGCCGGCGTCGTGGTGGTCGATGACGAAGAACTCGCCCTTGTCGTGGATCAGGTCGTACTGGCCGCCGGTCAGCTCGCGCAGGATCCGCGAGGCGCCGCCGACGAGCAGATCTAGGGCCTCTTCGAGCAGCCAGCGCTCGAAGTTGTTGGCCCGCAGGTGCCCGGCCAGGGCCTTGGCGACCCGGCTCTCGCGTTGCAGGGTCATGCGCTGCTCGGTCAGCTCGGCCGCGGAGGCCCGCCGGTCGTCGAGCCGCTTCCACGCGGCCTCGGCCCGCTCGGCCGCCACCGCTGCCGCCCGAATAAGGTCGGCTTCCGAAATGGAGGAAAAGTCGGAATTGTGCGGCGAAGGGGAGGGGCGGCTCGCGGAAGGTGAGCCGGCGCCGGACGAGCGCAGCGGCGCTGGCACTCCCGCCGCCACGAACAGATCCGAGATGTCGGAGATGGTGGCGAGGGTGGCTTGGTGGGCGGCGGCGACGGCCTCGTCGGCCGACGTGCGGGCCGAGCGGCGGGAGACCACCAGGTCGGCGGCCCAGGAAGCCAGGGTGGACCAGGCGCCGGCCAGGTCGTCGCGGTCGGCCGGGGGTGGGGAGAAGCGGGCCACGCCGTCGCGGACGGCGTCGAACTCGCGCCACGCTGTGCGCTGCTGTTCCTCGGCGGCGACCACGGCCGCCTGCGCCTTGCGATGGGCCGCGCGCGCCGTCCGTACGGACGAAGCGGCTTGGTCAAGGTGTTTCTGGAGCCGGGAAAGCTCGTCGAGCCGTCGCTGGAGGGCCTCGACGCCCGGCGACTCGGCCACCGCGGCGCGGGCCTCGGCCAGGCGCGACAAGTGGTGCTCGTACTGGGCTCGCTTGCGCTCGAGGTTGCTCTCCAGCTTGCGGGCTACCGCGTCCCGCTGCTTCCACGCCTGTTCGGCGGCCTCCGCGGCGGCCCGGGCCGCCTTGCCCGCCGCCTCGGCCGCCCGCACCGCCGAACCCTCGGGCACGGCCGGCACTGTCGTCACCGTCTGCTCGCACACCGGGCAGTGGTCGCCGGCCACGAGATGCGCCCGCAGGGCGGCCGCCCGGTCCGTACGCTGGGCCTCCGTGTAGTCGAGGCGGGCCTGCTCGAGCAGCTGAGCCGCGCCCAGATGCTCACTGTGCGCGAGCTCCAGCGCCGCCACCGCGTCCTTGTGCTCGACGTCGGCCACCGACACCTCGCCCGCGAACCACTCCTCCTGCCCGGTCAGCCGCTGCAACTCGGCATGCCGGTCGAGCATCAGGCTCAGCGAGCCCGCGTCGCCGGCCGCGGCCAGCTCACCGCGGACCTTCTCCTCCTTCTCCTCGGCCGCGCGAACCTCGTCCGCGGCCTCGGCGGCGGTCGCCCTCGCTGCGGCCGTCACGCCCGCGGTTTCCACGCTTCCCGCAGGTGTACGCACGGAGCCCAGCTGCCGGAGTTCCGCGTCGAGCTCGTCCCGCTTCGCCGCCGCGGCCTCCTCGGCGGCGCGCTTGTCGCGCAACCCGGGCACGGCCTGCTCGACCGCGGTCGTGAGCTCCCGCATGCGTACGAGATGGGCCTGCGCCTCCTCGACCGCCTCGTCGGTGGCGTCGGCCAGCCCGGCCAGATTTTGATCGACCACGGCGAGTTTGCCCTCGGCCGTCTGCGCGCGCCCCGTCGCCTTGGTCTGCACCTCCTCGTAGACGTGCAGGCCGAGCAGGTTGACCAGGATCTGCTGGCGGGTGGCCGGCTTGGCGTGCAGGAAGTCGGCGAACTGGCCCTGCGGCAGCACGACACAGCTGGTGAACTGCTCGAACGGCAGGCCGACGGCGTGCAGCACGGCCTCGTCCATCTCGGCCGGGGTGCCGGCCAGTACCTCGCCCAGGTCGTCGAGGTCCATGCCGGTGTCGAGCTTGGTCACGTCGAAGCCGGGCGGCATGAGCTGGAGCCCGGCCCCGGCCGTCTTGACGTTGCCCCGGCCGTCGCGGCGGACGACACGGGTGGCCACGTAGCGGTCGCCGGCCGACTCGAAGACCAGGCGCACCCGGGCCTCGGTGGCCGAGGGGGCGAGCGCGTTGCCGATGCCGCGGGCGCCGCCCCAGCGCGGGACCGTGCCGTAGAGGGCGAACGTGATCGCGTCGAGCACCGTCGACTTGCCCGAGCCGGTCGGCCCGACCAGCGCGAAGTAGTCGGCGTCGGTGAAGTCCACGGTGGTCTCGTCCCGGAACACCGTGAACCCGGCCATGTCGAGCCTGATGGGCCTCATTTGTTCGTGCTCACCTCGTCGTACAGCTCGTCGAACAGCTCGCGGACGCCGTCCTCGGCGTTGTCCTTGCTGTCCAGGTAGTCGCCGAAGAGCTCACGCGGCGACCGGCCGGCCCGCTGCGCCATCCGCTCTCCCGTCCGGTCCGGCATCATCTCGGGGTCGATCCGCACCTCGAGAGCGTTGGGCAGCAGCTCCTGCACGTCCTCGCGCAGGCCGACCCGCGGCTTCTCGCGCACCAGAACACGGAGCCAGGCGTCCGGAAGGTTCACCGTCGCGAGCTGTTCGAGGGTGCCGCGGACCGTGCGCAGGGCGATCGCCGAGGAGATCGGCACGTCGCGGACCCGGGCCGCCCGGTCGACGCCGACCTCGACGATGGCCACCGAGGAGACGTTCTCCTCCTCGCCGAAGTCGATCGCCAGCGGGCTGCCGCTGTAGCGGGTCGGGCACGGGGCGATGACCTGCTGCGAGCGGTGCAGGTGCCCGAGCGCGACGTAGTGGGTGTTCTGCGGGAAGACCGTCGCGGGCACCGCGTAGCCCATGACCGTGTGCGCCTCGCGCTCGCCGCCACCGGTGGTGGCCCCGAAGATCGTCAGATGCGCGGTCAGCAGATTGATCACGCCGGGGTCGGAGAACCGCTCGCTGAGCTTGGCGATCAAACGGCCGAGATGATCGGCGTACGTCTGAGAGGCCTCCGCCGCGGTCAGCTCGTACATCTCCGCGGCCCGGATCGCGTAGCGCTGCGACAGGAACGGCAGGGCCACCAGCTGCCAGCGCTCGCCCTCCTCGGTCTGCCCGGTGATCAGCAGGTCCTCGGGGTTGGCCAGCACCGAGCCGCGCAGCTCGATGCCGGCAGCGTCGGCCCACGGGCGCAGCGCGTCGAGGGCGGCCCCGTTGTCGTGGTTGCCGCCGATCGCGACCACCCGCGCGCCGGTCTTGCGCAGCGCCGACAGCGCCCGCGTGACCACCCGGGTGGCGTCGGCCGTCGGGGCCGCGGTGTCGTAGAGATCACCCGCGATGATCACCAGATCGGGCCGCTCGGCCCTGGCGATCTCGACGACCTGGGCCAGCACGCGGATGTGCTCCTCGTGCCGGTTACGGCCCTTGAGTACCTTCCCGACGTGCCAATCGGAGGTGTGCAGGATGCGCATCGGTGAACCCTAGAACGGGATGTCGTCGTCTTGCGAACCGCCGCGGCCGCCGACGACGGCGAACGGATCGGCTCCCTGGACGATCGACTTCATGGTGGAGGTGGGTGGCGGTCCGGACTCGGACTTGCGGGTGGCCCAGGCCGGGAACGGGAACTCCACGCACAGCGGCACCGGGATGTCGGGCTGGTTGACGAACATCGTGCCGGGGCGGGCCAGCAGGGCGCGCTGGCGCATCGCGGGCGGCAGGAAACCGTACTCGGGGCGGGCCGCCTCGGCCGGGTCGAGCCGGCCGACGACGCGGATGGCCGAGTTCGTCACGATGCGGCGCTCGACCTCGCTCGCCGTCTGCTGGGCGCCGATCAGGATGACGCCGAGCGAACGGCCGCGCTCGGCGATGTCGAGCAGCACCTCCTTGATCGGGGAGGTGCCCTCGCGCGGCGCGTATTTGTTCAGCTCGTCGAGGACGACGAACAGCAGCGGGCGGCCGGTGCCGGACTTCTCCTTCTCCTCGAACTCGGTCTTGAGCGTCACGCCGACCACGAACCGCTGCGCGCGGTCGGGCAGGTTGTGCAGGTCGACCACGGTGACCTGGGCCGACTCGGCGGTCTTGATCTGGTGCGGGCGGCGCTGGGCGAGGTCGCCGCGGATCAGCCGGGCCAGGTCGCGCTTGCTGCCGATCAGGCGGCGGGCGAACGCGTTGACCGTGCCCATGTTGACCGCGCTGCCGGCCCAGGTCGACCGGGTGTCGTCGTCGGTGAGCTGCTCGACGATGTGGTCGACGAGATCGCCGTACGACCCGATCCGCCGGCCGTCGATGCTGATGCCGCCCTCGGCCGGGACGGCGTGGCGGTTCAGGTGGGCGGTGACCGAGTGGACCACCATCGTGTACTGCTGGCGCTCGTCGTCGGCGTCGGCGAACACGTAGGGCAGCAGGCGCAGCGAGCAGAACTCCTCGAGCGTCCAGTAGAACGCGTCGACGCCGGTGAGGCGGCTGCTGACGTCGGGGGCACCGGAGGAGTCGCCTGCTCGTGGGGGCGCGTACACGCGTATGTCAGGGAAAGGGTTGGCCGGCAGCTCGAGAAGCTTGTAAGCGGCCCGCGTGCTCTCGTCGAGCTTGGTGTTGGGGTGATCGAGGAAGAGCAGGTCCTCACCCTTGACGTTGAAGATCAGCGCCCGGGCGTTGGCCCCGTCGGCGCCGAGCTGGCCCGAGCGGAAGACCGAATAGAGCAGGAACGTCGCGAAACTGGTCTTGGTGGCCACGCCCGAGATGCCGGAGATGGACACGTGGGCGCCGCGGGTGCCGTCGAGGAAGTCGGCGTTGAGGAAGACCGGGACGCCGTCGCGGCCGGTGCCCATCGGGATGCGCCGCTCCATGCGGTCGAAGTGCAGGGCGGCGTCGCGGGCCTCGCCGGAGGCCCGGTGCACGACGGCGCCGGGTGCGGGCGGCACGTAGAGCTCGGGGTCGACCCGGGTCGTGGTGATCTCGGCCGCCTCCTGCACCATCGCGGGCAGGGTGCCGTCGGCAATCGCGAAGACGTCGGAGTCGAACTGGGCGCCCTCGTGGCGGGCGCGGACCTGGGTCACCACGCCGGCGATGGTGACCGGCTCGCGGTCGGGCAGTTCGCGCTTGGTGACCACGACGTCGTCGAGCTGCAGATAGCTGCCGGGGGTCACGGCCGTCCAGAACTGAAGCGGGGTGGCATCGGCTGTACCCAAGACCCGCCCGACGGGGTCTACATCCGATTTGTCATTTTGTTTTCCGCCGCGGGGAAGGGCAGCTTCGTCAGACACGTCGATCATCGTGCACCAGGGGTACGACAAAAGACGCACGCGGCGTCGGTTGGCACGCGTTGTCCACAACTTCTGGTGCTCATACACAGAGTTATCCACAAGATCTTGCCCGTACGAGGGAGGCGCGCCCATCTTCGATACGGTTGCGCGGTGACACTCACTGGGCGCGTCCATGTCGTCGCGGGCGGCACCGGCCGGGCCGGCACTGTCGTCGTTCAGGAATTGATCGCGCGGGGTGCGGTGGTTGCCGTGCCTTCGCGGAATCCCGCTCGGCTGACGCGTCTCGAGGGCAAGATCAAGTCAGACCGGCTGCACGGGTATGTCGGTGACATTTCGGACTTGTCTGATGCGTCCCGGCTGCGGTTCTTGATGGCGGATGATCTCGGGCCTATCGATGCCGTCGTGGCGTCGCTCGGGGAGTGGTGGGAGGGTTCGCCACTTTTGTCACTCGACCCGGCGGTGTGGCAGCGGATCATTTCGGACAATTTGACGAGTCATTTCATGGTGGCCCGGGCGTTTCTGCCGGCGTTGGTCGACCGGGCCGACTCGGTCTATCTGACGCTCGGCGGCATCGCGTCGGTGCTGGCCGTGGCCGGGTCGGGGCCGATCTCGGTGACCGGGGCGGCGCAGGCCATGTTGATGCGGGTGCTGGCGGCCGAGGCGGAGGGCAAGGCCGTGCGGCTGCATGAGGTCGACGTCTACACGCCGATCGTCACCGAGGACTGGGACGGCGGGGAGATCGAGCCGGGCTGGCTGAGCGGGCGCGATGTCGGGGCGTTCGTGGCCGACGCGCTGACGCCGGGATTCGGCGGGGGGCTCTTCCTCCAGATTCCCGAGGACACCACGTTCAGGCGCAACGAGGTCTAAGGGCCGGGCGCGCCGGTCGCGGGCGGGGTCGGCTCGGGTGGGCGGTGCTGACAGTCGCACCAGGAGCCGCCGCGGCACTTGTCGTGCTGCTTCTCGCGACACGCTGGGCAGATCACGCTATGACGATACCCCGGTGACGTCGCGTCACTTGCGGGCTGAGAATGATTGACACGGCGGCGCAACCGGGGCGAAATGCCGAGTTGGCACGCTGTACGCCGGAGGGCGGCATCGCTGTGCCGCCCTAAGACGGGAGGAGTTGCATGTTGCTGCGGGTACGAGTCACCCTGCCGGACCGTCCCGGTGCTCTCGGCCAGGTCGCGCGCACGCTCGGCGTCGCCGGCGCGGACATCGTCCAGGTCGTCGTGCTCGAGCGACTCGGCGGCCGCGCCGTCGACGACTTCACCGTGGTCTGGCCCGGCGCCTCCCGCGTGGAACGGCTCCTGGCCGGTCTCGCCGCCATCCCGGGCGTGCAGGTCGACGGCGTCTGGAAGGCGATCGGCGCCCCCGTCAACGGCGGCCACGACGCCGAGCTGCTGGCCCAGGTCGCGGCGAACCCGGCCGACGGCCTGGCCACCCTGGTCGACGCCATGCCGGGCCTGCTGGCCGCCGACTGGGCCGCGGCCGCCGTGGTCCCGGCCGACTGGGCCTCCCGTACGGGAGCTCCCCGCGCCCTGGCCAGCGAGCCCGCCGTGACGTACGCGAGCTGGCGCGCGCCCTCCCCGCTCCAGCTCCCCGAGGTCACCCCGCTGCGGGCCCGGCCGCTCACCGGCGCCGACAACACCAAGTACGCGGTGGCCCCGTTCGGCCGCGACGGCCTGGTGCTGGTGCTGGCCCGCTCCGCCGACGACGAGCTGCCGGCGGCGGCCTTCCACGTCACCGAGGTCGACCGGGTGGCCCAGCTGGTCCGCGCGGCCGCCGTCATCCTGGGCGACCGCCTGAGCACATCGAGCGTGCCCGCGGTGGCAAACCCCATGTGATGGGACTCGCATCCAAATCCCAGCTCAAGCAATGTCCGGTTAACACCTGCGGGGCAGTATTGGCGTTGGTACAGCTGACGTGACTCGCCGAGAGGAGTGCCGGAGATGGCGCTGTGGCGGATCCGGGCAACGGTTGACGACCGGCCGGGCTACCTTTCCGTCCTGACCGCGAGCCTCGCTCTGCGGTCGGTAAACATCCTGGCCGTGCAGGTGCACACCACCGAGGCGGGCGCGGTCGACGACTTCCTGGTCGACGCGCCCGACTCGATGAACGAGACCGAGCTGCTCACGGCGATCGCCAAGGGCCGCGGCCGCAACGCCTTCGTGGCCCGGGCCGAGGCGCAGGGCCTGGCCGACCAGCCGACCCGGGCGCTGGCCCTGGCCGGCCGGCTCGTGCACGAGCCCGACACGCTGGGCGAGGCGCTGGTCGCGCTGCTCGACGCGACCGAGGTGCGCTGGCGGCCCGAGCCGCTGAGCGGCGGCCCCGGCCACGACGCCGAGCGGATGCGGCTGGCCGACCCGGCCGGCGGCTCCCTCGAGGTGCTGCGCACGGCCCCGGCCTTCACCCCGGCCGAATACGCGAGGGCGCAGGCCCTGGTCGAGCTCTCCAGCGCGATGCTGCGCCGCGGGCGCGAGCAGTCCACGCTGCTGCTGCCCGACGGCACCGAGCTGACCGTCCGGCAGGCCACGGCCGACGACCTGGACGGGGTGCGGGGTCTGCACGAGCGCAGCTCGGCGGCCACGCTGCAGCGCCGCTACCTGGGCGGTGGCGGCCCCACCGACACCCGCCTGCGCCGCCTGCTCGAGCCGTCCGGAGCCGGCCGCACACTGCTGGCGATCGCCGGCGACCGGGTGGTGGCGATGGCCAACCTGCTCACCGAGGGCGACCTGGGCGAGGTGGCCATCCTGATCGAGGACGGCTGGCAGCGCCGCGGCATCGGCACGGCCCTGCTGCGCCGCCTGATGGCCCACGCCGAGCGCGGCGACCTCGCGGCCGTCGTGGCCCACGCGGCCGCCGACAACGTGGCGATGCTGCGCACGCTCCGCCGCCTGGGCGCCGGCCCGGCCGAGCGCGACGGCGCGATGGTCAGCGTCACCCTCCCGGTGCCGGTCGAGCGGCCGGTGAACTCGGTGGACCCGGTCGTCAACTAAGAGGCGCGAGTGCCGTGCTCCACGCAGGTGGCTGTCCAGCCGGTGGGCACCACCTGCACCTTCATCCGGCGGCGGCACTCGGCGCAGTAACGCGGCGGCTCCAGGGCGCGCGCCCGCTCGCAGGCGGCGTGGTCGCCCCGGGCGGCCGCCTCGCCGCAGCGGTCGCAGAAGGTCACAGCGTCGCCGACAAGGCCTTGACCGGCATCTTCAGCTCGGCCAGCAGCGCGAGGTCCTCGGTGGCCGGACGGCCCAGGGTCGTCAGGTAGTTGCCGACGATCACCGCGTTGATGCCGCCGAGCAGCCCGTCACGCGTACCCAGATCGCCCAAGGTGATCTCCCGGCCCCCGGCGTACCGAAGAATGGTCCTCGGCATCGCCAGCCGGAAGGCGGCGATGGCGCGCAAGGCGTCGCGGCCCTCGACCACCGGCTGATCGCCCAGCGGCGTACCCGGGCGGGGGTTGAGGAAGTTCATCGGCACCTCGTGCGGGTCGAGTTCGGCCAGCTGCGCCGCGAACTCGGCCCGCTGCTCGACCGACTCGCCGAGCCCGAGGATGCCGCCGCAGCAGACCTCCATGCCGGACTCGCGCACCATCGTGAGGGTGCTCCAGCGCTCCTCCCACGAGTGGGTGGTCACCACCCTCGGGAAGAAGGAGCGGCAGGTCTCGAGGTTGTGGTTGTACCGGTGCACGCCCATGTCGACCAGCTCGTCCACCTGCTCCCGGGTGAGCATGCCGAGACTCGCGGCGACCTGGATCTCCACCGCTTCCCGGATCGCCTTGACGCCCTCGCGCATCTGGGCCATCAGGCGCTGGTCGGGCCCGCGCACGGCGGCGACGATGCAGAACTCGGTGGCCCCGGTCGCGGCGGTCTGCCGGGCGGCCTCGACCAGCGACGGGATGTCGAGCCAGACCGAGCGCACCGGCGAGGCGAACAGCCCCGACTGCGAGCAGAAATGACAGTCCTCGGGGCAGCCGCCGGTCTTCAGCGAGACGATGCCCTCGACCTCGACCTCAGGACCACACCATTTCGTACGCACGTCGTGGGCGAGCTGGAGAAGCTCGGGCAGATGGTCGTCGCCGAGGCGCAGCACCTCGAGAATCTGCGCCTCGCCGAGGCCGGCCCCGCCGGCGAGAACCTGGGCACGGGCCATCTCGAGGATCTCGGGCATGCCCGTACCCTACAGACCTTCACGGCCGGTAGGACTGTCAGTGGCGGGTGATAGTTTCCCATTCTCGTGATCGCTGGAGGTGTCTTGTCGGGCTGGCTGGAGGAGCTGGATCGCCTGGCCGCGAGCAGGGCCAAGGCGGGGCTCACCCGTCAGTTGCGCCCCCGGGCGACCGCCGTCGACCTGGCCGGCAACGACTATCTCGGCCTGGCCGGCGACCCCCGGGTGACCGAGGCCGCGGCCGGTGCTCTCGCGCGGTGGGGGCTGGGCGCGACCGGCTCTCGGCTGGTCCGGGGCACGACATCGGCCCACGCTTCGCTGGAGGCCTCGCTGGGGGAGTGGCTGGGCACGGCGGCGGCGCTGGTCTTCTCGTCGGGATATCTGGCCAACCTTGCGGCCGTACGGAGTATGGCCGCCCTCTGCGATGTGATCGTCTCCGACGCGTACAACCACGCGTCCTTGATCGACGGCTGCCGCATGGCGGGCACGAAGACGATCGTCGCGCCCCACAATTCACCGTCCGCAGTGGCCGCCATCCTCGACGCCCAGGCTCCCTCCACGGCGGTCGTCGTGACAGAGTCGGTGTTCTCGGTCGACGGCGACCTGGCGCCGCTGGCCGAGCTCCACGAGGTGACCTCCTCCCGCGGGGCGCTCCTGCTGGTGGACGACGCGCACGCGCTGGGGCTGCTGGGCCCCGAGGGCGCGGGCGGCGTCGCGGCGGCGGGCCTCGCCGGAAAGCCGGACGTCGTCGTCACGGCGACCCTCTCCAAGTCCCTCGGCGGAGCCGGCGGCGTCGTGGCCGGTCCCGCGCAGTTCATCAAGCATCTGATCGACACCGGCCGGACGTTCATCTACGACACGGCGCTGCCCCCGGCCGTCGCCGCCGGAGTCGAGGAATCCCTGCGGATCGCCCGGGCCGCCGACGACCGCCGCGCGCTGGTGGCCGGCCGGGCCGCCCAGGCCGTCGCCCGCCTGCGGTCGGCCGGCTTCGAGGTGGCGAGCCCGGCCGCGGGCGTACTGTCCGTTGTGGCCCCCGGCCCCGAAGCCGCCCTGGCCTGGGCCGCCGACTGCCGCGACCGGGGCATCGCCGTAGGCTGCTTCCGCCCGCCGTCCACCCCCGACGGCAGTTCCCGCCTGCGCCTGACCCTCAACGCGGGCGTGACCGGTCCCGACTTCGCCCGCGCCCTGGACGTGATCGTGGAGTGCGCCCCGTGAGTAGCAAGCCCCGCCCCCTCGCCACCGGCCCGTCCTCCCCGGACGTGACCGAGGTGGTGACCCGCCTCCCCACGGCCAACGTGGTCCTGACCGGCCGCCCCGGCGTCAAAGGCTTCACGTTCCCGCCGCTGCCGGGCCGCGCCGCCCCCGCGCCGGCGGTGGCTCCGGCCCCTTCCACGCTGGTCCCCGCCGCAGCGGTTCGGGGAAGCACCTCGGACCCCGCGGTGCCGACGACCTCCTCGCCGGCCGACGGCCACCAAGGGCGGGTGGACTCGCCGCTCGTTGCCGATGCGGTGGCGAAGGCCTCGTCCTCCCACGACCTGGTCGTCATGGATGCCGGGGAGCCGGCCGCGCTCTCGAGCGCCGAAGAACCGGCCACCGCCGAGCCGGGCGCGCCTTCTAGCGCCGGAGAACCTGCCACCGCTGAGCCGGGCGCGCTTCCTAGCGCTGAAGGACCTGCCACCGCCGAGCCGGGCGCGCCTTCTAGCGCTGAAGGACCTGCCACCGCCGAGCCGGGCGCGCCCTCTGGCGCCGAAGGACCGACCACTGCCGAGCCGGAGTTCTCGGCCTCAGAAACGCTGCGTCGCGCCCACGATGCCCTTTCTTATGACGAAATGTCGCCTAGGGCGTGGCGGGCTTCAGGAGGGTCGGGCCGCGGGCTTTCGGCCGTAGTGACCCCTGCCATCTCCTCGCTCGCCGGGCACTCGGACTTCCCGCCGCACCAGAGGGCACAAGCCGAGCCGTCCGGCCCCGCCGCCGATCCCGCTGGTTCCGCTTCCGGGACGTCTGGTCGTGCCGCCGATCCGGCTGGTCTCTTCTCCGGGACGTCTGGTTCTGGCGCCGGTTCCGCTGGTCCCGCCCCCCAGGCATCCGGTTTTGCCGCCGGGACGTCTGGTGCCGGCGGCGAGTCGTCCGGTTCTGGCTCCGCGCCGGGTGGGACGGCTCCTGCGGAGCCGGCTCCGTCGGTGCCGGGGGAGCCCGAGCCTGAAGGTGTGCCGGTCTCGCCTACGCCGGTCGGGCCGCCTCCTGGAAGCGTGCCGGTCTCGCCGGCGCCGGTCGGGTCGCCGCCCGGCGGTGTGCCGGTGTCGCCGGCGCCGGTCGGGTTGCCGCCTGGCAGTGGGCCGGGGGCGGTGGGGCCTGCGCTGGATGGCGATGAGCTGCCCGACGGTGAGGCGCTGGGGGACGAGATCGCGGCTGAGCTCTCCGCGCAGGCGCCGCCCGCCGCCCAGGCCGCTCCCCGGCGGGCCGAGTCGGGGGAGTGGCGCGGGATCGTGCTGGTCACCGGTACCGACACCGACGTCGGCAAGACGATTGTGACTGCTGCCGTGGCCGCCGCCGCGCAGTCGTCGGGGCTGCGGGTTGCCGTCATCAAGCCGGGGCAGACCGGTATCGCGACCGGGGCGCCGACCGACATCGAGGTCATCAGCCGGCTGGCCGGGCCCGACACCGCCCGTACGCTCGCCGAATATCCCGAGCCCATGGCGCCGCTGGCCGCCGCGACGGTCGCCTCCCTGCCGCCGCTGGAGCTCTACGAGGTGGTCGACGCGATCCGGGCCGAGGCCGACAAGCACGATCTGGTCCTGGTCGAAGGCGCCGGCGGCCTGCTCGTGCCCATGGGCGTGCGGCCCTCGGGCGAGTCGTGGACGTTCGCCGATCTGGCCACCGCCCTCGGTGTCAGCACGATCGTCGTGGCCCGGGCCGGTCTGGGCACGCTCAACCACACGGCCCTGACCTTGGAGGCTCTCAACCGCCGCGGCATCCCGGCCGGCGTGGTCATCGGCGCCTGGCCGGCCAACCCCGAGCTGGTCCACTGGGCCAATTTGAGCGAGATGGTCCCGCATCTGCTGGGCGCCCTGCCTTCGGACGCCGGCCGCATGGACCCGGGTGTCTTCCGGCGCTCTGCCCCGGGCTGGCTCACCCCGTCGCTGTACGGCGTCCTCGACAACTGGCGCGTCTGGGCCGAGGAGACCGGCGACGGCCACCATTAGGGTCGCCTCATGGGGATCGAGATTCGTGAGTACGAACCGGGGTGGCCCCGGCTGGCGGTGGCCGTCATTGTGGGCCTCGAAGAGGCTCTTCCCGGGGTGATCAGATCGGCCGAGCATGTCGGCAGTACCTCTGTGCCGGGAATGGCGGCCAAACCGGTGATTGATGTGATGGTGGCCGTGGATGAGCTCGATGTGGTGGAGAAGCGGGAAGGTGCGCTCGAGACCCTCGGCTATCGGCGGGTGGACGTGGGCATGCCGGAGCGGCTGTTCTACCGGCGGGTGCGGGACGGGGAGCTTGTCGTTCACCTGCACGTGGTGACTGTGGAGTCGTGGGCGACCCGCAACGAGCGGCTGCTGCGCGACCACCTTCTCGGCAACGCGGAGGATCGGGCGGCCTACGGGCGGCTCAAGCGGGAGCTGGCCGCGGCGGGGCACGAGGCGGATGCGTACACCCGGGGGAAAACCGCTTTGATCCAGCGCATGGTCGATGACGCCCGGGCCGCGCGGGGGCTGCCCCGGGTCGACGTCTGGGAGGGCTGATCAGGCGGCGCCGGCCAGGACCGAGGTGACCAGCTTCTCGACCTCCGCCGGATCGGGTGGGGTGTCCTCGTGGCCGGCGAAGACCAGGTGGCTGGTGCCGATCAGGGTCAGGGCCAGGGTGTCCGCGTCGGCTTGCGGGGAGAGGCGGCCCTCGTCCTGCTCGGCTTTCAAATAGGTGGCCAGCAACGTCGCCGCCTCGGTCAGCAGGGGTATGCCGGTGGGGCGGTGGCGGCGCAGGCGGGCCCGCAGCTCGTCGCGGGCGATGATCAGGGCCACGATGTGCAGCGCGACCGGGCTGAAGATCTCGGTCAGGGCGCCGGCCACATTGGTGACGACCGTCGCCGTGCCGGCGCGGGCCTCGAAGGTGTGCGGCAGGGCGGCGACGCGGTCCTCGACCAGGGCGGCCAGGAAGTCGTCGAAGTCGGTGAAGTGCCGGTGCAGCACGCCTTTGGCCACGCCGGCCTCGGTGGTGACGGCGCGGCTGGTCAGCCCGCCGGCGCCGTCGCGGCGCAGCACGCGGTCGGCGGCGTCGAAGAGCTGCTGTCGTACGTCGCGCAGGGCAACACCGGTCGGCATTCCCTCATCATGCCCGGTACCGGGATGGGCGCTTGCCCACTAGAGTGGGCGCATGCCCATTCAACCTCACCAACAGCGACAGGTGGCCGAGTCCTTCGGGATCGATCCGCGGCGGTACGACCGGACGCGGCCCCGCTATCCGGACGCGCTGATCGAGCGGCTCGTGGCGCCGGAGGTGCTCGACGTCGGCATCGGCACCGGGATCGTGGCCCGCGCGCTGAGGGAGCGGGGCTGCCGGGTGCTCGGGGTCGAGCCCGATCCGCGGATGGCCGATTTCAGCCGGCGGGACGGGTTCGACGTCGAGGTGGCGACCGTCGAGCAATGGGATCCGCGCGGGCGGGTCTTCGACGCGGTGGTGGCCGGGCAGACGTGGCACTGGGTCGACCCGGTCGCGGGCGCGGCCAAGGCCGGTGCGGTGCTGCGGGAGGGCGGCCGGCTGACCCTGTTCTGGAACGCGGGCCAGCCGTCGCCGGAGGCGGCCGCGGCCTTCAAGGAGGTCTACGAGCGGTTGATGCCGGAGAGCATGATGGCCCGGGCGTACGGATCCTCGGCGTCGGCCGTGCAGATGTACTCGTCCATGCTCGACACGGCCGAGGGCGGCATGCGGGAGGCGGGCGTCTTCGGCGAGGCCGAGCGGTGGCGGTGGGACTGGGAACACGTCTACAGCCGCGACGAGTGGCTCGACCAGGTGCCGGCCCAGGGTGCGCACACGACGCTGCCGCCGGATCAATTGGCGGCGCTCGTCGCCGCGACCGGTGAGGCGATCGACGCGCTCGGCGGTTCCTTCGTGATGAGTTTCGCGACCGTGGCGGTGACCGCGACACGCGCGAGGTGAGCCTTTCGTGCAGTCGTACATCATGAAGATCTCAAGAATTCAGTGTGGCCGTCAGAACGGACCAAACAGGTCAAGCGGGGCGCATCCGGCGGAGATCACCTGAACGGGTCCAGACATTGCCTGAACGGCCCAGTTGCCCTTCCGGGTCGAGAATGGGAGCGCTCCCGTGAGCAGGGACGGGAACGCTGCGGAAGCACGGAACTACTCAGCGGTAATGCCGCACCGGTAGTGCGTCGAGGCTGCTCAGAACGACGTTTCATGGGACGGGTGTGGCTGAGTATTATTCGGCTGCCCTGGCCGTCATATCGGTGCAGATCGATGAATTTTGATCGTCTGCCCACGCGCCTCGTGACTCTTCGCAGGAGTCTCGCGAGACCGGAGGACCGTTTGAGACCGCTCCCGAAAAATTTCCCGTCGGCGTTGATCCCGAGGGCTGTCCCCAGCCGTATCTCAGGCGACGGGGAAAGCTCCGGGCGGAGGTATCGATGCATGCGGTGGCCGAGGATCGGCTGGCGCCGGGCGGGGTTGGCCTGATGACACAGCGTTCCGGTGGACGGTGGCAGTCACTCGACGGGAGCCGTGGTGTGGGCGATGGTGGTTCGGTGATTCCCCGGCAGGCGCCGCGGCACGAGGCTGCGCCCTCGACCGGCCCCAGCCACGAGGACACCCTGGTCCGGATGCTCTACGAGGAGCACGCCGGTCCCCTGCTGATGTTCGTGCTGCGGCTGACCGGTGGTGACCGGCAGCGCGCCGAGGACATCGTGCAGGAGACCCTGCTGCGGGCCTGGCGCAACGCGCACCGGCTCGGCGCGCAGGGGCAGCAGTCGCTGCGGCCCTGGCTGGTCACGGTGGCGCGGCGGATCGCGATCGACGATCACCGCAGTGCCAGCGCCCGGCCGGCCGAGACCTACGACCGCGAGCTGGAGAGCTTCCCCAGCACGGCCGACGACACCGACCGCGTGCTGCAGTCGATGACAGTCTCGGACGCGCTGCGCGAGCTGAGCCAGTCGCACCGCGAGATCCTCATCGAGACGTACTTCCGGGGCCGCACGGTGCCGGAAGCGGCGGAGAAGCTCGGCCTTCCGTTGGGTACCGCCAAGTCACGGGTGTACTACGCTCTGCGTGCACTGCGGACCGCGTTGCAGCAGCGGGGGGTGACGGAATGACACAGGAAGACCACTTCGACGTCGCGTCGTACGCCCTCGGCGTGCTCGACAGCCGCGATGCCGAGCGCTTCGAGGACCATCTCATCGAGTGCCCGCGATGCGCGTACGAGCTCGAGTCGTTCGTCGAGGTCGCCGACCTGCTGGCCGACGTGGACGCGCAGTCGGTGATCGCCGCCGAGGAGACCCGGCGCGACGGCTTCATGCTGCAGAAGGTGATCGGCGAGGTCGCGCACGAGCGTCACCGGGCCAACAGCCGGCGGCTCTACTCGCTGGCCGCGGCCGTCGTCATCTTCGCCATGCTCTCGATCGGCGCCTTCTTCGTCGGCGGCCAGGTCGTCGGCGACAAGGGCGGCAGCACGACCGGCAACACCACCGCGCAGGGCGGCAGCAGCCAGACCGACCCGCTGCCCAACAGCGGGCAGGGCCCCGGCATCGGTGGCCCCGACCTGACCGGCGAGCGTTTCGACGGCGCCGACCCGCGCACCGGCGTGCAGGCCTCGGTCGCCTTCGAGCAGAAGGACTTCGGCACCCAGATCCAGTTCGCCATCTCCAACATCACCGGGCCCAAGACGTGCCGGCTGGTCGCCGTGCACACCGACGGCACCACCGAGCCGCTCGTCTCGTGGACGGTCGGCACCAAGGGCTGGGGCACCGCGGCCAACTCGCAGCCGCTGCTGCTGCAGGCGGTCACCGCGACGCCGCGCGCGGACATCGCGCACGTCCAGGTGCAGGAGGTCCCCTCCGGCGACACCCTGGTTCGCGTTCCGTAATCAATTAATCACGGAAAGGCCCGGCCGAATTGGCCGGGCCTTTTTTGTGTTCGAGGCGAAGAGATCTAGTACGTAGGCGGCGGCCGAAGGGTTCAAACAAAAAACTGGGAAATTGATCGGCCCTTTTTTCAACCCTGGACGATCCCCGGCGCGTACTACAGCCCGGAAACGCCAGATGCATGAAAACCATGGAGGGCACGTGTTCCCGGAGAAGCGAAAGTTGATGGTTGTCGGCACCGCCATCGCCGCAGCGTTCGCACTGCAGGGCTGCGCCCCGGCCGGATACGGCAGCAACGCCGCCGCCGACTACGGAAACGCCGCGGAGCCCGCCTCCGAGAACGTGGCGGCCACCGCCGGCGCCACCGCCGACCCGAACGCCACGGCCGACCCCAACGCGCAGGCCGACCCCAACGCCACCGCCCCTCCCGGCTCCGAGGACGCCGCTCCCGAGCTGAGCGAGGAGGCGGAGACCAACACGCTGACCGGCACCAAGGTCGCCCGCATGGGCCAGGTCGTCGAGAACGAGGAACAGCAGGTGCTGTACCGGTTCGACAACGACAGCAACAGCCCGGCCAAGTCCAACTGCGAGGGTGACTGCCTCAAGGTCTGGCCGGCGGCGCTGACCACCGACGGCAAGCCGACCCTCAAGGGCGTCGACTCCAAGCTGGTCGGGACGATCACCCGCTCGGACGGCTCGAAGCAGCTGACGCTGAAGGGCTGGCCGCTCTACACGTACATCGGCGACACCAAGCCGCACGCGTGGAAGGGCCAGAACGTGGCCGGCAAGTGGTTCGTGATCCAGCCCGACGGCGCCAAGAACCTCACCTGCCTTCCGGCCATCTCGAAGGCGGTCGCACCGCCGAAGGACGATTCCGCGGACGACGCGGGCGCGGCCTCCTCGAGCGACGACTCCGGCACCGGTAGTGACTACAGCTACTGACTTAATCGTCTTTTAAGAATTGCTTGATCGGAGGTTGGAGAAAATGCGTTCGCGGTTGCTGGTGGGCATTTCGGCGGCGATTCTGGCGTTCCTGATCGCCCCCGTGGTCCCGGCCCACGCGGCCGGCGGTGACGGCGTACCGGTTCCCGCCGCGACCGGCCTGTCCGACAAGGGCGCCGGCGCGGTCACCGCGGCCGACAAGGACTTTGTCATCAAGGTCCGCCTGGCCGGCCTGTGGGAGATCCCGGCCGGCAACATGGCCCAGGAGAAGTCGAACGACCCTCGCGTCGTGGCGATCGGCAAGGCCATCGCGGCTCAGCACGTCACCCTCGACGCCCTCGACCGCGCGGCGGCCAAGAAGCTCGGCATCGACCTGCCCAACCAGCCGAACAGCGACCAGCAGTACTGGCTGAGCGAGATGCGCAACGCCACCGGCACCCAGTTCGACCAGATCTTCGTCGACCGGCTCCGCGCCGCGCACGGCAAGATCTTCCCGGCGATCGCGACGATCCGGGCCAGCACCCGCAACGACAGCGTCCGCAAGCTCGCCCAGCAGACGAACCAGTTCGTGCTGACCCACATCACGCTGCTCGAGTCGACGGGCATCGTCGACTACGGGTCGCTGCCCACAGCTCCCGCCCCCGCGGCGGCCGGAAAGGGACCGGTCCCAGTGGACGGGCAGATGCTCCAAGCCGCCAGCAGCAACAGCGGCGTACCAGGCGTCAACACCACTGTGATCCTCCTTGTCCTCGCCGCCGCGCTCGTGGCCGGCGTCATCACGACCATGCGCATCTTCCGGGCGCGGTAGCCCCAGCCGCCGTCCGAGTCGCGTAAGAGAAAGGTTCACCCCATGCGAAGGTCCAAGTACCGGCGCGCCGCCAGGAGCAACAACTGGTTCAGCGGAAAACGCCGGATCATCGCGGTGGCAGCCACGCTGGTCGCCTTCGGCGGCATCGTGACCGTCACTCAGGTCTCCAACGCGAGCACCGACCGGAACCAGCGCAAGGCGCTCAGCGCCTGCGACCGGATCCAGGCGCCGCCACCGGCCGAACTGTCCACCAAGACGCGTAAGGGCACCTACACCACCAACAACGGCAGGGTGACCCAGCACGCGGACGACGGTGCGGGCGACACGGTGTCGGTCTCGACGCTGCGTACCCGGTGCCGCAACTGGGTGATGAACAACGTCGGCAACAACGGTCAGGCCACCACGCCGCCGACCACCCCGGCCACCAACGAGCCGGCCGCCGGCGAGCCGAGCGCGAGCGCCCCCGCCGAAGAGGGCGGTAACAACGGCGGCGAGCAGGGCGGCGACAACGGCGGCCAGCAGGGTGGTGACAACGGCGACCAGCCGGACCCGCAGCCGACCGAGTCGCAGACCACGCCGCCCCCCGGCGCCGGCCTCGGCATCCTGACCAACAGCTGCGACACCAGCCAGCTCACGCCGCACGACGGCTTCCAGAACGGCAACCGCTGCGTCTCCACCGAGTTCGGTGAGGTCGGCGAGGCCGCGAACAACCCGACCCTGCTGATCACGCAGGCGCCGCGCCAGGTCGCGCCCAACACCCCGTTCACGCTGACCGTCAGCACCCGCAACCTGATCCGTGACCGCTTCCTCGCGGCCGGCCAGGGTGGCTACTACGTGGAGAGCTCGGTCCTGCAGAACGGCCTGGTCCGCGGTCACTTCCACACCGCGTGCCGGATGCTCGAGAACACCAACGCCGCTCCGGCGCCGGACCCGGTCCCCGCGTTCTTCGTGGCGACCGAGGACAGCCGCGGCAGCGCGACGCCGGACTCGGTGCAGATCCAGGTTCCGGGTCTGCCCACCGCGGGCACCGCGCAGTGCGCCTCGTGGGCCGGTGACGGCTCGCACCGCATCCCGATGATGCAGCGCGCCAACCAGATCCCCGCGTACGACGCCGTCCGGATCACGGTCCGCAACGGCCGCGGACGCTAAAGATCGAGGAGCGGCGCCGCCACACCGGCGGTGAACCCGGCCGGGGCGAGGCCACCGACATGGCCCCGTCCCGGCCGGGACCCCCCATCCCCGCCGGATGAGTCGTCCTTCCCCCTGATGGACGACGTGCGGCGGCAATCGCTCCCACGGCGGTCCGGACCGACTCGGGTGTCCGGTCGCCCCTCCGATGGCCCTGACCGGGAGCGCGGTCAGGGCCATCGGTCTGCCTGGGCAATCGCCGCCGAAGGTGGCACAGTGTTGCGGTGACTTCCGAGGTGACCCGCCGGCTGACGACGCCGCCGCGCTATCACTTCGGCGCCTCGGTCGGCCCGCTCCTGGTCCCCAAGCACGACCCGTGCGGCCGCTTCACCAGCGACGATCTCTGGCTGGCTGCTCGCACTCCCGACGGCCCCGCCACGATCCACCTGAGTCGCGATAAATCCGGCATAGAGGCCACGGGCTACGGTCCGGGCGCCGAGTGGATCATCGACCGGGCCGACGCGATCGCCGGTCTCCGTGACGATCTCGACGGCTTCACCGAGAAAGCGGCGAGCCATGATCTCGTCGCGCGGTTGGCCAAAACCTTCGCCGGTGTACGGATGCCGTCCACCGGCCTGGTCTTCCCCAGGGTGCTGCGCGCGATCCTGGAGCAGAAGGTCACCGGCAAGGAAGCCCACCGTTCGTACCGGGGAATCTGCAAAGCCCTCGGAGAGCCGGCGCCGGGCCCGGCCGACCTGGTGCTGCCGCCCGACCCGGCCGCGATCGCGGCCATGGCCTACTGGGAGTTCCACCCGTTCGGGGTCGAGCAGCGCCGCACCCAGGCCCTGCAGCGCGCCGCCCAGGTCGCCGGCCGGCTGGAGCGCTGCGCCGACTCGGCCGAGGCGACCCGCCGGCTCGTCGCGCTGCCGGGGATCGGGCCGTGGACGGCGGCCGAGGTGGTCCGGGTGGTCTACGGCGACGCGGACGCGGTGAGCGTCGGCGACTTCCACATCCCGAACACGGTGGCCTGGGCGCTGGCCGGCGAGGCCCGCGGCACCGACGAGCGCATGCTGGAGCTGCTCGAGCCGTTCCGCGGTCACCGGGGCCGGGTCTGCGATCTGCTCGCCCACGGCGGCATCGGCGCGCCGAAGTTCGGGCCCCGAATGCCGATCCGTTCCTTTGCGCGTTTCTGACATGCTCTAAAATCGGGCGAATGGGCGAAATCGTCCTGGTGCTCGTGCTGGTCCTGGTCAACGCGGTCTTCTCGGGCAGCGAGATGGCCCTGGTCTCGCTGCGTGACAGCCAGGTGCAGCGGCTCGAACGGCAGTCGGGTGGCGGACGGGTGCTCGCCCGGCTGACGCGCGACCCCAACCGGTTCCTCGCCACCATTCAGATCGGCATCACGCTGGCCGGCTTCCTGGCCTCGGCGACCGCCGCCGTGTCGCTCTCCGAGCCGCTCGTCGGGCCGCTGGGCTTCCTGGGCGGCGCCGCCGAGCCGGCCGCCATCTTCATCGTCACCGTGCTGCTGACCTTCGTCACCCTGGTCATCGGCGAGCTCGCGCCCAAGCGGATCGCCATGCAGCGTACGGAGGGATGGGCCCTGCTGGTGGCCCGCCCGCTGGACGTCCTGTCGATGATCTCGCGGCCGGCCGTCTGGCTGCTGGGCGCCTCCACCAACCTGATCGTCCGGCTGGCCGGCGGCGACCCGGCGGCCCAGCGCGAGGAGGTCACCACCGAGGAGATCCGCGACATGGTCGCGGCCCAGCAGGACTTCTCGGCCGAGCAGCGGACCATCATCAGCGGCGCCTTCGAGATCGCCGACCGGATCCTGCGGGAGATCCTGGTGCCCCGGCGCGACGTGCTCACCCTGCCCAGCGGCGCGTCCGCCCACGACGCGCTGCGCCTGCTGATCGACGGCGGCCACTCGCGGGCGCCGGTGGTCGGCCCGGCCGGGCTGGACGACGTGGTCGGCACGGTGCACCTGCGCGACCTGGTCGACGTCGGCGGCACGGTCGACGAGCACTGCCGGCCGGGCGTCTTCCTGCCCGAGACGCTGCGGGTCTCCGACGCGCTCATGCAGCTGCGCGGCGAGCGCCGGCAGTTGGCCTTCGTGGTCGACGAGCGCGGCGCGATCGACGGCATCGTCACCATGGAGGACCTGGTCGAGGAGATCGTGGGGGAGATCTACGACGAGACCGACCGGGACGTGGCGGCGGTGGTCCACGAGCCGGACGGCGCGCTGCTGATGCCCGGCTCGTTCCCGGTGCACGACCTGCCCGACCTCGGCTTCCACCCGGCGGGCGACTCCACGACGGTGGCGGGCATGGTGCTGGAGGCGCTCGGGCACATTCCGACCTGCCCGGGCGAGGTGGTGGCGCTGCCGGAGTTCACGGCCGAGGTGACCGAGGTGACCGGCCGCGCGATCACCCGCGTGCGGATCCGTGCGACCGCTGCCGGCTGACCTCGTAGAGCACGACGGTGGCGGCGGTGGCCGCGTTGAGCGAGCTGGCGGCGCCGGTGATCGGGATGCGGACCATGGCGTCGGCCGCCTCGCGCCAGGCGGCGGTGAGCCCAGTGGTCTCGTTGCCGACGAGCAGCACGCGCGGCCCGGTGAGGTCGTAGTCGGCCACGTCCACCGTGCCGTGCTCGTCGGTCCCGACGATCTCGACCGGGAGCCCATCGGCGCGCAGCCGCGACACCCAGCTGAGCACCTCCTCGTGCCCCTCGGCCCGGATCACCGGCAGGGCGAAGAGCGAGCCCGTGCTGGCCCGGACCGATTTCGGGTCGTACGGATCGGCGGCGTGCCCGGTGATCACGACGGCCGCCGCCCCGAACGCGTCGGCCGACCTGATCAGCGTGCCGATGTTCCCGGGCGTCGACGGCCGGTCGAAGACGACCACCAGCAGATGCGGGTCATCCGCCATCGGCAAATCAGACATTTCAGGAATGCGAACGACAGCGACCAGTTCGGCGGACTCCTTGTCGGCCAGCTCGGCGAACAAATCGGGCGCCATCGCTACCGGCCGGGCTCCTGAACGGCCGAGGGCGTCTCGGGCCCATGTCGATAAAGAGTGATTGTCGGGATAAATGAGGTCGGACACCGCCCACCCGTGATCCAGGGCCAGCGAGATCGGGCGCACGCCATGGACGAGGAACGACCCGGCGCGGTGCCGCTTCGTCCGGTTCGTGAGCAGCGCCTGCCACTGCTGAAAGGAGGCATTCCGGGTAGTTACTCGCACGGCCGTCGACCCTACCCAACGCCACACACGCCGGTCACAATCGCTAGGCGAGGAGGTGTCCTCCATGCAAACTGACGGCGTGGCTTTCACCCTGACGATCGATTGCGGCGGCGGCGGCATCAAGGGCTCCGTGCTCGACGAGGCGGGCACGATGCGGGCGCAGCCGTTGCGCGTGCCGACCCCGTACCCGTTGCCGCCCGACCTCTTCGTGAAGACGCTGGTGCAGCTGGGGGAGCGCCTGCCCAGCGCCGACCGGGTCACCGTCGGCATGCCGGGCATGCTGCGGCACGGCGTGGTGGTCGCGACCCCGCATTACGTGACGCGCAGCGGGCCCCGTACGAAGGTCGATCCCGAGCTCGTCGAGGCGTGGAGCGGGTTCGACGCGCGCACGGCGCTGGCCGACGCCTTCGGCATGCCGACGCTGGTGCTCAACGACGCCGAGGTGCACGGGGCCGGCGTGGTCGCCGGGACCGGCTGCGAGCTGGTGCTGACGCTCGGCACCGGGCTCGGCTGCGCCCTGTTCGACGGCGGCAAGCTCGCCCCGCACCTGGAGATGTCGCAGGCGCCGGTGCGCTGGGGCATGTCCTACGACACGTACATCGGGGAGCACGAGCGGCGCCGCCTGGGTGACGCCCTCTGGTCGCGCCGGGTCCGCAACGTCATCGAGGGGCTGCGCCCGGTCTTCCTGTGGGACCGGGTCTATCTGGGCGGTGGCAACTCCCGCCTCATCACTCCCGCCCAGCTGGCCCGCATGGGCGACGACGTCGTGGTGGTGCCGAACACGGCGGGCATTGTCGGGGGTGTCCGGGCCTGGACATTGGGTACCGTTCGTTGATATGCGGCCGGCTGCGCTTCTCCTCGACTTCGGGGGCGTACTGGCGGACGCGCCGCCGCAGCGCAGCGCCCCGCCCGGTCTCGTTCTGCGCATCTTCAACCTGACCCGGGGCGCCCTGACGCCGGGGGAGATCCAGCGGTCGGTCACCGAGGGCGCGGCGGCGTACGCGCGGTGGCGCGACGAGGACTGGCCGGACGAGCTGAGCCAGGCCGAGGTGTTCGAGCGGTTCATCCTGCCCGGCTGGCCGCCGGCGGCTCAGGTGCCGGTGCGCGGGGCGGTGCGGAAATTGGCATACGAATGGGCGTGGCGCGACAATTGGGCGCTTCGTCCGGGCGTACCGGAAATGTTGAATTTTGCCCACCGGGCCGAGATCCCGCTCGCCGTGGTCAGCAACTCGCTGTCCGGCGCGGCCCACCGCGACTTCCTCGACAAGGCCGGCCTCGGCGACCTCTTCGCCGCCCAGATCTACAGCGACGAGGCCGGCGTCCGCAAGCCGAACCCGCAGATGATCTGGCACGCGACCGACGCGCTCGGCGTGGAGCCCGAGAAGTCCTGGTTCGTGGGGGACACCCCGCGCCGCGACATCGAGTGCGGCCGCCGCGCCGGCGTCGGCCGGGCCATCCTCATGCCTTCGCCCCGCACGAGGACGGAACCGGACGGCCCGGCCCCGGACGACGTCGTCGAGGACGGGTTCGCCCTGCTCAAAATCTTGAAGGGATGAGCTGCCAGACCGTCGTGTGGCGCACCGGCACGCTCTCCAGCGACACCGGCACCGGCACGTCGTACGACGCCCGCTTGGTCAGGCCCTCGGACGGCAGATAGGCCCGGCCCGGGTCGCCGATCAGCACCAGGCTGCCCCGGCCGGCCGCGCGCCGCAGGAAAGGCAGCACCCGGGCCGCCATCTCGCGGCTGTAGAAGACGTCGCCGGCCAGCACCACGCCGTACGGATCGTCGGTGTCCAGCAGGTCGGCCTCCACCGTGCGTACCTTCACGCCGTTGGCCTCCGCGTTGGCCTCGGCCGCGGCCAGCGAGTACGGATCCACGTCGTTGGCCGTCACCGGGCTCGCACCCACCTTGGCCGCGGCCACCGCCACCAGCCCCGACCCCGTCGCCAGATCGAGCACGCTGCGCCCGCTCACCAGCTTGGGATGGTCGACCACGTGCCGGGCCAGCGCCTGACCGCCCGCCCAGGCGAACGCCCAGAACGGCGGCGGCTGCTCGGCGCCGGCCTCCTCCGTCTTCTCCCACAGGGCGATCGGCTCCTCCGCCTGAAAAAGCGAGAGCTCGGGGACGAAGGGCACGGGCGCGAGCACGGTGTTGCCGCGGATGAACTCGAGGAGCACATGACGATTGTGCCGGTTTCACTCAGGTCACCCCGTGCCGGGCCGATCTGGCACCCCGCAGAACCGAGCGCGGAGTGGAGGCAAGGACAGGATGCCGGCACGCTGGGCCGCCGCCTTCGGTGGCTGGATGGCGCTGATCGCCGTCCTCTTCGTGCTCGCGCCGGCCGACGCGCAGAGCCTGGTGCGCGTGATCGGCGGTCTCTCGGCGGTGGCCGCCGTCGCTCATGGCGTACGCCGGAACCAGCCGGCCGACCGCATGCCGTGGCGGCTCCTGGGGCTGGCCGTCGTGCTCTCCGCCTTCGGCGCCGCCGCCTATCGTGCGCCCGCCTGGGCCCTCGACCACGTGCCGGGCCTGTCGACGGCCGGCGGCGTGCTCGCCCTGGTCGGCTATCCGGTCCTCGCCGGCGTGCTGCTCGTGCTGATCCGCCGGCGCACCGGCGGCCTGCGCGACCGGGCCGCCCTGCTCGACTCGCTCACCCTCACCTCCGGGGTGGCGCTGCTCGCCTGGAGCTTCGTGCTCGGACCCGACCTGAAGGCGGCCGACGACTGGTCGACGGTCGCGTTCCCCCTGGCCGACCTGCTGCTGCTGGGCCTGCTGACCCGCCTGCTGACCGCGGGCCGCCCGGTCGCGGCCGGGCGGATCCTCGGCGCCGGCCTGCTCGTCTCGCTGGCCGGCGACATCGTCTTCCAGCTCGGTCTGTCCGCGAGCGCGGCCGCCGTCGGCCACTTCGCCCTGTTCGCGGCGGCCGGGCTGACCGCGCTGCACCCGTCGATGATCGAGCTGAGCCGGGCCGCCCCGGCCGCCGAGACCGAGTTGACCCGGCCGCGGCTGGCCCTGCTCGGCCTGGCCTCGATGATGGCGCCGGCGGTGCTGCTGGTGCGCATGTTCCGCGACGGCGAAGTGCCCGATCTGACCGTCGTGGCGATCCTCAGCGCGGTCACCTTCCTGCTGGTCCTGGTGCGCATGGCCGGGATCATGGCCAGTCACCGGCTCGCCCTGGCCCGGGAGCGGGCGCTCCGCCGGGCCTCGGCCGCGCTGGTCTCGGCCAATGCCACGGACGAGGTCAACGCGGCCGTACGCGTCGCGGTCGCCGAACTGCTGCCGCCGGACACCCCGCACGGGGTCGTCCTGGCCATGGCGGTCGACGGAGGCGACGGCGGGCCGACCCGGATCGTGCCCACCCGCGACGTCGACTGGGCGGTCGCGGTGCGGCTCACCAACTTCAGCATGACGCTGCGCAGCCCGATGATGCTCGGCGACCGCCCGGCCGGCGCCTCCCTGCTCGGCGTGCTGCACGTCGGCGCGCCCAGCCCGCTGCTGCCGGGCCTGCTGCGGGCGGTCGAGGTGCTGGCCGGGCAGGCGGCGCTCGCCCTGGAGCGGATCGAGCTCAGCCACGAGGTGATCCGGCGCAACAGCGAGACGTACTTCCGCACCCTCGTGCAGAACACCGCCGACGTCATCCTCATCGTCGACGAGCTGGACCGGATCCGCTACGCCAGCCCGTCGGCGGCGACCGTGCTCGGCCGCGACCCGAGCGGCACGCTGCTGCCCGGCGTGATCCACCCGGGCGATCGGGGCCGGCTCGACGAGGTGCTGGCCGCGATCCGGGCCGGCGACACGATGCAGGAGGGGCTCGACTTCCGGGCCGTCGGACACCGCCGTACCCCCGTGCTCCTGGAAATGCACTCACAGGACCTGCGATCCGATCCCACGGTGGCCGGCGTGGTCGTGACCCTGCGGGACGTCACCGAGCGCCGCCGCCTCGAACAGGAGCTGATCCACCAGGCGTTCCACGACTCGATGACCGGGCTCGCCAACCGGGTCCTGTTCCACGACCGGCTCGGGCACGCGCTGCACCGCGGCGCCCGCGACGGCTCGGTCGTCGGCGTGCTCTTCATCGACCTGGACGACTTCAAGAAGGTCAACGACACGCTCGGCCACGCGGTCGGCGACCAGCTGCTGATCACGGTGGCGCACCGGATCGCCGGCGCCCTGCGGGCCGACGACACGGCGGCCCGTCTCGGCGGCGACGAGTTCGCCGCGCTGGTCGAGAACGTGCAGGACCCGGGCGCGGTCGAGGAGACCGCCCAGCGCATCCTGACCGCGCTGGCCGAGCCGGTGCCGCTCGACGACGGCACCACCATCATGGCCGTGGCCAGCATCGGCATCACCACCACGCCCGAGGCCGACTCGGCCGACGAGCTGCTGCGCCAGGCCGACCTGGCGCTGTACGTGGCCAAGGGCGCCGGCAAGAACCAGTGGCGCCGCTACCAGGCCGACCTGCACGGCGCGATGGTCGAGCGGCTGGAGCTGCGCTCGGCGCTGGACCACGCGGCCCGCGAGGGACACTTCCTGCTCGCCTACCAGCCGATCGTCGACCTCGGCACCGACGAGCCGGTCGGCTACGAGGCCCTGGTCCGCTGGCACCACCCGACCCGCGGCGTGGTCCAGCCGGCCGAGTTCATCGAGGTGGCCGAGGAGAGCGGCCTGGTCGTCCCGATGGGCCGCTGGGTGCTGGAGCAGGCCCTGCACACGGTCGCCCAGTGGCGCCGCATCCTGCCGCGGTCCCGCCAGCCGTACGTCAGCGTCAACGTCTCGGTACGCCAGTTCCGCGAGGCCGGCTTCGCCGACGAGATCAAGCAGGCCCTGGCCAAGGCGGCCGTGCCACCGCACGCCCTGATGCTGGAGCTGAACGAGACGGCGCTGGCCGGGGAGAACGAGTCGATCCGCCCCGTCCTGCAGGACCTTCGGGACCATGGCGTACGCATCGCGGTCGACTACTTCGGCTCCGAGCTCGACGGCCTGCCGCTGGACGTGGTGAAGATCGACAAGTCGGCCATCGACGACATCGCCCAGAGCCAGGACCAGCTGACCCGCGTGCAGGGCATGGTCGCCCTCTCCCGCCAGTACGGCCTGACGGTCATCGCCGAGGGCATCGAGAGCACCACCCACCGCGACCTGCTGGCCTGGCTCGGCTGCCCTCTGGGCCAGGGCTACCTGTTCTCCAGCCCGGTCGACGGCACCGAGGCCCTGAGCCAGATGACCGACCGCCTACCGCTGGTCGCCTAGTAGGGGTTTCCGGTGCCGGGCAGGCGGCCGCGGAGCAGGCCGCCGAAGCGGCCCGGGAGGTCGGGGTCGGCCGACAGGGGCGGGCCGTCGCCGTGTGCGCGGTCGGCCATGCCGGCGATCAGTTCCCTCAGGGACTCGACGGCGTCCTGGGTGGGGCGCCAGCCGAGCTCGGTGGCGGCGCGGTCGCAGGACATCAGCGGTGCCTTCAGGGCGAGCCGCACCCAGCCGGCGTCGATCGGCTGCAGGCGCAGCCACCACGACAGGGCGGCGGCGCCGGTCAGGGCCGCGCCGGGGACCGGGACGCGGATGCCGTGGAAGGCCCGGGCCGCCACCTGCGGGTCGAGGACCGGGCCGGCGGCGATGTTGAAGGCGCCGTGCACGTCGGAGAGGACGGCGCGGGCGTACGCGTCGGCCACGTCGTCCGCGTGCACCGCCTGCAGGCGCAGCGACGGGTGGGACGGGACGGCGGGGATCCACTGCGGCCTCAGCAGGCGCGCCGGCAACAGTGGGCCCGCGAAGTACCGGGCGATCTCGGTGCCGACCGCGCGCTGGAAGATCAGGCCGGGGCGCAGGCGGACCACGCGCAGGGTCGGATGTTCCGACTCGACGGCGTCCAGCATCCGTTCGACCTGGGCCTTGTGGCGGCTGTAGGAGGACGCGAGGACCCCGTTGCGCGACCAGTTCTCCCGGACGAAGGCGTCCTTCGGCCCCGGTGAGTAGACGCCGACCGACGACGCCTGCACCAGCGCGCGGGCCCCGGACCGCAGCACGGCCCGGGCCACCGCCCGGCTGCCCAGCACGTTCGTGCGGTAGAGCAGGTGCTGGTCGTGGCTGGGCTGGATCTGCCAGGCCAGGTGCACCACGGCGTCCGCTCCGGTGAACACCTCGGTGAGGCGCTCGGTGGCGTCCTCGGCCCCGATGTCGACCGAGTGCCAGGTCGCACCGGCGTACGCGCCGACCGGGTCGGGCAGCCGCCGGGCCACCCCGGCGACCTCGACATCGGGCTCCGCGGCCAGACGGCGCAGCAGGGCGGTTCCGGCGTTGCCGGTGGCTCCGACGATGACGACTCGCATGCATGGCCCGTACCCGAGCGGAAGCGGTTGAATCACTTCCGGCGGGGTAGGCAGTCCCCACATGATCCTCGTCGTGAACGGCGTCGAGCACGAGCTCGACCTGGACCCGCGCACCACGCTGCTGGACGCGTTGCGCGAGCACATCGGCCTGACCGGCGCCAAGAAGGGCTGCGACCACGGCCAGTGCGGCGCCTGCACGGTGCTGCTCGACGGCCGCCGGGTGAACAGCTGCCTGATCCTGGCCGTCACCCAGCAGGGCACCCCGATCACCACGATCGAGGGAATCGACCATCCGGTGCAGCGTGGGTTCCTCGAGCACGACGGCTTCCAGTGCGGTTATTGCACGCCGGGCCAGATCTGCTCGGCCGTCGGCATGCTCGACGAGGTCGCACAGGGATGGCCGAGCGCGGTCACCGACGGCGGCGGCGACGATCTGCTCAGCGACGCCGAGGTCCGGGAGCGGATGAGCGGCAACCTGTGCCGGTGCGGCGCGTACGCGAACATGGTTCCGGCCATCAAAGAGGCGGCAGCCCAGTGAAGACCTTCACCTATCGCACCGCCACCGACACCGCCGGCGGCCTCGAGCCCGGCGCGGCGTTCCTGGCCGGCGGCACCAACCTGGTCGACCTGATGAAGCTGGGCGTGGCCACGCCGGACGTGCTGGTCGACGTCACCCGGCTCGGCCTCGACGAGGTCACCTCGCTGGAGGGCGGCGGGCTGCGGATCGGCGCCGGGGTGCGCAACAGCGACCTGGCCGCCCATCCGGCCGTCCGCCGGGACTTCCCGGTGCTGAGCCAGGGGTTGCTGGCGGGGGCTTCGGGCCAGCTCCGCAACATGGCGACCACCGGCGGCAACCTGTTGCAGCGCACCCGGTGCCGCTACTTCATGGACGCGACGAAGCCGTGCAACAAGCACGCGCCGGGCACGGGCTGCCCGGCCCGTCAGGGTGATCACCGCAATCTGGCCATCCTGGGCGGCTCGGAGCACTGCATCGCCACGCATCCGTCGGACATGGCGGTCGCCCTGGTCGCGCTCGACGCCGTGGTGAACACGTCCCAGCGGTCCCTGCCGGTGAGCGACCTCTACCGGCTCCCCGGCGACGACCCGTCCCGGGACACGATTCTCGACCACGGCGAGTTGATCACCTCAGTTGATCTTCCGGCTCTCGCGATGCCCTCCACGTATCGGAAAGTGCGCGACCGGGCCTCGTACGCCTTCGCCGTCTCCTCCATCGCCGCCGCCGCGAAAGTCGCGGACGGCCGGGTGACCGACGTCCGCCTCGCGTTCGGCGCGGTCGCGCCCAAGCCGTGGCGCGCCCTGATCGCCGAGGAGGCGTTGCGCGGCAAACCCGCCACCCGGGAGTCCTTCCTGGCCGCGGCCGACGCCGAACTGGCCGCCGCGGAGCCGCTGAAGGACAACGCTTTCAAGATTCCGCTCGTACGCAACCTGGTCGCCTCCGTGCTCGAAGGGCTGACGTCATGACCGCCACCGCACGCCGTGCCGTCGGGCAGCCGCTGCAACGCGTCGAGGGGCCGGACAAGGTCACCGGCGCCGCCAAGTACGCGGCCGAATATCAGGTGGACGGCGACCTCGCGTACGCCTGGGTCGTGCAGTCGCCCGTGGCCCGCGGCCGCCTCGCCGACGTGCAGGTCGATCCACTGCTCGACGTCATCGCCGTTCTCTGGCACGGCAACGCCCTGCCGCTCGAGGACTCCGACGACCCGGAGCTGGCCGTGCTTCAGAGCGACCGGATCAGCTATCGCGGTCAGGCCGTGGCGCTGGTGGTCGCCCGCAGCCTCGAAGCGGCCCGGCGCGGCGCGCAGGAGCTGTCGCTGACCATCGAGAAGGAGCCGCACGACGCGGTCCTGCGCACCGACGATCCGGACCTGTACACCCCGGACGTCGTCAACCCGAGCTTTCCGTCGGAGACCTCGGCCGGTGACGTGTCGGTGGAGGCGCCGGTGGCGGTCGACGTCACCTACACGACGCCGGCGCTGCACAACAACCCGATGGAGCCGCACGCCACGACCGCGCTGTGGTCCGGCGACGACCTGATTCTGTACGACTCGAACCAGCACCCGGCCGGCGTCGCCGCCACCGTCGGCGCGCTCTTCGGCCTCGAACCCGACCAGGTGCACGTGGTGACCGAGCACGTCGGTGGCGGCTTCGGCTCCAAGGGCACGGCCCGCCCCAACGCCGTCCTGGCCGCGATGGCGGCGAAGGTGACCGGCCACCCGGTGAAGCTGGCCCTGCCCCGGCGGGCCCTGTTCAGCATGGTCGGCCACCGCACGCCGACGATCCAGCGCGTGCGGCTCGGCGCCACCGCCGACGGCGTGCTCCAGGTGATCGACCACGAGGCGTACTCGCAAAGCTCCCGTCTCTTCGAATTCGCCGAGCAGACTGCGGTGGCGACCCGGCACATGTACGCCGCCCCCAACCGCCGCACGGGCCATCGCCTGGCCCGGCTCGACATGCCGACGCCGCGCTGGATGCGCGCGCCCGGCGAGGCCCCCGGCATGGTGGCGCTCGAATGCGCGATGGACGAGCTGGCCGTCGCGCTCGACATGGACCCGATCGAGCTGCGCGTGCGCAACGAGCCCACGGTGGACCCGGACTCGGGAAAGCCGTTCACCTCACGCCACTACGTCGAATGCCTCCGCCAGGGCGCGGCCCGCTTCGGCTGGGAAGATCGCGACCTTCGGCCCCGGCAGCGCCGCGAGGGCGACTGGTGGATCGGCACGGGCGTGGCCGGCGCGACCTATCCGACCATGGCCCAGCCCTCCACGGCCCGCGTCCGCGACCTCGGCACACAGGAGTTCGAGGTGGCGATCGCGGCGGCCGACCTCGGCACCGGCGCCCGCACGATTCTCACCCAGATCGCGGCCGACGAGCTGGGCGTGCCGGTCGAGCGGGTGCGCTTGCGCATCGGCGACAGCACGCTGCCGCCCGCCTCGGTGGCCGGCGGCTCCTCGGGCAGCGCCTCCTGGGGCTGGGCGGTGACCGGCGCCTGCCGCGCGCTGCGCGAGACCGGGAAGAGCGAGGCCGTCTTCGACAGCTCGGAGCTCATCGCCGAGCAGGAGAAAGAGGGAAAGCACGCCTTCGGCGCCCATTTCGCGGAGGTACGCGTCGACGCCGTCACCGGCGAGGTGCGGGTGTCCCGGCTCTTCGGCATGTACGCGTGCGGCCGCATCCTGAACCCGCGTACGGCCCGCAGCCAGTTCCTCGGCGGCATGGTGATGGGCATGGGGATGGCCCTGCACGAGGAGGGCGTGCTCGACCCGGCGATGGGCGACTGGGTCAACCACGACCTGGCCGAATATCACATCCCGGCCCACGCCGACGTCGAGTCGGTCGAGGCGGAGTGGCTCGACGAGCAGGACACGTCGCTCAACCCGATGGGCAGCAAGGGCATCGGCGAGATCGGCATCGTCGGCTCCCCGGCCGCCATCCTCAACGCGATCTGGCACGCCACCGGCGTCCGCGTCCGCGACCTGCCGGCCCGCCTCGACAAGATCCTGCCGTATCTGTAGCGCCTTTTTCAGCCGCCGCGACGGCTCCGGTCCCCACGAGCACCCAGCCGAGGCCGCGATGGGAGCCCATCATTGGATGCGCTTGCCTCGAAGAATCACGGCCCGCGGTTTGCCGAGCAGGTTGAGATCCGCGCGCGGATCGGCGTCGTAGACGACGGCGTCGGCCGGGGCGCCCTCGACCAGGCCGGGCAGGCCGAGGTAGGCGCGGGCGGTCCAGGACGCGGCGGCGATCGCCTCGTGCGGGGACACCCTGGCCGCGACCATGGCCCGGACCTCCCGGGCGATGCCGCCGTGCGGCCGCGTGTCCGTGCCGGCCAGCACGGTCACCCCGGCCTCGACGGCGGCGGCGGTCAGCCGGCCGTGCGCGCTCGCCCCCGGCACGTACCAGCTGCGGCCGGCCGCCTCCGGGTCGGCGGCGATCCGCTGAAGAGACTCGGTGATCACCGCCAGCGTGGGGGTCAGCGCGATGCCGCGCTCCGCCAAAAGCGGCAGCAGAGCGGGATCGAGGCCCATGCCGTGCTCGATCGAGTCCACGCCCGCCTCGACCGCGGCCTCACCGCCCGCGGCGTGCTGCGAATGCACGGCCAGGCGCCCGCCCGCCGCGTGCACCCGCGCGACCGCCTCCCGCAGCACGCCGACCGGGATGACGTCGTCGCCGGGCTTCCAGTCGACGACGACCTTCGCCCACCCCGTACGCCCGGCCTGCTCGGCCGCGACGGCGGGCAGGTCGACCGGCTCGGGCCGCCGACCCCACCCCTCGAAGAACTGTCCCTGCTGGACGATCCACGGCCCGGCATGGACGGCCCGCGGGCTGTCGTCCTCGCCGCCGAACCACGCGGGCGGATCGCCGGCCAGACCGGGCGACCGGATCAGCGTGACCCCCGAGTCCAGATGGGCCCGCAGATCACTGCGGAGGATGTCGTCGTCCAACGGCCGGCCGGGCGCTTCAGCTCCCGGATGGGTGTGCGCGTCGACCAGCCCCGGCAGGATCCAGCCCTCGGCGACCAACTCGGCCCCGGGAACCGGATCGGCGGTCCACCGGTCGCCGTCGGCGTAGAGGTCGACGGGCTCACCATCGGAAAGGGCGACGCCCCGGATGCGCAGCACTGCCATGCCGGGAGCCTATCGACGCGTGGCAATGGACGAGCCGCCCCGGCGCCGGAGAATCGGCTACGAGGCGGCTCGGGTCTTGGCGGGTCAGGCGGTGGTGCAGGTGGCGCCGTTGAGGGTGAAGGACGCCGGGGCGGCGGTGTTGCCGGTGTGGGTGGCCTGGAAGCCGAAACTGGCGCTCGCGTTGGGGGCCAGCGTGCCGTTGTGGGCGACATTCCGGGCCGTGATCGCGCCCGTGGAACCGGTCAGGGTCGCGTTCCAGGAGCCGGTAATGGACTGGCCGGAAGGCAGTGTGAATCCGAGCGTCCAGCCGTTCACGGCGGTACTGCCTGTATTGGTCACCGTTACATTTGCGGTAAGACCGGTGTTCCAAGTGTTGGTCGCATAGGTGACGCGGCAGGCGGAACCACCGGGCGGCGGTGATGAGGTTGTCGGCGGGGAAGTGGGGACGCCTCCACCGTTAACCGTGGCCGCGAAATCGGTCACGGCCAAGCCGGCTCCGCCGATCCAGGGCTCGAATCCGGCTTGAATGCTCGTCAAATACCAAGCGCTGGTGATCGCACCGCGATTCTGTACGTCGCGGATGAAGTCGAGGACGCTGAACGACCACGACTGGATGGGTGACGGCGCCACGTACGAAATCACGGCATTGGAGCCGTTGCTCCCGCGCCAGACCTGCCAGGACCGCCCGCCGATCGTGGTGGTGCCGACGACCGAGCCGATGGGCTGGATCGAGCCCTGGCGGTTGAACCAGATCATGATTTCCTGCTGGTTGACGCCGTCCTTCTTCGGCGACGGGTCCAGCCAGATGTCGTACGCGGCGTCGTAGGTGGCGCCCTGCACGTAGTTGTAGCTGACCCGGCTGGTGGCGCTGGAGATGTCGCTGACCCGGATCGGCAGGTTCGTGCCGGGGGAGCAGTTCGTGTAGTGGCAGCCGAAATAGACGGCCGGATAGGAGACCGGGGCGCCGCTGGTGCTGCCGGTGCCCTGCTGACTCGTGATGGTGAAGCCGCTGCCGGTCACGTTGATGCACTGCTGGGCCGAGGTGCCCCAGCGGTTGTTCATGACGACGTAGCGGCCACCGATGGTGGTGGAGCCGTATTGCTCGCAGATCTCGGCATCGGCCGAGGCGGGGCCGGCGACGGTGAACGCCGCCACGCCGGCCGCGGCGAGCAATCCGGCGGCCAGGCAGGCACGGAAGAGGCGTCTCATTTCCACATGCTCCGGGGGAGGGGGACGAGGGGGTGGGAGCGCTCCCAGCACACGTTACAGGACATTCACAAGCATGAAAAGAGGGGCACCGGAGGAGCGGAATTGCGACATGCGAAGGGGGCAAATTTGCTCTGACAACGGTCGGGAGACAGAATGAAACCGTATCGACATTCACGGCGTCGCCGTCGTGCGCATAGTCGTGACTCAAATGACATCGCTGTAGGAGCGGGGCACACCATGGCCAAGCAGGTAATAACCCTTCTGACCGACGACATCGACGGTGGGGAGGCCGACCGCACGGTCGAGTTCGGACTGGACGGTGTGAACTACACGATCGACCTCTCCGAGAAGAACGCGGGCAAGCTCCGTAAGGCGCTCGACCCGTTCCTGAACGCGGCCACCCGCGTCGGCCGCAGCTCGGTCGCGTCGCCGGTCCGCCGGGGCGCGCAGGCCAGCACGGGCCGCGCCAGCCGCGACCAGAACCAAGCCATTCGCGAGTGGGCCAACAAGAACGGCTACGAGGTCTCCGAGCGCGGCCGCATCCCGAGCCACATCGTCGAGGCGTACCACAGCAAGCGCTGAACCGAGACGGCGCCGCCGGTTATCCCGGCGGCGCCGTTTTCGCTTTCCAGGAGAGGAAAGGGAATGCCGGTCGTCATCGTCACGGGCGCGTCGAGCGGCATCGGCCGCGCCACCGCCCAGCGCCTCGCCCGCAACGGCACCACCGTCGTGCTGGCGGCCCGCCGCGCCGACAAACTCCAGGCGCTGGCCGAGGAGACCGGCGGCCTCGCGGTGCCGACCGACGTCCGCGACCCGGCCGCGATCACGGCCCTGGTCGAGCGGGCCCGCGAGATCACCGGCCGCGTCGACGGCCTGGTCAACAACGCCGGCATCGGCGGCGCCGCGTCGGTCCTCTCGGACGACGAGGTGGTGGTCGGCATGGTCGAGGTCAACCTGATCGCCCCGATCCGCCTGATGCGCGCGGTCGTCCCGCTCATGCGAGAGCAGCGCGCCGGCGCCATCGTCAACATCGGCTCGGTCGCCGGCGAGGTCGGCATCAGCGGCGCCTATTCGGCCACCAAATTCGCTCTGCGAGGCATGACCGATTCCGTACGGCGTGAGCTCGCCGGCACAGGCATCGGCGTCACCCTGGTGGAACCGGGCTACATCGCCGGCCCCGCCAACCAGAACCGCCCGGGCTTGCCCGGCCCGGAAATCGTGGCCGCCGCCATCGAAAGCGCCCTGAAACGCCCCCGCCGCCGAGTGATAGTCCCCGGCAAGTACCGCGCGGCCGTCGCCGCGGCCAACGTCTTCCCGTTCGTCGCCGACCGCATCTACGCCGGCAAGGCCGCCGGAAAGAAGGAGCTGAAGGGCCGCCTCTAACGCGGCACCGACCTCGCGCCGCGCCCTCTCCGCACCGCGCCCTCTCCGCACCGCGCCCTCTCCGCGCCGCGCCCTCTTCCTCCACGCCGTGCCCTCTTCCTTCACGCCGCCCCGTCTTCGCGCCGTGCCCTCTTCCTTCGCGCCGCGCCTTCTTCGCGCCGCGCCCTCTTCCTTCGCGCCGCGCCTTCTTCGCGCCGCGCCTTCTTCACGCCGCGCCTTCTTCGCGCCACGCACCCGCCGCGGCATGCGACCCCGCCCCACGGCACCGCGCCCCGCCCCACCCCATCGCGCGTCCCGCCCCACCGCGCCGCGCACCCACCCCACCCCGCCGCGCACCCACCGCGTCACCCCGCGCTGCGCCGCGTCACCCCGCGCCGCGCCGGGCAGCGCCGCGTCACCCCGCGCCGCGTCACCCCGCGCCGCGCCGCGTCACCCCGCGCCGCGCCGCGTCACCCCGCGCCGCGCCGCGTCACCCCGCGCCGCGCCGCGTCACCCCGCGCCGCGTCACCCCGCGCCGCGCCGCGCCGCGCACGATGTCGCGCCGCCCATCCCGGTTCGTTCCACGGCACCGCCACGCCACCCCGCGCCGCGAGGGGTGCCGCGCGGCCTCTGGAGAATGGGCTTGTGAGTTCCGGTGACGTGGGGGAACTGGCGCTGGCGCGGCTGCTCGGTGCGGCGCGGCGGGTTCGTGTCTATGACCGGCGTGGGCCGATCGCCCTGGCCAGGAAGCGCCGCGATCGGGTGGACTCGCCGCTTCTGGTTGATGTCACTGATGCCGCTTCCGTGGCCGCGCTCGGGGTGCGGCCGGACACCGAAGTCATGGACTGGATGGAGCATCCGGGGCTCTGGTTCGTGTTCGACGGTGCCGACGGCCGGCTTGGCGCCCGGCCGGCTGCGGTGGGATCCGCACGGCGACGTTCAGCTCGCCACGCCCGGGGCGTTCGTTCGGCGCTGTCCGTGTGGGGAGTCGAGGCGAGCGCGCAGTAGAGTTTGCGCGATGCTGCGACGGCGCCTGCTCTATCCCATTGTGGTGGTGTTGTTGCTCGGGCAGATGGCGTTCGCCATGGTGACGACGGCGGTGCAGCAGTCGCCGACCATCGACGAGCCGGTCTATGTGGGTACGGCCGCGGTTTACGCCCAGCAGCACAGCCTTCGCTACAACCCGGAGCATCCGCCGCTGGCCAAGCTTTTCATGGCGGCCGGGATGGCCTTCGAGGACGCGAAGCTCGATGCGGGCTATCAGGGGAATCAGTCGCTGTTGGGGCGGCATCTGCTGTACGAGTCGGGGAACAACCCGTTTCGGCTGATGCTCGCGGCCCGGCTGCCCATCATCGTGCTCACGCTGCTGTTCGGGCTGGTGGTGCTCTTCTTCGCGCGGGACCTGGCTGGGCCCTGGGCGGGGCTGGTGGCGCTGGCCCTCTACAGCTTCTCGCCCGATCTGATCGCGCACGGTGCGCTGGCCACTCTCGACGTGCCGGCGGCGGGGCTGGTGCTGACCACGTTCTGGCTGCTGTGGCGGGCGCGGGAGAAACCCAGGCTCTACCTGCCTCTGGCCGGGGTGGCGCTGGGCGCGGCGCTGGCCACGAGGGCCAGCACGCTACCCGCGGTGCCGATCGCCTTGCTTCTGGCTCTTCTTCCCCTGCGGACGGGATGGCGGACGGGATGGCGTACGGGAGGGAAGAAGATCTTGACCGCCGCCGGTGTCGGGGTGATCGCGGTGGCTACGGTCTGGCTGATCTATCTGGCCGTTGATCCGCGGCTCCGTTTCACCACGCCGGCCGGCATCACGAACCCGGGTGGGCTGCGCGGGCTGGCGGTCGACCTGCTGCCGTTCCCGAAGGCCTACCGGGACGGGGTGCTGATGCAGTTCAAGTTCGAGCGGCAGACGTTCAACGGGTTCCTGTTCGGCGAGGCGTACAAGGGATCGCTCTGGTACTACCTGCCGGCCGCGCTGCTGATCAAGACGCCGCTCGGGATGATCGCGCTCTGGGTCGCGGGGACGGTGACGCTGCTGGTCAAGAAGTGGATCGCGGCGCTCTACACGCTGCTGCCGGCCGGGGTGCTGATGCTGGTGGCGATGACGGGGGCCCGCGACTACGGCAGCCGGTACGTCATCTTCATGCCGATGTTCCTGGCTGTGGTGGCCGGAACGGTGGTCTTGATCCGGTGGAAGTGGACCTGGATCCCGACGGCGGTGCTGGTCGCTTTCGTGGCGGTGAGCTCGCTGCGGACGTTCCCGTACTACCTGCCGTACTCGAACGAGGCCTTCGGCGGGACGGCGAACACCCACAACAATCTGCACGACTCGAACGTGGACTGGGGGCAGGACCTGCCGCGGCTGGCGGCGGCGCTGCGAGAGAAGTACGCGGGTGAGAAGGTCTGGCTGGTCTACAAGGGGAGTGGGGTGCCGAGCTACTACGGCATCGACGCGCCGAACCCGCTCGGTGTGCCGCTCGACCAGGTGCACGGGATCGTCGTGGTGTCCGACTCGCGGGTGGCGCTGGCCCGCAACCAGCTCAAACGCCTGATCGACTCGAGCACGGTGATCGATCAGGTCGGCTATTCGATGACCGTCTACCGGCGCTGAGCGGCCGAGTCGAGCGTGAGCAGGCCGGTGACCGCGACGACCAGGGCCCGGCCCAGACGTTCGGCGAAGTCGACGCGTGAACCCGCGAGCCGCGGGTCCTGAACGGCTTCGGCCACGCCCGGTGACGGGTTGGCGAACGGCCACAGGCCGGCGATCAGCAGGACCGTGTACGAGACGAGCTCGCGGGCCGACTGCTCGGTCAGCTCCGGGATCCGCTCCCGCAGCATGGTCGCCAGCCGGGCCTGGAGCTCGCCGTTGGCCAGCTTGAAGTCGCGGACCGCCTCGGCCGAGATGTTGCGCTCGAGCTCGGTGCCGAGGGCGCTCCACAGGTCGCAGATCAGCGGCCGCCCGGCCACCGACCGGGCCAGCGCCTCCACCACCCCGGCCGGCGGCCCGGCGGGCAGTTCCAGCCCGTCGAGCCACTCGCCGAGAGCCCGGTTGAGCAGCGCGAAGAAGACCGCCTCGCGCGTCTCGAAGTAGCGGACCACGTTCGTCTTGGACAGGCCGACCCGGCGGGCGAGCTCGCGGAGGCTGATCTCGCTCACCGGCATCTCGGTGAGCAGTTCCTCCGCGACTCCTAGGATGGCCTGCCGGCGGGCCTCGCGCTGTTCAGGGCTGCGGGCCCGCTGGAAGTCACTCATCGTCGATCACCTTACGCAAAGCTGACCGACTCACTCACCGCCCGCCACTCGGCGTCCGAGGCGGCGAGGGATTCGGCCTTGGCCTGGGCGACCGCCACGGCGTCGGCGCCCAGCAGCAGGTGCAGCGGCGGCTCCGGGTGGTTGGCCACGTCGATCAGGACCTGGGCGATGCGGGCCGGGTCGCCGGGCTGGTTGCCGTTGTGCTCGCTGAAGCGGGCCACGGCGGGCTCGATGACCGGCTTGTAGGCGTCGCTGATGGCCAGCGTGCCCATCGAGTCGCCGGCCCAGTCGGTGCGCATGCCGCCCGGCTCGGCCACGGTGATCCGGATGCCGAACGGCGCGACCTCCTTGGCCAGCACCTCGGAGAAGCCGCCGACGGCCCACTTGGCCGACTGGTAGCCACCGAGGCCGATGCTGGCGACGCGGCCGCCGACCGACGAGATCTGGATGATGTGGCCGTCGCCCTGCTCGCGCATGACCGGCAGGGCGGCCCGGGTGACGTTGACGACGCCGAAGAAGTTGGCCTCGATCTGGGCCCGGAAGGTGTCCTCGGGCATGTCCTCGATCGACGCCACGTCGGCGTACCCGGCGTTGTTGACCAGCACGTCGAGCCGGCCGAAGGCCTCGACCGCCTCGGCCACGGCCGCGCGGGCGGCGGCGGGGTCGGTGACGTCGAGCGCCACCACGCGGACCCGGTCGCCGTAGGTGTCGGCGAGGTCCTTCAGCTGCTCGGGCCGGCGCGCGGTGGCGACGACCCGGTCGCCGTGCTCCAGCACGGAGGTGGCCAGTTGACGGCCGAGGCCGCGGGACGTACCGGTGATCAGCCATACCTTGCTCATGACGGCTCCTTAAGAGGCCAGTGGAATCTTGTTACGCCCACCGTAACGGGCCACTGGCCTCTTGTATGCCGCCTCGTGGCGCACGTCACGAAAGGCCGAGGATGCCCACCGCCTTCTCACGCATCTCGACCTTGCGGACCTTGCCGGTCACGGTCATCGGGAAGCCGTCCACCACGTGCACGTAGCGCGGGATCTTGTAGTGGCTGAGCTTCCCGGCGCAGAACGCCTTGACGTCGTCCGCGGTCAGCGGGGTGGCACCCGGGCGCATGACCACCCAGGCCATCAGCTCCTCGCCGTACTTCGGGTCCGGCACGCCGATCACCTGCACGTCGGCGACGTCGGGATGCGAGTAGAGGAACTCCTCGACCTCGCGCGGGTAGACGTTCTCGCCGCCGCGGATCACCAGGTCCTTGATGCGGCCGACGATGTTCAGATAGCCGTCGCCGTCCATGGTCGCGAGGTCGCCGGTGTGCATCCAGCGGGCGGCGTCGATCGCCTCGGCCGTCGCCTCCGGCTGGTTCCAATATCCGAGCATCACCGAATAGCCGCGGGTGCACAGCTCGCCCGGCTCGCCGCGGGCCACGGCCAGGCCGGTGGTGGGGTCGACGACCTTCGACTCCAGATGGGGCATGACCCGGCCGACGGTCTCGGTGCGGCGCGCCAGGTTGTCGTCGGGGCGGGTCATGGTGGAGACCGGCGACGTCTCGGTCATGCCGTAGCAGATCGCCACCTCGGCCATGTTCATCTCGGCCACGACCCGCTTCATCACCTCGACCGGGCAGGGCGAGCCGGCCATGATGCCGGTGCGCAGGGAGCTCAGGTCGTACGCGCCGAAGCCGGGCAGGCCCAGCTCCGCGATGAACATGGTCGGAACTCCGTACAGCGAAGTGATCTTCTCTTGCGAGACGGCCCGCAACGTGGCCGCCGGATCGAAGCCGGGCGCGGGCAGCACGATGCAGGCGCCGTGCGAGGTGGCCGCGAGGTTGCCCATGACCATGCCGAAGCAGTGGTAGAGCGGCACCGGCAGGCAGACCCGGTCGTGCTCGGTGTAGTTGATCAGCTCGCCGACGAAGTAGCCGTTGTTGAGGATGTTGTGGTGCGAGAGCGTCGCGCCCTTCGGAAATCCGGTCGTTCCGGACGTGTACTGAATGTTGATCGGATCATCGAACGAGAGGTCGGCGACAATCGGCCCGCCATCCTCGTAAATTCCGGACAAGTCAGGAATATAGATGACGTCGCGGAACCCGATTTCGTCGATCATCGCGCGGTAGTCACTGGTCTTGAATGACGTCGCGCTGATCAACAACTCCATGCCCGACTGCTCGACGACATAGCGCAATTCGTGCGTACGGTAAGCGGGGTTGACGTTGACCAGAATTGCCCCGATCTTGGCCGTCGCGTACTGCGTGATCACCCACTCGCCGCAGTTCGGCGCCCAGATGCCGACCCGGTCGCCCTTGCCGATCCCGCGTCTGAGCAGCCCCCGCGCCAGCCGATCGACTTCGTCGTTCAGTTCGGCGTACGTCCAGCGGCGCCCGGCCGCCACGTCCACCAGCGCCTCCCGCTCACCGAAGCGGGACACCGTCCGTTCGAGGTTCTCGCCGATCGTCTCGCCGAGCAGGGCCAGATCCGAGGTTCCCGATGCATACGACAGCATTTCCGCAGCATGGACCGGCCGCCACCGCCGGCGCCAGCCTCAGCGCGGAAGTGGCGGCCGGAGCGGGCTCAGTGCTTCTTGATCCAGGCCTGCTGGTGGTTGTTCGTCTTGTTGCTGCACTTGGCGGAGTCGCCGCGGAGCAGCGTGGCCGTGATGACGTCCACGTTGACCTGGCAGATCTGCGCGGCCTGGAGCACCGACACGTTCTGGAACAGGTAGTACGAGTTGCCCGAGGCGATGTCGGTCACCGTGATGTCGACATTGCCGATGTTGACGGTGGCCTGGGCCGGGGCGCTGAAGGCCAGCACCGCGGCGGCGCCGGCGGCCAGCGCGAAAGCCGAACGAATCCGCATGAAATACCTTTCTCGGCGGCGAGCATCGTTGCCCGCACGGCGGCAATTTGCCCATAAAAATCCGCTTTGTAGAAGTAGAAACGCCAGGGGCGAGAAAGGTCAGACCGGACCTGACACTTTCGGATTAAGGTCAGCCCGTGAGAATGCAGCGCGTAATCGTCACGGGCGACGGCGTCGCGGTCGTCGAGGCCGACGTGCCGGCCCCGAAACCGGGCGAGGTTCAGGTGCGCACGGCGGTCGCCGGCATCTGCGGATCGGACACCCATGCGCTGCACGGGCTGCATCCGTTCATCGAGCTGCCGTACGCGCCCGGCCACGAGGTCTCCGGCACGATCTCCGCGCTCGGCGACGGCGTCACCGGCTTCACGGTCGGGCAGCGGGTCACGGTCGAGCCGTTCCTGCCCTGCTGGGAGTGCAAGCAGTGCCGGGCCGGCCGGCAGAACATCTGCGAGCGGCTGCGGTTCTTCGGCTGCGCCCACGACCAGGGCGGCATGGCCGGCTACTTCACCATCGACCAGCGCCGCCTGCACGTCATCCCCGACGAGCTCGACTGGCCGGCCGCCGCCTTCATCGAGCCGCTCAGCACGCCGGTCCACGCCATCGGGCTCGCCGGCGGCGTCACCGGCAAGACCGTGGCCGTTCTGGGGGCCGGGCCGATCGGTCTGCTCACGCTTCTCACTTCCCGGGTGTACGGGGCCACGAGCGTCGTGATGACCGCGCGTTCCGCCGCCAACCGCGAACGGGCGCTGTCCTTCGGCGCCTCGGCCGCCGTCGACGCGACCGCGCCCGGCGCCGTCGAGCAGGTTCGGCAGGCGCTGGGGGAGAGCGCCGACGTGGTCTTCGACTGCGTCGCCACGCAGAGCTCGATCACCCAGGCGCTCGGCCTGGCCGCCAAGGGCGGCACGGTCGTCGTGGTCGGGGTGCCGCCGGCCGACGTGTCGATCCCGCTGCCGCTGATCCAGGACAGTCAGCTGCGGATCCAGGGCAGCGCCACCTATCTGCCGGACGACTTCGCCGAGGCCATCCGGCTGCTGGTCACCGGCGCGGTCGACGTCTCCCGGCTGGTGAGCGCCACCTATCCGCTGGCCGAGGCCGCATCGGCCTTCGACGATGCCGCCTCCGGCCGTCATCTGAAGGTTTTACTGACCTGAGGTCTGGTGGTTACCGGCGGGTAATGCCAAAGTGGGGCCGTGGCTGATTACGACGTCGTGATCGTGGGCAGCGGCTTCGGCGGCAGCGTGAGCGCGCTGCGCCTGGCCGAGAAGGGCTACAAGGTCGGCGTGCTCGAGGCGGGCCGGCGCTTCACCGCGCGGACCCTGCCGAAGAGCTCGTGGGATCTGAAGAACTTCCTGTGGGCGCCCAAGCTCGGGCTGCGCGGCATGCAGCGGATCACCCTGCTCAAAGACATCGTGGTGCTGTCGGCGGCGGGCGTCGGCGGCGGCTCTCTGGTGTACGCCAACACGCTGTACCGGCCGCCCGCCACGTTCTTCGAGGATGCGCGCTGGTCCGGCATCACCGACTGGGCGGCCGAGCTCGCGCCGTACTACGACCAGGCCTCGCGGATGCTGGGCGTCACCGAGCAACCCACCATGACCCCGTCCGACGTGGTCATCCGCGACGTGGCGGAGGAGATGGGTGTCGGGCACACGTTCCGCCGTACACCAGTCGGGGTCTTCTTCGGCGAAGCCGGCAAGAGCGTCCCCGACCCGTTCTTCGGCGGGGCCGGGCCGGCCCGCACCGGCTGCACGCAATGCGGCAACTGCATGATCGGCTGCAAGGTGGGCGCCAAGAACCGCCTCGACGTCAACTATCTCTACCTGGCCGAGCAGGCCGGCGTGACCGTGCACCCGCTGACGACGGTGACGTCGCTGCGTCCCGGTCCAACATGGACGATCACGACCACGCGGGGGACCTTCACGGCCCGCGACGTGATCCTGTCGGCCGGGGCGCTGGGCACGCAGTCGCTGCTGCACGCCATGCGCGACAAGGGCATCATGCCCGACCTGTCACCGCAGCTGGGCGCGCTGACCCGCACCAACTCGGAGGCGCTGCTCGGCGCGCAGGCCGCCGAGGTGCCCGGCGAGCCGTTCTCGTCCGGGGTCGCCATCACGTCGTCGTTCCACCCCGACGCGACCACCCACATCGAGCCGGTGCGTTACGGGCCCGGCAGCAACGCGATGGGCCTGCTGTCCACGCTGCTGGTCGACGGGGGCGGCCGGGTGCCCCGGCCGGTGCGCTTCCTGGCCGAGGCGCTGCGCCATCCGTACGTGCTGATGCGCTCCTTGTCCGTGCGCCGCTGGAGCGAGCGCACGATCATCGCCCTGGTCATGCAGACCGCCGACAATTCCTTGACCGTACGCAGGACGAAGCGCGGCCGCCTGACGACAGGCCCCGGCCACGGCGCCCCCAACCCGACGTGGATCCCGGTCGGCCACGAGGCGGTGCGCCGCATCGCCACCCGGATCGGTGGTTTCCCCGGCGGCACGGTCGGCGACATCTTCAACATCCCGATGACCGCCCACATCCTCGGCGGCGCCACCATCGGCGCCGACCCGTCCTCGGGCGTGGTCGACGCCTACCACCGCGTCTACGGCTACCCGGGGCTGCACGTGATCGACGGCTCGGCCGTCCCGGCCAACCTGGGAGTGAACCCGTCCCTGACCATTACGGCCATGGCCGAGCGGGCGATTGCCCTGTGGCCCAACAAGGGCGAGCCCGATCCCCGCCCCACCGAGGGCTACACGCGCCTGTCGCCGATCGCTCCGCACTCCCCGGCCGTCCCGGCCGGCGCGCCGGCCGCGCTGCGCCTCACCTAGGGCTGTCCGGCCCGGTCTTGACTTGTCGCAAGTCTTGTCTCACTGTGTTGAGACAAGACTTGCGACAAGCAGAGGGGGTCGCCATGCCGAGGGAAGTGCGCCCGGCGGAACTCGAGACAGCCCGTCTGTGGTTGGCCGCGCGCGGGCTGGCCGACGTCGCGCCGACACCGATGCTGGCGGCACGCCTGACGGTTCGGCGGCGTGCGCGTCTGGCCGCTGCCATCCTGCCCGCCGTGTTCCTCATCGCGACCGCCCTCGTCTACGTCTCCGCCCTGCCGCTGCGTCCCGCCGATGACGGGTCCGAGACTCAGCGCCGCTGGGCGCTGGTGGTGCTGACGGCTCTGGTCGGCGGGTTGGTGCTGGGCCTGTCGCTGCTCGACCGGTGGGTGCGGCGGGTCGATCGGCGGGCCGGCGCGGAGCTGCCACGACGGGCGGCCCACTCCGTCCGGCCCGGCTGGCGAACCGTGCTCGGCGTTCCCCGGACCGCGTTGCTGGCGATCATCTACGCGGGCGCGGCCGTGCTGGCGATCGCGGCTCTGGCCGTGCGGGACGGCACCGCGCGGTACGCGGCGGTCATCCTGCTCATCGGCCTGTGCGGGGTCATGGCCGGCACGGCCGTCCAACTGCGCCACGTGCTCGCCCACCCGGTGGTGGCCGACGACGAAGGCACGCTGAGGGCCGACTTCCTGATGCGCGTCGAGGACGCCCGCGAAGTGGCAGTGCCGACCGTGGTGTGGTCGCTGCCTGTCGTGTCGGTGTTCGACACCGGGCTGGACCCGTGGAACACGGGCTGGCTCGTCTTCATCGTCCTGAGCGTCATCGCGCTGGTCCTGATCACCGCCTGGGACGGGCGGCGGGCCCTGGCCGCCCAGCGCGGCTCCAGCGCCCGGTGAACCACATGATCGTCATCGACTCGGCCTCGCCCGTCCCGCCGTTCGAGCAGCTCCGCGCCCAGCTCGCCGGCCAGATCCAGGACCGCACGCTGGCCGTCGGCACCCGGCTGCCGACCATCCGCCGCCTGGCCGCCGACCTCGGCCTGGCCGTCAACACGGTCGGCCGGGCCTACCGGGAGCTGGAGGAGGCCGGGCTGATCGAGACCCGCGGCGCGGCCGGTTCGTTCGTGTCCGCGGCCGGCGAGCAGGGCCGCGACCGGGCCCGCCACGCCGCCGCCGAGTACGCGGCCGTCATCGCCAGCCTCGGCATCGACACCGCCGAGGCCGTCCGCATCGTCCAGGCGGCACTGACCAAGGGAGCGGCTTAGAAGAGGCGCTTGCCGGCCAGAACCGCGTCGAGCCACCGTTCGTACCAGGCCAGGAACCCTTCGTCGGCGGTGAAGTGCGGAGGTTGAGGCCCGTCGCCGGTGTTCACGATCCGGCCCCGCCCTGGACCGGTGACCACCAGCAGCGACATGAGCCCACAGCCCTGATCGCTGAGCGCGACGGTCCCCGGATACGGCTCCTCGTCGTCCGCCACCACCCAGCTGCCGAGGACGTGGCCCGGCTCGACCGGGAACGGAGTGGCCAGGACAGCCGGCGTCGTCTCGTTCCACAGGCCCAGGTCCCACTCGTGGAGGGGATGCAGGCCGTAATACGGTCCGGCGCCTCCCCATCGCCCGGGACCGCCGTTGCCGATGGTCGTGATGAACGCCCGGTAGTCCTCCGGCAGGCGCACGCCGTGCTCGCGCTCGAACGCCGCGACGTCGCTCTCGGGCAGCGGCGGTCCCAGCCGGAATCCGTGAGCGCCCGCCCCGAACATCGCGGGCTCACCGGGCATCCGGGCGGCGGCGTCCAGCTTCTCCCGCACGTTCATCCCTTGAACTCGCCAGGGGGGACGGTGTCGGGGGTGGGGCGCTTCGAGAGTTCGGCCGCTCGCAGCTCCACTCGGCGGATCTTGCCGGAGATGGTCTTGGGGAGGTCGGTGAACTCCAGGCGGCGGATGCGGGCGTACGGCGGCATGTGCTCACGGGCGTACGTGAAAATCGCCTCTGCTGTTTGCTCGTCGGGGGTCCAGCCCTCGGCCAGCACGATGTAGGCCTTGGGCACGGCCAGCCGGACCGGGTCGGGGGAGGGCACCACGGCCGCCTCGACCACGGCCTCGTGCTCGATCAGCACGCTCTCCAGCTCGAACGGGGAGATGCGGTAGTCCGAGGCCTTGAAGACGTCGTCGGTGCGGCCCACGTACGTGATGTAGCCGTCGTCGTCGCGGGAGGCCACGTCGCCGGTGTGGTAGTAGCCGCCCTCCATCCGCTCGGCCGTCAGCGCCTCGTCGCCGTGATAGCCGACCATCAGGCCGGCCGGGCGCGGGTCCAGAGCCACGCAGATCTCGCCCTCGGTGGCCGGCGCTCCGGTGTTCGGGTCGATCAGCTCGATGCGGTAGCCGGGGACCGGACGGCCCATCGATCCCGGCTTGACCGGCCGGCCTGGGGTGTTGGCGATCTGCACCGTCGTCTCGGTCTGGCCGAAGCCGTCCCGGATCGTCACGCCCCAGGCCTTGTTCACCTGGTCGATGACCTCCGGGTTGAGCGGCTCGCCGGCGCCCACCACCAGCCGCGGCGGGGTGGCCAGGGCGGTCAGGTCGGACTGGATGAGCATCCGCCAGACCGTCGGCGGGGCGCAGAAGCTGGTCACGCCGCAGCGCTGCATCTCGGCCATCAGGCGGCCGGCGTCGAAGCGCGTGTAGTTGTAGATGAAGACGCAGGCCTGGGCGTTCCACGGGGCGAAGACGTTGCTCCACGCGTGTTTCGCCCAGCCCGGCGACGAGATGTTGAGGTGCACGTCGCCCGGCCGCAGGCCGATCCAGTACATGGTCGAGAGGTGCCCGACCGGGTACGAGGCGTGGGTGTGCTCGACCAGTTTCGGGTTCGCGGTCGTGCCCGAGGTGAAGTAGAGCAGCAGCATGTCGTCGGCCCGGGTCACGCCGTCCGGTTCGAAAGAGGCGTCGAGCTTGTACGCCGAGCGGAAGTCGAGCCAGCCGTCGACGGCCGGCCCGACCGCGATGCGCGTGATCTCAGGGTCGACCGCGGCGAACTTCGAGGCGGAGGCCGATCCGGTGATGACGTGCCGGGCTCCGCCGCGAGCCACCCGGCCGGCGGCGTCGGCCGGGCCGAGCAGCGGCGTGGCCGGGATCAGCACGGCGCCCAGCTTCATCACGGCCAGGATCGTGTCCCACAGCTCGGCCTGGTTGCCCAGCATCAGCACGATGCGGTCCCCACGCCGTACACCCTGAAGCCGCAACCACGACGCGACCTGATCCGACCGCCGCGCCATCTCGGCGAAGGAGAACCGCTGCTCGGAGCCGTCCTCCTCGACGATCCAGAGGGCCGGCGCGTCGTTGCCGGCCGCGATCACGTCGAACCAGTCGAGCGCCCAGTTGAACTCGCCGAGCTCGGGCCACCGGAAACCGGCCACCGCGCCGTCGTAGTCGGTGGCGTGCTCGAGCAGGAAATCCCGGGCCTGGCGGAACGAAGCTGCTGTCATTTCGCCGAGTCTGCCCCCGATGGGCTCAGATGTTAATCGTGCGGGTGGCCGTGAAGCCGCGTTCAAGATCACCCGTGACGGAGGCCATCGCGAGCGCGTGCGGGTTCGTGCCGGCCGGGTCGGCCCCGGTCAGGCGGTCGCGGCTGCCCTCGTACCCCTTGGTGGTGTAGACCTGCTGGCAGACGTCGCCCGGCAGGGAGATCTGGCCGCGGAGGCCCGGCGGCGCCTCGAAGTGCAGGTGCGGCCACTCGTCGCGATAGGCGCCGGGGAAGACGCTGGTGAAGGTGACCCAGCCCGCGCCGTCGGTGGTCTGCAGGCCGCGCAGATAGTTCTGGCCGGCCATGCCCGGCGAGTAGAGGGAGTACGCGCCGTCCCGGTCGCCGTGCCAGAGATAGACCGGGTGCCCGGTCAGCGGCCGCCCCGAGGTGGCGCTGACCAGCCGCAGCCGGATCGTCAGCGGTACGCCCTTGGCGACGCCGGTCGCCGTGCCGAAACCCCAGCGGATGTCGCTGCGCACGATGCCGGAGCGGCTCAGGGCATCGCCCCCGGCCGAGGCCAGCGCCGCCACCGTCACCCCGTTGACCAGGCCCAGCATCCGGCGGCGCCGCAGCGTCGGGAAGTCGAGCGCGAGGCCGCCGTCGTGCTGCCGGGTCTCCATCTGCACGGTCATGCGTCCATTGGGCCGGGCGCCGGTTGCCAACCGGGTTTCCCGTCGGGTGCGAGTCGGTTACTGTCCGTTCCATGGGCGATGATCGATCCCCGGAGGTCCTCTACGACGACGAGGAGCTGCCCGCCCGCCGGCTGACCGGGCGCGTCGGTCTCGCCGTCTCGATCGTCGCGTTCGCCGTGGCCGTGCTCGTCCTGTGGCAGGTGTTCCGGCCGCTGGCCCGCGGCAGCCAGTACTACCTGATCATCTTCTTGGCCGGGACGCTTCCTCTGGTTTTCGTGGCTTACCGATTTCGCCGTTCAAGTCGTCAATATCCCTCCAAAAGTGACTGGATTTTGGCTCTTGCCGCCTTGATCGTCTGCCTCTACCCCTTGAACCCGTTCAACGGCGGCTACGACGCGTTCCTCGACCGCCAGGGCCTGCTCGACCCGATCGACGTGGTCTTCGGCGCGATCATGCTGGTGCTCGTCATCGAGGCCTGCCGCCGAACCACCGGCTGGGCGCTGCCCGTCGTCTGTCTCGCTTTCCTGGCGTACGCCTATTACGGCGGCCTTCTCCCGCAGAGCTGGCCCATCGCCCACGCGGGTCTCGACTTCGCGCAGATCGTGGACGCCCTCTACAACTCGGGCAGCGGCTTCTACGGCACCCCGCTCGACGTCGCCGCCACGTACATCGTGCTGTTCACCATCTACGGCGCCGTCCTGGACCTGAGCGGCGCCAGCCGCTTCTTCGTCGACCTGTCGGTGGCCGCGTTCCGCCGCTCCCGCAGCGCCGCCGGCCGGACCGCGGTGGCCGCCGGCTTCCTGCTCGGCACGGTCTCGGGCTCGGGCACGGCGACGGCGGTCAGCGTCGGAGCGGTCACCTGGCCCATGCTGCGCCGAGCCGGCTACCCGCCCGAACAGGCGGGCGGCATGCTGGCCGCGGCCGGCGTCGGCGCGATCCTGTCCCCGCCCACGCTGGGCGCGGCCGCGTTCATCGTCGCCGAATACCTCGACGTCTCCTACCTGACGGTCCTGGGTTGGGCGATGATCCCCACGGTCCTCTACTACCTGGGCATCCTCCTGGCGGTCGAGATCGACGTACGCCGGTTCCGGGTGCGGTCCCTGTCCGTTGCGCCGGTGAGTGCCCTGCGCCTGCTGGCCCGCTTCGGCTACCACTTCTCGTCGCTGGTGCTGATCGTGGTGCTGCTGGCGCTGGGGGAGAGCGCCACCCGGGCGGTCGTCTACGCGACCCTGCTGGCGTTCCTGCTGTCCTTCCTCGACCGGACGTCGTGGCTGACCTCGCGCCGGGTCTTCGAGGCGTTGAGCGCCGGCGTCCGCGGCGTCCTGCCGGTGGTGGCGGTCTGCACGGCCGCCGGCATCATCACGGCGACGACCACGAAGACCGGCCTGGGCGCGCAGCTGGCCTCGCTGCTGGTCCGGGGCGCCCAGTCCCTGTTCACCGACCCGACCGCGGTGCTGGCCATGACGGTGGTGCTGGCCGCCGTGGCCCTGGCCCTGCTGGGCCTGGCCGTCCCGGTCACGGCCAGCTTCATCATCGGCTGGGTCATCATCGGCCCGGCGTTGCTGGCGTTGGGCGTGCCCGCCCCGGCGGCCGCGATGTTCGTCTTCTACTACTCGGTCCTGTCCGAGGTGACACCGCCGACGGCTTTGGCCGCGGTGGGGGCGAGCGCGATAACAGGCGGCCGAACCATCCCCACGATGTGGCAGGCCCTGAAGTACGCCCTGCCGGCGTTCCTGGCCCCGATAGCTTTCGTCCTGACCCCGGCCGGCTCCTACTTATTGGCCCGAGGCTCAGTCCTGGAGGTCACCTGGGCCACAGCGGTAGCGATGCTGGCGGTGGCGGCCTTGGCAATAGCCAGCGGCGGCTGGGTCCTGGGCGTAGGCCCGGCCGGCACGGTCCCTCGGGTGTCGGCCGCTTTGTCCGGCCTCATCCTGCTCTACCTGTCCCCACCCGCCATAGCCACCGGCACAGCCCTCCTCCTCGCCGCCATCACATGGACCGCCATCACCCGCCACCGCTCCTCGCCTCCTGGAATGCCCTCTCTCGCCCGGCCGCCCGGCGGGCTCTCTCCTTCACCCACCTCGCCCGCGGCGACGAATTCCGGGGCTCCTTCGGGTGAAGCCGCAGCCCGGCCCTCCGCTCCACGCTCTTCTCCGCCCACCTCTCCTCCAGATGAACGGGGCTAACATGAAGCGAGATAACGGATTTGCCGGGCAGTCGGAAGGGTTGCCGTCAGCCCGCGCTGGTCGGTCTGCGCGGCTTTCCGTCGCGCTTGCCGCAGTGCTCGCGGTCGGTGTGGCTGGGTGTGGTGGGCGGCAGGATGCGGCCTCGACCGACGCCGGCGGCGATGTCACGTGCACTGTGGACAAGGAGACCCGGGTTGGCATTGCCACCGGTAATGCGACCGGTGTCTACTTCGCGCTCGGCAACGCCTACGCCGAGCAGATCAACGCCGGGGGCGGGAAGCTCAAGGCCACCGCCTCCGAGACCGGCGCCTCCGTGCAGAACATCCAGCAGGTTGTCGCCGGGCAGTATGCCGTCGCCTTTTCCCTGGCCGACACCGCGGCCGACGCTGTCAACGGGACCGGGAGCTTCGACAGCAAGCAGCCGGTGGCCGCGCTCGCCCGGATCCACACCAACTACACGCAGGTGATCGTTCGTAAGGCGGCCGGCATCAAGGATGTCGCCGGGATGAAGGGCAAGCGGGTCTCCACCGGTTCGCCCAAGTCCGGCACCGAGGTCATCGCCAACCGCATGCTCACCGCGGCCGGCCTAGACCCGGCCAAGGATGTCAGCGCGCAGAAGCTGGACCTCACCAAGACTGTCGACGGCATGAAGGACGGGTCGATCGACGCCCTCTTCTGGTCGGGTGGCCTGCCCACGCCGGGCATCACCGATCTGCTGACCACCTCGGCCGGCCAGGTCGAGTTCCTCGATGTCACGACCTTGCTGCCGGAGCTTCAAAAGATCAATCCGGTGTACGAGGCCGGCGCCATCCCGGCCGCGACCTACAAGCTGGCCGCCGACACGCCTACCGTCGTCGTCCCCAACCTTCTTCTCGTGCGCGACGATCTCGACCCGAACGTCGCCTGCTCCCTGACCAAGACGCTCTTCGAAAAGCAGCCGCAGCTGGTGCAGGCGAACGCGGCCGCCAAGGAGATCACCCTCGATCAGGCCCGCAAGACCGACCCGGTTCCCCTGCAACGCGGGGCCGTCAAGGGCCTCGACGATCTCAACGCGCCCAAATAATCGGCTTGCCGTGAGCGATGGGGGAGGGTCATCATGGTCGCCATGATGATCTTCTCCCGGAAGGGCGCGTGCGCCCTCGCGCTGTGATCGCGCTCGCGCGGCGGGACGCCGCGCTCCGTACGAACCTCTGGCAGCAGGCGGTGGAAATCCGCCGTGAATGGCTGGACATCGGATTCTCGACCGAGCCCGCCGACCGCCAGGTCACCGAAGAGGCCATCGCCTCGATCTATCACCGCCGGCCCCGGTTCGTCTGGGTCGATTCGCCGCGCGCGGCCCTGGAGCACCTCCACGGTCTGCCCACTCATGAGGACCTTCGGTCCTGGGTCGCGTCCCGCCGCCCGCCGGGCCGGCCGCCGATCGCCAGCGACATCGCGGCGGGGCTCTCCTTTCTCCGGTCCACGGTGGACGAGACGTACACCGAACCGCCCTCGGACCGGCCCGCCCCGAAGCGTAAGAAAGGCGAGTCCTGGCCCGTCCTGCCGCCGGAACGGGCCCTCGAGATGGGGCTTCCCTTTCGGGAGATCCTGGCCCAGGGTGTACGGGATTCGCTGTTCCGGACATTCTCCGCGTTCTACCTGAACGTGCGGGCGGCGCTCGGGCCTACGCCGGTGTGCTGGTACGGGCAACAGGACGCCTGGTGGATCGCCCACGTCGACGTGCTGCGCCGGCTCGGGCTGGCCGCACCCGGCGCCGGTCGCGAGCTGGCCGCCTGGGAGGCGCTGGCCCGATCGGCGGGCTGGTGGTGGCCCGGTGACGACCGGTGTGTGCTCGTCGAGCGGCCGGCCCTCGTACAACCGAAAAGGGTCGAGTACCGCGATGGATGGACGGTGACCGCGGCCGTCTGACGATTTCGTCCGCTGCCGGGCATCGATTTGCCGGTGCCCGGCCCTACGATCGCGGGGTGACGACAACGCTGGCTCCGGAGCCGACGGCTCTCCGTGCCGTGCCCGACATCATCCGGCGCCGGCTGGCGACCCTCGACAACTGGCTCGACCCGCATTCGTGGGCGGTCACCGGTGTCATCGTTGTGATCGCGGCGATCCTGCGGCTCAACGGCATCACCAGTGCCAAGGGCTACGTCTTCGACGAGGTCTACTATCCGACCGACGCCTGGGACATGCTCCAGCACGGCGTCGAGTGGGACGAGAAGACCAACGGCCCGGCGTACGTGGTGCATCCACCGCTGGGCAAATGGCTGATCTCGATCGGCGAGGCGATGTTCGGCAACACCGAGCTCGGCTGGCGCCTGATGCCCGCCGTGGCCGGCATCCTGATGATCCTGGTGCTCATCCGGGTGGCCTACCGGCTGTTCCACTCGGTGGTCCTGGCCGGCGCGGCCGGGCTGCTGATGACGCTCGACGGATACCAGCTCGTGCTGTCGCGCATCTCGCTGCTCGACATCTTCCTCGGCCTGTTCATCCTGATGACCTTCGCCGCGATCGTGATCGACCGCGACCACTACCGGCGCCGTCTGCTGCGGGCCTTGGAGAACGGGTTCGATCCGGAGAAGACGGCCTCCGTGCCGCGGATCGTGCCGTGGTGGCTGCTGGTCGCGGGGGTCATGCTGGGCCTGGCCGGCGGCGTGAAGTGGAGCGCGCTGTTCTTCGCGCCGTTCTTCGCGGCGCTGGTGATCGTCTGGCGGGTGCAGGCCCGGCGGTCGGCCGGCATCCAGGGGCCGTTCCTGGCCGGCATCCTCGGCGACCTGGGCTGGCTGATCCTCGCGCTCGGTGCGGCCTTCGTGGTCTACCTGGCCACGTGGACGGGGTGGTTCGTCACCGACACGGGCTACTTCCGGCACTACCGGGCCGACAACGGGCGCAGCGAGCCGCCGGTCATCGGCGCGCTGATGAACCTGTGGCACTACCACTCCGAGGCGTACAAGTTCCACAGTGGCCTGACCTCGAAGCACCCGTACCAGTCGTGGCCGTGGCAGTGGCTGCTGCTGGGCCGCCCGGTCAACTTCTACTGGCCGAGCGCGACCGGCTGCGGTGCTCCCAACTGCGTACGGCAGATCCTGCTCCTCGGCACCCCGGTCCTGTGGTGGTCGTTCCTGCCGGCGCTGGCCGCCCTGACCTGGTTCGGCATCGCCCGCCGCGACTGGCGGGCCTGGGCGATCGGCACCGGCGTGGTGGCCGGCCTGCTCCCGTGGTTCTACTACGCGATCAAGGACGGGCGCACGATGTTCTCGTTCTACGCGCTGCCCGCCCTGCCGTTCCTGATCCTCGCGGTCGTCTACGTGCTCGGCGCGATCATGACGCCGCGGGAGGGCGTCGCGGCCGGTTCGCAAAGGTCGGACCGGCAACTGATCGGCACGATCGCGGCGGCGGCGTACGTGGTCCTGGTCGCGCTCTGCTTCGCGTACTTCTATCCGATCTTCGTGGGCTCGTCGATCCCGTACGACAGCTGGTCGCAGCGAATGTGGCTGGGCGGCCGCTGGATCTGACGAAGCGCGGACCACCGGCTTCGCGTACGCCGACGAGGTCGCCCAGCGCAACGCCGCCGAGGTCCGGCAGGTGGTGCTGGGCGGGCTGTCCACGGCGCGTGATCTGGCGCAGGCGCTGACCGTGACCTCGAGCCGGGCCATCGCCAACGCCCAGACGCGCTCGATGCTGGCCGGGCACGACGACTTCCTGGGCGTCTAAACGGGGTGGGAGCCGGGCGCCTTCGACGGGCGCGACAGCCGCTATCGCAACGCGAGCAAGGGTGACGACGCGACCGGGCGTTTCGTGCCGTACTGGTACCGCGACGGCGGCCCGATCGCACTCACCGCGCTGGCCGACTACGACAAGAGCGGCCCCGGCGACTACTACCAGATCCCCAAGACCACCGGCGCCGAGAAGGTGATCGAGCCGTACCTGTACGAGGTGGGCGGCGTCGACACGCTGATCACCTCGGTCTCGGTGCCGATCAAGCGCGACGGGAAGGTCGTCGGCGTCGCCGGCATCGACATGTCGCCGGCCGGCCTGCAGACCCTGGTCGGCGCGATCAAGCCGTTCGGCACGGGCTGCGCGATGCTGGTCAGCACCGCGGGCGCGGTGGTCGGCGGCGGCCGCGCTCTACCTGGCCCGCACGATCGTGCGCCCGATCGAGAAACTGCGCGATCGGATGGCCGAGATCGCCGACGGCGACGGCGACCTGACCCAGCGGGTGACGGCCGCCCGCGACGACGAGGCCGGCCGGCTCGCTGGCGCCTTCAACCGCTGCGTGGAGAAGGTGGCGGTGACGATCCGCGGCATCGCCGACTCCGCGGGCCGGCTGACCGGCGCCGCGCAGGAGCTGAACCAGGTGAGCGCTCAGCTCCAGGCGGGCGCGGCCGACGCCTCGGGCCGGGCCACGACCGCCCGCTCGGCCAGCGAGCAGGTCAACTCCGGCGTGCACTCGATCGCGGCCGGCGCCGAGCAGATGACGGCCTCGATCGCCGAGATCTCGACCAACGCGACACGGGCCGCCCAGGTCGCCAACCAGGCCATTTCGGCCGCCGAGCGCACCAACGGCCAGGTGGCGGAGCTCGGCTCGGCCAGCGCCGAGGTCAGCGAGGTGGTCCGGCTGATCACGTCGATCGCCGAGCAGACCAACCTGCTGGCCCTGAACGCGACGATCGAGGCGGCCCGCGCGGGCGAGATGGGCAAGGGCTTCGCGGTGGTGGCGGGCGAGGTGAAGGAGCTGGCCCAGCAGACGGCACAGGCCACCGAGCAGATCACGGCCCGGATCGGGGCCATCCAGTCGTCGAGCACGGCCGCCGCGGCCGCGATCGGCGAGATCGCCGAGGTCATCAACCAGATCGGCGAGTACACGACGACGATCGCCTCGGCGGTCGAGGAACAGACCGCGACGACGGCCGAGATGAGCCGCACGGTGACCGAGGCCGCGGCCAACAGCGGCGACGTGGCCCACACCATCACCGGCGTGGCCGCGTCCACCGCGGGCGTGGCGTCGACGACCCAGCAGGCGGCGGCCAACCTTTCGCAGCTGGCGGCCGACCTGACGTCACTGGTCCGGGCGTTCCGCTATTAGAGCGTGACCACCACCTTGCCGCGGCCGTGCCCGGAGCCGACGTCGCGGTGGGCGTCGGCGGCGCGGGCCAGGGGATAGGCGGCCCGGACGTGGACGCGGAGCAGGCCGTCGGCGTACATCCCGGCCAGCTCGGCCAGGCGCTCCCGCGAGCGCAGCGGCGGGGTCACCTTGACGCCTTCGCGGCCGTGGTCGACCAGGGTGAGGACATTGCCGGTGAGGCCGAGCGAGACGTCCAGCGCCTCGCCACCCGCGCCGTCGAGGACGGCGTCGATGCCTTGCGGGGCGACGTCGCGTACACGTGAAGCAAGCCCTTGACCGTAAGAGACCGGGACGGCACCCAGCCCGCGCAGGTAGTCGTGATTGGCCGGGGCGGCGGTGCCGATGACCGTGGCGCCCCACGCGACGCCGAGCTGAACGGCGACGGTACCGACGGCACCGGCGGCACCGTGGATGAGCAGGGTGTCGCCCTTGGCCAGGCCCAGCTCGAGCAGGGCGATGTGCGCGGTCTGGGCGCCGGCGCTGAAACCGCCGGCGACCTCCCAGGGCATGCCCGCGGGCTTGGCGGTCACGTGCTCGGCCGGCACCACGATGTATTCGGCGTAGGCGCCCAGCATCCCGAACCCGATGACCTCCTGCCCCTCCCGCGCATCGGTGACGCCGGCGCCGACCTGATCGACGACGCCGGCGAACTCGTTGCCGGGGATCCGCGGAAACCCCGGCGGTGCTCCGGCCGGGTTCCAGCCTTCGCGCACGGCACAGTCGTACGGCTGGACGCCGGCCGCCCGGACCCGCACGCGCACCTCGCCGGCCCCGGCGTGCGGGGTCGGCACCTCCATCTCCCTCAGCACCTCGGGTGGTCCCGGCTTCTCGAACGCGGCTGCTCTCATGCGTCCACCGTCCTACTTGAACCGCGCTTCAGGTCAACCACTTCTTGTTCTTGAAAAAGGGATTGTCAGAATGGCGGACGCCGACTAATGTATGTCGAGTCAGAACGAGAACACGTGAGAAAGGGGAGCGAGATGATGTGGCAGGCCGCCAACATGGTCGCCCTCCGCGCGTGCGGATCGGCGTCCTGGCGACGAGCCATGAAGCGGCCCCTCTCGGGAGTGTGCAGGCGAAACAGCTGACCAGCAGCTGTGCGGCCGCCGCCCTCCCGGTTCGGGACGGGCGGCTTTTTCTTTTCGTATGGGCGTAGCTCAATTGGTGGAGCAACGGCCTCCAAAGCCGAAGGTTGCGGGTTCGATTCCTGCCGCCCGTGTGCTTAATTCCAAAACAATTTAATAGCACCCAGAAATGGGTCGAGGACGTGGCCACGCGGGCCGGCTACGGCGGGTAGGGCGACCGCCGGGCTAGCTGGGCGGGACTACTTGCGCTACCCACCCAACGCGCCGGCCACCCTTCGCCCTCACCAGTCGTCGTAGCTCAGCGGGAGAGCGCTGCCCTCATAAGGCGGAGGCCGGTTGGTTCGACACCACCCGACGACATGCAAGCCCTTGTAGCGCAGCTGGACAGCGCGCCGGTCTACGAAGCCGGAGATCGGGAGTTCGAATCTCCCCGAGGGCACCAGGGCTTGTCCTGGGCGCCGCTAGCTCAACGGGTAGAGCAACCGCCTCTTAAGCGGTGGGTTCGGGGTTCGAGTCCCTGGCGGCGCACTCGCAGGGTAGAGGAGTTCGGTCGTCCTTGCCGGCCTCATAAGCCGGAGATCGCGGGTTCAAATCCCGCCCCTGCCACCAACCTACGGGGGGTGCGCCGGCCGCCGGATCGCGACGATCCGGCGGCCGGTGCCGCGCTCTGTCAGTCGTAGTAGAAGTCCATCGCCTCGCCGACGCGTTTCGGCTTGGCGACCGTGACCGGCTTGCCGTGTGCGCTGAAGGTGGTCGTCATCTTCAGCGTCTCCTTGTTGTTGACCTGCACGTCGATCCGGGTGATCCAGCCGTTGGCGTCGGTGAAGGCCTTGAAGTCGGCCGAGCCACCGATGATCCAGATGCTGGGCGCGCCGATCGGCAGGAAGTCCTCCTTGCCCGCGCTCGGGTCGAATGTGCCGCTGAAACCGCGCGGGCCCGTCTTCCGTACGGTCTCAATCGATTTGGTGAAAGCGGCCAAGCCGTTCGGGTCGGCCATGTCGACCTGGAGGTACGAGTCCTTCTTGATCCGCCTCAGGTCGAGGTGGACCCAGGTGCCCTCGCCGGCCTCCTTCTCGTAGAGGTCGCCGGCGATGACGATCCGCTGACGTGACTGCGGGTCCTTGTCGCCGCCGGTGACCTTCGTGGTGGTGGAGAGCTTCTTCGCTTTCGGGTCGTACGTGCCGCCGCCCTGGATGCGCTGCTTCTCGGGTGCGGCCGCGTTGACCGCGAACTTGTACGGCGCCTTGTGCGTCTTCTGCAGCGCGGTAATGAGATCGGGCTTGGCGGTATCGAGTGGCGACGGCGACGGTGATGGCGCCGCCGCGGTGGAAGATCGGCCATGGGCGATTTGTGCGGATGATGAGCATCCGGCCAGCATGGAACCGGCCAGAGCCAATATGACCAGACTCTTCTTCATTTATCCCCCGTGTGGTGCCTGACGTGCATCGATACCTTAGATCAACCCGTGTGTGAGGAGCGACTCCGTTGCGCCGGCGACGGCCGCGGGTACCCAGACCCCCGTATCCACGAGGGCGGGAGGCCGAAATGTTCGGCAGGAGTCAGACGGTGGCGGACCAGCTGGTCGAGGTGCTGGTCCAGGCGGGTGTGCGGCGCATCTACGGGATCGTGGGCGACAGCCTCAACTCGCTGAGCGACGCGATCCGGCGCAGCGACGAGATCGAATGGGTGCACGTGCACAACGAGGAGGCGGCGGCGTTCGCGGCGGCCGCCGAGGCGCAGCTCACCGGCAAGCTGGCGGTCTGCGCCGGCAGTTGCGGGCCGGGCAACACCCACCTGATCCAGGGCGTCTTCGACGCGCACCGCTCGGGCGTGCCGGTGCTGGCCCTGGCCTCGCACATCGTCTCGACCGAGATCGGCACCGGCTTCTTCCAGGAGACCGACCCGAAGCGCCTGTTCGAGCAGGCCAGCCACTGGACCGAGATGGTGTCGTCGCCCGAGCAGATGCCGCGGATGGCCCGGGTGGGCATCCAGACCGCGGTCGGCAAGCGGGGCGCGGCCGTGCTCGTGCTGCCGGGGGATGTGCTGGCGATGGAGGCGACGAACGAGACCGGTGCGGGCCATCCCGTGGCCGGTCCGGTGATCGGCGCGCCGCCGGCCGAGGTGATCGAGGATCTGGCCGTACGGATCAACGCCGCCGGCAAGGTGGCGATCTTCGGTGGGATCGGGTGCACGGGCGCGCGCGACGAGGTGCTGGAGCTGGCCGGGGTGCTGAACGCGCCGGTCGGGCACACCCTGCGCGGCAAGGACGTCCTGCAGTACGACAACCCGTACGACGTGGGAATGACCGGTCTTCTGGGTTATGGCTCCTGCTACGAGGCCATGCACGAGGCCGACCTGGTCCTGCTGCTGGGCACCGACTTCCCGTACCGCCAGTTCCTGCCGCAGAAGAACACGATCCAGGTCGACATCGACCCGTCGCGGCTGGGCCGGCGCACCGCGCTCGAGCTGGGCGTGGCCGGCGACGTCGGCGCGACGATCCGCGCCCTGCTGCCCAAGCTGCGCCAGAAGGACGGCAAGTTCCTGGGCAAGATGCTGCACAAGCACGTCGACGAGCTCGACAAGGTGGTCAACGCCTACACCCACGACGTCGACAACCTGGTGCCGATCCACCCCGAGTACGTGGCCCGGGTGCTCGACGAGGAGGCGGCCGACGACGCGGTCTTCACCGTCGACACGGGCATGTGCTGCAGCTGGGCCGCCCGTTTCATCACCCCGAACGGGCGGCGCCGGATCCTCGGCTCGTTCGTGCACGGCACCATGGCCAACGCCCTGCCGCACGCGCTCGGCGCCGCCAAGCTCGACCCGCGGCGCCAGGTGGTCTCGATGTCGGGTGACGGCGGCCTGGCCATGCTGCTCGGTGAGCTGCTCACCGCCCGTACCCATCAATTGCCCGTCAAGGTCGTGGTCTTCAACAACTCGAGCCTGGGCATGGTCCGCCTCGAGATGATGGTGGCCGGCGACCCGCCCTACGAGACCGACCACGACGCGGTCGATTTCGCGGCCATCGCGAAGGCCGCGGGCTTCCACACCGTGCGGGTGGAGAAGCCGGGCGAGCTCAGGGCGGCACTGCGCTCGGTGCTCGACCACGACGGGCCGGCGCTGCTCGACGTGGTGACCGACCCGAACGCGCTGGAGATCCCGCCGCACATCACGGCCGAGGAGGCGAAGGGGTTCGCCCTCGCCGCCGGCAAGACGGTGCTCGCCGGCGGCGTCGGTCAGATGCTGCAGCTGGCCCGCACGAACCTGCGCAACTTCCCCCGTTGATCTATCGGCGGAGGTCGGCTCCCACCTCGTGCAGATGTGTCAGGGCCTGCCGGTATGAATCGGTCAGGCTGGTCATCTCGTACGGGACGCCGATCTCCGCGCAGTACGCCTGCACGATCGGCTGCGCCTTGGGCAGGTTGGGCGTCGGCATCGCCGGGAACAGGTGGTGCTCGATCTGGTAGTTCAGCCCGCCCAGGGCGATGTCGGTGAGCCGGCCGCCGCGCACGTTGCGCGAGGTCAGTACCTGCTTGCGCAGGAAGTCCTCGGTGCCGTCGGGGTGTGGCATGCCCTTATGGTTGGGCGCGAAGGTCATTCCAAGATAGACACCGAAGATCGCTTGGTGTACGACGAAGAACGCGACCGCCTGCAGCGGAGTCAGCACCAGCGCCAATGCCGCGATATATCCGATAAAATGGACACCAAGCAGAGTGGCTTCGACGCCGCGGCGCTTGACCGTTCCGTTCAGCAATGCCCGGACGCTGTCTTTCTTCAGCGACAAGCCGAGCAACGTCAGCAACGGAAAGAAGAGATATGCCTGATATTTCCCGATAAAACCTCTGGCGTTCTCTGGCGACCATGCCAGCACGCCCGGGCCGACGTCCGGATCGAGGTCGTCGTGGTTCGGGTTGGCGTGATGCTTGGTGTGCTTGTCCATCCAGTAGCCGTAGGACATGCCCATGGCCAGATTCGCCACGATCATGCCGGCCCGGGAGCTCGGCTTGTTGGTGCGGAACACCTGCCGGTGGGCCAGGTCGTGCGCGACCAGCGCCGTCTGGGCGAAGACCACCGCGAGGAACGCCGCCACCGCGAGGGTCCACCACGACGCCCCGATCACGAAGAAGGCGCCCCAGCCGGCCACGAGAGCGGCCGCGACCAGGCTGAGGCGCAGCGCGTAGTAGCCCGGCCGCCGGCGCAGCAGACCGGCCGCGTTGATCCGCCGGTTGAGTTCCGCGAAGTCGCTGCCGGCCGTCGCTCTCGGCCGCTCTGCCATAGTCGTCATGCCGATCAAGGCTTCCCGGTTTCCCGCGCGAGGGCAGTAATGCCAGGCCCCCGAATTCGGTAGGGCTAGCACTACTGACCCGACCGGCGCCGGTGGGTCACGATGAGTCGGTGGAGACACGAGACTGGATACGCGACGGGCTGCGGGCGGTGGCCACCGGGCTGCTGACGATCGTGCTGGCGATCATGAACATCCCGCTGTTCGTGTTCTTCGTGCTCGGGCTGGTGCTGACCCCGGTGCTCGGCCTCGGGCTGGTGATGGTGCCGGGCGTGACCGCGCTGATCCGGGCCAAGGCCGACCTGTCCCGGCGGCTCGCCGGGTGGTACGGGGTGCACATCGAGCGGCCCTACCGCCCGCGCCCCGAGGGCAGCCTGCCGATCGGCTGGGGCGCGTTCCGGCGGATCGTCGCCGACCCGGCCACCTGGCGCGACTTCGCCTGGCTGCTGCCGGGCGCGGTGGCCGGACTGGCCCTCGGCGTCCTCACGCTGTTCCTGCCGGCGTACGGACTGGAGGGCATCATCCTGCTGCCGCTCTGGCTGCACCTCGGCGGTGTCTGGTACGGCTACGGCGTCAACTGGCCGATCGAGAGCGTCGCCCAGGGCTTCCTGTCGCTGCCCCAGGGCGTGCTCATCCTCATGCTGGGCCTGGTCGTCGCGCCCTACCTGCGCCGCTTCGACGCGCTGTTCAACCAGCTCTTCCTCGGGCCGACCAAGGCCGCCGAGCTGCGCTCGCGGGTCAGCCGGCTGACCGTCACCCGGGCCGACGCGGTCGACGCCCAGGCCGCCGAGCTGCGCCGCATCGAGCGCGACCTGCACGACGGCGCCCAGGCCCGGCTGGCCTCGCTCGGCATGACCATCGGCCTGGCCGAGGAGCTGGTCGAGCGCGACCCGGCCACCGCCCGCAAGCTACTGGCCGAGGCCCGCGAGACGAGCTCCGACGCGCTGACCGAGCTGCGTCACCTGGTCCGCGGCATCCACCCGCCGGTGCTGGCCGAGCGTGGCCTCGACGGGGCCGTGCGCGCGCTCGCGCTGACCCTGCGCATTCCGACGTCGGTCGATTCCTCGCTCACCGGCCGTCTCGAGACGCCGGTCGAGTCCGCTGCCTACTTCGCGGTCGCCGAGTGCCTGGCCAACGTGGTGCGCCACAGCGGCGCGACCTTCGCCTACGTCAGCATGCGCCGCGAGGGCGACCTGCTGCTCCTCGAGGTCGGCGACGACGGGCACGGCGGCGCCGACCCGGCGCGGGGGACGGGTCTGGCCGGAATGGAACGACGCCTCGCCGCCTTCGATGGCACGATGTCCGTGTCCAGCCCGCCGGGCGGACCGACCATCGTGACCATGGAGCTGCCGTGCGCGTCGTCATCGCCGAGGACCATGCTCTCCTCCGGGACGGACTGACCCGGATCCTTCAGGCGTTCGACTACGAGGTGATCGCCGTCGTCGACAACGGCCCGTCGGTGCTGCCCACACTGCTGGAGCAGAAACCCGACGTGGCCGTCCTCGACGTCCGGCTCCCGCCGACCTTCACCGACGAGGGGCTCCAGGCGGCCATCGCCGCGCGGGCCGAGGTGCCGGGTCTGCCGATCCTGGTGCTGTCCCAGCACGTCGAGCCGTTGTACGCGCGGGAGCTGCTCTCCGACCGCAAGGGCGGCGTCGGCTACCTGCTGAAGGACCGGGTGTCCGACGTGGCCCAGTTCATCGACGCGGTGCAGCAGGTCGCGGGCGGTGGCACGGTGATGGACCCCGAGGTCGTGGCCCAGCTGCTCGAGCGCAACCGGCCGATCGACGTGCTCACGGCCCGCGAGCGCGAGGTGCTCGGCGAGATGGCGGCCGGCCGGTCCAACGCGGCGATCGCGGGCCGGCTCTTCGTCACCGAGAAGGCCGTGAGCAAGCACATCAACAACATCTTCACCAAGCTCGGCCTGCCGCCCTCGGAGGACGACAACCGCCGGGTGCTGGCCGTGCTGGCCTATCTGGACAGCTGAGGCAGCACCTCGGAGGCGATCAGGTCGACGTGGTCGAGGTCGTCCATCTCGGTGATCCGCAGGTGGACGCGGGTCGCGCCGATCTCCCGCAACTCGCCGATCCGCTGGACGAGGCGGCCGGGGGAGCCGACCACCGGGTCCTCCGGCGGCAGCACGCTCTTGGCGTGCAGCGGGGCCTCGCGGCGCTTGGCCTCGGCGTCGGTCCGCCCCAGGGCCACGACGACACCGGCCGAGAAGGTGATCGGGCGCGTGCGGTCCTTGGCGGCCACCCGCACCCGCTCGAAGGCGGCGGCGGTGTCGGCCACGCTCTTGAACGGCATGTTGTATTCGTCGGCGTAGCGGGCGGCCAGCTCGGGCGTGCGCTTCGGCCCCTTGCCACCCACGATGATCGGCGGATGCGGCCGCTGGACCGGCCGGGGCAGGGCGGGCGCGTCGCGGAGCTGATAGTGCTTTCCGTCGTACGAGTAAGCCTCGCCCTCGGGCGTCCCCCAGATCCCGGTCAGGATCTTCAACTGCTCCTCGAGGCGGTCGAAACGCTCACCCAGCGGCGGGAACGGGATGCCGTACGCGCTGTGCTCGATCTCGACCCAGCCCGCGCCCATGCCGAGCTCGACCCGGCCGCCGCTCATCTGGTCGACCTGCGCCACCATGATCGACAGTGGACCGGGCAGCCGGAACGTGGCCGAGTTGACCAGCGTGCCCAGGCGCAGCGTGGTCGTCTCGCGGGCCAGGCCGGCCAGAGTGATCCACGCGTCCGTCGGGCCGGGCAGCCCCGGCTCGGGCGTCAGCGACCGGTAGTGGTCGGCCCGCAGCAATCCCTCGAAACCGGCGTCCTCGGCGTGCCGGGCCAACCTCAATTGGGTGTCGTACGTCGCACCCCGGTGCGGCTCGATGAACAGACAGACGCGCATCATCGTCCCTAATTTCCCTGATCGGACGCATACCCGGCTCATCATGATCGATCGTGAAGGATCCGTCCACTTCGGGGTTGAGACGAACTTGTCATCGATGTATGGAGCAGTTTGCCCTACGATCCCCGGTCGGGGCATCCCCGTCCCCGCTCGGCGTTTTGCCGGGAACATACCCCCACCGGAGGATCACGGTGCAGAGAAGGACCTTCGTGCGATCGGTCGTCGCCGGCGCCCTCGCCCTCACGATGAGCGCCGCGGCCGGCTGCTCCGACGACTCCGGCGACTCCGACGGCAAGTCCGGCGGCGCCAACGGCTCGACCGAGAAGATCACCTACCTGACCTCCTTCAACACCTTCGGCCGGGACGCGTACGCCTATGTCGCCCTCGAAAAGGGCTACTTCAAGGACGCGGGCTTCGACGTCGAGATCAAGCCGGGCTCCGGCACCGGTAACAACATCAAGGCCATCGTGGCCGGTCAGGCCCAGTTCACCCCGGTCGACCTCACCGGCGCCCTGCTGAACGCGGGCGGCAAGGACAAGGTCACCGGCTTCACCGCGGTCGCCGCGATCCAGCAGCGCACGATGGCCGCGATCATCGCGCTCGAGGACAGCAAGATCGCCTCGCCGAAGGACCTGGAAGGCAAGCTCATCGCCGACCAGCCCGGCTCCGTGGTCCAGGGTCTGTTCCCGACGTACGCGAAGCTCGCGAACATCGACGAGACCAAGGTCAAGTGGCAGCCGACCAGCGCGCAGACGCTGATGGGCACGCTCGCCTCGGGCAAGGTGCAGGGCATCGGCCAGTTCGTCGTCGGCAAGCCCACGGTGGAGGGCATCGCCAAGAAGAAGGCGGTCGTCCTGCCGTACAGCGATTACCTCCAGGACCTCTACGGCAACGTCCTGATCACCTCCAGCGACTACGCCAAGAACAACCCGGAGAAGGTCAAGAAGTTCAACGAGGCGTTGCTCAAGGGCCTCCAGGACTCCATCGACAACCCGGCCGACGCCGGCAAGATCCTCACGAAGTACGTCCCGACGGCGAAGCCCGAGGGCGCGGCCGCCGAGCTCACCCTGATGGGCCCGTACGTCCGTTCGGCCGCCGCCGGCATCCCGGTCGGCGCGCTCGACGCCGAGCGCGTGGCCCGCAGCATCGCGATCCTGCAGGGCTCCGGCCAGATCGACCCGGGCCTCAAGCCCGAGTCCGTCATCGACTTCGATCTGACGCCGAAGGCCTGATCCTCTCTTTCGGTGGGGCGCGCCGTCTCTCGACGGCGCGCCCGCCCTCGGTAAGGAGCCCTCGTGGTGCAGGAGACGTTGACGCGGCCTGACTCGCCGGCCGCCGCCCCGCCCCGCCGTCGCTGGTCGCCGTCGGTGGTCCTGTGGCCGCTGCTCGGCCTCGTGGTCACCGTCGCGGTGTGGTGGCTGTCCGTCGAGATGTTCGACGTGCAGACGATCATCCTGCCGTCCCCGCCCCAGGTGGTGGACGCGTTCACCCAGTACCCGTCGCTGCTCCTGAAGGCCACCTGGGGCACCACGAAGATCACGCTGATCGGCTTCGGGCTGTCGGTCGTCGTCGGCGTGGCCATCGGCGCCGCGCTGGCCGCGTGGAAGCCGTTCGAGCGCGCCTTCGCCCCGCTGCTGGTGGCGCTGAACGCGGTGCCCAAGGTGGCCCTGGCCCCGCTGATGATCGCCTGGTTCGGTTTCGGCAACACCCCGGTGCTGGCGATGGCGTTCCTGGTCTGCTTCTTCCCGATCGTCCTGTCCACGGCGACCGGCCTGACCAGCACACCGGCCGACCTGGCCGAGCTGGCCCGGTCGCTGGACGCGACCCGCCTGCAGACCTTCCACCGCATCCGGGTTCCCGGCGCCCTGCCGCAGATCTTCACCGGCCTCAAGCTGGCCATGCCGCTGGCCGTGATCGGCGTGGCGGTCGGCGAGATGCAGTCCGGCTCGGTCGACGCCGGCCTCGGCACCATCATCGTGCAGACCAGCGGCCAGGGCGACACGGCCACGGCCTTCGCCGCACTGACCCTGATGGCGATCGTGAGCATCGTGCTCTACTACGCCCTGGTCTGGCTGGAGAAGGTGTCGCTGCCGTGGGTGCGCGGCACAACTGGTTAGAAGTTTTTCCGCCGGCCATGTCGAGAACGCGTGTGCGGCTCCGTCCCCGGTGGTGAGAGCGACCAGAATGGGGTCGCCGAGGCACCGAGGAGAACCATCATGGCCAAGTACCTGCTGCTCAAGCACTACCGTGGCGCCCCGTCGGCGGTCAACGACGTGCCGATGGACAAGTGGGCCCCCGAAGAGATCACGGCCCACATCAAGTACATGAACGACTTCGCGGCCCGTCTCGAGAAGACCGGCGAGTTCGTCGACGGCCAGGCGCTCGCCCCCGAGGGCGAGTGGGTCCGCTACGACGGCGAGGGACGCCCGCCGGTCACCGACGGCCCGTTCGCCGAGACCAAAGACCTCATCGCCGGCTGGATGATCATCGACGTCGACAGCCGCGACCGCGCCGTCGAGTTGGCCGGGGAGTTGTCGGCGGCCCCCGGCGCCGGCGGCAAGCCCATCCACGAGTGGCTCGAGGTCCGCCCGTTCCTGACCGAGATGCCGACCATCACCGAATGAACTCGTCCCTGCTGAGGAGCCTCACTCCCAGCGTGATCGGGGTCCTCGTCCGCCGCGGAGCCGACTTCGCGGCGGCCGAGGACGCCGTACAGGACGCTTTGATGGAGGCCGTACGGGCGTGGCCCACCGCCGAGCCTCGCGACCCCAAAGCCTGGCTGATCACGGTCGCCTGGAACAGGTTCCTCGACGCCACCAGGGCCGACACGGCCCGCCGCCGCCGCGAGGACCTGGTCGACGCCGAACCGGCCCCCGGCCCGGCCGCGGCCGCCGACGACACCCTGCGCCTGTACTTCCTGTGCGCCCACCCGTCACTGACCCCGTCCTCGGCGGTGGCGCTGACCCTGCGCGCCGTCGGCGGCCTGACGACCCGCCAGATCGCCGAGGCGTACCTGGTCCCCGAGGCCACGATGGCCCAGCGCATAAGCCGCGCCAAGAAGACGGTCTCGACGGTCCGCTTCGACCAGCCGGGCGACGTGGCCACGGTCCTGCGCGTGCTGTACCTGGTCTTCAACGAGGGCTACTCCGGCGACGTCGACCTGGCCGCGGAAGCCATCCGCCTGACCCGCCAGCTGTCCGCGGCGTTCGACCACCCCGAGGTGGCCGGCCTGCTCGCCCTGATGCTGCTGCACCACGCCCGCCGCCCGGCCCGCACGGCCCCCGACGGCAGCCTGATCCCGCTGGCCGACCAGGACCGCACCCGCTGGGACACCAGCTTGATCGCCGAGGGCGTCCAGATCCTCCAGCTGGCCCTGTCCCGGGACCGCCTGGGCGAGTTCCAGGCCCAGGCCGCGATAGCCGCCCTGCACGCCGACGCCCCCACCGCCGAGGAGACGGACTGGCTGCAGATAGTTGAGTGGTACGACGAGCTGGCCGCACTCACCGACAGCGCGGTGGTCCGGCTGAACCGAGCCGTGGCGGTAGGCGAGGCCGACGGCCCCCAGGCCGGCTTGGCGGCCTTGACCCCCCTCGACCCGTCCTTGCCGCGCTACACGGCAGTCGCCGCCCACCTCCACGAACGAGCCGGCGACCTGCCCACCGCCGCCCGCTTGTACGCCCAGGCCGCCCGAGAGGCCACCAACGCCGCCGAACGAGATCACCTGACCCGCCAGGCCGCCCGCCTCAACACCCAAGGCCATGCCTGACCCTCCTGGGTGACATGCGGTCGAGCGCGTCGGAAGTCGTGTACGTTGGGTTCACCAGCGAGAGCCCCCGCCATTCGGCCGGGGCATTCTTGCTTTCTGGCCGCACCCCTCAGGTATGCGGTCTGAGAAGATCAGCCACGGTCAGACCGGTCTCGCCTCCGACGAGATTGAGCCCGACTTCGGCCCGGGCGGCGAGGTCGAGCGGGGCAAGGCCTTCGACCAACGACGCATGAGTAATCCGGTCGAGCCCGGCGCCCACCAGCGGCACGGCGATCCGCAGGGCTGCCTTCACCGCCACTCCTTGCGTGGAGCCGCCGTGAAGAACGATGTTGCGGGTCCGGTACAGACGCCGCAACGCGATCCGGAATACGGCGGCTACGGTCGCGAGCTGCCTCGGCCACAGCGGACGCCCGCTCCCGGTTGGTGCCGCAGGTCTCCAGCCTCTTTGCCAGGGCGTCGGGAGTCTCGGGTTGACGCCTGTAGGCCAGAGCTGTCAGCTCGGCGCGAGGCCACGAGCATGCCAGGATGGCCGCCAACCGGTCGGCGGCGACGGCCTTCCCCGACCTCTCCTCCTCAGCAGGGTCGTCAGGATGCGACAACAGCGATTCGATCGCGGCCCACGCGCCTGCGACCGCAGGGGCGAGAACACCGTGGTTCATGGGGGCGGCCAACTCGAGCGCGTCGTTGATCAGCATGCGCTGCCCGTCGACCCGGTAGAGATGGCCCTCGTTCACCATGGACAGCACGTAGGCGCCTCTGGTCGGCGTGGCGAGAGGGATCGGGTCGGGGTGCTGATCGACCCAGAGTTGCGAGGCGGGCTTAATTCCGATCTTGTTGCCGCGTACGAAGGACGACCGCGCCACCGGGCGATCGACGAGTTCGCGAACCTGGTCGGCCGCGCCGAACGGATCACGCGAGGTCACCCTGTAGAGAAAACCTCCGGCGGCGCGCATGCCGCTGGTGGAATGACCACGTTGTTCGAGCCGTGCTTCTGTGCTTGTCCGAGTTCGGGCGCGCTCTCCAAGGCCGCGAGGACAGCGAATTCTCGTGGCGCCGCGGAGCCGAGCGCGATCGCTTGCTCGAGAATCTCCTCGGTGCTCGCCCGGCGGCGGGAAAGAGACCCGATCCACGTCGCCAGGTGGGTCGCGTCGTAGCCGAGATCGAGCAGGTGTGCTGTGACGAGGCGGGCGAGCCGCTCCGGCTGCGGTCGATGCTCCCCTGGCTTGGCGACCGCGGTCGCCCACCGGCTCAGGTATCCGCTGCGAGCATGGGCGATGACCTCCCGCAGCCGGCGGTGAGCCGGGCTGGGGTCAGGCAGCGGTTTGTTCAGCAGAGCGGTCAGCTCGGCGCGCAGATCCCTGTCCCCGAGGCCGAAATCAGGGCCGATGACCTTCACCAACTGATGGCGCTGCCAATCGACCGCGGCGGCGGACAGCACGCGGTGTCGCGCCCAGAAGCCTGCTTCCAGTAACTCCTCCAGGGCGAGCAACGATCCGACATCCCACTACGACCACCTCAGGGCGCGGCCGTTCCACCAGGTGACCAGCTGTTGTGCCAGGGCTTCGTCCGGTACCAGGGCGCGCATGTCCTCGACGTCGCCTTCGCCGGCGAGGCCGACCAGGACCGGGCCGATCAAGTGGTCGTCGCCCAGCAGGCGGCGCGCCTCGCGGATCGCGTCGTGGTGGTCGAGGGCCATAGCCCGTACCTGGTCGTCGGGGTCGTCCTTCAGCTTGACCGTCACGGCGTCCACCGCGTTCACGTCCAAGGCCGCCAGCTCGCGCGTGATCGCGTAGAGGGCGTAGAACCTGATGTCCTCGTCGTCGTCCTCGCAGAGCTGGAACAGGGCCTCGGCGGCGGCCGGGTCCACGGCGGAGAGGTCGACCAGGCTGGGCAGCGCCCAGGTGACGGCGTACCGCACGCCGACATCCGGATGGTCGGCCAGTGGGAGGACGTCGGGCAACGCCTCGACGGCTTGATGGAATCCGAGGGCCGACACGATCCAGCTCAGGACGTCGAGGTCGTTCTCCGTCGCGAGCCGGGCGCGCAGCAGGGGGATCGTGCGAGCGGGCGAGGCCTCATCCAGTTCCCGCAGGATGGCCACGCCGAGGGCGCGCCAAGTCGGGTCCTCGTGGTCGACCAGTTCGGCCGCTCGGTCGAACACGGGGCGGCGGTGGAGTTCGACGAGGTGTGGCCGTGGTGTGTCGCCGCCGTGTTCGACCTCTCGCCGGGCCAGGCTGAGCAGCAGGCCGAGCGGCATCTCGGCCAACGGGAAAGGATCATCCACGGTGCCAGTCTGCTCCTGGATGATCTATGACATGAGCATGTTGTGGCAGGAGGTCTTCGTTCCGGACAGCGTGGTGGCCAGCGACGGGTTCACCGCCGAGCTGGGTGGAACGGTCGAGATGTCTCTGGCCCTCGCCGTCGAGCGCGGGCCCGGGTGGACGCACGAGGTGGCCGGCCGGGCTCTCGACGTGGAGAGCACCATCTGGTCGGACGACGGCTGGCTGATCGATGTCGACGGGCTCGGCATCTACGTCATCGGGAAGCCCGTGCCGCCGCCGGGCACCTGGACGACGGTGCATGGCCGGCTCAGGTTCGCTGAGGGCTACGAGACCGACGGCTTCGTGCCCGCCGAGGAGGTGTTGCGCCGCGCCCGGCGGACGTTCACCGTTCGCCGGATCGTGCGGCTGGACTTGGTGCGCGGCCGGCCCGGGACCGTGCGTCTCGGAAGCGGCGAGGAGGTGACCGAGGTTCGGTGGGCCGGAGCCGACACCCGCAGTTACCTGCTCGATCTGGCGCTCGTGCCCTAGCATGTGTCCGTCCACTTCAGACTGGTTCGGGACGGCGGGCGACATGAGTGACGCGCAGTTCGACACGAGTGAGCCGCAGACGGCTCGGATCTGGAACTACTGGCTCGGCGGCAAGGACAACTTCGCCGTCGACCGGGCGGTGGGCGATCAGATCCGGCAGGCCTTCCCGGACATCGTCGACAACGCGCGGGCTTCGCGGGCTTTTCTCGTACGGGCGGTCACCTTCGCCGCCGAGGCCGGGATCCGGCAGTTCCTCGATGTGGGCACCGGCCTGCCGACCGCCGACAACACGCACGAGGTGGCGCAGCGGGTCGCCCCGGAGTCGCGGATCGTCTACGTCGACTTCGACCCGATGATCCTGTCGCACGCCCGGGCCCTGCTGACCAGCAGCCCGGAGGGCGCCACGCAATATGTCGACGCCGACGGCCGGGACTCGGCCAAGGTGCTGGCCGAGGCGGCCGGCACGCTCGACTTCAGCCGGCCGGTCGCCCTGATCATGTCGGGGCTGCTGGGGCACGTCACCGACGACGACGAGGCCGAGACGATGGTCCGGGCCTATCTCGAGGCGCTCGCCCCGGGCAGCTATTTCATCGCGCTCGACGGTTCGCACAGTGTCGAGCACGGCGAGGCCGAGAAGATCTGGAACGAGCAGGCCAATCCGCCGTACGTCCTGAGGGGCCCCGCCCAGTTCGCCCGCTTCTTCGACGGCTTGGAGCTGATCGAGCCGGGCGTGGTCTCGGCGCCCCTGTGGCGGCCGGCCGCAGACGACGCCAAACACCTCGACGTCGTCTGCGGGGTGGCGCGCAAGCCGTGACCCCCGTCAGGCCCGCCGCGCGGTGAAGAAGCCGGCGGGCTGTCCGCGGACCGCGCGCTTCTTGCTCGCTTTGCGCGCGGCCCGGGTCAGGCGGGCCGAGGTGAACAGCCGCCGGCGGTCGGTTTCGGCGATCAGGTCGCGGTGGTGCTCGTGGGCCAGGACCAGCATCAGTTCCGAGTTCATCAACATGCTTCGAGTCTCGTCCGCCCGAGCAGCCATCACATCGGTCACCGTTGCGTATCTTCGCTGCTCAGCGCTGCCTAGGTATACCTACGACTCGTACGTGGCGCACAGCGCGACGGGGATGCGGCTGGTGATCCTCATTGTCGCCGGGTCGAAGCCGACCGTGACCGGCCCCTCCTCGGTGGCCAGCCGGACCGTGCCGTCGCCGACCGCCTCGATGCCCGTGTAGGTGCCGTCGTTCTCCGAGTAGAGGCAGCCCGCGTACGCCTCCCGGCCGTTGCTGTTCCGGACGACGACATCCCAGCCGTCCTCGCCGAGGACGGCCCGCCAATGCAGCACCCGCACCTCGAACCGGCCGTCGGCGGACGAGGCCTCGCCGACCAGCTCACCCTTGCGGGGCGCGGAGAAGTCGGCCGTGTCCTCGACCGCCAGCCGCAGGCCGACGAGGGCCACCACCGCGGCGACACCACCCACGGCCACCCGGGCGGCGAGCGGCCAGGGCCGGCGGAAACGCATCGCGCCAGGCTACAAGAGCGCGAACCACCGCGACGCGAACGCCCACGCCCCGCCCACGCCCCGCCCCGCCCGCTCAGCGAAAGCGGCCGGGGCGCGACATAGGGGCCGGGCGCGGAATCGGCCGGGCTGGGCGGGACTACGAGCCCGTGCGGACCACGGTGAAGCCGCCGGGCAGGACCACCGCCCGCGGCCCTGTCGTCCGGGAGCGCAGCACCCCCGTGGAGTCGTAGACCTCCGCGACCCCGGCCACCGTCACGGTTTTCGGAGCGACCGCCGCGCTGCGCAACAACGTGGTCGTCTGCCCGCCGCCGCCGATCACGTAGCGGGACACCAGCGGTTCCAGCATGACCGCGTCCACCAAGGCCGCGTCGCCGCCGGACGCGGTGGCCGTCAACTCCGTACGGCCTGGGGGAAGCTCTCCCACCGCGACCGGAAGCAAAGCGCCCGGCGCCGGTGACGCCCCCTGCGCTCCGATCCGCCCGTGCCGCAGGACGCCACCCGTCGACCAGCGGGTGACCGCCTCGCTGCCGGGGCGCAGGTCGGCGATCGGCAGCACCAGCTGGGGCTGGGACATGGCCGGCAACCGCCAGCGCAGTGACGCGCCCGCGGGCAGCCGGACGTAGCTGCCGTTGCTGTACTGCGACTCGCCCGTCCACGGTGACGACGGCGTGACCACGGTGGCGCCGCCGCTCAGCGTCGCGAGCTCGGCCTCCACAGTGGTCGACCCCACCCGCTCCACGATGTGGCCCTGGGCGGCCAGCCCGGCCACGTCGGGGTGGGCGTCCAGCGCCAGCATGCTCAACAGCCCGTGGATGGTCGATTCGGCGCCGGCGTTGCGGTTGACCGTGCCGTCGCCCGCTATGCCGTCCACGGTCCGGCCGGTCGCCGGGTCGTAGGCGGGCACCCCGGCCGCGTTGGCGCCGAAGTACCAGGCGGCCACGATGCCGGCCAGGCGGCGGAAGCCCGGCCGCCCGGTCGTCTCGGCCACCGCCAGCAGGGATTGCAGGCGCGAGTCGACACCGTACGCGATCTGGTTGCGGTCGATCCGGGTCGGCAGCCGGCCGTTGTCGGGGCCGCCCGACGTGAGCAGCCACGGCGTGAACACCGCGGAGTCGGTCACCGCCGGCTTCACCAGATCGGCGTCGCCGAGGACCTTCGCCGCGCGGGCCAGCGCGGCCGGCATCTGCGACGCCCACGCATGCCAGTCGGACAGGGACAGGGCCCACGGGAGCACAGCGCCGAACGGCCACGACCGCGCCCCGCCGGCACCCATGGCCGCCACCCCCTCGGCGAACTGCCGCAGCATCCGCCGAGCCCGTTCACCTGGTGCGTGGCACAGGCCGAGCATCGCCTCGGCGGTCGCGTCGGCGCCGTCCACGATCAGCCAGGCCGGCACGCGCTTGCCGTCGATGAGCTGCCATCGCCCGTACAGCCGGAGAACTTGACGTTGAAGTGCCCCGATCGCCAGATCGAGCCGTTCCCGCAGGAAGGGGTCCTTGAAGGCGGCGTAGCCCTCGCCGAGCGCCCACACCGCCCGGGCCAGCCAATACGAGGGCCCGCTGTCGGACGGGTCGGGCAGTTCGCGCGGTTCGGCGCTGGGGTTCAGCGTCCCGTCCGGCTGCATCCACAGCACGAAGTTCCCGGACGAGAGCGTCTGCATGTACGTCAACCCGCGCAGCAGCTCGTGCGCCGCCGCCTTGCTGGCCGCGCTGCCGGTCTGCTTCCAGTGCCGCACGTAGACGACCGCCGCCCGCGCGATGTCGTCGGAGTTGAACGCGCCCTGGCTGTAGGTGTCGGTGGCCGCGTCGTAGGTGCCGCCGCCGATCCGGCGGTAGCTTCCGTCGGCGTTCGGCTCGGCGTACGTCCAGAGCACCCCGATCTCCGAGGTCTGGCCGGGCGGGGTGACGCGGTCGCGCAGGAAATCGAGATGGGCGAGGTTAGTGAGACGGCTCGGCGCCGCCTGGGCCGGGGACGGCGTCAGCAGCGGGGCCGTCAGAGCCAGCCCGCTGGCCGACAACACGGATCTGCGTTTCATCGTGTGCTCCTCTGGTCAGCCGAGCGACGCCGATCTTGCTGTCCGCCATGCCGTAGAAGACGTAGTGGACGCCGTCGACCTGCTCGATGGCGGTGGGGAAGACGACGTTGGGAACGGTTCCGGACTGCTCGTCCGCCGTTTCCGGGACAAAGATCGGTTCGGAGGTACGGGTGAGCACCCGGCCCGGGTCGGCCGGGTCGAGGATCATCGCCCCGGCCGCGTACGTCACCCTCTGGTTGGTGGGGTCGAAGCCGGGCGGGATGTAACCGGTGACGCCGTGGTGGATCAGCAGCCAGCCCTCCGGCACCCGCAGCGGCGGCGGGCCGGCGCCGATCTTGAGGGCCTCGTACGGGTATTCGGACAGCGCCACGCAGCGGTGGTTCCGCGGCCGGACCAGCGCGGTGATGTCGTCGTGCACGAGGTCGGCCGGGACGTAGGAGATCCAGATGCCGGCCCGCTCGTCCGCGATGCCGGCCGGCAGGTGCACCCCCTCGCCCGGGCGGAACCAGCCGAGATCCCACATCGGACGATGCAGCATCGCGTAGCTGAGCCGCCCGTCCGGGCCGGGCACGGGCTCGGGGAAGAACACCGCGTCCTTGTTGGGGAAGAGGTTGAGGTCGGTGTCGAGGTCTTTCTGGTACGTGAACTGGACCGGCCCGAGACGCTCCCACTTGCGCAGGTCGGCCGAGACGGCGAGCGCGAGCTTGGGACCCAGGGGCCCGTACGCCACGTACGTCATCACATGTTTGCCGAGGCTCGGCACCCAGGTGGTGCGCGGGTCCTCGACGCCGGCGTTGTTCTTGCCGCGCTCCCAGCCCTCGTCCGGGGCCAGGACCACGCCCTGCCGGCGCACGCCGACCGGCACGCCGTCGCTGATCTGCACCTCGGCCAGGCCGACCCGGGACACGTTGCCCGGCGCGACCATGCGCGGCAGCAGGTAGAGCTTTCCGTCCGGGCCCCACCCGCTCGCCGGGTTGAGGACCCCTTCCGCCTCGAGGGTGTCGCCGGTGTCGGGCGCCATGATCACGCCGAGGCGGGTCATCGAGTACGTCATGTCAGCCTTTCACTCCGGAGCCGAGATCGGTGGAGACGAAGTGCCGCTGGAAGGCGATGAACAGGCCCACCGCGGGCGCGGCCAGCACGCAGGCTCCGGCCAGGATCGCGCCGAACGGATTGGCCGCCCGCGCCGAGACATTGCTGATGTAATTGGCCAGCGAGACCGCCAGCGGCTGCATGTCCGCCTGTTTGGTCACCAGGAACGGCCACAGGAATTCGTTCCACGGGCCGATGAAGGTGAGCAGGACGGCGGTCAGCAACGCCGGGCGCACCAACGGCAGCGCGACCGACCAGAGAATGCGCAACTCGCCCGCGCCGTCGAGCCGGGCCGCGGCGAACAGATCGTCCGGGAGCTGGAGGAAGAACTGCCGGAAGATGAAGACCGCCGTCGTGTTGATGGCGAACGGCAGAATCATTCCGAGGTACGAGTCGGCCAGCCCGTAGCCCCGCACGATGAGCACGTAGAGCGGGATCAGCAGCAGCTGGAACGGGATGACCTGCACCAGCAGGACCAGCACAAAGAGCGTGCCCCGCCCGCGGAAGTGCAGCCGGGCCAGCGCATAGCCGGCCAGGACGCCGAAGACGACGGTGCCGAGCAGAACGCCGCCGGTGAAGATGCCGGAATTGATGAGCGAGCCGACCAGATCGACCCGGGAATTGATGTCCTTGTAGTTGTCGAGGGTCAGGCCCGAGGTCGGGAAGGCGCCTTTCACGGACGTGTCCGGCGACGACTGTAGCGACCCGATCAGCATGTAATAGAAGGGAAACAGGAAGGCCAGCGCGCCCAGGAACAGCACGACGTGCCGCAATCGCGCCATGTCAGTCCCTCTCGATCAAACGCCGATTGATGTACGCGACGATCAGCACCCCGATGACCAGCAGCACCCCGATCGCCGCGGCGAAATCGGGCTCGCCCTGTTGCAATCCGCGCTGATACATCACCAGGACCGGCGAGGCGGACGCGCCGTTCGGCCCGCCCCCGCCGGTGAGCAGATAGGGCTCGGTGAACAGGTTGGCCCCGGTGATCAGCGACAGGATCACCACGAGCGCGGTGGCCGGCCGGACCGCGGGCACGGTCACCGACCAGAAGCGGTTCCAGGCCGTCGCGCCGTCGACCGAGGCCGACTCGTAGAGCTCCTTCGGCACGTTCTGCAACGCGGCCAGGTAGAGCAGGATGAAGAAGCCGAGCTGCTTCCAGGTCACGAAAACGGCGATCACCGGCATCGCGAGGTATTCGTTGATCAGCCAGGACGGGTCCGGCGCCAGCGGGCCGAGCACCGTGTTGACCAGGCCGTCCGAGTTGAACAGGAAGAGCCACACGCCGACCACGGCCACGCTGGCCGTCACGTACGGGACGTAGAAGGCGACCCGCAGGAACGTCCGCGCGTGCACCACCTTGTTCAGCGCGACCGCCAGCAGCAGCGCCAGCCCGGTCGTGAGCGGCACGTTGATGATCAGGAAGACGCCGATGTTGCGGAAGCTGCGCAGCACCGCCGGGTCGGTCAGCACCGCCTTGTAGTTGTCCAGGCCGACGAACGGGTGGTCGACGATCGCGCCGGGCGCGGCGAAGAAGTAGTCGTGAAAGCTCATCCAGACCGCGAACCCGAACGGGTAGGCGAAGATGACCGCGATGTAGACCGCGTACGGTGCGGCCAGGATCATCCCGACCGGGTGCCGTCCCAGTGCTCTTTCCTTGAGCATCAGGACCCGCTGGCGAGCTGATCGACCTTCTCGGCGGCGCCGCTGAAGGCCTGGTCCACCGGCTCCTTACCGAAGATCACCGAGGCCGAGTACGCGTCGCGGAAGGTCTGCCAGATGGCGACGCTGTTGGGCACGTTGGGCACCTCGACCGTGCGGGCCGCCTGGTCGGCGAACTGCTTGTAGGCCGGGTTCTTGGTGAAGTAGTCGGGATAGGTGGTCGCCACGTCCTTGCGCAGCGGCATCTGCCCGGTCTTGTCGAGCAGCGCGCCGTCCTGCTCCTTGCTGGTCGCGAACTTCATCAGCTCCCAGGCGGTGGCCCGGTTCTGGCAGGCGCTGTACATGGCGACGTTCTTGGCGTCGCTGAACGTCTTGATCTGCTCGGCCGGCTTGCCGGTCGAGGTGGGCACCGGCACCGAGCCCCACTTCACCTTGTCGCCGTAGACCGCCACCGCCCACGGGCCGACGATCGCCATGGCCGCCTTCTGGTCGGCGAACGAGTCGCCGTTGTACTGCTCCTTGCCGGCCAGGCCCTCGTCGTACATGGTCTTCCAGAAGCCGGCGACCTTCTGGCCCTCGGGCGAGTTGAACTGCGCCTTGCTGTCCTGCACGAGCTGCTTGCCGTCGGTCTCGGCCAGGAACATCGGGTAGAAGTCGAACCAGGACTGGAAGAACTCGCTGGTCGGCGCGGGCCAGATGGCGAACTGGGCCGCCTTGGAAGACTTGATCTTGCGGGCGGCGGCCAGGACGTCGTCGTACGTGCTGAGCGCGGGCTTCTCGGCGTCGAGGCCGGCCTTGGCGAAGACGTCCTTGTTGTAGAAGATCATCACCGGGTTGGACTTCCAGGGCAGCTGGTAGAACTTGCCGTCCGGCGACTTGTACTGCTCGGCGGTGTCACCGGTCCGGTCGGCGATGTACTGCGCGGCCCCGTCGAACGAGTCGAGCGCGACCAGCCCGCCCTGCTTCTGGAACTGCGGCACGGCGGCCGGCGCGGTGTTGAAGATCAGGCAGGGCGCGTTGCCGGCCGTGATGGCGGCGCCGATGACCTCCTCCGAGCTCTTGCCGGCGGGGATCTCCTGCGCGGTGACCTTCTGGTCGGCGTGCTGGCCGTTCCAGGCCTCGACCATGGCCTTGCCCCAGGCCAGTTCTTCCTGGTTGTTGGAGAGCCAGATCGTGATCGGGCCGGTGGCGGCGTTGGCCTTTTCGGCGTCGGCGCCGCCGCCGCCATCACAGCCGGCAATGAGCAGACTCGCAGTGACGATGAGGGCCGGGAGGGTACGTTTCATCGTTCGGTTCCTCCTGTCGGAGCGGTGGATCCCCTGACGACGAGTTGGGCGGGGGGCACGGGGATGTCTGTTTTGTGCTCGCCCTCGATGAGGCCGAGCAGGGCTTCCGCGGCTTTCCGGCCCCAGAGGTACGGGTCGGTGCGGACCGTGGTGAGCGGTGGGCTCACATACGCTGCGAGCTCGGTGTTGTCGAAGCCGGTGACCGAGACCGGCACACCGAGCTCCTGGGCCACCGCCATGCCGGCGATGGCCATGAGGTCGTTGGCGTAGACGATCGCGGTGGGTGGTTCTTTGCCTTCGAGCAATTCGCGGGTGGCCTGCGCGCCGCCGGCCGCCGAGAAATCGGCCTCTACATAGGGCCCTTCGCCCGTTTCCTCCCACGCCTTCTTGCGGATCGCCGCGTGCAGGAAGTGGGCCGGTCCGCCGACGTGGGCGATCCGGCGGTGGCCGAGCTCCTGCAGATGGCGGACCGCGGCGACGATGCCGGGCCGGTCGTCGACCAGCACGGCCGGGAACCCGCTGGGCACGTCGGGCCGGGCGATGGTGACGGCCGGCAGCCCCAGCTCCTCGAGCAGGGCGATCCGGGTGTCGCCGACCCGCAGGTCGAGCAGGAAGACCCCGTCGACCCGCTTGCTGCCGGCCAGCCGCCGGTAGCCGGCCTCCTCCTCGTCCTCGGGCACGACCTGGAGCACGAGGGCCTGGCCGCGATCGGAGAGGGTGCGCTCGACGCCGGCGATGAAGGCGGGGAAGAACGGGTCGGCGCCGAGCAGCTCGGGCTCGCGGGCCAGAACCAGGCCGACGGCGAAGGCGCGCGAGGTGGAGAGCGCGCGGGCCTGATGGCTCGGCGTCCAGCCGAGCTCGCGCGCGGCGTCGAGGATGCGGCGCTTGGTGTCCTCGGCGACGCCCGGCCGTCCGTTCAGGACGAACGACACGGTGCCTTTGGACACTCCCGCCGCCGCCGCGACGTCACGGATCGTGGGCCTGGTCATGCCACCTCCGGCGGTTGTTCAAACCGGTTTGAACGCGAACCTAAACCGGTTTGATAGACCGCGCAAACGGAGGCGAACTCGTTTTGTCCGTGTTACGGACGTGTTAACACGGAAAATTTAGTTCCATCGGGGTCGATCAACATCCCGTCGCCGGCGCGCGAGGCTCCTAGTCGGAGGAGCTGCCCCACATCGTTGGTCTCCAGCGCCAGGAACAGGTCTTTCCCGGCCCGCGGCGAGAGCGGCGGCCCACTCCACGTGATCTTCGTGCCGCCGTCCGGCGACTGGATCGCCGTCTCCTGATCCTGATCCCAGACCAGAGGCCACCCCAGGGCCGCACTCCAGAAATATCCGGCCGCCTGCGACCCGTCGCAGTTGAGCGCCCCGACCGTTCCGCACCCGGCGAGGAAGTTGTTCCCCGGCTCGATCACGCAGAACTCGTTGCCCTCGGGGTCGGCCAGCACGACATGCCCTTCGTCCCCGTGCTGCCCCACATCGGCGTGCCGCCCGCCGAGCGCGAGGGCCCGCTCGACCGTCCGGGCCTGCTCCTCCTCCGACCCGTTGGTCAGATCGAAGTGCATGTTGTTCGGCCCGGCCTTGTCCTCCTCGCTCGGCACGAACCACACCGGAATCCCGCCCTCGTCCGCGGGCCGGAGCACCAGCGGATCCTCCGCCGACGCCTTCCACCCCAGCAGCTCACCCCAGAACTGCGCCAGCTCCCGGGGCCGCCGGGCCTCGATACAGATGGCCAAGATTCGAGAAGTCATGCCTCTTCATAGACGCCCATCACCCCCCTCCGCACCCGGGTTTCACGTAGCGTCGCCGAATGCGCCTGCTGCACCTGTCCGACACCCACCTGACCCGCGCCCTCGGCCCCAACCGCGACGGCGTCGACACCCGCGACTCGCTGCGCCGCATCCCCGCCATCTTCACCACCGGCAACCATGACGACCGCCCCGCCTTCGCCGCCGAACTGGGCTCCGGCCACCTGGGCACCGAGCCGGTCGTCCAGCTGGAGACGGCCGAGCGCGCCGCCGCGAGCACGGTCGCCGGATACCGCGTCATCACCCTCGACTCGCTGGTGCCGGGCAAGGGCTACGGGCGGATCAGCGCCACCCAACTGACATGGCTGCGCTCGGTCCTGGCCCAGCCCGCCCCGAACGGCAGCATCGTCGCCTTCCACCACCCGCCCGTGGCCGTACCCGGCGTGGCGGTGCAGTCCGCAGTAGGCCTGCACAACGGCCCGGAGCTGGCCGCCGCGATCGGGGGCTCCGACGTCCGCCTCATCCTGTGCGGCCACTTCCACCTGCAACTGTTCGGCCTGCTGACCGGCATACCGGTCTGGGTGACCCCGGGCGTGGTGACCCGCATAGACCTGACCGCCACCCCCGGCACGGAACGAGCCGTCCGGGGCGCCTCGGCCTCCGTGATCGACTTGGGCGGCCCCCACTCCCCGGTCTTCCACACTCTGCACGCCCGCGACCCCCACACCGGCCGGACCGCCTACGAGCTGGACGCCAGCGAACTCACCACCATCATCGCCAAACTAGGCCCCGCCGCGTAGCGGCCTGTCACGCCGGCGCGGTGACGATCTCCAGGTGATGGTGCAGCCGAAATCTTCGAAGTCCTTGACGTTGAGGATCGCCAACGGCAGGCGGTGGGTGAGACAGCAGGCGGCGACCCACGCGTCGTTCATGGGCCGCGGCCGCCCACGTCGCATCGAAGCGGCGGCGAGATAGCCGAACGTGTCGGCCACGTCCTCGTCGCCGGGCGGCATGGGCATTGCCGCCAGCCATGCTCCGGGCTTCCGGCGACTGCCCGCGCCCCAGTCGCGGACCTCAGCCCATTTGACCAACTAGGCGCGGGTGACAAAGGTCAGGACCGGCTGCGTGTCGATCAGCTTGGTCGCCAGTGGGGGTGGCAGGCGTTTCTTGATGATCAGTGATGCCACGTCGATGTCGGCCAGGGAGCGGACCGGCCGAGACTGCTTGGCGCGGATCAGCTCGTCGACCGAGAGGCGCACGTGTCGTGAGGGAATTCTGCTGTTGCCGGCGCTGGTGTTCACGCTCCACCTCCGTTAGGTGAAAAGGCGGCGCGCGGAGACGCCGTCCGTTCTGTCGAGGGCCGCGCAATCGGGCAATCGCGCGGCCTGACGCGGTGGGTGGGTTCAGTCGTCGGCGGGGCCCTCCAAGCCGGCCTTCTCGTCGCGGGTCGCCCACTCCAGCAGGGTCTCCAGCGAGAAGTGCTCGTCGTCGATGGTGGCGTGCAGGTCGCCGAGCTGGGCGAAACGGGCCGGGACGGTCTGGATGGTGAAGTCGTCCGGCTCGACGTCGGCTATCTCGTCCCAGGTGATGGGGGCGGACACCGTGCCCCGCTGGTTGCCCCGGACCGAATAGGCGCTGGCTATCGTGTGGTCCCGGGCGTTCTGGTTGTAGTCGACGAACAGGGCGGCCGGGTCCCGGTCCTTGCGCCACCACGTGGTCGTCACGTCGTCGGGGGCGCGCCGTTCGACCTCGCGGGCGAAGGCCAGGGCGGCCCGGCGGACGTCGCCGAAACCCCAGTCGGGGCGGATGCGGACGTAGACGTGCAGGCCCCGGCCGCCCGAGGTCTTGGGGTAGCCGGTGATGCCCAGGTCGTCCAAGACCGAGCGGGCCACGCCGGCCACGCGGCGGACCCGGTCGAACGGGCAGTCGGGCATCGGGTCGAGGTCGATGCGCCACTCGTCGGGCTGTTCGGTGTCGGCCCGGCGGGAGTTCCACGGGTGGAACTCGACGGTGGACATCTGCACGGCCCAGATCACGTCGGCCAGCTTGGTCACGCACAGCTCGTCGGCGTGCCGGTTGTAGCGCGGGAACTTCACCCGCACCGTCTCCAGCCACGGCGGCGCGCCGTTCGGCACCCGCTTCTGGTGGACCTTCTCGCCGGCCAGGCCGTCCGGGAAGCGGTGCAGCATGCACGGCCGTTCGCGCAGCGCCCGCACGATGCCGTCGCCGACCGACAGGTAGTAGTCGACGAGGTCGCGCTTCGTCAGGCCGAGGTCGGGGAAGTAGACGCGGTCCGGGTTGGAGACGCGCACCTCGAGGTCGCCGACCTCGACCTGGATCGCCGGGGACGCCATGTCAGCCCAGCCAGGCGGGGTCGAGGTCGGCCAGCAGCGTGTCGCGGGAGTCGAGCAGGTCGAGCATCGGCCCGATCTTCGGCAGCTCGTGCGTGATGAAGTAGCGGGCCGCCAGCCGCTTCCCGTCGTAGAACGCGCCCGTTTTGTCCCCCACGGCGTCGATCTGCGACAACCAGATCCAGGCGATCACCAGATGCCCGACCGCGTCGAGATAGGCGGTGGCGTTGGCCAGTGCGACCGTGGGATCGCCGTCTTTCCACAAAGTCTCGGTGGAAGAAGCGACCCGGTCACAAACCGCGAGCACGGGCGCCCCGAGATCACCCGTACAAGACGCCCGAATTGTCGAAAGCAACAACGCCAATCCGGCCCCACCCTTCATCACGGCCTTACGGCCCAGAAGGTCAAGAGCCTGAATCCCGTCGGTGCCCTCGTGGATCGAATTCAGCCGGTTGTCCCGGTAGAACTGCTCCACCGGATATTCGCGCGTGTACCCGTACCCGCCATGCACCTGGATCGCATGGTCGTTGGCCACCCGGCACCACTGCGACGGCCACGCCTTCACGATCGGCGTCAGCACGTCGAGCAGCAGGTCGTTCTCGGCCGACGGCTCGTCCAGCAGCTTCGACGCATAGAGGATCAGGCCCAGACCCCCTTCGACGTACGCCTTCGAGGCGAGCAGCATGCGGCGCACGTCCGGGTGGTCGACGATCGGCACGGGCGGCGCGGCCGGGTCCTTGGCGGCCACCGGCCGCCCCTGGAGACGCTCGCGCGCGTAGTCCAGCGCGTGCAGATATCCCGTGTAGCCGAGCGCCACCGCGCCCGCACCGACACCGATCCGGGCCTCGTTCATCATGTGGAACATGTAGGCCAGGCCCTTGCCCTCCTCGCCGACCAGATATCCGGTCGCGTCGTCGAAGGACAGCACCGCGTTCGTCGTGCCCCGCCAGCCCATCTTGTGGTTGAGCCCGGACAGCGAGACCCCGTTGCGCTCGCCGACCGTGCCGTCCTCGGCCACGTGGTGCTTGGGCACGATGAACAGCGACAGGCTCTTGACGCCGGGCGGCGCCCCGGCCACCCGGGCCAGCACGAGGTGCACGATCGTCTCGCTCAGCTCGTGATCGCCGCCCGAGATCCACATCTTGCTGCCGGTGATCCGGTAGGAGCCGTCCTCGTGAGAGACCGCCCGCGTCAGCACGTCGCTGAGCGACGAGCCGGCCTGCGGCTCGGACAGGCACATCGTCCCGGTGAAACGGCCCTCGACCATCGGCTGCACGAATCTCGCAATCTGTGCAGGCGAGCCGTAGGTGGTCAGCAGGTGTGCGTTGGCCATGGTCAGCAGCGGGTAGGACGAGGTGGCGATGTTCGCCGCCTGGAACCACAGGAAGCAGGCGCGGGCCACCACGGCCGGCAGTTGGAGCCCGCCGAGCTCGGCGTCCATCGTGCCGGAGATCAGGCCCGTCTCGTTGAAGACCTTGAGCGCCGCCCCGACCTCCGGGTGGACCTCGACCCGTACACCGTCGAAGGTCGGCTCCTCGAGGTCGTTGCGCCGGTTGTGCGGGGCGAAATCGCGCTCGGCGATCTGGGCCGACACGTCGAGGAAGGCGTCGAACGTCTCGCGGGAGTGCTCGGCGAAGCGCTCCCGCTCGGTGAGCGCCTCGACGTCGAGCCACTCGTACAGGAGGAAGTCGAGATCACGACGCGAGAGGATCTTGGACACCACCGGCACCACCTTCGATAGGGAAGATGCACACAGTGTGCCGGTTTTCAGTCCTCGGCGCGGTGCCTGCCCCCGGGGGCGCGTCGATCCCGGCCGGATTTCTTCACCGCGTACATGGCGTGATCGGCCGCGCGCAGGGCCTCGTCCGGATCGCCCGCGCTGGGTGCGAGGTGCACGCCGACGCTCGCTCCGATCCGTACGTCAATCCCCTCGATCGTGAAGGGCTCCTCGATCGCGGACCGGATCCGGTCGCACGCCGCCGTGGTGTCGGCGTCGCCGGCGACGCCCGGCATGAGCACCACGAACTCGTCGCCGCCGACCCGGGCCAGCACGTCACCCTCGCGCACGCAGCCGGTCAGCCGCCGGGCGACCTGCCGCAGCAGCTCGTCGCCGGCCTCGTGCCCGTGCGCGTCGTTGACCGGCTTGAACCCGTCGAGGTCGACGAAGAGGACACCGACCGGCTGGTCGCGCAGCGAGGCGCCGAGCGCGTCCTGCATGCGCCGCCGGTTGGGCAGGCCGGTCAGCGCGTCGTGCTGCGCCTCGTGCGCCAGCCGCTCCTGGAAGGCGCGGTTCTCCGAGATGTCCCGCGCGTTGATCACGATGCCGTGCAGGGCCGGGTTGTGCATCTGGTTGGAGGCGGTGAACTCGAACCAGCGGTACTCGCCGCGGGCCGAGCTCGAGCGGCACTGCAACCGCAGCACCGCGTCGCGGCGGCTCAGCAGCAGGGCGAACTGCTCGCGCATGTACGGCCGGTCGTCGGGGTGGACGATGTCGAAGACGCTGCTGCCGACCAGCTGCCCCTGCTCGAAGCCGAGGATCCCCTTGGCGCTCGGGCTCGAATATTCGATGTTGCCGTGCGCGTCGAGCACCGAGACCAGGTCGGGCGCGTGCTGGAACAGGGCCTGGAAGCGCTGGTCGGCCTGCCGGCGCTGCTTCATCGTGCGATAGCCGAGGGCGGCGATGGCCAGCACACCGATCAGCAGCATGGCGAGCAGGGTCAGGTTCAGCGTCTGGCTCTTGGAGTGCACCGCGCCGTCGAACGAGGCCTGGCTCTGCGTGCGCACGTAGGCCCAGCCGCCGGGCAGGCCGCCGACCACGATGGCGATCATCTTGTGGCCGTCGACGTCGGTGTACTCGACGAACTCGGTGTCCGGGTCGGCGGCGAGGGCGTTGCGGATGGCTGGGTCGACCTTGTGGCCGAGGTCGGTGGGGTCGCTGGTGGCGGCGATCGTGCCGGCGCTGTCGATGATCGTGGTGAGGTGGGCCTTGCTGCCGAGCGTGACCGTGTACTGCTGCAACGGGGTCTTGGCGACGTCGTTCAGGCCGACCAGCAGGGCCACGGCGCTGCCGCCGACCATGACCGGGACGGCGACCGCCTCCAGATAGGTGGCGTCGACCGACATGATCGACGAGACGCCGTACCTCTGGCCCGCGGTCAGCATGGCCAGCATCGGCTTCCAGCCGGCGTCGGTCGTGGCCGGCACCCCGGAGTCGCGCGAGCTGGTCAGGACGTTGCCCTTGAGATCGAGGACCAGGGTGCCGTACGCGAAGTAGGTGCTCTTGGAGGCCAGCAGCCGCAGCGCCGCCCGGTCGGTGGCGCTGTTCTTCCCGAGATGCAGCGAGTTCTCGGTCAGGAACTTGCCGAGCTCGGCCGCCGACAGCCCCTGAAGAGCGCCGGTGAGGGTCTTGTTGTTCACGCCGAGAGCGCGTGAGTCAGCCCGGTGCACCTCGTCGGCCGCACGCAGCGCCGAGCGGTTGACCAGGATGCCGATCGTGCCCGCGCCGGCCAGCAGGACGACGCTGATCACGACCGCGATCCAGGTGCGCAATCGCATAGATGTTGACCCTCCTCGCGCTGTTCATCGGCAGCGCCCGGCGGGACTCAAAACATTCGCCCGGCCCGGTTTGTCGAAGTTCCCGCTCCGAGCACGAAGGGACGGGTGGGGGCGAGACCGCAGGTACCGCCGCCGAAGTCGATCTACCAGGGGTGAAGGTGCTTGCGGTACGGCACCGATGGGGAAGATCCTGCGTCTGAGGCGGATTGGGGGCGATCCATGCGCAGGCTCGTGCTCGCCCCGCCTCGCCCCTGGATCCCCACCCAGCGCGGCCGCGTGATCGCCGCCGCACCGCCCCGCCGCCGGGTCGTCAGCTGCGGGCTCAGCGTCACCGGCTTCGGGCTGTGCGCCGTCTTCTACTGCCTCTCGTACACGCCGTCGCTGCTCCCGCGCACCTGGTCGCTGCAAGGAGTGGTGGCCGGCCTGACCGCCGCCATCGGATATGCGCTGGGCACGGCGATCGGTGCGCTCGTGCGGTGGCGCTGGTGGCCGTCGCGGCGGGCGGAACGGATCGCCTGGCGGGTGCTGTTCCTGCTCGTACCACCGCTGATCCTGCTGTTCCTCTGGCTCGGCACCCGCTGGCAGCGTGACCTGCGCCTGCGCCTGGGCATGCCACCCCAGCAGGAGTACGACCTGATGCGCACGGTCGGGATCAGCCTGCTCACCTTCGGGCTGCTCCTGCTGGTCGCCCGCTGCCTGCGGCTGGCCGCGCACGGGCTGGCCCGGCTGTTCGGGCGGCTCGTGCCCGAGTCGGCCGCCTACTGCGCCGGCTTCGTGGTCGTGACCCTGCTCAGCTACACCGCGTTCGACGGGCTGCTGGTCAGCAACCTCTACACCACCGCCGACCGCTCGGCCGCGGTCACCGACAGCGGCACCGGCCGCGGCGTCGAACGGCAGATGTCGCCGCTGCGCTCGGGCAGCCCGGCCTCCCTGGTGTCGTGGGAGTCGCTGGGCCGGCAGGGCCGCAACTTCGTGGCCAAGGCGCCCAGTCACGATCAGCTGGCGGCGTTCGCCCGGCGCCCGGTGGCGGAGCCGATCCGGTTGTACGCCGGGTTGTCGTCGGCCGGCTCGGTGACCGAGCGCGCCGGCCTGCTCGTCCGCGAGATGGACCGCACCGGCGCCTTCGGCCGCAAGGTGATCGCGGTCTTCACGCCGACCGGGACGGGCTGGGTCGACAACGACGTGCCGAGCTCGCTGGAATACATGTACGCGGGCGACACCGCGCTCGTCTCGATGCAGTACTCGTACCTGCCGAGCGTGATCTCCTTCGCGGCCGACCGCTCGAAGGTCGTCGAGGCGTCGTCGGCCCTGATCACCGCGGTCCGGGCCCGGTGGGCGGCGATGCCCGCGGGCCACCGCCCCAAGCTGCTGATCTTCGGGGAGAGCCTGGGGACGTACGGGACGGAGAAGACCTTCGGCAGCGCCTCGGCCATGGTCTCCGGCGCGGACGGGATCCTGCTGGAGGGGCCGACCTTCGCCAATCCGATCCACCGTTCGCTGACGGCCGGGCGCGTCGCCGGGACGCCGGTGTGGGATCCGTCATACCCGAGCCTGCCGGTGGAGTTCTCGTCGCGGGCCGAGGAGCTGCGCGACCTGCCCGGCCCGCAGCCCAAGGTCGTCTACATGCAGAACTCGTCGGACCCGGTCGTCTGGTGGAGCCCGAGCCTGTTCTGGAAGAAGCCGCAGTGGCTGAGCGGCACGCGCGGGCCGGACGTCACGCCGGCCATGCAGTGGTATCCGGTGGTGACCTTCTGGCAGACGACGGTCGACGCCATCTTCGCCAACAAAGTGCCGACCGGCCACGGACACGTGTACAAATCCGGGGCGGTCGACGGGTGGGCGGCGCTGGCTCCGCCGCCGGGGTGGACCGTGGCGGACACCGTGCGGCTGCGGGCCCTCTTCGACTCCGATTAGCGCTTGAGCCAGGGTTGCAGCAGACGCGTGACCTGCGGCAACACCAGATAAGTCATGATCGGGGTCAGGATCAGGGTGCTGATCAGCGTCCGGAGCGCGACGTGCAGATCCACGATCAAATGATTGAGGGTGTACGCCGCCAGCAGGCTCACGGGGAAGAAGCCGAGCCAGATCGTCACAGCCTGCTTCCACCGGGCCGGCGCTTTCTGGACAATCTGAGCATCTTGCTGTTTCGGCGGGTCGAACCAGCCCTCGATGCCGGTGCGGCGCTCGACGCGGGTGTGCTCGACGAAGCCCTCGGCCGACGAGAGCCACCAGCGCCGCTGCGGCGACTCCTCCCAGTTGCGCAGCGCGTCCGCGTCGGCGAAGCGGTAGAGCATGTGCCATTCGCTCGACGCCTGGTCGGGGCGCACCCAGCCGGTGCCGAGGAAGCCCGGGAAGTCCTCGGCCAGGGTGGTGCCCGCGTTCACCCAGGCGATCATCTCCGCCGTACGCGACGGGTCGGCGCGGCGCGTGATCGCGACGGTGACAGTCTCCATGTCCCACATTGTGGTATGCCAGGGTTTCGAGCGGGGTGCGCTCCCGGTTTCCGTGCCGTGGCACACACGGTAAGTTCCGCGCCATGACCTTGAAGCGAAAGTTGTCGATGGTCCTGGCGGCCTCGGCGGTGCTGGTGGCCGCTTCCACCGCGCCCGCCGCCGCATCCGGGGGCCACTCGCCCACCTGGCGCCTCACCGACACCGGCTCGACCGCCCAGTTCCGCGGCCTCGCCCCGGTCAGCTCCCGGGTGGCCTGGGTCGCCGGCTCGGGCGGCACGATCCTGCGCACGGTCGACGGCGGCCGCCACTGGGCCGACGTCAGCCCCGCCGGCGCCTCGGACCTGCTGTTCCGCGACATCGAGGCGTTCGACTCGCGCACCGCGGTCGCCGTGTCGATCGGCGAGGGCGAGGCCTCCCGGGTCTACGCCACCACGGACGGCGGCCGCTCCTGGCGCGAGACGTTCCGCAACGACGACCCGGCCGCCTTCTACGACTGCATGACGTTCCTGGACCGCAAGCACGGCCTGGCCCTGTCCGACCCGGTCGGCGGCAAGTTCCGCATCCTGGCCACCGCCGACGGCGGCCGCTCCTGGACGGTCCGGCCCACCGCGGGCATGCCCCCGGCCCTGACCGGCGAGTTCGCTTTCGCGGCCAGCGGCACCTGCCTGGTCTCGGCCGGCGGCAAGGCCCTGTTCGCCACGGGCGGCGGCGCCACGGCCCGGGTCTTCACGTCCCGCGACGCCGGCCGCTCGTGGACCGTGGCCGGCACCCCGGTTCCGAGCGGCCCGACCGCCGGCATCTACAGCCTGGCCGTGCGCCCCTCGGGCGAGGCCATCGCCGTGGGCGGCGACTACAACGCGCCGACGGCCGCCCCCGACGGCGCGGCCTACTTGCACGGTCGCACCTGGAAGATCGCCCGAACCGTCCCCGGGGAATACCGCTCCGGCTCGGCCTGGGCGTCCCGCCGCGTGGCCCTGGCCGTGGGCCCCACCGGCAGTGACATCTCCCGGGACGCCGGCCGCACCTGGACCCGCTTCGACACCGGCAACTTCGACGCCGTCGAATGCACCTCCGACGGCTCCTGCTGGGCCTCGGGCCCCACCGGCCGGGTCGCCAGACTGACCCACTGATCCTCTGACCGCGCCGGGCCGGGCCGCGTGGTGCGGCCCGGCCCGGACCGTCAGTCCAGCGCTATGTACAGGCGCCGGCCGGTCGGGCGGTAGCCCACCCGTTCGTAGACGCGCCAGGAATCCTCGCCGGAAGCCTCCAGCCAGGCGATCTCGGCGCCGGCGACGAAGAGGCGCCGGGTGATCTCGGCGGTCATCGCGCCGGCGATGCCCCGGCGGCGGTGATGCTTGGTCACGGCGATGCCCGCCACCTCGCTGACACCGTCGTTGGGCGGTACGGCCTGGCCGCCGCCGGCGCAGGTGCCATCCGGGGCGAGCGCCATGACGGCGATGCCGCCCCGGGCCTGGAGGGCGGCGATGCGGGCGATGTCCGCGTCGGTGGAGATGGGATCGCCACCGAATGCCGCGTTCTGGGCGGCGATCATCGCGGCCCGGTCGGCGTCGGTGATCGGCTCGCGCAGCGTGTAGCCGCCGGGCGCCGGGAGCTGCTCGATCGTGCCGGGGGTGCAGACCAGATATTCGTGGCGCTCCTCGACGGTGAAGCCGGCGTCGAGCAGGAGCCGCTCGAGGCCGGGCGCCGTGGACACCACATATTCGAGCCGGGGCTTACGCGCGTACGACCGGAAAGCCGCGACAAGCGCGGTGACATCAGCCCTCGAGATCTCGAGGCCGGGAAGCGGTGTCGCGTAGTTGATGCCGGGGCTGTCGACCGACGGGTCGACGCCGATCACGAACGGCCCGGTGCGGACCGGGGCCGGCCGGCTGGACAGGTTGGCGACGACGGACTGCTGGATGCGCACATCCAAGGTCATTTTAAAAGCCTCTGCGGAGAGAGAAAGGAAAAGGAAGACAGGGTGAGATGGCCGCCGAGCAGGCAGCTCGCCTCAGGCGGCCGTCGGGCCATCCGAGATCACAGGCTTCATTCCCTCGTGCAGAGTGCCCGCGCCGATCGCGCGGGAAGCCCCAGCAGGATGCCAGCCGCGACGGCGAGCGGTCAACGGTATTTGTCGCCGTGGCGATGCGTGACCCGCCAGGCGTCCCGCCCAGGGCATAAACCACCGGGGCACCGTGGGCCGTCGCGGTGATCCGCTCGCTCACGGACATCATTCTCGGCTCCTCTGTGGAAGTCTGCGATCATGACGCGGCCTCCCGGCAACTACGGCATCGACGCACCCCGGCTGATCGCCGTCCCGGTGATCCTGATCGTGGCCGGCCTGCTCCAGGCCGTGCTGCAGCGCTCGGTCTGGCCGCTGATCGGTGTCGTGCTGATCGCCGCGTGCTGCGCGCTCGGCTTCTACGCGTCGCGCGCCGGCAAGTTCGTGGTCTGGTCCCGCCTGCTCGACGGTCTGGGCCTGCGCGGCGACGAGCAGATCCTCGACCTGGGCTGCGGCCGCGGCGCCCTGCTGATCTCGGCCGCGCTGCGTGTGCCCCAGGGCCGTGCGGTAGGTGTCGATCTCTGGCGGGCCGACCAGTCGGGCAACGGCCCCGAGGCCACGATGAGCAACGCGTCCGCCGCCGGGGTCACCGGCCGTGTCGACCTGCGGACGGCTGACATCACCGCGCTGCCGTTCCCCGACGCTGCGTTCGACGTGGTCATCTCCAACGTCGTCATCCACAACCTGAAGGCCGCGGCCGACAGAGACAAGGCAATTGACGAGGCCGTACGGGTCCTCCGCCCAGGCGGTCGCCTCCTGGTGGCCGACCTGCGGCACACCCGCCAGTACGAGCGCCGCTTGGAGCACTCGGCACTGACCGAGATCGCCCGCCGAGACCTGGGCTGGCGCCAGTGGTGGAGCGGCCCATGGCTACCCACCCACCTGGTATCGGCCCGCAAGCCCCTCTGATCCGCCGGCCCCACTGCTCCGCCGCCCGCGCTTCTTGGCGCGCCGCCTCTTCGCGCTGGTTAAAGCGTAACCAGTAGGTTACGCTTTTCGGCGTGGACGAGGTGGCTGCGGCGATCGCCGATCCGGTGCGGCGGGAGATCCTGCTGATGCTGCGCGGCGAGCGGTTGTCGGCCGGTCAGATCGCCGGCCGGTTCGAGATCAGCCGACCCGCCGTCAGCCGCCACCTGCGGGTGCTGCGGGAGGCCGGCCTGGTCGCCGACCGTGCCGACGGCCGCCGCCGCGTCTACGAGCTGGTCACCGCGCCCTTGGACGAGCTCTCTGGCTGGATCGAGCGGCTGACCCGCCCCTCCGGCTGGGAGCACCATCTGGACGCGCTGGAGACCGAGGTCCACCGCACCCGCCGCGAGCGCCGCAGCACCACCACCGCTCCCGATCAATCACAGGAGAAGAGCGCATGAGCCCCACGCCCACCGGCCGGCTGTTCGGCCGGGATCTGGTTTTGACCCGTTCCTTCCGCGCGCCCCTCGACGACGTCTGGGCCAGTCTCACCGACCCCGTCCGCACGGCCCGGTGGTTCGGTCCGTGGAAGGGTGACGCCGCGCCCGGCGCGGCCATCCAGGTCCAGATGGTCCAGGAGGAGGGGCAGCCCTGGATGGACATGACGATCGACGCCTGCGAGCCACCCCGCCGCCTCGCGCTGTCGTCAGTGGACGACCACGGCAGCTGGCTCCTCGACCTGACGCTCTCCGAGACCGGCGGCGCCACTGAGCTCCGCTTCACCCAGCACCTGACCGACACCGACAGCGTCGGCGAGGTCGGCCCCGGCTGGGAGTTCTACCTGGACGCGCTGGTCGCCTCCCGTGACGGGCAGCCGATGCCCGACTTCAACGACTACTACCCGTCGATGAAGGAGCACTTCGAGGCGCAGCGCTAGGAAAGACGTCGACCATCATGCGCGGCCGGCCGTACCGCTTGATGTCGGCCGCCCACTGCCGCACCAGAACGTCCGCCGTCTTCCGGTCGGTGACGACGCGGTACCGTCCGGAGCCGCTCGGCCCGTTCGTCACGTAGGCCACCACCGGCCATCGGTCCACATGGCTCCGGTACGGCAGAACCACCGCCGTCCCCATCAGGGCCAGCAGGAACATGACCAGCACCACGACGAGCAGGACGGCCCCGATGGCGATGCCCAGAAGCGCCCCGTAGTCACCGGCCTCGAACAGCCGCCCCACGAAGTCGAGGCTGATCGGCTCGCCGCCGTCGCCGGCGTGCCAGCCCGCCAGCCACTGCCGCCCGACCCGCCACTTGACCCACTCGCCCGACCCCGCCCGGCTCAACACGATCACCCCGTTATGGTGATTCGCTGCCGCAAGCGGGGGCGGGAACAGGGTCGCTCACCGGGTGGGTGGCCGGTAAGGATGGCTGGCATGAAGGTCTTTCGTGACTCGTACGGGATTCCGCATCTGCGGGCCGCTTCGGTGGATGAGCTGGCGTTTCTGCAAGGGCGGGTTGCGGTTGCCGATCGTGGGCGGCAGCTCGAGGTGGAGCGGCGCCGGGCCGAGGGGCTCCTGGCCGAACTGATCGGGATCGACGGGCTGGGCTGGGATCGGTTCGCCCGCAAGGCCCGGATCGCGGATACGGCGCGGAAGGCGTACGACAAGCTGGATGAGCGCACGAAGGTCTGGCTGGGCGCTTATGGCGACGGGGTCCGGAGTGAAGGGCTGGCCTGGTCGGACTGGACGCCGCTGGGTGTGTTCCTGGCGCGGCACATTCTGTTCGCCAGCTTCACCGCGAAGATGTTCAACGCCCACGTCGCCCGGACGCTCGGTGCGGACAAGATCTCGTGGTTCGACGCCGAAGGGCCGGGGGAGACCGGCAGCAACGCGTGGGCCGTGGACGGGGAGATCGCGGGGGATCCGCATCGGGCGATCGAGCTGCCCGGCGGCTACCAGCAGGTGCGGTTGAGCTGCCCCGAGTTCGACGTCTTCGGGCTGACCTTTCCCGGTGTGCCGGGGGTTCAGCATTTCGGGCAGGCCGAGTCCGTGGCCTGGGCGGTCACCAATGCGCAGGCCGACTACCAGGATCTCTACATCGAGGACATTCGGGGCGACCGGGCGCGCGGGCCCGAGGGCTGGGAGCCGATCGCGCGTCATGTCGAGACGATTCCGGTCAAGGGTGGCGGTGACGTCGAGGTCGAGGTTGTCGAGACGGCGCGGGGGACGATCATCGATCAAAACCTTTCCCTGCGTACGCCGACACGAGTCGACCTGGAACTCGGGTTCGGCTGCCTTCTGCCGTTGCTGCACGCGCGCACCGTCGACGACGTGGCCGGCGCTCTGCGCGGGTGGGTGGAACCGGTCAACAGCATCCTCACCGCCGACACGAGTGGGCGGATCCTTCAGCTGACCGTCGGGCGCGTGCCCCTGCGCGACGAACGGAACAAGCGCCTGCCCGTGCCGGCCTGGGAGAGCGCGTACACCTGGAAACCCGGTTATCTGCCCATGACCCGCGTCGAGAAGACGAGCGCGGTCAACGCGAACGACCGGCGGCCGGACACGGAGGCGTACGGCGTCTCCTTCGCCTCCAAGAAGCGGGCCGAGCGGATCCGCGAACTGCTCGACGCGGGGACGCCGCACGAGCTGATCCACATGGACACGACCATGCCGGCCGGCAGCGTCGAGGCCGGGCGGCGGGCCGCGTTCCGGGATCGGGTGGCGCGGCGGCTCTTCGATCATCCGGCGCTCTCCGCGCTCCAGGAGCCGACCGGGTTCGACGCGATCTTCGATGTCGATCCGCGGGCCAGGGTCGGGCTCCTGCAGGACAGCGTGCTCGCGGGGCTGGATCTGAAGCCGGAGGACCTGGTCGACCCGGCCACGATCACCTCGGGGCCGTGGGGCGAACGGCACCTGCTCGACCCCGCACGGCTGCCGGGTCTTGACGTTGAACTGCCCCGGATCGAAGTGTCGGGGGAGCGCGACACCGTCCTGTGCACGTCGAGCGCGCCCGGGGTCAGCGATCTCTGCCGGAAAGGGCCCGTCGCCCGGTATGTCTGGAACGTCAAGGACCGTGGGCGGAGTCGCTGGGTCGTGCCGTTCGGCGCCTCCGGCGACCCGGAAAGCCCGCACTTCCGCGATCAACTTCCGCTCTGGACCCGCGGTGAGTTGATTAAGCTCGTGCTGGACTGGGCCGAGCTGATCGAGGAGTGACCTGATGAGGTTCCGCGCCGAACTGCAGCGCACCGGCGGCACGACCACCGGCTTCGAGGTGCCCGACGAGATCGTGACGGGGCTCGGCGGGGGTGGCCGGCCCAAGGTCGTGGCCACCTTCCACGGCTTCACCATGCGCTCGACCATCGCCAAGATGGGCGGCAGCTATTGGCTCGGGGTGAGCGCCGAGCGCCGTGCCGCCGCCGGAGTCGAGGGCGGCGAGGTCTTCGACGTCGACGTGGAGCTCGACACCGCGCCCCGCGAGATCGAGGTGCCCGGCGACCTGAAGGCCGCGCTCGACGCGGAGCCCGCGGCCCGCGACTTCTGGGCGACGCTGTCGTTCAGCAACCAGCGCTGGCACGTCGACCAGCTCACCTCGGCCAAGACGGCCGAGACCCGGGAACGCCGGCTGGCCAAGTCCGTCGGGCTGCTGCGGGAGGGCAAGGCCCGCTAAAGGGGGCGGTACGCCACCTCGGGGTCGAGCAGGCGCACCCACGCCGGCCGCCACGAGATGCCGCGGGCGGCCATCTCCTCCTGCAGGTTCGTGCGCCACGGGCCGGAGACGCCGTCGTCGGCCCACCACGTGGGCCACGAGTCGTAGCGGCGCTCCACCAGCACGTCGGTGGCCGTGGTCTGCACCCGCAGGAACAGCCAGCGGCCGTAACGCGGGTCGGCCTCGGCGCGGCGCAGACGGCGTACGAGATCACCAAGCTCCTGAAAGGACGCGAAGCGCGCCTCGCCGGGGCGCTCCAGCGGCGGGTGCTTGCCGGGCTGCGCGCTGAGACTGGTCGCGTCCGCGTAGAGCAGGGCGGTGCACCGGCCGTCGCCGTGCGGGGAACGGTCGCGCATCCAGGCCGCCAGCGCCTCGAGCTCGTCGGTGGCCGGCGGCTCGGGCCGGGCCAGCTCGGTCGCGTCCTGCATCGCCGACCAGACCAGGCGGTCGTGCTCGCCCTGGCTGAGCTGGCGGACTCGGCGCATCGGCGGGCGCACGCCGGGCTCGATGCGCGGCGGCCGGTTGCCGGCGGTGATCCCGCCGCGGTCGGCGCAGGCCAGCGCGGCCCGCAGGTCGAGCGCGGGCTCGGTGAGGCGGCCGAGCAGCCGCTCGAAGGCCGGGCCGGTGACCTGACCCCGGACGGCCGCCGACAGCAGATCCTCACCGGCGGCGCGGACGTCGTCGCGCTCGGCCGGGCTGCGCAGCTCGTACTGGCCCCACTCGGCGACGATCTCGGCCAGCTCGGTCAGCGTGTTCTCGTTGCTCAGCACGGCGCCGACGGTCTGCACGAGCCCGTCGCTCACGCCGTCGCGATAACGCGTGCGCGACCAGCGGCCCTCGGCGTGCCACACCACGAAGCCCAGCGAGTCGGTCTCGGCCAGGGCGGTGAGATCGTCCCAGGGCAGCCAGTCGGGGGCGCCGGTGAGCAGGTCGATCGGCGGGTCGGCGTCGGCCGTCCCGCTGTGATCGCGGTCGTAGCCGAACAGCACGGCCCGGGCACCGCCGAGCAGCGCGAGCCGGGCCCAGCTGCCACCGTGATCGTCGTGGTGGGCGCCCCGGTCGTCGACGAACCAGACGTCGTCGTACCCGATGCCGGTCATTCCGGCGGCCAGGGTCGCCCATCGGGTCCAGAGCAATCCGGGCGCGGGCAGGTCCACGTCGGTCAGCATCCGTCCACTGTGCCAAACGCGGACGGAGCGATGTCACCCCCCTTGCCCCATGCGAAAGGTTCCGGACCGGACGATCCGTCAAAGCAAGATCACTCAGCGTGCATGGACCACCTACTATGCCGGGGGTCATTCCCGTCAGAAGGGTCGATCTGTATGCCTCTGAAGACGCACCGACTACTCACCGCCACCCTCGCGGGCGCGCTCGCCGCGGGCACCATCGCGGCCCCCGCGCTGGCCGGCGGCAAGACCGGCGTGGACGCCGTGCCCACGCCCAAGCTCGGCTGGTACAAGTGCTACGACTACGCGGAGTGCGCGACGGTCAAGCTGCCGCTGGACTACGACAATCCGCGCGGCGCCACCACCGAGATCGCCGTGCTGCGGGTCAAGGCCAAGAACCAGGCCGCGAAGATCGGCAGCCTGTTCGTCAACCCGGGCGGGCCGGGTGGCTCGGCCACCCAGTTCGCGTACGACGCGCCGTACTGGCTCAGCGACCCGATGCTCCAGCGCTTCGACGTCGTCGGCGTCGACCCGCGCGGCATCGGCGCCAGCCAGAACATCCGCTGCTTCAAGTCCGTGAAGGACCAGACCGCTGTCCTCGACCTCATGAACGTTCCCTTCCCGGTCACCACGGCCGAGGAGAAGGCGTACGTGCAAGGGTCGAAGCTCCTCGGCAAGGCCTGCTCCACCACGGGCCGGCCGCTGACCGGCGCCGCCTCCACGGCCGAGGTCGCCCGCGACATGGACGTCATCCGCCGCGCGGTCGGCGACAAGAAGCTGAACTACCTGGGCTTCAGCTACGGCAGCGCGCTCGGGCAGTACTACGCCAACATGTTCCCCGACCGGTTCCGGGCGCTGGTCGTCGACGGTGTGCTCGACCCGGTCGCCTGGGTCGGCAACACCCGGCAGGTCATCGACGGCCGGCTGCACTCCAGCGACGGCGCCTACAAGGCGCTGATCGAGATCCTGAAGCGCTGCGACAAGGCGGGAGAGGCCAAGTGCGTCTTCGCCGAGGGGGACCCGGTCCGGCACTTCCGGCAGATCGCCGAACACTTGAAGAAGGAGCCGCTCGCCCTGCCGGACGGCGAGGGCGGCACGATCCAGGTCACGTACGCGGTCTTCATCGGCGCCATCCTCGGCTCGCTCTACCAGTTCGACGCGGGCGAGCAGGTCACCGCGATCGCCGACCAGGTCGCGGACGCGATCGAGGGCGGTTCCACGGCGGCCCTGGTCAAGCGGGCTCGGGACGCTCGCGCGTCCCGGCAGTACGACTTCCCGTACGACAACAGCGCCGAGGCCGGCACCACGGTGATCTGCACCGACGGCCGGTTCCCGCCGAACGCGTCCGACTGGCCGCGCTACGCGGACCGGCGTGAGGCCGCGGCCCCGTACTTCGGCCGGTCGTGGGGCTGGATCGACAGCCCGTGCGCGAGCCGGACGTGGACCGTGCGGGACGAGGACGCGTACACCGGTCCCTTCACCCGCCGGACCGCGGCGCCGGTGCTGGTCGTCGGCAGTTTCTGGGACCCGGCCACCAACTACAGGGGCGCGGTCTCGTCGAGCCGCCTGCTGCCGAACTCGGTGCTGCTGTCGAGCAACAACTGGGGCCACACCGCGTACGGATCGGGCGTCTGCGCCACCACGGCGATCGACGCCTATCTGCTGACCGGTAAGCCGCCGGCCCGCGGCACGGTGTGCACCGACGCGCCGCAGCCGTTCACTTCCGCGGTCAGCACCATGGCCGAAACCAAGCGGCCGCCGATCGCGGCGCCGCTGCCGGACTCGATCCTGATTCCGGCCAAGCTCTGATTTTCGTGGTTGGGGCGGCTCGATCGAGTCGCCCCATCCCTAATGCCAGCCGCTTCCGTGGCGGGAGTCCGCGACCTTGCCGGTGATCGACGCGATGAGGATGACCAGGAAGAAAAGCGCCAAGAAGAGTTCCATGCATTGAGCATCTTCTTGTTCCCAGGCTGCCGACAGTGGCAGATATGCCATGCATCTTCAAAATCCTGCCAAGCGGCCGTATGCTGCGTCACATGCTGCGCAACGTGGCCGTGATCGCCCTTCCCGACGTCGCCCCGTTCGAGCTCGGCGTCCTCTGTGAACTCTTCGGCTACGACCGCTCGGCCGAGGGTCTGCCGACGTACGACTTCGCCGTCTGCTCCATCGACGGCAGCCCGGTGCCCAGTCGCTCCGGCTTCGACGTCGCGGTCAAACACGATCTTTCCCGTACGGAGGCCGCTGATCTGGTCGTGGTCGCTCCGTTCGACAATCCCTGGTACGGGCCGCCCGAGTCGGTGAGCGCGGCCCTGCGCGCCGCCCACGAGCGCGGCGCCTGGGTGATGAGCGTGTGCACCAGCGCGTTCGCGCTCGGGGCGGCCGGCCTGCTCGACGGCCGCCGCTGCACCACCCACTGGCTGCACACGGCCCGGCTGGCCCGGCAATATCCGTCCGCGATCGTCGACCCCGACGTGCTCTACGTGCAGGACGGGCGCATCCTCACCAGCGCCGGCACGGCCGCCAGCATCGACGCCGGCCTCCACCTGATCCGCCAGGAACACGGCAGCGCGGTCGCCACCATGCTGGCCCGGCGCATGGTCGTGCCCCCGCACCGCGAGGGCGGCCAGGCGCAGTACATCGAGACCCCGCTCAAGCCGGTCGAGTGCGCGACCATGCAGCCGGTGCTGACCGCGGTGATGGAGACCCTCGACCGGCCGCACACCGTCGACACCATGGCCGGAATGGCACACATGGCCCCGCGGACCTTCGCCCGCAAGTTCCGGGAGGAGACCGGCGCGACCCCGCACGACTGGCTCATCAGCCAGCGGCTGCTGCTCGCCCGCCGCCTGCTCGAAGACTCCGACCTCGGCGTCGACGTGATCGCCGACCGGGCCGGCTTCGGCAGCGCGGCCACCCTGCGCCACCACTTCGCGCAGCGGCTGAGCACGACCCCGCAGGCGTACCGCGGAACGTTCCGGTCGTCACAACCCGTGTGAGCCGTTGCCCGCGCGGGCAAACGCCGGGTCATGGCGAAGACTCCCGGCCCCACGCTGTTCGTGCTCTTCGGAGCCACCGGTGACCTGGCACGGCGGATGGTCCTGCCGGCCTTCTACACGCTCGCGATCGAAGGTCTGCTGCCCGACGACTGGATCCTGGTCGGCAACGGGCGCGGCGACGTCTCCCACGAGAACTTCCGCCAGCACGTCCACGACGCGCTGACCGAGTTCGGGCCGGCGCCGGCCAAGGGGCCGTGGAAGGAGTTCGCGTCCCGGCTGCGCTTCGCCGGCGGCGGCTTCGACTCCGACGATCCGGGCAGTCTGCTCGACGTCATCGAGTCCTCCGAATTCGGCGGCAAGGCGCAGATCGTCCACTACCTGGCGATTCCGCCGGTGGCGTTCCCGGCGATCACGGAGGCGCTCGGCAAGCACGGGCTCGCCGAGAACGCGCGTGTGGTCTACGAGAAGCCGTACGGGACCTCGCCCTCGTCCTTCCGCTCTTTGAACCGGCTCGTGCACCGGGTGCTGAAGGAGGAGCAGGTCTACCGGATCGACCACTTCCTCGGCAAAGAGGCGACACAGAACCTGCACGTGGCCCGCTTCGCGAACGAGGCGTTCGCCGCGATGTGGAGCCGCGAGCACATCGAAAGCGTGCAGATCGACGTGCCGGAGACGCTGGGGGTGGAGGACCGGGCGGCGTTCTACGACGCCACCGGCGCGGTGCTGGACATGCTGGTCACCCACCTGTTCCAGGTGGCGGCCGAGGTGGCGATGGAGCCGCCGGCCAGCCTGGACGCGGCCGACCTGCAGGCGGCGCGGGAGAAGGTGATCCGCGCGTTCCGGCCGATCGACCCGGCCGAAGTGGTGCTGGGCCAGTACACGGGCTACAAGTCGATCAAGGGCATCAAGCGGGGCTCGAAGACGGACACGTACGTGGCGGCCAAGCTGTGGATCGACAACCCGCGCTGGCGTGGGGTGCCGTTCCTGCTGCGTACGGGAAAGAAGCTGGCCGAAAGCAGGCAGGTGGTGAGCCTGGTGCTGAAAGACCCGTCGGGGCCGTTCGCGTCGTTGCCGTCACAGTCGAACGTGCTGACCTTCGACCTGGCGGGCGACGGGGCGATCGACCTGTCGCTGCTGGCGAAGAGGCCGGGGGTGGCGCTCGAACTGGAGCCGGGGTCGGTGCGGTTGCCGCTGGCGGAGCTGCCGGATGCGGAGCCGCTGCCGCCGTACGTGCGGCTGATCCACGACGTGCTGATGGGGGACCGGTCGCTGTTCACCCGGCCGGACGGGCTGAGCGCGACGTGGAAGGCGGTCGGCCCCCTGCTCGAGTCGCCACCGGTGCCGGCCGCCTATGCGCAGGGCTCATGGGGGCCCGCGAAGGCCCGCAAGTTGGCCCCCTGGTTGCTTGGCTCCTGACCAGCACGCCCAGCTAGAACTCGCCTCGCCCGCGCTGGCCCGCGCCGCGCCGGCCCGCGTTGGGCTGGCCCGCGTTGGGCTGGCCCGCGTTGGGCTGACCCCGCGCCCGCGGGGCCGAGTCCGCTCTCCTGAGTGCGTCCCGACTATGCGGCGCCGGCCATTCTGCGGCTCGGAATTGAGCCGTCGGCGCTGCTCGGTTGAGCATCAGTCAGATCAGCGCTGCTCCCGGATGAGCTCGCCGCCGTGACATCGCGGCCCAGCCACCGCGATGCCGGCGATGCTTCGCCCCGCACCTGAGCCCGCCGGCAGTGGTCCGCGCCGCCTACGCCGCAACGGTGCGATCGCTGGTCACTCACAACGAGCAGGTCAGGGATCGCAACAGGATGTGCAGGCGTCTTTGGGTCGGCACCCGGCCGCTGAGACCGACGATTCCCAGCCCGGACCCGGTGTCATGCCCGACACCGGGGCCGGCCGAGTTCGACGGCGCCCGCCAGGTACAGACCGTCCCTCCGGAATCACGGTTCGCAGGGAGCGGCCTGTGACAACCCGTACCCCGCCCGGATGTCTTCAGTCTGAACTTGTCAGTCTGGACTGAAGACATTACCGTCGGAGTCATGACAGATGTCCCGGAGTCGGCCGCCCACGCGGCGACCGAAGTGCGGGTGGTCTTCAGCCGGCTGCGGCGGCGGCTCCGCGAAGTGGCGAAGCTCGACGAGCTCACGCCCTCGCAGACCTCGGTGCTGAGCCGCCTCGACAAGGGGGGCCCGGCCTCGTCGTCGGCGCTGGCCGCGGCCGAGCAGGTGCGCCCCCAGTCGATGGCGGCCACGATCGCGGCGATCGAGCAGGCCGGGCTCATCACGCGTACGCCCGATCCGGCCGACGGGCGCAAGCAGCTGATCTCCCTGAGCGACCTCGGCCGCGAGCGCATCGGCGTCTCGCGCCAGGCCCGCGAAGAGTGGATGGCGCGCGCGCTCGCCGACGACTTCACCGAGGACGAGCGCCAGACGATCATCGCGGCGCTCGCGCTGCTCGATCGTCTGGCCGATCGATGACGGTCGCTACCGCCAACGACGAAGGGACCGCTTTTGATCGGCGCTTGATCGTGCCGATGGTGCTCGGCTCGGTGCTCAACCCGATCAACTCGTCGATGATCGCGGTCGCCCTGGTGCCGATCGGATCAGCCCTTGGCGCGCTTCCCTCCGAGACCGCGTGGCTCGTCTCGGCCCTTTATCTGGCCACCGCGACCGGGCAGCCGGTGGTCGGAAAGCTCGTCGACCGATACGGTCCGCGCAACCTTTATCTGGCCGGCAGTGCGCTGGTCGGAATAGCCGGTGTGCTCGGCCTTCTCGCCCCCAATCTGGGCGTGCTCATCGTTTCGCGGGTCCTGCTCGGGCTCGGCACCTGCGCCGGATATCCGGCCGCGATGTATCTGATCAGGAGCGAGTCTCGCCGTACGGGAAAAGACAGCCCCGGCGGCGTCCTCACCGCGCTCGCCGTATCGGCTCAGACGATCATCGTTATCGGCCCGACCTTCGGCGGTCTCCTCATCGGCCTGGGCGGATGGCGGTCGATCTTCGCGGTCAACATTCCGCTCGCCGTCGCCTGCGTTGTATTCGGCCTGCTGCGCCTGCCCCGTTTCACCGGCGAGGCGCCGACCACCCGGCTCGACTTCCTGGGCATCGGACTGTTCGCCGGCACGCTGACCGCGCTGATGCTCTACCTGATGGACCCGGCGCTGAACGATTTGTGGCTGCTGGCCGTCATGGCCCTGTGCGCGGCCGGGTTCGCCTGGCGCGAGCTACGCGTCACCGACCCTTTTCTCGACCTGCGCGTCTTCGGCGGCAACGGGCCATTAATCGCGACTTATGTACGGGCACTGCTCGCTCAAACAGCCTCCTACGCCATCCTGTACGGATTCACGCAGTGGCTCGAAGCGGGCCGCGGACTGAGCGCCTCGCATGCCGGTCTGGTCCTGCTGCCGATGTCCCTGTTCGCCATCGTGATCTCCACCGTGACGGGGCGGCAGAAGGCGTACCGACCGAAATTGATCGTTGGTGGTGTGGGCCAGCTCGTGGTGAGCGTCCTCATGCTCACCCTGAACGCGGGCAGCCCGCTCTGGCTGCCGGTGCTGGTGACCCTGATCTGCGGCCTGCCGCAGGGTCTGAACAACCTCGCCAATCAGAACGCCCTCTACTACCAGGCCGATCCGTCACGCATCGGAGCCGCGTCGGGCCTGCTGCGCACCTTCAGTTACCTCGGCGCGATGGTCTCGTCGGCCGCCACCGGCATCTACTTCAAGCACGGCGCCGACACCGCCGGCCTGCACGGCCTGGCGATCTTCCTGATCGTCGTCGCCGTCCTGATGCTGATCCTCGTCCTGGCCGACCGCTCCCTGTCGCGCGTCGGCTCCAACTCCCCCTCCTGAAAGGCACCACCATGCCCGTCACCACCCTCGACCCGAAGACCGCGCTCATCGTCGTCGACCTGCAGCGCGGCATCGTCGCGGCCCCGGTCACCCCGCACGCGGCGGCCGATGTGGTCGCCCGTACCGCCTCCCTGGCGTCGGCGTTCCGCGAGCAAAACCTTCCAGTCATTCTCGTACGCGTCACCGGCCGCCCCGACGGCACCGACTCCCTCCGCGCTCGCACCGACGCTTCCCGCCCGGCGCGCCCCCGCCCCGAAGGCTGGGACCAGATCGTCGACGACCTCACCACCGGCGACGACATCATCGTCACCAAGCGCAACTGGGGCGCCTTCTACGGCACCGACTTGGATCTCCAGCTCCGCCGCCGCGGCATCACCCAGGTCGTCATCACCGGCATCGCCACAAGCATCGGCGTCGAGTCGACGGCCCGAGCCGCCCACGAGCACAACTACCAGGTCACGATCGCCACCGACGCCGTGAGCGACCTCGACCCCGGCACCCACCGCAACAGCATCGAAAAGATCTTCCCCCGCCTGGCCGAGACCGGCACCACCGCCGAGATCCTCGACCTCCTGGCCAAGCACGCCCCCGCGGAGCACTAGCACCAAGCTCACCCAGCTTGAGACCTTGCCGGTGCGGTGCGGTGCGGTGCGGTGCGGTGCGGTGCGGTGCGGTGCGGTGCGGTGCGGTGCGGTTCGGGGTGGGCGGTGCGGGGTGGGCGCGCGGGTTCGGGTGGGGGCTTTTGCGGCTCGGGTAGGTCGTTGGTTCGGGTGGGCTCGTGCGATTCGGCCCTAGGGTCGCGCCGTTCTGCGGTTGGCCTTGTGGTTCCGGATGGTCCCGTCCAGTTGGTCGTGGGGTCCCGCGGTTCGGGGTTGGTCTGTGCGGTTGCGGACGGGGGTGCGCGGTTCGGGGTTGGTTCGTGCGGTTCCGGACGGGGGTGCGCGGTTCGGGGTTGGGCCGTGGGGTTCGAAGTTGAGCGCGCGGCGCGGGGTCGGAGCCGGCGTTGTGGGAGCTGGGTGGCTGGTCAGATCTGGTGCAGCCAGGCGATGAAGAAAGCGATCGCAGGCAGCGGTGCCAGCAGCGCCACGGGGACCACCCACGGTGCGCGGGGGCGGCCGGCCAAGGCGGCGGTCAGCCGCTGGTGGACGGCGGCGATGCCGGTCAGGGCGAGCGCGGCCGCCACGATGATGGGGATTCCGATGGCGAAGTGGGCGAGCCAGGCGCCGGCCAGGGTCGGGCCACCCCAGGAGTGGTCGTACGGGCCGTGATCGACCAGGCCGTACAGCAGACCGCGCAGCACCGTCAGCACTTCGAGGCCGAGCGGGACCAACGCCGCCGCCCCGAGCAAAGCGCTCAGCGCGGCGTGCCCGGCGACCGCGGACCGGCGAGGGGCGGGCGTTGGACCTTGGATCCGGCCGCCTTCCGCGCCGAGCAACCGTTCGCGCAGGACCTGCCACCAGCCGGCGGCTTTGCCGGGACGGCCGGCCAGGGCCGCGGCGATGGCGGCGGCCGACAGGGGGAGGAGGACCAGGCAATAGGCGGAGCTGCGGCCGGCGGACGACAACGCCCGCCTCACCGGGGATCGCGGGACTGATACCTGCGTCGTTGTCATGCTTCGATCGTCGGCCGGTGCGGCTGTGGGCTCCAGCCTGCTACCCCGGCCGCGGGGGTTCGGTTACCCCTACCCGAAGGACCGCCCGATGAGATCGGCGACCTCTTCGGCCGAGGAGGCGGTGACCACGTTCGCCGGAAGCGGCGGGCGGTCGACCATCACGACCGGGATGCCGCGTTCGCGGGCGGCGATGAGCTTGGCGCCGGAGCCGCCGCTGTCTTTGGTGATCAGTACGTCGATGTGGTGGGTGGCCAGGACTTGGCGTTCACTGTCCAGCGTGAACGGACCCCGGTCGAGCATGACCGCCATGCGTGCGGGCATGGGTGGGGCCGGCGGTTCCACCGAGCGGGCCAGGAACCAGGCGTCGACGGTGGCGAAGGCAGCTATGCCTTGACGGCCGGTCGTGAGGAAGACACGGCGGCCCAGGTCGGGCAGGAGGGCAGCGGCGCCACCGAGATCGGGAACCCGGTGCCAGTCGTCGCCGGGACCTTCTTTCCAGCCCGGGCGGCGCAGGGCGATCAGCGGCACCCCGGTGGCTGCGGCCGCCGCGGCGGCGTTCGTGCTGATGCCGGCGGCGAAGGGATGGGTGGCATCGACCAGCACGTCGATCGCGGCTGTCCGTAAATAAGCGATTAATCCGGCGACACCGCCGAAGCCGCCGATCCTGACCTCGCCCGGCGGCAGCAGAGGGGATGACGTCCGCCCCGCCAGTGAGGTGATCACGGTGAGCGGGGTGGCCAGAGAGTTGATCACGGGAAGTCGGGAGGGCAGCGGAGAGGAGGGCCCGAGATGTGGGGGTGGCGGAGAGGAGGGCGCGAGGTGTGAGGGTGGCGGATAGGAGGGCGTGAGATGCAGGGGCGGCGGGGAGGAGGGCGCGAGGTGGGGGCGTGGCGGTGCGGTCGGGGTGGCAGGTGGGGAGGCCAGCGCGGTGGCCAGGGCGCGGGCCTCGGTGGTGCCGCCGAGGATCAGGACTCTCGGCATCTTGTGGTGGAGTAGAGGTGGCTGTCGGGGAACTGGGCGGCGGTCAAGGCCGGGCCGACCACGATCACCGCGGTGCGCTTGATGCCGGCCTCCTTCACCTGGGCGGCGATGTCCGACAGCGTGCCGCGCAGGATCTGCTCGTCGGGGCGGCTGGCCCGGGCCACCACCGCCACGGGGCAGTCGGGGCCGTAGTTCACGACTAGATCGGCCACGACGGCGTCGATGCGCTGGACGGCCAGGTGCAGGACCATCGTGGAGCGGCTCGCGCTCAGCGTGTGCAGATCCTCGCCGGGGGGCATGGCGGTGGCTCGTTCGGCCGTGCGGGTCAGGATGACCGTTTGCGCCACCGACGGGACCGTCAGCTCCCGGGCCAGGGACGCGGCGGCCGCGGCGAAAGCGGGAACGCCGGGGGTCACGTCGTACGGGACGCCGGCCGTGTCCAGGCGGCGCATCTGCTCGGCCACCGCGCTGAAGACCGACGGGTCGCCCGAGTGCAGGCGTGCCACGTCCTGGCCGGCCTCGTGGGCCGCGACCATCTCGGCGATGATCTGGTCGAGGTTCAGGTTGGCCGTATCGATCTTGCGGGCCGCGGGTGGGCACGCGTCGAGCAGCTCGGGCGGGACCAGGCTGCCCGCGTACAGGCACACCGGCGACGACTCGATCAACTTCTGTCCCCGTACGGTGATGAGATCGGCCGCGCCCGGACCGGCCCCGATGAAGTGGATCATCGGGTCACCGACCAGATCGTCACCGGCATCATTGCTCTCCATCCCGTGAAACCGCCCACCGGAGACGCCCGGTTGATCGCCACCCGGGTCATCTCACCACCGTGCTTCGCGTACGCCGCCGCCAGGAACGCCTCCGACTCGACGGTCACCGCGTTCGCCACCAGCCGGCCACCCGGCCGCAGCGCCGCCAGGCAGGCCTCGAGCACCCCGTCGCGTGTCAGCCCACCCCCGATGAAAATCGTGTCCGGTGTCGGCAGCCCTTCCAGCGCGCCGGGCGCGCTCCCGCACACCACCTGCAGCCCGGGAACTCCGAGCGCTGCGGCATTTGTCTCGATTGTCGCGGCCCGGGAATCGTGCGACTCGACGGCGATGGCCCGGCACGACGGATGACTCCGCATCCACTCGATCCCGATGGACCCCGACCCGGCGCCGACATCCCACAGAAGAGCGCCGGGAACCGGAGCCAGGACCGACATGGTCACCGCCCGCACCTCGCGCTTGGTGAGCTGCCCATCCGAGACGTACGAGGAATCCGGCAATCCAGGCGCAAGCGACGACGAAGGCCCGGCTCCGCAGTCGATGGCGACAACGTTCAACGGATCGGCGTCCGAAATGTCCGACGTGATCCGCTCGAAACGGCCGCCGAGTTGAGAAAGCACAGTAAGCGAGGCGGAAGAAAAACCCGCCGAGGAAAGCAACGCGGCAACAGCCGCCGGCGTGGAGGCATCCCGCGACAACACCAGGATCTTCCGCCCCGGATTCAAGGAACGCCGCAACGCGTCCACCGGCTGCGTGACCAGGCTCACCACCTCGACCGAGGCCAGCGGCCATCCGAGACGAGCGGCCGCCAGCGACACCGACGACGGATGGGGCAGCACGCGTACGCGGGAAGCCCCCAGCACCCGCACGAGCGTCGCCCCGATCCCGTGGAACATCGGATCGCCGCTCGCCAGCACGCACACCCCCGGCCCCGCGTGCTCCTCGAACAGCCCCGGCAACGCCGGTACCAGCGGAGACGGCCACTCGACACGTGTCGCCGCCACCGACGAGGGGAGCAGGTCCAGCTGCCGCCGGCTGCCCAGGATCACCCGCGCTTCCGTGAGCGCGCGAACCTGCGTACGGGAAAGGTCGTCGAACCCGCCGGCGCCGATGCCGACCACAGTGACCAGGTCGGGGTTGCCGTCGCGCATGCGCCGAACCTATCGCGGCCCCACCTGGCGAGATTTTCCGGATCCGGTTGAGCGATGGCCGCGCCGGGTGCGTACAACCCCCCGACGGCTTGTCGGACCGGGTGAACGGGTGAGGACTATGGCGCAGGGACCCCCCACGTTCCAACAGCGCTACGAGACGGACGAGGACGAGCAGTACTTCGCCGGTCTGCGTGGAGCGCCCGGCGACGACCCGTGGGGTGCTCAGGACGACGATCCGCGCCTGTCCGGCGGTTACGGCGTGCGCGAGGTCGACAACTGGCTGCCCGACGACGAGTTCCGCCGCAGCGACATCCTCATCGAGTCGCAGACCGATCCCACCGGCTGGAAGACCAGCGGCTCGGTGCAGCCGCCGATGGACGACGAGCGCCCGCCGGCCGAGGCCGTCTCCGGCAACCGCCTGCTCACCGTGCTTCTGTTCTTCTCCGGGCTCGCCACCAGCATCGCGCTCTGGGTCTTCGACACGCAGCCGGGCGCCGTCAACGACACGCCGACCCTCATGCTCGCGGCCGGCCGGGTGACCGGGCTGATCGGCGGATATCTGCTCTTCATCCAGCTGCTCATGATGAGCCGCGTCTCCTGGCTGGAGGAGTGGGTCGGCGCGCGTGACCTGCTGCGCTGGCACCGCTGGCTCGGCACCTCGCTCGTGGTCTTCGTGCTCGCCCACGTCGTCTTCATCGTCTACGGCTACGCGCTCACCGGCGACACCGGCGTCATCGACCAGGGCTGGACGATCATCACCACGTTCCCGGAGATGATCAGCGCCACGGTCGCGACCGGTCTGCTCGTGCTGATCAGCCTGATCTCGATCCGGGCGGCCCGCGCCAAACTCCCGTACGAGCTGTGGCATTTGATCCATCTTTCCGGCTATTTGGTGCTGCTTCTGGGGTACGGGCATCAGGTCGCCACGGGCGCCGACCTGAGCGGCCGCTTCGCCTCGGTGTTCTGGCCCGCCCTGGGCGCCCTGGTCATCTCGGCGCTGGTCTGGGGCCGCCTGCTCGAACCGCTCTGGCTGAACGTGCGGCACCGCTTCGAGGTGGCCGAGGTGGTCGGCGAGGCGTCCGGCACGTTCTCGGTCTACATCGGCGGCAAGAACCTGGAGAAGCTGCCCGCGCAGGCCGGCCAGTTCATGCGGTGGCGCTTCCTGACCCGCAACGGCTGGTGGCAGTCGCACCCGTTCTCGCTGTCGGCCGCCCCGAACTCGCAGTGGCTGCGGCTCACCGTGACGGCCGTCGGCGGGCACACGTCGCGCCTGGCCACGATGAAGCCGGGCACGCCGATCTGGGCCGAGGGCCCGTTCGGGGTGTTCACGGCCCAGCGCCGTACGCGCCGTCGCGCCCTGCTGATCGCCGGCGGCAGCGGCATCGCGCCGATCCGGGCCCTGCTCGAGGACATGCCGCCGGACACCATCGTGATCTACCGGGCGTCGCGCCCGGACGAGCTCGTCTTCCGCGGCGAGCTGGAGGACCTGGCCGAGCAGCGCGACGCCTGGGTCCGCTACATCGTCGGCTCGCGCAACGATCCCGGCCCGAAGCGGCTGTTCACCCCGGACGGCCTGCTCGGCCTGGTGCCGGACGTGAGCCGCCGCGACGTCTACCTGTGCGGCCCGCCCGGCCTGGTCGGTGCGGCCGTGGCGACCCTGCGCGAGCTGGACGTCCCCGACAGTCAGCTGCACCTGGACCCGTTCGAGTTCTGAGGAGTTTCTTCCGATGCGACGTAGTACCGCAGCAGCCGTCGGCACCCTGACCGGTGCGGCACTGATCGTCGGCGTCCGGTTGAGCGTGCAGCCGCCGGCGGCCCCGGTGGCCGCGCCGCCCGCCGTCGACCTGGCCGGTGGGACCCCGGCTCCCAAGCCTTCCGCTTCCGGGAACAAATCGGGCAAATCTCCGGCAAAGACGCAAGCGCCGAAAACCGGCCTCAAGGACGGCGTCTTCAAAGGCAAGGGCGCCACCAACCCGTACGGCACGGTCCAGGTCTCCATCCGCATCGAGAACGGCGAGATCACCGGCGCCGACGCCACCTATCCGACGACCGCCGACAGCGCCACCATCAACCCGCCCGCGGTGGCCGCCCTCAAGCAGGAGACCCTCGGCGCCAAGACAGCGAAGGACGTGGCCGCCGTCTCCGGCGCGACCTACACGAGCAAGTCCTACGCCGAGTCCCTCCAGGCAGCGCTGGACGCCGCAAAGGCGTAGGGTCACGCTCTGTGCGCCACGTCGAGCATGTGATGGGTACGACGGTCAGCATCGAACTGACCCCCGATCGTCCCGACGACGAGCTCCGCGCCCTGATCGCGGACGTCTGCGGCTGGCTGCACGAGGTCGATGCCCGTTTTAGCACGTATAAAGCGGACAGCGAGGTGTGCCGCTTCCGCCGGAAAGAGATCACCCACGCCGACCTGTCACCCGACATGCGCCACGTCCTGGACGCCTGCGCCGACCTGTGGCGCGATACGGACGGTTACTTCGACGCGTACGCGACGGGACCGCTCGACCCCTCGGGATACGTGAAGGGCTGGTCGGTCGAGGTGGCCTCGGCCCGCCTGCTGGCCAAGGGCTCGAACAGCCACTACATCAACGCGGGGGGCGACATCCGCATGCGCGGCCACCACCCCGACGGCGGCCCGTGGCGGGTCGGCATCCGCCACCCGTGGGAGGCCGACAAGGTCAGCTGGGTGCTGGCCCTGACCGACGGCGCCGTGGCCACGTCGGGCACGTACGAGCGCGGCGACCACGTCGTCAACCCCCGCACCGGCAAGCCGGCCCAGGGCCTGCGCTCGGTCACGGTCGTCGGCCCCGACCTGGCCTTGGCCGACGCCTACGCCACAGCGGCCTTGGCCATGGGCGAGCCCGGCATCGCCTGGCTGGCCAAGCGAGCCCTCGACGGCTACGACTCAGCCGTCGTCACCGACGACGGCCGAGCCTTCAGCTCAGCCAACCTCCCGGCCGCCGTCTGACCGCTCACCCGATGTCAGGCGCCGAGGCCAGGAGCCAGGTGAGCGGTTGAGGCCCTGACTGGTCGGGCTCGTACTCCCCGGCTTCGTTCAGGACGTTCCGGTGTACGGTCGCTCCACCGTCACGCTCGACGATCCAGTACCGCGGGATGCCGGCCTTCGCGTACTCGGCCTTCTTGATGATGCGGTCGACGATCTCGGACCCGCTGGAGACCACCTCGACGGCGAGGAGCAGCCCGGACGTGCCGGCGTAGCTCGACCGGGCCCGACGTGGCGGCATGCCCTTCGCCCATACCGTCAGGTCCGGCACGCGGCCACCGCCGACATCGATGCCGCAGTCCGCAGCGATCTGTTCGGCTTCGTAGCCATGGCTGGCGAGCCAGAAAATCATGCGCATCACCAGCAATGCATGCTCCGGGTCGGCGGGGGGCATGACCGACAGAACTCCCTCAGGACTCAACTCGTACCGATGGTTCTCGTCGGCAGCTGCCATACTCGCGACGTCGTTCAGGGTCACGTGTGTCGGCATGCTCGCGCCGAACGCTTGAGCGCTCACCTGTGCCCCCCTCTGCGGTTCCGAAAGCAATGCGCGGCCATTTGGCGTCTCTAAGGTACCTGTCCGCAGGCTTCGCAAGTAGCGCGTCAGCCTTGGCTGGGCCCATTCGCCGGCTGCTGTCTGAGGTCGCCGATGGCGGATCCCAGGTCGCGTTCGATGCCGTCGGGCTGTTGTAGGCCGTTCTTGAACAAGAGCTGGACGAAGGGGCGGTGTTCGGGGCGGCCGGCGGTGGCGAAGTACGACTTCAGGCCCTCGGCCAGCTCGGCGTCCGGTGGCAGGGTGGCCGCGTCGACCAGCTTCTTGATGCCTGTCACGGCGACCTTGTCGAAAGCGGCGATCCGGCGCGCGAAACGGTCGGTGAAGTCCTCGATGTCGGCGTCCGGGACGACCCGGTTGACGTAGCCGTACTCCGCGGCCAGCGCGGCCGGGATGTCGTCGCCGCCGAGGAGGATCTCCAGGGCGCGGCCGCGGCCGGCCAGGCGTGACAGGCGGGCCATCGCGCCGCCGCCGGGCACCGCGCCGACGCCGATCTCGAACTGGCCGAAGACCGCCTGGTCGGAGGCGAAGCGGATGTCGGTGGCCAGGACGAATTCGCTGCCGGCGCCGCGGGTACGACCCCGCACCTCCGAGATTGTGGCGACCGGGAGCCTGCTCAGGCGTACAAAATTGTCCAAATAGGGGTGAAAGCCTGTAGGGCCTGGCGGCATGGCGGCGACCCGGTGGGTGTCGGAGAGGAAGTCCCAATGGGCCATGAAGTAGCCGGGGGTCTCGCTGCGGAAGACGACCACGGTCAGCGCCGGGTCGTTCTCGATCTCCGTGATCAGCGCGGCCAGCTGTTCGACGGTGTCCGGGTCGATCAGGTTGACCGGGCCGTTGCCGAACGTGACCCACCAGTACGACGGCTGGACCTTGGTGACGCGGAACTGTTCCATGGGTTCAGCTTGATGAAGGAAAACCCAGGTAAGACCCGTCAGACTCCCTGGTCGTCCGTGTCCAGGGCGGTGCCCAGTTCGCTGCGCGAGGTGATGCCGAGCTTGGGGAAGATGCGGTACAGATGGGTGCTGATCGTCCGCGGGGACAGGAACAGCCGCCCGCCGATCTCCTTGTTGGTCAGGCCCTGCGCGGCGAGGGCCGCGATCTGGGCCTCCTGCGCGGTGAGGCGGTCGTCCGTACGCCGTACGGTCTCGCCGGTCGCCCGAAGCTCCTGCCGTGACCGGTCGGCCCAGGCCGTCGTGCCCAGTGCCTCGAAGAGGCTGGCCGCCGCCCGCAGGTAGGGGCGGGCGCGGACGTACTGGCGTTCGCGGCGCAGCGCCGCCCCGTACGCGTGATCCGCTCTGGCTTTGTCGAAGGGATGGGCCGGCAGCACGGCCGCGATGTCGCCCGGCTTGTAGTCGTCGGTCGAGCGCTGCAACCGCAGCAGCGCCTTCGCGTAGATCAGGCCCCTGGTCAGCGCCGGTGACCCGGTGGCCGCCTCCTCGTCCTCGAGCCCCGGCAGCAGGGACTCGAAGCGCGCCGTCCGCCCGCCCATGACCGCCGCCTCGGCCAGCGAGCCCACCGCCCAGAACCGCACCGTCGGATGGAACGCGATGTCGCCGGTGTCGAACAGGCGCAGCAGGTGGTCGAAGGCGGCCGCGCCGTTGCCGGTGGCCAGCGCCGCGTGACCCCGGACGAACTGGCAGAGGCAGATCATGCCGTGGGCGCCGCTGGGCAGCAGGGCCCGCACGGCGCCGTCGGCGATCTGTTCGGCCACGGCCTGCTCGCCGCGCAGCGCGGCCGTCATGCCCTGGGCCAGCCGGGCCACGATGGCCCAGCGCGGCTGGCCGGTCTCGGCCGCGAGCCGCAGGGCTTCGGCGGCCGCGCCCTCGATCAGGTGGGCGTCCTTGGCGAAGACGCCCACCCAGGCCTCGGTGACCAGGGCCTGGGTGAGCAGGCCGATCCGGCGCTGCGACCGGCTGGCGGTGACGGCGTCGGCGGCGAGCGTCTTGGCCGGGCCGAGCGCGCCCACGGCCAGCGCCGCCCAGGCCAGCTGATGGTCGGGCCGGGGAGCGGCCACGAACTCGGGCAGCGCGGCCACCACCTCCTTGCCGTACTCCAGCGGCACGGCCAGGGCCAGCAGCGTCGCGATACGCGGATGGTCGGCGCCCAGGCCCGTACGCTGCACGAACTCGACGACCGCGGCCCGCACCTGGGCCGACAGCGGCGTGAAGTAGAGCTGGAGCACGACCCCGTGCAGCACCTCGAAGGCGTCGTCGAGGTCGCCGTCGGCCAGCGACCGCTCGGCCGCCTCGAAGTGGGTGAGCAGGCGGGTGTTGGTGACCTCGATGTCGCCCCCGACGCCGGCGTTGGCCCAGTTCAGCCACAGCCGCTCGGGCCGGCTGAGCACCCGGTCGTCGATCAGGGGCGAGATCCGGCGTACGGTCGCGGTCTCGCCGGCGTCGAAGGCCGTGTTCACGGCGCGCAGGTACCGGTAGGCCCGCCGGCCGGGATCGGTGGTCAGCTCGGCCGCCCGCTCCCAGGCCACCGCGGTGCCACGCACCCGGGCCACGTGCTGCATGGCGGTCGCCAGCTCGTCGTCCGGCCCGGTCGCCGCGAAGGCGAGATGCCAGGTCCGCCGCTCGGGGTCGTCGACCACCGCGGCCAGGGCGGCGTGGGCGCTCCGCCGGTCGGCCACCTCCAGCGGCCGGGTCAGCCGCAGGGTGTGGCCGTCGAGCGAGGCCAGGCGCGCGTCGAGGGCCGGTTGCAGGTCGGGCATCGTCAGACCGGTGGCCCGCAGGATCTCGTCGACGTCGTTCCGGTCGTCGACCGCCGCCACCTCCAGCAGCCGCCGGGCCTCAGGCGGCAGGTCGGACAGGATGGCCCGGTAGGTCTCGGCCAGGCGTGCCGGGTCGCGCAGCCCGAGCGGGTTGCCGGCCGCCTCGGCGACGATGCGGGCGCGTTCCGCCTCGGTCCGGCCGGGCCCGGCGATGTGGGCCGCCGCCTCGGGGCTGACCGGGCCGATCGGCAACTCCCGCAGGCCGGAGCCGCGGAGCCGCCGCGCGGTCTCGGCGCCGTCCCGCATGCCCATGAGCAGGGTCAGATCCTGACCGGCGAGACGGCGTCCCACGTACGCCAGCGCCTGCCAGCTCTGCTCGTCGAGCCACTGCGCGTCGTCGGCCACCAGCAGCGTTCCGGGCTCGAGCCGGTCGAGCAGGGCCAGCGCGACCCGGTAGGCGTCCCGATCGGCCAGCACCTCGCCGATCGGCATCGCGGTGCGGAGCATGCGTTCCAGGCCGGCGAAAGAGATCTGGCTCTCAGCGGGCACACCGGTTACGGTGAGCACCCGCCGCCCTTTTGTCCGCGCGGCCTGCGCCAGCAACGCCGACTTGCCGATGCCGGGCGGACCGGTCAGCACCAGAGCCTGACCGGTCAGCGCCGTGAGCTGCTGCAACTCGCCGTCGCGGCCGATCAGATCTGACACCATCGAAAAATAGCCGATCACCGTGATCCGTCACGTGACTCAGGTATGACGCAACCGTGTCCGGAGATCCGGCCGATCCGCCCCGGCCGACCTACGCTCGGCCCATGACCAGGGCAGTTGTGATGGATGACTACGGGCCGCCGAGTGTTCTGCGGCTCGCCGAGACCGACGTGCCCACTCCGGGCGCCGAGCAGATCAGGGTGACGGTGCGCTACGCCGCCGTCGGCCCGACCGACCTGGCCATTCGCGCCGGGCACCTCAAGGGCGTCTTTCCGGGCGGTCCGGGCACGGTCCTCGGCTTCGAGGCGGCCGGGGTGGTCGAGAGCGTCGGCCACAGCGCGCAGGACGTCGCGGTGGGCGACGAGGTCGCGGTCTTCCTGCCGCGTCTCGGCGGCTACGCCGCCCTTGCCGTCGCCGACTTCTGGGTGCCCAAGCCGGCCTCGGTGAGCTGGGCCGATGCCGCGGCGCTGCCGGCTTCGGGCGAGGCGGCCGTACGGGTTCTCGACCAGCTCGCCGTGAGCGCGGGGGAGACCCTGCTGGTGCTGGGCGCGGCCGGTTCGGTCGGGCGCGTCGCGACCCAGGTCGCCGTGGCCCGAGGCGTACGAGTAATCGCCGCCGTTCGTCCTTCGGACTTCGATGTGGTACGGGGTTTCGGCGCGACCCCGATCGACTATCACGATTTGTCGGTCTTCTCCGGCGAAGTTGACGCCGTCCTCGATGCGTCGGGGCGCAGTGACCTGCCCGCGGCCATCGCCCTCGCCGGCGGCACCGACCGCGTCATCACGCTGTCGGACCCGCGCGGACCCGGGCTCGGCGTGAAGCTCTCCGACGTCGTCCCGGACGGGGTCGTTCCGGCCCTGCGCGAGGCGATGGGCCGCCTGGCGTCCGGTGAGCTGTCGCTGCAGTCGCAGGTGGTGGTTCCGCTCGCCGAAGCCGCCGATGTGCACGACAAGCTTGCATCGGGTTCGCTGCGGGCTAAGGCGCTTCTGGAGATCTAGGCACCGCTCGCATGGCCAGGTCGACCGTGGCGTGCAGGCTCGCCCGGTCGACCCCGGCGGCGGCGTGCACGGCGTTGCCCTCGCTGACCGTCATCACATAACGGGCCAGGGCCGCCGGATCGGTGCCGGCGGGCAGGTCGCCCTCCTCGACGGCGCGGGCCAGGCGGCCGGACAGGGCGCGTTCGCCGCCCAGCCGGCTCGCGGCCAGGAACTGCGCCACCTCGCCGTTGTCGCTGCCGCCGGCCAGGCCGCCCTGGATCGACAGACATCCGGCCGGGCGGTCGGCCCGGGTGAGCGCGTCGGCGTTGGCCCGGAGGAACCTCTCGATCACCTGGTACGCCGTCGGTTCGGCCAGGGCTTCCCTCGCGTACGCCATGTCGTGCTCCGCGTAGCGGGCGACGGCCCGGCGGAACAACTCCTCTTTGTTGCCGTACGCGGCGTACATGCTCGGCCGGTTGATGCCCATCGCGCTCGTGAGGTCGGTGAGCGAGGCGCCTTCGTACCCGTGCTCCCAAAAGACCTCGATGGCCCGATCGAGCGCCTCGTCGGCGTCGAAGCCGCGCGGCCGTCCCTTTGTCTTCACCGTCACACCGATCAGTCTACCGCTCGGTACAGAAGTGGGCTACTGTCATTCCATACCGAGCGATACAAAAATACGAAGGAGGTGGCACCGATGAAGCAGGCAGGTCTCTGGAGCATGAAGTTCCGGGACGTGGCCGAGTTCGAGAAGCTCGGCTGGGACACGTTCTGGACGCCCGGCCTCGACGGTTCCGGCGCCCTCGGCAACGTGGCCCGGCTGCTGGCCGCCGCGCCGAAGAGCACGGTCGCCACGGGCGTGCTGAACATCTGGGGCCAGACACCCCGCGAGCTGTCCGACTTCTACGCCACCCACAACGACCGGCTGCTGGTCGGTCTCGGCATCGGCAACGCGGCCGGCGCCGCCGCCCGCGGCCAGGACTACGGCAACCCGATCGCGTCGATGGGCCGCTACCTCGACCAGCTGGAGATTCCGGCCGAGCGCCTGCTGCTGGGCGCCCTCGGCCCGAAGATGGTCGACCTGGCCGTCGCCCGGACCGCCGGCTGGCACCCGTTCCTGGTGACCCCGTCCTACGTGGCCCGGGAACGTGCTCGCGTCGGCCAAGGTCCGCTGATCGCCCCTCACCAGGCCGTCGTCGTCGGCCTGCCGCCGGCCGAGTCCCGGGCCCTGGCCCGCGCCCAGGTCGGCATGTTCATCGGCTTCCCCGCCTACCGCAACAACCTGCGCCGCCTCGGCTTCACCGACGACGACCTCGTGCCCGGCGGCAGCGACCGCCTCATCGACGCCCTCGTCGCCCACGGCAGCACGTCCGACATCGCCGACCGCGTCCAGCAGCATCTGGACGCCGGCGCCGACCACGTGGCCCTGCACGTGCTCGGATCACAGACCCCCACTTTCGCTTCAATCGTCAAGGAGAACTGATCATGGGACAGCTCGACGGCAAGACCGCCCTCGTCACCGGCGCCACCGCGGGCATCGGCCTCGCCTCGGCCCGCCGCCTGGCCGCCGAAGGCGCACACGTCTTCGTGACCGGCCGCCGCAAGGAGGCCCTGGACGAGTTCGGCGAGGGCTTCACGGCGATTCAGGCCGACGTCGCCAACCCCGACGACCTGGACCGCGTCTACGCCGCCATCGCCGAACGGGGCAAGGGCCTGGACGTCCTGTACGCCAACGCGGGCGGCGGCGAGTTCGCGGCGCTGGCCGACATCACGTGGGACCACTACGCCACCACGTTCAACACGAACGTCGGCGGCACCATCTTCACGGTCCAGAAGGCCCTCCCGCACCTGAACGAGGGAGCCTCGGTCATCATCACGAGCTCCAACATCGACGTGAAGGCGGCCCCCGCGTTCAGCGTCTACGCGGCGACGAAGGCGGCCCTGCGCTCCTTCACCCGCAGCTGGGCGGCCGAGCTGGTGGACCGCAAGATCCGCGTCAACGCGATCGCCCCCGGCCCCATCAACACCCCTGGCCTGTCCGGCCTGGCCGGCACCCCCGAGGACGCCGCCCAGCTCCTGAAGGGCCTGGCCTCCGGCGTACCCATGGCCCGCCTCGGCACCCCCGACGAGATCGCCGACACGGTCCTGTTCCTGGCCACCCCGGCCAGCGCCTACGTAACAGGCTCCGAGATCTACGTGGACGGCGGCGCCAGCCAGGTCTGACCAGTCTCACCCGCACCGGCCCAGGCCTTCACCGGTCTGGGCCGCCTGCACTACGCAGTCCTCCCGCCGACCGGGTGGAGGCGCTGCTCGCGGAGAAAGTCATAAAGACCCGCCAAAGTGGACGTAGTTAGCGAGCACAATCGCCCGTGAAGGCGTACAAAATAGTGGGTAACGGGTTTCTGCAATCCGCAGATTGGGCTACGCAGTCAGCAGATGCACGTGTGATGGTTGCTGACTGCGTATTGATCGGCGACCATGGCGGTAGGAGGTCGCCATGGCACAACAGTCCGTATCCCCGGCTTCCCGACCCGATCCGGAAGTCGTCTACTACCCCGGCCCCGGCATCGTAGTGACCAGTCGGCGCGTCGACACCGACCAGGGCCGTTTCCTCGTCCGCGACCTGACCCACATCTACCGCGAGTACCAGGAAACCCACCTCCCCTTCAAGATCGCACTGTTCTGCGGCGGAGTCGAAGTGGCACTGGCCGTGCCGCTGGCCGCCGCCTACGGCGCGGTGTCCCTGCTCGCCGCCGGCGTCCTCGCCGCCGGTGGCACCGGCATCGCGGCGGCGATCGAGAGCCGGAGCCGTCCTTCGTGGATGGCGCTGGTGGCCGAGCACCAGGGCCGTACCGTCACGCTCTACAGCACCAACGACCACCAGAGGTTCAACCAGGTGCGGCGGGCGGTGCTCCGGGCGGTCGAAGCAGGCGAGACACCGACGTGGCCGGCGGTCACCGACCTCACGGCCGCGTCAGGTCGGCCCGCGCTCTCCGCAGCATCTCGATCGCATCCTCGCCGGTCCGGCCGTAGGTGAGCATGTCCTGCATGATGTCGCGGAACAGGGGAGTACGGCTCATCTGCAGCGACGACGCGCCCGCGGCAGCCTCGACATAGAGAACGTCGTCATGGTCGGGCGCGTCGAACTGCAGGAGCTCGAAGGTGCCACCCAGACCGGAATGGTGAACGAGGTCCAGCGGGGTGATGCCGATGGTGTACACGTCCGTGTCCTCCGCCAGCTCGAGCAGATGATCGATCTGCCGGCGCAGACAGTCCGGGCCGCCCACCGGGCGCTTCAACACCGATTCGTCGATCACCGCGACGATGCGCGGAGCGTTCGGCCGGGCGAGCCGCTCGTGGAAGGCCTGCTGCCGGTCCATCCGCAGACGCACCCGGGACAGCACCTCTTCGTGGTGAGGGCTGCGCCGCATGGACAGCGCGGTAATCTCGCGGGCGTACTCCTCCGTCTGCAGGAGTCCGGGGAAGAAGAGCAACTGCCAGATGTTGATGACGGAGGCTTCGTACTCGTACGCGACGAAGCGCTGGAAGGCCCCGGTCAGGCGGTGCTTGCTGTACCACTGCCGGGCCCGCGACGCCTGGGACAGCCGGGCGAGCGCCGTCACCTCGGTCTCGTCCTCGACGGCGTAGTACGACAGCAGGGCGCGAAGCTCGAACGGCTGAACCGTGACCTCGCCGTTCTCGATCCGGTTCAGTTTGGACACCGACCAGCCGGTGTGCTGGGCGACGGTCGCGGCACTGAGCTCGCTCGCCTCGCGCAGATTCTTCAGACGGGCCCGGACCAGTTCCCGGGCGACGATCGGGCCGACCTCAGCCGGTTCCGAACCGGACCTAGTCACTGCCACCCCGCCCGCCCTTCCCTTCTCCGGCCGACCGCTGGACGCAAACAGCGGAATGCAAATTCAGGCGAGTCTATCGCAATGCTCTCGCCATTCCTCGAGTGTCCGGCAGCGGACTCCGGGCGCTTATCCACCAAGCTGAATCTCGGGTACTGTAAGTGATCGGTTGGCTCCAACGATGGGGCCTTCGCCCACGAGCGCGGCAAACACCGGCAGCCGCGCTGCGGCCAAGACCTCGCGCGACTGGAGAGCTTCCGTGCGCGGGTTCTTGCTGGTGCACGCGGGAGGCGCGATGACTGACCGGCGCGAGCTCAACTGGCGAACGAGTTCCCGAAGCGGTGGGGGTGACTGCGTGGAGGTCGCCCTCGAGGAGGAAACCGGCCTCGTTCACATGCGCGATTCCAAAGACCGCTCGGGACCTGTCCTGACATTCGACCGAGAGACGTTCCGCGCCTTCATCGCATTCGTCGCGGAGACCGGCGCGAACGACCTCACAGCTCGCGGCTGATCGTCTCCAGCAGCGCCCGCGCGTCGTCGCCGGAGACGACCGACGCCATCATCGAATCGACGACTCGGCGGCGGCGCTCGGCCTCGGCCTCGTCCAGCACGATCTTGCTCTCGTCGGTGCTCTCGAAGTAGACAGCGTCGTCGCCCTGCGCATCCCGGTGCACCTCGAACGGCCCAGCCAGCCCCGAGTAGGCGCCGAAACCGAACGGAACGATGCCCAGCTCGACGGTGGGCAGCTTCGCGACGTCGCTCAGATGGGCCAGTTGCTTGCGCATGGTCTCGCGGCCACCGACCAGGCGCCGCAGCGCCCCCTCGTCGATCAGCACCGACACCCGCGGCGGCTCTTCGCCCTCCAGTCGCTCGGCCAGGCCGGCGGCCCGCTTCATCCGCGTCCGGACCCGGTCGGCCAGCTCCTGGTCGCCCGGATCGAGCGACCGGATCCGGCCGATCATCTCGGTCGCGTAGCCCTCAACCTGCAACAGCCCGGGCACGTAGTTGGTCTGCATGAGGTGAATCTGAACCGAGGCCGCTTCCCGCTTCAGCAGCTCATCCAGGGCGGCTTGCCCTCGAGCCTCAGGTGAAGTGGTCGCGTCGCCGGTCCGCGTCATTGTCAAGCCCCTCATCCGAATCAGCCTAGACCGGTCTGCCGGTGGCTGTCTGCACTTTGCAGATGGTTCAACGCAGACGGACCTTAGCGACCCGCGCACCCCGAGTCGACCCCCAACGCGCCCGTGTCCGATTTTTGTCCCTTTTACCCCAAAGCGATCACACCCGAGACGGACTACCGCCGTCAATCCCTGGCCGCCTCGGCCGCGCCGGCTCGCGATCCCAGGTCGCAGTGAGCTCCCGGGCGTCGTCAGATTCACATTCGGGGGTGTGGGGTGCCCAGGCGCCTTGCTTCCGCGAGGCCTTTCTCCGGAGAGACCTCGAGGGTTCTTACCGACGACAAGCCAAGGGGCCGGCCCTGGTGCGCGCTTCGGCCCCTGGCGCGGCTGAGACCCGGCAGGAAGCGCGACCGTCGCTCCCGCGCGCCCACCGCACCGCGGGGCTTCCGGGGGCTCGGCCCCCGGAGCAGATATGACGAGGCGGCCTGGGTTCGCGCGTTACGCGAACACAGACCGCCTGCCGTCTCGTGGGCGATACTGGGATCGAACCAGTGACCTCTTCCGTGTCAAGGAAGCGCGCTCCCGCTGCGCCAATCGCCCTTCGGGTACTGCATACTGCGAGGTGGAGACGGGATTTGAACCCGTGTACACGGCTTTGCAGGCCGTTGCCTCGCCTCTCGGCCACTCCACCGAGCCAGCCCTGCACACGTGTCCTGTGAAGGCCTCTCCGAGCGGACGACGGGATTCGAACCCGCGACCCTCACCTTGGCAAGGTGATGCGCTACCAGCTGCGCTACGTCCGCTTGTCTGTCCGGGCCGTTGTCCCGGCGACGGATGAAACATTAGCGGGTCCGCGGGCGCCTTGCCAAACCGGGGTACCCCGGCGCGTCGCGGCACCGCGTTCACCAGGTGTTTCCGGGTTATCCACAGGCCGGGAAACAGGGCAGCGGGCGTACGGCCCTCCGGTGTTGGATGGGCTCATGGACTTCCGGCAGATCAGCGCGGCGGAGCGCACGGCGACGATGTTTCCCCTCCAGACGTATGCGTTCATGCCGTCGCCGTGGCCGGAGGAGGAGGTGGCCGCCTACCGGCGCCGGCAGCCGTTCTTCGAGTCCACGATCAGCATGGTCGCGGAGGAGGACGGCGAGGCTCTGGCCTGCGCGGCGGCCCTGCGCATGCGGCAGAACGTGCGCGGCCTGGTGCATGACATGGCCGGTGTGGCGTCGGTCGCGTCCCATCCGTCGGCTCGCCGTCGGGGGATCGTGCGGGAGCTGCTGACGAGGCTGCTGCGGCAGTCGCGGCAGGAGGGGTTCGCGGTGAGCGCGCTCTACCCGTTCCGTCCCAGCTTCTACGCGCGGTTCGGATTCGTCGGGATTCCCCGCCACCGCACGGCCGGCTTCGCCCCGGAGGGGCTGTCCCATCTGGTGCGGGCCGATCTGCCGGGCGAGGTGGAGCGGCTGTCGATGTGGGATGGCCATGAGGCGTACGAGGAACTCAATCGCCGTTTGCTCGGTGAGCGTCACGGGTTCTCGGTGTTCGACGCGGTGCGCAGCGCTGAGTTCCGCGAGGAGAAGCAGTGGGTCGCCGTCGCCCGCGTGGGCGGCGAGGTGGTGGGCGCCGTCAAATACCGGATCGATCGGTACGGCGGTGACCTGACCGGGTCCGACCTGCTGGCCACGGGGCCGCTGGGGCGGGCGTTGCTGCTCCAGTTCTTCAGCCGGCATGTCGACCAGGTGTCGCGGGTCGTGGTGCGGGTCGGCCCCGACGAGGTGCCCGAGTTGTGGGGCACCGATTTCGCGGTGACCACCGAGGCGCAGGTGAACCATCCGCGCCGCGGCGGGGCGATGGTGCGGGTGCTCGACATGGAGGCGCTGACCGGCACGGCGGTCGGCGACGGTGACGTGACGATCGAGATTCCCGACGACGAGCATGTGGCCGGCGTCTGGCGGCTGACCGGCGAGGGCGGCCGGTTGTCGGTGACGAAAGGCACGTCCGATCCGTCGGCGACGCTGACGGTGGGCGGCTTCAGTGGGTTGCTCTACGGCGTGCTCGACCCGGTCGAGGTGGTGACGCGCGGCCTCGGGCGGGTCGACGGGGCGGCAGTCGAGTCGCTGAGCAGTCTGTTCCCGCGCCAGATGCCGTACATCTGCGCGGACTTCTGAGAGGGGTGGGTGTGCGGAAGGGTTCGATCCTGTCGTACAAGTCCGAGGATTCGGTTCTGAGCATCTATTCGAAGGGCTCGGTGTTGTCGATCGGCTCCACCGGCTCGGCGCTGTCGGTGGGCTCTGTCGGCTCCTTCGGCTCGATCCTGTCGATCGGCTCCTGGCTGTCGGCGGGCTCGGTGCTGTCGGCGCTGTCGGTCGGCTCGGTCCTGGCCTGGCGCGCCCGAAAGGCGGTCATGAAAGCCGGCGGCCAGGACTGAGACCGCGCCGCGGGCCGGGGCCGCGCCGGCGCTGGGCCGCGCCGAGGCCGAGGCCGCGCTATGGGCCGGAGCCGCGCTATGGGCCGGAGCCGCGCTATGGGCCGGGGCTGCGCCGCGGGATGGGGCTGGGCGAAATCGTGGGGCGCCGGATCGGTGGCGTTCCCGCGATGGAGCGTGGGCGGGGTACGAACCTGTTCCGAGAAATTGAACTTCATGACATTATCGTTACTTGCCAGTAACGTTGGTCATCTCGGAGAGGGGTGGGCCTTGATCTACGGCGTACAGACCCCGCGCCGCCGGGACGCGCAGCGGAACCGCCAGGCGATTCTCGAGGCGGCCAGTGACCTCATGACCGGGCGGCGGGACGCGGTGGGCATGCCGGAGATCGCTCGCCGGGCGGGTATCGGGCAGGCCACCCTTTACCGGCATTTTCCCGACCGGTATGCGCTGACCTCGGGGGTCATCGCCTTTCAGGTGGAGCGCCTCGAAGCCTGCGTCGACGCCAACCGGCATCAGCCGGCCGCGTTCCGGCCGTTGCTCGGCGCCGTCCTGAGCTCACAGGTCGCCATGCGCCCGCTCGTGCATCTGGCCCGCCGCCTCGAACCGGCCGTGCAGGGGCGCTACCTTCGGCAGATCGTCGGGCTGCTCGCCGGTCCGTTGCAGCGGGCCCAGGAACAGGGCTTCGTGCGCCGAGACCTCGTGCCGGCCGATCTGCTCCTCTTCTTCGGCATGGTCGAGGGCGTGGCCGAAGGCATGATCACCGACGGCGCCGCCGAGCGGGGCGGCGCCGTCGAGCATGCCGCGAAGGCCATCGAACTCGCCCTGGACGGCCTCGCGCCGACCCCGTGAGGCCGGGTGGCCGCGCGCCGGCCCCGTGAGGCCGGGTGGCCGCGCGCTGACCCCCGTGGGGCCGGGTGGCCGCGCGCCGACTCCCGTGGGGCCGGGTGGGCGCGCGCCGACTCCCGTGGGGGCCGGGTGGCCGGGCGGTCGCGCGCTGCTGGGTGGCTGGGCGGCTCAGGCGGGCTCGTGGCCGTGCCAGGAGTGCCACAGGGCCGCGTACGGGCCGGCGGCTGCGACCAGCTCGTCGTGGGTGCCTATCTCGATGATGCGGCCGTCGTCCATGACCACCACGCGGTCGGCGTCGTGTGCTGTCTGGAGGCGGTGGGCGATCGCGATCACCGTGCGTTCGTGCAGGACCGCCGCCAGCGCCCTCTCCGCTGTTCTGGCCGCCGTCGGGTCCAGCAGCGCTGTCGCCTCGTCCAGGATCACCGTGTGCGGGTCGGCCAGCACCACCCGGGCCAGCGCCAACTGCTGCGCTTGCGCCCCGTCCGGCGGCTCCTCGCCGAGGTCACGGTCCAGGTCGTCGGCCCAGTCCGCGCCCACCGTCTTCAGCGCCCGGCGCAGCTCCTCGTCCGGCGCCGCCACCATCAGGTTGTCCCGCAGCGTCTCCCGGAACACGTGATGCTCCTGCGTGACCAGCACGACCTGGCGGCGCAACTCGTCCGGCGGCAGCTCCGCCACCGCCACCCCGCCCACCGTCACCGAACCCGCGCCCGGCCGGTCCACGCCGGCGATCAGCCGGCCCAGCGTCGACTTGCCCGCCCCCGACAGCCCCACGATCGCCAGCCGCTCACCCGGCTGCACCGTCAGGTCGACGTCGTGCAGGACGTCACGGCCTTCGTCGTACGCGTACCGGACGTTCCGGACCTCGATCCGGTCGCCCTCGGGCAGGCGCGTCTCGAATCGGGGCGCCGGGATCTCGGCCAGCCCCTCGACCCGGGCGAACGACGCGCTGCTGCTCTGCAACTGCTCGATCCAGATCGTGATCGTGTCGAGCGGTCCCACCAGCTGCCTCAGGAACAGCACCGCCGCGCTCACCGTGCCCAGGCTGACGTGACCGTCGATGTAGAGCAGCCCGCCCACCAGCAGCACCAGCACGCTCGGCAGCGCGTACGAGATCTCCACCGAGGGGAAGAAGAAACTCCGCAAGCTCAGCGTGGCCAAGCGGGTGCGGCGCGTCTCGGCGAGTGCCGCACGGCCCGCCGCGAGGCGGCGTTCCGCCAGGTCAAAGGCTTCGATGGTACGGGCTCCGGCCGTCGTCGCCGCGAGTTCCTCGGCCAGCTGCGAGTTGGCCTCGCCCTCCTTGAGATAGGCCGGGCGGGCCCGCTTCAGATACCAGCGGGTCGAGAACCAGATGCCCGACAGCCCGATCAGGCCGATCACCCCGAGGAGCGGGTTGAGCAGCAGCAGCGCCGCCACCAGGAAGATGATCTGGACGAAGCCGATCAGCAGGGTCGGCAGGATGTCGCGCAGCGTGGTGGCGACCGCGTCCACGTCGGTGGTGCCGCGGGCCGCGATGTCGCCGGCCGGCACCCGCTCCACCACGGCGGCGGGCAGGGCCAGCGAGCGCCGGAGGAAGTTCTCCCGGATGCGGGCCGCGGTGCGCTCGCCGAAGCGGTAAGCGATCGCCAGGGCGTACCGGGAAAGAAAGGTTTGAAAGATCGCGCAGGCCAGGACCGCCGCGGCCAGCTTGTCGACCGAGGCGACCCCGCCGCCGTGCGTGACCTCGTCGATGATGCGGCCGAGCAGCCACGGGCCGGCGACGCCGGCCAGCGCGACCAGCGAGTTGAGGGCGAGGATGATCACGACCGAGCGCCGGTCGAGCGCGATCAGGCGCAGCGCCGCCCGCGCCACCGTCCGCTGATCGGCGACGGGGAGGACCGAGCTCATTCTTCCCCCTCCTCGCCGAAGACGCGGGTGACCAGCGCGCGGTAGCCGGGCTCGCCGGCCAGCAGGTCGCGGTGGGTGCCGGAGGCGGCGACCCGGCCGTCGACCAGGTAGTGCACGACGTCGGCCTTGTCGAGCAGCACCGGCGACGTGGTGGCGACGACCGTGCCCCGCCCCCGGCGGGCTTCGACGAGGCGCTCGGCGATGGCCGCCTCGGTGTGCGCGTCGACGGCCGAGGTCGGCTCGGCCGCGAGCAGCATCTCCGGGTCGGCGTGGACGGCGCGGGCCAGGCGCACCCGCTGGCGCTGCCCGCCGGAGAGGTTGCGGCCGGCCCACTCGACCGGCCGGCCGAGATCGTCGGCGACGTCGTGGGCGACAGCGGTGCCGATCGCGGCCCGCACCTTCGCGTCGTCGGGCTCGTGGCGGCCGGCGACCACCTGGCGGAGCTCGCCCGCGAACAGGTCGGCGCTCGGCTCGGTGACCAGGATCCGTTCCCTGATCAGCGGTGGGGAGATCTCGGCGAGCTCGACGCCGCCCCAGGTCGCGGTGGTCGGACCGTACCGCCCGAGCCGGTCGATCACCTCGGCCGCGTCGGCCGGGCGGGAGCCGGCCAGCGCGGTGAACCGCCCCGGCTCGGCGACCACACCGGACTCCGGATCGTGCAGCACCGCCGGCCCCTCGGGCGCCGCCCGGCCGGCCGGGTCGTCGACCGGGATGCGCAGGAAGTTGACCACCCGGCGGGCCGCGACCAGCCCGCGGGTGACGTCGAACGAGCAGAAGATCAGCACGTTGACCGGGATGACGAGCATCGCCGTGTAGCCGTACACCGCGACCAACTGTCCCGCGGTCAGCTGCCCCTCGGCCGCGAGCCGGGCCGCGAGCCAGACGACCACGGCCAGGAACACGACCGGCAGGCCGTCGCCGAGGGCCCCGATCCAGCTCGACGGGCCACCGACCCGGTAACCCTGCGCCCTCAGGCGGCCGGACTCACCGACGTACCTCCGCAAATGGGTCTCTTTGCCCCCGAGCCCGTTGAGGATCCGCAGGCCGCCGAGCACGTCGACCAGGCGGGCGTTGAGTTCACCCTGCTGATGCCGGTAGCCCTGCGAGGCGCGCTGGCTGCGCTGCAGCAGCGGCCCGACGAACAGCGCCAGCACCGGAACCCCGGCCAGCACGACAACCGCCAGCGACGGCGCCGTCCGCGACAGCAGGACCGCCACCACGATGTACGCCAAGGTGGACGCCACCCCGACGCCGCCCACGTTCATGGCCCGCCCGATGGTCCACACATCCGAGATGCCGATCGTGACCACCTCGCCGGCCGTCACCCGCCGCGGCAACGCCGACCCCAGCCGCGTGGCATGCGTCATCACGAGATCGGCGGTCCGCAGCGCCGCCGCCATCCGCAGCTTCGACATGCTGCGGTGCCGCATGATCCCAAGCACCGCACTGGCCACACCGACGATCAGGACCGCCGCGACCCAGCCGATCAACACGCCTGGTTGCCGCGCGCCCAGGCCGCGGTCGATGGCTTGCGAGATGAGGTACGGGGTGGTCGCCAAGCTCACGAACCACAACGACCCGAACATCGCCCCCAACCCGACTCGTCCTCTGTGCTCCCGCCCCAGCCACCACAAAAACCGTCCCGGTCCCCGTATCTCCACTCGGCCACTCTGCCCCAGAGCGACCCAAGACCGCTGCCCGATTTCGGTCGATGTGACAGGTGCAGCGGGCGCTCGGCCGTTCATAGGCGACTCGGCGGAGCTGGACGGTGATGGCGGGGTCGGCGATTTTGTCGTCGGCGTCAACCGGTGGACCTCGCGGAACGCCTGCTTGACCGGCTGCTTCTCAGTCCGGGCCCGCCACCGGGCCACCTCGCTCGGACCGGCCATCGCCGGATGCCAGAGCCGCACCCGCCAGCCCGCCCCGGGTGCCGTGTCGTGATCGGACGGGATCCAGCCGTCGTCGACGCGCTCGGGCAGGCCCGACGTCCACTTCGCGCGGTCCGGTGAGGTTTGCCAGATCAACCGCCGGCCGATGGCGCCGGTGATCGGGTGTCCCGACCCCAGAGCCTTCCTGCGAGAACAGCCCCTCCAGGCGCAGCCGCTCCAGGCCCAGCGTCTGGTTGATCTCGCTCACCAGGCGGCGACAGGGCGCGAACCCGTCACAGGCCGCCGCGGCCTGCGCCTCCCAGCCGGGCCGCATCGTCTCGTCGCGCACGACCACCTCGGCATGACCCCTCCCGTTCCGTGTGCGCCAGATGGTGCCGGAGGGGTACGACAATTCCTCGGAACCCCGCGTCAGAACGTGTAGGGGGTCAGGTACTCCGGTAGCTGGATCCTGGTGCGGGGTGCTGTCCGGCGGACGGCGGTCACGAACGCGTCGAGACGGGCCCGGTCGGTGGGGGTGGTGGCCGGCGGGTTGGTCAGCGGAGTCTCGAAGTTGTCCCAGTGGACCGGCACGACGGTCGGCGGCCGGTTCAACGCGGTCAGCAGGCGTGGCACGTAGTCGTGGGTGACGTCGGTGGACGGCACCGCGATCATCGCGACGTCCGGGCTCAGGCCGCTGAGATTGCGCTCGGCGAAGTCGCTGGCGCCCATGAAGAACACCGACGGTCCGCCCTGGACGCTCACCTGATAGGTGAGCGTGTCGCCCTCGGGCAGGTCGGCGATGGTCGCCGGCCGGTCCGGCACCGCCGTGCGGACGCCGGGAAAGGCCAGCGAGTACGAGGCGTTGCGGCTGTGCAGCCCCGCGATCACCTCGACGGTGTGGTCGCCGAAGTCCAGCACCTCGCCGCCCTTGACCGGGCTCAGCTGTGCGGCCGGCAACCCCAGGGCCAGACCGAGGTGGTACGAGGTGAGCGTGCCGAATACTCGGGCGCCGGTCCGGCCGGCGATGTGCGGCACGTCGGTGAAGTGGTCCCAGTGGGTGTGGGTGACGAGGATCGTTTTCGGGCGGCCGGCGTGCCGGTCGACAGTGGCCGCGTCGACCCGCAGCGGGGTGGCCGGATCGAACGCCCCGGCGAACAGCCCGGTGCGGAAGCGGCTCAGATAGGGGTCGACGAGCACGGAGCTCCCGCCGATGTCGATGCGCCAGCCGGAGGTGCCCAGCCAGCGGAAGGTCGCGGCGGACGTCCGGCGCCGGGATGCTGTGGAGGCGGCGGAGGCGGCGGACGGGATCGTGGGCGCGGCGGCCGCGGCGGCCAGGGCGGCGGTGCCGAGCAACCGGCGCCGGCCGAGTCGTGGGTTGGTCATGGCGGGCAGACAATCACCGGCCGGTGCGCCCGGTCCAAGAGCATCCGGCCGCGTCGCCGATATCCGCGGGCGTATCAGCCGAGGCCGGGCGCGGCCGGCGCCGGCCGCGCCGAGGCGTGGATCACATCCGCCGGAGCTGCTCGACGGCGGCGTGGGCGGCCTCGCCCATCGCGAGGTCGACGTCGATCTGCCGGGTCGCCAACCGCGGGGTCCGGGCGAAGACCGCGATCGCGTACCGGCCGCCGTCGGGGTACTCCGCGACGCCGGCCTCGATGTGCAGACCGGGCAGGGTGCCCGTCTTGGCGGCGACACGGACCTCGGGCGGGAAGCCGGACGGCAGCCGGGTCCAGGCCATCTGCCGGGCCATCAGGTCGCGCACCATCGCGCACGCGGCGGCCGGGCCGGCCTCGTCCCGCCAGATCAGGCCGAGCAGCCGCGTGATCTCCCGTGGGGTGCTGGAGGTGGTGTGCTCGGGGTCGAAGACACGCAGCGACCGGATCCGCTCCTCGGGCAGGGCGGCGAAGACGCGGGCGAACTCGGCGGCGTCGCGGGCGCCGACATCGTCGAACATCGACTCCAGCACCTGCCGCGGGCCGCCGATCAGGCGTGTGCGGGTGAGACCCAGTTCCGCTGTGAGCAGAGGCAGGACGTCCGGTCCGATCCGGCGCAGGAGAAGGTCGGCCGCGGTGTTGTCGCTGACCGACATGGTGAAGTACGCCAAGTCGCGCAGCGACAGCTCCACATCGTCCGCGCATCCGGCCGTGCCCCAGCCGCCCAGCCGGTCGGCCGCGCGCACCAGGACCCTTTCCGTGGGATCGAGCTGCCCGGCCACGGCCTGCCGGGCGAACTCCAGAACCAGCAGGATCTTGAAGACGGACGCGATGACGACCTGCTCGTCCGGGCGCGCTCCGACGTCGTGACCGGTGTCGATGTCGACCACGTGGGCGTGGGCGCCGGCGCCCACCTTGTCGAAGATCGTCAGCACGCCGCCACGGTAATGGGCGCGGCCCACGTACCGTCGGGTCGTGGATCTTTCCCGGCACCTGCGTTACTTCCTCGTAGTGGCCGAGGAACTGCACTTCGGCCGGGCCGCCGAACTGCTCGGCATCGCCCAGCCTCCGCTGAGCCAGTCGATACAGAGGCTGGAGCGGGAGCTCGGGGTCGAGCTGTTCGACCGGTCCCGGCGCCAGGTCGGGCTCACCGCCGCCGGGCGGCTCCTGCGCGACGAGGCCCGCGCCCTGCTCGCCGCGGAGGGGCGACTTCGCGGCCTGATGCGGTCGGTGCGGGACGGCAGGCTCGGCACCCTGCGCGCCGGCGTGCCACCCGAGACACCCGCTCCGGTCCTCCAGGCACTGCTCCAGCACGTGGACCGCCGATTGGCGGGGCTCGATGTCGACCTGCGGGAACTGACCACCGCCGAGCAGGTGCGCCTGCTCGGCGAGGGCCACCTCGACGTGGGGCTGGTCCACCACCCGGTCGACGCGCCCGGCCTGCGGTTCGGCCCCACGGCCGGGGTGCGGCTGGGCGTGGTGCTACCCCGTGGCTCGCCGCTCGCCGCGACCGGCGAGCTCGCCCTGGCCGCCCTCGCCGGGAACGATCTGATCCTGCCTCCGCGCGCCGCCGCGCCGGGCTGGCACGACCATGTCCTGGAGGTGTGCCGCCGGCACGGCTTCAGTCCTCGGACGATCCGGCCCGCCCGCAATCCCGGGTTCCTGCTCGGGCTGGTGCTCGCCGGCCAGGGGGTCGCCTTCGAACCGGAGGATGCCGTCCGCCGCGAGCCGCGGGTGGCCTGGCGCCCGATCGCCGGTCATCCGCTGCGCCGGACGATCACCGCGGCCTGGCCGGCGCCGTCGCCGCATCCCGCGGCGGAGCGGTTCGCCCAGATCGCCGCCGAGACACTCGACGACGCCGCACCCGTCCCGATGGCCGTCCCGGCCGCGGACGCGGCGCGCCCCTGGAGCGTCGTTTTCGGGCAGTAGCCCGTGCCGGTGAGAACAGAGGTCGACAGGGGACGCCGCAGGCTTATGGTGACGTCATGAGGATCGTTGTCATCGGTGGCAGTGGGCATATCGGCACGTTCCTGGTTCCGCGGCTGGTGCGGGCGGGACATGACGTGGTCAACATCAGCCGGGGGCAGCGGAGCCGCTATGTGGACGACCCGGCCTGGGCTCAGGTGCGTCACGTGGCCGCTGACCGGGAGGGCGAGGACCGGGACGGCACCTTCGCCGATCGGGTCGTGGGGTTGCGGCCCGATGTGGTCGTCGATCTGATCTGCTTCACGCTCGAGTCGGCCACCGCGCTGGTCGAGCGGCTTCGGGGGGAGACCGGGCACCTGGTGCACTGCGGGTCGATCTGGCGATTCGGGCCCAGCCTCAAGATTCCGATCACCGAGGAGAACGGGGCACCCCCGATCGGTGAGTACGGGATCGGCAAGGCCGCCATCGCGAAAATGCTCCAGGAGGAGTCGCGCCGGGGCGGGCTGGTCACGACGTCGCTGCATCCGGGGCACATCGTGGGGCCGGGCTGGCATCCGGTGGGTCCGCTCGGCAACCTCGACCCCACCGTGTGGCGCAAGCTCTCCAACGGGGAGCCGCTGGAGATCCCCGGGATCGGCGCCGAGTTCATGCACCACGTCCACGCCGACGATGTGGCTCAGGCCTTCGAGGCCGCCGTCGCGCGGCGGGAGGCGGCGGCCGGCGAGGACTTCAACGTGGTCGCGCCGTCGGCCCTCAACGTTCGCGGCTTCGCCCAGATCGCCGCGTCGTGGTTCGGGCAGACGGCGGAGCTGCGCACCGTGACGTGGGAGGCGTTCCGCCGTACCACCGAAACCGAAGCCGCACAGGCGAGCTGGGAGCATCTGGTACGCAACCACTACTTCAGCATCGACAAGGCGCACGCGCTGCTCGGCTACGCGCCGCAGCACGAGCCCGAGGACGCGGTGCTGGAGTCGGTGCGCTGGCTGGTCGAGCACGGGCAGCTGGACGTCGCCGGCCCGCTCAAGATCTGACCCATGGACCGGGTGATCGATACGGATGACCGGCTCCTCGAACTGATGGCCTCGGTCATCGCCATCCTCACCGTGCCCGCCCCACGGGAGACCGACGCCCTCGCGGTGCCGATCGGCCAGGGCGAGGAGTGGCGCCTCAGCCATGCGATCCAGCTCTGGGAGACCTCACCGCACATCCGCCACCTGCTGATCGCCAACGGCAACCCGGCCGAGCGGACCTACACCGATCTCACCCCCGCCTACCTGCGGAGCCTGGGTCTCCGCCGCCTTGACGGGGTGCAGGTCCAGCCCGAGCCGGCCCCCAACACGGGCTTGCAGGCCACGTGGATCGCCACCCAGGCGTCCCGGCTGGAGATCGAGCATCTCGGGCTCGTGGTCACCCCGTACCACCTGCCCCGGGTCTTCCTGACCGTCCTGAAGGCCCTGCGAACCCCGGTGCGGCTCCACCCGGTGCCGGTGCCCGTGCCCCCGGGCGAGAAGATCCCGGAGACCGGCGCCACGTCGTACGACCTGGTACCCGGCGAGATGCTGCGCATCCTCGACTACGCCGGCCAGGGCTGGCTGGCCACCCCCGCCGAGCTGCGCGAATACTTGATGGCGCGGTAGCGGGCCGACCGGCACACTGCTGTCCATGCCGAAGTACCTGTTCTTCTGGGGGCACCAGCCCGAAGCCGACGGCCGGGCCGGGGCCGGGTGCCTCAGCCAGTGGTGGCCGTCGCCGTTCGAGGTGGACGGGGTGCGGTTCGCCACGGCCGAGCACTACATGATGTGGCGCAAGGCCGTGCTCTTCGGCGACGAGGACATGGCCGGGCAGATCCTGGCCGCCGAGCATCCGCACGCGGCGAAGAAGCTCGGTGGGCGCGTCGCCGGCTTCGAGCAGCAGACCTGGAACGACAACCGGCTGCCCATCGTCGTCGCCGGCAACGTGGCCAAGTTCGGCGCCCACGACGACCTGCGCGCCTTCCTGCTCACCACCGGCGACCGGGTCCTGGTCGAGGCTAGCCCGCTCGACCGAGTCTGGGGCATCGGCCTGAGCCGCGACGACCCGCGAGCCCAGGACCCGAAGCAGTGGCGCGGCCTCAACCTGCTCGGCATCGCCTTGATGCGGGTCCGTGAGGTCTTAGCCTGACAGCATGCCGAAGGGTCTGTCCTACCTCGACGCTTGTCGCATCCTTGGCGGTGATCGTGTCTCGGCGGCCGTTGTCCGCGGTCACAGCCGTCACAACCGCAATGAACGGCTCCAGGCCGCCCACGTGGTCCTGGTGTTCGAGGCCTTCGCCGGATGTCTCGGCCCCACTGCCGAGAGTGTCCTGGTGGAGCGTCTCGGCGACCTCCCCGTCCCCCTTCCGTCGGCCGAGCGCGGCTACGACCAGCTTCTGACCGCCCTCGGACGTTGGTTCGCGACCGCCACCGCCCGCGTCACCGACGACCTGAAGGACCTTTCGGCGGGTGAACAGATCACCGCCGACCTGCCGGACCGGGCTGTGACCCGTTACGACGAGGCGCACGAAACGTTTTCCGGGCAGATCCCCGAGTTCGCCATCGGAATCCCGGAGCCCGGATCGGGCGCCCGGGGCCTGGATCGTCTCGAATCCGCTCTGCGGCGTGCCACCTCGGGCCGCGACCCGAGTCGTCACCGTGCCGCTCTGGCCCGCGTCTATCGCGCCGAACTGGCCGAGCCCGTCCTCGGTGGCGACGTCGGTGACCTGGTGCTGCCCACACTGGGCGACGCTTATCTGGATCCGTTCTTCCGCGTCAAGGCGGCCGACCCGGCCGCCCGGCCCGCTGACGAGCATTGGTGGGACGACGACGTTCGGACCGACCTGGCCGAATTCCTGGCCGCGTACCTGACGACCACTCAGGCCACCGAGGCCCCGTTGCTGTTGCTGGGTCAGCCGGGTGCGGGCAAGTCGTCCCTCACCAAGATCCTCGCGGCCCGCCTGCCCGTCGCCGACTATCTCGTCGCCCGAGTCGCCCTCCGGGACGTGCCGGCCGAAGCCGAGATCCAGGATCAGATCGAGCAGGCGTTGCGCGCTGCCATCGGTGAGACAGTCTCCTGGGCCGATCTGACGAGCGCGGCGGACGGCGCCCTGCCGGTGATCCTGCTCGACGGGTTCGACGAGCTTCTTCAGGCGACCGGCCTGCACCAGTCGGACTATCTCCAGCGGGTGGCGCGCTTCCAGCAGCGTGAGGCGGCTCTCGGCCGGCCGGCCGCGGTCATGGTGACGAGCCGGCTGGCGGTCGCGGATCGGGCGAAGCTGCCGATGGGAGGCCTGGCCGTACGTCTGGAGCCGTTCAACGAGGACCAGATCGCCGGATGGGCGGAGGTCTGGAACGAATCCAACGCCGGCCGCCTGCCCCAGCCACTCGCCCTGGCCTCGCTCCTGCGATTTCGTCAGCTGGCCGAGCAGCCGCTGCTCCTGCTCATGCTGGCCCTCTACGAGGCCGCCGGCCACGCGTTGCGGGACACGAGGGCCGACTTCGACGACGGGCGGCTCTACGAGCGGCTCCTTTCCGAGTTCGCCGAGCGTGAGGTGCGGCGGGTGCATGACACCCGGCCTGGCGCCGAGTTGCCGGCGCTCGTCGAGGCTGAGCTGCAACGGCTCTCCGTGGTGGCGTTCGCCATGTTCCATCGGCTGCGGCTGTGGGTCACCGAGCGTGAGCTCGACGATGACCTGACAGGTCTCGGACTGGCGCCGTCCCGGTCGGCGCCGACCGAGATGTTCCGGACTCCGCTGAGTGCCGGCCAGGAGATGGTCGGCCGGTTCTTCTTCATCCAGAGATCGCATGCCATCCGCGACGACCATGTCCTTCAGACCTACGAGTTCCTGCATGCCACCTTCGGCGAATACCTCGTGGCGCGACTGGTCGTGCAGGCGGTTCGCGACACGGAAAGGCGTGAGTCCGCCGGCACGATGACGCTGCGGGTCGACGCGAACACCGGAGACGATCTGCTTCAGACCCTGCTCGGCTACACCCCGCTGAGCGCGCGACTCAACGTGTTGTCCTTCATCGAGGTCTTGATGAGACAACCGGACACCGGACGTCTCCGAGCCTGGCTCGTACGGCGGGCAAGCAGTGCCCTGACGCGACCGCAATACACACCGCGCAAGTACCAGCCCGTCGACAAGCGCATCGACCATTGGATGGCCACCTATTCGTTCAACCTTGTCCTGCTGATCCTGAAGTGTGGCGGAGAGTTGAGGGCGTCCGACCTCTTCACCGAGACCGATGATCCGGCCGACTGGCTGCAGGGCGCCGCTCTGCAATGGCGTGCGGCCGTCCCGTCCCGCATGTGGCTGGAGACCATGGCGATCCTGTCTGTCGGGCGGGAGTGGCACGGAGACCGCCGCGACATCGTTGTCTCGCCGTTGCCGGCCGCCCTCGGGGCGATGGCCGACCCCAACTGGTTCAACCGGCGGCCCCCGGCGGGCGACCATTCGGCCGGCGGCGCCTATGACAGCGAGTTCGAGCTCGTTCCGGCATTGAATTCGATGAGACTGAGCAACGATCTGGCCGATGACGCCCTGCTTCACGCCGTGACACCGTTGCTTCTGGGCCTCGCCGGATCGGTTTCGTCGTTCGTCGTTCAGGAGGAGAACCGGGTCGAGTCCGCCGGATTCAGCCTCACCGAACTGTGGATGGCATCGGCCCTCGACGCGCCGCGGGACGTCAAGATCAGCGCCTACCGTCGCGCGATCCGAGCGGCGCTGGGCAATTCCCAGGGCATGGCCGACAGCGCCGCCCTGCTCATGCACTCTCTCTATGTCGACACGACGCGGCTCGAACCCGCGGATGTGCTGCGTCTGATCAACGACATGTTGGTCGCGAAGGGGCTCGACTTCGAACGAGCCGCGACATTGGCCGTCCACTGCCTTCTCGCTCCCGGGATGGATTCCGGACCGGGCTGGCACAGCGTCCTCACCGATGTGCTCCTCTACGGCATCGACGTGCTGGAGGTACCGCTGCTGGCAGCCGCCTTGCACGCCGTACTGGACGACTCACCGGAGGAGGCGAACAGATTTCTGATCGACCAGCTCTCAGCGGTCGGCGACGGCGATCGCATTGTCGCGCTCGAGCGTTTTGATCCCGTACTCAAGGTGAAGTTGGCGCGCTACCGCTGAGCCGCGGCCGGGAGCGGTCGGGGTGCGAGTCGGTAGCTGTGCTCAGATCCCCATCGCGGGGGCCGAACCTGAGGGCCTCACGTAACGCCCCCGGAAGGAACCCCGCATGAAGCGCCGACTTGCTGCTGTCACGGCTGTTGCCACGATGACGGTGCTGTCGATGTCCGGTACGGCCATGGCCGCCGGCCACAAGGCCAAGCCGAAGGCGAAGCCGGCGGTGCAGGCCGCCAAGGACACGGATCGCGACGGGATGCCGGACGCGTACGAGAAGGCCAACGGGCTCAACGTCAAGAAGAAGGACGCCGGTGGGGACAAGGACGCGGACGGGCTGACCAACCTGGCCGAGTTCAAGGCCGGCACCAGCGCGGCCAAGGCCGACACCGACGGGGACACGCTGCCCGACGGCTACGAGGTCAGCAAGAAGCTCAACCCGAAGGGCAACGACGCCAAGTCGGACCCGGACGCGGACGGGCTCATCAACAAGACCGAGCGGATGCTGGGCCTCAACCCGCGCTCCGCCGACAGCGACGGCGACGGGGTCAAGGACGGCGACGAGGACGCCGACGGCGACGGGGTGGTCAACAGCAAGGATTCCAAGCCCAAGGTGTACGACCGTCCGGCCGCGGCCAAGGCGACGATCAAGACGTTCGACGCCGCGACCGGGGCGCTCGTCGTGGCGTACCCCAAAGGTCTGTCCCTGACGGTGACCGTGACCGAGGCGACCGAGATCGAGTGGCACGGGAAGTCCGCGGCCTGCGCCGAGCCGGCGACCGTGGCCGACCTGACGCCGGGCCGTGGTGTGCACGAGGCGTCGGCCGAGGAGATCAGCCTGATCTGCTCGGCGTAACCGAGAAGCTCTATCGTCTGCGGCATGACGCGCATCCTGCTGATCTCGGGCAGCACCCGCGATGAGTCCCTGCACAACGCCGCGCTGCGTACCGCCGCTCATCTCGCCCCGGAGGACATCAACGCCGGCCTGTTCGAGGGTCTGCGCGGACTGCCGGCGTTCGTGCCGGGCGAGCAGAGTCCGCACGACACCGTCGTCCTGCTGCGGCACCAGGTGCGCATCGCCGACGCGGTTCTGTTCAGCACGCCCGAGTACGCGGGGTCCATCCCCGGCAGTCTGAAGAACCTGCTCGACTGGCTGGTCGACGACAACCTGCTCGACGGCAAGCCGGCCGCGTGGCTCTCGGTGGCCCACGCGGGCGAGGACGACCTCGCCCGCGCCACCCTGGAGGCCGTGCTCACCCACGCCAACGCCAAGATCCTGCGGGCGGCCTGCATCCGCATCCCGATCGCGGCCGAGTCGGTCGACCGGCACGGTTTCGTCGCCGATCCGCTGCTGCACCAGGCCCTGCGGGACGCCCTGCAGGGCCTGGCCCGGGTGCTGGCGCTGAGCGAGAAGCCGGCGCGGCCGTCGTGGCAGACCTACTCGAGCGTCTTTCCCGTCATCGAGCGCCGCGACGGCCCGCTCACCTTCTAGTCCTTCTTACTTTTGGGGGAATCAAGTGACGGGCATTTGACCGTACGGGGTGTGAGCTCCCGGAGAACCTCCACCCTGGGGTGTCCCCATCGCCTTTCGCGAAGGCACACCATGCTTGTTTCACTTTTTCACGGTCCGGCATGAGCGATTTCGAGCGTGCCCATCCCCGGCAGGCCCTCGCCGACTTCGAGCTCGCGGCGAAGCTCGGCGAGTCGCCGGCGGCCGAGGTGTTCCGCGCCCGCAACCGCACGTTCGACATCGTGGTGGCCCTGAAGCGGTGGCGGCGGCCCTTCGCGCCGTCCGCCCAGCGGGCGTTCGACGAGACGTGCCGTCTGCACTACGAGCTGTCCGAACACCCGAACGTCGTGCGCCTGCTCTGGGCCGACCTGGCCGGCGACCCGCCGTGGCTGGCCACCGAGCTGCAGCCGGGGTCGCTGGCCGACCTGCTGCGGCGGGGGCCGGTCCCGCCGGCCCAGGCGTGGCGGATCGCGGTCGACGTGCTGCGGGCCCTGTCCGCGATTCATCATCGGCGGCGGCCGCACGGAGCGCTCAAACCGGCGAACGTCCTCGTGTCGGAGGGCCGGGCCATGCTCCGCGACCTGGCCCCGGCGACGTCGTCGGTGCCGGACGTGGGCTTCCCGGTGGCGGTGCCCGACATGCAGGCGATCGTCGCCCTGATCGGCGTGCTGTTCCCCGACCCGCCGCCGGCGTTGCGGGCCGTGCTGGCCCGGCCGCCGCGCACCGCCGACGCGTTCCTGACCGCGGTGGAGGGTGCGCGCGGGGAGGGCCGGGAGCCGTACGTCGAGAACGCCGGCCCTTTTCGGGCCGGCCCGGGGACGCAGCCCACCCGCACCGGCCCGGCCGTCACGGGAGGCCGCGCGGGCATGGCGGCCGGAGACCGAACGGGCCCGGCGGCCTCGTTGGATGGCCGGCTCAGACCGGGCGGCGCCCAGAACACCGGCGCCTACGGCGTGCCCCGCCCGGCCGAGCCGGGTGACCTCCCGGCGAACCTGCACACCCCGGCTCCGGCGTCGCGCCGCGAGAACGCGCGGAGCTATCCGGAAAAGCCGCCACAAACGGGCGGATCGCTCCCCGCGGGTATTTCCGGGCAGGCAGGTCCGGCGGGTGTGGCTTTCCCGGGGACGGCCGTTCAGCCGTTCCGGCGCCCGGAGCCGGTTCGGGCCGGGCGCCGGTGGCCGCGCGCGGTGGTCATCGCGGCCGGCGCGCTGGTGCTCGCGGCGGTCGTGGCCGTCGTCGTCGCGTACGGCCGGAGGAATGACTCGCCGGGCCCGGCGCCGCCGGTCGAGTCCGTCCCCAGCCTGATCCGCTCCTAGGACGCGCCCTTCGCGGCGGCCGTCGCGCGTTCGGCCAGGCGGCGCAGGAGCGGGGGAGTGTCGTACGCGTCCAGCTGCACCTCGATGAAGGCCAGCCGGTCCGGGTGATCGCCGGCCCCGCGCAGGGCCTTGTCCAGCTCGGTCGGCGTCGCCGCGTGGTGGTAGTCGGTCTCCGGGCCGGTCAGGCCGGCGACCAGGGCGCGCCAGTTCCACGGCGTCACGTCGTTGTAGACGGCCTGTGGGCTCTGCAGCGCCCGCTCGATCGTGTAGCCGCGGTTGTTGAGCAACAGGATCACCGGCCGGAGACCGGCGGCGGCGATCGTGCCGAGCTCCTGGATGGTCATCTGGGCGGCGCCGTCGCCGATCATCAGGACCGGGCGGCGGTCCGGCTCGGCCAGGCCCTGTCCGAGGACGGCGGGCAGGGCCCAGCCGATGGAGTTCCAGATCGGCTGGCCCACGAACGTCGTGCCGGCCGGCAGCCGCAGCGACAGCGCGCCCCAATAGGCCGTGCCGGTGTCCGCGATCAGCGCGGTGTGCTCGGGCAGCCATTCCTGCAGCGCCCGCCACAACCCTGCCTGCGTCAGCTCGTCGTCGTCCGGACCCGAATGAGGCGCGGACGCGGTCGGGGAAGCGCCAACGGTCGCGGCCGGGGAAGCGCCAACGGTCGCGGCTGGGGATGCGCCGAGGGCCGCGGCGACCGCTTCCACCGCGTCGGGGAACAGGACGTCCTCGAAGCGCTGCTCGCCTACGCCGGAGACCGTGGCCGACGTCCACACCGTGCGGTCGTCGATCGGGCGGGCCGAGAAGAATCCGGTCAGCTCGGCCGTCTGCACCGAGCCGAGGTGCAGCACCACGTCGGCCGCGTCGACCGCGGCGGCGGGGACCGGGTCGAGCATCGTGCCCGCGTAGTCGCCGAGATAGCCGGGCGTGCCCTCGTCGATCACGCCCTTCGCCGCCAGTTGGGTCACCATCGGCAGGCCGAGGCCCGCGATCCGCTCCCCGAGCCGGTAGCGCGCGGCGAGTTGACCGACGACCAGCACCGGACGCTCGGCCCGGGTCAGGAGCTCACGGACGGCCGCGCTGAATCCCCGTACAGCAATCGGGTCTGAAGTGATCTTCAGAGGCTCTCGCAGGGGCGCCGCCGGAATGTGGTGCAGCGCCAGGTCCTGCGGCACGCTCAGATAGGCCGGCTTGCGTTCGCGGCGCGCCGCCACGATGACCGCGTCGATCTGCTCGCCCGCGCGGTCCGCCGTCAGCACCTCGGTGGTCACGCTTATTTCGGCGTACGCCCGGTGGAAGTGCCCGAAATCGCCGTCGGCCAGCGTGTGGTGCACGAGCGCGCCGGCCGCGACCGTGCCGGTCCGCGGCGAGCCGACGATGTGCAGCACGGGCGCGTCTTCGGCCGCGCTGCCGGCCACCGCGTTGATCGCGCTCAGCTCGCCCACGCCGTACGTGGTGATCAGCGCGGCCAGGCCGCGCGTGCGGGCGTAGGCGTCGGCCGCGTATCCGGCTCCGAGCTCGTTGGGCGACCCGGTCCAGCGCAGGCCGGGCACCTCGGCCAGGCCGTCGAGCAGGTTGAGGTTGAAGTCGCCGGGCACGCCGAACAGGTGGGACACGCCGGCCTGCCGGAGCCGCTCGCCCAGGTAGGCGGCGACGGTCACCGTGGAGGCATAGTCGATCATGGGGGCGAGCCTGGTAGCTGTTGCGCATCCTGCACAATGTGATGTCTCCTGCTTGTGCGTTCTGCTCAGCTCAAGGGGCCGACACGGGGAAGGATTGCGCACCATGCGAATCTTGGACGGCACCGACGCGCGGATCCTGCTCGCCCTGGACGAGGACCCCGACGCCACCGTGGTGGCGCTGGCCGACCGCCTGAACATGTCTCGCAACACCGTGCAGGCCCGGCTGCGCCGCATGCGCGAGTCGGGCGCGCTCGGCGCCTACTCCCGGCGGCTCGACCCGGCCGCCCTGGGCTATCCGCTGATGGCTTTCATGACCCTGTCGCTGAGCCAGCGCGAGGGCGACCGGGCGGCCCAGCTGGTGGCCCGCATCCCCGAGGTGGTCGAGATCCTGGCCACCACCGGCGACGGCGATCTGCTGGTGCGGGTGGTGGCCCGGGACACGGCCGACCTCTACCGCATCACCAACCTGATCGTGGCGGCCCCGGGCGTTGTCCGGACCTCGACGTCGATCGTGCTCCACGAGGTGGCGCCGAGCAGTCTCGACGGCCTTCTGCTAACGGTGCGTAATGTGGACCGCGGCGCGTAGAGTGGGTCCCTGTGGCCGCTGATCTCTCATTCTGAAGATCAACGATCTATTGGCCGTGATGAATTGAAAAGCGTGATTCCTGAGCGGTAATCGGGGCCTGGACCAGGAGTAATGCGCAGCGTGCGTAGTACTCGAAGGCCATAACCGTCTGCTGGATCGAGGGCGATTTCGTGCCGGTGATTGCAACTTGCACACCAAAACGGGCACGGAGGGCATCCGGTAGATGAATTGGCACATTCAATCGGCGCACACGCATTGTCATGACGCGCTCACTCTTCGTACAGTGATGAGCACAGATCATCGATCAAGATGAGTGCGACAAGCGGGCCGACCTGGCGGCGGCCTGCGGGGGAGCCGAACATGCTTATCAAAGTCATCGACCAGATCACCGATGCAGAGCAGAACCAGGCAATGTGGACCATGTACACGGACGCCTTCGAGGAGTTGAACCACCTCGCGGTCCAGCGTCACCTGATGTACAAGTCGGAGTTCGACGAGGTAATGGCGGATCCGCGGGTCGGCAAGTATCTGGCCCTCGATGATGACGGCACGATGTGCGGCGTCGCCACCTACACCAACGATCTCAACGCGGTTCCGTTGATCGCTCCCCAGTACTTCGAACGGCATTGGCCAGAGCACTACGCGGCCCGGAAGATCTGGTACATCGGATTCGTCGCCGTGAGTCCGCATGCCCAGGGTCGTGAAGCCTTCTCCCAGCTGGTCGAGCAGATGTACCACATCGCCTCGGCCCAGAACGGGCTCGTGTGCTTGGACATCTGCAACCACAACGACGAGGTTCGCCGCATGTCCCGAGTATTCCGGATGATGGTCAGCCGGCTCTCGGACAACATGAAGTTCACCCGGATCGACCAGCAGTCGTACTGGCTCTACGAGTTTCCGGCAGCCGCGTAGTAACTCGGCAGGGGGCACCACTGTCAGTTCATAGGCATCCTCCACATGGACCACAGAGGTGGTCCGCCGGGAAGCTCGATGACTGACCGGATCCGGTATCCGTGCCGGAGGTAGAGGTCCCGGTTACGCGGGTCGTTCGCCTCCAGATACGCGGGAATGCCGGCCTCGTCGAGTCGGGCGTGATGGCGGTCGAGGAGCGCACTGCCGATCCCACGGCCCTGGTTCTCCGGATGGACGGCCAGGAAAGCCAGATAGTGGTGGGGATCGGTGGGATGGCGCGCCTCGATCGCCGCGTCCAATTCACAGTTTCGGTCGTACGCCGGGCCGGTCACCTCCTTCATGCGCTGCTCATAGTCGAGCGGCGGCGGAATTTCGGCGGTCAAGGGGAACCACAGCGCCACTCCGGAGACGCGGCCGGTGTCGTAGTCCGAGGTGGCGTACACCTCGCCGTACCGGACGGCGTGCTCGACGAAGATCTCGAAGTAGCGCGGGCTGTCGCGCCGGCGCACCTCGGCGTCCGGGTGCAGCCAGCGGGCCACCGGCCCGTCCCACATCGCCGCGGCGACGAGGCCGGTGATCTCCTCGACGTCCACGGGTGCGACGTCGCGGATCACCAGTTCCTGGATCGCGTAGGTCATGACTTCCTCTCGTGGGGGGCCGGTGGGGCTGTCTAGTAGGGGTATCCGCCGCGCGCGCCGACCGGGTCGGCGTGCAGCGCGCGCATGAGCTCCTGGGTCTCGGCGGCCACTGTGGACCGGCTGTCGGAGCCGCGGCCGATCGCCGCGTACACCTCGGGCCGGGCCGCCCGCATGATCAGGGCCCAGACGATGCCGACCAGGCCCACGGCCAGGTAGCAGACCGGGATGAGCCACTGGAACGGTGAATCCCCGGAGACTTGCAGTAGCTCGCCGAAGCCGATGCAGGTTGCCGCCAGCACGACCGTGAGCAGCAGGAACGCGAGTCCGGGGGCGAAGTAGGCGCGCCAGATGTTCTCCCCTCGCCGCTTGTGCACGAAGAACGCGATGACCGCGGCCGACGCGGCCCACATGAGGATGAGGACGCCGAGCCCGCCGATCGTCGTGAGCCACGCGAACACGTAGACCAGCGGGTCGGCGCCGGCCAGGGCGTACGCGCTGAGCACGATGATCGCCAGCACGCTCTGGGTGATGGAGCCGAGGAGCGGGGCGCCCGTCCGCGGGTGGGTGCGACCCCACGCCGCCGGCAGGACGCCCTCGCGGCCGAGGGCGAACTGATAGCGCGACACGGCGGCGTGGAAGGCCAGCAGAGCCGCGAAGACACTGGTCAGGAACAGGATGTAGCCGAGGTCGACCATGACCTTGGGCAGATGGGGCCCGACCAGTGTGAAGACGAGGTCGGTGCGGTGCTCGGCGGCCTTCGTGGCGATCTGGTCGGGGCCGGTGTTGACCGACATGGCCCAGGCCGAGACCGCGCAGAGGATGCCGGCCAGCAGCACGGCGATGTGGGTGGCCCGGGCGATCGTGCGCTTCGGGTCCTTCGCCTCCTCGGAGAGCACCACTGTCGCCTCGAAGCCGACGAAGCCGGCGATGGCCAGCACCAGCAGCACGCCGACGACCGGGGTGGCCAGCGGCGCCGGTGAGAACTGCGAGAAGGTGACCTCGCCGTTGGCCGGGTTGCTGACCATCACGAGGTCGTAGATGAGCACGATGCCGATCTCCAGCAGGAGCAGCACGGCGAGAACCCGGCCGCTCAGATCGACCCACAGAAGGCCGAGCACTGTCACGGCGGCCCAGGCGCCGACCGCGCAGGCGTACCAGGGAACCGAGAACCCCAGAGCCGCGAGGATGCCGGAGGCAGCCGACCCGAAGAGGCCGAAGAGGCCGATCTGCATGAGTGAGTAGGCCGGCAAGGCGACGAAAGCCGCCCCGACGCCGACCATCCGGCCTAAACCGTGACTGATGTACGAGTAGAAGGCGCCCGTGTTCACGATATGCCGGCTCATGGCGACGAACCCGACGGTGAACAGCGACAGCAGCCCGGCCACCACCACGTACGCGATCGGGACGGCGGTGCTCCCGATGATCGCGTAGATCGTGGTGATGGACCCGATGATCACGGTGAGCGGTGCGGCTCCCGCGACGCCGAAGAACACCACCGAGGGCGTGCCCAAACGGTTCTTGGCCAGCGCCTGTGTGACGATGTCCGGCTCTGCGGGTTTCGTACGCTCCATCAACATCCTCCCGGCCCAATGGTCGTGGTTGTGGGGCCGGAGGTGATGGCGCCCGACGCCGCTCACCGTCGGCCGACGGTCAGTACCGAGCCCACTGAGGTCTCGGTGATCTCGACGAGCTCCCGAAGGTCGCCCGGAAGCGACCCGACCGCACTCGGCAGCGAATGGAACGCGTGCCGGTGCATCTCGAAGTCGTAGAGCACGTGTCTGGTGAGGCCGGTGGCGGCCACCAGTCCGATGAGCACCCGGTCGCTGGTGCTCATGCCGATGCCGCGCACCAGCAGGTTGGCCAGCCGGGCCGGAGCCCAGGCGGCCGCGTTGCGCTGGGCCGCGGTGTTCGGCATGTACAAGGTCTCGGTGGAGAGCATGCGGCGACGGGTCACGGCCTCGACCGCGCCGAGGCGCGAGAGCCGCTCACCGACCCGGATCGCCGCGTCCTGCGACAGGAACGCCAGCCACACGCGGACATCCCGGTGTTGTGGTTGTGCGATGAGAAGGTCGAGGATGTCGTGTGCGAGCGCGTCCGTCGGAGGATGCCGGTCGAGGATGACCAGATCTCCGTCGGTGATGCCGATCCGTCCTTCGAGGACCAGCTCGCCGAGGAGAGCGGCGGCCAGGCCCAGGCCGGTCGCGCGTGGATGGAGACGGGACCGGCCGGTGCGGTCCTCGTGTGCGATCAGGAAATACTGGTCAGCCAACACGCCGCCACGCCCCTTAGACAACGTCTTGATGTGGTGTCGGTGTCCCTTTTGGTGGGATTACATCGAAGATCACTCTCTGTGCAGAAAGGTATGACTCGATGTGCTCCGCATCATGTACCCGACAGCAAGGTCATGACAAGAAGTACTAGACTTTTTGTGGAGTCCTCCTTGTTTGGATCATCAGCACGGCGGTCGTACTATCGGCATCATCAGGACCGAGGGAGTCCAGGTGTCCGTTGATGAAGGACCCACGCTGCGCCGCCGTCGTCTGGGCGCGGAGCTGAAACGGTGCCGCGAGGCCGCCGGATTGACGCAGGAAAATGTGTCGCGTCATTTCGAGTGGCACGCCGCCAAGGTGACGCGCATCGAGACCGCGCGCGTCGCCGTGACCCCGCGCGACGTGAAAGACCTGCTGACGCTCTACGGCGTCGGCGATCAGGAGTACCGCGACGCGATGGTCGAGCTGGCCCGCCTCTCGCGCGAGCGCACCTGGTGGACGGACTACCGCGACATCATGCGCCCCGGAAACTTCGTCGGCCTGGAGGCGGCCGCCGCCTCGATGCGCTGCTGGGAGCCGGTGCTGGTGCCCGGGCTGCTGCAGACGGAGTCGTACATGCGCTCGCTGATGGAGGCCGGCCGCACCAACGACACCCCGGCCCACATCGATCGACGGGTGAAACTGCGCCTGACCCGGCAGGCCCGGCTGCGGGCCGACCGGCCGCTCGAGCTGGAAGTCGTCATCGACGAGTCGGTCGTCCGCCGCGTGGTCGGCGGCCCCCGCGTCATGAATGAGCAGCTTCGACACCTTATCGAGGCCGCTCAATTACCGAATGTGACGTTGAGGATTCTCCCGTTCCACGCCGGCGAACACACGTTCCTCGGCGGGTCAGCGGCCCTTTTGGAGTTTCGGGAGACCACCCATTTGGATGTTGTCTATCTTGAAGGTCTTGCGGGAGACTACTACGAAGAGCAACCATCCGAGGTTGCCCGTTACCGGCAAGAGTTCGAGCGATTGAGCGCTATGGCGCTCGACCATCGCATGACCATCAAGATGATCGAGAGCCTGCTCGTCGCGTAGGGCTCCCCGAGACAACCGCATATCCGAAGGGGGGTGCTTGAATTGCTCACGCACCAGCTCGCCGATGCCACCCTGCTTGCCGAGGCCACATGGCGCAAGGCCAGCCGTAGTAATGGCAACGGTGGCAACAACTGTGTCGAAGTCGCCTTCCTCGACACGGGCGTCGCCGTCCGGGACAGCAAGGACCGCTCCGGTCCTGCGCTCCTGTTCACCCAGGCGGAGTGGACCGCCTTTGTGGACTCCGCCAAGGAAGGCGAGTTCGACATCAATTCCTGAGGCTAGAGACTAACCATAGGCACGGACCGATGGGAAGTGCCTACGCAAAGTCAACTTCTCAGTAATGGGGCCCGCGGCTCCGCTCACCGGGAGTCGCGGCGCCCCTACTCTGCATAATTGCTATTTCGTTCCAGCAAACGCGAAGCTCCTTCGGGTGAATCCCCTCGTCGGATCCGCGACCCTCCCCCACGCTCGGCGTGGGCGTACCTTTGCCGGCGTGACTGATCTTGCGGGAATCCTCCTGTTCGCCGGCATTCCGCTCGCCGTCGTAGGCCTGATCTTCGGCCTCGTCTTCCTGACCAGCGCGAAGCCGAGCCGCGAGCCGATCACCAAGCCGGTCATGGACAAAGACGCCGAGAAGCCAGTCGACTCCGGCGAGCCGGCCACGGACTAGGACTCCGCGGGCCGAGGCCGTGCCCGCCTTGCCCGTGCCCGCCTTGCCCGTGCCCGCCTTGCCCGTGCCCGCCTTGCCCGTGCCCGCCTTGTCCGTCGGCTCGCCACGGCCGGGGTCTGGGGCATCAGCCAGAACCGATCAACTGATCGGCGAGACGTGCCTAGCCCTTTCCGGCCTTTCGAGGCCACCAGCGGCCGCGCAGTGAGGCCAGGACGATCAAGCCGCCTGCCAGTAGGGCCAGGCCGAAGATGGTGGCGGTGGCCAGAGGGCTGCCGCTGAACGGGACCGGGTCGGGGATGGGATCGGCCCAGTACTGCTCACGGGTGGGTACGACCGCCGGCGGTGGAGTGATGACGGTCGGGGTCGGGTTCGGGACCGAGGGGTCCGGGGTGGAAGGGCTGCCGAGCTGCGGGACCGCGCCCCGGGCGGGGACGGCGGTGGTGGCGGTCGGCGCGGGGGCGGCCGGAAGCATGGGGGTCTGCTGCCCGGGGGCCTGACGGGCGGGAGCCTGCTGCGCGGATCCGAGCCGGGCGGCGCCCTGCTGGCCGACGTTCTTTTGGGCGGCGCCCTGCTGGCTGACGTTCTGTTGGGCGGCGCTCTGCTGTGCGGCGCTCTGTTGGGCGGCGTTTTGTTGGGCGGCGCTCTGCGCGGCCGGTGTGTTGGGCAAGGGCTTTGCCTGGCTTTGGGCTTGGCCCCGGGGATGTTCGGTTCCCAGGCCGTTGGCCGGTGTCTCGCCGGCGCCGGCTGGAGGCCCGGTTTGTCCCTGTGCTTCGCCGCCGGCTGAAGGCCCGGTTTGTCCCTGCGTTCCAGTGCCGGCTGGGGGGTCGGATTGTCCCTGCGCGTTGCCGCCAGATGAGGGCTCGGGTTGACCTTGCGCTTGGCCTCTGGGGGGAAGGCCGGTCTGTCCCTGCGTTTCGTCGCCGGACGAAGGCGCGGCTCCTCCCTGCGCTTCGCCGTTGGCTGGCGGGATGGTTTGACCTTGTGCTTCGCCGTTGGCTGGCGGGCTGGTTTGACCTTGTGCTTCGCCGTTGGCTGGCGGGCTGGTCTGACCCTGTGCTTCGCCGTTGGCTGAGGGGTGGGTCTGGTCTTGGGGACCGTTGTCGGCTGAGGGCTTGGTCGGGGAGGTGCCGGCGGACTGGGGGCGCGGTGTGGTGGTGAAAGGGCCGAAGGCGGTTGCGGTGGTTGCGCCGGGGGCGGTGCCGTAGGCGTAGGTGCGTTCCGTAAGAGCGGCGGGGTTGGTGGGCGTGCAGGTGGTGGAGGCGCCGGGAGGTAGAACGGTGCGGGTGCATGTGGCCCGGCCTGCGGTGGTGCTGGTGACTCGGACGTTGCTCAGGGTTTGGTTGCCGTTGTTACGGAGCAGGTAGGCGCCATCGAGCGAGGCCACGGTCAGTGACGGAACCGCGGTCACGATCGGTATGTCGGCGGTGATGGGGCCGAAGAAGAGAAGGTCGGGGGCGTACGCCTCGGCGGTGACGATGTTGGTGAGGGGGCCGGCGGCGTCCACGTCGTCCTGGGTGACCGTGTAGGGCGGAGCCTCGCACAGCATGGTGGCGGTGGGGGCCAGGAAAGTGGCGGGGCAGGTGGCGGGGCCGGAGAGCGTGTCGATGACCACGATGCGGTCCAGAGGATCGGTGCCGTTGTTGGTCAAGCGGTAGCGGAACGGGACCAGGGCGCCCACGTCGTACGGGCGGGGGGAGCGCGGGCGGTCCACGGTGACGGCCAGCGAAGAGCTGCTGGGAGCGGCCGTGATGGTGGCCTTCTTCTTCGTGCCGGTGGTGGAGACGGTCAGCGACAGCCGGCCGGCGGTCAAGGGGGTCGCGGTCAGTTCCAGGTGGGCGGTGGCGCCGGAGGCGAGGCCGGGCAGCGTCCAGGTGCCGTCGGTGTAGGTGCCCTGGTCGGGGGTGCCGGTAGTGATGGCCAGGCCGGGGGCGGGGTGGACACGGATGGTGGCCGGGGCCGTGGTGGGGGTGTCGTTGCGTACGGTCGCTTGGAAACTGGCTGTGCCGTTGGGCTCGACGGTGGGGGTGCTGGTGGTGACGGCGAGCGCGAGAGGGCGGGTGGCCGGGGGAGCGGCGCCGGGCTGCGCGGGATCGAAGCCGATCACGTTGTCGCCGGGGGTGAGCTCGTCGGTGGGGCTGGAGGCGGTCACCGTGATCTCGTCCGTGGACGACGCGGTGGATACGGCGGTGACGGTCATGGTGCGGGTCTCGCCGGGAGGCAGCGTGGGATAGGTGCACTCGGCGGTGGTGCTGGTCAGGGAGCAGGTGCCGCCGGGGGAGGAGGCGGAGACGGCGGTCGTGCCGTCGGGGAGGGCGGCGGTCACCTGGGCGGCGGTGGCGGGGCTGGGGCCTTTGTTGCCGGTGGTGATTTTGTACGTGGTGACGTCGCCGGGTGAGGTGGTGGCGTCGACGGTGAGGTCGGCGGCGGGGGCGATCTCGGTGCTGACCGTGTTCGAGGTCGAGGTCAGCTCGTCGTCAAGACCGGGGAGGGCCGCGAGGGACGTCGAGTAGCCGGCGGTCGCCCGGGTGCGGATCGTGGAGCCGGCGCTGGCGGGGGCTACCCGGACGTCGTACGAGAAGGTGTGGCTCTGCCCGGGGCGCAGGACGCCGACCGGCTGCGAGTGTGGACCGGACGTGATGGTCGTGGAGCGGGCCGGGTTTCCGCCCGCGTTGCGCGCCGTGACGGCGTACGTCAATCGGTCGTTGACCTTGGCCGTTGACGGCGACGCCGTGATGGTGGTGATCAGGCAGGCGGGGGTGCCGAAGGAGACGGCGTCGACCCCGGTGCGGCCGGAGGCGCGCAAGGCGAAACGCGTGGTGGTCTGGCCCTCGGGGACCGTGTAGACGCCGGCGTAGGTGGCCCAGGCGGCGCGGTCGCCGGTGATGTCGTCGCCCTGTTGGGCGAGAGGGGCCGTGGGGGCGCCGGCCAGGACGGTCAGCGTGCCGCCGCGATGGCGGAGCTCCCAATGCAGCCTCTGGCCGGGGACCGTGGTCAGGTCCTGGTGGATCGTGCCGGTGGTGAGCTCGGCGTGCTGGCCCTCGCCGGTGTGGCGGAGCAGCGTCCGGGCCGGCTGCCAGCCGGGGAGGTTCACGGCGGCGACCGAGCCGTCGGCGATCAGCGGGGACTCGAAGTCGCCGTTGCGGAGCGCGACGGGGGAGGCGCAGGTGCTCTGCGCGGCCTCCACCGGATGCTGGTCCAGTGGATCGGCGGCTCCGACGACGTACAGGACGGCGGCCATCATGATGACCGCCATCCACCGGGAAAACGCAGCCCAAGGCACATCAGCACGCTAACCGTGGGTTAGGTACCTTTCGGGCTGTATCGGCAAAATCAGACGCGGCCGAAGTCCTGCGTCCAGTACGGTGCGCCGCCCGACGTGTAGGCCACGCCCACCCCGACCGCGGTGTTCGCGCAGTTCAGGATGTTCTTGCGGTGGCCCGAGCTGTTCATCCAGCCGGTGACGACCTGCTGCGGGGTGCGGTAGCCCCAGGCGATGTTCTCGGCGGCGGCGCCGTTGCGCGGGTAGCCGGCGCGGACCTCGCGGGTGACGAAGTTGCTGCCGTCCGAGCCGGTGTGGCTGAAGAAGCTCTGCTTGACCATGTCGGTGCTGTGGGCACGGGCGGCGGCGGTCAGGCGGGCGTCGGTGCGCGACGCCTTGCAGCCGTGGGCGGTGCGCTGGGCGTTCGTGAGCTTGACGACCTCGGCCTCGTACGCGGCGGGTGTCGTCGGCGCGGCCGTGGCGGCCGCGAAAGCCGGAGCGCCGAACAGCGTGGGAACGGCGGCGAGGGCGGCGGTGACGACGGCGCGGCGGACGAAACGCTTCAAGAGGTGGCTCCTTCTGTCGATCGGGCTGTACGCCAGTCAGATCGGGGCCCGGGAACGCTGATGAAGCGGCGGAACCGGGAAGCAACCTGGGGCAACCCAGGTGCTCCCCGGCACCGTCAGAATCGGTCAGAGAGTCAAGGTCCAGGTGTTGATGTAGCCGGTGTCGGCCGAGTACACGTCCTGCGCCCGCAGCTTCCAGGCGCCGTTCGCGGCCTCGCTCGACAGGTTCTTCGTGTACGTGGTCACGATGTTGTCGGCGCTGTCGGTCGACGACGTGGCCTTCAGGGCGTAGACCGTGCCGTCCGGTGCGACCAGGTCGAGCTTCACGTCACCGCGGTAGGTGTGCACCACGTTGACCGCGATGGTCGAGGTCGCCGAGGCCGACCGGGCACAGTTGGCGATCGTGATCGTGCTGGTCACCGCGGCTCCGGCGTCGGGGATCGTGACGTCGGTGGCGTTGGTACCGCTGCAGCCGGTGGTCGGCGGCGGCGTGGTGGTGGGCGGCGGGGTGGTGCCGCCGCCGGTGCAGGTCGGGTCGGCCGACTGGGCCGGCACGCTGACGGCGTCCCACGCGGCCTTGACCGTGTTGAACTCGGTGCAGCTGTTCGGGAAGAGGTTCTTGGCCGCGGTCAGCGTCCAGGTGCGGTACTTCAGGTACGACGAGCTGGACGTCTTCATCAGCATCGCGTTGTACATGATCTTGATGGCGTTCTGGATGCCGAGGCCGGTGATCGTGCTGCTGTTGCAGGTGGTGCTGGCCGGCTGGCCGTTGCCGCTGGTGCCCTGGGCGAGCAGGTAGAACCAGTGGTTGCCGGGGCCGGCGGCCGCGTGCACCTCGTCGCCCGGCGTGCTGCTGGAGTAGCAGTTGTCATCGCCGGCCAGCGACGGGTTGTACATGTACCGGATCGGGCCGCTGCCGACCAGGTTGACCTCCTCGCCGACCTGGTAGTCGGGGGCGTCGTTGGGGTTGTTGATGTACCACTCGGTGGCCGCGCCGAGGGTGTCGGCCACGAACTCCTGGGTGTTGCCGCGCGAGATGCCGCCCGGCGTGTAGTCGTCGATGCCGTGGCCCAGCTCGTGGCCGACCACGTCGGCCGAGGAGATCCACTGGCCGGCGGTGTTCTTGCCGATCTGGATCTGCGTGCCGTCGTAGTACGCGTTCTGGTCGTTCAGGCCGACGCGGATCGGCCAGGCGCCGCCGCTGCCGTTCTGGCCGTTACGGCCCAGCCACGCCGAGAGCATCGCGTACTGCTTCTGCGCCACGTAGAAGGCGTCGACGCAGCCGGTCTCCTTGTTGGTGCCGGTGCCGTTGCCCCAGACGTTGTCGCTGCCGCTGAAGGTGGTGTTGTTCGCGGCGTCCTGGCAGCGGATCGTGGTGTGGCTCGGGTCCTGGAGCGTGTAGGTCGAGCCGGACTGGGTGGTGTCCAGCGTGACCGAGCCGTTGATCCAGCCCGTTCCGGTGCCGGAGACGTCGGTGACGTGCTCGTACTCGCGCAGCACGGCCCCCGAGGCCGCGTCCACGTCGACGGTCAGCCGGCTCGGGCCCTCGGCGCTGGTGCCCTTGACCGTGGTCTCCCAGGCCAGCTTGCCCGGCTTGCCGTCGAGGGCGACCACGACGAGTTTCGTGCCCTCGACCTCGGTGACGGTCTTGAGCTGCTCCTTGGCGACGCCGGCGGCGGCCGTGTCGGTCAGCTGCGGCACGGTCGAGATCTGGCCGATCGGCTGGGTCATGGCCACCGACGTGTACTTGGTGGCGCCGGCCGAGTCGGTCACGACGACGAAGTCGCCGCCGATCACCGGGAAGCCGTTGTAGGTGCGGTCGTACGAGACGTAGTGGTAGCCGGCCGACGTGTACACCTGGCGGCGCTGGAAGGTCTCGGCCGGGCTGGCGGCCAGGACCGCGGGGCGGGACGCGACGAGCGCGTCGGCCTTGGCCGCGGCCGACTGCGGATCCTGTGGGACGGCGGTGGCCGGCTGGGCGACGGCGACCATGGCGGTGGCGGCCAGGGTTCCGGCGGCCGCCGCCATGATCAGGGGGGTTCGACGTTTCACGCGCGTACTCCTTCAGAGACGACTTGCTGAAGGACGCTAGGCATCGACGGTCGTCACCGAATCAGGGAAAACCCTTGCGCCGGTCATTCAACAATTTCTTTCGGTGACGGCCTGAGCGCTGGCAGTGACTGTCGCGGTGGGGCATCATGACCGGACAGCGTCCCGTCAGGAGTGTGTGATGACCTCACAACTCGAGTTCGCGGCCCGGTCCGCGTTCGCACAGGTGCTGAACGCCTGGCGTACGCGCAGGGGCCTCTCCAAGAAGCAGCTCGCCGCGTCGATGGGCTACCACCCGTCGTACATCAGCCACGTGGAGAGCCTGCGTCACCACCCGACGTTCGAGTTCGCCTGCCGCGCCGAAGCGGTCCTGGCGAGCGGGAACGAGATCATCGAGGCGTACACGGGCTGCCTACCGACCGGCGCGCTCGAGCCGGCCGCCCGCTCCGGCTACGAGCCGAGCCCGATGCTGCCGGCCACGATCGTCATCGAGGACGAGCTGGCCACCCTCACCTACACCGACGACTGGTACGTGTGCCGGGTCGAGCGGCTGGTCCGCAACGTCGGCGACCGCCCGGTCACCACCTGCCCGGTCCGCATCGACGTCGACCGCTTCCCGGATCAGCCGGGCGTCTCCCGGCAGCTCTACCAGGAGAGACCGCTCCGTCTGGCCGATCTCGACTTCGCCGCCGCGGCGGGCGAGGAGCTGATGGACGTACGCGTCACGCGCACCAGCGACGCCTATCTGAAACTGGCCCTCGTGTTCGGCAACGCGCGCGCCCGGTTCCCGCTCTACCCCGGCGAGCAGACCCGCGTGGCCTATTCGTACCGGGTGCCGGCCAGCCAGTACGGCCAGTGGTTCCAGCGAGAGGTCCGCTTCCCGACCCGGGCGCTGACCGTGTCGCTGCGGCTGCCGGAGTCGCTCGGGGCCGAGGTCGGCGCCGAGGTGCTGTCGTACGCGGGCATCAAGTCGTACACGCCGACCGTGGCCCACGCCGACGACGGCACGGTGCTGCACACGATGCGGATGCGGGAACTGCTGCTGACCAGCCAGGTGCGGCTGCGCTGGCGGTTCGCGGCGCCCAGGGTGTCAGCCCCACGGGCGGCCTGAGCCGCGGTACTGCGACAGCGGGATGACCTCGTCGCCGGCCGGCATCCGGTCGGTGTAGAAACGGCCCTCCAGATGGTCGATCTCGTGGCAGACGTGGCGGGCCAGCCCGCCCGTGAACCGCGTGATGACCAGGCCGCCGTCGAGGCGCCGATGCTCGACCTCGACCCTGAGCGGGCGGTCGACCCGGCCGCGCACGTCGAAGAAGCTCATGCAGCCCTCGTACTGCACGTCGCGGCGCCGCGACTCGTCGACGATACGGGGGTTGAGCAGCACGATCTCGCTGCCGCCGGGGTCGGCCGGGCGGATCACGGCGGCGGCGAGGTCGATGCCGATCTGCGGGGCGGCCAGGCCCATGCCCTTGGCGAAGACGTGGGCCCGGGCGACGCGGTCCATCGCGGCGAGGACCCGGTCGATGACATGGCGGGCCTGTGCGGCGTCGCGGGGCAGATCGAAGGGACGGGCCGGCGTACGCAGGGCGGGATCGTCACGCTGGAGGATGCCGATCGCTGCCATCCGGTGGGCTGGGGTGAGTTCTTTGGAAACCACGAGAACCCCTCGGTTTTGGTTGGCTCAGCCCCATTGATACATGGGGAGAACCTGAAAACCGCATGAACGGTCGTGAATGAGACCGTGAATGAAGGGGAGGACTCAGCCTGCGGTTTTGCGGCCTTGGACGGCCCACGCGGAGGCGGTCAGTGCGATTTCGCCGGTCTCTGTGGTCGGCAGTCTGCGGCGCAAATCGTCGCGAATCCGGCGGCGTTCGGCGTCGTCCAAACTGGCCAGATAGGCGGGCGCGGGGCCGGTGGCGCCGAGGAATGGCGTCCAGTAATCGTCGAAGCTCGCGAAGATCGTCGGGATCTCGATGGCGCGGGTCCGCACATCATCCAGGCCGGCGTCGGACCAGGCCCGCCTCAGCGCCTCTTCGCGACAAATCGGAAATTTACGACTCTCGTCGCGATTGGGTGCGGCGGCGACATCCCAGAAGTGGCGCATCATCTGCATGCCGTCGGCGTAGTCCCAGACATAGGCGGCGATGATCGCTCCGGGGGCGGCGACGCGAGTGAACTCGGCGACGGCACGGGCGGGATCGGGCACGAAATTGAGGGCGAGGCCACTGACGACCACGTCGAAGGCGCCGTCCCGCAGGGGGAGCGCGGCGGCGTCACCGGCGACTCGGGTGGCGTCCAAGGCCGACCGCAAGAAACCCTGCGAGGGGTCGAGGCCGATCACATCGGCCGGGCCGGAGGCCATGATCGCCGCCGTGAGCGCGCCGGTGCCGCAGCCGGCGTCGAGCCAGCGGCGCCCGGCCGGGACACCGAGCCACTCGACGAAGAGCGGGGCGACCCGGCGACTCCACCGGCCGACGTAAGCCTCATAGGCGTCGCCGGCCGCCCAGACGTCGCCCGTCATGGGTTGAAAGTAGGCCATCCGCCGCCGCGGCTGAAGGGGCCGAGAGGAGGAGGGGTGGCGCCGGTGGCCGGGGGAGCAGGCCACGAGGGCCGCGGCGTGGGGCTGGGCGGGAGGAGGGGCGAGGGGGTCAGATCTGGCGGTCCCGGCCGGCGAAGAAGCCGGCGATGATCTGGGGGATCATCAGCAGGAGGACGAAGGTCAAGGGGGCCCGCCAGCCGTCCGTGTGGTCGTGCAGGACGCCGACCAGGATCGGGCCGGGGATGGCGAACAGGTAGCCGGTGCTCTGGGCGAAAGCGGACAGCTTCACCACCGTCGCGGGGGTGCGGCCGCGGAGGGCGATCATCGTCAGGACCAAGGGGAACGCCGTGTTGACGATGCCCAACAGGACCGCCCACAGCAGCGGGGCGGCGGCCGGGTCCCACCACAGGCCGCCGTAGCCGGCCAGGCCGAACACGCCCAGGCCGACCGCGATCCAGCTCTGGCTTCGGACCCGGCCGGCCAGCGACGACAGCAGGAAGCCCAGCGGCACGCCCAGGAACGAGGTCACCGCGAAATAGATGCCGGCCCGCTCGGCCGAGATGCCGGCGTCGCGGTAGATCTGCGGAAGCCAGCCGATGATGACGTACGCCGAGGTCGACTGCATGCCGAAATAGACGGCCAGCGCCCACGCGACCGGGTGGCGGGTCACGCGTACGACATCGGCCTTGTGGGTTTCCGGGTCGGCGGTGAAAGGCTGCCGGGCCAGCGGGAGCCACGCGGGCACGGCCAGCACGGCGACCGCCGCCCAGCAGGCCAGGCCCAGGCGCCAGTCGTCGCCGAAGACGCTCGCGGTCAGCGGGACGGTGGTCGCGGCGGCCACTGTCGCGCCGACGTTGAGCGAGACCGTGTAAAGGCCGGTCATCGTGCCGACCCGGTCCGGGAAATACGCCTTCACGACTGACGGCAGCAGCACGTTCACCACCGCGATGCCGGCCAGCGCGACCAGGCTCAAAAGCAGGAAAAGAGCGGTTCCCGGCGCGTACGGGCGGACCGCGAGCCCGGCCGCCAGCACCACCATGCCGGCGAGGATCACGCGGGCCGGGCCGAACTGCCGGGCCAGCCTCGGCGCCAGGAAGCCGACGCCGGCGAAGCAGACCGCGGGCACCGAGGTGAGCAGGCCGGCGACGCTGGAGCTCATGCCCAGCCCGGAGCGGATCTCGCTGAGCACCGGGCCGACGCTCGTGACGGCCAGCCGCAGGTTGACCGCGGCCAGCAGCAGCGCGGCCACCGCGATCAAGCGGCCCTTGGTGGAGCTTTGTGTCAGGTCTTCCTCGGCGGTCACCACTTACTCATCATCGACCGCCGGGCCGGGACGCTTACGCCCGGTCCTGCTCCTGTTCCACCTGCTGGTTCCACTCGCGCTTGGACGACTGCCAGCCGTCCTCGTTCATGCCGCGCCGCCAGTAGCCCGAGATCGAGAGCTGGTCCATCGGGATACCTCGCTCGACCTTCAGGTATTTCCGCAGGTCTTTGACGAAGTTGGCCTCGCCGTGGACGAAGGCCTGCACGTCGTCGCCGCCGAAGTCGAGATCGCGCACGGCCTCGATCAGCAGCTCGCCGGGCGCGCGGCCGCCCCGGTGCAGCCAGGTGATCCCGGCGCCGGTCTCGATCTTCTGCTCCTCGTCGGGGCCCTCGACCTCGATGAACGCGGTCACCTTGGCGCCGGCGGGCATGCCCTCGAGCGCGGCCGCGATCGCCGGCAGGGCGCTCTCGTCGCCGGCCAGCAGGTGCCACCCGGCCTCGGCGCTGGGCGAGTAGCCGCCGCCGGGGCCCATGAACCGGAAGGCGTCGCCGGGCTTGGCCCGCGTCGCCCACGGGCCCGCGATGCCCTCGTCGCCGTGCACCACGAAGTCGACCCACATCTCGGGGACCTCGGGCAGCCATTTGCGGATCGTGTACGTCCGCACGACCGGCCACTGCTCGCGCGGGAAGGTCTCGCGGATCGCGCCCATGTCGAACGGCTCGGGATAGGTGACGCCGTCGGCAGGGAAGATCACCTTTACGTAGTGGTCGGTGCACCTGCTGGCGTCGATGCCCTTGAGGGCGTCGCCTCCGACCACCACGCGCACCATGTGCGGGGTGAGCTGCTCAACGCGGGTGACGACCGCCTCGGTCGCCGCGCGTGCCGGCCTGTTCGCCATGTCGAACCTCTTCCTTGGGCGTCCGGTTGGTAAGGCTACCCTCAGTCGCTGAGTTCGGGATCACTGATCCCCGCCCGCTCAGGTTTTCCGGCCAGGCGCACAAAGGGGCGGCCCGCACTTGGCGGGCCGCCCCTTTACTGCTGTCGGTGCCTACTCCCAGGTGCTGCCCGGACGGCGGCGGCGGGTGAAGGCCATGATCGCCATGCCGATCAGCAGCAGGACCGCGGCGCCGGCGACCGCGGCGAACGTGTTGCTGCCGGTCAGGGCGAGCAGACCGCCCTGCTCCTGGTTGCCGCTCTCGGCCTGGACCTGCGCGACCTGCTCGGCCACCGGCGCCTTGTTGCCGGAGTTGAACTGGCCGTCCTCGCCGTTCGAGTAGGTGTAGTCGGTGCCACCGGCCGCCGCGGCCGCCGAGCTGCTGGCCCGGGGCTTGGGCGCGGCCTTGGTGGTGGTCTCCGGGGCGGGCGCCTGCTCCTGCTCCGTGCTGTCGCCCGAGCTGGTGTTGCCGCCACCGGTGTTGCCGCCGCCAGTGTTGCCGCCACCGGTGTCGCCGCTGCCGGCGTCGTCGCTGCCGGAGTCGCCGGTGTTGCCGTTGCCCGTGTTACCGCCGGTGGCCGGCTTGGCCGGGGCCTTCGTGGTCGGCTTGGTGGCCGGGGTGGTCGGGTCCGGCGTGAAGTCGTCCTTGGTGTCGGCCGGCGTGCCCGGGGGCGCCTGCGTCGGGGCCTTCGTCGGCGGCTTGGTCGGCGTCACACCACCGCCGTTGGTGCCGTTGCCGCCGCCGTTGTTCCCGCCGCCGGTGTTGCCGCCGTTGTCGCCGCCGGTGTTGCCGCCGTTGTCGCCGCCGTTGTTGCCACCGCCGTTGTTCCCGCCGTTGTCGCCGCCGCCGTTGTCGCCGCCGTTGTTGCCACCGCCGTTGTTCCCGCCGTTGTCGCCGCCGCCGTTGTCGCCGCCGTTGTTGCCACCGCCGTTGTCGCCACCGCCGTTGTTCCCACCGTTGTCGCCACCAGTGTTCCCGCCGTTGTCGCCTCCGCCGTTGTCTCCTCCGCCGTTGTCTCCTCCGCCGTTGTCTCCTCCGGCGGCGTTGCGGACGGTGATGCGGATGGCGTCGATGGCGGGCGTCTGGTTGGCGCGCTGCATCATCGGCACGCGGTGCGAGCCGTCACCGGCCCACGACGCGCACTGCGCCGTGCCCTCGGCCGGCACGCCCGGCACGGTGATGGACACCTCGTCCGGCGTGGCGCTGCCCCGGCTGTCCTCGGTCGCCACGAAGAACGCGGGAACCGGCTCGGGCGCGGGCGCCTCGTTCGTGTTCTCGAGCATGCGGCAGGCCGTGTGGAAGTGGCCGCGGACCAGCCCGTCCTGCAGGACCGAGCTCTCCACGTAGTACCCGCCCTTGCCGGCCGCCAGGAAGCGGTCGCGGATCAGGTTGCGGGTGCTGATCTTGAGGGTGAACGGGGTGTTCGGCGCGACCTGCTGGGGCGCGTCGGTGATCAGCAGCGTCGGGTTGTTCGCCGCCTCACCGACCTCGCCGAACTCGGTGGAGACGCAGCGGTTGCCGTTCTGGAAGCCGTCGTGCGGAGTCAGATTGCTGTCGACGCACGTGTCGGTGAGGATCACCTGCCCGTTGACCACCTTGCCGGCCCCGCTGCCCTCGGGCCGGTCGTCGTTGGTGGCGGCGTTACCGATCTGGGCGAAGGCGACCGCCGCGCCGGCGGCGGTGACGACCGCGCCGACCGCGAACAGCCGCCGGTTGCGTCCCGACGGCGTGGCGGCCGCACGGCGGTAAGCAGACCTGCGCATGCGCGATACCTCAATCTTCCCGGAAATCCACCCGGCGCCAATTCCCACCGGCACCCAGACGGTAGGAGGGCGCCCGCCGAAACGCAATTCCGGCGAGCAAGTTGATGAATTCTTATCCGGGATTTAAAGAAAAGATATGCGGCCGCCCTCGAACCCCGGACATCCTCCGAACGGATGATGCCGGGGGTTCACCAAGATCACGAAAAACTTTGCTGACCAGTGGACATTCCTCAGCGTCACTGGCCGGCTCCAGCGTAGGGCGCGAACCTGAGAATAGCCTCGGAATGTTACCGGCGAGCCATCCTCGGTGACTATTCACCCGGCCAGGCGCCGCGTTCGCGATAAACATTCCGCAGTATTTCCAGGCGGTCGGTCATGATGCCGTCCACGCCGAGGCCGAGCAGCCGGGTCATCTCGGCCGGGTCGTCCACCGTCCACACATGGACCTGGAGTCCCGAGCGGTGCGCGGTGTCGACGAACCGGCGGTCGACCACGGTCACCGGGCCCTGGCGCGCCGGGACCTGGGCGGCCGCGATCGACGGGGGCAGCTTCATCCGTACGCCCAATAACGACGCCAAGCGCAAGCGGGCCACCGCGGCCGGGCCCATCGATGTCGCCACCTCCGGACCGGCCAGAGTGCGCAGCCGGGACAGGCGGCGGTCGCTGAACGACGCCAGCAGGACGCGCTCGGCCGCCCCGGCGCGCCGGACGGCCGTGACCGCGGGCTCGGCGCCGGCGTCCGCCTTGACGTCGATGTTGAACCGGATCGTGGGCCAGGCGTCGAGGACCTCGTCCAGCCGGGGGATCGCGGACGCGCCGCCGATGCGCACGGTCCGGAGGTCGGCCCAGCTCAGCGCCCCGATCCTGCCCTCCGTGCCGGTCAGCCGCAGCAGTGACGAGTCGTGGAAGACCACGGGTACGCCGTCGGTGGTGGCGTGCACGTCCGTCTCCACGTAGCGGTAGCCGAGGGCCACCGCCCGTTCGAAGGCCCCGGCCGTGTTCTCGTCGCCTTCGGCGGCGCCGCCCCGATGGGCGAAGGCGAGCGGGGTCGGGGCGTCCAGGAACGCGAAGCGGCGCACGCACCACAGCTTAGGAGTCGCTGTGGGCTAACCGGCCGACTGCCTCCCATTAGGGACAAATAGTCGAGACTCGGGCGCGCGGTTCGGCGTGCTGCCCTACCTTAGGCTGCGTCCCACTTGGGGCAAATAATCCGATTTGGAGCGCAGAACCGTGTCTTCTTCACGTTCCACGAGAGTTGTCCGGGGAGGTCTGGTCGCTGCCGTCGCTCTGTCGATAGCGGCCGCACTGTCCCCGGCGGGCGCCTCGGCGGCGTCCGACGATCCGCTGATCGACTATCCGACCTTCAAGGGCGCGTCCTCGACGCTCGACCGCAACGGCAGCGCCGACCTGATCTGGTCGTCCGGCGGCCGGGCCGACCAGCGTGTCCTGCGGCTCACCGCCGGCGGCTACAAGCAGATGGGCTCGGCCTGGGCCACCCAGAAGCTGGACGTCACGCGGTCGTTCGAGTCGACCTTCAAGGTCTACCTGCACCACGGCCAGCCCGGCGCCGACGGCGTCGCCTTCGTCGTGCAGTCGAAGGGCCCGCGCGCCCTCGGCGGATGGGGCGGCGGCCTCGGCTACCGCGGCATCAAGCCCAGCGTCGCCGTCGAGTTCGACACCTGGCAGAACACGCACGACCCGAGCAGCAACCACCTGGCCGTCGTCATGGGTGGCAACCCCGACTATCAGGCCGGCACGGCCGAGTCGGGGATTCCGCTGTTCGGCAAGCCGTTCTCGGCCCGGGTCGTCTACGACGCCGAGGAGTCGCTGCTGCAGATCTACGTCAAGTCGCTGAGCGCGGGCGCCGAGGAGCAGCTGGCGCTCGAGCACGAGGTCAACCTGGCCGACGAGATCGACGGGTCGGACGCGTGGGTCGGCTTCACCGCCGGCACCGGCACCGCCCTGTCCAAGCAGGACATCTACTCCTGGTCCGTCGACGGCTCAGGGGCCTGACCGAACAGAAACGCCGGTGCCGCCGGTAGTGAAAGGCGGTACCGGCTCCCGGGTAACCACCACCGAGTTTTGGAGAACAGTCATGTCGACGGTCCCCTACGTCCGCCCCGAGGCCGGGACGGGAACCGAGCTACCGCCGCCGGTGGTCGTGCCCGCGAGTGAGCCTCTGGTCAGCGTCATCATCCCCGCCCTCAACGAGGCCAAGAACCTGCCGCACGTGATGGCCCGGCTGCCCGAGGTCGACGAGGTCATCCTGGTCGACGGCGGATCCACCGACGACACCGTCGAGACCGCGCGCCGGCTGATGCCCGGCATCCGCATCGTCACGCAGAACCGCAAAGGCAAGGGCAACGCGCTGGCCTGCGGTTTCGCCGCCGCCACGGGCGACATCATCGTCATGATCGACGCCGACGGGTCGACCGACCCGAAGGAGATCCCCAGCTTCATCGCGGCGCTGCGCTCGGGCGCCGACTTCGCCAAGGGCTCGCGCTTCAGCGGCAGCGGCGGCAGCGCCGACATCACCCGCCTGCGCCGGGCCGGCAACCGCTGCCTCAGCCTCATGGTCAACGTCATGTTCCGCACCCGCTACAGCGACCTCTGCTACGGCTACAACGCCTTCTGGTCGCGCTGCCTGGACGTCTTCGACCTGGACAGCACGAGCCCGGTGCCGGTCAAGAGCCGCGACGGCCGGCTGTGGGGCGACGGCTTCGAGATCGAGACCCTGCTGAACCTGCGGGCGGCCCGGGCCCGGCTGCGCATCGTCGAGGTGCCCAGCTTCGAGCAGCAGCGCATCCACGGCGAGAGCAACCTGAACGCGCTGACCGACGGCCTGCGCGTGCTGCGCACCATCGCCCGCGAGTGGCCGCGCCGGCGCTCGGCCGGGGCCCGGCGGGCGCCGGAGCGGGCACGGTGAGGATCGGCGTCGTCACGAACGCCTACCACCCCGACATAGGCGGGGTGGAGACCCACGCGCGCCGGCTCTGCGCGGCCCTGGTCGCCGCCGGCGACCAGATCGAGGTGCTCACCCAGCACGCCGCCGGCTCCGAGGAGGAGATCGACGGGGTGCTGGTCCGCCGCTTCCCGCTCACGGTCGCGGCGGCCAACTACCGTTTCTCGGTTCCGCTGTGGCGGTGGTTGCGGCGTCATGCCGGGCGGTACGACGTGTTGCACGCGCACAGCTACCACGCGCTCGCCGCCCTGCCGGCCGCCCTGACCAACAGCACCCCGCTGGTTTTCACGCCGCACTACCACGGCACCGGGCACAGCCGCCTGCGCGCCGCCCTGCACCCGATCTACCGCCCGGTCGGCCGCCGGGTCGTGGCCCGCGCGGCCCGGATCATCTGCGTCACCCGGGCCGAGCGGGAGCTGCTGATCCAGCACTTCCCGGAGGCCCGGGAGCGGATGGTGGTGGTGCCCAACGGCACCGATCCGCTGCCCGTGGCCACCGTCGCCGCCGAGGAGGGCAGGTCCCTGCTCTGCGTCGGCCGGCTGGAGCGCTACAAGCGGGTCGACCGGGTGATCCGGGCCATGGTCCATCTGCCCGCCGACCACCGGCTCGACGTGGTCGGCTCGGGGCCCGCCGGTGACGAGCTCGAACAGCTCGCCCGCCGGCTCGGTCTCGGGCCGGAGCGGGTGACCTTTCACGGCCGGCTGCCGGACGACGCCTTCGCCGTCCGGATGGCCACCGCGGCCGCCCTGGTCTCGGCCTCCGAGCACGAGGCGTTCGGGATGGCCGTGGCCGACGCGCTGACCGCCGGCATCCCGACGGTGGCGTCGTTCATCCCGGCCCACCGGGAACTGGCCGCGATGGCCGGGCCCGGGGTGCCGCTGTGGCTGGTCAACCCGGACGACGAGGCGGCGCTGGCCGAGGCGCTGCTGACCGCGGCCGAGGCGGAGCGGGCCACCCTCGGCCGCAACCCGCTGCCCACCTGGCACGACGTCGTGGTGGCGACCCGGGAGATCTACGCCGGCGTCGCCCCGCCGGTCCGGGTCATCCAACAGGCCGGCCGATGACCCTGACCGAGGCTCGCCCGGCCGAGCGGACGCGCCCGGTGTACGCACCGGCGAGAAGCCGGCCGATGTGGTGCGCCGCCTCCCTGACCGTCGCGGGGGCGGCCGGGGCGGCGCTGCTGGTGGCCGCCAACCGGGCCGCCGAGTGGGACCGCGGCACCCAGTTCGGCCTGTTCTGGCTGGGCATGCTGGTCTTCACGCTGCCCGCCGCCGGCTGGGCGGTGCGCCGGTCGACCAGCACACGGCTGCGCGTCGCCGTGCTGGCCGGGTACGCCGGCTTCACGTTTCTGCCCAAGCTGCTGCGCAACCCGTTCGGGCCGCTCTACCACGACGAGTTCGCCCACTGGCGGCAGAGCAAGGAGATCCTGCTCGACGGCCGCCTCTTCGAGCAGAACCCGATCGTCAAGGTGGTCGGTGACTTCCCCGGCCTGCACTCGACGGTTGCCTCGGTCAGCGCGCTGACCGGCATCTCGATCTGGCACGCGGCGCTGCTCGTGCTGGCCGCCGCCCACGTGCTCGTGGTGCTGGGCGTGACCGTACTGGCCGAGGAGATCTGGCAGGACGGCCGGATCGCCGCCGTTTCCGCGATCATCTACAGCCTGAACAGCTCGTTCCTGTTCTTCGACACCCAGTTCGGCTACGAGTCGCTGGCGATCGCGCTGCTGGTGTGGACGCTGGTGGCGCTGCACCGGGCGATGCGCGGCCCGGCCCGCCGCTCCCGCGCCGGCTGGGCCGCGGTGACCGTGATGCTCTCCGGCGCCACCATCGCCACCCACCACCTGACCGCCATCGCCCTGATCGCCGTCATGATCATCATCTGCCTGGTGGTCACCGTCCGGGCCGTGCGCCGGGGCACGCCGGTCGCGGTGCCACTGACCGCGTGGGGGCTCACCCTGGCCGCGGCGGCGCTGGTCGTGGCCTGGCTGGTGCTGGTCGCGCCGCGCACCACCGGCTATCTCGACCCGTACCTGGCCCGGGCCCTCGACCAGATCGCCGGGATGGCCGGCGACGGCGGCGGTGGCGGCCGGACACTGTTCCGCGCGTCGGTCGCACCCTGGTGGGAGCAGGCGGCCGCGTTCGGGGCGCAGGGCCTGGCCGCGGTCGCGATGGCGGCCGCCGCGCTGCGCCTGCGCCGGGGCCACGGCACCGAGCCGGTGGCCCGCAGCGGCGCGCTGGCGATGCTCGTGCTCGGCGCGTTCTACTTCCCGGCCGCCCTGCTGATCCTCACCCCGTCCGGCGCCGAGGGCGCGCGGCGGTCGTGGGCGTTCAGCTACCTGGGCATCGCGCTGGTCGTCGCGCCGCTGGTGGTGGCGCTGCTCGACCGCCCGGTGAGCAGGCTCGGCAAGACCACCGCGGCCGCCCTGCTGCTCGCCGTCGGCGCGATCGCGATGATCGGCAACACCGCGGCCGGGATGAACCCGTCCTACCGCTTCCCCGGCCCGCCGGTCTTCGGCTCGGACACCCGCTCGTCCATTCCCGAGGTGCGGGCGGCGTCGGCCTGGCTGCGCGCCACACAGGGACGCGAGCTGCGGATCGTGGCCGACCGCTACTCCGGCTTGATCTTCGGCTCGTACGGCGGGCAGAACCCGGTCACCGGCTCGGTCACCTTCCCCACGTACGACCTCTATCTCACCCAGCCCGGCCAGCCCGCGCCGCGGCAGCTGATCCAGCAGCTCAGCGCGTGGCGGTTCGGCTACCTGATCGTCGACAAGCGGATGGCCCGGGAGGTGCCGGAGATCCAGATCTACTTCGAGACCAACGAGCCGGTCCCGCACGACGGGCGGCCCGCGTTCACGCTCGGCCAGCTGACCAAGTTCGACCGCACACCGTGGACCATCAAGATCTACGACAGCGGCAACATCGCGATCTACCGCTTCGACTTCGCGCGGGCCGGACGATGACGACCTTCCGGCTGCTGACCGCCGGCTCGGCCGGGCTGCTCCTGCTGGCCTTCGGCCGCGGCGCGCCGCTGGTCTTCCCGGTGGTGCTGCTGGCCGTGCTGCTCGTGCTGGGCGAGCTGTGGCTGCGCGCGCTGGCCGCCGAGACCATGCCCGCCCTGGCCCGCCTCGGCCTGGCCACCGCGGCCGGCCTGGTCAGCCTGCCGTTCACCGCGATCGCCCTGCACGCGGCCGGCGTACGGATCCGGGCCGAGTCGATCACCGCCGGGCTCGGGGTGATGCTGCTCGTGGTGACCGTGGTGGTGCTGGTCCGCGAGCGGGCGGGCAAGGTGGCGGATGATCCGCGTCTGGCCCGCACCGCCCTCGCGATCGCCATCCCCGGTGTGCTCACGCTGGTCGTGGGAATGGCGGCGGTTCAGATGTACGCCCGGATGCCGCACCCGCCGGAGCCGGGATATACGAGCCTCGCGCTGAACGGTTGGGCCGGTGACGTCACCGGCCCCGTGCGCATCCCGGCCGGCGGCCTGATGCTGCCGCTGAGGGTGAGCAGCGCCGGTTCACCGCCCGCGGTCGAACCGCTTCGCGTCCGCGTCGGCGAGCGGCTGGTCTCGGCCCGCCCACTGCGGATCGCCGCCGACACGACGCGGGCTCTCGAGGTCTTCGTGCCGTCCCCGCCCCCGGACGGCTGCCTGCACCGCATCGAAGTCAGCCTCGGCACCACGAGCACCGTCCTCTACGGACGTGGGGTGGGGGCCGGGGCCGGTGTGGTGAGGGGGCGTGGGGTGGGGTCGTGCTGAAGGCTGTCGCTCGGGACTCGCTGGCCCGGAACAGTGTGCTGATCATGGGGAGCACTGTGGGCACGGCCGGGCTGGGCTACCTGTACTGGCTGCTCGCGGCGCGGGAGCTGCCGCAGCCGGCCATCGGCACGGCGACCGCGCTGATCTCGGTCGCCACCGTTGTCAGCATGGTGTCCAATCTGGGCGCCGGGCACATGTTCATCCAGCGGCTGCCCGGGGCCGGCCTGGCCGCCTGGTCGCGGATCGTCAGCGCCGGCCTGCTGCTCGGCTGCTCGTCGACCGCCCTCGCGGCGTTCCTGGCCGCGGCCCTGCTGCCCGCACTGGGCGCCAACTTCGCGTTCCTGGCCGGCGCCGGCGGGGCCCCGGCGCTGATCGTCACCGCGGTCGCGCTGACCGCGTCGACGCTGCTCGACTACGTCTTCATCGCCCACCGGGCCAGCCACGGCATGCTCGGGCGCAACCTCGGCGTGGCCGTCGGCAAGGTGCTCACCCTGGCCGCGCTGATCTGGTGCGGCGTGGGCGGGCCGGCGGCGGTGCTGCTGGCCTGGACGGTGCCCTCGGTGGCCGTCACGGCGTACACCCTCGGGGTCAGCCTGACCCGGCTGCGTCCGGGAGCGAAACTGCGGGGCGCCGGGATCAGCGCCGAGCTGCCGCACCTGCGGAGCTCGCTGACCGGGCACCACCTGATCAACCTGGCCCAGGCCGGGCCCAGTGCCCTGCTGCCGGTGCTGGTCACGGCCCGGCTCGGCGCCGAGGCGAACGGGCACTTCTACGTGGCCTGGATGACCGCCTCGGTGCTGTTCATGGTGTCGCCCGCGGTGGCCTCGGCCATGTACGCCGAACGGGCCAACAAGTCGGCGGCCGGCCTGCCTCGCGCCGCCCTGGTCGTGCTGGCCGTGATCGGTCTGCCGGCGCTCGTCCTGTTCACCGGCGGCGAGCAGATCCTCGGCCTGTTCAGCGCCGGCTACGCGGCCGAGGGTGAGCTGCTGCTGCGGATCCTCGTGCTGGCCGCGATCCCCGACGCGATCACCAACCTGGCCGTGGCGCACTGGCGCTCGCTCGGCCGGTACCGCCGCTGCCTGCGCCTCAACCTGCTGATGGCCGCCACCTGCCTGGCCCTGGCCTGGGTCTGGCTGCCCGGCACCGGCATCGAGGGCGCCGGCATCGCCTGGCTGGCCGGGCAGTGCGTGGGGGCTCTCGTCGTCGCCGTCATCGCCCTCCGTCGTCGTTCCCCTGGGAGAGATGTTGAAGATCCTGCACCTGTCCAACCTGTACGCGCCGATCATCGGCGGGCTTGAGCGCAGCATCGCCACCAGCAGCGAGGAGCTGGTCCGGCGCGGGCACGAGGTCACCGTGCTCACCCTGGCGACGCCGCGGGCGGCGCACGACGAGCTGATCAACGGGGTACGTGTGACACGCGTCCGCAGCGTGGCCACCACCGTGCTGCCGGGCATGAACGAGGACGCGTCCAAGCCGTTCCACCCGACCACGGCCGACCCGCTGACCATGGCGGCGATCCGGTCCCATCTGCGCGAGAACGACTACGACGTGGTCCACAGCCACGACTGGCTGATGTACAGCTATCTGCCGCTGCGGTTCGGCCGGCTCGGGCGGCCGCATGTGCACACCGCCCACGACTTCGGGCTCACCTGCGTCAAGAAGACCTTCACCCGCAACGACAAGACCTGCGGTGGTCCCCGGCTCGGCCGCTGCCTGCCGTGCGCCTCCGGCCAGTACGGGCGGCCCCGCGCGGCCCTGCTCACCACGGCCCTGCGCTCGCAGCGGCACCGCGGCATCGACGCGCTGACCGCGATCTCCCCGGCCGTCGCCGACGCCCTGTCGCAGGGGCGCGTGCCCGGCGACCTGCCGGTCAAGGTGATCAGCAGCCTGGTGCCGGACGGCCTCGACGAGCTGGCCCGCCGCACGCCCCGGCCGTCCTGGCTGCCGGACCGGCCCTATCTGCTGTTCGTCGGCGCGCTCGGCCCGCACAAGGGCATCGACGTGCTCTTCGACGCCTATCAGCGGCTCGGCGACGACAAGCCGCCGCTGGTCTGCGTCGGCACGCCGCGGCACGACACTCCGCCGATCCCGGAGGGAGTGGTCGTGCGGCACAACGTGCCCCACCACGAGGTGATGGCCGCCTGGCACGGCGCCGCGGCCGGCGTGGTGCCGTCCCTGCTGGAAGCCATGGGCCAGGTCGCGGTCGAGGCGCTGCTGGCCGGGGCCCCGCTCATCGCGTCGAGGACGGGCGGGCTGGCCGACATGATCCGCGACGGCGAGACCGGCCTGCACGTGCCGCCGGGCGATCCGGTCTGGCTCGCCGCCGCCATCGTCCGGGTGCTCACCCAGCCCGGCCTGGCCGACCGGCTGCGTGTGGCCGGTCACCAGCGCGGCCTCGACTACACCGCCGCGCGCGTCGTCCCGCAGATCGAGGAGGTCTACCGTGAGTGCGTCGCCTGACGAAAGCCCCACCACCCGGATCGTCGTGGTCGGATCCGGCTGGCGGTTCCTCTCCGGGATCAGCTATTACACCTGCCGGCTGAGCAACGCGCTGGCCGGCCGCTACGAGGTCGGCGCGATCCTCATGCGCCAGCTGCTGCCGACCCGGCTCTACCCGGGGCGTTCCCGCGTCGGGCAGCGCCTGAACGACCTCGACTACGCGGACGGGGTGCGGGTCTTCGACGGGATCGACTGGTGGGCCGTGCCGAGCCTGATCCGGGCCGTGCGCTTCCTGCGCACGTTCCGGCCCGACGTGCTGGTGCTGCAATGGTGGACGGGGACGGTGCTCCATTCGTACCTGATGCTGTGCTTTGTGGCCCGGCTCCTGGGCATCAAGATCGTGGTCGAGTTCCACGAGGTGCAGGACACCGGCGAGGCCGCGCACAAGTGGGCCTCGCTCTACTGCCGCAAGCTCATTCGTCCCCTGCTGCGCAGGACGGACGGCATCGTGGTCCACTCGCGCTTCGACCGGGTCGCGCTGCGGCAGACGTACGACTTGACGGGCGTCCCGGACGAGATCGCGCTCCACGGGCCGTTCGACCACCATGTGGTTCCCGCGCCCCGAGCCGCTGCCTCCGGCCGCCGTCGCCTGCTCTTCTTCGGCACCATCCGACCGTACAAAGGCCTCGAAGATCTGATCGAAGCCTTTGCTCTCCTGCCGGACGACTACGAGCTCACCGTGGTGGGGGAGACGTGGGAGGGCTGGACGCTGCCCGGGGACCTGATCGCAGCGTCGCCGGCCGCATCCCGCATCACCTTCGTCAACCGCTATGTCACCGACGCCGAGGTGGACGGGTTCTTCGCGGCGGCCGATGTCGTGGTGCTGCCCTATCGGCGCAGCTCGGCCAGTGGGCCGCTCCATATCGCGATGAGTCATGGGCTGCCGGTCGTGGTCACTGCCGTGGGAGGCCTCGTGGAGGCCGCGGTGGAATACACGGGTGCTGTTTTCGCGCCCGCCGCGTCGCCTTCGGCACTGGCTTCGTCGATCGTGTCTGCCTTTTCGGAAAAAGCGGGCAGGCGGCACACCGACCCCTCCTCGTGGGAGCGGTCGGTGGCCGCCTATGAGCGCCTGTTCATGGAGATCGGCGTGGTGCCGGTCCCTCAGGACGCGGTGATCACCGCGTCGTCGAACCAGACCGTGCCCTTGTTCTCGCCCGACTTGATGTGAACCTGCATGCTGGCCGAGCCGGCCGGGGCGACGCCGTCGACCGCCAGCTTGGTCCAGCCCACCGTGCCGTTCGGCAGCCAGTTCGAGGCCACGCCGCCCAGCCACTTGTCGTTGATGTCGAACCAGCTCAGCGCGATCTGGGTGGTGCCGGTGGTGGCGTTGCCCCGGGCCCACACCTCGGCGTGCCACTTCTGGTTCGACTTCACCGGCGTGACCGGGGCGACCCGGTAGGACGGCGAGCCGGCCGCGCTCTTGCCGGTGTTGGACATGGTCACCGACCATGACCCGGTCCGCTTCACCGCCTGGGTCTTGGTGGCCAGGCCCAGCTCGGGCAGGTACTCGCGCCACGGGCTCTGTCCGGCCGACAGCTCGAAGCCGGGGTCCATCAGGGTGGCCGGCATGGCCGCGCCGGCCCAGCCGGCCTTGACCACGGCGGCGGCCGGCTTGGCGGTGCCGTCGAGGCGGAACAGGCCGTAGTAGTACTGCCCGGGCAGCTTGGAGACGGCCGAGGTCGGGATCGAACCCTGTGCCGAGTCGACAAGCGTCCACGGCGCGACCGGCACATCGGCGATCTCGGCCGCCTCGAACACGCGGCCCAGGAAGGCCGCCTGCTCGCCCTCGGAGTTCTGCAGGGTGTTCAGGCCGGTCTCACCGATCACCATGGGGGCCGGGGCGACGGTGGCCTCGGCCTGGTTGATCATCGCGAGGGCGCGCTCGGAGTTGCCGTAGAAGTGGTAGTCGTAGTAGTCGATCGGGGACGCGGTCAGCGCTGCCTTGATCTTGGCCATGCCCTTGGCGCCCTGACCCCCGTCGACCGAGAACGTCAGCGGCATGGTGGGGAACGCGGAGCGTACGGCCGGAACGATCTTCTTGGCCCAGGCGACCGCGGCGGTGTTGTCCGGGTTGAACTCGTTCTGCAGCTCGACCGAGATCACCCGGTTGTCGTTCTTGTACGGCGCGAGCACGGTCTTGGCCCAGGTGATGCTGCGGTCGACGTCGGTGTAGCCGTCCCACCAGTCGAAGAGCGTGAACTTGACCGACATCCCGCGGGCGCCGGCCATGTCGACGAACTGGTCGAGCCGGTTGACGTAGGTGGCCGACGGGGTGGGCCAGCCGAACGTCGTCGGGAAGACGATGATGCGGATGTTGTTGGTGCCCAGCGTGGCCGCCTTGGCCAGATCAGCGTCGATCTTGGCGGCGTCCCAGCTGGTCCACATCTTCGACCAGCCGGCGGCCGACGGGTAGTAGTTGAGGGTCTTGGCGGTCTTGACGGCGTTGAGGCGGCTGGCCAGGGTGGGCACGGACGACGTCGTGGTGGCGGCCTTGACGGTCGTGGTGGTCGTGGTCGTGGTCTTCGCGAAAGCGGCGGAGTCGACCAGGCCGATGCCCAGGAGCAGCGACGAGGCCAGCACGGCGGCGCAGTGGCGAGGGGAGATCACCGGGTTCGTGCCCTTCAGTCAGACGAATGGGGTGCGGAAGTGACCCTCAATTCGGCGGACTGCCTGCCGGGTGTCGAAGAGTGCTGATTGCATCGCGGTTGCGCCGCGGTGCGTCCCGGTTGTCAAGGCACCTGTGATCAGACCGGGTAGTGGCGGGGCGTGTATACGACCGTGGTGCCGTCACCGCGGGACACGGCGCGGGTCTGCGACGATCCGATGATCAGCAGGCACCGCATGTCGATCGTGGCCGGGTCGAGCTCGCCCAGCGTGGTCACCCGCACCGACTCGTCAGGGCCGCCGACGTCGCGGCCCACGACCACCGGGGTCTCGGGCGCCCGGTGCTCCAGGAGCACCGCGCGGGCCCGCACGAGCTGCTCCCGCCGGGTCTTCGAGGCCGGGTTGTAGAGGGCGATGACCAGGTCGGCCGCGGCGGCGCCGGTCAGCCGGCCCTCGATCACCGGCCACGGCTTGAGCCGGTCCGAGAGCGAGATGACACAGAAGTCGTGCCCGAGCGGGGCGCCGGCCCGGCTCGCCACGGCCTGGGCCGCGGTCAGGCCGGGAACGATCCGCACCGGGACGTCCTTCCACTGCGGGTCCTCGGCCACCTCGAGCACCGCGGCGGCCATGGCGAAGACACCGGGGTCGCCGGAGGAGACGACGGTGACGCGGCGGCCGCGCTTGGCCAGGTCGAGGGCGAAGGCGGCCCGCTCGGCCTCGACCCGGTTGTCGGACGGGTGCAGGGTCTGGTGCGGCCCCGGTGTGACGCGCTGGAGATAGGTCACGTAGCCGATCAGGTCGTCCGCGTCGGCCAGCGCCGCCTTCGCTTCCGGGGTGAGCCAGCGCGGATCACCCGGCCCGAGCCCGACGACCGTCACCTGGCCCGCCCGGCCGGCCCGGCCCGCCTGCCCTTCCGGCTCGGCTTGGCCCTGGCGCTCCGCTTGGCCTTGGCGCTCCGTCTGCCCCTCGCGCTCCGCTTGGCCCTCGCGCTCCGCTTGGCCCTCGCGCTCCGCTTGGCCCTCGCGCTCCGCTTGGCCCTCGCGCTCCGTCTGCCCCTCGCGCTCCGCCTGCCTTTCGGGCTCCCCGTGCCGCTCCCGCTCCGACCTGTCGGATTTTTCGGATTTGTCGACAGTGGAAGTGATGGAGGCCGCGGAAGTGATGGAGGCCGCGGAAGTGATGGAGGCCGCGGGGGTGGTGGAGGCCGCGGGGGTGGTGGAGGCCGCGGGGGTGGTGGAGGCCGCGGGGGTGGTGGAGGCCGCGGGGGTGGTGGAGGCCGCGGGGGTGGTGGAAGCGGCGTGGGTGGTGGAAGCGGCGAAAGCGGTGGCGGCCGGGCTCGGCAGCAGGGCCAGGGAGAAGTACGGGACGGACTCGGGGTCCACGTCGGCGAAGGGGGCGGAACGCTCGCGGTCGGTGGTGGCGCGCTCCACGTACCAGGCGTCCTCGAGCCGGCCCGCCCGGTCGAGGGCCTCGCGGACCCCCTCGAAGGTGCGGCCCAGCTTCATCACGGCGGCCGACTCGGTGCCGGACAGGCGGGCGGCCAACTCGGCCGGGGGCAGCGTGCCGGGCAGCACGGTCAGCGTCTCGTCGCGCTCCATCAACGGGCGGCCGAGGACGGCGCTGGCGGCGCTCACCGAGGTCACGCCGGGCACGACCTCGGTCTCGTAGCGGTGGGCGAGCCGCTTGTGCATGTGCATGTACGAGCCGTAGAAGAACGGGTCACCCTCGGCCAGCACGACGACCGTACGGCCGGCGTCCAGATGGGCCGCCAGGCGGCCGGCGGCCTCGGCGTAGAACTCGTCGATCGCGCCCTGATAGCCGCCCGGGTGATCGGTGTTCTCGGTGGTCACCGGATAGATCAGCGGCTCCTCGATCTGCTCCTCGCGCAGCAGGGAGGCGGCGATCGCGCGGGCGTTGCTGCGGCCGTGCCGGGCCGCGTGATAGGCGACCACGTCGGCGCCGGCGATCAACCGGGCCGCCTTCACCGTGATCAGCTCGGGGTCGCCCGGTCCGACGCCGACACCGTAAAGCCGTCCCGCCATGCTCACTCCGCCTCCGAGGCCAGCGCGTTCACCGCGGCGGCCGTCATCGCGCTGCCGCCACGGCGGCCGCGCACGATCAGATGGTCCAGATCGGACAGCGCCAGCGCGTCCTTCGACTCGGCGGCCCCGATGAAACCGACCGGGATGCCCAGCACGGCGGCGGGCCTGGGCGCGCCGCCGGCGATCATCTCGAGCAGCCGGAACAGGGCGGTCGGCGCGTTGCCGATGGCCACCACCGAGCCCTCCAGCCGGTCGAGCCACAGATCGAGGGCGGCCGCGCTGCGGGTGGTCCGCAGCTTCTCCGCGAGGGCCGGCACCGCAGGGTCGCGCAGCGTGCAGACGACGTCGTTGTTCGCGGGCAGCCGCTTGCGGGTGACACCACTGGCCACCATCTCGGCGTCACAGAGGATCGGGGCGCCGTCGAGCAGAGCCTTACGGGCGGCCGAGGCCACATTCGGGCTGTACGCGATGTCGCGCACCAGATCGACCATGCCGCAGGCGTGGATCATCCGCACGGCGACCCGCGCCACATCGGACGGAAAGCCGCTGAGGTCGGTCTCGGCCCGGATCGTGGCGAACGAGCGCCGGTAGATCTCGGCGCCGTCGCGCTCGTACTCCATCAGATCCTCCTCGCCGACGCGATCGCATCGAACGTCTCGCCGGTCGGTTGCCGGGTCACGGCGTAGCCGGCCGGGGTTGCCTCAACTCGAACGTGTGGGCCGGACGGGCTGCCGCAGCCCCGGGCGCAGCCGATCCAATGCACCGGCAGGCCCTCGGCGTAGGTGCTGGTCGCCGCCGCGTCGGCGCGGACGTCGGCCAGCGACTTGGCGCAGCCGGGGCGGCCGGCGCAGGCGGTCACGCCGGTCCAGCGGGAACCGGCGGTGGTGGGCAGGCCGGCTTCTTCGAGGCGGCGCTGCCAGCGGCGGGCGTCCTCGGGGGCCAGATCGGGCACGACGATGCCGCGGGCGGGGGTGACGACCAGGCGGCGGGCGGTCGTGAGCAGATGGAGGGCCTCGCCGCCGAGCATGCCGAGCGGGACCAGCGCGCTCACCGCGACCAGGCCGCCGGGCTGGTCGAGGAGGCCGAGAGCGGTCGGTGCGGGTGTTCGCGTCACGGGCTCGGGCGTGCCGGGGGCGCCGATTTTCGTGGCGACCCGGGCCGGGCCGTCGGGCATCTCGTGCAGGCGCCAGGCGGTGACGTCGGCGCGCTCCTCCAGGAACGCGCGGGCAGCGGCCAGCAGCGTCTCGACGACGGCGGCCGCGGGCACGCGCAGACCCACGTCGTGGCCGGCCAGCAGGATCGCGAAGGTGGCGCCGTCGGGCGCGGCCCCGATGTGGTCGGCCCGAGTGGCCCCGTCGGGCGCGGTCCCGATGTGGTCGGCCGAGGCGGGGACCGCCGCCAGGTCGGCGGTCAGCGGGACGTCGCCCAGCGCGAACAGGAAGCGGCCCGGGAGGGCGGCCAGGACCGGGTCGGCGCACAAGGCGCGGTCCAGGCCGGTCACCAACGTGCGCAGCGTGGCGTCGGCCAGGGGTGGGGCCGCGATGTTGCGTACGGTCTCGTGAGTCGACGAAGGCAGCAAGCCGGCGGCCGACAGCCGGGCCGCGAGGGCCGTCGGGTCGATGTCGTTGAGGGCTCTGAGCTGCAGATTCGCGCGAGACGTGAGCTCTAGCGGGCCGATCTCGCCCAGGGCCGCCAGTTGGGCGCCGGTAAGCATGCCGCCGGGCAGGCGGACGCGGGCCAGCGGGCCGTCGGCGGCTGAATGCAGCCGCAGGGCTCCGGGGCAGGCGTCGACCTTCGTCCGGCGGATGGGGGGAGGCACGGCCCGGATACTACGTTCGTGCACCGATGTGCCCGCATCCTCGGGTCGGGATCGTCACACCGCCGGACCCTCCTTGACGGCGGGTGGGAGCGCCCGGAAGGGTGGGAGGTCACGAGCGGCGACGCCGCGGAGGAAGCCGGTGTGAATCCGGCGCGGTCCCGCCACTGTCACCGGGCCTCACCGGCCCGGGAGCCAGGAACTCCGGTCGCCGTGGATTCCTACGACCCGGGGCGCGGACCCCGAGGGGAGCGCGCGTGTTCCTGCTGCTGTCGACCTCCGACACCGACCTGCTCAGCGCCCGGGCCAGCGGCTCGGCCTGGCGACTGGCCAACCCGGCCCGCACTCAGGTGGGCGACCTTCCGGCGCTGCTCGACGGGGTCGAGCTCGTCGTGGTGCGCATCCTCGGCGGGCGCCGGGCCTGGGAGGAAGGGCTCGACGCCCTGCTCGCCGGGCCGGTCCCGGTGATCGTGCTCGGCGGGGAGCAGGCGCCCGACGCCGACCTGATGAAACTCTCCACGGTGCCGGCCGGTGTGGCCGCCGAGGCGCACGCGTACCTGGCGCAGGGCGGCCCGGACAACCTGAAGTCGGTGCACGACTTCCTCTCCGACACGGTGCTGCTGACCGGCCACGGGTTCGCCCCGGCGCAGGCCGCGCCCGAGTGGGGGCCGCTGCCGCGCACGTCGAACGTGCAGGGCCCGGTCGTGGCGGTGCTCTACTACCGCGCGCACCACATGGCGGGCAACACGACCTTCGTCGAGGCGCTGTGCCAGGCGGTCGAGGCCAAGGGTGGGCGGCCGTTGCCGTTGTTCACGTCCTCCCTGCGTACGGCGCCCGAGGAATTGCTCGTCGAACTGCGCAAGGCGGACGCCCTGGTCGTGACGGTGCTCGCGGCCGGCGGCACCAAGCCGGCCACCGTGGGCGCGGGCGGTGACGACGAGGCCTGGGACGTGGGCGTGCTGGCCGATCTCGACGTGCCGATCCTGCAAGGGCTGTGCCTGACCAGCAGCCGCGCGGCCTGGGAGGAGAGCGACGACGGGCTGACCCCGCTCGACGCGGCGACGCAGGTGGCGATCCCCGAGTTCGACGGGCGGATCATCACGGTGCCGTTTTCGTTCAAGGAGATCGACCCGGACGGGCTGTCGGTCTACGTGGCCGACCCCGAGCGGGCGCTGCGGGTGGCCGGCATCGCGGTGGCGCACGCCCGGCTGCGGCACGTCCCGCCGGCCGAGCGGCGCATCGTGCTGATGCTGTCGGCCTATCCGACGAAGCATTCGCGCATCGGCAACGCGGTCGGCCTCGACACGCCGGCCTCGACCGTCGCCCTGCTGGCGGCGATGCGGGCCAAGGGCTATCAGATCGGAGACTTCGGCCGGTACGACGGTGACGGGCTCATTCACGCTCTCATCGCGGCCGGGGGCCAGGACCCCGACTGGCTGACCGAGGAACAGCTCAGCGGCAACAAGGTTCGGATCTCCGGTTCTCTGTACGCCTCGTGGTTCGCCACCCTGCCGGCTGACTTGCGGGAATCCGTCGAACGGCACTGGGGGCCGCCGCCGGGCGAGCTCTACGTCGACAACGGCGACATCGTGCTGGCCGCGCTGCGCGACGAGAACGTGGTCGTCATGGTGCAGCCGCCGCGCGGCTTCGGCGCCAACCCGGTGGCGATCTACCACGACCCCGACCTGCCGCCGTCGCATCACTACCTGGCCGCCTACCGGTGGCTGGCCGACGACTTCGGCGCGCACGCGGTGGTCCACGTCGGCAAGCACGGCAACCTCGAGTGGCTGCCGGGCAAGAACGTGGGCATGTCGGCCTCGGACGGCACCGACGCGGCGCTGGGCGACCTGCCGCTGATCTACCCGTTCCTGGTCAACGACCCGGGCGAGGGCACGCAGGCGAAGAGGCGCGCACACGCGACGCTGGTCGACCACCTGATCCCGCCGATGGCGCGGGCGGAGTCGTACGGCGACATCGCCCGCCTGGAGCAGCTGCTCGACGAGCACGCGACGATCGCCACCCTCGACCCGGCGAAGCTGCCGGCGATCAGGGCCCAGATCTGGACGCTGATCGAGGCGGCCCGGATGGACCACGACCTCGGCCTGTCGGTCCGGCCCGGCGACGAGGAGTTCGACGAGTTCATCCTGCACATCGACGGCTGGCTGTGCGAGGTGAAGGACGCGCAGATCCGCGACGGCCTGCACGTCCTGGGCGCGGCCCCGAAGGGCGAGGCCCGCGTCAACCTGGTCCTGGCCATGCTGCGGGCCCGCCAGATGTGGGCCGGCCAGGTGGCGGCGCTGCCGGGCCTGCGCGAGGCGCTGGGCCTGCACGACGGCGCCTCGACCGCCGAGACCGACCGCATCGAGACGGTCGCCCGCGCTTTGGTGATGGCGATGGAGGAGGCCGGGTGGCCGAGCGACGAGGCGGCTATCGCTGCCATCGTTGCCTCCGCCTCCGCCCATTCCGCAACCGAAATTTCGGAAATGTCCGAAGTGGGGAGTGCCGGGGCGGTCGGCGTGAGCGCGGGCGGCGCGGGCTCCGGCGGCGTGCGGGCTGTGCTCGCTTTTGCCGCGCGGGAGGTCGTGCCCCGGCTCGACCGGACCACCGATGAGCTCGGGAACCTGCTGCACGCTCTGGATGGCGGCTATGTGCCGGCCGGGCCCAGCGGGTCGCCTCTTCGTGGGCTGATCAATGTGCTGCCGACCGGGCGGAACTTCTACTCCGTCGACCCCAAGGCGATTCCGAGCTCGCTCGCCTGGGAGACCGGCCAGGCCATGGCTGAGTCGCTGCTCCAGCGCTATCGGGCCGACTACGGCGACTGGCCCCGCTCGGTCGGGCTCTCCGCGTGGGGGACCAGCGCCATGCGTACGGCCGGTGACGACATCGCCGAGATCCTGGCCCTCATCGGCTGCCGGCCGGTCTGGGATCCCGCCTCGCGCCGGGTCACCGGGCTCGAGCCCATCGACCGGCAGGAGCTCGGGCGCCCGCGGGTCGACGTGACCGTGCGGATCTCCGGGTTCTTCCGGGACGCCTTCCCGCACGTGGTGGCCATGCTCGACGACGCCTTCCGGATGGTCGCCGAGCTGGATGAGCCGGACAACTTCGTCCGTGAGCACGCCCTCGCCGACCAGGCCCGCCACAGCGACTGGCGCCGGGCCACCACCCGCATCTTCGGGTCGCGGCCGGGTGCGTACGGCGCCGGAATCCTGCCTTTGATCGACAGCCGCAACTGGCGTGACGACAAGGACCTGGCCGAGGTCTACGCGGTGTGGGGCGGCTTCGCCTACGGTCGCGGGCTCGACGGCGTGCCGGCCCGCGACGACATGGAGAACGCCTACAAGCGGATCGACATCGCGGCCAAGAACATCGACACCCGCGAGCACGACATCGCCGACTCCGACGACTACTTCCAGTACCACGGCGGCATGATCGCCACCGTGCGGGCGCTGACCGGTAAGGCGCCGGCCGCGTACATCGGCGACTCGACCAACCCGGACGCCACGCGGACCCGCAGCCTCACCGAGGAGACCGCGCGGATCTTCCGGGCCCGCGTGGTCAACCCGCGCTGGATCGCCGCCATGCGCCGCCACGGCTACAAGGGAGCGTTCGAGCTCGCCGCCACCGTCGACTATCTGTTCGGCTACGACGCGACGGCCGGCGTGGTCACCGACTGGATGTACGAGCAGCTGGCCGCGACCTACGTGCTCGACCCGGAGAACCAGAAGTTCTTCCAGCAGTCGAACCCGTGGGCCCTGCACGGCATCACCGAGCGCCTGCTCGAGGCGGCCGACCGCAACCTGTGGGAGTCGCCCTCGCCCGAGACGCTGAGTGCCCTTCAGGAGCTCTATCTCGAAACCGAGGGCGACCTCGAGGACGCCTAGCCTCTCCGCCGCGGTCATCTCGGCCGGCTGGTTTCCCGTGGGACCAGCCGGCCGTCTTCGTCTTCGTCTTCGCCGGCCGTCGCGGTTGACGGTTCCGGAACCGTCGTGTGATTTCCGGGCTCACCTGCGTCGATCCGTACCGTGAAGATCAGAAAGCGCTTCCCGGGCCGGGACCAGGCATTGACAGGGGTTGAAACGCCGGTTCACAGTGACGGCACGAAGAGCGCTTTCACACGGTGTTCCCCCACCGGAAATCGCTCTGACACATCCCCCCATCTGGAGTCGCCCCATGACATCCCCCGTCCTGGAGAGACCGTTCCGGGTCGCCGCTCTCGTGGCCGGCCTCGTCGGCCTGTTCGCCGCCTATCTCGTCGCCACCGTTCAGCCCGCCCGCGCCGCCGAGGTGCTGGTGTCGCAGGGCAAGACCGCCACCGCCTCCTCGACCGAGGCGGCCGGCGCCTATCAGGCCGCCGAGGCCGTCGACGGCAACGCCGGCACGCGCTGGGCCAGCGCGTTCTCCGCCGCCCAGTGGTGGCAGGTCGACCTCGGCGCCACGACCAGCGTCTCGCGCATCGCCATCAACTGGGAGGCCGCGTACGCCAAGGCCTTCACCATCCAGTTCTCGACCAACGGCAGCACCTACACCCAGGCGTACGCCACCACGACCGGCACCGGCGGCCAGCAGAGCATCGCCGCCACCGGCTCGGCCCGATACGTCCGCATCAATCTGACCGAGCGGGCGCTGGCGGCGTACGGCTACTCGTTCTGGGAGTTCCAGGTCTTCTCCGGCGACGGTGGCCCGACGACGCCGCCCACGACCCCGCCGGCCGGAACCACCCGGCTCCTGTCCTACAACAAGCCGGCCCAGGCCAGCTCCTGGCAGAACGACGTCAACTGCAACCCGTGCAGCCCGGACAAGGCGTTCGACAACGACCCGGCCAGCCGCTGGGCCACCAGCTCCACCACCGGCTGGGTCGACCCCGGCTGGATCTCGGTCGACCTCGGCGCCACCGCCCAGATCAGCCAGGTCGTCCTGCAGTGGGACCCCGCCTACGGCCGGGCGTACCAGCTGCAGACCTCGAACGACAACGCCAACTGGACCACCTTCTACTCCACCACCACCGGCGACGGCCTCAAGGACGTCATCAACGCCACCGGCACCGGCCGGTACGTGCGTCTCTACGGCACCGCCCGCAGCAGCGCGTACGGCTACTCGCTGTGGGAGTTCAGCGTCTACGGCACCGGCGGCAACCCCACCGCCCCGCCGGCCAAGCCGGCCGACCCCACCTTCCCCGCCACCCGGCTCGTCTTCTCCGACGAGTTCAACGGCGCCGCCGGGGCCAAACCCGACCAGGCGAAGTGGACGTACGACCCGGGCGTCCCGCAGAACGGCGAGATCCAGTACTACACGCCGAACAGCGAGAACGCGCAGATGAACGGCCAGGGCTCGCTGGTCATCGAGGCCCGCCGGCAGGACTACCAGGGCCGCCAGTACACGTCGGCCCGGATGAACACGAGCAACAAGTTCCACGTGCAGTACGGCCGGGTCGAGGCCCGCGTGAAGGTGCCGAAGGGCAACGGCCTGTGGCCCGCGTTCTGGATGATGGGCGCCGACTTCCTCACCGGCCGCCCGTGGCCGTACAACGGCGAGATCGACATCATGGAGGTGCTGGGCCGCAACACCAGCGAGGCCTACTCCACGCTGCACGCGCCCGCCTACAACGGTGCCGGCGGCTACGGCCAGAAGTACGCCACGGCCGACCTGTCGCAGGACTTCCACGTCTGGGCGGTGGAGTGGGACAGCAAGGGCATGCGCTTCCTGCTCGACGGCAACCAGGTCTTCTACGCGAGCAAGGAGACCGTCGAGAACACCCGCGGCCCGTGGATCTACGACCACCCGTTCTACGTGATCCTCAACCTGGCCGTCGGCGGCGACTTCCCCGGCCCGATCGACGCCAGCACCCCGTTCCCGTCCCAGATGCTCGTCGACTACGTGAGGGTTTACCAATGAGATGGGTCGCCGCGGCCCTGCTGGCCGCCTCTCTCCTAGCCGTACCCGCCAGTGCGAGCGCCGCCGACGCCCTGATCTCGCAGGGCAAGCCGGTCACCGCCTCGTCGACCGAGTCCGCCGCCTTCCCCGCGTCCAACGCGGTCGACGGCAACCTCGGCACCCGCTGGTCCAGCGCGTTCAGCGACCCGCAGTGGCTCCAGGTCGACCTCGGCGCCACGGCCACGATCTCGTCGGTCGTGCTGAACTGGGAGTCCGCGTACGCCCGGGCCTTCAGCGTCAAGGCGTCGGCCAACGGCTCCACCTGGACCACCCTCTTCAGCACGAACGCCGGCACGGGTGGCCGCCAGGCGCTGACCGTCACCGGCAGCGGCCGCTACGTGCGGCTCGAGACGACGGCCCGGGCGACCCAGTGGGGCGTCTCATTGACGGAGTTCCAGGTGTACGGCAGTGGCGGCGGCAGCACGACGCCGACCATCCCGCCGGGCGCCGTGCGGGTGGCCGAGTTCCTGGCCGACTGCCCGTTCAGTCACCGCCTGCCCGACGACCCGATCATCTTCCCCAACCTGCCCGGCGCCTCGCACATGCACAGCTTCTTCGGCAGCGAGGTGACCAACGCGTCGACGACCACGCAGGACCTGCTCAACGCGAACAGCAACTGCAACCCGTCGATCGACAAGTCGTCGTACTGGATCCCGACGCTCTACAACGGCAACACCCCGGTCGAGCCCACCACGGGCATCTTCTACTACCTGGGTGAGGGTGTGCGGGACGACCTGATCGCGCAGACCCAGCCGTTCCCGCTCGGGTTGCGGATCGTGGCCGGCAACGCCAAGGCGACCGGCCCGGCCGACAACACCATCGCCCGCTGGTCGTGCCTGCACGCGGGTGAGGTGGGCTCGTCGCCGAACTTCGTGACCTGCCCGGCCGGCACGATGCTGGAGTCCTACCTGGACTTCCCGCACTGCTGGGACGGCGTCAACCTGGACTCGGCCGATCACAAGAGCCACATGGCCTATCCGGTGAACAACGCCTGCCCGGCCAGCCACCCCGTGGTGGTGCCGAAGCTGCGCCAGGTGATGCGGTACCCGGTCAACGGCAACCCGGCCAACTTCCGGCTGGCCTCGGGACCGGGCTACACGATGCACGGCGACTTCTTCAACGCCTGGCCGGTGGACGAGTTGGCCCGGCGGGTCAACGACTGCATTCGGATCATCGTCAAGTGCGGCACCGACGGACATCCGTAGGATGAACCGGGTGTTATAACGAACGCCGTCAGCTTCTCGGCCCTGAAGCACCGAGCCTGCGCGAGCAGGCTCGGTGTGAAAGGGACGGCTGACCAGCCCAAGGCACCTTGAAGGAGGTGACTACGTTGCACACAAGATCGAAGACCCACCAGCCTGTGCTTCCTCAGCGGGCTGCTCTGGAATCCGTGTCAGCAGACAAGCCGACGAGAGTGCACGAAACGGGGCGCGGACACCGTGACAGTGTTGCGGTACCTGGTGTGCGACATGGGCGAGGGGAGCCCGCCACCCCGGTTGCTCCGGGGCGACGGCGTCACCCGGACGGGCAACCGTCCGGAGGCCGGGGCCTTGCGACCCCACCAACTCACCCGGTCGTGCTCGTCCTGGACAAGCACGGCCGACCGCTGCAACCGTGCACTCCTGCCCGTGCCCGGACGCTGCTGGGCGCCGGCCGGGCGGTCGTGCACCGACACACACCGTTCGTCGTCCGGCTCAAAGACCGCACGATCGAACAGTCCACGATTCAAGGCGCCGAGGTAGGCATCGATCCCGGTTCCAAGGCGACCGGCATCGCGATGTTCACCGCGAAGGAGGGGAACCGAGCGGGTCTGTTCGCCATCGAGGTGCGGCATCGTGGCGGGCAGATCCGGGACAAGTTGACCGCACGAGCGGGGCGGCGTCGCGGCCGCCGGTCGCGCAATCTGCGGTATCGGGCACCCCGGTTCACCAATCGGGCCAGGCCGACAGGCTGGTTGGCGCCGTCGCTGCGGCACCGGGTCGAGACGACCATGTCGTGGGTTACCCGGCTACTCCGCTGGGCGCCGATCACCAGGTTGCATGTTGAGCGGGTCGCGTTCGACACTCAGCTGCTGCAAGACCCGAACGTTTCTGGTGTCGCCTATCAGTCCGGAGAACTCGCCGGCTACGAGATCCGCGAGTACCTACTGGAGAAGTGGAAGCGCCGGTGCGCGTATTGCCAGGCCACCAACGTGCCGCTCAACTCTGACCACATTGAGCCGAGATCCCGCGGCGGGTCGGACCGAGTCTCGAATCTGACCTTGGCGTGTATCCCGTGTAACCAGGAGAAGGGGTCCCTGCCGGTCGAGGTGTTCCTCACCGACCGGCCGGCGGTGCTGGCCCGGATCCGCCGGCAGGCGAAGGCGCCACTGCGGGACGCGGCAGCGGCAACGTCGACGCGGTGGGCGTTGTGGAGTGCGCTGACCGGCACGGGGTTACCGGTCCGGGTGGCCACCGGTGGACGTACGAAATGGAACCGGCACCGGACCGGCGCACCGAAGACCCACACGCTGGACGCGATGCACGTCGGCGAGCTGGCTTCGATGATGCGATGGCCGTCCACAACGATGGTCGCGACCTCGGCCGGCCGAGGCAGCTACAGTCGCGCCCGCACTGACCGGTACGGGTTCCCGCGGCTGCGGCTGCCGCGCACGAAACGCGTGCACGGGTTCGCGACCGGGGACCTCGTCCGTGCTGTCGTCCCGACCGGCGTAAAGCGAGGTACCCACACCGGGCGGGTCGCCGTCCGGAGCACCGGCCGTTTCAACATCCGCACCAGTGCGGGCCTGATCCAGGGCATTGACCACCGGCACGTCCGGCTGTTGCAACGTGCCGACGGATGGGCCTATACCCGCCGACCCGAACCCGCTCGTGCCTGACGGATCGCCGGCGGGCCGTAACGGGCTTCCTCCCGGCTCGGAAAGCCCGGTTTTCCGCCCACACCTTGCCATGACACCCCGGCCCCGCCATCCGACCATGGACCAGGTCGCCGAGGCGGCGGGTGTCTCCCGGGCAACGGTGTCCCGGGTGATCAATGGCGCCACCAGCGTGGACGCCAAGATCCGGGAGGTGGTCCAGCGGGCCATCGCCGAGACCGGCTACGTGCCCAACGTGGCCGCCCGCAGCCTGGTCACCCGCCGCTCCAACTCGGTGGCGCTGGTGATCAGCGAGCCCGACCGGCCGGACAACCACTCGTTCCTCAACCGCATCTTCACCGACCCGTACTTCGGGCGGGTCACCGCGGGCGCGACCGGCGCCCTGCGCCCGCACGACATCCACCTGGTGGTCATACCGACCGACTCCACCGACCACCACCAGGTGATGCGCTACCTGCGGCAGGGTCATGTGGACGGGGTGCTGCTGATCAGCAGCCACGAGCAGGACACGCTGCCGCGCCAGGTGCACGAGCTCGGCATCCCGGCCGTGGTCTCGGCCCGGCCGACCTCGCCCATCGCGGTCAGCTACGTCGACGTCGACCAGCGGCTCGGCGCCCGGCTGGCCGCCGACCGGCTGCTGTCGCTGGGCCGCACGCGCCTGGCCACGATCAGCGGGCCGCTCGACATCCCGAGCGGCCTCGACCGGCTGGAGGGCTTCCGCGCCCACCTGCGGGGGCATGACGTGCCCTCGATCGAGGGCGACTTCACCCGGGCCGGTGGCGAGGCCGCGGCCCGGCGGCTCCTCTCCCAGCACCCCGACATCGACGGGCTTTTCGTGGCCAGCGACCTGATGGCCGAGGGCGCCCTACGGGCGGTGCAGGACCTGGGCCGCCGGGTGCCCGAGGACGTGGCGGTGGTCGGCTTCGACGACTCCAGCGCGGCCCTGGACTGCCGTCCGCTGCTGACCACGGTGCGCCAGCCGGTCGAGGAGATGGCGGCCGAGATGGCCGAGGTGCTGCTCGCGCACATCGCCTCGCCCGGACGATTGCCGCGCTCGGTGACTTTTCATCCCACTCTGGTCGTACGCGACAGCGGGTAACCACAGAGCGTCCCCGGCCGGTAACGTACCGTCCCATGGGGAGCGAACCGACCTCCGGGGCGCTGCTCGCCGCCGGGAACGAGGCCATGCTCGAGGCCGCCTTCCGGACCGGCGACTTCCTGCCCGCACGCCAGATGCTCGAAGCCGCCCGCGACCGCGCCCACGCGCAGCGGGAACGGGTCGCCGAGGCGACCGCCCTGACCCGGCTCGGCATGCTCGCGCACTTCGCCGCCATCTCGGGCGACCTCACCCGGGCCGACTGGGCCGGCGAGCAACGGCTGTTCGCCGAGGCCCTGCTGATCCAGCGCGAGGTCGACGACCCGGCCGGCGCCGCCGAGTCGCTGTTCGGGCTGGGCCTGGTCCACCAGGTGCTGCGCGGCGACTGGGGCACGGCGATGCCGTTCTACACCGAGGCGCTGACCCTGGCCGAGCGCTACGCCGACGAGATGGTCCGCTCCGAGGTGCACCGCCACATCGGCTTCTTCCACGTCTTCGTCTCCGGCGACTCCGAGCGCGGCCTGCGCCACCTGCGCATGTCGCAGGTGCTGCGCGAGCGCTACGGCGACCCGCGCCGGGTGGCCACCGGCACGCTGGCGCTGGGCGAGGCCGAGATGGCCGCCGGCAACCTGCCCGAGGCTCTGCGTCTGCTGCGCGAGGCCGTGCACCAAGCCCGCATGGCCGGGCTCAGCGCGCAGCGCGTGGGCTGGGCCGAGCACGCCCTGCGCGACGCCGAGCGGGCCGGCGCCCTACCCGACCGGGGGGCTTAGCGGGCCGATCATGATTGGACCGCCGCGTTTTGGGGCATGCTGGCCGGGTGCGTCGATCTCTGGCAGCGCTGATGGTGGTGGCGTCGATCTCCGGGTGCGCCACGGTCGGCGATCAGGAGGGTGCCGCCGCCGGCGTCGCGGCGCGGCTGCTGAGCGCGGTCGAGGCCGGTGACGGTGACGCGGCGTGCGCGGCCCTGGCGCCGGAGACGGCGAAGTCGGTGGCCGAGGACGAGCCGTGCCCCGAGGCAATCCTGGACAAAAGCCTGCCGCGGCCCGGCCAGGTCGTCGAGACCTCCGTCTACGGGCAGTGGGCGCAGGTCAAGCTGACCGACGACACGATCTTCCTGGCCGCCTTCCCCGAGGGCTGGCGGGTGGTGGCGGCCGGCTGCACGCCGCAGGCGTCCCGCCCCTACGACTGCTCGGTGGAGGGCGACTGACATGCGCGCGCTCTTCGTCCTCCTGCTCCTGCTGGTGGGGGCCGGCCTGGCGTACGTCATCACGCTGGGGGTGTTGCACCGATGAAGCGGTTCCTGCGGGAGAACGGGATAGGGCTCGTCTTCGGCGTGCTCTTCCTGATCGTGCTCGTCGGGCAGGCCTTCGCCGGGCTGGCCCAGTTCAACGACGCGCAGCGCGCCTCCGGGCTGCCCGACATCGCGTTCTGGCGCTACGTCACCTCGGCCAGCTTCGGCGTCGACGTGGCCGAGAACTGGCAGTCCGAATATCTCCAGTTCTTCCTGTTCATCATCTTGACGGTCTGGCTGCTTCAGAAGGGCTCGCCGGAGTCGAAGTCGCTCGACAAGCCCGGTCGCGAGACCGACAAGGAGCAGAAGGTCGGCCCGTACGCCACGCCCGAATCCCCGAAATGGGCCGGCGCCGGCGGCTGGCGCACGTCGCTCTACTCGAACTCGCTCGGCCTGGTGATGGGCCTGATCTTCGCGGGCTCGTGGCTGGCCCAGTCGATCGCCGGCGTCGCCGCGTTCAACGAGGAGCAGCTCAGCGAGCGCCAGGACCCCGTCTCCTGGGGGCAGTATCTGCTCGAGGCCGACTTCTGGAACCGTACCCTCCAGAATTGGCAGTCCGAGCTCCTCGCCGTGGCCTCGATGGCCATCCTCGCCATCTTCCTGCGCCAGCGCGGCTCCTCACAGTCCAAACCGGTCGGCTCTCCGCACGACGCCACCGGCGTCGAAGGTTAGAGGTCCTTCACCAGCTGCTCGGAGACGACGGGAAAACCGAGGCGGTCGGCGAACTCCTGGGCGCCATGGCTCGAGGCCGACACAAAAAGACCGATTTGGGGTACGCCGTGACGCGCGACCGTCGCCTCGGCGGCGGCCATCAGTTCACGACCGAGACCCTTGCGGCGGTACGGCTCGTCGACCCACACGTAGAGGACGGTGCCGATGCCCGGGCGCGCCGGTGACGGCTTGGTGATCCAGATCCAGCCCACCGGCCGGCCGCCGGCGACAGCGGTGTGCAGGCCGTCCGGGCCGAGCTCGGCCGCGCGCTCACGGGCCCGCTCGGGGCGCTCCCGGACCAGCACCATCGGGTCGGTCGCGATGAGCTCGTCGAGGCGCCGCGCGTACTCCTCCGGCGTCATCGGCGTCAGGGTGACCGAGCCGGCCGCGTCCGTGGCGGGGCGGGCCCGGATCTGGGTGAGCAGGCGATATCCGAGGCGGCGGTAGAGGCGCCGGGCGCCGGTGTTGTCACCGAAGACGTGCAGCCCGACCCGGCCGACCCCACGGGCGGCCAGGTCGGCCTCGGCGGCGCGCAACATGGCGCCTCCGTAGCCGTGCGAGCGGTGCTCCTCGGCCACCTCGATCTCGGAGATCCAGGCCATGGTGGCGAAGGTGGTGCCGGGCAAGGAGATCCAGAGGAAGCCGACCTCGGTACCGCCGGCCATGCCCTTGCACAGCAGCTGGCCCTCGGTGGCGACGCCGTCGGGCAGCATCGCGCGGGTCTGCCGTTCGGACTCGCGGGCGGCCTCCTCGGCGGAGAAGCCGTGGTTCTCGGCGAGGGCGGCGGCGAACTGGGCGGTCATGGCGGGTAGCCGCCGGTCGAGGTCGTCGCGGGTGAACGGGACCAGTTCGATGGTCATCTCTGTTGTCCAGCCTTCGTCGGATGTACGACGGATCGATCGCCGTCTGTTCTGTCGGCTCCGTGACCGATGGTAATTTGACGGCCAGAAGCACGACGGTCACAGGGGGCGGCCTTGACCGATGACTCGGGTTTCCACGGCGTGATAGGCATCGACGTCGGCACCAGCTCGTGTGCCGTGTCGGTGTGGGACGGCACGAAACTCGTCGTCGTGTCCTGCCCCGACGGCACGCCCACCATGCCCGCGGCCGTCGGCCAGGACACGGCCGGCCAAGTGGTCGCCGGGCTGCCGCCGGCGTCCGACCCCGAGGCGGTCATCGCCGGCATCAAACGCCAGCTCGGCAGCGGCGAGCGGGTCCGGTTCCGCGGCCGCAGCTACCAGCCCCGCGAGATCTGCGCCTTCCTGCTGCTCGAGCTCAAACGCCGGGCCGAGGGTTTCGTCGGCGGCGCCGTGCACGACGCGGTGATCACCGTGTCGGCCGCGGCCGGCGAGGCCCAGCGCCGGGCCCTGCGCGAGGCGGCCGGCCTGGCCCAGCTCAACGTGCGCCGCCTGGTCGAGGACCCGGTGGCAGCGGCGATGGCGCTGGCCGCCGACGACCGCCCCGGCATCTACGCCATCTACGACCTGGGCGGCGGCACCTTCGACGCGTCGATCGTGCGGATCGCCCCGGGCACAGTCGAGGTGCTCGGCAGCGCCGGCGACCCCCGCCTCGGCGGCGACGACTTCGACGCCCGGATCGTCGAGTTCACGCTGCGCCAGATCCGCGAGCGGCACCACGTCGACCTGAGCCAGGACGCGAGCATCCGCCGCCGGATCCGCTGGGAGGCCGAGATCCGCAAACGGGAGCTCTCGATCACCGACACCACCACGTTGGAGCTGCCGCGCCTCACGGCCACGGTCAGCGCGGCGGTGCCACTGACCCGGCGCGGCTTCGAGTCGATGATCGAGCCGGACGTGCAGCGCTCCCTCGACCTGCTCACCGAGGCGGTGGCGGCCGCGCACGCCGCACACGGCATAGGCTGGGGCGACATCGACCAGGTGGTGCCGGCCGGCGGCTCGTCACGCATCCCGATGGTCCGCGAGCGCCTGGCCGGCTACTTCGGCTTCGGCCCGTCCGGCATCCGCGACGACCTGGACCCCGACGAGCTGATCGCCCGGGGCGCCGGCCTGGTCGCCCGCGACTACGAGCCGGCCCAGCTGTTCGAGGGCTCGCCGGTGGGCCTGCTCAGCGCCAGCCTGCGCCTGAGGGCCGAGTTGGCCGGCGCGCCAGTGGTCCCGTCAGCCACCGGCCCACCCGAGGCCACAGGCCCACCCGACCTTTCGGGCCCGCCGGCCGAGACCCCAGCCGACTTCCGCCCGGCCGCCGTGGCCGCCTACCTCCTGCTGATCTCCCCGTCCCCTTCCCCCGACGGCCTGCTGGCCCCTTTGCGCACCGCCTACCTCAACTTCGTAGCGGCCGTACACGCGGCCGCCCCCGACACGCGCCTCTCCGAGCTGGGAACCACTTTGACCACCGAGTACAAACGCACCCAAACCCCCGGTTAACGCCAACACCCCCTGCCACCCACCCATGCCGACCCGCGCCGCCTACCCGCGTGGTCTGCCCCTGGTTGGTCCGTCGCAGCACTTTCCCTCCCCAGCGCCCTTCACCCCGATCCTTTCCGCAGCAACCCCGCCAAACTCGACCTCCGGGTCGGAGCTGAGCAGGCAGGGGGTGAGGGCGCAGGTCGGCCGCGGGGAAGACGACGGTCGCGGGAAGTGGGCGGCTGTGTGCCGCTGGCCAACCCCGATCCCACCTTCACCCCACCCCCATCCTTCGGGGGTCGCCGCCGGCTCCGGCCGCGGCTGAGCAGGCGGGAGGGCGAAGGGCGGCGGCAGGACGAGGTGCTGCGGGAGGTGGGCGGCTGCCGGTCGGCGCCGGAACCACAACCACAACCCGGTCCGGCCTTCGGGGGTCGCCGTCGGCTCCGGGCGCGGCGGGCAGGGTGGGCGCGAGGACGAAGGTTGGTCGCAGGAAGAGGGCGGCCGAGGGGCGAACCCCGAACCCGGCCCCAACCGGGACGAAGGTCGGCCGCCGGGAAACGGACGGCCGAGGGGCGGCGTCTGAACCCGCACCCCCGCAGGTTGGCGCAGCCGGGCTGTGGGCCGGCGCCTGAACCCACCTCGACGGCTCGATTGCGGAGCGCAAGGCTAACGTTGGCGGATGTTGATCAGTTGCGGTGCTCCGGTGGCTGGGGCCTGGGGCGGGCCGGTGGAGCTGACGCAGTTCGCCCGGCGGGCCGAGGATCTCGGCTATCACGGGCTCTGGGCCTTTCAGCGGCTGCTGGTCGGTGAAGGGCAGCGGCTCGAGCCGGTCTATCACCGGGTGCTCGACCCGCTGCTGGCGCTGAGCTGGGCGGCGGCGCACACGACGTCGATTCGGCTCGGTGTTGCGGTGATCAATATTCCGTACGTGTCGCCGGCCTATCTGGCCAAGCAGGCGGCGACCCTCGATGTGCTGTCGGGTGGGCGGTTGGATCTCGGTCTCGGCACCGGCTGGTCGGAGCCGGAGTTCGCCGCCACCGGCTCCGATCCGCATCCGCGCGGGGAGCGCATGAACGAGTATCTCGAGGTTTTGCGCACGCTCTGGAACGACGAGGTCGCCTCGTTCGACGGCCGGCACTACCGGGTGCCGCCGAGTGTCATGGCGCCGCGCCCGGTGCAGCCGGGTGGGCCGCCGGTGCTGCTGGGCGGCACTGCCGACGCCGCCCTGCGCCGGGCCGGGCGGGTCGCGGCGGGCTGGGTGAGCAGCAGCCGGGCCAGCTTCGAGCAGATCGCCCAGGGCACCCAGATCGTGCGGCGGGCGGCCGAGGAAGCCGGCCACGACCCCGACCTTGTCCGGGTCGTGGTGCGCGGGGTGGTCCGGCCGGGGGAGCGCGACGACGCCGTGCCGCTTTCCGGCAGCTGGGAGCAGATCCGGGCCGGTGCCGAACTGTACGAGCGGGCCGGGGTCACCGAGCTTTTCTACGACCTCAACTGGGATCCGGTCGTCGGCGCGCCCGGTGCGGAGCCCCGGGTCGCGGCCGAGCGGGCGGAGGAGATCCTGACCGCTCTGGCTCCGGGCGCCTGACGGCGCGGGTACCTCTCCGCAGGGTCATACCGTCGTCGTGATGACGGACATCGAACTCGGTATTGGCCGCGAATGGCTACCCGATTCGTTATCGGAATGGCCGTCGTCTCCGTATGGGCTTCTTTCCGGGTTGTACGCGGCGTGACGCGGGAGCAACGGAGATCACCTCTGATCCCCGTCCCGCTGGCCGGGATCACCGTCGATACGGTCCCGTCTTCACACATGTACCGAAGATCTTGCGCCGTGAGGGCCCGAACGCCGGAGGAATGAACGGCGGCGGAGGCCCAAGATCGACACTCTCGCGAAACTGTCGTGAAACAGCGGTCTGTTGCGCCCCGGTTGAGAGTTCCATAACTTTGCGCAACAGTACGATTGCCCTCTGGCTTTCCAAATCGGACATAGGAGGCAAATATGAGTGTCATTACGGGTGGTTTGCCCGCTGGAGTGGCAGTTCTGCCGTACTCCCGGTTGGACCGGATGTGACATGGGCCATCCCGAGCTTTCAGCGGGCCGTTATTCATTCGATGCGTCAACTCATTTCCTACGAGCCAAGTTCGAAGTACCTTGCCAACCGCAGCATCCGAATACCTCTCACGCACGGCGCATGTGAGGTGTGTCGTTCGAAGGAGGTGACCGACGCGTGGAACCGCTGATCGAGGAAGCCGAGTTGTCCCGTACTCCGGCCTCGACCGATCCCATGACGGCCGCCGCGGGTGATCACGAGAAGAAGGTGACCACCCGTCGCAAGTCCCCGACGCAGATCGCCCTGGCGCGCCTGCGCAAGGACAAGGTGGCGGTGATCTGTGCCAGCATCTTCATCTTCTTCGTGCTCATCGCGATCTTCGCGCCCCTGCTGGCCAAGCTCGAGGGGCAGAGCCCGACCGAGTACCACCAGGACCTGATCGACCAGTACGGCTACCCGACGATCGCGCCCAACAGCGAGCACTGGTTCGGCGTCGAGCCGCGCCTGGGCCGCGACCTGTTCGCGCGCTTCGTCTACGGCGCCCGGCCGTCGCTCATCGTCGCCGGCTCGGTCACGATCATCACGACGGTCATCGGCGTGGTCGTCGGCCTGCTCGCCGGCTTCGTCGGCGGCTGGCTCGACCGGATCATCTCCTGGGTCATCGACTTCGTGCTGAGCCTGCCGTATTTGCTCTTCGCCATCGCCGTCCCGGCCGTCCTGCTCTCGGTGTTCGTCGGCACCTCGGAGGACGTCGCCGCGGACGATGTGGCCTCGGCGCGTTTCTACTCGCTGATCATCGTGCTCTCCTTCTTCGGCTGGGCCAGCCTGGCTCGCCTGATCCGTGGCGAGGTGCTCTCCCTGCGCGAGCGGGAGTTCGTCTCCGCGGCCAAGGTGCTCGGCGTGCCGACGCACAAGATTCTCTTCAAGGAGTTGCTGCCCAACCTGGTGGCGCCCATCGTCATCTCGGTGTCGATGGCCCTGCCGACCTACATCGTCACGGAAGCCGGCCTGACCTACCTCGGCGTCGGGCTCACCGAGCCCACGCCGTCCTGGGGCCTGACGATCGCGGCAGCACAGAATTTCTACCGGGTCGACCCGCTGTACCTGTGGATCCCGGTAGCGGCCATCACGATCCTCGTGCTCGCGCTGAGCCTGCTCGGCGACTCGATTCGTGACGCATTCGATCCCCGCACCCGACGGTGACGTGGTGACGCCCAGTATGAGAAGAGGAGAAATGGCAAGGCGATTTAACGTTGCCGTGGCGGCCACCGCCGCCCTGGCACTCGGCATCGCGGGCTGCAGCAGCCCGTCGTCGAACAACGACTCGTCGAACGGCGGATCGTCCGACGCCGGCAAGATCACCCAGCAGGCCAACGCGCTCGACCCGAGCGCCAAGGGCCCGGCCAAGGAGATCGAGGGCGCCCGCAAGGGCGGCGTCCTGAACATTCAGGCGCAGACGACCCCGAACACGTTCGACCCGACGGACATCTACTACGTCGACTCGAACGAGATCGGCAAGCTCCTGTTCCGTACGCCGACCCAGTTCGACATCCGTGACGGCAAGCCCACCCTCGTCCCGGACCTCACCGACCTGGGCACCCCGTCGGCCGACAAGCTGACGTGGACCTTCAAGATGCAGCAGGGCATCAAGTACGAGGACGGCACGGACGTCAAGGTCGAGGACCTGGCGTACGCCATCAAGCGGTCCTTCGCCCACGACATCTACGTCAACGGCCCGACCTACCAGCTGTCCTACTTCAAGGACGGCGACAAGTACAAGGGCCCGTACAAGGACGGCGACACCTACTCCGGCGTGGAGACCCAGGGCACCGACACCCTGATCATCCACCTGAAGACGCCGTTCCAGGACCTGCCGTTCTACATGACCTTCCCGATGTTCACGCCGATCCCCAAGGCGAAGGACACCAAGCAGGACTACAAGAACAAGCCGCTGGCGACCGGCCCCTACAAGTTCAAGTCCTACGCGGCCGGCACCTCGCTGGTCCTGGAGAAGAACACCAACTGGGACGCCAACACCGACCCGGCCCGCCACCAGTACCTCGACGGCTACGACTTCAAGTGGGGCGTCGACGCGGTCAAGTCGCAGACGGCCATCCTCAACAGCAACGGCCAGGACGCCAACGCGATCAACTACGACGTCCTCGACGCCACGCTGATCCCGCAGCTGGCCAGCAAGAAGTCGCAGCTGGTCCAGGGCGAGAGCCCCTGCACGATCGTGTGGCAGCTCGACAGCCGCAAGATCCCGCTGGAGGTCCGTAAGGCGATCGCCAAGGCCTACCCGAACGACCAGATCTGGAAGGCCGCGGGCTACAACGACTACGTCGCCGAGCCGGCCAGCACGGTCATGCCGCCGTCGGTCCCCGGCTACGAGAAGTACACCCCCGTCGCCGACCTGACCGGCACCGGCCCCGGTGACCCGGCCGCCGCCAAGGCTATGCTCGAGGCCGCCGGCAAGGCGAACTTCGAGGTCAGCTGGTACTACGACAACCAGAAGCCGCAGACGCAGCAGATCAGCCAGATCCGCGCCGACGCGCTGACCAAGGCCGGCTTCAAGGTCAAGCCGATCGGTGTCGCCACCGCCGACCTGCGTACCAAGAAGGGCGACTACGACGCCCCGGTCAACATGGGCCAGAGCCCGGCCGGCTGGTGCTCCGACTGGCCCGCCGGTGGTTCGTGGTTCCCGGTCCTCTTCCGCTCGCAGAGCATCGACGAGGGCCAGAGCTGGGGCATGCTGAGCGACCCGGCTCTCGACAAGGAGATCAACGACGTCGCCAACCTCCCGGCCGACCAGTCGACCCCGAAGTGGGCCGCTCTGGACAAGAAGGTCATGGAGCAGTACATCGCGATCCCGACGTACTACGACAAGCTGGCCGTCGTGCAGGGCACCAACGTCGGCACCACCCTCGGCGACCCGACCATGGGCATGCCGCTGTTCGGCTCGATGTACCTCAAGAGCTGACGTAACACCTGAGCAGTAGGAACTGGTAGTACCCCGGGGTGGTCCGGTCCGCTCATCCGGCGGACGGGACCACCCCGGGCGCAAAATCAAACCCGGCGTTACCGGCGCCGATGAGAGAACTCCGGGAAACCCACCCGGCGCCGTGACAAAGAGGAGCAAGCGGTGCTGCTGTACATCCTGAAACGCGTCCTGAGCGCGATCTCCGTCGTGATCGTGACGCTGGTGGCCAGCTTCGCGTTGTTCTTCCTGGCGCCGACCGACCCCGCCGGCGTCATCTGCGGCCCCCGATGCACCCCCGAGCGCGTCGCCGACATCGAGGCGAGCCTCAGCCTGGACCAGCCGCCGCTGGTGCAGATCGGCCAGTACATGAAGGGCATCGTGGTCGGCCGCGACTACGAAGCCGGCGGCACCACCCAGCACTGCGAGGCGCCCTGCCTCGGCTACTCGTACACGCTCGGCCAGCCGGTCACGAAGCTGCTGGCGGCGGCGCTGCCGGTCACCGTCTCGATCGTCATCGGCGGTGCGGTCGTCTACCTCATCGTGGGCGTCCTGGCCGGCACGATCGCCGCCCAGGTACGCGGCACGACGCTGGACAAGGGCGTCGTCGGCACGACGCTGTTCGTCCAGTCGATCCCGTACTTCGTGGTGGCCCTGCTGGTCGCCCTGTACGCCACCTTCCTGCCCGACTCGGGCTATCACCCGTTCTTCGACAACCCACTGACCTGGGCCAGCGGACTACTCGCGGCCTGGCTGTGCGTGGGCCTGACGAACGCGGCGGCGTACACCCGATACTCCCGGGCCTCGATGATCGAGACGCTCGGCCAGGACTTCGTCCGCACCGCGACCTCCAAGGGCATCAGCCGCCGCCGCGTCGTCTACCGGCACGGCCTGCGCGCCGGCCTGACCCCCGTCGTCACCATCTTCGGTATCGACCTCGCGTTCCAGCTCACCGGCGCGATCTTCACCGAGAGCATCTTCGGCCTGCCCGGCCTGGGCCAGCTCACGCTGCGGGCCTTCGGCCAGTACGACCTGCCGGTCCTGCTGGGCGGCGTCCTGGTCGGCTCCGTGGTACTTGTGGTGATGAACCTCGTGGTGGACATCGCCTACACCTTCCTCGACCCCCGGGTCCGGCTCGGATGATCCCGAACCGTCCCGTCTCCCCACCCCGCAGCACGAAGGCGGCAGTATGAGCGACCAGACCATCCCGGGACCCTCCACGGTCACCCGCGTTGCCCGCACCCCCGGGACCAACGAGGAGCCGTACCTGGAGGTCAACGACCTCCACGTGCAGTTCCCGACGGCCGACGGACTGGTCAAGGCCGTTCAGGGCCTGAGCTACTCGGTCCCGCTGCGCCGCACGCTGGCGATCGTCGGCGAGTCCGGCTCCGGCAAGAGCGTGTCCAGCATGGCCGTGCTCGGCCTGCACGACCGCCGCGTCGCCCGGATCACCGGCTCGATCAAGGTCGGCGGCCGCGAGGTGGTCGGCATGTCCGACAAGGAGCTGGAGAAATACCGCGGCGGCGACGCCTCGATGATCTTCCAGGACCCGCAGTCCTCGCTCCACCCGTACTTCACCATCGGCGACCAGATCATGGAGTCGTACCGGGCGCACCACAGCGTCAGCAAGCGCCAGGCCAAGGACCGCGCGATCGACATGCTGGGCCGGGTCGGCATCCCCAACCCGCGCCGCCGCGTCGACCAGTACCCGCACGAGTTCTCCGGCGGCATGCGCCAGCGCGCCATGATCGCCATGGCGCTGGTCAACGACCCGAAGCTGCTGATCGCCGACGAGCCGACCACAGCGCTCGACGTGACCGTGCAGGCGCAGATCCTCGACCTGATCGCCGACCTCCAGCGCGACTTCGGCTCCGCGGTCGTCTTCATCACCCACGACCTCGGCGTCGTGGCCGAGGTGGCCGACGACATTCTGGTGATGTACGCGGGAACGGCCGTCGAGCACGGCCCGGTCAACAAGATCCTGGGCGAGCCGCTCCACCCGTACTCCTGGGGTCTGCTGGAAAGCATCCCGGCGCTGACCGGTGAGCCGGCTCCGCTGCACCCGATCCCCGGCTCCCCGCCGAGCCTGCTCGCGGTGCCCAGCGGCTGCCCGTTCCACCCGCGGTGCGAGTTCAAGGACCGGGTGCCGGACGACCTCTGCCGCACCCTCAAGCCCGAGCTGATCTCGCGGACGGCGGACCTCGGCCGCACCTCGCGGTGCCACCTGAAAGACCCCGACAAGGTCTTCGAGACCGACGTCCTGCCCCGGCTGCCGTAAGAGGAACCGATGACCACTGACACCACCACCGCGAAGTCCGGCGTCAAGTCGGTTCCGGGTGCGCCGCTGCTCGAGCTCGACAACGTCAAGATGCACTTCAAGACCAAGGGCGACGGCATGCTGTCGCGCGGCACGAAGTGGGTGCAGGCCGTCGACGGGGTCAACCTGACCCTCAAGCCCGGTGAGACGCTCGGCCTGGTCGGCGAGTCCGGCTGCGGCAAGTCGACCACGGCCCGGCTGATCACCCGCCTGCTCGAGCCGACCGCCGGCGAGATCCGCTACCAGGGCGTCGACATCGCCCACATGAAGGAGCGGAAGCTGCGCCCCTACCGGCGCGAGATCCAGCTGATCTTCCAGGACCCGTACTCGTCGCTGAACCCGCGGCACACCGTCGGCACCATCGTCGGCACGGCGCTGCGCACCCACGACATGGTCGACAAGAAGGGCGAGCTGGCCCGGGTCCAGGAACTGCTCGAACTGGTCGGCCTCAACCCCGAGCACTACAACCGCTACCCGCACGAGTTCTCCGGCGGCCAGCGCCAGCGCATCGGCATCGCCCGCGCGCTCGCGGCCCGCCCGAAGATCATCGTGGCCGACGAGCCGGTGTCGGCGCTCGACGTGTCGATCCAGGCCCAGGTGATGAACCTGCTGGAGAACCTCCGCAAGGAGCTCGGCATCGCGTTCGTCTTCATCGCCCACGACCTCGGCGTGGTGCGGCACTTCTGCGACCGGGTCGCCGTCATGTACCTCGGCCGGGTGGTCGAGGAGGCGCCGCGCAACGAGCTCTACGAGGCGCCGCAGCACCCGTACACCCAAGCTCTGCTCTCCGCCGTGCCGGACATCGCCGTGGTCCGTGGTGTGCCGCCGAAGAACCGCATCCGCCTGGTCGGCGACGTGCCGAGCCCGGTCGACCCGCCGTCGGGCTGCCGCTTCCGCACCCGCTGCTGGAAGGCGCAGGACATCTGCGCCACCAACGACCCGGCGCTCGAGGAGAAGGCCCCGTCGCAGCGCGTGGCCTGCCACTTCGCCGAGCCGCCGGCCGAGTCGATCATCGCCGAGGCGGTCTGACCCGTTGTCCGTCCCGCCCTCCTACCCGCAGTCGTCCCCGGAGCCCTACCAGACGTCGCCCTTTCCGCCCGGAATGTCCGGCGCGGAGGGATACCCGCGGCACGGGGTGGGTGGTGAGGGCCTTCCGCCAGGGATGTCCGGCGTGAGGGCTCCGCGGGAAAGGCCCGGTGGTGAAGGCTTTCCGCCGGGGATGTCCGGCGTGGGGAGACCCTCGCGGGAAGTGCCCGGTGCTGGGGGCTTTCCGCCGGCGGGGACCGGTGTGGAGGGGCTGTTGCCTGAGGGTGCCGGTGGTGGGGGTAGCAGGGTCTATCGCACGCGGGCGCATCGGTGGCGGCAGCGGACGCTCTATGCGCTGGCCGCGGTCGGGCTGCTGCTGGTCGGCTATCTGATCGGGCGGTGGCAGGACTCGCCGGCGCCGGCTGTGGCGCTGCCGCCGGTGCCGTCAGCCGCGGCGGGAGGGCCGGCGTCGGCGGTGGCCGAGGAGCCCTCGGCGGAGCCCACCACCAGTCCGCCGCCTACGCCTACGGTCTATCCGACTCTGCAGGCCGAGGCGGCGGACGAGAAGGTGGGCATCGAGGCGCAGGACACCGAGGATCAGGGCGGCGGGCAGAACGTCGGCTGGATCGCCAACGGTGACCGGCTGCGCTTCGACGACTTCCAGTTCGGCGAGGTGCCGGCGACCAAGGTGGACGTCCGGGTGGCCACCGACGCCCAGGACGGCGGCCGCATGGAGATCCGGCTGGACAGCGCGGACGGCCCGGTGATCGGCACGATGCGGGTGACCCGCACCGGCGGATGGCAGACCTGGCGTACGGACGAAGTGACCCTCATTCCGACCACCGGGAGGCACACCGTCTACCTGGTGTTCGCCCGGGACGACGGCAGCGAGTTCCTGAACGTCAACTGGCTGTTGTTCGGGCACTGAAAAGGCCCCGCGGGAAGCGGGGCCTTGTTCGTCTTCGTCAGGCGACGGTGACCGCCACCTTGCGCGGCTGCGCGACCGCGACCGGGATGTCCAGGATCAGGACGCCCTGCTCGTAGCGGGCCTCGAGCCGGTCGGTGTCGAGGGTGTCGGAGAGGAACACCTGGCGGCTGACGGGGCCGGACGGCCGCTCGGCGACGATCGTCTCGGCGTCCTCGCCGTCGGCGCGGCGCTTGCGCTCGGCGCGGACGGTCAGCACGTTGTGGTCGACCGTGATGTCGATCCCAGCCGGGTCGATGCCGGGCAGGTCGATGTCAATGTAGAAGTGGTCGTCGATGCGGTAGGCATCGAGGCGCGCGCCGGAGCTGCGGGTAGCAGTGTCGAACACGCGAGCGGTGAGCCGGTCCAGGTCACGAACCGTCGCGCTACTGAGCAACATGGGTGGTTCCTCCAGCGGAACTCTCATAAAGGTTGAGCGTTGTGCGCTCAAGTCTGAATGCGACAACAGAGATTCTCGTCGTGGAATTCCCCGAAGGACATGACCGGCGTCACGATCGGACGTAAAGCTTCGTTACATTCCGTTGTCCAACCGACGAAATCAAACGAATATCGACACCCTGCGTGACGTATTAGAACAGGTGTTCTATGCTCTGCGCGTGGCCATTCTGCATGCCGACCTGGACGCCTTCTACGCGTCGGTCGAGCAGCGCGACGACCCGGCCCTGCGCGGCCGGCCGGTCCTGGTCGGCGGCGGCGTGGTGCTGGCGGCCAGCTACGAGGCCAAAGCCCGGGGCGTCCGTACGCCGATGGGCGTGGCCCAGGCGCGGGCGCTCTGCCCCGACGGCGTCGTCGTCCCGCCGCGGATGAGCGCCTACTCGGCGGCCAGCAAGGCGGTCTTCGAGATCTTCCGCGACACCACGCCGCTGGTCGAGGGCATCTCGATCGACGAGGCGTTCCTCGACGTGAGCGGGCTGCTGCGGGTCAGCGGCACCCCGCGCGAGATCGCCGCCCGCCTGCGGGCCGAGGTCCGCGAGCGGGTCGGCCTGCCCATCACGGTCGGCATCGCCGGCACCAAGTTCCTGGCCAAGGTGGCCAGCGCCGTCGGCAAGCCGGACGGGCTGCTCGAGGTGCCGTCCGGCGGCGAGCTGGCCTTCCTCCATCCGCTGCCGGTCGAGCGCCTCTGGGGCGTCGGCCCGGTCACCTCGGCCAAGCTGCGCGAGCGGCACATCGACACGGTCGGTCACGTGGCCCGGGTCGGCGAGGCGGCCCTGGTCTCCCTGCTCGGCGCGGGCGCGGGCCGGCATCTGCACGCGCTGGCCCACAACAAAGACCCTCGGCGTGTACGGGTCGGTCACCGCCGCGGCTCGATCGGTGCTCAGTGCGCGCTCGGCCGCCGGCCGCGCCCGTTCACCGAGATCGAGGCGACTCTGGACGCGCTGGTCGACCGGGTCACCCGCCGGATGAGGCGGGCCAAGCGGGCCGGCCGCACGGTGACGGTGCGTCTGCGCTTCGACGACTTCGGGCGGGCCACACGGTCGCGCTCGCTGCTCAAGGCGACCATGCAGACCCGGACGATCGCCGACACCGCCCGGCAGCTGCTCACCGAGGCCCGGCCGCTGATCGACAACCGGGGCCTGACCCTGGTCGGCGTGGCGGTGAGCAACCTCGACGGCGACGGCCACGTGCAGCCGTCACTGTTCGACGACACCGCTGACGACGGCCTCGACGTGGCCATGGACGCCGTCCGCGACCGCTTCGGCTCATCGTCGCTGACCAGGGCCGCCACGATCGGCCGCCAGCTGGGCCCGTCGGTGCCGATCCTCCCCGACTAAGCGGCCGAGATTCGAGCCGTGCAGTACTGATTCCAGACGTACGCCTTCGCGCTGCCGCCCGGCCTGAGCATCAGCGGGCCGCCGCCCTGGGCGACCGTGCCGAAATCGAGCTGCCGGCCGTTGCCGGCGTCGCGCAGGGTGAAGTCGCAGCTGTTGTTGCCGTGGAAGTCGATCACCTCGATGGAGACCGGCCCCGTCACCGCGAAGGCGTCGGTGTCGCCCAGCGTGGTCTGCACGAAGGGAAGGGCGACGCTGCCCGTGCCCGACTGCAGAGTGGTCAGGCAGCCCGGGTCGTTCACCGACCAGTTGAACGTGCCGCCGCGCTGGATCTGGAACGACATCGGGCCGTAGATCGCCGTCGGCAGGACGATCGGCTGGCCGCTGTCGTTGTGGACCATGGTGACCGTACAACCGGCGTCGTTGCCTTGAATGTTGTCGCGGATCAGAAGCCGCCAGGGTGCCGCCGCCTCGAAGTTGTCCGCCGGCAGCGGTCCGTCCGGCGCGTTCGACGCCGGATCCTCCCCATCGGTCAGCAGCAGCGTGGTCACGACCGCGGCGGCGGCGAGCACGGCCACACCGGCGGCGTACATCCAGCGGCGGCGGCGGGGGCGGCCCGGCTCGGGATGCTCGGCCGGGGCGGCGGCCGGCGGGCGCACCTCGGGGATCGGGCGGCGGCTCCTGGCCACGTACAACTCGCCCTGCATCTCGATGTCGCGGCTGGGCGTCTGATGCGGCGTGCGCTCGCGGACCCGGTCGAAGACGTAGTCGTAGAGCTCGTTCAGGGAGACCCAGCCGTCCTGGTCCCGGTCGGCCTCCCCGGTCGCCAGGCCCTCGACGAGGGCGGAGGTGAAGACCGACGGGCGGCTGTGGTCGTCGGCCAGCCGGTCGCCCTCGAACGCGTACTCCATGGCGCTGGAAGCGGTGATGACGGCCCGGCCGCGGCTGCCACCGGGGAAGTTGTCGAGCACGTCGACGTCGCCGGCCGCGCGCACCCGCACGCCGCGGCTGAAAGCGCCGCCGTAACAACAGTCGAGCAGCAGCACGACACTGCGGGAACGGCTGGCCCGCATGCAGCGCTGAACGAAATCGGCCGACACGGCGGTCGAGCCGAGCCGGTTCGGCCGCGTGTTCGTGGTCGCGAAGAACAACTCACCCGACTCGCCCTTGAGCCCGTGACACGAGAAGTGCAGCAACAGCACGTCGTCGGGGCGGCTGTCGGCGAACAGGTCCTCGATCCGCTCCTGGATCACGTAGGCCGGTTCGTTGCTCACGACCCGTACATCGAAATCCCCGATATTGGGGTCTCCGAGAACGCCGGCGAGCGCCGAGGCGTCGGCGGCCGGCGCGAGCAGACGGCGAAAACCCTCGTGCTCGTACGTGTCGTTGGCGACGATGAGGGCCTTGCGGCTCATGTCTCGCCACCGTGCTTGTTCACGAAGAGATCGATGAGCCGCTGCTGCTCGGCCTCGCTCGCCTCGGAGATCTCCAGTACGTCGCCGCCCAGCTCCAGCCGCACGGTCCGGCGGGTGCCGTCACCGCGCCCGAGCCAGCCCCGGACCACCGAGACCACCTCCTTGAGGCTGGTCGCCGAATTGCCGAGCATCACCAGCAGCGCGCCGACCGCGCCCACCTCGATGGCGCGGGCCCCGGTCGGCGGCGCCTCGGCCGAGGTGATCCGGCGCACGTCATCCACCTCGAGCAGGCCGATCTGGTCACGGACCTGACCGGTGAGCAGGTCGAGCCGTTCCGCGTCGGCGCCCTCCTCGGCCAGGTAGAGCCGCAGGTCATCCGTCAAGACGTCCACCCCCCTCCCACCAAGATGCACCCAAGGTGAGCGGGTGGGAACCGTCCGAAAGTCGACCCCCGCGAGGCGTATCCCGGGCGCCGCTACGGCACACTTGCCCAGGTGCGGAAAATCTGTCTGATCGGGATCGGCGCCGGCGACCCGGACCACCTCACCCTGCAAGCGGCCAAGGCGATCGGGCGTACCGACGTCTTCTTCGTCCTCGACAAGGGCGAAGTGAAACAGAGCCTGGTCGACCTGCGGGAACGCATCATCCGCGGCTACTCCAAGCCGACACGCAAAATCGTCGAGGGCCGCGACCCCGACCGCGACCGCACGCCGGCCGACTACGAGGGCACGATCGCGGACTGGCGCAGCCGCCGGGCATTGGTCGTGGAGGAGCTGATCCTCGAACACCTCAAGGAGGACCAGCAGGGCTCGCTGCTGGTGTGGGGCGACCCCGGCCTGTACGACTCGTCGATCGCCATCGTGGAAGAGGTGCTGGCCCGGGGCACCGTCGAGTTCGAGTACGAGGTGATCCCCGGCATCAGCAGCGTCTCGGCCCTGGCCGCGAAGCACCGGGTGCCGCTGAACCGGGTGGGCCGCCCCTTCCAGGTGACGACGGGCCGCCGCCTGGCCGAGGGCTGGCCCGAGGGAGTGGACGACGTGGTGGTGATGCTGGACGCGCAGCAGGCGTTCACGGCCCACCCGGACGCCCAGATCTATTGGGGCGCGTACGTGAGCACGCCCGACGAGATCCTCCGCTCGGGCCGCGTCGCCGAGGTGGCCGACGAGATCGTGAAGGTGCGTCAGGAAGCCCGGGACCAACACGGCTGGATCATGGACACGTACATCCTGAAGCGCGACGCTTAGGCGGTGACCGACCCTTACGCGACCTTCGAGGACCGCATAGTCGCCGAGTTCGCCGACGGCCACGACGTGGAGGGCATAGCGGCGCGTCACGGCCTGACCGTCCCCCAGGTCTACGCCATTGTGGAACGCACGGTCGGCCCGCCTCCACCGCCGCCGCCCGGCTATTACGCCCCTCACCCGGGCCCCTATCCGCCGCCGGGTTACTACGCTCCTCAGCCGGCGCCTTACTCACCGCCTCAGGGCGGGTACCACCCGCCCGGCGTTCCCAGCTGGGTGCCGAACGTCCTCGACGAGGACGCCATCGTCGCCGAGTACGGCGACGGCCACGACGTCGAAGCGATCGCCCACAAGCACGGCATCACCCCCGACCAGGTCCTCCACGTGGTCCAGCGGGCGCTGGCGGACGGCTCGTAGGAGCCCGCTCGTTCTGGGCCGATAATTCGATCTCTGACCATCCACTATGCTGCAAATCACTCGGCGAGTCGGGGGCGCCGGACCACACCAGGTGCAGCGGCGCTGCGGGGCGCGACAGAGGTGCGTATGGCAAGCGGTCTGGATCCAGTGGTGCAGAGACGGCGTTTGCGTGTGGAACTGCGCAGAGCACGCGAGGCCGCGGGCCTCTCCCAGAAGGACGTTGCGCCGGAGATGGACTGGTCGATGTCCAAGCTGATGCGGATCGAAGCCGGGACGGTTGCCATCTCGGTGAACGATCTCCGCGTGCTGCTCCAGCTTTATGGAATCACCGACGCGGAGCGTATCGAGTCGCTGATCGGGATGGCGCGTGCCGCCAAAGAGCCGGCCTGGTGGTCGTCGTTCCGGGACCCTGCGAAGATGACGACCGAGTTCTCGAACATGCTCAGCTACGAGTCGGCCGCCTCGATCATCCGTAACTACGAGCCGTTGCTGATGCCCGGCTTGCTGCAGACCGAGGATTACGCGCGGGCGACTCTGGCGGAGATGGTGCCGCAGGCAACCGACGCTGTCTCGGACGGCCGGGTCGACAACCTCGTCGGTCTTCGAATGAAGCGCCAGGAACGGCTGAGCTCCCGCATTGATCGGCCGAAGCTCTTCTTCGCGCTCGACGAGGCGGTGCTGTACCGATGGGTCGGTGGTCCGGACGTGATGCGCCGCCAGCTCGAACGCCTCAAGCGGACGCTCCAACAGCCGGACACCACGATCTGGATCGTCCCGTTCAGCCAGGGGCTCTATCAGCGCATGCGAGGGTCGTACGTGCTGCTCGAACTGCCTTCGGCCGAGGAGAACGAAGACATCCTCTACTTCGAGGACTCCCGCGGCGAGTGGCTGATCCGCGACGACCTCGAGGAAACGGCGATCTACCTGGAAGCGTTCTGGGGGATTGAGCAGGTCGCACGGAAGAACGAGGAAGCGCTGGTGCTCGTGGACCGGGCGATGGCGAGTCTGGAGCAGCCCTAGCCACCGCCCGGACTGCGCGGTGTCGATTGTGCCTAATCCGGGAGATTGAACTCTCCGTCGTTGACGCCGGCCACGAAAGCTGACCATTCGCTGCGGGTGAAAGTGAGAACTGGCCCACGTCCTTCAGCCTTGGTGTCACGCACGAGGATGGCGCCTTGATCGGCACGGTATGACACTTCGACGCAATTTCCCTGTGCGCTGCGCATGCTCTTGCGCCACTCGGCGCCGAGTGGATTCATTCTGATCACCTATGTACGTCGGAGTGGTTGCCGAAAGTATTGCTAGATGCTGTCTAACGGTTACAATAAGCGCACGCCTCGCGACTCGCAGCCCATCTGCCTGATCGGTGGTTCGCCGGCCCAATTGGGCCGCGTTTGACTCGTGCGTGAGTTGCCCGCGCGAATGCTACCGGCCAAACTGGGTCGCTGTCCATTATCTGAAATGAGAGAGTCTCGCGATGGCTGTATGGCGAATAGCGGAGGGCGGACTGCCACATGGCAGATTGCCGGCGGCGGACCGCCGCAGTCGGATCGCTCCGAAACTCCGTGATGTTGGCAGGCTGCCGAACGGCAATCTGCCCGAGGCGGATCACTGCAGGCTTTTTGCCGTAAGTCGGTGTGCGGGCATCAATCGGCCGCCCGGCGAATGGCGTTTCGCGAGATGGTAAAAGTCAGAGCGCTATAGAGCAGGCGGGTACTTGGCAACTTGGGCTCGATCTCGCATACTGAGTTCGGATCCGCTGCCTCATCTCTCGACGGCAGTGCCAATATTCGAGGCGGCTACCTCGAATCGAGCCGGATTGTCCGCTTTTTGCGACGGGCAATCCGGCTTTTCGTCGTCAGGCGGCGATTTGCCGCTAGGAATTCCTTGCGATCGTGAGGCACTATTACTGAGTGTCATTGATTCTTCACTTATGGGTCGTGAGTGGAGATCGAATTCGACCGGGAAGGAGGTGCTACGGATGCGCACTCAGTTCATGGATGTCGTGAGAGAGGCGATGGGATCGTGGCCGGCCACATTTCGCCTCTGCCTGATTCTCGTGGTAGCCGCCACGATCACGATGTACTACTACCTGATGGGCGTTCCGGACCTGCCGGGTCTCATGAGGTAGCGGATCCGAGAAGAGCCTCTCCCAGCGGCAACTGGGCGGGGCTCTTCGCCGTGAAGGGTCAGTGGGCGAAGCGGCGAAACAGGTGTGGGGCGGTTGTCAGGCCGGCCCAGATGATCAGGGACAGGACGCCCAGGACCAGGGCGCTGGCGCTGGCCGCCATGCCGATGGCGGGGGCGGCGATCATCATGGGCAGGGCCCGTACCGCCACCGCGCCGCCCAAGGCTCTGAACGAAGCGCTGTAAGCCAGGTCCCGGGTCAGGGTTCCCGGCTGTGCCTCCGCCGCCACCCGGGCGTCCATGTCGCCCTCGAAGGCCGTGGTGGCCAAGCCCGCCGCGAACTGGGCCAGGAGCACGAACGGGGCGTACAGCGGGGCCAGGATCCAGCCCGCCAGCATGCCCAGGCCCCACAGGGACCAGCGCAGGACCGCCGGCAGGCCGAGGCGCCCGATCCAGCCGACCGCGCTGTCGGCCAGCAGCGTGCCGGCGCAGAACGCCACCGCCGCCCCGGCCACCCAGCTGCTTCCGTAGAGCTCCTCCGTGACCGGGACCGCCAGCAGGGACGGGCCGGCCGCGATCAGCATGACGCCGCCGCCGGCCAGCATGAGGCGGGGCATCGGCAGGCGCCAGCCGGGCTTGGCGTGGCGGCCGCGGGCCGGTGAGCGGGGGAAGACCGAGCCGGCCGGGATGATCCGGGCCCGGCGGGCCACCAGCATCACCGGCAGCAGGGTGCCCAGGAAGACCACGAAGATCGCGCGCAGGAGCCAGCCCGCCGGTTGGCCGTCGGGGCCTGTCGGCAGCAGGGCGGCCAGGGCCGTGCCGGCCGCCTCCACGCCGACGATGCAGATGACGAAGCGGGTCATCGTGCGCGGCGAGGCGTCCACCGCTGTCACCTCGGCCCGCAAGCCGGCGTATCCGGCCCAGGCCGCCGTGTGCATGACCAGGATGAACACCGCGACCAGCCAGGCCGGCAGGCCCGAGATGACGCCGAACAGGACCAGGAAGCGCATCGGCAGTTCGACCCCGGCCGCCGTGCGCAGCAGGGCCCGGCCGTTCAGGCGGCTCGACATCCAGCCGGCGGCCGGGGCCGACAGCACCGTGCCCACCAGCATGGCCGCGTTGTACAGGGCGGCCTCGCCCAGGCCGCCCCGGGCCGTGCCCACGAGCACCACGAACGTCCAGCCCAGCGCCATGCCGAACGAGTCGACGACGCCGGTGACCAGCAGTTCCCGCAGGCGGCCGGCCCGGCGCAGGCCGCCGGGGCCGGTGGCGCGGTGGGTCCCGCGGTGGCGATCAGCCAGTAACACGGGCGCCCTGGACGAACAGCGGGCCGGCCTCGTCGGCCGGGACCGGGCGGGAGAAGTAGTAGCCCTGCGCGAAGTGGCAGCCCATCTCGCGCAGCGCCTCCAGCTGGACGAACTCTTCGATGCCCTCGGCCACCGTGTCCATGCCGAGGCTCTTGCCGAGCTGCACGATCGTGTCGGCCAGGGCCGTGTCGTCGGTCAGGGCGCCCAGGCGCTCCACGAACGAACGGTCGATCTTCAGCGTGTCGACCGGGAAACGGCGCAGGTAGGCCAGCGACGAATAGCCCGTGCCGAAGTCGTCGATGGCCAGCGTCACGCCCAGCGCCTTCAGGCGTACGAGTTGCTCCAGATTGTCGTCCGTGTCGGTCATCAGGACGCTCTCGGTCATCTCCAGGCACAGCTGGTCGGCCGGCATGCCGGTCTCGGCCAGGATGGCCGCGACGACCTCGACCAGGTCGGCCCGGTCGAACTGGCGCACCGAGACGTTCACCGCCATCTTCAGCGGGCGGCCGCCCTCGCGGGACCAGGCGACGGCCTGGCGGCAGGCCTCGCGCAGCACCCAGCGGCCCAGCGGCACGATCAGGCCGGTCGCCTCGGCGATCGGGATGAACTCGGCCGGCGGGATCAGGCCGCGCGTCGGGTGCTCCCAGCGGGCCAGCGCCTCGAAGCCGATCACCTCGCCGGTGGCCAGGTTGATCGTCGGCTGGTAGTGCAGGTGCAGCTGGTGCCGTTCCAGCGCGAGCCGCAGGTCGGCCTCGAGCTCGAGACGGGCGACAAGACCGGAGAGCATTTCCGGGTTGTACGTGGCGTAGCCGCTCCCGCCGGCCGACTTCGCCTTGTACATGGCCAGGTCGGCGTTGCGCATGAGCTGCTCGGCGCCGTCCTTGGCGTCGCCGAGCAGGTCGGCCGAGGCCAGGCCGATGCTCGCCTGCACGTGGATGTCGCGGGTCTCGCCGCCGAACGGCGTGTCGAGCGCGTCGATGATCCGCTGGGCGACCTGCTCGGCCTCGCCGGCCGCGCCGCCGGGAGCGGTGGTGATCAGGACGGCGAACTCGTCGCCGCCGAAGCGGGCCACGATGTCCTGCTCGCGGACCGAGGCTCGCAGCCGGTCGGCCACCTGCACCAGGAGCTGGTCGCCGGCCAGGTGCCCGAGGCTGTCGTTGACCTCCTTGAACCCGTCCAGGTCGAGGAAGAGCACGGTGACCTCGCCGTCGGCGCGGTGCTGCAGCGCCTCGCTGACCCGCTCCCGGAACAGCGCCCGGTTGGCCAGCTGGGTCAGGGCGTCGTGGTACGCCTCGTGGACGAGCTGGTCCTGCAGCTCCTTGCGCTCGCTGATGTCACGGGTGTTGAGCACGAGACCGGCCACGCTGGGGTCGCTGAGCAGGTTCGTGATGGTCATCTCGGCTTGGCGGACCCGGCCGTCGCGGTGGCGGACCACCAGCTCCAGCACGGTCGTCGCGTACGGCCGCCCGGCGACCTGCCGCAGCGCCTGGGCCAGCCGCAGACCCGACTCGGGGTCGAGCATCTTGGTGAGCCGCCGGCCGGTGAAGACGCGGGCCGGGTAGCCGAAGACCCGCTGCACCGACTCGCTCTGGTAGAGCACGTCGGCTTCGGGGCTGACCACGGTGACGACGTCGGAGCTGTGCTGCACGAGCGCGTGGAACCGCTGCTCGCTGGCGAACAGCTCGGCCGTGCGGTCGGCGACGCGGGCCTCGAGCGTACGGGTGAGGTTCCGGTTCTCCCGCAGGGTGAGCAGCTGGCGTCCCACGATGAGCAGGATCAGCGCGGACCGCGTGTAGGCGACGAAGAGGTTGCTGTGCCCCGTCTTGGCGTACCAGATGACCGAAGTGAGAAGGGCGGCGAGAACGGCGACGTACGGCAGCAGGATGCCGACCGGCTGGCCGTTGTCGGTCTCCTCCTCGTCACCGGCCGGCGGCACCGGCTTGGCCGCGGCCAGCAGGATCAGCAGGAAGCCGGCGAACCAGCCGATGTCGGTGGGCCCGCCCGAGCTGTACCGGTCGACCAGGCTGAGATAGGCGTACGCCATGTCGGACACCGCGAAGGCCGAGATGCCGGCGCCGACGAGCGCGAGCTGTCCGAACGTACGCCCGTGCCGCCGCTGCTGGGCCAGCATGTAGAGCACTATCGTGATCGTCACGACGTCGCCCAGCGGGTAGGCCAGGCTGATGTAGAGGGCGAGCCCGCTGCCCTGGCCGTTCTCCAGCAGCGGCGACACCACGAAGATCCAGGCGATCAGCACCAGCGAGCAGGCGATCATCAGGCCGTCGATGACGCTGCGGACCCGGCTGGCGACGCCTTGGGCGCGGCTCGGCAGCACCAGCAGGCCGATCGGCGTCAGCAGGGTCATGCCGAGATAGCCGACGTCGCCGGCCGAGGGGAACGGCATCGCGTCGCCGCGGGCCATCTGCAGGTAGGTCCAGATGCCTTCGCCCAGCCCCCAGCTCAGCACGCCGAGCCCGATCAGCCCCCAGCCGGCGCGCATCCGCCCGGTGAAAAGCCGTGCCCGCCCCAGGCAGGCGACGGCGGCCACCACGGCCACGGCGCAGAGCCCGAAGTTGGAGACCGTTCTGGTCACGTCGTCCCCGCCGATGCCGGCGCCGAGGACCACGGCGAAGACGGCGACGAGCGCGCCGGTCAGCGCACACGCCGCATACCAGCGGCGCATAGCGGTGCTGCCTGCCATCTGATCTCCGGTCGTCCGGTGCGGGGGTCGTACTCGGGAGATCGGGCCGTAGCGGCGTCCCTTGAAGGTTTCGGCTGAGATGCGGCTGTGTTCTCGGGTGCAAATCGGGTGCGAGACCTTCTATACGATGCCCGGCGTGACGGAACCCGAAGCTCCTTCCACGCCTCGTTCCTCCCGCCCTGTCCTGATCGCGGTCGCGGTTCTGATCGCCCTCGTCGGCATCCTGGCCGGTGCGGGCGGCGGCGTGGGCTACCTGCTGTACGCGGGCTTCCGTAAGCCGGTCGAAAGGTCGTACGACATCTCGGTCTTCCTTAAATCGGAGGTGACCGAGGCGCAGAAGACGGCCGTGCGCGACCAGCTGGAGAGGGCGCCGCACCAGGGCGAGGTGAAGTTCGAGAGCAGGGCCCAGGCGCTCGCCCGTTTCAAGGAGCTGTGGAAGGACGACCCGGAATTCGTCAACCAGGTGGGCCCGAACAGCCTGCCGGAGTCGTACCGCTTCACCTGGAGGGGCGCGACGTTCGATTGCGAGCCGTTGGCGGCGGTCCGCAAGCTGCCCGGCGTCAACGACCTCGTGATCGTCATGTACCCCACGAAGAACGAGCCGGCCGGCTCGATCCGCTGCTGACGACCGTGTCACTTCGGTTTCGCTGTTTCGCGCATCGGCCCCTACGCTGCCCGGCGTGACCGAGTTCCCCGCCCCGCAACCCTGCGCGCCGCCCGCGCCCGCGCGCTTCAGCACCACGCTGGTCGTCGTCGCGGTCTCCCTGTTCGCCCTGCTCGTGGGCGCAGCGGTCGGCGCCGGCGGTTTGCTGCTCGCGGGCTTTCGGGAGCCGGTCGAGCACACGTACGACGTCACGATCTCGATGATCTCGGCGGCCACGGAGGAGCAGACGGCCGCCGTCCGGGAGGTGCTCGATCAGCGTCCGCACGAGGGGCCGATCGAGCATCAGACCAGCGCCGAGGCTCTGGCCCTCGCGAAGAGGATCTACAAGGACCGCCCTGAGGTTCTCGCCGCCGCGACCATCGACAACGTGGGCCAGTGGTTCACGGCCACGGTCAGGAGCGCGACGTTCGACTGCGGGGCCCTGCCCTCGGCTCGCAAGCTGCCCGGGGTCACGGGGCTGAGAGTCGTCCAGGGCGGCACGGAGAGCATGGCGCCGGCGTTGATCGACTGTTACTGAGCGGGGAGGTCCAGGCCGAGGCCGAGCCAGTTCGCCAGATCCTGGATCTCGGTCAGGACGGCGGTGCCGGTGGCCTTGCTGAAGGGGACGTCCTGGTGGATGGCGTCGACCCGGAGGACGCGGGTGCGGTGGTCGGCCGTGGCGTCCAGTTTCCGATCAGGCGGTCGCCTCTCAGGATGGGCATGGCCCAATAGCCCCATTTGCGCTTGGCGGGCGGTTTGTACATCTCCAGGGCGTAGTCGAACTCGAACAGGTCGAGCATGCGCTTGCGGTCGAAGATCAGGCGGTCCAAGGGGGAGAGGAGCGCGGTGCGGCCGGCGAAGGGGAGGCCGATGTACGAGGGGTCGACCCGCCAGGTGCCGCGGACGCCCTTGATCGTGGCGGGCTCGCCGGCCTCGAAACCCCGGCGGGGGCGGAGCAGGCCCTGGGAGCGGAGCAGGCGCTCGTCGCGGATCCTGGTCGCCTCGGGCTCGGGGATCGTCTCCGAGGGGTAGACGCGGTGGGCCAGGTCCCAGAGCCTCTCGCGGCCGTCGTGGTCGGCTATGGCTATCTCACCGCGCGAGGCCAGGCACTCCAGCATCATCGTCAGGCTGCGGTTGTTGTTCCAGCCGGAGGAGGACCACGGCACCTGGCACGTGTCGGGCAGCTCGGACTGGGGGAGCGGCCCGCCGTCGTCGAGGCGGCTCAGGATGTCGCGGCGGCAGTCGGCGTTGGCGGTGACGAAAGCGTGGGCGCGGGGATGGCTGAACTGATCGTCCGGGTCGTTCCAGGCGGCCATGCGGGCCTTCAGGAGCGAGATTTGGCCGTACGGACGGATCATGCCCTTGAGTTCTATGAAAGTGCGATCCTCGAGCGCTTCCGTGAGCGATTCCGGACGGTACGAGGATCCGAGGCGGCTCCAGGCGATCAGGTCGGCGCTGGGTGCCACGGCGCTCGTCTGGTCGTACTGAAGAAGGGTCAAATGCTCCACCAGCTCGGAAAGCCCGCGAGGGCGGTCGCGGGTCAGGAGCTGGGCGCGCACGGCTATGCGGCGCGCCTCCTGACGGGTGAGAGCTATCAAGCGGCGGTCCAGCCGTAAAGGTGTTCGATTTTTATCGAGCAGACCAGCCGGCCGTCGGTGACCATGGCCCGGCGGAAATCGTCCCAGTCGGGGTGCTCGTGGCCGGTGATCAGGCGGTAGATCTCGATCAGCTCCTCGACCACGGGGTCGTCGAGCCGCCAGGCGACCGGGCTCAGCTCGGCGGTTCCCTCGCCGACCGCGTAGCCGTGGCCGTCGGTGGCGGTCACCTTGATGCTGACCCGCGGATCGCGGCGCAAATTGTGCACCTTGGCCAGGCTGGTGCGGGTCGAGAAGCGGACCAGGCCGGGCAGGGCGATGTAGCTGACGTCGGACAGCTGCGGCCGCCCGTCCTTCTTGATCGTCGCGACGGTGCCGAGCTTCCCCGTGGCGATGACATTCCACAGCACGTCATCAGACATAGCTCTGACCTTAAAGGGACGCGAGCCAGTCGCGCGCCTCTCTCGGCGACCGCATCAGAATCGTCTCGGGAAAGTCCGGGTCGGCCTGCCACCGGCGCATGCGGGCGCGTTTGCGGCCCCACGAGCGGAAATGGAAGTACAGCAGCGAATCGCGGTCGAGGAAAAGGTTGCGGAACGATTCCCGGTTGCCGTTGCAGATCTCGGTGCGCCGCACCAGGCGGGTCAGCGAGCGGCGCACGAGCCGGCCGTAGGAGACGTGGCGCGGCATGTCGAGGCCGACGATCAGGTCGACGCGCGGCAGGACGATCTCGGCCCATTTCTGGTACGCCGCGTCGATCACCCAAGTGTCGGCGGCGCACACCTCGCGGATGCGGTCGCGCTGAATCTCGTCGGGGACTTCGACCCAGCCCGGCTCCCACATCAGGTCGTCGATCGAGTGGTACGGGATGTCGAGGCGCTCGCCGATGCGGGCGGCCAGCGTCGACTTGCCGGCGCCGGTCACCCCGTACACCAGAATTCTCTTCATCCCGTCAGTCCGTCCTCGAAGGCGATGATCACCAGCTGGACGCGGTCGCGGACACCGAGTTTCGCGATGGCCCGGGTGATGTGGGTCTTGGCGGTCAGCGGGCTGATCACCAGCTCGCGGGCGATCTCCTCGTTGGACAGGCCGGCGGCGACCATGCGGACGACCTCCCGCTCCCGGTCGGTGAGCACGGCCAGCCGGTTCTCGTTCTTCGCGGCCGCGACCGGCCGGTGGGTGAACTGGCCGACCACCCGGCGGGTGACGCTCGGCGAGAGCAGGGCGTCACCGGCCGCCACCACGCGGACCGCCTGCCGCAGGCCGTCGGGGGCGATCTCCTTGGTGAGGAAGCCGCTCGCACCGGCGGCCAGCGCGGCGAAGACGTACTCGTCGGTCTCGAAGGTCGTCAAGATGATCACCTTGGTGTCCGGGTTCTCGGCGAGCACGGCCTTGGTGGCGGCGATGCCGTCCAGGCCGGGCATCCGGATGTCCATGAGGATCACGTCGGGCTTGAGGGACCGGGCGGTGCGGACGGCCTCGTCACCGGTGGAGGCCTCGCCGACGACGTCGATCTCCTTGTCGCGGCGGAGCAGACTGCGAAAGCCGGCCCGCACGAGATGCTGGTCGTCGGCGAGCAGAACCGAGATCGTCACGCTGTCGCCCCCGTCAGGCCGCGAAGGGAATGGTGGCTAGCACGGCGAAGCCGCCCTTGCCGGGGCCGGCCGTCAGGGCGCCGCCCAGCGTGGCCACCCGCTCGCGCATGCCCGCTATGCCGTTGCCGTCGATCACCGTCGCACCGGCGGTGCCGTTGTCCTGCACGTCGACCACCACGCTGGCCGGCGCGTAGCGGACCGTGACCGCGACCCGGCTCGCCCCCGCGTGCCGCACCGTGTTGGTCAGCGACTCCTGCACCACACGGTAGACCGCCGTCGCGACCGGCGCGGGCACCAGCGCCCGTTCGCCGAACTCGTTCAGTGACACCGCCAGCCCGGCCGACCGGACCTGTTCCGCGAGCCGCTCCAGCCCGTCCAGCCCGTCGGCCGGTTCGCCGATCGCCGGCGCCGCACCCTCGCGCAGCACGTCCACCAGCGACTTGAGGTCGGTCATGGCGCGGCCCCGCACCTCCTGGGCCAATCGCAACGACGAGCGTGCCTCGTCGGGGTCGCTGTCGAAGGAGTCCAGCGCCACGTTCAGGTGCACGCCGACCACCGCCAGCGTGTGCGAGACCACGTCGTGCAGGTCGCGGGCGATGCCGACCCTCTCCTCGGCGCGGCGGCGGCGGGCGTCCAGCTCACGCTCGTGCTCGTCCTGTTCGAGGCGGTGGGCCACCTCGGACTGCCAGCGGATCGTGTTGCGATAGGCGGTGGTGGCGGCCAGCACGGCGGCCAGCCACAGGGTCTCCCCGCCGACGTGGGCGAGCGTCCAGTCGCCGCCGTGGCCGTCGGCGACGTAGCCGTCCCAGGCGAAGCCGTAGGCCAGGGCCGTGCCGCCCACGATCATGGCGGTGCGCAGATGGCCGGCGAGCACGACCGCGACGAAGGCGGCGGTGGCCGGCCACACCCAGCCCGAGTCGACCAGGGAGCTGCCGCGCATGCCGGCGATCACCAGCACGGAGAGGACGAGGACGGCCCGGGGCCAGCGCGGGGCGAAGAGCGCGAGGACCGCCAGCCAGGCCGCGAGCGTCATCGTCATGATCGTGTCGAGGCTGCCGCCGGTGATGGCGAGGCCGGCCGGAACGCCGACCAGGGTGAGTGCGGAAGCGAGATATCTGTTCATGGCCGGGACGCTATTTCCGCCGGCGGTCCCGCCGCGTCGTCCAGCCGCCGTCACCCGCACGGACGCCTCCCGACTACTTCCGTACACCAAAAGGAGTACACGCCTCTCGATAAGGTAGCGGGGTGACCGCCGCGGAACTACTGGCCGCCTCCGGCCGCTTCCCGATCGCCCCCGGCCTCAGCGACGCCGAGCTCGCCGCGATCGAGGACGAGTTCGGCTTCACCTTCGCCGGCGACCATCGCGCCTTCCTGTCCGCTGGTCTGCCGACGGGCCGGGGCTGGCCCGACTGGCGCGGTCCCGACCGCGCGGCGCTGCGGGAGCGGTTGGCCTGGCCGGTCGAGGGCGTTCTCTTCGACGTCGGATCAAACGATTTCTGGTACGGCGGGTGGGGCCCCCGCCCGCCGGCGGCCGAGGCGGCCGTCGCCGCGGCCCGCGGCTACCTGCTGACGGCCCCGCGGCTCGTGCCGGTCTATGCGCATCGGTTCCTGCCGGCGGGCGTCTCCGGTCACCCGGTCCTGTCGGTGTACCAGACCGACATCATCTACTACGGCGTGGACCTCACCGACTGGCTGCACCGGGAGTTCGGCCTGGGCTCGGCGTCCCCGGGCGAGCCGCGCGCGACCGTGCCGTTCTGGCGCGATCTGCTCTGACCCGATGAGTTCCGGCTCCGGGGCCGGTCTGACCGGCATGACTGCTACTTACACCTTCGACGTGTTCACCAGCCTCGACGGCTTCGGCGGGGTCACCGACCCCTCGTGGGGCGGCTACTGGGGCAAGCAGGGGCCGGAGCTGCTCGCGCACCGCCTGGCCCAGTACGAGACCGACCAGCGCATGGTGTTCGGCGCGAACACCTACCGGGCCTTCACGCAGTTGCTGGCCGCCGGCGACGAGGAGACCGTGGGCGACCCGTGGGTGACCCGCATGCGGCACCTGCCGGCGTTCGTCGTGTCGAACACGCTGGAGGGGCCGCTCGACTGGCCGGACGCGACGCTCGTCAAGGGCGACGCGGTCGAGGCCGTGGCGCGGCTGAAACAGGAGTCGGACGTGCCGCTGCGCTCACACGGCAGCCTGGCCATGAACCGGGCCCTGATGGCGGCCGGGCTGGTCGACCGGTTGCAGGTGACGGTCTTCCCGGTGATCACCGGGAGGACCGGCGACGATCCGCTCTTCGCCGGCGCCGCCGATTTCGACCTCGACCTTCTGGAGACAAGGACGCTTGACGGCCGTACGCAGGAGCTGGTCTACCGGCCCACTCCGCGCAAGGGATAGCACGCCACGCACCGCGGCACCGGGAAGTCAGATCCGCTGGACGCCCGCAAGTTCTTGAGGGCCAAACAGATCACTGACGTCGGTCGAGCGGAACGAGCAATCGGCCCGATCACCGTTGTGGTCGTCTGTACCGCCTGGTCGCACGCCGCCCTGGCCGGGATCAATCCCCTCCCGCCTCGTCAGGAAACACCACCCGCCGCCGACCCCGACACCCGCGCCTACGCCGAACGACGCCGAGCACAGGGGCGAACGACCAAAGAGATCCGACGCTACCTCGCTCGTCAGCTCTATCGCATCCTCGGGTCGCGTCCACCGAAGTGGTGTATGACCTGGGCTTTCCCGGCGTGCGGAGGCGGCCATCGCAGATCCTTCGGATTGCTTGAAGATCACGAAGGAGAGACCTGCGATGGCCGCAGAACCGAGTCTGAACGTCGCTGACATGTTGCGCGAGCATCTTCAATCGGCGAGCCCTGATCTACTGCGCGCGATGGTGAAAACCTTCGCCGATGTGCTGATGTCGGCCGAGGTCGACGCGGTCTGCGGGGCCGAGTACGGCGAACGCAGCGACGAACGAACCAACTCGCGTAACGGTTATCGGCACCGTGACTGGGACACCCCGGGCCGGCACCGTCGAGCTCGCGATCCCGAAGCTGCGGCAGGGTTCGTACTTCCCGGACTGGCTGTTGCAGCACCGCCGCCGCGCCGAGCAAGCCCTCGTCTCGGTCGTGTCCACCTCGTATCTGCTCGGGGTCTCGACCCGGCGTGTCGAGAAACTGGTCGAGCAACTTGGGGTCAAACAGCTGTCCAAGTCGCAGGTCTCGGAGATGGCGTGGCATCTGGACGCTCAGGTCGAAGCGTTCCGCAACCGGCCGTTGGACGCCGGGCGGTATGTGTTCGTCTGGCTCGACGCCCTCGTGACCAAGGTCCGCGAGCACGGCCGGATCATCAACGTTCATGCTCTAGTCGCGGTCGGGGTCAACGCCGACGGCGGCCGGGAAGTCCTCGGTCTGGACATCAGCTCGGACGAGGACGGGGCCGGCTGGCTGGCCTTCCTGCGTTCATTGACCGCCCGCGGCCTGTCCGGAGTCCACCTGGTCGTCTCCGACGCCCACGCCGGCCTGGTGGCCGCGATCAGGGCCGCCCCTGCCCGGCGCGTCCTGGCAGCGTTGCCGCACCCACTACCTGCGCAACCTGCTCGCTAAGGTCCCCAAAAGCGCGCAGCCATGGGTCGCGACCCTGGTCCGCACCGTGTTCGACCAGCCCGACACCGCAGCGGTCGAAGCCCAATACGGCCGGGTCCTGGAGATGATCGGCGAGAAGTTCGGCGACGCCGCCGAACACCTCGACCAGGCTCGCGCCGACCTGCTGGCGTTCACCGCGTTCCCGCGGGAACTCTGGCGCCAGATCTGGTCCAACAACCCCCAAGAACGCTTGAACAAGGAGATCCGCCGGCGCACCGACGTCGTCGGGATCTTCCCTAACCGCGCCGCGATCATCTGCCTCGTCGGCGCCGTGCTCGCCGAACAGACGGACGAATGGGTCGAAGGACGCCGCTACATGGACCTCGACCTGATCCGCAAAGCCCGCCTCACACCCATTCCCACCAGCCAAGACACCGAACCCGACCAGACTGCAGAGCTCGCCGCCTAGCATCAACTCACACGGATCAGCGATGACCGTTTCTTACACCACGTCCTTGGACGCAACCGGTGATGATCTGTTCGGCGTCCGCCGCGGCCCGCAGCCGAGTCAAGATTTCGGCCCAGACACCGTCGCGCCGCCACTGCCTGAACAATCCGTACGCGGTTTCCCAAGGCCCATACCGCTCGGGCATGTCCCGCCACGGTGATCCTGTGCGCACCCTCGAGCGGATCGCATCGATCACCGTTCGGCGGTCCCGAGGCGGGCGTCCCATCCGTACCTCAAGCAGCACCGCCTCAAGCCTGAACCATTGATCGTTCGTCAAGTCACCACGCGCCACGCATGCTCAACGAACGATCAACATTCCAAACACTCTCTAGTGTCGTGAGTCGTTAATGCGTGTGCAGTGTCGCTTGATGGATTCGAGGATCTGGTCGGCGGTCTTGGTCCAGACGTAGGGCCGGGGGTCGTCGTTCCAGGTCTCGATCCAGGCGCGGATGTCTTTGTTGAGTTCGCGCACCGAGCGGTGGGTGCCGCGCTGCAGCTTTTTGGTGGTTAGTTCGCCGAACCAGCGTTCGACCAGGTTGAGCCAGGAAGAGCTCGTCGGGGTGAAGTGCAAAACGAAGCGTGGGTGGGCGGCCAGCCAGCGTTTGATCGCCGGGGTTTTGTGGGTGGACGCATTGTCCAGAACGACGTGCACGTCCAGATCAGCAGGGACCTCACGGT
>NZ_OBDY01000069.1 GCF_900215205.1 Paractinoplanes atraurantiacus
TGGGCCTGACCCGATTCGACGGACAGGGTCGATGTGTTGATCCTCAAGCTACCTTGAGAACGGTTAGCGGCCGGGTATTGGTGCCAGTCTCGTAGGCGGCTGGGCTTTGGTAGCCAAGGCTGGAGTGCCGGCGGCGGATGTTGTACCAACCTTCGATGTACTCGAATATCGCCTGTCGGGCCGCAGCCCGGGTGGGCCAGGCCTGCCGGTGAATGAGTTCGGTTTTGATGGTCGAGAAAAACGATTCGGCGACGGCGTTGTCCCAGCACTGGCCGCGCCGGCCGACGGAGAGCCGGACGTGGTGTCGTTTGGCGAGGCGGGCGTGCTGGGCGCTGGTGTATTGACAGCCGCGATCGGAATGAAACACGAGTCTGTCGGCGGGTCGGCGGCGCCGCAGCGCGTCGGTCAGAGCGGCGTCGACCAGGTCGGTTTTGAGGTTGTCGGCGACGGCCCAGCCCACGACCCGGCGTGAGGCCAGGTCGATGACGGTGGCTAAATAGAGCCAGCCTTCCCAGGTGTTGATGTAGGTGATGTCGCCGCACCAGCGGGTGTCGACCGCTGCCGCGTCGACGGTGAAGTCCCGCTGGATCAGGTCGGGCCGCTTGCCCGCGTTGGGATCCGGGATCGTGGTGACCTGCCAGCGGCGTGGGCTCTTGCCGCGGATGCCGGCGGCGCGCATCCGGCGGGCGATGCGTTTACGGCCGTGCCGATGGCCGGCGTCGGCGAGTTCGGCGTGGATCCGCGGCGCCCCGTAGGTGCCATTCGACGCCGCGTGCACCTCGACGATCCTGGCGGTCAGCTGGACGTCGACGCGGGCCCGCCGACTCTGCTTGTTGCGGGTGTAGTAGGCGGACCGGGAGACCTCAAGCAGCTCACACGCACGTTTGACGCTGTGCTGGCTGGCCTGCTCCGCCTCGATGAACGGATACACGTTCACCGGGTCTCCCGTGCGAAGAAAGCCGTTGCCCGCTTCAAAATGTCGACGTCCTGCTGCAACCGGCGGTTCTCCGAACGCAGGCGGGCCAGCTCGGCCCGCTCGTCGGAGGTCAGCCCGTCGTCGCGGGTGCCGGCGTCGAGCTCGGCCTGCTTGACCCACTGCCGCACCGCGGTTTCGGTCAGATCAAAATCCTTCGTGACCTGCCCGACCGTGCGGTCCCCGCGCTGACACAACTCGACGATCTCCGCCTTGAACTCGGGCGTGAACGCCCGCCTCGGCCTCGATCGCTTCTTTCCCACGCTCTCCATGATGCTGGACATCCTCCCGGAGACCCCAGGTCCCCTGATCTCGGATGT
>NZ_OBDY01000011.1 GCF_900215205.1 Paractinoplanes atraurantiacus
CCCCCGCGCCCGCGCCCTCGCGCCCTCGCGCCCCCGCGCCCTCGCGCCCTCGCGCCCTCTCCCCTCGCCCTCGCGCCCTCGCGCCCCGCGCCCTCTCCCCTCGCCCTCGCGCCCTCGCCCTCTCCCCGCGCCCCCGCGCCCTCGCCCTCTCCCCGCGCCCTCCCCCGCGCCCTCACGCTCTCGCCCACGCGCCCTCACGCTCTCGCCCCCTCGCCTGCTAGTTCTGCCGGGTCAGGACCTACTGGGGGTCAGGTCGAGCAGCGTGTCGTCGATGTGCGGCGGGGTCTTCACGCGCAGGGCGATCAGGGCGGCGACCACGCAGGAGACCGCGCCGACCAGCAGCGCCAGGCGTGGGCCGCCGAGGCCACTGAGCCAGCCGGTGATCACGCTGCCGATCGGTGTCGTTCCGATGTAGACGAACACCCAGAGGGCCACGATCCGGCCGCGGTACTCGGGCGCGGTGTGCAGCTGGATCGTCGTGGAGGCGAGCGTGGTGAAGGCGAACCCGGCGGCGCCGGTCACCAGCAGCGTGACCGTCGCGGTGGCCACGTTCGGCGCGGCGGCGGTCGCGGCGAGCCCGACCGCGAAGGCGAGCGCGGTGACGATCAGGTACTGCCGCCGCGGGTGCTTGACCAGGCCGACGCCGAGGGAGCCGGCGATCGAGCCGACGCTGAGCATCGTGGAGAGCAGGCCGTACGTGCCGCCCGAGCCGTGGAAGGTCTGCTTGGCCAGCACCGGCAGCACCACCGAGAAGTTGAAGGCCAGCAGCCCGACCAGCGCCATCATGGTCAGCGGCAGCCACACCTGCTGGCGGGTGCGCGCGTAGCGGACGGCGGCGGCCACACCGGTCGGGCTCGTTCCGGTCCGCTTGTTCCGCGTGAGCGGCCGGATCAGCAGGAGCGCGCCGATCACGGCCAGGTACGAGATCGCGTTGACCAGGAAGCAGGGGGTGACGCCGACCGCGACGATCAGCACGCCGGCCAGGGCCGGGCCGACGACCCGGGCGCTGTTGAACACGACGCCGTTGAGGCTGACCGCGCTGGCCAGGTCGTCGGACGGGACGAGAGACGAGACGAACGCCTGCCGCGCCGGCGAGTCCACGATGCCGACGATGCCGCCCGCGACACCGATCGCGATGACCAGCGGCACCCCGGCGTGCCCGGTGGTGGCCGCGATCCAGATGGCGAGCGCCAGCGCCCCGTAGATCGCCTGGGTGACGATCAGGAGCCGCCGCAGGTCGAACCGGTCGGCGATGCTGCCGCCCCACGGGCCCAGCAGCAGCGACGGGAGCCCGCCGACGGCCAGCACGAGACCGAGGGCCGACGCCGAGCCAGTCAGTTGCAGTACGAGCCATCCGATCGCCGTCTGCTGCAGGAAGGTGCCGCTGGCCGACGCGATCTGCCCGCCGAAGTACCAGCGGAACGGCACTGACCTCAGCGCCCGGAATCCATTTTTCGCCACGGCGACGCCCTTGCCCGATTGCCCGGGCACCCATTGCTCCCCGTGACCAAGGACTCAGACGCCTGTTGACAAGGATTCGTACGTTCGTCTATGGCGCGCCGGACGGCGATCCAGCACCCTAGGTTGCTGACATTTATCACGGGGAGAACCAAAATGCGCGTAAAGCGCCTCCTGGCGGGAACCGCCGCTGGTGCCACCGCTCTGGCCTTCGCTGGCGCCTGTGCCCAGCAGATCAAGCAGATCGAGCCCAAGCTCGAGCTGCGCAACGCCGCCTCGCAGCTGTCCGAGGCCAAGCAGACCGGCTTCACGGTCAAGCTCACCGGCAGTCCGGAGGACCTCGCCGCCGGCCTCAAGCTCGAGGATCCGACGGACGTTCCCGACGCCGAGACGCTGAAGAAGCTCTTCAACTCGTCGTTCACCATCGCCACCGACAAGGCCGGCGAGGGCGACAAGGACGACCGCGCGTCGCTGTCCGCGACCATCGACGGCGTGACCGGCACCGAGCTGCGGGTCATCGACGGCGTCGTCTACGTCAAGGCTCCGGTGCAGGAGCTGGCCACCAAGTTCGGCGCCGCCGCGAGCGACGTCACCGAGATGCGCCAGGGCCTGACGGGCGAGCTGCCCGAGGCGGCCGCGCTCTTCGACGGCAAGTGGGTGTCGGTCGACGTGGCCAAGGCGGCCGAGGGTGCGCTGGGCAAGGCGGCCACCCCGTCGCAGGACCCGGCTCAGGCGGCCAAGCTGCAGAGCGAGATCCAGACGAGCGCGAAGAACCTGTTCGAGAGCGCCCAGATCGTCCGCGACTCGGCCGACCCGACCCACCTGACGGTCACCTCGTCCACCACGAAGGGGTACGAGGAGTTCCAGCGCCTGGCCGGGGTCTTCGGCAAGGAGCTCGGCACCGACGTCACCAAGGAGCTCCCGAAGGCGCCGAAGGAGCGGCCGATCACCCTCGACCTGTGGATCAAGGATGAGAAGCTGACCGCCATCGAGGTGAACTTCCTGCAGTTCATCGACGGCGCGACCGGCCGGGCCGCGCTGCGCTTCGAGGTCACCACGGGAGCCGAGATCGCCGCCCCCGAGGGCGCCACGAAGATCGACCCGAGCAAGCTGACCTCCGGCCTCACCGGCGGCGGCGCCACCCCGAGCCTGGGCGGCGGCCTCGACGACCTCGACGGCGACACGGCGTACACCGAGGCGCGTCTGCTCGGCCTCCAGGTGCAGCTGATGCAGCTGGAGAAGGGCAACGTCAACACCTACCTGAAGCAGGCCGTGGCCGAGCGCAACGCGGAGGGCGACGGCGTCAAGGCGGGCGTCGTCCGCAGCGGCGTGGCCCAGGTCGCGGCCGACGGCGCGTTCGCCTGCCTGAAGGTCTCGGCGAGCAAGGAGCCGGTGGTCACCAAGGGCCGCTGCTGACAGTTCGGCTGTACGGAAAGGGCGCCCACGTGGCGCCCTTTCCCTGTCCGGCTACAGGCCGGTGACCACCACGCGGGCGGTGGTGCCGTCCTTGAGCAGGTCGTAGCCCTCGTCGATGCCGGACAGGCCGATCTCCTTCGAGACCAGGTCGTCAAGGTTCATCCGGCCCTGGAGATACATCGAGGCGTAGAACGGGATGTCCTTCTTGAGGTTGGACGATCCCATGTATACGCCCTGGACCTTCTGTGAGGCGGAGAGAGCCACGAGGGTGCTCACCTCGAGGCCGGCGTCGACCGCGGCCGCGCCGATCAGGTAGAGGCCGCCGCCCTTGCCGAGCATCTGGAACCCCTGGGCGGTGACCGGGCGTACGCCCACGAAGTCGAAGACGTGGTCCGCACCTCCATCGGTGATCGCACGGACCGCCTCGACCGGGTCGCCCTCCCGTGAGTTGATCACGTGAGTGGCCCCGAACGCCTTGGCCCGCTCCAGCTTGCCGTCCTCGATGTCGGTCACGATGATCTGCCCGGCGCCGGCCAGCCGGGCCCCGCTGATCGCGTTCATGCCGACTCCGCCGGCGCCGATCACCACGACTGTCTCGCCGTACTGAACGCCGGCACTGTTGAGCACCGCGCCGGCTCCGGTCAGCACGCCGCAGCCGATGAGCGCGGCCGGCGCCCACGGCATCTCGTCCGGTATGACGGCGAGCTGGTTCTCGTGCAGCAGCACCTCCTGCGCGAAGCCGCCCACACCCATGCCCTGCGCGACCGGCTGCCCGTTCCAGGTGATGCGGGGCGCCTGATCCGGCGTGCGCAGCGTGAACTCGGGCCGGGTGCACAGGTGGGTGCGGCCGCTCAGGCAGTTCACGCAGAGACCGCAGAACTGGATCAGGCTGGCTACGACGTGGTCGCCCACCTTCACTTCGGACGCGTCCGGCCCGACCTCGGTGACGATGCCGGCCACCTCGTGACCCAGTACGGCCGGGAACTCCGCACCGAGGAAGGTGGCGATGCTCAGGTCGGAGTGGCACAGGCCGGACGCCTTGACCTCCACGCGGACTTCGCGCCCGATCGGGTCGGCGAGCTCGACCTCCTCGAGAACGAACCCCTGCCCCAGACCCTTGGTGACGGATGCCTTCATAACATTTGCCTCTTTCCGGGCGCACCGACGGCAGGGCCCGTCCCGGGCGGTGCCGTCGAGGAGTTGCCGCGCGGCTCTCGAAATTTCGGGGCGCGACCTCTCCATGGTGGCACCACTGCGTCCAAAAGAAAAGAGACACGTGTTGGTTAGTGCTGGTGAGGGCCGCGCGGACCCGGACAGGCTAAAGTTCGTCAGTGTCCGTCGACGTCCGGGTCCAGCGCACCCGCACCCGCTTGAGAGAGGCCGTCGTACGCCTGGCCGCCGACCGCCCCGTCGAGGACATCCCCGTCGCCGACCTGGTCCGCGCCGCCCGCGTCAACCGCACGACCTTCTACCAGCACGCCACGAGCCCCGCCGCGGTGCTTTCGCAGCTGCTCTACGAAGACCTCGATGCCATGCGCGCCGACCTGATCGCCGGCTTCGCGGCGTCGACGTCACCCCCGCGCGCCATCTGGGAACGCTCGGCCGCCGCCATGGCCGACCATCTGGACCGCTTCGACGCCCTCTACACCGCCGGCCTGGTCGGCCACCGCAGCGCCACCCTCTACCGCCTGCTGGTCGACCACTTCGCCACCACGGCCACCACGTTCCTGGAGCAGAACCCGGCCCTCCTCCCACCCGGCGAGGGCCCACTCCCCTGGCGTACGAAGGCCCACGGCGCCTTCCTGGCCCACGGCACCGCCGGCGTCGTCGAAGCGTGGCTCTCCCAGCCCTCCCCCCGAGACCACGCCTTGTTCATCTCCGCCGCCGTCGAGGTCCTCCCACCCTGGGCCCTGGGCCGCTGACACCCTCAACCGCGAACGCCCAGCCAAGCGCACGCCCAGCCGAGCAGACCGGACGCACAGCCGACCGAACCCCAGCGGAGCAGACGCCCAGCCGACCGCACCCCCAGCCGACCGCACCCCCAGCCGACCGCACCCCCCAGCCGAGCGCACGCAACAGTTCGAGCGCGCGCCACGGTCGGGCGTACTCCACGGTCGGGCGCACGCTCAGTCGACGACATGGACGGGAGTGCCGGAGCCCAGGTGGCGCAGCAGGGTCCGCTGCGCGCCGGCGGGCAGGCGCACGCAACCGTTGGAGACGCTGTGCCCGAAGGCGGACCGCCGACTCCAGGCGTGAATCCCCGTGTGGCCGCCCCGCAGCGCCGGTGCGAGCGCCGCCCGGTCATCCGGCACGGCCCCGAGCACGAGAGCGTCCAACCCGGCGTAGACGCCGCCCACGGTGATGGTCCGCCCGAGCACAAAGGTCCGCCCCAGCGGCGTGGGAGTCCGCCGCGCCCCGACAGCGACCACCCACGAGCCCTGCCGCTTTCCGTCCCGCAGCCAGACAAGCCGATGCTCCCGCCGGTGCAGGATCAGCTGATCCGAGAGCCGCCGAACCTCCCACCCACGCCCGGAAGCCCCCTCACCCGACGACCGGGCCCCCCACTCACGCCCGAAGCGATACCCCAGCGACCTGGCCTCCCAGCCGCGCCCAGACGATTGCTCCCCCAGCAGCCCGACGCCGCCGCCACGCCTGGACGACCGCTCCCCTAGCATCCCGACGCCGCCCCGCCCGGAGGACTGCTCCTCCAGCGGTTCGGCGCCGCCTCCGCGACCGGACGACTGCCCGTCCGACGGACGGGCATCCTGACGGCGGTCGGAAGCAGGCTCGCGTGGTGGCTGGGCCTTCCGATCTCGTCCGGCCGGCTTCTCGGGGATCCAGCCGACGCGGCGGTTCAGGGAAGGCAGCAGCACGCCGGCCCAGCCGGGCTGCCGCTCGACGATCGGGACGGTCACGGTCAGGCCGCTGATGGACTTCGGCAGGAAGGCCCGTGGGCGGCCGCCTGGGGCGTCGTAGACGGCCAGCTTCCGGAGCGGACGCAGGCCTTCCGAGATCGCCGCTACGGACGCGGGGGCCACATCGCGGGGGAACCCGGTCGGCGCGCCCCAGTAGTCGATCACCGGCAGGTCGCGCGGTGCCGGGCGGGCCTCCGGCACTCGCACGGGGGCCGGCTTGTGGGCTACAGCGACGCGCCGCGCCGCCCTGATCTCGTAGGGCTCCGCCTGTCGCGGGCCGTCAAGCTGGACGACGCCGGCGCCGCCCGCGAGCGTCGCCACGAAGACCCACCCGGCCACCGCGCGGCGAGAGCTGGGAAAGCGTGGCACACCCCCACCATAAGACCCGAAACGCTCTCAATTACCCATTACGCCCGTTCCGCGACTTCCGTCACGTGATCAGAACCGGACACCGCCGCCTGGCGTTGGGTTTGGGCGTCACCACTCACGCACGTCGCCGTGGTGGGGTGAGCGCCCTGGGCGCGCAGCGCCCTGCTCACCCCGCCGCGGCCCTCGACGGGAGTTGCGGTCCGTACCCACCGCCCCGCTACGACATCCTTTAAATCTCGGGGATCAGGTCGGCGACCGAATTGACCACCCTGGATGGCCGGAAGGGGTAGCGGTCACTCTCCTCGCGGGTGCTGATGCCGGTCAGGACGAGGATCGTCTCCAGGCCGGCCTCGAGGCCGCAGAGGATGTCGGTGTCCATGCGGTCGCCGATCATGGCCGTGCTCTCGCTGTGGGCCTCGATCGTGTTGAGGGCAGAGCGCATCATCATCGGGTTGGGCTTGCCGACGAAGTACGGGTCGACGCCCGTCGCCTTGGAGATCATGGCGGCCACGGAGCCGGCGGCCGGGAGGGCGCCCTCGTTGGACGGGCCGGTGGCGTCGGGGTTGGTGCAGATGAAGCGGGCGCCGCCGTCGATCAGGCGGATGGCCTTGGTGATGGCCTCGAAACTGTAGGTGCGGGTCTCGCCGAGCACCACGTAGTCAGGATCGAATTCGGTCAGCACGTAGCCCGCCGCGTGCATGGCCGTGGTCAGGCCGGCCTCGCCGATCACGTAGGCCGTGCCGCCGGGGCGCTGGTCGGCGAGGAACTGCGCAGTGGCCAGGGCGGCCGTCCAGATGGACTGCTCCGGCACGTCGAAGCCCATCCGGTTGAGCCGCGCCTGCAGGTCGCGCGGGGTGTAGATGGAGTTGTTGGTCAGGATGAGGAAGGGTTTGCCGGACGACTTCATCTTGTTGACGAACTCGGGCGCGCCGGGGACCGGGACACCTTCGTGGACGAGCACGCCGTCCATGTCGGTGAGCCAGCTCTCGATGGCTTTGCGCTCCTTCATCATGCTCCTCGTCGCCGTGGTGGTGGACAGCAGTTCACCGGGCAGTCGTCCCAGACCGGCAGCGTACCGAGTCGCCGGAGCGGGGCGCGGTCGGTGCGCTCCTGGACCAGCTCGCGAACCATCGCGACGAAGCGGGGGTCGGTGTTGGGGGTGGCGGCGCGGGCGTAGCCGAGGCCGAGCTTCTGTGCGGTCTCGGCGGCCTCGTTGTCGAGGTCCCAGAGGACTTCGAGGTGGTCGGAGACGAAGCCGACCGGGCTGACCACCACGTCGGTGACGCCCTGCTCGGCCAGGGACTCGAGGTGGTCGTTGATGTCGGGCTCGAGCCACGGCACCTGCGGCGGGCCGGAGCGGCTCTGCCAGACCAGGTCCCAGGGCAGGTCGGCGGCGGCGCGCTCGTGGACCAGGCGGGCCGTCTCGTTGAGCTGCGCCGTGTAGCGGCCGCCGGTGGGGCCGGCGGTCTCGGCCATCGTCACGGGGATGGAGTGGGCGGTGAAGACGAGGCGGGTCGTCTCGCGGCGCCCGGAGAGCGTGGCCAGCGCGGCCCGCACCGCGTCGACGTTGGGATCGATGAAGCCCGGGTGATCCCAGAACTGACGGATCTTGGAGATGACCGGCGCGCCGGGGCCGACCTTGGCCCGGGCGTCGGCGATGTCCTCCCAGTACTGCTTGCAGGAGGAGTAGCCGCCGTAGGCGCTGGTGGCGAAGCCGAGGGCGTGCTTCACACCGTCGTCGCGCATCTGGGCGACGGTGTCTTCGAGCATCGGCTGCCAGTTCCGGTTGCCCCAGTAGGTCGGCAGATCGATGCCGTTCGCGGCGAAATCGGAGGTGACGGCGGCCAGCAGATCGCGGTTCTGCTGGTTGATCGGCGAGACGCCGCCGAAGTGGTAGTAGTGCTCGGCCACTTCGGCCAGGCGCTCGTCGGGGACGCCGCGCCCGCGCACCACGTTGCGCAGGAACGGCATCACGTCATCAGGCTTCTCGGGGCCGCCGAAGGACAGCAGGACGAAGGCGTCGTAAACCACCCGTCAATACTGTCACCGGGTCAGGCGCCGAGCGCGTGGTAACCCCCGTCGACGTGCACAACCTCACCCGTGGTGGCCGGGAACCAGTCGGAGAGCAGGGCGCAGACGGCCTTTCCGGCGGCCGACGTGTCGTGCAGGTCCCAGCCGAGCGGCGCCCGGTCGGCCCACGCGTCCTCGAACTGCTCGAAGCCGGGGATCGACTTGGCCGCCATCGTGCGCAGCGGGCCGGCCGAGACCAGGTTGCTGCGGATGCCCTGCTTGCCCAGGTGCAGCGCCAGGTAGCGGGAGGCAGACTCGAGGCCGGCCTTGGCCACGCCCATCCAGTCGTAGACCGGCCACGCCTTGGTGGCGTCGAAGGTCAGGCCGACGATGCTGCCGCCCTGCTGCATCAGCGGCAGGCAGGCCACGGCGAGCGACTGGTACGAGTACGTGGAGACCTGGATCGCCTTGGCCACGTCTTCCCACTTGGCGTTGAGGAACTCGCCGCCGAGCACGCTCTGCGGGCCGAAGGCGATCGAGTGCACGACGCCGTCGATGCCGTCGACGTGCTCGCGGACCTTGCCGGGCAGCGCGGCCAGGTGATCCGGATCGGTCACGTCGAGTTCGATCACCGGGGGCGGCGACGGCAGGCGCTTGGCGATGCGCTCGACCAGCGACATCCGGCCGAAGCCGGTCAGCACGACGGTGGCGCCCTGCTCCTGGGCGATCTTCGCCACCGAGAACGCGATCGACGCGTCGGTGATGACACCGGTGACGAGCAGCCGCTTGCCGGCCAGCAGTCCAGACACTGAAAAACGCTCCTAAGTTGTTTAGTGACCCATACCGAGGCCGCCGTCGACCGGGATGACCGCGCCGTTGATGTACGCGGCGGCGTCGCTCGCCAGGAACGTCACCGCGGCCGCCACCTCGTCGGGGCTGGCGAGCCGCCCCGCCGGAACCGCCTTGATGATCTCCGCCTGGCGGGCCTCGGACAAGACCGCTGTCATCTCCGTCTCGATGAAGCCCGGCGCCACCACGTTGGCCGTGATGTTGCGGCTGCCCAGCTCACGAGTGATGCTGCGGGCCATGCCGACCAGTCCGGCCTTGCTCGCCGCGTAGTTCACCTGACCGGGTCCGCCGTAGAGGCCGACGACCGACGAGATGAAGATGATCCGGCCCCACTTGGCGCGCAGCATCTTGGAGCTGGCGCGCTTGGTCACCCGGAACGAGCCCTTGAGGTTGGTGTCGACGACCCGCTCGAACTGCTCCTCGCTCATGCGCAGCAGCAGCGTGTCGTCGGTGATGCCGGCGTTGGCCACCAGCACCTCGACCGGGCCGAGCTCCTTCTCGATCTCGGTGAAGGCCGCGTCGACCTGGGCCGGGTCGGTGATGTCGCACTGCACCCCGAACAGGCCCTCGGGGGCGCCGCTGCCGCGGTGGGTCACCGCGACCCGGTCACCCTGCTTGGCGAACGCCTGCGCGATGGCGAGGCCGATGCCCCGGTTGCCGCCAGTCACCAATACCGTGCGAGCCACGACGAAACGCTCCTCATACCCAGGTAGGGGGTGCCGGGTGGCACCTCGGGGGCACGACGGCGCCTCGTCAGCGCCGTAACCTGCCGGGATGGAGACTATCGGCCCGGCGGCGGGGCGCAATGCCATGGGGCCGTTGCGCCGGCTGCTCTGGAGCCGGGAGACACCCCGGCCGCCGATCCGGCGCGGGCCCTGGGTCTACGCGCTTCCGGTCGGCCTTCTCGCACTGGCCGGACTGGGCGGAGCTGCGGCGACGTACCTCGGGGAGAACCGGGAGGCGGCCGGCATAGCGATCGCCGTCATCGCCGTCGGATCGGTGGCACCGGTCGCGATCGCCTTCCGGTGGCCCGTCCTCGCGTGGCGGTTCGGCTACGTGATGTTGTTCATCGGGTCGATGAACGCCACGGCGAAGGAGCCGTGGCCCTGGAACACCGTGCAGATCCTCGGGTTCCTCTTCGTGCTGGGCCGGCTCGCCGTCACCCAGGACACGGCGCTGACAGTGTGGGCGGCCGCCTTCACCGTCGTGCCGATCTTCGCCTATGCGCCGGAGGCCAACGCGTGGGGCGCCGCCGTGCTGGTGGCGGTGATCACGGTGATGGGCGACATCGTGTCCCGGTGGCGCCGTGCCCGCCGGCTGCTCGCCGAGAACGAGGAGCTCACCGAGCTGGAGCGGGCCAAGCGGGCGGTGCTGGAGGAGCGCGCCCGGATCGCCCGCGAGATGCACGACGTGGTGGCCCACCACATGTCGATGATCGCCGTACGGGCCGAGACCGCCCCCTACCGGCTGGGCGGGCTGCCGGCCGAGGCCGAGCAGGAGCTGGCGACGATCGCGTCGGCGGCCCGGGAGGCGCTGACCGACATGCGGCGCCTGCTGGGCGTGCTGCGGACCGGCGAGGGCGACGCTCCGCGGGCGCCGCAACCCGGATTCGGCGAGGTGGGTGAGCTGGTGGAGACGGCCCGGGCGGCGGGGGTCGAGGTTTCTTTGTCGTACGCCGATGTGCCCGCTCTCCCGGAGACGGTGGGGCTGGCCGCCTATCGGATCGTGCAGGAGGCCCTGGCCAACGCGGCGCGGCACGCTCCGGGGGCGGCGGTGGCGGTGACCGCGCGCGGCGACGGCGGCCGCTTGGAGCTCGAGGTGAGCAATGCCGCTGACGGCCCGGCGGGCGAGGGCGGGCACGGCCTGTCGGGGATGCGGGAACGGGCCACACTGCTCGGTGGCACCCTGACCGCCGGCGTCTCCGAGGGAGCTTTCGTGGTGCGGGCGGTCCTTCCGGTGGAGGCGGACGAGTGATCAAGATTCTGATCGCGGACGACCAGGCGATGGTCCGCGAGGGCTTCGGCGCGCTGCTCGGCGCCCAGCCCGACATGGTGGTGGTCGGCGACGCGGCCGACGGCGCCCAGGCGGTGACCCGGACCCGCGACCTGCGGCCCGACGTCGTGCTGATGGACGTGCGGATGCCGGTCATGGACGGCCTGGAGGCGACGCGGCAGCTCTCCGCGGGTGCTCTCGCGGCTGCCAAGATCATCATTCTGACCACGTTCGACCTGGACGACTACGTCTACGCGGCACTGCGGGCCGGCGCCAGCGGTTTCCTGCTCAAGGACGCCCCGGCCGCCGATCTCATTCAGGCCGTACGGATCGTGGCCGCCGGCGAGGCCCTGCTGGCCCCATCGGTGACGCGCCGCCTGATCGCCGAGTTCGCGGCCCGCCCGGCCACCGACCGGCCGCGGCCCACCGCGCTGAACGCGCTCACCCCGCGCGAGACCGACGTGCTGCGGCTGATCGCCCGGGGCCTGTCCAATCAGGAGATCGCGGCCGATCTGGTGGTGGCCGAGCAGACCGTGAAGACCCACATCGGCCGGATCCTGGCCAAGCTCGGCCTGCGCGACCGGGCGCAGGCGGTGGTCTTCGCCTACGAGACGGGGCTCGTAGTACCGGGGTAGGACATCGATGTCCGGTCCGGAGGGTGACGATCGGGGTGCCGTCGCCGCGAGACGTTGCGGCCCATGCGAATCCTGCCGCTCGTCCTGGTCCTGTCCGCTTTCTCCCTCCCTGTTTCTCCCACTCCTTCACAAGATCAACTTCTGTCATTCGGAGACGCCTACCGCAAGACCGCCGTACGCATGCTGGCCACCGGCTGCCCGTACGCCACGTGGGCCGCTCAGGGCCGCCGCTTCCTCTCCTTCGACCCGGCCGGCGACGGGCGGGCGGTGGAGGTGCTCGGCGACCTCGCCACGGCGTCGCGCGTCGCCGTCCTGGTGCCGGGCGTCGACACCGTCCTGGCCGACTTCGACCGCGGCCTCGGCGGCGTGCCCCGACGCGCGCCCGGCGTGCAGGCCCGCGCCCTCTACGAGCAGCTGAGCAAGCGATCACCGGACGTGGCGGTGATCGCCTGGCTGGGCTACGACCCGCCGGAGGGCATCGGGCCGGCCGCCGCCACCTACGGGCGGGCCCGGGCCGGCGCCACCGCGCTGGTCGCCTTCGTCCGCTTCCTGGAGAGCCAGCGCCCCGGCGTGGCGGTGACCTTGATCGGGCACAGCTACGGCTCACTCGTCGTCGGCCTGGCCGCGCCCCGGCTGCCGCGGGTCGGTGACGTGGTCGCCCTGGGCGCCCCGGGCATCGGCGCCGCGCACGCGGCCGACCTCGGCGGCGCGCGGGTCTGGTCGGCGCTCGCCCCCACCGACTGGATCCGCCGGATCCCCCAGGTACGCCTGCTCGGGGTCGGGCTCGGCCGGCGCCCGTCGAATCCCGAATTCGGGGCGTTTCCGCTGCCCACCGACGGTGTGGCCGGGCACGACTACTACCTGGCGCCGGGCAGCGCCACCCTGCGCGCGGTCGGCGATGTCGTCCTGTCGGGTGTTCCGCGCCACGACGGGGCGGGGGAAGTTTCTTAGCGGAACCTTAAGGGGTATTGTGCCATCCGGCCCTGACGCCGAAACGACTCTCGGGAGGTGATCGCTGTGCGAGATAGCGATCCTCCTAGTCGCGGCCGGGCCGTTCGTCAGCCCCGTCGCTGACACGTTCCTTTCACCGCCCCGCATCCACCGGTGCCGTCCCGTCGACGGCGCTGGCCCAGTCGTGTGCACCGCGACGCCGGATGCGCGGGTGCCGGCCGCGACATGACCGTGTGCGCTTCCCCTCGCCCGTCACCGCGCGGAAGTAGCCCCCGACATGAAGAACTTCGTCGCACCGTTGAGCTTCACCATCGCCGCCGTCTGGGTGGTCGTCCTGTTCGTCCTCGTGCACGGCAACCCATGACCGGGTTCTACGGCAGCCGCGACGTCCAGAGCAGGCTGCCGGCGGCCGCCGCGAGGCCGAGCAGGAGCGCCACCCCGGCGTACCACTGAGTCACCTCGCGCGGCTGCACCCGGTGGCCGATCGAGCTGCCCATGTCCTCGTACACCTTCTTGAGCTCGCTCACCGACGCCGCCTCGTAGAAGTAGCCGTCGGTCTTCTCCGCCAGCTGCTGCAGCGACAGCCGGTCGACCGGCACCCGCTGCAGCGCGCCGCGGATGTCGACCACACCGGTGTCGGTGCCGAAGGCGATCGTCGAGACCGGCACGTTCGCCTGCGAGGCCGCTGTCGCCGCGTCCTCGATCGACCGGCCCGACGTGCGGTAGCCGTCGGAGAGCAGGACGATCCGGGCCGGCGGCGCGCCGTCGGCCCCGTCGGCCGGCACCGAGCGGATGGCGTCGAGCGAGGTGAAGACCGCCTCGCCGGTCGCGGTGGCCTCGGCCAGCGACAGCCCGTCGATCCCGGAGATCACCTCGGAGCGGTCCTTGGTCGGCGACACCAGCACGTTCGCCGACTTCGCGAACGACACCAGACCCAGGTTGTACGTGGGTGGCAGCTCGTTGACGAACGCCTTGGCCGCCTCCTGAGCCGCCTCGATCCGGTTCGGGGCGACGTCGTCGGCCTCCATCGACAGCGACACGTCGATGGCGAGCATGACCGTGGCCCGCTCCAGCGGCTCCTCCTTGTCGACCGAGGGCCGGGCCAGCGCGGCGCCCAGGGTCAGCAGGGAGAGCAGGAACGCGGCCGCCGAGACGTGCTTGCGCCAGCCCAGCCCGCGCGGGGCGAGCGTGCGGAGCAGGTCGACGTTGGTGAACCGCATCGCGTACTGCCGGCGGCGGAACTGCCGGAACACGTAGACGCCGGCGACGATGACCACCGGCAGAAGCGCCAGCAGCCACCAGGGCTCCAGGAAACGGATCATCGCGTGGTCCCCCGGGTGCGTGCGTGTCGCTGGGCGGCCACGAATCGGACCACGTCCAGCAGCCAGTCGGTGTCGGTACGAAGGCGCAGGTGGGCGGCGCCGGCGGCGCGCAGCGCCCGGGCGATCTCGCCGCGTTGCTGTGCGGCCGCCTCGGCGTAGCGGGCGCGCAGTTTCGGGTCGGCGGTCTGCACCTCGTGCAGCGCGCCGGTCTCGGGGTCGGCCAGGGTCAGCACGCCGACGTCGGGGATCTCCAGCTCGCGCGGGTCGACGACCTCGATCGCGAGCACGTCGTGCCGCACCGCCAGCTTGCGGATCGGCCGGGACCAGCCGTCCACCGGGGCCATGAAGTCGCTGATCACCACGGCCACACCTCGCCGCCGCGGCGGCCGGTTGAGCATGTCGATCAGCGCGCCCAGGTCGGCCCGCCCGGGCCTGATCTCGGTGCGGGCGATCGCGCGCAGCAGCCCCTGCGCCTCCTTGCGGCCGGGCCGGGCGGGCATCCGGACGACCTCGCTGCCGGGTTGCGGCTGCGGGTCCCGCTTGCGGCCCCAGCGGGTTCCGCTCTTCGGCCGTACGCCCGTGCCGGTGCCCACGACCGCACCGATGCGGTTGCCGCCGCGCACGGTCAGGTGGGCCATCGCGGTCGCCGCGGCCATCACGAGGTCGCTCTTGAGCCACTGGGCGGTGCCGAACTCGAGGCTGGCGCTCAGGTCGACCGCCATCCAGGTCTCCAGCTCCCGGTCGGCCACCGTGCGCCGCACGTGCGGCAGCGTGGTGCGGGCGGTGACCGGCCAGTCCATGCGGCGCACGTCGTCGCCGGGCCGGTATTCGCGCGACTCCCCGGCCTCGCTGCCGGGGCCGGGCAGCAGGCCCACGTAGTCGCCCTGGAGCAGCCCGTCGAGCTTGCGCGTGACCAGCAGCTGGAGCCGGGACAGCACCGCCTCGGCCCGGGCGGTCCCGGTCTCGCCCTCGGGCGCCAGCCCGCTCAGCGCCGCACCGGCCCGGGCCGAACCGATCAGCGCCGAGCCGTTCGGTGCCGAGCCATTCGGCGCCGAGCCGTTCAGTGCTGGGCCGTTCGGTGCTGGGCCGTTCAGTGTTGGGCCGGCCATGCCGCTCCGTTCTGGGCGGGCGCGCCCTGCGGAACCCCACTGACGGGCGCGGCCGACGGGTGGGTGCCGTTGGGCGAGGTGCCCTGGCGGGCCGCGACCGAGGGCAGCGGAACGCTCTGCATGATGCGGCTGACGATGTGGTCGGCCGGGATGTCGTCGGCCAGCGCGTCGTAGCTGAGCACCAGACGGTGACGCAGGATGTCGGGCGCGATGTCCTGCACGTCCTGCGGGAGCGCGTAGTCGCGGCCCCGCAGCAGGGCCAGGGCCCGGGTGGCCCGGACGATGCCGAGCGAGGCGCGCGGGCTCGCGCCGTACTGGATGAGCTGCGCCACGTCGGGCATGCCGTGCTGTGCCGGGGCGCGGGTGGCCAGCACCAGCCGGACCGTGTAGTCGACCAGAGCGTTGTGCACGAAGACCTGGTCGGCGCGGCGCTGGAGGCCGAGCAGGTCCTCCGGGGTGAAGACGACCTTGGGCTCGGGGGCGCTGACCCCCATCCGGTAGACGATCTCCCGCTCCTCGGCGTCGGTCGGGTAGCCCACCAGGATCTTCATGAGGAAGCGGTCGCGCTGCGCCTCGGGCAGCGGGTAGACGCCCTCCTGCTCGATCGGGTTCTGCGTCGCCATGACCAGGAAGGGGTCGGGCACCGCGTGCGACTGCCCGCCGATCGACACCTGGTGCTCGGCCATCACCTCGAGCAGCGCCGACTGCACCTTGGCCGGCGCCCGGTTGATCTCGTCGGCGAGCAGGAAGTTGACGAAGACCGGACCGAGCTCGACGTCGAACTTCTCACTGCTCTGCCGGTAGATGCGGGTGCCGACGATGTCGGCCGGCACCAGGTCGGGAGTGAACTGCACCCGGGAGAAGGTGCCACCGACCACCCGGGCCAGGGTCTCGACGGCGAGCGTCTTGGCCACGCCCGGCACGCCCTCGAGCAGGCAGTGCCCGCGCGCGAGCAGCGCCACGAACATGCGCTCGACCATCCGGTCCTGCCCGACGATCACCCGCTTGACCTCGAACATCGCGCGCTCGAGCTGCGAGGCGTCCTGTGCCGGGGGCACCGGCGCGGCCGCGCCGTTGTTGGTCTCGGTCTCGGGCGTGAGCGGCTGAGCCACCGGTCCTCCACAGCGGTCGAAAATGCCATCGACTCCTCGCGCCGGCGTGCTGCCGACGCTCAAGACTTACACGACCGACCTGAGAGCGCGCTCGTGGTGTCGCATTACGCGCCGCCGTTGACCGCCACCATGGTCCAGACGTGTCGATCTTTCTGCGCGATGCGCCGGATCGGGCACCCGAGCCGGGTGGATGCGTCACGCCGTGAACCGTGTAACATTCATCGCGTCGCCGGGCGACTTCCCCCGTGGTCGCCCGGCGCAATAATTCTCCGATGGATCTCTCCTCCGCCAGTCCTCAGAGCCTCGAGCCCCAGTGCTCGGCCAAGGGCTGTCGCGCCGAAGCAGCCTGGCAACTGCGGTGGAACAATCCCAAGTTGCACGCCCCCGACTACCGCAAAACGTGGCTGGCGTGTGAGGAACACCGGATTTCCCTGGGCAACTTCCTCGATCTTCGAGGATTCCTGCGCGAAGTGACGCCCTTCGGTACGGCGTCCGAAGCGCCCATCTCCTAGGCTTCGAGATGTGAACGAGCCACAGAGTGCCGCCGTCGATGCCCTGGAGCCGTGGCCCGACACCGTCGCGTGGCGCCCGGTCTCCCCCAAGCTGATCACTGTGGAGCTGATCGTCCGCATCGCCTGGTCGCTGGTCCTGGTGGCCGGCCTGGCCGTCGGCTGGGCCTTGCAGGGCCACTGGCTGTGGCGCCTGGGGATCCTGCTGGTCGTGGTCAACGCGATCTGGCGCTCCTTCGTCACCGTCCGCGCGGTGCGCGCCTGGGGCTACGCCGAGCGCGACCAGGACCTCCTGGTCCGCCACGGCCTGCTGGTCCGCCGCCTCTCGATCGTCCCGTACGCGCGGATGCAGTTCGTCGACGTCACCGCCGGCCCCTTGGAACGAGCATTCGGCCTGGCCACCGTGCAACTGCACACCGCCGCGGCCGCCAGCGACGCCCGCATCCCCGGCCTGCCCCCGGCCGAGGCCTCCCGCCTGCGCGACCGCCTGACCGCCCTCGGCGAGGACCGGGCCGAGGGCCTGTGACCACTCCCGGACCACACCCGCCCGGCCCTCCCGCCACCGGCCTGCCCGCCGCCGGCCCGGATGTGCCCACTGCTCACGGCGACCCGCCCGCTCCGGGCTCCGCCGCTGCGCCGCCGGCCAACGGTGAAGAGCCGCGGCGCCGGCTCCACCCGCTCAGCCCGCTCCTGCACGGCGCCAAGAGCATCGCGGTCATCGTGGCGGCGCTGTCCTGGCAGACGCTGTCGCAGGTCGGTCTCGAGCGGTTCGCGCTGGTCGTGCTCGTCCTCGCGGTCGGCGTCGTGGTCTTCTCCATCGTCGGCTGGCTCACCACCGGCTATCAGGTCGTCGGCCGCGAGCTGCGCATCTCCGACGGCGTGATCTGGCGCCGCAACCGCGCGATCCCCCTCGAGCGCCTCCAGGCCGTCGAGCTCCGGCGTCCCCTGCTAGCCCAGCTCACCGGCCTGGCCGAGCTGCGCCTCGAGGTGATCGGCGGCGGCAAGACCGAGGCGCCGCTGTCGTTCCTGACCGTGCGCGAGGCTTCCACGCTGCGCGAGCGCCTGCTCGCGCTGGCCGGCCACACGGCCGGCGGCCGGGCCGGAGCGGCGGCCCAGCCCGCCGCCGACGGTCCCGCGGCCGCCTTCGAGGCGCCGGCCGTCGAACGCCCGCTGTTGCGCGTCGGCAACCGCGACCTGGTGGTCAGCCAGCTCCTCACCCCACAGGCGTTCTTCCTGCCGATCGGCGTCGCCTTCGTCGTCATGCAGTTCGTGCTCGAGGGCTCCTGGACCTTCATCGGCATCGCCAGCACCGTGACCGCCATGGCCGGCGTGCTGCTGCAGCCGGTGCGCCGGGTGCTTCAGGACTGGGACTTCCGGCTCGCCCGCGACCCGGACGGCCGCCTCGTGGTGCGCTTCGGCCTGCTCGAGACCCGCAGCCAGATCGTCCCGCTGAACCGGGTGCAGGCGGTCGGCGCCACCTGGCCGCTGCTGTGGCGCGCGCAGGGCTGGCTGCACCTGCGCCTCGACATCGCCGGCTACGCGGGCGAGCCCGGCAGCGGCGAGAACAAGAGGTCCGACCGCCTGCTGCCGGTCGGCGACTTCGCGACGGCCCGGGCCCTGGTCTGGGACGTCCTGCCCGGCGTCGACCTGGCCACCCTGGCCACCAGCCCGCCGCCGAAGCGGGCCCGCTGGCTCAACCCGGTGTCGCTGCGCTACATCGGCGTGGGGCTGACGCCGGAGGTCTTCGTCAGCCGCTGGGGCCTGTTCACCCGCGAGATGCACATCGTGCCGTACGCCCGCCTGCAGAGCGTCCGCGTCGTGCAGGGCCCGGTGCAGCGCCTGCTCGGCCTGGCCACCGTCTACGCCGACACGGCCCGGGGCCGCTCGGGCCGGGCCAAGGACCGGGATCTGGCCGAGGCCTGGGTCCTGGCCCGGGAACTGGCCGAGCGCGCCCGCCAGGCCCGCCAGCCGGCCCCGCTGACCACCGACCGCCTCGACCCGTCGGCGGTGGCCGTCCCGGCCGCCGGCTCGGGCGCAGTGAACGGCGCGGTGAGCGGCCCGATGGACGGCGCGGTGAACGGCCCGATGGACGGCGCGGCGAACGGCCCCATGGACGGCACGGTGAACGGCCCCATGGACAGCGCGGTGAATGGCCCGATGGATGGCGCGGTGGACGACTCCTACTGGCGCCGGCCCGAGCAAACCTAGGCCCCCGTCCCGCCCCCGGCGGCCCTAAGCTCGGGGCATGGAGCTTCCGGATTTCTCGCCCGGTCTCAGCGCCCGCGTGGAGTTGACCGTCACCGACGCCGACACCGCCCAGGCACTCGGCTCGGGCGACGTGCCCGTGCTGGGCACGCCGCGCGTCCTGGCGCTGGCCGAGGCGGCCACGGTCGCCGCCACCGCCCGCACCATCCCCGGCGGCCTCACCACGGTCGGCACCCGGGCCGAGGTGGAACATCGGGCGCCCACCCCGCTCGGCCGCCGGGTCACCGCGCTGGCCACGCTCGCCAAAGTGGACGGCCGCAAGCTGATCTTCGACGTCACCGTCCGCGACGGCGAGGAGCTCGTCGCCGAGGTGCGCGTCGAGCGCGTGATCCTCGACCGCCAGCGCTTCATCTCCAAAGCGCTGGGCGATTAGTCCACAGCGCTGGGCGACTAGGCCAGCGCTCCCCATCGGGCGGTGAGCTCCTCCTGCGTGGGCATCGCCACCGCCCCGCCGCGGCGCTCGCAGACCAGCCCGGCCACCGCCAGCGCGAACCGGACGTTGCGCTGCCACGCGTCGACGTCCTTGGGCAGCCCGTCGGCGAGCAGGCGGCGGACCAGGGCGGCCATCACCGAGTCGCCGGCCCCGGTCGCGTCGACCGCGTCGACCACCGGGGCGGGCAGCATCGCGGTGCCGTCGCCGGCGGCCACATAGGCGCCCTTCGACCCGCGGGTCACCACCACGGCCTTGGCGCCGAGGCCACGGATCCGCTCGGCCGCCGCCTCGGGCGCCGCGCCGTCGTAGAGGACCTCGGCGTCGGCCGCGCTGAGTTTCACCAGGTCGGCGCCGGCGAAGAACTCCTCGGACAGCTCCCGCAGCGAGGTCACCGCGGCCCCGTCGGGCAGCAGCGTGGGCCGGGCGTTGGGGTCGAAGACCTTCAGCGGGCCGGGCGTGTGCCAGGCGGCTCTCGCGGCGGCCCGGAACGGCTCGCGCAGCAGGCAGATCGACCCGGCGTAGAGCACGTCGGCGCCCTGGACCACGCCGAGGTCGACGTCCGACGGCGCGAGCAGCGAGTACGACGGCGGCTCGCCGTAGAACGTGAAGGTCGGCTCCGCGCCCACGAACGTCGTGACCGCGAGCGTGGTCGGCACGGCCACCCGCTTGACCCCGTCCATGCCGACCCCGGTCTCGCGCAGGAAGGTCGCGATCCGGTCGCCCAGGACGTCGTTGCTGAGCGAGCCCGCATATCGGACGTCACCGCCGAGCCGGGTCGCGCCGACCGCGACGTTGAGCGGCGCCCCACCGATCGCCTGCCGGTAGACCACCCCGCCGTCGTGCTCGGCCTCCTGCAGGTCGATCAGCGCCTCACCGAGCACCACCGCATAGCCCATTGCCGTTCCCCCTGTACTTCCGCCGTGTTATCGCCAGCCTTCCGCCCCGGAACGCGCGGCGCCAGTACTCGCCCGATAAGTACCTTTTTGGGAAGATCGCCCGATGATCCTTCGCGCCCTGGCTCTCGCCGCCCCCGCCGTCCTGCTCGCCGCCTGCACCAACGCGGTGGAGGTCGAGCCAGCCGCCCTGCCCTCGGCCGCCTCGGCCTCCGCCTGGGTCGTCTACCAGGGCGCCATGAGCGCCTCCCCGACCGCGTCGTGGGCGCCCGACACCGTCGCCGCCGGCACCTTCCTGCCCTACCGCCCCGACTCCCCGGCGATCACCTACGAGCCCACGGTGGTCCCGCCGGGGGCGCGGGCCGAGGTCGGCATCGTCCGCAACTCCGCCGGCATGATCGTCCGCCTGACCACCAGCGGCCTGATCCCGCGCCGGTCGTACGGCGCCCACCTGCACACCGCGCCCTGCACCGCCGCCCCGGCCGACGCCGGCCCGCACTACCAGCACCGGAAGGACCCGAAGACCCCCTCGGTGAACCCGTCCTACGCCAACCCCCGCAACGAGATCTGGCTGGACTTCACCGCCGACGCCTCCGGCGCGGCCACCGTCACGAGCGAGCAGCGCTGGAGCTTCGCGGCCGGCGCCTCGCCACGCTCGCTCGTCATCCACGAGCTGACCACCCGCACCGGCGCCGGCGTGGCCGGAACGGCCGGCGAGCGGGCCGCCTGCCTGACGTTGCCCACCCGCTGAGGCTCTCGTCCGGTGCGGGATGTTGATCATCGCCTCCCGGGACTGCGTTCCGCCGGAGCCAGGCGGTAACGTCGGGGGCGGATCGACGATCGGAGGCAACACCCATGGCCGAGCAGGGTGACGTGACCCAGGGCACAACCCAGGGCAAGGCGCAGCCCGCCGCGAAGACGGAGTCGCACGACCCCGGCTTTCCCGAGGCGTTTCTGCAGTTCATGCGCACCGGGTGGCGTGAGGACCCGATCGCGGTCACCCCGCGGCCCGAGGCGCCGAACTACGCGAAGCGCCGGGCCGCGCTCTCCGAGGCCTTCCCCGGCGAGACGCTGATCATCCCGAGCGGGAACGAGAAGGTGCGCGCCAACGACACCGACTACACGTTCCGCCCGGGCAGCGACTTCGTCTACCTGACCGGCGACCGCGACCCCGACAGCGTGCTCGTGCTGCGGCCGAGCGGCTCCGGCCACGACGCGGTGCTCTACACCCACCAGCGCAACTCGAAGGACACCGACGCCTTCTTCCGCAGCCGCAACGGCGAGCTGTGGGTCGGCCGCACGCACACGCTGGGCGAGAAATCGACCGAGCTGGGCGTCGAGACCGCTTCGCTGAGCGACCTCGGCACGGCCCTCGCGAACTCGGCGCCGGGCCGCACCCGGGTGCTGCGCGGCCTCGACGCGGCGGTCGACCGGACCGTGCTGGCCTACGAGCCCGACCGCGACAAGCCCCGCGACCGCGAGCTGGCCTGGGTGCTCTCCGAGCTCAAGCTGGTCAAGGACGAGTGGGAGATCGCCCAGCTCCAGGCCGCGATCGACGCGACGGTCCGCGGCTTCGAAGACGTGGCCCGCGTGCTGCCCGCCGACCGCAGCGTCAAGGAGCGGCTGCTCGAGGGCGTCTTCGGCCTGCGCGCCCGTCACGACGGCAACGACGTCGGCTACACGTCGATCGTCGGCGCCGGCCCGCACGCGACGATCCTGCACTGGGTGCGCAACACCGGCGTGACCAAGCCCGGTGAGCTGCTGCTGATGGACATGGGCGTCGAGGGCGACAACTTCTACACTGCCGACGTGACCCGCACGGTGCCGGTCTCCGGCTCGTTCACCCCGCTCCAGCGGCAGGTCTACGACATCGTCCACGCGTCGCAGCAGGCGGGCATGGACGCCATCCGGCCCGGTGTGCTCTTCCGCGACGTGCACAAGACCTGCATGCAGGTCCTGGCCGAGGGGCTTAACGACCTGGGGCTGCTCCCGGTCAGCGTCGACGAGGCGATGAGCGAGGAGAGCACGATCTACCGCCGTTGGACGCTGCACGGCTTCGGCCACATGCTCGGCATCGACGTGCACGACTGCAACAACGCCCGCAACGAGAACTACCGCGACGGCGAGCTGAAGGAGGGCTACGTCCTCACGGTCGAGCCCGGCCTCTACTTCCAGCCCGAGGACGACCTGGTCCCCGAGGAGCTGCGCGGCGTCGGCGTCCGCATCGAGGACGACGTGCTGGTCACGGCCGACGGCTGCCGCAACCTGTCGGCCGGTCTGCCGCGCTCCTCGGCCGACGTCGAGGCCTGGCTCGCCTCGCAGCGTGAGGCCGGCCCCCGCCTGCCGGAGTGATCGACGGCCCCGTGGGCCCGGCCGTCCGGGCAGGGCCCACGGGTGCCAGCAAGCCGACAGAGCGTGCGCTCCACGAATCCCCAGCGTCGCCATACGATTGCGGCGTGAAGGTGATTGCCCATATCAGCGACGTCCACATCGACAGCGAGGACCGCAGCGTCGAACGCGCGGGGCGCGTCATGCGCTATCTCGCCGGCCTTCCGATTCCGGTCGACGTGGTGCTGGTGACCGGGGACATCACCGACCACGGCTTCGCCCAGGAGTACGAGCGGGTCCGCCCGGTGCTCGACCTGCCGGTGCCGACGCTGCTGCTGCCCGGCAACCACGACGTCCGCGAGGCGTACCGCAAGATCCTGCTGGAGGAGGAGCCGACCGGCGGGCCGATCAACTCGGCGCACCGGGTCGGCGGCATGTTCTTCGCGATGTGCGACTCCAGCATCCCGGGCCGCAACGACGGCCTGCTGGCCCCCGAGACCCTCGACTGGCTGGACGGCGAGCTGACCGCGGCGGCCGGCCTGCCGGCATTCGTCTGCTTCCATCACCCGCCCGTCTCCCTGCAGGTGCCGTTCATCGACGAGATCCGCCAGTTCTCCACCGAGCGCCTGGCCGAGATCGTCGCCGGCCACGACAACGTGGTCGCAGTGCTCTGTGGCCACGCCCACACGGCCGCCGCGAGCATGTTCGCGGGCAAGCCGATGCTGGTCGCACCCAGCGTCGCCTCGACTCTGCTGTTCCCCTTCGAGGGCGACGGAGTGATCACCCGTGAGCTGCCCTCGATGCTGGCCTTCCACATCCTCGACGACGACGGCCGCCTGACCACCCACTACCGCGTCGTGCTCTGACGCGGGTCGAGTCCGGTGAGCTCCGCCGAGAGATCCCACAGCCTCTCGCCCTCCGGCCCGTCGGTCGCGTAGGTCTCCGTGGCCGCGCAGTCGCGGCAGTAGGAGCCTCCGAACGGCTCCGCGGCGGGTGAGGTCGCCGCCCACACTGGCGTGGCGGCGCCTTGGGCGGCGCTGCGGAAGAGCCCTGGCGCCGGCTCTCCCTCGGCGTCGATCCACCCGGCCTCGATCATCTCGGTGCGGGCCAGATGCCGTTGCAGCGGCGAGAGCACCCAGCCGGGACTGGCCGAGAAGGCGCGCACTCCCAGTTTGTCGAGGTGGTGGGCGAACAGGACGGTGGCGAGCTTCGACTGCCCGTAGGCGGCCCACTTGTCGTACCCCTGAGTGAAGTGAATGTCGTCCCAGCGCAGGCGGTCCTCCGGCGACCGCCCGGAGGCGACCATGACCACCCGTGCCGCCTCGGCCGCCTTCAGCGCGGGCCACAGATGCGCCACCAGCGCGTAGTGCCCGAGGTGGTTGATCGCGAACTGAGCCTCCCAGCCGGGACCCACCCGCGTCTCGGGGCAGGCCATCACGGCGGCGCTCCCGATGACGATGTCGACCGCCGGGCGGTCGGCCAGGATCTCGCCTGCGATCTTCTCCACCGAGGCGAGATCGGCGAGATCCATCGGCCGGATGTCGATCCGCCCGTCCCGCAGCGCCTGCCGGGCCACCTCGGGCCGCCGGGCCGGGACGATCACGTATGCCCCCGCTGTGGCGAGGGCGAGCGCCGCCTCCCGCCCGATCCCGGAATATCCGCCCGTCACGACGGCGGTGCGGCCGCTCAGGTCGACGCCGGAGAGCACCTGGGCGGCCGTGCTGTGCGCATCGAAGCTAGTCGTCATGCCGGCGAAGCTAGGCGTTCGAGCGCGCTCGAAGTCAAGAGGTCTTGAAGTCGCTGACCCCGAAGCACTCGGCGCCGCTCGGGCCTTCCTCGGACACGTTGATGGACACCTTCACCGGAAGGCCGTCCGGAGTGAACGTCCGGCTGACCTCGCCGCCGTCGTCGGCGGCCGTCTGCGCGTTGTCGAGCAACTGCTTCAGCGTGAAGGCGTCGATCTCCTCACCCTGGTCGCCGGTGACCGGGCCGAGGTCGACCTCGCTGCTGCTCGCCGGTGCGGCGGCCGAGGCGTCGAGCCGCTCGGTCGACGCCACCGCGCCCGAGGTCACGGTCACGCGGTAGCGCCCCAGCGGCTTGGCGTCGTCGCAGCCGCGGGTGAGCACGTACGAGTAGTTCGCCGGCTCCGTCCACGGCGGCGGCGAGGTGACCACCGACGGGGAGGGCGTGACGAAGGTCGAGGACTTGGGCTCGTCCGACGTGCATCCGCCGATCGCCGCCACCAGGGCGATGCCGCCAAGGGCCCACGCGAGCCGCACTGTCAACCTCCGTGATCACGCCCGCGGATGCGGGGCAGGGGACCCGCAATCTAGCGCAGCCGCGCACCCCGGCCGGTTGCCGGGCCGTACCGCTGTGGAGTTGTCAAGGAACGGCGCCGCCCACTCTCCTCGGGTGGGCGGTGAGGGAGGAGAGCCGAAAGTAGGGGTCGGCCCCATACCTAAGTCGTGGAAAAAACTTCGGGACCCCCGTCGATGGGAGGGTCCGCCGTTCGACCTGTCAGTGAGAAGGTCGACGAGCGACCGCCACAGACGGAGGAGAGCAACGATGGCCAAGTACATGCTGATCATGCGGAGCACCGACGAGGCCCTGGCCAAGATGGTCGAGACCCCCTTCGACGAGATGCTCGAGACGATGGGCCGCTTCAACGACACGCTCATCAAGGCGGGCGTTCTGATCGCGGCCGAGGGCCTCGACGACGCCGCTCAGGGTGTGGTGGTCGACTACAGCGGCGAGACCCCGGTGGTCACCGACGGGCCGTACGGGGAGACCAAGGAACTGTTCGGTGGCTTCTACATTCTCGACGTCGCCTCGCAGGAGGAGGCGGTCGAGTGGGCCAAGCGGATGCCGGCGTTCCCCGGCGCCAAGACCGAGATCCGCCGGGTGCCCGGCATCGACGAGTTCCCGCAGGACAACGAGTGGGTCATCAAGGAGCGGGTGTGGCGCGAGCAGACCGGGCAGCTGTAACCCTCGAGGCCGTCTGGCGCATCGAGTCGCCCCGCATCGTCGGCGCCCTCGCCCGCTACACCGGCGATCTCGAGCTGGCCGAGGATGTGGCTCAGGAGGCGGTGGCCGAGGCCCTCGTCTCCTGGGCCCGCGACGGCACACCGGCCAACCCGGTGGGCTGGCTGCTCGCGACCGCGCGGCGCCGGGCGATCGACAGCTTCCGGCGCCGTACGGCCCGTGACGAGCGGTACGCGCTGCTCGCCGCCGAATCGCAGGAAGGAGAAGGCGACGACCTGTTGTGGGACCCGGACCGGGTCGACGACGACGTCCTGGCGCTGATGTTCGTGGCGTGTCACCCGGTCCTCTCCCCCGAGGCCCGGGTGGCACTCACCCTGCGTACGGTCGGAGGCCTGACCAGCGAGGAGATCGCGCGCGCGTTCCTCGTGCCGGTGCCGACCATCCAGGCCCGCATCACCCGGGCCAAGAAGACGATCGCCGCCGCGCGGGTGCCGTTCGAGCTGCCGCCGGCCGAGGAGCGCCGGTCAAGGCTCGGCGGTGTGCTCAGCGTGCTCTACGTGATCTTCACCGAGGGCTCGACGGCGACCTCCGGCGACCGGCTGCTGCGCGAGGACCTGGCGTACGAGGCCATCCGGCTGGCCCGGATGCTGGCCGCGCTGCTTCCCGGCGAGCCCGAGGTGTACGGGTTGCAGGCGCTCTTCGAGCTGACGGCGGCGCGCTTCCCCGCGCGCACCGGACCGGACGGCGAGCCGATCCTGCTCGAGCATCAGGACCGGCGGCGGTGGGACCGGGCGGCCGTCCGCCGCGGCCAGGCCGCGCTCGCTCAGGCCACGGCGGTCGGACGGGGCTTGGGGCCGTACGGGTTGCAGGCCGCGATCGCCGCGTGTCACGCCGCGGCCGCCTCGGTGGCCGAGACCGACTGGGACGGCATCGTCCTTCTCTACGAGGCGCTCGGCCGGGTCGCGCCCTCGCCGGTCGTCGAGCTCAACCGGGCCGTCGCGGTGGCGATGGCGAGCGGGCCGCAGGAGGCTCTCGCCATCGTGGACGACCTGGTCGCGCGCGACCTGCTCCCCGGCTCGCACCTGTTGCCGGGCGTTCGCGGCGAGTTGCTGGCCCGCCTGGGCCGGGTCGCCGAGGCGCGCGCCGAACTGGAGCTGGCCGCCCGCCTCTGCACGAACACACGGGAACGCTTCGTCCTGCTCGGAAAGGCGGCCGACCTCTAGGAACGCTCCAGGACGAGGAGGTCGCTCTCCTCGTCGACCGGGCGGGCCACCCGCTCGGTGTCCACCGCGGCGTCGAGGGCGGCGAAACCGTCGAGGATCTCCTCCTCGGTCAGCCGCTCGAAGGTGGACGAGCCGCGCAGGCGCAGGCGGTCGGCGTAGTCGGAGAGGCTGTCGGCGATGCGCTCCTGGACGCGGTCGACTGTCACGTAGGCCAGGCCGGCCTCGGCGAAGTCTTCGACCAGCGGCTCCATGCGCGGGAACACCTGCTCGTCGACCAGCCGCGCGCCCGGGAAGTAGCTGTACCAGAGCAGCTCGGGCATCCGGTCGGGGAACGAGCTGCGGATCAGGACCCGGCCGCCGGGGCGCAGCACGCGGGCGATCTCGGCCGCCGCGGCCTGGTGGTCGCGGACGTGGTGCAGCACCAGGAAGAGCAGCACCAGGTCGCAGCTCGCGTCGGGCAACGGGATCTCGGTGGCCGAGCCCTCCAGATAGGTGACCGCCGGGTGGGCCGCCCCCGCCTCGGCGACCTCGCGCATGCGCACCGACGGCTCGACCCCGTAGACCGGGCCGCCGAACTCCTCGGCCAGCAGCGGCGTGAACCGGCCCGTGCCGGAGCCGAGATCGAGCACGGTCAGCGGGCGTCCCGCCGGCGCGTGCCGGGCGAAGGCCCGCAGCCACTCGGTCATCGTCTCCGGCGGCAAAGCCCGGGCCCGGGCGTAGACCAGATGCTGCCGCTCGTCGTAGTTCACCTCACGCAACGGCTCCCCCTTCCGCGCTGGGTGTACCCGGCCCATTCTGGGTGAGCGGCAGTGCTTCGCGCATCCCCCTCGCGTGCAACGAGACTCACGGCACGTCGGCGACGAAGACCGCGACCGAGCGCCCGGGCACGGTGAGCAGGTCGCCGGCCGCCGTGGCCGTGCGCAGCAGCGGGTCGGCCGAGCCGGCCACCTCGGGGTGAAGGCGCAGGTCGGCGCCGGCCAGCGCCGGCACCTCCTGCTGCACGGTCTCCTCGGTCGCGTTGAAGACGACCACGATCGTGCTCCACCGCGGGTCGAGGCCGGTGCCGTCCAGGCACATGACGATCACGCCCGGCGTCTCGGCCGGGCCACCCAGCGGGAACGTCAGGCGGCGCTGCACCTCCTCGGCCGTCGGCAGGCCGAAGACCGGCGACGAGCGCCTGATCCGCAGCAGCTCCCGGTAGCGCTCGGCGGTCATCTCGATCACGTCCGGCGGGGGCACCAGGGCCGGGTCGGCCAGCAGCGGCCGGGCCCGGTCCCACTGGTCCTCGTTGTCCGGCGCGGGCGGCAGGCCCAGGCCGAAGCCGTTGCCCAGGGCCGGGTCCCAGCGGATCTGGTTGAACCAGTCGCCCGAGTTGAACGAGTTGCGGTCGAGCGATTTGGAGCGCAGCCGCTCGCTGCCCATCGCCACGAAGCCGACGCCCTGACCGAGCACCACCAGCGACAACGCCAGGATCTGCATGCGCGCCCGGTCGAGCGCCGATGTCGAGCGGGGCAGCTTGAAGGCCATCGCGTCGTACAGGATCTCGTTGTCGTGGGCGTCGACGTAGTTGACCGTCTCGCCGGGCGACAGCGCGTATCCGCTCGGCGAGCCGTTGTAGTCGATCTGCGCGCCGCTGAGCTCGGCGCCGGTGTGCGTGACGAAGCGGTACGTGGACAGCGCCCCGGACAGCCCCACCTTGATCTCGTCGTGGACGTGCAGCGGCGTCCGCGAGCCGAGCCCGGTCGCGAAACCCGGCACCGACGGGTCACCGAACGATCCGCCGCCGCGCGCCGCGTCCCGCAGGCGGTCGTTGAAGGTGCCGATGCCGGTGCCGGCCATGTTGATCTGAGTGGCCTGCGCGAACCTCGCGTCGTACGCGACCTCGCCGAAGTTCCACCCCTCGCCGTACAGATAAATGTCTTTGCCGTGGGGTAGATGGTCGAGCGTCACCCGCACCTCGAGGATGTTGGCGCGCGGGTGGTGTCCCATCAGGTCGAAGCGGAAACCGTCGACCTTGTACTGCCGGGCCCACGTCTCGATCGAGTCGACGACGAGGCGGCCCATCATCATGTGCTCGGTGGCGGTGTTGGGGCAGCAGGTCGACTCGGCGGTCGTGCCGTCGGCCAGCGGCCGGTGGTAGTAGCCGGGCACGATCTTGTCGAGCACGCTGAAGCGGCCGAGCCCGTCGTGCATCGTGTGGTTGTAGACGACGTCCATGACCACGCGCAGCCCGATCGCGTTCAGCGCCGCGACCATCGTGCGGAACTCGAGGATCCGCGACGGGCCGGACGGGTCGGCGGCGAAGCTGCCCTCGGGCGCCGTGTAGTGCCACGGGTCGTACCCCCAGTTGAACCCGTCGCCGTCGGCGATCTCCATGACGGCCGCCTGCTGGGCGGGCGAGTCGGGCGGGAAGGTCGCCAGGTCACAGGCCGGCGTCGCCTGATCGGCCCGCCGATCGGGCACTGTCGCGAAATCAAAGGCCGGCAGCAGGTGTACGTGGGTCAGGCCGGCGTCGGCAAGCGAGCGCAGATGCCTCATCGAGTCGGACTCGAGGTGGGCGAAGGCGCCGTAGGTTCCCCGCAGCGCGGCCGGCAGCGACTGATCGAAGATCGAGAACTCCCGGATCGACACCTCGCTGATCTGCATGCGGGCGGGCGCCACCGGCGCCGGCTTGGCCAGGGAGTCCCAGCCGGGCGGGGCCAGCGCCGGATCGTCGAGCTCGACCAGCAGGCTGTGGGTGGAATCGGCCGCGAGGGCCAGCGAGTACGGGTCGGTGACGCTGGTCGTCACGACCCGCTGGGCCGCCGGATGCCACACCTCGACGCGAAAACGGTAGTAGCGCCCCAGCCATTTGCGTTTCACCCCGGCCGACCACACGCCGGTCACCGCGTCGCGCTCCATCGGCAGGACCCTGGGATCGTCGGCGGGCGTCCGGAAGATCTCCAGCGCGACCGACCGGGCCGTCGGCGCCCACACCGCCACCGAGGAACGCTCGGCGTCGAGCACCAGCCCCAGCTCGGCGTCGGCCGCGTCGGCGTAGAGATCGTCGAGCACGCCGGCCATCTGCACGCCGGTCAGCGCCGTGACCTGGCCCTGCGGGTCCTGGCCGACGACGAGCAACTGCCCGCGCAGCAGCGATCCGAGCACCGCGTCGCCCAGCTCACGCACCGAGAAGGCGCGGTAGGCCCGCAGGTGGGGGAACTTGCGGCTCTGCGCCTGGAACAAACCGCCCGGCCGCGGCGTCAGCGGCACCTCGGCGTCGTCACCGACCAGCGCGAACACCGCGGCCCGGTCGGCCAGATCGCCGGGCAGCGCGATCGTCGTCCGGTCGACGAAGACGGCCAGGGACCGGGCCGGGTCGAGCTCCGGCCCCAGCGTGCCCACGTCAGGCCGGACCGGAGCGACAGTGCCGGCCACCAGCCACAGCTCCCGGGCCACGGAGAGGTCGATCCGCTGGTCGTCGGGCAGGTCTTTCTCCTCGCCGCGATGCAGCACGAACCGCAGCCCGATCGCGTCGGGCCGCACCGGGACCCGGTAGATCGCGCCGAAGGCGTCCCACCCCGACGGCATGATCGGCGACCGCCAGACCGGCTTGGACTTCGTGCCCTCCCAGGCGTGCAGGCCCCAGCCCGAGTAGTCGCCGTCCGGCCGCCGGTAGTGGATGACCACATCGCCCGACAAGTCGGAGATGTCGGAGCTGCGGGGCGCCGTATAGATCGTCGGGTCGCCGGGCCGCAGCCAGATCTCGGAGACGGTCGAAGGGTCGACGTGCCGGTCCTCGGCCACGTCTTTGGCCCCCGACTGATCGACCAGCACAAAGCCGACGTCACGGGCGCCGGGCGTCAGCGCGACCCAGGCGAATCGCCCATAAGAGTCCTCACCGACGAACGGCCGTCCGCCCGGATAGCCGTTGATCTGCCCCGGCTCGATGTCGCCCCAGGCATGCAGCCACCAGGCCGCGTAGTCCCCGTCGGGCCGCACGTAGTGCACCAGCAGCCATCGCGGCGAGGAACGGACCAGGGAAGCGGGCGCGACGGAGTCGATCTCGATCGTGGTCACCGGGACATCCTCGCACCGGCCTACGACAGTTTTCAGTGCGTCGCCACGACCGTGGTGATCCGGGGACCGTGCTCGTCGACGCGCAGCAGGTAGCGGTAGCGCTCGCCGGGCACGGCGTTGCCCGAGCTGTCGAGGTACTCCCACTCCACCGCGACCATGGTCAGCCGGGCCGACAGCGACTGCACCTCGGTCAGTTGCGCGTGCGCGGCGACGATCTGCTGCTCCTGATACGCGGGCGCGGCGCCCAGGAACGACAGGGCGACGGCCGCCGGCGAGGCGAAGGTGAAGCTGTACGAGTCGGCCACCACCATGCCCGGCAGCGCGTAGCAGTTCGCGATCGCCGAGACGTCACCACTGGTGAGCGCGGTCCCGTAGCGGTCGAAGAACTCGGTCAGCTCATCGGAATCGGTGGGTGCCTGCACGGTTCGAGGTGTGCCCGCGCTCCAACGGGAGTAAACGTGAGAGGGATGCCCGACCCCGCCTTGCGCGGGCTTACAAGACGGACGTACGGTTTACGGGAAACGTGAACCGAGAGTTAGGTATGCCTAACCCGAAGGCCGCTCATTCGGTGCGAAAGACTTGTCCGACGATCGCTGGGTGTGAAGGAGATGACGTGGCCAGCCTCGACACCTTTGGTGCGAAGAGCGAGCTGCGCGTCGGTGACGCGAGCTACGAGATTTTCACGATCGACAAGGTCGAGGGGCACCACCGCCTGCCCTACTCCTTGAAGATCCTGCTGGAGAACCTGCTGCGGACCGAGGACGGCGCGAACATCACCGCCGACCACATCCGCGCGCTCGGCGGCTGGGACCAGACCGCCGACCCCAGTGTCGAGATCCAGTTCACCCCGGCGCGGGTCCTCATGCAGGACTTCACCGGCGTGCCCTGCGTGGTCGACCTGGCCACGATGCGCGAGGCCGTGAAGGAGCTGGGCGGCGACCCGACCAAGGTCAACCCGCTCGCCCCGGCCGAGCTGGTCATCGACCACTCGGTCATCGCCGACCTGTTCGGCCGCGAGGACGCCTTCGCCCGCAACGTGGAGCTGGAGTACCAGCGCAACCGCGAGCGCTACCAGTTCCTGCGCTGGGGACAGACCGCGTTCAACGAGTTCAAGGTCGTCCCGCCCGGCACGGGCATCGTTCACCAGGTCAACATCGAATACCTGGCTCGTACGATCATGGAGCGCAACGGCCAGGCCTACCCCGACACGGTGGTCGGCACCGACTCGCACACCACGATGGTCAACGGCCTGGGCGTGCTGGGCTGGGGCGTCGGCGGCATCGAGGCCGAGGCCGCGATGCTCGGCCAGCCGGTCAGCATGCTGATCCCGCGCGTCGTCGGCTTCAAGCTGAGCGGCGAGATGCCGGCCGGCACGACCGCCACCGACCTGGTGCTGACGATCACCGAGATGCTCCGCGAGCACGGCGTGGTCAGCAAGTTCGTCGAGTTCTACGGCCCCGGCGTGAGCGCCGTGCCGCTGGCGAACCGGGCCACCATCGGCAACATGTCGCCCGAGTACGGCTCGACCGTCGCGATCTTCCCGATCGACGACGAGACCATCAAGTACCTCAAGCTCACCGGCCGCTCCGAGCAGCAGGTGGCGCTCGTCGAGGCGTACGCCAAGAAGCAGGGTCTCTGGCTCGACCCGAACGCCGAGCCGGACTACTCGGAGAAGCTCGAGCTCGACCTGTCGACGATCGTGCCGTCGCTGGCCGGCCCGAAGCGCCCGCAGGACCGGGTGCCGCTGAACGCGGCCAAGCCGATGTTCCGCGAGGCGCTCACCAACTACGTCACCGACTCCGGCCCGGCCGACGAGGCGAGCGAGGAGTCCTTCCCGGCCAGCGACCCGCCGGCCAACCACGAGGACTCGGCCGCCGACAAGCCGCACCACCTGGTGAGCGCGGCGAACGGCGCCGAGGGCCGCCCGTCGAAGCCCACGCTGGTCAAGGGTGAGGACGGCGTGGAGTACGAGCTCGACCACGGCGCCGTGGTGATCGCCGCGATCACCTCCTGCACCAACACGTCGAACCCGCAGGTCATGATCGGCGCGGCGCTGCTCGCGAAGAAGGCCGTCGAGCGCGGCCTGACCCGCAAGCCGTGGGTCAAGACCACGCTGGCCCCCGGTTCCAAGGTCGTCTCCGACTACTACGACCGGGCCGGCCTCACGCCGTACCTCGACAAGATCGGCTTCAACCTCGTCGGTTACGGCTGCACCACCTGCATCGGCAACTCGGGCCCGCTGCCCGAGGAGATCTCGGCCGCCGTCAACGAGGCCGACCTGACCGCCGTCAGCGTGCTCTCCGGCAACCGCAACTTCGAGGGCCGGATCAACCCCGACGTCAAGATGAACTACCTGGCGTCCCCGCCGCTGGTCGTGGCGTACGCGCTGGCCGGCACGATGGACCTGGACATCACGACCGAGCCGCTCGGCATCGGCTCGGACGGCAAGCCGGTCCACCTCGCCGACATCTGGCCCAGCGCCAAGGAGATCGACGACGTCATCGCGTCGGCGATCGGGGCCGAGGGCTTCAGCACCGCGTACTCCGACGTCTTCGCCGGCGACGAGAAGTGGCAGTCGCTGCCGACCCCCGAGGGCAAGACCTTCGAGTGGAGCGACGAGTCGACGTACGTCCGCAAGCCTCCTTATTTCGAGGGCATGGCGGCCTCGCCGCAGCCGGTGGGCGACATCTCGGGCGCTCGCGTGCTGGCCAAGCTGGGCGACTCGGTCACGACCGACCACATCTCGCCGGCCAGCTCGATCAAGCCGGACTCGCCCGCGGGCAAATACCTGGCCGAGCACGGCGTCCCGCGTCACGAGTTCAACAGCTACGGCTCGCGCCGCGGCAACCACGAGGTCATGATCCGGGGCACCTTCGCCAACATCCGGCTGCGCAACCAGCTCGTGCCGGGCGTCGAGGGCGGCTTCACGGTCAACCACCTGACCGGCGACCAGACGACGATCTACGACGCGTCGGTGGCCTACCAGGAGGCGGGCGTTCCGCTGGTCATCCTGGCCGGCAAGGAGTACGGCTCGGGCTCGTCGCGCGACTGGGCGGCCAAGGGCACGATGCTGCTCGGCGTCCGCGCCGTCATCGCCGAGAGCTACGAGCGCATCCACCGCTCGAACCTGATCGGCATGGGCGTGCTGCCGCTGCAGTTCCCGCCGAAGACGAACGCGGAGTCGCTCGGCCTCACCGGCACCGAGACCTTCACGATCACCGGCGTGACCGCGCTCAACGACGGCGACACCCCGCGCACGGTCAAGGTCCGCACGGACACCGGCATCGAGTTCGACGCCGACGTCCGCATCGACACGCCGGGCGAGGCCGACTACTACCGGCACGGCGGCATCCTGCAGTACGTGCTCCGCAAGATGCTCAACTCCTGATTCGTGCCGACCTCGGCGGGGCTGCTCAGTCCCGCCGGGGTCGTGCCGATCGGGTAAGGGTGAAGGCTCTCTCCAGGCGGCAGACGTGGGCCTGGACGGCTGTCGTGGTCCTGCTCGGCATCCTGGCCAGCGTCGGCGCCGGCGTGGCCCTGCAACGGCAGCAGCGAGACGGCTTCGAGGCTGTCATGGACCGCCGCGCCGCGCTGGTCGCCCAGGCCGTCACCAACCAGGCCGCCCGGTACATCGACACGCTGCGCACGACCGCCGGCGCGATCGGCGCCTTCGAAGAGCTGAACGCCTCGAAGTTCGCGCAGACCGCGGCTCCGCTCGGGCAGTTACGGCTGGCCGGCGCCACCTCGCTGACCTATCTGATCGCCACCGATCGGGCCGGCGTGGCCACGGCCCAGACGAAGTGGCGCGGCCGCGGCGTGCCGAGTCTCGTTCTGGCTCCCGACAAAACCTTTCAAGAGCACATCTTTCCCATCTTTTCCGTACGCCTTGACGGCAGCACTCCCGCGACCACCACCAGTGATCTCGCGGCGAGCGCCGTCCCCTCGGCCACGCTGGCCGAGGCACGCCGCACCGGCCAGGTCACGATCTCCGACCCGTTCGTCCTGAAGCGGGACCAGACGCTGCCGGAAGAGGTCAAGCAGAGCTCGTTCCTGCTGACCACGGGCCTGTGGGGGCCGCCGGACGCCAACGGCGTCAAGCCGTTCCGGGGCTGGCTGCTGATGGGCCTGCGCAGCGAGACCTTCCTCGGTGACAGCCTGGGCCTGGTCGCACAGAGCGGGATCGACGTCACCCTGCAGGCGACCGGCGCCGACGCCCTGCCCGCGGTCGTGGCGACGCTGCGCGCCGTCGCGCCCGGCCTGCGCGACCTGCACCGGACGATCACCATCCCGGTGGCCCAGCGGCACTGGACGCTCGTCATCGCCTCGCCCGCGTCGACGTTGCCGGGCACGAAGAACCTGCCCGCGGCGGTCACGATCGCCGGGCTGTTGTTCACCGCCGCCCTCGCCCTGCTCGTGCACACGCTGGCCAGCGGCCGGGCCCGCGCCGAGGCCCGGGTGATGGCCGCGACCGCCGACCTGACGGCCACCCAGATCGTGCTGCGCCAGCAGAAGGCCGACCTGACCGCGTTCGCCGGCGTCGTCGCCCACGACCTCAAGGCGCCGCTGGCCACCGTGCGGGCCCACGCCGAATATCTCGACGAGGAGCTCGAGGGCCGCTCGGCGGTCGACGCCGCCGAGATCCGTCCCGACCTCCGCAAGATCACGTCGGGTGTGGCCCGGATGGGCACCCTCATCGACGACCTGCTGACCTACGCCGCGGCCCGCGAGGGCGGCGTCCAGCCGGTCGACCTGGACCTGCACGCCCTGGCCGACGAGGTCGCCATCGCGCACCTCGACGCCGCGAGCGCGGCCCGCCGCCCGATGCCGACCATCTACGTCGGCGACCTGCCGCCGGTCTCGGCCGACCCGGCCCTGATCCGGCAGTTGCTGAACAACCTGGTCGGCAACGCCGTCAAATACACGGCGCCGGGCCGCACGCCCCGCGTCGACGTCACCGCCCACGCCACCGAGGACGGCCGGAAGGTCGTCGTCCAGGTCGCCGACCGCGGCCTGGGCGTGCCGGCCGGCCAACACGAGGCGATCTTCAACGGATTTCACAGGGCCCACCAGTCCACCGGCATCCCCGGCACGGGCCTGGGCCTGGCGATCTGCCACCGCATCGTCGAACGGCACGGCGGCGTCATCACGGCCGAGGACAACCGCGGCGGCGGCACGATCATCACCTTCTCGCTGCCCGCCGCCGTCGGCGTCCCGGTGTCCCCGGCGCCGATGAACGCGGATGTCGCCCAGCCGCAAGCGCTAATCTGAGTCGATGTTGCGCGCGGTCTATCCCGGCACGTTCGACCCGCTGACGCCGGGACACCTCGACATCGCCGGCCGGGCCCGCGAGGTGGCCGACCACCTGACGCTCCTCGTGGCCGTCAACAGCGCGAAACACCCGGCCCGGGCCGAGGCCGAGCGGGCCGCCGCGGTGCGGGCGGCCCTGCCTCCGTACTGGGAAAACGTCCTTGTCGTGCCCTGGGCCGGCCTGACCGCGACGTTCTGCCGCGAGCACGACATCGACGTCATCATCCGCGGCGTCCGCAACGCCACCGACATCCGCCACGAGCAGGAGCTGGCCGCCATGAACGAGTCCCTCGGCGTCACCACCCTGCTGATGGCGGCCCGCCCGGAGCTGGCCACGGTCTCCTCCACCGCCGCCCGAGCCCTCGGCGTCTGACCCTCGACCGTCAGCGACACGACCGGCGGCCCGGCAGGCCGGCGATCAGCGCGATGCCGACGGTGAGGTGCATGCCCAGCAGGACCAGCTTGCTGCTGAGGCCGACGCCGCTGCCCAGCGGGCCGGCCAGCGAGATCAGCAGGACGACGGCCGCGATGATCCGGTATGTCCGGACGGGGCGGCGGACCGTGCGCTCCAGCAGGGCGAGCAGCCCCCAGGCGGCCAGGCCGGAGACCAGGGCGGTGGCGACGACGGCGGCCGCGCCGATCTCCTGGATCTCGCCGCCCTGCCGGACGGCGAGGTCGAGGCCGCCCCACGGAACATTGACGGCCCAGAGCAGCAGGGAGCCGGCCGCGCCGGCCGCGACGGTGATCGCGCGGCCCGGCCAGGTGGCGGTGGTGGTGGTCTCGATGTCCCGCATGTCGTTCGTCATGCCGATGAGCTTGGACCCCGGCACCCGGTGTGCACATCGGACCTTGGACATCGCCGAACCCTTCTTTGGAAGGGCGCCGGCACCTACTTAAGTAGGTGTCGCCGGCGACCGCCCACCGGTTAGCGTCGCCCCGTGACCGCCTCTCCCCGCCCTCCCGGCGCCTCCGCAGTCGTCGCGATCGTGACGGTGTCCGGGGTGCTGATCACTTCGACGCTCTTCGCCCGATGGGGCGGCCGGGCGCTCGGCCCGCTGTTCGCGCTCGACCTCGTGGCGGGCGTGCTGAGCTGGGCGGTGACGCCGCTGCTAGTGTGGCGGCCGGTCGCCGGCACGGCCATTCTCACCGCGCTGGCCGCCGTGTCGCCGGCCGCCACACCGCCGGCCACGATCGGTGCGCTTCAGGTGGCGTGGCGTCGGCCCTTCCCGATCGCGATCGCGGTGGCGGCCGCGGGCATCGCCGCGCACGCGGTCCAGGGCGCCTGGCGGTCGAACAGCGCCATGCCGTACGGGTGGTGGCTCGTGCTGATCACCATCGGCTACGGCGCGCTGCTCGGCTGGGGAGCGTGGGCCCAGGCCCGCGCGGCGCTGATCCGCTCGCTGCACGAGCGGGCCGAGCGCGCCGAGGCCGAGCAGGGCCGCCGCGTGGCCGAGGCCCGCATGCTGGAACGCCGCAAGATCGCCCGCGAGATGCACGACGTCCTCGCCCATCGCCTGTCGCTGCTGGCCACGTTCGCGGGCGCGATGGAGTACCGCCCCGACTCCTCACCCGAGCGGCTGTCCCAGGCGGCCGGGGTGGTCCGGGCCGGTGTCCATCAGGCCCTCGAGGAGCTGCGCGAGGTGATCTCACTGCTGCGCGACGACGATCCGCCGGACGGCAAGCCGGCACCCCCGCAGCCGGTGCTGGCCGACGTGCCCCGCCTCGTCGAGGAGTCCCGCGGGGCCGGCACCGAGGTGCTGCTGCGCGAGACGGTGGAGGAGCCGGCCGAGGCTCCGCCGACGGTCGCCCGCACGGCGTACCGGGTGATCCAGGAGGGCCTGACCAACGCCCGCAAGCACGCGGCGGGCCAGCCGGTGCGGGTCGCGCTGAGCGGCGGCCCCGGCACGGGCCTGGAGGTCGAGGTGCTGAACGCGCTGCCCCCGGAGGGCACGCTCCCCGGCTGGTCGGGCGGCGCCGGGCTGGTCGGGCTCACCGAGCGGGTCCAGCTGGCCGGCGGCCGCCTCGACCATCAGGCCGCCGGCGGCGAGTTCCGGCTGCACGCGTCGCTGCCGTGGCCGACATGACTCAGCAGGCCTGCCGGCACGCGTCGCTGCCGTGGCCGGCGACTCAGCAGGCAGGCGGGCACGCGTCGCTGCCGTGGCCGGCGACTCAGCAGGCAGGCGGGCACGCGCCGCTGCCGTGGCCGGCGAGTCAGCGAGCCGGCGAGCACGCGCCGCTGCCGTGGCCGGCGACTCAGCGAGCCGGCGAGCACGCGTCGCCGCCGTGGCCGGTGACTCAGGGAGCCGGCGGGGAGGCGTCGTTACCATGGCCGGCATGACTCAGCCGGTGCGTGTGCTCGTGATCGACGACGACGCGCTCGTGCGGGCCGGGCTGACCATGATGCTCGACGGGGCGCCCGGTATCGCCGTGGTCGGTGAGGCCGACGACGGCGACCAGGCTTCCGCGGCGGCCGACGCCCATGCGCCGGATGTCGTGCTGATGGACCTGCGGATGCCCCGGGTCGACGGCATCACGGCCACCCGCCGCCTTCGGGCGCGGCCGCGGCCGCCCGAGATCATCGTGTTGACGACGTTCGACACCGACGAGAACATCCTGCACGCCCTGCGGGCCGGTGCCAGCGGCTTCCTGCTCAAGGACACTCCCCCGGCCCGCATCGCCGACGCCATCCGCCAGGTCGCGGCCGGCGAGCCGATCCTGTCGCCGCGCATCACCCGCCGCCTGATGGACCGCGTCGCCGTCCAGGCCGGCGCCTACGCGAGCGCCCGGGCCGTCCTCGCGTCGCTCAGCCCTCGCGAGCACGACGTGGTCGTGAGCATCGGCCAGGGCCGCAACAACGCCGAGATCGCCGCCGCCCTCGACATGACCCTGGCCACGGTCAAATCCCACGTCTCCCACATCCTGACCAAGCTCGCCCTCGACAACCGCACCCAGATAGCCCTCCTGGCCCACGACGCCGGCCTCGCCTGACCCGGCCCGCCACCCGCCGCGCCTTCCGGACCCCGAGCGCGCAACCCCACCTCGCCTCCCGGACCGCCGAGTGCGCGACGCCGCCCCAGCTCCCGGCTGCCGGATGCGCAACCCGCCCCGCCTCCCGGACCGCCGAATGCGCAACCCCACCCCAGCTCCCGGACTGCCGGATGCGCGACCCCGCCCCGCCTCCCGAACCGCCGGGTACGCAACCCCACCCCAGCTCCCGGACTGCCGGATGCGCAACCCGCCCCGCCTCCCGGAATGCCGGGTGCGTGACCCGCCGCGCCTTCCGGGTGGCCGGGTTCGGCACTGCGTGCCGCCGGCTCGTGCTTCGATGGCGCGCTCGTCACAGTGCGACCGGATGGGGGTGCGGCGGGACTGCCTTTAGGCTCTTCGCATGGATGACAAAACTGTTCTGGGCCGGATCAACGGCCTGGTTGATGAGGAGCACAAGCTGCGCCAGCAGCTGAGCAAGGGCGAGATCTCCTCGAGCGAGGAGCACGCCCGGCTCAAAGAGCTCGAAGAGGCGCTCGACCAGTGCTGGGACCTTCTGCGCCGGCGCCGGGCCGCCCGTGAGTTCGGCAACGACCCGAACTCCGAGCAGGCCCACAGCGTCGGCGAGGTCGAGGGCTACCTGCAGTGACGCGGCTCCGGCCGCGGGCGCCGAGGTTTCGGCGGCCGCGGGCCGGGCCGTCTCATCCCCGGCCGGCCCCGCAACGGCCCGGTCATCGCAGCCCTGCCTCGTAGAGGAGCCGTTCGAGCAGCTCGTCGGCGTCCACCCGCAGGCCGCGCTGGGTGAACCAGGCCGCGACGTTGCGCACGTCGCGGGCGATGAAGTCGCCGCCCTGCGGGTTCGCGACCACGTCGACGATCTGCGGCAGGTCGATCAAAACCAGCCGGCCGTCGTGCACCAGCGTGTTGTACGGCGACAGGTCGCCGTGCGCGACCTGCGCCCGGGCCAGCACCGACAGGGCGTCGGTCATCTGCCGCCACAGGTCGGCGAGCTGGTCGGGATCGGCTCGCACCTGCGCCAGCCGTGGCGCCGCCTCGCCGGTCTCCCAGTCGCCGATGAACTCGAGCATCAGCTCGGTGCCGATGATCTGCACCGGGTACGGCACCCGGACCAGGCCGCTCTCCTGCCCGACCTGCCACAGGTGGGACAGGGCGCCGAACTCGGCGATCGCCCACTGCCCGGAGATCATCTCCTTGCCGAAGGCGGTGCGGTTGTTCATGGCCCGCATCTCGCGGGACCGGCGCACCCGGCGGCCCTCGAGATATCCGGCGTCGCGGTGGAAGAGCCGGTGGTCGCCGTCGCGGTACCGCTTGGCGGCCAGCATGCTCACCTTGTCGGTGTCGGGGAGCTCCCGCCGGACCAGGAAGACGTCGGCTTCCTTACCGGTCTTGAGCATGCCCAGCTCGGTGTCGACCGCGCCGTGCTCCGTACGCACCCAGTCGGGCCGTGGCTCGGGGCCGTGCAGGGCGCCGTCCCAGGTGGACCAGCGGTCGCCGACGTCCGGGAGATCGGGATCCTCGTGCAGCTGCGGCTCGAGCCGCCCCCGCTTCAGGAAATTGGCGTCGTCGTCGTCGAACTTGCGACGGCCGCGGCGCATGGTCGCCGGGCCGAAAGAGTCGTGCTCTCGCACTGGAGGGTCTCCTCGGAGAAAGAAGGAAAAGGAAGTACTGGAATCCGGGCAGCAGTCATCACAAAGACAGCCATGGAGTCCACCCCCTTCTCTCTCGTCGGTATGCGAGCCGGCACGCGACTCGGTATGCGAGCCGGCACGCGACTCGGTACGCGGGCCACTCTGCCGGGCCCGCGAAAGGCGCGCAACCTATTTATCGCGCGGTTGCCATGATCTCGGAAAGGCCCTGGATCACGTTGCCGGCCACGCGGGTGGGCGCGAACCTGTCGTCCATCCACTTCCGGCCCCGATGCAGCCACACGCTGGGCAGAGCCATCGCGGCCGCCCCGCCGATGTCCGCCTCGGGACTGTCGCCGAGCACCCAGGCGCCGCCGAGGCGCATCCGGACCCGCTGCGCCGCGAGCGCGAAGATCCGCGGGTTCGGCTTGCTCACGCCGGCCTGCTCGGAGATCACCCAGTCGGCGACGTAACGGTCGAGACCCGTACGGCGAATCCGGGCCTCTTGAATTTCGCCCTGCCCGTTGGTGACCACGACGGGCACGAAGCCCGCGTCGGTGGCGATCTTCAAGGCACAGCCGACCAGCGGGTCGAGCTTCTCGTAGGCGAGCGGGCCCTCGTGCAGCTCGTCGACGACGTCGATCGAGGGAATTCCGAGGGCGTACCGCTCGCGGATCAGATCGGCCAGGTCCCAGCGCGGGGTCAGGCCGTCGGCATCCACGGAGAGTAACCAGTCGAGATCGTCCTGTGGTGCCCCGATCTCGTCCAGGAAACCCTTCGCCCACAGCCTGAAGGCACCGCTGCGGTCGAGCAGGGTGTCATCGAGAGCGATCAGGACGAGAGGCACGCGGGCACTTTACGTGACCGAACGGGCAGGCGAACAGACCGGGCTTGTAAACAAGTTACGGGCGGGATGGAGGAATTCGCAGCATCCGCCCGATGAACGTGGCGTGTCTGGCAAGACGTACGTACGGATTGCATGGCCACCACGCCGCGTGACACGATCCAGAACGTGCCCAGAGTAAGCCAGGACCAGCTTGACGCGCGCCGACACGAGATCCTCGCCGCCGCGCGCGACTGTTTCGCACGCTTCGGATACGAGGGTGCGACGGTCCGGCGGCTCGAAGACGCGACAGGGCTGTCCCGAGGGGCGATTTTCCACCATTTTCGCGACAAGGAATCTCTCTTCCTCGCGGTGGCCGAGGACGACGCCGCCGCGATGGTCGCGACTGTGACCCGCAACGGCCTGGTCCAGGTGATGCGCGACCTGCTCGATCGCGCCGGCAACAGCGACGGCGACACGGCCGGCTGGCTCGGCAGCCAGCTCGAGGTCTCCCGGCGGCTGCGCACCGACCCGGCCTTCGCCAAACGCTGGGCCGAGCGGTCGGCCGCCATCGCCGACGCGACCCGCGAGCGCCTCCAGCGCCAGCGTGAGGCCGGGGTCCTGCGCGACGACGTGCCGGTCGAGGTTTTGACCCAATTCCTTGAGCTGGCGTACGACGGTCTGGTGCTCCACCTGGCCACCGGGCGCCCGCCCGGCGAGCTGAGCCGGGTGCTCGACGTCGTGGAAGAGGCCGTCCGCCGGGGCTGACATTGCGCGCGTCTGCACAATGAGGGCCACAGACGCGACGAGCACGGGAGGACAAAGCCCATGAACGACACGTGGGGGATCCCCGGCCCGACCTTCCTCATCTACTACATCACCGCCATGGTCCTGGTGGCGGTGCTGGCCTGGTTCCACCGCAAGGCCCTCTTCCGGGGCATCCGCTTCGCCCGGGTCGACCAGCTCGGCCCGCAGCAGATCGCCTATCTCAACGGTGGGCCCAAGCTGGCCGTCTACTCGGCGATGGGCGGCCTGCGCGCGGCCGACGCGATCGGTACCGGTCCCGGCCGCACGCTCGTGCAGACCGGCCCTCTGCCCAGTGGCGTCACCCCGCTCGACAGCGCCATCTACAACGCCGCGGCCCGGGGCCTGCGCGCTCGCGACGTCTTCACCGACCAGTCCGTGGTCTCCGCGGTCGAGCAGCTCAGCGACCACCTGGAGCAGAGCGGCGTGGCGATCGGCGCGGCCAAGCTGCGCGAGGCCCGGGCGTGGGCGCTGGCCGGCATCGCGCTGGTCCTGATCGGCGTGGCCCGCATCATCGACGGCGTCGCCAACGGCAAGCCGGTCGGCTTCCTGATCCCGCTGGTCTTCTTCGCGGTGATCCTGACGATCGCCCTCTACACCCGCAAGCGCTGGGCCACCGACGCCGCGCGCCGCCACATGCGGAGCCTGCGCGACCAGAACCGTCACCTATCCCCCAGCCAATCACCTTCCTTCGCGACGTACGGGGCCACGGGCGCCGCCATGGGTGTGGCCCTGTGGGGTTCGAGTTCGCTGTACACCATGGACCCGGCCTTCGCGGCCGAGGCCGAGGTGCAGCGCATCGCCGCCACCGGCGGAGCGACCGGCTCGGTCGGAGGCGGCGGCAGCGACGGCGGCTCCGGCAGCAGCTGCAGCGGCAGCTCGTCCTGCGGTGGCGGCGGTGGTTGCGGCGGCGGAGGCGGTTGCGGTGGCTGACCAGCCGGCCGGCGGCCACGCACCTGCGGGCCCGGCGACGGCTGCGGGCCCGGCGACGGCTGCGGCCGCGGGCGCTGCGAGCGCCAAGGGGGCCGGGGCCGAGTACGGGGTCGGCATCGGGTGGCGGCCCGAGATCGCCGGGTTCGTGACCGAGCTGCCGGGGCTGCGGTTCGCCGAGGTGGTGGCGGAGTCGGTCCACGCGCACGGCGAGCTGCCGAGCGGGCTCGAGGCGCTGCTGGCCCGGGGCGTGACGGTGATCCCGCACGGGGTGCGCCTCTCGCTGGGCGGGGCCGAGCCGGTGCCGGGCGACCGGATCGAGCATTTCGCGGCCGTGGCCGAGCGGCTCGCCGCTCCCCTGGTCAGCGAGCACATCGCCTTCGTACGGGCGGGCGGCATCGAGGCCGGCCACCTGCTGCCGCTGCCCCGCACCCGCGAGGCCGTCGACGCGGTGACCGCCAACGTGCGGCGGGTACAGCGGTCGCTGAGCGTCCCGATCGCGCTGGAACCGATCGCCGCCCTGTTCGACTGGCCCGACGACGAGCTGACCGAGGCCCAGTTCATCACCGAGATCCTTGACCGTACGGGCGCCCTGCTCCTGCTCGACGTGGCCAACGTCTACGCGAACGCCCGCAACCGCGGCACCGACCCCGAGGAGCTCCTCGACCAGCTCCCGCTGGACCGGGTCGCCTACAGCCACGTGGCCGGCGGCGCCGAACACCAGGGCCTCTACCACGACACTCACACCGACGCCGTGCCCCAGCCGGTCCTCGACCTGGTCGCCGCGCTGTGCGCCCGCCACCGCCCACCGGCCCTCATGCTGGAACGCGACGGCGACTACCCACCGGCGGCCGACCTCCGCATCGAGCTCGACGCCATAGCCAAGGCCTCCGGCTACCCGGCCGTGACATGACCACGCCCCGCAGCCCAGGACAGCCCGGCGGCGGACCGGGCGGCCTGGCCGACCGCCAGGCCGCCCTCGTCGAAGCGCTCACCGCCGGCCGATCCGTACCGGAAGGATTCGACGGGTTTCGCTTCGAAGCGGCCCGAGTGGCGCTGCTGCGCAAGCGGGCCGGCGAGGTCTCCCGTCAGTGGCCGATGCTGGCGGCCGGCCTCGGCGATCGGTGGAAACGCGAGTTCGCGCAGTGGGCGGCGGCCCGCCCGACGCAAGGCTCACTGCGCGACGGCTGGGACTTCGCCCGCGACCTGGTGAGCCGCGGAGCGCTGCCCACGATGGCGGCACTGGAGCTGGCCGAGCGCGAGGCGTCCTTCCACTACGACGGCCAGTCACCCCCGAAGCCCCGCCGCGCCCCCGCGCTGCGCGCCATTGCCGGAGCCGTCGTCCTGCACGCCGGCCGCTCCACCTGGATCATGCGCCGCCCGTAACGCCATCTTTCAGAGGGCAAGGCATGTCAGTTGCGCTGGTAATGGGGCCTCGCGCGGGCTCGGGGCGCACATCGCGCGGCGGCTGGCGGCCGACGGCTGGGCGGGCCGCCGCTTTCCGGGCCGACGCCACCGAGGAGCAGGACGTCGCGGGGCTCGTTTCCGCGGTTGAGGAGCGGCTTGGTCCCGTACGCGTGCTGGTCCCCAACGCCACCGGACCGCAACCGTCGATTCCCGCCCTCGAAACGACCTGGCCGGGCCTACAGCGTGGCCAAGGGCGCCCAGTTCTGCCTCACCCGATCCCGGTCGAGCGGCACGCCGGGATGGACCATTCGTCGTATCTCCGGGATGTGCCGCTCGGCCGGATGGGCACGCCGGCCGAGGTGGCCGACGTCGTCGCCTTCCTCGCCTCCGGTGAGCGGATCACCGTGAACGGCGGGCACGCCATGGACTAGACACGGTCGAGGAAGCCCAGCACGTTTGTGATCCGGCCCTGCGCGTCGAGCTCGGCCACGTCGAAGCCGGCCGCCGGGCCGAGGGTCCAGGTGAAGCGGATCTGGTCGTGGTGGCCGTCGATCAGACCGCCGGGCGCGAACTTCAGGCCGGGGAACTGCTGGTGGACCCCGCCGATCAGCACGGACAGGGCGTCGCGGCCGGCGACCGCGGCCAGCGGGTCGGTGTAGCGGACGTTCTCAGCGAACACGGAGTCGATCGCGGCGCGGCGGGCGGCGGCGTCGGTCTCGTTCCACACGGCCAGGTAGCGGTCCACCACGGTGTCGAAGTCGCTCATCGTTTCGTCCTCTCGTTGTCGGTGCGACCACCGTCGCCCGCCGCCGGTAGCGCCGTCGATTACCTGAGAGGTAATGGCCGTGATGACCTCGCCGCCCCTAGGGTCGGCGGGTATGAGCGATGTGGGGCAGCGGCTGCGCGACTGGCGGACCGGCCGGCGGATGAGCCAGCTGGAGCTGTCGGCGCAGGCCGGCGTGTCCACGCGGCACCTCTCGTTCGTCGAGACGGGCCGGTCGCGGCCCACCCGCGACATGATCCTGCGGCTGGCCGAGGAGCTCGACGTGCCGCTGCGCTCCCGCAACGAGCTACTGGTGGCGGGCGGTTTCGCGCCCGCCTACTCCGAGTCGGCGCTGAGCGGGGCGCCGCTGGCGGCCATCCTCGAATCGCTGCGGAACGTGCTCAAGGGGCACGAGCCCTATCCGGCGCTGCTCGTCGACCGCAACTGGACCATGATCGACGCGAACTCCGCAGTCGGCCGGCTGATCGAGGGCTGCGCGCCGTGGCTGCTCGAACCGCCGGTCAACGTGCTGCGCCTGTCGCTGCACCCCGACGGCCTGGCGCCGCGCATCCGCAACCTGGCCGAATGGCGGGGCCACATCCTTAGCCGTATATCGGAAATGCCCGACTTGTTGGAAGAATTAAGAAGCTACCCCGGCGGCATCGACAAATCGAACACTGGCCTCGTCGTACCGTTACGGATCGACGATCTCAGCTTCTTCAGCATCACCTCGGTCCTCGGCACCGCCCGCGATGTCACCCTTTCGGAGCTGGCGATCGAGTCTTTCCTCCCCGCCGATGAGACGACCGCCGCCACCCTGCGCCGCGACTGACCGGGTGCTGGCAGGATCGGGGCATGGATCTCGGACTGGCCGATCGCGTCTACGTTCTCACCGGTGCCTCGCGGGGGCTCGGGTTCGCCACGGCCGAGGCGCTGGTCGCCGACGGCGCCAAGGTGGTGATCTCGGCCCGCGACAGTGATCGCGTCGAGGAGGCGGTCCGGCAGCTGGGCGGCGAGCAGCACGCCGCCGGGGTGGTGGCCGACCTCGCCGACCCGCAGGCGCCGCGCGTGCTGGCCGACACCGCGGTGGAGCGGTTCGGCCGCTTCGACGGTGCGATGATCTCGGTGGGCGGGCCGGCCCTGGGCACCGCGGCCGCGATGACCGACGAGCAGTGGCGCGACGCCTTCGAGACGGTCTTCCTCGGCACGATGCGGGCGGCCCGGGTCTTCGCGGCGGCGCTTCCCGAGAGCGGCGCCATCGCGCTCGTGCTCTCCACCTCGGTCAAGGCGCCGCTGACCGGCCTCGGCCTGTCCAACGGGCTTCGGCCGGGCCTCGCCATGGCCGCCAAGGACATGGCCGACGAGTACGCCCCCCGAGGCGTCCGCATCGTGAGCCTGCTCCCGGGCCGCATCATGACCGACCGCAACCGGGAGCTGTTCGCGGCGACCGGCGACGCCTCCGCGGCCGCGGCCGACGTCGCGTCGAAGATCCCGATGCGCCGCCTGGGCGAGCCGGCCGAGTTCGGCCGGGTGGCCGCGTTCATGCTGTCCCCCGCGGCCAGCTACGTCACCGGCTCCCTGATCGCGGTCGACGGCGGGAACACCCGCGCCCTGTGAAGGTGAAGCCCACCCCGGCCGAGATCGCGGCCGCCGCCGACCGGACCATCCCCGACGTGGCCGGCCCGAACCTGCGCGTGTTGTTCTCGGGCATCAACCCGAGCCTCTACTCGGCGGCGACCGGCCACCACTTCGCCCGGCCCGGCAACCGCTTCTGGCCCGCGCTGCACCGCTCCGGCTTCACCCCGAGACTGCTGCATCCGTCCGAGCAGTTCGAACTGCCGGCGATGGGCCTCGGCATCACGAACGTGGTCGCCCGGGCCACCGCCCGCGCGGACGAGCTCTCTCCCGACGAGCTGATCAAAGGCGGCGCGGCATTAGACAATAATGTCCGAAAAATCCGGCCGACCTACCTCGCGGTGCTCGGGGTCACGGCGTACAGGACAGCTTTTGCGAAGCCGAAAGCCACGATGGGGCCACAGGACGACACGGTCGGGGAAAGACCAGTCTGGGTCCTGCCCAACCCGAGCGGCCTGAACGCCCACTACACCGTGGACACCCTCGCGGGGGCGTTCCGGGAGCTGCTCGATTCGCTACCTTCTACATCATGACGACCGAGATCAGTACGTTGATGGCGGCGGCGGCTGACCGGACCCTCCCGGTGATCCGGGAAGTCCGCGACGACCAGCTCGACGAGCCCACCCCGTGCGCCGAGTTCCGCGTCCGCGACCTGCTCAACCACCTCTTCCAGGTGGTGGTCAACTTCCAGGCCCTGGCCGTGCGCGAGCAGCCCGACTTCAGCACCACGCCCGACGTGCTCACCGGCGACTGGCGGCAGCGCTTCGCCGACGAGACCGCCACCCTGATCACGGCCTGGTCCGACCCGGCCGCCCTGGAGGGCAGCTCCCCCGCCATGGGCCTGCCGCAGCCGGTCGTCGCCAACCTCGCCCTGGTCGACCTCACCGTGCACGGATGGGACCTGGCCCAGGCGACCGGGCAGAGCTACGAGCCCGACCCGGCCGCCGTCAAGGTGCTGACCCCGGTCATCGCCCAGATGGCGCCGCAGGGCCGGAAGATGGGCGTCTTCGGCGACGAGGTGCCCGCGCCCGAGGGCGCGAGCGACTTCGTGCGCCTGCTCGCCGCCAGCGGCCGCGCCTGCGTCTAATCAGGGCTCGATCGGCCGGGCCGGCACGGTGACCACCTCGACCTCCTCGGCGTACGCCGGGGAGGTCTGTGCGAACTGGGTGCGGTAGAGCTCGGCGTAGAGCCCGCCCGCGGTGACCAGCTCGTCGTGACGGCCGCGCTCGACGATGCGCCCCTTGTCGAGCACGAGGATCTGGTCGGCGTCGCGGACCGTGGAGAGCCGGTGGGCGATGACCAGCGCCGTGCGCCCCTCGAGGGCCGTGGTGAGCGCCCGCTGCACGGCCGCCTCGGACTCGCTGTCGAGGTGAGCCGTGGCCTCGTCGAGCACGACGATCGACGGGCGCTTGAGCAGCAGCCGGGCGATGGCCAGACGCTGTTTCTCGCCGCCGGAGAAGCGGTAGCCGCGCTCACCGACGACCGTCTCGAGGCCGTCGGGCAGGCCGCGGACGAGGTCTTCGACCTGCGCGCCGCGCAGCGCCTCCCACATCTCGTCCTCGGTCGCCTCGGGACGCGCGTAGCGCAGGTTCTCCGCGATCGTCTCGTGGAAGAGGTGGGCGTCCTGGGTGACGACGCCGATGGTGTCGCGCAGCGAGTCGAGCGTGGCGTCACGCACGTCGACGCCGCCGACCCGCACCGAGCCCTCGGTGACGTCGTAGACCCGCGACAACAGCATCGACGTGGTCGACTTGCCGGCACCGGACGGGCCGACCAGGGCCACCATCTGGCCCGGCTCGACGGTGAAGTCGACGCCGCGCAGCACGGGCGCCTGTTCCGTCCGGTCGAGGGCGACCACGTCCTCGAGGGTCGCCAGCGACACCTCGCCGGCGCTCGGGTAGCGGAAGTGCACGTCGCGGAACTCGACCCGGCCGCCACCGGCGGGCAGATCGACCGCTTCCGGCTTCTCCTCGATGCCGGGCTCGAGGTCGAGCACCTCGAAGACCCGGTCGAAGGAGACCAGCGCGCTCATCACGTCGACCCGCACATTGCTGAGAGCGGTCAATGGCCCGTACAGCCGAGTCAGTAGCAATGCCAATGTCACGACGGTGCCGGCGGTGACGCTGCCGGCGACCGCGAGCCAACCGCCCAGGCCGTAGGTCAGCGCCTGCGCGAGGGAGGCGACCAGCAGCATCGCGACGAAGAAGGTGCGCGAGTACATCGCCTGCTGCACGCCGATGTCGCGGACCCGGGCGGCCCGCTCGCCGAAGCGGGCGGCCTCGGTCTCGGGCCGGCCGAACAGCTTGACCAGCATCGCACCGGAGACGTTGAAGCGCTCGGTCATGGTCGCGTTCATCTTGGCGTCGAGGTTGTACGACTCGCGGGTGATGTCGGCCAGCCGCTTGCCCACCCGGCGGGCCGGGATGATGAACAGCGGCAGCATGACCAGCGACAGCACGGTGATCTGCCAGGACAGGCTGAACATCACGGCGGCGGTGAGCACCAGCTGGATGACGTTGCTGACCACGCCGGACAGGGTGGACGTGAAGGCCCGCTGCGCGCCGGTGACGTCGTTGTTGAGCCGGCTCACGAGCGCGCCGGTCTGCGTGCGGGTGAAGAACTGCAGCGGCATGCGCTGGACGTGGTCGTACACCCTGGTCCGCAGGTCGAGGATGATGCCCTCGCCGATGCGGGCCGAATACCACCGCTGGGCGAGCGACAGAAAGGCGTCGACCACGGCGAGAGCGGCGATGAGCAGCGCCAGGCGGACCACGAGCGACGCGGCGCCGGCGCCGCCGCCGGTGATCGCGTTGACCACGTGGCCGGCGAGAAGGGGCGTGGCCACGCCGATGCCGGCGGCCACGACCACGGTGAGCAGGAAGACCAGGATGTCCCGGCGGTAGGGACGGGCGTAGCGCAGGATCCGCCGGGTGGTGCCCCGGCGAAGACGGTGCTCGGCGACCCGGTCCGAGTTCTGGATCGAGCGAAGCATGGTCCAGCTGGGCATGCTCATCTCGTCACCTCCCGGGCGGTCGTGAATGGCGGGCAGCGACAGTCTGCCCCGGGGGTACGACAACCCGGGCGGTGCGAGAATTCCTGGTTACTCTCCGCTTCCGAGGAGCTCACGGACGCGGCGGGTCTGTGCCTCACGCTCGGCGCGGTCCTGCTCGGCGTACGAACGGAGCCCGGCGCCCGACAGCAGGGCCTTGATCTCGCTGGTGGCGCCCGCGTCGGCGGCGATGATGGCGGCCGTGAGGTCGGCGACCGTGCCGGAGAGCTCGGCGGCGGGCACGACCGTGGTGGCCAGGCCGATGCGCTCGGCCTCGTCGGCGGCGATGCGCCGGCCGGTCAGGCAGATCTCGAGCGCGCGCGACGGCCCGGTCAGCTCGGCGAGACGTTTGGTCCCGCCCAGGTCCGGCACGAGTCCGAGGGTCACCTCGGCCATCGAGAACTTCGCGTCGTCGGCGAGAACCCGCAGATCGCAGTTGAGGGCGAGTTGAAAACCGGCGCCGATCGCGTGCCCCTGAACGGCCGCGATCGTCACGATGGACGGGTTGCGGAGCCAGGTGAACGCGGCTTGGAAGCCGGCAATCCGATCGGCGCACTCCTCGGGTGACAACTGCGCGAGCTTCACGAGTGAAGAATCGCCATCACCACGCGCGACCGACAGATCCAGGCCCGCGGAAAAGGAACGTCCCTCACCACGGACAATGACGACTCGCACGTCGCCCGGTAATTTCCGCGAAATGTTCGCGAGCTCGGCCCACATCGCGGGTGTCTGCGCATTGAGCACCTCGGGCCGGGACAACGTCACCGTTGCCACCGGCCCGTCCAGGTCGTAGCTAACGCCCGACTCGTCGGCGGGGGTGCCGGGTGCGGCGTTGCCGGTCGTCACGCCTTCTTGCGGCGACGCGCGCCGCCACGCTGGCGTAGCTGCACGCCGGATTCGGTGAGCACGCGGTGCACGAATCCGTAGGAACGGCCGGTCGACGCGGCGAGTGCGCGAATGCTCTCACCGGAGGTGTAACGCTTGACCAGATCCTTGGCTAACGACTGGCGCTCTGTGCCGACGATTCGCCGACCCTTCTCGGTGCTGCTGGCGGTGCCCGTGGCTGGCATGCTGAATCCTCACATCCGAGACTGTGCGGTTCGATACGGTCTCACCTATTAGACCGCCTCCAACGATCATGCGCTAGGTATCCAGGCTTAGCCAACGTGCCCATTTGCCACTGTCAGGAACTTGACGGTTACCACGGCCATCAATGTCAGACAGTTAACTGACGTTAGGGACGGCAGCTTTCCGACGGCCGGGTCCACATCGGCACGACCCGGACCAAGACCATCGATCACCTGCACAAACACTCGATCGAGGACACCCGCCGGCCGGACATGACGCAGCGTCGATACGGCACGCACCCAGCGCTCCGATCACGAGTGTGCCAACTTTGCCGCGATCAAGCCGATGCCCGACCTGACCGCAAACGCCCGAACGTCGCACTGTCTGTGTGGGCACTGGTTGACAACCGGCGATCGCGATGATTGCCGATCTAGGCCAGCTCGACGAGCTCCAGCAGGTCGTCGCTCCACGCGTCCTCGTCGCCGTCGGGCAGCAGGATCGCCCGGTCCGGCTTCAGCGCCTGCACCGCGCCGGCGTCGTGCGTGACCAGCACGATCGCGCCCGGGTAGTTGGCGATCGCGTCGAGCACCTGCTCCCGGCTGATCGGGTCGAGGTTGTTCGTCGGCTCATCGAGCAGCAGCACGTTGGCGCCCGAGCAGACCAGCGTGGCGAGCGCCAGACGGGTTTTTTCACCACCTGAGAGGACACCCGCCGGCTTGTCGACGTCGTCACCCGAGAAGAGGAACGCGCCCAGGATCTTGCGCAGCTCGGTGTCGGTCTGCTCGGACGCGGCGCTGCGCATGTGCTCCAGGATGGTCCGGTCGACGTCGAGCGTCTCGTGCTCCTGGGCGTAGTAGCCCAGCCGCAGTCCGTGCCCGGCCCGCACCTCGCCGGTGTCGGGCTCGAGCAGCCCGCCGAGCATGCGCAGCAGGGTCGTCTTGCCGGCGCCGTTGAGGCCGAGGATCGCGACCCGGGAGCCGCGGTCGACCGCCACGTCGACATCGGTGAAGATCTCGAGCGAGCCGTACGACTTCGACAGGCCACTGGCCGTCAGCGGCGTCTTGCCGCACGGGGCCGGGCTCGGGAAGCGCACCTTGGCCACCTTGTCGGAGACGCGCTGCTCCTCCAGGCCGCCCAGCAGTTTCTCGGCCCGGCGGGCCATGTTCTGCGCGGCGACCGTCTTGGTGGCCTTGGCCCGCATCTTGTCGGCCTGCGCCATCAGGGCGCCGGCCTTCTTCTCGGCGTTGGCCCGCTCGCGCCGGCGACGGCGCTCGTCGGTCTCGCGCGACTCGAGGTATTTCTTCCAGCCGACGTTGTAGATGTCGACCACCGAGCGGTTGGCGTCGAGATACCAGACCTTGTTGACCGCGGCGTCGAGCAGCTCGACGTCGTGGCTGATCACCACGAGGCCACCCTTGTGCTGGGCCATGTATCCGCGCAGCCAGGCGATCGAGTCCTGGTCGAGGTGGTTGGTCGGCTCGTCGAGCAGCAGAATGCCCTTGCCGTTCTGCCCGGAGTCGGCGAACAGGATGCGGGCGAGCTCGATGCGGCGGCGCTGACCGCCGGACAGCGTGCCGATGGTCTGCGCGAGCGCGCGGTCGGGCAGGCCCAGGTTGGAGCAGATGCGGGCGGCCTCGGCCTCGGCCGCGTAGCCACCGAGGGCGGAGAACCGGTCCTCGAGGTGGCCGTAGCGGCGGATCAGTTTCTCGTCGGCGCTCTCCTCGAGCTCGATCTCGAGCTTCTGCATCTCCGAGATGATCGAGTCGAGGCCGCGGGCGCTGAGCACGCGGTCGCGGCCGGTGACGTTCAGGTCACCGGTCCGCGGGTCCTGCGGGAGGTAGCCGACCTCGCTGGTGCGCTCGACGGCGCCCGCGTACGGCTGGCCCTCGCCGGCCAGGACCTTGAGGGTGGTGGTCTTGCCCGCGCCGTTGCGCCCGACCAGCCCGATCCGGTCGCCCGGCTGCACCCGCAGGGTGACCGGGGAGAGCAGGATGCGGGCGCCGGCGCGCAGTTCCAGTCCGGTGGCGGTGATCATGATTCAAAGCTCGCTCTCGAAGAAAAAGAAGGCTGACTCCGGACACGCGAAAGCGCCGGCCATCTCACGGGAGGCGGTCGGCGCGGGGCAGGTCAGTCTTCGCAGAGCAGCACCCGGCAATAGTACCGGGCACCCGGTGACACCTCCCAACCGATTAACGATCAAGATCAACGGGTAAACGCGGGACACACCGCTCAGTGAGGATGAGATGGAACTCAACGAGAACGCCGACATCGATACCAGTCAGGTCGAGGATCGACGTGGATCCGGTGGCGGAGGCGGCGGCCTGGGTGGCCTGCCGATCCCCATCGGTGGCGGCGGCCTCGTAGGCATCATCATCACGCTGGTCATCGCCGTGGTCGGCGGCTACTTCGGGATCAACGCCATGGGCGGGTCCGACCAGGCCGCCGACAACGGCAACATCAACCAGGAGTGCTCCGACAAGGCGAGCGCGACCAAGCAGCTCGACTGCCGCAACGTGCTCTACGTCAACTCGATCCAGGCCTTCTGGAAGCAGGAGACGCCGGACGCCTTCGGCATCCCGTACGAGCCGGCCAAGACTGTCTTCTTCTCCAACCGCGTCAGTACGGCCTGTGGCGCGGCCGACTCCGGCGTCGGGCCCTTCTACTGCCCCGGCGACAACCTGGTGTACATCGACCTGACCTTCTATCAGGTCCTGGCCAAGCAGCTAGGCGCGCCGGGCGAGTTCGCCCAGCCGTACGTGCTGGCCCACGAGTACGGCCACCACATCCAGGACATCACGGGCACCGAGGCCAAGATGCGCCAGGCCCAGCAGGGCGCCAGCAGCGCCGAGAAGAACGCCCTCTCGGTCAAGCTCGAGCTGCAGGCCGACTGCTACGCCGGCGTCTGGTCCAAGGCCGCCAGCAGCACCACCTCGGCCAACGGCCAGCGCATCTTCACCAGCCTGACCGAGCAGGACATCCAGGAGGGCATCCAGACGGCCGGTCAGATCGGTGACGACACCCTCCAGAAGCAGGGCGGCGGCACGGTCAACCCGGCCGAGTTCACCCACGGCACGTCGGCCCAGCGCCAGCAGGCGTTCAGCAATGGTTACAACACCGGCGACCCGAAGAGCTGTGACACTTCTTTCTAAGGCTCTTTGACCAGTACGGAGACCGACCGGGCCCCGGCGATCGCGGACACCAGCACCGCGTGCCGGGGCTCGGGCACGTCCAGGAACCTTTCGGCCCGGACGGCGGCCACCGGGGCCAGCGGGGGCGCGGCCAGGATCGCATCGACCGCAGTGCGGTCACCGCCCGTGACGAGCGCGCTGAGGCTGCGAACCTCCGGAAGAAGAATGCGCCCGGCAATGCCGGCACCGTCGGCAGTAGCCGCTTTTGCCTGGTTGTCGCGGCGGCGGGCGAAGCGCTGCTGCGACCATCCACCGGCCGCCGTGCGACCCTGCACGTAGTGGGTGTCCACCTTGGAGACGACCAACTCGTCACCCTCCGCGATGCCGACCGCGACGGCGCCCTTGCGCGCCAGCAGCAACCCCAGCCGCCGCGGCTTGCCCGCCTCGGTGATCAGCTCCGCGATCGTCTCGACCGCCGGAGCGCCCGGCGGCACCTGCCAGGCCGCCGTCGCGCCGTCTTCGGCGATCAAGGTCAAGCCCGTTTCCGTGTACGTCCCGTGACGGCGCTCGAAGTTCTCGAGCCACCGTGGCAGCCGCTCCGGCGCGACATCCACCCATTTCCCGCCGCCCGCGGCCGCTCGTTCACCCATTCTTGTCACACTACGGTGGCAGGATCCGGACCGTGACCGACGTGCTGTCCCGTCTCGACGCCCACCTGCGGCCCGCCGCCGACCCGGCGCGCGCGGCGGCCCAGGCGAAATACATGCGCGACCAGTTCCCGTTCCTCGGCCTGGCCTCGCCGGCCTTGAAGAAACTCGAGCGGGCCGCCCTGGCCGGCCTGCCGAAACCGACCGAGGGCGAGTTGCGGGCGACCGCTCTGGCTCTCTGGGAACGCGACGAACGCGAATACCAATACGTCGCCTGCTCGTACCTGATGCGCCACGTCGGCGTGCCCGGCCCCGGCTTCCTCGACGTGGTGCGCACGCTCGTCACCACGAAAAGCTGGTGGGACACCGTCGACCCGCTGGCCACCCGGGTCACCGGCGGCCTGGTGCGGCGACATCCGGAGCTGACCGCGGTGATGGACGAGTGGGTGCGCGACGACGACATGTGGGTGGTCCGCGTGGCGATCCTGCATCAGCTGCACTACGGCGACGGCACCGACGCCGACCGCCTCTTCGGCTACTGCCTCGCCCAGGCCGGGCATCGCGACTTCTTCGTGCGCAAGGCGATCGGCTGGGCCCTGCGGCAGTACGCCCGGACCGATCCGGGCGCCGTCCGCGCCTTCGTCGACGAGAACAGCGCCCGGCTCTCCACCCTGTCGATCCGGGAGGCCACCAAGCATCTTTAGGCGGCTAAGAGTTTGATGGCGAGCACGGCGATCACGGCGCTGGAGACCAGCGAGGTGATCACGCGGCCACGCTCGCCGGTCAGCCATCGGCCGATCAGCGAGCCGCCGCCGGCGATCACCAGTTGCCAGCTGGCCGAGGCCAGCACGACCCCGGCGACGAACCAGAAACCGCCGCCCGCGCCGGTTTTTCCGAGCACCAGCGCCGCGAAATAGATCACGGTCGCCGGGTTCAGGAGCGTCAGGCCGAGCACGCCGGCGTAGGCCCGTATCGGTGTCGCCGTCCGCTGGTCCCGCTCCGCCGGCACCGTGCTTTCGGCCGCGTTTCGCGCACGCCGGCCCTCCGGCCGGGCTGGACGGCGAAAGGCCGCCCGCGCCGTCATCGCGGCCAAGGCGAGGAGCACGACCGCCGCCACACAGCGCAGCGGCGCCGCGATCGGCGCGATGGCCGTCGCCACCGCCGCTCCCCCGGCCACGGCGATCGCCGCGAAGACCCCGTCGGCGGTGGCCGCCCCGAGTCCCGCGGCCGCGCCGACCCGCAGGGAGACGCGCGCGCTGAGCCCGGCGATGAGCACCCCGATGGCGCCCATGGGCAGGGCGACGCCATAGCCGGCGACGACGCCGGCCAGGAACGCCGCGCTCATGACAGCTGCGAGCGGACCGCCGTTTCACAGAGCCCGGCCTGCTGCTGCCGCCCGGCCCGATCGGCCGGAGCGACAGTGGCGGCGAGGTAAGCAATCGGCTCGGTCACGCGGTCATCATGCGCGGCCACCATCGTTGATCGCGACCGAATTAGCGCGCACCACCTGCCACTGACTCCAGGCGAGCTCGGGCTCGAGGTCCGCGTATCCGCGGCCGCGCTCGAAATTCTTCGCATCGGCATGGCTCATCATCATGCAGGTGCTGTCGTCGGTGAGCCGCTCCACCTCGTCGCGGCGGAGAGGCCGGCCGGCCTTCTCCTCGGCCGCGGTCAGGACGGCCACCAGCGCCGGGATGAACACGGGTCGTTGTTCGCCCCGCGCCTCCGCCCGGCCGCCCTCGGCGCCGAGACGCCAGACGCCGAACGGGTTGTGGCAGGGGTGACCCGGCGGGTAGCCGTCGTCGGGCCAGCGCTCCAGGCGGCGGCGCGGGGTGTCCGCGTCGGGGGCGAAGGTGTCGCCGCTGGCCAGCACGGGATCCTCCGCCAGTTGATAGACGTTGAGCACGTCGAGAATCTCGGACGCGGCCGCCTCGACCTGCGCGTCCGGCAAGCCGAACGCGTGCATGCCGCAGGTCCGCGTCACACCGCCGTCCTGCAGCGCGACCACAGTGCAGTGGTAGAGCAGCCAGGGGTCGCCGCCCCGGAGGGCCTCGATCCAGCGGGCGACGGGCCAGCCCAGCTTCGACTGCTCGAGCCGCACTCCGAGCGCTCCGGCGTCGCCCAGCGCGGCGATCAGCGCCGCCACTTCCCCGGCGGCGGCACCGAGATACGCGGGCAGGTCCAGCACCAGGGCGCTGCCCGCCCCGGCGACGGCACGCTGCTCCTCCGCCGACATCGTGCCGTAGCCGAACGCCTCACCGAACGACCCGTCGTTCGCCACCCACTCCACCGTCACGCCGTCCAGCGGCACTCCGGAGCCGGCCAGCGAGTCCTGCCACTGAGTCATCGTCGCCGCGGTGCCTGGGACGAAAAGCCGCACGCCTGTCATGCGGCGTTATTTTGCCGGATCCGGCTCCTGGAGACGATCTTCGAGGCCGGCGGCGGCGAAGGCGCTGCGGACGTCGCTGATGGACTCGGTGAAGTGGGCCCAGCTGTCGATGTGGGCGGGCACGACGGTCCCGGCGCCGAGGATGCGGGTCGCCTCGACCATGTCGGCGGCGCTGATCGTCAGGTTGTGGTCACCGACCAGCGGTGTGCGGGCCGCACCACCGAACAGGACCGCCACGTCGACGCGCGGGAACCGGCTGGCGATCTCGCGTACGACATCAAGCGAGGCGTTGTCGCCGCTGACATAGACGGTTTCGCCGGCCGCTTCCAGGACGAAGCCCGTCACCGGGCCGACCAGATGCTCCGTGCCGTCGGGGCCGTGCTGGGCCGGGACCGCGGTGATGCGCACATCGCCGACGGTCGTGCTCTCCCACGCTTCGAGACCACGGGCGTTGCCACCAAGCCGCTCGGCTCCGGCCGGGGTGGTCAGCACCAGCGGGACCGTGGCGGCGAACGCGCGGCCGCCGTGGTCGAGGTTGTCGGGGTGCTGGTCGTGGGAGAGCAGCACGACGTCGACCGGCCCGGCGGCCTCCGGACCGGCCGCGGCGGGCGCGGTCTTGGTGAGGGCGCGGTCGCCGATCGGATAGTCGCCGGCGTCGTCGAAGGTGGGGTCGGTCAGGAAGGTGAGGCCGCCGAGCCGGAACGTCACGGTCGGGCCACCGAAGCCACGGAAGTTCATGTCCTCACTCTGGCCGCCGTCCACGAAAAGGGGCAGTGGCTGGAAAGCCATCGTGCGATAGGTTCCAGCCATGACACGTGACCGGGCCACGATCGGCGTGCTCATCGGCGACGGCGCCTCGATCCTCGAGGTGGCGGTCGCCCCGCGCGTCTTCGAGATCGACCACGGCCCACGCGGCGGCCCCACCTTCGAGCTGCTGACGGCCGGCGAACATCCCGGTCCGCTCGCGACGACCGGCGGCATCACACTGAGCGCACCGCATCCCCTGTCCGCCCTCGACCGGGCCGGGGTGGTCATCGTCCCCGGCTGGCGACGCCCCGGCGGACCCCCGGTCGCAGATCCAGTTCTGAAGAGCTTGGTTCGGGCGTACGCCGAGGGCGCCACCGTGGTCGGCCTCTGCCTCGGAGCTTTCGTCCTGGCCGAGGCCGGCCTGCTCGACGGGCGCCGGGCCACCACCCACTGGGTGTGCCTGCCCGAGTTCACGTCACAGTTCCCGAAGGTCGAGGTCGTCCACGACGCGCTCTTCGTCGACGAGGGCCGCCTGATCACCAGCGCCGGCAGCGCCGCCGGCTTGGACGCCTGCCTGCACCTGCTGCGCCGCGACCACGGCCCGGAGGTCGCCAACGCCACCGCCCGCGCCCTGGTCGTGGCCCCACAACGGGCCGGAGGCCAGGCCCAGTTCGTCGAACGCCCGGTACCCACCCTCGGCCACGGCGACCCGATCACCGACGCCATGCGCTACGCCCTGGAACACCTCGACGACACCACCCTGGACATCGACCGCCTGGCCGCCGCCGCCCGCCTGAGCCGCCGAAGCTTCGACCGCCGCTTCCGCGAGACCGCCGGCTGCTCCCCACTGCAGTGGCTGCTGCACCAGCGCATCCTGCGGGCCCAGCACATCCTCTCCACCACCGACCTCCCGATGAACGCCGTGGCCCGCTCCAGCGGCTTCACCGACGCCGTAGCAATGCGCCCCCACTTCCGCCGCCTGGTAGGCGTCCCACCCCAGTCGTACCGCGAAAGCTTCCACCCCACCGCCACCCCTCACGCTCCTTCCCCGCCAGCCGCCGATAGCGCGCCCACCCACTCCCGCCCAGCCGGCCAGTAGCGCCCCACATCCCTTCCCCGCCCAGCGCCAGCCCTCGACAGCGCACCCAACCCCCTTCCCCGCCGGGCTCACCGCCCAGCGCCGCCCGCCAACCATTGGCCAGCCCTCTCCGACCCGCCATTTCCCCCGCCTGACCCGGCGCTTGTCGTCGATGGCGGGTGGGGCGGGATAGGGTTCGATCATGGGTGTTGTTGCCGAACTTGTTCTTGTCCGGCACGGGCAGAGCCTGGCCAACGTTGCTTTTCCCGACGCTGACGCCAAGGGTCTGCTGGAGGCGGAGGTGAGTGGCCGCGACGCCGAGGTGCCGCTGACCGAGCGCGGGGAGCAGCAGGCGGCCGCGCTGGGCGAGTGGCTCGGCCAGTTGCCCGAGACCGACCGGCCCCAGGTGGTCATCACGTCGCCGTACCTGCGGGCGCGGGAGACGTGGCGGCTGGCGGCGAAGGCGTCCGGCGTCGACCTGCCCGCGCCGGCCACCGACGATCGGCTGGTCGACCGTCTGCTCGGTGACCTGGAGATGATGACCCGGGCCGCCGTGGCCGAGCGTTTTCCGGGCGAGGCGAAGCGCCGCACCGACGCCGGCGAGTACCGCTACGCCCCGCCGAACGGCGAGTCGTTCGCCGACATCGAGGTGCGCCTCGGCGCCTTCCTCGACGACCTCAACCGCGACCACGACGGCGAGCGGGTCATCGTGGTCGCCCACGACGCCGTCGTCCTGATGATGCGGGCCGTCATCGAGAAGCTCGACTGGGATCAGGTCGTCGCGGCCGAACGCGCCGCCGGCAATGTCCGCAACGCGTCGCTCTCCCGCTTCGTCGAGGTCGACGGCCGGCTCGAGCTGGCCTACTACAACTCGGTGGATCACCTGCCGCAGGGCTGAGACCAGCCGAACGGTGGTTGCCGCGACGGCACCGGATCGTCATGATCTTCGATCGTGCTTGCCGAAGTGCTCGTCGTGGCGCTGGTCCTCGCGCTCCTGGCCGACGTGGTCACCAACCTGCTGCGCCCGGGCCGGTCCATGGCCCAGATCGAGGCACGGCCGGACGGGCGGATCTGGTTCTACCGCCGCTTCCTGTTCGGCGGCTGGACGCTGGCCGTCTTCGCACTCCTGCCGGTCGTCGACAGCGGCAAGCTGACCCTGGCCGACCTGGGCCTGACCTGGTCGGGCGGCGGTGTGGCGGCCCCGGCGCCGTCGTACGCCCCCGCCCTGGCCTGGGTCTTGACGGCGTTCCTGCTGGCAGTCCTGGTGATCAGCGGCAACCGCCTGCGCCGTCACGTGCTGGCCGGCGGCACCGTGGCCACACGGGAGAAGGCCGCGCCGATGTTCCCGCGCACACCCCGCGAACGCGGCCTGGCCACAGCCGTCGCGGTCACCGCCGGCATCACCGAGGAGATCATCTTCCGCGGTCTCCTCGTCGCCGCCGGAGTCGCACTCTTCGACCTGCCGCTGGTGGCCGCCTGCGCGCTCAGCATCGTCCTCTTCGCAGCGACCCACCTCTACCAGGGCCCGCAGGGCGTCTACGGCGCCGCCGCCCTGGCCGTAGCCTTCACCGGCATCACCGTCCTGTCCGGCACCCTCCTCCCCGCGATCATCCTGCACGTCATCGTCGACCTGATCGCCTTCCTGCACATCCCACCCCCGGCCCTCGGCCCCACCCCAGCCGAGGCCCACCCCTCAGCCCCGCACCCGGGCGCACCACGGCAAGACGCCCCGCACCAGGGCACGCCCTGGCAAGACGCCCCGCAGCCGGTCGCGCCGCGGCAGAACGCCACGCAGCCGGTCGCGCCACGGCAAGACGCCCCGCAGCGGGTCGCGTCGCGACAGAACGCCGCCCAGCACGGCGCGCCGCGGCCGGGCACCCCGTGGCAAGAAGCCACACAGCCAAGCACCCCGTGGCAGGAGGCCACGCAGCCGGGCACCCCGCGGCCGGGCGCGCCGACAGTGGCGCGGCCCTCAAGCGCAGCGGTGGAAGCAGGTGCTCTGACGAGGGCCGAGCTCACCGCCGCGCCGGCAAACGGCCAGCCGATCGAAACCCCACCAACCGCCCCTCCGCAGGCGAGCGCGGCAGGAAAAGCGGGCCCGCCGTCGAAAGCCCAGCTCACCAACAGCCAGCCGATCGGAACCCCATCCGCCTCCCAGCCGGGATCGCCGCGGGCGAGCGCGACAGCGGAAGCAGCAGCGCCGAAAAGCGGCCGGACGACCGATGAGCCACCCACGAGCGCAAAAGCGCCAGGAAGCGACCAGGTCATCGACGAGCCGCCCGCGAGCGCGACCGCGGAAGCCGGCGCGCTGACCAACGGCCAGGTGACGGCGGTGGCCGAGCCCGTGCTGGCCGGGGCGGCGAGCGGCGTGGGGCCACGCCACGTTCCGGTCGTGCCGGGGCCGGCTCCGGCCGGTCCTCTGGTTCCCAAGCTGCGGCGGCCGGCGCCGGGGGCTTAGTCGATCAGGGGGCAGGGCGACTCAGTCGTTGTCGATGAAGCCCTGCAGCTCGGTCAGCACCCCGCGGTCGCCGTCGACGCGCAGGCCGTCGAAGGGGACGCGGCCGTAGAGGGCCAGCACCAGGTCGCTCGCCGAGCCGTGCACCGTGGCCACCGGGTCGCCGGCGGCCGGTGGGTCGAGGCGTACACCTGAAGGGGAAAGGTCGACCGTGAAGACCGGGCCGTCGGTCGCCGAGAACGCGATGCGCGCCGGCCGATGGGGCCACTCGCCCGTCGAGGCCAGCCCGACCGACAGGAACTCGGCCACCCCGTCGACCGCGATCGCGGCCGGCAGCGGCTCGGCCTTGCCGGTCGTCTCCTGCGCGTCGAAGGCGTGCACCGCCGCCTCCTGCACCTGATGGCGCGCCACCGCCCCCGCGGTCAGTGGCGTGCCCGACGCGGCCCACCAGGCCCACACCGGCGTGTCCGCCTGCGCCCCGCGCAGCGCCGCCAGCAGCAGCTCGGTCGACGCGGCCGACCACTCCACCAGATCGCCGTGCGGATGCTGGTCGGTGACGTCGTCGTCGCCCGGCTGCCGCGTGGGGTCGGCCATGCTCACCGCACCCGCCCAGAACCGATGGACGGCGCCGAGATGCGCGACCAGGTCGGTCAGCGTCCACTCGGGACAGCCGGGCACGCGGGCCGACCGGTCCGGCGCGGCGGCGAGCGCGGAACGCAGCGCCGCCGACCGATCGTCGATGAGAGACAGGAGCTCGGCGTAAGGGATAGTCATACCCGGATTTGTACCAGCCGGGTGTGACAGTCAGACGTTGAACCCCAGGGCCCGCAGCTGCTCGCGCCCGTCGTCCGTGATCTTGTCGGGGCCCCACGGCGGCAGCCACACCCAGTTGATCCGGAAGTCGGAGACGATGCCGCCGCCGGGTCCGGCCGTCAGGGCCGTCCGGGTCTGGTCCTCGATCACGTCGGTCAGCGGGCAGGCCGCCGACGTCAGCGTCATGTCGAGCGTGGCCACGTTGTCGTCGTCCACGTGCGTGCCGTAGACGAGGCCGAGGTCGACCACGTTGATGCCGAGCTCGGGGTCGACGACATCCTTCATCGCCTCCTCGATATCGGCGATAGAAGCCTTCGCGACGTCAGTCATGCCTTCACCTCCGGGGCAGCGCCCACATCTACACCGGCGCGCGCCGCGGCGTCCTTGAACGCCATCCACGGCAGCAGCGCACATTTGACCCGGGCCGGGAACTTCGCCACTCCGGCGAAGGCCACCGCGTCCCCCAGCACGTCCTCGTCGGGTTCGACCTGGCCGCGCCCCTGCATCAGCTCCACGAACGCCTCGTGGATTCCCGCGATGTCGTCAGCGTCGCGCCCCTGGAGCAGCTCGTACAGCACCGACGCGGAGGCCTGGCTGATCGAGCACCCCAGCCCATCGTACGAAATGTCAGAAAAATCAGCTGCAACCCGAACGGTGATCTCGTCCCCGCACGTGGGGTTGACGTGGTGCGCCTCCCCGTCGAACGGATCACGCAGTCCACGCCCGTGCGGGTGCTTGTAGTGATCGAGAATGATCTCCTGGTAGAGCCCGTCCAGCATCATCAGGCGAACACCTTCCGCACCTGGTCGAGGCCGCGCGCGAGGGCGTCGATCTCGTCCGTGGTCGTGTAGAGGTAGAACGACGCCCGCGTCATCGCCGGCACCCCGAACCGGGCGCACACCGGCTTGGCGCAGTGGTGACCGACCCGCACCTCGACGCCGAGCGCGTCCAGCACCTGCCCCACGTCGTGCGGGTGCACCCCTTCGACGTCGAAGGACAGGGTTCCTCCGCGGCCTTCCGGCGTGGCCGGGCCGAACAGGCGCACATAAGGCACATCGGCCAGGACCTTCAGCGCGTACGCCGTGATGTCCTGCTCGTGCTGGTGGACGGCGTCCATGCCGAGCGCGTTCAGGTAGTCCACGGCCGCGCCGAGCCCGATGGCCTCGGCGATCGGCGGCGTGCCGGCCTCGAAGCGGGCCGGCGGCGGCGCGTACGTCGTCCGGGCCATCGTGACCGTCTCGATCATCGATCCGCCGGCCAGGAACGGCGGCATCTCGGCCAGCAGGTCGTACCGGCCCCAGAGGACGCCGATGCCGGTCGGGCCGAGCATCTTGTGCCCGGTGAACGCGATGAAGTCGGCCCCCAGCGTGCGCACGTCGACCGGCAGGTGCGGCACCGACTGCGAGGCGTCGAGCATGACCAGCGCGCCGACCTGCTTGGCCCGCTCGACGATCCGCGACAGATCGTTGATCGTGCCGAGCGTGTTCGACATGTGCACGACCGAGACGATCTTCGTGCGCTCGTTGACGAGCTCATCCAAAGAGGACTCGTCGAGCCGCCCGTCGTCGGTCACCCCGAACCAGCGGAGCGTGGCGCCCGTACGCTCACAAAGCAGTTGCCAGGGAACGATGTTGGAGTGGTGCTCCATCTCGGAGATCACGACCTCGTCGCCCGGCTTCAGGCTGAGGTGCTGCCCGAGCGAGTGCGCGACCAGGTTGATCGCCTCGGTCGAGTTCTTCGTGAAGATGATCTCGTCGGGGTTCGTCGCGCCGATGAACGTCGCGATCTTGCCGCGGGCGTCCTCGTACGCCGACGTGGCCTCGGTGCCGAGCGTGTGCACCGAGCGGGACACGTTGCCGTTGTGCCGCTCGTTGTGCTCGCGCATGACCTCGAGCACCTGCCGGGGTTTCTGCGAGGTGTTGGCGCTGTCCAGATAAACCAGCGGGTGGCCGTTGACCTCCCGCGAGAGGATCGGGAAGTCGGCTCGGACCCGGGCCACGTCGAACGTCACTGCATGCTCCTCAGAGGAAATCAGACGCGGGTGCCGACGTAACGCTCGTAGCCTTCGGCTTCCAGCTGCTCGGCGAGCTCCGGGCCGCCCTCCTGGACGATCTTGCCGGCGACGAAGACGTGCACGAAGTCCGGCTTGATGTAGCGCAGGATGCGGGTGTAGTGGGTGATCAGCAGCAGGCCGGTCTCGCCGGTCTCGCGCACCCGGTTCACGCCCTCGCTGACGATGCGCAGCGCGTCGATGTCGAGGCCCGAGTCGGTCTCGTCGAGGATCGCCATCTTCGGCTTCAGCAGCTCGAGCTGCATGATCTCGTGCCGCTTCTTCTCACCGCCGGAGAAGCCCTCGTTGACGTTGCGCTGGGCGAACGCCGGGTCCATCTGGAGCTTCTCCATGGCGCCGCGCAGCTCGCCGGCCCAGGTCCGCAGCTTCGGGGCCTCGCCGTCGATGGCGGTCTTGGCCGTACGGAGGAAGTTCGCCACCGAGACGCCGGGCACCTCGACCGGGTACTGCATGGCCAGGAACAGGCCGGCGCGGGCCCGCTCGTCGACGGTCATGTCGAGCACGTTCTCGCCGTCGAGGGTGACCGTGCCGCCGGTGATCTCGTACTTCGGGTGGCCCGCGATGGAGTACGCCAGCGTCGACTTGCCCGAGCCGTTCGGACCCATGATGGCGTGGGTCTCGCCCGACTTCACGGTGAGGTCGACCCCGGCCAGGATCGGCTTCAGCTCGCCCTCGGGCAGCTTGACCGACACCTGCAGGTCGCGGATCTCCAGGGTGCTCACGGGTTTACTCCATTGCTCGGAATAGTCGATACATAGATGTCGCCGTCGCGGATCTCGACGGGGAAGGTCGCCACCGGTTCGAAGGCGGGTGGGCCGCTGGGCTCGCCGGTGCGCAGGTCGAAGCGCGAGCCGTGCAGCCAGCACTCGAGCGTGCACCCGTCGACCTCACCCTCGGAGAGGGCCACCGAGGCGTGACTGCACTCGTCGCGTACGGCGTAGAAGTTGTCGTCGTCGGCGTGCACGACGGCGATCTCGGTGCCGTCGAGCTCCACCGAGATCACCTCGCCCTTGGCGACATCGGCCGCGGGGCCGACGAGCTCGAAGCTCACGCTCCGGCCTCCACCAGCCGCGCCTCGATCACGTCGCCCAGACGCTCGCGAAGAGCCTCGCTGGGGATCTTGTTGATCAGCTCGGCGAAGAAGCCGCGCACCACGAGCTTGCGCGCCTCGCCCTCGGGAATGCCGCGGGCCATCAGGTAGAACAGCTGCTCCTCGTCGAAGCGGCCGGTCGCGCTGGCGTGGCCGGCGCCGACGATCTCGCCGGTCTCGATCTCGAGGTTCGGCACGGAGTCGGCCCGGGCGCCATCGGTCAAAATCAAGTTCCGATTGATCTCGTACGTGTCGGTGCCGGTGGCCGCCGCGCGGATGAGCACGTCGCCGACCCAGACGGTGTGCGCCGAGGCGCCCTGGAGCGCGCCGCGGTACCCCACGTAGCTGCGGCAGTCCTGGACGGCGTGGTCCACGAGCTGCCGGTGCTCGAAGTGCTGACCGGCGTCGGCGAAGTAGAGGCCCCACAGCTCGGCGTCGCCGCCGCGGCCCGCGTATTCCACACTCGTGAACTGGCGGACCAGGTCGCCGCCGAGCGCCACCTGCACGTGCTGGACCCGGGCGTCCTTGCCGACCCGGAACTTCACGTGCTGCGCCTGCACCGCGCCGGCGTCCCACTCGGCCAGCGTGACGAAGGTCAGCTGCGCGCTGTCGCCGATGACGACCTCGACGTTGTCGGCCAGGGTGGCCGTGCCGGTCTGCTCGAGGATCAGGGTCAGCTTGGAGAAGGCGCCGACCTTGACGACCGTACGGGCCGCCGCCGCGTCCCCGCCCTTGCCCACGATCCGGATGACGACCGGGTCGGCCAGCTCCGTCTCGGTCGCCACGTCGATCTGCGTGACGTGGGCGGCCGAGCCGTAGGCCAGGGCGCTGACCCGGTCGAACGGGGTCAGGATGGCGTCGGCCGTCGCGACCTCGCGCACGGAGACGCCGACCGGCAGGTCGCCGTGCTCGACCGAGGGCGCCACGCCGGTCAGCGTGGTCGCCTTGATCAGGTCACCCAGGCGCTTGATCGGGGTGAAACGCCAGTCCTCCTCCAGGCCGGTGACGGCCGGGAAGTCGTTGACGTCGAAGGAGCGCAGCACCTGCGACTTGGTGCTCGGCGGGGCGATGGCCTCGGTAGTCATTTCTTCCTTAATCGTCTCTGGGTGCTCTCGCCGACTCAACCGCCGTCAGCCGACGGCGCCTTCCATCTGAAGCTCGATCAGCCGGTTCAGCTCCAGGGCGTACTCCATCGGAAGCTCCTTGGCGATCGGCTCGATGAAGCCACGCACGATCATCGCCATCGCCTCGTCCTCGGTGAGACCGCGGCTCATCAGGTAGAAGAGCTGGTCGTCAGAGACCTTGGAGACGGTCGCCTCGTGCCCCATCGCCACGTCGTCCTCGCGGATGTCGACGTAAGGGTAGGTGTCCGAGCGGGACACGGTGTCGACAAGGAGTGCGTCGCACTTGACGGTGCTCTTGGAGCTCGAGGAGCCCTCGAGGACCTGGACCAGGCCGCGGTACGAGGTGCGGCCGCCGCCGCGGGCGATCGACTTGGAGATGATCGTCGAGGAGGTGTGCGGCGCGGCGTGCACCATCTTGGCGCCGGAGTCCTGGTGCTGGCCCTCGCCGGCCATGGCGATGGAGAGGACCTCGCCCTTGGCGTGCGGGCCGGTCATGTAGACGGCCGGGTACTTCATGGTCACCTTGGAGCCGATGTTGCCGTCGACCCACTCCATGGTCGCGCCCTCTTCGCAGGTGGCGCGCTTGGTGACCAGGTTGTAGACGTTGTTCGACCAGTTCTGGATGGTCGTGTACCGCACCCGGGCGTTCTTCTTGACGACGATCTCGACGACCGCGGAGTGCAGCGAGTCGGACGAGTAGATCGGCGCCGTGCAGCCCTCGACGTAGTGCACGTACGAGCCCTCGTCGGCGATGATCAGCGTCCGCTCGAACTGGCCCATGTTCTCGGTGTTGATCCGGAAGTAGGCCTGCAGCGGGATGTCGACGTGCACACCCTTCGGCACGTAGATGAAGGAGCCACCCGACCACACCGACGTGTTCAGCGCGGCGAACTTGTTGTCGCCGACCGGGATGACGGTGCCGAAGTACTCCTGGAAGAGCTCCGGGTGCTCCTTGAGCGCGGTGTCGGTGTCGAGGAACAGGACGCCCTGCTCCTCGAGGTCCTCGCGGATCGCGTGATAGACGACCTCGGACTCGTACTGCGCGGCGACGCCGGCCACGAGGCGCTGCTTCTCGGCCTCGGGGATGCCCAGCTTGTCGTACGTGGCCTTGATGTCCTCAGGCAGCTCTTCCCAGCTCGCGGCCTGCTTCTCGGTCGAGCGCACGAAGTACTTGATGTTCTGGAAGTCGATGCCGGTGAGGTCGGCGCCCCAGTTCGGCATGGGCTTGCGGTCGAACAGGCGCAGGCCCTTGAGCCGGAGGTTGAGCATCCACTCCGGCTCGTTCTTCTTGGCGGAGATGTCGCGCACCACGGCCTCGGACAGGCCACGCTGCGCCGCGGCGCCGGCGATGTCCGAGTCGGCCCAGCCGTACTCGTACTTGCCGAGGGCGGCGAGGTGCTCTTCCTGAGTAGCGATCTGGTCGGTCATGTATCTGTCCTAACCGTGGTTGCGTCGGTTACTCGTCGTGCTGGGGCTGGAATGTGCGTGGTGCACACCCCATCTCCGTGCGCGATGGTGGCGAGGCGCTGCACGTGGGTGCCGATGAGGCGGGAAATGACCTCGGTCTCGGCGTCGCACAGCTGAGGGAACTCGGCAGCCACGTGGGCCACCGGGCAGGAGTGCTGGCACAGCTGGCCGCCGGACGCGATCGTGGTCGCGTTGGCAGCGTAGCCCTCGGCGGTCAGCGCCTCGGCGAGCGCCTCGGCCCGGGCGATCGGGTCGTCACCGGCCTCCAGCAGCGCCGCCCGGCAGCGCTCCTCGAGGGCGACGACCTGGGTCGCGGCGAAGGCGGAGATCGCCTCGGCGCCGTGCTGGTCGGCGATCCAGCGCAGCGCGGCCGTCGCTATACCGTCGTAGAAGTGCGGGTTGAGGTTTTCCCGCGCGGCGGTGGTGAGGGCGAAGGTCTTGGCCGGCCGTCCGCGCCCGCGCGGGCGCGTGTTGCGGACCTCGCGGACCTCCACGAGGCGGTCGGCGAACATCGCGTCGAGGTGCTTGCGGATGGCTGCGGGGCTCAGCCCGAGCTCGGCGCCGAGCTCGGCCGCGGTGGCGGAACCGCGCTCCAGCAGCAGCTGAGCGACCCGGTCACGGGTGCGACCGTCCGACACGGTGGCCGACGCCACCGCACCGCTCGGGTTCTGCACCTCGTATTTCACTACGGCAACGTTACGTATTTCGTCACGAGCCTGCAAACCGGCCCCCCGGTGATCTGTCACACCGACTTCCGGGAGCACCGGTTTTCACGCTCAACCGCCTGCGTACGATCCCAGAGGTGAGGTTTCTACCGCTGCGCCCTCTGGCCCTGGCGTCCCTGATCGCCAACATCGCGCTGATCGTCACCGGTGCGGCGGTCCGTCTCACGGGTTCCGGGCTCGGCTGCCCGACGTGGCCCAAGTGCACCGACGCCTCGTACACCACCACCGCGGAGATGGGCGTCCACGGCGTCATCGAATTCGGCAACCGCATGCTGACCTTCGTGCTCGGCCTGCTGGCGGTGCTCTGCGTGCTGGCCGCCCTGGTGGAGAAGCCGCGGCGCCGCTCGACGGTCCTGCTCAGCGTCGCGGTCCTGGCCGGCATCCCCGGTCAGGGCGTGATCGGCGGCATCACGGTCCTCACCAAGCTCAACCCTTGGGTGGTCGGCCTGCACTTCCTGCTGTCGATCGGGCTGATCGCCCTGGCCTACTTCCTGTGGAAGAGGACGTTCGAGGGCGACGGCAAGCCGGTCGACCTGGTCCCCCGGCCCCTGCGCCACCTGGCCGCGGTCCTGACCGCGACCAGCGTCGCCGTGATCGCCATGGGCGTGGTGGTGACGGGCAGCGGCCCGCACGCCGGCGACCAGAACGCGAAGCGCAACGGCCTCGACCCGGCCACGGTCTCCCAGGCCCACGCCGACGTGGTCTTCCTGTTCATCGGCCTGACCATCGCCTTGATCTTCGCCCTGCGGGCCGTGAAGGCCCCGCGCTCCGCCAACCGCGCCGCCCTGACGCTGCTGGCCATCGTCCTGGGCCAGGGCGTGATCGGCTTCGTCCAGTACTTCACCCACCTCCCCGTCATCCTGGTCGGCGCCCACATGCTCGGCGCCGGCCTGGTCTGGACGGGCACCTTGTCGGTCTGGTGGTCCCTGCGCACCCGCCCGGCCTTGGAACAGGCCCCCACCTCACCCGCCGCCCCTTCCCCGGCCCCGGCAACCACAGACGTGGCCCCCACCGAGGAGCCGGTGCCGGCCCAGCGCTGACCCGCCGCTCCACCGCAGCGCCGGGCCTCACCCGAGGCCGGCGCTGCTTCCTTTTGCGCAAGTGCCCTGTGGATAACCGCGTGTCGTCCACAGGCGCCGAACTAAGTCCTTCATTGATCGGCGCGCTCCGGCAGGCTTTCCCGCATGCCACACAGGAGCCCCACCAGTTCCACAGTTCACACCCGAGCCGTCCTTTCGCCGCGCACGGAGCGGCCCTCGCGACGCGGCCGATCCCCGACCGGGAGAGCCCCGGCCTCGGCCGCGGAGGGCGCCACCGGGCGAGTGCTTCGTGTGATCGGTGTTCCCCCGGCCCGATCGACGTCGTGCACGCCCGCCGGCCCGCGACCGCGAAGGAGGTGGTGAGCGGGAACGAACACCGTCGAGAGCTCCGGCGGCCGCCTGTCTCCCGGGGCGGCCGCCGACCACGACACGCCCGTTCCAGCACGGGCGCGGTGGTCAGAGGCGGGCGAGGATGGCGTCGGCCAGGCGGGTGGCGGCGCCGGGGGCCTCGGTCAGGAAGAGCGAGGGCTCGGTGAGCTCGAGCTCGACCAGCAACGGGGCGCCGTCGGGGCCCGGGATGAGGTCGATGCGGGCGTAGAGGAGGCGATTCGTGCCGCCGGGGATGTGCTCGAGGACGCGGGCGGCCACGTCGAGCTCGGCCTCCGACGGCGTGCGCGGGGTGATCTGCTCGCTGCCGGGGTCGATGTTTCCCTCGTCGGGGCCGGTCAGCATCGCGCCCTTGCGGATGGAGTGGCTGAAGGCCAGCTCGCCGTCGGGGCCGGGTGTGTAGATCAGGGCCGACTCGCCTTCGGTGTCCACGGCGGCGAGGTAGGGCTGGATCATCGCGATGCGTCCGGCCGCCTGGAGGCGGGCCACGTGGGCCTCGGCCAAGTCCTGCTGCTCCGGTAGGCGGTAGCGGCCGGTGTCCTGGCTGCCGGCGCTGATCGTGGGCTTCACAACCCACTGGCCGGTCGTGGGGGCCGTCCAGGTCTGGCCGGGCGCCACGAAGTCGGTGGGGGTGACCGGCAGGCCGGCCCCGGCGAGCTCGCCCAGGTAGCGCTTGTCGGTGTTCCACTCGATGATGTCGGCCGGGTTGAGCAGGGTGGGTACGCTGCGGGCCCAGGCCACGAAGTCGGTGCGGCGCGGGACGTAATCCCACGGCGAACGGATCACGACCAGGTCGTAGCTCGCCCAGTCGGCCGCCGGGTCGTCCCAGCGGACGGCGTCGACCTCGGCGCCGCGCTCGCGCAGGGAGTCGCGCAGCGGGTGGTCGTCGTCCCACAGGTCGGGGAAGAGATCACAGGTAACGAGAGCGACCCGGGAGTTCTCCCGGGCCGCTGGACGAATAGAAGAAGTCACTGGATCTTTCTACCGGGCCATGCTCCGGCGCGACATCGACCGCCAAAGGTCGTTGCTGGGGCGCATCTGCTCCATGAGCTCGCGCTCCCACTCGTTCTCCACCTCGACGCCGGCGCTCTCACACGCCTTGCGGGCGGCGCTGGTGTCGTCGGCGAACTGGTCGGACCACTCGCCGTCCTGGCCGACGAGGACAATGCGGGCACCACGCTTGCCGACGTACTCGATGACCGCTTTGGCGCCACCGTGGCCGGCGGCGAAGGATTTGATCCCCGCGGTCAGTGTCGTATCGGAACCTTGAGCCATGACGGGCAGCGTAAGCAGTGTTTCTGGGAGAACAAGCACCTGCGGTCTTGTTTTGTGAGGGGAATTACCTGCGGGTTTAACTGCTGGACACATTGCTATCAACTGATTCGCCCGATTTGAACCCATCAACGGGTTTCCATCTATTGAGTGACCGGCCGTAACCGAAAACCGGGTCATTTCGGGCGCGTTGTGCGACGGGTGTGACGCTGCGGTAGTGCTGGGACGCCCGGATACGGCGCCGGGCGGGCCCCGGCAGCGGATTGCCGCCGGATGCCCGCCCGTGACGAGAACGAGATCGAGATCGAAGCTTAAAGATCAGACAAGGGCGTCGACCGCGACCGCGATGAACAGGATCGTCAGGTACGTGATCGACCAGTGGAACAGCCGCATCGGCTTGGCCGGCTGCCCGGCCCGGGTGCGCTTCACCAAGAGGAACGCCTCGGCCAGGAAGGCCACGCCGGTCGCGATGGCCGTGAGGCCGTAGATGAGGCCGAGGCCCAGCGGCCAGGCCGCCAGCGAGGCGGCCACGGTCAGCACCGTGTAGAGGACGATCTCGAGGTTCACGCGGCCGATCGAGCGCACCACCGGCAACATCGGGACGCCGGCGCGGGCGTAGTCGTCCTTGTACTTGATGGCCAGCGCATAGAAGTGCGGCATCTGCCAAAAGAAGACAATGGCGAAAAGCGCCCACCCGACGGCGCCCACGTCGCCCGTGACCGCGGCCCAGCCGATGATCACCGGCGCCGAGCCGCAGATGCCGCCCCAGAACGTGCTGGCGACGGTGCGCCGCTTGAGCCAGAGCGTGTAGACGACGTCGTAGTAGAAGATCGCGCCGGCGGTCAGCGCCGTGGCCAGCCAGTTGGTGAACACGGCCATCAGGGCGACGGAAATCACGGCAAGGGTCAGACCAAAGATCAAAACCGATCTCGGGGTGACGCTGTTGGCCGGCAGCGGGCGCCGCTTCGTCCGCCGCATCACCTGGTCGATGTCGCGGTCGATGTAGCAGTTCAGCGCGCTCGCGGCGCCGCCCGCCATCGCCCCGCCGATCAGCACCACGGCGAGAGTGCCCAGGTCAGGCCACCCTCCGGCGGCGACGATCATCGCCGGGATCGTGGTCACCAGCAGCAACTCGACGATCTGCGGCTTGGTCAGCGCCAGGTAGGCGCGGAACAGGGCGATGGGATCACGACGCGTCGCCTCGGCGGTGCTCTCCCGATTGCCAAGCTCCCGTTCAGAACCGGGACGCTCGGTGATCATGCTCACGGACTGCCACCTTCCGGCATCGGCACTAGCCAACTCACGACCGTTGCCGGCAGCAGCCGGCGGCACGCTGGGACAGCCTACGCTCAGCCATCTCCCCTGCTCTGACGACCCTTGCCGGGTGCATGGCGTCACACAGGACGTGTCCGCTCTCAGCGTATGGGCCTCGGGCGTTCCCCGGGCGAGGGTTTAACCCAAGTGGATAGGGTCAAGCTCAAAAGGGATTCCCAAAATCATGCCCGAGGAGCACAACCGACGTGGCTGCCACAGATCCTGCTCTCAATTGGTCCGACCTCGACCGCAAAGCGGTGGACACTGTCCGGGTGCTGGCCATGGATGCCGTCGAGAAGTCCGGCAACGGCCATCCTGGTACCGCGATGAGCCTCGCGCCGGCCGCATACCTGCTGTTCAACCGGGTCATGCGCCATGACCCCACCGATCCGCTCTGGGCCGGACGCGACCGCTTCGTGCTCTCCTGTGGGCACTCCAGCCTCACCCTCTACATTCAGCTCTACCTCAACGGCTTCGGTCTGGCCATCGACGACCTGGCCTCGCTGCGGCAGTGGGACTCGCTGACCCCCGGTCACCCCGAGTACGGGCACACCCCCGGCGTCGAGGTCACCACCGGCCCGCTCGGCCAGGGCATCGGCAACGCGGTGGGCATGGCCATGGCCGCCCGCCGCGAGCGCGGCCTGTTCGACCCCGAGACCGCCGCCGGTGACTCTCCGTTCGACCACAATGTGTACGTGCTGTGCTCGGACGGCGACATCGAAGAGGGCGTCAGCCACGAGTCGAGCGCCATCGCCGGCGTGCAGAAGCTCGGCAACCTCACGGTGATCTACGACGACAACGAGATCTCCATCGAGGACGACACCCGCATCGCCAAGAACGAGGACGTCGGCGCGCGGTACGCCGCGTACGGCTGGCACGTCCAGCACGTCGACTGGCGCAAGGGCGACCCGTCCAAGGGCAGCGAGTACCACGAGGACGTCGAGGCCCTGCACAAGGCGATCGTCGAGGCCAACAAGGTCACCGACAAGCCCTCGTTCATCGTGCTGCGCACGATCATCGGCTGGCCCGCGCCGAACAAGCAGAACACCGGCAAGATCCACGGCTCCGCGCTGGGCGCCGACGAGGTCGCCGCGACCAAGGAGATCCTCGGCTTCGACAAGAACGAGACGTTCGCGGTCGCCGAGGACGTGCTCGCGCACGCACGCCAGGTGGTCGAGCGGGGCAAGGCCGCGCACGCCGAGTGGGACACCAAGTTCCAGGCGTGGGCCAAGGGCAACCCCGAGGGCAAGGCCCTGTTCGACCGGCTCTCCGCGCACACCCTGCCCGAGGGCTGGGAAAAGGCGCTGCCCGAGTTCCCGGCTGACCCCAAGGGCCTGGCCAGCCGCGCCGCGTCGCAGCAGGTCCTCAACGCCCTGGCGCCGGTGCTGCCCGAGCTCTGGGGCGGCTCGGCCGACCTCGCCGAGAGCAACAACACCACGATGAAGGGCGAGCCGTCCTTCATCCCGTCGGAGTACGCGACGAAGGCCTTCCCGGGTAACGAGTACGGCCGCACGCTGCACTTCGGCATCCGCGAGCACGGCATGGGCTCGGTCCTCAACGGCATCACCGCCCACGGCCGCACCCGCCCGTACGGCGGAACCTTCCTGGTCTTCAGCGACTACATGCGAGGCGCCGTCCGGCTCTCCGCGCTGATGAAGCTCCCGGTCATCTACGTGTGGACGCACGACTCGATCGGTCTCGGCGAGGACGGCCCCACGCACCAGCCGATCGAGACGCTGTCGGCGCTGCGCGCCATCGTCGGCCTCGACATCGTGCGCCCGGCCGACGCCAACGAGACGGCGTACGCCTGGCGCGGCGCCATCGAGCACAACGACCGGCCGACCGGCCTGGCCCTCTCCCGCCAGAACCTGCCGACGATCGACCGCACCAAGTACGCGTCGGCCGAGGGCACCCTCAAGGGCGGCTACATCCTCTCCGAGGCCTCCACCGGCGAGCCCAAGGTGATCCTCATCGGCACCGGTTCCGAGGTGCAGTACTGCCTCGAGGCCCAGGAGCGCCTGGAGGCCGAGGGAACCCCGACGCGCGTGGTATCGATGCCGTGCCTCGAGTGGTTCTACGAGCAGGACACCGCGTACCAGCAGCAGGTGCTGCCGCGCGGCGTCAAGGCCCGGGTGACGGTGGAGGCCGGCATCCGGCAGAGCTGGGACCGGATCCTGGGCGAGGCGGGCGAGCCCGTGAGCATCGAGCACTACGGTGCGAGCGCCCCCGCCAAGATCCTCTTCGAGCAGTTCGGGTTCACCGCGGACAACGTGGTGGCCAAGGCCAACGCCGCCCTGGCCAAGGTCGGCGAGATCACCGGTCACAAGACCGGTAACTGAGGAGTAGTTGTTATGGCAGACAGGCTGGCAGAGCTCTCCGCCCAGGGCGTGGCGGTGTGGCTCGACGACCTCTCCCGTCCCCGGCTGACCACCGGCTCGCTGAAGAAGCTGCTCGACGAGCAGCACGTGGTCGGGGTGACCACGAACCCGAGCATCTTCCAGAAGGCGCTCTCGGACGCGGACGCGTACGACGCTCAGCTCAAGGACCTGGCCGCGCAGCGGGCCACCGTCGAGGAGGCCGTGCGCCTCATGACGGCCCGCGACGTGCGTGACGCCTGCGACGTGGAGCGCCCGGCGTACGACGCCTCCAACGGCCTCGACGGCCGGGTGTCCATCGAGGTCGACCCGCGCAAGGCGCACGAGACCGAGAGCACCGTGGCCGAGGCCAAGACCCTGTGGTGGCTGGTCGACCGCGAGAACCTCTTCATCAAGATCCCGGCGACCCTCGCGGGCCTGCCGGCGATCACCGCCACGCTCGCCGAGGGCATCAGCGTCAACGTGACCCTGATCTTCTCGCTCGAGCGCTACCGCGCGGTGATGGAGGCGTTCCTGGCCGGCATCGAGCAGGCCAAGGCGAACGGCCACGACCTCAGCAAGATCGGCTCGGTGGCGTCGTTCTTCGTCTCCCGCGTGGACAGCGAGGTCGACAAGCGCCTCGACAAGATCGGCAGCGACGAGGCCAAGGCCCTCAAGGGCAAGGCCGCCATCGCCAACGCCCAGCTCGCGTACGAGGCGTACGAGGAGATCTTCGGCGGTGAGCGCTGGAAGGCGCTCGCGGCCGCCGGCGCGCAGCCGCAGCGTCCGCTGTGGGCGTCGACGTCGACGAAGAACCCCGAGTACAAGGACACGATCTACGTCGAGGAGCTGATCGCGCCCGGCACGGTGAACACCATGCCGGAGTCCGTGATCAAGGCGTACGCCGACCACGGCGAGACCCGCGGCAACACGATCTCGGGTCAGTACGAGGCCGCCCGCAAGGTCTTCGCCGACCTCAAGGCCGTCGGCGTCGACTTCGACGACGTGGTCAAGGTCCTCGAGACCGAGGGCGTCGACAAGTTCGAGCAGAGCTGGAAGGAGCTGCTCGAGGGCGTCGACAAGTCGCTGAAGGCGGCGGCCACCGGCTCGAAGAGCCCGAGCGACGCAGCCTGATCGATGAGGGGGTCCACCGTCCGCGGTGGGCCCCCTCACCTCGTACCTGCTAAGACACCTGCACGACACCGAAAACTGGCAGGATGGATCACGTGGGCAATCCGCTGCGTACCGCACAGGACCGCAGGCTTCCCCGGATCCCGGAGCCCTGTGCTCTGGTGATCTTCGGAGTCACCGGTGACCTGTCTAGAAAGAAGCTCATCCCGGCCGTCTACGACCTGGCCAACCGAGGTCTGCTGCCGCCCGGCTTCGTGGTTCTGGGCTTCGCCCGCCGCGACTGGGGTGACGGCGACTTCGAGTCCCTGGCCTACGAGGCGGCGAAAAAGGGCGCTCGCACGCCGTGGCGCGAGGATGTCTGGCAGCGGCTGGCCAGCCAGTTCCAGTTCGTGCCGGGCTCGTTCGACGACGACGCCGCGTTCGACAACCTCGCCGAGACCCTCGACGACCTGCGTGAGCGCAACGGCATCCCGGGTAACGCCGCCTTCTACTTCTCCATCCCGCCGGCCGCCTTCCCCCTGGTGCTCAACCAGCTGGCCCGCACGGGCATGGCCGACAACGCCAAGTCCGGCGGATGGCGCCGCGTCGTCGTGGAGAAGCCGTTCGGCGCCGACCTCGAGAGCGCCATCGCGCTCAACCAGCTCGTCGACGAGGTCTTCACGCCGGGCGACGTCTACCGCATCGACCACTACCTCGGCAAGGAGACGGTCCAGAACATCCTGGCCCTCCGCTTCGCCAACAGCCTGTTCGAGCCGGTGTGGAACTCCAAATACGTCGACTCGGTGCAGATCACGATGGCCGAGGACGTCGGCATCGGCACCCGCGCCGCGTTCTACGACGCGTCCGGCGCCGCCCGCGACGTACTCCAAAATCATCTGCTCCAGCTGATGGCCCTGGTGGGCATGGAGGAGCCGACCAGCTTCGACCCGCGCGACGTCAGCGCCGAGAAGCTGAAGTTCCTCAAGGCGATCAGCCTGCCGAAAGACATCTCCAAGGGCTCGGTCCGCGGGCAGTACCTCCCCGGCTGGGTGGCCGGCGAGCGCGCCCCGGGCTACCTCGAGGAAAAGAACATCCCGGCCAATTCAACGACCGAGACCTATGCGGCCGTACGCCTCGGCGTGCAGAACAGGCGCTGGGCCGAGGTCCCCTTCTACGTGCGGGTCGGCAAGCGCATGCCGCGCCGGGTGACCGAGATCGCGATCCTGTTCAAGCGCGCGCCGCACCTGCCGTTCGACCCGGCCGACGTCGAGATGCTGGGCAACAACCAGCTGGTCATCCGCGTGCAGCCGGACGAGGGCGTGGTGCTCAAGTTCGGCTCCAAGGTGCCGGGCACCACGATGGAGGTCCGCGACATCGCGATGGACTTCCAGTACGGCGAGGCGTTCACCGAGTCCAGCCCCGAGGCGTACGAGCGCCTGGTCCTGGACGTGCTGGTCGGCGACCGGACCCTGTTCCCGGACGCCGCCGAGATCGAGCAGAGCTGGCAGGTCATCGACCCGCTGGAGGCCGCCTGGAAGGGCACCAAGCCGGAGCCGTACCGGGCCGGCGAGTGGGGCCCGCGGGCGTCCGACGAGATGCTGGCCCGCGAGGGCCGCGCGTGGAGGCGAGCATGATCGGGCTGTGGGACACCACCGGCAACGAGGTGGTGAAGGCGCTCGCCGCCGAGCGGCGCAGCGCCGGCGGTGTGGCGTCGGGCCTGGCCCTGACGCTGGTCGCCGTCGTCGAGGAGAAGAAGGTCCGCGAGGCCGAGGCCGCGGCCACGATCGCCGCCGCCGCGCATCCGTGCCGGCTGCTCATCGTGGTCCGCTCCGACCTGGAGGGCCGCAGCCGCCTGGACGCCGAGATCGTCGTCGGTGGCCGGCTCGGCCCGGCCGAGGCGGTCGTGATGCGGATGTACGGCCGTCTCGCGCTGCACGCCGAGTCGGTGGTCATGCCGCTGCTCGCGCCGGACGTCCCGGTCGTCACCTGGTGGCACCAGGACCCGCCGGACACGATCGCGAACGACTTCCTCGGCGTCGTCGCCGACCGCCGGATCACCGACTGCGCCCAGGCGAGCGACCCGGTGGCCGCGCTGCGGCAGCGGGCGATCGACTACGCGCCCGGTGACACCGACCTGACCTGGACCCGCATCACCCTGTGGCGGACCCTGGTCGCCGGCGCCTTCGACACCACCGAGGCCCGGGTCGTCGGCGCGACCATCACGGCGCCCGAGTCCGACCCGACGGCCGCGCTCATGCGGGGCTGGCTGCAGTCCCGGCTGGGCATCCACCCGGCGCTGCAGCACACCGACCGCTCCCCGCGGATGCACTCGGTGAGCCTGCAGTGCGAGAACGGCGACACGGTGACGGTGACCCGCGAGGAGAACACCGCGCTGTTCAGCCGCACCGGCCAGGAGGACCGCTACATGCCGCTGCCGAAGCGGCCGGTCGGCGACGAGCTGGCCGAGGAGCTGCGCCGCCTGGACGCCGACCAGATCTACGCCGACGCGCTGGGCGCGATGGCCGGGGTGACCGGCCTCGACCACAAGCCGCCGATGCGCGTGCACGTCTGGAAGGACCCGGCGCTCGCCGCCAAGGCGGAGTCGGAGGCCGGCGCGATGGCGGGCCCCGGCGGTTCGGCCGCGTAGTTTTCCGAAAGTTCGAAGTGGGCCGTCTCCGTTCCGGAAGGCGGCCCACGGCCTTTGACAGGAGTGACCGTGAGCAAGACCTTGGTCGTGGTGGTACCCGACGCCGACATCCTCGCGGCGACGGTGGCGTCCCGGCTCGTCGCCAAGATCGTGGACGCGCAGGCGGAGCGCGGCACGGCGAGCGTGGTGCTGACCGGTGGCCGCATCGCCGGCAAGGTGCTGCACACCCTGAAGGACCTGCCGGCCGCCGCGGCGATCGACTGGTCCCACGTGGACCTGTGGTGGGGTGACGAGCGCTTCCTGCCCTCGGGCGACGCCGACCGCAACGAGACCCAGGCCCGCGCCGCTCTGCTCGACGCGCTGCCGCTCGAGGAGGCCCGAGTGCACGCCATGCCCGCCTCGGACGGCCCGGACGGTGACGACGCCGAGGCGGCCGCCGCCCGGTACGCGGGCGAGCTGCGCCTGGGCGGGGCCGACGTGCCGCCGTTCGACGTGCTGATGCTCGGCGTCGGCGAGGACGGCCACGTGGCCTCGCTCTTCCCCGAGCACCCGGTGCTCAACGAGACCGGCACGACCGCGGCCGTGCACAACAGCCCGAAACCGCCGCCGACCCGGATCACGCTGACCATGCCGACGATCCAGAGCGCCGACGAGGTGTGGCTGATCGCGGCCGGCCCCGACAAGACCGAGTCGGTCGGCAAGGCCCTCAACGGCGACAAGCTGCTGCCGGCCGCGCACGCCACCGGCGCCTCGAAGACGTACTGGCTGCTCGACAAGGCGGCCGCGGCGAACGTGGCCGCGAAGAGCTGAAAGACTGCCCGAAGGTGCGGCGCCGAGCCGAATCGGCGCCCACCTGCAGGGCGTGAGCCAGGCCACGCGGCCGGTGAACCCTAGACTGCGGATCGTGCAGCCAAAGATCCGCGCCTACCGGCCCAGCGACCTCGACTCCATCTACGACATCTGCGTGCGCACGGCCGACGCCGGCGGCGACGCCCGCGGCCAGAACAGCTCCGACCGGCTGGTCGGTGACATCTTCGCCGCGCCCTACGTCGTGCTGGAGCCCGAGCGGGCATATGTGCTGGACGACGGCGAGGGCACGGCGGTCGGCTACGTCCTCGGCACGAAGGACACCGCGGACTTCGTCAAGCGTTACCGCGACGAGTGGCTCCCGGCGACCGAGGGACGCTACGGCGACGACCCTCGCGACCAGATGTGGCTGAGCCTGCACCACAACCCGGAACGCATGATCATCCCGGCGCTGGCCGACTATCCCGCCCACCTGCACATCGACCTGCTGCCGGAATGGCAGGGCAAGGGCTTCGGCCGGGGCCTGATGGCGGCCTTCCTCGACGGTCTGCGCGCGGCCGGCGTGGACCGGGTGCATCTGGGGATGAACCCGGCCAACACCGGGGCGCGCGTCTTCTACGAGCGGCTGGGCTTCACCGAACTCACGGTGCCCGGCGCCGAGAACGTGACCTATATGGGCCGCTCGACCTTTTAGTCTCGGCCGCGGCGCTGGCGCACCTTGGCCAGCGCCTCTTCCAGGATCTTGGCGCCGTCCTCGTCGGAGCGGCGCTCCTTGACGTACGCCAGATGCGATTTGTACGGCTCGGAGCGCAGCCGGCCGGGCGGGTTCTTGCCGTCGAGGCCGGCGGGCTGGCCGCAGCGCGGGCAGTCCCACGTCTCCGGCGGGGACGCCTCAGCGGCGAACAAGATGTCGCTGATGTGCCCGGCGGAGCAGAAGTAGGTCACCTCCCGGCGGGGTGCGGGCTCGGTACGCTCGTCGGGGCGCATCGGGGACGAGCCGACTCGGCTGCCGCGGATGGCGCTGCCACTGGACACGGACGTCACTCCTGTCTCGGACGAAACCAACGTCTCGGTGCGAAACGAACCAAAACAAACGCCGCGCGCCCGGCAGAACCGGACGCGCGGCAGATTCTACGACTATTACGCTCCGTCAGGAAGCGTGCCTGGCTATTAACTGCCACCCACGGCGAGGCGCATCCACAGGCCCATGCCGACGATGGCGGCGAACCAGACGACACCGACGAGCACGGTGTAGCGGTCGAGGTTCTTCTCCGCGACCGACGAGCCGGCCAGGCTGGAGGTGACGCCGCCACCGAACATGCTCGACATACCGCCGCCCTTGCCGCGGTGCAGCAGGATCAGCAGGGTCAGCAGAATGCTGGTGAGCACCAGCAACACGATCATCGTGTACGCGAACCACATCGGCATGGTCGGTTCGATTCCTCTCGAAGGGCACAGGAGCGGTCCAACAATAGCGCGTGCCCGGTCGCCAGAGGCGCCCGGGCACGCGTCGAACTTCTCAGCGGGCTACGTGCTCCCGAAATCGGGCGATCGACGCGAACTCCTCCGCGTCGAGGCTCGCGCCGCCGACGAGCGCGCCGTCCACGTCGGGCTGCGCCATGATGGCCGCGATGTTCGCCGCCTTCACCGAGCCGCCGTACAGGATCCGCACCGCGTTGCCGATCTCGTCGCCGTACTTCTCGACGAGACGGACCCGCAGGGCGCCACAGACCTCCTGGGCGTCCTCCGGCGTCGCGGTCTTGCCGGTGCCGATCGCCCAGACCGGCTCGTAAGCGATGACGATCTGCTTGACCTGCTCCGGCTTGAGCCCGGCCAGACCGGCGTCGAGCTGGCTGACGCAGTGCGGGCAGTGCCCGGCGGCCTCGCGGATGTCGAGCCCCTCGCCCACGCAGAGGATCGGCGTGAGGCCGCTCGCGAAGGCCGCCTTCACCTTCGCGTTGACGATCTCGTCGCCCTCGTTGTGGTACTCGCGGCGCTCGGAGTGGCCGGCCAGCACGTACGTGCAGCCCAGCTTCTCCAGCATCGAGCCGGCGATCTCGCCGGTGTAGGCGCCGGACTTGTGCCGCGAGATGTCCTGAGCGCCGTACTCGATGAGCAGCTTGTCGCCGTCGACAGCGGTCTGCACGGTGCGCAGATCGGTGAACGGCGGCAGCACAGCCACCTCGACGTCGGTGAGCTGCTGCTCGGACAGGCTCGCGGCCAGCTTCTGCACCAGCAGATTCGCCTCGAAGTGGTTGAGGTTCATCTTCCAGTTGCCGGCCATCAGCGGCCGGCGAGCTTCCGCAGTCACGTCACTTCTCCAGCGCTTCGATGCCGGGCAGGGTCTTGCCCTCGAGGTATTCCAGGGAGGCGCCGCCGCCCGTCGAGATGTGCCCGAAGGCGCTCTCGTCGAGGCCGAGGGTGCGCACGGCCGCGGCCGAGTCACCGCCGCCGACGACCGAGAAGCCGTCGATCTTGGTGATGGCCTCGGCGACACCCCGGGTGCCGGCCGCGAACGGCGCCAGCTCGAAGACGCCCATCGGGCCGTTCCAGAACACGGTCTTGGCCGGGCCGATGGCGCCGGCGAACAGCGCCACCGACTCGGGGCCGATGTCGAGACCGAGCCGGTCGGCCGGGATCTCGGACGCCGGAACCGTCACGTGGTCGGCGTCGGCCGAGAACTCGGTGGCCGCGACGACGTCGACCGGCAGGACGATCCGCCCGTCGGCCTCGGCCAGCAGGTCGGCGCAGGTCTGGACCATCTCGTCCTCGAGCAGCGACTTGCCGACCTCGTGGCCCTGGGCCTTGAGGAAGGTGAAGCACATGCCGCCGCCGACGAGCAGCTTGTCGACCTTCGGCAGCAGCGCCTTGATCACGGCGAGCTTGTCGGAGACCTTCGAGCCACCCAGGACCACGACGTACGGCTGCTCGGGGCTCTCGGTGACCTTCTTGAGCACCTCGACCTCGCGCAGCACGAGGCCGCCCGCGTAGTGCGGCAGGATCGCCGGCACGTCGTACACCGAAGCGTGCTTGCGGTGCACGGCGCCGAAGGCGTCGTCGACGTAGTAGTCGGCGAACGAGGCCAGCTGAGCAGCGAAAGCGGCCCGGGCCGCCTCGTCCTTGGCGGTCTCACCCTCGTTGAACCGCAGGTTCTCCAGCAGGAGCACCTGGCCGTCCTCGAGCGCGCCGACCTTGGCCGCCGCGTCGTCGCCGACGGTGTCGGCCGCGAAGGCGACCGGCGCGCCGAGCAGCTCGCCGAGCCGCGTGGCGACCGGGGCGAGCGTGAACTTGGGGTCCGGGGCACCCTTCGGGCGGCCCAGGTGCGAGACGACGATGACGCGGGCACCGGCGTCACGCAGGGCGATCAGCGTCGGCAGGACCGCGCGGGCGCGGCCGTCGTCGGTGATGACACCCGGCTGATTCTTGTCGAACGGGACGTTCAGGTCGGCGCGCACGAGCACGCGCCGACCCGAGACACCCTCGCCGAGCAGGTCGTCGAGAGTCTTCAAGATCAGGCTCCGACGAGCTTGACCAGGTCGACGAGGCGGTTCGAGTAGCCCCACTCGTTGTCGTACCAGCCGACGACCTTGACCTGGTTGCCGCCGATGACCTTGGTCAGGCCGGCGTCGAAGATGCAGGACGACGGGTCGGTCACGATGTCCGAGGAGACGATCTCGTCCTCGGTGTAGACCAGGATGCCCTTGAGCGGGCCCTCGGCGGCGGCCTTGATCGCGGCGTTGACCTCCTCGACCGAGGTGTCCTTGGCGGCGGTGAAGGTCAGGTCGGTGGCCGAGCCGGTGGGGATCGGCACCCGCAGCGCGAAGCCGTCGAGCTTGCCCTTGAGCTCCGGCAGCACCAGGCTGACGGCCTTGGCGGCACCGGTCGAGGTCGGCACGATGTTCAGGGCGGCGGCGCGGGCGCGGCGCAGGTCCTTGTGCGGGCCGTCCTGCAGGTTCTGGTCCTGGGTGTACGCGTGGATCGTGGTCATCAGACCCTTCTCGATCCCGATCGCGTCGTTGAGGACCTTCGCCATCGGGGCGAGGCAGTTGGTGGTGCAGGAAGCGTTCGAGATGATCGTGTGCTTCGCGCCGTCGTACAGGTTGTCGTTGACGCCCATGACGATGGTGATGTCTTCGTTCTTGGCCGGGGCCGAGATGATGACCTTCTTGGCGCCCTGGTCGACGTGCGCCTTGGCCTTGCTGGCGTCGGTGAAGAAGCCGGTCGACTCGATGACGACGTCGGCGCCCAGGTCACCCCACGGCAGGTTGTTGGGGTCACGCTCGGCGAACGCCTTGAAGGTCTTGCCGTTGACGGTGATCTCGTCGGCGGTGGCCTTCACCTCGTACGGCAGGCGGCCGAGGATCGAGTCGTACTTGAGCAGGTGCGCCAGCGTGGCGTTGTCGGTCAGGTCGTTCACACCGACGATCTCGATGTCCGCGCCCGAGGCGAGAACCGCCCGGAAGAAGTTGCGGCCGATACGGCCGAAGCCGTTGATGCCAACCCGGATGGTCACAGGTGGATCTCCTCGTTTCGGTCCGCCGGATTTTGCGACCGGCGGAGGGTCTGCGTTGCCGACCGTTTCCCGGGCCGGCAAAGGGGCGTCCGGCCGCCGCGCCAGCAGGAGGAGGCGCCGCGACTGACGGGCGGCGCACAGCGCGGTCGGCCGAGCTGCCGGCACCGTCGCCGTCGGCTAAGACACTATCCGAGCCCTCTGAGCCCATCACGCAGGGGGCGCAACCTAACCGTGACTAAGCTCCCCCGTTAACCTGCGCTTCTCCCCACCGAAAACCACGAGGGGCCGCTCGCGCGACCCCCCGCTCACCACTGATCAGCCGGCCGCGCCATCACCACGACGCTCGAGCAGCTGAAGCACCTTCGCCATGCCCGTCTTGAGCTCCGAGACGTCGGTCTTGAGCCCCGAGACGTCGGTCTTGAGGTCGGAGACGTCGGTCTTGAGCCCGGAGACGTCGGTCTTGAGCTCCGAGACGTCGGTCTTGAGTTCCGAGACGTCGGTCTTGAGCCCTGTGACGTCGGTCTTGAGGTCGGAGATCTTCGCCTTCTGGTCCGCGTGGTGCCTGAGCTGGGTCCGCTTGATCTCCTGGATGTCGGTCCACTGCTGGAATTGACCCTCGACCAGCTTGTCCAGATCGGCCTGCTGCTCGAGCTGCGTCACCCGCAGATTCTTCACCTCGTCGAAGACGTGGCGTAGATCGGTGGACATCGCCCTGAGTTGCCCGGACTGTTCGATCTGCGTCTTTCGGAGCGCGTTCAACTGCTTGACGTGATGCATCAGCGACGACTGATAGTCGCTCGCGTCCTGGCTTGCACCGGCTGCCAAGATCCTCACCTCCGCCGCGTCTTGTCGGATGTCCGCGATCTCATCTTCCACTGCTGTCACCCTCTGCGCGAGGGCCTCTGTGCCGCTCATGGCGGGGAAGTCTGCCGGGTTTTCGAAGGCCGCGGTAAGGGCTTTTCCGTAGGTAAAAAGCTTTTCACCTTCCGGGGGACTACAGGTGACAAGAGACTACTAGTCAGCAGGCCATCATCTCGGGGGTCACGGCGGCCTCGGTGTCGGGGATGCCCAGGTCACGGGCGCGCTTGTCGGCGAGGGCGAGCAGACGCCTTATACGGCCGGCGATCGCGTCCTTGGTCAGTGGCGGGTCGGCCAGGGCGCCCAGCTCCTCGAGCGAGGCCTGGCGGTGCTCCAGGCGCAGCTGGCCGGCCGAGGTGAGGTGGTTGGGTGCTTCGTCGGCCAGGATCTCCAGGGCGCGGGTGACCCGGGCCGCGGCGGCCACCGCGGCGCGGGCCGAGCGGCGCAGGTTGGCGTCGTCGAAGTTGGCCAGGCGGTTGGCGGTCGCGCGCACCTCGCGGCGCACCCGGCGCTCCTCCCAGGCCAGCACGCTCGCGTGGGCGCCGATGCGGGTCAGCAGGGCCGCGATGGCGTCGCCGTCCTTGATGACGACCCGGTCGACGCCGCGCACCTCGCGCTCCTTGGCCGTGATGCCGATGCGGCGGGCCGCGCCGCGCAGCGCCAGCGCCGCCTCGGGGCCGGGGCAGGTGATCTCCAGGGCGCTGGAGCGACCGGGCTCGGTCAGCGAGCCGTGCGCCATGAAGGCGCCCCGCCACGCGGCCACCGCGCAGCAGACGTTGGCCGACACCACGTGCGGCGGCAGGCCCCGGACGGGACGGCCGCGCACGTCGAGCAGGCCGGTCTGGCGGGCCAGCGCCTCGCCGTCCTTGACGATGCGCACGATGTAGTGGCTGCCCTTGCGCAGGCCGCCGGAGGCCAGCACGTGCACCTCGCTCGGATATCCGTACACGTCGGCGATCTCGCGCCGTAGCCGCCGCGCCACCGCGCCGGTGTCGAGCTCGGCCTCCACCACCACCCGGCCGGAGACGATGTGCAGGCCCCCGGCGAACCGCAGCAGGGCCGCCATCTCGGCCCGACGGCAGCAGGGCTTGGGCACGTCGACCCGGCTCAGCTCGTCCTTGACCGCTGCCGTCATCGCCATCGTGTGCTCACCTCATGCGCCGGATTTCCACCAAAACATGCCGTATTCGGCCTCTGCTTAACGATCGGCGCCCAATACCGGCACCAGGGCAACGCCCAACGACTCAGGATCATGCCTGGCGCTGCCGTCCGCAACGGCCACGGGTGCCAGAATCAGCCGCGCACCCAGGGCCTCCGCGGCCCGCCGGACCGGCTCGGGCTCGCCCACCCATTTCCCGTCGGCCACCACCGCGTCGACCCGCAGGCCGGGCAGATACCAGTGCAGGGCCGCCAGGTGGTCGGCCACCGAGAGGCCGAGCGTCTCGTTGTCGGCGGCCAGGTTCAGCGTCACCAGCCGCCGGGCCGGGCTCGCCGTGATCGCCTCGGCCAGCCGGGGCACCATCAGGTGCGGCAGCACGCTCGTGTACCAGCTCCCCGGCCCGAAGATCAGCCAGTCGGCGGCGCCGATCGCGTCGATCACGGGGTCGCAGATCGGCGGGTCGGCGGGCTCGATGCGTACGGCCTCGACGTGACCGCAGGTCACCGCGACCGCGTGCTGACCGCGGACCGTGACCACGTCGTCGGGGCGCGACGGGTCGGCGCCGCGCACGTCCGCCTCGATGCCGACCGCGTGCCGCGCCATCGGCAGCACCCGGCCGCGGGCGCCGACCATGGCCGCCGCGTGGTCGAGCGCGTGAACCGGGTCGCCCAGCATCTCCATCAGCCCGAGCAGCAGCAGGTTGCCCACCGCGTGCCCGACCAGCGGGTCGGGGCCCTCGCCGCCGGCCGGGATCTCGGCGAAGCGGTACTGCAGGACGTCGGCCGTGCGCCGGGTGACCGGGGTGTCGTCGGCCAGCGCGGCCAGCGCCTGCCGCAGGTCGCCCGGGGGCAGCAGCGCGTCCCGCTCGGCCAGCAGGCGCCCGCTGGAGCCGCCGTCGTCGCCGACGGTGACCACCGCCGTGATGTCCAGCTCGATCTCGGCGCTCGCCCGGCGCAGGGCACGCAGCGAGGCGCTGAGGCCGTGGCCGCCGCCGAACGCGACCACCTTGACCGGGCGGCGCGCCGTCACTCCCGCCCCAGGTCGCGGTGGGACGAGTGGGCCGCGAGCCGCATGTCGCGCAACTGGGCGGTGAGCTCCTCGGTGATGGCGACGCTGCGGTGCTTGCCACCCGTGCAGCCGACGGCGACGGTCAGGTACCGCTTGCCCTCGCGCTCGAAGCCGGTCGCGGTGGCGGCGATCAGCGAGGCGTACGTCTTGACGAAGTCGCTCGCGCCCTCCTGGTCGAGGACGTAGGTGCTGACCGAGTCCTCCAGACCGGTGTGGTCGCGCAGGGCCGGCACCCAGAACGGGTTGGGCAGGAACCGGGCGTCCATCACGTAGTCGGCGTCCGGGGGCAGGCCGTACTTGAAGCCGAAGGACAGCACGGTGATCCGCAGCCGGCGCACGTCCTCCCCGCCGAACAGCTCCTCGACCCGGCGGCGGAGCTGGTTGACGTTGAGGTGGCTGGTGTCGATGATCACATCGGCCTGTTCGCGGGCCTCGGCCAGCAGCTTGCGCTCGGCGGTGATGCCGTCGGCCAGCCGCCCGTCACCCTGAAGGGGGTGCGAGCGGCGCACCGACTCGAACCGCCGGATCAGCACGTCGTCCTCGGCGTCGACGAAGACCACGCGCGGGTTGAAGCCACGCTCGCGCAGGGCGTGGACCGCACCGGTCAGGTCGGTCGAGAAAGCCCGGCTGCGCACGTCGAGGACCATGGCCGTACGCCTGGCGGCGCCACCCGCCTGCAGGGCGAGCTGGGCCATGTCGAGCATGAGGGCCTGGGGCAGGTTGTCGACGACGTAGAAGCCGACGTTCTCCAGGGCCCGGGCCACTGTGCTGCGGCCGCCGCCGGACACCCCGGTGACGATCACGAGATCGGTCGTCACTTCCTCCAGGTCCACCTCAGAGTCCGCCACGTACTCCGGCATCGACTCCGTCACCACGCCTCCCGCGTCCGTGCCCGCACCCGCGGCGGACACAACATCCTAGGCCGAAGCCACCGGCACCAACCGTCCGGACGGCTGTCGTCTACACGATCCGGTACACCGGACCCGTCACTACAACAAGCGGTCGCCGCCCCGCGTTCCGGGCAGCGCTCAGGTCGGCGTCACATGCGACCTGTTCGACGGCGCGTTGACCCGCCCGGCCCGCGCCTTGGTGGGGCCGGCACCGCCCGGCGGGAACACCACCGGGTCGTCGGCGGAGACCGGCTCATCGGCAGCCGGCTCGTCGGCAGCGGAAGCGGAGCCGGAGCCGGGCGTCGGCGGGATCAGCGCGGCCAGGACCGCTTCGGCCGTACGCCGTCCGATGCCCGGGACTTCGGTGATCTCCTCGGGGGTGGCCGCGGAGAGCCGCTTGAGCGAGCCGAAATGCCGCAGCAGCGCCTTGCGCCGCGTCTCCCCCAGCCCCGGGATGTTGTCGAGCGCCGACGCCGTCATCCGCTTGGACCGCCGCTGCCGGTGGAACGTGATGGCGAACCGGTGCGCCTCGTCGCGGACCCGCTGCAACAGGTAGAGCGCCTCGGAGGTGCGCGGCAGGATCACCGGGAAGTCCTCCCCCGGCTGCCACACCTCTTCCAGCCTTTTCGCCAGCCCGCACAGCGCCACGTCGGTGATGCCGAGGTCGGCGAAGACCGCCGCCACCGCGTTCACCTGGGGCTGGCCACCGTCGACGACGACCAGTTGCGGCGGATAGGCGAACCGGCGCGGCTTGCCGGTCAGCGGGTCGATGCCGGGAAGCTCGTTGGTCGCGATCTCGTCGGTGCCCGGCGAGTCCGTGTCCGGCGCGTCCGTGCCCGGCGCGTCAGTGTCCGTGTAATCGACCGGGGGCTTGTCCAAGGGGCCGTCCGCGCCGGGCTGGGCCTTGAAGCGGGCGAAGCGCCGCCGCATGACCTCGCTCATCGCCGACAGGTCGTCCATGCCGCTGCCGTCGGCGTTGCCGCGGACGGCGAAGCGCCGGTACTCGCTCTTGCGGGGCAGCCCGTCCTCGAAGACCACCATCGAGGCCACCACGTCGGTGCCCTGGATCTGCGACACGTCGAAGCACTCGATGCGCAGCGGCGCCGAGCCGAGCCCCAGCGCCTCGGCGATCTCGTCGAGCGCCTTGCTGCGCGTCGTCAGGTCGCCCGCGCGGCGCAGCTTGTGCCGTTGCAGCGACTCCCCCGCGTTGCGCGCGACCGTCTCCATCAGCGACCTCTTGTCGCCCCGCTGCGGCACCCGCAGCGCGACCCGGCTGCCGCGGCGCTCGGACAGCCAGCTCTCCAGCGCCGGGGCGTCGTCGGGCAGCGCCGGCACGAGCAGCTCGCGCGGCACGTCGTTCTCCCCCTCGGACCCGCCGTACATCTGGCTGCAGAAGTGGTGCACGAGATCGCCGGTGGTGAGGTCCTCGACCTTTTCCACGACCCATCCGCGCTGGCCGCGGACGCGCCCGTCCCGCACGTGGAAGACCTGGACCGCCGCCTCCAGAGGGTCCTCGGAGAAGGCCACCACGTCGGCGTCGGTGCCGTCACCGAGCACCACCGTCTGCTTCTCCATGGCGCGGCGCAGGGCGGCGATGTCGTCGCGCAGCCGGGCCGCCTTTTCGAACTCGAGCTCCTCGGAGGCCTGCATCATGTCGCGCTCGAGCCGTTTGACGAACGTGTCGGTGCGCCCGGCCATGAAGTCGCAGAAGTCGTCGACGATCGCCCGGTGCTCGTCGGCCGAGACCGTGCCGACGCAGGGCGCCGAGCACTTGCCGATGTAGCCGAGCAGGCAGGGACGGCCGATCTGACCGGCCCGCTTGAAGACCCCGGTCGAGCACGTCCGCGCCGGGAAGACCCGCAGGAGCAGGTCGAGGGTCTCGCGGATGGCCCAGGCGTGCGAATAAGGCCCGAAGTAGCGCACGCCTTTGCGCTTGGCGCCGCGCATCACCTGCAGACGCGGGTATTCCTCGTTGAGGGTGACGGCGAGGAACGGGTACGACTTGTCGTCGCGGTATTTGACGTTGAAGCGCGGGTCGAACTCTTTGATCCAGCTGAACTCGAGCTGGAGCGCCTCGACCTCCGTGCCGACCGTGACCCAGTCCACACTGGCCGCCGTGGTGACCATCTGCTGGGTGCGCGCGTGCAGCGACCAGGTGTCGGCGAAATAGGAGTTCAGCCTGTTCCGCAGGTTTTTGGCCTTGCCCACGTAGATGACGCGGCCGCCGGGGTCGCGGAAACGGTAGACGCCGGGCGACTCGGGAATCGTCCCGGGCGCCGGGCGGTAGCTGGAGGGGTCTGGCACGGTCTCAACACTAGTGCGGGGGACTGACATGATTACCCGACCGGAGGTCCGTCGCCGCCGCCACGGCTTCGGATCTCCGGCCGCTGAGAGCCCGGGATCAGGCCGCGACGATGTTGTCGCCGTCCAGTTTGACCTTGGTCTCGGTCAGGGCCTTGGTGGCCGGTCCCGAGGTGGGCTCGCCGGTCTCGATCGAGAACTTGCTGTTGTGGCACGGGCAGGAGATCTGCCCGGCGTCGATCTTGTTGACGTCGCAGCCGGCGTGGGTGCACACCTTGCTGAACGCCTTGTACGTGCCGGCCACGGGCTGGGTGATCACGAGGTCGCCCTTGATGACGCCGCCGCCCTCGGGCACGTCGGCCGCGACGGCCAGCGCGGTGCCGCCGGCGGCCGCGTTGCCGGTGCCGTCGTTCTGCGCGCCGGCGCTGCCGGCCGGTGCCGGCTGGTCGCTGAAGTCGGTGCCGTTGCTGTTGGTGCTCGAGGTGCTCGTGCCGCAGGCGGCGAGCACGCAGGCCGCGCCCAGCCCGCCCGCGCCGAGAAGGACGCCACGGCGGGTCGACGCCGTACCGGGACACTTCGGCTCCTCGGTGCTGAGCTCGGCGTCGGTCCTGGTCTGCACGTCAGTCATCTTGTTGTCCTCCAGTGCCTGGTTCCGCATGAGTGGGTCACGCGGCGTCGCCTCTACATACGCTGTCGCGGCCGCCCCGGGTTCAGGCGTTCGGCGAAAATTACCCACATAACAGCGCCCGGTCGAGACTAAGGTCCCGACCGGGCGCGTCAGCTATGGATCACCTGAGACGTTGCTGAACCCCGTCCAACCACCCCACCGCCGCCCTTAATCGGAATCAGGACCTTTCACACAGAGGCTTTCGCCCGCGCGCGCGTGACCCTCTTCTTGGGCGCGGTGCCGTTGGCCTGGGCCGCGCGGGCGATGGCGTCGGACGAGCCGGCCGCCTTGCCCTCGAGACCCAGCATGTGACGCAGGTACTGGCCCGTGTGGCTCTCGGGCACCTCGGCCAGCTCCTCGGGCGTGCCGGTGGCGAGCACCAGACCGCCCTTGCTGCCGCCCTCGGGGCCCATGTCGATCAGCCAGTCGGCCGTCTTGATCACGTCGAGGTTGTGCTCGATCGTGATCACCGTGTTGCCCTTGTCGACCAGGCCGTTGAGGACCATCAGCAGCTTGCGGATGTCTTCGAAGTGCAGGCCGGTGGTCGGCTCGTCGAGCACGTAGACCGTCTTGCCGGTCGAGCGTTTCTGCAGCTCGGAGGCGAGCTTGACGCGCTGCGCCTCGCCGCCGGACAGCGTCGGCGCCGGCTGGCCGAGCCGCACGTAGCCCAGGCCGACGTCGACCAGCGTCTTGAGGTGCCGGTGGATCGCGGGGATCGGCTGGAAGAACTCCGCCGCCTCCTCGATCGGCATGTTGAGCACCTCGGAGATCGTCTTGCCCTTGTAGTGCACCTCGAGCGTCTCCCGGTTGTACCGGGCGCCCTTGCACACCTCGCACGGGACGTAGACGTCCGGCAGGAAGTTCATCTCGATCTTGATCGTGCCGTCGCCGGAGCAGTTCTCGCAGCGGCCGCCCTTGACGTTGAACGAGAACCGGCCCGGGCCGTAGCCGCGCACCTTGGCCTCGGTCGTCTCGGCGAACAGCTTGCGGATGTTGTCGAAGACGCCCGTGTACGTCGCGGGGTTGGACCGCGGGGTCCGCCCGATCGGCGACTGGTCGACACCGACGACCTTGTCGACCTCCTCCAGCCCGGTGATGCGGGTGTGCCGGCCCGGCACCATGCGGGCGCCGTTGATCTGGTTGGCCAGCACCGTGTAGAGGATGTCGTTGACCAGCGTCGACTTGCCCGAGCCGCTGACGCCGGTGACCGCGATGAACTGCCCGAGCGGGAAGCCGACGGTCAGGTTGCGCAGGTTGTGCTCGCGGGCGCCCTGCACGACCAGCTCACGGCCGGGCGTCTGCGGGCGCCGGCCGGCCGGGGTCGGGATCGACTTGCGGCCGGACAGGTAGGCGCCGGTGGGCGACTGCTTGTTCTTCAGCAGGCCCTCGACCGAGCCGCTGTGCACGATGTGGCCGCCGTGCTCGCCGGCTCCGGGTCCGATGTCGACGATCCAGTCGGCCGTACGGATCGTGTCCTCGTCGTGCTCGACCACGATCAGCGTGTTGCCGAGGTCGCGCAACCGCACCAGCGTCTCGATGAGCCGGTGGTTGTCGCGCTGGTGCAGGCCGATCGACGGCTCGTCGAGCACGTAGAGCACGCCGACCAGGCCGGAGCCGATCTGGGTGGCGAGCCGGATGCGCTGGGCCTCGCCGCCGGACAGGGTGCCGGCGCCGCGGTCGAGCGACAGGTATTCCAGGCCGACGTCGACCAGGAAGCGCAGCCGGGCGTTGATCTCCTTGAGCACCCGCTCGGCGATCATCTTCTGCCGGTCGTCGAGCTCGAGGCCGGCCAGCAGGTCGGCGCAGTCACCGATGGACAGGTTGCAGACCTCGGCGATGCTCTTGCCGGCGATGGTCACGGCCAGCACCTCGGGCTTGAGCCGGGCGCCCCCGCAGACCGGGCACGGCACGTCGCGCATGTAGCCCTCGTACTTGTCGCGGGACCAGTCGCTCTCGGTGTCGTTGTGCCGGCGCTCGATCCACTGCACCACACCCTCGAAACCGGTGTAGTACGAGCGCTCGCGGCCGTACTTGTTGCGGTAGCGGACGTGGACCTGGTCCTCCGAGCCGTAGAGGATCGTCTTCTGCGCCCGGGACGGCAGCTGCCGCCACGGTGTGTCGATGCTGAATTTCTCGCTGGCGGCCAGCGCCTCGAGCAGGCGCAGGAAGTACTCCTGGGTCTGGCCGCCGGACCAGGGCTGGATCGCCCCCTCGCGGATGGTGCGCTCCTCGTCGGGGATCAGCAGCTCGGGGTCGACCTCTTTCTTGGTGCCGATGCCCGTGCACTCGGGGCACGCGCCGTAGGGCGCGTTGAACGAGAAGACCCGGGGCTCGAGGTCCTCGATCGCCAGCGGGTGGTCGTTGGGGCAGGCCAGATGCTCGGAGAAGCGCCGCTCGCGGGCGGGATCGTCCTCCGGCAGATCGACGAAGTCGAGCACGACGATGCCGTTGGCCAGGCCCAGGGCCGACTCGATGGAGTCGGTCAGGCGCTGCTTGCTGCTCGCCTTGACGCTGAGGCGGTCGACGACCACCTCGATGGTGTGCTTCTCCTGCTTCTTGAGCTTGGGCGGCTCGGTCAGCGGGTGGACCACGCCGTCGACCCGGGCCCGGGCGTAGCCCTTGGCCTGGAGCTCGGCGAACAGGTCGACATATTCACCCTTGCGGCCGCGGATCACCGGCGCCAGCACCATGAACTTGGTGCCCTCGTCCATGGCCAGGACCCGGTCGACGATCTGCTGCGGGGTCTGCTTGCTGATCCGCTCGCCGCAGATCGGGCAGTGCGGGATGCCCGTGCGCGCGAAGAGCAGGCGCAGGTAGTCGTAGACCTCGGTGATGGTGCCCACCGTCGAGCGCGGGTTGCGCGAGGTGGATTTCTGGTCGATCGACACCGCGGGCGACAGGCCCTCGATGAAGTCGACGTCGGGCTTGTCCATCTGCCCGAGGAACTGCCTCGCGTACGACGAGAGCGACTCGACGTAGCGTCGCTGCCCCTCGGCGAAGATCGTGTCGAACGCGAGGCTGGACTTGCCCGACCCGGACAGACCGGTGAACACGATCATCGCGTCGCGGGGCAGGTCAAGGTTGACGTCGCGCAGGTTGTGCTCGCGCGCGCCTCGAATAGTCAAACGGTCGGCCACCAGCCAGCCTTTCCCGCATAAGAGTCGAAACCGTACAGGTGTTTGATGGGAACTAAGCCGCGGGCCACTCTAGCCAGGGGGTACGACATCTTTTCCCCGCCGCGGGCCCGGCTAAGTGCAGCGTCCGCCAGATGGCGCACATTCCCGCACTTCACCCTCGGTTAGGTCACTCGTTCGAAGGAACCGACAGATAGCGTACGTCCCACGCCTCGACCCCGCCGATCGTCTGCGGCGGGCCTAGCGCGTCGGTGAGCGTGGCCAGCAGGTCGTCGCCGTTGCGGCTGTCCGGCACGAGGATGACCACGGCAGCCCGCCAGAAGATCAGGTCGGCCGTGATCCGGGCCCGGTCGGTGGCGGTGAGCTGAGGCCGGATGCCGTACTCGCGGACGCGGTAGAGCAGGTCGGACGTGAAGCGGCGGGGCGCGTTCCACGAGCCGGTGTTGTCGGTGGGCGGGTTGACCGGCCCCATGAAGTAGCCGCGCGGGGTCGGGTAGTCCAGATGTGACAGCGTCGCCCAGCGCATGCCGGTGCGCCCGGTGGTGACCTCGGGCAGCGGCACCGTGACCAGGGTGCGGTCGCCGGTGACGTACTGCTTCCAGATGCCCTGGGTCAGGAACGGCGGCATCGGGTCGCCCGGCAGGACCGGCACCGGCTTGGGGAACAGCGGCACCAGCGCCAGCACGAGCCCCACCCGGAACAGGCGTCTCTTTCCGACCTCGAAGGTGCGGGCGCGGTCGGTGGCCAGCGCGAGCAGCACGCCGGCGATCGTGGCCGGCACCATGGCGAACCGCGTCACACTGACCAGGTCGATGATCGGCACGTGGCTGATCAGGGCGAACGGCAACGGGATGCCGGTGCGGTGCCCGAAGAAGACCAGTTCCGGCCCCATCGACACGATCAGCAGCACGAGGGCCGAGATCGCCGCCGCCCGGGCCGCCACCGAGCGCCACAGGACCACCACCGACACGATGATCATCACGAGGCCGATCGGGCCGAAGAACGTGTTGTCCTCGGTCGCGCTGACGCTCATCTCGCGGGTCAGCGCCGCGTAGCCGGCCAGCGACTGCCGCGCGAAGAAGCCCAGCGAGGCCAGATCGGTGGCGTACATGTCGGGCTCGAACGGCTGGCCGTGATAGTTGCCGGGCGCGAAGAACTGGTACCACAGCGGATAGGCCAGCAGGCTGCCCGAGACCAGGGCCGCGACGCCGAGGCCCTTGAGCAGGTGTGGCGCCTCACGCTTGGCGCCGGTCCAGCTCATCAGGCCGTACGCGACGACGAAGACGCCCAGGGCCAGCGCGGCGAAGAGCAGCGCCTCCTCGTTGATGAAGACCTGCACCACGATGAGCAGGCCGAGGATGACGCCGCCGCGCACCGCCCGGCCCGGCTCGCGCAGCCGCAGCACCTGCCAGACGATGAACGGCACCACGTACAGGCTGACGAAGTTCACGTGCCCGTTGGCGTGCGAGATCATCGTGGGCGCGAAGCCGCACCACAGCCCGCCGATCCAGGCCGCCACCCGGCTGGTCACCAGGTGGCGGGAGAGCACGTGGTACCAGGCGGCGGCCGTGCCGGCCAGGCCCAGCGTGAGCAGCAGGGCGACCGAGAAGCCGACGCCGAGGAAGTGGCTGACCGGCGCCAGCGGCAGGCTCATGACCAGCACCGAGGTGTTGGCCATCATGTTCACGCCGTCGGGCACGTTGAGCCGGCCCGAGTAGAACGGGTTGTCCCCGTGGAAGACCACGCGTTCGCCGTGGGCCAGCATGAAGAGGAAGACGTTGTGGTCGTCCTTGTTGCCGGCCAGCACGCGCCCGTTCGGATCGCGCCAGAGCTGGCTCATCACCAGCAACGACAGCGCCGCGTAGCTCAGCAGCGCCCACAGATCGGCCGGTCCGCGACGGCGGACCGGCACCTCAGCGGCTTGCTCCTGGGCCACCTCTTCCACCGTTTGCACCGGGGCATTGTGACAGAGCCCCCTGACAGTTTCCGGTTAGTGCCTCCGCCGCCGGTGGCCCGCCGCGCCTGCTAGGCGAGCGGTCTGACGAGCCGATTCGACCTCGATCTCGTGCCGCAACTTGCGCCACGAGGCGAGCCGGCGCGGGGCCAGGGTGCCGTCGGCGACGGCCACGACCACCGCGCAACCCGGCTCGGCGTCGTGCCCGCAATCACCGAAACGACAGCGGGCGGCCAGCTCGGCGATGTCGGCGAAGGCCCGGTCGAGGCCCTCCGCGGTGTCGAGCAGGCCCACACCGCGGATGCCGGGCGTGTCCAGCACGGCGCCGCCATTCGGCAGAAGGACCAGATTTCGGTACGCGGTGGTGTGCCGGCCCTTGCCGTCCACGTCACGGATCTGCTGTACGGGCATGACCGGCGTCCCGGCCAGCGCGTTGACCAGCGTCGACTTCCCCGCGCCGGAACGGCCGAGCAGGGCCAGAGTGCTTCCGGGGCGCACGTACGCGCGTACATCATCAAGCCCCGTCTTTTGCCGAACGCTCAACGGAACCACCGGCACACCCGGTGCGAGCTCGGCGATCTGGTTGGCCACGGCCCGCGGGTCGGACGTCGTGTCGCTCTTGGTCAGGATGAGCAGGGGTTTCGCCCCCGAGTCCCAGGCCAGGGCGAGCAGGCGCTCGATGCGGGCGTCGTCGGGCTCCGGATGGATCGGCTCGACCACGGCCACCGTGTCCATGTTCGCGGCCAGGACCTGGCCGGTGGAGTCCTTGTCGGAAGTACGGCGGATCAGCGTGGTCCGCCGCGGCAGCACACACTCGATCGTGACCCGGCGGTCGGGCCAGTGCCGCAACACCACCCAGTCGCCGGCACAGGGCAGGCGCGACGGATCACCGGCCGCACCGAGCAGCACGCCGCCGGCCAGGCTGGCCCGGGTGACGCCGGTGGCGTCGAGCACGGTGCAGACACCGCGGTCGGCGCGCAGGACACGCCCGGCCGAGGCGTCGGAACGGTCGAATCGACGATAGGCGGATGCGAAAGTCTCGTCCCAGCCGAGCTGGGACAGGTCGTGCGACATGGGAACCCTTTACGGGACGGGAGTCCTGCCTGCCGGTGGGCGGTCAGGCAAAGGCCTCCGGGTGAAGGGACGCAAAAACGAACAGCACGCTCCCCACCTCCTCCGCGGGCTCGATCGGCGCGTCTGCACAGACGGTACGGTCGCCGCTACCCCAGCGAAAGCGAATTAGGTGCCGATAGGGTTTGGCTCGTGACGATGGATCCGCTCGTTCTCCTGACAGACGTGGACAGAGCCACGGAGGAGCTGCTCCGCACCGCCGCCGACCTCGACCCGACGGTGGTCGGGCAGGCGTCGCTGCTGCCCGGCTGGACGGTCGGGCACGTACTGACCCATGTCGCGCGCAACGCCGACGCGTACGTGAACCTGCTGACCTGGGCCCGCACCGGCGTCGAGACGCCGGCCTACCCCTCGCCCGAGGCCCGCGAGGCGGGCATCCAGGAGGGCGCCGGGCGCCCGCTGCGCGAGCAGCTCGAGGACATCCGGGCCGCACACGACCGGTTCGCCGACGCCGGGGCGGCGATGCCGGCCGAGGCGTGGGCGTTCTTCCTGCCGCCGACCGGCCAGTCGGCGGCCGCGGTGCCGTGGGCGCGGCTGCGCGAGGTGACGGTGCACCACACCGACCTGGGCCTGTCCTACACACCGGCCGAGTGGACCGACGCCTTCGCGCTGCGCTTGCTGCGCGAGATCGTCACCGAGGCCACGTCGGCCGGCTGGCCGGCCATGGAACTGCGCCCGTACGGCATCGAACACGCCCTGAGCATCGGCACCGCCGACAACCCGCCGGTGATCGGCGGACCGACCAAGTCGCTGGCCGCCTGGCTGGCCGGCCGGGCCGACGGCGCCGACCTGACCGTCTCGCCGGACGGCGAGCTCCCGAAACCAGCAAGGTGGAAGTGACATGACCTACACCGGAGACGTATCGGTCGGCGGCCCCGCCGACGTCCGTGACCTCGGCGGCCTGACCATCACCAAGGTCGCGGTCGGCCCGATGGAGAACAACGCCTACCTGCTGCGCAGCGGCAACGAGCAGCTGCTGATCGACGCCGCCAACGAGGCGCCGACCCTGCTGAAGGTGATCGGCGACGGCGGCCTGGCCACGATCGTCACCACCCACCGGCACGGCGACCACTGGCAGGCCCTCTCCGAGGTGATCGCCTCGACCGGCGCCGAGTCCCTGGCCCACATCGACGACGCGGCCGAGATCCCCCTGGTCAACCGCGACCTGCGCGAGGGCGAGACGATCACCGTGGGCGACGCCGCCCTCGAGGTCATCCACCTGGTCGGCCACACGCCGGGCTCGATCGCCCTGCTCTACCAGGACCCGAACGGCACGGCCCACCTGTGGACGGGCGACAGCCTGTTCCCCGGCGGCCACGGCAAGACGGTCACCACCGAGGACCACATCTCCCTGATGGACGACCTGGAGGCCAAGGTCTTCAACCGCCTCCCCGACGACACCTGGTTCTACCCGGGCCACGGCAAGGACTCCACGCTGGGCAACGAGCGCCCCCACCTGAAGGAGTGGCGCGACCGAGGCTGGTGACCCACCACCTGAGCCGGGCCCTCCGCCCGGCTCAGGCCGCCGCGCCCTGAGCTCCCGCACCGAAACGCCGAGCTCGAAAGCCAGCCGAGCGGCCTCATACGCCTCCCCGGCACCAGGCTCGGTCATCCGCCGCGCGCGCATCGCGGTCCAGGTCACCGCAACGACGCTATATCTGAGCGCAGCCTGCTGGGATCCCCCGCCGGAGCTATTCGCCGCGGACTTAGCGCTGCTGCCTCAGGACCCGCTCGCGGAGGTGCTCGGGGACCAGTTCGATCAGCTGGTCGGGGCGCAGGGGGAGGTCGAGCAGGCTGAGCTTGATACGGGTGCGGCGCTCGTGGGCGGCCCGGTCGAAGCGGACCACGTTGGCGGCGTTGGGGCGCAGCTGGACGGTGAGGTCGGTGTGCTCGTCGACGGTCACCGTGTCGGCGCCGTCCAGGGAGACCCGCGAAGGTGCGGCGCCGCGCAAGGTGATGAGCTCGGCACCGCCCAGGACGATGGGGCGGCTGATGCCGGACATCGGGGCGACCGGAGTGAGGCCGATCGCGGTGACCGACGGGGAGATGATCGGCCCGCCGGCCGCGTAGTTGTAGGCGGTCGAGCCGGTGGGGGTGCAGACGACCACGGCGTCGCAGCGGAAGTAGCCGTGCTTGACGCCGTTGAGCTGCAGGTCGAGCGCCACCGAGGTCCACGGGGTGGCGGCCGTGACCACCACGTCGTTGAAGGCCAGCCCGTCGCCGACGGCCAGGGCGCTGTGCGGTTCCAGGCTGAACTCGCCGGCGATCAGGCGTTCCAGCGCCGCGGGTAGCTCGGCCGGGCTGGTCTCGATGAGGAAGCCCAGGTTGCCGTGGTTGACGCCGAGGATCGGCGTCGGTCGGCCGGCCATCAGCCGCATCGCGCCCAGCATGGTGCCGTCGCCGCCCAGGCTGAAGACGAAGTCGGCCTTCTCCACGAAGTCGGGCTCCTCCAGGGCGAAAAGCCCCAGCCGGGCCGCGTCCTCCGGCCGGGCGACCACCCGGGCGCCGACGCGCGCCGCCACATTGACCACAGTGGTGACCGAGTCGCTCACGTCGTTGCGGGGATGGACCACGAGCCCGATGACCGCGTTGTTGCCCATATCTCAACGTATCCCGCCCTGTTTGCCCACAGCGGAAGAAGTGGCCACCTGTGGTGCTGCCGTGGTTACTCTGGCGGCACGCGGCGTACGGGAGGTCTCGGTGAATCTTCGGCATGATCCGATGCGGTGGGGGCAGCCACCGCAGAACCCCGAGCCCTGGCCGCCACATCTGCTGCCCGCCGGCGGGCCGGGGCTGCCCGGATGGCTCGAGGAGCGGCTGTTCGACCAGCGGATCGTCATGATCCGGGGTCCGCTCACGCCGGAGGGCGCGACCGGCATCGCCGCGGCGCTGCTCACCCTCGACGCGGCCGGCGCCGAGCCCGTGCAACTGCACGTGGCCAGCTCGGGCGGTGAGCTCGGCGCCGCCCTGTCGGTGATCGACGTGATCGACTCGATGGCCGCGCCGGTGCACGCGGTGGTCACCTCGGAGGCCGGCGGGGCCGTGGTCGCGGTGCTCGCCGCGGCCGAGCGGCGTGCCGCCTACCGGCACGCCCGGTTCCGGTTGACCGAGCCCCGCGCGGCCGCGGTCAGCGGCACCGCCGACGAGGTGGCACGCGCCGCCGGGCAGCACCTGCGCGAGCTGGAGGAGATCATCCTGCGGCTGGTGGAGCTGACCGGGCAGACCCGCAGCCGGATCGAGGACGACCTGTCGGCGGGCCGAGGGCTGACCGCCCAGGAGGCCCTCGACTACGGCCTGATCGAGGAGATCGTCGGCAAGGCATGAAAAAAGCCCCCGGGTCGCGGACCCGGGGGCTTTCTTTATGACTGTGTTACTGCGCGACCTTCACACCCATGGAACGGGCGGTGCCGGCGACGATCTGGATCGCGGCGTCGAGGTCGTTGGCGTTGAGGTCGGGGAGCTTGCGCTCGGCGATCTCCTTGACCTGCGTCGCGTTGAGCGTGCCGACGGTCTGGGTCAGCGGGTTGGACGCGGCGGACTGGATGCCGAGAGCCTTCTTGATCAGGAAGCTGGTCGGCGGCGTCTTGTAGGCCAGCGTGTGGCTGCGGTCCTCGTAGACGCTGACGATCACCGGGATGATCTCGCCCCGGTTCTTCGAGGTGGCCTCGTCGTACTCCACCTTCACGGCACGCATGTTGGCCCCGGTCGGACCAAGCATCTTGCCGAGGTCGACCATCGCGGCGTTACCCGCCTCAAGCGCGAGGGTTACCTCATGAGTCTTTTTCTTGGGCGGCATTGCGTAGGGCTCCTTAGGGTGAGCTGCAAGCTCAACTCACAGCTCGCCAGCTTCATCAACACACGACAACCCCGAGACCTTACTACCGGCGTTTTAAAGAGGTCAAAACGGCGGCGGGTCTCAGGTACCGCGACTAGTGTAGCTCGGCCCCTAGTACTGGTCGCACTGGCACCGCTTCATCAGCGCGCGCACCGACGCCACGTACTCCGGGTTGGGCAGGGTCTTGTCGGCCGCGGCCTGCTCGATGCCGCCCGCGCCCGCGTTGTAGCCCGAGATCACCACGTTCAGCGGGCACCATGACGACGCCGACTTGCACTTGGCGGCGCTCAGGTTGTAGCTGCCGCCGAAGTACCGGTCGCCGACCCACTTGGTCAGCCAGGCCAGGTAGTTGCCGCCGACCAGAACGTTCTGGTTGAACACCGACGCGTCGTAGCTCAGGCCGAACCGGTTGTTGATCATGCTGACCGTGTCCGGCATGACCTGCATGACCCCGGCTCCGCCGTCGCAGTTGTGGATGTTGCTCTGCCAGCCGCTCTCCTGCCAGGCCACCGCCTTGATCAACGGGTAGTTGATCCGCAGCGACGGGGCCTCGGTGCGCCAGTAGGTCTTGCCGGCGGCCGCCTTGAGCGCCGCCTTCACCTTGGTCTTGGAGACCGGCTTCGTCTTGTCGTAGTGCGCGCAGTCGGGCAGCTGGCTCCAGAACGGCGGCACGGTCGGCTCGGCCGACTGCGGCTTGGTGGTGGGCTTCTTCGCCGGCGCCTTGCTGGTGGTCTCCACCGGCTCCGGCGTCGGGCTCTCGGTGATCGGCTCGAACTCCGGCTCGCCGGCGTCGCTCGCCGCCACCGCCGACGGCACCGGATCGGCGGCCGCGTTGTCCTCGTCCTTACCGCCCAACCCGCACCCGGCCGCGACCAGCAGCGCGACCAGTCCCAGCGCCCACGTCCTCCGAGCCATCTCGGTCCGACCTTTCCCCCGTTGGTGGAATCGACGCGGACGCTACCGATCACGGCCCGGACGCGCTCACCCTTAAGCCGTCCCTTAAAAGCTGGCCGTCATAACGGACAAACCAGGTGTGACGCGGAAGCGGTACCGTCGATCCAACCCCGGACCGCGACAGCAACCAACACCGGGGACAATGGTTGCATGCAGACCCGCACCGACCTACGCAACGTCGCCATCATCGCTCACGTCGACCATGGCAAAACAACCCTGGTCGACGCCATGCTGCGCCAGGGGAGCCAGTCCCACGCGCGCGGCGAGATGGCCGACCGCGTCATGGACTCCATGGACCTGGAGCGGGAAAAGGGCATCACCATTCTCGCCAAGAACACGGCGATCAGCTACCAGCCCGCCGAGGGTGACGCCGTCACCATCAACATCATCGACACCCCCGGCCACGCCGACTTCGGCGGTGAGGTCGAGCGCGGCCTGACCATGGTCGACGGTGTCGCCCTGCTGGTCGACGCCTCCGAGGGCCCGCTGCCGCAGACGCGCTTCGTGCTCCGCAAGGCGCTGGCGGCCAAGCTCCCGATCATCCTGATCATCAACAAGGTCGACCGTCCCGACGCCCGCATCAAGGAGGTCGTCGACGAGACGTACGAGCTCTTCCTCGACCTCGACGCCGACGAGCACCAGATCGAGTTCCCGATCATCTACGCCTGCGCCCGCGACGGCATCGCCTCGCTGACCCAGCCCAAGGACGGCACCGTCCCCGAGGACGCCACCGACCTCGAGGCGCTGTTCAGCACGATCCTCGAGACCATCCCGGCCCCGACCTACACCGAGGGCGCACCGCTGCAGGCGCACGTCGTCAACCTCGACGCGTCGAACTTCCTCGGCCGTCTCGCGCTCTGCCGCGTGCACGAGGGCACCATCCGCAAGGGCCAGACCGTGGCCTGGTGCAAGACCGACGGCACGATCGCCAACGTCCGCATCTCCGAGCTGCTGATCACCGAGGGCCTCGAGCGCAAGCCGGCCGAGAGCGCCGGCCCGGGCGACATCATGGCCGTCGCCGGCATCGCCGACATCATGATCGGCGAGACCCTGGCCGACGCGGAGAACCCGATCCCGCTCCCCCTGATCAGCGTCGACGAGCCCGCCATCTCGATGGTCCTGGGCACCAACACCTCGCCGCTGGTCGGCAAGGTCAAGGGGGCCAAGGTCACCGCCCGCATGGTCAAGGACCGCCTCGACCGCGAGCTGATCGGTAACGTCTCGCTGCGCGTGCTGCCGACCGACCGCCCCGACGCCTGGGAGGTGCAGGGCCGTGGCGAGCTGGCCCTGGCCATTCTGGTCGAGCAGATGCGGCGCGAGCAGTACGAGCTGACCGTCGGCAAGCCGCAGGTGGTCACCAAGACCATCGACGGCAAGGTCCACGAGCCGGTCGAGCGCCTGACGATCGACGCCCCCGACGAGTACATGGGCGCCATCACCCAGCTGCTCTCGACCCGCAAGGGCCGCATGGAAGAGCTGATCAACCACGGCACCGGCTGGCTCCGCATGGAGTGGCTGGTCCCGGCCCGCGGCCTGATCGGATTCCGTACGGAGTTCCTGACCGAGACCCGCGGCACGGGCATCATGCACCACCTGTTCGAGAGCTACGAGCCCTGGTTCGGCGAGCTGCGTACGCGTAACAACGGCTCCCTGGTCGCCGACCGGGCCGGCGTCGTCACCCCGTTCGCCATGATCAACATTCAGGAGCGTGGCTCGCTCTTCGTCGAGCCGACCACCGAGGTCTACGAAGGCATGATCGTCGGCGAGAACTCCCGTGAGGACGACATGGACGTCAACATCACGAAGGAGAAGAAGCTCACGAACATGCGTGCCGCGAGCGCCGACAACACCGAAAAGGTGATCCCGCCGCGCAAGCTGTCGCTGGAGCAGGCCCTCGAGTTCTGCCGCGAGGACGAGTGCGTCGAGGTCACCCCGGCCGCCGTCCGCATCCGCAAGGTCGTCCTCGACCAGCAGACCCGTGGCCGTCTGGCGGCCCGCCGCAAGCACGCCCAGTAACCCGCACTTCCGCACGAACAAAAAGGCGCCCGGGTCGATGACCCGGGCGCCTTTGTCGACGTACGACTAAACCAGCTCTTTCTTTCTGTCCCTGGAGGTCTTCATCAGGCTGGCCGCCGTCGCGACGCCCAGCGTGCCCAGAATGATCAGCAGCGAGAGCCAGATCGGAATCTCCGGCGCCCAGTGCACCTCGTGGCCGCCGTTGATGAACGGCAGGCTGTTGGTGTGCAGCGCCTCGAGGAAGAGCTTCACGCCGATGAAGGCCAGCACCGCCGCGAGCCCGATGTTGAGGTAGACCAGCTTCTCCAGCAGGCCCCCGAGCAGGAAGAACAGCTGCCGTAGGCCCATCAGCGCGAAGACGTTCGCGGTGAAGACCAGGTACGGCTCCTTGGTGATGCCGAAGATCGCCGGGATCGAGTCGAGCGCGAACAGCAGATCCGTCGTGCCGATCGCGATCATCACGATCAGCATGGGCGTGAACAGCCGCTTGCCGGTCTCGGTGACCACTGTCATCTTGCCGCTCTCGAACGACGACGAGACCGGAAGGGCCTTCTTGGCCCAGCGGATCAGGATGTTCTCCTTGAAGTCCTCCTCGTCGTTCTCGCCCTCCTTGAGCAGGTTGATGGCGGTGTAGACGAGGAACGCGCCGAACAGGTAGAAGACCCAGGAGAACTCGGAGATCAGCGCGGCGCCGGCGGCGATGAAGGCGCCCCGCATGAGCAGCGCCAGCACGATGCCGATCAGCAGCACCTTCTGCTGGAACTTCCGGGGCACCGCGAAGCGGGCCATGATGATCACGAAGACGAACAGGTTGTCGACACTCAGCGAGTACTCGGTCAACCAGCCCGTGTAGAACTCGGCGGCGTAGTTGCCGCCCGCGGTGACCCAGACACCGACACCGAAGAGCAGCGCGAAGCCGACATAGATGCCGACCCAGGTGCCGGACTCTTTCATCGAAGGTTCGTGAGGCCGGCGCCCGATGATCAGCAGATCAACGGCGAGAACGGCGACGAGAGCGACCAGGGTGACGGCCCACACCCAGGTGGAGACGTTCAACAGGAACCTCCGGCAGACACGGTTCGACGCTGCGCCCACTCAAAGATCGTGTGAGAACAGCGACGTGCGACTGTCGGAGGTCTCTTCCGCCGCAACCCGCGTGAAGCGGGGAATCGCGACCGCCGGCCCCGGGCACACCCACGAGGGCGCTCCGTGTTGACGAGACCGGCGCGAGGGAATACTCCCCTCCTACGGCAGCCATTGTGACGCATACCCGCGGACATTGGCAGAGCACCCTGGCAAAGGGTGTCCAGCCTCTCGGCCAAACCTCTCAACCAGGACACCTGTCACCCTCCGGGGCGCTTCCATCACGCTACCTCGTGGCAACCCAATGCCCACCCAGGATCGGCCCCACACCCGTTTTAGGCTTCCTAGGAGGCTAGTTCACTCGTTGGTGTGGCAGGCTGAGATCATGGTTCTCGAGGTCGCCCTGATCGACATCAACCCCGGTGAAGAGGACGCCTTCGCGGCCGCCTACCAGGCCGGAAGGCCGATCCTGGCGAGCACGCCCGGCTGCCTCTCGGTCCGCATGACTCGCGGCGTGGAATCGCCGTCGCGCTTCGTGCTGCTGGTCGAATGGGAGAGCGTCGAAGCCCACCTGGAGAACTTCCGCGGCACCGACCGCTACACCCAGTGGCGCGGCCACATCGGCAAGCACTTCGCCACCCCGCCCCTGGTCGAGCACTTCCTCGACGTCACGGCCAGCTAATCCTGGGCGGGATCGCCCTTGGTCAGGCAGTAGGTGCCGCCCGCCGGGTCACGCAGCGTCGTCCAATACGGCCACTCGCCGACGAAAGTCGCCCCCAGCGACTCGTGCCAGGCGCGGCCGGCCGGAATGTCCGAGCACGTGACATCGAGGTGGGCCGAGATCGGGCGCTCCTCGTCGAGGCGCTGGATCAGGAAGCGGACCGGGATCGGCGGCTCAGGCTGAAGACGGCGGAACTCCCCCAGCTCACCCGGGTCGAGACGCCAGCCGGTGGCGATCTCCCAGAAGCGCACCTCCTCGTCGAAGGCCTCCGGGCCGACGTCGATACAGATCTGGTGCGGGCGGGTGGTCACGCCGCCGGGCCCGGCAAAAGGCCTCGGCCGTACGCCTTGATCACGCCACCGGGCCACACAGAACGCGAGCCCGCCGGGCGAGCGCAACGTCACCCAGTGGCCGTGGTCGGTGACCAGGGAGGCGCCGGCCGTGAGAACCCGCCCGGTGAACGCGGCCGGATCGTCGACCCACAGGTCGGGATGGGTGCCGCCGTCGCCCGAGCGCACCTGTTGAATCTCGATCCAGTCGTCGCCCGCGGCCGTGCCCAGCCGCACGAAGCCGGGATCGTGCTGCGGCTTCGGCTCCGACCCAGTCACCTCGGCCCAGAACGAGACCGCCGCGTCCAGCGTTCCGGCCGGCCGGTCCAGAAAGACATCCACCCAGCGAATCATGCGCTTCGCGTACCCCCACCCTCGGTTCGGTAACGGGCCCGGCGGCCTCGATGCTCGAAGCCGAGGCGCCGGTAGACAGCCGCCGCCCCCGGGTTGTTGAGATTGACCGTCAGCCAGGCGTGATCACTGCCGTCGGCCCGCAGCCGCGCGAGCGCCGCACTGACCAGAGCGGCGCCCAGACCGCGACGCCGAGCCGCCGGAACCACGCCGACCTGGACGATCCAGTCCTGAGCGGCGACCACAAAGCCGGCGTCCCCGACCCCCGGCACACTGACCAACAGCGAACTGTCCGGCCGGAAGTCCTCATCCTCTTCGTTCTCGGCGATCCACACGTCGGCCGAATAGCCCGGAAAGCCCGGCCGCTCCCGGAAAGCCGCGTCGTAGACCGCGTGAAACCGCGGCGCGACCTCCGACGACCACGACACCAAGGTCGCGCCGTCGGCCCACTCGGGCTCCGCCGGCGGCCCGGTGAGATCGATCCGCATGACGTCCTCGGCGAAGTCCCGCCGCAGCCCCCGCGACGTGAACAGAGCATCCGCGTCCGCGGTCAGCGACTCGCTCTCCACCGTGATCGCACCCCCACTCACCGACACCAACCCACCAGCAGCGGCGTCGGGGGCGGTCGCAGAAGAGACGGCCGTAGAAGAGACCGAGGAAGGCGCGGCGGTAGAAGAGGCCGCACCGGTGGAGGAGGGCGCCGAAGGCGCGGCAGTAGCGGAGTGCGTGATGGCAGAGGGCGCCGCAATATCGGAAGGCGCGGCGGAAGAGGGCGTGGCAGTAGCGGAGGGGGCCGCGGCGGAAGAGGCCGTGGCGGAAGGGTCGGCCGTAGAAGAGGTCGCAGCGGTGGAAGAGGGTGCCGAGGGCGCGGTAGTGAAGGAAGGCGCCGAGGGCGCGGCAGTAGCGGAAGGCGCGGCGGTAGAGGGCGCAACGGGATCGCCGACGGCGGCCGCTAGCGCCTGGGCCTCGGCCAGCCCTCGATCGAGGAGGCTGGCGCCGAGGCCGAGGTTGCGAGCGGTGGGGTCGACCAAGCCGGTGAAGGCGGCCCCGCCCGCGATGGGCCGGACCGCGCCGGCCGCCAACAAAGCCCCAGCCGCCAGCGAGGTGCCGGCCACTGAGGGAATGCCAGCTGTTGAGGAAGTGCCGACCGCTGAGGAATCGCCAGCCGGTGAGGGAGTGTCGGCCGTTGGGGCGGCGTTTGTCGGGGATGGGGCGCGTAAGGCGAAGGCCACGGTGCCCGGGGATGACCAGCGGCGGGCCAGGAAGGCTGGGTCGGTGGCCAAAGGGAGGCCGCCGTCGGAGCTGAAGCAGCGCTCGGCGAGGGCGATCAGCTCGGGTGGGACGCCGGTGAGGGCTGTCCAGCCGGGCTGATCGAAGGCGGTCATCCCGGCAGCTTAGGCGAGCTGCCGGGAGACATCGACCACTATTTGACGCCGGCGGCGTCCATGCCTCGCAACTCCTTCTTCAGCTCGCCCATCTCGTCGCGGATGCGGGCGGCCAGCTCGAACTGCAACTCGCGGGCCGCGGCCAGCATCTGCTCGTTCAGGTCCTGGATGAGCTGGGCCAGCTCGGTGCGGGCCATGCCCTCGCGGGCCGGGGCGGCCGCGGCGCCGCGAGCTTTCGAGCGGGTCTCGGGGACCGGGGCCTTGCCGCGCGACATCTGCCGGCCGGCGCCGCCCACCATCGGGTTGACCGTGGCGTCGGTGTCCTCGGCCTCGCGGTAGATGTCGTCGAGGATGTCGTGGATCTTTTTGCGCAGGGCCTGCGGCTTGATGCCGTTCGCCTCGTTGTGGGCGATCTGCTTGGCCCGGCGCCGGTCGGTCTCCTCGATGGCGTCGCGCATCGACGGCGTCATCTTGTCCGCGTACATGTGGACCTCGCCCGACACGTTGCGGGCGGCACGGCCGATGGTCTGGATCAGTGACCGGCCGCTGCGCAGGAAGCCCTCCTTGTCGGCGTCGAGGATCGCCACCAGCGACACCTCGGGCAGGTCGAGGCCCTCACGGAGCAGGTTGATGCCGACCAGCACGTCGTAGTCGCCCTTGCGCAGCTCCTTGAGCAGCTCGACCCGGCGCAGCGTGTCGACCTCGGAGTGCAGGTAGCGCACCCGGATGCCGTTCTCCAGCAGGTAGTCGGTGAGGTCCTCGGCCATCTTCTTGGTCAGGGTCGTCACCAGGACCCGCTCGTCGCGCTCGGTCCGCAGCTTGATCTCGTGCATGAGATCGTCGATCTGGCCCTTGGTCGGCTTGACCACGACCTGCGGGTCGACCAGGCCGGTGGGGCGGATGACCTGCTCGACGAACTCGCCCTGGGCCTCCTGCATCTCCCACGGGCCGGGAGTGGCCGACAGGAAGACCATCTGGCCGACGCGCTCGAGGAACTCGTCGAAGCGCAACGGCCGGTTGTCGGCGGCGCTGGGCAGCCGGAAGCCGTGCTCGATGAGGATGCGCTTGCGGGAGGCGTCCCCCTCGTACATGCCGCCGATCTGCGGAATCGTCACGTGCGACTCGTCGAGGATGGTGATGAAGTCGTCGGGGAAGTAGTCGAGCAACGTGTACGAAGGCTCGCCGGGCGAGCGGCCGTCCATGTGCATCGAGTAGTTTTCGATGCCGTTGCAGAAGCCGACCTGGCGCATCATCTCGATGTCGTACGTCGTGCGCATGCGCAGCCGCTGCGACTCGAGCAGCTTGCCCTGCCGGTCGAGCTCGGCCAGCCGCTCCTCCAGCTCGGCCTCGATGTCGCGGATGGCCCGCTCCATGCGCTCGGGACCGGCCACGTAGTGGGTGGCCGGGAAGATGACCAGCTCGTCGACCTCGCGCACGATGTCGCCGGTCAGCGGGTGCAGGTAGTAGAGCTTCTCGACCTCGTCGCCGAACAGCTCGACGCGGACGGCCAGCTCCTCGTAGGCCGGGATGATCTCGAGGGTGTCGCCCCGGACCCGGAACGTGCCGCGCTGGAAGGACATGTCGTTGCGCGCGTACTGAATGTCGACCAGCCGGCGCAGCAGCTGGTCGCGGTCGATCTCGCCGCCGACCTTGACCTTGACCGCGCGCTCCAGGTATTCCTGCGGGGTGCCCAGGCCGTAGATCGCCGAGACCGTCGCCACCACGATCGTGTCGCGCCGGGTGAGCAGCGACATCGTGGCCGAGTGGCGCAGCCGCTCGACCTCCTCGTTGACCGACGAGTCCTTCTCGATGTAGGTGTCGGTCTGTGCGATGTACGCCTCGGGCTGGTAGTAGTCGTAGTAGCTGACGAAGTATTCGACGGCGTTGTTCGGAAGGAGCTCGCGCAGCTCCTTGGCGAGCTGGGCGCACAGGGTCTTGTTCGGAGCCATCACCAGCGCCGGCCGTTGCAGCTTCTCGATCAGCCAGGCCGACGTGGCGCTCTTGCCCGTGCCGGTCGCGCCGAGCAGGACCGTGTTGCGGTCGCCGCGGCGGACCCGTCGCTCCAGCTCAGCGATGGCCGCGGGCTGGTCGCCGGCGGGCTGGAATTCGCTGACGACCTCGAATCGGCCGTCGAGTCGTGGGATGTCGAGCGCCATGGGGACAACCGTACGTCGGGGGTACGACAAGTTTCGGCCGACAGGTCCGGCCGCCCGCGAACCCTCGTGCGGAGGGTGCACATTCAGCCCCACCGGACGGCATTGTTGCTGTTGCGCGTGTCACTTAGCCTGGTCGGGTAGGCCGCTCGCGGCGGCCCACCGGCATCGGGCGGGACCACCACACGGTCCCCTCGTCCGGCCCGTGGTCGATGCGCCCCGGTCATCCGGCGCGCGCACCCACGGCGGTCGCGCTCAGCGCAGACCGGCCGCCGCGAGCGCCTAATAATCAGAGCCGGCCGGGCGATCAGAGGCGGAAGGCAGGCGGCTGCCATCCGGTCGCCTCGGCCCACTCGTCGGCGGCCAGGGCCTCCTCGTCGAACCAGGGTTCCTTCGCCTCGCCGTACGTGAAACGGTCTTTGTGCTCCGAGGCCCACGCCGCCTTGGCCGCCGCATAGCCCTCGCGGGCCTCCGGCACCGAGCGCAGGTGATCGCGCATGAGCAGGGCGAACCGCCAGCCGGGCGACCCGGCCACCCGGACGTGCAGGTTGACCGGCCGCCCGGGATCGGCCGAGCCGTGCAGCCGCTTGGGCCAGGTCTCGCCGGGCAGGCCGCGCGCGTTGTCGGCCCACTCCCCCGCGCGCCGCGGCAGCCCGGCCGCGCCGAGCACGCCGGCCAGGTGGTCGGCCTCGTCGAGGGTCCGCACGGCCAGCATGAGGTCGATGATGTCCTTCGCCGGCAGCTCCGGCACCGCGGTCGAGCCGATGTGCGACACCGTGGTCTCCGGGTGGTCGCGCAGGGCGTGCCGGATCCGCGCCATGATCCGCTCGGCGGCGGCCGGCCACTGCGGGTCGGGGCCGGCGATGTGCAGATCGCGTGGGGGCCGGGCCGAGGTGCCCGTGCGCACGTTCCGCTCGTACGGCTGAAGACGCTGCCGGACAAGCGCGTCCACCTGGGAGTTCAGCGCTTCGAGGGTGCCGTCGTTGATCAGCAGGACGTCGGCCGCGGCCCGGCGCTGATCGTCCGCGGCCTGCGCGGCGATGCGCGCGCCGGCCTGCTCCTCGGTCATCCCGCGGGTCTGCACGAGGCGCCGCACGCGCGACTCGCGGGGCGCCTCCACGACGACGACCAGGTGGAACGAGGAGGTCTGGCCGGTCTCGACCAGCAGCGGGATGTCGTTGACGACGATCGCTTCCGGGCCGGCCTCCGCGTGCAACTGCGCGGCTCTCGCCCTTACGAGCGGATGAATGATCTTTTCCAGCCGGCGCCGGGCCTCGTCGTCGCCGAAGACCTTTGCGGCCAGGGCCGGCCGGTCGAGCGCGCCGTCGGCCGTCAGCACGCCGGCGCCGAACGCCGTCACCACCTCGGCCAGGCCGGGCGTGCCCGGCTCGACCACCTCGCGGGCCAGCACGTCGGAATCGATGATGATCGCCCCGTGGCGCGCGAGCCGCCGCGCCACCGCGCTCTTGCCCGCACCGATCCCGCCGGTCAGTCCCACCCTCAGCACGAGCCCAGTATCGTCGCCGGGACCCAGACGGCGAAAGGCCGCCCCGACCGGAGTCGGGACGGCCTTCAGCGTGCTGCTGGGGTCAGAGCTGAGGTCAGCTCTTGCCGCCGGCGAGCTTCTCGCGCAGAGCGGCGAGGGCCTCGTCGGTGGCCAGGGTGCCCGCGGGCTCCTCGGACGAACGCGCCGGGGCCGACGAGCTCGACGAGGAGGAGCTGGTGGACGAGGACGACGTGGTCGTGCCCGCGCCGGCCGGAGCCGGGTTGAGCGCGGCCTCGGCGTCGGCCTCGCGGGACGCCTGCACCTGCTTGGTGTGGGCCTCCCAGCGCTCGCGCGCGTCGGCGTACTGCTTCTCCCAGGCCTCGCGCTGCTTGTCGAAGCCCTCGAGCCACTCGCCCGTCTCGGGGTCGAAGCCCTCCGGGTAGATGTAGTTGCCCTCGTTGTCGTACGTGGCGGCCATGCCGTAGAGGGTGGGGTCGAAGTGCTCCTCGCCCTCCACGAAGTTCTCGTTGGCCTGCTTGAGCGACAGCGAGATGCGGCGACGCTCGAGGTCGATGTCGATGACCTTGACCAGGACGTCCGAACCCACCTGGACGACCTGCTCGGGCAGCTCGACGTGACGCTCGGCCAGCTCGGAGATGTGCACCAGGCCCTCGATGCCGTCGTCCACCCGGACGAAGGCGCCGAACGGAACCAGCTTGGTGACCTTGCCCGGCACGATCTGGTTGATCGCGTGGGTCCGGGCGAACTGGCGCCACGGGTCCTCCTGCGTCGCCTTCAGCGACAGGGAGACGCGCTCACGGTCCAGGTCGACGTCGAGCACCTCGACCTCGACCTCCTGGCCGACCTCGACAACCTCGGACGGGTGGTCGATGTGCTTCCAGGAGAGCTCGGAGACGTGCACGAGGCCGTCCACGCCGCCCAGGTCGACGAAGGCGCCGAAGTTGACGATCGAGGACACGACGCCCTTGCGGACCTGGCCCTTCTGCAGCTTGTTGAGGAACTCGGTGCGAACCTCGGACTGCGTCTGCTCGAGCCAGGCGCGGCGGGACAGGACCACGTTGTTGCGGTTCTTGTCCAGCTCGATGATCTTCGCCTCGAGCTCGCGGCCGACATAGGGCTGCAGGTCACGGACGCGGCGCATCTCGACCAGGGAGGCCGGCAGGAAGCCACGGAGGCCGATGTCGAGGATGAGACCACCCTTGACGACCTCGATGACCGAACCGCGGACGACGCCGTCGTCCTCCTTGATCTTCTCGATGGTGCCCCACGCGCGCTCGTACTGCGCACGCTTCTTCGAGAGGATCAGACGGCCTTCCTTGTCCTCCTTGGTGAGGACGAGGGCTTCGATGTGGTCACCGACCGACACCACTTCCGCGGGGTCCACGTCATGCTTGATCGACAACTCGCGCGAGGGGATGACACCCTCGGTCTTGTAGCCGATGTCGAGCAGGACCTCGTCCCGATCGACCTTGACGACGGTGCCTTCGACAATGTCGCCGTCGTTGAAGTACTTGATGGTCTCGTCGATGGCGGCGAGGAAAGCTTCCTCAGAGCCGAGATCGTCGACGGTGACCTTGTTGGCGCTCGAGGTGGCCTCGATGCTGCTCGTCATGTGGACTGTTGCTCCGAACGGATGGGTGTCGTGGTGTCTCTCGCGCTCCACGGAACTGCCGCCGGGCACGGCACGAGCAACCAGATGACGACCAGTCGATCATGTCGGGACCGGCGACCACGGAACCTGCTCCCTGCCGAGGCACACGATCCGCGAGCGCATCGACTAGCTTACCGTGCGCATTACCACAGGTTGCAAGCCCTCCTGAGGAGCGCGGCATATTGTTGGCCCGAAACCCCACGCCATGACCCTAATATGCCGAATAGTGACGGCGGCGCGCGCTGCCGTACCGTGGCGCGGTGATCGAAAACGCACCCGTCTCCGGCGTCTCGGACGACGAGAGCCGCCGCGCCAGCCGCGGATGGTGGGACTCCGACGCCGACGAGTACCAGGCCGAGCACGGCTCCTTCCTGGGCGATCTCGACTTCGTGTGGTGCCCCGAGGGGCTGCGCGAGGCCGACGCCCACCTGCTCGGCGACGTGCGCGGCAAGCGGATCCTGGAGCTCGGCGCCGGCGCCGCGGCGGGCGCCCGGTGGCTCGACGGGCAGGGCGCGGAGGTGGTCGCCCTCGATCTCTCGGCGGGAATGTTGCGGCATGCGAGGGCGGCCGCCGGCCGTACGGGGGTGAGTGTGCCCCTGGTGCAAGCGGACGCGCTGGCGCTGCCGTTCGCGGAGAGCGTATTCGACATCGTCTGCACCGCCTTCGGGGCGATCCCGTTCGTGGCCGACTCGGCGGCGGCCATGCGCGAGGTGGCGCGGGTGCTCAAGCCGGGCGGCGACTGGGTCTTCTCGGTCACCCACCCGATGCGCTGGATCTTCTGGGACGAGCCGGACGAGAGTGGCCTGATCGCCCGTAACTCGTACTTCGACCGGACACCGTACGTGGAGCGGGACGAGTCGGGCGAGGTCACCTACATCGAGCAACACCGGACCCTCGGCGATCGTGTACGGGAGTTGGTGGCGGCCGGGTTCGAGCTGCGCGACCTGGTCGAGCCGGAGTGGCCGGCCGACAACGAGGAGACCTGGGGCCAGTGGAGCCCGCTGCGGGGGCGGTTGTTCCCGGGAACCGCGATCTTTGTTAGCCGGCTCGCTGCGGGGGTACCTGGCCGTACATGACCAAAGATCCGAAAAAGGGCGACGAGGTGACCTGGCGCAGCCACGGCGAGACCGTGCACGGCAAGGTCGAACAGAAGATCACCAAGCGCACCTCGGCCGCGGGCCGGACGGTCGACGCGTCCCCCGACGATCCCCAGTACAAGGTCAAGAGCGACAAGACCGGCCGCGAGGCGGTTCACAAGCCGGGCGCGCTGCACCATGGCTGACGACGTTTATGCCGAGTTCAAGTCGGCGGTGAACATGACCGCCGGCGAGATCGAGAAGTGGCTTCAGACCGACGAGTCCCGTGAGGTCGGCCAGAAGCCGTCGTCCGGCGGCGAGTCGGTCGGCCACGACTCCGGCCGCAAGATCGTCAAGATCCTCGGCAAGAAGAAGGCCGACCTGTCGGAGAACGACGAGGCGCACATGCGCAAGGTCGTCGGCTACGTGCACCGTCATCAGGCCCAGCGCCCGTCCGGGGACGTGTCGGAGACGAAGTGGCGCTATTCGCTGATGAACTGGGGCCACGACCCGCTGAAGAAGTAGCCGAGGGTCAGCCCGTCAGGACCGCGGCGTCGAGCAGGCCGCCCAGCACGGCCAGGGCGGCCGGGATCATCCGGTAATAGACCCAGGTGCCGCGGCGGTCGCTGTCCACCAGGCCGGCCTCCCGCAGCACCTTGAGGTGGTGCGAGATCGTCGGCCCGGTCAGGTGGAAAGCCCCGGTGAGATCACAGACGCAGACCTCACCGCCCCGGGCCGAGGCGATCATCGACAGCAGCCGCAGCCGCACCGGATCGCCCAGCGCCTTGAACATCGGCGCGTACGCGTCAGCCTGCGCGGCGTCGAGCGGCCCCCGCCCCAACGTCGCCGCCCCCGTCATCTGGCTCGTCATGAGCCACACACTTCCACGCGCCCGCAACCACACGCGGTCGTGATCCTCTCACTCTCCGCGGCGACCCGGCGCCGTGGCGCCGTCGGCCTAGGCTGGCCGGCATGATCAGCGGAGGCGTTCGGGCGGCGGTGCGGGAGCTGCTCCAAGTGACCGGGATGTGGCTCGGCATGGGCGAGCCCGACGGTGACGGCGCGCCGGAGCCACCCCGGGCGGGTGCGCTCTTCATGGCGGTGCAGACGCTGGCGGCGGTGGCGCTGGGTGCGGCCCTGGCCGGTGCCTGGGCGCTCTTCTTCCAGCAGCAGGTGCGCACGCTCTTCCTGCTCGGCTATCTGCCGTTGCTGGTGCCGCTGGCGATCGGGATCGCCCGCCGGCCGGCGGCCGCCGCCGTGCCGTTGGCCGTGGCGCTGCCGGTGGGCGGGCTCGCCGTGGTGGCGGTCCGCGCGGCATCGGCGGGCGGGGACGGCTTCTGGTGGTGGTTCCTGGCCTTCGCCGCCGGCGCGCTCGCCGCCGGACCGGTCTTCGGCGCGCTCAGCGCCCGCCGCCCGGCAAACGACCGCCCGGCGCCGAACGAGGAGCCCGACGCCGGCACGTGAGCCGCGCGGCGCCGGCTAGTGGTCGGCGCCGTTCCAGTCGCGGCCGGAGCCGACGGAGACCTCGAGCGGGACCGACAGCGGGTATGCGTTGCCCATCTCGCGGCGGACCAGGGCCTCCAAGGGCTCGCGCTCGCCGGGGGCCACGTCGAAGACGAGCTCGTCGTGGACCTGAAGGAGCATGCGGGACGCGAGGCCGGACTCGCGGATGGCCTTGTCGACGCGGAGCATGGCGACCTTGATGATGTCGGCGGCCGAGCCCTGGATGGGTGCGTTCAGGGCCATCCGCTCGGCCATCTCGCGGCGCTGGCGGTTGTCGCTGGACAGGTCGGGCAGGTAGCGGCGGCGGCCCAGGATGGTGGCCGTGTAGCCGTCCTTGCCGGCCTGCCGCACCACCTTGTCGAGGTAGTCGCGGATGCCGCCGAAGCGCTCGAAGTACTCCTCCATCAGGCCGCGGGCCTCTTCGACCGGGATGGTGAGCTGGTTGGACAGGCCGAACGCGCTCAGGCCGTACGCCAAGCCGTAGTTCATGGCCTTGATCTTGCGGCGCTGGTCGGGGACGACCTCCTCGACCGGGACGTGGAAGACCGAGGACGCGGTGGCCGCGTGGAAGTCGAAGGCCGAGTTGAAGGCGGCGATCAGGGCCTCGTCCTCGGAGAGGTGGGCCATGATGCGCATCTCGATCTGGCTGTAGTCGGCCGTCATGAGCGACTCGAAGCCCGCGCCGACCACGAACGCGCGGCGGATGCGCCGGCCCTCCTCGGTGCGGATCGGGATGTTCTGCAGGTTGGGGTCGGTCGACGACAGGCGGCCGGTGGCGGCGACGGTCTGGTTGAACGTCGTGTGGATGCGCCCGTCGTCGGAGACCGACTTGAGCAGGCCGTCGACTGTCGACTTGAGCTTGGCCACGTCGCGGTGGCGCAGCAGGTGGGCCAGCAGCGGGTCCTCGGTCTGCGTGAAGAGGTTCTGAAGCGCGTCGGCGTCGGTCGTGTACCCCGACTTGATCTTCTTGGTCTTGGGCAGGCCCCGCTCCTCGAACAGGATCTGCTGGAGCTGCTTGGGTGAGCCGAGGTTGAACTCCCGGCCGACCACCTCGTGCGCCGCCTGCTGCGCGGCCTTGACCTCGGCCGCGAAGTGCGCCTCGAGCTCGGAGAGGTATTCGGTGTCGGCGGCGATGCCGAGGTGCTCCATCTCGCCCAGCACCTCGGAGAGCGGCTGCTCGACGTCGGTCAGCAGGGCCTGCGACTCGCCGCCGTCGCGCGACAGCTCCTCGGTCAGCACGTCGGCCAGGTCGAGGGTGGCCCGGGCCCGCAGCATGACGGTCTCCTCGGCGCCGCCCTCCTCGCCCACGCCGGCCAGCAGGTCGAGCTGACCGGTCTGGGGCTCCTCGACCCGCAGCTCGCGCTTGAGGTAGCGCAGGGCCAGGTCGGTCAGGTCGTACGCCCGCTGGTCGGGCTTGGCCAGGTAGGCCGCCAGCGCCGTGTCGATCCGGACGCCGCCCAGGCGCCAGCCGTGCGCGCGCATGGCCAGCGAGGCCGGCTTGGCGTCGTGCACGACCTTGGGCCGGTCGGGGTCGGCCAGCCAGAGGGCCACGGCCTGCTCGTCGGCCTCGTCCAGGGCGGCCGGATCGAACCAGGCCGCCGGCCCGTCGCCGGTCGCGACCGCGATGCCGGTCAGCGTGCCCGTGCCGCGGCCGAACGTGCCGGTGACGGCGACGCCGACGGGCGCGGCCTGCGCGTGCGCGGTCAGCCAGGCGGCCACCTCGCCCGCCCGCAACACCCGGGCCTCGATGTCGAAGCCGGACTCGGCCTCGGGCTCGACGGCCTCGAGGTAGCTGTAGAGGCGCTCGCGCAGCACCCGGAACTCGAGCGCGTCGAAGACCTGGTGCACGGCCTCGCGGTCCCAGCCCGGCCAGCGCACGTCCTGCGGGTGCAGCGGAAGCTCGAGGTCTTTGCGCAGGGCGTTGAGCTCGTAGTTGAGCATCACCGAGGACAGGTGGGCCCGCAGGTTGTCGCCGGCCTTGCCCTTGATCTTGTCAGCGTTGGCGACGACGCCCTCGATGCCGCCGAACTCGGTGATCCACTTGGCCGCCGTCTTCGGACCGACGCCGGGGACACCGATCAGGTTGTCGCTGGTCTCGCCGACCAGGGCAGCCTTGTCGCGGTAGAGGTGGGGCGGCACGAGCTGCTTCTCCTCGACCAGGGCGGGTGTCATCCGCCAGACCTCGGAGACGCCGCGGCTCGGGTAGAGGACGGTGGTGTGCTCGTCGACCAGCTGCAGGGCGTCCCGGTCGCCGGAGGAGATCAGCACCTCCATGCCGGCGTCGCGGGCCTCGCAGGCGAGGGTGGCGATGACGTCGTCGGCCTCGAAGCCGGGTTTCTCGACATAGGGGATGCGCAGCGCGTCGAGGATCTCCTTGACCAGGCTGACCTGGCCCTGGAACTCGGGCGGCGTGGCCGAGCGGCCGGCCTTGTACTCCGGGTATCTCTCGGTGCGGAAGGAGACGCGCGAGACGTCGAAGGCGACCACGATGTGCGTCGGCTTCTCGTCGCGCAACATGTTGATCAGCATCGAGGTGAAGCCGAAGACCGCGTTCGTGTGCTGCCCGGTCTGGGTGCTGAAGTTTTCCTTGGGCAGCGCGTGGAAGGCACGGTAGGCCAGCGAGTGGCCGTCGAGCAGCAGCAAACGGGGGGTCTGGGCGTCGTCGCTCACGTCGGAGAACTCTAGTCGTGGGGTACGACAGAAACCCGGACCACCCCGCCTGCTTAAAGCACCTTGCTCAGAAATGCCCTGGTTCGCTCGTGCTGCGGATTCGCGATGACGTCCCGCGGGGCGCCCTCCTCCACGACGACGCCGCCGTCCATGAAGATCAGCTTGTCGCCGACCTCGCGGGCGAAGCCGATCTCGTGGGTGACCACGACCATGGTCATCCCGTCCCGGGCCAGGTCCTTCATCACGTCGAGGACCTCACCGACCAGCTCCGGGTCGAGCGCACTGGTCGGCTCGTCGAACAGCATCAGTTTCGGCCGCATGGCCAGGGCGCGGGCGATGGCCACGCGCTGCTGCTGGCCGCCCGAGAGCTGCCCGGGATAGGACTCGGTCTTCTCGCTCAGGCCCACCCGGTCGAGCAGGGCGCGTGCCCTGTCCCGTACCTCCGCCTTGTTCTCGCTCTTGACCCGGCACGGCGCCTCCATGACGTTCTGGAGCACCGTCATGTGCGGGAACAGGTTGAAGCGCTGGAAGACCATGCCGATCGAGCGGCGCTGCCGGGCCACGTCCTTCTCGCCGAGCTCGTGCAGCTTGCCGCCGCGCTCGCGATAGCCGATCAGGTCGCCGTCGACCGTGATGCGGCCGGCGTTGATCTTCTCGAGGTGGTTGATGCAGCGCAGGAACGTCGACTTGCCCGAGCCGGACGGGCCGAGCACGCAGCACACCTCGCCCGAGTTGACGACCAGGTCGATGCCCTTGAGCACCTCGAGCGAGCCGAACGACTTGTGCACGTTGTCGGCGCGCACCATCTCGGAAGTCATGATCCCTCCCGGGAGTCGACGATACGCCCGCCTTGTTCGACCTCGATGTCACGCAGCCGCTGCTTGGCCTTGCCGACCGCGCCGTACCCCTTGCCGTAGTGCCGTTCCAGGAAGAACTGGCCGATCATCAGGACGGTGCAGATGATCAGATACCAGATCACGGCGGCCACCAGGACCGGGAACACCACGAAGGTCCGGGCCGAGACCGCGTTCAGCTGGAACCAGAGCTCGCCGGCGACCGGGACGTACGCCACCAATGACGTGTCCTTGACCATCGCGATGGTCTCGTTGCCGGTCGGCGGCACGATCACCCGCATGGCCTGCGGCAGCACGATGCGCCGCAGCACCTGGAAGCGGGACATGCCGAGCGCGACCGCGGCCTCGCTCTGTCCTTGATCGACGGACTGAAGACCGGCACGGACGATTTCGGCCATGTACGCGGCCTCGGACAACCCGAGCGCCAGCATGCCGGCCACGAATCCGGCCAGCAGGTCGGCCGCCCGGATGCTGTAGAACTGCCCGTTGAAGTTGTCGATGCCGAACAGGTCGCCGATCTGCTTGTCGAACGGCAGGCCGAAGCCGACCCGGCTCCACAGGATGTTCAGGTTGCCGAACAGGATCGCCAGGATCAGGCGCGGCACGGCCCGGAAGAACCAGGTGTAGACGAACGCCACCGACGACAGGATCTTGTTCGGCGACAGCCGCATGACGGCCAGGACGACGCCGAGCCCGATGCCGATCGCCATCGACGTGACGGTCAGCAGCAGGGTGCCGCGCAGGCCCTCGAGGACCGGCCCGGTGAACATGACCCCGCGCTTGCCGTCCTCATAGGACGAGAAGATGAACGACCAGCGGAAGTTGTCGTTCGTGACCAGCAGGTGCACGAACATCGCGGCGAGCACCGCGAGGACCGCGATCGTCACCCAGCGCCCGGGGTGCCGGACGGGCACGGCCTTGATCGGTTCCGGCCGTGCCCGCTCGGTGGTTGTCTGGTCGCTCATGTGCGGCGGATCAGACCGACGGGTTCACTTCGGCGGTGGTGACGGCACCCGCCGTGACGCCCCACTTGTCGAGGATCGTCTTGTACGTGCCGTCGGCGATCAGCGCCTTGACGGCGTCGCCGATGACCCCCGCGAACTCGGTCTGGTCCTTGGCCACCACGTAGCCGTACGGCGCCGAGTCGTAGATGTCGCCGACCAGCTCAAGCGTGCCGTTGGTCTGCTTCACCGCGTACGCCACGATCGGGGAGTCGGCCAGCATGGCCTCGTCCTTGCCGGTGTTGACGGCGTTCGTCGCGTCCGACTGCTTCTGGTACTGGTCGATCGTGATCTTGGCCTTGCCGGCGTCGGTGCACTTCTTCGAGCGCGCGTTCAGGTCGTCGACCTGCACGGTCGCGGTCTGCACGGCGATCTTCTTGCCGCAGACGTCGTTCGGGTCGATCGTGGCGCCCTTCTTGGCCGCCCACTGGGTGCCGGCCGAGAAGTAGGAGATCATGTTGACCTCCTTGAGCCGGTCCTTATTGATCGTGAACGACGAGACGCCGACGGCGTACTTGTCGCTGCTGACACCCGGGATGATGCTGTCGAACGTCGCCGACTGCCACTCGGTGGTCAGGCCCAGCTTCTGCGCGACCGCGTTGAACAGGTCGACGTCGAAGCCGATGACCGTCTTGCCGTCGCTGTCCAGGTACTCGTTGGGCGCGTACGACGAGTCGGTGCCGATGACCAGCTTGCCGGCGCTCTTGATGTCGGCCGGAACCTTGTCGGCCAGCGAGGTGTCGGCGGAGGCGGTGGGCGCCGGGGCGCCGCTCGAGCCGGAGTCGTCGGACTCCGAGCCGCAGGCGCCCATCGACAACGTCAGCGCCGCCGCGGCGGCCAGGCCGAGGATCGCCCGGCGGCCTGAGGGGGTGCGGAACATGATGACTCCTAGTCGTCCAGAAAGGGGTGTTACGCGACGCCGAGGTAAGCGTCCTTGACCGCGGGATCGGTCAGGAGGTCGTTGCCGGAGCCCTCCTTGACGATCCGCCCGGTCTCCAAGACGTACGCGCGGTGCGCGCGCGACAGGGCCTGCTGCGCATTCTGCTCCACCAGCAGCACGGTCGTGCCCTGTTGGTTGATCTCCACGATGATGTCGAAGATCTGCTGGATCAGCATCGGCGCCAGGCCCATCGAGGGCTCGTCGAGCAGCAGCAGCTTCGGCCGGCTCATCAGCGCGCGGCCCACGGCGAGCATCTGCTGCTCACCGCCGGACAGCGTGCCGCCGGCCTGCTTCTCCCGCTCCTTCAGGCGCGGGAACAGGTCGAACGCCCGCTGGAGGTCCTCGTCGACCTCGGCGCGGACCCGGCGCGTGTACGCGCCCATCTCCAGGTTCTCCCGCACGGTCATGCCGGGGAAGATGCCCCGGCCCTCCGGCGACTGCGAGACCCCGCGGATGACCCGCAGGTCGGCCCGCATCTTGGTGATGTCCTGCCCATCAAAGTGGATCTTGCCCTGGCCGACGGGGCGCAAACCCGAGATGGCGCGCATCGTGGTCGACTTGCCGGCGCCGTTCGCGCCGATCAGCGCGACGATCTCGCCCTCGCCCACGGTCAGGCTGATGCCGTGCAGGGCCTCGATGCGCCCGTACGACACCGTGACGTTGTCCAGCTCAAGCAGCATCGGTCGGCACTCCCAGATAGGCGGCGATGACCGCCGGGTTCTCCCGCACCTCGGCCGGCGTCCCCTCGGCGATCTTCTTGCCGAACTCCAGCACGACGATCCGGTCGGTGACGCCCATGACCAGGCGCATGTCGTGCTCGATGAGCAGCACCGTGACCCCGGTGTCGCGGATCTTGCGGATCAGCTCGAGCAGGGACTCCTTCTCGGCCGGGTTGAAGCCGGCGGCCGGCTCGTCCAGGCAGAGCAGACCCGGCTCGGTGGCCAGCGCCCGCGCGATCTCCAGGCGGCGCTGCTCGCCGTAGGCCAGGCTCCGGGCCAGCTCGCCGGCCCGGTGCTCGATGCCGACCAGCTTCAGCAGCTCGGTCGCCTTCTCCTTGGCCGCCCGCTCCTCGAGGGTGTGCCGGGACAAACCGAAGATCCGCTGTCCCGTACGGCGTACCTGCTGCACCGCCCGTCCGAAGCCGCTCTTGGCGTCGACCTCGACCAGCTCGTGCGGCTTGACCGGCACCCGCCAGGTGCGAAACAGCGCGCCGACCACACTGGTCTTGTGCCGGGCGTCGGCGCCGACCTGCACGTTCTCCAGCGCCGTCATCTCCGGGAACAACCGGATGTTCTGGAACGTCCGCGCGATGCCGAGCCGGGTGATCTTGTGCCGCTGCTGGCCCACCAGGGTCTTGCCGCGGAACCGGATAGCGCCGCTGGTCGGCTTGACCACGCCGGTGACGGCGTTGAAGCAGGTCGTCTTGCCGGCGCCGTTCGGGCCGATCAGGCCGAGGATCTCGCCCTCCTTGACGGAGAAGTCCACCCCGTCCAGGGCCGTCACACCGCCGAAGCGGATCGTGACGTTGTCGACCTCGAGCAGATTGTTGCGCTCACTCACCGACGGCACCTTCCTTAGCCCGGTCCTCCAGCTCGACCTTGCGCCGGCGGCTGGGCAGCAGACCCTGCGGCCGGAAGATCGTCATGACGATCAGGGCGACACCGAAGATCAGCAGCCGGTAGTCGGCGAACTCGCGGAACCGCTCCGGCAGATAGGCCAGCAGGATCGCGCCCAGCGCCACACCCAACTGGTTGCCGGCGCCGCCGATGACCACCGCGGCCACCCACAGGATCGACGTGAACAGGTCGAAGCCCTGCGCGTTGATGAACGTCTGCTTGCTGAAGAACAGCGCACCCGACAGGCCGCCCAGCGCCGCGCCGATCGCGAACGCCCACAGCTTGTACTTGAACGTCGGCACGCCCATGACCTCGGCCGCGTCCTCGTCCTCACGGATCGCCAGCCACGACCGGCCGACCCGGCTGCGCTCCAGCCGCCGCACGCCCAGCATGCAGATGAAGACCAGGGTCAGCGCCAGCCAGTAGAAGCCGATCACGTTGGACACACTGAAGATCGGCCGGCCCGCGGTGATGCCCGGGAACCAATCCATCCACTCCGGCCACGTGCCCTCCGAGGGCACCGGCACGCCGGTGATGCCCCGGTTGCCGTTGGTGATGTCGGAGTTCAGCGCGAACACCCGGATGATCTCACCGAAGCCGAGCGTCACGATCGCGAGATAGTCGCCGCGCAGGCGCAGCGTCGGCCAGCCCAGGATCACGCCGGACACCATGGTCACCGCGATCGCGATCGGGACGCACACCACCCACGGGAACTGGATCACGACCGGCGAGTTCGGCGAGCCGAGGATCGCCACCGTGTAGGCGCCGACCGCGTAGAAGCCGATGTAGCCCAGGTCGAGCAGGCCGGCGAGTCCGATCACGACGTTCAGGCCGACCGCGACCAGCACGTACACCGCGCAGAGGAACAGCACCGAGGTGAAGTCCGTGTCCGGGGTGCTGATCAGCGGGATTTCGAGGCCCGGCAACGCGTACAGGAAAATGATGAAAGCGAAAAGGACCGAGATCCGCCAGCCGTACGGAAGGTTCGCCCACCGGTCCCGCAGGCCGGTGACCGCGCGGACCCGGCCTTCGTCGGCCTTCCGCGCGGAATCGAGAACAGCCATCATGCCCGGGCCCTCCCCAGAGACTCACCCAACAGGCCCGTCGGGCGGAACAGCAACACGACCACGAGCATCACGAAGGCGACGACGTCCATCCACTCGTTGCCGAACACACCGGCGCCGTAGTTCTCCACCACGCCCAGCAGCAGGCCGCCCAGCAGGGCGCCGCGCAGGTTGCCGATACCGCCCAGCACCGCCGCGGTGAACGCCTTGATACCGATCAGGAAGCCCACCGAGTACGTCGTGATGCCGACCTTGACGTCGTAGAGCACCGACGCCGCGCCGGCCATCATGCCGCCCAGCACGAAGATCAGCATGATGACGCGGTCCTTGTTGACGCCCATCAGGGCGGCCACGTCCGGGTTCTGCGCCACCGCCCGCACGCCACGGCCGAGCCGGGTGCGGTTGATGAAGATGTCCAGGCCGGCGAGCATCGCGAGCGCGCTCAGGATGATGCCGATCTGCAGGTTGGTGACGTCCGCGCCGAAGATCGTGAACTGCACCTTCGGCTGTACGAGACTCGGCATGCCCCGCGGCTGCCGGTCCGTGATCGCACCCACCAGCTCGAACAGGGCCACCGAGGCACCGATCGCGCTGATCAGGAAGATCAGGCTGGGCGCGTTACGCTTGCGCAACGGCCGGTAGGCCACCCGCTCCACGATCAACGCGGTACCACCCGACGCCGCGCCGGCCGCCACGACCGCCAGCGCGATCAGTCCCAGCACCCCGAAGGTGCCCGGAGCCGACGCCCCCACACCGAAGCCCAGGCCGGCCCAGACGATCGTGGTAACGAACGTGCCGATCATGAAGACTTCGGAATGAGCGAAGTTGATCAGGCGCAGAACGCCGTAGACCAACGTGTAACCGAGAGCGACCAGGGCATAGATGGCGCCCTGCGTCAGTCCCGTCACGGTGAGCGACATGAAGTTGTCGCCCAGGAATTCAAAGTTCAACGCGACTCCAGCAAGGGAAAGTCATACAGGACGTGCGGCCGAGAGCCAGAGCTCCCGACCGCACGTTTCGCAGCTCAAACAAACCGTCAGAGAAGACCCGTCAAGGTCAGCTCTTCGGCGCCTCCTGGTCGGCCACGATCTTGCCGCCCGCGACCTTGTACGCCCAGATCGCCACCGCGGACGGGTCGATCTCGCCGTTCTCCTGGAACTTGAAGCTGGTGGTCACGCCCTGGCCGGTGTAGCCGTCGACGAAGGTCTCCAGCTTCTCCCGGGTCGAGTTGCCCGCCTTGATGCCCGCCAGCAGGATGTTCGCGGCGTCGAAGGCCTCCGCGCTGTACGTGCCGGCGTCACGGCCGACAGCGGCCTTGTAGTCGGCCGCGAACGTGCCGCCCGCCTTCTCCGGCGGAACACACGGGCAGGTCAGGATCGCGCCCTCGGCGTTGGCGGCACCGGCGCCGTCGACGAACGCCTGGTCCTTCACACCGTCGCCGGCGACGAACTTCGCCTTGCCGCCCGCGTCGCGGTACTGCTTCAGGAACGGCGCGGCCTCACGGTAGTAACCGCCCCAGAAGATCGAGTCGGCGCCCGAGCTGTTGATCTGGGTGACCAGCGCGCCGAAGTCGGTCTGCTGCTCCTTGACCACGGCGTTCGCCGTCACGACCGAGCCCAGCGTCTTCTTCACCTGGTCGGCGAGGCCCTTGCCGTACTCCGAAGCGTCGTCCACCACGAAGGTCTTCTGGACCTTCATGACGTCCTTCATGTAAAGCGCCAGGCCAGGACCCTGCGAAGCGTCGTTGCCCAGAGCGCGGTGGAACGTCTTGTCACCCTGGTCCGCCAGCGCCGGGTTGGTCGCCGACGGCGTGATGATCACGACGCCTTCCTTGCTCATGATCGGGTTGGCCACCTTGGACTCACCCGAGAAGGCGGGGCCGACCACACCGAGGATCTTGGCGTCCTGAACGACGGACGTCGCGAGGCCGGACGCCTGCGCCGGGTCACCCGCCGAGTCCTTCTCGACCAGCTCGACCTTGCAGTCGGCGTTGGCCTTGTTGTATTGGTCGACGGCGAGCTTCGCGCCGTCGCGGATGTTGATGCCGAGCTGCGCGTTACCGCCGGTCAGGGCGCCGAAGAACGCGATCTTGCTGCCACAGGCAGCCGCGTCCGTCGAGTCGCCTCCGTCGTCATCGCTGGCACAGGCCGCCGCGCCCAAAAGAAGGCCGACCATAGCCACGCCGCCGATGGCTCGTGCGAGAGACTGCCTCAAGGTTGGAACCCTCCTCCATACCGAACCCACCGAGCCACTGGCGGCCGATTGGCACTTGCGTACCGACGCAACCACGCCGTGCCCCGTTATGGGCCGGGACGCTATCCCAGGTTCCCGGGCTGCCAAAAGACTTCGATCGGGCTTTCATCGAACCGTTACGTCTCGTGACGCCTCAGTCGGAGGAGGTGTTACAACCGCAGTACCCGAAAGATCAACTTTCGGGGACCTCGGCCTCGCCGGCCTCCTGACCCTCCGCCAGGATCCGGTCGGCCACCTCACGCATCGTCATCCGGTGGTCCATCGCGGTGCGCTGAATCCACTTGAACGCCTGCGGCTCGGTCATCTGGTACTTCGTCATCAGCTCGCCCTTGGCCCGCTCCACCGACTTGCGCGTCTCGAGACGGTCGGTCAGACCCGCCACCTCGGACTCCAGGGCGGCGATCTCCGAGTACCGCGACAGGGCGATCTCGATGGCCGGCACGAGGTCGGACTTCTGGAAAGGCTTGACCAGGTACGCCATGGCGCCCGCGGCACGGGCCCGCTCGACGAGATCACGCTGGCTGAACGCCGTCAGAATGACCACCGGGGCGATCCGCCCGCCGGCGATCCGCTCGGCGGCGGCCAGCCCATCCATGATCGGCATCTTGATGTCCAGAATGACGAGATCAGGCCGAAGCTCCTCGGCCAGGCGCACGGCGGTCTCCCCGTCACCGGCCTCGCCGACGACGTCGTAGCCCTCCTCCACGAGCATCTCGGCGAGATCGAGCCGGATGAGGGCCTCGTCCTCGGCGATCAACACCCGCTTGCGCTCGGCACCAGCCTGCGAGTCGGCCACAGAACTCCTACCCCCAACGATCCGAAGACACGACACCCCGGTATGCGGGTGTCGCCGCCCTAAGCGTAGTGGGTAGGCTGTCCCTAGCTCAGCACGGCGTGACCATCTCATCGCCAACGCACAGGCGCCTGTCCCCGTAGCCCAATCGGCAGCAGGCAATGGACTCAAAATCCATACAGTGTGGGTTCGAATCCCACCGGGGACACCATAACGTCGTACCCCTGTTCGATAATAAGGGTCATGCATCCGCCGCAGAAACGCGAGCGAGCCCTGAGAATGCGTGCCGAAGAAGTTCCGTTCGGCGAAATCTGCCGCGCCCTCGGATTGTCGCGATCCACCGTCGGACACTGGTTCTACGGTGAACGCGCGCGCCACCGCGCCGAACTCGACGCCGACGTGCGCTGCCCTCGTTGCGCCCGGCCCGCGCGTGATCCCGACGATCAAGGCGCCTACGCCTATCTTCTCGGCCTCTACCTTGGCGACGGCCATCTGGTGACCAGAGCGAAGGTCCCGGTGCTCCGTGTCTACTGCGCGGACGCCTGGCCCGGTTTGATCGAGGAGTGCGAGGCGGCGATGCTCGCCGTGCTCGCCAAGAACGTCCAGCGGGTCCAGAAGACGGGCTGCGTCGGCGTGCAGAGTTATTCGAACCATTGGCCGTGCCTTTTCCCGCAGCACGGCCCCGGGCACAAACACGAACGGCCCATCTATCTGGCCGCCTGGCAGCAGCCGATGATCGACGCGAACGGCGGATCATTCCTGCGCGGCCTATTTCACTCCGATGGCTGCCGTGTTTCCAACCGAATAACGCGCGGCCAGAAGGTCTACACATATCCGCGCTACTGCTTCTCGAACGAATCGGCCGACATCATGCGGCTGTGCCAGCAATCTCTGGACCGTCTCGGCGTCAACTGGCGGATGTGCCGGCGCAACATGCTGTCGGTGGCGCGCCGCGAGGCGGTGGCCCGGCTGGACGAGTTCATCGGCCCGAAGTGGTGACAAGCGCGGTCCCGGCGGAGCCAAAGTGTCGTACCCCTCCTCGAGGATTCGAGAATGCACCCCGCGCATCTCCGAGAGAAAGCCCTCCGCCTGTACGCCGCCGGCGTGCCCTTCTCCGCGATATATCGGCGGCTCGGCTGTCGCGGAACACTGTCGCCTGCTGGCTCTACAACCGGAGCCGTTCGGCAACGAAGATCGACAACCGGTGTCCACGCTGCGACCGGCCCACTCGCAGGGTCGATGACCCTTCGGCGTATGTCTACCTGCTCGGCCAATATCTCGGCGACGGTCATCTGCTGATGACTCAGCGGGTGCCCCTCCTGACGGTCGCCTGCGATCTGCGCTACCCCGGGCTCATCCACGAGGTGTCCTCCGCGATGGAGTCGTGCGGCGCCAAGACGGTGGGATATCAGGAGCGGACGGGATGCGTGAGCGTTCGGGCGCATTGGACCCATTGGCCCTGCCTCTTCCCCCAGCATGGCCCTGGCGTGAAGCACGGCCGCAAGATCGAATTGACGACTTGGCAGCGTGAAGTGATCGACAGGCGGCCGGAGAGATTTCTTCGCGGCCTCTTCCATTCAGACGGCTGCCGCTTCCTCAATACTGTCGAGCGAAATGGGAAGGAATATGCCTATACCCGGTACCAGTTCGTCAACGAGTCCCGCGACATCATGCGACTCTGCCAGCAATCGCTCGACAAGCTCGACATCAGCTGGCGGATGTCGCGGCCCAACACGTTGTCGGTGGCGCGTCGCGAGGCGGTGGCCCGGCTGGACGAATTTGTCGGGCCGAAGTGGTGACCGTTGGTGGTTGAGTGCTCAAGCCCAGCGCGCGGTGTCATGACGGTCGGCCACTCGGCGTGACTCGGGTCGGTGCGGCGGCTACTGACGGTCGCGGCGGGATGGTGGCCTTCGGCTGCTGCTTGGCGGGCTTTGTCGTCGCGATGGACGGTGGGGTGGCTCGCCCTGATTTCGGTGGTTGAGTGCCGCTGTGCGCGGGGCCGCTGGGTTTCGGCGGCGGCTCGCTCGACGGTGGACCTGCCGGTGAAGGTGTCCCTGGCGAAGGTGTCCCCGGCGACGGCACCCCCGGTGACGGCACTGCCGGTGAGGGTGTGCCGGCTGAAGGCGCGGCCGGTGGGGGCGCCGTCTTTGCGGGTGACGACGCTGACTGTCTTACCTTTTCGCAGTAGCGGCCGATGGCGTGTTCGCCGCCGGCGGCGGCGATCAGGGTGCGGCGGTCGTGGCTGCTCAGCGGTGCGGCGCCGCGCCAGGCCTCGCAGCGGGTGAAGGCGGCGAGGTCCGGCGTCGGGGCCGGCCCGGACGGGGATCCGGACTCCCGTGGGGACGGGGTGCCTGTTCTCGGCGCAGGTACGCCCAGCGCCGAGAACAGGCGGTGCGCGTGCTGCTGGGCTTCCTGGGGGAGGTTGCCGGTGCGGGCGGCCACGGCGGTTCCGGTGAGGAGCAGGAGAGCCAGACCGGCCGTGACGGGCACGAGCACGGCCCGGATCCTCGCCGGTCGACGACGACGGCGTGCGGCGCGGGCAGCACGTTTGCGTTCGGCGGTGAAGGCGTCGACCATTTGTTTCTCGCCGCTGAGCTCCGAGGCGGTGGCCGGGGCTCGTGCCGCTTCGATCAGGCGGCGCAGGCCGGGATCACCGACCGCGAGGTCAGTGTCGGTGCTTCTCCGCTTACGCATCGCATGAAGGAGAGCGCGCAGGTGCCGCATTCCGTTACACCCCCTGCCGGCTGGGCTGGGTGCGGTCGCGGACATCGGGGTGGGTGGCGAGGCGCCTGAGCCCGCGCATGGCGGCGATCCGTACGGCACCAGGTCTTTTGCCGAGAATGTCGGCGGTGGTGGCGACGTCGAGGCCGATCACGACGCGGAGCATCACGGCTTCGGCCTGGTCGATGGGCAGTTCGGCGATGAGGGCGACGGCCCAGGCGGTGCCGTCGTTCTCGAGGGTGAGGGTGGCCGCGTCGGAGGCCGAGGCGGCGGCGGGCAGGGGCGGGGTGGGCCGGCGGCGCACCGTGTCGAGGCCCCGGTTGCGGGCGATCCGGAAGAGCCAGCCGCGGAAGGCGGCGAGGTCGCCGTCGAACCGGTCGAGGTCGCGGATGACCTGCAGCCAGGTCTCGCTGGCGGCGTCCTCGGCGTGGTCGCCGGCGATGACGCGCAGGTAGCGCAGGACGCCGGGGTGCAGGCCGCGCCACAGGGTGGCGAAGCCCCGGCGGTCGCCGTCGCGGGCGGCGCGCAGGGCTTCGGCCAGGGGATCGTCGGGCACGGGGTCTCCGGGGGGTGGGGGCGTGCCGTTGATACCCAGGACGGCCGCGATCGATGCGCCCCGGCCGGGAGCGGGCTGTGAATCCGGCTGAACCGCAGGTGGGGTGGGGCGGCGGATGTTGTCATGGTTCGGACACGTTCGGCTGGAGGCCTCATGTTGTGGTCCGGTTCCTCGCCCCTGACGGTCATGCGGAACAGCATGTGGGGTTTTCTGATGTTCGCCGGGGTGGCGTGGCTGGCGATCGGCTGGAGCGTGATGCGCCTGGAGCCGGCGGACGTGGTGAGCGTGGCCGGCCCGGTCATCTTCTTCGGGGCTCTGTGCGAGGCCGTACGGGCTTTGGCCGGCACGCGGACGTGGTGGTTGAACGCGTCGATGGCGGCGCTGTTCACGGCCACCGGCGTGATCGTCCTGCTGGACCGGGACGCGACCTACACGACGCCGGCGTCGCTGATCGGCTGGTTCCTCATGGTGCGGGGCGCGGTCGACGTGGCCGTGGCGACGATGAACCGGGGCGCCGACCGTACCTGGGGCCTGATGTTGTCCCTGGGTGTGGCGCAGGCCGGTCTCGGCTTCTTCGCGTCGAGCCCGCTGTCCCGCGCGGCCGATCCGGTGATCGTCACGCTGGGTGGGCTGGCGATGTTGCGCGCGATCGCCGATCTGGTGACGTCGTTGCGGTTGAGGGAGGTTTCCGCCGTACGGCCGGACGTCCTGAAGTTGTCTCCGGAGCGCGAAGAGGGTGTGGCCGGCTATTCGGCGGGTCTGACCGACTTCGAGGACGCGCCGGAGAAGCCGAGGGCGCGGCATCGGGCGGTGGACGCCGATGCGCGGACCTTCCACGAGGAGGTTGTCAGCACCACGCGCGATCTGGACGCGAAGATCGCGGAGGCGGGTGTGACGGGTACGGCCGCGGCGGCACACCGGCTGCCGCCGGACCGGGACATTCCGGCCGTGCCGGACACCCCGGAGAGCATGGCGGAGGGTGAGCGGCGCCGCTGAAAGCCAGTCTCCCTCGCCCCGCCGGGCCGGGATCCGTCAGTCGGCCAGTCGCCGGGCCGGGATCCCCGCCGGGCGGGGCGTCCGCTCACATGGGGGCCGCTACGCCCGCTCGCCGATGCGGCGCAGCAGGCCCTCCTGGACGGCGCTGGCGATGTGCCGGCCGTCGCGGGTGAACATGCGCCCGCTGGCCAGGCCGCGGCTGCCGCTGGCGGAAGGGCTCGTGCAGTCGTACAGGAACCACTCGTCGGCCCGGAACGGCCGGTGGAACCACAGCGCGTGGTCGAGGCTGGCCCCGATGACCCCGCCGGGACCCCACACCTCGCCGTGCACCGACAGCACCGAGTCGAGCAGCGACATGTCCGACGCGTAGGTCAGCGCGCACGCGTGGATCAGCGGGTCGTCCGGCAGCTTGCCGTCGATGCGCATCCAGACCCGCTGCTGCTCGGTGGCGGCCCGGTCCCCCGGCGGCACCCAGCCCGGCGTGTTGACGTAGCGCACGTCGACCGACTGCGGCGCCGCCGCGAACGCACCCCGCCGCGACGGGTACCGGCGGACCCAGTCGGCCATCGTCTGCACGTCGTCCGGGCCGGGCACGCCGTCCGGCGGCGGCGTGTGGTGGTCGAGCCCTTCCTCGCGGACCTGGAAGGAGGCCGACATGAAGAAGATCGTCTTGCCGTGCTGCTGGGCCGTGGAGCGGCGCACCGAGAACGAGCGCCCGTCGCGGATCGTCTCGACCGTGAACCGGATCGGCTCGGTCGGGTCACCCGGCCGCACGAAGTAGCCGTGCAGCGAGTGGACCGTGCGCGAGGGGTCCACGGTGCGCCCGGCGGCGACCAGGGCCTGGCCCGCGACCTGACCGCCGAACACCCGCTGGGCCCCGGTCTGCGGGCTCGAGCCCTGGAAGGTCGCGTCGTCCAGCTGCTCGAGGTCGAGGATCTCGAGCAGCTGGTCGACGGCGGCCTGTCCGCTGAGCGGCTGGGTCACAGCGAGGCGGGGTCGACGAGGTCGCCGAGCCGGTGCACGCGCAGGGTGTTGGTGGAGCCGGGCGCGTTCGGCGGGGAGCCGGCCACGACGACCACGTAGTCGCCGGGCTTGGCCAGGCCGAGGCCGAGCATCTTGGCGTCGACCTGACGGAACATGTCGTCGGTGTGCTGGACGAAGTCGGTCAGGAACGTCTCGACGCCCCAGGCCACGGCCAGCTGGTTGCGCACCTCGGGGACCGGGGTGAAGGCGTACAGCGGAAGCTCGCAGTGCAGGCGCGAGAGGCGCCGCACCGTGTCGCCGGTCTGGGAGAACGCGACCAGGGCCTTGGCGCCGATGTTCCGCGCGATCTGGGAGGCGGCCACGGTCAGCGCGCCGCCGTGGGTGCGCGGGTCGTGCTGCAGGCGCGGGACCGGGATGGAGCCGGCCTCGGTCGTGCTGACGATCTTGGCCATGGTGCTGACGGTGAGCACCGGGTACTTGCCGACCGACGTCTCGCCGGAGAGCATGACCGCGTCGGTGCCGTCGAGCACCGCGTTGGCGACGTCGGAGGCCTCGGCGCGGGTCGGGCGCGAGTTCTCGATCATCGAGTCGAGCATCTGGGTGGCGACGATGACCGGCTTGGCGTTCTCCCGGCAGAGCTGCACGGCGCGTTTCTGCACCAGCGGCACCTGGTCGAGCGGGAGCTCGACGCCGAGGTCACCGCGGGCGACCATGACGCCGTCGAAGGCGAGCACGATGGCCTCGAGGTGCTCGACCGCCTCGGGCTTCTCGACCTTGGCGATGACCGGGACGATCCGGCCCTCCTCGGCCATGATCTCGTGGACGAGCTTGATGTCGTCGGGCGAGCGCACGAACGACAGCGCGACCAGGTCGCAGCCGAGCCCGAGGGCGAAGCGCAGGTCCTCGGCGTCCTTGTCGCTCAGGGCGGGAACGCTGACGGCGACGTTGGGCAGCGAGACGCCCTTGTTGTTGCTGACCGGGCCGCCCTCGACGACCAGGCAGCGGATGTCGTTGCCCTCGACGGCGGTGACCTGGATGGCGACCTTGCCGTCGTCGATCAGCAGACGGTCGCCGCTCTTCACCTCCTGCGGAAGCTTCTTGTAGGTGCAGGAGACGCGGTCGGCCGTGCCGAGGATGTCGTCGCTGGTGATGGTGACGAGGTCACCGGTGTTCCAGACGTGCGGGCCGTCGGCGAACTTGCCGAGGCGGATCTTCGGGCCCTGCAGGTCGGCGAGGACCGCCACGGCCCGGCCGGTTTGCTCGGCGGTGCTGCGCACGAGGTCGTACACCTTCTGGTGGTCCTCATGGCTGCCGTGGCTGAAGTTCATGCGGGCCACGTCCATGCCGGCTTCGACGAGGCCGAGCATGCGCTCGGGGGAAGCGGTCGCGGGCCCCATGGTGCAGACGATTTTTACGCGGCGTGTCACGGCCATCAGGCTAGTCTCTCTTCCTCATCGGCCTGGCGGCCGACCCCCGTCGCCGGGATGAACTACGTATGTCGGGCGGCGAGGGTCCCCGGGGGTCTCCCAGGCGCGCTGCGCCACCTGCGCGGGCTTCGACGACCGCGCTTGAAGCTTATCGGCCCGGCCGAAGCCCACTCACGTGTACGCCGCAGACCGTTCGGCCATCGTCCTCCAGCGATGCGAGCACTACAGTCCGTATTGCCGTGTTCCTACCCGAAGGAGGCCGCGTGGGCGACTGGGGCCCGCTGGGCGATGTGCTGCGGGCGAAGGCGTCGGACCGCGACCGGGCCAACGTCAAGGACCTGGTGTCGTACGCCCGGGAGCTGCTCAAGCTCGTACGGGAGACGTTCCCGGCCTACACGATGCACGACGAGCGGCACGCCGAGAACGTGATCCGCCTGATGGGCCGGCTGGCCGCGCCCCGCCTCGACCGGATGACGGGCCTGGAGGCGGCGCTGCTGATCCTGGCCGCCTACTTCCACGACGCGGGCATGGCCTACAGCCCCTCCGAGATCGCCGCGATCGGGGAGGAGGACGAGTTCCAGGCGTTCCTCGACGGTCACGACGAGGCGTATGTCGCGACCCAGCGCAACGGCGGCAAGCCGCCCGAGGCCGTGATCGAGCAGTACTGCCGCTCCCGGCACGCCGACCGGGCCCGGCTCCACCTCGACCGTTGCGATCGCCGGCTCCTCCAGTGGGAGGGCAAATCGATCATCGACCAGCTGGAACTGATCTGCCGTAGCCACAACGAGCCCGCGGCCGCCCTGCACGAGCCGCGCTTCCGCACCGACTTCCTCTACCAGGCCGACCTGCGCTTCTGCGCGATCATGCTCCGCCTGGCCGACATCCTCGACCTCGACGACACGCGGGCCCCGCGGGTCATCTACGAGCACCTGGGCCTGGCCGCGCACACGTCGCCGGAGGTGGCCACCAGCGACCGCGAGTGGCACAAGCACCTGGCCTCACGCGGCTTCGAGTTCCCGCCGGCGCCCCGGCCGAACTACACGCTCCAGTTCAGCGCCGAGTCCGCCGATCCCGGCGACGAACATCATCTGCGGGCCTTCCTGAAGGTCATCGAGGACGAGCTGCTCCAGTGCCGCATCGTGGCCGACTTCTGCGACGAGCGCTGGCGCGGCGTCCCCTTGCCGGCCGAGATCGACACGGCCGGCATCCGCGGTGACGGCTACAAGTACGGCGAGTTCCGGTTCGAGCTCGACCGCGCGGCGGTGCTGGAGCTGTTCACCGGCGAACAGCTCTACGACGACCCGTGTGCCTTCGTCCGCGAGCTGCTCCAGAACGCGCTCGACGCGGTCCGGGCCCGCGAGCACCTGTTCGGCCACGAGTCGAGCGGCGTGCGGGTCTCGTGCTGGGAGGACGACGGCGGTTACCTCTGGCTGCGGGTGGACGACGACGGCATCGGCATGGACGAAGCCGCCCTGCGCGGATACTTCCTGCGCGTCGGCCGGTCCTTCTACCAGTCGGCCGAGTTCCAGGCGGCGATGACCCGCAGCGGGCGCGCGGACCGCCCGTTCGGCGTGATCAGCCGCTTCGGCATCGGCGTCCTGTCGTGCTTCATGGCCGGCGACCGGGTCGAGGTGACATCGCGCCCGGCCCGCGGTGGCAAGGCGGTCCGCCTGTCCATCAACCGGCGCCACGACTACTTCGTCGTCCAGGAGCAGGGCATGACGGGCCGCCCGATGCCCGGACCGTCCGGATCAGGGCCGGCCTTCCCCCGCTCCCCCGGCACGAGCGTCGCCGTGCGCATCGACCCCGACCAGACCGGTCTCCTGCTCGGCGATCTGCTCGCGCGGGTGCCCACTTACCTGTTCGCGCCGCCCGTGCCGGTCACGCTCAACGGCCGCCTGGCCAACGAGCCGACCGAACGGCTGATCACCGAACCGATGCTCGACCGGGCCCAGATCGCCGACCTGGACGCCGGCGGCACAGCCGAACCCGGCGCCGAGCTCGGCGGGCTGCGGCTGGCGGCCATCCCGCTGGACCTCACCCGCGACGGGGAATGCGACGAGATCAACGGTCAGCTGCTCCTCTACACGCTCCTGAAACGGGACCGCGAGGAGGAGGGCACCTTCTTCGCGATCGGGCGCCCGCACCTGTTCGAGGAGAGGGACATGGCCACGACCCATGTCCACGTGACGCATTACCGCCGGGGCCGCCGGCGATCGAGGACCGCCATCGCCCTGTCGGATCTCCCCGGTGGCGCGAGCGCCGCGGGGGCCGCCGAGCGGAGAACACCGTGGGGGTACAACGGCATCGCTCTCCCCGGCCTCTCCGACCGCCAGGATCTGCTGGAAGGAGGCGAGGTGTCGAACATGCTGTACGGCTATCTCGACCTCTCGGGAGAGCTGAGGCCGGACCTGACCGTCTCCCGATCGACGATCCGCGCCATCCCGTTTCCCGTCCACTCCGCCGTTCAGCTGGCCACCCGCCGGGCCCTGCGGAAGGCGGTCGCCGGCCACGCGGACCTGGCGAGGGCCATCGCCCGCGACAGCTGCGTCGAGCTGGCCGGGCCGTCGCCGGCCGAGCCCTACACGGTCGCCGCTCTGCGAGCCGATCGGCTCCTGCGCGACGGATCCTGGCGATCGGAACGGCTCGCCGAGTTCCGCGGCCGCAGCGCCGATCAGCTCCGCGCCGATTTCCGCGCGGGAAAGGAGGCGATGGTTCTGCTCCTCCCGCCGGACCCGCGAAAGGTGAACGGCCGACCGCGTTTTCCCTTCGACGACGTCATCGCCGCCGCCGTCCTGCATTTCCACGTCGACGTCGAATGCGTTCCCGACGTGGACATCGCCATGTTGACGGTCCGATCCGATTCCGCTCCGCAGCACCTGCCGGGCGCCGACGCCTTCGCGCCGATGTTCGCGGTGCCCTTCTCGGGTTCTGCCCGACTGGCGCGCGCGAGCCGAATGATGAACGCGCGGCACCCACTGACCCAGTGGCTGACGGCGAACGCCGGCGCCCTGGCCGAACATTTTCCCGCCCTCTTCCAGCGAGTTCTCCGGGTGGCCACGCACCTGGAGGACGTGTCGGAGCTGAATGCCGCCCTCGACCGGGTGGTGCGGGGCGGACGGGTGCCGGCGCCGCCGCCCGAGGCCTATCTGCGGCAGGACAAGAAAGGTTGGTGGTGGTCGCGGTGACGCAGCCGGGCATCGATCGGGCGCAGGCGTTCGAGGTCGAGCGCTACAAATACCTTCTCCAGCAATTGCACACCGTCAACGAGAACGTTTATCGGTTTCTCGCCATTTACCAGACGCTGGCCACGGTTCTCGTCGGGGCGGCGCTCGCCCTCTTCGTACGCTATGACGACTGGAAGATCGAGCGGGAGATCGCGCAGATCGGGATCGTGGCGATTCTGCTTCTCGTCACCGTCATCGCGGCCTTCACGATACTGCTCATCGTGGTCGGGGTGCTGACCTGGCTCGACTACCGGCGTGAGGAGTGTGAGCTGACCGAGGAGGCGGTGCGGCCCGGCTATCGCAAGCCGCCGGATCCGAAGAACTTCTGGCGCTGGTACGAGACGTACATCGTGCTGTTCATTCTCGGTTCTGTGGGTTTCATGTGGGTTGGTGCGGCCCTCGTCCTGCTGCCGGCGATGACATGAGGCCGGGTCACGACTTCATCGGCGTCGGCGTGGGCGCGATGGTCTTCGACGAACAAGGGCGCGTTTTCCTCGCCAAGCGCGGGCCGAAGGCTCGTAACGAGGCCGGCCTCTGGGAGTTCCCCGGCGGCATGGTCGATTTCGGGGAGCGGCTGGCCGACGCCGTGGTGCGGGAGTTCCAGGAGGAGTACGGCATGGCCGTCGAGGTCGTGGGGCTGCTCGGCGTCTCCGACCATCTTCTGCCGGAGGAGGGGCAGCACTGGGTGTCTCCGAGCTTCGTCGCGCTGCACCGGGGCGGCGTTCCTGAGATCAAAGAGCCGGAGAAGTGCACCGAGATCGGCTGGTTCCGGCTGGCCGAGCTGCCGGACGGGCTCACCAAGGCGAGCGTCGACACCCTGGCCGCGTACAAAGCGAATCGGCCCGCCTGACGAGCAGGCGGGCCGATGCGGGAAGCGGAACTCAGACGCTGAGCGGCTGAGCGTCGGCGGGGACCGGCGCCGGCAGCTCGCCGGCGGCGCCCAGGTAGCTGTGGATGGCCGACGCGGCCGAGCGGCCCTCGGCGATCGCCCACACGATCAGTGAGGCGCCTCGGTGCATGTCGCCCGCGACGAAGACGCCCGGCGCCTCCGTCTGCCACTGCGAGTCGGCGTCGAGCACACCCCGGCGGTTGCGGGTGATGCCGAACTGCGAGAGCAGCGGCTGCTCCTCGGTGCCCTCGAAGCCGATGGCCAGCAGCACCAGGTCGGCCTTCAGGTCGCGCTCGGAGCCCGGTGTCGTGGTGACCGTGCGGACGCCGTTGACGCGCTCGACGACCACCTCGGCGATGCGGACCGCGGTCAGCCGGCCCTCGTCGTTGCCGACGAACTCCTGGACCGCGACGCCGAAGACGCGCTCGCCGCCCTCCTCGTGGGCCGGGTAGTTGCGCAGGATCACCGGCCACGTCGGCCACGGGTGCAGCTCGCCGGCCCGCGCCTCGGGCGGCAGCGGGTACTGGTCGAGCTGGATGACGTTGGCCGCGCCCTGCCGGTGGGCCACGCCCAGGCAGTCGGCGCCGGTGTCGCCGCCGCCGATGATGACCACGTGCTTGCCCGCGGCGTCGATCGGGGTGCTGTCCTGCAGGCCCGCCACGACCCGGTTGGCCGGTACGAGGTGCTCCATGGCCAGGTGCACGCCGTTCAGCGACCGGCCGGGGGTGTCGGCCGCGTCGCGGCCGGCCAGGGCGCCCGCCGCCAGCAGCACCGCGTCGAAACGCTCGCGCAGGTCGTCGGCGGTGATGTCGACGCCCACCTCGACGCCGGTCTCGAAGACGACGCCCTCGGCCTCCATCTGGGCCAGGCGGGCGTCCACCACATCCTTCTCGATCTTGAAGTCGGGGATGCCGTAGCGGAGCAGGCCGCCGATCTTGTCGTCGCGCTCGTAGACCGTCACCGCGTGACCGGCGCGGGCCAGCTGCTGGGCCGCGGCCAGGCCGGCCGGGCCCGAGCCGACGATCGCGACGCGCTTGCCCGAGGACTGCGGTGCGGGCTGCGGGCGTACGTAACCGAGGTCGAAGGCGTGGTTGGCGATCTCCACCTCGACCTGCTTGATCGTGACCGGGTCGTCGGCGATGCCGAGCACGCAGGCCGCCTCGCAGGGCGCGGGGCAGAGCCGGCCGGTGAACTCCGGGAAGTTGTTCGTGGCGTGCAGGGCCTCCGCCGCCGCCTCCCACGCACCGGTGCGGACCAGGTCGTTCCAGTCCGGGATGCGGTTGCCCAGCGGGCAGCCGTCGTGGCAGAACGGGATGCCGCAGTCCATGCAGCGGGTGGCCTGGTCGCGGATGAGCTCCTCGCCGGCCGGCGGGTAGACCTCACGCCAGTCCTGGATGCGGACGGGCACCGGGCGGCGCTTGGGCAGCTGCCGCTCGTAGCGCAGGAAACCGTTCGGATCAGGCACTCTTGACCCCCATGACCGCCTCGTCGACGTTACGACCGGCGGCTTCGGCGGTCCTGATCAGTTCCATCACGCGCTTGTAGTCGCGCGGCACCACCGCGGTGAAGCGGGCCACCGCGGTGCCCCAGCCGGCCAGCAGCCGCTCGGCCACCGCCGAGCCGGTCTCGGCCAGGTGCTTCTCGACCAGGCCGCGCACGGTCTGCTCCTCCTCCGCGTTCAGCGGGGTGAGGTCGACCAGCTCCGGGTTCACCTTGGACGGGGCCAGGTCGAGCACGAACGCCTTGCCGCCGCTCATGCCGGCCGCGAAGTTGCGCCCGGTCGGGCCGAGCACCACCACGGTGCCGCCCGTCATGTACTCGCAGCCGTGGTCGCCGACGCCCTCGACGACGGCCTGGCCGCCCGAGTTGCGCACGGCGAACCGCTCGCCGGCCCGGCCGCGCAGGAACACCTCGCCGGCCGTGGCCCCGTACAGGATGGTGTTGCCGGCGATGATGTGCTCCTCGGCCACGAACGGGGCGTCCTCGGCCGGCCGCACGATGACCCGGCCGCCGGACAGGCCCTTGGCCACGTAGTCGTTGGTGTCGCCGATCAGCCGCAGCGTGACGCCGCGGGGCAGGAACGCGCCGAACGACTGCCCGCCGGTGCCGCGCAGGGTGAACTCGATGGTGTTCTCGGGCAGCCCGGCCCCGCCGTACCGGCGGGTCACCTCGCCGCCGAGCATCGCGCCGACGCTGCGGTGGTCGTTGCGGACGCCGACCTCGGCCCGCACCTCGTGGCCGTCGATCAGGGCCGGCTGAGCCAGCTCGATCAGCTTGTTGTCGAGCGCCTTGTCCAGGCCGTGGTCCTGCGCGACGATGCCGCGGCGGGACGCGCCCTCCGGCAGCTCCGGCACGAACAGGACCGGCGACAGGTCGAGGCCCTTGGCCTTCCAGTGGTCGACCGCGGGCAGCACGTCGAGGACCTCGGCGTGCCCGATCGCCTCGTCGATGCTGCGGAAGCCCAGCTCGGCCAGATAGCCGCGGACCTCCTCGGCCAGGAAGAGGAAGAAGTTCTCGACGAACTCGGGACGGCCGGTGTAGCGCTCGCGCAGCACCGGGTTCTGGGTGGCGATGCCGACCGGGCAGGTGTCGAGGTGGCAGACGCGCATCATGATGCAGCCGCTGACGATCAGCGGGGCGGTGGCGAAGCCGAACTCCTCGGCGCCCAGCAGCGCCGCCACGACCACGTCGCGGCCGGTCTTGAGCTGGCCGTCGACCTGCACGGTGACCCGGTCGCGGAGCTTGTTGAGCAGCAGGGTCTGCTGCGCCTCGGCCAGGCCCAGCTCCCACGGGGAGCCGGCGTGCTTGAGCGAGTTCAGCGGCGACGCGCCGGTGCCGCCGTCGTGACCGGAGATCAGGATGACGTCGGCCTTGAGCTTGGCCACGCCGGCCGCGACCGTGCCCACGCCGATCTCGCTGACCAGCTTGACGTGCACGCGGCTGCGCGGGTTCACGTTCTTCAGGTCGTGGACGAGCTGGGCCAGGTCTTCGATCGAGTAGATGTCGTGGTGCGGCGGCGGGGAGATCAGGCCGACGCCCGGGGTGGCGTGCCGGGTCTTGGCGACCCACGGCCACACCTTGTTGCCGGGCAGCTGGCCACCCTCGCCGGGCTTGGCGCCCTGCGCCATCTTGATCTGCAGGTCGTCCGCGTTGACCAGATATTCGCTGGTCACGCCGAAGCGGCCGGAGGCGATCTGCTTGACCGCGGAGCGGCGGGCCGGGTCGTAGAGGCGCTCGACGTCCTCGCCGCCCTCACCGGTGTTCGACTTGCCGCCGAGACGGTTCATGGCGATGGCCAGGGTCTCGTGCGACTCGGACGAGATCGACCCGTACGACATGGCGCCGGTGGCGAACCGCTTCACGATCTCCGACGCCGGCTCGACCTCTTCGAGAGGAACCGGGGTGCGGTCCTTGAACGAGAAGAGCCCGCGCAGCGATCCGGCCTCGGCGGCCAGCTCATCGACCTTCGATGTGTATTTCTTGAAGACGTCGTACTGCTTGGACCGCGTCGCGTGCTGAAGCAGGAACACGGTCTCGGGGTTGAACAGGTGGATCTCGCCCTCACGGCGCCACTGGTACTCCCCGCCGACCTCGAGACGCCGGTGGGTGCGCTCGGCCGGGTTCGACGGGTACGCCTTCTCGTGGCGCGCCTTGACCTCGGCGTGGATGTCGGCCAGGGTCGAGCCGCCGATCCGCCCGTTGGTGCCGACGAAGTAGCGCTGGAGCAGCTTGTTGTCCAGGCCCACGGCCTCGAACACCTGCGCGCCGCAGTACGAGGACACCGTCGAGATGCCCATCTTCGACATGATCTTCAGGACGCCCTTGCCGAGCGCCTTGACGTAGTTGCGGATCGCCAGCTTCGGGTCCAGGCCGGCCAGCGGGCCGGTCGCGATCAGGTCGTCGACCGACTCGAAGGCCAGGTACGGGTTGACCGCGGCCGCGCCGTAGCCGATCAGCACCGCCGCGTGGTGCACCTCGCGGCAGTCGCCGGACTCAACGACCAGCGCCACCTGGGTGCGGGTCTGCTCCCGGACCAGGTGCTGGTGGACCGCCGCGGTGAGCAGCAGCGACGGGATCGGCGCCAGGTCGGCGTTCGAGTCGCGGTCGGAGAGCACCAGGATCCGTACGCCGTCCTCGATCGCCTCCGACACGTGCCGGCAGATCTGGGTGAGCCGGGCCTTGATGCCGGCCGCGCCGTCACGCAGCGGGTAGAGGCCGGAGACCCGGACCGCCTTGAAGCCCGGCAGGTCGCCGTCCTCGTCGATCGAGAGCAGCTTGGCCAGCTCGTCGTTGTCGATGATCGGGTGGGGCAGCACGATCTGCCGGCAGGAGGCCGGACCCGGGTCGAGCAGGTTGGCCTCGGGGCCGATCGTGGTGGCCAGGCTGGTCACCAGCTCCTCGCGGATGGCGTCCAGCGGCGGGTTGGTGACCTGGGCGAACAGCTGGTGGAAGTAGTCGAACAGCAGCCGCGGGCGGGTCGACAGCGGCGAGATCGGCGTGTCGGTGCCCATCGAGCCCAGCGGCTCGGCCCCGGTGCGGGCCATCGGCCCGATGAGGATCTTCAGCTCCTCCTCGGAGTAGCCGAACACCTGCTGGCGGCGGGTCACCGAGTCGTGGGTGTAGATGACGTGCTCGCGCGGCGGCAGGTCGTCGAGCTGGATGAGGCCGGCGTGCAGCCACTCCTCGTACGGCTCGGCGGCGGCCAGCTCGGCCTTGATCTCGTCGTCGTGCACGATGCGGCCGGCCTCGGTGTCGACCAGGAACATCTTGCCCGGCTGGAGGCGGCCCTTGGCGACCACCGTGGCCGGGTCGAGGTCGAGCACGCCGGCCTCGGAGCCGAGCACGACCAGGCCGTCGGAGGTGTGCCACCAGCGGCCGGGGCGCAGGCCGTTGCGGTCGAGCACGGCGCCGATGATGGTGCCGTCGGTGAAGGCGACGCTGGCCGGGCCGTCCCACGGCTCCATCAGGCTGGCGTGGAAGCGGTAGAACGCGCGCCGCTTCGGCTCCATGCCCGGGTCGTTCTCCCACGCCTCGGGGATCATCATCAGCATCGCGTGGGGCAGGCTGCGGCCGGACAGGTGCAGCAGCTCCAGGACCTCGTCGAAGCTGGCCGAGTCGGACGCCTCGGGCGTGTTGATCGGGAACAGCCGCTTGATGTTGCCGGGCAGGGTCTTGGACTGCAGCAGCGCCTCGCGGGCGGCCATCCAGTTCTTGTTGCCGCGGATCGTGTTGATCTCGCCGTTGTGGGCGATGAAGCGGTACGGGTGGGCCAGCGGCCAGGCCGGGAACGTGTTGGTGGCGAAGCGGCTGTGCACCAGGGCGATCGCGCTGGACACCCGGTCGTCGAGCAGGTCGGGGAAGAACTCCGGCAGCTGGTCGGGGGTGAGCATGCCCTTGTAGGTGATGGTCCGCGAGGACAGCGACGGGAAGTACGCGCCGACGCCGCGCTGGGAGGTCTCCCGCTCGGCCTGCTTGCGGATGGTGAAGGCGACCCGGTCGAGCTCGATGCCGCTCAGCCGCACGTCGTCGGAGAGCCGGTGGGCCGAGAGGAACACCTGCCGGATGGCGGGCCGGGCGTCCTCGGCGGTCTGGCCGAGCCCGTCCGGGCGCACCGGCACGTCGCGCCAGCCGAGGATCTCGCCGCCCTCGACCAGGGCGTACTTCTCGACGATCTTGATCGCGCGGGCACGCGCGGCGGCGTCGTTCGGCAGGAAGACCAGGCCGGTCACGTATTCACCGGCGGGCGGCAGCTCGAAGCCGGCGATCGCGCGGTAGAACTCGTCCGGAACCTGGATCATGATGCCGGCGCCGTCGCCGGTGTTGTACTCGGCGCCTCGCGCCCCCCGGTGGTCGAGGCGGATCAGCGCGGACAGGCCCTTGGCGACCACGTCGTGGGAGCGCCGGCCGTAGAGATCGGCAACGAAGGCCACACCGCACGCGTCGCGTTCGGTGGAGGGGTCATAAAGCCCCTGGGGGTGCGGAAATGCCACCGGGCCTCCTGTCGTCACTGGTGTTACGTATCAAGGTCGGGACGACGTCGGCCCTGCAAAGTCTCTAGAGTCTACGTTAAGGGGGGCCGATCTCCGCCAGTTCAGATGGATCACACTTCGTGTGGGGCGAATCCACCTTCTCGGCACAATCGGGTAGCCGTACCTCTATGCACATTGGGTAGTCTCGCGCGGTGGCGCTACAGGATACCGACGTCTTCGTCAGGCTCGAGCGGTTTTACGACGCCCTTCCCCGACCCTACGCACGGGCCGAGGATTTCGGCGGACTTGTGTTGTTCGTCCGCGAGGGCGAGGGCTGGCCCTACTATGCCCGGCCCATCATCGGAGCGGACACCCCTTCCGCCGCTGATATTACTGCCGTTCGTCAGCGGCAACGCGACCTGGGGCTGCCCGAGGCCTTCGAGTGGGTCCACGAGACCACTCCCGACCTGCTGGCCGTGGCCCGCTCGGCCGGCCTGGGCGTGCTGCTGGCCCCGCTGCTGGTGCTCGAGGCGGCCGCGCTGGTGCCCGACCTGCCGGTGGCCGGCGGCGCCATCCACTTCCTCGATCCGTCCTCCGACCGCTTCGACGCCGAGGTGTTCGCGGCCCGCGCGGTGGCCCAGCACGCGTTCGCCGGCGCCCCCGGCAGCGGTGTGAGCCAGGCCCAGATCGATCTCGACCGGCGGCAGGTCGACTCGGGCGACTACTCCATCGCCGTGGTCGAGTCCCCGAACGAGGGAATCCTGGCCACCGGCACCCTCATGCGTTCCGGTGATGTGGCCGAGATCGCCGGCGTCGCCACCCTCCCCTCGGCTCGGGGCCGCGGGTACGCGTCGCAGCTCACCGCGTCGCTGGCCCGCCGCGCGCTGACCGCCGGCGTCGACCTGGTATTCCTTTCCGCGGGCGACGACGACGTGGCGCGCCTCTATACAAAGGTGGGGTTCCGCCGCGTGGGCACCGCCTGCATCGCCGAGCCCGCGGCCGCGCCGCTGTAGAGAAGGGAACGACCATGGACCTCGGAATCGCCGGCCGCACCGCGCTGATCGTCGGCGGCAGCGGCCTGCTGGGCCGGGCCGTCGCCGCCGCCCTGCTGGCGGAGGACGTCCGCGTCGTGCTGGCCGCCCGCGACGAGTCCCGCCTGGCCGACGCCGCCCACAGGCTCGACGACGAGGTGGCCTGCCTGACCGTCGACACCGCCGACCCGGCGTCGGTCCGGGCCGTGGTGGAGCGCCTGGGCACCGTCGACATCCTGGTCAACGCGGCCGCGCCGCCCGCGCACACCATGGACCCGTCCCGTGACCGCGAGCCGTCGCAGATCCTCTCCGCCCTGGACGCCAAGGCCGGCGGCTACCTGCGCGTCATGGACGCGGTCCTGCCCCGCATGCGCGACTCCGGCTTCGGCCGCGTGGTCAACATCAGCGGCCAGAACGCCCACCTGACGAAATCGGTGACCGGCGCCGTCCGCAACCAGGCCGTCATCACCGCGTCCAAGGCCCTGGCCGACGCGTACTCGGGCACCGGCGTCACCATCAACGTCGTCAACCCCGGCATAGTCACCGCCGACCCTTCCCCGGCGACCGCCCCCGCCACCGGCGGCGAGTCGACCCCCGAGCAGGTCGCCGCCCTCGTCACCTTCCTCTGCTCCACCTTCGCCGCCACCATCTCCGGCGAGTCCATCGCGGTCGGGCACCGGGTCTTCGGAGTGCAATGACTTCAGAGGTACGGAATTAGCGAAGGCCCCCGCCGCAGGGACCGGCATCTGCCGTCCCGGCCTCCCGTCGCCGCTTCCGGGCTGTCCTGCAACACCGGCAGGCCGGCGCTGTGCCACTCAAGCTAGCTGCCGCCGCTCACGCGGAACATCACCATGCGGTGCCCCGCAGCGTCGGTCGATCAGCTCCCGATCCGCGGCACGCTCGGCGCTCGGCCGGCCCTTCCGGTACGCGGCCATGAGCAGAGCCGCCCGCCTCTGCCGCATACGCGCCGCCAGCGCATCCTCCCGGCCGTCGTGTGACTCTTCCCCCAAGCCGCCCACGCTCATGCCGCGCACCTTAGCCACGCTCGAGCCGGTCCGAGGATCCCGCGACGGAGGGAACAGCCATCAGGGCGAGCAGGCGCAGGTTGTCGGCCGAGCGGGAGCCGGGGTCGGTGGTGTAGAGGAACAAGGTCTGGTCGGGGTCGCCCGGCAGGGACAGGGCCTCGTAGCGCAGGGTGATCGGGCCCACCGCGGGGTGGGTCATGTGTTTGGTGCCGTGGGTGCGCTCGTGGACCTGGTGGGCGTTCCACCACGTACGGAAATCGGCGCTTTTGATGGTCAACTCTCCGACCAGCTCGGCCAGGCGCGGGTCGTCCGGGTGGCGGCCGGCGTAGAAGCGCAGCGTGCCGACCACGTCGGCGGCCACGGCCGGCCAGTCCAGGAAGACCTCGCGGGCCTGCGGGTCGAGGAAGACCCAGCGCGTGTAGTTGCGGTGGCGGGGTGGCAGCCGGGTCCAGTCGGTGAGCAGGGCGCGGGCCAGGGCGTTCGAGGCCAGCACGTCGGTGCGGCGGCCCACGATGAACGCCGGATGGTCGGTCATCGAGGCGATCAGCTGCTGCATCGCGGGGCGGACCCGCTGCGGCGGGAGCGGGTCGGGGCGGTGCCGGGGCGGGCGGGCCAGGTCGGCCAGGTGGGCCCGGGCGGCCGCGTCGAGCTGGAAGACGCGGCTCAGGGCGTCGATCACGGAGTCGGACGGGCTGGTGTGCCGGCCCTGCTCGAGGCGCGTGTAGTAGTCGACGCTGACGCCGGCCAACTGGGCCACCTCCTCGCGGCGCAGGCCGCGGACCCGGCGACCGGACGGGGCCTCGGTGATGCCGGCCGCGGCGGGACTCATGCCGGTACGGCACGTGCGGAGGAACTCGCCCAGGGCTGCCACGCCCTCCATGATCTCGCCATGAATGGCGGACCGACAGGGTCTGGGTGGGCATGGCGTTCCCCGGTACGGCTGGACCTGGCCGAGCCTGTCCGCGGGCCGCCGCCGCGGCGAGCGTGGAGGACATGACAAACACCTGGTTCATCACCGGCGCCTCCCGCGGACTCGGCCTCGAGCTGGTCCGGCAGCTCCTGGAGCGCGGCGACACGGTCACGGCGACCACCCGCTCCCCCGAGCGGCTCCTCGCCGGCCTCGACGGCGCCGACACCAGCCGGCTCCAGGCCCTGGCCGTCGACCTCGCGGACGAGGAGCAGGTCAAGCGGGCGGTCGAAGCGGCCGGCGACATCGACGTGGTCGTCAACAACGCCGGCTACGGGTTCCTGGCCGCCGTCGAGGAGGTCAGCGACGCCGAGGCCCGGCAGATGTTCGACGTGCAGGTCTTCGGCGTGTGGAACGTGCTGCGGGCCGTCCTGCCGTCGTTGCGCGCACGCCGCGCCGGCCACATCGTCAACGTCTCGTCGATCCTGGGCCTGACCGCCTTTGGAGGCTGGGGCCTCTACTGCGCCGGCAAGTACGCCCTGGAAGGCCTCACCGAGTCGCTGGCGGCCGAGGTCGCCGACTTCGGCGTCCGGGTCACCCTCGTCGAGCCGGGATACATGAGGACCGATTTCCTCCGTACGCCGTCGATCGGCCTGCCCACGAGCACGGCGGACGGCTACCCGGCGATCCGCGAGATGACGGCCGCGCACCTGGCGATGCCCGGCACCCAGCTCGGCGACCCGGCCAAGGCGGCCGCCGCCATCATCGCTGTCGCCGCCCAGGAGAAGACCCCGCTGCACCAGCTGCTCGGCTCGGACTCGTACGGCCTGGCCAAGGCGCGGATCGCCGCCCTCACCGAAGACGTCGAGGCGGGCCGCGAGCTAGCCGTCACCACCGACGTCGGCTGAGCGGCGGCGTTCCAGGCCGTCCAGCAGCAGGTCGAGGGCGAAGGCGAACTCGAACTCGTCGTCGCAGCCGCTGAGCGGGCCGTCGTGGGTGACGGCGGCGGCCAGCTCGGCCACGTGGGGCAGGGTCTCGGCCCACTCGGCCGGAGGCGGCGGGGCGGACGGGTCGGGGGTGTCGTCGAACAGGTCCTGGCTGAAGCCGAGGATGCGGCTGCCGAGCAGGTGGATGGCGTGGTGGCCGAGATCGACCGAGCAGCCGCCGCCCCGCATGATCGCCAGCACGCGTTCGATGTGCAGCAGCACGGCCGGTGTCGGCTCGCCGCGGCCCTCGATGACCCGTACGGCCCAAGGATGTCTCAGCATCGTGGCCCGCGCCCGCATGATCAGGGCGCGCAGCCGGTCGGTCCAGGCGCCCTCCGACTCCTCGGCGGCGATCCCGGAGACCACGGCGTCGGCCATCGCGGCGAGCAGGGCGTCCTTGTCGCGCAGGTGGTAATAGATCGACATCGCGTCGACGCCGAGATGCTGGGCGAGGCGCCGCATGCTCAGGCCGTCGAGCCCGTCGCGGTCGGCCAGCTCGACGGCGGCCGCGACGATCCCCTCCTTGGACAGTCGGGCCGAGGAGCGGGTCGAGGTTCCTGCGCGTCGTGGCACGAACTGAATCGTACTTGTTCTCCTACGCCGTAGAGTTTACTCTACGGCGTAGACCTACACCGTAGAGAACGGAGTACGGCGATGACCGCGACCCTCCCTCCGAGATGGTTCGTCCGCAGCGCCTGGGTGGCGCACAAAGCCCTGCTGCGGGTCAGCCGCGACCGGGTCGGCCTGTCCACGCCGACGCCCGGCGGCAAGTTCGGCTTCCTGCGGCTGCACACGGTCGGCCGCCGCTCCGGCCGTCCCCGCGCCGTCGTGCTCGGCTACATCGAGGACGGCGACCGCCTCGTCACCCTGGCCATGAACGGCTGGGACCCGGCCGACCCGGCCTGGTGGCACAACCTGAAGGCCCACCCCGAGGCGACAGTCGACCTGGCCGGCGGCAGCTTCCGTCCGGTGACCGCCCACGAGGCCACCGGCGCCGAGCGCGAGCGCTTGTGGGCGGCCCTGCACGACTACACCGGCTACGGCGACCTGGACGCTTTCGCCGCCCGGCGCGGCCGTGAGACGGCCGTGGTGGTGCTCAGCCCCGCCCCGAGCCGCCCGTGAGAGCGGCCCGGCCCAGCGGCCCCAACAGCGCGGCCTCAGCGGCGCGGGACAGCGGCGCGGGACGGTCAGTCCGGGGGTGACCAGTCCGGGGTGGGGGCCATCATCCGGGGGCGCATGTGATTCAGGGCGGCGTCGCGGGCGCGCAGGGCCAGGCGGCCGCGGGCCTGGACCACGGCCGACATGCGGCGGGTCTGGCGGACCACGCTGGTGGTGCGGGGGCGGCGCAGACGGCAGTACATCTCGATCGCGGCCACCAGATCCGGGCCGGGCGGGGCGTCCGAGACGAGGGCGGCCAGCGTGGCCGCGTCCTCGAAGGCCAGGCAGGCGCCCTGGCCCAGGTGGTGGGGCATGGCGTGGGCGGCGTCGCCCAGCAGCACGACGCCGCCGGGACCGGACGGGAAGCCGTACGCGCGGGGCAGCGGCCTCAGCTCACGCACCTCGTGCGGCACCAGGTCCTCGGGGCTGGTGGCGGCCAGGAGCTCGCCGACCGGTTCCGGCCAGCCGGCGAACCAGCGGCGCAGCAGCTCAAGCTGGGTGGCCGGCGACTCGGGCCGTGGGGCGCCGGCCGCGGTCGCCACCCAGTAGACGCCCTTCCCAACGCCGAGCGGTATCGAGATGAAGCGGTAGCCGGCGCCCAGGGTCTCCCCGCCGGTCGTGTGCTCGGACGACAACCGGTAGGCGGGCACCACGGCCTGCCAGTCGGCGAAGCCGGAACCCACCGCCGCCGCCTCGGGCGCCAGAGCCCGCCGCACGCAGCTGTCAATGCCGTCGGCCGCCACGACCAGGTCGGCCTCGATCGTCGTGCGGCCGTCGCTGACCGAGGGGCGCAGGCCGGGGCCGGTGCGAATCGTGGTCACGGCGAAGCCGGTCCGCATCTGCACGTAGTCGCCGAGGCCGGCGATCAGCACGTCGTACAGGTCCTCCAGGCGCACCGCGGCCGGCGCCGGGCCCGAACCGGCACGCCCGCGCGGGGTGACCAGCCATTGGCCGTCGGGGCGGCGGACGCCGCCGTCGGGCAGCGGGGACGCGATCGACGACCAGCCGCCGGACGGGTCGAGCGCCTCCAGGGCGCGACGGCCGTTCGGCCACAGCACCAGGGCTGTGGGCGGAGCCGCGACCCGCTCGGCCCGCTCCAGCAGAGTCACCCGCCAGCCGGAGCGGGAGAGGGCACCGGCCGAGGCCAGCCCGGCCATCCCGGCGCCCACCACGACCGCCCGTCCGACCACCCCACCGCCGCCCTTAGATCGACTCACTTCGTGAGGCTGCCGTCCGGTTTAGCGCTCGTCGTTCTTGCGCTGCGTCTCCACGTCGACGTCGCCGCCGGAGGACCCGTCAGGGCCCGTGCCGGCCGCGGCCCCGGTGGCCAGGACCGCCTCACCGACGCCGGCGGGCCCGGCCGGATCGGCCGGCTCCAGCGGGTGCCCGCCGGCCGCGATCTCCTCGGCCATGTCCTGCGGCGTCTCCGGTGGCAGGATCCCGGTCTTGCGATATTCCTCGAAGCGATGGTGGCTGACGACCTGGTAGCCCTTCGGCGCGCGGGCCGGCTGCTCGCCGTCGCCGGTCACGTCGACCTGGCTGACATCGCTTCCGGCGGCCGGCTCGGGCAGCGTCTCGGGGGCGTCGTCCGGCACCACGTAGGCCCGGGGGCCGCGGACCACCAGGAAGTAGATGAGCGCCAGCAGGAACAGGACGATCGCGGTGAACACGTTCAGCCGTACGCCGAAGAAGTGGTTGGCCTCGTCGACCCGCAGCATCTCGATCCAGGCCCGGCCGGCCGTGTACGCCATCACGTACAGCGCGAAGGCCCGGCCCCGGCCGAACTTGAACTTGCGGTCGGCCAGCCACACCAGCAGCGCGACACCCAGGTCCCAGATCAACTCGTACAGGAACGTCGGATGGTAGAGGTCGGGCAGCGTGACCGCCTGCCCGTCGATCACCGTCGCATGACCGGGATTGGACCGGTCCATGTCGTGGACCTCGAGACCCCACGGCAGCGTGGTGACCTTGCCGTACAGCTCGTTGTTGAACCAGTTGCCGAGCCGGCCGATGCCCTGAGCCACCGGCAGGCCCACCGCCAGCGAGTCGGCGACCAGCGCGAACGGCAGGCCGAGCTGGCGGCAGCCGATGTACGCGCCGAGCGCGCCGCCGATCACCGCGCCCCAGATGCCGAGGCCGCCCTCCCAGATGTAGAAGGCCCGGATCGGGTCACCGCCGGCGCCGAAGTAGTCCTGCGGCGACGTGATCAGGTGATATATGCGGGCGCCGACGATGCCGAACGGCACCGCCCACACCGCGATGTCGAGCGAGGCCCAGCGGGCCACGCCGCGGCTGCGCATCCGGTATTCCAGGATGTAGAGGGCGGCGACGATGCCCAGCACGATGCAGAGCGCGTACGCCCGCACGGGCAGGCCCAGCACATGCCAGACCGACGTCGTCGGACTCGGGATCGCGGCGGTAATCACGGTTGCACACGCTACCGTCGAAGTCTGCGGGCCGGGTGCTCAGGGCGCGCCTAGTTTCGCGGGTTGCGCACGCCCTCGGCGAGTTCGGCACTGAGCGTACGCAGCCGGGACAGACCCGTAGCGCGATCGGGCGCCTCGAGCACGCTGCGGATCAGCGCACTGCCCACGATCACCCCGTCCGCGAAGCCGGCGACCTCGGCCGCCTGCGCCCCGTTGCCGACGCCCAGGCCGACACCGACCGGCATGTGCGGGTCGGCGTGCCGCACCCGGTCGACCAGCTCCGGCGCCTGCGACGACACCGAGGTGCGGGCGCCGGTGACGCCCATCAGCGCGGTGGCGTAGACGAAACCGCGGCACTGCGCGACCGTCATCGCGATCCGCTCGTCGGTCGACGACGGCGAGACCAGGAAGGTGCGGTCGATGCGGTGCTCGTCGGAGGCCGCGATCCACTCGGCCGCCTCGTCCGGGATCAGGTCCGGCGTGATCATGCCGGTGGCGCCGGCCGCCGCGAGATCACGGGCGAACGCGTTCACCCCGTACTTCTCGATGGGGTTCCAATAGGTCATCAGGACGACCGGAGCGCCCGTACGGGCAACCGCCTCGATGATCTTCAGGGTGTCGCGGGTACGGACCCCGGCCGCGAGCGCGATGTCGCTGGCCTTCTGGATGACCGGGCCGTCCATGACCGGGTCCGAGTACGGCAGCTCGACCTCGATGACGTCGCAGCCGGCCTCGTGCATCGCGATCATCGAGGCGATGCTGTCCTCGACGGTCGGGAAGCCGGCCGGCATGCAGCCGATCAGAACCGACCGGTTCTCGGCCTTCGCCTTGGCGAAGACGTCAGCGATGCTCATTACTCCTGCTCCCCCGGAACGATCGTCTCGACCGGGTCGAGAATGCCGAAGTACGCGCCCGCGGTGTGCACGTCCTTGTCGCCGCGGCCGGACAGGTTGACCACGATGGTCGGCGTGCGGCCCAGCTCGGCCCGCAGCCGCGGGGCGATCCGGGCGGCGCCGGCCAGCGCGTGCGCGCTCTCGATGGCCGGGATGATGCCCTCGGTGCGGCAGAGCAGGTGGAACGCGGCCATCGCCTCGGCGTCGGTCACCGGCTCGTACGTGGCCCGGCCCGTGTCGTGCAGCCAGGCGTGCTCCGGGCCGACGCCCGGGTAGTCCAGGCCGGCCGAGATCGAGTGCGACTCGACCGTCTGGCCGTCGTCGTCCTGCAGCACGTACGTCCGGGCGCCGTGCAGCACACCCGACGAGCCGCCGGTGATCGACGCGGCGTGCCGGCCGGTCTCGACGCCGTCGCCGCCCGCCTCGAAGCCGTAGAGCTCGACCGACTCGTCCGGCACGAAGGCGTGGAAGATGCCGATCGCGTTCGAGCCGCCGCCCACACAGGCCGCCACCGCGTCGGGCAGCCGGCCGGTCAGCTCGAAGCACTGCGCCCGGGCCTCGATACCGATGCCGCCCACGAAATCGCGGACGATCTCGGGGAACGGGTGCGGGCCGGCCGCCGTGCCGAGCAGGTAGTGCGTCGAGTCGACGCTGGCCACCCAGTCGCGCAGGGCCTCGTTGAGCGCGTCCTTGAGCGTGCGCGAGCCGTTCGTCACCGGGATGACGGTGGCGCCGAGCATGCGCATGCGGGCCACGTTCAGCGCCTGCCGCTCGGTGTCGGTCTCGCCCATGTAGACGACGCACTCGAGGTCGAGCAGGGCGGCCGCCGTCGCGGAGGCCACGCCGTGCTGGCCGGCGCCGGTCTCGGCGATCACCCGCGGCTTGCCCATCCGCTTGGCCAGCAGGGCCTGCCCCAGCACGTTGCGCACCTTGTGGGCGCCGGTGTGGTTGAGATCCTCCCGCTTGAGCAGGATCTCGGCGCCGACCGCGGCCGACAGGCGCTCCGCCCGGTACAGCAGCGAGGGCACCCCGGCGTAGTTGACCAGGAGGCTCTCGAACTCGGCCTGGAACACCGGGTCGGTCTTGGCCGACCGGTAGGCCGCGTCGAGCTCGTCCAGCGCCCGCACCAGCGCCTCGGGCACGAACCGCCCGCCGTACCGGCCGAAGTGCCCGGCCAGGTCCGGCAACGAGGGCGCGCTCATGTCGGTTCTCCGCTTCGCTCCGAACCGCCATGAGGCACAAGCGCACTGAGCCTGATGATTCGCTCCCTCCGGTCGCTCATCGCACCGGCCGTGGTGTCGCCGGGTGGTTGCCGGCGTTGACCAGCTCGGCCACGGCGTCGCGCGGGCTCTTCTGGGTCACCAGGCCCTCGCCGACCAGCACGGCGTCGGCACCGGCCGACGCGTACCGGATCAGGTCGTGCGGTCCCCGCACCCCCGACTCGGCGATCTTGACGACATTGTTGGGCAGCCCCGGCGCGATGCGCTCGAAGACGGACCGGTCCACCTGCAGCGTGCGCAGGTCACGGGCGTTGACCCCGATGACCTTGGCGTTCGCCTCGAGGGCCCGGTCGGCCTCCTCCTCGTTGTGCACCTCGACGAGGGCGGTCATGCCCAGCGACTCGATGCGCTCGAGCAAGCCCATGAGCACGTTCTGCTCGAGGGCGGCCACGATGAGCAGCACCACGTCGGCGCCGTGGGCCCGCGCCTCGTGCACCTGATAGGACGAGATCACGAAGTCCTTGCGGAGCACCGGGATCTGAACGGAGGCGCGAACCGCCCTCAGATCGTCGAGCGAACCGCCGAACCACCGGCCCTCGGTGAGCACGCTGATGACGCGGGCGCCACCCGCCGCGTACTCCCCCGCCAACTCGGCGGGGTCGGGGATCTCGGCCAGCGCCCCCTTGGAGGGCGACGACCGCTTCACCTCGGCGATCACCGCCACGCCCGGCTTACGCAACGCCGCGTAAGCGTCGATCGCCGGTGGCGCCGCCGCTGCCAACTCGCGAACCTGCTCCAGCGGCACCTGCTTCTGCCGTGCCGCCACGTCCTCGCGCACTCCTGCGAGGATCTCCTCCAGCACGTTCTGCGGCCCGCCAGTGCCCGCTTCCGTCTGCTGATCGGATGTCACGTAATGACTCCCCTCTCCGGGTGTCCTCCGCCCGATGCTAGGAGGTCGCGGTCGCGCAAGGCCCCCCGGGGTATGGCACGCCTCACGAGATGGGCTCGGGCATAATGCGGCCTGATCAACGGCGGTGTGTCACTTCTGTCACATGGGTCACGGCCGCCGCGGGCCGCTGGGCTGCGGCACCTCATCTGATCGGTGGATCCCACGGCGCGTTGACGCGAGCGTCACGCTCCGGAAATACGGTCCGGCCATGATGAGGACGAGGCAAACTGGTTCGGGCGCCCCCCGACGCGCCTCGTGTCGATGTCTTCCAGCGATGTGGAGTAATCCCGTGGCAGCCACCCGGACCGATGCCGGCTTCGCCGACACCCCCCGCGCTCTGGTCTCCGCCGCCGCCGACCTCTTCGCCGGCCTCCAGCGGGTGGTGATCGGCCCCGGCAGGGTCCGCACGGCCCGCGACAACGCCTGGGCCGCCACCTTGGAAGACCGCGCCCGCCACGAGGCCCGAGCCGAGCTGAGCCGCGAGGTCGCCGCCATGGTCGCCCGCCGCGCCGTCCCGGCCCCGCAGCCCACCCCGCGCCGCGCCCCGTCGCGCCCCCTCGCCAAAACCGCCTGACCCATCTCTCCCAAGATCACCCGCACGGGGCATCCCACCTCCCGCGCAGTGGCCCCGCGCGCCCTCCGCCTGAAGGCCTGCCCGGAAAATCCGGAGATTTCGGGCCACGCTGCCGTTGTGAGCCGCCGGCCGTCATCAGGCCCAACTGGATGGTCGTCGCGGTCGAGAGCGCGTCCCCGGTGAAGCAAGGTCAGGAAGTGGGGTCGTCGCCGCGGTCGAGGGCGTCCCAGGCCGTACGGGGATCGACGGGGGTTTCGTCCGATGTGAGGGCGGCCGGGGCCAGCGGGCCGGGGGTGCTTCCCGGTTCCGGCGAGTGCGGCTGGGCCGGTTTACGTTCGTACCGGGCCGACATGCGTGGCCACAGATGGCCCTGACGCGCGGCAGTGAGGCCGCCGGCCGCGATGATCGCGCCGCCCACGGCGCAGGCGATCGGCCAGAACGTCGCGCCCGAGCCGGCCTCGCCCACGTCCAGGCCGAGGCGGCCGGCCAGCGCGCCCGCGATGACGCCGAGGCCGGCCAGCGTCAGCAGGACGCCGACGGCACGCCGCACCCAGCCGTGCGTGGCCAGCAGCGCACCCGTGCCGGCCAGGGCGACCAGGGCCAGGCCGATCATCCAGGGCTCCAGGTCGGCGCCGGTCCGCGGAGTGCGCACATCGGACATTCCCGGCCGGTGAGCCACGTCGAGCGACCACGTGCGCGTGGCGCCGTACGCGGCTATTCCGGCACCGGCCAGACAGGCGATCAGGGTCAGCAGGTAGGAGCGGCGGTGGTTCATCGCGCGGCGCGCAGGGTCTCTGCTGAAGCGATCGCGGCCAGCACCGCCGCCGCCTTGTTGCGCGTCTCCTGCTCCTCGGCCGCCGGGTCGGAGTCGGCCACGATGCCGGCGCCGGCTCCCACGTACGCCGTGCCGTCCTTGAGCAGGGCCGTACGGATCGCGATGGCCATGTCCATGTCGCCGGCGAATCCGAAATATCCGACCGTCCCGCCGTACAGGCCGCGGCGGGTGGGCTCCAGCGACTCGATGATCTCCATGGCGCGGACCTTGGGCGCGCCCGACAGCGTGCCCGCCGGGAACGTCGCGGCCAGCGCGTCGAAGGCGCTCTGATCGTCGCGGAGCTCGCCGGTGACGGTCGAGACGATGTGCATGACGTGGCTGTAGCGCTCGATGCGGGCGAACTCCGGCACCTCGACCGTGCCCGGCTTGCAGACCCGGCCCAGGTCGTTGCGGCCCAGGTCGACCAGCATGACGTGCTCGGAGCGCTCCTTGGGGTCGGCCAGCAGCTCGGCCGCGAGCGCGTTGTCCTGCTCGGGGGTGGCGCCACGCCAGCGGGTGCCGGCGATCGGGTGCAGCAGCGCGCGCCGGGTGCCCTCCTCGTCGGCGCTGACCTTCAGGTGGGCCTCGGGCGACGAGCCGACGATGTCGAAGTCGTCGAAGCGCAGCAGGTACATGTACGGGCTCGGGTTGGTCGCCCGCAGCACCCGGTAGACGTCGAGCGGGTTGGCGTCGGTCGGGCGCTCGAAGCGCTGGGCCACCACGATCTGGAAGCACTCGCCGGCCCGGATCGCCTCCTTGGCCTCCTCGACGGCCTTCTGATATTCACCGGGGGCCGTACGGCTGACCGGCTCCCCCGCCGGGCGGCGCTCCACGGTGGAGATCATGGGCGGGGTCGGCCGGGACAGCGCCGTCGTCATCGCGTCGAGCCGGCCCACCGCCTGGTGATAGGCGGCGCGGCGGTCGGCCTCGGAGGCGTCCTCGGCCAGCACCGCGTTGGCGACCAGGATGGCCGAGCCGTCGTAGTGGTCGAGCACGACCAGGTCGGTCGCCAGCATCATGCCGAGCTCGGGCAGCGGCAGATCGTCGCTCGCCGTGCGGGGCAGCCGCTCGAAGCGGCGCACGAGGTCGTAGCTGAGATAGCCGACCATGCCGCCGGTCAGCGGAGGCAGATCGCCGGGCGCCGGGCCGTCGGCCAGCGCGGCGACCGTCTCCCGCAGGGCAAGAACAGGATCACCATTGAGGGGTACGCCGGCGGGCGGCGCACCGAGCCAGTGCGCCTCACCCGCGCGCTCGACCAGGGTGGCCGCGCTCCGGACACCGACGAACGAATATCGCGACCAGGCCGCGCCGGACGGGCCGGCGCCCTGCTCGGCCGACTCCAGCAGGAAGGTGCCGGGGCCGCCGGCCAGCTTGGTGTAGACGCCGACCGGCGTCTCGCCGTCGGCCAGCAGGCGCCGGGTGACCGGGACGACCCGCCGGTCGGAGCGCAGGAAGTCGGCTTCGCTGGGAGAGACCGCTCCGCTGGTCACGACGAGCTCACCGGAAGCTCGTCGAAGAAGCACGTGTGCTCTCCGGTGTGGCAGGCGGCGCCGGTCTGCTCGACGGTCACCAGCAGGGCGTCACCGTCGCAGTCGAGGGCCACGCTCTTGACGAACTGGTGGTGGCCGGAGGTGGCGCCCTTGACCCAGTACTCCTGGCGGCTGCGCGACCAATAGGTGGCGCGGCCGGTGGTCAGCGTGCGATGCAGCGCCTCGTCGTCCATCCACGCGAGCATGAGGACGTCGCCGGTGCCGTGCTCGCGCACGATCGCCGCGACGAGGCCGTCGGGGGTGCGCTTGAGCCGGGCCGCGATGGCCGGGTCGAGATCGGTCGTGACTGCCACGACGACGATTCTCCCCCATCGGCCGAACAGCCTTTTACCCGCCACGACGCGGCCCACGATCCGGGCACAGGGGATGTGCCGGGCGGCGGGGAACGGTACCGTCGTCGTGCGCCGCGCCCAGCCAGGGCGCATCTGCCCACCTGCTTGGAAGGGCGGCACGCACAGTTCGACGGGAGTCCGCAAGCAATGGAGCCGACGTCCAGCCCCGACAACGCTCGGTCGAACCGCGGCCTGGCCCGCTTCTGGCCGGTGCACCGCGAAGGGGAGGACGAGGCCACCACGCCCGACGCGGCCGAGTCGCCGGCCACCCTTTCGAGTGAAACCGAGATGGTCGCCCTCGGCTCCCGCCGGTCGTCGGAGACTCCCGGCTCGCCCGTCGCGTCGGCCACCCCCGACGAGCGCAACGAGCGCGCCGAGCGGGACACCCCGGCCGAGGGACCCAAGGCGCCGGCCTCCTCCGGCCCGGGGCCGATCCCGTCGGCCCGGCCCGAGTCCGGCGTGCCGTCGGCGCGACCGCCGCTGCCCGTTCCCGGTGGTCAGCACGGCCTGCCCGATCGGGATACTGATCACTCCGAGGCCGGCGAGCGCGAGGACGGCGCCGCCGCGGCCGTAGAGTCCGCTCGGGCCAACCCCTGGGACCGCGACCCCGCCACGTTCGGCGGTTTCGGTCTCGGCGGCCGCAACGGCCGGATGCTGTTCGGCGGGCGCAACCCGCTCGAGCCGCGCCCCGCCGGCCTCAACGGGCACAGCCACGGGGAGGCGAACGGCCATGCCTCTACTGTGGATGGCCCCGAGCAGGCGGACGAGAACGACGAGAACGGGCGTGATGACATGAACGGACGCATCCCGGCGACGGGCGAGAACGGGTCGGCCCCCGTCTCCGGCCCCGGCGGGGCCACCGGCTGGGCGTCCGTGCCCACCTCCAAGCACCCGACGGTCACCCCGACCTCGGGCGCGCCGGTCTCCGGGGCGCCCGTCTCGGGCGCGCCGGTCTCCTCGGCACCGGTCTCGCCGGCGCTGGGCTCGACGGGACCGAGCGCGACGGGACCGAGCGCGAACGGCACGGGCTCCAACAACCCCGGCTCCAACGGCGCGGGTTCCAACAGCCTGGGCTCCACCGGCCTGGGCTCCACGAACACGGGCTCCAACGGCCTGGGCTCCACGAACACGGGCTCCACCGGCCTGGGCTCCAACGGCCTGGGCTCTGCGAACACGGGCTCGGCGGGGTTGCGGCCCGACGGCCTGGGCTCGACAGGGCTGGGCTCCTCCAGCCTCGGCTTCGGCGGCAACTACGGCGAGCCGGCGTCCTACACGCCGGCGCTGCCCGACCCCGAGGCCGGCCCGGTCTCCGGCGTTCCGGCGCCGCGCGCGGCCTCGGCCAGCATCCCGGTGCCGGCCGCACCGCCCTCGAAGTCGCCGGTGACCTTCAGCGGCGACCTGACCGCCAAGACCGTCGAGGACGAGGAGCCGGCCCCGCTGCCGCGCCGCTCGGCCAGCCTCGAGGACGCCGAGCCGGCCCGCCGCGGCCGCCGGGCCGCCCCCGAGGAGCCCGAGGACGAGAAGCCGGAGGACGCGCCGCTGCGCCCGGGCGACGTGGCCGAGGGCAACATCGCGTTCTGGGACGAGGACGCCGTCCGCCACTTCCGCGCCGCCTGGCACGAGGTGAAGGCCGAGTTCGTCGACGACCCCGAGACCGCCCTGACCCGGGCCCACGACCTGCTCACCGACGCGGTCAACGAGCTCACCGAGGCCCTGCTGGCCGAGCGCGACGAGCTCGACCCGCTGCGCGGCAACAAGAGCCCCGACACCGAGAGCATGCGCATGGCCATGCGCGGCTACCGCGAGTTCCTGGACCGCATCCTGGCTCTCTGACACATTCCGGACGAAGCCGCCGCCCTCGCGAGAGGGTGGCGGCTTTTTGTCATTTACGCGGCCACGGAATTCATCTAGCGTTGAACTCATCGGGTGATGAAATCGACGGAGGCGAGAAGAGCCTTCAGTCAGATCAAGGGCGGTGGCGGGGTGGTTGGACAGGGGATCGAAGTGAAGGACCTGGTGGTCGAGCGAGGGAAGCGGGAGGTGCTGCGGGGGATCACCTGCACGGTTCCGACCGGGCAGGTGACCGGGCTGCTCGGGCCCAGCGGCAGTGGCAAGACGACGCTGATCAGGGCGATCGTCGGTGTGCAGATCGTCAAGTCGGGGTCGGTGACCGTGTTCGGGGAGCCGGCCGGGAGCGCGGAGCTGCGGCGCACGGTCGGCTACGTGACGCAGGCGCCGAGTGTCTACGCCGACCTGACCGTGCGGGAGAACGTGCGGTACTTCGCCGCTCTCTACGGGCTGGGCGCGCCCGAGGCCGAGCGGGCCATCGACGACGTGGGGCTGAAAGAGGCGGCCGGGCAGCTGGTCGGCAATCTCTCCGGCGGGCAGCGCAGCCGGGCCTCGCTGGCCTGTGCGCTGATCGGGACGCCGCGGCTGCTGGTGCTCGACGAGCCGACGGTCGGGCTCGATCCGCTGCTGCGGGCCGACCTGTGGGCGAAGTTCCACGCCCTCGCCAAAGCGGGGACGACACTGCTCGTGTCCAGTCATGTCATGGACGAGGCCGGGCGCTGCGACCGGCTCCTGCTGATCCGCGAGGGGCGGCTGATCGGCGACGACACCCCGGCCGCGATCCGGGAGCGGGCCGGGACCGACGACCTCGAAGAGGCTTTCCTGCGGCGCATCCGGGAGCAGGTGACGGCATGACCGACTGCACCGGAGCGAGCGCAGCGGGTGTAGGGCCAGGAGGGCATGCCAGAGGAGGCTCAGCATGATCCTTCTGGCGACGACTCAGCGGATCCTGCGGCAGCTGCGGCACGACCGGCGGACGGTGGCGCTGCTCATCGTGGTGCCGGTGCTTCTGCTGGCGCTGATCTATTTCATGTACGACGGCGCGGGGAACACTTTCGACCGGATCGCGCTGACCATGCTCGGCATCTTCCCGTTCGTGATCATGTTTCTGGTGACCAGCATCGCGATGCTGCGCGAGCGGACCACCGGCACCCTGGAGCGGCTGCTGACCACTCCGATGGGCAAACTCGACCTGCTTTTCGGGTACGGGCTGGCGTTCAGCCTGGCCGCCGCCGTCCAGGGGGTGGTCGCGACCGGCGCGGCGTACTGGCTGCTCGGCCTGACGACCATGGGCAGCGCCGGGCTCGTCGTGGTGGTCGCCGTGCTCAACGCCGTACTCGGAGTGGCCCTGGGGTTGTTCTGCAGTGCCTTCGCCCGTACGGAGTTCCAGGCCGTACAGTTCCTTCCGGTGGTCGTCGTGCCGCAGATCCTGCTGTGCGGGCTGTTCGTGCCGCGGGAGCAGATGGCCGGCTGGCTCGAGGCGATCAGCAACGCGCTGCCGCTGACGTACGCGGTCGACGCGCTCCTGCAGGTCGGGCAGTTCGCCGAGCCGACCAGCGAGATGTGGTGGGATCTGGTGATCGTCGCGGGGGCGGCCGTGGTCGCGCTCGTCCTGGCCGCCGCGACCCTGCGACGGCGGACTGCTTAGGAGCTTTGTTGGTACGCAGGAGCGGGCGGCGTCCCGGCAATCAGGACACCCGTGCGTCCATCTTGGAGGCCGCCCGGTCGTCCTTCGCCGAGAAGGGGTTCGACAAGGCGTCGATCCGCTCCATCGCGGCCGGCGCCGGCGTCGACCCGGCGCTGGTGCACCACTACTTCGGCACCAAGGAGAAGCTGTTCCTGGCCGCCCTGAACGCGCCGATCAACCCCGGCGAGCTGATCCCGCAGGCCCTGGCCGGGCCTCGTGAGCAGGCCGGCGAGCGGCTGGTGCGGATGGCGCTGTCGGTGTGGGACTCGCCGGCCGGCGCGGCCGCCCTCGCGGTCTTCCGTTCGGCGCTGAGCAACGAGTGGACCGCGCGGCTGCTGCGCGAGTTCGTGGTCACGCAGATCCTGCGCCGGGCGGTCAGCGAGCTCGTCGCCGACCAGCGGGAGGCACCTATGCGCTCGGCGCTGGTCGCCACGCAGATCGCCGGCCTCATGGTGACCCGCTACGTGCTGCGGATCGAGCCGCTGGCCAGTGCCGATCCCGCGCTGCTGGCGGCCATGATCGGCCCGAACGTCCAGCGTTTCCTTACCGAGCCGCTCGATCTCAGTCTCCGCAGCGGTGGCACAACACCGGGTGCAGCAGGTGAGCCAGATCGTGGCGGTCGCTGACCGGGCGCGGGAAGGCGAGACGGGCCAGCTTGTCGTCGAGGCGGACCATGAAGCCGTACCGGTCCATCCGTACGACCTGGGGCTCGGCCTTGGGCTGGAACGTCGAGCCGAGCTGGCGGCGCACGTAGGCGCTCATCTCGGCCTCGTGGTGGTCGATCAGGTCGGCGATCAGGTCGAACTCGATGCGGCAGAGCGGGTCGGGCGTGGCCTCGGCCCAGTCGTCCACGTCGACGTCGACCAGGTTCTCGTTGCGCTCGTAGCGCACCTCGGCCACGTCCAGCCGGTGGATGACCTGGCCGTCGCCGACATCGAGCAGGTCGCCCGAGGCGTCGATGTCGGCGTAGTCGAGCGTGGCCGCCCGCTCCGCGCCCCCTTCGAGCAGCGTGGCCCAGCCGGAGATCCACACCCGGCCGATGGCGGGTGAGCCGGCCATCGGCGGCACGTCGGAGATGTCGAGCACCATCGCGGTGTCGTCGTTGCCCTCCTGCGGCTTGAGGGCCGCGGCGAGGGCGCCGTCACGCGGCGACAGCAGCAGCACACGGCCGTTCGCGTCGGTGACGTGCCGCACGGGCAGGGGACCCGGGCGGCACGCGATGTGCGCGACGCCGGGCAGGTGGCCGGCGGCGAGCGTGCGCGCTACTTCGGCGTGAGTGGGCTGCATGGTGTGGACCTCCGGGCACCGGTTAGGCTTGCCTTAGTAAGGTGAGGCTAACCGTAACAAACGGGTTTAGGAAACAGGGCCTCAAGCGCAAGTGACTCCGGAGACTTCATGAACAACTCCCGACCCAAGGCCAAGCTCTCTCGGGCGCTCGGCATCCCTCTGACGCCGAAGTGCGTGAAGTACTTCGAGAAGCGGCCCTTCCCGCCGGGTGTGCACGGCCGTAGCCGTCGCAAGGCCTCGGACTACCAGGTCCGTCTGCTCGAGAAGCAGCGCCTGCGGCACCAGTACAACATCAGCGAGGCGCAGATGCGCCGCGCCTACGACGACGCCCACCGGGCCGAGGGCAAGACCGGCGAGACCATGGTCAGCCTGCTCGAGCGCCGCCTGGACGCCGTGGTGACCCGCGCCGGCCTGGCCCGCACGGTCTACCAGGCCCGCCAGCTCGTCGTGCACGGCCACTTCACCGTGGACGGCAAGAAGGTCGACCGCCCCGGCTACCGGCTCAAGCCGGGCCAGGTCGTCGAGGTGCGCGAGAGCAGCCGGCAGAAGCCGCCGTTCCAGATCGCCGCGGCCGGCGCCCACGTCGACGGCCCGACCCCGCCCTACCTGTCCACGGTGCTGGAGGACCTGCGCACCACGGTGATCAGCATCCCCCAGCGCTCCGAGATCCGCGTCCAGTGCGACGAGCAGCTCGTAGTCGAGTTCTACGCCCGGTAATCAATCACCGGGTCTGCTCCAGCCACGAGGCGTACAGCTTCGCGTAGATGGAGCCCTCCTGCTGTACCAGTTCGGTGTGCGGGCCGCGTTGGACGACGCGGCCCGCGTCCACCACGATCACCTCGTCCGCGGCCTGGGCCGTGGACAGCCGGTGTGCGATCGCCACCGTCGTCCGCCCCCTGGTCACCGTGTCGAGGGCGTGCTGGAGCCGCACCTCCGTGGCCGGGTCTACCGCACTGGTCGCCTCGTCCAGGACCAGCAGGTCAGGATCGGCCACGTACGCCCGGACCAGCGCCACCAGCTGCCGCTCCCCCACGCTGAGCGCCTCGCCGCGCTCGCCCACCGGGGTCTCGAGCCCGCCCGGCAGCCCGTCCAGCCAGTCCTTCAGGCCCAGCTCGGCGAAGGCGTCCGTCAGCTGCTCGTCGGTGAGCGACGGCTCGGCGAACCGGATGTTCTCGGCCACTGTCGCGTCGAACAGGAAGCCGTCCTGCGGCACCATCACCACGCGCGAGCGCAATGACGAGAAACGCACCGAGGTCAGCGGCGTGCCGGAGAGCAGGACCTCGCCCTCGGCCGGGTCCATCAGCCGGGTGAGCAGCTTGGCGAAGGTCGTCTTGCCGCTGCCGGTCTCGCCGACCACGGCCACCTTCGTACGGGCGGGAATCTCCAGATCGACGTCGTGGAGCACGACCGGGCCGCCGGGGTAGCGGAAAGAGACGTCGTCGAAGCGTACGGACAAAGGTCCCACCGGAAGAGCGACGCCGACGTCGTCCGGATCGGCCACATCGGGGCTCAGGTCGAGGACGTCGAGCACGCGACGCCAGCCGGCCACCGCGTTCTGCGCCTCGTTGAGCATGTCGGTGGCGATCTGCACCGGCTGGATGAACAGCGTCACCAGGAACAGGAACGCGGTCAGCCGGCCCACGGTCAGGCCGCCGTCCTCGCCGATCAGCACGCCGACCACGACGACGGCGGCCAGGGCCAGGCCGGCACCGATCTCGCCGCTGGAGAAGCTGGTCACGCTGGTCTTGAGGGCCTTCTGCTGCGCGCTCCGCAAACCGGAGATCGACTCGTCGAGCCGCTTCTCGGTGCGGCCGGCGACCCCGTACGCCCTGATCACCAGCGCACCCACGACGCTCTCGGCGACCGCGCCCAGCATGACGCCGGTGCGCTCGCGCACCGCGGCGTAGACCGAGGCCAGCCGCTTCTGGAAGAGCCGGATGATCGCGACCGAGGGTCCGAAGGCGAGCAGCACCACGATGGTGAGCTGCCAGGAGTAGACGAACATGACGATCGTCGAGACCAGCAGCTGGCCCGAGGCGAGCAGCAGCTGCACGCCGCCGGTCTGCAGGAACTGCGAGATCTGGTCGACGTCGCTGGTCACCCGGGACACCATGGTGCCGCGCCGCTCGGACTGCTGGTGCAGCATCGACAGGTCGTGGATGTGCCGGAACGTGCGCGAGCGCAGGCCGCCGAGCGCGGTCTCGCTGACCGTGAACAGCCGCCGGGTCATCAGGTAACCGGCCAGCGTCGAGATCATCAGCGCGACGAAGGTGACCGCGACGACGCCGACGACGTACTGCAGGTCGGGCCCGCCGTCGCCGCGGATGCCGTGGTCGATGCCCTGCTGGACGGCGATCGGCACGGCGACCCGGCCGCCCATCTGCACCAGGGCGAGCGCGATCGTTCCGCCCAGGCCCGGGCGCAACTCGGGAGAGAGCGCCAGCCCGCGCTTGATCGTCGCGAAGGTACCTGCGTCGGTCATGCCTCGACCCTTTCGGCCTTCTCGTACGCGGTGACGAGATCCGAGTAACCCTGATGGCCGGCCAGGAGCTCGGCGTGGGTGCCGGTGGCCACGACCTTGCCCTGCTCGAGATAGACCACCTCGTCGGCCAGGGCGATCGTGGCCCGGCGATAGGCGACGACCAGGATCGACGCGCCCGCGTCGTTGCCGCGCAGGGCGGCCAGGATGTCGGCCTCCACGCGGGGGTCGACCGCGCTCGTGGCGTCGTCCAGCACGAGCAGCCGGGGCTTGCCGGCGAGCGCCCGAGCCAACGTGATCCGCTGACGCTGGCCGCCGGACAGCGAGGTGCCTCGCTCACCGACCGCCGTGTCCAGCTCCTGCGGGAGATTCCGGACAAATTTCTCGGCCTGCGCGAGATCCAGCGCCCATCGGACCGACTTGTCGGAAATTTCCGGGCGGTCGAGCGTGATGTTGCCACGGATGGTGTCGTCGAAGATGAAAGGGATCTGCGGTACGAGGGCTTCCGCCCGCGCGAGCGCGGCCTCGCTGAGCGACGGCAGTTCCGTGTCGTCCAGAAGGATCTGCCCGCCGACCGGGTCCATCAGGCGCACCGCGAGCGAGGCGATGGTCGACTTGCCCGAGCCGGTCGCGCCGACGAGGGCGACGGTCTTGCCCCGGGGCACGGCGAACGAGACGTCGCGCAGGACCAGCGGCCCGTCCCCGTACCGGAAGTCGACCCTGTCGAATCGCAGCTCGGCGGCCCCTTCGGCGTCGGCGGTCTTGTCGCCGTACGACAAATCGCCCGTCGCCGAAAGGACGGCCTGGACCCTCTCCCACCCGGCCACGCTGCGCGGCAGCTCCGCCACCACCCACCCGATCGCGCGCACCGGGAAGGCCAGCACCGTGAAGAGGAAGCTCACGGTGACCAGCTCGGTCACGGTGATCGCGCCCGACTCCAGGCGCCACGCGCCGAGCAGCAGCACGGCCAGCGTGCCCAGGCTGGGCAGGGCGTCCATCAGCGGGTCGAACAGACCGCGCAGCCGGCCCACGGAGATCAGCGCGTCGCGCAGCTCGGTCACGAAGACCCCGAACCGGCGCGACTCGTCGGCCTCGCGGCCCATCGTCTTGACGACCAGCGCGCCGTCGAAGCTCTCGTGCGCGACCGCGCTGACCTTGGCCCGCATCCGCTGAGCCCGGATCTGCCGCGGCGACATGGCCCGCGAATAGACGAAGTTCAGCCCGAACAGCGCCGGGAAGAGCGTGACACCGACCAGCGCCAGCACCGGATCGGTGAAGAACAGCGCGACCACCGCCGCGATGATCATCACGATCGTGCCGACCGCGAACGGCAGCGGCGCGATCGGCACGAAGGCGGCCTCGACGTCGGAGTTCGCGTTCGACAGCAGGGTGCCGGTGGCGTGCCGCTGATGCCACGCGGGCGGCAGCGACAGATAGCGGCTGGTCACCGCCCGGCGATAGCGGGCCTGGAGGCGGAACTGCATGAAGCCCGCGCCCAGGCGACGGCCGAAGACGCTGGCCACGCGCAGCGCGCTCAGGCCGAGGAAGACGGCCGCGATCAGCGCGAGCTCGCCGGTGCCGGCATGGCCGCTGCTGAAGGCGGGCACGACGACATGGCCGATGACATAACCCACCACGTACGAGTTCGCGATGACCAGAAGGCCGAAGACGCTGCTGCCGACGACCCCGACGGTGAACAGGCGCGGTTCGGTACGAATCGCCTGTCCCAGCACGCGCAGTCCCCGTCCCAGCACATCGCGGCTGGTCCTGCTGCTCAATTTCCTACCTGACTGGTAAGTGTTCGCCGGGGGTTCCGGCCTTACTTCCCCATCCTGCCGAACGGGCGCCGTTCGTTCACAGGTACGACAATGTGTCTACGATCACGTTCGTGACCGCCTATGCCCGCAGCGAACGCCGGCTCCTCGCCGACCTGCTGCTTTCGCTCGGACCGGACCAGCCGACCCTGTGCGAGGGATGGACGACCCGCGATCTCGCGGCCCACCTGGTCGTGCGCGACCGGCGGCCCGACGCCTCGGCCGGCATCCTCCTGCCACCCCTGCACGGTCACGGTGAACGCGTGCGCCTGGCCAAGGCTTCCCAGCCGTACGAAAAAGTGATCTCCGAATTGCGGACGCCGCCGTGGTGGAGCCCGGTCAGCAATCCGTTGCTGGACGAGGTGACCAATGTCGTCGAGTTCTTCGTGCACCACGAGGACGCGCGGCGGGCGCAGCCGTCGTGGGAGCCGCGCTCCCTTTCCCCGGGTGAAGAGACGGCGCTCTGGAAGGCCGTGCGAATGACCGCCAAGCTCGCCCTGCGCCGGGCTCGACTGTCGGTGGAGATCCGCTCCGAAGGCTTTGGCTCGCTGACCGTCGGCCCCGCACCGATAGCCACTTTGTCCGGAAATCCCGGTGAAATCGCACTTTTCCTCACCGGCCGCAAGGACGCTGCGCGCGTGGACATCACCGGCGATGCGGCCCGGTTGCGTGACGCCTCACTGGGTCTCTGATTGGCCCAACCGATCAGGGCTTGATTGGCCTACGTGCGCGGGCCAATGCGCCCCTAGCGTTGTCGCCATGAAGCTTTCCGTGGCCCAGGGCACCGCCCTCAGCATCGGCGCCGTGCTCGGCACCGGCGTGATCTCCCTGCCCGCCCTGGCCGCCGACGTCGCCGGCCCCGCCTCGCTGGTCGCCTGGGTCGCGCTGATCGTGCTCTCGGCGCCCCTGGCCTGGACCTTCGCGGCGCTCGGGGCCCGACATCCAGACGCCGGCGGCGTCTCCACCTTCGTCCGGCTGGCGTTCGGGCCACGGGCGGCGGCCGCCGTCGGCTGGTGCTTCTTCTTCGCGGTGCCGCTGGGCGCGCCGGCCGCCGCCGCGTTCGCGGGAGGCTATGTGGCCGATGTGATCGGCGGCGGCCGGGCCACCGTGATCGGCACGTTCCTGGTGGTCGTCGGCACGGTCGCGGTGATGAACTGGTTCGGGCTCCGGGTCTCGGGCCGGGCCCAGCTCGCGCTCACCGGCACGCTCGCGGTGCTGCTGCTCCTCACCGTGATCACCGCGCTGCCGCATGCGCGATGGGACAACTTGACGCCGTTCACCCCGCACGGCTGGGCCGGCGTCGGCACGGCCGTGGCGGTGCTCATCTGGGGCTTCGCCGGCTGGGAGGCGGTGTCGTCACTGTCCGGGCAGTACCGCCATCCGCGGCGCGACGTCCCCCGGGCCACGGCGATCGCGGTGGTGGTCGTCGGCGGGCTCTACCTGACCGTGGCCGTCACCAGCGTGCTGGTCCTCGGGCCGACGCTCGGCGAGAGCCAGGCGCCGTTGGCCGACCTGCTCGCGGCCGGGGTGGGCGGGCCGGTGCGCGCGCTCACGGCCGTCGTGGCCCTGCTGCTGACGGCCGGCGCGGTCAACGCGTACTTCGCCGGGTCGTCGCAGCTCGGGGCGGCGCTGGCCCGCGACGGGGCGCTGCCGGCGCGGCCGTTCGGCACGCCGCGCAAGGCGCTGCTCGCCGTGCTGGCCGGCAGCCTGATCTCGGTGGTGCTGCCGATCGACCTGCACACGATGATGCTGCTGGTCACCGGCTGCTTCACGCTGGTCTACGTGATCGGCACGGCGGCCGCGATCAAGCTGCTGGCCGGCCGGCAGCGGGTGGTGGCCGCGGTGGCCTTCGTGGCGGTGGTGGCCCTGCTCGGCCTGACCGGGCCGCCGGCGCTGCTGAGCCTGGTCGTCGCGGCGGGCGCGATCGCCTATCAGGCGTGGCGGGCCAGGATCCCGGCCAGCAGCGCCATCCCCTCGCCGATCAGCGACGGGTCGGCCGCGCCGAACCCGAACACGAGGCCGGTCTGCCCGGCGGACTGATCGGCGAAGTAGGTGCGCAGGTCGTCGAGGCCGATCCCGGCCCGCGCGGCCGCCCTGACCACCGCGGTCGAGTCGACGGGGGTGACCGCGGCCAGGTGCAGGCCGGCGGCGGACGGGATCGCCTCGAGGCCTCCGGTGGCGATCAGCGCGGCGACGAGCTGCCGGTGCCGCACGGCGTAGGCCTTGCCCGCCTTGCGCACGTGCCGGGCCAGCAGGCCGTCGTCGATGAAGCGGGCCAGCGCGGCCTGCACGGCCGGCTGGCCGTGGCCGTCGCCCATCTGCCGGGCCGCGACCAGGGCGTCGCGCAGACCGGGCGGGGTGAGCAGGAAACCGGTGCGCAGCGAGGGGAGCATGCTCTTGGAGAAGGTGCCGGCGTAGAGCACCCGGCCCGCGGTGTCGAGACTGTAGAGCGGCTCCAGCGGCCGCGACAGGAAGCGGAACTCGCTGTCGTAGTCGTCCTCGACGATCGCCACCGAGCGGCGGCCGGCCCAGTCGAGCAGCTCGCGGCGGCGGTTCGCGCTCATCGCCCGGCCGAGCGGGAACTGATGCGACGGCGTCGTGTAGACCAAAGTGGACGACGACGGGATCGCGTCGACGACCAGACCCTCGGCGTCGACCGGCACGGCGGCGACCCGGGCGCCGAGCGAGGCGAACAGGCGCCGGGCGGGCGGATATCCCGGGTCCTCGACCGCGACCACGTCACCCGGCGTGATCAGCACTCGGCCGATCAGGTCGAGGGCGTGCTGAGTCCCGTTGGTGATGACCATGTCGGCCTCGCTCGCCCGCACGCCCCGGGCCACGCCGAGGTAGCGCGCGATGGCCGCGCGCAGGGCCGGGTGGCCGGACGGCTCCGCGTAGGTGCCCAGGCTGTTGGCCCGCAGCCGGGTCTCGGCGATGAGCAGGCGCCGCCAGGCGTCGAACGGGAAGAGCCCGGCGTCCGGGATGCCGACCCGGAAGTCGTAGCGCGGAGGCGGCGCGCCCCCACTCGTCGGCAGTGGCGCGAAGGCCCACCCCTTGCGCGGCTTCAGCGCCCCCGCTTCCCGCCGCGATGCCCGCTTGGCCGGCTGGTAGGCGACAAAGGTGCCCGCGCCCACCTGAGCGGAGAGGTATCCCTCGGCGGCCAGCCGCTCGTAGGCGCCGGCGACGCTGCCGCGCGCGATGCCGAGGTCGGCGGCGAGCGCCCGGGTCGCCGGGAGCCGCGACCCCGACGGCAGCCGGCCGTCCACAATGGCCTCCCGCAGGGCACGGTAGACGGCGACCGTCTTGTTCCCGCCGGGCGGAATGATCAGATCCACCAGCACATTCTGAGCCCCGATATGGCCCACACGGTATGCCTCCTCTTCGTGACACTCCGTATATGCTTATTGGCGCTCGTCAATATCACGGGGCCGAGAGAGGAAGAGCATGGCGAAGAGACGCATTCTGATCGCGGGCTTGTTCGCCGCGATCACCGCGGCCGCGACGGCCACCCCGGCCGCGGCCGCCGCCACCGGCGAGATCCGCCTGGACGGCACGGCCACCGCGGTGCCCGGCAGCTACATCGTGGTCCTCAAGGCCGGCGCCAAGACGCCGGCGACGCTGGCCAAGAGCTTCGGCGGCCAGGTGCGGCAGAGCTTCGGCTCGATCAACGCGTACGAGGCCGGGATGACCGCGTACCAGGCCAAGCGCCTCGCGGCGAGCCCGGACGTCGCCTACGTCGAGCAGAACCAGACGGTCTCGCTGCTGGCCACGCAGGCCAACGCGACCTGGGGCCTCGACCGCATCGACCAGCGGAACCGTCCACTGAGCACGACGTACTCGTACACGACGACCGGCTCGGGCGTCACCGCGTACATCATCGACACCGGCATCAAATACACGCACAACGACTTCGGCGGCCGGGCGTCGTACGGCTACGACGCGGTCGGCTCCGGCGGTGTCGACTGCAACGGCCACGGCACGCACGTGGCGGGCACGGTCGGCGGCACCACGTACGGCGTCGCCAAGCAGGTCCGCCTGGTCGGCGTCCGCGTGCTCAACTGCTCGGGCAGCGGCACCACGGCCGGCGTCATCGCCGGCGTCAACTGGGTCACCACGAACGCGGTCAAGCCGGCCGTGGCCAACATGAGCCTCGGCGGCGGCGTCAGCAGCACCCTCGACAGCGCCGTCTCCCGGTCGATCACCTCGGGCGTCACCTACGCCCTGGCCGCGGGCAACTCCAACGCCAACGCCTGCAACTCGTCGCCGTCCCGGGTCGCCGCCGCCATCACGGTCGGCGCCACCACCAGCACCGACGCGCGGGCCAGCTACTCCAACTACGGCACCTGCCTCGACCTGTTCGCGCCCGGCTCGTCGATCACGTCGGACTGGTACACGTCGAACACCGCGACCAACACGATCAGCGGCACGTCGATGGCCAGCCCGCACGTCGCCGGCGCGGCCGCCCGCGTCCTCTCCGGCAGCCCGGGCCTCACCCCGGCCCAGGTGCGCGACAGCCTCGTCAACGGCGCCACCACCGGCGTGGTCACGAGCCCCGGCACCGGCTCGCCGAACCGCCTGCTCTACCTGGCCCCTTAAACCCTTCCATTTCGTACGGATCGACGCCCGGCCCGCGCGTGAGCGCGGGCCGGAGTTCTGCGGGATACGGGATGCAGTACATATCCTGCGTTGGGTGACCATGGAATCGCGGACAGTGCCGAGCCTCTGGCGCAACCGCGAGTTCAATCTTCTGTGGACAAGTCAGACTTTGTCCGACCTCGGGGCCACCATCGCGCAGCTCGCCGTCCCGCTGCTCGTGCTCGAGGTGACCGGCTCGGCCGTGCAGGCCGGCGCCGTCGGCACCGCCGCCCAGGTCACCAAGCTCGCCTGCCGCCTGCCGGCCGGGGTCCTGGCCGACCAGATCAACCGCCGCACCGCCCTGCTCGCCTGCGACGTCGTCCGGCTGCTGGCGTTCGCCGCACTGGCCGTCGCCGTCGTCGCCGGGCACGCCAACCTGTCCACGATCATCGTGGTGGCGGTGATCGACGCGGTCTGCGGCGCCTTCTTCAACACCACCGAGCACGCCGCCGTGCGCAGCCTGGTCCCCGTGCCGCACCTGCCGGCGGCGGTCGCCCGCAACGAGGCCCGCAGCTACGGCACCTCGCTGGCTGGTCCCCCGCTCGGCGGCCTGCTCTTCGGGATCACCCACGCCCTGCCCTTCGTCGGCAACGCGGTGTCGTACCTGGCCTCGCTGATCGGGGTCGCCCTGATCCGCAAGCCGATGCAGACCTCCCGCAACCGGCCCGGCAGCCACCTCGCGGCTCTCACCGAGGGCCTGCGGTTCGTCTTCGCCAACGCGTTCCTGCGCTCGGTGCTGATCATCGCGGCGCCGCTCAATTTTGCCCTGACCGGGACGATCTTCACGATCATCGTGACCCTCCAGGACCACGGCACGGCCCCCGGCGTCATCGGGCTGACCGAGACCATCGTCGGCGCCGGCGGCCTGCTCGGCGCCCTGGCCGCGCCGGCCCTGCACCGCTGGCTGCCGTTCGCCCGGCTGATCCGCTCGCTGTGCTGGGCCGCCTTCGCCTTCCTGACGGTCAGCGCGATCCCGGCCATCGGCGTGGCCACGGCGGCGCCGGTCGCGGTGGCGGTCTTCGCCGGCCCGGCCTGCAACGCGGCGCTCTTCGCCCACCAGGCCGCGATCACCCCGGACGCGCTGCAGGGCCGCGTCCTCAGCGTCATCTTCATGGCGGCCATGTCGGCCGCCGCGGCCGCGCCCCTGCTGGCCGGCCTGCTGGTCACCGCCGCCGGCCCCCGCCCGGCCATCCTGGTCTTCGCCGCGGTCGTGGCCGTCTCGGCGGTCACCGCCTCGCTCGCGCCCGCCCTGCGGCACACAGGTCCCTAGAGTTACTCGCCGGTTTCACGCTGTGAGACGACCGGGTCTCCCGGTCGATAGACTCGATGTGAGGCGCCGTGCCACTAGCCCTCCCGCCCCGTCACCAATACTCTGCGGTAACAAGTTCGTTAACTCCCCCGTTCCTGCATCTGAAGGCGGCGCCGATGGCTCTCGAGGTCCCGTACCGGTCGATCCCCGACATGTTCTTCAAGCGGGTGGCCGCGACGCCGAACGGCCAGGCCTTCGCCGTGCCCAACGCCGACGACACCGGCATGGTCTGGCACACGTGGGCGCAGGTCGGCGAGCGGGCGACGGCGATCGCGGCGGGCCTGCGCGAGCTGGGCGTGGGCCTCGAGGACAGGGTCGCCATCCTCTCCGGCACCCGGTTCGAGTGGGTGCTTGCCGACCTCGGCATCAACTGCGCGGGCGCGGCGACCACCACGGTCTACCCGACCACCGAGCCCGAGGACGCGAGCTACATCGTCGCCGACTCCGGCTCCAAGATCCTGATCGCCGAGAACGCGAAGCAGGCCCTGAAGATCTCCGGCGTCGACACCGCCGTCACCCACGTCGTCATCATCGACGGCCCGGCCGACGCCGGCGCGACCCCGCCCCAGCTGACGCTGACCGAGCTCGAGGAGCGCGGCGCGGCCGCCCTGCGCTCCCACCCGTCGCTCATCTCCGAGGTCGTCGAGGGCATCGGCCCCGACAACCTCGCCACGCTCATCTACACCTCCGGCACCACCGGCCGGCCCAAGGGCGTGCAGCTGCTGCACGCGGGCTGGACCTGGGAGGGCGTCGCCCAGCAGGGCCTCGGCCTGTTCGAGTCGACCGACCTGCAATACCTGTGGCTGCCGCTGTCGCACTCGTTCGGCAAGACGCTGCTCTGCGGCATCATCCACGTGGGCGTGCCGACATACGTCGACGGCCGCGTCGACAAGCTGGTCGACATGCTCGCGGTGGTCAAGCCGACGCTGATGTGCGCCGCGCCCCGCATCTTCGAAAAGGTCTACAACAAAACGGTCACCACGGCCCTCGAGGGTGGCGGGGCCAAGGCCAAGATCTTCCACTGGGCGGTCGAGGTCGGCAAGCAGAAGGTCGCGCTCGAGCAGGCCGGCAAGCCGCTGCCGGGCGCCCTGAAGCTCAAGTTCGCGGTGGCCGAGCGCCTGGTCTTCAGCAAGCTGCAGACCAAGCTCGGCGGTCGCCTGCGCGTGCTGGTCAGCGGCTCGGCCCCGCTCAGCCGCGACATCGCCGAGTTCTTCGCCGCCGCCAACCTGCCGATCATGGAGGGCTACGGCCTGACCGAGAGCAGCGCGGCCAACTTCGTCAACCGCCTCGACAAGTTGAAGATCGGCACAGTGGGCCTGCCCCTGGGCGACCTCGAGTGCCGCATCGACACCGACGGCGAGGTGCTGCTGCGCGGCGCGCCGGTGATGCGCGGCTACCACAACCTGCCGAAGGAGACGGCGGAGGCGTTCACCGAGGACGGCTTCCTGCGCACCGGCGACATCGGCGAGCTCGACGCCGACGGTTTCCTCCGGGTCACCGACCGCAAGAAAGACCTGGTCAAGACGTCCGGCGGCAAATACATCGCCCCGTCCGCGATCGAGGGCATGTTCAAGGCGGTCTGCCCGTACACGTCCCAGGCGGTCGTCATCGGCCAGGCCCGCAACTTCGTCACCATGCTGGTCTCGCTCGACGAGGACGCCATCAAGGGCTGGGCCGCCAACGGCCCGCTGGCCGGCAAGAGCTACCAGGACATCTGCTGCGCGCCCGAGACCGAGAAGCTGATCGACGGCTACATCCAGGAGCTCAACGGCAAACTCAACCGCTGGGAGACCGTCAAGAAGTTCGCGATCCTCCCCCGCGACCTGAGCATCGAGGCCGGCGAGATCACCCCCTCGATGAAGATCAAGCGCCGCTCGGTCGAGACCAACTTCTCCGAGCAGATCAACCAGATGTACGCGGGCTCCCTCGCCCAGATCTGACAGCATCACCCACACGGCGGCCGGGGCTTCCCCGGCCGCCGTTGTCTTCACCGCCCGCGCCTTATCGCTCGCCGCCGCGCCCCCGAAGCTCGCCGCCGCCCGTTCTCAGCTCGCCGCCGCCCGTTCTCAGCTCGCCGCCGCCCGTTCTCAGCTCGCCGCCGCCCGCTCTCAGCTCGCCGCCGCGCCTTCGAAGCTCGCCGCCGCGCCGTCAGAGCTCGCTGTTGGGCCTGATGTCGATGGTCATCGCCTCGATGGCGGACGGGTCGGCCAGCTGGTCGATGCGGCTCACGCGGTCGCCCTCGAAGCCGAAGACGAAAGCCACCCGGACCTGCCCGCCGACCGCCCAGACCAGGCCCGGCTCGCCGTCGAGGAAGGCCAGGCGCGCCGACTGGGCGCCACCGTTGAACCGGCCGGCCACCTCGCCGGCCCCGGTGAGCACCGCGGTCGCCCCGATCTTCACGGCCTCGGGGTCGGCGCGCAGCACGACACCGGGATCGAGCAGCGTGAGCAGTGCGCTGAAATCGCCGGCCCGCGCGGCGATCAGGAACGCGCTCACCACGGCCCGCCGCCGGTCGGTGCCGTCGTCGTCGGGCACCCGCTCCCCCTGCACCCGCCGCCGGGCCCGGCTGGCCAGCTGGCGCGCGGCCGCCGGCGTACACCCGACGATCTCGGCGATCTCCGGGAAAGGCACGGCGAACATGTCGTGCAGCACGAAAGCCAGCCGCTCGCTCGGGCCCAGCGTGTCGAGCACGAGCAGCAGCGCCGGCCCGATGGCGTCGGAGAGAAGCGCCTGCTGCTCGGGGCCGGGCCCGCCGTCGTACGCCGTCGTGGGAAGGTCTGTGGGATCCTCCCGCCGCGCGGCCCGGGAGCGCAGCATGTCGAGGCAGACGCGGGAGACCACGGTGGTCAGCCAGCCGGTCAGGTTGCCGACCTCGCTGGTGTCGCTGCGGCTCAGCCGCACCCAGGTCTCCTGCACCGCGTCATCGGCCTCGTCGGCCGAACCGAGCATCCGCTGAGCGACGGCACGCAGATGCGCCCGGTCGGTCTCGAAGCGCTCCGCCAGCAGATCCAGTTCGCTCATCGTCACACCTCTCGTTCGGCACCCGTCATACGTTGTGACGGGCCACCCCGGTCCGCTGTGACAGAGGAGAAGCCATGCCCATCCGTACGATCACCATCCCGGTCAAGGACCTCACCGCGGCCAAGGCGATCTACACGTCCCTGCTCGGCACGGAGCCCTACATGGACGAGCCCTACTACGTGGGCTTCCGCCCGGCGGACGCCCCCGAGATCGGCCTCAACCCGCACGGCGACGTGGCCGCGGGCCCGATCACGTACTACCACGTCGACGACATCGAGGCGACCACCAAATCCCTGACCGCCGCCGGCGCCACTGTCGAGCAGCCCGCCAAGGACGTGGGCGGCGGCGGCCTGACCGCCACCCTCCGCGACGCCGACGGCAACCTGTTCGGCCTCTTCCAGGGCGCACCCGAATAGCACTTCCCCGCGGGGCGCCGCCACAGCGCGGCCGCCCCGCGCCCGGCCGGGAAGACCGCGGACGTGAACCCACGCCGCTCACCCCGGGCGGGCTGGGAAGATCACGAACGTCAACCCACGCCGCTCACCCCCGGCGGGCCGGGATCGCGAACGTCAACCCACGCCGCTCACCCCCGGCGGGCCGGGATCGCGAACGTCAACCCACGCCGCTCACCCCCGGCGGGCCGGGATCGCGAACGTCAACCCACGCTGCTCACCCCCGGCGGCCGGGAAGGTTGCGAAGGTCAACCCATCCTGCTCAACCCCTCGGAGACGGCCGTCCGCAACTGCTCGCCATACGGGCCCGGCGGCAACGCGCCCTCGTGGTCGGCTGCCCGCTCGAAAGCGGCGCGCGCGGCGACGATGTCGCCCAACTGCTCATGAGCCATTGCCATACCGACGAGCAGGGACGGGTAGAAGGCGGCCACCCTCTCGTCGCCGACGGCGTCGGCATGCCGCAGCGCCTCCTGGTTCCACCGGAGAACCTCTGCGGGATCGTCCTGCCGGCGGGCGAGGTAGTGCGCCGCGACGCAAGCGTCGTAGTCGTCAGTGCGCGCTGCCCACGCCTGCTCGAACAACGCCCTAGCGTCCGACGGCCGCCCCTCCGACTCGGCCCGCATTCCCTCCTGGCACAGCTTCAGCACCGGATTGTCCAGATCCATCGTCGCTCCCTCGGTCACCGGCCGCCCTCGACAACACGATCCTGAGGCCTCCACCAGGTCGAGGGTCAAGCGAAGAGTCGCGGCACGAAAAGTGTCGGAGGGGGCTGGTAGAAAGAGCGCTAGTCAAGGAGGACTGTGATGGCCGAGGAACCCCGCTCGAAGGCGGAGCGTAAGGCGGATGTGCTGGCGAAACTCAGCGCGCCGGTCGCCGATGCCTGGGTGGCGACGGCCGACGGCGACGAGCCCCATCTGGTTCCGCTGACGATCGCGTGGTTCGGGGAACGGGTTCTGCTGGCCACCGACACGGGGTCGCCGACCGGGCGCAACCTGGCTGCCCACGGGCGCGTGCGCGTCGCGCTGGGCGGCACGCGCGATGTGGTGATGATCGATGCCGTGCTGGAAAGGACGATTCCGGTCGCCGAGTCGGGTCCGGCCGGTGAGGCTTATGCCGCCCAGAACGACTGGGATCCCCGCACGGCCGGTGATTCCTACGCTTTTCTCGTCCTGCGCCCCGAGCGCGTCCAGGCCTGGCGGGAGGTGAACGAACTGGCCGGCCGCACCCTCATGCGCGACGGCGTCTGGCTGGTCTGACCGGCAACCCGAGCGCCGTGGCCAGCCGCCCGCGGCGCGAACAAGCGCGCGGGCGGAGGGCTGGCCACGCGGTGGGCCGGGCGCGCATGCCCGGGCTGGACGCGCGGCGCGGCGAGCCGGGCTGGACGCGCGGCGCGGCGAGCCGGGCTGGACGCGCGGCGCGGCGAGCCGGGCGCGCGCGGCCCGAGCTGGGCGCGCGGCCCGAGCTGGGCGCGCGGCACGGTGGGCTGGGCGCGGGGTGGGTCAGGCGATGACTGTGGGAGAGCGCCAGGACGGGCTCGTGGCTCGGTCCAGGTCGTGGCGGACGGTGGCGATGCGGCGTACGGCCTCGATCAGGTCTTCGGCGGGGAGGGTGAACGGCAGGCGCAGGAAGCGTTCCAAGGTGCCGTCCAAGCCGAAGCGCGGGCCGGGAGCCAAACGGACGCCCACGTCCTCGGCCGCCCGGGAGAGCGCGCTGGAGATCGGGCCGTCGAGCTCGGCCCACAGGGAGACGCCGCCCGCCGGTAGCACGAAGCTCCACTCCGGCAGCGACGCGCGCAGGGCTGTGACCAGGGCGTCTCGTTGGAGGCGGAGCTCCTCGCGGCGGGCCTTCACGATCTGGGTGGCCTGGTGCATGAGGCGGACGGCGACCAGCTGCTCGAGGACGGGGCTGGCCATGTCGACGCCCACGCGGATGGCGGCCAGGCGCTGCACCAGCGGGGCCGAGGCGCGGACCCAGCCGATGCGCAGGCCGCCCCAGTAGGCCTTGCTCATGCCGCCGATGGAGACGACGCGGCTGTGCCGGTCGAAGACGGCCACCGGTGGGGGCATCTCCTGGTCGTCCAACGGCAGGTCGACGAACGACTCGTCGACGATCAGCTCGGTGCCGGTCGCGTGTGCCGTGGCCACCAGGCGTTCGCGCAGGTCGGCGGTCATCAGGTGGCTGGTCGGGTTGTGGAACTCGGGGATCACGTACGAGACGCGGGGTCGGGTCTGGCGCAGCGCACCCAGCAGCATCTCGCCGTCCCAGCCGGTGGCCGTGTCGAGGCCGTGTGTGCTCAAGCGGGCGCGGCGGGCCGACAGTGCGGCCAGCGCGTTCGGATAGGTGGGCGCCTCCACCAGCACCGGCGAACCGGCCGGGACCGACAGGCGCAGCACCAGGTCGAGGGCCTGCTGGGTGCCGCCGGTGATCAGGATCTGCTCGGCCGACGTGGGCACGCCGCGCGCGGCGTAACCGGCCGCGACCGCCTCCCGGAGCTCGCCCAGGCCGGTCGGGTGGTAGCCGGCGCTGCCCAGGTAGCGGGGCAGGTCGGAGGCGGCGTCGTGCGCGGCCGTCACCAGCTCGGCGGGCGCGGCCGAGGCGGCCACACCCAAGTCGATCACGTCCTGGTCGTCGCCGGCGGCCCACAGACCCGACGGGGCCACCCGATGGCCGTGGGGCAGGGTGGTCCAGCTTCCGGCGCCTCTCCGGCTGGTCAGATGGCCGCTCTCCCGCAGGGTCCGGTACGCGGCCGAGACCGTCGTCCGGCTGACGGCGAGCGCCTCGGCCAGCTCCCGTTCGGCCGGCATCCGCACGCCCAGGGGCAGACGGCCGTCGGCGAGCAGGCCGCGCACGGCCCCGGCCAGCGCGGCGTAGTCGGGACTGCGGTGGCGGCCCGGAAGCGAATGCCACTGGCCGAGCAGGCGGCTCAATTGGCCCCCGCGAATCGTTGTGGTCACGTCCACCTCCGGCAGATTGGCACTTTGGAATCCCGCGATTGGCCTTAAGACTGGCACTCGTGCAACCACGTGACAACCGAGATCGTCGTCTCACCCGGCGGACCGTCCAGCTGTTCGCCGGCCTCATCCTGTACGGCGTCAGCATGGCCCTCACGATCCAGTCGGCGCTGGGGCTCAACCCGTGGGACGTCTTCCATCAGGGCCTGGCCGAGGCCACCGGCATCAGCTTCGGCTGGGTCGTCATCCTGGTCGGCATTCCTGTGCTGCTCCTGTGGATCCCGCTGCGGCAGCGCCCCGGCTTCGGGACGGTGGCCAACCTGGTCGTGGTCGGCTTCGCGGTCGACGGGGCCCTGGCGGTGCTGCCCGAGGGCGGCACGATCCCGGCCCGGGTCGGCTATCTGGTCGGCGGCATCCTGCTGAACGGCCTGGCCACCGGCCTGTACATCGGCAGCCGGTTCGGGCCCGGCCCGCGCGACGGTCTGATGACGGGTGTGGTGGGCCGCTTCCCGCGCCTGTCGATCCGTCTGGTCCGTACGTCGATCGAGGTGTTGGTCTTGATCGTCGGCTTCTTCCTCGGCGGCACGGTGGGCATCGGCACCATCGCGTACGCGCTGGCCATCGGCCCTCTCGCGCAGCTGTTCCTGCCGCTGTGCACGGTGCGTACCGGCGACGCGCGGCCCGCCCTGGCCCATTGAGCCGCGTCACTCATCCGAGTTCATACACCATCACTCACCGGGCGTACACCTTCGGGTGATGTGTCCGGATTGGACGCCTGCAAAATCGAGTCAGCGAGGCATGACAGCATCACAGTCTTGTGATCATCGCGACACATCCGCTTCCGAGGGCGGTGGCGTCGCGGCATCATTGCCGCATGGGGGCGGGCAGCTGGCAGTGGAACGACGCATGGATCTTCGTGTCCGCGGTCATCGCCGAGCGCCTCGAGCGCGACCGGGCGATGCACGCGGCCCTACCGGTGACCGGGGCGAGCCTGGCCGACCTGCTGGCGGCGGCCGACTTCCTGCACCACAGTGTCCCGAGCCGGTCCGACCTGGAGGAGTCGGTGCGCCGGCTCGCGGGGGCCGGGCTGATCGTGGTCGAGGACGATCTGGTCGAGGTGGCGCCGGCCGGCGAGCAGTTGTGGCGGACGAGGCCGTTCAGCGGCCTGTCGTCGGCGGTGATGACGTTGCAGGCGCAGCTGAACCGGGCGGCCACCCCCGGGGAGTCGGACTGGACGCTGGACGAGCAGACCTATGCGACGGCGGTCCGGGAATACAGCATCCGGCTGGCCGACGGGCGCTAGCGGACCGGGTTGCCGGCTTCCCGGAGGCTCTCTTTCACCTCGCCGATGGTCAGGTCTCCGAAGTGGAAGACGCTCGCCGCCAGGACCGCGTCGGCGCCCGATGCCACCGCGGGGGCGAAGTGGGAGACCTTTCCGGCTCCGCCGCTGGCGATGACCGGAATGTCGACCACCGCGCGCACCGCCGCGATCAGGTCGAGGTCGAAACCCGCCTTGGTGCCGTCGGCGTCCATCGAGTTGAGCAGGATCTCGCCGGCGCCCAGCGCGGCCACCGTGCGGGCCCACTCGATGGCGTCGAGGCCCGCGCTCCGGCGCCCGCCGTGGGTGGTCACCTCCCAGCCGCTCGGCTGGCCGGCGGCGCGGCGGACGTCGAGCGAGAGGACCAGCACCTGGTTGCCGAAGCGCTGGGCGATCTCGCTGATCAGCTCGGGGCGGGCGATGGCGGCCGTGTTCACGCCGACCTTGTCCGCGCCGGCGCGCAGCAGGACGTCGACGTCGTCGACCGAGCGGACGCCCCCGCCCACCGTCAGCGGGATGAAGACCGACTCGGCGGTGCGGCGGACCACGTCGAGCATGGTGCCCCGGCCCGCGGACGAGGCCGTCACGTCGAGGAAGGTCAGCTCGTCGGCGCCGGCCGCGTCGTAGGCCGCGGCCAGCTCGACCGGGTCGCCGGCGTCACGCAGGTCGACGAAGTTGACGCCCTTGACCACCCGGCCGTCGTCCACGTCGAGGCAGGGGATCACGCGCACCGCAACTGTCATGCGGCAACCTTAACGAAAGGCCCAGCAGGACGCCGCCGACGACCAGGGCGCCGCCCACGATGTCGACCGTGTGGAGGGGCTCGCCCAGAAACAGGGCGGCCGAAGCCAGGCCGAAGAAAGGGACCAGCATCGAGAATGGCGCGACGGTGCTGGCCCCGTACACCCGAAGAAGGAAGCCCCAGCCCGCGAAAGCCGCAAGCGTCGAGATCAGCGCGACGTAGGCCAGGGCTCCGAGGGCTTCGAGGTCGATGGCGCGCAGCGCCGAGAGGTCTTCGGAGGAGGCCAGCGTGAGCAGGATCAGCGGCCCCGAGGCGACCGCGCTGACCCAGACCATGAAGCGCAGCGTGTCCGGCGGCGAGGCCTTGCGGGTGGCGATGTTCGACAGGCCCCACGCGGCGCCCGCGCCGACGATCAGCAGGAACGCGCCGAGGTTCGTGCCCATGCGTGTGGCGACCAGGGCAACGCCGGCGACGCACAGAAGCAGACCGATCAGTTGTACGGGTCGGGGCCGCTCCCGCAGCAGCAACACCGCGAAGCCGAGCGTGAAGACGGCCTGGCTCTGCAGCACCAGCGAGCTCAAGCCGGCCGGCATCCCGGCCGCCATGCCCGCGAACAGCAGCGAGAACTTGGTGACGCCCAGGATCAGGCCCACCGCGATGATCCAGCGCCACGGCACCTGCGGGCGGCCCACGAAGAGCACGGCGGGGAAGGCGGCCAGGCTGAAGCGCAGGGCGTTGAACAGCAGCGGCGGGAAATGGTCGAGCCCGGTCTGGATCACCACGAAGTTGAAGCCCCAGACGGCGGTGACGGCGACCGCGATACCGATGTCGCGTGGTCTCATGCGTTGACCCTCGCGAGAAATACCATTAAGCACCAGCGAAAAATAGTAAGCCGTTAATGTAGCCTCGCTACATGATTGACCTGGGGCGCCTGCGGGCCCTGCACGCCGTGGCCAGCTACAAGACGGTGCTCGCGGCCGGTGAGGCGCTGCACTGCACGCCGTCCGCGGTCTCCCAGCAGCTGGCCAAGCTCGAGCGCGAGACCGGCGCCACACTCGTCGAGAAGGACGGCCGGCGGCTGCGGCTCACCGAGGCCGGGCAGGTGCTGGCCCGGCACGCGGAGAAGGTGCTGGCCACCGTCGACGAGGCCGAGGCGGCGCTGGCCGCCCATCGCGACACGGTGATCGGGCGGCTGACCGTGGCCGCGTTCGCCACCGCGTGCCGCGCGCTCCTCCCGTACGCCCTGCACCGCCTGGCCTCGGACCATCCGCAACTGACCACGGGCCTGGTCGAGGTCAACCCGCACGAGGGGCTCGACATGCTGCACCGCGGGCACGTCGACCTGGCCGTGCTCGACGACTGGCCCGAGGTGGCGCTGCGCTATCCGAGCGGCATCACCCACGTGGAGCTGGGCTGGGACGTGGCCGACCTGATCGTGCCGAGTGGTCATCGCTTCGGCGCCGCGACCACGCTGGCCAAGGCGCGCGACGAACGCTGGATCGCGGCCAAGGCCGGCGACATCTGCCACGAGTGGCTGCTGCGGGTGCTGCCGGGCGTGCAGCCCGACTTCCACGTCGGCGAGTTCGAGACTCAGCTGACGCTGATCTCGGCGGGGCTGGGCGTCGCGGTGATTCCCCGCCTCGCGAGATCAAATCAATTGCCCGAGGGTGTACGGGTGGTGAAGCTGACGCCGGAGCCACGCCGCCGCGTGGTGATCGCGTGGCGTGAGGCCTCCGCCGCCCGGCCAGCGATCAAGGCGGCGGAGGCGGCGCTCCGTCAGGCCTGGCGCAACGCCTCGAGAGCCTCGGCCACCGTGAACGCGCCCGCGTAGAGCGCCTTCCCCGCGATCACACCCTCCACGCCGTTCGGCTCCAGCGCCTTCAGCGCCCGCAGGTCGTCGAGCGTGGACACCCCGCCGCTGGCGATCACCGGGCGGTCGGTGGCCGAGCAGACCTCGCGCAGCAGCTCCAGGTTCGGCCCGCGCATGGTGCCGTCCTTGGTGATGTCGGTGACCACGTAACGGGCCGCGCCCGCCTTGTCGAGCCGGCCCAGCACGTCGAACAGGTCACCGCCGTCGCGGGTCCAGCCCCGGGCCGACAGGGTGCGCCCGCGCACGTCCAGCCCGATCGCGACCCGGTCGCCGTATTCGGACACGATCCGGTCGCACCACTCCGGGTCCTCCAGGGCGGCGGTGCCGATGTTGACCCGCTCGCAGCCGGTGGCCAGCGCCCGGGTCAGCGACTCGTCGTCGCGGATGCCGCCGGACAGCTCCACCTTCACGTCGAGCCGGGCCACCACGCTCGCCAGGAGCTCAGCGTTGGAGCCGCGACCGAACGCCGCGTCCAGGTCGACCAGGTGCACCCATTCGGCGCCGTCGTTCTGCCAGGCCAGCGCGGCCTCGAGCGGGTCGCCGTAGGAGGTCTCCGAGCCGGCGGCGCCCTGGACGAGGCGTACGGCCTGGCCGTCCGCGACGTCGACGGCGGGCAGCAGAGCGAGTGTCATGGGTTTCTCCCTGTTATCCGGCCTTGCGGCCGAGGATGACGACGACGAGGGCCGGTGCGGCCAGAACGATCAGCAGGGTCAGCACGATCCGCAGCGACATCTCGGGCACCCACAGCCAGATCGCGGCGATGGCCGCCAACGGCAGCAGGACGATGCCGAGACGCTCACCCCGGCTGCGACGATGCAGCGTGCCCGAGCTGCGCCGCCGCGGCAGGGTGAAGCGCCGGACCAGCGAGCGCCGCCACGCCCGGCGCGACACCTTGCGGGCCCGGACCGCCTTCTCCTTCTCGAGCACGGCGAGCCGCTCGGCGCGGCGTCGCGCTCTCTCCTTGGACATCTACAGCCCGGCGACCCAGTTGCGCAGCAGCCCGTAGCCGGCGTCGGCCGACTTCTCCGGGTGGAACTGCGCCGCGCTGAGGGCGCCGTGCTCGACGACCGCCGCGAACGGCTCGTCGTGGCTCGCGGTGGTCACCTTGGCGCCGGCTTCCTTCAAAACGTCAAGGTCCGAGGCGCCGTACGAGTGCACGAAGTAGAACCGCGCATCGGGGGCGAGGCCGTCCAGCAGCACGGAGCCGTCCGCCACGTCGACCGTGTTCCACCCCATGTGCGGGATCCGGCGCGCGGCGAGCTTGCTGACGACACCCGGCAGCAGGCCCAGGCCCTTCGTCTCGACGCCGTGCTCGACGCCCGAGTCGAACAGGATCTGCATGCCCACGCAGATGCCCAGCACGGGACGACCGGCCGCGACCCGCGCCGCGATCATCGGGCCGGCCTGGATCTCGTCGATGCCGGCCATGCACGCCGCGTACGCCCCGACGCCCGGCACCACGAGGCCGTCGGCCTCCGCCGCGAGCGCGAGGTCGCTGGTCACCGTCACGTCGGCGCCGGTGCGGGCGACCGCCCGCTCGGCCGAGCGCAGGTTGCCCGACCCGTAGTCGAGCACGACGACATTAGGCATCAGTTGTCCCCCGGGAGCAGCCAGGCGATGCCGCCGGCGACGGCCAGGGCGGCCAGCACACCGACCAGCCCGACGCTGAACTTGGTGGCGCCCGACTTGATCAGCTGGATGACGCCGCCGACCAGGAAACCGGCCAGGATGAACAGGGCGATGGCCATCAGAGCACGCCCTTGGTGGACGGGAGCTGACCGGCGTTGCGCGGGTCGATCTCGACGGCCTCGCGCAGCGCCCGCGAGAACGCCTTGAACTGGGCCTCGACCACGTGGTGGGCGTCGGGGTGACCGCCGGGGCGGCAGGCCCGCAGCACGTCCACGTGCAGGGTGACCTTGGCCGCGTGACCGAACGCCTCGAAGATGTGCCGGGTCATGCTGGTCGCGTAGACCGGGCCGATGTACGGGGTGAGCAGCGGCTCGTCGTGCACCACGTACGGGCGGCCGGACAGGTCGACGGCCGCGCGGACCAGCACCTCGTCCATCGGGATGGTCGCCGAGCCGTACCGCCGAATGCCCCGTTTGTCGCCGAGCGCCTGCGCGAAGGCCTCACCCAGAGCGATGGCGGTGTCCTCCATGGTGTGGTGCGAGTCGATCTCGAGGTCGCCCTCGGTGCGCACCGTCAGGTCGAACCCGCCGTGCCGGGCCAGCTGGTTGAGCATGTGGTCGTAGAAGCCGACGCCGGTGCTCAGGTCGCCCTGGCCCGTGCCGTCCAGGTCGATCTCGACGAGCACCTTCGTCTCGTTCGTGGCGCGTTCGACGCGCCCGGTGCGACTCACTGCAAAGCCTCCAAGAATGCGTCCGTCTCGGCCGGGGTGCCCGCGGTGACGCGCAACCACCCTGCCAGACCGACGTCGCGGACCAGAACACCGCGGTCGAGCAACCGCTGCCAAGCGATCTTCTGGTCTCCGGTCACTTCGAACAGAACAAAGTTGGCGTCGCTGTCGGCCACCCGGAGGCCACGGTCGCGGAGCGTGGTGACGATGCGGTCGCGCTGCTCCTTGATCGCCTCGACGGTGCCGAGCAGGGCGTCCCTCTCGGCCAGGGCGGCACGGGCGGCGGCCTGGGTCAGCGCCGACAGGTGGTACGGCAGCCGCACGAGCTGCACGGCATCGACCACGTCGGACGAGGCGGCCAGATAGCCCAGCCGGCCGCCGGCGAAGCCGAACGCCTTGCTCATCGTGCGGGTGACGACCAGCCGCGGGTGGTCGGGCAGCAGGGCCAGCGCGCTCGCCGTGCCCGGCCGGGCGAACTCCGCGTACGCCTCGTCGACGATCACCATGCCGCGCGCCTTCTCGAGCACGGCGGTGATCACGTCGGGGTCGAGGGCGGTGCCGGTCGGGTTGTTCGGCGAGCACAGGAAGACCATGTCGGGGTCGTGCTCGTCGAGCTGCGCGATCGCCGCGTCCGGGGTCAGCCCGAAATCGGGGTCACGCAGGGCACCGATCCAGCGGCTGCCGACACCCAAGGTCAAGAGCGGGTGCATGGAGTACGACGGGCCGAAGCCCAGCGCCGTACGACCGGGCCCCGCAAATGCCTGCAAAAGCTGTTGCTGCACCTCGTTGGAGCCGTTGGCGGCCCAGGTGTTGGCCGCGGTCAGACCGTGACCCAGGTACGCCGCGAGGTCGGTGCGCAGCGCCACCGCGTCCCGGTCCGGGTAGCGGTTGAGGTCGCGCAGCTCGGCCTGCACGGCCTTGGCGATCGCGTCGACCACGGCGTCCGGCAGCGGATAGGAGTTCTCGTTCGTGTTGAGCCGCACGGCGACGTCGAGCTGCGGCGCCCCGTACGGCGTCTGGCCCCTCAGATCGTCCCTGATAGGCAGATCCTCGATGCTCATCGCTCGAACCGCGCCTTCACAGCCTCACCGTGCGCGGGCAGATCCTCCGCGTTGGCCAGCGCGACCACGTGACCGGCGACGTCGCGCAGGGCGGCCTCGTCGTACTCGATCACGTGAACGCCCTTGAGGAACGACTGCACGGACAGGCCCGACGAGTGCCGCGCACAACCGGCGGTCGGCAGGACGTGGTTGGAGCCGGCCGCGTAGTCACCGAGCGACACCGGCGACCAGGCCCCCACGAAGATCGCGCCGGCGTTGCGGACCCGCATGGCCCACTGCCGCGCGTCCCGCGTCTGAATCTCCAGGTGCTCGGCCGCGTACGCGTCGACGACGCGCAACCCCTGCTCGAGGTCGTCGACGAGCACGACGCCGGACTGGTCGCCGGCGAGAGCGGTCTGCACCCGGGACGCGTGCTTGGTGGCCGTGACCATCGTGAGCAGCTCGGCCTCGACCGCGTCGACCAGCGCCTCGGAGTCGGTGACGAGAACGCTGGCCGCGAGCGGGTCGTGCTCGGCCTGGCTGATCAGGTCGGCCGCGACGTGCCGCGGGTCGGCCGTGTCGTCGGCCAGAATGGCGATCTCGGTCGGCCCGGCCTCGGCGTCGATGCCGACGGTCCCCTGGAGCAGCCGCTTGGCCGCGGTCACCCAGATGTTGCCGGGCCCGGTGATCACGTCGACCGGCTCGCACCGATCGCCCTCGTCGACACCGTCCGACCCGTACCCGAGCATGGCGATGGCCTGGGCGCCGCCCACGGCATAGACCTCGTCGACCCCGAGCAGCGCACAGGCCGCGAGCACCCGGGCGTCGGGAAGCCCGTTGTTCTCCTTCTGCGGCGGACTGGCCACCACGAGGGCGTCGACCCCGGCCTCCTGAGCCGGCACGACATTCATGACCACGGTGGACGGGTAAACGGCCAAACCGCCAGGAACATAAAGCCCGACTCGTTGTACGGGGATCCAGCGCTCGGTGACGGTCCCCCCGTCGACGACCTGGGTCGTGACGTCGGTGCGCCGCTGATCGGCGTGCACCTTTCGAGCCCGCTTGATCGACTCGAGCAGGGCGGCCCGCACGGCCGGCTCCAGGCTCTCCTCGGCGGCGGCGATGTCCTCCTTGGCGACACGCAGGCGCTCGAGGGTGACACCGTCGAACCGCTCGGTGGCCTCCCGGATCGCGCTGAAGCCATGCTGATGGACCGCCTCGACAACCGGTCGGATCCGCTCGACGGCCTGAGACACGTCGAGCTGGGCACGGGGCATCAGTCCACGGGGGTCCCGCCGGGAGCCACGCAGGTCGGTCCGTTTCAGCACGGCCCAAGTTTAGGCTGCCCCTCCCGTTTCCCCCTAAGCGCCGCAGCCGGGCCCATGACGTGGGATAGCCCACCCTGCCCTCACCCACCGCCCCACCCCTCGCTCGACCTCACCCCCCTCGCGCCAGGCCCACCTCCCGCGCGACCTCACCCCACCCCCGCGCGACCTCAACCCAACCCCCAGCGCGGGCCGCGCCACCCTGCCGCCGGGCGCATTCCCCTCCCCCGTGGCGCCTTTGTCTCGTTGGTGACGGGTTGACCATGGTCGGGCGACCGATAGGCTGAACTGGTGAGCAAGCGGCTGCCGGTGTTCCCGCTGGGCACGGTGCTGTTCCCGGGCCTGGTGCTCCCCCTGCACATCTTCGAGGAGCGCTACCGGGCGCTGGTGCGCGAGCTGGTGGCCGGCCCGGCCGACGACCCGCACGAGTTCGGCGTGGTCACCTTGCGCCGCGGCGCCGAGGCCCCCGCCGAGACGGTCACCTCCGACGGCCCGTCCGCGCCACCCCCGCCGATCACTTCGGACGACCTCTACCAGGTGGGATGCACCGCCGAGCTGCGCCAGGTGACCGAGCTGCAGGACGGCCGCTACGACATCATGACCGTCGGCCGCCGCCGCTTCCTGATCAAAGACGTGATCCAGGGCGACGAGCCCTACCTGACCGCCGACGTCGAGTGGCTCCCCGACGAGTCCCCCGACGAGACAGCCGAGCTGCTGGCCCCACGAGCCTTGGCCGCCTTCCGCGCCTACTTGGAGTTGCTCCGCCCCGACTCCGAGGGCTTGGACGCGGTCCCCGCCGACCCGACGGTCCTCTCCCACTTGATCGCCGCCACGGCCCAGCTCACCACCGAGGAGCGCCAGTCCTTGCTGGCCGCCCCCGACACCGCAACCCGCCTGCGCACAGAACTGAAACTCCTCAACCGCGAGTCAGGCCTCCTGGCCCGAGTCCGAGCCGTCCCGGTCCCTTTGTCCGACCTGGCCCGCCCCGCCAGCCCCAACTGACCGGCACCCCACCCACTCGCCCCGGCCCAAGCCCTCACCGGCCCCACCACCCGGCATCCCCAGCAACCCCACGCGCGTTCACCCACCACCTCGCCCTGCCCGCACACCCAGCCGTCCACGCGCCCGCCGGTCGGCCAGGCCTGCTCGCGCGCTCAACCCGCCGGCCTGGGCCGCCCGCGCGCTTCACCCAGCCGCCCGGCCTGCCCGCACCCCATGCGTCTGCGCACTCATCTTCGATACGGCGAATCAACTGGGCGGCCCTCGCCCACGCTGCGGCGACTCCGAAGCGCGCCAGGCCGCGGCCGACCTGGCCACACGCCTTACCCCACCGCCCGGCCTGCCCGCACGACTTAACCCGCCGCCCGGCCTGCCCGCACGACTTAACCCGCCGCCCGGCCCGCGCGCGCGACTTACTCGTCTGCGCACCCACCCGCACTGCGGCGACTCCCAAGCGCGCCAGGCCCCGGCCGACCTGGCCACACGCCTTACCCCGCCGCCCGGCCTGCCCGCGCGCCCACTCGTTCGGTCGTCTGTCGGTGTGCACCATCCGTCTCGGCGGCCTTTCGGCGGCTCGCGCGGAATCACCGCAGCGCGAAGCCGGTGGGAGACACCTCATTCCCAACGAATTCGCCACAGCGCCCAGCCAGCGGAGGACCCACGAGATCACCGCAGCGCCCAGCCAGCAGAAGACCCCGCGAGATCACCGCAGCGCCCAGCCAGCAGAAGACCCCGCGAGATCACCGCAGCGCCCAGCCAGCAGAAGACCCCGCGAGATCACCACAGCGCCCAGCCAGCAGAAGACCCCGCGAGATCACCGCAGCGCCCAGCCAGCGGGGAACACCACCGCCTCAACGAGATCACCAGAACGCCCGGCCAGCGGGAAACACCCGTCCTCGACGAGATCACCACAGTGCGCAGCCAGCGGAAGACACCCAGGTCCCAGCGAAATCGCCATAGCGCGCAACCGACAGTGAAGACCCGGCCATCCGAGTCGACGGCCGGGGCGCTAGTGGCGCGGTGGTTCCGCCGCGCTGCCGGTCGGGGTCTGGTCGGTCGGGGTGTGGTCGGTCGAAGCCGGGCCGGACCAGTCGTCGGCGTGCGGCGGGGTGTCGGAGTTGGGACCATAGCCGGGCCGGGCGCCGGGGACGTCCAGGTCGGGGTCGTTGGACCAGCCGGCCATGAGGGTGAGGGCGATCGCCGCCGCGAAAGCCGGCACGAGCATCGGGCCGAGAGAGTGGATCTCGGGCGGGGCCATGAAGGTGGAGCCCCGCTGGGCCGTCTCGCGCCACTGCTCGTAGTCGCTCCGGCCGATCATCTCGCCGAGCCAAGGTGCGACCAGATATCCCGCGCCGAGCGCGCCCGCCACGATGCCGGCCAGCAGGAACGGCCCGCGGTCGCGGCGCAGCAGGAGCCAGGCCCCGATCGCCACGATCAGCCCGAAGCCCAACCCGAGCAGCGTGAACCAGCCGTCCGCCGCGATGTACTCCTCAGGCGACGGATCGTTGACCGCGAGGTCGCCCTGCCCGATGCCGATCATCGGCACCGAAGGCGCGATCCACCGCCACAGCAGACCGAGCGGCCCACCAAGCACGAAAATCACCAAAAAGACCGACAAAGACACCACGAGGGTACGCCGCCACGGCCGCCGCGAGACTTCCCGAACGGCCCACTGCTCACCGGCCTCCGGCCCCGAGGAATGCGCGAGCCCGAACCCACCACCCGCCTCCGACCCGGAACCGGACCACGGCTGCGCCCCGCCCGGCGTCGGGGCAGGGGCGGACAGCGGCTGTGCGCCGCCGTCCGGCGATTGAGTGGGCGCCGACCACGGCTGTGCGCCGCCGTCCGGCGACGGGGTCGGCGCCGGCCACGGCTGTGTGCCGCCGCTCGGGGAACCGGGCCAGGCCGGGGCCTCGTAGCCTGCCGGAGTGCCGGCGGCCGGGGCGGCCGTCGGGTCGGGCGGGGGTGGGCCGGGCTGATTCTGGTGCGCCGGTTCCTGACTCGCGTTCACCCTACGATCCTGCCAGGTTCTCCCCCGCGCCGTCCCGCTCGCCCTACGCGACCGCGGACGGGCCGAGGATCATCTTCAGGTCGGCTCGCAGCGCCGGTGTCGGCGCGACCCGGACCGCGCCCAGTCGCAGGACCGTGGTGCGGCTGCCGTTCTGCAGGTGGACGTGGACCTCCGAGTCGCCGGGGTGGCTGGTCAGAATGTCCTTCAGCTCGGACACCAGCGGCGGCGTGCACCGGGTGATCGGCATCGTCAGGATGATCGGCTTGCTGTCCGGGTTGTGGGTGACGTCGGGCAGCGACATGTCCATCGCCATGATGCGCGGGGTGTCGTCGCGCCGGTCGACCCGGCCTTTCACCACCACGATCGCGTCTTCGGCGATGAACTGGCCGATCACCTCGTACGTGTTGGGGAAGAACAGCGCCTCCACCCCACCGGCCAGGTCTTCCAGGGTGGCCGAGGCCCACGCGCGGCCCTGCTTGGTGATGCGCCGCTGCACTCCCGTGAGGATGCCCGCCAGCGTCACCACCTGGCCGTCGGGGACCGAGCCTTCCTCGTTCAGCGCCGCGATCGTCGTGTCGGCCGCGTTCTGCAGGAGCTGCTCGAGGCCGGCCAGCGGGTGATCCGACACGTAGAGGCCGAGCATCTCGCGCTCGAACGCCAGCTTGTCGCGCTTGTCCCACTCGTCGTCGAGGATCGGGGGCATCGCCACCGTGGCCGCGCTGCCGCCCTCGGTGTCGCCGAAGGCTCCGAACAGGTCGAACTGCCCGGCCGCCTCGTTGCGCTTCACGTCGGCGTACGCGTCGATCGCCTCGGCGTGGACCGCGAGCAGGCCTTTGCGGCTGTGGCCCATCGAGTCGTACGCGCCGGCCTTGATCAAGGATTCAATGGTCTTCTTGTTGCAGGCCACCGCGTCGACCTTGGACAGGAAGTCGTAGAAGTCCTGGTATTTGCCCTTGTCGTCGCGGCAGCGCCGGATCGCCTCGACCACGTTGTGCCCGACGTTGCGGACCGCGGCCAGGCCGAACCGGATGTCCTTGCCGACCGGGGTGAACGGGCCGGCCGACTCGTTGACGTCGGGCGGCAGGACCTGGATGCCCATGCGCCGGCACTCGGCCAGGTACATCGCCATCTTGTCCTTGTCATCGCCCACGCTGGTGAGCAGACCCGCCATGTATTCGGCCGGGTAGTGCGCCTTGAGGTACGCCGTCCAGTAGGAGACCAGGCCGTACGCCGCCGAGTGGGCCTTGTTGAACGCGTAGCCGGCGAACGGCACCAGCACGTCCCACACCGCCTGGATGGCCTCCTTGGAGTAGCCGTGCTCCATGCAGCCCTGCTGGAACGGCACGAACTCCTTGTCGAGGATCTCCTTCTTCTTCTTACCCATGGCGCGGCGGAGCAGGTCGGCCTGGCCGAGCGAATAGCCGGCGAGGATCTGCGCGGCGCGCTGCACCTGCTCCTGATAGACGATCAGGCCGTACGTGGGCTCGAGGATCTCGCGCAGCGGCTCCTCCAGCTCCGGGTGGATCGGGGTGATCTCCTGGAGCTTGTTTTTGCGCAGCGCGTAGTTGGTGTGCGAGTCGACGCCCATCGGGCCGGGCCGGTAGAGGGCGAGGACGGCCGAGATGTCCTCGAAGTTGTCGGGTTTCATGAGGCGCAGCAGCGAGCGCATCGGGCCACCGTCGAGCTGGAACACGCCCAGGGTGTCGCCGCGGGCCAGCAGCTCGTACGCCTTCGGGTCGTCCAGCGGCAGCGCCAGCAGGTCGAGCTTTCTGCCGTGGTTGAGCTCGATGTTCTTGTTGGCGTCGTCGATGATCGTCAGGTTGCGCAGGCCCAGGAAGTCCATCTTGAGCAGCCCGAGCGTCTCGCACGTCGGGTAGTCGAACTGCGTGATGATCACGCCGTCGGCCGGGCGCCGCATGAGCGGGATGTGGTCGATGATCGGCTCGGCGCTCATGATGACGCCGGCCGCGTGCACGCCGGTCTGGCGGATCAGGCCTTCGATGCCGCGCGCGGTGTCGATCACCTTTTTGACGTCGGGGTCGGTCTCGTACAGCGTGCGGACCTCGCCCGCCTCGCCGTAGCGCTTGTGGTCCTTGTCGAAGATGCCCGACAGCGGGATGCCCTTGCCCATGACGTCGGGTGGGAGCGCCTTGGTGATCCGGTCGCCGACCGCGAACGGGTAGCCCAGCACACGGGCCGAGTCCTTGATCGCGGCCTTCGCCTTGATCGTGCCGAAGGTGGCGATCTGCGCGACCTTGTCCTCGCCCCAGCGCTCGGTCACGTATTTGATGACCTCGCCGCGCCGGCGCTCGTCGAAGTCGATGTCGACGTCGGGCATCGAGATGCGCTCGGGGTTGAGGAACCGCTCGAAGATCAGGCCGTGCGGCAGCGGGTCGAGGTCGGTGATGCCCATCGCGTACGCGATCAGCGAGCCGGCGGCCGAGCCACGGCCGGGGCCGACCGCGATGCCGTTGCGCTTGGACCACTGGATGAAGTCGGCGACCACGAGGAAGTAGGCCGGGAAGCCCATCTCGATGATGACGCCGAGCTCGTACTCCGCCTGCGTGACGTGCGTCTCGGGGATGCCGCCGGGGAAGCGGGAGCGCAGGCCCTCGTACGCCACGTGGCGGAAGTACTCCTCCTCGGTGTAACCGTCGGGGATCGGGAACCGGGGCATCAGGTTCTTGAAGGTGAACATGCCCTCGGTGTCGACCCGCTCGGCCACGAGCAGGGTGTTGCGGCAGCCCTCGAGCCACGCCTCGGACGAGTCGACGGCGCGCATCTGGTCGGCCGACTTGACGAAGTAGCCGGCGCCGTCGAAGCGGAAGCGGTTGGGGTCGGCGATGTTGCTGCCGGTCTGCACGCAGAGCAGCACGTCGTGGGCGGAGGCCTGCGCCTCGTGCGTGTAGTGGGAGTCGTTGGTGACCAGCGGCGGGATGCCGAGTTTCCTGCCGATCTCGAGGAGCCCGTCGCGGACCCGGCTCTCGATGGAGAGGCCGTGGTCCATGATCTCGAGGAAGTAGTTCTCCTTGCCCAGAGCTTCCTGGTACATCGCGGCCGACTTGAGCGCCTCGTCGAACTGACCGAGCCGCAGCCGGGTCTGCACGGCCCCGGACGGGCAGCCGGTGGTGCCCATGATGCCCTCGGCGTGCTCGGCGATGATGTCGAAGTCCATGCGCGGGTACTTGCCGAGCTGGCCCTCCATCGAGCCGCGCGAGTTGAGCCGGAACAGGTTTTTCAGACCGACGGCGTTGCGGGCCCACATGGTCATGTGGGTGTACGCGCCGTTACCGGAGACGTCGTCGCCCTTCTGCTCGGGGCGGCCCCACTTGACCCTGTTTTTCATCAGGCGGGACTCGGGCGCCACATACGCCTCGACGCCGATCACCGGCGTGACGCCGACGGCCTTGGCCTGCGTGTAGAAGTCGTACGCCCCGTGCATGTTGCCGTGGTCGGTGATGGCCGCGCCCGGCATGCCCTGGCGGGCCGCCTCGGCCAGCACTTCCTTGATGCGGGCAGCTCCGTCGAGCATCGAATACTCGGTGTGCACGTGGAGATGCACGAACGAGTCAGACACCCGGGACCCCCTGAAGTTGTAGTGACCGACCGACTCTAGCGGGCGGCTACGACAAGAACGAGGGGGAAACGCGTGTCACTCGGCGAATGGCTCGATCATCACAGACGCGGCCTTGAGCCACGCCGCGCGCGTCTCCTGCTGGAGGTCCGCATACTCGATCGAGGAGCCCACTTCCAGGGCCGGGTCGTACGGCACGACGGCCACCGCGCGGGTGCGCGTGGCGAAATGCTTGGCGAAGTCGTTGAGCAGCGGCAGCGGCCCCGGCGAGGGGCAGGAGATCAACGTCACCGCGTTCGACACCAGGTCGCCCATGCCGCTCTCGTCGAGCACGTCGAGCATCCAGTCGGCGGTGAACGCCGCGTCCTCGCGGGGCACCGTGGTGATCACGAGCTGGTCGGCCTGGCGCATCACGGTCTGCCAGTTGACGCTCTCGACGTTGTTGCCGGTGTCGACGCAGATCACGTCGTGGGTGCGGCGCAGCAGGTCCATCACCCGGCGCACGGTGCCCTGGTCGAGCCGCTGGGCGAAGCGCGGGTTCTCCTCGCCCGCCAGCACGTCGTAGGACCCGTCGGAGGCGTGCCGCAGATAGCCGTCGAGCTCCTGGAGCAGGGCGTCACCGTGCAGGTTCTCGATCTCGAGGAGATCGGCCAGAAGATGCTTGATGGTACGGGCGTGACGCGCGCTCCCGGCTCTCAGGCCGAGCGTGCCCCGCAGCTCGTTGTCGTCCCACGCGAGCACGCCCCGGCCGCGGACGCTGCCGATGGTCGCGGCCGCGAGCACGGTCGCGGTGGTCTTGTGGACGCCGCCCTTGGGGTTGGCGAAGGCCAGCACCCGCGGCTTGCCGAGCTTGCGCCGCATGACCGACACGGCCCGGGCGAACTCGTCGTCGGCCCGCGTCTGCCGCCACTCGATGCGCGCCGCGGCCGGCGAGGTCGGCGACGGCGCCACCCGCGGGGCGGGCGCCGGCGGAGCGGGCGGCGCGGCGGTCACCGGCTGCGCCAGGAGCGAGGCGGCGGACGGCGTCAGAGGTGAGAGGGCCGGCGGGGCGAGAGGCGAAGCGGCGGGTGAGGCCGCGGGCAGAGCGGCGGGCGGCTGAGCGAAAGGCGCCGCCTGAGGCGCGGCCGCCGGCGGCTGCGTGACCGGAGCCGCCGCCGAGGCGCGCACCTGCGGATAGTCACGCGGCTGGGGTTGCGCCTGCGGATAGTCACGCGGCTGAGGTGGCGCCTGCGAATAGTCCCGCGGCTGGGTTTGCGCCGGAGCGTAGTCACGCGGCGCCTGCGGATAGTCACGCGACGGCTGCGGGGCGGGCGGCTGCGGTGGGGCCGACCGCGACGAGGGCCCGAAGAAACTCGTGGGCTCGGGAGCGGAGGAAGCGGGCGGAGCGGAGGGCGCGGGCGGAGCGGACGGAGCAGGCTGTGACCGCGCCTGCCACCGGGGGTCGAGCGGATTGATCGGCCGCTGCGGCACCGCCCGCTGCGGCGACTCGGGCGCCGGCGGCTCGGCGCCGTGCTGGTCGGCCGGATGCTGGTCGTACCGCGACCCGTACGACCCGCCGCGGGAGTCGAGCGGATTGGTCGGCCGCCGGGTGGGCAGGGGCGACCCGTACTGCTGGGGCTGCTGCGGAGCGGCCTCGCGGCCCGGCTCCTCGGCCTGGTCGTCGGCGCCGCGGGAACCGTGCCGGGCGCGGTCGAGCAGCGCCCGCCATCGCGGGGCTGGTTCCGCAGGCCGGCCCCAGCCGGTCTCGGTCCCCTCCACGGCTCAGTCCTCCCTGCCCATTGCTCTCGGTGATGCCCACGCCCGGGCCGTTCGCCTTTGACAGGCTACGGAGCCGAGCGCGATAGGGCCACTGCCCGTGCCACCGACTAGAGACCTAACGTCCGGGCGGGGCTCAGGGTGCTGCCGCCGAGGCGCTGGTCGCATCGTGAGCAGCTGTCGCGTCTGACGCAGAGGGTACGGCAGGAAGATCCTCCGATGCCGAGGCGGAAGGGTCGTTCAGGTGCCCGGAGTCCCGTGATGAGGCAGATGTCACATCGACCCCGGGCGCCGACACTATCGGCGCCGACGGCTGTGAGGCAATGCCCGCGGCCGCGGTTGGCACAGCCGGGACCACACCGGTCTGCTCGGGCAGCGGGGGCCGGAACTCGGTGCGGTCCAGGCTGCGCACCTCCGGCGCCGCATCGACCGCACGCACACCCGGCCGGGCCGCCACCTGCTGCAACGCGGCCGGGGTGCCCCGGACGACGGCCGCGAAGACGCACGAGCATCCCGAGCGGTACGCCGCCGCCTCCACCTCGGCCGTGTGGGCCGCCGCCGCGTACGCGTCCCGGGCCCGGGCCTCCGCGGCCGGGAGCTTCGACGCCAGCTGCTCGTACGCGGCCTTCTCGGTGTCCCGGGCGATGGCCGCGTCGAGCATGCCGGTGAGCACGTCGGCCGGCAGCCGGTAGACCGGGATCCGCACGACCTGGGTGTGCTGGCCGGGCATCGGCACCCGCGCGTACACCTGCGCCACCGAGGCACCCTCCAGGAGGCCGGGCAGGCGCCCGGCCGGCACATAGGAGCCGAAGCTCACCAGCGCCCACATGTCTCCGGCCGCCGGCGCCGACGGCTCGGCGAGCGCGCCGAGCTCGGTACGCGACGAGTCGAGGTAGCCCGGAACGGTCTGCCCTTGGACGACCCCGATCCGTACGACATCAATGGGATCTTGAACCGGCGCGGCCTCGCGCCGGCCCACCCAGAGCGCCCCCAGCAGTACGACGCCGGCCGTCACGGCCGCGCAGGCGATCGCGAACCGGGCGTCGGACGCGGAGAGCAAGCGCACCCGCTGGGCGGGGCCCATGGGCTCAGACCGCGTCCTGAAGGACGTCGAGGGCGTACTTCAGGTCGTCGGGATAGTCGCTGACGAAGCGCACCTCGTCGTGGGTCCGCGGGTGCAGGAAGGCCAGCTCGCGGGCGTGCAGCCACTGCCGGTTGAGCTTGAGCCGGGCGGCCAGGGTGGGATCGGCGCCGTACTGTGTGTCGCCCACGCACGGGTGCCGCAGGGCCGAGAAGTGCACCCGGATCTGGTGGGTGCGCCCGGTCTCCAGCTTCACGTCGACCAGGCTGGCCGAGCGGAACGCCTCCAGCGTGTCGTAATGGGTGACGCTGGGCTTGCCGTCCGACATGACCGCGAACTTGTAGTCGGCGGTCGGGTGCCGGTCGATCGGCGCGTCGATGGTGCCCCGCAGCGGGTCGAGGTGGCCCTGCACGACCGCGTGGTAGCGCTTGTCGACCTCACGCTCCTTGAAGGCGCGCTTGAGGACGCTGTAGGCCATCTCGCTCTTGGCCACGACCATGAGCCCGGTGGTGCCGACGTCGAGCCGGTGGACGATGCCCTGGCGCTCGGCGGCGCCGCTGGTGGCCACGTTCTGCCCCATGGCGGCCAGGCCGCTGACCACGGTCGGCCCGGTCCAGCCCGGGCTGGGGTGTGCGGCCACGCCGACCGGCTTGTCCACGACCACGATGTCGTCGTCGCTGTAGACGATGGTCAGCCCGTGCACCGGCTGCGGCGCCACCGGGGGCTGCTCGGCCGCCGGCGACGGCAGGGTGACCTCGAGCCAGGCGCCCGCGCTGACCTTGTCGGACTTGGGCCGCGGGTAGCCGTCGACCAGCGCGTCGCCGGCCTCGACCAGGGTCGCCGCGGCCGTGCGGGACAGCCCGAAGAGGCGGGAGACGGCCTGGTCCAGGCGCATGCCGTCGAGCCCGTCGGGGACGGGCAGGGATCGTTGCGAGCTCACTGCTTCTCGGCCTTCTTCCGTACGAGTCGTCGCCCGTCCCGCTGCCGGCCGGTGAGCTCGAGGAGCACGGCCAGCACGACGCCGACGCTCAGGCACGCGTCGGCGATGTTGAACACGGCGAAATACTCCGCGTACGGCCCGAAGACGCTGATCATGTCGACCACGTGGCCGTGGAGGAAGGACGGCGCGCGGAACAGCCGGTCTCCCAGGTTACCCAGGGCGCCGCCGAGCACGAGACCGAGCGCGATGCCCCACGGCAGCGACCGCAGCTTCGTGGCCATCCAGGCGATCCAGCCGATCACCACGATGGTGATCAGCGGGAACACCCAGGTGTAGCCCTCGCCGAAGCTGAAGGCGGCGCCGCTGTTGCGCAGCAGCGACAGGTAGACCAGGCCGCCGAGGATGCGCACGGGCTCACCCTCGGTCAGGTTTTCGGTGGAGAGCCACTTGACCCACTGGTCGAGGGCCACAGCCACCACGGCGGTGGCGGCGAGCACGAGCACGGCGGCACGGCTGAACCCGGGGCGTGGTCCCGGCTCCGGCTCGTCCACGGTGGTCGCGTCCGTCGCCTCGTCGGCGTTCAGCGTCGTTCCTCCAGCTGCTTGCATGACACACAGAGAGTCGCGGAGGGGAACGCCGCCAGTCGCTCGACCGGGATCGCGTTGCCGCACCGCTCGCACCAACCGTAGTTCCCCTCGCCGAGGCGGTCGATGGCGCGCTCCACCTGATTGATCCGCTCCAGCAGATTGTTGGCCAGAGTGATCTCCTGCTCACGCTCGAAGGTCTTGGTGCCGGCGTCGGCCTGGTCGTCGCCGGCCGAGTCCTCCATGCGGTCGCGCGCCAACTCGGTGATCTCGCTGATCGACTGCGAGTACTCGGCCTGGAGCTCGTCCCGCCGCTCGACCAGAGCGACCCGGATCTTCTCGGTCTCGGCGGCGCTGCGTGTCCGCTTGGCGGCGGCTGCCTTGGTGTCGCTTGCCTTGGCCATCGTCGCTCCCTCGGCCGCGCCCCGCGCGGCGATCAGCGTCTCTTGAGATCGGCGCCTCCACCGACCTCTGGTGATCTTCCCCCACCTGCGAAAACAGCGCGGCTGAACGGAACAGCCGCGCACTCTCGGAGGACCGCAAGGATACGGAACGTATCTGAAAGCGACAACCTTTATGCCTTTGTACGCGTCCTGGTGCCACCAACCGCAAGCTCTCCCCTCCGGGCTTCGCGGTGGCGGCCGGCCGGTGGTCACCCTCCCCGGTCCGCCGCCGGGCTGTCCTGCCACGAAAGCCCGGATCAGTGGCGCTGTTCCCGGCCGTCCTCACCGAACCAGCGGGCCAGCCGCCCCCGCCGGCTCACGGCCCGCAGCCGCCTCTCGGCGACGTCGCGGGCGGCCGCGGTCGCCACGATCAGCAGGGCGTCCCCGGTGCGCAGGCGGGTGTCCGGTCCCGGCACGAAGCCGTTGCCGTCGCGCACCACCAGGCTCACCGAGGCCCCCTTGGGCAGGCGGAGCTCATCGATGTGGACCCCGGCCAGCCGCGAACCCGGCGTGACGTCCATGTGCAGCAGGTCGGCGTTCAGCCGTTCCAGCGGCGCCGCCTCCACGTGCACCTCGGCCGCCTCGGCCGGGGCGGTGACCTTGAGCAGGCGGGCCGCCGGCCCGAGCGTGGTCGCCTGGAGCAGCGTGAAGATGATGACCAGCACGAACACCGCGTCGAACAACCCCTCGGCCCCCGGCGTGCCGGCCGACAGCGGGATGGTGGCCAGCACGATCGGCACCGCCCCGCGCAGCCCCGCCCAGGACAGGAAGGCCGTCCCCCGCCAGCCGACCCGGTTGCCGGGCCGCCGCGGCCCCCGCACGGGCCGGGCCAGCACCGCTGAGACGATCACCGACAGCGGCCGGGCCAGCAGGACCAGCGCCACCCCCACGACCAGGGCCGGCACCAGCGCGCTGCTCAGGTGCGAGGGCGAGGAGAGCAGCCCGAGCAGCACGAACAGCCCGATCTGGGCCACCCAGGCCAGCCCGTCGGCGAAACCGAGAATGGCCCGCCGGTGCGGGATCCGCCCGTTGCCGAGCACGACTCCCGCCACATAGACGGCGAGGAACCCGGACGCGTGGGCGACGGCCCCCGCCGCGTAGGCCAGAACGGTGAGCCCCACCGCCGCGATCGGATAGAGCCCGGCCGACGGCAGCGCGGCGTGCCGGAGCAGCCAGCTCCCCCCGGCGCCGACCGCGAACCCGATCACCGCGCCCGCCGCCAGCTCGTAGCTGACGATCAGAAGCTCGTACCACCAAGGGTGTTGACCCACCTCGGTAGCGCTCAGCAGAACGACCAGCAGAACCACCGGCGCATCGTTCATGCCGGACTCGGCCTCGAGCGTGGCCACGAGCCGAGGCGGCAACCGCAGCCGCCGAAGCGTCGCGAAAACCGCGGCGGCGTCGGTCGACGACAGCACCGCCCCATAAAGCAAGGCCAACTGCCAGGGCAGACCGAGAATGAGATGTACGGCGAGACCGACCACCGCGATGCTCACCGCCACCCCGACGGTGGCCAGCGAGGCGGAAAGCCCCAGCACCGGCCGCAGCGTGCTCCACCGGGCCGTGAGCCCACCCTCGGCGATGATCACGATGAGCGCGCAGAACCCGAGGGTCCGCGTCAGCTCCGCGTCATCGAACCGGATACCGAGCCCCGCCTCCCCGATGACCATCCCGATGGCCAGGTAGACGAGCAGACTGGGCAGCCCGAGCCGGGTGGAGAGCCGAACCGCCCCCACAGCGACGAGAAGAACCGCCGCCCCGATGAGCAGAGAGGTGTCAAGGTTCCCCGTCATGCCGGCGGGCCGTCGCGCAGCGCAGCCACACGCTCGGCGACCCCCGCGCCGCCCGGCGTAACCGTGAACACCTTGTCCCGGCTGGTAGCCCCCACCTTGAGCGCCACCGCCGCCGGCCGGACCCCCAGCGCCGAGGCCAGAGCCCGCCGCACCGCTTCAGTGGCTTTCCCGTCCACGGCGGGCGCCCCCACCGCGACGATCAGCGCAGCCCCATGCGCCCCCTCGTAGGACCCACCGACCTTGGTCCGCCCGGCCCCCGGCTTGACCCGCACCGCCACGGTGACGACGGCCGACTCTTCGGGAGGCACGCTGCGCTTGACCATGCCCCATTGTGCCGATCACCCGCGTCCCAAACGAGAGCGGCTTTCACCCCACCCTCCCCTGCCGCCGGCCCCTACCCCTTCAGCAACGAGTGGTCCTCGGCGAGCTGAGTCGATCATCAAGGAAGGCAGGACGGCGGCTGAAGCGATGCCGGCCAGCGGCGAGGGAGACCGGCAAATGCCGCATATCATGCCAAGCCGAGGAAGCGAGGAGGCATGGCAGAACGACGCCCGCGGGAAGGGGCCGGAGGCCTGGCGGCGCAGTGCTCCCCCGAGGAACGAGCGGATGTCAACGCTGGCCGGCGCGGCACTCACCGGACGAGCGCACGGGTCTCAGCGCCGGAGGGCGCGGCGCTCGACCGAGGAGCGAACGAGTCTCAGCACCGGAGGGCGCGACGCTCACCCGAGGAGCGAACGAGTCTCAGCACCGGAGGACGCGGCACTCACCCGAGGAGCGAACGAGTCTCAGCACCGGAGGACGCGGCACTCACCCGAGGAGCGAACGAGTCCCAGCGCCGGAGGGCGCGGCACTCGGCCGAGAAGCGAGCGGGTGTCAGCGCTGGACGGCGCTCGCCACCAGGCGGTCGACCGGGCGGCACAGGCCGCACGGGCTGAAGCCCAGCTCGACGGCCTCGCCGACTCCGATGGGCTCGGTGAGACGGCCGACCAGGTGGGGGCAGTCGGGCAGGTGGTAGCGGGGGCGCCCGTCGACCACCAGCACCTCGGCGTCGAGGCGGGCCACCCGCACCGCGTCGGCCGGCCGTACCGACTGCGGCAACGGCTCGTCGTCCGGATCGTCCACGTCGGGCTCGGCGAACTCGTCGTCCTCCGCGGCCGCCTCCGGCTCGGCGCCCGGATCACGGCGCCAGGCATCCGCACCCGGGTTCGCACTGCGCGCCGCGTTGATCGCGGAAGAGGCCCGGTCATAGTCGGGCCCGGCCTCGCGGGTGTCCTGATCGCCGGAATCGCGATAGGCGGCCTGATCGTCGAAGTCGCCCTGACCGGACTGGCCAGCGAAGCCGCGTTGAGCCGACTGGCCGGGAACGTCGCGCTGGGCGGACGGGTCAGTGAAGTCGCGCTGGGCCGACTGGCCGGGGACGTCGCGCTGGGCCGACTGGCCGGGGACGTCGCGCTGGGCGGGCTGGTCGCGGTTCAGGTCGGCCGCCATGGCCTCCTTGGCGTCGCGCCAACCTGCCGCATGAGCCTCATCGGCGGACAAATCGCCCGGCGGGACGGCGCCCGGGCCCTGGGGCGTGACGTGGGGGTCGGTGTCGGCGACGGCGTCGAACTGGACTGTGTCCCGAGAGGCCGATTCGGCTGCGAAAGACTCGCCGGGCGGAGGAGGATCGTCGGGGGCGCGACGGCGCCGGGCCGGATCCCCGGCCGCCTGCGCGGCGAACTCGGGCTCCGCCACGAAGGCCTCGTCGGGGTAGTCCTCGACGGCGTAATCGCCGGCGGCGTAGTCGTCGGCCGGATAAGCGCCCTCGACGTGCTCGTCGGCGGGCGTGGTGCGCGCGGCCGCGCGCCGGGCCGAAGCCGCCTGACGGGCGCCGACCACAAGGAAGACCGCGGCCACCAGGCTGGCCACGATGGAGCTGATGAGCAGGTTGCTCGACCCGCCGGTGAGGCCCATGACGAGCAGGGCCACCGCGACGAGGATGAGCAGAAGACTAGCGACAATCATGGCTCATCCTCGTCGTGAGAAACCGGCGGGAGATGGGAAAGCGGAGGTCAGCGCCCGGACTCGATGGAGTTGGCGCGGCCGCCGCCGTACGAACCGGCGAGGCCGGCCGCGGCGAGACCACCGCTGCCACCGACGGCACGACCGGAGTCGGCCCGCGACATCTCGGCCTCGAGGCCCTGGCCCCGGCCGTCGAGGTCGCGCAGCTGGCTCTCGAGGTAGGCCTTCAGGCGCGTGCGGTACTCGCGCTCGAACTGCTTCAGCTCCTCGATGTGCTTCTGCAGCGCCGTCCGCTTCGCGTCGAGACCGCCCATGGCCTCCTGGTGACGCTGACGGGCGTCACGCTCGAGGGCGTCGGCCTTGGCCCGCGCCTCACGGGTGACCTCCTCCGCCTTGGAACGGGCGTCGGAGAGAAGCTTGTCGGCCTCGCGGCGCGCGTCGGCGACGTGGTCGTCGGCGGTGCGCTGGGCCATCATGAGCACCCGCAGGGCCTGCTGCTCGCCGTCGGCGCCGCCGCTCGCGGCGCCACCGCCGACCGGGCCCGCGGCGCGGACCTGCTCGAGCTCGGCCTGCATCTGCCGGGCGGCCTGCTCGGCCTGCGCCTTGTCGCGCTGCACCCGGTCGAGCTGGGCCTTGACGTCGTTGAGCTCCGCGGCGAGGCGCGGGTCGGCGGAAGGACCGGCTGGCGCGCCACCCCGACCGCCGCGCTCCACCTGGGCGCGCAGCTCGTTGTTCTCCTCGATCAGACGGGCGAGCTCGCGCTCGACCTCGTCAAGGAAGGCGTCGACCTCCTCCTCGTCGTACCCCCGCTTGCCGATCGGGGGCTTCTTGAAGGCGACGTTGTGCACGTCGGCCGGGGTCAGCGGCATCGAAACTCCTCGGGTCAGTTGCGGCCGCGGTGGGGCTGCTGTCTAGCTGAAGTTCAGTATCAGTCTCTGCAACACGAACCTCATGAGCACGAACAGGATAACCAGCAGCACGATGGAAGCCAGGTCCAAGCTCACGTTACCAATGCGCAGCGGTGGGATCACACGCCTCAACGCCTTGAGGGGCGGATCAGTGACGCTCCACACCGTTTCCAACGCCGCCGACGCCCCACGACTGGGTTGCCACCGTCGCCCGTACTGAAGTACCGCACCCAGCACGAACCTGGCAAGCAGGACGAGAAAGAAGATATATACGAGCAAATACAAGATTTGGAACACGACCGAGAGCACGGTGCTCGAGTCCTCCCCCATTCGGGTTACGCCGGGCGCCGAGGCAGCTAGCCCTGGCTGAAGAACCCGCCTTCAGCGATCTTGGCCTTGTCCTCCGCGGTGACCTGGACATTCGCCGGCGAGAGCAGGAACACCCGGTTCGTCACGCGCTCGATCGTACCGCGAAGACCGAAGGCCAGACCGGCCGCGAAGTCGACCAGACGGCGGGCGTCACCTTCATCCATCTCAGTGAGATTGATGATGACCGGAACACCGTCCCGGAAGTGCTCTCCGATGGTGCGGGCCTCACGGTACGTAGTCGGGTGCAGGGTCGTGATCTGGTAGCGCTGCTCTTCCTCGGCCTGACGGGGCGCCGGCTGCGGCTGGTGCACGGTCTGCGGAGCGAGCGCGAGGTTCTCCCGCGTCGAGTAGCTCAGCGCCGAATCGGCGGCGCTCGGACCCGATCGGGTGATGGAGCGGACGCTGGCGCGCTCGGGGCGCTCGACCGGCTCGTCGTCGACGTCGGTGTGCGAGAGGCGACGGCCGGCGCGCTCGGTGCGAGCCCGGGGCACGGTGCGCTCCTCCTCGAACTCCTCGTCGTCCTCGTCGATGTCGTTCTCGTAGCGGCTGCCGGAGTAGCGGCGGTCCCGCTGGTGGTACGAGTCCTCGCGGTACCCGTAGTCGCGGTCTTCGTCCTCCTCGACGAGGCCCAGCCAGACGCCCGCCTTACGAATGGCGCTCATGCCCTCACCCCATCCCGCATCCGAGCGTGACCCCGCTCGGCGCCGACCCGACCAGCCATGTGCCCCCACCTTCGTCCGCTTCGCGAAACGCACCCCCTGCGCTTTCGCTGTCCCCCCTAGCACCCCAGCCCGGTCCGAACAGGACCGCACGCTGCGGCGATGCCGCGTCGTCGGACGCGCCGGCCACCTTCGCGAGTGGCGCCGCGTTAAACAACACCTATGTAGTTTGCTGCCCGCCGCAAGGCTACCGCAGCGGGTTTCGCATTCCGAGCAAAGAACTGCCGATCCGGACGTGTGTCGCGCCGTGCCGGATCGCCGCCTCAAGGTCCCCGCTCATACCCGCGGAGATCATCTTCGAATCGGGGTGTGACGCGATCAGACGGTCCGAGATCGACTTGAGCTGCTCGAACGCGCGATCGGGATCCCAGTCCGTCGGCGCCACCGCCATGACGCCGCCCAGGCGCAGCGATGTGGACGACGCGATGGAGTCGGAAACCCGCCAGATGTCGTCGCCGGCCGCGCCCCCGCGCGCCGGATCGCCGTCGATGCTCACCTGGACCAGAGCCTCAAGTGGATCATCGCGGAGAGAGGAAGCCGCGCGAGCCAGAGCAAGGGCCAGCCGTACGGAGTCGACCGACTCGACCACGTCGGCATAGGACACCACCGAGCGCGCCTTGTTGCGCTGCAACTGTCCGATGAAGTGCCAGCGCGGTGTCGCGCCGGCGGCCGCGGCGGAAGCCGCTTTCGGAGCAGCCTCCTGATCGCGGTTCTCCCCCACGTCGGTGACGCCGAGCCCGGCGAGCAACACCACGTCGCTCGCCGGGTACGTCTTGGTCACCGCCACCAGGTGCGCGGCGTCCTCCGGCCGGCCGGCCGCCGCGCAGGCGCGGGCGATCCGCCCGCGCACCTGCTGAAGGGCCGCGGACAACTCGGCCCTACGATCCGTCACCGCCGTCAGGAGCCGTTCTTCAGGAAGTCCGGCACGTCGACGTCGTCGAAGAGCACCCGGCGCGGGGTCGGTGTCGTCGTGGCGGGCGGCGGCGTGGTGACCGCGGGCGCGGCCGGGGCCGCGGCCGGCACCGCCGGAGCGGCCGGCTGCTGGATCACCTTGCGGGCCGGCTCGGACGGCTTGTACGAGGGCGTGCCCCCGTCGAAGCCGGCCGCGATGACCGTGACCCGCACCTCGTCGCCGAGCGCGTCGTCGATGACCGCGCCGAAGATGATGTTCGCGTCCGGGTGGGCCGCGTCGGTGACCAGCTGGGCCGCGTCGTTGATCTCGAACAGGCCCAGGTCGGAGCCGCCGGCGATGGAGAGCAGCACGCCGCGGGCGCCGTCCATGCTCTGCTCGAGCAGCGGACTCGAGATGGCCCGCTCGGCCGCCTCGACCGCGCGGTTGTCACCGCGGGCGCTGCCGATGCCCATGAGGGCGCTGCCGGCGTTGCTCATGACGCTCTTGACGTCGGCGAAGTCCAGGTTGATCAGACCGGGCGTGGTGATCAGGTCGGTGATGCCCTGCACACCGGAGAGCAGCACCTGGTCGGCCTGACGGAACGCGTCCATCATGCTGATGCCGCGGTCGCCGAGCGCGAGCAGCCGGTCGTTCGGGATCACGATGAGCGTGTCGCACTGGTTGCGCAGCTCGTCGATGCCGGCCTCGGCCTGCACCTGGCGGCGCTTGCCCTCGAACGAGAACGGCCGGGTGACCACGCCGATGGTCAGCGCACCGAGCTTGCGGGCGATGTTGGCGACGACGGGCGCGCCGCCGGTGCCGGTGCCGCCGCCCTCGCCACACGTCACGAAGACCATGTCGGCGCCCTTGAGCACCTCTTCGATCTCGTCGCGGTGGTCCTCGGCGGCGTTCTTGCCGACCTCGGGCTGGGCTCCGGCGCCGAGGCCACGGGTGAGCTCCCGGCCGACGTCGAGCTTGACGTCGGCGTCGCTCATCAGCAGCGCCTGCGCATCGGTGTTGATCGCGATGAACTCGACGCCCTTGAGCCCGACCTCGATCATGCGGTTCACGGCGTTCACGCCGCCGCCACCGATACCGACGACCTTGATGACCGCCAGGTAGTTGTGGGGAGGTGTCATGGGCTCTCAGCCTTCCCTTCCAGGGTTAGTGGATGCCGTTAGGCCCCGGCGCGGTCCGGCCTGACCACGCGTCGGCATCCGCTGCCGTACAAGGGAGGGCGAGGAAACCCTCACCCTCTACTAGAGGCTTAGGGTTATGTCAACCACTGAAGCCTCTGGTGGCAACGTATGCGGCATTGCGATGTCAACCAAAGACCCGGCGCGGCGTGTCGGCGTCCGCTTACGTGGCGAACATCCGACGGACCCGTAGCCTCGACCTAAAAGCGTCGTTTGTCCGCTTATGGCGGATATTAGCGAATCGTCACAACTGACGGCGCGCTGACGTCGATCTCGCTGCCCTTGCGCTTCAGCAAAGCGGTGGCCACCTGGCTCTTGGTGTCGCTCTGGGTGTCGTCGCCCCACACCACCGTGCGGTCCTTTTTCAGCTCCAGCTTGATCTGCGCCGGTTTCGGCACCGCCACGGCCACCAGTTGCTCGCGCAGCTCCTCGCTGAGCGCGCCGAGCACGGTCAGCGCCGATTTCGTGTTCACGTCGTCCGGACCCGGCGCCGAGGTGCGCACCAGCGGCAGCCCGGCCGGCGCCTGCCCGACGGTGCGATAGGGCACGCCCTCGCGGTCGATCAGCGAGAACTGGCCGGCCGCGGGCACGGCCGCCACCGGCGTGCGCTCCACGACCTCGACCACCAGCGTGGACGGCCAGCTGCGCCGCACCACGACCCGGTCGACCGCCGGCAGCGTACGCACCTTGGCCCGCACCGCGCCGAGGTCGACCCGGGCCAGCGGCTCGCGCTGCGGCACCGCAGCCGCCTGCTCGATCTGCAACGGGGTGAGGAACTGGGTGCCGACCACCTTCACGTCCCGCACGCCGAGCACCGACGTGCCGAAGACGACCCAGGACACGATGCCGGCCAGGGCGAGCACGCCGGCGGCGATCGCCCAGGGCAGGACGGCGCGCAGCTTGCGCTTGCGGGCGCGGGCCATGAAACGGCGTGCCGAGGCGGGCACCGCGTCGGTGTCCGCCCGCACGAGCCGCCAGTTGCGCCCGCCCCCGCTCACCGCCGCTCTACCGCTCTTCCAGCGCGTTGCCCGTGGACTGCGAGGGAGCCGGCTGCAGGTCGGCCTCGGCCAGCGCGGACAGCAGCTCGTCGCCCATCAGCGAGATCGGCGGCGCGCCCATGGTCACCACCACGTCGCCCGGGCGGCTGCGCCGCACGACCTCGGCCGGCACGTCCTCCCAGTCGGGCACGAAGATCTTGGACTCGGCCGGCAGGTCGACGGCCGCGGTCAGCGACACGCCGCCCTCGCCGGGACCGCGCACCTCGCCCGGGCCGAAGACCTCCATGATGATCGCCTGGTCGGCCAGGCTGAGACCCTCGGCCAGCTCGGACTCCAAGTCACGGGTGCGGTAGACGCGGTACGGCTGGAAGACCACCAGCAGGCGGCCGTCGCCGGCCACCTCGCGCAGCGTGCGCAGCGCGGCCTTGACCGAGGTCGGGTGGTACGCGTACTCGTCGTACACACGCACACCGGCCGCGATCCCCTTGCGCTCGAAGCGCCGGCGCACACCGGGGAAGGAGGCCAGCGCCTCGACGGTCTTGTCCAGCGGCAGGCCCAGCCGCAGCGCGGTCAGCACCGCGGCCGCGCTGTTGAGGCCCATGTGCTTGCCGGGCAGCGCCAGCCGGATCTCGCCGAGCGGCTTGCCGTCGAGCTCAGCCTGGTAACGGACACCGCTGACCGTGGAGACGACGTCGGAGATCCTGAGGTCGGCCGACGCGCTCTCGCCGTACGTGAAAACGGTCTTGCCCTTGGCCTTGAGCGCCGCGATCAGCTCCTGCGTGCCCTCGTCGTCGGCGCACGTGACCACGAAGCCCTCGGGGTCGGCGAGCTCGGCGAACTGGAGGAAGCCGGCCTTGAGACCGTCGAGGTCGCCCCAGTTGTTGAGGTGGTCGCCCTCGATGTTGGTGATGATCGCGACGTGCGGCCGGTAGATCAGGAACGACTTGTCGCTCTCGTCGGCCTCGGCCACGAAGTGCGGCCCGGTGCCGTGGTGGCCGTTCGAGCCGGCCTCGGAGATCTCGCCGCCGATCACGAACGACGGGTCCTGGCCGGCGTGCTGAAGGATCACCGTCATGATCGAGGTGGTCGTCGTCTTGCCGTGCGTGCCGGCCACGGCGATCGTCTGCCGGTTCGTCATCGCGGCCGCCAGCGCCTCGGAGCGGTGCAGCACGCGCAGCCCGCGACGGCGGGCCTCGGCCAGCTCCAGGTGGTCGGCCGGGATGGCCGTGGAGTAGACGACCGTGTCGACACCGTCGAGGTTCGACTCGACGTGCGCCATGTGCACCGTGCCGCCCAGCGCGCGCAGCCCGGCCAGCGCCGGCCACTCGCGCAGCTCGCTGCCCGAGACCGGTACGCCCCGGGTCAGCAGCAACCGGGCCAGGCCCGCCATGCCGACCCCGCCGATCCCGATGAGGTGCACGCTGCCGAGGTCCTCGGCGGTCAACTCGCCGGCCGGCCTCAGCTCCGCCGTGTTCACAGTCCTGCTCCCTTGATCGCGTCAGTCATCGGGACTTGGCCACCGCTTCCAGAACGAACTCGAGCAGCGCTTCGTCACCGTCGCGGCGACCGTACCGGGAAGCGGCCATGCTCATCGCACCGAGGCGCTGCCTGTCCCGCGCCAGCGGGATTATGTTCTGCTCGATCCACTCGGGGGTGAGCTCCGAGTTGTCCACCAGGACGCCACCGCCGGCCTCGACGACCGGCAGCGCGTTGCGCTTCTGCTCCTGGTTGCTGTGCGGGTACGGCACGTACACCGCGGGCACGCCGAGCGCGGTGGTCTCGGCCACCGTGATCGCGCCGCCGCGGCAGAGCATGAGGTCGGCCGCCGCGTATCCCAGCTGCATGTCCGACAGGTAGGGCAGCACCCGGTAGGGCACGGGCAGGTCGGCCGGCACGTCGAACGGGTCGTTGCGGCCACCCTGCACGTGCAGCACCTGGATGCCGGAGTGGGCGAGCCGCTTGGCCGCCGCGGCCACGGCCAGGTTGATCGTGCGGGCGCCGGACGAGCCGCCCGAGACGAACAGCACGGGCAGGTCGGGGCGCAGCCCGAACTGGTAGAGGGCCTGCGGGCGCAGCGCGGCCCGGTCGAGCTGGGTGAGGGCGGTGCGCAGCGGAACGCCGACCACCCGGGCGTCGCGCAGCGACTCGGCCTGCTGGGGCTGCTGCGGGAAGCCGACGGCGATGTTCTTGGTGAACTTCATGCCCATCCGGTTGGCCACGCCCGGCGGCACGTTCACCTCGTGGATCACGATCGGGATGTCCTTGCGCCAGGCGGCCAGATAGGCCGGCACCGACACGTAGCCGCCGAAGCCCACCACGACGTCGGCCTGCACCTCTTCGAGGATCTTGCCGGCCGCCTGGGATGACTTGTACATGCGGTCGGGGGTGCGCAGCAGGTTCATGTTGACCGACCGCGGCAGCTGGAACGCGGGAATGACCCGCAGGTCGTAGCCGGCCGGCGGGATCAGGTCGTTCTCCATGCCCTTGGGGCTGCCCAGCGTGGTGATCCGCACGTCGGGGAAGTGCCGCCGCAGGGCGTCGGCGAAGGCGAGCAGCGGATAGATGTGACCGCCGGTGCCTCCTCCGGCGAGCACTACCGACCGCAGCGAAGCCATTACCGTCTCCTCTCAGCCCCCGGGGAAGCGGCGGCCTTCGACGGGCCGGGCCGCCGTTGCGGGGGGACCGGCGGCAGCGGGGCCCAGAGTAGCCGTACCCACCGAGCGGGCGGACGGGCGTTCAGGGCACGTGACGCGTCCGGCTCGGCGCGGGCGAACGAGGCCAGCATGCCGACCGCCGCCATGGTCACGACGAGGGCGCTACCACCAGCGGAGATGAACGGCAGCGGGAGGCCGGTGATGGGCAGCATGCCGGTCACGCCACCGATGTTGATCACGGCCTGGGCCACCAGCCAGGTGGTGATCGCGGTGGCGGCCAGGCGGCGGAACGGGTCGGCCGAGCGCCGGGCGATGCGGAAGCCGGTGTAGGCGAGCACCGAGAACAGGGCCAGGATGATCGCGCAGCCGACCACGCCCAGCTCCTCGGCCACCACGGCGAAGATGAAGTCGTTGTCGGCCTCGGGCAGCCAGTTCCACTTCAGCGCGCCCTTGCCCAGGCCGACGCCGAACCAGCCGCCCTCGAAGATCGCCGAGCGGGCCTGGATGAGCTGGTAGCAGGGCCCGTCCAGGTCGCACTGGTCGAGCGGCTGAAGGAAGTTGGTGAGCCGGGCCAGCCGGTAGTTCTCGGCGCCCTTCTCGCCCGAGCCGGCGCCGCCGGACGCGGCCGCGATGAGCAGGCTGATGCCGGCCAGGCCGAGCACGCCGAGCGCGGCGAAGATCCGCAGCCGCACGCCGGCCGCCCAGAGAAGGCCGACGATCAGGGCCAGCAGCACCAGCATGGTGCCCAGGTCGTTGTAGCCGACCAGCACGAACAGCAGGCCGACGACCGGGAAGAGCGGGCGGGACAGCTCGCGCCAGTGCCCGAGCGCCGGGCCCTTGCGGGCGATCACGTCGGCGCCCCAGAGCACCATGCCGAGCTTGGCGAACTCGGCCGGCTGGAGGCCGATCGGGCCGATGTAGAGCCAGAGCAGCTCGGCGTGGACCGGGCCGATGCCCTGGTCCTCGCCGAGGATGTGCACCGACTTCAGCGCGTTGATCAGGTCGAGCAGGGCGAGCAGCGCGACGGCCACGGCCAGGATGTACTTGCCCAGGTCGCGCAGGGTGCCGGCGGGCAGCCGCTGGCACACCCAGAACGCGACGAGGCCGAGCAGCGCGAAGACGGCCTGGCTGCCGATGGCGCTGAACGCGTTGCCGTTCTCCGCGTACGCCTTGACGCTGGTGGCCGAGAAGACCATGGTCAGGCCGATCAGCAGCAGCAGTCCGGAGCTGGACAGCAGCAGGTAGTACGAGGAGAGAGGACGCGCCAGCAGCCCGTGCACGGCGGGCAGCAGCTGCCGGCTCAACGACGGGCGAGGCGCCTGTGAAGTACGGTCGTCCGCCATTCACTCATCATCGTCATGGCGACACGCGAAGCCGCGTCACGTGCTGGGCGTGTCGCCATGAGATCTATCCCATGACAGCTAGGAAGTCCGAATAAAACAGGCCCAGGCCGATCGCGACGCAGATGCCGGAGATGATCCAGAACCGCACCACGATGTTGACCTCGCTCCAGCCCGCCAGCTCGAAGTGGTGATGCAGCGGGGACATCCGGAACACGCGCTTGCCGGTGGTCTTGAACGAGACGATCTGGATGATCAGGGACATCGTGATGATCACGAACAGGCCGCCGATGATGACCGACAGCAGCGTGGTCCGGGTGGCCACGGCCAGGCCGCCGATCAGGCCGCCCAGGCCGAGCGCGCCGGCGTCGCCCATGAAGATCCGCGCCGGGGACGTGTTCCACCACAGGAAGCCCACACAGGCGGCGGCCGCCGCGGCCGCGATCATCGCGATCTCCAGCGGATCCCGCACGTTGTAGCAGTAGTCGTTGACCCGGGCGTAGTCCGAGTCGCCGCACCAGTGGCGGTACTGCCAGAAGCCGATCAGGGCGTACGCCCCCAGCACGAGGATCGAGGCGCCGGTGGCCAGGCCGTCGAGGCCGTCGGTCAGGTTCACGCCGTTCGACATGGCCATGATGACGAAGACGAAGACCAGCACCGAGCCGACCTTGCCGACGTCGAGCCAGCTGATGTCGCGGATGAACGAGATGTGCTCGCTGGCCACCGTCTCGCCGTTGGTGCTCGGCACGTAGAGCGCCACGACCGCGAACGCGGTGCCGACGATCAGCTGGCCTAGCAGCTTGCCCTTGGCGCTCAGGCCGTCGGAGTTGCGCCGGCGCACCTTCAGCAGGTCGTCCAGGAAGCCGACCACGCCGCAGAAGACGAACAGGCCGAGCAGGACCAGGGCGGTCATGGTCGGGCTCTCCTGGGCGATCTGCCGCTCCGGGAGGGTGGTCAGGGCGACGTGCCCGGCCGCGTACGCGATGACCGTGGCGATGATGAAGGCCACGCCGCCCATCGTGGGCGTGCCCTTCTTGCCCGCGTTGCTGGCCAGGCCGAGCCCGCCGCGGATCGGCTGGCCCGCCTTCATCGCGGTGAAGACGCGGATGGCGATCGGTGTGCCGAACAGCGAGATGATGAAGGCGACCGCGGCCGCGACGATTACTGCCCTCACCGGGTCTCCTCCTCGGGACGCAGCGAGTCCACCACGTCCCACGTGCGGTACCGGGAGCCCTTGACCAGGACGACATCGCCGTCCCGCAGGTCTCCCTTCACGATCTCGATGGCGGCGGCCTGATCCGCGGCGAGGACAGCCTCACCCGTCCAGCCGCCGACCGCTTGCGCGCCGTCCACGATCGGGGCCGCCTCCGGCGCGACCACGATCAGCCGGTCCACGCCGAGCTCGGCCGCGACCCGGCCGACCTCCTCGTGTCCCGAGCGCTCGTGGGGGCCGAGCTCGGCCATGTAGCCGAGCACGGCGGTGGTGCGCCTGCCCTCGCCCATCGCGGCCAGCGCCTGGAGCGCGGCCGTGGTCGAGGACGGATTGGCGTTGTACGAGTCGTCGATCACCGTGACGCCGTCGGGGCGGGTGAAGACGTCCATCCGGCGGCCGGACACGATGCCGACCTCGCCGAGCGCCTCGGCCACGTCCTCGACGCTCATCCCGAGCGAGAGAGCCACCGCCGCCGCCGAAAGCGTGTTCGCCACCTGGTGGCGACCCGCGACAGCAAGCTCCACTCTGCCCGATTTTTCACCATAATGAAGCACATAAGACGCGCGACCCTGAAGATTGACGCTCACGTCGGTCGCCCGCACCGCTGCCTCCGGCGACTCGCCGGTCAGCACCACCCGGGCCGAGGTCCGCGGCGCCATCCCGGCCACCAGCGGATCGTCCGCGTTCAGCACCGCCACGCCATCGGCCGGCAGCGCCTCGACCAGCTCACCCTTGGCCTGCGCGGTCCCCTCGACCGAGCCGAACTCACCGAGGTGGGCGGCGCCGATGTTCAGCACCACGCCGACCGCCGGACGGGCGATCTCCGTCAGGTACCGGATGTGCCCGATCCCCCGCGCGCCCATCTCCAGCACCAGGAACCGGGTCTCCGTGGTCGCCTGCGACACCGTGTACGGGAAACCGAGCTCGTTGTTCAGCGACCCGGCCGGCGCGATCGTCGGCCCCAGCCGCGACAGCAACTGCCCGATGTAGTCCTTGGTCGTCGTCTTGCCGGACGACCCGGTGAGCCCGACGATGGTCAGCTTGTCCAGCCGGCCGACCACGGCCGTCGCCAGCGCCGCGAGCGCGGCCAGCGGCTCGGCCACCACCACACCCGGCTGACCCGTGTCGCGCGTGCTGAGCACCGCGGCCGCCCCGGCCTCGACCGTCGCCGCCGCGAACTTGTGCCCGTCGACCTTCTCGCCCTCGAAGGCGACGAAGAGCCCACCCGGTCCCACCTTGCGGGAGTCGTACTCCACTCCCCCGGTGACCTCGAGCTCCGGCGACGCGTTGACCACGCGTCCACCGGTGCGCTCGGCGATCTCCGCCAGCGTCATCCGGATCACGAGCCGCTCCCCGCGGCGGCGGTCAGCGCCGCGGCCAGCTCGATCCGGTCGTCGAACGGCAGCATCTCGCCGTTCACCTCCTGGCCACGCTCGTGTCCCTTGCCCAGCAGCGCGATCACGTCGCCCGGCGCGGCCAGCCGCACCGCCTCGTCGATCGCGTCACGCCGCCCGGCCACTTCGATGATCTTCGCAGGGGCTCCGGCCTGCTCGGCCCCGGCCCGCACGGCCGCGCGCACGGCGGCCGGGTCCTCGGTCCGGGGGTTGTCGTCGGTGATGATGACCAGGTCGCTGCCGCGGGCCGCCGCCGCGCCCATCAGCGGGCGCTTGCCGCGGTCGCGGTCGCCGCCGGCGCCGATCAGGCAGATCACCCGGCCGCCGCGGCCGGTGGCCAGCTCGCGCAGCGCGGCCAGGGCGGCCACGATCGCGTCCGGCTTGTGCGCGTAGTCGACCACGCCCAGCACCTCGCCCGGCGCCGCCACCTGCTCCAGGCGGCCCGGAACGCCGGCGCAGGCGGCGATGCCGCTCGCGGCCACGGCCGGGTCGACGCCGGCGGCCACCAGGGCGGCCAGGGCCAGCAGCGCGTTGGCCACGTTGTGCCGGCCGGGCAGGGCCACACCGGCCTCCACCCGCACGCCGCCGGGCCCGTGGGCCACGAAGCGCTGACCGAACGCCGAGGGCCGGATATCGGAGGCCCACCACGAGGCCCCGGTGTCACCGTCGGCCGAGTAGCTGATCGTCTCCGGCTTGAACAAAGGCGCCAGCGCCGCGTCGTCCTTGTTGAGGACCTCGAAGCGGCAACGGCCGTCGAACAGCTTCGCCTTGGCCGCGAAGTAGTCGTCGGCGTCGCGGTGGAAGTCGAGGTGGTCGAGGCCGAAGTTGGTGTAGCCGCCGACGGTGTAGCGGACGCCGTTGACCCGGCCGACGGCCAGCGCGTGGCTGGACACCTCCATCACCACGGCGGTGACGTCGCGCTCCCGGCCGGCGGCCAGGATCGCGTGCACGTCGGTCGCCTCGGGCGTGGTCCGCACGCTCTGCACGACCAGGTCGCCCAGCCGCGTCTCGACCGTGCCGATCATGCCGGTGACCAGGCCGGCGGCCCGCAGGCCGGACTCGACCAGATAGGCCGTCGAGGTCTTGCCGGCGGTGCCGGTGATCCCGATCACGGTCAGGTTGGCGGACGGGTCGCCGTAGATCGCCGAGGCGGCGGCGCCGAGGACGGCCCGCGGATCGTCGACCACCAGCACCGGAAGTCCCGTGGCGGAGGCTCGAGCGGCCCCGGAGGGGTCGGTGAGAAGGGCGGCGGCGCCGGCCGACGCGACGGCGGCGGAGAACTCCGCGCCGTGCCGGTTGGCGCCGGGAAGGGCCGCGTAGAGGTCGCCGGGTCGGACGTCACGGCTGTCGTGGGTGATCCCGGTGACCTCGGCGTCGTCGCCGGTCAGCGTGGCCGCGATCAACGGGGCCAGGCTCGACAACCGGTGCGGCGCCACGGAAAGGGGACGGGGAATGCCGGGCACGGCGTCAGACCCTACCCCGTGCCCACCGCTCGGCGAAAAACGCCATACCGCCGTACAAGGGCCTCATGGCTTGATCTTCAGTTTCGGCGCCGGCTCGGTCGACGGCGGCACCTTGTTGTGCAGCAGCGCGAACGACATCATCTTCGAGAACGCCGGCGCGGCCACGTCGCCGCCGGTGCCGACCGGCACGTCGGCCGAGACCGCGATGACGAAACGCGGGTTCTCGGCCGGAGCCATGCCGATGAACGACCCGTAGTTGGCGCTCGTGTACTGACCGTCGATCAGCCGCTTGCCGGTGCCGGTCTTGCCCGACACCCGGTAGCCGGCGACCGCGGCCTTCTTGCCGGTGGCGCCGTCGTTGTCGACCACGGCCTCCATCATGGTGCGCAGCTCGGAGGCGACCTCCGGGTCGAGCACCTTGTGCGTCTCCGGCTTCGCGGACTGGGTGACCTTGCCGTCCTTGCCGGAGGTCATCGACTTGATGAGGTGCGGCTGGACGTACGTGCCGTCATTGGCGATCGCGTTGTAACCGGCCGCCATCTGCACCAGCGTGGCGTCGACGCTCATACCGATCGGCACCGAGCCCGACGCCGAGCCGCTCCACTCGTCCGGGGTCAGCAGCCGGCCCTCGGCCTCACCCGGCATGCCCTCCTCGGTCGACTTGCCCAGCCCGAACTTCTGCTGGTACTCGTAGACCCTCTGCTTGCCGAGCTTGTCGGCGATCAGGATCGTGCCCACGTTGGACGAATAGGCGAGCAGGCCCGCCATCGTCATCTTGGTGCCCTTCTTCTGCCGGTGCGTGTCGTTGAACGCGTATCCGCCGCGCTCGATCCCCGGGCCGATGGTCAGCACCGAGTCCGGCGTGATCAGCCCCTCCTGCAGGGCGGCGCCGAAGATGAACGCCTTGTGCACCGAGCCGGGGTCGGCCACGATGCTGCTCGGCACGTCCTCCCGGTCGGTCGGCGAGTAGTCGCCCGGCTTGGCCGCGTTGTAGGTGGGGCAGCTCGCCTGGGCCAGCACCTCACCCGTCTTGACGTCCATCACGACGGCCCCGGCCATGTAGGCCTTCGACTTGGTGGCCTGCTCGCACAGGATGCGCTGCACCTCGAACTGCAGGTAGCTGTCGATCGTCAGCCGCAGCGAGGTGCCCGGCTGCGGCTCCGTGTACTTCTCGTAGCCGCTCGGGATCGGCTTGTTCAGGTCGCCCTTGCCGATCTCGAAGATCCGCTGGCCGTCGGTGCCGCGCAGCAGCGAGTCGTAGCGGGCCTCGATGCCCTCCAGGCCCGAGTTGTCGTCGCCGGTGAAGCCGATCAGGTTGGCCGCCAGGTCGGCGTTCGGCACGTCGCGCCGCTCGTCCTCCTTGACCACGATGCCGGGCAGCTCCATGGCGGCGATCTTGTCGCCGACGGAGATGTCGACACCCTGGGCCAGATATTCGAACCGGGACTGGCCGCCGCCCGGCCGCGTGTGCGGCTTGATCAGCGGCAGGAGCTTGGAGACGGGCACCCTGACCAGCGGGGACAGGGTGGCCGCGGTCTTCTCCGGGTTCTTGACGAGCACGGGGTCGGCGCCGATGTACCGCGCCTCGACACTGTGCGCGAGCACGGTCCCGTTCCGGTCGACGATGCTGCCGCGGGCCGCCGGCAGGCGGACCTCGGCCAGCCGGTCCTCGCGCAGCTCGATGAGCCGCTTGGCGTCGGACGGCGACGAGGCCACCTGGAGCACGACCAGCCGCACGCCGATCATCACGAAGAGCGAGAGCGCCACGACGGCGCCGATCCGCAGCCGCCGTGTGCTGTTGGCCAGCTTCGGCGGCTCGGGCGCGACCGCGCGGACAGCGCGGCTGACCCGCGGTCCACTCACAATCCGTTCTTTGGAGGTACGGGTTGACGACCCCGCCCGAGAGCCCCGCGCGGCCCGAAGGCCGCGATCCGATCCGGCGACCGCACGGCGTGGCTTGACGCCGGCCCGGGTGCGCCGGCGGTCCTGCTCGTCCTCGGCGAACTCGTCCTCGTCGAACGCGGCCGCCCGCCCCCGCAGCCCGGCCTTGCCACCCGCCCGCACATCGCGTGTCTTGGCGGCTTTGCTTTTGCTTTCCGCGGCGCCTTTACGGGTCCGGCCCCGGCCGGCGGGCTGCTCCGGAATGTCCGGAGCCTCCGCGGCCTCCGCCGTCTCGTCCGGCTCGGTGCGGCCACCGCGCCGGGGTCGCCCGCCGTCGAGCACCTGCAGCGCGGGCCGGAACGGATCCGCGTTGCGCCCGGCGCGCGGCGACCGGGTGCGCTGGTCGCGCTCGGCCATGGTGCGCCCGCGCGGCGTGTAGGCCCGCGCGTCCCCGATGCCGCCGAAGCCGCGGCCCTTGGCCTCCGTCTCCTCCCCCTCGCCGGGAAGGTCACGAGACGTGCCGCGCCGGGGCTGAGCGCCCCGGCGCGGTGGAGTGTCGTCAGCCCGCGGCGACATACGGCCTACTGCCCGTTGCTGGCGGCCTGGCCGCTACCGGCCTGCCCGTTCGCGGCCTGCCCGTTGCCGGTCTGGCCGTTGGCGGTCTGGCCGTTGGCGGTCTGGCCGTTCGTGGTGCCGCCGGTGGCGGTGTCGGTCTTGGCGGGCTGCTCGGTGACCGACTTCTTGCCCTCGGCCGGCATCGGCACGCCGATCTGCTTGCCGTCGGGAAGCCGCAGCACCGCGATGTTGTCCGCCTTGACCAGGCCGAGCCGCCGGGCCGCCGCGTCCAGGTTGCCCACGCTGGACACCTGGATCAGCTGGTTGTCGAGGTCCTGCCGCTGGTTGTCGAGCGCCGTGTTCTGCTTCTCCAGATCAGCGATCTTGAACGAGTTCTCGTTCGTCTTGGTGTTGATCAGCAGAATCCCGAGCACACCGACGATGACCAGCCCCACGACTCCCGCCGCGAACGGCGCCCGCGGCCCCCGGCGCACAGGCGCCGGCGCCACCGAAAGCCGCGGCCCGGCCGCAGCCTCGGAACGCCCACCACCGTCGGGCGCGACCTCGAGCTGCAGAGCGGCCGTGCCCTCGACGGGCGCGTCGAGACCCCGCCGGTCGCCACCCGTGCCGCGGGAGGCCTTGGCGGCACCCTTCTCCAGCTTGGCCGCGATCGGCTTGACCTTGTCGTCCTGCTCCACGTCCCGCCGAGCCCGGACATCCTCGGTGATCCGCCGAACCCGCTCGCTCTCGGCATCGCGCCGGCCCCGAACGCCCTCGGTGTCGCGGCGCTTGGCCGGACCGCCCGCCTCACGGCGAGCCCGAACACCCTCGGTGTCCCGGCGCTTCGGCGCCGCGTCCACCTCGCGGGCCCGCAGCTCGCCGGTGTCCCGGCGCGCCCGAAGCTCGCCCGCCTCGCGAACGCGAACCTCCTCGCTGTCGCGACGGCTGCGGACGCCCTCGGTGTCCCGCCGCTTGGCCGGACCATCCATGTCGCGGCGCGGGCGAACGCCCTCGGTGTCACGCCGCGGGCGAACGCCCTCGGTGTCACGCCGCGGGCGAACGCCCTCGGTGTCGCGGCGCTTGGCCGGAACGTCGGTGCCCCGGCGGGCGCGGAGCTCGCCGGTGTCGCGGCGGGCGCTGATCGCCTCGTTGTCGCGAGCGCGGCCGCGAGGTGTGGCGGCGTCGCGGCCCCCACCGCGGACGTCGTCGTTCTCGCGGCGGCGGGTGCTCGCGGCGCGGGCGTCGCGGGCGATCCCTGACCGGCGCGTGTCGGCCCCCTCGCTGGTACGGACCTCGTCCGTGAAGTGCCGTGCCCCCCGGCCGGCACTGCTCCGGGCGTCCGCATCGCGGCTCGTGCCCTGGTCGCGCCGGCCACCGGCCTGACGCTGCTGATCCGCGGCCCGGCCCCCCGACCGCGGCGCGTGGGTGCGCTCGCTCATGCTTTCCCCTCCCCCTCTTCGCGTTCCCCCGGGCGTAACCGCCCTCGTCCCCCGTGCGTTGTAGACAGTCGGGGCCGTTCGCGGGCGGCCCCGGGAGCCTGGTCGTGCTGGTCGAGGCGCTCCACAGCGCGCAGCTTCACGGAAGCTGCCCGCGGGTTCGCCTCTACCTCCTCGTCGCTGGGCGGCTCCGACCCCTTTGTCAGCAGCCGCAGTGTCGGACCGGTTCCGGGCAGTTCGACCGGCAGGTCGATCGGCCCGGTGCTGCGCGTCCTCGCGGTGAGGGCGCGCTTGACGATCCGGTCCTCCAAAGATTGGTAGCTCATCACCACAAGGCGCCCTTTCGGGGCCAACGCGTCCAAAGCGGCCGGGACCGCGGACTCGAGCGTGGCGAGTTCGCCATTTACCTCGATGCGTAGCGCTTGAAACGTTCTTTTCGAAGGATTTCCACCGGTTCGCCGGGCTGCGGCGGGGATGGACTCTTTGACCAGCTCCGACAGCTTCGCCGTCGAGGTGATCCGGCCCTTCTGCCGCTCGCGGACGATCGACGAGACGACGCGAGTGGCGAACTTCTCCTCGCCGTACGTCCGCAGGATCCGCACCAGCTCACCGGGCTCGTACTCGTTCACGACCTGCTCGGCCGTGATGCCCGTGGTCTGGTCCATGCGCATGTCGAGCGGCGCGTCTTGTGCGTACGCGAAGCCCCGATCGGCCTCGTCGAGCTGCAACGAGGAGACGCCCAGATCGAACAGTCCGCTGTGGATCCGCGGGATGTCCAGCTCGTCGAGCACCCGGGGCAACTCGTCGTAGACCGCGTGCGCCAGGTGCACCCGTTCGCCGCCGAAGCGGGCCAGCCGCTGCCGCGAGTGGGCCAGCGCCTCGGTGTCCCGGTCGAGTCCGATGAGGACGACCTCCGGGTAGCGCTCGAGCACCGCCTCGGCGTGACCGCCCAGGCCGAGCGTGAAGTCGACGTGCACCGCGCCGGGCAGCTCGAGGGCCGGGGCGAGCAACTCGAGACACCGCTCGAGCAGCACCGGTACGTGCGTACCGCGAAGCTCCCCCATGTCGACCCCCATCGCAACCCCGACTGTCCACCGCTACGTCGCCCGCGGAGCCGTACTCCGCGCTTGCCCTACCCGGCCTTGCCGCCCGCCGCCGGCTCCGGTCCCGCGCGTGACCCCCCTGGCCCACGCCCCACCGGATCCTCACCGGACCTCATGCCAACCCACAGACGACGCCGTAGCGATGTCGCCGTGCCGCAGCAGTTGCCCGAACGTCTTTCCGTACCGCCAGATCCCCATCCGCTCGTGCCCGTTGCCATCGGGCGCGCCCAACCCGGACACGCGCCTGGCGCCGGGGAAGAGGCGCCAGGTGCGGGAGCGGCTGGAGATCTCGCAGTACGGCGGCAGCGACGCCCGGGCCTCTGTCTCGCCGACCCAGCCGAAAGCCACGCCTCACAGTCCGACGGGCAGCACCCCCTCCTCGATGTCGGCGAACTCGTCTTCGCTCGCCGCGAGGTAGTCGTCCCAGGACTGCTTGTCCCAGATCTCCACCCGGGTACTCGCCCCGATCACCACGAGCTCGCGGTCGAGTGCCGCGTACTCCCTCAAGTGGGCCGGGATGGTGACCCGCCCCTGCTTGTCGGGAACCTCGTCGTGTGCGCTGGCGAAGAACACCCGGCTGTAAGCCCGAGCGGCCTTGTTCGTGACCGGGGCCTCGCGGAGCTGACCCGCGATGCGCTGGAACTCCGGCATCGGGAACACGTAAAGACAGCGCTCCTGCCCCTTGGTGATCACGACACCTCCCGCCAGCTCGTCGCGGAACTTCGCCGGAAGGATCAGCCGCCCCTTGTCGTCGAGGCGCGGGGTGTGAGTGCCGAGAAACATCGGCTCCAACCCCCTGCCCCTGGCGGTTCGCGGTCCGCCTGTCAACTCGGGCCGGCAGGCCCTCCGGAATCAGCTCCCTTTTGGCCTTGCCACTGCGCTCCACTCTACTCCACTTCCCTCCACCCGCAAGCCGAATGAGCGCGCTCGCGAAGCTTGTTCGCACAAGAAACCCCAGCTCAAAGGCATGCACGCAGAGTGGAGGGCCACCGCATGATCAACCCCGTCCGGTTTCCGACATCCTCACCGCACCCCCGTCAAGAACCACGACAAACACGCCCAAACCTCCCACCGTTCGCAGATGTCAACCCCTCCCGGGGAGGAAAGTGGAGGACCTCGAACATGACCCGCTGTCAACCCCGAGTCCAGTTCATTCATCCGCCCGCATGCTCATACATCCACCCATCCCCGGCCAAACGGGAGCAGGAAGGATCAGGAGGCCCGGGAGAGGACCGCGTGAAAGAGATCCACGCGGGAAGGGCTGCGCGGGAACGGGTCCCGTAGGAAGAGCCACGCCGGAAGGGCCGCGCGGGAAAGGGCCGCGCGCGGGAGACCCGACGGGGAGGGCCGCACGGAAACGGGCCGCGCTGGAGAGACCCGCAGGGAGGGCTGCGCGGGAGAGACCCGCGAAAGACCCGCGCGCGAAGACCGCGGGAGAGGTCCTCGCGGGAGAGGTCCTCGCGGGAGAGGTCCTCGCGGGAGAGACCCACGCCGGAGATACCCGCGCACGAGGCCCACGCGAGACGCCCACGCGAGAAGGGCCACGCAGAAGCGCCCACGCGAGAAGGGCCCACTTAGAAGAGCCGGCGAGTGACCTGCCGCCGAAGCGGGCCACGCGGAACCGGGTCAGACGGAAGACGCCCACGCGGAAGCGGCCCACGCGGAAGAGCCCATGTGAGAGAGCCGCGCGAAGCGGGCTACACGAGAAGGCCCACGCGGCGGCGGCGCGGAAGACGCGGCGCGCAACAGGCGGCGCGAGAACGACGCGCACTAAACAACCGAGCGGGAGCGGACCCGCGTGGAGGCGAGCCGCGCGGAAGCGGCCAACGCGAGAGAGAGCTGCACGGAAGCGGGCCACACGAGAAGGCCCACGCGGCGGCGGCGCGGAAGACACGGCGCGCAACAGACGGCGCGAGAACGACGCGCGCGGGAACGACAGCGCGGGAGTGGACGCGCGTGGAGGTGGCCCGCGCAGAAAGAGCGACGCAGGGCCAGGCCGCGCGGAAGGAGAAGACAAAGGAAGTAGGCAGCGGGCGGGAGGAATGAGACGCGGAAGGGACAAACGGGCGGGGCTGAACCGGCTCGGATCGGGAGGAGGCGCGGAGCGAGGAGGAGGCGCGGAGCGAGGAGGAGGCGCGGAGCGAGGAGGAGGCGCGGAGCGAGGAAGGGTTGCGTCGGGGTGCTCGTTGCGGTGGGCTCATCGCGCGGGCACAGGGTCTGCACGGTGCGGGCTCAGGGGGCCGGGCTTTGATCGGGGTGCTCGGCGGGGTGGAGGGCAGCGCCTCCGAGGCCGCGGGGCGGTGGTGGGTTTGCGTGAGGGGACGCACCGGCCGGAAGCGGGGCAGAGGGGGTGAGGGCAGACCGAGGCCGTCCCTGCGGCGGGGGCCTGTCGGTTGTCCCGTACCTCTGGGAAAGCGTGAGAGGGACGCCCAGCTCGAGAGAACGACAGAGGGGCGCGACCGAACCGGTCGCGCCCCGCTGAGTGACTGTCGTGAACTGCCTTAGACGAGGCGGCGCACCACGTAGTTCGTGCTGATCATTTTGCGCTTCGAGACGCGGGCGCCGGTGTGCGGCGAGTCGTACATGTAGCCGTTGCCGGCGTAGATCGCGGCGTGGTAGCCGTAGGAGCCGTTCCGGAAGATGATCAGGTCACCCGCCTTCTTCGCGCCCTTCGACACCGAGCGGCCGACCGACTGCTGCGAGTTGGCCTTGTGGGCCAGGTTCTTGCCGGCGGCCTTCTTGTACACGTACTTGGTGAAGCCCGAGCAGTCGAAACGGCTCGGACCGGAGGCGCCGAACAGGTACAGCGCGCCGGTGTGCTTCTGCGCCTCGGCGAGGACCTTGGCGCCGCTGGCGACGACCTTCACCGAGAGACGGCCGCCCACCTGCGGGGCGAACGTCGAAGTGCCCAGGTAGACCATGCGGAGCGAGCCGCTGACCTTGGGCTGGCCGTACAGGGCGACGGCGCCGTTCTTGTTCACCTTGCCGGAGGCCCAGTTCTGCCACTTGCCGTTGCGGAGCGCCTGCAGGCGCACGTAGCCGGAAGTGACGGCCTTGCCGTTGGTGGGGTTGAGGTAGCGGGCGGTCACCTTGACCTTGGCACCCCACGCGAGCGTCCTGGTGCTGACGCTGGTGCGGACCGTGGGCTTGACCTTCGCCGCGGCCTTCGCGGTGGCGACCTGCGCCACGACGGGGGCGGGGGTGGCGGCGTGCGCGGCCGGGGTGGAGACCAGCTGGCCGGCGCAGAGGCAGAGACCCAGGGACAGTGCGATCTTGCCGGCGCCCGCGGACATGCGGCGGCCCCGGCTCGAACTGCGTTCGTGCACGGTAGAGAATTCCCTCCGGCACGCCTGCGAGGTTAGCTGTCGGGTTCGGGCGGGAAGGCTTGCCCGGCCGCCATGGGGAGGCGGCTTCACCCCAAGGTCTCTCCGTGCTCGCCACCGGAGCGGGTGGCGCGGAGAAGACCGCTATGTGGGTCCCCCGTCCCTGCCCCCGTATGCCTTTGTGGTCGTACATGGTGCTCGTGGTCGCGCTGCCTGGCCCGGGGCAGGGCTCGGCGTGAACCGGGCGGCGCAAGCCTTCAGCGGTTGCTGTCGGCCCAACCTTGGTACCTGAGATTCGGCTGGAGCGGCAGAATCGGTTCAGTAACCGAGAGTAGTTGGCACATGAAGGCCTGTCCGATTTGTGACCAGGGCGTAACTTTTGCCAGCACGGCTCGTGATCAACCAAATACAGTTTGTGGAAGGTTACGGGTGAATCAGAACACATAATTGCTCGTCACCGGCCGGGTGACGGCCCCTGGATATTCACTCTTCCGCTGCCCTAATCGTCCCTACCGGGCGAAACTGGCTCCCCCGAACGGCCAGCGGCCACGACCACTCGACGTAACAACCTGTTCCGGTACCCTCGTCGCCGTGACGGACGGGAAGATGCCCCTGCGCGCCAAGGTCGCGACCTCCGTGTCGAAGACCGCGGCCGCGCTCTCCAGGGCCGCGGGACGCGGCGACGGCTCGGTCATCGGCGGCTGGATCGGTCTCAAGATCGATCCTGAGCTGCTGAGCCACTTGGCGACCGGGCGGGCCATCGCGCTCGTCTCCGGTACCAACGGCAAGACCACCACGACCCGGCTGGCGGCCGCCGCGCTCGGCGTCCTCGGCCCGGTCGCCACCAACTCCTTCGGCGCCAACATGCCCACCGGGCACACGTCGGCCCTGGCCAAGGCCGGCCAGACGCCGTTCGCGGTGCTGGAGGTGGACGAGCACTACCTCCCCCGGGTCATCGACGAGACCAAGCCGCGGGTGGTGGCGCTGCTCAACCTCTCCCGTGACCAGCTCGACCGGGCCAAGGAGGTGGCGATGATGGCGCAGCTGTGGCGCACCGCCCTCGCCGGCCACCCGGACGTGAACGTGGTCGCCAACGCCGACGACCCGATGGTGGTCTGGGCCGCCTACGGCTCACAGAAGGTCACCTGGTTCAGCGCCGGCCAGCGCTGGCAGGACGACTCGTGGGTCTGCCCCGAGAGCGGCGACCCGATCGAGCGGGAGAACGGCGACTGGTGGTGCACCGGCTGCCCGCTGCGCCGGCCGATACCGCAGTGGCGCGTCGAGGACGAGGGCGTGATCGACCCGCGCGGCGACTGGCACCTGGTCAAGCTTCAGCTGCCGGGCACGGTCAACCTGGGTAACGCGGCGACCGCGCTGGCGGTGGCGGCCGAGTTCGGTGTGCGCCCGATCGAGGCGCTCCCCCGGCTCTCCACGGTCACCTCGATCGCCGGGCGATACGCCCAGGTCGACCGGGACGGCCGCAACATCCGGCTGCTGCTGGCCAAGAACCCGGCCAGCTGGCTCGAGGCGTTCGACATGGCCGAGCAGGCGCCGACACTGCTCTCCATCAACGCGCGCGACCCCGACGGCTTCGACACTTCTTGGCTGTACGACGTCGACTTCGCCCCGCTGTACGGCCGGCCGGTGCTGATCACCGGCGAGCGGGCCTACGACCTCGCGGTGCGCCTCGAGGTGAACGGAATCCCCTTCCAGCACGTTAGGACCTTCGAGGAGGCGCTGGCGACCGTGCCGCCGGGCCGCCTCGAGGTGATCGCGAACTACACCGCGTTCCAGGACATTCGAGCGGAGCTTGACCGTGTCAACTGAGGCATTGCGCATCGTCTGGATCTACCCAGACCTGCTCTCCACCTACGGCGACCGGGGCAACCTGCTGATCCTGGCCCGCCGAGCCGCCCTGCGCGGCATCCCGGTGGAGACCTACTCGGTCCGCTCCGACCAGCCGATGCCGGCGTCGGCCGACATCTACCTGATCGGCGGCGGCGAGGACGGCCCGCAGGCCCTGGCCGCCCAGCGGCTGATCAACGACGGCGGCGTCCACCGCGCCGTCAACCAGGGCGCCGCGGTTCTGGCCATCTGCGCCGGTTACCAGTTGTTCGGTCACTCGTTCTTCGCAAAGGGTGCGAAATGCCCGGGCCTCGGGCTGCTCGACCTGCACTCCGACCGGGGCGAGACGCGGGCCGTGGGCGAGCTCCGCGGCGACGTCGACCCCCGCCTGGGGCTGCCACCGCTGAGTGGTTTCGAAAATCACGGCGGCCGCACCCACCTGGGGCCGAACGCCTTCCCGCTGGCCCGGGTGACCGCCGGCATTGGCAATGACGGCCAAACCGAGGGAGCCTGGGCAGGGAAGATTCTGGGCACCTACTCGCACGGCCCGGCGTTGGCTCGCAACCCAGCGATAGCCGATCTGCTACTGCGCTGGGCGACCGGCGCGGATAGTCTTGCCCCGGTCGACGACACCTGGGCCGAGCGCCTCAGGGCCGAACGACTGGCCGCAGCCGGAGCCTGACGACGTTTTTCACCAAGGGACGGACGACTGCATGACTGACCTCCTGATCGCCCCGCGGGGCGCCACCACCCTCGCGGACCCTCAGGTTGCTGCTCCTCAGTCCCTGGGCTGGCGGCGCCGGCTCGTCCGGTTCGGCATCCTCGGTGTCGTCATCGCGGCCATCGCGATCGCCGCCGCCGTCCTGCCGATCCACGAGATCGCCGACGGCATCGCCAAGCTCGGTCCCGCCGCCGCGGCCATCATCGCCGTCGTCGGCGGCCTGCTGCTCTCGGTGCTCGTCCCCCGCACGGCCATCACGGTCGCGTGCGGCGCCCTGCTGGGCGCGGCCACGGGCGCGGCGACCGCTCTGGCCGCCGCCGTCATCGCCGCCGCGGTCACGTACTACGCGGGCCGCTGGGTCGGCCGGGGCGCCCTGCAGGCCCGGGCCGGCGGTAAGCTTCAGCGTCTCGACGGTTGGCTCAACAAGCGCGGCCTCTCGGCGGTCCTGCTGGTCCGCTTCCTGCCGCTGGCCCCGTTCGGCCTGGTCGGCTACGCCTACGGCACGACCAGCGTCTGCCGCAAGCGCTACCTGCTCGGCACCACGCTGGCCGCCATCCCGTCCGCCATCTCCTACGCGACGATCGGCGCCGCCGTCACCAAGCCCGGCGAGATGAGCGTCCTTTCCTTCGCCCCCGCCGCCATCGGCTTCCTCCTGACCACCGGCATCGTCGTGTGGTGGAAGCGTTCCTCGAAGAAGGCGGCTTCTGAGGCCGGTCTCGCCACTGCCGCCTGACCCCTTCAACACATATAGTACGAATTCTCAGCCGCACCAACCGCACGAAGGCCGCACCCGCTCCACGGGCGCGGCCTTCGCGTTTCTCCAGGCCACAGCGCGTCCAGACCTCAAAAGCCGTGGTCACCCTCAACCCCACGCGCCCGTCCCGCGCCCACGCAATGCCCCCCGAGCGGAGCCACCCACGACCAGACCGGCACAACGCACCGAGCGCCCCCACAGCGGAGCGACCTCACGGCCGGAGCGACCTCACGGCCGGAGCGACCCACGGGCGGAGCAGCCCATAGGCGGAGCAGCGCATAGGCGGAGCGGGCCACGGCGGAGCGACCTAACGGGCGGAGCGGCCCCGCGCCAGGCGCCCACTCGCGGAGCGAACGACAACCGAAGTGGCCCACAGACAGAGCGCCCACGGGACTGGCCGGCACAGCGGGCGGAACGGCTACGGACGAAGCGGACCGCGCCGAGCGCTCCCCCATGCAGAAAGCCACGGGTCGAGCGACCCACTAGCCCCCGCGCCAGGCGACGCCTCGCAGAGCGGCCCATCGGCGAAGCGACCCACGAGCGGAGTACAAATGGGACAGAATTTCCCAAACGGGACAGCCATGGACGGAGCACACCTGCGCCGAGCGTTCACTCGCTGAGCAACCCAAGTGCCGCGCGGCTCAAGGACGAGCGGCCCACAATCGGAGGGACCCCGCGCCGGACAACCCCTCACAGAGCAGCCGACAGGCGAAGCGGCCAATGAGCGGAGCAAAAACTGACAGAACTGACCAATGGGAGAAAAGCCACAGATAGAGCACGCCCGCGCCGAGAGCTCACTCGCGAAGCGGCCCAGCGCGGAGCGGCCCAGCGCGGAGCAACCCCACGGACGGAGCGGTACCGCTCGGAGCTGCCCGAAGGGTGAGCGGCCCGCTCGGGGCGGTGTGCGGGTGGGGCGGGCTCTGTGTGGTGCTTTCGGGGGTGCGGACGGGGAAGGCCCACCGCGGGGCGGTGGGCCTTCTGGGTGACCACGGCTACGCGCGAGAGTCGCGCTGCGGCCTCGGGGCGCGGTGAGGTCGCGCTCGAGCTCCCCGGAGGTGTGACCTTGCGGTGGGGAGCCCGAGAATGCGTACCTCTGCGGTGTTGATGGGTGTCAGACGACGACGCTGACCAGGCGGCCGGGGACGACGATGACCTTTTTCGGGTCTCGGCCGGACAGGGCGTCGGCTACGGCGGACAGGGCCTCGGCTCGGATGTCGGCCTCCGGGGTGTCGGGGGTGACCGAGACGCGGGCCTTGACCTTGCCGTTGACCTGGACCGGGTAGGTGATCGACTCGGCTACCAGCTGGGCCGGGTCGGCCACCGGGAAAGTGGTGTAGGCCAGGGTGCCCTCGTGGCCCAGCTTGGCCCACAGCTCCTCGGCCAGGTGCGGGGCGAACGGGGACAGCATCAGCACCAGCGGCTCCACCGCCTCGCGGGAGGCTTCGGGCAGCGGGGTCAGCGCGTTCGTCAGCTCGATCAGCTTGGCGATGGCCGTGTTGAAGCGCAGCTCGTCCATGTCCTCGCGGACGCCGGCGATCGTGCGGTGCAGATGCTTGCGGGTCTTGGCGTCCAGCGGGGTGTCGCTGCTGCGGACGGCGCCGGTCTCCTCGTCGATGACCAGGCGCCACACTCGCTGCAGGAAGCGCTGGGAACCTACCACCGCCCTCGTCTCCCACGGACGGGAGACATCCAGGGGGCCCATCGCCATCTCGTAGACCCGGAACGTGTCGGCGCCGTACTGGTCGCACATCTCGTCGGGGGTGACGACGTTCTTCAGCGACTTGCCCATCTTGCCGTAGCTGCGCGTCACCTCCTGATCGCCGTAGAACCACTTGCCGTCGCGCTCGACGACCTCCTCGGCGGGCACGTAGAAGCCGCGCTCGTCCTGGAAGGCGTACGCCTGGATGTAGCCCTGGTTGAACAGCTTGCGGAACGGCTCGAAGGACGAGACGTGGCCCAGGTCGTACAGCACCTTGTGCCAGAAGCGGGCGTACAGCAGGTGCAGCACGGCGTGCTCGACGCCGCCGACGTACAGGTCGACGCCGCCCGAGTCGCCGTCGCGGCGCGGGCCCATCCAGTAGGCCTCGTTGTCCGGGTCGACCAGGGCCTTCTCGTTGTCGGGGTCCAGGTAGCGCAGCTCGTACCAGCAGGAGCCGGCCCACTGCGGCATGGTGTTGGTCTCGCGGGTGTACGTCTTCAGGCCGTCGCCCAGGTCCAGCTCGACGTTCACCCAGTCCTTCTTGCGTGACAGCGGGGTCTCGGGCTCGCTGTCGGCGTCGTCCGGGTCGAAGGTGCGCGGCGAGAAGTCGTCGACGTCGGGCAGCACGACCGGCAGCATCGAGTCGGGCAGCGCGACCGGCAGGCCGGTCTCGTCGTAGACGATCGGGAACGGCTCGCCCCAGTAGCGCTGGCGGCTGAACAGCCAGTCGCGCAGACGGTAGGTGGTGGCGCCGCGGCCGTGTCCGTGCTGCTCCAGCCAGGCGATCATCTCGGCCTTGGCCTCGACGACGCCCTTGCCGTCCAGCCAGTCGCTGTTGACGGCCGGCCCGTCGCCGGTGAAGGCGCCTTCAAAACCTTCAGGTGCGGCGACTGTCCGGATGATGGGCAGCTCGAAGACCTCGGCGAACTGCCAGTCGCGTTCGTCCTGTCCCGGTACGGCCATGATGGCGCCCGTGCCGTAGCCGGCCAGGACGTAGTCGGCGATGAAGACCGGGACCTTTGCTCCGTTCACCGGGTTTGTCGCAAAGGCTCCGGTGAAGACGCCCGTCTTGTCCTTGGACTCGGTGCGCTCTTCTTCGGTCTTCGCTGCGGCTTGTGCCCGATATGCGGCGACGGCCTCCCGCGGCGACGCGGCCTGTCCGGTCCACTTCGGATTTGTCGGATTTGGCCACTCGACCGGGGTGATCTTGTCGACCAGCTCGTGCTCGGGCGCCAGGACCATGTAGGTGGCGCCGAACAGCGTGTCGGGGCGGGTGGTGAAGACGGTGATGACGTCGTCGCCGACCGTGAAGTCGACGTGGGCGCCCCGCGAACGGCCGATCCAGTTGCGCTGCATCAGCTTGACCGGCTCGGGCCAGTCCAGCGTGTCCAGGTCCTCGACCAGCCGGTCACCGTAGGCGGTGATCCGCATCATCCACTGCTTCAGGCTGCGCTGGAAGACCGGGAAGTTGCCGCGCTCGCTGCGCCCGTCCGGCGTGACCTCCTCGTTGGCCAGCACGGTGCCCAGGCCCGGGCACCAGTTGACCGGGGCCTCGCTGACGTAGGCCAGGCGGTGGTCGTCGATCAGCTTGCGCCGCTCGATGGCCGACATGTCCGCCCAGTCCTTCTCCGGCGCCTTCTTCTCACCGGACTCGAAGGCGGCGATCAGCGTCTCGATCGGGCGCGCCTTGCGCAGCTCGGGGTCGAACCACGAGTTGAAGACCTGCAGGAAGATCCACTGCGTCCACCGGTAGTACTCCGGGTCGGTGGTGGCGAAGCTGCGCCGCTCGTCGTAGGCCAGGCCCAGGCGGCGCAGCTGGCCGCGGTAGCGCTCGATGTTGGCCGCGGTCGTCACCGCCGGATGAGTGCCGGTCTGCACCGCGTACTGCTCGGCGGGCAGGCCGAACGCGTCGAAGCCCATCGGGTGCAACACGTTGAAGCCGGCCTGCCGCTTGTACCGGGTGTAGCTGTCGGTGCCGATGTAGCCGAGCGGGTGGCCCACGTGCAGGCCCGCACCGGACGGGTACGGGAACATGTCCTGGACGTGCAGCTTCGGGGCGCCGTGCCGCGGGTGATCGGGGTCGGCCAGCTCGCCGGCCGGGTTCGGCGCGTGGAAGGTCCCGTTCTCGGCCCAGTAGGCCTGCCAGCGCGGCTCGATCTCGTTGGCCAGCGCGGCCGTGTAGCGGAACGGCGGGGTCTCGGGCTCGCTCATCGTCGGCATCCGTCTTCTTCGTCGTGTATGAAGCAGGGCACAAAAAAACCCCTCACGCAGGAGGGGTCGCCGTGCTGTGGCCGCTCTAGCGGCGGCAGCACGGCTGGCTAAGAAGCAGGAAGTGCCGAGCCATGCCTTGCATAATACCGGTCGCCGCCGAGTGGCGGCGACCGGTATTACCCGTAGTACTTACGCCGCCGGTCCGTAGACCGCCAGCTCGGTCGAGTCCTGGAACACACAGCCGCTGTACGCGGGCGGCTGGCCGGCCGGGCAGAGGCCGGCGTTCTGGCCCTGCGTGGTCAGCATCGTGTACCGGATGAACGCGACGTCGTCGCCCGTGCCCGCGGCCAGCGCGACCGTGGTGGGCGTGACGGTGCCGCCCGGGAAGGCGCCGCTCGCGGCGACCGCCCAGGTCGTGCCGTCCTTCGAGGTCTCGACGCGGTAGTCACCGGTCGAGGCCGTCACGTCGTCGCCACAGGTGGCCGACGGGTTGATCACCAGCTCGGAGATGTCGACCGCGCCGGAGAGGCGGATGACGGCGTTCTGGCCGCCGTCCGCGACGTCCGAGCCCCAGCCGGAGATCTGCGACTGGTCGATCAGCTGGGCGGGCCCACAGCCGTACGGCGTGTAGTCCGGCCCGGTGAAGCTGACGATCGAGCCGCCGCCCGAGGAGGCCGCCCAGTCCTTGCGGACCGACCAGTTCTCCGTCTTGGTGCCCGAGTTGATCGACAGCGTCTTCACGACGATGTCGTAGCCGGCCCCGCGCGCGTACACCTTGGCGTACGTGCCCGGGATGATGCCGGTGATCTTGTAGGTGCCGTCCGCGGCCGTGGTGGCCCGGTAGTCACCGGCGAAGCCGGAGGCGTGCCCACCGAAGGCGACGGTCAGACCGCCCACCGCGGCCTTGGTGTCCGAGTCGGTCACCTTGCCGGTCAGCGTGCCCCGCGGGGTGCTGGCCGACGGCGGCGTCGAGAAGTCCTCGACCGGCTGCGCGTCGTCGCCGTCGATGGCGGCGGCGAAGTAGCCCATGCCCCGCTTGGCGAAGACCTTCCAGATCGTCTTGGCGTTCTTGCCCTTGTTGACGACCAGGTCGGCGGCGAGGATCGAGTTGCGCATGTCCAGGAAGGACGGGTTCGACGGGCTGAGCTCCATGGCCCGCGTCACGATCGACTGCGAGGCCTTGCTGCCGATCGCGGTGCGCAGGTCCCACAGGGTCTGCGCCCAGATCTCGCCGTCCGCGTGCACCTCGGGACCACCGGCGTAGATCTTGCCGAAGTCGCCGTAGGTGTAGCCGCCGGGGCCGGCGCCGGCGGTGCCGGGGCAGGCCGTGGCGGACGCGCCGACGGTGCAGTCCAGCGCCTCGGTGCGGATGGTGTCGCCGGCCGTCCAGTACTTGCCGATCAGCACGTCGCCCGGCTTGTTCGGGACGTCCTTCTCGAGGCCCTTGGCGAACAGGTAGTCCGAGGCGTACCAGTCGCTCCAGGCCTCACCCATCGCGCCGCCCTGGATCTGGCTGAGCGTCGAGTTGCCGGCCGCGTCGACCACGAGGCGGTTCGACAGGCCGTGCGTGTACTCGTGGTAGACCACGTCGGCCTCGTCACCGGTGTTGGCGGCGATCGAGCCCGGCCCCGGGGTCAGCAGGTACATCTGCATGACCGGCGGGATGCCGTCCGGCGGGGTGTTCATGTTGGCGTTGTCGGTGTGGTTGCCGTCGGGCAGGCCGTCGGCGGTGTTCGCGCCGTCCATGGCCTGGCCCTGCACCGCGTCGCCGTCCTGCGCCTCGAAGTTGCCGGCGGCCCGGGTGAACCCGATCGGCGACGACTTGAGGTGGTCGTGGAAGGTGCCGAGGAAGGTGAACAGCTGAACCGCGTTCTGCTTGCGGTTGACCTGCCACGAGTTCGCCGTCTCCGGGTCCCACGAGCACGGGTACGCGTCCGAGCAGAGGCCGCCCACCTCGTCGTTGAAGTCGACGAACGGGTAGTCCCAGCGCTTGATGCCGGACGGGCCGACCTCCTCGCTCGGGTCGGCCAGGTCGTTGTCGTTCACATCGGACCAGACGTGGGCGACGTTGCCGGACAGCTGCCGCGCGTTGTTCGGCAGCCAGCCCTTGGCGGTCAGGTCGACCTTCTCCGGCGTGCCGCCCTTCGGGGCGCCCGGGTAGTTCTTCCACACGTCGCCCGCGGTGTCGTTGGCGACCGTGCTGTGGCGGTAGAGGACCTCGCCGCTGGACGCGTCGACGACGTGCACGTAGCCCTCGTCGACGACGATCGTCTGGTACGCCAGGCGTACACCACTGGCGGTCTGGAACCACACCAGCTTGGCGTTGCCGTTGTCGCTGAACGTGGTGACGCCGGAGGCGGTCTTGGTGGCCTTGGCGGTGGACGTGCCGAACACGTCCTTGACCGCCGCGGCGCGGGCGCCGGCCGGGCTCAGCTTGGCGGCGCCGGCGGACGGCGGCAGCGCCTTGAGCGGCGAGCCGTCGACCTGCACCAGGCGGCCGTCCTTGGTCACGTGCGCCTTGAGGCCGTTGCCGAACACCGGCACGCCGTCGGCGACCTGGATCCAGCTCAGGTGGTGGGTGCCCTCGATGTCGACGTAGTCCTGGCGCAGCTCGAGCGTGGCCAGGTCGGCCGCGGTCAGGCCGAAGACCTCGGGGTGCGCGGCGATGTAGTCCAGCGCGATCTTGGTCGGCTTCTTCTTGCTCGGGCCGGTCAGGAAGCCGTCGAGCTTGGCGACCCGGCGTGGGGTGCCGGTCGCGCGGTCGATGTCGACGATGCCCTGGACGCCCAGGGAGTTGCGCAGGGTGTTCACCGCGTTGGCGGACGGCGTCGCGACGAGCGCGCGGCTCAGGGCGGCGGTGGGCGCGGCGGCCGCCGCGGCGGCCAGGTTGGCGCGGCTGTCGTAGTCAGCGCGCCGCTGCTGCTTGCTGTCGGTGGCCCCGGAGACGGCGCCGGGTAGCGGCGCGGCTTGTGCCTGTGCCGGCAGCAGTGCTGCCAGCAGGGCGACTCCGGCGGCGGCCGCTCCCACCCGCTTGGTTGCGGATGGCACGGATAACGCTCTCAATTCAGCCCCTCTCGACCGGGCCAGATACTGGCCCATCGATGGCTGATGCTCTTGCCGATCGGCAAATATAACTAGAGCGATGTCTGATTCTTTACCTATCCGATATGCATGTCCGGTTGACGGTTGTCGAATTACGCCAGTGGCCGTCCTCGGCGAGTTGCTGTGATCGGGCTAACCTGTGTGAGCGGGCCCCTGCACCATCAGGCGGGCTGCGCATATCACCATGGAGGAGGCCCGTGACAACCCCGACCTGGGACGAGCCCGGCGGACCGCTGCCGAGCGAGGACTTCCGCGCCGCGACGACTGCCATCATGGCCAACATCGAGCAGGTCATCGAGGGCAAGAGCGCGACGGTGCGGCTCGCACTGGCGGTTCTGCTGGCCGAGGGCCACCTGTTGATCGAGGACGTGCCGGGCGTCGGCAAGACGAAACTTGCCAAGGCGCTCGCCCGCTCCATCGACTGCTCGGTTCGCCGCATCCAGTTCACCCCCGACCTGCTGCCCAGCGATGTGACCGGTGTCAGCGTCTACAACCAGGAGACGCGCGACTTCGAGTTCAAGCCGGGCGCCGTGTTCGCCAACCTGGTGGTCGGCGACGAGATCAACCGGGCCTCGCCCAAGACCCAGTCCGCCCTCCTCGAGTGCATGGAGGAGCGGCAGGTCACTGTCGACGGCACGACGTACGAGCTCCAGTCGCCGTTCATGGTGATCGCCACGCAGAACCCGATCGAGATGGAGGGCACGTACCCCCTTCCCGAGGCGCAGCGTGACCGGTTCACCGCCCGCATCGCGATGGGATATCCCGACCCGCGGGCCGAGCTGGCCATGCTCGGCGGCCACGGCGCGCACGACCCGCTGAGCGACCTGCGGGCCGTCGCCGACGCCGCCCTGGTCCGCCGGCTGATCGCCACCGTGCGCGACGTGCACGCGGCCGACGCCGTCCAGCAGTACGCGATCGCCCTGGTCACCGCGACCCGTGAGGCCCCGGAGATCCGCCTCGGTGCCTCGCCGCGGTCGACGCTGCAGCTGCTGCGCACGGCCAAGGCGTTCGCCTGCCTCGAGGGCCGCGACTACGTGCTGCCCGACGACCTGCAGGCGCTGGCCGTGCCGGTCCTCGCGCACCGGCTCATCCCGACCGCGGACGCGCAGCTCAACCGGCGCACCACCGACGCGATCGTGGCCGAGATCGTGCACCGGCTGCCGCTGCCGCACGACCGCAACCGCTCGCCGTACGACACCCGCAACACCGGTGGCGCGCAGCAGCAGTACGAGCCGCGGGGGCACTGATCATGCGGGAGGCCCTCCGCGGGCTCACGACGCGCGGCCGCTCGTTCCTCGCGGCGGCCGCCGCGGCGGGCATCTCCGCGATCATCCTCGGCGAGCGTGACCTGCTGCGGGTGGCCGTGCTGCTCGCGGCCCTGCCGTTGCTCGCCGCCGCGTACGTGGGCCGCAGCCGCTACAAGCTGGCCTGCACCCGGTCGCTCGACCCCGGCCGCACCCCGGTCGGCTCCAGCGCCCGGGTGATCCTGCGCCTGCAGAACATGTCCCGCCTGCCCACCGGCACCCTGCTGCTGGAGGACAGGCTGCCGTACGCGCTGGGCAGCCGCCCGCGCGTGGTGCTGGAGCGCCTCGGCGCCCACCAGGCCAGCTCGGTGGCGTACACGGTCCGGGCCGACGTCCGCGGCCGCTACCCGATCGGCCCGCTGGTCATCCGGCTCACCGATCCGTTCGGTCTGTGCGAGCTGACCCGCTCGTTCCCGAGCGTCGACAAGCTCGTCGTGATCCCCCAGGTGGTCACTCTTCCGACGGTCCGCCTGGCCGGGGAGTACGCGGGCACGGGCGACAGCCGGGCCCGCTCGGTCGCCGTGCACGGCGAGGACGACGCGGCCACCCGCGAGTACCGCCGCGGCGACGACCTGCGCCGCGTGCACTGGCGCTCCACGGCCCGTACCGGCGAATTGATGGTCCGCCGTGAGGAGCAGCCCTGGGAGAGCCGGGCCACGGTCGTGCTCGACACCCGGGTCTTCGCCCACCGCGGCGAGGGACCCACGGCCAGCTTCGAGTGGGCCGTGTCGGCCGCCGCGAGCATCGCCATGCACCTGCGCCAGCAGGGCTACAAGCTGCGCCTGGTCACCGGCACCGGCATCGACATCGACGCGGCCGAGGTGGCCGGCGAGGGCGTGATCCTCGACACCCTGGCCGACGTCAAGACCGCGCAGAACGGCGACATCTCGATCCTGGTCGAGCAGGTCCGCCGCCGCTCCGACGGCGGGCTGGTGATCGGCATCTTCGGGTCGCTCACCGTGCCCGAGGCGGAGCTGCTGGCCGGCCTGCGCGGCAACGGCGCGACCTGCATCGGCTTCGCCATCGACAGCTCGACCTGGGTCAACCTGACCCCGGGGGAGCGACAGGAGTCCGACAGCGAGCACGCGGCGGCGGCGCTGGCCCTGGTGCAGAACGGCTGGCGCTCGGTGCCGGTCGTGCACGGGTCGACGTTGCCGCAACTCTGGCCGGCCGCCGCCCGCGGCTCCAGCGGCTTCGCCTGGCGGGCCGCGATGGCCGAGACAGTAGGAGGAGTCATCCGATGACCGGCCCCCGCCGACTGGGGCTCGTCGCGGCCGGGGCGACGCTGCTCGCCGCCGCGCCGATCTCGTCGATCTTCGACACCTGGAAATGGCTGATGATGTGCCTGCTCGTGGTGGGCTTCATCGCCGGCGCCGCGTTCGCCGCGCGGTCGCTGCGGTTCCCCACCTGGGCACAGGCACTCAGCATGATCGTCGTGCTGCTGCTGATGCTGACCTGGATGTTCCCCAGCGGCCACGAGTTCCTGGTGCCGACCCCGTCCACCTTCGGCCATTTCGCCGATCTGTTCACCCAGGCCGGTCAGGACACCCGGTCGTACGCGGTGCCGGTGCCCGACCGCGACGGCCTGCTCTTCGTCACGGTGCTCGGCATCGGGTCGGTGGCGATCGCCGTCGACCTGCTGACCGTGGTGGTGCGCCGCCCGGCCCTGGCCGGGCTGCCGATGCTGGCGATCTACTCGGTGCCGGTCGCCGTCTACATCGACAGCGTCCCGGTCCTGCCCTTCATCATCGGCGCGGCCGGCTTCCTCTGGCTGCTGGTCTCGGACAACATCGACCGGGTACGCCGGTTCGGGCGCCGCTTCACCGGTGACGGCCGCGACGTCGACGTGTGGGAGCCGTCCCCGCTGGCCGCGGCCGGCCGGCGCCTCGGCGTGATCGGCGTGGCGGCGGCGGTGCTGCTGCCCCTGGCCGTCCCGACGATCACCGGCGGCCTGCTCTCCCAGCTCACCCAGAGCGGCGCCGGCAGCGGCAACGGCGTGGGTGGCGGCGGCGGCAACGGCGGGCGGATCAACCTGTTCGCCTCGCTGAGCGGCAACCTCACCCAGAGCGAGACGGTCGAGCTGGTCCGGCTCACCACCAACGAGCAGACCCCGTTCTACCTGCGCTTCGGTGTCGCCGACCAGCTCACCAACGTGGGCTTCGGCAGCCGCTCCCCCAGCGGACAGGCGGTCGCGGCGGGCATGCCCGACCCGCGCACGGCCACGGCGGGCGGCAACTACCAGGAGTTCGCGGCCGACGTGAAGGTCAGCAACAAGCTCAACCAGGGCATGCTGCCGGTCTACCAGAACACGGTGGCGGTCGAGGGTCTCCAGCGCGGCTGGTTCTACGACAGCAACCAGCAGGTCGTGTACTCCAACCGCAACTCCACCAAGGACCTGGAGTACAAGTTCAACTACGTGCGGGCCCGCTACCAGCCGGCCGACCTGCGCCAGGCCGAGCCGCTGGCCCCGGACGACCCGATCGTCCGGCTCAACACGGCCCACCCCGAGGACCCGACGGTGTCGGCCCTGGTCACCCGGCTCACCGCCGGCAAGACCACCGAGTACGACAAGGTCCGGGCGCTGTACGACTACTTCTCGTCGAAGAACGGCTTCACGTACAGCCTGTCGACGCAGGCGGCGAACAACAGCACCGAGATCGCGGCATTCCTGAAGAACAAGGTCGGCTACTGCCAGCAGTACGCGGCGGCGCTGGCCTGGATGGCCCGCCAGGCCGGCATCCCGGCCCGGGTGGCGTTCGGTTTCACCCGCGGCGACAGCCGTGAGGGCAACACGTACGTCATCACCAACAAGAACGCCCACGCCTGGACCGAGGTCTACCTGCAGGGCTTCGGCTGGATCCCGTTCGACGCGACCCCGTCGGCCGGCGTCCGCGGCGCCGCCCGCTCCGACTACGCGCCCGACACGGAGCTCCCGGCGTCCACGGCACCGTCGACGGCGACGACGGCGGACCCCAGCACCGCGGCCTCGGGTCCGGCCGGCCGGGTCGAGCGGCCCGACCGCCCCGACCTGAACGACCCGGGCCTGTCCGGCTCGACGGCCACCACGGAGTCCGGCAACCTGGGCCGCACGCTGCTGATCGTCGCGCTGATCGCCCTGGTCCTGGCCCTGCTGCTGGTGCCGGCTCTGCGCCGTGTCCTGCTCCGCCGCCACCGCTACGCGGCGACGGTCCCCCGGGTCACGGCGTTGCCGGAATCCCAGACGGGCCGCCCCGACGTGGTGGTGACGGCGGAGACCACAAAGGCCAGAGAGGACGCCCACGCGGCCTGGGACGAGCTGCTCGACACGATGGTCGACTACCGGGTCCCGTTGGACCCGTCGGAGACCCCGCGCGTCACGGCCCAGCGCCTCATCAACGACGCCGTGCTGATCGACGAGTCGGCCACCTCGGCCACGTTGCTGGGCACGGCCGAGGAGCGGGCACGCTACGCCCGCAAGCCGCTGCAGGGCGGCGAGCTGACGGCGGCGCTGAACCACGTACGGCGGGGCCTGGCCCGCTCGGCCACCAGGCGCACCCGCCTGACCGCGGCCCTGCTGCCCCCGTCGGTCCTGATGCGCTGGCGTCTGGGCTTGGCCGACTCCTCGGCCAAGCTGGTCGGAGCGGGAAGCCGCTTCCGCGACATCCTGTCCCGTTTCAGTCCCCGTCGCCTCCTGGCCAACCGGGGCCGCTGAAGCTGACGATGCCGCCGCCCACCCGGGCGGCGGCATCTTTGTCCTATGTGCTGCTCAGCGTCAGGTCGTCCAACGACGTGATCCGGGGAACCTCGACGCCGGCATGCGAGTCCGCGCGGTCGAGAAGGACCGCCATCAGGCCGGCCGCCCGCGCACCGAGCACGTCCTTGTGCAGCGAGTCCCCCACCATCAACGCCCGCGACGCGTCGACACCCACCCGCTCGACCGCATGCCGGAACGCGCGCGGATCAGGCTTGCCCGCCGGCAGCGTCGACGAGGCCACCATCAGATCAACCTCAGGCAGCAGCCCGAGCCGCTCCAGCTTGCGGCGCTGCTGCCCCTGTTCCCCGTTGGTGAAGACGGCGACCGTCAGCCCGGCCGCCCGAACCCGCCGAAGAGCCGGAACAGCATCATCGAAAAGAGCCCACCCGGCTTCATACCGCTCCAGATAGCCGGCGAAGAGCCCGTCCGCCTCGGCATCGCTGAGAGCGATCCCGAGAAACTCCCGAACCCGCTCCCGCCGCTGCTCCCCGAACCCGATCTCCCGCCGCTGGTACCGCGCGTAGTGCCGCTCCGACACCCGGGCCCACCGCCCGGCAACCTCGCCCCCGTCGACACCGAGCCCCGCGGCCCACTCGACCACAGCCGCCCGAGACGCCGTCTCCTGATCAACCAACGTGTCATCGAGATCAAACAACACAGCTTCCAGCACGCCCGGATCCTGGCACACCCCCTCAAGCCAGTTCTCTCCTCTGCATTGCCAAACTCGATCCGCGCTACATGCCGACCGACGACACGGCCGCGGAGTCGGAGCAGGTGCCGGTTTGGCGCTACCCACACGGCGCGGCGGCACGCGGCTCGAGAGGCGATCGACCAGGCTGATCTAGGGACTTGGCACGAGACCATGAATCCCGCCCGCGTCGTTGCCGGCGACGGCCGCCCCCGGCGGATTACTACAGCAACCTGACGATCATCGCGGCCGAGGCGAACGGCATAGCGCCGCACGCGGCCCAGGAGTGCGGTACAGCGCCGAAGTGCCTGCCCGGCAGCGCAGAGATGGTGTTGCCGGCGAATGATCTGTAGGCGCTTACCTTTGTCTCGCTCACAAGAGATCGCGATGTGTCCCAGCTGCGTGGCTCGACACCCTTGATGGCGAACCCCGGTCAGCCCGAACAGCTGACGGCCCTCGTGATCCAGATCAGCGGTGATCGGCTCGGGACGCTGAAGCGCGCGCCGGTCCACGGACAGCTCGGCCGTACGAGCAGGCCCGCGCGCGGACGAAGTTCCTCCGGCGGCACCGCATAACGGGGGCGGGGGGCTGCGGGCAGGTCTGCACAAGCGCTGGGCCAGCAGGACGGACCGAAGACGCTGGGCCGGCCAACAGGCGGGCAACAGGCCGCAGGGCGGGCGAGGGCCGCGGCCGGAGGAGGAAGGGCAGCGAGGCGGTCTTACAGGCGTTGGAGACGGCTTTTCGCCGGGCGTGGGGAAACGGCAGATGGCGGCCTGAGGCCGCCATCTTGCGCTGGCCGTGCTTTTGGGCAGCGGCTCGGGGCCCTGCTGGACGCTGGAGGCGGCAGCCTGGCCTTTGGTGCCGGCCGGCCGGGGCCGGGCGGCGCGCTATGTGGTTGTGGTCGTCAGCGATGACCCTCGGGCCGCTGGCGCCAGCGGTCCTCCAGGCGGTCCAGGAAGCCTGACTTTCGGGTCTGGCGGGTGCGGCGGGTGGCGGTGCCGCCCACCGCCTGGAGATCGGGGGCCGCGCCCCTGCGACGGGACTGCATCGCGAAGGCGGCCGAGCCGAGCATGACGACGAAGCCGGCCACGCCGAGCGGCGTGTTGCTGCTGACCGTCCCGTAGACGACCAGGGCGAGGCCAAGGATGATCACGAACGCGGCGATGAGGAGCCGGCGCCGTGCGTGGAAACGCGGGTCGCTGGCCCGCACAGCCGAGGCGAATTTGGGGTCCTCGGCAAGCGACCGCTCGATCTGATCGAACAGCCGCTGCTCGTGCTCCGAGAGCGGCACGGCATTCCTCCCCGGGCGCGTAACCGACTCCTCGGGTTGGAGTCGGGGTGTCACTAAGGTAAGTGGCTCGGGACAGCCGTCGGCTGCCTTACCGAGCAAGTCTACGAGGGGGTTGGCGGGTCGGAAAGCGGGACGACCGTCGAGTGCGGGTGATTTTCGGTTCGGCGTAGATCGCTTTGTCCCAAAAGACTGGCCGGACCGACGCTCGCCCGGCCGAACCGGGCGATCACCGCGTCGGTCGCGGCCTCCGCCTCGCGCCAGCCGCGCTCCGGTTCGCCCAGGCTGAGCTGCCGCGACGTGGTGGCCGCGGCGGTGAGGCCCTCGACCCGGACGCCGACCAGACGAATGTGGTCGCGCGCGCCCAGCGCCGTGAACAAATTCCAAACCGTCTCGAAAATCTCACGTGCCACATCGGTGCTCGCCGGCACCGTGCGAGATCGGTTGACGGTCCGGAAGTCGGCCAGCCTGACCTTGATCGCGATCGTGCGGCCGACGTAGCCGCTCGCGCGCAGACGGGCACCGACCTTCTCGGACAGGGCGAGCAGGCTCCGCCGGATCAGCAGCGGGTCGGCGATGTCGGTGTCGAACGTCATCTCGGCGCCGATGGATTTCTCCTCGCGCTCGGGGCTGACCCGCCGAGGGTCGCGCCCCCACGCCAGCTCGTGCAGGTGGGTGGCCGCGGCGTCGCCGAGCGCCCCGCGGAGCATGCCCACCGGCGCCTGGGCGATCTCGCCGACCGTGGTGAGCCCGAGCCGGCGCAGCGTCTCGGCGGCCCGCTCCCCCACGCCCCAGAGCGCGTCGACCGGCAGCGGATGGAGGAAGTCGAGCACGAGATCGTGCGGGACGACGACCACGCCGTCGGGCTTGGCCCGGGTCGAGCCGAGCTTGGCCACGAATTTCGTCGAGGCGACGCCGACCGAGCAGGTGAGCTGTTGCTCCTCGAGCATGCGCCGGCGGATCAGCTGGGCGATCTCGACGGGCCGCCCGAGCAGCCGCTGGGCGCCGGCCACATCGAGGAAGGCTTCGTCGGAGGAGAGCGGCTCCACCAGGGGCGTCACGTCCCGGAAGATCGACATGACGGCCCGGGAGGCCTCGCCGATGGCGGGCCCGTCGACCGGCAGGAAGATCGCCCGCGGGCAGAGCAGGCGGGCCCGGGCGGTGGGCATGGCGCTGCGCACGCCGAACTTCCGCGCCTCATAGCTGGCCGAGCTGACCACGCCGCGCGGCCCGACACCGCCGACGACCACCGGTTTGCCCCGCAGGGAGGGATCGGCCCGCACGGCAACGGACGCGAAGAAGGCATCCATGTCGACATGCAGAACGGTGCACCCGGCGTCGTCGGCGTCCGGCCCGAAACGCGGGTCACGCCCTCTCGGCACATCCTGGCTTCGTCCCACGTCACGAAGGCTATCGGCACCCCCTGACAAAACAGCGCGGAACAAAACACACATTTCGCTCAAGGGGGAAGGGCGCGGACAAGCAGGGGCGGCACGGCCAAAGATTGGCGCGGCGAGGGGCGCGGCGCGGGGAGGGGTGGCGGCGCGGGGAGGGCGGCAGCGCGGGAAGGGGCGGCAGCGCGGGAAGGGGCGGCAGCGCGGGAAGGACGGCGCGGCGAGGGGACGGCGCGGCGAGGGGTGAGCCCAGGAGGGGTGCGCTCCGACGCCGGGCGGCAGGGAGAGCGGGGACGCGCCCAGGAGGTGGTGGACCAGGAAGTGGGGCGCGGACAAGAGGGTCGCGCGGAGAGGACGGCTGAGGGGAGGCAGGGTCAGGTGCGGGCGATCAGGAGGGGGACTGTCATCTCGGTGGCGGTCACTGAGCCGTGGTAGGCGATCAAGCGGCCCACCGGGGGCGGCTCCCAGCCGCCGGCCAGGGCTACCGCGCGGTTCTGGCAGACGATCACCACGTCGCCTATGCGGGAGCGGTGGGCGGCGGGGACCGGGCCGAACCAGCCGCCGTCGATGATCTCGTCTCGGGTCATGACCCAGGCGTCGTCGCCCATGACCGACTTCCATGCCGCGATCAGGTCGGGTGTCGCCGCCGGCGCGGTGTGCAGGTAGCGGACCCGCGGCTCGCCCGCCACCGCCACCACCCCGTCCGACAGCGCCGGATCGTCCGCCATGTCGTACCGGGCGGAGGCCGGCACGTTCAGTTGGCCGTGATCGGCGATCACCAGCAGCGCCGAGCGTGGCGGCAGCCCGTGGACCAGCCGGTCGACCAGGCGATCCACCCCTTGGGCGGCCATCCGCCAGTAGCGCGAGTCAACCCCGTACAAATGGCCGGTCTTGTCCAGATCCGCGTGGTAGCCGTAGACCAGCGACCGCCCGGCCGCCAGCGCCTCCAGCATCTGATCGGCGAGCTCCGCCCCCTCGGTGGCGCTGCGGAAGGCCGCTCCCCGATAGGCCGCGACCGTCAGGCCGCTCCCCTCGAACTCCGGCCGCACCACCTGGGTCGCCGTGATCCCCGCGGCCTCGGCCAGCTCGAAGCGTGTCGGCATCGGCTGCCAGGCCGCCGGGTCCGGGTCGTCGTTCCAGTGGACGTGGTTGAGCAGCCGCCCGTCCGGCCTCAGCGTGGTGAAGCCGAGCACCCCGTGCGCTCCCGGCGGCACCCCCGTGCCCACCGTGACCAGGCTGACCGGCGTCGTCGAGGGAAACCCGGTGGTCAGGGTCCGTGACGCCAGCTCGTTCAGGACCGGGGTGTACGGCGCGGCGACCGGCAGTTGATGGGCGCCGAGCCCATCCACGAGCAGCACAGCGATCCGGTCGACCCCGTCCAGCTGCTCCCTCAACCCGAGCGTGTCGGCCGCGTCCGGCACCCCGAGCACCGCGCTCACGCTGGGAAGAACATCGGCGAGACTGCCCTTGCCGTACGCCGGGGGGACCGGCACAAAAGCCGCGTCCGGCAATCGATCCTCGGGCACCACGAGCGGCCCGCTCATGGCGGGCTGCGTGTCGGGCGGGATCCGCCCGGTCAGCGCCTCTTCCTCGGACAGTGACGCCGCCGTACGCCGGGGAACCGACATGTCAGGAGTGGCGGGCGAAGACGTGCAGCTGGGAGGCGATGTCGCGGAACGGTGGCCGCGCGGACAGCTCGAGCTCCAGCGCCAGCAGGGCCTGCGGGTCCTCCTCGACCACGGCGGCCGGCAGGAGGTCGGCCAGGACCCGTACGCCATGGGTCTCCTCCGGCTCGAGTCCCGCCGAGCGCAGGAGAGCCGTCGCACTTTCGGCGTCGAAACGCCGGCGCAGGGTGTCGCGGGCGCCGGCCCGGCCCTCGGGGTCGGCGGCGACCGCGGCGGCCGAGTTCAGGTGACCGTTGATCGCACGCCCGAGGATGGCTGCCGCCTTGCTCGCGACCAGCAGGCTCACCGCTCCGCCGGGTCGCAGCGCGGCCGCGATGGCGCTGACCACCGAGGCCGGATCGTCGACGACCTCGAGGACCGCGTGGCAGAGCACCAGGTCGGCGCTGGCCGGCTCGACCAGGCCGGCGAGCGCGTCGCCGTCGCCCTGCACGGCCCGGACCCGGTCGGCCACGCCGGCGTCGGCGGCCCGGCGGGTCAGGGCGGCCAGCGCGTCGGGGCTGGCGTCGACGACGGTGACGGTGTGGCCGGCCTCGGCCAGCGGCACGGCGAAACCGCCCGTGCCGCCGCCGACGTCGATCACGGTCAGCTCGCGGCCGGCGTTCCGCTCCAGCTCCCGCCGGAGCACCGCCCAGACGGCGGCGGTCCGGGTGGTCACGAGCGGTCGGGCGGTACGCGTCGATGCGATTTCCACACGCGCAGCGTAACGGCCCCCGACCCGCACCGCCCTTGTGGAGGCCCCGGTCAGAACTCGAACAGGACGCCCGTGGCGCGGCGCATCTCGCAGCTGTTGCCGAACTTGTGGGTCCACTTCACCGGCATCCGGCGCCACACGCCGGTGATCTCGGCCGTCACCGGGGCGTAGATCATCACGCAGGCGGTGGTCTTCGGCTCGATCCGGCCGGGGTCGGCGCCGACCGCGCTCAGCGTCTCGCAGGCCGCCTCGGGCTTGGGGTGCCCGCCGCCGGAGGGCTCGCAGGCCAGGGTGACCGCCATGGCGAAGCCGGACTCGGACGTGTACTGCAGCTTGAGCGCGACCTTGGGCTCGGCCGGGCGCGGCGGCGACCCGTAGGGCTTGGGATCGGCGACCGGGCCGGGAAGAAGCGCCGCCAGAGCGGTGACGGATGTGAGCAAAGAAGTGAACACGAAAGCCCCCTAAAACTGACAAATGACAGCTTAAGGGCAACGAGCGTCGGTCACCGGAAGTCGCGGGACGCCGGCGTCACCGGCGGGGTCACGGCTTCGAGGCGGTCGGCGACCAGGTTGAGCACACCCTCGGCCTTCTCCAGCCGGCCGCGGACAATCAGCGCCGAACTCGTGCGGGCCACCTTCCGGTAGCGCTGCCACAACCCCGGCGAGCAGGTCACGTTCAGCATCCCGGTCTCGTCCTCGAGGTTCACGAACGTGACACCGCCCGCGGTCGCCGGCCGCTGCCGGTGGGTGACGATGCCGCCCACCCGGATCCGGGTCCCCGCCTCCACGGCGCCCAGCCGGGAGATCGGCAGCGCGCCCGCCCTGTCCAGCTCGGCCCGGATGAACTGGGCCGGATGCGAGTCCGGGGACAGCCCGGTGGCCCAGACGTCGGCCACCAGCTCGTCCACCTCGCTCATGCCGGGCAGCATGGGCGCGTCCGTGCCGGTCACCGTGCCCGGCAGGCGGTCGGGGCGGTCCTGGGCGGCGGCGCCGGCCGCCCACAGGGCCTCGCGCCGGGTCAGCCCGAACCCGGCGAACGCGTCGGCCGTGGCGAGCGCCTCCAGATGCGCCGTCGTGCATCCGGTCCGGCGGGACAGGTCCGTCATGCTCGTGAAAGGCCCGCGCTCCCGGCGTTCCTCCTCGATGCGCTTGGCCAGCTCCTCCCCGAGCGTACGAACGGAGGAAAGACCCTGACGCACAGCCGGGCCACCCAATCCCCACGCGTGCGGCGGCTCACCGCGCATCGACCCCCATCGGGTTTGCGGGGTCGATTCGAGAACGGCCGCGGCGTCGCTGAGATTGATGTCGGGGCGGCGCACCTCCACACCGTGCCGGCGGGCGTCGTCGACCAGTGACTGCGGCGAATAGAAGCCCATCGGCTGCGCGTTCAGCAGGGCCGCGCAGAAGGCCGCCGGGTGATAGCGCTTGAGCCACGCGCTGGCGTACACCAAATAAGCGAAACTCATGGCGTGGCTCTCCGGAAAGCCGTAACTCGCGAACGCGGAGAGTTTGAGAAAGAGGTCGTCGGCGAGCTCGCCGGTGATGCCCCGCTCGGCCATGCCCTGGTAAAGGCGGCCCTTGATGCGTTCCATCTTCTCGGCCGACCGTTTCGAGCCCATCGCCCGGCGCAGCTGATCGGCCTCGGCCGGGTCGAAGCCGGCCACGTCGATGGCGAGCTGCATCAACTGCTCCTGAAAGAGCGGCACCCCGAGCGTCTTCTCCAAAGCATTGCGCATGAGGGGGTGCGGATAGGTGATTTTCTCCAGGCCGTTCTTCCTTCTGATGTACGGATGGACCGAGCCACCCTGAATGGGACCGGGCCGGATGAGCGCGACCTCCACCACCAGGTCGTAGAACTCGTGCGGCTTGAGCCGGGGAAGGGTCGCCATCTGCGCGCGGCTCTCCACCTGGAAAACGCCGACCGAATCGGCGCGGCACAACATCTCGTACACCTCGGGGTCGGTCAGATCCATCGATCCGATGTCCAACTCGGACTGAATCATCTCGTGCGCGTACCGCAGCGCCGACAACATGCCCAGGCCGAGCAGATCGAACTTGACCAGCTCGATCGCCGCGCAATCGTCCTTGTCCCATTGCAGAACGGTCCGGCCCGGCATCCGCCCCCATTCGACCGGGCACACCTCGATGATCGGCCGGTCGCAGATCACCATGCCGCCCGAGTGGATGCCGAGGTGCCGCGGAAAATCCTGGACCTGATTGGCGTACGAAATCACCTGCTCCGGAATGTCTTCGACGTCGACCGTGGCCACACTGCCCCAGCGGTCGATCTGCTTGCTCCACGCGTCCTGCTGCCCCGGCGAGAACCCGAACGCCTTCGCCATGTCCCGCACCGCCGACCGCGGCCGATAGGAGATGACGTTGGCGACCTGCGCGGTGTGCTCCCGGCCGTGCTTGCGGTAGACGTGCTGGATGACCTCCTCGCGCCGGTCCGACTCGATGTCCACGTCGATGTCGGGCGGCCCGTCCCGCTCCGGGGCCAGGAAGCGCTCGAAGAGCAGGTTGTGGGCGACGGCGTCCACATTGGTGATGCGCAGCGCGTAACAGACCGCGGAGTTGGCGGCCGACCCGCGCCCCTGCGCGTAGATCCGGTTGTTCCGGCAGAACTCGACAATGTCGTAGACGACCAGGAAATACCCCGGAAAGCCGAGCTCCTCGATCATGCGTAGCTCGTACTCAATTTGCTCGTACGCCTTGGGGTGCGCCTCCGGGGGCCCGTAGCGGTCGCGGGCACCGCGCATGGTGAGCTCCCGCAGCCAGCTCATCTCGGTGTGCCCGTCCTCCGGAATGGGAAAATCGGGAAGCTTCGGCGCGACCAGATTGAGATCGAAGGCGAGATCCTCACCGAACATGGCCGCGTTGGCCACCGCACCCGGATAAGCGGCGAACCGGCGCGCCATCTCGTCCCCGCTGCGCAGATGAGCGGTACCGGCCGCGGGCAGCCAGCCGTCGATCTCATCAAGGCTGCGCCGCGCCCGCACCGCGGCCAGGGCGGTGGCCAGCCGCCGCCGGGCCGGAATCGCATAGTGCACGTTGTTGGTGGCCACCACCTCCAGCCGGCGGCTCTCGGCCAGCGCGAACAGAATGTCGTTCCGGTCGTCGTCATACGGGTCACCGTGCGAGGTCAACTCGACCGCGACATTGGGACGGCCGAAAAGAGCGACAAGCCGATCCAGCTCGTACGCGGCGGCCTCCACTCCCTCGGTGGCGAGAGCCAGAGGAACACTGCCTTTGCGACAACCGGTCAGCACGAGTACGTGGTCACGCAGCTCCGCCGCGACATCCTCCAGATCGCCGTACGCGGGACGCCCTTTCTCCCCACCCGCCAGCTGCCCCCGAGAAATCACCCGGGCCAGCCGGGCATAACCCTCATGACCGTGCGCGAGAGCGAGCAGATGACGCCCCTCAGGGTCGGGCTCCCCGTTCTGCGGCCGCGACAGATCGAGGGACAGCTCGGCGCCGAAAATGGTGGGAAGACCCAGCTCCCGGGCGGCCTGCGAAAACCGGACCACCCCGTAGAACCCGTCATGGTCGGTGACGGCAAGCCCTTTCAGCCCGAGCCGGGCCGCTTCCTCGGCCAGCTCCTCCGGGTGGCTGGCCCCGTCGAGAAAACTGAAGTTGGTGTGACAGTGCAGCTCGGCATAAGGGGTGCTGTTCTCGCTCTTGACCAGAGCGGGCGCTTCATACGGCTGCCGCTTACGCGACCAGGCCGGCGAATCCCCACCATCCCCGTCCACCGCCAGCGGATCGACGACATATTCCGCTTTCTTGCGCCCCGAGAGCGCCCCTTCCAGCTCCGACCAGGGAATACCCGGGTTATTGAAGCCCATGAGATCCCCTCCGGTCAGTCATAGACGGCCTCGACAGCCCAGTGCCCCGCGGCGAGAACCAGCAGAAAAGCCCGCCCATCGGAGAGAACAACCTGAAAACGCGCCCGCCGCCGAGCCTCACCGGCCGCCCACCACCGCTCGTCGATAGGCCACGGCCCGGCCCACCCGGTGATCCCCACCGGCTGCCCCCGCTCAACCACGAGCGCGGCCGGTTCCCCGGTGAGCTCGAGCCGAGCACTGACCCCCACCGGCGCCCCGCCCTCATCAAGCACGACGGCCCCCACCGGCTGAGGCAGCACGAGCGCCGGCGCCGGCTTGGGCAGCCGTCCAGGCCACGGCGGCAGCACGGGCGGTTTGGGGGGTTTACGCCCGACCCGCTTACCCCAGGCCCGCACCGCAAGCAGGGTGACCTCTCCCTGAGACTCCACATCCCGCCCAGAAGCCGCCACCTCACCGGCCACCGAAGCCCCACGGACAGACACACCAGAAGCCGGAACCTCGCCACCCACCCCAGCAGAAGCGCCAGTCCCAGCAGACGGCGCAGCGGACGCCGCAGAAGCGACGGGCGCGGCGGGCGCGACAGACGGCGCGGCGAGCGCGGTAGACGCCGCAGACGCGGCGGGCGGGGCAGGCGCCGCAGGCGCGGTAGGCGCGGTAGGCACGGCGGGCGCGGTAGGCGCCGCAGGCGCGGTAGGCGCGGTAGGCACGGCGGGCGGGGCGGGCACGGCGGGCGCGGTAGGCGCCGCAGACGCGGTAGGCGGGGCGGGCGCGGTAGGCGCGGTGGAAGCGGCGGGCGCGGTAGACGCCGCAGACGCGGCGGGTGCGATGGCCGCGGTAGGCGCGGTAGGCGCGGCGGTCGCGGTAAGTGCGGTAGACGCGGTGGAAGCGGCGGGCGCGACGGGCGCGGTAGGCGCCGCAGACGCGGCCGGCACGGCGGGCACGGTAGGTGCGGCGGGCACGGTAGGTGCGGCAGAAGCGGTGGGCGGGGTGGCCGCGTCGGCGGGTGATGTGGGCCGATGGTCGGAAAGGCGGGAGACCGAGGCCAACCCACCCCGCCCGGCGCCACCGCCCCGCCCGCTGGCCCCGCTCCGCGCAGCGCCCCCGCCCCGCGCAGCGCCCCCGCCCCGCGCAGCGCCCCCGCCCCGCGCAGCGCCTCCGCTTGGCGCAGCGTCGCTCTCCGTCATGGCGCCCGAAAAATCGGCTTTTGCTGGGATCGGCGCGGGCTCGGGTGTGCCTTCCAGGTCGTCCCAGGACGGGAGGGGAAGCGGTGTCTTTCGGCGCGAGGACAAGGTGATCACCGTGCCGTCGTCGGGGTGCTCCGGGCGTACCTCCGGAAGAGGGTTGGGGGTTGGCGGTTCGTAATCGGGCAGGTCGGGGCTCAAAGCGGGCGCGGTGGAACGCGGCAGGATCGGCGTCGTGAGGACGCCGGGAACCGGGTCGGTGTGGGTGGCCGAAGGGCGGGACGGGTCGCGTTCGTCGCCCCAGGGGACCAGGCGGATCTGGTCGTCGGTGGAGCGGCCGCCGCCCAGGACGGGTGTGACGACGGCGTGCGGGCCGAGCAGGCCCTGCACGCGGCTGAAGGCGCGGTGGGCCCGTTCCCGTTCGGCGCCGGTGTCGCCCCACAGGCCGGGCTGGAGTCCAAGGTGGACGAGCACGCCGTCGGGGATCAGCCGCAGGCGCACCAGGCCGGCGGTGGGGCGGGCCGGGGCGCCTCGGCGGGCGCCGGTCAGCCAGCCGTCGAGTTGCCAGCGGACGCGTTCGGCGATGGCGGCGGCGGTCAGGGTGCCGTCGTGGCGCCAGACCCGGTGCAGTTCCTGGCCGTTCGCGGTGATCGCCTCGATGCCGAGGCGGGTGCAGGCCAGCCCGTACGCCGAAAGCCCGTCGTGCAACCGCTCGGCGAGGGCCCTCCCGGCGAAGGCCGCCACATCGACCCTTTCGAGCGGTTCGTCGTACGTCTCCTCGACCTCCAGATCGGGAGGCGGCTTCCGCACAGCGAGCGGCCGATGGTCGAACCCGCCCGCGAGCCGGTGCGCGAGCGCACCGTCGAACCCGAACCGGCTCAGCACGTCCCCCGCCGGCAGCTTCGCGAAGTCCCCCAGCGTCTTGACACCGAGCCGCTTCAGCAGATCGACCAGCTCGGGCCGCTCCAGCGCCTCGACCGGCTCCCCGGCCAGGAACGCAGCCGTCTCCCCCGGCGCGATCAGCAGCCCTTTCCTCGCCGCGAGCCCGGCCGCGAACACCCCTTCGGCGACACCGACCTGACTCTCCACCTCGCACTGCTGCGCGACCTGCTCCACGATCCGCTCGGCCGCCGCCTCCTCCCCGCCGAAGTACCGAGCCGGCCCTCTGGCCGCGAACGCGCAGGCCCCCGGCCGGATCACCTCGACTCCGACCGCCACTTCCTCCACCGCCGCCACCACAGCTTCGAAGGCCCGGGCATCACGCCCGGGATCGTCTTCGACGACAACCAGCTGAGGGCATCGGCTCTGCGCTTCCCGGCGCCGCAATCCTTTCCGTACGCCTTCCCGCCGCGCCCCCTCCGAACAGGCCACCACCCGGTTTCCCCGCAACACGACAACCGCCCCCGCCGCCGGCACCCCTTCCACGATCTCCGCCGCCACCACCGGCCAGTCCGGGCACCAGAGCAGCATCGTCCGGGCCCCCGCCACCCCGGTGGTCCCCGCGATAGCCACTCAAATCACCGCCGCCGACTCGGCCCTGCCACGCCGACCCGCCCGAGGCCGGAGCACCCGCTGCTCATCCACGGAGGACTGCCGAAGCGGCGGCACCCGTTCCGAGGCGAGCGGGGCGGGATCGGCGTCGGCAGCCGAGGACGGCGATCCGACGACGGCCAACCGCCGCCCCGAATCCGAATCGGACGATCGCGCCGGGGCCGCGGCCTTCACCGGCGCACCCGAGGGCCGCCCGTCCGAAACCGCGGAAGGCCGGGTGGGTGGAGCTCCGGAGGGCTGCGCAGGCGAAACCGCGGAAGGCCGGGCGGGCGGGGCTGCGGAGGGCGGGGCTGCGGAGGGCTGGGCCGGCTGGGTGCGCTTGGGGGTGCGGGTGGGGTGAGGGTCGGGGGTGGACGGGGCCGGGGGCAGGGTGATGGGGCGGATGGTGATGCCCGGCATCCACATGGTGGCCTGTTTGGGGCGGGCGGCGGCGCCTCGGCCGTGGGCTCGGATGGTCACCTCGCGACGGCGCAGGCGGCCGTGGCCTGCGCCCAGGCCCTCCCAGCGGGCGGCGGTCACGTGCAGTGTGACGTCGGCGCCGGACCACGGGCCGAAGGGGACCAGGACGCTTCCGCGCTGGCGGGCCCGGGCCACCAGCCGGGAGGCTATCGAGCCGGAGACGCCGCCGGGCACCGCGGTGACCACCACGTCCACGCCGTCGATCAGGGCGGCCACGACGGTGGGCCACTCGGGGCCGGGGTCGGGGACCAGGGCCAGGCGGTCCAGGGCTATGCCGCTCTCGGCGGCGGCGATCGCGCCGAGCGAAGGGACGCCGACCACGGCGCACCACGAGCCGGCCCGGGAAGCCTCGGCGAGCAGAGCCAGCAGCAGTGACGTGCCACCGCCGGCGGTGGCCTCGCGGCCGGCGGTGACGGCCACCGTGCTGCCGCGCCGCAGGCCCCGGCCGGGCAGCAGGTTGCCCAACTCGGGTGCCACCGGCAGCATCCGCTGCACACCGCCGGTCTCGGTCTCCCCGGCCGCCCGAACCAGTTCAGCAAGGGCGGCCGCACCGCTGCTCATGCGTCCCGCCATGTGTTGCCTCGCTCTGTTGCTCTCGTCCCGGCCCGCCCGAACCGGCCTTCTCGAGCGGCCCGCCTTCCCTGGCGATCACCACCCGGAGCCCGGCCTCCGCACGATCGCGAAGGCCGAAGCCCATGTCCAAGCCGGTCGCTCCCACCGGCCGTCCCGCGCGGCGACGGGCATGCGAAATCGAGCCGGGACTCGCCCCGGCTCACCGCGAAGACCTCAGGCGGCCAGGGGCGGCTGGTAGGTCAGGCCCAGTGCGGACTCGACGACGGCCACGAACTGCTCGGCGGCTCGCAGCAGGTCGTCGGCCTCTCGGGGGCTCACGACCCGGGGGATGCCGGCCTCGGCGGCGGCGCGTTTGCCGGCGCCCAGGGCGAAGTAGTTGGCCCACTCGCCGAACTCGGGGGCCACCAGGACCAGCAGGGACCAGACACTGGTCACGCGGCTGCGTCTCGTGGAGGTGGCGGGACGGGCGCGGGCGGCGAGGACCGCGGCGGCGGCGCGCAGGGCGGCCAGGTGGGCCGCGGCGTAGCGCAGGCCGTCGGGGCGGGTGCGTGCCGCCTCGTCGAGACCCTGCCGGGCGATCGTCAGCAGTTGGGCAGGGGTGCGCTGCGGCAGCATGTGCGCCGGAACCGTGGGCGCCTCGGCCCGGGCGGCCGCGGTCGGCGCGTGGGCCAGACCGGGCACCTGGGTGAGGGCCGGCGCCGTGTTGCTCGCCATGGTGTTTCTCCTCGCGTGTGTCGCATCCGACGAACTGGTCGAACCGATCAGCTGCGGAGGAAGACGCAGCAGCTTGCAGTGCCCCCTCAGGGGCAGCCGGCCGGGCGTGAAGCTTCCCCACACCACACCCGGCCGGACTCACCGGCGGGTCCGTCGCCCGCCACCCGGGGGTCGGGGGCAGCGGACGACGGTCCTGCCTTGTCTGAAGGCCCCGGACCCGCGAATGCCCGGTGCCTCGCGCGCGGCACTTCGCGGGTGCCGCGCACCGGGCGCTGAGCCGCGAAACTCAGCCCCCGGCGCCAGAGCGGACGCTCGTTCGAACATCCGTTCTAACTAAGGAAGAGACTAGCACTCGTGTACGACAAAAAAGCAACTCCGCGGGCCGGTCGCCCCCGTCGTGTTGCGGCATGCGTCACACGGGAGAAAGGGGGTCAGAGGGACTTCTCGAAGGCGAGTTGGTTGTACGGGGACTCGTCGTACGGCGGAATCTCCCGGTAACCGGCACTCCGGTAGAGGGCGATGGCCTCACCGAGCGACGAATGAGTGCCCAGCCGCACCGTCGTGACGCCATGGGCCGCGGCATCGGCCTCCAGCGCCGCGAGCAGCCGCCGCGCCAACCCGAGGCCCCGCGCAGAAGGGCTCACCCAAAGGTGCCGGATCTCCGCAGCCCGCGAAGGAAGGGAAGGGGAAGGCGCGGAGGGGGAAGGGGCGGAAGGAGAAGGCGCGGAAGAGGAAGGGGAAGGGGAAGGCGCGGAGGAGGCAGGAGCGACAGGAGAAGGTGAGGCAAGGATTGGCGCGAGGCGCTGCCACAGGCCGCAGGCGATGGGGGTGTCCTCCTCGGTGGCCAGCAGGAAGGTGCCGTCGTGGAGGGTGCCGGGTGGCAGGAGGGCGCCCTCCGCGTCGTAGCCCTCCGGGAAGCGCTCAGCCAGCTCCGCCGCGTACGACCGGAGGCAGGATCGGGCCGCCGCCGAGGAATCGGGTACCGGGGTCAGCGTGATCGCGGCCAACCGGAGCAGGCGCTGGATCTCGGCCTGTGCGCCCACGAGCCGGGAACGCTGATCCGCGGACAGCGGCTCCAGCAACCCGGCCACGCTGGCCCGGGAGCGCTCCTCCAGGTCGGCCAGCTCGCGCTGCCCGGCGGAGGTCAGGGTCGCCGTCCGCACCCGCGCGTCCCCGGGACGCGGCGCCACCGACACCAGCCCTTGCGCGCTCAGCGACCGCAACATCCGGCTCAGATAGCCCGAGTCCAACCCCAGCCGGCGCCGCAGGTCGCGCAGGTCCACCCCCGCCCCGATCTCGAAGAGCAGCCGCGCCTCGCCCAGCGGGCGGCCCTGTCCCAGATATTCGTCATTCAGCACGCCGATGCGCCGCGTGTAGTACCGGTTGAAGTCGCGCATCAGGTCGATGTCGTCCACCGTTCCAATCTAAGACCTGAGTCAGAGATTGCGGGACGAAGGATCGACAGGGAGGATCCGGAGATGGACCGGATCGTCGTGGTCACCGGAGCGAGCTCCGGCATCGGCCTGGCCGCCGCCGAGCAGTTCGCCCGGCAGGGTGACCAGCTCGTTCTCGTGGGGCGCAACCCCGCCAAGCTCGCCGAGGCCGCCAAGCGCGTGCACGCCGCGGTCCGGATCTACGCGCCCGACCCCTACAAGGAGCCCGACGTTCAGCGGGCCGACTTCGACGACCTCGATCAGGTACGGAAACTCGCCGCCCACCTGGAGCGGACCTATCCGCGGATCGACGTGCTGGCCAGCAACGCCGGCGGCATGGTGGCCGAGCACCGGATCACCCGGGACGGCTTCGAGGCCACCATGCAGAGCAACCACCTCGCCGCGTTCCTGCTGACCGGCCTGCTGCACGACCGGATCGGGCGGCTGGTGGTCACCGCCTCCCGAGCTCACATGCGCGGGAAACCCGACCCCCGCGATTTCGCTCAGAAGAACACGTCCTGGCAGGCCTACAGCAAGGCCAAGGCGGCCAACATCCTGTTCGCGGCCGAGGCCGCCCGCCGCTGGCCCGGCATCACCAGCGTCTCCTTTCACCCCGGTGTGGTGCGCAGCGACTTCGGCTCGGGCAAGCTGACCCGCTTCTTCTACCGCTTCGCCCCTTTCCTGACGACGCCGGAGACGGCCGGCGAGCTTCTCGTCTGGCTGGCCGACAACCCGGTCGTCAACGGCGCCTACTACGTCGGCCATCAGCCCCGCCGGCCGTCGCGTCACGCCGCCGATCCGCAGCGCGCCCACGACCTCTGGGAGGCCAGCCTGGAGGCCACTGGCCTGGGCGAATAACCGAAATCCGGTAAGTCGTCAGCTTGTTCACAAGACCCTCCCGCGGGCGCGGGTCAGACCGTACAAAGGCGTCGTGCCGAAGCTCATCGCCGCGTTCAGCCTGATCGCCGTCACGGCACTGTGGACGTCCAACCTCGGCGAGGCGCCGGGCGGGATCGCGGCCGCGGGCCGTCTGGCCGCGCTCTGGTCGGCCGACCTGCTGCTCATCCAGGTGCTGCTCATGGCCCGCATCCCGTGGGTCGAGCGGGCGTACGGGCAGGACGCCCTGTCCCGATGGCATCGCTGGACCGGTTTCGCGTCGTTCCATCTGCTGCTCGCCCACGCGGTGCTGGCCGTCGTGGCGTACACCCGAATGGGCCGGCTGCTGGAGACCCTGGCCCTGGAAAGCATGGTGTTGGCAGTGGCGGCCCTGGCCGCCCTGACGCTCGTCGTGATCACTTCGACCCGGCACCGGCGACGTCGGTTGCGCTATGAGTCATGGCATTTATTGCATTTGTACGCCTACGCGGGCATCGTCCTGGCCCTCCCGCACATGCTGCTGCTCGGCAGCGATTTCCAGGGGAAAGCGGCGAAGGCGTACTTCTGGGGTCTCTATCTGATCGCCGCCGCCTCCATCGTGATCTTCCGTGTCGGGCTGCCGATCTGGCGAACGACAAGGCACCGGCTGGTCGTCCAGGGAATCAAGACCGAAGCACCCGGCCTGGTCTCCGTCTATCTGCGCGGAAGAAGGCTGGAACGGCTTCCGGCGCGCGCCGGGCAGTATTTCGTGTGGCGCTTCCTGGACGGTCGGGCCGGGCTGCGCGGCAACCCGTTCTCGCTCTCCGGCCCGCCGCGCCGCGACTCCCTGCGGATCACGGTGAAGGCGGTCGGCGACGGCAGCTCCCGGGTCGCCACGCTGCGGCCGGGCACCCGGGTGCTGATCGAGGGGCCGTTCGGGCGGATGACCGCGGCCACGTACGCCGGCGGCCCGGTGACCATGCTGGCCTGCGGGGTCGGGGTGACACCGTTGCTCGCGCTTCTCTGGGATCTGCCGTACGGGCGGGGGAAGGCCACGCTCGTCTACCGCACCCGGCATCCGCACGAGGTGGCGTTCCTGGAGGAGTTGGAGTGGCTGGCCGCTGACCGCGGCGTGCGGCTCGTGCCGCTGGTCGGCCCGCGCGCGTCGGACACGTCGTGGTTGCCGTCCGATTACGCGGAGTACGACGACGCGCAGGCGCTGCGGGCGCTCGCCCCCGACATCGCGGGCCACGACGTCTACGTCTGCGGGCCCGACCCGTGGGCCGAGGCGGTCTTCCGGGCGGCCCGCCGGGTGGGGGTGCCACCGGCCCGCCTGCACCGGGAGCGGTTCGGGTGGTGAGAATAGCGGGATGCAGGCACACCCGAACGTCATCGCCGTGCAGGACGCGCTGGACGCCGCCGGCGCCGCCGGCTCGCAGGTGATCATCCTGGACGAGGCCGTGCACACGGCGGCCGCGGCGGCCGACGCCCTCTGCATCGAGGTCGGCCAGATCGCCAACTCACTGATCTTCGACGCGGACGGCGAGCCGCTCCTGGTCCTGACGTCGGGCGCCCACCGGGTAGATACCGGCAAAGTCGCACAAAGTCTCCAAATCGGACGACTGAAGCGAGCGACGCCTTCATTCGTCAAGGAGCACACCGGCCAGCCGATCGGCGGGGTGGCGCCGCTGGGCCACCCGAAGCCGGTGCGCACGCTGATCGACACGGCTCTGCGGCAGTACGAGGTGATCTGGGCGGCGGGCGGCGTTCCCCAGGCGGTCTTCCCGATCACCTACGACGAGCTCCTGCGGGTCACCGCGGGCACCCCGGCCGACGTGGCCTGATGCCGGTCACCCTGCACGTCTGGCGCGTTCCCCCGAGGCGCGCCGGTTCCGCCATGCTTCGCCTGGCCCGCCGCAAGGTTCCGCCGGGCGTCTCTTTCGCCAAATTCCTGGGTACGGCGAGTGGGTTCCGCCCGGGCGACGCGGATTTGACCCGGTACGCCGCGGTGACCGTCAGCGCCGAGCCGGTCCGCTTCCCGGAGTGGGACCGCCTGGCGATCGCGCGCGCGAGGGTGGACCTGGCCCCGCTGCACAGTCGCGGCACCTGGTCCGGCCGGACGCCGTTTGACGCGGGCCAGGCTGAGAAACACAAGGGCATGGTTCTCTCTCTCACCCGTGCGAGGCTGCGGCCGACGAGGGCTCTGACGTTTTGGCGGGCCATTCCGCCGGTTGTCGGGGAGCTTGATCGGGCGCCTGGGCTGCTCGCCTACTTCGGTATGGGTGAGGCGCCGATCGGATGGCAGGGCACCGTCAGCCTTTGGAGTGATGCGGCGGACCTGGCACGATTCGCGTACCGTCAGCCGGAGCATCGCGCGGTGATCGCGCGGACGCCCACCGATCGGTGGTATGCGGAGGAGCTGTTCGCGCGGTTCGCCGTGCGGGAGATCAGCGGCGACCGGTCGGTGCTGGGCTGGCTGTCGGAGGATGTCGGAGCAGGGGGCGGGACCGGACGATGAGGCTCGTTGCGTGGCAGCCGGACGACCTGCTGCGTCGGCTCGACGACGTGGTCGGCGTCTACGGCGAGGCGATGGGCTACCGCCAGGAGCTGCTGCAGACCCGCCGCGGCTACATCGGCGCCCACGTGCGCCGGGCCGGTTTCCGGGCCGTGGCCACCCTGACCACCGACGGGCGGCTGGCCGGCTTCGGCTACGGCTACACCTCCGGCCCCGGCCAGTGGTGGCACGACCAGGTCCGCTCGGCCCTCGACGACCGCGACCGGCGGCGCTGGCTGGCCGACTGCTTCGAGGTCGTCGAGCTGCACGTGCGCCCGGTCGCCCAGGGCCACGGCGTCGGCGCCCGGCAGCTGCGCGCGCTGCTGGCCATGGCCGAGGGTGACACCGTGCTGCTCTCCACCCCCGAGGCCGACGAGCGCAAGTCGCGGGCCTGGCGGCTCTACCGCCGGTTCGGTTTCTCCGACGTCCTGCGTGACTTCCTCTTCCCGGGCGACGAGCGCAAATTCGCCATCCTGGGACGGGGGCTGCCGCTGGTCGAGCGCCCGGCCGAGGAAGCACCGGGCATCGTCGGAATCTGAATGCGGCTTCCCTGGTTCCTGCTCGGCACGCTCGTCCTGCTCCAGATCTGCTACCCGCTCACCGCCGGTGACACCCGGGCCGGCTTCACCGTGGCCACCGTGCTCATCGGCTACGTGCTGTCGGTGTCGCACGCCTGTCTGAGCCGGGGCCCGCGGGCGGCGCTGGCCCTGATCGGCACGGCCACGCTGGGTGGCTTCGCGGTCGAGGCGCTCGGCGTCGCCACCGGCTTTCCCTTCGGGACGTACGTCTACTCCGGCCAGCTCGGCCCGAAACTCCTCGGCGTCCCGCTGATCATCCCGCTGGCCTGGACGTGGATGGCCTGGCCGGCGTGGCTCGCGGCGCAACGCCTGCCCGCGCGGGCACGAATCGTGGTGGCCGCGGTCGGGCTGGCCGCCTGGGATCTCTTCCTCGATCCGCAGATGGTCGCCGAGGGTTACTGGGTGTGGGAGTCGCCGACCCCGGCCCTGCCGGGTGTTCCGGGCATCCCGATCGGCAACTATCTGGGCTGGCTGGGCTTCGCACTGGTCCTCATGACGGCCCTGTGGAAGACGGCCGGGGTGAAAGGACCTCAACCGGAGGACGCGCCCATGCTGGCCCTCTGGTTCTGGACGTACGCTTCGTCAGTGCTCGCCCACGCCGTCTTCCTGGACCTCCCCGGCTCCGCCGTCTGGGGCGGTGTGGTGATGGGCGCCGCGGTCCTGCCCGTGGCGTGGCGCCTGCGGCCCCGCCGATGATCTGGCTCGCGCTTCTGCCCTGGGTCGCGCTGACCGCGCACACCGCCGTGAACGCGCTGCTCCTGCGGCGCCTGCCGCGCGAGGCGGTCACCGGCGAGAAGATCGCACTTCTTCTTCCCGTACGCGATGAGGCCGCGCGCGTCACCGCCTGCCTCGAGTCGCTGCTGGCCCAGCGCGGCGCCGATGATCTGACCATCTACGTGCTCGACGACGGCTCGACCGACGGCACCGCCGAGATCGTCCGCTCGATCGCCGGCGACAAGGTCGTGCTGCTCACCGGCACTCCCCCGCCGCCCGGCCGGCTCGGCAAGCCGCACGCCTGCCAGCAGCTGGCCGACGCCGCCGGCGACGCCGACGTGCTGTCTTTTGTGGACGCCGACGTGGTGCTCGCGCCCGATGCCATCGCTTCCGCGACCACGCTTCTCCGCAGCGCCGAGGTCGACCTCCTCTCCCCCTACCCGAAGATCGTCGGCGCCGGCCGCCTGGTCCAGCCGCTGCTCCAGTGGTCGTGGCTGACGTTCCTGCCGCTGCGGGCCATGGAACGGTCACCGCGGACGTCACTGGCCGCGGCCGGCGGCCAATGGCTGGTGATCGACAACGAGGCGTACCGGAGAGCCGGCGGGCACGCGGCGGTCGGCGGGGAGATCCTCGAGGACATCGAGCTGGCCCGCCAGGTCAAACGCTCCGGCGGCCGCATCGCCCTGGCCGCCGGCGCGCCGCTCGCCACCTGCCGCATGTACGACTCGTGGCACGAGCTCACCGACGGTTACGCCAAGTCGCTCTGGAAATCGTTCGGCACACCGTTCGGCGCCGGCGCCGTCGTGGTCCTTCTTCTTTTGTTGTACGCGTCCCCGCCGCTCGCCACCGCAGTCCTCGCCCTTACGGGCTCTTGGGGTGCCGCGGGGGTCGCGCTGGCCGCGTACGGCCTCGGTGTGATCGGAAGGGTGATCTCGGCCGGCGCGACGGGGGGCCGAAGCTGGCCCGACGCCCTGGCCCAGCCGATCTCGATCGGCGTTTTCGCCTGGCTGGTGGCAAGATCATTCCGGCTGCGCCGGCGAGGCGGGCTGAGCTGGCGAGGAAGGCCGGTATGAGCAGAGTCGTCGTCATCGGCGCGGGCGTCGGCGGACTGACCGCGGCCGCCCGCCTGGCCGGCGCCGGGCACGACGTGACGGTGCTGGAACGCTCGGGCACGCTCGGCGGCAAGCTGGGCGTCTTCGAGCGGGACGGCTTCCGCTTCGACACCGGCCCCAGCCTGCTGACCCTGCCGCAGGTCTTCACCGAGCTCGACCTCGGCCCGGTGGAGCTCGACCCGGTGGTGCGGCACTTCTTCGCCGACGGCACCGTCCTCGACTCGTCCTCGGATCACGAGGTCTTCCTGTCCCGCATCTCCGACGCGCTGGGCTCCGGCGCCGCCGACGACTGGGACCGTTTCTGGAAACGGGCGGCCCGCATCTGGAACGCGTCGTGGCGCTCGGTGCTCCGCAAGCCGGTGACCCCGGCCTCGCTTTTGGGCCTGACCTGGCGCGTAGGCGACCTGGCGGCGATCGCCCCCGGAATGACACTGCGCGGGCTGGGTTACCGCTACCTGCGCGACCCGCGCCTGCGGATGATGCTCGACCGCTACGCCACCTACACGGGCGCCGACCCGCGCCGGGCGCCGGCCGCCCACGCCGCCGTCCCGTACGCGGAGCTGGCCTTCGGCGGCTGGTACCTCCCCGGCGGCCTCGGCACGATCGCCACCGCCCTCGCCGACCGTTGCACCCGTGCCGGCGTCCGGATCATCCTCGATTGCCCCGTGACCGCCATCGAGACAGCCAACGGCCGAGTCAGCGGCGTCCGGTTCGTCCCCTCCGCCTCGTCAGCTGCCGCCTCTTCCGCGGCCGGCTCCTCCGCGGCCGGCTTCCTTCCCGCCGACCTTGTCGTGTCCAACGTGGACGCGCTGACGGTCTACCGCGACCTGCTGCCCAGCCCCGGGCGGCTGGCCGGACTGACCGACCGGAGCCTGGCCGGCTTCGTGCTGCTGCTCGGCGTGCGCGGCGAGACGCCGTCGCTGGCCCACCACAATGTCTTCTTCCCGAGCCACTACGACGCCGAGTTCGACGCCATCTTCGGCTCCGCCTCGCGCCGCGCCCGGCCCGCCGACGACCCCACCGTCTTCGTGACCCGAGCGGCCGACCCGTCGGTGGCCCCACCCGGCTCGGAGGCCTGGTTCGTGCTGGTCAACGCTCCCCCGCACGGCACCGGCTGGCAGTCGGTCGATTGGCGCCGGCCGGGGCTCGCCGAGGCGTACGGCAAACACGTCCTTGACCTTCTGGCCCACCGCGGCCTGGACGTGCGCGACCGCCTCGTGTTCACCGAGACCCGGACTCCGGCCGACGTGGCCGCCTCGACCGCGGCCCCGGGCGGCGCCATCTACGGCACCGCCGGCAGCCTGATGCGCCCGGTCAACCACGGCCCGGTCGACGGCCTCTACCTGGTCGGCGGCTCGGTCCACCCGGGCGGCGGCCTGCCCATGGTCACTCTCTCCGCCCAGATGGTCGCCGACGAGGTCGGCCCGGCCCGCTGAGACCCGCCGCGCCGGTTCGGTGACCCTTCACGCTTCCATCGCGTGTCAAAACTCTGCCATGTCCACCGCACTGTCGTTGCTAGTGGCAGAACTCTGACATCGTTATCTCCGGATTTTTCGCTTATTTCTTAGCCTTTCGCGTCCGCTCTGACCCGGTGGCTACAGAGTTGGAACAGTCAGGAAATGTCAGAGTAATGACTCGCGCCCAGTCTGCTCTCACAGCAGCAGCCGGTGGCACGGGTGGGAAGTTCGATAAGCCGGCGGCTCGTCCTGGATATCCGCATCACGCCCCCTCACCAGGAACGGAGCTCCACATATGTCCTCCACCAGCAAACGGCTGCGCAAGCTCGTGGCCGCCGGCGCCACCGTGACGACCGCGGCCCTCGCGCTCGCCGGCTGCGGCGCCCGGGCCGGCGACGACACGGCCGGCGCCGGGTCGTCCGCGGCGGCCAGCTGCGTCGACACCTCCGGCGACACCATCAAGCTCGGCTTCCTCAACTCCCTCACCGGCGGCATGGCGATCTCCGAGAAGACCGTCTCCAACGTGCTGCACATGGCCGCCGACGAGATCAACGCCGGCGGCGGTCTCCTCGGCAAGAAGATCGAGTACGTCCAGGAGGACGGCGCCACCGACTGGCCCACCTTCGCCGAGAAGACCGAGAAGCTGCTCACCCAGGACTGCGTGGCCGCGATCTTCGGCGGCTGGACCTCGTCCTCCCGCAAGGCCGTGAAGCCGGTCGTCGAGAAGCTCAACGGCCTCTTCTTCTACCCGGTGCAGTACGAGGGCCTCGAGTCGTCGCCGAACATCTACTACACCGGTGCGACCACCAACCAGCAGATCATCCCGGCCATGGACTTCCTCGCCTCCAAGGGAGTGAAGACGCTGTTCCTGGCCGGCAGCGACTACGTCTTCCCGCGCACCGCGAACGCGATCATCAAGCTCTACGCGGCCAAGCTCGGCATCAAGATCGTCGGTGAGGAGTACGTGCCCCTCGACAAGGACGACTGGACCAGCCAGGTGGCGAAGATCGCGGCGGCCAAGCCGGACTTCATCTTCAACACCATCAACGGCTCGTCGAACGTCGGCTTCATCAAGGCCTACTACGACGCCGGCCTCACCCCCGCCAAGACGCCGATCATCTCAGTGTCGATCGCCGAGGAGGAGGCGCCGGCCATGGGCCACGAGGTCACCGGCAACTACGCGTCCTGGAATTACTTCCAGTCACTCAAGACCGCCACCAACCCCAAGTTCATCCAGAGCTGGAAGGCCTACCCCAAGAGCAGCGGCGTCACCTCCGACCCGATGGAGGCCGCCTACATCTCGCTGTACCTGTACAAGGCCCTCGTCGAGGCGGCCGGCTCGTTCGACGTCAACGCGGTGAACGCCGCGGCGAAGAAGAACACGATCACGTTCGACGCGCCGGAGGGCAAGGTCACGCTCGACGGCGAGAACCACCACATCTCCAAGCCCGGCCACATCGGACGGATCAACGCCGACAACCAGTTCGACATCGTCTGGGCCTCCGACAAGTTCATCGAGCCCGACCCGTACCTCGAGGGCTACGACTGGTTCCCGGCCGACATCCGCAAGCAGCTCACGGACGCGGCGGGCTGACCGCACGTGGACGCCCTGATCCCGCAGCTGCTGAACGGCAGCGCGCAAGGCGCGCTGCTCCTGCTCGCCGCGCTGGGACTCTCGCTCACCTTCGGCCAGATGGGCGTGATCAACATGGCCCACGGCGAGTTCCTCATGATCGGCGCCTTCAGCGCCTACCTCGTCCAGCAGGTCATCGCGGCCAGCGACCTGTCGATCCCGGTCGCGCTGCCGGTCGCGTTTGTCGTCGCCGGCCTGTTCGGCCTCCTGCTGGAAGTCACCATCATCCGATGGATGTACCGCCGGCCCCTCGACACCCTGCTGGTCACGGTCGGCGTCGGCCTGATCCTTCAGCAGGCGGCACTGCAGATCTTCCCGTCCCAGGGCGTCCCGGTGGAGAAGCCCAGCTGGCTCGACGGGCAGCTGACCATCCTCGGCTACGCCTGGCCGATGCGGCAGCTGTTCACCATCCTGCTGGCGGCCGTCTGCGTCGCCGCGCTGTCGGCCTGGCTCAAGTACACGTCGTTCGGCCGCCGCATCCGGGCGACCGTGCACAACCGGGATCTCGCCGAGACCACGGGCATCTCCACCCGCACCATCGACCGCCTCACCTTCTTCGTCGGCTCGGGTCTGGCCGGGGTCGCCGGCGTGGCCGCGTCGCTCATCGGCGGCACGAACTCCCAGATGGGCGCGCAGTACATCATCCCGGCCTTCCTCGTCGTCGCCGCCGGCGGCATCGGCCAGCTCAAGGGCACCATCCTCGCCGCCTGGGCGGTGGGCGTCGCGCTCGCGTTCTTCGCCTACTGGACCACCGGCAGCCTGGCGCAGGTGCTCGCCTTCATCCTCGTGATCGTCTTCCTGCAACTGCGCCCGCAGGGCCTGTTCACGGTGCGAACCAGGAGTCTCGCATGACGAAGAAGCCATGGATCTCCCTCGGCGGCATCGGGGTGTTCGCCGTTCTGCTCCTCGCGGTCGCTCCCCTCGTGCTCACCGATCACTGGCTCAACAACCTCGGCAAGTACTGCTGCTGGGCCATCGCCGCCGTCGGCATCGGCCTGGCCTGGGGCCGGGGCGGGATGCTCGTGATGGGGCAGGGGGTGTTCTTCGCCCTCGGCGCCTACTCGATGGCCATGCATCTTACGCTGGAGACCGCCGGTGACCGGATACCCGCGTTCATGGTGCTCTACGATCCGCTCGCGCCGCTGCCGGCGTTCTGGGAGCCGTTCCGCGGCGCGGGCTTCACCCTGGCGGCGATCGTGCTGCTCCCGGTGGTCGTGGCCGGCGCCCTCGGCTACGCGCTGTTCAAGCGCCGGGTGAAGGGCGCGTACTTCGCGATCCTGTCGCAGGCGCTCGCCGTCGCGCTGGCCGTCCTGATCAGCTCCACGATCCGCGAGACCGGCGGCGACACCGGGCTCAGCGACTTCAAGTATTTCTTCGGCTTCGTGCTGAACGACCCGGCGAACCGTCAGATGGTGTACCTCATCGCGGCCGGGCTGCTCATCGTGTGCCTGCTCGCGGTGTGGCAGTTCTACCGCAGCCGCTTCGGTGAGCTCCTCATCGCCACCCGGGACGCCGAGGAGCGGGTGCGCTTCCTCGGTTACGACCCGGCCAACGTCAAGCTCGTCGCCTTCGTCGTCTCCGCCCTGATGGCCAGCATCGGCGGAGCGCTGTTCGTGCCCATCGTCGGCATCATCACCCCGGCCGAGATCGGCGCCGCCGCCTCGATCCTCATGATCGCGGGGGTGGCCCTGGGCGGCCGCGCCTCGCTGTTCGGGCCCGCGCTCGGCGCGATAGCGGTCGGCTGGGGACAGTCGAGTCTCGGCTCGACCTGGCCCGACGGCTGGACGTACGTCCTCGGTCTTCTGTTCATCGTCGTCATCCTCTTCCTGCCGAACGGGCTGTCGTCGCTGCCGGCCCGGTTCACCGGGCGGGCGCGCCGGACCCCGGTCGAGCAGCCCACGCCGGCGATCGCCGCCGCCGAACTAGAAGGGGTGCGCTCATGACCGGCGCATCACTGGTCGTCACTGATCTCCGCGTCGAGTTCTCGGGTTTCGTCGCGGTCGGTGGCGTCAGTTTCGACGCGCACCCCGGCGAGGTCCGCTTCCTCATCGGCCCGAACGGCGCCGGCAAGACGACGTGCATCGACGCCGTCACGGGGCTGACCAAGGCCACCGGGTCGGCCCGGCTCGGTCAGACAGAGCTGCTGGGTAAGCAGGTACACAAGATCGTCCGCCGGGGGATCGGCCGCACGTTCCAGACCGCGAGCGTCTTCGACGAGCTCACCGTGCTGCAGAACCTCGACATCGCCGCCGGCCTCCACCGCCGTTCGGTCTCGCTGCTGCGGGCCCGGCGCGGGATCGACCCGTCGATCGAGCGTGCGCTGGAGGAGACCGGGCTCACCGGCGAGCTCACCACGCCGGCCGGCATCCTGTCGTACGGCCAGAAGCAGTGGCTGGAGATCGCGATGCTGCTCGTGCAGGACGCGAAGGTGCTGCTGCTCGACGAGCCGGTCGCCGGCATGAGCCAGGACGAGCGCACCGCGACCGGCGAGCTTCTCCAGCGCATCGCGGCCAAGCGCATCGTGCTCGTGGTCGAGCACGACATGGACTTCATGCGCCGCTTCGCCACCCGCGTGACAGTGCTGCACCAGGGCAAGGTGCTCTCGCAGGGGACGGTGGCCGAGGTCCAGGCCGATCCCCAGGTGCAGGAGGTCTACCTCGGCACCGCCGACGCCATCACGGAGGCTTGACATGCTGGAACTCACCGACATCGAGGCCGGCTACGGGCGCACCCGGGTTCTGCACGGCGTGACGGTGCCGACCGGCAAGGTGGTGGCCGTGCTCGGCCACAACGGCGCCGGCAAGACGACCCTGCTGCGTCTCGCGATCGGCCTCATCAAGCCGTCGAAGGGCCGCGTGGTGTTCGACGGCGAGGACATCACCTCGCTCGCGCCGAACCAGCGCGTGAAACGCGGCATGGCGTACGTGCCGCAGGGCCAGCAGGCGTTCGGCCAGCTCACTACGCTGGAGAATCTGCAGCTCGTCGCCGACGGGCGCCGGCGCGGCAAGGCTCTCATCGAGGCACAGATGGCCCGCTTCCCCGCCCTGGAGAAGTTCGCCACCCGCAAGGCGGGCCTGCTCTCGGGCGGACAGCGCCAGCAGCTCGCGATCGCCCGTGCCCTGATCACCGAGCCGAAGCTGCTCATCCTCGACGAGCCGACCGAGGGCATCCAGCCCACGATCGTCGCCGAGATCGAGCACACCATCGTGCAGCTGGCCGGCGAGGGCATCAACGTGCTGCTCGTCGAGCAGCACATCGGCTTCGCCCTGCAGGCCGCCGAGCGCTACGTCGTACTCGCCTCGGGTTTCGTCACACAGACCGGAGAGGGCGGCATGGCCGCCACCTCGACCGTGCGAGCCGCCATGGCGATCTGAGCGGGCGTGACTCACACCGGCAACGCCGCCGTAACACCGGACAGCGAATATGCCCTGTGGCGACGGACAACGCGCGCGCGGCCGCAGAGGACAGCCTCGAGGACTACGCCTTCCGCTACGTGCCGCGCACCTTCCGGCGATGGAGCGCGGCCTCCGTCGGGGCGACCGCCCTCGGGTCCATCGCGTTCCTCGCCGACTTCTCGATCGGCGCGAGCATCGGCATCGACCACGGCACCGGAAACGCCGTGCTCGGCATCGTGTTCGCGTCGGTCATCATCGTCATCGTCGGCGTGCCCGTCGCCTACTACGCCGCCCGCTACAACCTCGACCTCGATCTCATCGCCCGCGGCTCGGGATTCGGCTACTACGGCTCCATCATCACGACCGTGGTCTTCGCGGGCTTCACCTGCATCTTCTTCGCCCTGGAGGGCGCCATCATGGCGCAGGGGCTCCAGCTGGCGACGAGGATGCCGCTGTGGCTCGGCTATCTCGTCTCGACCGTCGTGGTGATCCCGATCGTCATCTACGGCATGCGTGCGCTGGAGCGGCTGCAGTTCTGGACCACGCCCCTGTGGCTGGCCCTCGCCCTGCTGCCGCTGCTGTGGATCGTCGTCTCCGACCCCGAGGCGGTGCGCGCCTTCACGTCGTTCACCGGCGACTCCGACGGCTCGATCAGCTTCGGCGCCGTGGTGTCGAGCGCGGCCGTGTGCTTCGCCCTCACCCCGCAGCTGGCGGAGCAGATCGACTACATCCGCGCCATGCCGCCGCGCACGCCGTCGAACGCCCGCTCCTGGTGGACGTCGTTCGTGTTCTCCGGCCCGGGCTGGGTCATCTTCAGCGGCACCAAGCAGGTGATCGGGGTGTTCCTCGCCGTCTACCTCCTCGTGAAGGTCGAACCCACCCTCGGGCACCAGGCGACCGAGCCGGTCAAGCAGTTCGTCGTGATGTATCAGACCCTCGTCCCCGACTGGCTCGCGATCGTTCTCGCCCTGGTGCTCGTCGTGGTCGCGCAGGTGAAGATCAATGTGACGAACGCGTACTCGGGCTCGCTCGCCTGGTCGAACGTCTTCACCCGGCTGGCCAAGCACTACCCCGGTCGCACGATCTTCGTGCTGTTCAACCTGGTCATCGCCTACGGGCTCATGATGCTGGACGTGTTCACCCTCATCTCCTTCGTGCTGAGCCTCTACGCGAACGTCGTCATGGCGTGGCTCGTGACGATCGCCACCGACATCGCGATCAACAAGCGGGTGCTGCACATCTCGCCGCGCTTCCCCGAGTTCCGCCGCGGCATGCTGCACGACTGGAACCCGGTGGGGCTCGTGTCGGTGGGGCTCGCCTCGCTGCTGTCGCTGCTCGCGTTCGCCGGGCTGCTCGGCGCCGGGGTCAAGCCGTTCTCGGTGCTCATCGCGATCGGTGTCGCGTTCGTGGCCACGCCGGTCATGGCCCTCGCCACGCGGGGGCGTTACTACCTGCGCCGCCGCTCCGACGGCATCGACTCCCCCCGCTTCGACGAGCACGGCAACCCGTCCAGCGAGCGGCTCCGCTGTCACGTCACCGGATATACGTTCGAGCGGCCGGATATGCTGGCCTCGGCTGAGAGAGGACCGCGCGGCGAGGTGCAGTACGTCTCGTCGCTGGCGCTCGCGCTCGACGATTCCGATCGCTACGTGCTCCCGCCGGAAGTCACCGGGCCCCCGCGCTGGGCGGCTGCCCGCAGGGCGTCCCCACGGGAGGAGACGTGATGGAGGAGCCGGTCGACACGGCGACCGCGATTCTCGCGAGCGCCGCGGTGCTGCTGCGCGAGCGCACGTTCGACGACATCTCCTACCGTGTCCTGGCCGACGAGGTCGGCATCTCGGAGCGCACGATCTACCGCCAGTACCCCACGCGCCCGCACCTGCTGGCCGCGCTCTCCAACTGGATCGAGCAGAGCTGCTTCCCGCTCCCGCCGTTCGTGACCGTGCCCGATTTCCGTGCCGCCGTGCACGAGCGCTTCCGGGCCTTCGACGCGTCGCCCGCGTACGCGCACGTCGGCGCGCGGGCGTCCGCGATCTCGCCGACGCTCGACACCGAGCCCGCCTACATCACGCGCGCGATCGAGGCGATGCTCGACGTGGCGGCGCCGACACTCAACCAGCGGGACCGGCGGCGGATCGCGGCATCCCTGCGCTACTTCTCGTCGGCGATGTTCTGGGCGCGCCTGCGCACGGGCTTCGACCTGGATGCCGGCGAGATCTGCGACGCGTTCGACCGTGCCGTCGACACGGTGCTCGCCAAGCTGCCCTCCTCCGCGACGTGGGCGCAGCCGTGACGGTCCCCGAGCTGAGCGGCACGCAGGAGGCGATTCTCGCCGCCTACGCGGAGCTGATCGAGGAGGTCGGCAGCGACGACGTGTCGTACCGGGTCATCGCGCGCCGGGCCGGCATCGCCGAGCGCACGGTGTTCCGCAACTATCCGACGCGCGTCGACCTGCTGCTGGCGACCGCGGCGTGGATCGAGGCGACGCTGTTCGCCCGCGCGGAATCGCAGTCGATCTTCGACGTCCCGCTGGCGATCCGTGACGCGATGCTGCGGTACGACGAGCGGCCGGAGCTCGCCCACGTCGTCGCCGAGACGGCCATGCGCGGCGTGAACGGCGCGGCGCCGTCACCCGGCCGGGCGCAACTCGAGCGGCTGCTCGACACCGAGGTGCCCTCCCTCGACGCAGCGCAGCGCACGGCGATCGTCGCGGCCCTGTCGCACCTCGACTCCGTCGGCACCTGGGTGACCTTCCGCCGCGAGTTCGGCATGGACCGCCGAGACATCGCCGACGCCGCCGCCTGGGCCGCGGAGGCGGTGCTCGACACCATCCGCGACCGCGTCGTGTCACCGACGTTTCGGTCACGTTGAAAAGGCTCGACATCTCGCCGGAGAACCGTGTGACCTCACACACTGACCAGCGCCTCATAGCGGAATTCAAGAGAGCGGAAGGTTATCAGGATTTAACGCTCCCCTATGCATATCAGCAGCTCAGGGACTATGACAAATAATAGATAAGCTCACTGGGCCGCATGCGCGGAAACAATCTCGCTAATTCGCGGCCGGTGCCGAATGTAAATATTCGGGTCGATGTATCGCGCGTCCGCAGATGTTCCTGTTCCCTGGTTTACGGCACCGAATCCACGGCGCTGCATATCTTCGGGAGCATCCATGACGGCACCGCCAGTTCCGCCGGCCCGGGCAGCTCGCCTGGCATGGCGGCCGCTGCAGCGTTCGACTCGTGTAGCCATCATCGCGGCGCTCGCCGCGACCCTGTTCTATCAGCTCTTCCTGCTCAACCCGGCCTACCGTGGGCCCGGCTGGCTGTGGTTCGCCATGCTGGCGGCCGAGGGACTGACCGCTCTGCACCTGATCGGCACGTGGTGGACCATCCTGGCCCACGACGACCGGCCCGAATCGGTGGACGCCACGGTCTGGCGCAACCGGCTGCGGGCCGGCTCGGATGCGCCGTCCATCGACGTCTTCATCACCGCGTACGGCGAGGAGCCGGCGCTGGTGCGGCGCACCATGATTGCGGCCCGCGACATGGACCTGCCACATCGGACGTTCCTGCTCGACGACGGCGACAGCGATGAGCTGCGCGAGATCGCGGACCAGGTGGGCATCGACTATCTGCGCCGCCCGGGCGGCGCGCACGCGAAGGCCGGCAACGTCAATGCCGGGCTGGCCCGCACCAACGGCGAGTTCGTGGTCATCTTCGACGCCGACCATGTGCCCGAGCCGGGCTTCCTGCTCAGCATCCTGCCGCACTTCCACGACCCGGACGTGGCATTTGTCCAGTCCCCGCAGTTCTACACGAACAAAGTGAATCTGGTCGCCACCGGCTCCGGCGAGGCTCAGCGCATCTTCTACGAGCTCGTCTGCCCGGGTAAGAACCACTTCAACGCCGCCTTCTGCGTCGGCACGAACGTGATGTTCCGGCGGGACGCGCTGGACACCATCGGCGGCATCTGGACGGGCAGCAACTCCGAGGACATCTGGACGTCGATCGAGCTGCACAAGCGTGGCTGGAAGTCCATCTACGTCCCCCAGGTGCTGGCTCGCGGGCTGGCTCCCCAGGATGTCCCCTCGTATCTCAAACAGCAGCTGCGCTGGGCGAGCGGCGGTTTCGAGGTGCTGCTGCGCGGGCGGCTGTTCAAGCGGGGCATCGGCCTGACGATCGACCAGCGACTGCAGTACCTGTTCTGCGGTACGCACTACCTGCTGTCCCTGGCGATGCTGACCTTCATGCTCTTCCCGGCGCTCTACCTCCTCTTCGCGCTGAGCCCCATTCGCGCTGACGGCTTCGCGTGGGCGACCCACTACCTGCCGTTCCAGGCGGCCGTGCTGCTGGTCACCTGGCTGCAGTCGGGCGGCTTCAAGCTGTCGGCGATCGTGGCCAGCATCGGCGCGACGCCGGTGCATCTGCGAGCGCTCGGTGGCGTGCTGCTCGGGCGGCCGGCGAAATGGAAGGCCACCAACGCCGGCGGCGACGGCATCCGGTCACTGTGGGCGGTCATGCCCCTGTTCGCGCTGTTGGTGCTGAATGTCACCGCCATCGTGGTCGGTGTGCTCGTGATGGCCGATCCCGGCCCGACCTGGCTGTCCGTCGGCTGGGCCTCCATGATCGTTCTGATCCTCGGCCGGATGATCCTCGAATCGGTCACCGGCGGCCGGCTCCGGCACGGCGCGAAGCCCTCGGCCGGAACGCCGGCGGCCGCACTCCCGACAGCCGGAGAACCAGCCGCCCTCCGGCCGCAGCACGCCGCGGTGACCGCATGACCTCGGCTCCGCCTGCCCCCCACCGCCGCCCGACCCGGTCCACACCGCCGAGAGGTACGACCATGAGCGCCACTGTCGACAATGTCCGAACCTTCGACGACGAGACGACCAGAGTCATCGAGCGCACCGCACCGGCGGACCCGCCGCCGAAGCGCCGGGGCCGTGGCGCACTGCGCGTCGCGCGGACCAGCGTGGTGGTCGTCATCCTGCTGGGAGCGGCCGGCGCGGGCGGGACCCACGTCGTACGGCAGCGCCTCGCCGAACGAAACATGGTGGACGCCGGCACCGCCGTGCTCATCGCGCAGCCGATCGCGGTCGGTTCGGCCGACGCCGCGGTGGTCACCGACATGCGGGCCACCGAGCGGACCAGCGTCACCGCCGGCGCCGTCCTGGCCACCATCACCCTGACCGCCGACGGGGACGGAACCAAGCGGCGAGTGCAGAAGCTTCAGGCGCCGACCGCGGGCATCGTCACCAAGATCAACGTTGCTCCCGGGCAGATCGCCCGGGCCGGTGAGCCGATCGTCACCCTGTACGACCCGGCCAAGGTCGCCTTCGCGGTCGACGTGCCGCTGGAGAAGCTGCGCAAGTTCCGCCTCGGGATGACCGCCTACGTGACCGGTCCCGGCCTCTCCCGCCGGATAACAGCGACGCTGGAGAAGGTCGAGCCGAAGGTCGACGCCGGCCGGCCGGCGAACGCCGCGGACCAGCTGACCGTGGTGCTGCGACCGGACCCGGCGGCCCGGTCGACAGTGCGGACCCTGGTGCCGGGGCTGCAGTTCGCCGTAGTCGTCGACACCACCACGGCCGCGGGCAGCACCCCCGCCGTCAACAGCGCATGAACCGCCGCATCCGCACCATGACCGCGATCGCGGCTCTCACCGCGCTGACGGCGTGCACGTCCACCCCCGACGCGGCGCCGCCGGACCAGGCTCCGGGCGCGCCGCCGCCGAATGCCGGAACGGTCATGGAGGACGCCGCCGCGTCGCCGCTCACGACGCCCGTGGTGAACGGCCGCGGAAGCATCGCCGGGAAGCTGCCGGCCGGTTCCGCCCCGGCCAAGGCACCCACCCAGGCCGGCGACCTCACCGGCCAGGCGGTGCCGACCAACCAGTGGTGGAGCTCCGCCCTGACCGGACCCCGTACCCAACCGATCTGGACCCACCCGCTGGCCGTGCAGGCCGCTGCCGGCGGCCTTCAGATCAGCGGCGCGTCACTCACCGCCTCCGCGAACGCCGTCATCACCCCGTTCGTGCCCTCCCTCACCGTCGGCGCGGCCACCGGCCCCGTGACCGTCGTCGGCTACGGCGCCTTCCACGTCGTCCTCCGGGTCGGGCTCGCCGGCGGCGGCCGGGTCGATGTCACCCTCGCGCAGGGCAGTCCGGTGGTGTGGCTGCGCTTCGACGGGGCGGCGCCCACCGTGAACGGCACCTTCCGCGACGTCGGCAGCTCGCCCACCCGGGCCCGGCTCGACATCGCCGGCGGGCGCTGGGACGTTCTCGGCACCGATCTGGCGCTGACCGGAACCACCGTCACCGGGTCGGGCCGGCAACTCGCCGTGGCCCGGGTCCCGGCCGGGGCCGATCGGGCGAGCTGGGAGAAGGCCAGCACCGGCGATCCGATCGTGCGGACCACGGCCACCATGGCGTACGACGCCGCGGCCGGGACGGTCACTCAAACGCTCACCGCACGCCGGGCCGCCGGCGGAGCCGGAGCGTGGGCCCTGCTGCCGCACCACCGAGCCGGCCTGGTCGCCGGACCACAGCCCCTGGCCGGCTCCTATCCGGACGCACGGGGGACGATGTCCCTGGTCACGGCCGACGCGGTGCAGGTCAGGACCACGATGCCGGGCCTGCTCACCGCCATGCCGAAGGTGCCGTTGAGCCAGGCGGCGAACAAGGCCGTGCGGGCCGACCTGAACCGTGACCTGGCCGATCCGCCCGGCGCGGGCGGCAGCTACTTCGGACTCAAGGAACTCGGCCGGCTGGCCACCATCGCCGAGGTCGCGAACGCCTCGGGCGCGGCCACCCAGCGCACGGCGGCGCTCGACCGGTTGCGGCCGCAGCTCGTCGACTGGCTGACCTACACGGGACCGAGCGACGGGCGCTACTTCGGCTACGACCCCGTCTGGGGTGGACTGATCGCCGTCCCGGCCGAGTTCGGCGCGCAGGACTACAACGACCATCACTTCCAGTACGGCTATCTGGTCCGCGCCGCGGCCGTGCTGGCGACGGCCGACCCCACCTTCGCCCGCGATTACGGCGACGTGGTCGACCTGATCGTCCGCGACTACGCCGGTTCCCTGGCGATCGGCCCCGCGAGCGGGCTGCCGCCGTACCGCGCCTTCAACGCCTATCTGGGCAGTTCGGCCGCCTCCGGATTCGCCCCCTTCGCGGACGGCAACAATCAGGAGTCGTCCAGCGAGGCGGTGGCGGCCTGGGAGGCCGTGGTCCGCTGGGGAGTGGTCCGTGACAACGCCGAGATGACCGGGTACGGCATCACCCACTACGCCCTGGAGGCCGCGACCGCCCGCATGTACTGGCTCGGCGAGGGGTTGACCCGCGAGGCCGGATACGCGCACACCACTGCCGGCATCGTCTGGGACGCCAAGATCGACTTCGCGACCTGGTTCGACCCCAAGCCGGAGTCCGTCCTCGGCATCCAGTTGCTGCCCTTGACGGCCGGTGCGTTCTATCGTGGCCCATCGGCCGCCCGCCAGAAGGAGGTGGGCGACAAGCCCACGGTCTGGGGCGACCTGTTCGCCGCCGACCTCGCCCTGTCCGACCCGGAAGCGGCCCGCCGCCGGCTCGACGCGGGGGTTCCCCGGGAGGAGAGCACCAGCCGGGCGATGGTCCGCTACTGGATCGAGGCTCTGGCCGTGCTGGGACCTCCCCAGCCGAAGGCCGCCGCACCGGTGGGGTCCCTGGCGTTCGGGCCCGTCGACGCCCCGCGCATCGTCCGGGCGCCCGGAGGCTGAGGTGCGGGCGCCGGCATGTCGAAAACCGGCCGCCTCCTTCGACCTCGGTGTGAACCCGACATGAGGAGGCAGTCTTGTCCACGCCGACGATCACCGATCGCGAGACCTGGCAGAAGCAGCTCGACGAGCTCCGGGTGCGGGAGAAGGCGCACACCCATGAGGGCGATGCCATCGCCGCGGCGCGGCGGCGGCTGCCGATGGTGGAGGTCGACCCGTCCACGCCGTTGACCGGAGTGGACGGGCCGGTTCCTCTGATCGACGTCTTCGAGGGCCGGACGCAGCTGTTCGCGTCGTACCACATGTGGCACACCGGCCGGTCCGCCGCCGATCAGTGCGAGGGCTGCACGTTCTTCACCGGCCAGGTCCTCGAGTTGTCCTACCTGCACTCGCGGGACGTCACGTTCGCCGTCCTCTGCCAGGGGCCGATCGAGGAGAGCTCGCGCTACCGCGACTTCATGGGCTGGCGAATGCCCTGGTACTCGGTGCCCGCGGAGTCAGCCGATGCGCTGCTGGCCGGCCGGGGGTACGGGATGGCGGCGTGCTACCTGCGCGACGGCGACCGGGTCTTCGAGACCTACTGGACCACCGGTCGCGGCGTCGAGCCGATGACACCCACGTACGGGATGCTCGACATGACCGTCCACGGCCGTCAGGAGCAGTGGGAGGACTCGCCGGAAGGCCGGCCCCGGCGCTTCCGTGTCGACGGCGACCAGTTCCGGCTGGACGGGCGGCCCACGTCGCAGTGGGCGCGCCTGGCCGCCGGCCGGGACGACGATCTCGGCCCGGCCGAGGCCGGCCACGGCGCGCACCACTGCCACTGAGCCCGGGTCGGGGCGTCAGCGTGGGTCGTCGCCGAAGCGCGAGGTGGACCAGAAGTAGCCGAGGAGCGTCAGGCCCACGCACCAGGCGACGGCGAGCCAGCCGTTGTGGCCGATGCCGGTGCCCAGTAGCAGGCCGCGCAGGGTTTCGATGGCCGGGGTGAACGGCTGGTATTCGGCGATCGGCTGGAACCAGCCCGGCATCGAGTCGACCGGGACGAACGCGCTGGACAACAGGGGCAGCAGGATCAACGGCATCGCGTTGTTGCTGGCCGCCTCCGCGTTCGGGCTGACCAAACCCATCCCGACCGCGATCCAGGTCAG
>NZ_OBDY01000037.1 GCF_900215205.1 Paractinoplanes atraurantiacus
CCGCTTCCGGCATGCCAGTCTATTTCTGCGATCCTCACTCGCCCTGGCAACGCGGCTCGAACGAGAACACCAACGGCTTGCTACGTCAATACTTTCCTAAAGGCACTGACCTCAGCTCACACAGCCCGCAGCACCTCGCCGCGGTGGCTGTCGAACTCAACGGCAGACCCCGCAAAACCCTTGGCTGGGACACCCCGGCTGAACGCCTCGCTACACTCCTGACCAGTAAATAAACCAAGAGTGTTGCAACCACTCCTAGAATCCGCCGTTCTTTTCGAGGTCTCAAATCGCCGCTTGGCGGGATTGGTCCGGGGTGCCCAGTCATTCGCCGGACATGGTGGAGTTTCGGCGCGACCATGCGGAGCGGCGACGGCGAGGTTTGAAACGACGTCATGCTGCGAAGTTGTGCCGGTTGCATGGCTGTTCGCGGTTGTGCGGTGAGGTGGGCTTGCACGATTCGTCCGAGCAAATACCGCCGTTGCTCTGGGACGACGAGGGCGCATGCGTGCGGCCGCCGGGCGCGGTCAGGCCCGCTGATCCCCCGGTAGCGGCACGCCGGCCGGAAGGCACGCCACAGGCTGCGTCCGTTCTTCGTGCGGAGACTCCGGCCGGACCCGCACCCCAAGTCGACGTGGCCGCGCCCACCGTAGAGACGCCCGCGCCCGCCGAGGCACCGGCCCAGGCAGACCCGACGGTCCGGGCCAACCCGACGGTCCGGCCCAACCCGACGGTCCGGCCCAACCCGACGGTCCGGGCCAACCCGGCGACCCAGGCCAGTCCAGCCGTCCACACCATGCCAGCGATCAACTCCACGTTCAACGAGCCGTACGAGGTGGCCCGGCAGTCCGCCAGCCTCGACCACCTCTCCGACGGCCGCGCCGCCTGGAACGTCGTGCCCACGTGGTTCGCCCCAGGCGGGGAGAACCTCCGCCGAGATGGCTTCCTGGCCAAACTGGAGCGGCACGGCCCAGGCCAGCCCGGCGGTCCAAGACGAGACCGCAACGCAAACCAGACCGGCCGGATAAGACCACATCGCAGTCCGAGCCAGACCGGCCGACCGACACCAGACCGCAGCCCGAGCCGGACCGGCAGATCAAAGCGAGTCCGCGGTTCGGGCCCACGTGATCATGCGGGCGAAGTCGGCGATCCGGGCCAAGGCTGCGGCGCGGGCGAAGGAAAAGGCGCGGGCCAAGGCGGTAGCGGGGGCAAGGGCGACGGCTGGGCCGGCAATTCGGGAGGAGACCTCCGCGAGCCGCGCCATTGGAGTATTCGCGGCCCGCCTTGTCGAGCGCGACCGTGGACGACGGGCACTCCATTCTGAATTGCGCACTCCGAAACCTTGCAGTTATATGACCTACTCCGGAATTGCCGAGTTGGCGACACCCCTGCGCCCTGAAACCGGTCGCAGGCGATGTTGCTGACTGCGCTATGCGAAGAATCGGGTTGGCCTGAGGGCGGCTGGGAGGTCGGCCGCCGGGGAGCTTGGTCAGGTGGGTGCGTGTCCATAAAACGCGGGGCGGGTTGTGGTGTTGCGGGGTCTGGGGGGCGTGCTACAGAGGAGGCATGGAGATTCATGTCGATCGGAAGAACCACAGTGATGTGGTTGCCCGGGACATGATGGCGGCCACGTTCGGGCTGGTGGCCGACGTGCCGGCCACCGTGACTACCGGGTGTGGGGTCGAGGTGCCTCTGGTGTCCACCTCGGCCGAGCCCTCTCACGTCACCTGTGGGCCCTGCCGGGAATTCGCTCACCGGCAGCATCTGGCTCTGGCCGAGCAGATCGAGCGGCTCGGGCGGGCGCCGGGCAGTGTCGTCGCGCCGGACAAGGTGGAGGCGGCGGCCGCCCTGCATCGGGAGCTGGCGGCTCGATACATCGATTGATTGCGATGGACTGACTTAGCCATTACGGTGTTCGCACAGGCGCGGTGCCGACGGGCACTGAGTGGGCGCGCTCTTCCGTCAGAGGTAGGTCATGAAGAGACTCGCCGCCGCGCTGGTGGCTGCCGCCGTGTCCGTGCTGTTCTTCGTCGCCCCCGCGTATGCCGCGGCCGGCCTGCACATCGTGGGCCGCAACATCGTCGAAGCCAACGGGCAGACGTTCGTCATGCGGGGCGTCAACCACGCCCACGCCTGGTATGCCAACCGGACCAACTCCATCGCCGACATCAAAGCCGCCGGCGCCAACACCGTGCGGGTGGTGCTCAGCGGCGGACGGTGGACCGCCAACACGGCCAGCGACGTCGCCAACATCATCTCCCTGTGCAAGGCGAACAAGCTGATCTGCGTGCTCGAGGACCATGACACCACCGGTTATGGGGAGGACGGCGCCGCGTACACCCTCGATCAGGCCGTCAACTACTGGATCAGCCTGAAGAGCGTCCTGCAGGGGCAGGAGGACTACGTCGTCATCAACATCGGCAACGAGCCGATCGGCAACACCAACCCGAGCCAGTGGACCGCCGCCACCGTCGCCGCCGTGCAGAAGATGCGCAGCAACGGCTTCCAGCACCTGCTCATGATCGACGCGCCCAACTGGGGCCAGGACTGGCAGTACGTCATGCGTGACAACGGGCAGACGATCCTCGACGCCGACACGCAGAAGAACACCATCCTGTCGATCCACATGTACGCCGTCTTCAACCAGCCGTCGGCCATCACCAGCTACCTCGACACGTTCGCGAGCAAGGGCTGGCCGCTTCTGATCGGCGAGTTCGGCTGGCAGTTCGCCAGCGGCGAGGTCAGCGACGAGACCGTGATGGCCGAGGCGGTCAAGCGCAACCTGGGCTACCTGGGCTGGTCGTGGTCGGGCAACACCGATCCGATCCTCGACATGACCACCAACTTCGACGCCAGCCAGCTCACCACCTGGGGCCAGCGCATCGTTAACGGCCCGAACGGCCTCAAGGCCACCGCCAAGCAGGCCAGCATCTACGGCGGAACGACACCGACGACGCCGCCCACCACTCCCCCGACGACACCGCCGACCACGCCGCCGACCACGCCCCCGGCTTCGGTGGGCTGCTCGGCCGCGTACGCCATCACCGGTCAATGGCAGAACGGCTTCCAGGGCGAGGTCAAGGTCACCGCGGGCAGCGCCGCCGTGAAGAGCTGGACCGTCACCTGGACGTACGCCAACGGCCAGGCCGTCACCCAGGCCTGGAACGCCACCGTCTCCAGCAGCGGCGCGGCCGTCACCGCGCGCAACGCCGGCTACAACGGCAGCATCGCCGCCGGCGGGAGCACGACCTTCGGCTTCCTCGGCTCCTGGTCGGGCTCCAACACCGTGCCCACGCTCGCCTGCTCAGCCACCTGATCGTGCCGGGTGCGCCGCCGATGGCGGCGCACCCTCAGGTCGCGGGTTTCGGTTCCCCCGGTTGTACGGGGTCATCGGGCAACTCAGGCTCAGGCTCGGGCTCCGTGGACGGCGCGGGCGGATGATCGCTGAGCTGCTCGCGGATGTACCCCCAGACGACCGCGATGACCGCCGCCACCGGCACCGCCAGCAGGCTGCCGACGATGCCGGCCAGGCTGCTGCCCAGCGTCACCACCAGCAGGATCACCGCCGCGTGCAGGCCCAGGCCGCGGCTCTGCACGATCGGCTGGAAGACGTTGCCCTCCAGCTGCTGCACGGCCAGGATGATCGCGAGCACGATGAGGGCGTCGGTCAGCCCGTTCGACACCAGCGCGATCAGCACCGCCACGAAGCCCGCGAAGACCGCGCCCACGATCGGCACGAAGGCCGACACGAACGTCAGCACGGCCAGCGGCAGCACGAGCGGCACGCCGACCGCCCACAGGCCGAGGCCGATGAAGACCGCGTCGAGCAGGCCCACGAACGCCTGCGACCGGACGAAGGCGCCCAGCGTGTCCCAGCCGCGCTGGGTGACCACCGGGATGTCCACGGCCAGCCGGCCCGGCAGCTGCCGGGACAGCCAGGGCAGGAACTTCGGGCCGTCCTTGAGGAAGAAGAACATCAGGAACAGCGCCAGCACCGTCGTGATCACGCCGTTGACGACGGTGGTGACCGTGCCCAGGGTGACGTTGACGATGCTGCCGGCCCGGCTCTGGATCTGGGCGATGGCCGCGTCGAAGGCCTTGGTGATGTCGTCGTCGCCGATGTTCAGCGGCGGGCCCGACGCCCAGTCGCGCAGCCGCTGGATGCCGTCGACGACCCCGTCCGCGAGCTGACCGGACTGCCCGGCCACCGGCACCGCGATCAGCACGATGATGCCGGCCGCGACGGCCAGGAACAGGATCGTGACCGTGGCCGCGGCCAGCGCCGGCGGGAACCGCAGCCGGTTGCGCAGCAGCTTCGTGACCGGCCAGGTCAGCGTGGTCAGCAGCAGCGCCACCACGACCGGCCAGATCACCGACCAGGCCTTGCCGAGCAGCCACAGGGCGACGTACGACGCCGCCAGCACGAGCAACGTCTGCGCCGACAGCAGCGCGCTCGTCCGCAGCGCGGACCGGGCTCTGTCGGCATTCAGCTTGGCAGGCATGCCGCTCACCTTAGAGATTCCCGCCCACCGCCGCCCGGGGGCCCGGAGAATCGTCGCCGACCGGCGACAATAGACGCCATGCGGTACGGGATTCTCGGCCCGGTCAGGGCCGAGCGTGACGACGGCACGCCGGTGCGTGCCGGCGGCGCCCGCCTGCGTGCCCTGCTCGCCCTGCTCCTGCTGGAGGCGGGCCGTCCGGTGCCGGTCGAGCGCCTGATCGACGCCCTGTGGGGCGGCGATCCTCCGGCGGGCGCGCTCAACGCCGTACAGTCAAATGTCTCCCGGCTCCGCCAGGACCTTCCGATCGAGTACGACGGCGCTGGTTACCGCCTGGCCATCGATCCGGACGAGGTGGACGCCCACCGCTTCGAGCGCCTGGCCACCGAGGGCCGTCAGGCGCTGACGAGCGGCGATCCCACCCGCGCGGCCGCCCTGCTCCGCGAAGCCCTGAGTCTGTGGAGAGGCGAAACCCCGATTGATGTACGGGGTTCAGCGGCCGACCGTCTGGTGGAGATGCGCCGCCGAGCCGTCGAGGACCGCGTCGACGCCGACCCGTCCCCCGCCGACGAGCACGAGCTGCGCGCCCTGATCGGGGCCGACCCGCTGCGCGAGCGCTCCTGGGCCCTGCTCATGCGGGTGCAGGCGCTGGCGGGCCGGGACGCCGAGGCCTTGTCCACGTACGAGAAGGCCCGCACCGTGCTGGCCGAGGAGCTCGGCACCGACCCGTCGGCCGAGCTGAAGGCCGCTCACCTTCGGGTGCTGCGAGGCGCCCCGCGGCGCGCCCTGCCCGCCCAGCTCACCACATTCGTCGGCCGCCAGGGGGAACTGAGCGACGTCGGCCGGGCGCTGCGCCGCGCCCGCCTGGTCACTTTGCTGGGCCCCGGCGGCGCCGGCAAGACCCGCCTGGCCGTCGAGGCCGCCACCCGCACGACCGGGGAGGTCCACTTCGTAGAACTGGCCGCCACCACGGGGCCGGACGTGCCCCGCACCGTCCTCGATGCTCTGGGCCTGCGGGACACGGGCCTGCGGGCGCGGGAAAGCGTGGCCCGTCCCGGGGCCGCCGATCGGCTCGTGGCGGCGCTGTCCACCCGCGACGTGCTGCTGGTGCTGGACAACTGTGAGCATGTCGTCGGGGCGGCGGCCGCGCTCGTGGGGCGGCTCCTCGCCGGCTGTGCCGGGGTGCGCGTGCTGGCCACGAGCCGGGAGCCGCTCGGGCTGACCGGGGAGGTGCTCTGCCCGGTCTCCGGGCTGGCGCCGGACGCGGCCGTCCGGCTGTTCGCCGATCGGGCCGGTGATGTGGTGGCCGGCTTCCGGGCCGGCCCGGCCGATCGGGACGCGGTGGAGAGGATCTGCCGTACGCTCGACGGCCTGCCGCTGGCGGTCGAGCTGGCCGCGGCCCGGCTCGCGGTGCTGCCGCTGGACGAGCTGGCCCGGCGGGTGGCCGACCGGTTCGCCGTCCTGTCGCGGGGCAGCCGCACGGCCGCCGAGCGGCACCGAACGTTACGCGCGGTCGTGGCCTGGAGCTGGGACCTGCTGACCGGGCCGGAGCGTATCCTCGCCCGCCGGCTCACGGTCTTCCGCGGCGGCTGGACCCTCGAGGCCGCCGAGCGTGTCTGCGGCGGCACCCTCGACCTGCTGCACGACCTGGTCGCCAAGTCCCTGGTGGAGCGCGACGGCGCCCGCTACCGCATGTTGGAGACCATCCGCGCCTTCTGCGCCGAGCAGGTCATCGAGACAGACCTCGGGCAGGCTCACGCCGCGTACTTCCTCGATCTGGCCCGGACCGCCGACGCCCACCTGCGCGGCGCCGACCAGCTGACCTGGCTGGCCCGCCTCGACGCCGACCGCGACAACCTGCACGCCGCCCTGCGCGACGGCGAACCCGCGACCGCGCTCCGGCTGGTGGCCGCTCTCACCTTCTACTGGTGGCTGCGCGGCTCCCGCGGCGAGGCGGCCGCCCTCTCCACCGAGCTCCTCGACAAGATCGGCCCCGAGCCGCCCGGAGGCCTGCGGGAGGAGTACGTCCTCGCCACCCTCAACGCCGAGCTGGCCGGTGCCCGCCCGCCGAGCGGCCACTCGCAGCGCTACCTGGCCGCGCTGACCGCGCCCCCACGCCAGCCGTTCCTGCTCTACCTCGCGGCCATCACCGCCGGTCCCCCGCCCGAGGCCACCGGCCGCGTCACCGAGCTACACGCCGAGCTGAGCAAACGGCTGATCGGCCACCCGTGGAGCGAGGCCTTGGCGGCGATAGGCGGCGGCTGGATGAAGATGCTGTTCGATCCGGAATCCGACCCGGCCGGCGCCGAGGCCGGCTTTCTCGGGGCGCTGGGTGGCTTTCGGGAGCTCGGTGACCGCTGGGGCATGATGTTGGCCCAGTCCGGACTGGCCGAGCTGGCCGCCTGGCGTGGCGATCACGCCGCGGCGCTGGCGCCCATGGACGCCGCGATGCGGCTCGCGGGTGAGCTGGGCTCGGTGCTCGACGAGGCCGAGGTGCTGCGCAGCCGGGCCGAGGCACACCTGCTGGCCGGCGACCTCGGCGCCGCCGCGGCGGACTTCGAGCGGTCGGCCGAGCGGGCCCGCGCCTGTGGCGCCCCCGAGCTGATCGCCGCCGCCCGGCTGGGCCTGGGCCGCATCGCCCTGCTCCACGGCGACCACGCGACCGCCCGCCGGCTCTGCGAGAGCGCCCTGCGGGACTGCCCCGCCGGCTGGTACACCGCCGACGGCGTCCGCATGACCATCCTCGTCACGCTGGGCCGCGTCGCGGCCACCGCCGGCGACAAGGCTGAGGCCGAACGATGGTTCCGCCAGGTCTCCACGATCGCCGCCGGCCCCGACGGCCTGCGCGCCATGGCCGACGCCCAGGCCGGGTTGGACGCGCTGGGCCGCTGAGCGAAGCCCGATCACGGTCGCCGGCCAAGACCGTCAACGCGGGCCGCCGAAATCCGCCGACCAGCGCCGCCGGCCCGGCCGGCGCCCAGGGCCGTCAACGCCATCGGCCCGGCCGATGAGCGAAGTCGCCGGGCCGGGCCGTGGGTGGAGACGTCAGTCCAGGTCGCGGCCGGCGCCGTTGGAGACGCTGTCGAGCTCCTGGAGCTGCTGCTGGACGTGCTGGCCCAGGGCCTGCTGGTACGTGCGGGCGAGCTGGCCCAGGCGGTCGATCTCGTCGAGCAGGGCGTCGCGCTTCTCGTCGATGCTGGCCAGGGCGTCGCTGTGGTTGCGGCGGGCGTCGGCCTGAATGTTGTCGGCGGCCAGCAGCGCGTCGCCGGTGATCTGCTCCGACTGGGTGCGGGCGTTGCCCAGCAGCGAGTCGGCCTCCTGCTGCGCGTCGCGCATGTGGTCGTCCGCCGTGCGCTGGGCCATCATCAGCACGGCCGACAGGCGGTCGTCCTTCTCGGCCGGCGGCGGCGTGGCCGGGCGCTCCGTGCGGGCGCGCTCGAGCTGCGACTGCACGCTGCGCGCGTTCTGCTCGGCGCGGGCCCGGGCCTCCTGCATGCGGCCCAGCTGCGTGGTCAGGGCCTGCAGCTCGGCCTCCATGGCGCGGTTGCCGGCCGACGGGCCGGACGGGCCGGGGCCCATGCCGCCACCGTTGCGCTGCGCCTGGTCGGCCAGGGCGCGGTTCTCCTCGATGAGGCGGATGAGCTCCTGCTCGACCTCGTCGAGGAACGCGTCGACGTCCTCCTCGTCGTACCCCCGCTTGCCGATCGCAGGCTTCTTGAACGCCATGTTGTGGATGTCGGCTGGAGTGAGTGGCATCGTTTCCCTCGGATCCCTGCGGCAAGACCGTGCGGGGACGAATCCTACGCATGAACTTTGGGAGACTGTCGGCGGTGGCACGTTGTTGTGTCATCTCGGGCAGAAAGGAATCCCTGTCGTGGCGACCGCCGACGATGTCCGCCGCCTGGCGCTGTCCCTGCCGCATGTCGTCGAGATCGACAGCGACGGCTTCGACTTCCGCGTGGCGAACAGGGGCTTCGTCTGGTCGTACCCGGAGCGGGAACCGGGAAAGTCACGCGTGATCCGCACCGATGTGGCCGTCCTGTACGTGGGCGACGAGGCCGAGAAACAGGCTCTCCTGCTGGGCGAGCCCGACCTGTTCTTCACGACCCCGGGCTACGACGGCCTTCCATTGGTGATGCTCCGGTTACCGATTGTTGATGTGGCGCGGCTCACTGAACTCGTCACCGACGCTTGGCGCATGCGCGCGCCGTCCGAGATCGAGTCGGAGCTCGGCTGAGTCGAAGTCACCCACCCCTACCGATTCGGAGATTCCTCAAGGAAGCGGCGCCGGACCCGATACCTGGAGCAACAGTCCGGCCGGCGGCGGTTCCTTCTTCCCGCCCTGCTGGCCGTGCTGGCCGTTGTCGTCGGCCCGCCCGGGTACTACGTCTACCAGGAACACGAGAAGGACGTCGATCGTCCCGCGCGTGCACAGGCGGCCGTGCTCGCGGGCTGTCACCGGACTCTCGGATATTCGCTCAAGGCTCCCGCGACGGCGCAGTACTCCGATGAGACCATCTTGTTCGGTAAGGACCGACCCGATTCGTTCATGGTGTTCGGCTCTGTCGACTCACAGAACAGCTACGGCGCGCTTGTTCGTAACGGCTACATCTGCGGCGGCATCCTCACCGCGGACCAGGAAGACGTCAAGTTCAATATTCAGGCTGAGATCAACGACATCGCCGCTGTCGAAGGGATCGCGAGAGTCTCGGACGACATGGGGCCCTACCAAGAAGGCCGTCTTCCGGTTTGCGGCTTGAACTTCCTTCAAGCGTGCTTCGACTGAACGCCGTTTTCTCCCGGTCGCGCGCGACACCGTCGGCCGACCGGCTAGGTGCGGGCGTGCAGGGCGGTGACGGCGGCGCGGGCCGAGACGAAGGCGCCGTGCTGCCAGGCGACCGTGTGACTGAGCCAGTCGCCGGCGAAATGGACGCGGCCGGCCGGCTCGCGCAGGAGGGCGAAGGCCGGGCTGCCGTACGGCGGTGTCGCCCAGGCGCCTTCCACATGCGGCACGCGGCTCCAGCTCACCGAGAAGGACGACGCCAATTCCGTACGGTAATTCGCGCCGTGGATCCGCTCGCCGAGGGAGACGGCCCGCTCTGTGCGGTCGTGAGGGGCCATTGCGGCGTACGTCTCCGCGTCCGGCCCGAAGTTGTAATAGCCGACCAGCAGACCGCGCGGGGCGTGGAAGCCGGACGACGGATACCAGACCTGCCGCAGGTCGAGGTCGGTGTCGGTGGCGCCGCCGTAGATGCCCAGGTCGATCTCCCACCAGCGGCGGCGGTACTCCAGGCCGATCTTGCCGGCGGCGAACGGGGTGAACGCGCCCAGCGCCGTCGCCACGTCGTCGCCGAGGTTGTGCGGCAGGCGGGCCATCAGGTGCGGCGGCAGCGTGGCCACGCAGTAGTCGGCCGTGACGGCCGGTCGCGGCCATCCTGCCGGTAGCGCACCTCGACGCCGTCGGGCCTGTTCAGGACGGAGGTGACCTCGGCCCCGAGCCTGATCCGGTCCGGGCCGATCGCCCGGGCCAGCGCCATCGGGATGCGGTCCATGCCGCCCACCGGCTGGAACATCGGCATGGCCTGGTCGAAACCGAGGTCGAAGCCGAGGTACGCCCCGGCGCCGCCGCGCAGCACCTCGGACAGCGAGGCCGGGCCGTCGAGCGGGACCCCGCCGTCCGCTCCGGGATAGGTGGCGAAGCCGCGGTCGGGGCCGCCCTGATATTCGCCGTCGTCGGTGAGCCGCCCGAAGTCGCGCAGGAACGCCAGCAGCTCGTCGCGGCCACCCCCGGCCAGCTCGGCGTCGAGAGCGCCGGCACGGGTCACCCGGGTGAGCAGCTGCGAGACGTACCCGTAAAGATCGGCCCGGGCCGTGCGGAACCGGACCGGAGGCCCGCCCGTACTGGTGTGGATGAAGGCGTCGGCATTGGAGTTGACGAAGACCTCGACGGGAACGCCCAGCTCACGGCAGTAGTCGAGGGTGACCATCCACGGGGCGATGCGCGCCGCGCCGGCGTTGAAATACGTGCCGTACCCGAAGGAAGCCCGTTGGGTGTGCCCGTCGAGATCGGTCTCGGTGTCGCCGTCGCGGATGGTCAGCACCCGGCCGCCCGGCTTGGACCGGGCCTCCAGGACGGTGCAGCGGTGACCGGCCTTGCCCAGCTCGTAGGCGCTGGTGAGCCCGGCGATGCCGCCGCCGAGGACGACCACCGACCGGGCGGCGCGACCGTCGCGCGACGGCGGCGTGTAGGCCGAGCCCTCGGCCGCGGCGAGCGCGGCCAGCAGGGCGCCGGTCCCGCCGGCCTGCAGGAGACGCCGCCTGGTCAGTCCGTCCACCCGGCCAGTGTGTCGGTCCGTCGCTACCGGCTCAACCGCCGGTAACTCCGTACCGCCAAAGGCCCGAAGATCGCGATCAGCGCGAGCGGCCAGAGGATGGCGAGCTCGATCGCGTGGGTCGCGGCCCAGGAGTCGCCGCCGACGCCCGGATTGCCGAAGAGCTCGCGGCAGGCGGCCACGGTCGCCGACAGCGGATTCCAGGCGCTGATGGCGCCCAGCCAGTGCGGCAGGAGCTCGGGGGCGACGTAGATGTTGGAGAGGGCGGTCAGCGGGAACGCGAACGGGAAGACGATCAGCGAGACGGTGTCCGGGTTGGGGACGACCGTGCCCAGATAGACGCCGACGCAGCTGAGCGCCAGCCGCAGCAGCAGGAGCAGCCCGACGGCGGCCAGCGCGTATCCGGCGCCACGATGCCATTGCCAGCCGACGAGCAGGCCGCAGACGACCAGCACGGTCATCTCCATCAGGGCGCGGGTCAGGTCGGCGGTGCCGCGCCCGATCATCAGCGCGGACCGGGCGGCCGGCATCGACCGGAAGCGGTCGACGACACCCTTGCCGATGTCGGTGGAGATCGCGATGGCGGTGGCGCCCAGCCCGTACAACTGGGTCATGGCGAAGACGCCGGGAAGAAGGAACTCGCGGTACGCGGTGCCGCCGACCGCCATGCCGGCCCCGAACACGTAGCCGAAAACGAGCACGAACATGATCGGCAACGTGAAGAAGATGATGATCTGCTCGGGCGCCCGGACCACGTGCCGCAGATGGCGGCCGGTCATCACCCAGCCGTCGGCGATCATCCTTTGCCGCCCGTCAGCTGGAGGAACGCCTCGTCCAGGGTGGGCCGCCGGATCCCGATGTCGTCGACGGCGATGCCCGCTTCCTCGAGCTTCCTCAGGGCTTCGGTCATCGCGGCCACCCGATCGGTGACCACCACCCGGACGCGCCGGGTGTCGACGTCCGCTGTACCCGACAGCAATGCAGCTGTTTGGGTGAGTTGTCCGGCATCGTGAACCACCACTTCGAGGCGGTCGACCCCCTTCAGCTCGTCCGGGGTGCCCTCCGCGATGACGCGCCCGGCGTCCACCACGGAGATCCGGTCGGCCAGCTGATCCGCCTCGTCCAGATATTGCGTGGTCAGCAACACTGTCGTGCCCTCGGCGACCAGCTTGCGGACGGCGCCCCACACCTGCGTACGGCTGGCCGGATCGAGCCCGGTCGTCGGCTCGTCCAGAAAGAGCACCTCCGGCCGCCGGATCAGGCTGGCCGCGAGGTCGAGCCGCCGCCGCATCCCACCCGAGTACTCGACCGCCGACCGCCCGGCCGCGTCGGCCAGCCCGAACTCCCCGAGCAGCTCGTCCGCCCGCCGCTTCGCCTCCCGCTTACCGAGGTGACTCAGCCGCCCGAACATCACCAGGTTCTGCCACCCGCTGAGCACCTCGTCGACCGCCGCGTACTGCCCGGTCAGCGAGATCCGCTCCCGCACCAGCCCCGGCTCGCGCACCACATCGGCCCCCGCCACCAGCGCCCGGCCCGCGTCGAAACGCACCAGGGTCGACAGCACCCGCACCGCCGTCGTCTTACCGGCGCCGTTGGGCCCGAGCAGCCCACACACGGTGCCCGCCGCGACTTGAAGATCAAAACCATCCAAGGCCCGGTTCTTCCGGTACGCCTTCAGCAGCCCTTCGGCCACAATCGCCCAACCCGTCATACGCCCGAGGATCGCCACCCCCGCTGACGAATCGCGCACGAGCCGCTGACGGCTCGTCAGACCCCGGTCAGCAGCCCGCGCTCGTCACCGGTACCGATGCCGGCGCGACGACCGGCGTCCTGGCCGTAATACTGGATCACCTGCCCGAGAAACCCGGCGTCGACCCCGGTGACCGGAATGCCGTGCGGGCCGAGGGGCCACCACCCGCGCCGGCGCACCAGCTCGGGACGGCCATAGGTGAGGGCAAGCCGATAGGGCCGCATGTCGGCGACGGTGGGCCGCGCCTCCCAGGGCACGAAAAGGCCCCCGAACAGCTGGCGGGCCTCGACCCCGTCCGACCTCAGCCGGACGGTGGGCGACCGCCAGGCCACCGCGGCACAGAACGCCAGAGCCCAGACCCCCAAAAAGCCCGTGAGAAGCTGAAACGACCAGTCCGAGGCACGCGCGTGAATCCCACCGGCCACCCAGGCACTGCTCAGCGCGACCAGGCCCGGCACCAAGGCCAGCACGGAGAGGTCGGCACCCGTCTCGAAAGCCGGAACCCCCGGCCGGGCGAACAGCACTTCGGGCCGCGGAGCGGCATAGGCGGCGACGCTGAGCACGATCGAGACGAGCAGAACGCCACCGACCAGGGGAACCGCCGCCACCCCCAGATCACCACCGACACTCACCAGCGCACAGGCGGGCACGACAACGGCCGCCACGAAGAGACGACGCCTCCGGTCGACCCACAGCGTCATCTTGAGCAGCACCGGGGCAGGCTACAGCCCCACCACCCTGCGGTGTTCAATGCTGTGGTGATCATCGCCGAGGCGGTCTTCGAGCCTTTGTCAGCGCCGTGTGCGTGGGTGGTCCTCAACGCCGACTGCACTGACGAGCAGATCGGGCTGTTCCACACCACGCTGGCTGCCCTCGGCGACAGCACGGAGATCACCGACGCTTACCTCGCCGAGGAGATCCTGATCATCAACGGCGGCCTGCGCCTGCGGGACACCACCAGCGGCCACGTCATCGAGCCGGTGATCGAAACCGTAGGCGACGACCTGCGCGTCTGGCCGGACACGGAGAAGCGCGACCACCACATCGACGTCCCCCGAGCCGCGCTGCCGCAGCTTCTCGCCGGGATTCAGCGTGACCTGATCGGCTTCCTGGAGGCGTTCGCCGCCTGGGCGCCCCGCCACGGTCTCGGCGACCGGGCGGAGGCGCTGGTGAGCGCGCTGGATGACGGCTTCGCCATCAGCGCGCCGCTTCAGCGCATCTGAACGGCGTAGGCCGCCTCCCGGACCTCGGGGGACGGGTGGTCGCGGAGGATGAACAGCAGCTGCCGCCACGGGCCGGTCCAGTGGACTACCCGGTCGCGGAGCATCGCCACCGCGAACAGGCCGGCGGCCAAGTCGGTTCGGGTGGCCAAAAGGGTTGCCGCCGCGCGGATCGTCTCGGGATCGCGGGCGGCAACGGCGCGGTCGTGCAGCACATCGGCGGCGGCCAGCGCGGCCATGGGCCGGGTGGCGCACAGGTCGGCCAGCTCGTCCAAGCGGGTCAGGCCGGTCAGGTTGGTCAGGTCGTTCGGGCCGGTCACGTCGTCCGGGCCGGTCACGTCGTCCGGGCCGGTCACGTCGTCCGGGCCGGTCAGGGGCACCAGGGCGGCCAGCAGGGTCAGGCCCACGGTGGCGAAGCCGGGCTGGGTGGTCAGGCGGCGGGCCGCGGCGGCCAAAGGCCCGCGGTCGGCGCCGGGCGGGGCGTTGCGGGACCAGGTGGCGGCCGCCGCGGCCAGCAGCTCGAGGCGGCGGCGGGCCGGGCGGTCGGCGCCGGCACGGCCCGGGTCGTGGTCGGCGCTGTCCTGGGCGACCAGGATCTGAACGACCGCGAGGGCCGCCTGCTCGCCGAGCAGGGGCAGCAGGCCGGCGGCCTCCGGTACGGCCACGCGCCGGCTGAGATCGGTGAGGCGGGCCACCACCAGGTCGCGTACGTCCTCGGCCCAGCTCGCCCACGACGGCAGCGCGATGAAGGCCTCCCGCTCGCCGGCGCGGCACATCGCGACGATCAGGCCGGCATAACGCCGTCGGTGCCGCTCGGCGACCGCCGCCGGGTCCGCGGCCAGCACCGCGCGGCGTTCCTCCCTGCTGCCGGCGGCGGCCGCGCTGAGGACCTCCCTGTTGCCGGCGGCGGCCGCGCTGAGGATCTCCCAACTCGGCGGCTCCTGCAGGCGCAGGCGGGCGGCGGCGACGATGGCGGCGCGGACGTCGCGGTGGGTTCCGGAGCGGCGGTACGCCTCCAGGAGCGCCGCCATCACGCTCGGCGGGCCGTAGCGGCCGAGGACGCGGGCCGCCTCCTTGCGACTGGTGACCTTGACCTCGGCCGTCAGCAGGCCGCCGAGCAGGGCCGGAAGGTGGGACGGCTCGACGTTGGCGGCCGCCCGCGCGGCGGCGTACATGGCCACCCGGGCCCGGTCACCGTCCGCGTGTTCCAGCAGCTCGGACAGCGCCTCGCCGGGGCGGTCGGTCCAGACGAGCGCGCCGAGCGCCGCCTCGGCCACGACCACCTCGGGCGCGCCGACGTGACGGCGTACGAGATCGCGGCCGGCGCCGGGCACACGGGCGGCGGACCGCACCGCGGACGCCCGGATCCGCACGCTCTCCTCCCCGTCGTCGATCACGGCTTCCAGGATCTCGGTGAAACGCGCGCGCTGGCGGGGCAGCCACCGGTCCGCATGCCGGGGCGGGCCGGGCACCCAGGCGCGACCCTCCTCGATCATGCGGCCGCGGACGGGCCCGCGCAGCGCCCGGTCGATCAGGTCGGTGCGGGAAGTGGCGATGACGTGCCACACCTCGGGGACGGCGACCATCGACGGGTCGGCGCCGAGCACCGCCTCGACCCGCTCCGCGCGGTGGCGCGGATCGTCCAGCCACCTCGAAGCCGCCTGACGCGCCGCCGGCTCTGAGGTGCCCGGGCCGAGCGCCCGGTGCAGCAGCTCCTGAAGGCCCGGAACGTTCCAGGCGCGCTTGCCGAGAGCGGAGGTGAGCCCGAACAGCGGCCCGTAGTCGCCGCGGTCCATAGCCGAGGCGACCCAGCCGCCGAGGCGTTCGAAAACCATCGCCTCCTGCCCCCGGCGCAGCGCCCGGTCGAAACGCCGCAAGGGCGGCGGAGCGAGCGAGGCCCGGCTCACCCGGTCGATCGTGTGCAGCGCCCATTCGCGCAGCTCGGTCTGGTCGACGTGGTGTTGCAGCACGTCCGCGGCGAGCGACGCCAGCGCGCTCATGGTCTCGTGGGAGGCGTCACGGGCTTCGACGGCGTCGACGGTCAGCCGGGTCAGCCCGGCCGCGGTCTCCGGGGTGAGGAGCCGGGCCACGCCGGCCAGGGCGCCCAGCGCGGCGGCCCGCACCGGGTCCTGCTCGTTGCGCAGCCGGCCCAGCCGGTGCACGAGCCCGGCCACCACCCGCGGGTCCCGGGACCGTCTCGCGGCCGCGCCGAGCAGGTGATACGCCCGCCCGCGCTCGGCGGCCAGTCCCGAGCGCAGACCGGCCTCCAGCGCGGCCGAGGCCTCCGGCCAGTCGAGATAGGCGCTCCAGGTGAGCACGTGCGCCTCGTCGTCACGAATGCCGGGCCGGCTCAGCACCCGATTCGCCTCACGGACGCGCGGGCCGGCCGGCAGAACCCGCATGATCGAGTGGGCGGGCAGCCCATCGGGACCGGCCGCGGCCCGCTCGAACAGGCCGCCGCGGCGGGCCGGCGGAAGCTCCCGGAGCAGCGTGGCGAAGGTTCGCGTGTGGTCGCGCAACGCCGCAGCCAGGGGCAGAAGGGCCTCGTCGGGCAGGACCGCGAGCGCGCGGAGCAGCCGGCGGGGCAGCTGCCGGCCGCAGCGCACCGCGAGCCGGCCGGGCACGGTGATCAGCCGGACCACACGCGCCGGATCGTGCACGGCGAGCGCTCCCGTGCGGGGCGTCCAGGAGATCGGCGCATACCGCTCGGCCAGATCGAGGAAGGCCGCCGGATCGCCGAGGCCCTCGAGCACCGCGACATGACGGTTCCACAGGTCGTCCCGCTGCTCGGGCGCCGCCGACGCCAGCCGCTCCCCCGCCCGCTGAAGGACCGGTCCGGGGTGCCACCGCGCCAGAGCCGCCGGATCGACGGCGTGTTCCAGACCAGGAAGCATTTGGCGTACGACGGGAGCACTGCACGCGGACAACAAGGCCGCCGCCTCCCGGTCGCCCCAATAGGACAGAACCTCGACGACCAGGGAATCCGCCATCGTGGTCAGGCGCCTCCGCCGCACCGTACGGTAGACGCGCCGCCGCTCAGCCGCCGGCAGATCCACCACAGTGCCGAGCCGTCCGCATCGCACCGCCGCGACGATCGCCTCCGCACGGATCGACGGCTGCGGGTCGCGCACCGCCGCCACGATGGCGTCCTCATCCCGTACGACCAAAGCCGCCACCAGCGCGAGATGCCGCTCGTAGCCGTCGCCCCGGCTCAGCTCGGCACAGACCTCGGCCCGGTCCGGAGCGCTTCGCGCCCACGCGGCGAGGCGCTTCATCCGCGTCCCGTGCGGCAGCGGCTCGAGGGAGGTCAGCAGGTCCTGCGTGGCGGTCAGCACGTGATCATTGTGTCCCGCGGGGTCATCACACGAAGTTATGTGGCAAGTGAGGGGTAACGGCGAGGGCCCCGCACACGTACGGTACTTCGACAGCCGTCTATGGAAGGAGTTCGGCGTGCGCATCCGCATCGTCGTTGCTTCGCTTGCCACCGCCCTCACCGGTGCCCTGGCCGTTCCGTCCGCCGCCTCGGCCGCGGTCGAGGATCCGTCTACGAACATCATCGGCGGTGGGACGGTCTCGTCCGCGCCGTGGGCCGCCGCCGTGCTCAGCAACGGCAGCTTCACCTGCTCGGGCACGATCATCTCGGCGAACTACGTGCTCACCGCGCGGCACTGCATCAGCGGCACGATGTCGGTGCGAGTCGGCAGCGTCAACCGGACCTCCGGCGGCACCACCCGCGCCGTGAGCAGCACGGCCACCCGCTACGACCTGGCCCTGATGCGCCTGGCCAGCCCGATCACGACGTCGTACATGCCGCTGTCCAGCGCGTACCCGCCGGTCGGCTCGACCAACAACATCTACGGCTGGGGCATGACCTGCTACAGCGGCTGCAGCGCGTCGACCACGCTCAAGACCGCGACGGTCCAGGTCACTTCGACCAACCAGACCGACGCGTACGGCGGCCGCGCCATCGGAAGCACGCGGATCAACGGCAACGCGTGGCGCGGCGACTCGGGCGGCCCGCAGGTCTACAACGGCGCCCAGGTCGGCGTGGCCTCCACCGCCGACGGCACGAGCCGCCAGTACTACGGCAGCGTCGCCTACAACCGCGCCTGGATCCAGTCGACGGCCGGCGTGTGACCGTGATGCCTTGGTGCCCAGGCCGGGCACCAAGGCATCTCCATCAGCCGCCGAGCTTTGCCCGGAGGGCGGCCGCGTCCGGGTGGTTCAGGTCGGTGAGGATGCGGCAGGCGTGCTCCCAGGCGGCGCGGGCGGCGGGGAGGTCACCGGCGGTCTGGTGGGTGTCGCCCAGCTTGGTGGTGGTGTCGGCCTCCTGGTAGCGGTCGCCGAGGTCGTGGAAGATGGCGACGGCGTTCCGGTAGCAGTCGACGGCGTCGGGGTGGCGGCCCAGGTGGTGGGCGGCGTAGCCAAGGCTGTCCCAGGTGTGCGCCTGGCCGTACCGGTCGCCCAGCTCCTCCAGCAGGGCCAGGGCGCGGCGGCAGGAGGTCAGGGAGTCCTCGTGGTCGCCGAGCAGGGCCTGGTACCAGCCGACCGAGTTGAGGGCGTTGGCCTGGCCGACGCGGTGGCCGGCGGACTCGAACAGTTCCAGCGAGCGGCGAGCGTGCGGGAGCGCGAGGTCGGCCCGGTCGCGCCGGTCGTGCAGGGAGGCCAGGCCGTTGTGGGCGAAGGCCTGGCCGATGACGTCGCCCGAGGCGGTGCTGATGTCCAAAGCCGTACGGAGCTCGGCCTCGCCCTCGGCGAAACGGTTCAGGCCGAGGTGGGCGATCGAGAGATGCCGGTGGGCGCGGGCCAGCGCGACCGCGTCGGAGCTCCGGGCGGCGGCGCCGACCGCGAGGCGGGCGGCGGCCTCCAGGTCGTGCCAGTAACCCTGCCAGTCGAGGAACGTGACCATGCTCAGGCACAGCTGCCAGGTCACCGTGTCGAAGCCGGGCACCTTGAGGGCGGCCAGCAGCGAGAGCCGCTCGGCGGCGAACCAGTCCATGGCCTCCTGATATTTGGCCGGCGGGTCCAGCGTGACCCCGGGCACCGGTCCGTCCAGGGCGATCGGGTCCTGTGCCGGGTCGAGCAGCATGTTGGCGGCGTAGGCGGTGTGCAGGTAGTGATTCAGCAGCCGGGCCGTCGCGTCGCGGTCGCCGTCCGGGGCGAGTCCGGTGGCGTAGGCGCGCAGGAGGTCGTGGAAGGTGTGCCGGCCCGGGGCCGGCTCGAGGAGCATGCTCGCCTGGACCAGCTCGGCCAGGTCACGCCGCACCTCGGGCAGCGGGCGGCCGGCGGCGGACGCCGCCGCGACGGCTGAGACATCGGGGCCGGGCAGCGGGGCCAGCAGCCGGAACAGGCGGGCGGCCGAGGGGCTCAGCGCGGCGTACGACCAGGAGAAGACCGTCTCGACGCGGGTGCTGGTGTCGCCCGCGTCCAGCGCCCCGATCCGGGCGCCGGCCAGTTCCCCGGCCAAGGCGGTCAGGGGGAGGTCGTTCTGCCGGGCGCGGGCGGCGGCGATAGCCAGCGCGAGGGGCAGCCCGGCGCAGGCGGCGATGATCGCGGCGGCGGCGTCCGGCTCGGCGGCCATCGGGCCGGGGCCGAGGCGGCGGGCGAGCAGTTCGCGGGCTTCCGCGGCCGGGAGGGCGGCGAGATCGACCGGGTGCGCGCCGTGGGTGGCCAGCAGGGGCGTCAGCTGGTTGCGGCTGGTCACCAGGGTCAGCGCCGCCGGGGAGGCGGGCAGCAGGGGCCGTACGTGGTCGGCGTCGCGGGCGTTGTCGAGCAGGACCAGCAGGCGTCTTCCCGCGAGGAGGCTGCGATAGAGGCCGGCTTGGGCCTCCGATGTGGACGGGACGCGGTCGGGCGGGACGCCGAGGGCGTAGAGGAATCCGCGGACGGCCTCGCCGGGGTCGAGCATCTGGCCGCCGGTGTCGAAGCCGCGCAGGTTCACGTAGAGGCAGCCGTCCGGGAATCGGGCCGCGGCCTTGTGCGCCCAGTGCACGGCGAGCGAGGTCTTGCCGACCCCGGCCGGGCCCGAGATCGCGGCGATCACCGCGGCGCCGCCGGCGGTAAGCGATGCGGCGAGCAGGTCGTCGAGCTCGGCCAGGGCCGCTCCCCGCCCGGCGAAACCGGCGACCGAGGCGGGGAGTTGCGCGGGCGCCGGGACGACGTCGGTGGGTGGTGACGGGGCACCCAGGAGGGTTCGGTACAGCGCCTGCAACTCGGGGCCGGGGTCGACGCCGAGTTCCTCACCCAGGCGCCGGCGGATGGCGGCATAGCGTTCCAGCGCCTCGGCCGAGCGGCCGGCCGCGTGCAGGGCGCGGATCAGCTCGGTGCTCAGCGGCTCGGCCAGGGGATAGTCACCGGTCAGTTCGGAGAGGCGGCGGATCACCTCGCCCGGGTTGCCGGCGGCGAGCTCGGCCCGGGACCAGGCCAGCATCAGGTCGAGGCGCTCCTGTCGCCAGCTCTGGCGCATCCGGTCGGCCCAGGGGCCGGCGATGCCGGTCAGGGGCTCCCCGCGCCACAAGGCGACGGCCTCGCGCAGAAGCGCGACCCTTTCGGTGGGGCTGCGGCGGCCACGGTCGAGCAGCCCGCGCATCCGGTGCAGGTCGACGAGCTCCGGTGCCGCGTCGAGGAGGTAGCCACCGGCGCGGCGCCTCAGCGCCACCTGGTCGCCGACCTCGTCGAGCACCCGGCGGACCCGGGTGACGTGGGCGTGCAGGGAGCGGCGGGCCGTGGCCGGAGGCGTGTCGCCCCACAGGCGGTCGATCAGGGTATCGGTGGTGACCACCCGGCCCGCGTCGGCGGCCAGGGCGGCCAGGACCGTGCGCTGGCGGGGCTGGCCGGCCTCCAGGCGGTGACCGTCGACCCACATCTCGACCGGGCCCAGCAGGCGGAACTCGATCACGCGGCTCCCCCGGAGACATCGAGCCACAACAATCCCACAACACGGCCCGGCGAAGCTACCCGCAGGTATCACGGGACGGGGGCTGGGATGCGCTGGTTGCACGCGACGACGGCGGTGCTGCTCGCGCTGAGCGGTGCGGTGGTGGCCGGGCCGGCCGCCGCCGCACCGACGGCGGCGGTGCGGCAGACGGACGAGTCGAGCCGGATGGAGATCGGGCTGGCGCTGACGCCCGGGCGACGGCAGGTCGAGGTCACCCTGCGCTCGCTCGTGGATCGCCCGGCGGGCCGGATCCGGCTGACTGTCCATCGGGGAGACGACGAACTGACCCACATCACTCACCCGCTGAAAAAGATGGAGGCCGAGCGGGCCGTACGCGTCGTCTTCGCCATCCCGGCCACCGGCGACGGTGACTTCGGCCTGGTGGCGCAGCCGCTGCCCGGCGCCGACACCGGGTTCCTGGCCGTCCGGCCCCACCACGGAACGCTCGTCTCGGCCGGCGCCTACGGCCTGCTCGGCGACGCCGCCCTGACCGCCGACCGCAGCGCCGGGCGCGTGACGGCCACCGAGTTCGAGACCCGGCGCGCCCGCCTGCACCAGGCCGCCGGCAGCACGGGCACCAGCGGGACGAAGCTCGCCGCCACCACCACGATCGCGGGATCGATCAGCTACCGCGACCTCGCCAACACGCAGCGGCCGATCCGCGGCGCCCGGGTGCAGCTGGTCGCCGCCACCGGTCAGGAGTACGGCACCGGCTACGCCTCCGACGGCGGTGCCTTCTCGTTCAGCTCGGCCACCCTGCCGACCGGCGACTACCGGATCCGGGTCGTCGCGGTCGGCACCTTCGGCGAGGTCGACACGACCGGCGGCGCCGACAACTACGTGGCCTACAGCGCCGTCTTCCCGGTCACCGCCGGCGCCACAGTCAGCGGCATAACCGTCAACGTGGACTACTTCTCGGTGACCGGCCGGGCCTTCGCGCTGTTCGACGCGCTGCGCACGGTCGGCGGCTTCTATCAGAGCGTGCGCAAGTCGTCCTGGCAACCGGCCTTGATCGTCTTCTACCCGTCCGGCCAGGCCGGCTCGTTCGCGCGGGGCGGGAACATCTGGATGAGCGGCGGCGACACCATGTGCGGCACCAACACGTACTGCGGCGAGGACGCCTTCGACTGGGACGTGCTGGCCCACGAGTCGGGGCACATCGTCGCCACCCAGGCCGGGCTGAACGGCCCGAACGACGGCGGCGACCACGGCATCTGCGACAACGCCTGGGGCCAGGAGGGCCGCGGCAAGGCCGCCGGCCTCGACCTGGCCTGGTCGGAGGGCTGGGCGACCTTCTACGGGCTGGCCCTGCTGGCCAGTGTCCCGCTGCCACCGGTGCCGAACGCCGGCGGGCTCACCTACGAGGACCGGCCGGGCCCGCCGCACAACGCCGGCGGCACCGTCGCCTACAACATCGAGACCAACGATCCCACCGGCGACTGCGCGCCCAAGGGCGAGGACAGCGAGCTGGCCGTGCAGCGGGCGCTGTGGGACCTCTACGACACCATCGAGGACGACGTGAGCGGCGGCAAGGACACCGTGCAGTGGGGGCTGGCCGACATCCTGAACCGGCTGGACTCGGCCAACGCCACCACGTTCGGCGCCGCCTGGCCGGCGATCACCGCGAGCCGCGGGCCGAGCGAGGTGCAGGCGGCCCGGCGGATCCTCCAGACGCACGGCATGGCGCCGCGCGGGCTGCTGCCGGCCGACAGCATCGGCAACGCCCTGGTGCCGTTCCGGTGGACCGCGGGCGGCATACCCGGTCACCTCAACAACAGCTTCACCCTGCGGGTGCGCAGCGGCTACACGGGCTCGGTGCTGTTCACCGTCACCACGACCGCCACCAGCTACACGCCGACCGCCGCGCAGTGGGGCCAGGTCGTCGCGGCCAAGTCGGTCGTCTACGACGTCGCCGGAAGCCAGACCACGGCGCCGGTCAGCGGGCCGTACCCGTCGGCCGAGGAATCCTTCATGATCGGATCCGGCTCGCGGAAGATCATGGTGGTCGGCGACTCGATCAGCCAGGGCCTCGAGGGCGACTACACCTGGCGCTACCGGCTCTGGCAGCACCTGGCCACCGGCGGCGCCGCGGCCGACTTCGTGGGACCGTACACCGGAACCACCCGGGTCCCCTCGGACCTGCCCGACGGCTTTCCCGAGGTGGCAGCCCCGCCGGTCTTCAACGGCGCCTACCGCGGCTATCTGACCTTCGACAGCGCCCATTTCGCCCAGTGGGGCCGGCAGGCGCACCAGGCCATGGGTGACATCAGGACCCAGGTCGGCGCCTACCAGCCCGACTACCTGCTGGTCGAGCTCGGCTTCAACGACCTCGGCTGGGGTGTGTCCAACCCGGACGGGCTGATCGGCGACATGAAGAACCTGATCACCCAGGCCCGGGCGGCCCGGCCGGGCATCAAGGTGGTCGTGGCCAACGTCGTGCACCGGGAGCCGCTGGATCAACTGCCCCAGCTGGACTCGATCATCAACGAGTACAACAGCAAGCTGCCCGCGGCGCTGGCCTCGGTGAGCACGGCCGCGTCGCCGGTCGCGCTGGCCGACATCGCCGGCGACTACCAGTGGCAGTTCGACGCCTACGACGGGCTGCACCCGAACGGCTCCGGCGAACACAAGATCGCCAAGGCGTTCGCCACAGTGCTCTCGGGCACCTTCGGTGTCGGCGGCACGTTCACCGCCACCTCCGGTCCCGACCTGCTCAGCCCGGCCGCGCCCACCTCGATCACGGCCACCCCGACCGGCACCGGCGTGCACGTCAGCTGGGCGCACAGCTTCGGCGCCGGCGGGTACTGGTTCGAGCAGCGGCTCAAGGACAGCGGCCAGCAGTGGCAGCGGCTGCCGCTGCCGATTCCCGGCGACGAATGGGACACCGGCTGGCTGGTGCGCGGGTCGACGTACGAGTTCCGGGTCCTGCCCAACCGCGGCATCTCCACCGGCCCGGCGTCGCCGGCCGCGAGCGTCACGGCCAACCCGCTGACCGCGGACGGGCCGCCGAACATCACGACCTCGTCCGGGCCCGGCTCGCTCACCGTGTCGTGGAGCAGGGCGACCGGCCTCTACAGCGACACGGTGAACGGTTACGTCGTCTACTACATGGACCGGGCCAACCCGAACGCCTTCGTGGCCAGCGTCCGCACCAGCGGCCTGAGCGCGACCATCACCGGGCTGACCAGCCGCCACAACTACGCCATCGCGGTGGCCTCGGTCAACGCGGCCGGCGCCGGGTCTCCGGCGGGCGGGCCGGAGATCAACGTTCCCCAGTGAGGCCGGGGCCCGGCGGCGGCCGGATCGCTCGCTCTGCGCCCTCGCCAGGCTACGAATCGTCGATATTATGAATCCGAAAGTCGCCGCGGAATCACGCGGCGTCGAGAAGTGATCTTCCGGGTTGACTAACGGTTCGCGACCATATATCTGTTCTGTCTGGCGACGAGCGCGGCCTCACGGAGGCTATGGCCAAACAGTGAGGAGTTCAGCACCTATGCCGGTACAGGCCACGTTGGGGGAACGAGGGCAGCGGCAGCCGCAGGGCGGCTCCGGCGGCGGTAAGAAAAAGAAACCGAGACGTCGCAAATTACCGCTATGGACCAAATTGATCACGGCGTTCGGTGCGGTTCTGCTGGTGGTCGGCGGCGGCGGCCTGGTCTCGGTGAAGTACTTTCTCAACCAGCTCACCAGCAACATCCAGACGACGTCGAGCGTTCTCGACTCGGCCGGCCTGAGCAACAAGGCCGTGGCCGCGGGCAAGATGCCCGAGGGCGCGATGAACATCCTGATGCTGGGCCTGGACACGCGGACCGGCTGGGAGGAGAAGGGCGAGCTGTCCCGCTCCGACACGATGATCATCCTGCACATCACGGCCAAGCACGACCAGGCGTACATGATCTCGATCCCGCGCGACACGATCGTCGACATCCCGGCCGACGAGGAGCTCGGCTTCCGGGGCGCGACCGAGAAGATCAACGGCGCCTACGCGAACGGGTCGAAGGACGGCAAGGGCTGGCAGGGCGGCGCCAAGCTCGCCACCAAGACGGTGAACAAGCTGACCGGCATCGAGTTCGACGGCATCGTGGTCATCGACTTCAGCGGCTTCAAGGGCATCCTCGAGGCCATGGGCGGCGTCTACATGTGCGTCGACAAACGCATGTGGTCCAGCCACTACCTGGTCAACAACGGCAAGATCGAGTACGCGCACGGCGCCGACCCGAAGAGCCCGCCGAAGAACGCGCTCTGGTTCGAGAAGGGCTGCCGCAACATGAAGCCGTGGGAGGCGCTGGAGTTCTCGCGCCTGCGGCACTCGGACAACGGCGACTACGACCGCCAGCGTCACCAGCAGCAGCTCCTGCGGGCCATGATGAAGAAGGCGACCAGCAGCGGCGTCATCAGCAACCCGACCAAGGTCTCCAAGATCCTGGCCGCGGCCGGCACCTCGCTGAAGATGGACACCCACGGCGTCGCCGTCACCGACTTCATCTTCGGCATGAAGGGCCTGGCCGCCGGTGACCTGATTCCGATCAAGACCAACGGCGGCACGTTCGCCTCGGTCAGCGGCGGCGAGGGCGTCAACGACGCCACCCGCGACCTGTTCAAGGCCACCGCCGAGGACAAGCTTCCGGCCTTCCTGGGCCGCCACCCGGAGATGCTGATCAGCGACCCGGCGACATCGTAGGAAGTCACGTCCAGACGGGCCTCCGGGGAGCCGGCAGGCCCGTCTCTTCTTCGCAACGGGCCAAGATCTCGTCGAGCGGCGGCCCCATGTTGAAGACCGGCCTTTCCGGCCGAGCCTCGCCGCGGATCTCGGCGGTCGCCGCCGCGTCGACCGCGCCGGCCTCGTCCACCACGACGCCGTAGCGGCGGGCGCCCTCGCGGGTGACCAGGCCGCGCCGCACCTCCTTGGCCACCAGTTCCGGGTCGCGGGCCAGCGGGTCGCCCCAGCCGCCGCCACCCCAGGTGACGAAATGCAGCACGTCGCCCGGGCGCACCGGCACGTCGTGGCACTTGCTGGGCAGCACCTCGCGCTCCCCGCCGGCCCGGTCGATCCACTTGCGGCCGCGGGCGCCCGGCTCGCCGCCGTTGACGCCCCACGGATAGGTGAGCCAGCGGTCGTCGTGGATCGCGATCGTCCCCGGCTCGAGGAAGCGATAGGCGACGTCGACGCCGTTGCCGCCGCGATGCAGCCCGGCGCCGCCGGTGTCGGCCACCGTCTCCCACTTCTCGATGCGCAGCGGATAGTACGACTCGAGGAACTCGCACGGGATGTTGACGAAGCTCGGCCACAGCGAATGCCCGTCCGGCCCGTCGCCCAGCGGCCGTCCCGGAATGCCGCCGAAACCGATCGAATAGAGCTGGAACCATTCGCCCTTGCGGTCGCCCGACGAATAATTGCCGGAATACATGAAATGCGGTGAGGACGAGAATCCGGCCGCGTTCAGCAGCGCCGGATTCGTCTGTCCCAACAGGCCACCGAACAGGTCGAAGACCCGCCCGATGCCGTGGTTCCGGGCGTTCAGAGCGGCCGGGTGCCTCGGTTTCCAGTACGACCCGTCGGGAATCGTCACGTCGACCAGCGGATAGAAGCCGTCGTTCCAGAGGATCTGCGGATCGGCCACCGTGATCATGTAGATGCCGAAGAACATCCGGGCCAGGTTCTCGTTCAGGTAATAGTTGACCGGGCCGATCGCCTGGGGCGACGAGCCGCTGAAATCGAGATGCACCCGGTCGCCCGTGCGGGTCAGGGACAGTTTCAGCTCGTACGGGCCGAAGCCCACCCCGTCGTCGCAGATGTAATCGGTGAACGAGAGGGTGCGCCCCTCCTCGAAGACCACGTGCAGCAGCGTCTTCATGGCGTCGTAGTTGCGCTGCAGCAGGGCGTCCAGGGCCGAGAGATACGTGGCCACGCCGAACCGCGCGCACATCTCCTGCACCCGCCGGGCCGCCGTGCGGCAGGCCGCGACCAGCCCGTTGAGATCGGCCCGGTTCCAGTCGGGCACCCGCACCTGGTTGAGGATGATGCGCAGCGCGTCCTCGTTGAGTCGCCCGCCGTCATACAGCTTGAAGGGCGGGATGACCACGCCCTCCTCGTAGATCGTCCGGGCGTCGGTCGGCATCGAGGACGGCGTCTTGCCGCCGACGTCGGACATGTGCCCGAACATCGACGCCCACCCGACGACCCGGCCCTCGACGTAGATCGGCAGGACGACCAGCCAGTCGTTGGCGTGGCTGATCGCCGCCCCGCACGCGTACGGGTCGGAGGTGAGCAGGACGTCGCCCTCGCGGATGTCACCGGCGAAACCGGCCAGGAAGTCGGGGATGGAGAGCCCGAACTGGCCGACCACCATGCGCCCGGCCGGGTCGGCGATCAGCGGGAACTCGTCGTGCTGCTCCCGGATGCCGGGCGAGAGCGCCGTGCGGAACAGGACCTCGTCCATCTCGTAGCGGGCGTTGCGCAGCCCGTTCTCGACCAGGTCGAGGGTGACCGGGTCGACGTCCGTCGCCGCGAGGGGCTCGGTGGACGACTCGACGATGCGTGCCATTTCAGCCCTCCAGGCTCTCGGCGGGACGGATCAGCAGGCTGCCGCTGGGGTCGGTGACCGCGGCGTGGCCGGGAAGGATCAGGGTGGTCGAGTCCATCTCGGTGACGATCGCCGGGCCGGGCACCACGTCGCCGGCCCGGAGTCGCAGCCGGTCGTAGAGGGCGGCGTCGACGAAGTCACCGTCGACGTAGACGCGGGTCTCCCCGGTCCGCGCCGACGACGGGTCGCCGTCGCCCTTCTCCAGGTGGATCGGCGTGACACGTGGGCGCTCGCCGGTCACGGTGGCCCGGGCGTTCACCAGCTCGTGGTCGACGTCGAGGGTGAAGGAGAACAGCCGCTCGTGCTCGGCGTCGAAGCGCGCGGCCAGGCCGGCCGGACCCTCCCCCAGCTCCACGGTCACCGGGAGCTCGTTGCCCTGCCCGACGAAACGTACATCCGCCGAGTAAGTCACCTGCGCGGCGGCGACCCGGCTCGACGCGGCCCCGGCCAGCTCCTCGAAGATCGCGGTGAACTCGTCCGGGGTCAGGTCGCCGAGGCGGCGCAGGACGGTCCGGGCGGCCTCGTCGCGGGCCGAGGTGGTGGCGTCGCCGAGCGCGCACAGCACGCCCGGCGAGGGCGGCACGATCACCGGCCAGGCCCCGGTCAGCCGGCCGAGCGCGTTGGCGTGCAGCGGACCGGCGCCACCGAAGGCGACCAGCGCGAAGTCGCGCGGGTCGTAGCCCTGCTGCACGCTGACCAGGCGCAGGCCGCCGAGCATGTTCTCGTTGACGATGTCGACGATGCCGGCCGCGGCCGCCTCCGCGCTGGGCAGGCCCATGGCGTCGGCGACGGTCTGCACGGCGGCGCGGGCCGCCTCCCGGTCGAGCGTGATCTCGCCGCCGGCCAGGGCCGCCGGCAGGTAGCCCAGCACCACGTTGGCGTCGGTCACGGTGGGCGCGTCGCCGCCTTTGCCGTACGCGGCGGGGCCTGGCTCCGCCCCGGCCGACTGCGGGCCCACCCGCAGCGCGCGGGTCAGCTCGGGCACGTGGGCGATCGAGCCGCCGCCGGCGCCGACGGTACGCACGTCGACGGCCGACGCTCGTACGGTCAAATCTCCGACCTTGGTCTCTCTTCCGATCCTCGCCTGCCCCTCGCGGACCAGGGCGACATCGGTGGAGGTGCCGCCCATGTCGAAGGTGAGCAGCTCGCGGTGGCCGGACTGCTCCGCCACCCAGACCGCTCCGGTGACGCCGCCGGCCGGCCCCGAGAGCAGCATCGTGACCGGCGCCGCCGCAGCCGCCGCGGCCTTCGCCAAGCCGCCGTCACTCCGCAGAATGGACAGATCAGTGTTGATCTTGTCGCTCAGGTTGGCGACATATCGCGCAACCTGCGGTTGGACATAGCCGTTCGCGACCGTGGTCAGCGCCCGTTCGTACTCCCGCATTTCGGGCAGGACGACGCTGGAGAGCGAGATCTCGACGCCAGGCATCTCCTCTTTCGCCAGCTCGGCCAGCCGCCGCTCGTGAGCGTCGTTGGCAAAGGCGTTGATCAGGGAGATGGCGAGGGACTCGACGCCCTTGAGCTTCCTCAGGGCATGCCGGGCGGCCTGCTCGTCCAGCTCGGTGACGATCGTGCCGTCGCTGGCGATGCGCCCCGGCACCTCGACCGTGTTCTCCAGCTCGGCCAGGGGCTCCGGCTTGGGCCAGATGATCCAGCCGGCCAGGCCGCCCGGCACGAACGAGCGGGCGATCTGAAGCACCTGGCGGAAGCCCTCGGTGGTGACCAATCCGACGGTGGCGCCCTTGCGTTCCAGGATCGCGTTGGTGGCCACCGTCGTGCCGTGCAGGACGTGCCGGATGACCGCGCGGTCCACGCCGGCCTCGGCGCAGACCTTGTCGATGCCGTTCAGCACGCCCACTGATTGATCGCTCGGCGTCGAGGCGGTCTTCGCCCGCCACGTCGAACCTGATTCCTCGTCGACCAGCAGCACATCGGTGAAGGTGCCGCCCACATCTACGCCGAGCCGATAGGACATGGTCCTCCTTAGATGATCTTTTGTTGGCGCAGGTTCGCGCGCTCCGTTTCGCCGAGGCCGAGAAGGCCGCCGTAGATCTCGTCGTTGTGCTCGCCGAGCGCCGGCCCGGCCGAGCGCACCTGGCCCGGCGTCGCGGACAGGCGGGGCGTCGCGTTCTGCATCGGCAGCTCGCCGAAGTCGGGGTGGGGCACGGTCACGATCGCCTCGCGGGCCGCGAAGTGCGGGTCGGCGAACATGTCCTTGGCCCGGAAGATGCGCCCGGCCGGCACGCCGGCGGCGTGCAGGGCGGTGAGCAGCTCCTCGGCCTTGCGGGTGGAGGTCCACTCGGCGATGAGCGTGTCCAGCTCGGCCATCGCGGCGCCCCGCGCGCCGTGCGTCGCGTAGCGCGGGTCGGTGGCCAGGCCGGGCTGATCCATGACGGTCACCAGACGGCCGAAGACGCTGTCCTGGTTGGCCGCGATGAGGATGAGGTCACCGTCGCCGGTCGGATAGACGTTGCTGGGCGAGACGTTGGGCAGGGTGGCGCCGGTACGCTCCCGCTGGTATCCGGCGATGGCCCACTCGGGCAGCAGCGACTCCATCATGGCCAGCACGGCCTCGTAGATGGCGGAGTCGACGATCTGCCCGCGCCCCGTCCTGGTGCGGTGATGAATCGCGGTCAAGGTCCCGAGGCAGGCGTACGTGGCGGCGAGCGAGTCGCCGAGCGAGATGCCGGCCCGCACGGGCGGCTGATCGGGCTCGCCCATGACGTAACGGATGCCGCCCATGGCCTCGCCGATCGAGCCGAAGCCGGCCCGGCTCGCGTAGGGGCCGGTCTGGCCGTAGCCGGTGACCCGGGTGATGACGAGGCCGGGATTGGTCTTCCAGAGTGTCTCGGGCGCGAGGCCCCAGCGCTCCAGGGTGCCCGGCCGGAAGTTCTCGACCACGATGTCGGCGGTGTCGATCAGCCGCCTGATCAGCGCCTGACCCTCTCTGGTGCGGAGGTCACACGTCACCGACTTCTTGTTCCGCGCCACCACCGGCCACCAGAGCGACTTGCCGTGCGGTTTCTCCCGGCCCCACTCGCGCATCGGGTCGCCCTTGGCCGGGTCCTCCACCTTGATGACCTCGGCCCCGAAGTCGCCGAGCAGCTGACCGCAGAACGGCCCGGCCAGCAGCTGCCCGAACTCGACCACGCGCAGATCGTCCAGAGGAAGCGTCATCGGGCACCCACCATGGTCGCGCGGGCGTTGTAGAGGTGCGCCCGCATCACGGCCTCGGCCCAGTCCCCGTCGCCGGCGCGGGCCGCGGCCACCATCTCCACGTGGTGGTGCAGGCTGCGTTGCAGGCCCTCCGGCGTGTAGTTGTGGAAGTTCTGGTGTACGACCGGGGCGTGGGTGACGCCGCGGAGCGCGTCGGCCAGGGGCCGCGAGCCGGCGGCCTCGATGAAGATGCTGTGGAAGCGGCGGTTCAGCTCGACCAGAGCATCCCGGTCGCCGGCCTCGATCATCTCGGTGGCGAGCGCCTCGAGGTCGTCGAGCTGCTCGGGGCTGAGTGCCGGCACGGCCTGCTGCACGGCGTACGGCTCAAGCCGCAGTCGCAGTTCGAAGATCTCGCGGAGCTCCTCGTCGGAACGGCTCACGACGCGGGCCCCGCGGTTGGGCTGGATCTCGACGAGGCCCTCGGCCGCCAGCCGGGTCAGCGCCTCACGGATCGGCGTGCGGCTCACCGACAGCCGGCCGGCGAGCTCCACCTCTCCCAGCCGCGCCCCGGACGGGATGACTCCCGCGAGGATCTCCTCCCGCAGCCTCTGTGCCGCCTGCTCCGCCGCTGCCCGCACCGAACCCCCCTCGCCGTGGATGTATGCAATCTTGGCGAGAGGGCGCGGTGTGACGCAAGAGGTAGCGGCAGTTTGTATACAACTCAGCGGAGGGCGGGCAGCACCTTGCTCCCGAAGGCATCGATGAACGGCGTCAGATCCTGCCCGACGTGATGCAGGTAGATCCGGTCGAAGCCGAGAGCGGCGTAGCGGCGCAGCAGCTCGGTGTGCTCCTCCAGGTCGGCCGAGATGTTGACGACCTTCGCGACCTGCTCCACCGTGACGTTCTCGGAGATGACGTCGAAGTGCTCGACGGTCTCGGCGTCCCAGCAGACCGGCGGCGGGAAGATGTTGCTGCGCCACTGGTCGTACGCGATCCGCTCGGCCTCCTCCCGCGTCGGCGCCCAGCTCAGGTGTACCTGAAGGCAGACCGGCCCGGTGCCGCCGGCGTTGCGGTACTCGCCGATCATCGCGCGCAGATGCTCCTCGGGCGCGTTCACGGTGACCAGCCCGTCGGCCCACTTCGCGCACCAGGCGGCCGTCTTCGTGCTGACCGCGGCCCCGATCAGCGGCGGCGCCTGCTCGGGCCGGGTCCAGAGCTTCGCCCGGTCCACGGTGATGATCCCGTCCCGGGTGACCTCCTTGCCGGCCAGCAGATCCCGGATCACGTCGACCGACGCCAGCAGGCGCGCCTCCCGCACGTCCTTGCGGGGCCACTCCCCGCCCACGACATGCTCGTTGCTGTATTCACCGCTGCCCAGCGCCGCCCAGAACCGCCCCGGATACATCGAGGCGAGGGTGCCGATGGCCTGCGCGATGATCGCCGGGTGGTAGCGGTGCCCCGGAGCGTTCACGACACCGAACGACAGGTTGGTCGCCTGGAGAGCGGCCCCGAGCCACGACCAGGCGAACCCGGACTGGCCCTGCCGCGCGCTCCACGGCGAGAAGTGGTCAGAACACATGGCTGCCTCGAACCCCGCTTGCTCCGCAGCGACCACGGCGGCCAGCAGCTCGGCGGGCGGGATCTGCTCATGAGAGGCATGGATTCCGTAGACCGTCATACCCGCTCTCCGTACCCAGAGTCACCGGATAAGAATCGGCTCTACGGTGAGGTTTGCGCTGACCACGAAGCCCTGGCCGTCAACACAAGGCCAGGGCTTCGTCGCGTCCAGGCTTATTCGCAGGCCACACCGTCGCCGTCGCGGTCGAGGTGGCGACCGTATCCGGGTTCGCCGCGATGGATGGGGGCGGCACCGGCAGCGCGTACGGCCGAGCAGTTCTTGTAGTACACCGACGTGGGCGGCTTCGTGGTCTTGCGCGGTTTCGGCTTCGTGGTGGTGGGCCGCGGCTTCGGCTTTGTCGTCGCCGGCTTGGCGCTGGTCCGCGTCGGCGCGGGTTCGGCGGCAGGGGTGCGGCTCGGCGTGGCCGCTGGCGTCGGCGTCGTGGTGACCGCGGTGGCGGTGGGCGGAACCACCGTCGGCGTGGTGGTCCCGGCAGCGGGCTCGATGGTTGCCGGCGGCGCCGCAGGTGTGCTCGCTGTGGTGGGTACGGCGGCCAGGTTCCGGGCCGTCTCGGTGGTGGCCTTGGGTTCGGGGCCGGCGGTGACGGCTTGGTTGACGAACACACCGGCGCAGGCGATCAGGGCTACGGCGATCGCGCCGAACGCGATGATCGGGATGGTGTTGCTGGTCTTCTTGCCGTTGGGCGCTGGGGCGGGCGGCGGCCAGGGCCGGGGGTCGTTCGTCACTCGATCACCTTGCTGTCCGGTACGCGCAGTGTCGATCAGTCGTTCGGGCTGACGCCGTTGATGATCAGACGCGCCGTTCTGCGCGATCCGCGCGGCGCCACCATCACCTAGTTGCGATGTTGCGAACACAGCGACATCAAAGACGCTGGTCGGGTCTCGAGCGGGACCGCGGGCGCCTGCGTTATCAGCATCTCGAGCTCACCACCACCGGGCGCGGCCTGGCTGAGAACCTGATTCGCGAGCAAACGATCACCGCGCTGCGGACCATCGTCCGCAAGCTCGACGCAGCGGTTGAGAGCAACGAATGGGTCTCGAAACCGTTCGCCTTCTCGGGCTGGCCGAGGACATTGGCGCCTGAATGAACCGCCGGTGACTGTCACAGATGAGATCGCCGCCTTGTCATACAGGGGAGCTAGTACAACGTAGAAGGTGAGACTCCCCCTCATGAGCGCAGAAAACGCGTCCACGCCGAAGGAAAGCGTGGAGATCCTCGCGTCCGTTCCCGGCACGACCATCCCGGCCGGCGCCGAGGTGAAGACCGTGCTGATCACGTTGCCGGGTGGGAACCCTGGTACTCCGCCGCACCGTCACCCCGGGCCCGCGTTCGGGTACGTCATCAAGGGTGAGGTGATATTCGAGCTGGAGGGCGAGCCGCAGCGGGTCATCAAAGCCGGTGAGACGTTCTGGGAGCCGGGTGGCGACGTCATCCACTACCAGGGCGGCAACAACCTGCCGGACAGCGAGAGCCAGTACATCGCGACGTTGCTCGCTCCTCCGGGGCAGCCGGTGCTCACCTTTGTGAGCGAGGAGGAACTCGAGGCACGCAAGGATCGCCGGGCCCCTCGCCCGTGACGACCGGACGGCAGGGCCGGCCCACGGGCCGGCCCTGCCGTATCCCTGACTGTGAAAGGCATCGTCGTGCTGCGCCGGAGCGAGACCCACGACCCTGATGATCCGCCCGGGAACGCCACCCACCGCCGCCGGTTTCCCCTCGCCGTGGTCGCCGTGGTCGCGCTGGCCGTGGCCGCCCACCTGGCCCTGGGCGGGCTTCTGCTGACGGCCGGTCCGTGGCAGCACTGGGCCGGCGGCATCGTCGTGGCGGTCATCGTCGTGCATGTCCTCGGCCGGTTCCTCCGGCGTGGCGGCAAGGTCCGCAAGACCCGCTGACCTGCGGCGGCCGCCAGGCCCTGTCCCGCAGATCATGCGTAGCCATCATGGATGACGATCGTTGAACGAGCCGTGGCCCGTGCAATGACCGGTCGCGGCTGGCGAGATCATCCCGACGGCCCAGCCTTTTCGCCCTCAGCCCGCTGCCGGAAGGAACCGACATGACGCCCACCGAACACAAGGCCAAAGCTGAGGAACTTTTAGGTCTGCTGGAAGACCGGAACTACACCCGCGGCATGGAACCTGCCTCGATCGCGGTCGTGCTGCAAGAGGCCCAGGTACACGCGACTCTCGCCGCGGCAGCAAACCCCACCGCCGCGGAGTGCGACCTCGTCGAGAAGGCCGTCGCCTGGTACCTGGCCGAGCTCAGGTCGGGACCGGCCGGCGTCCCGCACGGCACTCCGTACGGTGACATGTATTTGGCGGCGGTGAAGGTGGCTCGAGAGCGCGGACTGTCGTAAGGCACCCAGGTTGGGTCTGCTGGGACCCCCACAACCGGCATTGTGGGTGCCGAGCTAGCCCTCGACGAGGCCGAAGCGCACGTCGGCCAGCCGGTGGTCAATCCGCCTTTGCACGAGGGCCTGGGAAGCCCGCCACAATGACATGACCTTCGCTACGACTCCAATGGGCCTGTGTCCGGCTAGCGCCTCAGGCCAAGCGGACCTCCAGAGGGCTGCGCTTTGGAAGAGTGTCGACAAGCCGCAACCCTGTTTCGAGCCGGAGCCTGGCCACCGGCACCGCAGCGCTGATGACGGTGGCGCAGGTCATGGCGATGACACATACGATCCCGGCGGCCTTGGTGATCCAGTTGTCTGGTCGCCCGAGGAACAAAACTGCCGTTGCGACGATCTCGCCCCCTGCGATGAGCACTAGCACCAGGTAGGCGAAGAACAGGATTTCCTTGCGGAGGTTCCTGGTCTGGGCAACCAGGACGCGCCCTATCCAATTGTCGAACGATGGCCAGTCAGGATCTTTCTCCATGTCTCTGTACATGCGGGCGTAGAAGAGGCGGAGTCGCTGACGCCACCCGTTGAGTGGGTCCCGCAGCAGGAGCCCGCCCTCAACGGCGAAGGCGATGAGCAGCGTCGGCAAGACTTGGGCTGTGGTCGAGAAGAATGCTTCGGACGGCACCCCGGGATCATGTCATTCGAGTGCATCAACGGAGCATTGTCGTGTCCGCGCGTTGATTGAGCTCTGCCCGTGCCTCAGCGTGAGTCGCGATCCCTGCAATGCCGGCAAGCATTCTGGGGTCATTGATGATGATGTCTCTGGTCATCTGCTCCCACAGCATCTGCGGCGGGAACTCCTCCCGCGGTGGTCTGGCCAGCGAAGACAGGCACCGACGGTGCAACAGCGCCGTGATACGAATCGGTTAAGACACGGGCGTTTGGATGGTGATCGAGGTGGGAGGGCGGAAATCATCGGACCATGACGGACTTTCTGCTCTCGCGCCGCCGGTTGCTTGTCAGTGCGGGTGCGGGCGTTCTCGGCCTGACGATTGTGAACACGGTGAGCGGGTGCTCCGGCTCGGAGGCGCCGGCCGCCTCGGCGCCGTCCGGTGCCGCGAGCGCTTCGATGGGCGGCTGGGAGCGGGTCAGCCTGTCGTACGTGTCGGCTTATCTGCTGATCCGCGGCGATGAGGCGGCCGTCGTCGACCTCGGGACGCCGGGATCGGGGGACGCCATCGGGTCGGCCCTGACCGCCGCCGGGAGCGGGTGGGGCCAGGTCAAGCATGTGATCCTCACCCACCAGCATCAGGACCACGTGGGTGGGCTGCCGGACGTGGAGCCGAAGGTGAAGGCGACCTTCTACGCCGGGCAGGACGACGTCGGCTCGATCGTCAACGCGCAGCAGCCGTTGAAGCCGCTGGCCGACGGGGACGAGGTCTTCGGGCTGCAGATTGTCGGGACGCCGGGGCACACGCTCGGGCACATCTCGGTCTTCGACCCGTCGACGGGGACCCTCGTCGCGGGCGACGCCCTGCGTACGACGGAAGGGCTTGCCGGTTCTGATCCTCAATACACCGCCGACCTGGACCAGGCCGCGGCGTCGCTCAAGAAGCTGGCCGCCCTGGACGTCAGGACGATCCTGCCGGGCCACGGCCAGCCCCTCACCGAGGGGGCCGCCGACGCCCTGCGGAAACTCGCCGGCTCCTAGCACGAAAGACTCCCTGATGTTCGTCCCTTCTGGCCGGTCCCCAGCGGCTCGGAGATCGGGTACCGTTCGCCCGGCGCAAATGCGCCCCTGATCTCCCCTGGAGCGGACCCATGCGCCGGATCGTCGCCGCCGCCGTTGTCTTTCTGCTGCTGGCCACCGCGGCCTGCTCGTCGGACGACAAGGGCGACACCGGCGGCGGCACCAAGGTCACCGTCGGCGTCGTGCCCATCGTCGACGTGGCGCCGATCTATCTCGGCAAGGCCAAGGGCTTCTTCGCGAGCCGCGGCATCGACCTGACGCTGGTGCCCGAGCAGGGCGGCTCGGCGATCGTGAAGAACGTGGTCAGCGGCAAATACCCGTTCGGCTTCAGCAATGTCACGTCGCTGATGGCCGCGCAGACTTCCGGCGCTCAGCTCAAGGGTGTGGCGGCCGGCGTGTCGTCGACCGGCCGGGCCGGGCGCGACTTCTCGGCGATCGTCGTGCACGACGGCAGCCCGATCCGCTCGGCCAAGGATCTGACCGGCAAGACGATCGCGGTCAACACCTTGAAGAATCTGGGCGACACGACCGTACGGCAGTCGGTGCGCAGTGCGGGCGGCGATCCGGCGAACCTGAAGTTCGAGGCCATGCCGTTCGGCGAGATGCCGGCCGCTTTGCAGGGAGGCCGGGTCGACGCCGCCTGGGTGGTCGAGCCGCAACTGTCGCAGGTGCTCACCCAGGGCGGCCAGATCGTGGCGTCGAACTTCGTGGACACCGCGGCCAACCTGACCGTGGCGCTCTATTTCACCAGCGAGGCCGAGATCGCCAAGAGCCCCGATCTGGTCACCCAGTTCACGGCCGCGATAAAGGATTCGATGGCGTACGCCGGAAGCCACCCGGACGAGGTCCGCGACATCGTCGGCACCTACACCACGATCAACGACACGGTCCGGATCGCGATGATCCTGCCGAGCTGGCCGGGCGAGATCAACCGTCCGTCGATCGACCGGCTGGCCCAGCTGGGCCGTCGCGACGGCATACTGACCAAGGCGCCCGCCCTCGATCAGCTCCTGCCCTGACGCCGTTCACCGAGGGCGGTCATCGCCGCCAGCATCTCGTCGTGCGTCATCGGGGGCGCCGGCAGCGGATGGGCGGCTGAGGCGCGCAGCCCGTCGAGGGTGAGCGCGAGCGCCCGCCGCCACGCGTCCGGCGCGGTGTCGGCTGTGGCCCGGGCGACGGCCGCGCTCGACCAGAACAGATAGGGCATGTCCTCGGTGGTGAAGTCGGCCCGCAACGCCCCGGCCTGGTGTGCGCGGTCGAGGATCGTCTGCGCGTCCCCGATCTGCGCGTTGCAGATCTCGGTGAGCCGCTCCGCCGACGGGTAGCGCCGCCCGAGCGCGTCACCCGCGGCCAGATCCGTGGCCTGAAGCTCGCACAGCATCGTCACGTAGACGGCGAACCCGTCCCACGGGTCGGGTTCGGCCAGCGCGCGGTCGATCGCCTCCCGCACCCGGGCCTCGATCAGCGCCGGCATCACCGCGTCGATCAGCGCGTCGCGGCCGCCGAAACGGTTGTAGACGGTGCCGGGGCTGACTCCAGCCCGCTGGGCGATGTGTTCCAGCGGCACCTCGAGGCCGTGCTCGCGGAACGCCTCGGTCGCGGCCTCGACGACGCGCTCGATGTTGCGGCGGGCGTCACGGCGGAGCGGCGAGGTCACCGTACGAGCATAGATCCTCCGAACTTGATACTGCCCTCAACTTTCGTCTAAGTTGAGGGCCTCATCAACTTAAGGGAGCTGTCATGACCAGAACCATCGCCGTCTTCGGGGCCGGAACCGGCCTGGGCAGCTCGGTGGCGCGCCTCTTCGGCCGCGACGGCTACCGGGTCGCGCTCGTCGCCCGCGATCGTGCGCGCCTCGGCACGCTGGCCGCCGAGCTGGCGGCCGAGGGCATCGAGGCGACGGCGTTCGCGGCCGACCTCAGCCGGCCCGACGAGATCCCCGCGCTGGTCAAGGAGATCGGGCCGATCGACGTCGTCGAGTACGCGCCGATCGCCACCGAGGGCTTCATACCGGCCGCCGAGCTTCGCGCGGACACCGTGCGGCGGCTCCTCGACCTGCATCTGCTCAGCTTCATCGAGGTCGTGCACGCCGTGCTGCCGGGCATGGTCGAGCGCGGCGACGGCGCGATCCTTCTCGGGCAGGGTGTCTCCGCCACCCACCCGCGGCCGGGCATGAGCGGGCCCGGCCCGGCCATGGCGGCCGCGCGCAACTACGTACTGTCGCTGCACGCCGAATTGAAGGACCAGGGGGTGTACGCGGGTGTGCTGCACATCGGCGCGATGGTCACCGGCAGCGCCGGATATCGAGCGATGACCGGCGGCCAGTTCGACCTGGGCATCGACATCAGCGGCATCCCGACCGTCGACCCGGACGACCTGGCGGCCGCCTTCCGTGACCTGATGACCGGCCGCGACCGCGCTGAGCTGCAAGTACCCGAGACTCTGGCCTTCTGAGCAGGCGACTCGGCCATTTGTCGGTCACTGTCCGGTCAGGATCGGTGAACGGAGAGCTATTCAAGATCAAGTACTGGATAGTGTCGCTCGCATGATCTCGAACCTGAACGACCTCGCGGCCGACGAAGCCTCGGTCAAGGCCATCGCCACCGACCTTCAGGGCGTCGTCGAGTCGGAGCTGGCCAAGAAGTCCGGTGTCTCGGCCGCCGCGGTCAAGCTCGCCTACAAGGCCGTCTCGTCGTTCGCCCCCGGCTACTACGCGCAGACCGTCGAGCTGATCGTCCCGTCGGCGCTCGAGCAGCTCCAGCCGTTCTGGGCCGACTTCCAGGACGCCGGCGGCGGCACGTTCGGCGACTACCTGGCCAAGCGCAGCCCGGAGGTCACCGAGGCCATGCTCAAGGTCACCGACGGCATGGCCTCGGACTCGGAGAAGGCCGTGGTCGTGAAGGCGTACAGCACCGTGCGCGGCGGCGCCGGCAAGCACATCGAGGCGGCCCTCCCGGCCGTCGGCACCCTGGTCGAGAGGTACGCCGCCTGACGCGCTTCTCACGGAAGCAGTAAGTGAACGTCGCCGAACTCGTGCCACCGGTACCGTCCGCGCAGCGCTTCGTCGTAGGCCGCCCGGAGCGCTGCCGGGCCGGTCACGGCCGAGAGCATCCGCAGGTGTGAGGCGCGCGGCTCGTGCAGCCCGGTGAGCAGCCCGTCCACCGAGCGCACCGGCCGCTCCGGCCCGATCACCAGGTCGGTCCAGCCCGACGCCGGCCCGTCCCACGCCGTTTCGAGGGCCCGCACCACCGTCGTACCGACCGCGATCACCCGTCCGCCGCCGGCTCGGACATGCTCGATCAACCGCGTGGTCGGGCGAGGGACCGCATACCACTCCGGGTACGGCGGCTCGTCCACCTCGGCCGAGGCCACGCCCGTGTGCAGCGTGATCGGCGCGACCAGAATCCCCCGCCCGGCCAGTTCAGCCAGCACCGCGCCGGTCAGCGGCCGTCCCGCGCTCGGCATCTCGGCGCTGCCCGGCTCCGTCGCGTAGGCGTTCTGATACGTCGCCAGCGGCCAGTCCCGATCGGTGTAGTCGTAGCGGATCGGCCGCCCGTGCCGCGCCAGATAATCGACTCTCGTTCCAGGCACGTCGGCTTTCGCCGTCCAGAGCCTTGAGGTGTACGGATGGAGCAGAGTGACCGCCCCTTCGGGCACCGGGAGCCGCAGCCCCGCCCGCGCCGGCCCCGTGCCCGGCGCGAACGGGGCCGTGCTGCCCCCGGCGGACCGGCGCAGCTCCACCAGCCACGACCCGTCGGCGTGCTCGGTCGAGACGTGCACGACCAGCCCGTCCTCGGTGTCGATCGCGGCCGGCACGGTGGCCGAGTTGTTCACCACCAGCAGGTCGCCGGCCTCGAGGATCCGCGGCAGCTCCGGGAACCGGTGGTGACTGACCGCCGCGCCCCGGCTCACCAGCAGCCGTACGTCCTCGCGCCGCCGCCCCCGCGCCTCGGCCGGCTCCCGCGCCTCGAGGTCGGCCGGCAGCTCGAAGTCGAGGGTGGCCGTGGTCATCGTGCCCCTTCGACGGCCGGCAGATCGGACGCGGCGTACCGCCCGGAGGCGGGGCGCGCCCGCAGCAGCCCCAGCAGGTGCGGCACCACGGTCTCGGGCGGCGGCAGATGCGAGATGTCCTCGCCGGGCGCGGCCTGCTGGTAGAGGCGGGTGCGCATCTCGCCCGGGTCGACGCTCCACACCCGTACATCAGGCTCCTCGAGCGCGAGCACCGCGCCCGCATGGTCCAAGGCCGCCTTGGCGGCCCCGTAGCCACCCCAGCCCTCGTAGGCCTCGACGGCCGCGTCCGAACTGATGTTGAGGATCGCGCCGCCGGACGGCGAACGGCGCAACTGCGGCAGCAGCAGCTGGGTCAGGGCGATCGGCGCGAGGGCGTTCACCTCGAAGGTCTCCAGCAGCGCGGGCAGCGGGAAGGTGGCCAGGGCCGGCAGCGGCGAGCCACCCAGCACGGACGCGTTGTTGACGAGCAGATCGGCCCCGCCCAGCTGGCCGGCGGCGACGGCCAGGACGGCCCGGTGGTCGTCGTCGACGACGTCACCGGGGATGGCGATGACGGTCGTGCGCTGCCCGAGCTCGGCCGCGATCACGTCGAGGTCCCCGGCGGTCCGCGCGTCGAGCACGAGACGCCAGCCGGCCGCGGCCAGTCCCCGGGCCAGCGCCGCGCCCAGTCCGCGGGAGGCGCCGGTGATGACGGCGACCGGTGTCGTGTTGTCGTTGGTCATGCCGTCGACCCTGCCCCGCATCGATCGCCGCCGAATCGGGCCAGGGACGGCTTCGCCCCGGGACCTTGGTCCTAGGACCATCGGCGCAGGGCTTTTTGTCAGAGGCCGCGACTAGGGTGAGCGCGTGAACTTCTCGCGGGCCCGGGCGATGAGCGGGTGATCTGATGAGCGACGAGCTGCACGTCGCGCGGCGTCTGTCGGCCGCGGTGCTGGCGGTCAGCGACCGGCTGACCGTTCCCGAGGTGCTGCAGACGATCGTCGACACGGCCCGCGAGCTGGCCGGGGCGCGCTATGCGGCGCTGGGCGTCCCCGACGAGGCCGGCTCGTTCGCGCAGTTCGTGGTCTCCGGCGTCAGCGCCGAGGTGCAGGCCGCGATCGGCCCGCTCCCCCGCCAGCACGGCTTCCTCGCGGTCATGCTGCGTGACCCGGCCACCCAGCGGGTGGCCGACATCCGGGCCGACCCGCGCTTCCACTGGTGGCCGGCCGCCCATCCGGTGCTCGAGGCCTTCCTCGGCGTGCCCATCATCAGCGGCGACGAGATCCTCGGCGCGCTCTATCTGGCCAACAAGTCCGGCGGCTTCACCGACGCCGACGAGGAACTGGTCGGTGTGCTGGCCGCCCACGCCGCCATCGCCCTGACCCACGCCCGCCTCTACGCGCGCAACCGCGAGCTCACCATCGCCGAGGAGCGCGCCCGCATCGCCCACGACCTGCACGACGCGGTCGCCCAGCGGCTGTTCGGGCTGCGCCTGACCGCCCAGGCCGCCGACGTCCTGCTCGACCGCGACCCGGCCGCCGCCCGCCGCCACCTGACCGAGGTGACCACCTTGGCCAAGGAGGCCACCGAGGAGTTGCAGGCCGCCGTCCAGGAGCTGCGCCCGGCCGACCTGGCCACCGACGGCCTGCCCGCCGCCCTGCGCAAACAGGTCAGCATCCTCGACCGCGCCTACAACGGCGCCCCCCACCTCACCTACGGCGACGACGACCCGCCCGAGCTGCCCATGCCCGCCCGCACGGTCCTGTTCCGCGTGGCTCAGGAGGCCCTGCACAACGCCGTCCGCCACGCCAAGGCCACCACGGTCCGGGTTCGCCTTCAGACCCACGACCCCGATGTCGTACGCCTGGAGATAGCCGACGACGGCCAGGGCTTCGACGTCGCCGCCACCCTGAAGGCCGGCCGCAGCCTGGGCCTGCGCTCCATGCGCGAACGAGCCTGCGCCATCCGGGCCACCTTGACGGTCGACTCCACCCCGGGACAAGGCACCACGGTCCGCTTGGAGGCCCGCCATGCTTGACCTTCAGGTCGCCCACCGCGCCACGCCTCCGCACATCCGCGTGCTGATCGTGGACGACCATCCGGCCGTGCGGCGGGGGTTGCGCACCTTTCTGGAGCTCGCGGGGGATCTGGAGGTGGTCGGCGAGGCGGCCGACGGGCCGACCGCGCTGGAGCTGATCGCCGAGACCGGGCCCGAGGTCGTGCTGCTCGACATGGTGCTGCCGGGCATGGACGGCGTCGAGGTGCTGCGGGAGTTGCGCCGCCGGGAGCTGCCGGCCCGGGTGCTCGTGGTCACCAGCTTCACCGACCGGGCCCGCCTGATACCGGCCGTGCGGGCCGGCGCCCGCGGCTATCTGTCCAAAGACGTCGACCCCAACGCCCTGGTCGCGGCCGTCCGCTCGGTCGCCGCCGGCCACCTGCTGCTCGAACCCGACGTCGCCGCCGGGCTGCTCGGCGGGCCGGCCGAGGAGCCGGCCCTGACCGCCCGCGAGCGCGACGTCCTGGCCCTGCTGGCCGAGGGCCGCTCCAACCGCGAGATCGCCCGGGCCCTGGTCGTGGCCGAGAAGACGGTGAAGACCCACGTCTCCAGCATCCTTCTGAAGCTCGGCCTGGCCGACCGCACCCAGGCCGCCCTGCACGCCGTCCGCACCGGCCTGGCCTCCGGAGGTGATAGACGGGCGTAGTTATAGTGACCGGCGATGCCGAGTTCCTCTGTAGACATGCCTTCGCCGGTGCGGACGGCCGACGACTTCGTTGCCGAGCTGCGGCAGCTTCGGGTGCGCGCCGGCAACCCCTCGCTGCGGCAGCTGAGCCGGCTCGCCGACCAGCGGATCGCGGCCGCCCGCGGTGAGATCCGGCCCGATCCGCTGCCGCCGAGCACCACCTCGGAAGTGCTGGCGGGCAAACGGCTGCCGCGGCTTCCCCGGTACGAGTTCGTCGAGTCGTTCGTGACGGCCTGCCTGCGGGCCGGCGGCCAGGACGAGCCGGCCATCGCGGCCGAGGTCGCCCGCTGGCGCGCCGCCTGGTGCACGCTGTCCGAGCAGGAGACGGCGGCCGGGCTCGCATCGGCTGGGGCGACGCCGGCCGGGGCCGCGCCGAACCGGCCGCGCCGAGGCGTGGCGCCGCCACTGGTCGCTGTCATCTTCGTGGCCGGCATCGGCGTCGGCGTGCTCGGCGCCCGGGCCTGGCCCGGCCGGCAGGACCCGGCCGCGGCGCCGCCCGCCGGGTCGCAGGCGGCCGGAGCGCAGGGTGCCGGAGCGCAGGCCGCCGGGGCACAGGCCGCCGGGGCACAGGCCGCCGCGGCGCCGGACACCTGCCTGCCGTCCGATCACCCCGCGCCGGCCGGGCCGGACGTGCTGAGCCGGGCGGCCGCCGCCTGGTGGGCCAACGACACCGAAGCGGCCTCCGTGAGCGGTGGAGAAGGCCACCGCTTCCGGGCCGACGTGGCCACCGGCACCAAGACCCCCGGCGACGTCGTCATCGTGAAGAGCGACGTCGACCTGGTGCAGGGCCGCCCGTACACCCTGGCCTTCACCGCCAGCACCGACCGGGCCACCACGATCCGGGTCCGGGTGCAGGACAGCCCGCCCACCTATCAGGAGTCGTACACCCGCGACCTGCCGGTCGACACCACCGCCTGCCGCCACGAATACCGTTTCGTCGCCGCCCGGACCAGCGCCCACTCGGAGCTGACCTTCCAGGTCGGCGGCCACGCCGAGGACTTCCGCCTCGAGGTGGCCGACGTCGCCCTGGTCGAGGCCGCTTAGCCCTCGGCGTCGTGCTTGGCCATCGTCTCCTGGCGGTCGGGCTCCTCGCGCAGGATCGCCGCGTCGAGCCACGTGTCGGGCAGGCCGAAGCCGTCGACCAGTGTCGCCATGTGCGGGCGCAGCTCGCGCAGCAGGTCGTTGACGGCGCCGGTGACCGCCTTGGAGCGGGCCGGGGTCAGGCGCTGGTGTTCGAGGAACCAGCCGCGGTCGGCCTCGATGGTGGTCAGCGCGTACAGGTCGCAGACCTTCGACAGCAAGGCCTTCACGTCCGGGTCGCCGGTGCGCTCGATGCCGGCGACGAAAGCTTCCAGCACCACCCGGTCGATGTGCGCGGTCGCCGTCTTCAGCACGTGGTCCTGCACGTCGTTGAAGATGTCGAACTGCCGGTCCTTCTTGGTGGCCGCGCCCTTGCGCAGGCGGCGGATCACACCCTCGAGGACGTGTTTCTCGCGGTCCTCCAGCATCTTGAGCTGCCAGCCGCGGTCGGTCAGCGCCACCTCGTCGCCGCGGCCGGGCACCGCGTCGACCAGGCGCTGGATGAGCGAGCGGGCCGCCGTGCGCTCCAGCATCATCTCGCGCACCTGGTCGGCCACGAACGCCGTACGCCCCCAGCCGTCGAGCGAGCCGAAGGCGTCGCGATAGCCGGTGAGCAGGCCTTTCGCCACCAGCTGGAGCAGGACGGTGTTGTCGCCCTCGAAGGTGGTGAACACGTCGGTGTCGGCCTTGAGGCCGGGCAGGCGGTTCTCCGAGAGATAGCCGGCGCCGCCGCACGCCTCGCGGCACATCTGGATGGTGTGGGTGGCGTGCCATGTCTGCGCGGCCTTGAGGCCGGCCGCCCGTGACTCGAGCTCGCGCTGGTCGTGCTCGGCCGCGCCGGCCCCGGCCACCTGCACCGCGTGCATCTTGGTGACCAGTTCCTCCTGGCCGAAGTGCAGGGCGTACGACTTGGCCAGGGCGACCAGGAGCTTGCGCTGGTGGGCCAGGTAGTCGTTGAGGACGACCTCGCGGTCGTGGCCGGGCGCGCCGAACTGGCGGCGGACGTCGCCGTAGCGGACCGCGATGGTCAGCGCGACCTTGGTCGCGGCCGAGGAGGCACCGCCGACGCTGACCCGGCCCCGCACGAGGGTGCCGAGCATGGTGAAGAAGCGGCGGGTGTCGTTCTCGATCGGGCTGGAATACGTGCCGTCCTCGGCGACCTGGCCGTAGCGGTCGAGGAGCATGTCGCGGGGCACGCTGACGTGGTCGAAGCTGAGCCGGCCGTTGTCGACGCCGAGCAACCCGGCCTTGTGCCGGTCGTCGCCGATGGTGACGCCGGGCATCGGGTCGCCCTGCGCGTCGCGGATCGGGACCAGGAAGGCGTGCACGCCCTTGGGCGATCCCTGAGTGATCAGCTGCGCGAACACCACGGCCATCCGGCCGTCGCGGGCGGCGTTGCCGATGTAGTCCTTGCGGGCCGCCTCGTGCGGTGTGTGCAGGTCGAATGTCTGAGACGACGGGTCATAAGTGCATGTGGTGCGCAGACGGTGGACGTCGGAGCCGTGACCGGTCTCGGTCATCGCGAAGCAGCCCATGAGCTCGGCCGACATGATGTCGCGGACGTACGCCTCGTGGTGGCGATGGGTGCCCAGGGCGGAGACGGCGCCGCCGAACAGGCCCCACTGCACGCCCGCCTTCACCATCAGCGAGAGGTCGACATGCCCGAGCATCTCGGCCGCGACCACCGCCGCGCCCGGGTCGAAACTACCGCCGTACTCCGAAGGGAATGCCGCAGTGACCCCGAGATCGCCGGGCAGTTCGGCGAGCAGACCGGTGATGCGTGACCGGGCCTGCTCGATGCTCTCGCCCGGCACCGGCGTGAACCGGCTGTCGTCGAGCCTCTCGCGGGCGGCCCGGCGGATGTGCGCCCAGCGCCCGTCGAGCACGTCGCGCAGCGCAGCAGCGTCAACCATCGCAACCCCCTTGGTACAGCTTGTACCCAACCGTGGGTACAGACTGTACCAGTTAAGGTGAGCGCATGAGCTCTGCCGCCGTCAGGAAGGACACCGTCGCCGCGCGGCGAGCCGGCGGCGTCAATCACCGGGAGCGGATCGTCGCGGCGGCCGTCCAGGCGATCGAGGAGCACGGCAGCGACCCCGGCCTGGCCGTCATCGCCGACCTCGCGGGCCTGCCCCGCCCGCACGTCTACCGGCACTTCACCGGCAAGGACGAGCTCGACCAGGCGGTGGCCCGCCAGGCGGCCAAGATGCTCGGCGCCTGGATCCGCCCCTCGCTGACCGTGCGCGGCACCCCGCCCGAGGTCATCGACGGCCTGGTCGCCCGCGTGCTTCAGTGGGCCGCCTTCCACCCCAACCTCTACCGCTTCCGGGTGCGCCTGAGCCCCGGCGAGGCCGTCCCCCAGCTCACCCGCGCCCTGGCCGCCTATGTCCGCACGCCCCCGTCCGAGCACGTCGTGGCCGGCGTGATCGGCCTGGTCGACGCCAGCGTCCTGTGGTGGTTCGACCACCGCGACGAGATCGACCAGGACGCGTTGAGCGCCTCCCTCTCGGCCCAGGTCTGGCTGCTGCTGGCCGCCGCCCTGACGACTCTCGACCCCCACGCGCCGCTGACCCCGTCCTACCCGGAGGCGTGACGTGCGCGCACGTCCCTCGCTCAGCCCCGAGCTGATCATCGACGCCGCCAGCCGCCTCGCCGCCACCGCCGGGGCCGAGGCGCTGACCGTGCGCCGGCTGGGCAAGGAGCTCGGCGCCGACCCGACCGCGGTCTACCGCCATTTCCGCGACCGCGACGAGATCGTCCTCGAGGTGGCCGACCGCCTGATCGGCCAGATCATCGAAGAGCTGCCGCCCGGCCTGCCGTGGCGCGCCCGCCTGGAATGGCTGGGCCGCCGGCTGGTGCGCACCTTCGTCGAGCATCCGGCGATCGCCCCGACGGTCGCGATGCGCACGACCCGGCGTCCCGGAGAGTTCCGCACCGTCGAGGTGATCCTGGGCGCGCTGCGCGAGGCCGGGCTTTCCGGCGAGCTCGCGGCGGTGCAACACCGGGTCTTCGCCGACACCTTGTTATCGTACGCCGGCATGTGCGGCGGCTACGCCGCACTGGAGGAGTCGAGCCGCCGCGGCGACGAGTCCGCGTGGACCCACGAATATCAGGCCCTGCCCACAGCCGACTTCCCCAACATCGCCGCCATCGCCCCCCACTTCGCCGCCGTCGACGACGACGTCGTCCTCACCGGCCTGCTGACGGCCCTGCTGGACAACATCGAGCGGCTCGCCTGACCCGCAAGCACCGCGCCTTCGGCGAGGATGGCCGGATGACCACAGCACTCGCGTCGATGATCGCCGCCCAGCCGGACGTCATCTCCGCCCTCGCCGCCGAGCCCGTGACCGCGGCCGACCGCCTCGCCGACGGCCGCCGGATCTGGCTCATCGGCACCGGCACCAGCCTGCACGCCGCCGAACTGGGCGCCTCCGCGCTGGAGACCGCCGGCCTCGACGCGCGGGCGATCGCCGCCAACCGCTTCACCACGCCCCGCCCCGGTGACGCCGCCATCGTCATCACCCACACCGGCCGGACCGCCCACGCGCTGCGCGCCCGCCAACTCGTGCTGGACGCCGGCCTCCCCCTCGTCTCGATCACCGGCCCGGACGTCGACTGGCCGGACGCCGTGCGCACGCCCGTCGCCGAGAAGTCCGAGACCTACACGGTCAGCTACACCGCCGCCCTCACCGTCCTCGCCGGCATCGCCCACCGCCTCGGCGCTCCCGGCCTCGGCCCTTCGAAGATCCAGGACACGGCCGACGCCGTACGCGGGGTGCTCGCCGACCCGGGCATCGACGCCATCCCGATCCCCGCGCGCGCCATGGCCATCGTCGGCCCCGGCGACTGGTCGGTGACCGCCCGCGAGGCCGCCCTGAAGATCCGCGAGGGCGCCCGCCTCCTGTGCGAGGGCTTCGACCCCGACCGCCTGCTGCACGGCGCCGCCGTCCCCTACGGCTCCGCCGACTCCTTGCTGGCCCTGGCCCCATCCGACGAGCTGACGGCCGGCCTGGCCCACGCCGCCCGCGTCTCCGGCCTGGGCGTCTTCCTGCTGCCCGCCCCCGGCGACGGCCTGCTGGCCCAGATCCCGATGACCGTGCGCCTTCAGCTGCTGGCCTTGCGCTTCGCCCGCCAGCGCGCCCAGAACGCCGACATCGCCATCACCGGCGCCTGGGCCGACCACGCCTTGTGGGAGGCCCTCTGAGCCGCGATCACGTGTCGCGCAGTTCCTCGGCCAGCCGGCCGTCCTCGGCGAGGTCGGCCTCGGTGGCCCGGCCGGCCTGGCGGCGCTGCAGGCGGTGTGCGGCGGCCGCGACTTCCCGTCCGCGTTCCTGGACCCGGCGGCGTCCGGCCTCGGCCTGCTTCTTGGCCTCCCGCATCTCCTGGCTGTCGCGTTCCACATCGGCCAGGGTGCGCGGGGACGTGATCTCGGCGATCGTCTGCTCCTGCCACGCCAGGTCCTCGGGGCTGCCAACGCCGCGTTCGAGCCGTGACTGGCGTGCGAGTTCCTCCGCCGATCGCGTCTCGTCGCGCTCCCGGTCATGGGCGATCATCCGGTCCAGTTCCCGCTGCCGCTGGGCCGCCGACTCGTACAGCCGGTCGAGCTCCTCCCGGGCCCGCCGGGTCTGCTCCTCGACCTCGGCTCTCACCTGCTCGACCAACTCGCGGGCCGGTTCGTAGGTGGTGCTGTCGAGGATCTGACGGCCCGCGAGCTGGGTGGGCATCTCGCCGAAGTCGCGGAGCAACCGGTGCAGCCAGCCGCCGAGCGCCCGCACCGCGACGTCCCCGCGATCCGGGTGTTCGGCGGCCGCCTGGGCCAGCAACCTCGCGGTGATCAGCGCGGGTCCGGTTCCGATCGGCAACCGGTCCAGCGCGGCGGCCAGGGTCTCGGGACGGCGGGGCCGGTGCTGCCGGTCGTACACGTCACCGCGTTCGCCGGTCATCCGCTCGCTCGCTCGGAAATGCAACTCGGCGGATTGGCACCAGGCCTCGGCCGCGAGTTCGAACGCCGCGGCGGCGCCGCCGGTGTCCCCCTCGGCCAGGTGGCCCGCCCCGAACTCCTCGTGCACGTAAGCCTTCGCGGCCAGGACCGCCGCGGTCGGCGGGCCCGCGGCGATGGCGCGGTCGAGCCACCGGCCGGCCTTCACCAGATGGTCCGGCGCGGTCGGATGAGCCAGGGCGAGCAACTCGACCTCGGCGCGCCACGCGTGCGCCGGCCCGTACAGACCCCGCGACGTGTGCACGGCCCGCGCGGTGGCGGCTCGCGCTCGCGCCAGCCGCCGCCGATCGAAGCTCTTTCCGGCCGCGAGCCGGCGCACGGCCCGTTCGGACACGGCGAGCTGTCCCATGGTGGTTTCGGACAGCCGCCGGGCGAGGACGCGGCGCGCCCGGAGAACATCGACGCCACCGACCCCCAGCACCAGCACCGCGACACCGCCGAGGGCCACCAGCGCCCAGCCCTGCGGCGATCCCCAGTCCGTCGCCGACTCCACGCCGAACGCCACGGCGAGGCCGGCCGCCGCCGACGCGATCACCACGTTGAGGCCGAGCACGAGATCGGCCAGGCGGTCGTGCCGGGCGCCCTGGAAGACCGTCCTCTGCTCGTCGAACCACTCGGCGTCGAGGGGCTTCTGGTCGCGGCGGGCGGTGGCCAGCAACGCGTCCAGCGCGAGCGCGTGGTCCACGGCCCGCTCATTCTCGCGATGCACCCGGGTGGTCAGGAACGTCGTGGAGAACACTGTGGCCGCGACCAGCGTCGACAGTGTGGGCATGGCGACCGGGGACAGCGGCTCCACGAGTCCACCGTAAGCGCGGACCCGGTCGCGCCGGGTCCCCGGATCAACCATTGTTCGCCGGTCAGGCGGCTACATAGACCCACGCACTTTCGCCCGAGGCCAGCGGCGCCGCCACGCGCTGGTAGTCGTCCACCTCGTACTCGTCGGCCTGGCCGAGCTCGGCTTCGGTCACCTCCAGCACCGAGCCGTCCACGCCGTCGCCCGCATCGCCGGTGGCGACCAGGATCGGGTTATCCCCGATCCTCGATGAGACGGCCGCCGGCGAGGCGCAGGCGGCGGTTGACGCCGATCTCGCTCAGGAAGCGCTCGTCGTGGCTGACCACGACGAACGCGCCCTGATAGGCGGTGAGGGCACTCTCGAGCTGGCCGACGCTGACCAGGTCGAGGTTGTTGGTCGGCTCGTCGAGCAGCAGCAGTTGCGGCGCCGGCTCGGCGAACAGGATGCAGGCCAGCGTGGCGCGCAGCCGCTCGCCGCCGGAGAGCACGCCGACCGGCAGATGCGCGCGGGCGCCGCGGAACAGGAAGCGGGCCAGCAGGTTCATCCGCTCGGCGTCGTCGCGCGCCGGGGCGAACCGCGCGAAATTCTCCGCCACCGTACGGCTCTCGTCGAGCAGGTCGAGCCGCTGGGAGAGGTAGGCGACCGGCACGCCGGCGTTTTCCCTGATCTGCCGCATCAGCGTCGATTTGCCGGCGCCGTTGTCGCCGATCAGCGCGACGCGCTCCGGCCCCCGGATCGTCAGATCAACACCCTCGAAGATCAACTTATTGCCGTACGCGGCCCGCATGCCGTCCGCCTCGAAGACGGTCTTCCCGGCCGGGACGTTGGTGCCGGGCAGTTCCAGCGCGATCCGGTCCTCCTGGCGGGCGGCCCGGCTGGCCTGGTCGAGCCGGGCCTGCGCGTCACCGACCCGGCCGGCGTGCGTCTCGGCCTGCTTGGCCGCGGACACCTGCGCGTCCCGCTTGAGGTTGCCGGCGACGATCCGGGCCAGGCCGGCGTCGGCCAGGTTGCGGCTGGCGTTCGAGGCCCGGCGCTGGGCCCGCTCCCGGGCCTGCTGCATCTCCCGTTTCTGCCGCTTGAGGTCGGCCTCGGCGTTGCGGACCTGCCGCTCGGCGACCTCACGCTCGTTGCGCACGGCCTCCTCGTACTCGGTGAAGGTGCCGCCGTACCACCGGACCTCGCCCTGCGGCTCGAGCGCGGCGATGCGGTCCATCTCGTCGAGCAGCTCCCGGTCGTGGCTGACCACGAGCAGGCACCCCGACCAGGAGCGCAGCACCTCGATGAGACGGCCGCGGCTCGCACGGTCGAGGTTGTTGGTCGGCTCGTCGAGAAGCAGCACGTCGGGGCGTTTGAGCAGCTGGGCGGCGAGCCCGAGGGAGATGACCTGGCCGCCGCTGAGCGTGGACAGGCGCCGGTCGAGCGTCACGTCGCCCAGGCCGAGCCGGTCGAGCTCGGCGCGGGTGCGCTCCTCGACGTCCCAGTCGTTGCCGACGACGGTGAAGTTCTCCTCGTCGGCGTCGCCGCTCTCGATGGCGAGCAGCGCGGCCATGATTCGGTCGACGCCGAGCGCCTGCGCGACGGTCTGGTCCTTGAGGAAGGGCAGATCCTGGGGCAGATAGCCCAGCACGCCCTCGACGTGAACGCTGCCGCCGGTCGGTTTCAGGTCGCCGGCGATCAGCTTGAGCAGCGTCGACTTGCCGGCGCCGTTGGAGGCGACCAGACCCGTGCGCCCACCCGGCACGGAGAAGGAGAGGTCGTCGAAGACCGGGGTGTCATCCGGCCAGGAAAAGGACAGCGAGGAACAGACGATGTATCCATCGGACATTTCGGGGATCCCAAAGATCGCGGGCTCCCTCAGGGAGACCCGGCAGCGAACGAAGGCACGACAACAGGGGCCGCGGCAACGGCGCGTGGTGTCACGCGCGCCTGCGGCCCGCCGGGAAACTCACCCGGAGATGTCGTCCTCGCCAGCCATGCGCAGAAGCTTAGCGCGCCCCGCCCGCTGCGCGCCGTTACAAAGCCCACTTGAACCATCTGCGAGTATCGAGCGTCGTGGAGCTCTACGAGGCGAGGCGTCTTCTGCCTCGGGAATGCCGGGGAATGCACGGCGAGGCTCGCATCCCGGTCGCCGATCACGTCCGGGGCATTCTGTACGCCGGACCCGACCTGTCCCGGGTCGTCGACCCCCTGCCGCCCCTCGAATACCTCCGCACCGAGATCGGCGGCTGCCCTCAACGCTGACCGCGCTCCGCCTGATCGGCGTCCGCGCCGAGATCGACTGCGCGCTCCTGACCGGCCTGCGGGAGCTCGACGTGATGAACAGCCGCACGTTCGTCAACCTGGACGCGCTCCTCGGCATCCCGCGGGTGAGTTTCGTCAACTGCGGCAATCCGTTCCGGGGGCGGCCCGAGTTCGCCGCCAAGGGATTCGACGTCGCCTATGCCTGAGGGCGCCCGTACTGGTGGAAGTTCACCGGGCGCCGCACGCTGAAGCCGAGCTTCTCGTACAGGCGAATCGCATTGGTGTTGCCGATCGCGGCGTGCAGGAAAGGCGTCTCGCCGCGCTCGGCGATGCCGGCCGCGACGGCGCTGACCAGGCGGCCGGCGAAGCCGTGACCGCGGTAGGCGGGATCGGTGCAGACGGCGCTGACCTCGGTGAAGCCGGTCAGGCGCATGCGCTCGCCGGCCATCGCGACCAGCTTGCCGTCGCGGCGGATGCCGAGATAGCGGCCGAGCTCGACGGTGCGCGGGCCGAACGGCCCCGGGCGGGTCAGGGCCACCAGGTCGAGCATTTCCGGCACGTCGTCCCGGGTCAGCGGAATCGCTTCCGGGTCCGCCTCCGGACGTACGGCCGAACCGACAAGCTGGACACCCCGGTTGAGTGACGTGACCGCCCAGCCCGCCGGCGGATCGTCCGGGCCCGCCGGCAGAAGGACCGGCCCACCGTCGCCGGTCAACGCGGCCAGATCATTCCAGGCGCCCGGATCGGCGGCGTCGGCCAGCCCGTGAAAGGGCGAGACACCGGCCGTGAAACGGGCCGCCCGGCCTTTGGTCTCCGCGAATTCGGCCTGCGGGCCCGACAGCGCCGCCCACACCGGGTTATCCAAGATCGTCACGCGTTCTGGATTAGCACGAATCAGACCGCAAACGGAAAGTGAGGTCGGACACGGCCGGCCCCGGAACAGTCATACGACCGATGCCTTTCGGCGCTCACCGGACGCACGCTCGATTCGGCAACCGGCCGTGCGCACAGGTGGGGGCACCGATGTCGTACATCCCTGAGTTCGACGACGACTCCGACAAGTCCGAACTGGACGTTTTGGCGGAGGCGATTCTCGACGCTCTGCGCTCGGGAGTGCTCAGCGACCAGTCACCGGGCATCCACCGGCCCGAATCCACCGTCGCGTTCGAGCCCGGCCTGCCGCCCTCGAAGTCACTCCTCAACTAGGTCGGTGTATGAAGCTCTCCAAGAACCTGGCCGCCGGATTCGCATTCGCCTCGCTGCTGGCGTCCGGCATCGCCGTCTCCGCGTCCGCCCCGGCCCAGGCGGCACCCGTCACTTCGGTCGAGGTCGTTCAGCTGGCCGCGGCCAAGAAGACGATCGCGCTCACCTTCGACGACGGCCCGTCGAAGTACACGCCGCAGGTCCTCGACATTTTGAAGCGCAACAATGTCAAAGCGACGTTCTGCATGCTCGGCAACAATGTCGGCTCGTACGCGGCCACCGCGCGGCGCGTGGTCCGCGAAGGACACCGCCTCTGCAACCACAGCCGCAGCCACCCGAACTTCACCAAGCTGTCGAACTCGGCCGCCCGCAACCAGATCACCTGGACCCAGAACAAGATCTACAGCGTCACAAAGGTCAAGCCCAAGGTCTTCCGTTTCCCGTACGGAGCGAGCAACTCCCGCGTCCGCACGGTGGTCCGCGACCAGAACCTGCGCATCCTGGGCTGGACCGTGGACACCCGTGACTGGTCCCGGCCCGGCACGTCCACCATCACCAGCCGGGCGGTGAAGGGCGCCCGCAACGGCGGGGTGATCCTCATGCACGACGGAGGCGGCAACCGCAGCCAGACGGTGGCTTCCCTGAACGCCACCATCAAGCAGCTCAAGGCCAAGGGCTACACCTTCGTCCTGGCCTGAGTCTCCTGAAGAGGTGGCCGCCGTCCCCAGCCCGGACGGCGGCCACCGCACCTTCGACGCTTAGCTGGGAGCACGGTTGTTGGCGTCAAGCATCGCCAACAGCTTCACCGTGGTGTTCCAGCTGCGGACAGTCATCGACTTGTAGAGCGGCGACGTCAGTATCGAGCTCAGGCGGCTCTTGGTGCGCTGAGCGCTGAGCCGCTCCGAATAGATGACGCCATCCCCCGGCCAGACCCGGTCGACGCCCTCACGCGGATTGAATATCGGCATCGCCTCGGCCGGGTCGACGCCGATCAGGAAAATCGCATCGCTGTGGTATTTTTCCGGCTGATCGCCGAAGCCCGCCGGCCTGTTGTCCACGATGCCCTGGAGATCCTCACGGGTGAGGACCAGCACTTTGACGATTTCGCTGTCGAGTTGGAAGGCCTGGGGCATCGCCGCTTCGATCTGAGTAGCAATATCCTCGGCCGGCCGGTCCGACGTCAGGATGACATTGCCACTGGCGATGTAAGTGGAGACGTCGAGAAACCCCATTCCTTCGAGCCATGTCCGCAAATCCGCCATCGGAACTTTGTTCTTGCCTCCGACGTTGACGCCGCGCAGGAGAATCAGGAACGTCTTCACGTCGCGCATCGTACCGCGAGGCGGATTTGCTGGGACGAATGCAGAATCGACGATTTCCCTCGTCCTTGGCCTGCCTAGCCATCGGGCGGCTGGATGCGCCGAACCACGTCTGCTACGACGATGACCTCGGAGACGGGTTCGGGTTCATCTACCGGCAGCCCGGTAACGAACTCGAGGCTCTGGCGGTGGTGAGCGTCTTACGGGTCAACGATGGCCGTCTATTGTGCTCACATGGTGGATGCACGGGGCTGATCGAGCGCTTCAACGCCGCTTGGGAGTTGGGCGACCTGGCGACGGTGTCAGCGTTGCTCGCCGACGACGTGATGTACTGCCCGAACGCCTGGGACGGGCCGGCCAGCGCCGTTCGCGGCAGGGACGAAGTCAGCAAGGTGCTCGCTGAGCAGCTCGGTCCCGGCGAGGGTCCGGTCCTCGGGCCGGTCTGGGCGGCCGGGGATCGAGTGGTCTGTGAATGGCGATGGCCCCCGGCCGACGACGGCACAGTTCTGCGCGGGCTTGACGTCTATCGAGTGCGCGATGGCCGGATCGCCGCGAAGGATGTGTACGGCAAGATCACCGCGGGTCCGGACGAAGTCACGACAGGGCCTCTACCGCGATGACCGTCGGTGCACTGGTCTCGGCAAATGAGCGCATCTTGCTGGCACGAGCATCGCGGTACGTCCCGCCTACGGTCTTGTCAGCCGCGAGCTGAGCTAGTCGCCGAGCTCGGCCAGAAACGCCTTGGCTCTGCGGGCGAACTGGTACGCCTCCTGCTGGGCCGACCGGTCGCGGGCCGTCACCGCCGCGGCGCGCACCTGCTCGGCCGGCGCGCCGCGGGCCAGCAGGACCCGGGCCCGGAGCAGAAGGATGAGCCCCTCGGCGTAGCGGTGTCCATGGGCCTCGAGATAGTGGTCGGCCAGCTCGAGGGCGGCGCCGGCCCGCTCCGGTTCCGCGGCCGCGAGCCACATCTCGACGACCAGCCCGAAGTGGAAAGCGATGCCGTACCGCCGGCCTTCCATCATCGTGCGCATGGCAGCCTCGCCCTCGGCCGCCGCACCAGCCGGATCGTCGCCGGTCAGCGCCCGCATCCAGCACCAGGTCACCCGCAGGAAGACGTCGACGTCACCGACGAAGTGCCCGGGATCGGCGGCGAGCCAGCGTGCCGCCGCGCGCTGGGCGGCGGCCGGCTCGCCGCTCATCGCGGCCGCCATGGTCGCGAAGTGGGCCCAGAGGGTGATCTCGTAGCGATTCTGGCCCGCGGCGGCTTCGACGATGTCGAGCAGGACCTGCGTCGTTTCCGGGTCACCGTGCAGGGTGGCCACCACCGCGTGCTGCATGAGACCGAAGATGTGCAGTTCACGCCGCAGCGGATTGCCCACCACCCAGAGCCGGTCGTCCATCAGGGTGCGGTTGCCCTCGGCCAGGTGCCGCAGCGCCGCGCCGACGTCGCCGAGCGACCACTGGTGGAGGCCCCAGCCCTGTTGCCCGTACTGGCGCACCACCGGATCGGCCGACGCCTGACCCTGGGCGTACAGCCGGCGCGCAAGGTCGAGGTGATCCGGTTGCACGGAACTGAAGGCGCTGATCACGCGTGTGAAGAGGAAGTCGGCCGCCTCACCCGTCCGGCCGATCGCGCCGGCCACGTATTCGGCGCGATCGAGCAGCTCGATGTAGGAGCCCGTGTAGCCGGCCTGCCGCTTGAACACGGCTACCAGCAACGACAGGGCCGGCAACTCGCGTTCGGGGAGACCGGCCGACCGCGCGAGCTGGACGGCCGAGCGCAGATGCTGCTCGGCCGCCACGAAGGCCAGCTTGGCCACCGCGCGGCGGCCCGCTTCGGTCAGCGCGTCGGCCGTCCGGGCCGGATCGGCGAGCGGACCGGCGGCCCACAGGTGATAGGCGAGGCGTTCCACGGCCGCGTCGTCCCGCGTCCCGGCCCGCTCCAGCGCCTCCGCGACCCGCAGATGCAGCGGGGTCGCCCGGCGCGACGGCATCGCTGCGGTGATCGACTCGCGGACCAGGTCGTGCACGAAGCTGAAGGCGAACGGATCGCCGGACACGGGCCGGAGCAGACCGAGCCGGCCGAGCGGCTCCAGACGGTCGAGACAGGTCTGCACGTCGATGCCGGCCACGGTCGCGAGCAGGAGGAGGTTGACATCCCGGCCGAGGAAGGCCGCGATCTCCAGCACGTCCCGCACCGCGTCGCCGAGCCCGGCCGTCCGGTCCAGGACGACGTCGCGCACGCTGAACGGCACACCCTCACCCGCCAGCGGGCCACCACCAGCCAGTTGCCGGGCGATCTCCCGTACGAAGAACGGGTTCCCGCCCGTCCGTACGTGAACGGTGCGGGCGACCGTGGCGTCGACCTCGTTCCCGGTCTCGTCCCGGATGAGCCGGGCGACCTCGGGCGCGCCGAGCGGACCGAGCCGGATCCGGCGGTGGCCGGGTACCCGGGCCAGCCCGGCCATCACCCGGGACAGCTCCGAGCCCGGCACCGGCGCGCTGTCCCGCATCGCGCCGGCCAGCGCGGAGCCGCCGGGCAACCGGGCGGCCAGGTGACCGAACAACCGCAGCGATGCCACGTCGCCCCACTGCAGGTCGTCGATCACCAGCAGCAGCGGCCGCGCGCCGGAGAATCGGGCGATCATGTCGACGACCTGCTCGAACTGGCGGAACTGGGCGCCCGAGTCGGGCAACTCCGAGTCCGGCAGCCCCGAGTCGGTGACCGGGCCGCTCCGGGGTGCGACCAGGCGGCCGACGTCACCGACCAGCCACTCGTCACGCGTCTCGACCGGCAGGTCGGCCACCAGCGCGCGGAGGGCCCGCATCCACGGCCACAGCGACGGTGCCCCGGCGCCCTCGACGCAGGCGCCCCAGACGACGGTCACGCCGCGGCGCCGCGCCTCGGCCGCGATCTCCTCCAGCAGCCGGGTCTTGCCCGCGCCGGGCTCGCCGTCGACCAGCGCGAGGCCGCTGCCGCCGCTCAGCGCGGGGTTCACCGCCTCCCACAGCCGGGCCAGCTCGTCGTCCCGCCCGATCAGGCCGGGCGGCGCCGGCGTCACGGCGACTGGTGCCGGCGCCGCGGTTGCCTGCGGCCGTCCCAGCACCTGACGGTGCGCCTGTTCCAGGGCCGGACCGGGATCGATGCCCAGGTCGTGGGCGAGACGTTCCCGGACGGTCCGATACAGCGCCAGGGCCTCGGCCTGCTGACCGGCCGCCCCCAGCACCGAGATCAGGCTCGCCTGCACCGGCTCGTGCAGCGGCCCCATCGACGCCGCGAGGCGCAGCGCCGGCACGACCCGCTCGGGCCGGCCGCGCGAAACGGCCAGCCCGGCCGCGGCCACGCAGGCGTCGAAGAACTCGCCGTTCAGCCCCGCGAAGATCGGCATCGCGGCCGGCGTATGAGCCAGGCCGTCGCCGGCCGGCCCGTGCCAGAGACTCAGCGCCGCCACGTAGTTGTCGAGCGCCGTGTCATCTCGTTCCGCCCCGGCCGTCTCGACCAAATTGCGGAACGCCACGAGGTCGACCATTTCCGGATCCGGTACGAAAAGGTAACCGTTGCCACGTCGCAACAAGTAGGTCCCGGTTTCGCGTGCGCGCAACCCGGGTTCCAGAACATGCCGCAGACCGCCGACATACTTGTGAAGCACATTGACCGCACTGGCCGGCGAGTCCTCGCCCCAGATCAGGTCGATCAGCTCGGTCACACTGATCGGGCGGCCGGCCTTGGCCAGCAGCAACGCCAGGAGATAGGCCTGCTGGCGAGGGCCGGCGCCCAACTCGGCGCCGTCGCGCCAGAGCCGCAGTGGGCCGAGGATCCGAAGTCGCAGAGAGCCGGATTCCATGGGCCGCATAACAGGCATGACCATGTTTGTCGACTCACAAAGTAATTGCCAATAAACCGTCGCGCAGTCCTTTTACGCGTCGCGTCAGCCTACACGCTCGCCCGGCTCGGCACTCATCGCACGGGCTGAGGCAGAATGCCTGACCTGTCGAAGTCCGCATCGAACCCGGCTCAGCGAAGAGCGAGTCAGTGCCGCTTCATCCTGCCCGGCACGCCGGCGCTCCCCTGCGCTTCCAGATCCACGGGCGCGGGCGGGTGTGGCGAGACAGTGCCGAACTGAATGCCGGTCCGCGGCAACAGGCCCTTCGCCTGGCCCTGCTTCCCGCCCGAACGGACAACCCGATCAGCACGGATGAATTGATCGGTCTGATCTGGGTGACAACGCTCCCGCGAGCGCCCTCAACCTCGTCCGCAAGTACGTCGGGCTCCCTCCGGCGGATCCAGACGCGGACGCGGTCTGCCCCTCATACAGCTGCGTCAGCCCGTGCGGTAGACGGCCAGCAGCCCGGCGAGGACCAGCAAGCCTGTCCAGGTAACTGCGGTGCCAACCACGCCCCTCGGCCATTGCAGCCGGGTAGCGGTGGACACGACGACTGCAACGACGGCGGCGCTGAGTACGACGCCAGTCAAGGCTAGCGGGGCGCCGTAAAGGATGACCCCGGCCAACGCCCAGTCGCGCGAGCTGGAGCATTCCGAGCCATCACAAGGGGCCACCGGATCCGTCGTGAACGCAACGAAGATATAGCACCCCGCCCAGGCGGCGAGCCACCACAGGACAGAAACGACCATTTCAGGAAAGAACCGCACGGTGTTCAGGCGGGGCGGGACGGCAGACTCCACGAGCACTTCATCGGCGACAGCGGCCGCAACCTGCGGAGTATTAAGTATGCAAGTTCCGGGGACGGTGATGGATAACATTCCAGGATCCCGTAGAGGTCGACATGGTCGAGCATCGGCGTCGCCCCCTTAGCACAGAGAGGTGGCAAGTGAGGATGCGTCGCGGTAGCCGCGCCAAGTAAGGCCGGAGGGGCAAGCGCGGTTTCTGGCACCAGCGTGAGAATCGCTCGGTAGGTTGAGGACGTGGGCGAGTTCGTGAAGGCGACCGCGCTACGTACGAACGATCTGAATGCCGTGCAGGCGGGCCTCCTTCGCCACGGGCGGATACGCGACGACGCAGAGGGCGACGAACTGCGGACCTCGGCGAGTGTCTGGGCGCCTGTCAACGGCTGGACCGTGGCGATCTGGCCGCGATGGTTCACCGACCTGAGTTTCGTCTCGCCTAAGCTGTCGGCCGACCTCGGCACCCTGGCGAGTGCCATCGACGTCTACGACGGAAACTTCTGGACTCACCAACTGTGGCGCGACGGCGTCGAACTCGACCGCTTCAGCTCCAGTCCGGAGCACTTCGCGCAGAGCCGGGCGGAACTCCGGCGTCTACGCCAAGAATGGGCCGGCAGGCCGGACGTGATTGCCAACGCCTTCGGCGTCAACGCCAACACGGTCGCGCGCTACCTCATCCCGCCGTACACCGGCTTCTTCGGCCGCCTCCGGGGCCGCCGCAAGCCCTTCCCCGATGACGCCACCACGCTCGACGACGTCTGGATCTTCGTCGACTTCTGGCGCCGCCTGGGCATCACGTCCTTTGACGGCACGCCGCCCGCCCGGACCGTGCGCCTTCCGACCCTCCGTTTCGATTAGCTAGGCGCTACTCAACCTGGCGGGCTCGCTACGTCTGCTGCGCGCACGGACAGCGGCAAGAGAGTACGTCGGTCTCCCAGAGCTCAGTCCCCGGAGTTGAACACCGTTCCGCCCACGCTGGCCGGTCGCCACGAATCAATCTGCATCCACTCCGCCTTGCCCAACGCGGCGGTGTCCACGCCGCCGAGCGGCGAGTCGAGCACCTGACGACTCATCACGACGAAGCCGATCTCGGAGAACCTCGCGGCCCAGGTCGGCGGGTGGACGAAGGCTTTCGGCTCGAGGTCACCAGTGCCCCCTCCCGCGAAGGCGATCAGCGGGTACATGGCGTTGCAGAGGATCGCGAGCTGGTCATTCGACGTGACGACTACGGCGGAGTGGAAATTGCGCGGATATGCGCTCTCAACAAGCTGTTCAACGGCACCACCTGCGGCCCGTGCGGCCTCGTAGCAACCACGCCGGAACGTGCGGACTTGGACCTCTGGCAGCTCTGGCTCCTTGGCGGAGCGAAAACCCGTCACTCCTCGTTCCAGCCGAAACACCGTATCATCCTCCCCGCGCCCGGTGACACGATACGACGGCGCACGGACAGAGCGACTCGACGCACTCGCATCGGCACTTCAGCACGTCTGACGGCCAGGAGGCCGCTCACGGAGCGTCACGGCTCGGCTGGTCTTCCGCGCACGCTCGGCGGCAAGAGAGTGCGCGACAAGTACAGTCGATCCCTAGCGCTCCGCTTTACGGACGTCGCACAGGCCACCAGTCACGCGCCTTCGAAAAGCATCAGTAGATCGAGTGCCGCTAGAGCGCTCTTCTTATCCGCCCGAGCGCTCGAAAACTTCTTCGCCGCATCGGCGCTTTTCAAGACGCCTGCAGTCAGCAGGCTCGGCCCCAGGTGGCCGCCTAGGACGGTTCCAACGGTGGCGGCGACGCCCGAAATTGCGAAATCCGCGGTCCCGAGTCGAAGAGCGCTGATGGCTGGTGATTTTCGTGCGGCGCCTTCAATGCGTCGCCTCATCGGCTCCATGCCTTGGCGCATATCTTCACGGGCGGCATGCATTTCCTCCGGATCGTCAACGTTTAGATCGCCTAGCCGACCCAAGCACGAACCTAAAGCAACCCTCCATTCATTGAACCGTTCATCGTCGTGTCTAATATTTACAAGGGACCGGATTTCAGGCTCGAATGTTGGTACCGTGACATCTAACAGTTTCAGCATGTCTGTGGCACTGATGGCGCCTCTATTGTGGGTGCGAGCCATCCTGAACACGGCTTGCTCGGCCTTGCATTGAAAGAGGCGATGGACTCGTTGGGCCAGCACCGGATGTAAGTCTCGTGCTCGAACGCATCTATGCAAAGCTGCCCGACCGCACGAGCGTACTCGCCATCATCAACGGTCTTAGATTCTTGACTGCCGCGCTGAATCCACGCTTCAACGTAGGGATCTCCCTTCTGCGCAATTTCGATGGCTAGAGCCTTTCGGAGACTGACTGGATGCAACTTAAGCGATGTCGTGGGAGCAAAATGCACAGCCCCCTCATTGAAGAGAGACTTGATACCAAGGAGATACGCCACAACCGTCCGACGAACGGAGGATTCCGCGTGCGTAAGCGCTGCAAGCGGGTCGTCAACCACTATCTCGTGGGCGTACAGTAGGACTGTTAGCGCGGTTCTGATTAGGGTCTCGTGCGAGGCCACTGACTTGGCGGATTGACTAATCCTGGCTGATCTTCCACTCACCACTGGGCGAATGTGGCCTACCGGAAGCTCGGGCACAAATCCAATTCCCGGAAGCTCGGCCTCCGAAGCGCAGAACTTCGAGAAATCGATTAGGTGCTCAGATGGCGCTTCGGCGATGCGCTCCGCCAGTTCGGGTGTAAGGTCTTCACCCCAATAAGATTTGATTACCGCGTATGGATTCCATCTCGTAGTCTCGTTCACCGCACCCCCTCCTTTATGCGATGATAGCTAATCTCGTCACGTGCGTTCTGCACCTGATCGAGTGCACTCACATCGGCCAGATCCGCGCATGCGCGCCTCCGCCGCTTCATGAGCGTCTGCACAGAAAGCGAACACGCTTCGGAGCTACCGCCGGTGGAGATCCAATATTGGTGCCGGTTCTCGCCAACATCTCGGCATGCGGCGGCAGCAGCGTGGCGCCGGAAGTCGCGAAGGAAGCCAAGGCGGCTCCGGCCACCTGAAATGGACCCAATCAGAAAGCATGCTCCCGGTGCGGCCCAGTCATCCATGATGGCGGGATTGGCCGCACCGTCCGAGGCCAGGTACAGCACCACGCCGTAGCCGACGGCATTCGGGCGAATGCCGGCCGACGCACTCAAGGCGACGGCGGCTCGACCCGCTTGACTGAGTCGCCGTCGGCGTTGACATGAGCCTCGATCAACGCCACGGCCTCCTCCGGATCGACGTACTCGCCGCGCTCCAAGCGTTCCAGCAGACCGGGTGGCAGGGGCACCTCGTCCTCCTCAGGGCCGGGCCGGAAGAACTCAGGCGCGATCCCGTCGAGCGACGGCTCCGGCAGCGGTGGCGGCGGACCCAGTCCGAGCTGCTCTCGGGCCAACTCGAACAGGTCGCGGAGATCCCCGGTGACCAGGGCGAGCATCGCTGCCGGGTCGTTCACCGGGATCGGGCCGGGATCGCGCGTCATCGTGACCCGCACCCGCTTGCGGCCTTTCTTGACCGACGCCTCCGCCGGCGTCGAGTCCATGCCGTCGAGCATGAGCCACAGCTCGCAGGTCGGCACCCCGGCACCCGCCCACCAGCGCCGCCACGCCGGATCGGCGATGACGGCGTCGAGGATCTCGGTCTGGATCAGGTCGTACGCGCGGGGCAACCCGCCCGGGATCGCGCTGCCACCGGCGAACTCCAGCCACGCCAGCTCACCCGGTTCCTCGTCCGTGACTTCCTCAGGGGCATTGTCTCCCCAGGCCGCGACGTTGCTGCCCGTCTCATAGCTGAGCGGCGGCTCGTGCTCCCACAGCAGGCCGGTCGCCCGCTCGTAGGCCTTCCCGGCGACGGTCAGCAGTACCTCGGCCTCCCGGTCCACGAACTTGCTCAGTGCCGACGGCGTACGCGCAACCCGCTCGTAAGCCTTCCGGCCGGCCGCCACCACGGCGCAGCGCACGTAGAGGAACCCGTCGGCGCCGATCGGCCGCGCGGCCGCGAAGTGCGCCGGCGTGTCGAGCGCCCACAGCAGCGCGGCCAACCGGTCCTCGAAGCCGGTGATGTCGACCTGCGGCCGCCCGGCCAGCCGAGCCACCAGCCGCTCGACGTCGCCATCGCGCCCCACGGCGCGCATGAGCTGCCAGAACACGGCCTCGTCAATCATGATCAAGACGCTATAGCACTCCGCCGTCGTGTCAGGGCAGCAGCGACCCCCGGGACGCTGTGGCGCACATCGCGGCACGCACCGACGATGTGGTCCGGACGGAGGTGGCCGCGACCGGCTACCCGATCGCACTGGCGGTCAGCTAGCACCGTGCGGGCCGAGGGCCGGTCCGGCACTCACCTCGCACCGAGCCCATCGACACCGGATCGCCGAGCAGCAATATCGATCTACCGGGGCCGGGCCGGTGTGCGAAGGTTCGCTGCCGTTCGCGCTCACAGGCCGGGCGGCGGATCCGTACCGCCTCACGACAGGGCATGACACCACAGATGAGTATTTCCACGCTCGCCGCCGAGGATGCCGATCGCTGCCGCCGCGCGCTCGCCGACGAGCAGGCCGCCAGTCTCGCCGCGACCGCCGGCTGGGCGCATGTCGACAAGGACCAGGTCCACCGCGACTGGCACGACCTGTACGGCGAGATCACCGCCGCCATCACCGCAGGCGCCCAGCCGGGCGACGAGGCGGTCCAGAAGCCGATCGCCCGCCACCACGCCGTCGTCAGCCGGTTCTACATCCCGAGCATGGACGCCTACCTCGGGATGGCCCTGCTCTACGCCGAGGACGAGGGCATGCGCACCTGGCACACCTCCTACCACCCGCAGATGGTCGACTTCCTCGGCGCGGCGATGCGGTACTACACCGACACCCGTCGCTGATCGCTGGTCGAGCGTGTCGGTGAGAAGTTCCCGATTGCCGCGGATGGATGCCAACGGCGGCGCTGCTGCCGGACGCCACCGACCCCCGCAAGCTGACCCTCGCCGGCGATCTGCGCCACGGCATCGAACAGAACCAGCTCGTCCTGCACTACCAGCCCAAGGCCGACGCGCGGACCGCAGCCGTCCTGGGCGTCGAGGCCGTGCGCTCCACCGTCGAACTGGGCCGCAACCTGGGCCTGCGCGTGGTCGCCGAAGGGGTCGAGGACCTGCCGACGTGGCGGCACCTGGACGCGGTCGGCTGCGACGTGCCGCAGGGCTACTACATCTCCCGGCCAATTTCCGCGGAGGTGTTCGACCAGTGGCTGACGAACCGCACGACCGAAGCCGTCGCCGTGCCGTCCTGAGTGACCTGTTCCCCGGGCCAGACGTGCGGTTGCACGGGAGGCCGTAGTGTGCGGTGACCAATGTGGCTGGAGGGTTCGATGGGTGCGAAGACGGCGCTGCTGGCGTTCACCGACGGGGATCTGCGGCCTGCGATGCGGGGTGCGGTCCAAGCTGATCCGGTGGAGGTTCTCGAGCTCGTTCGGGAGTTTCATCCTGACTATGAAGTGACGCCGATCGGGGACGGCTCACTCGATGACCATTGCTTTCCGGAAGACGACGTCACCTATGCCACCGTGCTCGCCGGGGCCGAGCTCTTCTGCGATCAGCGACTCGTCGGCCTGCCGTCGGAACTGCCGGAACGGCTGCTCCGGGCCGGGGCCGGACGGCGCATTCTCATGCACGCGATGCACTCGATGTCGGACGCTCTGACTTTCGCCGTGTGGGAGGACGGGGAGCTGGTTCGCTCGCTGAGCGTTTCGCCGGACAGCGGGGTTGTGGAGAACATTGGTCAGCCGTACGAGTTCGAGCTGCCCTACTGGGCGGGCGAGCATCCCGTCGAGACGACGTTCCCCGGCCAAGGGGCGTACCCGCTGGACTTCCACCCGCTCGTGCTGGGCGAGGAGGCGTTGCGCGCGTTCTTCGGCTTCAACCTCGAAGGGTGGCGCGAACCGGACGACGTCGATCCGGTCGAGGTTCCCCTGCATGGGTTCCGCGTGGCCGACCCGACCGGCCGGGAGCAGGCCGAGCGCGAGGCCCGGATGGAAGAGCTTCTGCGGCGCATGCGACCGCCGCGCCGCTACAGCATGAACCCGGACGGGAGCCTCCGGGAGATCGGGGACGCTACAGCAATGCCGTGAGCGGGCTGTCTCGCTCTGACCGGACTCAGTAGTAGAAGGGCTGAGCGGCGGCCCGGTCGGCCGGGACGACGTCGAGGCGGGGGTCGGCGATCAGGGCGGCGATCGCCGAGGCGGAAGCGCCGATGCCGGCCCAGTGGGGGTCGACGTCGGCGGTGAGGCACCAGGCGTGGTCGGCGGGCCAGACGAACGCCGGGGGCTGGAAGTCCGCGCGTACGCCATAATCGCCGTAGTCCGTCAAAGGGCCCCGGAAAAGGAAGAACTCGCGCTCCGGGAGCAGGAGCTTGGGCGCGGGGAAATTGTCGCCCCAGCCGTCCCAGAGGGCGAAATAGCAATCGCCGGGTGTGGTCGTGTGGTGGGACAGGGTCTCCGCGGCGAAGCCGAGCTTCTGGGTGTCGGTCACGTCGTCGGCAGCGCCCTCGAAGTCGGCCTCCTGCTGGCCGGGGCGCACGGGGTCGGGGATGAAACGCAACCTTGCGTACGCCTCGAAGCCGTCCGGGCCGAAGGTGAGCAGGTGGTGCCAGTCGACGTCGCTGGAGGCGATCCAGTCGGCGGCGGTCAGGTCGGTGCACAGTCGCAGAGTCATCTCAACCGACCAGGCTACCGATGCCGTACGTGACGGCCATCGCCAGCGCACCGCCCACGACCAGCCGCAGGATGGCGCGGCTGCGGTGGGCGCCGCCGAGCCGGGCGCTGAGCCAGCCGGTCAGGGCGAGGGCGACGATCACCACGACGAACGCGACGGGGACCCGGGCGCCCGGTGGCGGCAGCAGGATGGCGGCCAGGGGCAGCAGGGAGCCGGTGGTGAAGGCGATCGCGGAGGCGCCGGCGGCCTGCCACGGGCTGGTGAGCTCCTCCGGATCGAGGTGCAGCTCGACGTCGGCGTGAGCGGCGAAGGCGTCGTTCTCGGTCAGCTCGAGCGCCACCTGCCGGGCGGTCGCCCGGGTGAGGCCCTTGGCCTCGTAGAGGGCGGCCAGCTCCTCGAACTCCTCCTCGGGGAAGTCCGCCAGCTCCGCCTTCTCCCGGGCCAGCAGGGCCTTCTCGGTGTCGCGCTGACTGCTGACCGAGACGTACTCGCCGAGCGCCATCGAGACGGCGCCGGCGGTCAGGCCCGCGATGCCGGCGGTCAGCAGCGGCCCGGTCGAGGTGGTGGCGCCGGCCACGCCGACGACGAGGCCGGCGGTGGAGACGATGCCGTCGTTGGCGCCGAGCACGCCGGCGCGCAGCCAGTTCAGCCGGCCGGACAGCGAAGCATCGTGCGGCTCGTTCGGATGCGTACTCACACCGAATTTTAAAGGTCTTCCATTCTCCTGATCTCACTGCCCTGCTCGACGGCCATCTCGCCGGCGGTCTCGCGCAGACGCTCGTCCTCGCCGCTCTTCATGACATCGCCGGCCATCTGCATGGCGCCGCGGTGATGGGAGCTCATCATGGCGATGAAACGCTCGTCGAAAGCGGCGCCTTTCAGCCCGGCCAGCGCCGTCATGTCGGCCGCGGTCTGCATGCCGGGCATGGTGCTGTGATCGTGCGAAGGGTCGTTCTCCGGCAACTTGCGCTGGGTGAGCCAGTTGCGGAGCCATCCGATCTCCGGTTCCTGTACGGCCAACATGCGCTGGGACAGGGCGAGAAGCTGCCCGTTCTGACCGCGCCCGGGCACGAGTTTCGCCATTTCGACGGCCTGACCGTGATGGGCGATCATCATCTGGACGAACGCGACGTCGGCCGCGTTGTAGGTGACGCCGTCGGGCGCGCGCACCTTGTCCGAGTCGGTCACAGTGGACGACTCGCCGGGCTTACCGGGCACCACCACCCGAACCGGCGGGCCGGCACTCTCGCCGGCCCGCGGCGCGGCGGCTTTCTGGCCGGAGCCGGAGCGGGCCGCCAGGGCGATCCCGGCCGCCGCGAGCACGATGACCAGCGCGATCAGCATTGACGTCCGTGAACGGCTCATCAAATCCCTTCATCGAAGCCTGAAGATGTTCCCGAGGCGGGCCCCGGCAATTACTGTAGCGACAGAAGTGAATACGGTCGGTGGGGCTCCATCCTGCCTCGCCGTGCCGTCATCCGGAAGGAGCTCCATGACGCACCCACGAGGGCGCCGTGCCGCAATCGGCGCGGTGGTGCTCGCGGCCGCCCTGCTCACGGCACCCGTGAGCGGCGTGGCACAAGCCGCCGAACCGAACACGATTCCGGGCGTCGACGAGATCGTCAGCAGCCCGAACCTCAAGCAGGTCGCACACCGGGACAAGATCGGCCCGTTCGCGAACTCGACGAACTCCGACTGGGCTTTCCAGGGCAAGTACGCCTACAGCGGCAACTACAACGGCTTCACCGTCTACGACATCAGCAACCCGAAGGCGCCGTTCGAGGCGGCCCAGGTGGTCTGCCCGGGCTCGCAGAACGACGTCTCGGTCAGCGGCAACCTGCTCTTCCTGGGCACCGACTCGCAGCGCACCGACGACGGCTGCACCAGCACCGGCTCCACGACGGACAACCCGGGCGCCCGCTGGGAAGGCATCAAGGTCTTCGACATCAGCAACCCGCTGACGCCGGTCTACCTCAAGTCGGTCAAGACGGACTGCGGCTCACACACGCAGACACTGGTCCCCGGCAAGAAGGGCGACCCGAACGTCTACCTCTACATCTCCTCGTACAACCTGTCGACGGTGGACCTGCCGAACTGCGCCCTGCCGCACGACAAGATCTCCATCATCAAGGTGCCCAAGCGCAACCCGGCGGCGGCCGCGGTGGTGGCCACACCGGTCATCTTCCCGGACGGCGGCTACGAGGGCGACGGCGAGCAGAAGAGCGCCACGACCGGCTGCCACGACATCACGGTCTACGCCGACAAGGACATCGCGGCCGGCGCCTGCATGGGCGACGGCGTCCTGTTCGACATCTCAAAGCGCACGGCGCCGAAGGTCATCACCACGGTCCGCGACACCGTGAACTTCTCGTTCTGGCACTCGGCGACCTTCAACAACAACGGCACGAAGATCGTCTTCACCGACGAGCTCGGCGGCGGCGGCCTGGCCACCTGCAACGAGCGCTTCGGCCCGAAGCTCGGCGCCGACGCCGTCTACGACATCGTGGGCAAGCGCAAGCTGGTCTTCCGCAGCTACTTCAAGATTCCCCGTACGAACGCGGACACCGAGAACTGCGTGGCCCACAACGGCTCCCTGATCCCGGTCCCCGGCCGCGACATCATGGTCCAGGCCTGGTACCAGGGCGGCATCTCGGTGTGGGACTTCACCGACTCGCGCCGCCCGAAGGAGATCGCCTACTGGGAGCGGGGCCCCATCTCCCTGACCACCCCGGTGGGTGGCGGTTCGTGGTCCGCGTACTGGTACAACGGCTACATCTTCTCGAACGACATCGCGAAGGGCATCGACGTCCTCGACCTGAAGGACCCGAGAACGAACATCGCGAAGTTCTTCCGCACAAAGGAGTTCAACGCCCAGACGCAGAACAACTTCCTGCGCTGGTAGACGAGCTCATCGGCCGGGTCCTGCTTCGCGCGGGGCCCGGCCTTCGTCTGCCAGGATGGCCGCATGGACGAGAAGATCACGCCCATCCTGCATACGGAGAACGCCCAAGCGTCAGAGGCCTGGTACGGCCGGCTCGGTTTTGTCCGACAGTGGGAGCACCGCTTCGGGCCCGGCTTCCCCTTGTTTCTCTGCATCTCGCGTGGGCCGATGCAGATCTTCCTGTCGGAGCATCGCGACGATGCTCGACCCGACACGCTCCTGTACCTGCACGTCGGCGATATCGAGGCCGTAGCCGCCGAGTTCGGGGTCGCCATCGAGGAGGCGCCCTGGGGGCGGGAGATCCACCTGACGGACCCGGACGGAAATCGCCTGCGCATCGGCAGCACTTGACGTCCCCGTTTCCGCCGGGTAGCCAGGTGCGGACGCTCGGCGGCGAATCCGGAGGACGATCAAGTAGGCGGCCCGCATGGTCTTGTCGCCCCCCTCACCAACCCTTGGCTTCGGTTCGCTGTTGCCCGCTTGGACATTCCTCATGCGCCCGCACTGGTCGTTGCAGATGTGCCAGCCAACGGTCGAGCCATGACCGCCATTGCGCCCTGCCAAAGGCCATCACGCGCGGCAGCGTCGTATTGGCATCACGAGGAGACCCGATAAAGTTTCGCCTCGGCTCGAACACTCGGGTTTAGGGCTCTAGAGTCCAGGAACAGCAGCCGGCAGCAACGGTGCTCGTCGCTCTTACCCAGCAATGTAGAGGGAGGCCAGGGCGGTCGCGCCCAGCCGATTTGCGGATCAGGATTTTACGCTCGCTCGGCTCAGTAACTTATGTGGGCAGCTGAACGAACTGTGGGACATGGTCCGGGAGATTGAATATCTGGAATTCCCTCGCTGGGAGCCCGGGATTCTGATCCTACCGGCACTCAACCCCCATGTCGCGGCTCTGGGAATGCAATCACCCCTGTGGATGGAGCTGTTATTTCCAGGCGCAGGCGCGGGCGCCGGCGCAGCCGCGATACATTTACTGGTCAAAGTGTTACGTGATCCGGGAGCTGTAGCGGAATGGCTGCCGACTTTTGTTGAGCGTTGGCATTCGAAGTGGGCTGCGGCGGAACGCGCACGCTTGGAGCACGCTGTGGCTCATAAACAAAGGCTTGAAGAACTAAGTAGACAGGTAGTCGGGAGCGCCGCGAGTATCGAAGTATCTCCAAGCTCAGTAAACGCCGTTGGTCTCCCCGACCCACCCCCTGAGATCGAGTAACCATTAAAAGCACCACTTAATCACGGGAGATCAGAACGCAATGGCCGATAGCGGCGTAGACACGCGGCCATCCAAAGCGGTGCCCGACTACCGACTCGGCGTCCAGGGCCTTCCGGGGCCCTCGCGTTCTACGCACTCCCCCGGGGCCAGGTCGAGGATGTCGAGCAAGGTGGGGTCCTCGTCGACGGCGTGGGAGAGGTGGCCCAGCTTTCCGGTTTTCGGGTTGGCGTCCGAGGCTCCGATCAGCTGCCACATGCCGTCGTCGGCGTCGTGGCTTACGTACAGGATGGGCTCGGTCTTTTCGAAGACCTCGCCGGTCTGGATGCTGGTGGTGCCCAGGAGCCAGTGTTGCAGCCACCACGCACGGCGGTCGCGTTCCATGACCGCGTCGGCCACGGCCCAGATGAACGGCAGGTCCTCGTGGGCGCGGGCCTGGTCGGCGGTCAGGTCGGGGCCGCCCTCGGGGACCTTCTCGAACGGCTCGTCGATCAGGGAGAAGGCGTGGCCGTCGCCGTGGTCGAAGATCACCGCGTGGAAGGTGCCGCCGCCGGGGTTGCCGGCGCCGATGCCGACCGACAGCCGGCCCACGTGCGGGTCGGCGCCGGTGGTCCAGCCCAGGGCATACGAGGCCAGCTCGCCCCGGGGACCGATGAACTCGCCGAAAGCCCGCCGGTCCATGCCCGTCGCGTCGGCTGTGGGCACTTCGACGAGCGCCCCTTCCACCACCTGAATCCGCACTCGGGCAAGATAGCCGATCATGATAGGCGAGTGGGAAGGCAGTGACGGGCGGCGTGGTCCGAGGACACCTCGGGTGCGGTGCTGGCCGCCCACATCACCGCGGCCGGCCACCGGCTTCTCTAGCGTCTCAGCGCGACGCGAGGACCTCGTTCAAGCGGGCGACCGCGGCCTCGCCGACGTGGGTGTTCAGGGTGGAGGCCACTTCTCGGAGCTCTGCCTCGGTGACACCCGTGTTCAGCGCGACGCCCACATGGGAGCGCAGCTGCGATTCGAGGCCGTCCAGGGCCGAAAGGGCGGCCACGGTGGCGACCTCGCGGGTCTGCCAGTCGAGGTTGTCGCGGGCGAAGATGTCGCCGAACAAGTGGGACTTCAGGAACTGGTCGATGGTGGGGGCGAACTCGAACAACGGGCCGGTCACCGGGGCGCCGACGAGCTTGGTCTGGTTGTCGGTGCCCAGGCTCAGCATGTCGGTGCCGGGTGGGGGCGGTGACGGCTGGGTGCCTGGCTGGTCTTCGATTCCGTTTGTACGCCGGGTGGCCAGCACCTCCATGAAAGCGCCGAGGCCGTTGAGGCTTCTCGGGAAGCCCGTGTAGGCGTACATCTGAATCAGAATTTCTTTGATCTCGCTGATCGTCAGGCCGGCGTCGAGAGCGCCGTTCAGTGCCTCTCGCAGCTGCGGGATGCGGCCGGTGGCGGTGAAGGCGGCGATCGTCGTCGTTGCTTCCAGGCGGGTGGTCACTGCTGGGCGGCTTTCAGGTAGAGGTCGTCGGGGACAGGCTCGAGCCAGGTGGTGGGGTCGCCGCCGTCGGGCTTGGCCTCGAGCATGGCCAGGTGGCTCATGAAGGTGCCGGGGGCGGCGCCGTGCCAGTGTTCCTCGCCGGGCGGGCAGATGACCGTCTCGCCGGCGTGGATGTGCAGGACCGAGCCGTCGCGGATGCCGACCAGGCCCACGCCCTCGGTGACGTGCAAGGTCTGTCCCACGGCGTGCGAGTGCCAGTTGGTGCGGGCGCCCGGCGTGAACCGGACGAGAGCAACGGTCATCCGTGACGGGCCGGTCCCGTTGTAGATCGGGGTCATGTAGACGTCCCCGGTGAACGCCTGCGCGGGCGTCTTCACTGTGGGACGGACGGGTTGAAGTTCCATGCCTTCCATGTAACCGCTTTCGGCGCTCTCCAGGGAGGCACTGTCAGAGCACCCCAGATTTCGGTGCCGCCCCTTCTGGTGTGAGGTCCCGAACTATCGCGTCTTCGCTCGCGACGAGACCGGCGTGGCGATCCGCGGGGCGAGGCTGAGGAGTTGACTCGGCTGCTTGATCTCGGGTCCAAGCGGTCGAGTATCGTCGGCCGCGGGTCTTGGAGGACCCGGAGGGCGATGAATTTTGCCTGATGGCGAAGCAGATCCCCGCGGGACCAGCTCCATTCCACGACGCGTAGTCACGCAGCGTCAACAAGGCCGCGACGTTCGGCTCTGATCCGCTCTGTGGACCTACTGGACCGCGAAGCGGTACGGGGTTAAGGTCACGCCATGATGACGATCGATGGGTTCAGTCGTCGGCCGTTAATGAACTATCCAGTACGTCCATCGGGTCGGCGGCTGACGATCGCCACGCACTGTCTGTCGGGGACGTTGGAGGACAAGCTGGCGGCGGCCGCGGCGGCGCGGTTCCATGGGGTTGAGCTGGCCGAGAGTGACCTGGTCAGCACCTCGTGGGGGCCGCGGAGGATCCGGGACGAGTGTGCGCGCCGCGGGCTCGCGGTGGACGCCTATCAGCCGTTCTCGGATTTCGAGGCGGTGCCGCCGGCGGTGCTGCGCGGCCATCTGCGGCGGGCCGAGCGGACCTTCGCCGTGCTGGGCGAGATCGGCGTGCGGACCGTGGTGGTCAGTTCGTCGATGTCCGGGGACGCCGTCGATGACGACGAGCTGGCGGCGGAGCAGCTGCGGGCGCTGGCCGGTGTGGCCGAGCGGAACGGGCTGCGGCTGGCCTATGAGGCGCTGGCCTGGGGGCGCTTCGTCAACACGACCGCGCACGCGTGGCGGATCGTGCGCATGGCGGATCATCCGGCGCTGGGGCTGTGCCTGGACAGCTTCCATGTGCTGATCAAGGAGCCGGACGCCAAGAGCATCCGCGTTGTTCCGGGCGGGAAGATCTTCCACGTTCAGCTGGCGGACGCGCCCGGCACGGCCATGGACGTGGCCGAGCGGAGCCGGCACCACCGGCTCTTCCCCGGCCTGGGCGAGCTCGACGTCGCCACCTTCGCCCGGTACGTCGACGACACCGGCTACGACGGGCCGCTGTCGCTCGAAGTGTCGAACGACGTCTACCGGCAGGCCGATCCGCGGCACGCGGCCATCAACGGGATGCGCTCGGTGCTCGCGTTGAAGGCCGACGAGAAGCCGCCCGAGCTGACCGGCATCGTCTTCACCGAGCTGGCCGTCGACGACATCTCCGGGCCCGAGGTCTCCCATGCGCTGACGGCGCTCGGTTTCGTCAACTCCGGGAAGCATCGCTCCAAGCCGGTGCAGCTGTGGCAGCAGGGCACGGCTCGCATCCTTCTCAACTTCGCGGCGCAGCGGACGGTCGCCCCGGGCACGGCGACCGTGTGCGCGCTGGCCGTGGAGACCGCCGATCCGGCCCGCTCGACCGCACGGGCCGAACGGCTGCTGGCCCCGGTGCTTCCCCGGCTGCGGCAACCGGAAGAGGCCGACCTCGCTTCGATCGCGGCCCCGGACGGCACTTCGATTTTTCTCGTACGCAACGAGAGTTGGCTCCGGGACTTCCAGAAGGTGACCTCTCCACATGAGAAACACATCGACGGAATCGACCACGTATCCCTCACCGACGAGGTGGACGACTTCGACGAATCCACGCTCTTCTACCGTGCCGTGCTCGGCCTGAGCGCCGAGGGGACCACCGAGATCGCGGCGCCGTTCGGGCCGATCCTCAGCCGGGCCGCCGCCGACCCCGGCCGCCGGGTGCGGATCGCGCTGAACACCGCACCGATGCGCCGCGGCGACTGGGCCCCGGTCATCCCCAATCCGCAGCACGTCGCCTTTCGCACCGGCGACGCGATCGCCGCCGCCCGGGCGATGCGCGAGCACGTGCTGAAGATCCCGGAGAACTACTACGCCGACCTCGACGCCCGTTTCGAGCTGGCGCCGGACTTCCTGGCCGCGCTGCGCGAGCACTCCGTCCTCTACGACCGCGACGAGCACGGCGCCTATCTGCACTTCTCCACCGAGATGCTCGGGCACCGCGTCTTCTTCGCCGTGGTCCAGCGCCTCGACGGCTACGACGGGTACGGCCCGGCCGGCGCGCCCGTCCGGATGGCCGCCCAGCGTGAGCGGCGCCTGCTCAAACTACGGCAGCGCAAGGAACCGGACCAGCGCCACGACTTCTCCCTGGCCCATCTGACCGCACTCAGCCTGTCGCCGCCCGAGCTGGTCGACGCGGCGGCCGAGGCCGGATATCGCTATGTGGGCCTGCGATTGACACGGGTCACGCCGCAGGAGCCGCACTATCCGCTCGCCACCGACCCGGCCCTGATGCGCACGACCAAGGTGCGCCTGGCCGCCACCGGCATCGAGGTACTCGACATCGAGCTGGCCCGGATCAGCCCGGACGAGGACCCGCGCGACTTCCAGCGCTTCCTGGAGGCGGGCGCCGAACTCGGAGCGCGGCACGTCATCTGCCAGCTTCCCGACCCCGACCGGGCCCGCAAGACCGACCGGTTCGCGCTGCTGTGCGAGATGGCCCGGCCGCTCGGGCTCACCGTCGACCTCGAGTTTCCCTCCTGGACAGAGACACCGGACCTCAATTCGGCCGTACGGGTTCTGCGCGGCGCCGCCCAGCCCAACGCCGGCATCCTCGTCGACCTCCTGCACTTCGCGCGATCCGGTTCGAGCGTGGCCGACCTGCGGCAGTTGCCGGCCGAGTGGTTCCACTTCGTGCACGTCTGCGACGCGCCCCCGGCCGTGCCGGCCACCAACGAGGGCCTCATCCACACCGCCCGCTTCGAGCGCCTCTTCCCCGGCGAGGGCGGCATCGACATCACCGGCATCCTCGGCGCGCTGCCGCCCGGCCTCCCCTACGCCTTGGAGATTCCCCGCGCCACGCTCGTCGCCCAGGTCGGCGGCAAGGAACACGCCCGGCTGGCCCTGAGCCGCACCCGCGACCACCTCGAACCCCGAAAGGACGCCCCATGGACCGACGCACCCTCCTAGGTGGCAGCGCCGCCCTCGCCGTGGCCGCCGGCTTGTCCCCCACCCCGGCATCGGCGTCGACCGGCGCCGCGCGTTCCCTCGACGGCCGCCCGTTCCCCGGCTACGACTACTCCCGGGCCAACAAGCTGCCCCGCGAGATGGCCGGCTGGTGGACGAAGTCGTTCGACAATGGCCGTACGGCAAAGGTCTACATCTCCCCCGAGACCCCGATCCGCTCCTACTTCACCGTCATCGCCGTGCCGGAGGGCGGATCGGACGCCGTCGTCCGCGAGTGGCGAAGGATCGCCGACGAGCGCGAGGAGGGCCTGTTCATCCTCGAACCCGGGCCCGGTGGCTGGGGAACACCCGAGGAGGAGGCCGCGTACGTCGGCGCGGCCCTGGCCTTCTTCCAGAGCAACCGCTACTTCTCCATCTTCGGCCTGCACTATCTGGTCGGTTACGGCGCCGGCGGCCCCGCGCTCGAGGCGTGGGCCGTCGCTCACCCTCTCCGGGTCATCGCCCAGGCGTACGTCGACTCGCCCGGCCTGAGACAGGACTACCTCGACGGGTACGCGTCGCGGACGTTCGACGGGACGACCGACGGCTACACGCCCGTCGTGTTCCCGCCCGGATTCGACCTGATCCGTTATGACGAAACGGTTCTGCCGACCCTGTACGCCGATCCCCGCCGCTCCATCGGCCCGAGCCTCGCCTACTGGAAGAAGGCCAACCGTGGCGACCGCTGGATGACGTCGCACGCCGGCCCGATCGCCCGGACCGTGGTGCGGCACGGACGTGTGTCCACGCGGCAGATTCTCGCCTTCCTGACCTTCTACACCCGGTACGAGAACTTCTTCGCGTACGGCAATCAGCTCTTCGAGCGCGCCGACTACGACCGCCTCGGCGTCGAGGTCCACACGATGACCGTGAACGGCTTCGTCCGCGAATATCTGGTCTACCGCCCCGAGTCGGCCCGCCGGAACGCGCCGGTCCTGTTCGTCTGGCCCGGCAACAGCCAGACCGACAAGGTGTTCCTCGACGCCACCCAGTGGTGGAAGGTCGCCCGGCGCGAGGGCTTCCTGCTCGTCGTCGTCTGCGAGCAGTACAGCGTCAACTCCGTCTCGGTCAGCCACCGCGACTCGCTGTCATTCTTCCGGCAGCTGCGCGAGACCGTCATCGCCCGGTACGACGTCGACCCCACCCGCTTCTACTCGACCGGCCAGTCGGCCGGCAGCTCGGTCACCCAGAACCTGGCCATCGCCTTCCCCGAGTATTTCGCCGCCGTGGCCTCGACCTCGTTCACCGCCGCTCCCGACGCGGCCGGCAACGTCACCCTCGACGGCGTCGCCCATCCGGCCAGCAACCGCCCGATCCCCACGTATCAGATCTACGGCTACGGCGATCTGGCCTTCCTCGAGGGCACGCTGTGGGACGACATCGACAACCAGCTCGACGCCTGGGCCGGCTATCACCTGCGGGTCAACGGGCTCACCCTGGGCGACGTCGTCCAGGAGGGCCGCAGTGGATATCGCCGCCGCTTCCAGACCTGGAGCTGGAAGCGGCGCGGCATCCCGGTCGTCAAGGTGACGAAGAACCTCTACCGGTCGCACAACACCATGGCCGAGGAGTGCCCGCTGCTCTGGGACTTCCTCAAGCACTACCGGTGTGTGCCGGAGCCGGACGGGTCGGTGACGCGCTACTACGACCACCGGCGCCTCTGAGGATGCCCCAGCCGACCAGGGCCGCGGCGACTACGGTGAGCGTGAGGCCGGCGGCGGTCAGGGCGCCGTGGAACTCCGCGGTCTGGCCGGCGGTCCAGGGTGTGGCGGTGAGCGGGCCGGTGAACATCGCGGCCAGGATGGTGCCGGCCGCGGCCAGGCCGGCGCCGCTGCTCACCTGCGAGGCGGTGTCGGTGAGGGCCACGCCGATGGAGGTCCGGCTCTCCGGCAGGCCGCGCAGCACGCTGGTGCCGGCGAGGACGCCGACCAGGCGCAGGCCGGCCGCCATGAGGACCAGGGCGACCGCGACCCACAGGTAGCCGTGGCGGCCGAGCAGGGCGTAGACGGCCAGGCCGGCCACGACCGCGACCGCGCTGAGCCGGCCGGTCAGTTCCAGGCCGAAGCGCTTGACGAGTGGGTTGAGCAGCGCGCCGCCGGCGATCAGGACGACGACCTGCGGCAGCATGCCGAGGGAGGCCAAGCCGGCCGACCAGCCCCAGTCGAGCTGCATCTGGAGCGTCATGAGATAGCCGGCGCCGGCGATGGCCAGCCCGGTCGCGGCCTTGAAGGCCAGGCCGCTGGAGACCAGCGGGTGGGCGACCAGCTTCAGGTCGACGATCGGGTGCCGGGCCGAGCGCTCGCGGAGCACGAAGAGCACCGCGGCGGCGACGGCCGCCGCGGTGAGGGCCCAGGGCGCCCAGGCGCCGGCGCCCTCGTCGACGAACAGGGTCGGCGCGACCAGCGCGGCCACGATGGCGGCGGTGCCGAGGACCGCGCCGGCCACATCGACCGGGTCGGTGTTGAGGCCGGCCGCGTCGTCCGGGGCGATGCCGGACCACACGCCGGCCATGGCGAGCAGGGCGATCGGCACGTTGACCAGCAGCAGGGCCTGCCAGGGGGCGATCGCGAGGGCGAAGCCGCCGACCGTCGGGCCGATGGCCAGGCCGACGATGCCGACGGTCGAGATCACGTTGAAGGCCCGCACGCGCAGGCGGTCGTCGTCGAACAGGCGGAAGGCCAGCGCGGCCGAGCCCGGCGTGGTCATGGCGGCCGCGACACCCATGGCCACGCGGACCGCGATCAGCTCCTCGGCGGTGGTGACGAAGGCGGTGGCCAGGCTGGCCACCGCGAGCAGGGCCAGCCCGATCAGCATGACGCGGCGGCGGCCGTAGCGGTCGGCGACCGCGCCGAAGGCCAGCATGAGCCCGCCGAAGACGACGGCGTAGGCGGCGGTGACCCATTGCAGGGCGGTGGCCGACGCGTGGAGCTCCCGCCCGATCGTGGGCAGGGCGACGGTGAGGATGGAGTTGTCGAGCATCTCGAACAGGAACACGGCGGACAGCCCGGCCAGGGCCACCCACGCCTCCCGCAGGGATCGCGGTGATGTACGCATACGACGACCATGAATCAGAACAGTGTTCGGGTCAATACGAACGCTGTTCTTAGTGAAACAGAACACTGTTCGCCGAATGCGCTAAGCTGCTGGTATGTCACCGACTCCGGAGCAGCGGCGCACGGCTCGGCGCCAGTTCGGCGCGGTCCCGGCCGATGCCGGCCTGCGCCGCGGCCCGTCCCGCGGGGCGAAGAAGCCCATCACGGTCGACCTCATCCTCGACACGGCGTTCGACATCGTGGCGCGGGAGGGCTTCGAGGCCCTGACGATGCGGCGGGTGGCCACCGCGCTGGAGACGGGCCCGTCGTCGCTCTACGCCCACGTGGTCAACAAGGAGGACCTGGACGAGCTGCTCATCGGCCGGCTGTGCGCCGAGATCGACCTGCCCGAGCCGGACCCCGCCGCCTGGCGGGAGCAGATCATCAGCGTCTGCGGCCGGCTGCGCGAGCAATATCTGCGCTTCCCCGGCATCTCCCGGGCTGCCCTGGCCTCCGCGCCGACCAACACGGACACGCTGCGCGTCGGCGAGGGGATGTTCGCCATCCTGCTCGCGGGCGGCATCGAGCCGCAGACCGCGGCCTGGGCCGTCGACGCGCTGAACCTGTACGTCACCGCCCACAGCCTCGAGGTCTCCCTGGTCGGCGGTGACGGCTGGGTGGCCGGCCGCGACGAGCTCATGAGCCGGCTGACCGGCCTGCCCGACTCCTTCCCGAACACGAGGCGGTACGCGGCCGAGCTGACTTCCGGCTCCACCGCGGACCGCTTCACGTTCACCCTCAACCTGATGCTGGACGGCCTCAACCGACCTTGATCATTACCCGGTCGTAGCGGGTGAGCGGGTGCTCACCGTTGTCGGTGGCCTCGACGATGACCGAGATGGTCTGGCCCCGCTCGGCGTCCGACGGCACCTTCACCGTCGCCCGGTCGCCGCGGGCGGTCACCGTGACCGCGCCCGGATAGGTGCCCTCCTCGCGGTACTGCCACCAGCGCACGGCCACCCGGTCGCGGTCCGGGTCCGGCGTGCGGGCGGACAACGAGACGGAGGCGCCCGGCTTGGCGCGCACGGAGTCCACGGCCTGGACCGCCGGGGCATGGTTTCCCCGCCGGTACGACGGCATCAGCGTCCACTGGATGCGGGCGGCGAAGTCGTTCTGGGCGGCCGCGGCCCAGCGCAGCGTCGTCAGATCCTCGACGTCGGCGCCGGAGGCGTCCTTCTCGGTGGGAACGAGCTTCCAGAGGTTGGGCGAGGCCGAGACCTGCGTGGCCCGGCCGCCCCAGCCGCCGAGGGCCGGGCGGGAAGGCGCTTGGATTCCCGTGTCCAGCAACGGGTTGAAGGCGACGTTGTCCCCTTCGGACAGGAAGTCGTACGGCTCCAGGGGCTTGCACCAGCCCTTGGGGGCCTCCGAGGGGAGGCCGAAGATGTCGAGCGGGTCGCCCGGCATGGCCTGCCCGTCGAGCCAGGAGCGGTACAACGACCCGTACGGCCCGATCTGAATGTTGGCTTTGGTCCAGGCCCCGGTGAAGTAGACACGGTCGGCCGGCAGACCGCGCACATTGCCGGCGCCGCCCCAATCGCAGTTGTAACCCCAGGTCGCGTACCCCGCCGAAAGCTCCTCGACGCGCAGCGCCGGCCACTTCACCGCGATGTAGTTCGCGTAGGTCTCGTCCTGGAAGCCACTGGCGAGGATGACCGCCTTGGCCGAAACGGCGGCCTGCACCCGTTTCCACTGCGGTGTCCGCGCGTAGCGGTCCTCGATGGACTTCAGCGCGCGGGCGATGGTCGAGGTGCCGCCCCACGCCTGGAGGTACAAGGGTCGCGGGTCCTTGTCGAGCAGCAGGTCGCGGATCAGGTCGGAGCCGGGCGTGTCGGCCGACATCTCCCCCTCGAAGTCGATGTTGCCGACCCGGACGAGGGAGCGCAGCCTGGCCGGCGAGGGATAGTCCGGGTCGTGCTTCTTCAGATTCCCATAGACCTTGGCATACGCCGGGAGGACCTGATCCTGGATGGTCCGCGTTCCCGTCCAGCGCCACGAGGTCTGCGGTGTCGTGTATTCGCGATCGGGCAGGAAGAACTCGGTGCCCTGGCCGTCGCCCGCCCAGTGGAACTTGCTGCTGGTGTAGACGATGCCCTGCGTGTCGACGTCGTTGGTGTAGAGCAGATAGCGGATCAGCGAGGCGAGGTCGTCCTGCTCCATGTCCGTGGTGACGACCGTGCGCGGTTTCACTGAGGAGGCGGAGGGGTGCGCGGCGGCGGGCGCCGAGATGGTCAGGGACGCGGCGACCGCACACACCGCCAGCAGGCGAAGGCGCATGGCTACTCCTTGACCTCGCCGAACAGGGCGTTCTGGACGATGCGCTGGGCCGCCATCGCGTCCTGCCGCTCCTGGGCCTCGGCCAGCGCGGCCGTGTCGAGGCGGTCGAGGGCGCGGTAGATGCGCTTGAGGATGCCGATCGACGTACGGGCGGCGTCGACCGAGTCCTCGCGGAACGGGAACTGGTCGAGCTGCCAGACGCCGTCCCAGTTGTTCTTGCGCAGCGTGTGGAAGAACTCGAAGATCTCGGTCAGGTGCACGGTGCCGACGACCAGATCGTCGTCCCAGCCGCGCAGGTTGTCGTTGACATCCATGCCGTACAGGCGGCCGTGGTCGATGATCAGCTGGGCCGCGTCGGCCGGCGACTCGCCGCCGTACAGGCTGTGGCCGAAGTCGAGCAGGATGCCGACGTTGTCCAGGCCGATCTCCTGGATGCCCAGCAGCGAGCGGGCGGCCGAGTCCCAGGTCATCTTGACCCGCGGCTCGCGCGGCTTGTACTCGATGGCGAACTTGAGGTCGGGGTGGGCGCCGGCCAGCTCGCGCATGCCGTCGACGGCCAGCTTCCACAGGGTGCGGTGGTCGACCTGGAACGGGTAGTCCCAGCCGTCCTGGCCGGGCCAGATCTTCACGTAATCGGCGCCCAGCTCGCGCACGATGCCGGCCGCCTCGTGCATCAGGTCGAGCGCGGCCTTGCGGACGGCCGGATCGGGGTTGGTGAACGAGCCGCGGCTGAACTTGCGCAGATAGATCTCGGGGGTGATGCCGATGGCCGTGAGGCCCTGCGCGGCCAGGGCGTCCTTGACCTCGGAGAGGCCGACGCCCCGGGTGAACGGGTAGTTGAGGTCGACCACCGACAGGTCCTCGACCTGCCCGGCCAGCTCGATCGCCTCGAGAGTGGTGCGCGACGGGCCGTAGCCGTCGGTGGCGTAGCGGTCGACGTAGGTGGCGAAGTGCCACAGTCCGGCGCCGAAGCGGGGGTACTCGGTCATCGGGACTCCTTGCTGGAAAGGGCGCGGCGGACGGCGTCGCGCCAGGCGGAACGGGATGCCGTGGCGTCACCGGAGGGAACGAACTCGTCGTAGGTGACGGCCGGGGTCAGGCCACCGGCCAGAGAGGCGGCGCCGAGGGCGGACAGGGAGGAGGTGCGGGCACGCTTGACGGGTACGCCGAGCAGGTCGGCCTGGATCCGCATGAGCACGTCGTTGCCGCTGGCGCCGCCGTCGGCCAGGACACGGGAGGCGCCGCCCATGGCGTCGACCACGTCGGCCACCTGGTGGGCGATGGACTCGACGGCGGCCCGGGCCAGCTGCGGCGGGCGGGTGCCCAGGGTGAGGCCGCTGATCAGGCCGACGGCGGTGTCGTCCCACCAGGGCGCGGCCAGCCCGCCGAACCCGGGCACGAGAAAGACGCCGTCACTCTCCGCCGTCGCCGCCATCTGCCCGATCTGCTCGGGCGAGAGGGACAGGAACGACGCCAGCCACGCGACGGTGGCTCCCGACGACCGGATGTTGCCCTCGGCCGCCAGCCGGTCGTTCCAGGCCACCGTGAGGCAGACGTCGCCGGAGGCCGGCGCGCCGAGGCGCATCACCGACGAGCCGGTTCCGTAGGTGACCTTCACCCCGTCGTCGGCCTCGGAACCGTGCGCGTAGAGGGCCGCGTGCGAGTCGCCGAGCACGGCGGTGATCGGGAGGCCGGCCAGCACTCCCCCGCGCTCGCCGATCCGGCCCAGCTCCCCCTGCGACGGCGTGATCTCCGGTAGCGCTGTCGACGGGATTCCGAAGAGGCCGAGGAGCTCGGGGCTCCAATTCTGCGAGCGGACATCCAGCAACTGGGTCCGCGAGGCGTTGCCGACCTCGATCTGGTGGGAGCCCGTCAAGGCGTACAGAAGCCAGGAATCTATCGTGCCGACCAGCGCGCCCGGCGTGCCGTCGAGCAGCCACCGCAGTTTGGCCGCGCTGAACATCGGGTCGAGCGGCAGCCCGCTGATCGCGCGGATCCGGGCCTCGTCGCCGCGCAGCTTGTCGCAGACGCCGACCGCCCGCTGGTCCTGCCAGCCCAGCACCGGCCCGAGGGGCGCGCCGGTGTGCCGGTCCCAGATCAGCGCCGACTCGCGCTGGGTGCTGAACCCGACGGCCACCACCGCTGATCGGTCGATCCCCTCCAGGCACGCCGCCGCCGCGGCCAGGACGCTGTCGAGGATCTCGATCGCGTCCTGCTCGACCCAGCCCGGCCGGGGGTAGCGGATCGGCACCGGCGCCGATCCGCTCGCCACGACCTGGCCGTCGGCGGCGGCCAGGAGGCACTTCGTCGAGGAAGTGCCCTGGTCGATCGCGAGGACGAGGCCGTCAGGCATGGGCCAGCTCGACGGCCGCCCGCCGGATGTCGCCGGCGGTCAGCCCGAAGTGCTCGAGCAGGAACGCGGTGGTGCCGGTGGGGGCGAACTCGCGGTGCACGCCGAGCATGCGCATCGGCACCGGGGCCGGCTCGGTGACCACCACGGCGGCCACCGCGGCGCCGAGCCCGCCGGTCGTGGTGGCCTCCTCGGCCGTCACGATCGCCCGGGTCTCGCGGATGGCCCGCCGGATCGCCTCCTCGTCCAGCGGCGCGATGGTGGACATGTTCAGCACCCGCACCGACACTCCCTCGTCCGCCGCGGCCGAGGCCGCTTCGAGGGCGCGGGAGACCATCGTTCCGGTCGCCACCACCGTCACGTCGCTCCCGTCGCGCAGCAGCCCGGCCGTGCCGAACTCGAACGAGCCGTCGGTCACCGCGGGCACCTTGAACCGGCCGACGCGCAGGAAGACCGGCGTGGCCGCGGACGCCGCCCAGCGTACGGCCGATCTTGTCTCGCCCGGATCGGCCGGAACGACGATGCCGAGCCCGGCGATCGCCCGCAACCAGGACAGATCCTCGATCGAGTGGTGGGTCGGGCCGAGCTCGCCGTACGCCATGCCGGGGCTCATGCCGCACAGGACCACGGGCGATTGGCTGTACGCGACGTCGGCCTTGATCTGTTCCAACGCCCGCCCGGTCAGGAACGGCGACGCGCCGCACACGAACGGCACATAGCCGCTGAGGGCGAGGCCGGCGCCGACGCCGACCATGTCCTGCTCGGCGATGCCGACGTTGATCAGCCGGTCGGGGAACTCCTTCTGGAACCCGACGAGATTGCTGGAACCCACCGAGTCGTTGCAGACCGCCACGATCCGCTCGTCCTCACGGGCCAGCGCGATCAGCTCCTCGGCGAAAGCCACCCGGCAGTCGAAGACCTCCTGCGTGGGGGCGCTCATCGGGCCAGCTCCACGGCCGCGGCCTCGATCTGCGCGGCGCTGGGCACCTTGTGGTGCCACTCGACGCGGTCCTCCATGAACGAAACGCCTCTTCCCTTGGTCGTGTTGGCGATGACGCACAGCGGGCGCTCGCCGCGGGGCGCGGTGAAGACCTCCAGCAGAGCCAGGTGATCGTGCCCGTCGACCTCGGCGACGTCCCACCCGAAGGCTTTCCATTTCGCGTCGAGCGGGTCGAGCCCGTTGGTCTCCTCGGTGCGGGCGCCCTGCTGGAGGCGGTTGCGGTCGACGACCGCGGTGAGGTTGGCCAGGCGGCGGTGCCCGGCCGTCATCGCGGCCTCCCAGTTGCTGCCCTCCTGCAGCTCGCCGTCGCCCAGCACCACGTAGACGTGCCGGGACGAGGAGGCGAGCCGGGCGGCCACGGCCATGCCGACGGAGACCGGCAGGCCGTGGCCGAGCGGGCCGGTGTTGGTCTCCACCCCGGGCACCTTGACCCGGTTGGGGTGGCCGTTGAGGGCCGAGAGTGGGCCGGCGAACGTGTCCAGCTCGGCCGCCGGGAAGAACCCGGCCGCCGCCAGGGTCGCGTACAGGGCGCCGGCCGTGTGGCCCTTGCTCAGCACGAACCGGTCACGGTCGGCCCACTCCGGCTTCTCCGGGTCGACCCGCAGGACGGCGAAGAACAGGGTGGTCAGGATGTCGAGGACCGACATGTCGCCGCCCACGTGCCCCAGGCCGGCTCGGCCGATCATCTGGAGGTCGGTGGTGCGGGACTGGTTGGCGCGCTGCCGCAGCATCTCGCGGCGCCGCTGCGGTGCGGCGCCGGCGAAGTCCTGCCGGAATCGATGCCAGGCGGCGGCGGCCGTGGGGTCGGCGACCAGCATGGGTGTCCTCGTTTCTTTCCTTGTTGCGGGGAGCGTCAGGAGCCGGCGACCGCGAAGTTGGTGACCGACTTCGCGTTGTCGGGATTGACCAGCACGCAGTCGATGGACTGCTTCTCGGGCTGGCTGGCCTTGCCCGTCTTGATGTATTCGTCGGCCTGGGTCACGGCCATCTCGGCGATCTTGCTGGCCGGCTGGAGCACGGTGGCCTTGATGCCGTCCTTGAGGATCGAGTTGACGACGTCCGGGCTGCCGTCGAAGCCGACGACGACGATGTCCTTCTTCGCGGCCTGGACCGCCGCGTACGCACCGAGGGCCATGGTGTCGTTGCCGGCGATGATGCCCTTGATGTTCGGGTGGGCCTGCAGGATCGTCTGCGTCTTCTGCAACGCCTCGGCCTGGTCCCAGTTCGCGGTCTGCTGGGCGACCATCTTCAGGTCCGGGTACTGGTCGAGGATGCCGTGGTAGCCCTGCGAGCGGACGCCGGCGTTGGTGTCGGTGGGCTTGCCGGTGAGCTCGGCGTACTCGCCCTTGTTGCCCATCAGCTTGGCGAACTCCTGGCCGCCGAGACCGGCGCCCTGCGCGTTGTTCGAGACGATCTGGGCGACCGCGACGCCGGTCTTGTTGATCTCACGGTCGATCAGAAAGGTCGGGATGTTGGCGTCCTTGGCCCGCTGGATGGCGGTGACCGAGGCGTCGGCGCCGGCGTTGTCGAGGATGATGGCGGCGGCCTTGCGGGAGATCGCGGTGTCGATCTCCTGGCTCTGCTTGGTCGGGTCGTCGTCGTGGCTGAGCACCAAGGTCTCGTATCCGAGCTTCTTGGCCTGGGCGTCGGCCGCGTCCTGCTCGGCCTTGAAGAAGACGTTGTCGGGCGACGGGGTGATGATGACGATCAGCTTCGAGGCGGCCGGGGTCTGGCCACCGCCGCTGCTGCCGGAGTCGTCGGAGTCGCCGCCGCCGCAGGCGGTGAGGGCGAGCAGGGCGGCGACGCCGATCGGGAGTATGGCGCGGCGAATTCTCATGGCGGATCCTTTCAGGCGGTTCGTTTGCTCAGGGAGGACTGGAGTCGTTGCTGGGCCTGCTCGGTGACGACCGCGAAGACGATCACGGCGCCCTTCACCACGGACTGCCAGAAGGTGGAGACGCCGATGAGGACCAGGCCGTCGCTGAGGAAGCCGATGACGAAAGCACCCATGACGGTGCCGACGATGGTGCCGCGGCCACCGGCCAGGGCGGTGCCGCCCAGGACGGCGGCGGCGATCGCGTTCAGCTCGTAGGTGGTGGCGGTGTCGGGATAGGCGGCGCCCAGCTCCGAGGTGAGCAGCAGGCCGGCCAGCGCCGCGCAGGCGCCGGAGATGACGTACACGGCAATCTTGATGCGGTTGACCCTGATGCCGGAGAGCACGGCCGCCCGCTCGTTGCCGCCGACCGCGTAGACCCGGCGGCCGAACGGGGTCTTGGTGGTGACCACGATGGCCGCGGCGGCGACCACGATCATGATCCAGACGGCGACCGGGATGCCGAGCCAGCTGTCCACGCCGATGAGGTGGAAGCCCTGGTTGCCGCGGGCGGGCGTGCCGGCCAGGTCGGGAAAGGTGCCGCCGTCGCTGATCAGCTGGGCCACGCCGCGGGCCACGTAGAGCATGCCGAGGGTGGCGATGAACGGCGCCACTCGGAAGCGGGTGACCAGCACGCCGTTGACCGCACCGACCAGCGCGCCGACCACGATGCCGATCAGGATGACGACCGCGACCGAGAAGAAGAGGTGGCCGCCGGGCACGGCCAGGCCGGTGAAGAGCAGGCCGCCGCAGACCATGCTGGCCAGGCCGGCGATCGAGCCCACGGACAGGTCGATGCCGCCGGTCAGGATGACGAAGGTGACGCCGATGGCGAGGATCGCGTTGATGGCCACGTGCTTGGTCATCAGGATCAGGTTGCTCTGCGTCAGGTATTCCGACGAGATCGCGCTGAAGATGACGACCAGGACGACCAGGACCACGAGGGTACGGCCGCGCAGCAGCCACAGTGCGGCCTTGGCCAGCGCCCGGTTGCCCTCCGGGTTCGGCTCGGGCGGCGCCGCCGGGCTCTTCGGCGGGGCCACGTGGGTGTCGGTCATGAGCCAGCCTCCAGGACGCTGTCGGATGCGGAAGCCGTCACCAGGGCTTCTTCGGTTACGTCGGCCGAGCTGAACTCGGCCGTGATGCGGCCGCGGGCCATGACCAGCGCCCGATCGGCCATGGCGATCACCTCGGCCAGCTCCGAGGAGATGAACAGGACACCGAAGCCCTGCGCGGCCAGGTCGGCCATGAGCGCGGCGATCTGCGCCTTGGCGCCGACGTCGATGCCGCGGGTGGGCTCGTCGAGCAGCAGCACCACCGGCTCGGTGAGCAGCGCCCGGGCGAGCACGACCTTCTGCTGGTTGCCGCCGCTGAGCGAGGTGACCAGCACGGCCAGACCGGGGATCTTGATGGCCAGCTCGCCCACCTTGCTCCTGGCTGTGCGCTGCTCGGCCCCGCCGTCGAGCAGGCCGCCGCGGGTCATCCGGCCGACGGTGGCCAGCAGGATGTTGTCGCGCACGGACATGCTCTGCACCAGGCCGTCACGCTGGCGGTCCTCGGGCACGAGCGCGAGCCCGGCCGCCATCCGGGCCTGGACGGTGCCCTTCGGCTCGGCCTGGTTCTTGATCAGGACCTCACCGGTGGCCGCCTTGCGCATGCCCATCAGGGTCTCGACGAGCTCGGTGCGGCCCGCGCCCATCAGCCCGTAGATGCCGACCACCTCGCCGGCGCGGACGGTCAGCGACACGTCGTCGACGAGCGGGCGCGCCGGGCCGGGCACGGTCAGGCCCCGTACCTGAAGAAGAATCTCGCCGACCGGCGAGCTGTTGCGGACGTAGAGCGAGTCGGGGTCGCGGCCGACCATCTCCCGGACGATCCAGGCGGTGTCGGTCCGGCTCATCGACTCGTGGGCGACCAGGCTGCCGTCGCGGAAGACGGTGACCCAGTCACCGATGCGGCGGAACTCGTCGAGCTTGTGCGAGATGTAGATGACGGTGACGTCGTGCTCGCGCAGGTCGGCCATCACCTCGAAGAGCACGTCGACCTCGTGGTTGGACAACGCGCTGGTCGGCTCGTCCATGATGAGCACCCGGACGTCCTCCAACAGCGCCCGGCCGATCTCGACGAGCTGCTGCTGGCCGATCGGAAGGTCACCCACGGGTGTGTTCGGGTCGAGGTCCTGTCCGAGCCGTTTCAGGACTTCGGCCGTACGGCGACGCTGGCTCGCGCTGTCGACGAAACGCTTGCCCCGGCGCAGCTCCCGGCCGGCGAACATGTTCTCGGCGATCGAGAGGTTCGGGAACAGGCTCAGCTCCTGGTGGATGATGCCGATCCCCCGGGCCTGGGCGTCGCGCGGGCTGCCCAGGTGCACCGGCTCGCCGTCGAGCAGGATCTCGCCCGAGGTCGGCTGCTCCGAGCCGGACAGGATCTTCATGAGCGTCGACTTGCCGGCGCCGTTCTCACCGACCAGCACGTTGACCTTGCCCCGGTACGCGGTGAAGGTGACGTCCTTGAGCGCGCGCACGCCGCCGTAGTTCTTGCTGATGTGGTGGGCCTCGAGGATCTCCATCAGCCCACCTGGAGCTCGGTCGGCACGAGGAAGATGCCGCCGCCGGGCAGCCCCGAGAAGGCGCCGTAGAAGCTGACCTTCTGACCCTCCTGGAGGTCGGCCTTGGCCACGACGTCGGTCTTGACCCGGTTGTTGATCTCGTTGGCGACGTTCGCGTATTCGATCTGGTTGGTGAAGTCGCCGAACGAGATGAAGCCGACCGCGTCGCGGATCGCGGTGCCGGCGATGACCGGGCCGGTGGCGATGGTGACGGTCAGCGGCTTGCCGCCGGCCCGCGGCACCTCGACGGTCACCGGGCCGGTCGGCACCGACTTGTCGACCTTCGTGACCGTGCCGGCGCCCTTGACCATGTACGCGTACGGGCTACCCGTTCCGGCCTGGTGTCCGTACTGCTCGCCCGCGGCCTTGGGGTCCTTCTCGATCGCGGCGGCGACCGTCGTGACGTCGACCGCCTTGTCGTGCACGGTCGACACGATCTTGGACCAATTCTCGTCCACGTAGGACTTCGCGTCGGCGGCCTTCTCGCCGGTCGCGGCCTGACCGTCCTTCTCGTAGACGAAAACGCCGGGGACCTTGGAGCAGGCGGCGAGCGCGGCCATCAGCAGCAGAGCGGCCGCCAAACGAGGGAACACCTTCATGCTGAATATCCATTCATAGGCGATTGGCCATGCGCCTACTGTGAACGCTGGATGTCGCGGATGTCAATGGGTCGGTGCCCTTGACTCCTCGGTCACGGCCTCATTACGGTGCGAACGCGGTACCGATGCACTTGTGAATTTCTATTCATCTGGAGTGCGTATGAGAGCTCGTCTTCTGATCGCCGCGGCGCTGGTAGCGGCCCTACCTCTGTCCTTTTCGGGCCCCGCTCAGGCTCATCAATCGGACAAACCCCGCATCATCGTTTCGCAGGACGGCGAGGTGGACGACATGGACTCGTTCATCCGCTTCCTGTATTACGCCAACGAGTTCGACATCGAGGGCATCGTCTACTCGAGCTCGCGCTACCACTGGGCCGGCGACGGAGCGACCGTCGCGCCCTACCGGTGGACCGGCACCGCATGGGTCAACGAGTACATCGACCTCTACGCGAAGCTCTACCCCAACCTGCGGCGGCACGCGTCCGGATACCCCACGCCGGCCAAGCTGCGGTCGCTGTACAAAATCGGAAACGTCTCCAACGTCAGCGAGATGTCGCAGGTCACCGAGGGCTCGCGGCTCATCGAGCAGCGGATCCTGGCCGACGAGCCCGGGCCGCTCTACATCCAGTCCTGGGGCGGCCTGAACACCACCGCACGGGCGCTCAAGTCCATCCAGGAGAAATATCAGGGCTCGTCCCGCTGGCCGGCTCTTCAGCGCAAGATCAGCGAGAAGGTGGTCATCTACAACATCCTCAACCAGGACGCGACGCTCGACGACTACATCAAGCCGAACTGGCCCGACCTGAAGATCGTGGACAACCAGAGCCAGTTCTGGAGCTTCGCCTACCTCTGGACGCGGCAGGTGCCGGCCTCCCTGCAGTACGCGCTGAAGGCGCCGTACATGGAGGAGAACTTCCTTACCGGGCACGGCAAGCTACTCGAGCGGTACCGGACCTACCGCGACGGCAAGCCGACGCCGGGCGACGACGAGAACAACCGCTGGCGGCCTGATCAAAATCTGACGTACGCCGTTCACGACTTCATCTCCGAGGGCGACTCGCCCTCGTTCCTCTACCTCCTGGACTTCAACGGGCTGCGCTCGTCGGAGGACCCGACCTACGGCGGCTGGGGTGGCCGGTTCGCGCCGAACGCCTCGGGCTGGATCGACACCTCCGACATCAACCCGGCGACCGAGGCGGCCGACCGGACATATCCGCAGACGCGCTGGGTGGCCGATCTGCAGAACGACTTCGCCGCTCGCGCCGACTGGGGCGTCTCCGCTCGCTATCGCGATGCCAACCACAACCCGCGGGCTTCCGTACGGGAGGGCGTTGATCTCCGAGTCTCCCCCGGCCGCAAGGTCACATTGCACGGGCGCGGATCGGATCCGGACGGCGACCGCCTGTCGTACAGGTGGTGGCAGTACACCGACGCCGACTCTTACGCGGGCGCCCTAGATCTTGACATTTCGAACAGATCAAACATTTCCTTCACCGTGCCAGCCGACGCTGTCCACGGTGACACGATCCACCTGATCTTCGAGGTGACCGACGGCGGCACGCCCGCTTTGAAGCGCTACCAAAGGGTCATCCTGACGGTGCGTTAACCGCTTTCGACTGAATGGATATTCTGCTCCGCATGGAAGCCAACGCGCTGGACGAGATCGCCACCGATCAGATCCGACTGCTCACCAAGGTGGCCCGCATGTACCACGAGCGTGGCATGCGGCAACCGCAGATCGCCCAGCAGCTGCACATCTCCCAGCCGCGGGTCAGCCGGCTTCTCAAACGGGCCGTCGAGCTCGGCATCGTCCGCACCACCGTGATCGCGCCGCGGGGTGTCTACGCCGAGCTCGAGGAGCAGATCGAGCAGGCGTACGGCCTCACCGAGGTGATCGTGGCCGACGCCGACGACCAGGACGGCGAGCCCGAGATCATGCGGGCGCTGGGCGCGGCCGCCGCCGTCTATCTGGAGACCACCCTGATGGGCGGCGAGCGCATCGGGGTGTCCTCCTGGAGCTCGACCATCCTGGCCACGGTCGAGGCCATGCACCCCCGGCCGACCAAGGTGGCCGACCAGGTGGTGCAGATGCTCGGCGGGGTCGGCAACGTGACCGCGCAGACCCAGGCGACCCGGATCACGGGCCGCCTGGCCGCGCTGACCGGCGCCCAGGCCGTCTATCTGCAGGCGCCGGGCCTGCTCGCCTCGGCCGACATGCGGCAGATGTTCGTCACCGACCCGAACATCGAGCCGGTGCTGAAGGCGTGCGACGACCTGACCATGGCCCTGGTCGGCATCGGCAGCATCGAGCCGTCGCCGCTGCTGCGCGAGAGCGGCAACGCGGTGGCCGAGGGCGAGCTGCCGGCGCTGCGCACGGCGGGCGCGGTCGGCGACGTCTGCATCCGCTTCTTCGACTCGAACGGCGAGCACATCGACTCCGAACTGGACGACCGGGTGCTGGGCATCGGCGCCGACACGCTGCGCGCGGTCCCCCGCCGGGTCGCGGTGGCCGGCGGCGCCCGCAAGACCACCGCCATCAAGGCCGCCCTCCGCGGCGGCTGGGTCAACGTCCTGATCACCGACCTGCAGGTGGCCCGCAGCCTGGTCTCACCCCTCAACAGTCCTGTGGGATGAGGCGACGCGTGCCGGTGACGGCGCCCTCGGTCTCGGTGAAGACGTAGACCGCGTGCAGCGTGCCGATCGGCGTCTTCAGGTCGACGTCCCAGGTGCCCAGGATGGGTAGCACGGTCCATGCCTTGATGGTGTGTCACCGCGTGGCGGCCCTCGATCAGGCCGGCCATGGCCAGCGCGAACGATCCGCCGCAGACAGTCGCCACCGCCGACCACCTCGCGCGGGCCGTCCGCCGCGACGAGTCGCACCTCCAGCGCGCCGGCGGACGCGTCGCCTCCGGCGGCCAGGACTTCGAACGGGCCGATGACGTCGAGCGGGTCGAAGCCGTCGAACAGCAAGATCTGTACGAGCATGCAGATGATCCTCACCGTGCTCGATCCGGCGCACGAGTGGCAACCTCGCCAATCACCGACTGATTTTGGCCAGCTCTCAGCTGAAGCGGCGCGTGGCGTCCTCGACCACCTCGGTGACCGCGAGACCCGCGGCTTCGAGATCGGCCCGCACGAACTCCTCCGCCGTGCCCGCGCGCCACCGGACAGCCTTCGCGGCCAGGTCGGCGTACGAGGGGAAGAGCTTGGAGAGATAGTCGCCGGCGGCGGACTTGGAGATGATGTCGCCGTAGGCCAGGGTGTAGTGCAGGCGGGCCGGGCCGAGCACGTGGAAGGTCACGATCTCGGGGTCGAGCACCTGGTCGGTGATCGTGGGCAACGCTTCGGCGATCTGCGCGGCCTGGTTCTGCCAGTAACCGCCGAGGTTGTCCAGCAGGTAGCGGCGCAGGTTGTCGTAGTCGACGCGGACCTCCGGGGCCGGGCCGCGGACCGCGATGCCGTACTTCCGCAGGATCAGCCACACGACCGGGGTGAGCTCGCCGCACGGGCGGCCGGTGACCAGGGTGCCGTCCACGGCGAACGGGACCTCCCGTCGGTCGTCCGGCCACGTCGCGGCCAGCTCGGGTGACAGGTAGACGCCGTCGAAGTGCGGCCGGCCCAGCGATGTGTGGATCTCGGCCAGCGCCGCCAGGTCGTCCGCCGACGCCGGGCGGGAGGTCAGGATGACGGCGTCGACGTCGCTGACGCCCGGCTGCCAGGCGCCGATCGCGGCCGAGCCGACGATGTGGAGCCCGGTGACCAAGCCGGGCAGCCGGTCGTCGGCCAGCTCGAGATATCGACGGGCGACGTCTTCGGCGATCATGCGCGGGACCGTAGCAACGGCCCGCCACCCTAGGCTTCGTCGGCGCGTTCCCGGCGCAGGTGGGCCGCGGCGCGGCGGGCCAGGTCGGTGTCCTCGGCCTCCAGACCGGCGTACATCTGGTCGATCTTCTCCTGCGGCTGCAGCGGCGGAAGCAGCGGGATCGCGGGGTCGACCACGGCGTGGATCAGGGTGGGACGGTCGGCGTGCAGGGCCTTCTCCCAGGCGCCGGTCATGGCGCCGGGGGTGGTGACCTCGATGCCGCGCAGGCCCAGCAGCTCGGCGTAGCGGGCGTACGGGACACGGGGCAGATCCTGGGAGGCGGCGAAGCGGGGCTCGCCCTCCATCTCGCGCTGCTCCCAGCTCACCTCGGCCAGGTCGCCGTTGTCGAGCACGCACACGACGAAGCGCGGGTCGGCCCAGTCCCGCCAGCGGGCGGCCACGGTCGCCAGCTCGGCCAGGCCGAGCATCTGGAAGCCGCCGTCCCCGGAGAGGACCACGACCGGGCGGTCGGGGGCTTCGAGCTTGGCCCCGAGGCCGTACGGGATGCCGCAGCCCATGGAGGCCAGAGTGCTCGACAGATGCGCGGGCACGCCGGCCGGCAGGCGCAGGTGCCGGGCGTACCAGTAGACGACCGAGCCGACGTCGACCGCCACCTGGGCGCCGGCGGGCAGGTGACCGGAGAGCGACCGGACGACGTGCTGCGGATTGAGCGGCTCGGCCGCCGCCGCGGCCCGGGATCCGGCGATCTCGTGCCAGCGCCGGACCCAGCCCTCGACCTTCTCGCGCCACTCTTTGCGTGGAGCCGCCTCGACGAGGGCGAGCAGCTCGCGCAGCGTCGCGGTGGCGTCGCCCAGCAGCGGCACCTCCACCGGGTAGCGGACGCCGAGGCGGCGGCCGTCGATGTCGATCTGCACCGCGCGGGCCTGGCCGGGCGCCGGGTAGAACTCGGTCCAGGGGTCGTTCGTGCCGAGCAGCAGCAGGGTGTCGCAGGACCGCATCAGCTCGGCGCTGGCGGTGGTGCCCAGGTGGCCCATCACGCCCGTGTGGAAGGGCAGATCCTCGTCGAGCACCGGCTTGCCGAGCAGCGACGCCGCCACGCCCGCGCCCAGCCGGTCCGCCAGCTCCGCGATCTCGCCCGCCGCCCCGTACGCCCCCTGACCCACCAGGATCGCGACGCGCTCCCCCGAGCTCAGCAGATCGGCCGCCTCGCGAAGGTCCTCCTCGCGCGGCAGCAGCCGCGCCGGGCGCAGACCGGGGCTGGTCACCAGCACGCCGTGCTCGTGCTCGGTGGGGTCGGGCGCGGGCTCGGACTGCACGTCGTGCGGCAGGATCACGCAGGTGGGCCCGCGGGTGGCCAGCGCCGCCCGGAACGCCCGGTCGATCAGCATCGGCACCTGCTCGGCCGTGAAGGCGGTCTGCACGAACTGGGCGCAGACGTCGCCGAACAACCGCTGGAGGTCGATCTCCTGCTGGTACGCGCTGCCGAGCACCGTCGCCGCCTGCTGCCCGACGATCGCCACGACCGGCTGGCTGTCCAGCTTCGCGTCGTACAGGCCGTTGAGCAGGTGCACCGCGCCCGGGCCCTGCGTGGACAGGCAGACGCCGGCGCCACCGGCGTACTTGGCGTGGGCGACGGCCATGAACGCCGCCGCCTCCTCGTGCCGGGCCTGCACGAACTCCGGCTTGCCGGCCCGGCGCAGGGCGCCCAGCACGCCGTCGATGCCGTCGCCGGAATAGCCGAACACCCGCTCGACACCCCACGCCGTCAGCCGCTCCACCAGCAGATCGGAAACCGTCGACTCACCCATATGGGCCGACTACCCGCTCCAGCGCTGCTCAACCGGGGAGATCCCCGGTGTCGAGCAGGTGCTGTGCCACCTCGGCGATCCTGCGCCGCTGGCTCCGGGCCGTGCTGCGCAGCAGGTCGAAGGCCTGCTCGGCGCCGGTCTCGCGGCGGGCCATCAGATAGCCGACCGCGCGCTCGATGACGATGCGGTAGTCGAGAGCGTACTGGAGCTGACCCGCGAGCTCGCCCGCCCGCTGCGCCGCCAGCGCCGTGCTCAGCGTCGCCTCGATCAGGCCGGTGTAGCGCTCGAGCGCCGCCGCCTCGGTGTCGTCCCAGTCGTGCGGCCGGTCGAGGAAGACGTCGAGCGTGCCGACCGGCACCCCGCCCAGGCGCACCGGCGCGCCCAGCACCGAGACGACGCCGTGCTCGAGGAACGTCTCGCGGATGCGTGGCCAGCGCGGGTCGGCCTTCAGGTCGTCGGTGTGCACCACCCGGTTGTGCACGAACGCCGACACGCACGGCCCCTCGCCGACGTGGCTCTGCACCTGCTCCATGACCTTGCTGGGCCCGTTGCTGGCCGCGACGTAATGCAGGCTGTTCTCCTCGTCGGCGATCATCAGGCCGCTGCCGGTCACCTGGAACAGGTCGACCGCCGCGTGCACCACGTCGGCCACCGCGCCGGGAACGTCACCGGTGCCCAGCTTCTCGAGCCGGCGCAGACTGCCCGCGAGAACCTCCGGATCGATGTTCGGCATGGAGCTTCCTCATCTCTGAGCGGTGGCGCCGAGCCGGAGCAGGACCGAGATGACTTCGGCGTACGCCTCGACGGCGCGCACACTGTCGTCGTCCCAGCGCTGCGGCCGCGAGCGGAGGGCGTTCAGGGTGCCGGCCACGGATCCGGTGACGAGCACCGGAACGGACACTACCGCTCTCACCGGCGCCTCACCTCCCTTGAGCTCCTCCCACACGGGGGCGTAGTCCTCGCTGGCCGCCAGGTCCGTCACCGTGACGGTCTCGTTCCCGCGGACGCAGTCGATGCCCGGCCCGCAGTCCAGCCGCAGCTGGGCCTGTTCGAGTGCCATCCCGGCCGGTACCGACGCTCCGGCCACCCGCAGCGCGCCGGCGTCGTCGAGCAGCATCAGGCCGACCCCGTCGACCTCGATCATGTCGCGGGCGGCGGTCAGCACCTGGTCGAGACGCTCCTCGAGGCCGCGACGGTCGTGGGACAGGCCCGCCGCACTCAGGTTTTCGAGGCTGGTGGCGAGGGCGTTCTGGTCGACTGGCATGGCGCCCTGGCTTCCCGGCATCACCCGGAAGAAACCTCCGAGGTTTAGGCCGGCCGGACGAGGGCACCACGAAACCCAGCTGGTCAAACCCTCCGCCCTGTGTCCGCGGACAGACACCGGAGGAACAGCCATGTCCGCGTATTCCACGCTGGAAGATCTCGACGCGATCGCCGAGACGTACGCCGCCGACCGCGACGCCTCCGCCGACGAGCGGGCCGCCCGCCGCCTGCGCGACGCCACCATCCAGCGCATGCTCCCGATGGCCGACCGGCTGGCCCGCCGCTACCGCTTCGGCTCCGAGCCGGCCGACGACGTCGCCCAGGTGGCCCGCCTCGGCCTGGTCAAGGCGGTGGAGCGCTACGACCCGGAGCGGGGCTCGTTCACCGCGTACGCCGTCTCGGTCATCACCGGCGAGATCAAGCGCCACTTCCGCGACACCGGCTGGAACGTGCACGTGCCGCGCCGGCTCCAGGAGCTGGCGCTGGCGGTCGGCCGGGCCAAGCAGGACCTGACCGCCGAGCTGGGCCGGTGGCCGACCGAGGCCGAGCTGGCCGCGCGCTGCGGCGTCGACCGCGAGGACATGCGGGCGGCGCTGGTCAGCGGGGCCGGATATCGCGCGGTCTCGCTGAGCCAGCCGACCGGCGACGGCACGGCCGAGCTGGGTGACCTGTTCGGGTCGCCGGACCGCGACATCGACCTGGTGCCCGACCGGGTGAGCCTGGCCGACCTGCTCGACCGGATGCCGCAGCGGGAACGGCACCTGCTGACCATGCGCTTCCAGGGCAACCACACCCAACAGGAGATCGGCGACGAGCTGGGCATCTCACAGATGCACGTGTCGCGGCTGCTGAGCCGGGCGCTCGGCTGGCTGCGCGAGGCGCTGCTGACCGACGCGGTGCCGCCATGGCCGGGCGAGAACGACGAGCCCGGAATGCTCCAGGTGATCCCGGAGCTGGGCGGCCGCGCACGGGTGATCGGCGAGATCGACCGGGACAACACGGCCCGGCTCCGCGCGGGTGTCCAGCCGTTGCTGGCCCGCACCCACGCGGGTTCCCGCCTCACGCTGGACCTGTCCCGGGTCCCGCTCCTCGACGCGGCCGGGGCCGGCACCCTGCTCACTCTGCGCCGCGCGGCGGCCGGCCGCGACGTCCGGCTGGAGCTAACCGGCATGCAGCCGCACGTGCGCCAGGTGGCCTCTGCGCTTCTCTTGAGGTAGGGCGGGCACACTCGGGCGGTGCGTGTATTCCGGTTCGCCGCCGTCCTGGTCCTGCTCGCCGCGCTTCTCGCGCCGGCGCGGGCGTTCGCGGCGCCCGCGCTGGCGGTGACACCGCCGATGGGCTGGAACAACTACAATGCGTACGGCCTGGAAGTGACCGAGACTTTGATCCGGGAAACCGCGGATCGCCTGGTCAGCATGGGGTTGCGGGACGCCGGATATGTTTACGTCAACATCGATGACGGCTGGATGGCGTCCACCCGCACCACGCAGGGTGAGCTTCGGGCCGACCCGGTCCGCTTCCCGCACGGGATCAAGGCGCTCGCCGACTATGTGCATGCCAAGGGCCTCAAGCTTGGGGTGTACGAGGATGCGGGGCTCAAGACGTGCGGCGGGTTTCCCGGCAGCCTCGGTCACGAACGGGCCGACGCCGCCCTCTTCGCGGCCTGGGGCGTCGACTACCTGAAGTACGACAACTGCTACGCCGGGATCGGCTGCCCCCAGACCGGATGCGCCTCGGCCGCGCCGGCGAAGGACCGCTACGCCGCGATGAGCGACGCGTTGGCCGCCGCCGGCCGGCCGATCGTGCTGAGCCTGTGCAGCTGGGGCACCGAGGAGGTGTGGCGATGGGCGCGGCAGTACGGCAACCTGTGGCGCACCACCGGTGACATCCAGCCGACGTACGACAGCATGTTGTCGATCTTCAAACAGACGATCGGGCTGGGCCCTTACGCGGGCCCGAACGCCTGGAACGACCCCGACATGCTCGAGGTGGGCAACGGGATGACGGCGACCGAGGACCGCACCGAGGTCATCCTGTGGGCGATGATGGCGGCGCCCCTGATCATCGGCACCGATCTCACCGCTGTCTCGCCGGCCACGCTGGCGGTGCTGAAGGATCCGGCGGTGATCGCGGTCGATCAGGATCCGATCGGCCGGGCGGCGACGGTCGTCTCGTCCGCGGGCGGGCACTTCGTGCTGACCCGGCCGCTGGCCGACGGCCGAACCGCGGTCGTCCTGTTCAACTCCACGTCCGCGGCCGCCAATGTTTCACATGGAACAATCCGGGCAAATCTGCCACCCCACGGGGCCGCCCTCTATCTCGTCTGATCGGGTAGTCGCATATTCGGGCCGCCGACCTGCATGCCCAGCGGCTCGGCGCGGCCCTTCGGCTCCTCCCACTCCTCCTGGCGGCCGAGCGCGGTGAGGTCGAGGTAGCGGTAGCCGTTGTGGAACTCCTCGATGCCGCGGCGGTAGGTCGAATACGTGTGGAAGACGTCGTCGCCGACCCTCAGGAAGGCGGAGATGGCGGGCACCTCACCCTCCGTACGGTCGGTGGCTTTGAAGTCGTCGTTGAAGTCGCCGCCGTGCGACGAATACCAGGGAAAGGTCCAGCCCATCCGCTCGCGGAAGGCGGCCAGCTCCGGGTACGGCGCCCGGGAGACGGCGGCGAGCGTGGTGCCGCGGGCGTGCAGCTGGCGCAGGCCGCTGATGCCGTCGGCGGCCGACATGCAGCTGGAGCACGGATGGTCGGCGAACATGAAGTGGTGAACGACGAGCTGGCGTCGGCCCTCGAAGAGATCCAGCAGGCTTGTCTTTCCGGCCGGGCCTTCGAAGACGTACGCCTTGTCGATGCGGACCATCGGCAGGCGGCGACGAGCCGCGTTGACACGATCGCTGGCCTTGGTGAGCTCTTTCTCCTGGACGAGCAGTTCCTGGCGCGCGGCGAGCCATTCGTCGCGCGACACGACGGTGGGATTCATTCGAGCGTCTCCTTCAGTGCGGCGAGGGGGCCGTCCCAGTCGCGGGCGAGCGCGGCCAGGAACTGCTGGGCCACCTTCATCGGCGCCGAGTAAACGCGGTAGCGGACGCGGCGCCGCTCCCCCGGCTCGGCGATCACCAGCTCGGCCTCGGCCAGCAGGTTGAGGTGTTTCGCGATCGCCTGCCGGCTGATCGGCAGGCGGGCGGCCAGGTCGGTCGCGGTGGCCGGCCCGCCCGCGGCCAGCGCCGCGACGATCTGGCGGCGGGTGGGGTCGGCCAGCGCGGCGAAGACCTCCTGGGCGACCGCCTCGCTCTTGTCAGAGTCGGCCATCGAGGTACGCGACCAGTTCGCCCAGCTCGTTGGTCCAGCCGCCGGTGTTGCCGTCGAACGCGGTCTTGTGCGCGTCGTCCGGCAGCTGGGCGAAGCCGCTCTCGACCATGGTGAGCGTGGTGCCGTCGCCGGCGGGCTCGAGGGTGAACTCCACATACGTACGCCGGGGGTCGCCCTCGGGAAGGCCGTAGATCGCCCACGTGTAGCCGAGGACGCGGGGCGGCTCGAGGCGCTCGATGGCCAGCGTGGCGGTGTCGCCGCTGGTCCACGCGAGCTTGATGAGCCCGCCGACCCGCAGGTCGACCTCGGCGCTGTTGCCGAACCAGGTGCCGAGGCCCTCGGCGGTGGTCAGCGCCGTCCAGACCCGCTCCGGCGGCTGGGAAAGCTCGAGGGTGCGCTCGATGCGATTCGGGAATGCCATGACTGCCTCCAAGTAGCAACCGTTTGGTTGCTACTCAACTTATAGCAACCGAAGGGTTGCGTCTAGTCCCGTCAGCAACTCGGACAGGGCGGCCGCGTCGCCGGCGCCCATCGGGGTGGTGCGGGCGACCTGCCAGTGGTCCGAGCCGGCGTCGTCGATCCAGATCTCGGTGATGCGCTGCTCGTCGACCGAGTTGAGGGACGAGGTCGAGACGCCCGGATCCACCTCGATCAGCAGGGTCAGGTCGCCGGGCAGCGCGTGGGCGAGTTGGGTGTGCAGGCGGGTGCCGTTGTGGAAGCCGTTGCCGAGCCAGCCCCGGTTGAGCAGGCCCACGACCGCGCCCGTCGCGACCGGGCCGAAACCGGGAAGGCTCGTCGCCGCTCGCTGCTCCTCGGTCAACGCCACGAAAGGCCGGTTGAGCTGCGGAAAAGGTTGCAGGATCTCGTAGTCGGCGAAGATCTGCCGCCAGTCGGCCAGCTCGGCCGGCTCCAGCTCGGCCGGATGCACGATGCGCAGCACGGCGTCGTCGTCGACCCTCGCGGTCGCGTCGTGGACGTCGGCGAAGCTGCCGTCCTCAGCGATTCGCAGACGGCGACCGGGCTCGGCCCAGAGCAGCCGCCGGGCGAGAGGCCCCAGAATCGGGTGCGGCGCTCGCACGCCGGCGGCGGGACGGACCCGATGCGCGAGCATGTCGCGTTCCAGGCGCGCGGTCTGCGCCGACACGGTGAGGCGGAGCTCTTTCTTCAGCCGTACGAAATCCTGGAAGCTCTCGGGCTTGAAGTCCTTGACGCCGGGCTTGGGAGGCTTCGCGAGGCGGCGGCCGTCCGCGCCGACGACATGCGGGGTGAGGTGGTCGTCGAGGACCACGGTGAAAGAGCGCGGACCGTAGTCGAGAGTGACGCCCCGGCCGAGATCGTGGGTGGCGGCAAGGCGATCGGCCAGCTGGGTGACCGACAGGCCCCGGCGGGCGGCCGCCTGGGTGAGATAGACGAGGGCGCGATCGTTGGTCGGCCCACCGGACATGCGCTCCTCCATGGCCAGCAGATGCCGCAGGGCCACATCGGTGCCGGCCGTGGCCAGCACGGCCAGCCCGTCGATGGCCCGGGCCCACCGGCTGCGGGCCGGCCACGACCGGATCAGGGGCGCGAGCTTGTCCATGGTGGAGTCGTCGCCCAGATGCGCCTGCGCGAGAAGCACCCAGGCCTCGCTCGCCGGCATGTCGTCGGTCAGCCACTGATCGAGCAGGGCCCGCCCGAACTCGGCCAGGCTGTGCCGGTCGCAGCCCGCGAGGATCTCCGGATCGGGCGCCCGCACCTCGGGCTGCGCCGCCGCCGACGACTCGACCGCCCTGCCGCCAGGGGCGGGATCACCCGGCGCCGGCTCCGGAGCGTCCTCCAGCCGCGACCGGGTCAGCCCTTCGATCAACCGCCCGACCTCGTCCTCGCCCAGCATCCCACCGCCGATCCGGCGCACGCCGGGCAGCCGCTCGGGCCTCGCCCAGTCGGGCATCTTCCGCGGTTTGGCCGTCTTTCCCGCCGCGACCTTCAGAAGGGTCGCCTCATGGCCCGTCGCCCTTAGATGGTGCAGCGCGTCTTCCGCGTTCTGGCGCGCCCGGCCCGGCTTACCGAGGGCGACCGGCATGAGCGCCTGGGCCGCCACCGTGGCGTGCCGTTGAAGCCAGAGCCGCGCCCACAGCCGAGCCGACCCGAGATGCCGCAGCCATCCCGCCACCAGAGCCGCCGGCTCGGGCCCTCGAAACGGCAGCAGAAGCGATCCCAGGCGATCGGCGCTCTCCCCGGCCAATCCCAGCGCGAGTTTCAGCGCATCCACTTCGAACCGCGCGACCGCCACCCGCCCGATGTCGAGGCGCTGCCGCTGCCGCAGCAGCATCGGCCCCGCCAGCATCGCCCGGGCCGCCGCCTCAGGCCCTTTCGCGAACAGCCAGGGAACCTGCATCGGACTCAGATCGGAGAGCCGGTCCGCGTTGTTGGCCTCCCGTGTCCACCCGTCCTCCTCCCGCCCGTGCTCGAGCAGCGCGGCCCGAGCCAGCCAGCGCTCCCGCTCCCCTTCCTCCCAGGCCATGACGGTCGGATCCGCACAGACCAGCCCCTCGCCCGACGCCATACCCGAGCCTCCACACTTGTCCTGACCGTTGACCGGCCCGGTGATTATGGCCGCGGAAGCGCGAGCCCTGGACCTCAGGGCTCGCCGGAGGACGCGATGAGCGAGCTCTACATCCGGGTGATCCCCACGGATCCCGCATGGCAGCCCACGAGGGCGGCGGCCACTGCCGCGGCCGCAGACGTCGCCGGCCTCTTCACCGGGCCGGGAGACGACGTCGAGTCCGTCGACCCGGTGTTCTACGAAGACATCACGGTCATCGACGGCGGCGAGTACATGGAAGACCTCTTCTGTACCCGCTGCGACGCCGAGATCGGCCTGGACTGGTTCTGGAGCCTGCTAAACGCGAGGAACGGCGGGCCCACCATCCGCGATCTGAGCGCGACGACGCCGTGCTGCGGGACCACCCTCACCCTCCCCGACCTTCGCTTCGAGGCCCCGATCGGGTTCGCGCGCTTCGAGGTCAGCGCCCGAAACTGGACACGCCGGGAGTGGGAGCTCAGCGCCGAGGAGCTGACCGCGATCGGCTCCGTGCTGGGACATCCGGTGACGCAGGTGCTCGCTCACTACTGAGCTATCACGCGGGAGCCATCAGCGGATCTGGAACCGGCCGATCTCCGTCGTGATGCGGCTGCTGACCGTCGCTCCCCACCCGATCGCGACACCCATCCCGTGCATGACCCGGAGCGCGGCGCCCCGGCTCCGCACGCCGGGGCGGGCACTGGCCTCGGAGGCGTTGCGAGCGACCTCCTCGTCCGGCATCAGCGCGCTGGCGTCGGTGAGGCCCACGACCCGCGTGACGATCCGCCGCAGCTGCTCCCTGGCCTGCAGTCGCTCACGGCCGGGCAGCGACTCGTCGCGGCACAGCTCGAGCGCCTCGCGAATGCCGCGGTCGGCGAGCAGCACGCCCAGGTGACCGGGCAACCGGACATACGACGACACGGCCTGACAGTCGACGATCCGTGGCCGAACACCGGCGGCCGCGCCCCCGAGGCGTCACCGGGCCGCGGCACGCAGCGCCAGGCCTCCTACGCCGGCCCTTCCAACGTTTCGCCGATCAACCGCAGGCATCGCCTCAGATCGGAACCGCCCCGCTCTTCGAGCTGTCGAGCCAGTTCCGCGCGATTTCGTACGAATGGCAGCGCGACCACCTTATGGATCAGCGCCCTGACACGTTCCAGTTGCTCGTCGGCCTCGCGCTGCCGGGCGGCCTCCCGCTTCTGGAATCCGGCCAGACCTGCTCGAAAACCTCGGCCTCGGCCGGTTCCCACCCCTGATCAGGAGCGTCACGCCCCTCAGCCGGAAGCTCCCGTCCCTCAGCCAGAGGCTCTTGCGACGCCGCCGATGCCGGTCGATTCGACCGTCTCCCCGCCGGGGAAGCCGAAATCATCGATGTGCGAAGCCCGCTGCTCCGATCTTGAATCCTCCGGGCCGTCGGGCGTCGGGGAGTCGGCAGATTCGCCTTTGATGTCTATGGCCAAAGGGCCGGGACGCGTGATGCTGACAAACGGGACCGGGTACCGATGCGGGTCCGGCAAAGGCTTGCCCGATCCGGCGCTCGGCGTTGCCGGAGAACTCCTTCATCGGACCTCCCGCCATGGCCCGCAGAGGTTGATCGATGCCACCGCGGAAGCCGATCGAACAGGACCCACAGTCGGGAGCCTAGTGTCGCGTGTCTGAGTTCTTTTGACGGTTGGCTTTGGTGAGGATTTGGTCGGCGGTTTTGGTCCAGCGGAAGGGTTCGCAGCGCTGGTTGTAGGCGTCGATGAAGGTGCGGATCGCGCCGATCAGGTCGGTGACGCTGGTGAAGGTGCCGCGGCGGATGGCTTGGCGGGTGATGATGCCGAAGAAGATCTCGACCATGTTCATCCAGGACGCGCTGGTCGGGGTGTTGTGCATGGTGATGCGGGGGTTCTTGGCCAGCCAGGCGCGGACGTTCGGATGGTTGTGGGTGGCGTAGTTGTCGGCCACCACGTGCAGTTTCACCCGGGGGTGGGCT
>NZ_OBDY01000014.1 GCF_900215205.1 Paractinoplanes atraurantiacus
CCGCATCCTCGGCGCCCAGTCCGGCCGGTGCATCGACGTGCCCGGCGCCTCGCAGAACAACGGCACCCGGGTCCAGCTCTACGACTGCAACGGCCAGGCCAACCAGACCTGGACACTCACCTCGAGCAAACAACTGACCGTCTACGGCTCACGATGCCTGGACGCCGCCGGCTCCGGCAACGGCTCGGCCGTGCAGATCTACAGCTGCAACGGCCAGGCCAACCAGCAATGGAACGTCAACACCAACGGCACCATCACCGGCGCCCAGTCCGGACGGTGCCTCGACGTCTGGGGCACCGGCAACGGCCAGCAGGTCCAGATCTACGACTGCAACGGCCAGGCCAACCAGCGGTTCGCGCTGAGCTGACATGACGATTGCCAAGAGCGCTGCCGCCACCTCCGGTGGCGGCAGCGCGGACCACCACCTGATCCGCAACCCGGTCCTGCCCGGGTTCCATCCCGACCCCTCGATCCTGCGGGTCGGCACCGACTACTACATCGCCACGTCGACCTTCGAGTGGTATCCGGGCGTGCGGCTGCACCACTCGACCGACCTCGTCGACTGGCAGCCGCTCGGCGGCGCCCTGACCGAGCGACGGCTCCTCGACCTCGACGGCGCCGCCGACTCGTGCGGCATCTGGGCGCCCAACCTGACGTACGCCAACGGCTTGTTCCATCTGCTCTACACCGACGTGTCGACGTTCGCGGGCGGCTACTGGGACCCGCAGAACTACCTGGTGACCGCGCCGAGCATCACCGGCCCGTGGTCGGACCGGGTCGTTCTGCACGGCCGCGGGTTCGACGCGTCGCTGTTCCACGACGAGGACGGCACCACCTGGATGCTCTCGATGCGGGCCGACTGGCGTCCCGGCCGCAACCGCTTCGCCGGCATCGAGATCCAGCAGTACGACCCCGAGCGGCGCCGCCTGACCGGCCCGGCCCGGCTGATCTTCTCCGGGACCAGCGCCGGCCTCACCGAGGCGCCGATCGTCTACCGCCGGGACGGCTGGTACTACCTGGTCACCGCGGAGGGCGGCACCAGCTGGACCCATCAGGTCACGGTCGCCCGCTCCCGGCAGCTGTTCGGCGAGTACGAGGTGGACCCGTGCGGTCCGCTGCTCACCTCGGCCGGGCGCCCGGAGCTGGCCCTGCAGAAGGCCGGCCACGGCAGCCTGGTGGAGACACCGGCCGGCGAGTGGTACCTGGCCCACCTGGTCGCGCGGCCCTACTCGCCGTACGGGCGCTGCGTCCTCGGCCGCGAGACGGCCCTGACGAAGGTGGAGTGGCCGGCCGGCGCCTGGCCGCGCGTCCTCGACGGCGTGCCGGCCGAGCTGACGCCGGCGCCCACCGGCACCGTCTCGACGGTGCGGCCGCCCTCCTCCGAGCAGTTCGAGGACGACCACTTCGACGCGCCGGCGCTCGGCCCCAACTGGTCGACACTGCGCCGCCCGGCCACGGCCGACTGGATCGATCTGTCGGCCCGCCCCTCACATCTGCGGATCCGGGGCGGCCGGTCACCGATGGCCCGCCACCGGCCGAGCCTGGTCGCCCGCCGGGTGACGGCACAGCGGTGCACCTTCGAGGCGACCTGCGAGTTCGAGCCCTCCGACATCCGGCATCTGGCCGGCATCACGGCGTACTACAACTCGCGCAACTGGTACTACCTGCATCTGACCGCCGACGACGACGGCACTGTCGTGCTCGGCGTCCTGCGCTGCGACAGCGGGCGTGTCACCACGGTGCCGGGCGTGTCGGCCCGGCTGGGCGGCGTGCGCCGGGTGGGGCTGCGCCTGCGCCTGGACGGCACGGCCCTGACCTTCGCCTGGACGGCCACCCCGGAGTCCGAGTCCGGCTGGCAGGACCTGGGCCTCTGCTTCGACGCCACGACGCTGTCCGACGAGTACGCCGCCACGATCGTCCCGGGCGAGCCCGAGGCCTGGGGCTTCACCGGCGCCATGGTCGGGCTCTGGGTCCAGGACCTGGGCGCCGAGGGCGTTCACGCCGACTTCGATCGCGCCATCTACCGCACCGACCCCGACACATGAAAGGTGATCGCCTTGGCAGCTAAAAGGATTCTCGCTGTGGCGGCCGCGCTGGCGCTGAGCGCCTGCGGCCTGGCCGCTTGTAGTGGTGACGACGACGGCTCGGAGTCCGGCGGCGACGTCACGATGCAGTTCTGGCACAACGCCACGACCGGCCCCGGCAAGGCCTTCTGGGACAAGACGGTGGCCGACTTCCAGAACGCCCACCCGAACGTCAAGATCAAGATCCAGTCGATCCAGAACGAGGACCTGGACGGCAAGCTGCAGACCTCGCTCAACTCCGGCTCCGCGCCCGACATCTTCCTGCAGCGCGGCGGCGGCAAGATGGCCGCCATGGTCGAGGCGGGCCAGCTCAAGGACATCACCGGCGACATCACGGCCGAGACGAAGCAGGCGGTGGGCGACGCCGCGCTGCAGACCGGGCAGGTCGACGGCAAGGCGTACTCGGTGCCGGTGTCGATCCTTCCCGGCGGCTTCTGGTACAGCAAGGATCTGTTCTCCAAGTCGGGCATCACGGCTACGCCGACCACGATGGAGGAGCTCAACGCCGCGGCGAGCAAGCTCAAGGCCAACGGCACGCCGATCGCCCTCGGCGCCAAGGACGCCTGGCCGGCCGCACACTGGTACTACTTCTTCGCGCTGCGCGCCTGCTCGCAGGCTTCGCTCGACGCCGCGGCCAAGGACAAGAACTTCGGCGACCCGTGCTGGACGAAGGCCGGCGAGGACCTCAAGGCCTTCGCCGACACCAAGCCGTTCAACGACGGCTTCCTGACCACCTCGGCCCAGCAGGGCGCGGGCAGCTCGGCCGGCCTGGTGGCCAACCACAAGGCCGGCATGGAGCTGATGGGCAGCTGGGACCCGGGCGTGATCGCCTCGCTCACCAAGGACACCAAGCCCCTGCCCGACCTCGGGTTCTTCCCGTTCCCGGCGGTCTCCGGCGGCCAGGGCGACCCGGGCGCGATCATGGGTGGCGCCGACGGGTACTCCTGCTCGGCGCAGGCGCCGAAGGAGTGCGCCGACTTCCTCAACTACATCCTCACCAAGGACGTGCAAGAGGCCTACTACAAGGCCTTCAACTCGCTGCCGGTCAGCAAGGAAGCTCAGGGCGCGGTCACCGAGGACTACCTGAAGGCGGTTCTCGAGGCCTACAACAAGGCGCCGTACGTGTCGCAGTGGCTCGACACCGTGTACGGGCAGAACGTCGGCAACGCCCTGAACGTCGGCGTGGTGAACCTGCTCGCCGGCAAGGGTGACGTCGCCGGGATCATCCAGGCCGTCAACGACGCGGCCAAGAAGGGCTGAGCAGCGTGACGGTCACCGAGGCGCGGATCGGCGGGGGCGTGCAGGCGCCGCCGCCGGTCCGGCCCCGCCGGCGGGGCATCGGCTGGGCCCAGCGGCTGGAGATCGCGGCCCTGTCCGGCCCGGCGATCCTGATGTTCGCCGGCTTCGTGATCTTCCCGGTCGTGATGGCCGCGTACTACGGCTTCTACCGCTGGAAGGGCTTCGGGCCGCCGACCGATTTCGTCGGGCTCGACAACTACGTCACCATCCTTCAGGACAAGGCGTTCCACGAGGCGCTGCTGCACAACGGGCAGATCATCGTGCTGTCGCTGGTCCTGCAGGGGCCGATCGCCATCGGTCTCGCCCTGCTGCTCAACCAGCGGGTGCGCGGCCAGTCGGCGATCCGGGTGCTGATCTTCGTGCCGTACGTCATCGCCGAGGTCATCGCGGGCACCGCCTGGGCCCTGATCCTGCAGACCAACGGCGCGTTCAACGACGTCCTGCGATCGATCGGCCTCGACGCCCTGGCCGCGGACTGGCTGGCCGACCCGGGCCTGGCCATCTGGACACTGATGCTCATCCTGACCTGGAAGTACGTCGGGTTCGCGGTGATCCTGTTCCTGGCCGGCATGCAGAACATCCCCGAGGAGCTGGCCGAGGCGGCCGCGGTCGACGGCGCGAGCTACTGGCAGATCCAGCGGCACATCACCCTGCCGCTGCTGGGCCCGACCATCAGGATCTGGGCCTTCCTGTCGATCATCGGCGCCCTGCAGCTGTTCGACCTGGTCTACATCATCTGGGGCCAGTACGTGGCCTCGACCGCCGGCACCTCGACCATGGCGACCTACATGGTCGTCGAGGGCCGGAACGCGGCCAACTACGGGTACGGCAACGCCGTGGCCGTCGTCATCTTCATCATCTCCATGATCATCGCGCTCGTCTACCAGCGTTTCGTCCTGCGCCGGGACACCGAGGGCGCGCTCACCGAAGGGCGGTAGCCATGGGCACCCGCACCCCGGCCGTCTACGCGGCGGCGCTCGCGCTGATCGGCCTCATGCTCGGCCCGGTCGTCTACATCATCATCGGCGGCTTCCGCACCAACTCGCAGATCACGACCGACCCGGCCGGCCTGCCCGACCCGTGGGAGCTCGGCAACTACACCGGCGTGCTGACCAGCGACACCTTCTGGCGCCAGGTCGGCAACTCGGCCGTCGTCGCCGCGGCCACGACCATCGGGGTGGTCACGCTGGGCGTGATGGCCAGCTACGTCCTCGCCCGCTACCGGTTCCGCGGCCGCGGCGCGATGTACGCCCTGTTCGCGGCCGGCCTGATGTTCCCGGCCACCGTCGCCATCACGCCGCTCTACATCCTGATCAAGAACCTGGGTCTGGTGAACACGCTGCCCGGCGTGATCCTGCCGCAGATCGCCTTCGGCCTGCCCACCACGATCATCATTCTGGTCCCGTTCCTGCGGGCCATCCCCAAGGAGATCGAGGAGGCCGCGGCCATCGACCGCTGCGGCCGCCTCGGCTTCTTCTGGCGGATGGTGCTCCCGCTGTCGGTGCCCGGCCTGATCACCACCGGGATCCTGGCCTTCATCGGCAGCTGGAACAGCTACCTGCTTCCGTTGTTCATCCTCAACGACCAGGACAGCTTCACCCTGCCGCTGGGCGTTCAGGCGTTCTCCTCGGTGTACTCGGTCGACACCGCGAAGGTTCTCGCCTTCACCTCCCTGTCGATGATCCCGGCCCTGCTCTTCTTCAGCCTCTTCGAGCGCCGCATCGTCGGCGGCCTCACGGGGGCCGTCAAAGGCTGAAAGATCGACCGCTACGTCTTGAACGCGACTAGTGGTGCGTGTGAGACTGCGGCGCGTGAATTCGTGCGCGCGACCTGTCGGCCCGCGGTGACAGGTCAGCAGCGCCATGTGGCCTGGCTGGTCGCTCTGTGCCTCGCGGCCGGGGCGCCGATCTTCCTGCTCTCGGGAACGGCCGTCGCGCCGTACACCCAATTGGGCAGTAGCCTTTTGGCCTGTCTGGGCGCCGTTCCGTGTCTGGCCGCGGCCCGCCGGGTGGCCGGAAGCGCGCGTCTCGGCTGGCGCCTGCTCGCCGCGGGCAGCCTGAGCTGGGGTCTCGGCAACTTCTACTGGTCGTGGAACGAGCTCGTCGCCCACGCCGAGGTGCTCTTCCCCTCGCTGGCCGACATCGGCTATCTGCTGTTCCCGCTGCTCGCCACGGCCGGGCTGTGGCTGATCGCGGGCTGGACGTCGATCGGGTCGCGCCTGACCGTGCTGCTCGACGGCCTGATCGTCGGCTGCGCCCTGTTCGTGATCGGCTGGTCGCTGACCGTGCGCGAGGTCTGGGAGACCGGCGCCGATTCGGTGCTCGCGTTCGCCGTGTCGGTGGCCTACCCGGTCTGCGACATCGTGCTGGCGACCGTCGCCGTGCTGCTGGCCGCCCGCACCCGGCCCGGCAGCCGCGGCATCGGCCTGCTGCTGCTCCTGGGCCTGGCCGGGATGACCGTCAGCGACGTGCTGTTCGCCCTGGACACGTCGGCCGGCACGTACGCCACCGGGCAGAACTCGGACGCGGGCTGGTTCGTCGCGTTCGCCGCGTGCGCGGCGGCGGGATGGCTGGCGACCAGGTGGCCGATCACCTTCGACCACACCGGGGTGACCGCGCACTGGCAGACCGCCCTGCCCTACGTGCCGTTCGGGCTGGCCGCGCTCGTGGTCGCCGGCCAGACGCTGGCCGGTGTGCGGGTCGACGCGCCCGAGGCCGTCCCGCTGATGATCGGGCTGCTGCTGATCCTGCTCCGCCAGCTGTCCACTCTGCTGCACAACTCGACGCTGACCCGGCGGCTGCGGCACCAGGCCTATCACGACCCGCTGACCGGGCTGGCCAACCGCGCGCTGTTCCTGGAGAAGCTCGAGGGCAGGCTGAACGCCGGGACGCCGGTCGCGATCGTGTACCTCGACCTCGACGACTTCAAGATGATCAACGACTCGCTCGGGCACGACGCCGGCGACGTCGTGCTGCGGGCGGCCGGCGAGCGCCTGCGCGCCTGCTTCGCCGCGCCGGACACCATCGCCCGATTCGGCGGCGACGAGTTCGCCGTGCTCACCACCCGCGTCCACGACCTGCCCGCGCAGGCGCAGTGGCTGCTCGAACTGCTGCACGAGCCGGTCGAGGTGGGCGCCCGCACGGTCCGGCTCAGCGCGAGCGTCGGCCTCGCGGTCTCCGACGGCACGACCGGCTCGGAGGACCTGCGCAAGAACGTCGACCTGGCCATGTACGCGGCCAAGGCGCAGGGCAAGAACGCGTACGCGGTCTTCGAGCCGTCGATGCGGCAGGGCTTCGACCAGGAGGTGATGCTGCGGGCCGAGCTGCGGCAGGCCCTGGCCGACGGTGCCCTGCACCTCGCCTTCCAGCCGATCGTGGCGCTCGGCGACCACCGGGTGGCCGGCGTCGAGGCGCTGGCCCGCTGGCAGCACCCCGAGCACGGCACGGTGACGCCGGACGTGTTCATCCCGGTCGCCGAGCGGGCCGGCCTGATCGGCGAGCTCGGCCTGCTGGTGCTGCGCCGGGCCTGCGCGGAGTTCGCGCTGTGGCCGGGGTCGCAGTCGGCCTATCTGTCGGTGAACGTCTCACCCTCGCAGATGATCGACGCCTCGTTCCCGTCGAAGGTCGCGGCCACGCTGTACGAGGCCGGCCTGCGACCGGGACAGCTGGTGCTCGAGGTGACCGAGAACGCGCTGGCCGACGAGTCCGAGGTGATCGGCACGCTGCGCCGGCTGCGCGAGTTCGGCATCCGGATCGCGATCGACGACTTCGGCACCGGCTACGCCTCGCTGCGATATCTGCACCGGTTCCCGGCCGACATCGTCAAGATCGACCGGACGTACGTCCAGGACATCGCCCGCGATCCGGCCGCCGTGCACATCCTCGGCACGCTGTGGCAGCTGTTCGGCGCGATCGGCCTCACCGCCGTCGCCGAGGGCATCGAGGACCCGGCCCAGGCGGCGATGCTGGCCGAGCTGGGGTGCCAGGTCGGGCAGGGTTTCCTGTACGGGCGCCCGGGCCCCCTCGGCGCCATCGCCACCGGTCCCGTCACCGACCGCGTGAGCTGAGCGCCGTGCCCGATCGTGCCGGGTTCTCCGTCGACGCCGCGCTGCTCGACCGGCTGCCCGACCCCGGCGTGGCGATGACGGTGGACGAACTGGCCGAACGGCTCCGCTCGCTCAAGGTCTGGGCCGGCGATCCGTCGTACGCCCGCATCACCACCATGGTCAACGCCTCGTGGCGCCGGGCCGGGCGCCCGGACAGCGAACTGGCCGGCCGGACCACCGTGGTCGACTGCTTCCGGTCGGGGCGGCGCCGGCTCAGCGCCGAACTGGTGACGGCGATCGTCCAGGCGCTGCACCCCGATCCCCACTACGTGGCGCAGTGGCAGGAGGCCCTGCAGGCCGTCGCCGGCGAACGACGGGCGGCGGCCCAGGTGCGCGTACACGGAGCCCTGCCGCCGGAACTGCCGCTGTTCACCGGCCGTACGGCCGAATTGCGCCGTCTGCGGGACGCGCTCGCCGCGGACGGCCCCGTCGCGATAGCGACGATCGAGGGGATGGCCGGGGTCGGCAAGACCCAATTGGCCGTACGGGCGGCCCGCCTCCTCCCCCACTCCAGGACCCTGTTCGTCAGCCTGCGCGGCTTCGACCCCGATCCCGGCCACCCGCCCGCCGACCCGGTCGCCGTGCTGGACGGCTTCTTGCGGCTGCTCGGCGTGCCCGGCTCGGCCGTCCCGCACGACCTGGCGGCCCGCCGGCGGCTCTACAACGAACGGCTCGCCGGCACCCGGACGCTGATCGTGCTGGACAACGCGGCGAACGCCGACCAGGTCCGGCCCCTGCTGCCGGCCGCGCCGGGCTGTGCCGTCCTGGTCACCAGCCGCCGCGGTCTCGACGCGCTGAGCCCGGCCGTCGCGCTGACCCTGGGCGTGTTCGGCCGGCCCGAGGCGCTGCGGTTGCTGACCGGTGAGGTCGGAGCGGGTGCCGTCCGCGCCGAACCGGCCGCCGCCGCCCGCATCACCGACCTGTGCGGACGGCTGCCCCTCGCGCTCGGCCTGATCGCGGCCCAGGTGCGGGCGAAGCCGGGCTGGTCGCTGGCCGACCACGCGGAGTGGCTCGAGGAGCGCCGCCGGGCCGGGCGCCTGGAGGACGGCGTGGCCCTCGCCCTCGACCGCTCCTACCGCGACCTGGACGGCGACCGGCAACGGCTGCTCCGGCTGGTGGCGCTGCACCCGGCCGAGGACTTCGACGCCTACGCGGCCGCCGCGCTGACCGGCGGCGACCTGGACACGGTCCGCGCCGGGCTCCGCCGGCTGTGCGAGGACCACCTGGCCCACCGCGCCGGCGACGACCGTTACACCCTGCACGACCTGATCCGCCTGCACGCGGTCGAGCACGCCCACGAGCAGGAACGGCCGGTCGCCCGCCGGGCCGCCCTGACCCGCCTGCTCGACCACTACCTGGCCACCGCCGTGACCGCGATGGCGATCCTGCACCCCACGGGCGCCGACCGCCGGCCCCGGGCGCCGGAGACGACCACGGCGGCGCCGGTCCTGTCCGGCCCGGAGGCCGCCGCGGCGTGGCTCAGCACCGAGCACTCCACCCTGATGGCCGTCGCCGCCTACGCCGCGGACGGATGGCCGGCCCACACCAGCCGCCTGGCCGAGGTGCTGTTCCGCCACCTGCTGAACACCAGCTACCGCGACCTGCTGGACATGAACAGCCCCGCGGCCGCGGCCGCCCGGTCGATCGGCGACCTGCGCGCCGAGGCGACCGCCCTGTCCGCGCAGGGCGTCGCCTACACCTCCCTCGGCCGGATCGGGCCGGCGGCCGACCGTCTCGGGCGCTCGGCCGAGCTGTTCCGGCGGATCAACGACGTCCGCGGCCAGGCCCACGCGGTGAACAACCTGGCGAACCTCGAGTTCTACCACCGCGGTCCCTCGGCGTCGAAGGTCCACTACGAGAAGGCGCACGCCCTCTACCGCGAGGCCGACGACCGGGTCGGCGAGGCCCGTGCCCTGCACAACCTCGGATACAACGAGGGGACGCTGGGCAACTTCGACGAGGCGATCGACTTCCTGAGCCGCGGGCTCGCGGTCCACCGGGAGGTCGGTGACCTCGACGGCGCGGCCAAGGCGCTGAGCAACATGGCGACCATCGAGGCCCGGTGCGGCCGGCTCGACGACGCCCGGGAACACTGCCGTCAGGCGCTGGCCCTGTGCCGCCGGCTCGGCAATCGCAGCATCGAGGCCGACGCGCTGGACGCCCTCGGCCTGGTGCACACCCGCCTCGGCGAGCCCGACCGCGCCATCGGGTGTCACGAGCGGGCGCTGGCGATCAAACGCGAGGCCGGGGACCGCGTCTCCGAGGCCGACATCCTCAACGGGCTCGGCGAGGCGAACCGCGCGGCCGGCCGGCTCGAATCGTCGGCCACCCACTTCGAGGCGGCGCTGGCCATCGCCGGTGACAGCGGGATGGCCGAGCAGCGGGCCCGGGCGTACGCCGGCCTGGGTCAGGTCCTCGACCAGCGGGGCGATCGGGAATCCGCCCGGACGTTCTTCGAGCGGGCGCTGCTTCTCTACAGCGAACACGGCATGTACCAGGCCGATGCCCTCCGCGCCTTGCTGGCCGGCCGATCGGGCGGAACGGGCGGCTGAACGACGACGCCGCAACCTCGAACGGATCCGGCCGTTTCTCAGCCGGTGGTCCTCTCGAGGACGACGGCGACGCGCAGGCCGCCGTCGTCCAGCGCGGTCGCGGTGATCGTGCCGCCGTGTGCCCGCACGATCGACCGGGCGATGGCCAGGCCGAGCCCGCTGCCGCCGCTGTGGTCGATGCGCCCGGTGGCCAGGCGGGTGAACGGCTCGAACAGCCGGGCCACATCCTCGGCCGGTACCGTCGGGCCGGTGTTCGTCACGGTCAGGGCGGCGCCGTCCCCGCCGACGGTGACGCCGACCGTGCCGCCGGGCCGGTTGTACTTGATCGCGTTGTGGACGAGGTTGCGGAGGAGTCGTTCCAGAAGCACGGCGTCGCCCTCGACCTCGTACGGGGAAACCTCGATCGTGATTTTCACATCGGCGTCCGCGGCGGCCCTGGCGTGAGCGTCGACGACACCGGCGGCGAGACGGTCGAGGCTCTGCGGGGCCCGCGTCTTGAGGCCCTGGTCGGCCTGGCTGAGCACCAGCAGGCCCTCGATGAGCCGCTCGTTGCGGGCGTTGGTCTCCAGCAGCTGGGTCGCGAGCAGGGCCGACTGCTCGGAGGTCAGCGGCTCGGCCAGGCCGACCTCGATCAGCGCCCGCTGCAGGGCGAGCGGGGTGCGCAGCTCGTGGGAGGCGTTGGCCGCGAAACTGCGCTGGCCCTCGTAGCCGGCGGCGATGCCGTCCATCATCGCGTCGAGCGACCGGCCCAGCCGCTTGATCTCGTCGCGGCCGCGGCCGGGACGGATGCGGTGGCCGAGGTTCTGCGGGCCGACCTGGGCGATGACCGGCAGCATCCGGCGCACGGGGATCAGCACCCACCACACCAGCGGCGGCACGATCAGAAGGCTCGCGGCCAGGACGATGCCGTACTGCGGAAGATCGCCGATCGGGATCTTGCGGGTGATCCGGCACGCCATGCCGTCGACGTCGTCGTAGCAGGGCTCGTAGTCCGGCGGGGTCCAGGGCAGCTGCCAATAGACGAACAGGGCGACGAAGACGAAGGTCACCGTGGCGGCCACCGCGACGACCAGCCGCGCGCGCAGACCCATCAGCGCAGCCCGACCCGGTATCCGGCCCGCGGCACCGTCTGCACCACCTGTGGCTCGCCGAGCTTGCGGCGCAGCGTCGAGACGGTCACCCGCACGACGTTGCTGAACGGGTCGGCGTGCTCGTCCCAGACCTGCTCCAGCAGGTCCTCGGTGGTGACGGCCTGCCCCTGCGCCCGCATCAGCGCGTGCAGCACGCCGAACTCCTTGTGCGTCAGCGCCAGCGGCCGGCCGTCGCGGCTCGCGGTGCGGGTGGCCACGTCGAGCTCGACGCCGTCGCGCTCGAGGACCGGCGGCAGGGCCGGAGCGGTGCGCCGGGCCAGCGCCTGCACCCGGGCCACCAGCTCGGCGAAGGCGAACGGCTTGGTCAGGTAGTCGTCGGCGCCCAGCCCGAGCCCCTCGACCCGGTCGTAGATGCCGCAGGCCGCGGTGAGCAGCAGCACCCGCGTGCCGAGCCGCTGCCCGGCGATCCAGCGGCAGACGTCGTCGCCGGTCGCCTCCGGCATGTCCCGGTCGAGCACCGCGACGTCGTACCGGTTGATCCCGATCTTCTCGACCGCCTCCGCGCCGTCGTAGGCGACGTCGACCGCCATGGCCGCACGCCGCAGACCCACAGCGATCGTCTCCGCCAGCAACCGCTCGTCATCCGCCACCAGAACTCGCACGGCGGCCATGCTGCCATGATCCGTATAAGGTCCCGATAAATTCACGCCACCAGAAACGTGCCGGCCATGAAGATCACCAGAAGGACCGCCTGCAGGGACGCGCCGACCACCAGCACCACGCGGTCGACCGTCTGGTGGGCGCCCATCCGGGCCAGCACCAGGAAGATCGCCACCGCCTCCATCGCGTACCGCCCGGCCGACTGCATCGAGCGGCCGCCGACCTCGGTCGACATCAGCATGACGAGCGTGATCCCGCCCTGCACCACCAGGTAGAGCTGGTCGCGCCGGAACTTGAACGGCCCTTTCAGGCACAGGATCAGCAGCACGACCGCGATCAGGATCGTGCCGGCGTCCAGCACGGCGCCGAGAGTGGCTTTGTCCAGCGGGCCGCCCATCTGCCGGACCGCGATGAGCCACGCCTGCCCCGGGAACGTGTACCGCCGTCCCCACTCGTCCTGGGCGATGCTGAACTGCACCGGGCTGCCCAGCTCGATCAGGCAATAGACGCTGTAGCCGACCACCCCCAACGGCACCAGGGCGAGCGACAGCACGTCGGCCCTCATCCGCCCCCTCTGACGGAGATACTCGACGGCCAACGGGAGGATCAGCAGAAGGCCGAACAGCCGGGTGGCCGACGAGAAAGCGCCCAGCGTGCCCGCCAGCCACCAGTGCCCGCGCCGCGCGGCGTACAGCGCCCCCACGACCAGCAGCAGGAACAGCGACTCGTTGTACCCGATGAACAGGAAGAACCCCATCGGGAAGACCGCGAGATACCAGGCGGCACGCTGCGCCACCCGGGGACCGAACTCGTAGTCGGCCAGCCGGTAGAGCAGGACCAGGGCGCCGTACGCGGAGGCGTGCGCCACGAAGAGGGCGGCGCCCGGACCGCCGCCGAACAGGTGGATCAGCATCGGGTACAGCGGGAAGAAGGCCGGGAAGCCCGGGCCCAGGTGGTAGCCGCTCTCGGCGATCCGCACGTAATGCCCGGCGTCCCACCCGTTCCAGGCCAGGGCGACCGACCACAAGTCGGGAGCGGGCCCGTTCCCCCGGTAGGTCAGCCAGGCGAACGCACCGACCGCGAGGTGGACGACGACCGAGGCCGACCACACCGCCAGCGCCCCCAGGAACGCCGCCCGCCACGGCCGCCGCAACCGCTCGGCCGGGGCCGGTTCGACGAGGATGTCGAGTTCACGTTCAGCAACGACTGCGTTCATGGGACCCCACCTTGATCGCGGGGTGATAAGGCCGGGTTAAAAGCCCGTGCCTCAACCCGCGGCCGGGCCCGCCGATGGGATTCTCATGCCGCAGCACCTCGACGATCACGGGGCCGACTACTGGGCGCGCCAGATCCGGGTGGGCTCGGTCATCGCCATGCTCGCCACGCTGCTCGGCGCGGCCCAGGTGATGTACGTCTGGGAGGGCGACCGGCGCTGGTGGGCGCTGCCGCTGCTGGTGGCCGGCCTGGGCCAGGGTGCGATGGCGGCCCTGCCGTGGCGCCGGTGGGTGCGGCGCCCGCGCGTACGCTCGGCCCTCGTCCTGTGGTGGGTGGTCGAGCTGCCCGTCCTCGCGACGCTGGCCTATTTCGACCCGTACGGCGTCGTCTTCTACCTGCCGTACGCCATGTTGATCGTCATTCTCGCCACCGCGCTGTTCTCCGCGCCGGTCGTGGCCGGCCTGGGCGCCGTCGCCATGGCGGGTTTCGCCGCGCTGCTGGGCGGCCATCCCGGCACGAGCACCGTGCTTGTCATCGGCCTCGTGGCGGTGATGGCCTGCGTGGTGCTGATCAGCACGATCATCGCGCACAACCGCCGGCGCCTGGACGAGCGGCGGCGGGCGGCCGAGCGGCGCACCGGCGCCCTGCTGCAGAACTCGCCCGAGGTGGTCGTCGCCATCGGGCGCGACGGCGACGTCCGCTATGCCACGCCCTCCATCCGGACCGTACTGGGCTACGCGCCGTCCGACGTGACCAGCACGCTGCTCGCCTCCTGGGCCCACCCCGGCGACCTCCCCCGGCTGCGCAGGTGGATGGCGGCGCTGCGCGCGTCCGCGCCCGGCGCGACCGCCGAGATCGAGACGCGGCTGCGCCGGGCCGACGGCTCCTGGGCCGTGCTGGACGCCATCGGCACCAACTGCCTGCACGACCCCGACCTGGAGGCCGTCGTGCTCAGCGTGCGCGACGTCGGCGGCCGCAAGGCCCTCGAGGAGCAGCTCAGCCGGCAGGCGTTCACCGACTCGCTGACCGGCCTGTCCAACCGGGCGCTGTTCCGCAACCGCCTCCAGCACGCCACCTCACGCCGGGAGGCCGAGGTGACGGTCCTGCTCATCGACTTGGACGACTTCAAGGACGTCAACGACAACCTCGGGCACAGCGCCGGCGACGAGCTGCTCACGACGCTGGCGGCCCGGCTGCGCGAGAACGTCCGCCCCGGCGACACCCTGGCCCGCCTCGGCGGTGACGAGTTCGCCGTGCTCATCGAGGACCTGGACGGCCGCGACGCCGGCGCGCTGGCCGAGCGGCTGCTGCACGAGCTGCGCCAGCCGGTGCCGGTGGCCGGCCGCGACCTGCGCTGCACCGCCAGCATCGGGGTCGCCGACGGCCACGGGCTCACCGGCGACGAGCTGCTGCGCAACGCGGACCTGGCCATGTACGCCGCGAAACGGCACAGCCGCAACGCGTACGCCCTGTTCGACGAGGCCATGTACGCGAGCGTGGTGAACGAGGCCCAGCTGCGCCTCGAGATGGAACAGGCACTGGCCGGGGATCAGTTCCTCGTGCTCTACCAGCCCGTCGTCGACATGCCGACGCAGCGCCTGACCGGTGTCGAGGCGCTGGTCCGCTGGCAGCATCCGGTGCACGGCCTGCTCGGCCCGCAGCACTTCATCGACAACGCCGAGGAGAGTGGCCTGATCGTCCCGCTGGGCCGGTGGGTGCTACGCCAGGCCTGCCACCAGCTGGCCGCGTGGGCGCACCCCGGCCTGCGGATGAACGTCAACCTGTCGGCCCGTCAGTTCCAGTACGCGGGCCTGGTCGACGACGTCCGCGAGGCCATCGCCGACTCCGGCATCGACCCCGCCTGCCTCACCCTGGAACTGACCGAGTCGATGCTGTTGCAGGACATCGACACGGCGGCGGAGACCTTGCAGGCTCTGCGCCGGCTCGGCGTCCGCCTGGCCATCGACGATTTCGGTACGGGATATTCGTCGCTCAACTACCTCAAACGCCTCCCGGTCGACATCCTCAAGATCGACCGAGCCTTCATCACCCAGGTCGCCACCGACGCCGAGGACAAGGCCCTGGTCGACGCCGTGGTCAACCTGGGCCAGGCGCTCCAGCTGACCACTGTCGCCGAGGGCATCGAGACCGACGACCAGTGGGCCACCCTGCAGAGCCTCGGCTGCGACTACGGCCAGGGCTTCCTGTTCGGCCGCCCGTCCGACCCGGCCACCATCGAACGTCTCCTCACCACCGGGCCGGCCCGCCGGGCCGACGCGGCCTGACGTCGCGCCGCGATCAGTCGTAGTACGAGTCCAGGGAGTCCTCGACCGCCGCCCCGTCGCCCTCCGGGTAGGGGATGCCCAGCTCCTGGAAGAAGACATGGACCAGCAGTTCGGTGTGGTGGTAGTAGACGAGCGCCGACCGCAGTGACTCGAAGGTGCCCGGGCGGTTCTGCAGGTTGTCCAGCGCCTGCTTCGCGTAGCGCGCCAGCCGGAGGTACTGGCCGGGATAACGCTCGGCCAGTTCAGCCCGATCGTGGTCGACGGTTTTCAGGGCGGCGAGCACACGGGCGGCCAGTTCCTCCGCGTACAGCTCGACGAGGCGTTTCGGGCTCACCGCGGGCGCCGTACCGCCGGAGACCTCGAGACCATCCGCGGCGGCGTTCGCGCCGGCGACCGTACCGTCCCGCTCGATCTTGAAAAGAGCCACGCCGATCTCGTCGGCCGCGGCCAGGGCGGCGCTGGTATAGCCCGACGTCGAATAGAAGAGATGGTACGCAAGGAGCGGGCGTGTCCCGCGCAATTGCTGTACGGGCGGGGCACCGACCGGCAGCGCCAACATCTTGACCTGGGCGATCGCTTGCTCGGCGACGACGTCGAGGCCACCGTCGCGGCCGCCGGCGGTCGTCTCCGCGTCAGCGAAACCGAGCATCCGCATGTGGGCGCAGGCGATGTCCTCGGCCGCGCGCCAGTCGGTGGGCAACTGAGCCGCCGGTAGGGGCGGGGCGGCGGCGAGAAGGGCCGCGCCGTCGGGAATGGCCGGCACGTCAGCCGACTCGGGAATCCGGCGGATGTGTTCGCCGGCCCCCTCCTCGAAAATGGTGGCGTCGACGCCGTGGTGCTCATCCAGGAAGAACTTGACGGTGAGCGAGGCGCCGTCCGTCGCCGTCAGTTGCGCCGCCCGGCCGGCGTGCGGCCAGGAGAGGCGCGGAGCGCTGGTGGCGGACATGCCGCCGGCCACCCGGCCCGGCGCGACGGTGACACCGGCGCCCTCGCGGTGGAGCAGAATCCAGGCCCGCAGGGTGCGCACGGCCACGATCGGAGCGAGGCCCGGGCGCTCCCAATCCACGGCGCGCAGGACGCTGTCGCCGCGTCCCGCCACCGCGTCGAGGATCAGTTCGACATGGTCGCCCGGCTCGAGGGCGGAGAGCAGCCGCTCACCCATCGCGGTGTCGATGCCGCCGGGCCGCCGCTGCCCGAGATAGCGGCGGTAGGCCCAGGCGGTACGGGCATCGGTCCGCAGAAGGTCCGCGGGAGGCAGAGCAACCGGCTCGGCCTTCACCGGCGCGGCCGCCGGCCGCGCCGGCATCTGCGGCGCGGCCATCTCCTGCGCAGCCATCGGCGGCGCGGGTGAGCCGGACGCGACCGCCGGCGGTGGTCCCGCGTGCGCCGGGACGGAAGGTGGCGGTGCCGGTACTGCGAGCGCCGGGGCCGAAGGCGACGGTCCCGCGGGTGACGGATAGGCCGGTGACGGCGGAGAGGCCGGAGTCATGGGAACGGGCGTCAACGGGGCGGCGGGGGCGGAACGCGCCGCCGCGCGCTTCGGCTGCTTCGGCGGCGGGATCTTGCCGCGAGCGAAGTCCCGGGCCAGCCCGGCGCTGATGGCCAGCAGCACCGCGCCGATGAGGCCGGTCCAGATGATCAACCCCCAGTGGCCGGCGAAGCTGCCCTCCCACAGGCTGTCGAGCACCGTGTCGACCGCCGCGAAGGCGAAGAACGTCCCGATGAACGCCGGAAGCAGCGCCACACCGGGCGGCCCCGCCAGTTTGGCGCCGGAGCCGGAGCGCATCACGACGCGCCGGAGGTGCCACCAGCGGATCAGCATGAGGCCGCCACCCCCGAACACCGCGACGTCCAGAACGTACGAGACAGGGTTGCCGATCTTCCCGATGGTCAGGTGCGACACCATGAGGATGATCAGGAAGATGCCCGCGACAAGGCGCAGTCCGTTGGCGTCAGTGGTGTTCGTCGATGGCGAGGGTGACGTGGTCAAGGCGGCCTTCCCGGTCGAGCGCTCCGATGATCTTGAACAGGCCAGGAGCCGCCCGAGTGGCGGGGTTCACCGCTGTGACCTGCGTCTACCCCCGATCGCGGGGTAGCACGCCCAACAGGGTCGCGGTCAGCGTCAGCTTCAAGGAATCCCGCAGGTCCATGTGGAAGCGGGCCAGGTCGGGCTCGGCCTCGTAGGCGGCCTGAAGGCTGGGCGGGGGCGTGCTGTAGGCCGACAGCGCACCGGCCAGGACCATGGTCTGCAGGCTGAACAGGGCGGCGGTGTCGCCCAGCTCCGGCAGGCACTTCTCGAGCAGGGCGGTCATGGTCGTCAGGCGTTCCAGGGACGCCCGCTTGTAACGGGCCACCACCTCGACCGAGACGTTGTGTTCCAGGACGCTGCCCTGCGCGCCGAAGAGGTCGCACAGCACCACCCGGCCCGCGAGTGAACGGCTGAGGATCTCGGCCACCGCCGCCGCCCGCTCGGGCATGGGCCGGCTCTCGTCGACGCCGGCGGCCAACTCGCCCTCCAGCTCGGTCAGCCACTCGCGCAGGAAGCGGTCCAGCACCTCCAGCAGCACCGCCTCGCGCGACTCGAAGTAGCGCAGCACGTTCGGCTTGGCCAGGCCCACCCGGCGGCTGAGCTCGTTCAGGGTGACCGCGGCCACCGGCATCTCGCCGAGCATGGCCGCCGCCACGTCGAGGATCGCCCGGCGGCGGATCTCCCGCTGCTCCTCGGTTCGCGCCCGCTGAAAAGTCACGATCACCAGCCTAACTTACGTACCGACGGTACGTTGACAACGTACCGGAAGTACTTTAACGTCTCTCTCGCAAGATACCTCCGGTACTTAATCAGTGGGAGCTGACATGAGCGAGCAGTGGACGACGACCGAGATCCCCGACCAGCGCGGACGGGTCGCCGTGGTGACCGGGGCCAACACCGGACTGGGGTACGAGACCGCCAAGGCGCTCGCCGATCGCGGCGCGTCAGTGGTCCTCGCCGTGCGCGACGTCGAGAAGGGCCGGCGGGCCGCGGCCCGCATGAGCGGCGACGTGACCGTACAGGCGCTGGACCTGACGTCCCTCGACTCCGTCCGCACCGCCGCCACCGAGCTGCGGTCCCGGCTCGACCACATCGATCTGCTGATCAACAACGCCGGCGTGATGTACACCCCGAAGCTGACCACCCGGGACGGCTTCGAGATGCAGTTCGGCACCAACCACCTCGGCCACTTCGCGCTCACCGGCCAGCTGCTGGACCTGATGCTGCCGGTGCCCGGCTCCCGCGTGGTGACGGTCAGCAGCACCGGCCACCGCATCCGGGCCGCGATCCACTTCGACGACCTGCAATTCGAGCGGTCGTACAGCCGAATCGCCGCCTACGGCCAGTCCAAACTGGCCAACCTGATGTTCACGTACGAGCTGCAACGCCGCCTGGCCACCCACGGCACCACCATCGCGGTGGCCGCGCACCCCGGCATGTCCAGCACCGAGCTCGCCCGCAACGCGCCCGCCGCCCTTCGGCTCCCTCTCACCTGGCTCGCCCCGGTGATCACCCAGACCCCCGAGATGGGCGCCCTGCCGACGCTGCGCGCCGCCACCGACCCGGCTGCCCTGGGCGGCCAGTATTACGGCCCGGGCGGGCGCTTCGAGGTCAAGGGCCACCCCCGGCTGGTCACGTCGAGCCCGCAGTCGTACGAGGTGTCCACCCAGCAGCGACTCTGGTCCGTCTCCGAAGACCTCACCGGGGTGACGTTCCCCGTCGCCCGATCCAGCTCGACCGAAAGCCCGTCGGCTGGTCTACGTTGAGGACCGGCCGAAGCGCGGCCGATGAGCCGCGCTGACCGGCGAGGTCGCCGAACTCGTCGGGCATGAGGCAGATCGACACGGGCGCGGGTCTCGCGGGAGGCTGCGAAGACGGTCAGCGCCGACCGTCCTACGCCGGAGTGAGCCGGCGGGGTGGACGCGCGGAACCGACGTCCCTGGGCAACCACGACGCCCACCCGGCCATGCTGCGGCGTGCCGTCGCGTACATAGACGCGCACGCCGCCGAACCGCTCAGCCTGGCCGACATCGCCACCGCACCCGGCCTCAACGGCCATGAGGTCGAGTTCGCCTTCCGGCTCCATCCGGCGACGCCGACGCGCTACCGGCGCCGCCTCCGGCTCGACCATGTCCACCCCGACCTGCGCAACGCCGACCCGGGCGACCTCCGCCACATCGCCGCCCGATGGGCTACCCAAGCCTCAGCCGCTTCACCCACGCCTACAGCCATCCACCGGAGACCGCCGGCTCGGCCCGCGGCCCCTCCAGCGAAAGCCCCACGGACCGGCAGTCCCCGTCCAGCGAAAGCCCCACGGACCGGCAGTCTCCCCTCCAGCGAAAGCCCCACGGACCGACAGGAGAGGGCCAGCGAGGCAGCCCGGCGGGGAGAGGGCCGGCGAGGCGGCCCGGCGCGCCCGGACCTTGCGCGAGGACGCCCCTGGCCCGCGTCGTCGACCGCGAGTCGACCCGGGCCGACGTGCGACGCCGCACAGGCCCACGCCGCCTGGCCCGAAGCGACCCAGGCCAACGTGCGACGCCAGACGGGCCCACGCCGCCTGGCCCGAAGCGACCCAAGCCAACATGCGACGCCACACGGTCCCACACTGCCGGCCCTGGAACGACCCAGGCCGACGTACGACGCCGCACAGGCCCGCGCCGCCGACCCTGAACCGACCCAGGCCGACGCGCAACGCCGCACCGAGCCGCGCCGCCGGGCCCGAAGCGAACCAGGCCGACGTGCGGCGCCGCGCGGGGCTGGGCCGCTAGACCAGCCTCTCGGCGCGGTCTGGGTCGTGCACGATTCGGCAGCGGGCGTCGATCCGCATCGTGGCGCGGTCACTGGTCGTGTAGGCCGGCCAGCGGGGCACGCCGGGCGCCGTCGGGTGGCTGTGATGGGCGAAGCCGGCCCACAAGGCGCTCATGTGCCGGGCGGTGGCCCGCTTGCCCGGCAGCTCGCCGGCGGGGACGTTGGCGAACTTGAGAGGGATGTCGGACGCGTGGGGTGAGCCGAGCGGGAAGTCGGTGCCCGGCACAGACGTCGGGTCCGGGTAGGCGAGCTGGTACATGAATACTGGCTTCGCTTTGGTCTCGGCGATTGTGATGGCGCCGCGCCAGATGGGCGCGGTGGTGATGGCGAAGTAGAGCTGGGCCGGGGTGGCTCCAGGCCGCGACCGGCGGAAGGTGGCGATGACGCGGTCGAGGTCGGCGCCCTGGTATGTGCCGCTCAGCCGGGACCGGAGGCCGGCCTCGTCGATGCGGAAGATGTCGGGTGGCCCGAAGAGGCTGAAGAAGACCGTCTCGTCGCGGCAGGTGCCGACCATCAGCGGCTTGCCGGCCGACCAGGGTGGGGCGCCGTCGGCGAACGGGTGCCGGGGGATGATCCGGCCGTCGACGAAGGCGCCGAAGCCCGGCAGCGGGTCCGGGTCGCCCCAGGGTGCGACGCCGTTGGCCGCCTCCGACACTTGAACCTCGAGCAGGCGGGCGGCCGGGATGTCGTACAGCCGGGGAATGTCCTTTCTGGTGAGGCCGAGCAGATGCAGCGTGCGCTCGGCGCGGGCGGTGGCGCCGTCGCGGGTGGGGAAACGCAGCGGCGCGGCGCTCTCGATCGAGGCCTTGTGGAAAAGCCGTGACGCGGCGGGCATGGTGTGGACGGCGGCGGTCTTGGCGCCGCCGCCGCTCTCGCCCCAGACCATGATGTTGTCCGGGTCGCCACCGAAGTGCTCGATGTTGTCGGCGGTCCAGCGCAGGGCGGCGAGGATGTCGAGCATGCCCTGGTTGGCCGCGTAGCCGTCGTGGGTGAGGTCGCCGAGGAACAGGTAGCCGAGCAGGCCGAGACGGTGGTTGGACTCGACCACCACGACGTCGTGGAGCTTGGCCAGGTTGCTGCCGTCCTGGCCGGTGGCCGAGCCGGAGCCGATCATGTAACCGCCGCCGTGGTTGTAGAACATCACCGGGCGGCGCTTACGGTCGGCGGCGGGGGTCCAGATGTTGAGGTAGAGGCAGTCCTCCGACGGGGCCGGCATCCGGCGGCCGGGCCCCATCTCACCGCCGGTCACCTGGTACGCCGGGTTCGGGAAGTCCACCGCGTCACGCACGCCCCGCCACGCTTGCGGCGGGCGAGGGGCCTTGAACCGGAGCCGGCCCAGCGGCGGCGTGGCGTAGGGAACGCCGAGGAACTTGAGGATGCCGTCTTCGCGGCGCCCGCGCACACGGCCGTAGCGGGTAGACGCTTCGGTGCCGTGCGCCTGGGCCGGCCGGGGGAACGCCCCCACTGCCGCCACGGACAGGGAACCACCGATCAACGTCCTGCGGGTCAGTCCTGAGCTCATGGTCAACCTCGATGAGTAGGGGGCACTCACTACTTCGCGGAGGCGGTGAAGTGGTGGGTGCCGGACGGGACAGTGAAGACGGCGTACTTGCCGTCGACGCGCTGGAAGGAGGCGCGCCCGGAGGCCTTGCTGCCGACGGGCGCCCACACCTCGGCCGTCGTGTTGGCCGGGACGGTCACCGTCAGGGCGAAACGACCGTCCTTCCTGGTCCAGCTACTACGAGCCGTGCCGTAGGTGGCGGACGCCGAGCTCAGGTCGCCGACCGGCTTGGGCTTGAAGACGAGCCGGTCACCGGCGACCTGAAGGCCGGCGATCCCGGCGTGGAACCACTCCTCGATCTGGGCCAGGATCATGTGGTTCTTGGAGTCGCCGCGGTTCCAGCGCTCCCCCATCGTCGTCATGCCGCCCGGGTTGGCCGGCGTCGACGCCAGGAAGTAGCCGTACGAAGGCTGGTCGTTCTGCTGCAACGTCTCCCACAGCACGTCGTCCCGGTCGGCGTTCATCAGGGCGCGGACGATCGGCCCCATGCCGATGGTGCCGCCACTGAGGTGCGGGCCGGTGCCGTTCGGGTGGTACGCGTACACGAGCTCGACCAGCGCATCGAGCACCTCGCCGCGCTTGTCGTCCGGCACCAGGCCGGCATCGAGCGCGAGAGCCTGCGCCGTCTGAGTGGCCCCAGCCGTACCGTCGGCGGTGTACCGGCCGAGCTCTTCGTTGTAGAAGGTGTCGTTGAACGCGGTTTTGATGTTCGCGGCCAGCGTGGCATAGGTGGCAGCGTCAGCCGTGTGCCCGGTCAGCGACGCGGCGCGCGCCATGGCCCGCGCGGTCAGGTAGTAGCCCCACGTGCCGGTGATCCGCCCCGAGGTCGGCTCGTCGCCGACCCAGTCACCGAGCGCCGCGTCCACGATGAAACCTTGGGCCTTCTGCCGCTGGATGTAGTCGACGAAGCGCACCATCCGGTCGTAGTTCGCGCTCATCAGCGCCGGATCGCCGGACAACCGCTCGAGGATCGCCGGGACCAGCACGATCGCGTTGCCCCAGTTGATCTCGTCGCCGAAGCGCCCCGAATAGCCCCAGTCGTAGACCGGTGTCTTCAGCGCGACGTTACCGTACATCGAGGTGTCCGCCAGTGACTGGCCTTCGACCAGATGGCGCATGGTCGTCCGCAGGAACGCGTCGAGCTGGAAGTTCCGCTCGATGGCGCCCATCGGCATCGTGTAGTCGGCCGGGTACGACAGCTTCTCGCGGCCCGGGCAGTCGGTGAAGACGCTCATGATGTTGCTGGCGAACGAGTACCGCGCCATCGTGTGGATCCGGTTCACCCGGGCGTTCGACGAGGTGAAGGTGCCCGCGATCGGCGTGTCCGCCTGGAGGCGTACGCCAGTGATCAGGTCTTTGCCCGGCACGAAGCCGGCGGGCAGACCGGTGACCTGGACCCACTGCATGCCGAAGTAGTTGAAGTTCGGGTGCCAGGTCTCGGACCGCCCGCCGGCCGTCGTGTACGTGTTGAACAGGTCGAGGCCACGGGATCCGCCGCCGCCCATCAGCGACGCCTGGTTGACCGTGCCGTCGAGGTTGAGCGACTCGGCCGGCTGCATCTTCACGGTCGTTCCGGCCGGGAGTTCGCTGGCCTTCAGCAGCGGCCATCCGACGATGTTCTGACCGAAATCGAAGACCCATGTTCCGGGTACGGGGTTGGTGACGCTGACCGGCTTGAACACTTCCTGCACGGTGACCGGCTCGGCCGCCCGCGCGACCAGTTCGGTGGCCAGGTTGGGCGGCGGCGCGATGCCGGCGCTGATCCAACCGGTCGGTGTGCCGTCCCGGCGGGTGGCCTTCTCCGACAGATCGGCGCCGGGAACGTTCCAGCCCGGCTGCTCGCGGCGGGCGTCGTAGTCCGATCCGGAATACCAGGCGTCGGTGACCAGCGGCCCGAGCGCGGCCCGCCACGACCGGTCGGTGACGATCGTGTCGCGGCTGCCGTCGGAGTAGGTGATCTCCAGGCGGCCGATGAACCGCGGGGTGACGGCCGCGCCCGCGCTGGCGTCGCTGGCCGCGATGTTGTTGCCCGAGCCGGTCACCTTCGCGCCCGCCTCGTGGGCTTTACCCAGGGCGCCGGCGAAGGTGATGGTTCCGGCGCCGATAGCGGTGATGACCCGCGACTCCAGCCGGTCCCCTCCCCCACCGGTGTCGACGTTCACCGTGCCGCCGACGTGATAGCCGTTGATGTCACTAACGGAAATCGTCAGTGCCCCGACCGGTGCGGCGGCGGTGAGGGTGCCGGTGCCCTTGAGCTGGCTCTGCCACCAGGAGTACGGCGAGGTACGGCCTACCGCCGGGTTGGTGACACTGCGCCGTACGTAGGCCGGCCCGTTGCCCAGCTCGACCCCGAGCGTGTTGGACCCGCCGCGCAGGGCCGTCGTCAGGTCGTACGTCCGGTATTCGCTGGAGAGCTGGTAGTTGGAGTTACCCGGCGCGAGCACCTCTTGCGTGATGTCGCGCCCGTTGAGGGTCGCGTGGTGCAACCCGACGCCGGAGAGGTAGAGCCGCGCGCCGGCGACCTTCTTCTTCACCCCGAACGGGCGGGCGAAGATCGGCATCGGCTGGTTCTCGGCCCGGTCCGGATAGTCGATCCAGCGCGCCGATCCCCAGTCGCTCGGCTTCAGCAGCCCCATCGACCAGGTCGACGGCGAGGACCAGGCCGACGGATTGCGGTTGGCGTCCCACACCCGCACCCGCCAGGCCACGGTGTCCCGGCTCTTCAGCTCACGGCCGAAGCGGACTTGCTGCTCGCTGCCGCTGACGCGGCCGCTTCGCCAGATGAGGCGGCCCGCTTTCAGGTCCGAGGTGCTTGCGGCGGCTTGGATCTCGTACGCCGTCTGACGGTCACCCGGGCACACACGAGCCTCGGGCCGGCAGCGGATCTGCTCCATCTGCCAGGCGAGGGTCGGCCGCTGACTGTCGAGCCCGAGTGGGCTGTCGTAGCGGCCGTCGACGCTGAGCCGCTGAACGCGCACGTCACCGGCCGATCCGGAGTGGGCGGAGGCAGGCACAGCGGCGCCAAGGATGAGCAGTATCGCTGTTGTCATCAGTGAGGTGGATTTTCTGATCGGGGACATCAGATTTCCTTCTTCAGGGAGTCGAGCCGCCCGGTGCGGGCGACGCGGGCAGAAGTCGCCGGGGAAGTCGGTCACCGGGTCAGGCGCCCTTCTTGTACTCGGTGTCCATGTCCTTGAGCACCTGGTCGGGGGTGGTCTGCTTGCTGAAGACCTCCTGCAGGCCGCTGAGCATGGTCTGCTGCACCTTGGCGTTGGGCCACAGCTGGTCCATGAAGGGAACGGTGCGGTTGTCCTTGACGAAAGTGGTCAGCTCGGCCAGGCCCGGGTCGACCGTGGTGCCGGCGCCCTGGAGGGTGGGCAGGCTTCCCTGCTTCTCGTTGAAGAGCTTCATGCCCTCGGGGGACATGACGTAGTTGACGAACTTCAGGGCCAGGTCCTTGTTCTTGGCCTTGGCGTTCACGCCGTAGCCGGCACCGGCGGCGGCCGGCATGAGGAAGCCGGCCGGGTCGTCGGTGGCCGGCAGGGCCTTCATCGTGAACTTGCCGGCCGGGTTCTTCTGCTTGAGCAGGCCGATGATCCAATTGCCCTGGACGATGCCGAGCGTCTTACCCGTGGCGGCGAGGGCCTGGCTGGCCTCGTAGCTCGTGCCGAGCGGGTTCTTCCGGAAGCAGCCGGCCGAAAACATCTCCTGGTACTTGGCCATGGCCGTCGTCCACTGCGAGTTGGCGAAGGTGGCCTGGCCGCTCTGCAGCTTGGCGTCGAAATCCTTGTCGGCGCCGAAGACCGTGGTGGCCGCGAGGGCGTACAACACCAATTGGGTCACCCAGTTGTCCTGGATGCCCAAAGCAAAGGCGGGGGTGCCCTTGCCGGCCGCGTCGCCGCAGAACTTCAGCAGCTGCGTCCAGGTCGCCGGTGCCTTCAATCCGGACTTGGCCAGGGCTTCGTCGTTGTAGACGGCGCCGATGCCGTTGAGGCCGAAGACCGCGTTGTACGTCTTGCCCTCGTACTGCGCGACCTGCTTGAAGGCATCCGGGAGTTGCCCGGCCCACGGCTGATCCGAGAGGTCGAGCAGATAGCCGGGCTTGGCCAGCACGTAGGTGGCGCCGGGGTTGCCGTTGCCGGGCCACACGGTCATCACGTCGGGCGCGGTGCCGGACGACAGCTGCGTACGGATCTGAGCCTGATACTGGTCGGCCCCGCTCGTGGTGAAGGTGACCTTCACGCCGGGGTTGGCCGCCTCGAACGCCTTGATGACGTCCTCGATGGAGCCCTGGTCGACCGAGGCGAGCGTGAGGGTCTTGTTGTCGTTCGAAGAGCTGGAACCCGTGCCGCTGCTACAGGCCGCGGCGAGAGTGACAGCGGTGAGAGCGGAGACGACTGCGGTCAACTTACGTGATTTCATGAGCTCTCCCACGTTGGAGATCAATAGAGGGGTGTCATCCTTTGAGGCCGCCGGCGAAGCCGTTGATGATGGAGCGCTGCAGCGCCAGGTAGACCGCCAGCACCGGGATGATGCTGATCAGCAGGGCGGCGAAGATGAGGTTCCAGTCGGAGACGAACTGGCCGACGAAGCCGGCCACCGCGACCGGGACGGTCTGCTGGTCGCTGCCGCTCAGATAGAGCAGCGGGGTGAAGAAGTCGTTCCAGACGGCCACCGCGTTGAGCACCAGCGCGGTCACGGTGATCGGTTTGAGCATGGGCAGCACGACGTAGCGGAACATAGTGAACGGTGAGGCGCCGTCGATCGACGCCGCTTCCTCGAAGTCGCGAGGAAGGGCGCGCAGGAAACCCACGTACAGGAAGGTCGTGAATGGAACTTGAAGTCCTGAATAGAACAGGACGAGGGACCAGACCGAGCCGAGCAGCCCCAGGTCCCGGACGGTCTGGTAGAGCGGCAGGGACGCCAGCTGGAAAGGCAGGATCAGGCCCAGCATGATGACCAGGAACGTGGTGCGTGACCAGCGGGCCGTGGAGCGGGCCAAGGGATAGGCGGCCAGCGCCGAGACGGCCAGCACGATGGCGACGCTGACCACGGTCACCAGCACGCTGTTGATCAGGGCGCCGCCCAGGCCGGCCTCGCGCCAGGCGCCGGTGAAGTTGGCGAAGGTCGGCGAGGTGGTCGGGCTGATCGGCGAGGACGTGTCCGAGGGCGGCCGGACGGCCAGGTTGACCAGCACGTAGACCGGGAAGGCGAAGACGATCCCGACCGCGATCATGAGCATTTCGAGGGCGAAGGTGCGCTTGGTGTAGCGGTTCACGATGCCGCCTTCTCGTTGCGGTTGAGCACGGTGTACTGGGCGCCGGAGGCGATGGCGACGATGATCGTGAGGACGACGGCCAGGGCGATGCTGTAGCCGAACTCGCCGAGCGTGAAGGCGTCCTTGTAGATCAGGGTCGAGATGGTGTCGGTCGCGTGGCCCGGGCCGCCGCCCGTCAGGGCGTACACCTGGTCGAAGAGCTTGATCCCGCCGATGATCGACAGCATCAGGTTGATGGTGATGGCCGGCGCCAGCAGCGGCCGGACGATGGACCAGAAGCGGCGGACCGGCCCGGTGCCGTCGATCGCGGCCGCCTCGTAGATCTCGCGCGGGATGGATTGCAGACCGGCCAGGAAGATGACCATCGAGTAGCCGGCGAACTGCCAGACCACGACCACGACGATCATCCAGAGGGCCAGGTCGGGGTCGCCGAGCCAGTCCCTGCCCCACGGCCCGAGCACGGCGTTGACCGCGCCGTCGGGGCCGAGCAGGTTGCGCCACAGATAGGCGGTGACGATCGGCGTGACCACCGCGGGGGCGAACAGCAGCACCCGCAGGACGTTCCGGGTCTTGATCAGGCTGTTGACGCCGAGGGCGAGCAGCAGGCCGATTCCGTTCTGGATGATCGTGATGGCGACCGCGATGAGGACCGTGTGCCAGATCGCCTGGAGCGCGTCCTCGTCGCCGAGCATGTCGGTGAAGTTGCGCAGGCCGACGAAGGCGAAGTCGGGGTCGAGCCCGTCCCAGTCGGTGAAGGCGTAGTAGACGCCCCGGCCGCTCGGCACCAGCACGACGAAGGTGAACAGCGCCAGCGCCGGAAGCATGAACCACCAGGGCGGTGTGGTGCGCGAGCGACGAACGGCGACCGCGGTGGTGGCTACCGCCGGCCGGCTCTTGAGGTCAGATGTCACGGGGACCCACTTCGGTTGAAGCGTTTCAGAAGCTACGGTCGGACGTGGGTAACGTTTTCCAAATGTTTCGCCGACCTTACGAGCGCGTGCCAAATATCGTCAAGAGCCGAAATTCTTGAAGTGGGCAACGATTTACGCAAAGGAGAGGTGCACAGAACGGGCACCGCATCGGCGCCACCGCGGCGCGCCTCCTCCTCGAGCACATCGCCGGTCCGGCACGCCCGACGGCCCAGGTGAAGCCCTCCGGCTCGCCGCGCGGCGCTCCACAGCGCCCCTCACCAGCTGATCAGTAGGCTCTCGTCATGGACAAGCGGGTCACCATCATCGACGTCGCGCGGCACGCCCAGGTCTCCACCACGGCCGTGTCCAAGGTGCTGCGCAACGCGTACGGGGCCAGTCCCGCCATGCGCGCCAAGGTGCAACAGGCCATCGCCGAGCTCGGCTACCGCCCGAACGCCGCCGCCCGCGGGCTGCGCGGGCAGACGTACACCATCGGCGTGATGATCCCGGAGCTGCGCAACCTGTTCTTCGCCGACATCATCGACGGCATCACCGCGCAGCTCGGCGGCACCGACTACCAGGTGCTGATCGCCCCCGGCTGCAACGGCGAGAAGGAGGAGGCCCGCGTCATCGACGCGATGACCGACCGCAGCATGGACGGGCTGATCCTGATCGCGCCGGTGTCGTCGAAGAAGCGCCTGACCGAGGTGGCTCGGGCCACGCCGACCGTGGTCGTCGGCCGGCACGGCTCCTCCCCCACGTACGACAGCGTCACCGACGACGACGTGGTCGGCGCCGCCCTGGTCGTCGACCACCTGGCCGACCTGGGCCACCGCCGCATCGCGCACATCGAGCACCACGAGACCGACCGGGTACGCCTGGCCGAGATGCCCAACGCCCAGCGGGCCAACGGATATCGGGAGGCGATGACCCGGCGCGGCCTGTCCGAGTTCATCGACATCGCCTCGACCAGCTACACCCACGAGGGCGGCTATGTGGGCGCCAAACAGCTGCTGACCCGCGCCGAGCGCCCCACCGCCGTCTTCGCCGGTGCCGACGTCGTCGCGCTGGGCGCCCTGGAGGCGATCGCCGAGGCCGGCCTGTCGGTGCCCGGCGACATCTCGGTGGCCGGCTACGACAACAGCGCCCTGGCCTCGTTCGGCCCGATCTCGCTGACCAGCGTCGACCAGGACGGCCGCCAGATGGGCGCCGACGCCGCCCGCTTGGTCATCGGCCGCATCACCGACCGGGAACGCCGCACGGTCCAGGTGAAGCTGTCGCCCACCCTGGCCGTCCGGCGCACCACGGCGCGGGCCGCACCCCACACGTGACGGCGTGGCCGGCTTCCGGTGTAATCACGGACATGCCGCACGCATCGTCGCTGACTGATCTGATCGGCCGGTACCTGCCGCCGGCCACCGAGGCGTGCCCGGTCTTCGCCGAGAACTCCCACTTCGAGCCGATCATCGACGGCGTCGCCTACTTCACCGAGCTGGCCGGGCACATGCGCGACCTCGGCCCCGGCGACGCCGTCTACATCGCCAGCTACCAGGCCGACCCTCATCTCGACCTCACCGGGCGCATCGCCGGCGAGACCGGATATCGGCCGTTCACCGATGTGCTCGCGGAAAAGGCGGCAGGCGGCACAGATGTACGCATCGTGCTCAGCGCGGCCGAGTTCTCCGGTGGCGTGCCGTGGCTGCCGGTCGGGCCGTTCCGGGCCAACGCCATCGCCGCCCAGGTGATCCGGTCCTGGAAGTCGCCGGTCCACGACGCCGTGCTGCCGCTGGCCGACCGGGTGCTGCTCGACTGGTCGGGCCCGGTGCTCGGCTCCAACCACCAGAAACTCGTGGTCTTCCGGCACGACGGGGTGCTCACGGCGTACGTCGGCGGTCTTGACCTCTCCCCCAGCCGCTTCGACCACAACCCGCACCACCGGCTGAAGCTCGGCGCCCACCGATGGGGATGGCACGACGCGGCGGCCCGTCTGAGAGGCCCGGCGGCCGTACGGGTGTGGGAGACGTTCCGCTTCCGCTGGCAGAACACCGCCGCCCTGCCGTACACGTCGGTCAACCCGCTGGACCCGCCGCGCGAACTGCCACCGGTGCCCGCGCAGCCGGAGCACCCGGCGGACGGGACGGCGGTGCAGGTCGTGCGCTCCTACCGGCCGTGGTCGCTCTACCGCCATCGGGGACTGCGCCGGATGCGCCGGGCGAACGTCGTCCGGGCCGGCATCCAGGAGATCTACCACTCGATGACCACCGCGATCGGCGCCGCCGAACGCTACATCTATCTCGAGGACCAGTACTTTCACGAGTCGCCCGGCGGCGACCCGCGGTTCCAGCTCTACGGCCAGTTGCGCGCGGCGGCCGAGCGCGGCGTCAAAATCATCCTGATCGGCTCCGGGCGCCGCGACCCGGCCGACGGCCGCGACAGCACGGTCCGCCCGGTGATCACCCGCGACCTGCGGTGGCGGATCCTGGCCCGGCTGCCGGCCGACTGCCGCCGCAACGTGGTCATGTACCGCGTCGACAACCTGACCGTGCACACCAAGCTGATGCTCGTCGACGACGTGTTCGCCAGCATCGGCTCGGCGAACTTCTTCAGCCGCTCGATGGCCGGCACCGACAGCGAGATCACGTCCACCTTCGTCACCAACGGCCCGCTGGTCCGCGACCTGCGCACCCGGTTGTGGGCCGAGCATCTGCGCACGCCGCTCGACGACGAACTGATGCCGGCCCTGACCGACCTCGACACCGCCCTGGGCATCTGGCGCCGCGAGTGGCTGCCGGCCGGCCACCCACCGGACACCTGGCGCCGCCCGGGCCTGCCGGCCGGCTTCGCCCCGGCCGAGCGGGCCCTGACCCCGGCCCGCTGGTCCTCCGCGGTCTGGCGCCGGGAGATTCGCTGAACCCTCAGGAGAACAACGCGGAGTACGCGTTCAGCGCCGGCTGGCCGCCCAGGTGCGCGTACAGCACGGTCGCGTCGGCCGGGATCTCCTTGCGGGAGATGAGGTCGATGGCCGCGGCCAGGCTCTTACCCTCGTAGACCGGGTCGGTGACCATGCCCTCGGTGCGGGCGCCGAGCTTCATCGCCTCGATCGTCGCCTCGTCGGCGATGCCGTAGGTTCCGGCGTGGTAGCGGTCGTCGAGCAGGATCTCCTCCTCGGCGAGCTCGCGGTCCACGCCGATCAGGGCGGCGGTGGCGCGGGCGATGCGGGCCACCTGATCGCGGGTCTCGGCCGGCTTGGCCGAGCCGTCGATGCCCAGGACCCGGCGGGGCCGGTCGTCGCCGAGCGCCGCGAAGCCGGCGATCATGCCGGCCTGGGTGCTGCCGGTCACCGAGCAGACCAGGATGGTGTCGAAGAAGACCCCCAGCTCGGTCTCCTGCCGGGCGACCTCGGCGGCCCAACCGGCGAAACCCAGCCCGCCCAGCCGATGATCGGAGGCGCCGGCCGGAATCGCGTACGGCTTGCCACCGGCCGCCTCGACCTCGGCCAGCGCGAGGTCCCAGCTCTGTTTGAAGCCGATGCCGAAGCCGGCCTTGACCAGCCGCACGTCGGCGCCGGCGAGCCGGCTGATCAGGATGTTTCCGACCTTGTCGTAGACACTGTCCGGCCAGTCGACCCAGCTCTCCTGAACCAGCACGCACTTCAGTCCGGCGTACGCCGCCACGGCCGCCACCTGACGAGTGTGGTTGGACTGCACACCGCCGATCGAGACGAGCGTGTCGCAGCCCTGGGCGAGCGCGTCGGCGACCAGGTATTCGAGTTTGCGGGTCTTGTTCCCGCCGTACGCGATACCGGAGTTGCAGTCCTCACGCTTGGCCCAGAGCGCGGCCCCGCCGAGGTGGCGGGTGAGCCGGTCGAGCCGGTGCACGGGCGAGGGGCCGAACAGCAACGGATAGCGGTCGAAGTCAGTCAGCGGCACGGTCGTCTCCCTGGTGGATGTGGCCCCAGATGGTGCGGTTGACGGCCAGCGCCCGCGTGGTGTCCGGCTCGGACAGGGCGGCGATCAGCTCGTCGTGCTGGCGTATGGAGCGCTCCCCGTGCGGCGAGGCCCAGAGCAGGCGTTCCGCGCGGCGGATCAGCGGGGTGAAACGTTCGATGGTCATCGCCGCGGCGGCGTTGCCGCAGGCGAGCACGGGCACGGCGTGCAGGGCGTCGTCCGCCTCCAGGGCCGCGTCGAGGTCACCGGCACGGACGGCCGCGGCGAAGCGCTCACCGGCCGCCCGCATCCGGTCGAGCTGCTCGGCGGAGAGCGCGACGGACCGCAGGGCCAGGTCGTGCATCGCCCCCACGACCGCGGCGGCGTCGCGGACATCCTTCTCCACCAGCGGTGTCACCCGGGTGAAGCTCTGCGGCTTGCTCTCCACCAGCCCCTCGGTCGTGAGCCGGCTGAGGGCGTCCCGAATCGGCGCCCGGGACAGGCCCAACCGCTCGGCGATGTCGTCGCCGCGCAGAATGAGGCCCGGCTCGAGCGTGCCGTCCACGATCGCGGCGCGCAGCCGCTCGTAGGCGGCATCGCGCAGCAGGTTCCGTCCCACCTTCTCCACACTGAAATGTTAGATATCAGCTCCGATTTAAACAAGCCTGCTCAGCCGTAGATCACGGTCAGGGTCAGTGGTGCCAGCGCGCCTTCCGTGTTACCGATGACCATCAGCATCAACAGCACACAGGCCGCGGCCGACACGACACCGCCGCCCACCAGCAGCCGGCGGCCGGCGGGCCGGCCGAGGGCCTTCCGCCAGAGGTACACGGTCAGCGCCACCGCGGCCACGAGCAGGACGGCGCAGATGACGGCCTTGGGCCGCTGCCAGGCGAGCCGCTCGTCGATCGCCTGCTGCAGCGCGGGTGAGAGCTCGGCGCGGCCGGACTCGAGCCAGCTCCGCCCGACCGGCGAGAAGGCCGTCCCGGCCAGCGTCTTCCGCGGGTCGGCGACGCTGGTCAGGTTCGCCCACCAGGCCACGACCGTGAACAGGCCGAGGACCAGGCTCGCCACCCCGAAACCCAGGTAGGTGCGCCGCTCGAAGGTGCGGCGTCCGGCCCGCCTCCACCTCGCCCACGAGAACACGCAGAGCAGCAGCAGGAGGACGGTGAAGAGGCCGCCGACGACGAGGAACACGAGGTGATAGTTCCGGTCGTCGGCCAGCACGCGGTCGTAAGCCGGGCTGGTCTCGAAGGGCATGGATCCGACCGTAGGAAAGACCCGGCGTGAAGTCCTCGGGCCTGGTGATGGTCTTCTTTGCGGCGGTCTACGACTAAAGGATGAGGCCTACGCTGGCCCGCATGAGGCTTCGGCAGGTGGCGATCGACGCGGCGCCGGCGGTGGTCGTGGCGGCCGTGACGGTGCCCCAGCTCCGCTATCACGCCGCGCACGACGACCCGCAGTTCGGCGCGTACGTGCTGTTCAGCGTCCTGCTCGTGGTCCCACTCGTGTGGCGGCGGCGGTTCCCGCTGTGGACATTCGCCTTCGCGGCGGTCGTGGCGCTGACCCAATGGGCGGCCGACGTGCGGCTGGCGGCCGACCTGGCCCTGCTGGTCTACCTCTACACGGTGGCGAGCCGCCATCCGATGCGCGTGGCGATCGTGGCGGCCGGTGTCGTCGAGGTGGGCGCCGTGCTGGCCGCCGTCCGCTGGCCGGAGAGCGGCTCGTGGGCCGGCACCGGATCGTGGGCCGAGACGTTCCTGCTGCTGTCCGGCCCGGTGGTGGCCGCCCTGCTGCTGGGGGTCACCGCGCGGCAGCGGCGCGAGGCCCTGAGCGCCGCCGTCCAGCGGGCGGCCGTCGCCGAGCGCACGCGGATCGCCGCGGAGATGCACGACATCATCGCCCACAGCCTGGCCGTCATGGTGACCCTGTCCGAGGGCGCCGTCCGCAAACAGGCGCGCGAACCACAACGGGCCGGCGAGGCCATGCGCCAGGTCGCCGCCACCGGCCGCCAGGCCCTCACCGAGACACGCCGGTTGCTCGGCCTCCTGCACGAAGCCCCAGCCCTCGACGACCGTCTTCCCCAGCCCTATCCCGTCCAGCCTCGCCATCCGCAGCCCGGTCTCGCCCAGCTCGGCGACCTGCTCGACCAGGTCCGGTCGACCGGTCTGACCGTCGAGTCGGCCGTCACCGACACGGCCGACGGCATGCCGCCCGGCGCCGAGCTGGCGGTCTACCGCATCGTGCAGGAGGCTTTGACCAACACGCTCAAGCACGCGATCGCTCCCTGCCGGATCAGCGTCACCGTCACCCGCGGTCCCACCTCGGTAACCGTCGACGTGCACGACGACGGAGCTTCCCCCTCGGCCCGCGCCTCGGAACGCATTTCGGAGCACGCTGCGGAACGCACCACGAGCCGCCCCTCGGAGCGGGCTTCAGACGGCGTCGAGGGCCGTACAAAAGGCGGCCACGGGATCGTCGGCATGCGGGAGCGGGCCGCGGTCTACGCGGGCACGGTCACCGCGGGGCCCGACCCCCGCGGCGGCTGGCGTGTGCACGCCGATCTGGTTCTGCCGGCCGAGGCCGCGGCGCGATGACGATCCGGCTGTTGCTGGTCGACGACCAGGCGCTCATCCGGGCCGGGTTCCGGATGATCCTCGAGGAGGCCGGCGACATCGACGTGGTCGGCGAGGCGCCGGACGGGGCCGAGGCGGTGCGGCTGACCTCGGAGGTACGGCCGGACGTGATCCTCATGGACGTGCGCATGCCCGGCGTCGACGGGATCGAGGCCACCCACCGGATCATGGCCCGCGACCCGGCGGCCCGCGTGCTCATTCTGACCACCTTCGACCTCGACGAGTACGCCTTCGCGGCCCTGCGCGCGGGCGCGAGCGGCTTCGTCCTCAAGGACGTGCCGGTCGACGAGCTGACCCGGGCCGTTCGGGCGGTGGCCGACGGCGACGCGGTCGTCTCGCCGCGGGTCACCCGGAGCCTGATCACCGCCTACACCGCCCGCCTGCCCGCGCCGGCCGGGCGGGTCCAGGCGGTCCTCGACCGGCTGACGCCGCGTGAGCGCGAAGTGCTCCGGGCGGTGGCCGCCGGCCTGTCCAACACCGAGATCGCCGACCAGCTCGTGGTCTCCGAGGCGACGGTCAAGACCCACGTCGGCAGCGTTCTGGCCAAACTGGACCTGCGCAACCGCGTCCAGGCGGTGATCCTGGCCTACGAAATCGGCCTCGTCGGGTAGAGACCCTTGCTCTCCTGGTCTACTCTCTGGGCGTCGCGGCGATACGGACCCGTCCTCACGTAGAAGTCGCCGCTCCGACCAACCCAGGAGGGTGCAGTGGCGGACCTGCCACCGAAGCAGCCCGGTCCCCCCGACCAGGCCGAGAACGTTCCCCAGCTGCTGGTCATGCCGCCGACCGACGCTCTTCCGTCGATCGTCTGGCCGGGCGCCGAGGGCGAGACGACCTGGGCGATCCCCGTCCAGATCCCGTCGGGAACACGAGGATTCGCGGTGTTCCTCCCGATGGTCCAGGTCGAGGGGGCGGCCCCCAAACAGGCTGCCCCGCCGCAGGCCGTCGCCGAGCAGGCGACCGCCGAGCAGGCCGCCCCGCCACAGGCCACCCCGCAACAGACCGCCCCGCCACAGGCCGCCCCCAAGCAGGCGACCGCCGAGCAGGCCGCCCCGCCACAGGCCGCCCCTAAGCAGGCGACCCCCGAGCAGGCCGCCTCTCAGCCCGCCGCCCCCAAGCCGGTTGAACCATCGGCACCGGCCGCCGCCTCCAGGCCGGCTGATCAAGCGGGGCGACCCGCGGCAACGCCGGTCGCCGCCGTCGCGGAGCCCCGGGTTACACCGCCGCCGAGCCCGCAAGCCGTGCTCGCGCAGCAACCGCATCCTCAGCCGTACCACAACCAGGCGCGCCCCTTCCCGATCTACGAGCGGCCGCCGAGCGCCTGGCAGGAGTTCCGCAAGAAGCACTGGCCCGGCCCGAAGCAGGCCAAGGGCTGGGCCGTGCCGGCCGGCGTGCTCACCGGCGCCCTCGGCTTCCTGGCTTTCCTGCCGCTGGACCGGGTCGGCATCGGCTGGTTCCTCGCCTGGCTGGCGCTGACCTTGGGCGTCGGGTTCGCGGTCCGGCCGTCCAAGGACCTGTCGCGCCGGGAACGGCTGATCCGTTCCGGCTGGGCCGCCGCCGCCCTGGCCCTCATGCTCATCCCGGCCTTCCGCAACGCGTGGTGGCTGGTGACGTTCAGCGTGCTGGGCGCGATCGGCTGCACCGCGCTGGCCATCGTCGGCGGCCGGCAGGTCCGGTCGATCCTGTTCAGCCTGGTCGCCGCCCCGTACGCCGCGTTCGCCGGCATCCCCTGGGTGCGCCGGCACGTCAAGGGCGGCCGCAATCCGGGCATCACCCGGCGGATCTTCTTCTCGGCCGCTCTCACCGCCGTCGTGCTGCTCGTCTTCGGTGCGCTGCTGTCGTCCGCCGATGTCGCCTTCTCGCAGCTGCTGGACGACGCCGTGCCCGACTTCAACATCGGCGCGATCTTCCAGTGGATCTTCCTGGCGGCGGCCGGTGGCCTGCTCGCCGTGTCCGGCGTCTACACGCTCTCCGCGCCGCCGAAGACCTCCAGCATGGACACCGGCGGCAAGGGCCGGTTCGGCCTGATCGAGTGGGCGCCGGCCGGCGCCGCGCTCGTGCTGCTGTTCGCCGGTTTCGTGGCGGTGCAGTTCACCGTGCTGTTCGGCGGGAGCCGGCACGTGCTCAAGACGGCCGGGCTCAGCTATTCGCAGTACGCCCGCAGCGGCTTCTGGCAACTGGTCGCGGTCACGCTGCTGTCGCTGGCCCTGATCGCCGCCCTGGCCCGCTGGTCGAAGCGGGACACGCGGGCGGAACGGCTCTTGTTGCGCGTACTCCTGGGCCTGCTCTGTGCCTTGAGTGTCGTCATCGTGGCTTCCGCGCTGTCGCGGATGTGGGAGTACCAGCGCGTTTACAGCTTCACCGGCGAGCGCATCTTCGTCATGGCGTCGGAGATGCTGCTCGGCGTCATCTTCGTGATGATCGCGGCCGCCGGCATCAAGTGGCAGGGCCGCTGGATTCCCGCCTCGACCGTCGGTCTCGCCGTCGTGATGCTGCTCGGCCTGGCCGTCCTCGATCCCGAGGGCTATGTGGCCAGCCGCAACGCCGCCCGTTACGAAGGCTCGGGCAAGATCGACGCCTGGTATCTGCGGGCTCTCTCAGCCGACGCGACTCCGGCTTTGACCGAATTGCCAGATCCCGTACGCCGGTGCACGCTCAGCTGGATCGCCGAGGACCTCAAGGAGCCCGACCCCTGGTACGCGTGGAACCTCGGCCGCCAACGAGCCCGCGAGGCGCTCGACGAGCTGGGCCCGGCCGCCATCGGCACCCAGAAGGACTGCAAGGCGGCCGACCAGTTCGACCTGCCCAAGACACGACGATGAGCGACGGTGCTCCGGTTTCGGCCGGAGCACCGGAATAATCCGTAAGCCATACGGAGTTAGGCGTCGTATGAGCCTGACCCCGCAACTGGACCGCCTGCTCGACGCCGGTCTCGCCGACGTCACCGGTAGGAGCTCGGCCGAACTCGTCGCCCACGTCGCCACGCTGCCCGACGAACCGGGCAGCGTGCTGGCCGTACACCCCACGCTGGCCACCGCCCGTCAACTGGCGCCGCTGCTGCGCCACCGCGACAAGCCCGGCTTCGTCGTCGAGGACATGACCGACCTGGAGGAGTTCGTTCCCCTCGACGGCCTCGACGTGCCCGCCGGGCCGCTCTATCTCATCCGCGAACCCGACCGCGGCGACGACATGCGCAACTGGAGCCCGAACGAGGCGCTGCCCGCGATCCTCGAGCGCGGGCGCACGCCGCTCACCGTCAACGAGGGCATCAGCTGGCTGCTCCAGGAGCCGCAGATGCTGGAGCCCAACCACTGCTTCATGACCATCGGCTCCCGCAAGCCCAAGGGCGGCACCCTCGACGCCCGGACCCCCGCCATCTGGATCAGCAACGGGACCGGCCGTGACGGCGCCACCCACCGCCGGGCCCCGAAGATCGGCTGGTGCTGGGCCGGCAACCGGCACACGTGGCTCGGCTTCGCCTCCGCCCGATCCCGAGCGTGATCAGCGGAAGCCGAACACCAGGGGCAGGATGAGGACGACCGTCCAGAACCACACGGCGTACACCGGCAAATAAAGGGTTTGCCATCGCTCGATGGCCGCGAAGCCGGACCGCCGGCGGACGAACCCCCACAGCAACCACGCCGACCAGGCCAGATTGACCAGCAGCACGATGTTCTGGCCGATCGCCGTCACGTTGTTGGGGGTGGTGCCGTACTCGGCGATCCGGCCGGCCATCGTGTAGAGCACCAGAGCGTCGATGAGCAGGGCGCTGATCACCAGGGCGAGCTGCATGACGTCGAACGGACCGCGCGGCGCCCGCGGGTCGCGGGCCGACAGCGAGTACAGCAGCAGGCCGAGGACCACCGCGAGCAGCAGGTCGAACATGACCAGCGTGCTGCGGTCGACCTCGATGCCGCGGCCGTTCCAGCCGATGACGACGAGGTAGGCCAGCAGCGTGACGGTGAACAGCGGGGTGAAGAGCCGGGTGAGGACCGGCGCGATGTTCTCGATGACGCCCTGTTTGACCTCGACCAGCCAGCCGCCGACGACGGCCGCGGCCACGATGCCGCACGGCACCACCCAGTCCTCGATGAGAGCGTCGGCGTGGAGGCCGATCGCGTCGAAGATGCCGTAGAGGAAGGCGATGAGAACCCCGCCACCGAGCATCATCAGGACGAGGTAGACGAACCACTCGCCGGTGAAGCGGATGAAGTCCATGCGCCGCCGGGACGAGCGCAGGTCGTCGGACACGTAGGCCAGGCCCAGCACCAGCCACAGCGCCGCCGGCAGATGCGTGATGATCAGGCCGATCGACTGGGAGTCGTCACCGGCCGGGTAGGCGTTCGCCACGACAGCGCCGAGCGCGAACAGGGCCACCAGAACCCCGTACACCCAAGGCGCCGGACGGCGACGCCACAGCAGGAAGCCGGCCAGCCACGGCAACGCGAACAGGCTGAGACTGGTGGCGATGTCATCCAGGGACAGCCCGAACAGGGCCGGCACCTTGATCGAGACAGCGGCGCCGGTCGCGCAGGCCAGCATCGCGTAAAGGTCGCGGTTCTTCTTCACCGGATCGCCGGGCTCGCCGGTGAACATCAGCTGCTTCCACAGCCGTTCGGAGTGCTCGCGGGCGAACTCGCGGGACAGGTCGTCCAGCCCGCCCATCCGCTTGACCGCGACGAGGAACGCCTCGTCGCGGCTCAGCCCGAGCGTCACCAGCTCGTCGACCGAGTCGCGCAGGTGATCCTCGAGTTCGTCGGCGTCGGACTCGGCGAGCTCGGGCCGGCGGCGCACGTACTCCCGCCACTGCACGAACTGGTCCTCCAGCTCGTCCTTGCCGTCCATGACCGTCACGCGGTGCCCTCCAGCGGGATGAACTGTGGCCAGACCTGCTTGAGCGCGCCGACCACGGTCTGCCATTGACGTTGTTGCTCGGCCAGCTCGGCCCGGCCCTGCTTGGTGATGCGGTAGTACTTGCGGCGGCGCTCCCCCGCGACCGCCTGCCAGCTCGCCTCGACGTGGCCGAGCCGCTCCAGCCGGTGCAGCAGGGGGTAGAGGAAGCCCTCGGTCCAGTCCAGCTCGCCGCCGGACAGCTCACCGATGCGCCGCAGGAGGGCGTAGCCGTAACTCTCGCCCTCGGCGAGGATGCCGAGCACGATGGGCGTCGCCGAGGCGGCCACCAGGTCTTTGGTCACGCGCACGAGGCGCCTCCTTCATACCTAGAAGTACGAGGCATAGTAGTTCTAGGCATCGCGCAGGGAAAGGCCTGTTTCGACCCGCGGTTCCCCCGCCCGGCCGGCGTCACGCCCGACTTCTCCGGGCCGGGCCGTTCCGAGGGCGAGTACGCCGGCCTGCCGCAGGGCGGCGCCACCGCCTCCAACGACCGGACGGCGCTGGTCTACGCCAACGGCGCGTCCCTGGCGTTCGACCACGTCACGAGCGGCCGCACCCTCGGCTTGCGCTACGCGACGACAACCGGCAACCTACGCCTCACCGTCCTGGTCGACGGGGCCGAGAAGCACAGCGTCAACCTGCCGAACCGGGGCGCGGCCACCAACGGGGCCGACGTGACACTGCCGGTCACCGGCGACGTGGTGTGGATCGACTACATCACTCCCGGGCAGAAAAGCCGGGCCTGACTGCAACCGCGGCGGGGCCGCCGAGCGAACTGACAGGTGAACCCTTATCGGAGGAAGGAGGTCGATGAGCTCCGACGACGAGCTCGCCGAGCGGTTACGCGACGGCGACGAGACGGCACTGCGTACGGCGTACGACCGGCATGGTTCCGCCGTGCTTTATCTGGCCCAACGGCTTCTGGGCAACCGGGCCGACGCCGAGGACGTCACCCAGCTGACGTTCGTGGCGGCTTGGACCGGCCGGGACAGCTTCGATCCCCAGCGCGGGAGCCTGCTGGGCTGGCTGCTCGGCATCGCCCGGCGCAAGGCCGTCGACCGGCTGCGGTGGGCGGCCCGCGAGCAGCGGACGGCCCAGGTCGTCCAGGCTCAGCAACCGCCGCCACCGGACCCCGAGCAGACACCCGAGCGGACGGTGGACCGGCTCGTGGTCGCCGACGAGCTCTCCCGGCTGCCGGCGGAACAACGGCGCACACTGGAACTGGCGTTCTTCGACGATCTCACTCATCCACAGATCGCGGCGGTCACCGGACTGCCGCTCGGTACGGTCAAGAGCCATATCCGCCGGGGAATGGCCAACCTGCGACGTCGTTGGGAGGTGGACGGTGCAACATTTGGATCCCGATCGGCTGGTCCTACTCGCGCTCTCTGAAGAACTCGAGGAACTGAACGAGGCCGATCACCTGACGCAGTGCGACGTCTGCCGGCACGAGATGCAGGCCCTGCGCCACGTGGCCGAGCTCGGCTCGGCCGGGCAGGAGCTGCGTGATCTGCCCCCTCCGCCGGAGCACGTCTGGCAGGCCATCGAGGCCGGCATCGCCCGGTCAGCCGAGCCGGCCCTGCCGGCGGCGGCCCCGGTCGTCGATCTCGAGGCGGCACGGGCCCGGTCCCGCCGGTCCCGGCCCCGATGGCTGACGCCGGTGCTCGCCGCGGCCGCGGCGGCGGTCCTCGCGGTGGCCGGTGTGATCGCGGTGGACCGGCTGACCGGCCGTGCGCCGGCCGAGCAGGTGACGGCGCGGGCCACGCTCGAGCCGTTGAAGACCGTGCCGCCGAACGCCGGCGGTGACGTGCAGGTGCTCTCCGACGGGCAACTGCGCATCGATGTCCGCAACCTGCCGCTGACCACCGGCTTCCACGAGGTGTGGCTGCTCGACCCGGACAACCCGGGCAAGATGGTGGCCATCGGCAACCTCTCCGACAAGACCGAGGCGCTGCTGCCCGTGCCACCGGGCACCGACCTGAACCGGTTCCGCCTGGTCGACGTCAGCGACGAACCGCACGACGGCGACGCGACCCATTCGGGTCTCAGCCTGCTGCGCGGAACTCTGACGAGTTAGGTGCATCCAGCCGGCGCACGCCGGGCGAAGTACGGGGTGGTGGCACCGCAGCCACCCCGTACCCGGAAAGGACGCCCGACAATGAGGATCACCCGAGCCGCCGCCGTCGCGACCGCCGCCATCGTCGCCTCCGCCCTTACCGCCGCTCCGGCCAGCGCACACGGCAGCAAGACCAAGCCGCTGGGCACCAGGTCTCTGGCCGCGGTGCTGACCGCGGACAAGAGCGGCTTCGACCGTAACGGTTACGACTACGACATCCTGACCGCCGCCGTCCAGGCCGTCCTGAAGGCCAAGCCGGCCAGCCCGGTCAAGGTGCTGGCCGACGGCAAGACCCCGGTCACCGCGTTCATCCCCAACGACCTGGCCTTCCGCCGGCTCGTGGCCGACATCCAGCACTCCAAGCGCCTGCCCGCCGAGAAGGCGGCCTTTACCGCCGTCGCCGGTCTCGGCATCAACACCGTCGAGTCGGTCCTGCTCTACCACGTGATCCCGGGCAGCACGATCGACCGCAAAGCCGCCCTCAAGGCCGACGGCGCCAAGCTGAAGACCGCGGCCGGCTCAACGATCAAGGTTGACGTCTACGGCCCGCGCTGGCACAAGCGCATCGCGCTGATCGACGCCGACCGCAACGACCGCAACCCGCGGATCAACCGGTTCGACGTGAACAAGGGCAACAAGCAGATCGCCCACGGCATCGACCGGGTCCTGCGCCCGATCAACCTGCCCTGACCTTCATCACCGCGACTTCTTCACCACGACGGCGGGTAGTTCTTGCTCATGCCGTCAGCATCATCCGGCGGGCGCCCCCATCGCATCGATGGCGGGCGCCCCCTCATGATCAGGTGCGTTACGGTGGGGCGTGGTCGCATCAGTGGAGTCCGGTGCCGGCGGCGGCTTCGCATCCGTGCCCGAGCTGCTCGGCCGGGAACGGGAACGCGCCGTCCTCCAGGGTCTGATCGACGGCGCCCGCGGCGGTGTCAGCGCGGCGCTGGTCGTGTGCGGCGAGGCCGGCATCGGCAAGACCGCTCTGGCCGGCAGCCTCGACACGACCGGCGTGCGGGTCCTACGGGCGGTCGGGGTGCAATCGGAGAGCGATTTTCCGTACGCCGGTCTCCACCAGCTCCTCGGTGATCTGAGGGCGGACCAGCTGCCCGAGCCGCAGCGGATCGCGCTGGAGACGGCGCTGGGACTGCGGTCGGCCCCGCCGCCCAGCCCCTTCCTCGTCGGCCTGGCCGTGCTCGGGGTGCTGGCCGACGAAGGCCCCCTGTTCTGCCTGGTCGACGACGCCCAGTGGCTGGACGAGGCCTCCCGCCGGGTGCTGACCTTCGCCGCCCGCCGGCTCGCCTCGGAAGGCATCGCCTTCGTCTTCGTGACCCGGTCGGCCGGTGCCGACTTCGAGGGCCTGCCCCGGCTCGAGCTGGGCGGGCTGGCCGAACCGGAGGCCCGGGCGCTGCTGGGCCGGGCGCCGAGCGAGACCGACCCCCGCGTCCTGGACCGTTTCCTCGTCGAGGCCGCGGGCAACCCCCTGGCTCTGCGGGAGCTGCCCCGGGCGCTGCGCTACACCGATCCGGCCGGGGGCGCGACGCCGCTCACCGCCCGCATCGAGCAGAGTCTCCTGTCCCAGCTCCAGCCGCTCCCCGAGCCGGCTCACCAACTGCTTCTGCTGGCCGCGGCCGATCCCACGGGAGACCCGGACCTGTTGCGGCGGGCCATGCGGAGCGCCGGACTGGGCCCCGAGGTCGCCGACGCGGTCGAGCAGGCCGGGGCTCTGACCATCGGGTCCGGGGTGTGGTTCCGTCACCCGCTCGTCCGGTCCGCGGTCTACGGCGCCGCGAGCGCCGCCGACCGCCGCCGCGCCCACGCCGTTCTCGCCGGCGCCCTCGACGACGACCCGGATCAGCGCGCCTGGCATCGCGGTCAAGCCGCGACCGAACCGGATGAGGAGATCGCCGCCGAGCTCACCGCCTCGGCCGGGCGGGCGCGGGGCCGGGGCGGCGCCGCCGCCGCGGCGGCCCTGCTCGAGCGAGCCGCGGCCCTGAGCCCCGAGCCGGCCGGCCGGGTGCGACGGCGGCTCGCGGCCGCCCAGTCGCGGCTCGACTCGGGCGCCCCGCAACGGGCGAGCCTGTTGCTGACCGGCGATTTCCCCACTGAGCGGGACGCGGCCGTCGCGGATCGGCTGCGTGCGCAGGTGGCCTACCAGACCAGCCGGGACTCCTCGGTCGCGTACGACCTGCTCGCCGCGGCCCGGCGGCTGACCGGCCCGGAGCCGGAACTGGCCCGCACCACCTATCACGAGGCGATGTTCACCGCCGTCTTCGCCAGCGGCCTGCCCAGCAGCGACGCCCGGCAGCGCAGAGCCGAGGTGGGCCGGGCCGTGCTCGACGCGATCAGCGAGGACTCCGCGCATCCCGTCGACATGCTCGTCCGCGGGCAGGCCCTGGTCGGCGCCGGCGACCGCGCCGCGGCCCTGCCGGTGCTGAGGCGGGCGGTGGCCGGGCTGCTCGACGGGCCGCACGACCTCATCGCGCCGCAGTGGCTGGGCTGCGACTGCACCGCGGCCATCGACCTGTGGGACCTCCAATCGTTCCGCACCCTGGCCGACCGGCAGGTCACCGCGGCCCGCGCCGGTGGCCTGCTGCTGAGCCTGCCGGTGGCGCTCTCGTTCGCGGGATCGGCCGCACTGGCCGAGGGGCGCCTGGCCGACGCGACGGCGCTCGCCGACGAGATCGACCTGATCAACGACCTGACGGGTCACCCCTTCCCGCGCCACATCCGGTTGCTGACGGCGGCCTGGCGGGGAGACGCCGAGGCGACCCGGCGTCACGCGGAGGAGATCCGCACCGGCGCGGTCGCCCGGGGCGACGGCAGCGTCCTGAGCATCGCCCACTTCGCCGAGGCGATCGTGGCCAACGGCCTCGGCCGGTACGGCGAGGCGGTGTCCGCGGGCAGTGCCGAGCTGCCGCACATCCGCGAGGTGAGTTACTCGTCCCGCATCCTCGGCGAGCTGGTCGAGGCGGCGGTGCGGGTGGGCGACCGCGATCTGGCCACCCGAGCCCTGGCCGAGCTGACCGACCTGACCGAGGCCGTCGGAGGGGACTGGGCGCTCGGATCGCTGGCGGCGGCCCGCGCCCTGACCAGCGCCGATGGGGAGGGACACCATCGGGAGGCGATCGAACGGTTCGGGCGGGCGGGCATGACGGTCTACGAGGGACGGGCGAGACTGTCGTACGGCGAATGGCTGCGCCGCAACCGGCGCCGCGTCGACGCCCGCGAACAGCTCCGCGCCGCCCACCAGCGCTTGACGGAGCAGGGGGCGACCGCCTTCGCGGCCCGGGCCGGCCTCGAACTGGCGGCCACGGGCGAGACGGCACGCTCTCGCAAGGCGGCGGTCGACGACGAGCTGACCGTGCAGGAGCTGAACGTGGCCCGCCTGGCCCGCGACGGACTGTCCAACCGCGAGGTGGCCACCCGCCTGTTCATCAGCGTCCGAACTGTCGAGCACCACTTGCGCGGCGTCTTCCAGAAGACCGGCATCCGCTCCCGCACCGAGCTGGCGGAGGCCCTGGAAGACCGCTTCCCCGGATAGCGGAAATCAGCTCAGGCCGGCGATCAGGCGGGCGGTGCGCACGAAGGTCCGGCGGGCGCTGTCCTTGTCGTCGAGGAAACTTCCGATCAGCAGGGAGTCGCGCAGCATCGCGAGGGCCTCGGCCTTGAGCTCCACGTCCTCGCGGCCGGCCTCGGTCAGCATGGCGCGCAGGTCGTCGTGGAACCAGGCGCGGTGCCGGGTGACAACCTGACGGACCGCGCTCTGCGGGTCGGGGAACTCACCGGCCGCCTTGATGAACGGGCAGCCGAGGGTGTGGCGGTCGGCGGCGTCGGAGGCGATCCCCTCGATGGCCAGTTCCAGCTTGTGCTGGGGTGAGACCGCCCGGGCCAGGCCGACGTCCCACAGCTCCTTCATGCGAGAGTCCTCGTCCTCCAGGTACGCGACGACGAGCGCTTCCTTACCGTCGAAGTGGCGGTACATCGTGGTGCGGGTGACGCCCGACTCCTGGAGGATGCGCTCGACGCCGACGCCGTTGATGCCCTCGGTGTAGAACAGGCGGCTCGCCGTCCGCAGGAGCTGATCGCGCGGCGCGATCGCGCGCTTTGTACTCGCCATGACGCCATCCTACAACTCGGAATGATCGTTCCTTCCGTCATAGGTAACCGGCGTCACTGCCCCCTTGTTCCCGTGGATTCACCGGTGATTAGCTTCAGCAAACAAACGGAATGATCGGTCATTCCGCAACGACAGGAGGCACCCCATGAACCGCACCCGAAGGATCGCCGCCGCCGCGACGGCGATCGCCGCGATCGCCACCGTGTCCGCCGCGCCGGCCCTCGCTCACGGCAGCGCCAAGCCGACCGTCGTGCTGGTGCACGGCGCCTGGGCCGACGCGTCGAGCTTCGCCCCGGTCACCGCGCTGCTCCAGCGCCGCGGCTACACCGTGCTCAACGCCCCGAATCCGCTGCGCGGCCTGGCCGCCGACGCCGCCTCGGTGGCCGCCTTCGTCAACCAGGCCACCACCGGCCCGGTCGTGCTGGCCGGGCACTCGTACGGCGGAGCCGTCATCACCAACGCCGCCGGGCAGGCCCCGCGGGTCACCGCGCTGGCCTACATCGACGCCTACGCCCCGGACGCCGGCGAGACCATCGTCCAGCTGACCGGCGCCAAGCCCGGCTCGGCGCTGGCCGCCCCGGCCGAAACCGTCTTCGACGCCGTGCAGGACCCGTCGCTTCCGGCCGGCGACGTCGACCTGTACGTCAAGCGCGACCAGTTCCCGCGGATCTTCGCCGCGCACCTGCCCACGGCCACCGGCCGGGCGCTCGCCGCCGCCCAGACGCCGATCGCCGCCGGCGCGCTGCAGGAGCCCTCCGGCGCACCCGCCTGGAAGAAGCTGCCGAGCTGGTTCGTCGTCGGCACCCGCGACCAGGTCATCCCGGCCGCCGAGCAGCGGGCCATGGCCGGCCGCGCCCACGGCCACGTCACCACCGTCACCGCCGACCACCTGTCCCCGCTCGAGCAGCCCGCCACCATCGCCGCCGTCATCGAGCAGGCGGCCGGGCGATGACCGTCCCGCACCCCTCTCAAGGAGCAGCCATGATGACCCCGCCGCCGTTCGACCCCGAGCTCAAGACCGTGCTCGACGTCGTCAACCAGTCCATCACCCCGACCCTGCTGCCATCGCATCTGCCCGCTCTGCGGGGCCCCGGCTTCACACCGACGCTGGAACAGCTGCTCGAAGGACGCCCGATCACCCACGAGGTACGCGACGCGGACGGCGTCACCGTCTCGATCTTCCGGCCCGCGCATCCGTCGGAGCAGGCACCCGGCTTCTTCTTCACCCATGTCGGCGGCATGATCTTCGGCGACCGGTTCGTCGGCGTCGCGCCCGTCGTCGACTACGTCGAACGGTTCGGGGCGGTCGTGGTCACCGTCGAATACCGGCTCGCGCCGGAGCATCCGGCCCCGGCGGCACTCGAGGACTCGTACACCGCCCTGGTCTGGACCTCGAAGCACGCGGCCGAGCTCGGCATCGACCCGGACAAGCTGATCACCATCGGTGGCAGCGCCGGAGGCGGACTGGCCGCCGGCATCACGCTGATGGCCCGCGACCGCGGCTTCCCCGCCCTGGCCGGGCAGGTGCTGATGTACGCCATGCTCGACGAGCACAACGACAGCGTCTCCGCCCGCCAGATCGACGGCATCGGCATCTGGGACCGGACCAGCAACAACACCGGCTGGGACTTCTACCTCGGCGACCGGCGGGGCACCGGCCGGATCACCGCGTACGAGTCGGCGGCGCGAGCCGGCGACCTCACCAACCTGCCACCCACATACGTCGAGGCGGGCTCGGCCGAGGTCTTCCGCGACGAGGACGTGGCGTACGCGTCCGCGCTGTGGGCCGCCGGCGGCGAAGCCGAACTGCACATCTGGCCCGGCGGCTACCACCTGTTCGAGCTGCTCGCCCCCGACGCGGCCCTGTCGACAGCCGCCCGCGAGACCCGAGCGGCCTGGATCGCCCGCCTGCTCGCCCGCCTCTCCACCGTGCCGCACCCCGTACAGGAGAACTGATGCGATACACCACTTTCGGCACCCGGACCGGCCTGCGGGTCTCCGAGTACGCCCTCGGCACCGCTTCCTTCGGCACCAACTGGGGCGGCGCCACCCGGGACGACGCCCGGGCGATCCTCGGCCGCTTCGCCGAGGCCGGCGGCACCCTGCTCGACACCGCCGACGTCTACGGCTTCGGCGAGGCCGAGCAGATCCTGGGCGACCTGCTCGGCGCCGACCGGGACAAGTTCGTCCTGGCCGGCAAGTTCACCCTCGGCGCCCACCCCGACCTCGGCGTCACCCGCACCGGCAACAGCCGCAAGGCCATGCGGGCCGCCCTGCACGCCTCGCTCGCCCGGCTCGGCACCGACCACCTCGACCTCTATCTGGTCCACCACCCCGACTCGGTCACCCCCGGCGAGGAGATCGTGGGCGCCCTGGACGACCTGGTACGCGCCGGCGACATCCTGCACGGTGGCCTGTCGAACTTCCCGGCCTGGCGCGCCACCCACGCCGCCGGCGTCGCCGACCGGGCCGGCCGGTCGGCGACACTGGCCGGCCTGCAGATCGAGTACAACCTGGCCGACCGCGGCGCCGACCGCGAGCTGCTGCCCGCCGCCGAGGCGCTCGGCCTCGGCGTCATGCTCTACTCCCCACTCGGCGGCGGCCTGCTCACCGGCAAGTACCGCGCCCGGGAACAGGGCCGCCTGTCCGGCCCGATCGCCATCGGCCAGCGGGAAGACACACCCCAGAAGATCGCGACCGTCGACGCCCTGCTCGACATCGCCGCCCTGACCGGCGAGAAACCGGCCCGGATCGCGATGGCCTGGCTGCGCCACACCAGCCGCCGCTGGGCCACCGCGATTGTCCCGGTCATCGGCCCCCGCACCCTCGGCCAGCTCGACGACTACCTGGCCGCTCTCGACCTGGAGCCGGCCGCGGAACATCTGGCCACTCTGGACGCGGTGAGCGAACCGCCGCTGGACTATCCGCAGAGCGCCCTGCACACGTACGCGGATCCGGTCCTTGGTGGCGCGGCCGACCGCTTCGACCGAATCCGCCCGGTCGCCTGACCGGCGACCGGTTCGGCGGTCAGGGCCGCGCGCGCCGCATCACAGCCACGACGAGGAACGTCACCCCGGCCGCGTTCCCCGCCATCAGCAGCAGTTCGCTCACGACCAGGCCGGGGGGAAGGTCGGTGAGGCCCGGCAGGTGCCCGTCCGCGGCCGGGCGGCCGAAACCGCTCCCCCACGTCTCCCAGACCACCGGGGCGAGGTCGCCCACGACCAGCAAGGCGAAACCGGCCGCCGCCGGGCCCGCGGCCGATCCCAGCATTCGGCGCCACAGCAGCGAAGCGACCAGCCCAGCGACGAGGACGACCGAGTAGGCCGCGCTGAACATCATGCCGTTCTCCTGAGGAACACGGATCCGGCCAGGGCCAGCATGCCACCCACGGTGGCCATCCCCGTGGCCGTCCCGATCGTCGAGTTCCAGCGCACGTACGTCAAAGTCCAGGCACTCGACACCCTGCCCTCGACCAGCCCCAGCGTGAACAACAGCCATGCGACGTCGCCGAGCGCGGCCACGGCCAGCAGCGCCAGCCCACCCGCCGCCGGCCACGCCACACGCCCCAGCCACCGCCGTCGCCGCATCACCCACCCGAAGCCCACGGCCAGGACACCAACGTGGACCAGCGTCTCCAGCACAAGAAGCACCCTCACCGAGGCCTCACCAGTCATCGCACCCGAACATCATGAGCGCGTGATCATCTCATCCCAGCGGCCCACAGTGCTCGCCCATCAAGACGTCAGAAGAGCCGTCCCCGGTACGGGTGGGTGCGGCCCCACTTCTCCTCCCATCGGAGCAGGTCGGCCTGCCATTTCAGGAGGTCGGGGCGGTACTGCCGGACGGCCGGCCGTTCCGGCTGGGAAACCAGGAAACGCCAGTACTCCTCGATCGCCGCGCGGGCGACATCGGCCGGGAACTCTCCCTCGGCACCGGGCACCCTCAGATTGGTGATCACCAGCGCCGACGGCGTAAACGACACGGCGTAGTTCTCGCTGCTCCATTCCTCGAACGGCGGCTCGCCGCGAGCCACGTCATCGGCCATCGCCAGCGCGTCCAGGGTGACCAGAAAGAACCTGTCGAGGTCAGCGGTCAGCCACTGACCCAACAGGTCGTACCGCTGGTCCTCGACCTGATACACAGGCAGGCCGTACGTGGGATCGATTCCCAAGCTGACAACACCCACCGCGAGCCCCTCGATGCGCTAGGGAACAGGCCAGCCGTGCGTGAAGCCACCGGCCTCGTTGTAGAAGCCTCTTATTGTCACGCCATTTGTAGGTACCGGCCCACATGTTGCCGGGGAGCGGCGTGGAGTTCTTGAAAGCACCTGCCACCGCGTTGTCCACCTGCGCAGGCGTCCAGTCATTGGGGAAGAATGTGCTGACGCCGCCGTTGCCGGCTTTCGGCTTCCAGGCGCCGGCCGGCGGGTTCATTGTCGGGTCGAAGAACTCGGGCTCCGCCTCGTACACGCCGTTCGGGTAGGTAACCTCCGAGCCGGGCACGAGCCGGCGGTCGGGGAAGTCCTCGCCGCCCGGGCGATAGTGATAGCCGGAGCCCTTGGATTGGCCCGGCCGCACGTGGCCGCCGCCGATGGTATGGGTCGTGAAGTGCGGATTCATTCGATCCGGGCGGGAACGCCTGCGCGTCTTAGAGCGTCCTGGTAGCACTCGAAGGCCCACGACGACACCTCGTCGTGAGCGGCGCCGATCAGCGAACCGATGTCGTCGCTCCCCCAGGGCGCGCCGAATCCGGCCAGCTCGGACTTGAACGACGACAACTCCGACGAAAGCCGGGAGGCGACGCTCTGCAGCGCCGACCCGGACGCCGAGAGACGCTCGGGATCGACCGCGAAGCCGGTCATCGGTCACCGGCTCGGCGGGTGAGCTGCTCCTGCGCCTCGACCAGCGACGCGGTCAGCTTTGCGAACTGGCGCTCGGCGTTGAATTGGATGTCCTTGAGTTCGTTGGTGAGCGCGCCGAGGTCGGCTGAACCGGCGACGGCCACCGCCCTGCTCTGCAAATCGGCGAGCGCGGCGTTGACGGCCGACTCGATCTCCCGCGCCAATTCCTCGCCGCTCAGCCGTAGCGCCGAAGGCTCCAGCTCGAGATCCTCGATCCGCGTCGCCATGGAAGCAGCGTGCGGCCGGCCCGCCCGGAGTTGCGGACGGGCCGGGCATCAGGTTGCTCAGCTGATTCGGTAGGCGCGGATGATGGTCTGCTCGACGGTGTTGCCGGTTGTGGTGTGGGCGCTTACTCGCAAGGAGGCGAAGCCGGCCTTCAGCGGGTGGCGGACCCACGCGGTGCGCGAGGCGCCCTGGCCCTGCACCGTGGCGTTCTTCCACGTTTTGCCGTCGTCGTAGGAGATCTGGGCCGTGACGGCGGTGATGAGGCCCGGCTTGGCGCCGGGCTGGGACTCGAACGTCAGGGGTACGGCGAACTGGCGGGCCCGCGGTGCGCTGTTGCCGAGGTTGAGTGCGGGTGACATTCGTACGGTCAGCAAGGGCAGCGGCGTGGCGGTGGTGGTCGATCCCGAGCGGAAGGTCCACGTGCTGGTCACCGCGGTCGACAACTCGTACGGTGCTGTGCGTTTGGCTGTAGCGGTCATGCGGTAGGCAGCGGCGGCCGCGGGGACGGTGAACTGGCGGGGCTGCTCGGCGTTCTCGTCGATCGTGCCGATCGCCTTGCCGGCCCGGTAGAGCGTGATCGTGCGGGGTCGGGCGGTGACGCCGTTGACGCGCACGCCGGACGCGTCGACGTACGAAGGCAGATCGACGGTGATTTCGTTGCCCTCGCGGGTGACCGAGCCGTGGGCGGCCGACGGCGCGAAGACGGCCTTGTTCCAGGCGAGGTGGTACGTCTGGCCCGGGCGGTACGGGAACGGGGAACGCTGGGCGAAGCCCAGGTAGGCGTCGGAGTCCACATCGTACTCACCGAAGCCCGCCGTCCAGAGGATGCCGTTGTCGGTGTTGACGAAGTCGGTGCGGGTCGCCGGCATGGCGATCTGCGTGTCGGGGCTGTAGCCGGTCTCGATGAGTTGGCCGTCGCGCCGGGAGACGGCGGTGAAGCCGACCATCCCTGGTGCGCCGCCGGCCGACCGGGCGTAGGTGCCGGCGATCGCGGCCAGGTCCTTGCGCTGGTAGGCCTTCGCGACGCCGGTCGGGAAGCGGCCGTCGCGCGGCCAGTGGAGGCGGAACGACGAGGTGGGCGTCGTCAGCGTCGTCGTGATCGCCGAGTGGAACTGCGGTTCGGCGCGGTGGTCGCCGATCTCGGCGAAGGTCAGGCCCGCGCCGGGGCCGTAGATGGCGGCGTCGGTGAAGACGCCCTCGGGGGAGATCCAGGTGCCGCGGATCGAGGTGAAGGTCGTCGCGGCCTTCCGGTCGGGCACGGAGACGGCGACCGGCTTCGCCTGGCGGGCGTCGAGGTCGACCGTCAAGTCGCGGTCGAGGACCAGGCGCGGCTGTACGAGCAAGGACGTGGAACCGTCTCCACTGTTCACAAGGCCGCTTATGCCGTACGTCCCGGCGGGGAGCCGAATCGTGGAACCGGCGGCCTCGGCGTACGCGAAGGTGGTCAGGTCGGTGAAACCGGTGAACTGCGTGACCGGGGCGGCGCCGTCATGACCGGTGTGGCGCAGGGTGACCGTGTAGGCGGGACCCTCGCGGTGCACACCGAAGGGCACCTCGACCCGTACGCCATCAGCAGCTGTGGCGACGATCCGGCCGCCGATCCACTGCTGGTCGGTCTCCACAGTGGTGTCGGCGGTGAGCTTCGCCGTGGCCGTCGCTCCGGCCGCCACGGTCAGCGAAGGCTGGTCGGCGGTGAACATGCCGGCCGGCGCGGTGGTCTCGACGGCGAGCCGCAGTGTCACCGGCGTGGTGCCGTCGTTGCGGAAGGTCACCGTACGACCAAGTGGTTTGTCGTTGGTGTGCGGGAACGGCACGGTGCCGAAGTCGACGCTGCCGGTTTCGGTGGCCACGGTCTGCGTGATGGCCCGCGCGACGTCGACCCGGCCGGCGCCCTGTGCGTACGTCTCGAGGTCCGGGGTCGGCTCGGCCGAGGCCATCAGGGCGGTCTTGAGCTGCTGCCCGGTCCAGCCGGGGTGCTGCTGGGCCAGGATCGCGGCCGCCCCGGTCACGTGCGGCGTCGCCATCGACGTGCCCGACAGGCTGGAGTAGGCCGGGTTCTCGGCCGGGTCACCGATGGTGGCGTGCGCCGCCTTCGCCGCGACGATGTCCACGCCGGGTGCGGTGATCTCGGGCTTGATCAGGTCGCCCTCCCGGGCGGGGCCCCAGTTGGAGAAGTCGGCGATGGCGTTGTCCCGGTCGACCGCACCCACCGACAGCGCGCCGGGCGCGGAGCCGGGCGAGCTCACCGGCGCGTGGCCGTCGTTGCCGGCGGCGACGACGAAGAGCGTGTGGTATCGGGCGCTCAGTTCGTCGACGGCCTCCTCCAGCGGATCGATGCCGGGCTCGTCGTCGGCGCCCAGGCTCATGTTGACCACCGGGGCGCCGGCCGCGGCCCAGGCCATGCCGGCGAGGATCGCCGAGTCCTGGCACTCCTCGCTGGGGCAGACCTTGCCGATCAGCAGCTGGGCGCCGGGAGCGACACCGCGGTAACGGCCGCCCGAGGCGGCGCCCGTCCCGGCGATGGTGGACGCGACGTGGGTGCCGTGGCCGACGGTGTCGTCGGCGTCGGGCGCGTCGGTGAAGTTGCGCACCTCCTTCAGCCGGCCGGCCAGGTCGGGGTGGGTGGCGTCGACCCCGCTGTCCAGCACGGCGATGCTCACGCCGGAACCGTCGAGGCCCTTCTGCCAGGCGGCGGGAGCGCCGATCTGCGGCACGCTGTGGTCGAGGTCGAGCTTGCGCTTGCCGTCCAGCCAGATCTGGTCGACGCCTCGCAGGGTGCGCCGGGCCTCGGCGCCCGCGGTGAGCCCCGCCCACAGACCGGCCCGCTGCTCGCGGTCGGCACGCACCGCGACCATGTCGAGGGCCGGCAGGCTGGCCACGACCTCGGTGGCCTTCAGGGTGGCCGCGCCTTTGATCAGGAGCGGCAGGTCATGCGAGCCGGTGTAACCGAATGCGGCGAGGGTGGTGAGGTCGAACAGCCGGCGGTCGAGGCGGCCGGCCTGGACCAGCGGGAGGGCGTCGGACGGGAACACATACCGGTGCTTGCCGTCGCCGCGCTCCACAAAGGTCACCTGCTCGCGGCCGGGCGCCCGGTCGACGGCGAGGTGATCGCCGCTGCGAACCACCCGGTCCCCGGTGATGAGCGTGAAGTCCTGCCGGCCGGCCGTGGGCGTCGCGGCGCTTGCTTTGTCCACCGCGACCGTGCCCGCGGCCAGCAGGGCGGCCAGGGCGGCGGCCCAGATCCGTCGTCTCAAGATGATCCTCCGAAGTGTTCAGTCCGGAGAAGACGCCCGAGGACGGCTCCCGGTTGCACTTCGTCATGCGCGGGCCACGGTGAGCCGGACCACAGCGCCGGTGCCGCCGGCGGCGAGCGCCCCGCCGGCGCCGATCCGGACCGGCGACCCACCCCAGAGCAGGGCGTACGTCTCGTCGTCGGCCGTGGTCAGGGTGAACCGCTGGGCGGCCGCCCCGGTCAGGCACAGGCGCAGGTGGAGGGTGCCGTCGTCCGCCCGGCTCGCGCAGACCCATCCGGCGGGCCGCTCGACCGCCAGCCGCAGGGCGAAAGCGCCGCCGTCGGGCACGATCAGCCAGCGGTTGCGCAGCTCGGGATCCTTGCCCTCGGCGCCGGAGACCAGAACCCGGTCGTCATCGTCGTAGCCGGCCATCACCTTCGCCGCGGACGAGGAAACGGCGAGGGTGACCGGGGTGGTGCCGGCGAACAGGCCGGTCGGCTGCGGCGCCCGGCTCACCGGGGCCGGAGCGGCCGGAAGCTGCCGCTCGGCCGGCTCCGCAGGTCGCGACAGCAGGCCGGCCGTGCCGCCGGCGAGCGCAAGCACGGTCAGAGCGCCCGCCACTGCCACGCGGCGGCGAAGGCGGCGCTGACGGCCACGCCGGATCACCGCTTCGACCGGGCGAGGGCTGAGCGACGCGGAACTGCCGGCGAGGAGGCGGGACAATCGCTCATCGAGATTCACCGGTTCACTCCCTTCGGCTCGTGCTCATCCAGCAGCGTGGCCAGCGCCTTGCGGCCCCGGGACAGGCGGGCTTTGACCGTGCCGGCCGGCGCCCCGGTCTCCTGCGCTATCTCGGCCACCGACAGGCCGACCAGATGATGCAGCACGATGTCCCGGCGCTGAACCGGCGACAGCGCCCGCAACGCCTGCATCAGCGCGACGTGGTCGGCGCTCAGCCCGTCGAGCACCTGATCGCCCACCTCCCGGCGGTGGGCCCGCAGCCGGTTGACGGCCTTGCGCCAGCCGCTGATCGCTATACGCGCCGCGACCGTGCGCACCCAGGCCTCCGGGCTGTCCGCCCGCGAGACCACGGCCCACCGCTGCCAGGCCCGGGCGTAGGCCTCGGCCACGGCGTCCTCCGCCTCGGCCCGGTTGCCGGTCATCAGGAACAGGTGCCCCAGCACCCTCGACGACGAGGCGGCGTAGAACTCCTCGAAGCCGGAACCGCCTGCTGTCATGATCCGTCGACGATGACCGACGCGGAGCGGCGGGCTCGTGACTTGCGCAGGTTGGCGACGTTGCCGCAGGTGCGGACGTCGTGCCAGACGCCGCTGGTGTTGCGGGAGCTGTCCCAGAAGGCGACCTGGCAGTCCGGGTTGCGGCACAGCTTGAGCCGGCGCCACGTGCCGGCCAGCTGGGCGTCGCGGATGGCCAGGAGTATGCGACCGGCCAGGGCGCCGATGTCGTTCGGCTCTCCCGCCACGCCGACGGTTCCGTCCGGGTGAAGGACCAACGGCGCCGCCGCCGTGACCTCACCCGGCTCCGGACCGGCGCCGAGCAGGAACCGGCGCACCACGTCACGCAGCCGGCGCAGATCGCTGATGCCGGGGCTGTCGCCGGTGATCCCATAGGCGCTCAGCCACTCGGCGGCCGGAAGCGCCGCGTCGAGCAGGTCGGGGGTGCGGCCACCGTTCTTGGCCGAGGTGTTCAGCAGCTCCTGGACCAGCCGCAGGTCGCCGGGCGCGGCCGCCACCCGATAGCGCTGTTCTGGCATGACAGAAGCGTATCCCATATCGGTGACGTTCATCTCGGCGCATCAGCGCCGTCCGCCCTGGACGTGACATAACCGTAGAGACTTATGCTTCGGTCATGACACTGCGGCATGAAGTCTTCGTCTCCGCCATGATCCCCGCTGCCGGACCGCCCCCGCCGGACCGCGGGCCGTCGCAATGGTCTTCGCTGTCCCACACGCTGATCTTCGGGCCGACCGAGGCTCTGCTGACCGACCCGCCGATCAGCCGGGGACAGGCCGACACCCTCGCCGACTGGGTCGACGGCCACGGCGTGGCCCTGCGCTACATCTACCTGACCCATGCTCACGCCGATCACTTCCTGACCACCAACTACCTGCTGCGGCGGTGGCCGGAGGCGACGGTGGTGGCCGGCGCGGCGGTGCTGTCCCGCATCGCCCGCGAGACACCCGGCGGAGAGATCTCGGAGAGGTATGTCAGCTTCTTCGGCGACGTCCTGCCCGAGCCGCCGGTGACAGTGCACGGCACCGATTTCCCAGCGAGCGGCCTGACGCTGGACGGCCACGAGATCTTCGCCCACGCGGTCGGCCACTCCGACACCGGTGACACCACCGTGCTGCACGTGCCCGAGCCGGGCCTGGTCGTCGCCGGTGACGTCGTCTACAACAACGTGCACCAATTCGTCGGGGAAGGCCGCGACGGCGGGCTGGACGCGTGGCACCGAGCCCTCGACAGGGTCGCCTCGCTCGAGCCCCGCTTCGTCGTCGCCTCCCACAAGGACACCCGGCGTCCCGACCTGCCCTCCGACATCGACGAAACCCGCCGCTACCTCGACGCCGCCGCCGAGGTCATCGACAGCTCGGCCGACGCGACGGAGTTCTACCACGCGCTCAAGCGGCGCTACCCGGACCGGATCAACCCCTGGGCGATCTGGCTCAGCGCCCGCCGCCTGTTCACGAACTGAGCGACGCGGACAACTTCACGTCGTCGAACCAAACCGAGCCCTTGTTGGCGCCGGACTTCAGGTGCAGTTGCAGGCCGGCGGCTCCGGCCGGGGCCTTCGCGGCGACGGTCAGCCTGGTCCAGCCGGTGGTTCCGGTCGGCAGGGTGGCCGAGCCGGCGCCGCCGAGCCAGCGATTGTTGACGTCGAACCAGCTCAGCGCCACCTGCGTCGTGCCGGTGGCGGCCGTGCCACGAGCCCACGCCTCGGCACACCAGGTCTGACCCGGGCGTACGGGTTGCAGGGGCGCGACCCGGTACGACGGCGAGCCCGCCGCGTTCTTGCCGGTACGGGTGAGCCGCACGGACCACTTGCCCGAGTGGGCGACGTTGCGCACCTTGGTCGCGGCGCCGAGCTCGGGCATGAACGTGGTCCACGGCGTCTGGCCGGCCGGGTTCTCGAAGCCGAGATCCAGCGCGCCCACCGGGTAGGCCTTGCCCGTCCAGGCGGCCTTGACCACGGCCGCCGCCGGCTTCGCCGTACCGTTGGCGCGGTAGAGCCCGTAGGCGTACTGGGGCGCCGACCGGGCGACCGCCGAGGGCGGGATAGCGCCGGTGCGGAAGTCGTTCAGCGTCCACGGCGCCACCGAGCGCACGCCGGCCGCGGCGGCGCCCTGGAACACCCGCGCCAGATAGGCGGCCTGCTCGCCCTCACTGGCCGACCGGCTGCTGACGCCGGTCTCGCCGATCACCAGCGGGGCCGGCGCGACGGCGGCCTGCGCCTGCCGGATCAGGGCCAGGGCGTTCTGCGAATTGCCGTAGAAGTGGTAGTCGTAGTAGTCCAGGGGTGTGGCCGCGAGCAGGGTCTTCAGCTTCTTCAGACCGGCAACTCCGGCCTCCCCGCTCACCGAGATCGTCACCGGTGTGGCCGGCACGACCGCCCGTACCACCGGAAGAAGTTTCTTGGCCCAGGCCACCGCGGCCGCGTTGGACGGATCGAGCTCGTTCTTCAGCCCGATCGAGATGACACGCTTGTCGTTCCGGTACGGCTTGAGCAGCGCGGTCGCCCAGGTGCTGCTGCCTTTGACGTCGGCGTAGCCGTCCCACCAGTCGAACAGGGTCAGCTTCACCGTCATGCCGTTGCGGCCGGCCAGCTCGACGAACTTGGCCAGTTTCGCCGCGTACTCGGGCTTGGGCGTGGGATAACCGAACACGGTGGGAAAGACGATGACGCGGACGCTGTCGGCGCCCAGGGCGCGCGCCTTGGCCAGGTCGGCGCCGATGGTGACCGGGTCGAACGACGTCCACATGCGGGACCAGCCGTTCGCCGACGGGTAGTAGTTGATCTGCTTGGCCGTCTTGGCCGCGGCGATCCGCCCGGCCAGCGTCGGCGTGGCCTGCTTGGCCGCCGACGCCCCCTCGGTCAGCGGCGACGCCGCGAGCAGAGAGGTGGCGAGTCCCAGAGCAAGCGCGGCGGCCTTGCGCATGAGCAGATCAGCCCTTCAGTTCCGACGGGGGTGGTGACACCTCCTGTCGGACGCGCGAACGCCGCGCGCGAGAAGAACTGATTGCTGTAGCGGGTGCGACTCGGTGGCGATCCGGTCACCGCACCGGCAGATCGACCCTCCGGCCCATGCCGACCCGCGGAGTGTTGGTGTCGGTGATCATCGCGAAGGCGCCGGCCGGCACGCCCTTGCGGGTGGCCACCCGGGACGCCGCCTGAAGGAGCGTGCGCTCGCGCGCACCGGCGATGAAGAAGACGTACGCGTCGCCCGACTCCTCGCCGTCCTCGACCTCCTCGATGCCGAGCTCCTCCTCCAGGTCGATCAGGAAGTCGCCGACGTCGTCGATCCACTCGTCGTCGGCGGTCAGCGGGAAGTGGATCTCCACCATCAAAGCCATGCCGCCCATGGTCCAGCACGCCGCGCCGCCCGCGCATGCCGGGTGCTCAGATGCGGAACGCCGACACCAGGCCGCTCAGCTCGGTCGACATCCGGGCCAGGTCGGAGGTGGCCTGCTGGGTCTCGGCGACGCCCTGGCTCGTCATCCGGGCCGCCTCGGCCACGCCGGTGATGTTCTGCGCGATCTCGCCGGTGCCGCCGGACGCCTCGGCCACGCTGCGGTTCATCTCGGCCGTGGTCGCGGTCTGCTCCTCCACCGCCGACGCGATCGTCGTCTGGAACTCGCTGATCCGCCCGATCACCAGGGAGATCTCCTCGATCGCCAGCACCGCCCCGCCGGTGTCGGCCTGGATCGCCTCGACCCGCCGGGAGATGTCCTCGGTGGCCCGCGCGGTCTCCTGCGCCAGGTCCTTGACCTCGCTGGCCACCACCGCGAAGCCCTTGCCCATCTCACCCGCCCGCGCCGCCTCGATCGTCGCGTTCAGCGCCAGCAAATTCGTCTGCTCGGCGATCGCCGTGATCGTCTTGATGACGTTGCCGATCTCGGCCGAGGAGTCACCCAGCTTGTTCATGGTGGCCGACGTGGCCGCCGTGACGGTCACCGCCTCGGCCGCGACCCGCGCCGCCTCGGCCGCGTTCTGCGAGATCTCCCGGATCGACGCGCCCATCTCCTCGCTGCCGGCCGACACCGTCTCCACGCTGCGCGACACCTGCTCGGCCGCGGCCGACACCGCCTGCGCCTGCACCGAGGCCTCCTCGGCCGACGCGGCGATCTGCGCCGACGTGCCGGTCATCTGCTCCGACGCCCCGGCCAGGGACGCGGCGGACGCCTCGATGGTCGCGATGGTCGAGCGCAGCCGGCCCATCGCGGCGTCCAGCGAGCGGCCCATCCGGCCCGGCTCGTCGCGGGTCTCCAGGCCGGTCGTGCGGGTCAGATCGCCGTCGGCGAGACCGTCACAGACGTACGTGACCTTGGAAAGTGATTGCACGATCTTGCGGGCGACCAGGAAACCGAGCAGCAGAGCCAGCGCCAGCCCGGCGACCAGGACGATCATCGAGGTGGTACGGCTGGACTCGTAGCCGGACCGGGCGTTGCCGGCGTTCTTCGCGGCGTCGGCCGTCTCGATCCCGTCCAGGTCCGTGAGCTGGTCATAGATGGAGTTCAGGACGGGCAGGGTCTCGTTCTTGCGGACCGAGACCCACGTCTTGAGGTCCTTGCTGGTGCCGGCCGGCAGCAGCTTGGTCTGAACCAGGCCCGTGTACGTGTCCCAGGTCGCCTCGAGTTTGTCGATCTGGGAGGAGTCCGCGGCGGGCATGGTGTCCCGGTAGGCCTTCAGCGCCGCGTTGGCATTCTCGATGTCGGTGTTGACGTCGTCGGTGAACTGTTTGGTGGTGTCCGCGGTCAGGGACAGGGCCTGGTTCGCGACGTCCGAGCGGGTCTTCGTCATCACGAACCTGATCTGGCCGATCGCCTTGATGCTGGCGACGTTGCTGGCGTAGATCAGCTGAGCCGAGTCGCTGGCCCGGCCGAGCGAGACCAGTCCGACAATGCCCACGATCAGCGCGACCAGCGCCGCGGTCGTGACCGAGGCGATCACTTTCACGCTGACGCTCAGGTCGGCGAAGGAGGCTCGGCGGGGCCCCGCGGAAAGGGTCATTGAGCTCATAACCGCACTCTTCCGGGTGAAGATCGAGAGGATTGGTCGTACGTCTTCACTATGCGAGTGAGGGACCCGGCCCATCGCCGCAATCGCCGAATTGGGGCCGCTGTAGGTTGATCTCCGGTGTGCCGGGAAGTCTGGTCGGCGGTCGATGACGGCTGGGCGGAACCTGGGGGCACGCGTGAGCACGATCGCCTGGATCGCGGTGGCGGTGTTCGTCGGGGCGTACGTCCTGATCGCCACCGAGAAGATCAACCGAGTCGCGGTCGCGCTCGGCGGCGCCTCCATCATGCTGGCGCTGGGCGCCACCGACGCCGAGCACGCGTTCTTCTCCCCCGACGCCGGCGTCGACTGGAACGTCATCTTCCTGCTGCTGGGCATGATGCTGATCGTCGGCGTGCTCAGGCGCACCGGCCTGTTCGAGTTCGTGGCCATCTGGTCGGCCAAGAAGGCCCGGGCCCGCCCGTTCCCCATCATGGTGATCCTCGTGGTCGTCACCGGCGTGGTCTCGGCCGCGCTCGACAACGTCACCACCGTGCTGCTGGTCGCGCCGGTCACCCTGCTCGTGTGCGACCGCCTCGGCGTACCACCGATCCCGTTCCTGATCGCCGAGGTCTTCGCCTCCAACATCGGTGGCGCCGCGACGCTGGTCGGCGACCCGCCGAACATCATCATCGCCAGCCGCTCGGGGCTGACCTTCAACGACTTCCTCAGCGTGCTCGCGCCGTTCGTGCTCATCGTCCTGGTCGTGCTGCTGGTCCTGTGCCGGATCATGTTCCGCAAGGCTTTCCGGTACGACGCCGAACGCGCCGCCAAGGTGATGGCGCTGCGCGAGCGCGACGCCATCCGCGACCCCCGGCTGGCCGTGCTCAGTCTCAGCGTGCTCGGCGCCGTGCTCGTGGCGTTCACGCTGCACACCGTCCTCGGGCTGGAACCGTCGGTGGTGGCGCTGCTCGGCGGGCTGCTGCTGCTCGCCCTGTCCCGGGTCGACGCGAACGAGGTGGCCGGCGAGGTCGAGTGGCCGACGCTGATCTTCTTCGCCGGCCTGTTCGTCATGGTCGGCGCCCTGGTCACCACCGGTGTGATCGACGAGCTGGCGCACGCCGCGACCGGCGCCGTCGAGGGCAAACTGTGGCCGGCGACGCTCCTGCTGCTCGGGGCGTCGGCCGGGCTGTCGGCGATCGTCGACAACATTCCGTACGTCGCCACGATGAGCCCCATCGTCAGCGAACTGGTCGACGCCTCCGGCGGCTACGATCACGCCCAGGTGCTGTGGTGGGCCCTGGCCATCGGCGCCGACCTGGGCGGCAACGCCACCGCCGTCGGCGCGTCGGCCAACGTCGTCGTGCTCGGCCTCGCCGAACGCGCCGGCCACAAAATCACCTTCTGGGGTTTCACCAAGTACGGGCTGATCGTCACCGTCATCACGGTCGCGCTGGCCGTGCCGTACCTCTGGTTGCGGTTCTTCTAGGTTCCGAGCATCCGGTCCAGCAGCCCGTCGAGAGTGATCACCCCGGCCATCACGCCGGCCTCGTCGACCACCGCGACCAGCGGCACGTTCGACCGTGCCATGATCGACGCCACTTCCAGAACCGTCGCGTTCCCGCGCACCGCGGGCAACTCCGGCCGCTTGCGGGGCAGCAGGTCGGCCACCGTGCGGTCGCCGACACCGTCGAGGATGACGTCCGCGGCGTCCTCGTCGATCACCCGCGCCAGCGCCGGATCGTCCTGGCAGTACGCCGGCAGCGCCATCCGCAGCACCTGCGTGCCGGCCAGCACCGTCAGCGGCCGCCCCGCCCGGTCGACCACCACCAGGCCCGGCAGGTCCTGCGCGGCCAGCACCCGCACGGCCTCCCGCGCCGGCAGATCCTCGGCCACCGTACTCATCGAGACCGCCACGTCACGCGCGTGCACATCCGCCCCCTCAACTCTGGTAGACGTCGGGGACGTCGTCCCGGTCCTCGTCGACCTGTTCCGCCTCGTACATGCGCCGGTAGGTGCGGTTGCGCAGCCGCAGGATCACCGTCGCCAGCAGGGCGGCGGCGAGTGAGCCGGCCAGCACGGCCACCTTGACGTGGGCGTCGCGCTCGGTGCCGGCGCCGAAGGCCAGCTCACCGATGAGCAGGGAGACGGTGAAGCCGATGCCGGCCAGCACGGCCAGGCCCACGACGTCTATCCAGGCCAGGCCGGCGTCGATCCGGGCCCGGGTGAAGCGGGCGGTCAGCCAGGTCGCGGCGACGATCCCGATCGGCTTGCCGAGGATCAGGCCGGCCATGACGCCGACCGCGACCGGGTCGGTCAGCGCGGAGCCGAGCCCGCTGAGCCCGCCGATCGCCACCCCGGCCGACATCAACGCGAAGATCGGCACGGCGACGCCGGCCGACAGCGGCCGGAAGCGGTGCTCGAAGTGCTCGGCGAGGCCCGGGCCGTCGGCACCGTCGCGGCGCAGCACCGGCACGGCGAAGCCGAGCAGCACACCGGCCACGGTGGCGTGCACCCCGGAGGCGTGCATCAGCGCCCACGTGGCGAAGGCCAGCGGCAACAGCAGCCACCACGCACGGACCCGGCGCTGCACCAGCACCGTGAACAGCGCCAGCGGCACCAGCATGCCCAGCAGCGGCCACACCGACAGGTGGTCGGTGTAGAAGATCGCGATGATCACGATGGCCAGTAGGTCGTCGACCACGGCCAAGGTCAGCAGGAAGGTGCGCAGCGCCGACGGCAGGCACCGGCCGACGACAGCCAGCACGGCCAGCGCGAACGCGATGTCGGTGGCGGTCGGCACCGCCCACCCTTCGGTGGCTCCCCCGGCGTTGACCAGCACGTAGATCAGGGCGGGCACCGCGACGCCGCCGAACGCCGCCGCCACCGGCACCGCCGCCCGCCGCGGATCGCGCAGGTCACCGGCGACGAACTCGCGCTTGAGCTCGAGCCCGGCCACGAAGAAGAAGATCGCCAGCAGCCCGTCGGCCGCCCACTTGCTCAGCGACAGGTCGAGATGCAGCGCCTCGGGACCGACCGTGAAGCCCAGCAGGGCCTCGTAGCTGTCCGCCCACGGCGAGTTCGCCCAGATCAGCGCGACGATCGCCCCGGCCAGCAGCAGGACGCCACCGATCGTCTCCTTGCGCAGGATGTCGGCGATCCGCCGCGCCTCGGGCCAGGAACCACGGCCGAGGACGTCAGGGGCACGATGGGGTGGTTGTGTCACAAAGTTTCCTTTTTCGGGCGTCGGTCAGCTGCATCGCCGACCAGACTTCCCGGCACACCGCGACCCACACTACCGGCACAGCGCCCCCGGCGTCATAGGAGTGAGACTCCGATCATCGCCGCACACAACGATCCCCACAGGACGACGACGACCGTGATGAGAGCGACCCGGGCCGCGGTCATCGGCCGCTCCCGGTTCTCGGAGACGGCCGCACCTGACGGCGGGCGCACGCCGAGCACGTCGCAGACGTCGGTCACACCGGTCGCCGACCAGGCCCTGCGGGTGGCCGCCGCCCGAGCCGAATCGCTGTGAACGTCTCCCTCGAGAATCACGACACCGTTCTGCACATCGATCGTGATCTCGCCGCTTTCCACCTCCGGATCGCACAGCAGAGCCTCCGCCACCGAGCGGGCGAGCCGGCCGTCAGCGGTCAGCGGCGCCGCGGCCGCCGGCGGTTGCGGCCGGAGCGGGCCCCGGTCGCCGTACGCCTCGGGATACCACCAGAAATACATGAGACCACCTCCCGGTCCTCAGACTCCGCGATGGGCATGGCGGCGCACCCGCAGCCGCATGACGATTTCATGACTCTCGGCATTGACGGCGATGCCTGTTCCGGTACGGTGAGCGGCAGGTGTGCCGGGAAGTCTGGTCGGCGGTCATTGATCGCTGTCGACCGGAAAGGCTTTCCCGCGATGACCGATTCCGCGCTGCGCGCTGTCGACCTGACGAAACGGTACGGCCGCCTCACCGCCCTGGACACCTTGAACCTGGACGTCGCGCCGGGCGAGGTGTTCGGGTTCCTCGGGCCCAACGGCGCCGGCAAGTCCACCACCATCCGGCTGATGCTCGGCCTGGCCCGGCCGACCGCCGGGCGCGCCGAGGTGTTCGGCGCCGACGCCGCCGATGTCGCCCGCGCCCACCGGTCGCTGGCCTACGTGCCGGCCGACGTGGCGCTGTGGCCGCAGCTGACCGGTGCCGAGATCCTGCACCTGCACGCCCGTACGGGCCCCGGCACCGATCCGTCCTACCGCGACGAGCTCGTCGAGCGCTTCGACCTCGACCCGTCGAAACCGGCACGCACCTACTCGACCGGCAACCGCCAGAAGGTCGCCCTGATCGCCGCGTTCGCCACCCGCGCGCCCCTGCTGGTGCTCGACGAGCCGACCAGCGGCCTCGACCCGTTGATGGAACAAGAGTTCCGCACCGCCGTCCGCGCGGCCCGCGACCGTGGCCAGACCGTGTTCCTCAGCTCCCACCAGCTCGCCGAGGTCGAGGCCGTCTGCGACCGGGTCGGCATTCTGCGCGCCGGCCACCTCGTCGAGGTGGCCACTCTCAGCCGCCTGCGGGCCCTGCACCGTTCCGAGGTGACCGTCTCCTACGCCGGCCCCGCGCCCACGCTGACCGCTGTTCCCGGCGTGGAGGCGATCACCGAGAACGGAGACGGGCGACTGCGGTTCACCCTGACCGGCTCGCCCGCCGCGGCCCTGCGCTGCCTGGCCACGGCCGACGTCACCGCCCTGGCCGTTCGCGAGCCGAGCCTCGAGGAGATGTTCCTCGACTACTACGGCGCGGAGAACGGCCGATGAGCGCCCTCGAAACCGCCCCCGGCGGCGCGGTGATCCGGCTGGCGGCCCGCCAGATCCGCCGCGGCGGCGTCATCGTCGCGGTGCTGATCGCCGGCATGACCGCGATCGTCGCGGCCACCTTCGACCAGGTGATGGCCGACCCGGCCGCTGCCGGCAGCCTGGAGGCGCTCGCCGGCAACCCCGCCATCCGCACCCTGTTCGGCGAGCCGATCGGCCTCGGCACGGCCGGCGGATTCACTGTCTGGCGCGTCGGCAGCGTCACCGCCGTGTTCCTGGGCGCCTGGGCGATCCTCGCGACCACCCGCATCACCCGCGGTGAGGAGGACGCCGGCCGGTGGAACCTACTGCTGTCCGGCCGGATCACGCTGCCCGGCACCGTCGTCCGGCACCTGGCCACTGTCCTGACCGTTCCGGCGGCCACCGCCGCGGGGATCACCGGTGTGCTGGTGGCGTCGGGCACGCCGATGACCGGCGCCCTGATCCACGGTCTCGGCACCGGGTTGCTCGGGCTGTTCTTCGCGGCCACGGCGGCGCTGACCGCGCAGATCTTCCCTGCCCGCACCCCGGCCACCGGCACAGCGGTCGCCGTCCTCGGCGTCACCCTGCTGGCCCGCATGATCGGCGACGGCATCACGGCGCTGGGCTGGCTGCGCTGGCTGTCCCCATTCGGGTTGATGGCGCTCTCCGGCCCGTACGTGCACGACCGTGTCGTACCCCTGCTGATCCTCTTCGCCGCCGCGGTGGCGATTATCGTGGCGACAGGGCTCACCGCCGCACGGCGTGAGGTCGGCAGCGGGCTGGTCACCGCCTCGACCAGCCGCCCGGCCCGGCTCGGCCTCCTCGGCAGCGTGGAGAGCTTCGCCATCCGGCGGGCGCTGCGGCCGTTGGCCGGCTGGGCGCTCGGCATCGGCGCCTATTTCCTGCTCATCGGACTGACAGCGGTATCGGTGACCGACTTCCTGGCCGACAATCCGGCCATGTCCGACGCGGCCGCGCAGGCGGGGTTCCCAGGGCTCGGCAGCATCGCCGGCTTCGCCGCGACGCTGTTCGCGCTGCTCGCCATGCCCGTCGGCGGCTTCGCCACCGTACGACTCGGCGCCTTCGTCGCCGCCGAGACCGACCGGCGCCTGACCTCGCTCGCGGCCCAGCCGATCGGCCGCGCCCGGCTGCTCGGTGCGGAGATCGCCGCGACCGCGGCCGCCTCGGCGCTCCTGGTCACCACAGCGGGTCTCGCCACCTGGGCCGGAGTGCTGATGATGGGAGGCGACCTCACCCTGACGGCCTCCCTGCGCGGGGTGTGGAACAGCATGCCGATCGTCCTTCTCAGCCTCGGCGCTGCCGTGCTCGCGGTCGGCTGGGTGCCGCGTTGGGTGGGCGTCGTCGGCGGGCTTCCCGCCATCGGCGGTTTCCTGCTCCTGGTCATCGCCGAGAGCGTCGCCACGCCGGCATGGGTGCGCGACCTCTCCCCGTACGCGCATCTCGCACCCGTTCCGTTGACGGGCGCCGGCTGGCCGGCCATCGCCGTGATGCTCGCCCTCGCCTCGGCCCTGACAGCCACCGGCATCGCCGGATACCGGTCCCGGGATCTGCGCTCCTGACATGTGCCGGGCCTCGCCCGGGTCGCTGCGGGCGGCGTACTGTCCCCGCATGACGCACGCAGTCGTGTCTGACCGGGCACGGATAGTGGCGATCCGGGCCCACGCCCTGTTCGACGGCGTGTCCGCGACCCTCATCCCCGAGCCGGTGCTGCTGCTGGACGGCCCGGCCATCGTCGGGGTCGGCCGGGCGACCGTACCGCCGGGCGCTCAGGTGGTCGACCTACCCGGCGCGACCCTGCTGCCCGGCCTGATCGACACCCACGTCCATCTCGCGTTCGACGCGAGCGCCGACCCGGTCGCCGCCCTCGCCATGCGGGACGACGACGCCACGATCGCGGCCATGACCTCCGCCGCCCGCACCGCCTTGCACGCCGGGATCACCACCGTGCGCGACCTCGGCGACCGCGGCTATCTGTCCCTGCGCCTGCGCGACACCCCGGGACTGCCCTCGATCGTCGCGGCGGGTCCACCGGTCACCACACCGGCGGGACACTGCCACTTTCTGGGCGGCGCGGCCGAGCCGACGCCGGGCGCGCTGCGGGCCGCGGTGCGCGAGCGGGCCGACCGAGGCGTCGACATCGTCAAGGTGATGGCCAGCGGTGGCACCATGACGCCGGGCACTCGCCAGGAGGTCGCCCAGTTCACGGCCGAGCAGCTGACCGTGGTGGTCGACGAGGCGCACCGGCTTGGCCTGCCGGTCACCGCCCACGCCCACGGCACCGCCGCGATCCGCACCGCGCTCGACGCCGGCGTGGACGGTATGGAGCATGTCTCGTTCTGGAGCGCCGAGGGGGTCGACGACCCGGGCGACCTGATCGCCCGCATCGCCGCCGGCCGCGTCGCGGTCGGCATCACCGCCGGCGTCGCCCCGGAACCCGGCGTCACCCCGCCGCCGGCAGTGGTGGCGCGGATGCCTCGCATCATCGCCAATACCCGGGCCATGTACGAAGCCGGCGCCCGCATGGTCATCGGCACCGATGCGGGCATCGGGCTCCCCAAGCCGCACGACGTCCTGCGATACGCGCTGGCCCAGACGTCGATGATCGGCCTCGACGCCCCGACAGCGCTGCGCCTGGCCACCTCGACGGCGGCCGAGGCATGCGGCCTGGGCCACCACAAGGGTCGCCTCGCTCCGGGATACGACGCCGACATCGTGGCCGTGCGGGGAAACCCCCTGCACGACCTCAACGCGCTGCACGACGTCCGCGCCGTCTTCGCCCGAGGAGCCCGGGTGGCTTCCTCATAGGCCGGCAGTGACGACGGAGCGCAAGCGATCTTCGTCGCTCCGTCTTCTCGCGGTCACCGGGAACCAGTACGGTGCTGGCAGGTGTGCCGGGAAGCCTGGTCGGCGATGGATGAACCCTGTCCTGCCGCGAAAGGGCTACGACGATGAGTGTTTCCGGGATGGTGCGCCGCATCTCCGAGGGGGGCCAGGCGCCGCGCACGGAACGGACCTTGCGCCTCGACCACCGTATCCGGACCGTCCTGGTGACCGAGACCCGCGGCGCCGCCGCGTTGCTGGCGGCGACCGTGCTCGCCCTGATCTGGGCCAACCTGCCCGGCGACAGCTACGAGACGCTCTGGCACACCGAGTTCACCGTCGGGCTCGGCGGCGCGGAGATCAGCGAAGACCTGCGGCACTGGGTCAACGACGGTCTCATGGTGTTCTTCTTCCTGCTCGCCGGCATGGAGATCCGCCGCGAGCTGAGCTTCGGCGACCTCCGTGACCGGCGGGCGGCGACGGTGCCGATCCTGGCCGCGGCCGGCGGCATGATCGTGCCGGCGGTCATCTTCGCCGCGATCACCGCCGGCACGTCCGCTCAGCACGCGTGGGGCATGGCGATGGCCACCGACATCGCCTTCGCGCTCGGCGTCCTGGCCCTGGTCGGCCCCCGCTGCCCGGCGAACGTCCGGGTCTTCCTGCTCACCCTCGCCGTGGTCGACGACATCGGGGCGATCCTGGTCATCGCGGTCGTCTACACCGAGGCCATCCATCCGGTGCCGCTGCTGGTCGCGGCGGTCCTGCTCGGTGTGGCACTGGCCATGCGCGCCGCGGGAGTCTGGCGGGCCACGCCGTATTTCGTGGTCGGCGTCGCGCTGTGGGTCGCCACCGTCGAGTCCGGGTTGCACCCGACCATCGTCGGTGTGGTGTTCGGCCTGCTCACTCCGGCTTTCCTGGCCCGTACGGCCGACCTCGACCGCATCGAGCGCCTCCTGCGGAAGTTCCGGCGCGAGCCCGGGCCGGAGGCCGCGCGGACGCTGACCATCGCGGCGCAGGGCGCGGTGTCGGCCAACGACCGGTTGCAGTACCTGCTGCGCCCGTGGACCAGCTTCCTCATCGTGCCGCTGTTCGCGCTGGCCAACGCCGGTGTGGTGCTCAGCCCCGAGGCGCTGTCGCGGGCGGTGACCTCGCCGGTGACCATCGGCGTGTTCGCCGGCCTGGTCGTGGGCAAGACGCTCGGCATCTGGGCGGCGTCGGCGCTCGTCGTGCGGACCGGCCTCGGCCGGCTCCCCTCGGGCGTACGCCTGCCTCAGGTCCTGTCCGTCGGCGCGGTGGCCGGCATCGGCTTCACCGTGTCGCTGTTCATCGCCGAGCTCGCCCTCACCGACGAGCAGGTCCGCGACGAAGCGAAGATCGGCATTCTCGCCGCCGCCGTCGTCGCGACCATGCTCGGCTGGGTGCTGTTCCGGCTCACCGGCCGGCAGAAGCCGGCGGGCGAGGCGACGTCCCTGCAACCGCCCGTCGAGCCCTCGGGTGAACACCACCGCGGCCCGCTGGGCGCCCCGGTCGAGCTGGTGCAGTTCGGCGACTACGAGTGCCCGTTCTGCCGCGACGCCGCACCGGCCATCACCGCCCTCCTCGACCGGCACCCCGGGCGGATCAGCTATGTCTGGCGAAACCTGCCGCTCGACGAGATCCACCCGTACGCCCGCCGCGCCGCCCAGGCGGCCGAGGCCGCCGCCGCCCAGAACGGCTTCTGGGCGATGCACGACCGGCTCATCACCGCCGACGCCTTCGACGACGAGGCACTGGCCGGCCTCGCCCGCGCGGCCGGACTCGACGTGTCCCGCTTCGTCGTCGACCTGGACACCGCCATCGTCGCCGCACAGGTCGACGCCGATGTGCGCAGCGCCCACGACAGCGGCGCCGACGGCACTCCCACGTTCTTCCTCAACGGAACCGTCGTCACCGGCTCACTCGACGAGGTCGTCGCCGCGGTGGAACGGGCGATCGACGCCGTACCCGTCTGACGTTCCGGCGGGATCTTGCTGGTCAGGGCGGTCGTCCTGGTCGCTCAGCCACCCGCGTTTCGCGGCCAGGACGGCTATCTGGAAGCGGGTCCGGGCGCCCAGCTGGGCCGCCGCGTCGGTGATGTGCTGCTGGACCGTGCGGCGGCTTATGGTGAGGATCCGGGCGATCGTCTCGTCCTTCATGCCGGCCGCCATCATGCGCAGGATCTCCCTCGTCCGCAGGTCCCGTCCCGAGACCGGCAACTCGTGACGCCTCGCCAGCGACACCGGCTCGGCGCGCTCCCACACGCTCTCGAACAGGGCCACGAGCGCCGTCACCAGCGTGGGCGAGCGCACCACCAGGGAACCCGACGACGGGCGGTCGCCCCAGATCGGCAGCAGCGCGGCGGCCCGGTCGAAGATCACCAGCTTCACCGGGATCTGCGATGCCAGCCGCAGCGTGCCGCCCCGGCCCGTCCCGCGCAGGGCCGTCATGAGCGAGACCGCGTCAGTGAAGCCGTCCGTCTCGTACACCGATCGCATCTGCAGACCGGGCGCCACCGGGGTCGTACTGTCGGACCCCGATCCGCCCGTCACATAGGGCGGCTTCGCGAGATGCAGCACCTCGAAGGTGCTTTCCGTCAGCAACTGGAGATAGCGCGCGGGCACCTCGTCCGGGCTCTTCAGCACCTCCACCATGTCGGTGGCGCGTGGCCCGGACGCCGAGTCGTGTGCTTCGACGAGCCGCTCCACGAGGTCTTCGGCACGGGCCAGTTCGGCCCGGCGCCGGGCCAGCAGCGCGCCGAGTGACGATCGCGGCGGCGCGGCCGCCCATCGTGGCGGCGCCCCGCCGATCCGCGACGCCAGCGCGTCGTCGACCAGCAGCCGCAGCGCCCGTTCCGCTTCGAACGGTGACACCCCGGCCGCGGACGCCACATCGTCGCGGTCCGCCGAGCGTACGGCCATCAGGTGTTCCAGCACCCGGCCGGCCAGCGGATCGAGACCGGTCGCCGACCACGGTATTTCCGTTCCGTCCATACGTTCTCGCATCCTCCGGCCTGAGCCTGCCAGGAGAGCCGCCCGCCGAGATGAATCGGGGATTACGAATGTGTAAGCGGCCTTCCGATTTGCGCAACTGCACAAGATCGTCCTTGTGGCGGCGGCCGGCATCAAGGTGAGCTGGGCGAACCCACTACCTCGCAGGAGCACCGAATTGCCTAGACCCAGGGCACTCCCCGCCATCGCCGTCCTGGCGACGGCCGCCATCCTCGGAACCACCGCCCAGGCCGCGCACGCGGCGACCCCGCCGGGGGCGACCCTTCCGGCCACCGTGGCGCCTGACACGGAGACACCCGCCCTTGTGGACGATGTGGCCGACCCGGCCGACGCCACGGTCGCACCGGACAAGGCCGCGAAGTCGCACCTCGCGAGCCACAAGGACCGCTACAAGATCGGCGATCCGGCCGGCACGCTCACCACGGCGAGCGTCGAGACGGAGGGCGAACGGGAGACGGTCCGGCTGAACCAGAAGTACAAGGGCCTTCCCGTCTTCGGCGCTCAATATGTCGTACGGACGGAGAAGGCGGCCGGCAAGCGGACGGTGACCGGAACGTCGGGCACCTACTTCACCAACCTGGACGTGGACACGGCCGCCACCCCGATCCCCACCGCGGTCGCCGTCTCCCGGGCGGTCGACGAGGTGCGCCGGAGCCTGAACCCGGGCGCGGCGGTCGTGGCCGGTGCGGCCAAGGCCGACCTCACCGGCACCGACCAGGGTCTGCTGGTCATGCCGACCGGCACCGGTGTGCTCGCGCGGCGCGTGCTCGTCAAGGGCAGGGACGCCGTCGACGGCCGGCCCGTGCTCCGCGACGTGTACGTGGGTGCGACGACCGGGGTGACGCTCCTCAGCGTCAGCCGGATCAAGTCCTTCGCCGCCGATCAGAAGCCCGGCACCGCGCCGCAGGCCGCGAAGACCTCAGGCACCACGAGCACCGGGACAGCGTCCGTCGCCGGACAGGGCACCACCCTGCACGGCGCCACCGTGTCGCTGCCGCTCGTCCGGTCGGACTCCGGGTCGTACCTCATGAAGGATCTGACCCGGACCGTCCCGATCACCACGTGGGACGCCCGGGGCCGGGACTACTACGACCTGATGGGTGGCGCGTGGCCCGAGGGTCTGGCGCCGTTCGCGTCGCCGTCGACCACGCTCGGCGCCGACCTGACCGACGCCGGCGCGGTGGACGCCGCCTGGGACGCCGCCAAGGTGGTCGACTGGTACAAGCAGAAGCTCGGGCGCGACAGCCTGGACGACGCCGGCATGCCGGTCGACTCGATCGTCGGGATCACGTACGGCGGCTCCCCGTGGGTCAACGCCTACTGGGACGGCACCCGCATGGTGTACGGCAGCGGCGACGCCGAATATCTGCCCCTGTCGGCCGACCCGGACGTCGTGGGCCACGAGATGACGCACGGCGTGGTGGAGCACACCGCCGGCCTCGTCTACGCCGGGCAGCCGGGCGCGCTCAACGAGGCGATCGCCGACTACTTCGGCAACGCGATCGACGTGGACGCGTCGGGCACGCCGATGTCCGACCCGCAGGCGAGCCTGCTCGGCGGCGACCTCTGCCGCACCCTGGCCCCCGCCCAGTGCGCCCTGCGCGACCTCGACGACGGCGCCACCACGGCCGACTTCCAGCACCTCATCGACACGCCGTCGATGGACGACGGCGGTGTGCACCTCAACTCGACGATCGTGTCCGGTGCCCTCTGGGACCTGCGCCAGGCTCTCGGCACGACGGTGGCCGACAAGATCGTCTACCGCGCCCTCACCGACTACCTGACGCCCATGTCCGACTTCGTCGACGCGCGTGACGCCGTACTCGCCTCGGCCAAGTCCTTCCGTTTGCCCAAGGGCGACCTCAAGGTGGTGCAGAGGGCGTTCGACTCCCGCGGAATCACCGCGAAGTGGGAGGAGAACCTCTACGGCAAGGGCACCGAAGTCCTGATCGACCGGCTCAACACGGGCATGTACGCCGACATGAGGGCGAGCACGGCGGGCGGCTGGTTCGCCGTGCCGCGCGCGGACGCGAACCGCACGGAGCCGACGTCGATCTGGGTCGGCCGTACGAACGGCAAGGGCACGCCGTACCGCATCTCCCCCGACGACGGCAGCGTCAACAGCTTCCCGCACACCGACGGCAAGCGGGTGGTGTGGCTGTCGGTCACGCTGAACCCCGACTCGCCGACCTACGAGACCAACCGCATCCTGTCGGCGCCGATCGGCGGCGGCCCGGTCAAGGAGCTCTACAGCTCCCCGTACCGCGTCGACGGCCTGGGCTTCGACGGCGACATCGTGGCGTGGAGCCAGTACGACCCGGAGCAGGGCTACCTCGACGTCGTGCGCTACCTGCGAGGCACCTCGAAGACCGTGCACACCCTGGCCCACCCGGACTGGCTCGGAAGCGCCACGGCACCGAGCGTCGAGAACGGAAGGATCTCCTACGTACGCTACGAGAACTTCACCGAGCCCGACGCCAACGGTGTCTATTGGTCGCTGGGCGTGGAGGTCTACGACGTGAAGACCGGCCGCACGGCCTACGCCGGCGGCGACCGAGGCGCCGAGCGGATGAGCTACCCCGACCTGTCGGCCACGGGCGTCGCCTGGATGACCGACCGCGACTACGGCACCATCGTCAACGGCGAATGGACAAAGGGCGCTTATTACGATTCCGTACGCCTCTACGACTTCGCCACACGCACCAGCCACCTCCTGTTCGAGGAGAACTCGCCGCAGGCGATCCGCACCGTGACGGTCGCCCTGTCCGACACGACCCTGACGGTCACCGAGGAGGCGCCGGTGAGCGCTTGGCTCGAGACCGGCGGCTACCCGAACAACGTGCTCAACCCGAAGCTCAAGCAGTACACGTTCCAGGGCCGGTACCTCGGCCCGGCGTCGTGCAGCCCGGGCGCACAGATGTACGCGACGGCCGGCAAGGGCCGCGAGGTCGTCTACATGGACTCGTCGGCGTCCGGCTTCGGCCTGGCCCACGCCACGGGTGCCAAGTCCTGTAAGTGAGTACCGCGGCGCGCTGGGATCGGTCCGACGGTCCCAGCGTGCTCGCGTCAGAGGTGGCGGACGATCGAGCCGGCCATCCGGTCGTGGAGGGTCCGCTGGCGGTCGCCGAAGACCGTGAACGCGTCGACCCAGAAGTAGACGCTCAGCGTCACCACGTCGAGCAGCCAGCCCAGCAGGCCCTTCACGCCGAACTCGCGCACCGCCATGCGGCCCCAGTCGAACGGCTGCCCGGTGTTCGCGTCGGCGACCACGTAGCCGAGCAGTTTCTTGCCCGGGCTCTGGCCGTCGGACCAGGTGACCATCGACCAGATGAACCACCCGATGAACAGGGTGAACACCATCAGCAGGCCGTCCAGCAGGAACGCGCCCAGCCGGCCGCCGGGCGAGACCAGCTGCCCCTGCGAGGCGGCGCCCGGCACGACATGGCCGGGCCGGTAGGGCTGAACGGCCGCCGGCGGCTGCGCGACGGGGGCGGCCCACTGCTGTCGGTACATGTTCGGATCGCTCATACCTGCCTCTGACGGACAGGCTTCAGTCCGAGCCCTTCACCGCCGTGCCGACGACCTCACCGGCGACTCGGATCATCTCGATCAGGGTCTGGCCGAACGCGCGCAGGAAGGAGGCCGATTGATCCGTGCTCACGATGGCCAGAATGATCAGGATGACGGCGAACGGGGCCCAGCTCAGGTGCATGGCGATGCGGCCGGCCACGGTCCGCGCCGATGCCCGGCCGCAGATCAGCCCGACCAGCAGGGCCGGGGTGAAGATCGCACTCAGGCGAGGCTCGGCGACACCGCCCCAGCGCACATTGATCAGGTCGATGACGAGGGCGGTCACGCCGATGACCGCCGCCAGGACCGCGGCCCACGCGCCGTACGAGACGAGGTCCTTGCGTTCGTGAAAAGCCGATCCCGGCGGCGGCGACGGATCGCGGGTAGTCATGAAGCCAGACTGACAGCCGAGCGATAAGCGGGTAATAGGGCGAATTGCCGACGCCCAGCACCTGTCCCGGCTAATCCGTTCGGCGTCATCCCCCTGATCGCTGCGGGGCGCTTCTGGTCAGTCGTTGTAGGGCTCGGGGAAGACGGCGGTCACGTCGGTCTCCGGGATCCAGACCGGGCGCTCCTTGCCGTTGATCAGGTAGCGCAGAAGGTTGGTGTCCTCGTCCCAGACCAGGGCGAGCACGCGGTAGCGCGCCTTGCCGCCGATCTTGACCTCGATGTCGGACGAGACTCCGGTGAAGTGACTGGGCATGGTGGTGACTTCTCCTCTCAGCCGCGATTGGTGAAGCACTGGAGGTAGGCGATCCCCTCGGGCCTGCCCTCCAGGTAGCTGCTGGTGCTGTAGCCGGCGTACGGCCGTCGCTCGATGAGCACCTCGTCGAAGTACGGCTCCCAGCGCGGCTCGATCTTCGGTTCCGTCACGAAGAAGGACATGAAGAATCCGCCGGGCCGCAGAATTCGGGTGATCTGCGTCCGCATCAGGTTGTCCCACCAGGCGGCGTCGTCGCGCATCGCGCGGGGCAGCCAGGGATCCAGCATCAATCCGTCCACGGTGCCCGTCGGCACCGACTCGATGTACTCGAAGAAGTCGGCCCGCACGATCTCGAGGTTCGCCGGCCGGTCCGGGTGCTTCTGCTCGAACTGCTCGATGACCTCCGGGTAGACCTCGATCACGGTGTGCTTCACGGTTTTCGGCTGTTCGGCGATGGCGATCGCGGAGAATCCCAGGCCGAGCCCGCACTCCAGGAAAGACCCGCCGTTGCGGCAGAGGATCTCGGCCGAGCGGCGCATCAACGGCTCCTCCCAGCCCTGCATCGCCTGTGATCCGTCGATGTAGAGCGTCACCTCGCCCTCGCCCGACCGCCGGAGGGCGATGTCCGGGTCGACCGGCTGTGCCGGGTGCTTCATGCTGTCTCCTCGGTGCCGGGAGCCTCGGGCTCGGTGTCGAACGAGAACGCGCGCAGGACGCCGTGCATGCGGTCCTCCACCTCGGCGGCGGTGGCGCCTTCGATGTGCAGGTAGCCGGACGAGGCGTACGAGGCCCGGGGAGGATGGGCGACGTCGCCGACGGCCAGCTTGAGCCGGCCGTCCATCACTCCCGGCAGGGTCAGCAGCTCGGCCAGCGGGGTGATCTCCACGACGCGGCCGGGCTTGACCGGCAGCAGCAGGTCACCCACGGCGCGGTTCTCGGTGTACGTCAGGTCCGGCATCCGTCCGACGTACGTGTCGAGGATGGCCCTGTGCATGTCGAAGCCGTACGCCAGCCCGTGGTTGGAGGGAACCTCGCAGCCCGAGATCCGTGCGGCCACCTCGCCCATGCAGAACGAGCCGTCCTCGCGCAGCCAGCACTCCCCGTGGAAATAGCCGTGGGTGATGCCGAGGCCGTCCACGAGGTTCTGGCACACCGCACGGGCGTCCAGCGGCGTCGCCTCGCTCGGGGCGAAGGTGATGTTGGCGTTGATCGCGCCGTCGAGGACGGAAAGAAGGGGCGCCGGGTTCAGCGAGAGGTAGGCGTCCAGCACCTTGCCGTCGAGCACCAGGGCACACAGCTGGAACTCGGTGCCGTGGATGAACTCCTCGACCACCCATGTTCGGCTCGGGTCGGGCGCCGGCGTGCGCGCCAGGTCGTCCGGCCCGTCGATCTTGTAAGTGCCGATGCACGCGAACGAGTCCAGCGGCTTCAGCACCACCGGCCAGCCGTGCTCCGAGGCGAACGCGGCGACGCCGTTCCGGTCGGTGACGAAGCGGTAGGCGGCGTGCGGCACGCCGATCTCCTGGTAGCGGTCCTTCATCGCCGACTTGTGCCGCACCCAGGTGACCTGCTCGGCGCTCAGGTGCGGCAGGCCCACCAGGCGCGCGAAGGGCTGGGCGACCTCCTGGAGCGGCTCCTGCGGGTTGCAGAAGTAGGTGGGCGGCCGTTCGAGCTCTGTCACCCACTGGCGGTATCGGGCGGCCTCGTCCTCCAGCGCGTCGTCGCGTGCGACGAATGTCGGCAGGTGAGCGCTGCGGTCGAGGTAGTCCTGCGGCAGGCTGCTCAGCACCGAGGTGAAGCGGAGCAGGACGATGTCGAGGTCGTCCCGGCGGATCGCGTTGTCGACGAAGGTGGACGGGCGGTCGTCCACCACCAGCACGGACGGGCGGGCGGCGGCAGTCATTCGCGCTCCTCGGGGCTCAGTGGATGATGCGGGACAGCCCGGACGGCCGGGCCGGGCGGGAGCTGCGCAGGTCGGTGATCACGTTCACCCGTTTCAGCCAGCGGTCGGTGCCGTCGTAACGCGGGAGGAACGACCGGCGGCCGTGGACCACGTTGCGGTTGTCGAGGAAGCAGATGTCCCCGGGGCCGATGGCGAGGCCGTACAGACTGTTGTCGATGTTGGCGGTGAGTTCGGCCCACGCCGCCGCGGCGCCCCGGTCTCCGGCCACCGGGCGCGCGAAGTCCCGGTCGACACGCAGCACCGGCGCTTCGGGGTGACCGGTCAGCAATGGGGTGGGCTCGCCGCCGGCCTGGTCGGCGCCCTCGTGCGAGTCGTCGGGAAGGATCTCGAACCGCGGCTGGAACAACGTCTCCAGGGCCGCCGCGGACAGCCGGGGCAGGTCCACGTACCCGATGGTGGTGTCGACCTGGTCGGGGTTGCGCAGCGCCAGCAGCCCCACGTGGTGGGCGCGATGCGGGGAGAACGCGTCCTCGGTGTGCCAGGCCAGCTCCCGGCCGCTGCTCGAGCTGACCGTGCTCTCCTCCATCCCGGCCACCGGCAGGACGTCGGTGATCAGGTGGCCCGCCTGTTGCGCGGCCCAGCCGATCGGATCGCCGAACAGGCCGGCGTAGAGCGCCAGCAGTATGGCGTAGCGACGGCTCGATGGCGTGTCGGCCGTCTTCCAATGCGCCGGCGTCGGCTCGAGATCGCCGGCTATGTGATTGCCCCGGAAGACCACGGCGTGCTTGCGCTCGTCCAGGCGGGCACGAGCAGCAGCCTCCCGTACCGGCCGCGGCAGGTCCGCGGCCAGGACGTGCAGGTCGGCCATGAACGCGGGATTCTCGGCGCTGCCGTATTCGGCCAGGCAGGCCAGGGCCAGCGAGCCGGCCGCGCCCGCGGAAGCATCGTCCAGACGGCACACGTGCAGCAGCCGCGGCGGGGTGATCGTGGAAGATTTCACGGTGCCTCCTTGTCGGACGGGCCGGTCGCGGCGGGCTCCACCCCGAAGTCCCAGCGGGTGAGCGACAACCCGAGGTCCTGCACGCCGTACGCGGTCAGGTAGTAGGCCTGTGGCGGCACGTCGGCGGCCATGGTCAACGTGAACTCGGCCGTCGGCGTGGGACGGCCGGCGCTGACCCGCAGGCGGGCCTGAGCCGGCTCGACCACGCAGTCGCCGCGCAGATAGCGGGGTACGTAAACGCCCACCCGGACCGGTCCCGGCCGAGCGCCGGTCACTCGCAGCCGGACCGGCAACACCCCGCCGGCAGCCACCTTGGCGGGTGCCTCGACGGCGAGCTCGGGTGCGCCCGTCAACCGCAGCGTCACGTCCCCACATCGTTCGCAGAGCACACAGACGGTGTCCAGCGCGGTCGGCGTCCAGGCCCTTCGCACGAACCGCCGCGCGGGAAGCCCACAGACGCAGACGACGTCCTCGGCCGAGTCGTCATCGGGTGCGCTGCGCTCACCGAAGTGCCCGGCGAAGTCGGTCAGCTCGTTGTCCGGGTCCTTGGCCAGCAGGCCGGCGATGGCATGGTCGAGGGACTGAAGGTCGGCGTCCAGCTCCGCTCCGACGCGGTCGGCGGAGACGGCGGCGGCCTGGCGGGTCGTCCACGGTGCGACCTTGGCCGCCATCCGGGTGAACCGGGGCCGTAACGGGTGGCTCGGCGGCAGCAGATCGCCGGCGAGGTAGGCGGTCAGCCGGGCCGCCGTGGTCAGCACGCGCGGATCCGGGCGCCGCGCCGCGATGCCGGGCAGCTCACGCCGGTCGCCGGGCAGACCGTAGTGCACATACGCGTCGTCCGGCTGGCTCCCGCCGAGCACCGCGTTGAGGGTGAGGACGGACGACGCGCCGGCCTCCGCGGCCCGCATCCAGGCCTCGTTCTCGGGCCGGTCGCTGTGGTGCACGGTCGGGGCGGCCACCACGTCCTGAGCGACGCCGTCGATCGCCTCCAGCAGGAGCTGGTACTTCGGGTCGTACGTGATCGCGTCCGGGTAGGGCGCGTTGTTGCAGGAGCTGAGCACGATCTCGGCGGCGCGGATCCGGGCCAGCGGCAGCAGCTTCTCCCGGGGCTTGTAGCAGTCCGGCCCGTACGCGCAGCGGGGCCCCAGCAGTTCGGGACTCCGAGCAGCGCCGGCGTGCAGGCCGCACACCGTCCAGTCGCCCAGGTTGATCGAGTCGTCCCGGCCGTGCCCCTGCAGGAGCAGCCGGCGCCAGCGGCCGTCGAGCACCTCGGCCCCGGTGTCCGCCTCGTCGAGGGTGCGGTCGTCGCGGACGCGCACCGCCCCGATCGGGGCGGGCCGGTCGGTCGAGGTGTAGAGCCCGACCGCGGTCACGTCGGGGGACACGGTCGCGTACTGCTTGGCCACGAACCAGGCCAGCGAGGCGAGGTCCCGGCCGGTGAGCAGGCTCGACCGGCCCCGCCAGCGCCACAACGCCGCGCGTACCGGATCGATCGTGAGCTGCTCGTAGAGGCCGGCGATCACCAGAGTCGCGTCGCCGGTCATGTCCGACGGCTGGTCCCGGTCGAGTTCGGAGGCGGCGAGCCACGTGACGGCGAGCGGCTCGATCATGGCGGCCAGAGCCGGTGGGAGCGGCTCCGAGCCGAGCAGCACGCCATATCGGCGGGGAAGCGGCCGGCGGGACGCCCGATAGATGTCGGTGGCCCGGCGGGCGGCCTCGGCCAGGTCGTCGCGGCCGTCGGTCCACACCGGCACGGCGGGTGTATCGCCGGCGAGGAATCGACTCACGTCGAGCGTGTACTGGTCCAGCGAGGCCGTCGCTGCGAAGACGGTCGGTGCAGACATGTGCTTGTTCTCTCCGGACTGTGGGTCAGAGTTTCCGGAGGACGGTACCGAGATACGTCGCCTGCTCCCGCTGGTCGGCCTCGCTGAGCTCCGGTGACATCGGGAGGCAGAGGATGCGGCTGATCCGGTCGCGGGTGGTCCGGAATCCGTCCCGGCTGATCGGGGCCGAGGTGCCCGGGTCCGCGAGGTTCCAGGGGAAGCCCTCGGCGTACAACGACCGGCGCCCGGACAGGACCGGGTGGGCGGGGAGGTCGTACTTGTCGAGGGTCCAGCTCGAGATGCCCGCCTCGGTGACGGCCTTGACGGCCCGGTCGCGCAGTTCCGGGCTCTCGAAGCTGATCCGGACGCTGAGTTTGACCTCGCCCTCCCGGCGCGGCAGCACGGTCAGGTCGGGACGCTCGGGTGCCTCGGCCGCCGCCATCGCGTAGTGCCGGGCCAGGCCGGCCAGGATCTCGTCCAGGTGCCGGAACTGCTGGAGCTGCACGGCGGCGGTGCCCTCGCTGGTCACGAAGTTCTCGCCGTAGAACGCGTCGTCGCCCCAGATCGGGTAGCGGCCGGGAATCCGGATCGATCCGTGGTCGTGGTACGAGCGCATGGTCTCCCACGTCCGCTCGTCGTTGGTGGTGAGCAGGCCGCCCTCGCCGGACGTCAGAACCTTGGCGTGATGGAAGCTGAAAGTGCCGGCGTAGCCCACGGTTCCGGCGTGCCGCCCGTCCGGGAACGTCGCGCCCAGCGCCTGAGCGGTGTCCTCGATGACATACGGCACCGAGGCCGGTACGTCCGCGACCGAGCCCTCCATGTGGGCGAGGATGACCCGTTGGGCGCCGGCCGGGATGAGCGTGGTGTCGAGCATGAGCCGGTCGTCGACGTCGACCGGCACGGGGATCAGGCCGCAGGACAGCACGGCTCCGGCCACCGCGACGAAGGTGAGGGCCGGGATGTACACGAGGTCGCCGACCGCGGGCCGGGTGGAGATCAGCGCCAGTCGCAGCGCCTCGGTGCAGTTGTGGACGGCCAGCACGTGCCCGGCGCCGAGGCGCTGGGCGACCACCCGCTCGAGGCGGGAGGCCGCGGACTCCGTCTCGGTCTGATAGCGGAACAGGATGCGGTTGTCGATCGCCTCCTGCAGCTCGGTCATGTCGGACCAGTCGAGATAGTTGGCGCCGAACGGGAGCATGCGCAGGCCGAGGCGTTTCTCGAGGCTCATGGTTGTGCCTTTGCTCTTGGAGGGGTCAGGCCCACGGTGCGATGGCGAGCTGGCGCAGCTTGCGCGCCACTCGCTGGGCGCCGCTCAGGTCGTCGTCGAACGCGTCGAGGACGGACCAGTCCACCGGGTCGCGTCCCGCATCGGCCGCGTCGGCGATTCGTACGGTCTTCGTCACCTGCTGCCTGAGGCGTTCCTGGGCCGCGTCGAGCGGGGGAAGCAGGGCCATGGGCGCCTTGCCGCGAGCCCGGGCCAGGGTCAGCGCGGCCAGGGACGGCGTCGCGGCGAACTCCACGCATCCGGCGTGCAGGTCGTCCAGGGCGGCCTCGCTCGTCGTCAGCACGTCGGCCGGCACGCCGCGCAGCCCGGCCAGGACGGCGGCCGGCGGCCCGTCGGTGAGGATCCGCACCGGCTCATGCGACCCCTCGACCAGCGGAAGAAGCACTTCCCGGGTGTACGTCTCGACGGCCTCCGGTGTGGCGGCGCCGACGGCCAGGGCCATCAGCCGGTACGAGCCCCGTCCGTTCCAGCCCCGGCGGACCGGCGTGAACGACAGGACGCGCTGCACGCCGCGAGGCAGGGGCTCGTCCCGGTCCGACCAGCGCGGCCGGTGTGCCAGCACCAATGCCGCCGCCGGCGGCGGTCCGGCCGGCTCGGCCGCGCCGGCATGCAGATGCAGGACGGCGTACCCGGCCGCTTGCAACGCGGCGGTGGCGTCGGCGGCGCCGGCGACCAGCGCGGCGCGGACGCTGTGGGAACGCGCCAGCGTGACGGCCTGGTCCGGGTCGGCGCCCGGCGCGAGAACCACGTCCATCTCGGAGAGATGCGCGGAGACCCGATGGACAGCCGTACGGGAATCGAGGTCGTCGCCGGGCACGAGAAGTACACCCCACCGGGTGGTGGTGGTCATGATCGCCTCCGTTGCCTAGAACTGCCAGGCCGGGACGGCGCCGAGTCGCGCCACGTCGTCGCTGTACCCGGCGGCCGTCGTCGAGCAGCCCGTGCAGACCGATGGCCCGTTGTCGCGGAAGTAGTCCTGGTGCCGGCGGAACGAGGGGCTGTCCAGCCACTGGCGGCCGTCCGGCTGTCGCACCGGGCTGCCTCCACGGACCTCGTCCTCGCTGCGGTGCGGCAGGCAGCTGCACCCGAACGCCCGGTTGTTCTTGGGATCCAGGTAGATCACGTCGTCGACGAGCTGACACAGCGGCTCGGACGCGCGCGGTGTGATGGACTCCCCGAAGTAGAGCTCCTGCTCGCCGGGGGTGTCGCCGTAGAAGCGACGGCCCAGCGGGATCAGGTTGGTCGCCGGGTCCGCGTCGTAGATCGGGTCGCAGGTCCGCCGGACCTCATCGGGGTCGGGGTACGCGATGTGCCGGTTCAGCTTGATCGCCGAGAGCTCCCACTGCTGGACCCCGGCATCGGTGAGCACCCGCTGCAGGCGCGGCATCTCGGCGAAGTTGTGCGGGCCGACCACGGTGTTCACACGGGGCAGGATCCCCAGCGCGGCGGCCCGGCGCAGTCCTTCCAGCCCGTTGGCGAACATGCCCGGCGACCGCCGGAAGACGTCATGCGTCTCCGGACCGGCACCGTCCAGGCTGACGATGATCTGCGCCAGGCCGGCATCGTGCAGTGCCTCGATCTTGCGGGGCAGCATCATGCCGTTCGTGATGATGGACATCCGCATGCCGTGCTCGGTGCCGAGGCGGACCAGCTCCTCGACGTCGCCGTGCATGAGCGGCTCTCCGCCGGTGAAGCGGACGAAGCCCACTCCGACCCGCCGGGCCTCGGGCAGCAGCTCCGCGAACATCTCCGGCGTGTAGCGGAACACGTCACGAGACAGCCCGTACTCGCACATGAAACAGTCGGCGTTACAAGCTTCCAGAATGCGAATGAAAAGATAGCGCTCACGTTCAGACAACGTCTTACCCCCGTATGCGTAGATGAGTGTCAAGTCATTACGCATTGATGTCTGCTGTTAGTGCACGATCATGGATCGAGTCGGACTCTACTGCTCCACGGTGGACCCGGCAAGGGGTTGCCGGACGGGCTGACCGCGAAGTACCGTTCGCGGTGATCATCGGTCCAGCTTAGACACATACCCATCATGAGCTGCCGAAACACGGTGTGCCGCATGCTTGCGCCACCGGTCGCCGAGCGCGCCCCCGAGACCTCGTCCGAGCCGTCGCCGGTCCACCGGGCACCTTCCCAAGGCAATCAGGAGGAGTTTTGGGAGAAGTTCTCCAGAAGCCCGCCGTCCTCGTTCCGAAAACCCTCGAAGAATTGCATTCCGCGCTCCGCGCGGGCGCCAATGTCATCGGCGGCGGCGTGGGCCTGATGTCGCGTGCGATGCCACCGGAGCTCGCCGAGCTCAATGTCGATCTCAGCGCGATGGGCCTGGGCGCCGTCGAGGCGCACGCCGCCGGCGCGATGGTCCCGCTGAGCCGCCTGGCGGCCACCGATCTCGCGCGTCATCGTGCGGTGGCCGAGGCGCTGGAGGTCACCGCCACCCCCGCCCTCCGGCGCCTCATCACTGTCGGCGGCGTGCTGGGCGCCCGGCAGGTCCGCGCCGACCTCGTCCCGGCCCTGGCGGTACATGACGCGCAGGTCACCGTCCTGCGGGCCGACGCACCCGTCCCCGTACGGATTCCGGTGCTCGACCTCTGGGACGTGGACGTCCCGTTCGCCGTGCTGAGCATCGAGCTCGGCGAGGCCGGACCCAGCCGTTACCGGCGCGTGGCCGGGCATCAGCCGATCGCGCCGAGCGTCGCCTCGGTGGCCGTCCGCCGCCGGGCCGGCGGCTGGAGCGTCTGTGTGGGCGCGGCGATGACGCGTCCCCAGCTCGTCGACCCGCGGCGGATTCCGCCGGTCGCCGCGTTCCGCACCGACCATCGCGGCTCGGCCGAGTATCGCCACCATCTGGTCGGCGTGCTGGTCCGCGACCTGATGACCGAGATAGAGGAGCCGACATGACAGCAACCCGGGCGCCGGTCGTCCTGATCGACGGCGTCGCGGCCGAGGTCGCCGCTCCCCCGATGTCGCGCGTCGCCTGGTGGCTGCGCGACAACGGGTGCCCAGCGGTGAAGGTGGGCTGCGAGGAGGGATCCTGCGGCGCCTGCATGATCCTGCTCGACGGCGAGGCTGTGCCGTCCTGTCTGCTGCCGGTGGGACGCCTGGCGGACGGTGCCCGCATAGAGACCTCGGCGGCGCTGACCGAAGAACCCGACGGCGCTGAGATCGTACGGTCGCTGGCCGAGGAATCCGCTGTGCAGTGCGGGTTCTGCACGCCGGGGATCGTGGTGAGCTGCGTGGCCGCGGCCAGGTCAGGCGACGACCTGTCCGAGGCAGGCACCACCCGGGCGGTGCTCTCCTCGCACGTCTGCCGGTGCACCGGGTACCAGGCGATCGTCCGGTCGGTCACCCGCGCCGCGGCCACTCTCGCCGCGGTCACTCCCGTCGCGGCCGCCGAGGGGATCTGAGGCGCAGATGGACCTCTCCTCTCTTCCTCGTGGCGCTGAAACGGCCCGCAAGGCCTCCGGCCGAGCTCCGTTCGTCCTCGACGCGGCGCCGGCGAGCGCCCTGCACGCACGCCTGATCCGGGCCCGGGGCCCGCACTCCAGGGTGGCCGTCGACACGGCGGCGATCGGGCGGATGCCCGGAGTGGTGGCGGTGCTCGGCCCCCAGGACGATCCGGGCCGCCCGTACTCCGCCAACCCGCACGGCGCCCGCGCGGACATGGCCGTCTTCACCGCGGAAGCCCGGTTCCCGGGCGATGTCGTGGGCGCCGTCGTGGCGCCGACGCGCGAAGCGGCCGCGGCGGCGGTCGAAGCGGCGGCAGCGGCGGGCGCCGGGCTGTCCGAGGTGGCATTGCCCGCCGTGCTCACCGTGGACCAGGCCCTGGACGCGAACGCGCCCCCGGCGCACCGCGGCTTTCCCGGGGACGGCAATGTGCTGGCCACGCTCGCGTTCGGTGCGGAGGCGGACGCGACCGCGGCAGCCATCGCCGCTTCAGCCCATGTGTTCGACCACACCTATCGGACCGCGGCGACCACGCACGCCTTCCTCGAGCCGATCGCCGCCACGGCCGCGTTCGACGCCGAGGGCCACTGCCGGATCAGGTCGTCCACCCAGTGCCCGGCACCCAGCCTGACGATCCTCGCCGGGCTGCTCGGCATCGCCGAGGAGCTGATCGAGTACGAGCCGGTCGTCATCGGCGGGTCGTTCGGCGGCAAGGAGGAATTCCTGCTCGACGCGGCGGCCGCGCTGTGCAGCCGGGCGGTCGGCGGCCGGCCCGTGGTGCTGGCCACCGACCGGCGGGAGATGACCGCTCAGTTCCGGCTGCGCCACCCGGCGAGCGTGCGGGTGCTGACCGGCTGTGATCGGACAGGCCGCATGACCGCCCGGCTCATCGAGGCGACCGTCGAGGGCGGCCCGTACGCGGTGCACACGCCCAGCGTCACCGCCAACGGGCTCACCTTGGCCATGTCGATGTACCCGGCGCCGGTGGTCCGGGCCACCGGCACGAGCGTGGCGCTCAACCGCGTGCCGGGCGGCGCCTACCGCGGCTACGGCGGACCACAGGTGCTGTTCGCGGTCGAGTCGCAGATCGACGAGATGGCCCGGGCTCTCGACCTGGACCCGATCGAGCTGCGGGCACGCAACGCGCTGCGACCGGGTGGGGTCGATCCGGTGCACCGGTGGCGGGCCGAGTCGTACGACATGATCGGCTGCCTCGACCTGGCCCGGGACCTTCCCCCGCTGGAGCCCGGAACCCGCGGCCCGAGGTATCGGCGCGGCCGTGGCCTCGCCGCTCTGGCCAATGTGTCGGGCGTGACCGGCGCCCTGGGCATCGACGAATCGCAGGCGGAATGCGTGGTCCGGGACGGGCGGGTCGTCGTGACGACCTCGGTGCCGGACGTGGGACAGGGGCTGCACACACTTCTGCAGAACACCGTCGCCGAGACTCTCGGGCTGCCGCCGGTTCTCGTCGAGGTCGCGTTCGACGTGCGAGGCGGCGACCGCGGCATCTACGCCTCTCGCGGCACCTACCTGACCGCGAACGCCGTCCAGGAAGCGGCTCTCGACCTCAAACGGCGCCTGCCGGCGGCGGCCGGGCCGGTCACCGGTGCGGTGCCCGGCTCGTGGGCCGGGCTGCGCGGCCGGGGCGTGTTCCGGGCCCCGGACAACGCGCTGGTGGCCGGTGTCCAGGTGGCCGACGTCGAGGTCGACATGGACACCGGCCAGGTCGAGGTGCTGCGGGTGACCTCGATCCACGATGCCGGGCGGGTGCTCCAGGCCGGCGCGGCCCGCGGGCAGGCCGTCGGAGGTGTGGTGCAGGGCCTGGGCAACGCGATGCTCGAGGAACTGCCGTTCGCCGGGACCGGGGAGCCGTACGAGACGAGCATGTACGCGCTGGGCGTTCCCCGGGCGACGTGGCCGGTCGAGGTCGACGTCGTCTTCACCGAGGGCGACCGGCTCCCGGCGGGTCCCCTGGCCGCCAAGGGCTTGGGCGAGTCGCCCGTGATGGCGGTCGCGCCCGCGGTGGCCGCGGCGCTGCACGACGCGGCCGGGATCCGGCTGCGAGAGACACCGTTCACGTCCGAGCGGGTATGGCGGGCCCTGCGGTCCCGGGAAGGAAAAGCAGTGACCGATCGTACGAGGACGCCGTTCGGGCTCGTGGTGCACGGCAACCCGTTCGGCTGGGGAAGCATGGGGAAGATCAACCACGTGCTGGCCCGGCTGCCCGAGGCCCGCCCGGTGCTGCTCGGTGAGAGCCTCGGCCACGAGATCCTCGCCGAGGGCCTGCTCGCCGGGTCGTACCCGGACGTCGCCGATCTCTCCGGGCCCGAGGCCCGGGAGATCCTGCGGCGGCACGAGATCGAGGTGGCTCTGGTCGCCAACGATCCCCTCGCCGCCGATCAGCTGATCTCGCTGGGCTGCCCTGTCGTCTTCATCGACAGCCTGCCGTTCCTCTGGACGGACGCCGACCCGATGCCGTCCTCCGAGGCCGCCTATTGCGCACAGCAGACCCTCGCCCTGCCGGTCGCCGCGGGCGCCGCGCTGCTCAAGGTGGAGCCGATCACCTGGGTCGGCGCCATCGTTCCGGAGTCGTCCACCGTGGCTTCCGGTGACACGTCGAGTGTCGTGATCAACGTCGGGGGCCTGGAGTCCCCGTTCGGGCGCAATCTGGGTGACAGCTACCTGACCGCGGTGCTGCCGCCGCTGCTCGAAGCGCTCGCCCGGCACGGCGACCCGGTCGTGCACCTGTGCGGCAACATCAGCTGGGACAGGCTCAAGGAACTCGGCATCGACATCGACCGGCTGACCAGCGTGGGGATCCGTTCGGCGGAGGAGTTCGACGCGCTGGTCGCGACGAGCGGCCTGACCGTCACCTCCCCCGGTCTGACCACGCTGTTGCAGGCGCTGCGCCATCGCGTACCGGTGTTGACGTTGCCGCCGCAGAACGTCAGCCAGGTGATGAACGCGGAGACCTTCTGGAGCGGCCAGCCGTCCGTACGGCACATGAACTGGCCCGACGGTGTCATCGACTGGAGCCACTTCGCCGAGCTGCGCCGGCAGGGCGAGGAGGTGACCGTCCGCTACATGTACGAGCGGGTCCGGCAGAGCGCGCACGACGAAGCGATGCAGCAGGCCCTGCGCACCGAGGCCAAGCGGGTCGTCGACATGGCACCTGTCCCGCCGGAGCCGCTGCTGCTGGACATCCTCGGCACGACCGGCGCCGAGGAGGTGGCCGCCGTCATCCGCGCCCGGCGCCGGCCGCAGCCGTGGTGACCGCCGGCGACGTGCTGTTCCGTTCGCTGTTCGTGGTGGCGCTGGCCGTGGCAGCCTACGAGCCGCTGAAGGAGATGCGGCCCGGGACGGACTGGCGCCCGGGAACGCCGGGCGCGCGGATCGGCGACCAGGTGGTGACCACCACCGGGCGGGCCGGTGTCGCCGCGGCGATCGCGGTCTCCGGGTTGTCGTTCGCGGCCGGATGGTGGATCGTGCCCGCGCTGTGCGTGTTCGCGGCCGCCTTCCTGCTGTTGGCGACGGTGTACCTCGCCCAGCGCTTCGCCGGCTACGTGACCGAGGAGGACGACGGGACCAAGCACTTCAAGGTCCACCATCATCTGCACCTCGCGGGCATGGCCGTGCTGACGGCGGCCGTCGCCGGTCTGGCCGGCCTGGTCGCCGGCCACGGATCCGACCCGCATGTCCTGACGGCGTGGATCTCGCAGGGGTTCTGGGGCGCCGTGGGTGCCCACTACTTCGTGGCCGCGATCTCCAAGATCCGCAAGCGTGGCCTCGGCTGGGCCGATCGGCGCCTGTTCCCGTACTTCGTCACGCTGTTCACGCGGTATCGCCGGGGCGACGGCGAGACCGTCCGCGACACCGGGGCCGGGCCGCTGCTGGCTCGCCACCCGGCCTGGTCCACGGCGCCGCTGTGGGCGGTGCTGCTGCTCGAGCTCGCGGCGCCCGCGGTGATGTTCGGCTATCCGTTCCGGCTGGTCATCGGCGTCGGCCTGGTGCTGTTCCACGCCTGCAGCTATTGGCTGCTCGCCGTCGACTTCCGGGAGAACGCCATGCTCGCCGCGCTGGTGCTGCTGCCACTGCCGTGGCCGGGGGCCGACTGGGCCGGCCTGACGATCGCGCCGGTGGCGCTGACCGCCGGGGTGGGCTGCATCCTGCTGTCCCTGCTCTTCGACGACCGGGTCTTCCCGTTCTCCAACCTGCCGATGTTCGCGGCGGCCTACCGCCCGGTCACGGTGATCACCCTGCGGTCACCGGACGGCGCACTGATCTACCCGACGATCCGGTACGCCGGGTGCTCGACCTCGGGCCTGTCCCGGGAGTTCGCCGAGACGCAGGAGCCGGGGCCGGACCTCGAGGGCTTCCTGGGCACGGTCCGCGATCGGATCGCGCGGTCGGGCGAGGAGCCTCCCGCGGGCACGGTGCTGTGGCGCGAGGTGATCGACGTGGACCCGTCGGGACGGGTCCACGTCGACGATGGCCTGCTGGCCGGCCTCGCCTGAGCTACGACTCCTTCGATGTCGCCGCGGCGACGTCCTCCAGGTCCTGTTCGGCCTCGAGGTCGTCGCCGCTCGGCACCGCCGCCAGGACACGGCGGAAGACCAGCACCACCAGGGCTCCGGCCAGCACCATCCCGACCGCGGCGGCGAACGCCGCCCGCGTCCCCGACCAGTTGACGAGCAGGCCGCTGAGCTGGGCGCCGACGGCACTGCCGGCGGTGTTGGCCGTGATCATCCAGGTGAAGGCCTCGGTCACCGTGCCCGCCCGGGCCGCCCGGCCGACGAACTCGTAGGCCACCACGGTGACCGGCGCGACGGCCAGCCCGTTCAGTGCCAGGGCCACCCCCATCGACCAGTTGTCCCAGGCCAGCAGCGGTACCGCCATCAGCGCCGCGAACACCAGAACCACGATCAGCAGCAGCTGCTCGGAGGGGATCCTGAACCGGCGGCCGCTGTACCAGATGCCACCGATCGCGCCGCCGACACCCCAGGCCGCGAACAGGAGGCCGACGTCGCCACCGGAGCCGTGCGCCTCCGCGAACGCCGGCAGGGCGATGTTGAAGACACCCAGGGAGCCGGCGCAGAAGAACAGGACGCCGAGCATCGTCAGCAGCGCGGGCGAACGCAGCGGGCCGAGCAGGTCGCCCTTGGCCGGTACGGGCCGCCACTGCCGCGAGGCTCGCGTGGTGGCCAGGCCCAGAGCACCCAGACCGCCCATCACGCCGCCGGCCAGAATCGCCGATCGCGGATCGCCGATCGCGATCAGCAGGCTGAGCAGGGCCGGTCCGCCGATGCTGTAGACCTCGGCCAGGATGGCCTCGAGCGAGTACGCCGCGTTGCGCTCGTCCTTGGACAGGCCCATGGTGCTCCACAGCGCGCGGATCGAGTTGCTGACCGGCGGAATCGCGCCGCCGGCCAGGAACAGAAGCGCGATCAGGAGCGGCCGGGGGCCGTCGACGGCGGACACGGTGCCGATCAGGAGGACCGGGTAGAGGACGGCGGTGACGACCAGCATCCAGGTCTGTCCCTGCCGGTCCACCCGCCGGGCGATCACCGGCCCCAGCACCGAGCCGCCGAGCGTGTACGCGGCCAGCAGGCCTCCGGTTGCCGCATAGCTGATGTCCTGCTCGACGAAGAACAGCACGAGCGCGAGGCTGATCAGGTAGAGCGGGAGCCGGCCGATGATGCTCCACAGGAGCGGGCCACGGACGGAACGATGACGGACGAGCGCGGTTATACGCGATGTTCCAGCAAGCACGGCTGCCATCTTCAGCCGAGCTGGGCGGATCTGTCCAGTGTGCTCGGACGATCTTCTATCGATGGTAATCGACTTGCCACCGGCGAAAGGGCTTGGTCAGAATACCCGGTATGGGTCATCTGGAGGTCTCGCATGTGCACTATTACCTTCCCGATGGCCGTATCCTCCTGGCCGACGTCTCCTTCCGGGTGGCCGAGGGCTCCGTGGTCGCCCTGGTCGGAGCGAACGGCGCCGGCAAGACGACCCTGCTCCGCCTGATCTCCGGCGAGCTGCCCCCGCACGACGGCACGATCACGGTCAGCGGCGGGCTCGGCGTGATGCCGCAGTTCATCGGGTCGGTCCGCGACGACCGGACAGTCCGTGACCTGCTCGTCTCGATCAGCCCCGAGCCGATCCGGACCGCCGCCGAGAGGATCGACGCGGCCGAGGCGGAGCTGCTCGAGCGGGACGACGAGCAGACCCAGATGAAGTACGCCCAGACGCTGAGCGACTGGGCCGAGGTGCGCGGTTACGAGGCCGAGACGACCTGGGACGTCTGCACGACGGCGGCGCTCGGGATCCCGTACGAGCAGGCGCAGTGGCGGCAGGTCCGCACGTTGAGCGGCGGCGAGCAGAAGCGGCTCGTGATCGAGGCGCTCCTGCGCGGCCCGGACGAGGTGCTGCTGCTCGACGAGCCGGACAACTACCTCGACGTCCCCGGCAAGCGCTGGCTCGAGGAGCAGCTGCGCTCGACCCGCAAGACGGTGCTGTTCGTCAGCCACGACCGGGAGCTGCTGGCCCGCGCGTCCGAACGGATCGTCAGCATCGAGCCCGGCCCGGCCGGCAGCGACGCCTGGGTGCACGGCGGCGGCTTCGCCACCTTCCACGAGGCCCGCAAGGAGCGTTTCAGCCGGTACGAGGAGCTGCGGCGCCGCTGGGACGAGAAGCACGCGCAGCTCAAGCGCCTGGCCCGGGACATGCAGCAGTACGCGGCCCGCAGCGACGTGATGGCCTCGCGCTACCACGCCGCCGTGACCAGGCTCCGCAAATACGAGGAGGCCGGCCCGCCGCCGGAGCCGCCCCGCCAGCAGGAGATCACGATGCGGCTCACCGGCGGCCGGACCGGCGTCCGGGCCATCACGTGCGAGGGCCTCGAACTGACCGGCTTGATGCGGCCGTTCGACCTGGAGGTGTTCTACGGCGAACGCGTCGCGGTGCTGGGTTCCAACGGCTCGGGCAAGTCACACTTCCTGCGGCTGCTGGCCGGCGAGGAAGTGGCCCACTCCGGCAAGTGGAAGCTGGGGGCCCGGGTGACGCCGGGACACTTCGCACAGACACACGCCCAGCCCGAGTTGCAGGGCCGCAAACTGGTCGATGTGCTCTGGACGGAGCACTCGCTGGACCGGGGCCAGGCGATGGGCACGCTGCGCCGCTACGAGCTGGACCGGCAGGGCGAGCAGCCCTTCGACCGCCTGTCCGGCGGCCAGCAGGCCCGGTTCCAGATCCTGCTGCTGGAGCTGGCCGGCAGCACAGCGCTCCTGCTGGACGAGCCGACCGACAACCTCGACCTGGAAAGCGCCGAGGCCCTCCAGGACGGCTTGGAGGCGTACGAGGGCACGGTGCTGGCGGTAACGCACGACCGCTGGTTCGCCCGCTCGTTCGACCGCTACCTGGTCTTCGGCTCCGACGGCCAGGTCCGCGAAACAACCGAGCCGGTCTGGGACGAGCGCCGGGTATCGGTCGCCTGATTCACCCGAGCGGGGAGTGGCGGCCGCCACCGCGTTGCCGAGCTGAGCGTGCAAAGCGTCCAGCTCGGGTGCAACCTCCTCGGCCCGCGCCTCGGCGTTCGCGATGGCGGTCGACACCAGCTCGGCGAAGGCGGTGAGCCGGGCCTCGCTGTCCGGGGGTGGCATCTCGCCGGTGGTCGATCCGGCCAGCAGAACGCCCCACAGGCCACCGCCATGTCCCGTGCGCTGGCCGCGTTCCCCCTCGACAGGCTGGTCGACGGCTTCGGCGCGACCGGCTCCCAGCCGGTGCTGTCCCCGCACGCCGTCCGCTGCCGCGTCGAGTTGCGCCCGCGTCCGTCCACCGAGCGACACTGCGCCGGCGCCGGCCAGGTCGATGGCGAGGCAGCGTAGAGCTCGGACTCGCCGGTGGGCGGGATGGCGCAGATCACCGGCGCTCAGGTGCCATCGGAAGCTTCCGGCGCCGCGTCAACTTGGCCCGGGCGTCCTCGGCGTCGCCGGGCGGCCGTTCCACCGGGAAGAAGAAGCCTTTGACCGCCGGGGCGAGCGCTCCGACGTGGTTCATCTTCTTGGGAACCGCCCGCCCGGCGTACGGCAGAGGGCCCGCGGCAAGGGGTTGGTGAACCTCGACGAAGCCTCCGCCCGGCAGCCGGCGAATCACGCCGGTTTCGATGCCGTGCGCGAGCACCTCACGGTCGTGCTGCTGGAGGCCGAGGCAGATCCGCACGGCGATGAAGTAGGCGAGCGCCGGACCGAGCACCAGGGCCACGCGGCCGCCCCAGACGATCGCGTTCACGCTGATGTGGAACTTGTCGGCGATGATGTCGTTGACACCGGACACCCAGGCGACAAGGTAGAAGGTCAACGCCATCGCGCCCACGCCGGTGCGCTGCGGTGCGTCCCGCGGCCGCTCGAGCAGGTTGTGCCACGAGTTGTCGCGGCGCAGGCGCCGTTCGATGTACGGGTACGCCGCGGTCACGGCCAGCATCCCGCCGAAGACGACCACACCGGGCCAGAACACCGGCGGGATCGAGTACCCGTCGCCGATCGGAATCGTGATCTGCCACGACGGGAAGATGCGCAGCAGCCCGTCCAGGAACATCACGTACCAGTCGGGCTGGCTCGACGAGGCCGCGTCGCTGCCGGACGAGGGACCGTACAACCAGACGGGGTTGATCTGCAGCAGGCCCGCGATCAGGGCCACCACGCCGAACACGACGAAGAAGAGGCCGCCGCGCTTCATCAGGGGCCGGGGAAAGAACCGCTCGCCGACGACGTTCTTCTCGGTCCGCAGGGGCCCCGGGAACTGGGCCGGCCGTTGTCTGAGGGAAAGCAGCGCGGACAGGGCGGTGACGGCCAGAACGACCGCGGGCAGCAGGAACGAGTGCAGGACGTTGAGGCGATCGATGATGACGGTGCCGGGATATTCGCCGCCGAACAGCGACGCGGAGATCCAGGTGCCGGCCACCGGGATCGAGAGCATGACGCCGTCCGCGATCCGCAGGCCGGTGCCGGAGAGCCCGTCGTCGGGCAGGCCGTAACCGCTCCACCCCTCGAGGAACCCGAGCACGAACAGAACGACGCCGATGACCCAGTTCGCCTCCCGGGGCTTGCGAAATGCCCCGGTGAAGAATTTGCGGAGCAGATCGAGGATCAGTGCGGCCATGAACAGCAGGGCGGCCCAGTGGTGCATCTGCCGGACAAAGAGTCCCCCACGCACTTCGAACGAGATATCAAGGACGCTTTCGTACGCCCGCGAAACGTCCGTTCCGCGCAGAGCCGCATAGGACCCGTCGTAGGTCACCTGCTGCATGGACGGTTCGAAGAAGACGGTCAGGTACACCCCGGTGATCAACAGTACGGCGAACGAGAAAATCGCGATCTCGCCCAGCAGAAATGACCAGTGATCCGGGAACACCCTGTTCATCAGCGACCGCAGCGGAGTCGCGACCTTGTATCTCTTTTCGGCCCCGGCCGCCACCTCCGCGACCAGGGCCGCCCGGCGCTGTTCCTTTTTCATCGCCATGGCGTGATGACGTGATGGCCTCCGCGGACGTGACATCGGAATGCGGCATCGTCGGCCAAGTCACATCTTGCATTTGTCCAGCTCGACCATTGCCGGCACGCAGCCGTCGACGGACTCTCATTCGCTCGATGTGGTGTGAGCGCGTGGGTGGCGTGGCTGTGCCGCGCGATGTTGGTGACCGCCGTGCAGCCGTCGAAGCAGCCCGTTCTCATCACGAACGCGGCGCGAAGTCAGCAAGAGCTTCTCCGTGCCCGGCACAAACGCTACCTACTGATGATGAGCGTGCGGGCGGGCCTTCTGGTCGTAGGTACCGTCGTGGTCAGCGCGTACCCCTCCCGGATGTGGGCATGGTGCTGCTCCCCGGCCGGCGGCGTGATCTATCGGGTGGGTTCGACCAGGCCGCACTCGTAGCCGAGGATCACGGCCTGCACCCGGTCCCGGAGGTCGAGTTTGGCCAGGATTCGCCCGAGGTGAGTCTTGACGGTGCTCTCCGAGAGGCAGAGCGCCGCCGCGATCTCCGCGTTGGACAGTCCGCGTGTCACCAGCGTGAGGACTTCCCGCTCCCGGCCGGTCAGGACGCTCAGCCGGCCGGCCGCGGCCGGCGTGGCCGGCGCGCTGCCCAGGTAGTGGGCGATCAGCCTGCGGGTCACGCTCGGTGCGACCACCGACTCGCCGGCGACGACCACCCGGACGGCGGAGATCAGGTCGGCGGCGAGGGCGTCCTTGAGCAGGAAACCGCTCGCCCCGGCCCGGAGCCCGGCCAGGACGTATTCGTCCAGGTCGAACGTGGTCAAGATGATCACGCGGGCCGGGTGCGGACCGGATCTGATCCGGCGGGTCGCCTCGATCCCGTCGAGGCCGGGCATCCGGACGTCCATCAGCACCACGTCCGGCCGGGTCCGGTCCACCACGTCGAGCGCCTGGACCCCATCGGCCGCCTCGCCCACCACCTCGATGTCGGCGGTCTCCTCCAGCACCAGCCGGAAGCCGGTGCGGACCAGCGTCTGATCGTCGACCAGCACCACCCGTACGGTCATCGGGGTACGAGGCTTTCGCCGGCCCGCAGCGGCAGCGTCGCGCAGACGCGGAATCCGGCGCCGCCGGCCGAGCCCGCGTCGAGCGTGCCGCCCAACATCGCGATCCGCTCGGCGATGCCGCGCAACCCGTTGCCCCCGTCGTCGGCTCCCTCGGCCGGGCCGGTGCCGTCGTCGGCGACCACGACCCGCAGCCGTTCGGGGTGGAACTCGAGCAGCACCGTCGCGCCGGCGCCCGGCCCGGCATGCCGCAGCGTGTTGGTGAGCGCCTCCTGCACGATCCGGTACGCCGACACGTCCACCGCCGCCGGCATCGCCGTGGGCACCCCGTCGACGTGCAACTCGACGCGCATCCCGGTCGAGCGCAGCTCGTCGACGAGCGCGGGGACGGCGCCGACACCGGCCAGCGGGGCGAGTTGCGGGTCCTCGGCCGGGTCGGTGCGCCCGGCGGCGATCAGCCGGCGCATCTCGGCCAGCGACGACCGGCCCACCTCGATCACGTGTTGCAGCGCGGTGGCGGCCCGGTCGGGGTGCCGGTCCAGCGCGGCGGCCGCGCCCTGTGCCTGCACCACCATCACCGACATGCCGTGCGCGACGACGTCGTGCAACTCCCGGGTGATCCGGGTGCGCTCGGCCGCGACCGCGAGCGCCGCCCGCTGCCGCTCCTCCCGGGCCAGGTCGGCGGTGCGCTGCTCGACCGCGGCCAGATGGGCACGACGGCTGCGCATCGCGTCGCCGATCGCGAACGCCGCGATCAGCAGCAACCACATCTCCATCACTGCCTGGCCCGCGTCGAGCAGCCGGTCGGGCGCGAACACCGACGGCGGATCGAGCGTCTTGCGCATCACCGTCGCCACCGGCTCTCCGCCGGCCGCCTCCTGTTTGAGCTGCTGCTGTTCGACCTCCTTGCCGGACCACACGGCGGTCTCCTGGTCGACGTGGAACCGGCCGCCCAGCATCGCGGCGTACGTCATCAGCATCGCCAGCGCCAGCACGGCGACCGAATGGCGGCGACGGCGGGCGACCGTCGCCACGGTGTAGAGCATCAGCGGGAGCGCCAGATCGAGCAACTGGAACTTGGTCTGCAGGGCCAGGTGACCGACCGTGCCGGCGGCGGCCAGCACCAGGCCGGTGAACGGCCACCGCTGCCGGATCAGCACACCACCGACGATCAGCGCGGCGAAGATCCACCAAGGCTCGCCGGCCGGGAGACCGGACCGGTCCAGGTACGTCGACGGGTCGCCCGGCTTCGTCGGAGTGACCCATCCTTTCACCAGCCCGGGCCCCAGGGTCAGCAGGATCAGGGCCAGCGCCAGGGTGGCGTCGGTCAACAGGTGGCGCGGCGAGTACCGGGACACGCTCTCATGGTAGGGAGCCGGCACCCCGCCGGCATCGGACTCAGGTGCTACGTCCGTGGTACCGGCGCCGGCGGAAGGACCGACCCGGGTAGGACGAAGTCGATCACCGCGGCGGCCACCGTGAGAGCCATGACCAGAACGACATCCGCTGTACTGATCACCGCACTGATCGCGGCCGGGGTCGCCGGGTGCGACGCCGGCGGGCGCGGCCGGTCCGCCGGCCCGTCGGCCTCCACCTCGGCGGCCCCGCAACAACTGCTGGCGCTCGGCCAGGAATGGGTCCGGTGCATGCGCGACAAAGGCATGACCCGGATGCCCGACGCACAGCTCACCCCGGAGGGCTACCTTCAGTTCCCCAACCAGGGCGGGTACGAATGGAAGCGCGACCTCGCGGCGCATCCGGGCATCATCGAGGCGTGCAAGTCCATCGAGGACCGGTACCCGCCGAACGCCTTCCGGCCCAAGCAGGCCGTCACCGCCGAGGATCTGCGCAAGCTGGCCGAGTTCGCGAAATGCGTTCGCCAGCACGGCCTGCCGGCATGGCCGGACCCGAACGCCGCCGGCGAGTTCGACCTCCGTGGGACCTCTTTGGCGAACGGCATCTCGGGCCGGCAGAGCGAAGCCTTGGACAAGGCGTGCAAGCACATCTGGAGCGGTGACATCAAGGTCCACGACAACGGCGGAGGCAAGAAGTGAGCCGCCGGCGCGGCATGACCACGGCCGCGATCGCGGTCGCCGTGGCCGCCCCGCTCGTCGCCGGCGTGGCGTACGCCGCCCGGTCCGAACCGAACGCCTCACCGCCGGCCGCCGCGATAGCGACCGGAACGGCCCCGGTCGTTCGGGGCACGCTCACCAGCCGGGTGCGGATCGGCGGCGCGCTCGGCTACTCCGGCTCCTACACCGTCGATCACCCGGGCCCCCCGGGCGTGCTCACCGCGGCTCCTCGCCCCGGTGCGACGATCGGCCGCGGTGGTGTCCTGTACCGGGTGGCCGACGCCCCGGTCCGGCTGCTGCTGGGCGCCGTCCCGGTCTATCGCGACCTCGAGTCCGGGATGAGCGACGGCCCCGACGTACGCCAATTGGAACGCAACCTCGTCGCGATGGGATTCGACCCGCACCGGCGGATCACCGTGGACCGGCACTTCAGCGCGGCCACCGCGGCGGCGATCCGGCGGTGGGAGGCCTCCTGGGGTCGCAAGCCCTACCAGCGCACCGGGCGCCTCGGCCAAGGGCAGATCGTCTTCCTGCCCACCGCGCTGCGAGTGACACAGGTTCCGGCCCGCGTCGGCGCCCCCGTCGAGCCGGCGACGACGGTGCTCACCGGCACGTCGACGAACCGGGCGGTGATCGGCCAACTGGACACCGCCGAGCTGGCCACCGTACGGGTCGGCGCCCGCGTCGAGGTCTCGCTGCCGGACGCCGACCCGCTGCCCGGCCGGGTCGCCGCAATCGGCCTGGCCGCGACGGCCGAGGCCGAGGAGGACGGCGGCGCAGCGACCGTGCCGCTCACCATCACCTTTCGCCCGCCCCCGGGGTTCACCCTGGACGAGGCGCCGGTGGACGTCGACATCGTCACCGGGGAACGGCGCAACGTGCTGCTGATCCCGATCGCTGCCCTGCTCGCCCGGCCCGGCGGCGGTTATCAGGTCCGCCTCTCCGACGGCTCCGTGGTGCGGGTCGAGCCAGCCTCCTTCGACGAGAACAGCGGCCAGGTGGAGATCGCCGGCGGCCTCACCGAGGGCCAGTCCGTGGAGGTGCCGGCCACATGACCGCCGTCCTGGAACTGATCGACGCCCGCAAGGTCTATCCCGGCACCCCGCCGGTGGAGTCCCTGCGCGGGGTCACGCTCACCGTGCACAGCGGCGAACTGGTCGCCGTGGCCGGGCCGTCCGGGTCCGGCAAGACCACCCTGCTCAACCTCGCCGCCGGCCTGGACCGGCCGTCCGGCGGCTCGGTCCGCATCACCGGCCACCCGGTCGAGAAGCTGAGCGACCGCCGCCTCTCCGGCGTACGCGCGCACCGTCTCGGCATCGTCTTCCAGCAGTTCTTCCTTCTGGAACGGCTGAGCGCGGCCGAGAACGTCGCGACCGGTCTGCTCTATCGCGGCCTACCCGCGGCCGAGCGCCGGCGAGCGGCCCGAGCCGCCCTGCGGCGGGTCGGTCTGGCCCACCGGGCCGACTTCCCGGCGGCGCACCTGTCCGGCGGCGAGCGCCAGCGGGTGGCGATCGCCCGGGCCCTGGTCGGCCGGCCGGCCGTGGTGCTGGCCGACGAGCCCACCGGCAACCTCGACTCGGTGACCGGCGAGGGCATCATCACGCTGTTGAACGAGCTGAACGCCGGCGGCGTCACCATCGTCGTGATCACGCATGACGCCCGCGTGGCCCAGGCCATGCGGCGCCGGGTCGAGCTGTGCGACGGCCAGGTCGTACGGGACAGCGGGGGTGTCTCGTGAGATCGCGGCTGCGGATCGCCGACCTGCTCCCGGTGAGCACCGTGGGCCTGCGGTCCCGGCCCGGCCGGGCCGCGCTGTCCATCCTCGGGGTGGCGATCGGGATCGCGGCCATGGTGGCCGTGCTCGGCGTCACCCGATCAAGCCAGGCCGACGTGCTGGCCGGCATCGACCGGGTGGGCACGAACCTGCTCACCGTGGCCAACGGCAAAACCATCCAAGGCGCGGAGGCCGAGTTGCCGGTGACCGCGGGCGCCGCGGTGGCCCGCACGGACGGGGTGCTCACCTCGGCGGCCACCGCGACGCTCGGGGTGCCGGTCTACCGCAACGACCGGATCCCGGCCGGGCGCACCGGCGGGCTGTCCGTGCGGGTCACCGATCCGGCCCTGCTCACCACTGTGGACGGTTCGTTGCTGAACGGCCGTTTCCTGGACGCCGCCCTGTCCCGCTACCCGGTGGTGGTGCTGGGCCACTACGCCGCCACCTCGCTGGGCATCCACGACGTCGCCGAAGGTCCCCGGATCCACCTCGGCGATCACTGGTTCACCGTGGTCGGCATCCTGGCCCCGGTGGAGCTGACACCCGAGCTGGACGCGTCGGCGCTGATCGGCGCGCCCGTGGCGGCCGCCTACCTCGGCTATCAGGGAAACCCGACCCGGATCTTCGTACGGACGCAGACCGAGCGTACGGACGAAGTCGCCGGCCTGCTGGGCCGCGCGGCCTGTCCCGGCCATCCCGAACAGGTCGCCGTGAGCCGGCCCTCCGAGGCGCTCACCGCCCGCCTCGCCGTCACCGACGGCACCACCGTCCTGCTGTTGGGCCTGGGCGCGGTAGCGCTGCTGGTCGGCGGCATCGGCATCGCCAACGTCCTGGTGATCTCGGTCCTGGAACGACGCGGCGAGATCGGCCTGCGCCGCGCGCTGGGAGCGACCCGGCGACACGTCGCGGTCCAGTTCCTGACGGAGTCGCTGCTGCTGGGAGCCGGCGGCGGGATGGCCGGCATCGTGCTGGGCGTCACCGTGACCTACGCGATGGCGACCAGTCACGGCTGGCAAACGCTGATCCCGGCCGCCGCGGTGGGCGCGGGCCTCGCCGCGGCCGTGGTGATCGGCGGCTGCGCCGGCCTGTACCCGGCGGTGCGGGCCGCCCGGCTGTCCCCCACCGACGCTCTCCGCGGCGGCTGCCAAGGCTGAACGGCTCGCAGCACCGGCCGGGGCCGGCGACGGATCAGTGCGACGACGCCGCCCACCACGAACGACAACCCGAGACCGATCGCGATCCCGATCAGCGGGTTCTCGGCGAAGGCGGAACCTCCCAGCACACCCAGCCCGGCGTGGTACGACGCCCACGCCACCGCGGCGAGCGCCGAGGCCGGGCTGAACCGGGACAGCGGCACCCGCGCCGTGCCACAGGCGAGATTCGTCGTGAGACGGCCACCCGGCAGGAACCGGGACACCACGATCAGCAGGCCGGGCCGGCGCTCGATCCGCCGGCCGGCCACGGCGACGGCCCGGCCGATCCGCGGGAAACGGCCGAGCAGCCGCGGACCGGCGGCGGTGCGGCCGAGGCCGTACACGAGGTGGTCGCTGACGAACACGCCGACCGCGGCCGCCACGATGACCAGCAGCAGGTTCGGCGTGCCGGCGCGGGCGAACACGCCGGCCGTCAGCACCGCCGCCTCGGACGGGACGACCGGCACGACGCCGTCCACGCCGACCAGCGCGGCCAGCAGCGGGTAGAGCATCGGCGAGGTCATCACCGGGCTGAGCAGGGAAATCAGTTCCATGCCGGCAAGCGTGGATCTCCGGCACCGGCCGAGGCGTCATCCTCGGGAAGGGGGTCGTATGCATCGCCGGTCGGACGCCGGACATGGATCTTCCGGATACGGTGTGAACGTGACAGCGCCGATCGAATGGTTGCGGTGGTGGCTGGTCGCCGGCGGGCTGGCGCTCGTCGCCCTGCCCGTGAACGCGGCCCTGTCCGCGCTGGTGTTCGGCATACCTCCGCTGGTCGCGGTGCTCACCGGCATCGCACAGGCCGCCGCGCTGCCCCTGATCCTCATCCGGCCGCGCGAGGCGACAGCTCTGCAACTGCTGGCCGTGGTCGTCGTCGCGCTGGCCCTGCCGCCCGGCTCCGTGTCGACGTGGCCGCTCACCGTGCCGGGACTGCTGACGCTGATCGCGCACACCGGTCTGGTCTCGGCCCGCTGCGACTGGCGCGCCACGACGCTGACGTGGAGCGTGAGCTCGGTGCTCCTGCCCGTCGTGGCCCTGCTCGATCCGCGCGGCCGCTCGGTCGGGGACGGGCTGCTGATCGAGATCCTCTATCCGGCGCTGTCGGCGCTCGTCGTGGGCGCCGTCATGCTGGTCCGCCGCTGGCGGGAGGTCCGCCGGGAGCTCGCCGACGCGCGCCGCGACGTCGAGATCGAGCAGAACCAGCGAGCGATCGCCGAGGAGCGCACCCGGATCGCGCGCGAGCTGCACGATGTCGTGGCGCACGGCATGTCGGTGATCCACATGCAGGCCACCTCCGCGTCGTACCGGATCGACGACCTGGACCCGCGGGCGGAGGCGGAGTTCACCCGGATCGCCACCGGCGCGCGGGCGGCCATGCGCGAGATGCGGCAGCTGCTGTCCGTGCTGCGGGCGCAGGACGCGGACGCCGAGTTGTCCCCGGTGCCCGGCCTGGACGGGTTGCCGGACCTGGTGGCGTCGGCGGAACGGGCGGGCCTGCCGGTCGAGGTTCGCCAGACCGCGGCCGTACGGGCGGCGGCCGTGCCGGAGCGCGTGGCTTTGGCCGCCTACCGCCTCGTCCAGGAGTCGCTGAGTAACGTCATCCGGCACGCGCCCGGCGCCCGTACGCAAATCGAACTCCGCATTGAAGGAAGTGATCTTTTGCTGTCCGTCGTGAACGAGTCCGCGCCGCGGCCGGCCGAGCCGATGGAGTCGCCCGAGCTGACCGGTCACGGGCTGACCGGCATGCGTGAACGGGTCCGGCAGGTCGGCGGGACGCTGGAGACCGGCGTCCGCGCCGGCGGCGGCTATCGGGTGGCGGCCCGCCTGCCGATCGGCGCCGAGCAATGATCCGCGCCCTCATCGTGGACGACCAGTCGATGATCCGGATGGGCATCCGGGCCATCCTGCAGGCGCAACCCGACATCGAGGTGGTGGGCGAAGCGGAGAACGGGCAGGCCGGCGTGGACAGCAGCCGCCGGCTACGGCCCGACGTCGTTCTGATGGACGTGCGGATGCCGGTGCTCGACGGGCTCGCCGCCACCCGGGCCCTGCTCGGCCCGGAACGCCCGGCCGGGCACACGCCGCGGGTGCTGATGCTGACGACGTTCGACCTCGACGACTACATCTACGAGGCGCTGCAGGCCGGAGCCAGCGGGTTCCTGCTCAAGGACAGCGAGCCCGCGGACCTGGTCCAAGCCGTCCGGGTGGTGGCCGGCGGCGAGGCGCTGCTGGCGCCGCGCATCACCCGGCGGCTCATCGAGAACTTCGTCGAGGCGCGACCGCGCCGCAACGCCGGCGCGGTCGCGCTGAACGCTCTGACCGACCGTGAGCGGGAGGTCCTGCGCCTGCTCGCCCAGGGGTTGTCCAACACCGAGATCGCCGCCTCCCTGTTCATCTCGGAGCCGACCACCAAGACCCACGTCAGCCGGATCCTGCAGAAGCTCGGTCTGCGCGACCGGGTACAAGCCGTGGTCTTCGGCTACGAGAACGGCCTGGTCACACCCGGGCGGCCCGGTTCACCGGAGGCTCGATAGGCGCGTTCTCGAAGCGGCGCACCAGCACGACGAGGCCGGCCAGGACGAGACCGAGCACCGGGTACCAGGCGAGGCGGGCCACGACCCAGCCGCCGTCGGCGGGCACGTCGCCGAGGCCGGGCAGCGTGCCGAACCGCCGGGCGACCTCGGAGACACCCACGAGCGCCACCTGATGCCAGCAGAACACGCTCATCGCGCTCAGGTTGAGCACGGTCACCGCGGCCCACACGCGGGGCCGGCGCAGGACCCGCTCGATCCGGGCGCGCAGCAGCAGCGCGGCGCCGGCCTGCATCGCGGCGAGAGCCGGGACCATCAGCGACGGCGGGTTCGAATTCGACCGTACTGACCCGGGCACGCTCACGAGGCTCACCGGGTAGTCCGCCACGACCAGCAGGAACACGAACACCGCCAGGCCACCGGCGAGCAGGCCGGCCGCCACGCGCGGTCCGACCCGCCCGGCCGACCAGGACACCCCCAGCTGGTAGGCGAAGAACCAGGCCGGAAGCACGCTCAGATATCCGACGGCGACCGGCTCCACGTCCGGGCCGAAGCGCAGCAGGTCCACCACGGCCACGGCCGCCGCGCAGGCCAGGACGACCCGCAGGCCACCGATCCGGTCCAGCTTGAGGGCGTACGGGGTGAGCGCGGTGATCACCGCGTACACGCCCATGAACCACAAGGGCTGAAGGAACAGGACCACTGTCGTACGAGCGGTGCCGGCCCCCAGCCCGGCCAGGCTCAGCACCGGCAGCGCCACCGCCAGGATCACCGCCGCGGCCACAACGGGCCGCCCGATCCGCCACAGCCTTCGGCGCACCCAGTGCGCGTCGGTCTCGCCCCGCTCCCGCGCCCGGCGCAGCCCCTGCGCCGCCGTGTACCCGCCGACGAGGAAGAACAGTCCCAGCATCTGCAGGAACCAGGTGGCCGGGTGCAGCCACTCCAGATGGCGCATCGGGCTGTCGATCCGCAGCCCGCCGGCCGGTGTCGCGACCAGCGCACCGACCAGCCAATGTCCACTCACGACGCCGAGAATGGCCAGAGCCCGGAGTCCGTCGATGAATCTGTCCCGCTGGCGCATGATGCCCCTTCCACTGTTGAAGAGGCACCGAAGCTAAGAACGGCCAGGGCCCGGCCGCGTCGGGCGCGAGATGTAGCCGGCATGGTCCCGCGGACTGATGCCGGGCGCGCCACCGGTTCCCCACGCTTGTCCCCATGAGGCAGACGAAGGCTCCTGGTGACACCACTCTCGCGGTCGAGCTCCGCGGGGTCCGGCGACGGTACGGCCGCGGGGCGCGCACGGTGAACGCCCTCGCGGGGATCGACCTGGCGTTGCCGCGCGGCACGTTCACGGCCGTCATGGGCCCGTCGGGGTCGGGCAAGTCCACGTTCCTGCAGTGCGCGGCCGGCCTTGACCGGCCGTCGGAGGGCTCCGTGCGCCTGGGCGGCACGGAGATCACCGGGATGAACGAGAACGAGCTGACCGAACTGCGGCGCGGCCGGCTCGGCTTTGTGTTCCAGGCGTTCAACCTGTTGCCGTCGCTGACGGTGGAGCAGAACGTCCTGCTGCCCCTGCGGCTGGCCGGGCAACGCCAGGATCGCCGGCGGGCGGCCGAGGTGCTCGGCAAGGTCGGGCTCGCCGACAAGGCGCGGCGCCGCCCCGGCGAGCTGTCCGGCGGCCAGCAGCAGCGGGTGGCCGTCGCCCGCGCCTTGGTCACCAACCCGGACGTGATCTTCGCGGACGAGCCCACCGGCGCCCTCGACACCGGCACCGCGGCCGAGGTCCTCGGCCTGCTCCGGCAAGCGGTGGACGGCCTCGGCGCCACCGTCGTCATGGTCACCCATGACCCGGTCGCCGCCGCCTGGGCCGACCGGGTGCTGTTCCTCGCCGACGGCGCGTTCGCCGACAGCCTGGAGCGCGGTTCGCCGGCCCGCATCGCGGCCCGGATGGCCGCCCTCGGCGCCGGCAACTTTCGCTCGGGTGTGATGGCGGGTGCGGCGGCATGATGCGCCCCAACGGACTCGCCCGTGCGGCCATCCGGTTCAAGCCCGCGTCGTTCGCGGGAACCTTCTTCGCCCTGCTGATGTCGGCGCTGATCGTCTCGGCCTGCGGCATCCTTCTGGAAACCGGCCTGCGCGCATCGGTGCCGCCGGCACGCTACGCGAACGCGCCGGTCGTCGTCGCCGCCGACCAGTACGAGTACATCGTCACCGGCAGCGGTGAGGACGCCGAGAGGGAAGCGGTGCCGCTGCCGGACACAGCACGGCTGGACGCCGGGCTCGCGGCCAGGGCGGCCACGGCACCGGGTGCGACCGCGGCGGTCGCGGACTACACCTTCCCGGTACACACGCGCGGGGCCTCGCTCACCGGCCACGGGTGGGGCTCACACCTGTTGACCGGTACCACGTTGACGGCCGGCGCCGAGCCTCGTGACGGCGAAGTCGTGCTCGCTCGGGACGCGGCCGCCGTCGGCGACACCGTCACCTTCGAGACCGCTTCCGGGCGGCGGGATTTCCGCGTGTCCGGCATCGCCGACACGGGCGGCCCGCTGGCCTGGTTCGCCGACGACCAGGCGGCCACGCTCGCCGGGCACCCCGGCCGGGCCGACGCCATCGCCGTGCTGGCGCCGCCGGGCACCGACGCCACCGCGCTCGCCGCTTCGGTGACCGCGACGCTGGCCGGCTCCGAAGTCCAGGTGCACGCGGGCGACGACCGCGGCGCCGTGGAGGATCCCGGCCTCGGCTACGCCAAGGAGATCCTCTTCGGCATCGGCGGCTCCTTCGGTGGCATCGCCACCATCGTGGCGATCTTCACCGCGGCCGCGACAGTGGCCCTGTCCGTGTCCCAGCGGGCCAGAGGGTTCGCCCTGCTGCGTGCCGTCGGGGCCACCCCACGGCAGATCCGCCGCGCGGTCGCCGCCGAGGCGCTGCTGATCGCACCGCTCGCCGGGATCGCCGGCCTTCTGCCCGGCCTGGGGCTCGCGCACTGGTGGTTCGGGCAGTTGCAGGACCGCGGCGCCGTCCCGGCCGCGGCGCGGCTGCACCTCTCGGCGACGCCGCTGCTCATCGCGGTCGCCGTCGGGCTGCTCACGGCTCTGGCCGCCGGCTGGATGGCGGGCCGGCGCCCGGCGCGGACCCGGCCGGGTCAGGCGCTCACCGACGCGTCGATGCAACGGCTGCGGCCGGGCGGCCTCCGCACCGTCCTCGGCGTCGCCGCCCTCCTCGGCGGCATCGGGCTCACCGGCATCGCGGCCCGCTCGGCCGGCAACGACGCGGCCGGCGCCGCGCTCGGCGTGGTCATGCTGTTCATGCTGGCGGTCGGGCTGCTCGGGCCGTTGCTGGCCCGGTTGTGCGCCGGCCTGTTCGGCCTGCCTCTGCGCGGCGGCGGGCCGGCGGCCGGGCTCGCGGCCGCCAACTCCCGTACGAACACTCGCCGGCTCGCCTCGGCCTTCACCCCGATCGTGCTGGCCATGGCCTTCGCCTCGACCCTCGTCTTCATGCACACGAGCGAGAACCACGCCGCCGGCAAGCAACTGCGCGCGGGTCTCACGGCCGACCACGTCGTCACGAACCCGGCCGGCCTCGCGGTCGACGCGGTGGACGGGGCCGCCCGTACGCCCGGCGTGGAAGCCGTTGTGGCCGTGCTCACCACCCAGGCGCTGGTGCCGGTCGGCACCGGCGAGTTCACGTCGCTGCAGGGCGCGACGGTCCAGGGCGTCACCGGCTCCGGCGCCGAGCTGGCCAAGGTGCAGGATCTGGACGTCCGCGACGGCAGCCTCGACGCGCTGGGCGGTGACCGGATCGCCATCGACACCACCCTGGCCACCGCGGCCGGCCGGGGTGTCGGCGACCGGCTCGCGCTCTACCTTCCCGACGGCACCGAGATCAGTCCCGAGATCATCGCGGTGTACGGCCGCGGCCTCGGACTCGGCACCGTGACCATGGACCGGGCGTCGCTGGCCGGGCACGTCACCTCAGAATTCGACAACGCCCTGCTGGTGCGGGGCGGCCCGGCCGAACCGCTCGAGGCCCTGGGAACGGTCACCGACGCCGACGGCTACGCCACCCGGCGGAGCCTGGACGCGGAGTTGGGCGCGTGGACCAACAACGCGATGGCCGCGGTCCTGGGCGGCTTCGCGGCCATCGCCGCCGTCAACACCCTGGTCATGACCGTCCTCGACCGGCGCCGCGAGCTGGGCATGCTGCGCCTGGTCGGCTCCACCCGGCGTCAGGTCCTCGCGATGCTCCATTGGGAGAGCCTGCTCGTCTCCCTCGCCGGCGTCGTCCTTGGTTCCGCCATCGCCGCGGCCACGCTGATCCCGATGATGCGCGGAACCACCGGCGAAGCACCGCACATCCCGCTTCTGACGTACGGCTGTTTCGCCGCCGCCGCAACCGGTCTGGCCCTGCTCGCGGTCACCCTGCCGGCCCGGGCACTCCTGCGCCGCCGGTCATGACCGGCGCTCCACCGACACCTCTGGGCCCGAGGACCGTACACGGTCGAGCAGGTCCTTCAGTTTCGCGGCGCGGGATGGGTGGTGATGGGACATCCACGCGACACGGCCGGCCAGGTGGGCGGCGAAGTCGGGGTGACCGTCGCGGTTGGCCGCCGCCAGTCCCTGGGTGGCCGCGTTGTGCAAGATGGCCCGCAAGCGATCGTAGTCCTCGCGGGGCACCGCCGGACGGTCGTTGACGACCAGGCCGGTCAGTTCCTGACGCTGCGACCGGCGCCGCACCCGGGTCTTGCCCGGGTGCGCCCGGAACCCCTCCTCCCGGGCGATCTGCCCGGCCAGGGCGACGAGCCGCGCCACACGGCCGTCGGCGAGCGTGCCGGAGAAGGCCAGGTCGTCGGCGTATCGCCCGTAGGTGAGGCCGAAGCGGCCGGCCAGCCCGCTCAGCCGCCGGTCCAGCCGGAAGGCGCAGAGATTGGCCAGCGCGGGCGACGTGGGCGCCCCTTGCGGCAGGTGCGGCTGCCGCAACAGCGCGGCCAGGTACGGATCGGAGGCGGCACGCAGGATCCGGGCCGGCGTCCGCGTGGTGGTGAGGGCGGTCAGCGCGTGCGCGACGGGCTCCGGATAGCCGATGCCGAGGAAGAGCCCGTGGATCCGTGCCGCCGTGATGCTGGAGAAGAAGGCACGCAGGTCCATGCTCACCAGCACACTGGCGCCCGCGTGGGCCCGCGCGAAAGTGTGCGCGTCCCGGCCCGGTACGAATCCGTGGACGCTGGGGTGCACGGGCACACGCGACAGGATCTGATCGAGCAACTGCCGTTGCAGCGCACGCATCCGCGGCTTGGGCGCCTCGATCAGCCGGTGCGTAAGCCAGGTGTAGCGGTAATGCCGCAGCCGCTCGTCGCGGGCGTGCCGATTGATCTCGCGGCGGTCGGCGAACCAGTCGAGAGCGTCGCCGTCGAGATCGAGGAACGCCGCGAGGCCCGCCAAGCCGTCGACACCCGGCGCGCCCCACCGCATCCGTACGACCCGCACCGGCACCACCGGCCGATGCCGGACGACCGCCCGTCGCACCGCGACCCGCGGCCGGCCCTCGAGCCCGGCCAGGAAATGGCGCAGTTCCCGGGGCCGGTCGGCGGGGGCGCGCGGATAAGCCAGCAGCACGGCCCCGACCAGCCGCCGAGCCCAGGCCGGGCGGCCCGCCACCACGGAACCGACCGTCGCCACCATGTCCTCGGGCCGCCAGCTCGTGGTGAGCAGGGCGTCGGCCAGAGCGCCCGCGACCTGCCACGGCGACTGCCGGTGGGCCCCTTTCGGGGTACGGGCGGCAGCGTGCCCCGACGATTCCCGGTCGTGCCTGCGCCGGGCTGCGCGAAGCGCGGAGGCGCGCCGGCGATGCGCTGCGGTGGTCACTCAAGCTTCCCCGGGGTTACCCCGGAGAGACCCTCGCCGCCGGAACGACGGGCGACGGTCGAGCTCGGGACACGCTGCCACCCGGCCAGCATAAGGTCAGCCGGCGATCTGCCGCCGTCCGCTGGTGCCGGAGGCTACGCTGATCCGCCGCGGCTTGGCCCGATCGGAGATCGGGATGCGCAGCGTGAGCACGCCGTTGTCGTACGTCGCCTCGAGTTTGTCGGTGTCGAGGGTGTCGCCGAGGAACAGCTGACGGCTGAAGACGCCCATCGGCCGCTCGCTGATCACGGACTCGACGCCGTCCCGGCGGGTCCGCAGGCGCTCGGCCCGGACCTGGAGCACGTTCTGCTCGACGGTCAGGTCGATCGAGTCCGGGTCGACGCCCGGCAGGTCGAAGTAGACGTAGAACCAGTCGCCGTCACGCTCGGCGTCGACGTGCATGACCGCGGGCCGGCCGGAGGTGCCGACGAACTGCTCGAAGACGCGGTCGATTTCACGGAACGGATCGGTGCGCATCAGCATGGTCGTTTCCCCCTTCGGAATCATCCGGCAGTTGAGTGCCTCCGACTCAACTCTCACTTCCACCAATACAACGACTCGAATCCGGCGTCAAGACCTTGCGTCCGGCCCCGAGAGCTCCTATTTCTAGGAGAAGGTCAATCGGCTCGTAGGAGGTGATCCTCGATGTGGTCGCAGCCACCGCCGCCGGTCGCCGACTGGTGGGTCCTGCATGTCGCGGCCAGCCCGCACGAAGTCCAGGACGCCCTCATCGATGCCTGCGTCCATCAGCGCGCGCGTGCGCTGCCCGACCCGGACTACCCGGCCTACCTGGCCGGCCAGGGCAGCACCGACGAGCCGCCGGCGTGGCTGAGCTTCGCCCGCGCCGAGCTCAGCCGCCGCGGACACCCGACACGCTGGTGCGAGCCGGACTGCCGGCACCGCGACGTCCGGCACCTGAGTCCCCTGATTCCGGGTGCGCCAGCCGGCGGAACCGCTCCGCGTCGGCGGCGCGGGGCAGATTATTGAACATGACGTACGCCGGTCCGGCGCCGACGATGCCGTCGAGCCGGGCCAGCTCGTCGTCGGTGTAGACGTGCCGGGCACCGGTGATGCCGTGCAGCCGGTAGTACGCCGTCGGCGTCAGGCTGACGCGCAGGAACGGGTCGGCCGCGTGGGTCAGGTCCAGCTCCTCGCACAGCTCCCGGACCAGCTCGTCCGGCCACGGCCCGCGCGGCTCCCACACCAGGCGGACGCCGGCCGGCCGGTGCGCCCGGAAGCAGAACTCGCGCAGCCGCGCGACGGCGCTCCCGCTCGGCCGGAAGCTCGCCGGGCACTGGAGCAGGATCGCGCTCGCGCCCAGGATCTCGGCGCAGCCGACCGTCGTCTCCCAGGCGCGAGCGACAACGGGCGTCCAGCGGAAACCGCCGGCCTCCGCCCGCTCGTCGGCGCTCAACGGCGTGCGCAGCCGCCGGTAGGTCGGGCTCTTCGCCTCATGCGTGATCAGCTGCCACGCCTTGACCGTGAACTCGAACTCCGGCGGAACAGCGGCCCGCCACCGCGCAGCGTCGCCTCGCGGGGCGGCTCGTAGAACGTCTGCTGCACCTCCAGCACCTCGAAGCGACGCGCGTACGACGTCAGCGCCATCCCGGCACCGCACAAACCGACCTTCACCGCCGTCATAAGCGGTTTCATACCCACCCGAGGTGACCTAACCTGTGCCAAGCGGAGGTGATCGATGAACCAACTTCTCGACGGGCTGACCTCGCTGGGCTGGGCTTCCGGCACACCCCTGTTCTTCTCCGGGGCCGAGCGGCCGGGCCGGGTCTCGGTGGTGCACGGCCCGAGCATCGAAGTGATCTGGTTTCCGTACGATGCCGAAGCCGAGACCACGCTGTTCGAGTTGCGCCGCGATCTCAACCTGCGGCCGGTGGCCGGCGACTGGATCGTGATCGACGGCGGGGAGCCGGTGCGGGTGGTACCGCGGCGGACGTCGCTGTCACGTCCCGACCCGAACGAGAGGGACATCCAGGTCCTCGCGGCCAACATCGACACGGTGATGATCGTGCTGCCGATCGACCGGGGCCTCAATCTCAAGAACCTCGAGCGGCTCTCCGTGATGGTGTGGGACAGCGGCGCCGATCCGCTGATCGTGCTCACGAAGGCGGACGCCACCGATGACCCGGGCCCGATGGTCGACGAGGCCCAGGCGGCCGCGCCCGGGGTGCCGGTGGTCCTGACCAGCGCCGTCGACGGGCGAGGGCTCGACGAGCTGCGGTCGCGGATGGGTGCCGGGACGACCACGACCATGCTCGGCCCGTCCGGGGTGGGCAAGACGTCGCTTCTCAACGCGCTGGAAGGCCACGCCGAGCCGGTGCGGGAGGTCCGGCGCGACGGGCAGGGCCGGCACACGACGACCACCCGGAAGCTGTACCGGCTGGGCATCGGCGGGGTGCTGCTGGATCTGCCCGGGATTCGATCGCTCGACCTGTACGCCAGCGACGCCGCGGTGGAGGAGACCTTCACCGACATCGCCGCCCTGGCCGAGCACTGCCGGTTCCGGGACTGCGCTCACGACGGCGATGAGGGTTGCGCGGTCGAGGCCGCGGTGGCCGCCGGCGAGCTGCCCGAGCGACGGTTGCACAGCTGGCATGCGATCCGGCGGGAGATGGCCTACCAGTCGCGGCGCAGCGATCCGGCGGCCATGGCCGCCCAGCGCCAGGAGTGGAAGCGGATCACGAAGGCGAGCCGGAAGGCCGGCCGGTGACCGCCTGTTCAACGTCCCGGGCCAGGGCGCGCAACGTGGCCGCGAAGCCGAGACGCCCGGCGAGAGACAGCACCGGCCCCGCGAATCGGGTGATCTTCCGCGGGGAGACGGTCACATCCTCGTACCAGACCACACGGCAACGCCGGCCCGGCAGAGGCGTCACCGAGAACCAGGCCCGGCCGTGCACGACGCGCCCCGACTTGCGCACCTCACATCGCCCGAGCCGATCATGCTCGCCATCACCGGACGGCGGCTGCCAGCCGACCACGGTCATCGGGTCGTCGAACGCCAGCGGCCCCACACCGCTGCGGGCCACGAACGTGGCACCTGTCCCCTCGGAGGGGCCGGGCAGGGTACGCACGGCGGTCAATGGCGCCCAATCACCATGGCGGGGCCAGTCCACCAGGGCCGCCCAGACCACGGTGGCGGGGGCGTTCACCTCTTGCACAACCGTGAACTCAGCCATCGACGAACTCCCAGATCAGTGCCGGCGTCAGTTTCTCAGTATGATCGCCGACTAGAGTCGCAGCCTGTGAAGCGTGCTTCGATCGCTGCCGGTGCCGTGGTGTTCGCGTTCGTGGCGGTCGGCGTCTTCGGCCAGGTGCGCCGTGCCCATCGAGAGTCCGTCCGGGCCTGGTCCGAATGGATCCCTCCGGCCCCCTGGCCGACGACGGCGTGACAGACGTCTATTCGTACAAGGACTTCAAGGTCGCCGTGAACTTCACCTACATATCCGACGGGCAGCCCTGCGCAGATCAGCCGTGCATCCGCGACGCCGACCTCACCGTCGCGACCGACGACGCGCCCAGCCTCCGCCACGCCGCCGTCTGGTTCCTCGACGGCCCGCCGGCCACCGCCGCCGAGGCACGCCGTTTCTGGGCGAAGACCACCTGGGTCCCCCACGCCGACGCCACCTGGTTCACCGACCTGGCAGCCCAGGGAACCATCTACACCCGCCGTTGATCCCACGCTCGCCGGGGACGCGTACGCTGCTGGTTCCCAGCGACCTAGCCCACGGTTGCGCTCACCCCATGCCCACCGGTCAACATCCAACACTGCCCGCATGCTGGTCCGGCTCATCCGCGCCGGTCACACGCCGACGCGCTCGCCAAGCTGGCGCGCAGGCTGAGAGACGACAGCACCGGCACGCCCCATCTGGCCGAGATGGCCGCCGCCAGCGACCGCTGGCTTCAGTACCGCCATCCTCATGCCTCTACGTAGTCGCCGAGCGCCACGTCGTTGAGCAGGGTGGGCCAGAATCCTGGATCGTCGTCGAAGACGGAGGCGTCGATGGCGTACAGGGCGCGGCCGACGTTTTCGCTTATCGACTCGAGCTCCTCGCGCTCACTGTCCTTGCTCCCGTAGGGCAGGCCTCGGACGAACTCCGCGATGCACCTGTCGAAGGCCTGCGGTGAGGCGTTGACATGCCCGATGCCGGCCTCCGCCTCGAGGCCGGTGATGACGACCTCGCCCGTGACGACGTCCACGCAGTACAGGCCGGTGCCGTCGTGGCCGATGACGACGAACTCGCGGTCCTCGCCGGCGTGCGGGTACGCGGGCACCGGGAAGAACAGCGGGTTGCCGGCGGGAAGCCCCCGGCGCGACAGGTGGTCCCGGGCATCGGAGTCCCGGATCAGCGCGAGCGCGCTTTCCTCGTACAGAAACCGAGGCTCCGATGCATCGGGGGTCACCACGCCGGCTCAGGCTCGCGAACCCGGGGGATTCCGGCGCAGGCTGATCTTTCCGGCCCGTACCATCTCGGCCGCGGCCGGGCCCAGCCTTTCCGGGCCCCATTCCGCCGGCATCGCCGGCGCGTACCGGCGTACCCACTTGAAGAGGCCGGTGGCGGCCTTCGTGAACGGCTCGTCGTCGTGCGGCAGGTAGTAGAACCGTCCCGGGTAGAGCTGATCGTCGTCGAGCTTCGAGAACCACCATTCGATCAGCGGCCCCGACTGGACGCTCATCACCCACTCGTCTCTCGGCTCGACGAAGCGCGGCTCCAACTGCCCCACCTGCGACGCGACGGCGATGAGCCGGGCCATGCCGTCCTGGGAGCCGGTGGTCGCCAGGGAGGCCCGGTCGGCCGAGCGCTCCCGCAGCAGCACGCATCCGAGTTCGCGCACATAGTCGTCGACCGCCGGCCGGTCCTCGGGGTGGAGATAAACCTTGAGCTGCTTACCGGTCGCCATCACTTGACCGTCCCATACGGGTGGAAGACCATCTCGACGCCGTCGTCGAGTTCGCTCCAGATGTCGGACATGGCCTCGGTCTCGCGCATGACCGGTAGGCCGCCCTTGGTCTGCAGGCCGACCTGATGGACCGATACGAGGGTGCCGTTGGCATCGTAGGCGGCGACGTCGGCGGCACGGTTCGGCTTGAATCCGGTCGGCGTGCTGAACGGCACCTCCCGGCGGGTGGTGAAGCCCTGGTTCTGCAGGTCGCGCTCCACCTGGTCGATGACGCGCTGGTGGGCCGGTCCGCCGGCGCGGCCGTACGGGTTGCGGACGATCCGCGGCGTGCCGCCCTGTGCACAGGTGCACTTGGTCGAGTGCTTCGCGAGGGCGCCGCCGCAGTTGTGGACGAGAACGGACTCGTCACCGGCGACCACGTAGTAGGTGTGGGTGTCGTTGACCGTGAGGTTGTAGACCGTGGTGGTCTCGGAATGGTCGACGGTCCTGGTGATGGTGACCGCGCGGCCCCGGGGGTCGCGGAGGGTGTCACCGGCCTTCAGGTCCTCGGCCTCGGTCCAGCCCTTTGCGGGGCTGTAGAACTTGTGGCCAGCGGTGGCCGTGAGCTTCTGCGGCGGGCCGCCGCCACCGGCGCCGGCTCCGGCCAGGGTCAGCTCGACCAGGCTCTTGTCGCCGGATCCGGTGACCGATGCGGTGACCTGCTGGGGCTCGCTGACGCCGGTCTCGTCATTCGTGGCCTTGACGGTGTCACCGGGCTGGACCTTCTCGATCGGCTTGGTGCTGCCGTCGGCCATGAGCACCAAGGTGCCGGCCGCGAAGGAGTTGGCCGAGGCGAGCCGCTTGCCCGCGCCGGCGGCGATGTCGCAGCTCTCCCCGGTCGTCGACTTCCGCTTCTGTTTGACCTTGCCGGCGGCCTTCTGCGTGGTCGCCTTGGCCTTGGCGCCCAGGTCCTTGGCCGCGGCCACGGTGTTCTCGACCTGTTTGGCCGCGGCGGATTTCACCTTGTTGGTGGCTTCCCCGACGACCTTGGTGATGCGCTGCGGGATGCTGGAGAGCGCGGCGCGGGCCGCCTTCAACCGGCCGTACGTCTCGACCAGCCGCCGGCCGACGCCGATCGCCTTGACCGCGACCTTGGCCGCCTTGAACAGCTTGCCCCAGGGCACGGCCTGCAGCGCGGTGGAGATGCAGGCGACGATGTCGCCCTCGGTGACGCACGCCTTCGCGTCGTTGAAGCCGACCAGGTCGAGGATCAGGTTGACGATCTCGTCGCCGATCTGCTTCACGAAACCCTCGGCCTCGTCGACGAGTTTCTTCGCGCTCATCCACTCGGGGTTCTCGACCTCGACCGTCGTGGTGCCGTCGGGGTTGTTGGCCACGACCGTGGTGGCGGCGGCCTCCGGGTTGTTCATCCGGTACTCGGCCGCGGTCGCGCTGCCGAGGAACGGCACCGTGGCGCTGTCCGGGTCGAGCCCGCTCGGGTCGGTCCACACCGTCGGACGGGCATTGGTGTACGAGTACGTCGACACCGCCGGGTCCGTCGCCGGCTGGGCCGCCGGGTCGGCGGAGTCGAACCGGCCGGTGCTCGGGTCGTAGTTGCGGGCGCCCATCGCGTACCGGTCGCCCTGGCTGACGTCGCGGTAGGTGCCGGCGTACTGCACCGGGTTGGCCGGCGCGTCCGCGTCCAGCTTCCTGCCGCCGTCGGTCAGGCCGGTGCCGCGGGCCACCCCGAACGCGTCGTAGTCGTACGACCATTGCGGTGTGCCGTTGGCCGAGACCATGCCGGACACGCCGCCGAGCCAGTCGTGCAGGTAGGAGCTCGTCCCGCCGTTGCCGGCCACCATGGCCAGGGCCTGGCCGCCCGGGTTGTAGAGGTAGCCGCGGGAGACGTCGCCGTTCGCGCCGGTCTGGGTCTCGGCGGCCAGCAGGGGCCGGTCGCTGTTGATGTCCCAGAGCCAGTTCTGCACGACCTGCTGCGCGCCGCTGCCGGTGACCGCCTTGATCCGGTTGCCGACCGCGTCGTACGTGTAATCGGTGGTCTTCCCGTCGACCGTGGCCGAGGTCATCGTGTGGTCGAGGGCGTACGTGAACCGGTTGTTGCCGGCGCGGATCTGGTTGCCCTCGAGGTCGTACTCGAAGGACCGCTCGTTGCTGCGGCTGCCGGTGATCCGCTCATTGGTGAGCTGGTCGGCCGCGTCGTACGTGTAGGACGTCGTGGTGTTCTCGCCCGGCGCCACCACCTTCTTGGTGGTGCGATTACCGACCAGGTCGTACGTGTAATCCGTGCGCTCGGCCGACGAGCCGGCGCAGGACTGGGCGCCGAAGCACTCGGCGGTGAGCCGGTTGGCCGCGTCGTAGTTGTACGCGGTGGCCTCGGTGACCGTCGGCTGGCCCGGCTGCCCCTTGGTCTCGGTGATCCGCGTCGGGTTGCCGACCTTGTCGAGCTGCAGGTCGAAGGCGGACAGGACGGTGTCGCCCTTGCCGGCCGCGATCCGCGTCATCCGCCCGGCCCGGTCGTAGCCGCGTTCCTCGACCACCCCGGTCGACGCCGGGTACGTGGTCTTGATCAGGTTGTCCGAGACGTCGTACCCGAACTCGTACCGGGACGAGCTGCCGCCCTTGGCGCTGGTCAGCGACGTGATCCGGTCACCGTCGTCGTACTCGGCGGAGATCTTCGTGCCGTCCGGGTAGCTGCGGCTGATGATCCGGTCGTCGCCGTCGTAGGTGTAGCCGAACTCCTGGTCGCCGCGGATCACCTTGGTGAGCCGGTCGGTGTTGTCGTACTCGCGCACCTGGGTGCCGCTGGGATCGGTGGCGGCGGTGAGCTTGTTCTTGGCGTCGTAGCCGAACGTGCTGATCGGCCCGTTGTCGCCCAGCTGCTTGCTGATCAGCCGGCCCAGGTTGTCGTAGCCGTAGAAGATGGTCTTGGCCGGGATGTTCGGGTCGGGCCGGTTGGGCTCGACCATCCGCGCGGTGATCTCCTGGACGAGTTGGGAGTTCGCGTCGTACACGTACTCCCGGCGCCGGCCCAGTTGGTCGGTGGTGGCGACCGTACGGCCGGCCTTGTCGTATTCGGTGTACGCCGACCGGTTCAGCGGATCGGTGCGGCGCTCCAGCTGGCCGTTCGCCCGGTACTGGTAGGTCAGCGCCTGCCCGTTGGCCGCGTCGGGGCCGATGACCGAGGTGAGCCAGTCGTTGTCGTTGTAGCCCAGCCGCGTGGTGCGATTGTTCGCGTCGGTGCTGGCGATCAGCCGGTCGTTCGCGTCGTACGTGCTCTTGCTGACGTTGCCGAGCGGATCGGTGACCGTCTCGAGGTTGCCGGCGCGGTCGTAGCCGTACTTGGTGGTGTAGTCGCTCGCGTTGGTGCCCTCGACGTTGCCACGCGGCTCGGTGATCTCGATCGGCCGGCCGTCGTCGTCGTACTTCCAGGTGACCACGCCGCCGGTCGGGGTGGTCTGCTTGACCGGGTTGCCGGCGTCGTCGTACTCGATGCCCGCGTTGACCCCACCGCTCTCCGCCGTGCTGCCGGTGCGCCGGTTGGCGCCGTCGAACGAGCTGGTGAGCTCCTCACCGTTCTCGTTCGTCATCCCGACGACGTTGCCGGCGTTGTCGTAGCGCACGCTGGTCCTGCGGTCGAGCTGGTCGACCTGCCCGTTCGGCCGGTCCAGGGCGTCGAAGGCGGTGTCCACCTTGGCCCGCTTGCCGTCCGAGCCGTACGGCCGGTCGGCCTGCACCAGGTTGCCGTTGAAGTCGTAGTGGAAGCGGCTGGTGTACAGCTCGGCCTGCGCCGGGTTGGCGTTACCCAACGGCGCCACTTCGAGAGAGACCCGGCCCGTCGAGTCGTACGTCCAACTGGTTGTCAGGTTGAGTTCGCCCGGGTTGACCGTGACCGACTTGCGCCGGCCGGCGGGGGTGTAGGCGGCCGCGCTGGTGTTGCCGACCTGGTCCTTGACCAGCACCGGACGGCCGGCCTTGTCGTAGGTGGTGTGCGTCGATCCGGAGAGCGGATCGGTCACCACGACGACCTGGCCGAGTTCGTCGAGAGTCTTCTTGTACGGCGCCTGCTTGCCCGGCTGCCGCACCTCGACGACGGTGTTCTCCTCGTCGTAGGTGTACCGCGTGCGGTAGGCGTCGGGGTTGGCCCCGGAGACCGTGCCCCGCGGGTCGACCACCGAGGTCATCCGGCCCGTCCGGTCGTACGCCATGACGGTCTTGCGCCCCGTCGGCGAGATCTCGGCGGTGCGGTTGCCGTCGGTGTCGTACTCGTACGTGGTGGCCTTGTCGCGGGGGTCGGTCTTCTTGACCACGTTGCCGCGGCTGTCGTACTCGTACCGGTAGCCCTTGGCCTGCTCGGGATCGCGCTGGCTGGTGAGCTCGTTGAACTCGTTGTACGTGTAGATCCACTTGTTGTCGCGGCCGTCGGTGAACTCGGTGAGGTTGCCGCGGCCGTCGAACTGGCTGCTCTGGGTGAAGGAGAAGGGCTCCGGAGCCGTACGCGACCGCGGGTTGCCCGCCGCGTCGAAGGCGGTCTCCTCCTGGTTGCCCTTCGGGTCGACCACCAGGCTCTTCTGCAGCTTGCCGTCGTACCGGGTGTTGACCACGTCGTTGTTGCCGTTGCGCGACCACAGCAGCACGTTGTCGCGGTAGCCGTCGACCACGACCACGCCGTCCGGGTCGGTGGTGGTCGCCTCCTGGCTGCCGGCGTTCCACGCGAACGTGGTCACCGCGTTCTCGGCGTCGGTCTGCCGGCCCACCCGCCCGGCGGCGTCGTACTCGTTGAACACCTGCCGGTTGCCGCGGGCGTCGACCACGGTGGCGAGCCGCCCGGCGGCGTCATAGCCGTACGTGGTGGTGTAGCGGCGCGCGTCCTGCACCTTGAGCAGCCGGGTGCCTTCGTAGTCGAACTGCACCACCCGGTTGTCGGGCATCGTCACCTTGGTGACCAGCCGCAGATCGGCCCGCGCGTCGAAGTCGACGACCCGGCCGCTGGCATCGGTGACCTTGTCGATGACGCCCTGCGCCGTGTACGCGAGGGTCACCCCGTGCCCGCGGGCGTTCTTGATCGAGATGAGCTTGCCCTCGGCGTCGAACCGCAGCACCCGCTTGTCCGGCGGCACCAGCTGCCATCCGCCGTCGACCTTGGTGAGCCGAGCGCGCACGCCGGCCGGCGCCTCGTAGCTGCCGTCGGCGCCGCCGGTGTAGACCGCCTCGGAGCCGTCCTCCGCGCGGACCCGGGCCGCGCCGCCGTCGGCCGAGACGATCCGGATGTCGTACGTGGACGACCAGCCCGGCCCGAACATGCCCGGTGCCGTATTGCCCGACGAGTAGTAGCGGGCCAGCCGGAACGGGATGCCGTACGAGGGCATGCCGAAGTCCTGCTCGACCCGCTGGAACGTGCCCGTGCCCGTGTTGACCATCTGGCCGCGGAAGGCCTGCGCCCGTACGGTGCCGCCCAGCACGGTCGCGCAGCCGCAGCCCACGGCCTGCGACGCGGGCACGGCCGGCGGGTTCACCACGGTGCGCGGCTGCGCCGGCGCGGACTCGGCGCTCGACAGCTCGCCCTCGGCGGCCGCCACGGTGATCGTCACCGTGTACTTGCGCGCCGGGTCGAGCACCCAGCCCTCGGCCGCGCCGAAGGTCCGGCAGAAGGTGGCCGGGTACGAGCACCGGCTCAGATCGGCCCGGCCCTGGTCGGTGGAGCGCTGCTCGGTGCCGGCCTCGACGTCGCGCACGGTGGCCCACCAGCGCGCCCACGACGTCGGGTCACCGTCGGCCACCTGCGCGTCGAAGTACACGACGAGCGAGGTGTCGCCGAGCGTGAACCCGGGCCGCACGATGGGCGTGCCCGGCACCTCGGCTGCTACGGCTTTCGCGTCGGCTTGCACGGCTTTGGCGGTGGCCGTCCGCCGCAGGGCGCGGCCGTCGGTCTTCGCGGGCTTGCCCGCGGATTCCACGGCGGGCGGCACCGGCGGCGCCACCTCACCGGCCGGCCGGCCGTGGTTGGGCGTGGCCTCCTTGGGCAGCCCGCGATCCACCGGATCGGCCCCGGCCGGCGCCACCGGCGGCGGCGCGGCGGTCGCCGGCCCCGGCGGCGACACCGCGAGATAACTGGATATCAGGACTGAGGTCAGGGCTGCGGACAGCAGCCGCCGGCGCCTCGCGCGCATGAGCACTCCCCCGTGACTGTGCGTTAGCTGGCAGCCCACACGCTTCATCATGGATATAAATTCATCAATGGCTCAAACGGTTAAGCCCTGGATCGGCCGAACGGAGGAGGCGACGCACTACGCGAGCTTCTGAACCGTTTCACTCGTATGTGCCTATCTGACCGCGCCACTGAATCGTCAGTGGGAAAGCACTGACCCTGCCTACCGTCGCCGGCAAGACCACCGTCGGAAGGAAGTCAGATGCAGAACACTCGCCGGGCGCTCGTCGTCGGTCTCGGCATCGCGGGCATGGCCGCGGCCGTACGGCTGCGCTCGATCGGCTGGACCACGGTGGTCGTCGAACGCACGCCGCAGCGGCGCACCGGAGGCTACTTCGTCGGGCTGTTCCCGTCGGGTGAACGGGCCGCGCGGGACCTCGGCGTACTGTCCACCATGCACCTGCGCACCCCGGCCGACCACCGCACCTGGGCGGTCGACGGCAGCGGGGCCCGGCAGCGCAGTGTCGGCTTTCTCGACCAGCCTGGACATCCCGACGGCGTGCTGCGCGGCGACATCGAGGCCGCGCTGTGGGAAAAGCTCGACGGGCAAGCCGAGGTGCGCCTCGGCACCGAACCGGTGCACATCGAGCAGACAGCGCGGGCGGCCCGGGTCACCCTGCGCGACTCGGCCACCGGTGAGACCTACGAGCAGGAGTACGACCTCGTGGTCGGGGCCGACGGGCTGCGCTCGACCGTCCGGCGGCTGGTTTTCGGGCCGCACGAGCAGTTCATGCGCTCCCTGCACACGATCATCTGCGCCTTCTCCCTCGACCGGCAGGTGAGCGGCTACGGCGACCATGAGCAGATCGTGATCGCCGAGCCGCGCCGCGCGCTGTGGATCTTTCCGTTCCGCGACCACCCGCCGACGGCCCTGTTCACCTACCGCACCGATGACATCGACGCGCAGTTCCGCGGCGAGCGTGCCGACGTCCTCGCCGCCCGGTTCGCCGGCCTCGACGCCGGTGGCATCGTCACCCAGGCTCTCGGCGCCCTCCGCCACGCGCCGCAGGCGCTGTTCGACTCGGTGCACCAGGTGCGCATGCCGCGCTGGCATCGGGGCCGGGTCGTCCTCATCGGCGACGCCGCGTGGTGCCTGACCCTGTTCTCCGGCATGGGGGCCAGCTCCGGAATGATCGGCGCGGTCGCCCTCGGCGACGAACTGGCCCGGGCGCCCGAATCGATCGGGGACGCCCTCCGGGCGTACGACAAACGCATGCGCCCCCTGGTGCGCCGGCATCAAAGACTGGCGTATGTCAAAGCACAGCTCTTCGTTCCCTCGAGCGTCACCATCGCGAAGCTGCGGGCCGTGCTGCTCCGGATGGTGACGCGGCAACGGTTGCACGCGTGGCTGGGCCGCCCGTCGTGAACTGCCCCGCTAGGTCGCCTCGGGGTTCTTCTCCAGTTGCTCCGCCAGCTGCTGCCGCCGGCTGATGCCGAGCCGGGGATAGAGGCGATAGAGGTACGAGGCCACGGTGCGCGGTGACAATCGGAGCCGCTGGCCGATCTCGCGGTTGCTCAGGCCCCGTCCGGCCAGCGTGGCGATCTCCCGTTCACGGGCGGAGAGCACCGCGCCGACGGCGAACGGGGTCCCGTGGGTCTCGCCGGTGGCGCGCAGCTGCCGGTCGGCGGCCTCGGCCCAGGGCCGGGCGCCCATCCGGTCGAAAGCCGCCCGGGCGGCTCGCAGCGGCTCGCGGGCATCCAGGTAGCGGCGCTGACGGTGCAGCCACCGGCCACGGTGCAGGTGAAGCCGGGCCCGGGCCAGCTCGGCGGTGGAGGGCAGGGCCCGCAGCGCCTCGGTGTACCGGTGCGCGGCTTCCCCTTCGTCGGCGAGGACGGCGGCGGCGTACAGATCCGCCACCACCATCTGCTCGGACGGCAGGCGCCGCGCGAGTTCCGGCAGGTCGGCCAGGAGGCGCCGGGCCTCGGCCTCGGCTCCGGCGGCCACCGCCGCGTCGGCGAGATCGGGCACGATGCGCCATTTGCTCATCGGGTAGGGGCTGCCCGTGGGGAATTGCGAGGACAGGGCCTCGTACGCCTCGGACGCCCGGCCGTCGAAGAGCGACAGCATCCCGGTGGCCTGCCCTTCGAGCCCGGCCGCAAGCGGCAACGTGGCGATGTCCTGCTCGGTGCGCAGTTCCCGCAGCAGTAGGGCGGCCGTCTCGGTGTCGCCGCGGATGGCGGCCACCAGCGCCGCGACGCCGGTCAGGCCCAGCCAGATGTTCGACTCCCCCGAGCGCAGGGCCAGCTCGCGTCCCTCGGCGGCCTCGTCCGCGGCCACCGCGAGCTGTCCTAGATAGACACGAGGCCATGCGGCCATCAGCGACCGCGCGAGCAACCCCAGGCGTCCCTCTTCCCGCCAGCGAGCGGCGGCCCGGCCGAAATAGCGGACGCAGAGGGTGTCCTCGCCGAGGGCCAGGGCGGTGCTGCCGAGGTGGTGCAGCGCCCGGCCGTCCGCCGGGGCGCCGGGCCCGGCCGCGAGAAGCGGGAGCACCGCCGTTCCACGGCCGAACGGGTCGGCGTGCGCCGGCACGGCCAGGGTGATCGTGTTCTCCGGGCCGGTCCGCCATCGATCCAGCTCGGCGGTCACCTGCCGGCGGACCTCGCCGGGCGGGTTCTGGGTGCTGCATCGCATCGCCGCCCGCCACAACAGGTTCTCCGCCACATCGACGGCGCCGGCGTCGTGGGCGCGCGCGGCGGCGGCCACCATGTCGCCGATGCGCTGAGGCACCTCGCTCAGGTCGACCGCCGCCGCGTCCGAGACGACGAGCAGCCGGCCCCGGTCGACCGGCCCGGCCGCCCGCAGGTCGGCCCGGCCGAGCAGGCGGCGGGCGTGGTCCCGCTCGCTCAGTTGCTCGGCCAGCTCGACCGCCCGGATCAGCAAACCGGTGCCGCGGCCCCGATCGGCCGCCAGCGGCGCGGCCCGGCGCAGAGCGGTCAGGGCGGTCGTCACGTCGCCGTCGGCCAGGGCCTCGTCGGCCACGGCCTCCAGCCGTACGGACAAGGGGTCGTCGGGTCCGATGGTGGCGGCGGCCTCGTGCGGCATGGACCGCCGGGGATCGTCGTGCAGCGCGACGGCCAGGGCCCGGTGGACTCTCAGTTGCTCGGTGACGCCGGCCCGCCGGTAGACGGCCGGGCGGCTCAGCGGGTGCCGAAACGCCGGGCGCCGCCCGGTCAGCACGATCAGGTCGGTACCGAGGGCCTCCTGCACGACCTCCGGTGTCACCTCGGCCCCGGCCAGGGCGGCGGTGACCTCGAGCAGCACGTGCAGGGAGGCGTCCGGCTCGGCCGCCAGGGCCAGCAGGAACAGGCGGCACTCCCGCGAGCAGGTGTGCGGATGCGCGCTGAACGCCGTCTCCAGTCGCGGCGTCAGCGGCAACTGGTCGCCGTCGTCCAGCGCCGGGGTCAGCGCCTCGGGCAACTCCGAGAGCGCCAGCGGATTGCCCGCGGCCTCGGCCAGGACCAGATCCCGCAACCCGGACGGCAGGCCCGCCGCGCGCCGGTCGAGCAGCGCGGCGGCGGCGTCCGGGCCGAGCGGGACCAGGCGCAACCCCACGGCGCCGAACGAGTCGTAGTGATGCGGATCGCCGGTGCGCGCCGCGCCGACGACCAGCAGCGCGTGCCCCCGTGCTCGCCGGGCCACGAAGGCGAGCACGGCCCGGCTCTCCACGTCGACCCACTGGAGGTCGTCGATGAGCACCACGACCGGTGCCCGCCCGGCGGCCTCGGTGAGCAGCTCGAAGACGGCCAGCGCGACGCGGTGCACGTCGGCCGCGGCGTCGGGCGGCGCGACCTCGCCGCCGATCGGTTGCAGCAGCAAGTGCAGCGCGGCGAAGGGGAACCAGCGTTCGGCCTCGACTCCCGACGTCGACAGAACGGTGCAGCCGCGTGCCGCCGCCTCGACCTCCGTCCAGCCCATCAGGGTGGACCGCCCCGTCCCGGCCAGGCCGTGAAGGATCAGCGCCGATCCGCGCCCGGCCGCCGCGGCGTCCAGGGCCCGCGTCAGGCGCGACAGCTCCGCATCGCGCCCCACGATCTCGGCGGACGTGCCGCTCATCCCGCCTCACCATCCCGTCTGCCCTGGCCAGCGCCATGATACGAGGTGGGACGGCACACGCATTCGTCTGTCACTGGCACGGCACAACCCCGGCCTAGCGTTGCCGCATGGCCTCACCTTCGTCGCCGCGAACGGACTCCGGCGGCCCGGCGCGACCGGCGAGCGCCGCGGTCCGCCTGAGGCCGTTGGAGATCACCGTCCTGCGGCATCCGCTCGGCGTCCGCCTCCGCGGCGAAGTGGACCTGGCCACGGTGCCCCGACTGGAACCGGTGCTGGAACTGCTTCTCGACGCACCGGGCGACGTCGTGGTCGACCTCGGCGGCGTGACCTTCCTCGACGTGGGCGGCGGCCGTGCACTGGCCCGGACCGCCTTGCTCCTGCGGCCCACCGGCCGCCAAGTCCACCTGCGGGCGGCGAGCCCGTTCGTGTGCCGCGTCCTGTTCCTTCTCGGCTGGGCGGACTTGTTCGTACTGCCGGAGCCCGCATGACATCGCCGGTCCGCCGGTCTTCAGTAATCCGACTGGTTCTTCGGCGGCCCGGCGAGGCGCACCGTACCGGTCATGAAGGACGACGTTCCGCACTTCGGCATCCTGGGCCCGGTGGTGATCCGCCGGGGTCGCACCCGATACCCCTCCACGGGTTTCAGCAACGTCTGCTGATCGCGCTCCTGCTGGCCCGGGCCGGCGCGGCAGTTCCCCTCGACGACCTGATCAGCCTGCTCTGGGCCGAGAAGGAAACTCCGCCGAGCGCGGCCAATGTGGTCCACCGCCACATCGGCCGGATCCGGCGGCTGCTGGAGCCGGGTCTCGCGGTGCGCAAGCCGGGCCGGTTCCTGGTCGCGGCGGCGGGCGGTTATCGACTGATCGCCGCCTCGTCGGACCTGCGGCAGATGCGGACGCTGCGGGATCGGGCGCTCGGTGCCTGGCGTACGGGCCGGGCGCCGGACGCGGCCGGTCTCTTCGCGCAGGCGCTGGGTCTGCGCCGGGGCCGTACGGCGGCCGGCCTGGAACCGGCCTGCCTGACCCACCCGGACTTCACCGCGATCGAGGCGGAATGGCTCTCCGTGGTCCGGGAGGCGGCCGACTTCTTCCTCGGCCAGGGACAGAGCCACCGTGTTCTGCCGGCCTTGCGGCAAGCCGCGGACCTGGCGCCGCTGGACGAGTCGCTGCACTCGCGGCTGCTCCAGGCGCTGAGGGCGGACGGGCGTACGGCTCAGGCCGTCCAGGCGTACGAAGGAATTCGTCTCCGGCTCAGCGCCGAGATCGGGCAGGTCCTGCGATGGCTGGCCGGGCCCATCCCGGTCCTGACCGTCGACGGCGTTCCCGGCGTCGGCAAGACCACCCTGGCCCTCCACCTGCTGCACCGGCTCGCCGGCGAATTCCCGGACGGCAGGCTCCACGTCGATCTGCGAGGCTTCACACCGGGCGCCACGCCGCTGGAACCCGCCGAGGCCCTGCGCCTTCTGCTCGGACAGCTCGGCGTGGTCCGGATGCCGGTCGAACTCCACGGCCTCGCCGGCCTCTATCGCAGCCTGCTGGCCGCTAAGCGGATCCTGGTCGTGCTGGACAACGCCCACGACCCCGAACAGATCCGCCACCTGCTGCCCGGCACCCCGCGGTGCCCGGTCATCCTCACCAGTCGCCGCCGGCTGGGACTGGCACACACCGCCTGTTCCCTGAGCCTCGACCTGCCCACCCACGCGCAGGCCCGCGAGCTTCTCATCGGGCGGCTGGGCGCCACCCGGCTGACCGACGACCACATCGACCGGCTGGTCACCGCGTGCGGGCGGCTCCCCCTCGCCCTGTCCCTCGTCGCCCGCAGCGCCAGGCCCCGCCCGACGCTGCGCCAGGTCGCCCGGCTCGACCGGCTGCGGGCGAGCTTCGATCGCTCGTACTCGGATCTCAGCCCACCGGCCGCACGCACGCTACAGCTGTTGTCGCGCCACCCGAACGGCGACGTCACCGTGGCCGGCACGGCCGCGCTCACCGGCACACCCGGCCGGACGGCCCGCTCCGCTCTGGCCGAGCTGCACCGGTCCGGCCTGCTCACCGAGCTCGCGCCGGGACGGTTCGGGCTGCCCGACCTGCTCCACGCCTACGCCGCCGGCCTGACCGACACCGAAATGTTCACACACTCCCGGCAGCTACGTCGTCAAGTAGCCGATCAGCGGGGGCGGGAAGCCTGGGAGAGCGCGGCGTAACCGGCGTCGGACAACTCGACAGCGGCAGCCGCCACGTTCTCCTCCAGGTGCCGCTGCGACGACGTTCCCGGAATCGGCAGCATCACCGGCGAGCGGCGCAGCAGCCAGGCCAGCGCGAGCTGCGCCGGCGCGGCCCCCGTCCGGTGGGCGATCCGGTCCAGCGGGCCCCCGCCGAGCGCCAGTCGCCCGGTCGCCAGCGGATACCAGGGGATGAAGGCCATGCCCGCCGCCTCGGCGTACTGCAGGACGTCCTCGGAGTCACGGTCGCCCAGGTTGTAGAGGTTCTGCACGCTGACGATCGGTGCTGTCCGCTGAGCGGCCCGGATCTCGGCCACGCCGACCTGGGAGAGCCCGATGTGACGGATCTTGCCTTCCGTTCGCAGCTCTTCCAGGGCCCCGATCTGTTCGGCCAGCGGGACACGCGGGTCGATGCGATGCAACTGGTACAACGGGATCTGCTCGAGGCCCAGGTTGCGCAAACTCGACTCGATCTGTTTGCGGATGTACGCCGGGCGGGCGTCGCCACCCCACCGGTTCGGCCCCGACCGGGTCAGCCCGACCTTGGTGGCGATGACCAGATCATTCGGGTACGGATGGAGGGCTTCCCGCAGCAATTGCTCGGCCGCGTCCGGCCCGTACGAGTCGGCGGTGTCGAAAAAGTTCACGCCCAGTTCGACCGCCCGCCGCAGCAGCCGGACCGCGCCGGCCCTGTCCGCGGGGAAACCCCACACCCCCGGCCCGGTCAGCTGCATCGTGCCGAAGCCGAGACGCCGTACCGGCAGATCCCCGCCGAGGGTGAACGTTCCGGAGTCCAGCGCGCTCGCGTGCGTCATCTCCGGCCTCCCTCGAAGACGTCGACCGTCGGCATCAGGACACCGCGATGTCGGCGAGGCGGATGGAGACGACCAGCGGCTCGGGCAGCCGGACGCCGTTCTCGTCATGGGGATAGATCATCCGAGTGGTTGGGATGATCAGGCCCGAGACCTCGACGAAGTCCGACGTGTATTCGGCGGCGGGAGTATCACCGGCGATCTCCACGGTGTAGTCGCGGCGGCGAATGAGTCCGTCGTCATCGATGTACAGGGTCTGCTGCGTGCTGTGCGTGGCAATGCTCTCCGGATAGGTGATGAGCAGTCGCCGGAAGTCGCGCCCGTCCTCGGTCCAGCCGCTGATCTCCTCGGCCTGCACGCCGGGGAAGGTGAGCGAGATCGGCTCGGTGACGTACGTCCACATGGCGTACCCGGAGAAGTAAGCCAGCTGCAGACGGGTCCACGGCGTCGTGAACTCGTGACCGGCGAACGATGACCGCGGATCGAGCAACTCCTCCACGACCGCACCGCTCTCGTCCTCGACCGCGATGCGGCCCGGCGTGAAGTCGGTGTGGTGCCCCTCGGCGAAGAAAGGCTCCTGGCGGGTGTGCTCCCGGTGCAGGTCGACGGTGACCCGCACGTCGTCGAGCGCGCCCGGGTGGCCCTTCATGGCCCACAACGCGCCGCCGAAGAACTGTCGGGCACTGATCTTGTCCGCGCGTTCCCAGGCGGTACGGCCGCCGTACGCGGCAAGGACGTCATCCAGCAGGTCGGACATGGTCGTGCTCCTTCGGTCAGGGGTGAATCTTCGCCCAGCCTCACGCGCGACCGTGGCACGCGCATACGTCGTTCCACTGGTGCGCAGGTTGCTCAGTCGAGCGACGTATGCCGGCGGTCCCGCCCCTACCTAGCGTCGAGAACGTTCGAGCCACGCAACGATGGGAACCCGCCATGAGCACCCCCTACGACCTGATCGCGACGGTGCCGGCATTCACGGTCACCAGCACCGACGTACGCGACGGGGCCGAGATGAAGCCGGCTCAGGCCAGCGGCGTCTTCGGCGCCGGCGGCGACGACGTCTCCCCGCAGCTGAGCTGGTCCGGCTTTCCGGCCGAGACCAAGAGCTTCGTGGTGACCGTGTACGACCCGACCGCGCCGACCGGCAGCGGCTTCTGGCACTGGGCGGTGGCCGACATCCCGGCCACCGTGACCAGCCTGCCGACCGGGGCCGGCGCCGAGAGCGCCACCCTGCCCGGTGCGGCCTGGCAGCTCGCCAACGACGCCCGGCTTCGCCGCTACATCGGGGCGGCCCCGCCCGCCGGCAGCGGGCGGCACGACTACTTCATCGCCGTACACGCGGTGGACGTCGAGACGCTCGGCCTCGACCACGAGTCGACGCCCGCGTTCCTCGGCTTCAACCTGGCCGGGCACACCCTCGCCCGCGCCGTGATCACCCCCTACTTCAACGGCTGACGGGACTTGTGCCATGACTACCGAACCACGCATCGTGCTCGAGCCGGCCGCACAGGAGATCGCCGACAGCACCTCCAAGCCGCCGTTCCTCTACGAGCTCGGCCCGGACGGCGCCCGCAAGGTCCTCGACGACATCCAGTCGGCGCCGATCGGCAAACTTCCGGTCGACGAGGAGTGGATCACCGTCCCGGCCGCGGTGGGTGACGTCCGGGTGCGCCTGGTCCGCCCGGCCGGCGCCACCGGAACCCTGCCGGTGCTGCTCTACATGCACGGCGGAGGCTGGATCCTGGGCAACGCGATGACCCACGACCGGCTCGTACGGGAACTCGCCGCCGGCGCGAACGCCGCGGTCGCGTTCGTGGAGTACGACCGCTCGCCCGAGGCGCGTTATCCGGTCGCCATCGAGCAGGGCTACGCCACGGCGCAGTGGATCACGGCCGAGGGCGCGGCCAAGGGCCTGGACGCCGCACGGATGGCGGTGGCCGGCGACTCGGTCGGCGGCAACATGACCGCGGCCCTCGCGCTGATGGCCAAGGACCGCGGCGACGTCACCTTCATCCACCACTCGATGTACTACCCGGTCACCAGCGCCGCCCAGGACACCCCGTCGTACACCCAGTTCGCCGACGGCCCGTTCCTGACCGCCAAGGGCATGGCCTGGTTCTGGGACGCCTACACCACCGACCCGGCCCAGCGGGCCCACCGGTACGCCTCCCCGCTCAACGCCACGCTCGACCAGCTGGCCGGCCTGCCGCCGGCGTTCCTGCTGGTCGACGAGGCGGACGTCCTGCGCGACGAGGGCGAGCTGTACGCGGCCAAGCTGCGCGAGGCGGGGGTCGCGGTGACCACCGTCCGCTACGACGGCATCCACCACGACTTCATGATGCTGAACCCGCTCAGCGACACCCACGCCACCCGGGGCGCCGTCGCCCAGGCCATCGCCATGCTGCGCCTGGCCTTCGCCAACTGAATCCGTACCAGCCGAACGGGCCACCGGGGGTATTCACCCGGTGGCCCGTTCAGTTCGTTCGAAGTCAGGGGCGGCGCAAGCGGACCGGCTGAGCTCCGACGTGGACCCGGACCACCTGGTACGGCGGGATGCGGTCGTCGGCGCCGTTGAACAGGGGCGAGCGCGGCAGCTGGTTGAGGCTGACGTACAGGTAGCCGTCGGCGCCCAGCGACAGCGTGTCCGGCCACAGGGCGCCCGGCGTGTGCAGGACGGTCGACCACGTGCCGTCGGCGGCCAGCTTGACCACGGCGCTGTGCTCGTACGCGGTGACGTAGACAGCGCCGTCGGTGTCGGACTCCAGCCCGTCCGAGGCGCCCTTGTCGCCGTGGTCGGTCACCTGGGCCGCCACCAGGTCGTCGACCAGGCCCCGGTCGAGCAGCGCCGCCGTGGGCACGCTGTACAGCTTGCGGCTGGACAGGGGGCAGTAGTAGAGGCGGCTGCCGTCGGCGCTGATCGCGATGCCGTCCGATCCGACCACGTACCCCTCCCGGACCACACCCTGCACGATCGCCCGGAAGCCCGGCTCGGCGTGGGTGCTGACGTGCCCGCGCAGCTTGGCCCAGCTGTCGCCGGTGGCCAGGTCGACCACGATCAGCGAGCCTTCGGGCTGCGAGTCGGTGATGTACGCGTACCCGGCCTCCCCGCGCGAGAGGTCGAAGCGCACGTCGTTCAGGTAGGACGTCGGGGTGACGGCCGACGGCCGGATGATCCGTACGACCTCGTCGGTGGCCAGGTCGACCTCGACCAGTTTGGGCCCGGTGCCGCCCCACGGGGCGAACGCGAGGCTGCCGGTGTCGAGCAGCCACAGGTGTCCGGCGGGATCGACCACAACGCTCTGGACCGAGACCAGGTTCGCGTCGTTGAACTCCTGGCTGGGGTACGGAACCGGCTTTCCGTCGACGATCTCGGCCACGGTGTACGGGACCTGGTCGCCCCATCGCGGCACGGAGATGAACAGGCGGCCGGAGTCGGCCACGGTGACCCCGGTGAGCATGAGGTCGTCGAGTTCGGCGACGACCTCGGCGTCGGGCGCGACCCACGCGCCGAGGGGTGTTGCGGTCATGACGGTCTCCTCCCAAGAGCTGGCTTCTTTGCCTCCACCGTCCGCCCTCGCGGGGATTGCCGTATACGCCGAACCACTGGTCAAGCCGCCAGCAGATCGCGCAGGGACGTACGGCTGCTGACGCCGAGCTTCAGATAGACGTTGCGCAGGTGGGACCCGACCGTGCGGTGCGAGAGCATCAGCCGGGCCGCGATCTCCTTGTTGCTCAGACCCTCGACGGCGAGCTCCGCGACCTGCCGCTGCTGAGGGCTCAGTGAGGCGGCGATCCCCCGGTACGCCCGCTGGTTCGGGCGGCGCTCGGCCGGCCCGGACCCGGCCGCGGTGAGCTCGAATCGCGCCCAGATGGCGAATCCGGCCGCGCCCAGGCTCTCGAAGGTCTCCACAGCCGCGCGCAACAGCACCCGCGCTTCCAGGTAGCGGCGACGGCGGCGCAGCCACGCCCCGTGGTGGTACCGGGCCATCGCACGGTCGAACGGCGCGGAGGTGGCGGCGGCCCGGACGAGCCGGGCCTCGACGAGTGGGTCCTCGACCAGCAGGGCGGTCGCGTGCTCGACGACCGTGCCGGCCCGGTCGGAGGCCGGTTCGCCGTACGTCCCGAGGACCTTCGCCGCGTCGACGGTCTCCCCGGCCCGCGTCGCGCTGATCGCCAGTCCCAGCAGCGCGCGGCCGGTCGGGTCGGGGAACAGCGGCCGCCCGGCGGCGTCGAAGAGCCGCCGGAAGTATCGGTAGGCCGACTCGAAATCGTCCTGAGCCAGGGCGGCCAGCCCTTGCGCGTGGCACAGCATGACGAGCAGCCGGCCGTTCTCGCACAGGTCTACGGCCGCCCACACGGAATCGGCGAGCCTGCGGGCGGTCGCGCCGTCGCCGTGCAGGGCGGCCAGGGCCGCGCGCAGGGCGACCAGCTCGATCTCCAGCAGTGGGTGGTCGGCCCGTACGCACGCCTGCTCGGCCTCGTCCAGGATCGCCGCGGCCTCCGTCCAGCGGCCCAGGTCGAGCAGGCCGGCGACCAGCGGCATCCACATCTCGGGCGCGGTGGCGAGGGTACCGGCCGATCGCATCTCGGCCAGTGTGGACAGCCGCATCTCGACGGCGCCGGCCACGTCCCCGGCGGCGTCGGCCTGATGAGCCGGCAGCACCAGCTCGGGGAAGGCCGCCGACAGCGTGGCGAACTCGCTCCGATGCTCGGGCAGCCCGGAGAGGGTGGCGATGACCCCGGCCGTCGCGGCCACCTGGAAGTCATTCATGTCCTCCGGCGCCGCGCGCAGCCCGCTCAGGAGCCGGTCCATGGCCTGCCGCTGCCGGCCGGCGCGGGCCAGGGCCAGTGCCACCTCGATGTCGACGGCCATCCCGAGCGGCCCGCCGAGGGCGGCCAGCCGGGCCTCGGCGGCGAGCTGGGCGACCCAGGCGGTCTGCCCGACCCGCCCGGCGCCGCGGACGGCCCGGATCTGGCGGGCGCGGGCATCGGTCACGCTGGTGGAGAGCAGCGCCGACCATTCGTGGGCCACCGTGGACAGGAACGGCTGCGTCTGCTGGGCCTCGCCGGCGGCACGGGCCAGGGCGTCCGCCACGACGTCGTCGGGCCCGGTCGCCGTCGCGGCCCGGTGCACCGTCTGGATGAGGCAGCCGTCGGGCAGCAGCGCCGCGAAGGCGCGGTGGATCCGGGTCCGGTCGGCCCCGGAGTGGTGGTTGAAGACGGCGACCTTGACCAGCGGGTCGCAGAAGACCACCTCACCCACGTCCACGTCCTCGTACAGGATCCCGGCCCGGACGGCATCGGCCAGCGCCGCCTCGGCGCGCTCGGCGGGCAGGCCGGTCGCGGCCAGCAGCACCGCGCTTGTCTCGCCGCCGATCTGGGTGCCGGCGTAGTCGACCAGCCGGGCCGTGTCCGGCGGCAGCGCGTCGAGGACGGCGGCGTAGCGCTGCCGCAACGCGAGCGCCTGGGTGAACGGGAGGCGGCGGATGTTGTTGGTCCCGGTTCCGCCCATGATCCGGGCCAACTCGACCAGGGCGCCCGGGTTGCCGCGGGCCGTCCGCAGCAGGTCCAGGCGGCCCCGCCCGACCGGGGACTGCGGTTGCTCGGCCAGCAGTGTGGCGGCGTCCCGTTCGGACAGCGGCGGCAACCGGAACGCGGCCGGGAGCGTGTGCGCGGGGTCGGGCCGGCTCGAGGTGAGCACGACGACCGGCCGGCGGCGCAGCGGCTCGGCGAGAGCCTCGACGACGTGGCGGGAGACCGGGTCGAACATGTGCACGTCGTCGACGACGGCCAGCACCGGCCCGCGCCGGGCGGCCTCGCCGAGCAGCGCGGTCGCGCCGTCGAGCAGCCGCGAGCGCAGGCCGGCCGCGTCCTCGCCGTACAGGTTCAGCGCCCTCGCCGACGGCGCCAGCGAAGCCGGGAGCGGGCCCAGCCGCCGGCGCACCTGCCGGAGGATCTGATGCAGTCCGGACCCGGCGAACGGGTGCTCGTCGGGATAGCCGGCGGCCCGGAACACCTGATAGCCGTGGCCTTCGCCGGTCTCGGCGGCGTGCCGTAGGACGGCCGACTTGCCCATTCCGGGCGGCCCGACCACGGTGAGGGTCGCCCCGTACCGGCGCCGCGGATCCAGCAGGCCGGCCAGTGTCTCGCGGACCGCGTCCCGCCCGCGCAGTCCGCCGGTCATCGCGCCGGCACCATGTCGCGGAGCTGCCCACGCCGCACGACGCCGAGCTTCGGGAAGATGTGGTACAGGTGCGACATGATCGTGCGTGGTGACAGCCCCATCCGGTTCCCGATCTCCTGGTTGCTCAGGCCCTGGGCGGCCAACTGAGTGATCTGCCGTTGCTGCGCCGACAGCTGCGTGAAGGCGGCGGCGTCACCACCGGCCGGGCGGACGCCGGTCGCCCGCAAAAGTTCCTGCGCGGCGGCGGACACCGGGCCCTCGCCGATCCGGGTGAGGGCCTCGACCGCTTCGGCCAGGACCGGGCGGGCCTCGACGTACCGCCGGCGGCCGCGCAGCGCCCGCGCGTAGTGGACCTGGGCCACCGCGTACTCGTACGGGCGGTCCCGGCCCGACGGATCCGCCACCAGCGCACCCAGCCGGTCGACCGCTTCGGTCTCGGGTCCGAGCAGGGCGTACGCGTGTTCCAGCGCCCTTCGGTTCCGCGCCGCCGCGGTGTCGGCGGTGCGCGCCCAGGCCCGGATCCGGCTGCGGGCCGCCTCGGCCTGGCCGCACTCGACGGCCGAGTACGCCAGCTCGGCCAGCGGCCGCGGCGCGATCAGCCAGTGCACCGGGCGGCCGTCCGGGTCGAACATGGCCAGGAAGTGCCCGGTGGCGGTGGTGTGGTCGCCTTCGGCGGCCGCAAGCTGCCCGGCCGCCCGGTGGCCGAGACAGCGCGACATCCGGTCGGCGTAGGTGGACGGATCGCCGAACTGGCCGAGCCGCTCGCGCGCCTCCTCCAGCCGGCCGCGGCGTACCAGCAGGGTTATCCGCTGGGCGGCGGCGGCGTCGGTCATCCGCTCGAAGTGGGTGCCGGCCAGCACTTTGGTCGTCTGGTCGGACGCTGTCCCGGCCTCATCCCACAGTCCGGCCTCGAGCAGGGCTTCAATGAACGGAAAGACCACGCTGGGCGCCCAGAGCAGGGTGTCGGTGGCGAGCAGAACGGCCACCGCTCGCCGCAGGTGACCGACCGCGGTCGGCAGCTCGTCGAGCAACCAGGCCAGGCAGCCGACCTGGATCAGCCGGATCAGCTCGGCCGGGCCGTCGACCGGGCGCATCAGTGGGGACTCGGCCAGGGAACCGTACCGGCCGGGCCAGCCGGCCGGGTCGGCCACCGCCCACGCCAGGGCCAGCAACGGGTCGGACTCCCAGCCCGCGACTTCGGGTTCGCGAGCCAGCTCGACCACCCGCCGCAGAGCGGGCAGCTCGCCGGCGTCGCCGTTCACGAGGACGGCCCCAGCCGACAGCGAGGCCAAGGTCGAAACGACGAAGCGGTCGCGCAGGCCGACCGAGAGCAGCCGTTCGACGAGGCCGAAGGTTTGGGCCGGCGGATCGGTGACCAGGTTGGCGCCGATTCCGGCGGCCGCGGCGGCGATCGCGTGATGGTCGTCGGTCAGCGTCACGACCCGCTGGAACAGTTCCTCGCACCAGGACAGGTAACCGCCCCGGGCCGCTTCGGCCGCGGCGGCGGTGTACCGGACGATGGCGGCGCCGGACTCGGGGCTTGTCTCGGCGGCGATCTGCAGCATCTCGGCTGCGACGAAGTACCGCTGCTCGGCAGTCGCGCCCGCCGCGGCCCGCTCGAGGGCAACGGCCAGTTCCTCGTCGACCGCCCCGGCTGCGGCCTTGGCCAGGTGCCAGGTGCGGCGGCCGGACCCGGCCGGCAGCTGAGCGGCGATCCGGGCATGCGCCGACCGGCGGTCTGCCTCGTGGGCGCCGAGGTAGACGACCGTCGGCACCATCGGGCTGGGGAACTTCACCTCGTCGCCGTTGATGGCGAGCAGTCGCGCCTGCTCGGCGGGGCGGCAGTCGGCCAGGTCGGCGCCGGCTGCGGCCAAGACGATCTCCAGGCCCTCCTCGGTGCCGGCGGCCGCGTACAGCAGGACGCGCCGGGTCGCGACGGGCAAGTCCTCGACGGCGCCGGCGAAGGTCGTCGCGGCCCGGCCGGTGATCTGCAACCAGGCTCGGCCGGTTGACGGGATCCCGGCGCCGCGGGTCAGTTCGATCAGCGCGAGCGGGTTGCCCCCGGCCCGCCGGACGATCTCCTCGCGGAGCCGGCCGGCCGGTGGCAGCGGCTGCCGGTCGAGCAGCAGACCGGCCTCCACATCGTTGAGCGGCTGGACCAGGCACCGGGGCGCCCCGTACAGGCCCGGTGGCAGCGGCACCCGATCGGCGGCCGCGACAAGCAGGACGAAAGCCCGGGGCGGCAACCGGCGGGCGGCGAACAGCAGAACTGCGATCGCCTCGGCGTCCGCCCCGGTGACGTCATCCATGACGGCCAGGATCGGCGTGTTCCGGGCGGCCCGGTCGATCAGGTTCAGCGCGGCCATGCGAAGCGGCGCGGCCGGCAACTCGTCGAGGCCCGCACCGCCGTCGAGCACGCTCAGCACCGCGCGCAACCGGTCGTGCCCGGAGGCCGCGATCACCCGGCGGCCCGCTCGTTCGCCCACCGCCGCGCCGTACCGCAGCAACGCCGACCGGCCACCGCCCGGTTCGGCCGTCACCACCAGAACCGATTCTTCCTCCCCGGCCAGCAGCCGGTCGATCCGGTGCCGTTCGGCCCGGCGGCCCACCAGCGACTCGGGCCGGTCCTCCGCTCGTTGATGCTCTCTGTTCCGCGTAGCTGTCGACATGTGATCCCCCTCGGAGAATCACCCTTCGACATCCCGATCCGCACAGTCATGCGTCGGATGACCGTGAACCCAGGTCGCCGACGTGGCCCTCCTACGGGCCGGTACTGATAAATGACTGCCGTCTCCGTCCAACCGGCCGGGAGAGCGCTTCGCGCCGCTAATGTCGGCCACTGTGACAAGGCAGCCCGACGAGAGCCTGGTCGGGCGCTCGGCCGAGCGGACCCGGCTCGCCACCCTGCTGCGGCAGGCGGCAACCGGCGGGCGGGCCGTGCTCGTCGAGGGCGACGCCGGGATCGGGAAGACCGCGCTGGTACGCGAGGTCGCCGACCGAGCCCGGGCGCGCGGGTTCCGGGAGCTCGGTGCCCGGGGAGTGCACGGCGCGGACACCGCCGGATTCAGCGGGCTGCACCAGATGCTGCACCCGGTCCTCGACCAGATCGGCTCGCTGCCCGCCAACCAGAGTTCGGCGCTGCTGGTGGCGTTCGGGCACGAGGACGGGCCCGCCTCCGACCGGCTTCTGATCGGCCTGGCCACCTCGGGTTTGCTCGCCACGGCCGCCGGCGCGGGCCCGCTGCTGGTGGTGGTGGACGACCTGCACTGGCTGGACCGGTCGAGCGCCGACGTCGTCTCGTTCGTCGTACGACGGCTCGGTGCGGCGCCCGTCCTGCTGGTGGCGACCACCCGGACCGGCGAGACGTACGCCGACCGCAGCGACTCCTTCCCGGACGTGCTGAGGCTGGGGCCGCTCACGCCGGAGGACTCGGCGCGGCTGCTCGACCGGGTCGCCCCCGGCATCGGGGCGCGGGTCCGGCGGCGGATCCTGCACGCGTCGGCCGGGAACCCGCTGGCGTTGCACGAGCTTCCGACCGCGTTCGGCGACCGGGAGACGCTGGTTGACCAGGTGCCGATGACGGCCCGGCTCGAACAGGCCTTCCTGGCCGAGGTCACCCGGCTGCCGGAGCCGAGCCGCCAGGTTCTGCGCGTGGCGGCGGCCGGCCAGGATGCCCGGTTCGAGGAGTTGGTGGCCGCGGTCCGCGCGCTCGGGCACACCGAGGACGAGCTGCACGAGGTGGTCAAGGCTGGGCTGCTGCGGATCGAGGAGGGCCGGGTCTCGTTCCGCCACCCGCTGGTCGGGTCGGCGATCTACGGCGGTTCGCCGGCGCTGGACCGGTCCGGCGCGCACCGGGCACTCGCCTCGGTCACGGCCGATCCGGTCCGTGCGGCCTGGCATCGGGCGTCGGCCACGTACGGCTGGGACGAGGAGGTCGCCGCCGATCTGGAAGCCGGCGCTGAGGCCGCCCAGCGGCTGGGCGCCAACCCGGAGGCGATGATCACTTACCGGCGGGCGGCGGCCCTGTCCCCCGCCCTGCGCGACCGGGTCCGCAGGCTGGGCCGGGCCGCCGAGGCCGCCCGGCGCGGTGGCCTGACCGCCGAGGCGGTCGAGATGCTGCGCGAGGCGTCGCCGCTGGCCGAGGACCTGGCCGACGTCCGCGGACTGGCCCGTACGGAATGGCTGCTCAGCATGACCTCGGACGTGCCCGGTCGCGGCGCCCTCGACCTGGTCGCCCTGGCCGCCCGGCACGCCGGCCCCTCCGGCCGCGGCCATCCCGCCGAGCGGGCCGAGATCCTGCTGTGGGCCGCCATCAAGGCGTGGATCCTGCAGGAGGCCGATGAGGTGCGGACGGCCATCCGGCACGCCCTCGACGCGATCGAACCGGACGGCCGGGGTGCGCCGCACGAGATCGCCCTGACCCTGCTCGACCCGGGGCGGGGCATGGACGCCCTCCGCGCGGACCTGCCCGAGCTCGCCCCGCGAATCCTCGGCCTCTACCCGGAGATGATGAACGTGCTCGCCTTCGCGGCCGAGGGCGCGCTCGACCTGGAGACGGCCGAACGGTGCTGGACCGCCGTCGTGGAGTTCGACCAGGCCTCGGGCCGGATCGGCGACGAGGCGGTGACCCGCTGCGGCCGGGCCATGTCGCGCATCCTGTCGGGCGAGCTGGACACCGGGCTGGCCGACGCCGAGGAGTCGTTGCGGCTGTCCCGGGAGTTCGATCTGGAGATCGTGGGGGCCATGGCCGCCGCCGCGGTGGCGCTCGTGCGGGCGATCCGGGGCGAGACTGCCGGCGCGCGGGCCGCCCTGGCCGAGGTGCGGGCCTTCCCGGGTGGGGCGGACTTCGCCCGCGTACGGGCGGTCGCCTCGTGGGCCGAAGGACTGGTGGCCGGCTGGGAGGGCCGCCACGACGACGCTGTGGACGCGCTGGCGGGCACCGCGGTCAACGACCCGATCGAGATCTGGGCGGGCCCCGACCTGGCCGCGGCGGCCGCGCGGGCCGGGCGTCCCGGCGCCGCGCGGCAATGGTTCGACAAGGTCGCGGCCCATCCCGGCGCGGCCGAACGGCTCCGGCTGGTGTCCCGGCTCGAACAGGGCCCGGGAGCCCTTTGACGGCGTCCCGTCAGTGAAGCGACGCATGACTGAACTCGTCCCGGGCCGCATGGTGTGCAGATGGACACCCTGCGACTCCGCGAGGCCGAACTCGCCCTCCTCGACCGGGCCGTCGCCGGGACACGGACCGGCCCGCACGCCGTCCTGCTCACCGGAGACGCCGGGATCGGCCTGAGCACCCTGCTGCGACACGGCGGCGAGATCGCGCGGGACCGCGGCTTCCGAACCCTGACGGTGAACCCCTGCCGGCCCACGTTGGCCCGGGCGGCCGTGCACGCGCTCCTGGAAGCCGGCGCCGACTCGCTTCCGGGCGAGCTCACTGGGTCCCTACGATCCTGGTTGGACGACGAGCCGGGCGCTCCCGGCCCGACGGCGCTGCGGATGGCCGTGCTGGCGGTCGTGCGGCATCTGTGCCGCACCGGAGGGGTCGCGATCGTGATCGACGACGTCGGCGAGCGGGACGCCGAGGTGGTCTCCCTGCTGCTGTTCGCCGCGCGCCGGCTGCGCCGCGAGAAGCTGCTGCTGCTGTTCGCCGCGCACAGCCTGGCCGCCTTCGGGGCGGCGACCGCCGACCTCACTCACCATCACGTCCGGCCGCTGCCGGACGCCGCCTCGGCCATGCTCCTCGACGAGCAGCCGGAGGCCCCGGCCGGGTTCGTGCGCGCGAGTATCCTGCGGCACGGCGGCGGCAATCCCCTGGCGCTGATCGAGCTCGCCCGGCGGGCCACCGACGCCGGTACCCTGCCGGCCTTCCGGCTCCGGCCGGACGGTCCGCTCGCCCGCCGTTTCACACCGGGCCTGGCCGCCCTGCCCGGCTCGGTCAAAGCCCTTCTGCTGTACGCGGCGGCCGCCGACGAGGGCAGCGTGGCCGACGTGCTCGCCGGGTCCGGCGCCGGGCCGGCCGACGTGCAACGGGCCGAACGCGAGGGACTGGTCACGGTGGTCGCCGGGCGGATCCTGTTCCGTCACCCGATGGCCCGTACCGTCTGCTACTTCACCGCCTCGGCGGCACAGCGGCAGACCGCTCACGCCCGCCTCGCGGCCCGCCTCTCCCCCGGATCCGCCGGCCGCGACCGGCACCTGGCCTGGACCGTCCCGGCCGACGGCGACCGCATGGCCCAGGCTTGCGAACGGGCCGCCGCCGAAGCCTCGAACGCGGGCCACGGCCTGGAAGCGGCCGGCCTGCTGCAACGGGCGGCCGCGGGCAGCACCGACCGGCGGCAGGCGGCACACCGCTACGCGCTGGCGACCCGGGCCGCCCGCAGCGGTGGCGACCCCGTCTGGGCTCGGGAACTGTGGCGGCTGGCGACCGAACACGCCACCGGCCCGGCCGCCCGCGCCGACGCCTGGATCACGCTCGGCGACGTCTTCCCACTCGAGTCCGGCCGGAGCGCCGTCGAACAGGCGACCCGCACGCTCGCCACCGATCCCGGCCACGCTCGAACGCTGGCCGGCATCGCTGTCCGCGCGGTCCTGGCCGACGGCGACCCGGCCGTCCTCCCTCAGCTGCGCGCGCTGCTGCGCGAGATGCCCGGCCCGGCCGAACCGAGCCTCGACGAGGGAGAGTTGACGGTCGACCGTCTGCGCCGGGAGTTGCGGCGGGCCGGCCACGACCCGCTGCTGACGCCGGTCGCCTTGGCCGAGGTGCTGGCCGATCTGGGCCGGTTCGGCGAGGCGGCCGTCGTGCTGGCCGGGGCGCCCGGCAACCGGGCCGTCCTCGCGCAGCGGGCCGCCCTCGCCGTACGCCTCGGCGACCTGGCCTCGGCGCGGCTTCTGCTCGATCGGCTCGGTGGCGCCCGGCCCGGGGACGGCCGCCTGGTCCGGCACCTGGTGCACCGGGCCGCGGGCCGGGCCGCCATGGCCGCCGGCGACCAGGTCATCGCGTACGCCCACCTGCGCCGGCTGTTCGCTCCGGACGGCGCGCCCACGCATGTCGTGTTCGCGCCGTTGTCGGTTCTCGAGGTCGCGTCGGCGGCCCGGGCGGCGGGCCAGGAGGACGATGCCCGTACGCTGCTGACCGCCGCCCGCCGATACGCCGGAGTCCCGGCCCGGCACCGTGCCTGGGCCTGGGATGCGGCCATCGCGATCGTGTCACCCGGCGACGGCCCGGACCGGATCAAGGAGCTGCTGGACGAACCGGCCGGCCGCCCGTACGACCGGGTCGTCCTCACCGTTCACCACGCCGACCGGCTACGTATGCGACGGCGGACCGCGGTGGCCCGGACCCACCTGCTCGCCGCCCTCGACCGGTTCATCGCCCTCGGCGCCACCGCCGACGCCGACCTGGTGAGGGCCAAGCTGCGCGCCACCGGGGTGCGGATGACCGAGCCCGGCGACGACGCCTTCCACCGGTTGACCGCCCAGCAGCAACGGATCGCCCGCCTGGCCGCCGAAGGGCTCTCCAACCGCGCCATCGCCGAGCAGTTCCACGTGTCGCCGCGGACGGTCGGCTTCCACCTCTACCAGATCTATCCCAAACTCGGCGTGGGCGGCCGGGGCCAGCTGCGCGACGTGGTGCCGGCGCCGTGAGCAGGATCAGACCTGCTCCCCACCGTCCTCCCCGAGGGCCGCGACCAGCTGCGCCCGGCTGGTCACACCGAGCTTCGGGAACGCCTTGTAGAGGTGCGATCCGACGGTTCGCGGGGACAGGAACAGCCGGTCGGCGATCTCCTTGTTGCTCAGCCCGGTCGCGGCCAGCCGCACGATCTGGGCCTCCTGCGGGGTCAGGTCGGCCACCGCGCCGGCCGCCGGGCGCTCGTCCACGGCGGTCACGCCGGCCGCCCTCAGCTCGGCCGACGCCCGTTCGGTCAGGTCGGCCGCCCGGATGCGCCGAAACTCGTGGAACGCCGCTCGCAGCGGCTCGCGGGCCTCGATGATCCGGCGCCGGCGGCGCAGCCATTCGCCGTACGCGAGGCGGCCGCGAGCCAGCTCGAAGCCGTTGCCGGCGGCCTCGGCGGCCTTCAGCGACTGCCGGTACGCCTGCTCGGCCTCGTCGCCGTCGGTGAGCACGGCCCGGGCCCGGTGGACGATCGCCCACAGGTGATCCGAGCCCAGCGCCGCGGCCTGCGCCTCGGCCGCCGCGCAGCGCTCCCGGGCCGGTCCGGTCCGCTCGGCCCGAAATCCGGCCTCGGCCATGTCGGCGGTCGCCCACAGACCGGTGGTGGGGTGGGCGGCGGTCTCCGTCAGCTCACGCCAGGCGTCGGCGTACCGGCCGCCGGCCAGGGCCAGCACGCCGGCCGCCCACGCCTCACGGGCGGTGATGAGGGCGTACGGTTCGTGGTCACGCGCGCGGGCGCTGACCGCAAGACGGTCCTGAGCCGCCGACCGGTCGCCGCGCCAGGCCAGCGCCAGCGCCGCGACCGACGCCGCCACACCCGCGACCCTGGTCAGCCCGCTCTGCTGAGCGATCCGCAACGCCTGCTCAGCGTCGGCCAGCCCGGTCGTCAGCTCGCCGCGGAGCAGCCGCAGCATGCCACGGCCGCCGAGCGCGGTCGCCTCGTCGTCGAGCGCGTTGCCGGCCGGGTGGTAGCGCCAATGCAGCTCCCAGCTCTCCTGGGCAACGGCCAGGGCCTGTACGGACTCGGCACAGCGCGCGAGCAGCGGCAATCCGGGTCCGGTCGGGTGGTCGCCGGCCAGGATCTCCCGCCGGGCCGAGGCGAGCAGCTCGGGCAGTCGCTCCCGGACCGCACCGGCGTGGGCCGCCGGGTCGAGCATGGCCGGCAGGATCTCGTCGGCCGGGTCGAGCGCACCGGCCAGGAGACGGGCCGTGGCCGGCGACCCGTCGACCGTCCACCAGTAGTCGACGGCCGCCGTCAGCAGCTTCCCGCCGCCGGCGCCGGCCAGCCGGACGACCTCCTCCGTCCTGCGGACCGGAGTGCCGTACGTGATCCCGAGCGTTCGTTCGATCGCGGCCAGCGCGGCCCGGCCGGCGGGCTCCCCGGTAAGGGAAAAGGCCTCGGCGAGCAGCGCGTACGCCTCGTCCGGCAACCCCGCCTGGCGGGCCACCTCGGCGCCGGCGGCACAGCGGCGCGCCCGGTCCTCCGGCCCCGGTGACAGGTCGGCCGCCCGGCGCAGGGCCGCCACCGCCTCCCGCAGAGTGCCGCGCTGCTGCGCCAGACCCGAGGCGGCTTCCATCGCCCCGGCCACCGTCTCGTCCAGCCGCAGCGTGGCGGCCGCCCGGTGCCAGGCCGCCCGCACCGGGTCGGTCACCACATCGGCCAGGTGCCCGTGCGCGGCGGCCCGCTCGGCCAGCGACGCCGAGCTGTACACGGCCGACCGGACCAGTGGGTGATCGAAGGTCAGGCGCCCGAACCGTACGGCGAGGAGCCGTCCGCGTTCGAGCGGGCTCAGGTCGGCCGGTCCCGCCCCGGCCCGGGCCGCGGCCGCGACGACCTCCGGCAGCGTGCAGTGCTCATCTCCGGCGGCCGCGATGAGCAGCAACATCCGGCTGGCCGCCGGCAACGACGCCAGGTCGCCGATGAAGGCCCGTTGCAGGCGGCGGCTCACCGGCAATCGGGCCGGCAACCGGCCCGGGGTGGCGGCACGGCCCACGAAGCGCCGGGCCTCGGCCGCGAACTCCCGCACTGCCAGCGGGTTGCCGCCGGCCTCGGCCAGCACTTGGCGGCGCAGGTCCTCGCCGATCTCGGGGGCGGTGGCGCTGAGCAGCAACCCGGCCGCGTCGTCGTCGAGCGGCCCGAGCGTCAGCAGCGTCACCTCACGCCCCGCGAACAGCGGTGTACGCAGCATCCCGGGACGGGTGGTGGCCAGGATCGCGATCGGGGCGTTGCTCAACCGCCCGGCCACGAAGTCGATGGCGGCCAGGCTCTCCGGGTCGAGCCGGTACACGTCCTCGGCGACCACGAGCAGTCCCCCGGTGCCGGCCGCCTTCTCCAGCAAGCCGAGGGTGGCCAGGCCGACCAGCAGGGGGTCGGGAGGTGGACCGGCGGCGAGGCCGAGTGCGGTCAGCAGCGCCTCGTGCTGGCGCCGGGGCAGGCCGAGGGCGTCCTCGAGCAACGGGTGGAGCAGCTCGTGCAGACCGGCGTGCTCCCCGGGCCCCGAGTCGTCGCCGGTGCCGCCGGTGAGCAGCACCGGCAGGCCACGCCCACCCGCCTCGTCGGCGAGCGTCTCGGTCAGTGCCGTCTTGCCGACGCCGGTCTGGCCCTCGATCAGCACGGCCCGGCCACCGGGGCCCAGCCGGTCGAGGACGCCGGTCAGCACGCTCAGCTCGGCATCTCGCCCCATGATCGGCACGGCAGCAAGCGTAATCCGGGCGGCCCCGCACCTTGTTCAGTCATTCAACGGGTGCCCCCGCACGATCTTCTCCGGCAGATTGGTCGATGACGAAAAGGGGGTGCATCGTGTCTCGGACGCTCATCGGCCGCGAGCGGCAGATCGCGACGCTCTCCCATGCCCTGGACCGGCTCGACACCCCGGTGGCGATCCTCGGCGAGCCCGGCTCCGGACGTACGTCTCTGCTCGATCTCGTCGCCGACCGCGCCCGGCAGGCCGGTCACCTGGTCCTGCGCGGCCGCGACCTGGACGAGCTGCTACGGCCGGTCGCCGACCCGGCCCCAGCGACCGGCCTCGCGGTTCTCGCCCTCCTGCGGGCCGAGGCCCGGCGGCGGCCGGTGGTCCTGCTCGTCGACGACCTGCACCGGGCCGGGCCGGCGACCGCCCGGGTGCTGACCTTCCTGGCCCGCCGCCTCCGTGACGTCCCGATCCTGCTGGTGACCGCCGGTTCGGTGGCCGACGACGAACCGGACTGGCCGGCCGTTCCGGTAGCACTGGGCCCGCTGCCGGCCGAGGCGGCCGGAGAGCTGGTGGCCACGCTGCCGGAGACGTCGCGGGCCCGGGTCATCGACGCCGCACAGGGCAACCCGCTGGCGCTGCGGGAGTTCGCGCGGACCGGCGACGTCCCGCCGTACGAGCCGCTGCCGGTGACCCGGCGACTGGCCGCCAGCGTGCTTGCCGACACCGCGGGACTCCCGGCCGCCGCCCGGCGGTTCCTGCTGCTGGTGGCCGCGGCCGAGCAGCACCGGGTGCCCGAGCTGACCGCGGCCGCCCATCGCCTCGGGCTCGTCCCGGAAGACCTTGCACCGGCCGAGCGGGCCGGGCTGGTGTCCGTGTTCGGCGACCTCGTACGGATCCGCGGCCCGCTGCTGCGAACCGTCCTGTACGGCGCGGCCGACCCGGCCGAACGGCACCAGGCCCACGACGCCCTGGCCGCCACCACCCTCGACGCCACCGTGGCCACCTGGCACCGATCGGCCCGGCGTACCGCCGAGGACGAGACCGCCGCGGCCGGCCTCGAGTCGGCGGCCCGTCACGCGGCCGGCCAGGGTGCGCTGCCGGGCGCGGTCGGGCTGCTCCAGCGGGCGGCGGCCCTGTCACCGAGCCCGGCCGACCGCACCCGCCGGCTCGCCGGCGCAGCCGAATTGGCCCGGCAGGCGGGCCGCAACGCCGAGGCGCACACCCTGGTCGGCACCGCCGCTGCGGCGGGGCCGGCCCCGGCCGTACGTGCGCGGTTGACTCTGACCACGACCAAGCTGCTGTTCGCCGAGGGGGCCGGGCTCGAGCCGGCCAACGCCGCCCCGGAGCCGGCCCGCGACCCGCTGTCCGGCACCGGCCCGTCCACTTCCGCCGACGGGCTGCCCGCTCTCGCCGATCGCGTGGCTGCGGCGTGCGAACGCCTGCGGGCCGAGACGCCCGGCGACGACGTCGCCGATGAGCTGGCCGACTGCGCGCGGGCGGCCGAGGCCCAGCACGCTCCCGAGTTGGCCGGGCAGTGCTGGGACCTGGTCGGAGAAGCCCTGAACGCACGCCCGGGCGCGGTGGCCGATCGCGTCGCCCTGCTGGCCGAGGAGTCGGTGAGCCGTGTGATTCGCGGCCGGCTCGCCGACGCCGAGGCGCGCACTATCCGCGCCGCCCGGCTCGCAACCGAGCTCGGTCTGCCGGGCCTGAGGGCGCTGGCCGGCGCCGGCCTCGCGCTGACCGCGGCCTGGACCGCCGGCCCCGCGTCCTCTCCCGGCCCCGCCTCCTCCCCCGTCCCGGCCGCGACGGCCGCGCCGGCGCTGGTCACGGCCGTCAACGGCTGGGCCGGCGGCCTGGTGGCGCTGCGTGAGGGACGGTTCGGCGACGCCTGGAACGCGCTGCGGGCCCTCGACGGCCACCGCACCATCGCCTGGAACGCGGTCGGTGACCTGGCCTGGGCCGCCGCCGGAACCGGTGACCCGGCTCACCGGGCCGAAGCGGCCCGGCGGGTCGACCAGGCGGCCCGAGCGGCTGCCGCCCTGGACTCCGGCCACCTGTGGACGGTGGTGCTGCGCGGCCGGGCACTGCTCGACGACCGCGACCCCGAGCCGTGGTTCCAGCAGTCGGCGGCCGCGGGCCGCGCGGCCGGCGTCCCGCTCGAGCTGGCCCGCACCCTGCTCGCCTACGGAACCTGGCTACGCCTGCGGGGGCGCATGGTGGCCGCCCGCGAGCAGCTCACCGAGGCCCGCTTCCTGTTCGGCCGGGCCGGCGCCCGCCCGTGGGCCGCGCTGGCCGCTGCCGGGCTGCGCGGGGCCGGAGTCACCGCGAGCACACCGGCCGGCGCCCGTACCGCCCTCACCGCCCTCACCGCCCAGGAGCTGCGGGTAGCCCGGTTGGCGGCCGACGGCCTGACCAACAAGCAGATCGCCGTCCGGATCCACTGCGCCTCCCGGACGGTCGGCGCGTACCTCTACGACGCCTTCCCGAAGCTGGGCGTCACCCGCCGGTCCGGGCTGCGCGCCGCCCTGGCCGCGTACGAGACGTCAGCGGCCGGCCGCCCACAGCACGGCGAGCTGCGACCGCTGGGAGATGCCGAGCTTGCCGAAGATCTTCTGCAGGTGGTCGGCGACGGTGCGCGGCGAAAGGTGCAGCTGACCGGCGATCTCGTTGTTGGTCAGCCCGCGGGCGGCCAGCCCGGCGACCTGCGCCTCGCGCGTGGTCAACAGCCCGGTCGGGTCCTGCCGGGCACGCTGACCGGCCACGCCCGAACCCGCCAGGGCCAGCTCGTTCCCGGCGCGCGCCGCCCAGCTCTCGGCGCCGGCCTCGCGGAGCAGCTCCACGGCGGCGGTGAGCTGTTCACGGGCCTCGGCGACATGCCGGGCGCGGCGCAACCACTCACCGAACAGCAACCGCGTACGTCCGAGGTCGAACGCCGAACCGGCCCGGAGGCCGTGCTCGACAGCAGCCTCGAAGAGCTCTCGCGCCTGTCCATCGACGGCCAGCAGGGCCTGCGCCCGAGCCCGGGCGTGCTGAAGGCTCGTGGCACCCGGCAGCCCGGCGGCAGCGGTGGCGAGCATGGCGAGCCGCCGTTGCGCCGCCTCGGTACGCCCGGCCCGGACGGCCGCCTCGACGCTGTCGGCGGCCGCCCACAACTCGATCGGCTCGTTGACCGAGGTGCCCTCGAGAGCGGTGAGCGCGTCGGCGTACCGGCCCTCGTCCAGCGCGATCAGACCCTCCGCCCAGGCGGTGACAGCCTGAATGCGGGGCACCTCGGCGCCGGGGAACTCGCCCAGTTGCTCGATCGCCGACCGGGCGCGCGCCAGGTCACCGATCCGGGCGCTGCCCAGCGCGACGTCGGCGGCGGCCATCGCCCCGGTGATCCCGAGGTCGAAGTCGGCCGAAAGGCGCAGCGCCTGTTCGCCGTCGGCGAGCCCGCCGATCAGGTCGCCGGCGACGATCCGAGGAGAGGACCGGCCACAGATCGCGGTCGCCTCGTCGCCGAGCCGGCCCGCCGCGTGGTGGTGGTCGGCCGCGATCGTCCAGCATTCCACCGCGGTCGCGAGGTCCTGCTCGCCCTCGGCCGCGAACGCCAGGAAATTCATGATCACCGGGTCGATGGCGAGGATCCGCGGGGCCAGCGCGGACAGATCGCGGAAGGTGGCGCCCCCACCGGGAGCGATCAGCGCCATGCCGACCTGATGCAACTCGTCCCGGTCGCCGGGCGGGATCTCCTCCAGCGCCGCCCGGACCACCCGGCGGACCTCCTCCGGTTCCTGGAAGGTCCGCGAGTTGCTGGCCGCCCAGAGCAGGATCTCGATCTGGTCGGCGGGCCGCGCGCCCTCGGCCCGACCGAGCCGGGCGGCCAGGGCGACCAGGTCGAGCACGCTCGGACCGGCCAGGCTCCCGGTGACACTGAGCAGCCATTCGGCCCGGGCCAGGACGCGGATGTCGGTGGGGTCCTGGGCCAGCGGCAACGCCTCGCGGACCAGGTCGGCCGCCTCGGCCGACAGACCGCCGGCGCGGGCCGACTCGGTGGCCGCGGCCAGGCGGCGGACCCGGTTCGCGACGGCCGGCGACAGCGCGGCCGCCCGGCGGAAGGCGATCATGGCCTCGGGATGGGCGCCGTGCCGGCGGGCCTGATTCGCGGCCGCCTCGAGATCGGCCGCCACGTCTTCGTCGAATCCGAACGCCGCCGCGGCCCGGTGCAGCGCCGCCCGGCCGGGGTCGTGAGCCACGCTCGCGAGCGCGGTGTGCACGCCGGCCCGATCGGTCAGCGAGGCGCCTCCGTAGACGGCCGAGCTGACCAGCGGGTGGGAGAAGACGGCCCGGCCGCCGTCCATCCGCAGCAGGCCGCTGCGTTCGACCGGCTCGAGGTCGGCCGGCGACAGCCCGGCCGCGCCGAGGGCCGCCTCGAACTCGCCGGCGGCCAGATCCTCGCCCGCCGCGGCCAGCAGCAACACGCTCCGGCCGGCGACCGGCAACTGGTTGACCTCGGCCATGAAGGCCTGCTCGAGACGTTCGGTCATCGGCAACCGGTCGCTGTCGTCGAGGCTTCCACCGGCCGTCGCCGCGGCCAGTTCGCGCAATGCCAGCGGGTTGCCCGACGCCGCGGCCAGAAGCTTGCGCCGCGGGCGGGCGCCGAGCTCGGGCGCGACCCGGTCGAGCAGCGCCGAGGCGTCCTCCGGAGCGAGCGTGGACAGCCGGATGACCTCCGGGAACGCCCCGCCGCGATCAGGGTACGCGGCATCGGTCCGGGTCGTGGCCACCAGCAGCACAGGTGCCGCGGCGAGCCGGCGGGCCACGAAGGCGATGACGTCCGCGCTCGACCGGTCCAGCCAGTGCAGATCGTCCACCGTGATCAGGAGCGGGCCCGCCGCGGCGGCCTCCTCCAGCAGGCTCTGCACGGCCAGGCTGATCAGCAGCCGGTCGGGGGCCGGGCCCTCCTGCTCGCCGAACGCCACCAGCAGCGCCGCCCGCTGACTCTCGGGCAGGGCGGCCACCCGGTCCAGAACCGGGTGCAGCACCTGGTGGAGGCCGCCGAAGCCGGTGGCGCCCACGCCCTGGACCCCGCGCGCCGCCAGCTCCCGAAACCCTGATACCAGCGCGCGTGCCGACAAATCCTGTAAAAGGGACGTCTTGCCGATGCCGGGTGTGCCTTCGATCAGAACCGCCGTGCCCCGGTCGTGCACGCCCTCCAACAGAGTGCCGAGCTTTTCGCTCTCGATAGCTCGGCCGACCAGGGCTCCGGACTGCTGCGGCAAGATCACGGACGGAGTCTATTTCAGCGCTGAGCTGGCGTTAAGGTCCGAACGGACCACTGCTGTTGCCCGCGCAACAGTTGTCATTCGACTGATAACCGCCGCGAGTCTCCTCCCGCACAGTCGATCGTGTGGCCGGTCGGCGCCACGCGAGACGGAGGGGATGACCGTGGGGACGACCTTGCTGGGCCGGGACGACGAATGGGCGCGCCTGCGCACCGCCCTCGACGCCGGCTTCGAGATCGGTGTCGTGGCCGGCGCGGGCCAGGGCTTGTCGGCGTTCCTGACAGCGGCGGCCGAGGACGCCCTCGCCCGAGGCCACCACGTGGTGCACATGGCCGGTCACCGCGACGAGCATGACCACGAGGGCGCGGCGCTGCAACAGCTCATCTGGCCACTGCGCGCGGCCGTGGCCGGCATCCTGACCGACGACGACCGGTCGGCGGTGACGGCGGCGGCAACACTGCGCCCGCGGGCCGGCCAGGATTTGGCCGCGGCTCTCGCCGACGGCGCGCACCGCCTGCTGGCCGCGCCCGGGCGGACCGGGCCGCTGCTGATCGTGGTCGACGACCTGCACCTGTGCGACCCGCTGTCGGCCCGCGTCCTGCGCGACCTCGGCCGCCGCACGTACCGCAACCCGGTCGTGTTCCTTCTGGGCGTGCGCCGGCACCGGGCCGCCGACCTGCTGTGGCCGGGCATGTGCACGATCGAGCTCGGGCCACTCCCCGACGTCGACGCCGCGCGCCTGCTGGACCGCCAGGCGGTGGCTCTCTCCGGCCGTGCGCGCCTGCGCCTGCTGGACCGGGCCCGCGGCAAGCCGCGCGCCATCGTGGAGCTGGCCGCGGCATTCGACGGGGCACCGGCCTGGGCGGTCCTGCAACCGCCGCCGTCGCGGTCGGACCCGCTGCGCCAGCGCCACGCGGCCGACCTGGCCGGTCTCGACCCCGCCACGCTGGCCCTCGCCCGCCAGGTGAGCGCCCAACTGACCGACGAGGACGTCACAGCGGTACTCGCGGCGAGCGGGGTGCCCGAAGAGGTCCTGACTTCGGCTGTCGCGTCGGGACTGCTCGAGACCGACGGCCGTACGGTCCGATTCGCCGACCCGGCGGCCGGGGTCGCGGCCTACCTGTCCTGTTCGGCGCTGGAGCGAGCGGCCCTGCACGACAGGTTCGCCGCGGTACTGCCGGGCGCCCCGCACCGGACGGCCACGGCGCCCGAAACGACCACCGCCGGGCCGATCGCCGCCGCGCATCAGGCGGCCGCGGCGGCCGGGCCGAGCGAACCGATCGCCACCGCGCTGGAACGGGCCGCCGACCGGGTCACCGGCCCCGATCGCCGGGCCGACACGCTGGCCTGGGCGGCCGAGCTCTCACCGGATCCGGCCGACGCCGCCCGGCGGTACTCGGCCGCGGCTCTCACCGCCGGCCGTCCCGACTGGGTGCTGGAGCTGCACGCCGCCGCGGAAGCTCACGGTGGCGCCACCCGCGACGCCACGGTGCAAGCCGTGCTGGCCCTGTGCCGAAGCGGACGCACCGACGAGGCCGCCGACCTCGCAAACGACCCGGACGCGGCGTACATCCTGGACGTCTATCGCGGACGAGAGCCGGACGAGGCCGACTCGCGGCTCGGGTTCCCGGAACTGTTCCTTCCCCGCGCCGGTGCGCTGATCAACGCCGGGCGCTGGGCCGCCGCCGACGCCGTCCTCACCGAGGCCGAGAACCTGAGCCACGTATCCGGCCTGGCCGTACTGGCGGCGGAGGTCGCCACTCTGCGTGCGGTCCTGGCCGGGCTCCGCGGCGACCGCGCCGCTGCCCGCCTCCGCCCGGTCATGCGGCCCACCGGCCGGCTCGTCGCCTGGGTCCACGAGGCGCAGGGCCTGGCCGAGTTCGCGGACGGAAATCACGAGCGGGCCTACCAGCACTTCCGTGACTTCTTCGACCCCGGCGGACACGGCCGGCACCTCGACCCGTACGGCCGAATGTTGTCCTTCCTGGCTCTCACAGCCGTCTGGGCCGACCGCGTCGGCGACGCCGGCCGGGTGATGGACGCGGCCGGTGCGAGCGAGCAGGTCCGGGCCCTGCTCAACGGCGACCTCCGCCCAGCCGCACTCGACGCGGCCGGCCCGCTTGAAGGCGCGCTGGCGCACCTTCAGCACGGCATCCGGCTGCGGCGCGACCGGCGGATCCGGCCCGCCCGGGTCGAACTGTCGACAGCGCTGGCTGCCTTCGAGGACCTGGGCGCGGCCGGTTTCGCCGACACCGCCCGCAACGAATTGCGGGCGGCCGGGGCCGACCCCGCCAAGCCGGTCGCCGCGCCTGGGGCCACCGACCCGCTCGACCGCCTCAGCCCGCAACAGCGCAACGTCGTCCTGCTAGCCGCCCGCGGCCTGCGCAATCAGGAGATCGCGAGCCGCCTCAACCTCTCGATGCGGACGATCGGCACGCATCTCCACCACGCCTACCCGAAGCTCGGCGTCGGCGGCCGCCACGAGCTGGCCGCCATGCTCGACGCCGGCTGACCGTTGCCGGGCGCTCCGGGGACGCCCGCTGGGCCCTTCACCGGGGTCCAGCCGGTTCTTTCTGCACCACGACCTTGCCGACGCCCGAACCGGTGCCGACCAGGCGGTGCGCCTCGGTCAGGGTCGCCGCGTCCAGCGGCCCCAGCCGGGTGGTCAGGGTGCTGCGGATGTCCCCCGCATCGACCATGCGGGCGACCTCGTCGAGCAGACGGCCTTGACTGTCGTCGTCCGGGGCATAGGTCGGCCGGGTGAACATCAGTTCCCAATGCCAGGCGATGCTCTTCGCCTTCAACGGCTGAATGTCGTCGACCTCGTCGATCGCCACGACGTGGCCGAACGGTTTGAGGACCCGCGCGTACTCGCCGACGTTGCTGGCGGAGTGCGGCGAGAACACGTATTCGACGCCGTCCGGATGCGACTTGAGCACCTGTCGAGCCAGCCCCTGATGGTGGTCGACAACCTCATCGGCCCCCATCTCGCGGGCCCAGCGTTGCGAGTCGGCGCGGGACGCCGTGCCGATGATCGTGAGTTCGGTACGGGACCGGGCGAGTTGGGTGACCATCGATCCGACACCACCGGCCGCGCCGACCACCAGGAGAGTGCCGGTGCTTTCCGCGGTGAGGCCGAGGTGCTCGAAAAGCGACTCCCAGGCGGTGATAGTGGTCAACGGAAGCGCCGCAGCCTGAGCCATGTCGAGGCCGGCCGGTTTGTGACCGACGATCCGTTCGTCAACCACCTGCAGTTCGGCGTTGCTGCCCTGGCGGCGCACGTTGCCGGCGTAGTAGACCTCGTCGCCGGGGCGGAATCGGGTGACCTTCGGCCCGACCGCTTCGACCACCCCGGCGGCGTCGTAGCCGAGGATCCGAGGTTCGCCGTCGTGCGATCCGCCGCGGCTCTTGACGTCGACCGGGTTGACGGAGACGGCCTCGATCCGCACCAGCAGGTCGTGGGCACCCGGCTCCGGATCGGGCACTTCGACGTCGACAAGCTTGTGGGAGGTGGACAGTATTACGGCTCGCATCGAGGTTCCCTTCGTTGATCCTCAGATGCAGGCCACGATTCCCTTGCTCACTGACGGCGGTATCCGTTGTTCGACTGGCCTACGGTCACGACGGACCCGTCGTACGGATCATCCGGCCGCAGCACGCAGCAGCGTCAGCACCTCGTCGTCCAGCTCTTTCGCGACCGCGAGAGCTCGTTCATCGCCGTACGGCCTCAGATAGCTGACCATGGTGTCGTACGCCAGATTGACCTGGTCGCCGGCCTGCCAGATCAGGATCGTGACGGGGGCGTACGAGCCGGCGTGCGGCACGTACCGGGTCATCCCGCTCATCGTGACCGGATTGCCGGCGATGATCCTTTCCAGCCGGTACGGCGTGATGTCGGGGTTCTTGCGCAGCGCCGTATCAAGGCCGATGTGCATGAAGCGAGTCAGCCCGGACGGGCCCGCCATCGCCCGCACCGCTTCCTCGAAATCCGGGTACGTCCGCGCCTGCGCCCAGGTCTTGGCCTGGACAGCGATATCGGCCTGCCCGATACCGGCGTTCACGTCGGCCAGCACCTCGTCGATCGGCCGGTCCGAGGTCAGCACAACACGTTCTACGCCGACCTGGATCCGATTCTCCTGAGCCATTTCTTGCTCCCTTCGCTGGTCTGTTTCGCAAGGACGTCCGGGCGGCCGGTCAGGCCGGGTCGACGCGGAGGGTCGCCGGTCGTGCCGTGCGGCTGACCAGATTGCGTACGAACCGGGGCTGGTCGGCGTACTTGGTCCGGTAGGCGCTGTCGACGTCGTCGAGGACCTGCTCGTTCTTGACCGGAGTCAGGGTGACCCGCACCGGCCGCCCGTCGACGATTACGGCCAGCCCTTCCGGACCGACCGCCCGCCGATACCAGGCTGCTGACGGGCCGTGCGAGGAGCGGATGTACGAGATCCCGACGACATCGACGGCCCAGATCGGAGTTCGGTGGACCGAACCGTCGGCGGCGACGGTCTGCACGGTCACGGTGTCGGTGTCACGCAGGTGGGCGTGCAACGCGGTAGACATGCCAATGACGATGCCCGGCCTTCCAGCCTGAAGGCATGCGTCGTTCGACTAGGTATCAGCATGTTTCGCAGCACCCCGCGTTTGCTCACGCACGAACGGGCAACCGCGCTCTGCCCGTAGCGGCGCGGCATCAGGTCGCCTTCGTTGCCACCGATGGGCATGGACATGGTCCACTCCAGCCGATTCCTTCAGCCGCGCAGAAGCACCTTGATTGCCGCCGGCTGCAGCCGCAGCTGAGGAATGTCTGAGGCACGCGCTGGCCAGGCCGTCGCGTGGGCTGGCATCGCACCGGTCGACCTACCCACTTCCGAGTCGGCGCACCGGGAGCTCCTCAGCTACCCGGCTGACGGACTGCGGCGCCCGGATCGGTGCTCTGCTCAAGGGCCGTCCACCACTCCTCCAGCTCATCGACCCGGCTCTGGAGTGCGGCGTTAGCCGCCCGGGCCGTCGCCAGCTCCTCGGTCAGCGCACCGATCGGCCCGGAGGCGGTCAGGGCGTCGAGCCAGCCCGCAACCAGCCGATCCTCAGCGGCGACCCGTCGGAGCGCGGAGGCGACCACCTCCGGTGACAGCTCAGCCACGAACTCTCTCGGGAGCGTGAGCAGGCGAGCGACCTCGCCGAGGCTCCGCGCGGCGTTCATCTGGCGCCGAAGGCGCTCGGCGGACGGCACCGCCGGTTCGGCCGGTGTCGCAGCCGCCGCGATCGGCTTGGTGGGAGAAGGAGTGGGCTTCGACGCAGGCGCGGGCGTAGGTGCCGGCTCCGGTTCCGGCTCGGCCTCTGACGGGAGTTCGGGAAGGTCGTCCCCCACCCAGGTGTAGGCCAGAGTGTCGCCCTTCTGACGTCGGACGACATTTGGCCACTTGGGCAGAACCGCCAGCGCGCGGGGCCCGTGCCGGGCCCAGGTCTCGTTCCGGAGACCGAGCTCGGCCAGACGCTCCCGGATCTCTCGCACCTTCAGCGGGACCGACGACTCGGCCAACAGGCGGAGAATCACCGCGAGGGGCTCTTGGGCAAAGATGGCGTGGAACAGCCGGGAGTCGGACAGGGCCAGGAAACGCAGCGAGCCCCTCGCCGCGACGTGAACGCCGGCGCCCCGCGGGACAAGCTCTTCCTCGCCGGTGTCATCCCATTTGACCTGATAGTTTGCCCCGTCATCCGCGACGATCGATCCGGCTCGGGCACGGCGTACACCGAACGAATCGGACACCTGGACAAGACCCTGATCTGCGCTCACGAATGCGACTGTAATGGCTATCGCCATGGCCGGGGCGCCGGCCGGAGCCAGCCGATCCTGGCCGGGCTCATCGCCCGTGTGCGCCCAGCACCGGCTTCGCGGAACGACTCTGAGAGGAGATGAACGCACACCGATCCGACTCAACTGACCAATCCAGCACCCTCACGACGATGCCTGGCACTCGGCTCGCCCGGACGCCCGGCACTCAGCGCCACCAACGGCCCCAACTCCGAGCCGCCTAGTAGGAATCCAGACTACTGGACAGCAGAAAGGGCCCAGGGTCAGGGTATATAGCCTGACCCTGGGCCCTTTCTGGATTGTCGGGCTGACAGGATTTGAACCTGCGACCCCTTGACCCCCAGGCCGTTGATGTTGGCGCTTCTGCACGTCAAACGTGATGCGCGCCGTTCAGATCTACGTCAAACGTGTGGGCCCACGCACAGGCGCGCATACCGTGTGGTCCCCAGGTGGTCCCCTGCGACCCATCCTCGCGGAGCCCTGTGACTGCTGAACCGCCGTCTCGATCTGATAGACAATGACGGTGTCGCACCACGAATCACTCATCCAGCAGATGAGGTCTGAGTTCCACGCTGGCCTTGTAGCGGAAGGCACCCTCACGGTTGACGCTCGAGGCGTCGCCTCGATCGCCGACCGCGCCAATCGGCTGTCGGTCGCGGTCGGCGCCGAGATCGCCACGTCCCTCCTCGTAGATACCGAGGCCGAGCGCGCTGCCGGCCAGACACTCGGGGGTTCATTCGAGGAGGCCACGGCGAACTACCTTGGGGCGACATTTCCCGCCTTCTGGATGTTGCGCCCCGGGAAGTGGGAAGTACGGAAGATCGGCAACACCCGACGCTCGGCCATAGCGGCCTACGAGCCCTACCAGCACCTGGCCGACCTAGCGGAGGCAATCGAGCGGGATCCGACGCTCATCTCCGTGCTCGGTAACGCGTACGCGATCTCGCCTGACATCGTCGTTACTCGGCAGCCTGAGCCCGACGACCACATTAATGAAGGATCTCTACTAGTCGATGACCAGTTCGCACGTTTGACAGCGATCCGCGCAGACATGCAGGGACTGCCAATCCTTCATGCTGTAGTGTCATGCAAGTGGACCCTCCGGTCGGATAGAGCGCAGAACGCTCGATCGGAGGCGCTCAACCTCATCCGTAACCGAAAGGGCCGCTTGCCCCACATCGTAGTTGTCACGGCGGAGCCAACGCCCTCTCGGCTGTCGTCCCTAGCTCTTGGAACGGGTGACGTGGACTGTGTCTACCACATTGCTCTGCCTGAGCTCCTAGATGCGATGGAAAAGCACGGCAATGATGACAACCTCGAATTACTTGAGACGATGATTAAGGGACGCCGGCTCAAGGACATCTCAGATCTCCCGCTTGATCTGACGATCTAGGGCGGCGCCCGCGCTCAACTCCAAGAAGGAACGTCCACCGCCCGCGTTCGGACATGAGATCCACGATCTAGCGCCTCTCCACTAGGATTCGCGGTATGACAGACGACCAGCAGGCCAACTCTACCGATCCTGAGGACCTCGAAGACAGCCAACCTGAGGACAGCTCGCAGGTTGTCGATCTTGATACCGAAGTTGACGAAGTGGACAGCGACCCCGTTCACGCCGAAGACGCTCTTCGGTACTTCGGAGCAGATTTCGATGTCGACGGCCTTGTGAAGAGGTTGAACAACGAAACTTTCATCATTCCAACCTTCGAGCCGATCAACTCGGAGGAAATGGCTGGTTTTGAAGGCTTCCAGAGAGGGCTCGTCTGGAAGAAGCCCCAGATGGATCGCTTTATCGAGTCCATTCTTCTGGGATATCCTGTACCTGGAGTATTCTTAGTCGAACTCAGCGATCGCCGGTATCTAGTACTGGACGGTCAGCAGAGAATGACAACCCTCCAAGCCTTTAAGACGGGCTACTGGCGAACGCCGCGGGGCCGCAGCAAATTTTCGCTGAGATACGTGGGTGACGAGTTCAAAGGAAGCACCTACGAGAATCTTGACCCTAAGGCGCAACGACTTTTCGATAACACCTTCATCCAAGCCACGATCGTTGTGCCGAAGGGGCCGGACGGCAAGAGAGGGGTGTATTCCCTTTTTGAGCGCATCAATAGTGGGGGCACAAACCTCAAACCTCAGCAGATCAGGGTCGCACTATACGCCGGAACAACGGTCAACTTCATCCGGGACCTTAACCAAGATGAGAACTGGCGTGAAGTGTTCGGCCCACACAATAAGGACCTCAAAGATCATGAGTTGATCCTAAGGGCACTTTCGCTAATGCCAGTGGCGCGCGGAACCAAGTCCTTCCGGCCGCCGATGGCGAGGTATCTTAATGACTACCTCGAAATCTATCAAGATCAGCTTCCCCCAGATGCTGAAGGGGTGCGCTCCCGTTTTGAGCGTGCCGCTCAATTACTAAATGAGGCACGAGGACGCGCTGCGCTGCGCCTTAGGGGGACTCAAATCAACGCGGCCCACACGGATGCTGTGCTTGTAGGACTGATGACCGCATTGACTCAGGCGGATCTTGACGCTGACAACGTACGCGAAGCCCTAGAAACGCTAACTTCAAACGACGACTACCTTAACGCCGTATCGGAAAGTACGTCCCACAGCGACCAGGTGAGTCTTCGGATAAAGCTCGCAACCCGTGCCTTCATGGGAGAATCCCTTGCCGACGAGCAAGGATAAGGCACGAGTAGCGGTCCTGCGAATAAAGTCCGAGCTGGACGCCGCCTATCTGCGCTACAGGCAGGCGTTGGTCGACTTGGACTTCAGCTTGCAAGAGGACCTGCACAAGTATATGTGTATCCGCCTTTCGGGGTATCTTGAGCAGCTGCTTTTCGAGGCGGTCAGCGGCTTCTTAGCCGATTCGCACAACGAGGCAGTGCGCAATTTCGGCATATCCTTCTTTAAGAAGGCGCCTAACCTTTCTCCGGGCGCTTTGGAAACCCTGATTAGCCGCTTCGGCGAGACGTGGTCACAGGAACTAGCGGAGTTCTTGAATGCGCACGAGAGGCGCAACTCCTTAGGCGCACTCGTCGAAATACGTAATAAAACAGCACATGGGCAAAGTTATCGGGGGGGTCAGCTCAGTGTCTCCACGTACAAGGCGGTCGTGGACGATATTCATGCTTGGGTTCTAGAGCGAATGCTTACTTGACATTCCAGTCGTCTTGACAATCGCTCAGGCTCGTCCAGGGCGCCGGGCCGGACGCGGCCAGCTAATCCGCGCCCGGCCCCTGCCCTCGCTGGGGCCGGGCCTCCGGAGGCGCAGACTGGACGCCGGCCTGGAACGGCCAGGCCCGCTGCCGCAGTGAGAGGGGGCCGCGAGACCCTTTTCCGCTGCCGTCGAGCACTCATTCCCGAACCGCACGACCCCCAGGCCGTTGGAGTAGACGTTTGCGCACGTCATGCGCGACGCACGTCGTTCAAGCGACTGTCAAGTGTGGAGGCCCGCGCACTCACGTGCACACCGTGTGGTCCCCAGGTTGTCCCCAGCTGTAGCTTCCGAATCTCGGGCGCTCGTTCGGTGCACCTAGTATCAGACAGCTAGCAGTCGCTGTACTTTCGTGCAGACGAGAGGTATGCCCAACAGGGTCTAACATGCTCCTCGTGACTCTGATTCTCAGCGTGCACAGTCGCGAGAGCATCTGGCTGCTGGCTGACCGCCGGCTGTCCTTTGGTCGCGCACGACCACCGATCGACGACGCAATGAAGATTGTAGAGCTTCGAACAGAAGACGGCGTTGGACTGATCGCGTACGCGGGCCTAGGCGCCACCTCCAGGGGTACGCAGCCATCAGAGTGGATTAGTGCCGTCCTTCGAGGACGAGGCGGGCTCGGGTTTGAGCGGACACTCGGCTTGCTTTCCGATGCCTCCAATGCGCAACTTCCGAGACATCTATATTCCACTCCCGGAGGTCAGCACTTCATCGTCATCCCCGCATTCGTTCGCGGCATAGGACGAAGGTTCTATAGCATTGACAATGTTGTGGAACGATCAACGCGACGGCACTGGTACCGATTTACGAGTTGGCAAACGGACAGCAATCCTGGATCGCCTGCGCCGCGTGTCGGCCTAGCTGGATCGGGAGGCATGTATCTACTAAGCAAGAGGAACGACTGGATGAGACCGCTATTTAGGCTAGTAAAAGCGCACGATAAAGGCAGGGCTTCAGATTTGGCGGTCGCCAATTATCTGGCTGGCCTCAACCATGACGCGCATCATGCGGTCACGGACGGCACTGTTGGCCCTCGCGCTGTAGTCGCATGGAGGCGCCGACTGGACGGCCGTCAAGATCGTTCAGCCGGCGGCCACCAGTTTTATCTCGGCAATGAATACGACAGAGCCCCGCAGACAATACCAGCGATTGTCAACGGACTAGATCTTCAGGCAATAGTCAACATCATGACGCAAGGACTCCAACCCCACTTTGAGGCTTTCAGGGCGACTGGCTATACGGAATTCAACCCGGACCTTACCGAAATTGACCGTCGGATCTCCTCGCTACCGTCTGATCCAGACGAAAAACTTCGATAAATAACGCAATCGCTACATTACACCGCGGCGTTGACGGAAAGAGGTACATCGGAAACTCGGATGATCTGCCCCGCTCCAATGAACCGACGTATCACTAACATTCCGGCGTCATGCGCCTCTTGACCGGCATGACTGGCGGAAGCATCCGCAATAACCCACGGGGTGAGATTCAACTCGAATGCGTCCACAGCGGTTTTGAGTACACAACTTTCCGTAGCGATTCCGCAAATATAGAGATCTGTCCATCCTCGCTCTTTGACGAGTTGCGCTCCCTCCGGAGAGAACAGACTGTAGATTCTTTTATCGAGCGTGATGGAATGTTCTGCCAAGGCTGCGAGATCGGGAACAATATCGGTTTCCGGCGACTCTTGAAGTTTTTCCCAATGAATCATGCGCTCGAATGGACTGCCGGGATAGTTGAGATAGCGGGTAAATACCACCGCGCCACTCTCTTGTTGCCAATGCTCAACCAATCCGGCGATTACGGGAACCACCGGAGCAGAGGGTGGCCGGATGAATCCGTTCTGAACGTCAACTACCACTAGAACTGATGAACTGGGAATCACGGCCTACCTCCGGCACTGTGGCGAAGTGTTTCGATGGCTTGCGCGAGGTTGCTTTCAAGATCACAGGTGGCGAGGATTGCGTTTCTCATAGAGCGATGCTGTTCGGTCTCTTGTGGTCGCGCGTTGGTAATTCTCGACCGTGCTCCCCTAACAAAGCGCCAACCATACTCGTCCGGCACGAACGGATCGGATCCACGTTCGATCAGCCTATTGAGGTGGTCGGAGTATGCCCACAATGACTGAACCGCTAGCTCACAGTGCACCAGATCATCCTCGGCTAATGAGCGCTGATTCGCAACGGGGTAGTACACCACGCCCGACCATGAAGCGTAGCCCATGGAGATCCCCTTGATACCAAAAGGGATCATGTCAGCATGCTCGAAACCCTCGGCGAGTAAAGCGCGCTCGACCAATTCAGCCCTGTGAAGAGACTGCCCAGGGTCGATATCGCGTTCTAGAAGAATCTTCGGAATAGCCAGTATGCGCAAGGCCGTATCAAGCGCATCCCCATCCCACGGTGCCTCATTGACCCAATACGCACTCAAAACGTACGCCGCCTCAGCGCGTTCACCGCCACCAAGGTCGCGTATCCGCCGAGTTGCCCAAGCCATGTTGTCCTTGTACGACTGCACACGCCAGACACTAAGCGCTGCAATGTTGGGTAATACTAGTTCTTCAACCAGGTGAAATATTGCTACGCCGAACGGCCATACATGTAGATCGCATCTCCCACTTATGACGTCTACAGGCGCCACTCGGCAATCCAGCCAATGCTCGATACCGGGCACGGCATCCGGCCGGGCCCTGAGCTGGGCAGCCTGCTCGACGCCGACAAATGCCGGGATGAATTTATGCGACGTGACAACAAGGCGGCTAGCGTTTCGCCCGTCAGTCTCGACCGAGCCGAACAGTTCTTGCGGCGTTGCCTCGTAAGCTAGGCAATACAACCGACGGTAAGCATCATCGCGGACCTGTACGCGCCCAGTCTCGTGCCTATAGATGGCCTTTTCAAGCGACTCGATGTCGGGGCAGCCCGGCAGGTGCGCCTGCCAGATTCGGTGCAACTCGCGCGCCGCCCTGCGTCGCGAGGTCCATCCACGAGCCTCGCGCTTGGCGGTCAGTACAAGGTTGGGCTGAAGGCGCCGGCCGGACGCTGCTCTGTCCGTGGACATGTTCCCTGTCCCCCTGTGTCCGCCTCTGTCGTCTGCCGCCGCGGGCACTCCGTCGCCATGGTTGAGGCATGACCACGACGACGTACCGACCTCAGGTGGTGACTACTCGCTTCGGCCCCGGCGCCGCTGGCGGGATGCCGTTTTCGCGTGCCAGTTTGCGAACGTAAGCGGCCGTGAACGGCGAAAGCCGTTCGACCTCAGACGGCCCGATTCCCGCCCGCAGGGCCGCCAAGACGGCCTCGATCGCTTCGCGTCGAGCCTCCTCGTGGGCACTTTCCGTTCGTTCGTAGCGCCGCGTTGCAGCAGCTAGAGCGCTTCGTTCATCGGCCATAACCAACACAATACCGCCACCCTCTTGCGCAACCGGTCCGCGTACCGCTACCTTGAAGCGCAATACGGAAGCGCTTGAAGCAAGCGCATTCGTTCGTTGAGAATTCCACAGAGGCAGCGTTGACCGGATCTGCAAAGCAAACGGTCAGGTGCTTTAGCCGGCCCGTCGGGAGACGGCGTTGTGAGCGGTGCCAGCAGTACAGCGGCAGGGCTTGCCGTGAGCAGTAGTTACTTCGCATTGAGCCGCATGGCGGTCGACCCCGGTAGGTCCCGGGCGAGCGAGGCGAGCGAGATCGGAAGCCCACGTTTGATCTTCTGAGTTTGGCTGGGTGGCTGGCAGCCACCGGGGTTCGAGGCCCCGGCACCCGCGTAGCGCGAAGCGTTCAAGAGCACCCCGTTAGGCGTTGTGCTCCGCTTCGCGAAGGAGCCATCAGTGACCAAGTTTTCCCTGATCAAGGCCATCGTGAAGCTGTACTTCCTCGGCGCCCTCGCGGTGTCATTCACGCACATCATCGAGGCCAGTCACAAGCTCGACCTGCACGGCTGGCAGTCCTGGACGACCCCATTCGCGGTCGACGGCATCGCCGTCATCGGCATGGTCATGCGCAGCGAAGCGTTCTCCAGCTCGACCCGCCGGCTCGGCTTCCGAGTCCAACTCACCGCCGGCGCGCTGAGCCTGGCGTGCAACGTCTTCGCTGGTAACACGCTCGGCGAGCGGATCTACGGCGTGCTGATCGTCGCGCTGTTCGTGCTCTCCGAGTGGCTGTCCGACCGGATCGAGAGCCGCGAGGTCGAAGAGGCCCGGGAGCAGGCCGCGAAGCGGTCCGCCGCGGCAGCGAAGGCCAGCGCAACGCGCAAGGCCAACCGGCAGGCCACCGAACGGATCGTCAAGAGCGGCAAGCGCCGGATGCGCAAGGAACTCGACGACATCCTCACCAGCGCCTGAACCACCCATCAACACCAATTGCCGGTGCGGCCCCAGTGCTTCTGCTGGGGCCGCACCGGCCCTGTCTCAGGAGGAACCCCGTTGGAGCACATCAACTACGACGACGAGCCGAGCCCTGCGGAGCTGGCCGCGATCGAGGCCGAACAGCCGCGGATCGACGCCGAGGTGGCGTGGCTCGACGCCGAGATCAGCATCCTGACCGCCGACGAGCGCGGCGGCCCGACGGCTCTGGACTGGCGCCGGCTGCGCCGCGCCGAGGCCCGGGTGATCCGCGAAACGTTCGCCTACCTCGCCGGTCGCTCGTACCGCCCGACCCCGCGCCGCGCGGCCTGATGGCCCGCGTCCGGGCCGCGTTCCATGACCCGGACGGCGACCGGTACGGCATCCCCACCTTTTGGTGGCGGGGTGCTCCGGCCGGGTACGCCACGCGCCGGCAGCTTCGTGAACGCGGCTTGTGCCCCGGCGGTCAGCCGGTCGCCGCGCAAGTCCTGTGGGCCGGTGTCGGCGGCACCCGGGCCGCCTACCTCTACCGGCTCGACCTGGCCCGGCCCAAGCGCACCGCCACCCCGGCCGTGTGGGCCGCGCTCGGCAAGGCGATGCAGGCGCGCCGGACCTGTCCCACCTGCCGCTTGGTGCGGCCCTACGTGATCCCGCGCTCGCTCGGCGAGTGCCTTTCCTGCGCATCCTCGGAGGTCGCTGCATGACCGCATCCACGCTGGCGCCGAGCGCCTACCCGCCCGACGTCGCCGACCTGATCCCACAGGCCCGCGACCTCGCCGCCGAGCTGGGCGAGATCCCGTCCCAGAACCACCTCAAGAAAGCTTTGCGGGTGGGCACGCCCAAGGCCCGCGCGGTCCTCGCCGCGCTCACCGCCCCGCCCGCGCCGGCCCCGGACAAGGCTCCGGCAGACCCGCTGGATGAGCCCGCCGAGCCCGCCCCGGACCCGGTTCCGGTGATCGATCTCGCCGAGGTCATAGCCGCGCACGGCATCGTCGACGAGCCGCCCGCGGACACGACGGAACCGCAGGCCAAACCGGTCGTGGACCCGGTTCCAACCGCGGTCACCGAGCAGCAGCCACTCACGCCGTACGCCCGACCCGGCACCTTGCCCAAGCCGGACGTGCTGACTGAGGCCGAGATCAAGCGCGGCCCTTGGCCCGACCCGAACGAACCGGTCACGCCGACCGTGGCACGGCGCAAGCCGGTTGTCTGGCCGGTGTTGCTGCTGTGCCTGCCCGCGTTCGCCGCGATCTGGGGCGGCTGGGTCGAGATGGGCCGGCTGACCGGTTTCGGCATGGTCACGCTGCTGCCCGGCATCTCGGACTTCCAGCTCAACACCGCGATCACGCTACCGATCGGCGTCGAGACCTACGCCGCGTACGCCCTCTACGCGTGGCTGTCCGGCCGCGCGGTCGGCGAGGCCCGCACGTTCGCCAAGCGGTCCGCGATCGCCTCGCTGATCGTCGGCGGGCTCGGGCAGATCGTCTACCACCTGATGGCCGCCGCCGGCTGGACCACGGCCCCGTGGCCGGTCACCGCGGCGGTCGCGTGCATCCCGGTCGCCGTGCTCGGCATGGGCGCGGCCCTGGCTCACCTGATGCACGCCGATCACTGATTTCGCCCGGCGGCACGGCTCCCAACCGCCAAGTGAAGTGCCGTGCCGCCGGTCACCCCTTCGATCCCGCTGGAACCGTCAGGAGGCGCCCAGTATGGCAGCCGACACCACCTCCGATCGCCCGCTCGTGGAGACCACGTTCGCCGCGTGCGGGCACACCGCCCGCCTGCCGCAGACCACCCGCCCGGCGTCGTGTCCGACCGGGTGCGACTCGATGCGGCCCGACAGCCAGCGGCCGGCGCCCCGGCCGCGGCCCCGGTCATGATCCGCCGCCGGCCGATCGACCCGGGCACGGCCCGGCTGCTCGCCGCGGTCGCCTCCGAGTCGCGGCCCTACACCGACCCGGGCGCCCGATACCCCACCGCCGCGGACTACCAGCACTCGATCGCTGAGGGTGTCGCCCGCCGACGGCAGGCCGCGGCCTGACAGCGCTCCGCCGGAACCGTTGCGGCACAACGGTTTCGTGCGGTGGCTGCCAGGAGGCAGTCAGCCCACCTCTGCGAAGGAGGCCACCCGTCGTGGCCGGCGAAACCACCATCACGGTCGTCGGGAACCTGACCGACGATCCCGAGCTGCGGTTCACCCCGTCGGGGGCCGCGGTCGCGAAGTTCCGGATCGCCTCGACCCCGCGCTACCTCGACCGGGAGTCCGGCGAGTGGCGTGACGGCGAGCCGCTGTTCCTGTCCTGCAACATCTGGCGCGATCCGGCGGAGAACGTCGCCGAGTCGCTTCAGCGCGGCGCCCGCGTCATCGTGCAGGGCCGCCTCCGGCAGCGCTCGTACGAGACCACCGAGGGCGAGAAACGCACGGTCTATGAGCTGGAGGTCGACGAGGTCGGCCCGAGCCTGCGCTACGCCCGCGCCAAGGTCATGCGGATGACCCGCACGGCCGAGCCGGGCAAGGCCGGCGCGGCGAGTGCGCCGCGCGGCGGCTCGGCGGACGACCCGTGGTCCGTGCCCGCCTCGGCGGCGCGCAAGACGGCTGCGGTCGGTGCCGCGGCTGACGACGAACCCCCGTTCTAGCCTCACGATCGGAGAGCGATGAAGACCCCTCTTCAACCCGAGCAATGGCGTGTGCTGGGAGCCCTGATCACCCGGTGCGGTGAGCGGGCGCGGCTCGGCGACGTGCTCAAGCAGCAGGACGCAAGCCCGGAGGCCGTGTGCGACCTGGCCGAGCGTGGCCTGATCGTCGCCAAGCTGCACGGTGACGAGGTCGAGCGCCTCACGCCGGGCCTGATTAAGACCTACCGGCAGCGCATCTATCTGACCATGTCCCGGCAGGGCGAGAGCTACGCCAACGACGACCCGCATCGGGTGCTGCGCTCGCCCGGCCGATCCCGTATGGGTCTGAGCCTGTCCTACATGCTCGGCATGATCGCCATGGACGAGTTGACCGATCTGGTCCGCTGGGGCCTGTTGGAGGCCGTGACTGTGGACGACACGATCGACCTCGCCGACGCGCGTCAGCGCTGGCCCGGCAGCTCGTACGTGATCCTGCCCGGCGGCGCCGAGGTGCACACCCACGACGTGATCATCCGGACCACCCGGGCCGGGCAGCTCTACGTCGAGCGCTACTGACCCACCCGCGGCGCCGTACGGGCTGACGCCCGCGGCGCCGCGCATCCCTTGTCCGCTCTTCCCTGGCGCATGTCGCGCCCTCCTGCTTCGCCTCGCCCCGGCGACGTGCCGAGGGCGGGGGCCGCGGTGCGCCGGGCGACCCCGTCCGGCGTGCCCTTTACTCTCGTGAAAGGACAGTGATGGCTCGCCGCCTCATGCCCGACGTCGACATCAAGGACGACGAGGATCTGCTTCAGCTACTCGAAGGCATCCGCACGCTCGGTATCGCCGCCCACGACGAGGTGGACGAGCTGGCCGGGATGATCCGGATGAAGATCGAGCGCTACGGCCGGCGTAACGGCCTGTCCCGGATGCGCGCGAAGTTCTGGGGCCGGCAGGTCGCCCGGCCGCTCGTGCGCGCCGCGGACGAGTTCCTGACCGTGGCCGCCTACGCTCGGGTGTGCCGCAACCGCTTCGAGGCGTTCCTGGTCGCGCTCGACGACGAACAGCCCGGCGCCACCGACTTCACCGTCCGCGGGCGCACCAACAACGGCCGGAGGGCCGCCTGATGGCCGGCCAGAGCAGCCGCCGCACGGGCGGCATGGACGCGGCCCGCGGCGGCTACTACGAGGTCAAGGGCAACCCGGCCCCGTACGTGATCCCGCCGGTCGCCGCGGTCGTCAACCTCATCATGGCCGGGGTGCTGTCGCGGCTGTGGGGTGCCTACGCTCAGCCCACCGCGTGGGAGGTCGCCTGGCGTTCCGCGCTGATCATGGCCTGTTCGGCCGCGATCATCTGGTGCACCTGGGCGGTGGGCCGCGCCCGGCAGCTCCCGCTACGGATGGCGTCGATGCTGATGTCGATCGCGGCCTGCGGGGGCCTGTTCGTGCTGACTTTCAGCCGCTGGTCCTTCGACAAGATCATGAGCTACCTGCTGATCATGTTCACCGCCTCGATCATGCTCGCGGTCACCAAGCTGCTGCACGGCAAGGGCGACGACGCCCGCGCCCACGCGTTCGGTGAGCTGGGCGAGCGGGTGCGCGAGTTGCAGGACATCGGCAAGACCGGCAAGCCGAAGGTGGTCGACGGGCGGGTCATCACGCACACCGAGATGCTGCCCGGCGCCGACTTCGGCAGCCTGGCCAAGCCCGACGTGCGCACGGCCATCGCCTCGCATCACGACGTGCCGGTCGGCGGGGTGCGGATGATCCGTGACCGCAACACCCCGCGTACCGGCCGGATCGAGATCTCCCCGGTCGACATGCTCGAACACCCGCCGGCGTGGCCCGGCCTGTCGGCGCCGGGCGGCTCGATCGCCGATCCGCTGCGGATCGCGGTATACCAGACCGGATCGGTGATTCCGCTGATCCTGCCCGGCGACCCGAGGCAGGACCGCAACGCGATCGGCGTGTTGGTGGCGCTCGGTCAGTCCGGCTCGGGCAAGACGGCCCTGCAGGTCGCTCTGGCCTGTGAGGCCCGGTCGCGGCGTGATGCCGAGGTCGTCTACATCGATGGCCGCAAGGGCCTGCAATTGCCGAAGGCGTTCCGGGACGCGATGCACGTGTTCATCCACGACGCGGCCGAGGGTGAGCGCTACCTGGACGGGCTGATTCCGTTGGTGGCCAAGCGGGCCGCGCAGATTGGCGGCCACGGTCATGATCAGTGGGTGAGCGGGTGCGGCAAGTGCCCGAAGTTCATGGTCGTGATCGTGGACGAGGCGTCGAAGTTCATCGAGTCCGAGGACACCATGGTCGAGCTGGCCGAGTCGGTGCGCTCGGTCGGCATGTATGTGCAACTCGGCCAGCAGCGGGCGACCGGTGACCGGCTGCCGACCTCGGTGCGCTCGACCATCGGCGGCGCGATCTGCATGGGTGTCAAGAACGTCGGGGAGGCGGCCCGGCTGCTCTCGGAGGAGACCATCGAGGCCGGCGCCGATCCGAGCTGGGCGAACCGCAAGCCCGGCGCGCTTTACGCCGAGCTGCCAGGCACCGACTCCGACGATTGGTCCCTGCCGGGCCGCACCTACAAGATCGACAGGGACGAGGTCGTGGCCGAACTGCTCACCTACCTGGCCTCGATCGGCGAGGCGCCCACTGCGGCCGGCACGCCGGCCCCGGCCCCGGTGCCCGCTTCGGCGGCGCCGGCTGGCCGCGGGGACGACGATGATGATCCGGACGCCGATGCGGACACCGAGTGCGCGCCGCCGCCGGTCGATCCGGAGTGCCCGCCGGATGAGGACCCGCACGAGCCGATCACGGTGCCGAACCGGCGCCGGGTGCCGCTCGACCTCGAACCCGAGGACGGCCGGCAGTACACCCCGGCTGAGATCCGCGGCATGGCCCGTCACATGATCCTGACCGCCCAGCGCAACGGGCAGACGACCGTACGGCCGTCCAACTTCGCCGCGCTGGTGGACAGGGTCGGCGACGAAGGGCTCAAGCCCCCAACCCTGTCGAAGATCCTCGGTGAGTTCTGCCAGGGACCGGCGCCACTACTGCGCCGCACCGAGCGGGGTGTCTACGAGATCGTGGCCGAGCCCGAGGGCTCCCCTGCCCTGGTTGGGGTCGCCGCATGACCGGCTCGGCGCTTGCCGCCCGGTTGCGCCGGGCCGCCGCGTGGCGGCCCGGCCAGTCGGCCACACGGGTGGTCACGATGCGGTGCCGGTACTGCCGCAAGATGCGCCCGGCGCGTCAGTTCCGCCGCGGCGCGCTCGGCTGTCGCGGCTGCGTCGGCAACGGCTGACACCCCCGGATCGGAGCCCGCTGACGCGGGCACTGCCTGATGATCCGCGCTGACGCGCGGGGCGCCCCGCGCGCGCCTCGCGCGGCCCGCGCGCTATACACAGCGTCACACCCGCGGGTGCGTCTTCACACACTTCACGCACTTCACGCACCCGCCTGAAAGCGCATCTACGCGTGCGCGTACGCGCGCCCGCGCGCGCGATCCCCGTGAAATCCGTGAACTCCGTGAAGTTGCACGCACAGTAAGGAATCCCTTATGCCCTGGATGTCTGATGCCCGGCGCGGCGCCGCCTACGAATTCGGCCGCCGCTTCATGGGCTGGTTCCTCGCCGCAGAGATCATCCGATGGTTCACCCGGCGCGCCCTGCCAGTCCTGCTGATCATCGTTTCGCTGGCTGTAGCGGTCTGGTTCGCGGTCCGCACCGCGGCCTGGTGGATGCCGCGCATCCTCGCCCTGGCCGCCATCGCGGGCGGCCTGGCCGTCCTGATCCGGCTCGCCTACCGCTACCGCTGGGAACTACGGGCCAGCCTCCCCTGGACCGCGGTCGCGGCCGCGGTGGTCGCGATGGCCGGGCTGCTCAGCGCCGCGGTGTGGTGGCTGCGATGACCGCCCGGCCGTGGCTGCTGGACGTGTGCTGCTGCCAGGGCGGCGCTTCCGCCGGCTACGCCGCGGCCGGGTTCGAGGTGACCGGCGTCGACAACACCCCGCAACCGCGCTACCCGTTCCGCTTCGTCCTGGCCGATGCCCTGGACTACCTGCGGGAACTGATCCGCACGGGCGAGATCCGGCAGTACGCGGCCGTGGCCGGTTCGCCGCCCTGCCAGGCCCACACCCGCGCCTGGAAGATCCGTAGCCGTGAGCATCCCGACCTGATCGACAGCATGCGGTCGCTGATGATCGCCTCCGGGCTGCCGTGGGTCATCGAGAACGTGCCCGGCGCCCCGCTCCGAAGCCCGATCGTGTTGTGCGGGGCCATGTTCGGGCTGCACACCTACCGCCACCGCCTGTTCGAATCGAACATCCGGCTGACCGCCCCGGACCACCCGCCGCACACCGCGGCCACCGTCAAGATGGGCCGGCCGATCGCCGAGGGCGACTGGTACCACGCCGTCGGGAACTTCTCCAACGTGCCCTACGTACGCCGCGACATGGGCGCCCCGTGGATGAACCGCGACGGCCTGCGCGAATCCATCCCGCCCGTCTACGCGCAGCACATCGGCCAGCAGCTACGCCGTCACCTGGCCGCCCAGCGGTGGCCCCTCCTGCAACGGACTGCCTCATGACCTCTGGCGACAGTGGACACGTCGATGTCCTGCGCGACGAATTCAAGACGCTCAAAGACGAGCAGCGCGACCGCATCCGCGCCCGGGACAACTTGATCTATTCCGTCATCGTCGCGGTGGCCGCGGTAGCCGGCGGTGCGCGCATCGCCGGACCAGCGGTGCCGCTGCTGCTGCCGCCGATCACCCTGGCGCTGGGCTGGACATACCTGGTCAATGACCAGAAAGTCACCGCGATCGGCCGCTACCTGCATAACGACCTCGGGCCGCGGCTAGCCTCGCTAGTCGGCGGTGATGTCCTTCGCTGGGAGACAGCCCACCGCGGCGACCGGCGGCGCCAGCAGCGCAAACGCATCCAACTCGGCGTCGACCTGCTGGTCTTCGTGCTACCGGGCATCGTGGCGCTTAGCTGGTACTGGACGACCGGACCGGACCACCCGATTCTGCTGGTCGCCTCGATCGCTGAGGCCATCGCGGTGACGCTCGCCGCGTGGCAGATCATCGGCTACGCCGAACGATGAGCGGCTACGCCGCGCCGATCACCATTCCCCGGCGCTACGCGCCGCCGCGGCAAGGGCTAGAGCAGTTCCGGTCCGGCGGGCAGGGTGTACCGGAACCGGGTCGGCCGTAGGTGTTCGTCGGCCGCCTGCCAGTCGCGCCACAGGTGGCGGATTCCGTCAGAGGTGATGTAGCCGCCGAGGCCGTCGGGGATGTAGTTGATCTCGCTGACGACGAACAGGTCGCACGGTGCGGGCTCTCGCGAGTGGTCGACCTCGCCGGAGGTGAGCTCGACCTCGGTGGCGGTCTGTGTGGTGCCTTTGACCTCGACATGCCGTTCCTCCGGATCGCCGTCTCGGGTCAACAGCAGGTCGTACGGCCGGGTCTTGCCGACATCCGTGACGGTCCACCCTTCCGCCTGGTAGAGCGCGGTCGCCTGAGCCACGGCATGTTCTTCTAAGGCACGGCGCAGTTTGGCGTCGGAGATGTAGCCCGCGCCGCGGGCTGAGCGTCGGGTGCGGGTGCTGCCCGCCTTGGTGGGTTTCTCGCCGTCGCCGGGCGCCCGTAGCCCCGGTCGCGGGCCGGCCGGGACCTCGTCGAGACCGGGGATGACCTTCAACAGTTCGGCGGGGAACTTGACCAGGTAGCCCTGCGCGGCGCGGATCGGCCGCTTGTCCGAAAACGCAAACGGCAGGTACAAGGTCCCCGGGTAAGTCTCGGACAGCTTTTCGAAGACATCGCGGAGCTCGTCCTCCACCTGGCGTAGGACGGACTGATCGACCGGCTGGTGTAGGGCGGTGTAGCCCCGCAGCGGGGTGAGCCAGCTGGGCTGACGTGGTGGTGTCTGCTTGGCCCGCCCGGACGTGCCTCGCGCCCGCCACACGATGGTGGATGCGGTCACCGCCCCGGCGGCCTGGCTGAAGCCGACCAATGCAGGGCGGCCGATCAGGGTCTTGTGCCAGTGCAGGACCACGTCGCCGGGTTCGACGTAGCGGACTAGGTCATAGGTCCATTTCGCGGTGCCGGCGCCGTCGCGCTGCGGCGCGTGCAGGTTCTCGCCCAAGTCGGGACGGTCGGTGATCTCCAGCCAGTACCGCTGTGCGGGATCGCCCGCCCACCACTCATTGAGCGCCATGACCAACGTTTCTACACGGTCGCTCTCGCCGGCTTTCTCAGTGCCCGTCGCCCACCCACGGCGCCGACGGAAGCGTGTGCCGTCAGCGCCCTGGCGGCTGCGGCATCAACGCCCAATTGCCTAGGTGGGCGGGGACGGCGTCCTTCATCGCCTGCACCATCCGGCGAGCCTCCGCCTCGTCATCGAAGTAGTACGTGACCTCGCGGCCACCCGAGCCGCCTTCCCGCCCAACCACCTGCCACCCGGTCGGCGTACGCAGCAGGTACACGTCGCGCCGACCGGCTCGATATGACCGGTTGAACCAGTGTTCGACGCGCCCCATCACAGAAGGAACTTAGAACAAGTGTTCGATTGCCTCAAGGTTGGTCCGGTCTAACCACGATGTGGGCCGGCACACCGTGCGGCCATTGGATCGGCGCCGAGGGCCGCTACTGCTACACCGCCGAGAACGTGCGGCCCTACCTGGTGGGGCCACGTTGCCCCGTCCATACCCCGGCCGCCGTCGCCGGTCAGCCCGAGGCGCCATCGGATTACCTAGTCAAGGAGCGTGCTCCGATGCCCGACCCTTCCCTACTCTCCGCGGCGCTCGCGCTCGCCGGCGAGGGCATTCCGGTGTTCTGGCTCGGCCGCAGCAAACGGCCCGTGGCCAACTGCCCGGCCTGCCCGAAAGCCGAGACCGACCCCACCCACGACCCACAAGCCTGCGACTGCCTGACTTGCCACGGCTTCTACGCCGCGACCTGCGACCCGGACCGCATCCGCGCTATGCACACCGCCATCCCCGGCGGGCTGCTCGCCCTGCGCACCGGGACGATCAGCGGCCGGGTCGTGCTCGACATCGACCCGCGCAACGGCGGCGCCGTTCTGCCCGACCTGATGCCGCCGACCCGGTGCGCCCGCTCCGGCTCCGGCGGCTGGCACCTGCACTACCGCCACCCCGGCGGCCGACTCGCCGGCAAGCTGCACGGGCACCCGGGCATCGACATCAAGTCCGATGGCGGCTACGTCGTCGGCCCGCCCTCGACCCACCCCAGCACCGGTCAGCCCTACAGGTGGGTGGGCGACCGGGCCGAGGTTGAGATGCCTCCGCCGCTGATCGCCGCGTGCCGGCCGGCCGAGGCGCCGTCGGCCGGCAGCCCGGTTACGACCTTGACCCCGACGACCAACGGGCGGGGCATCTCATCCCCGGCCGCCCTGCTCGCCGCGCACCTCGACGCCATCGCCCGCGCCCCTGAGGGTCGGCGCCGGAACACCCTGTACGGCGTTGCCCGCGGCGTGGCTCGCATGGTCGCCGCCGGAGCACTGACCGCCACCGACGCCCACATGACGCTCTACCAAGCTGGCCGCGCCGCCGGCCAAACCGACCGGGACACCCGCGCCGCGATCGCGGACGGCTTCCGGCACGAATCCGTTGCCACCGAAGGGATTGCCGCATGACCGACCTGCCACCGCCGCCGGAGGGTGCGGCCATCCTCGACCGGCTCCACGCCACCCTCACCCGCTACGTCATCCTGCCCTCGGCCGAGGCGATCGACGCCGCCGTCCTGTGGATCGCCGCCACCCATGCCCAACCCGCATGGACCTACGCCGCTCGGCTGGTCATCAAGGCGCCGGAGAAGCGGTGCGGCAAGTCGCGGTTCCTCGACGTGATCGACGGCACCTGCTACCGGCCGCTGATGACCGTCAACGCCTCCACCCCGGCCATCTACCGCTCGATCGGCACCGACGACCCGCCCACCATCCTGCTCGACGAAGCCGACACCATCTTCGGCGGCAAGCAGGCCGAGGCCAACGAGGATCTTCGCGGCCTGCTCAACGCCGGCCACCAGCGCGGACGGCCCACGATCCGCTGGAACCAGCAGAAACAGCAGGTCGAACAGATCCAAACCTTCGCCATGGCCGCCCTGGCCGGCATCGGCTCGATGCCCGACACGATCGAGGACCGCGCCGTCGTGATCAAGATGCGGCGGCGGACCGCGTCGGAGAAGGTCGCCCCGTTCCGGCAGCGCCGCGACGGCCCGGCCCTGCGGCAGGTCGCCGCCGACCTCAACGCCTGGCTGCGCGGCAACATGGTCGAGCTGGAAGCCGCGGTGCCAGCCATGCCGCTCGAAGACCGGGCCGCCGACACCTGGGAGCCGCTGATCGCGGTCGCCGACCTCGCCGGCGCTAACTGGCCCGACCGCGCCCGCACCGCCGCCCTGGCCCTGAACGCGGCCCGCGAGGGCGACGGCGAATACTCCGACCGGCTCCGACTGCTGATCGACTGCCGCACCGTGTTCGGCGACCTGGAAGCCATCCCGTCCACCGTGCTGCTCGACCGGCTCAAGACCCTGCCCGAGGCGCCATGGGCGGAGTTCAACGGCACCGGCCTGACCGCGATGAAACTCGGCGTGCTGCTGCGCGAATACGAGATCGCCTCGGAGAACATTCGCTTCGCCGCCCCGGTCGGCCGGGTCAAAGGCTTCCACCGCGCCGCCTTCACCGACGCGTGGGAACGCTACTGCCCCGCCCCCGACCCGGTAGAGGTCACCAGCGGCGACAAGCCGTACCAGCCGTACCAAGCCGACGTTCCCGCAGCTCACCCCCGGTACGGCTTGCTGCACGCGGTACGGCTTGAGCCGTACCAGGACGAGGCCGGTACGGCTTAGCCGTACCGGGCCGAAAAAGCCGTACCGGGGTTGACCTGCGAAAACAGGCCCCCGGTACGGCTTGTACGGCTTGACCCCCTCCACCGCACCCCAAGAAGCCGTACCGGAGGAAGTAGATCAGCAACGACGCTCGCTGAAAGCCACGCTGCCGCATCGACATACCCAACCACCCGCGGGATGCCTAGATCTTGGCTCTACGACGCTCTCAGCGGGCCAACGAGAGGCCCGCCACAGGGCAACCCACGGCACCCTCGACGAACCACCCTCATGCGCAGAACGGGCGCGCAGGGCCGTTCTGCGCGGCTCCCCGCCCAGCTCAACGCAAAGTATTGGGAGGCAACAAGATGGGACTCCGGCTGTTGACCACTGCCGAGACGTCAAACGAGGCCGATGATGGCCTGATTACCACGGAGGAACTGGCCAAGATGCTCCGAGTCGATCCCTCCACGATTCGCCGGTGGCGCACTGTGGAGCCTGTCCAAGGGCCGCCGTTTATCCCGCTCTCTGAGCGCGTGATCATGTACTCGATCGAGGACGTGCGGACATGGCTGGCCAGCCGTCGAGTCACACCGGAGGCAGCGTGACCAGCGCAGCGCAGCATCCGCCACTCAGTGTTTCAGTCAAGTCTGACGTGGAGTACCGCGCCGGGCGGCCCAAGCCCTACAAGGCTCGCGTGCGCTGGACGGACCCGGCGACCGGCGACCGGCGGTCCAAGTCGCACTCGACGGCGACGCCCGAGGACGCTCAGGAGTGGATCGACGGCATGATCCGCGCGGCCAACGGCGGGCTCAACCCGGCCGCGGCCACGCAGCGACTCGCCGAGTACGGCACCGACGTAATGCCGCTGGCCACCCGTGGGTTGGAGCGCAAGACACTCGATCCGTACCTGGCCGGCTGGCGGCTGCGCGTCGTGCCGACCCTCGGCCACATCCCTATGCGGATGATCACCAACGGAGTCGTGGACCGGGCGGTCTACTCGTGGATCGAGGACGAGTGCAGCCGCTCGACGGTCAAGAACACGCTTGCCATCCTGGTCAGGGTGCTGGAACAGGCCGTGCGTGACGGCGTGGTGGACCGCAACGTCGCAAGAGTCACGGGCTGGCAGCGCGAGTACCAGCGCGCCGAGGACGAACTGGACGACCCTCGCTCGCTCGCCCTGCCGAGCTGGGAAGCGCTGACCACGCTCGCAGACAAGCTCGTCACCCGGTCACACGGCCAGTTCACCGGATGGGGGCACATCGTCACGTTCGCCGCATGCACCGCGGCCCGCATCGGCGAGGTGTCCGGTGCCCGAGTCGGGGACATCGACCGGGCAACGTGGACGTGGACTGTGCGGAGGCAAACCACGCCGGGACCGGGCGGGCTGATCGACAAGGGAACCAAGGGTAAGCGCGCCCGCAAGGTGCCGATCATCGAAGAGGTCCGCCCGATGGTGATCGAGCGACTCGACTCCGCGGCCGGGCCGGACGCCCGGCTGTTCACCGGGCCGCGGGGCGGCCGGATCAGTACCGCGGTGCTGCGGGACGCCACGCACTGGGACGAGGTGGTCACGGCGCTGGGCTACGAGCACTTGCGACGGCACGACCTGCGGCACACCGGCCTCACCTGGCTAGCCGATGCCGGCGTCAAGGTGCACGTACTGCGGAAGATCGCCGGGCACGGTTCGCTGAGCACCACACAGCGGTACCTCCACCCTGACCAGCGCTCGATCGAGGAGGCGGGGACAGCCCTCAGCGCACATCTCTCAGCCCCTCGCTCACTTCATGTCGCATAGGCGGTGATCCGTGCCAAGTGCGTTCATGAGGAATACTGACGCCGTGGATTGGGACGATGCGAGTGACGTGCTTGAGGTACTGGCAAAGACCGAGGATCACGAAACTGAGTTCAAGTCGAACGTTCCTCCACCTGATGTCATCGCCAGGCAGCTAGCTGCGTTCGCGAACTCTCCCGACGGCGGACACCTTTACCTTGGCGTAAAAGAAGAAGCCGACGGCCGCAACGTCATATCGAATGTAAGTATCAGCCGTGCGCAAGCGGCAGTTCGTAGGGCTGTAGACCTCCTAGACCCCAAGCCCCAAATTGACGTGCGTCTGCTGGAAGGGCCGGGCGGCTCGATCGTTGACGTGTCAGTAAAGCCGACTAGGGATGCTCCGGTGTTCGCGCCGGGAGGCGCGTATGTGCGCCGGGGGGCTACTACGTCACCAGCAACTGCTGCGGAGATCGTGAGCAGGGTCGAGTCGAGCGACTCTGCCGTAGAACCCCATGCCGGGACGGAGCGACTTGCTAAAGCCCTGGAGAGGCAGGCCGAGGAGTTCGAGCGTCAAACGAAGGCGATGAAGAAGCTTGAAGCCGCCAACAGTTGGTGGCGCAAGGGGCTGGTGGCAGGAGCCGGCGCCGTTGTCGGATATGTGGTCAAGGAGGTCCTTCCCCTGATCACGAATCTCTTCTGAACGATGCCGGTCCCCGGATGGTCCCCAACCTAGAGCGCTCTAGTAGGAATTAGACGATCAAGACGGAGAAGCAAGGGGCCGCGGAGCAGGGCAAATACCCTAGTCCGCGGCCCTTGGTGATTGTCGGGCTGACAGGATTTGAACCTGCGACCCCTTGACCCCCAGTCAAGTGCGCTACCAAGCTGCGCTACAGCCCGCCGCCACCCGGCACGAACACCGCGCGGCAACTCTGAAAGCTTACCAAGCCCTACCCATGAGCCTTACCCCGCCCCCCAGGCCCCGTCTTCTTCCGGGGTTTCACCGAGATCTCGATCGGCGAGCCCTCGAACCCGAACTCCTCGCGCAGCTTGCGCTCCACGAACCGGATGTACCCCGCGTCCAGCGGCCCCGTCGTGAACAGCACGAACCGCGGCGGCGCCACCCCAGCCTGGGTGGCGAACAAAATCCTGGGCGCACGCCCACCCCGTACAGGATGGGGTGTGGCCTGGGTCAGCGCCGTCAGCCACTGGTTCAAAGCCCCAGTAGGCACCCGCCTCTCCCACGAGTCGAGTGCCCGCCGCAGCGCCGGCGCCAGCTTGTCCACGGCCCGCCCGGTCTTGGCCGAGATGTTCACCCGAACAGCCCACGGGATCCGCTTGAGCTCCCGGTCGATCTCCTTGTCCAGGAAGATCCGGCGGTCGGCGTCGACGAGGTCCCACTTGTTGAAGGCGATCACCAAAGCTCGCCCCGCCTCGACAACCTGGGTCAGAACCCGCTGGTCCTGCTCACTGATGACCTCAGAAGAGTCCAGCAGCACCACCGCCACCTCGGCTGCTTCCACGGCGCCGGCCGTGCGCAGGGAGGCGTAGTACTCCGTACCCGAAGCCTGATTCACCCGCTTGCGCAGCCCAGCCGTGTCAACGAACTGCCAGACCTCGCCGTCCATCTCCACAAGGCTGTCGACCGGGTCGACGGTGGTGCCGGCGACCGAGTCGACGACCGCCCGCTCCTCCTTGGACACCTTGTTCAGCAGCGACGATTTGCCCACGTTCGGACGGCCGACCAAGGCCACCCGGCGCGGCCCCCGCGGCCCGTCCTCCACGATCGGCGGCGGGTCCGGCAGCGCCGACAGGATGTCGTCCAGCAGGTCGCCCGACCCGCGGCCGTGCAGGGCCGAGATCGGGTGCGGCTCCCCCAGGCCCAGCGACCAGAGCGACACCGCCTCCAGCTCCAGGTTCTGGTTGTCCGCCTTGTTGGCGACCAGGATGACCGGCTTGTGCGACCGGCGCAGCATCTTCACCGCGGCCTCGTCCACGTCCGTGGCGCCGACCGACACGTCGACGACGAACACGACGACGTCGGCGGTCTGCACCGCCATCTCGGCCTGCCGGGCGATGGCCGCAGCGCGGTCACGCGCGTCCGGCTCCCAGCCGCCCGTGTCGACGACTGTGAAGCGGCGGCCGTTCCACTGCGCGTCGTACGGAACGCGGTCGCGGGTCACCCCGGGAACGTCCTCGACGACGGCCTGGCGCCGGCCGATGATGCGGTTGACCAGCGTGGACTTGCCCACGTTGGGGCGGCCGACTACGGCGACCACCGGGACGGGACCTTCAACGACATCCACGGAGAGAAGCTCCGCGGGAGAGTCACTCACGACTTCACCTTGCTGTTCAAAAGATTCAAGAGGTACGCGACGACCTCGTCGATGCCGATGTCGGACGTGTCGACCTCGATGGCGTCGGACGCCTGCTTCAGCGGGTCCGCGGCGCGGGAGGAGTCAAGCTTGTCACGGCGCAGCAGCGAGGCTTCGGTGGCCGCGACGTCAGAACCCGCGTCCTCCGCGCTGCGCCGCTGAGCGCGGGCCGCCGACGAAGCCGTCAAATAGACCTTGAGGTCGGCGGACGGGGCAACGACGGACGCGATGTCGCGGCCCTCGACGATGATCCGGGGCTGGCCGGCGATGATCGCCTGCTGCAGGGCGACCAAGTGCTTCCGGACGGCCGGGACAGCGGCCACCGCGGACACGGCCTGGGTGACCTCGGTGCCGCGAATGGCGGCGTCGACATTAGTGCCATTTGCGGCGAAATGCGGTGCCGAGGGATCGGTGCCGATCGACAGCTCGGTCTCCAGCGCGATCTTCGCGATCGCGTCGGGGTCGCCGAGGTCGGCCCCGCCCTGCAGAACGGCCCAGGTCACCGCCCGGTACATGGCTCCGGTGTCCAGGTAGACCCCGTCGATCGCGGCCGCCAGCCGCCGGGAAACGGTGGACTTGCCGGATCCGGACGGGCCGTCGACAGCGACAACACACTTTTCCGGCCGTACTTCTTCCGACACCGTTCCTCCAGGGTTTGCCCGCCCGACCAACCCTCCCATTGTGCCCGCACCGGCCTGCCACCGACGAACCAGGGGTTTGCCAACCTCCAAAGCCAAGATCAATACCGCAGATGTACGGCGTCACGGCGAAGTCCCGGGGTCCACCAGCCCGGCTAGGTGCAACTCGAGCCCTCTGCCGCTGCTGCCGGGCTGTCCTGCAACGAGAGCCGGCGGTAAGTTACTCGACAGTAGCAACGAGGGGAGCCCACAATGCCCACGCTGGAGAAGCTCGACGACGTCTTCGTCCTCGACCTGGGGGACGGCGAGAATCGTTTCCACCCCGACTGGCTGACCGAGATCAACGCCCTGCTCGACGAGGTCGTCAAGGGCGACGAGCCGCGCGCCCTGGTCACCGCGGCCACCGGGAAGATCTGGTCGAACGGCCTCGACCTCGAGTGGCTGTTCGAACATCCGGAGGAGTACGCGGCGTACGGCACCCGGGTCCATGCCCTGCTCGCCCGCGTCCTGACCCTGCCGTTCGTCACGGTCGCCGCCTTGCAAGGTCACACCTTCGCCGCCGGCGCCATGCTGTCGCTGGCACACGACTCCCGGATCATGCGGGCCGACCGCGGTTTCTGGTGCCTGCCCGAGGCCGACATCAACATCCCGTTCACGCCCGGCATGTCCGCCCTGATCCAGGCCCGGCTCACCCCGCAGACCGCGCACGAGGCCATGGTCGGCGCCCGTCGCTTCGGCGGCGAGGAGGCGTACAACCGGCAAATCGTCGACAGCGCAGTGGCCGAAGCCGACGTCCGGAGCTCGGCGATCGCGCTCGCCCAGAGCCATATCGGCAAGGCCGGCCCGACCCTCGAGACCATCAAAACCCGGATGTACGCCGGCGTGCTGGAGGCCTTGCGCGACTTCGCCGATCCCCGCGACTAGATATCGACCGATCCCAGCATCTCCAGCAGGTCGTCGGTGTTGTCCACCGCCGCCTGCAGCACCTTGCGCGCCTCCCGCAGCCGCCCGGCCTGCGCCGTCAGCCGGGCCACATCCCCCGCCGCGACCGCACCGTACGTGGCCGCACTGACCGACAGCAGCAGCTCCAGCCCTTCGGCCGCCTGCCCCGCGGCCAGCGGAATCGGATCGGTGCGGCTCTCGTGCGCCATGGCCGGCAGGGGCAGACAGGCCCGCTGCACCTGCCACCGGATCCGGTCGGCCCGCTGCGAAGGCTCGTCCGCCCCGTCGAGTTGCCGCTGCCAGAGCGCGTACCGCGCGTCCCGGCTCATCATCAGCCGGTCGGCCGCCATCGCCTCGGCCTGCGCCGCCGCCAGCAGGGCACCCGCCAGCCAGGCCCGCCGCGCGTTCGTATCGCCGAGATCGTCGCCCTCCGGCGCGGCCCCCAGCGCCTCCAGAGCCGCGACCAGTCGCTCTTCCACCCCCATCGTCCCAACGTATCGATGGAAGCCCGCAAATACCGCGAGGCGCGCCTACGTGGTGACGACCAGCTTTCCGACCGTGTGGTTACGAGCGAAGTCGATCAGCGCCTGTACACCGTCATCGATCGAGTAGCGCCCGGTGATCAGCGGACTCAGCCCGGCCACGTCACGCATCCCACCGAGGTCGCCGTCCACGTCCAGGACCAGCTCGAAGCGGACGTCATCCCGCCCGATCATCTCGGGACGCGGCGGCGGAAACGTGATCGTGAAGAGCCGCCCGCCCGGCTTCAGGCTCTGCGCCGCTTCCCGCAGCTGATCGGTGGGACGCACCAGATTGAGCACGAGATCAACGCCCTCAGCGGGGTAGCCGTCGTATCCGATCACCTCGGTCGCTCCCCGCCCGAGGAGCGTGTCCCGATCCTCCGGCCGGCCGGTGGCGATGACCCGGCACCCCGCCAGCAGCGGCAGCACGGTAGTCCCCACGCCACCCGTCGCCCCGATCACCAGCACCGTCTCCCCCGGCTTGGGCTCGGCCCGGATCATCAGCGCCCGAGCCGTCAGCCCGACGGTCGGCAGCGCGGCCGCGGTGGCCACATCGAGCGAGTCCGGCCGATGCGCGATGAACGGCGTCCCCGCCTCGAAGACCGCGTACTCGGCCAAAGTCCCGGTGGTCACCGACGGCCGGTTCGCCCCGGCCAGCGCTCCGAGAGCCCGCGGCACCGAGTGCCCGAAGACTTCATCCCCGATTGAGTACGCCGTGACGCCCTCCCCAACCGCACTGACAGTCCCCGCGAAGTCGTTCCCCAGCACATGCGGAAATTCCAGCCGTACGGGATAAGCCCCGCTCGGAATGACGATGTCCCCCGGATTGAGCGAGGCGGCGGCAATCCGCACTTGAATCTGCCCGGCCCCCGCAGCGGGAATCGGAACGTCAGCGAGCTCAAAGCTCTCCGGCGGCCCATAGTCGCGGGCAACGATCGCTTTCATGGCTTCCTCCGTGACGCACTAAGCGGACCGAGCGGTCACGTTAAGCCTAAACGGACCGCCCGGTCAACTTGTTAAGCTGATGATCGTGACGATCGACCGCCCGTTGCGCGCCGACGCCGCCCGCAACCGCTCGTCGCTGCTGGCCGCCGCCGCCGAGGAGTTCGCCGCCCACGGCCTCGACGCCTCGGTGGCCGACATCGCCCGCCGGGCCGGCATCGGCAAGGGCACGGTCTTCCGCCACTTCCCGACCAAGGACGACCTGCTGGCCGCCGTGGTCCTCGACCGCATCGACAACCTGGCCGCCCTGGCCCAGCGCCTGACCACGGCCACCGACCCCGGCGCGGCCCTGCTCGAGTTCATGGACGCCGCCGCCGGCCGCCAACAGCAGCTCGACTTGTCCTTCCTGCGCGAGTCCGGCGAGATCAACGCCCGCCTGAGAAACGCCCGCGAGCGCCTGTTCACCGCCATCATCACGCTGGTGACGCGAGCACAGGAGGCCGGCGCCATACGCGCCGACATCAACGGCATGGACGTGATCCTGCTGATGTGCGCCCCGAACCACGTGGTCAGCTTCGTCCCCGATCCACCACCGGACCTGTGGCGCCGCTACCTGCACATCATCTTCGACGGCCTACGCCCCGACGGCGCCCAGCCTCTCCCCGACCCGGCCCCATAAGCACCCAGCCGCTCCGGCATTCGGCGCCCTCAACCCGGCGCGCGATCTTCACGGACGCGGCGACACCCGTACCCAATTCCGTTCGCCCCGCCGTGAGGTAGCCGCCAACGCACTTCATCCGCATCCGTAACCACGTCGGTGGCGCGAAATCGAACGGCACGTGCGGGAAGCGGCGCAGCCGGGTGCGGCTCAGCGCCAGCCCGCACACCGTCTGGTTCATGCCGGGCTGCCAGGCGTGCACTTCGCCGCCCGGCTGCCGGATGCCGGATGCCGTCGGAGCCGATCCACTCGCTGGAGGCCGCCACCGCGCGTTTCATGGCGGCCGCGTGCCCACGAACCCGCCAGATATGCCCGTTAATTGACCGGCCGGCGGGGAATCTTGTGGTTCATGACCGACCAACCGCACCGCATCGACATCCGGCAGGGCGACGAGCCGGACGGCACCACCGCGTACGGGGCCTCGCTGCGCCCGCCGGGCCACTCTGTCGACCCGGGGGTTCCCGGCGACGAGCGCGCGGACCGCGCCCCGGAGGACCGCACCGGCGAGAAGGGCGGCGGCATCGCCGACCGTTCCGGCTACGACTCGCGCAGCCTGGCCGGCGATTCCCCCAACTACCGGCCGGAATGACGAGAAGCCCGGGCTCACCAGCCCGGGCTTCTCGTACAAGAAGAGAAGAGATCAGTCGCCGGCGGCCTTGAACAGCGCGCTCACTTCGGCCATGGACAGGTGACGGAAGCCTCCGGGCCGGAGGTCGCCGAGCCGGACGGGCCCGACCGACGTGCGGATGAGCCGGGTCACGGGGTGGCCGACGGCGTCCATCATCCGGCGGACGATGTGCTTGCGACCCTCGTGCAGCGTGATCTCGACCTGGGCCGTCTTGCCGAGCGCCCCGACGAGCTTGAACGCGTCGGCTTTGGCCGGCCCGTCTTCGAGCTCGATGCCGGCGAGCAGCTGGCGCCCGACGTTGCGGGAGAGCGGCCCGTCGGTGACCTCGGCCAGGTACGTCTTCTGGATCTCGTACCGCGGGTGGGTCAGCTTGTTGGTCAGCTCACCGTCGTTGGTGATGAGCAGCAGGCCTTCGCTGTCGGCGTCGAGGCGCCCGACGTGGTAGAGCCGCTGCTGGAACTGGCCGAGGAAGTCGGCCAGTTCGGTGCGGCCTTTTTCGTCGTCGAGCGACGACACGACACCGCGCGGCTTGTTCATCGCGATGTAGACCAGTTTGGTGTCGGTGACGATCCGCTGGCCGTCCACGTGGATCTCGGCAGTGTTGGGGTCGACCTTGTCGCCGAGCTTGGCGACCTTGCCGTTGACCGTCACGCGCCGGCGGAAGATCAGGTCTTCGCAGGCACGGCGGGATCCAACACCGGCGGCCGCCAGCACTTTCTGGAGGCGTTCGGCGGTGTCAGCCTGAGGCATCGAGTACTTCTTCCACGTCGTCGGGCAGGAACGGAGCGAGCGGCGGCAGCTGGTCGACCGAGTTGAGACCCAGTTTTTCCAGGAAGAGCGCCGTCGTGCGATACAGGTGTGCCCCGGTTTCGCTCTCCGTGCCGCATTCCTCGATCAGGCCGCGCGTGACAAGCGTACGCATGACCCCGTCGCAGTTCACACCGCGGATGGCGGAGATACGCGACCTGGTCACAGGCTGCTTGTAGGCGACCACAGCCAGTGTCTCCAAGGCTGCCTGGGTCAGCCGCACAGACTGCCCGTCGAGAACGAACCGCTCCACATACGGCGCATATTCCGGCCGTGTGTAGAGACGCCAGCCACCCGCCACCCGCCGCAGGTCGAACCCGTGCCCCGCCGCCGTGTACCGAGCCGACAAATCCTCCAACATCACCCCGACGCGCTCGGTCGGCTGCTCCAGGATCTGCGCCAGCTGCATCTCCGCCACAGGCTCATCGACAACCAACATGATCGCCTCAAGCGCCGCCGCCAGCTCGGAGTCTTCAGTCAACCCCGGCAGTTCAACTTCTTCGGCCGTACGTGTCCCCGCGCCCCCAACCGCACTTTCCCCGCCCCGTCCCCGACGAGCAGCCTGCTCCGGCACCGCCACAGCCGCACCGCCCGCAGCCGCACCGGGGTCGGCCTCCTCGCGCTTGGCCTCCTCGCGCTCGGCCGCGTCCTCAGCCGGCTGATCGCCCCGGTCCTCGTCGAGCTCTTCATCGGCGGCCCGCCCATCGTCCGCCAGCACCTCGTCCGCGAACGGAAGGTCGATCTCCCCGTCGTCACTGACGTCATCGTCAGCGGCCGCGTCGAAGACGTCCCCCGCGTCATCCCCGTCCTCCGGCAGCGGAGCGTCAACCGGCGCCCCACCCTCGTCCTCGAGCTCAGCCGCCGCGGCATCCTCGATCGCCTCCGGCAACGGCAGCTCAGGCCCCGGCGCTACCTCGACGGGCTCCGCTCCGGCCTCGTCCGCGGGCGCATCCACCCCACCGGCCGGCGGCTCGTCCCCTTCGGCCGCCCCATCGCCACCCGCCGACGCGCCGAGCGAGCCCTCCCCAGAGACCGCACCCACACCCACGGGCGCGTCGAGCGAGCCCTCCCCGGAGACCGCACCCACACCCACCGGCGCATCGAGCGAGCCCTCCCCGGAGACCGCACCCACACCCACCGGCGCATCGAGCGAGCCCTCGCCAGACGCCACATCCTCGTCGACGGGCGAGTCAACCGCGACCTCGTCCTCCGCAGCGTCCCCGAGCGCGGGTTCCTCTTCCACCGCCGGGTTGGGCCGCTCGAACGCCGGATCGAAGTCGTCGTCCGAGTCGAGACCCGCCTCTTCGAGGTCGTCCCCGTCCCCGGGCCGCTCTTCGCCGTCCGAGGCCCGGGCAGCCGCCGCGCGGCCCTCAGAGCTTTTGAACTCCCCGTATTCCTCGTCCTCGTCCCCGCTGGACGCCGCCGGAACCGCGGCCCACTCCTGACGAGCCTCCCGACCGTCAGCAAGCTCAGCGCGAGCCTCGTCCTCGGCCTCCGCCTGGAACTTGCGATCCACCGCCCGCTGCGGCCGCTCCCACGGCGGCACCCAGGCCGCGGCCTGCGCCGCGAGTGAGTCGGACTGCTCGTCGCTGCTCACGATCGTTCCTCCGCGTCGTCGTCTTCCCCGCCAAGATCATCGCCCTCGGAGCCCACGTCAAGTCGGCCCGCATGGGACTTCCCCGATTCGCCTCGCCCCAAATCCGGCGACTCCGCCACACGACCGCCCTCATCGGGCACGTCTCGCGATCCCCCATCCGGCCGCCCTCGCGGATCATCCCCGCCCGTCCGACCTCGTGGATCGTCGCCTCCCACCCCGAGGGAGGGGACTAAATCTGACAAATCCGGAACCAGCGACATATCCGAATTCATCTGATCGGAAGCGCCGGTGAGCGAATCCAAGGCGGTGTCGGCGTGAGCCGGGGCGGCGTCGGCGGCGTCGGTGGCCGAGGCGGCGTCGGTGGCCGAGGCGGCGTCGGCCGAGGCGGCGTCGGCCGAGGCGGCGTCGGCCGAGGCGGCGTCGGCCGAGGCGGCGTCGGGATGCGCATCCGAGCTGGCGTCGGTAAGAGCCTGAGAGGCGGCGCCGGACGGAAGATCCTCGTTGCCCTCTGTACGCACATGGCCCTCGGCGCCGGAAGGCGAGTCCGCGCTGGCCTCGACAGGCGAATCTGTGGCGTTCTCAGCGTCGGGTTCGAAACCCCAGACGGCGCCGGCGCCGAAGCCCGAGACGGATTCGAGGTCGAAATCGGCGTTCGCGTCGGAGACGGTGTCGAGGTCGAAATCGGAGTCGAGATCGGCGCTGGCGGAGGGCGAGGCGACGTCAGCGCCGGTGCCGGAATCCGAGCCGCCGGCGTCCGCGTCGGTGCCGGCGGGTGGCTCTGGCTTCTCGTCGTCGGTGGGCTTGGTGCCCTCGTAGTCGTCGATGTCGAGCTCTACGTCAGCCGCGTCGCCGCCGATCCAGCGGACTGTCAGCTCGTCCAAGGAGACCGGCTGTTCGAAATCGATCAGGCCCTCTCGGTAGAGCTCCAACAAAGCCAGGAACCGCGCCACCACCTCGAGGGTGTTGTCGCAGTCGGCCACCAGCAGGGAGAACGTGGCCGAGCCGGCTCGGCGGAGGCGGTCGCGCAGCAGGGCCGCGTGCTCGCGGACGCTGACCCGCACCTGGTGGATGTGGGCGATCGACACCTGCGGCGGGCCCGGCTTCGGCACGAACTGTTTCAGCGCCAGCTTGAACAGCCGCTCCGGGCCGATGCCCAGCACCAGCTCGGGCAGCGCCTCGGTGTACCGCTGCTCCATCGACACCGCCCGCGGCCAGCGCTTGCCGCCGGTGAACTCGAGCTCGGCGATGTGGGCCGCCGCCTCCTTGTACGCCTTGTACTGCAGCAGCCGGGCGAACAGCAGGTCGCGCGCCTCGAGCAGCGCCAGGTCTTCCTCGTCCTCGACGTCGGCCGCCGGCAGCAGCCGGGCCGCCTTGAGGTCGAGCAGGGTGGCCGCCACCAGCAGGAACTCGCTCGTCTCGCCCAGGTCCCAGTCGTCGCCCATCGCGCGGATGTAGGCGATGAAGTCGTCGGTGACCTGGTGCAGCGCGATCTCGGTGACGTCGAGCTTGTGTTTGCCGATCAGCTGGAGGAGCAGATCGAACGGGCCCGTGAAGTTGTCGAGCCGCACAAGGAATTTGCCCGAGTCATCCTCGGCGGAGATGTCGGCGACTTCAGCGGGCTCGTCAGGCACCTGCTGACCGTAGTCCACCGGTACGACAACTTGCTCAGTGCTCACCGCGCCCCTTCCCGTCCGTACCGTTTAAACGGGACAAATCCGGAAGGGGTACGGCGGCGTGGCGAAGATCAACCCCAGAGGCGAACGAAGACCAGCCCGAGCGCGTTCAGGATCTGGAGCAGGAACGGCACGCCGAACGGGAAGATGCACAGGATCAGCAGGACCAGGACGCCGATGTTCTTGTCCTCGAACCACAGCCGCATCCACTGCATGCCCCGCCCGGGGGTGCGCAGCGCCGAGTGCAGCGCCCCGAAGCCGTCCAGCGGCGGAATCGGGATGAGGGCCAGGATGCCGAAGCAGAGCAGCCCGACCGCCAGCGACAGCAGCACCTGCTCGCCCACCGGCAGGTCGATGCCGAGCAGCACGTCGGCCGGGCCGATGAAGGCCAGGATGTTGTCGGGGAAGGCCAGCGCGTACGTCAGCATCAGCAGTTGCGAGACCACGATGCACAGCAGCGGACCGGCCAGGAACACCGCCGCCGCCCGGCCCCGGCCGCGCCAGCGGGGCACCTCGTCCACCGTGAGCATCTTGCCCCAGCCCATGCCGCCGAGGGCGGCCGCGACCGCGCCGAACGGGTCGACGTCCTCACGCAGGCGCGGGGTGATCGACTCGCGGCGGTCGGAGAGCTTCAGCATCCGCGACGTCGACCGGATGGCGATCGCGCGCAGCACGAGGCCGAGCAGGAAGGAGACGACCAGGGCGACGAACGCCACCGGCTCACCGAGCGCGTAGAGCACTTCTCAGCCGCGCTCCACCTTGGCGGCGATGACCTCGCGGGCGAGCTGGCGATAGTTGCGCGCGCCGGAGGATGCCGGGTCGAGCGTGGTGATCGGCGCGCCGGCCACCGTGGACTCGGGGAATTTCACCGTCTTGGTGATGACCGTCTGGTAGACCTTGTCGCCGAACGCCTCCACGACCCGCTGCAGCACCTGGCGGCAGTGGGTGGTGCGGCTGTCGTACATGGTCGCGAGGATGCCCTCGAGCTCGAGGTCGAAGTTGAGCCGCTCGCGGACCTTGTCGATCGTGTCGAGCAGCAGGGCCACGCCGCGCAGGGAGAAGAACTCGCACTCGAGCGGGATGAGCACGCCGTGCGCGATGGTCAGCGCGTTGATCGCCAGCAGGCCCAGCGAGGGCTGGCAGTCGATCAGGATGAAGTCGTACTCCTTGCGGACCGAGCGCAGGGCCCGGGCCAGCGCCATCTCGCGGGCGACCTCGTTGACCAGCTGGATCTCGGCCGCGGACAGGTCGATGTTGGCCGGCAGCAGGTGCAGACCGGCCACATCGGTCTTGATGATGACGTCCTCGGTGGCCACGTCGTCCTGCATGAGCAGGTTGTAGACGCTCAGGTCGAGGTTGTGCGGGTTGACGCCGAGACCCACCGAGCAGGCGCCCTGGGGGTCGAAGTCGACGAGCAGGACCTTGCGCCCGTACTCGGCCAGCGCCGCACCCAGGTTGATCGTGGTGGTCGTCTTGCCGACGCCGCCCTTCTGGTTGGCCAGGGCGATGATCCGCGCGGGGCCGTGCCGGTCGGTCGGCATCGGCTCGGGGATCGGGCGGCGCATCGTGTACGCCGTCGGGTCGGCCGGACCCAGGTCGGCGCCGAGGTCGAGGGAGCTCTGCTGCTCCCGGAGTGTGGAGGTCCAGGCCTCCGCCCGGTTGCCAATCCCCGTCATGACCTCGCCCCCTCCCGACTCGCCAGCCGGAGCCGATGCCCGACTCTACGCCACGCGCGCCGCACGATCGGGGTCAGCCATCGGCGTGTCGCCTCGAGAAAGCCGAGATGGATGCGCAGCGTCTAACGAGCACGGGGGTGAGCGGTCGCGTACACCTCGCGGAGTCTGTCCACGGTGACCAAGGTGTACACCTGCGTAGTCGTGACCGAAGCGTGTCCCAACAGCTCCTGGACGACCCGGACGTCGGCGCCACCGTCGATCAGATGGGTGGCGTACGAGTGGCGCAGCGTGTGCGGCGAGACCGCGTACGGGCCCTCGACCGGCAGATCGGCCGCGACCGCCGCCCGGCGCAGGATCATCCAGGCGCCCTGCCGTGACAGCCGCCCGCCGCGCGCGTTCAGGAAGACGGCCGGCGTGCCCTTGCCGTTCGCACTGAGCGCGGGCCGACCCCGTACCAAATAAGCCTCTAGAGAAGCCCGCGCATAGTCGCCCACCGGAACCAATCGGGTCTTTCCGCCTTTTCCGTGCAAGATCGCCGACGAATCCTCCAGCAGAGACAGGTCGTCGATATCGGCCCCCACGGCCTCGGAGATCCGCGCTCCCGTGCCGTACAGGAACTCCAGCAAGGCCCTGTCCCGAAGCCCGGCCGGAGTGTCGTCGGACGGCACCGCGAGCAGCCGTGTCACCTGGTCGACCTCGAGGGCCTTGGGCAGGCGCTTCGGCGGCGCGGGCGGCCGCACCTCGGCCGCGACGTCGCCGCCCGTGTAACCCTCGCGGGCGGCGAACTTGTGCAGACCCCGGACGGCGCTGATCGCCCGGGCCGCCGAGGAGGACGCGAGGCCCTCCTCACGCAGCAGCGCCAGGTGATCGGTGATCGCCGACGTTTTGACCTCGGACAGCGAGGTGACGCCGGACGCCGCGAGCGCCGCGGCGTAACGATCAAGGTCGCGCCGGTACGACTCGAGGGTGTTGCGCGACAGCCCACGCTCGACGGTGAGATGGTCGAGATAGGCGGTGATCACACGCTGGAGGCTCAGGTCAGCACCGCGTTGATGGGCAGGGTCTGCATGCCGTGTGCCTCCGCGACCGGTCCGTAGGTGACATGCCCGTCGTGGGTGTTCAGGCCCAGGGCGAGCGCGGCGTCGGCCTTGAGCGCCTGCCGCCAGCCGAGGTTCGCCAGCTCCAGAGCGTACGGCAGAGTGACGTTGGTCAGCGCGTAGGTGCTGGTGTGCGGCACCGAGCCCGGCATGTTGGCCACGCAGTAGAACAGCGAGTTGTGCACCTGGTAGACCGGGTCGGCGTGCGTGGTCGGCCGCGAGTCCTCGAAACAGCCGCCCTGGTCGATCGAGATGTCGACGAGCACGCTGCCCGGCTTCATCCGGGCGACCAGGTCGTTCGGCACCAGGTTCGGCGCTTTCGCGCCGGGGATCAGCACGGCGCCGATCACCAGGTCGGCGTCGAGGACGGCCTTCTCGATTTCGTACGCGTTGGAAGCCACCGTCTGCAGATGGCCCCGATAGTCGGCGTCGGCCGCGCGCAGCTTCGCGATGTTGCGGTCGAGCACGAGGATCTCGGCCTGCATGCCCAAGGCGATGGCCGCCGCGTTCATGCCCGACACGCCGGCGCCGATCACCACGACCTTGGCCGCGTAAACACCCGGAACACCTCCCATGAGTACGCCTCGTCCACCACCCGAGCGCATCAGGTGATAGGCGCCGACCTGCGGGGCGAGCCGCCCGGCGACCTCGGACATCGGCGCCAGCAGCGGCAGCGACCGGTCGGGCAGCTCGACCGTCTCGTACGCGATGCCGGTGACCTTGCGGTCGAGCAGCGCGTCCGTGCACTCCTTGGACGCGGCCAGATGCAGATAGGTGAACAGAACCTGGCCCGGCCGCATGCGCGGGTATTCCTCCGCGATGGGCTCCTTGACCTTGAGGATCAGCTCGGCGGCGCCCCACACGTCGTCGGCCGACGGCACGATCGTCGCCCCCGCCGCCTGGAAATCGCCGTCGGTGATGGACGAGCCGTTCCCGGCCCCGGCCTGCACCAGGACCTCGTGCCCGGCCCGGCGGAACTCGTACACGCCGGCCGGGGTGATGGCCACCCGGAACTCGTTGTTCTTGACCTCGCTCGGAATGCCGACCTTCACGGCACCGTCCTTCCACTCGATGCTGAGTTTTGGGATCTTTCGCCCGATTTGAGCGATCAACGCACCTCTTTGGACAGTACGGTAATTTGCCGATCATGGCGGTTGATCCGACCACGTCAGGCGGTGACATCACGCCGGCCGGGCGGGGGCGACCTCGGCATCCAGAGTGATCCGACCGCCCCGGACCAGCACGATGATCTCGGCGAGCGACTGAACCGCGCCGAGCCGCCGGTGTGGCGCGTCGACGGCACGGTTGAGAACCGCGTTCCGCGATCTCGGACGCGGCCGGGACGCGCGGTCAAGCGCCTCCGCGGTGAGCACGTGGACCGCCAGGTGGGGACTTCCCTCGGCGACGGCGAACCGAACCGGGCCGGCCGGCGATCGGCGGCCGGCCTCCTGCCGCCTGTCGAATCTCCGCCGCCGGCCTGAGAGCTGTCGAGGCCCGCGGAGGTGACCGCTCAGGCGCCGCGGCTGTTGACGACCAGGTCGTGAGCGTCGGCGTCGGGCTGATCCAGGCCGAAGCTGATGATCCGCCGGGGGTGGATCCGGATGATCTCGCCGATCGCCTCGGCGGTGCCGCGGATCTCCACGCAGCGGACCCGCCACGGGTCGACCGACGGCACGTCGTCCACGACGAAGGCGACCTGCCCGTTGGCCGCCACATTGCGGTACTTGCGGCTGCCCGACATCCCGTACCCCGGAATGTCGATCGTGCCGGCGGCGGCGTCGACGCGAAATCCGACCGGGCTGTTCTGCAGCGTCCCGTCCGGCCGGAGCGTGGCCAGCCGCCCGAGCGGCTGCGCCTGCAGGTACGCGAGTTCGATCTCGGTGAAAGGCATGCCCGGAGGTTGCAACCTCAACCCCCGTTCAAGTCAAGCCGTACGGGGTAATCGCCGATCATGAGTGACATCAGCCCCGAGACCGAATACGCCGAGTACGCCGAGGAGGCGCCCGGCTCCAGCAACTACACCGCCGGCTCGGCCTCGCCCTCCGCTTCTTCGCCGGAGGACGGCGACCGCGCCGACCAGGAGGCCCACGGCGGCAGCATGGCCCCGGGCCTCGTCGACGACGCCGGCAATCAGATCGAGGAGCCGCCCCCGGCGCCCTGAGTCAGGTCGGCGAACAGGTCGGGGCGGTCCGGGTCGTCGACCGGGCGACGCGGGGCGAGGACCGTGGCGGCGACGTCGGCGACCGGGACAGCCTCCAGGGTGCGCCCGGCCCACAGCATCAGCGACAGGTCGACGCCGGCCAGCGGCGCCGGCGCCCGGGACACGGTCCACACCGCGGCCGACGGCACCTGGGCCGCAGCAACCAGCGGGGCCGGCCCGGCCAGCAGGAAGTCGAGGTCGAAGTCGACCAGCAGCCGCAGCATGGTGGCCCGGTTGGCCGGGTCGACCCCTTCGAACGCCTCGTCCAGCCACAGCGGCCGCGGCGCGTCGGCCGAGCGCGAGTAGAGCGCGACCAGCGTGGCCAGCAACGGCTGCAACAGCGTGACGACCTTGCCGCCGCCGGAGTCGACGCCGTGCACCTGCTTGGTCAGCGGCTTCCAGTCGCCGCCCTCGACCCGGTAGTAGCAGACGCAGTCGAACCAGGCCCGGTAGTCGAGCAGCCCGGTCAGGTGCTTGACCCACTCGTCGGTGCCGATGACCCCCGAGTCCTGCGCCTCCCGGAGCCGGTCACCGAGGAAGAGCCGGATCTGCTCCTGCGCCGAGTCGGACTCGATCCGCCCCTCTTCGAGCGCCCGCAGCAGGTTGAACCCGTGCTGCTGCCCTTCCGCGGGCCTGCGCCGGATCTGCAGCACCGTCTTGTTGGCCCCGGTCGGGTGCCGCAGAAGCACCTCGTTGACCGTGGTGAGCAGCGTGACGACCCGGGTCATCCGGTCGGCCAGGTGGTCGATGAAGGTGGACGACAGCAGCTCGGCGTACATCTGATGCAGCTTCTCGTCGTGCGTGGCCGACAGCTCGGCCACCGCCTGGTCGAGCCGCTCCACCGCCCCCGGCGGATCGAGCGGGGTCCCCGCCGCGTCCACCACCAGCGTGATGGCCGGCAACGGATGCGCCTCGTCCGCCTCGCTGACGATCACCGACCGCCCACCGGACGCCTCGAGCAGCGTCTGCAGCTCGGTCATGGCCCCGCGCAGGGCCCGCTGCAGCGCCGTGTCGACCCGCCGGTCCCGGTCTCCCGCGTTGTCCGGCCACGACGGCGGCCGCACCGCGTCGACCGCCGCCCGAGCCTGGGCCAGCGCTTCTTCCAGCGTTCGCTCCCGATGATCGCCGTTGCCGATGCCGCGGGCGGCGGCGATCCCCGCGTCGACCGGAATCCACCACGCCCGCGCGGCCGCCTCGCGGTCGGCGATGGCGGTGGCCACCGCGTCCTGCCGCCGCTGGGCCTCGCCCTGCGCGGTGCTCGCCGCCGCCGCGAGCGACAGCCCGCGCTGACGGCTGGCCGCGATCGACGTGTCCAGTTCGCGGATCTGCTCCTCCAGCTCGGCCGACCGGGCGAACTGCTCCCGGTCGTCCAGGCTCACCGAGGCCTCCGCCTCGCCCGCTTCCGCTTCCAGCTTGGCCGCCGCGGTCGCCGCTTCGTCCACCGCCGTGGCCGCCGCGCTCTGTGCCGCTTCCGCCGCCTCGACCCCGGTGACCGCGGACGCCACGGCCCGCTCGGCCACGTCCTGATCCTTCAGGGCCAGCCGCAGCGAGCCCGCCGCCAGCGCCGCCGAGTCGAGCGCCGTGCCCACGGCGTCAAGCTGCTCGTCCGAGGTGGGCAGCCCGTGCTCATCGGCATACCCGGTCACCGCGGTGGTGGCGGCATCCGCCTCGCCCTTGGCCGCCGCGGCTTTGCCGGCCGCCACGGCATGGGCCGTCTCCGCCCGGTCCCGTTCCCCGTTGGCCGCGGCCAGACTGATCGCCGCCGCCACCACATCGGCGTCCCCCGGCGCCTCAGCGGCGGCCGCCCGCAACGCCGCGCTCCGCGCCGCCAGCTCCTCGGCCCGCCGAGTCAGCTCCTCACCGGCTTCCCGGTCGGTCGCCGCCTGCTCCCGCAGCGCCGCGATCTGCCGCCGCCGCGCCGCCGCCCGGGCCGCCGTCCCCAGAAGCTCAGCGCCCTCGGCCGCCCGCCCAGCACGCCCTTGCGCGATCGGCGTCCGCCACCGCCCATCCCCCGCAATCACCAAGTCCCCGCCGAGCGGCTCCCCCGCCGCGGCATACCCGATGCGCCCCAGAATCCGCGCCACCGTCCCGCCCAGCGCCCCCGCGTCCTCCGCCGGCTGCAACACAGCCGTCAGCACGCTTACAGCCCTGGCGCCAGCAGCCCCCGCGCCCCCGCCCGGACCCACAGCACCCGGATCCGCAACGCCCACGCCTGCAACGCCGGCGCCCGCAGAGCCCAAGCCCGCACCACCCGCACCCACAGCGCCCACGTCGGCAACGCCGACGCCTGGAGCACCCGCGCCCGCAGCGCCAAAGCCCAGAGTTCCCCCGGCCAGGCCCGCCGCTCCCGCGACAACCGACTCAGCGCCATCACGGTCATCCGACCAGACGCCGTCCACCGTCACCCACGAATCGAGCAGGCCGGCCGCGTCAAGGGCCGCCTCGACGTGATCGAGCACCTCGGCCGGCACCCCGTCCACCGGGTCGACGAGACGCCACAGCGGCGCACCGTCCGAGCCCGGGAACGGCGGCCGCGAACGGCGACTCCACCGAGACGGCGCCGCGGGCTGCGGATCCCCGGCCTCCCCCAACTTCTCCGCCGAGCGTTCTGCCTCGTCCGCCCGCAACCCCGCCGCCCGGGCCTCCGCCCGCACGGCCGCGATCTCCTCCGTGAGCGGACCCACCGACGGCTCCAGCCACTCGCGCGCGAGGAGCCCGCCGAGCACTTCCCGAGGGCGTACGGCGTGGGTCTGCGAAACCACCTCCCGCACCCAGTCGTCGCGCAGCGCGACCGGCGGCACCGCCGCCGGAAGCCCGGCCGCCCACCTCTCCAGATCGTCCGAGAGCTGCTGGACCGCGTCGGTCACCGCCGTCGCCGCGTCCTCCGCGACCGCCGCGCGGGCACGCGCCTCTTCGCGCAGCCGGTTCACCGTCCCCGATTCCGCCTGCCAGCGCCCCACCGCCGTCGCCGCGGCCCGGGTCAGCTTGCGCAGCGCCGACACCTGCGAGCGCCGGGCCGCCACGGCCGCGTCGATCCGGTCGACGTCGCCCTCGGCGGCCCATCCCTCGGCGTCCAGGCCGGAGCTTCGCAGGGCCGCCCCCGCGTGCGTGACCGCCGCCGACGACGCCGTGCGCGCCAGATCGAGCCGTCCGGTCGCCTCCGCGTGCGCCGCTCCCGCGGCTTGGAGCGCCTCGCCCGTGCTCGCCAGGTGCCGGCGGGCCGTGGTGGCGGCGACCGCGGCCGCCGCCGCGTCCCGGCGCATCCGTTCCGCGTTCTGCGCCCGCCCGGCGGCGTCGCGATAGGCCGCCGACCGCAGCAGCTGCGTCAGCGCCGCCCGGGCCCGCTGCACCCCCGCTTCGAGCTCGTCGCTGCGCCCGGTCTCCTCGGTCAGCTCCGCCCGGGCCGAGGCCAACGAGACGTCGGCGGATGAGGCGGAGTCGAGCGCCGAGCAAACCGCCGCATCGGAAGCCAGCAGATCATCGGCCCGGGCCCGCAGCAACGCGTCCGCCCACGGCCGCCACGCCCGCGCCAGGTAGACCCCCACCGCGTCCCGCGCCGCCACCGCGTGGTCGCGGTCGCGGCCGAGCTGCTCCAGCTGCTGCCAGCCGTCGGCCAGCTTGTCCACCTCGGACTCGGCGACCGCGGGCAGGCTCATCCGGATCTGCTCGGTGAACCAGTCCGGGTTGAGTTTCTGGCCCAGGTGCGGTGTGCGGAGCACCTTCAGCATCTCGAGCACGGTGGCGAAGCGGTCGTCGTCGGAGAAGCCGAACAGGTCGGTGGCGATGCGCGCCGCGTACCTCTTGCCGCTCCTCATCACCTCGAGGCCCTCGACGCCGCCGAGCTCCTTGGGCTCGACCGCCGACGAGCCGACCGCCAGGGTGAGCCCGTCGCGGACGCGGGCCGTGCCGCGGCAGATGATCCAGACCGGGTCGAGCTGGCTGACGCCGCGCTTGGCCTGCGCGTAGAGCAGGGTCGTGAAGAACTCGGGCCCGTCCTCGCCCAGCCGGCCGTACTCGACCCAGGCCCAGCCGCGGTGGGCGGAGCCGGTGGCCTCGCGGCGGTCGCGGGCGTCGTCGGTGGGCTCGACGTAGTAGCGGAACGACTTGTCGGACTGGCCGAACGTGTCGATGTACTGCCGGTCGAGGCTGCCCGACAGCATGATCAGGGTGGTCAGTGCCATCAGCGTCGACTTGCCGGACTGGTTGGCCCCGACGAACTGGGCGCGCCCGTCGGCGAACCAGTACTCGGCCGCGTCGAACTCCCACAGCCCGACGCAGCCCGCCCGCAGCACCTGCCAGCGCGACCGCTCCGGCGACGGGAGGCCGCCGTGCGCGGCGGCGTCGCGCCATGCGGTGAGCTGCGCGTCGGTGGCTTCGGGGGTCAGGGTCATCGGGCAGGCTCCGTGTTGTCGGTGATCGTCACGTCGGGGTCGCGGTAGCGACCGGCCGCGGCCAGCAGGGTCCACGACCCGTCCCACGAGACGCGCAGCAGGCCGAGCTCGGTGAGCAGCCGTTCCGCGTCGCGCCGCACGGTGCCGGGCACCGTCTTCTGCGGGACGGTCATGTAGTCGCCGCGCCAGCTGATGAGGTCGTCGACCACGGCGTCGACCTCGTCGGTGCTCAGGTGGACGGTGCCGTCGGCATGCTTCGTGCCGTCGCGCCCGGCCTGGTCGGCCATGAGCAGGGCCACCCAGTCGGTGGCCCGGGCGCGCGGCCAGTCGGCCACCGTCGGCGGCTTGTACTCGTCGTCGGCCAGCACCACGAGCAGGCCTTCGGTGCGCGCCTCGATGGTGCCGCCGGTCATCTGGGCCACGTCGGCCGCCCGCTGCCCGCGATGCGCGCGCAGCGCCTCCGCTTCTCCCGGCGCCAGATCCCCGTACGCCACGAAGGGTGTCTCCAGAAGCGAACGCAGTTGCCGGACCGTCTCGGAGGCCGTGACCACACCGGGGTTGAGGGCCAGATCGATCACGTCGGGGCTGGTCATCAGGAGCAGCGCGTCGCGGTCGACCTCGAAGCCGGCGCCCGGCCCGGTGCCGGACTCGGTCCACTCGTCGAGCAGCCGCTCGTCGCTGCTGCGCGGCCGCAGCACGCCCCACGAGGCCAGGTACGCCGCCGCGTCGCGCAGCTGCCGCCGCTGAGTCTGGTCGTCGGGGTCGTAGCGGGCGGCCGGCAGGTCGCGGACCATGTCGGACAGCCGCTGGAGCGTGACCCGCCCGGCCACGTCCTCGCAGCAGGCGGCCAGGCAGCAGACCAGGGCCAGCAGGCGCCGCTCGGGCGCGTCGGCCGGCCGCGGCGGCCGGGTCACCGCGCCCGCCAAGGGCACCCGGATCAGCCGGACCGCCTGCCCGACGCGCTGCACCCGGTAGCCGAGCCGCCGGGCGGCGTCGGTGACCGCCTGCTGATGCCGCAGGACCAGCCGATGGAGCCGCGGGTCGGCCGCCGCCGTGACCAGCGGCTTGGCCAGCAGCCCGGTGAACGCCTGTTGCGCCTCGCGCGCCGAGGCCGTCGTCTTCATCGCGGGGCTCCGGCGGGCGTGATGTGCAGGCGGATGTCGGGGTGCACGAGCCGGCCGTCCGGCGTGTGCACCACCGCGGCCGGCGCTCCCGGCGGCGGCGGGTCGGCTCGCAGCAGCCAGCGGGCGTCGCCGGAGGTCGCCGAGCGCACCCCCTCGCGGTCGGCCCGGGCCGACGCCACCACGCCGAGCAGGATCATCAGCATCTGCAGCTCCGGTGCGGTCAGGTCGTGCCACTGCGACAGGCGCAGCCCCGACCGGGCCAGCACCGCCGCTTCGGTCCGCGCCGCCGCGTCGCGCAGATGCTCGGTGTGCACCCGCGCCGCGAGCCGGCTGGCCGACCGGTCGGTGATGCGCGCCGGGCCGCCGGCCGTCGCTTTCGGGCCCTGCCGGCGCAGACGGGCCGCCACCGGCACCGGCTCGGCCTCCCAGAACGACGGGAGCCCCGAGGCCATCGGCGCCTCGCCCGGCAGGTGCCGCGCCGAGAACAACCCGGTCGTCGCGCACCACACGTCCCACGCGCTCTCGTCGTCGGCCGCCGCGTCGATCCGGGTGGCCAGCGCCAGCAGCTCGGCCCGGCGCGACACGTGGCCGCCGACCGCCGCGAGGGTGCGCTGCCCGCGCAGCAGCGGCCCGATCGTGTCGCGCATCTGGCGCCGCAACCGCCGCGCCTGACAGTCCGGCCCGTCGAACCACGACTGGAGAACGGCCAGCGTCTCCCCGTAGGACGCGGTGAGCTCGTCGATCGCCGCGTCGTCGGCGTTCGCACCGAGGTGATGCACCGCGATCCGCCGCCACGTCACGGCGTCGACCTCGTCCAGCTCCCCGATCAGCGCGGTGATCCGCTCGGAGTGGGTGTCGACGCCACCACCCCACATGTCGACATAGCGCCGCAGCGTCTCCTGCACGGTGTTGACCTTGGCCTGGTCGGGCGTGCCGGCCAGCGCTCCCGCCAACCGCGCCTGCCAGCTCGCGGCCGCCCGCGCCATCGCCTGATGCGTCGTCTGAATGACCGACCACGCCGACGCCGCCGCCGACGGATCGACCGAGGCCGTCTCGCGCAGCACGCCCAGGTTGGCCGTCAGCACGCTCGGCGCCAGCGTGGCCGCGGCGGCCGACGCCAGATCCTGCCCGAGCGACATGACGGCCCGGTGCAGCTCGGCCGCCACCTCGGTCAGCTGGTAGCGGTCCCAGTTGAGCACGAAGTCGGCATCACGGTCGGTCCGGTCCTGGAACACGATCACGACGCCCCATTTCTCCAGGGCCGCCATGCGCTGTTTCAGCGTGTCGTCGAGGATCGCCGGATCGGCGCCCGCCCGCACGAGCTGATCTCTCAACAGACCCGGCAGATCGGCCGCCGCCACGCCGGTCAGCGTGTGCTGCTGCTCCTCGAGCAGAACCTGCACGATCAACCTGTACTGAGCGGCGTATCGACTGGTCAGATAGCTCGCCTGGAGCAGACCACCGGGCAGCCCGGCCAGCTGCCACGGATCTGTGAACTCCTCGTCGCTCACCGCGAGCCACCCCCCTGGATCGTCTGCGCTGGCGAGCATAGGCAGGGGGTCGGACAGTTTCACGCACCCGGCCTTCGGAGCGCGAAAAGAATCACCCGTGTTTGAATCGGCACCATGGAGATCCTGCTCTCGGCAGCCCTGGTCATCCTCGCCGTCTTCCTCGTCAGCACCCGCTCGCGCTCCAGCAGCCGCGAGGCCGCCATCGAACGCAAGCTCGACCTGGTCATGCGTCATCTCGGCATCGAGGACCCGGCCGCCGATTCCCCCGACGTCCTCGGCCCGCTCATGCAGGGCCAGAAGATCCAGGCCATCAAGGTCTACCGCGAGCAGACCGGCGCCTCCCTCGCCGAGGCCAAGGCCGCCGTCGAGCAGATCGCGAGAAACAAGGGCCTTTAACTCATTTTGTACGCATCCGCCGGAAGCCCCGCTTCGACAAGCCCGGCTGGGTGCCACTCGGCCTCTCTGCCGCGGCTGCCGGGCTGTCCTGCAACGAAAATGTCGGATCCGGCCCACGCCGTTCGTAGCACCGGCAGGAGGCGGCCGCACCGGACCGCCGGCACAAGGGAGCGACAACGATGGCGCATTACCTGATCTCGTTCAACGAGGGCGCGATGGACCACATCCCGGCCGAGGAGATCCCCGAGGTGGGCAAGGCCGCCGCGGCCGCATGCCAGGAGGCCGAGGACGCCGGCGTGTTCGTCTTCGGCGCCGGCCTGCACCCCCAGAAGGCGACCGTCGTCGGCACCGACGGCCTGGTCACCGACGGCCCCTACCCCGAGACCAAGGAGGTCATCGGCGGCTTCGTGATCGTCGACGTGCCGGCCCGCGACGACGCGGTCACCTGGGCCGCCAAGATCGCCGCCGCCTGCCGCTGCCCCCAGGAGGTCCGCCTGCTCGACGGCGACCCCGAACCCGACGCGATGGTTCACAAAGCCCAGTAGCAGTACAGATGCCAGCCGTCCGCCCGCCCGGCCAGCCCGGCCAGCCGGCGGAGAAAATCGGTGACCCCTGCGGGATCCGCCCCGGCCAGCTCCTCGGTAGCCGCCAGCCGCGCCCCCGCGCCTTCCAGCGCGGCCGGCGTGGCGGCGGCGAGAGCATCCCGCAACGTGTCCGTCACCGCCACGATGATCTGCTCCCCGGACACATCACCGACCGGCCGCCCTTGCCGAGGCTGCGCGACCACCACGTCGTACGGCCGCCCGGTCAAAATGGCCTCCAGATGGCCGAGATTGACCACCGGATCAACTCCTTTGGCCTCCACCGTAGGCAGCTCGGTGGAGACCGGCCCACCATCGCCCAGAGCCGCACCCGCGATGACATCATCGGGAGCCAGAAAGTAGTCAGTGAACGGCATGCCCGGCATCGTAGGCCCGCCCCTCAGGACAGAGGCCGGCGATCGCGCGCTCAGCCGTCGTCGCGGCAGAGGCAGAAGGGGTGGCCGGCCGGGTCGAAAAGCACCCGGACGTTGTCCCGCGGCTGGTGACCGGCGACCGAGGCGCCGAGGGCGACCGCCCCGGTGCCGGATCGGCGCGCTCTGGTCATGCGGTCAAGTCGGCGACGAGCTGGGCGTTGTCGCGATACAGAATCGTTGCCAGCCCGGCCCGGGCGGCGCCGTCCAGATACTGCTGCTTGTCGTCCACGAACATGCACTCCGACGGGGTCCGCCCTATCCGGGCCAGGGCAGCGTCGAAGAACGCGCGGCCGGGCTTGCGGTGCCGCAGCTCGTGAGAGATCAGGAAGCCGGTTATCCCGGGGCGGCCGCTGTAGAGCTCGCGGACACGAGCACCCCGTACGGCCTCCTGGTTCGTCGCCAGGTAGATCTCGTCGAACGGAAGCCCCGGCAGCATCGTGAGCAGCTCTTCGTTGACCGCGATGTTCTCGGTGACCCAGCGCTCGAGGAAGACCGGCGCCGACAACCCGGCCACGTGCTGGGGCAGCAGCCGCTCGACCAGCGTGATCAGGGCCCCGTCCCCGGTCAGGGCACGCGCCTCGGCGGGGTCCGCCAGGAGGGCCCGCTGGAAGGCCAGGTAACCGGCGCGCCAGCTGTAGTCGCGTTCGATCGCCCGGACGAACTCGGGCCGCGGGAATTGAAGGACGCCGTCGACGTCCAGCAGCAGCGTGTGCCTCACGCCGTCCACTGTGCAGGACTGTGTGGCGAGGTGGATGGGTAAAGAGGTGGTCGTGACGCCGTACTAAATCGGCAGTAAGGTGCGAAACACGGGGTGGGTGCGGATTCGGAGGGATCGGGCATGGCCGGGCCGGTTTCGTCCATTGCGTACGTTCCGCTGCACGAGGTGCTGCCGCCGGGGTTCGCGCGGGCCGAGGGGCGGCTGCGGGAGATCGGGAGCAAGCTGGAGCGGCATCATTCGGCCGACCGCGTGTCCTGGCACTGGTATCCGGAGCCCCTGGACGCGTCGCAGCGGATTCTCGTGCGGGTCACGATCACGCTGTACAACACGCGGGACGACTGGCTCGAGCTGACCCTTTACTTGGCGGGCCGCGAGGACGGCCATCTCGTGGTGGAGTCGGCCGTCGAGGTGGCGTGCTGGTGCGAGGAGAACCACAACATGCATCCGGTGCGGGACTTCGGCCGGGACGTGGAGGACGACTTCGAGCTGGCCGACGCGTTCGCCGCCGGCGCGAAGATGCTGACCGCCGTGCTGAACGAGGGCCCCTTCGAGCCGCAGCCGTGGCGGGTGGCGGCCGGGCTTCCTATCCGGCCGGGATGATCGGCACCCCGGTAGCCTCCAACTCGTCCGATTTGACATCGGTTATGACGCCGGAAACCGACAAAAGCGGCACCACGGTGTACGGCGACACGGCCCCGATCTTCTCCGCACTCGCCAGCACGTAAGTGTCCGCCGCCCGCGAGGCCAGGATGCGCTTCATCGCGGCCTCGTCAGCGTCGCCGGTGGTCAGCCCCGCCGAGTGATGCACACCGGTCACCCCCAGGAAGAACAGGTCAGCGCTCACCAACTGCGCAGCCTCGGCCGCCGCGGCCCCCGACGTGACCGCCGAGTGTTTGAACAGCCGCCCGCCAAGCACAAAAACATCAATTCCACCATGTCCGACCAGCGCCGCCGCCACGGTCACGCTGTGCGTGATCACGGTCGCCTCCAAGGCCGGCGGCAACGCGGCGACCAGGGCGAGCGCCGTGGTCCCCCCATCGAGAAGCACAGTGGCACCGGGAGCGATCAACCCCGCGGCCGCCGCCGCCACGGAAGCCTTGCTGTCCGGGGAGACCGACGTCCGCGTCGCATAGTCGGCCGCCGCCTGCGCCGGGGGCAGCGCACCCCCGTACACACGCTGGCAAAGCCCAGCCGCCGCCAGCTCACGCAGGTCTCGCCGGATGTTGTCCTCGGCGATGCCGAGCTCGGCCGCCATGTCTTTGGCCACCACCTTGCCGTCGGCGCGAAGCCGGGCCAGCAGGAAGTCCTTGCGCTCGGCGGGAAGCATTGCGTGTTTCTCCTCATTGTTGTCGGCTCTTACGCACTGTACGGTACACCGTATGACCTTGGGAATCGACGAGCCTGACGCCCGCGGCCGCACCGGCCTCGATCAAATCGGCCGTGACCTGCGCGGCAATCCCGACGTGGTGGTCCGCGAGGTGGAGCTGGTGGCCACCGCCTGGCACGTGCTGCGGCGCACGACCTTCGACTACCGTCACCGCGATGGCCGCTGGACCCGCGAACAACGCGAAACGTACGACCGCGGCGACGGCGCGACGATCCTGCTTTACAACGCTTCTCAAAACACCGTTCTGCTGTCGAAGCAGTTCCGCTACCCGGCCTACGTCAACGGCCACCCCGACGGCTTGCTGATCGAGACCGCGGCCGGCCTGCTGGACGACGACGACCCGGCCAGCGCGATCCGCCGCGAGGCCGGCGAGGAGCTGGGCGTGACCGTCGGCGAGCTGGAGCCGGTCTTCGCGGTGTGGATGAGCCCCGGTTCGGTGACCGAGCGCCTGCACTTCTACGCCGCCCCGTACACCTCGGCCGACCGCACCGGCCCGGGCGGCGGCCTGGCCGACGAGGGCGAGGACATCGAGGTCGTCGAGCTCGACTTCGACGACGCCCTCAAGATGATCACCGACGGCCGGATCGCCGACGCCAAGACCATCATGCTGTTGCAGTGGGCCGCCCTGAACAACGTTATGAATTGACTGATATGAATGACAAGCATCGAAGTGCTGCGATGCTCGCGGCATGCATATCCCCCTGCTGGCCGTCGCCGCGATGGGCCTCACGATGGCCGTCGCGCCGATCGCCGAAGCCGCCCCGCCGGACATATCGGTCACGAACGTCAAGGCGCACCTGCAACAGCTCCAGAACATCGCCACCGCGAACGGCGGCAACCGCGCTCACGGCCGCCCCGGATACCTGGCCTCCGTCACGTACGTGAAGAACCTGCTCGACGCGGCCGGCTTCACCACCACGCAGCAGTCGTTCACCTACAACGGCGCCACCGGCTACAACCTGATCGCCGACTGGCCCGGTGGTGACACCTCGAACACGCTGATGGTCGGCGCGCACCTGGACAGCGTCACCGCCGGCCCCGGCATCAACGACAACGGCTCCGGCTCGGCCGCCAACCTGGAGGTCGCCCTGGCCGTGGCCCGCTCCGGCTTCCAGCCCTCCCGCCACCTGCGTTTCGGCTGGTGGGGCGCGGAGGAGCTGGGCCTGCGCGGCTCCACGGCGTACGTCAACTCGCTGTCCTCGGCGCAGAAGGCCGCGATCACCGGCTATCTGAACTTCGACATGGTCGGTTCCCCCAACCCCGGCTATTTCCTGTACGACGGTGACAACTCCGACGGCACCGGGTCGGGCCCCGGCCCGGCCGGCTCGGCGCAGATCGAGCAGACCCTGGCCGCCTACTTCACCTCGATCAACGTCCCGACGCGCGGCACCGACTTCGACGGCCGCAGCGACTACGGCCCGTTCATCGCGGCCGGCATCCCGGCCGGCGGCATCTTCACCGGCGCCGAGGGACGCAAGACGGCCGCGCAGGTGCAGCTCTGGGGCGGCACGGCCAGCACGTTCGACCCCTGCTACCACGCCTCCTGCGACACCATCTCGAACATCAACGACACCGCCCTGGACCGCAACAGCGACGCCATCGCGTACGCCGTCTGGACCCTCGCCGCCGGCTCGACGCCGCCGCCCACCGGCACCACCGTCTGGGCCGACGACTTCGAGACGGCGACCGCCTGGACCCGCGGCACCGCCGACACCGCGACCGCGGGCCTGTTCGAACGAGGCGACCCCGCCACCACGACCTCCCAGCTGGGCAACGCCGCCAGCGGCACCTACGACCTGGTCACCGGCGCCTCCGCGGGCAGCAGCGCCGGCGCCAACGACGTCGACGGCGGCGTGACGAGCCTGCGCTCCCCCGCCATCACCCTGCCGACCGGCACGCTGACCATGAGCTTCTCCTGGTACCTCTCCCACCTGACCAACTCGAGCAGCGCCGACTACTTCCGCGTCCGCCTGGTCTCCGGCACCACCACGACCACCTTGTTCACCCAGTCCGGCGCCGCCACCGACCGCGCCCCCGCCTGGCAGACCGCCTCGGTCGCCCTGACCCCGTACGCCGGCCAGACGGTCAACCTCGTGGTCGAGGCCGCCGACGCCTCAACCGCGTCCTTGGTCGAAGCCGCCATAGACAACATCAAAATCACCAAGGCTTGAGTGGTACGCCGGTGCGGGCCCCCGGCCCGCACCGGCGTTCCGGTAGTACGCGTCGGCCGAGGGCACCGTCTGGCACACCAACGCCCCGATGAGCCCGGTGTCGAGCCAGGACCACCAGGGCCACCCCGGCGAGTACGCCCACCGCCGCCATCGCCAGGTGAATGGTGACCCCTACGGCCGCGAACGCCGTGTCGTTCTTCACGAGACCGTCCCGGACGGCCTGCTCGTAGGAGCGCATGTCGGCGAAGTACTTGTCCGCGGAGAGCAGCACCTCCCCCGCGAACAGTGCTCCGCCGGCCGCCAGCATTCCGCAGGCCGCGACGATGTTTCCCGGCCGTTGTCTCTTCACGCGGCCGATCCTAGGAACGCGCCGTGGCCGAAGGGTGCCGCCGTCGTGGAGATATTGTGATCATGTGGAGCTGACGTATCCCGAGGTCGGCGCCACGCGCGACGAGACCCTGCCCGGCGGCTACGGCCACGTGTTCCGCGATGTGCGGATCGGTGGCGGGCGTCCCGCGTTCGAGGCGGCCGCCGAGGGCCTGTTCACCTGGCAGATGCACCGCGGGGCCGGCCTCACCGTCGTCGGCCATCCCGCTCCGGCCGCCACCGGCGTCGACGTGACTCTCCGCCTCGCCTGGCTCACGATCCCGTGCCGGGTGGTCTACACGATCGAGGAGCAAAACCGGCGGGGCTTCGCCTACGGAACGCTGCCCGGCCACCCCGAACGGGGCGAAGAGGCGTTCGTCGTCGAACTCACGGGCGCCGGTGACGTGGTCTTCCACATCCGGGCCTTCAGCCGCCCGGCCTCGCTCCTCGCCCGTGCCGGCGGCCCGCTGACCCGGGTGGTTCAGGAGTTCGCGACGGACCGCTACGTCCGCGCGCTCAGTCGGGTGTGCCGGGCGTCGTGATGACGGTGTCCCGCTTCACGAACGCACGCGGGCACAGGCGCTTCCATTCGGCGAGGAGGCGGTCCGGCACGTCGCTGCGAACCCCGTACATCGGGCTGCCCCGGTACCGGCGGCCCGAGGTCTCCAGGTGCAGCATCAGTTTCTTCATAAACTGATGCTTGCGTTCGGCGTCGCTCTCGTCGTCGTCGTAGCTGGCGCCCCAGAAGTGGCACGTCAGCTCGACCCGCCGGACGTCGTCCGTGCTGAGCCGGCGGGTTCGGCCGGCGACCGTGCGCAGCAGCAGGCCGTCACCGGTCACGTGGATCTCGCCGAGCCGGGTCAGGTCCCACAGTGACCACGCGGCGATGAGCACCACGACCACCGCCGCGATGCCGGCCACGGTGTAGCCGAGGACCAGCTCACCCGTACGCGTTGTCAGGATCCCGAGGGCGACGGCCCCCAGCAGGCCCAGCCCCCAGGCCAGGCGGCGCAAACCGTCCCGGCGCTTGTTCTCGACTGTCCACAGGGCACCCTCGGGCATCGGCATGCGTTCATGCTCGCCGATCCACCGCCGCCGCGGAAGGGACCTCGCCCTTCATCCGGCCGAGGATCGAGGCCGTCACTGCGGCCAGGGCGAGCAGAGTGAGTACGGGGATCATCGCGTTCCGCAGGCCGTAGTGGTCGCCGAGGAAGCCCAGCCCCGGCGGCCCGACCAGGAACGCCACGTACCCGACGGTGGCCACCAACGAGACGCGGGCGGCGGTGTTCTCGCCCGAGTCGCCGGCCGCGGACAACGCGACCGGAAAGCCCAGCGCCGCGCCGAGCCCCCAGAGCAGCACGGCCGCCCCGGCCACGATCTGGTTGTCGACGGCCACGACGAGCAGGATGCCGGCGCCACCGATGAGCGCGCTGGCGCCGAGCACGGGAAAACGGCCGAACCGGTCGAGGAAGCGGTCCCCGGTGAAACGGCCGATCGTCATGGCCGCCGAGAAGACCACGTAGACGGCCGAGCCGAGCGCGGCGCCGAACCCGTGCCCGTCGACCATGAGCAGCGGCAGCCAGTCGTTGGCCGACCCTTCGGCCAGGGCCATGGCGAGCACGATCACCCCGATGAGCAGCAGCCGCGGATCGCGCCAGACCGGCCGGCCACCCACGCTGCCGTGCTCGGCCGGGGAGGCCAGACCGAGACCGCGAGGCAGATGGCGGACGGACATCAGGGCGACCGGCACGCTGATCAGGCCGATCACGAGCAGGTGCCACGACGCCGGGAAGGCGACCGCGGTCAGGATCATGCCGATGACCGCCCCGACGACCGTGCCGAGGCTGAAGAAGCCGTGCATCGTGGGCAGCACCGGCCGCTGGATGACACGTTCGACGTCGGCCCCCTCGATGTTCATGGCGACCTCGCCCCCGCCCATGCCGAGCCCGAACAGCGCCAGCCCCGCCGCGACCAGCGCACTCTGCGAGGCAGCGGCCCCGAGCCCGACGATCGGCGTGCTGAGCGCCGTGGCCACGATCCCGATCGTGACGATCGGCCGGGTCCCGAAGCGCCGCACGAGCGCCCCCGAGCTGAGAATCCCGACCATCGACCCGGCCGACAGCCCGAACAGCACCAGCCCCATCTCCGCCGTCGACGCCCCGAGCAGATCCCGAATGTCCGGCGTCCGCGTCACCCAGGACGAGATCCCCAGCCCGGGCAGAAAGAACAGAGCAAACAGCGCAAGGCGCCGACGACCAGTGCCACGATCCATACGTACGAACGTACACAGCGCCGGTCGCAGAACGATCACCCCGGAGAGGCTGTCCCAAATACGCGGCCGGGGTGATGATCGGAGCATGGCTGAGGACTACGGCAAGGAGCGGGTGCGTCCGGTTCGGGAAACTGCCGGAGCGGGTGCGTCCCGATGACACCGTCGAGTCGGTGGACACCAACGTTCGTCGGGGGCGCCCGGAAGCGGCGATGAGCAAGGAGCAGGAGGGCGCTCTGCTGGGCGGGGGCTAGGCCGGGGGCGGAACCGAGGCGATCTCAGATATCGTCCGACGCGGTAAGGGGCGAAAGCCTGTCACAGCCGTACGCTTTCGGCACGGTGTTCTACCTCGATGGGGAGGCGGCCATGGGCATGCTCGAGCGGATCCGCGACGGACTGATCGGGTCCGGGCAGGTGCTCGAAGGGCCTTTCGGGCCGCGCCGGATCACGTACGCCGACTACACGGCGTCGGGGCAGGCGCTCGACTTCGTCGAGGACTTCATCCGCGAGCAGGTGCTGGCCCGCTACGCCAACACGCACACCGAGGCCTCGGCGACCGGCGCGCAGACCGGGGCGCTGCGCGAAGAGGCCCGCCAGATGATCCATCGCAGCGTCGGTGGTGGGCCCGACCATGTGGTGATCTTCTGCGGGTCCGGGGCCACGGCGGCCGTGGCCAAGCTGGCCGGGGTGTTCGGCCTCCGCGTGCCCGAGCGCCTCGACGATGCGTACCACCTGAGCGCCCAGATCCCCCCGAGTGACCGGCCGGTGATTTTCGTCGGGCCCTACGAGCACCACTCGAACGAGCTGCCGTGGCGGGAGTCGATCGCCGACGTGGTGGAGATCGACTCCGACCACACCGGCCATGTCGATCTCGACGCGCTGCGGGAGGCCCTGATCGCGTACGCGGGAAGGCCTTTGCGTATTGGAAGTTTCTCGGCCGCCTCGAACGTGACCGGCATCCTGACCGACACCGCCGCCGTCTCGCGGATCCTCAAGGAGCACGGGGCGCTGTCGGTGTGGGACTACGCCGCGGCCGGGCCGTACGTGCCGATCTCGATGCATGACAAGGACGCCGTCTTCCTGTCGCCGCACAAGTTCGCCGGCGGCCCGCAGACGCCCGGCGTGCTGGTGGTCGACAAACACCTGCTCACCAACCGGGTGCCCGTGGTGCCCGGCGGCGGCACCGTCGCCTACGTCGACCCGGGCGGCCACCGCTACCTGACCGACCCCGTCGCCCGTGAGGAGGGCGGCACCCCGGCCATCGTCGAGTCGATCCGGGCCGGGCTGGTCTTCGCGGTCAAGGACGCCGTCGGCGCCGAGGTGATCGAGGAGCGCGAGAAGGCGCTGTGGCAGCGGGCCCGCGAGCGCTGGGCGGCCGAGGAGAACATCGCGATCCTGGGCGACCTGGACGCCGACCGGCTGTCGATCGTGTCGTTCCAGGTGCGGGCGGGCGAGCACTACCTGCACCACAACTACGTGGCCGCGCTGCTCAACGACGTGTTCGGCATCCAGGCCCGCAGCGGCTGTTCCTGCGCCGGCCCGTACGGTCACCGGCTGCTCGGCATCGACGACGCGCACTCGCGCGAGTTCCGCAGCGAGATCGTGGAGGGCTGGGAGGGCATCAAGCCGGGCTGGACCCGGCTCAACCTCAACTACTTCATCTCCGACACGGTCGCCGACTATCTGATCGAGGCGGTCACGCTGATCGCCCGGCACGGCGCGACCCTGCTGCCCGACTATCGTTTCGACCCGCGGACCGGCCGCTGGACGCACGTCCGGCACGCCGAGCCGCCGGTGCGCCTGGCCGATCTGCTGGCCGGCACTGCCCTGCCGCAGCCGGTCACGGTGGGCGAGGACGCCCTGGCGGGCTACCTCGCCGAGGCCCGCGAGATTCTGACGGGCCGTCCTTCCCCGCTTGATGGTGTACGCCTGGAGCTCCCCCCGGCCTTCGAGAAGCTCCGCTGGTTCCTGCTACCCGACGAGTGCCTGCGCCACTAGTGCGACACCGCTGATCAGGGCCGCTCGGGGCGCGTCGCGCCAGTCGGCGGCGTGCTGGTCGAGGGTGGTCGAGAGCGGGTAGCGCTCGCGCATGTCCGGGATCTGCCGCGCGGTCTCCCGGGCCTGCGCGAGCCACGCCCCGGCATCGACGCGCCGATAGGCGGCGGCCGTGCCCGCGGTGGCGCGCACCGTGGCGTACAAAATGGTGACGGTCGTGGCCCTCTGCCGCCGATCGACCTGCCACGCGTCGAGGATCGCCAGGAGCCGCTCCATCCAGTCCTGCTCGTGGGGCCCCTGGCTCGCCTGCGACCAGGGCAGCTCGGTCAGCCACGGGTGGCTCGTGTAGACGTCGAACAGCCGCGTCGCCCACTCGCGCAGCGCGTCACTCAGGCTGCTCGTGGGCTCCGCCCACATCGGCATCGCCACGGCCTGGTCCTGCATGAGGGCGATGAGGTGCTCTTTGGTTCCCACGTACGAATAGAGCGCCATGGCCGTGCGATCGAGCCGGGCCGCGATCGCGCGGGTGGACACGGCGGCCAGGCCGTCGGCGTCGGCGATCGCGATGCCCACGCGCAGGATCTCGTCGAGGTCTAGCTGGCGCTGCGGACCGCGCCGGGGTGTGGGCAGGGCCGTGCCGCGATGACGCCAGAGCCGCTGGACGTGGGAACTGATTTCCGTCATAGTCTTTACACCGTATACCGTTTCGATCGAGGGGGAAACATGGCGCGACTGCACGACGGCACGGAATTGCCGGTCACCGTCCTCGGCGACGGGCCGGCGGTCCTGTTGCCGATCAGCATCGCGGTCACCGAGGAGCCGCGGGCCTCCGAGATGCGCGCCTGGGGCGCCGAGCCCGACACCGGTCATCAGCTGGCCACCGGTCTCGTCGCGGCGGGCTTTCGGGTGGTGGCGGCCGACTACGAGGCGCACCGGGCGAGCCACCCGGCCCCGCTGACCGCGGCGACGGTGGCCTCCGACCTGCTCGCGCTGGTGGAAGACTCGCGTTTCGCCTACTACGGCTACTCGTGGCTGGCCCTGGCCGGGTTGCAGCTGGCGATCCGCACCGACCGGCTGACGGCGCTGGTCATGGGTGGCTATCCGCCGCTGGGCGGGCCGTACGCCGAGATGCTGGCGGTGACCCGGGCGGCGCACCGGATGGCCGTGGAGAAGCCGGCCGCCCCGGCTTCGGTGACGCCGGGCGACTGGGACTCCGTCGAGGTGACGGTGCCGCCGTCGCAAACCGCACAATACGTTTCACTGTACGAATCGCTGGCCTCATTCGACGAGCGGGCGGTTTCTCTCTCCATTCCGCGGACGGCATTCGCGGGCGCGGAGGACAACATTCAGTACGGCCCGAAATGGGGAGACCTTCGCGTTCCCATCGCCGATCGGCTCGCCGAGAACAAGGCGGAGCTCGCATCGAGGGGGTGGGACGTGCGCCTGATCCCCGGAGTCGATCACATGGCCGGGATGCGGCCGGAACTCGTACTGCCGATTCTTCTGGATAATTTTTCTGCCCTTGCTGACCTGCGGAAATAGCTCCTCATCAGGGTGACGCGGCCGAAACGCGTTGAACCGCCGGGGCGCCGGTGCCCGTACTGGCCCGCAACCAGGTGACATCGACGTCCAACGACGAGGAGTGATCATGAGGTCGCGCGCTTACCGGCGTTTTCGGAATCAAGGAGACCAGGGTGGTCGTCGCAAGACGATAGGCGCGGTGGTGGTCACGGGTGTCGTGGTGGCGCTGGGCGCGGCGGGCATTCAGCTCGCGAACGCCGGCACCACCGCCGAGACCAAGGCCATCGACGTGGTGAACGTCGACGGCAAGCAGTTCGACGTCTCGAAGTGCGCCGACGTCCAGGTCAACGCGGGCGCCGTCGTCTGCGACGGCGAGGAGCTGGCCCCGATCGAGCAGCAGCCCCCCGCTGAGGAGGCGGCCGACGCGGCCGCCGCCCTGGAAGCGTCCTGCGACGCCTTCGCCGCCGACGCGGCCGCCGCCGGAGGCGAGGAGGCCGGCGCCGAGGCTCCCGGCTCCGCCGCCGCCAAGGCCCAGAACAAGGCGGCCGCCAAGAAGTGGGCCAAGACCTTGAAGAAGGCCGCCGCCAAGCAGAAGAAGGGCGCCAAGGCCGGCGCGGCCGAGGAAGGCGCCGCTGACCAGGGCGCAGCCGGCGAAGAGGGCGCAGCCGGCGAGGAAGGCGCAGCCGGCCAGGAGGGCGCGGCCGGCGAGGAAGGCGCGGCCGGTGACGGTGCCGCCAACGACGCCGCGGCCGCCGCCGTCGCTTCCGCCCAGCAGAGCCTGCTGCAGGCCTGCCTGGCCCTGGCCGACGCCAAGGCCGTCGTAGCGGGCGCGGCCGGTGACGCCGGCGCGGGCGATGACGCGGGCGCCGGCGAAGAGGCGGGCGCGGGCGACGAGGCGGGCGCGGGCGACGAGGCCGGCGCGGGTCAGGAAGCCGGCGCCGAGGAGGGCGCGGCTCCCGCCGCCAAGAAGTAGAACGCTGATTCGTGGTGCGGGCGCGGTCCCGGCGCCCGCACCACGCTGCGGTTACGAGGCCCGGATGCGTTCCAGTTCGGAGCGGGCGAAGTCGACCCGCGGGGTCTCCAGGCCGCCGGAAGCGGCCAGCTGGTCGGCCAGGTCGTGAGCCGCCTCCAAGCGGTGGTGGCGAGCCCGTCTGACCGCCCGGCCGTGTGCGGATCGGCGGTAGTGGCGGCGCTGGCGCCATCCGCCGGACAGGGCGTCCAGCTCCTCCTGGGTGATCACGCCGGCTTCCGCTTCGGGGGCCATCACCGCCCGCATCGCCTCGCGCTCGGGGCGGACCGTCAGGTGGAAGACCGCGATCACGACGGCGAAGCTGACCAGGATCTCCAGCACGATGAGCAGCAGGATCAGCGATCCGTTGCCGTTCGCGATGCCCACGTTGGCGTCCCACAGGCCGTGCAGCAGCATCGCCGTCAGCACCAGGCCGATGCCCAGGCCGAGGCGGCGGCGCTGGGCGACCGTTCCGACGATGTAGACGACGCCGGCGCCGGCTATCGCCGAGTAGAGAATGTGGGACGAGAAGCCGGTCAGCAGGCGCAGGCCCACCGTGTGCAGGCTCGTGCTCAGCTGGTCGGAGCCGAACTCGTCGGCGGCGGAGTTCAGGCCGTACGAGATGTCCTCGATGATTTCGAAGCCGAGGCCGGCGAACGCGCCGATGATGAAGCCGTCGTACGCCGTGCGGACCACCCGCGGGGCGATGAACATCAGCAGGAGCACCCCGGAGGCCTTGCCCAGCTCCTCGAAGAACGGGGCGGTCAGCCCGGCCCCGAACGCCTGCTGGAAACTCTCGCCGAACAGTTTGCCGTAGAGGTCGAGCAGCGCGCTGTTGCCGGAGAGCGCGATGGCCCACGTGGCGGCGAAGCCACCCCAGACGAACGCCGCCACGACCAGGGCCAGCGGCTGTTTCGAGTAGCGGTCGATGCGCTCGGTGAACCACCAGAACAGCACCGCGTAGATCGCGAAGATGATCGCGCTGGCCGTCAGGGCCGGGGCATACAACCGAATGCCTTGGTTGATCATGCCGAAGAGAACCCAGACGCCGTAGCCCACGCCGAGCACGTACACCCAGAAGCAGGCGTTGCGCGGCTGCCAGAAGTGGAACGGGTTGCCCCAGCCGGTCCGCGCGATCGCGGCTTCCCGCGTGTCCATCGTCATGACGTGCTCCCGACCGGCTCGACCGACTGAAGCATGGCGGCGACCTGCCGGGCCACGCCGTCCGGCACCTGCCGCGGGCCGACGATCTCGACCTCGACGCCGGTCTCACCGAAAACGAACGCCGCGACCAGGCCGGTCCCGTTGGTGCCCTCGAAGTCGGCCGCGACGCCCTGCTCGCCGCTGCCGTTGCTGATGGTCACCGGATCGCCGGTGACGTGGAAGCCGGCGTCGTCGGGCACCCGCAGCCCTTCGTTGGTCTTCTTGATCTGGGCGAGCAGCTGCGCCGGCGTGCCCCGATAGGTGTCCGCGATGACTTCGAAGGTCACTCCGCCGTACGACACCGCGGCCGTACCGGGATAGCCGGCCGCACCCGACTGCCCCTGTCGCAGGCCGGCCAGCAGGTTCGCGCCGACGACGGGCACGAACCGCACGTCCGTCCCGACCTGGATCACGTCACCGGCCTTGATCGGATCGTCGACCGACACCCGGTCGTTGATCGCCGGCACGATCCACACGGCGACCGCGAACAACAGCACGACCAGCGCCGCCGGCAGCAGCGTCCGTCTGTCCATTCCCAGCAGGCGCCGGTCGACCGGCACCCAGTTCGCGCGCCAGCGCTCATCCACGTGAGGCCCCGTCATGATCGGGACGCTAGCAGCGCCGGACGGCCCCCCGGAACTCCCATGAGTCAGCGATCACTGACGCTGAGCCCACACGACCCAGCACGCACTCGGCGCGGCACGCCAGCCGGGGCACGACGCGGGGCGGGCGGGGGCGTGGCGCGGTGCGATGGCGCGGGCGTGGTGCGGCGGCCACACAGCGAGGGCGGGGGCGCGGCCCGTCGGCGGCGCGGCACGTCGGGCCCGGCGCGGCGTGGCGGCCAGGGCCCGGCGTGGCGTGGCTATGCGATGAAGCGGCGGCGCCGGCGGTATACCGCCGCGACGGCAAGTCCTCCGGCCACGAGGACGGCCGCGCCGACGGCGAAGAGCGGCCCGCTGCTGCTTCCGGTGATCGGCAGGGCGGCCGCGTCGGTCGGCGAGGCGCTGGCCGCGGGAGACGCCGAGGCGATCGCGGACGCCGACACGGACGGCGACGGCGAGGCGGACGCTGAAGTTGAAGGCGATGCCGTGGCCGACGGGCCGGTGGTCGCCTCGCTGCCGGGCAGAATCGCGAGGACGGCGCTCGCGACCTGGTCGGCCTGCACCTGCACGCGGGTGCTGGCCGGATCGTCGCCCCGCAGCTTCCAGCCGGTCACGCCGACCTGGTAGTCCTGCGGCGCGAGGCCGGTGAACCGGACCAGGCCCTTGGCGTCGGTCTTTCCGGAGGTGACCTTCGCGCCGGTCGCGTCGTCGGACACGATGACCTCGGCGCCGGCCAGGCCGGGCTGCTCGCTGTCCCAGTCGTTCCTGACGTCGATGAAGGCCTTGATCTCCATGACGCCCCGGCCGCCGGGTACGGCGAAGCGGTAGCGGCCGATGTTGTCGGCCCGGTTGGCCTCGCCGGCGTCGTTGGTGAACTCGAACGCGCCGGACGCGTGGCCGAGCCGGTACGCGGCCTGGTTGACGACGCCCTTCCATTCGACGTCGCGGCTCTCCCCCGGTCCGAGGTCGAACGGCCCCGCGTTCAGGCCGCCGGCCCGGTCCACACCGGTCCCGTCGCCGCCGTAGTCGCGCACGTTCTTCGCGGTGGCGCCGCCCGCGTTGGTGATGGTGAAGGTCGTGGTGATCGCGTCGCCGACCGCGTACGACGCCTTGGCCGGGGTGACCGCGACGGTCACCTTCAGGTCGGGCAGGTCGGCGGCCACGGCGGGGCTCGCGGCGAAGAGTCCGGCGGAGGAGAGGCCGGCCGCGGCGATCACGGCCGCGACCTTCAGAGCAGTGTTCATCGAGGGCGCTCCAGATTCACGGGGGTGGTGCGGCGCGAATCATAATGACCTTCTGAATCTTGCGCTGCCCCGGAAATGGAGCGGCCCGGCGGTTTCCCGCCGGGCCGGTCGCAGAGGTCAAGCTCGCTGGAGTGTGGCCCAGCCTTCGTCGCGGGCGCGGGCGGCGGCGAGGAGGCCGCCGACGGCCGCGGCGTTGGTGATCTCGCCTCGGAAGATCATCGCTACCGCCTCGTCGAGGTCGACGCGTTTGATCTCCAGGTCGGCTTCCTCGTCCGTACGCGAATAGCGCTTGTCGTCCGGAACCTCGGTCAGATCGCGCGCCAGGAAGATGCGGATCGTCTCGTCGCTGAAGCCGGGCGAGTTGAACATGTCGATCAGCACGTCCCAGCGGGCCGCGTCGACGTCCGCCTCCTCGGCCAGCTCGCGGGCGGCGGTCGTCACCAGGTCTTCGCCCTCGACGTCGCGCAGGCCGGCCGGCAGCTCCCAGAGGCGCCGGCCGACCGCGTGCCGGTACTGGCGGATCAGCACGACCCGGTCGACCTCGTCGAGGGCCACGATGCCGACCGCGCCCTTGTTGCGCACCACGTCCCGCTTGGCCGTGCCGCCGCTGGACATGGTCACCTCTTCGCTGAAGACCTCGAAGATCGGTCCCTTGTAGCGGGAGGTGCTCGCCACCGTCTCGTGGGCGAACGCCGTCACGACGGGTCCACCGGGAGCTCGTCGGCCGCGGCGTACTCGATGGCGGCCTTGACCAGGCCGTCGAAGAGCGGGTGGGGACGGGTCGGGCGGCTCTTGAGCTCCGGGTGGGCCTGGGTCGCCACGAAGTACGGGTGGGTCTCGCGGTCGAGCTCGATGAACTCGACGAGACGCCCGTCCGGGGAGGTGCCCGAGAAGACCAGGCCGGCCGCCGACAGCTTGGCCCGGTAGTCGTTGTTGACCTCGTAGCGGTGGCGGTGACGCTCGGAGATGTCGGTCGAGCCGTACACCTCGGCCACGACCGAGCCCTCGCGCAGCGTGGCCGGATATGCGCCCAGGCGCATGGTGCCGCCCAGGTCGCCCTTGCCGGCGACGATGTCCTCCTGGTCGGCCATGGTGGAGATGACCGGGTACGGCGCCTGCTCGTCGAACTCGAGCGAGTTGGCGCCGGTGAGCCCGGCCATGTGCCGCGCGGCGTCGATGGTCATGCACTGCAGGCCGAGGCAGAGGCCGAGGATCGGGATCTGGTTCTCACGGGCGTACCGCGAAGTGTTGACCTTGCCCTCGATGCCGCGGACGCCGAAGCCGCCGGGGATGACGATGCCGTCGACGCCCTTGAGGGCGGTCGCCGCGCCGGCCATGGTCTCGCAGTCGTCGCTCGGCACCCAGCGGAGCTGGATCTTGACGGTGTTGCCGAAACCGGCGGCGCGGATGGCCTCGCTGACCGAGAGGTACGCGTCGGGCAGGTCGACGTATTTGCCGACCAGCGCGATGGTGATGGTGCGCTTGGGGTGGTGCACCCGCTCGAGCAGGTCGTGCCACGTCGACCAGTTCACATCACGGAAGGACAGACCGAGGCGGCGTACGACGTACGCGTCGAGGCCCTCCTCGTGCAGAACCTTGGGGATGTCGTAGATGCTCGGCGCGTCCGGGCAGGCGATGACGGCCTCACGGTCGACGTCGCAGTAGAGCGCCAGCTTGTGCTTGAGCTTCTCGGGGATCTCCCGGTCGCTGCGGCAGATCAGCGCGTCGGGCTGGATGCCGATGTTGCGCAGCGCGGCCACCGAGTGCTGGGTCGGCTTGGTCTTGAGCTCGCCCGACGGCGCCAGGTACGGCACCAGCGACACGTGCAGGTAGAAGACGTGGTCGCGGCCGACCTCGTGGCGCACCTGGCGGATCGCCTCGAGGAACGGCAGCGACTCCATGTCGCCGACGGTGCCGCCGACCTCGGTGATGACGACGTCGGGCTTGCGGCCGTTCTCGTCCTCGTCGGCCATCGCGAAGATCCGCGACTTGATCTCGTTGGTGATGTGCGGAATCACCTGGACGGTGTCGCCGAGGTATTCGCCGCGGCGCTCGCGGGCGATGACCGCCGAGTAGACCTGACCGGTGGTCACGTTCGCCTTGCCGGAGAGCGACCGGTCGAGGAAGCGCTCGTAGTGGCCGACGTCCAGGTCGGTCTCGGCCCCGTCCTCGGTCACGAAGACCTCGCCGTGCTGGAACGGGTTCATCGTTCCAGGGTCGACGTTGAGGTAGGGGTCGAGCTTCTGCATGACGACCCGCAGTCCGCGCGCGGTCAGAAGGTTGCCGAGGCTGGAGGCGGTGAGGCCCTTGCCCAGCGAGGAGGCGACGCCCCCGGTGACGAAGATGTGCCGCGTGTGCACTGTTGAGGCCAAGGCCTTGCTCCCGTGGTCGTCTGTTGAACCGACGTGCAGACCGGGGTGCTAGAAGCGGCCCCATCCACGGGAGTCCACCGTAACACCTGAGAACGACAACGCACGTTCGGGCTGGTCGTGACGCGTGTCAACCTGACAGAGCGCGATCTTCGCGCAACAGAGGGCCGCCGGGCCCGTCGGTTTCCCCCTCCGGGCGTGTACGGTCCGCCGCGTGCAGCAACACGCGCAGTGCGGTCAGCACCGCCGTGGGCACGACCGCGGCCGCCGCCGCGCCGGCGACGGTCAGCGCCGAGCCGCTGAGCACCCCGGCGGCCAATGTCGCCACCGTCACTCCGGCCCCGGCCGCGCGCAGCGCCGGGTGGAGCCCGAAGAGCCGGTTGAGCCCGCCCCACGGCGAGAACTGGCAGAAGGCCAGCATCAGCACCCCGGCCACGGCCAGGATCGTCAGTGGGCTGTTCAGCAGCGTCTGGCCGTTGGCGGCGGCCGCCCGCTGCATGGCCGGCCCGCCGGTGCCGCTGGCCAGCTCGGACAGCAGCCGGCCCAGGCTGCCCTGGTCGGCCGCCGGCCGGTGCACGTCGACCAGGGCGAACCCGATGGTGACGGCCAGACCGGCCACGGCGGCCCAGGCGAACCGCGCGAACGTCAGCCACCCGCCGGTGCTGATCGCCGCGGTCACGCACACGCCGGCGGTGACCGCCACCGCGCCGACCGGGTCGGCCCCGAGGTAGGGACTGCCGACCATGACCACGCCGATGCCGCCCAGCAGCACCACCACGACCGGCCGCCACGGTTTGCTGAGCCACTGCGCGAGGCAGCCCGCGGCCACCAGCAGCCCGGCCACGAAGACGCCGAGACCGACCACGCCGACGCCCGCGTAACGCCCGCCCTGCGTCGCCGAATAGCCGGCGACCCCGTTGAGCTGAAGCCGGGCGCCGGTCAGCAGGTCGAGGCCGACGACGACGGCGCCGATGGCAGCCGAGGCGCCCAGCGGCCACAGCGTGCGCGGATAGCGCGGCGATGCCCGGAGCACGGCGGTGCCGATGAGCGTGAAGACGCCGGTGACGAGCCCGAAGACCCACGCCGGGTGGGAGTTGCGCCACCAGGGTGTCGCGTCGGCCAGCAGAGCGGCCGGGATGGCCAGCGCGGCCGCGATCAGGGCCAGCTCGGCCACCGCGACCAGCTTTTTCGGCGGCAGGGCCGGTCCCCGCGGACCAGCATGCCGCCGGGCCCGCACGAGGATCGGCACCATCAGCACGAACAGCAGAACCTGGAGGATGGCCAGCACGGTGAAGAAGATGCCGGCCACCGCGTTCTGCGCCTTGGCCCGCAGGTCGGCGTTGTGCACGCCGAGCATGGCGTCGGTGATGTCGGACGGCCGCCCCTCGACGACGGTGGCGGTGCGACCGGCGAACAGTTTCTCCGGCGCCGGCCGCCCCAGCGCGGACAGGATCGTCGGGGCCAGGTCGATCAGCTGGAGGTAGCCGTCGCGGCCGGTGCCGGCCGAGGTGAGCCAGCCGCCGTTCCAGCCCTCCCCCTCGGCGATCGCCACGTGCAACCGGTTCGAGCGCTCGGTGTCGGAGACGCCGGCGACGAGCAGCAACGACCGCTCGGGCCGGGCCGCGACCACCCGGGACAGCAGCGTGTCGGCCGCTTTCACCTGCGCCTGCCGGGCCGCGCCGGAGCCCTTGACCGTGCCCAGGTCGACGAAGGAGAGCACGCAGTCGGACAGCAGCTTCTTGGGGTCGGCGGGCAGTTCGGACTCGTATTTGTCGACGCGCCCGAACGGCCGCGCGGCCGCGATCGCCGCCCCCGGGCCGACGGCGACGGTGCAGCGCACCGACTCGGCGAGGGCGCCGGGCGTGGCCCCGTACGGCAGCCGGTCCTGGTTGTTCTGCACGACCGTGCGCTGGTCGGTGACGTTGGCCCCGATGCCGTCGGGCTGGGTCAGGGCCGGCGCGGCGGGCTCGCACTGGCTGCCGCTGGTGCGCCGGGGCCAGGCCGCGTAGTTGCCGGCCCCCAGGGTCAGCCACCCGTCGGACGGGCAGGTCACCTTCATCGCCGACCGCACCGACAGCCAGCCCACGGACCCCCGGGTGGCCTCCTGCCAGAGCGCGGGCGTCCGCTGCGGATCGAGATCGTCCCACCGCAGCCCGGCGGCCCCGGCCACGATCACGTAGTCGGCACTGCCGGGCGTCGCGGTGGTCGACGGCCGGATCGCCAGCCCGACGAGACTCGCCACGGCGATCAGGAACACGAGGAGGTACGGAACCCACGCCCGCCGGCCGGACCGCCGCGGCGCCGCCGAAGCGGGCGCGACCCGCCGCAGCCGATCGAGAAGCCCCTTGGGAGAGCTCACTCGCGGGCCGTCACTTCGGCGTAGGCGGCGAGGACGTCGGCGACCGTGTCGCTCTCGCCGGGCCAGGTGGCGGCGCGGGCGGGGCCGCGGGCGGCGTAGTCGGCGCGTTTCGACGGGTCGGCCAGCATCTCGCGGACGGCGGTGTCGAGGGCGTCGACGTCGTTCGGCGGGATGAGCACGGCCGCGTCGCCGACCAGGCCCGGCAGGCCGCCGACGGCGGTGGTGATGAGCGGGACGCCGGCCTCGAGGGCCTCCTGCGCGAACAGCTGCCGCGCCTCCCAGTCGCTGGTGACCACCGCCAGGTCGGCCCCGAGCAACAGGTCGGGCACGTCGGTGCGGCGGCCGAGCAGATGGAACGGGGCGTGCACCTGCGAGGCGAGCTGGGCCAGCGACATGTAGCTGGGCCCGGACCCGGCCACCACGACCACCGGGGCCGGGTCGAGGCTCCTCCACCGGGCCGACGCCTCGACGAGCAGGTCGTAGCGCTTCTGCGGGTGCAGCCGGCCCACCGAGACGATCAGCGGCGTCTCGGGGCGCAGCCGGAACTCGGCGCGCACGGCGGCCCGGGTGCGGCGCGGCGGGGCGAGCGTGGGCGCGGCCACGGCGCCGAGCCGGGCGTTGCGGGCGCCCAGCTGGGTGGCCCGCTCGACCAGGTCTTCGGAGGCGCCCAGGGTGAGCGTGGCGCTGCGGGCGACGACCCGCTCGACCAGGGCCGCGGCCTGCCCGCGCAGGCCTTTGCGGACCATGACGGTGTTGTGCAGCGTGACGATCAAAGGCTTGCCGGTACGGGCGACGGCGGCCACGAAGGCGGCGCGCAAACCGTGCGCGTGCACGACGTCGATCGGGCGGCTGCTGAGCACCCCGCGCAGCTTGCGCACGGTGCCGGCGTCCTGCGCGCCCGGGTTGGCCGGGATCTCCACCGGCACGAAGGTCGCACCGGCGGCGGCGAAGCCGAACAGCTCATCGGTCGCGGCCGGCCCGCACACCATCACCTCGCACCCGGCGGCGACCAGCCCCCGGGCCAGCGACCCGACATGCTGCCCGACCCCGCCGGTGCTCGACGCGAGCACCAGTGCCACCGATCCGCGCCACCCCACGGCCTGTTCCTCCCTCACTCAGCTGCTCTTGCCTTCCACGACAAATCGGCCCGCCCTCGCCGTCGCACCGGGCCGCCTCATGTCCGGCGGCGGCGCACGCGGCGGGTGAGCGGGGCCGCCAGAGACGCCATGTCGTGCCGGGCCGCCGGATAGGCGGCCGCGAGGAAGACCCCGAGCACGACGAGCCCACCCAGCATGCCTTGGACGACGCTGCCGGCGACGGTCGGGGTCGTGCCGAAAAGGTGCCCGATTCCGACCACCACGCCCCACCCGGCGAGCGCTGCCAGTCCCCCGGCGCCGACCGCCACCGTCACCGAGCGCGGCAGACCCGTCAATGCGTCCGGGCCCGCGTGACGGCGTACGGCAAGAATCAGAAGAAGCCCGATCACCGTCATGCCGGCGGCGTTCGCCAGACCCAGGCCCAGCACCTGGCGAGAGTCATCGAGGCCGCTCAGGGCGAGCGCGCCGGCCGCCGCGATCAGCCACCCGGCGGCGGTCGACCAGGCGGCGGCCACCGTCGCCCCCCGCGCGTAGAGCGCCCGGGACAGCAGGGCGAAGAGCGCGTAGCCCAGCAGTCCCGGCGCGAATCCGACGATTCCGGAGGAGGCGGGGGCGGCCCCGGTCAGATAGGCGATCGGCCCGGCCAGAGCGATCAGTGCGGCCGCGCCCAGCCCGGCCAGCAGCGTCACCGAGCGGGCGGCACCGGACAGCGAGCGCCGATAGGTGTCCTCGTCGCCGGCCGAAGCCGCCGCCGCCAGCGACGGATAGACCGCGGTCGCGACCGGCACCGCCAGCACCGCCCACGGCAGCAGGAACACCGTCTGCGCCGCGTTGTAGAGCGTCAGTCCCCCACCGGCCACGAGCGCGATCACCACGATCGTCATGACCTGCTGGGAGCCGACCGTGACCGCCCCGGCCCAGCCCAGCCGGACGGCCTGGCGGCCCTCGTGGCCGGGGAAGCGCAGCGTGGGCCGCAGTCGCAGGCGCAGGTGGCGCAGCGGGACGAGCAGGCAGAAGGCGAGCACGACCACGCCGGCGGTGGTGCCGATCGACAGCGTCAGCTCGCCGGTGCGGGTAAGGCCCGCGAAGTCGGTGCGAGCGCCGTCGACCAGCGCGTACGTCAGATAGGCCCCCATCACGGTCACGCTCGACAGCAGCGGGGCGATGGCCGGCCAGGCGAACCGGTGGTGCGCCTGGAGCACGCCGGTGAGCACGATGCCGATCCCGTACAGCGGAAGCTGCGGCGCGAAGACCCGCAGCATGCTGGCCGCGGTCTGCTGATGGTCGGCCGGCACGTCCGGGAAGAGACCGGCGATCGGGCCGGCCAGCAGCGCGACCAGCACGGCCAGCGGCACCAGCAGCACGAGCACCCAGGTCAGCAGGGCCGAGGCGACGGCGCCGACGCGCTGCCGGTCGCCGGACGCGACGTGCCCGGCCAGCAGCGGGACGACCAGGCTGGCCAGGGCGCCGCCGGCGACCAGCTCGAAGACGATGTTCGGGATGGTGTTGGCGGCGTTGTAGATGTCGCCCAGGCTGCCGTGGCCGACCGTGTGCAGAAAGACGAAGGTGCGGCCGAACCCGGCGATCCGCGCCACCACCGTGAGGACGGTGATGAGCGCCGCGGCCCCGGCGATCTTCGCCGCGGCCGGCGCGGTCTTCACGCGTCGCTCACGCGGAAGGTGAGCGGCGGCCCAGCTCGTCCAGGTAGCGCAGCCACGGGGTGTCCTGGATGACCTGGGTGAAGCTGACCTTCTCGCTGGCCGCGGTCAGCGAGGCCAGCGCGGTCAGCGCGGCCAGGCGACCGGCCGGCCCGGTGCGCGCGATCAGCGCCACGCCGAGCAGCGCGCCCAGGGCGTTGGCCCCGGAGTCGCCCAGCATGATCTCCTCGGCCAGGTCGTCGGCGACCAGGCCGGAGGCCGCGCCCAGCGTGCCCGCCGCGATGCCGCCGCCCTTGCCCAGCGCGAGCGGCGCTCCGATGACGGCCGACGCCTTGATGGCCCGGCCCGGGCGCAGGTCGAGCAGGTTGATCAGGTTGGCCGTGCCGGCGATGACGCCGGCGCCGAGCAGCACGTCGGTCGCGCGGCCGATCGCCGTGCGGCGCTTGCTGCCGATCAGCGCGCTGGCCACGAAGGCGCCGGCGCCGACGCCCACGATCTTCACCAGCCCGCTGGTCACCTGGCCCTCGCGCAGCGCGCCGAGGTGACCGGCGAAGCCCTTGAACACCTTTTGCTCGGGGCGGTTGCCGACCACGTCGTCGTAGAGGCCGACGGCCCCCGACACCGCGCCCGCCGTCACCGCCGCCGCGGCGGCCCGGCCGTCGCGGGCGCCGAGCGCCGACGCCGCGGTCGCGCCGAGGGCCAGCGCCGGGCCACCGGCCAGGGTGACCATGCGCCCGTGGAAGTTGGTGCGTTCCAGGGCGGCGGCGTTCGGGTCGCGGCGGATCCAGGCGAGGGCGGCGCGGGCGACGGACGCGCCGACGCCGAACGACCGGAGAACTCCAGAGGCCATGGGTGAGAAGTCTAGAGACCGGGCGCTACGACGCGGCCTTCGGCACCAGCGACGAGGCGCCGGCGGCCAGACCGTACTGGCCGATCTTGCCCTGCACGAGGCGCTCGACGGTGGCCATGCCGGTCGCGACCTGGCCGTCGGTGGTGCTCGCGTTGTCCACCGTGGAGATCTCCTTGACGAGCGTCGGGTCGCCCCGCACCTCGGAGACCAGGTTGCCGTCGCCGACGCCGCCGCCGGCCACGACCAGCGGCCGGTAGTTGCTGAACTGGTCGGCCATGGTCAGCGCGGCCTTGTTGCGCTTGGCCGCGTCCTTGTCCGCCGGCGGCTCGCCGGAGACCATCACGACGCCCTCGGCGCCGCCGGCCGCCTTGTCCTCGACCTTGATGTACCCCTGCTCGGAGTACGCGGTCAGGACGGCCGTCACATCGCCGGCCGAGGCCTGGACGGCACCGGTGTGCTGAAGCAGCGTGAGCGCCAGCTGGGCGCTCGCGGTCTCGACGCCGTCGCTGTTCAGCGGCAGCGGCAGCTCGTCGTTCTGGATGGTCGGCTGTGAGGACTGGCTGGCCAGGTCGAGCAGCTCCACCTGGACCGCCGGGTCGAAGAACTTGTCCTGCACGGTGACGGTCGCGGTGATGGTGGCGCCGGCGACCTTGAGCATCGCGGCCACGTCGTCGGCGTAGTCGGTCGTGCCGGGCAGCGCCACCACGGCCAGCTTGCGGCCGGTGAGCTTGCCGTTGAGCAGGGTCGGCGCGATCTCGGTGGCGAACTCCTGGCTGCGGTTGAGCTCGTCGCGGTACTGGTTGATCTGGTCGCGCTTGTTGCTGTTGTCCTTGTTCAGCGCGGTGATCTGGCTCTTCAGGTTCTCCGCGACCGGCCCGTTGAGCGCGGCGGTGCCCACGACCAGGCCGATGGCCAGCGCCAGGAAGACCGCGGTGAGCGACACCACGTGGTACCGGAAGTTGATCACGGGAAGCCCTTAGAAGAGGTGGCCGAGCTGGAAGACCAGATTGTCCCACCACTCGGAAACCACGGTGAGGTACGCCTTGCCGACCGTCGACACGGCGACCGCCGAGGCCATCGCCGCCATGGCCGAGAGCACCAACAGCAGCAGCGCCGACCCGGAAATGCCCTGCCGGTAGAGCCGGCTCACGCCCTTGGCGTCGACCAGCTTGCCGCCGACCTTGAGCCGGGTCAGGAACGTCGAGGCCATGCCGCCGCGGCCCTTGTCGAGGAACTCGACCAGGTTGGCGTGGGTGCCGACGGCGACGATGAGCGTGGCGCCCTTGTCGTCGGCCAGCAGCATCGCCAGGTCTTCACTCGTGGCGGCGGCCGGGAAGGTCAGCGCGGGCACGTCGAGCTTGTGCACCCGCTCGAGACCCGGTGCGCGCCCGTCCGGATATGCGTGCACGACCACCTCGGCGCCGCAGCGCAGCACGTCGTCGGTCACCGAGTCCATGTCGCCGATGATCATGTCGGGGGTGTAGCCCGACTCGACCAGCGCGTCGGCGCCGCCGTCCACCCCGATGAGCACCGGCTTGTACTCGTGGATGTACGGGCGCAGGACGTCGAGGTCGTCCTTGTAGTCGTAACCGCGCACGACGATCAGCACGTGCCGCCCGGCGATGCGGGTCTGCACGTCGGGCACGCCGACGCCGTCGAGCAGCAGGTCGCGCTCCTGCTTGAGATAGTCCATGGTGTTCGCGGCGAACGCCTCGAGCTGCACGGACAGGCCCTCGCGGGCGTCGGCCATCGAGCGGGCGACGGTCTCGGTGTCCTGCCGGACGCCGGTGGCCACGGCCTCGCCGTCGAGCAGCACGGTGTCACCCTCGATGACGATCTGGTCGCCCTCGTGGAGCCGCTCGAAGACCTCTTCACCGAGGTCGTCGACGAGCAGCACGCCGTTCTTGATGAGGACCTCGGGGCCGAGGTTGGGATAGCGGCCGGAGATCGACGGCTTCGCGTTGAGCACCACTTTGACGCCGACGGCGACGAGCGCGTCGGCGGCCACCCGGTCGATGTCGACGTGGTCGATCACGGCGATCTCGCCCGGGCGGAGCCGGCCGGTCAGCCGCTTGGTCCGCCGGTCGAGCCGGGCGGTGCCGGTGATCGCCTCGGGATCGGTGCTCCGGGTGCGGCGCAGGGTGGGAAGTCGCATCACGGCCATCCTGACACGCCGGATCACGCGCCTCGCACGCGACATGCGCGATCTCACCCACAAAAGGGGCATAACGCCCCGGTGATCGTCACCTTCCCGACTTCTCGCGGCCGGCGACCGCCAGCAGCTCCTCGGCATGCGCGATGCCCAGGTCGGAGTCGGGCAGACCGGCCAGCATGCGGGCCAGCTCACGGGCCCGCTCGGTCTCCTCGACGATCCGCACGCCGCTGGTCGTGATCGCCCCGCCGGTGTCCTTGGCGACCACCAGATGACGGTCGGCGAACGCCGCCACCTGCGGCAGGTGGGTCACCACGAGCACCTGGTGGGTGCGGGCCAGGCGGGCCAGCCGCCGGCCGATCTCGACCGCGGCCGTGCCGCCGACACCGGAGTCGACCTCGTCGAAGACCAGCGTCTCGGGGCCACCGGCGCCGGCGAAGACGACCTCTATCGCCAGCATCACCCGGGACAGCTCACCGCCGGACGCGCCCTTCTGCAACGGCAGCGACGGCGCACCCGGGTGGGCCAGCAGCCGCAGCTCGATCTCGTCGGCGCCGTCGGGGCCGACCGCGAGGTCACCGACGCTCGGCTCGTCCTTGCCCGCGCCGCGCGGCAGCACGGCGATCTCGACCCGCGCGTGCGGCATGGCCAGACCGGCCAGCTCGACGCTGACCGCCTCGGAGAAGCGCCCGGCCGCCTCGACCCGGGCCGCGGTCAGCCGCTCGGCCAGCTCCCCGACCTGGGTCGCGAGCCGCTGGCGCTCCTTGTCCAGCTCCTCGAGCAGCTCGTCGGAGTTGTCGAGCTGCGACAGCCGGGTGCGGGCGTTGTCGGCCCAGGCGATGACGCCCTCGACGTCGTCGGCGTATTTGCGGGTCAGGCTGCGCAGGGCGGCCCGCCGCTCGTAGATCTGCTCCAGGCGCGCGGGGTCGGCGTCGAGCGTGCCCAGATAGGTCGACAGCTCCGAGGCGACGTCGCCGACCAGGGTCGCGGCCTCCTCGATGCGGCCGGCCAGCTCGCCCAGCGAGGCGTCGAGCTCGGCCTGCGCCTCGAGGGTGCGCCGCGCCGTGCCCAGAAGCTGTGTGGCGTCGGGGGTCTCGTCGCTCACCTCGACGCCGCCGGCCAGCGCCTGAGCGGCGATCGTGGCCGCCACCCGCAGGCCCTCGGCATGCTCGAGGCGCTGCACCTCGGCCCGCAGCTCCTCGTCCTCACCCGGCTGCGGGTCGACCCGGCTGATCTCGTCGAGGCCGAGCTTGAGCAGGTCGGCCTCCTGGGCCCGGTCGCGCGCGTTGCGCCGCCGGTCGGCCAGGTCGTCGACGACGGCGCGCCACCGCCCGTACGACTCCCGATAGGTCTCCAGAAGTTTCTCGTGCTCCGGGCCGGCGAACCGGTCGAGCGCGCCCCGCTGCTCGGCCGGGCGCAGCAGGCGCAGCTGGTCGGACTGGCCGTGCACGGCCAGGACCCGCTCGCCGATGTCGGTCAGCATCGCCACCGGCATGCTGCGGCCGCCGACGTGGGCCCGGGAACGGCCCTCGATGGTCACCGTGCGGCTCAGCAGCACCGAGCCGTCCTCGTCGACCTCGGCCCCGGCGTCGGCGATGCGGGTGCGGACCTCGTCGCCGAGCTTGCCGCCCAGGCGCAGCCGGCCCTCCACGACCGCCCGGCCCGGGTCGGAACGCACCCGGCCCGCGTCGGCCCGGCCGCCGAACAGCAGGCCGAGGCCGGTCACCACCATCGTCTTACCGGCACCGGTCTCACCGGTGATGACGTTCATGCCCGCCGTCAGCCGCAGGGTCGTGTCATCGATGACACCGAGCCCGGTGATCCGCAGTTCCTCCAGCACAGGGCAGACAGTATCGGTCCCCACCGACAATCGCCCACTGCGGCTACCTTCGATTGCCCCGCCAGCCCTCCACCGGGAGGGCGAACTTGGCGACCAGAGTGTCGGTGAAAGGCCTGGGAGCAAGGCGGACCAGCCGTACGGGGAGCTGGCCGCGCTCGACCGTGACTTTCGCACCCGGCGGCAGGTCCCACGTGCGCCGGCCGTCGCAGCAGAGCACGGCGAACGACGTGTACGGGTCGACGGTCAGCGCGAACGTCGACGTCGGCGCCGTGACCAGCGGCTTGCTGAACAGGGCGTGCGCGCTGATCGGCACCAGCAGCAGCGCCTCGACCTCGGGCCAGACCACCGGGCCGCCGCCGGAGAACGCGTACGCCGTCGAACCGGTCGGAGTGGCGCACACCACACCATCGCAGCCGTAGCGGGCCAGCGGCCGCCCGTCCACGTCGACGAGCAGCTCGAGCATCTGCGCCCGCTGCCCCTTTTCGACGCTCACCTCGTTCAGCGCCCACGACTCGGCGATCAGCCGTCCGTCGTACTCGGCCCGGACGTCGAGGGTCAACCGCTCGTCCACCTTGTACGAGCCGTCGACGACATCCTTGACCGCCTGGTCGATGTGCTCGATCTCGGCCTCGGCCAGGAAGCCGACCTTGCCCAGGTTGATGCCGAGCAGCGGCGCCTTGAGCGGGCGGGCCAGCTCGGCCGCGCGCAGGAAGGTGCCGTCACCGCCGAGCGCCAGCACGATCTCCACACCGTCGGCCGCCTGCGGTCCGCTCACCGCCGTCACCTCGGGCGGCAGATCGAGATCGGCCACCTCCTCGGCGATCACGCGCACCTCGAAGCCGGCCGCGAGCAGGTCGCGGGCCACGGACCGGGCGTGCTGCGTGCTCTGCCGCCGGCCGGTGTGGGTGACCAGCAAAGCCGAGCGCGTCATGAGTCCTCCAAAAGGGCGGCCGCCGGGTGCTCCGGCGGGTGCTCCGGCGCGTGCGAAGCTACCCCGATCTTCGGCCCGGCGGCGACCACTCTTTCGATCTCCGCACGATCGGCTGGCGGCGCGTCCCGGCGGAACCACACGAAGAACTCGACGTTCCCACTCGGACCCGGCAACGGGCTCGCGGTCACACCCCGGGTTCCCAGACCCAGCTCCGCCGCGGCGGCCGCGACATCGAGGACGGCTTCGGCCCGCAGAGGCCATTCCCGTACGACGCCACCGGCGCCCACCCGGTCCTTGCCCACCTCGAACTGCGGCTTGACCATCAGCGCGAGATCACCGTCGTCCTTCGTGCACGCGGCGAGCGCGGGCAGGACGAGACGCAGCGAGATGAAGGACAGATCGGCGACGGTGAGATCGACCGGCCCGCCGATGACTTCAGGCGTGAGGGTACGGACGTTGGTGCGCTCGTGGACGTCCACACGCTCGTCGTTGCGGATGGGCCAGGCGAGCTGCCCGTAACCCACGTCGACGGCGACGACCCGCGCGGCGCCGGCCCGCAGCAGCACATCGGTGAAGCCGCCGGTGGACGCGCCGGCGTCGAGACACCGCCGCCCGGTCACGGTCAGGCCGTCACGACCGAACGCCTCGAGCGCGCCGGCCAGCTTGTGCCCGCCGCGCGACACGTACTCGGTGGCCGGATCCTCCCCGGTCACCAGCACGGGGTCGGCCGGATCGACCATGGCCGCCACTTTCCGGGCCACGGTCCCCCGCACCTGCACCCGGCCGGCCTCGACCAGCTGCGCCGCCTGCTCGCGCGAGCGCGCCAGCTTGCGGCGGACCAGCTCGGCGTCGAGTCGAGCTCTCTTGGCCATCAGACTCTCATCGGTCGATGCTCGCCAGTGTCTCCTGGAAGACCTGGTGCGCCGCCTCGTACTCGGCGATCTGCTCGGCCGGCGCGAGCCGGCTCGCGTTCTCCAGCGCCTTCAGCACGGCGTCGACGGCCGGATGCCCGGTCTCCTCCACGATCTGCCCACTCGCCTCGGCGAACGCCTCGGTGTGGCCCATCGGAGCCTGCGGGTGCGAGCCCGGGACCGGCTGACCGGAGGCGGGCGGGCCGGGACGGTGGTCCGGCTGACCACTCGGCGGCGGACCCGGACGGTACGCCGGCTGGCCACCGGGCGGCGGTGCCGGCCGGTGCGGCGGCGGCCCGGGGCGGAACCCACCACCCTGCGGCGGCCCCGGCTTGAACGGGAACGTCATCGCGTCATGCCTCCGGGTCGGCCTTGTTCTCGACCGGCGCGGCCGTCTCCGGCGCGCTCAGCGGCGGCAGAACCGTCCCCGCGGCCGCCTCACGCACCGCGGCCGTGGGCGCCTCAGCCGTACCGGCCGGAGCCGCCGCCTTCTTGGCCACAGCCTTCTTCGCGACAGCCTTCTTGGCCGCCTTCTTCAAAGGCGCGCTCGCGGTATCCCCGCCCGGCGTGGTCGCGGCGCCCGGCGTGGTCGGCGCGCTCTTGGCGGCCTTTTTCGCGGCGGTCTTCTTGATGGCGGCGCTGGGCGTCACCGACTCCGCGATCGCCGCCTTCTTGGCCGGGCCGACCGGCACGGCACCGGCCGTAGCCGTCTCCGCCGCCGGAGTCTTCTTGGCCACCGCCTTCTTGGCGACGGCCTTCTTGGCGGGCGGGATCGGCGCGGCGCCGGCCGTGGCCGTCTCCTCGGCCGGAACCTTCTTCGCCACCGCCTTCTTGGCGACCGCCTTCTTCGCCGGTGCGCCGGCGACCCGCGACGTGTTCGCGAGCGGCGCGGCCGGCGTCGTACCCGCCGAGGGCATCGCGTTCGGCACCGCCGCTTTCTTGACGGCCTTGCGCGGCAACGGCGCCGGCTCGTCGAGCCTGGTGCCGCCCGTGGCCCCGCCGCCGACGCCGCTGTCCTCGGCCTCGCGCAGCTGGTCCTCGAGGTCGCGCAGCCGCGTCTTGAGCTCGGTGACCTCCTCGGCCGTGGCGAGACCCACCACGTTGAGCGCCCGCTCAACCTCGTAGCGCACCAGGTTGGTCAGCGCCTCGCGGTTGGCCACACCGGCCGACAGCAGATCGTCCACCAGCCCCTGCAGCTGCGCGGCCGTGGCCCCGCCCTTGCTGACCAACTCGCCCGCCACCCTCTGGGCGCGCTTGCGGGGCGCCTCGGTCAGTCCGAGGGCCAGGTCCAGATACGCCCGCCATGCGTCCGGCATTTTCCGCTCCTCTCGCGGCTCGTCGGGTGCAACGCTACCGGGAGGTCGGGGAGACTTCGTGAGGTACGGTCCGGTCCCGGACCGGGTGTCGCGAGAAAGGGTTCCCAGATGGCCACCGTGGACGAGTGCCGAGACGCTTTGCACGCCCTGGCGGCGAAGCTCGACCGCAACGCCGAGACCCAGGGCAAGCTCGACTTCGACCGTACGCTGGCCTGCCGCGTGCCCGACCTCGGCACGGCGTTCCACGGCCGCCTCACCGGCGGCCGCCTCGTCGACATCGCCGACGGCGACGACCCCAAGGCGAAGATCGCCCTGACCGCCGACAGCGACAACCTGCTGGCCCTGCTGGGCGGCAAGCTCGACGTCACCCGCGCCATCGCCTCCCGCCAGATTCAGGTCAAGGCGAACCCGTTCGACCTGCTGAAGCTGCGCAAGCTCCTCTGAGGTCCAATGGAGGCATTCGCCAGCCTTCGGCCAGACGCGACGGGTGCACGTTGACGCCACCACCGAAGAACTCGGTGAACTTCATGATCAGCGGATCCCACCGGAGCGGGTCCACGTACGCCGTACCCTCAATGATCAGATCTTTGTCGACGTGGGCCCGGAGCACCTCGACCTGGTAGGCCGTCGCCCGCAGCCCCGGCTCGGTGAGCGGATGTGTGCCCGTCACCCGGCACTCCAGCTGGATCGGGCACTCCGCCACCCGGGGCGGCCCGACGAGCTCGGACGCCTGCCGGCTCAGCCCGCCGAGCGCGAACTTGTCGGCCACGTAGCGGTAGCCCTGCGCCCGCTTCCCGCTCGGCACGTCGGCCCGCCCGGTCGTCATCGCGATCCGGTCCACCGCCGACACCATCGCCGACGACGGCAGGTTGAGCACGCACTCCCGCTCCCGCCACAGATTGGCCGCGGTCTGACTGCGATCCCCCATCCCCAGCACCGCCGTCTGCCCCAGCCACCACGCCGACGACATCGGCGCCAGGTTGGCGCTGCCGTCCGGGTTGACCGTGCTGAGCAGCACCACCGGGGTGCCGAAGTAGAGAACTTTCAGTCCAGGCACGACGTGCATCAAGAGCCTCCCGCGTCATCGGAGACTCCATGCTCGCGCGGGCCCACCGGTCAAAGCTGGCGGCTTTCGGACGTCGCGCCGCGCGCTACAGGGACCAGGCGCGGAACAGGTCCCGGGCGGCGTCGGAGCCCGCGTGCAGGGACTCGCCGTCCCACGCCGCCACGCACAGGAGACGCAGGGCGGCGACGGGGTCGCCGGAGCCGTCGAGGGTCGCGCTGTCGCCTTCGCGGGTGAGGGTCCAACCGGCGGCGGGCTTCGCGGGGAGACGCAAGTCGTCGGCGGGCTCGAAGAGGCCGGACAGGTCGGCCGCCACGAAGGTGGGGCGGCGGTCGGGGGTGGCCGCCAGAAGGTCGGCCGGTGTGCTCACGCCGGTGAGGACCAGGAGGCTGTCCATGCCGGCCGTGACGGCGCCCTGGATGTCGGTGTCCAGCCGGTCGCCGACGACCAGCGGGCGCTTCGCCTTCGCGAGGGAGGCGGCGGTGGTGAACAGGGCCGGTTCGGGCTTTCCGACGACCAGGTCCGGGTCTCGGTCCAGGGCCGTACGCAGGACGGCCACCAGCGAGCCGTTGCCCGGCAGGGGGCCTCGGGGGCTGGGCAGGGTGCGGTCGGTGTTGGTGGCCACCCAGAGGGCGCCGGCCCGTACGGCCAGGGAGGCCTCGGCCAGGACCCGCCAGCCGACGTCGGGGCCGTAGCCCTGGACGACGGCGGCTGGACTCTCCTCGGCGGTCTCGACCGGGGTGAGTCCGGCGTCGCGGACCTCGGCCCGGAGGGCGTCGGCGCCGACCACGAGAACGGGGGCGCCGGCCGGGAGTTTTTCGGCGAGCAGGGACGCCGCCGCGCCGGCCGAGGTGAGGACCTCGGCCGGCTCGGCGGGCACGCCCATTTTGGTGAGGGCGGCGGCTACGTCGGGGGCACGGCGAGAAGCGTTGTTCGTCGCGTACGCCACGGCGGTGCCGGACGACCGCAGGCGCCCGATGGCCTCGGGAGCGCCTGCGATCGGTTCGTCGATCAGGTAGACGACGCCGTCCAGGTCGAAGACGACCAGGTCGTAGCCGGACACGAGAGACTCGCTCACTCCTGGGGCTTCTTGCCCTCGGTCGTGTGCTCGTCCTCGACGGCCGAGAAGCTCACCGCGGGGACGTCGCCGGTCTTGGCGTCGCCCTGCTTCTTCTCGACCGGGTCGGTGTTGACGTCCGTCTCGGCCACGGCGACCGGCTCGTCGTCCTCGTCCTCGTCGTCTTCGTCGTCGTCCTCATCGGCGGCGTCGGAGTCGTCGTAGTCGTCGGACTTGGCGTCGACCTCGTCGAGGTCGTCGTCCTGGTCCTCGTCGTCCTGGTCCTCGTCGTCCTCGTCCAGCTCGTCGTCACCGTCGAAGGAGTCGCGCGCGTCCTCGTCGGCGGCGTCGAGGTCGTCCTCGTCGTCGTCGTCGAGGGAGTCACGCGTGTCCTCGTCGGCGGCGTCGCGGGCGGTGGCGGAGCCGGCGGGCGCCTCGGCGTCCTCGTCCTCCTCGTCGTCACCCTCGATGGTGATGCCGTCGAGCTCGAGCAGGCGCTCGGCGGCGTCGGTGAGCTGGTCCTCGTCGACGGCGGCGGCGCGGGCGAACCACTCGCGGGCCTCGTCGCGCCGGCCGGCGGCCAGCAGGGCGTCGGCGTACGCGTAGCGCAGGCGGGCCGCCCAGTCGGCGTGTTCCTCGCTGGTGAGCTCGCGCACCTGGAGCATCGCCACCGCGGCGTCGTGCTGGCCCAGGTCGCCCCGGGCACCGGCCGCCACGATCAGCAGCTCGATCGCGCCGGACTTCTCCATCTTCTCGATGTCGGCGCCCCGGAACAGGTCGATCGCCCGCTCGGGACGGCCCAGCGCCCGCTCACAGTCGGCCAGCTCGGCCAGGTGCGTCTGACGACCGGTCATCCGGTGGTACGTCCGCAGCTCGGCGATCGCGGTGGTCCAGTCACCCGCGGCGTACGCGGCCAGGCCCACCGCCTCACGCACGACGGCGATCCGCGACGCCAGGCGCCGGGCCGCGATCGCGTGCTGCAGAGCCAGCTCGGAGTCCTCGTCGATGATCTGGCCGGCCGCTACCAGGTGCCGCGAGACCTTGTCGGAGATGTCCCGCGCCAGCGACACGAGCTCGGCCCGCACCTCCTGGTCGAGGTCGGTGGCCTGGATCTCCTCGGGGATCTCGGGCGCCTTGAAGGCCTGCTCGTCGCCGCCCTGCTCGTCGCGGGCCGGCCCACGGTCGTCCCGGTCGCGGTAGCCGCCCCGGTCGTCACGGTTCTGGTAGCCGCCGCGGTCACGGTCACCACCACGGAACCCGCCGCGGTCGCCGCCACGGTCCTGGTACGAGGGGCGGTCACCCCGATCGCTGCGGAAGCCCCCACCCTGCGGACGGTCGCCGCGGTCGCGCTGGGGCCGGTCACCATACGGGCGGTCGCCCGACGGACGGTCACCACGGAAGCCGCCACCACTGCGGTTGCCCGGCCGGTCGCCGCCGCCCGGGTAGCCCCCACGGTCGCGGTCGCCGCCACGGTAGCCACCGCGGTCGTCACGGTTCTGATAACCGCCACGGTCCTGGTACGAGGGCCGCTCACGGTCGCCGCCGCGGAATCCGCCCCGGTCGCCGCCACTCTGGTAGCCGCTGCGCGGCGCACCGCTGTCGCGGTCGCCCCGGAAGCCACCGCCCTGCGGACGGTCACCACCACGGAACCCGCCACGGTCGTCACGGTTCTGGTAGCCACCACGGTCACGGTCGCCACCACGGAACCCGCCACGGTCGCCGCCACCCTGGTAACCACCACGGTCGCCGCCACCCTGGTAACCACCACGGTCACGGTCGCCACCACGGAACCCGCCGCGGTCGCCACCGCCCTGGTAGCCACCACGGTCACGGTCGCCACCACGGAACCCGCCCCGGTCGCCACCGCGGTCCTGGTACGAGGGACGGTCACCCCGGTCGCTGCGGAAGCCGCCACCCTGGGGACGGTCGCCCCGGTCCTGGTACGACGGGCGCTCGCGGTCACCGCCGCGGAAGCCACCGCCCTGCGGACGGTCACCACGGTCCTGGTACGAGGGCCGGTCGCCCCGGTCGCCACGGAAGCCGCCGCCCTGCGGACGGTCGCCACCACGGAACCCGCCACGGTCGTCACGGTTCTGGTAGCCACCGCGGTCACGGTCGCCGCCACGGAACCCGCTCCGGTCGCCGCCACCCTGGTAACCACCGCGGTCACGGTCGCCACCACGGAACCCGCCCCGGTCGCCGCCACGGTCCTGGTACGAGGGACGGTCACCCCGGTCGCTGCGGAAACCGCCACCCTGGGGACGGTCGCCCCGGTAGCCGCCGCCCTGCGGACGGTCGCCGCCGGAAACGCCACGACGGTCACCGCCGCCCTGGTAGCCGCCGCGGTCACGGTCGCCACCACGGAACCCGCCGCCCTGCGGACGGTCACCCCCACGGAACCCGCCGCGGTCGCCGCCACCCTGGTAACCACCACGGTCACGGTCGCCACCACGGAACCCGCCACCCTGCGGACGGTCACCCCCGCGGAAGCCGCCACGGTCGCCGCCGGAGGAGCCACCGCGGTAGCCGCCACGGTCACCTCCGGACGAGCCGCCGCGGTAGCCGCCACGGTCGCCACCGCCCTGGTAGCCGCCACGGTCACGGTCGCCACCACGGAAGCCACCGCGGTCGCCACCACCCTGGTAGCCGCCGCGGTCGCGGTCGCCGCCCCGGTCTCCTCTGTCTCCGCGATCGTTCCGGTCGCCCCGGAAGCCACCGCGGTCGCGGTCACCGCCGCGGCCGGCCTGGCGGTCGTCATCGCGGGGGCCGGAGCCGCCGTCCTGGGGTCCTGTAGTCACGGATCAAATCCTTCCGGTACGGCGGGCCCTCGGTATGGCGGGCAAGCCTCAAAACTCAAAGTTACTCGGGGACGGGCACACAAAAGCAGCCGAGGGCCGACTCCGTCTCGGAGCGGCCCTCGGCTGGTTACGTTGAGTCCGGCGGCGTCCTACTCTCCCACACCCTCCCGAGTGCAGTACCATCGGCGCTGGAGGGCTTAGCTTCCGGGTTCGGAATGAGACCGGGCGTTTCCCCTCCGCTATGACCACCGAAACAACCATCAGCGGAACAAACCA
>NZ_OBDY01000012.1 GCF_900215205.1 Paractinoplanes atraurantiacus
CGCCCGCCTCGCCAAACGACACCACGTCCGGCTCTCCGTCGGCCGGCGCGGCCAGTGCTGGGACAACGCCGTCGCCGAATCGTTTTTCTCGACCATCAAAACCGAACTCATTCACCGGCAGGCCTGGCCCACCCGGGCTGCGGCCCGACAGGCGATATTCGAGTACATCGAAGGTTGGTACAACATCCGCCGCCGGCACTCCAGCCTTGGCTACCAAAGCCCAGCCGCCTACGAGACTGGCACCAATACCCGGCCGCTAACCGTTCTCAAGGTAGCTTGAGGATCAACACATCGACCCTGTCCGTCGAATCGGGTCAGGCCCAAAGATCTCCAGGAAGTGCTGACCCTGCTGCGGACGGAAGGGCCGGTTCATGGGCGGCAGCCGGTGCAGTGAGGGCCTAAACGCGGCGGTCGACCATAGCAATTTTTGCTATAGTCGAATCATGACGAACCGTGGCGAGGTTCTGCGGGACGTGATGCGGGATACCGGCATCACTCAGTCCGAGCTGTCCCGGATCAGTGGGGTCCGTCAGCCGAGCATCAGCCAGTACCTCTCCGGGCACGGGCACCTGAGCGACGACATGCTCGATCGCCTCCTGTCCTGCATGGGATACCGGCTAGAGGTCATTCGGCGCCCCGTCAGGCAGGAGCTGGGCCGCTCACCGAGACGCTCCTGGGAGCTGCACCGCCGGCTCAGCAGCCATCTGACGTCCACAACGTTGGATGAGTGGCGGCCCATCATGCTGCACAATCTCGAACGCTTGCGAGAGGGCACCCGCGGCCAACCCCACCTGCGGAATCTGGACCGATGGCAACACCTCGTCGACGAGGGCGACCTGACAGGGTTGCACCGCGTGATGACAGGACTCGACACCGACTCGATAGAGATGCGCGAGGTCTCGCCGATGCGCGGTCTGCTGCCTCAGTCCGAGCGCTCCGCGGCTCTGAAGCTGGCGAGCTGATGCGACGCGATCAACTCGAACATGCAATCCGGACCGCTTGTCAGATCATCGGACACGACGCTGTGGTCGTCGTCGGTTCCCAATCCATCCTCGGATCCTTCACCGAGGACGAGCTTCCCGCCGAGGCCACCATGTCGACCGAGATCGACATTCTTCCGCTCGGCGACGACGGCGGGGACGTCGCAAGACTCGCCGACCTGATCGAAGGCGTCGCCGGTGAATGGTCACCCTTCGAGGAGCAGCACGGCTTCAGCATCGACGGCGTCGACCTCGACACGGCGATCCTGCCGACCGGCTGGCGGGAGCGGCTGGTCAAAGTCCAAAACGCGAACACCGCTGCGCTGACCGGAAACCCTCAGTACACGGGCTGGTGCCTCGACAAAGAGGACCTATGTGTCGCGAAGCTGTGCGCTCTCCGCGAGAAGGACCGGAACTTCGTGGGCGCACTACTCGACGCCGGGCTCGTCGACGCCGACGTCATCGGAGTACGGCTCTCCGAGGTGCCGGCGAAGCACCAGGCCTCCGCCGGTCACGCGATCGCATGGCTGGCGGCGAGGTCCTGAAGAAACAGACCGGCGAGGACCTGGGAAGGTCCTCGCCGGGGATGCCTCAGGACGCCTTGGTGGGGCGCAGGCAGAGGAGGTAGCCGCCGTCGCTGGCGCTGCCCAGGACGAGGAAGCGCTCGCCCTCCTTGAAGAACTTGTCGCAAGACGTGGACTTGGGGTCGCTTTCGCCCTCTACGCGGGCCACGACCGAGTAGGCGGCGTCGGAGTCGGCGCAGTCGACCACGTTGGCCTGGGTGCGTTCGGTCTTGTCCTCGGGGATGTCGGTGTCGGCGGAGATGCAGTCGCCGGCCTTGGCCTCCTTGGCGTCGTCGCCGCCGAAGAGGGCCGAGCCGATGCCGACCTTCAGGGCGATGACGATGATGCCGACGACGATCGCGCCGAAGACGCGCAGGAGCACCTTGCCGGCGCCGCCGCTCTTCTTCTCGACCGGGAAGGCCACGTAGTTGGGCGGGGCCTCGCCGCTGTTCGGCGGCGGGAAACCGCCGGCGTTGGGCGGCGGGAAACCGCCGGGCTGGGCGCCGGGCGGCGGGAAGCCGGGCTGCGGCGCGCCGCCGGGCTGGGCACCCGCGGGCGGGAAGCCGGGCTGGGCTCCGGCCGGCGGGTAGGCGGGCTGGGTGCCGTCGGGGGTGTAAGCGGGCTGGGCCGGCTGGCCCTGGGGGGCCGGCGGGTAGCCGGGGTGGTTCTGGGCAGGCGGCGGGAAGCCGGGCTGGCCCTGACCCGCGGGCGGGTAGCCGGGCTGGGGGCCGCCTGCGGGCGGGTAGCCGGGCTGGCCCTGGCCGGGCGGCGGGTAGTCGCCGCCGAACGGCGGGACGGGGTTGCTCACTGGGGTGGTTCCTTTCCGGGGGCCGGTCGAGGGGGTCGACCGATCGCAGAGGGACCCTAACGATCGGCCGGACCCGGCCGCGACCCCGTTACCCAGCTTTTATCGGCCGCCCGCGCCGGTCGGCGAGGGGGCGCCGGCCGAAGCGGAGGGCGCCGGCCGGCCCGAGGAGGCGCCGTTGGCGGCGGACGACGACGGCGCGGCAGCACCCGACGGCTTGGCCGCGGCACCCGAGGGCGAAGCGGCGCCGGCCGAGGGCGCGGCGGCGTCGTCTGCGGGCGTAGCGGCGTCGCCCGCGGAAGGGGCGGCGTCGCCCGCGGAAGGGGCGGCGTCGCCCGCGGAAGGGGCGGCGTCGTCCGCGGAGGGGGTGCCGTCCTCCGAGAGCGCCGGGGGGATGAGCTCCGACGGAGTCGGGCGGGCGTCGGCCGACGGGGTGGGGCCGAAGGGTGCGTCCTGCGGGCAGTACGGGTAGCCCAGGTTGCGGGTGTGCCAGGTCTCGCCGGTGTTCGGGTCGGTGCAGTAGCCGCCGCCGAACTGCAGGGGGTTGCCGTTCTGGTCGAAGACGCGCGCGTTGCGGACCAGGTTGCCGTCCTCGTCGTACACGAATAAGTCGTTGACCGTGTCGTAGGGGTTGCTGGGCTCGTAGCTGCCCACGTCGCTGAAGCCGGGCTGCCGGACGTTGTTGTCGGCCGTGGTGAAGCCGGCCAGGCCGAAAATCACCAGAACGGTCGTCGCTGAATAGAGCGCCCACCGCGGCCACTGCGACAGCCGGACGCCGCGCTTGCCGAGCAGGATCGAACCGGCGATGCCGCCCGCCAGCAGGGCCAGGGCGATGATGTCGCTGCCGCCGACGCGGGGCAGCAGGCCGGGGTTGCCCGAGCTGTCGTCCAGGATCATCGCCACGGCCATCGCCACCAGGTAGCCGCGCAGCACCCACCAGGCCGGGCGCAGCAGCACCAGGAAGTCGCTGGCCTTGGGGTAGCCGATCAGCGGGCCGACCTTGACGTCGGCCTTGTCGAGGACCGGCTGCACCTTGGCCCTGATCTCGGCCGGGGTCACCCACTTGCCGCGCGGCGGGTCGGGGAAGCCGCCGACGAAGCCGGCCGTGGCGCGCAGCTCCGCCGCGTACGCCGCCGGGGTCCCCAGCCGGTCGATCAGCGTGCCCGAACCCTCGGCCCGGACCTCCGCCAAGTGTTCCGGCAGATCTTCCAGCAGCTCGTCGCGGGTCGGGCCGGGCAGGTCGGCCAGGGCCTCCCGGACCGCGGCCACGTAGTCGGCAATCTCGTCCTGCGCCGTGATGTTCACGCCGTCCCCCGCTCGCGAAGAAGATCGTCCATGGTGGATGCGAAGCCGCTCCAGGTCTTGGCGGACCGTTCCAGCTCGGCCCGGCCGGCGGGGTTCAGGCCGTAGTACTTGCGATGGGGGCCTTCGTCGCTGGGCACGACATACGTGGTCAGGAAGCCGGCCGCGAACAAGCGGCGCAGCGTGCCGTAGACCGAGGCGTCACCGACGTCGTCGAGGCCGGCGGCCCGGAGCCTGCGCAGGATGTCGTAGCCGTAGCCGTCCTCGTCGCGCAGCGCGGCGAGGACGGCCAGATCCAGCACGCCCTTGAGGAGCTGGGTGGTATCCACGCGGTGCACAGTACTGCGCACTGCGAAATACCGTCAAGAACGCCACCACGCATCGAGCGGCGTCACCGGCACCGTCCGCTTGTGCCGGGTCGCGAGAAACAGAGACTCGACGCGCTCCGCCACCGCGGCGGAGACGTCAGCGCCTTCCAGGTAGTCGTCGATCTCGGCATAGCGAACGCCGAGCGCCTCCTCGTCCGGCAGGGCCGGGCGATCGTCCTCGAGATCGGCTGTCGGCACCTTCTGCCAGCAAGAAGCCGGGGCGTCCAAATGACGCAACAGAGAAGCCCCTTGGCGCTTGGTCAGGCCGGTCAGCGGCGTGATGTCCACACCACCGTCGCCGAACTTGGTGAAGAAGCCGGTCACCGCCTCGGCCGCGTGGTCGGTGCCGACGACCAGCATGTTGAGCTGGCCGGCGACCGAGTACTGGATGACCATGCGCTCGCGGGCCTTGATGTTGCCGCGGACGAAGTCGCGCACCGGCTCGCCCAGGCCTGCCGCCGTCTCCGCCGCCACCGCGTCCGAGCTGGGCTTGACGTTGACCGCGATGGACCGGTCGGGCTCGATGAAGCGCAGCGCGATCTGCGCGTCGTCCTCGTCGGCCTGCACGCCGTACGGAAGCCGGACGGCCACGAACGTCGCGTCGTGTCCCTCGGCCCGCAACTCGGCCGCGGCCGTCTGGCAGAGCTTGCCGGCCAGGGTGCTGTCCTGTCCGCCGCTGATGCCGAGCACGAAGCCCTTGGCCGGTGTCGACCGCAGGTAGTCCTTGAGGAAGTCGATCCGCTGCCGGATCTCGGCGGCCGCGTCGATGGACGACTTGACGCCGAGCTCGGCGACGATCTGCTGTCGAAGGTTGGTCATCCCACCAGTTTGTAGGCGATCCCGTCGAGAATGTCGTGTTCGGAGGCGATCACCGAGGTCTGCCCGGCGCGTTCCATGATGATCCGCAGGATCAGCGCTCCGCCGCCGATCACGTCGGCCCGGCCCGGGTGCATCACGGGCAGTGACCGCCGCTCGGCCACGGACATGGCCAGCACGTCGGAGGTGACCGCGGCGACCTGCTCGTAGGTCACCCTCGCGTGGTGGATGCGCGTGGGGTCGTACGAGGGAAGGTCCTCGGCCAGAGCAACGACGGTCGTGACCGTCCCGGCCAGCCCGACCAGCGTCTTCGCTTCTTTCCCGGGCACCGCGGCGAGCGCGACGTCGACCGCGGCCTCGATGTCCCGCTCGGCCGCGACGATCTCGGCGGCGGTCGGCGGATCACCGTGCAGGTGACGCTCCGTCATCCGGACGCAGCCGATGTCCATCGAGATGGCATGATCGACGCTTTCACTGCCCGTGACGAACTCGGTCGAGCCGCCGCCGATGTCGACGATCAGGTAGGGCTGCTCGGCCTTGAGGCCGGCCACGGCGCCGGCGAACGACAGCCGCGCCTCCTCGTCCCCGCTGATCACCTCGGGGTCGACGCCGAGCACGCCGCGGACCATGGCGCGGAAGTCCTGCGCGTTGTCGGCGTCCCGCGACGCCGAGGTCGCGCACATGCGCACCTTCGCCACGTCATGCGACGTGATGGAAGCGGCAAAACCGGCAAGAGCTTTCCGCGTACGGGCGATGGCCGCGTCCGACAGCCGTCCCGTCCGGTCGACGCCCTCGCCGAGCCGGACGATCTCCATCTGGCGCGTCACATCGGTCAGGCCGCCTTCGATCACGTCCGCGATGAGCAGGCGGATCGAGTTCGTCCCGCAGTCGATCGCCGCGACTCTCATAGGTGCAGCAGCATTCTCGTGTTTCCCAACGTGTTCGGCTTGACCCGTTCCAGATCGAGGAATTCGGCCACACCCTCGTCGTACGACCGCAGCAGTTGCTCATAGACGGCGTGCGGCACGGGCGCGCCGTCGATCTCGGTGAACCCGAACGAGCCGAAGAAGCGGGTCTCGAACGTGAGGCAGAAGACGCGGGCCACGCCGACCTCGCGGGCCACGTCGAGCAGCTGCTCGACGATCCGGCGGCCGATCTTCTGGCCCCGGGCCGCGGGGTCGACGGCGACCGTGCGGATCTCGGCCAGGTCCTCCCACATGACGTGCAGGGCGCCGCAGCCGTACACCCGGTCGCGGTCGTCGACGGCGACCCAGAACTCCTGGACCGACTCGTACAGGGTGACCGTCGCCTTGCTCAGCAGCCGGCGGTCGGTGGTGTAGGTGTCGACGAGGTCGCGGATGGCCCGCACGTCCTTGGTCCTGGCGCGACGGATCTCCACGCTAGGAATCCTTGCGCACACAGGGCCCGTCGGCCCACCACGGCTCCACCGCGTCGCGCACCTCGTCACCGAACGGGTTGATGCCACGGCCCACGGCGAGCGCGTGCCCGAGGTGCACATGCAGGCATTTCACCCGATCGGGCATGCCGCCGGCGGCCACGTGGGCGATCTCGGGCACGTCCTGGATGGCCTTGCGGCGGGTCACGTAGTCCTCGGCCGCCTTCTTGTACTGCTCGGCGAGCTCGGGATCGGTGGACAGGCGCTCCTGCATGTCGCGCATGACACCGGCCGACTCGAGCCGGCTGCACGCGGCCGTGGCGTGCGGGCAGGTCAAGTAGTAGAGGGTGGGGAACGGGGTGCCGTCCTCCAGGCGGGGCGACGTCTCCACGACGTCGGGATTTCCGCACGGGCAGCGGTGCGCGATGGCACGGGTGCCCCGGGGACGGCGGCCCAGCTGGGCCTCGACAATGTCCAGGTCGTCTTGCATCTTATTCAGAGGACTCCGTGTCAGCGGCTCGAACGCTGTTCCACATGGTGTCGTACCAGGGGCCGGATGCGGCCGCCGGATCTTTCTCCCCGGCCTCGGCGGCGGCGCCGGCCGGGTCGTTCAGCACGAGCAGGGGAGTCTCCCCCGGGCGTACATAGAAAAGCTTTTCCCGGGCCTGGGCCCGCACATATTCCGGGTCGTTCCATTTCTGGAGCTCTTGCGACGTCTGTGCGATCTTTTCGCGCTGGGTGGCCTGGTCGGCCTCGAGCTGCTCGATCTGCGACCGCTGCGCGAGATAGACCCGCAAGGGATAGGTGTACGCCAGGGCCAGCGCGATCAACACGATGATGAGCACGGTGGCCCGGCCGGTGAGCGCGCGCGGGCGCGGCGCCACCGTCCGTTTCGTGGTGCCCCGGCTGACCGTGACCGTGCGCCGCGAGGCGGAGGGCCGGTTGCGCTGGATGCGGGTGGAGCCGGTGGTCCGCACGCGCGCCGAACCGGGGCGGCGGGCCGGGCCCTGACCGCTCGGTGCTCGTCGCTGTGTCGTCACCCTGCTCCCCCGCTCGCTGTGCCGCCCGCTTCCGGAAACCTATGCCCCGGAAAGCGGGCGCCACAACTCCATGATCTAGCGGGCGCTCGTCACGCCGTGCGGTAACGCGGGAAAGCGCCCGCACCGGCGTACCGGGCCGCGCCCTCCAGCTGCTCCTCGATGCGCAGGAGCTGGTTGTACTTGGCGACGCGGTCGGAACGGGCCGGCGCGCCCGTCTTGATCTGTCCGCTGCCCACCGCGACGGCCAGGTCGGCGATCGTGGTGTCCTCGGTCTCGCCCGAGCGGTGGCTCATCATGGTCGTGAAACCGGCCCGGTGGGCCAGGTCGACCGCGTCGAGCGTCTCGGTGAGCGAGCCGATCTGGTTGACCTTGACGAGGACCGAGTTGGCCGCGCCCTCGGCGATGCCCCGGCCGATGCGGGTCGGGTTGGTCACGAACAGGTCGTCGCCGACGATCTGGATCTTGCTGCCGAGCTCCGAGGTCATCGCGCTCCAGCCGGCCCAGTCCTCCTCGGACAGCGGGTCCTCGATCGAGACGATCGGGTAGTCGGCGGCCAGCTTGGCGTAGTAGGCGATCATCTCGTCGGTCGACTTCGGGTTGCCCTCGAAGACGTACGAACCGTCGGAGTAGAACTCGGTCGCCGCGACGTCCATGGCCAGCACGATGTCGGTGCCCAGGGAGAAGCCGGCGGCCTGCACGGCCTCGGCGATCAGGTCGAGCGCGGACGCGTTGGACGGCAGGCTCGGCGCGAAGCCGCCCTCGTCGCCCAGGCCGGTCGAGAGGCCCTTCTTCTTCAGCACCGACTTGAGGGCGTGGTAGACCTCGGCGCCGGTGCGCAGCGCCTCGCGGAAGGTGGGCGCCCCGATCGGGGCGATCATGAATTCCTGCACGTCGACGTTCGAGTCGGCGTGGGCGCCGCCGTTGAGGATGTTCATCATCGGCACCGGCAGGACGGCCGCGTTGGGCCCGCCGACGTAGCGGAACAGCGGAAGCTCGGCCGAGAGCGCGGCGGCCTTGGCCACCGCCAGCGACACGCCGAGGATGGCGTTCGCGCCCAGCTCCGACTTGTCGGCCGTGCCGTCCAGGTCGAGCATCTTCTGGTCGATCAGCCGCTGCTCGCTCGCCTCGTAGCCGAGGAGCTCGTCGGCGATCTTGTCTTCGACGTTGGCGACGGCCTTCTCGACACCCTTGCCGAGGTAGCGGCCCTTGTCGCCGTCGCGCAGCTCGATCGCCTCGAACGCGCCCGTGGAGGCACCCGAGGGGACCGCGGCGCGGCCGACCGTGCCGTCGTCGAGCCCGACCTCGACCTCGACGGTCGGGTTGCCCCGGGAGTCCAGGATCTCGCGGGCGACGATCGCTTCAATGGTGGCCATGTGTCGTGTCGCTCCCTTTGTGTAACGCTGCCGTTCACCGACCGCGACCCTGCGGCCGACCACGACAATGAGCGTATCGAGCCCAAGTGGCGGGCGTACGCGCGGTGGGTGAAAACGCTAAGGTCGCCGGCCGGCCTGCCGATGACACCGGCACTATGAGCGCACCCTTGCTTCCCGCCGACGGCTCGTACGTGGAGTTGACCTCCTTCGGCGAGACGATGCCCGAAGTCCGCGTCGTACAGGCCTCGGGGACGGTGATCACGCTGTCCCTGGCCGTGGCCGACCTCCCGCCGGCCAACTCGACGGTCACGCTGCGCTGGGCGGCGGCTCCGCGCGGTCGCTACGCGCTGTCCGCGCAGGTGGTGGCGATCGACGGAAACCGGGTGGAAGTGCGGTTTTCGGGCGAGCCGGCGATCGAGCAGAGCCGCGACTACGTCCGCGGCGGTGGCGGGGAGCCGATCGTCCTGCTCCTCCCGTCTGAGGAACCGGCGCAGGGCCAGGTGCACGACCTCAGCGAACACTCCGTGCGGGCCCGCTTCACCGACGTCACGGTCCGCCCCGGCGATGACATCACGCTGCGCATTCAGTTGGACGACGAGATCGTGTCGTTCCCGGCGCGGGCCACCAAGGTCAGCTCGATGCGCCAGCAGGTGCCGTCGCGGGGACCGCTTCAGGTGGAATTGGTAGCGGTTTTCCCGGAAATCGACGAACATCAGGCGAAAATCGTGCGGCACTACATCCTGCAAGCCCAATTGCGGGCGCGCCGCCAATACTGATTTGCGGCGGGTTGCGCGCGTAGGACATGGTGTCAGTCGTGCCTGTTCCGCGCCTTACCGCCGCCGCTGCCGCGTTAGCCGCCGGCGCGCTGCTGCTCGGCACGACCGCCTGCACCGGCCTCGACGAGGCGAGCGCGGCCGGCCCGACCCGCGACGACCTGATCACGGAGACGGCCGCGCAGCTCGCCGCCGGTGGCGCACTGACCTACACGGCGACCTACCACCTGGCCGGCGGCGCCACGGCGACGATCACGCAGGAGCCGTCGCGCTCCAGCTACGTCTATCCCGGCGGCCGCCTCATCGTCACCCCGACAGCGACGATCAGATGCCAGGGCGTTTCCTGTACGAGGTCAGCGCCCGACCCGACCGCGGCCGCCACCCTCACCGGGGCGCTGGTGACCCCCGAGGCCGCCGAGTCGATGCTGACCACGGCCGCCCTCGACCCCGAGGTCGTCTCCACCCAGCGCGACACGACGATCGCCGGCCGCCACGCCACGTGCCTGTCACTGAAAGAGGTCTCGGGCACCCCGGCCAGCGCCTTCGACCTGTGCGTGACCAACGAGGGCGCCCTGGCCAGCTTCGCCGCCACGATCGCCGGCAAAAAGGCCGACATCACCCTGACCTCCCTCACCGACGACACGGAGGCCGGCGCTTTCCTCGAGCCCACCAAGCGCTGATGCCCGAGCCGTTCCAGGTCGTCTCGACCTACTCAGCGCACGGCGACGCCCGCGGCCGCGGTGGCCTCGCGATCCTGATCCCGGACATGACGCCGGACGGACTTCACCCCGCTGACGCCCGGGTCGAGACGACCGAGGGTGAACTGCCGTGGCCGGCGCTGATCTCACTCCTCGACCGGGTGGGATCGGAGAGCGACCTCTGGCCGGCCGCTCCTCCGCCCGGCGGGGGCCGCCTGGAGGTACGCATTCCGGACCGCAAGCCGCGCCTGGCTCCGTTCCGCCCTGAGCCTCTCGACAAGGCGACCCTGCACATCCACGGCGCGCCGGCCCTGCCCTGGCTCGTGTTCCAGCATTTCGTGACCGCCGTCCTTTCGGCGGGTGAGCGGGCGTGAAGCGGTGCGACCCCGGCGCGGTCGGCGCCGGGGTCGCGGGCTGTCGGTTGTGGACTACTTCGATCCGCAGATCACGTCGTCCGCCAGCTGGTTGATGCGGCCCTGGAGGGCCTGCTGTGTCTCACCCGAGGCCGGCTGGGTGGTCAAGGACAGCACGACCACCCGCTTGCCGTTCGGGCTCACGGCGTTGGCGGTGTGGGAGCCGGGGACGTCGCCGCCGTGCGCCCAATAACCGCCGCAGCGGTTGGGGATGAACTCGATGCCCAGGCCGTAACGGGTGCCGTCCTGCCAAGTCTCGGCGGGAACCGTGCGGTGCATGTCGGCCATCTGGCGCGGCGCGAGCAGGCGCCCCTGTTGCAGGGCCTGCCAGAAGCGGGCCAGGTCGGCGGGCGTGGTGATCAGGCCGCCGGCCGAGGCGGCGACCGTCGGGTTGAGGATCGTGGTGTCGTACAGCGGACCGTCCGGGGTCCACTGCTGGTGGGCCTTGGCGTGCGGGGCGGGCAGGGTGGCGCGGTCGCCCGGGTACGACGTGTGCCGCAGGCCGAGAGGGCGGATGATCCGATTGGTGACCTCGGCCGGCCACGGACGGCCGGTGGCCTTCTCGACGATCATTCCGGCCAGGATGTAGTTGGTGTTCGAGTAGTCCCAGCTCGTGCCGGGCGCGAAGACGGGCTCGTGCTTCATCGCCAGGGCCACCAGGTCGGCCAGGTCGTAGTGGTCGCGGCGGTGCGCCAGATAGCCCTCGTACGAGTCCAGGCCCTCCAGGGTGTTCGTGTAGTTGTACAGGCCGCTGGTGTGTTGCAGGAGCTGGCGGAGCGTGATGCGGCGGCCGTCGTTGCCGTTGCCGGAGACGACGCCGGGCAGCCAGTGGTCGACCGTGTCGTCGAGCGAGAGCCGCCGCTCGCCGGCCAGCTGGAGAACGACGACGGCGAGGAACGTCTTGGTGTTGCTGCCCATCCGGAAATAGCCGTCGGCCGGCGCGTCACCGGCCAGGGCCCGGCCGGTTCTTCCGTCGACCCGGCTCAGGGCCTGCACCCCCGTGATGCCGAGCCGGTGCAGGTCGTCGGCGGCGGCCTGCAGGCGTTGGTCTCCATGTCGGTTCTGGCTGGCCGCGGCGGCGGCTGGGCCGGCCGCCCCGGCTACGAGCGTCGCCACCAAGGCGGTGGCGACGCCCCACTGGGCCAGACGTTTGCGCATGGTCGAAACTCCCCCCGTCGGGACAAAACATGGACAACTCGACGGTATGAAGCTTCTCGATGCGAACCCAGCCGGTAATCCCCCGTAACGGGAGGGGACCTAGCACTACTGCGTCAGGCGGAATGAACCTTCGGCGCCCCCACAACGACTGACTAAGGCATGAGCGACGAGTCGCTGGTGGTTCGCTGCCAGCTGGGTGAGCGGGAAGCCTTCGCCGAGCTGGTGCGGGTCTGGCACGGGACGGTGGAACGCTACGTGCGCCGAATGCTGTCGCGAGCCGACGACGATGTGGTGCAGGAGATCTGGCTGGCGGTGGTGCGGCAGTTGCCCCGGCTGCGGCAACCGGGTCTTTTCGCGCCCTGGCTCTTCGCCATCGCACGGCGGGCGGTGATGAATCAATTGCGTCAGTCGTACGCGTCCCCCGACACCGGCCCGCTCGACGAGTCGGCCGCCGAAGCGGCCGGCGACCCGCTGCCCGACCTTCTCGACCGCGAGCTGATCGACGGGGCGCTGAGTGCGCTGCCGCCCCGCGACCGTGAGGTGCTGATCCTGTTCTACCTGTCGGACCTGCCGCTGGAGGCGTGCGCCCAGATCTGCGCCGTGCCGGTGGGGACGGTCAAGTCGCGGCTCCACCGAGCGCGGCGGCTGCTGCGCGCGGAACTTCTCCGAAAGGGCTACGAGGCATGACACCCGAGGACGTCCTCAAAGGACTGACAGGTCCGCTCTCGTTGCGCCGGCGCCTCTTCTACGTGGCCGTGGGGCTCGCCGGGCTGACCGGCAGCGCGCTGATCGCGCTGCTGTGGGCCACCGAGGCGGCGCTTCCCGCCCGTACACAAATCGCGTTTGCCGTTCTGATCGTCATCGGAATCGCGTGGGCCGGATTCGGCGGATGGGCCGTCACCCGGCGCGTGCCTTTGTTCGCCCGGGACCGCGTGGTGGCGGCCTGGCTGGGGATGGTGGCGTGGCTGTTGTTCGCCGCCGGGGCCCTGGCCATCCAGCGATCGCCGGGGGTGGCCGTCGTCGTCGTGCTGCTGGGCACGATCGGCGCGATCAATGTGGGTTTCGCCCGGCGTGCCCGAGCAACACTGCGACAGTCCCTACCGGACTGACCGGGCGGACGACGGACACACGTCGCCGCCGCCGACGCGGCTCAAGCCCAGCACCCCCGTGATGCCGAGCTTGTGCAGATCGCCGGCGGCGGACTGCGCCTACCTTGTCAGGCGGAAGCTCTGAGCCGCGGTGCCGTTGCAGGCGTACTGGACCAACTGGACGCTGTCAGCCTGGGAAGCGGCGGGGACGTCCAGGCACTTGCCGCTGTTGCGGTTGACGAAGTGGTAGTAGCCGCCGCCCTCGCTGACCGGCTGCCACTGCTGGTTCGCTCCCCCGCCGTACAGCCAAGTCTGAATTCTGGCGTTGTCCGCCGTGGACACATCGGTCACGTCGAGAACCTGGGCGGTGTTGCCGCGGTTGGCGATGCGGACGTAGCCGCCGCTGGTCGGGGTGAACTGGTACTGCTGCGCGGTGCTCGTATTGCAGGCGTACTGCTGAATCGCGGTGCCGTTGACCGTGCCGGCCGAGCGGGCGTCGACGCACTTGGCGCTGTTCTTGTTGACGACCGGGTACCAGCCGGCGGGGTCGATGGGCTGCTCGGCCGGGGGCTCACCGCCGCCGCTCTCGCCGGCCAGCCACAGGATGCTGTTGATGAGCCATTGGTTCTGCTGAGGGCTGGCAAAGGTCGAGGACGTACGAGTATTGGTCTCGTAGTTCATGCCGTTGTGCCCGAAGTTCGTGTAGATCATCTTGTAGTTCCGGTTCGACCAGATCAGCGGGTAGTAGCCGGAGCGCCACTGCTGATTGGGGTCGGTGCCGACCGGGAAGCTGGACGCGTCGATCGAGGCCAGGATGTCGATGTCGGGGTTCTGGCGCAGGTCGCGGCTCCACGAATACCACTCGCTGACCGCCGACGGGATGGTGGCGGGCAAGGTCGAAGTCGTGGGGTGTGTACGGTCGTCGATCCGCAAAGTCTCGGCGGTGGGGCCCCACGTGTTGGTCGCGAAGTTCCCGGAACCCAGGAACGTGTTGTAGTACCAGCTCCAGCTGTTGGCATCAGTGGTGAAGGCGCTGACGTGGAAACCGAGCCAGGCGCCGCCGTTCTGCATGTACTGCTGGAAGGCGGCCCGCCGATCGGCCGGCGGCGCGTCGTCCAGAAACATGATGACCTTGTAGCCGGCCAGGCCGGTCGCGCTGAGCCGGCTCCAGTCGGTGGTGGCCTCCCAGGTGAAGCCGTTCTGGGCGGCGGCCTGCGGGAACCATTCCCGCGCTTCCTTGTCGAAGTCGATGTGCGCGGCATCCCACGTCCCGTTGTAGAACGCGAGCACTTTGAACGGCGCCGCCGCCGCGGCGGCGGTAGGCACGACGAGCACAGCGGCGGCCGCCAGAAGGGCGACGAGGACACGTCTGAGCAGACTCATGTCAGCTACCTCAGGGATCTCGGGGATTTCGGGGAAGCGGCGCCGCTGGCACCCATCCTGAGGCATCGACATAGGTTGATTCAAGCAATAGTTAATGTAATTTCCAGATAGGCCTCGATCTAGTCGAGTGCCCTGACCTGCTGCGGCTTGACGATCGAGACGGCCTGGCCGTGCGTGGTGAACTTGGTGGCCGACTTGAAGGTGCGCGCGGTCAGGCCGGCCGTCACCTCTTTCGCCTCGACCGCGATGTCGATGGACGTGACGTTGCCCGCGGCGTCGGTGGTGGCGGTGAAGTCGCCGCCGGCCGGGCCGTAGAGGTCGAGGGCGGGAACTCCCAGCGGGAGGAAGCTCGACTTCTCAGAAAGCCAGAAGTAGCCCTTGTAGCCGTGCGGACCGCGACGCTCCACAAGGGTCACGTTCTCGGTGAAGCGGGCCAGGCCGTTGGGGTCGACCGGGTCGGACTTGACGAAGAGGACACCACTGCTCAGCTCGTCGAGATCGGCGTGGATCCACGGCCCTTCACCGTCGACCCGGCTGTAGGAGTCGGCGCCGATGACGATCGACTGGCCGGGCCGGCCGCCGGAGAGACTGACGGTACGGGTGAGCTTGCGCGCCTTCGGATCATGCGCGCCGGAGGCGGTGAGTCGCAGAGAAGCGGACACGTCACCGGTGACGCTGAACTTGTAGGGAGCAGATTGAAGCCGCCGCAGTGCCGCCCGAAACTCCTCCTTGGCATCGGGCCCACTGGCCGACGGCACCGGCTCGGCCGCGGGCTTGCCCTCACCTGCTCCGCAGCCGGCGACGAGCAGCACCATCAACGGAAGCAGCCCAAGAACCAACCATCTCGGACACCCCGCCGCCACGGAGATCCTCCACGCCGCCCGAGATCGTAGGGCTCGGCCGAGCTTGCGCCCAGCCCGGGCCAGCCGCGCCCGAGCCCCTCACACCAACAAGGCAGGCGCGCCCGGCGCTCACGCCGAGGACGGCGGGCGCCTCCACGCACGCCGGGGGCGCCACGATGGGCCAGGGCGCACGCCGGGGCCGGTCAGACGCCGAGGAGGGTGCGCAAGTGGCGGGGCGGTGGGGAGCCGTGGGCCAGCATGGCGTCGTGCCACGCCTTGGGGGTGGCGCCGAACGGGCGGGCGGCGGCCAAAGCGGACACCTCGGTGTAGCCGACAAAGTACGTGGACAGCTGAGTCGATGTGAGCAGGGCGCGGCGCCACTTGCCGGCGGCCTCGCCGTCCTCCTGGAAGCCGGGGCCGGTCATCAGCGCCATGGCCTCGGACTGTGGGAGGTCTTCACAGTGGACCAGCTGGTCGATGATGGCGTTCAAGCTCATCCGGAGCTGCATCTTGAGCTGCTGCAAGCGGACCGGCAGGCCGCCGAAGCCCAGGTCGGCCATGACCTCCTCGGCGTACACGGCCCAGCCCTCGACGAACGGGCCCGACCAGCCCATCGAGCGGACCCGGGTGGCGGCGCGGAAGCGGCGGGCGTGTGCCAGCTGGAGGAAGTGGCCGGGCATGGCCTCGTGGACCGTGAGGTCCCTGATCATGTGGTCGTTGTACTCGCGGTAGAACGACTCGACGCGCTCGGCCGGCCAGTCGGCGGGCGTGGGCGAGATGCAGTAGAAGGTGGGGACCTCGGCGGTCTCCAGGGGGCCGGGCGGATCGCAGTACGCCACGGCGACGCCCCGGGCGAACTCGGGCATCTCCTCGATGACCAGCGGGTCGTCGAGCAGGGTGAGGACGTCGTGTTTGCGGACGAACTCGGTGGCCTCCTCCATGGTCACGCGGGCCAGGCCGACGATCGTGTCGTCGGCCGGATGCTGCGCGGCCAGGCTGTCGAGGGCACGGCGGACGGTCTCGTCGGTGGCCGGGCCGCCGACCAGCTCGGCCGAGGCCTGGCGGAGCTGCTCGCCGACCCGGGCCAGGTTTTCGCGGGCCCGGGACAGGACCTCGGCCGCCGGCAGCTCGGTGTCGAGCGTGTGCCAGAGGCGGGCCTCCCACAGGCGGCGGCCCAGGCGGGGGTCGCGGCCGGGCTCGTTGCTGTCGAGCCGCGCGCGAAGCCAGCCGTCGAACTCGGACAGAGCGGCCAGGGCGGTGGCGGCGGCGGGCTCGACGGCCGCGGCCATGCCGGGCTCCTGCTCGAGCAGAAGGGGCAGCTCGTCACGGATCAGGCCGGCCGTGCCGGCGAACTGGCCGACCGCGGTCTCGGCGTGGATGCGAGGGACGTCGCGCAGGACGGCACGGGCGGTGGCCAGGGCGTCGGGGATGGCGGCGAGCCGGCCGGCCAGGCTGGTGAGGCGCTCCTCGGCCGGGGCGAACTGGCGCGAGAGAAGAGCGTGCAGCAGAGGGCCGGGGTTGTGGTGCAGCGGGTTCCACTCGTGCTCGCGAACGTCGGTGGCCTCGAACAGGCCCCGCTCGACGATGGCGGCGAGGATCGCGTGGTCGACCTGCTCCTCGGGCTCGAGACCGTCGGCGTCGACACCGGACAGGGCGTCGGCGGCATCGCGCAGCATGGCGACCTTGGCGGTGACGGCGCCCGGCGAGAGGTCGGGCATGCGGTCGTCGAAGCGGTGGTCACCCGTCTCGGTGGCGAGCCCCGGCTCGGCCTCGAGGATGGCGTCGACGATGCGCTCGGCTAGCGGTACGAACTCCGGCATGTCGTGAAACCTACTCGGGGGGTCGGACATTTTCGCGCGCTCGCACCGTGTCGGCGTAGGCGAGGGCAGCCTGGCGCAGAAGGTGTTCGGCGTCGGGCGACTCGGCGACGAGGCGGAGCAGCCGGGATCCGACGTCGTCGCCGGTGGGCAGCGGCACCTCGAGGCCCGCTCGTCGCGTACGGGAAAGAATCTTGGCACTCAGAGCGAGAGCCGGCTGAGAGAGAGCAATGCCGTCCAGCGCGGATTGGCGGGATTTCTCGGCTTTTTTGATGCGCTCCCAGTTGGCGGTGATCTCTTCGATGTCGGCCACGGCCTCACCCGCGAAAACATGCGGATTCCGGCGGATCATCTTGTCGACAAAGCCGCCGGCCACGTCGTCGATGCTCCAGCGCTCATCCTCGGGATGCTCCTCGGCCAGACGAGAATGCAAGAGAATTTGCAGCAGTACGTCCCCGAGCTCCTCCCGAAGAGCATCGGTGTCATCGGCTTCGATTGTGTCGTACGCCTCGTAGGCCTCTTCGAGAAGATATTGCGCAAGGGTTTGATGGTTCTGCTGCCGCTTCCAGGGATCCCCACCGGGCGAGACCAGCTGATCCATCACCGCCACGGCGTCGAGCAGGCGGGCACCGGGCGGATCCCACGACCCATACATGAGCTCAAGCTCGGCGAGACCAGGCTCCCGCGCAAGCCGAAGCCCAAGAGAGCGGGCAAAGCTTTCATCGCCATCAGGCCCCGCAAGCCAGACAACGACCCGCTGCTCGGCCACGTCGCCGCGCCCGGCCACCTCACCGCGGCCGGCGAACTCGCCTCGTTCCGCCAACTCACCCAGCCCGACCACCTCACCGCGGCCGGCCACCTCGCCCAGCCCGCCCCCCTCGCCGCGACCGGCGACCCCACCACGTTCCACCACCTCACCCAGCCCGACCCCCTCGCCGCGGCCGGCGACCCCACCACGGCCCGCCGCCTCGCCCAGCTTGGCCATCTCGCGGCGGTCGGCGAGCGCGCCTCGTTCCACTGCGCTGTCGTCGTCGGAAATTTCGGAAATGTTCGGAGATGGGGGAAGGGGGTCGGCGGCGCCCGCAGCAGTGGGGGCAGGAACGGCACCCGCGGAAGTAGGAGCGGGATCGGTGCCCGCGGAAGCAGGAGCGGAGGTGGCGCCCGCGGAAGAAGGAGCGGAGGTGGCGCCCGCAGAAGAAGGAGCGGAGGTGGCGCCCGCAGAAGAAGGAGCGGAGGTGGCGCCCGCGGAAGCAGGAGCGGAGGTGGCGCCCGCGGAGCTAGGAGTGGGGGTAACGGCCGTGGAGCTGGGAGCGGAAGGCGCGCCCGTGAAATTAGGGACGGCCGCGGAGATGGGGGTGATCGGGACGCCCATGAAAGTGGGGGCGCCGGTCGGGGAAGGCGTGATGCCCAGGGTGGCGAGCAGCGTCTCCGGGTTGGGGTCGATGACCGTTACCGGGACGCCGCTCGCTCGTAGGGCGGCTGCCTGTGGGGACTCGGCGGCGGTGTAGACGGGGTGGGCGCGGAGCGTGTCCCACGCGGCGGCCGTCAGCAAGCCCGCGGGCAGGCGTGGTGACGTGACGAGCAGGACGATCCGAGCGGTCATGCCGCCAACTCTGCCAGGGGTCAGGGCACCTCGATCACGGGGGCACCGGCGTCGGCCGCGCCCAGCGGGACCGTGACCAGCGGGCGCAGCTCGCCGTTCTGGGTCTGGAAGTCCAGGACCGAGATCTGCAGCGGCTGGTAGCGCGGGTTCACCTTGATCTTCAAGTCGCCCGCGGCCGAGGCCACCTCGTCGCGGACCGCGGCCGACGTCGTCACCAGTTGCTGGTTCTCGGCCGGCAGCTGGGTCTTGAACTGGTCGAACGTCATCGCCGGGTCGACTTCCCCGGCCGCCTTCAGCGTGTCGTAGACCGTCTGGAGGTCTTCGTCGCTCGGCTTGGCCGACGAGGAGCCGGCCCGCTCGCGGAGCAGGCGGATCAGCGCGTCCGACTCCGCGTAGAGCCGCACGTACTCCGCCTTCTCCGGCAGCTTCAGCTGGGTCGCGTAGTCGCCCAGCGGCAGGTTGGCCGGCAGGGTGACGTTCTCGTTTTTCGCCACCCGGCTCATCACGTCGGCGCTGACCAGCGTCTTCACGATGTCGCCGCGGGAGATCGGCACGGCGCCCTTGGCCCCGGCGTCGGTCAGGGCCGTCCGCGCGTCGTCGTAGATCTGCTGGACGCGCTTCTCCGTGATGCGGCCGGAGTCGCCCACATAGGCGGCCACGGAGGGCTCGCTGCGGCAGGCGGAGAGTCCGGCCACGGTCAGAGACGCGACGACAACCATGGATGCGAGTCGGCGGGCACGCTGCATGGCCATGACTCTCTCACGCCCCGTATGACACACGTCACCCGGCCCGCCGCTCGTCGTCAAACTGAAGCCCGCACCGGCTCGCCCAGCACGTCGGTCAGGAGTTGGGCGCACCACTCCAGCAGGGCCTGGTCGCGCAGCGGCTCGCCGCCCAGGCGGCGGGTGCTGGGGCGGGGGACGCTCACCTGGTCGTTGGCCGACTTGTAGACCGAGTCGGGGTGGTAGCGCTTCAGCCGCATCTGCTTCGAGTCGGGCAGCGGGAGCGGGGAGAAGCGGATGTGCTTGCCCTGCATCGAGACGTCGGTCAGGCCGTACGCGCGGGCGCGCTGGCGGAAACGGGCGACCGCGATCAGGTTGGCCACCTGGGCCGGGGGCTCGCCGTAGCGGTCGGTCATCTCGGCCACGACCTCGCGCAGTTTCTCCTCGTCGCGGGCCTCGGCCAGTTTGCGGTACATCTCGAGGCGCAGGCGCTCGACCGCGATGTACTCGACCGGCAGGTGGGCGTCGACCGGGAGGTCGATCTTGACCTCGGGCTCCTCCTCGGGGCGTTCGCCCTTGAAGGCCTGCACCGCCTCGCCGACCATCCGCACGTACAGGTCGAAGCCGACGCCCTCGATGTGGCCGGACTGCTCGCCGCCGAGCAGGTTGCCGGCGCCGCGGATCTCCAGGTCCTTCATCGCCACGTACATGCCGGCGCCGAGCTCCGTGTGCTGGGCGATGGTCGCCAGGCGCTCGTGGGCCTGCTCGGTGAGCGGTTTCTCCGGCGGGTAGAGGAAGTAGGCGTACGCCCGTTCCCGGCCCCGGCCGACCCGGCCCCGGATCTGGTGGAGCTGAGCCAGGCCGAGCAGGTCGGCCCGCTCGACGATCAGCGTGTTGGCGTTCGGGATGTCGATGCCGGACTCGACGATCGTGGTGCAGACCAGGACGTCGAACTCCTTCTCCCAGAAGCCGACCATGACCTTTTCGAGCTGTTCCTCGCTCATCTGGCCGTGTGCCACCGCGACCCGGGCCTCGGGGACCAGCTCGCGCAGCTTGCGGGCCGCCTTGTCGATCGACTCGACCCGGTTGTGCAGGTAGAAGACCTGGCCGTCGCGCAGCAGCTCGCGGTGCACGGCCGCCGCCACCTGCTTCTCGTCGTGGGCGCCGACGAAGGTGAGCACCGGGTGGCGCTCCTCGGGCGGGGTGGCGATGGTCGACATCTCGCGGATGCCGGTGATGGCCATCTCCAGGGTGCGCGGGATCGGCGTGGCCGACATGGTCAGCACGTCGACCGAGGCGCGCAGGGCCTTGAGCTGCTCCTTGTGCTCGACGCCGAAGCGCTGCTCCTCGTCCACGATGATCAGGCCGAGGTTTTTGAACTTGGTGGAGTTGGCCAGCAGCCGGTGGGTGCCGATCACGATGTCGGCGGTGCCGTTGGCCGCCTCTTCGAGGGTCAGGCGGGCCTCGGTCGGCGTCTGGAAGCGGGACAGCTGCTTGATGGCGAGCGGGAACTGCGACATGCGCTCGGTGAACGTGTTGTAGTGCTGCTGAGCCAGCAGGGTCGTCGGCACCAGCACGGCCACCTGCTTGCCGTCCTGCACGGCCTTGAAGGCGGCCCGTACGGCGATCTCGGTCTTGCCGTAGCCGACGTCGCCGCAGATCAGGCGGTCCATCGGGACGGACAGCTCCATGTCGTGCTTCACCTCGGAGATGGCGGCGAGCTGGTCGGGCGTCTCCTGGTAGGGGAAGGCGTCCTCCAGCTCGCGCTGCCACGGGGTGTCCGGACCGAACGAGTGGCCCTTGGAGGCCTGCCGCGCCGCGTAGAGCTGGATGAGCTGGGCGGCGATCTCCTTGACCGCCTTGCGGGCGCGGGCCTTGCTCTTCTGCCAGTCGGCGCCGCCCATCTTGTGCAGCGCCGGCGACTCGCCGCCGACGTAGCGGGAGAGCTGGTCGAGCTGGTCGGTCGGCACGTAGAGCCGGTCGCCGGGCTGGCCCCGCTTGGACGCGGCGTATTCGAGCACGATGTATTCGCGGTCGGCGCCGTTGACCGTGCGCTGGACCAGCTCCACGTACCGCCCGATGCCGTGCTGCTCGTGCACCACGAAGTCGCCCGGCTTCAGCTCGAGCGGGTCGATCGTGTTGCGCCGCCGCGACGGCATCTTGCGCATGTCCTTCGTGGACGCGCCGCGGCCGCCGGTGATGTCGTTGCCGGTGATGACGGCGAGCTGCGAGGCCTCGTCGACGAAGCCGTGGTTGAGCCCGCCGCAGGTGACGATGAGCTGGCCGGGCTCGATCGGCTCTTCCAAGGACTCGACCGGGGTGACGCCCAGGCCGGCGTCGCGCAGCACCTCGGTGGCCCGCTGGGCGGTGCCGTGCCCCTCGAAGACGAGCGCGATGGCCCAGCCGGCGGCGGCCCAGTCGTGCAGGTCGGCCGCGAGCTTGGCGGTGTCGCCGTGGTAGAGCGGCACGGGCTGGGCGGCCAGCGCGATGGCGTCGCCGGCGTCGGGCGCGACCTCGACCGCGGGCGTCTCCAGCCACGGTTGATCGTCGGCGGGTTCGTCAGCGGAGGCGAGGCCGAACGGCGACACCGTCCACCAGGGCTGACGCAGGGTCGCGGCGTGGGCCCGTACATCAGCGAGGGTCTTGAAAGCGGCGGCGCCGACATCGATCGGCGCCTGGCCCCCGACGGCGGCCGCGGCCCAAGAGGCTTCCAAGAATTCCGCGGATGTACGGGTGAGGTCGTGCGCCCTCGTGCGAATGCGCTCGGGGTCGCAGAGCAGCACGTGGGTGTCGGCGGGCATGCAGTCGAGCAGGAGCTCCATGCTGTCGGTGCCGTCGAGCAGCGCCGGCGCGAGGGACTCCATCCCTTCGACCGGGATACCCTCTGCCAATTTGTCCAGAATTTCCGACAATTCCGGATGGGCGGCCGCGAGGGAAGCGGCCTTCGACCGAACGTCAGGCGTCAACAGCAGCTCACGGCACGGCGGCGCGAACAGCGACTGGACCGGGTCGATGGTGCGCTGGTCGGCGACCGCGAAGGTGCGGATCTCCTCGACCTCGTCGCCCCAGAACTCGACCCGCGACGGGTGCTCGTCGGTGGGCGGGAAGACGTCGAGGATGCCGCCGCGGACGGCGAACTCGCCGCGCTTGGTGACCAGGTCGACCCGGGCGTACGCCATGTCGGTGAGGCGGCGGGCGACGCCCTCGAGCTCGGCCTCACCGCCGGTGGTCAGCTCGACCGGCTCGAGATCGCCCAGGCCCTTGAGCTGCGGCTGGAGCACCGAGCGGACCGGCGCGACGACGACCTGGATCTCCTGGCCGACCGCGGGGTGGGCGAGGCGGCGCAGCACGGCCAGGCGACGGCCGACCGTGTCGGAGCGCGGGGAGAGCCGCTCGTGCGGCAGCGTCTCCCAGGAGGGGTAGACCACGACCCGGTCGGCCGGCAGCAGGCAGCCGAGCGCGTCGGCCAGGTCGTCGGCCTCGCGGCTGGTGGCCGTCACGGCCAGAACCGGGCGGCCGGCATTACCGGCGACGGTGGCGACCAGGAACGGCCGCAGCGAGGCGGGCGCGGTCAGATCGAGCGAATCGGAGTCGACGAAGCCCTTGCGCGCCAGGTCACGGGCGCGCGCGAGGCCGCGATCGCGGAGGGCGGCCGGGATCAGACCGGAAAGCTGCATGCGAAAACCCCACGTCGAAAAACCCCAACGCCCGGGAGGGGCGGGGGTACGACGCCAAGTCTAGTCCGGCCCTCTGACATTCGACGGACGCACAGGATGTCCGACATAAACGTCTATGCCAGGTAAAGAGTGGCCAACGTGCGAATCCTGCTGCTCGTCACGGCGTTCAACGGCCTCAGCCAGCGTGCCTGGTGTGCGCTGCGCGAGGCCGGACACGATGTCGGTGTGCAGCTCGCGACCGGCGCGGCCGACATCATCGACGGCGTCCGCCGGGCCGAGCCCGAGCTCATCATCTGCCCCTTCCTCAAGGACAGGGTGCCCGCGGAGGTCTGGCGGCACTGGCGCACGGTGATCATCCACCCCGGCCCGGCCGGTGACCGGGGGCCGTCCTCGCTGGACTGGGCCATCGCCGAGGGCGCGCGGTCCTGGGGCGTCACCGCGCTCCAGGCCGTCGACGAGATGGACGCCGGCCCGGTCTGGGCCACCCGCACCTTCGCGATGCCGGCCGCCCCGCCGCGCAAGTCGTCGCTCTACAACGGGCCGGTGGCCGACGCCGCCATGGAGTGCGTCCTCGAGGTCGTGGCCAAGGCGGCCGACCCTTCGTTCCGGCCGACGGCGCAGAAAGAGTCGCAGACGCGGCCGCTCATGACCCAGAAGGACCGCGCCTTCGACTGGAGCGACCCCACCGAGCGGATCCTCCGCACGATCCGGGCCGCCGACGGCGCGCCGGGCGTGCGCACCGAAGTCGGCGGGCTGGACGTCTTCGCGTACGACGCCACGCCGGGCCTCGGCCGCCGCTTCGACAAAAAACCGGGCCAGATCATCAGCCGCCGGCAGGGCGCCGTCCTGGTCGGCACCGGCGACGGCAGCCTCTGGCTCGGCCACCTGCGCGCGGCCGGCCCGCAGCATCCGCGAGCCAAGATCAAACTGCCCTCGACGACGCTGCTCGGCGCCCGCCTGCGCGGCGTGCCCCACTCCCCCCTGCCGGTCGACGTGGAGCCCGAGTCCCCGGCCGCCTATCGCCAGGTCCGCTACCGCCGGGCCGGGCGCGTCGGCTGGCTCAGCTTCGACTTCTACAACGGCGCGATGGCGCCCGGGCACTGCCGACGGCTGCTGGCCGGGCTGCGCCACGCCGCCGCCCAGGACACCAGCGTGCTGGTGCTGCGGAGCGGGACCGACGCCTTCAGCAACGGCATCCACCTCAACGTGGCCGAGGCCGCGCCCGACCCGGCCGGCACCGCCTGGGCCAACATCCGGGCCATCAACGACGTGTGCCGGGAGATCGTCACCTGCACGAAGCAGGTGGTCATCGCCGCCTACGCCGGGAGCGCCGGCGCCGGCGGCGTGATGCTCGGGCTGGGCGCCGACATCGTGGCGGCCCGCGACGGGATCGTTCTCAACCCTTATTACGACATCGGGTTGTACGGGTCGGAGCTGCACACCTTCACCCTCCCGCGCCGTGTCGGCGGCGACCGGGCCCAGGAACTGGTCGACGGCAAGCTGCCGGTCAGCGCCGCCCGGGCGGTCACGCTCGGACTGGCCGACGAAGTCGGCCCGCGCCACCCCGACGCGTACGGCGAATGGCTGACCGCCCTGGCCGAGCGCGAGAGTGACCCGCGCGCCGCCCGCCGTCGCCGCCAGGCGAAGGCGAGGCGCCTGGCCGCCGAACGTGTGCCGCTGGAGGTCTACGAGGCGCGTGAGCTGGCCGAGATGAGCCGCGACATGTACGCCGACCGCTCCGGCTTCGCCGCCGCCCGCCACGCCTTCGTGCACAAGACGCGGGCCACGGAGACACCCGCGCGGCTGCTCTTCGAGTCGGTCAGCCGCCCCCGCCGCCACCTCCTGCGCCCCGCGATCCCGGTCTCCGCCTAATTCCGCCGGGCGGAGGTGAGACTTCCCTCAGTTTGCCCGGGGATGGGGCGGCGCCGATACGATCGGCGAAGTCGGGACAGCGCTGTCCTGGAGCACCTTGAGGCGAAGGAGCGCCCCCCGATGACAGACCAGCACGGCTACCTCGATCCCGACGGGCCCGACGCCGCTTTGCGCGCGGACATCCGCCGGATCGGCACGCTTCTTGGCCAGACTCTGGCTCGCCAGGAGGGCCGTCCCCTTCTCGATCTGGTCGAGGAGGTACGCGCCCTGGTCCGCCAGGACGCGCAGGCCGCGGCCGACCGCCTCGCCGCGATGGACATCACCACCGGCACCAAGCTGGCTCGCGCCTTCTCGACGTACTTCCACCTGGCCAACATCACCGAGCAGGTGCACCGGGCCCGCGACCTGCGCCGGCGCCGCGCCCGCGACGGCGGCTGGCTCGACCAGGCGGCCAAGCTGATCGCCGAGAAGGGCGTGCCGTCCGACGAGATCGCCGCGGCCGCCCGCCGGCTCGCGGTGCGGCCGGTCTTCACCGCGCACCCGACCGAGGCGTCCCGGCGCTCGATCCTGTCGAAGCTGCGCCAGCTGGCCGACACCCTGGACGCCGAGGCGTCGGCCGCGATCCTCTACGGCCAGGCCGACACCACCGCCTCGACGCGCAAGTTCGCCGAGCTCATCGACCTGCTGTGGCAGACCGACGAGCTGCGCCTGGACCGGCCCGAGCCGACCGACGAGGCCCGCAACGCCGTCTACTACCTGCGCGACCTCTACGCCGAGGCCGCCCCTCAGGTGCTCTCCGACCTGGCCGAGACGCTGCGCCAGCTCGGCGTCGAGACCGCGCCGACGGCCCGGCCGCTCACCTTCGGCTCGTGGATCGGCGGCGACCGCGACGGCAACCCGTTCGTGACGCCCGCGGTCACCCGCGACGTGCTGCTGATCCAGCACGAGCACGGCATCCAGGCCACCGAGGCCGCCATGGACCAGCTGATCGACGTGCTGTCGGTGTCGCGCCGGCTGCGCGGGGTCTCCCTCGACCTGTCGGCGTCGCTGGCCAAGGACCTGGACAACCTGCCCGAGGTGGCGCCGCGCTTCCGCCGCACGAACGCCGAGGAGCCGTACCGGCTCAAGGTCCGGGCGATCAAGGCGAAGCTGGCCAACACCCGCGAGCGGCTGCGCAACGGCACCGCCCACGTGCCGGGCCGTGACTACCTGGGCAGCGACGAGCTGATCAGCGACCTCGAGCTGATGCGGGCCTCGCTGGCCCGCAACTCGGGCCAGCTGACCGCGGTCGGCGTGGTCGCCACGACCATCCGCACGGTGTCGGCCTTCGGCCTGCAGCTGGCCACGCTCGACGTGCGCGAGCACGCGGAGAAGCACCACGAGGTGCTCCAGCAGATGTACGCGCAGGTCGGCGAGGTCGACGACTACGCCGCGCTCGACCGGGCGGACCGGACCAAGCTGCTGGCCACCGAGCTCACCGGGCGGCGGCCGCTGGCCAGCGCCGACACGCCGCTCACGGACTCGGCCCGCAAGACGTTCGACGTGTTCAACACGATCCGCGACGTGCAGGACCGCTTCGGCGCCGACGTCATCGAGACGTACATCATCTCGATGACCCTGGGTGTCGACGACGTGCTGGCGGCGGCCGTGCTGGCCCGGGAGGCCGGCCTGGTCGACATCCACACCGGACGGGCGCGGGTCAACATCGTGCCGCTGCTGGAGACGCCGGCCGAGCTCGACGCGGGCGGCGACCTGCTCGACGAGATGCTGTCGCTGCCGGCCTACCGCGAGATCGTGCGGGCGCGGGGTGACGTGCAGGAGGTCATGCTCGGCTACTCCGACTCGAACAAGGAAGGCGGCATCACCACCAGCCAGTGGGGCATCCACAAGGCGCAGCGCAAGCTGCGTGACGTGGCGGCCCGGCACGGGGTGCGGCTGCGGCTCTTCCACGGCCGGGGCGGCACGGTCGGCCGTGGTGGCGGCCCCACCCACGAGGCGATCCTGGCCCAGCCGTACGGCACGCTCGACGGCGCGATCAAGGTGACCGAGCAGGGCGAGGTCATCTCGGACAAGTACACGATCCCGGCTCTGGCCCGCGAGAACCTCGAGCTGACGGTGGCCGCGGTGCTGCAGGCGACGCTGTTGCACACCGAGCCGTCGGTCGATCAGGACCGGCTGGCCCGGTGGGACGCGACCATGGACTGCGCCTCGGACGCGGCCTTCGGCACGTACCGCAGCCTGGTCGAGAACCCCGACCTTCCGGCCTACTTCTGGGCGGCCACGCCGACGGAGTTGCTGGGCGCGCTGAACATCGGCTCCCGTCCGTCGAAGCGGCCGAACGCGGACGCCGGTCTGGGCGGCCTGCGGGCCATCCCGTGGGTGTTCGGCTGGACGCAGACCAGGCAGATCGTGCCGGGCTGGTTCGGTGTCGGCTCGGGCCTCAAGGCGGCCCGCGAGGCGGGCAAGACCGAGGTTCTGGCCGAGATGTACGGCGACTGGCAGTTCTTCAAGACGTTCCTGTCGAACGTCGAGATGATGCTGTTCAAGACCGACCTGTCGATCGCCAAGCGGTACGTCGAGACGCTGGTGCCGGAGCACCTGCACCCGATCTTCGAGAAGATCCAGGCCGAGTACGAGCTGACGGTGCGCGAGGTGCTCGCCATCACCGGCACGTCGGAGCTGCTGGAGAGCCAGCCCGAGCTCAAGCGCACGCTGGGCGTCCGCGACACGTACCTGGAGCCGCTGCACCACCTCCAGGTGGCGCTGTTGCGGCAGTACCGCGACCTGAACGAGGCGGACCGCCAGCTGCAGGTGGGCCCGGGGGCGCGGCGGGCGCCGTCCGACTCAACGGCGCTGGAGCGGGCGCTGCTGACCTCGGTCAACGGCATCGCGGCGGGCATGCGCAACACCGGCTGATCGTCGTTCGACCGATGGCCGGGCACTCCTCGCGGGGTGCCCGGCCATATTTACATGGGTAACTTTCCGTGCCATTGTGGGAGCGCTCCCAAATCCCCTCACTGGAAGCGAATCCCCATGCGCAAACTCCTCCTCACCTCCGCGGCGGTTCTCGCCGCCGCCGCGACCGCCCTCGCGGTGGCCCAACCGGCCAGCGCCGAGACCGCCGCCTTCACCGTGGTCAGCTCTTGGAGCAACGGCTACCAGGGACAGGTCGCGGTCACCAACACCACGTCGTCGACGATCACCACCTGGCGGGTCGAGCTGACCTTCCCCGCCGGCACGACCGTCGCCCAGTCGTGGAACGCCACCCAGTCCGGCACCGTGTTCACGCCCGCGAGCTGGAACGGGACCCTGGCGCCGGGCGCGTCGACCAGCTTCGGCTTCATCGCCAACGGCAGCGGGCGGCCCACCGCCTGCCGGATCAACGGCGTCTCGTGCGACGGCTCGACGCCCCCGCCGACCACTCCCCCGGTCACCACACCTCCCCCGACGGGCACCACCCCGGTGGCGATCAACGGGCAGCTCCGCGTCTGCGGCGTGCACCTGTGCAACTCGTCCGGGCAGGCGATCCAGCTCCAGGGCATGAGCACGCACGGCCTCCAGTGGTTCGCCGACTGCTACAACGACGCCTCGCTCGACGCGCTGGCCACCGACTGGCGGGCCGACCTGCTGCGGGTCTCGATGTACGTGCAGGAGCAGGGCTACGAGACCAACCCGTCCGGCTTCACCTCGCGGGTCAACAGCCTGGTCGACGAGGCGTCCGAGCGCGGCCTCTACGCGATCATCGACTTCCACACGCTGACGCCGGGCGACCCCAACTACAACCTGGCCAACGCCAAGACGTTCTTCGCCAACGTGTCGGCCCGCAACGCGGCGAAGCCGAACGTCATCTACGAGATCACCAATGAGCCCAACGGCGTCAGCTGGGCCGGCATCAAGTCGTACGCCGAGCAGGTCATCCCGGTCATCCGGGCCAACGACCCGGACGCCGTGATCATCGTGGGCACCCCCGGCTGGTCCTCGCTCGGCGTCTCGGAGGGCTCGAACTCGAGCCAGATCATCGCGAACCCGGTCAACGCCTCCAACATCATGTACGCGTTCCACTTCTACGCGGCCTCGCACAAGGACAACTACCGGGCCGAGGTGCAGCGGGCGGCCGCCTCGCTGCCACTGTTCGTCACCGAGTTCGGCACCGTCACCTACACCGGCGGCGGCGCGGTCGACCTGGCCAGCACGACCACCTGGCTCGACCTGCTCGACCAACTCCAGATCAGCTACGCCAACTGGACGTACTCGGACGCCGACGAGAGCAGCGCCGCCTTCAGGCCGGGCACCTGCGGCGGGCCGACCTACGCCGGCACCGGCGTCCTGACCGAGTCGGGCACCTACATGCGCAACCGCATCCGCAACTGACCTTCCAAGGGCTCCGAGCGATCGCGCTCGGAGCCCTTCTGTCTGACCTGCGTGTAACATTAGCTTGTATAACAACTAATGATCTTGGCAGGTACGGCATGACGGTGATCGAGCGCGAGGCCATGAGCCCGGCACAGATCAGGCTTTCCTCGACGCTTCTGACGTCGTCGCTGATCGGGCGGCTGCCGCAGGCCATGTCCTCGCTGGCGCTGCTGCGCGTCGTGCTCGACGCCGGTGGCTCGTACGCCTTCGCCGGCGCCCTGACCTCGATCTACATTCTTGCCGGTACGGTCGGAGCACCGCTGATCAGCCGCACGATCGACCGCACCGGGCGGGCGCGGCAGACCCTGGTGGCCGCGGCCGCCGCGTCCGGGCTGGCCTTCCTCGGCATCGCGGTGACCGCACCGGGCCATCCGGCCGCGGCCGTCCTCCTCACCCTGATCGCCGGCATCGCGGCCCCGCCCCTCGAACCGGTCCTGCGCAGCCTGTGGCCCCGGTTCATGCGGCCCGGCGACCAGCTCACCAAGGCGTTCAGCGCCGACGCGGCCGTACAGGAACTGATCTTCGTCCTGGGTCCGCTGTTCAGCGCGATCAGCATCGCCGTGCTGGGCGCGCCGGGCGCGGTCGCCGTCATGGGCGTCATCGGACTGGCCGGCACCGCGCTGTTCTGCGCGCACGGCATCCTCGAGCGCACGGCCCCGGCCGAGCACACCGGCCGGCGCGGATCGCCGCTGCGCTACGCGGCCATCCGCACCCTGGTCCTGGCCCAGGTCGCGGCCGGCGTACCGGTCGGCGTGCTCGCCATCACGGCCACCGCCCACGCCACCAGCGCCGGCAACGCGGCCCTGTCCGGCTGGGGCCTGGCCGTGAACGGCATCGGCGCGTTCGCCGGCGCGGTCCACATCAGCCGCCGCCCCTTCCGGGCCGCCCCGGAGCGTCTCGTCCGGCCCGGGCTGCTGCTGGTCGCGCTCTTCTACGCGCCCACCGCGTTCGTGCAGACGCCGCCGGCGTACTGGCTGACCGCCGCTTTTGTCAGTGGGATCTGCCTGGCCCCGTACCTCACCCTGGTCTTCCGGGCCACAGAAGCGAGCGCCCCGGCCGCGGTGGCGACGGAAGCGAACGCGTGGATCGTCAGTGCCTTCAGCGTGGGCATCGGCGCCGGAACCTATCTGGCCGGCCTGTCGACCGACCATTGGGGACTCGCCGGCACCACCGTGGCCGTCCTCGGCGCGTCGGCGATCGCGGCGCTGGGCGCGCTGAACACCCGGTTGCCTACGATGCGATGACTATGACCGACCGTCTCTCGTTCCTGGCGGCGCCGCTGGCCCGCGACGCCGGCGTCCCGCTGCGCGTCCAGGTGCACAGCCGCATCCTCGACGGCATCCGCACCGGCGCGCTGACCCCCGGCTCGATGATCCCGACCGAGACCGAGATCGGCCGCCTCCTCGGCGTGAGCCGCACGGTCGTCCGCGAGGCCCTGATGCTGCTCGACGAGGACGGCTTCATCGTCTCCCGCCGCGGCATCGGCCGCTTCGTCGCCGACGCCGTCCCCGAGGCCGGGCTGGAACGCCTGCGCCCGCTGGAAGACCTGCTGAGCATGCCCGGCAGCGTGCTGGAGCTGCGCCGCACGCAGGGCGAACTCCAGGAGACCACGTCGACCTACATAGCCGAGGAGCTGGCCATCCCCGCCGACTCGGCGGCGTGGTTCTTCGAGACGGTCGTACTGCGAGACGGCCAGCCGATCGCCCTGAGCCAGGAACACCTCCCGGCCGACGCCCCGGTGGCCTCGCTCTCGGCCGGCGAAACGGCCCTGTCCGCCCTGCTCGACCGCCTCGGCTCGGGCGTCGTCCGTTTCACGGCCGGCCTGCTCGGCGAGTCCCGGGCGGCGCCGCTCGACGCCGACCCCGGCGAGCCCGTCCTGATCGTCACCCAGACGGCGAAGCTCGACGGCCGCCCCATCTACCTCGCCAAACACATGCTCCGCGCCGGCGCCGGCCAGCTATCCGTTCGCCAGCCGGGCCAGTAGCAACCTTGCGATACTCGGCGCATGATCCGGTCGGCGCTGCTCCCTGTCTGCCTGATCCTCGGCCTGGCCGCCTGCACGGCCGATGACAGTCCTTCGCCGGCGCCCAGCTCACAGGGCACCGGCACCATCGAACTGGTCCCGGACGACACGAACCCCGACGACCGCGTCGCGGAAATCCTCACCGGCGAAGCCACACTGGTCTCCCACGCCTTCAACAACGGCGTGATCCAGGTAGGTGTCCGATCCTCGGTCGACGAGCGCCTGCGCCTGTGCGACCGCCTGGCCGACGAGTTCCGCGACAACCAGGCCGTCGACCAGATCCTGGTCACCGCCGTGCCGGCCGCCCCACTGGTCCACTGGAACAGCTCAGACGCCCAGTGCACGGCCGACCCGGCGACTCCCTGACCTCAGGTGCCTTCCCCGCCCTCACCGACCAGCGGGCTGATCCCGGGTCAAGGTGTTGTACTCGATGTGGAACGCCGGGTTGGATCCCCCACCGAAACCACACTTGATCCACACGCCGTCGCCGGCGGGCTCACGCTCGGCCGTCGTGTCCACGGTCATACCGGTCGCCACCGCCTGCTCGCCGGTGTTGGCGGTCAGCACGATCTGCTGGGCGAGATCCGGGAAGTAGATCTCCGGCTGGGCTCGCAGCCAGTCCCACCAGTCGTTGCACGGCTCGTTCGTCGACGTGTAGCGCGGCGGCTTCACCTGCAGGAGTTTCGACGCCGGCCCCTTGAAACAGACGTAGCTGACGGACTCGTGGTCCGCCTCGACGTTCACGAGCGACGGCCCGGCCCCCTCATTCTGGCTCTCCAAGAACGCCGCGATTCCAAGACCTGAACTACGCTTCCTGCCGTGAGTTGGAAGGCCAAGCTGCTGAGCGCGTCCTGGCGGTCGTGAACGGTATTGGCCAGGCCAACAACGGCAGCTTCCGCCCGGCGGCTCTGGTCGGCCGATTTCAAGATGGTGACAGCAACCAGCATCATGTCGTCCTCGCCGGCTCGGCAGAGGCACGCGGCGTGATCCGGACGTCGCCGAGGCACTTCAGATCATGGGTAAGACCGGCGCTTCTAGGTTGCAGTAGTCGCTTTTCATAGGCCGAGGACGGGCTTGCACTCCTCGACGCCGGTGAGGGTTATGTCGGGGCGGCGGTGGGGGAGCCAGTCGGCTCGGGGCAGGCGCCAGCGCTGGAGTTCGGCGGGGGCGCCTTTGCGGGTGGCCCAGTCGGAGCCGTTTCGGGTGTAGCCGAGGGACTCGGAGACCCGGTTGGAGGCGTGGTTGTCGGTGAAGGCGTCGCTTGCGGCCTCTCGGGCGCCGAAACCCTCGAAGGCCAAGTGCAGGATCGCCGCCCGGGACTCCTTGCCCAGGCCGCGGCCGCGGGCGGCGGGGGCCAGCCACGAGAACGTCGTCACCGTGCCCAGGGCGGCGAAGTCGCGGCCGACCATGTCCTGCATGCCCAAGGGCTCGCCGTCGGCGACGATGACGAAGTACAGGCGCCAGAAGTCCTCGCTGACCTTGGAGCGGCCCGACCAGATCCGGCGGAGCCAGTTCCACTCGCGGGCGGGACTTTCGTCGTACAGCGACATCGGATCGTCGAACGGCAAGGGGGCGCCCTCGGTGACCACGCCCGCCCGGACCACCGGGACCAGTTGTTCCAGCAGGTCGTCGGTGGCGGCGGCGAGGGTCAGCCGCGGGGTGTGTACGGCCAGGTTCAGCGGTGGATACGTGGACGGCACCGGCGCACCGTACCTCAACCTGAGAGTGAGCTGAGAGACCCTGTAGGTGCTCTCAGGGTTCCACCGGATCCGCGTGGGTGCGCAGGCTTCCTAGGCTGAGCCCGTGACCATCATCGCGACACAGTCATTGACGAAGACGTACGGGGGCGGGGTGACCGCCCTCGGCGATCTCACCGTCGACGTCGAGGCGGGCGTGATCGGGCTGGTCGGCGCCAACGGCGCCGGGAAGAGCACGTTCATCAAGATCATGCTGGGGCTCATCGCGCCCACGAGCGGCAGCGTGCGGGTGTTCGACCTCGATCCGGTCGTGCAGACCGATCAGGTGCGGGCGCGGGTCGGCTACATGCCGGAGAACGACTGCCTGCCGCCGGACGTGTCCGCGGCCGAGTTCGTCACCCACCTGGGCCGGCTCAGCGGGCTGCCGAAGACGGCCGCGCGGGAGCGTGCCTCCGAGACGCTGCGGCACGTCGGGCTCTACGAGGAGCGCTACCGGCAGATCGGCGGCTACTCGACCGGCATGAAGCAGCGGGTCAAGCTGGCCCAGGCGCTCGTGCACGATCCCGACCTTCTCCTGCTCGACGAGCCGACAAACGGCCTCGACCCGGCCGGCCGGGACGCCATGCTCGCCCTGGTGCACCGGATCGGCACCGAGTTCGGCATCTCGGTCGTCGTCTGCTCCCACCTGCTCGGCGAGGTGGAGCGCATCTGTGACTCGCTCATCGCGATCGAGGCCGGCCGGCTGCTGCGGGCCGACCGCATCTCGGCGATGACGGCCGCCTCCGATGTGCTCGCGGTCGAGGTCTCCGAGGGTACGGACGAGCTGTTCGACGCCCTGACGCGGTTGCAGCTCACCGTCACCCGTGAGGGGCGGCAGCTGCTCGTGCCGCTCGAGTCGGAGAGCTCGTACGACGAGATCCTGCGGGCCGTCGCCGAGCTCGACCTGCCGCTGCACCGCCTGGACCAGCGACGCCACCGGGTGGCCGAGCTCTTCACCACGAAGGAGACCGCCGATGTCTGACGCCGGCGTCATTCACGACATCGGATATCAGCGGTACGAGGGCCCCCGTCTGGGCCGCGCCGCGGTGTTCGGCGCGCTCTACCAGCACGGGCTGCGGGCTTCGTTCGGGCTCGGCCGCTCGATCAAGGCCAAGATCTTCCCGTGGCTGGTGGTCGGCATCGTGCTGCTGGTCGCGGTCATCAACGCGGCCGCGCGGGCGCAGTTCGACGTGATCCTGTTCGACTACTTCGAGTTCGACGACACGATGAGCTGGCTGATCATCTTCTTCGTGGCGATCGTGGCGCCGGAGCTGATGTCGCGGGACATGCGCGCCGGTGTCCTGCCGCTCTATTTCAGCCGGCCGCTGCGGGCCTCCGATTATGTGGGGGCCAAGGTCGCCTCGCTCATCACCGCGGTGTTCCTGCTGCTGGGCGTGCCGCAGTTCATCATGTTCCTGACCGCCGCGTTCACCCTCGACGGTGGGATCAGCAAGGTGTGGGAGGAGTTCTACGGCGCGCTGCTGCCCGGCTGGGCGTACAGCCTGCTCTGGGCCGTGCTCTTCGCCTCGATCAGCCTGCTGGTCGCCTCGCTGACCGGCAAGCGGGCGTTCGCGGCCGGCGGCATCGTCGCCTTCTTCCTGATGACCGCCCCGGTGGTCGCCGTGCTGACCATCCTGCCCTCGGAGACCGCGCAGGACCTGGCCGGTCTGGCCAGCCCCATGTCGCTGATCAGCGGCGTGCAGATCTGGCTGCGCGACGGCGTCGATCTCGGGCTGGACGTGGGCCGCTTCGGCCCGATCTACGGCATCGAGGCGTTCTGCCTGGTCGCCGCCGCCCTGCTGCTGTTGCTGGCCCGCTACCGGAAGGTTGCTGCGCTGTGAGCGTCGTCGAGCTTCAGAACGTCTCCCGCTGGTACGGCAACGTGGTCGCGGTCAACGACATCAGCATGACCCTGCAGCCGGGCGTGACCGGCCTGCTCGGGCCGAACGGCGCCGGCAAGACCACGGTGCTGCACATGATGGCCGGCTTCCTGGCCCCCTCGAAGGGCGCCGTCTCCATCGACGGGGCGCCGACCTGGCGTAACCCGTCCATCTACGGCACGCTCGGCCTGGTCGCCGAGCGGGAGGCCGTGCACGGCTTCCTCACCGCCCGCGAGTTCGTGGTGGCCTGCGCCAAGATGCAGAAGCTGAGCGACCCGGCCGGCGCCGCCAAGCGCGCGCTGGAGCTGGTCGAGATGACCGGCGCCCAGGACCGCCGGATCGACACCTTCTCCAAAGGCATGCGCCAGCGCACCCGGGTCGCCGCCGCTCTCGTCCACGAGCCGCAGGTGCTGCTGCTGGACGAGCCGTTCAACGGCATGGACCCGCGCCAGCGCATGCACATGATGGAGCTGCTGCACTCGCTCGGCGACCGGGGCCACACGATCCTGTTCAGCTCGCACATTTTGGAAGAGGTCGAGCAGCTCTCCGGCCTGGTCCAGGTGATCGTCGCGGGCCGGCTGGCCGCGTCCGGCGACTACCGGCGGATCCGCCGGCTGATGACGAACCGCCCGCACGTGTTCGCCGTGCAGAGCTCCGACGACCGCAAGCTGGCGGTCGCGCTGATCGGCGAGAAATCGGTCAGCGGCGTGGAGATCGAGGCGAGCGGGCTGACCGTGCGCGCCTCCGACTACGGCAGCTTCACCCGCGCGCTGCCGCGCATCGCCCTCGGCGAGGGCATCCGGCTGCGCAAGTTGCTGCCGTCCGACGAGTCGCTGGAGAGCGTCTTCTCCTACCTGCTGGAGGCATGATGTCCACGGTCGCCTACATCACCGCCCGCGGCCTGTTCGGCCGCCGCCGGGCGCTGCTCCTGCTGCCGCTTCCGCTGCTGCTGGTCGGTCTCGCGCTGATCTGCAAGGCGTACGACGTCAGCCCGTCGGACTGGGGTCAGCCGGTCGTGGTCGGTCTCGGCCTGGCCGTCGTGCTTCCGGTGACGGCATTGATCGTCGGTACGGGCGTTCTCGGCTCCGAGGTCGACGACGGCACCATCATCCACATCCTGACCAAGCCGCTGCCGCGCCGCGACATCATCCTGGCCAAGCTGCTGGTGGCGTCCGGGGTGACCGCGCTGACCGCCGCGATCCCGCTGTTCGTGGTGGGCGCGCTGGCCGAGTCGGTGAACTTCGGATTCGCTCTGGTGATCGGCGCGGTGGCCGGTGCGCTCGCCTACTCGGCGCTGTTCCTGCTGCTGAGCCTGCTGACCCGGCGCCCGGTGCTGGTCGGTCTGGCGTACATCCTGGTCTGGGAAGGTCTTCTGGGCCGTTTCATCAGCGGCACCCGGGTGCTCTCGATCGAGCAGTACGTCATCGGCATCGCCGACAAGATCGCGCCGAGCGGCGTGCTCGACGGCAAGGTGTCGCTGCCGGTGGCCGTCGTGATGAGCGCGATCTTCCTGATCGGCGGCACGCTCTACGCGATCAACCGCCTGGGCTCCTTCAGCATGGCGGGCGAGACGAGCTGAAGTATGGCTGAACGGGCCACTGCGGACCGTGACGGTCATCGTTTGGATGTGTTGCGTGATCGCTCCCGCGCAAGCACCCGCAAAGTCGCGATGGCCGCGGATCCTCGGTGGTTTCGTCGTCCTCGCCGTCGTCGCGGCCGCCGCGCTCTTGGCCTACGCCAAGTGGCGTGAGCGCGACGACGGCGAGGTCCTCACCACCGAGGGCGGCCAGCTCAACATCGCTGTGGTCGACGGCCGGTTCATCTTCCGGGTGACGGCCGTGCGCTGCCGGGTCGGCTCGGTCGGCGACGGCTCGGTCGACCTCGAGCCCAAGGGCTCCTACTGCCTGGTCGACATCGTCGCCCGCAACGGCTCCTCCAAGCCGGTCGGTTTCGACACCACGGCCCAGAAGGGCTACGACGCCGACGGCGCCGAATACTCCACCGACATGCAGGCCGAGGTCATCGCCAACCCCGACCGGAACTTCGTCAACCCGATCGCCCCGAGCTCGGAGGCGAAGGGGACCCTCGTCTTCGACCTGCCCAAGGGCGGGACCTTGGCGTCGGTGGTGCTGCACGAGTCGTTCCACACCATCGGCGCCAAGGTCGCTCTCACTTAGCGGCGCCCACCAGTTCCGGGGTCTCCTCGCGAGCAGCCAACTTCTCGCCCTCGATGTCGACGTTGGGCAGGGCCCGGTCGAGCCAGCGCGGCAGCCACCAGGCCGACCGGCCGAGCAGGGACAGCACGGCGGGCACGATCGTCATCCGTACGAGGAAGGCGTCGACCGCGACGCCGAAGGCGAGCGCGAAACCGAGCGACTTGATGATCGCGTCGTCGGCCAGGATGAAACCGGCGAAGACGCTGATCATGATGAGGGCCGCGGCCGTCACCACCCGGGCGCCGTGCTTCACGCCGGAGACGACCGCCTCGTCCGGTGCGGCGCCGTGCACGAACTCCTCGCGGGCCCGGGTCACCAGGAAGACCTCGTAGTCCATGGCCAGGCCGAACAGCACGCCGATCAGGAAGATCGGCATGAGGCTGATGATCGGCCCGGTGCTGTCGAGCCCGAGCAGCCCGGACAGCCAGCCCCACTGGAAGACCGCGACCACCGCGCCGAACGTGGCCGCCACCGAGAGCAGGAAGCCCAGCGTGGCCTTGATCGGCACCGCGATACTGCGGAAGACCACCATCAGGAGCAGAATCGCCAGACCCACGACCACGGCCAGGTACGGGATGAGCGCCTCATCCAGCTTCTCCGACACGTCGATGTTGATGGCCGTGGTGCCGGTGACCGCCAGCGTCGCCCCGGCCACCGAGTGGCTCCGGATGGCCGTGACCAGGTCCTGGGTGGCCTCGCTGCTCGGCCCGCTGCCCGGGATCACGGTCAGCAGGGCGGTGTCGCCGGCCTTGTTGACGGTCGCCGGGGTCACCGCGACGACGTCGTCCAGACCGCCGATCACCTTCGTGGCCTGCTGGGCGGCGTTGGCGGCCTGACCGGCGGGCGCCTCGACCACGATGATCAGCGGACCGTTGAAGCCGGCCCCGAAGCCCTCGGCGAGCTGGTCGTACGCCTTGCGCTGGGTCGAGTCGACGGCCGCGGTGCTGTCGTCGGGCAGGGCCAGCCGCAGGCTCGTGGCCGGAATGGCGATCACGGCCAGCACGCCGGCCGCCATCAGCAGGGCGGGCACCCGGCGGCGCACCACGAGCCGGGCCCAGCGCTCGCCCAGCGCCATGCCGGTGACGACCCGCCGGCGCTTCTTGGCCAGGATCTTGTCGCCGGCGAAGCCGAGCAGGGCCGGCAGCAGCGTCAGGTTGATCAGCACGGCGACCGCGACGGTGCCCGCGGCGGCCAGGCCCATGCTGGTGAGGAAACCGATGCCGACCACCGAGAGCGCGGCCAGCGCGATGATCACGGTGAGGCCGGCGAAGACGACAGCCGAGCCGGCGGTGCCGAGCGCGCGACCGGCGGCTTCTTCCTTCTCGCGGCCCTCGGCCAGCTCGTGCCGGTAGCGGGAGACCACGAACAGCGCGTAGTCGATGCCGACGGCCAGGCCGAGCATCGTGGCCAGGGCCGAGGTCGAGCCGCTGAGGTCGAAGAAGCCGGTGGCGATCTGGATGCCGAGCATGCCCACGCCGACGCTGAGCAGGGCGGTGAGCAGCGGCAGCCCGGCCGCGACGAGGGCGCCGAAGGTGATGACCAGGACCACCGCGGCCACCACCACGCCGATCGCCTCGGTCGCCCCGCCGGCCTCGGCGGCCTGGGTGGCGGTGCCGCCGTACTCGACCTCGACGCCCGCCGACTCGGCGGAGTTCCCGGCCGCGTAGAGGGCCTCCCGGTCGTGCTCGGTCACGTCGCCGGCGCTGACCTTGTAGGTGACGGTCGTGTACGCGGTCTGCTTGTCGGCCGAGACCGTCGGCTCGGCGACCGCGGCCACGTCGGGCGCGCCGCGCAGCGCGGTCACCGCCCGCTTCAGGGCCGCCTGCTGGTCGGTGTCGGTCAGCTTGGTGGCCCCGTCGACGGTGAAGACGACCTGGGCCGAGGCGGTGTCCCCGCCGCCGCCCATCTTCTCCTTGATGACGTCCAGGGCGCGGGACGACTCCGTACCGGGAATGGAGAACGCATTGCTCGTCGGCCCGGACAGCGTGGCCGCGCCGACGCCGAGGAGGGCGAACAGCAACAGCCACATGACGGTCACCCGGCGGCGCCGCCGGAACGAGAACCGGCCGAGCCGGTAGAGGAGAGTCGCCACCTGAGATGCCCTCCGAGAGGTAGAAGAAGTGACCTCTTCACGGTCCCGGGAAGCGGCGGAAATAGCGTCGTCCGAGCGCGGTCGGCCCGTACTGCGGCCGCGGTATTCCGGCCGCCCGGTGGCTACTACGCGGAGACGACGCCGGGGCGGGACAGCTGCGCCTACCGTCGAGGGTGATGATGACCAAGGTCGAGGCGTGGGCCCGCCGGCGCCAGTCCCTGCTGTGGGATCTGCTGATCGCCGTCATGCTCGGCTGGGCCACGATCAAGCTCGAGGAGGCGCAGGGCCAGCGGCGCTACGTCGTGCTCACCACGATCGCCGTCCTGGCGGTCTTCGCCCGCCGCCGGTGGCCGCTGCCGACCCTCGCGGTGGTCACCGTGGCCACTCTGGTGACCATCGCCATCAAGGCACCCTCGGGCGGTCTTCTCCTGGCCGCCGGCGTGGTCATGTACGCCGTGCCGTTCCGGCCGCGCGAGTACGCCTGCGCGGTGTCCGCGGCGATCTTCGTGACCGGGCTGATCGCCGACACCCACAGCTGGTGGAACATCCAGTCCCTGGCCGCCTTCTCGTGGATCTTCGGCGGCGCCGGCCTCGGGCTGGGCGTGCGCTCCCGCCGGGCGTACATCCTCGAAGTGACCGAAAGGGCCCGCCAAGCGGAACAGACCCGCGAGGAGGAGGCCCGGCGGCGCGTGATGGACGAGCGGTTGCGCATCGCGCGCGAGCTGCACGACGTGGTGGCCCACCACATCGCGGTGATCAGCGTGCAGGCCGGCGCGGCCGGTCACGTGCTGCAGAAGCATCCCGAGCAGGTCTGGCCGGTGCTCGGGCACATCCGCGACGCGGCCGACACCGTGCTCCGCGAGATCCAGTCGGTGATCGGCGTGCTCCGCGACCCCGACGAGGTCGACAGCACGGAGCCGACCTCCGGCCTGGACCGGCTGCCGGACCTGCTGAGCGGTCTGGGCGCGGCGGGTTTCCGCGTACGCCTTCTTCAGAACGGCTCGCCACAGGAGCTGCCCGCGATGACGGACCTCGCCGCGTACCGGATCGTGCAGGAGGCGCTGACCAACGCCCATCGGTACGGCGACGGGACAGCCCATCTGGACATCTCGTACGAAGCGGAGGCGATCACCCTCGACGTCACCAACACGATCGTCCCGTACCGGGTGAACACCCGCTCGGGCTCCGGTTTCGGCCAGATCGGCATGCGGGAACGGGCCGCGGCCGCCCACGGGACTTTGACCACCGGGCCGGACGGCGACGGGCGCTACCGCGTCCACGCCGTGCTGCCTCTGAAAGGACACACCGGTGACCATCCGCGTGCTGCTTGCTGACGACCAGGCGCTGATCCGCGCCGGCTTCAAGATGATCCTCGACGCCGAGGACGGTCTGGAGGTCGCGGGTGAGGCCTCCGACGGCGAGGAGGCGGTCGCGCTGGCCCGCTCGGCCCGCGTCGACGTGGTGCTGATGGACATCCGGATGCCGCACATGGACGGGCTCGAGGCGACGCGGCGCATCTGCGCCGACGACCATTTGGCGGGTGTACGGGTCCTGGTGCTCACCACGTTCGAGAACGACGACAACGTGGTGCTCGCCCTGCAGGCCGGCGCCAGCGGCTTCCTCGGCAAGAACGTGGCGCCGGCCGACCTGGTCAACGCGATCCGCGTCGTGGCCGGTGGCGAGGCCCTGCTCTCCCCGCGCGCCACCCAGGGCCTGGTCGGCCGCTTCCTCGACCAGCTGCGCCCGCCACCGGCGCAGGCGCTGGCCGCCCTCGACGTCCTCACCGACCGCGAACGCGAGATCCTCGTCCTGGTCGCCCACGGACTGTCCAACGAGGACATCGCGACCCGCCTCTACGTCTCCCCGCTGACCGCCAAGACCCACATCAACCGCGCGATGGCCAAACTGGGCGCCCGCGACCGCGCCCAGCTGGTCGTCCTGGCCTACCAGAGCGGCCTGGTCCGGCCGGGCGACCCCCTGCCCTAGAGATCGAGGACGACGTCGCCGCGCGGGCGGGCGGAGCAGATCAGGACGTTTCCCTCGGCCGGTGGGTCGACCGGGTCGGTGGTGTAGGTGACCTCGCCGGAGAGCAGGCCCGACTCGCAGTTGTGGCAGACGCCGACGCGGCACGACCAGCGGACCGGGACGTCGCAGGCCTCGGCCAGGTCGAGCAGGCTGGTCTCGCCGTCGGGCCAGGGGACGGTCAGGTCGCTGCGCACGAACGACACCGACGGGCCGGTGCCCTTTTTTCCGTCCGGTTGGTGCGGTGGCCGGGCCGGTGGGGCGCTGATGCCGGGGGTCAGGGCGGCCCGCGCTCCGAAGACCTCGGTGTGGACCCGGCCGGCCGGGAAGGCGGCGGCGACGGCCTCCTCCATGGCGGTGGGGCCGCACAGGTAGACGTCGGCGTCGTCCGGAAGGTCGAGCGTGCGCAGCAGGCCGGCCGACAGGTGCCCGGCGACGTCGTAGTCCGTGTCCTGCGGCCGGGGGCGGCTGTAACAGACGTACGACCGGGCCTGGGGTAGTTGCCGGAGAAGCTCCTCGGCCTCGGCCGCGAACGGGCGCTCGCCGCCGTCGCGGGCGGCCTGCACCCACCAGATCCTCCGCGTGGAGCGCTGCTCGGCGAGGGCGTGCAGCATGGCCAGCACCGGCGTCGCGCCGACACCGCCGCTGATCAGCACGACCGGCGAGGTGCCCGGCGCCAGCACGAACGAACCGCGCGGCGCGGCGACATCCACCAAGTCGCCGGCGCGGACATGCGTGTGCAGATATTCGCTGCCCACCCCGTGCGGCTCGCGCTTGACGCTGATCCGGTACGCGGCGTCGCCCGGCCGCCCGGAGAGCGAGTAGCTGCGGACGAGGCCGTCCCGCAGGCGTACCGTCAAGAACTGCCCTGCAAGTGCGGCCGGCAAAGGGATCCCGTCCGGATCGGCCAGCCGCACCGACGTGATCGTGCTGCTCTCCCGCTCGACCGCGGTCACCCGCAAAGCCCGGAATCCACCCCAGGCGGGCGGCGGCGCGGCGTCGACCAGCCCGGCGTTGCCGCTCGCCGAGTCAGGCTGGTCGAGCATCGCCCGGAACGACCCCTGCCAGCCCGGGCTGAGCGCCGGAATCCGCAGCGCCCGCTCGATCCGCTCCCGGTCATGACCCGGCAGATAGAGCAGACCATCCACCTCGGACACGGTGAGGCCCTCCGGCCCGTCAGCGACCTTGACGATCTCGTCGCCGGCCGTCACCTCGCCCTCTTCGAGCACCCGGAAGTAGAACCCCGGCCGCCGATGCTGGACGAGCAGCGCCGGCATCCGCGGGTCGTCCATCCGGATGCCGACCCGATAGCAGGTCACCCGAGGCTGCGTGACCTCGAACAGCGCCGCCCCGATCCGGTAGCGGTCCCCGACGCAGACCTCGTCGTCGGCCAGCCCGTCGACCGTGAAGTTCTCGCCGAACTGCCCAAATTCAAAATCGTCACGACCGAGGAACTTCTGCCAATAGACGTACGACTCGAGCTGGTACACGAACACAGCGCGCTGCTCACCGCCGTGCCCGCCGAGATCCCCCTGCCCGTCCCCGTCCAGGTTGAGCCGCCGCGCCATCACGGCCCCTTCGACGGGCGCCTTCCAGATGCCCGTATAGACGGTCCGCCCGCGCCACTCGACATCCTTGGGCAGCCCGACGTTGACCGACCGCAACATCGCCATCCCCACATCTTGCGACTGTCTTCAGGAGGTGGAGCCGCGGTGGTGACGCCGATCACTCCCGTCCGCGGGCCTCATGTGTGCGGATCCCCGGACCGTGGGGTCGGCGCCGTCCGGCGTCCGGAGGCGGTCGGTCGGCAGAAAGCCCGGCAGCGCGAACCGCTCCGCGTGTTCGGCCTCGGACAGCACGAATGTGCCGTCGCGAAGATGCGGCTGTCAGCCGTGCTTCAAGGCGTAGTCGATGGTCGCTCGAACGTCGGCGACGCGGGATAGGCACCGTCGGCGGCGTTGCACCCCACGGCGACGCGTGGCCGGAACGCCCCTTATTGTCCGCCTGGGCGATGCCGCCGACGCGATCGCGGCGCTTCCTCCCGGCCTGAGCGTCGAGCAGCGGGCGGCTTTCCTCGGCGTGCTGAAGGACGTGTTGCGGGAGGCCTCACCGGCGGACCGCGACGCGGTGGCGACCGGCTTCTTCGAGGCGCTGCTGCACAAGGGGCGACTCAGACTTCGACCTGCGGCAGGCATGGGACCTGCTCGGCCGCGAGACACGCGCTTACTGCCTGGCCTGGTTCCGACTCCCAGTCGATCAGGGAGATCGTCACGGTCCAGCGGCCCGGTGGCAGCGGGACCCGCACGCCCTCGGTCGGGTCTGCCTCGACATGTCGAAGGAGCCGGGCGCCCACAACGCGCCCACAGCCACGTCGGTGACCATCAGTCCGGAGATTTCCATCGGGGCGCGGTCTACGGGCGCGGTGGCGAGCTTCAGGGGGTGGCCCGGGCTCGGATGATCAAGGCTATCCCGAACAGGGCGGGTAGCAGCATCACCTGTGGGAGCAAGGCGATCAGGCCGTGGCCGGTCAGGTGCCAGGCGGTCCACAGGCCGATGGTGGTGGCTGCGGCGATGACGGTCAGGCCGATGGCGGTGTCCCGGGTGGCGGGGCGTGGGGTGGGGGCCGGCAGCGGGCGGTCGGGCTCGGCGGCGATGCCGGCGATCAGGCGGCGGTAGGCCTCCGGGGTGCCGATCTTGGGGCGTTCCGCGGGGTGGGCCGCGTAGAAGCGGAGGGCGGCCGCCACGAACGCGGCGGAGGTCTTGTCGAAGATCAGGGTGTCGTGGTTGGCGGGGCGGCCGGTTGTCTCGGGCTCTTCGAGAAACGCAACCGTGATCTCGCCGTCGAGGTCGTTGCGGGGCTGGGTCTCCGCCAAGGCCGACCACGGGTAGAAGAGCGTGCCGGCCAGCTTGTCCGCCCGTACACCTGTGGGGGTGAAAGTCACGCCCGTGCCGTGCCAGAGGCCGTACCCGTAAAACGGCAGTGGCGTGAGTGTGGCGATCAGAAGGACCACCCACGCCGTCCGGTCGGGCCCGGCGAGACCGAGGCCGAGCGACAGGCAGGCCGCGATCAGCGCGAAGTGGGCCAGGCCGGCCAGGATCAGCGCGGGGCCGCGGGGTGTCGTGAAGCCGGGCATCGACGGCGTGCGGGGGCGTTCGGCCAGGTACCAGGCCAGCAAGGTCAGGGCGACCGCCGCGGCGAGCAGGAGGGCGCCGCGGTGGGCCAGGGCCAGGATGACGAGAACCGCCGCGCCTCCGACGAGAGTGGCGCGGCGGTGCCGGACGATGAGCACGGGTGGAGGCTAGCGGCGCGGGGTGACGGCAACCTGAAAGATGGGCAAACGGCCGAGCTTGCGGTACGCGTCGAGCGCGGCCGGTGTGCTGTCCACCGAGGAGTCCTGACCTTTTTGGTTGCTCGGGGTCTCGAACTGCACCATCGCCTTGATCCGCGGGAACTTGCGGATGTCGTCGCCCATCCGGCGGTAGAAGTCGGCCTTGTAGCGGGTGTTCCGCTTCGACGACCAGACGCCCCACTCGGCCAGCATGAGCGGTTTGTTGGGGTGGCGGGCCACCGCCCAGCTGTAGAAGCCGGGCCAGGCACGCTTGCCTTCGAGGCGGCGGTTGAGGATCTCGGCGAAGTCGCCGTGGCCGTATCCGGGGTCGCTGTAGGCGTACGTGTCGAAGCCGATCCAGTCGACCACGTCGTCGCCCGGGTACATGTGGTTGAACCAGCTCTTCTGGGCGTGCGGCACGTACGCCATGTGCACGAGCACGGTGACGATGTTGTCGGCACCCTTGGCCCGCAGTCGCTTCACCACGTGGCGGTACATGGCGGCGTAGTCGCGGGCGGTGTAGCCGGAGCCGGCCCTCTCGCGGACGTCGTTCTCACCCTCGTGGTGGACGGCGAAGAAGAACTGCTCGGGAAAATTCTTCTTGATGTGTACGGCGAGCCGGTCGATGAACGCGTCGGTGCGGCGGTCGCCCTTCGCGATCTTGGCCCAGGACGCGGACTCCGGCTTCCAGTTGAGGAACAGGATGCGCTTGTTCCCCGGCTGGTGCGCGATCGCGATCTCCTGTTCGGTGGGGAACAGTTGCCGCGTGCCGCCGTGGTAGGCGTGGTAGATCGCCTGGTGGCGGCCGGTCTTGCGCTCGAAGCGGGAGAGGGCGGAGGCGCCGCGGCTCTCGGTGTGGGCGCCGGGAGCCACGCCCCAGAGGACGCCGCAGGTCGGCACCAGGTTGTGTCCGGTGTAGCAGCGTCCCCCGCGACGCTGCTGCTGTTGTTGCTGCGGCTGGGTGATGGCGGCGGCGAAGCCGGGCGCGGCGATGTTGGCGATCCGCGGGGCCGGGGCGGGCGCCAGGACCGAAGCAGCGGCGGCGGTGGCCGACGTGGCCGCGGCCGAAGGAGCGGCCGACGACGGCGCGCGGAAGACCGGCGGCACGACACCCGGCTCGGCCGTTTCCGGAGCTTCGGGCGGCGACATGGCCGGCACGGAGACGGTCGGATCGCTGAGCGAAAGTCCGATCTGGTCGGCGCCGCCGGTCCACGCCCAGGCGAGCGTGGCCGCGACCGAAAGTGCGAATGCCGTGGGTATCGCGGCGAACTGAACAAGCCTTCGTCGACTCACGATCAGCCAGTATTGAGGCTTAAGTCCGTTTTGTCTAATACCCGACGGGAAAAGGTGGAGGGGACACCGATCTCGACCACGATCACGCGGGCTGCCAAACTGTCCCCTTAGTCGGCCCGCAGGGGGATACGGAAGTGAATGGTTCGATGCTGCCCGAGGACGTGCTGCGCGACGCCCCGTCGTACACGCCGCACCCGCACGAGCTGGCGGACCTCGAACTTCTGCTCTCCGGCGCCTATGCGCCGCTCACCGGTTTCCTCGGCCGTGCCGATCTGCACGCGCTGCGCCGCCGCGGCCGCCTGGCCGACGGCACGCCGTGGCCGGTGCCGGTCACATTGGAGGTTCCCGAGGAGATCGCCGGCCGGCTGAACCTCGAGGACCCGCTGCACCGCACGGTCATCCTCACCGACCCCGAGGGCGCCCCGGTGGCCGCGCTCGAAGTCAGCGACGTCTGGCCGTCGCGGGAGCGCGAGTGGGGCGTCGGCGGCCGCGTGACCCGCATGGGCGACGGCGGCCACGGACCCTTCCAGCGGCTTCGGCGTACGCCCGAGGAGGTCCGCGCCCTGCTCCCACCCGGCCGGGTCCTCGGCGTGATCGCCGACCGGCCGCTGCACCGCCCGCAGCTCGCCCAGATCTCGCACGCCGCCCGCACGCTCGGCGCCCACCTGCTGATCCTGATCCCGGTGATCGGGCCCGGCCCGGACGGGCTGCCGCCCGAGGCGCTGGTCCGCACGATCTTCGCCGCCCGCGACCGGATGCCCCCGGCCACGATCGTCGCCGTGCCGCTGCTGCCGCGCGGTGACGAGCTGCGCGACGCCCTGCTGCGGGCCCGCGTGGCCGGGGCGTACGGCGTGAGCCACGTGCTCTCCACTGGCGACATGCTCACCGGCGGCAACCTGCGGGTGCTGGTGCCGCGCGAGCTGGCCTACGACAACCGGGACGGCCAGTGGCGCTGGCGCGACGACATCCCGCCGCGCAACCGCCGCCTCGCGATGACCCCGGCCGAGATCGACGACCTGCTCGACCGCGGCTTCCCGCTGCCCGAGTGGCACACTCCCCCGGCCGTGGCCAAGGAGCTCGTGCGGGTGCGGCCACCGCGCCGGCACCGCGGCCTGGTCGTCTTCTTCACCGGCTTCTCCGGCTCGGGCAAGTCGACCATCGCGCGCGGCCTGGCCGACACGCTGCGAGAGAGCGGCGACCGCACGATCACCCTGCTCGACGGCGACGTGGTGCGCCGCGAGCTCTCGGCCGGTCTGGGCTTCAGCAAGGCCGACCGCGACCGCAACGTGCGCCGCATCGGCTGGGTCGCGGCCGAGGTCGGCCGCCATCGGGGCATGGCCGTGGCCTGCCCGATCGCGCCGTACGAGAACGCCCGCGCGGCGGTGCGGGCGATGGCCGTCGAGGCCGGCGCCGGCTTCGTGCTGGTGCACGTCAACACGCCGCTGGAGGTCTGCGAGCAGCGCGACCGCAAGGGCCTGTACGCCCGGGCCCGGGCCGGTCAGCTGCGCGGCATGACCGGCATCGACGACCCGTACGAGGAGCCGGCCGACGCCGAGCTGACCATCGACACGACGACCATGTCGGTGGCCGAGGCCATCGAGATCGTCATCGCCTACTTGGTCGAAAGCGGCTGGGTGGAGCCGAAAATGTAAGGCACCCATCACGTCGGCGGGAGTGAGGCGTTGAGCCCTTGGGGGCGAAACGCCCAAAAGATCCTCACTCCACCCCCGAAAGGGCCGCCAACCGATGGAAGCGTCACGCCCCGCGGATGTCTCGCACTATCTCGGTGTCTTCCGCCGGCACTGGTGGATCGCGCTGATCGCGACTGGCGCCGGTCTGGGTGCGGGTGCGGGCCTGACCTCGGCCATGCCCAAGGTCTACCAGTCGTCGACGGCCGTGCTCGTGCAGGCCGTCGACCAGGACACCAACGCGCAGGGTGGCCGCACCAAGGGCTCGGTCAACCTCGACACCGAGGCTCAGCTGGTCGGCTCGGGCGCGGTCGCCACCAAGGCGGCGGCGCTGCTGCGCAGTGACCGCTCGCCGATCGAGCTGGCCAAGGACGTCTCGGTCGAGGTGCCGGCCAACACGACCGTCCTGATGATCACGTTCAAGGCGGACTCGCCGGAGGGCGCGCAGTCGGGCTCGCACGCGTTCGCCGAGGCCTATCTGCGCAACCGCGAGGAGACCGCGCAGAACGGCCTCGACCAGCAGATCAAGACCCTCACCGCGAAGATCAAGCAGCTCACCACGACGCTGACCGGCATCAACGCCCGGCTGGCCCGGGCCACCCGGGGCAGCTCGGACGAGAGCAACCTGCAGAGCCTGCGGCAGAACTCGCAGAACCAGCTCAACGGCATGACCGGCAAGCTGAACGAGCTCACCACGACCACCGTCGGCGCGGGCAGCATCATCAGCGACGCCCGCCTGCCGGAGCAGCCGGTCAGCCCGAACGCGATGATCAACATCGCCACCGGCGGCATGCTGGGCCTGCTGTTCGGCCTCGCCCTCGCCTTCGTCCGGGAGCGGTACGACCGGCGGCTGCGCTCGGCGGCCGACGTGCGCGACCGCGGCCGGATGAACGTGCTGGCCGCGCTCGACGAGCGGACCACGCCGCACTTCGACGACGTCCTGCAGCCGTACGGCGCCGGCGGCCGGGTCTTCAACCGGCTCCGCAACGAGGTGCTGGCGACCCTGCCGCCCGAGGCCCGGACGATCGTGGTGACCGGCGCCAGCCGCGGCTCGGCCAGCACCCTGGTCGCCGCGAACCTGGCCGCCGCCCTGGCTCGCACCGGCAGCGACGTCGTGCTGATCGGCGCCCACCTGCCGGACAGCGTCGTCGACGCCGCCCCGCTGGCCCGGATGCTGGGCGTCTCGGCCGTGCCCGGCCTCTCCGACCTGCTGGCCGGCCGGGTCGGCCTGACCCGGGTGCTCCAGCGCTGCCCGCGCATTCCGTCGCTGCGGGTGATCACCACCGGCGGCGCCGCCACCGCGGCCGGTCTGATGCAGTCGCAGCGGCTCCGGGACACCCTGGAGACGCTGCGCGGGCAGGGCGGCTATGTGGTCATCGAGGCCCCGTCGACCGCGAGCAGCGCCGACGCGCAGAGCCTGGCCAGCCTGGCCGACGCCGCGATCCTCGCGGTCGAGCTGCGCCGGGCCCGCCGCCCCGCCCTGATCGACGCGGCCGAGCAGTTGCAGCGCGTCGGCACGCCGCTGCTGGGCGCCGTCGTGCTCCCGCATCTGACCAACCTGCGTACGGCCGAGGCAGCCGCACCCGTCGTGACCCTGACGCCCGCGCCGGCGTCGTCGGAGGGCCCCCGGCCCGACGAGACGGCCGTGCTCACCGCGCCCCAGCGCTTCCCGACCAACACGGTGTCGTCGGCCGAGAAGGCAGCGCTGCGCCAGCGCGACGCCAACCACGCGGACGAGATCACCGCGGTGATCGACATGTCGGGCAAGATCAAGAACATCGCCAAGGACGGCGACAAGAAGTGACCCAGACGGCCCCCACCCCGGCGCGCGTAGCGGGCGGGGCGGCTCACGGTGCGCCGAAGCGGAGGGATCTGCCGGCCTGGCCGGTGGCGAGCATCCTGGCGTTCTACCCGATCTGGTGGGCGCTCGGCCTCGGCGTTCTGATCTTCGCGCTGATGGCCGTGCCGATGCTGTTCCTGCTGATCCGGCGCCGCGCCGCCGGCCGCCCGCTGCGGCTGCCGCCCGGCTTCGCGTTCTGGGTGATCTTCCTGGCGGCCGTGGTGGTCAGCATCGGCGCGCTCGGCGCGGACCCGGCCGGGACGGTGGCCGAGCACGCGACGGGCCGCCTGCCCGCGGTGGCGTACAAGGCTTTGATGTACGCCTCGCTGACCGTGCTGATGATCTACGCGGGCAACCTGACCGAGGCCGAACTGCCAAAGCGCCGCCTGGTGAAGCTGCTCGGCTGGCTCTTCGTGGTCACCGTGCTGGGCGGGCTGCTCGGCATGGTGGCGGGCACGTTCGAGTTCACCTCGCCGGTCGAGTGGCTGCTGCCGCCGGGCGTGCGCAACAAGGGCTTCGTGCAGTCGCTGGTCCATCCGTACGCGGCGCAGATCATGGACATCGTCGGCGAGGGCCAGCCGCGCCCGGCCGCGCCGTGGGGTTACACGAACACCTGGGGCAACAACTTCTGCCTGCTGGTGGGCTGGCTGATCGTGGCCGCTCGTTCGTCCCGCGCGAAATTCTGGATGATCGTCTGCCTGGCCGTCTCGATCGTGCCGGCCGTCGTCTCGCTCAACCGGGGCCTCTGGATCGGCATCGGCGTGCTGGTGGTCTACGTGGCCGCCCGCTACGTACTGGCCGGCAAGCTCTGGATCATCGGCGCGGTCGCCGTGGCCGGGGCCATGCTCGCGGTCACCCTCGTCGCCACTCCCCTCGGCGACGTGGTCGGGGCCCGGATGGACAACGGCAAGTCCAACGGCGTCCGCTCGTTCCTCATCGACCGCGCCCTGGACGGCTTCACCGGCTCCCCCGTGATCGGATACGGCGGCACCCGCAACACCCTCGGCGGCCGCAACTCGATCACCGTCGGCGAGAGCGCCGGCTGCGAGCGCTGCGGCAACTTCACCGTCGGCGGCAACGGGCAGCTGTGGCAGTTGCTCTACGCACACGGCGCGGTGGGCACGGTGGGTTATCTCGGTTTCTTCGCGTACGGGCTGTGGCGGTTCCGCCGCGACCGCAGCGCGATCGGGGTGGCCGGCAGCGCCGCCATCGTCACCTCGTTCTCGGCGATGCTCTGGTACAACTCGCTCGTCACCCCCCTGGCCTTCACCGTTCTGGCGTTCGCGCTGCTCTGGCGCAATTCATCCGAGGGGGACACGACGACATGAGTCCGGTCAAGACGGCGCCGGCCGAGCTGACCGCGGGCGACGCGGAGCTGCGTACGCGGTACCTGACCGAGGTGCTCGACCTTCTCTACCCACAGCCGTGCCGTACGGACGGTTCGCCGGGCACCCCGATCGCCGAGTACCTCGTGGTCCCCGACGCGCGGCGGCCCCGCCTGCTGGTGCCCTCGATGTCGCGCCGGGTGGCGGCCGCGGCGGTACGCCGGTACGCCGAGCCGCAGTCCCGCGCGGCCCGGCTCAAGCGCGAGGCGGTGGTGGCCGCGGTCCGCACCGGTGCCTCCGGCGTGCTGCTGCGCGACCGGATCCGGGTCACCGGCCCGTACTCGCAATGCATCGACGGCTACCTGAGCGAGGCGCTGGGCCGCGAACTGGCGGTCAGTGTCCACATCGGCCCGGCCCGGGCCAACCGCAAGCCGGTGCTGCAACTGCTCAGCACGGACGGTGACACGTTCGGCTTCGGCAAGCTCGGCACCGGCCCGCTCACCCGGCAACTGGTGCGCGCGGAGTCGGCGGCGCTGACCGCTCTCGGCAACAGCGGCCTGACCAAGCTGACCGTGCCCCGGGTGCTGCACGCGGGCGAGTGGCGCGGGCTTCAGGTGCTGGTGCAGTCGGCGCTGCCGGTGTGGCTGCCGCGGGCGCCGCTGAGCCAGCGGCGCCTGGTCGCCGCGATGCTCGACATCGCCGGCTGCTGCGGATATACGACCGGGACGCTGTCCGGCAGCGCGTACTGGCACGAGCTGCGCGGGCGGCTGGCCGCGGTCAGCGACCGGCCCGAGGGCGTCAGCCTGGCCTCGGCGGCCGAGCTGCTGGTGCGCCGCGGCGGCGACTTCACCTTCCGCTACGGCGCCTGGCACGGCGACTGGGCGCCCTGGAACATGGCCAACCTGGCCGACGGGCTGCTGGTCTGGGACTGGGAGCGGTTCGCGACCGGGGTGCCGCTGGGCTTCGACGCGATCCACCACGAGCTCCAGAAGCGCATCCAATCCACAGGGGACGCCCGCGACGCGGTCGAGGCGACCGTGAAGCGCGCGGGCGAGCTGCTGGCGCCGTTCGGCGTCGTGCCCGAGGGCCGCGAGGTGACCGCGCTGCTCTACCTGGTCGACCTGGCCACCCGATATCTGACCGACCGCCAGGCCGAGGCCGGCGCCCGCCTGGGCGTGCTCGGCACCTGGCTGCTCCCGGTGCTGATCCGCCGGGTCGAGGAGCTGTGAGCATGGACGTACGCAAGATGCCGGCGCCGATGAAGCGCGTGGTGCACCTGGGCTCGCGCTCCTACGGACGGCTCACCGCGCCGGGCCGGATGACGCCGTCGTTCCTGATCTGCGGCGGGCAGCGCTGCGGCACGACGTCGCTGTACCGGGCCATGGCCGAGCACCCCGTCGTGCTCAAGGCCGTGCTGCACAAGGGCGTGCACTACTTCGACACCTCGTACGACCGCGGCATGGGCTGGTACAAGGCCCACTTTCCGCTGACCAGGAGCGCCGACAAGATCTCCGAGAGGTACGGGGTGACGGCGCAGACCTTCGAGTCGAGCCCGTACTACATGTACCACCCGCAGGCGGCGGCCCGGATCGCGCGCGACCTGCCGTACGCCAAGCTGATCGTCCTGGTTCGCGACCCGGTCGAGCGGGCGTACTCGCAGCACCACCACGAGGTGGCCCGCGACTTCGAGCCGGAGCGTGACTTCGGCGCGGCGCTCGCGCTGGAGGCGGCCCGCCTGCACAAGCAGGAGGAGAGGCTGGCCGAGGACCCGGAGTACTACAGCTTCAGTCACCAGCACCACGCCTACCGGGCCCGCGGGGAGTACGCCCGCTATTTGAGCGTGATGGCCCAGCACGTGGGCCGGGAGCGGATCCACGTGGTGGAGAGCGAGCGGTTCTTCAGCGAGCCGGAAGACGTCTACGACGAGGTCTGCGACTTCCTGGGGCTGCCCAACTATCTCGAGCGGCCGCCGTTCGAGCGGCACAACGCGCGGCCGCGCCAGGCCGACATGGATCCGGCGCTGCGGCGCGAGCTCACCGACTACTACCTGCCCCACGACGAGGCCCTCGCGCGGTGGCTGGGGCGCATGCCGATCTGGCGCCGCACGTGACAGCCGTTCTCGATCGCTCGGGGTCCACCAAGGCGGCGGCTCGGGGTGGGCTGGCCAACATGGTGGGGTCGGCCCTGGCCGGCGGCACCGGGGTGGTCGTCACGTGGGTGGTGGCCCGGTCTCTCGGCGCCGAGCAGGCGGGGGCGTTCTTCGCCGCGACGGCCGCGTTCGTGCTGGCCGGCGGGCTGGCCAAGCTGGGCACACAGACCGGGCTGGTCTACTGGCCGGCGCGGCTGCGGGCGACCGGACGGGCCCACCTGCTCGGCGCCTGCCTGCGGGCCGGGCTGGCGCCGGTCGTGGTGGTCTCGATCCTTCTCGCCGCGGCGATGTGGCTGACCGCGCCGGCGATCGCGCGGATCACGGCGCACGACGCGGGGCATGTCGTCGACGCGCACACCGCGGGGCTGCGGGTGCTGGCCGTGTTCCTGCCGTTGCAGGCGCTGACCGACGCGTTGCTCACCGCGACCCGGGGCTACCGGGCGATGCGGCCGACCGTGGTGCTCGACCGGGTGTTGCGCAACCTTCTGCAGGTCGCCCTGGTCGGCGTGGCGACATTGTGTACCGCCGGGTCGTTGCCCGGGTTCGCGCTGGCCTGGGCCGCGCCTTACCTGCCGGTCGCGGTGCTGGCCGCGTACGGCCTCAGAAAGGTCTATCTCGCCGGCAGACCGCCTGGAGTGACCACCCACCGGGCCGAGCGGATCGGCGTGCGCCGGGAGTTCTGGCGCTTCACCGGGCCGCGCGCGCTGGCCAGCGTGGCCCAGCTGGCCCTGCAACGGGTGGACGTGCTGCTGGTGGCGGCGCTGGCCGGTCTGGCGCCGGCCGCCGTCTACGCCGTAGCGGGGCGATTTGTCGTTTTGATTCAGTTCGCCAACCAGGGGATCTCGCAGTCGGTGCAGCCGCGGCTGGCCGAGGCGCTGGCCACCGGCGACCGGCGCGGCGCCAACCACCTCTACCAGACCGCGACCGGCTGGCTCGTGCTCGTCACCTGGCCGATCATCCTGCTGGTCATCCTGTTCGCGCCGCTGTGGCTGCGGCTCTTCGGCGAGCACTACGCGACCGAGGGACGGGTCGTGGTGGTCGTGCTGGCCGGCGCGATGCTGGTCGCCACCGGCTGCGGCATGGTCGACATGGTGCTGGCCATGGCCGGGCGCACCTCCTGGAACCTGGCCAACGTGCTGATCGCGCTGGTCATCACAGTCGGGCTGGACGTGCTGCTCATCCCGCGGCACGGGGCGCTCGGCGCGGCGATCGGGCTGGCCTGCGCGATGGTCGCCAACAACCTGCTGCCGCTGATCCAGGTCGGCCGGTCGGCCGGGCTGCACCCGTTCGGCCGCGGGACGCGGGCGGCGGCACTACTGGCGGTGGTGTGCTTCGGCGTACTGCCATGGGCCGTCACCGCGATCGCCGGAACCGGCGGCACCGGACTGACCCTCGCGGCGCTGGCCGCCGTTCCCGCCTACGCGGGCGGCGCCTGGCTGCTGCGCGCACACCTTGCTCTGGACGCCTTCAAACCTTCGAGGAGGACGAGTTGACCACCGACTACACCAAGGTGTTCCAGGACACCGACGCGGTCGAGAAGTACGAGAACGTCACCTACGCGCCGGACAGCTACGCCTCGCAGATCAACGAGCGGCAGCAGGACTACCTGCGCACGCTGGTGCGGCGCGAGTTCGGCCCGCTGGCGCCGGTGCAGCACGACTTCGCCTGCGGCACCGGGCGGGCCATCCGGATCCTGCACGGGCTGGTTCGCGAGGCGCACGGGTACGACACGTCGGCCGAGATGATGGCGAAGGCGGCCGAGGTCGGGTCGCGGGCCAACTGGCACCAGGTGGCAGCAGACGGGCCGGTGCCGCATCCCGTGCCGGCCGGTTTCCCGGCGATCGTGACGATGTTCCGGTTGTTGCTCAATGTGGACTCTGAGATCAGGGACCGGGCGCTGGCCTTCGCGGCCAAGGCGCTGCCGTCGCGCGACTCGGGGGTGCTCGTGGTGGAGAACCACGGGAACGCGGCATCGGTGCGGCATCTGCGGGCCCGCAAGCATCAGGGGCAGCGGTGGTTCGCGGAGTTGTCGCACGAGGAGGTGTCCTCGTTGTTCGAGCGGCACGGGTTCGAGATCGTCGAGCGGCGGGGCTTCTCGATGATCACGCCGTCGTTGCATGGGAATCCGGTGGCTCGTGCCGTGGACGCTGTCGGACGGCGGATGCCTGGTAGTGACTCGTATGCCGTGAACGTTCTCTACACCGCGCGCCGTGTCCATGCGTAAGGGTTTTCTGATCATTTTCTGCGTCCTTTTTGTCGCCGCCGGCTGTTCTTTTGGGCGCGACAAACCGGACGAAACGCCGCCCGCGCCGCCCGATTTGTCGGCGGCGCCGGCCGCGGTCGCCGTACAGCAAGGGCCCTTCGCGGCCGGACCGGTTCAGGCGCCGCGCCGGGGCGCCCTGGTCGGGGCGTGGATCAAGCCGGATGCGCTGACCCACGTCGGGCGGCTCGCCGCGGTGGACAGCCTGCAGGCCGACCTGGGGCGGCGGCTGAGCATCGTGAACACGTACCGCCGCTTCGAGCAGATGGTCGGCACCCCGTCCGACAAAGAGTTCCTGGCCCGCGGTGCGACGCTCATGGTGAGCTGGGCGACGGGCGACAACAGGTCCATCCTGGACGGTGAGCACGACGAGCTGATCCGCAAGCAGGCCAAGGCCGTACGCAAATTGAAGGTCCCGGTGTTGCTGCGAATGCGCTGGGAGATGGACCGGCCCAACCTGCGGGCGACGATGTGGTCGGGCGCCGACTACATCGCGGCCTGGAAATACGTTCGGAAGATCTTCGACGAGGAGCGGGCGAAGAACGTGTCGTGGGTGTGGTGCCCGACGGCCGAAGGCTTCATCCGGGGCGACGCGCCGGACTTCTACCCGGGCGACGATCAGGTCGACTGGACGTGCGTCGACGTGTACGCCGGCGAGAAGTTCGAGCCGATCGGGCAGCTGATGGGCCCGTTCCTGCAGTGGGCGGCCCAGCGCCCGAAACCCATCGTGATCGGCGAGTTCGGCGTGGCCAAGGCGTGGGGTTCGGCCGGGCGGGCGGACTGGCTGAAGGACGCCGGCCGCACCTTCAAGGCCAACCCGCAGATCAAGGCGATCGCCTACTTCGAGTCCGACCCGGAGGGCAACGGCCCGAACAAGCAGTTCCAGCTGACCGGGGACAAGGCAGCGTTCAAGGCCTTCCACAGGCTGGTTCGCGATCCCTATTTCAACCCGTGATCGCCTCGAGAAACTCGAGCCGGTTCCCGTGATCGTCCTGCGAGTAGAACCGCCGGTGCCCCGGAAAGTGGTGATCCCACTCCACCGGGCGCCCGGCGGTTTCCAGTTTCAGAGCCAAACCTTCAAGCCCATTGACGAGTACGCCCGGGTGAGCCCGCACAGCGGCAGCAAAATCCGCCACGGGACTGACGTGAATCTCCCACCCCCCACCCCGAAACCAGCACCCACCGCGGGCCGCGAGCGCGGGCGGTTTGGCGAACTCTTCCAGCCCAAGCACCCCCGCATAGAAACCACGGGCGACGTCCTCACCCCCGGGCGGGCAGAGGACCTGGATGTGGTGAAGGCGCTCAAACACAAAAGTCATGCGCGCAGACTACCTTGCAAACCGTACGTACGTCTTGCTTTGCTTGTGCCCCTTGAAGGCGATCGCAACCTCGTGCTCGCCACCGGGCGGTAACAACTCGCACCTGTCGCCCAGTCAGACTCAGCCCACCCCCGGGCGGGGGTAAGAACTCGCGTCTTTCGCCCGACCCGCGCCGGGCGGCCGGTCAGACTCAGCGGGCCATGGGGCGGCGGCACGAACTCACGCCCGTCGCCCGACTTGCGCTGGGCGGCCGGTCAGACTCGGCGCGCCACCGAGGCGGTGCGCGACCTTTCGCCAGTCGGCGGCTAGCGCTTTGGCGAACCGCCGGCCGCGCCATTCCTTTTATCGTGGCGCCGAATTTGGCATGATCGTCTTCAATTATCGATGGCTTCGGGGGCGTCATGGCGGGATAATTGGATATGCGATACCAACAGCTTGGACTCTTCACTCGCAAGCAAATGAACAGCATGCGCGATCGGACCCGGGCCCGCAGTTGGTCGCCCGAGATGGATGCTTTCCGCCGGGAGCACGAGCGCCACCGCGCATGGGGTCTCGCCCAGCGCCACGGCCTCAAGCTCATGCGGCTACGTTTCGAGCAGAGCACCGCGCCACAGATCGGCGCTCAGAGGCCCGACACCGCCGCCCGGTCCACATCGGAGCGTCTCCAGAGCCGAGCTCAGTCGCCGGAGCACTCACGGCCCGCCGCAGCAGCTGCCCCGCACCCGCAGGAAACCCCGAGCATCACCACAGCTCCGCAGCCACACGAGAGCCCAAGCAGCACCGCAGCTCCAAAGGAACAGGTGACGCCGCGCAATGCCGCAGCCCCGCAGCCCCAAGAGATGCCACGCAACGCCGCAGCCCCGGAGCCGCAGGAGGCGCCGCTCAACGCCGCAGCCCTCGCAACCACAAGAGGCGCCGTGCAATGCCACAGCTCCGCAACCACAAGAGATTCCGTGCATGGCCGCAACCCTGCAACCACAAGAGACGCCGCGCGATGCCGCAGCTCCGCAGCTGCAAGATAGTTCCAGCGCTGCCGCCGCTTCACAGTCTCCGGAAAGGCCGAGCGGCCGCGAGAAGCGGGGATCGTTGGCGCGGCTCCGCGGCCGCCGAAGGCGTCGAGCATCGCGGGCATGCCACAGCGGGTCGTCTCGTCCGGCGGCTCGCCGGCCGGCGGAGGATCCGAGCGTCGTGCGCCGAGACGTCGGTCACCGGTGGACGGCGAAATTCACGACCAAGCTGCGGCTAATCACACGGACGGCGAAAACGGCCAGGCAAAGGGGGCGGAAAATTAGCTCTGCGATCGAAGTCTGCCAAGAATGCACTTGGTGAAGATGGCCACCGAACCATACGCCTGCGGAATGGGCCACGGCAATTTGTTTGGCGGCGTCGAATGGAGTCACATCAGCGGGCTCGTGCTCGCTGGCCGGGGGCCTGGGCCAGCAGGCGCAAGGCATAGGGGGCGTCGTGTCGTAAGTAGCGGCCGGCCAAGCGGCGGGGCTCGGTGCCGAGGCGGTGAGCCCACTCGAGGCCGGTGCGCTGCATCCAGCGTGGGGCCCGTTCGATGTCGCCGGCTACGAAGTTGACGGCGGCGCCGCAACCGATGAACCAGGCCTGGGGCAGCAGGGCGCGGAGGCGGGTGATCATGCGTTCTTGTTTGGGGTAGCCGAGGCCCACGAAGACCAGGTCGGGGTCGGCGCCGGCGATTTTGGTGCAGTAGTCCTCGTACAGCAACGGGTCCCGGTCGAAGCCGAACGGCGGGCAGAGCGTGCCCGCTACGCGCAAGCCCGGGCATTCGCCGGCCAGCTTGTCGGCGGCCCGGGTGGCTCCGTCCTTCTCGTTGCCTTCGGCGGGGGCGCCGCCGATCACGTAGATCGAGCGGTGGTCGCGGCCCAAACCCTCCGACAGCGACCAGATCAGGCTGCTGCCGGCCACCCGCTCGGGGAGCGGCTGCCCTCCGAGGCGGCTGGCCCACACCAGGGGCATGCCGTCGGCGACGATCAGGTCGGCGTCGTTGAGGTGGCGGCGGCATTCGGGGTCGCCTTGGGCGCGGCGCAGGATGTCGATGTTCGGCGTGATGATCCGGCCGCCTCGGCCCCGGGCCAGGCAGTCGCGTACGACCGCCACGACCTCCGCCTCCGTGATCCGGTCGATGCCCGTCCCGTCCAGGTGGACGCGGTCGAATGCCTCGATTGTCACGCAACGCCTCCTTCGCGCTTGTTCGCTCGTTATAGGAGCGAAACGAGCGAAGGTGGGCAAGAGTGGCACGCGTGGTATTTCTGGGTGGATTAGGACGAAGTGGGACAACGCTCGTCGAACGTCTGCTCGGTCAACTGCCCGGGGTGTGCGCGCTCGGTGAGGTCGTCCACCTCTGGCAGCGCGACATCCGCGACGACGAGCGGTGCGGCTGCGGCGCCCGGTTCTCGGGCTGCGCGTTCTGGCGCCGGGTCGGCGAGCGGGCCTTCGGCGGGTGGAACCACGTCGACGTCGACCGGGTGCACGCCCTGCGCGACGCCGTCGAGCGCACCCGGCACATCCCCCGGCTCGCCACCGCCGCCGAGGCACCGCCGGAGGTGCACGAGTACGCGGACTTCTACGCCCGCGTCTATGCCGCCGCGGCCGAGGTGTCCGGGGCCGAGGTCGTGGTCGACTCCTCCAAGCATTCGGCCCTCGCCCACGTGCTGCGCTGGGCCGGCGACATCGACCTGCGGGTGGTGCACGTCGTTCGCGATGCGCGCGGGGTGGCGTACTCCTGGACCAAAAGGGTCTCCCGGCCGGAGACCGACGGCGCCGAGGAGATGACCCGCTACTCCCCCGGCCGCTCGGCGATGCTCTGGAACGCCCACAACGCCGCGTTCGGGCTGCTCGCCAAGCGTGGCGTGGCCGTGCACCGGCTGCGCTACGAGGAGTTCCTCGCCCACCCGCGCTCGGAGCTGCTGAAGATCGGCGACTTCGCCGGGCTCCGGCTCCGCCCCGGCGATCTGGCGTTCCTGGGCAACGGCTACGCCGATCTGGGCGTCGGGCACAGCGCGGCCGGCAACCCGATGCGCTTCACCGTCGGGCGCCTGGAGCTGCGCCGCGACGACGCGTGGGTGAGCTCCCTGCCCGCCAAACAGCGTCGCCTGGTCGGAGCGGTGTGTGCGCCGATGCTCCGGGCGTACGGATATCCGCTTCTGAAAGAGGAGAGTCGATGAACTGGCCGTCCGTCGGTGTCGTCATCCCCACCCGGAACCGGCCCGAGCTGGTCCGCAAGGCCATCGCCTCGGTGCGCGACCAGCGCTATCCGGGCGAAATCAAAGTCTTGGTGGTGTACGACCAGACCGAGCCCGACTACCTGCTCGCCGCGACCGAGGGCGTGCAGGTCCTGGTGCTGACCAACTGGCGTACGTCCGGCCTGGCCGGCGCCCGCAACACCGGCATCCTGGCCCTGGACACCGAGTACGTGGCCTTCTGCGACGACGACGACCAGTGGCGCCCGGACAAGCTGCGCCGTCAGGTGGCCGCGCTGCTGGCCGACCCGGACGCCGAGTTCGCGACGTGTGCGATCGAGGTCGAGTACGAGGGAAAGACCACCGCCCGGCTGGCCGGGCGCAGCCGGGTCACGGTCGACGAGCTGGCCCGCTCGCGGATGGCCATGCTGCACTCGTCGTCGTTCCTGATCCGCCGTACGGCGCTGGCCGAGGACGCGATCGGCCTGGTCGCCGAGGACGCGCCGGGCAGCCAGAACGAGGACTGGGATCTGCTGCTGCGGGCCGCCCGCCGGGCGCCGATCGTGCATCTGGACGAGCCCCTGGTCCGGGTGTTGTGGGGCCGGACCTCGCATTATGCGTACGAGTACGCGACGAAGATCAGCTCTCTGCGCTGGATGATGCAGCGGCACCCGGAGATCAGCGGCTGCCGTCCGGGCGCGGCCCGCGTCTACGGCCAGCTCGCCTGCTGGTCGGCCGCGACCGGCAATCGCAGTCAGGCGTGGCAGTTCAGCAAGGAAGCCGTGCGGGCGAACTGGAAGGAGCCACGCACCGCGATCGCTCTCGCGGCCATGACCGGTGCGGTCAAGGTCGAGAACGTCCTCTCGGCTCTGCACAAGCGCGGCCGAGGTATCTAGCAACACTCTTTCGGTCACGCCCGATCACAAGGTAGTGTTCGGGCGTGTTCGAATTAGTGCGGATCCTCTGATGCTGGCGCAGCAGCGCCAGGCCGCCATCCTCGACCGGGTCCGGGCCGCCGGCGGCGTGCGGGTCAGCGAGCTGGCCTCCGAGTACGGCGTGTCCGACATGACGATCCGCCGTGACCTGGAGTCGCTGGCCGATCGCGGCCTGCTCGCGAAGGTACACGGCGGGGCGACCACGGTCAGTCCCGGCTCCGCGCACGAGCCCGGCTTCGCCGCCAAGAGCGTGCGCCAGCGCGCCGAGAAATCCGCCATGGCCATGCGCGCCGCCGCCATGGTCTCCCCCGGCGACGCCATCGCGCTGTCCGCCGGCACCACGACGGCCGAGCTGGCGCAGCGCCTCGTCGACGTGCCGGAGCTGACCGTGGTCACCAATTCGATCCCGGTCGCCGACGTCTTCTACCGCGCCGGCCGCCCCGACCAGGCGGTGATCCTGACCGGCGGCACCCGCACCCCCTCGGATGCCCTCGTCGGCCCGGTCGCGGTGGCCGCGATCGGCGCCCTCCACCTCGACATGCTCTTCCTGGGCGTGCACGGGATGAGCGAGCGCGCCGGATATACGACGCCGAACCTCATGGAGGCCGACGTCAACAAGGCCCTCGTCAAGGCGGCCGAGCGTCTCATCGTGCTCGCCGACCACACGAAGTGGGGCACCGTCGGCATCAGCTCGATCGTCCCGCTGGAACGGGCCCACGTGCTGATCACCGACGACGGGCTGGACGAGGAGGCCCGTGCATTGCTGAGCGAAACAGTTCCAGAACTTGTGATGGTGAGTGGCCAGTGACCTTCAAGAGCCGCACGGCGATCCGTCTCTCCGACGGCCGTGAGCTGATCTACTTCAACGAGGGGGAGGGCTCGTACCGGGCCGAGCACCCGGACACCCGCACCCTTCCGGCGCCGCCGCACACCTCGCATTTGCGCTACGACCCGCTGGTCGACGAGTGGATCGCGATCGCCGCCCACCGGCAGACCCGCACCTTCCTGCCGCCGAGCGACGCCTGCCCGCTCTGCCCGACCACGCCGTCGTTCGCCAGCGAGATCCCGGCTCCCGACTACGACGTGGTGGTCTTCGAGAACCAGTTCCCGTCGTTCAGCGACCGGGTCTCCCCGGACGAGGTTCAAGAGATCAACCCCATGGTTCCCGTACGCCCTGGCGTGGGCCGTTGTGAGGTCGTGTGCTTCACCAGCGACCACAACAGCTACTTCGGCGCGCTCACACCGGCCCGCGTTCGCACGGTCGTGGACGTGCTCGCCGACCGTACGGCCGAAATCTCGAAGTTGCCCGGTGTGGCCCAGGTCTTCCCGTTCGAAAATCGGGGCGTCGAGATCGGCGTGACGCTGCACCACCCGCACGGGCAGATCTACGCGTACCCGACCGTGCCGCCGCGCACGAAGCTGATGCTGGCGGCGGCCGCCAAGCACCTCTCCAGCACGGGAAATGATCTCTACACCGACGTGCTGGCGGCCGAGCGCGAGCAGGGCACGCGGATCGTCGGCGCCAACGAGCACTGGACGGCGTTCGTGCCGGCCGCGGCCCGCTGGCCGTTCGAGGTGCAGATCGCGCCGAACCGCAAGGTGGCCGACATCCCGGCCCTGTCGGACGCCGAGCGCGATGCCTTCGGCCCGCTCTACCTGGAGATGCTGAAGCGCTTCGACGGTCTGTTCGGCAAGCCGATGCCGTACATCTCGGCCTGGCACCAGGCGGTCGTCGGCGAGGGCCGCGACCTGGGATATCTGCACCTTCAGCTGTTCAGCATCCGGCGCGCCGCCGACAAGCTGAAGTACCTGGCCGGCTCCGAGTCGGCGATGGGCTACTTCGTCAACGACATCGTCCCCGAGAGGGCCGCGCAGCTGCTGCGCGAGGCCGCGTAAGTCTTCCCTTCCTCGCTCTCGCCTTCTCGTCTTCACAGGAGAACGAGGCCTTCGGGGCGGGAGAAGAGGGGCGGGGGTCCCGGGACAATGGGACCCCCGCTGGGAAGGGACGGCAGGCGCAAAGGTGGGTGCGCCTACGTGGCCGCATCGCCGACGAGAGAACCGATCGGCGCCCGGGACAAGGCAGCCGGATCGGTGGGCGACCCCTCGGCGTCGCGCGGCCCATCCGTTCTGTCAAGAGAAACGACGCCCGTACCCACTGGTTACGGATCTAAACATCACAGGGCCGCCCGCGTTTTGCAAAACGCGGGCGGCCCTGTGATGATGCGAGATCAGGCGAGCTTGCGGGCCAGGTTCTCGTCGAGCGCGTTCATGAACTCGTCGGTCGAGAGCCACGGCGCGTCCCGCGAGATGAGCAGCGCCAGGTCCTTGGTCATCTGACCGCCCTCGACGGTCTCGACACAGACCTTCTCCAGCGTCTCGGCGAACTGGGTCACCTCGGGGGTGCCGTCCAGCTTGCCGCGGTGCTTGAGGCCACCGGTCCAGGCGAAGATCGACGCGATCGGGTTCGTCGACGTCTTCTCGCCCTTCTGCCACTGCCGGTAGTGCCGGGTGACCGTGCCGTGCGCGGCCTCGGCCTCGACGGTGTTGCCGTCCGGGGTCATCAGCACGGAGGTCATCAGGCCGAGCGAGCCGAAGCCCTGGGCCACGGTGTCGGACTGCACGTCACCGTCGTAGTTCTTGCAGGCCCAGACGTAGCCGCCCTCCCACTTGAGCGCGGCCGCGACCATGTCGTCGATCAGCCGGTGCTCGTAGGTGAGGCCGGCCGCCTTGAACTGGTCGGCGAACTCGGTCTCGAAAATCTCCGCGAAAAGATCTTTGAAACGGCCGTCGTACGCCTTGAGGATCGTGTTCTTGGTGGACAGGTAGACCGGGTAGTTGCGAGCCAGGCCGTACCGGAACGAGGCGCGCGCGAAGTCGCGGATCGACTCGTCGTAGTTGTACATCGCCATCGCGACGCCACCACCCGGGTAGTCGGCGACGTGGAACTCCATCGGCGCCGAGCCGTCCTCGGGGGTGAACGTGACGGTCAGCTTGCCGGCGCTGGGCACCACGAAGTCGGTGGCCTTGTACTGGTCGCCGTGGGCGTGACGGCCGATGATGATCGGCTTGGTCCAGCCCGGCACCAGCCGCGGCACGTTCTTCATGATGATCGGCTCACGGAAGACGACGCCGCCGAGGATGTTGCGGATGGTGCCGTTGGGCGACCGCCACATCTTCTTGAGGCCGAACTCCTCGACGCGGGCCTCGTCCGGGGTGATCGTCGCGCACTTGACGCCGACGCCGTGACGCTTGATGGCGTTGGCCGCGTCGATGGTCACCTGGTCGTCGGTCTCGTCGCGGTACTGGATCGACAGGTCGTAGTACTCGAGGGGGACATCGAGGTAGGGCAGGATCAGCTGCTCCCGGATCTGCTTCCAGATGATCCGGGTCATCTCGTCGCCGTCGAGCTCCACCACCGGGTTAGTGACCTTGATTTTCGCCATTCGGCCGGCGCTCCTCTCCCATGTTTTTAGCAGTACGAGCGTACTGCAGGGCCGTCGAAGATCATCTGTCGCCCCCGGACCGGGATTTACCCCGATCGCCCCAACCAGTTTGCCCGCTTGTCGGCGGCCTGTATCGCAAACCCGGTGGCATCGAAGAATGTCATTGAATCAGCCGATCGGCCGTCGACTGCTCCTCTCCGCCGCTGCGGGCGCCGTCGCCACCGGACCACTTCTGGTCAACCCCACGGCGGGGTACGCCCACACGAGCACCACGCTTCCTTCGGACGTCTTCGGGCTCGGCGTGGCCTCGGGCGACCCGCTTCCGGACGCGGTGGTGCTGTGGACCCGCCTGCACGGCGCCATCCCCGACCGCGCCGTGCCGGTCGAATGGGAGATCGCGGCCGACCCGCTCTTCCGCCGGTCGCGCCGCTCCGGGGTCACCGCCGCCCGGCCCGCGCTGGGCCACTCGGTGCACGTGGACGTACGCGGGCTGCGGCCGGACACCGAATATCACTACCGCTTCCGCGTCGCCGGCCAGATCTCGCCGACCGGGCGCACACGCACCGCGCCCGCCGCGGCCTCGAAGCTGCGACACCTGCGGTTCGCCTTCGCCAGCTGCCAGGACTACCAGGCCGGCTTCTACACCGCCTATCAGCACCTCGCGGCCGAGGACCTGGCGTTCGTCGCGTTCCTGGGCGATTACATCTACGAGGGACCGAGCAACCCGGCCGCGGTGCGCCAACACGAGGGCAGCGACGAGCCGTACACATTGGAGCAATACCGCAACCGCCACGCCCAGTACAAGACCGACCCGGACCTTCAGGCGGCGCACGCCGCCTTCCCGTGGATCGTCACCTTCGACGACCACGAGGTCGACAACAACTGGGCCGACGAGATCCCGCAGGACCCCGCGCTGCAGACGCCGTCCGCGTTCCGAGCTCGGCGGATCGCCGCCTTCCAGGCCTATTACGAGCACATGCCGCTGCGCCGCTCGTCGCTGCCGCACGGGCTCGACATGCAGATCTACCGCCGGTTCCGGTTCGGATCGCTGGCCAGTGTGCACGTGGTCGACACCCGGCAGTACCGCAGCGACCAGCCGGCCACGCTCGAGGCGGCCCAGGACCCGGCGCTGAGCATGACCGGCCCCGAGCAGGAGAGCTGGCTGGTCAACGGGCTGCGCCACTCCGGCGCCCGGTGGAACCTGCTCGCCAACCAGGTGATGTGGGCCCAGAACGACCGCAAGGCCGGCCCCGAGCAGGTCTTCGACTTCGACAACTGGGACGGGTACCGCGCCCAGCGCACGCGGCTGCTCAAGCTTTTCCGCGAGGTCGGCAACCCGGTCGTGCTGACCGGCGACCGGCACTGCACGTGGGTGAGCGACCTGCGGCCGAACTTCGACGATCCGTCGACACCGGTCGTCGGCGCCGAGATCACCGGCACGTCGATCACCTCGGGCGGCAACGCGAACACGGCGTCGTTCCATGCCACCTACGACCCGATCATGGCGGAGAGCCCACACTGGCGCTACATCGACAACCAGCGCGGATACGTGGTCTGCGACGTCACTCGCGAGCGCATGGTGAGCAGCCTCCGGCTCGTGGACACCGTCTGGGCCCCGACCGCCACGGTCCGCACAGCAGCGGATTTCGTGGTGGAGTCGGGCCGCCCGGGCATCGCCGAAGTGATCGAATCCGCGACCTCCACGCCAAGGGCCGCCTCCTCCCCCACCCAGGGTGGGACACCGCGCGCCTTCGACGTTACCGACGACCAGGGCCTCGATCGCTAGCTGTCCACAGGGCCGGAAGTTATCCACAGAGGGGGCGCGGGCCGGCCCGCGTCCCCGGCAGAATCGCGGGCATGCCTGTCACCCACGCCGTCGGACGGCTCACTGTCATCGCCCTCGAGGACGCTGAAGGGCCCTTCTTCATGCCCCGGGCCGAGGCGTTTCCCGATGCCACGGCCGAGCAGTGGGCGGCGGCCGACGCGGCCGATCCGGCCGCGGTGACGGCTGAGGGCGAGTGGTGGCTGCGCTTTCGGAGTTATGCGGTGCGGGCCGGGGACGGGCCGGTCACGCTGGTCGACGCGGGCATCGGGCCGGCCGGGTCGCTGGCGGCCGACTGGGCGCCGGTGCCGGGGCGGCTGCCCGGCGAGCTGGCCGCGGCCGGCATCGATCCGGCCGAGGTCGAGACGATCGTGCTGACCCATCTGCACAACGACCACATGGGCTGGGCCGTCCCACGCGACTCGCCGTTCACGGCGGCGCGGGTGGTCGTGCAGCGGGCCGACGTCGCTCTCTACGAGGCCAACCGCGACCAGGCCGGCCAGTTCGACCTGCTGGTCGAGCCCCTGCGAGCCGAGGGTCGCCTCCACGAGCTCGACGGCGACCTGGCCCTGGCCCCGGGCATCCGGGTGGTGGCGACACCCGGCCACACCCCGGGCCACCAGTCCGTCCTGGTCGAGGACGGCGACGACAGCCTGCTCGTCGCCGGCGACATGCTCGTCCACGCCATCCAGCTCCTGCATCCGGAGCTGGCCTACGCCAGCGACTTCGACCCGGCCCAGGCCCGAGCCACCCGTCAGCGTGCCTTGAAGGCGGTGAAAGCGGTCGCCGTGTCGCACTTGGGCGAGGCGTTCCGGCAGGCGTGAGCGCGCCCAGGTCCGCGCGGTCGAAGCCCGAGCGGCAGCGACCGTGAGTGGACCGCTCGGGTCGGACCACTGTTGCTCGCGCGCCAGGGGCGGCGCCGGTGCGGTTGGGCCGGTCAGACGCGCGTACAAGAAAAAGCCGGGACCAAAGACGGCCCCGGCTTTATCGCAACGATGGATCAGAGGGTGGCGACGTCCGCCTGCTTGGCGCGAACGGCCTCGGCGGCCTCCTTGAGGCCGGCGATCTCGGAGTCGGTGAGCTTCTCCTCGACGACCTGCTTGATGCCCTCGGCGCCGATCTTGGCCTCGACGCCCAGGTAGACGCCGGAGATGCCGTACTCGCCGTCGACCCAGGCGCAGACCGGGAGGACCTCGCCGGAGTCCTCGACGACGGCCTTGGCCATGCGGGCGGCGGCGGCCGACGGGGCGTAGTAGGCCGAGCCGGTCTTGAGCAGGGCGACTACCTCGGCGCCGCCGTTGCGGGTGCGGACGACGAGCTCCTCGATCTTGTCCGCCGGGAGCAGGTCGGACAGCGGCTTGCCGTCGACCGTGCAGCGCGACGGGACCGGGACCATGGTGTCGCCGTGCGAGCCGAGGGTGAGCGCCTTGACGCTCTTCACCGGCACGGCCAGCGTCTCGGCGATCGAGTTGGTGAAGCGGGCGGTGTCGAGCACGCCGGCCTGGCCGAAGACCCGGTTCTTGGGGAACTGAGTGGCGAGCTGGGCCAGCGCGGTCATCTCGTCGACCGGGTTCGAGACCACGATGACGACGGCGTTCGGCGCGTACTTGGCGATGTTCTCGGCCACCTGGCGCACGATCTTGGCGTTGACCTCGAGGAGGTCCATGCGGCTCATGCCGGGCTTGCGGGGCAGGCCGGCGGTGACCACGACGACGTCCGAGCCCTCGATGGCCTCGTAACCCTCGCCGTTGGGGCCGGTGGTGACGCCGACGACCTTGGTCTCGAAGCCCTCGATCGGCCGCGACTGGTTCATGTCGAGCGCCAGACCGGCCGGCTTGCCGTCGATGATGTCGGTGAGCACCACGGTGTCGAAGATGTCGTACTCGGCCAGACGCTGTGCAGTCGTGGACCCGTAGAACCCGGCACCTACGACGGTTACCTTCTTGCCCATAGCTCTATCCACTCCCAATGAGGATTGTTCGCGACGGTGGAGACCAGGGAGTCTCACCTACGCACGTAGAGGGTTGCGGTGGGTCGCGAACAACCCTCAGTCTCGGGACACTTTTTGCGAACGTATCAGTCGGTTAACGCCACGTTTCGGCCTGGTCGGCTTAACGCGAAGTAAGCCACTCTTCTCATTCCCCCACCACGGCGCCGTACGCGGCGGCGAACTGGACCGCCTGCGCGATATCGATCTTGGCGCCGGTGAGGTCGACGCCTCTGAGCTGCACGCCGTCGAGGTCGGCGCCGCGCAGGTCGGCGCCCTTGAGCACGGCGTCGGTGAGCCGGGCGTTGGACAGGTCGCAGCCGCGCAGGTCGGCCCGGGTCAGGTCGGCGCCCATCAGGTCGGCCTCCCGCAACCGTAAGCCGGACAGGCCGGCGCCGGTGAGGTTCTGGCCGCGCAGGTTGACGAACCCCCAGTCGCCGCCCTCGACCCTGATCGGCCGCAGGCCGCAGTCGATGAACTGGGTGCCGGTCAGCTTGCAGCCGGTCAGCGTCGCGTCGAAGAACGAGCAGCGCCGCGCCGTCGACTGCATGATGGCCACGCTGTCGAGCACGGCCGCGTTGAAGCGCACGTTGCCGAAGGTGCAATTGGTGAAGACGCAGCCGACCAGGCGCGCCTCCGACCAGTCGACGTCGTGGAAGGCGCAATCCTCGTACCGGACGCCGACGACCTCCTCGAGCGCCCAGTCGGCGCCCGAGAAGGTCCGGTCCTGCACGAGGTCCGTCACGAAGACTCAGCCGTGGTAGAAGTGCCGCGTCCCGGTCAGGTAGACGGTCATCCCGGCCTTCTCAGCGGCCTCGATGACCAGGTTGTCGCGGATGGAGCCGCCCGGCTGCACAACCGCCTTGACGCCGGCCGCGATCAGCACCTCGAGCCCGTCCGGGAACGGGAAGAAGGCGTCGGAGGCGGCCAGACTGCCCTTGGCCCGGTCGGCGCCGGCCCGGTTGACCGCGAGGTGGGCCGAGTCGACCCGGTTGACCTGGCCCATGCCGACGCCGACGGTGGCGCCGTCCTTGGCCAGCAGGATCGCGTTGCTCTTGACGCTGCGGATCGCCCGCCAGGCGAACGCCAGGTCGGCCAGCTCGTCCGCGGACAGCGCGGCGCCGGTCGCGAGCTCCCAGTTGGCCGGGTCGTCGCCGGGCGCGTCGATGCGGTCGGGCTGCTGCACGAGCGCGCCGCCGCCGACCAGCTTGACCTCGGCCGGCGCCGGGCTCCAGGCCGGGGCGACCAGCACGCGCAGCTTCTTCTTGCCCTTGAAGATCTCGAGGGCGCCCGCCTCGTACGACGGCGCGACGATCACCTCGGTGAAGATGCCGTCGAGCTGCTTGGCCATCGCCTCGGTGACCTCGCGGTTGACCGCGATGACGCCGCCGAACGCCGAGACCGGGTCGCAGTCGTTGGCCTTGCGGTGAGCCTCGGCCACGTCGGCGCCGACCGCGATGCCGCACGGGTTGGCGTGCTTGATGATGGCCACGCACGGCTGGTCGAAGTCGTTGGCGCTGCGCCAGGCGGCGTCCGCGTCGACGTAGTTGTTGAACGACAGCTCGCCGCCGTGCACGAGCTCGGCCTGGGCCAGCCCGGCCGGGGCGCCCGCGTCGACGTAGAGGGCCGCCTGCTGGTGCGGGTTCTCGCCGTAGCGCAGGGTGTTCTGCTTCTTCAGCGCGATGCCGGTGAACTCCGGCCAGCCGGTCTCGCCGACCAGGGTCGTCGCGGTCCAGTTGGCCACCGCCACGTCGTACTCCGCGATGTCGGCGAAGGCCCGCGCCGCCAGCGCCTTGCGCTGCGTCAGGGTGAAGCCGCCGACTTCAAGAGCTTCGACAATGAGGGGGTACGCCTCGACGGCCGTCACGACCGCGACGGACGGGTGGTTCTTGGCCGCGGAGCGGACCATGGCCGGGCCGCCGATGTCGATCTGCTCCACGCACTCGTCGACGCTCGCGCCCGAGGCCACCGTCTGCGTGAACGGGTAGAGGTTGCTGACGAGCAGGTCGAACGGCTCGATCTCGAACTCGGCCAGTTGATGCTCGTGTGACGGCAGACGCAGGTCGGCCAGCAGGCCGGCGTGCACCCGCGGGTGCAGCGTCTTGACCCGGCCGTCCAGGCACTCGGGGAAACCGGTCAGCTCCTCGACCCGGGTCACCGGCACGCCGGCGCCCTCGACGGTCGAGGCGGTCGAGCCGGTGGAGACGATCTGCACCCCGGCCGCGTGCAGCGCCTGGGCGAGCTCGACCAGCCCGGTCTTGTCGTACACGCTCAGCAGCGCGCGACGGATCGGGCGGCGCCCCTCGGCAGTCGAACTCATGGAATGCGTACCTTCCTGTCCTGGATGGTCCAGCCCTCGCGAACCAGTCGGCCGACCCACTCGACGAGCTGGGCCCGCTCGGCCACCTTGATGCGCTCGGTCAGCGCCTCCTCGGTGTCGCCGTCGAGCACGGGCACCGCGACCTGGGCGATGATCGGGCCGGTGTCGACGCCGGCGTCGACGAAGAAGAGGGTCGCCCCGGCGATCTTCACGCCGTAGGCGAGCGCGTCGCGCGGGCCGTGGATGCCGGGGAACGACGGCAGCAGCGCGTTGTGCGTGTTGATGTAGCGGTCGCCGAAAGCGGCCAGGAACGCCGGGCCGACCAGCTTGAGGAAGCCGGCGGAGACGACCAGGTCGGGCTTGAACTCGGCGACATGGCTGGCGAGGGCCGCGTCCCAGTCGTCACGCGTCTCGTACGCCTTCACCGAGTCGACGAACGTCGGCACACCGGCGGCGGCCGCACGGTCGAGGCCGGCGATGCCGTCACGGTCGGCGCCCACCGCGACGACCTGCGCGCCGTAGGCGGGATCGGCGGTGGCCTCGAGCAGAGCCTGAAGGTTGCTGCCCGAACCGGAGACGAGGACGACCAGGCGGGCGGGCGCGGGGTCGGTCACCCGAGGAGCCTATCTCCGTGGTTGGTGCGCACCGACAACGGGTAGTGCCACCGGCACACGAAACCCCTGATCATCGGTTACGCTGCCGATTCTCAGGAATGCGAATCCGTCGCTTGCCAGCGCCATCTGTGACACTGGAGGACGCGTGACAACCCCACCCCCCTACTACGGCCCCCCGGCCGGTGACCCGGTCGGACCGCCGGCCGGCAACCAGAACACTCAGGGTCTCGTCGGCATGATTCTCGGGATCGTCGCGATCCCCCTGGTCTGCTGCGTATATCTCGGCATCCCGCTCGGCATCGCCGCCGCCATCGTGAGCTGGCTCGGCCTGCAGAAGGCGAACGCGGGCCGCGCCACCAACCGCAGCCAGGCGCTGACCGGGCTGATCTGCGGCGCCGTGGCCGCCGTGCTCGGCATCGGCCTGCTGATCTGGGCGCTCACCGCCGGTCAGAACATCAACTGGGAAGACTTCCAGAACAGCAACAACTGACCGTCGTACGAGAAAGGGCGCCCCGTGGGGCGCCCTTTGTCATGCCTCGGATCGTTTGAAGCGCCGGGCCGCGGCCGCGCCGATCGCCGCCGAGACGCCGACCACGGCCGTCGCGACCAGGCCGACCTGCCACGCGTCGGGCCCGATGGTGGCCATCCGGCCGTCGCCGAGCGGGCCGCCGGAGAAGTCGGCCAGCACGCCCAGCACGATTCCGGCGGCGGGACCGGCGATCAGGCCACCGCCGAGCAGGAGCGACCACGGAATGTCGGGGGTCTTCGGCTTGGGGGCGGGGCGGGTCGATCCGGGGCGGCGGCGGGCCTCGGGCGGCGGGGTCTGGTCGGCCTCGCGGTAGACCCGCAGGGTCAGCATCCAGCCGGCGGCCAGGCCGGCCAGCACGGGAATCGAGAGCAGGAGGGCGCCGACCGCGCCCATCGGGCCGTTCGGCAGGCCGGCCAGCAGCGGCAGGGTGGGCAGCGGCCCGACGGTCACCTCGGTCAGCCGCACCACCGATCCGGTGCCCAGGGCGAAGCCGGGACCGAGCAGATAAGCGGCCGCCCAGACCACGCCGTTGACCCCGTAGGCCAGGCTCACCAGGGTGATGCCGGCCTGACCGGCCACGCCGGTGTTGTACGCGGAGATCATGTCGGCCGCCTGACCGCCGCCGACCGCGACGGCGAGGCCGGTGACCGCGGCGCCGGCCGCGAGGATCAACAGCGCCGCGAGGACGCCTGTACGCAGCCCCTGCCGGAGAACCGCGGGCATGCCCCGCGCCCAGCGGGCCAGCGCCCCGGTGCCGCGCACGGAACCGGCGAAGGCGGCCAGGCCGCCGAGGACGAAGAAGTTGATCGCGGCCCGGCCGGGCGTGACCTCGGTGCCGCGGCCGTCGACCGCGAGCGCGGCCAGCGAGCCCAGCAGCGAATAGGTCAGGGCGATGGCGAACGCGACCGACAGGGCGCCGGCCGTGGAACCCGAGCGGCGGGCGCCGACGGCCCGGGTGACGTGCAGCCCGGCGCGCTCGAGCCGCCACAGGATCAGCGCGGTGAGCAGCAGCGGGGCCAGGCCGAGCGATCCGATCGAGGTGCCGATCGGCACGCCGTGCCCGAGCATCCAGCCGGCCAGGCCGGCGTGCGCGGCGCCGGCCAGGCCACCGGAGCCCTCGAGGGTGCGGGCGAGACCGATCACGGCGGCGACCGGCAGGTACGAGATCAGCGCGGCCCAGATCGTGGCGAAGCCGGCGGCCACCGGCAGCGGGGCCCGGCGGACCCGCTCGGGCGGCGGGCGGCGCTGGGTGGGCAGCTTGACGGTCTCGCGGTTGCCGAGCGCCTTCTCGTCGACCAGGACGGTTTTCTGCTCGACCGGCTCGGCGTGCTCGTCGTCTTCGCGCGCCGGATCGAAAGCTTCCGTGTGCCGCTCGATCGGCTCCGTGCTCCGCAGGATCGGGGCGTCCTGAACCGCCTCGGCGACCTTCGGGTCGTCCGAGTTCTCCGGGCGGTCGGGTGGCGTCGACATCGCGAACTACTTTTCCACGCCGGAGGCGGACCAGCGCTGTAGATACGACGGCGCGCCGTCAATCAATTGACGGCGCGCCAACATGCGTACAGAAAAATCAGCTCATGACTTCGCGCATGAGGCGGGCGGTCTCGCTCGGCGTCTTGCCGACCTTGACCCCCGCGGCCTCGAGCGCGGCCTTCTTGGCGTCCGCCGTGCCGGCCGAACCCGAGATGATCGCGCCGGCGTGACCCATGGTCTTGCCGGGAGGCGCGGTGAAGCCGGCGATGTAGCCGACGACCGGCTTGGTGACGTTCGCCTTGATGAACTCGGCGGCCCGCTCCTCGGCGTCGCCACCGATCTCACCGATCATGACGATGGCGTCGGTCTCCGGGTCGTCCTGGAACGCCTTGAGAGCGTCGATGTGCGTGGTCCCGATGATCGGGTCGCCACCGATGCCGACGGCGGTCGAGAAGCCGAAATCGCGCAGCTCGTACATGAGCTGGTAGGTCAGCGTGCCGCTCTTGCTGACCAGGCCGATGCGGCCGCCCGGGGTGATGTCGGCCGGGATGATGCCGGCGTTCGAGGCGCCGGGCGACGCGATGCCGGGGCAGTTCGGCCCGATGATCCGGGTCTTCTGGCCACGGTCGATGTTGTACGCCCAGAAGGCGGCCGAGTCCTGCACCGGCACACCCTCGGTGATCACCACGGCGAGCGGGATCTCGGCGTCGATCGCCTCGACCACGGCCGACTTGGTGAACGCCGGCGGGACGAAGATGACCGACACGTCGGCACCGGTCTCCTTCATCGCCTCGGCCACCGTCGCGAAGACGGGGAGCTCGGTGCCGTCGAAGTCGACCTTGGTGCCGGCCTTGCGCGGGTTGACACCGCCGACCACCTGGGTGCCGGCGGCGAGCATCCGCTTGGTGTGCTTGGAGCCCTCCGAGCCGGTGATGCCCTGGACGATGACCTTCGAGTCCTTGGTAAGCCAGATCGCCATTACGTCACTTCCCCGCAGCCGCGAGCTCGGCGGCGCGCTCGGCCGCTCCGTCCATCGTGTCCACCCGCTGCACCAGCGGGTTGTTCGCTCCGTCGAGGATGGCCCGGCCGGCCTCGGCGTTGTTGCCGTCGAGGCGCACCACGAGCGGCTTGGTGACGGTCTCGCCGCGCTCGGCGAGCAGGGCCAGGGCCTGGATGATGCCGTTGGCGACCGCGTCGCAGGCGGTGATGCCACCGAAGACGTTCACGAAGACCGACTTGACGGCCGGGTCGCCGAGGACGATCTCGAGGCCGTTCGCCATCACCTGGGCGCTGGCGCCGCCGCCGATGTCGAGGAAGTTGGCCGGCTTGACGTTGCCGTGCTTCTCACCCGCGTAGGCCACCACGTCGAGGGTGGACATGACCAGGCCGGCGCCGTTGCCGATGATGCCGACCTCGCCGTCCAGCTTGACGTAGTTGAGGTTCTTGGCCTTGGCCGCCTGCTCCAGCGGGTCGACCGCGGACTGGTCGACCAGCGCCTCGTGGTCGGGGTGCCGGAACCCGGCGTTCTCGTCCAGGGTGATCTTGGCGTCGAGCAGGAGCACCCGGCCGTCGCCCACCTTGGCCAGCGGGTTGACCTCGACCAGGGTGGCGTCCTCGGCCACGAAGGCCTGCCACAGCTTCACCGCGATGTCGACGATCTGCTCGGCGACCTCGGCCGGGTACTGGGCCGCGGCGACGATCTCACGGGCCTTGGCCTCGTCGACACCCTTGCTGGCGTCGATCGCGATCTTGGCGACCCGCTCGGGCTGCTCCTCGGCGACCGTCTCGATCTCCATGCCGCCGGCGACGCTGGCGATGCAGAGGAAGGTGCGGTTGGCCCGGTCGAGCAGGTAGGAGAGGTAGTACTCCTCCTTGATGTCGGCCGTCTCGGCCAGCATCACCTTTCCGACCGTGTGGCCCTTGATGTCCATGCCCAGGATGTCGGTCGCCCGGGCCTCGGCCTCGTCCGCGCCGTCGGCCAGCTTGACGCCGCCCGCCTTGCCGCGGCCGCCGACCTTGACCTGCGCCTTGACGACGACCTTGCCGCCGAGCCGCTCGGCGATCGCCCGGGCCTCCTGCGGGGTCTCGGCGACGCCGCCGCCCAGCACGGGCAAACCGTGCCGTTCGAACAGGTCACGCCCCTGATACTCGAACAGGTCCACGTGTCTCCTTTCGCTCGCGACGCCAAGCGCCGGCAAGCCGCACCGTTGCGTCCCGACCTGTGTGCGCGCGGCGAACTTCTCGACGTCGCCGGCGTGAAGAATGTCCGGCCCTGCGGGGCCTTCATTCGCAGACTAGCGACCTGAACGGGTGCTCCGAAGGCGCGGGTGCGCGGTGTGCAAGACCACACACCCGGGGCACGAGTGGCTTGTGTTACGCAGTCATGCCAGCGGTACCCGTTGGTTCGCGAAATAGGCGACCGCCCGGAGGATCTCGGCCTCTTTCTTGTCCGCGAAGGTCAGCGTGGCGGTGAGCCCGCTGCCGAAGAACAGGTTCAGCTGGCTCGCGTCCACCGCCGTGAACGAGCCCAGGCGGTCGTTCAGGCGCGGATCACGTGGGTGCACGACCAGCATCTTCTCGAGGAACCAGCGCCGCCGGCTGATCAGCCCGATGTGTTCCCAAGGCAGCCAGACGGCCTGCCCCCGGGTCGGCCGGGTCTTGATCCAGAGGCCGGCCGGTCCGGCCGCGAGCACCGGGCCGCCGCTGGCGACGAGCCAGACGATGCCGCCGACCAGGAGGAAGTAGAGGATCCCGATCACGACCGGGACGGCGACCAAGGCCCCCCAGTTGACGTCGTCCTCGCCGAGACCCGCCAGTCCGAACAAGCAGAGCGTGAACAGCCAGATGAAGACGCTGGAGGCGCCGGCGAGGCCGAGGCGCTTGGCGAGATGAGGGCGGACGACGAAGGGCTGGTCGTCGGGGATGCGCTTGACGACGGGGTACGGGGTGGTCACACGAGCCTCTTGGAGCGGGAGCGGGGTGGGGCCGCGACAGGCTAGACCACTCGGGTGACGCCGGCGTGATTTCCCCCGTAACCCCCTTTTGGGGGCGTCGTTGATTGTGGTGTCGGAGCGCTACGGCGCACCGGCGCGAAGGCGGCCGATGCCCTGTCGGTCGAGGGGTGGCGGCGGGGCATCGTGCATAGAGAGGCCGGACGTGTGAGGGGTGCGTCCGGCCTCTCCCCTTGCCTTGGCTGCTGCTACCATTCCCCCTGGTCAAGCCACCGGGGATGAGACATTGGCGCGTACCCATTCGACGATGGACGCGGTAGTGGCTCCCGGAGTGAAGATGTGCGCCACTCCCAGCTTTTCCAATTCGGTGATGTCATCGGCCGGAATGATGCCTCCGCCGAATACGACGACATCGCTTGCGTCACGCTCCGCCAGCAGTTCGATTACGCGGCGGAACAATGTCATGTGCGCGCCGGACAGAACGGACAAACCGATCGCGTCGGCGTCCTCCTGAATGGCGGTCTCGACGATCTGCTCCGGCGTCTGGTGCAGGCCGGTGTAGACCACTTCCATGCCCGCGTCGCGCAGCGCGCGAGCCACCACCTTGGCCCCGCGGTCGTGCCCGTCCAGCCCGGGCTTCGCTACGACGACCCTGATCCGTGCCTGCATCCTGACCCTCCGTGCCGCTGACCGCGATGTCACCTGAACGAACGGTAACCCGCGCCGGGGCCGCGGGGTAGCGGCGGTCACATAACGATGATCACCCGGCGTGATGGGAAATGTATTCTGCGTCACCTTACTTTGTGCTTCTCAATCAATCACACCGCGTGTGCGAACAGTTCACCAGGGAAAGACCACGAATTCGGACATTCGCTGCGCAATACGGACCGGGAACTGTCAGCGAATTGGCGCTGCGACTTGTGACACGGCTGCCGTTTGGCTACCGTGGCTCCCGGCTGTCAACCGGTTAACGCCGATCCGACAGCACGGAAGACCTGGCCCACCGGCAATTAGGTGGGCACCGGGACGCCGACGTTTTGCCACCGACGGAGGGTTGTTCGTGCGCCAGCGCTTGTCGTCTGAGCCCGATCGCTATCGCGGCCGACGCCGCGTACCCACCCCTCCCCGCAGCCGCTACGCCGTCGCCGTCACCTCGGCCTTCGTCGGGGCCGGAGTCGTGGCCCTGGGCGCCGCGGCCAACATGCCGGACACCAAGCAGGTCGACACCGAGGTTCTCAAGAGCCTCCAGAGCGCGCAGGTCGCCGACGCCGTGGCCGACCGCGCCGCCGACGAGACCGCCGCCTCGCGAAGCGACAGCCGCGACTCGGCCGCCAAGCAGAACGTCAGCGCCGAGCAGGCCGCCGAGGACGTGTGGCTGCTCCCCCTCGACGACTACGTCTTCACCTCGCCCTACGGCGTCCGGTGGGGCAAGCTGCACGCCGGCATCGACCTGACCGCCCCCGAGGGCATGCCCTACAAGTCGGTGCACGCCGGCGAGGTCACGCAGGCGGGCTACAACGGCGGCTACGGCTACTCGGTCACGGTCAAGAACGACGACGGCACCGAGGTCATCTACGCGCACTCGCGCCGCGTCCTGGTCAAGGCGGGCGACAAGGTCAAGGCGGGCCAGGTGCTGGGCGAGGTCGGCAACACCGGCGCCTCGTACGGCGTGCACCTGCACCTCGAGATCCACGTGGGCGGCGCCCCGACCGACCCGATCCCGTTCCTGCGCGAGCGCGGCGTCGACATCAAGCTCCAGGTCGAGTCGGTATATGCCGGCATGGCCGCAGCCTCCTGAGGTTCTGACCTCCTACCCCGGAGTCACTCTCCTTAACGTCCAGGTGCCGTGTGGTTGCCGGCCGGTAGGCGTTGCGTTCCCAATCAGCACGGCGGCTCAGTGCCCGCCCCGGTGGGCCGACAGGCAGATGTCGGTCACCAACTGGGGAGGTCTTGCCGCGTGCCGAATCGAGCTGAGTCCCTCGGCGGACGTCACCGCCGGGAGACGGTCCGCCGGCACGTCGCCCTGCCCCTCGCCCTCGCCAGCCGCCGTACGCGCAACGCGGCCCTGACCGTGGCCCTGGGCGTCGCCCTCGCCACCGGCATCACCGGCGGGGTGGCCGCCGCGGCCTCGTCCTGGCAGGACAAGCCGGCCGACCGGGTCTCAGCCGCCGACTTCGGCAGCGGCGACCTCGTCACCGGCGACCTCGGCAGCGGCGACCTCGTCACCGGCGACCTCGGCAGCGGCGATCTCGGTAGTGGAGACCTCGGTAGCGGCGATCTCCTCGCCGGCGACCTCGGCAGCGGTGACGATTACGCGCCGGGCGACATCGCTGTGCAGTCGGCCGGGCAGAAGACGCGGCCCAAGCCGGTCGTCGTGGCCGCCGCGGCCCCGAAGGTGGCCGCCGCGCCCGGCGCGGCCTGGGTCAACCCGAACCCGGCGGGCCGGGTGACCTCCTGCTACGGCCAGCGCTGGGGCCGGCTGCACGCGGGCGTCGACATCGCGGGCCCGCACGGCTCACCCATCCTCGCCGCCGGCGCCGGCGTGGTAGTGCGCGCGGGCGCGGCCGCCGGATACGGCAACGCCGTGCTCATCGACCACGGCAACGGCTATCTCACCCACTACGGGCACATGTCCGTGATCGCCGTGCGGGCCGGCCAGCACGTCGCAGCCGGCGAGCGGATCGGCGACGAAGGCTCGACCGGGCACTCCACCGGCCCCCACCTGCACTTCGAGGTGCACGCGGGCAGCTACAAGAACCCGATCGAGCCCACCCGCTGGCTGCACGAGCACGGCGTACAGCTGCCCGGCTGTTAGATCTTCTCGATCGGGGCGTGCCGGAGCACGAGCCACATCACCTGGTCGCCGAAGTCGATCTGGGCCCGGGCGCCCGGGCCCTGCCCCTCGACGGTGACGACCCGGCCGAGGCCGTAGCGCTGGTGGTTGACCCGGTCGCCGGCCGACACCTTGGGCGCCTGGGGCAGCTCGCTCGCGGTCGAGAGCTTGCTGCCGTCGATGCCGAGGCGGCTCGCGAGCTGCTGTGCCTTCGGGGTGCCACCGGAGAAGCCGCCACCGCGGGAGCGGTCGCCACCGGACCGGCCGCCCACGCCGCCGCCCGTGCCGGACCATGAGGTGTAGTTGCCGGCGGTGCGCTCCCAGCGGATCAGCTCGGGCGGAAGCTCGGCCGTGAAACGCGACGGCGGGTTGTACTGCGGCTGGCCCCACGCGCCGCGGGTGACCGCGCGGGAGAGGTAGAGCCGCTGGCGGGCGCGGGTGATACCCACGTACGCCAAACGCCGCTCCTCCTCGAGCTCGTTGTTGTCGCCCAGGGCCCGGGTGTGCGGGAAGACGCCGTCCTCGAGGCCGGTCAGGAAGACCACCGGGAACTCGAGGCCCTTGGCCGTGTGCAGCGTCATCAGCGTGACCACGCCCTGATGGTCGGGGTCGTCGCTGGGGATCTGGTCGGCGTCGGCCACCAGCGCGACCTGCTCGAGGAAGCCGGCCAGGGTCGCCGCCGGGGCCTCACCCTCCTCCGCGTCCTCGGCCTGGGCCTCGACGCGCTCGGTGTACTCGCGGGCGACGCTGACGAGCTCCTGAAGGTTTTCCACCCGGCCCTGATCCTGCGGGTCGAGGCTCTCCTCCAGCTCGGAGAGCAGGCCGGAGCGCTGGAGCACCGACTCGAGCACCTCCTCGGGCGGCGCCGTGCGCGACAGCTCACGCAGGTCGTCGAGGAGCTGGACGAAGTCGCCGATGCTGTTGGCGGCGCGGGTCGAGATGCCCGGCGCGTCCTTGGCGTGGCGCAGCGCCTGGCCGAACGAGATGCGGTCGCGGGCCGACAGCGCCTCGACGCAGGCCTCGGCGCGGTCGCCGATGCCGCGCTTGGGGGTGTTGAGGACGCGGCGGATGCTCACCGTGTCGTCGTCGTTGACCACCGCGCGCAGATATCCCAGCGCGTCGCGGACCTCCTTGCGCTCGTAGAAACGCACCCCGCCGACCACCTTGTAGGGCAGGCCGACCCGGATGAACACCTCCTCGAACACACGCGACTGCGCGTTGGTGCGGTAGAAGACGGCGACGTCGCCCGGGCGGGCCTCGCCGCGGTCGGTGAGGCGGTCGATCTCGCGGGCCACCCAGTCGGCCTCGGCGTGCTCGGTGTCGGCGACGTAGCCGACGATCTGCTCGCCCGCGCCCTGGTCGCTCCAGAGCCGCTTGGGCTTGCGCGACGTGTTGCGGTCGATCACCGCGTTGGCCGCCGACAGGATCGTCTGGGTGGAGCGGTAGTTCTGCTCCAGCAGGATCGTGCGGGCGTCGGGGTAGTCACGCTCGAACTCGAGGATGTTGCGGATGGTGGCGCCGCGGAACGCGTAGATCGACTGGTCGGCGTCACCGACCACGCACAGCTCCCCGGGCGGGACGTCCCCGTCCTTCTCACCGACGAGAGCCTTCACCAACATGTACTGCGCGTGGTTGGTGTCCTGGTATTCGTCGACGAGCACGTGGCGGAAGCGGCGGCGGTAGGTCTCGACGACGTGCGGGTGCGACTGGAACAGGTGCACGGTCGCCATGATGATGTCGTCGAAGTCGAGCGCGTGCGCCTCGCGGAGACGGCGCTGATAGAGCTCGTACGCCTCGGCGATCGCTCTTTCGTTGGGGCCCTTGGCCTTCTCCTTGAACTCCTCGGGCTCGATCAGCTCGTTCTTGAGGTTGGAGACCTGGGCGGCCAGGCCGCGGGCCGTGTACCTCTTCGGGTCGAGGTCGAGCTCGCGGACCACGAGCTGCATGAGCCGGCGCGAGTCGTCGGCGTCGTAGATGGAGAAGGTGCTCTTGAGCCCGGCGTGCTCGTGCTCGGCGCGCAGGATGCGGACGCACGCGGAGTGGAAGGTCGAGACCCACATCAACCGGGCACGTGGGCCGACGAGGTGGGCGACCCGCTCTTTCATCTCGCCGGCGGCCTTGTTGGTGAAGGTGATCGCGATGATCTCGCCGGGGTGCACGTCGCGCGCGGCCAGCAGATAGGCGATGCGATGGGTCAGCACCCGGGTCTTGCCCGAGCCGGCGCCGGCCACGATCAGCAGCGGCGAGCCGGCGTGGGTCACGGCGTCGCGCTGAGGGCCGTTGAGGCCGGTCAGCAGCGACTCGGGGTCGAGCCCGCGCGGTTTGGGGCGCGGGGGTCTCGGCGCCTCGGGCTCCCGCACAGCGGGCATCGCGAACAGGGCACCGTCGGAGGTTTCAGAGGAAGGTCGCATCGCGGGGGCAAGTCTATGCCGACCCACCGACAAGAATCGCCGTCGTCCACCGGGGGCCCGAGTTATCCACAGGTTTCGGCGAAGCGGTAGCGCGCACGACCGTCGATGCACCAGGCTGTCGGGGTCGGCCGCCTCTCACCTTGATCGGGAGTTGAGCACTATGGACCGTTTACGCCATCTCGCCATCCCGGCCCTGGCGCTCGCCGTCGTCGCCGGCCTGCCCCTCGCGCGGCCCACACCGAGCGCCGCCGCGCCGCCGGAGTTCGCCCCGGTGAGCGTCTCGACCGGCCTGCACAAGGGCGCGGCCGTCAAGGGACAGTTCCTCAGCTACAACGACTTCCACGGCGCGATCGACCCGCCGAGCGGGAGCGGCGCCGTGGTCAACGCGTCCGGCACGAGCACGCCCGCCGGCGGCGTCGAATATCTGGCGACCTATCTCAAGAAGCTGCGCGCCGAGGCCAAGGCCGAGGGCCGCCAGACGCTGACCGTCGGCGCGGGCGACCTGATCGGCGCCTCGCCGCTGGTGAGCGCGGCCTTCCACGACGAGCCGACGATCGAGCTGATGAACCAGGTCGGCCTCCAGGTCAGCTCGGTCGGCAACCACGAGTTCGACGAGGGCGTCGACGAGCTGATCCGCATGCAGCGCGGCGGCTGCCACCCGGTCGACGGCTGCCAGGACGGCGACGGCTTCGGCGGGGCCAAGTTCACCTATCTCGCGGCCAACACCATCGACAACAAGACCGGCCTGCCGATCCTCCCGCCGATCGACATCAAGCTGGTCAACGGCGTGCCGGTCGGCTTCGTCGGCATGACCCTCGAGGGCACGCCCGGCATCGTCAACCCGGCCGGCATCAAAAACGTGCACTTCACCGACGAGATCCAGACCGCCAACAAGTGGGGCAACGTCCTCAAGCTGTTCGGCGTGAAGGCCCAGGTGCTGCTCGTGCACGAGGGCGGCTCGCAGGGCACGGCCACTCCGGCGCCGGGCGTCTCCGACTGCACCAACTTCTCCGGGCCGATCGTGCCGATCGTGGCCGGGCTCAACCCCGAGTTCGGCCTGGTCGTCTCCGGGCACACGCACCGCTTCTACTCGTGCACGCTGCCCAACAAGAACGGCACGTCGGTGGTGACCAGCGCCGGCACCAACGGCCAGCTGATCACCGACATCGACTACACGCTCGACAAGCGCAGCGGCCGGTTCGCCGAGATCACCGCGAAGAACGTGATCGTCGAGAACGGTGTGGCCGACGGGCAGGGCGGCTGGAAGAAGGACGCGAACGGCGTCTATCTGAAGAACCCCGACACGGTCGACCCGGGCGCCAAGAAGATCGCCGACAAATACCGTACGGCGGTCGCGCCGATCGCCAACCGCGTCGTCGGCTCGATCACGGCCGACATCACCCGGGCCGCGACGCCGGCCGGTGAGAGCCCGCTCGGCGACGTGATCGCCGACGGTCAGCTGGCGTACACCAAGGCGGCCGGCGCGCAGATCGCGCTGATGAACCCGGGTGGCATCCGGGCCGACTTCGACGCCGAGGCGTCGAGTGGGGGCGAGGCCAACGGCCAGGTGACGTATGGCGAGGCGTTCACCGTCCAGCCGTTCAACAACCTGGTGGTGACGCAGACCTTCACCGGCGCCCAGATCAAGACGGTGCTGGAGCAGCAGTTCGCCGGCTTCCAGGGGCAGACGACGAACAAGATCCTGCAGGTGTCGGCCGGCTTCACGTATACGTGGAGCGCCTCGGCCGCGCTCGGCTCGAAGGTCTCGAACCTGGCCCTCAACGGCACGCCGATCGACCCCGCCGCCTCCTACCAGGTCACCACGAACGACTTCCTGGCCAACGGTGGCGACGGCTTCAGCGCCCTGACCGCCGGCACCGGCCGCACGACCGCCCCCGGCTTCGACATCGACGCCCTGGTCGCCTACCTGGGAGCGGCCCCGGTCGCCCCCGGCCCGGCCAACCGCATCAGCACCACGGCCTGACCCGGGCCGGTCAGAAGAGCTCGAGGCCGCCGCCGGCGGTGGTGGCCTCGAGCTGGGGCTGGGCGGGGGCCAGCTGGTCGATCTGGGCGATGGCCGCCTGGACCTGGGAGATCAGGCCGCTGATGCTGTGCTGCTGGTCGTCGGCGACCGAGCGGACCTGGTCGATGGCGGCGCGGACGCTGGCGATGCCGTCGGTCATGGTGGCCACGGCGCTCGAGACGTCGGTGGCGCTCGTGGTCAGGGCGCCCAGGGTGGTCGTGATGCGCTCGGCCGAGGTGGACGTGTCGTCGGCCAGCTTGCGGACCTCGTCGGCCACGACCGCGAAGCCCTCGCCCGCCCGGCCGGCGCGGGCGGCCTCGATCGTGGCGTTCAGGGCGAGCATGCGGGTCTGGCCGGCGATCTGCGCGATCACCGCCACCATCTCGGCCGCGGCGGGCAGGCTGACGCCGAGCGCCTCGGCCGCCCGGTCGGCCTGCGCCGCGTGATCGGCCATCTGCTCGGTCGCCGAGTGGGCGGCGGCCGCGCCCGCGTTGATGTTCTGCACCGACTCGCGGACCGTGTCGACCTCGTGGACGGCGTCGCCGAGCTGATAGGCGATGCCGCCGATGATCTGTTCCGACTCGGCCTGGACCCGGTGGAGCGTCTGGTCCCGGGCCTCCTCTTCGGCCGACTGCTGCCGCCGCCGCTGCTCCTCGGCCCGCTCGCGCTCCCCGGCCAGCTCGGCCTGCTGCGACTCGAAAGCGGCGAGCATGCCGTTGGCCGCCGCGCTCAGCGCCCGCAGGTCGGGATGGGCCGAGTCGGGAAGCCGCTCGCTCACGTCACGGGACTCCATGATCCGCTCGGCGGCCTGGCGCAACGGCAGGACCTGCTCGCGCACGCTGCCGCGCACCACCCGGCCGATCGCCACCTTCAGGAAGATCATCATGACCACGACGGCGACCGCGATCGCGGTCAGCGCCCGGACCGCCGCGTTGTGCACCGGCCGTTCCTCGAGGTTCTCGAGAGTGACCTGCACCCCGTCCACGCCGGTCACCGTCGTCTGCACGGCCACTTGGGTCCCGGCCACCGCGGTGTTCACCACGAGCGTGCCGATCAGGCTCGACATGTCGTCGTGGCGCACGCTGCCCTCGCGTGGGGCGCCGAGCAGCCGGGTCGTGTCGTCGGTGTTCTGATTGATCAGGCCCAACCCGGCCGCGTCCAGAGTGCGAAGCATGACGAGCGAACCGGACGACGTGCCACCGCCGCCACGCTTGTAGACGGCCAGACTGCAGAACATGGTGGGCGCCCCGACGGCCGAGGTGACGCCGCACGTCGCCGAGCCGGGGGTGGCGCCGGTGTCGATCAGGGTGTTCAGCACGGTCGTGTCGCGCAGCTCGTCCGGCAGGCTTTCGTAACCGGTCGGACCGAGCTTGCCGCCGACCTGCTTCTTCCCGTCGCGGCTCACGCCGACCACGCCGGACAGCCCGTAGAAGGCCCGCAGCTGCTCGGCCGGGAAGTCCGCCTCGAAGCCCGCCTGGTCGCCCCTGGCCACATCGGTGTAGGCGCTGGTCCGCATCGAGTTGGTGATCCCGAAATCGACCATGCTCGCGGCGTGGTCGCTGAGCGCGGTCCGTAACTCTTCCGCCTCTTTGGTCAACATGCGCTGCTCGGCGCTGCCGAAAGCCCGCAAGGTGATCACCCAGACGGGCACCATCAGGACCACGAGCACCGTCGCCAGCAGGGCGAGGATGCGCAGCCGGCCCGGCTCACGCAGCCAGCTCCGCTTCACATGATCACGTTAGGCGGCCGTTTCCCCTGGCGAGGGGCGTCCCACGGATCGGGCGCTTTTCTTGCGGAGTCGTTGCAGGCGGGGGCATACTCGGCAGCGTGATCCAGCAGGCGCGATTTTTCTATGGCAGCGGGTGCCCCGCGGCCGTAGGACGCGTCTGAACGACAGACCTCCATCAAGCCCCGGGCCTCACCGCCCGGGGCTTGATGCTGCCCGGGCCGGGTCGACCGGGGCGCAAGCACCCGAGGAGCACGACATGACCGCCGACGTGGTGGACAACAAGACCGGTGACAGCGCTGCCCAGGCGAGCGCGGCCGGGATGGACCTCAAGACCGGCGCCGCCGAGCCGCTGGCCGCGCACGAGATCAGCGCGATGCGCGAGCGGATCGACGAGATCGACCAGGCCATCATCGACCTGTGGCTGGAACGGGCCCGCCTCTCGCAGGAGGTCGGCCGCACCCGCATGGCCAGCGGCGGCACCCGCCTCGTCCTCTCCCGCGAGCGCGAGATCGTCGAGCGCTTCCGCGAGGCCCTCGGCGCCGACGGCGCCCAGGTCGCCCTGATGATCCTGCGCGCCGGGCGCGGCCCTCTCTAGTAACGCCGCGCCAGGTCGAGCGTCTCCGCGAAATGGCAGGCGCTGGGGTGCGGGGAACGCTCGCGGACCTCCAGGGTCGGCTCGTGGTCGGCGCAGCCGGGCTGCGCCTTCCAACAGCGCGTGCGGAAACGGCACCCCGACGGCGGGTCCGCCGGTGACGGCACGTCGCCCTCCAGGACGATGTGCCGGCGGTGACCTCGCAGGCGGGGGTCCGGCACCGGGACCGCCGAGAGCAGGGCCTGGGTGTACGGGTGGGTCGGCTGGTCGTAGATGGCCACGTGACTGCCCGTCTCGACCACCTTGCCCAGGTACATCACGGCGATGCGGTCGGAGATGTGCCGGACCACCGACAGGTCGTGGGCGATGAAGACGTACGAGAGGCCGAAGTCGCGCTGGAGGCGCTCCAGCAGGTTGATCACCTGGGCCTGGATCGAGACGTCGAGGGCGGAGACCGGCTCGTCGCAGACGATGATCTCGGGGCGGAGGGCCAGCGCGCGGGCGATGCCGATGCGCTGGCGCTGACCGCCCGAGAACTGGTGCGGATAGCGGTTGATGTGGTCGGGGTTGAGGCCGACCGTGTCGAGCAGCTCCTGCACCGCGCGCTCGCGGCCCTGCCGGGGCACCGCGTCCGGGTGGATCTCGTACGGCTCACCGACGATGTCGCCCACGGTCATGCGCGGGTTCAGCGACGTGTACGGGTCCTGCATGACCATCTGGATGTTGCGGCGGGCCTGGCGCAGCGCCGGACCGCGCAGGCGGATCATGTCGTCACCGCGTACCCGGATCTCGCCGCTCGTGGGTTTCTCCAGGCCGACCAGCATCTTGGCCAGCGTCGACTTGCCGCAGCCGGACTCGCCGACGATGCCGAGGGTCTCGCCGCGGCGCAGGTGCAGGTCGACGCCGTCGACCGCCCGCACGGCGCCGGTCTTCTTCCGGACGACGACGCCCTGGGTGATCGGGAAGTGCTTGACCAGGCCCCGCGCCTCGAGAACGACGTCAGACACCGAGGACCTCCCGGATGAAGTGGCAGCTGGCGATGCGCCGCGGCGCGATCTGATAGGCGGGCGGCGGCGGATCCTGCCGGCAGACATCGCGGGCGTAGGCGCACCGCGGGTGGAACGGGCAGCCCCGCGGCACGTCGGTCAGGGCCGGCGGCAGCCCGCGGATCACGTTGAGCCCGCGGCCCTTGAAGTCGAGGCGCGGGATCGATTCGAGCAGCGCCTTCGTGTACGGGTGGGCCGGGTGCGCGTAGATGTCGTAGACCGGCGCGTATTCGACGACCTTGCCCGCGTACATCACCGCGATCGTGTCGGCGACGTCCGCGACCACGCCCATGTCGTGCGTGATCAGCACCAGGCCCATGTTGCGCTCGCGCTGGACCTCGGCCAGCAGCCCCATGATCTGGGCCTGGACGGTGACGTCGAGGGCCGTGGTCGGCTCGTCGGCGATCAGCACGTCCGGGTCGAGGGCGAGCGCCATCGCGATCATGACGCGCTGGCGCATGCCGCCGGAGAACTGGTGCGGATAGTCGTCGACCCGGTTCTTGGCGTCGGGGATGCGTACCTGGTCGAGGAGGTCGACGGCGCGGCGCTTGGCCTCCTGGCGGGACAGGCCCCGATGCGTACGGAAAAGCTCGCCGATCTGATATCCGACGCTGTAGACCGGGTTCAGGGCGCTCAGCGCGTCCTGGAAGATCATCGCGATCCGGTTGGCGCGGACCTGGCGGCGCTCGTCCTCCGGCAGCTTCAGCAGGTCGACGCCGCGGTAGAGCACCTCACCCTTGGTCACGTGAGCCGGCGGCGTGTCCAGAATGCCCATGATCGCCTGCGCGGTGACCGACTTGCCGCAGCCGGACTCGCCCAGCACGGCGAGCGTCTCGCCGGGCCGCAGGATCAGGTTGACGCCGGTCACCGCGCGGGCCACGCCGTCGCGCGTGCGGAACTCGACGTGCATGTCGTTGACCTGCAACAACGGGGCGTTCGGGTCGAAGTTCATCTCGGTCACCGCAGCTTCGGGTCGAAGGCGTCGCGGATGGCGTCGCCGAGCATGATGAAGGCGAGCACCGTCACCGCGAGGAAGACCGAGGGCCAGATCAAAGGCGCCGCGGTCGTACGGATGTAGGGCCCGGCCTCGGCGATCGCGATGCCCCAGCTGATCGCGTCGCCCTTGAGCCCCACGCCGAGGTACGACAGCGTCGACTCGCTGGCGATGTTGATGCCGAGCAGGATCGTCAGCACCACCAGGAACGGGCCGATCGAGTTGGGCAGGATGTGCCGGAACATCTGCCGGGACGGGCTCGCACCGAGCATGCGGGCCGCGGCCACGTAGTCCTGGCCCTTGGCCGAGATGACGGCCGAGCGCATCACCCGGGCCGAGGTCGTCCAGCCGAGCAGCCCGAGGGTCAGGATCACCGGGACGATGTTCGTGGCGTCCGGATCCGTGGAGAACCGGTTGGCCAGCACGATCGCCGCGAGCAGGAACGGGACGCCGAGCACCACGTCGATGAAGCGGGACAGCACCGCGTCGAGCCAGCCGCCGTAGTAGCCGGCGGTGAGGCCGAACAGCAGGCCGATCACGCCGGCGAGAAGGGTGGCGAACAGGCCGACGATCAGCGAGTCGCGCGCGCCGTAGATGGTCTTGGCGTAGACGTTGCAGCCCTGGAAGTCGAATCCGAAGGGCGCCCCACTGGCCGCGCCGGCGTTCTTGTTGGCCAGCACGCAGTCGCGCGGGTCGGCCGAGGTGAACAGCGACGGCCAGACCGCCATCAGCAGGATGACCGCGACCAGCACCACCGCCACCCAGAAGATCTTGCTGGAGCGCAGGTCGAGCCAGGCGTCACCGGCCAGGCTGCGCGGCTTGGCCGGCGAGCCGCCGTGGCGAGGCCCGGTCGGGGCCGGGCCGGGCGCCTCGACCGCGCTGACGGCGTTGAGGTCACTCATAGCGGATCCTGGGGTCGAGGGCGGCGTACAGCAGGTCGACGATCAGGTTGATCACCAGGAAGACGATCACCAGAACGCTCACGAAGCCGACCACCAGCGGGCCGTCCTCGGCCCGGATGCCGCGGAACAGGTTGAAGCCGACACCGGGGATGTTGAAGACGCCCTCGGTGATGATCGCGCCCGACATGAGGGCGCCGATGTCCACGCCGATCAGCGTGATCACCGGGATCAGCGAGTTGCGCAGCACGTGCGCGCCGATCACCCGTTTGTTCGTCAAACCCTTGGCCCGGGCCGTACGCACGTAGTCGGCCCGCATGTTCTCGGCCACCGAGGAGCGGGTGACCCGCAGCTCGGTGGCGATCACCAAAGTGCCCAGCACCAGGGCGGGCAGCAACAGATCCCACAGGCCGGCGTCGCGGGTGACGGTCACCGGGAACCAGCCGAGCTGGACGCCGAAGACCACCTGGGCCACCGGAGCCAGCACCACGACCGGCATGGCCAGCACGATCAGGGTGATCACCAGCGTGACGTTGTCGAACACGCCGCCGCGGCGGATGCCGGAGAGCACGCCGGCCGAGACGGCGATGACGGCCGCGATCAGGACCGCCAGCAGCGCCAGCTTGATCGTGATGGGCCAGGCCTCGGCCAGCATCTCGCTGATCGGGCGGCGCTGGGTCAGCGAGGTGCCGAGATCGCCGGTGAGCAGGCCGCGCACGTAGTGCCAGTACTGGACGAGGAAGGGGTCGTCGAGGTGGTACTGCGCGTTCAGGGCGATGCGCTGGCTCTCGCTGAGCGGGCGCTCGCCGACCAGGGCCTGGTAGGGGTCGTCCTGGTTGGCGAACATCAGCGCGTACACGAGGAACGTGGCCCCGAAGAAGGTGAGCACCATCTGGAGCAGGCGCCGCACGATGTAGCGGAACATGTGGGTGAAGCCTCTTGGGCCGAAGGGGTGGAACACAGCGGTGGCGCCACGGTTTCACCTTGATCCGTGGCGCCACAACCGTAGAAATGGTCAGACTAGCTGGCGATATCGATCTGGTAGATGTCCACCTTGGCGAACAGGTCCATGGTCACGTCGGTGACGCGCTCCGAGTGGCCGAAGAGGTTCTGACTGAACCGCAGCGGCAGCACCGGCATGTCCTGGGCCAGGATGTCCTCGGCGTTCTGCCAGTACTTCGTGGCCTGCGCGACGGTCGGCGCCTCGGAGCCCTGCTTGACCAGGCTGTCGAACGTCGCGTTCTTGTAGCCGCCGTAGTTCGAGGAGCCGTCGCTGGTGTAGAGCGGGCCGAGGTAGTTCTCCATCAGCGGGTAGTCCATCGACCAGGCGAGCCGGTACATGCCGACGTCCTCGTGGGCGCGGACCTTGGCCAGCAGGTCGGTCAGCTTGGGCACGGTCGCGCCGACGCAGTTGACGCCGAGGGACGACTTGATCTGGTTGCACATCGCGTCGATCCAGGGCTTGTGGCCGCCGTCCGCGTTGTACGTGATCTTGATTTCGGACGGGCCGCCCGCCGCGTCGTACATCTGCCTGGCCTTGACGGGGTTGTACTCGCAGTTCTGCTTGCAGGTGTCCTTGCGCGCGGCCTGCAGCACCGGCGAGACGAACGAGGTCGCGGCGGTCTCGGAGCCGAGGAAGATCTGCTCGGTCATCTCCTGGCGGTTGATCGCCATGGAGATGGCCCGGCGCACCTGCGGGCTCTTGTACTTGTCGTCGTACATCGGGAAGGCGACGAACGCGAAACCCGAGCTCGGGCTCTTGAGGAAGCGGTCGCCCAGGTCACCGGAGGCCTGCGAGAGGCTCTCGACGGGGATCTGGGTCTCGACGTCGAGGTTGCCCGCGACCAGGTCGTTGTACTGCGTGGTCAGGTCCTGGTAGATCCGCCACGTGATGCCGTTGACCTTGGGGACGGTGCCCTTGAAGTCGGCGACCTTCTCGACCTGGATCTGCTGGTCGTGCTGCCACTTGCCCTTGATCTTGAAGGGCCCGTTGCCGATCGGCGCGTCGGCGAAGTCCTTCTTGAGCACACCCTCGCTCTCCCACGCCGCCTTGGGCAGCGGGAGGAAGGCGTCGTAGCCCATGACCGACTCCCAGCCGGCGAAGCCCGCGGAGAGCGTGACCGTGAAGGTCGTGTTGTTGACCTTCTTGAGGCCGCTCAGCGCCTTGGCCTTGGGCTCGGGCGCCTCGGCCGGGCCGTCGTCGTCCGGGTCCTTGGACTGGAGGTCGGCGAAGCCCTGGATCCGGCTGTAGAAGTACGACGCGAGCTGGCCGTTCGGGCCGTACGCACCGTAGTTCCAGGCGCTGATGTAGTTGTCCGCCGTGACCGGTTCGCCGTTGCTGAAGGTGAAGCCCGGCTTGAGCTTGATCGTCCAGACCCGGTTGGCCTTGTCATGCGTGATCGACTGAGCGGCGACCACGTAGGGCTCGCTGTTCTTGTTGAACCGCACGAGCGGGTAGTACAGCGACGCCAGCACCTGCGAGCCGCCCGTTTCCACCACATTGGACGGGATCAGGCTCGTCGGCTCGACGATGCCGATGCTGATGCTGTTCGGCAGAGCTTCGGCGTCGTCCGAGGAACTACCGCTGCAGCCGGACGCCAACAAGACGATGGCGGCCGCTCCGGCCGCCATCTTCCATGGCATTTTCCCAGGCATGGGGTGGGTGCCTCCTTCAGGGGCGCTCACGGGGGTCGTGTGAGTCGCCAGCAACTGTGACACAGAGCCAACGACAGCCAAGGCCCCGTTACCAAGCCGATATTAGACAGGCCCGGTGCCACGCTTGCTCCCCGACCGGTTCTTCGATATAAGCAACCGGCCCTACCAGGGAAAACGCCGTTCGGTACGCACACGACAACCCACCGCAGCGCCCGCGTGAAGATCAATCAGACGAGCCTGCGGTCGGCCGCCCAACGTGACAATTCGTAACGGTTGCTCATCTGGAGCTTCCTCAGGACGTTCGAGACATGCGTCTCGACGGTCTTGATCGAGATGAACAATTCCTTGGCGATCTCCTTGTACGCGTACCCGCGCGCCAACAACCGCAGGACCTCGCGCTCGCGGTTGGTGAGCTGGTCGAGCTCCGGGTCGGCGACCGGCACGTCGGGCCGCGAGGCGAAGGCGTCCAGCACGAAACCGGCCAGGCGGGGGCTGAAGACGGCGTCGCCGTCGGCCACCCGGCGGATCGCCGCGGCCAGCTCGTCCGGTGAGATCGTCTTGGTCACATAGCCCCGGGCGCCGGCCCGGATCAGGCCGATCACGTCCTCGGCCGCGTCGGAGACGGACAGCGCCAGGAAGCGCACGTGCGGGTGGGTGCGGCGCATCGCGTCGAGCACCGCGCGGCCGCCGCCGTCGGGCATGTGCACGTCGAGCAGCACGACGTCGGGCTCGGCGGCCGCGATCTTGGTGACCGCCTCGGCCACCGTGCTGGCCTCGCCGATGACGTCGACATGCGCGCCCAGCTCGGCGCGCACCCCCGCGCGGAACATCGCGTGGTCGTCCACCAGGAAGACGGTGAGCCGCCGGCTCTCGCTCGCGGGCTCGGTCATCGTGCTGCCTCCTTACCGGCCGTCACGCTGTCCCGCGACACGGGAAGCGTCAGCCGGACCTCTGTGCCGTCGCCGACGGCACTGCGGATCTCCGCCTTGCCGTCGTGACGCTGCATCCGTCCGATGATCGAGCCTCGCACGCCGTGCCGCGACTCCTGCACACCCTGCAGGTCGAATCCGGCGCCGCGGTCGCGGACGAAGACGCTCAGCTCGTCCGGCTCGACCTCGGCGTAGAGCGACACCGTCTGCACGCCGGCGTGGCGGGCCGCGTTGACCAGGGCCTCGCGCGCCGCCGCGACCAGGGCCGCCACCCGCTCGTCGCACTCGGTGTCGCCGACCACCACGGTCTCGACACTGATCGCATAGGTGTCCTCGACCTCGGCCGCGGCCTGCTCGAGGGCGGCCGCGAAGCGCTCGGTGGGCGACGCCGTCGGCTTGTAGAGCCAGTTGCGCAGGCTGCGCTCCTGGCCGCGGGCCAGCCGCTGCACCTCTTTGATGTCGGCCGAGTTGCGCTGGATCAGGGCCAGCGTGTGCAGCACCTGGTCGTGGATCATGGCGGCCACCTCGGCCCGCTCCTGCTCACGGATGCGGCCCTCGCGCTCGGCCCGGAGCTGGTTGAACATGCGCCAGAGCAGCGGCGCGGCCACCACGCCGACGCCGAGCAGGCCGACCAGCGCGAAGATCACGCCGTTGATGACCGAGGTGAGGCTGCCGGCCGGCGCATAGACGGCGACCACACCGATGACGCCGGTCGCGACCAGCACGCCACCGCCGATGAAGCGCAGCAGGAAGAAACGCCTGTCGCTCTCGGCCACCACGGCGGCCAGCCAGGGCGTCTGCGGCATGTTGGCGCCCCACTGGCGCCGCGTCGGGTCGGCCTGATGCCAGATGATGCCGGCGCCGACCGCGACCACGGCGATCAGCCAGCCGACCGTGCCGGCCACGTTGTCCTTGAAGACCAGGGCCTGCAGGAGAATGACACCGAGGCCGATGGCGCCGAACGGCAGCAGCATGGCCAGGTCGCGCCGCTTGGCCGGCTCGCCGGCGGCGGGCACCTGCTGCGGCAGGACGGCCCAGAAGGCCGCGTAGAGAAGCAGGCCGAGGCCGTTGAAGCCGAGCAGGACGACGAGGGCGATGCGCACGGCCAGCACGGACACGCCGAGGTGCTGCGCGAGCCCGGACGCGACGCCCGCGATGATGCGGTGGTCGCGCGGCCTGGACAGGCGGCGGGTGGGCGGTGCGGCGGCGGCGCTGATGGCTCCTCCTCGGTTGTGTCCTTCGATCGTCACACGTTCCGGCCGCGCGGACCACGGGGAACTTCCCCTGGTATCCGGCGGCCCGGATCTCAGGGTGGCCTCAGGGTCGCCGCCGGAAGCGTCTCGGGTGCACGAGGGGCGAGGATCGATGCCATGAACGAGGAAGCTGCCGAACCGCAGGGCACCCAACAGGCGCCCCCCGCTGCGGAGAGGAACGCCCCACCGTGGGCCGGTGGGCCGCCCTTCTCCCGTGACAAGCTGGTCCGCCCGCGCCAGGGCCGCTACCTGGCCGGCGTCTCCGGCGCGCTGGCCCGGGCCACCAACACCGACCCGGTGCTGTGGCGCGTGCTGTTCGCCGTGCTGGGCGTGATCAGCGGTGTCGGTGTGCTGCTCTACCTCATCGGCTGGCTGATCATCCCGGCCGAGGGCGACACCGCCTCGCCGATCGAGTCGCTGCTCGGCAAGGGCCGGGCCGGCATGACCCCGCTCTCGGTGGTGGTCCTCGGTGGCGCGGCCGTGCTGTCGTTCGCCTTCATCGTGCAGGACGGGGTGCGGGCCAGCCTGCTGGCGTGCGCGGTCATCTTCGGCGCGATCATCCTGATCAAGCGGTCGAACTCCCACCCGGGCCCCACGCCGCCGCCGGACGCCTTCCCCACCGCCGAGTTCGCCACGGCGCCCACGCCCGGACCGGCCGCGACCTCGACCACCCCGGCCACCGAGCCGCCGGTCGAGCCGGTGACGGCTCCCTTCGAGCCGGTGACGGCTCCCCTCGAGGCGGCCTCCGCCCCGCCTTCCGCCCCGCCTTCCGCCCCGCCTTCCGAGCCGCCGACGGCTCCGTTCGCCCCGCCGCCGGCAGCCCCGTTCGCCCCGCCGCCCGGTGCCTACCGGCCGCCGTTCGCGCCGCACGGGCCGTTCGCCCGGCCCACGCCGGCCACCTATCCGCCGGCGCCGCCCGCCCCGCCCGCGGCCAAGCCGCCGAAGAAGCCGAAGGAGCGCTCCAAGCTGGGCCGCCTCACCTTCTTCGCGCTGATCGTGGTGATGGGCGTGATGGCCGCGATCGACACGGCCGGCGCGAGCATCGCCGTCTCGGCCTACTTCGCGGCGGCGCTGGCCACCATCGCGGCCGGCCTGATCGTCGGCACCTGGCTCGGCCGGGCCCGCGGCCTGATCGCGCTCGGCCTGATCGCCACTCTCGGCCTGTTCGCCGCGACCGGCTCCGAGCGCTGGGGCGACGACGTGGCCAACAGCGTCTACCGGCCGACCACCCTGGCCCAGGTCGCGGACCGCTACGACTTCACCCTCGGCGACGCCACGATCGACCTGCGCCAGATCGATTTCGCCGGCCAGCAGCAGACGATCACCGTCAACATGAAGTTCGGCCAGGTGCGGGTGCTCCTGCCGCCGACTGTCGACACGACCGCCTCCCTGCAGGTCCAGAACGGCCGGGCCGAGATCCTCGGCAAGACCTTCGAGGGCGAGTCGCTGAACAACGAGAATCTGACCGACCTCGGCCCGGACGGCGCCGGAGGCGGCACGCTCAAGCTCGACCTGCGGCTCGACGCGGGCAACCTGGAGGTGCACCGATGAGGCCACACCGCGCCGACGGCGTCTCGCTCAGCTTCGGCATCCTGTTCCTGCTGGTGGTCGCCTGGTGGGCGGTCTCGGCGGTGGTCAACGTCCACCTGCCCGCGGTGGGCTGGCTGGTCGCCGGCGGCCTGATCGTCTTCGGCGTGATCGGCCTGCTCGGCGCGCTCCGGTCGGCCCGGGGCGGCACCCCCGAGCCGGCCATGGCGACCGCCGTGCCCGCTCCGGCCCCCGACCCGGAGATCCCCGGCGACCTCCCGCCGGAGATGCACGCGTCGATCGTCCGGGAGCTCCTGGAGGAGCCGTCCGAGCGGTTCACCAAGGAGCACCCCGCGTCACCGGAGAAGTAGCCCCATATGCTCGTGGCCATGACGTACCCCGTGGTGTCCAACGCTCCGATCGCCGGGGTCGGCCCCGTCGCCGCCCGGGCCCTGACCGCCGAGTTCGCCCGGCACAACGCGCCCACCACCGCCCTGGTGTTCGCCGCCGACCACGCCACCGAGGTGGTGGCGGCCGCCGTCGAGGCCCTGCTGCCGGCCGACAAGCTCACCCTGGTGGCCGGCGAGCGCAGCACGGCCGACCTGCTGCGCGACCACATCACCGGGCTGGGCAGCTGGATCGCCGACCGGGTGCGGGTGGTCGACGCGCTCGAAGAGGCCGAGCCGGCCGACGTGGTGATCGTGGGCGAGCCGCTGACCGGCACCGCCGACGAGGTCCGGGTCCTGCTCGACCGCCTGGGGAAATATCTGAACGAGGGCGCCGTGCTCACCGTGGCCACCCCGGCCACGCCGGGCCGCACCGGTGGCGCCGCGGCCGAGCTGTTCCGGCAGGGCGCGCTGTTCGGCGTCGGCTCCGACCTGGTGCTGCGCAACCAGCCGCCGCTGCGGGTGCACAAGCTGCGGTTCACCGCGGCCGACCCGCGGGTGGCGGCCACCCTGGCCCCGGCCTACCGGCCGTCCAGCGTGCCGGTGACCCGCTCGATGCACATCGACTCCAACGGCGTGGCCGCCGCGGGCATCGCGCTCGGGCTGGCCGCGCTGGCCCGCCGGGCCCGGCCCAAGTCGAAGCTGTGGCTGCTGCCGGCGCTGGCCGCGGCGCCGGTCGCGGCGTTCTTCCGTGACCCCGAGCGTGACGTGCCCAGCGACCCGTCGGCCGTGGTGGCGGCGTCCGACGGCCGGGTGCTGTCGGTCGAGCGGATGACCGACGAGCGTTTCGGCAGCGGCGAGTTCCTGCGGATCGCGGTCTTCCTGTCGGTCCTCGACGTGCACGTCAACCGGGTGCCGGTGGCGGGCCGGGTGTCCGACCACTTCGTCGAGGAGGGCGGCTACGCGAACGCGATGACGGCCGCCGCCGAGCACAACGTGGCCGCCTACACGGTGCTCGACACCGAGCACGGCACGGTCGTGGTGGCCCAGCGGACCGGTCTGATCGCCCGCCGCATCGTGCAGCGCACGCCGGTCGGCACGCTGGTCGCCAAGGGCGAGCGGATGGGCCTGATCCGGTTCGGCTCGCGCACCGACGTCTACCTGCCGGCCGGGGCGGCCGAGCCGCTGGTGGCCGTCAACGACAAGGTCATCGGCGGTTCCTCAGTGATCGCCCGCTGGCTTTAGACAAAAATGGCCGCCCCCACCGGGGCGGCCATTTTCTTTCGCTTACGCGGTTCGCCTCTCGCGCATCCAGAGGACCGGGCCGCTGAGCAGGTACGTCACCACGACCATCACGAAGGTCAGGCGGGCGTCGACCAGGGCGCCGACGATCGGGAGCAGCCACAGCCAGGCCGGGAGCCGCACGAGGCGGGCCAGCTTCGCGTACGGGAAGCTCGAGACCATGGCGAAGGCCAGCAGGGCCACACCGCCGAGCAGGGCCAGGCCGGGAAGCGGCAGGCCGATCAGCACGGACACCGCGAGGACCGCGGCCACCATCGTGGTCGGCACGCCGCAGAAGAACTTGCCGTCCTTGGGTGAGACGTTGAAGCGGGCCAGCCGGATCGCGGCGCAGGCCGCGACGAGCACGCAGGCCACCGCGGCGGCCGGGGTCGGCACCGAGTGGGCCAGCGAGGCGTAGACCACGACCGGCGCGGCCAGGCCGAACGAGCACATGTCGGCCAGCGAGTCCATTTGGGCGCCGAACGGGCTGGAGACGCCGAGCTTGCGGGCCAGAGCCCCGTCGAGGCCGTCGAACGCGACGCAGGCGACCAGGCAGGCCGCGGCCAGGCGGACGTCGCCGTGCATGGCCAGGAAGATCGCCGTGAGGCCGAGGGCCAGGCTGGCGATGGTGCAGCCGTTGACGATCGCGAAGCGCACCTTGCGGGCCGCGGTGTGCTCACCGGGCAGCAGGGAGGCCGGCGCGGCCTCTTCGACGACGGCTGGGATCGCCAGATGCGGAACGGAGGGGCCGAGGGCCCGACCGTGCTCGGCACCGGTGTAGATGACTTCTGCCCTGGTCGCGGTGGCGGCCCGGCCGGACTCAGCGTTCCGGCGGCCGACCCGCACCATCAGGGCCTGCCGCGCGATGGTTCCTCCGCGGCGCAGACGGCCTGCCCAACGACGACCGGCGGGACGGGGGCTATCCGTCGATCGACGCCGGCGCCAAGGGGTTCTCGGCACGTGCTTCCTCCATGGGATGAGATGGCCCACCTGCACGTTTGCGGTGGGTTAGGTCCCGGTAGCCCGCCGCACACGCGGACCGGGGAAATTCGCGGTGTACACCATCGCACAGCCGGACGACCTTGGCGAGAAGTCGATCGACCGTCGTTGGCAGGTGCTCCTCCGGGTCTTTCCTTGGCCGGGCGGTCGGGACGGGGCCATCAGAACTCCCCTCCCGCGTAACGATTCTAACTCGCCCGTTCCGCCCCGATTCGGGCTACGGCGACGGCCGCCGGCTCGGTGAGCGCCAGCCGCCCGGCCTCGGCCAGCGTGAACCACCGCGCCTCGGCGGTCGAGCCGTCCACCTCTTTGACCACGGGCTCGGTCGGCGTGTCGACCTCCACCCGGAACAGGACACGAATGACATGCCAGTCGATCGGCGTCCCTTCGGGCCCCACAGCCGCCGGGTCGTACCGGTGCGAGATCTCCACCAGCCCAGTCACCCGCCCGTGTTGCCCGGTCTCCTCAAAAACCTCCCGAGCCAGCGCCGCCTCCGGCGTCTCCCCATGATCGGTCCCCCCACCGGGCACGTGCCACCGCCCGGCCCCGGGATAGCCCGAGGCGATCCGGGTGAGCAGAACCCGCCCCGAGGAGTCCGAGGCCACCGCATACGCCCCAAACCGCTGCACCGGCCCCCGCGGCGCGGTCTCCCCGCCCTCCGCAGAGCGCTGCACCACCTCCGCCCGCGCAGTCTCTCCGCCCTCTTCCGAGCGCTGCACCGCCTCGGCCCGCGCGGTCTCCCCGCCCACCTCCGAACGCTGCACCACCTCCGGCCGCGCAGTCTCGCCACCGTCACCAGAGCGCTGCAACGCCTCGGCCCGCGCAGTCTCCGAGCCCACCACACCACCACCCTTTTCGCCTGACTTTTCGGAAATGTCAGGTGAGGAGGAGGGGGAGCGTCCTAAGACGGCTGCGGCCTCGGAGGAGGGGAAGGACTGGGAGGCGGGGCGAGAAGGCTCGGAGGCGAGGCGAGAAGGCTCGGAGGCAGCGCCGGAGGCGGGGTGAGGCTCGGAGACGGCGCCGGGCGCAGGGTGGGCGCCGCGCGCGGAGTGAGGCTCAGAGACGGCGCCGCGCGCGGGGCGAGGCTCAGAGACGACGCCGCGCGCGGGGCGAGGCTCAGAGACGGCGCCGCGCGCGAGGTGAGGCTCAGAGACGGCGCCGGGCGCGGAGTGAGGCTCGGAGGCGGCGCTGGAGGTGGGGTGGGGCTGGGAGGCGGCGCTGGAGGTGGGGGCATTGGGGGTGAGGTTGAGGGCGGCGGCGGTGAAAGGCATCAGTGGGAGGGCGGCCGGGTCGGCTACCCACTCGACGAGCTCTGTGGTGCCCTCGGCTTCGTTTCGCAAAGTGCCGGCAAGAGCCGTGACGTCGTAGATGATTCGGTCGGTGTGCTCCAGGGCGCCGCTCGACAGGGGGAAGACGTCGGCGGTGACGGTGTTGAGGCCGTCGATCCGTACGGCCAGGCCCGTCTCCTCGGCGAACTCGCGCACCACCGCGTCGTTCGGGTGTTCGCCCCGCTCGACGCCGCCGCCGGGCAGGGTCCACAGGCCGGGGAACTCGCTGCGTGGCGAGTTCCGGGCGAGCAGCACCCGCCCGGTCTCGTCGCGACAGATTCCGTAGGCCCCGACGCGTCTGATCTTCACCAGATCAGATTAGCCGCGCCTTTCGCAGCGCCTCGGCCGTCACTTCGGTCAGCTGGTCCTCGGGGAGGTCGGCGACCTCCTTGACCGGCATCCAGCGCGCCTCGGAGGTGGAGCCGCCCACATCCTTGACGATCACCTCGGTCGGGGCGTCGACGATCACCCGGTAGAAGGCACGCACGCCGTGCCAGTCGATCGGGTAGCCCTCGGGGCCGAGCGAGGCCGCGTCGCGGTGGCTGGCCACGCCGAGCAGCTCGACCAGCCGGCCCTCCTGGCCGGTCTCCTCGACCAGCTCGCGGATCAGCGCCGTGCCCGGCTGCTCGCCGTAGTCGGTGCCGCCGCCGGGCAGGTGCCAGCGGCCCTCGCCCGGATAGCCGGGGGCGATGCGGGTCAGCAGCAGGCTCGTGTCGTGCGGGTCGGTGGCGATCGCGTACGCCGCGAAGCGCTGCGCCCGGTGCAGCCCGTCCGGACCCGGATAGGCGTAGAAGGACGGGAAGGTGGGCGCCGGCTCGGGCCGCAGGTCGGCCGAGGCGCTGCCCAGCCCGAGCGCGTCCGCCGTGAACTGGCGCAGTTTGAGGCGCCCGGCCTCCTCCAGCGTGTGCCAGCGGGCCAGGTCGGTGGGGTGGCCGATGCGGTCGACCAGCGTGCCGCCCCGTATCGACACCTCGTAGATGAGGCGGTCGGTGTGGATGGTGACGCCTCGGTGCGGCAGGGAGCGCATGTCGGCCAGGACGTCCTGCAGGCCGGTGACGGCCACGGAAAGGCCGGTCTCGGCGGCCGTCTCGCGGACGACGGTGTGGTTGGGATCTTCGCCGTGGTCGACGGCGCCACCGGGCAGGGACCAGACGCCCGGCGTGCCGGAGCTGGTGGAGGCCCGGACCAGCAGCACGCGGCCCTCGTCGTCGCGGGCGACGGCGTAGGCGGCGATCCGGCGGAGCGGTTCGAGTGCGGGGGTCACGGGCGGCATTCTGCCCGGAATATGTTAACTGCAGAAAACATCTGTCGGATTCCTGACAGGGTGCTCGCGCTGCGTAATCCCTGATCAGAGCGTTGCCAGGGACAACGTGCACTAGATCGACCACGGCCCGTAACCATCATTTCAGGGTACGTATCCGGGCCTTCACCGAGGTCGTAGGGCCCCGCCCAGTCCCACCATAGAGACATGAACGAGGCACCCTACAAGCTCCTCCGCCGCCCCAAGGACGACCGTGTCGGGGCCGGCGTCTGCAGCGGCATCGGCCGCTACTTCGGCATCGACCCGGTGCTGGTCCGGGTCGCCTTCGTCGTGCTGGCCGCCGCCACCTGGGGCGCGGCCCTGCTCGCCTATCCCCTGATGTGGTTCCTCATGCCGGAAGAGTGGTGAGCGGTCACTCCCACTCGATGGTGCCCGGCGGCTTGCTCGTCACGTCGAGCACGACCCGGTTGACCTCGCGGACCTCGTTCGTGATCCGGGTCGAGATCTTGGCGATCACGTCGTAGGGCAGGCGCGACCAGTCGGCGGTCATCGCGTCCTCGCTCGACACCGGCCGCAGCACCACGGGGTGACCGTACGTGCGGCCGTCGCCCTGCACGCCCACGCTGCGCACGTCGGCCAGCAGCACCACCGGGAACTGCCAGACGTCGCGGTCGAGACCGGCCGCGGTCAGCTCCTCGCGCGCGATCAGGTCGGCCGCGCGGAGCAGGTCGAGCCGCTCCCGGTCGACCGCGCCGATGATGCGGATGGCCAGGCCCGGCCCGGGGAACGGGTGCCGCTGGACCATCTCGTCGGGCAGGCCCAACTCCGTACCCAGAGCCCGCACCTCGTCCTTGAACAGCGTGCGCAGCGGCTCGATGAGCGCGAACTGGAGGTCGTCGGGCAGACCGCCCACGTTGTGGTGCGACTTGATGTTGGCGGTGCCGGTGCCGCCGCCGGACTCCACCACGTCGGGGTAGAGCGTGCCCTGCACGAGGAACTCGATGTGCCGCTCGGCGTCGAGCTCGCGGGCCGCGGCCTCGAACGTACGGATGAACTCGCGTCCGATGATCTTGCGCTTCTGCTCGGGGTCGGTGACCCCGGCCAGGTGCCCCAGGAACGACTCGGCCGCGTCGACCACCTTGAGCCGGATGCCGGTGGCGGCCACGTAGTCTTTCTCGACCTGCTCCGCCTCGCCCGCGCGCAGCAGGCCGTGGTCGACGAAGATGCAGGTCAGCTGGTCGCCGATGGCCTTGTGCACGAGGGCGGCGGCAACCGCCGAGTCGACACCGCCGGACAGACCGCAGATCACCTGCTTGTCGCCGACCTGCTCGCGGATGGCCGCGACCTGCTCCTCGATGATGTTCGACGACGTCCAGGTCGGCTCGAGGCCCGCGATGTCGTACAGGAAGCGCTTGAGCATCTCCTGTCCCTGCTCGGTGTGCGCCACCTCGGGGTGGAACTGCACGCCGGCCCGCTTGGCCGTGAGGTCTTCGAACGCGGCCACCGGAGCGCCCGGCGTCGACGCGGTCACCGCGAAGCCCTGCGGGGCCACGGCCACGCTGTCGCCGTGGCTCATCCAGACCGGCAGGTCGTCGGGGAGCTCGCGCAGCAGGGTGCCGCCCTGGGCGCTGAGCAGGGTGCGCCCGTACTCCCGGGAGCCGGTGTGCGCGACCGTGCCGCCCAGCGCCTGCGCCATGGCCTGGAAGCCGTAGCAGATGCCGAAGACGGGCACGTCGTTGTCGAACAGGCTCGGGTCGAGCACGGGCGCGCCCGGCTCGTAGACGCTGGACGGGCCGCCGGACAGGATGATCGCGGCCGGGTCTTTGGCCAGCATCTCGGCGACCGGCATCGAATGCGGGACGATCTCCGAGTAGACCCGCGCCTCGCGGACGCGGCGGGCGATCAGCTGGGCGTACTGGGCGCCGAAATCGACGACGAGGACGGGTCGGGGAGTACTCACCGGCAAAGTTTACCGGAGGGCCTGGAGGGCCTTCAGAGCGTCGACCCGGCCCGACGGCGACGACTTGGTGCCGACGATGGCGGCCCGGATCTCACCCGCGGTGGGCTGCAGAGGGCTGGAGGCGAGCAGGCCGGCCACGCCGGCGATGAACGGGGCGGCCGACGAGGTGCCGCAGTACTGGCCGATCGCGCCGGACGGGCCCTGGGCCGGGTTGCAGCCGGGCGCGGTCACGTCGACCCACGAGCCGTAGTTGGACCAGCTGTAGCGGGCGCCGGTGGAGGTGACACCGCCGACGGCCAGCACCGACGGGATGGCCGCCGGGTAGTGCGGGGCGGAGACGCCCTTGTTGCCGGCCGCGGCGACGATCAGGGCGCCCTTGGCCTCGGCGTACGTCACGGCGTCGCGCAGGACGCCGCTGTCGGCGTTGCCGCCCAGCGACAGGCTGATGACGCGCGCGCCGCGGTCGGCCGCGAACCGGATGCCCTGGGCGATGGCGGTGTAGCTGCCGCTGCCCTTGGCGTTGAGCACCTTGACCGGCAGGATGCGGCAGTTCCAGCAGATGCCGGCGATGCCGGTGCGGTTGGCGCCGCCCGCGGCGACCACGCCGGCCGCCATCGTGCCGTGGCCGTTGTCGTCGGCCGGGTTGCTGTCGCCGTTGACGAAGTCGTAGCCGGGCAGCATGCGGGTGCGCAGGTCGGGCAACGGGTTCACGCCGGTGTCGAGCACGGCGACGATCACCCGGGTGTTGCCGCGCAGCGTGTTCCACACCTGGTCGACGCGGGTCTGCTTGAGGCCCCACTGGGTCGAGAAGCCGGGGTCGTTCGGCTTCGACCAGCCGTCGGCCGAGGCCATCGCGGCGTCACCGGTGGGCGCCACGAACATCGCGGCACCGGCCAGCAGACCTGCGAAGAGCTTTCCGACCCGACCGAGCACGCGAGGACCTCCAAAGCGAAAAGGAGCCGGCCAGAGTGGCCGGCTCCCTTCACTTCGGTTCGCTCACTGACCGTTCCGGTCCCTCCCGGTTGCGGTCAGGTTGTTCACCTTTTGTACGTGTACTTCGCCGACAGGCCCGCGTTGCCGGCCTTGTCGTACGTCCGCAGCTGCACCGTGGTGTTGTTCGGCACCGAGGTCGCCTTGAACGTGAACGGCGTGGTCGTCGACCGCACCTGCGACACCTTGCCGTTGATCAGCAGCTGGGTCACCTTGACGCCGCGGGCGTCCGAGGCGGCGAACTTGACCGTCACCGTGCCGGTGATCTTCGAGCCGCTCTTCGGGGCCGAGGTGATCTTCACGACCGGTGCGATGTTGTCGACGATCACCGTGCGCTCGGACGGCTGGAACGAGTTGCCGGCCTTGTCCCAGACGACCATCCGGACCTTGATCGGGCCGTTGTACGCGTTCGTCTTGAGCGCGACGCTCCACGGCGCCTTGGCCGCGTAGCCCTTGTTCACGCCGTTGACGAAGAGCTGGACCAGCCGGACGCCCGACTTGTTGTCGCTGGCGCCGCCCGCGGTGAAGGTGGCCGTGCCGCGGACCAGCGCGTTCTGCGACGGGATGATGCCGGTCGACTTCGGCTTGACCGTGTCGGTGGCGTAGGTCAGCGCGTGCGGAGCGTCGATCTTGCCGTAGTTGACGCCGGTGCCGCTGATCTTGTGCTGCGCGGCCGAGTTCTGCAGCGCGTTCATCAGCGACCAGCCGGTGAAGCTCGGGTTCTTGGCCTTGATCAGGCCGGCGATGCCGGACACGATCGGCGCCGCGAACGACGTGCCGTCGACCTTGTTGTTGTAGTTGCCGTACCGGTCCATGGCCGTCACGGTGCCGGGCGCCGCGAGGTCGACCCAGGTGTCGCCGGCCTTGTTCCGGTAGGAGTACGAGGCGAGCGCGTTCGACCGCTGGGCGGTGGCGGCCACGGACACCACGTCGCCGTAGGCGGCCGGGTACGAGCGGTTGGTCAGCGGGTCGCCGGCGCTGACCCGGTTGCCGGCCGCGGCCACGACCAGCACGGCGTTCGTGTTGGCGTAGGCCACCGCGTCGGAGAGCACCTTGGAGGAGGTGGGGCCGCCGAGCGACAGGTTGATGATCTTGGCGCCGTGCTGGACGGCCCAGGTGATGCCGGCCGCCACGTCGCTGTCCCAGCCGCTGCCCTGGCTGTCGAGCACCTTGACCGGGATGATCTGGCAGGTCCAGCACAGGCCGGCCATGCCCCTGGTGTTGTTGCCGCGAGCGGCGATCAGGGAGGCGACCTCGGTGCCGTGGCCCGCGTCGTCGGCCGGGGACGCGTCGCCGTTGACGAAGTCGTAGCCGGCCAGCACCGCGCCGCCGGCCAGGTCGCCGACCGCGTTCACGCCGGTGTCGACGACCGCGATCTTGACGGGCGAGGCGCCGCCGGTCGTCTGGTCCCACGCCAGCGGCGCGCGGACCTCGTCGATCTCGGGCTGCTCGCCCTCCTGGTAGGCCTCGTCGTTCGGGACCAGCGTCGCCTTGCGCTGCTGGTCGACCTCGACGTAGGCCACGTTCGGGTCGTTGCGCAGGGCGGCGATCGTGGCGGCGCTGCGCGCGGCCGGCACCTGCACGGTCGACGCGCGGATCTGGTCGAGGGCCGCGCTGTCGGCGGCCGCGTCGAGCTTGCGCGCTCCGGCCGCGGAAAGAGTGTTGGTGGCCGCGACCCGGTTGGCGCCGTCCTTGTAGCCGACGACCAGCCGCACGGGCGAGCCGGACTGCGGAGTCGTCGCCTTGGTGTCGGCCAGGGCCCAGGTGGTCACGCTCGTCATCGCCACGACGACGGCCGTGGACAGTGCGCCGACGGTGATCCGTCGTTTGGTGAGCTTCATCGAAGCTGCCTCCCCCGTTGATGGCGGCGGCCAGCGTACGGCCGTTCGGGTGAATCGCAATGACCTGTTTCACACTGCGGGAAAGGGCCCTCGTTGAGCTGGTGATCATCCTCAATTAGTGTTCCGGCATGCGGAACAGCAGGCTTGGTCTATGGATCGGCGCGGCGGTCGTGCTGATCCTGCTCGTCGGCGGGGGCATCGCCTGGGCGGTCCGATCCGATGACGAGCCCGAGGCCGCACCGGCCCCGCCGGCCTCGGCCCCGCCCACGACCGCGCCGCCCACGACCGCGCCCACCACCGCGCCGCCGTCGCCCGGGGCCGACATCACCGGCCCGCTCGACCTGCTGCTGATCGGTGTGGACACCCGGGTCAGCATCCCCGACTGGCAGCCGCACGCCGACGCGATCATGCTGCTGCACGTCGAGCCCGGGCTGAAGAAGGCCTACCTCTACTCCCTGCCCCGCGATCTGCGGGTCAGCTACAGCGGCGGCACCCACAAGCTCACCGAGGCGATGAGCCGGGGCGCCGGCGACAGCCGCGACGTCAAGAAGGGCTACGCGCTTCTCTCGAAGACGATCAGCCAGTACACCGGCATCAAGGAGTTCCAGGCCGGCGCCGTCCTCAACTTCGGCGGCCTGGAGCGGCTCACCGCCCGGCTCGGCGGGGTCGACCTGGTGATCGACCAGACGGTCAAGTCGCGACACCGCAAGCCGGACGGCACCCTGCGGCCGCTCTCCGGCGGCGACTACATCGGGCCGCAGGCCGTCTATCAGGCCGGCAAGCGGCACCTGAACGGCTGGCAGGCGATCGACTACGCCCGCCAGCGCTACGGCCTGCCCAACGGCGACTACGACCGGCAGCGCCACCAGCGGCAGCTGGTCTCGGCCCTGTTCGACAAGGCGCTGAGCCGCGACCTGGCCGACGACCCGGCCGCGCTGGAGGGCATCGTCGAAGCGCTCGGCGACACGCTGGTCTATCTGGGCGGACGGCGGCCGGTCGAATACGCGTACGCGCTGAGGAATTTGACCGCGAAGAACATCACTCGGGTCACCCTGCCCGGAGACGGGGTCTCCGGCGGCAGCGGCTATCTGGGTGAGCGGCTGACCTCCGAGGGCAAGGGTTTCGTCACCGCCGTCGCCCAGGGCAAGGCCGCCGGGTATCTGGCGAGTCACCCCAAATTGGTGGACAAGTAGGACCTACGGCTTCGGCGGCTTGGCCTTCTCGTAGAGCCACTTCTGGAAGAAGGCGTCGAGCTGCTTGCCCGAGACCTGCTCGGCCAGCGCGATCAGATCGTCGGTGGTGGCGTTGCCGTCGCGGTGCTCGGAGGTCCACTGCTTGAGCAGCTTGTCGAACGCGGCGTCCCCGATGGTCTTGCGCAGCGCGTAGACGGTCATGCCGCCACGCTGGTAGACGGCGTCGCCGAAGATCCGGTTGGCGCCCGGGTCGCCGGTCGTCTCGTTCGTCTGGAGCCAGCCGTAGTTCTCGTAGGTGTCGTCGAAGGCCTGCTCGACGGTCTGCACCTTCTCGTGCTCGTCCCACAGCCACTCGGCGTACGTGGCGAAGCCCTCGTTGAGCCAGATGTCCTGCCAGCGGTCGAGGGCCACGCTGTCGCCGAACCACTGATGGGCCAGCTCGTGGGCGACGACGGTCTCGTTCTCGCCGCCGTTGAAGAACGACGGCCCGTACACCGGCCGGGACTGCGTCTCCAGCGCGTAGCCGATGCGCTGCTCGTCGACGACCACACCGCCGTTGGCGTCGAACGGGTACGGACCGAACTTGGTGGCCAGGAAGTCGGTGATCTCGCCGGTCCTGGCGATCGACACCGCGGCCGGCCCGTCCGCCGGCAGCGAGTCGGCGACCGCGGTGATCATCGGTTTGCCGCCGTGCGTGGCCGTGGTGATCCGGTACTGGCCGATCACCACGTAGGACAGATAGCTGGCCATCGGCGACCTCTCGGTCCAGGTCCAGGTGGTCCAGTCGCCCTCGTCGCGGGTCGCGCCCCGCACGCCGTTGCTGATCACCTCGAGGCCGGACGGCACGGTCATCTCGAGGTGCCAGGTCGCCTTGTCCGACGGGTGGTCGTTCACCGGGTACCAGGTGCTCGCCGACTCGGGCTGGCCCAGCGCGATCGCCCCGGTCGGCGTCTCGAGCCAGCCGCCCTCGCCGAGTGTGGAGTTCGCCAGACGGGACGGCTGACCGCCGTACTGGATGACCGTGGTGAACTCGCGCCCGCGGGCGATGCCGCCGGACGGCTTGACGGTCAGCTCGGCCCCGGAGACCGAGGACGTCGCCTTGGCGCCGTCGACCGTCACGTCGCTCACGGCCAGCTTGGAGAGGTCGAGGTTGAACGACGACAGATCCTGCGTGGCGGTCGCGCTGATGGTGGCCGTGCCGGTGAGCTGATCCGTCTTCGGGTCGAACTTCACCTTCAGGTCGTACGCGGCGACGTCGTACCCGCCGTTGCCGTATTTCGGGAAGTACGGGTCGCCGGCACCGTCGGCCCCGGCGGTGAACGAAGAACTCGCCGCCGGCGCGGCTTTGCCGCCGTCGTCGCCCGAACACCCGCTCGCGGCCACCAGGGTGACCGCGAGCACCATCGCTGCACGCCTCATGGCGCGAGGTTAGCGGTCGAGGACCAGCGCGACTTTCTGGAACTCCTTGACGTCGCTGTAGCCGCACTTGGCCATCGCGCGCCGGAGCCCGCCGAACAGATTGAGCTGGCCGTCGGGACGGTCGGCCGGGCCGAACAGCAGCTCATCGAGGGTGCCGTCAGGCTCACCGGCGATGCAGAAGCCGCCCCGCGGCAGCTGCGGGTGGCTCGCCGAGGAGTGCCACCAGGCCCCTCCGGCGGGTGCTCCCTCGGCCAGCGAGAGGGGCTCACCGAGCATCACGGCGTCGGCGCCGCACCCGATCGCCTTAGCGATATCACCCGAAGTGGAGATGCCACCGTCCGCGATCAGGTGAACGTAGCGGCCGCCGGTCTCGTCCAGATAGTCGCGGCGGGCGGCCGCGGCGTCGGCGATCGCGGACGCCATCGGCACCCGGATGCCGAGGACGGTGTCGGTGGTGGACCACTCGTCCGCGCCGACGCCGACGATCACACCGGCGGCGCCGGTGCGCATCAGGTGCAGGGCGGTCTTGTAGTCGGTGCAGCCGCCGACGATGACCGGCAGGTCGAGGTCGGCGATGAACTCCTTGAGGTTGAGCGGCTCGTCCGTGGTGGACACGTGCTCGGCGCTGACCAGGGTGCCCTGGATGACGAGCAGGTCGACACCGGCGTCGAGCACCACCGGGGCCAGCGCCAGCGTGTGCTGCGGCGACACCCGGACGGCGACGGTGATGCCACCCTCGCGCATGGTCCGCACCCGCTCGGCGATCAGCTCGGGCCGGATCGGCTCGGAGTAGACCTCCTGGAGCCGCTTGGTGGCGTCGGCGTCCTCATCGAGCGAGGCCAGCTCCTCCAGGATCTTGGTCGGGTCCTCGTACCTGGTCCAGAGGCCCTCGGCGTTGAGCACGCCGAGGCCGCCGAGGCGGCCCAGGGCGACCGCGGCCTCCGGGCTCATGGTGGCGTCGGACGGATGCGCGACGCAGGGGATCTTGAAGGGGTACGCGTCGAGGCGCCACTCGGTGGACACGTCGTCCACGTCGCGCGTGCGCCGGCTCGGGACGATCGCGATGTCGTCCAGGTGATACCCCCGCTGGGCGGTCTTTCCGAGACCGATCTCCACTACGTCGCGCATGCTCTGACTTCCTTAACGGGAGTGGTAGTTAGGGGCCTCTACCGTCATCTGGATGTCGTGCGGGTGGCTCTCCTTGAGGCCGGCCGCGGTGATCCGGATGAGCTGGCCGCGCTCCTGCAGGTCAGGGATCGTCTCGGCGCCCGCGTAGCCCATGGCCAGGCGAACACCGCCGACGAGCTGGCTGACCACCCGCGACAGCGGCCCACGATACGGCACCTGACCCTCGACGCCCTCGGGAACCAGCTTCTCCTCCGGCACGTCGTGCTGGAAATAGCGGTCCTTGGAGTACGACTTGGCCTGCCCCCGCGACTGCATGGCGCCGAGCGAGCCCATCCCCCGGTACGACTTGTACTGCTTGCCGTTCACGAAGATCAGGTCGCCCGGGCTCTCCTCGGAGCCGGCCAGCAGGCCGCCCAGCATGACCGTCTCGGCCCCGGCCACCAGGGCCTTGGCGATGTCGCCGCTGTACTGGATGCCGCCGTCGGCGATCACCGGGACGCCGGCCGGGCCACAGGCCCGCGCCGCCTCCATGATGGCGGTGATCTGCGGGACGCCCACGCCCGCGACGATGCGCGTCGTGCAGATCGCGCCCGGGCCCACGCCCACCTTGACCGCGTCGGCGCCGGCCTCGGCCATCGCCTTGGCGCCGGCGAAGGTGGCCACGTTGCCGCCGATGATGTCGGTCGCGGTGTCGCGCTTGAGCCGCGCGATCATGTCGAGCACCTGGCGCTGGTGACCGTGCGAGGTGTCCACGATGATCACGTCGACGCCGGCGTCGATCAGGCCGCGGGCCCTCTTGTACGACTCGTCGCCGACACCGACGGCCGCGGCGACCCGCAGCCGGCCCTGGTCGTCCTTGGTCGCGTCGGGGAACTGCTCGCTCTTGGTGAAGTCCTTCACCGTGATCAGACCGCGCAGGCGGCCGCTCTCGTCGACCAGCGGCAGCTTCTCGATCTTGTGCTTCTGCAGGAGGCCGAGAGCCTCGTCCTTGCTCACCCCGACCGGCGCGGTGATCAGCGGCGACTTGGTCATCACGTCGCGGACCTTGGCGTCCTGGTCGGTGACGAAGCGCATGTCACGGTTGGTGACGATGCCGACCAGCGTGCCGTCGGCGTCGGTCACCGGCACGCCGGAGATGCGGTAGCGCCCGCAGAGCTGGTCGACCTCACGCAGTGTGGCGTCGGGGCTGCAGGTGACCGGGTTGGTGATCATGCCGGACTCGGACCGCTTCACCAGGTCGACCTGGGCCGCCTGGTCCTCGGGCGAGAGGTTGCGGTGCAGCACGCCGATGCCGCCCTGGCGGGCCATCGCGATGGCCATGCGCGCCTCGGTGACGGTGTCCATCGCGGCCGAGAGCAGCGGGATGGTCAACTCGATGTTCCGGGTCAGGCGGGTCTTCGTGTTCACCCGGCTGGGCACGATGTCCGACTCACCGGGCTGGAGCAGCACGTCGTCGAAAGTCAGACCGAGCGGAACCGTACGAGCGGAATCTGTCTCCACGGAAAGCATCCCTAACTGCAAGAGGACGGATGGTTCATCGTACCTATCCACCTCGCGACACCCGGGCGGACGGACCGGCCGTGCGGGCCAGCACACATCTACCGAAGGTGAGTACGGTATGGGGGTGCAAGAAGAGCCGATCGACCCGTTCAACGGCGACCCCACCGACCCGGCCGCCGAGCTCGACGACCTCAGCGAGGACGCCGAGCCCGAGCCGCTGTCCGAGGCCGAACGGCAGGACGTCCTCGAGGACCTCTCCGACCTGGAGATCTACCAGGCGCTGCTGAGTCCGACCGGCATCCGTGGCCTGGTCATCGAGTGTGAGGACTGCCACGAGCCGCACTACTTCGACTGGGATCTGCTGCGCGGAAACCTGCGGCATCTGCTGACCAACGGGCGCCCGCGCGTGCACGAGCCGGCCTACGACCCGGACCCCGATCACTACGTCACATGGGAGTACGCCCGCGGTTACGCCGACGGCGTACACGACACCTTGACCGAGGGAACCGACGAAGGCAAAGAATAAGCCGGGGGTTTAAGGCCCCCGGCTCAGATCTTTAAGCAACCAACCCGGCTCTGAAGCCGGCCGCCACCGCATGGGCCCTGTCCCGGGCCCCCAGCTTGCGGAAGAGCCGCCGCGCGTGGGTCTTGACGGTGTCCTCCGAGACGAAGAGCTCCCGCCCGATCTCGGCGTTGCTCTTGCCGTCGGCCATCCCCCGCAACACCTGCAACTCCCGCTCGGTGAGCGTGAGCCGCCGTCCGGCGGGCGCCGGGTCGGCCACGCCGACCTGGGTCTCGTTGCCCGGCCAGGCCACCATCGGCCGGCCGGTCGCGGGGTCGATCGGGGCATCACCACGCTGCGCCGGCACCATCGGCGAGTTCGGCAGCATGGCCGGCACGGCCGCCGCGTTGGGCGAGCCCACGCTGAGACCGTTCTGATAGGCGGCCCGGGCCGCTGTCGAGTTGGTGTTGCGAGCGCCGCCGGCGACGGTGGCCGGCTGGGCGTTCGCCCCGTTCATCGGCATGCCCTGCGGGCGCACCGGGAGCAGGAGCAGTAGCAGCGCCTTGGCGACCACACTGACCAGGTCGTGCTCCACGCCGCGGATGACTCCGCGGGCGCCGGCGGCCACGGCCGCGGCGGCGACGCGCGGGTCCTCGGCACCGAAGAGGACGACCTGTGCCTGCGGGGCACGGGCGAGGACGCGCCGGGTGAAGCCGACGCTGTCGGGACGGGTCACGGCGGTGTCAGCCAGGACCACTTCAGCCGGCCGTTCAGCCAGGCGGATCATGGCCTCGGTCTCGCTGACCGCCGTCCGGACGACGCCAGTCATGCCGAGCCGGGCCGCGGTGGACGCGACGGTCTGGGCCGCCAACGGGGTACGGACGCACACGAGGACGGTACGCACAGTGATCCTCCTTCTCTCTCAGAGGAGATCACGCGAGGGCCGCAGCATTACGCGCTTTAGATGGAAAAAATGGGAAAGATCGGTATGAGTTGCTCGACCGATGTCATGCGGCTTCAGAAGACATCGACATGGTGCGTGTGAGTCAGGGATCACCGGGGTAACACCGCGGCAGGCCTGAGCAAGGGCCCTCATGACCGCACTCCGCGTGGCCACGCGGGAGGAGGGTGTTTCATGTCGAACGTTCGTAGACTGCCCGGGCCCATCGCCGATCTCTGGGATTGGCAGAGACTGGGACTGTGCCGAGGCCGGGACAGTGCACAGTTCTTCCACCCGGACGGTGAGCGCGGTTCGTCCCGCAACCGCCGGGAGGCCAAAGCCAAGGCCATGTGCGGCGCCTGCCCGGTTCGGGCCGAGTGCGCCGCCCACGCCCTCGCGGTACGTGAGCCGTACGGGGTCTGGGGAGGCTTCAGCGAAGCGGAGCGGCTGCGGCTGCTCGCTGTCGGCTGGGAGGACCTCGCCGACCGTCATCACGGACGTGTCGACCTTGCTCGTCTCGAGGCCCGCCTCGGGCGGCCCCACAAGTCGGCGGTTCCGGCACAGCGGCAGGCGCCGGCGGCCTGACGCCGGCCCACACCCGGCATGATCATGACGATCCGGTCCCCCTCAGGGGGCCGGGTCGGGTTGTTCGACGGCTCTTCAACAACCGCTTCGGTGGACATGCAAGCCACCGTATGAGCGACTTGCGCTTTCAAGACGGACCGGTAGTGCGGCCTTCAACGAAGTGGCACGCGGACGTTCTCATCAGCTGATTTTCACTTTGATCGCATGCCAGCCGGTGGCACCGTCCGGTGCCGGCGGCGCCGGAGTGCTCGTCTGGGTCTGCCCGTTGCGGTCCGTGGCCCGTACCCGCAGACGATGCTCCCCCGGGCTCGCCTGCCAGGTGTAACTCCACTGCCGCCACGTGTCCACCGAGACCGTGGCGGCCAGGGTCGCCTCCGCCCACGGCTCGTCGTCGACCTGCACCTCGACCTTCGCGATGCCGGTGTGCTGGGCCCAGGCCACCCCGCCGATCACGACCGGTCCCGCCTCGCGCTTGGCGCCGTCGCGGGGCGTGTCGATCCGCGACTCCGTCTTGATCGGCCCCTGGGCCGACCATCCGCGCGGCACCCAGTAGGCGTCGAAGTCCTCGAACCGGCTCAACTCGATCTCGGTGATCCATTTGCACGCACTCACATAGCCATACAGACCGGGCACGACCATGCGCACCGGGAACCCGTGGTCGACCGGCAGCGGCTCCCCGTTCATGCCGATCGTGAGCAGCGCGTCGCGCCCGTCGCGCAGCACGGCCGTCGGTGTCCCGCAGGTCCACCCGTCGATCGAGCGCTGCACCACCTGATCGGCGCCGGGCAGCGGATCGGCCTCGTCCAGCAGCTCCTTGATCGGCGTGCCCAGCCACAGCGCGTTACCGATCAGATCGCCGCCGACCTCATTGCTCACGCACGCGAGCGTCACGTACCGCTCGATCATCGGCCGCTGGAGAAGCTGCTCCCAGGTCAGCGTGATCGGGTTCCGCACCATCCCGTGGATCCGCAGCTGCCACGTCGCCGGATCGACCTGCGGCGGATAGAGCGCCGTATCGATGCGATAGAAGTCAGCATTTGTCGATACATAGGGCGTGACACCAGAGACCTGCACTCCAGCCGGAACTACCGGTGGCGTCTGCCTCGGCGCCGGCAGCACCACCTCGCTGCGCGCCTGCCGCACCGCCTGCCGCCCGGTCAGCAGCCTGCCCGCGACGCCACCGACGAGCGCGACGCCGCCGGCCAGCCCCAAAGCCTTCAAAAACCGCCTTCGCTCACTCTCGGTGAGTCTTTCGGGCCCTTTGAAGTACGCGTCCTGACCGGCACCGGGCTCCACGTACTCGGGTCCGTCGTGGTCCGGGCCGTCCGCCCGCTGCGGGCTGTGCTGCCCACTCACGCTCAGACCGGCACCCGCGGGACCACCCGCCGCGCCCACGCCGACCGGCGTCGCGGCGGCCGTCCGCGCGCTGCCGGCCGTGGCGATCGACGGCGCCCCGGCCATACCGAGAAGCAGGCGCAGCACCCACACGGCCAGCGCCGCCCCCGCCACCGTCGGCAGCCAGGCGAACACGCCCGCGTCGTGCCGCGTCATCGCGGCCGCCACCCCGATCGCCGCGAACAGCCCGATCCCCGCGACACCGGCCCACCAGCGCCGGGCGGCCAGCAGCCCGACCCCGTACGCGTAAATCGCCAATAAAACGGCCGTCCCCACGATCAGAGCCGTCTTGTCGTGCACCCCGAAGACCTGGACCCCGAAGTCCTTGACCGGCCCCGGCACGTTGTCCACCACCACGCCACCCACCGCCAGCAGCGGCGCCGACAGCGGCCCGGTCAGCACCGCGACCACCTCGGCCGCCCCCACCGCCACCGCGGCCGCCGCCACACCGGAGAGCCCGGAGCGCACAGAAAGATTCACCTCCCCATCCTGCTCCCCCGCCGGCGTCCGCGACGACGCCGTAAGCACCTTGTAAGGAGGGTGGGCCCTCAGGTTCGTCTGATGCGGCGGAGGAAGCGGCGGACGCCGAGTACGGCGCCGGCCCCGATGACAAGGCAGACGATGACCACGAACACCGCCAGCCGGTCCGACGCGGTGAGGCTGCCGTCGGTGACGGCGAAGCTCAGGGCGACCGGGACTCCCATGAGGACCAGCGCCATCAGGCCCAGGCCGACCGCGGCCCGCTTGGTGAGCACGCGCCCGCCGGGCCGCTGCGGCGCCGGCCATCCGGAGACGTCCGGCTGCGGAATCTGTGCCGGGTCGCGCGGTGGCTGGTCGACGCGGAGCGCGGCCGGGATGTGCGAGTCGAGCCAGGGCAGCGCGGCCGCCACGCCGGCCCACAGGGTGGGCTCGATCGACACCGCGATGCCGTCGTGGCCGACGAAGTACCGCGCGCCGTCAGGCCACGCCCGGACGATGGCGCAGGCGTCGAAGCGTACGGTCGCCGCCTCCCCACCACGCATGAAGCTGACGCCTTCCGGCCCGATCACCAGGGCCTCGTCCGGGCCTTCGAGGGAGGCGTACGTCGTGCCCGGCACCGCCGTCTCCGACCGGTTGGGCGCGGCCGCGAAGCCGGCCCAGTCGGCGCGAGTGCGCGGGGCCATGAGCAGACCGTTGGCCGAGGCCGTGACCGCCACCTCGGCCACTTCGGCCGGGCCGACCGCGCGCATCTCGGCGATCGCCTCGTCGGCGGTCTGCACGGCCCGGCCGGCCAGCAGGTTGAGCGCCTGGCCGGGCAGCCGGGCGCCCTGCTCCTCGGCGTGGTGCAGGGCCTCGGCCCGCTGCTTCACCACGGCCGTCACGTCCGCCTCGTCGATCCGGCCCACCCGCAGCGCGGCCAGCACGTCGACGAAACCGCCGAGGACCGCGCCCTGCTTGTCCGGCAGCGAGTCGGCGACGGCCGTGACCAGCGCCCGGTCCGCGCCGAGGGGCTCGTAGTTGGCCTGCGCCGTGTAGGAGAGCCCGGCCTCCTGCCGCAGCTCACGCCGCATCGCCCGCTCCAGCACGCCGGCGAAGACCGACGAGCGCGCGGCCCGCTCGACCTCGGCGTCCCAGACCAGCACCCCGGAGTTGGCCGTGAAGTAGGCGGGCGTGACCGGCAGCGCCGACGACGGCGTGGGCGCCGGTTGCCGGGTGCCGCTGGGCAGGTCGAGCCGCAGGCCCTCAGGCACGCCCTCGCCGGCCAGCCACAGCACCGCGTTCTCCCGGGTGAAGTAGCGCTGCACCCAGGCCCGCAGGTCGTCCTCGGTGATCGCGGGCAGGCCCCACTCGGGATAGCTGGGCATGCCGAAGTCGCGGGCGCCGTGCCGCCACAGCGACATGCTGTCGGCCGCGCCCTGGTTGCGGCCGTTCGCCTCGGCCTGGAGCAGGTCCTTCTCGACGGCCAGGCGCTGCATCGGCAGGTCACGCAGCGAGGAGCACACCCCGGTCAGGAAGGCGGCCAGGTCCTCTTCGGAGCCCTGCATGTGGAAGAACGTGTACTCGACCCCGGTGGCGCCGTTGTAGTGGTAGTCGGCGACCCCGGTCGAGTACAGGGCGAGATGTTCGACCAGGTGGGTGATGCCCCGGCGGTAGAGCGGCTCGTCCGCGAAGCCGACCCGGAAGGCCAGCCCGGCGTGCGCGGGCCCGGTGGTCGGCGCGAGCAGGGTGGGTACGCCGTCGACGTCCAGTTGCCTGATCATTGGGCACCTCCGAGGGCCCAGGCACGGCGCTGGCGAATCTGAGTGGCCGGGTCGCCGAGGTAGTGCCACGGATACTCCTCGGCGTAATCGCCGAGCATGCGGAACATGGCGGCGGCCGAGGCCCGGTCGCCCAGCATGCTGAAGACGAGGGCGAAGCTGCTGGCCGCCCGCACCCAGCCGTAGTCGCGGCCGAAAGCGGGATGGAGCACGCTGCGCCGGGCCGCCTCGTAGATCTCGTTTCGTACCGGCTCGCTGGAGAGGAACCGCTGGTCCTCGCCTTCGGCAAGGTCGATCCAGTGCTCGAGGTACGCGTCGACGACCAGGAAGCCCTGCACCGAGCCCTCGGGCGCGGCCAGCACCGCCTCCCGGGCCCACGGGTGCAGCAGCTCCCAGCTCCCGCTCCACTTCGGGCAGAGCGACTGGAGCAGGGCGTTCTGCGCCGGCAGGTGGTGCGGGGCGAGGGCGATGACCTTGTCGTAGCGGCGGCGGATCTCGGCCAGGCCCACCTCCAGGCCACGTCCGGAGGTCAGCCGGGCCGTCCACAGGGCCGGGTCACCGGGGTTGCGGGCGACGCCGTCGATCAGCACGGCCTCGGCCCGGCGCAACCGCTCGTGAAAGGTGGCGAACTGGTCGGCGCTCACATGCTCGGCGCGGGCCGAGGTACGGATCTTCCAGCCGATGCTGGTCCACCGTCGGCCGAGTGCGGCGGCGGCCGTGCTGTCCTGCGGGTCGTCGGCGAGGACCTTCTCGAGGGTCTCCTCGGCGCCCGGAACCTCGGCCACGACGCCCAGGAGCATCGAGCGGCCGGTGGGTGGCAGGGGGTCGACGACGGTGCGGACCTGGACCCAGTCGCGGGCGGTCATAGCTGTCCGGACGACGCGGGCCTCGGGGTAGTGATCGGCCACATCGAACAGCACTTCGGCTGGCATGGCGGGCAGCATAGATGATTTTGATCTTCACCATGTGCCCGCCTTTTCAGCCGACGGGATCGCTCAGCAGATGTTCGAAGGCGAGCTCGGCGGCGCCGATGAGGGCCGCGTCGTCGCCCAGCTCGGGAGTGCGCAGCCGGATGTGCTCGCGGCAGGCGGGCAGGGCGATCGAGGTGAGACGGCTGCGGATCTGGGCGGCGGCGACGAGGTAGACGTCGCGCAGCGTGCCGCCGAAGATCACCGCCTCCGGGTTGAAGATGTTCACCAGGTTGCCCACGCCGAAGCCGATCCAGTCGCCCACCTGCCGGACGGCGAACTGGGCCTGGCTGTCGCCGCGCATGGCCGCGTCGACCACGCCCAGCACGGCCTCGCGCCCGCTCCGGTCACCGCGGCCCGCGTGCTTGAGCAGCGCGTACTCGCCGATCTCGGTCTCCCAGCAGCCGCGCGAGCCGCAACTGCACTCGCGGCCGTACGGGTTGACGACCATGTGGCCGACCTCGCCGCCGTACCCACCGTGACCGGCCACCCGGTGACCGTCGGCGATGATGCCGGCGCCGACACCGACGTCACCGTAGAGGTAGATGACGTTGTCGCAGCCGACGGCGGCGCCGCGGCTGTGCTCGACCAGGGCCGAGACGTCGGCGTGGTTGCCAACAGTGATCTTGCCGGCGTCGCCGAGCTCGGCACCGAGCGCCTCGCCGACCGGCTCCTCGACCCACCCGATGGTCGGCGCCAGCCGCACCACGCCGTCGGCGCGGCGGACCATGCCGGCCACCGCGACCCCGGTGCCCACGTAGCGCGCGTCGTCGGGGACGTCCTTGCGCATGTCGTGGACGAAGCCGGCCAGCGGCTGCACCGCGTCGAGCACCTGCATGCCGCGCGGACGATCGGTCTCGCGCCGGTCCAGGATGCGGCCGCCGAGGCCGACCCGGGCCGCACGCAGCCGGTCCACCTCGATGCTGAGGGCGTACGCGTAGACCTTGGACGACTCGGGCCGGACGACCAGCGACGGTCGCCCGGCCCGGCCGGTCTCACGTGGTGCCGCCTCGCTGACCAGCCCTGCGGTGGTCAGCTCGGCGGTCAGGGCCCCGATGGTGCTGCGGTTGAGACCGAGCAGGCTCGTCAGCTCCGCCCGGGACGTGGCGCCGTGCACGTGCACGTAACGCAACAGGGTCCCGAGGTTGTGCCGCCGCACCTCCTCCTGGCTGGGGCCGGCCCGCATCAGCGTGCCGTCCCCGTACCCAGGATGGTCCGGCTCATCGGTTGCCGGTAGCGGCCGCTCTGCGCCGGGCGAGGGCGTCGACGCTGGCGGCGACGAGCAGGATCAGACCGGTCACGATGTACTTGGTGCCGGAGCTGAAGCCGAGCAGGCCCATACCGTTGTCGATCACGGCGATCACCGCGCCACCGATGACGGCGTTGATGACCTTGCCCTTACCGCCGAAGAGGCTGGTACCGCCGATGACGGCCGCGCCCACCGAGTACAGCAGGATGTTGCTGCCACCGGTGTTCGGGTCGACCGAGCTGGCCCGGCTGACGGCCATGATGCCGCCGATCGCGGCCATGAACGAGCCGATGACGAAGACCGAGATGCGGATCCGGTCGACCTTGATACCGGCCCGGCGGGCCGCCTCGGTGTTGCCGCCGACCGCGTAGACGTGCCGGCCGTAGGCCGTGCGGCCGAGGACGAACGTCCAGATGACCAGGAAGATGCCCATGATCGGGACGACGATCGGCACGCCCTTCAGCGAGTTGATCGCCGGGTTGATCGCGCGCTCCTGGCTGAGGATCGCGGTACCGATGATCAGCAGCGCGGCCAGGCCGCCGATGCGCATCGCCACGATGCCCATCGGGTCGGTGACCAGACCCCGCTTGGCCCGGCTGCGCACGTTGTTGAGCTGCACACCGGCGTAGCCGACGATCGCGACGATGGTGAGGATCCAGCTCCACACGGGCGACAGGTTGTCGTTGTTGAGGGAGTTGAAGAACTCGTCGCGGGTCGAGATGTTCGTGCCGCCACCGAGCAGCACGAGCAGCAGGCCCTGGAAGCCGAGGAAGGCGGCCAGGGTGACGACGAACGACGGGATGCCGATCTTGGCGACCAGGAAGCCGAGCACGAAGCCGATGACCAGGCCGGTGACCAGCGCGGCCGGGATGGCCGTGTACCACTCCCAGCCGTGGTTGGTCAGCAGGATCGCGACGACCGCGCCACACACGCCGGAGGCGAAACCGGCGGACAGGTCGATCTCGCCCAGGAGCAGGACGAAGACCAGGCCCATGGCGATGAAGATGACCTGCGCGCTCTGGTTGAACAGGTTCGCGAAGTTCAGGCCGGAGAAGAACGTGTCAGTCGAGATGCCGAAGATCAGGCTGAGCACGATGAGGCCGAGGATGGCCGGCAGGGTGCCCAGGTCACCGCCGCGGACGCGGCCCCAGTAGTCACGGATGTAGCTGTTCACGGTCGGCTTGATGACCTTGACGCCGCCGGCCGTGGTGGTCGTGGTGGTGCTCACTTGTCGCCTCCCGGCGTGATGTCGACGGCGTCGCCGTTGAAGTCCGCGGGCTTCTCGGGAGGCAGGCCGATGTTGCCACTGCGGCCGGCAGTGATCAGCTCGACGACCTGCGAGTGGGTCACATCGGTCGTCTTGACCTGGGCCGCCATGCGGCCGAGGTAGAGCGCCGCGATCCGGTCGGAGACCGCGAACACGTCGTTCATGTTGTGCGAGATCAGCACGACGCCGAGGCCGTTGTCGGCCAGGCGGCGCACGAGCTCGAGCACCTGGGCGGTCTGCGCCACGCCGAGGGCGGCGGTCGGCTCGTCCAGGATCACGACCTTGGAGTTCCAGAGCACGGCCTTGGCGATCGCCACGGTCTGCCGCTGCCCACCGGAGAGGCTGGCGACCAGCTGCCGCAGCGACTTCAGGGTGCGCACCGACAGACTGGCGAGCGCGTCGCCGGCCATCTGCTCCATGGTGGGCTCGTCGAGGACGATGCCGCGCTTCTTCTCCCGGCCCAGGAACATGTTCTGGACCACGTCCAGGTTGTCGCAGAGCGCGAGGTCCTGGTAGACGACCTCGATGCCGAGGCTGGAGGCGTCGCTCGGACCGTGGATCGACACGGGGTTACCTTCGAAGGTGACCGTGCCGGAGTCGATCTGGTAGATGCCACTGATGCATTTGACGAGCGTCGACTTGCCGGCGCCGTTGTCACCGACAAGAGCGGTGACCTCGCCGGGGTAGACGCTCAAACCGACGTCGTGCAGGACCTGAACGGGACCGAAGCCTTTATTGATCCCGTTGAGCTCCAGGAGGGGTGTCGCGGCCACGGTGTTTCTCCTTCGCTGAGTGACCGGTTTTGCCGCCCACGGCGGGGGTTGCCCGGGGCGGCAGGGTGGGGGGCACCTGACTCTGGCGCCGCCCGCTTCCTTTATCGGAAGCGAGCGGCGCCGTCGTCAGGATTTCGGGGCAAGCCCGATATCAGCTGGGGTCAGCTGATGCCCGCTTCGGTGCAGGCCTTCGCGAAGTCGGCGGTGCAGACCGCGTCCTTGGTGACGAAGCCGTCGGCGATGACGTCCTTGACGCTCTCCTTGGTGATGGAGACCGGGGTCAGCAGCACGGACGGGACCGAGGCGCCCGACTCCGGGTCCTTGGTGGTGCCGGTGGCCGTGGTCGGCTTCTCACCCTTGGCCAGCGCGATCGCCAGCTCGGAGGCCGCGTCGGCCTCCTTCTTGATCGCCTTGTAGACCGTCATGCACTGGTCGCCGGCGAGGATGTTCTGCAGACCCTGAACGGTCGCGTCCTGGCCGGTGACCGGGACCTGGCCGTTGAGCTTGTTCTTCTTCAGCACCGAGATGGCCGCGTTGCCGAGACCGTCGTTCGCCGCCAGAACACCCTTGATGTTCTTGTTCGACGTCAGCATCTGCTCGAAGATCGTGCCGGCCTGCGCGTTGTCCCAGTCCGGAACGTCCTGGTTCGGGCCCTTGGTGAAGGTGCCGTCGGCGTACTTCGGGTCGAGGACCGAGTTGTAGCCCTGCGCGAAGAGGGTCGCGTTGTTGTCGGTCGGGGAGCCGTTGAGCTCGGCGACGACCGGCTTGGTGTACTTCTTCGCGGTCAGGCAGTCGACCAGGCCCTGGCCCTGCAGCTCGCCGACCTTCACGTTGTCGAACGACACGTAGTAGTCAGCACCGCCGCTCAGCGTGAGGCGGTCGTAGTCGATCGTCGCGATACCGGCCTTCTTGGCCTTCTCGAGGACGGCCTTACCGGTGCCGGAGTCGAGGTTGACGATCATCAGAACCTTGACGCCGCTGGAGATCATGCCGTCGGCGATGGTCTGGAACGCGGTCTTGTCACCCTGCGCGTTCTGGATGTCGACCTGTACCCCGGCCGCCTCGAACGCCGCCTTGAGGAACTTCGGGTCGTCGGTGCCCCACCGCTGCGAGCTCTTGGTGTCGGGCAGGATCACGCCGACCTTGCCGGCCGAGCTCGAGCCACTGCCACTACCGGAGTCGCTGCCTTTGTCGTCGCCACAGGCGGCAACGCTGCCGGTGGCCAGCAGGCCGACCGCGGCAAGGGCGAACAGTCCCTTACGCATTCCTTGTGTCCTTTCGGGTAAATCCGGGCCTTCGATCGGATTCGATGTTCTGCGCTGTCGGGAGTGTCGCTCCCCGAGACGCCGTGTGATCAGGATCTAGTTTGTTGTGTCCGGCAACGTATTCCCGTTGCGACCGGTAGCACAAGCGGTGGCGCCAGCCGATCTCGTAACCGGGGATAACAATCCGGCAACACGGCGGTGATACAGGGACTTCGGCCCTGGTGAGGGCCCGGAGACCAGCTGAGCAAGATCGCTAACGACGCTCACCACGTGACGCTAAGTCACCCCGATGCCCGATCTGGACCGTTCTCGGGAGAAAGATCCACCCGGCGCGTAACGTTGTCGTAACGGCGCGCGCTCGCCGGGCGTTATGTCCGGATCTGAGCGGTTGTCCCGCCGGTGAGGCGAATGAGATCGGCCGGGGCGAGACTCACCTGGAGCCCGCGGCGGCCCGCCGAGATAAACATCAGATCAAGCGCGAGCGCCGAGTCGTCCACCACGGTGGGCAGCTTCTTGCGCTGCCCGAGCGGGCTGATGCCGCCGCGCACGTATCCGCTGCTGCGCTCGGCCGCGGCCCGGTCGGCGAGGGTGGCCCGCTTGCCGCCAGCGGCATGCGCCAGCGCCTTGAGATCGAGGTCGCCGGTGACCGGCACGACCCCCACGACCAGCGCACCCTCGACGTCGGCGACCAGCGTCTTGAAGACCTTGGCCGGCTCCACACCGAGCGCCTCGGCCACGAGCGCGCCGTAGTTCGGCGCGTCCGGCGACACGTCGTAGGGGTGCAGCGTGTGCTCGACCTTCTGAGAGGTCAGCAACGCGGTGGCCGGGGTGCCGGCAGCGGCCTTCTTCGCCATGCCCGGAACGCTACTACCGTGACGAATCTCCCTGAGTGACTCCTTGATCACATCCCATTCGTGCCCGTTGGGGTCAGATCTCCCGGCACAACAGGGCAGTCGGAGCCCCCGCGACCCGGGTCAGCACGAGGGAGGCGCCGTGCGGCCCGGAGAGCCGCAGATCCTTGCGAAGCTGCTCGGGCTCGAGCGCGGACCCGCGCTTGCGGATCTCCAGCCGCCCGATCCCGCGCTCGCGCAGAAGCGCCCGAAGCCGCTTGAGCGAGAACGGCAGCACATCAGTGACCTCCAGCCGCCGAGCAAAGCCCGTCTCCACCGGCTCATCGGTGTAGAGATAGGCGATCTCGGGGTCGCCGAGGCGGGCACCGAGCCGCTCGGCGAGCTCGGCGACGAGGTGCGACCGGACGACAGCGGGGTCCGGGTCGTACAGGAAAGCGCCCACCGGCCCCACCGGAGCCTTCTCCGTTCCGGTACCCGTCAGTTCGGACGTCTGCTCACGGACCAGCACTGCTCGGCGGGGCACTTCGGCCAAGGGGCCGCACCAGAAGGCCGCCTCCACCAGATCGCCGTCGACGCTGGTCCACTCGCCCTCGGCGCCGGGCGGCAGCAGGTCGTGGTCGATGCCGGGGGCCAGCTTCAGGACCGTGCGCGGCACGCGATCGGGCAGAGAAGCGATGAAATCCCAGGGCGGTGAGTACGACTTCGGGTCGAAGACACGCCCACGGCCGGCCTTCCGGCGGGCCGGGTCGGCGAAGACCGCGTCGTATCTCTCCACCGGCACCGACATCGCGTCGGCGCACTCCACCCGTACGTCCAGCCCCAGCGCCTCCGCGTTCGCGGCGGCCATAGCCGCCGTCTCCGGGTCGGCTTCCACGGCGTACACCGAAATCCCGAACCGCGCCGCCGCCAGAGCGTCCGAGCCCAGCCCGCACCCCAGATCGGCCAAGGTCCTGACCCCGGCCGCCGCGAGGCGCCTCGCCCGCCTCTCGGCGACGACGGCCCGCGTCGCCTGTTCCAGACCGGCCCGGGTGAAGAACATCGACGCCGCGTCCGCGCCGAACTTCGCCACCGCGCGCCGGCGCAGCTCGACCTGGGTCAGCGCGGCCGAGGCCAGCTCCGGCGACAGCCCGCGGGCCCGCAACGCCGAAGCGGCCGCCAGCGGGTCGCTTCCGGCGACCTCCATGGCGCTGTCCAGCGCCTTCACCCCTTCGGGGGTACGCAGCAGGACCGTCGATTCCCAAGTCACGCAGGCATTCTCCCCCGCGCGACTTCATTGGCACTCTGGTTGACGGAGTGCTAGTTCCGGCCTAATCTCCGATTAGCACTCTCATCACGAGGGTGCCAGCCGCGCGACCATCCGGGCGCGTGGTGAGGCACCAGGCGGACCGGCACCCGCGACGACGGCCCCGCCCGGTGGCATGAGGCATCAGACCGGCCATCACCTTGACCGGCGAAACCTGTACCCAGGAGGGTATGCCCGTGACTACCGCGACAAAGGTTGCGATCAAGCCGCTCGAGGACCGCATCGTGGTCCAGGCGAACGAGGCTGAGACGACCACGGCGTCGGGCATCGTGATCCCCGACACCGCCAAGGAGAAGCCGCAGGAGGGCACCGTCCTCGCTGTCGGCCCCGGCCGCATCGACGACAAGGGCAACCGCATCCCGGTTGACGTCAAGGTCGGCGAGACGGTCCTCTACTCGAAGTACGGCGGCACCGAGGTCAAGTACGCCGGCGAGGAGTACCTGGTGCTCTCCGCCCGCGACGTCCTCGCGGTCATCGAGAAGTGACCTACTGACAGTGCTGACCGCCCTGGCCCGTGATCACGGGTCAGGGCGGTGGTGCGTGAAGGGACCTTAAACATGGCGAAGATTCTCAGCTTCTCGGACGACGCCCGTCACCTGCTCGAGCACGGGGTCAACTCGCTCGCCGACACGGTCAAGGTCACCCTCGGCCCGCGCGGCCGCAACGTCGTCCTGGACAAGAAGTTCGGCGCTCCCACGATCACCAACGACGGTGTCACCATCGCCAAGGAGATCGAGCTCACCGACCCGTACCAGAACCTCGGCGCCCAGCTGGTCAAGGAGGTGGCGACGAAGACCAACGACGTCGCCGGCGACGGGACCACCACGGCGACGGTGCTCGCCCAGGCGCTGGTGCGCGAGGGCCTGCGCAACGTCACCGCGGGTGCCAGCCCCATCTCGCTCAAGCGGGGCATGGACAAGGCCGCCGAGGTCGTCTCGGAGGCGCTGCTCGGCAAGGCCGTCGAGGTCGCCGACCACAAGGCGATCGCGAACGTGGCCACCATCTCGGCCCAGGACGCCACCATCGGCGAGCTGATCGCCGAGGCGATGGACCGGGTCGGCCGCGACGGTGTCATCACCGTGGAGGAGGGCTCGGCCATGGCGACCGAGCTCGAGGTCACCGAGGGTCTGCAGTTCGACAAGGGCTTCATCTCGCCGAACTTCGTGACCGACGCCGAGTCGCAGGAGGCGGTGCTGGAGGACGCGTACATCCTCCTCACCACCCAGAAGATCTCCAGCATCGAGGAGCTCCTCCCGCTGCTGGAGAAGGTGCTGCAGAACAGCAAGCCGCTGCTCATCGTGGCCGAGGACGTCGAGGGCCAGGCGCTCTCGACCCTGGTGGTCAACGCGCTGCGCAAGACCATCAAGGTCGCCGCGGTGAAGGCGCCCGGCTTCGGTGACCGCCGCAAGGCGATCCTGCAGGACCTGGCGATCGCGACCGGTGGCGAGCTGATCGCCCCCGAGCTCGGCTACAAGCTCGACCAGGTGGGCCTCGAGTCGCTGGGCAGCGCCCGGCGCATCGTGGTCGACAAGGAGAACACCACCATCGTCGACGGTGGCGGCAAGTCGTCCGAGGTCGCCGACCGGGTCTCGCAGATCCGCAAGGAGATCGAGGCGTCGGACTCCGACTGGGACCGCGAGAAGCTGCAGGAGCGGCTGGCGAAGCTCTCCGGCGGCGTGGCGGTCATCAAGGTCGGCGCCGCGACCGAGGTCGAGATGAAGGAGCGCAAGCACCGCATCGAGGACGCCATCGCAGCGACGAAGGCGGCCGTCGAGGAGGGCACCGTGCCCGGCGGTGGCGCCGCCCTCGCCCAGGTGGCGAAGGAGCTCGACGGTGGCCTCGGCCTGACCGGCGAGGAGGCGATCGGCGTCTCGATCGTCCGCAAGGCGCTGGTGGAGCCGCTGCGCTGGATCGCGCAGAACGCCGGCCACGACGGCTACGTCGTGGTGGGCAAGGTCGCCGAGCTGGGCTGGGGCCACGGCCTCAACGCGGCCACGGACGAGTACGTGGACCTGGCCGCGGCCGGCATCCTCGACCCGGTGAAGGTGACCCGCAACGCGGTCTCCAACGCCGTCTCGATCGCCGGCCTGCTGCTGACCACGGAGAGCCTCGTGGTCGACAAGCCGGCCGAGCCGGAGCCCGCCGCCGCCGGCGGTCACGGCCACAGCCACGGTGGCCACGGCCACCAGCACGGCCCGGGCTTCTGACCCGACAGCAACACAAAAGGGCGCACCCTCCGGGGTGCGCCCTTTCGCTTTTCGGCCCGCGTCGCTCCCCGGCCCGCCCGATCCGGCCCCGGCGCCGGGCCGGACGGCGCGCGTCAGCGAATGGCGGTGGCGGCCTCTTCGTCGAAGGGGTCGGGGACGCGCTCGCCGTGCCATGAACGCCACAAGGCGGCATAAGGGCCGTTGGCCGCGACCAGCTCGTCGTGGGAGCCGAGCTCGGTGATGCGGCCGTCCTCGACCACGGCGACGCGGTCGGCGTCGTGGGCCGAGAAGAGGCGGTGGGCGATGGCCACGACCGTACGGCCGTGCAACACCGCCGCCAGCGACCGTTCCAGGTCGCGGGCCGCGCGCGGGTCGAGCAGGGACGTCGCCTCGTCGAGGACGAGCGTGTGCGGGTCGGCCAGGACGAGCCGGGCCAGCGCGAGCTGCTGCGCCTGCGCCGCCGTCAGCGCCTGCCCGCCCGAGCCGACCACCGTCCCGAGCCCGTCGGGCAGGGCCTCGGCCCACTCCAGCGCCCGCACCGCCGCCAGCGCCGCCCGCACCTCTTCCTCGGCCGCGCCCGGCCGCACCATGGCCACGTTGTCGTGGACCGTGCCGATGAAGACGTGATGCTCCTGGCTGACCAGCGCCACCTCGCGGCGCAGCCGGTCGAGCGGCAGCTCACCCAGCGGCACCCCGCCCACCGTGATCGTGCCGCCGGTCGGCTCGTGCACCCCGGCCAGCAACCGGCCGAGCGTCGACTTGCCGGCCCCGGACGGCCCGACGATGGCGAGCCTCTCCCCCGGTTCGAGCGTCAGATCGATGCCGTGCAGCACTTCCCGTCCGGCCACATAGGAGAAGCGCACGCCGGCGACCTCGATGCGCGTGCCCACCGGTTCCTCGGTCGCGGCCGCCTGGACGGTTTCCCGCGCCTCGTCCTCGACGCCGAGCAGACGGGCCAGGGAGGCGCCGCCGATCTGGAGTTCGTCGAGCCAGCCCAGCAGGCGGTCGAGCGGGTCGATCAGCATCTGCACGTAGATGACCGCGGCCGTGAGCTGCCCGAGCGAGACCGTGCCGCGCAGGTAGAGCCAGCCGCCGAGGACCAGCGTGGCCACCACCGGCAGCACGTAGGCCGCCTCGACCACCGGGAACCACACCATGCGCAGGAAGAGCGTGTACCGCTCGGCCACCCAGCTCTTGCTCAGGTCGGCGTCGGAGCGCTCGGCGCGCTGCCGCTGGCGGCGCAGCGCGTCGACCGTGCGGGCACCCTCGACCGTCTCGGCCAGCCCGTCGGTCACCGTCGAATAGGCCGCGTTCTGCTTCAGATATCCGGCCGGGGCCCGGCGGAGATACCACCGCGTGCCCACGACCAGGATCGGCACCGCGACCAGCAGCGACACCGCCAGCACGGGGGTGACCACGACGAGCGCGCCCACCACGAGCACCACGGTGATCAGCGCGATCATCGTCTCGGGCACCGCCAGCCGCACGCATCGCGACAGCGCGTCGACGTCGCGGGTCGTGCGGGTCAGCAGGTCGCCCGAGCCGGCCTGCTCCACTGTGGAGAGCGGCAGCGCGAGCACCCGGTCGACGAACTCCTCGCGCAGCCGGGCCAGCACCCGCTCGCCGAGCCGGGCCGAGGCCAGATAGGCGAACCGGACCAGAATCGCTTGCAGCACGACGAATCCGGCGATCAGCGCGGCCAGCTTGTCGACCACGCCGACGCCCTCGCCGTTGCGGATCGCCTCGACCAGGTCACCGAGCAGGCGCGGGCCGACCAGCCCGGCCAGCGCGCCCAGCACGTGCAGCCCGACCGCGACGGTCAGGGCGCGCGGGTAGCGCCGGAACAGATCGCGGGCGTAGCGCCGCACCTGGGCCGTGTCGGCCACCGGCAACAGGTTGCTCACGCGGCGTCCTCTCGCAGAACCGTCCGGGCATAGCCCGGCTCGGTCTCCAGCAGATCGCGGTGGGTGCCCGTGGCGACCACCCGGCCCTCCTCCACGTAGAACACCCGGTCGGTGCGATCGAGCACCAGCGGGCTGGACGTGCAGATCACGGTCGTCCGCCCGGCCCGGGCCACGACGAGCCGGTCGGCTATCCGCGCCTCGGTGTGCGCGTCGACCGCGCTCGTCGGCTCGACCAGCACCAGCGTGTCGGGATCGGCGACCAGGGCGCGGACCAGCCGCAGGCGTTGTTGCTGACCGCCGGAGAAGGAGCGCCCGCGCTCGGCGACCTCGCTGTCGAGGCCACCGGGCAGCGCCTCGACGATGTCGGTGGCGGCGGCCGCGTACAGCGCCGCGGGAAGCCGGTCGCCGCCGGCCGGGTCGAGATCGGCACGCAACGGGCCGGTGAACAGCCGGGCGTCGTTGTCGCCGACCAGGATCCGCTCGCGGACCGTGGCCAGGTCGAACGACGACAGCGCCTGACCGCCCGCGGTCGCGCCCTCGGCATATCTCCCGAGGCGGTCGGCGATGGCGGCCGCGTCGGCCGGCACCGCCGCGACGATCGCGGTGACCTCGCCGGGCCGGACCGTCACGCCGGAGGCCGGATCGGCCAGCTCACCGGCGAGCTCGCTCGCCGGCCGGGGCTCGGCCGGGTCGGGCAGGTCGGTCCGCGCGGCCAGCATGGTGACGACCCGCCGGGCCGAGACGTGCCCGCGGGTCAGTTTGTCGATCGCCTCGGTGAGCTGCCGCAACGGCGTGACGAGGAACGCGGCGTACGCGTAGAAGGAGACCAACTGGCCCACCGTGATGTGGCCGGTGAGCGCGAAGCGCGCGCCGAGCCACGTGACCAGCACCAGGAAGATGCCGGGCAGCAGCACCTGCGCCGCCTCGAGCAGCGACTCGACCCGGGCCGTGCGCACGCCGGCCCCGCGCAGCCGCTGCGACTCGGCCCGGTAGCGCTCGCCCATGACCGCCTCGCCGCCGATGCCGCGCAGCACCCGCAGGCCACCCACCAGATCGGCGGCGCGGCCGGTGAGCAGGCCCTGCTGGTCGCGGGAGGCCTGCTGGAGGCGGTGCAGCGGGCGGATGAGCAGGCCCACGATCGCCGTCAGCAGCGGCACGCCCAGCACCACCACGAGCCCGAGCGGCACCGACGTGGTGAGCAGGATGACCGTCACCGCGACCACGGCGATGAGCGAGCCCGTGCCGCGGGCGGTGATGTCGATGGCGGACCCGATCTGGCGGATGTCGGACGTGCCGATCGCGACCACCTCGCCGGTGTCGAGCCGGCGGGGGAGCGCCGACCCGAGCCGCCCGGCCTGGCGGACCGTGACCTGGACGGTCCGGAACATCGCGCCGAGGAAGTTGATCACCGCGAACCGGTGCCGCACCACGCCGAAGAACGCCTGGCCGAGGCCGGCCGCCAGCAGCACCAGCGACCAGATCACCAGGTCGCGCCGGTCGCGATCGGTGGCGGCGTCGATCGCCTTGCCCACCACGGCCGGAACGACGGCCTGGCAGAGCATCCAGAGCACGGCCATGACGATCGCCACATAGACCGAGAACCGGTCGCGCCGGATCAGCCATCGCAGATAGCGGACCGGTGACCGGCCGTCGGGGATGCCGGGATCGGCATCGGGTAGTTGTCGCATCAGGGCCCCGACGTTACGGCGGGGGTACGACAATCCGCGACGCGTTTTCCCCTTAACGATCGACGGGTGTGAAGTCCCACACGTGGGCGGCACGGGCGATCAGATGAGGCGGTGGCGCGGGCATGCTCTCGGGCGTGTTCCGCCACTTCGAGATGACCACGATCCGGTTGTCGGTGGACGAGTAGACGTCGCTCGACACGTGCTGCGGAAGCACCTCGATCCGCGGCACGGCCACGTCACAGACCCAGGCCAGCAGCTCGTCGAAGCCGCTCTTGGAGGCCCGTATCTCCCACATCCGCGCGATCATGTTCGCTTCCTACCCCGCCACGCTGACCGAGGTCAATGGCATCGCGGAATCGGCAGGCAGATCGAGACGGCTGGGCGCGACACCGGCCGCGACCAGCCTCGAACCGAGCGCGGCGACCATCGCGCCGTTGTCCGTGCACAGCTGCGGACGCGGCACCCGGACCTCGATGCCGTGCTTGGCCGCCCGCTCCTCCGCCAGCACCCGCAGGCGCGAGTTCGCGGCCACTCCCCCGCCGATCACCAGGGTGCGGACGCCGTGGGTCAGGCAGGCATCGATCGCCTTGGCCGTGAGGACGTCGCACACGGCCTCCTGGAAGGAGGCGGACACGTCGGCGATCGGCACCGGCTCGCCGTCGCGCTGCCGCGCCTCGACCCAGCGGGCCACGGCGGTCTTGAGCCCGGAGAAGGAGAAGTCGAAACGGTGCGCCGCGAGGTCTTTGGCCGCCGTCAGTCCACGGGGGAAAGCGATGGAGGCGGAGCCATTTCCCGCCGTACGGTCGATGATGGGTCCGCCGGGAAAGCCCAACCCCAGCAGACGGGCCACCTTGTCGAAAGCCTCGCCCGCCGCGTCGTCGATCGTGGCACCGAGGGGCTTGACGCCGTTGGTGAGGTCGTCGACCAGCAACAGCGACGAGTGGCCGCCGGAGACGAGCATGGCAATCGCGGGCTCGGGCAGCGGACCGTGCTCGAGGGTGTCGACGGCCACGTGCGCCGCGAGGTGGTTGACCCCGTAAAGCGGCTTGTCGGCCGCCACCGCGTACCCCTTGGCCGCCGCGACCCCGACCAGCAGCGCTCCGGCGAGACCGGGCCCGCTGGTCACCGCGATCGCGTCGATGTCGGCCAGGGTGACCTTCGCCTCGTCGAGCGCGCGCTGCATGGTCGGCACGAGGGCCTCGAGGTGGGCGCGGCTGGCCACCTCGGGCACGACGCCGCCGAACCGCGCGTGCTGCTCCACACTGGACGCCAGCGCGTCGGCCAGCAGAGTGTGCCCGCGGACGATGCCGATGCCCGTCTCGTCGCAGGAGGTCTCGATGCCGAGGACCAGGGGCTCGTCAGGCATTGCGCATCATCACCAGTGCGTCCGTGTTGCTGGGTTGGTAGTAGCCGCGCCGGATGCCGACGGGCTCGAAGTCGTAGGTGGCGTAGAGCCGCTGCGCGGGCGCGTTGTCGACCGCGACCTCCAGCAGCGTCTGCTTGATGCCGAGCCGGGCGGCCTCGGCGAGCAGCGCCTCGAGCAGGGCCCGGCCGGTGCCGCGGCGCTGGCCGTCGCGCTTGACCGCGATGTTCTGCACCCAGGCCTCGTCCGGCGTGGTGGACAGACCGGCGTAGCCGATCACCTCGTCGTCCCCTTCCAGTGCGACCCGGTAGAAGTGCCGCTGGGCGAGCTCGTTCCAGAACATCGCCGGCGACCATTTCTCGTCGCCGAACAGGTCGGCCTCGATCGGCATCACGTCGGCGATGTGCCACCAGCGGAAACGCTCTATCCGCATCAGGTGAGCACCGGCTTGCGCCCGGCCGGCTCGACCGCGTCCGGCCGGCGGAGATAGAGAGGTGTCAGCTGCTCGCTGGGCGCGCCCGAACGGATGCGCTCGGCGGCCAGCGCCACCAGCGCGGCGCCGGGCGGATAAAGAAGGTGCTCTTCCACGGGTACGCCGAAGATGTCCCCGTATTTGAGCGCGCCCTCGCCGGCCGCGCGGTCGAACGCCCGGAGCTTCTTGGCCCAGTAGCCGCGATCCTCGTCGGGGTCGTCGACCACGGCGTCGATCTCGGCGCGGGCCAGGACGGCCGCGAGCCGGGCGGCCTCGACGCCGGCCAGCGCCGTGGCCGACTCGATGATCTCGGACTCGGACAAGGCGGCCGACTCGGCCGCCTCGCTGGTCCTCTTCCGGTACGCCTGCCCGAGCACCTCGGCCACGTCAGCCGGCTTGGCCACCTCGGGACCGAACAGCCGCACACCGTCCACATAGGTCGCGAAGTACACCTCGCGGCGCCGCGCGTCGGTGGCGACCAGCACCCGTCCCGGCCCGGCGGCGCGGCCGATCCCGTCGAGCGAACACACCCCGTACGTGGGAATGCCCAGAGCCTGTCCCATGCTCGCGGCGGTGGCCAGGCCGACCCGCAGGCCGGTGAACGGCCCCGGCCCGAGCCCGGCGACTATCGCGCCGAGGTCACCCGGCCGGACCTCCGCCTCGGCGAGCGTGGCGGAGATCTCGGGCGCGAGCTTCTCCCCGTGGGCGCGAGGGTCGACGGTGCGCCGCTCGGCGACCCCGGTGAGGCGGTCGGCGGTGACCTCCACCAGGGCGGCCGTCGACGCGGGGGTCGCGGTGTCCAGAGCCAGTACGAGCACGTCCCCGACCCTAACGCGCCGCCGTCTCCGTTATCCGGCGACCGGCTCGGCTCGCGGATCCCAGTCGATCAGCGGGCGGCCGCCGTCGGCCAGCGCCTTGTTGGCCGCGCTGAACGGGCGGGCGCCGCGGAACCCCTTCGGGTTGAGCGGGCTGGGGTGGCCGGCCTCGAGCACGGCGTGGGCCGGATTGGTGATCAGCGCGGCCTTCTTGCGCGCGTAACCACCCCAGAGCAGGAAGACGACCCGCTCGTTGCGAGCGTTCAGCGCCTTGATCGTCGCGTCGGTGAAGGCCTCCCAGCCCTTGCCGCCGTGCGACGCCGCGGCGCCGGCCCGGACGGTGAGGACCGCGTTGAGCAGCAGCACACCCTGCCGCGCCCAGCCGGTCAGGTCGCCGCTCTTCGGCGGCGCGACGCCGACGTCCTCGGCCAGCTCCTTGAACACGTTGCGCAGCGACGGCGGGATCCGCACGCCCTCACGCACGCTGAAGCTCAGGCCTTGGGCCTGGCCGGCGCCGTGGTAAGGGTCCTGGCCCAGGATCAGCACGCGGGTCTGCTCCGGCGGGCAGAGCCGGTACGCCGCGAACAGATCCTCGATCGGCGGATAGATCGTGTGCTCCGCGTACTCCGCCGCCACGAACTCGCCCAGCGCGGTGGTCTCTTTCTCGTCGAGAAAGCCGGCAAGCTCGGCCCGCCAGTCGGCCGGCAGCAGTTCCGCCAGATTCACGGTTGTCCCTTCGTCATGGTTTCTACGCGCCTTGCCCAGTCGCCGCCGTGCGGGACCAGCTCGATCACCCGCGTGTCGTCGTCCAGCCGATCGATGCGGACCTGCAGATATTCGTCGTTCAGTTGCTCGACCATCCCGGCGCCCCACTCGACGACAGTGACGGCGTCGTCGGCCGAGGCGTCCAGGTCGAGGTCGTCGATCTCGGCGCGCGGGTCGGGACTGTCGCCCAGCCGGTACGCGTCCGCGTGCACCAGCGGCGTGCGCCCGCGATGGACCCGGGCGATCACGAACGTCGGCGACGTGATGGCGTCGGTCACGCCCAGGCCGGCCCCGATGCCCTGCACCAGGGCCGTCTTGCCCGCGCCGAGCGGACCGGTGAGCAGCAGCAGATCACCCGCGCGGAGCAGACCGGCGAGCCGCTGCCCGAACGCGTGCGTGTCCTCGACCGTCGGCAGCTTGATCACGAGATCTTCTCCAGGAAGGGCACGAGCACGGCGTCGACCTCGTCCGCCTTCTCCAGCATCACCACGTGACCGCTGTTCTCAATCTTGACCAGCTCGGCCTCGGGCAGATATTTGAGGATCTGCTCGGAGTGGGCGACCGGCGTCAGATAGTCCTTGGTGCCGACGATGACCAGCACGGGAACCCCGCGCAGGGCGGACAGCGCCGGGAAGCGGTTGTGCGTGTAGAGCGTCTGCAGATACTTCGTCAGCGTCTCGGCCGAGGTCTTCGAGTTCATGCTCTCCACGAACGTGACCAAGGACGGGCTGGGCTTCGGCTCACCGAAGCCGTACCGGCGGGTCAGCAGCCAGGAAAGGTCGGACGACACCATCCGGGCCCGGTCGATCCGGCTGCCGCCGAGCTGGGCCGCCTTGCCCCACAGCGGGAAGAACGGCGCGCTGGCCCGGGCGACCAGCGACGGAATGCCGATCTTGGCCTTGTCGATCAGGCCGGCCGAGGTCGACATCAGCACGACGCCGGTGACCCGTTTGCCGAACCACTCCGGATATTGCTCGGCGAAGGCCATGATGGTCATGCCGCCCATCGAGTGGCCGACCAGAATGATGTGCCCGTCCGGCACGGTCGCGTCGAGCACCGCGGCCAGCGACTTGCCCAGCGCGGCGATGTCGTAGTCGCCCGACTTGAGCCGGCTGGACTTGCCGTGCCCGGGCTGGTCGTAGAAGACCAGCCGCTGGTCGCCGCGCGCGGTCAGCGCCTTGCGCTGGAAGTAGAAGGTGCCCATGTCGAGCGCGAAGCCGTGCACGAAGACGATGGTGGGCTTGGCGCTGGGTTTCCGCGGCTCGACGATCTCGACGTGCAGGTCGGTGCCGTCGGCCGCGGTCACGGTCAGCTCGCGGTCGAACGGCTGGTCGCCGAAGGGCTCGTCCACGTGGGGGTCGCCGGGCGCGTTGACCGAGCGGCGCACGAGGGCCCGCTCGACGGCGAACGCGGTGGCGAGACCGGCCGCGACGACGCCGACGGCGGCGCCCGCGATGCCGACCTGCTTGGCCCGGCTCATGAGGCGCCCCCGTCGTCGACCCGCGGCTCCCGCATGCTGCCGTCGTGGACCCGCGGCTCCCCCGTGCTGCCGTCGTAGACCCGCGGCACCCTCGCGCTGCCGAACCTGGTCACGATCTCGTAGTTGATCGTGCCGACCACCTCGGCCCAGTCGTCGGCGGTCGGCCCGCCGTCGTCGCCCGGCCCGAACAGCGTGGCCACCTCGCCCGGCTCGACCGGGTCGTCGCCGATGTCGAGGACGATCTGATCCATGCAGACCCGGCCGGCGATCGTCCGCCGCTTGCCGCCGAGCTGCACCGGGCCGGCGTTGGAGGCGTGGCGGGGCACGCCGTCGGCATAGCCCAGCGGCACCAGGGCCAGGGTCGTCTCCCGCTCGGTGTAGTACGTATGCCCGTACGACACGCCCTGACCGGCCGGAACGCGCTTGGTGAGCGCCACCCGGGCCCGGGCGGTCATCGCCGGCCGCAGCCCGAAGGTCTCGCCCGCGATCGGCGACAGTCCGTAGACCGCGATGCCCGGGCGGACCATGTCGTAGTGGGTGTCGGGCCTGGTCAGCGTGGCGGCGGAGTTGGCGATGTGGCGGTAGCGCGGGGTGATGCCGAACCGCTCGGCCGTGGCCAGCCCCTCGGCGAAGACGGCGAGCTGGTGATCGATGGTCTCGTGGCCGGGCTCGTCGGCGTAGACGAAGTGACTCCAGATGCCGACCACGTCGATGTCGCCGTCGGCCTGCGCCTTCGCCGCCGCCTCGAGCAGCGCCGGCCACTCGGCCGGCGTCGCGCCCCCACGGGACAGGCCTGTGTCGATCTTGAGGTGTACGCGTGCGGGCCGCTCCGCCCGCCGCGCGGCCGTGACCAGCTCGGCGAGCAACTCGAGACTGCCCGCGCTCAGGTCGATGTCGGCCGCCACGCCCTCGTGCAGCGGCATGCCCGGGGAATGCAGCCAGGACAGCACCGGCGCGTCGATGCCGGCCCGCCGCAGCTCCAGGCCCTCTTCGAGGGTCACCACACCCAGCCAGGTCGCACCGCCGGCCAGCGCGGCCCGGGCCGCCGGCACCATGCCGTGCCCGTAGCCGTCGGCCTTGACGACCGCCATGACCTCGGCGGTGGTGCGGGCGCGCAGCAACGCGACGTTGTCCCGGATTGCGTCCAGATCGACCCGGACCTCGGCCTGCCACATGATCCCAGCCTACTTATTCGGTATGACGATTTCCCTTACGGCGTACCCCGCATCTCGCTCACGGCGTACCCCGCATCCCGGTCACGGCGTACCCCTCAAGAGGTCGCCGACGACCGGGCGCAGGGCGGCGGCCACGTCCGGCGCGGTGACCGGGCCGTCGAGCGCGGCCCGGCGCCCGGCCAGCCCGTGCGCATAAGCCGCGGCCACGGCGGCCCGCTCGGGCTGCAGCCCACCGGCCAGCAGCGAGCCGAGCAGCCCACCCAGCACGTCGCCGCTCCCGGCGGTGGCCAGCGCCGACGAGCCGGTCGGGTTGACCCAGACCTCGCCGGCCGGGGTGGCCACGATCGTGCGGTCGCCCTTGAGCAGCACCACCGCGTTCATCCACGAGGCGAGCCGTAGGGCACTGCCCACCCGGTCGGCGCCGGGCGCCTCGCCGGCCAGCCGCTTGAACTCGCCGTCGTGCGGCGTGATCACCAGAGGCGCGTTGCGCCGCAGGTCTTTGGCGTGCTTGCCGTCGACCAGCAGGGTCAGCGCGTCGGCGTCGAGCACCACCGGAACCGAGGTCGCGAGCACACTGCGCAGCGCGGTGCGCGCCTCCTCGTCGGTGCCGAGACCCGAACCGCACACCCAGGCCTGCACCCGGCCGGCGTCGTTGACCTTGGGCACGGCCACGACGGAGGGATGGGCGCGGACCACCTCCTGATGACCGCTGCCCGCATAGCGGACCATGCCGGAGGGGCCGGCCAGCGCGCCGGTCGTCGACAGGACCGCGGCACCCGGATAGGTCGCCGAGCCGGTCGCGACGCCGACGACACCACGCGTGTACTTGTCGGAGGCCGGGCCCGGCTGAGGCCACCAGCCCGCGATGTCGCCCACGTCGGGCACCCGCAGGGCCGGATCGGCGCGCAGGACCGGGCCGAGACCGATGTCGACCAGCTCGACCTGCCCGCAGCGCGGCGCCGCGGCCCCCACGAAGTGGGCCGGTTTGTAGCAGCCGAAAGTCACGGTGACATCAGCGGTCACGGCCTCGCCGGGCACGTCGCCGGTGTCGACCGCGACCCCGCTCGGCACGTCGACGGCGACGATCGGGGCCCTTGCGCCCGTACGCCCCCTCAGGCTGCCCAGCGCATCGACGATCACCGTGGCCGGCGGGCGCAGACCACCGGTCGCGCCGATACCGACGATGCCGTCGAGCACCAGGTCGGCGCCGTCGGGCAGGTCGCGCACGGTGAAACCGCCCGCGGCCCGCAACGCGGACAGGCCGGCCAGATGGACCCGCTCGGGCCGCAGCAGCAGCGCCCGCACCTGGGCGCCCCGCCGGGCCAGGGCAGCGCCGGCGTAGAGCGCGTCACCGCCGTTGTCGCCGCTGCCGACCAGCAGCAGCACCCGGGAGCCGTAGACGCCGCCGCTGTCCTGAAGCAGCAGCGCGCACCGGCGGGCCAGCCCGGCCGCCGCCCGCTGCATCAGCGTGCCCTCGGGCAGCGTGGCCATCAGAGCCTTCTCGGCCGCCCGCACATCGGCGACCCGCCATGCCTGCCGCATCTCGTCCTCCAGCCGCTGGGGTGTGCCGAGAGTTCTATGCCGTGGGTACGACAATTTCGCATCGGCGCTGGTCAGGACTCGGCGACCACCATCGCCGAGGCGATTCCCCCGTCGTGCGACAGGGAGAGGTGCCACCGGTTGATCCCTCGCTCGGTGGCGGCCGCGGCGACCGTACCGGAAACCGTCAACCAGGGCCGCCCGTCGGGATCGGAGACGATCTCGCAGTCGTGCCACCGGAGCCCGGCCGGGGCGCCGAGGGCCTTGGCCACCGCCTCCTTGGCCGCGAAGCGCGCGGCCAGCGACTCGGCCGAGCGCGGGCTGCCGGAGCCGGTCAGCCGCTCGTCCTCGGTGAAGAGCCGAACCCCCAGCAGCGGTGTCCTGTCGAGGGCGCGCGCGAAGCGCTCCACCAGAACCACGTCGATGCCGACAGCCACGATCACTCGCCCACCCTAACGGTCCGCCCATGCGGTCGCCTTTAGCACCAGGCAGGGCCGCGCTCAAGGCCCTGTGGACGGGTCCGCGGCGGTTGTCCACAGGGCCGCCCACGGAGGTCGCGAGGCCCCTAACGTCGGCGCATCCCTTCGCACCGCCTGGAGGCTGCCGATGCAACCCGATCTCGAAGTCGACACCGAAGAGCTGCGCCACGACGCCTCGGCCGTGGCCGGCACAGCGTCCCGGATCATCGTGGGGGCGGCCCAGGCGCCGTCCCCCGACACCACACCGAGATGGGTCACGGCCGACGCGGCCATGCTGGCGGCCCTGGCGGCCCGCCAACAGCTCGGCCTGATCGGCGCCGAGGTGGCCGACACCGCCCGCCGGATCACCACAGCCGCCGCCGACTACGAGCTGGCCGACGCCCGGGCCGTCACCCGCCTGAGGCTGAGCCGATGACCAGCGACCCCAGCCGTGCCCACGAGCAACCGCAGGCCACAGACCCCGGCCGGACCTACGGACAGCCGCAGGCCACCGACCCCGGCCGGGCCCACGAGCAGCCGCGGGTTGCCGACCCCGGGGTGGTCCACGCCCGGTTGCGGGTCACCGACCCCGGCCGGTGGCGGGCGCTCGCCCTCTCCTGGCGCCGTTGGGCCGACCTGGCCGGCCGTCTGGCGGCCGAGCTCACGGCACGGCTCGTGGCGCTCGGCCGCTCATGGACGGGCGCGGCGGCCACCGCCGCCACCCGCCGGCTCGCGGGCCTGCAGCGCCGGCTCGTGCTCTTCCGCCTTCATTGCTGGCGGGCCGACCAGATCGTCAGCGAGTTCGCCGCGGCCCTGGAACGCGCCCGGCGCCTCCTTTCCCGCGCCTCTCCCGCCGACGGCGGCGCGGCCGCAAGCACCGCCGCAATGGGCGGCGCAGGCACGGGCGGCGCAGGCACGGGCGGCGCGGGTGGCGCTGGCGCGGGCGGCGTGGGTGGCGCTGGCGCGGGCGGCGCAGGTGTGGGCGGGACAGGCGCGGGCGGGGCCGCTGATGGGCCGCTGATCAGCGGGGAGCTTGCCGCGGCGATCTCGGTCGCCGCGCGTGCTGATGCGCAGGCAGCGGGTGCCCTTAGCCGGCTAACCGACGGGCTTCAGACCTCGGCCGCGCCGCCCGGTGCGGCCAGGCCGGACTGCACGGCGTCGCCCGCCGAGGTGCGCGGTTGGTGGGCGGCCCTGCCACCCGCCCAGAGGCAGTGGCTTCTGGTCACCGAGCCGGGAGTGCTGGCCGGGCTCGACGGCGTTCCGGCCGCCGACCGCGATGTTGCCAACCGCCTCCTGCTCGACAACCGGCGCGCCGAGATCGACCGGGCCATCGCCGGCTCTCGCGGCGACGATCGGGATCGGCTGCGTCACGTACGCGACGGGCTGGCCGCCCTGAGCGACCGGCTGGCCGACGGTGATGGTCCGCGGGCCTATCTACTACGGCTCGACCTGGCCGGTGAAGGGCGCGCGGTGGTGGCCCTCGGCGACCCGGACCGGGCCGGCAACGTGCTCACCCACGTGCCCGGGATGACGGCCGACCTGGCGTCCTTCGGTGCTGAGCTGACCCGGGCCGAGCGGGTCGCGACCCGGGCCGCCGAGCTGGGTCCCCAGGTCGCGTCGAGCGCCGTGCTGTGGCTCGACTACGACGCACCCGACTTCGTCGACGAGGCCGCCCGCTCGGGCCAGGCCGAGGCGGCGGCTCCGGTGCTGCGGCGGTTCCAGGAGGGTCTCCGGGCCGGCCACGACGGAACGCCGGGACGGCAGACGGTGCTCGGCCACAGCTACGGCTCGCTCGTGGTGGGCCGGGCCGCGACCGGCCCGGGGCTCGATGCCGACAGCGTCGTCTTCGTGGGCTCACCAGGTGTCGGCGTCGACTCCGCAAACGACCTGCGCCTGCGGACCGGGGAGGTCTGGTCCTCCACGGCCCGCGACGACGTCATCCAGTGGGCTCCCGTCGCGCCCGGCGGCCTGGCCCGCGACCTCGCCGTCGCCGCCGCGGTCCCTTTCGTGGGGCCGTGGCTCGCCTTCGGACGGCCGGAGGACGATCTGTGGTTCGGCCACAACCCGAGCGACCCCGGCTTCGGCGCCCGGGTCTTCCCGAGCGCCCCGAAAGGCCACGTCGGCTATTGGGACCCCGGCAACCCGGCCCTCGACACGATGGCCGCCATCACCCTTGGCACAGCCCGATGACACCGCCCGCCTCAGACCGGCCGCCGCCCACCGGACGACACGAAGGCCGCCCCGGCGCGGTGGGCGCTGGGACGGCCTTCGCCAGGCGGGGCCGGTTACTCGACAGTGACGGACTTGGCCAGGTTGCGGGGCTGGTCCACGTCGTGGCCCCGGGCGGCGGCGATCTCGCAAGCGAGGATCTGCAGGGGGACCGTGGTCATCAGCGGGGCCAGCAGTGTGGGGGTGTGCGGCACGGTGATGAGGTGGTCGGCGTAGGCGCGGACGTCCTCGTCGCCCTCCTCGGCGATCACGATGGTGCGGGCGCCCCGGGCCCGTACCTCCTGGATGTTCGAGACGACCTTGTCGCGCATGACGCCCCGGCCGGCCGGCGAGGGGACCACGCAGACGACCGGGGTGCCCTGGTCGATCAGGGCGATCGGGCCGTGCTTGAGCTCGCCCGCCGCGAAGCCCTCGGCGTGCATGTAGGCCAGCTCCTTCAGCTTCAGGGCGCCCTCCAGGGCCACCGGGAAGCCGACGTGGCGGCCGATGAAGAGCACCGTCGAGGCGGTCTTCAGGTCGCGGGCCAGGGCGCGCACGTCCTCCATGGAGTTGAGCAGCTCGCGGAGCGCGTCCGGGGTGCTGCGCAACTTCTCGACCACGGCCGCGACCTCGTCGGCGTACATGACGCCGCGGATCTGGGCCAGGTGCAGGCCGATCAGATAGGTGGCGACCAGCTGGGTGAGGAACGCCTTGGTCGAGGCCACCGCGATCTCCGGGCCGCCGTGCGTGTAGAGCACCGCGTCGGACTCGCGGGGGATCGTCGAGCCGTTGGTGTTGCAGATCGCCAGGACCCGGGCCTTCTGCTCCTTGGCGTGGCGCAGCGCCATCAGCGTGTCCATGGTCTCGCCGGACTGGCTGATCGCGATCACCAGCGTGGAACGGTCCAGGATCGGGTCGCGGTAGCGGAACTCGCTGGCCAGCTCGACCTCGCACGGGATGCGCACCCAGTGCTCGATCGCGTACTTGGCGACCATGCCGGCGTGGTAGGCCGTGCCGCAGGCGACGATGAAGACCTTGTCGATGTCGCGCAGGTCCTGGTCGGTCAGGCGCACCTCGTCGAGGACGATCTCGCCGCGGTCGGAGAGGCGGCCCAGCAGGGTGTCCGCGATGGCCTGCGGCTGCTCGGCGATCTCCTTGAGCATGAAGTAGTCGTATCCGCCCTTCTCGGCGGCCGACGCGTCCCAGTCGATGTGGAACTCCTGGCCGAGGGCGGGGGAGCCGTCGAAGCCGGTGATCTCGATGGCGTCCGGGGTGATCAGGACGACCTGGTCCTGGCCCAGCTCGATCGCCTCGCGGGTGTGCTCGATGAACGCCGACACGTCGCTGGCCAGGAAGTTCTCGCCCTTGCCGCGGCCGACGACCAGCGGCGAGTTGCGGCGAGCCGCGACGACCGCGTCCGGCACGTCGACGTCGACGGCGAGCAGCGTGAACGCGCCCTCCAGGCGGCTGACCGTGCGGCGCATGCCCTCGGCCAGCAGCTGCGGGCCGTCCACGGCGCCGGACTCGCGCAGCTTGCGCACCTCGGCGGCGAGCAGGTGGGCCGCGCACTCGGTGTCGGTGTCGCTGGCGAACTCGACGCCGGAGGCCTCCAGCTCGGCGCGAAGGCGGCCGAAGTTCTCGATGATGCCGTTGTGGATGACGGCGACCCGGCCGTCGGCCGACAGGTGCGGGTGCGCGTTGCGGTCGGTCGGCCCGCCGTGCGTCGCCCAGCGGGTGTGCCCGATCGCCGTACGCCCGGTGGCGATCTCGTCGGACGGCCGGTCGGCCAGAGCCTTCTCCAGGTTGGCGAGCTTGCCGGCCTTCTTCTCGGTCAGAACCTTGTCGCCGTCGATGACCGCGACGCCGGCGGAGTCATATCCGCGGTACTCCAGCCGGCGCAGGCCGTCGAGAACGATGCTGAGCGCCGGACGACCGCCGACGTACCCCACGATGCCACACATGACGGGCACTGTAGCCGACGTCCGCTCATCCGTCATGCGCGAGAAGCACCCTTTCGAGCACACGCTATGCGCAAAACGGTCCGAACGGAGGGTGGCGGCGCCGATCGGCTGGCGTCACGGGCGTACCGTCGGCTGACGGACATCTGACCAGCGCTCGCCCCGGGAGAGACGTTGAGCAGCAATACTCAGCCCGACCAGTCGCGGCCGGACCCCGGCCGGACGACGCCGGGTGACCCGACGTTCAGCCCCGGGTACGCGTCTCTTCCGCAGCCGCCGGACCCGGACTACCCGCCCACCTCGGAGTTCCCGGCCACCGCCTCCGACAACGTTCCGCCCGGCTACCCACCGCCCGGCTACGGCACCCCGTACGACCCGTACGACGGCGGATATCCGCCGCCCGCAGGCCCCACGCAAAGGCCGCCGCGGAAGAGCAACGTGCCCATCGTGGCGGTGATCATCGCGGTCACGCTTCTGCTCTGCGGCGGCGTCGGCACGGCCGGCGTGCTCATCGCGCGCAACGTCACAGAAAAGGCAAAGGAGGCGGTGGCCCCGATCACCGGCCTTCCCTCGGTCAAGCCCGAGCTGCCGGCCGCGCCGACCGGCGGCCCGGGGTTCGGCGCCAAGGTCAGCGTGACGTACGAGGTGACCGGCGACGGCCCCGCCTCGCAGCTGCTCTACGTCGAGTCGCTCAGCGAATCGCCCCAGCGGCTCGAGAGCGTGCAGCTGCCCTGGAAGTTCACCGGCGAGATCGACACCCCGACCGTGCTCAACGTCACCGCCTTCCGCCTCGGCGACCCGGACGGCACGATCAGCTGCCGGGTGCTCGTCAACGGCGAGGAGGTCGCGCGGAACACCTCCGATCCCGGTACGTTCGGCACAGTCACCTGCAACCACTTCGCGTTTGAATAGGGACGATGACGAGCGACCCCCTCGTCGAACGGATGCGCCCGTTCGGCACCACGATCTTCACCGAGATGTCCGCGCTGGCCGTCCGCACCGGCTCGATCAACCTCGGGCAGGGTTTCCCGGACACCGACGGCCCGGCCGAGATGCTCGACGCCGCCGCCCGGGCTCTCCGCGAGGGCGCCAACCAATATCCGCCGCTGCCCGGCATTGCCGCCCTCCGCCAGGCCGTCGCCGCCCACGAGCAGCGCTTCTGGGGCCTTTCCCGCGACCCCGACTCCGAGATCGTGGTCACCGCCGGCGCCACCGAGGCCGTCGCCGCCGCGATTCTCGCCCTCTGCGAGCCCGGCGACGAGGTCGTCTGCTTCGAGCCCTACTACGACTCGTACGCCGCCTCGATCTCTCTGGCCGGCGCCGTCCGACGCCCGGTGACCCTTCGCCCCGGCCCCGGCGGCCGCTACGGCTTCGACGAGGATCAGCTCCGCGCCGCCTTCGGCCCCCGCACCCGCCTGGTGCTGCTCAACTCGCCGCACAATCCCACCGGCAAGGTCTTCACCCGCGCCGAGCTCACCCTGATCGCCGATCTCTGCCAGGAGTACGGCACGTACGCCGTCACCGACGAGGTCTACGAGCACCTGGTCTTCACCGACGCCGCCGAGCCGCACGTGCCCCTGGCGAGCCTGCCCGGCATGCGCGAGCGCACGCTGCGCATCTCCTCGGCCGGCAAGACCTTCTCCTGCACCGGCTGGAAGGTCGGCTGGGCCACCGGCCCGGCCTCGCTGGTCTCCGCGGTCATGCGGGTCAAACAGTTCCTGACCTTTGTGAACGCCGGCCCGCTGCAACCGGCCGTCGCCGTCGCTCTCGGCCTGCCCGACGACTACTTCACCGGTTTCCGCGCCGCCCTCCAGGCCAGGCGCGACCGGCTCGTGACCGGGCTGACGGAGGCCGGCTTCGACGTTCAGCCCTCCGAGGGAACTTACTTCGTTACGGCCGATATCACCCGATCGGGTGGCACGAGCGGCATCGAATTCTGCCGCGCCCTGCCCGAGCGGTGCGGTGTCGTGGCCGTACCCACCGAAGTCTTCTACGACGACAAGGCGGCGGGCCGCCACTTGATCCGCTTCGCCTTCTGCAAGCGCGAAGAGGTCATCGAAGAGGCAGCCCGCCGCCTGGCGAAACTGAAGCAGAGCTAGGCGGGGCTGGCCGCCCGCACCTCGTCCGCGATCCGGGACGCCACCGCGCGCGCCTGCTCCTCGGTGGCGGCCTCGACCATCACCCGGACCAGCGGCTCGGTGCCCGACGGGCGCAGCAGCACCCGGCCGGTCTCGCCCAGTTCGTCCTCGGCCAGCGCCACGGCCGCCTGCACCGTCGGGGCGGCCGCGCCGGCCTCACGGTCGCCGACCTTCACGTTGATCAGGACCTGGGGCAGCGTGTGCACCACCGAGGCCAGGTCGGCCAGCGACTTGCCGCTCGCCGCGAGCTGGGCCATCAGGTGCAGCCCGGTCAGCACGCCGTCGCCGGTGGTGGCGAAGGCCGGCATCACGATGTGCCCGCTCTGCTCGCCGCCCAGGGCCAGGCCGTCCGCGGCCAGCGCCTCCAGCACGTACCGGTCGCCGACCTTGGTCTCGAGCAGCTTGATGCCGTTCTGCTTCATCGCGATGCGCAGGCCCAGGTTGCTCATCACGGTCGCGACCAGCGTGTCGTCGGTCAGCGTGCCCGCGTCGCGCATGGCCAGGGCCAGGATCGCCATGATCTGGTCGCCGTCGACGACCTCGCCCGAGGCCGTCACGGCCAGGCAGCGGTCGGCGTCGCCGTCGTGCGCGATGCCCAGGTCGGCGCCGTGCTCGACCACGGCCGCCTGCACCTTGTCCAGGTGGGTGGAGCCGCAGTCCTCGTTGATGTTCAGGCCGTCCGGCTCGGCGTGGATCGCGATGACCTCGGCGCCGGCCTCCTCGTAGGCCACCGGGGCGACCTCGCTGGCCGCGCCGTTGGCACAGTCGACCACGACCTTGATGCCGGCCAGCGAGTGCGGCGTCGAGCCGACCAGGTGCTTGATGTAGTGCTCGGCGCCGTCGAGCAGGTCGTTGACCCGCCCGATGCCGGCGCCGGTGGGACGGCCGATCAGTCCGTGCCCGTCCTCGATCGCCTTTTCGATGCGCTCCTCCAGCTCGTCGGGGAGCTTGGTGCCACCCGCGGCGAAGAGCTTGATCCCGTTGTCGGGCATCGGGTTGTGCGACGCCGAGAGCATGACGCCCAGGTCGGCGCCGGTCTGCGCCACCAGGTAGGCCACGGCCGGGGTGGGCAGCACGCCGACCCGCACCACGTTGGCGCCGGCGCTGGTCAGGCCGGCCACGACGGCCGCCTCGAGCATCTCGCCGCTGGCCCGCGGGTCACGGCCGACGATGGCCAGCGGAGGGTGGCTGCCGTCGCTCTCGACCAGCACACGGGCGGCCGCGACCGCGACGGACAGGGCCAGTTCGGGGGTGAGGTCGCCATTCGCGAGCCCGCGTACGCCGTCGGTACCGAAGAGTCGCCCCATGGCGGTTTCCTTTCGCCGGCGGCCCAGGGAAGGGAGGGGCCGATCCGGGGTGCGTGCGTCGTTGAAGGGGAGGGAACGCAAACGGCCGGGCCGCGGCCCCGCGAGGGGCGCAACCCGGCCGTGTCAGACTCGGCGCAAAATCAGCGCTTCGAGTACTGCGGAGCCTTACGGGCCTTCTTGAGACCGTACTTCTTGCTCTCCTTGACGCGGGCGTCACGGGTGAGGAAGCCGGCCTTCTTGAGAGCCGGACGGTCGTCGGGCTCGTTCGTGATGAGCGCCCGGGCGATGCCGAGGCGCAGCGCGCCGGCCTGACCGGTGATGCCGCCACCGCGCAGGTTGGCGATCACGTCGAACTGCTCTTCCTTCTCAGCGGTGACGAGCGGCTCACGGATGAGCTGCTGGTGCACCTTGCTGGGGAAGTAGCTCTCCAGCTCACGGCCGTTGCACGTGATCTTGCCGCTGCCGGGCACGAGGCGCACCCGGACGATGGCCTCCTTGCGGCGGCCGACGGTCTGGATGGGACGGTCACCGGGACGCGGGGCGCGGACCGGGGCCGGCGCGGGCGTCTCGACCACGACGACCGTCTCAGCGGGCTCCTCGACGGTCTCGACGACCTCGGGCTCGATGATGTCGGACATGCTGCTGCCTTCTCCCGCGCTCACTGCGCGATCTGGGTGATTTCGAACGGCTGGGGCTGCTGAGCGGCGTGCGGGTGCTCGGCGCCCGGGTAGACCTTCAGCTTCTTGATGATCTGCCGCGCGAGCTTGTTGTGCGGGAGCATGCCCTTGACGGCCAGCTCGACCGCCTTCTCGGGGCGCTTGGTGAGCAGCTCCTCGTAGCCGACCTGCTTGAGGCCGCCCGGGTAGCCCGAGTGGCGGTAGGCGACCTTGGTCTGCCGCTTGTTGCCGGTCAGGGCCACCTTGCCGGCGTTGATGATCACCACGTAGTCGCCGGTGTCGACGTGCGGCGCGAAGATCGGCTTGTGCTTGCCGCGCAGAAGGTTCGCGGTGTGGGTGGCCAGGCGGCCCAGGACGACGTCAGAAGCGTCGATAATGTGCCACTGACGCTCGATCTCACCCGGCTTCGGGCTGTACGTACGCACAGAATTACCTTGTCTTGTCGTCGGTCTGGGGTCGCGCGCTGGTCGCGGCGAACGCGAACATCAAGCCTACCCCGGGGGGCGCGCTCGCAGCTGTCGCACAACAGCAGGCAACAATACCCGGCCGCGCGGCGCGTGGTCAAAACGTGCAGGGTCACAGCGATCGGCGGTCGCGCCGATTGCCCGCAAGGACTTCGCCCCGCAAGGACCTAGGCCGACGTGACCTCCAAACATATGCGTGTCAAGCATACCCGGCCCTTTGAACACGCCCGGCACCGGGATCCAAGGTCACCGAGGTCACAACCCGGCGACGGTTAGCAGGCTCGAAACAAACGGGACGCGAGGGCGAAATTCCCGGAAGGCACGCTTCCGGCATGGCCATGGGTGCGGGGACCTCGACGAAGCGGGCCGGTGGAAGCCGGTACGCCGCGGGCGGGCGCACTATGGAAGAGCCACCGTCAGGGTTGAGGACGGACCTGACGGTGTCCGCCGAGCCGGTCATCCGGTTCGGCGAGGAGGAGTCGCGGCGCGCGCCGGCCGGAGGTACGGCGGAGAACGCAGGCGTGACATGGGAGCGGGTCGACGCTGAGGACGGCGGGCTCCGAGCGTGCCCTTCGGTGGACCGGCCGGCCGCGTCGCGACTTCTTCGGAAAACATGACCAGCCAGGTGGCGAGCCGGTCCGAACTGTCCGGCTACACGGTGGGCGTCACCTCGGACCGCCGCCGCGACGAGCTCGCGAGCCTGCTCGAGGGCCGCGGTGCCCGGGTGGTGCTGGCGCCGGCCCTGCGCATCGTCCCGATCGCCGACGACGCCGAGCTCAAGGCCGCGACCAGGGCCTGCCTGGAGACCCCACCCGACGTCGTGCTGGTCACCACCGGCATCGGCATGCGCGGCTGGCTCGAGGCGGCCGAGGGCTGGGGCCTGTCCGAGCCGCTGCGCACGGTCCTCTCCCGCGCCTATCTGATCGCGCGGGGCCCCAAGGCGCGGGCCGCGGTCCGCGCCGCCGGCCTGCACGACCAGTGGTCCCCCGAGGGCGAAAGTTACGAGGAGGTCGTCGAACACCTCCGCGCCCGCGGCCTGACCGGGCGGACCGTGGCCATGCAGCTGCACGGCGAGAGCCAGCCCGAATACACCGAGGCCCTGCGCGAGGCCGGCGCCCGCATGATCGAGGTACCGGTCTACCGCTGGGCCCCGCCGGCCGACCCCGCTCCGCTGCACCGCCTGGTCGACCTGATCACCGGCCGCCTGGTCGACGCGGTCACCTTCACCGCCGCCCCCGCCGTCACCGCCCTGCTCCGCGCCGCCGGTCCCGCCGCCGACCCCGTTCTGGAAGCGCTGCGCACGGACGTCCTGGTCGCCTGCGCGGGCCCGGTCACCGCCGCTCCCCTGCGCCGCCACGGCGTTCCGGTCGTGGCCCCTCCGCGCGCCCGCTTGAGCGCCCTGGTCCGCACGATCGCCGGCGAGCTCCCCAAGCGCGCCGTCTCACTGGAGGTAGCGGGCCACAACATAACGTTGCGTGGCCACGCAGCGATCGTGAACGGAGAGCTACGCCCCTTGGCGCCGGCTCCGATGGCCGTCCTGCGGGCGCTGGCCTCAGCCCCCGGCCGCGTCCTTTCCCGAGCCGCTCTACTCCACTCACTCCCCCGAGGCGCCGACGAACACGCGGTGGAGATGGCCGTCGCCCGCCTGCGGGCGGGCCTGTCCATTCCAGGAGTCGTCCAAACAGTGGTCAAGCGGGGCTATCGCCTGCCGGCTTGAACGTTCGGCGATGTCGTGGCGGGTTGAGGCGCTTACAAAGACTCAAAAGACGATGTCGCAGCCGGGTGGGGTGTACGCCCCACCCAGATGCGACATCGCCTTCAAGAGGTCAGCCGACCGGCGCTGGGTAGCCGCCTGACTGCTCGGCCACCAGCGTTGCCATGGCGTGCTCGACAACTCCTACCAGCACCTGCTTGACCGACTCGCGATGGCGGGCGTCGCACATGATCAGCGGGACGTGTGGCGGGATCGCCAGCGCCTCGCGGACCTCGTCGGGCTCGTAGCGGGGCGCGCCGTCGAAGCAGTTCAGCGCGACCAGGTACGGCAGGTGACGGTTTTCGAAGTAGTCGAGCGGCGCGAACGCGTCGGCGATGCGCCGCGTGTCGACCAGCACTGCCGCACCGACGGCGCCGCGGATCAGCTCGTCCCACATGAACCAGAAACGGGTCTGACCTGGGGTGCCGAAGAGGTAAAGGATCAGGTCGTCGGCCATGGTGATGCGACCGAAGTCCATGGCGACCGTCGTGGTCCCCTTGCCGGGCACCTTGGACGCGTCGTCGATCCCCTGGCCGGCCGAGGTCATCACGGCCTCGGTCGTCAGCGGCTCGATCTCGGAGACCGCACCGACCAGCGTCGTCTTGCCGACGCCGAAACCTCCGGCGACGACGATCTTCGCGGAGGTGATCTCCTTGGGTTGCGCCCCCGCCCGCTCAGAGCTTGCGAAGTCCACCTAACACCCTTTCCAGCAGGTCCATCCGCTCCGTGAACCCAGTCTTGGGAGCGGCGCTGTGCAACGACAGCAGCCCGTCGGCCACCATGTCCGCGACGAGCACCCGCGCGACACCCAGCGGCAACCGGGAGAGCGCGGAAAGCTCGGCGAGGGACTGCGCTTTCGCCTCGCACAGAACAGCGATGCGGTATTTGTCATGCCCGGCGAACCGGGCCTCTTGCAGGCCGGCCTGGCTGGCTACCAGGACCGCTTCGATCGGGATGTCCCGGCGTGGTTCCGTCCGCCCGCGGGTGACCGCGTACGGGCGCACAAGGTTGCCTCTCGGGTCCTGTGGCTGTCCCATCCGCTCCTCACCCCGTTCCGGCGGTCCGGCCTCTAATGACTGACTGCTTCACGCGCGACCGGCGAGAGCGCCGCGCCGACCCGCTCGACCAGCAACGCCATCTCGTATCCGACCTGGCCGACGTCGCAGCTGCGGGCGGCGAGCACGGCCATCGCGGAGCCGTCGCTGATCGACATGAGGAAGAGGTATCCGCTCTCCATCTCGATGATCGTCTGCTGGACGGTGCCGGCGTTGAACATGCGTGAGGCGCCGTCGGTCAGGCTGACCACGCCGGAGGTGATGGCGGCCAGCTGGTCGGCCCGGTCGGCGGGCAGGTCGCGTGAGGCGGCCAGCAGCAGCCCGTCGGCGGACACGGCCACGACGTGGGCGATGCCGGCCACGCTGTTGGCGAAGTTGTTGAGCAGCCAGCCCATGTCCTGCATGGTGGGGGGCCTGGTCACTAGTCGGTCTCCTTAGCCTGGGAGGCGGCGGACTCGGCGGTGCCGTCCGTCCGCCCGCGTTGCACTCCCCGGTGGTACGCGGACAGCAACCCGCGGACCTCGTCGGGGCTGCGGCGGTTCTGCGCCTTGGGTCCCGGCTGCACGCCGCCGGGCACGAGCTGTGCCTGCGGGACGCGCTTGGGGAGGCCGGATCTCGTGGTCCCGGCGTCGACCGGCTCAGCCGCCGCCATGGCCCGTTTCCATCCATCGTCCGCCGCTGTCTTCCACCGGTCCTCCTCAGCAGGACGCTGTCTCGGAACCGACGGTCCATTGTGCCCGGTGGCCGTCGGCGCCGGTTTCTCGGGCTTGGGAGCGGGCGGCGGCGGTGGCGACACGGGCGCCGGAGCGGCCGGAGCCGGAGCCGGAGCCGGAGCCGGGGACGCCGGGGCGGCGGCCGGGGCCGGGGCGGCGGCGGCCGTCGGCGCGGCGGGGGCCGGGGCCGCGTTGGGCGGGGGCGCGTAGCCCGCCGTCGGCATGCCGAACTGCTCCTGGCTCGCCCCGTCGTGGTTGCGGAACCAGCTCTGCTGCATCTGAACGAAGATCGGGGAATCGTTGCGGTCCTCGACCGGCGCCGCCATCGGCTGCGCCGGCACCGGGGGCATCGCGGCGAGCGCCGCACCCCAGCCACCGGTCGGCGCCGAGACGGGCGGAGCGGAGACCGGCGGGGCCGAGACCGGAGGGGCCGAGACCGGAGGCGTCACGGTCGGCGTCTGCATCGTCGGGGTGAAGCCGTTCATCGTCGGCGCGTTCTGCGTCTGCGAGATCGTCTTCGAGACCCGGGTCGGCAGCGGCGGGCGGTTCGGCGTCGGCCGCACCTCGGGGTCGCTCGGCGGGCGCTGCGACGGGAAGACCGGCAGCTGCGGGTGCGACGGCATCTCCTGCACCGGCTCGGGGGCCGGCGGCTCGATGGTCGGCAGCGTGGCCGTGGCCGCGCGAGAGGCCCGGCCGTCCCAGCCACCGGACGGGGCCGCGCCCAGCTCCGGGCGCGGGCCGCCGCCGAACGTGTCGTAGCGGCGCGGCGTGACGACGATGCTGCTCGGCAGCGTGACCTGGGCGACCGTGCCGCCTTCGAGGTTGGCCCGCAGCTCGACCTTGATGCCGTAGCGCGAGGCGAGCCGGGACACCACGGCCAGGCCCATCAGGCGGAACGCCGCGACGTCCACGCTGGGCGGCTCGGCCAGGCGGCGGTTGAGCTGGTCCATCTGCTCCTCGGACATGCCGAGACCGCGGTCCTCCACCTGGATCACGACGTAGTCGCGGATGCGGCGGCCGTCGGCGACCACGACGGTGGTCGGCGGCGAGAAGCGGGTGGCGTTGTCGAGCAGCTCGGCCACGAGGCGGACCACGTCGTTGACGGCGAGCGCGGCGATCGAGACGTCGGTGTCGACAGTGCCGAACTCGATGCGGTTGTAGAGCTCGACCTCGGACTGCGCGGCGCGCAGCGCGTCGACGACCAGCGCGTCCTCGCGCCGCGGCGGGCTCGAGTCGGCGCCGGCCAGCACGAGCAGGTTCTCGTCGTTGCGGCGCATCCGGGTGGCCAGGTGGTCGAGCTCGAACAGCTGCGCGAGCCTCTTCGGGTCCTCCTCGTTGCGCTCGATCATGTCGAGCTCGCCGATCATCCGGTCGACCAGCGACTGCGAGCGGCGGGCCAGGTTGAGGAACATGGTCGAGACGCTGGTGCGCAGCGCGGCCTGCTCGGCCGCGATGCGGACCGCCTCGCGGTGCACCACGTTGAAGGCCTGGGCGACCTGGCCGATCTCGTCGCGGTTGGGCAGCTGGATCGGCTCGCGCACCTGGCGGACGATGTCGTCGGCGCCACCCTCGCCGAGGTTCTTGGCGTCGCGGAGCTTGGTCACGGCGTCGGGCAGGTCGCGGTTGGCCACGGCGAGCGCGCCCTCACGCAGCCGGCGCAGCGACATGTTGAGCGAGCGGGCCAGGATCACGGCGAGCGCGATGGCGATGATCAGCACGATCACGACCAGGGCCGACTCGATCGCGGCCTGGCGGACGACGGAGTCGCGGTCGTCGCCGGTCGCCTTCACGATCTTCGCCTCGAGCTGCTGCTCGGCCCAGCGCATCAGGTCGACCACGGCGCCGAACGCCTCGGTGATGTCGGCCGCGGGCACGCTCTCACCGCGGCCGAGCTGGGTGGCGACGCCGTCGACCAGGTTGACCGCGTCGCCGCTGACCACCTTGTCGGCCAGGGCGCGCTGCTCGGCGCTGGCGACCAGGGAGAAGGTGGTCAGCGCCTCCTGCTGGCTGGTCTGGGTGGCGATGAAGGTGACCCGCTGCTCCTCGCTGAGGTCGTCGGCGACCCGCGCGGCGTACGAGACCGCCTCCTGCTCGGCCGTGCCGGCCTTGGCCCGGGCGAACGCGGAGAGCGCCCGCAGGCTGTCGGCGATGTCGCCGTCGCCGGCCAGCTGGCTGACCGAGTCGCCGTACGCGACCAGGTCGGTGATGACCACGCCGTAGCGGGAGACCGCCTCGGCCACGGCGATGCCCTCGTGCTTGCTGACCGCCGTGCGGGTGGCGTCCATCGTGTTGAGGTGGTCGTCGATGCGCGCGAGACGGTCGGCCACGGCGCCGGGCGAGTCGTCGACGCCGGCCCGGTGCGAGCGGTAGACGGCGATCTGGGCGTCGCTGTTGCGCACCGCGGCGTCGTAGGCGTCGGGCTTGGCGCCGGCCGGTGCGGCCAGATAGGCCGCGGCGGCCATGCGCTCGGTGTGCAGCAGCTGCGTCAGCGCCGAGATGTCGGTGTCGAGCTTGGTGAGCTCCTCGACCTGACCGGCGGCCGACGCGCGCTGTCCGATGTCGACAAGGCGCGTGGTGGCGAGAACGATTACTGCGGCCAGGGGCACGAGGAGGATCAGCGCCAGCTTCGAACGGATGCGCGCATCCCGAAGCCGGGGGAAGACACCACGGCGTGCCACCTGGGTCGAAGATCCGGTGCTCACGACTTCTCCTCCGTGGTCATCCCCGTGTCTCCGTGCCCGCCTGAGCGCTGCGGCCCGGGAATTTCATCAGAACGGACATTGGTTTGGGAAGTCCGGAAACTCCTCGAAACGAACTCCCCGCCCGACTGTTGGATGCATTGCCAGTTCCACAATCGACATTCACACCTCTTTGACGTGCACGAATATGCCGACCACGACAATCCGTGATGACCCGGTCACGATCAAACTGCAAGATTCCAACCAATATGTGAGACAAGCGTCTCGCTCCATCGATGGACCTCTGCTTGACCAGGGGCCCTCACGTTGGCAAGGTTTGGCGCGTTCGAACGGACATCTTGTCCGTATCGCCTTTCTAGGAGGCACCGCAGTGCGGCTCCCCCGCATCACCGCGGCATATGCCGTGGCCTCGATGCTCCTCGTCGCCGGTGCGGCCGGCTGCTCCTCGGACGACGGCAAGCCGGCAGCGTCCGAAGTGATCACGATCGCCGCCGACCTCGACAACTCGTCGCCCGTCGACATCGCGTACGCGCGCGCCCTTCAGCTGCGGATCGAGCAGGTGAACGCCTCGGGCCAGCTCGGCGACCGGCAGCTGCGACTGACCACACAGGACAACCGGAACGACCCGACGTCCTCGATGCGCAACATCGGCGCGTTCGCCGACGACCGCTCGGTCGCCGCGATCGTCTCCGGCGCCTGCGACCAATGCGTGGTCGGCGCGGCCAAGACGATCAACGACAAGAAGGTGCCGACCATCTCGCTGGGCGCCTCCGAGGAAGTCGTCAACCCGGTTTCCAGCCGTCGGTACATCTTCAAGATCGGCCCGAACTCGGCCGACAACGCGTCGGCGATGGTGTCCGAGCTGCGCAAGGCGAAAACCAAGAACATCGGCGTCCTGTACGCCGACGACCTTTACGGGCGCGGCGCCCAGAAGGCGCTGTTCACCAAGACGACCGGCACCGGCATCACGTCGGTGGGAGCCCGCGCGGTCAAGCCGACCGCCACCGACATCACCCAGGCGATCGGCACGCTGGCCGCGCGCAACCCGAGCGCCATCGTCGTGCTGACCGCACCCGACCTGGCCCAGCTGGCCGCGGTCAACCTGAAGCAGGTCGGATACAAGGGCCGGGTGTATTTCGACGCCGCGGCCGCCGGCGACCTGTTCATCCCGGCCACCGCCTCCTCGGCCACGAACAACGTCCGGATGGTCTTCACCCAGATCCTGGCGATCGACGACGTCATCGCGACCACGCCCGCGAAATCCTCGCGCAAGCAGTGGTTCCGCGACTACACCTCGCGCTACGGCAGCTACTCGGGCGTCGCCGCCTTCGCCGCGGACGCGGTCGACCTGGTCGCCGACGCGGTGGCCCGGGTCGGCGCCGACCGCGAGGGCATCCGCGACATCCTGGAGACCTCGCAGGTCGACGGCCTCTCCGGGCCGCTGCGCCTGACCCCGGACAACCACTCCGGCCTGATGCCGCAGGCGCTCACCGTGCTGGTGGCCCGGGCCGGCCGCTGGCGGCTCGCCTCATGATCCGCATCGAGAACGTGTCGCGCACCTTCACCGGCCGCTCGGGCACGGTCGAGGCGCTGCGCGACGTGAGCCTCACCGTGGCCGACGGCGAGTTCGTGGCCGTGGTCGGCCGCTCCGGCTGCGGCAAGTCGACGCTGCTGCGGCTGATCGCCGGCCTGCTCCCCGCGACCGGCGGGCAGATCGAGGTGTCCGGCGAGCGGGTGGTCAAGCCGCGCCGCGACGTGGCCATGATGTTCCAGCGCCCGGCCCTGCTGCCGTGGCGGTCGGTGCTCGACAACGTGCTGCTGCCGGTGCAGATCTTCGGCTGGCGCAAGGCGGAATACGTGTCCCGCGCCCACGATCTGCTGGCGCTGACCGGCCTGACCGGCTTCGAGAAAAGGCTGCCGCACGAGCTCTCGGGCGGCATGCAGCAGCGGGTGGCGCTGTGCCGCGCGCTGATCGGCCGCCCCCGCGTGATGCTGATGGACGAGCCGTTCTCGGCGCTCGACCCGCTGATTCGCGAGGAGCTGTCGGTCGAGCTCCAGCGCATCCACATGGAGCAGGCGCCGACCACGGTCTTCGTCACCCATTCGATCGACGAGGCGGTGCTGCTGGCCGACCGGGTGGTGGTGCTGAGCCCGCGGCCGGGCCGGGTCCGCGAGATCCTCGACGTGCGCATCCCGCGCCCCCGCACGCTGGGCCGCACGGCCAACCTCGAAGAGGTCGCCCGCTGCAGCGCCCAGCTCCATGATCTCTTGATGGCGTGACGAGATCACGCTGCGTACAAGAGTGTTCTAAGCGGGATTTTGGACTGCCTTAAGAATCGGACGTCCCAGTGGCGTTCACGGGAGAGGATTCCGTAACGTGCCGGGCATGACTTTCCGCACCTGGGCGAAGTTGTTGGGAGCCTCGTTCGGCGTTGCCGCGCTGGCCGGGGCTTCGCAGCTGGGCCTGGCCTACGGGTTGGGCGTCCTGCGCTTCTCCCGCGTCGTCGAGGTCACCGCGCGTGACGAGTGGATCGCCCAGCTGGCCTGGGTGGCGTGGTTCGCGATGACCGCCGCCGCGATCGGCGCCGTCGTCGCCCGCACGCAACTGCCGAAACGCGCCCCCGCCGGCGCCCGCTTCGTCCCGGCGGTGGTGGCCGGCTTCGGCGCGGCCGCGATCCTGCCGCTCACCATGCAGCCGGCCCGGGCGGCCGAGGTCACCGGCGTCGACCCGGTCTTCGTGGTCGGCGCGTGCGCGGCGCTCGGTGCGGCGGTGGGCATCTTCGCGGCGTACGCGGCCCTGCGCAGTGCCGTCGCCCGCTGGAGCATCCTGACGCTGACGGTCGCGACGTGGGTGATCGCGCTGGTCTCGGTGGCGCCGTCGCTGAGGCCGGGTCAAGAGCCTGCTTCCGTACGCCTCGGCGTGCTCGACGTGAGCGTTCTGCCGGACAAGGTGGTCGATCAGGCCGCGCTGTTCACGATGCCGGCGCTCGCCCTGATCAGCGGCCTGGTGATCGGCCTGATCGCCCGCCGCGGCCGGCACTCGCTGGTCGCGATCGCGCTCTCCGGCCTGCCCGGCCCGGCGCTGCTCACGGTGGCCTACCTGATCGCCGGCCCCGGCGCGGGCGCCGACCGCTACCAGGAGGTTCCGTACTGGGCGGCGATGACCGCCGCGGGCGCCGGCGTCTTCGGCTCCGTGCTGGCCGCGGTCTTCCGGCGCGGCCCGGCCGGCTCGGCGGCGGAGGCTCCGCCCACTCCCGACCGCCCGCCGCTGCCCCAGCGCGACGCCCAGCCCCACTCGGCGATCGCCCAGGCCGCCGGCGGCCCGTCGGCCAATGCCCCCACGGGCCCGCTGCCCGGCGCGGGTGCCGCCCAGGCCATCACCGGCCGCGCGAACGTCGCCGCGGCCCGGGCCTCCGTGGCCGCCCGCGCGTCGGCCGCCGCCCAGCGCCCCGAGCACGAGCTGCGCCCGTCCGACACCGGCGTGCTGCCGACACCGTCGTTCGACGGCTTCACTCCGCCCCAGCCCCGCCCGGGCAAGGAGAACGAGCTGTCCGACTGGGTGGGCGGCCTCGGCCGGTAACGCATAGGCAAACGTCAATGGAATGATGCGGCCGGGAGGTACCGCGAGGCCCTCCCGCCGTCGCACGATGTCGTCCATGACCGCTGACCGGTACCCTCGCCTCCGCCGGTTCCTCACCGGCCTCGCCCTGGTCGTCGCCCTCTCCGGCACCGCCCTGGTGGCGCCGGCCGTGGTGGCGCCCACGACCACCGACGCGGCCCAGGCCGCCGTCCACTCGACCTGCACCATCTCCCGCTGCTCGGCCGCCCGCACGACCCGCACGGGATGGTCCACCCTGGGCTGGCCCACGAGCAGCGGCTGGTACGCGTGGCCGTACGGCCAGTACAACTACACGGGCGGCACGTTCCAGAACCGCGAGAAGCAGCTCCCCGTGAACGCCACCTACAGCGAATACGACGTCTACGCCCGCACCCGCGGGGCGGCCCGGGACGCCTACCGCATCGTGGTCAACCGCTCCACAAGGGAGACCTGGTTCACCCCCGACCACTACGTGACGTTCTACAAGCTCTAGCCCCGGATGCACGCTGTGGCTGGGTGATTTCGGCGGACATGTCGGTCCTTTCTCGGTGGTGATGGGGAGACGTCCGGCACAGGGAGCGCTCTAGCTTTTCTCGTCGCGGACCGGTTATGGTCCGAGCACAACCCCACGGGAGTCCGGTGCACCGGGCTGAGAGGGGGGCTGGGAGCCCCCGACCGTCGAACCTGATCCGGGTCATGCCGGCGCAGGGAGGAGCGTTCGTTGTTTCCTCGATTGCATGTAGTCACCGACTCGCTCGATGTGGTGCGAGGGGTGGTCGGCCACGGGCCGGTCGCCGTGCAGGTGCGGGTGAAATCGTCCGATCGGGCGGCCTACGAGCTGACCGTGGCCGCTCTCGACGTGTGCCGGCGTGCCGGTGACGCGCTCTGCCTGGTCGATGACCGGGTGGGTGTGGCTCTGGCCGCCGGCGCCGACGGTGTCCACGTGGGCGCCGAGGATCTTCCCGTGGCCGTCGTGCGGCGGGTGCTGGGCGCCGGTGCGGTTGTGGGGGCCACGTGCCGTACACCAGAAACCGCTTTGAAAGCCGTCGCCGACGGCGCGTCCTATCTCGGCGTGGGGCCGGCGTTCGCCACCGTCAGCAAGGCGGGGCTGCCCGAGCCGTTCGGGCCTGAAGGGGTCGCGAAGGTCGTCGCCGCGGTGCCCGGCACGCCGGTCGTCGCCATCGGCGGGGTCACGGTCGAGCGGGTCGCGTTGCTCGACTCGTACGGGGTCGCGGCCATCTCGGCGATCGCCGGTGACCCGTCCGGCGCCGCGGCCGCCTTCCAAAGGGCGCTGGCATGAGCGACGTCGCGGTCGTGGGTGGCGGGATCATCGGCCTGTCCATCGCCTGGCGGCTGGTCGAGCGCGGCCGGGACGTCACGGTCTTCGACGACGGTGACGAGGGCGCCTGGCATGTCGCGGCCGGCATGCTCGCGCCGGGCGGCGAGTCGGCGTTCGAAGATCCCAAGCTGGTGCGGCTGATGGAGCGGTCGGCCGATCTGTGGCCCGGCTTCGCGGCCGAGCTCGGCGTGGACGTCGGTTACGACGACACCGGCACGTTGAGCCTGGCCATGACTGCTGACGACGTGGCCGAGGCGGCCCGCGTCTGGACTCGGCAGCAGTTGCCGCTGCTGCGCCCGACGGAGCTGCGGGAGCTGGAGCCGGCTCTTTCCCCTCGGGTACGCGCCGGCGTCCACTCGCCGCGGGAGCGTCAGGTCGACCCGCGCCGCGTGGTCGCCGCCCTCCGCGAAAAACTGCACGACCGGATCGTGCCGAAGCGGATCGAGTCGTTGTCCGATGTGGATGCCACGACGGTCGTCGTGGCGGCCGGTTGCGGCACCGCGCGGCTCACCGGTCTCCCCGTACGGCCGGTCAAGGGTCAGGTCCTGCGGTTGCGGGGTGAGCCCGGTCTGCTGCGGCACGTGCTCGACGCGACGGTCGACGGCAGATCGGTCTACGTCGTGCCCCGGCGGGACGGTGAGATCGTCGTCGGCGCCACCCAGGAGGAGCGCACCGACCGGCTGGTCACCGCGGGCGGCGTCTACGACCTGCTGCGGGCCGCGATCGAGCTGGTGCCGGGCCTGGCCGAGCTGGAGCTGGCCGAGACGACCGTGGGCCATCGGCCCGGAACACCGGACAACGCACCCATGATCGGCTTCTTCGGGGACGGACACATCGTCGCCGCTGGACACCACCGCAACGGCATTCTCCTCGCCCCGGTGACCGCCGAGCTCGTCGCCGATCTCGTCGTGGAGGGCAGGGAATGCCCCGACTTCGATCCGAGGAGGTTCTGATGCGGCTGACGGTCAACGGGCGCAGCTTCGAAGCCGAGACCAAACTGTCGGTCCTGGCCCTGGTCGAGACGCTCACCGAGGCCCGGCGCGGCGTCGCGGTCGCCGTGAACGGCGAGGTGGTGCCCCGCTCGACGTGGAGCGCGGTGCCGCTGGCCGAGGGCGACGCGGTCGAGGTGCTGACCGCCGCGCAGGGGGGCTGAAGATGTTCGAGAAGTCGAGGCTCATCCTCGGTACCGGCGGCGCCAACAGCCTGGCCGCCCTCGAGGAGGCGATCGTCGCCTCCGGGACCGACCTGGTCACGGTCGCCCTGCGCCGGGTCGACGCGGCCGGTCCGGGCCTGCTGCCGATGCTCGACCGGCTCGGTGTGCGGGTCCTGCCCAACACGGCCGGCTGCTACACCGCGGGCGACGCGGTGAAGACGGCCCACCTGGCCCGCGAGGCCTTCGAGACCGACCTGATCAAGCTCGAGGTCATCGGCGACGACCGGACCCTGCTGCCCGACGGTGTGGAGCTGCTGCGCGCGGCCGAGACGCTGGTCGGCGACGGGTTCACGGTGCTGCCGTACACGAGCGACGACCCGATCCTGGCCCGCCGCCTGGCCGACGTGGGCTGCGCGGCGGTGATGCCGGCGGGCTCGCCGATCGGCTCCGGCCTCGGCATCTCCAACCCGCACCACATCCGGCTGATCCGGCAGAGTGTCGACATCCCGGTGGTGCTGGACGCGGGCATCGGCACGGCCTCGGACGCGACGCTGGCGATGGAGCTGGGCTGCGACGCGGTGCTCATCGCGAGTGCGATCACCCGGGCCGACGATCCGGCGGCGATGGCGGCGGCGATGCGCCACGCGGTCCTGGGCGGAAGGCTGGCCTACACGGCCGGGCGCATTCCGCGGCGCTTCCACGCGGTGGCGTCCACATCGGACGAAGGGCTGGCCCGATGGTGATTCCGGGCGGGCTCGTCGTACTCACCGATCGGCGGTCCGCCGCCGGGCCGCTGGTTTCGGTGGTCGAGGCGGCGATCCGCGGCGGCGCGGCGTGGGTCATCCTCCGGGAGAGAGATTTGCCGTACGGCGAAAGGGCCGCGCTCGCTGGGGAACTGCGCGCGCTGCTGCCGCCGGGCCGGTTGATCGTCGCGGGGCCGGATCCGCTCGGCGGCGACGCCGTGCACCTGGCCGAGGCCGATCCGCCGCCGCGCGCCGGCGTCAAGGTGGTCGGGCGGTCGGCGCACGGGACCTGTCAGACGTCCACTGAGGACTATGTGACGCTGTCGCCGGTTTTCCCGACCAAGACCAAGCCGGGGTACGGGCCGGCGCTGGGGCCGGAGAAAGCGGCGGCGCTCGCCGGTGACGTGCCGTGGCTGGCGCTGGGCGGCATCGACACGCCCTCACGGGCGGCCGCCTGCATGGCCGCCGGGGCGCGGGGCATCGCCGTGCTCGGGGCCATCATGCGCGCCGACGATCCGGAACGGGCCGCGGCGGACCTGGCGGCCGCACGATGACGCCGCCCGTCGTGCTGACCATCGCCGGCTCGGACTCCGGCGGCGGCGCCGGCATTCAAGCCGACCTCAAGACCTTCGCCGCCCTGGGCGCCTTCGGCACTTCCGTCATCACCGCCGTCACCGCCCAGAACACCCTGGGCGTCACCGCCATCCACCCCATCCCGATCGACATCGTCGCCGCCCAGCTCGACGCCGTGCTGGCCGACTTCCCCGTCGCCGCCGTGAAGGTCGGCATGATCGGCGACCCCGCCGTGGCCGCCCTGATCGCCGGCAGGGCCACCCAGCTGCCCAACCTTGTCATCGACCCCGTGCTGGTCGCCACGTCCGGCGCCCGGCTCGCCGACACCGCGGCCGTCGCGCCCCTGGCCTCGTACAACTGTGTCCTGACCCCGAACCGGCAGGAAGCCGCCGCCCTCACCGGAAGCCCGGTCGAGACGGCCGAGGAGATGGTCTTCGCGGCCGAGAGTCTGGCCAAGCGGGGCGCGCGCGCCGTGGTGGTGACCGGCAGCGAGACCGCCGCCGACGTCCTCTGGCATGACGGCACCGTCGAGACGTTGCACGGCGAGCCGGTGCCGACCGCGAACAACCACGGCTCGGGCTGCACCTTCTCGTCGGCCATCGCGGTCCGTCTCGCGGCCGGCGATCCGGTGCCGGTGGCCGTGCGGGCGGCCAAGCGTTACGTCAGCGCCGCGCTGGCCGGCGGTCGCGACTGGCGGCTGGGCGCCGGGCCCGGCCCGCTGCACCACTTCATTTAAGAAAGCCGCAGCGCGGGTCCCGTGCTGCCGTTCGCCGCCGGTTTTGTCACTATCTGGGAGGAAAAGCATGAGGCGCAAGGTGTACGTCGAGGGACCACGGCCCGACATGAAGGTGCCCTTCTCGGAGGTCGTGCTGAGCGACGGGAACGACCCCGTGCGGCTCTACGACACCTCGGGTCCGGGCAGCGATCCGGCCGTCGGGCTGCCGCCGTTGCGGAAACCGTGGGCCGGCGGCCGCACCCAGCTCGCCGCCGCCCGGGCCGGCGAGACGACACCCGAGATGGAGTTCGTCGCCGTCCGCGAGAACGTCCCGGTGGAACTGGTCCGCGATGAGATCGCGGCCGGCCGGGCCGTGATCCCGGCCAACGTCAACCATCCCGAGTCGGAGCCGATGATCATCGGCTCCCGCTTCCTGGTGAAGGTCAACGCCAACATCGGCACCTCCGCGGTGACCTCGTCGGTCGCCGAGGAGGTGGAGAAGATGACGTGGGCGACCCGCTGGGGCGCGGACACCGTGATGGACCTGTCGACCGGCCCGCGCATCCACGAGACCCGTGAGGCGATCATCCGGAACGCGCCGGTACCGATCGGCACGGTGCCGATCTACCAGGCGCTCGAAAAGGTCAAGGGTGACCCGGTCAAGCTGACCTGGGAGCTGTTCCACGAGACCATCATCGAGCAGGCCGAACAGGGCGTCGACTACATGACGATCCACGCCGGCGTGCTGCTGCCGCATGTGCCGCTGGCCGCCGACCGGGTCACCGGCATCGTCTCCCGCGGCGGCTCCATCATGGCCGCCTGGTGCCTGGCCCACCACGAGGAGAACTTCCTCTACACCCACTACGACGAGCTGTGCGAGATCTTCGCCGAGTACGACATCACGTTCTCCCTGGGCGACGGCCTGCGCCCCGGTTCGATCGCCGACGCCAACGACGCGGCCCAGTTCGCCGAGCTGCGCACGCTGGGCGAGCTGACCCACCGCGCCTGGGCGTACGACGTGCAGGTCATGGTCGAGGGCCCCGGCCACGTGCCCATGCACAAGATCAAGGAGAACGTCGACCTCCAGGTCGAACTGTGCGGCGGCGCCCCGTTCTACACGCTGGGCCCGCTCGCCACCGACATCGCCCCCGCCTACGACCACATCACCTCGGCCATCGGCGCCGCGATGATCGGCATGTTCGGCACTGCGATGCTCTGCTACGTCACCCCCAAGGAGCACCTGGGCCTGCCCGACAAGGACGACGTGAAGGCCGGCATGATCGCCTACAAGATCGCCGCACACGCGGCCGACCTCGCCAAGGGCCACCCCGGCGCCCAGGCCTGGGACGACGCCCTGTCCAAGGCCCGCTTCGAGTTCCGCTGGGAGGACCAGTTCGAGCTGGCCCTGGACCCGGAGACGGCCCGCGCCTACCACGACGAGACTTTGCCGGCCCCGGCCGCGAAGACCGCACACTTCTGCTCCATGTGCGGCCCCAAGTTCTGCTCCATGAAGATCAGCCACGAGCTGAAGGCCATGGGCATGCAGCAGAAGTCCACCGAGTTCGTCGAGTCCGGCGGCAAGGTCTACGTCCCCCTCACCGCACAGCCCTAGCGGACGTCCCAGACCGGCTCCGGGGTCTCCACCACCTCGCCGTCGCCCTGGAAGAGGACGAAGCGGTCGAAGGAACGCGTGAACCAGCGGTCGTGGGTCACCGCTATCACCGTGCCCTCGAAGGAGCGCAAGCCCTCTTCCAAGGCCTCGGCCGAAGCCAGGTCGAGGTTGTCGGTCGGCTCGTCGAGCAGCAGGACCGTGGCGCCGGAGAGCTCCAGCAGCAACACCAGGAAGCGGGCCTGCTGGCCGCCGGACAGGGTGCCGAAGCGCTGGTCGCCCTGTCCGGCCAGCTCGTAGCGGTTCAGCGCCTTCATCGCGCCGGCCCGGTCCATGCCCGAGCGGTGGTCGTCGCCTCGCCAGAGAATCTCGACCAGGGTGCGTTCCTGCAGCTCGGGGCGGTCGTGGGTCTGCGAGAAGTGGCCGGGGCGCACGCGCGCGCCGAGCCGGGCCACCCCGTTGTGGGCCACGTGGGCCAGCGGCGCGCCGTCGACCGGCTTGTTCTCCGCCTCGGGGTCGGTGCCGCCCGCGGCCAGCAGGCGCAGGAAGTGTGACTTGCCGGTGCCGTTCGCGCCGAGCACGGCCACCCGGTCGCCGTACCAGATCTCCAGGTCGAACGGGAACGTCAGGTCCTCCAGCTCCAGCTGTTCGAGGATCACCGCTCTTTTCGCGGTACGGCCGCCGCGGAGGTTCATGCGCAGCGACTGGTCCTTCGGGGGCAGCGGCGGCGGGCCGGCCTCTTCGAACTTGCGCAGCCGGGTCTGCGCGGCCTGGTAGCGCGAGGCCATGCCGGAGTTGTAGGCCGCCTTCTGCTTGTACATGAACATCAGCTCGCGCAGCTTCTGATGCTCCTCGTCCCAGCGGCGGCGGTTTTCCTCCAGTTTGGAGTGGCGGTGCACCCGCGCCTCATGCCATGAGGCGAAGCCGCCCGGATGGGTCCACGCGCTGCCGCCCTCGACCGCTACCACGCGGTCGGCCGTCTGGGCCAGCAGCTCGCGGTCGTGCGAGACGTAGAGCACCGATTTCGGCGACTCGCGCAGCCGCGACTCGAGCCAGCGCTTGCCGGGCACGTCGAGGAAGTTGTCGGGCTCGTCGAGCAGCAGGACCTCGTCGTCGCCGCGCAGCAGCAGGTCGAGCGCGAACCTCTTCTGCTGCCCGCCGCTGAGGGTCCGCACCGGACGGTGCCGCACGTCGTCCCACGGCTTGCCGAGGATCGCCACGGCCACGGTGTCGAAGAGCACCTCGGCGTCGTAGCCCCCGGCCCCACCCCAATGGGCCAGGGCATTGGCGTACGCCAGTTGGCTGCGCTCCGATTCACCGAGCGCCGCCGCGGCCTTCTCGAGCCGCTCCCCCGCCTCGGACAGCGCCGGTTTCACCAGCGAAAGAGCGAGGTCGGCCAGCGTACGGTCGTCGCCGATCATGCCGATGAACTGGCGCATCACGCCGAGCCCGCCGGAGCGCGCGATGCTGCCTTCCGGGGTGGACAGATCGCCCGCGACCAGCCTCATCAGCGTGGTCTTGCCCGCGCCGTTCGGCCCGACCAGGGCGACTTTCGCCCCCTCGCCGACCCGGAACGAGACGTCGGCGAACAGCCGCCGCCCGTCGGGCAGCACGAATCCGGCGCCGGCGACATCCACGTACCCCATGGCCGACATCCTCCCTGGCGCCCAGCCGGAAGTCAGGCGGTTTTCTCCGGGGACGTGACGCGCAGCACCCGGAAGCCCTTCTTGCTGGCGACCCGCGACACTTCCCAGCCCTCCGCGACGAGCCAGGCGTGCAGCGAGTCGCCGCCGAGGTTGCGGTTGATCACCAGCCAGGCCACGCCGCCGGGGGCGAGCCGGGGCAGCCAGCGCTGCATGATCGCGTGCAGTTCGGCCTTGCCGACGTGGGTGGGCGGGTTGCTCCAGATCTCGTCGAACGTCACGTCGGCCGGCACCTCGTCGGGCGCGGCGACGTGGACGGTCAGGCCGAGCGAGGCCGCGTTCTCCACGGTGAGCTGCCGGGCCCGCGAGTTGACGTCGACGGCGTGCACGACCGCCCCGGGCGCCGTGCGGGCCAGCACGCACGCGATCGGCCCGTAGCCGCAGCCGAGATCGAGCAGCACCCCGCCGGTCGGCAGGTCACCTTTCTCCAGCAGTACGGTCGTGCCGGGGTCGAGCCGTCCCGACGAGAACACCCCGGCCGCGGTGGCCAGCTTGTAGTCCTGGCCCGAGACGCTGAACCGGATCTCGCGGCGCTGGTCGGGCGTGGTCGGCTCGGCGCTGAAGTAATGGTCGGCGGTCACCGGTCAAGTCTGCCGGTTTTCACCGCGTCACCAACCTCCGGGGTGCCGCACAAACTGTGCGTTCATTGATCACCATGCGCTCCTAGCGTGGCCGCATGCGGTACGGCACCCCTTCCCGACCGGCCCACCGCGCGACCGCCGACGGCGGCCTGGCCCTGGTCGCCCGCGGCCTGGGGCCGGCCGGGCAGCACCGCCCGGACCCGCCCCGGGCCCGGCGCCGCGCCCGTGCGGAGCCGTTGCGCCCGTTTCAGCTGCTCACCCGCGGCCTGGCCGCCCTCATCCTGTTCGCCCTGCTCGGCATGTTCGGTTTCCTGGTCTTCGCCGACCGGTTCCGGGACCGGGCGCCGGCCACCACCCTCGCGCCGGCCGAGGTGGCCCAGCCGCAGACGCTCTCGCTCGGCTCGGTCTTCGGGGAGCGGGACGAGGTGCGCCCGGAGGGCGCGGCCGGTCCGTACGCCATCGATCTGCGCCACATGAGCGCCGACTGTGCCGAGGCGACCACGGGTGAGCTGGGCGCCCTGCTCGACCGATACGGCTGCCGCGAGGTGGTCCGGGCCGGCCTGATCGCGCCCTACCCGGGCTACCGGGTCACGGCCGGCGCCTTCGACCTGGCCGACGCGGCCGGCGCGACCGAGGTCGAAGATCTGCTCCGCGGCCTGGTCGAGGGCGGCGACGGCGGGTTCGCGACGCTGCCCGCCGCCGAGGCCGGCACGACCACGCCGCAGGTGGGCTGGCACGCCCGGGGCCACTTCCTGCTCTACTGCGTGATCACCCGGGCCGACGGCCGGCTCGTGCCCAGCGACGATCCGGTGGCCGTCCGGATCACCGCCGAGATCATCGACACCCACCTGGCCGAGTCGCTGCTCAGGCCCGTAGTCGCCGGGTAGCTTCGGCCCGTACGGCGTAGTCGGCTTCGGCCGGATAACCCACCTCGACCAGCGTCAGCCCGTGGGCCGGGGCCACCGTGACCTCGCTGGAGCGTTCCGTGCGGGTCAGCAGGGTGGCCGGCCAGCCCGGGTCGCGGCGGCCGTCGCCGACCGTCAGCAGGGCGCCGACCAGGCTGCGGACCATCGACTGGCAGAACGCGTCGGCCTGCACCGTGGCCACGCAGACGCCGTCCGGGTCGCGCCGCCAGTCGAGCCGGTTGATCGCGCGGATCGTGGTGGCGTGCTCCTTGCGCTTGCAGTACGCGGCGTAGTCGTGTTCGCCGGTGAGCCACTGCGAGGCCGCGTTGAGCCGGTCCAGGTCGAGGGGGCGCACCCAGCCGATGGTGTCGTGCCGGCGCAGCGGCTCCGGCCCCCACACGGTGTCGGCGACCCGGTACTCGTACCGGCGGAAGGTGGCCGAGAAGCGCGCGTCGAAGGTGGCCGGCACCGGCCGGATCGCGCGGACCCGCGCGTCGGGCGGCATGAGCGCGGCCAGCCGCCGCATCAGCGAGGCCTCGAGTTCCTCCCACGCCGGCACGGGCAGGTCGATGTGGCAGACCTGGCCGGAGGCGTGCACCCCGGCATCGGTCCGTCCCGCGACCGTCAGGCCCAAAGAAGAAGCGTCGACGAGCCGCCCGAGCGCCTCGACCAGCACGCCGGCGACGGTCCGGCGCCCGGGCTGCGCCGCCCACCCGGAGAAGTCGGCCCCGTCGTACGACACGTCCAGCCGCAGCCGGATCGATTCCATCTCTCCCCCACACACACAAAGAAAAGACCCGGTGCTCCCGCAGTGGGAGCACCGGGTCTTTCGCGTTACGTCACGCCTTGGTGTCGTCGCCCTCGGCCTGGTCGCCCGGGCCCTCGGCACCCTTGTCACCGGACGCGTTGACCGGAGCCTCGGCGTCCTGGTCGGCGTCGGTGTCGGCCTTGGCGGCCGGCGCGGCGGCCGGAGCCTCGTCCTCGCGGGCCAGGGCCTCGACCTTGTCCTGCTGCGCGGTCGCCTTGCGGGCGGCCTTCTTGGCCGGCGCGGTGGTCGCCGCCACCTGGAGCTCCTCGACCAGCTCGATGACGGCCATGGGAGCGGCGTCACCCTTGCGCGGGCCGGTCTTGGTGATCCGGGTGTAGCCGCCCGGGCGGTTGCCGTAGCGCGGCGCGATCTGCTCGAACAGGGCGTACACGACGTCCTTGTCCTTCACCGTGGCCAGCACGCGGCGACGGTTGTGCAGGTCGCCGCGCTTGGCCTTGGTGATGAGCTGCTCAGCCAGGGGGCGCAGCCGACGGGCCTTGGCCTCAGTGGTCTTGATCTTCCCGTGCCGGAAAAGCTCGGTGGCCAGGTTGGCCAGGATGAGCTTCTCGTGCGCCGGGCTGCCGCCGAGGCGGGCTCCCTTGGTGGGCGTGGGCATTCCTAATGCTCCTTGTAAAAGGCGGCCGGGCTACTTAGAGCTGCTCGGTCTCGCGGTAGTCGTCGGTGTCGTAGTCCACGTCGCCGAACGAGTCCACGACGTGCGCGGGGTCGAAGGACGGCGCGCTGTCCTTGAGGCCCAGGCCCATTCCGGCGAGCTTCATCTTGACCTCGTCGATGCTCTTCTGACCGAAATTCCTTATATCCAGAAGGTCGGCCTCCGTCCGCCCGATGAGTTCACCAACGCTGTTGATGCCCTCACGCTTGAGACAGTTGTACGACCGGACGGTCAGGTCCAGCTCCTCGATCGGCAGAGCCAGGTCGGCAGCGAGCTGCGCGTCCTGCGGCGACGGGCCGATGTCGATGCCCTCGGCGGTCTCGTCCAGCTCACGGCAGAGCCCGAACAGCTCGACCAGGGTCGAGCCGGCCGAGGCCAGCGCGGTGCGGGGCGAGATGGACGCCTTCGACTCGACGTCGATGATGAGGCGGTCGAAGTCGGTGCGCTGCTCGACACGGGTCGCCTCGACGCGGTAGGTCACCTTCATGACCGGCGAGTAGATCGAGTCGACCGGGATGCGGCCGATCTCGGCGCCGGCGCTCTTGTTCTGCGCCGCCGTGACGTAGCCACGGCCCCGCTCGACGGTGAGCTCCATGTCGAGCCGGCCCTTGCTGTTGAGCGTGGCCAGCTTCAGGTCGGGGTTGTGCACGGACACGCCGGCCGGGGGCTGGATGTCACCGGCGGTGACGTCGCCCGGGCCCTGCTTGCGCAGGTACATGCTGACCGGCTCGTCGTGCTCGGAGCTGACGGTGAGCTCCTTGACGTTCATGACCAGCTCGACCACATCCTCCTTGACACCGGGGATGGTGGTGAACTCGTGCAGAACACCGTCGATCTTGATGCTGGTGACAGCAGCACCGGGGATGGACGACAGCAGGGTACGCCGCAGCGAGTTGCCGAGGGTGTACCCGAAACCGGGCTCCAGGGGCTCGATGGTGAACCGGGAGCGGGTCTCGCTGATCGACTCCTCGGAGAGGGTCGGCCGCTGGCTGATGAGCACGCTACTTCTTCTTTCTGTCGGGCCACCCACTATTTGATGGCCTTCGGTGATGCACCGGGGGCGCCGAACGGCGCCCCCGGTAGAGCACTACTTGGAGTAGAGCTCGACGATCAGCTGCTCCTGGACCTGCGTGTCGATGACAGCGCGGGCCGGGAGCGAGTGCACGAGGACCTTCATCTCGCTCGGGATCGGCTCCAGCCACGCCGGAACCGGACGCGAACCGGCCTGAGCCTGGGCGACGACGAAAGGAGTCATCTCCTTCGACTTCTCCCGGGTCGTGATGATGTCCTTCTCCTTGACGCGGTACGACGGGATGTCGACCTTCACGCCGTTGACCAGGAAGTGGCCGTGCTTGACCAGCTGCCGGGCCATGTCCCGGGACTGCGCGAGGCCGGCCCGGTAGACGACGTTGTCGAGACGGGACTCGAGGATCTGCAGGAGGACCTCACCGGTCTTGCCCTGCTTGTTGACCGCTTCCTCGTAGTAACCGCGGAACTGCTTCTCGAGCACGCCGTAGACTCGGCGGGCCTTCTGCTTCTCGCGGTGCTGCAGCAGGTACTCGGTCTCCTTGGTCCGGCCACGGCCGTGCTGGCCGGGCGGGAAGGGACGCGACTCGAACGGGCACTTCGGCCCGTCGCACTTGCTGCCCTTGAGGAACAGCTTCATCTTCTCGCGGCGGCAGCGCTTGCAGTCCGCACCTGTGTAACGAGCCATTGCTTCTGTCTCTCCCTTAGACCCGGCGGCGCTTCGGCGGACGGCAACCGTTGTGCGGCTGCGGCGTGACGTCGGAGATCTGCCCGACCTCGAGGCCGGCGGCCTGCAGCGAACGGATGGCGGTCTCACGGCCGGAGCCCGGACCCTTGACGAACACGTCCACCTTGCGCATGCCGTGCTCCATGGCACGGCGAGCGGCGGCCTCGGCGGCCAGCTGCGCGGCGAACGGGGTCGACTTGCGGGAGCCCTTGAAGCCCACCTGGCCGGAGGAGGCCCAGGAGATCACAGCACCGGTCGGGTCGGTGATCGACACGATGGTGTTGTTGAAGGTGCTCTTGATGTGCGCCTGCCCGTGGGCGACGTTCTTGCGTTCCTTGCGCCGGACCTTCTTTACTGCGGCCCCTGCGCGTGCCTTCGGTGGCATAAGTCAGTGCGCTCCTATTACTTCCGACCGGGCTTCTTCTTACCGGCGACCGTGCGCTTCGGGCCCTTGCGGGTACGAGCGTTGGTCCGGGTCCGCTGACCGCGGACGGGGAGACCCCGGCGGTGGCGGATGCCGGCGTAAGAGCCGATCTCGACCTTGCGGCGGATGTCCGCGGCGACCTCGCGGCGCAGGTCACCCTCAACCTTGAAATTGCCCTCGATGTAGTCGCGGAGCTGGACCAGCTCCTCGTCCGTGAGGTCCTTGGCGCGCTTGTTCAGGTCAATCGCGGTGGCGGTCAGTGCCTCGACGGCACGGGTGCGACCGATCCCGTAGATGTAGGTGAGCGCGATCTCCATGCGCTTTTCGCGTGGGAGATCGACGCCGACGAGTCGTGCCATGAAAGGGCGTACTCCTCAGAATCGTTCGGAGGTCTAAGCCCGTCCCACCCCGCCTGCCCGGGCGGGCCCCGGCCTCCGCGCCGGGGGTGTAGCCACTAGGTGGCTGGAACGAGCTCTTGCAGTTGACGGATCTGGCAGCGAGCCGGGGCTCAGCCCTGGCGCTGCTTGTGGCGCGCGTCGGTCTTGCAGATGACCATGACGCGGCCGTGCCGCCGGATGACCCGGCAGTTGTTGCAGATCCGCTTGACGCTCGGCTTGACCTTCACGGTTTGCCTTAACTCTCAGCGGGACGGGATACGAGGTCCCCGCGCCCAGTCACTTGTAGCGGTAGACGATTCGCCCACGGGTGAGGTCGTACGGCGACAGCTCGACGACGACTCTGTCCTCGGGAAGGATGCGGATGTAGTGCTGCCGCATCTTGCCGGAGATGTGTGCAAGTACCTTGTGACCATTAGCGAGCTCAACGCGGAACATGGCGTTCGGCAGGGGCTCGATCACGCGGCCCTCGATCTCGATGGCTCCGTCTTTCTTAGGCATGTCCTCCGCTACCTGACACTGGGAATCGGGGCTAACGCGCCGCACGTCTTTACCGGGCCGTGAAGGCCCGGGCCAGCCGCGGCACCCGGCAGTCCTCGAAGCGCTGAGGACATGCGGGAGTGGACGCAGGCGCGCCAGCTAGCCAGTGTACGCCCGCTCAGCAGCGACACCAAACCGAGGTCTCCGCTACCCGTGGTCGGGTGTGTCGGCGACCTTTGAATCGGACATATCCCACTTTTGCGGGGGCGATGGAGGGAGCTGGGTCTGCTTTTCGGCCTTGAGGGCCGCCCGACGCTCACGCTTGCGTTCCTTGCGCTCGCGTTTGCGCTCCCGCTCCTCGACCATCTTGCGGGGCGCTCCACCGGCGAGGCCGCCGATGGTGGCGAACAGCTGCAGCAGGCCCCACGGGCCGGCCACCCAGATCGGCCAGAAGTAGCCCCACTCGTTGCCGGCCAGGCTCGTGATGAACCAGATGGCCGTGGTCAGCAAGGTGACGAAGGCCCACGAGCCCCACACCTGGCGGATCCACTCGGCCGTCGCCTCGCGCCCGGCGGTGGCCGCGACCTTGGCCACCGGCGCCGGCTGGGCCGGTCTGCTGCCGGGTAGATCGGCGATCAGAAGATCGAGTTCGGCGTACGTCTTCGCGGCGTACGCCGACTGGAGGCGCTCGTCGTACTCGGCCAGGTCGAGCCGGCCCTCGTCCAGCGCGGTCTTGAGCGTGTCGGCGATCTGCCGGCGGTCATCGTCACCGGCGCGCATCTGGTCACGGCTCATACCACCCAGAGTGCCAGCCCGGCACCAGAACCGGAAGCTTCGGCCTCAGGGCTGTCGAGAGGTCACCAGATCGCCGAGGCGGGCCCGGCCACCGTCCGGCGCCGTGGTGACCCACACACCGTCCTCCAGCAGCGCCATGGTGTGCTCCACGTGGGCGGCGTACGAGCCGTCGCGGGTCACCACGGTCCAGCCGTCGTCGAGCTCGGCCGTGCGCGGCGAGCCCATCGTGATCATCGGCTCGATGGCCAGGCACAGGCCGGGCACCAGCCGCGGGCCCTTGCCCGGCTTGCCGTGGTTGAGCACGTGCGGGTCCTGGTGCATCTCGGTGCCGATGCCGTGGCCGCCGTAGCCGTCCACGATCCCGTAGCGCCCGCCCTTGCGGACGGCCTTCTCCACGTTGAAGGAGATGTCGGTGAGCTTGCCCCGGCCGTTGGCCGCGCCCCGGGCGGCGGCCGCGATGCCGGCCCACATGGCGTCCTCGGCCACCTCGGCCATGCGCAGCAGCGCCGGGTCGGTCTCGCCGACCCCGACCGTGATGGCCGAGTCGCCGTGCCAGCCGTCGAGGATGGCACCGCAGTCGAGCGAGATGAGGTCGCCCTCTTTCAGGATCTGCTCGTTGCCCGGGATGCCGTGCACGACCTGGTCGTTGACCGAGGCGCAGATCGAGGCCGGGAAGCCGTGGTAGCCCTTGAAGGACGGGATGGCGCCGGAGTCGCGGATGACCTTCTCCGCGATCGCGTCGAGATCACCCGTCGAGACACCGGGCGCCACGGCCTCACGCATCGCCTCGAGCGCCGCGAAGACCACGAGCCCGGCGGCCCGCATCCTCTCGATCTGCTCGGGCGTCTTGATCTGGATGTCGAGTTGGGGGCGGCGCACGTCAGCCCCCGTACGACCGCAGGGCGTCGATGGCGCGCACGGTGACGTCCTCGACCGGCCCGGTGGCGTCGATGCCCACCAGCTTGCCCTGAGCGCCGTAGAAGTCGACCAGAGGAGCGGTCTTCTCCGCGTACTCGACCAGGCGGTTGGCGATCGTCTCGGCCTTGTCGTCGTCCCGCTGGAACAGCTCCGACCCGCAGCGGTCGCAGATGTTCTCCTTGCTGGTCGGGTCGAACTCGACGTGCCAGATCTTGCCGCAGCCGCGGCAGGTCCGGCGGCCGGAGAGCCGCCGGATGACCTCGTCGTCGTCGACCACGAGCTCCATCACCAGGTCGAGCGCGGTGCCCAGATCGGCCAGGAGCTTGTCGAGCGCCGACGCCTGGGGAACCGTGCGCGGGAAGCCGTCGAGCAGGAAGCCGTCGCCGGCGTCCGGCTCGGCCAGCCTGTCCCGGACCATGTTGATGGTCACCTCGTCCGGGACGAGCTGGCCCGCGTCCATGTACCGCTTCGCCTCGACACCGAGCGGCGTTCCCTGCGACACGTTCGCCCGGAAGATGTCGCCCGTCGAGATCTTCGGTACGGCGAGATGGGCGGCAATGAACTCAGCCTGGGTCCCCTTGCCGGCCCCCGGAGGGCCCACCAGCACCAGCCGCACCTACATCGCCTCGCTTTGAGTCGTTGAGATCCTCGACGCAAGAGCCCCCCGGCTCCCGGTCGCCACTACCGGAGGAATCCTTCGTAGTTGCGCTGCATCAGCTGGCTCTCGATCTGCTTCACCGTCTCCAGACCCACACCCACCATGATCAGCACGGCCGTACCACCGAACGGGAAGTTCTGGTACTGCTGCTGGTTCAGCCAGATGAAGAAGAAGTTCGGCAGGACCGAGATCAGACCCAGGTAGAGCGCGCCCGGCAGGGTGATCCGGCTGAGGATGAAGTCCAGGTAGTCGGCGGTCGGCTTGCCCGGGCGGATGCCCGGCACGAAACCACCGTACTTCTTCATGTTGTCCGCGACCTCGGTCGGGTTGAACGTGATCGAGACGTAGAAGTACGTGAAGAAGATGATCAGCAGGAAGTAGACGCCGATGTAGATCTCGCTCGTCGGGTCGGCCAGCCACTTCTGGATCCAGACCTGGTAACCCTTGAGGTTGTTCGGGTCGAAGAACTGCAGGTACAGCTGCGGCAGGTAGAGCAGCGACGACGCGAAGATGACCGGGACGACACCGGCCTGGTTGACCTTGAGCGGGATGTAGGTCGACGTGCCGCCGTACATCCGCCGGCCGATCATCCGCTTGGCGTACTGCACCGGGATGCGGCGCTGGGCCTGCTCGATGAAGACCACCAGGCCGATGATGACCAGGACCAGGACGATGACGAGGACGAACTTGCCGACGCCGCTCGACTCCTTGATCGTCCAGCCCTCACCGGGGAGGCGGGCGGCGATCGAGGTGAAGATCAGGACGGACATGCCGTTGCCGACGCCGCGGTCGGTGATGAGCTCACCGAGCCACATGACCATGCCGGTGCCGGCGGTCATCGTCAGCACCAGGACCGAGAGCGTGAGCCACATCGGCAGCCCGGTGTTCTCCGGGATGATCTGCGTCGAGGGGTCGTTCTGGTCGCACGCGTTGCCGAACAGCTGGCCGGTCCGCGCCAGGGCGACGAACGCCGAGGACTGCAGGACCGCGAGGCCGAGCGTCAGGTAGCGGGTGTACTGCGTGATCTTCGCCTGGCCGGACTGGCCCTCCTTGCGGAGCTGCTCGAGGCGGGGAATCACCACGGTCAGCAGCTGCAGGATGATGGAGGCGGTGATGTACGGCATGATGCCGAGCGCGAACACCGACAACTGGAGCAGCGCGCCACCTGAGAACAGGTTCAGCAGGTTGAGGACGCCGCCGGAGTTCTGGTCGTTCACGATCTGGATGCACTTCTGCACGTTGGTGTACGAGACACCGGGGCTGGGCAACGTAGCGCCGAGCCGGTACAGAGCGATGATCGCGACCGTGAACAAAAGTTTCTTGCGCAGGTCAGGCGTCCGGAACGCACTGGTAAAGGCGGAGAGCAACTTCTTCCTCCTGCGCGAGGTTTTCCGCCGCGTCGGGCGGGTGGGGGAAGGCATCGGTCCGGACGACCGATATCTCTAGCTGGCAACGGACTCTAACAGTCTTGTCGCCCCACGGTGGAGCACGGTAGCCGTCACCGCGGGTAGGCATTTCACCCGGTTATGAAACCCCAGGTCAGACGCCAGAATGGGGATGCCGCCCGAACGACGCGTTTCGCGTCGCCCGGGCGAGCACCCCCACGAGCATCACAGCTCGGTGGCGGAACCACCAGCAGCGGCGATCTTTTCCTTGGCCGACTCGCTGAACGCGTGAGCCGAGATGGTCAGCGAAACGCCGTCCAGCTCGCCCGAGCCCAGCACCTTGACCAGCTGGCCCTTGCGGACCGCGCCGGCCTGAACCAGCTCGTCCGGTCCGACCTCGCCGCCGTTCGGGAACAGCGCGGCGAGACGGTCCAGGTTCACGACCTGGAAGACGACCTTGTTCTTGTTCTTGAAGCCCTTCAGCTTCGGCAGCCGCATGTGGATGGGCATCTGCCCACCCTCGAAGCGGGCCGGAACCTGGTAGCGGGCCTTGGTGCCCTTGGTACCGCGACCGGCGGTCTTACCCTTGGAGCCCTCACCACGACCCACGCGGGTCTTGGGGGTCTTGGCTCCGGGCGCCGGGCGGAGGTGGTGGACCTTGATCGCCATTACTCGACCTCCTCAACAGTGACGAGGTGGTTCACGGCGAAGATCATGCCCCGGATCTCGGGACGGTCCTCCTTGACCACCACATCGTTGATCCGCTTCAGGCCGAGCGAACGCAGCGAGTCCCGCTGGTTCTGCTTGCGCCCGATCTCGGACCGGATCTGGGTGACCTTCAAACGTGCCATTATCGCACCGCCGCTTCCGCACGCGCCGCCAGCATGGCGGCCGGCGCGACGTCCTCGACCGGGAGGCCACGGCGAGCCGCGACGGCCTCCGGCGACTCCAGGCCCTTCAGAGCGGCCACGGTCGCGTGCACGATGTTGATCGGGTTCGACGAGCCGAGGCTCTTCGACAGCACGTCGTGGATGCCCGCGCACTCCAGCACGGCACGCACCGGGCCACCGGCGATGACGCCGGTACCGGCGGAGGCCGGCTTGAGGAGCACGACACCCGCGGCGGCTTCACCGGTGATCGGGTGCGGGATCGTGGCGCCGATCCGCGGAACCTTGAAGAAGTGCTTCTTGGCCTCCTCGACACCCTTGGCGATGGCCGCGGGCACCTCCTTGGCCTTTCCGTAGCCGATGCCGACGGTGCCGTCGCCGTCGCCCACGATCACCAGAGCGGTGAAGCTGAAGCGACGACCGCCCTTGACGACCTTGGCGACACGGTTGATCGCGACGACCCGCTCGAGATGCGGGGTCTTCTCGACGGGCGCGTTGCCGCGACCGCCCTCACGGCGGTTGTCCCTGCGGTTGCCACCCTCGGTGTTACCGCCGGACCCGCCGCCTCGGCGCTGCTGACCAGGCATTGGTCAATTCCTCCTAGAACTCGAGTCCGGCTTCGCGAGCGGCATCGGCCAGCGAGGCGATCCGCCCCGCGTACTTGTTGCCACCGCGGTCGAAGACGACCTTGGACACGCCCGCGGCCTTGGCCCGCTCGGCGAGGAGAGCGCCGACCTTGCCGGCCTGCGCGCTCTTGTCACCCTCGCCACCCCGCAGGGAGGTGTCGAGCGTGGAGGCCGAGGCCAGCGTGTGGCCCTTGAGGTCGTCGATGATCTGCGCGGTGATGTGCCGCGCGGAACGGGTGACGACCAGACGCGGCCGCTCGGCGGTGCCGAAGACGTTCCGGCGGACTCGGAAGTGGCGACGCGCCTTCCCGACAGCCCGCTTGGCGGAGACACCCGCGCCATTGCGACGCTTGAGAAGCGTGGCGGTCACTTCTTACCTGCCTTTCCAGCCTTGCGGCGGATGACCTCGCCCTGGTACTTGACGCCCTTGCCCTTGTAGGGCTCCGGCGGGCGGATCTTCCGAATGTTGGCGGCAACCTCGCCGACCAGCTGCTTGTCGATGCCCGAGACCGTGAACTGGGTCGGCTTCTCGACCGAGAAGCTGATACCCGCCGGCGGCACGATGTTGACCGGGTGCGAGAAGCCCAGGGCGAACTCGAGGTCCTTGCCCTTGGCGGTCACGCGGTAGCCGGTGCCGTTGATCTCGAGCGTCTTCTTGTAGCCCTCGGTGACGCCGACGATCATGTTGGCGACGAGGGTACGCGACAGGCCGTGCAGCTCCTTGGCCTTGCGCTCGTCGTTGGGGCGGTTGACGTGCAGCTCAGCGCCCTCCTGCTCGACCGTGATCGGCTCGGAGACGGTGTGCGACAGTTCGCCCTTGGGGCCCTTGACCTTGATGGTCTGGCCCGAGATGGTGACGTCGACGCCGGCCGGGACCGGGATCGACTTACGTCCGATTCGCGACATGGTTTCTCAGTCTCCCGTTACCAGACGAAGGCGAGGACTTCCCCGCCAACGCTCCGCTTGCGGGCCTGCCGGTCGGTCAGCAGCCCCTGGGACGTCGAAATGATCGCGACGCCCAGGCCGCCGAGCACCCGGGGGAGCTCCTCGGACTTGGCGTACACCCGGAGACCGGGCTTGGAAACGCGCTTGATCCCGGCGAGACTGCGCTCGCGGTTCTGGCCGTACTTGAGCTCAACGACCAGACGCCGTCCGACAGCGCCTTCCTCGGGCTCCTCGGCCGACCAGGAGGCGATGTAACCCTCGCTCTTGAGGACCTCGGCGATGTTCGCCTTGATCTTCGAGAAGGGCATGGTCACCTTGTCGTGGTACGCCTGGTTGGCGTTACGCAGACGCGTCAGCATGTCTGCGATCGGGTCCGTCATCGTCATGGGTGTTCGTCAACCTTTCTCGCCGGGGTTCCCGCAAGCGGGCCTACGGCGAAGCGGTAGTACAAAAAGTCGGGTTACCAAGAAGCCTTCGACACGCCGGGCAGCTCGCCCCGGTGCGCCATGTCCCGCACGCAAACGCGGCACAGGCCGAACTTGCGGTAGACCGAGTGCGGGCGACCGCACTTCTGGCAGCGGGTGTAGGCACGCACGGCGAACTTCGGCTTCGCGGCCGCCTTGATGATCAGCGCCTTCTTAGCCATGCTCAGTTCTCCTTGAACGGGAAGCCCAGGAGCTTGAGCAGCGCCCGGCCCTCGTCGTCGGTCGTCGCGGTGGTGACCACCGTGATGTCCATGCCCCGCGGGCGATCGATCTTGTCCTGGTCGATCTCGTGGAACACCGACTGCTCGGTCAGACCGAAGGTGTAGTTACCGTGCCCGTCGAGCTTGCGCCCGTCGAGGCCGCGGAAGTCACGGATACGCGGGAGGGCGATCGACAGAAGCCGGTCGAGGAACTCCCACATCCGGTCGTTGCGCAGGGTCACCTTCGCGCCGATCGGCATGCCCTCACGCAGCTTGAACTGCGCGATGGACTTGGTCGCCCGCCGCACGAGCGGCTTCTGACCGGTAATGGTGGTCAGGTCACGCACGGCGCCGTCGATCAGCTTGGCGTCGCGGGCGGCCTCGCCAACACCCATGTTCACGACGACCTTCACCAGGCCGGGAACCTGCATGGGGTTGCCGTACTTGTACTGCTCCTGAAGGCCGGCGACGACCTCCGAGCGGTACTTCTGCTTCAGGCGCGGAAGCGCCTTGGTCTCGGTGGCGGCAGTCATCAGATTTCCTTACCGGTCGTACGCGCGATACGGACCTTGGTGCCGTTCTCGTCGACCTTGTACCCGATGCGGGTCGGCTTGCCCTGGTCGTCCACGATCTGCACGTTCGAGATGTGAACGGGGGCTTCCTGGGTCACGATGCCACCGGTCTTCGAACCACGCTGCGTGGTGCGAATGCGTTCGTGCTTCTTGACGCGGTTGACGCCCTCGACGAGGACCTTGTCCTGCCGCGGGTAGGCCGCGATGACCTTGCCCTTGGCACCCTTGTCCTTGCCGGCGATGACGACGACCGTGTCGCCCTTCTTGATCTTCACGGTCAGAGCACCTCCGGCGCCAGGCTGATGATCTTCATGAACCGCTTGTCGCGCAGCTCGCGGCCGACCGGGCCGAAGATGCGGGTACCGCGGGGGTCCCCACCGTCCTTGATGATGACGGCGGCGTTCTCGTCGAAGCGGATGTACGAGCCGTCGGGACGGCGCTTCTCCTTCGCGGTGCGGACGATGACCGCCTTGACGACGTCACCCTTCTTCACACCGGCGCCGGGGATGGCGTCCTTGACCGTGGCCACGATGACGTCGCCGATGCTCGCGTAACGGCGACCGGAGCCGCCGAGCACACGGATGCACAGGATCTCCCGGGCACCAGTGTTGTCGGCGACGCGCAGTCGCGACTCCTGCTGGATCACGTCTGTCTCCTATGTCTGCCAGTTCTTCAGCCGGGGGCCGAAGCTTGGCGGAACGATGGTGGGCTGGGCCGGCCCGTCAGGCCGGCCCAGCGCACTCACTTGGCCTTTTCGAGGATCTCTACGACACGCCACCGCTTGGTGGCCGACAGCGGACGGGTCTCCATCAGGAGAACCCGGTCACCGATGCCGCACGCGTTCTGCTCGTCGTGCACCTTGAGCTTGCGGGTGCGACGCAGAACCTTGCCGTAGAGGGCGTGCTTCACGCGGTCCTCGACCTCGACGACGACGGTCTTGTCCATCTTGTCGCTGACCACGAGGCCCTCGCGGACCTTGCGGTTCGCCCGGGCCGTGGTGGCCGTGCTCTCGTCACTCATGCTGTCACCTCGTCCGGCGCAACCGAGAGCCCGAGCTCACGTTCACGCATGATCGTGTAGATCTTCGCGATGTCCTTGCGGACGACCTGCAGCCGACGGTGATTGTCGAGCTGGCCGGTCGCGCCCTGCACGCGAAGGTTGAACAGCTCCGCCTTGGCCTCCCGCAGCCGCGAAACCAGCTCCTCCTCGGAGAGTTCGCGCAGCTCGGATGCCTTAACGCCCGCTGCCATCAGCTTTCACCCACTTCGCGTGTCACGATGCGGCACTTCATCGGGAGCTTGTGGATCGCGCGGCGCATCGCCTCGCGCGCGATCGTCTCGTTCGGGAAGGACATCTCGAAGAGAATCCGGCCCGGCTTGACGTTCGCCACCCACCACTCGGGAGAACCCTTACCGGAACCCATGCGGGTCTCGGCCGGCTTCTTGGTCAGAGCGTTGTCGGGGAAGACCGAGATCCAGACCTTGCCACCACGCTTGATGTGACGGGTCATCGCGATACGAGCCGACTCGATCTGCCGGTTCGTCACGTACGCGGGCTCCAGCGCCTGGATACCGAACTCACCGAAGACGACCCGGTTGCCGCCCTTGGACGCGCCGTGGCGGTCCGGGTGGTGCGGCTTGCGGAAGCCCTTCGGGGGCTTACGCGGCATCAGCATCTGTCAGCCCTCCTGCTGCGTTTCGGCCTGAGCCGGAGCCGCGGCGACCGCGGCGTCGTTCGTGTTCTCGCCGGCCGGAGTGTCGCCACCCCGAGCCTGCGCGGCCGCGCGACCGGCCTCGGTGCCACCGGCCGTCGTACCCGACGAACCGGAGCGGCCACGACGCGGACGGTCGGGGCGGTCACCACGGTCACGGCGCGGGCGCGCCGGCGCCTCGGTGACGACCTCGCGACCCGGAACGGCGTCGCCCTTGTAGATCCAGACCTTCACGCCGATGCGGCCGAACGTCGTGCGGGCCTCGAAGAAGCCGTACTCGATGTTCGCGCGCAGCGTGTGCAGCGGAACGCGACCCTCACGGTAGAACTCCGTGCGGCTCATCTCCGCGCCGCCGAGACGGCCGGAGACCTGCACACGGATGCCCTTGCAGATCGGGTTCTTCATCGCGGACTGCATGGCCTTGCGCATCGCCCGGCGGAAGCTGACCCGGGAGGACAGCTGCTCGGCGACGCCCTGCGCCACGAGCTGAGCGTCCGACTCCGGGCTCTTCACCTCGAGGATGTTGAGCTGAACCTGCTTGCCGGTGAGCTTCTCGAGCTCGCCGCGGATCCGGTCGGCCTCCGCGCCCTTACGGCCGATGACGATGCCCGGCCGGGCGGTGTGGATGTCGACGCGCACCCGGTCACGGGTCCGCTCGATGTCCACCTTGGAGATGCCGGCACGCTCGAGGCCCTTGGACATCATGCGGCGGATCTTGACGTCCTCGCCGATGTAGTCCTTGTAGAGCTTGTCGGCGAACCACCGCGACTTCCAGTCGGTCGAGATACCGAGGCGGAATCCGGTGGGGTGAACTTTCTGACCCATTACTCGGACTCCTCCGTGGTCTGGGACTGGGCAGCGGGCGCGGCCTTGGCCGGCGCCGCCTTCTTCGCCGCGGCCGCCTTCTTGGCGGGCCGTGCGACCTGGACCGCCTCGACGGCGATCGTGATGTGGCAGGTGCGCTTGCGGATCCGGTAGGCCCGGCCCTGCGCCCGCGGACGGAACCGCTTGAGCGTCGGGCCCTCGTCGACGAACGCCTCGCTCACGAGGAGTGCGTCGGGGTCGAGCCGCTCGTTGTTCTCCGCGTTCGCGATCGCGCTCGCGAGCACCTTGTAGACCTGCTCGCTCGCCGCCTGCGGGGCGAACTGCAGGACGATCAGAGCCTCCTTCGCGGGCAGACCGCGGACGAGGTTGACCACACGGCGTGCCTTGCTCGGCGAGATGCGGACGTGCTTGGCAACCGCACGACTGCCCGGAAGCGCCGGTGCGTCGTTCTTGACTGGCATCGCTGTGACCCCTTTCTTATCCGTGGACTGACTAGCGACGACGGCTCTTGCGGTCGTCCTTCTCGTGACCCTTGAACGTGCGGGTCAGAGCGAACTCGCCGAGCTTGTGACCGACCATGGCCTCGGTGATGAACACCGGGACGTGCTTGCGGCCGTCGTGCACGGCGATCGTGTGCCCGAGCATGTCGGGGATGATCATCGAGCGGCGCGACCACGTCTTGATGACGTTCTTCGAGTTCTTCTCGTTCTGGACTTCCACCTTCTTGAGCAGGTGGTCGTCGACGAACGGGCCCTTCTTCAGGCTGCGTGGCATCTTCTAACTCCCGTTACCCGCGCTTGCGGGTGGCGTAGCGGCGGCGAACGATCAGCTTGTCGCTCTCCTGGCCCTTGCGGCGGGTACGGCCCTCCGGCTTACCAGCCGGGTTGACCGGGTGGCGACCACCCGAGGTCTTACCCTCACCACCACCGTGCGGGTGGTCGATCGGGTTCATGGCGACACCGCGGACGGTCGGGCGCTTGCCCTTCCAGCGCATACGGCCGGCCTTGCCCCAGTTGATGTTCGACTGCTCGGCATTGCCGATCTCGCCGACCGTCGCGCGGCAACGGATGTCGACCCGGCGGATCTCACCGGAGGGCATACGCAGCGTGGCGTACGCGCCCTCACGGCCGAGCAGCTGGATGCCGACACCGGCCGAACGGGCCAGCTTGGCGCCACCGCCGGGACGAAGCTCCACACCGTGGACCGTCGTACCGACCGGGATGTTGCGCAGGGGAAGGTTGTTCCCCGGCTTGATGTCGGCGCCCGGACCGGACTCGACCCGGTCGCCCTGCTTGAGGTCCTTCGGCGCGAGGATGTAGCGCTTCTCGCCGTCGGCGTAGTGCAGCAGCGCGATGCGCGACGTGCGGTTCGGGTCGTACTCGATGTGCGCGACCTTGGCCGGCACGCCGTCCTTGTCGACCCGCTTGAAGTCGATCAGGCGGTACTGCCGCTTGTGGCCGCCGCCCTGGTGCCGCGTGGTGATGCGGCCGTGGACGTTACGTCCACCCTTCTTGGGCAGCGGGACCAGCAGCGACTTCTCCGGCGTGGACCGGGTCAGCTCGGCGAAGTCGGCGACGCTGGAGCCGCGACGGCCCGGCGTGGTCGGCTTGTACTTACGGATAGCCATTGTCTTCTAACCCCTTAGCTGACCGGGCCGCCGAAGGCCTCGATACGGTCGCCGTCAGCCAGCTTGACCATCGCGCGCTTGGTCGCCTTGCGCTGTCCGAAGCCGGTCCGGGTGCGCTTGCGCTTGCCCTCGCGGTTCGCGGTGTTCACCGAGAGCACGCGGACGTTGAAGATCTGCTGGATCGCGATCTTGATCGCGGTCTTGTTCGCGTCCGGGTGGACCTCGAACGTGTACCAGTTCTGGTCGAGGACGCTGTAGCTCTTCTCGGAGACCACCGGGCGGACGATGATGTCGCGCGGGTCAGCGATCGTGGTCACTTGTTCCCCTCCTCGGCCGTCGCCGGGGTGCCCAGGAACTCGTCGAGCGCGTCCTTGGTGAACACAACCTCGTCGGCGACCAGCACGTCGTACGTGTTGAGCTGTCCGGCCTCGAGCAGGTGAACCGTGACCTCGTTGCGCAGCGAGAGCCAGTTGAGCTCGTCGGTGCTGCTGAGCACGACCAGAACCTTGGTGGACTCGGCCACCTTGCGCAGGGTGGCGATGGCGGCCTTGGTCGACGGCGTCTCGCCGCTGACGAAGGACTCGACCACGTGCACCCGGCCGTCGCGGGCCCGGTCGGACAGGGCGCCACGCAGGGCGGCGGCCTTCATCTTCTTGGGCGTCCGCTGGCTGTAGTCGCGCGGCACGGGACCGTGCACGACGCCACCGCCGGTGAACTGCGGCGCGCGGATCGAGCCCTGACGGGCGCGGCCGGTGCCCTTCTGCTTGTAAGGCTTCTTGCCGCCGCCGGCGACCTCGCCGCGGGACTTCGCCTTGTGCGTGCCCTGGCGGGCGGCCGCGAGCTGGGCCACCACGACCTGGTGCATCAGCGGGATGTTGGCCTGGACGTCGAAGACCGAGTCCGGCAGCTCGACCGAGCCGGCCTTGTTGCCCTCAACGTTGATCACGTCAACCGAGCTCACTTGGCACCGCCCTTCTTCGCCGCGGTACGGACCAGGATCAGCGCGCCCTTGGGACCGGGCACCGCGCCCTTGACCAGGATCAGGTTGTTCTCGGTGTCCACCGCCTGCACGGTCAGGTTCTGCACGGTGAAGCGCTGGCTACCCATGCGACCGGCCATCCGGACGCCCTTGAAGACGCGACCCGGGGTCGCGCAGGCGCCGATCGAGCCGGGCGAGCGGTGCTTGCGCTCGACACCGTGGCTGGCCTTGAGGCCGTGGAAGCCGTGCCGCTTCATGACACCGGCGTAGCCCTTGCCCTTGGTCTTACCGGTGACGTCGATCGGCGTGCCGACCGGGAACGTCTCGACGGTGACCTCTTGGCCGAGCTCGTAAGCGTCGGCGTCGCTGGTGCGCATCTCGACGACGTGCCGCCGCGGCGACACACCGGCCTTCGCGAAGTGACCGCCCTCGGGCTTGTTCACCTTGCGCGGGTCGATCGCGCCGTACGCCAGCTGGACGGCGGTGTAGCCGTCCTTCTCATTGGTACGAACCTGGGTCACGACACAAGGGCCGGCCTGGACCACGGTCACGGGGACAACCTTGTTGTTGTCCCAGACCTGGGTCATGCCGAGCTTGGCGCCCAGGATCCCCTTTACTTGCCTGTCCATTAGTCGCAGATCCCTACAGCTTGATCTCGATGTCGACGCCAGCCGGCAGGTCGAGGCGCATGAGCGAGTCGACCGTCTTGGGAGTCGGGTCGATGATGTCGATCAGCCGCTTGTGCGTGCGCATCTCGAAGTGCTCGCGCGAGTCCTTGTACTTGTGCGGCGAGCGGATGACGCAGAAACGGTTGATCTCCGTGGGCAGCGGCACCGGGCCGGCAACCGACGCCCCGGTACGCGTCACAGTCTCGACGATCTTCCGAGCCGAGGAGTCGACGACCTCGTGGTCATAGGCCTTGAGCCGGATGCGGATCTTCTGTCCCGCCATAGTGGCTTCTGTTTCCTTCTCTCGATGCCGCTACAACTGCGAGAGGGGTGCCTCTCGCATGCCGCAGGCTCCACCGGCCAGAACTGGTCGATCCTGCGTTGTCCGACCCCCGCGGTCGGGCGTGTCGCGCCTGCACTCAGAAATCTGCGCACAGCAGCAATCCAGATCACGGGGATCTTGGAGTGTCCAGCGGGCGGCTCAAAAACACACCCCAGACACCCGGCGAGGGTGGGCAGCTGCCAAGGCAGCTACCCACCCCGCTCGGACGCAACCTGACTAGTATGCCGGAAAGAAGCCGGCAATGCTAATCGGGGTACCTCGTCAGACGTTGATCTTCGTGACCGTGCCGGCGCCGACGGTGCGGCCACCCTCACGGATCGCGAACTTCAGGCCCTGCTCCATGGCGATCGGCTGGATCAGCTTGACCGACATGCTGGTGGAGTCGCCCGGCATGACCATCTCGGTGCCCTCGGGCAGCGTGACGACGCCGGTGACGTCCGTGGTGCGGAAGTAGAACTGCGGGCGGTAGTTCTGGAAGAACGGCGTGTGACGGCCGCCCTCCTCCTTCGAGAGGATGTAGACCTGGCCCTCGAACTCCGTGTGCGGAGTGCTGGTGCCGGGCTTGACCACGACCATGCCGCGCTCGACGTCCTCGCGCTTGATACCGCGGAGCAGCAGACCGACGTTCTCACCCGCGCGGGCCTCGTCGAGCAGCTTGCGGAACATCTCGATGCCGGTGCAGACGGTCTTCGTCGACTTCTCGCGGATGCCGACGATCTCGACCTCCTCGTTCGGCTTGAGGATGCCGCGCTCGGCGCGACCCGTGACCACGGTGCCACGACCGGTGATCGTGAAGACGTCCTCGATCGGCATGAGGAACGGCTTCTCGGTCTCACGCTCGGGCTGCGGGATCGCGGTGTCGACCGCGTTCATCAGCTCGAGGAGCTTGCCGGTCCACTCCTTGTCGCCCTCGAGCGCCTTGAGCGCCGAGACGCGCACGACCGGCAGGTCGTCGCCCGGGAACTCGTAGGTGCTGAGCAGCTCGCGGACCTCGAGCTCGACGAGCTCGAGGAGCTCCTCGTCGTCCACCATGTCGCTCTTGTTCAGGGCGACGACGATGTACGGAACGCCGACCTGGCGGGCCAGGAGCACGTGCTCCTTGGTCTGCGGCATCGGGCCGTCGGTCGCGGCGACCACCAGGATCGCGCCGTCCATCTGGGCGGCACCGGTGATCATGTTCTTGATGTAGTCGGCGTGGCCGGGGCAGTCCACGTGCGCGTAGTGACGCGCCGCGGTCTGGTACTCGACGTGTGCGATCGAGATCGTGATGCCGCGGGCCTTCTCCTCCGGCGCCTTGTCGATCTCGTCGAACGGGGTGTACGGGTTGAGGTCCGGGTACTCGTCGTGCAGGACCTTCGTGATGGCCGCAGTCAGCGTCGTCTTACCGTGGTCGATGTGACCAATGGTGCCGATGTTGACGTGCGGCTTAGTCCGCTCGAACTTCGCCTTCGCCACTGGTGTCCTCCTGTGGACTGTGGTTTTTCTTTCGCCCGGCACGCCCGATAAGGCGATGGGGACTCTGTCGACTGCTCGCGCGCGTGCGGCCCTCGACGGACCGCACGCGCCTCAACGCTACGGCGGGGACTAAGCGCCCGTCGCCTTGGCGATGATCTCCTTCGCGACGCCCTGCGGGACCTCGGCGTAGGAGTCGAACTGCATGCTGTAGCTAGCCCGGCCGGCGGTCTTCGACCGGAGGTCGCCGACGTAGCCGAACATCTCGGAGAGCGGGACCAGAGCCTTGACGACGCGGGCGCCGGAACGCTCCTCCATCGACTGGATGATGCCACGCCGCGAGTTGAGGTCGCCGATCACGTCGCCCATGTTGTCCTCGGGCGTGGTGACCTCGACGGACATCATCGGCTCGAGCAGCGCGGGGTCGGCCTTGCGGGCGACCTCCTTCATCGCCATCGAGCCGGCGATCTTGAACGCCATCTCGGACGAGTCGACCTCGTGGTACTGACCGTCGACCAGCGTGAACTTCACGCCGACCAGCGGGTAGCCGGCGAGAACGCCGTACTGCAGGGAGTCCTGCGCGCCCGCGTCCACCGAGGGGATGAACTCCTTGGGGATGCGACCACCGGTCACCGCGTTGACGAACTCATACGTGGGGCCGTCCGCCTCGAGCGGCAGCGGCTCGACGTTGACGACGACCTTCGCGTACTGGCCCGAGCCACCGGTCTGCTTCTTGTGGACGTACGTGTGCTTCTCCACGGTGCCGCGGATCGTCTCACGGTAGGCCACCTGCGGCTTGCCGATGTTGGCCTCGACGTTGAACTCGCGGCGCATGCGGTCCACCAGGATGTCCAGGTGGAGCTCGCCCATGCCGGCGATGATCGTCTGGCCGGTCTCCTCGTCGTTGAAGACCCGGAACGTCGGGTCCTCCTCGGCGAGGCGCTGGATCGCGGTGCCCAGCTTCTCCTGGTCCGACTTGGTCTTCGGCTCGATGGCGACCTGGATGACCGGCTCCGGGAAGGTCATCGACTCCAGGATGACCGGGCTGGCCGGGTCGCTGAGCGTGTCACCGGTGGTGGTCTGCTTGAGACCCTGGACGGCGATGATGTCGCCGGCCTGCGCGGTGGCGCGCTCCTCACGCTTGTTCGCGTGCATCTGGTAGATCTTGCCGATCCGCTCCTTGCGGTCCTTGGTGGAGTTGACCACCTGAGAACCGGACTCGAGCGTGCCGGAGTAGACCCGCACGTACGTGAGCTTGCCGAGGTGCTTGTCGGTCTGGATCTTGAACGCCAGCGCCGAGAACGGCTCCGAGTTCGACGGCTTGCGCAGCAGCGGCGTCTCGCCGTCCGTCGCGGTGCCCTCGATGGCCGGGATGTCCAGCGGCGACGGCAGGAAGTCGATCACGGCGTCGAGCATGGGCTGAACGCCCTTGTTCTTGAACGCCGAGCCGCACAGGACCGGGTTGGCCTTGCTGGCGATCGTGGCGCGCCGGATGGCGGCCTTGATCTCGTCCTCGGAGAGCGGCTCGCCCTCGAGGTACTTCAGCATGACCTCGTCGTCCACGTCGGCCAGCGTCTCGATCAGCTTCTCGCGCCACTCGTTCGCGGAGTCGACCAGGTCGGCCGGGATCTCCTCGACTGCGTAGTCCTCACCCTTCTGGGTCTCACCACGCCAGGTGAGCGCGCGCATGCCGATCAGGTCGACGACGCCGATGTGGTCGCCTTCGAGGCCGATCGGGATCTGCAGGACGAGCGGCGTCGCGTTGAGCCGGTCGATCATCATCTGCACGCAGCGGAAGAAGTCCGCGCCGGTCCGGTCGAGCTTGTTGACGAAGCACATCCGGGGGACGTGGTACTTGTCCGCCTGCCGCCACACGTTCTCGGTCTGCGGCTCCACGCCGGCGACGCCGTCGTAGACCGCCACCGCGCCGTCCAGCACACGCAGCGACCGCTCCACCTCGACCGTGAAGTCGACGTGGCCGGGCGTGTCGATGATCTGGATCGTGTGGCCCTTCCACTCGCACTTGGTGGCGGCGGAAGTGATCGTGATACCGCGCTCCTGCTCCTGCTCCATCCAGTCCATGACGGCGGCGCCCTCGTGGACCTCACCGATCTTGTACGTGATGCCGGTGTAGAACAGGATTCGCTCAGTAGTCGTGGTCTTACCGGCATCGATGTGCGCCATGATGCCGATGTTGCGTACGTTGGCGAGCGCGTCTGCGGCGGCCACTTCAATCCCTACTTTTCTTCGTCGTCGTCTCGTGAACCGGTCCGACTTGCGTCCCGGCCCGGTTGTCACCGGGCCGGCAGCGGGGTCTTACCAGCGGTAGTGCGCGAAGGCCTTGTTGGACTCCGCCATCTTGTGGGTGTCCTCGCGCCGCTTGACGGCGGCACCGAGGCCGTTGCTGGCGTCGAGCAGCTCGTTCTGGAGACGCTCGATCATGGTCTTCTCACGGCGCGCCTTCGAGTACTGGACGAGCCAGCGAAGGCCGAGCGTGGTCTGACGCGGGGTGCGGACCTCGACCGGAACCTGGTAGGTCGCGCCACCGACGCGGCGGCTGCGGACCTCGAGGGTCGGCTTGACGTTGTCCATGGCGCGCTTGAGGATCACCACGGGGTCGGTGCCGCTCTTCTCGCGGGCACCCTCGAGGGCGCCGTACACGATGCGCTCAGCGAGCTGACGCTTGCCGCCGACCAGGATCTTGTTCACCAGCTGAGTGACCAGCGGCGAGTTGTAAACCGGGTCCGCGACCACTGGGTGGCGCGGAGCGGGGCCCTTACGCGGCATGTCAGCTCTTCTCCTTCTTCGCGCCGTAACGGCTGCGGGCCTGCTTGCGGTTGCGGACACCCTGGGTGTCCAGCGAACCACGGACGATCTTGTAGCGGACGCCCGGGAGGTCCTTCACACGACCGCCACGCACGAGCACGATCGAGTGCTCCTGCAGGTTGTGGCCGACGCCCGGGATGTACGCCGTCACCTCGATCTGGCTGCTGAGCTTCACACGAGCGACCTTGCGCAGCGCAGAGTTCGGCTTCTTGGGGGTAGTGGTGTACACGCGCGTGCACACGCCGCGCCGCTGAGGGCTCCCCTTCAGCGCCGGCGTCTTGGTCTTGCTCGTCTTAGCCTGGCGGCCCTTTCGGACCAGCTGCTGGATCGTGGGCACCGGGTTCTCTCCGCTCCCTTCGGCCGCCTTTCACCGCGACCGCACCGTCTTAGATATGCCTCTGTGTGCCGAAGGCTCCCCATGCCCGGGGGGCTTCCGGCACCCGCGGTCGGGCGTGTCGTCCGGCTCACGGTCCCGCCGCGCGTTTGTCAACGCGCACCGGGTCTTGTCTGTGTCGGCGCCCTGAAAAGGCGCCGCGCTCGGCCTGTCGACCCCGTCGTAGTACTACCGACTCGGGCGCACGCACGAGTTGCCCTGGCAAGCCAGGGCACGAGGGGAAAGAGTACCCACCCCAAGCATCCAGGTCAAAATGAGCACCTAGTCCTCGTGACGGATACCTCCGAGACAAGTGTACCGGGTGCGTAAACGAACCGGCGCCGCGGTGCCCGATCCGCTGCGGGAAGAGCACACGGGTCACTCAGGATGACAACTGCAACACCAGGGTCAACGTCAGTGACAGCAGAGCAATTCCCGCCCCGGACGATCCGCAGATGATCCCCGCCATACCGAGGCCGGCGCCGGTGAAGCGGACCTGGCCGACCTGGCCGGAACGGCGGATCTGCCGCCGGGCGACGATGCCGACGATCACCGCGCCCGCTCCCGCGAGAACGCTCAGGACGGTGAAGGCACCGCCGACCCACCCGCCCCAGCCGCCGGAGGCGCCGATGATGCCGAAGCAGAGGACCAGCGTGGAGACCAGGATCGAGCCGATGCCGGCGAGCAGCGAGCCGATGGCCAGACCCGAGGTGATCGGCTCGACACGCAGCTGCACCAGGCCGAACTCGGTGCCCGGCAGGGGGTCGACCCGCTCCGGCTGCCAGCGCCCGTTGGGCGGCGGAGGCGGGGGCGGATAGGGCATGGCCGCCGGCGGCTGCGTCATGACATGAGCATGTCACCCGAACGGGGTCAGTCGGTACCCGGGGCGAAGTCGGGGCCGGTCGGCGAGCCGGCCAGATGCAGCAGGCCGGCGATCGCGGCGATCACGAGCGACGTGAGGGCCAGCACGAGGCCGGCCCAGGCGAACCGGCGGCCGCGGCGGATCCACGCGGAGCCGGTCAGATAGCCCTGCGCCTCGTACGCCTGGCGTGCGGCCTGGCGGGCCAGCACGAGGGCCAGGGTGGCCGGGATGACCCCGCCGACGAACGGGCCGGTCAGGAAGCCCACCAGGCCCAGCGCGAAGACCGCCCGCGCCTTCGACGACGGCGCCGGGTCGGGATCCATCGGGTGGCGGGTGAGGGCGGGAAGCGTCACCAGCCCATAGTAGGTACGCCGAAGGGCGGCCGCGCATTCGCGCGACCGCCCTTCAGGCGTTCAAGAACCCTTAGCGGTACGACCCGAAGTCGAAGTCGTCCAGCGGCACAGCCTGCCCGCTGGCCGGCCCGAAGCCGTAGTCGGTCTCGGGGTACCCGGTCATCGAGTACACCTTGGCCTTGGCCTCCTCGGTCGGCTCGACCCGGATGTTGCGGTACTTGCTGATGCCCGTACCGGCCGGGATGAGCTTACCGATGATCACGTTCTCCTTGAGGCCGACGAGCGAGTCGCTGCGCGAGTTGATCGCCGCGTCGGTCAGCACCCGGGTGGTCTCCTGGAAGGAGGCCGCCGAGAGCCAGGAGTCGGTGGCCAGCGAGGCCTTGGTGATACCCATCAGCACCGGGCGACCGGCGGCGGGCTCGCCACCCTCGCCCACGATCCGGCGGTTCTCCGACTCGAAGAGCGCCCGGTCGACCAGGACGCCGGGGAGGAACTCCGCGGCACCCGAGTCGATGACCGTCACCCGCTTGAGCATCTGGCGGATGATGATCTCGATGTGCTTGTCGTGGATGAGCACACCCTGCGAGCGGTAGACCTCCTGGACCTCCTGGGTCAGGTGGACCTGGACCGCGCGCGGGCCCATGATGCGCAGGAGCTCGTGCGGGTCGATGGTGCCCTCGGTCAGCTTCTCGCCGACGCCGACGTGGTCGCCGTCGTGCGCGCGCAGCTTCACGCGCTTCGAGATCTTGTCGTACACGATCTCGTCGCTGCCGTCGTCCGGCACCACGATGATCTTGCGCGACCGCTCGCCGTCCTCGATGCGGATGCGTCCCGGGGTGTCGGCGATGGGCGCCTTGCCCTTGGGAACGCGGGCCTCGAAGATCTCCTGGACACGCGGCAGACCCTGGGTGATGTCCTCACCCGCGACACCACCGGTGTGGAAGGTACGCATCGTCAGCTGCGTGCCTGGCTCACCGATGGACTGGGCCGCGATGATGCCGACGGCCTCGCCGATGTCGACCGACTTGCCGGTCGGCAGCGAACGGCCGTAGCAGGCCGCACACACACCGAGCTTCGACTCGCAGGTCAGCACGCTGCGGACCCGGACGTTCTCGACGCCGGCGGCGACGAGCTTGTCGACCAGGATCGAGTTCAGGTCGTCGCCACGCGACACCACCCGGTTGCCCTGGGCGTCGTCGATGTCGTCGGCCAGCGTGCGGGCGTGGACGCCGGTCTCGGCGTGCACGTGCACGACCAGCGTGCCGTCGGCCTCGCGGTCCGCCACCTGCATCGGGATCGCGCGGTCGGTGCCGCAGTCCTCCTCGCGGATGATGACGTCCTGCGAGACGTCCACCAGACGACGGGTCAGGTAACCCGAGTCGGCGGTACGCAGCGCGGTGTCGGCCAGACCCTTACGGGCACCGTGCGTGGAGATGAAGTACTCCAGCACGGTCAGACCCTCGCGGTAGGACGAGGTGATCGGCCGCGGGATGATCTCACCCTTGGGGTTGGCCACCAGGCCGCGGATCGCGGCGATCTGCCGCAGCTGCAGCAGGTTACCGCGGGCGCCCGAGTTGATCATGACCCAGAGCGGGTTCTCGTGCGGCAGCGAGTTCTCCATCTCCTTGGAGATCTCGTTGGTCGCCTTCGTCCAGATCTCGATGAGCTCGCCGCGACGCTCCTCGGCGGTCATCAGACCACGCTGGTACTGCTTGTCGATGCGGTCCGCCTCGACCTGGTAGCGCTGCAGGATCTCCGGCTTGCGCGGGGGGCCGATGACGTCGCCCATGCCGATCGTCACACCGGACCAGGTGGCCCAGTGGAAGCCGGCCTCCTTGAGCGCGTCCAGGGTCGCGGCCAGGGCGACCTTGGGGAAGCGCTCGGCGAGGTCGTTGACGATCGCCGACAGCTGACCCTTGCGGATCTCGTAGTTCACGAAGCGGTAGCCCGGGGGCAGCGTCTCGTTGAAGATCACGCGGCCCAGGGTGGTCTCGACCAGGAGCGGCTCGCCCTCGGTCCAGTCCTCCGGAGCCTCCCACTTCGCGCCCTTGGCGCCGTTGTCGACACCGATGACGCCCTGGAGACGGATCTTGACCGGCGCCTGCAGGTGCAGCTCGCCGTTGTCATACGCCATCCGCGCCTCGGCGTCCGAGCTGAACACCCGTCCCTCGCCCTTGTTGCCGGGCGTCTCGTGGGTCAGGTGGTACAGGCCGATGACCATGTCCTGGGTAGGCATGGTGACCGGCTTGCCGTCGGCCGGCTTGAGGATGTTGTTCGACGACAGCATCAGGATCCGGGCCTCGGCCTGCGCCTCGGCCGACAGCGGCACGTGCACCGCCATCTGGTCACCGTCGAAGTCGGCGTTGAACGCCGTACACACGAGCGGGTGGATCTGGATCGCCTTGCCCTCGACCAGCTGGGGCTCGAAGGCCTGGATGCCGAGGCGGTGCAGGGTCGGCGCGCGGTTCAGCAGCACCGGGTGCTCGCTGATGACCTCTTCGAGGACGTCCCACACGACCGGGCGCTGACGCTCGACCATCCGCTTGGCCGACTTGATGTTCTGCGCGTGGTTCAGGTCGACCAGGCGCTTCATCACGAACGGCTTGAACAGCTCCAGGGCCATCTGCTTGGGCAGACCGCACTGGTGCAGCTTGAGCCGCGGGCCGACGACGATGACCGAACGGCCGGAGTAGTCGACGCGCTTGCCGAGCAGGTTCTGACGGAAACGACCCTGCTTGCCCTTGAGCATGTCGGACAGCGACTTCAGCGGGCGGTTACCCGGGCCGGTGACCGGCCGGCCGCGGCGGCCGTTGTCGAACAGCGCGTCGACGGCCTCCTGCAGCATCCGCTTCTCGTTGTTCACGATGATCTCGGGCGCACCCAGGTCGATCAGGCGCTTCAACCGGTTGTTCCGGTTGATGACCCGGCGGTACAGGTCGTTGAGGTCGGAGGTCGCGAAGCGGCCACCGTCGAGCTGCACCATCGGGCGCAGGTCCGGCGGGATGACCGGGACGCAGTCCAGCACCATGCCGAGCGGCTTGTTGGTGGTGTTCAGGAACGCGGCGACGACCTTGAGGCGCTTGAGCGCACGGATCTTGCGCTGGCCCTTGCCCGTGCGAATGATCTCGCGCAGGTTCTCGGCCTCGGCGTCCAGGTCCATGTTCTCGAGCAGCGCCTTGATCGCCTCGGCACCCATGCCGCCGGTGAAGTACTCACCGAAGCGGTCACGCAGCTCGCGGTAGAGCAGCTCGTCGGTGACCAGCTGCTTGGAGTCGAGCTTGCGGAAGGTGTCGAGCACCTCGTCGAGCCGGTCGATCTCGCGCTGCGCCTTGTCACGGATCTGGCGCATCTCGCGCTCGCCGGCTTCCTTGACCTTGCGGCGCACGTCAGCCTTCGCGCCCTCGGCCTCGAGCTCGGCGAGGTCCTGCTCCAGCTTGCCGGCCCGCTTCTCGATCTCGGAGTCGCGGCTGTTCTCGGACTGGCGCTTCTCGGCGAAGATCTCGTTCTCGATCGTGGACATGTCGCGGTGACGCGACTCGGCGTCAACGCTCGTGATCACGTACGAGGCGAAGTAAATGATCTTCTCGAGGTCCTTGGGCGCCAGGTCGAGCAGGTAGCCCAGGCGGCTCGGCACACCCTTGAAGTACCAGATGTGCGTGACCGACGCGGCCAGCTCGATGTGGCCCATGCGCTCACGGCGGACCTTGGACCGGGTCACCTCGACGCCGCAGCGCTCACAGATGATGCCCTTGAACCGGACCCGCTTGTACTTTCCGCAGTAGCACTCCCAGTCCCGCTGAGGACCGAAGATCTTCTCGCAGAAGAGTCCGTCCTTCTCGGGCTTGAGCGTGCGGTAGTTGATCGTCTCGGGCTTCTTGACCTCGCCGTGCGACCACTGCCGGATGTCGTCAGCGGTGGCCAGGCCGATGCGCAACTCGTCGAAGAAGTTGACGTCGAGCACTTGGTCTATCCCTCGTATTTCTTGCTCGGGTGAATTCCAGGCCGGCGGTGGCGTCCCCGGGCCCGCCTCAGGAAGGCGACGGCCCGGGGACGCTTCCGTCAGATCTCTTCGACGCTGCTGACGCCCTCGTTCGGGCGACGGGACAGGTCGATGCCGAGTTCCTCCGCGGCCCGGAAGACCTCGTCGTCGGTCTCGCGCATCTCGAGAGCCACACCGTCGCTGGAGAGCACCTCAACGTTGAGGCACAGCGACTGCAGCTCCTTGAGCAGCACCTTGAACGACTCCGGGATTCCCGGCTCCGGGATGTTCTCGCCCTTGACGATGGCCTCGTAGACCTTCACGCGGCCGAGCACGTCGTCGGACTTGATGGTGAGCAGCTCCTGCAGCGCGTAAGCGGCGCCGTAGGCCTGCATCGCCCAGCACTCCATCTCGCCGAACCGCTGGCCACCGAACTGCGCCTTACCACCCAGCGGCTGCTGCGTGATCATCGAGTACGGGCCGGTCGACCGAGCGTGGATCTTGTCGTCGACCAGGTGGTTCAGCTTCAGGATGTACACGTACCCGACCGAGATCGGGTCCGGGAGCGGCTCGCCGGAGCGGCCGTCGAACAGCTGCGCCTTGCCGTCACCGTTGACCAGCCGCTTACCGTCGCGGTTGACCAGCGTCGACTCGAGGAGACCCTTGATCTCCTCCTCCTGCGCACCGTCGAAGACGGGGGTCGCGACGTTCGAGTCCTTGGGGGACTCGTGCGCCTCGATCGCGCGCAGCTGGCGCTTCCACTCGGTGTCGTCGCCCTCGACCTCCCAGCCGGTCTTGGCGATCCACCCGAGGTGGGTCTCCAGTACCTGGCCGATGTTCATACGCGAGGGCACACCGAGCGGGTTGAGCACGATGTCGACGGGGGTGCCGTCCTCGAGGAACGGCATGTCCTCGACCGGGAGGATCTTGGAGATGACGCCCTTGTTGCCGTGGCGGCCGGCGAGCTTGTCACCGTCCTGGATCTTGCGCTTCTGGGCCACGTAGACGCGGACCAGCTCGTTGACGCCCGGAGGAAGCTCGTCGCCGTCCTCACGCGAGAACGTGCGGACGCCGATGACCGTGCCGGTCTCGCCGTGCGGCACCTTCAGCGAGGTGTCCCGGACCTCCCGGGCCTTCTCACCGAAGATCGCGCGGAGCAGGCGCTCCTCGGGGGTCAGCTCGGTCTCGCCCTTGGGCGTGACCTTGCCGACCAGGATGTCGCCGGGTACGACCTCGGCGCCGATCCGGATGATGCCGCGCTCGTCCAGGTCGGCGAGCATTTCCTCGCTGACGTTGGGGATGTCGCGGGTGATCTCTTCCGGGCCGAGCTTGGTGTCACGGGCGTCGACCTCGTGCTCCTCGATGTGGATCGAGGTGAGGACGTCCTGCTGGACGAGGCGCTGCGACAGGATGATCGCGTCCTCGTAGTTGTGACCCTCCCAGCACATGAACGCGACGAGCAGGTTGCGGCCGAGGGCCATCTCCCCCTCGTCGGTGCACGGGCCGTCGGCGATGACCTGGCCGGCCTCGACCCGGTCACCCTCGAACACGACCGGCTTCTGGTTGACGCAGGAGCCGGCGTTGGAGCGGCGGAACTTGTGCAGCAGGTAGGTCCGGCGGTGGCCGTCGTCCTGGTGGACCGTCACGTAGTCGGCGCACAGGTCCTCGACCACGCCGCCGACCTCGGCGACGACGACGTCACCGGCGTCGACCGCGGCGCGGTACTCCATGCCCGTACCGACCAGCGGGGCCTCGGCCTTGACCAGCGGCACCGCCTGACGCTGCATGTTCGCACCCATGAGGGCACGGTTGGCGTCGTCGTGCTCGAGGAACGGGATCATCGCGGTCGCGACCGACGTCATCTGCCGCGGCGACACGTCCATGTAGTCGACCTGCGTGCCGGGCACGTAGTCGACCTCACCGCCCTTCCGGCGGACCAGGACGCGGTCGTCGGCGAAGGTGCCGTCGCTGCGCAGCGTGGCGTTCGCCTGCGCCTTGATGTACCGGTCTTCCTCGTCGGCCGTGAGGTAGTGGACCTCGTCGGTGACGACGCCCTCCTCGACCTTGCGGTACGGCGTCTCGATGAAGCCGAACGGGTTGACCCGCGCGAACGTCGAGAGCGCGCCGATCAGGCCGATGTTCGGGCCCTCGGGCGTCTCGATCGGGCACATGCGGCCGTAGTGCGAGGGGTGCACGTCACGGACCTCGAAGCCGGCGCGCTCACGCGACAGACCACCCGGGCCGAGCGCCGACAGGCGGCGACGGTGGGTCAGACCCGCGAGCGGGTTGGTCTGGTCCATGAACTGCGACAGCTGCGACGTACCGAAGAACTCCTTGATCGCCGCCACCACGGGACGGATGTTGATCAGGGTCTGCGGCGTGATCGCCTCGACGTCCTGGGTCGTCATGCGCTCGCGGACGACGCGCTCCATCCGGGACAGGCCGACGCGGACCTGGTTCTGGATGAGCTCGCCGACCGTGCGCAGACGCCGGTTGCCGAAGTGGTCGATGTCGTCGGCCTCGTAGCCCTCCTCACCGGCGTGCAGCCGGGCGAGGTACTCGACGGTCTTGACGATGTCTTCCTCGGTCAGCGTCCCGCGGTCGATCGGCAGGTCGAGCTCGAGCTTCTTGTTGAACTTGTAACGGCCGACCTTGGCGACGTCGTACCTCTTCGGGTTGAAGAAGAGGTTGTCGAGCAGGGTCTGCGCGTTCTCCCGGGTCGGGGGCTCGCCAGGGCGGAGCTTGCGGTAGATGTCGAGCAGGGCCTCGTCCTGCCCGGCGATGTGGTCCTTCTCGAGGGTGGTCATGAGAAGCTCGGACCACCCGAACCGCTCACGGATCTGGTCGGCCGACCAGCCGATCGCCTTGAGCAGGACCGTGACGGCCTGCCGGCGCTTGCGGTCGATCCGGACACCGACCGTGTCGCGCTTGTCGATGTCGAACTCCAGCCAGGCGCCCCGGCTGGGGATGACCTTGACGCTGGAGAGGTCGCGGTCGGAGGTCTTGTCCGGCTCCTTGGTGAAGTACACGCCCGGCGAGCGGACGAGCTGACTCACCACGACGCGCTCCGTGCCGTTGATGACGAACGTCCCCTTGGGGGTCATCATCGGGAAGTCACCCATGAACACGGTCTGGCTCTTGATCTCGCCAGTCGTGTTGTTGGTGAACTCCGCGGTCACGAACAGCGGCGCGCAGTAGGTCAGGTCCTTCTCCTTGCACTCCTCGATCGAGGCCTTGACCTCGTCGAATCGGGGAGACGAGAAGGACAGCGACATGGTGCCGGAGAAGTCCTCAATGGGACTGATCTCTTCGAGGATCTCTGCGAGGCCCGACTGGGCATGCGGGTCGTCCGTCGACCGGGCCTGCCAAGCCTCGTTCCCGACCAGCCAGTCGAAGGACTCCGTCTGGAGGGCGAGGAGGTTGGGGACCTCTAGTTGCTCGGTGATCCTGCCGAAAGAGACACGGCGGGGTGCGTAAGCGCTCGACGTACGGCTGGTCTTCGCAGGGCGGGAAGCTGCCAAGATGCGTCCTTCCGAGGACCGGTGCTGCTGATGCGGCTGCAGCTGCGGGTATGCAACTGTCTGCGTGCACTCTGACGAGCCCCCCAAAGAGTTAACTTGGCAGGGCTCAAGGCAGAAGGCAGCGCAAACTAGCAGTGTAGCCGCTCGGCTAACCGCTGTCCAGCCCACACCGGAGGAAACCTGCGGAGCGTGGCCCTCGCGGCCTCTGACCTGCGCCTCTATCGGGCCAGGGCCTTCGTGCGGGGCCGCTCGACGCGGCGGTCTTTCCTCGGGTGCCGGCCGCAGGACCGGCTAGACCCGGATTACCCACGGAGTGGCTGTCGCAAGCGCGGAAACTTGCTGCCATCAGCGTGCCTGTCAGCGGACACACAGTCAAGGGCCTCCGAGCGGGTCGGGCCCGAAAGCACGAACGGCGAGGGCCCTTGAGCAGGGCCCTCGCCGTCACGAGGTGAAACTGTGGAGCGTCAGATCACTTGAGGGTGACCTTGGCGCCCTCGGCCTCGAGCTTCGCCTTGGCGGCGTCGGCCTTCTCCTTGTTGACACCCTCGAGGATCGCCTTGGGGGCGGACTCGACGGCGTCCTTGGCCTCCTTGAGGCCCAGGCCGGTCAGCTCACGCACGACCTTGATGACCTGGATCTTCTTGCCACCGTCACCCTCGAGGACGACGTCGAACGAGTCCTTCTCGGCCTCGGCCTCGGCCGGAGCCGCGCCGCCGCCACCAACGGCCGCCACGGCGACCGGAGCAGCCGCGGTGACCTCGAAGGTCTCCTCGAACTGCTTCACGAACTCGGACAGCTCGATCAGCGTCATCTCCTTGAACGCGTCGAGCAGCTCGTCGGTGCTGAGCTTCGCCATATCTGGCAACCTTTCCTAGGTACTGATGAAAAAGTCTTGCTGGTGCGCGGTGGCTCAGGCCTCCGCGGGACCGTCCTTCTCGCGCTTCTCCTGAAGAGCGGCCGCGAGGCGCGCCACCTGCGACAGCGGGGCCTGGAAGAGGCCGGCCGCCTTGGACAGGTTGCCCTTCATGGCGCCGGCCAGCTTGGCCAGCAGAACCTCACGCGACTCGAGGTCAGCGATCTTGTTGACGTCGTCAGCACTGATCGCCTTGCCCTCGAACACACCGCCCTTGATCTTCAGGACGGGGTTGGCCTTGGCGAAGGCACGAAGGCCCTTGGCCGCCTCGACCGGGTCGCCGCTGATGAAGGCGAGCGCGGTAGGACCGGCAAACAGGTTGTCGAGGCCCTCGATGCCCGCGTCGGTGGCCGCGCGCTTCGCCAGGGTGTTCTTGGACACCGAGTACTTGGTGTCCTTGCCCAGCGAACGGCGCAGCTCCGTGAGCTGCTTCACCGTGAGACCGCGGTACTCGGTCAGCACGGTGGCCGACGAGTTACGGAAGTCGTCCGTGAGCTCGGAAACGGCGCTGGCCTTATCGGCCCGGACCGGCTTGTCCGCCATGTCCCTCCTCTCTCAATGCTCGAGCCACTGGCCGGAACGAAGGAGGGGCCGGAATGAGAAACGCCCCGGCGCAGGGCGCACGGGGCGGAGCTTGGCAAGAATCTTTCACCTGGCTCACGAACCGTTCTCCCCTGCGCGGGCCGCCCGCACTCAGCGGGGCCTTCGACCGCGACCTTCGTCTCGCGACGGTGGTTGCGGCGACCAGCGGTCTTTGGGTGGAACTTCGAGAAGCAACTGTACGGGCTGAGACGGCCAGCGCCAAATCGGCTTCCTCACGCCCGTGATCGGCGCAGCCATCCGTAGCCGCCGAGGGCGGCCGCGCACCACAGCGCGGCCCAGCCGGTGATCAGCAGGAGGGTGGCGGCCGGGGGTGGATCGGCGTCGTTCAGGGCCCGCGCGGTGGCCATGACCGGCGGGACGAGCCAGGGCGCGATCGAGCCCTGGAGGCCGAGCACGACGACCAGAATGGCGGCGACGACGAGGACGGCCACGCCGTTGCGGACGCCGCCGGTCACGGCCCGGCTGGCCAGGCCGCCGACGGCCACGGCGGGCACCAGGGCCAGCAGGTGGGCCAGGACGCCGAGCACCGAGCCGGTCAGGGCGTTGTCGCCGGTCTCGATGCCGCCGAAGAGCCACGGCGCGAGCATGGCGACGGCGCAGACGGCCAGCGCCAGCAGCGCGGCGGCCAGCAGGCCGGCGATCGCCTCCCCGCGGCCGCCCACCGCGGTGCGGGCCAGCCGCCGTTGGGTGTCGGGCTCGGTGTCCAGCACGAGCTTGGACTGCCAGGCCAGCACGGGGAAGAGGGCCGCGGCGGAATAGCCGTAGGCCACGGAGGCCGGCGACGCTCCCCCGCCGTAGATCACCCCGAGCACGACCAGCACAGCGATCAACGGCGCGAGGGCCCGCCCGCCGCGGACAAATGCGGCGAGCCGCATGCTGACGAGGGCCGTCATAGCGACCCGCCCTTTGTGGGCAGGTCGGCTCGCGACTGCGGTGTCGCGGAGGACGCGTCAGGCCCGGAAGGGCCGTGGTGCGGTTGGGGTGGGGCGAGGTCTCGTACATCTAGGACGCGGTGACCCTCGGCACGCAGCCGGACCACCGCCTGGTCGGCGTCCGCCCGGCGGACGGCGACCTCGATGATGACCTCGTCGGCCGGCGTGGTGGGCTCCTCGAAGCGCACTGACGACTCGGTGACCTGCCAATGGGTGGCGCCGGGCAGGCCGGCGATCTCGTTGCGATGGTCGCTGACCAGGACGATGCCGCCGGTCGCGGTGACCTCGGCGACGATCTCGGGGATCAGCGTGCGGGCGGCGGCGTCGAGGCCCTCCCAGGGCTCGTCGAGGACCAGCAGGCCGGGCCGGGCCAGCAGCGCCTGGGCGACGCCGACCTTCTGCGCGGTCCCCTTGGAGAGATCGCCGAGACGGGTGCCGGCGTGCTCGGCGAGCAGCAACCGCTCCATCCACTCCCCCGCCGCGCTCTCGGCGACACCGCGCAACCGGGCCATACGCCGCAGATATTGCTCCGCGGTGAACGGCTGGTCGGCCGGGAAACGCTCGGGCACCCAGCCGACGATCGGCGGGCGATCGCGCACCGAGCCCCGCACCGGGCGCAGGACCCCGGCCGCGAGCTGGAGCAGCGTCGACTTGCCGGCGCCGTTGCGGCCCAGCACGACGACGGTCTGGCCGGGCTCGACCGTGGCGTCGATCTCGCGCAGCGCCCACGGCAGGCGGCGCCCGTAGCGGAACCACACCCCGTCGAAACGCACGAGCCGAAGCCTCCCACAGAAAACGCCCCCGGGAGGTACCCCGGGGGCGTTCCTGGTGACTGCTGTCGATCAGCCCTCGGCGCCGGCGCGGAGGTTCTTCACGACGTTCGGGTCGATCTGCACGCCCGGGCCCATCGTCGTGGTGACGACGACCTTCTTGAGGTACTTGCCCTTGGCCGCGGACGGCTTGGCCCGCAGGATCTCGTCGAGCACGGCGGCGTAGTTGTCCACCAGCTGGTCCTCGGAGAACGAGGCCTTGCCGATGATCAGGTGCAGGTTCGAGTGCTTGTCCACCCGGAAGGTGATCTTGCCGCCCTTGATCTCGTTGACGGCCTTGGTCACGTCCATGGTGACCGTGCCCGTCTTCGGGTTGGGCATGAGGCCACGCGGGCCGAGGATCCGGGCGATCCGGCCGATCTTGGCCATCTGGTCCGGCGTCGCGATCGCGGCGTCGAAGTCCAGCCAGCCACCCTGGATGCGGGCGACGAGCTCGTCCGTGCCGACCTCGTCGGCGCCGGCCGCGACGGCCTCCTCGGCCTTCGCGCCCTGGGCGAACACGATCACCCGAGCAGTCTTGCCGGTGCCGTGCGGCAGGTTGACCGTGCCGCGGACCATCTGGTCGGCCTTACGCGGGTCGACGCCCAGCCGCATCGCGACCTCGACGGTCGCGTCGAACTTGGTCGGGCTCGCCTCCTTGGCCAGCTTGATGGCGTCGGAAGGCTCGTAGAGCTTGTTGGCGTCGATCGACTCGGCCGCCTTGCGGTAGCCCTTGCTGCGCTGCATGTTCTTACTCCTGTGGTAGATGGCGGGCCTCTTGGATCAAAGGCCCTCCCACTGACGTACTTGTCAGATCTTGGTGACCTGGTTGAAGTTCAGCTCCACCGGCGTCTCGCGGCCGAAGATGGAGACCAGAACCTTCAACTTCTGCTGGTCGGCATTGATTTCGCTGATCGAGGCCGGCAGCGAGGCGAACGCGCCGTCGGTGACCGTGACCGAGTCGCCCACCTCGAAGTCGAGGACCTTGACCTCGGGCTTGGCCTTCTTCTCCTCCTGCTCGACGGCAGGGGCGAGCCACTTCAGCACCTCGTCGAGCGAGAGCGGAGCGGGACGGTCGACCCGGTCGGTCGCGCCCACGAAGCCGGTCACGCCGGGCGTGTTGCGCACGCACGAGTACGACTCGGGGCTCAGGTCCATGCGGACCAGGATGTAGCCCGGGAAGACCTTGTTGTTGACCTGGACGCGCTTGCCGCTCTTGACTTCGATCTCTTCGCGGGTCGGCACCTCGACCTGGAAGATGAAGTCCTCCATGTCGAGGCTCGTGATGCGGGTCTCGAGGTTGGTCTTCACCTTGTTCTCGTAACCCGCGTACGAGTGCACCACGTACCAGTCGCCCGGGGCGTAGCGCAGCTTCTGCCGCAGCTCCTGCACCGGGTCGTAGTCCTCGTCCTGCTCCGGGGCCGGCGCCGCGGCCTCCGGCTCTGCGGTTTCCGGCTGGGCGGCCTCGGCCGACTCGTCGTCGCCCGCCGTCGCCACCGACGACTGCTCGTCGACGGACTCCGCGGTCTCCTCGTCGTACTCAGGCACGCTCGCTCACTTCCAGGTAAGTCATGGTCTTGATGCGGGCGCTCACGCCCTTGCCGGCCGTCGGGCCGGGCCCGGCGGCGATCAGCCGCCGAACGCCCAGAGGACGGCCTTGCCCAGGCCGAGGTCCAGAAGGCCGACGATCGTGGTCATCACGGCCACGAACACGATGACGATCGTGGTGTAGGTCAGCAGTTCCTTGCGCGTGGGCCAGATGACCTTACGCAGCTCGCTGACGACCTCACGGAAGAAACCACCGATGCGACCGAAGAAGCCGGTGCTGCGGGCTTCCTTCTTCGACTTCGGCGTCCGCTCGGCGACAGCTGTTCCGCCGCGGCCTACCGGCTCGGCGTCGTCGTCCGGGACGTCCTTGTCGTCGTCAACGGCATCCGCGAACACCTCGTCGTCGGCCGGGTCGCCGGCGTCACCGGGTCGGTTCCTCTCGGCCATGGCGCCCTACTTCCGTCATCGGTGGTGATGGGTCCCCGCCACGCTGCGTCCGGCGCGGCGTCGTGCGGACCGCGCACCGGGCGGGCACGTCTCGAGGGCTTGCGCAGGGGTGACAGGACTTGAACCTGCAGCCTGCGGTTTTGGAGACCGCTGCTCTGCCAATTGAGCTACACCCCTTCGCGGGGCGGCTGAACCCCGAATCCTCCTGCTCCAGGCAGGCGGGCTCGGGGGGTCACTGCCCCACGGCGCACCAGTGTACGGGTTCACAGGCGGATCGCCCAACCCGGGCTCGCCCTAGCGTTTGCGGATGACCGCCTGAGCGAGTGAGAGCACCTTTTCGCCCTGGCAGGTGGCGGTCAGGGCGAGCTTGGTGAGCCCGTCGTCGGCGCTGTCCTTCACCGTGGCGGTGACGACCACCTCGGTGCCCTCGTCGGTGTCGGGCACCGGCACGGGGCGCGAGAACCGCACGCTGAACTCGACGACCGCGTCGGGCGCGCCGGCCCAGGCGGTCACCGCGCGGCCCACGAGGGCCATGGTGAACATGCCGTGCGCGATCACGCCGGGCAGGCCGACGCCGGTGGCGACCCGGTCACTCCAGTGGATGGGGTTGAAATCGCCTGAGGCGCCCGCGTAGCGCACCAGATCGGCCCGGGTCACCCGGAAGGTCTGCGGCTCCATGCTCATGCCTCCCCGCCCCGCTGGACCAGCTTGGACCAGACGGTCACGACCTGCTCGCCGGACTCGGTGGTGACCTCGGTGCGGGTGGTGATGAAGTCGTGCCCCCCGCGCGAGGTGATCTCGTCGACCGAGTTGACGCAGACGAGCGCGTCACCGGCCACCACGGGCCGGGTGTACGCGAACTTCTGGTCGCCGTGCACCACGCGGCTGTAGTCGAGGCCGAGCTCCGGGTCCTCGATGATCTGCCGGCTGGCCGACATGGTGATCGTGACCGGGAAGGTCGGCGGGGCCACCACGTCGGCGTAGCCGAGGGCGCGCGCGGCCTCGGGGTCGTGGTACTCGGGGTCGGCGGCGCCGATCGCGCGGGCGAACTCGCGGATCTTCTCGCGGCCGACCAGATAGGGCTCCGTGGCGGGCCAGCTACGGCCCTGGAAAGACTGGTCGAGGGGCATGGCCCACAAACTACTCTGCGCCGCTCGATCGATGACCGAGCGGCGCAGGAGTGGAGCTTGGAGGTGCTGAGATCAGCGGGTCTCGCGGTGCAGGGTGTGCTTGCCGTCCCGGGGGCAGAACTTCTTCAGCTCGATGCGGTCCGGGTCGTTGCGGCGGTTCTTACGGGTGATGTAGTTCCGCTCCTTGCACTCCGTACACGCCAGGGTGATCTTCGGACGGACGTCGGTCGCCTTGGCCACGACGGATTGCCTTCCTGCTAACGGGAAACTTAACGACGCTCCAGCGTACGCGCTGGAGGTGCCGACATGCAAAGTGGGACCCCGGGCGGGATCCCTCACTTGCAAGTAGCGGTGGCCGGACTTGAACCGGCGACACAGCGATTATGAGCCGCTTGCTCTGCCAACTGAGCTACACCGCCGAGCCAGGCTCAAGTCCAGCGCCTGCGGCGGGAACGAACCCGGTAGAGCCCCCTTACGGAATCGAACCGTAGACCTTCTCCTTACCATGGAGACGCTCTGCCGACTGAGCTAAGGGGGCCTCGCACTTCAAGCCCAGCGCGATCGCTCGCTTGTTGCGCAGGAGTAAGACTACACGGCCCCGCAGCGGGGGTGAAATCGACTCCCCCATCAGCTCGAAAGCGCAGGTCAGAGCGTATTTATCCGACTGCTCGGAGCTTGCGGACCTCGCCCGCGGGAGTGGTGGCCGGCTCGGTCTGCGCCGAGAACCAGGCCTCCAGGCGCTCGTACGGCAGCGGGCGGCTGAACAGATAGCCCTGGCCGATCTCGCACCCCATCTCCTCGAGCAGGTCGAGGGTGAGCTCGCTCTCGACGCCCTCGGCGACCACTGTGAGACCGAACTCGCGGGCCAGGCTGACCACCGCCCGCACGATCGCCAGGTCGCCCGTGTCGGTGGCCATGCCCTGCACGAAGCTGTCGTCGATCTTCACCTCGTGCACCGGCCACTGCCTCAGGTAGGACAGGGAGGACGCGCCCGTGCCGAAATCGTCGACGCTGAGCCGCACGCCCAGATCACGCAGCCTGTAGAGAGTCGGCAGCACCCGCTCGATGTCGCCGAGCATGCCCGGCTCGGAGATCTCGAAGGTGACCTGGGCCGCGGCCACGCCGTAACGCTCCAGCAGCGAGGCCACCTGGTCGGGGAAGCGGGAGTCGAGCAGGGTCCGCACCGACAGGTTCACCGCGATGGAGAGCGGCCTGTCCTGGTCGGCCCACTCCCGGCAGCGGCGCAGGCCCTCGGTGAGCACCACCTCGGTGAGCCGCGACAGCTGACCGGTGTGCTCGGCCACGGCCACGAAGTCGTCCGGCGCCACCTCGCCCTGCGCCGGGTGCTGCCAGCGGGCCAGGCACTCCACGCCCACCAGGTGCCGGTCGGTGAGTGTCACCTTGGGCTGGAAGTAGACGTCGATGGCGCCGGTGTCGAGCGCCACCCGAAGGTCGGCGGCGATGCCGAGCCGGCGCACGGCCCGCGACTCCAGCGCCGGGTGAAAAAGCTGAACGCCGTACGGCAGGACCTTGGCCGCGTTGGCGGCCAGCTCGGCCCGCTGGATCAACGTCTCGGGGTCGGTGCCGTGGTCGGGGTAGACGGCCACGCCGACCGCGGTGTCGAGGTCGAGGGTGAGCGTGCCGACGGTCATCGGCCCGCGCAGCTGCTCGCGCATCTCGGTGGCGAGCTGCACGGTGGCGTCGGTGCTCTCGGCCCGCAGGGTCACCACGAACTCGTCGCCGCCGATCCGCCCGACCAGCGCACCCGGCCCGGCGATGCCGCGCAGCCGGCCGGCCACCTCGGCCAGCAGCTTGTCGCCGGCCGCGTGGCCCATCGACTCGTTGACGTCGCGCTGGCCGTCGACGTCGAACAGCAGCACGGCCACGACCTCGTCCTCGGCCCGCACCTTGACCGACTCGGCGAGCGCGTCGGTGATCCGCCGCCGGTTGGGCAGCCCGGTGAGCCGGTCGTGATAGGCGTCGTAGCGCAGCCGGTCGACCAGGCGCGTGTTCTCCACCGCGACGGCGACGTGGGCGGCGATCGTCTCGAGCACCTGAACATCGGCCGGGCGGAACGTCCTGGTGTCGCCCAGCCGATTGATCACCTCGAGGCTGCCGATCGGCGTGTGCCCCGATCGCAGCGGCACGACGATGACGTCTTTGACCTTGGTGTCGCGCAGGGCCTGTCGCAGTTGCTCGGACTCGGGGAACTGGTTGCCGACGGCCACGGTGTGCCCGTCGCTGATGCCTCGCTCGCGGATCACGGCCGGCGTCGGTGAGAGGTCGAGCAGGCCTTTGTTCTCCACCCGGGCGGTGAGCAGCACCTCGGGGTGCCGGCCCTGCGGCGAGAGCCAGAGCGTCGCGTATTCGGAGCGCATGAGCGCGCGGACCCGCTCGAGCATGACGTCGGGCAGGCCGGCGTCGGTGCCCTCGTCGCGCACGGCCTTGGTGAGCTCGTAGACATCGGCCAGGGTGCGGTGCTGACGGAAGAACTCCGCGTACGACCGGAGCATGACCATGATCGCGACGACCAGCACGGCCAGCAGAGTGGCCGACCACGCGGTCGCCTCGAGCGCGACCAGGAAGATCAGGCCCACCACCACGTTGACGCCGGCCGTGATCCAGAGCGGCAGCGAGCTGCGGATGACATCCTGCCCGGCGCGGGCGCCCTGCACGACGGCCATGACGGCGGCCAGGCTGAGCAGCTCGACCAGCACGCTGGCACCGACGGCGGCGGTGAGGATGGCCCATGTTCCCGGGCCGGCGCCCCGGATCGGCGGCATGGCGGCCAGCACGAGGACGGCCGCGGCGGCGCCGGCCGAGGACTTGGCGACGTTGAACCAGAACTTGCTGGGCACCAGCACGGCGCCGCGCGTCAGCTTGGCGACCAGCGCGGCCAGGGTCATCACGACGATGACGGCGACCGGCGGCAGGTAGAAGAGGGCGAGCAGGAACGGGACTTCGGTGATGTAGAAGCTGATCGTGTTCCGGCGGATCACCACGTTGATCACGCCGATGTAGGACACGATGATGCAGACCAGAGCGACGAGCGCGCCCAGCCATTGCTTGTACCAGTCCGGATCCTGCAGCCAGAAAGCGACAGCGCAGAGGAAGGCGAACAGCGCGAGGGGATTCGTAATCAACCAGGCATATCGCCCGGAACGCCGCCTAGGCCGCGGTCGCCCGACCATTGCACTCCCTCGTCAGTCGACGCGGTCCCGCAACGCCAGGTGGATGCGCGGCTGAACCCGTTATTCCCAGTCGATAACGTTGTTCGTGGTTTGCACTGCCCCCGAGCCGACGGCCGAGGGGTGCCCGCTCAGGCCGGCCACCCCGCCGAAGACAACGGCGAGGGCCAAAACCAAGCCGGCGAAGCGGCCCAGCTTCCTTGCAGACATATGTGGCTCCTGTGAGGTGTAACAGGCTGCGGCGGGGGGTCACATGATGGTGCCACACCTGGTGTGCGACAGGCAGTGTCCATGGGCGAGTCGAAACCGCACATTCCGAAATCCTGACCGAACGGTTGAGCTTCTCCCCCCAAGGACGAGCGCAAAATTGACGACTTTATGACCGAAATAACGGGAGAAGTGAGGGCAATTCGCGTCGCTCACGTCAGGTCGTCTTGACGTCAAGGGACCCTGACGCCAAGCTGTCGCGCGTGACCGCGTACTCCTTCTCCCCCGACGATCTGGAGCGCCAGCACACGCTGTCCTCGGCTACAACGCGATACGACGAGCTGAGGATGCGCACCGCCCTGGCCTCGATGGCCGGCGAACGGGCCGAGCCGCTGAGCCGCGCGGAAGCGCTGGAACTGCTCGCGCTCAACGAAGTGGTCATCCGCAAGGCCGGATACGGGCGGCAGGCCATGGTGCGCGCGGCGCGCGACGCCGGTGCGTCCTGGACCCAGATCGGGGCCGCGCTCGGCAGCACCAAACAGGCCGCCTGGGAGGCACACAACCGCTGGGCGGAAGAACAGGCGCTATGAGCCCGTGGCGGCGGGGCGCTCCGTCGCCGCGTACTGGGACCAGGAACCCGGATAGAGACGCCCCGGACCGAAACCGGCGAGCTCGAGCGAGAGCAGGTTGTGGCAGGCGGTGACGCCCGAGCCGCAATAGGAGACGACGTCGGCGCCGTCGGTCACCCCGGCCGCGGCGAACCGCTCGCGCAACACCTCGGCCGGCAGGAAACGGCCTGTCGCGTCGACGTTCTCCCGGCAGGAGACGTTGCGGGCGCCCGGGATGTGGCCGGGCCGGGAATCGATCGGCTCGGACTCGCCGCGGAAACGCTCCGGCTGGCGGGCGTCGATCACCACGCTCGCGCCGCCGGCCGCCTCGTCCATGGTGGCGAGCCGCTCGGCCGGCCAGGGCCTCGCGGTGAAGGTCTTGACCTTCGGCCGGGGTACGGCGGTCTCGAGTTCCTCGTCCCACACCCCGATGCCGCCGTCGAGCAGGGCCGCGTCGTGGCCGAGGACCCGCAGCATCCAGACCAGGCGGGCGGCCATCACGCCGCCGGCGTCGTCGTACGCGACGACCGTATCGCCGTCGCCGATGCCGAGCTCACCCATCCGTACGGCGAAAGCCTCGGAATCTGGCAGTGGATGACGCCCCTCGGCCGCAGTGGGCGCGGCCGCGAGGTCGTGATCGAGGTCGGCGAAGACGGCGCCCGGCAGATGGCCGCGGTGGTAGGCATCGCGGCCCGAACGGCCGTCCAGGTAGGCGCGGACGTCCGCCAGGACCAGGCGGTCCCGATGCGCCCTGACCCACTCGACATCGACGACCGGCTCGATCAACGCTGTTCCTCTCCGCTATTTGCCCACCTGGTGCTCCCGTCGCCGGGCGCGCGGCCGGAATCGGACCAGGGCCACGCCGACCATGGCCACCGCCAGGATCGTGACGGTCATGGTGACCACGGGATTGTCGAGCGCCGTGCCGATCGACACCAGCCCCAGACCGACCCCGAAGAGCAGGTGGTAGAAGCCGGCGTCCCGGAGGCTCCGGAAGGCACGGGCGGTGGCCTGCGGGGCCCGGCCGGTGATCAGCATCGACGCTCCGAAGATCGCCAACACGGCACCGGCCACCCCGCCGACCACCAGGGTCCACGTACTGGTGCTCATAGGCCCAGTCTGGGCCTGATTTGCGCCTTTTTAGCGGTAATTGGTGAACTGGAGGGCCACACCGAAGTCCTCGGCCTTCAGCAGCGCGATCACAGCCTGCAGATCGTCACGCTTCTTGCCGGTCACCCGCAGCTGGTCACCCTGGATCTGGGCCTGCACGCCCTTGGGGCCCTCATCGCGGATCTTCTTGCTGATCGCCTTGGCCTTGTCGGTCTCGATGCCCTCGATGACCTTGCAGTCGATCTTGTACGTCTTGCCGGACTGCCGGGGCTCACCCGCGTCGAGGGACTTCAGCGAGATGTTCCGCTTGACCAGCTTCTCCTTGAAGACGTCGAGGGCCGCGACGGCCCGCTCCTCGGTCTCGGAGGTGATGGTCACCCCGGAATCACCCGACTTGGCGAGGCTCGTGCCCGTGCCGCGGAAGTCGAAGCGGGTGCCCAGCTCCTTCTCCGCCTGGTGGAACGCGTTGTCCACCTCCTGCTGGTCGACCTTGCTCACGATGTCGAACGACGGGCTGGCTGCCATGAAAGACTCCTGCGAAGCTGGCGTACGTCAATGGGAGGAGGAGACCGCCGAGCGGCCTCCGACATGCCGACCGTACCCGGTTGCAAGAAGGTCCGGCGGTGTGGCTATTCTGTTCTCCGCTGCTTCGGGAAACCGAGGCGGTGTGCCCAGGCGGGTTGCCCGAGCGGCCAATGGGAGCGGACTGTAAATCCGTCGCGAAAGCTACAGAGGTTCGAATCCTCTACCCGCCACAGGTAGCAAAGAACGGCCCCTCACCTGCTGAAACAGAGGTGGGGGGCCGTTCTCGTTGGTCCCACTGAGTCTCACTCAGGACCGCTTGATCTCACTGGTCGTGTCGTATGCGTGTCGGCATCAGGCAGTGGTCAGGTCGATCGTCCCCGGCGTCGCGAGAGCTGCTTCGATCCGCCTGCGGGACGCCTCATCCTGGCCGTAAATGCACTTCGCGTAGACCCTCATCAGCACGTGCACGCTGTGTCCGGCCCACTCGGCGACCTGCGTCGCGGGAACGCCTGCGTTCAGCCAGAGCGACACGGCAGCGTGCCGCAGGTCGTAGGGGCGCTTCGCCAACGGCGACCGGAGTTGCGCGGGCGTGAGGGTGGCCTCTCGGGCGTCACGCCAAGCCTTGCCGTAGGAGTTAGCCGGGATGGGCTGGCCGAGCGTCGGCACGTACCGGCCGCCGGGTCCGCGCCGGGTGACGAACAGCCTGCCGTCCGGCGCAGGGGTGTACTCGGCGATGTGGTGGTCGAGCAGGGCGCACAGCGGCGGCGGGGCGGGCACCGGGCGCGTCGCTGTCTTCGCTCGGTGTTTGAGTCCGCGTCGCTCGATCGTGCCGTCGTCGTCGCCCCATCCGTGCCCGACCGCAACGGTCGAACCGGTGAGGTGAAGAACGCCCCACCCGCCCTCGACCTTGGGCCGCTCGTACTCGTCCTCCCGCAGGTTCAGGACTTCCTCGGGGCGTAGCGCGGCGTAGTACATGCAGCCGAAGAACGCCTCCAGCTCGGGCGCGCGATCACGGACGGCGGCTAGTAGCATGCGGGCCTGCGTCGGGTTGACCACGGCCTTACGGTCGACCTCGTCATCGTGCTTCGGGGCAACCCAGCTCACGAGGGACAGCGGGTGCACCTCCAGTAGGCGCAGCTCGACCGCATACTTGAGCGCACCGGAGAAGATCGCACGCTTGCGGGCGACGGTGCTCGCGGACGCGGCCCCGCCATCCTTCAGGAGCGCGATCGTGTCGAGAGCCTTCCTGATCAGGGCGGCGTCGACCAAAGCGGACAGATCAACGGTGTTGGACTTCAGCCACCGGACGGCGGCCGCAAGTTCGGCCGGCGGATCGCCCGCATCGCGGCGGGCCTTGTTGAACGACCAGCCGTAGAGGGCGGCACGGATCGCCGAGCCGCTCGGCGCTCCCCTGCTGGTCGAGAGAAGGGCCGGGGTGACGGTGGCGAGCGCCTCGGCGATGCCCTTCCGGTGCTTGGCCGAGGCGCGTGGCCACTTGACGTCGACGTAGGCGACCGCGTGGTCGTACCAGGAGCGGGCGACGCGGGCCATCGGCTCGGGCAGGCCGCACGTCTCGTCGAACGCGACGCCTTCCCGCTGGGCGACGACCAGCTTCGACCGGAAGCTGTCAGCCAGTGCTCGCGTGGCGAACGTGTCTCGGAACGGCTTTCCGGCAACGACCCACCGGACGGTGTAGGACTTGCCCTTGGCGAGGTTATTGATCAACACACTGTGGACGCGGACGTCGAAGGTGCTCATGCGGCTTGCGGCTCCTCACGGCTCGATAGCCAGGCGTCGAAGTCGGTGCGGCGTATGCGGAGCTGCCCGTTCGGCAGCTTGTAGGTGCGGGGTGCTTCGCCGAGGGCCTTCCAGCGGAAGAATGTCGACTTGGGGACGTCCAGCTCGGCGAGGAAGTCAGCAAGGGTGAGGAAGTTGCGTGCCATCGGGTTCCGGCCTCCCTTGGCGAGGTGCGGGGACGCTGCTGAGTTGTGCGGAGACAGGCGTTTGAGGCTCTGGACGTATCCGGCAAGGGCGGGCGGGCCACGTCGACAGAGAGGCGTAGGGCGGCCCGCTGAGAGCCGCGCTGAGCCAAGATCTCGGCCACCCTGGTGTCTTTGTATGCGTCTGAGCTGAAACAGCCGCATAGCTCCCTGTTTCAGCATGTGCGGGCCGGTCATGGCCATAGCCCGGCTGTCCCCCGGGTGTCCCCCTCGTTTCCGCTGGTCAGAGCAGGTTGGGGGACAGCGGGGACACCGGGGACGCGGTACCGGCCGCCGGTATCGGCGGCGAGCTGCCCGTCGGCGAGCATCCGTTGGCAGGTCCGCTTGACGTTGTCGTACGCGAGGCCGATCCCCTCGGCGATGACCTTGGGTGTGCTGCCCGGCGCGCCGCGCAGGAAGCGCAGGATGGTCGCGCGGGTTTCGCCGATCTGGTGGTCTTCGGCCGGGCCGTCGAGCATCTGCCACGCACCGATGGCGGGGTCGAAGCTCAGGGCGTACTCGTTCTCGTCGACGTCGCGGCCGGTCACGTGCAGCACGCCGTCGCCCTGGTTGCGTGCCCGCTTGAGGACGAGGGTCGCGTCGGCGGCCCCGGCGAGGCCGTTGGTGCCGGACACCTCGGTCAGGAAGTCGTCGGATCCGGCCTTGCGCACGTGGTGGACCAAGACGAACGCGACGCCGTAGTCGTCGGCGACCTTCTTCGCCCGGCCCACGGCCTTGTAGTCCGCATCGTAGGCCGAGTCGCCCGGCGCGGAGTTGCCGCGCAGCTTGGCGAACACGTCGATGATGACCATCCGCGCGTTCGGGTGGCGGTCGAGCCACGCGGCGATGGCCTGGTCGCCGCCCTGGGGCAGCGGCGGGCACTCGGTGGCCAGGGTCAGTCCGGCCGGGGCCTGGCGCTGGCCGAGGACCTTGCCGAGCCGCGATTGCAGCCGCCGGGCGGTGTCCTCCAGGGCGAGGTAGAGCACCGGGCCGGGCTCGACGGGGATCGAGCCGAATGCCCGGCCACCGAGGGCGACATCGACGCCGAGGCCGAGCGACATCCAGGACTTGCCGACCTTGGGCGGCCCGCAGAGCAGGTTGACACCCTCGGACAGCACGCCGGGCACGGCCCACTTGGGCGGGGCGAACTCCATTGCCATGATGTCGGTCGCGCTCCACGAGGTGCGGATGCGGGCGGGCCGTTCCTGCTCGGGTGAGAGGACCTCGGCGGCGGTGTCCGGTCCGGCTACGCGCAGGTTCGGCCGGTCGGCCGGCACGGCGCTCATGCGGCCACCGTCCGAGGGCGCCGGGCACCGGCGGCGAGGCCGGAGCGGATCGTGCGCAGCGTCTCGAACCGGGTGAGGCCGATCGAGAGGGCGGCTTGTTCGAGCAAGTCGGCGGCCTGTTCGGCGGGCAGCGCTCCCCCAGCGGCGAGCTGGCCGAGGGCAACCGCGGAGACGTAGAGCGTGTGGTTGCGCTCGCCCTCGGCGGCCCGGCGGAGGTGGTCGAGCTGGCGGCCGATCGCGGCGTCCAGGTAGGCCCCGGCCCGGCCGGTCGGCAGGTCGACCGAGACCGGGCGTTGCGGCGGCAGCGGCGCGGGTGCGAGGCGAGCGGCGAGCCAGCCGGGCAGCTCGGCGGGCGGCAGGTCACGGGCGACGGTGTACGGGCGTCCGGCGACGGTGCTTCCGGCCGCGACGACGTAGCCGCCGTGGGCGCGGGTGTCGACTAGCCAGCCGAGGCCGTTGCCGCGCTCCCCGGCCGTGTTGCGCAGGGCCGCACCGGCGGCCGGGTGCCGGAAGTAGAGGTGTGTGCCGCCCCGGCCGGTCGTGACGGTGTAGGTGCTCCGCACCTCGGCAGCGCCGTCCGCGTCGTGGCCGGAGCAGAGCAGGCCGAACACGTCCGATCCGTTGCGGCACAACGGATCCGACCACTCGGCGGGTGCGCTCTGCCCGTCCTTCGGCGTGTCCAGGTCGACGACGACTAGCCGGGACGGGCCGCAGGCGATGCCGACGCCGTAGGGCGTGCTGGCCCACCCGCGCCGGATCCGGTCGGGGTCGGTGGTGGCGCGGGCTTCCCACCCAGTGTGCCCGTCTCGGCAGCGCGGATCCGTGCGGGTGCAGGCGTCGGCCGGGTGGTCGGGGAAGGCGGGCCGCTTGTCGTCGGGCCGCAGCGGGAAGACGTGCCAGCCGCGCTCGGCGGCGGCGAGGGCCACGTCGCGCAGGGATCCGTTGTCGGGCATGGGTTCCGGCCTCCTGGTGTCGGGAGTGGACGGGAAGATTTCCGGTGAGGGCGGTGGAGCTCCACGGGTTCGGCGGGAAAATTTGCGGCCCGGCGCGGCCTCGGCGCACGCGGCGCAGTAGCGTGGCCTCTCCCACCGGGCGACCTGCAACGGCTCGCCGGAGACCGTGTCCTCGGCCGCGACGGTCCGGTCGCAGATGTGCGGGTACGGGCCATCGGCCGGCACGCGGCGGCCGAGGGCCTTGCTCGCGGCGATCCAATGCCCGCCGGTCATCGGCCCGGCCGCCCGTCGTGGCAGGTCAGGCACTCGCCGAGCGAGCGCGGGATGTAGTAGGGCCGAACCTGGCCGCAGGCCGGGCAGGTCCGCCGGGCGCGCAGCGCGGCCGAGATCGCGCGGCGTTGCGCTGGGCTGGCGGTGCGCTTCGGCCGGGCGAGGTCGAGCCGGTACAGGTAGGCGGCGCGGGTGCCGCCAACGCCGCGCCACAGGATCTGCGCGGCGATCGGCTGGCCACCGGGCCGTAGGCCGCGCGCCCGGAGCTGCCTGCGGGTGGCGTAGGCAGCCGGGGCACCTCCCCACCAGAAGGTAGGCAGGCCGTACCGGGTGCCCTCGGGATCCCAGTAGGCGGCCCGGACGCGCGACATCAGACGGCCCCCCGGTCGATCGCGCGCCGCCCGGCCCGGGCGGGCAGCACGTGCGGCCGGGCGATGACCGCGTCGAGCAGGTCGCCGAGCAGCCGGAGCAGGGTGGCGAGCTGGGTCCGGGCGGTGTCCTCGCGTCGGCTGAGCGGGATCCGGATGTGCACCTCGGCGTACTCGACGTCCCCGGCGCGGACGCGGGTCACGACGGCCCGGCCGGTGCCGCGCGCGGTGACCTTGGCCGCCGAGCGGTGCTCGTTCAGGCCGCAGCGGTGGTCGCGGGCGCACCAGTCGGTGTGCGGCGTCTGGGTTCGGGTGAACCGGCCCATGGTCCGGGCGGCCATCAGCGGGCGTCCCTGCGGATGCCGGACAGGTGGTTGTAGATCCAGCGCCCGGCACGCAGGCGGCGGCCGGTGCCGTCGCAGCGGCGGCAGAGGCGGAACGCGCGGCCGGACGGGGAGCGGCGCTTGCCGGTGCCGTCGCACTTGCGGCACGCCTTGAACGGCCAGATCCAGCACGCGGCGGCGTAGCAGAGCGTGACGGCGGCGAGAGCCAGGGCGAGGGTTATAGCGGCGGTGACGTGGGGGTCCACAGCAGCCTCCAGGGCCGGTTTTTGGGTGTGAGGCACCGTGAGCTGCTATCCGCTAGCGGGCAGCTCAGAATCTTGATCGGGTGCTAGCGGGTCTGCTAGCGCTAGCAGGGGCCGGTGCTAGCGCTAGCAGCCCTGGTGGGGTCAGTCGACGGAGCGCTTGCGGTCACGCTCCGCAATCGCGGTCAGGAGGTCGGCGTGGCGGATGCCGCGCCGGGTGACCGACTTGCCGTCGACGCGGCGGCCGACGTCGGCGACCTTGATCGCGGTGTGCGGCTTGAGCGCGGCCGTGAGCTGCGCGGCTTCCCAGCCCTCGTACGCGTCGGGCCGCAGCTCAGCCAGAGCGGCGCACAGGGTCTCGTTCCAGGCCGACTTGTCGCCCTCGGGCCACACCCGCGCCAGGTCGTCGAGCAGGGTGGACGCGGTCACCTCACGCTCGGCGGGGAAGGTCGGGATGTTGCCGGCCGCCGTGCGCAGCGCGACCGCGCGGGCCACGATCCGCCCGGCGCTGATGCTGTTGACGTTGTAGGTCTTGCGGGCTCCCGGCGCGCCGAGGCCGCGTGCGATGCCCCACCCGGCGTCCTTGCCGGGCTCGAAGATGGTGGCGCGCAGGCCGAGCTTGTAGGCCGACGTGCCGAGGATCATGTCGTTGGCGACCTGGTCGAGCACGGACAGGCAGAACCGGGTGTTGACGTTGCGGGTGATGCCGGTCGGCAGGCTGTCCTTGTCCGGGATCTGCGTGCCTAGCAGCAGGATCACGCCGAGCGCCCGGCCGAGCTTGATGATTTTCTCCAGCTTTTCGCCAGCGGCCTTGCCGTACTTGCTGGTGATCAGCTCCTGGATCTCGTCGATGAACGCGACCAGCGGGTGCAGGCCAGAGCCCTTGAGCGAGGCGAGTTCGGGCGTGACCTTGTTGTCCGGGGCCTTGCCGAGCCGGGCATAATGGCCGATCTTCTTCGCCCGCTGCTGGCACTCGTCGTACAGCCAGTCGATGAACGCGGCGGCCCGGGCGAGGGTGTCGTCGTCGAAGCCGCTGCCGTACTCGGCCATGACCGGCTCCAGCACGTTGAAGTCGCCGGTGCCCTTGAGTTCGTAGCCCCGGATCTCGGCGCGCGGGTCGAGCGCGGCGGCCAGCACCAGGTTGCGCAGCGCCACCGACTTACCCGAGCCCGGCTGACCGCCGATCAGGTAGTTGCGGAACATCAGCTCCGCGTCGATGCCGTCGAGCTTCGGCGTGGTCAGCCACGGGAACGACTTGAACAGGTCCACCCGGGCGTTCTCGGCCAGCAGCGCCCACGGCGGCTGCTGCATCTGCGACGCCGGTTCGTAGCCGACCCACAGCGCCAGGCGACCGGTGTGCCCGGGCGCGACCTCGGGCCACACCTGGTCCATCGGCAGCCGCAGCGCCGACGCGAGGCGACCGCGCCGAGCGACCACCTCGGACGCCTCCACGCCGTACGGCAGGTCCACGATCGCGATGTGGCCGGGGCCGTCGCGGTGGATGTCGACCGGGAAGCTGATGGCCTTGGCGTCCTTGGCCACCGCCGAGTTGATGGCGGCCATCTGAAGCGAGGTCAGCGCGCGCCGGACAAGCTCGGCGGTGAGCTTGCGGTAGCGGGTGCCTTCCGACACGCGGTCGGTCAGCGGCTTGTCGGCCGGTCGGCCTCGGGTGGCCAGGAACGGCACCACAGCGGCCAGGGCCAGCCACCGCCACCACGCCGGGCCGAGGGCGAGCACCACCAGGCCGGTGATGATCAGGGCAGTAGCGAACGCCAGGACCCACCAGCGCCACGCGGTCTGCCGCTGGCGGCGGGCGTCGAGCTTGAGCCACACGTCAGCCTCGCCGCGCTGCGCGGCGGCCTGCCGAAGGTGCCAGTTGCCCTCCTCGGCGGTCGCCCAGTGCAGGGCCTGACCGAGCCCGCGGAACAGGCCGACCGGCGCCCACACGGCCGTCTTCGCCGCGTACTTCGGCGACCGGACCGCGTGATAGGCCAGCACGTACCCGGCGTCCTTGCTCTGGTGCTTGACGGCCGCTTTGAGGCCACGCCACGAGCGAGCCCAGTCCGCCAGGATCGGCCGGCGCTCTCGCTGCCGGAGCTGGACCTCGTGCGGGATGTCCTCGGCCATGTCGACCGGGCCGCCCTCGGCGGCCGGGCTGTCGTCGACGGTCTCAGCGTCGTCCTGGTCGTCGTCGACCTCGGCCGGGGCCGTCTCGGCGGCCGCGCCGATCCGGCGGGTGCGGGCCTCGGTCAGGTCGACCACCTCGGCCTCGGCGACCTGGTCGACGTCGTAGGCGTCGTTCAGCGGATGGATGCTCACGGCTGGTCCTCCGTCCGGACGTTCGTGATCAGGGCGACGAACTTGCCGGGCCGGTTACCGGCGAGCCACGGCTCGATGCGGGTCAAACCCAGCTCGGCGAGGCCCCGGTCGGCGGCGGCGAACTCGGCGTCCGTCGGGACCTCGTACTCGTCGAATCGGATGCCGAGGTCGACGTCGGCGGCGATCTGGCGCTGCGCGTAGTCGATGAAGAGCAGGAAGCCACCGCAGGCGGCCGGGGCGATGATGGCGCGCACCGGTGCGCCGTACGGCGAGGGAGTCGGCTTGTCGCGGCGGCCGGTGAGGAAGGCGAACAGGTTGCGGGGTCGCATCAGGATCTCCGTTCGGTCAGGCGATCACGAGGGCGGCGACGAACAGGAACAGGTAGTGGAAGGACTGATCGAGGGCGTACGAACCGGTGCCGATCGACGGGTTGTCGTCGCGGCCCGGCCGAGGGCAACCGAGCACGTAGAACCGGCCCGCGCCGAGCAGGTCGGCGAGGCGCTTGAGCGGCGAATACGGCGGCGAACGTGGCCGCGTGGTCGGCGGCGGTCATCGCTTGCTCCCGATCGAGCGGCGGTCGCGGCCAGCGGCAGCGGCGGCGCGCTGCCGCTGCGCGTCGGCGGCGCGGGCGGCGTCCTGAGCGGCCTTGATGTCCTGTGCGCTGCGCTCGGCCTTGTTGCCCGGGCCGAAGAGACTGCTTGCCATACTGGGTGCTCTCCTGACGGTTCTCGTGACTGGTGGGAGACCGGCGGTACGGCGCTGCTTTGGTCGGTTGAGCCGTACCGCCGGGCAGATCAGAAAGGGCGCTTCGGAAGCGGGTTGCCGGTCGCCAGCGCGGCGACCGCGTCGGACAGGTGCTCGGCGATGTACTGCCGGTCGTGCTCGTCGTTCAGCGCGTTCTCGGCCCAGTGGCGCAGGTCGGCCAGGTCGGTGCGCAGGTTGTGCAGCTCGGCGTGCGCTTCGTAGATCTCGACCTCGGTCATCGGTCTGCCTCACGCGGCCACGAGGTGGGGCGTTTCCGCAGGAACCGGGGCAGATGGTGACGCGTCGGTGACCCGCAGGGTGGCGAGATGGCGGCGCGCGGTCGAGGTCGAGACACCGGCCTTGGCGGCGATCTCAGAGACGGTCGCGCCGGGCAGCTTGGCGGCGGCCTTGGCTACCTTCTCGGCCGACGCGGGACGCGGCGTGACGCGCTTGGCGGGCGTCTTCTTGACCGCCGGAACCGGCGCGGGAGCCTCGGCCGCGATGGGCTCGGCGGGCGTCTCGGGAGTGGTGGTCACCTCGGCGGCGACCGGCGCGGGCGATTCGGCCGGCACGGTGTCCTCCGCAGTCGCGGCCCGGTGGGCGGTCGCCAGCAACGCGGCCGAGGCCATGACCATCAGGCCGTCCACCGCCAGCGGCCCGAGGTGCGCGGTCAGCGCGTCTTCGCCGTAGTAGCTCAGCAGGCCAGAGCCGTGCTTGTAGGACACGATCGCGGCGACCAGGGCGACCGGTAGCAAGCCGAGGAACCGAAGCGCGGACCAGCGCAGGCCGCTCGGCCACGCGACACGGGCCAGGATCTCGGTGGCGACGAACAGAGCGACCGGCCAGAAAATCGCGCCGATAACCGCGCCGGTCTGCGGCGACCAGTCGGCCGAGGCGTCGGCGGGCGGGACGTAGGAGTGAGCGACGTTCGCGGCGATCGAGACCGTGCCGCCGAGCGCGGCACCGATGTAGGCCCACCCACGGCCCGAGACAGACGGCTTACGCATCACGCGACCGCCTTCCGGGCGGCGGGACGCGTGGCCAGCTCAGCGGCAACGCGGGTGACGCGGGCCTCGGCCCGGCGAAGTCGCCGCCAGTCGAGCGGCGACGGACCGCCCTGGTCGGCGGCGTTAATGAGAGCGATCTCCGCGTCCAACACCGACAGCTCGGCCTCGATCAAGGGCCACTCGGCCTCGATCGCGGCGAGGTCGGCCGAGGTCGGCCTCGCTTCCCTGATGCTTCTCACGATGAATCCTCCACGAGTTCGGTCACTTGGTACCCGAAGTTCGGTACCGAAGTTCTGCGGTCAGTAGAGCATCCGTCGGGACCGAGGCGCAAGAGCTTCGGTACCGAAGTTGCAAAGTCGCTGGTAAAGTCGCGTGTCGTGACGAGTCGAACTTCACGGAGCAGCGCGCTTCATGACCGGATCGCGGACGACCTACGAACGCGCATAGGCGCTGGCGAATACGGGCCAGGCGCTTCGCTTCCGCCAATGCGGGAGTTGCAGGCACAGTGGAAGTGCTCCGATGGGCCTGTGCGAGACGCACTAGCAATCCTCAAGGGGGAAGGCCTTATCACGGTAAGCAGGGGCGCTCCTGCTCGCGTGCGGATTCAGCCAGACCGCAAAGAGCATTCGATCGCCGTTACGCCTGAAGTGGCACAGGCGTACAAAGACCTTGCACTTAGGTCGGAGGCAGAGCGCTCGTCCACAGGAACCGTTGAACTGTCTATCGGAGTACCGCTAAGCGAGACCGAATTTTCCGTCACATACGAGCACGTCGCAGCGAACGCCGAGCTTGCCAATGAGTTCAAGGTTAAGGCCGGAACCGATCTTTTGCGACGCACCTACCGCACATCGCGCAAAGAGACCGGGAAGCTCATGCTTTTCAGCGTCTCTCATATTCCGACCTTCCTGATCGAAAGTAATCCGGCTCTTCTCGACCCAAAGAATGAACCGTGGCCGGGAGGGCACTGGCATCAGCTATACACGGTAGGCATCGAGATTGACCGACTCGAAAACGTCATTACGGCAATACAGCCCACCACAATCGAACGCCAGGACTGGGGAATGGACCACGGCGTTCCACTCCTTTGTCTACGCAGCCTTTCAATAGACATCTTGGGACGAGTCGTGGAAGTGGCATATTCGACGTATCCGGCCGATCGAACAGAGATCCGGTATACGCAGCAACTCACACGATGGCCTGACGTGCCGGCCAAGAGCCCCGAGGAGAGCTAAGTGCCTACCGTCTCAGTCATAACCGCAGCGTACGCGCCGAGCGCGGCGTATCTTGCCGAGACAGTCGCGAGCGTGGACGCCCAACGGCTGCCGCACGGTTGGGACCTGGAGTGGATCGTCCAGGAGGACGGGGCGGCCCCCTCTCTTGCGCATCACTTCGCGCGGGCACCTTATGTACGCTACGAGGCGAATGGCGCGCAGCTAGGAATCGCCGCCACTCGGAACCTCGGGCTTTCACGGGCGACCGGCGACCTAATCCAGGTTCTCGACTCGGACGACATGCTGTTACCCGGCGCACTTGAGTCGCTTATTCCAAAGTTCGACGAACATCGAATCCACTGGGCCATAGGCCAGGCTGACGACTTAATGCCGGATGGGTCAAGAGTGGAATGGCCGTCTGCATTCCCAGATGGAATCGTTCCGGCCGGAAGCGTCAATAGGCACGCGGAGGAGCACGGCGGAAATTGGCCGATTCACTGCGCCGGGCTACTCCTCAGGGCAGTTACTCTGCGCGCTATCGGCGGATGGGTCGGCCTGCCGAGCGATGAAGATATAGCCATGTTTGCCGCGCTGTCTCAGATATCCGACGGCTACAACTTAGACGGTAAGACTTGGCTCTACCGCCAACACCCTCAGCAGATCACTCGGGCCAGCACAACGCGGCACCTCAGCGAAGATTGCCGACGATTTGCTCTCCAACGGGCTAAAGCCATTGAGGCGACCGGATTGAAGTTCGACGGTAACGGACAGTTCAGATTCGATACGTCCCTTCATCAAGTTGCGGTTGGCGAGGCTTCCAAGGAGCATTTGCGTTGAGATCAACGGGCCTGTCTACCGGCCCGGCGTCCCTGCTGTCCCCGCTGTCCCCGCTGTCCCCCTCGGGGCACTGAGCAGGGAAATCATGGGGGACAGCACGGGGACACCCCCCACTGTTTCAGCATCCCCGGTCGCTGCGACCTACGTCCGGCCCCCCGCCAGGCTTCTTGTCGGATCCGTGTCGGCCAGCATGGCGGGTACGACGTTTTCCCTGGTAGGACCCGCGTGTTACGCGGACTGTAAATCCGTCGCGAAAGCTACAGAGGTTCGAATCCTCTACCCGCCACAGGCAGGAAGTACGGCCCCGGTACCAGCGGAAACGCGGTCCGGGGCCGTTCTCGTTGTGATCACGCTTGTCCGGCCGCCGAGACGACCGCTCGGGATCTGACCCCCCGGGAAAGCGCCTGCTGCTCTATCTACGGCTTCACCTTCGACCCGGGCGACGCAGGTCTCCGGCTGGAGATCACAGCCCCGGACACACAGGTCGATGTTCTGGACGCGCTGCACCAACGGGCCGCCGACCGGATGCGGTCGTGACCGGCCTGTGCAGCGGCCAGCTCGCCGACGCGGCCAGGGTAAACCTGCAAACCCTGCGTTACTACGAACGACGTGGCCCGCCGGCCCCACCTCAGCGCAGCCTCGGAGGCCATCGGCTTTGACTCAGCGGATCAGCTACGGTTCGCCCGCACGATCGCGGCGTGCATGCCCTCGGCGTAGCCGCCGGTGAACTCGACGCTGACGTCCGAGAAGCCAGCGGCAGTGAGTCCGTCGATGTACTCGGACCGGGACAGGGCGCCTGCGATGCAGGACGACCAGTCCCCCACCACTCCCCGCTGCTCAGGGGTGAGGTGATCCTCTGCGACGACGTCCGAGATGCCGATCCGGCCCCCGGGACGGATGACCCGGTGCATTTCAGCGAAGACGGACGGCTTGTCAGCGGACAGGTTGATCACGCAGTTGGAGATCACCACGTCGACTGACGCGTCCGGCAACGGGATCTCCTCGATGTGGCCCTTGTGAAACTCGACGTTCGTCACGCCTGCCTCGGCGGTGTTGCGGCGTGCCAGCTCCAGCATCTCGTCGGTCATGTCCAGGCCGTGAACGTGGCCGGTGGGGCCGACGCGGCGGGCGGACAGCAGCACGTCGATGCCACCGCCGGAGCCGAGGTCAAGGACCGTCTCCCCCGGGTTCAGGTCGGCCACCCGGAGCGGGTTGCCGCAGCCCAAGCTCGCCCTGAGCGCGGCCTCGGGCAGCTCGCCCTGCTCGTCCTCGGCGTAGAAGGTGCCGCTGCCGCAGTCGCCGCCCTCGGCGGCCCGGGTGGCGGCGTCGGCGTAGCGGGCACGGACCTGCTCGCGGATGCTGGTGCCCTCTTCGGCGACGGCAGGCGTGCCGCAGCAGCTCGGCGCGGCCTGGGTCTCGGCGGCCTCTTTGGCGCTGATGATGGTGACGGGCTCGGTCATGGCGGACCTCCGATGCGATTTCGATGAATGTCGAATCGGCGCCAGCTTGCACCGTGGTTTCGATGTCTGTCAAACTCGACGGGTGTCGAATCAAGAACTCGTAGTGCTCGCCGGACCGGACTGCTGCGCCCCCATGGTCGCGGAGCCCCTGGCCGAGATCGATGCGGTCGGGCTGGCGAAAGGCTTCAAGGCGCTCGGGGATCCGGCGCGGCTACGGCTGCTGTCGATGATTGCGGCCCGCGCCGGCGACGAGGTCTGCGTCTGTGAGCTGACCGACGCGTTCACCCAGTCGGGGCCGACGATCTCGCACCACTTGAAGGTGCTCCGTGATGCCGGTCTGGTCACCTCTGAGCGGCGAGGCAGTTGGGTCTATTACCGCGTGGTGCCATCCGCCCTGGCCGCGCTGTCGAAGCTGCTCGACACCTCGGCGATGGCCGTCGCGGCTGAGGCGTGAGCCTGGCTCGTCGGCTGAGTGCCGAGTTCGCCGGTACCGGCCTGTTGGTCGCCGCGGTGGTCGGCTCGGGCATCGCCGCTTCTCGTCTGTCGCCGCGGGACGTTGGGCTTCAACTGCTGGAGAACGCGATCGCCACGGCGTTCGCCCTGGGTGCGCTGATCCTGATGTTCGGCCCGGTCTCCGGCGCGCACTTCAACCCGGTCGTCTCGGCCGTCGACTGGTGGCTCGGCCGTCGCGCCGGCGCCGGCCTGACCGGACGGGAACTGGCGGGCTACGCGGCGGCGCAGACGCTCGGGGCCATCACCGGTGCGGTGCTCGTCAACGCAATGTTCGGCCTGTCCGCCGTCACTTCGTCCCACACCGAGCGCGATGGTGGGAGCCTGTGGCTGGCGGAGGTCGCGGCGACGGCGGGCCTGATTCTGCTGATCGTCTCGCTGGCTCGCTCGGGCCGGACCTCGACCGCTCCCGCCGCTGTCGGCGCTTACATCGGCGCTGCCTACTGGTGGACGTCGTCCACCAGTTTCGCCAACCCGGCCGTGACCGTCGGCCGCATGTTCAGCGACACGTTCGCCGGCATCGCACCGGGTTCGGCTCCCGGCTTCATCATCGCCCAGGTCGCGGGCGCCATCGTCGCCCTCGCGGCTATCGCGTGGTGGTTCCCGACCGCTGCGAACCACGCCGCCGATGTCGTCGTCCCAGCATCCCCATCAACTGATCGCCGGAGTGAACCATGACCGCCAAGCCCAGCGTCCTGTTCGTCTGCGTCCACAACGCCGGCCGCTCGCAGATGGCCGCCGGCTGGCTGCGTCACCTTGCCGGGGATCGCATCGAGGTCCGCTCGGCCGGCTCCGAACCGGCTGACCAGATCAACCCAATCGCGATCCAAGCCATGGCCGAGGTCGGCATCGACATCACCGCTGAGGAACCGAAGAAACTCAGCGACGCCGCCGCTCAAGCCAGCGACGTCATCGTCACCATGGGCTGCGGCGACACCTGCCCGCACTTCCCCGGCAAGCGCTACGAGGACTGGGAGCTCACCGACCCGGCCGGCCAGCCGATCGAGGTGGTCCGTGGTGTGCGCGACGAGATACGCGCCAGGATCGACAAGCTGATCACTGAGCTTGACGGCTAGGTCAGACAGTGGGCGGACGGCGCCGATCCTGATCGCGAGCACCGCGACGTCGTACGCGTGCTCGCCGCTCATGGGTCGATGAACATCGACTGTTGCCGGGTCGGCCTGGCGTAGTGGATCGGTCCGACCATCTCGCACCACCTGAAGGTGCTCCGCGACGCCGGCCTGGTCACCTCGGAGCGGCGTGCCACATGGGTCTACTACCGCGTGGTGCCGTCCGCCCTGGCCGCCCTGTCGAAGCAGCCCTGAAGATCGCCAAGTGGCACGAATCGGCGCCGGAACCGACAGGCTCTTCGGCGGCCCCGGCCGCAACACGATCAGCCAGTGACCGCACCGAAGTAATTGATGTGACCCCCATCACTTCTACGACTCCTGAAGATACCCCCTTGGGGTATCTTCGTCACATGACTACGGCATCGAAGGAATTGACTCGGTCGGCTGTCTCGGCGACTCTGCACTGCCTCACCGGCTGTGCCATCGGGGAGATCCTGGGCATGGTCATCGGGACGGCGCTCGGCTGGGGCAACGGGGCGACCATCGCGCTCTCCGTCGCCCTGGCCTTCCTGTTCGGCTACTCGCTGGCCATCCGGCCCGTCCTCAAGGCCGGCCTGAGCTTCCAGCAGGCCCTCGGCGTCGCCCTGGCCGCCGACACCGTCTCCATCGCCGTGATGGAGCTCGTGGACAACGCCGCCCTACTCGTCATCCCGGGCGCGATGGAAGCCGGCCTCGCTGACCCGCTCTTCTGGGGCAGCCTGGTCGCGGCGCTCGCCATCGCCTTCGTCGTCACCGTGCCGGTCAACCGGTGGATGATCTCGCGGGGCAAGGGGCACGCCGTCGCGCACCACTACCACCATCACCACTGAACGGGGCGGACCAGCGTCAGCGACTGATACCGGACGCCCGCCGCGTACACATGGAAGTCGAGAATCTCGAAGTGGCGGGCCGCCTGTTCCAGCAGCTCCTGGTCGGAGCGGAAGGCGAAGAATCGCGGCGGCACATGGTGGTCGTTCGCCGCGACGCCCTCCTCGTGCTTGCCGCCGTAGACGCCCCGGTGGAACAGCCCGCCGGGGCGCCTTGGCCTCGGTGACGGAGACCATCGACGGCGACAGGTCGACCGCCGTCACGTCCAGGCCCGACGACTGGAACCAGGCGCTGTCCTGGCCCGTGCCCGAGCCGACCTCGAGCAGCGTGACCGCCCGGGCCGCCCGGAGCCGGTCGAGGAACGCCGCCCTCTCGGCCAGCTTCCACGGCTCTTTGGTGAACCTGTCGCGGTCGGCGGCCGCGCGCGGACCGTAGGCCTCGCGGTTGCGGGCCGCCACGTCGCTGTATCTCATAGTGGTCTCACTCCGCTAGCCTGACCCGGTCGGCAGGGGTGCGTAAAGGGAGTGTCCGATGACGAAAGAGGTCCGGACCGACATCGAGACGATGCGTGCCGCCGACGCCGATCGGCACAAGGTCGCCGAGCAGCTCAAGTCCGCGCTCGACGAGGGCCGGCTCAGCCTCGACGAATACGACGACCGCGTGCGCTCGGCCTACAACTCCAAGACGTACCAGGAACTGCTTCTGCTCCTCACCGACCTGCCGCGTCCCGGCCTCAGCGCGACCGAGGTCCGCGCCCGGCGCGAGGCCGAGGAGCGCCGCGAGGCGCGCCGGCTGCCGACCGCGATGATGGTGCTCTGGACCATCTGGGCCGCCCTGGCCACCGTCAACCTGGTCGTCTTCGGGCTGGTCGCCGCCACTGTGGACGGCGACGTCTACCCGTGGCCGGTGTGGCTGCTCGCGCCGGGCGCCGCCCTCGCCGCGGTGACGGTCGGCGTCCAGGCCATCCGTCACCAGCAGCGGCGTTAGCGCCCGGCCGGGAAGAGCGCCTGGCCGAGCACCGGGGCGAGCGCCTCCGAGTAGGCCAGCGACATGTGGTTGTCGTCCTTGTAGACCAGCGTGTTGCCGACCAGGATCGGGCACTTCTTGTTCGCGCAGAACCACGGCGTCGGGTCGATCACCCGGATGCCGTTCTTGGCGGCCTGCTCGGCGACCATCGCCCGGCGCTGCGGCTCCTGGATGGCCCGGACCTGCGAGCGGTCGCACTTGAAGATCTGTCGCGGGTTGGTCGCCGCGCACTCCGGGACCACGTCCACCGGGTACGGGGTGTCCTGGAGCAGCACCTTGTTCTTGATGCCGCCCAGCTTGGTCCACGTCTTCTGCCAGGCCTGCACCCAGGCCGGGTCGTCGGCCAGGCCGGGCCGCTCGATCAGCTTGCCGTCGGCGTCGTAGATGCCGCCGTTGTCGAGGTCGTTGGAGGCCATGACGACCAGGTCGGGCTTGGCGGCCACGACACGGTCGACGATCTGGTCACGCCAGGCGACGCATTCGGTGTACGGCTTGTTGAGCACCACGTTGAAGTTGAGCACCGCCGGCAGCTGGCAGGCCGCCTTGGTCAGCGCGACCAGCTTCCAGCCCTGCGCGCGGGCCACCCCGTCGACCGCCGCGAACCACTGGGCCGCGTGCGAGTCGCCGATCAGGTACATCGTCTTGGCGCCGTTCGGGTCGCCGTAGACGCAGGGCCGGTCCTGCTTGCTGTCGCCGTATCCGAGGTGGCAGAGGTCCTTGTAGATGACCGGGTTCTGCCCCTGTGCCTCGGTGAGTTTCGGCGTCAGGTTGTCCGGCAGGCGGGAGCCGCGGATCGAGCCGGTGATCAGCTGGGTGAGCCGGGCCTGCGGATCGCCGGCCTTGGCCACCTCGGCCGCGGTGTCGAATGTGGCCGGTCCGGTCGGGATCGGCGGCGTGAACTGGCCGGCGATCAGCGACAGCGCGGCCACCCCGGCCGACAGGATCAGGCCCAGGGCCAGACCGCGGCGGGCCCGCGAACGCAGCCAGGGCCGCATCCGGACCGGATTTTCGACCAGGTGGTACGTGATGAAGGCGAGCCCGAGCGCACCGACTGCGAACACCAGGTTCGACTTGACGCCGGCGTCGCGCATGAAGGCCAGCGGCCAGATCATCAGGACCGGCCAGTGCCAGAGGTACCAGCCGTAGGACAGCTTGCCGATGAACCGGAACGGCGCCGTGCCGATCACGCGGCCCGCGCCCCAGCCCTCGGCCGACGTGCCGCCGGCGATCACGGCGGCGGTGCCCAGCACCGGAAGCAGGGCGGCCGAGCCGGGGAAGGCCGTCGACTCGTCGTAGGTCACGGCCGCGATGACCACGGCGACGAGGCCACCCCAGGTCAGGACCGCGGCCAGAGCTTTGGGTGTACGGCTGAGACGGGCGGCCGCCAGGGCGACCAGCGCCCCGATGCCGAGCTCCCAGGCCCGGGTGTGCGAGCCGAAGTAGGCCCACGGCGCCGCGTTGGCCGTCTGCTGGACGCTGACGATCAGCGAGACCACGACCAGGGCGCTCAGCGCGATCGCGGCCCGGCGGTTCTTGCGGGCGCCGGCCCAGACGGCGAGCAGCAGCAGCGGCCAGACCAGGTAGAACTGCTCCTCGACGGCGAGCGACCACAGGTGCTGCAGAGGCGAGGGAGCCGCTGTCGCGTTGAGGTAGTCCGTCCCCTCGTACGCCAGACGCCAGTTGATGCCGTAGAAGGTGCTGAACAGGCCGTCGAGCGTGATCGACTTGAAGCGTGTGGCCGGAACGAAGAGCCAGGCGGCCACGATCGTGGCGACCACGACCACGGTCGAGACCGGCAGCAGGCGGATCGCGCGCCGCGAGTAGAAGCCGGGCAGCGAGATCTTCCCGGTCTTGTTCAGCTCCTTCAGCAGCAGCGTCGTGATGAGGAAGCCGGAGATGACGAAGAACACGTCCACGCCGACATATCCGCCGGCGAAGGTGCTCAGGCCCGCGTGGCTGAGCACGACCAGCGTCACGGCGATGGCCCGCAGACCCTCGATGTCCGGACGGAAGCCGATGTGGGCTCCCTCCGCCCGGCGTGCGGGCGGGGTGGCCGGGGCTTCCCGGACTTCGATGGTGGAGGACACCATGAGTTGCTGCTCCAGTCGAGGGTTGACAGTCACCGCACGTCGAGGGTTCATGGTCGTCGCACAAGATACCGATGACCTGGGCACAGGTCGACCCGGTAGCCGACGCGCTAGGGTCGGATCGTGACCACCGCGGACCGTGTCCCACTTTCCGTCCTCGACCTGGCCACGGTGCGTGAGGGGCATTCCAGCGCGGATGCCCTGCGCGGCACGGTCGAGATCGCGCAGACCGCCGACCAGTTGGGCTACGCCCGCTTCTGGGTAGCAGAGCACCACAACATGCCGGCCGTCGCGTCCACCTCACCGCCGGTCCTGATCGGTGCGATAGCCGCACAAACCACAACGATCCGTGTCGGATCGGGTGGCGTCATGCTGCCGAACCACATGCCGTTCGTGGTCGCCGAGCAGTTCGCCATCCTCGAGGCGCTCTACCCGGGGCGCGTCGACCTCGGCATCGGCCGCGCCCCCGGCACCGACCAGGCCACGGCGGCCGCGCTGCGCGGCGTCTCGCCCTACCTGACCGTCGAGCAGTTCCCCGAGCATCTCCAGACCGTGCTGTCCCTGCTCGGCGACGACCGCATCGAGCCGTCATCCCTGCGGGCGACACCGGTGGCCGAGACCTACCCCGAGGTGTGGATGCTGGGCTCCTCCACGTACGGGGCTCAGGTCGCGGCCGCCCTCGGCCTGCCCTTCTGTTACGCATATCACTTCGCGATGAGCTCCGATGTGGACAAAGCGCTGCACCTCTACCGGGCCGGGTTCAAGCCGTCGCCGCGCTACCCCGAGCCGTGGGCCATGGTCAGCGCCTCGGTGATCGCCGCCGAGACGACCGAGGAGGCGCAGTGGCTGGCCGGCCCCAGCCGGATCATGGCGCTGAGCCTGCGCACCGGGCGCCTCGGCCCGATCGTCTCGCCCGAGACGGCGGCGTCGGTCGAGCTCAGCGACCTCGACCGGAGCATGCTCGAGTCGCTGCCGGGCACGCAATACGCGGGCACCGCCGAGGAGGTCGTGGCCGCCCTCGACGAGCTGGTCGAGCGCACCGGGGCGCAGGAGCTGATGCTGGCCGGCACGGTCTACGACCCGGCCACGCGGCAGGACTCCCTGGCCCGGATAGCAAAGGCGTGGGGCCTGTAATTAGGGTGCGCGCCGGGCGGCCACTGACGAGGATCGCTGCATGAGCTGGCGGCTGACCCACGACATCGACGAGTTCGCCGCGGCCGCGGGAGACTTCCTCGCTTCGCGGCCGGTCCGGCACACCGTCTTTCTCACGGTGATCGACGCCTTGCGGCGCCGGGGGCTCCGGGCGTTCGGGCCGTCGGATCCGATCTTCGGTTTCTGGCGTACGGCGTCAGGCACCGTCGACGGGGCGCTCCTGCGAACACCGCCGCACCCGATGATGATGAGCGTGCTGCCGCCCGAGGCCGCGGCGGCCGCCGCTACGGACGTACCACCAACTCCGCAAGTGAATCTCCTGGCCGAGTCCGAGGAGATCTTCGCTGCCGCCTGGCGGCGGCGCACCGGAAAAGCGCCGTCGGCCCGTCGCCGCACGCGTCTCTACCGGCTGGAGGCCCTCGCCGACCCGTCGCCGCCCGGCCGGGCCCGCCTCGCCACCGCCGGCGACCGTGACCTGCTGGTGGAGTGGCAGAAGGCGTTCTACGCCGAGATCGGCGAGGAGGGCTTCGGCGACATCGGCGCGGTGATGGACGACCGGATCGGGTACGGCGGCGTGCTGCTCTGGGAGGACGGCGACGGCCCGGTCTCGATGGCCATCCGCTCCCGCCCCGACTCCGGCATGGCCCGCGTGCAGATCGTGTACACGCCGCCGGCTTCCCGCGGTCACGGCTACGCGGCCGGCGTCACCGTGGCCGCCACCCGATCGGCCCTGGCCCTCGATGTCGGCGAAGTGGTGCTCAACACCGACCTGGCCAACCCGACCAGCAACCGGCTCTACCAGCGGCTGGGCTACCGTCCCGTGGAAGATCGAGTGATCCTGGAGTTGGCGGCATGACAGACGGCAAGGTCCTTTCGGTGAGCGTCGGCGCAATGCGCCCGAACCCGGCGAAAAAGGTCGGAAAGACCGGCATCTACAAGGAGCCGGTCGCTCACCCCGTCGACGTGCGCGCCCCCGGCCCCAAGCGGACCGGCCTGCACAGCGGCGTCGTGGGCGACGAGATCGGCGACACGAAGCACCACGGAGGCGACGACCAGGCCGTGTACGCGTACTCCCGTGAGGACTACGACTGGTGGGAGGCCGAGCTGGGCCGCACCCTGCCCGACGGCATGTTCGGCGAAAATCTGACCACGGAGGGCCTGGACCTCCTGGCCACCCAGATCGGCGAGGTGTGGCGGATCGGCGACACGCTGGAGCTCTCACCGACCTTCGGCCGCATCCCGTGCGCCACGTTCCAGGCGAAGATGGGAGAGCAGAAGTGGCTGAAGCGCTTCGCCCGCGAAAACCGAACCGGCACGTACCTGCGAGTGGTCACCCCCGGCCAGGTCCGCGCGGGTGACCCGATCGACATCATCCACCGCCCCACCCGCGGCATGACGGTCACCGAGGCCTTCGCCATCTACATGTTCGACCCGGCCTCCCTCCCCCGCCTCCTGGAGGCCGACGGCATGTCCGAGCATTTGCGAGCCGAGGTGGAGGAACGAATCGCCCGCCTGTGACCTCGCACGCACGAGCCGTTCGCGTCGACCAGGCCCTGCCGCCCGGGAGGCTCGGCTGCGATCTGCATGCGGAGACCCTCACGCTGTGGACGGTGCAGTCGGCCGCCGCATGGGAGACGCTGACCCGCGAAGGCACGATCAGCGGCCGCGAGGACCTCATCTACCCGTACTTCCTGCGCGCCTACACCTGGCTCCGCGCCGCGGCCACCCGCCGCGGTGCTCATTACCGCCCGCATCCCCCGAGAGCAACTGCTGCTGTCGGAGTTCGCCGAGTGGCGTTCCGTTCTCAACAACGGCCTGGTCTGGCCACCGTCCCCGAACTGCAGCGGGACGACATCATCGACGTAGTCGTTGCCAGTGATCGACCCAACCGGCGCAGACCAGCCTTAGGTAGCCGGTGAGGTGCGCAGTTGCTGGTGGAGCTGGCCGGCCAGGTTGACGACGACGGAGAAGGGGAACACCTGGATCTCGTCGGCGGCGAAGCTGCCGGTGATGATGGGGGGCGGCGCGTAGGCGTACACCTCGTCGTCGCTCAGGCTCAGGCCCCGCCGGTGGAACGCGGCCATCGCCAGTGCGCCCTGCAGGAACTCGTCTTGGCCGTCTTCTGTTTCCAGGGTGGCGATCAGTTCGGCGCGGCTGGGCCAGCCAGGACCAGGATTCCAGCGCGACGGCGTATTGATCGTCACTGAACTGCTTGGTGAGCTCCATACGAGCATCTGATCACGCCGGCTCGGTGGCCAGGGCCTGGCGGAGGCGGTCGGTGGCGCGGCGGTCGGCCTGGGCGATGGAGCCGTGTGGGATGGCGGCGACCAAGGCCGCGACCATGAGGACCACCGCGGCGAAGACGAACGCCCACGGAAGGCCGCCGGGGCGGTCGACGATGGCGCCGGCCACGGCGCCGCCGGCTGCGCTGCCCGTCACCGAGACGGTGACGATCCAGGTGTAGGCCTCGTTCAGCATCGATGGTGGGGCCAGGCGGCCCACCAGGTTGCTCTCCACCGTCAAGGCCGGGGCGATTGTCGCGCCGCCCAGCACCAGGGCCGCACCCAGCCAGAGTGGGCTCGGCATGAAGGCCAGGATCAGGAAGCTCAAGGAGACGCTGCCCAGCAGCCAGGCGAACTGGCGCGGGAGGGGCATCGCGGGGCGGCGGGTGCCGAACCAGATGCCGCCGATGGCGCTGCCCACGCCCCAGATGCCCAGCAGGACGCCGCCCAGGCCGTCCCCGCCGCCGTGGTGGGTGGCGTAGGCGGGGACGATGACGCCGGCCGCGCCGAAGGCCATGCCGAGGGCGACCACGCACAGGAGCAGGGCCGGGAAGCCGGAGACCTTCAGCGGGCCCAGGCCGCGGGCGGCGTCGATCTCCTCGTGGCGGTGCCAGCCGCGCATCACGGGCAGACGGGCGATCACCAAGGTGCCGAGCAGGGTGGCGCCGGCGGCGCCGAGCAGGGCCGTGGCGGGATTGCTGGTGATCACGACCAGGGCGGCCACGAGCATCGGGCCGAGGACGAAGACCAGCTCGAACAGGGAGGTCTCGGCGGCCATGGCGGCGCCGCGCAGGTGGTGGTTGCCGCCGCCGATCTCGGTCATGTCGGTCCAGGCCCGCCGGATGGCCGCGGTCAGCGGCGGGTACGTGGCGCCGGCCACCGCCGACGCCACGAAGATCCAGGGCAGGGCGGACTCGCCGGAGCGGCTGACCAGGACCAGGGCGACAAGAGCCAGAGGGTGCAGGACCGCGGTGGCGAACAGGATCGGGGACGGGCCGATGCGATCGGCCAGACGGCCGGCGATCGGGCTCACGGCGGCGCCGGCCAGGGCGTACACACCGCCGGCCAGACCCGCCGCGGCGTAGCGGCCGGTCTCCTGCTGGACGAGAAGCAGCAGGGCCAGCGGGGTCATGCCGATGCCTAGCCGGGCAAGAATCCCCACGCTGAGTAGGACCCGTCCGCCCGGCAGGTGCCAAACGCCCAGGTACTGACGCAACGCGGTCACTTCTTCGCTCCTTCGAAAGGTCCCACCAAGTAACGACCGATACGGTCCACGACCCTAACGCCGGGGCCGGGCGTGACACATCCGAAATCCCGGCGCCGGTGTCCGGAAACACAGCGGAGGGCCGCCCGCTTACGCGGACGGCCCTGGCGGACTGACGGGTCAGCGGTACTGGATGGCACCGGCCTGCTGGCGCAGGCGCGCGACGCGCTGCTCCATGGGCGGGTGGGTGGAGAAGAGCGAGGCGATGCCGCCGCCCTTGAGAGGGTTGGCGATCATCAGGTGCGCGGCGCTGGTGAGCCGGTTGTCGGCCGGCAGGGGCAGGCGCTGCGCCCCGTACTGAATCTTCTCGAGAGCACTGGCCAGAGCCAGCGGGTCACCGGTCAGCGCGGCGCCGTCGGCATCCGCCTGGTACTCCCGGTTGCGGCTGATCGCCAGCTGGATGATCGTCGCCGCCATCGGGCCGAGGATCAGCATCGCCAGCAGCGCGGCCGGGTTGGGGCTGTCGTCGTCGTCCGAACCGCCCAGCGGCAGGAAGATCGCCAGCTGCGCGATGCTCGTGATGATGCCGGCCAGCGCGGCCGCCACACTCGAGATCAGGATGTCCCGGTTGTAGACGTGGGAGAGCTCGTGGCCGATGACGGCCCGCAGCTCACGCCGGTCGAGCAACTGGGTGATGCCGGTGGTCACGGCGACGGCGGCGTGCTGGGGGTTACGGCCGGTCGCGAACGCGTTCGGCTGCATCGTCGGTGAGACGTAGAGCCGCGGCATGGGCTGACCGGCGGTGGTCGCCAGCTCGCGGACGATCTGGTGGAGGGCCGGGAACTCGGCTTCGCTGACCGGCTGCGCGCGCATCGCCCGCAGGGCCAGCTTGTCGGAGAAGAAATACGAGCCGGCGTTCAGGGCCAGCGAGATGAACACCGCGAACACCAGGCCGCCGCTGCCGCCGAGCCAGTAGCCCGCGCCCAGGATGAGGGCGGTGAGCAGACCCAGCAGAGCGGCCGTCTTGAGGCCGTTGTGATGGCTGTGCACAGATACTCCTTCGGGATGCGGATCCGGTAGGACCCGCATCCCATGGAACATCGCCCACCAGAGAATTCATCCGTCACGGACTGTGAGTTAGCTGAGCGCGTCGAAGAGCAACTGCGGGGCGAAGCCGAGGGCCACGGCCACCAGCGAGGCGGCGGCCAGGACGAAGCCGACGGCGCGGGAGACCGGCAGGCGCGGGTGTGTGGCCGCCTCGAGCAGAGCCGGATCGACGACCGAAATGCCCGGCGCCTCGGGCTTCGTGTAGAGCAGTGCCGACACCCGTACGTAGTAGGCCAGACCGATCACCGCGTTGAGCGCCACCACCCCGGCCAGCCACCCGTGCCCGTTGTCGATCAGGGCGTCCACCACGGTGACCTTGGCGAACAGCCCGGCCAGGCCCGGCGGCAGACCGGCCAGGCCGGCGAAGGCCAGCACCAGCGCCGCCCCCAGCCACGGCGAGCGCCTTCCCGCCCCTCGGTAGGCGAGCAGCGATCCGCCGTCCGCGCCCGGCGGCCGCAACGCCACCACCACGCCGAAGGCGATCAGCTCCAGGACCACGAAGAAGACGGAGTACGCGGCCGCGGCCGCCACCCCGGCGCCGCCCAGCGCCAGCGCGGCCAGGATGTAGCCGGCCTGGGCGATCGACGACCACGCCAGCAGGCGGACCATCCGGGTCTGCCGGAGGGCGACGAGGTTACCCACCGTCATCGTCAGCACGGCCAGGACGCCGGTGAGCGCGGCCGCGTCGACCCGGGCGACGATCGCCGCGAGGGCCAGCACACCGCCCAGTTTCGAGGCCGTCGACAGGTAGGCGGCGACCGGCAGCGGCGCGCCCTCGTACGTCGCCGGGGCCCAGGCGTGCAGGGGCACGGCCGCCACCTTGAAGGCCAGGCCGATGACCAGCAGCGCGACTCCGGCGTTGGCCACCGGAGCGAACGGGCCGACGCCGTCGACGAGGCGGTCGAGGTGCAGGGCGCCGGTGGCCGCGTAGTTGAGGGCCGCGCCGAGCAGGGCGATCGCCGTCGAGATGACGCTGATCAGGAAGAAGGTGACCGAGGCGGAGGCGGAGGCCGTGCTGACCTTCTCGCCGGGCACGAAGCGGCGCAGGCCGACGAGAAGGTAGAGCGGCAGGGTCAGCGTCTCCACGCCGACGATCAGGGTGATGAGGTCGCCGGCGTAGCCGACCACGACGCCGCCGGTCATCGAGCAGGCGAGCAGGAAGCAGAACTCCCCCGCCGGGGCGGTGCCGAGGCGTAGTGACGGCACGGAGAGTCCGAGCACGCCGACGGTCAGGCCGGCGAAGACGACGGCGGCCACCATGGCCAGCGGGCTCGGCACCCACGAGCACGAGGACGCGGCGCAGAACGTGCCCACCCGGGAACCGCCGACGACGATCGCGCCGGCCGCGGTGGCGATGCCGCCGGAGGTCAGGGCGCCGAAGATCGCGGCTCGGGAGGCGAAGAGCAGGTCGGCCAGGAGTACGAGGACCGCGGTGCCCGCCGCGGCGTAGAGCGGCAGCAGCGAGACGTGGTCGACTGTCTGCGCCGTCATGGCAGGGCCTCCGTCAGGGCTCGCACGGGTGCGCTGGTCGCGATCAGCACCAGGGCCGGCGCGAGGCCCACGGCCAAGGTCAGCGCGGCCAGCGGCGACCAGGCCAGCCATTCGACCGTCGTGACGCCCGGCAAGAGGTGGCCGTTGGCGCCCGGTGCGAGGGCGGTCGAAGCAACGGTGGCCGGGACACGAGCGGGACCGTGGGTCACTCGGCGGAGAAGGCGGAGGAAGTACGCCGCGGTGAGCGCCCCGCCGATCGCCGCGAGCACGGCCAGCGTCGTCCACAGCCCGCCGCCGCGCTGGACGGCGGCCACGACGGCGAAGGCCTCGCCCCAGAAGCCGGCCAGCCCCGGCAGCCCGAGGGAGGCGATCGCGGCGAAGCCGAGCACGCCGGCCAGCCGGGGCGCCGTCTCGCGCAGGCCGCCGAGCTCGGACAGCTCGCCGGTGTGCGCCCGGTCCTTGATCGCTCCGGCCAGGAAGAACAGCAGGCCGGTGATGAGGCCGTGCGCGACGTTGCCGAGCAGCGCCGCCTGCAGGCCGGTCTCGCTCAGGGTGGCGATGCCGAGCAGCACGAACCCCATGTGCCCGACGCTGGAGTAGGCGATCAGCCGCTTCAGCTCGGTCTGCCGCAGACAGATCAGCGATCCGGCCAGGATCGCGGCCACGGCCAGGATGCCCAGCACCGGCGCCGCCTTCTCGGCGCCGAGCGGGGCCACGCCGACACCGACCCGGACCAGGCCGTAGGTGCCCATCTTGAGCAGCACCCCGGCCAGGATCACCGAGCCGACCGTCGGGGCCTGGGTGTGCGCGTCGGGCAGCCAGGTGTGCAGCGGCCACAGCGGCGCCTTCACCGCGAACGCGATGGCCAGCAGGGTGAACGCCGCGTACTGGGTGGTGCGGTCGAGCCCGGCGCCACCGGCGAGCTCGGCCAGGTCGCCGGTGCCGGCCGACACCGCGACGGTGACGACGCCGAGCAGCAGGAACACCGAGCCGAAGAGCGTGTAGAGCACGAACTTGCGGGCCGCCCGGCGCCGGTCCTCGCCGCCCCAGCCGGCGATCACGGCGTACATCGGAAGCAGCACGACCTCGAAGAACAGGAAGAACAAGATGAGGTCGAACGACAGGAAGGTGCCGGCTATGCCGGCTTCGAGGACCAACAGCAGGGCGGTCAGGGCACGGCCGGAGCTTTTCTGGAGGTACGCCGTGCAGAGCACCGTGAGAAGGCCGGTCAACGCGACGAGCGGATAGGAGACGCCGTCCACGCCGAGGTGGAAGTCGAGGTTGAGCGCCGAGACCCAGGAGACGTCCACCTCGGTCCAGAGGCCGCCGTCGGCCGAGGACCGCGCGAACGGCAGCAGGATGATCGGCAGGAGCGTGACCGCGGCGAAGCCGGTACCGACGAGGCGGGCCGTGCGGTCTTTCAGCAGCGCGACGACGGCCGCGCCCAGGGCGGGCAGCGCGACGACGGCGACCAGCGCGACTTGGTAGATCGTCATGTGGCGGCTCCGAACCAGACGGCCACGGCCCCGAGCAGCAGGGCGCCGGCGAGGACGGCCACGGCGGCGGTCGGCAGCGGCACCCGGTGGGCCACGGCCAGCGCGTTCCCGACGCCGGTGGTTCCGGTGCCGGTGCCTTCGACGGCCGCGTCCACCACCTTTTCGTCGGTGGCGGTGACGACTTTGGCGATCGCACGCACCGGCCGTACCACCAATCGGTCTTGAATGGTGTCGAGGTGGAAACCGGAGGCGAACAGATGCCGGGCCGGGCCCAGCGCCGCGGCCGGATCGGCGCCCGGCACCGCCTGCCAGAGCCACCACGCCGCGCCCGCACCGGCCGCCAGCAGCACCAACGGCAGCACGAGGGCGACGCTCAAGTGCGGATCTTCCATCTCGAGGGCGGTCCGGAAGCCCGGCGCGTACGCGACCAGGCCGAGCAGAGCGGCCGGGATCGTCAGGATCAGAATCGGCCAGCGCATGGCGCCCGGCGGGTCGTGCGGGACGGCCGGCGCGGTGTAGCGGGCGTCGTCGAAGCCGATCTCCCAGTCCGGGCCGTCGGGTCCGTGCTCGCGCGAGATGCCGAAGAACGCGCAGAGCAGGAGCCGGGTCGCGTACCAAGCGGTGATCAGGACGGCGAACAGGGCGGCCAGCCAGACCACCCAGCCGACCCACACCGGCGCCGTCCCACCGCCCTCGGTGGCATGGGCGGCCGCGGTCAGCACGTTCTCCTTGGACCAGAAACCCGAGAGTGGGGGTACGCCGGCGAGCGCACCCAGGCCCACGACGAACGACCAGAAGGTCACGGGCATGTGCTCGCGCAGCCCGCCCATCCGGGAGAGGTAGTTGGTGCCGACAGCGTGGATCACCGCACCGGCCGCGAGGAAGAGCAGCGCCTTGAACGCGGCGTGGGTGAGCAGGTGGAACAGCGCGGCGGCGGGCGAGCCGACGGCGAGCGCGCCGGTCATGTAACCGATCTGGCTGACCGTCGACCAGGCGAGGACGCGCTTCATGTCGTCCTGGGCGGTCGCGCTGAGGGCGCCGAGCAGGATCGTGATCGCGGCCATGACACCGAGGGTGGCGAGCGCGGCCGGCGACTCGTCGTAGAGCGGGTAGAGCCGGAAGACGACGTACACGCCGGCGGCGACCATGGTGGCCGCGTGGATCAGGGCCGAGATCGGCGTGGGGCCGGCCATCGCGTCGGGCAGCCAGGTGTGCAGCGGGAACTGGGCGCTCTTGCCGGCCACCCCGGCCAGGATCAGCAGCAGGGCGGCGGTGAGGGTGCCGCTGGAGTAGTCGTGGGTGCGCAGGTCGGCGATCCGCGAGGTGCCGGCGCCGGCGATCAGGACGGCGACACCGAGCAGGAAGCCGACGTCACCCACCCGGGTGACCAGGAACGCCTTCACGGCGGCGGCGGGCGCCTCGGGCAGGCGGCGGTCGTGGCCGATGAGCAGGTACGAGCAGGCGCCCATCACCTCCCAGCCGACCAGCACGCCGATCAGGTCGCCGGACGTGACGACCAGCAGCATGGCGCCGGTGAAGAGGCTGACCTGGGCCGCGTACGGGGCATAGCGCGGGTCGTCGTGCAGATAGGCGACCGAGTAGATCTGCACGAAGAGGGCAACCGTGGCGACGGCGAGCGCGACATAGAGGGCGGCGACGCCGACGGTGAAGCCGATCGTGAGGTCGATGCCGCCGATGCTCACCCAATGTGTGCTGACGTCGATCGGCTTGTGCGCGAAGAGCAACAGGCTGAGCGTCACGAGGAGTGAGGCGGCGGCCCCGGCGATACCGAGCGTGGCGGCCGGGCGGCGCCGGTCGCCGTCGCCCGGGGGCAGCAGCAGACCGATCAGGCCCAGCAGCAGCGGCACGCCGGGGATCAGGGCGGCAGTCACCCGGTCACCTGCTCTTCGTCCTCGTTCTCGTGCTCATGCAGCGCGACGTCGTCGAGCACGACGGCGCGGCGCAGGCGGTAGTACTGCAACACGATGGCCAGGCCGACGCCGACCTCGGCCGCCGCGATGACGATGATGAAGAGCGCGAAGATGGCGCCGGCCTTGGGCTCGGCGGCGGGATAGGCCCAGGCCTCCGGTTGTACGCCGGTGAGCGTCGACTTGATCGACGCGTCGGCCGCGACCAGGATCAGATTGACGGCGTTCAGCATGAGCTCGACGGCCATCAGGACGAGGATCGCGTTGCGCCGGCGCAGGACGCCGTAGACCCCGAGCGCGAAGAGCAGAGCGGCGATGACGTACGGGATGACGGCGTGCATCAGGCGTCGTCCCCCTTCGGAAGCTCCCGCTCTTTCGGAAGCTCGCGCGGCGCGGCGTCGTCGCTCTTCGGAAGCTCACGTGGCGGGGGCGGCGGCAGGGCCGGCTGTTCCTCGTCGGGGATGGGCTCGCCGACGGTGTTCTCCACCTTGCGCGGGCCGGTGTCGGGCGGGGGTGGATCCTCACCGCCGAGGGTCGGGCCGGCCTCGCGGGCGCGGAAGACGACGTCGTGGGCCTGCTGCCGGAGCAGCTCGTCGCGGGTCATCTCCGAGGGGTCGCGGCGCTCCCCCGGCCGGGTCTCGACGGCGGTGGCGGTGCCGGTCTCCGCGGCCACGTTTTGCGCGGCGCCGTTCTCCGCGGCGGCGGCCTGGTTGGCCGCGGCGACCTCGGCCGCGTGCTGGGCGCGGACCCGGGCCTGGGCGGCGGCCTGGCGGGCGGCGATCCGCTCCAGGCGGGCGACCACCTCGGGCGACTCGTCGATCGGGCTCGGCGGCGGGGCCACATCGGCGGTGCCGGCGCCGGGGCGGGCGCCGATGTCGGGGCGGGAGAGGACGATCGCGCCGACCAGGGCGGCCAGCAGCAGGATCGAGAGGACCTCGAAGGGCAGCACCCAGGCGCCGAAGATCTGCTCGCCGACGCGGCGGCCGGTGCCGGGCGGGGGCAGCTCGTAACGGGTCCAGCGGAAGGCGTCCATGAGCAGCACGGACAGCCCCAGGCCGACACCGGCGCCGATCAGGGCGGCCGGGCCAGCCGGACGGTCGAGGTCGGGCGAGGGCCCGATCGGGGCGCGGGTGAGCATGACGGCGAACAGGAGGAGCACGACGACAGCGCCGACATAGACCAGGACCTGCACCCAGGCGACCAGCTCGGCGCCGAGCACCAGGTACAGGCCGGCGATCGCACCCAGGCTGACGACCAGGTAGAGCCCGGCGCGGACGAGATGGGTGCTGGTGACGACGAGGGCGCCCGAACCGACCGCGATCACGCCGAGAGCCAGCATCAGCGCGTCGGCGACGGTCACTTCTCCGGCTCCTGCTCGGCGGGGCGCTGCTCGGCGGGGCGTTGTGCGGTTGGGCTCCCAGTCCGGCGTACGGAAGGCCTCGCGGTCTTGGCGGCAGTGGCCGCACCCGGACCGGCGGCCTTGCGTTCCGCCGTAGCCTCCTCTTTCGAAGGCTCCCCGAGCACGTCGTGGGCCGGCGGCGGAGGCACGGTGCGCATCCACTCACCCAGCCGGTCCTTGTCGTGCAGCAGATCGAGGACGTCGACCTCGGAGTATTCGAACTCGGGCGTCCAATGCAGCGCGTCGAACGGGCAGACCTCGATGCAGATGCCGCAGTACATGCACAGCGAGAAGTCGATGTCGAACCGGTCGAGCACATTGCGCTGACGAGCCCGCGCGGCGCCCGGGACGACGACCTCTTCCTTGTGCGAGTCGATGTAGATGCACCAGTCCGGGCACTCCCGGGCACAGAGCATGCAGACGGTGCAGTTCTCCTCGAGCAGCGCGATCACACCACGGCTGCGAGGCGGCAGATCAGGCTCGACATCCGGGTACTGCTGAGTGGTGGACCGCTGGGTCATCGTCTTGAGCGTGACCGCGAGCCCTTGGACCAGACCCTTGCCGGGCGTGCCACGCTCCCCGTCGTCACTCACAAAGAGACATCCTGCCCCGTCCGGCCGAGTGACGCGAGCACACCCCCACCAGATCTTCCGGTACGGTGAACGCGGCAGGAATACCGGGAGGCGATTCATGAGCGCTATGACCAGCGACATGCCTCCGAAGGACGACTGGACTTCCAGCGATCTCGAGAAGTTCCCCGAGGATGGCGTGCGCCGCGAACTATTCGACGGAGTACTGCACGTGACCCTTCACCATCCAGCGTCCACCAGTCCTTGGCCGCCTTCCTGACCGTCGCGTTGGCCGGAAGTTGCCCCGACCACCTGTTTGTCAGCCAGTCCAATGAAGTCGAGCTGACCTCGGACCGGGTCTACATCCCCGACATCCTGGTGGTCAGATTCGAAGCGGCGAAATCCGGGCGTGGGAAGTTTCCCGCCTCCGACGTCGTGCTCGCCGCCGAGATCGTGTCTCCCAGCACGAAGGGCACCGACCGGGTGACCAAGCCAACCGGTTACGCGCACGCCGGAATCCCTCACTTCTGGTTGATCGAAACCTTGAACGGCCTCGAGATCACCACCTTCGAGCTGAACTCGGAAACCCGGAGCTACGAGGAAACCGGATTCTTCTCAGGGGATGACTCCATCCGCGTCGAGCAGCCCTGGTCGATCGAGATCGCACTGGCCTCCGTTCGCCCGCGCAACCTCTAGCGAGCACCGCGGTGAGCAGCCTTCCTCCCGAGGACGGTTGGACCACAGACGATCTCAACGCTTTTCCGGACGTTGGTGTGCGGCGCGAGTTGCTAGATGGCGTGCTTCTCGTGCCGCCCTGCCGCACCGACATCCATCAGATCATCGCTATGCGCCTCATGGTGGCTCTGGAGGGCTCCTGCCCGATCGCCTTCCAGGTCACGCAAGGTATGGAGGTGCGGATGGGCCGGCAGGCCCTCTACGCCGCCGCCGGGATCCCCCACTACTGGGTGATCGATACGGACAACGGTCTCGTCGTCCACGTGCACAAACTCGATCCGCAGGCTCGCACCTCTCTCCCGGCCACGTTGTTCGACGACGAGATCCAGACGGCCGAGCCGTGGCCGATCAAGCTGCCGGTCAAGCGGCTTACGCCCCGCTATCTCTGAGTCAGGTGAGGACCTTGACTGTGGCGGTCAGGACCAGCTGGGCGAGTGAGACGGGGACCAGAATCAGCCAGCAGAGGCGCTGCAGCTGGTCCTCGCGCAGGCGGGGGTAGCTGACGCGCAGCCAGATGATGACGAACGAGACGGCGAAGATCTTTACCAGGGTCCAGAGCCAGCCGAGCTGGTCTTCGAAGGGGCCGTGCCAGCCGCCCAGGAACAGGACGGTCGTCAAGGCGGCGATCACGACGATGCCTACGTACTCCGCAAGCAGGAAGAACGCGAAGCGCAGGCCGGTGTACTCGGTCATGTAGCCGAAGACCAGCTCCGAGTCGGCGATCGGCATGTCGAACGGTGGGCGGCGGATCTCGGCCAGGCCGGCGATGAAGAAGACGATCGCGGCCGGCGCCTGCCACAGCAGCCACCAGGGGCGCCACGCCTCGACGATGCCGGGCAGGCTGAGCGTGCCGGCGGCCATGGCGACGCTCGCCGCCGCCAGCACCAGCGGAAGCTCGTAGCCGAGCAGCTGGGCGGCGCCGCGCAGGCCGCCGAGCAGGCTGTACTTGTTGGCCGAGGCCCACGCCGACATCAGCACGGCGACCACGCCCACGCCCAGCACGGCCAGGACGAAGAACAAACCCACGTCCAGGGCCTGGGCGACGAGGCCGCCGGGTCCGAGCGGGATGACGAGCAGGACCAGGAGGTACGGGAACAGAGCGACCAGAGGCGCAAGGCGGAAGACCCGCCGGTCCGCGTCGCGAGGGGTGATGTCCTCCTTCTGGACGAACTTCACCCCGTCGGCGACCAGCTGCGCCCAGCCGTGATAGCCGCCCGCATACATCGGGCCGAGCCGGCCCTGCATGTGGGCCATCACCTTGTGCTCGGTCTGGCCGACGACCAGCGGCAGCACCAGGAAGCCGGCCACGACGGCCAGCACCCTGATCGTGAGATCGAGCCAGAGTGGCATCAGGCTTGGGGTCCCCACTCGTTGGGGGCGGGCACGCCCGGCGGCCGCATGGGTGCGCGTTTCGCCGTACCCGCCTCGGACTCGCCCGGCTCCTTGGCGCCCGGCCAGGCCTTGGCGACCCGGGAGGCCAGCACGAACTCCTTGCGCAGCGGGTGGCCCTCGAAGCCGGGCGGCAGCAGCAGCGGCCGCATGTCGGGGTGGCGGGCGAACGTGATGCCGAACATCTCGTGCGTCTCCCGCTCGTGCCAGTCGGCCCCGGCGAACAACTCGGTCACCGACTCGATGACCGGCTCGTCGCGGGGCACGAGGGTGCGCAGCAGCAGCGCGTGCCGGCGGCGGGTCGAATAGAGGTGGGCGACGACGCGGAACCCGTCGGCGCCCTCGTCGACGGCGGACAGCCAGTCGAAGAAGTCGCAGCCGAGGGCGCCGTTGTGCTTGGCCGTGCCGACCGTCTCCCACCACCGGGCGACGGGCACGTCGAGGACGGCCCGCTCGTGGCCGGGGCCGCCGCCGGAGAGGCCGGCGACGATCTCGCCCGGAGGCGCGTCCGGGGAGTCGTCCGTCAGGAGCGCGACCAGGCGCTCGCCGACCTCTTCAGGCGTCATGGCGTCATCTTATGGGGGCTTTTACAGCCCCGGCAGCCGCCCGTTGCGGAACACGTCCACGAAGTCCTGGTGATCTTCGCGGGCCTGGTCACCGTAGCGGTGAGCGAATTCGACCAGATGCCGTACGAAGCCGGCCTCGTCCTTGTCGATCTCGGCCACGATCGCCTCCTCAGTGGAGAAGTCGACGAGGTCGTGGCTGGATTCGTCGTCGGCGACCGAGTGCATGCGGGCGACGGCCCGGCCCAGGTCGGACAGGACGCCGGTCAGCTCCTCGGGCTCGTTGACGTCGGCCCAGTCGAGGTCGGCCGCGTAGGGCGACACCTCGGCGACGAGCTGGCCGACACCGTCCAGGGTGGTGTAGCCGACCCACGGGTCGGCGTGCGCCTGCAACGCGTGCTGCGACTCGGCCGTACGGTGACCCTGGTGTTGGAAGTAGGCCTGGACGCGCTCGTCGTCGATCCAGCGGGCGACGGCCGGCACCTGCGCCTGCTTCATGTAGATGATCACGTCGTTCTCGAGTGCCTGGGTGTGCCCTTCAAGCAGCAGGTTGTAGCTGGGCAGCCCGGCCGAGCCGATGCCGACGCCCTTGCGCAGCTTGATGTCCTTGATGTGGGTGGCCACCGGGCGCGTGGCCTGCGGAAGCGTGTTCAGGTACTGCTCGAAGGCGGCCTTGACCGTGGCGTCGGTGGCCTCGTCGGTCTCGTAGACGCCGTCGAGCAGCGCGAACCGGCGCTCGTAGTCGTCGATGACGGTCTGCCCGTTGAGCAGGTCGACCCGCGTGTTGAGGCGCGCCTCCTGAAGCACCCGGCGCAGCACACCGTCGGCGTTGTCCAGGGTGATGGAACCGATGGCGTCGTCGCCGCCGGTGGCGATGGCCCGCAGCTCGGTCAGATAGGACCGCGCGAACGTCGTGACCAGGGCGGAGATGTTGTCGTCGGAGAGCGCCTTCTGATATCCGATGAGCGCCACGCTGGCCGCGAAACGCTTCAGATCCCAGGAGAAGGGTCCGACGTACGCCTCGTCGAAGTCGTTGACGTTGAAGACGAGCTGCCCGGACGAGTTCATGTAGGTGCCGAAGTTCTCGGCGTGCAGGTCACCGTGGATCCAGACCCGGCTGGTGCGCTCGTCGAGGAAACTGTCGTCCCGGTACGTGTCCGACAGGTCGGCGTAGAAGAGCGAGGCGCTGCCACGGTAGAAGGCAAACGGGGACGCGGCCATCTTGCGGAACTTGCGCCGGAAGGCAGCCGGATCGACGGCGATCAACCCGCCGAATTCCCTGGTCAGGACTTCGATGATGAAGTCCGCGCGGTGCTCGGTCATACCTGCGGAGACTAGTCCCCGTTTGCACCCTGCGGGGTCACGATCGGAGCGCTGAGTGACGAGACGTCCCGTTTGCCCGCCAGCGGATCGGGCCGCGACACTCCGCCGGGCCCGGCCTGCTCGGCCGCGATCTTCTCCTGCAACCGCAAAATGCCGTGCAGCAACGCCTCGGGCCGCGGCGGGCAGCCCGGCACGTAGACGTCCACGGGGATCAGCTGGTCGACACCCTTGGTGACCGAGTACGAGTCCCAGTAGGGCCCACCGCAGTTCGCGCAGGACCCGAACGAGATCACATACTTGGGCTCGGGCATCTGGTCGTAGAGCCGCTTGATGGCCGGCGCCATCTTGTCGGTGACCGTGCCCGACACGACCATGAGGTCGGCCTGCCGGGGCCCGTGCGCGAACGGGATGACCCCCATCCGCATGAAGTCGTGCCGGCTCATGCTGGACGCGATGAACTCGATCGCACAGCACGCGAGCCCGAAGTTGAACACCCAGAGCGAATAGCGCCGCCCCCAGTTCAGCACGAACTTGATGGGCTCTCCGACAACACCTGGCAGACCGGACACAGCCTCAACCTACTCCCTGCGCTCCGGCGCCCGGCCGCTGGAGCAGGCTCAAAAAGCCGGTCAGCAGCGCTTCGCGCAGGGCGGCCGGGGCCACGTTGAGCAAGGAGTTGACGGCGGCCATCTTGGTGAAGTCGCCCCCGCCGAGCCCCATCGTCTCGGCCAGACCGGCGATGAGGTCGGGCGTGACCATCTCGGGCGTCAGGGCACCGGCCGCCTCGAGCAGAGGCGCGGGCAGGACGACAGGCCCGGCGGCCCGAGCCGCGGCGACGGCGTCGGCCAGGTCGCCCGCGAACTCGAGTGCCGTCGCGCGAACCGAGGCGGTCACGGTCAGGTGGATCGTGGGCGGCATGCCGGCGTACGCCATCTGGGGTTGGGTGTGCCACCCGCGCGCGGCCAGCTCGTCCGCGAGGACGAAGAGGTCGACGCCGCTGCCCGCACCGCCGCCGCCCGCACCGCCGGCGCCGCCGCCGTCGCCGTCGGGAGCGCCGCCGTCGGGAGCGCCGGCATGGAGAGCGGTGGTCGGGGTGCTGTCGTCGGAGGTCAGGCAGACGACGCTGGTCTCGGGTGGGGCGAAGAGGCGGAGGCCTGGCGTGGCCGTCACCGCGTCGGCCAGGAGCTTCACGGCCTCGCGCGTGCGGCCGGCCAGTTCGAGGTAGCCCGCGTCGCCGATGTGGCGCAGGGTGGCCAGGGCGGCGGCGATCGGGCCACCGGAGCGGGTGGACGAGATGATCGGGTTGATCATCGTGTAGCCGGGCCAGCCCGCATACGCGAAGTACTGCGGGAGCCGCAGGGCCTCGTCGCGGTGGAGCAGAATCGACACACCCTTGGGGGCGTACGCGTATTTGTGCAGGTCGACCGAGATGCTCGTGACGCCGGGGACCGAGAGGTCGAAGGGCGGCAGGTCGGCGCCCAGGCGCTGAAGATAGGGCAGGACCCAGCCGCCGAAACAGGCGTCGACGTGGAAGCGCACCCCGCGCTCGGCGCAGACGGCGGCGATCTGCGGGATCGGGTCGACGACGCCGTGCGCATAAGAAGGGGCGGACGCGGCGACCAGCACGGTGTCGGGGCCGATGGCCGCGGCCAGGGCGGCCGGGTCGGCCCGGAGGTCGTCGCCGACGGGGACGACGTCGAGGGCCACGCGTAGATAGTGCGCCGCCTTGGCGAAGGCGGCGTGTGCGGTGGACGGGATCACCAGGCGCGGGGTCGCCAGGCTGGGCCGGGAGTCGCGGGCCGCTTTGACGGCGAGGATCAGCGACTCGGTGCCGCCGCTGGTGACGCTGCCGACCGTCTGCTCGTCGCCGCCGAGCAGCCCTGCAGCGGCGCCGACCAAGGCGTTCTCCATCGCGAGCAGCGAGGGGAACGCGGTCGGGTCGAGGCCGTTGACGTGCGCGGAGATGGCGTAGGCCGCGCGGGCCAGGTCGTCGAGGCCGTCCAGCGCCGGGTCGTAGACATAAGCGAACAGGCGGCCGCCGTGTGTCGGCAGATCGGCCGACCGCAGCTGCTGGAGCTCGGCGAGGATCTGGTCACCTGGAACGCCCTTGGCGGGCAGTGCCTCGAACATGCCGCTGACGGTAGTCCACGGTCCACTCGGCGATAAGCGACCAAAGGATTGCCCGGACCCCTACCAAAGTATCTATCGCTCGATGTCCCGGTAGGCGCGTAATAGCGGGACCGCGGCAGCGACCAGCACGGCCGGCACCACGGTGAAACCGAGCAGCACGCCCAGCCGGGCGGTGTCGTCCTGGGTGGCGGCCTCGCCCGTCGACGACGACACATATCCGAAGACTTGGAGGACCAATGCGAAAAGGCCCGGCCCCAGCGCGAGGCCCAGCGTCTCACCCGCCGTCCAGAGGCCCGTGAAGACGCCGGCCTGCCTCTTCCCGGTCCGCTCGGTGTCGTGGGCGATGCAGTCCGGCAGCATGGCCATCGCGAAGACCTGCTGTCCGGCGTAACCGACGCCGATCACCGCGACGATCAGATAGATCGGCAGCGGGGGCAGCGCCGGCGCGGCGAGCAGCACGAGCGCGCCGGCCGCGAAGAGCAGCGAGCCGGCCACCAGCGAGCGCAACTTGCCATATCGGCGGCCCGCAAGGGTCCACAGTGGCATGACGAGCAGCGCCGGCCCGACGAAGGCGGCGAAAAGGAAGGTGGCGCCCGAGTCGCGGTCCACGACGTGGTCGGCGAAGTACTGCACGCCGGCGAGCATCGTGCCGATCCCGACGGCCTGGACCACCCAGCAGAGCAGCAGCGCGCGGAAAGGGCGGTTCGCCGCCGCGACGCGCAGTTGGGTCCGCAGATCGGGCTCGGCGGCCGGCGCGGTGCGGGTGGCGGCTCCGCGCGTACCGAAATAGACACCCAGGGTGCCCACGATGATGAGGAGGCCGACGAAGATGCCCGACCACCGATGGCCCACCAAGCCGCCGCCCGTCTGCTCGACGACCAGCGGGGCCAGCGCGCCCGAAATCAGGATGGCCAGCGCCAGGACGGCGACGCGCCACGTCATGAGCCGGGTCCGCTCGCCGTAGCCGTCGGTGAGCTCGGCCGGCATGGCGACGTAGGGCACCTGGAAGAAGGCGTACGCGGTGGCGGCCACCAGGAAGGCCACCGCGACGTAGGCGCCGGCCGGGGCCCCGCTGCGGAACGGGCCGGTGAAGATCGCGGCGAAGAGCACGCCCAGGAACAGGCCGGCCACGAGCAGAAAGGGCCGGCGGTCGCCGCTGCGGTCGGAGATCCGGCCGGCGACCGGGTTGACCAGGACGTCCCACGCCTTCGGCAGCAGCACGAGGAGGCCGGCGACGCCAGCCGCCACACCTAACGTATCCGTCAGATAGGGCAGGAGGAGCAAACCCGGCACGGTGCCGAAGGCCCCGGTCACCAGCGAACCCACCGAATATCCGGCTAAAACACGACGAGGCAGCGGGGGCGCCGGCCGTACGTCGGGAGAGGGACCCGCAGTCGTCATGAACGCGGATGGTAACCATGATCATGCGCTTGGCTCTACGCTTCGCGAAATGAAAAGGGTTCCTGCGGGGGTCGCCGCCAGCCATCCGGCGACCGCGGAGGCCGGGCTGCGAATCCTGCGCGAGGGAGGCAGTGCGGCCGATGCGGCGGTCGCGGCCGTTCTCGCCTGTTGCGTGGCCGAGACCATCTATACAGGGCTGGGCGGCGGCGGGTTCGCCACCTACTTCGACGCGGCTACCGGTGAGGTCACGTGTCTCGACTTCTTCGTCGCCGTGCCGGGGACGGACGGGGACCGGGAAGCCGGGCCGATGCTCGCGGTCGACGTGTTCTTCGGCGGGATGCCGCAGGTCTATTCGATCGGCGGGGCCAGCGTCGCGGTCCCGGGAGTGCCGGCGGGCTGCGGCGAGGTGCACCGGCGGTGGGGGCGGCTGCCGTGGGCCGACGTGGTGGCGCCGGCGACGGCGATCGCGCACAGCGGGGTGGCCGTGCCGGCGGCGCACGCGCAGACGCTCGACGCCTGCGCGCCGGCGCTGGCCTGGGGTGAGGGCGCCGACGTCTACACGCCCGGTGGGCGGCGCCTGCAGGGTGGTGATCTGCTGCGCCACGAAGGGCTCGGCACGGCTATGGAGAAACTGGCGGCGGCCGGGCCGGCGATCTTCTACACGGGCGAGTACGCGGAGCTCATGGTCGACACGGTTCGGGCCGCCAACGGGAGCCTGGGGCCGCGGGATCTGGTCGACTACCGGGTGCTGGAGACGCCTGTCGACCACGCGATGCTGGCGGGGCACCGGGTGCGGGCGCGGCACGATCTCAATCGGACGGTCGACACGATCGCCGGGCTGCCGGACGATCTCGGCCAGCCCGGGCGGGCGGTCGGGGTCGCCACGGCGCTGCGCGATCAGGGGCGGCAGAAGATCGGCGACACCACGAACGTGTCGGTGGTGGACGCTGACGGGAACGCCTGCGTGATCACCACGACGCTGGGGCTGGGGTCGGGGGTGTGGCTGCCCGGGCTGGGCATCAACCTCAACTCGATGCTGGGCGAGGGCGAGCTGATCACCAGCGATCTGGCGCCGGGGCGGCGGATGTCGTCGAACATGTGCCCGCTCGTGGTGATCGACCCGGAGGGCGATCTGGCGGTCGCGGCCGGGTCGGCCGGGGCGTCGCGGATCAGGACGGCGCTGATCAATACGTTGCTCGGCGTGCTGGTCGATGGTCTCGACATGGGTGGGGCGATCGGGCGGTCGCGGTTCCATGTCGTGGACGACACCGTGCACGCCGAGCCGGGGTGCCGGCGGGACGAGCTGGCCGCGCTGGCCGGGGCGGGCTTCCAGATCCGGCAGTGGCCCGACAAGAACCACTACTTCGGCGGCGTGACCGCCGTCGGCCAGGCCGGCGCGTCCGGCGATCCCCGCCGCGACGGCGTCGGCCTGCTCCTCTGAAAGGCGCCGCCCGCCGCGCATGGGGTCACATCGTGCGGGCGGCGATGGACTTGGCGTCGTCGGCCGTTTCCTGGATGGCGATGTCCAAAGGGGTGGGGGTCAGGCCGAACGTGTGCTCGGTCAGGGAGCTGTCCAGGTGGAAGGGGGCGTAGAACTGGTAGTCCATTTCGGCCAGTTCGCGGCTCATGGGGTGGACCAGGCCGGCCGTGCGCATCATGAAGCGGGGCATCTTGTGCAGGGTCAGGCGGGGCTTGCCGGTCAGGGCGCAGTAACGGTCGGCCAGCTCGTTGATGGTGATGGCGGGGTTGGTCGGGGTGTGCCACGCCTTGCCCCAGGCGCGTGAGTCGGCGGCCAGCGTGACCATCGTGCGGGCCATGTCGCCGGTGTAAGTGAAGCTGTGCGGCATGGTCGGGTCGCCGGGAACCCAGGCCGACGAGCTGCCCTTCTCGATCGCCGGGAAGAGCACCGCCGAGAAGACGCCCACCGCGCCCGCGCCGATGTAGTCCGAGCCGCGCACCTCGACCGTGCGGACGCCGCTGGCCAGGGCGTCCTGCCACATCTTGATGCGGACCTTGCCCTTGCGGCCGACCGCCGCCATCGGCGTGTTCTCGTTCATCTGGCCGCCGGGCTGGGGGCCGTAGACGTACAGGTTTCCGGTGATCACGTAGGTCGCGTCGTTGGCCTTGGAAGCGGCGATCATCGCGTCGTTCATCGGGAACCAGAGCTTCTCCCACTCCGTGTACTTCGGGTTCGCGCAGTTGTAGAGCGCCTGCGCGCCCTCGGTCAGCTCGGTCAGCCGGCGGGCGTCGGAGGCGTCAGCGGCGACCCTCTCGATCAACGGATGCGACGGGCCGCCACCGCTGCGGGTCACCATCGTGACGCTCTCGCCGCGGTCGGCGAGCAGGCGGGCGACGGAGGAGCCGATCGGGCCGGAACCGACGATCACATGCGAAGCCATTAGGTGTTCTCCTTTGCGAGCAGTGCTCTCTGACAGGATCAACGATTGCACGAGCGCTGAGCAAAAGCAAGAGCACTGCTCTCGTTGTGGCACACTGGTCTGCATGAGCGCCTCAGGAGTACGGGCCCGGGTGCGGGCCGAGATGACCGAAGAGATCAAGGCGGTGGCGAAACGTCACCTGGTCACGGACGGTGCGAACCTCTCCCTGCGGGCGGTCGCGCGGGACATGGGCATGGCCTCGTCCGCGGTCTACCGCTACTTCGCGAGCCGCGACGAACTGCTGACGGCGCTGATCATCGACGCCTACAACGCGGTGGGCGACGCGGCCGAGCGCGCGGCCGCCGCCGAGAAGGGCGACCTCGATCGCTTTCTAGGTGCGACTCATGCCGTACGCGATTGGGCGCTGGCCAATCCGCACGAGTGGGCCCTGATCTACGGCAGCCCGGTGCCCGGATACGAGGCGCCGCAGGACACGATCGGCCCCGCGACCAGGGTGATCCTGCTGATCGCGGCCATCGTGCGGGACGCCTACCTGGCCGGCCGGGTCGCCGAGCGCGAGCCGATCACCGGCGGGTTCGCCGAGGAGCTGGGCCGGGTCGCCGAGCAGTACACCCCGGGCGCGCCGCCCCGCCTGGTCGCGGCCGCGATGTCGTCGTTCCTGCACCTGGGCGGGGCGATCAGCGCCGAGCTCTTCGGCCAGCTCAAGAACTCGGTCGACGAGGACCGCCGCGGCTTCTTCGACTACCAGATGCGCGGCGAAGCCGACCGGATCGGCCTCACCTGACGGTCCGCAGGCGCACCGGCCAGACCGCGCCGCCTCCGGACGGCAGCGGGGGGGTCACTGGACGGCAGCGGGGTCACCGGACGGCAGCGGCGTCACCGGACGGCGTGCAGCACGTGGCCGCCCGCAGTTGAAGGCGGCACATCGGGGCGGCCGAAATAGCGTGCGGCCAGCGCGGACGGGCCCAAATCGGTGATCGCCGAGAAGCCCAGGGCGGTCAGCTCGGCCGCGATCTCCGGCGGTTCGGAATACGTCAGCCACGGCTCCCCCAGCTTCGCCACCCGCGAGGCCCGCGCCTCGAGCTGCTCGCGCCGGTCGGGCGGCATGGTCGCCGGCGACTGGGCGTAGTCGAAGACGACCTCGTTGCCCTCACGCTCCGCGATGAACCTCAGGGTTTCCAGGCAACTTTCCCTGGTCAGATAGGGCACCACGCCCAGCCAGAGGAAGAACGCCGGGCCGTCCGACTCCAGGCTCAGCGGCTCATGCTCGAAGTCCACGCCCCGATACGTCACCGACGGTGGGATCTCGATGCCCGCGGCGGCGAGCCGCTCCCGCTTCCACCCCTGGGTGTCCGGATGGTCGACCTCGGTCACTCTGAGTCGGGGGTACGGGTTGCGGTACGCGAACGTGTCGAGGCCGGCCCCGAGCACCACGAGATGCCGCACGCCCCGGCCGACGGCGGCCGCGAGCGCGTCCTCGGCGAAACGGTGGCGGGCCGCGATGAAGACTCGCATGGCCCGGCGCGGGGCGTCGGCCAGCAACTCCTCTTCCGGGAGCCCCAGGACGCGTACGGCCAAATCGTCTTTGAAGATCTTGCCTTGCTCGAGGATCTGGTGAGCCGCGCGGTAGCGGGCCGCGCTCATCGCCGTGCGACTCGGCTCCCCGGTCCTCATGACGGCAGCCAGCCGGCCAGGGCCATGTTCACGCGGTCACCCTTCAGGGGGACGCCCTCGGAGAGCAGGCGTTGCCGCGCCTCCTGCTCGTGACCTGGTGGCATGCGGCCCGCGCTGGTGACCACCCGATGCCAGGGGACCCCGCCGCCGTGCCGGGCCATGATCGTGCCGACCTGGCGGGCCGAGTTGCGGCCGGAGAGGTCGGCGAGGACGTCGGCGATCGCGCCGTACGACATCACGCGGCCCTCGGGGATCCTCTCCACGAGTGAAAGCACCTCTTCGACGTACTCCTGCGGTGTCACTCGGGCCACGATATGGGATCTCGCCCAGGTTCCGGGCGCCCGTCCGAGCAGAATTGGCCGGGTGCGTGATGAAGTGACCGATGCTCGGCGGATCGTGGTCAAAGTGGGGTCGTCCTCGCTGACCACGGCCTCGGGCGGTATCGATGAGCAGCGTGTCGACGCGCTGGTCGACGCGCTCGGCGGTCTGGCGACCGGCGGGCGCGAGGTGGTGCTGGTGTCCAGCGGCGCGATCGCGGCCGGGCTGGCCCCGCTGCGGCTGCCCCGGCGACCACGCGACCTCGCCACCCAGCAGGCCGCCGCCTCGGTCGGGCAGGGCCTGCTGATCGGGCGGTACACGGCCGGTTTCGCGCGGCACGGGCTGACCGTCGGGCAGATCCTGCTCACCGTCGACGACGTGACCCGGCGCGCGCACTATCGCAACGCCTACCGCACGCTGCGCAAACTGCTCGACCTGGGCGCCCTGCCGATCGTGAACGAGAACGACACGGTCGCCACCGAGGAGATCCGCTTCGGCGACAACGACCGGCTCGCGGCGCTGGTGGCGGCCCTGGTCGACGCCGACCTGCTGGTGCTGCTCTCCGATGTGGACGCGCTCTACACAGGCAGTCCTTCAGACCCTTCAAGCCGCAAGATTTCGTACGTCGGTGACGACTCCGACCTCGAAGGCATCAGCATCGCCGCCCCAGGAAAGTCGGGCGTGGGCACCGGCGGCATGGTGACCAAGGTCGAGGCGGCCCGGATAGCGACCGGCTTCGGCATTCCGGTCGTGCTCACGGCCGCCCCGCAGGCGGGCGCGGTGCTGGCCGGCGAGGAAGTCGGCACGTTGTTCCGCGCGGCGGAGCACCGGCCGGCGGCCCGGCTGTTCTGGCTGGCCCACGCCACGGCGCCGCGCGGGCGGCTGCATCTCGACCCGGGCGCGGTGGCCGCGGTGGTGGCGCGCCGCAAATCGCTGCTGCCAGCCGGCATCACGGCGGTCGACGGCTCGTTCGCCGCCGGCGACCCGGTCGACCTGGTCGACGCCGGTTCCGGCGCGCCGGTCGCCCGCGGTCTGGTCAACTACGACGCCGTCGAACTGCCGGCGCTGCTGGGACGCTCCACCCCCGAGTTGGCCGCGGCGCTCGGGCCAGGCTATGAACGTGAGGTAGTCCACCGTGACGACCTCGTACTCCTCTGAGAGGGCCACCATGAGCACCGTCTTGCAGCAGGCCACCGACGCACGGGTGGCCTCCATCGACCTGGCCGCCGCGACCCGTGCCGAGAAAGACCGCGCCCTCCTGCTGATGGCGACCAGGCTCGAGGAGAGCACCGGCGACATCGTCAAGGCCAACGAGATTGACGTACGGAACGGGCGCGCGGCCTCGCTGTCCGACGCGATGATCGACCGGCTGACGTTGACGCCGGCCCGGATCAAGGCGATGGCCGACGGGCTGCGCGAGCTGGCGGCGCTGCCCGACCCGGTGGGCGACGTGGTGCGCGGCTCGACCCTGGCCAACGGTCTCGAGCTGCGGCAGGTGCGGGTGCCGTTCGGCGTGGTCGGCATCGTCTACGAGGGCCGGCCCAACGTGACGGCCGACGCGGCCGGCATCTGCCTGAAGTCGGGCAACGCGGTGCTGCTGCGCGGCTCGGGCTCGGCGCTCAGCTCGAACGCGGCGATCGTGGCGGTGCTGCGCGAGGCGGTCGCCGACACCGGCCTGCCGGCCGACACGATCCAGCTGCTCGACGCGACGACCCGCGACTCGGTGAAAGAGCTGATGCGGGCGCGCGGCCTGGTCGACGTCCTGATCCCCCGCGGCGGCGCGTCACTGATCAAGGCAGTGGTCGAGGAGTCGACGGTGCCGGTGATCGAGACGGGCGTGGGCAACTGCCATGTGTACGTCGATGAGGCGGCCGACCTGGAAAAGGCGCTGGCGGTGGTGCTGAACTCCAAGACGCAGCGCCTGTCGGTGTGCAACACGGCCGAGTCGCTGCTGGTGCACAGCGAAATCGCCGACCGCTTCCTGCCGCTGGTCCTGGCCGAGCTGGGCGACGCCGGGGTGACGGTGCACGGCGACGCGCGGGTGTCGTCCTACGGCGACAGTGTCGTGCCGGCCACCGAAGAGGACTGGGCCACGGAATATCTGTCGGCCGACATCTCGGTCGGCGTGGTCGACTCGCTCGACGACGCGCTGGACCACATCCGCCGCTACGGCACCGGCCACACCGAGGCCATCATCAGCGAGTCGCTGGCGGCCACCCGCCGCTTCGCCGCCCGAGTCGACGCCGCCGCGGTAATGATCAACGCCTCGACCCGTTTCACCGACGGCAGCGAGTTCGGCTTCGGCGCCGAGATCGGCATCAGCACGCAGAAACTGCACGCTCGCGGCCCGATGGGCTTGCCGGAGCTCACCTCGACGAAGTACATCGTCACGGGCAACGGCCACACACGCGGATAGCACAGGCCCGCCGGGTCCGCGCGGTTGTCCACAGTCACCGGATATCCACAGGCACCCGACATGACCTCCCCCGATTTCGCGATAATGGCCCTGGGTTCAAGGGATCGTTGCGACGCCCGAGCTCATTAGGGGGTTTGACGGGTGTTGGAGGATCACGCGCAAGACCGGGTGCCAGGGTCGCGGCGGCAGGCATTCTTTGATCTTGTGGCGCAGGGTGCCGGAACAATTGAGGCGTGCCGGCGGGTAGGGATCAACCGCGGGATCCGCCGCCCTGCGCACCGGCCGGGCCATGCGCCGCCCACATCGCACACGGCGGGCTCCGCGGGTGGTGGCTTGCGGCTTTCGTCAGGCGGCGGGGGCGGCCTCGGCTGACTCGGGCGACTCCGCCGGCGCTGGTGACGTCATCAGCTCCGCGAGTGAGGGTTTGCGCCTTTCGTCAGACGGCGGGGGCGGCCTCGGCTGGCTCGGTCGACTCCGCCGGCGCTGGTGACGTCATCAGCTCCGCCGGTGTCTCGGGCGACGCGGATTGCTCGGGCTCGGCTGACGGCGACGGCTTGACCGATTTCGACGGCTCCGGCGACCTCGACGGCTCCGGCGACTTCGACGGCTCGGGCGGCCTCGACGGCTCCGGCGACTTCGACGGCTCCGGCGGCCTCGACGGCTCCGGCGGCTTCGACGGCTCGGGCGATCTCGACGGCTCCGGCGGCTTCGACGGCTCGGGCGATCTCGACGGCTCCGGCGGCTTCGACGGCTCGGGCGATCTCGACGGCTCCGGCGACTTCGACGGCTCGGCCGACTCCGACGGCTTCGACGGCACGGGTGACTTCGACGGCTCAGGCGATACAGCGGGCGTCGGCCTGTCTGCCATGGGCGTGTCGTCGATGACCGTCACCGGTGCGCCGATGCTTGGCGGGGAGGTCCAGCTTTTTCCGGCGACGGCGACGATTTCGTACGACCAGAGGCCGGCCCCGACATGACGGTCAGTGCAACTGCTCTTCGTCACCAGGCCGCGGCAACTGCCGTCCGCGCTGACTGTGCGTCCCGTCGACCGATCGGTGCGTGTCACCCGATAGCCGCTGACCGGTACTCCGGTCGTGTTTGGCCAGTTGACCTTGATCTTGTGGCCTTGGGCTGTTGCCGTGGGGACGCCCGCTTGCGGCAGCCGGGCGGCGCGGGCCACGACCGCCCCGTCGTCGGTGGCGGTGTCCCACGCGGCCAGTGCGGCGGTCTGGCCGGCGATCAGAGTGGCCCCGATCAGGGTGGCCGGGATCAGGCCGGCGGCGCTCACGGCGTACGGCAATCTCATGAATGGCCTTTTCCGAGGGAACGGGCACCGGCGGCGAGCCGGGAAGCTCGCCGCCGGTCCGGGATCACTTGTCGGCGCTGGCGCCGCTCACGGCGACCTTGATGGTGAAAGCCGCGCCCTGGCACTCGTTCTGCGAGTTGTTGGTCATGTGGACCGCGTCGGCCAGGGTGAAGGTCTTGGTCTCGCCGCCGGCCAGACGCAGGTTCAGCTTCGACAGCAGGCCGTTGCTGCCGATGTCGTTCTTGCTGAAGTCACCGAAGTAGACGCCCGTGTTGTTGCAGTCCTTCTTGTCGGCCTGCACGCCGTCCTTGTCGTTCCACTTGATGTCGGTGACCGTGACCGGGTATTTGTTCGGGTTCTCGATGGTGACGGCGGCGTCGCCGGTGCCGGTCGGGTAGAGCAGGCCGCTCGTGACCTTGGCCGCGCTGACCTTGAGCTCCTGGGCGGTGGTGGCGTTGGCGCCGGCGACACCCGAGCCGTTGGCGTTCCAGGCGGCGTAGGCGGCGGTGGCGGCACCACCAACGGCGACGACGGCCACACCAGCGATGACGGCGCGCTTGATTGACTTACGCATGATGGCGTTCCTCCAGAGAAAGGAGGCGCCGGTTTCGCTACTGACTCCCCGCCGGACTGGAGCGACCATCTTCATCGCCCAGCGGATCTTCGTCTCGCCTCGGCCCGCGCTGGGCCTGCCATCACTATGCCGGGGTTGTCCGGGACAGCCCATAAGCCGTTATTACAGAGCGTGATGTCGGTCGGGTAGCGGGACGGTAGCCGAGCAGGCACATTGGGGTGCAGCTCGGTTGCAGCTATTGACGCTGTGTCAGGCCTGTGCGGGTGCTGAGAGTTGTCAGCGGCAGGCGCGGAGCACGGTCAGGGTGGTATTCACGTCGAAGATCGGGCCCTCGGCGCTGTCCCAGCCGCCGTCGGTGCGCTGCGTCTCGCCGAGCCTCTTGCGGGCGCTCTGCAACAGCCAGTCGTCGCCCAGGTTCATCCGGCGCAGCGCCGCCGCCATCGAGGCGATGTCGGCCGGTGACATCTCGGGCAGCCGGTCGCCGAGGACCAGCTGGAGCCGGGCCGCCTCGTAGAAGTACTGCTGGCCGTGCAGCAGGCCGGCCGCGTGCCAGCCGGCCGCCAGGAAGGACGGCCACGTGCCGTCCGGCCGCAGCTGGGCCACGACCCAGCGGGCCGCGGCGGCCAGCGCCGAGCCGTAGCGGGCGGGCACGTCGAGGTGCGGATGGGCCTCGAACTCGGCCACGGTCATCCAGAAACCGGCCAGCGCGGTCAGGTAGAGGGTCGCCTCGGGATCGCCTGGCATCGCCCAGGCCGGCGCCTCGCCGGCCAGCGACTCGTCCTCCTGCCAGGTGCCGTCCTGGCGTTGCACGGTGGCCAGCCAGGCCAGCGCGCGGTCGACCGGCTCGCCGCGCAGGCCGCCGAGGTCGTCGAGCTCGTTGAGGCGGAAGGCGGTGGCGTCGATCGAGGGGGTCGCGGCGTCGGCCGCGGCGGGCCAGCCGCCGCTCTCGGTCTGCCCGGCGACGATGCGCTCGATCACCTGCGGGTCGGGGCGCTGCCCGGTGCGCAGGTAGGACAGCCGCGCTCGCTCCACCGGGTCTCCGTGCGCCACGACATACCCGATGGCGGCGTCGATATCTACCACTCCGGTGACGCTACAACCACGCGATGCATTCCGCTGTGCCGTATTGACAGGTAATCACGCTGGGGAATCGATGGATGACTCCCCAGCGTGACACCCGAGGGGCGTATCAGTACGACGGCTGTGACGGGTCGACCGTGTTGACCCACGACACGATGCCGCCCTGGACGTGCACGGCGTCCTTGAAGCCGGCCGCCTTGATCGCGGCCAGCGCCTCGGCCGAGCGGACACCCGACTTGCAGTGCAGCACGATCTGCCGGTCCTGCGGGAAGCGGGACAGCGCCTCGCCGGACAGGATCTCGCCCTTGGGGATCAGGACCGAGCCGGGGATCCGGTTGATCTCGTACTCGGCGGGCTCGCGCACGTCGACCAGGAACACGTCCTTGCCGGCGTCCTGCCAGTCCTTGAGCTCGCGGGCGGTGATCGTGGCGTCGAGCGTGGCCTCCTGGGCCTCGTCCGAGACGGCGCCGCAGAAGTCCTCGTAGTCCTCGAGCAGGTCGGTGACGGTCGGGTTGTCACCGCAGAGCGCGCAGTTCGGGTCCTTACGGACCCTGATCTTGCGGTACTCCATCTCGAGGGCGTCGTAGACCATCAGCTTGCCGACCAGCGGCTCACCGATGCCGGTGATCAGCTTGATGGCCTCGTTGACCTGGATCGAGCCGATCGACGCGCACAGCACACCGAGGACGCCGCCCTCGGCGCAGCTCGGCACCATGCCGGGCGGCGGGGGCTCCGGGTAGAGGCAGCGGTAGCAGGGACCGTGCTCCTCCCAGAAGACCGAGGCCTGGCCGTCGAAACGATAGATCGATCCCCAGACGTACGGCTTGCCGAGCAGCACCGCGGCGTCATTGACCATGTAACGCGTCGCGAAATTGTCGGTGCCGTCGACGATCAGGTCGTACTGGCTGAAGATCTCTTTGACGTTGTCGCGGTCGAGCGCGGTGTTGTGGATGACCACGTTCACCAGCGGGTTGATCTCCGCGATGCTCGCCGCGGCGGACTCGGCCTTGGGCCGGCCCACGTCGGAGACGCCGTGGATGACCTGGCGCTGCAGGTTGGACTCGTCGACCGTGTCGAAGTCGACGATGCCCAGCGTGCCCACACCGGCGGCGGCCAGGTAGAGCAGCGCCGGCGAGCCGAGACCGCCCGCGCCGACGACCAGGACCTTGGCGTTCTTCAGCCGCTTCTGACCGTCCATCCCGACATCCGGGATGATCAGGTGCCGCGAGTAGCGGCGGATCTCATCGATCGACAGCTCTGCGGCCGGCTCGACGAGCGGGGGCAGTGCCACGTTAACTCCCCGGGTTGAGGTAAGGATCGGGACCCATTGTCGCTCGCGACCGCCGGTGACGGCCATGACAATCACCACCGGCCCGACATGCGGGATGCGGGAATTTTAGATGGCCGGCCCGGTGAAGATCTTTCCGTTGCGGGTGGGCCACGCGTAGGCCGTACACCCTCGCAAGGTCAATGTCTGTTGCACCATCACCGGAGCCGGTCCGCCGGCCTTGGGGCAGTTCTGGTGGTGATGCCCGAGTTCGTGGCCGACCTCGTGGTTGATGACGTACTGCCGATAAACGGCGAGAGAGATCTTGGCTTTGAGGTACGGGGTCGAGGAGAGCCGCCAGCGGTCGAGGTTGATGATCGCGCGGCCGGTCGTGCGGCACGACGTGTACGGGACGCCGCCGACCCGGATGTTCGTGCCGCCCTGCAGGCACATCTTGCCGGCGGTGTCGCGGGTGGCCAGGAAGACCGTGAAGTCGGCCTTCTCGGCGCCGGGTACCTGCTGGAGCCGCAGCTGGCCGGTGCCGGTCCAGCTGCGCTTGTCACCCAGCGTGGCGGCGACCGCGGTCGCGAACGCGGTCACGTCCTCACCGCTGCCCCGTTCGACGGCCACCTTGAAGCGGCGCAGCGGCCCCTTCGTGCCGCTCACCGGGCCGCGCGTGGCCGCGTACGTGAAAACGCCCGGACCGTGCGTGGGCGGAGGAGCGGCCTTGGTCGGTTTCGGCGCCGGTTTTGTGGTCGCCTCGATCGAGGGCTCCGGAGAGGAGGAAGGCGATGAGGAGACGACAGGCGCCGAGGAGACGGACGGTGCGGCCGAGGCCGGGTTGCCCTGCTCGATGCGGCGACCCACCGCGAAGCCCGCACCGACCACGATGACCAGGGCGAACAGCACGAGCCACCAGCGCCGCCACCCATCCGGGCGGGACGGCGGACGGTCGGTTCGGGTGGCCGGGCCTTCGTCGATCATCGCCAGTCAGCCTCGCACACGGCGCGAACGCTGTCGCGCCCTATGGATCTTGTGTAATCCGTTTCGCTACCGGGCGACCGCGGCGGCGACGTCGTCCAGCATGCCCACGACGGCGCGGGCCACCAGGCGCGGCACCTCCATCTGGGCCACATGGCCGACGCCGGGCAGGATCAGCAGGCGGGAGTCCGGGATCGTGCGGGCCACCTGCACCGGCACCCGGGCGTCGACCAGCTTGTCGTTCAGGCCGCCGATGACCAGCGTCGGCGCCTCGACCCGGGCGGCGAGGCGCCACTGCGAGTTCGGCCCCGGCAGATAGGCCCGCAGGAAGCTGGAGACCAGGCCGCGCAGCGTACCGAGGTAGGCCTTCGGATAGTGCGCCACGGTGTAGCGGAGCTTGATCTCCTCCATCGCCTCGGCCCGGCGCTGCGGGGTGACCTTGCTGGTGTCGCCGAAACACGCGGCGAGGACCTGCTCGGCCATCTCCTCGGCGGTCAGCCGGGCCATCCCCCACGCCAGCAAGCGGTCGGCGCGAGGCAAGGCAAGCAAGGGCAGGACCGGTCCTTGAGCCGTACGCCGGGGGTCGAGGAACGGCATCGCGGGAGAGATCAAAGTGAGGGTGCGGACCAGGTCGGGACGCAGGGCGGCCACGCGCACGGCGATGGAGCCGCCGAGCGAGTTGCCGACCAGGTGGACCGGCCCGCGGCCGTCGTGCTCCAGGTAGCCGATCAGGGTCGCGGCGAACGAGGGGATCGAATAGCGCGGGCTCGGGTCGCTGTAGCCGAAGCCGGGCAGGTCGACCGCCTGCGCGTCGAACCGGTCGGCGAGCAGGCCGGCGACGTCGGTGAAGTTCTGCGACGAACCGCCGAGACCATGGACGTAGACGGCCGGCTCGGCGGTGGAGCTGGTGCCCGGGGTGTCCCGGACGTGCAGCATCGCCCCGCCGATCGTGACCCGGCGGGCGGGCCAGGGTGCTGGTGCTTCGCCCTCCGGCAGCAGTGCGCTGTCGGGGGCCAGGATCGCGCCTCTCATCGAGTCAAGAGTGCCTCAAGCCGGCGATTGACCGCGGCCAGAGTGGCCCGGACCATCGCGTGCCGGTCGTCGCTGGTCACCACGGCCGACCCGGCCAGCTGCTCCACCCAGCCGCCGCACGACAGCAGAAGCACGACGACGGCGACCTGGGAGGCTCCGAACGGGACGGCGGCGGCATGCTCCACGAAGCACCGGGCCGGGCCCTCCGGGTGATCGGAGGCGGAGAGCAACTCGTCGACGGCGCCGGCGGTCGCCATGGCGCACAGGCGCAGCAGATAGCCGTCCACGGCCGGGCCGGTGGCCACACCGGACGCGGCGCGCGGGCCGACGGCCAGCTTGACCTCGACCGTGGCGTCGGCCCCAAAGGTGTTGACCTGGACATTCTCGATGACGACGCGGGGCCCGGGATGCTCACCGGGGTAGAGCGGCCGGGGCGGCCCGCAGTCGACCTCGGCGCCCTCCAGGGTCTCGGAGCTCTCCGGCTTGGAGTGCTGCGCCGAAAGCTCGGCCCGCTGGGACTGCGACTCAGCCGGACGCGCCGGCGCCGAGGTGGTCGCGGCGTTCCGCCCGCCGGATCGCGCGGCCCAATCCGAGCGCGCCGCGTCCGGGCCTGCCCCCGCATCCGAGCGAGTCGCGTCCGAGCGCGCACCCGCATCTGAGCGAGTCGCGTCCGAGCGCGCACCCGCATCTGAGCGAGTCGCGTCCGAGCGCGCACCTGCATCTGAGCGAGTCGTGTCCGAGCGCCCACCCGCATCCGAGCGAGTCGCGTCCGAGCGCGCGCCCCGAGCCGAGCGGACCGCGTCGGGCCCCGCCCCAGAATCCGAGCGTGTCGCGTCCGAGCGTGATGCCGTCTCCGAGCGCGCCGCCGAGTCCGAACGCTCCAGGGTGTCGGGGCGGGTCAGCGAGTCGGGGCGCGCCGGCCCGGATGGAATGGAAGCGGCCGGCGGAACGGAGACGGGCGCCTGCGGCTGCGGCGGCGCTGAGGTGGGGGCGGAGAGGCCGCGAGCGGGAGACGTCGGCGCCGAGGACGAACCCAGGTCAGCGGAGGACCGGGCGGGAGACGTCGGCGCCACGGAAGCGCGGGAGGACGAACCCGAGTCAGCGGAAGACCAGGCCGGAGAGGTAGGCGCACTCGAAGCACGCGAGGACGAAGCCGGATCGGTGGACGACCAGGCCGGAGAGGTAGGCGCACTCGAAGCACGCGAGGACGAAGCCGGGTCGGCGGAAGACCGGGCGGGAGACGTCGGCGCCACGGAAGCGCGAGAGGACGAACCCGAGTCGGCAGAAGACCAGGCCGGGGAAGTCGGAGCCGAGGCGGAGTGGGCCGGGGAGACCGGGGTGGTGGAGGTCGCGGCCTGGGAGGTGGTCGGGGCGTGCGGGGCCGCGGGCACCTGTGGGCGGGCGCGAGGGACCAGTGCGGACGGTGAGACCGGCGCGGGGGCCGGGGACTCGGCCGGTGGCTGCTGGGCCGGCGTGGGCGGGGCGGGCGTGAGCGGGGCCGGCGTGGGCTGGCCCTCGCCCTGCATGGCGGCGTCCAGGCCCATGCGGTCTTGCAGCAGGCGGGCCACCTGGCGGCTGACCTCGGCCGGGTCGGCGCCCTCGGCCAGGTCGAGGCGCAGGCTGTGTGCGCCGGCCGGGGTGGAGCGCAGCGAGGCGTCCCGCACGCCCTCGACCTCACGGACGGCGGCGAGGATCGCTCGCACGTCGAAACCCTCCTGGCGTTCCTCGACGGGCAGCACGTCACCGCGGCGCAGATGAGTGGCGATCCGCGCCAGCGCGGGCGTCTCGGCGGTGGGCTCCACCAATGGCGGCTCCGGAACCTGGGGCACGTCCGGCTGGGCCGGGACGCGCTGGGGCAGCCCTCGCGGGTCGGGCTCGCCGGAACGGTTGCCGAACCCGGCGAAGGGCGGCTCGTAGGCGGGCGGCTCGTAGGGCGCCGGGACGGGCGACTCATAGGACAGGCGGCGCGGGAAGCTCGACGGGTCGTACGCCGGGCGGGACGGCTCGGGCTCCTCGGCGGCGGCCTCGGGGCGGACCCGCTCGACCCGGGGAACGCCCTGGACCGGGGTGTTCAGGGCGTGCCGGGCCGGCTCGCCGCCCTCCCGCTCGGGGCGCCGGGCGTCGGGCGCGGCCGGGCGGACCATCGGCACGGCGGAGCGCTGCCGGGCGATCGAGGGCGGGGGCGGGGCGTCCGGCGTCTCGTCGAGGTCTCCCTCGTACGGATAAGGGGGTGCGCTGTTGGGTGTCGGCACGTCGAAGCGGCGCAGGGACATGAGCGGGTCGCCGGTGCGCAGGCCGGGCTCGCGGATGTCGCCGGTGGTCATGCCGGGGTGGGCGGGCGCGCTGGTCTGCGCGGCGGGCGTCGGCGAGTTGGACAGGCTCTGCGGGCGGGTCTCGGACGACGGGACGGCCGGGTCGGACTGCGGGCCCCGGTGGGAGAGCAGGTCGCTGTAGCGGGGGCGGTTGTCCCAGCGCGGTGCGGGTGACTCGGGCGCCACGGAAGGGGGAATCTCGCCGGTCCGGCCGGCGTCGAAGCTGGGCGGGGCGGAATCGAAGCCGGGCGGGGCGGAATCGAAGCCGGGCGGGGCGGGGTCGAAGCTGGGCGGGGTGGCGTCGACGAAGCCGGGCGGGGCGGGCGCGGGAGAGGGCGCGGGAACACTCGAAGCGGGGACGGCCGATGACGGAAATGCCGGATTGCGCGGGAACGCTCGGCTCTCGGCGGCGGGACGGCGCCACGCCGGCACCTCGGACTCCGGCTCGGCCGCGGGACCTTGATAGGACCAGGGGCTGTCGGCGGTCGCCCAGCCGTTCACCCTGGTGCGCTCACGCGACTCGCCACCGTCGCCGCCCTCCGCGGCTCCGGTGTCTCCGGAATGTCCTGTTTCATCCACCGCGCGCTCCTCGCTCCGCCCCCGCTGAGGCTACCGTGTGGTTGCAGTGGCGATAAGTTGCAGCGGCGCGACAATTGCCCGACGACAGCATCACACGCCGATCCGGGCAATCCGAGCAGGCTCCCCCTGGAGGTTCGACAGATATGACCGCTGCATCCGGCGGGGCCCAGACGGCACGGCCGACCCGGCTGCCGCGCTCCGCGCGCCGTAAGCAGCTGCTGGCCGCCGCCCAGCAGGTCTTCGTGGCGCACGGCTACCACGCGGCCGCGATGGATGACATCGCGGAGAAGGCCGGCGTCTCCAAGCCTGTCCTCTACCAGCACTTCCCCGGCAAGCTGGAGCTCTACCTGGCGCTGCTGGACACGCACTGCGACGCGATAATCGCCAAGGTTCGTGACGCCATGCTCGCCACCGCCGACAACAAGGAGCGGGTCAAGGGCGCCGTCCGGGCGTACTTCGACTTCATGGACCACGAGAGCGAGGCGTTCCGTCTCGTCTTCGAGTCCGACCTGCGCAACGACGCCCAGGTGCGGCAGCGGGTCGAGCGGGTCGAGCAGGGCTGCATCGCGGCCGTCACCGACACGATCATCTCCGACACCAACCTCAGCAGCGACCAGGCCGAGCTGCTCGCCTCGGGCCTGGTCGGCGCGGCCGGGCAGTCGGCCCAGTTCTGGCTGGCGAACGGCCGGCGTACGCCCAAAGCTGAAGCCGAAGCGCTCGTAGCTGCGCTGATCTGGCGCGGGATCGCCAGCTTCCCGCTACAGGGCGGCACATCGGGGGGCGCGGCGTCGGAAATCGGATAGCCTTGCCAGCGGTAGACCCGCGAAAAGGGAGGGCCCCGTGGAGGTCAAGATCGGCGTGCAGCACACGCCGCGTGAGCTGGTGCTCGAGAGCGCGCAGACCCCGGCGGAGGTCGAGCAGGCCGTGACCGAGGCGATGGCCAAGGACAGCGTCCTGTCGCTCACAGATGAAAAGGGCCGCAAGGTGATCATTCCGATCGCCAAGGTGGCGTACGTGGAGATCGCCGAGTCGAGCAACCGTCCGTTCGGCTTCACCACGCGCTGAGATCCGCTCGCTGGATTCGCTTCAGCACCGCCGAGGGCGCCCCTTCATCGCAGGGGGCGCCCTCGGCGTATATCCGCTCTGAGGTGCACGATCGTGTAGTCAGGTAGAATGGCGAAGTTGCCGTCGACGTCGATCTCCTCCGATCGCCGCGGCCAACGCGCGCGCGGCCCGCTTTTCCAGCGTGTGGCCCGCGCCCTACCCATACCGCGCCCCAGACTTCCACGGGCGCACCACGAGAGGCACCCGTAAAACTTCATGACCGACATCGAGTCCAACGAACCCGCACTGGTACCAGTCACCGATCGCGCTCCGGTCCGCGTCGACAGCCCCACCTTCGCCGAGCTGGGCGTCCGTGCCGAGACCGTCGAGGCGCTGGCCAAGGCCGGCATCACCCGGGCGTTCGCCATCCAGGAGTACGCGCTGCCCATCGCGCTGCGCGGCACCGACCTGATCGGCCAGGCGCCGACCGGCACCGGCAAGACCCTCGGCTTCGGCCTGCCCATCCTCGAGCGCGTCACCGCGCCGTCCGAGGGCGCCGACGGCAAGCCGCAGGCCCTCATCGTCGTGCCGACCCGTGAGCTCGGCATCCAGGTCGCCCGCGACCTGGCCGCGGCCGGCAGCACCCGGGGCGTTCGCGTGCTCCCGATCTACGGCGGCGTCGCCTACGAACCGCAGGTCGACGCGCTCAAGAAGGGCGTCGAGATCCTGGTCGGCACGCCCGGCCGCCTGCTCGACCTGGCCAAGCAGAAGCAGCTCAAGCTCACCTCGATCAAGGCGCTCGTGCTCGACGAGGCCGACCGCATGCTCGACCTGGGCTTCCTCGAGGACGTCGAGAAGATCCTGGCCATGCTCCCCGAGCAGCGCCAGACCATGCTCTTCTCGGCCACCATGCCCGACCCGATCGTGGCGCTGTCGCGGCGCTTCCTGCACCACCCGGTGACGATCCACGCCGGCCACACCGCCGAGAGTGCCGCGTCCCCGCTGACCAAGCAGGTCGTCTACCGCACCCACCCGCTGAACAAGCTGGAGATGGTCGCGCGGATCCTGCAGGCCAACGGCCGCGGCCTCACGATGATCTTCACGCGCACCAAGCGGGCCGCCGACCGGGTCGCCGAAGACCTCGACTTCCGCGGGTTCGCGGTCGCCGCGGTGCACGGTGACCTCAACCAGGGTGCTCGCGAGCGCGCCCTGCGGGCGTTCCGCACCGGCAAGATCGACGTGCTGGTCGCCACCGACGTCGCGGCCCGCGGCCTCGACGTCTCCGGCGTCACCCACGTGATCAACTACGACTGCCCGGAAGACCCCGAGACGTACACGCACCGCATCGGCCGCACCGGCCGCGCGGGCGCGACCGGCGTCGCCGTGACCTTCGTCGACTGGGAGGACATGCCCCGCTGGGTCCTCATCGACAAGTCGCTGGGCCTCAACATGCCGCAGCCGCCGGAGACGTACCACACGAGCCCGGCGCTCTACAGCGACCTGGACATCCCGGCCGATGTGTCGGGCACGCTGCCGACCGCCGACCGCAGCCGGGCCGGCCTGTCGGCCGAGGTCGAGGAGGACCTCGGTGGCGGCCGCCGTCGCCGCGAGGGTGGCCGGGGCGACCGGGGTGGGCGCGGCGGCCGGTCGTCGCGCGGCGGATCGGCGCCGTCGAGCTCCGGTCCCTCGAGCTCCGGACCTTCCCAGGGCGACGACGACGCCGAGCGCCCGAAGCGGCAGCGCCGTCGCCGCCGGGTCACGGAGCCGGGCGACGCCGAGGCCGTGACCGGCGGATCGGTCGCCGAGAAGACCGAGGTTGACGGCTCGGACGCGCCCAGCGCGGACCAGGCCGAGGCCAAGCCGCGCACGCGGACCCGTCGCCGGGTTCCCGCACCGCTCTTCTCAGACGGAGCCGAGGGAACCAGCGGAGCCGAGGGAATCGGCGCCGCCGACCGTACCAACGCCGCCGACATCGCCGACACCAAGTCCGGCCCTTCCGACATTTCGGAAATGTCGGGCTCGGGAGCCGCGGACGGTGGCTCGAGGGCTGCGGATGGCAGCTCGGGGGCCTCGGACGGCGACGAGGACGGTCAGCCGCGCCGCCGCCGTCGTCGCGGGGGCCGGGGCAACCGGGGATCCGGTTCGGGTTCCGCCGCCGCCGAGGCGTCGGACGAGCCCGCCGCGGCCGCCGCACCCGCCGAGATGACCGGGGGCTCGGAAGCTGGGGTCGGTACGACCGCCTGACCCCGTACACCCCAATGGTCTTGGAGCCCCGTCACCTAGTGGCGGGGCTCTTCGCCTAAAGCGGCACAGGCGTCGCGGTACATCCGAACCGCCTCGGCGCGCACCTGGCGGCGCTCGGTGAGGTGCTCCGAGAACCGGATGCGCACCGGCACCTCGATGCCGTCGACCACCGCGGCGAACTCCATCGCGTCGGCGTCCAGGCCAGACACCCGCGCCGCCGTCGCCGACGGCATGCCGCCGAGCGCGCGCACGATCAGCACGTTGTCGTCGGCGTGGTCGCCGTTCATGTGCCGGGCGATCTGCTCCACGACCTCGGGCGTGAACGGATCCGTCATGTCAGCTCCATTTGTGATGCAGCTCGGTGAGCACGCCGATGTTGAGGCGGTACGCCTCGGCGACCTCCGCGATGAACTCGTTCTGCTGCGGGTACGACCACGGCACGCCGTCGAGCAGGCCGCGGTAGTGCGCCTTGAACGAGGCCGGTTCGACGCCGGCGAAGTGGAAGAACCGGTGCCCGTCGGGGCTCGGCAGGCCGTACGCCCGGGCGATCGCCGGTCCCAGGTATTGCCCGCCGGAGAGATCGCCGATGTAGCGGGTGTACTGATGCGCGACGAAGCCCGTGGCGGCGCGGAAGGCCACGTCACGCAACCGCGTGCAATAGACCGTCGTGGCCGGCAGCGCGGTCGCCTGGTCGAGCCAGTTCGCCCCGTACAGGAAACGCAGGTCGGCTTCGAGCGACGGCAGGCGCCGCAGCTCGGGGAAGAGGAAGGTGGCGACGACCGGATCGTCGGCCATGGTCGTCGCGGCCGACTCCAGCGCCTCGTAGACGAACCAGTGCTGCGCGGTCAGATCGGCGTAGGCCTCCCAGCCGAGCCGGCCGGCCGCGAGGGCGTCGAGGAAGCCGCTGCGCTGGGCGGCGTCATGCCAGGCACTGGTGCCGCGGCGCACGCGGACGGAGAGCCGGTCGGCCCCGGGCGGGTCGGCCATCAACGACATCGACGTGGCACCTCGCTTCTCGCGCCGACAGCGTAGCTTTTCCGCTCCGAGGCATCATTGAGGGATGCCCTCATCGCTCGACGACGCCCTGGCCGAGGTCCGGGACATGATCCTTGCTCCCGGTCTCACCCGTGCGGTGGCGGCGGGCAAGCGTCGTGGTCACACCCCTTCCATCGTTCGTGCCGAGGTACGGCCGGTGACGCTCAAGGCCGGACCGAAGTTGCAGATCGTCACCAACGACGGTTCCCGGCCGTTCACCCGCAACGTCGATCCCGGCTCGCCGGTCATCGACGAGCTGCTCGCGGAGCCGTTCGGCAACTGGCACGTCGAGTCGGCGACGGGCACGCTGCAACTGCGTGTCACCAAAAAGGGTGACGCTCAGCTGCATCGGTCGGCCGCGGTCGTGGCTCCGGCGGCCGGCGATCACGACCGGGCCAAGCAGTGGCTGCTCGATCCGGGCGACCCGCTCTTCAAGGTCATCGGCGGCAACGCGGCCAAGCGCCGCCAGGTCGACGCGTTCCTGAGGTCCCTGGCCGCCTCACTGCCGGCCGAGCTGCCGTCGCCGCTGCGCGTCGTCGACCTGGGCTGCGGAAACGCTTATCTGACGTTCGCCGCCTACCGCTATCTGGCCGGCCGGGGCGTGAAGGTCCAGGTCGTCGGGGTCGATGTCCGGGAGGATCAGCGCGTACGCAACACCGAGGTGGCCGCCGAGCTGGGGTGCGCCGAGGATGTGACGTTCGTGGCGGGCACGATCGAGGACGCGCGGGTGCCGTTCGACCCCGATCTGGTGCTGGCGTTGCACGCCTGTGACACGGCCACCGATCAGGCGCTGGCCCGGGCCGTGGACTGGAACGCCGAATGGGTGCTGGCGGCGCCGTGCTGCCACCACGACATCGCGGCACAGCTGAAGGGACGCCCGGCGCCGGCACCGTTCGGCGAGCTGACCAGGCACGCGATCATGCGCGAGCGGTTCGCCGACGTGCTGACCGACTCGCTGCGGGCCGGCCTGTTGCGGCTGCGCGGCTACAAGGTCGAGGTGGTCGAGTTCATCGACTCGGCTCACACGCCGCGCAACCTGCTGCTGCGCGCCCGGAAGACCACGACTCCGCCCACCGACGCGCAGCGGGCGGAGTACGAGGCACTGACGACCCAGTGGGGCGTAACGCCGGCGCTGGAGAAGATGCTCGCCGGCTAGGGCCTGTCCTGCCGATCAAGCGAGTGCGAGGCGAGGTCCAGGTGGTGGCTGGCGTCGGGCGCGGCGCGCCGGCATCCCGGTGCTGGATGTCGGTGTGTCGCGGCTGCCGTCAGCCGCCACCTGGGCCACGCCGCAGCCCCGCTTGATCGGCAGGACAGGCCCTAGCTTGATTTTTAACCGGTGCGGCGTGGGCGGGGAGTGGTTGATTTCTTCGGTTTTTTGTTGCTGTTGGCGGGTTTCGTGCTGGTGACGGTGTGGACGTCGTGGCGGGTCGTGGGGTGGGTGTTGCGGCGGCCGGGTGGCCGTCCGGGTCCTGGCTGGGAGGGTTTCGGCGCGGCG
>NZ_OBDY01000040.1 GCF_900215205.1 Paractinoplanes atraurantiacus
CTCGGTCTCCTGGGCCAGGTCCTTCACCTCGCCGGCGACCACCGCGAAACCCTTGCCGGACTCGCCGGCCCGGGCCGCCTCGATGGTGGCGTTCAGGGCCAGCAGGTTGGTCTGCTGGGCGATCGCGGTGATGGCGCGGACCACGTCGCCGATCTGCCGGCTCGACTCGCCGAGACGGTCGATGAGCTCGTGGGTGGCGCGGGCGGCCCGCACGCTCTGCTCGCACACGGCCGACGCCTCGGCGGCGTCGGCCGAGACCCGCTGCAGCGAGCCGCTCAGCTTCTGGGTTCCGCCTTCCACGGTACGGACGGTGCCCAGCACCTCGTCGGCCGCGAGCACCACCTCACCCGACTGGCGGGACGTCTTCTTGGCGTCGACCAGGATCTGGATCGCCGACTTCGTGAGGGTCTCGCTGGCGTGGGCGACGGTCGCGGCGGACGCGCCGATCTCCCGTACGGTAGCCCCGATCTTCCCGACGAACGTGTTGAACGACTGGCTGACCCGGGTGAACTCGTCGTGCCCGGTCGTTTCCAGGCGACGGGTCAGGTCGCCCTCGCCCTCGGCGATGTCGGCCAGCCGGTCGCCGAGCGCGGTCAACGGTCTGATGATCGAGAAGGCGAGGGCGACGGCCAGCGCGACCGACAGGAACAGCACGGCCACGCCGACCACCGTGGCGACCCGCCTCGTCGTGGTCGCCGTGTTCCGTGCGTCGGTCAGAGCGGCCGCCTCGGTGGCCCGGGCGCTGGCCAGCAGACTGTCCGAGCCGCTGCGGATCACCGCGTAGATCTCCAGGCCCTGCCCGACCACCAGGTCGTTGGCGAGCTCGGTCTGCGCCGGCGTGCCGGCCCGGTAGGCGGCGATGATCCGGTCGTCCATGTCCTCGAACTGGGCCAGGCCGTTGCGGATCGTCGCCACGTCGGCCTGCTCGGCCGGAGTCCGGGCCAGCGCGGCCAGCGTGTCGAGCTCCTGGTGGAAGCTCTTCATGGCGGCCAGATAGGCCGAGCGGGTCGTGGCGTCGTCGTCGGTCGCGTTCTTCGCACCACGGACGATGTCGAACGCGTACCCGGCCTGCCATCCGCTGACGTCGGTGACCCGGAACTTGAGCTGCTGGGCCGCGTCGAGCTTCGCCTGCGTCTGCGCCAGCTCGGCGGCGGTCACCCGGGTGCCGTGCGCCGACCACAAGGCGGCCGCGCCGACCGCCACCACGCAGAGCGAGAGCAGCAGGAAGCCGATGACCAGCCGGGTCGTCACACGCACCCGCCGTAGGACATGCACGGCGCATTTTATCCCTTTTATGGGTGTCGGCGGCCCCCGTTCCAGACTCCTTCCGGGGTCGGGCTGATCTCGGGCAGATTGACGATCAGGTCGTACGCCTCGGCGACCGGCCCTTCGAGCCACGTGTCGAGCAGCCGCACCCGGTCCGGGCCGCGCCGGCCGCGCAGCGGGCGCAGGTCGGCCACCACCGGGCGCGGGCCGAGGAAGTCCTCGACGCTGCCCGGCACGGGCGCCGGCAGCGGGACGGCCACCGTCTCGGCGCCGGCCGGGGCATCCGGGGCGGGCCGGCGGGTCGGGGTGACGCCGCCGTGAGCGGTCAGGCCGACGGCCAGGTAGTCGTCGCCGAACGCGGCGGCCAGGTGGCTGCCGAGCACGTCGAGGCCCGGGAAGACCCGCTGGATGTGCGTGTTGGCGGCCGCTACCACGATTTTGCGGTGGCCCTGACCGCGTACCCAGTCGACCGTCTCCGCCATCGCGGCGTCGCGCACGTTGAGAGAAGGGTCCGCGCGCAGCATCTGGTCGAGGAGCACCAGCAGGCGCAACTCGTGCCGGGCCTCGGCGGCGCCACGATGCCGGACGGCGAAGCGGGCGCTGAGCTCAGCCAGAGCGACCGTCAGCGCGTCGCGGTCCTCCTGCGGCATGGCGCGATAGGCGGCCAGCGCGGGCATCGTGTACGCGCTCGCGAACTTGTCGGCGTGACGGCGTACACCATCAATGTTGTCGAAGTTGGCGAGGTGGTCGAGGGCGGGGCTCATCGACGCGAGGTCGCCCGGCAGATCGAGGCCGTAGAAGGCGACGCCGTGCCGGCGGGCCCAGCCGAGCAAGTGCTGCATCTCGGGGTTGCGGCCGAAGCGATAGGTCATCGCGCCCTCGGGGAACGGGCCGGAGCCGTCCCACGCGGTCAGGGCGAGGCCCTCGCTGAAGCCGGACTCCATGAGCAGCGCCGTGAAGCCCTTCTCCTCCACCAGGAACTGCAACAGCTGATGCCGTACGAGGTCGTACTCGCGGACGTGGTGGGCGGACTCGCCGAGCGCGACGACCCGGGCATCGCCGACCAGATCGCCGAACCCCGAAAGAGAAATGTTCACCCGGCAGACCTTAGTGTTGGTTGATTGATCAAGGTCGCTCCGGATAGGACGGGAGCATGAGACGTCTATTGGTTACCGCCGTGCTGGCCACGGTGGCCCTCGGCACGCTGCCCGGTGCGGCCGAGGCCCATAAGAGCCGCGACCTGCGCGTCGCGACGTACAACCTGTCGCTCAACCGGCCTTCGCAGGGGCTGCTGCGCGAGCACCTGGCCAACCCGGACGTCGACGACGTGTACCGGCGGCAGGCCAAGAACGTGGCCGAGGTCATCCAGCGGGCGCACCCGGACGTGGTGCTGCTCAACGAGTTCGACTACGACCCGCGGGCGGCGGAACTGTTCGCGAAGAACTTCCTCGGGGTGTCGCAGAACGGGGCGCCGGCCCAGCGCTACCCGTACCGGTTCGTCGCGCCCTCCAACACCGGCGTCCCGTCGGGCTTCGACCTGAACAACAACGGCGTCATCGACACCACGCCGGGCGATCAGGCGTACGGCGACGACTCGTACGGCTTCGGGTTGTTCCCGGGCCAGTACGGGATGGTCGTCTACTCGAAGTACCCGATCGACCGGTCGGCGGTCCGCACGTTCCAGCAGTTCAGATGGAAGGACATGCCGGGCAACCTGCTGCCCACCGACTACTACTCGGCCGAGGAGCAGGCGGCGCTGCGGCTGTCGTCGAAGAGCCACTGGGACGTGCCGGTCCGGGTGCACGGCAAGACGTTGCACTTCCTGGTCTCGCACCCGACCCCGCCCACCTTCGACGGGCCCGAGGACCGCAACGGGCGCCGCAACCACGACGAGATCCGGTTCTGGGCCGACTACGTCGCCGGCGCGCGGTACTTCTACGACGACCAGGGCCGCCGCGGCGGCCTGAAGCGCGGCCAGGACTTCGTCATCGCCGGCGACCAGAACGCCGACCCGCTCGACGGCGACTCGTACGAGGGCGCCATCAACCAACTGCTCGAGCACCCGCTCATCAACTCGCGCACCCGCCCGTCGAGCGCCGGTGCGGCCGAGGCGGCGGCCCTGCAGGGCGGCGCCAACGCCACCCACGAGGGTGACCCGCGCTACGACACGGCCGACTTCGCCGACACCGCCCCGGGCAACCTGCGCGCCGACTACGTGCTGCCCCGCAAGGGCCTGAAGGTCACCGGCGCCGGCGTCTTCTGGCCGGTCCAGTCCGACCCGCTGTCCCGCCTCACCGGCGTCTACGACCCGGTCTGGGCCCCGGTCAACGGCTTCCCCACCTCGGACCACCGGCTGGTCTGGCTCGACCTGCACAAGTGACGCCGGCGGCCCGCCGCGCCCCTGGGCGTGGCGGGCCTACGCTGGGGCCATGCCGAAGACGACGCCGAACGACGCCAGCGTGGCCGCGTTCGTGGCCGCGGTCGCCGACCCGAAACGCCGGGCCGACGCCGAGACGGTGTGCGCGCTGATGACCGAGGCGACCGGCGAGCAGCCGCAGATGTGGGGCACGTCGATCATCGGCTTCGGTCGCTACCACTACCGGTACGCCTCGGGCCAGGAGGGCGACTGGCCGGCGGTCGGGCTGTCGCCGCGCAAACAGGCGCTCACCCTGTACGTCTCGGCCGGCTTCGCCGAGTACGACGACCTGCTGGCCCGGCTCGGCCCGCACAGCACCGGAAAGTCGTGCCTCTACCTGAAGCGGCTGACCGACATCGACGAGCAGGCGCTGCGCGAGCTGGTCACCGCCGCCTTCCACCACCTTCACGGCCGCACCCTGACGGCATAGCCGGCGGATCAGCCACCAGCACCAACGACGGTCAAGGCGGCACACCAGAAGCCTCGAATGCATCGTGGCGGGGCGGCTGGAAAGTCCGTTACCAGCGCTCCTGTGCTGACGACCGCAAGGTATGAGCCGGTTCGAGTCCGGTAGCCCGGCGCGCGCCTCATACGCGGCAACTCGCTACGCACCATGGCAGGCATGACTTCAGCCGCGCCGTCTGGGAGATCGACGAGCGGGGCCTTGGCGGTGCGATGGCCACTGCTGTTATCGGGGCGTTAGACCCTGTCCGCAGGGACGGCCGCCTCGCCGCACTGCGCCCGCAAAGTGGCACGAGAATGCCCATCTCACAGACAGGGAAATTGATTGTTGCGCACCTCGCTCGGACGGGTAACGCCATTTTCAAATGGCATGATCGAATTGTTGTTCTCGATCTTCCGGAGGCGGGATAATGGCTTATGCAGCAGCTGGGGTTCTTTTCTAGGTCGGTAATCGCTTCTCTGCGGGATTGGTCTGGGGTGCCGAGCCATTCGCCGGCGATGGTGGAGTTCCGGCGCGATCATGCGGAGCGGCGGCGGTGGGGGTTGAAGCGGCGTCATGCGCTGAAGTTGTGTCGGCTGCATGGCTGTTCGCGGGTGTGCGGGGAGTTGGGCTTACACGATTCGTTCGAGCGCATACCGCCGTTGGTCTGGGATGACGACGTCGAGTGGGTGCGGCGGCCGGGTCCGAGCGGCCGCGTTGACCAGGCAGACAGCGTGCCGCGGGCGGCGTCTGTCGGCTACGTGGACATGCTTGGTGAGGCCGAGGCGGTGACGCCGGTCGAGGCGGTGACGCCGGTCGAGGCGGTGACGCCGGTCGAGGCGGTGACGCCGGTGCAGTCGGCGGCCCAGGACGAGACGACAGCGCAGGCCGAACCCGGGGCTCAAGCTGGACCGGTGGACCGGGCCGAGAAGAGGTGCAGCCTGAGCCGACGGGCCGGGGCGAGGTGGCTGTGCGGGCTGAGTCGGTGGTCTCGGCCGAGATCAACGCCGGGGAACTCGGCCGTAGGCGGCGGTCGCGCCATCCGAGATCGAACGTTGCCGGCAAATGCTTCGTTGAATGGCGCCATTCGAGCGCTCGGGCCGTGAGAAGACCGGGCTGGTGACGACGAATATAGCGGCGAGCGGAAAAACGCATCCCCGACTAGTGAAAAGCTGGAGTTGCGGGTCCTGGGCGGCCAGTTTGAGATGGGAGTGAATACCTCTCCACGGGTCACAGGCCGATGGCTGTGGCTGCGCGACCGTACCGCCGCGCTTCGTCGCGTAGGTTGGCGTCGGCGCCGGACAGGAGGCGCTCGTTTGTCGTGGCCATTCGGAACAGCAGGGCGCGGGCTACCGCTGCTGGCGATACTCCCACCGTCTTCCACAGTGACGATGGGGCGTCGTGCCAGCTGAGCGCGTCAGCCACCACGATGCCGTCGGCGTATGCGGGCGGGCGCCAGTACGGTGAGATGTCGATGATCGCGGGCGGGAGTCCTGGAGCGAACAAGACGTTCTGTGTCAGGTCGGCGTGTACGAGCTGTGGGGTTCCCAAGGGGTGCAGCGCGGGCTCCAGACGTCGGGCCAGGGTGACGAACTCCGGCACGAAGCTGGTGGTCCGTTCCGACCAGGCCGTTCTGTCCGCCTGCGCCCACCAGTCCTGTCGCGTGTCGAGAAAGGGCGGGCGCCCCACGTGGGCGACCGCTCGGTGGAACGCCCGGCCGGCCGTGAGGATCTCCTGCCACGTCGACGCCGCGGAGTAGTCCGGTTCGGTGCCCTCGACCCATCGGGTGGCCGACCATCCGTGCGCGCTCCACGCGCCGTCGCGGGCACGGACCGGCGCCGCCAAGCGGAAACCCTCACAGGTGACGTCGGCGAACGCCTCGGCCAGCCATTCGTGCAGGGCGCCCCCGTCCGGCTTGAGCACCACATGGTCCGCGGCCCACGAGGTGCCCTGCCCACCGGCCAGCGGGCGGGCCGGGCCGTCGGCGCCGAAAGCTCGCAGGACGGCCGAAGGAAGGGGATCACGAGACATCCGGTGAATGTCTCATGCGCCGGCTCGGCCCTCCTGGCGTGCCGCCTCCAGCAGGTGCTCGAGGCGGCGCCGCTTGCGGCGGGCATTCCAGCGCATCGACCACACCAGGGCCGCGGCCGCCACGAGCACGAACAACTGCGGCCACGGGACCACCCATGTGGTCACGGTGGCCGGGACACCCTTCGACAGGGTGACCGTCGTCTTCACCCGGCCCAGCGCCCACACCCCCTCCACGCGGGCCGCGCCGGCGGTGGTGCCGCCGGGAAGGAGCTCGCCGAGGTCGGCCGAGGCGGTCCGGGTGCCCAGCAGTGATGAGACCTCGGCCCGGGCCTGGACGGGCAGGCGCACGTTGCCGGTGTTGGCGGCCGCGTAGGACAGGGAGACGGCGCCGGGGCGGAACGGGTTCCACGAACGCTCGTAGCGGGCCTTCAGCTCGCCGGCCGATGCCGACTCGACGACGGCGCCGGAGGCCCGCAGCAGGACGCGGAAGCCGACCCGGCTCTCCACCTGGACCGTGCCCTGCTTGCCGGCGATGGTGGCGGCGATGCCGGCCGGGTGGTCTCCCGGGCTGACCGAAACGGGGACGGTGATGGTGAACGGGACGACCTTCGTCTCCTGGGGGCCCACGGTCACCGACTTCTGGACGCTGATCCACGTACCGCCGTCGACCGACTTCCGGTCGGACGGGAGCATGTTGAAGCGGCCCTTGTCGGTCAGGTAGCCGTCAGCGGCCTTCAGGGCGAAGACGGCGCTGGTGTCCCCGAAGTTGCGGACCGCCAGGTGTTCGGTGACGGTCTTGCCGGGGTCGAGGGTCTGCTCGATCCAGCGGCGGCCGTCCGGGCCGTTCTTGCCGGCGGGCTGGACGGTCCAGGTGACTGATCCGGATGCGGGCGCCGCCGCTGCCGGCACCGCCGGCAGCAGGAGGGCGGCGGCGATGACGGCAACGGCGACGCGACGCATGTGGGGGTTCCTTACTCGAACAGGGAGAGGGTCAGCTTGGCGTGGTAGGAGCCGGCCGGCACGTCGGCCGGGGTGCGCAGGTTGAGGTCGGCGTTCACGGTGTAGGCGCCGCCGGTCACCTCGGCCGAGTCGTAGGTGGACACCAGCAGTTCCTGGTCGACGAGACCCACGTTGTTGCCGGGCTGGGTCGGCTCGTCCAGCACCGTCACGACCTCCGAGCCCTCGGAGACCAGACCGGTGTCGCCGCCGTCGATCAGTTTGGGCTTCCAGCCGAGATGGTCGGCGGTGATGGCCGGCTTGCCGGCGGCGGTGAAGTCGCTCGAGCTGCCGAGCACGGCCCAGGCCGATCCGGCGGGAATCTCCTCCAAGGTGCGGGTGTCGGTGACGGTGACAGTCGGCAGTGTGCCGGTGAACTGCCGGACCAGCAGGTCGGAGCCGTCCTCCTTCAGGGCCACCGAGTTGCCGGCCACGGTCAGCGCGAGCACGCCGGGCTCCTTGATCTCGGTGATGTCGACGCTGACGTCGAGTTCGGCTTCGTCGCCCGGGTCGGCGACCGCCGCGGCCGGGAAGACGGCGACGCCGGCCAGCAGGGAGCCGGCCGCGGCCAGGCTGAGGCGGGTTCTTCTGTTCATCTGTTCTCCTCTATGAGCAATTCAGCGCGGAGTAGGTGGCGGTGATGCCGTTGGCGGTCGCGGTGCCGACCGGCACCGAGGACGTCCGTGCGGCGAAGGCTTGGTAGGCATTGCCGCCGGCGGCGACGTTTTCGAAGACCTTCTTGCCGTACGCCGTGACGAGCTCGACGTCGGTGGCGGCGTCCCCCTCGTTGCGGGCGGTCACGGCGACGTACGCCTTCCCGGCGATGCACCGCGGCTGGGCCGTCACGGTGAGCGCGGGCCGGCTCTCGTCGGCGAAGGCACGCCATTCGGTGACGGCCACCGCCGAATAGGTGGTGCCGTTGCCGTTGGCGGTGATGGTGGCCCGCAGCCGCGAGGTGGTGACCGGGTCGAACGTCACCTTGTTGAAGGCGGTGCTGCTCGTCCCGTACGCGCTGGGGTTGGTCACGTCGTTCCACGCCGTGCCGTCCCAATACTGGAGTTTCCAGCCGTCCGGTTCGGCCACGCCGTCGCCGGTGCCCTTGGTGCTGTCGCGCCAGAACTTCAGCTCGGCGCTCGTGAGCCGGATCGGCCGCGACCAGTCGTACTGGATCCACTGGGTGGCCGGGCGGGTGCCCGACCAGGTGCCCCAGATCTGCGCCTGGCCCGGGTTGGCCGGGTCGCTGTCGTCGTTGAGCGCGGTGACGCTGTTCCATCCGGCCGTGTACGAGGCGGTCGGCACCGCGATCGGCCCCACGTTGCCGGTCAGCGGCCCCGAGAGGTCGGCCGGGATGACCACCGACTTGGCGGTCTCCAGGTTCCCGGCCTTGTCGAGAGCCCGGAACGACACCGTGTGCTTCGAGGACGAGGGCGCGGAAACCGGCCCGGCGTAAGGCGTCCAGGTGCCGTCGCCGAACGTGTACTCGATGCGGGCCAGGCCCGAGGTGGCGTCGGTGGCGGTGACGGTCACCTTCCGGTCGGCCACTGTGCCCGTGCTGGCCGGGGCGGTGGCGTCGATGTTCACCGCGAGCGTGGACGGCGCCGAGGTGTTGCCGGCCCGGTCGGTCGCGGTCGCGCTGACCGTGTGCCGCCCGTCGCCGGAGACCGTGGCCTCGGCCTGGCGGACCGGACCGGCCTCGACCGGTGCCGCGGCGTCGACAGTGGTGCGGATCGTCATGCGCCCGCCCCGGTCGTCGGCCGCGGCCGCCCGCACCCGGACCGCCGACCGGTACCAGCCCTCGGTTCCGGCGCTGCCGCTCGGTGTCAGCGTCAGCGTGGGCGCGGTCGTGTCGCCTTCGGTGTCGGCGGGCGAGATGACGGTGACCTCGGCCGTAATCCGTCCGGCGGCGTAGCCGAGCACGCTGCCGGACACGGTGAGCTTGCCGGGCTGGGCCACGTCGGCCGCGGTGAGCGCGTCCCAGTAGACCGGGATCTGGAGGCCGTCGACCGGCAGCGTGGCCGGCAGGCCGGTCTCGCCGACCTCGACCGTGATGGCCGGGGCCGTGACCGAGGCGGGCTGGGCGGCCAGGACCTTCCACTCCTCGACCGCGACCGCCGAATAGGTGGCGCCGTTGGTCGAGGCGTCGAACACCGCCCGCACCTGGGTCGTGGTGACCGCGTCGAAGGTGGTGTTCTGGAAGCCTTGGGTGGCGGTCGGATAGCCGCTCGGGTTGGCCACGTCGGCCCACTGCCCGGTCGTCAGGTTCCAGTACTGGATCTTCCACTTGGCCGGTGCGGCCACGCCGACGCCGGTCCCTTGCGGCTGGTCGTTCCAGAAATCGATCTGCGAGCCGGAGATCTTCATCGGCTGGTCCCACGTGTACTGGACCCACTGCTGCGGCGGGTTGGTGCCGGTCCAGGTGCCCCACATGTCCGGCGGCAGCGGGTTGGCCCGCACGATCTCGTCGTTGAGCGCCTTCACCCAGTACTGCGTGGGCACCGGGTTGTTGGAGACGGTCACCTGCGCGGCCTGGGCGATGTTGGCCCGCGGAGTGCGGTCCGGCTGCTTCACCGGTGTCTGCACGACCTGCTTCATGCGCGGCGGCGTCTGCGTGTCGTCCCACTCGACCTTGTCGATCGCCACCGAGCGGCGGAAGTGGTTGCCGCCCACGGCGTCCGCCGTGTGATAGGCGATGTACCACTGGCCGTCGAACTCGACGATGCCCGGGTGGCTGGTGGTCGAGGAGACCGGGGTGAGGACGGTACCCCGGTACGTCCACGGCCCCTCCGGGGCGGAGGCGGTCGCGTAGGCGATGCAGGCGTGATAGTTGGCCGGGGTGCACGCGGACGTGGGCCCGGCGTTGTTACCGGCGTACGCCAAGTAGTAGGTGTTGTTCCGCTTGAAGAGCCAGGGAGCTTCGAAGTAGCCGGTGGGCGCGGTGATGGTCCGCTGGGTGCCGACCGGGGTCTTCATGTCGGCCTGGTACTCCAGGAAGCGCAGCTGGCCGAACGTTCCCCAGTAGACGAAGACGCGCTGGCCCTCGACCAGGATGGTCGGGTCGATGTTCTGGATGTCGTTGGCGGTCGGCGTGCGCTGCGAGATGAGCGGGCCGCCGATGTGGTCGGTCCACGGGCCGGCCGGGTTGTCGGAGACGGCGACGCCGATGGCGAACTTGTCGGCGGCGGTGCTGGTGCGCTCGCTGACCGGGACGTACCAGTAGTAGCGGCCGTCCGGGCCCTGGACGACCTGGCCGGCGTAGGCCCGGCCCGGTGTGGCCCAGGAGAAGACGGTCTCGGGCCGCATCAGCGACGGGAAGTGGGTCCACTGTCCCTCCGCGACGTCCGAAGTCCGGAAGGCGCCCCATTCGTTCATGATGAAGTCGTTGGTGGTGGGACCGGCCTCGTCGTGGCCGGTGTAGATGTAGAGCTGGTCGCCGGCCACGAGGGGCGCCGGGTCGGCCGAGTAGTAGGAGCCGTCGGCCAGGATCGGGTTGGTGGCGTGGGTGAAGGTGTGCGAGTCGGCCGCCTGGGCGGCCGCGGCGGGTGCTACGAGGAGCAACCCGGCCGCGACCATCCCCGCGACCGCTGCGGAAAGCGGTCTCAAGGCGATTCCCTCTAGGAGCAGCTGATGGAGCCGTACGGGGCGGTGACGGTGGCCGTGCCCTCGACCTTCACCGAGGCCGTGCCCGCCGCGATCTGCGTGGCCCGGCTGGTGAAGGACTGGTAGGCGATCTTGCCGGGGGCGAGATCGGTCACGGTCTTCGTTCCGTACGGGGTGACGAGCTCGACGGTCAGCGGCTGGTCATCGTTGTTGCGAGCGGTGACCGACACGTACGCCTTGCCGGCGATGCACTGCGACTTGGCCTCGGCCGCCACCCGGAAGCCGGAAGTGGGAACGTCGTAGACCTCCCACTCCTGGACGCCGGGCGCGCCCTTGCCCTCCTCGGTGCCGCCGGCGGTCAGCAGGGCCCGCAGCTTCGTGGTCGTGACGGCCTTGAAGCCGACCGTGTTCCACGACGTCGCGGAGTTGCCGTAGGCCGTCGGCGACTCGACGTCCTGCCAGGCGCCGGCCGAAGTCCAGTACTGGAGCTTCCAGGCGCTGGGCGGGGCGACGCCGTTGCCGTCGCCGTCGATGTCATCGATGAACCAGATGCGGCTGCGGTCCACCGTCACCGGCGAGGCCCAGTCGAGCTGGATCCACTGCTCGCCGACCTGCGGCCAGGTGTTCCAGACGTCGGTGTTCGGCCCGACCGGCCCGGTCGGGGTGACGCCGTCGACCAGGTTGTCGGGGGTGACCCAGCCCGGCGTGTACGACGCGGAGGCCGTGCCCGATCGGGCCACGTTCACCGGCGCCTGGCCCGCCTCGACCGCGAGGGTCCCCACGGCCGAGGTGTTGCCGGCCTTGTCGACCGACCGGTATTCGACGGTGGTGGCCGACGAGCCGATCGGCACCGCTCCGGTCGCCGTCGTCCAGTCCTGGGTGCCGCTCAGCTTGTACTGGACAGCGCCGATGCCCGACAGCGCGTCGGTTCCGGTGATGGTGACGGTCCGCGCGGCTTTGTCGAACGAGGCCGCGGCGGTGGGTGCGGTGCGGTCGATGCCGGCCACGAGCGAGGTGACCGCCGAGACGTTGCCGGCGTCGTCGGTGGCGCGGGCCTTGACCGTGGTCGAGCCCTCGGTGGTCACCGTGACCGGCCCGGTGTAGTCCTTGAACGCGCCGTCGCCGACCGCGACCTCGATGGCCGGTGACTGGTCCCGGTTGTCGGTCGCGGAGGCGGTCACCTTCACGTCCGTGTTGGTCCAGGCCGCTTCCGGCGCGGCCGTCAGCGTGACCACCGGGGCCGAGGTGTCGACCGGTCCGCCCGTGCCGACGGTGACCGTGGCCGTGGCCGTCTTGTCGGTGCCGGCCACCTGGCCGCTCACCTCGAAGGTGCCCGCCGCTGCGTACTTGGACGGGTCGATCTGGGCCCAGGTGACCCCGATGCCGCTCTGCCGCGAGCCGTCGTTGTAGCCGACCGTGACCGTGGCCGGCAGGACGGGCGCGACACCGACCGCCGTCGTGACCGCCACCGGGTCGATCGTGTTGATCTGCACCGGGGCGCTGCCGCGGACCCACACGTGGGCCGAGGCGGTGAGGGTGGTGCCGGCGACGAAGCCGCTGACCGTGAAGTCACCGATCTCGGCCAGCTTGGCCGGGTCGACAGTGCCCCAGGCCACCGCCACCGGCAGCGTGGCGCCGTCGGCGTACGTCACCTGGACCGTGGCCGGCAGGGCCGGCGGCACACCTGTCTGGGTGCGCACGTCGACCGGCTGGATCGAGCTCGCCGCGGCGGCGAAGACCCGCCACTCGGTGACGCCGACCGCCGAGTACGCGGTACCGGCCGCGTTCGGCAGCGCGTTGAACGTGGCCCGCAACCGGGTCGTGGTGACCGGGTCGAAGCTGACCGCGTTGGTGCGGCCCCGTACGGCCGGGTCGAAGCCGGTCGCCCCGGTGACGTCCTTCCAGGCCGCGCCGTCCCAGTACTGGACCTTCCAGCTCTTCGGGACCGCGACGCCGCTGCCGCCGGTCGTGCTGTCCGACCAGAAGTCGATCGACGCCCGGTTGACCCGGACCGCGGACGCGAAGTCGTACTGCAGCCACCGGGTGGCCGGCTCGTTGCCGGTCCACGTTCCCCAGATGTCGGAGTTCGAGCCGCCGCTGAAGAACGGTGCCTTGTCGTCGTTGATGGCGTTGACGTTGTTCCAGCCGGCGGTGAAGCTGGCCGACGCGGTGGCCGAGGTGGCGATGTTGATCTCGCCCTCGGTCAGCGCGGTCGCGTTGACGACGACGTCCTTCGTGGAGACCGCGGATCCGTTGCGCACGGTCAGCCGAAGCACGTGCCGCCCGGCCTCGGTGAAGCGAGCGATCGTGGTCGGCGAGGTGGCCGGGTCGAAGGCGACCGAGCCGCCGGCCGGCGCGTCCACGACCGACCACGAGGAGGTCAGCGCGGTGCCCGGCGTGCCGTCGTCCTGGGCCAGTCCGAGCAGCCGGACCGAGCCGTCCTGAGAGTACGTCGAGTCCACCCATGCGTCGGCGAGCGGCGCCGCGTTCTGGGCCTCCGGCGCGGCCACGCCGCTGTCGTAGGCCTGAACCTCTTTGATGCCGGTCTTCGAGCCCGCCGCGTGGTGCACGGTGATCCGCAACTTCTGCGCCGTGACGGCCGGGAAGCGCACCTGATTGAGGTTGCCCCGCGGGTAGGCCGGGAATCGGCTCTGACCGGGGATCGAGACCCATCCGGCACCGTTGTCGTACTCGACCGTGAACTGGGCCGGAGGCACGTAACCCTGGACCGTGGCGGTCGTCGACGTCTTGTAGAAGTGCACCCGGACGTCGTCGATCTTGCGCGAGCCTTCCAGATCAACGGTGATGGCGTCGGTCGCGTTGGGCGAGCCGGCGGTGCCCCAGAAGGGCTCGTTGACAGTGGTGCCGTTGACCGCACCGGCCGGAGCGCGCCCCGAGGCCGAGAACGTGGCGGTGGCGGGGTGTCCGGCCGCGACGTTGGTGGCAGTGTTCATGCCGGCCTTGGCCATGATGTCGGTGACCCGGGCGTCGGCGGCGTAGGTGACATCCTGGGGCGCTTTGATCGCGCTCTTCTCAGAAGTGAGAACCTGTACTCCCGGCGCCGCGTCGACCTGGCCGGTGGCCGGGTCGTAGACGAGCTTGCCCAGCTTGTCGGCGGTGAAGGCGAGCTGTCCGTCCAGGTAGACCGAGTAGCCCTCCGGGGTGTCGCCGTAGTACCGCTGGCCGCCCGGCGCGTCCCAGACGACCGTCAGGTCCTTGTCGCGGTACTTGATGTTGTTGGCCGTGAAGTGGTCCCAGCCGATGTCGATCGGGTCCAGCTCGACCTTGGCGTCGGAGCGCGGGCGCAGGCCCATCGCGTCCTCGATCACGGTGAAGTTGGTGGCGCCCAGGATCGTGTGGTGGATCCAGGAGCGGTAGCCGATGCTCTGGTTGGCGGCCGAGCCGTCGGCCCAGAACTCGTTCTGGTCGGGGTACCGGTTGTCGCCGTTGTTCTGGTAGTGCGCCCAGGCGTTCCAGTACAAGAGCTTCTTGTACCACTCGGCGTTGAGGTACTGCGTCGGATAGTTGCGCAGCACCGAGGAGAGCATCCGGAACGTCACCGTCGAGTTGATGACGGAGAAGTTGTTGCTGCCCGGGTCGCCCTGCGCGGCCGCGGCCGCCTTGTCGGCCTGGTTGGCCGTGGTGAACGGGAAGATCGGGTACTGGGCGTCGTCGGCGAACAGCCGCAGCGCCTCGACGTAGGGCTGGTCGTAATCGGGGTCACCCGGCTTGGGCATCAGCCCGACCGAGAACGGGTAGTAGTTGTTGATCTCCTTCCACGGCACCAGCGAGTCACTCGCCACGTGCCGATGTTTCAGCAGATTGCCTTTGAGTCCCATCTCGTCAGGGGTGTCACGGGCGGGCTCCCACAGGTAGTCGAGCACGGCGGTCTTGACGCGGGCGGCGAAGGCGTCCATCTCGGCCGCCTTCTCCGCGTTCCCAGCGGTACGGTAAGCGGCCGCGGCCGCCTTGGCGTTCGAGTACAGATAGGCGTTCTCGGTGCGGTCCATGTTGCCGGGTTTCCAGTCGAACGACACCGCGTCGGCGTCGTTGCCGGTCATCGCGCCCCAGCTGTACTCGATGAGACCGTTGCCGTCGAAGTCGTACGCGTCGAGCAGCCCCTCGACGTCGCTCTCGGCGTACTCGGCGAGGTTCCCGGCGATCGACGCCGGCCCGCCGTGCAGCTGGTACGAGCGCCAGGCCGCCTCCGAGATGTACTCGGTGTAGCTGTTCGACCAGTTGGCCGGGTCGCCCGGGTTGTCGACGTACTTGGAGCTCTTCGCGACCTCGCCGGCCGACACCCACGGGCCGTACGAGAAACTGGGGTCCCGGAAGTACTTCAGGTCGTCGATGAACATGCCGGTGGTCAGCACGATGGCGTTGTTGTAGCCGAGCACGCCCTCCATCGACGTCGGGAACTGGTAGTCGTTGCCCGGGATGTCGGCGTCGAGGAAGTTGTAGCGCATCAGCCACCAGCGGTAGAACAACGTCTTGTCGATGTTGTTCTCGGGGGTGTCCAGATACGGGACGTTCTGGGCCCACCAGCGGTTGTACGCGGTGACGTGCTCCTTGTAGGCGGCGGCCGGAGCGAGGCCGCGGTAGTGCTCGTACTCCGACGCCGAGGCCGGTACCTCCTTGGCGACCAGGCCGAGCTGCACCTTCGTGCGGGCGGATCCGGTGGCGGGAACCGCGAGCGTGCGCTTGAGGGTGCCGTCGACCGGCGCGAAGCCGTCGCCGGAGAACCGCGGGAACAGGTCGGTCAGCTTGTTGAAAGCGCGAACGGCGCCGGTGAGTTCGCCGTTGTCGCTCTCGATGGTGCGGGCGAAGGGCGATCTCGCGGTGAGCGTGACGTCCTTGGCCCCGTTCGTGCTGGTCACGTCGACGTCGGTGACGAGCACGTTCTGGTCGGTGATGTACTTGGTCTGCACGATCCGCAGACCGGCGGCGGTGCTGGTGAACACCGAACGCCAGTAACTGGGCGTCTGCTTGCGCTGCGCGGCGTCCTCGGTGAGGGTGACGTCGGCGCCGTTCACGGACGCGGTGATGGTGTAGCCGCCCTGGCCGCCGGCGATCGACTCGATGTAGGCGAGCTCGCCGCCGAAGCCGAGAACGCCGGGCGTGTGGGTTTTCATGAAGGCGGCGCGGCCCCGGCTGAACAGGTACTGGTTGGCGTCGCCGTTGGAGCCGCCGGGCTGGTTGCCGGCCCGGGCCAGCATCTTGTCGACCCAGAAGTCGTTGTCGGTGGAGTTGCCGGCCCCGGCCGCCACGTCGGCGTCGAAGATGCCCTGGAGCTGGTTGCGGACGTGGTAGCCGGTGCGCTCGTCGGGAACGGGGTTGGCGTCGCCCTTGAAGACGGGAAAGGGCGTGCCGGCGTTGGGCGCCGCCTCGGCGGCGGCTATCGGACTTAAGAAGGTGAGGAGCAATCCAGCGGCTAGTGCCGCCCTCAAGCGTGGTGTCTGCACGGACGGGGACACCTTTCTTCGGGGGGTGTTTCGCAGGCCGTCAGTCGCCGTTGACCGGCAGCCAGACGCGCATGGTGGAGGGGCCGCGACGGGCCCATCGGTGGTACGGGTGCAGCGGCGCCTCGAACGTCGTGGCCTCCCCCGCCGGCGCGGTGGGTGCGCCGTACGGCCATGCGTCGCTGCCCGCGGGGAGCTTGCGGAAGGAGGCGACGACCTCGCCGTCGCGCTCGGACAGGCCGGCGTCGAGGTCGAGGCGCACCTCGTCGACGCTGAGGCCGCCGGGCAGGTCGACCGACTCGACCGCATAGACCTCGGGGCCGCGCTCGACGGCGACGCTGCCGCGCACGGCGTCGATCCGCGGATCGCCGAAGGTGATCCGGGGCCGCACCGGCAGGTCGAGGACGACAACCTCGCCCGCGGTGAAGCGGCGGCGGATCTGCACGGTGCCGGGCTCGACCCGGCGCCGGCCGGCGCCTTCGTCCACAGTGGCGCCCTCGGCCCATCCGGGCACGCGCAGGCTGAGCGTCCACGGGGTTTCGGGGGCGCGCGCGATGCGGATGGCGATGCGGCCGTCGGCCGGGTACTTGGTATCGATCTCCAACGCGACCGTGCGGCCGCCGGGCAGGGACACCTCGAGCGCCGCCGCCGCGTACTGGTGGATCTGAACGCCGTCCTCGTCGGTGGTGGCGAGATAGGCGCCGAGCCCGGCGAAGGTCCGGGCCAGGTTCGTCGGGCAGCAGGACACCGCGAACCAGGGCGCGCGCAGGCTGGACGCGGCCCGCGGGACGATCTGGTCGGGCTGCGGCTCGGTGCCGGGCACCCGCTGGTGCAGCGTGTTGGTGTAGAAGAACCGGGTGCCGTCGTCGGCCGGCGAGGCCGCGACGACGTTGAACAGCGTGCGCTCGATCAGGTCGGCGTAGCGCGGGTCGCCCTCGGCCAGCAGCAGCCGCCAGCTCAGCATGATGGAGCCGACGCTGGCGCAGGTCTCCGAGTACGCCCGGTCGGCCGGCAGCACGTAGTCGTCGCCGTAGGCCTCGTCCTGGTGCCGGGAGCCGACCCCGCCGGTGATGTACGTGCGGCGGGCCACCGCGGTGCGCCACTGCCGGGCCACCGCCTCGAGCAGGTCGGTGTCGCCGGTCTCGACGGCCACGTCGACCGCGCCCGCGCCCAGGTAGTTCGCGCGGACGGCGTGGCCCCGCAGCACGCCGGCCTCGCGGACGGGCAGGTCGTCCTGGAAGTACGCCCGGCCGAACTCGATGTCGTCGAGGACCTGGTGGCCGCGGCGCTCGACGAACAGGCTGGCCTGGTCGAGGTAGCGGCTGTCGCCGGTGACGCGGTAGAGCTCGGCCAGGGCCGGCTCGATCACCGGGTGGCCGCAGACCGACGGGATGCCGTCGGGGCCGAACGTCGCGCAGACGTGGTCGGCCGCCCGGATCGCCACCCGGGCCAGTTCGTCGTTGATCCCGTACGCCCGGGCGGCGGCGACACCGGCCTGGATCAGGTGGCCGTAGCAGTAGAGCTCGTGGCCCCACTCCAGATCGCTGTAGCGCGGCTGCTGCCCCGGACGGCCGAAGTTGGTGTTGAGGTAGCCGTCGTCCTCCTGCGCCGCCGCGACCCGGCGCACGATGGCCCGGTAGCGCGCGTCGAGGTCCTGGTCGCCGGCCCGCCCGTACTCCCAGGCCATGGCCTCCAGAAGCTTGTAGACCTCGCTGTCGGAGAACTCGCGGCCGCGGCGGTCGGCCGGCAGCCGGCCCTCGACGGCGGCGTCGAAGTTGGGCAGCCAGCCCGCTTTCTCCAGCCAGTGCTCGATGTGCGCCAGCGACGCGGCCCGGTTGGTCTCCTGGCGCTGCTGCCAGAAACCGGGGCGCAGGGTGACCTCGCGCAGGCCTAGTGGACGAAGACGGCCGGTGCTGGGGACGGCGGGAGTGCCCCCGCGCTCGGTCCAGTCCGTACGAGTGGGGAGTGCTTCGTTGATGGTCACGTGTTGATCAACCCTTGAGTGCGCCGGACATGAAACCACGGACGTAGTGCCGCTGGAGGGCGAGGAACAGCACGATGCAGGGCAGCGCGAGAACGACCACGCCGGCCTCCGTCGCTCCGTAGTCGACGATGCCCATCACCTGCTGGCGCATGTTGGCCACGGCCAGCGGCAGGGGCAGCTTCTCGGAGTCGCTGATCAGCACCAGCGGGGTGATGAAGTCGTTCCAGGCGGCCAGGAAGGCGAACAGGCCCACGGTGATCAGGCCCGGCTTCACCGCCGGCATCAGGATGTGGGTGAGCGCGCGGAAACTGCCGCAGCCGTCCACCTCGGCCGACTCCTTGAGGTCCTTGGGAATGGCCTCGAACGAGATGCGCATCATGAAGACCGCGAACGGCAGCTGGAACATGGTGAGCACCAGGGCCAGGCCGAACAGCGAGTTCTGCAACCCCAGCTGGTTGAGCAGGACGTAGAGCGGGATCAGCAGGGTCGCGTACGGCACCATGAGGATGGCCAGGGTCACCAGGAACAGCGCGTTGCGGCCGGGGAACCTGAACATCGCGAACGCGTACCCGCCGAAGGTGGCCACGCCCAGCGTGAACAGCACGGTCATGGCCGAGACGAGCGTCGAGTTCAGCAGGTACTGCCCGATGCCGGCCTGATAGTTGGCCAGGGTCTCGTAGTTGGCGAAACCGAAGCCGCTGGTCTGCGCGGTGCCGGGCTGCGGGCTCACCGAGGCGTACGAGGCCCAGACGAGCGGAAAGAGGAAGAGCAGAGCAAGGGCGCCGGTGAGTACGTACTGGGGCATGCGGACGAAGCGCAACATGCTCAGCTCTCCTTGTCTCGGAGGCCGCGGAACTGGAGGGCGTTGAGGACCAGCAGCGCGATGAGGATGAGGATCGACAGCGCGGCCGCCCGGCCCAGGTTGTTCTGTCCCTGGAAGGCCATGTTGTAGACGAGCTGGACGATGGTGATGGTGCTGTTGTCCGGCCCGCCCTTGGTGAGGATGTAGAACTGGTCGAAGGCGAGCAGGGAGCCGGTGACGCACAGGATCGTGCAGAGCGCGATCGACGACTTCAGCAGCGGCAGGGTGACGTACCGGAAGGTGTGCCACCGATTCGCGCCGTCCAGCCGCGCCGCCTCGTACACATCTCCGGAAATGCCTTGCAGGCCGACGAGAAGCAGCAGCATGTAGAAGCCGGCGAACCGCCAGACGATGAGGGCCACAGTGGACCAGAGCGCCTTGCCCGGCGTGCCGAGAAACGACACGGGTCCGAAGAAGTCGAGCGGGCTGCTCTGCGGCGAGTAGAGGGCGTAGAAGAGCAGTGAGGCCGAGGCGAGGCCGAGCGCCGACGGGATCAGGAAGGACGTCCGCAGGAAGCCGGTCCAGCGCGTCGACTCCTGCACGAGCAGCGCCAGCCCGAGGGCCAGGGCCAGCAGGATCACGGTGGTGACGACGGTGTACTTGATGGTGAACCACACCGCCGGCCACAGCAGCCGGTCGTCGAGGACGTCCTGGTAGTTCTCCGGGGCGTTCCAGCCCTGGTCGCCGGCGAACAGGCCCCAGTCGGAGACCGACATCCGGGCGACGATGATGATCGGCACGACGAAGAAGAGCAGGACGAAGACGGCCGTGGGGGTCGCGTAACCCCAACCCGCGATGGCCTTCGAGCGCTTCTTCGTTGCTTTCAGCGGCGCTGCGCTTGCTTCCCGCTGCGCGACGAGAGGTGATGCCACGGGAGGTTCCTCCTTGGGCGGCGCCGGGTTTCCCCGGCGCCGCTGCTGAATCACTGGCCGAGGACCTGCGTGATGGCCTCGTTGTCCTTCTCGAGGCTCTTTCCGTCGCCGTAGACCTGGTTGCGGAAGAGGGTCACCCAGGGGCTGCCGGGCGCGTTGAACGCCTGCTGGAAGTTGACCGCCACCGGCGTCTTGCTCTGCGGCGACGCCGCCACCTTGTTGATCGTCGCGACCCGCGGGTCCTTGGCCGAGTACTGGTTGTCGGCCAGGTCGGTGCGCGACGGCGAGGTGTTGTTGGCGGCCAGGACGTCGACCTGACCCTGCTCGGACATCATCCAGGACAGGAAGTTCCAGGCCTGCTGCGCCTTCTTGGAGTCCTTGGAGACGCCGATGCCGTCGCCGCCGACGAAGGTCGAGCCGTCACCGGCCGACGCGCCCGGGATCGCGGTGACGCCGACGTCCACGGTCTTGGCCGCGGTCGGCAGCAGCGTCGCCGGGTACGGCATGACGCCGATCTTGTTCTCCTGGAAGGCGGCGACCCAGGTCGCGCCGGTCTCGTCCTTGGAGCCGGGCGCGATGGCGCCGGCCTTCTGCAGCTCGCTCCAGGTGCTGTAGACCTTCTGCGCCTCGGGGCTGTTGAGCAGCGACTTCTTGCCCTCGGCGTCCATCACCTCGGCGCCGCTGGCCCACACCATCGGGAACCAGGTGAACACGCCGCAGCCGCCGCAGTTGCCGCCGAAGTAGGTGCCGTTGACGCCCGGCTTGTTCAGCTTCTGGACGGCGAGCGCCTGCTCCTTGAACTCGTCGAGGGTCGTCGGGCCCTTCTCGGGGTCGAGCCCGGCCTCCTTGTAGAGCTTCTTGTTCCAGAAGATGACGGACAGGTCGAGCACGAACGGCAGCACGAACTTCTTGCCCTCGAACGTGCCGGCCTGAATGTGCCCCTGGTTGATCTTGTCGGCGTACGGCAGCTTGCCGATGTTGCTCGTCAGATCGGCGAACAGGCCGGCCTTCGTCCAGTTGGGCACGTAGACGATGTCGGCCGCGAACAGGTCCGGCAGGTCGCCGCTGCCGGCCGCCGCACCGACCTTCGCCACATAGTCGTCGTTCGGGACGATGGTGAGTTTCACCTGGTTCTTGTGGCTTTTGTTGTACGCGTCCACGAGCGCCTTGGCCTGAAGCTCGAGCGGGGCGCGGGTCCAGAGGGTCAGCTCGGAGCCGTCGTCGACGCCCTCCGCGGTCACCTCGGCCAGGGCCGCGGTGGGGTTCCCCTTGTCGCCGTCGCCACCACAGGCGGCTACCGCGGGCGTCATCAGCCCCGCGAGGGCGGCGACAACGACAGCTTTCAATATGGTCCGTCGCACGGAAGCACCTCCATGTTTTCGGTGAGTTTTCGGTCATGCCCGTTATGGGGTAGCCTTCAGCGCAGCGACCAGGGGTTTTGGGGACCGAAAACGTTTTCAGGAACGTAATACGGAGGAAATTTCTTGTCAAGAGCTTCGATGGGTGTCCCGTCCGGATCGGACGGAGACCAGCCGCCCACGCGCACGGTCACGCTGCGCGACGTCGCCCAGCTGGCCGGCGTGTCCATCGCGACCGCGTCGAAAGCCCTCAACGGACAGCCCCAGGTGCGTGCCACCACGAGGGAGAAGGTGGTCCGGGCGGCCGAGCAGCTGTCGTTCTCCCCGAACACGCTGGCCCAGGGCTTGATCACGCAGCGCAGCGGAACCGTGGGCCTGCTGACCTCCGACCTGGAGGGCCGCTTCTCGATCCCCATCCTGATGGGAGCCGAAGATGCCTTCGGATCTGACCAAACGTCGGTCTTCCTTTGCGACGCCCGTGGGGATAACGTGCGCGAGCGCCACCACCTGCGCGCCTTGCTGTCACGCCGGGTGGACGGCCTGATCGTGGTGGGCGCGCGCCCCGACGCCCGCCCGTCATTGGGCGACCTGCCGGTGCCGGTGATCTACGCCTACTCCCCCTCCGACGACCCGAACGACCTGTCCCTGGTCACCGACAACGTGGGCGGTGGCAGCATGGCCGTCGACCACCTGATCCGCCACGGCCGCCGCCGCATAGCCCACATCACGGGCGACGCGACATACGGCGCGGCGCGCGACCGGGCCGCCGGGGCGCTCGACCGCCTCCGTCAGGAAGGACTGGCCCTGGCGGGAGATCAGGTCTGGTACGGGGCGTGGTCCGAGGCCTGGGGCCGGGGCGCGACTCGCATGCTGCTGCAGAGAGACCCGACGGTCGACGCCATCTTCGCCGGCTCCGACGAGATCGCCCGGGGCGTCCTCGACGTCCTGCACCAGGAGGACCTGGACGTGCCCGGCCGGGTCGCCGTCATCGGCTTCGACAACTGGAACATCCTGGCCGCCAACGCCCGCCCGCCACTGTCCACCATCGACATGAACCTGGAGCAGCTGGGCCGCTTGGCCGCCCAGCGCTTGTTCGCCGCCATAGACGGCAACGTCGGCTCCGGCACCGAGACCATCCCGCCCCGCCTGATCACCCGGGAGTCGACCGCTCCCCTGGACTGAGCCCGGCTCCGGCTTTGACCGCGGCGCCCTCGATGACCACCTCGAGGCAGTCGCGGAACAGGTCGTCCACGGTGCGGCCGGGCTGGAAGTATTCGGTGACAGCGGCCATCACGGTCGGGTGCTGCGCGGTGAAGGTGGTCATGTCGAAGCCCTTCAGGGCCTCCGGGTCCGGGCGGGGTGCCTGCTCCTCGAGGACGTGACCGACCGTGAAGCGCTCGACGGTCAGGACGATCACGCGCGCCTGCCGCAGCGCGACGCCGCGCGTCACCAGGGTGCTCATGGCCAGTTCGGAGATCGCCGCCATCTTGAGGGAGAGCTGCGAGGCGGAGACGACCCGGGCGCCGTCCGGGTGGGCGAGCAGCGCTCGGCGCAGCCTCTCGGCCAAGCCACTGAGCCAGTCGCGCCAATGCTGATCCGGCTCGGGCGCTGACATCTCGCCGAACTCCTGCTCGAGGATCGCGTCGGCCACCGCGGTGACCAGCGCCGCCTTGTTGGGCACGTGCCAGTAGAGGGTCGGCGATCGCACACCGAGCCGGGCGGCGAGTTTGCGTGTCGTCACGCCGTCGAGACCTTCGGCGTCCAGCAGGGCGACGGCCTCGGCGACGATCTGCTGTCGGTCCAGCGTCAATTCGGAACCTCCCGCCGTCACTCTATCAGTGCTAGAGTCCGCCCTATCACTGATAGAGAGGAGCATGGCGATGGGCTCGTTGGGCAAGCTGCTGCACCGGACGACACACCGCGTTCCCGGAGTTCCCGCGCATGCCGAGCGGCCGGCCGGGCATCAGGGCACCGGCTTCCGGCCGTCGCTGAACAGCAGGCGGAACCACACGTCCGCCCGGCCTCCCCGGTACGTGGTGGCCGTCGCGGCCTTCTTCGGCCGGGAGCTTTGATGAAAGCGGCGGTGCTGCACGAGATCGGCGGCACGCCTCGCTACGAGGACTTCCCCGATCCGGTGGCCGGCGACGACGAGGTGGTCATCGACGTCAAGGCGGTCGCGGTCGAGAACGTCGACAAGCGCATCGCGGACGGCACGCACTATGCGAGCGGTCAGTACACCGCACAGTTGCCGGCGGTTCCCGGCTTCGACGGCGTCGGCGCGCTGCCGGACGGCACGCTCGTCGGGTTCGGCAACCCACGCCGGCCCTACGGCGCGCTCGCCGAGAAGACGGTGGTGCCCGAGGGCGCCTACGTGCCGGTCGCCGAGGGCCTGGATCCCGCGATCGCGACCGTGCTGGGCACGGCGATCACCGGCATGGCCGTCAGAACCGCCGCCGGCTTCGTGCCGGGCCAGACGGTGCTGGTGCAGGGCGCCACCGGGGTCGCCGGGCGACTCGCGGTGCAGGTGGTGCGGCTGCTCGGCGCCGGGCGGATCGTCGCGACCGGCCGCGACGACGGCCAACTGCGTGAGGTTCGCGCCCTCGGCGCCGACGAGGTGATCAACACGGCCGTGCCGGACGAGGCGCTGACGCGGGCGTACCTCGATGCCAAGGGCGATGGTTACGACGTGGTGCTGGACTACCTGTGGGGCCGGCCCACCGAGGTCCTGCTGCGATCGCTGGTTCCGAAGTCGTTCGCGTTCCCCACACCGACCCGGCTGATCCAGATCGGCGAGTCCGCCGGCGCCGCGATCGCTCTGACCGCGGACAGCCTGCGCACCTCCGGCGTGGAGATCTGCGGTGCGGCCAAAGGACTCAGCCCGCAGACCATGCAGGAGGCGTACGGCCAGGTAGTGACGTGGGCGCGATCCGGCGAGCTGACCTTCGACGTGGTGAGGGTCCCGCTCAGCGACATCGAGACGGCCTGGCAACGCACCGACCTGCGGGGCAGCAGACTCGTCGTCGTGCCGTAGCTATAGACGGGATTGGAGCGCCGCCCGGCCCGCGGCCAGCACTCGGGCGGTGCGGGTGCGTTCGTTCAGCGTTTCCTGCAAGTGCTCCAGGACCAGGTCGGAGCTTGCCGGGGGCACGTGCCGGGCGGCCAGCAGGGGGCCAGCCACTGAAGAAAACGGGTGAACAAGGTGTCGTCGTCGACGTAGACGGCGGCCGCCAGGAAAGCCGCGATGTGTCCCAGGTCCTCGACCGTGGCCTCGCGCTGCCGGGTCGTGTAGGCGCTCATCGGGCGGAACCGCTGGTCCAGGACGGCCAAGGCGCTCGCGACCAACGCCGGTGTCTCCTTGACCAGCCGGCTGTACTCGTCGTCGGCCAGGTGGTCCAAGCCGGCCCGCGCCGGGTGACGCGGTGGCCAGTCCTCGAGCACGGCGGCGGCCTCGACGGCGTCGGCGGCCCACGCGTCGGCGCCGAGGCGGCGCGCCCAGCGTGCCGAGTCGCCGAAACCCCGGCCGCCGCACAGGATCGGCACGCCCGCCAGCCGGGCCGCCTGCACCGAGCGGCGGGCCGACGGCAGCCGGACCGGCAACGAGATGCTGAGCAGCACCGCCGCCGGCTCCTCCTGTTGCAGGTACGACGTCAGGTGTGCGGGCGGGACGCTGGCGCCCAGAAAGGTGATGGCGAAGCCGCGCAGGCGCAGAGTCTCGGCGAGCAGCCTCGACGGCAGGGTGTGCCACTCGCCGTCCGCGCAGACGACCACCAGCTTCTCCGGCCGCCACGGCGGCCGGTCCGATCCGGCGCAGGCGACCGCGGCCGCCCGCTCGTTGATGTAGCTCGCCACATGTTCGCCGGCCACCGACAAGTGATTGGCCGCCCACAGTTCCCCGATGTCCGCCTGGACCGGCGCGATCAACCGCAGCAAAATGTCCTCCGGGCTCGAACCGGTCTCGACGAGACGGCGGACGAGCCGGAGCGCGGCCTGCTCGTCGGCGCTCAGGAGATGGCCCAGCAGGGCCGGGCACTCGGGATGGGTCGCCGCGGTCATCGTTCGTCTCCTCCGCGAGGTGGATCGGCCCGCACGACGAGGACCGCGATGTCGTCGTGCTCGGCCCCGTTCAGCCAGTCGGCGACCCGTTGCTCGATCCGCTCGGCCAGCACGGCGGCCGGCGCGCCCGCGTACTCGGCCAGCAACCCGGCCAGCCGGACCTGGCCGAACATCGGCCCCTCCGGTCCGCCGGCCTCGGTCACGCCGTCGGTGTAGAGGACGCAGGTCTCGCCCGGTGCCAGCCAGACGACCGTCTCGGTGAAGTGGCCCGGCAGGTCGGCGCCGAGCATCATGCCGCCGATCCGCACCGGCTCCACCCTTCCGCCCTGCCGCACCACCAAAGGCGGAAGATGGCCGCCGGCGGCCAGGCGCAGGAGGGCGCCGCCGTCGGGCGCCGCCCGCATCGAGCCGACGACCGCGGTGGTGAACTGGGTCGCCCCGCTGCCGGCGTCGAAGGAGGCGTCGTTGAGCACGGAGAGGATGTCGAGGGGCTGCTCGGTGAGCCGCCGCAGGATCCGCAGGGACTGCCGAAGCCGGCCGCCCGCCACCGCCGCGTCGACACCCTTGCCGCAGACGTCGCCGACGATGCACAGGGCGCCGCCGCCGGCCAGCGGCTCGACGTGCACGATGTCGCCGCTCATGTGCATGGCCTCGCGGGCCGGCCGGTACGCGGACGCCAGTTCCAGGCCGGCCACGGACGGCAGCGGGGCCGGCCGCACGGCCGCGCGCAGGGCGTCGGCGACCCGCACCTGATCGCGGTGGAGAAGGGCGGCTGTCACGGCGCGGCCGACCGGCTCGGCGTACCGGCCGGCCAGGGCGAGTTCAGCCTCGTCGAAGACCGGGCGGTCCGGGTCGCGCAGCAGCACCAGCACACCCGGGCAGAGGTGATCGCTGGGGAGCCGGACGATCGCACCGTGCCCGTCATGGTCCGTACCGCCGGGCAGGGCCCACCGTCCGGAGCCGACCGTCCGCGCCCACGCGCCGTCCTCGCCGGCGAGCGCGGCCCTGATCCAGCCCGGCAGTTTGCCACGCGGCACCTCACCCGAGCGGGCGCTGGTCCACCACTGCGCCTGGCCCGGCCCCGGGCAGAGGATCAGGGCCGCGGCCCCGGCCAGCGCGGGAACGGCGAGGCGGACGGCGGACTGGGCGTTGCGGTGCAGGTTGAGCGACTGCCCGAGCACCCGATACGCGGCCAGGAGAAAGTCCGGAGGGCAGACGAGTACGGGATTCACGGCGACGGCATCACGTACGTCAGCAGAACCGTCGTGCCGCCGGGCCCGGTGGTGATCTCGACACGCTCGCAGACCTGCCGGGCCAGCCACAGGCCGGCGGAGCCGATCCGCCCGGGCCTCGGGCGAGGGCTCTGCGTCCGGTGCCGTCGCGGGATTCCGGGGCCCCGATCGGCGATCCGGATCATCAACCGGTCGTCCCGGCGCTCGACGGTGATGACTCCCCGCCCGCCGCCGTGGAACACCGCGTTGGCCATGATCTCGGTCGCGGCGAGCAGCAGCTTGTACCGGTCGAACCCGGTCAGGCCGCAACTCGTGGCACGTCAGGAGCCGGTCCCGGATCGCCCGGATGCTCTGCCGGTCGAACGGCTCGTCGAGGATGGGAACGGCGGCGCCGGACGGCACGCCGGTCTCCGCCTCGCCGGGGCCATCGGGCGGTTCCACGCCGAAGAACCGGGCCAGCCCGGCGATCTCGAGGTGCCGGAAGACCTCCTGGCGCGCCCCTCGCACGTGGAACTCGGCGCGGGACCGGGTGGCCAGCCGGCGCAGAAGGATCAGCAGCGCGATCCCGGACGAGTCCAGCGCCGTGACCTCGGCCAGGTCGACATCGACCCGGGTGCTGTGCTCGGCCTTGATGGCCCGCTCCGCCTGCGCCAGCACCTCGTCGTGCCGGACCATGACGACCGCTCCGGCCAGCACGACACGCACCGTGCCGCCCCGAACGACGTCGATCCGCGCCGGACCGTCCATGCCGGTTGCCTCCTCCCAGCGCTCCTGTGACCCACGGTCGCGCCGCAACAGGCCCCGGCGAGGGACAAAAAGTGCGACGACGGGGTGGCGCGAGCGGGCAAGATCGACGATCATCCGTCGGTGCTTCGGAGAACCGCTTCCCTTCTTGCCGCCGTCGTGCTTCTGATCGCGGGGCCGGGCGCCTCACCGGCGCGGGCCGACATCGCCGTCCTCCAAACCGTGCCGGTCGCCGGGTCGACGCTCACGGCGCCGATCACCGAGGTGCGGCTCAGCTTCACCCGGGCCGTGCACGCGAACTACAGCAGCGTCGAGGTGACCGGCCCGGACGGGGCCGACTACGCCTCGGGCGACCTCGACGTCTTCATGGACCTCAACATCGTGCAGCCGGTGCGGCATCTGGCGCCCGGCACCTACCGGGTGTCGTGGAGCGCGGGCGTCGCCGCGCCCGGCGAGGCGCAGGGACAATTCGACTTCACGGTGCCGGAGGCGGCGCTGATGGCCGTCGACGACAAGCCCGCCGCGGTCGCCTACGACAACCCGAACAGCGGGCCGGGCGTCTGGTTGGTGCTCGGTGGGCTGGCCGGCCTGGTCGTCGTGCTGTGGGTGGTGCTGATCGTCCGCCGGTCCAAGCGCGAGCTGGCGCCACCGCCCTACCGCGGCGACCGCGGGATGGACTTCTGACATGCGCGGCGATGAGGTTCCCAGCACGGCGCTGATGGAAAGCGTGCTGGCCCGGGCCGCTCGAGTGCTGATCGGCTGGCCCGCCTGCTGGCCGTCGTGGACGGCGGAACCGGAGATCGTTGCCTGTGCCGGGGGTGGCCGACGATCGTCGTCTCGGGAACTGCGACGCGGAATTGGCCGACGGCCCGGGGCTGACCGAGTGGCTGGCCGGACGGGGATTGACCGGGTCGCATGAGGCCCAGCAGAGCTTGGCGCGACAGGACGCCGAGGAGGAGGCACGCCGCGTCCAGTGGGTGGCGGCCGCACCGCCACCACTCACCGAGGCCGCCGAAAGGGCGTCGCGCCGCGAGGACGACGCGGAGGAAGCGCTCGCCGGTCTGGTGGCCCGGCAATACCCCGATCCGGTTCAGCGCATTCGGACGCTGGTGGGCTGGGCCGGCGTCCCGCCACGGCACAGCACCTCGATGGGTGGCACGCCGTGGTACGAACTGGCACCGCGGCGCCTCCTGCTGACTGAACCGAAGGAGACGATCTTCGAAGCGCTGACGTCGGCCCCGTTGAGCGCGAGCCAGCTCGACGGTGCCGCGGAACTGTTCACCTGCCTCGAATGGAAGGGCGCCGGCATTCCCGAGTCGCTGAGGGCGGCGCTGGTCGAGTATGTGACGGCGACCGGGACCGATCCGATGACGTTTCGGATGGACCAGGGATATGGGACGGCCGCGCCCTAGCTGGGCGCGGCCGTCGGGGTGTTACTCGAAGAGCTTGGCGGCGGTGATCAGGGTCTGGATGATGCCGTAGCCCAGCAGGACCGTCACCAGGAGCCAGGACAGGACCAGGCGGACGGTGCTGGTCGTGGTGGTGGGGGTGTCCTCGGTGGTCATGCGGCGGCCTCCTTCGCGGCGGGGGTCGTGGGCTCGTGGTAGGCCGACGGGACCGGGCGGATCAGCAGGTTGGCTACGAAGCCGACGGCCAGGACGCCGACCATCGTGAGCAACGCCGGCTGGTAGGCCGACGACGTCAAGGTGCCGGGCTTGCCCTGCTGGTCCAGGAAGCCGTTGACGATCAGCGGACCGGCCACGCCGGCGGCGGACCATGCCGTCAGGAGGCGGCCGTGGATGGCGCCCACCTGGTACGTGCCGAAGAGGTCACGCAAATACGCGGGCACTGTGGCGAAGCCACCGCCGTAGAAGGAGATGATCAGACCGGCCATGAGGACGAACAAGGCCGTCGCCACGTCGCCGACCAGGGCCAGCAGCAGGTAGAGAGCCATGCCCACGCCCAGGTACACCATGTAGATGGGCTTGCGGCCGATCAGGTCGGAGGTCGACGACCAGGCGAAGCGGCCGGCCATGTTGAACAGGGACAGTACGCCCACGAAACCGCCGGCCGCGGCCACGCTGACGGTGGAGACGCCGTCGGAGCGGAAGAAGTCCTGGATCATCGGGCTGGCCTGCTCCAGGATGCCGATCCCGGCCGTCACGTTGCAGAACAGAACGACCCACAAGAGCCAGAACGCTTTTGTCCGGATGGCGTTCGCGGCCGAGACATTCGCGGTCGTGACCAGTCGCTTCTCCCGGACCGAGGACGGATCCCAGCCGGCCGGCCGCCAGCCCTCGGCGGGAACGCGGATGTTGGCCACGCCGAACATCATGATCAGGAAGTAGCCGATGCCGAGGGTCAGGAACAGGAGCACCAGAGCGTGACCCGACGCCACTGAGGTGGCCACGTTCGGGTCGTAGTCCGAGTCGTACAGGGAAAGCAGTTGTCTTGAAGCGGGACTGGCGATCAGAGCGCCACCACCGAAGCCCATGATGGCCAGGCCGGTGGCGAGGCCGGGACGGTCCGGGAACCACTTGATCAGCGTGGAGACCGGGGAGATGTAGCCGATGCCGAGGCCGATGCCGCCGAGGACGCCGTAGCCGGCGTAGACCAGCCACAGCTGCTCGGTGGCGATGCCGAGGGCGCTGACCAGGAAGCCGGACGCCCAGAAGCAGGCGGAGACGAACATGGCCTTGCGGGGGCCGTTCGCCTCGACCCAGGTGCCGCCGACGGCCGCGGACAGGCCCAGCATGACGATGGCGATGCTGAAGATGATGCCGATAGCGGTCTGGCTGGCGTCGAAGTGCGCGATGAACGAGTTTTTGTAGACGCTGGTCGCATAGACCTGGCCGATGCACAGATGCACGGAGAGCGCGGCCGGCGGGATCAACCACCGGCTGTACCCGGCCGGCGCCACGGTGTGCTGGCGGTCGAGCGCGGTGAGCAGGGACAACGGTACCGCCTCCAACCCTTGGGGGATGGCATCGATCCTCACCTCAATCGTTTGCGGCGGCAACTCGGGACGAGATCAAATCTCGTTGATACGGTCGCGCCCCGTGTCCGCCCTGATCGCCGAGTGCAGCTGAGAGGACGCTGAGGGAGGCGTGTCAAAGATCTTTGACTTGGTGTCGTGGATCTTTTACATTCGATGCATGCCTCTCGAGGAGAAACGGGCCTGGAGCCTCGCTGTGACGAGCGTTCTGGGCTATGTGATCTATCTGCTGCTGCTCGCGGCCGACGTCGGCTACGTGAAGGCCGCTCTGTGGACCGTTGGCGGGGGCATCGTTGCCAACATCGTCATCGGGATGTTCTTCGGCAAGGACCGGCAGACCGATCAGCGTGACCGGGAGATCGGGCGTTTCGGCGACCACATCGGACAGTCGCTGGTCGTGGCCGGGGCGGTGGCGGCGATGCTGCTCGCGTTCGCCGAGGTGCGGCATTTCTGGATCGCCAACGTCATCTACCTGTCGTTCGTCCTGTCGGCCGTGCTCGGGTCGACCGCCCGGATCTTCGCCTACCGCCGCGGGTTCCACCCGTGGTGAAACCGACCCGCATCACCAACGCGATCCGGTCTCTGCGCTTCAGCCACGGCGAGATGACGCAAGCTCAGCTCGCCGACCGGATCGGTGTCACCCGGCAGACCGTCATCGCCATCGAGCAGGGGCGCTACTCGCCCTCCCTGGAAGTGGCCTTTCAGATCGCCCGCGTGTTCGGCGTGGGCCTCGACGACGTGTTCCAGTACCCGGAAGGTGAGCAGACATGAAAGCGGTTGTCCAGGACACGTACGGAAACGCCGATGTGCTCCGCCTGGAGGAGGTCGCCAAGCCGGAGCCCGGGCCCAAGCAGGTGCTGGTCGAGGTCCGCGCGGCCGGTGTCGACCGTGGCGCCTGGCATGCCATGACCGGCCTGCCGCTGGTGGCACGGCTCGGTTTCGGGCTCGGCAAGCCGCGCCACCGCACGATCGGCATGGATCTGGCCGGCCGGGTCGCCGCGGTCGGCGCCGAGGTCACCGAATTCAAGGTCGGCGACGAGGTGTACGGGTCGGGAAGCTCCGCCTGGGCCGAATACGCCAAAGCCAAGCCCGCCAAGCTTTTCCGCAAACCGGCCCACCTGAGCTTCGAACAGGCCGCCTGCATGCCCACCTCGGGGGCCACCGCACGCCTCGTACTGGCCAAGGGCCGGGGTGAGGTCCTGGTCCTCGGCGCCGGCGGCGGGGTCGGCGCGTTCACGGTGATGCTGGCCAAGTTGCGCGGTGACCGGGTCACCGCCGCCACCAGCCCCGGCAAGATCGAGGCGGTCGAACGGTTCGGGGCCGACACCGTCATCGACTACACCACGACGCCGTTGGCAGGCCGCTACGACCTGATCGTCGAGTGTGGTGGCAACCGCCCGCTGGGTGAGCTGCGCAAGCTGCTCAAGCCGCGCGGCGTCCTGGCCATCGCCGGCGGCGAGGACGGCGGCCGTTTCCTCGGCGGCCTGGAGCGCAGCCTTCAGCTCCTCGCCGTCTCCCCCTTCACCAAGCAGACGCTGCGCGCCCCCCTCGCGCTGACCCGGCGGGCCGACCTCGAAGCCCTCACCGCGCTCACCGACCCGCCCCTGGAACGTTCCTACCCGCTCGGCGAGGCGCCCACGGCGATGCGGCGGCTGGCCGAGGGGCGGGTGACGGGCAAACTCGTCCTGACGACATGATCGATGGATGTTGACGCCCACACCCCTGATGGAGCTCGTCACCGGGTTCTGGAGTTTCAAGACATTCGCGGCCGCGGTGGAGCTGGACCTCTTCACGCGGCTCGCGGGCGGGCGCACCCTCACCAAGGAACAGATAGGCCTTCCGGAGCGGCCGGCCGACCTGCTGCTGGCCGCCTGCGCCTCGCTCGGCCTGCTCGAACGCGACGGCGACGGCTACCGCAACTCGGCCATCGCGGAGGAGTTCCTCGTACGGGGCAAGCCGTACTACTTCGGCGGCCAGGTGACCTACTGCGATCAGCGCACCTACCTGCCGTGGCACCGGATCGGCGAGGCCCTGCGCACCGACCGGCCGCTCACGTGGGATCCGGCAACCCAGGAGTCCATGTTCGACACCGCGGATCCACAGATGCTGTCGACGTTCTGGGACGCCATGTATTCGACGTCGGTGTTCACGGCGCGGGCGCTGAGCGAGACCGTCGACCTGAAGGGGCGCGGGCGGCTGCTCGATGTCGGGGGCGGCTCCGGCGCGTACGACATCGAACTCTGCCGGACCCACCCGGACCTGAAAGCGACAGTCTTCGATCTGCCCCACGTGTGTGAGATCGCCGCGGCGAAGGCGGCCGCGGCCGGTCTCAGCGACCGGATCGGGACGGCGCCGGGCGATTTCCTGCAAGACGGTCAACTGCCCGGTGGGTACGACGTCGTGCTGCTCAGCATGATCCTGCACGACTGGGACGAGGCAACCAACCGGCGGCTGCTCGCCAAGGTTTTCGCGGCCTTGGAGCCGGGCGGGCTCGTCATCGTCTCGGAGCTGCTGCTCGACGCCGACCGGGCCGGGCCGGCGCCGGCCGCCCTGATGGGCATGAACATGCTGGTGGAGACGGTCGCCGGCCGCAACTACTCCAATGCGGAGTACGAGCGGTGGCTGGCCGATGCCGGCTTCACCGGGGTGCGCACGGTAAGGTTCGACGCGCCCGGCGCCAACGGGGCCGTGCTCGGGGTCAAACCTTAGACAGCAGCGTCCGTACGACGGCCGGGTCCTCGACATGAGCGTTGTGGCCGAGGCCCGGCAGGTCAGAGGGCTCCACGCCCAGGGCCTTGATCTGCTCGGCGGACACCATGTGGTCGCGTTCGCCGCGGGCCAGGATCACCGGGACCTCCGCAGCCGCCAGCAACGATGTCATCGGCGGGGCACCGACCGCGAAGGCACGCGGGTCGAAGGTGGTACGCCAGCCGCCCTCGACCTCTTCGACCGCATCCTCGGGCGCCTCCCCAGCAAGGCCAGCCACCCGGAGGTGACGGCGTTCCGCCTCCTCGCGGGTCGCGAAGACCTGCGCCGGCCGCTGCGCGACGGCAGCCGCCTTGGCCAGTTCTTCGTCCGACCACGACACTTTGATGCCCAGCCCGATGACGGCCCGCACGCCGGGTTTCCCGGCCAGGTGGAGAGCGACGACCCCGCCGAACGAGTGCCCGAGGATGACCGTCCCTCTCGGATCGATCAGGCCGGCCACCGCCTCGGCAACCGCGGCGAAAGAGTATTCGGCCAGATGAGCGGACCCGCCGTGGCCGGGCAGATCGGGCGCGATCCACGCTTGGGCGCCGAGCTCGTCCGGCAGTCCGGTCCACACATCGGCGGTCGCACCGAGCCCATGCAGCAAAAGGACGGCCGGTGACTCGGTGCCACCCGTACGAATGCGGAGCGCTGTCATACGTACAGCATCTCAGTCTCTCTCCAGCCTCCTTCGATGGGCTCATGATCATGGGAACGAGCTACCAGACGATGCTGGTCGCCGCCGACTTCACGGCGACGCTGGACGCTGTACGGCAGGCCGCCGCCTCCGCACTGGTGGTGCCGGTCACCGCGCAACGAACAACGGTCGTCCCGCGGGAGAACGAGGACGGGGTTGCCCGCCGTTCACGCCCTCGCCGAGAGGCTCAGCGCCATGCTGCACCGGCCGGTGCTGGCGATCGACGTCGTCGATTCTGATTCGTCCAGTACGTCGTGTACCGCAACGGGGACGCCGTGGGCTCTCCCGGCCTCGACCGGATCGGCGCCGCACTGCGCGGCGAGGTCGATCGGGGCGGCGCCGCGCATCTGACGGCCGAGCGCCAGCACTGGGCGATCATCACGAGTCTCGGGGCTGTCACCGGCGTCGCTGGGCGGCGGATATCGGCACCTCGATCGCGCCGCCTTCTCCGACGCGGTCGTCGTGGGAGGAGTCATCGAGGGCTAGACACCTTTCGGGGCGGGGGTCTGGCTGAGATCCATTGTGAGGCTTGTGGGTGATCGTCACGGTGGGTTGGTGTCAGGTCTTCTAGGCCGTGTTTCGTAGGCGTCGATGTCACGGCGTGGCGGTGATCGATAACAGAAGAGGTCTCCGGTATTTGGTTTAGCGACCAAGCCAAAACTTCACACCGGAGACCTCGTGCCGAGCGTAGCGGCAGCGAGGCGACACGACCTGACCGACCTGCAATGGACGGCTCTCGAGCCGTTGCTGCCTGCGGGAACAGGTCGTGATCGGCCACGCAGATGGACGTTGAGAGTGATCATCGACGGGATCAGGTGGCGGGTGAGGACCGGCTCACCCTGGCGAGACGTGCCCGCGGTGTATCCGCCCTGGCAAACCCTGTATCGATGGTTCCGCCGCTGGCAGCGCGACGGCGTCTGGGCCCAAATCCTGGCCTCGTTGCAGACCCGCGCGGACGCCGCCGGGCTGATCGGCTGGAGCGTGAGCGTGGACTCGACCATCAGCCGCGCCCATCAACACGCCGCCGGAGCCCGCCGTAACGGCGACCAGCAGAAAGAGCCACCCGGCGGCCTGCAAACCGAGCCAGCCGATCACGGACTCGGCCGATCCCCGGGGCGGGTGGACCACCAAAACGCACCTGGCCTGCGAACAGGGCCGCAAACTGATGGCCGCGGTCGTGACCGCCGGGCAACGCGGCGACAGCCCTCAGTTCATCAACGTCCTGGCCAAACTGCGGGTCGCTCGCACCGGCGCCGGCCGGCCCCGCGTGCGCCCGGACATCGTGCTGGCCGACAAGGCCTACACGTCCAAAGCCAACCGCGCCCACCTGCGATCCCGCGGTATCACCGCCTGCATCCCGAGCAAGAGCGACCAGGACGCCCACCGCAAAGCCAAAGGCTCCAAAGGCGGGCGGCCACCCGCCTTCGACCCCGAGATCTACCGCCTGCGTCACGCCGTCGAGTGCGGCATCAACCAGCTCAAACAACACCGCGCCATGGCCACCCGCTACGACAAACTCGCCGTCCGCTACGAAGCCACCCTCACCATCGCCGCCATCAACCAATGGCTCCGCGCCCTACGAAACACGACCTAGTCGCATGCGATACGGCGATGGTGGCGGCGTTGACCAGGCGGAACGTGTCCGGCTCGGCTTCACCGCTCAACTGCCGATCCATCGCGCGATCGAGCGGGACGAGGCCACGATCGCGCACTGGCGCCGGTATCAGTGGCCGGCGGTGAAAGAGTCGCCGCCCGCACGGCCGCCTGGATGAAGGTGACCGCCAAAGGCACCGTGCCGGTCTCGGTGGCCGGGTTGTGCTGCTACCGGCCCGGCGAGTCCAGCCGGTTGATCTACCGCACGCTGCTTTACCGCGGGCGTAAAGGTCAGCCGAAAGTGTTCCGCGAGCCGGATCTGATCAGGTTACTCGACGCTGCGCATCAGCAGTTGGAGGCGCCGATGGTGCTGGTCTGGGACGGCCTGTCGGCTCATAAGTCGCCGCCCGCGGTGAAGAACAGACTCAAACGCATGCAATCCCGCGTCGGGCTGATCGACGGCTACCTCACCGGAACAGGTCTATCTCCACCATCACCAACCAGACTCTGACCACCAAAAGTGTCTAGAGCTTCCGGGATCAGGGCAGGTTGTCGAGACCCAGGACGCGGTCGAGGATGTGGAAGCGGTAGGCGCAGCTCAGGGTGACGAACCACAGGCCCAGCATCGGGAAGACCACCTCGAAAGTGGGTTCGGCCGGGCCGGCCAGGCCGAAGTAGTTCCACAGCACCGGGACGAACAGGACCGCGAAGAAGACCAGGGCCAGGGCGATCACCAGGTAGAGCGGCCGCCGGTCGGCCACCGGGGCGGTCCAGGCCGAGAAGAAGCGGTGGGGCGGCTCCAGGAACAGGATCAGCACGAACGAGGCCAGGCAGAAGAACGTGGACAGGCCGGTCTGGGCGCCGATGGTCGCGGCCGCCTCGGCGAAGTCGGTGTCGCTGCCGTACGTCAAGCCGGTGTAGCGCTCCCACTGGTCGATGATCTCGGCGGGGGTGCGGCCGTCGGAGAAGCCCCTCTCGATCATGTGGTAGAACAGCGCGTAGATGGCCGTGCCGAAGCCGGCCGTCACCACTGCGGCCGGGACCACGAAGCGGGCCATGTTGCCGAGCAGGTGGTCGTCCGGTGGCAGCGGCTTGGCCCACCATGTCAGGAAGAACGTGGGCACGCCGACGGTCAGCAGGGTCAGGCCGACCTGGGCCGGCGAGTACGGGAAACCCAGGCCGAGCATCGTCACCGCGAGGATGACCAGGCCCTGCGAGGCGACCCGGGCCAGGAAGACGTAGAGGGAGACGCCGATGCCGTTGAGGATGCGGCGGCCCTCGCGCTGGGCCGGCAGCAGCGCGGCGAACGAGTCGTCGACCAGCACGATGTCGGCCACGTCGCGGGTGACCGCGCTGCCGCTGCGCATGGCCACGCCGACCTGGGCGCCCTTCAGCGCGCGGGCGTCGTTCACCCCGTCGCCGATCATCGCCACGTAGTGGTGGCGGCGGCGCAGCGCGGCGACGATGCGCTCCTTCTGCTCCGGGGCGACGCGGCCGAAGACGGTCGTCCGTTCGACGAGGCGGTCCAGGGCCGCGTCGTCGAGACCTTCGAGACGGTTTCCGGGTACGGGCTCTCCCGGCTCCAGACCCGCGCGTTCGGCCAGCGCGGCGACGGTGCGGGGATCGTCGCCGGAGAGCACCATCAGCCGTACGCCGTCATCGCGGAACCGGGCGACGGTCTCGGCCACCTCGGGTCTCAGCTCGTCGGCCAGCGCGACCAGGGCGACCGGCTGAAGCTCCGGCAGGACGGTCCGGCCCTGCTCGTCGTGCAGGCGCTCACCGATGCCGGCCGCGCGGGCCAGCAGCAGCACCCGCAGCCCACGGCCGGTCCGCTCGGTGACCAGCGCGGGCTCGACCGGCCAGCTCAGGCTCCCGGCGAGCGCGTCGGGCGCGCCCAGCACCCAGGTGGCGGTGTCGGTGGCGATGCCCGACCAGCGCAGCGACGAGGCGAACGGCACCTCGTCGCGGGGCGTCCACGGCTCCCCCGGCAGGGACGCGGCCAGGGCGGCGGTCGTCAGGTTGGGCGTCTCGCAGGAACGGGCGAGGGAACCGAGCGTCCGCAGGGCCTCGGCGGTGTCGTAGCCGCCGAGCGGCACGACCTCGTCCACGGTGAGCTTGCCGGTGGTGAGGGTGCCGGTCTTGTCGGTGCAGACGACGTCCACATTGCTCACCGACTCGACCGCGTTGACCTGCTGCACGAGCGCGCCCTGACCGGCGATGCGGGCGGCCCCGGCGGTGTAGGCGACGGCGATGAGGAAGAACAGGCCGTACGGGACCAGGCCGGAGAGCACCGCGCCCATCTGCACCAGGCGCAGCAGGCTGAAGCCCTCGAGCGCGGCCTGGGCCAGGATGGTGAGGCTCATCAGCAGCGCGAGCGCCATGACGAGCCGGACGACGAACTCGATGCGCCGCTGCAGCGGAGTGTCGTCGGTGGTGGCCCGCCGGGCCTCGCTGGTGAGCCGGCCGGCGTAGCTGTGCCGGCCGACGTCACGGGCGTGCTGGAAGCCGTCGCCGGCCACGCACAGGCTTCCCGAGCGCAGGTCGTCGCCGGGCGCCTTGGCCACCGGGTCGGACTCGCCGGTCAGCAGCGACTCGTCGGCCTCGAGGCGGCCGCCGTCCTGCAACGGCCCGTCGACCACGATCTGGTCGCCGGCGCGGACCCGCAGCAGGTCGCCGCGGACGACGGCGTTCGGCGGGACGGACATCTCGCGGCCGTCGCGCACCACGACGACCATCGCCCGGTCGAGCAGTTGGAGGCGGTCGAGCTTGCGCTTGGCCCGGATCTCCTGGAGGGCGCTGATGACGGCGTTGATGAGACCGAGCCCGACGCTGATGAGCGCGTCGCTGTAGCGCCCCAGGGCCAGCAGCGCGGCGCCGATCACGAACAGAATAATGTTGAAGAAGGAGAAGACGTTGGTGCGCAGGATGGTCGCGTAACTACGGCCGCCGCCCTTGCCGGTGGTGTTCGCCTCGCCCCGGCGGCGCCGCACCTCGGCCTCCGCCTCGGTCAGCCCTCGCACCGGCGCCGGCCGCACGTCGAGGTCCACGATCAGCCGCCCGATCAGCCCGATTGATTACGTTTTGACCATACACAGGGCCACGTCACGGCGTGCCGGGTCGGGCCAGACCCATGTCGTACGCGAAGATGACGGCCTGGATGCGGTCGCGCGCGCCGATCTTCGCCAGGACGCGGCCGACGTGGGTCTTCACTGTCGACTCGGAGAGCACGAGACGCTCGGCGATCTCGCCGTTGGTCCAGCCCCGGCCGATGGCGACCAGGATCTCGCGCTCGCGTTCGGTGAGCGTGCCCAGCCGGCCGTCCTCTTTCTGGGGAGCGGTCAGATGCTGCGCGAACTCGTCCAGCAGGCGACGGGTCAGCGCCGGGGCGATCACCGCGTCCCCGGCGGCCACGGCCCGGATGCCGGCCAGCAGCTCCTCGGGGTGGGCGTCCTTGAGCAGGAAGCCGCTGGCGCCCGCCCGCAGCGCGGCGTGCACGTATTCGTCCAGGTCGAACGTGGTCAGCATGAGGATCCGGCTGCGGCCTCCGGCGGCGACGATCCGGCGGGTGGCCTCGATGCCGTCCATCCCCGGCATGCGGACGTCCATGAGCACGACGTCGGGCCGCGATTCCGAGGCCTGGCGTACGGCGTCGGCCCCGTTGGCCGCCTCACCGGCCACTTCCGTGCCGGGGTTGCTCTCCAGCAACATCCGGAACGCGAACCGCTGCAACTGCTGGTCGTCCACGATCAGCACGGTCGTCATGCGTGTTCCTCCAGCCGCACGGCGTCCAGGTCCGCCGTCACATGCCAGCCGCCGCCGGGCACCGGCCCCGCGTCCACCGTCCCGCCGTAGATCGCCGCCCGCTCGCGCATCCCGGCCAGACCATGCCCCTCACGCGCCGGGTTCCCCGTGTCGTTCGCGGCGCTGCCCCCGGGCGGGCCGCTGTCGCGCACCTCGATGTGCAGCCGGTCGTGGCCGGCGGTGACCGCCAGCGTCACGGTGGTGTGCGAGCCCGCGTACCTGAGCGTATTCGTCAGCGCTTCCTGCACGATCCGGAACGCCGTCACCTGAACGCCGCGGTCCAGGTGGGTGAAGTCGCCGGCGGTCCGGTACTCGATGCCGGGGCCGGCGGCCCGGATCCGCTCGCAGAGCTCGTCGAGGTCGGCCAGGCCCGGCTGCGGGCGCAGATCGGGAGCACCCTCGTCGTCGCGCAGGACGCCGACCGTGCGGCGCAGCTCGGCCAGCGACTTGCGGCCGGTGTCGCCGATCAGCTGGAGGGCTTCGCGGCTGCGTTCAGGGGCGGTGCCGACCGCGTACGCGCCGGCGTCGGCCAGCGACACGATGACCGACAGGCTGTGGCCGACGATGTCGTGCACCTCGCGGGCGACCCGGGTGCGCTCGGTGGCGGTGGCCAGCCGGTCCCGTTGCTCGCGCTCGACCTCCAGGCGCTCGGCCCGGTCGCGCAGGGCGGCCACGTTCGCCTGCCGGAGCCGGACCGCGATGGCCAGGGCCCCGGCCGCCGTGAAGACGCTGGCCAGGAAGAACAGCACGTCCGAGACGCCCATCCGGTCGGACAGCCGCCAGGTGACCGGCCCGAACGACGCCAGCAGCACCGGCGCCGCCCAGATCAGGCGGTCGAGCCGCCCGTACCGGACCAGGCTGTAGAACGCGATCCCCACCGCCGCGTCCGCCCGGAGCAGCACCCCGGACAGGCATTGGGCGATGAAGACCAGCATGACCACATGGAACACCGCCATCGGCGCCCGCCGCCGCCACCAGAGCGGAACCAGCAGAGCCAGCTGGAGGACGACCATCTCGCCGGCCGGCAGATCGGAGAAGGCGACCGGCCCGTCCTCGTGGCGGACGCCGCCCAGGTCGGGCAGGCAGAAGTTCAGGAAGAGCAGCAGGACCAGGGCCGTGTCGAGCGCCCACGGCCGCCGGGTGTCGAACCGCCGGAGCCGCTGGCCCACCCGCAGCAGCCCGGCCGTCGCCCCGGCGTCCTCGCTCCTCACGTGATCATCCTCCCTCGGCAGCAGGCCCGTCGTCGCCCGAGATCACCAGCAGCGGCTCAGGCGTCCGCGCGCTTCAAGCGGTACGCCGCGCCGGCCAGGACGGCGGCCGTCCAAGCCAGCAGGACCAGCAGGCCCGCGCCGGCGCTCAAGGAGCCGTCACTGGAGGTCAACGCGTAGATCGAGGCGCCCGCGTTACTGGGCAGGTACGGGGTGATGGCGTCGGACCAGGAATCGGGCAGCAGCGACATCAGGCCCGGAACGAGCAGGAACGTGCCGACCAGGGCCGAGATGCCGCCCGCGGTGGAGCGCAGCAGCACGCCCAGCGCCACACCGATCACGCCGACCAGCCCCAGATAGGCGCCCGCGCCGAGCAGGCCCCTGACCACGCCGTCGTCGGACAGGCTCACCGCGCCGCTCGTGCCGGACAGGACGGCGCTGGTGGCCAGGAACGCCACGACCGCGCCGGCCAGGCCGGCCAGGAACGCGATGACCCCGTACACCGAAGCCTTGGCCCACAGGACCGGAAGACGCCGGGGCACCGCGGCCAGGGTGGAGCGGATCATGCCCGTCGTGTATTCGGCCGAGGACGTCAGCACGCCCAGGACGCCGATCGCGATCAGCGCGAACGTCACGCCGAACAGCGCCATGCTGTAGCCGGTGGCACCCTCCGAACCGGGCGCGTCGATGCCCGAGCGGCCCTGGAACGCGGCGATGACGCCGAAGCCGACCAGGAAGAGCAGGGCCAGGCCGAGCGTGATCCAGCTGGAGCGCAGTGACTCGAACTTCGCCAGTTCCGACCGGGCGACCCGGCGTGGTGAGACAGCGATGCTCATGCCGCACTCGCCACGTATTCGACGGCGTCGTGGGTCAGGTTCATGAAGGCTTCCTCCAGGGAGACCTCGTGCTTGGTGAGCTCGAAGAGCGGGATGCCGTGCTCGGCCGCCGTGAACCCGATCTCGCGGGCGGTCCGGCCGGTCACCATCAGCTGTTCCGAGCCGGGACGGCCGGTCACTTCGACCCCCGGACCGGCCAGGAGGCTTCGCAGCCGTACGGGGTCGGCGGTCGCCACGAGCACGGTGTCGCCACCGGCCTCGCGGACCAGCTGCTCCACGGTCGTGTCGGCCAGGATCCGGCCGCGCCCCACGACGATGAGGTGGTCGGCGACCAGGGCCATCTCGCTCATCAGGTGCGACGACAGGAAGACCGTGCGGCCCTCGGCGGCCAGCCCGGTGAGCAGGTTGCGGATCCACAGCACGCCGTCCGGGTCGAGGCCGTTGACCGGCTCGTCCAGCATCAGCGTCTCCGGGTCGCCGAGCAGCGCGGCCGCGATGCCGAGCCGCTGGCCCATGCCGAGCGAGAAGGCGCCGGCCCGCTTGCGGGCCACCTGGGCCAGGCCGGTCATCTCGATCACCTCCTCGACCCGGTGGCGGGAGATGCCGTGCGTGTGGGCGAGCGCCATCAGGTGGTCGAAGGCGGAGCGGCCGGGGTGGATGGCCTTCGCCTCGAGCAGGGCGCCGATCTCGCGCAGCGGGGCCGGGTGGTCGGCGTACGGGCGGCCGTTGACCGTCACCGTGCCGGAGGTCGGCCGGTCCAGGCCGACGATCATGCGCATGGTGGTCGACTTGCCGGCGCCGTTCGGCCCCAGGAAACCGGTCACCGCGCCGGGCCGGACCGTGAAGGTCAGCCCGTCGACGGCGGTCTTCTCGCCGTACGTCTTCGTGAGTTCCCTCGCTTCGATCATGTATCCAGCGTCGGCCCGAGCGGCCCCGGGGACGTCGTACCGCGGTTCGATCTTGCTGACGGTGAGTGGTACCGCGGTACCACATGATCGACTTCGGTACCGTTGGTTCGATGACAGGGACCAAGAAGATGCTGGTAGTGGTGGCTCTCACGGTCCTCGCGGCGGCGGGTTGCACCTCCGCTGCACAGAAGCAGGCCGCGACGGAGACGGCGTGGGTGGGCAGCTGGGCCGTGGCCGCGCAGAGCGGCGGGCGGACCTTCGACAAGCAGACCGTGCGGCAGATCGTGCACACCAGCGCCGGCGGCTCGACCGCCCGGATCCGGCTCACGAACGTGTTCGGCAGTGCCCCGCTCACCCTCGCCAACGTTCATCTGGCGCTCAGCAAGGGCGACGCCGCCGCCGACGCGAGCACGTCCACGGCCGTGACGTTCGGCGGCGAGCCGAGGGTGACGATGGCCGCGGGCGCGAGCATCGAGAGCGACCCGATCGCGTTCGACGTGCCGGCCAGTGCCGACCTGGCGATCAGCGCCTACCTCCCGGACGCCAGCCAGGCGACAACGCAGCATTCGTTCGCCAACCGCCACAACTACGTCGCATCCGGCGACCAGACCACGAACGCCACCCTCGACGGCGCCCAGACCGTCGACAGCTACTTCTTCCTCGCCGGCCTCGACGTCGAGAACGCGGCGGCCGAGGGCACGCTGGTCGCCCTGGGCGCCTCCATCACCGACGGCTTCGACTCGGGCTTCGGCGCGAACAAGCGCTGGCCCGACCTGCTCTCGCGGCGGTTCAGCGCCGCCGGCCGCACGGTCGGCGTGGTCAACGCCGGCATCAGCGGCAACAAGCTGCTCAAGGACGGCGCGGGCGAGAGCGTACAGAAACGCTTCGAGCGTGACGTCCTCTCCCAGCCCGGCGTCAAATGGGTGATCCTCTCCGACGCCGCCATCAACGACCTCGGCGACGACCGCCCCACCGGCGACCAGCTGATCACCGCGCTGCGCGCCGTCATCCAGCAGAGCCACGACGCCGGCGTTCAGATCTTCTGCTCCACCCTGACCCCCTTCAAGGGCACAAATTATTGGAGTACGCAGGGTGAAAGCGGCCGCGAAGCGGTGAACGCCTTCCTCCGCGGCGCCTCCAGCGGCTGCGACGGTGTGATCGACCTGGACGCCGCCACCCACGACCCGGACAACCCGGCGACCTACCTGCCGGCGTACGACAGCGGCGACCACCTGCACCCGAACGACGCCGGCATGCAGGCCATCGCCGACGCGGTGGACCTGTCGCTCTTCCGCTGAGTCGGCCAGGTGACTGATCCGCCCGCCCACGAGGGAGGATCGTCGCCCCCATGACTGCCGAACGACGGATCCACTGGGCCGTGCTGCCGTCCGACGAGGCCGGAACGAGCGGCCGCCTGTCCGGGCATAGCGTGCGCGTCGGCGACCAAACGCTGATCTGGTCGGAGGAGGAGGCCCAGCCGTCGGCCCGCGTTGCGCGCACGGGTGTGGTGGCGTCGGGGTTGTCCCTGGTGACGCAGGTGGGGCGGGCCTTCCAGGAGGCGCACCCCGACGTGCCGGTCGTGCTCGACCACGGCCGCCACCTCGTCGTCGAGGGCGGCGAGGCGCTGCGCGGCAAGGACGACACGTGCTGGCGGGTGGAGCCGATGCCGGCCGATCCGGTCGTCGTCGACCGGCCGGAGCCGCGGGCCCGGCGCGTCGACCCGGTGGTCGAGAACGTGCTCGTGGGAGTCGCTCGTCCGCCGTACGAAAGCAATCTGACCTGGATCTCGGAGCTGGAGACCCGGCACTCGCTCAGCGACGGGTTCCGGCAGGCGGCCGATCGGGCCGAGATGGCGCTGACGACCCTGGGGTACGCGACGTCGCGCCAGACGGTGAGCGTCGGCGGCGGGCAGAGCGCGAACGTGATCGCCGACCGGCCCGGCCAGGCTTCCGACCGCCAAGTCGTGCTGGTGACGGCCCATCTCGACTCGGTCAACCAGGCCGGCGGCACGAAAGCGCCGGGCGCCGACGACAACGGCAGCGGCGCGGCCGGCGTGCTGCTGCTGGCGAGCGCCCTGGCCGCCCACGAGTGGCAGAACGACCTGCGGCTCATCCTGTTCGGCGGCGAGGAGCAGGGCCTGTTCGGCAGCAAGCACTACGTGGCGGGACTGTCGCCGGACGAGCGCGGCCGGATCCGCGCCGTCCTCAACATGGACATGATCGGCGTCCGCAACGGAGAAGAGCCGGGCGTGCTGCTGGAGGGCGCACCGGTCTCCAAGGCCCTGATCGACGACCTGGCCGCGGCGGCCGCCACCTACACCGGGTTGCGGGTGGAGACGTCGCTCAACCCGTTCGCCAGCGACCACGTGCCGTTCATCGTGGCCGGCGTCCCGGCAGTGCTGACCATCGAGGGCAACGACAGCGCCAACGGCACCATCCACAGTGCGAACGACCTGCTCACGCACATCGACTACGGGCTGGCGCTGGAGATCTTGCGGATGAACGCGGCCGCCCTGGCCGGGTGGCTTCGCCCCGTGGAGGTGGCAGGCTAACATTGCCGCGGTTTCGTCCTTTGCAAGCGAAAACGAGGCGACATGCGGTGGTTCCGGCGCGGGTCGGGCAGTCAGAAGGACCCCGGCCAGCAGCAGGCCCTCGTCGACGACGTCCGCGGCCGGTACGGTCCGCACCTGCCCGGCACGTTCCTCCAGCAGGCCGACGCGGCCGCCGCGCAACTCAGCGGTGACGACGGCCTGCTGGCCGCGGCCCAGATCGTGCGAGAGTTCGCCGACGCCGCCCACGCGGACGTGGCCGGTCAGGTCGCCGGCTACGGCTACGCGGTCGACCGCCGCAACTATCGTCCGCTGTGGAGGGAGTTGGGCAGCCGCCTGCGCTGGAACCTGTGGGCCCTGCCCGGCGGCCTCCACCCGTACATCCAGGTCAGCGGCGCCGTCGCGGCGATCGGGGCCGACCCCAAGCGGGTCACGAAGGTGACCGACCCGGGCCCGCTGATGGCCCACCTGTTCGAGATCCTCGACCTGACGATCGCCGGCTGGGAGTTCGCCCGGGTCCGCCCCGACACCGACGCCGCCACCCTGGTCCACCGCATCATCGGCACCACCCGCGACCTGCGGGCGGCCTGGGACGAGCCGCCACTGCCCCAGCCGGTCCGCGAGCTGATGCGCCGCAACAACACCATCAACATCTACGACCCGGCCTCCCCGGCCGTCGTCGGCGGTTTCAACCCGGGCAAGGAGATGCGCGAGGCCCTCCTGGCGTAGGACGGGGCGGCGGCCCGGCCGGCTGGCTGGCTGGCTGTGGCCGATGGGAACCGTGCTGGTCTCGGTCCTGCGACAGCGTGACCATCGGGCCGGCGGCCGCCGCCGACTACATCCGGCTCCAGGCCGTCGCCGCCGCCCTGGCCCGCCGCCGGCCCGACACAGTCTCCCGCCGGACCGCCGACGCCATCCTCGACCTGCTGCATGACCGCCCCGCCGAGGCCCAGCGGACCCTGTTGGGCATCTCCCCCTCGGCCGGCCCCGACGCGGCCCAGGCAGCGCTGATCCGCGCGATCGCGCAGGCGGCCCTGCATGATCACGCCCAGGCCGACCGGCTGGTCAACGCCGTCAACCGCGCCCATATGGAGGCCGGCACCCCCGGCGCGGAAGATCCGGCGCCCGTGCTGACCGACATTCTGGCGGCCCACCGCGCGCGAACCGGCCGAGACGTTCGCTCCCCGGCGCCGTAGTCGGCCGGGGCGTCCCGGCCCCATCGCGCCGGGTGAATGGCACACACGGTATTACCAATCACGTACGTCAATAGGTAATAGTGCATTGTGGACCTCTCACGGCTCGCCGCGGGCTTCGGCGCGGCTCTGCTCATCACCGCCTTTCCCGTGCCCGCGCACGCCGACGACCGGGCCTCGACCCGGGAATTCGGCAACGGGCCCGAGCGCAACGAGGTCGCGGCGACCGACAGCGCGGCGGCGCGGATCCTGGCGGCCGTGGCCCCGGAGGCGGCCTGGAAACCCGGCCGGCAGGGCTATCCGCGGCAGCACGAGTTGCGGGTCTACCCGCCGAACCCGGAGGACCGCTCGATCAAGCTCGGCCTCATCCCGTACCACCAAATCGCCCCTGAACTGAACGCCTTGCAGCAGGCCTCGAACCGGGTGTCGGCCGAGGTCGTCGGGCGTTCGGCGCTGGACCGGGATCTCTATCTGGTGACCGTCACGGCGCCCGAGAGCGCGGCCGAGGCGGCCCGGCAGGAGCGCTGGCGCGAGCTCATCGAGAACGACCCGGTGGCCGCGAGGCGGGACCGGTCGCTGGCCCGCGGGTACAAGACGCCGGTCTGGATCAACGCGAACATCCACGGCGACGAGTGGGAGGGCACCGACGGGGCGCTGCGGGTCATCGAGCGGCTCGCCACCGCGACCGACGCCGCCACCGCCGCCTTCCTGGCCCGCAGCCGGGTCTACGTCACGGTCACCAACAACCCGGACGGGCGGATCGCCGGCACCCGGGTCAACGGGGCCGGCTTCGACATCAACCGCGACCACGCCACGAGCTCGCAGCCGGAGTCGCGCGCGGTCCGCGACGTCGTCATCGCCACCCAGCCGTTCGTGATGCTCGACGAGCACGGCTACACCGGCACCACGCTGATCGAGCCGGCCACGCCGCCGCACGGGCAGAACTACGAGTACGACCTCTACATCAAGCACGCCCTGCCGAACGCGCTCGGCATGGAGGCCGCGATCCAGCGCCTCGGACATCCGGAGACCACCCGGGCCGACATCCCGTTCCGGGACTACGCTTCCGGTGACTGGGACGACTGGCCGCCCATCTTCACCCCGATGTACGCCATGTACCACGGCGCGATCGGCCACACCGTCGAGATCCCGTTGCAGGTCAACCGGGGCCTCTACACCACGCTTCCGGTCGAGGAGCTGCGCCGCCGCTCGGGCGTCAACACCGATGTCGCGGCCGCGACGATCGAGGCGGCCTTGACGTACGCCGACACGAACCGCGCCTCGCTGCTGGCCGGCCAGATCGAGCAGTTCCGCCGCGGCTGGGCCGGCGAGCCGCAGCGCCAGGTCCCGGACGGCTACGTGCCCGGCTACGGACCCGAGGACCGCTACTCGACCGACTTCCCCCGGGCGTACGTCGTCCCGGCCGGCGCTCGCCAGCGTTCCGCGCCGGCCGCGGCCCGCCTCGTCAATCACCTGATCGCCAACGACGTCCGGGTCACCAAGGCCCGCACCGCCTTCACCTTGAACGGCCGCCGCTACCCGGCCGGCTCCTACGTCGTCGACATGCACCAGCCCAAGCGTGGCCTGGCCAACGTGCTGCTCGAGGCCGGCCGCGACATCTCCGACCTGGTGCCGCAGATGTACGACATCTCCGGCTGGAGTCACCGCCTGCTCTGGGGCGCTTCGGTCGACATCAGCCGCACCGCCGCACCACGCGTGGCGACATCGCCCGTATCGAGTGTTGTGTTCCGCGGCAGTATTCCCAAGAGCCGGGAGCTGGCTCTCACGCTGCGGGACCCGGCCGACATCCGCGCTGTCAACGCCCTTCTCGACCAGGGAATCAAATTGCGGTTGTACGGCGCGGCCACCGTCGTGCTTCCGGCCTCGGCGGCGTGGATCGCGGACCGCTTCGGTGTACGCCTCGACGCCGCCCCTCGCGGCGCTGCGGGCACCCCGATCTCGCGTCCGGTGCTGGCCGCCGCCGTGGCCGCCGACGAGCTGTTCGCGTTGCGGGAGATGGGCTTCGACGTACGGACCGTCTCCACCGCCAGTCTGAACGCGGGCGCGAGCCTGGCCGGGGTGACCGGCCTGATCGTGTCCTCCGGCCTGAACTACGCGCAGCTCGGCGAGGCCGCCAAGGCTCAGGTCGACGACCTGCTCAGCCGCGGCGGCGTCGTCACCCGTGGCGTCACCGGCGCCACCTTCAACGCGGCCGCCGGCCTGCTCCCGGCGACCGCGGTCGCGGGCCGCGGCGACGCCAACGGAGTCGTCGCCGTCCGCAACACCGGCCGGGTCGTCGGCGAGGACTCGCCGCCGCACTCGTTCGTCTACTCGCCGCTGTGGTTCACCGGCACCGGATTCACCGTCGAGCAGCGCTACGCCGACGAGCCGCTCGTCGCCGGCCACTGGCTGCCCACGGCCCCCGGCGTGGGCGGCCCGTCGCAGGCGGCGGGCCAGGCCTCGGTGGTCTCCGGCACCACGGCCCGCGGCAGCCGGGCCGTCCTGTTCGGCACCGAGACTCTGTTCCGCGCCCACCCGAAGGGTTTGTACGCGCAGTTCGCCCGAGCGCTCTACTGGACAAATTCATAGACTTCAACCGGGGTTGAGGCCCTACGGTGTCCCGATGGGGCGGGTCTTCTACCAACTGCTGGTCAACACACTGCTGGTCTCGGTCATCAACTTCACCGTGTGGTTCGCGATCACGTTCTACGTGTACATCGAGACCCGATCGGTCTTCGCCACCGGCGTCATCTCCGGCATCTTCCTGGTGATGACGGCGCTGACCGGCATCTGGTTCGGCAGCCTGGTCGACCACTACCGCAAGAAGACAGTCATGCAGGCGTCGGCGCTGGCTTCATTCCTGCTGTACGGGGTGGCGCTGCTCCTCTACCAGACGACGCCCCGCGACGAGTGGCGCGATCCCACGAGCGTTCGGCTGTGGCTCCTGGTGGTGCTGCTCATGTTCGGCGTGATCGCCGGCAACGTGCGCACGATCGCCCTGCCCACGATGGTGACGGTCCTGATCGAGGAGGACAAGCGGGACCGCGCGAACGGCTTGGTCGGCACCGCCTCCGGCGTCTCGTTCCTGGTCACCTCGGTGATCAGTGGCTTGTTGGTCGCCCTGGGCGGCATGTTGTGGGTCCTGGTGGTCGCCCTCGGGGTGCTCGGCGTCGCGGTGCTGGCCCTGACGTTCGTCCGGATGCCGTTTTTCGCTGCCGCAGCCACGGAGAAGCGCTCGGTCGACCTGCGCGGCACGATCCGGGTGATCGGAGGGGTGCCCGGCCTGCCCGCACTGATCGCCTTCTCGGCCTTCAACAATCTGCTCGGCGGCATCTTCATGGCGCTGCTGGACGCGTACGGCCTCTCCTTGGTCTCGGTCCAGACCTGGGGTTTGCTGTGGGGTGCCCTGAGCACAGGCTTCATCGTCGGCGGCCTGCTGATAGCGCGCACCGGCCTGGGCAAGAACCCGGTCTGGCTCCTCCTGATGGTCAACATGATCCTCTGGACCGTGACCCTGGTCTTCCCACTCCGCGACTCGATCGTCTGGCTGACCGCGGGCCTCTACATCTACATGCTCGCCGTCCCGTACGCCGAGGCGGCCGAGCAGACGATCCTGCAGAAGGTGGTCCCGTTCGAGCGCCAGGGCCGGGTCTTCGGCTTCGCCCAGAGTGTCGAGCAGGCCGCTTCCCCACTGACTGCCTTCCTGATCTCCCCCATAGCCCAGTTCGTCTTCATCCCTTTCATGACCGACGGCGCCGGCGCACGCCTGATAGGCGACTGGTTCGGCACAGGCGCCAACCGCGGCTTGGCCTTGGTCTTCGCCCTGACCGGCATCATCGGCATCGCCGCCACGACGATCGCCCTGCGAAGCCGCCCCTACCGCCGCCTGAGCCACCGCTACACCGAAGACCCAGCCCCCATCCCGTCCTGACCCCACCGCCCCACCGCCGCCCCACTCCGCGCCGCCCCACTCCGCGCCGCCCCACTCCGCGCCGCCCCACTCCGCGCCGCCCCGCGCCGCCCCGCGCCGCGCCGCCCCGCGCGCCGCCTCGCTGCCAGTCCGCGCCGCCCCCGCGCCCGCGCCGTCTCCCCCGCCCCACCTGTGCTGGTTCCTCCGCCGGGCCTATGATCGACTCGTGGTTGAACGTGTTCAAGTAATGCGAGCGGCGCCCTCGGCCCGCTGGTGTGCGGCAGCGGCGTCGGGCTACAGCTTGGCGGCCGGGCTTGTGCTCCTCCGCGCTGATACCTCGGAGACCGCCTTCTTCGGGTCCGTCGCCGGCACCTTCCTGGTGCTGACGCTGCTCCCCCAGCCCTTCCGCCGGCACACGTCGTTTCGGGCGGACTGCCGGATCGCGGTTGTCCTGAGCGTCCTCGCCCAGTTCCTGGTCTTCTTCTTCGGCGGGTGCCTGTTTCTGCCCACTATCGCGATGCTGGTCCTGGCCGCGCTCCGCCCGCCACGAGCGGCCTCGGTCGCGCCCGACCCGCGCTCATGGCGGGAACGCTGGGAGATCACCGTCCGGCGCGCGATCGCCGGCTCGGCGATCGCCGGCCTGCTGCTCTACATCGCCGCGGTCACCCGATGAGCCGCCGGCCGGGTATCGGGCAGCGCGCCTTGGCCGCCGTGTACGTCGCCGTTCTTTGTGCGATGCTCCACGGCCACGTCGACGAGTCAGGGGTCGGCACGACACACGTCGTCTACCCGCTCGCCCCCGTCGCCGTGCTGCTGGGCTTCGGCGCCTATCTCCTCAGCATCCCGGCCCGCGTCTGGGGAACGGGCACAAGCCGCGACGACGAAGGCGCCGCCGGCCACGTGGCCGGCGGCGCCTTCTCTGTTCGGGATCGTCAGGCGACTGTGGCGGGGAAACGCTCCCAGACCCGGTGGGCGGCCATCAACTGCTGGACCTGGGTCAGGGCGGCGGCGCCGGAGTCGGCGGTGACCACGCCCGGAGTGCTGGTGATGCCGGCCGAGGCCAGGGCCTCGACGCCCTCGCCCCAGGCGCCGATGGCCTTGGCGTGGCGCCAAGCCTCGTCGAGGAGCAGGACCACCCGCGGGTCGACCGAGGTGGCCGCGGCGCCCGCCTTGTCGTCCCGGGCCGGGATCGCGTCCGGGGCCGGGACGGGGGCGGCGCCGACCAGGATCGCGTCGAACTCGATCGAGCGGGCCGTGGCGAACGTGCGCTGCACCGGCAGGCCGCCGACCTTGCCGCCGTGCGGGGCGATGACCAGCGGGACCATGCCGGCCGCCTGGATCGTCTCGCGGACCTCGGCCAGGCCGGGCACCTCGGTGCCGTCGGGGCCGACCACGATGCCGACGATGCGGCCGTCCGGCGGCCACTCGGCGCCGACCTGGGACAGGGCGGGGCTCGGGGCCGGGTCGGCCAGCTCGATGGTGGGCTTCGGGGCGGGCAGGCCCAGGCCGGTGGCGACCTCGGCGCAGAGCACCGGGTCGATGTTGGCCAGCGACTGGAGCTGGCGCTCCTTGATCGCCTGCTCGTAGCACTTGCCGAGCTCGAAGGTGTAGGCCCGGATGATGTGCTCCTTCTCGACCGGCGACATGCTCAGCCAGAACAGGCGGACCTGGCTGTAGTGGTCGTCGAACGAGGCCGGGTTCTCCCTGATCTTGGGTGCTTCGGCGACGCGTACGGGGAAATCGAGGAAAGCCTGCTCTTTGTCACCCGCGGTGAACGGGTTGCCGCCGTCGAGCGAGTTCGGGCGGTACGGCGCCACCCCGGCGTGGACCGCGTGCTGGTGGAAGCCGTCGCGGAGCATGTCGTTGACGGGGGCGTGCGGCCGGTTGATCGGGATCTGCGAGAAGTTGGGGCCGCCGAGCCGGGTGAGCTGCGTGTCGACGTACGAGAAAAGCCGCCCCTGAAGCAGTGGATCGTTTGTCACGTCGATGCCCGGGGGCAGGTTGCCGAGGTGGAAGGCCACCTGCTCGGTCTCGGCGAAGAAGTTGCGCGGGGTGCGGTTGAGCACCAGCTTGCCGACCCGCTGGACCGGCGCCAGCTCCTCCGGCACGATCTTGGTGGGGTCGAGCAGATCGATGCCGGCGAACGTCTCCTCGGGCGTGTCCGGGAAGACCTGGATGCCGAGCTCCCACTCGGGGAACGCGCCGGACTCGATGGCGTCGTAGAGGTCGCGCCGGTGGAAGTCCGGGTCGACGCCCGACGTGATCTGCGCCTCCTCCCAGGTCAGGGAGTGCACGCCGAGCTTGGGCTTCCAGTGGAACTTGGCCAGGACGGTCTCGCCGGCGTCGTTGATCAGGCGGAACGTGTGGACGCCGAAGCCCTCCATGGTCCGGTACGAGCGCGGGATGCCCCGGTCGGACATGTTCCACATGGCGTGATGCTGGGCCTCGGTGTGCAGCGAGACGAAGTCCCAGAACGTGTCGTGCGCGCTCTGAGCCTGCGGGATCTCGCGGTCCGGGTGCGGCTTGCCGGCGTGGATGATGTCCGGGAACTTGATCGCGTCCTGGATGAAGAACACCGGCATGTTGTTGCCGACCAGGTCGAACGTGCCCTCGTCGGTGTAGAACTTCGTGGCGAAGCCGCGGGTGTCGCGGACGGTGTCGGCCGAGCCGCGCGAGCCGAGCACGGTCGAGAAGCGCACGAAGACGTCGGTCTCCTTGCCCTTCTTGAGGAAGCCGGCGCGGGTGACGCCCTCGGCGGTGCCGTAGCCGACGAACACGCCGTGCGCCCCGGCGCCGCGAGCGTGCACGACGCGCTCGGGGATCCGCTCGTGGTCGAAGTGCGTGATCTTCTCGCGGAAGTGGTGGTCCTGCATGAGGATCGGGCCGCGCGGGCCGGCCTTCAGCGAGTGGTCGGTGTCGCGCAGACGTGCGCCCTGCGACGTCGTCAGATAGGCGCCCTGCTGGCCTTTGGTCTCGGCGGGTGCGCCGGTTTCAGCTCCGGTGGGTGTACGGGTGTCCGGCGCACCGTGCTCTTTCTTCGGCGGCAGGGGCTCGACGGGTGTGGTGGGTTCCGCGACGGTCGGCGGAGCGCTCGAGGGCGCGCCGGGCACCGATGGGGTCAGCGCCTCGGCCACCTTTTCCTTGATCTTCTTAATCGGCTTGCTGGCTGCCATTTTGCGTAGATCCTCCGGAACGTGGCGGATTGCGTCGCCACCCGGGTACCCGGCCCCGAAGCCGATAAACGAACTTTGGAACCGATCAAGATCCTTAGAAGAAGTCGCCGAACCCGCCCGGGCCGTGCGGGCCGTGGTGGTCGAACAGCGCGTCGAAGATCATCATGCCGCCGAGGGCGCCGGCGCCGGCCGCGAGCGCGGTCTTCCACCACGGCGTCGAGTACCAGCCCGCGGGAACCGGACGGCCGCCGACGTAGCCGCCGGGGTAGTAGTACGGCGTCTGCGAGCTCGCCCGGGGCCCGGCCCAGTAGGTCTGGCCCTGCACGATCACCTGGCGGTCGTCGCTGAGCGTGCCGGTGTTCCGGCCGGCCGCGGGCAGCTCGGGACCGGGGTCGAGGCCCATGGCGAGGCGGGCCGCCCGTACGTAGGCCAGACCCTCCAGGGCCGTCTCGCGCGCCATGTCGAACTGCAGGGGCGTCTCGGCCCGGGCGAGCTGGCCGCCGGCCGCCTGGTGGCGTTCGGCCGCGTCGACCAGGGCCTGCCGGGCCGCCGGATCGTCACTGCTCAGGTTGACCAGTTGGCCGCCGAGGCGCTCGTACCAGCGCTGAGCCTCGGCCCGGGCGTCACTGAGGGCGTTGTGCCGTTGTCCGCTTGTGGTGCGCCGGCCGGAGAAGAGGAGAGCCGCACCGACTCCGAACACCAGCGCCAGAACCAGGAGTGCCATGACCCGAAGGTAGGCGCGGCGTCTGTGCGGTCCCTATGTCGTCGCTGTGCGTAGGTGACGGTCAGGTATCAGGCTCGTGACAGTCGTTACACCGACTTTCCTCGCGCGAGCAAGGTCGCTATGGTCTGTCGATGTCCCATCAGCCTATGGGATATCTAGGTTTTAAGGGTGCTTCTTCTTGATCGAGATAACGGGACTCCGGAAGACCTACCGGAGCCGCGGCCGTGAGGTGCGCGCCGTCGACGGCGTCGACCTCACCGTGGGTGAGGGTGACGTCTTCGGCGTGCTCGGGCAGAGCGGCGCCGGCAAGAGTACGTTGCTGCGCTGCGTGAACATGCTGGAACGGCCCGACGAGGGGCGGATCACGGTCGGCGGGGTCGACCTGACCTCGCTGAACCGGAAAAGGCTGCGGCTCGCCCGGCACGGCATCGGGATGATCCACCAGCACTTCGCGCTGTTGTCGTCGCGGACCGTGGCCGGCAACATCGCGTTCGCGCTCGAGGTCACCGGCGAGCCCCGGGCCGCCCGCAAGGCCCGCGTGTCCGAGCTGATCGACCTGGTGGGTCTCAGTGGGCGCGAGGACGCGTACCCCTCGCAATTGTCCGGAGGTCAGAAGCAGCGCGTGGGCATCGCCCGGGCGCTGGCCGCGCGGCCCAAGGTCCTGCTGTCGGACGAAGCCACGTCGGCGCTCGACCCGGAGACGACCGACTCCATCCTGCGGCTGCTGCTCGACCTCAACCAGCGGCTCGGCCTCACGATCCTGCTGATCACCCACGAGATGGGCGTCGTGAAGAAGATCTGCCACTCGGCGGCCGTGATGCGCGATGGCAAGTTCGTCGAGTCCGGCCCGGTCGCCGACCTGTTGCACCACCAGGGTTCCGAACTCGCACACGGCCTGTTCCCCCTCGCCGCACGCTCATCGGAGCCGGGCGCGACCCTCATCGACGTCACCGCCAGCGGAGAGGACGCCGACGCGCCCCTCACCGGCCTGGCCCGGCGCTTCGACTTCCGGATCCTCGAAGGCTCCGTCGAGACGCTGGCCGCCACCCGCGCCGGACGCTGGCGGCTGGCCCTCACCGGTGACGCCGCCCCGCAGATCGAGTTCCTGCGGTCGCACGGCGCCCAGGTGGAGGTAGTGGCATGACCTGGTCCGAGGTCTTCGACCTGCTCTGGGTGGGCCTGCAGGAGACCGCCTGGATGGTCTTCGTGTCGACAGTGCTGACCGCGATCGGCGGGCTGCTGCTCGGCGTCCTGCTCGTGCTCACCGCGCCCGGCGGACTGCTGTCGGCGCCGCCGCTCTACTCGGTGCTCGGCCTGATCGTGAACATCACCCGGTCGCTGCCGTTCATCATCCTGCTCGTCGCGGTCATCCCGTTCACCCGGGCCGTGGTCGGCACGACGATCGGCACCGACGCGGCCATCGTGCCGCTGACCATCGGCGCCATCCCGTTCTTCGCCCGCATCGTCGAGGCCGCGCTGCGCGAGGTGCCCAGCGACGTCATCGCCGCGGCCACCGCGATGGGCGCCACCCGCACCCAGATCGTCGGCAAGGTGCTGCTCCGCGAGGCCCGGCCCGGCCTGGTCGCCGGGCTGACCATCACGGTCATCGCGCTGGTCGGCTACTCGGCCATGGCCGGCGTGGTCGGCGGCGGTGGTCTCGGTGACCTGGCCATCCGCTACGGCTACCAGCGCTTCGAGACCGAGGTCATGGTCGCGACCGTCGCCGCGCTCGTCGTCTTCGTCCAACTCGTACAGATGGCAGGCGATCTGATCGTCCGCCGGCTCTCCCACAAATAGAAAGGTTCTCTTGTGCGCCGCTCCATCACCGCCCTCGTAGCGTCCGCTTCCCTCCTGTTGGGGCTGGCCGCTTGCGGTTCTTCTGACTCTTCCGAGGCGTCCTCGGACACCTTGAAGGTCGGCGTCAGCCCGGTTCCGCACGGGGAGATCCTGAAGTACGTCGCGGACAACCTGGCCTCCAAGGAGGGCCTCAAGCTGGACATCGTCGAGTTCAACGACTACATCCAGCCGAACGTGGCCCTGAAGGAGAAGCAGCTCGACGCCAACTACTTCCAGCACATCCCGTACCTGGAGGAAGAGGTCGCGTCCAAGGGCTACAAGTTCACCGCGCTCAAGCCGGTGCACATCGAGCCCCTCGGCGTCTACTCCAAGACGGTCAAGAGCCTGGCCGAGGTGCCGTCCGGCGGCATCGTGGCCATCCCGAACGACCCGTCGAACTCGGGCCGCGCCCTGAGCCTGCTGGCCAAGAACAACCTGATCAAGCTGAAGGACGGCGTCGGCGTCAAGGCCACCGAGAAGGACATCACCGACAACCCGAAGAACCTGAAGTTCAAGGCCCTCGAGGCGGCCCAGCTGCCCCGTAGCCTCGAGGACACGGCGATCTCGGTCATCAACGGCAACTACGCCATCGAGACCGGCCTCAAGCCGGCCACGGACTCCCTGGCCCTGGAGTCCGGCGACGACAACCCGTACGCCAACCTGGTCGTGGTCCGCACCGGCGACGAGAACGACGCCCGCGTGCAGAAGCTCGAGAAGCTGCTGCACAGCCCCGAGGTGAAGAAGTTCATCACCGACAAGTACCAGGGCTCGGTCCTCCCGGCCTTCTGATCCGACGATGGCGGGCGCGATACTTCAGCCGTGCCTGACCGACCTGAGATCGTCTGCATCTGTGGCTCCCTCCGGTTCGCCGAGGAAATGAACTCGGCGAACCGGGAACTGACCTTGGCCGGCGTCATCGTCGTCGCGCCGGCCGCCTTCCCTTTTTCACCGGAAGACGACCAGAAGGCTGCCCTGGCCGCCCTCCACCTGCGCAAGATCGATCTGGCCGACCGGGTCCTGGTCGTCAACCCGGGCGGATACATCGGCGAGACCACGACCAGGGAGATCGCCTACGCCCGCGCCTGCGGCAAGCCGGTCTCGTTCACCGACGGCCAGAATCGCTGAACCCACTCCGGCCAGCTCCCCTCCCCCGACGGCGGGACGGCCGGAAAAGACCCGGAGAACTCGTCGGCGCCGGGCACCTCGAACATCTCCCGCCAGGGGCCGAGCTCCGCCTCCGCCATGGGGAACGTCAGCTCCGGCGTGTGCTTCCAGCGATGCTGAATCCGGCTCCACTGCACGTCACGCTCCACCGGCAGGTACACGATCTCACTGGCCGCACCCACCGACCCGGCCAGCCAGCGCAGCGCGGAGCGCTCATCGCGCGACCAGAGCCCGAAGTCGAGAACGACGCTCAGTCCCAGGCGCAGCGTGTCGAGGGCCAGCGTGATGAGCAGGCCTTCCAGCAGCCACCGCTTGCCGTCCGGCCGCTCCTGGTGACGGTCGTCCTGACCGAAGAGGGTGAGCGCCCAGTGGTCGGGGGTGAGTCGCAGGGCGCCGTGCTCGGCCGCGAGCTCCCGCGCCCGCACGGTCTTCCCCGAGCCGGGAAGGCCCACCATCAGGAATAGTGTGGGTGCCCGATCCGCCGGCATCTTTCGCACCGCCTCGTTCATGTGGTCATGATGCCCGGCCGTCACCCACAAGCACTCGCGACCAGCCAGGCCGCGCGAGGGCACAGCCGCATTTCCTCGGGACGTGCGGCTCCCCCGTCAACCACGCGCCTTAGGCACCGCTTCCGTGTAGACCGGGCGATGGAAGCCAGTCAGTTGGCGAGGCGCCTGTTCGAACTCCTCCTAGTTCCGAGAGTCCGCAAACTCCTCGCGGATGGTGGGGTGGCCGCGTCCAGATCATCGTGAATGACGACTCTCCACAGTTGCCCTGGGAGCTGGTGCACGACGGCCGGGAATTCGTCGCTGGAGCTGCCGGTCATCACGACGCCGGCAAAACTCGGCGGTGCGCAGGTGACCTCCCCGTTCCCAGCCGAGATACTGAGAGTGGAGGCGGATCGATGAACCGCTTCGACGCTGATTTCGGTCCGGTGAGCACGACGAGCGTCGAGCTGTTCGGTGGCGGAGTCCGGATGGCGGTCCTCTCCGCCTGTCAGACAGCGATAGGAGGGCGGAGGAGGGCACCTACCGCCGAAACACCGCGTTCCGCATGTCCCCCGCACTCGGTATCCATGTGATCGGGATGACAGCTCCGCCGCCATCGCCACCACCGTGAGTCATCGAGCCGGGCCGCCGCAGCGGCGGCCTCGTACGACGAGGAAGGGCGGAAGCCCCGCGCGATGGGGCTGATGGTCGATGAGCCGCTGGTCCGGCTGTGGTTCGGCGATGACCTCGATGGCGAAACGCTCGGCGATCAGGGCCATGAGGTAGCGCGACAGAGTGCGGTGCTGATTGCCGGCACGCCGGACGCCGGACGGGTTGGCCGACCTCCAGAAGCCCTGAGCGAAGTAGTCCCCGACGATCCGCCGGCTCGTGCCGTCGCCGGAGTCGGCCCAACCGGCGTGCGGGGCCTCGAAACAGGGGTGCGGGACGGTGAAAGCCAGCCTGCCGCCCGGTGCCAGGACCCGCCGAACGGACCGGAGAGCGGCTTCGAGGTCGGGCACATTGTTGAGGGAGAGCCCGGCGGTGACCCACTCGGCGGAGCTGTCACTGACGGTGGCCAGGGTGGTGCCGTCGTCCACCGCGTAGGTGGCGCCACAGGGGTCGGCGGCTTCGATCGATCTGGCGTGTTCGACAAGGCGCTCCGTCGGGTCGATACCGACGACGGTCGCCCCGCGGGCGGCGACGGCACGCGTCATGAGCCCTTCCCCGCACCCGAGGTCGACAACTCGGGCACCCGACATGTCCCGGGGCAGGACCGCGAGGAGAGCGTCGCGGGCGAAGTCATGCATCGGTGAGCCGCGGTCGAGGTGAGCGGCATACCAGTCAGCGATGGTGTCCCAGTTGTCTTCCACAAGGCGACCTCACATGCCGAGAGGCGCGCTGACCTGAAGGCGCCGGTCGAGGGCGGCGACCAGCGGATCCGCCAGATCGGCCCGGATGTCGAGCGCCCAGGGGCGCAGAGCGGTCAGAAAACCGGCGAGATCATGCTGTACGTCAGCCAGCAGCTTCGGAAGGTCATCGCGCGGGATGTCGATGTGTGGCTCGTCCGGGCCGACGGCGGTCGCGAACCACTGCTCCAGCACCGGCGTCAGCCTGATCATCGCCCGAGCGCGTTTGATGGGCCGGGCGGGCGCTGGGCTGACACTGCCGCTCGGGTGCCGGTCACGGTGGTGGTGATGTTGGTGAAGTGGGCTTGTCTCAGGGCGCTGGTTGCTCGGGCGGCTATCGCCTCTATCGCCATGCGGGTCGGGCGCTCGGCGAAGACGTGGAAGGTGCCGCCGGGGGCCAGGAGGCGGCCGATCTGGTCCAGCAGGCCGGGTGGGGTGCCGAGCCAGAAGAGGCTCACGTTGACGGCGAAAACGGTGTCGAACGAGCTGTCTGGCAGGTCGGCCTCTTCGATGGCCAGCTGGCGGACCTCGACGTGGCCGGAGCGGATGTGGGCGGCGTTGCGCTCGCGGGCCAGCCGCACCGCGCCGGCCGCACGGTCGATGGCGAGGAGGTGGCCTGTGGTGAGGTGGTCGGCGACCCTGGCCGCGGTGGCGCCGCTGCCGCAGCCGATCTCCAGCAGCCGGTCGGCCGGACCCACCGGGAAGATCTCCGCCCGGTTCAGGAGTGCGTTCGCGCCCATAGCGGTCCCTACGGTACCCGCTTGATCGACGCAGCCGTCAGCGCAGCGGGCCGTACGCCGCCTTGTAGGAGATCGGGCCCATCAGCGGCAGCAGGGCGTTGCGGAGACGGATCGGCAGGCCGGCGACCTTGGAGAAACGGTCGGTGGCGGCCTGGACGTGGGTGACCCGGTCGCGGCGGCGCTCCTCGTAGCGGGCACCCACCGAATCCCACGCGCCGCCGGCCAGCAGGTCGGCCAAGGTGATCGCGTCCTCCATGGCCAGCGCACCGCCCTGGGCCCAGACCGGGGCGGTGGCGTGTGCGGCGTCGCCTATCAGGACGCAGCGGTCCCGGTGCCAGGTGGCGATCCGCACCTCCTCGATCGGTGAGTGGTAGAGGCGGCCGAGGTTGCCGAGCACCTCGCGCACCGGTGCGGGGTAGGCGCCGAAGGTCTCCCGCAGCCACGACGGGTCGGGGTCGACCGGGCCGCCCCGGGTGGCCGAGGCGAAGACGTACACCTCGGAGTCGTCGACCGGGATCATCAGGAACGCGCCTTCGGCGCCCGACCAGACCGTGAAGCAGTCGACGCCCGGGTTCGGGGCCATGAAACGCCAGCTGGCCCGGCTCAGCATGGCCGAGCGCATGCCGGCGTGGCCGAACACCTGCTCACGGACGCTCGAGTGCACGCCGTCGGCGCCGACCACGAAGCCGTACCGGCGGCCGCCGACCCGGGCGCCCGACGGCTCCAGCTCGACCGGGCCCACCTTCTCGTGGGTGCGGGGGATGTCCTCGCCGAGCAGCGCGTGCAGGTCGGACCGGCGTACGCACCGGGGCCTCGCGTCGGGACCCCAGAACTCTTCCTCGTCGACCGCGAACAGCACCTTCCCGGCCGCCGACCGGTATTCGCGGCGGCGCGTCGGGCGGCCGATCTTCTCCAGGCCGGCGCGCAGGCCCAGCGCGTGCAGCGCCGCCACCGCGTTTCCGGGCAGGTTGATGGCCAGGCCGCCGTCGCCGGCCGCCGGGTCGCGCTCCACCAGCTCGAAGGGCACGTCCCGCTGGCGCAGGGCGCGCGCCAGCGCCAGCCCGGCCACCCCGCCGCCGACCACCAGCACACTGTCGTCAGTCATGACTCGTTCCTCCCCGGATCCCGAGAAACTCCCCCGGATCCCGCGAGGAAGGTACCGTTCTGTCGGAGATCAGCCCAGAAGGGCAACCAGCGATGAGACGACGGACGCAGTGTCGCCCGTGCCGCCCAGGTCGCGGGTGCGGGTGTCCGGGGCCATGAGGCTCTCCTCGATCGCGGCCATCACGTCGGCCGCGGCCGCCGCGTGGCCCAGGTGCTCCAGCATCAGCGCGGCCGACCAGACGGCGCCGATCGGGTTGGCCACGCCGTGCCCGGCGATGTCGGGCGCCGAGCCGTGCACCGGCTCGAACATCGACGGATAGGTGCGGGTCGGGTCGAGGTTGGCCGACGGGGCGATGCCGATGCTGCCGGCGACCGCGGCCGCGAGGTCGCTCAGGATGTCGCCGAACAGGTTGGACGCGACGATCACGTCGAACCGCCCCGGGTCCAGCACCAGCTTCGCGGCCAGCGCGTCGATGTGCTCGCTGTCCGTCCGTACCTCCGGGAAATCCGCCGCCACCCCGGCCACGACCTCGTCCCAGAACGGCAGCGTGTGGACGATGCCGTTGGATTTGGTGGCCGAGGTGACGTACGAGCCGCGGGTGCCGGCCAGCTCGAAGGCGAACCGGGCGATCCGGGTGACGCCGGGCCGGGTGAAGACGGCCTCCTGCACGGCGAACTCGTCGGGGAAACCACGGTTGAGGCGGCCGCCGATCTCGCTGTACTCGCCCTCGACGTTCTCCCGGATCACCACGAAGTCGACGGCGCCGGGCTCGGCGTCGCGCAGCGGCGAGCGCACGCCCTCGAAGACGCGGATCGGCCGCAGGTTGACGTACTGCCGGAAGGCCCGCCGGATCGGGATGAGCAGACCCCACAGCGACACGTGGTCGGGCACGCCGGGCCAGCCGACCGCGCCCAGCAGGATCGCGTCGTACGGGCGCAGCCGCTCGATGGCGTCGGCCGGCATCATCTCGCCGGCGGCCGCATATCGCTGACAGGACCAGTCGAACTCGTCGTACACCAAATCGATCTTGTGTTTGATCGTGACCGCCTCCAGCACCTGGCGGGCCGCCCAGGTCACCTCGAGGCCGATGCCGTCTCCCGGTATCACCGCTATCCGCTGTGTCATCGCGGTCACCCGAGCCCGACCGCGGCCACCATGAGCGGCAGCAGCAGGAGGATGAGGATGGCGCCGAGCACGTCGAACGAGGCGCCGGAGCGGATCATCGTGGTGATCGGGACGACGCCGGAGCCGTAGACCACCGCGTTCTGCGGCGTGGACACCGGCAGCATGAAGCCGAACGACGCCGCGAAGGTGGCGGCCAGCGCCGGCACCAGCGGGTTGACGCCGGCCGCGACCGCGATCGGGATGATGATCGGCACGACCACGGCCGCCGAGGCGGTGTTGCTGGTCGTCTCGGAGACGATGATGGCCAGCACCACGGCGAACGCGGTGATGGCGAACGTGCTGCTCAGGCCGAGGGCGTCGGCGCTGGAGGTGCCGATCCGCTCGGCCAGGCCGGTGTCGGCCAGCAGCGAGCCGAAGATGATGCCGGTGCCGAACAGCACGATCGTGCCCCAGTCGATGCGCTGGGCGTCGCTCCAGTTGAGGGTGAACTCGCGGTCGCGCCACGAGGTGGGCAGCAGGAAGAGCAGCGACGCGCCGAGCACGGCGACCACGCCCTCGTTGAGGCGGCCGCTGACCACGTCGTACACCTTCGAATCGGTCCCGGAGACCAGGGCCACGATGCCGGGGAAGATCCAGAGGGTGACGGTGACGGCGAAGGCGATCACCGTGTTGCGCTCGGCCGGGCTGAACTTGCCCAGCTTGGCCCGCTCCCCGGCGATGTATTCCGAGACGCCCTCGATCCGGCGCACCTCGGGCCGGTTGAGCAGCAGCAGGATCACCGCGAGGACGGCGAACATGCACAGGCAGATCGGCGCGGCGAGCGCCATCCACTCGGCGAACGAGATCTTCTCGCCCGTCGCCTCCTCGATCAGGCCCCGGCCGATCAGGTTGGGGGGCGAGCCGACCGGGGTGAGCAGGCCGCCGACGCTGGCGCCGTACGCGAGCATCAGCATCAGCGCCGCACCCACCCGCAGGCGGGTCGGGTCGAAGCCCTCGCCGACCAGGCCCCGGTCCTGCATCATCTTGGCGATCACGGCCAGGATGCCGAGCGCGGTCGGCAGCAGCATGGCCACGGTCGCGGTGTTCGACACGAAGGCCGACAGCAGGCAGGTGATCACGCCGAAGGCCACGATGACCCGCACGGTCGACCGGCCGATGCCGGGCAGCGACAGGATGCGGAAGGCGAACCGGCGGGCCACGCCGTGCTTGAGCATGGCCTGGGCCAGGATGAAGGCGCCGATGAAGGTGAAGACGGTGGACGAGCCGAACGGGGCCAGCACGTCGGCCGCCTCGGCCACGCCGAAGACCACGATCAGGCCGACGCCGATGAGCCCGCCGACCGGGATCGGCACGGCCTCGGTCACCCACAGGATGATCACGCCGAGCAGCACGCCGGCCAGCACCTGCTGGCTGGGCGGGATGCTCAGCGGCAGGGCCAGGAAGACGATGGTGACGATCGGGGCGAGGAAGAGGCCGACGGTGCGGCGGCCGCGCTCGAAGCGCTCCTCGGCCGGTGACAGTTGCTGTTCACCCAGACTGCGGTACGTAGCCCCACCGAGCAGGCGTTTCTCGACGTCGATAGCCATGTCGCCTCCTTCAAGTGATTCACATCACTCGATCGTAGGCGGCGTCAGGGCAGGTCGCTCAACAGCGCGTTACCCAGCGGGGTGAGGGTGTGCACGACGGCCTTGCCGGCCCGGCTCGTGGTGATCAAGCGGGCCTCGCGCAGCACCGCCGTGTGCTGGCTGACGCTGGCCGCGCTCACGCCGACCCGCCGGGCCAGCTCAGAGGTGGTGCGAGGGTCGGAGAGAGATTCCAAGAGGCTTGTTCTCGTACGGCCGATGAGCGCGGCCAGATTTTTCGCCTCGGCCGGAAGCTGGAGCGTCAGGTCGTGCTCGACCGGGTAGACCAGCACCGGCGGCAGGGTCGTGTCGCGCAGCACGTCGGGCGTCCCCCACGACAGGTACGACGGCAGGAGCAGCAGGCCGCGACCGTCGAGGTGGATCGTCTGCTCGAACGGGACGTCGGCCTCGAGGAAAGGCGGCTCCCAGCGCAGCTGCGGGCGGAAACTGTCGAGCAGCCCCTCGGCCCCCTGGTCGAGCAGCACCCGCGCCCGGCGGGAACGCTCGGCCTCGATCTGGGCGCGGGCCCTGTCCCAGTACGGGGCGACGGCGCTGTCGTACTGCGACTGGAGCGCCCCGGCCAGCCGTTCCAGGGTGGGCTGATCACCGTCGGCCAGGCGGCCCAGCCAGGACGGGGTGGGCCCGCCGGCGCGGACCAGCTCGCGCATCTCCTCCCGCAGCCGGCCGGCCGGGGTGGAACGCACGGCCTCGAGAGCCGCGGGCAGCCCTCGCGAGCCCTCGGCCGGTGTCAGGAAGTCGGGATAGTAGGCGCCACGGACCAAGGGCAGAAGCAATTCGAGGTCCGTACGGCGGCTGGCCCGCAACGCGTGATCCCGCCAGCGCCCGAAGATCAGCTCGGGTCCGGGCCGGCGCAGCCGCCAGACGCTGAAAATGGTCTCCCAGAGCGGATCGGGCTCGCCGGCGATCCGCACCCGCCCGACATCCTCCGGCGTGAAGTGAATACGCAACACGTCGGCCCGCCCCCTCGGATCTCAGGCGGCGATTCTATCCGGCATCCGGATAACACGACAAAGGACCGCACGCCCCGGGGGAACGCGCGGAGGAGAACGGGTGTCGCCACGAGCAGGTCGTGGTTTTGGCTGGATACACACCCCCGATACCGGCATATCCGTTATTGCCCACACCCGTCCACCGGCTCGTGGCCGACCCGGCGCCATGACCTTGCATGGGAGCGCGCCCGCCCGGCAACACGTTTAATGCGTCGCTGAAAGGATCGCGCTCTCCGAGCCACCCCCGAGCCATTTCGCAGCCTGATGCCGGTTTCGTTCCACAAAGCGCCGGGGCCGCCGCCGGAGATAGGTCACCGCGTCGTCGATCTCTCCTGCCTCCCGCCGATCCCAGGCAAGGATTTCGGCGGCGGCGAGATCGCCGGTTTCCGCCCGGTTCCTCAATTCACCAAACCGCCCGGCGTCCCGCAGCACCCGGGCCAGTTCCTCAGCGGCTCCGTCCTCGCCCACACCGGCGGTCCGGCTTCCCGCTCCCTCGGCCACGGCGGCCCGAGCGCGGAGGCGGTCCAGGTCAACTTCGCCGCGCAAGATGCGCTCCAGCTGCCGGACAGCGGCGACGTCGCCGGCCTGCTCGCGCGGAGCTCGGCGTGGTCGTCGCGGTCGGCGAGCACGCGGGCGTAGACGACGGCGGCGGCCTCGTCGCCGCTGTCGGCCCGACGGCGAAGGTCGTCGATGGCGCCGGTTTCTCGGAGCAACTCGGCGAGTTGCTCCGAGGCGAGGCGTTCGTGCAGATCCGCCCGGCGCCGCAGGATGGCGATCGCCTCGTCCACCTCGCCCTGCTCTCGGAGCACCTCGGCCAGCTCGTACAGCGCGCTTGCGCTGCCCATGTCGGCGTACTGCCGAAGCTCGTCCACGTCACCACGCTCGCGCAGGTGCTGAGCGAAATGGCCTCGCGCGAACGGCTCACCGGCCATCCCGAGCTCGCGGAGCACGGCCGCGGCCCGGCCACCCTCACCGCCCTCGGCGAGATCTTGAAGGAGCCCGAGCCTGCTGCGGCGCCGACGAGGGCGGCCGGGTCGCCCGTGGCGAAAACGTCCTTGGCCAGGCCAGCCATCAGTGGGGAGGAGAGAGTGCGGGCCAGTGGGCCGCTCGGCGCCCCTTTCATCTCGGCGAAGACCAATTCCCACAACGGGCGCCGTTTCGGGGACGGGTCGGTCAGGAAGTCGATGGCGTCGGTGACCTCCAGGGGCTCCATCCGGATCACCGCGGCCCGGGGCAGCACACCGACGATCTCCTCGGCACGGCGGTACTCGCGTTCGCGGCAGGTGATGACTACAGGGCGGTCACCGGCGGCGTAAGTCTCGACAGCGGTCAGGGCGTCCGGCTGGAGCTTCTCGTCGATCTCGTCGAGGCCGTCCAGCACCGGCATCACCCACCAGGCCGAGCGGTCGCCCTCCGCCGTGCGCGACCGAGCGGACAGTGCCGCCGCCACCGGCTCGGCTAGGCCGAAATCCTCAGACAGGCGCCCGGGTCACGAAGTCACCACCGACTCGGCACCGGGGTTCCAGGAGGAGACGCCGAGCAGGACGGGCACCGGCTCGCCCGGCCTCCGGTCGGTGAGCGGCTGGTCGACCAGCATCATGGCCGGCACGCTCTTTCCCGCGCCGGGCTCGCCGACCACGGTCAGCTGGCGCCACGGCAGCTCGCGCAGCTTGGCCGCGATCACTCCGACGTGGCCGGACAGGGGCGACTCCGACCACTGCGGAGGCTCGCCGGCCATCACCGCGGGGCGACCGGCGCTCAGATCGTCGGCCGTGCGGAAGCGGACCCGGATCGGCATCGGGCGGTGCGGGCGGGTGCGCAGCGGGCTCGACCGGACCCGGGACAGCACGTCGGCAGCCAGAGTGGAGGCCGCCTCCGGCAGCGGCAACTGGTCTCCGCCGCCGCGCATCACTCCGACGAGGGACGGAGCGAACGCCCCCCACCATCGCGGCCACCGCGAATGAACCGGCCGATCAGGCGACCGGGGTGAGTTCCTCGGTGGCGGGGCGGCGCTTGGCGACCCAGCGCTCGAAGATCAGGGACGTGAAGGGTGGGATGGAGGCGGTCAGGCCGACCAGGGTGCGCAGCAGGGACCAGCGCTCGGCGCGGGCGGTCCAGACGGCCGCGGCGATGTAGACGACGAACAGCAGGCCGTGCACTCGCCCGAAGATGTAGACGCCCAGGTCGGTGGTCTCGGTGACGCGCTTGAGGTACATGCCGACGAGCAGGCCGGCCCAGGAGAAGGCCTCGGCCACGGCGGCGATTCGGAAGATCTTGTACGGGGTGAACACGGTGCTCGATCGTACAGACGCAGCGGCCGGGGTGACTTGTCGTCACCCCGGCCGCCGGGGGCGGCGCCGGTCGGAGAGGCGCGCCGCTCCTGTGAAAGGACCCCTAGTGGAAGGCCTTCGGGCTGACCTGCACGAGCCGGCCCGCCTTCTTGATGCCCACGAAGCTCGCCGTGCTCCACGCCGTGGAGTAGAGGCTGCCGTTGACGTACTCGATGCCGGTCGGCATGGTCACCTGGGCGTGCGTGACCCGGCCGTGCTGGATGCGGGTGAGGCGGCCGACCTTGGCCGGGTCGAAGCCGGGCGGCGGCGTCGGGCCGGCGGGCATGCCGTAGAGCACCTCGGACGCGTACAGCGTGCCGTTCGGGGCGACCGCGACGCCGGTCAGCGACGTGAAGCCGTGCCAGACCTTCAGGACGCGGCCGGTGCGGCCGTCGAGCTTCCAGATGGACGAGGCCTTCGGCTGCTCGGCGCCCAGGGTGGACACGTAGACGTACTTTCCGCTGGCCACGACGCCGGTCGGGACCGAGTCACAGCCCTTGGTGCCCGGGTTGGCCTGCGCGCCCGGCTTGAGGCATTCCTTGGTCTTCGGGTTCGGCGGGACGAAGAAAGTAGAGATCTTTCCCGTACGCGGATTGATCCTCAGGACGTCATTCGCGCCACCGTCGGCAACGAGCAGACCCCACTTCGTCGACGTGATGCTGAACGGGTTGGAAAGAGCGTCGTACGGCTCGCCCTTGGGGTTGAATTGTTTCTGCCTGTCCGGGTTGTGCTTCAGCTCGTATTTCAGCAGATCGGCCAGGACCCGGACATTCTTGCCGTTCTTGTCGGCCACCAGCACGGTGGCCGGCTTGTATTTCGACGGCGGCGGTGGCGGGCCGTCCGGTGCCGGGCCGCCGAGCGCGACGTAGATCCGGTGGCCGTCGGTGGTCACGCCGGACGGCGACGGCAGCTTCGAGATCAGTGTGCGCTGGCGGCCGTTGTGCAGGTCGACCGCGGTGATCTCGCCGGAGTCCCCCTCGGCGACCAGCGCGGTGCGTGACGAGACCACATCGAGTCCGAACGGTCCGTCGAGGCCTTTGGCGATCGTACGGATCGGCGGCGGGCCGTGGTGACCACCGGTTCCGGCATAGGCCGGAACACCGGCCAATACGGTCACCAGGCCGGTCGCGGCGGCGGCCGACGCGGTCAGCGCGTGCGTGAATTTCATCCCTGTCCCCCCGACAGTTACGCTCGCTATTCGGTGATTTCCGATAACACTTTTCAACGCACCCGGTAACCGCGCAACCACCCGATCGGCCGAGTGAATGGAGCATTCGGCCTCCCCCATTCAGGGTTACCTTTCTTGATCAATTATCGGGTGTCAGATCTTGTACGCCGGGTCTACAGTCGCGTCATGGAACTGCGCTGGTGGTCGATCGAGGTCCTTGACGGGCCCGGCGGCTCCGCGCGCGCCTGGCGCGACGGGCTGGGCTCAGCGCTGACGGAGGCCGCCATCACTCACGGTGCCTATCAGTGGGAGTGGCACACCCACACGTGGGGCGTTCTGTTCGAGATCGCGTTCGCCACCGACGAGCGCTGGGCGGCCTTCCGCGGCCTGCCGCTGGTCACGGCCGCGCTCGACGCGGTGCCCGATCCGGTGCACGGCCTCTACGTCTACCCCGGCCGGGGCGGCAGCTCGGGGCCGCACGTTCCGCGCCGGCCGCGCCCGATCGCCGGTGCCGGGGCGGCGCCGCTGCCGATGGACGAGGAGCTCGATGTCGTACGGCTGGTGTCGCCGACCTCAGCTCCGCCCTTCCGCATCGCCGTCTGAGGCGTCGCCGTCTGAGGCGTCGCCGTCTGAGGCGTCGCCGTCTGAGGCGTCGCCGTCTGAGGCGTCGCCGCCTGGGGCGTTGCCCGCGTACTCCCGGAAGCTGTCGACGGCCCGCCCGGTGACGGCTTTGCCGTGCCCGAAGACGGCGTGCTCGAAGTCGAAGGTGGCCAGCTTGGCAATGCTGCGGGCCTGCTCGGCCGGGTCGGCCGAGACCTGCGTGGGGCCCAGGGTCACCTTGCCGTCGCGGCCGCGGCCGGCGGTGTCGCCCACGAAGAGGATCCCGCCGTCGCGCTCGAGCAGGTACGAGACGTGGCCGCGGGTGTGACCCGGCGTGTGCAGGGCGGTGAAGCCGGGGACGGGGCTGCTCTCGTCGCCCGTGATCAGCTGGTCGAGCTTGGTCGGCTCGGGGGTGCCGATCAGGCGTACGGCGAATTTGGCCAGGCCTTTCGGAGGCTCACCGGTGATCGCGCCCGTGATGACCGGTGCGTCCGCGGCGTGCGCGATGACCCGGGCGCCCGAGCGGCGGCGGATGTCGGCCACGTTCCCGACATGATCGAGGTGATGGTGCGTGAGCAGCACGACCCGTACGTCACCGATCGTCTTCTTCATCTCGCGCAGAGCGCGGTCGATGCGCTTGGCGTTGCGCGGCAACCCCGTGTCGACCAGCACGACGCCGTCGTCGGTGACCACCAGGTGCACGTTCACGAAACCGAGGCTCAGCTCGAAGACCCCATCCACCACTTCTCGCACGCCGATCATTCTGCCCCACCCGGCCCGGAGGTCAATTTGCCCGTTTAGTCTGATCGCATGGACCGCCGAACGTTTCTGTCCACCGCCGCCGGCGCCTTCTCGCTGCTGGCGATCGGCGCCGGCGGCGTGCCCAGCCGGCCGATGTTCGAATGGTCCCGCCCGGGCGGCTTCTTCAACCCGGGCGTGGGCGTCTTCGAGCCGCCGCCGCTGGTGGTCTTCGACGACGGCACCGCGTACGCCGACGCCGCGGCCAGCCTGCGCCTTCCCCACGCCGAGGTCCGCGCGTTGCGGATCCACGCTCTCGACGCGCTCCGCACTCCCATCGACACGGTCAAGGACGACAGGCCTTTCCATGACGTACGGGTGTGGGCCGGCGCCGGGAAGCCTCTCCGCGCCCGGGTCGGCGCGGGACCGGTCGTCGCGTTCCCGCCGGCACTCCATGAGCTGCACGACCGAGTACAACGCCTGCGCCGCCGCGTTCTCGACGGCGAGATCTTCCGCCCACCCGCAGTTCTTCTGGCGACCGTGAAGATCAATTACTTGCCCGATTTTTCGGATATTTGGCCTTTTGATGCGCCGCCGGTCGAGGGGTACGCCGAGCAGCGTCTTCGTGGTTCTTCCGCGCTCGAGGTGCAGCAACGGCTGCCCCGCGCGACCGAGACCGTCTGGCCGATCTACCGCGTCGGCGCCGCTAGCTACGTGGCTGCGACGTGGCGTTATCTGCTGCCCCACGAATAGACCAGGTGACGTAGACAAGCAGGACCGCCAGCACCACCTCGATGCCGAGGCCGGTGCCGACGCCCAGCGCCTCGGCCAGCGAAAAGTTGCCGAAGTGCGTCACGTGGAAGAGGAAGTGCGTCGCCGCATAGATCAGATAGCCGATCAACGCCGACATGACCACCTTGTTCTCCATGACCACGGCCGCGAAATACAGCATCGCGGTCAGCGCCAGTCCGAGCCCGCCCACATCCGACACCAGGTGCTCGTTGTACGGCGGGTCCAGCTTCACCGTCGGGAAGTGGTCGTAGAACGCGCGCGGGAAGAAGTACTGCCAGACCGAGGCGATCGTCTGCAGTCCGGCCAGGGTCAGCAGGCCACCCCGCAGCCACGAGTTCACAGGTGTCATGCCGAAAGGACGCGTCACCAGCGCTTTTCGTGACAGCACCCGGTGTGCCGCGGGTCACTGTCACGTTCCCGGCGGCTGCCTCGTCCCTCCGGCATGAAGACATTGCGCATTGCCGTCGCGGGGGGAACCGGCCTGGCCGGACGGCAGGTCGTCGAGGCGATCCGCACCCGCGGGCACTCCCCCGTGGTCCTGTCCCGCGCCGCCGGCGTCGACCTGCTCACCGGCGCCGGCCTGGACGACGCCCTGACCGGCGCCGACGTGGTCGTCGACGTCAGCAACGTGCTCACCCAGCGCAAGGCGGTCGCCGTCGACTTCTTCGAGAAGGCGGGCACCCACTTGACCGCCGCCGCCACCCGAGCCGGCGTACGCCACCTCCTGTCCCTGTCGATCGTCGGCGTGGACCGCGTGAAGAACGGCTACTACACCGGCAAGCTCCGCCAGGAGGAGATCGTCCGCACGTCGGGCCTGCCGTGGACGATCCTGCGGGCCACCCAGTTCCACGAGTTCGCCGGCCAGCTGCTGTCCGCCGTCCCCGGCCCGCTGGCGCTGGTCCCGACGGGCAAGGTCCAGCCCATCGCCGTCCGCGAGGTGGGCGAGCACCTGGCCGCCCTGGCCCTGGAGCCTCCGCAGGCCATGGCCCCCGAACTGGCCGGCCCCCGCCTGGAGACCCTGGTCGACATGGCCCGCCGCCTGATGGCCGCCGGCGGCGCCCGCCGCCGCCCCGTCCTCCCCGTCTACTTCCCCGGCGGCATGAGCGCCGGCGGCCTGCTCCCGACCAGCGACGGCCCCCGGGGAACCCAGACCTACACGGACTGGCTGAAGGAGAACACCGCCGCCTTCCACTGACCTCTCAGGCAGCGCCGCTGGCAGGTCTTTCAGTGAGCCATTTCGCCATCTGCCACTCGTACACGTCGGTGGACTCGCCGACGTGTACGCCGAGGTCCCCCTTCGCGGCGACATAGAACCGATGACGGGGACGCCAGCGTGCCCGCTCGGTGGCCGAACTGGTGAAGAAGGTGGCGAGCGCGCAAGGGCTTGCCACCGGCGCGTACGGTCTGTCGTGTTGGGACTTGTCAAGCTCAATGCGCCGAGCGGGTGAAGGAAATGGCCGTCCGGGTGGAGACTGGCCGGGGCGGCGCGTGAGTATGCTGTCGATCATCGTCGTGGATCTCCACAAAGGATGGTCGCGTTGGCTGAGAGCATCGACCGGCTCGACACGAACGTGCCGGAGACCGCACGGATCTGGAACTACCTGCTCGGCGGCACCGACAACTTCGCCGCCGACCGGGCCGTCGGTGACCAGATCATCGCGACATTGCCGCAGCTCGCGGAGCACGCGAAGCTCTCGCGCGCCTTTCTCGCCCGGGCCGTTCGCTACCTGGTGCTCAACGAGGGGATCAGCCAGTTCCTCGACATCGGCACCGGGCTGCCGACCGCGGAGAACACGCACGAGGTGGCGCAGAAGGCGAACCCGGCCGCCCGTGTCGTCTACGTGGACAACGACCCTCTGGTGCTCGCGCAGGCTCGCCGGCTGCTGACGAGCACCGATGAGGGGGCCACTGAGTACGTACACGAAGATCTCAGAGACCCGGAAGCGATCCTCCGAGCCGCCGCCGCGACGCTTGATCTCTCCCAGCCCGTCGCGGTGACGCTGATGGGCGTGCTCGGGCACATCGAGAGCGACGACAAGGCCAAGAACATCATCGACCGTCTGATGCGCGGCCTGCCCAGCGGCAGCTTCCTGGCCATGTACGACGGCGCCGACACCGACCCGGCCACGTCGGAGGCCACCCGCATCTGGAACGTCTCGGCCAATCCGAAGTATCACCTGCGCAGCCCCGAGAGAATAACGAAGCTCTTCGATGGGCTGGAGCTCGTGGAGCCCGGCGTGGTGCCGGTGACTCGATGGAGGACCGACGAAACCGAGATCAGTCAGTTCTGCGCCGTCGGCCGCAAGCCGTAGCGTGCGAGCTCAGAGCCTGATAAGCAGGTCAACGTGACCGGGAGACAGGACAGCGGTGGCTCCACTGTGCGCCGCCTCCAGCTGGGTGCCCGCCTGCGCGAGCTCCGGCTGGCCAAGGGTGTCAGCCGGGAGGACGCCGGCTACCGCATCCGCGCGTCCGAATCCAAGATCAGCCGGATGGAGCTGGGGCGGGTCAGCTTCAAGCCCCGCGACATCACCGACCTGCTGCATCTGTACGGGGTGGAGGATCAGGAGGAGCACGACCGGCTGCTCGAGCTGACCCGCGAGGCCAACTCGCCGGGCTGGTGGCGCACCTACGGCGACGTGCTCGACAGCTGGTTCACCAACTATCTCGACCTGGAGCAGTCGGCCGAGCTCATCCGGACGTACGAGATCCAGTTCGTGCCCGGGCTGCTGCAGACCGAGGCGTACGCGAGCGCGGTCATCCGCCTCGGTCACCAGGGTCCCGGCACTGTGGAGATCGAGCGCCGGGCCAAACTGCGCATGGCCCGCAAGCAGATCCTGACCAGGCCGGACGCGCCGAAGCTGTGGGCCGTCCTGGACGAGGCGGTGCTGCGCCGGCTCATCGGCGGCCGCGAGGTGATGCACGAGCAGATCGTCTCGCTCATCGAGGCCACCGAGAATCCGAACATCCGCCTGCAGATCATCCCGTTCGACTCGGGCGGGCACGCGGCGGCCGGCGGCGCGTTCAGCATCCTGCGCTTCCCGCACGAGGAACTCGACGACGTCGTCTACATCGAGCACCTGACGAGCGCCGTCTACCTCGACAAACACGACGATCTCGACAACTACGCGACCGCGTTCAGCCGCCTGATCATCGATGCCGCGCCGCCGGACGAGACGCCCCAGATACTTCGCAAGATCGCTGACGATGTGGCATTCGATCACAAGGAGACGGAGATATGACGGACGAGGCCCCCGCCGAACTGCAGCCGAACGTGCCGCACGCGGCCCGCATGTGGAACTACTGGATGGGCGGGAAGGACAACTTCGCCGCCGACCGGGCCGCCGGTGACGCGGTCGCGCAGGTCTACCCCGAGATCGCGGTGATGGCCCGGCTGTCGCGCCAGTTCCTGATCCGGGTCGTCAGCCACCTGGCCGGCGAGGCCGGCATCAAGCAGTTCCTCGACATCGGCACCGGCCTGCCGACGATGCAGAACACGCACGAGGTGGCGCAGGGCATCACCCCGGACGCCCGCATCGTCTACGTCGACAACGACCCGCTGGTGCTGGCCCACGCCCGCGCGCTGCTGGTCAGCGTCACCGACGAGGGCGTCACCCAGTACGTCCACGCCGACTACCACGACCCGGAGAAGATCCTGGCCGACGCCGACGGCCCGCTCGACTTCACGCAGCCGGTCGCGGTCATGTTCATGGGCGTGATGGGCTACGAGCCCAGCCTCAACCGCATCCGCGAGATCGTGAACACGGTCATGGACGCGGTCCCGTCCGGCAGCTACCTGGTCTTCTGGGACGGCACCGACACGACGGAGGCGGTCCGCGAGGGCGCGCGCAAGCTGGCCGAGAGCGGCGGCGTGCCGTACATCCTGCGCAGTCCCGCCCAGATCGAGAGCGTCTTCGACGGCTTCGAGATCATCGAGCCCGGCGTGGTCCAGATCAGCGCCTGGCGCGCCGACGGCGAGATCGAGACCATTGAGGCGTACGGCGCGGTGGCGCGCAAGCCCTGATTCAGGCGGCCTCGAGATGCAGGGTGCCGGCGGGCCGCAATCCTGTTCCGCCGGCATCGAGAGCTTGAAGTTCGAGACTCACAGGCTCGTGAAGCCAGTAGTCCTGAATCATGACGAGCCCCTCTCGGACCGGAAACGGTCCGAGGCGGGTGCCGTCGGGCGACGTCAGAACCACCGAGGCGCCTTCTTTTCGGGGCGGAGCGAAGACCACGGTCCCCATGCCTCGGGCCGACCGCCAATCGGCGTCGGCGCCGTCCCAGCAGGAACCCGAGGCGTCGGCCCGATGACGGCCCTCGGCGTCGACTTCTTCCTGCACGAAGCAGATGTCGGCGCTCCGATCACGCACCCAGAGCTGGATGGAGCTCTCGCCGACATCGACGGCCGACACCACCGTGTAGCCGTCGGGGTCCTTCCAAGTGGACGTGGCCGGGATCCGCTCGTCATCGGCCGAGCCGTCCCATCGGGCGGCACCGAGCAGACCCGCGCCCACAACGGCCACGACGAGAAGCGCGCGAGCGTACGCACCGGCGACCGACATTGCTGAAGGGTACGCAAACGTCCTGGTCAGGGGCCTCATCCGCCGGTACGGCCCGTTCCGGGCGCTCCGCCGATCGATCATGGGCTCATTGGTGCGGATCGCCTGCCCGAAGGGACGGGGTCCCCGTCTACGGGTCCGGGTCGCCGGGACGGCCACGCTTCTGGAAGAAGAGGACGCCCAGGCCGTTGGCGGCCCAGTGCCAGGCGACGGGCACGAGCAGGGAGCCGGTGGTGTCGGCGCCCCAGGCCAGGACCAAGCCGGCGGCGGCGGTGAACAGGACGGCCTTGAAGGGGCGGAGATGCCACAGCCCGAACAGCAGGGAGGACCAGTACGGGCCGATCAGTTCCAGGAGGACGCCGCGGAAGGCGATCTCCTCGAAGAGGACGACGGCCAGCGGGATCTCGACCAGGGCTTTTCGCCAGGGGTGCTCGTCGGTGCGGCCCGGGGTCACGAAGCGTGACGCGACGGCGAAGGTGGCGGCCAGTACGGCGGTGCCGGTGACGGCGTACACCCAAGCGGTCTTGGAGATGGTGAGATCGAGGCCGAACAGGGTGAACAGCAGGAGCGCGGCGATGGGGTTGACGATGGGCTGGAGCTTGGGCGGGCCTTTGTAGTTCCAGATGCGGACGGCGGCCAGCGCCAGAAGGACCGCCCCCAGTTCCGTGTGAGCGCTCACGCGGACTCACGGAGCACGAGCTCGGTCGGCAGCACCCGGGAGGACGCGGGGCGGCCGGCGATCAGCTGGGTCAAGACCTCGACCAACTCGGCCGCCACCCGGGGCAGGGGCTGGCGGACCGTGGTGAGCGGCGGGGTCGTGGCCGGTGCGATGGCCGAGTCGTCGAAGCCGCCGACCAGCACGTCGGCGGGCACGGCGCGGCCCGCGTGCCGCAGGGCCTGCAACGCGCCCACGGCGAGCAGATCCGACGCGACGAAGACCGCGTCGAGGTCGGGGCAGGTGTCGAGCAGCCGGGTCATCGCGTCGCGGCCGGCGTCGATCGTGTACGCGGTGGCGTGGGCGATGACGCGGCGGCTGGCCCGGCGGCCCAGCACGTCGCGGAAGCCCTGGAGGCGTTCGGCGCCGCCGGCCATGTCCCGCGGGCCGGCCACCGTGGCTATCCGGCGGCGGCCCCGGCCGGCCAGGTGCCGGGTCATGAGGCGGGCGCCGTCGCGGTCGTCGGCCGCCACGTAGGGAAAGGCCGGGCCCCGGGACGGCGGGCGCCCGCACACCACGACCGGCACGCGGGTCTCGTGCAGCTGGGCGGCAAGCGGGTCGCCGTCGTGCACGGAGACGAGCAGGACGCCGTCCACGTGGCCGCCGCGGGCGAAGTGCAGGACGCGTTCGCGCTCCTGCGGGGTGCCGGCCAGCATCAGCATGAGGCTGCTCCCACGCTCGGCCAGCAGCTGCGTGCACGTGCGCATCAGGGCGCCCAGCACCGGATCCTCGAAGAGCCGGTCGGGCGCGTCGGACAGCACGAAGGCGACCGCCCCCGACCGGCGGGTGACCAGGCTGCGGGCGCTCTGATTGATGACGTAGCCCGTGCTGCGCAGGGCGTCGTGCACTGCCGCGAGCGCTTCCGGGCTCACATGGGCGCCGCCGTTGAGCGCGCGGGACACCGTGCCGCGGGAGACGCCGGCCACCTCGGCGACGTCCTCCATGGTCGGCCCCCGGCGCTGGGCCCGCCGGGCCGCGCCCCGCGATTTGGGATGAGGCGCCGTGTCGTCCACCATCTGCCCCTCCTCTTGACTTTCGCATTGTCCCGGAGCAGCGTGAGCGCTCACAAGCATTGGGGGTTATCAATGTCGTTCGTCAGCCGCCGCACCCTGCTGGCCGGCGCCGGTGGGGCCGCACTCGCCGCGATCACGCCGGGCGCCGCTTCGGCCGCGTCAGCCACTACCCGGGCGCTCAGCGTTCGCGGGGCCGACCTGTCCTTCCTTCCTCAGCTGGAGGAGGCCGGGGTGCGCTACCGCGACCTGGCGGGCCGGGTGCGCCCGGCCGAGCAGATCCTCGCCCGCGAAGGCGCGACCCACATGCGGCTGCGCGTCTGGGTCGACCCGCCGGACGGCTACAGCGACAAGGCCCGCGCCCTCCATCTGGCCCGGCGTGCCAAGAAAGCCGGCCTGCAGATCGTGCTCGACCCGCACTACAGCGACTTCTGGGCCGACCCCGGCAAGCAGCCCATCCCGGCGAGCTGGCCCAAGGACCTGCCAGGACTCGTACGGAAAATCCGCTCCTACACCCGCGACCTGCTGCGCGACTTCGCCCGGCAGGGCACCCCGATCGACATCCTCCAGGTCGGCAACGAGATCACCAACGGCATCCTGTGGCCGGTGGGCCAGCTCTACCTGCCCGACGGCACGCAGCAGTGGCCGGCCTTCACCGACCTGCTCAAGTCGGCCATCATCGGCGCCCGCGAGGCCGCCGGCGACCGCGTCCGCATCATGCTGCACATCGACCGCGGCGGCAAAATGGGCGACACCCGCTGGTTCTTCGACAACATCGAGACCTACGGCGTCCCGTACGACATCCTCGGCCAGTCGTACTACCCCATGTGGCACGGCTCGATCGCCGACCTGGAGGCCAACCTGGCCGACTCGGCCGCCCGCTACGCCAAGCCGATCCTGCTGGCCGAGATCTCCTACCCGTGGACGATGGAGGACGGCGACGGCCGCGGCAACATCGTCACCGACCCGTCCACCCTGCCCGACCTGGCCCAGTTCCCGGCCACCCCCGAGGGCCAGGCCGCCTTCTACGAGCGCATCCGCCAGGTCCTGTCGGCCGTGCCCGGCTCACTGGGCCTGGGCTTCCTGGCCTGGGAGCCGGAGTGGATCCCCGGCGTCGGCTGGGAGCCGGGAGCCGAGGCCCCCAACGACAACCTGACCCAGTTCGACTTCACCGGCCACGCCCTACCGTCGATCCGCGCCTACCGCCATCCTTGACCCCATGGATGTCGTCGTGCAGCGCGTGTTCATGCTGTGGAGCAAACGTTCCCGAGGTTCCCCGAACGCATTCTCATTGCCGCCGGGAAGCCCTCCCCTGTCGGCATCCGGCACGGGCGACTGGCATTACACCTTGACCGTCCTGAACATCGCCTTCGGCCCCGTGCCGACCGGCGCTTTCCTCGGCGAGGCCCCGCACACGATCGACGAGCTGGCCACCCTACGCTGACCGTTCCGCCCGTACCAGAAACCGATGCGCTCGCACCCGGAACTCCCCGCTCTCGCGAATGTGCCGGTCAATCCGCCGCAGACCCTCCTCGTAGCGCGAGACAGTGAAATCAGGAACCTGCCACGCCACCGCGCGCAACTGATAGACCAAAGCCCCGATGTCATAGAACGTCAAAGACGGCCATTCTTCCCGTACGTCGATGACGCCCATCCCGACCGCACCAAGCTCAGCCACAGCGCCCCCCGCATTCCACGACCGGCCATAGGCCGCGGGTGCACCCAGGGCCGCGTTGATCTCCGCGCAGTCATCGCTGCCCACTTGCTGCGTCAGAAGAGCTCCGCCCGGCGCGAGCACCCGGGCCACCTCACCCGCGTCCAGCCGCCCATGCCGGTTGAGCACCACGTCGACCGACCGATCCGCGACGGGCAGCCCGTCACCTCGGCCGAACCGCACGTCGACTCCCAGCGGCCCCAGCCGTTCCCGGGCCGACGCGAGGTTGGGCTCCCACCCTTCGGTGGCGACGGCGCCCGCGGGCAACGGAGCCAGCGACGACAGCAGTTCACCTCCGCCGGTGTCCACATCGAGCAGACGCGAGCCGCTCCGCACCAGCTCCCCCGCCAGCAGTGGATAGGACCAGCTCGGATCGGATCCCTCGACCCGCCCGGCCAGCCAGCCGAAATCCCACCCCTTCAGCGGCGCACCGATCGCCTCGGCCACCAGCCGCTCGAACTCCATCCCGCGACGGTAGCGGCGCTTGTGAATCACGCGCCCGGGGTGTGCAGGTTCCGGCGGTGGCCGGGCCACGCGCGGCTGGTCAGCCGAGCTTGCGGGTCAAGAAGTCGTGGATGAGGGGGAAGACCTCGTCGGGGCGGTCCTCGAGCAGGAAGTGGCCGCTGTCGAACAGGTGGAACTCGATGTCCTTCAGGTCCCGCTTGTACGGGTGCGCGCCCTCGGCCGGGAAGATGACGTCTTTCTCGCCCCAGACGATGAGGGTGGGCGGCTGTGTGTCGCGCAGCCACTGCTGCACCGCCGGGTAGAGGCCCGGGTTCGTGCCGTAGTCGAGGAAGTAGTCGAGCTGGATCTCGTCGTTGCCGGGGCGGTCGAGCAGGGCCTGGTCGACGATCCAGTTGTCGGGTGAGATGCGGGAGGCGTTGGCCATCCCGTCCGTGTACTGGAACTTCGTGGTGTCCAGGGTGACCAGCCCGCGCAGAGCGTCCCGGTTCTCCTGGCTGTTGTCGGCCCAGTACCGCTTGATCGGCGCCCAGAAGTCGTTGTCCAGGCCCTCGTCGTACGCGTTGCCGTTCTGCACGACGAGCGCGGTGACGGCGTCCGGGTTGGCCAGGGCGAGCCGCCAGGCGGTGGGCGCGCCGTAGTCGAAGACGTTGACCGCGTACTTGGTCACTCCGAGCTTGGTCAAAAGCTTCTGCACGTACGTCGCCGCGTTGTCGAAGGTGTAGGAGAAGCCGGCCCGGTCGGGGGCGGCGCTCTGCCCGTACCCGGGCAGGTCGGGCGCGATGACATGGAACCGGTCCGCCAGGTACGGGATCAGGTTGCGGAACATGTGCGACGACGTCGGGAAGCCGTGCAGCAGCAGGACGACGGGGGCGCCGGCCGGCCCCGCCTCCCGGTAGAACATCTCGAACCCGTCGAGATTCTCGGTCCTGTACTGAACGACGGGGGCGGCGAACGTGCTGGTCATGGCGGTACTTCCTCTCGCTGAACGTCCGATGCGATCGACCATACATACCTCTAGGTATGGTCGCAACCCTACTTCTAGGTATGGCGGTTGCTAGTCTTGTGTCATGGACAACAGGCGGCTGATCATCGACTCGGCCAAGGAGCTCTTCTGGCATCACGGGTACTCGACGACGAGCCCGAAGCAGGTGATGGTCGACGCCGGTGTCGGGCAGGGCAGCTTCTACCACCACTTCCCGGCCAAGGCCGACCTCGGCCAGGAGGTGGTGCGGGAGAACGGCCGGGATCTGCTCGCCTCCGTACGCAGCGCGATGGAAGGTCTTCCCACCGGCCGGCAGCGCCTGGCCGCCTTCCTCGGGTCGGCCGGCGACGCGCTCGGCGGATGCCAGATCGGTGGCTTCGCGTACGACGCCGGAATCCTCGCCGAGCCCGCCCTGCGGGAAACGCTCGGCACCGCCTTCGTCGAGCTGGCCGGCCTGCTCGAGCAGGTGGTCCGCGAAGGGCAGGACGACGGTTCCGTGTCGCCCAAGCTGGACCCGGCGAAGACCGCCGCCGCCCTGCTGGCCGTCGTCGAGGGCGCGTTCGTCGTCGCCCGGGCCACCGGCCGGCAGTCGTACGCCGACGCCGCCACCGCCGGTGCCCTCGCCCTGCTGGAGGCTACTTCTTGAGACGCCGGCTTCCGGCGTGCCAGTCCTCGACCTTGCCCGCCTCCTGGGCCGTGACCCCGAACGACGGCAGTTGCGGCTGCTCGCGCAGGCTGCGCTTGAGCTCGGCGAACCCGGGGAACCGGGCGAGGCCGACGACGTGGTCCCACAGCTCGGCGGCCTGACGGTCGTCGGGCAGGCGGCTGATCACCGGCCCGAAGAACGCCACGCCGTCCGGTGGCTCGAAGTGCACGATCGGCGTGCCGACATCCTTGCCGGTCAGCGACAGCGCCTCGTCCGACTCCGCCTGGATCCCGGCGTCCCGTGACGTGTCGTCGAGGTGCTCGGCCAGCGAGGCCGGCAGCCCGGCCTCGGCGAGCGCGTCCGCCGCCAGCTCGGGAGTGCCCTGCCAGCCGGGCTCGCGCCCCTCGTCCGGGCCGCTTTCCAGGATCCGGGCGCCGTACGCGGCGTACAGCGGGCCGACCGCCTCTCGTCCGTGCCGTTCCCGCACCGCCGAAGCCACCCGGAGCAGCCTCAGCCCCGCGGTGTGCTGGGCCTCGTACTCCGGCGGGAAATGACTGCCGTAGTCGAGGTGCGCGTTGATCAGGCGCAGCGAGATGAAGCGCCAGTCGACGGTGTAGTTCCGCTGGGCCCGCACGATCCGGATCCACTTGCTCGTCATCCAGGCGAACGGGCAGATCGGATCGAAGTAGAAGTTGATGTCAGCCTTCATGGGTGCGACGTTCCCCCTCATCGGGCCGGGAAAGCATGCCGGCGGGCCAGGATCACGACGAGCGCGGTCGGCGCCAGGAGCGCGACCGCCGCGATGATGAGCGATCGCGAGCCGAAGCCGGCCAGAAGCGCGCCACCGACCAGTCCGCCCAGCCCGATCCCCAGGTTCCAGACCGTCACCATCGACGACTGGGCCACGTCCGCGTGCTCGCCGGCCGCCCTCATCAGCGCCGACTGCAGCAGGGTGGCCGCCCCTCCGAACGAAAGCCCCCATGCCGCGACCGCGACGTAGTCGACCGCGGCGCTGGAACTGGCCACGGACAGCACCACCGCGGCCGCGGCGAAGAGCCCGGTGCTGGCCACGCTCAGCCGGCGGTGATGCCGGTCGACGAACACGCCCGTGAGCCAGATGCTGACTATCGAGGCGACGCCGAAGTCGAGCAGGATCCACTGGAGGTGGTCCGGCCGGCCGGCGTCGGCCAGGATCGGCGCGATGTACGTGTACAGGATGGTGTGCGCGAGGACGAACGCGCCCGTCACCGCGAGAACTGTACGGATGCCCCGGAGCCGCAGGATGTCGTACAACGGAATCCGGTCCTCGGCCTTCTGCCCGGCGAAATTGGGCAGCTTCCAGGCGGTCCAGATGATCAGGACGGCGGTCAGGGCCGAGGCGAGACCGAAGGTGAGCTGCCACCCGACCGCGCGGCCGAGATAGGCGCCGACGGGCACGCCGAGCGACAGGGCGACCGGGGTTCCGGCGAAGGCGAACGCCATGGCCCGGCCCCGGAGAGCGGGACCGACCAGGCGGGCCGCGTACCCGCCGAGAAGACTCCAGACGACACCGGAGGCGGCGCCCGCCACGAACCGGGCCGCCATGGTGACGGAGAAGTCGAGGGAGACGGCGGTGACGAGGTTGGCGACCACGAAGCCGGCCAGCGCGGCCAGGAGCAAATGACGGCGGGGCCAGGTGGCGGTGGCCAGCGCGACCGGGATCGCCGTCAGCAGCGTTCCCACCGCGTAGATGGTGACGGTCTGGCCGGCCACGGATTCCGAGACCCCGATGGCCGCGCTCATCTGCGGCAGCACACCCGCGGGAAGGGCCTCGGTCAGGGTGGTGATCAGCCCGGCGGTGAAGAGCGCGATCAGGGGCGGAAGCGGCAGGCGTTCCACGGACGAGGCCCGCGGGGCTTGCAGAGGTGCAGTGGACACAGGAGGTTCCTCACCTTGACGAGCCGCCACGATCGCGGCGGCCCGACCAGGGTCTAACCTTCACATTGATGTGAAGGCAAAGCCCTTGTGAGGGGGATCTCGATGAGGATCAAAGAGCTCTCCGAACGCGCCGACGTGTCACCGCGGCTGCTGCGCTACTACGAGGAGCAGGGCTTGCTCAGCCCGCGGCGCCAGGAGAACGGCTACCGCGACTACGACGAGTCGCTGGTGGCCCGGGTCGAGCAGATCCGCAGCCTGCTGGGCGCGGGCCTGACCACGGAAATCATCAGGGAGGTCCTCCCCTGCCTGGCCGAGGCGGCGAAGTCGCAATATCCCGCGCCCGATTTCATAAGCCGGGTCCGGCAGGAGCGCGACCGCATGGCCGAGCGCCTGGAATGCCTGACCAAGAACCTCCAGGCCATCGACACTTACCTGAACGCCGTCACCGGGCCGAACAATTCAGAACCCGGCAAAATCGTAGGTGAAGCGTAACATCGCGGTGGTGATGTCCACTTCCGGCACGGTGACTATGATCGCCGAGGCGGGGATCTTCTCTCGCTTCTCCCGTGCGAATTGAGCGACGATCAACCCCTCTTGGACCTTTTCCTCCCGGTCCGGCTCTTGATTCAGGAGCTGCTTCAAACGCGCATATGTGCCGCCGGGTTCGAGCTTTTCGAGTATCTCTTCTTCCGCCTTCTTCGCGTCGGATCCAGCGCCCCCCGACCCGGCCACCTGGGGCCAATGGCGCTTCTTTAAGGTGTTTGGGCTGGTAGGGGTTTCACCCGGTGGAGGGTGATGGTGTGTTCGACGTGGCGGGCTGGGGGTCGGTCGCCGCGGGAGGGGTAGCGGCGGCTGTAGCGCTTGGTGGCGCGGGGGCTTGATCTGCCGGGTCGGTCGTGGACGCGGCGGCCGAGTTCGTGCCAGGCGTGTTCACGGGCTTGTTGCAGGTGGTGAGGGGGGAAAATCCGCCGTTATCCGGGACACGGAGCGGCGGGCGGTGTTGCGGGCGCGCAGGAAGCTGATCCGGTCGGGGTCGACGCGGTGG
>NZ_OBDY01000001.1:0-128170 GCF_900215205.1 Paractinoplanes atraurantiacus
GTGGAGGTTTCCCGATGACTACTTTCGCCGTTCGTGACTCGTCGACCATGCTGCGCCGTAACCTGCTGCACGCGCGCCGGTATCCGTCGTTGACGTTGAACCTGCTGCTCACACCGATCATGCTGCTGCTGTTGTTCGTCTATATTTTCGGCGACGCGCTCAGTGCCGGGATAACCGGCGGTGAACCGGACCGGGCCAGATATATCGCCTATCTGGTGCCGGGGTTGCTGTTGATGACGATCGGCAGCACGGTGATCGGCACGGCGGTGTCGGTGTCCAACGACATGACCGAGGGGATCATCGCCCGCTTCCGCACGATGGCCATTCATCGCGGGTCGGTGCTGGTCGGGCATGTCATCGGCAGTGTGCTGCAGTCGGTGGCCAGCGTCATCCTGGTCGGGGCGGTGGCGGTGGCCATCGGTTTCCGCTCCACCGACGCCACGGTGATGGAGTGGCTGGCCGCGTTCGGGCTGCTCGTGCTGTTCGCTCTGGCCCTGACCTGGATCGCGGTCGGGATGGGTTTGGTCAGCCCGAACGCGGAGGCGGCCAGCAACAACGCGATGCCGTTGATCCTGCTGCCCCTGTTGTCCAGCGCGTTCGTCCCGGTCGACTCGATGCCCGGCTGGTTCCAGCCGATCGCCGAATACCAGCCGTTCACCCCGGCCATCGAAACCCTGCGCGGCCTGCTACTGGGCACCGGCATCGGCCACAACGGCTGGCTCGCCGTCGCCTGGTGCGTGGGCCTGACGCTCCTCGGCTACTCCTGGTCGACGTCCCGCTTCAATCGCTCCTGAGATGGAGGAAAGGCGGGCCGGTTGACACCGGCCCGCCTTTCACGTCGTCCTATGTCAGCTGACGCGCCGGCACGGGTCGCCGTAGTTCAGGTCGTTGGCTGAGCCCCGCGACGCCGACGATGCGTGGGATCGTCCGCTCGGACCGGCCGGGCGGCCAGCTCGCCCAGAGTCGACGGAAAGTAGAACGGTACCGTCGCGTCGTTGAGAGTCCGCTATAGTGCGCCCGCAAGATCGGAAAAGGCGGGGGTACATCGATGGGTAAGGCTCGTTCGGCCGCGATCGCCGCGATCGTCGCCACCTTGATCGCCGCGGGTGGGACGCCGGCCTTCGCCGATGTCGCCGGCCCGTTGGCGGTGACCTCCACCGGCCTGACCGACGGTCAGATCATCGGCCCGATGTCGCGATTCCACGCGGCGTGGACCGAGGGCGCCGAGATCGTCAAGGTCGAGGTGTACCGGGACGGCACGCTCGCGTTCACGACCACTGACCCGTCGGCCGACCTTCGGGTCTCGCTCACCGGTGTGCCGACCGGTACCGAGGCGACGGTGACCGTGCGCGCCTACGCCGCCGCGGGTGAATGGGCCGAGGCGAGCACGCGGGTCGTCGTGGACACCGAGCGGCCCACCGCCTCGTTCACGCCGACGGCCGGCATGCTGCCGTCGGTGAGTGGTGTCATCACGGTGACGCCGAAGGCCATGTCCGACGACGTTACCGAGATCGCCCTGATCGGCAACGGGGTGACGGTCGCCTCGGTCTCCTCGGCGCCGTGGACGATCACCTACGACACTGTCGGCGGTCCGTCGTACGTGACGGTTCGGGTGACCGACCGCGTCGGCAACCGCCGGGACTACTCGGGCTACTCCGTCGACAACGTGCCGCCGTCGATCGGCACTCTCGACTTCTTCGGCCGCCCCGTCGGGCGCGTGCGGGGCCTGAGCCAGGTCCGTGTCGCCTTCCCGGGTGCCGTGAACTACTACGAACTCCGGGTTGACGGCATTCGCGCCGGCACCTGGGACGGGCACAAGAGCGACTACAGCTACGGCAGTACGAACGGTGGCCTGCTCACGTACGACTTCGGTACCCGGTCCCGGACGGCCGCTTTCGACGTGCTGGCCCGTGACGTCGCCGGCAACGAGGCCCGCAAGAGCTTCAGCCTGATCGTCGACGGGACCGGGCCGGCGATCAGTTCGGTCACACCGGCCGCCGGTGCGCTGGTCCGTGGCTCGCGGATCACCAGCACGGTTCGCGCGACCGACCCCGCCGGCATCCTGGACGCGCAGGTCAACGGCTATATGGCGAACGCGGCCCGGACCGTCGCCGTTCCGGCCGGTGCCGACGGGCGCAAGGCGCTGACCTGGATCGTGCACGACAACCTCTACAACGAGACGAGGTTCGTCCGGTACGTCGTCGTCGACAACACCCGGCCCAGCCTGAAGATCACCAGCGGCCCGAAGAGTGGCGCGCGGGTCAAGGGCACCGTGCGGATCAAGGCGACGGCGGCCGACCGCAACGGTGTCGGCCGGCTCGAACTGCTGGTCAACGGCAAGGTGGTCGCCCGCACGGTCAAGGCCGCCTACAACTTCGCCGTCAACACCAAGAAGTACGGCAAGACGCTGCGCGTCCAGATTCGGGCGTACGACCGGGCGGGCAACGTGGCGGCCACCACCACGCGCACCTGGCACAAATAGCGAAAGGGGGCCCGTTCCTGCCGGGCCCCCTGGCGTTCAGTTCAGATCAGGTCAGGGCACGCGCCACAACCGGACCTTGTTGTCGGCGCCGGCGCTGAGCAGGCGCTTGCCGTTCGGGCTGACCCGCACGGCCCAGACCGCACCGACGTGACCGGTGAGCGGCTCGCCCTGGGCCTCGCCGGTGGCCGAGTTCCACAGCCGTACGGTTCCGTCGTCGCCGCCGGTGACCAGCAGGTTTCCCTTCGGGCTGAAGCGCATGGCCCGCACCGGGCCGGTGTGCCCGGTCAGGGGTTCGGTGGCGGCCTCGCGGGTCGCCACGTTCCAGAGCTGCACGGTGTTGTCGCCGCCGGACGAGGTGGCCAGCAGCTTTCCGCCGCGCTTGAAGGTGAGCGCCAGGACGGGGGCCGAACTGCTGGTGAGCGGCTCACCGGCGGGTTTGCCGGTGGCGGAGTTCCACAGCCGTACGAGGTTGCCACCACCCGAGGCGGCCAGCAGCTTGCCGTTGGGGCTGAAGCTGACCGCGTACACCGGACCGGGGTTCACGGTCAGGGCCGCGCCGATCGGCTCGCCGGTCGCGGTCTCCCACAGCCGCACGGTGTTGTCGGCGCCCGATCCGGCGGCCGCGAGGCGCTCGCCGTCGGCGCTGAAGGTGACCGTGCGGACCGCGCCGGTGTGCCCGGTCAGGGTGCGCACCAGGTGGCCGGTCTCCGGATTCCACAACCGGACCGCGCCGTCGTCGCCGGCCGTGGCCATCAGGTCGCCGGAGGAGCTGAAGGCCACCGAGCGCACGGGCCCGGTGTGCCCGGTCAGCGGCGCCCCGGTGCGCTCACCGGTGGCCGGGTCCCACAGCGACACCTGGCTGTCGCCGGTGACCGCTAGCAGCTTGCCGTCCGAGCTGTAGGCCAGGGCGTAGACGGCACCGACGTCGCCGGCGAGCGGCGCGCCGGCCTTGCGCCCGGTCGACGTGTTCCACTGCCGCACCGTCCCGTTGCTGACGGTGGCGAACACCTTCCCGTCCGGGCGCAGGGCGAGCAGCCCGGTCTCGCCGGGCACGACGCTGCGGGCCCGGGCGCCGGCGGTGTCCGCCTGACCCGGCGCCCGCGTGGGGTGCGGGTGGGCGTGGGCGGGGGTGGCGGTGACCGCGAGCAGCGCGATCAAGGCCACAGCGACGGCCCCTCCAGCGCGGCGCGTGTCTTTACGATCTCTCTGAGTAGTCACCCCGGCACCGTAACGATGCATCACGGCACCTTTTACGGCAGTTTGCCGCAGTTCATCCGGCCGGGTTCAGCCGACCGGATGCTACGAGGCGTAGATCGAGAACTTGGCGGTCCAGCGGTTGGAGCTGCCGAAGGTGGCCGGCCAGCTGCCGAACGGGGTGGAGGCGCTCCAGGCGCCCTGGTTGGCGGTACCGGTCGTGTAGCTCATGTTGTTGTCACCGTTGGTGTTGTAGACCAGCCAGTATGCGGTGTTCGGGGCCAGGGTCGCGGTGACCGGGCGGCTGTTCCACGCGTTGGCGGTCAGCGTGCCCGAGGTGCTCGACGCCACCAGGGCGCCGGGGGAGCCGTTGGCGTCGGCGTAGATCGCCACCTGGAACTGGTTGGCCGGCGCGGCCTGCACCGCCTTGAGGTAGACGGAGACCTGGCTGATCGGCAGGGCGGTGGCGCCGTTGACGAACCGCGAGCCGTTCAAGTAATTCATGTCGCCCGAGTCCAGTGAGCCGCCCACCTGGTCGAAGCCGAACCGTGGGGCGCTCGGATCGAGCGTGGTGAACGAGAACTGGTGGTTGGCCGCGAGCGCGTTGCCCGCCACGTCGGTGACGCCGGTCCGGACGGTCACCGTGTACTGGGTCGAGGCGGCCAGCGCGGCCGACGGCGTGATCGTCGCCGTCTCGGTGGCCGCGTCATAGGCCACGGTCCGGTTGACCAGGGTGCCGCCCGGGCCGCGCAGCTCCAGGTTGGCCGCCGTGATGGTGGACGCCGCCATGGCCTCGTTGAAGCGCACGGTGACCGGGCTGGTCAGCGCCACCCCGGTGGCGCCGCCGGCCGGGCTGGTGGCGGCCACCGCCGGGGCGGTGGTGTCGGCGCCGGTGGTCGCGTAGATGGAGAACTTGGCGTTCCACCGGTTGGAGCTGCCGAACGTGGCCGGCCAGGTGCCGAACGGCGTGGAGGCGCTCCACGCGCCCTGGTTGGCACTGCCGGCGTCGTAGCTCAGGTTGTTGTCGCCGTTGGTGTTGTAGACCAGCCAGTACGCGGTGTTGGCGGCCAGCGTCGCGCTGATCGGCCGGGTGTTCCACGAGTTGGCGGTCAGCGTGCCCGTCGTGCTGGTGGCCACCCGGGCGCCGGGCGAGCCGTTGGCGTCGGCGTAGATGGCCAGCTGGTACTGGTTGTTCGGGGCCGCCTGCACGTTCCTCATGTACACCGACATGGAGGTGACCGCGGCCGGACCGGAGCCGGTGACGAACCGCGAGCCGTTCATGTAGTTGGTGGCGCCCGAATCCACCGAGGCGCCGGGCTGGGTGTAGCCGATCCGCTGCGTCGCCGGGGCGGTCGCGTAGGTGGCGGTGTACGTCGTCGCGGCGGTGGGCGCGGTGATCTCGTGGGTCTGTGCCCCGCCGTCGGACCACGACGTGAACGTCGACGAACCCTGCGGGGACGGTGCCGACACCGAGTTTGTGGAGCCCTGGATCACCGTACGGGAGAAGGGTGTCGTCCCTGACCCCGAGCCGACGGCGAGCTGGAGCCCGGACGGCACGGTGGCGAAGGTCAGGTCGACCGTCTTCGGGTCGAGCCGGCGCGTCACCGTGTGGGTCAGGCCCTCCTGGTCGGTGGCCACGAGCTTGAGTTCCAGATAGGACGGATACTCGTGGTCGGGCGCCTCGAACGATCCGGACGCCACGCCGGTCCAGCTGCGGATCGCGTGCTCGTGGCAGTTCTCGGGCGAGGAGCAGTGGTGCATGACCAGGTCCCAGTTGAGGCGGGACGCGGGCAGGGTGCCCTGCTGCGGGTCGGTGGCGTGACCGGTGAAGGCGAGGGTGTCGCCGACCTTCCAGGTGGTGCCCACGTCCGGCGTGTCGATGACCGCGGTCGGCGCCTCGTTGCCGGGCGTGATGGCGATCGTGCTGGTGTGTGTCGCGTTCAGCGTGTCGGTCACGGTCAGCCGCGCGGTGTAGGAGCCGGCCGTGGTGTACGTGAAACTCGCCGTCGGCGTGGTCGCGTCGGTGGTCCCGTCGTTGGTGAAGTCCCAGGCGTACCGCAGGCGGCCGTCGTCGGCCGGGTCGGGGTCGGTGGAGCCGGTGCCGTTGAACGTCACGGTCAGCGGCGCCGGGCCCTGCGTCGGCGACGCGTCGATGACCGCGGTCGGCGGCTGGTTGCCCGGGAAGTAGCGCACGCGCCGGATGGTGCCGCCCAGGTCGGCGTAGTAGAGCTCGCCGCCGGGACCGACCTCGAGGTCGACCGGGCTGGCCGCGTCGGAGACGAACGTCTGCACATTGGCCGGGTTGGGCAGGCCGCCCGGCGCGGACGGCAGTGACGCCCAGATGCAGCGGCGCGAGTAGTCGGCGAAGAAGACCGCTCCGTTGTACGCGGCCGGGTAGGGTCCGCCGGCGGTCGGGTAGAACGCCACACCGGTCGACGAGGAGCTGCCGGTCGGGCAGGCCTCGCCCGCGACCAGCTTGCTGGAGTGGTTCCAGGCGACGAACGGCGCCGTGTGGGTGCCCGCCGGCGCGGTGTAGAGCGTCTCGCAGATCGGCAGGTTGGCGCTGTCGTACCCGGCCTGCCGGGCGTTGCCCTCCCAGCACGGCCAGCCGAAGTTGGTCACGCCGGCGGTCGGGTTCACCACCCGGTTGACCTCCTCCCAGGTGTTCCACCCGGTGTCGGAGATCCAGGTCTCGTTGGTGCCCGGCCGCATGGTGACCCGGTAGGGGTTGCGCAGGCCGTGGGCGACGATCCGGCGGACGTTGGGGTCGGCGGCGCCGATGTTCGGGTTGCCGGCCGCGGCGGCGCCGGTGGCCGGGTCGAGCCGCAGGAGCGTGCCGTCCAGCTGGGCCGGGTCACCGGACGTACGGATGTCCTGCGACCGCAGCGCACCGCCCTCGTTGGCCGGGTCGCCGCACGGGTTGGTCGGCGCCCCCGAGGGGAACTGGCCGTAGTCGACCGCGCTGAAGCTGGCGCCGTCACCGGCGGCGACGTAGAGCATGCCGTCGGCGCCGAACGCGATGTCGCCGATGGAGTGGCTCGGGAACTGCTGGCACCAGTCGTGCAGCAGCACCTGTTCGCTGCCGGTCATCGTGTCGCCGCTCGCCCGCAGCCGGGAGAGCCGGCCGGTGACCACGCAGCGGCCGTCGTTCGCGTTGGCGCAGACGTCGTTCCAGACCGGGGCGGTCTGCCCGGGCGGCGCGTCGTACGTGTAGAGCACGTAGACGTACGGGTCGGCGGGGAAGTTGGGGGCCAGGGCCATGCCGAGCAGGCCGCGGTCCCACTGGTTGTGCACGTTGGCCGACAGGTCGGCGAACACCGTCGGGGTGGTGTCGGCGAGATCGTCGAAGATCTTGATCCGGCCGCCCTTCTCGGCGACCAGGATGCGCCCGTCCGGCGCGAACTCCAGGTCGACCGGCGAGCTGAGTCCACTGAAGACGATCTGTTCCTGGAAGCCGCTCGGCAGCGCGACCGCGGTCGCGGCCGGTGAGCCGATGAACGACGACATCGTGATCACAGTGACCAACGCGACGAACCCACTCAGCGCACGCCGAAGCACGGGCACTCCCTCCCCCGTAAAGATTGATGAACCTTAACGGTGGGCGGAATCCCGCAGGTGTCGGCTGACGGACTCGACGGCTCGCCGACCGGTCAGACCTGCCGACCGTTCGAACGATGCACGTCCATGGACAATGCCTGCATATTCCGGTGATGTTGGCTGATCTCGGCCGTTGGTGTGCCCGCCGGCGGTGGCCGGTTCTCGGCGCGTGGCTCGTCCTGGTCGTCGCCGGGCTGGTCCTCGGTGGCCAGGTCTTCGACCGGCTCACGACCGCCGACAGCCTGCGCCCGGATGCCGAGTCCCAGCTCGCCGACCGCAGGGCCGGCCAGTTGCAGCCCGAAGGACCGATGATCGTCGCGGTCGTCGGCGGGCGCGACGTCTACGACCCGGCGCTCGTCGCCGCCGTCACGGCGGTGACCGGTGAGATCCGCGGCATGGACGGCGTGGCCGAGGTCGAGGACCTGTACGGCGCTCCGGGCGGGCGGATCGGCGCCGACAACCGGAGTTCCCTGATCCGGGTCGAGCTCGAGAAAGGGCACGAGGAACAGGTGGAGGACGCGGTGGTCGCCGCGCTGCACCGTATCGACGCCCCCGAGGTGCTGGTCAGCGGCGAAGATCTGGCGGAACGCGCGTTCGAGGAGCAGGCCGTCGCGGATGCCGCCCTCGGTGAGTCGGTGGCGATCGTCGTGCTGCTGGGCCTGCTGGTGCTGATCCTCGGCGGCTTCGTGGCCGGCCTGATTCCGCTGGCCGCCGCGCTGGCCACGGTGTCGGTGACGCTGCTCGGGCTGTTCGGTATGACCGCGCTGACCGGGGTCAGCCAGTTCACCGTCAACGTGGTCACCCTGCTCGGCATCGGGCTCGCCGTCGACTATGCGCTGCTGGTGATCGCCCGGTTCCGCGAGGAGCGTTCGGCCGACTCCGGGGCGGTGGTCGCCGAGCTGATCGCCCGGACCACCGCGACCGCCGGCCACACGGTGCTGATCTCCGGGCTGGCGGTCGCGGCGACGATGCTCGGGCTGACCGTCTTCGCGGAACCGCTGCTCGGCGCGATGGCGCTCGGCGGCGCGGTGGCGGTGCTGCTGGCCACCGTGGCCGGGCTGACCGCGGTACCCGCGCTGATCGCGGTGGCCCATCGCCGGATCAAACCCCCACGGCCGTCGCGCCGGGCCTTGCTTCCCCGGCTTGCCGCCTTCGCGCAGAGCCGGCCGGGCCCGGTCGCGCTCGCCGTCACGGCCGGGCTGCTGGTGCTGTCGCTGCCGTTCGTGTTCGGGGTCAACCTCGAAAACTCCGACGCCCGCGCGCTGCCCGCCTCGGCCGAGGCGCGCCGGCTCCAGGAAGTGGTGCAGCGCGACTTCAGCAGTGGCCAGGCCGACCCCGTCGTCGTGGTGGTCGGCGCCGACCCGGCCGGCGCTGAAGTCCGTGACTTCATGGACCGGCTCAACACCCTGGACGGGGTGCTGCGGGTGCAGCCGCGCCCCGACATCGCCTCGGCCGCCGTCATCGACGTCACCCCCGAGGGCGACAGCGGCGGTGAGCCCTCCCGCGACGTGGTGCGGGCGATCCGGGAACTGGACCCGCCGTTCCCGGTGCTCGTCGGCGGCGCGGCGGCGGAGCTGGTCGACTACCGCGACTCGGTGGCCGCCCGCTTCCCGGTCGCTCTGCTGATCGTGCTGCTGTCCACGGCGGTGCTGCTGTTCGTGCTGACCGGCTCGGTGGTCATCCCGCTCAAGGCGCTGGCGATGAACGCGCTCACCCTGCTCGCGACGCTGGGCGCGCTGGTCGTCGTGTTCCAGTGGGGGCTCGGCGACACCGTGCTGGGCTTCGAGTCGTGGGGCGCGATCGACGTCACCACACCCGTCCTGCTGTTCGTGTTCGTGTTCGGCCTGTCGATGGACTACGAGGTTTTCCTGCTGGCCCGGATCAAAGAGGAGGGTGACGTACGGGCCGGGATCGCGAAGTCCGGGCCGGTGGTGACCGCGGCCGCGCTCTGCATCGGCGTGGTCTTCCTGGGCTTCCTGCTCGGCGACCTGATCGCCGTGAAGGAGATCGGCTTCGCGATGGCGGTGGCCCTGCTGCTCGACGTCACGGTCGTCCGCGGCCTGCTCCTGCCGGCCGTGATGGCCCTGCTCGGCGAGTGGAACTGGTGGGCTCCGGCGCCCCTGCGCCGCCTGCATGAGCGCCTGTTACCTACTCGTGACCTTCAGGCGAGAACTGACCCGGTCGAGGTGGCATCGCACTAAGTGTCGGAGCAAGTGACACAAGAACGGGGAAACACAGTGCGCAAGATTCACCTCGCCGCGGCTCTGCTCGGCGCCGCCCTGACCGCCGCCTTCGCCGCGCCCGCCCACGCCGGCACGCTCAACACCGGGGTCGCCTACACCATGGCCGACGGGGACGGCGACGGCGACGTGATCGTCTTCAAGGCTGGGAGCGGCAAGGCCAACCGGGTGGTCATCACCAACGGGCCGAAGTACTACATCACCATCGACGACAAGTACCCGATCAAGGCCGGTGGCGGATGCAAGGCCGTCAAGGGCGATCGCACCAAGGTGCACTGTGGGGTCGGCGAGCTCACCGAGAAGCTCCAGGTGTCCACCTTCGACCGCAACGACAGCATCAACAACAAGACCCGGCTGGCGCTGATCGCGTACGGGGGCACCGGCAACGACACCATCACCGGCGGGCCGGCCGGTGACGCGCTCTTCGGTGGCGCCGGCGCGGACAAGGTCTACGGCAACGGTGGCAACGACCGGATCTCCGGCGACGCCGGCAACGACATCCTCTACGGCGGGGCCGGCAACGACCGTCTGATCGGCGGGCCGGGCAAGGACAAGCTGTACGGCGGAGCCGGCAAGAACCACCTCGCCTGACGTCCGTGAGCCGGTCATCTTTGGGTGGCCGGCTCACCCCGTACACACCAATCGGAGATCTTGAGATGCGACGCGTAACCCTGACTCTCGTGGTGGCGGGGGTGACTCTGGCGGCTGGATGCGCCAAGCAGCCGCAGCAGGTGGCGGGTGAGGCCTTCCCGATGGGTGGTGCCTCCCCGAGCCCGTCCGCTGTCACCACGTCATCTGTTTCCACCCCATCGTCCTCGTCTTCCTCTTCCACCCCGCCGTCCTCGTCGCCCACCCCGTCCACGACGTCCGCCAAGCCCCGAACGTCCAGCTCGCCACCGAAGACCTCCAGCCCTCCGCCGCCGAAGGTCAGCCGGGTGATCGGGCCGGCCGGTGTGCTCGGGCCGACCGGGTTCGGCAAACTGCAGATCGGGATGACCGTCAAGGAGGCCGAGGCCACCGGCCTGGTCTGGGCCGGCGAAGGCGAAGCCGGATGCGGCAGCTGGTATCTGAAAGCGGACGGCGCGGGCGAATCGACTGTGGGATGGAGCTCCCGCGGCGTCGTCTCCATCCCCGCCTACGGCGACATCGCCACCCCGGAGGGCATCAAGATCGGCAGCTCGCTCGCCGCCGCGGACGAGGCCTACTCCGACCTCTCCGGGCAGGCCGCCGAGAAGGGCAGCACGTGGGGCGAAGGGCTCGCCTATGCCGGGAAGGCCGACAAATACGGCAACGTCCATTACCGGTTCACCTTCGTGAACGGCGCCGTCGCCTCGCTGGTCCTCGAACACGACAACCCGAAGTGCTAACTGATCCTCAGCGTCTCCAGCACGTCGCCGGTCTGGTCGGCGCCGCCGTCGCCCTGCCGGATCTGCAGGTAGACGCCCGGACCGCCGGCCCGGGTCAGCAGCACCTCGCTGAAGGAGACCGCCCCCGACGGGCATGCCGTCCAGCGCTGGACCCGGCCCGTCAGCCCGGCCACCTCCACCGCACGATCGGCGCCCCGAGTGCACCCGGGATGCGCCGGAACGGTGGCCGGCGAACCCGGCACCAGCCAGCGGCTCACCCCGGCGAACAACTCGGGTGACGTCGCCGAGCCCAGGTCGGCGCCGACCTGGAGGCCCGGCTCGGTGCCCGGCGGCAGTCCCAGAGCCGCGACGTTCCAGCCGGCGTCGCGCAACTGCCGGGCCCACTCACCCGGAACCGCGACCGACAACGCGCCGCCGGCGTCGGCGACCCGGACCCAGCCGGCCGGGGTGCCGTCCACGACGGTCGCGCCGCCGACATAGGCCATCATCCCCAGCGCGACCACGCTGCCGACCGAGCGGCGCAGGAACCGCAGGACCCGGCTCGGAACCGCGGTCGTCGCGTCGTGCAGGGCCTGGGCGAAGGCGGCGGTCGACGGCCAGCGGCGATCGCGGTCGCCGTCGAGCGCACGCATCACCACCCGGTCGACGTCGCGGGAGACGCCGGTCCGCAGCCTCGACGGGGCGGCGGTGGCCGCCTTGCCCGGCTGCGGGGGCCGGCCGGTCAACATCTGATAGGTCATGGCCCCGATCGCGTGCACGTCGGCCCGTACATCCAGACCCCCGCCGGGAAGGTGCTGCTCGGGAGCCATGTAGCCGGGCGTGCCGGCGACGACGGTGAAACCGGAGGCGTGCGCGATCTCCTTGGCCAGGCCCAGATCGGCCACCAGCACCCGCTCCGAGCCGCGCACCGTGTCGAAGAGAACGTTCGACGGCTTCAGATCGCGGTGCAGGACACCCGACTCGTGCAGGACGCTGACGGCCTCGGCGATGTCGCCGGCGATGCGCAGGGCCGTCCGCACCGGCATGGGACCCTGCTCGAGCCGGTCGGCCAGGGTGCCGCCGGCCGCGTACGTCATGACCTGATAGGGACGGCCGTCGGGCAGCTCACCGAAGTCGTGCACCCGGACCAGCCGCTCCGAGTCGGCGCGGCGCAGCACCTGGGCCTCCTGCTCGAAGCGGGCCCGCACATCGGGGTGATGGGCCCAGTTCTCGGCCAGGATCTTGATGGCCACCCGCGATTCCAGGACATCGTCCTCGGCAAGCCACACGGTGGCGAAGGCGCCGGATCCGAGCCGCTCGACGATCCGGTACCGGCCGACCATGGTGGGAGCTCGCACGCTCGCATTATCAACGCTCGGCCCCGATCGAGGGGACCGGCCGGGATGACACCATGATCGGCATGACCGCCGACGAGCATGCCGCCCGCGCCGCCGAACTGGCCGCCGAAGCGGAGCGCCTCTACCAGATCTGCCTGGTCGACTACCAGACAAACATCAACGAAGACGATCATTCCGAGGAGCCGTACGTGCCCGGCGCCGACCTCGCGATGCTCACCGCCACCACGCAACTCGCCCAGGTTCACGCCACGCTCGCGCTCCGGCACCCATAAACGCCATTCGCCCTCCGGGGCCCGACAGGCGCGCCTACGGTGAAGGTCGCGCTGTCCTGCCTAGGAGAAGTTCATGGCGATGATCCTGGTGGCCGACGACGAACCGGACGTCGCGGCGCTCTTTGCCGACGTACTCACATCCGCGGGTCATACGGTGCACACGGCACCGGACGGTCCGACCGCGCTGGAGCGCATCGCCGACCTGCGGCCCGATCTGAGCGTCCTCGATCATTACATGCCCGAGATGACCGGGTTGCAGGTCGCGCAGCAGCTTCGCGCCGACCCGGCCACGTCCTCGCTCCCGCTGCTGATGGTCAGCGCGTCCGCGCCGCCCACCGCGCTGCTCTACTGCAACGTCGTGCTCGCCAAACCGGTGCCACTGGCCCACTTCCGCATGGTCGTCCAGGATCTGCTCCGGCAGGAGCCCAACGAGACACTGCACGACCTCGATCGCGTACGGGCCGTCGCGCGGCTGCTGGACCTGCACACCGACCGCATCGCCGGGCGCCTCAACGAGCTCGCCGAGCAGGTGGCCACCGAGGCCGGCGCGGCCATGGCCGCCGTCAACATGGTGCTGATCGACGCGGTCGCCGTCTGCGGGGCGTACGGCCTGGGCGGCTGGATCGAGCAGGCCGGCGGCATACCGGCCGAGTGGGCGCCGTGCACGCGCGTCGTCCGCGAGGGCGAGGGAATCCTGATCGACGACCTCGGTGAGGACCAGGCTTTCGCCGGTACGCCGCTCGCCACCGTCACCAAGGTGCGTTCGTACGCCGGAGTCCCCCTGCGCGATGCCGCCGGGCACATCGTCGGAGCCGTCAACGTCATGGACCGTACGCCGGCCGCCTTCGACAAGGACACCCTGAACAGGCTTCTGGCGCGGACCGCGTCCGTACAAGAAATCGTCCAATCATAGAGGCATGTCCCCCTATCAACTGGCGCGCCCGACGTTGCAGGAAGCGCATTGCGCCCTGCACGGAATGTACGGGCCGCACACCGAAGACATCTGGCGAACCCTGCTGTTCACGGCCGGCCTGAGCGGTGAGGAGAGCTCGGCCGCGGCGCTCGACCGGGTCCTCGCCGTCATGGCGACCGCGGAACCGCTGATCCGGCTGTGCGCGCGCAGCCTGCAAGTGCGGATCGCGGCACATGACCAACTGGCTCGGGCCCATTCCGCGCAGTGACGCCATCGAGAAGTCAGGAGCACCGCGTGGAACCCTCAGCCTCTCTGGCGCAGCGCCGGCGGCTCGAGGTCGTGGCCGGCATCGACTTCGACGACCCGGAACTGCGGCGACAACTCGACCGTCTGGCCGAGCGCACCGCCCGTCGGCTCGACGCGCCGGTCAGCCTGGTCACTCTGCTCTCACACATCACCCAGTTCTTCGTGGGCTCCTACGGGCTCCCGCCGTGGGTCGAGGAGGTGCGGGGCACCCCGGCCGAGTGGTCGTTCTGCACCGAGGTGGTCGCGTCGGGCCGGGCGCACACCTACCCCGATCTCGCCGGACATCCCGTACACCGGACGAATCCGCTGGTCGTGGTCGACGGGGCCCGCAGTTACGCGGGAATGCCGTTGGTGATCGACGATGAGGTGGTGGGCACGCATTGCGTGGTCGGCCTGGCCGAGCGGACATACACCGAGGCGGAGATGGAGGAACTGCGCGGCAGCGCCCAGGAAGTCGTGGCGGTGCTGGAACAACACCGCCGACGCCCGGCTGGTTGACGGCTCGCGCGGGCGAGGAATCACCGACGATCCGTCAGCGACCGACAAGACGACCTGTCGCTCGTGCGCCTCGACGTCCAGCGCCACCGAGCCGCCGCCGTGCTCCACCGCGTTGGTCACCAGTTCGCTGACCACCGGCAGCGCGGTGTCACACCACGAGCGATCGTCGGAGCCCCACACGCCGAGGATCGCCGTCCCCGCCCGGCGGGTCAGACGCGGAGCAAGATCTGAAAGAGGAACATCGAGATGAGCCGTCAGGGCCGCCGCCGAACAACCCCTGGGCCGGCGGTGATCGATCTCCCGCTGAGCTTTTCCCCTCGGTCCCGGCCTGATGCAACCTTCAGGCGTGCCGAGGGGTCAGGGTGGGTGTGAAACAGGACAGCAGCTCGGGCGGCTCCGAGCGGGACGAGCAGTTCCACGAATTCGTGGCCGATCGGCGCGAGTGGCTGCTGCAGACCGCGCGGCTGCTGACGGCCGGCGATCCGCACCTGGCCGAAGATCTCGTGCAGACGGCGCTGACGAAGCTCTACGTCTCCTGGGCGGCGTTCCGGCGGGCGGACAATCCGGACGGCTACCTGCGCCGGGTGCTGGTCAACGTTTTTGTGCGGGAACGTCGTCGATCGTGGTGGCGATTCGAGCGCCCGTCCGATCGGCTGCCTGACCGCGCCGAGGCGCAGTCGGCGCCGGCCGGCCTGGATCCGGAGCTGTCCCGCGCACTGAGTGAGTTGCCGCGGCGGATGCGCGCCGCGGTCATTCTGCGCTTCTTCCATGAGCTGGACGTCGCCGAAACAGCGGCGGCCCTGGGCTGCTCGACCGGAACGGTCAAGAGCCAGACCGCCCGAGCTCTCGACAAGCTGCGGGTGGCGCTGGACCAGCCCGCGGCACCACGTAACCCGCCTGCCCCGAACGCCCGATCCAAGGAACAGGAACTCATCCGATGATGGATCTTCACAGCCGCCTGCAGCACCTGGCCGGTCCCGCCGACGAGACGCCGGCCGGCGTCATCGAGGACGACCTGGCTCGCGGACGCCGCGCCGTCCGGCGCAACCGGCTTGTCCGGGTGGCCGCCGGGTCGGCGCTCACTGTCGCGGCCGTCGCGGCTGCGCTGTCGCTGGGGCCCGGGCTGATCGGCGGCAACACCGAGAACCCGCCCGCCGCGGCGCGGAGCGCGAACGGCGCGACCGCCGGTGTCGAGCTCGTCAGTTACACCGGAGAGCAGCCCCGTCTGTTCACCATCGACACGGTGCCGCAGGGATTCTTCATCCAGGGCCAGAACGAGTACGAGCTGGTCATCGCTCCGGAGCAGGCCAAGTCTCCCGACCCGGCCAAGCCGTACCTGTCCGATCCCACGGTGTACACCGGCAAGATCGCGGTCTATCTGCAGAACAAGGACTTCACGGTCGAACCCGACGGTGACGAAAAACTGACGATCAACGGCAAGCCGGCCGCACTGCGGTACATCCACACCGACGAGGGCACTCCGGACGAGGGGGTCACCGTGGAAGCGACCCAGATCTTCGTGGTCCAGTCGCCCCACGTCTACCTCACCGTCCAGTTCGACGCCCGCACCGGCCTGACCAAAGAACAGATGATCAAGGTCGCCGGCGGCATCAACCTCACTGCCGAAGCCGTCGCCAAGGCCGAGAAGGGGTACGCCGCACAGACCGACAACCCCAAGACCGGCCAGAAGTAGGTTTCGGTCCGTCAATCCCGGCCGCGTCGACGGCTGCTCCCCCGTCGCCGGGATGGGCACGATCTACCGGCGTTTTCCGCAACGGCAGGATCTCCTGGAGGCCGCCGTGCACGTCATGGTGGGCAGCGTCATGGCCGCCTCACGCACCTTCGCCCCGGCCTGTGGCGCCGCGCTCTCGCGGTCGCCCTGGCCGGTCTGCGCCACGCGGAATTGCCCGGCGACCCGCCGGACGAGACAGTCATCGACCGCTTTTACAACGACGAAGAGACGAGTTGTCCCGGAAGTGCATCGGCCGCACTTACCCCCGGCTTCGGTGACGGCACGCTGGAGCGCGTCCTGCTCACCATCGAGATCGACAAAGTGCGCCGACCCTGATCGGCGTGTAAATCTTCACGCGGCGAGGAGCCGGCTGGTCCAATCCGCCAGGGCCGCGATGGCGTTCCGGGAGAGCGCCGCTTGCGGCGCCATGCTGGTGAAGCCGTGGAAGGCGCCCGGCCAGACGTGGAGTTCGGCGTTGACGCCGGCTTCCCAGAGCCGGCTGGCATAGGCCACCGTCTCGTCCCGGAACACCTCGGCACTGCCGCAGTCGATGTAGGTCGGAGGGAGCCCCGTGAGGTCGGTCGCCCGCGCCGGTGCCGCGTAGATGGTGACGTCGCCCCCGCCACGCCGGTCGCCGAGGTAGGCGTTCCACCCGAACCTGGTCATGGCGCGGTCGGCGACACCGACTCCGTCGATCTGCCGGGTCGAGACGGTGGAGTCACTGTCGTCGAGCATCGGGGAGATGAGGATCTGCCCGAACAGGCGGGGGCCTTGACGGTCCCGGGCCAGCAGGGCGGTTCCTGCGGCGAGGCCACCGCCGGCGCTCTGGCCGACCAGGACGATGCGGGCCGGATCAATGCCGAGGCTGTCCGCGTGTGCTGCGGTCCACGCCAGTCCGGCATAACAGTCCTCGACCGGGTAGGGGTCGGGGTACTCCGGCGCGAGGCGGTAGTCGACGCTCACCAGAACCACGTCGTGGGTCAGCAGCCAGTCGTCGTACGAGTCGAGGTTGCCCAGGTAGTGGCCGAACATCATGCCCCCGCCGTGCACGGTGTAGAAGCATGCCGCCGGACCGGTGCGTCCTGCGCGCTGGATGATCGCCAGCTTGACGGGGTCGCCCTGATGACCGGGAACGGTCACGGTCTGGCGTTCCAGGCCCCGGCTGCGCAGACGCTCGTCAAGCTCTTCCTCCGTGATCTCCAGTTGCCGCATCCGCGGAAGCATCTCGGTAGTCAAGGAAAAGGACCCCCTCTGGTGCAACGCGGCCAGGACGGCTTCCAGCTCGGGGTCGAATGGTGGGCGCGGCATGCCATGTCTCCTTTTAGTCGGTGGCAGGAGCCTTAGGTTAACTGACTAAACTTAGTGACACAACATAGCTAAGATCGGCTGGATCGCGGAGGAGGTGACATGGCACGCACGGATACACGGGGTGGGCCGTTGACACGCGCTCGAATCTCCGAGGTCGCGACTCGGTTGTTCCTGGACCGCGGATTCGATGCCGTCACGGTCGCCGATGTGGCGCGCGAAGCGGGCGTCTCCAGCGTGACCGTGTTCAAGCACTTCCCTCGTAAGGAAGACCTGCTCCTCGACCGGGTCGACGACGCCGTGCAGCTGCTGCGGTCCGCCGTTCGCGAGCGTCCAGCCGACATCGACGCACTGACGTCGCTGCACGATCTGACGTCCCAGCTCGCCGACGATCGGCACGGCCTGTCGGGCCTGGACGGCAGGTCCGCCCCGTTCTTCCGCACAGTGGCCGCTTCCGCACCCCTGATCGCGCGAGCTCGGGAACTTGCCGCCGAACTTCAGCAGGCTTTGGCCGAGGAGCTCGACCGTGATCCACGCTTCCGAGGCGACAGCGACCTGCTCGCCGCATTCTTCGTGGCCGGCTACACCACAGTGCTGACCGAAAACGCGCGACGCTGCATCGCCGGCCAGCCCACGACGGCCGAAGACCATCTCGCTCGCCTCCAGAGGCTCTTCACCGCGCTCCGCAACGGACTGTGACAGCAAGGCCGCGCCGGATCCTGACGGTGCCCTGCAATCGACCGAAGACGCTAAGATCCGCCGACGATCACTCCGCCGGGGGAGCACTTTTTGGACATTCGTCGAGTTGCCGCCGCGGCGGCGCTCATCACTTCACTTCTGGGCACCTCGGCGGCACCCGCGTTCGCCGACGAGACGGTCGACAGCCAGGGACCGGTGGTGTCTGTGCTGTGGCCGTTGGCCACCGTGCCGAACGTCATCGGCAAGGGCTTCCAGAGCATCACCGCGGACGCGACCGACCCGTCCGGCGTCGACCGGTACACCTGGTTCGTCGACGGCGCGCAGCGCTCGCAAGAGCAATACCTGCACTATGACTTCGGTGCCAGGCAACGCACCACGACCATCGAGGTCTGGGCCTGGGACCTGGCCGGCAACCACTCGGTGACCACCTTCCCGGTAACCGTCGACGCTGAGGCGCCCAAGGCGACCGCCTTCAGCCCGGCATCGAGCACGCTGCTGCGCGGCCAGCTGCGTACCGCCACGGTGGCTCTCAAGGACCGCAGCGTGGTGGGAGGCGCGTTGTTGGTCAGCGGCCCGAACGTGACGGACACGGTTGCGCCGTTCACCGGCCGATTCCCGCTCGGCGCCGAGGGCCCACAGACCCTGAGGTGGTATGTCACTGACGTCTGGGGCAATGCCGGCTACGTCACCCAGACCGTCACTTCCGACAACCGCACGCCGACCCTGAAGTTCGCCTCCGCGCCGGCGAACGGCGCCAAGGTGAAGGACTCGGTCGTCATCAAGGCCGCCGCGACCGATCGCTACGGCATCGCCAAGGTGCAGCTACTCGTCAACGGCAGAGTGCTCGCCGCCGACAGCACCGCGCCGTACAGCTTCACGCTCAACACCAGGAAATACGGCAAGCAGAAATTCAAGATCCAACTACGCGCGTACGACAAGGCGGGCAACGCGACAACAACGGCAGCACGCACCTGGCATCGGTGACTGGCGCACCGGAACGGCGCCGGTCTCCCGCGGGCGGGGCCGCCGACAACGCGACCCCGATGCCCGCGATGTCGGTCAAGAACGTGCGCGTCGGAGGCCTGGCGTCGCTGCCGCGCCGCAGGCGAGAGATCTGAGTCGTGGCACCGCGCTGCGCCGACGCCACCGTCGCCCTCGTCCTGGCTCGGTCCGGCCCTACCCGTCAGCGGATCAAGCGGAAGGCGGCGAAGAACCGGCCCGCCGGGCGCGTCCAAGAACAATCACTTTCCAGCGAAGACGCGCATCGTTACGGAAAGTGATGACGATCATGTGCCACTTACTCTCACTGTCCACGGAGGTCGGACAGCAAAATGGGCCCGAACCGCGTTTCCGCGATTCAGGCCCATCTCGAACAAGTGCGCCCGAAGGGACTCGAACCCCTAACCTTCTGATCCGTAGTCAGATGCTCTATCCATTGAGCTACGGGCGCTTGCCTTGGTGCTCGACCAGCATACACACCGGCCTCACACGCGGAGACTCCGGGATTCGAACCCGGGATGGGCGGTTAACCCAAACCGCATTAGCAGTGCGGCGCCATAGACCAGACTAGGCGAAGTCTCCCCGGTAGCCGCAGGGCTACCGACGCTTGAGAGTACCGGACCGGTGGGGAGGCGCACAAAGAGGGCCGGGCCGGGCGGGTCGTACCGGTTGCCAACAGGTGAAATGTGCTCGTTAGGGCTAGGCTCCCACGGCATGGAGGAGAACCCGCCCAATGAGCCTCGCCGGTCGCCGCGAGCGCGCAGCCCGCGGTCACCGTTCAGCGCGACCGGGGAACCGGGGGCGCAGGAAAAACCTGCGGAGCGGGCTCCTCGCCGGGCCGCCAAGGCGGCGCCGCCGGTCACGTTCCAGCCTCCCAGTGCCGAAGATCACCCGTCTGGGGGGTCGGCGTCGGCTGAGGGGGCTGGGCGGCCGCCGGCAAAGAGCTCTCCGCGTACGAGGGGTAAGCGCACCGCTGCTCCCCGCGACGAGGGGGAGCCCCAGGAGCAGCCTCCTGTGCGCAAGGCCACACCGCGCAAGGCGCGCTCGCCGCGGCCCGCGCCGACGCCGGCAGTTCCGCCGCCCGCGGCCGAGGCGACTGCCGAAACCGCCGCGGCATCGGCGCCGGCAGTTCCGCCGCCCGCGGCCGGGGCGACTGCCGAAACCGCCGCGGCGGCGAGTGCGGAAGCACCCACGGCTGCGTCGTCGGGCGGGGTGAGGGCTCGGAAGTCGGCAGCGCCGGAAGCGGGGGCTGAGAAGCAGGCGCCCCAGGCGCCGGCGGCGGAAGCGACCTCTGGACGGGAGCCGGCCGCTGCGAAGGCCGAGTTGGCGAGGTCGACGGAAGTGGCCCCGGCTGAAAAGACGGAAGTGACCCCGGGCGGGAAGCCTGGGGTGACAGAAGTGGCTGCCGTTGAGGAGTCGCCGGTGACGGAAGTGACTTCGGCGGAGAAGCCGGCGGCTGGGGGAACTGGCCCAGCGGAAGCGGCGCCGGCTGAAGCGGCGAAGGCGGAAACGGGCGCCGAGAAGTCGGATACGGGGGCTGAGAAGGTGGTTGCGCCGCGGGCGCGTCGGCCTCGGGCGCCCAAGGGCGCTGCGGCCTCGAGTGATCGTGCCAAGGCGGCGCCGCGAGAGTCGGTTCAGCACGTGCAGGAAGAGCTGATTCCGCAGGAGCCGGCCCCAGCCGTGCCGGCGGCGGCCTCCGGGGAGGGCGTGCGTCAAGCGCCGGCCGCCACCGTGTGGAACGAGCCGGCCCATCCCGTGCGGGATGAGAACGAGGTTGCGGTGACTCCTTCCGCGTCGGTGCGGGCTGAGGTCGTACCCAAGAAGCAGGTTGAAAGAACTGATCCTTGGGCGGGGCTCATCGCTGATCCGGCTCGGGCGCCTGAGCTTTTGGCCATTGCGGCCGTGCAGACGCTGGGGCCGCGGGCTCAGGAATGGGCGGCCCGGACTCGGGAGGCCTATCCGGCGGCGGGGACTGATGCTCTTGTTCGGCTGGCTACGCGGCAGTTCACCCGGTTCGGGAGTCTGACCGGGATCATGGGGGCGGTGGCCGGGTCCTACGCGCCGGTGGCTCTTGTCGGTGCGGCCGCGCTCACCGATGCCGAGCTGGCGCTTCACATCGCGGCGGCGCACGGTCTCGATCCGACGGACGAGGAGCGGGCCGCGGACCTTCTGGTGATCGGGCGGGTGCACGCCACCAAGGGCGACGCGGTTGATGCGCTTGCTGAGGCGCGCCGGCCTGCGTACGACTCGAAGGAACCGCTCTGGCGTCTCGCCGGCTTTGTGGCGGCGCAGACCGCGGCCTGGGCGGTCGTGAAGGTCGTCAACCGGCGGTTCCCGGGGACGAGTCTGCTCGCGGCCTTCCTGGCCAACACCGCCTCGGCGAATGCGACCGCGGCGAGGGCTGCCAAGTACTACAAATCGCTTAAATCCAACTGAGCCACGAGTCGGGCAGCAGGGTGTAGCCGACGAACGCGACCACGTCCAACAACGTGTGCGCGACGATCAACGGCATCACCCGCTTGTAGCGCAGGAAGAAGAGCGCGAAGATCACGCCCATCACGGCGTTGCCGACAAAAGCGCCAAAACCTTGATACAGGTGGTACGAACCGCGGAGCACCGCCGAGCACACGACGATCCAGACCGTGGAGTACTGGAGTTGGCGCAGCCTGGTCATCAGGTAGCCGACGACGATGACCTCTTCCAGGATGGCGTTCTGGGCGGCCGACAGGATCAGCACCGGCACCGCCCACCACACCGGCTGGAGGGCGGCCGGCACGATCTGCGCGTTCAGGCCGAGCACCGAGGCCACATAGACCAGACCGAGGCCGGGGATGCCGATCAGCGCGGCCAGCCCGAAACCCCAGCCCGTGTCGAAGGCCGGCCGATCAAAACCGAGGCCGAGCGTCCGGCGTACGGAAATATGGTCCCGAAGCAGGAGATAAAGCGCCAGCGCGACCGGAATCAGATCGAAGAAGATGCCGAGCAGCTGATAGGTCAGGTCGAGATAGGGCCGGGCCGACTGCGACGCGTTCAGCACGGCCGCCTGCGAGGACAGCGGCTTGCCGGCGGTCAGCTTCGCGATGAGCGAGACCACCGCGTAGACCGCGCTCTGGCCCAGCGACAGCAGCAGAACAATGATGATCTCGCCGGTCAGGAGCTTGCGGTCGGCCCGCTGATCAAGGGTCACGCGATAAAACTACTCACTCGTTCGAGGATGCCAGGCACCACCCAAACGGACTTTTCCGGTCAAGGGTCACGGCATGAATGGAGATGAGTCGCACGTTCCGTGCGTCGCCTATCCGACTGTTGTGACCACCCTGAATTCATGGGAGACCTCGGACGAATGCTCAAGGAGAGCTGGAGCCTCATCGAGGAGCATCAGGAAAAGGTCGCCGGCTACTTCTACGCGCGGATGTTCCTGTCGCACCCGGAGTTGAGGGATCTCTTCCCGGTCCACATGGACATGCAGCGTTCCCGGCTGCTCGGCGCGATCGTCACCGCGGTGCAGACGCTCGAGGATCCGGAGAAGTTCGATTCGTACCTGCGCGGCCTCGGCCGCGATCACCGGAAGTTCCACGTGGAACCGGAGCACTACGAGGTGGTGGGTGGAGCTTTGATCGAGGCGATGCGGCAGTACGCCGGTGAGAGCTGGAGTGTCGAGTACGACCAGGCCTGGGCGGACGCGTACGCGGTCATCGCCTCGAAGATGCTCAGCGGCGCCGAGGCCGACACCAACCCGCCCTACTGGTACGCCGAGGTGGTCGCCCACGAGCGCCGAGCCCAGGACATCGCGGTTTTCACCGTCCAGCCACTGCAGCCCCTGGAGTTCCGGGCCGGCCAGTACGTCAGCGTCGAATGCCCCCGAATACAGCCCCGGCTGTGGCGCACCTACTCCGTGGCGAACGCGCCCCGCCGGGACAACACGATCGAGTTCCACGTACGGGCGGTCGGCGCCGGCTGGGTCTCCAGCGCGCTCGTGCGGCGCCTCGAGGTCGGCGACATGATCCGGCTGGCCGCGCCGATGGGCTCGATGACCCTGGATCGCCGCTCGACCCGCGACACCGTCTTCATCGCCGGCGGCACCGGGCTGGCCCCGATCAAGTCACTGCTCGAGGAGCTGACCCGGTACAACCGCACCCGCTGGGTGCATGTCTTCTTCGGCGCCCGCAACCGCGAGGACCTCTACGACCTGCCCGACCTCAACCGGCTCGCCGCCCGCTATCCCTGGCTCTCGGTGGTGACCGCGTGCAGCGACGACCCGACCTTCCCGGGCGAGCAGGGCCAGATCTCCGACGTCGTGGCCCGGTACGGCCCGTGGAACGAGCACGACTTCTTCGTCTCCGGCTCCGGTCCCATGGTCAAGGCCACCCTCAAGACCCTGGCCGAGCAGCAGGTCCCCTCGATCCGCATCAAGTACGACAGCTTCAGCGAGATGGCTTAATAGGCCCACGGGCGCTGGTAGTCGGGCACGAGGTTCGACTCCGCGTTCATCCGGTCGACGTAGAGCCGGCCCTCCAGGTGGTCGATCTCGTGGGCGACGAGCCGGGCCATCGCCCGCTCGAAGGTGGTGATCACCCGCGTGCCGTCGTACCGGGCGTGCTCCACGTCGATGCGCAGCGGCCGCTTGACCAGCCCTCGGTAGTCGAAGAACGAGAGGCACCCCTCGTACTGCTCGTCGCGGTCGGTCGTCTCACCGACCACCCGCGGGTTGATCAGCACCATCGGCTCCGACGCGCCGTCGGCCGGCCGCACGACCGCGACCGCCACCGAACGCCCGATCTGCGGCGCCGACAGCCCGACCCCCTTGCTGAAGTCGTGCACCTGCTCGAGCCGGGTCAGCGCGCTCAGCAGCGCGTCGACCGTCTCGTGGGCCTCGACCTCCTCGCGCGGCAGCTGGAAATGCCGGGCCCGCTGCCGCAGCAGCTCCGACCCGCGCTGCACGATGCCGAGGTCGCGGGCCGGGCTGTGGCCGCGGCCGTTGCTGATGTTGCCTGGGGCCGTCGCCGGGTAGGACGGCGCGTTGGCCCCCCGGAACCGCCACTCCAGCCGGTAGCGGGCGTTGAGCTGCGGCGCGTCGGTCGACCACTCGAAGACGGCGCGATCGCCCTCGTCGTGCCGCTCCATCGGGGTCCGCACCGGCACCTCGGCCGCCAGGGACGTCTCGACGCCCCAGACCTGCGGGTCGAACGCCACCGGGAAGTCGAGCCGCACGGTCAGCCGCCGGGTGGGCAGCCGGACCGCCCGCTGGAACCACTGGCCCCATTTCTCGACGCCGACCGTGTACGCGTACTCGATCGTGGTCCGCTCGCCCGGGTAGAGGGCGAACTGGCCGCGCTCGTTCGCGAACAGCAGCCAGACCTCTTTCGAGGCGTCCCGGTCGAGCTTGACCCGCCACTGCATCGGCTCGATGGCGTCGCCCTCGCCGGCGCAGGCGACCAGCGCCATCTCGTCGAACGAGAGCGGGTGCTCGCGGTGGTGCCGGTTGGAACCGGTGGGGTCGTTCGGGTAGCGGTCCACGGCGATCTTCACCAGGTAGCGCGTGACCGGCTCGGAGCCCGCGTTGTAGAGGGCCCGGCGCACTCGGCAGCGATAGGTGCCGTCCACGTACGTGAGCTCGGCGACCTCCCGCTCGACGATCAGGCCGGTGCCGGGCGGAAGCCACTGCACGGGCACGGGCGGGTCGCGGTGCAGCGCCGTGCTGCGCGCGTGGCGCAGCTGGTCGTACTCCTGGAAGCGTTCCCAGATGGCCCCGCCGGCGCCGAGCACCGCCTCGGCCCGCCGGGCGAAGTCCTCGGTCGGCTTGTGCCGCCGCCCTTCGACGTGGCTCACGTACGACGGGTCGAAGCCCATACGCGCGGCGAGCTGCTTCTTGCTCATCCCGCGCTCGACCCGCCAGTGCGCCAACGCCGTAACGAATTGGTCAGCGGCCCGCTCGACGGGCGAGGTGGTCATCATCGATGTCCCCTTCGCGACGAGAATTTCAGTGTCGCCGCCGCGCGTGTCCGCATCGCGCTACTAGCGCGTTGCCGACAGATACCTTGACGAATCCGGCTACATGGGCGCCGAACGTTAGGTCACCCTTGCTGTGGGTATTAGTCCGAAAGATCGGCTTGGTTAGCCTACCCTTAGAGGTGTACGGTGGGTCGTCATGACGGGGCCGTTTCGGCCTGACTCTGCCCACTCGATTTAGCGAGGTGAATGCGGTGGCAACTCCCCAGAAGTCGCCGCGGACGGGCAGCGCCCGGTGACCACAGCGCTCCACCGAGTGACACGCACCGTCACCAAACCACGACCCCTCGCCCCGGTGACCGCGACCCTTCGTGCCATGTTCGGCACGAGCACCGAGATCCCCGGCCTCGCCCCCGATCTGGTCGTCGCCGACCCGTCCGGCTGGGCCCCCGCCGCCACTCTCGCCACCGAAAATCTCGACACCCTCCTCGACTCGGCCCGCCGCCGCTGGAACGCCCAGCCGCACGCCGCCGCCGCCCTGGCGTGGAAGGCGTACACGTACTGGCTGGCCCTTCCGGCCGTGCTCGGCTGGGCCTCGGCCCGCCGCGTCCCGCTGCTCACCGGCGACAACGTCCTCGTCCACTTCAACGACGAACGCCCGCTGGTGACCCTCGGCCTGCGCGCCGACACGCCCATCGCGGTCCTTCCCGGCGACCCGATCGCCGTCGCCGGCCTCCCGCAGATCCGGGTCGTGGCCGACGAGGAGGCCTTGCTCGCCGAGTTCCGGGCCGCGCTGCTCGACAACCACCTGACCCCGCTGCTGGACGCCATCCACGACCGGGTCCGCCTCGGCAAGCGCACCCTGCTCGGCTCCCTGAGCTCGGGCGTCGCCCAGGCCATCCTCCGCTCGGCCGACGTCATCCCCGGCCCGTCCGCCGACAACATCGCACTGCTCCACCGCACCCTCGGCGTCGACGGCCTGATCGACCTGGTCCCCGGCCCCAACGGCAAGCTCGAGGTCCAGCGCAAGACCTGCTGCCTGGCTTTCACACTGCCCAAACCCAAGGTTTGCCAGGGCTGCTGCATCAAGAGCTGACCCATTTCGTACGGATCGGCGAAAGAGCTCCGCTTCGACAAGCCCGGGCCGTCGTTGGTCTCCCTCCTCACGCGGCTGCCGGGCTGTCCTGCCCACTCGCGCTTCTTCCATCGGCCATCACGGCGGCGCTGAGCACCCGAACGATTACTTCCAGCGATCACGGGGCAGAAGTAGCTTGTTCCCCCTGGTCGAGTGTGGAGGGCCGAGTTGCAGGCGCAGATTTCTTCTTCGGACGACGCGGCGATCGACGCCTTGTACGCGTGGTTGTCGGCCGACCGGGAGTTGGCCGGCGTGGTGTCGCCGGGACCGGCGGATCCGACCGAGCTGGGCGGGTTCGACATCGACGTCGTGCTGACTCACATCGAGGCGATCGCGAGCCTGGCCATGTCGGTGGCGGCTTTCCTGCACAACCGGCCCGATCCGGAACGGCTGATCATCACCCGGCCCGACGGGGCGAAGCTCGAGATCCAGGGTGTCACCGAGAGCACGGCGGCCGAGATCGAGGAGTTCCTTCGCCCAGAAGAGGGGCCTGAAGAGCACATATGAGCCCCGAAGAAGCGGCGATGCCGGACCCCCGGAAGTCCCGGGCCGTCCTCATCGGGGTCAGCGACTACAGCCGGATGCATCCCCTCCCGGCGGTCGCGAACAACGTGAGGGACCTGGCCGCACTGCTGATCGACCCCGAGGTGTGGGGACTGCCGCGGGCCAACTGCGACGTCGTGCTCAACCCCAGGAGCGTCGACGAGGTTCTCGACGCCGTGCACCGGGCATCGACCGCGACCTCGGGAACTCTGCTGGTCTACTTCGCGGGGCACGGGCTGCGCGGCGCCAACGGCGAACTGCGGCTCGTGCTGCCCAGCGGTGACCAGCGGAATCTCTATCGGACGGTCGGGTTCGACGACATCCGCGACGACCTGCGGGCACCGGACGCCCGGGCCGCCGGCAAGGTTGTGATCCTCGACTGCTGCTACAGCGGTGCGGCCGACATGGGCCCGGCCGACCTGATCGAGGAGGTGGCCGGGCGGACGGCGATCGACGGCACCTACGTGATGACCGCGACCACCGAATCCCGGCGGGCACTGGTCCGCCCGGGCGCCAGGTACACGGTCTTCACCGGCGCTCTGCTGGACGTGATCCGCTCCGGCGTACGCAATGGTCCCCGGTTTTTGACCATGGAGACTCTCTTCCGCCAGGTCGCGGACCGGATCGGCTCGCGCGGTGAGCCGGCGCCGGAGCAGCGCAGCCGGGGCGATGGCCACCGGCTCGCCATCGTCCGGAACCGCTGGACTCCTCCTCCCGAGCCCGGCGCCGACGAGCCGCGCCGGGGAGCCGGGCGGATGCGGCAGTGGACGGCAGTCGCCGCTGCCGCGGTGGCATTGCTCGCGGTGGTCACGCTGATCTGGCGACCCTGGCGTGTCCGCGACTCACCCGACTCGTCCGTCGCGCCGATGCAGGCTCTGGTCTCTCAGCTGGACGGCAGCCATTCGACCGCGGAGCGGCGCGCGACCGTCACGGCCATCGGAGAGCTCGCGCGTAACGATGCGGCGAGCCGCCCGGCCGGGTGTGCGGCGCTTCAGAACTTCGTCGTCGACCTGCTGCCCTTCCCCCGGGTCGAGCCGTACAACGACCCGAAGCTGCCCCCGCTCGACTACCGCGCGCCGGACGTTCAGGACGCGGTCACCGAGCTGGGCGGCGTGCCGTGCCCGAACCTGAAGATGGCCGAGGTCGACCTGCGCATGGCCAAGCTCATCGGCGACTTCCGGTCGGCCGATCTGGGGTGGGCCTCGCTGTATCGGGCCGACGTCACCAAGGCCCGTTTCGAGAACGCGACGCTCACCGGCATCCACCTGTGGCAGATGAACGGCAAGGGAGTCTCGTTCGAGGGCGCGAACTTCGACGGCGCCGAGTTCTCCTACACGATTCTCGCGGGAGCGAACCTGCGCCGAGCCACCTTCAGGGCGCTCGTGGACCGCCGGACGAAGTTCTATTACACCGACCTGAGAGGCGCCGACCTCCGCGGCGCGCACCTCGAAGGCGCCGACCTGAGCATCGCCAAGATCGACGCCACCACGAAGTTCACCGGGGCCACGGCGGACGGTCAGACGCTGTGGCCCCCGAAGTTCGACTGGCGTAAGGCCGGGGTCACGACGTGATCAGCACTTCTTCCAGGCCACGCGGTAGACGGTCTCGATGTTGCCGTCGGTCGAGTCCATGGTCAGGAAACTGGTCGTCTTGGGATTGGACCAGCCCCGGCTCACCCGCAGCTCGGTGTTGACGTTGAGGTAGCGCTGGTCGCCGCAGCGCAGGAACGACAACGACTGGATGCCGACGCTGTCGCTGCGCACCCAGTCGCCGTCGGTCGGGCCGGTGAAATTGTGGCGGATGCGGGTGGACTGTCGCTCGCCCTGGAAGTAGTAGTTCGCACTCTGCGTCCCGGAAGCGCCCTTTTCCAAGTGGGCGAAGCCGCGGTAGTCGGCCCCGGCGATCGCGAAGGTGTAGCCCTGCGGGACATGCACGTTCAAGGCGAGCTGGCAGTTCTTGCGGAAGTCGGTCGGTTTCGTGCCGGCGCCGGTCTGCGCGGTGAATTGGCTGTAGGTGACGGTGAACGCCTTGTTGTCGGGTGAGACGGTCACGTCGGCGCTGCCCCAAGGGCAGCCGGAGCCGTTCGCGGCGGCTACGTCGATGACCATGTCGTCGCTCGGAACCGGCTTCGGTGCGGCGTGCGCCGGCGCTGCGCTCGCGATGAGCGAGGTGAACAGGAGGGCTCCGGTGGTGAGTGCCTTCAGCATGGTGATCCCTTTCCCCGTGGTGGCTTTTGCGGCTTATGTCGCTAGGAGAAGCCTGCCAAGCGCGATGGTCGGCCGAGTGCAAATGCGCAGGTCACGGCTGGTCAGCCGATCGCGCGGGGGCCGTTCGGCCGACGTGGACGAATGCCATCGAGTGACGGTGTGATCAATTCAGGGTCAGCCGAACGGGCGGCCACCCACTCATCTGGTCGGCCGAAAAGTCCGGGTTCCTCCTCGTCCTCCCTCTGCCTGCACAAACGTGCAAAAGGTACATTGCGGTTGCCGATCCGCGGCGCCCGCGACGACGCGAACCCACAGGGGGAAGGATCAGCATGCTGAAGGCACTCGCCACCGGAGCCACCCTGCTCGCCGCGCTGGCTGCCACCGGCGCGCCCGCACACGCCGCGCCCGCGCCCGGCCCGGCCGACGACATGGTCATCGACGTGGCGGCCGCCAACGGATCCGGTTGCCCGCTGGGCAGCGCCGAGGTCACGGTGTCGCCGGACAGCAAAGCGTTCACCGTCACCTACAGCGAGTTCACCGCGCAGGTGGGCCCGGACACCAAGCCCACCGACTTCCGCAAGAACTGTCAGCTCGCGCTGGACGTGCACGTTCCGCAGGGCTACACGTACGCCATCGCCAGCGCCGACTACCGCGGTTTCGTCCATCTGGAAAAGGGCGCCTCCGGCTCGGAGAGCGCGAACTACTACTTCCAGGGCGAGCGACAGTCCACCCGCATCCGCCACGACTTCACCGGCCCGGCCGACGGCGACTGGGTGCGCAGCGACAGCGTCGGCATCCAGTCGTTGTCGTTCCTGCCTTGTGGCGAGGAGCGCTACCTGAACATCAACACCGAGCTTCGGGTCAATCGCGGCTGGTCCAGTCCCAAGGCGACCAGTTTCCTGACCATGGACTCGACCGACGGCAACATCGAAACGGTCTACCACGTCGCCTGGAAGAAGTGCTGATCTGACGCGGCGGGAGCGGTCGCCCGCTCCCGCCTCGTGATCAGCCCAGGGCCCGCGCCAGAAGCGTGGCGATCTTCTGCTCGTCGATCTTGAGCAGGGCGAAGTACGTCGGCCACATGTCGCCGTCGTCCAGGGTCGCGTTGTCGCTGAAGCCGAGGGTGGCGTAGCGGGTCTTGAACTTGGCGCGGCTCTGGAAGAAGCAGATCATCTTGCCGTTGCGGTAGTAGGCCGGCATGCCGTACCAGAGCTTGGGGGTGAGCTCGGGCGCGTTGGCCCGGACGATGGCGTGCAGCTGCTCGGCCTGGACGCGGTCGGCGTCGGCCATCTCGGCGATCTTGGCCAGCACGTCGGGCTCGGTGTCGGCCTTGGCGCCCCGCTTGAGCTCCTTGGCCCGGTCCTTGATGGCGTCGCGCTCGGCGGTCGTGAAGTTGCTCATGACTTGCTCCTTATGGCTGACGAGATGTGATCTAGGGCGTTCGTGATGGTGATCGTGAGCAGGAGGGCGGCCAGCTCGCGCTGGTCGAAATGCTTGGCCGCGCGGTCCCAGACCTGATCCGGCACCGGGTCGGGGCCGGGGTCGATCACCGCTTCGGTCAGGGCCAGCGCGGCCCGTTCCTCCTCGGTGAAAGAGCCGTCTCGGGCATGGCAGCCGTCTCGGGCATGGCAGCCTTCTCGGGCGTGGCAGCCGTCTCGGGCGTGGCAGCCGTCTCGGGCGTGGCAGCCGTCTCGGGCGCGCCGACAGTCTCGGGCGTGGCAGCCGTCTCGGGTGCGGCGGCGGATGAGGGCCAGCAGCCGGTCGTCCAGTCCTACGGCGTCGACCGCCTGGCCGATCGCCGTCAGGGCCGCCGCGGCCTCCGGGATCAGGGCCGTGGGGTTCGGCATCCGTTCGGTCGCCATGGCCGCCTCCCTTCGTGGTGTGTCGTGCTGACGCCGGTAAGAGGACCATCTCGGCGAAGAGCGGCGCGCCTGCCGTGGGACACCGTGGGACAGCTGGGACCGGCCTGAGCTGGACAAACGTCGAAGCGATCCGTCACCGTGGGCCGGGACGATACGGTGTTGCGCGTGTCGGGGCCGCGGGAGAAGCTGGTCGCCCAGCTCGCGTCGATCAAGGAGCTGAGCGGTCTCAGCCTGCGCGCTCTCGCTCGCCGGGCCGAGCTGAGCAGCTCGTCGCTGTCGCGCTATCTGACCGGGCAGCTCGTGCCGCCGTGGGAGGCCGTCGTCGCGCTCTGCCGCGTGGCCGGCCGTGATCCGCGGCCGCTGCGGACGCTGTGGACGGCCGCGGGCGAGACGGAGGCCGCGCCGCCCCCGCGCCGCAACGACCTGCCGGCCGACCTGTTCGACTTCACCGGCCGCGAGGCCGAGGCGGCCCAGGTCGAGGAACTGCTGCGGACCGCCGGTACCGTGGCGGTCGACGGCATGGCCGGCGTCGGCAAGACCAGCCTGGCCGTGCACGTGGCTCATCGGCTGGCCGCGAAGTTCCCCGACGGTGCTCTCTACCTGGACCTTCAGGGCTTCACCCCAGGTCAAGAGCCTGTAGATTCCCAGACCGCGCTCGTACGCCTCCTCGACGCGCTAGACATCGCCCACGTCCCCGCGGACGCGGCCGCACTCTGGCGGTCGGAGCTCTCCCGCCGGCGCGCCCTTGTAGTCCTCGACAACGCGGTCGACGCCGACCAGGTGCGCCCCCTACTGCCCGGCGCCGGCCGATCCGCCGTGCTGATCACCAGCCGCAACCGCCTGATCAGCCTGGACGGCGTGCCCCCGGTGTCACTGCCGCCGTTGAGCGACGAGGCCGCAGCCGACCTGTTCGAAAGAGCAGCCGGCCTCAGCGTCAGCATTGGTGGCGGCAGCGGCAGTAGCGGCAGTGGCGGCAGCGGCGGTGGCCGTGACGGTGGCGGCAGCGGCGGTGGCCGTGACGGTGGCGGCAGCGGCGGTGGCCGTGATGGCGGCGGTGCCGAGGGGGATGCGGTCGGGCAGGTGCTGGCGCAGTGTGGCGGTCTGCCGCTGGCGCTGCGCATGGCCGGCGCTCGGCTCCGGCACCGTCCCGGATGGACGGTGGCTGTGCTGGCTGAGCGGCTGCGCGACACCGCCAACCGGTTCGACGCCGCCTTCGGCATGTCACTGAGGCAGCTCGACGACAATCAGCGCCGGCTGTTTCGCCTGCTCGGCGTGCTGCCCGGCACCGACTTCGACGCCGCGGCGGCGGGTGCGCTGATCGGCCGTCCGACCGACGCCGCCCTGGAGGAGCTGGTCGACGCGCACCTCGTGCAGGAGGTCAGGCCCGGCCGTTATCGAATGCACGATCTGATCCGCCAGTACGCGGCTGACCTGGCCGCCGCCGAGCCCGGCGCCGACGCCGCGGTGATGCGGGTGCTCGTTCACTATCTGAACCAGGCGGAAGAGCAAGACCTTCAGTGGCTCGACCTCGAATACGTCAACCTGGTCGCCTGCTTCGACGCGGCCGTGCGGCTGGCTGCGGACGAGATCGTCGTCGGGCTGCCGCAGGCCTTGCGACCGTGGTTCTTCCGCCATCGCGGCACCGACGATCAGATCCGCATGCTTGCCGCCGCCGCGGAGGCCGCCGGCCGGCTCGGGCGCGACGAGCAAAGGGCCGCGCTGCTGTCGGATCTCGGCTGGGCACACGCCGCGGCCGGCCGCCCGGCCGAGGCCCTGGCCGCGTACGAGGAGGCCACGCCCATCATCGAAGCGCTGGCCGCGAGTGAGGCAGTCACGCCGGGCGGTGAGGGGCTGGGCGCAAGCGGGGCGGCCGCGGTGCGCTATCAAGGGGTGGCTGCGGGGTTGGCGTTGCGGCGGGGACTCGTACACCGGGATCTCGAAGATTTTGAGGCCGCGCAGGCGGACTTTCGGCAGGCCCGGGCGCTGTTCGGGAAAGCGGGCAACCGCAGCGGGCTGTCGCAGGCGCTGGCCTTCGACGCGTGGGTGACGCTGCGTCTCGGGCGGCCGGAAGAGGCGGCCGAACTGGCCCGATCCTCGATCGAGGGGGCCGAGGGGCCCGCGAGGATCACCGGCTTGGTCACCCTGGGCGTGGCTTCGGCTTCTGAGCTCCCCGTACGGGAGGCGCTCGCGCTCGCCGAGCAGCACGATCTCCGGCACAACCAGGCATGGTGCCTGAACTACCTCGGCGTCGTGCTGCGGATGACGGGCCGGTTCGAAGAGGCGCTGGACAGCCATCGGCGGGCGTTGGAGCTGCTGGCCCCGCTGGCCGAGGTGCAGCTCGAACGTGAGTGCCGTCGCTGCTACGCCGAGACCGAGACCGCGTACCACCAGGCTTCGAGCTCGTCGTCTCGCTCCTCATCGGACGGCCGGTAGCCGGTCCGTGCGACGATCTCGCGCAGCGTCGCCACCGCCGGCATCTCGGCCAGCTCGTCGACAGAGAACACCACACCACCGACCAGCGTCTGATAGCCCAGCTCGTACCAGCCGGCGATCAGATCGGAGTCGCCCTGCGCCTCGGCCGCCACGGCCACGGCCACGGCCAGATCGATCAGCTTGACCTCACGGGGCGGCTCGGCGTGGTACGTGTGCTTCCGCCGGATGAGGATTTCCTCGACCCGGCCCTGCGTGTGCGAGCAGTCGAACCGGCGCTGGAACTCGTACAGGGCCACGAGCCAGTCCCGGACCCGCCCGTCTTCGGCCGGATAGTGCCGATCCAGCGCCACCACCGAGAGGTGGACGAGGTCCTCGATCTCATGCATCGACATGGGCGCATTATCCGGGGCGTTGCGTCGGGACGGTTGCGTTCTATGATGTCGATCTTCACAACGGGGGAAGAGGGTCCATGGTGGGCGTTCGTCGGTGGGTGGCTTCGGCGGCGGTCAGTGCGCTGGCCTGCGGTACGGCGGTCGGCGTGGGGGCCGGGCCGGCGCAGGCGGCGGCGGGTGCGCCGACCGGGTTGCGGACGGCGGGGCAGAGCTGCGCCGCCGAGGCCCCGGGGCCCTACCTCAGCCCGGCGCGGCTCAACGACGCCCAGGCGGTCGTGCTGACCGGGGCCGTCGCCGAGGCGGGCGAGGACGCGCAGGCCGACTTCCAGGTGTGGGATGTCGCGAAGCCGGACGAGCGCCAGCAGTGGCTGGGCGGCGCGGTCGCCGGCGACCAGGGCGCGTACGTGCAGCTCGAGGACTATTCAAAGCAGCTCGACGGCGTCACGTACGCCTGGCGGGTGCGCCTGCTGGACGGTTCGGGCGCCTCGGGGTGGAGCGACACCTGCTACTTCACGGTCGACCGGACCGGCGGGACTGAACCCGTCGTCACCTCGCCCGAATATGTGGACGGGGACGTGGACCTGCGGGGCGCCATCGGCGTTTCCGGAACCTTCGTCTTCACACCGACGACCGACGACGTCGTCGCGTACCGGTACCGGTTCTACTCCGGCGAGGCGTCGCAGGAGGCCGTGTGGGTCGACGCCGCCGCCGATCGGCTCGGAGCCCCGCTGACCGTCACCTGGGCGCCGAAGGTGGCGGGATACCACTCGATCACCGTCTACGCGGTCGATCGCGCGGGCAACCTGTCCCAGTTCGCCGAGAAGGCGTTCACGGTGCGGGAGACCCGGCCGTCGATCTTCTCGGCCGACTATTCCGAGTTCGGGCCGAACCTGGACTTCACCGTCGGCAAGCCGGGCGCGTTCCAGTTCAGCGGCACCGCCGGCGGCACGGCGTCGTTCGAGTGGTCCATCGACCAAGGTGGGCCGTCCGGGACAGCGCCGGCCGACGCGTCCGGCAAGGCGACCGTGATGATCGCGCCGACCCGTTCGGGACAGCAGACCTTGACCGTCCGGAGCATTGACCGGGATGGCACGAAGTCGCCGTCGCGGGACTACTCCTTCGTGGTCGACGACGGCCCGATCGTCACCGGCCCGTCCGGTGACGTGATCGTGGGGACGCCGGTCAAGCTCGCGGCGGCGCCCCGCGCGGAGAACGTCGAGGCGTACCTCTATTGGCCCGAGGACGGCGGTCTGTTCCCGCGGCCCGTGCAGAAGGTCACCGTCCCGGCCCGCGCCGACGGAACCGCCGAGATCACCTGGATTCCCACCCTCGCCGACCGCAACGTGGACGGGCTGCGGATTCAGAGCCGGAGCGCCGACGGCACCCTGTCCGTGCCGCGGTACCAGGCCGTGCGGGTGGACGAGGCGATCCCGGCGGTGACCCGTTCCGGCGGTGACGCGCCGGGTGAGACGGCCACCCTCACCGCGCGTACCCGGATGCCCGGGGTCGTGAAATGGACTGTGCAGGTGAATGGGGCCGAGACCGTCGAGCAGGACGTCGCGCCGGCCGCCGACGGCAGCGTCACCTTCCGGTACACGCCGACCGTTCGCGGCTATCACTCCGTCGGCTTCGTCGCCCACAACGCGCACGCCGCGACCACCCTCGGTGCGGCGGGCTGGACGGTCACCGACGCGCCCCGCATCACCTCGGCCGAGTTCCCGGCGCCCGGCTCGGGACGGATCGCGCCCGGCGCCTTCACCTTCACCCCGCGGCTGCCGGGCACGGTGCGGTACGAGTACTCGATCGACAGCACGGGCTACGTGAAGCTGCCCGCTCTGGCCAACGGCACCGCGGTCACGCCGGCCTGGACACCGGCCGCGGCCGGACGGCACCTCATCAACGTCCGGAGCTACGACGCCAAGGGCTATGCGTCGACCATCGCGAGTTACTTCTTCGACGTCGCGCCCGCGGCCGTCACCGTCACCGCGGTGGCGCCGGCCTCGGTGGCTGCCGGCGCGGTGCGGACCCTGACCGTCACCGGCACCCAGCTCCGGGCCAAGGACGTCGTCGACGTGACGCCGGCCGGCGGCAAGCCGATCACCGGCACGGTCCGGAGCACCTCGGCCGACGGCAAGAGCACGACCGTCGACGTGAACCTGGCCGGCGCGGCGCTCGGAAAGGCGACGATCACGATCCGGCCGTACGGGGCAGGGCAGTCGCCGGTCGTGCGGGCCGCCGCCTTCACGATCATCGCGGCGCCGGCCATGCGCGCGACCAAGGCGCCCACGATCACCGGCACGGTCGCGGTCGGCGGCACGGTCCGGCTCACCACCGGCACGTGGACGCCGGCGCCGACCGCCTACGCCTATCAGTGGATGGCGAACGGTGTCGCGATCAAGGGGGCGACCGGCGCCGCGTACGTCATCCCGGCCTCGCTGCTCGGCAAGCGCCTCACCGTGGTCGTGGCCGCCGCCCGTCCCGGATACACGCTGAACCGGGCGACCTCGGCCGCCACCGCCGCCGTGGCCAAGGGCCGCGCGCCCGCCCCGACGGCCCGGCTCCCGAAGATCACCGGTACCGCCAAGGTGGGCCGCACGCTGACCGCCGACCCCGGCGCCTGGAACCTGAAGCCGGACGCGTACCGCTACGAGTGGCGGCTGAACGGCAAGCTCATCCAGAACGGCTCCGTCCGTACGCTCAAATTGACCGCCGGCATGCGCGGCAAGAAGGTCATGGTCACGGTGGTGGCCCGCAAGGCCGGCTACAACGACGGCCGGTCGACCACCAGAGCGGTCACCGTGGCGAAGTGACGTTCGACACGCTCTCAGGTTGATCAATGCCCTGAGCAGGGACGTTTCCGCAGGTCCTCAGCCATTGGTCGATGTGCTCAAAAGGAAGCTGACAAGCTGAAAACCTGATGCATGCGGTCGGTGTGTAATGCAACTATCGCCGTCTGCTGAGCGCGCGCGGCCCTTCTGACCTGCGGGCGCGTCGATGCCGGAAGCCAACCCTGGAGTTTTCCGTGACAGAACAAGCCGCCGCGCCACCCAACAAACTCGACGCCAGCGTCTTGAAGATCGCCGGTGTCGTGGTCCTCGGCGCGATCATGTCGATTCTCGACATCACGGTGGTCAGCGTCGCGCTGCCCACCTTCCAGACCGAGTTCGACGCGACGTACGCCGAGGTCGCGTGGACCATGACGGGGTACACGCTGGCCCTGGCCACCGTGATCCCGCTCAGCGGCTGGGCCGCCGACCGGTTCGGCACCAAGCGGCTCTACATGCTCGCGCTGTTGTTGTTCACGCTCGGTTCGGCGCTCTGCGCGACCGCGGGGTCGATCGAGCAGCTGGTCGGCTACCGGGTGCTGCAGGGCCTCGGCGGCGGCATGCTGATGCCGATCGGCATGACGATCATGACGCGGGCGGCCGGCCCGGAGCGGATCGGCCGGCTCATGGCCGTGCTCGGCGTGCCGATGCTGCTCGGCCCGATCGGCGGCCCGATCCTCGGCGGCTGGCTGATCGACGTCGCGAGCTGGCACTGGGTCTTCCTGATCAACATTCCGATCGGCGCCATCGCGCTGGTCTACGCGTACGTCGTGCTGCCCAAGGACGAGCCGCACCCCTCGGAGTCCTTCGACTTCGTCGGCATGCTCATGCTGTCGCCGGGTCTGGCGCTTTTCCTGTACGGCGTCTCGTCGCTCCCGGAGACCGGCACCATCACCGCGGCCAAGGTGTGGGTGCCCATGCTGGTCGGCGCGCTCCTGGTGATCGGCTTCGTCCTCTACTCGTTCAAGCCGCGCCACCCGCTGCTCGACCTGCGGCTGTTCCGCAACCGCAGCCTGACGATCGCGACCATCTCGCTGTTCGTCTTCGTCATCGCGTTCATGGGCGCCGGCCTGCTCTTCCCGAGCTACTTCCTGCAGGTGCGCGGTGAGTCGACGCTCAACGCCGGTCTGCTCATGGCCCCGCAGGGCCTGGGCGCGATGCTGACCATGCCGATCGCCGGCATGCTGGCCGACAAGGTGCCGGTGGGCCGCACGGTGCCGTTCGCGATGGCGCTGATCGCGGCCGGCTTCTTCACCTTCACCCAGGTCGGCACCGACACGTCGTACGTGCTGCTGTGCGGCTCGCTGTTCGTGATGGGTCTCGGCATGGGCGGCACGATGATGCCGATCATGACGTCGGCGCTGCGGACGCTGTCGCACGCCGAGGTGGCCCGCGGGTCCACGTTGGTCAACATCCTCCAGCAGATCGGCGGCTCGATCGGCACCGCGATCATGTCGGTGATCCTGACCAGCCAGCTCAACGGCTCGGCCGAGATCCCCGGCCTGACCAACCCGAACAACGGCGAGCCGATCACCGAGGCCGGCGCGGCCATCGCCGTGCAGCAGGGCGCCCAGATCCCGCTGCCGCCGGAGATCCTCCAGCGCGGCCTGCAGTGGGCGGCCGACTCGTTCGCCACCACGTTCTGGGTGGGCTTCCTGCTGACGCTGGCGACGCTGATCCCGATCGCCTTCCTGCCGAAGAAGCGGATCGCCAAGGACGAGAGCGGCGAAGGGGCTGTCGAACCGCCCGTTCTGATCCATTAAGGATCGTTAAGAAGGCCGTGGCCCCGTTTCGCTGAGCGAAGCGGGGCCATGCTTTTACCTGCGGCAATGCCTGTTCGTTACCTGAAAGTGAATTGATCGTCATTCGAGATCCATAATCTCCGACGGATCAACGTCCATCGGAGGAATAATCTCTATGCGTCGATATAAACGCAGCGTGGCCGCGACCGGCCTCGTCACCGCGCTCGGCCTGACGATGGCCGGACCGGCCGTCGCCGCCGACGCGACGCCGTACATCAGTGAGATCCACTACGACAATGTCGGCACCGACAGCGGCGAGGCGATCGAGATCCAGGCCCCGGCCGGATTCGACCTGAGCGGCTGGCAGCTCGCCCTTTACAACGGCTCCAACAACGCTGTGTACAACACCGCCACGCTGAGCGGCGCCGTTCCGGCGGCCGGCGTGGTCGTGCAGAACTACCCCACCGACGGCCTCCAGAACGGCGCCCCCGACGGCGTCGCCCTGGTCAAGCCGGACGGCTCGGTCGCCGAGTTCCTCTCCTACGAGGGCACGATGACCGCCGCCGGCGGTCCGGCCTCGGGACAGACCAGCGTCGACATCGGCGTCGCCGAGACCGCGTCCACACCGGTCGGCCAGTCGCTGCAGAAGATCGACGGCAAGTGGCAGGCGCCCGCCGCGAGTTCCTTCGGCGCGGTGAACGGGACCACGCCGGAAGAGCCGGAGGAGCCGCAGCCCGGCTGCACCACCGGCGTCACCAACACGATCGCCGAGGTGCAGGGCGCCGGCGCGGCCACCCCGCTGCCCGGCAGCAAGGTCACCGTCGAGGGTGTCGTGACCGCCGACCACCGCACGGGCGGCTACAACGGCGTCTACATCCAGACGGCCGGCAGCGGCGGCGACCGGCCGGTCGCCGCGGACAAGGCCTCCGACGCGATCTTCGCCTACTTCACCACCAACACCGCGATCCACCCCACTGTCGCCGTCGGCGACCTGGTGCGGGTCACCGGCACGCTCAGCGAGTTCAACGGCCTGACCGAGCTCACCACCGCGGCCAAGGCCGACGTGCAGGTCTGCGCGAGCAACGCGCCGCTGCCGTCGCCGGTCGCGCTGAGCCTGCCGCTGGACGACGCCGCCCGCGAGTCGGTCGAGGGCATGCTGGTCGCCCCGGTCGGCACCTTCACGGTCTCCGACGTCTACAACACCAACCGCTACGGCGAGGTCATCCTGGCCGCCGGTGACAAGCCGGCTCGCGTGCCGACCGACGTCGCCCGGCCCGGCACCGACGCCAACGCCAAGGTGAAGGCGGCCAACAAGGCCGCCCGCATCCTGCTCGACGACGGGAAGAGCACCAACCTGTCGAGCGCCGGCCTCGCGCCGCCGTACCTGGCCAAGAACGACCCGGTCCGGGTCGGTGACACCGTCGAGAAGTTCGGCCCGGCGGTGCTCGGCTACAGCCTCAACGACTGGCGCCTTCAGCCGACCACCCCGGTCGACGCGGACACCGCGGCGGCCGCGCGCACCACGTTCAAGGACACCAACCCGCGTACGACCGCTCCGGCCAACGTCGGCGGCGACATCAAGGTCGCCAGCTTCAACGTGCTGAACTACTTCGTCCACTTCGGTGGCGAGGCCCGCGGCGCCACCGACGCGGCGGCGCTGGCCAAGCAGCAGTCCAAGATCGTCTCGGCGATCACCTCGCTCGACGCCGACGTGGTCGCGCTCATGGAGATCGAGAACTCGGTCCGCTTCGAGCCGAACGACCCCCAGGTGGCGCTCAAGACCCTGGTCGGCGCGCTCAACGAGGTCGACGGGGTGGGCACGTGGGACTACGTGCGCTCGCCGGCCGAGCTGCCGAGCGCGGCCGAGCAGGACTTCATCACCACGGCCATCATCTTCAAGCCGGCCAAGGTGGCGACCAAGGGCGCGTCGAAGTCGCTGAGCGACGAGACGGTGTGGGCCAACGCCCGTGAGCCGATCGCGCAGACCTTCACCGCCGGCACGGCGACCTTCACCGTGGTCGCCAACCACCTCAAGTCCAAGAGCGCGTCGGTCACGCCGACCGGGGACAACGTCGACACCGGTGACGGGCAGGGCGCGTACAACGGCGACCGGGTGCGGCAGGCGAAGGCGCTGGCCACCTTCGTCGACGGGCTGAAGACCTCCAGCGGCAGCGACGAGGTGCTGCTGCTGGGCGACTTCAACGCGTACACGCAGGAAGACCCGATGCAGGCCCTCTACGACGCGGGCTACAGCGACCTGCACTCCACGTTCGCCCCGGACAAGAACTCGTACGTCTTCAGCGGCGAGTCCGGCTCCCTCGACCACGCTCTCGCGACGGGCGCGATGGCCAAGCGGGTCACCGGCGTGGACATCTGGAACATCAACTCGGGTGAGTCCTTCGCGTACGAGTACGACGGCTACGCGCCGTTCTACGCCCCGGACCCGTACCGGGCCAGCGACCACGACCCGGTGGTCATCGGCCTGAAGACCAAGCAGGGCCCGGTCGACCTCCAGCTGCTCAGCGTCAACGACTTCCACGGACGGCTCGAGCAGCCGACCGCCGGCAACGGCGGTGCCGCCCAGCTCGTCGGGATGGTCAACGCCCTGCGCGCGCAGAACCCCAACACCGCGTGGGTCTCGGCCGGTGACAACATCGGCGCGTCCACCTTCATCTCGGCGATCGACGGCGACAACCCGACGATCGACGCGTTGAACAGCGGCGGCCTGGCCGTCTCGGCCGTCGGCAACCACGAGTTCGACAAGGGCCTGGCCGACCTGACGGGCCGCGTCGAGGACCGGGCCAACTTCCCGTACCTGGCCGCGAACGTCTACAAGGACGGTCAGCGGGTCCTGCCCGGCTACAGCGTGCAGACGGTCGGCGGCGTCAAGGTCGGCTACATCGGCGTCGTCACCGAGCAGACCAAGTCGCTGGTCAGCCCGGACGGCATCGCCGGCGTCGAGTTCCACGACCCGGTCGCCGAGGCGAACACCCTGGCCCAGCAGCTCTCCGACGGCAACGAGGCGAACGGCGAGGCCGACGTGCTCGTGCTGCTCGCCCACGAGGGCGCGGCCACCGCGAACATCGGCTCGGCCGAGGCGCTGCAGAACGACCCGGTCTTCGGGAACTTCACCAAGGTCGACGCGAACATCGACGTCATCTTCAGCGGCCACACCCACCAGCCGTACGCCTTCGAGGTTCCGGTTCCCGGCACCGACCGGACCCGTCCGGTCATCCAGGCCGAGGACTACGGCCTCAAGCTCGGCAAGGCCGTGCTGACCTACGACCCGGCCACCAAGTCGGTCACCAAGTCGACGGCCGAGCTGCTCAACGTCACCGGATATCCGGCCGACGCCGCGGTCGCCGACATCGTGACCAAGGCCAAGGCGACCGCCGAGGAACTCGGCAAGCAGCCGCTCGGCAGGATCACCGCGGACATCAACCGCGCCTACACGGCGGCCGGCGCCGAGGACCGCGGCTCCGAGTCGGTGCTGGGCAACTTCATCGCCGACGTCCAGCTCGACCAGACCAGCGCTCCCGGCCGGGGCGGCGCGCAGATCGCCTTCATGAACCCGGGCGGCCTGCGGGCGGACCTCAAGTACGGCACGGACGGCACGGTCACGTACGCGAACGCGTTCTCGGTCCAGCCGTTCGCCAACGACGTCGTCACCCAGACCCTCACCGGCGCCGAGATCAAGCAGGTGCTGGAGGAGCAGTGGCAGCCGGCCGGGGCGTCCCGCCCGGTGCTGCACCTGGGCTCGTCGAAGGGGCTCACCTACTCCTACGACGTGAACCGGCCGCAGAACTCGCGGATCATCGCCTCGAGCCTGAAGCTCAACGGCGTCACCCTCGACCCGAACGGCGAGTACCGCGTCACCAGCAACTCGTTCCTGGCCGCGGGCGGCGACAACTTCGCCACCCTGGGCAAGGGCGACAACAAGGTGACCACCGGCGACAACGACCTCACCATGCTGGTCAACTACTTCGCCAAGTACACGCCGATCACCGCCGACCCGAAGCCCCGCTCGACCGCGGGCGTTCTCGACAGCACGGCGCCCACGGGCAAGTTCGCTCTCAACGGGGCGGCCGTCGCCCTCTGGGCCGGTCAGTCGGCGACGCTGACCCAGGTCGACCTCAACGACGACGTCAGCGCCGTCGCGGCGATCAAGCGGGTGGTGGACTGGGGTGACGGCAGCACGCCGGAGACCCTGGCCGCGGGCACGACGACCGCGGCGCACAAGTACGCCAAGGCCGGCACGTACACGGTGTCGGTGACGCTCACGGACGAGGCGGGCAACAGCGCCGCGGCCGCGTTCATGGGCGCCCCCACGGTCAAGGTGTCGGCGCAGCCCTCGGGCCGTGCCGTGCTCACGCCGTCGTCGATCTGGGCCGGCCAGTCGGCCTCGCTCGCCGTCGGCCCGGTGACCGGCGCGACCAAGCTCGTCGTCGCGTGGGGCGACGGCGGCGCGACCACCGTCTCCGCCAAGGGCGAGGTCGTGAAGCACGCCTACACCAAGGGCGGCACCTTCAAGGTGACGGTCACGCCGTGGAACGCGGCCGGCACCGGCACCGCGGTGACGGCCGGCTCGGTCAAGGTCACGGTCGACACCGTCGCCCCGGCGGCCTCGCTGATCGTGCCGTTCCGCGCCGACCGGGCGTCCTCGTGGACGAAGGTCTCCGGCCTGGCCGCCGACCGCGGCCTCGGCATCGCCAAGGTGCAGGCCAAGCTGGTCCAGGAGCGCTCGGGCAAGTGGTACTACTTCGACGGCGCCAAGTGGGTCAAGGCGGCGTCGCAGTCGCAGGCCACGGCCAAGGCCAAGGTGCTCACGGACACCACCCTCAGCGCGGGCATCGTCTGGAGCATCCCGGTCAAGGGCGTCGCCAAGGGCACCCTGAAGGTCACCTACTGGGCGGCCGACAAGGCGGGCAACTCGTCGGTGTCGAGGACCTACTCGGTGAAGGTCACCAAGTAACGTCCCCTGTGTGGAGATAGCGCCGTTCCGTCCGGCCGCTCGCGTCGTCTGTGTCGACGCGGGCGGCCGGATCCTTTTGATGCGCTGGCGGGACCCGCACGACGGCTCGTACCTGTGGGAGCCACCGGGCGGCGGCATCGAGCCCGGTGAGACGCCGGCCGAGACCGCGCGGCGCGAGCTGTTGGAGGAGACCGGCCTGACCGCGGAGGTCGACGGCCCCGGTCTCGACGTCCAGCGCGACACCACGTGGAAGGGCCGCCGCTACATCGGCCCGGAGCAATGGTTCCTGGCCACCTTCACCACCGACGAGCCGGCGATACGCCGGGACGGCCTCCTGGACTACGAACAGGCCGACCTCGACCGGCACGCCTGGATGCCCTGGAGCGAGCTGCTCACCACAACGGAAAGGGTCGAGCCGCCGGAGCTCCTCGCGGTGCTCCGGCGGCTCGACCCTGAAGGCCCGTGGGCCGCTACTTCGTGAAGGTGAAGTAGTAGTACGGGCTGTAGTTCGTGTAGTTGACCGAGTCACCCGAGGTGGTGGTCAGGTAGCCGGCGCGGGCCCGGTACTTGGCGCCGACCGGGTGGGTGCCGGTCAGCGTGAAGGCCGACTGGCCCTTGGTGTTGAGGGGCAGGTCGAGCACGCGCCAGACCTTCCACTTGCCGCCCGAGACGACCTCGAGGGTCAAACGCTGCTTACGGCCCGGGTACGGGTTGATGGTCGTCAGGAAGTAGGGGTGCACGTTCGCGTGGTAGTAGCGGTAGGGCACCGTGCCGATCTTGGCCGCCTTGTACTGCCGTGACGGCTGAAGGGCGACGGAGGCCCGCGTGTTGAGCACGGAGCGGGCCGAGGTCGGCCCGTACTTCGCGTCTCCGGTGAATTTGACCAGCACCGCGGTGGTGCGGGTCAGTTTCAGCGAGGCGGTCAAGTTGCCCTTGGCGTCCACGTTGGTCCAGCGCAGCAGCCGCTGCGGCTCGGTGCCGTACGGGTCGGCCCAGATCTGCACCGCGCGGTTGTTGAAGGTCGTACCGAGGTGGGCGGTCAGGGTGACCGTCGCGCCGTAGTTGTTGACCGTGTTGTTGTGGCTCAGCGTGAGCGCGGGTGTGTTCTGCACCGTGACGCTCGCCGAGGCCGAGGCCGGAGCGATCGAGTCGGTTCCGGCGTAGACGACGGTGTAGTCGTAGACGAACGTCTCGGGGCGCTTGTCGACCAGGGTGAACTGCCCGGACGCGTTGGCGGTGGCCGTGGCGACCAGGAACTTGTCGCCCGGCGAGTTCGAGTCGCAGTAGAGCTCGACGCGGGCGCCGGGCTGGCTGACCTTGCCGGTGAACTGGATGGCGCTTCCGGGCGCGGCGATGGCCGGGGCGCTGAGGCTGATGGTGCTCCGGACCGGCGTGGAACCGTGGATCGCGTGGAACCGCCAGTCCTCGCCGACGTTGCCGATGGCGAAGAGCCGGCTGCCGCCCGGCTCCCAGGCGGTCCACCAGACCGCCTGGTCATTGTCGACCGTGAATTTCTCGGCCGCGGCCTGCGAGCCGGCCGGCGAAATGGTGATGTCGGCCGTGCCGTCGTAGTTGCCGTAGCCGAACGCGACTCGCCCGTCGGTGTTGATGTCGATCGCCTGGGGACGGCAGATGCCGTTGTCGTAGGCGGTGGTCTTGGCGGCCGGGTCGGTGATCGGCGCCTTCCAGATCGGGCACTCGTTGCCGAAGCCGATCAGGGTGGAGCCGTCCGGGGTGAGCTTGGCGTCGCGCAGCGTGCCGTCGCCGAACCGGCTCTTGGTCTTCAGAACCGCGTCGCCGCTGGACACGTCGTAGACGAGGACGTCACCGTTGCCCACTGAGTAGCGCCAGGCGTTGGCGAGGACCAGGGTCCCCGGTGCGCCTGGGGCAGTGAGCAACAGGGGATTGACCCAGGCGTCGTTGTCGAGGTCGTGCAGGGTCGTCTCACCCGTGGCCGGGTCGAGGGAGCCCATGCCGCCGTCGTACGCCATCCAGACCTTGCCGCTGGTAACGGCGATCTGGCGCGGCCAAACCTGCTGGCCCAGCTCGTAAGTGCGCTTGGGGCTCAGGGTCGCCGCGTCGAAGGCGGTGATCTGGTGTTCGTCCGGGGACGCGACGTAGACGGTGGCATAGTCGGGCGAGAGCGTCACCGCGCCGGCGTTCCACCCGGCCGGAACGGACTTCTGCACCCCACCGAAGTACGACAGCGAGAGCAGCGAGTTGGCCGACGGGTTGGTGACCAGGACCCGCTTGTGCAGCGGGTCGACGGCCATCCCGCCCACTCCGGCGATCGGGAGATAGGCGCCTTGCCCGAGTGCGGTAGGCACCGCCGCGGCGGCGGCCGGCGCGGCGACGGAGACGGCGGCCGTGCAGGCGACCGCCGCGGCCGTCAGAGCAGCTCGAAGCTTCATCATCCCCATCACTTCGTGAAGGTGAAGTAGTAGTACGGGCTGTAGTTCGTGTAGTTGACCGAGTCACCCGAGGTGGTGGTCAGGTAGCCGGCGCGGGCCCGGTACTTGGCGCCGACCGGGTGGGTGCCGGTCAGCGTGAAGGCCGACTGGCCGGCCGTGTTGAGCGGCAGGTCGAGCACGCGCCACACCTTCCACGTGCCGCCCGAGACGACCTCGAGGGTCAACCGCTGCTTGCGCCCGGGGTACGGGTTGATGGTCGTCAGGAAGTACGGGTGCACGTTCGCGTGGTAGTACCGGTAGGGCACCGTGCCGATCTTGGCCGCCTTGTACTCCCGGGAGGGCTGCAAGGCGACGGAGGCCCGGGTGTTGAGCACCGACCGGGCCGAGGTCGCCTTGTTCCGCTTGTCGCCGGTGAACTTGACCTGCACCGCGGTGGTGCGGGTCAGCTTCAGTGAGGCGGTCAGGTTGCCCTTGGCGTCCACGTTGGTCCAGCGCAGCAGCCGCTCGGGCTCGGTGCCGTACGGGTCGGCCCAGATCTGCACGGCCCGGTTGGTGTAGGTGGCGCCGAGATGGGCCGTGACGGTGACCGTCGACCCGTACGCGCTGATGGTGTTGTTGTGGCTCAGCGTCAGGGACGGGGTGGGCAGGCCCACCGTGGTGATCCCCGAGGTGGTCACCGGCCCGATCGTGTCGGTGCCGACGTAGGAGACCGTGTAGGTGACCGGGCCGTCGGTCGGCGGGTGGTCGAACAGGTAGAACTTGCCGGGCGCCTTGACGGTGACCCGGTCCACCTGCTGCTTCTCGATCGGCGAGTTCGTGTAGTCGCGGGTGAGCGTGACGACGCCGGGCTTGTCGAGCGTGCCGTTGATCTGCACGAGGCCGCCGGGCAGGACCGTGGCCGGGATGCTCGCCGTCATGACCGCCGGCTGCGGGGTGGAACCGTGGATCGGCCAGAACCGCCAGTCCTTGCCCGAGTTGCCGAAGGCGAAGAGCCGGTTGCCGCCGGGCTCCCAGGCGACCCGCCAGACGTGGTCGGGCCGGTTGAGCGTGAATTGCTCGCCCGAGGAGGTCGTGATGTCGGCGGTGGTGCTCTGGTTGCCGTAACCGAACGCCACCCGCCCGTCGGTGTTGATGTCGACCGCCTGCGGCCGGCAGATGCCGTTGTCATTCGTGACGGTCTTGGCCGCCGGGTCGGTGACCGGCGCCTTCCAGATGGCGCAGCCGTCGCCGAAGCCGATCAGCGTGGAGCCGTCCGGGGTGAGCTCGAGGTCGCGCAGCGTGCCGTCGCCGAACCGGCTCTTGGTCTTCAGGACCGCCTCGCCGCTGGACACGTCGTAGACGGAGAGGTCGCCGTTGCCCACCGAGTAGCGCCACGCGTTGGCGACGACCAGCGTGCCCTGGGCGGTGGCCAGCTTGGTCTCGACCCACGCCTCGTTGTCGAGGTCGTAGAGCACCGACTTGCCGGTCACCGGGTCGAGGGAGCCCATGCCACCCTCGTACGAGAACCAGATCTTGCCACCGGCCACCGCGAGCGAGCGCGGCTGGATCCGCTCGTCCAGGTCGTAGAAGCGGTCGACGGCCAGGGTCACCGGGTCGATGGCGCCGATCCGGTGTGCGCCCATGAACGAGGCGTAGACGGTCGAATAGTCGGCCGAGAACGCCAGCCCGTAGTCGGCGCCGATCGCCGCCGACCGCTGTGCGCCGCCGAAGTACGACAGCGAGTGCAGCGTGCCGGTGCTGAAGTCGGTGACCAGCACCCGCTTGTGCACCGGGTCGACGGCGACGTCGGTCACCCCGGCGACCGGCAGGTCGACGCCGTTGGTGAGGGTGACCGGGCCGGCGGCCGCGGCCGGGCCGGCGACGGAGAGGGCGGCGGTGCAGGCGACCGCCGCCGCGGTCAGAGTGGCTCGGATCTTGAGCATGCGCGTCACTTCGTGAAGGTGAAGTAGTAGTACGGGCTGTAGTTGGTGTAGTTGACCGAGTCACCCGAGGTGGTGGTCAGGTAGCCGGCGCGGACCCGGTACTTGGCGCCCACGGGGTGGGTTCCGGTCAGCGTGAAGGCCGACTGGCCCTTGGCGTTGAGGGGCAGGTCGAGCACGCGCCAGACCTTCCACGTGCCGCCGGTGTAGGTCTCCAAGGTCAGACGCTGCTTGCGACCGGGGTACGGGGTGATGGTCGTGAGGAAGTACGGGTGCACGTTGGCGCGGTAGAAGCGGTAGGGCACCGTGCCGATCTTGGCCGCCTTGTACTGCCGGGAGGGCTGCAAGGCCACGGCGGCCCGCGTGTTGATGACCGAGCGGGCCGAGGCCGGGGCGTTCCGGCCGTCGCCGAGGAACTTGACCTGGATCGCCGTGGTGCGGGTCAGCTTGAGCGAGGCGGTGAGGTTGCCCTTGGCGTCCACGTTGGTCCAGCGCAGCAGCCGGGCCGGCTCGGTGCCGTACGGGTCGGCCCAGAACTGCACCGACCGGTTGGAGTAGGTGGAGCCGAGGTGGGCCAGCACGGTGACCGTCGTGCCGTACGCGTAAATGGTGTTGTTGTGGCTCAGCGCGAGTGACGTCGGGTTACGGGCGATCTCGACGGTGGCCGAGGCCGAGACCGGCGCGTAGGTGTCGTTGCCCGGGGAGAAGACCGTGTACGTGGTCGTGCCGCCGAGGTACGGCTTGCGGGTGAGGGTGAACCGGCCCTGGGCGTCGGCGGCAGCGCTGTCCACCGGGAACGGCTTGGGGGCGGCCGCGCTGGACTCGAAGAGCTCGACGTGCGCGCCGGGCACGCTGATCGTGCCGGTGATCTCCAGGTCGACGCCCAGAGCGCCCGTCGCCGGGGCGTCGAGCGTGATCGTCGGGTACACCGGCTTCGACCCGTTGATCGGCCAGAAGGTGAGGTCGGTGTATCCCGGCTTGGTGGTGCGGCTCAGGGCGAAGAGCCGGTCGCCGCCCGGCTCCCAGGCGACATGCGTGATCTCGTCGTTGTTCGGGGCGACGAACTGCTCGGCCGGGAGCTCGGAGCCGGCCGGGGAGATCGCGATGTCGGACGTGCCGTCGGCGTTGCGATATCCGAAGGCGACGCGGCCGTCGGTGTTGACCGACACCGCCGAGGGCCGGCAGATGCCGTTGTTGAAGGCGGGCGTGCGCTTGGCCGGGTTCGTGCTCGGGGCCTTCCAGATCGGGCAGCCGGTGCCGAAGCCGATCAGGGAGGAGCCGTCGGCGCTGGCCGCGACGCCGCGGAGCAGGCCGTCGCTGAAACGGCCCTTGCCCTTCACCACGCCGACGCCGCTGGACACGTCGTAGACGGCCACGTTGCCGCTGGTCTCGGCGACGTCGGACTCGTCGGCCACGACCAGGGTGTCCGGGTCGCCGGCGGGCGTGCTCAGCTCGGGGGCGCCGTGGAAGGAGATGCCGTCGACCGTCGCGTCGTGCAGCGTCACCTTTCCGGTCGCCGTGTCGAGGGTGCCGAACCCACCGGCCGACGTGCCGTCGCCGGTGGAGTAGCCGAACCACAGCTTGCCGCCGGCCACCGCGACGCTGAGGGGCCGCAGGCTGCCGCCCACGTACCACGAGCCCTTGCCGGCGCGGGTCGCCGCGTCGAAGGCCAGGATCTCGCCCCAGGCCGTCGCCACGTACAGGGTCGAGTAGTCGGGTGAGAAGGCCAGACCGGTGACGCCCGGCCGGAGCCAGGAGGTGGTGCTCTGCACCCCACCGAAGTAGCTCACCCAGTGCAGATCGCCGTTGGTCGTGCTGGTGAGCACGACCCGCTTGTGCACCGGGTCGACGGCCATGTCGGCCACATCGTCGATGGGAAGGACGACACCGCCTTGGAGCGCGGGCGGGCCGGCCACGGCGGGGTTCGCGCCGGCGGTGACGGCGAGGACGGTGCTGCAGGCGACCGCGACGGCGGTCAGGGCAGCTCGGATCTTCAGCATGGGCATCACTTCGTAAAGGTGAAGTAGTAGTACGGGCTGTAGTTCGTGTAGTTGACCGAGTCACCGGACGTGGTGGTGAGATAGCCGGCGCGGACCCGGTACTTGGCGCCCACGGGGTGGGTTCCGGTCAACGTGAAGGCCGACTGGCCCTTGGCGTTGAGGGGCAGGTCGAGCACGCGCCAGACCTTCCACGTGCCGCCGGTGTAGGTCTCCAAGGTCAACCGCTGCTTGCGACCGGGGTACGGGTTGATGGTCGTCAGGAAGTACGGGTGCACGTTCGCGTGGTAGTAGCGGTAGGGCACCGTGCCGATCTTGGCCGCCTTGTACTGCCGCGACGGCTGGAGGGCGACCGACGCCCGGGTGTTCAGCACCGTACGCACGGCGGCCGGGGCGTACTGGGCGTCGCCCAGGAACTTGACCAGGACCGCGGTGGTGCGGGTCAGCTTCAGCGAAGACGTCAGGTTGCCGTTGGCGTCCACGTTCGTCCAGCGCAGCAACCGCAGCGGCTCGGTGCCGTACGGGTCGGCCCAGATCTGCACCGCCCGGTTGGCGTAGGTCTTGCCGAGGCGGGCCGTCACGGTGACCGTCGACCCGTACGCGTTGATGGTGTTGCTCGGGCTCAGCGCCAGCGACGTGGCGTTGCGGGAGACCTCGACCGACGCCGTGGCCGACGCCGGGGCGTACGTGTCATCGCCCTGATAGGTGACCTTGTAGGTGACCGTGCCACCGGCCGGCGGGCTGTCGGTGAGGGTGAACCGGCCCTGGGCGTCGGCCACGGCCCCCCAGAGAGGGCCGGTGCCGTTCGGCGAGGACAGGTCGGTGCGGCTGAGCGAGACCAGGGCGCCGGGCACATTGATGGTGCCGGTGACGTTCAGGGCGGCGCCGCGATTGGCCACCACCGGGGCCTTGATCGTGAGGGCCGGGCGGACCGGCTCGGAGCCGTGGATCGGGTAGAACTTCACCTGCTGCCCGGTGCGGCTCAGGGCGAACAGCCGGTCGCCACCCGGCTCCCACGCGACGTGCGTGACCTCTTCGTTGCCGGGGGCGACGAACTGCTCGGCCGCGAGCTCGGAGCCGGCCGGGGAGATCGACACATCCGGCGTGCCGTCGGTGTTGCTGTAGCCGAAGGCGACCCGGCCGTCGACGTTGGCGTCGACCGACTGCGGCCGGCAGATGCCGTTGTTGTAGGCCGTCGCCCGCTCGGCCGGTTTGGTGAACGGCGCCTTCCAGATCGGGCAGCCGAAGCCGAAGCCGATCAGCGAGGAGCCGTACGCCTCGATGCCGTTGAGGAGGCCGGGGCTGAACCGGCCGGTGCTCCTCACGACCGGCTCGTCGCCGGAGACGTCGAAGACGGCGACGTTGCCGCCGGTCGTCGTGTTGCTGGAGACGTCCGCGACGACCAGCGTGTCCGGGTCGTCCGGAGGGGCGATCACCTGGGGCGTGCCGTGCATCGCGATCGGAAGACGGAAGAAGTCGGTGTCCTCGGTCTTCGGGTCGAGGACACCGAAGCCGCCGAGCACGTCACCTCCCCCGTACAGGTAGTTGCCGAGGCCGTACCACACCTTGCCGCCGGCTGCCGCGATCGAGCTCAGTTGGCTCGAGTAGCTGATCGGATAGATGCGCTTCTGAGTCGGGTTCGCCGTGTCGTAGGCGAGGATCTCGCCTTTGCCCTGGTGATCCCGAGTCAGCCACAGCGTCGAGCGGTCGGGCGAGAATGCCATCCCGCCGACGCCTTCCACCTGGCTGATCTGGGTCTGGACGCCGCCGAAGTAGGAAAGCCAGAGGACCTTCCCGGCCTCCTTGTCGGAGACCAGCACCCGCTTGTGGACCGGGTCGACGGCGATGGTGCTCGCCTGGGTGATCGGCAGGGTGACGCCGTCGCTCAGAGTGGGCGGACCGGCGGCGGCGGGACCGGCTCCCGCGGCCACGACGCTGACGGTGGCAGTGCAGGCGACCGCCGCGGCCGACAAAGCGGCTCGAAGTTTGTACATATTGAGGACCCCCGTGGTCTATGTAACGGGGACAGCGTAAGGCACTTGATCGTTATTCGTGGATCAACATTGGCCGAACCGGTCCGGCTCGTACCGGCACAGGTGGCCGGTGTGGACCGTTCGGTCGAGGTGGCGGCCGAAGGCGGGCAGAACCACTTCGATCCTCTTGATCGCGTCCCGTATACGGGCCGTCACCGCCTTACGCGCACGCTCGGCGTTGTCCGGCCCGAGCGGCCGCACTCCGCCGCCGGGCCGGGTCGCCCGGCGCAGCTCGGCGACCAATTGCCGCTTCTCTTGATCATCGACCGATTCACCCAATCTTTTCCGGTACGCCGTCACGGCCGCCCGGTCGAGCACGGGCTCCTCGGCGATCCGGTCGTGGACCACGGGCCGCCCGGCCGCGGCCAGCTCCACCGCGGGCACGCCGGCGCCCGGCCGGCCCAGCAACACGGCCAGATCGTGCAGTCCCTTGGCGTCGCGCAGCACGGCGTCGTGACCCTGGTAGTGCAGCTCCCACAGGTCACCCCGCCGGCGCAGCGCCGCGTCCGGCGGCAGCGCCCGGCTGCTCTCCCGGGCCCAGAGCCGGGCCCCGAGTCGCGTGTGGACGGCATACGCCGCCGACAGCGACCGCCGGGCGGCCGCGACGTCGCCGAGCGCGGCCTGGAGCAGCCCGATCCGGTGGTCGTGCGCGCCCATGAAACAGACCAGCGCCCCGTTCACCGCGCAGCAGCCGGCCAACGGCAGCAGATCGGCCAGGAGCAGCTCACAGAGCGGCCGGTCGTTCAGCGCGATCGCGGACACGGCCAGCTCACCCGCGAATACCGACCACAGGTAGGACCGGTCGGCCCGCCAGTCTGGCAGCGCGAGCACGATGTCGGCCTCCCGCCGCGCCCCCGCGAGATCGCCGGCCCGGGCCCGGAAACCGGCGGCCACCGCGTGGGCGTGCGCGGGCGCGCCGATCCACCACCGCACCGCCTCGTCGGCGGTGCGGCGCAGCTCATCCGGGTTGCCGCGGGCCCGTACGACCTCGAGCCGCTGCGACATCCGCACGTTGCCGGTGTCGCTGTCACCGACCGCCTCACCGAGCGCGGCCGCCTCCTCGACCAGCCGTTCGCCACCGTCCAGGTCGCCGTCGAGCAAGGCCAGCGCGGCCCGGCGGATGCGCAGGAAGTAGTCGTGCCGGGGCTGGCGCAGCCGCTCGGTCACATAGGCGTACTCGGCGAAGGCGGCCCGGAAGGCGGCCGAGCCGTTCTCCAGGTGGGCGTTGGCCGAGAGCAGCAGCGCCTGCGCATGCCGCTCCTCGTCACCGGCCTGCCGGGCCGCGTGCGCGATCTCGGCGGCGATCCCGGCCCGCTCGCCCCCGGTACCCGGCGTCCACAGCGTGTCGTGACGGGCCAGCAGACAACCGGCCAGCGTGGCCGGATCACCGAGGCGCCGGGCGATGAGCACGGCCCGCTCCGCGTACGGTCCGGCCCGCGGCCGATCCCCCGGCACCGAATGCTGAAGCTGCCGGGCCAGGGCCGCGGTGACCTGGGCCTCCGCCGGTGTCCCGCGCCCGTCGAGCGCCGCCCGGGCGGTCTCCAGGGCGGCGATGAGCTCGGTGCGGGGCATGGCGAACCGGGCCCCGATGGCGTCCAGTCCCAACGCCACCCGCCCGAGCAGATCACCGTCGCCGCCGGCCCGCGTCCAGGCCTCGGCCAGCAGCTCCCGGGCCGCGTCCGTCTCACCGGCCCGCAGCCGCATCTCGGCCTCGCCGGTGAGCAGCCCCACCCGCTCGCCGACGGACAGCCGGCACCCGGCCCCGTCGACCGCCGTCCGAGCCCGGCGCAGATGCCCGGCCGCCTCGGCAAAGGCATAACGGCTGCCGTCCTCCGCCGCGGCGGCGATCGCCCAGGTCACCGCCGGCCCGGCCTCGCACCGCCCGACCGCCACCGCGAAGTGCCGAGCCAACTCGGCCGCGAAGACCGGCCCACCCCGCTCCTTCCGCCGCAGCAGGGCCCACCCTGCCCGCTCGTGCAGCTCGGCCCGTCGCCCCACCTCGATCCGCGCGTAGACCGTCTCCCGATAGAGATCGTGCGCGAATTTCGCCGGCGACCCGGTCAGCACGCCGGCCGCGGCGGCGTGGGCGGTTGCCGCGCCGATTGCGGCCGGCGGCTCGTCGAGCATGTCGGCCAGGACGTCGGGGCGCAGCTCCGGGCCCGCCACCGCGGCGGCGTCCAGCAGGCGGGCACAGTCCGCGGTGAGGCGGGCCAGGCGGCGGCCGATGGCCTCGCGGACCGCGGCCGGTACGTCGTCGGGCGCGCCGCCGGACTCCAGCAGGCGGCACAGCTCGCGGGCGAAGAACGGGTGGCCGGCGCTGCGTTCGTGGACCACCGGCGCCCAGCGCGCGGCCGCGGCGGGGCCGGAGACGGCACGGACGAGATCGGCCACGTCGGACGGTGACAGCCCGGTCAGAGCGATCGGCTCGGCCGCGGTGGCCAGGTCGGCCAGCTCGGTGGCGGCGGCCGGGGGCAGCTCGTCCGGGCGGTAGGCGCCGATCAGCAACAGCGGACCGCCGCGCGCCTGCCGGGCCAGGAACCGCAGCAGGCTTATCGACGACGGGTCGGCCCACTGGAGGTCGTCCAGGACGACCACTGGCGGGCCGGACCGGGCCTCGGCGTCGAGCAGAGCGCTGACCGCGGCGAAGACGGCCGCCGGGGAGTCGGACGCCGGTGGGGCCGGACCGCCCCGGACGGCCGCGAGCCGGGGATCGTCGCTGGTGGGCAGGGAGCTCAGGGCCTGCGTCCACGGCCACCAGGCCGGGGCCCGTTCGTCGTCCCAGCAGGTGCCCCACAGCACCTGGCCCACCTCGGCCGTGAAACGGCTCAGCAGCGCGGTCTTGCCGATCCCGGCCTCGCCGGTGACCAGCGCCAACTCCGCGCGGCGAGGGTGGGTACCGCGGCGGCAGGCCCGGTGGGCGGCCAGCAGCCGGGCCAGCGGCTCGCCGCGGCCGATGAACGGCGTCACCAGCGCATTCTGGCTGTTGTGGAAGGTGCCAGACCGGTTCTGGCGGACATCCGACCGGATCTGGCGCATAGAGGGTGAGGAGACCTGGGAGGTCAGACATGTTCGATCCGGATCGTTACAAGAGCACCACCCGGCAGCAGTGGGAGGAGGCCGCCGAGGCCTGGCACCGGTGGGGGCCGGTCATCGACGACTGGCTCGGCGCCGCCACCGACCGGATGCTCGACGCCGCCGCCATCGGCACCGGTGACCGCGTGCTTGATGTCGCGGCCGGCGCCGGCGGGCAGACCGCGGCCGCCGCGCGCCGGGCCGGGCCCACCGGTCACGTGCTCGCCACCGACATCTCGCCGTCGCTGCTGCAATACGTCGCCAAGCTGGGACTGGCCACTGTCGAGACCCGCGAGATGGACGGTGAGCATCTCGACGTGGAGCCCGGCACGTACGACGCCGTGATCTCGCGCGTCGGTCTCATCTACTTCCCGGACCAGCGGGCCGCGCTGGCCGGCATGCACGCCGCGCTGCGCCCGGGCGGGCGGCTCGCGGCGGTCGTCTACTCGACCGCCGAGCGCAACGGGTTCTTCGCCGTCCCGGTCGGGATCATCCGGCGCCGCGCTCAGCTGCCGCCGCCGCAGCCCGGCCAGCCGGGGCCGTTCAGCCTCGGCGGACCGGGCGTGGCCGAGCGGCTGTTCACCGACGCCGGCTTCCACGATGTGCGGGTCGAGGCGGTGCCGTCGCCGCTGCGCCTGGCGAGCGCGGCCGAGTGTGTCCGCTTCGAGCGCGAGTCGTTCGGCGCGCTGCATCAGATGCTCGGCTCCCTGTCGGCGGCCGAACGGGACGCGGCCTGGGCCGAGATCGAGCAAGAGCTGCGCGGCTTCGAAGGACCGGACGGCTTCACCGGCCCGTGCGAAATGGTGGTGGTGAGCGGCGTGAGGCAATCGTAATGATCTAGGCATCGGGGCTTAACCGGTTCAGAGTGGACTGTCGGCCACATCAACACCCTTCGCTCCTTGAGGAAGGAGACTCGTGGCCACGAGCCTTCGAGCGCTGTCGGCGCTCACTCTCTCGCTCACCCTGACCGTGACCGGTCTCGGTGGGCCCGCGCGGGCGGCCGGGTCGGGCGCATCCCTGCCTGACCTGGGCCTGCTGCGCGACGGACGGACACCGGCGGCGCTCACCGGCGGCACCGCGTTCCGTCCGGGCACGGCGAAAACCGCTCTCACCGACGGCCAATATGTCGTACGCCTTCGGGAGGCGCCCGTCACCTCGTACGCCGGAGGGGTCGATGGTCTGGCCCCGACCAAGCCGGCGGCCGGGCAGGACCTCGAGCCGCACTCGGCCGCGGCCGAGAAGTACCGCAAGCACCTCGGTGCGGCCCAGCGCGACGTGCTCGGCGACCTCGGGGTGACCGCGCGGCAGACCTACACGACCGCCTTCAACGGTTTCACGGCGAAGCTGACCGGGGCGCAGGCGACCGAGCTGGCCAAGGACCCGCGGGTGGCCGCCGTCAGCAAGGCGCAGGTCGTCAAGGCCGACGCCGCGTCCTTCGAAAAGACCGGCAAATCGGTCGCGGGAGCGGCGAGTGCGAAGCCGGCGCCCGCGCCGGCCAAAGGCTCCGGCGTCGTCGTCGGAGTGATCGACACCGGCATCTGGCCGGAGAGCGCGTCCTTCGCGGCGACCATGAAGGCGCCCCGGGGCTGGCACGGCACCTGCCAGGTGGGCGAGGGCTTCCCGGCGTCCGCGTGCAACGGCAAGATCGTCGGGGCCCGGTACTTCGCCGACGGCTGGCTCGCCATGGCCGGCGCCCTGCCCGACGGTGAGGTGCTCTCGGCCCGCGACATGCAGGGCCACGGCACGCACACCGCCTCGACCGCCGCCGGCCTGCCCGTCCCGCACGCGATGGTGCTCGGGCGTGACCTCGGAAAGATCTCCGGGGTGGCGCCGGACGCGCAGATCGCCGTCTACAAGGCACTGTGGGGCGGATCGGGCACCGACGCCGACATCATCGCCGCGATCGACGCCGCGGTGGCCGACGGCGTCGACGTCATCAACTACTCCATCGGCAACGCGATGGGCGACTACCAGGCGAACAGCCCGATCGGGAACGCCTTCCTCAACGCCTATCTGGCCGGCGTCTTCGTGGCCGCCTCGGCCGGCAACGACGGCATGTCCGGCATGATCAGCAACGCCGAGCCGTGGGTGACCACCGTCGGCGCCGCGGTCGAGCGGGCCAACGAGGCGACCGTACGCCTCGGCGACGGCACGAAGATCGTCGGCGCGTCGATGGACGTGCTGCCGTCCCGGGCCCGGACCCCGATCGTCTTCGCCGACCGGGCCGGATCGGTCGAGGACGGCGCGCAGTTCTGCCTCGGCGGCAGCCTCGACGCGGCCAAGGTCACCGGCAAGATCGTGGCCTGCGACTTCGACAGCGCGGCCGGGGCCGTGCAGGAGGTCAAGGCCAAGGGCGGCGTCGGCGTCGTGCTCTTCCAGACCAACGGCAACGCGCGGCTCAACGTCATCTACGACTTCCCCACTGTCTACCTGTGGAGCACCGAGCAGGCCGGGCAGATCTTCAACTACCTGTGGGCGCACCGCGACGACGGCACGGCGTCCCTGGTGACCGGCGGCGACGGGTCGAGCGTGGCCGGTCTTCCGAGCGTGGCCGGGCTCTCCTCGTACGGCCCGGACCAGGTGCACACCGGCCTGCAGAAGCCGGATCTGGTGGCCGACGGCGTCGACGTCGTCGCGGCGGTCTCGCCGATGGCCGGCGGGCGGCTGTTCGACGCGTACTCCGGCACCTCGATGGCCTCGCCGCACGTGGCCGGCATGGCCGCGATCCTGCGCGCTCAGCACCCGGGATGGTCGCCGGGGGCGGTGGCCTCCGCGCTGCGCACCACCGCGGCCGATACGAAGGCGACCAGCAGCCCGCTCCAGCAGGGCTCGGGCCTGCCCACCCCGGCGCGGGCCACCGACCCCGGCCTCGTGGTCGAGCCGTCGGCCGAGTCTCTGACGGCCTTCGCCTCGGCCGCCGCGCCCGACGGCAAGGAGCTCAACCTGCCGTCGATCGCCTTGCGCGAGTACGACGGCCTGCACCCGGTGCGGATCATCCGGAAATTTACGAATGTCAGCGGTCGCACGGAGACATATCGGGCAAGGGTCGAGGGTCTGTCCGGTATGGACGTTTCCGTCAACCCCAAGACCTTCACGGTACGGCCTGGAGTGACCGCGACCGTGACGATCACGCTCGCGCGGGGCAGCGCTACGTGGGACCGCTACACCACGGGATCGCTGGTTCTGAGCGGGAACGGCCACCGGGTGCGGGTCACCGTCGCGGCCCGGCCCTGGGGCTTCACCCCGCGGCCGTACGACGACACCGGCATCGAGTTCGGGCGGGTCTCAGGTCTGGGCTCGGGCTACCTCGAGCCGGGCTTCACCGGGCCGCTCACCGGCCGCACCACCGGATATACCCCGGTGAAATGGTCGAAGAAGCAGCTCAGCACGACCGTCAGCGGTGGCGCCTTCGCGCCCGGCGGTGTCGGAACGCAGGGCACGAAGATCGTCGTGCCGAGCGGGACGGCCGGCCTGATCGTGCAGACCGCGTCGGACGACCCGAACCTCAACCTCGACCTGTACCTCTACAAGGACGGCAAGCTGGTCGAGCGGAGCTGGGCCTTCTGGCACAGCAACGAGCGGGTCGCGCGGTTCTTCCCGCCGCCCGGGGTCTACACCGCCTATGTGCACGCTCAATCGACGTACACCCCGGATGTGCCTTATGAGATCGGCGTGACCGTGGTCCCGCAGCGCGCCGAGGAGCACAACGCCACGATCAGCGTGCCGGCGCAGGTCGAGCGCGGCGGCAACGGCCAGGTCACCCTGACCCCGGTCGGCCCGCAGCCGGACGTGCAGCGGTGGGCCTACACGGAGTTCCGCACCGGCCGGACCGTCGTGCCCGGCCTGCTGATCAGCGACCGCTAGAGGTTGGTCTTGCGTTCCGCGCTCTCGGTGTAGCGGTCGCCCACGACCGCCACCTTCGCCAGGGCGGCCTCGATCTCCGCGAGGTCGCCCTGGGTGAGCTCGACGTCGGCGCCGCCCAGGTTCTCCTCGAGACGTTCCAGCCGCCGGGTGCCGGGAATCGGGACGATCCACGGCTTCTGAGCGAGCAGCCAGGCCAGGGCGATCTGGGCGGGCGTCGCGCCCTTGCCGGCGGCGATCGCGCCGACCTGGTCGACCAGCGCCTGGTTGGCGTCGCGGGCCTCGGCCGAGAAACGCGGCAGCGACTGCCGCATGTCCGAGGCGTCGAAGCTGGTGGAAGCGTCGATCTTGCCGGTCAGGAAGCCGCGGCCGAGCGGGCTGAACGGGACGAAGCCGATGCCCAGCTCCTCCAGCGTGTCGAAGACCTCGACCTCCGGCCGCCGCCACCACAGCGAATATTCACTCTGGAGCGCGGTCACGGGCTGCACCGCGTGCGCCCGCCGGATCGTCGCGGCCGAGGCCTCGGACATGCCGAAATGCCGGACCTTGCCCTCCGCGATGAGCTCTCCCACCGCGCCCGCCACGTCCTCGATCGGCACCGACGGGTCGACCCGGTGCTGGTAGAACAGGTCGATCGTGTCGGTCCGCAGCCGCCGCAGCGACGCCTCGGCCACCTCCCGGATGTGTGACGGGCGGCTGTCCACGCCGTCGGAGCCGATCGCGAAGCCGAACTTGGTGGCGATCACGACCTGGTCGCGCACCGGTTCGAGGGCCTCGCCGACCAGCTCCTCGTTGACGTACGGCCCGTAGACCTCGGCGGTGTCGAAGAGGGTGACACCACGCTCCACCGCCTGCCGGAGCAGGGCGATCATCTCCGGCCGGTCCGGGGACGAGCCGTAGCCCTGGCTCATCCCCATCGCGCCGAATCCGATCGCCGAGACCTCGAGGCCGTTGCCGAGAATTCGCTTCTGCATGCCCTCAGTTCAGCGCAGGCCGTTGCGGATCGCCACCTTGATCAGAAGATCGGGGTCGTCGCTGATGATGCCGTCCACCCCGAGGTCGATCACCCGCTGCATGACGACAGGGTCATTGACGGTGTACGGGACGACCTTCAGGCCGAAGCGCTTCTGGAGAACCGAGACCACGGGCCCGTGGAAGCACGCCGGGTTCGTCCGCAGGTACCAGTCTTCGCCGGGGTTGGCGAGCTGGTTCGGATCGTGCACCTGCCAGTTCGCCGAGACGGTGCTCGCGCCGGCCGCCCGGGTCAGCGCGCCCAGATCGCGGTAACGCCACCAGTCCAGGCCGCCGGTCCACGGGCTCTTGACCCGCGGGTCGTCGTAGACCGCGCGCAGCGAGCACTCGTCGGCGAGAGAAGCACACTCGGCCGGTCCGTACTGCCAGACCAGCGCGACCGTCTCGATCCGCCGGTCGAGCGCGCGGGCCAGCCGGAGGGTGCGCCAATCGAACGACTGGACGGTCACGCGCTGGACGAAACCGGCGTCCTGGATCGCCCGGACCAGCTTGCGGGTGAAGACCGGGTAGGCCTCGGTGTCGTTCACCAGCGGGCTGATCTTCGTCTCGATGTTCATTCGGACGTCGCCGCGGCCACTTGCCTTGACCAGCGCGAACAGCTCGTCGAGGGTGGGGATGGGCGCACCGCAGTCGATCGTCTTGATCTGCTTGAGGCTCAAATCATGGACGAGCTTTCCGACGTACGGGAATTCCGGGTCGTTCGCGGAAGCAGGCGCGGTGTCCCGGCAGTGCGAGCCGTTGATCGCGCGGTCGTGCAGGACCACCAGCGTGCCGTCCTGCGTGACGCCGGTGTCGAGCTCCAGCGTCGAGATCGCCGGGTTGGCCAGCGAATGCGCGAAGGCCGGCAGCGTGTTCTCCGGGTGGGTCGCCCGGCCACCACGATGCGCCTGGACGTCGAACGGTGACGCGTACGGCCGAGGCAGTTTGAAGCCCTTCCGGGCGAGCAGCGTCCGCAAGCGGTCGGGATAGTCGGTGATCAGGCCGTCGACGCCGTCGTCGATGAGCTTGGTCATCGTGGGGACATCGTCGACGGTCCAGGGCACGACCTTGATGCCGTACGCGTGCGCGTGCCGCACCATCTCGCGGGTCACATACGGCTTGTACGCGGGATCGGTGACCGTGCCGTTCTGCGGGAAGCCGTGCACCGGCGAGAAGGCGCTCGCGCCGAAGCTCTTGATCGCCCGGATCGGGTCGCCGCCGAAGTCGTCGATGTCGATGCCGCCCAGCCACGGCGACGCGCCCGGCTGCCCGGTCTGCAGGAAGTCGTAGTTGGTCAGCGCGACCAGCGGCAGCCGGGGCTCGATCTGGCGCATCCGTTTCAGCGCGCCCCAGTCGAAGCTCTGGATGGTGACCTGGCGCAGCAGACCGGCCCGGCGGATCTCGGCCGCGGTGACCCGCACGAACTGCTCGCGCGGGGCGGTCTCGGCGGGCGCGCCGGCCTCGACCTTGGTCTCCACGTTGAGCGTGACGCCGTCCGCGCGGTAGCGCTTGACCAGCGCGAACACCTCGCTCAGGAGCGGCATCCGGGCGCCCGGCACGGCGAGCTGGCCGGGTTTGTCGGTGAGCGTCTTCGAGCCGCAGTCCAGGGTGCGGACCTGGGCCAGGGTGAGTGTGTTGACGTATTTGCCGACATACGGGAATTCGGGATCGTTCTTGTAGGCCGGCGCGGTGTCGGTGCATTTGGTGCCGGTGACCCGCCGGTCGTGGGTGACGACGGCCCGGCCGTCCTCGGTGATCTGCACGTCCAGCTCGAGCGTGCTGACGCCGAGCTGCAGCGCGTGGCCGAACGAGGCCAGGGTGTTCTCCACGCGCAGCCCGAGGCCGCCGCGGTGGGCCTGGAGGTCGAAGCTCCGGTTGTGGGCCGCCGCCGGTGTCACGCCGATGAAGGTGCCGCCGACCAGGACGCCGGCCGCCAGAAGCGCTGTCGCTTTTCGGTGATGAGGCCACATGGGGCCAGCCTTCGCCCCGCGGGAAAGCGCAACGAGACATTTAAGTGAAGCGATGGCTACGGCCGGCCGCCAGGACGGCGAGGGCCGTGGTCAGGGGCACCGAGGCGACCAGGCCGATCGTGCCGACCGCGCTGCGCAGGATCTCCTGGGCCAGGAGCTCGCCGGTCAGCAGGTCGCCGGCCGGCTGGGTACCGGTGGAGAACAGCAGCAACAGCGGGAGCGAGGCGCCGGCGTACGCGAGAACGATGGTGTTGACCGCCGATCCGACATGCGCCCGGCCGACCCTGATCGCCGCCCGGTAGAGCGCCCACCCCGACGCGCCGGCGGACATCTCGGCGACCGTCACGGCCTGGGTGACCGTCACGTCGTCGAGCACGCCGAGCGCGCCGATGACGATCCCGGCCAGCAGCAGGCCGCGCATGTCGATGCCGCCCAGGGTGGCCGACAGGAACGCGTCGTCGTCGGTGGCGACGCCGGTCAGATGCAGGGCGGCGGTGAAGCCGGCGCCGAGCAGGCCGGTCAGGACCAGGCTGGCCAGCGTGCCGGCGACCGCGACCGACGTGTGGGTGCTGATGCCGTGTGTCAGATAGAGCGCGGCGAACATGATGGCCGAGGCGCCGACGACCGCGACCAGCAGCGGCGGTGAGCCGTCGAGGATCGCCGGGATGATGAAGAGCAGCAGCACCGCGAAACTGACGGCCAGGCCGGCGAGTGAGGTGAGCCCGCGCCATCGCCCGAAGGCCAGGATCACCGCGACCGTCAGCGCGAGCATCCCGATCATCGGGGTGCTCCGCTGGTGGTCGACGATCGCGTAGTCGGGGCCGGTGTGCAGCAGGACCACTTGGTCGCCGACGCGGACTTTCTTGCCGATTTCCGCGCTGGTCTCGGTGCCGTCGTCGAGGCGTACGGTCGCCCGGCCGTCGATCGCCGTAACGGTGCCCTCGACGCGGTTGTTCTCGCTGGTGGGCGGCGTCGTGCGGGCCGGCCAGAGCACGATCATCGCGATCAGAGTGGCGATCGCGGCCGGTATGAGGATGGCCGCGATGGCCCGCCGGGACATCTCGGGAAGCTGATCGTGTGAATGCGCGTGTCGGCCGGCCACGGCGCAAGATTAGCGGCCGGGATACATGCGCAATTGCTTATATCAGTGCTCAATCAACGACAGAGGGATTGACAAATCTGTTTTATTCATGCGCAAACGAGAATGAGTGATTGACTCATCACTGCGGGTATAGAAACCGTTCCGATCATCGGTTAGGTTGGGAAAACCGCCAAGCGGGAGGTCGCCATTGTGCCCGATCTGAATCCGCTCTATCTGACCCCCAGAATCGAACCGGTCGCCCGATCCGTTCTCGACGATTCGGAGCTGCTGAGGCAGTTGGTGGACGGCCTCGGATCACCACTCAACATCGTCCTTCCCGACCTGCTCGAAGCAAATGTCGAGGCCTTTCGGGAGTCCTATCGTCATCACCGGTTGCGTGGCCGCGTCTACTTCGCACACAAGGCGAACCGGTCGGCCGCCCTGCTGAGGCGGCTCGCCGCCATCGGGGACGCCGGCGCCGACGTGGCCTCCCTGGCCGAATTGCAGCACGCGCTCGGCGCCGGATTCGGCCCCGAGCGCATCATGGCCACCGGCCCGAAGAGCCGCGAGTTCCTCTGGCTGGCCGCCCGCACCGGCGTCATCGTGAACGCCGACTCCCTCGGCGAGCTCACCGACCTGGCCGCGCTCGTCGCCGAGCACCGCCTTCCCCGGGTGCGGGTGATGGTGCGCCTGTCCGAGTTCGCGTCGCAGGGGGTCCAGGTGATCAGCCGGCGCAGCCGCTTCGGCGTGCCCGCCGGCGGTCTCGGCGAGGTGCTCGACCTGCTGGAGAAACACCGCGAGGAGCTGGAGCCAGTCGGCGTCGCCTATCACCTCGACACCATCGGCTGGCCCGAGAAGGCGATCGCCCTGGAGGGCTGCCTGGCCGCCCTCGAGGAGTGCCGGTCGCGCGGGCTGGAGGTGCGCTCGGTCGACATCGGCGGCGGGTTCGGCGTCAACTATCTGGCCGACGGCGCGCAGTGGGAGCGGTACACGTCCGAGCTGGCCCAGGCCGTGCTCGGCCGGCGCGAGCCGATGACCTGGAACGGGCACGGATACGGGCTGCGCAACGAGGCCGGGACCCTGCGCGGGGTGCTGGGGCTCTACCCCTCGTACCGGCCGGTCTCCGGTCCCGGATATCTCGACCAGCTGCTCGAGGCGCACGCGCCGGGGCTGCGGCGGCCGCTCGGGTCGCTGTTGCTCGACACCATGTACGACCTGGACATCGAGCCCGGGCGGGCGCTGCTCGACCAGTGCGGCATCGTCCTGGCCCGGGTGCTCGAGGTGCGCGATTCGGTGATCCGGCTCGATTGCAACGCCCGCGATGTGAGCCTGGAGGAACACGGCGTCCTGATGGATCCGCTGGTCATCACTGCCGACAAATCGGATACGGCCAAAGCCTTCTATCTTTTCGGCAACCTGTGCCTCGAGGCCGACCTGATCACCCGCCGCCAGGTGTTCCTCCCGACGACGCCACGGGCGGGCGACCTGCTCGCCTTCGTGAACACCGCCGGCTACTTCATGGACTTCAGCGCCACGCAGGCCCTGCACCAGCCGATCGGCCGCAAGGTGGCGGTCTACCGCGACGGCGGCGCCTGGCGCTGGTGCCTCGACGAGCAGTACTGGCCCGTCCACCCGCGCGCGGAGGAATCATGAGATACGACGACATGACCGAGGCCATCGGCAACACCCCGCTGGTGCGCATCGATCCGGCCGTCCACGGCCTTCGCAACATCGACCTGTACGCCAAGATGGAGCTGCTCAACCCGTTCGGCTCGCTCAAGGACCGGGCCGCCCTGGCGATGCTGCGCCCGCTGCTGGACGGCGCCGTCCGGCGCGGGGACACGGTGGTCGAGCTCTCCAGCGGCAACACGGCCAAGGCGCTCGCGATGCTGGCCGGCATGCACGGCCTGCCGTTCAAGAGCGTCACCAACCGGATGAAGGTGCCCGAGGTCAAAGACCTCCTGCTGCTGCTCGGGGCCGAGATCGAGGAGCTGCCGGGCCAGGCCGAGTGCCTCGACCCGACCGACACCGAGGACCCGCTGACCCGCATGCACCAGGCGCTCGCGGCCGACGGCAGCGGCTATGTGCACACCGACCAGTACTTCAACGACGACAACGTCGAGGCCCACTTCGGCGGCACCGGGCCCGAGATCGTCAAGGACCTGGACGGCCGCGCCCCCGACTACTTCATCGCCTGCGTGGGCACGGCCGGGTCGTCGACCGGGGTGGCCCGGGCGCTGCGGCAGCACGACCCGGACGTACGGGTGATCGGTCTCGTCGCTCAGAAGAGCGACTTCATTCCCGGCATCCGCACGATCGACGAGGTGCACGAGGTGGGCCTGTTCGACCCGGGCGTCTACGACGACCTCGAGACGATCAGCGCCGACGAGGCCATCGACGGCATGCTCACGCTGATCCGGCGCTGCGGCACGCCGGCCGGCCCGACGGGCGGAGGGGCCTATCAGGGTGCCATACGCCATCTGCGCGAGCTGGACGCGACGCTCGGCGAGCGCCGCACCGCGGTCTTCATCGTCTGCGACCGGATGGAGAGCTACCTCAGCTACCTGCGGGAGCGGCGGCCCACGTTGTTCGGCCGGCCGGCCCGCCGCCACGACCACCGCACCCTGACCGCCGCCGAGGTGGCGGCGGCGCCGGCCATCGACGTGCCGGAGGCGCAGCGCTGGCCCGGTCTCGTCGTCGACCTGCGCAGCCCGTACGCGTTCCAGGCCCAGCACATCGCCGGCTCGATCAACATCGTCGACGAGGTCTTCGACGAGTTGCTCCACGGTGGACTGCCGTTCAGCCGGCGGCAGCCGGTGCTGCTGGTCTGCCCGGTCGGCGAGAAATCGGCCCGGTATGCGGCCCTGCTGAGCCGGATGGGACATCCGTACGTGCGATCGCTGGCCGGCGGCGTCATCGCCTGGCGCGACGCCGGGGCGCCTTTGGTGCGTGACTGATGATCAGCGTAGGGGAATATACGGACACCATTCGTGAGCTGCTGCCGTGGCAGGCCGGGGTGCGGGCCCAGTTCCCGCAGCTCATGGCCCATCCGGGTATGGCCTATCTGGACAGTGCGGCCACCTCGCAGAAGCCGCAGGCGGTCCTCGACGCCGTGCTGGACTATCTGACCACCGGCAACGCGAACGCGGCCCGCGGCACCTATCCCTGGGCCAACCGCACCACCGACCGGATCGTCCGGGCCTCCGATCAGGTGCGGTCTTTTCTGGGCGACCGATCGGGCCATTCGGGCGTTCACTTCGTCAGCGGGACGACCGAGGGGCTGCGCGCGGTCGCCCGCGACTGGCTGGCCCCCCGGCTGCGCGACGGCGACGAGATCATCGTGCCGTTCGCCGACCACAGCGCCAACATCGTGCCCTGGCTCGAGGCCGCGAGCGGCGCCCGGGTCGAGGTACGGGCCATGCCGTACGACGAGGCGCACGACTACGACACCGACCGGCTGCGCCGCATGGTCGGGCCGCGGACCCGGCTGATCGCCGCGACCCACGTGCACCACGTCTACGGCAACGACATGAACATCCACCGGCTGCGCCCGGCGGTGGGGCCGTCCGTGGCGATCTGCCTCGACGCGGCACAGGGCTTCGGTCACGTGCCGCTGTCGGTGGCCCCGCTCGACGTCGACTTCGTCGTCTTCTCCGGGCACAAGGCCATGGCCCTGCCGGGCATCGGCGCGATCTGGGCGGCCAACGAGCGCGGCCCCGCCTTCCAGCCCGCCGGGTGGCGGGGCTCGCCCAACACGAGCGGCATCGTGAGCCTGGCCGCCGCGATGGACTGGCTCGACCGGACCGGGCTCGATCGCATCGCGCGGTGGAGCCGGGCGCTCGGCGCGCGGCTCACCGACGGCCTCGACCGCCTCGACAGCTACGAGGTGCTGGGCTGCCAGAGCAGCCTTTCGGCGGCGTCGGCGGTGCAGCGCCGGCAGGGGATCGTGACGTTCCGGCACCGCGAGATCTCCTCCAACGATCTCGGTTTCATCCTCGAGAGCGACGGGCTCCTGGTCCGTGCGGACGGTCACTGTCAGGGAGATCAGGGAGAGAAAACCTCGTCCGTACGGGTGAGCCTGCACGCCTACACCGCGGTCGAGGAGGTGGACCGCCTCCTGGACGCGCTGGCGGCGCTCGACCACTGACTGGCGGTTCTTTGGTAGAAATGGGTGTCATTTCCGTTAGCTGGCGAGGATGGGCCCATGCCGTCGACCGCGCTCGACTCCGACCGCTGGCGCAGCACCTGGGACGAGGTGATGGCCGGCTTCGTGCCCGGCATGGCCGGCCTCGAGTCGGCCATCGCCGCCACGGTCGAGGCGGTCCGCGGCGGCTCTCCGCGGCGCTGCCTCGACCTCGGCGGCGGCCCCGGTGTGCTGGCGTCGCGGATGTCGGCCCGCTGGCCCGCGGGCCGGGTCACCATGGTCGACCTGGACCCGGTCCTGCTCTCGCTGGCCCGCGCGGCCGGCGTCTCGGTGATCGACGCCGACCTGGACTCGGCGGCGTGGACCGGCCTCGCCGGCGGTGGCTACGACCTCGTCACTTCGGTGATGACCGTGCACTATCTGCCGCCCCCCGCCATCCGCGACCTGTACCGCCGGTGCCGCCGCGTGCTGGCCCCCGGCGGCCTGCTCATCGTGGCCGACCTCATGCCCGACGACGGGCTGCCGTCGGTGATGCGCGCGATGGACCCGTCCCCCGGCGACGCCGCCGCCGAGATGGCCTGGGTGCAGTGGTGGAGCGACCTGTCCCAGGCGCAGGAGTTCCGTCACCTGATGGCCGCCCGCGCCGACGTCTTCCGGGACCGTGTCCCCGCCAACTTCGCCGGCACCCTGTCCTGGCATCAGGCCGCCGCCCGGGCCGCCGGCTTCACCGAAACGGGCCTCATCTGGCGTGACGGTCGCCACGCCGCGCTGGCGTGCGCCGCCCCGCTCGCGAAGTAGCTGATCGGACGACATTCGACCTTGATCATTTAACGTAGGTTGCTCCCCTATGCGCAAACTTCGTGCCGCCCTCACGGCGGCCACCGTCCTGGGTACCGCCGCGGTCGCGGTCGCCGTGGGCACCCTGGACGCCTCGGCCTCGACCGAGCTGGGCGGCGGCGCGCTGTTGCCGATCTCCACCGCGAGCGACGTCGCCGTCGACACCGCGCGCCAGCGGCTGCTGATCAGCGACGAGAACACCGGGCAGCTCCTGCGGACGACGTACGCCGGCAAGGTCGAGACGACGAAGACCGCGCTGCCGGGCATCAGAGGGCTCGCGCTCTCGGCCGACGGTCAGACGCTCTACGCGGCGGTGGCCGAGGCGCACGCGATCGTCGCCCTCAACCCCGCGACGCTGGCCGAGACCGGCCGTTACCCGCTGGGCGCGACGGTCTATCCGCGCACGCTGGCACTGGTCGCGGGCCGGGTGTGGTTCGGCTACGACGGTTCGGCCGACAACGACTACACCGGCAACTTCGGCTCCCTCGACGTCGCCGGCGGGTCGCCCGCCCTCCATGACGCCACGGCCGACCGCACCTCGTTCCACGACGCGCCCCAGCTGCTGACCGCTCCGGGCACCCCGGGCACGCTGGTCGTGGCCGACGTCTCCAACAACGCCATGACCAGCGGCGCGGTCGCCGTCTACGACGTGTCGGGGGCGAAGGAGACGCTGAAGGTCAAGAGCAGCTCGAGCGACACGTTCGTCCGCGACACCGCCGTCACCGCGGACGGCGCCTCGCTGATCGGCTTCGGTGTCGGCTGCCCGATCTGGAAGGCGCCGATCGCCAGCCCGTACGCACGCATCACCGCGTACGACAACAAGATCTGCACCCCGTCGTCGATCGACGTCAACACCGACGGCCGAGTCGCCATCGGCTACAACAACAGCGACGGCTCCACCGACGTGGCCCTCTACCCGGCCGGCACGGAGACCGCCGAGCAGGAGTTCCAGCTGCCGAACACGGCGCCGGAGAACAAGCCGATCCCTGACCAGACCGGCAAGGTCGCCTGGGAGCCGGGCGGCAAGCGGGTCTTCGCCCTCGGTTACAACTACAAGGCCGAGTGGCGCCTCTGGGTGCTCGACGGCCCCGAGCAGACGGTGCCGACGACGGCTCCGCCGGTCACCCGGGTCAGCCCCTCGCTCACCATCGGCCCCACCGGTACCGTCAGCGCGTACGGAACGACGGCGACGGTCACCGCCCGCCTCGGCGCCGCCACGACCAACCGGGTCGTCGAGATCTGGGCCGACCCGTACGGCACCGAGCCGGCCCGCCTGCTCCGCAAGACCACGGTCGACGCCAAGGGCGTCCTCACGGCCACGCTGAAGCTGACCCGGACGACCGCCGTGCAGGTCAAGTTCGCCGGTGACGCCAAGTACCTGCCGGCCACAGCCTCGGCGGTGCTCAACACCCGGGTGGCCATCGCCCTCCAGCCGTCCCGGCAGTACAAGGCGGCCAAGATCGGCACGGTCCCCTACCGCTATTACCGCAAGACGGTCCACCCGTACTTCGTCACGACCATGACCCCGTACCCGAACCGCAAGCAGCGTTTGATCTTCGAAGTGGTGTCGGGCGGCGCCTGGAAGACCTGGCGGGTGCTCGACCTCCCGCTGACCTCGGCCGGCACGTCGACCTTCACGCTGACCGGCACCCACCCGGTCGGCGCCCGCTACCGGGTCCGCGCGGTCTACCTCACCGGCACCTCCGGTGACAGCGTCAACTACACGACGTACGGGGCGTACCAGTACTTCACCTTCACCGCCTGATCGACATGTGGCGACATCCGCATCTTGCCATTAGACGATAATTATTGAAAACGATTACCGTTTCGCAGCGTGAAAGCACTGGGAATTCTCGCTGTCTCGGCGGTACTGATCTCGCTGGCCGGCTGCGGCTCCGACGACGGAGCCGCGGCCGCCCCGGACAGCGCCGCCCTCTCGGTGGTCGCGACGACCCCCGAGGTGGCCGATTTCGTCCGCAACATCGGCGGCGACGACGTCACCGTCACTCAGATCATCAAGCCCAATGTGGACCCCCACGAGTACGAGCCCACGCCGGCCGACATCAAGGCGATCGGCGAGGCCAAGGTCGTCGTCAAGAACGGCGTCGGCCTGGAGTCGTGGCTCGACCAGACCATCGCCTCGGCCGGCTTCAAGGGCACCGTCGTCGACTCCAGCCAGGGCGTCACCCTGCGCGAGGGTGGCCACGAGGAGGAGGGCGAGGAGCACGCCGAGGGCGAGGAGCACGCCGAGGGTGAGGAGCACGATCCGCACATCTGGCACGACCCGCGCAACGCCAAGATCATGGTCACCAACATCGAGAAGGCGCTGGCCGCGGCCGATCCGGAGGACGCGGACGCGTACGCCACGAACCTGACCTCGTACTCCGCCAAGCTCGACAAACTGGACGCCGACAACGAGGCCGCGTTCGCCAAGCTGCCCGCGGCCGACCGCAAGCTCGTCACCAACCACGACGCCTTCGGCTACTACGTCGCCCGCTACAAGCTGGAGTTCGTCGGCTCGGTCATCCCGAGCCTGGACACGTCGGCCGAGCTCTCCGCGCAGCAGCTCACCGACCTGGTCGCCAAGATCAAGGCGACCGGCACCAAGGCCATCTTCACCGAGAGCTCGCTGCCGCCGAAGAGCGCAGAGGCCATCGCCAAGCAGGCCGGCGTCCAGGTGATCGGCGGCGAGGACGCCCTCTACGGCGACAGCCTCGGCGAGCAGGGCACGCCCACGGGCACCTACCTCGGCGCCGAGGAGCACAACACCAAGGTCATCGTGGACGCGCTGGCCGGCTGACATGGTCCTGCGCTTCGCCGACACGAGCGTCGGCTACCACGGCGTTGCGGTCCTCACCCACGTGGACCTCTCGCTGGAGGCCGGGCAGTGCCTCGCCCTGGCCGGGCCCAACGGCGCCGGCAAGTCGACCCTGATCAAAGCGGTCCTGGGTCTCACCGAGGTTCTCGCCGGCACCGCCGAGGTGTTCGGCCGAACACCGGCCCGGTCGAGGGAACAGTGCGGCTACGTGCCGCAGGTCGGCGACCTCGACCCCGACTTCCCGGTCACCGCGGCGCAGGTCGTGCTGATGGGCCGCTACCGCCGGATCGGCTGGTGGCGGCCCACCCGGGCCACCGACCGGCGGGCCGTGACCGAGGCCCTCGACCGGGTCGGTCTGGCCGACGAGGCCGGGCGCCGGTTCGGGCTGCTCTCCGGCGGTCAGCGGCAGCGGGTGCTGCTCGCCCGCGCGCTGGCCGCCGAACCCGAACTGCTGCTGCTCGACGAGCCGTTCAACGGCGTCGACGTGGTCAGCCAGGAGGCGATCCTTTCGGTGCTGCGCGAGCTCACCCGCAGCGGTACCGCGCTGCTGCTCAGCACGCACGACCTGGCCCTGGCCCGCGACGTGGCCGACCTGGTGTGCCTGATCAACGGACGGCAGTGGGCCTTCGGCCCGCCGGGCGAGGTGCTGACGGCAGATCAATTGCGTTCGGCGTACGGAGGTCACGCCATCGACCTGGCCGACGGCCGCACGGTGCTGGTGGAGCCGTGATCCTCACCGTGCCGTTCATGGCCCGGGCGATGGCCGAGCTGGCGCTGCTCGCGCTGATCTGCGGGCCGGTCGGCGTCTTCGTCTTCGCCCGCCGGCTCTCCTTCGTCTCGGACGCGCTCACCCACACGGTCTTCCCCGGCGTGGTCATCGGCTTCCTGGCCGGTGGGGTGGAGGGACTGGTCGTCGGCGCGCTCGTGGCCGGGCTGCTCACCGCGGTCGTGCTGACGCTGCTCACCCGCGGCGGGGCGCTGTCCGACGACGCCTCCACGGCTGTGGTGCTGACCGCGATGTTCTCGATCGGCGTCGTGCTCGTCTCGCGCCAGTCCTCGTACACCTCGGACCTGACGTCCTTCCTCTTCGGGCGCCTGCTGACCGTGACGCCGCGGCAGATCGCCGAGACCGCCGTGCTGGCCGCGGTGATCCTGGTGATGCTGGCGATCGCGGCCCGGCCCCTGCTGTTTCGCACCTTCGACCCGGCCGCGGCGGCCGCGGCCGGGTATCGGACCTTCTGGCTGGACCTGTGGCTCAACGTGATCGTCGCCCTGGTCGTGGTGGCCGCGGTCCGAGCGGTCGGCACCATCCTGGTCGTCGCCCTGCTGATCATCCCGGCCGCGGCGGCCCGCCTGATCACGGCGCGGCTGGCGGCGATGGCGGTGATCGGTACGGTGCTGATCCTGCTCGCCGGCTACGGCGGCCTATGGATCAGCTGGACGGCGTCGGTGGATTACGGCATCTCGCTGACCTCGGCCTCGGCGGTCGTCCTCCTGCTCGTCCTGGCCTACCTGCTGTTGCTGCCGTTGGGCCGCTTGTCGACCGTGCGCCGCTCGTCGCTCTCGCACCGCGGAACGCCGCCCGCCCCGAAGGGATCGCCCCATGAGCTGGTGGGATGACGCGCTGCACCGCGCGATCGCCGAGGTGATCCTGGCCGGTGCGCTGGCCGGTCTGATCGGCGTGCAGGTCGTGGTGCGCCGATTGTCGTTCTTCACGATGGCGCTGACCCATGCCACCTTCCCCGGCGTGGTGGCGGCCTCCCTGATCGGCGTGAACGTCTTCGCCGGCGGCATCGTGGCCGGCGCGGTGGTGGCGCTGGGGGTGGCCGCGCTGAGCCGCCGGCAAGGTCAGAACGCGGCGGCCGCGACCGGGGTGGTGCTTTCGGCCGGATTCGCGCTGGGTGCGGGCCTGATCGCCACCCAGAGCGGCTTCAGCCGTGACCTGTCGGCACTGCTGGTCGGCTCGATTCTCACGGTGAACAACCAGGACATTCTCATCACGGCGGCGATGCTGGTCGCGGTGGCGGCCCTGCTGGCGGTCTGCGCCCGCCCGCTGACCTTCGCCGGTTTCGACCCCGGCGGCGCGCGGGCGGCCGGCCTGGCGGTCGGGGCGTGGGACGTGGTGCTCCTGCTGACCGTGGAAGCGGTCGTGGTGACCATCGTGCCCGCGGTGGGGACGATCCTGGCCGTGGCGCTGATCGTCGCCCCGGCGGCCGCGGCCCGGCTGTGGTCCACCCGCCTACCAGTGATCACAGCGCTGGCGGTGAGTTTCGCGGTCGCGAGCGGCCTGGGCGGTCTTTACGCCTCGTACATCTGGAACGTCGCCGCGGGCGCAAGCATCGCCCTCACCGCAACCCTGCTCCTGGCCGTCTCTTCGCTCCTGGCCCGCCCGGCCGCATCGCTTCTGACGGCTTCGCGCCCCCGGGAAGGCACAGCGTGAACGACGACGTTCTGGAGCGCGCCGTGGTCGTTTTGCGAGGAATGGCATATGAGCACCGCCTGCGCATCCTGGTGCTGCTGCGCGGCGGCGAGCTGGGCCCTCCCGAGATAGCCGCCGCCGTGCCGGCCGACCCCACCGCGGTCGCCCACCATCTGCGTTTCCTGCTCGACGCCCGATTGATCCGCCGCCGCCGACGGGGCCGCCAGGTCTATTACGCCCTGACCGACGAGGCGACGGCCGACCTGGTCACCGACGTGGTCCGCTACGCCGGAGGCGAGTAGCCAGCCGGCCGACGTGCTCGCCGTCGGCGACCGAACAGAGGGCGCTCGGCCGGGAAAATCGGCCGAGCGCCCTGCTGTAGCTGCGCGAGGGTCAGCTGGCGACCGGGCCGCCGTCGAGGCGCCATGTCACGACGACGCCGGGCTTGGCGTAGTCGCCGTCGGGCCAGGTGGAAGCCGGCTTGTCGACCGTGGCGCCGCTGATCTCGCCGGGGTGCTGGACCGCCACGAAGACCGAGCGGTCGTCGCCCGTGATGAACGGGCCGCAGGTCTCGGCGCCGCGCGGGACCGTCAGGAACTGCTTCAGGGCGCCCCGCTCGGAACCCTCGATCGGCGTCGCGAACAGGCCGTCGTTCGTGCCCAGCGCGTTGCCGTCCGTCGAGATCCAGAGGTTGCCGGCGCTGTCGAAGGCCACGTTGTCGGGGCAGGAGATCGGCGACACCTTCGTCTTGTCGTAGCCGCCGAAGTACGTGTCGGCCGCGGCCGGGTCGCCGCAGACGATCGGCAGCGACCAGGTGAAGCTGGTGCCGGTGTGGTCGTTGCCGTTCTCGACCAGCTCGAAGATGTGGCCGTGCTTGTTCGCCACGCGCGGGTTGGCCTCGTCCACGCCGGGGTTCGAGCCGACGCCCCGGTTGGTGTTGTTGGTCATCGCGGCGTAGATCTTGCCGGTCTTGAGGCTGGGCTGGACGTCCTCGGGACGGTCCATCTTGGTCGCGCCGACCTTGTCGCCGGCGAGGCGGGTGAAGGTCAGCACCTCGGCCGCGGTCATGCCGGGGACGTACGACGTGTTGCCCGAGACCAGCTTGATCCAGGTGCCGGTGCCGTCGAAGGCGCCGTCAGTGGGCAGCTTGCCGGTGCCGTCGATCTCGGCCGTCGGGCTGTCGCCGGTCACCTTGGCGACGTAGAGCGTGCCCGACTCGAGCAGGGTCAGGTTGTGCCGACGGTCGTTCTTCTTGTACTTGCCGGCCGACACGAACTTGTAAAGGTAGTCGAACCGCTCGTCGTCACCCATGTACGCGACGACGTGGCCCGACTTGGCCACGATCACGTTGGCGCCCTCGTGCTTGAAGCGCCCCATCGCGGTGTGCTTGCGCGGCGGCGCGTCCGGGTCGAACGGGTCGACCTCGACGATCCAGCCGAACCGGTTGGCCTCGTTCGGGTGCTTGGCCAGGTCGAAACGCTCCTGGGCCCGGTCCCACTTGCGCGAGCCGCTCGGGTAGCGCGCCGTGGTCGTGATGCCGTAGCGGTTGAGCTTCGCCTTGTCGGCCTCGGGCACCGCGTCGCCGCCGACGAAGTACTGGTTGAAGTTTTCCTCGCCCGACAGCACGGTGCCCCACGGCGTGACGCCGCCGGCGCAGTTGTTGAGCGTGCCGATCACCGTGTAGCCCTTGGGGTCGGCGACCGTGCGCAGCGCCGGGGTGCCGGCGGCCGGGCCAGTGAGCTTGAACGGGGTCTCCAGCGCGGTGATGCGCCGGTTGTAGCGCAGCCGCTTGGAGCGCGCCGGCTTCCATTCGCCGGTGCGGCCGACCCGCTCGATCTCGACCACGGAGAGGCCGTGCGCCGCGATGGCGACCTTGATCTGCTCCACCGTGAGCGCGTCCAGGCTGGTGAAGCCCGGGAACATCAGCTCCTCGTTGGTGTACTCGTGGTTGACCACGAGCAGGGCACGGTCGTCGCTGATCGGGATGACGCCGACGAAGTCGTTGTTGTAGCCGAACTGCTTCGACTGCGCCTTGGCGGTCTGGCGGCCCAGGTCGAAGTCGGGCGCACCGGGCACGACCTCGTCGCCCCACCGGATGACGACCGACGAGTCGTAGCCGTTGGGCACGATCAGGGTGTCGAGCTGGTTGGGCGGGATGGCCTTGAAGGTCAGCTTGCCGGCCTTCACGCCGCCGTGGTTTCCGTGAAACACAGGCGCGGCGCTTGCCGGGGTCGCCGCGACCGCGGGGGTGGAGCTGAGGCCGAGTACGAGGGCGCCGGCGCCGCCCGCCGCGAGCAGTCCGCGCCGGCTCAGGGCCGAGCTGACGACGTCGCCGAGGTACGGGTTGGCCGACTCGTTCGGGGCCGGGTGGTCACACGCGTTGCCGCACCGGTAGAGGCACGTCATCGCGTCCCGGCTCCCGCCGCTGTGCCCCAGCAGGGGTAGCAACCGACGGCGAATATCAGGCATCTCATCTCCTCGATAGGTGAGCTGCCCGAAACGTAGGAGAGGGGGTTCACCCCGGACTACCGGTCCGGGGTGAACGCGGCGTAAACGTCTTAACTACCGATAGCTCTGTTATCGAGGTGCCAGGTGACCACGACCGCCGGTTTGGCGAAGTCGCCATCGGGCCAGGTCGATGCCGGGTTGTCGATCGTGGCGCCGGTGATCTCGCCCGGGTGCTGCACCGCCACGAAGACCGACCGGTCGTCGCCGGTGATGAACGGGCCGCACGTCTCGGCGCCCGGCGGCACGGTCAGGAACTGCTTGAGGTGGCCGCGCGACGGCCCCTCGATCGGTGTCGCGAACAGCCCGTCGTTGCTGCCCAGCGCGTTGCCGTCGGTCGCGATCCACAGGTTTCCGGTGCTGTCGAAGGCGACGTTGTCAGGGCAGGAGATCGGCGAGACCTTCGTCTTGTCGAAGCCGGCGAAATACGTCGCCGGGTCGGCCGGGTCGCCGCAGACGATCGGCAGCGACCAGGTGAAGGTGGTGCCGGTGTGGTCGCCGCCGTCCTCGGTGATCTCGAAGATCTGGCCGTGCTTGTTGGCCACGCGCGGGTTCGCCTCGTCGACGCCCGGATACGTACCGACGCCGCGGTTGGTGTTGTTGGTCAGCGCGGCATAGATCTTGCCGGTCTTCAGGCTCGGCTGGACGTCCTCGGGACGGTCCATCTTGGTCGCCTTCACCGCGTCCCCGGCGAGACGGGCGAAAGTCAGAACCTCAACGGCACTCATTCCCGGTACGAAGGAAGTGGTGCCCGACACCAGCTTGATCCACTTCCCCGTGCCGTCGAACGCGCCGTCCGAGGGCAGCTTCCCGGTGCCGTCGATCTCCGAGGGCGGGCTGTCCCCGCTGAGCTGCGCGACGTACAGCGTCCCCGACGACAGCAGCGTCAGGTTGTGCTTCCGGTCGTTCTTCCGGTACCGGCCGTCGGAGACGAACTTGTAGAGGTATTCGAACCGCTCGTCGTCGCCCATGTACGCGACGACGTGCCCGGATTTGGCGACGATGACGTTCGCGCCCTCGTGCTTGAAGCGGCCCATCGCCGTGTGTTTGCGTGGCGGCGCATCGGGTTCGAACGGGTCGACCTCGACGATCCAGCCGAAACGGTTCGCCTCGTGCGGGTGCTTGGCCAGGTCGAAGCGCTCCTGCGCCCGTTCCCAGCGGCGTGACCCGGACGGATAGCGCGCGGTGGTGAGGATGCCGTAGCGATTGAGGTACGGCTTGTCGGCGGCCGGGACGGCGTCGCCGCCGACGAAGTACTGGTTGAAGTTCTCCTCGCCGGACAGCACGGTGCCCCACGGCGTGACGCCGCCGGCGCAGTTGTTGAGCGTGCCGATGATCGTGGTGCCGCGCGGGTCGGCCGCGGTCCGCAGCAGCGGCGAGCCGGCGGCCGGCCCGTCGGCCCGGAACTCGGTGGCCAGCATGGTGAGCCGCTTGTTGTAGGGCCGCCGCTTCGACCGGACCGGCCGCCACTGCCCGGTGTCGCCGACCCGTTCGAGCTCGACGACCGACATGCCGTGCGCGGCCATCGCGGCCCGCACCTGGTCGACGGTGAGCGCCTCCTGGCTGGTGAAGCCGGGGAACATCAGCTCCTCGTTGGTGTACTCGTGGTTCGACACCAGCAGGGCGCGGTCGTGACGGCCGGGGAAGGGCAGCACGCCGAGGAAGTCGTTGTTGAAGCCGAACTGCCGCGACTGGGTCTCCCCGGTCTGGTGGTGGACGTCGAGCCCCGGCGCCCCGGCGAAGATCGGGTCGCCCCAGCGGATGACCACGGCGTGGTCGTAGCCGTTCGGCACGATGAAGGTGTCGAGCTCGTTCGGCGGAATCGGCTTGAAGGTCAAGGCGCCGGACGAAGGCGACGAGGCCGGAGCGGCGGAAGCGCCGGTCGCGGACGGGCCGGCGGCGGACGGGCCGGCCGCGCTGACCGGAGCGCCGACTCCGAGCACCAGAGCGCCGGCGCCGGCGCCGGCCGCCAATAGCCCGCGACGACTTACCTCCCCCGCGACGATATCGCCTAAATACGGATTGTCGGTTTGGTTGGGCTCCGGGTGGTCGCACGCGTTCCCGCACCGGTAGAGGCAGGTCTTGGCGTCCCGGCCGTGGCCCAACAGGGGTAACAGCTCGCGCATCTCGAGATCTCCTTTGATCGGAGTGCATCGATCCCAGGTGAACGCAGCGTAAACAACTCCACGTCAGAGAGCGACCCCCTGATTCTTTGTGTCCCCCGTCGCAGCCGCGTCAAAAACGCGTGAAGAAACCCCCGGCGGCCGTACGCAACGCGTCAACGCCGATGACGCGGACTTCCCGGCGCGCTTCGCTTCCTCCGTACCACCAAAGCCCTCATGTCCAAGGAGTCACCCCGTGGCTGATCTCGGGTTCGTCGTTCTCACGATCGCGCTGTTCGCGGCGCTGACCGTGCTGATCAAGGCGGTCGAACGCTCGTGAACGCCGTCAACGTCATCGGCGTCATCGTCGCCGTCGCCCTCGCCGGGTTCCTCGTGGCCGCCCTGCTGTTTCCGGAGAAGTTCTGATGGCCGGCTGGCTTTTCGTCATCACGCTGGTGCTCGCGGTCGCCGCGGCGTACCGGCCGCTGGGTGATTACCTCTACCGGGTCGTGTCCGGTCGTAAGAGCAACGTCGTCGAGCGTGGCATCTACCGTCTCGTCGGCGTCGACCCGAACACCGAGCAGACCTGGGGCGTCTACGCCCGCAGCGTCCTCGCGTTCTCGGCCGTCTCGATCCTGTTCCTCTACCTGTTCCTGCGCGTGCAGGACAAGCTCTGGCTGTCGCTCGGCTTCGACGGCGTGCCCACGCACATCGCGTGGAACACCGCCGTCAGCTTCGTGACCAACACCAACTGGCAGGCCTACTCGGGTGAGTCGACCATGGGTCACCTGGCCCAGATGGCCGGCCTGTCGGTGCAGAACTTCGTCTCGGCCAGTGTCGGCATCGCCGTCGCGGTCGCCTTGATCCGCGGTTTCGCCGCCCGCAAGAGTCAGACGCTCGGCAACTTCTGGGTCGACCTGACCCGGATCACGCTGCGCGTGCTGCTGCCCATCGCCGTACTGGCCACCCTGGTCTTCATGATCGGCGGGATGGTGCAGAACCTGTCCGGCGGCACCGACGTCACCACGCTGACCGGCGCCACCCAGCACATCACCGGCGGACCGGTCGCCTCCCAGGAGGCGATCAAGGAGCTCGGCACCAACGGCGGCGGCTTCTACAACACCAACTCGGCCCACCCGTTCGAGAACCCCACCACCTGGACCAACTGGATCCAGCTGTTCCTGATCCTGTGCATCCCGTTCGCCATGCCCCGCGTCTTCGGCCGAATGGTCGGCCAGAACCGGCAGGGCTACGCGATCGTCGCCGTCATGTCGGTGCTGGCCCTCGCCTCGATCGCGCTCACCGTCGGCTTCGAGGTGCACGGCGGCGGCACCGTCCCGCAGGCGGCCGGCGCGGCCATGGAGGGCAAGGACGTCCGGTTCGGCGTCCCCAACTCGGCCACGTTCGGCGCGGTCACGACGCTGACCTCGACCGGCGCCGTGAACTCGTTCCTCGACTCGTACACGTCGTTCGGCGGCATGATGCCGATGGTCAACATGATGCTGGGCGAGGTGGCGCCCGGCGGCGTCGGCGCCGGCCTCTACGGCCTGCTCATCCTGGCCACCATCACCGTCTTCGTGGCGGGACTCATGGTCGGCCGTACGCCCGAATACGTCGGCAAGAAGATCGGCGCCCGCGAGATGAAGCTGGCCTCGCTCTACTTCCTGGTCACGCCGGCGGTCGTGCTGATCGGCACGGCGGCCGCGTTCGCCACCGGCCACAACTCCACGGCGCTCAACACCGGACCCCACGGGCTTTCCGAGGTCCTGTACGCCTTCACGAGCGCCGGCAACAACAACGGCTCCGCCTTCGCCGGCATCACGGTCAACACACCGTGGTGGGACACCGCGCTCGGCCTGGCCATGCTCCTGGGCCGTTTCCTGCCGATCATCCTCGTGCTGGCCCTGGCCGGCTCGCTGGCCCGGCAGAAGCCGGTGCCGGAGTCCGAGGGCACCCTGCCCACCCACCAACCCCTGTTCGTCGGTCTGGTCGTCGGCGTCACGATCGTGCTGGTCGCGCTGACCTTCCTGCCCGCTCTCGCTCTCGGTCCCATCGCGGAGGGCCTTTCATGACCTCGCTCGCCTCCAAAACCCCTTCCTCCGTACGTGGTGGGCTGCTCGACCTGAATCAGTTGTGGCGCTCCTTGCCGCAGGCGCTGGCCAAGCTCGATCCGCGCGCGCTCTGGCGCAACCCGGTCATGTTCATCGTCGAGGTCGGATCGGTCTTCACCACCGTCCTGGCCCTCACCGATCCCAGCGTGCTGGCCTGGATCATCACGGTCTGGCTGTGGCTGACCGTCGTCTTCGCCAACCTGGCCGAGGCGGTGGCCGAGGGCCGGGGCAAGGCGCAGGCGGCCGCCCTGCGCGCGGCCAAACAGGACACCATGGCGTACCTCGAGGACGGCCGCGAGATCGCGGCCACCGAGCTCAAGCAGGGCGACGTCGTCGTGGTCGAGGCCGGCCAGGTCATCCCCGGTGACGGCGACGTCATCGAGGGCATCGCCAGTGTCGACGAGTCGGCCATCACGGGCGAGTCCGCCCCGGTGATCCGCGAGTCGGGCGGCGACCGCTCGGCCGTCACCGGCGGCACCAAGGTGCTCTCCGACCGGATCGTCGTGCGGATCACCCAGAAGCCCGGCGAGAGCTTCGTCGACCGGATGATCGCCCTGGTCGAGGGCGCGAACCGGCAGAAGACGCCGAACGAGATCGCGCTCAACATCCTGCTGGCCGCGCTCACCATCATCTTCCTGCTGTCGGTGGTGACGTTGCAGCCGCTGGCCATCTTCTCGAAGGCCTACCAGGCGGCGGCGCCGGACACCATCGCGATCAACGCGCACGGCGTGACCGGCATCGTGCTGGTCTCGCTGATCGTCTGCCTGATTCCGACCACGATCGGCGCGCTGCTCTCGGCCATCGGCATCGCCGGCATGGACCGCCTGGTACAGCGCAACGTGCTGGCCATGTCGGGCCGCGCGGTCGAGGCGGCCGGCGACGTGAACACGCTGCTGCTCGACAAGACCGGCACGATCACCCTCGGAAACCGGCAGGCCTCGGAGTTCGTCCCGGTGGACGGAGTCTCCGCGTCGGAGTTGGCCGACGCCGCGCAGCTGTCGAGTCTGGCGGATGAGACGCCCGAGGGCCGCTCGATCGTCGTACTGGCCAAGAACGAATTCGGACTCCGCGAACGTGAGCCGGGCCTGATGACGGACGCGACCTTCGTGCCTTTCACCGCCCAGACCCGGATGAGTGGCGTGGACATCGAGCCCAGTCTTCAGTCCGGTGAAGGGCGGGCGGTTGGGGCGGTAGCCGGGGGGCGGCAGATCCGTAAGGGCGCGGCCGGTGCCGTGATCAAGTGGGTCGGTCACTCCTCCGACGAGGTGAGCGAGATCGTCGACGGGATCAGCGCCTCCGGCGGCACGCCGCTGGTGGTGGCCGAGAAGGGGCGGATCCTCGGCGTCATCCACCTCAAGGACGTCGTCAAATCCGGCATGCGGGCCCGCTTCGACGAGATGCGCAAGATGGGCATCCGGACCGTGATGATCACGGGTGACAACCCGCGGACCGCGGCCGCGATCGCCGCCGAGGCCGGCGTCGACGACTTCCTGGCCGAGGCGACGCCCGAGGACAAGCTCGCGCTGATCAAGAAGGAGCAGGAGGGCGGCCGCCTGGTCGCGATGACCGGCGACGGCACCAACGACGCGCCCGCGCTGGCCCAGGCGGACGTCGGCGTGGCCATGAACACCGGCACGTCGGCCGCGAAGGAGGCCGGCAACATGGTCGACCTCGACTCCGACCCGACCAAGCTGATCGAGATCGTCGAGATCGGCAAGCAGCTGCTCATCACCCGCGGGGCGCTGACCACCTTCTCGATCGCCAACGACATCGCCAAGTACTTCGCCATCATCCCGGCGATCTTCGCGGCGGTGTACCCGGGCCTCGACGCGCTCAACGTCATGCGGCTGCACTCGCCGGGCTCGGCCATCCTGAGTGCGGTCATCTTCAACGCGCTGGTCATCGTCGCGCTGATCCCGCTCGCCCTGCGCGGTGTGCGCTACCGGCCGTCGAGCGCGAGTGCCCTGCTGCGCCGCAACCTGTGGATCTACGGCCTGGGCGGCGTCATCGTGCCGTTCCTCGGCATCAAGCTCATCGACCTCATCATCCAGTTCATCCCCGGGATCTGACACCCATGCGACTTCCTACCTGGCTCTCTCAACACCTCGCGGCGCTCCGCGCGCTGCTTGTCATGACCGTCCTGCTCGGACTGGCGTACCCCCTGGCCTTTGTCGCCGTCGGGCATCTGCCGGGCCTCTCCCACAAGGCGAACGGCTCGATGGTGAGTGCCGGAAGCACGCTCATCGGCCAGTCGTTCACCGATGCCGACGGCAACCCCGTCCCGAAGTACTTCCAGAGCCGCCCCTCGGCCGCCGGTGACGGATACGACCCCACGTCCACCGCGGCCAGCAACCTGGGCCCGGAAAGCGTGGTCGACACGGCCGATGCGAAGAGCCTGCTCACCCAGGTCTGCGAGCGCAGCCTCGCCATCGGCAAGCTGGAGAACGTGGACGGCAGCCGGCCGTACTGCACCAGCGACGGCGTCGGCGCCGTGCTCGCCGTCTTCTACCGCGACGGCCTGACCGGCCCGGTCACCCGCGCCGTGTCGGTCAACCAGACCGGTACCCCGTTCATCGCCACCTACGAGGGCGTCACCGTCGAGTCCGCGAAGAACGGCGAGGACTACGTGGCCGAGGGCGGCGTCATCACACCGATCCGCGGCGACGCCCCGGCCAAGCCGGTCGTTCCGGCCGACGCCGTCACGGCCAGCGGCAGCGGCCTCGACCCGGACATCAGCGTGGCGTACGCGAACCTGCAGGCACCCCGCATCGCCCGCGAGCGCAACCTGTCGCCGGTGCGGGTTCACCAGCTCATCGAGGAGCACACCGAGGGCCGCGCCCTGGGCTTCATGGGCGAGCCGGCCGTCAACGTCCTGGAGCTCAACCTGGCCCTGGACGGAAAGTAGAGGAAGGGAGGCGCGGCGTCATGGCACGTGGAGAACTGCGGATCTATCTCGGCGCCGCGCCCGGCGTCGGCAAGACGTACGCCATGCTCGAAGAGGCCCACCGCCGGGCCGAGCGTGGCACCGACGTCGTGGTCGCGCTGGTCGAGACGCACGGCCGCAAGCACACCGCGGCGATGATCGGCGACCTCGAGGTGATCCCGCGCAAACGGGTCACCTATCGGGGCGCCGAGTTCACCGAGATGGACCTCGACGCGATCCTGGCCCGCAAGCCGGAGCTGGCCGTCGTCGACGAGTACGCGCACACCAACGTGCCCGGCTCGGCCCACGCCAAGCGCTGGCAGGACGTGCGGGCCCTGCTCGACGCCGGCATCAGCGTGCTCACCACGGTCAACGTGCAGCATCTGGAATCGCTCAACGACGTGGTCGCCCGGATCACCGGCGTCGAGCAGCGGGAGACCGTGCCGGACGTGGTGGTGCGCGCGGCCGAGCAGGTCGAGCTGGTCGACATGACACCCGAGGCGCTGCGCCGGCGGATGGCGCACGGCAACATCTACCAGCCCGAGAAGGTCGACGCGGCCCTCGGCAACTACTTTCGCACCGGTAACCTGACCGCGCTGCGCGAGCTGGCGCTGCTGTGGCTGGCCGACAAGGTCGACGACCAGCTCGGCCGATATCGCGCCGAGCACGGCATCGACAAGACCTGGGAGACCCGCGAACGGGTGGTGGTCGCCCTGACCGGCGGCCCCGAGGGCGACACGCTGATCCGGCGGGCCGCCCGCATCGCCGCCCGCAACAAGGGCACCGACCTGCTCGCCGTGCACGTCACCCGCAACGACGGCCTGGCCGGGGCCGACCCGGGCAAGCTGGCCCGGCAGCGGGTGCTCGTCGAGACGCTCGGCGGCACCTATCACCAGGTGTCCGGCTCCGACGTGCCCGAGGCGCTGCTTGAGTTCGCCCGCGCGGTCAACGCCACCCAGGTCGTGCTCGGCGCGAGCAGCCGCGGGCGGTTCGCTCAGATCCTCAGCGCCGGCGTCGGCGCCACTACGATCGCCCGCTCCGGCTCGATCGACGTGCATCTGGTCCCGCACGAGCGGGCCGGGCAGGGCCGGCGGCGGGCCCGCGTGCCCGCGGCCCTGTCCCGCGGCCGGCGGATCGCCGGCTTCGTGGCCGTGCTGGCCGGCCTGCCCGCGCTCACCCTGCTGCTCAAGCTCGGGCCGTCGCTGTCGCTGACCAACGACATCCTGCTCTTCCTGGGCGCCGTCATCGGCGTCTCGCTGATCGGCGGCCTCTGGCCGGCCCTGCTCGCCGCGGTCGCCGGGTCGCTGATCCTCAACTGGTTCTTCACCCCGCCGCTGAGCAAATTCACCATCGCCGAGCGGGACAACCTGCTCGCGCTCGGCATCTTCGTGGTCGTGGCGCTCGCGGTGAGCTGGGTGGTCGACACCGCGGCCCGCAAGACGCGGCAGGCCGCGGCCGCCTCGGCCGACGCCCAGATCCTGTCCACTGTGGCAGGAAGTGTGGTCCGCGGTGAGCGGCCGATGATGGCCCTGCTGGAACGGGTGCGCGAGACGTTCGGCTTCGACTCGGTCACCCTGCTCAGCGACGGCGAGCCGGCGGCCGAGGTGGGCACACCGGTCTGCACCAGCTCGGCCGAGGCGGACGTCGAGGTGCGGGCCGACGAGCACGTGACGATGCTGCTCAAGGGCCATCCACTCCAGGCCTCGGACCGGCGGCTGGTCGAGGCGTTCGCCGCGCAGGCCGCGGTGGCGCTGCGCCAGGAACGGCTCAGCGCCGAGGCGGCCGCCGCCAAACCCCTGGCCGAGGCCGACCGGATGCGCACCGCGCTGCTGGCCGCGGTCAGCCACGACCTGCGCACGCCGCTGGCCTCGGCCAAGGCGTCGGTGGCGGGCCTGCTCAGCGACGAGGTCCACTTCGACGAGGAGGACCGGCACGAGCTGCTGGTCACCGCCGACGAGTCGCTCGACCGGCTGGACCGGCTCGTGGCCAACCTGCTCGACATGAGCCGCCTGCAGGCCGGTGCGCTCGGCGTCAGCACGACCGACGTCGGCGCCGAGGAGGTCCTCCCGCGCGCGCTCGACGACCTCGGACCGGACGGCCGCAAGGTCACCCTGCACATCCCGGACGACGTGCCGCCCGTACGGGCCGACCCCGGCCTGCTCGAACGCGTGCTGGTCAACGTGGTCGCCAACGCGCTGCGCTACAGCCCGCCCGGCCGGCCGCCGGTGATCACCGTGAGCCGCTACGGCGACACCCTGGAGCTGCGCGTCATCGACCACGGCCCCGGCATCCCGCGCGACCGCTGGGACGACGTCTTCCTGCCCTTTCAGCGCCTCGGCGACCGCGACAACCACACCGGCGTCGGTCTCGGCCTGGCCCTGTCCCGCGGCCTGACCGAGGCCATGGGCGGCAACCTCATCCCCGAAGAGACACCAGGAGGTGGCCTCACCATGGTCCTTTCTCTGCCCGTCAGCTCATCATGACCCGGGTGCTCGTCGTCGATGACGAACCGCAGATCGTCCGGGCCCTGCGGATCAACCTCAAGGCCCGCCGGTACGAGGTGGACACCGCCCCCGACGGGGCCTCGGCCCTGCACGCCGCCGCCCACCACCGCCCCGACCTGGTCGTCCTCGACCTGGGCCTGCCCGACATGGAGGGCGTGGAGGTCATCCGCGGCCTGCGCGGCTGGACCGGCGTGCCGATCATCGTGCTCTCCGGCCGCGCCGGCAGCGCCGACAAGGTGGCGGCCCTCGACGCCGGCGCCGACGACTACATCACCAAGCCGTTCGGCGTCGACGAGCTGCTGGCCCGCATGCGCGCGGTGACCCGGCGCTCCCAGCCCGGCGACGAGGCGGGCCCGGTCGTCACCATCGGCGCCCACACCGTCGACTTCTCCACCCGCACAGTCTCCGGCGGCGACCACGACGTGCGCCTGACCCCACGAGAGTGGGAGCTGCTGGAACACCTGGCCCGCCACCCCGGCAAGCTGATCAGCCAATATCACCTGCTCCAGCAGGTGTGGGGCCCGCAGTACGGCACCGAGACCAACTACCTGCGCCAGTACATGGCCCGCCTGCGCCGCAAACTGGAAACCGACCCGGCCCACCCACGCCACCTGCTCACCGAGCCCGCCATGGGTTATCGCTTCGTGCCGTGATGCCCGGCGCTCGCACCCTTGTCACCGGTCTCCCCGGCGCCGTGAGCGGAAGTTGTCCACAGGCCGCCAGCTTTTCCACAGGCCGCAGCACGATCTCGGCCAGCACTGAGACAATGTCATCGGGCGGCTCCCCCTCGATTACGACGTCGAAATCCGCCGAGTGATCTGCTCGACCAACGCCATCGAATCGTTGAACGCCCGTTACCGGCGTGCAGTTCGGGCCCGTGGGCATTTCCCGAGCGAGCAGGCCGCTCTGAAATGCCTGTACCTTGTGACTCGCAGCCTGGACCCGACCGGGGCCGGCCGCGCCCGATGGACGATGCGCTGGAAGCCCGTGATCAACGCCTTCGCCATCACCTTCGGTGACCGCTGGCCGGCCGCCGAGACCTACTAACCGAAGAGCCGGAAACACCGATCTTGGTACGGACCCCCCCCTGGGAGGGCGGGCTCTGTGCGGGCGGGCTCTGTGCGGGCGGGCTCTGTGCGGGCGGGCTCTGTGCGGGCGGGCTCTGTGCGGGCGGGCTCTGTGCGGGCGGGCTCTGTGCGGGCGGGCTCTGTGCGGGCGGGCTCTGTGCGGGCGGGCTCTGTGCGGGCGGGCTCTGTGCGGGCGGGCTCTGGGGCAGTACCCGGCCTGCCTGTGCCGCCGGTTGGAGAGCGGCCCGGTCCACGCCACACGCCCATCGAGCCCGCCATCTGCTGTCGTCTCGTGTCGTGAACGGCCCGTCAACAAAGTTCGGGCGTTCGTACGCAACGTGTGAACAGCTCTGTCGACGGTCACCACGGCGACGTTGCATGGAGCCGTGAACGGAACAACCGCCCTGGTCACCGGGGCTTCGCACGGTATCGGGCACGAGCTGAGCCGCCGGCTGGCCGGCCGCGGCTTCCGCGTTCTGGTGCACGGGCCGACCCCGGCCTCCGCCGAGAAGGCGGTCCGCCGGCTCGTGGCCGCGGGAACGAAGGCCGAACGACTCACCCCGGTCGCGGCCGACTTCCGCCACCTCGAGCAGGTGATCGAGCTCGGTCACCGCGTCGAGCGGCTCGACCTGCTGGTGAACAACGCCGGGACCCTGGGCCTGGCCGACCCGGCCGCGCTCTTCCAGGTCAACTACCTCGCGCATTACGCGCTTACGCGGGCGCTCGGGCCCGCGCTGAAGGCGAGCGCCGGCCGAGTCGTGACGGTCGCCTCGTCGCGGCACCGGATGGCGACGGCCGACCTGTTCGCCGCCGGGCTGCGCCCGGCCGAGGCGTACGCGAACGCGCAGGCTGCCCGGATTCTCCTCACCGGCACCGTGAGCAGTGAGGTCGAAGCGGTCGCCGTGCATCCCGGCGTCGTCGACACCGGGCGGATCGCCGGCGTTTATGGGCTGGGCGGGCTGCCTGTGCGCGATGGCGCGGAGCAGATCCTGTGGGCCACCGAGCCGGGCGCCGCGTTCGAGAACGGCGCGTACTACGAGGGCCATCTGCTCGCACACTCCGAAGTGGACGTGGCGGCGGCCGATCGGTTGTGGTGCGACTCGGCAAAGATTCTTGGTTGGGACTGCACCGCCGAACGGTCTCGTGGTATTCGGCGGGTCGTTACCTGTGCCGGGTACACCGGGTGCATGACCGAGCTCCGCTGTGCCATCGAGAGAGACACCGACAAGGCCGGCAAGACCACGTACCTGCACCTGAGCGGCGCTTTCGACAAGGCGGCCCACCGTGAGCTGCGCCGGGAGCTGTGGGGCGCCTTCGCCCGCAAGCGCCGGGGGCGCGTCGTGGTCGATCTGGCCCGGGTCGACGAGATCGGCAGCGAGTGCATCGAGGTGCTGCTGATGGGCTACACCAAGGCGCTGCGCGGCGGGCACGGATTCGAGGTCACCGGCGCGCAGGGCGGCGTCCGGCAGATGCTCGAGGCCACCGGGCTGTGCGAGCGGCCGGACGACGACGTGCTCTACGCCCCGGCCTGGCCCGACATCTTCGAGTTCACGCCGCTGGGCGCTCCCGACCGGCTGGGGTGACCCCGACGTCGCGCAGGCGGTGATGGGCCACGCCGGCCGCGCTGAGCCGGTCGGCCAGGGCGGGACTGGTGTGGTCGAGGAACACCGCGACCTGATGGTCGTCGCCGAGGAAGCAGGTGGCGACCAGGGTGCCCAGGTTGATCGGGTCGATGTCGGGAACATCGTGCAGATCGAGGACGAGCCGCAGGGGCCGCACGTGGCGCACGGCGTGGACCAGGGTGCGCCGCAGCTCGACCGCGTCCTCGGCGTCGAGAGCGCCGTGCGGCTGGATGACGAGCGTGCCGTCGGGGCTGGTTTCGACGTCGACCGAAGTGGCGGTCATCGCGGACCCTTCGTTACCCATTGTTCTCCGGAGGGAAAGGTTACTGCCGAGTGTGGACCGGCGATAGTCGAGTATTCGGGTGAACCAGCTCGGCCGGTCCGGGCCGATTCAGGTGATAGCCCTGCAGAAGGTCCACTCCGGCCTCGGCCAGCGCGGTCGCGGTCGGCTCGTCCTCCACACCCTCGGCCACGACGGTCAGGTTCAGCGCCCGGGCGATGGCGATCACCGAGTCGATGATCACCGCGTGCGGCTTCGAGTCGTGCATGCGCATCACGAACGACCGGTCGATCTTCAGTTCGTCGATGGGCAGCTCGGGCAGCAGACCGAGAGAGGTGTAGCCGGTGCCGAAATCGTCGATCGCGACCCGGATGCCGGCCGCCCGGATCTCGGCCAGCCGTGCCGCCGCCCGGTCGGGCCGGGTCAGCACCGCGGTCTCGGTGATCTCCACCGTGAGCAGTGACGCCGGCAGCCCCTCCAGGCGCAGCAGGGCCAGGATGGTCGGCACCGCGCGGTCCTGAGCCAGATAGGCGGCCGACAGGTTCACCGAGACCGGCAGGCCCCGGCCCTCGCGATGCCAGACGCCGGCCTGGTGGATGGCCTCGGCCAGCACCCAGTCGGTCAGCTCGAGGATCACGTCGGAGCGCTCGGCGTCGGGCAGGAAGACGCCCGGCGGCAGCATGCCACGCTGCGGGTGCTGCCAGCGGACCAGCGCCTCGGCGCCGCGGACCGTGCGGTCGGCGGCGTCGTGCAGCGGCTGGTACTGCACCAGCAGGTGCCCGGCCCGGATGCCGGCCCGCAGCTCGGTGAGCTGACGCAGGTCGGCCCGCTGGCCGAGACCGAGGTCCTCGGTCCACCGGACCACGCCGGTGCGGTCCTTCTTGGCGCTGTGCATGGCCGCCACGGCCCGGCGGCCGACCACGGCGATGTCGCGGTGGCCGGCCTCGGTGACGCCGACGCTCGCCTCCAAGCTCACCGGCACCCCGTCGATCGTGTGCGGGCCGCGGATGGCGTCGGCGAGCCGCCGCCCGAGGCGGGCGGCGTCCGTCACCGGGTGGGCTACCAGCACCGCGAACTGGTCACCCTCGAACCGGGCGATCAGATCCTGCGGGCGGCAGGCGTCGCGCAGCGCGCCGGCGACCCGCTGGAGCAGTGTGTCGGCACCCTCGCGGCCGAGCATGTCGTTGACCTCCTGGAACCGGTCCAGGCCCAGGTGCACGATCGCGGCCAGCGTGCCGGCGGCCAGCCGCTGCCGGCCCTCGGCCACCACGGTGGCCCGGTTGGGCAGACCGGTGAGGTGGTCGGCCCGCGACATCCGGGCGTACCGGCCGGCCATCGCCGTGAGCAGGCCGATCACCGGCGCCACGCCGTAGCGGTCGTCGGGCCAGCGGACCACGACCGGCTCGTCGCGTTCGGCGTCGGGCCGGGCCAGGGCGGCCTCGGCGGCCAGGTCGATGTCGGTGCCGGCGGGCAGCACGAGCGGGTCGTGCAGGGTCCGCGAGCTGCGGCTCAGCAGCCGCGGGCCGGTGGGGGAGTCGATCAGGACGCCCGGGCGGTCCGGGTCGTCGCGCAGCAAAGCCACGATCTCGGCCAGCGGCGTGCCGGCGGGCACCGGCGTCATCGGCACCGCCGTCTCACCGAGCTTGCGGGGCAGGCGCCCGCCGCTCACCGCGGGGCCAACGGGAAGCACGTGCCGTCGATCAGGAGCCGGCCCTCGGCCACGCGCGGGCGCAACCGCACCCACAGCCCGCGGCCGGGGAGCTCGGCGTCGGCCGGGAAGCCGCCCAGCGCGGCGGCCCAGGCCGCTTCCATACCGTCGTACGACAAAGGGTTCTCGCCTGTCGAATCCACGACCATGAGCCGGCCGTCCTGGCCGGTGGCCACGGTGAAACGGCCGGTGGCCAGGCGCCGGGTCAGCTCGTCGAGCTCCATCTCGGTGCGGCGCTCGCCGGTGCGGTCGACCACCATGCCGTCGCAGACCGTCGTCCCGTCGGCCATCCGGTGCGGCCGGCCGTTCCCGTGCAGGCGGCGCCGCTCGCCGTCGTGCCGGATCACCGTGCCCTGCCAGCGCCAGGGCTGAAGGGTCAGCACGGTCTCGGTCACGCTCCGGACGAACGACTCCCGGTCCTCCTCGGCGACGATGTCGGTGATCAGCGCCGGGTCGATCATCACCGCGCGCGGGTCCAGGCCGTAGATCTCGCGGCAGCCCTCGGAGACGAAGGTGAACGACTGACCGCCGTCGGGCGCGATCCGGAACTGGAACAGCATGCCGGGGGCGTTGTTGACGGTCGCGCGGAAACGGCGCTCGCTCTCGCCGAGGGCGGCCTCGCTGCGGCGGCGGTCGGTGTCGTCGATGGCGATGGCGCAGACGCCGTAGACCGAACCGTCGGGGTCGGTCAACGGGAAGCGCGTCACCACGTACTGCCGGATCTCGTCGCCGAACGGCACCTCCTCGAGACCGGTGACCGCCTCGCCGGTGGCCGCGACCTGCTGGTTGCTGCGACGGCCGGCGAGCGCCACGGCGTCGGGCAGCACGTCGACGTCGAGCCGGCCGACCAGGTCGGTGGCCGAGACGCCGAAGACGCGCTCGTACTCGCCGTTGACGAACAGGAAGCGCCCGTCCCGGTCCTTGGCCGAGATCATGGCCGAGGTGTGCTCGAGGATCGAGCTGACCAGCGTGGTGGTGCGCTGCAACTGCTGCTGCGAGTGGTGCCACTCGGTCCGGTCGGACAGGAAGGCGCAGTAGCCGTCGGCGACCGCGTTGATCACCATCGAGACGAGCAGCTCGGAGCCATCGCGGTGGCAGGCCGGCACCTGCACCTGCGTGCCCGGCCAGGCGTCGTCGCCGGCGACCAGGCGCCGGGCGAAGCCGGCGGCGTGCGCGGCCCGCAGCGGGGCCGGGACGATGGTGTCGGCCAGCGACCGGCCCAGCACCTCGGCCCGGTCCCAGCCGAAGAGGCGTTCCGCGGCCGGGTTCCACTCGCGGATCACACCGGCCCGGTCGATCTCGACGAAGGCCAGCGAGGTCGCCCGCAGGGCGCCGGAGGCAGCGATCGAGGAGTCCGCAGCAAGCATGGTGGTTTGATCGGCGGCCGACGGACCTGTCTGAGGATTCCGGACCGCCTTCAGCCCCGCCCGCCGGCCCGGACGATCCCCGACTCGTAGGCGAAGACGACGGCCTGGACGCGGTCACGAAGGCCCAGTTTCATCAGGACCCGGGCCACATGGGTCTTCACGGTGGCCTCGCCGACCGCCAGCGCCGCGGCGATCTCGGCGTTCGAATGGCCCCGGGCCACCAGGCGCAGCACCTCGGCCTCGCGCGGGGTGAGCCCGTCGAGCTCGGCCGGTGGGCGCGGGCCCGGCTGCGCGGCGAAGGCCGAGATGACCCGGGTGGTGATGGCCGGGTCGAGCAGGGCCTCGCCGGCCGCGACGACCCGGATCGCCGTGATCAGGTGCTCGGGGGAGGAGACCTTGAGCAGGAAGCCGCTCGCCCCGGCCCGCAGCGCCCGGTAGAGGTTCTCGTCGGTGTCGAACGTCGTCAGCATGATCACCCGGGGCGGCTGCGGCGCGGTGAGCAGGGCGCTCGTGGCGGCCAGGCCGTCCTGGCGGGGCATGGCGATGTCCATGAGTACGACGTCGGGCCGGATCCGCCGGGCCAGCCCGACCGCCTCGGCGCCGTCGCCGGCCTCGCCCACCACGGTCATGTCGGGCTCGGTCTCGATCACCATCCGCAGCCCGGCCCGCACCATCCGCTGGTCGTCGGCGATCACCACGGTGATGCTCATCGCAGCGCCACCACGGGTAGCGGAAGCCGGCACGTCACCGCGAAGCCGCCCCCGGCCCTCGGCCCAGCGGTCAGGTCGCCACCGAAGAGCGCGGCCCGCTCCCGCATCCCGATCAGCCCGTGTCCCCGCGTGACCGGCGCGGCGCGGCCGCCGTCATTGACGATCGCCAGGTGCAATCCGTCCGGGCGGAAGGACACCGTCACGGTCACCGGGGACGGGCCCGCGTGGCGCAGCACGTTGGTCAGGGCCTCCTGCACGATCCGGTAGGCCGACATGTCGATCGCCGGGGGCACCGGCACCGGCTCGCCCTCCCGTCTCACCGTCACCGTCAGTCCCGCCTCGCGCACCTGCGCGATCAGCTCGTCGAGCCGCTCCAGCCCGGCCGGCGGCTCCGCGCTCTCCGCGTCCTCGCCGCGCAGCAGGCCCAGCGTGCGGCGCAGCTCGCCGACCGCGTCCCGGCCGGACGACTCGATCGTGTGCAGCAGCTCCCGGTCGACCGGCAGCCCGGCGTCGAGGCGGCGCCGCACCACACCGGCCTGAATCACCATCACGGTCACGCTGTGCGCCACCATGTCGTGCAGCTCGCGGGCGATCCGCACCCTCTCCTCCATGACCGCCTCGCGGGCCAGCTGTTCACGGACGGCCGCGCGGGCCGACGCGGCGTCGGCGGTGCGGCGCGCCTGCACCGCGAGGACGACCCCCAGGGCGTACGGCGCGAGGGGAAAGAAGATTGCGGCCATCGGGTCGCCCGGATCGGAGATGAGGTAGACGGCGAACGTCACCGCCATCAGCCCGGCGCCGATCAGGCCCCGGCGGTCGCGGCCCGTCGGCGGCACGCAGCGGCCCACCGTGTACGCGGCGATCATCTCGGCCACCAGCTGCCAGAGCCGGAAGTTGACCGTCGCCTCGCCCGCGATGGTCGCCGGCTCGTAGAAGACCGGCAGCGGCCCGATCACGTGCGGCAGCATCGTCAGCAGCGGAAACAGCCGCCGTACGAGGATCAGCACGGCGAACAGGGCCAGCAGCCAGGGCCACCACCATCCGGGCATCCGGATGAAGTACTCCTCGGCCAGGGCGAACGCCACGAAGCCGCCGGCCACCACGGCGTCCATCGGCCGCAGCCGGCGCAGGATCATGCGTCGACGCTACGGCCGCCGGCGTCGTCACCGAACCCGCCGCGAGGATGACAAGCGGTCCGCCGCGCGGCGGACCCGAGATCCTTCCGTGTACGGGTTACCGCGCGGCCCGCCGTTCGTAGCGTCCCCTCCCAGACAACAAAGGGGGAGGAAGCGATGTGGCGTAAGGCGACGGCGGCGTGCCTGGTGCTGGCACCGGTGGCGCTCGCGGTGGCGACCGGGGTCGATCCGGCGCTCGGCGAGGACCAGGGGTACGGGGTCTATCGACAGCACCCGGACGCGACGCTGTGGCACGCGGTGCTGCTGCACTGGGCGTGGGTGATGCTGGCGGTGGGGTTCATTGGGCTGCTCCTGAGGATCAGGGGGCGCGGCTCGGTGCCGGCGGCGATCGGCTGGGTGGCCACGCTGCTCGGCCTGGTGACGTTCTCGGGGCTGATGGCCTTCGACATCGGACTGTTGGCGCTGGAGCAGCAGCCGACGCTGACCGACGCGCAGCTCGCGGCCTATGACGATCAGATTGGGTCGTACGCCTGGGCACAGTGGGGCTGGCAGGTGCCGGGCATCCTGGGCTGGGCGTTGGCGCTGATCGTGGTGCCGCTCGCGGCGGCCTGGGCCCGGGTGATCAGCTGGTGGGCGGCCGGGCTGGCGCTGGCCGGTACGGCGCTCTACCTGCTCTTCGCCATCTCCCCGGTGCCGCTGTGCCTGACCGGCCCGGTGGTGCTCATCGTCGCCTACACCCTGGCCGCCCGGCAGTCGCTCGCGCCATCTGAAACGGCGCTGCCGGACGGCCCGGCGCTTGCGCCATCTGAAGCGGCGTTGCCAGGCGGCCCGGCGCTTGCGCCATCTGAAGCGGCGTTCCCGCGCCGGGCCGGTCTCGTGTGCCTCGTGGCGGCGCCGCTGTCGTTCGCGATCGGCATGGCGACCGTGCCGCCCGGATCCGGCGATTCGTCGACCTATGCCAACCATCCGGGGCTGGCCCAGGCCAGCGCGTTCTTCCTGCATCTGGCCTGGGTGCTCTTCGTGCCGGCGGTCACCGCGGTCGCCGAGCGGGGCGGCCGGTTCACGAGGGCGGCCGGATTCGTGACCGTGCTCGCGCTGATCAACTTCAGTGCGCTGATGCTCGGCGACTACACCGATCTGGCCGCGCGGCAGGCCCTCGGCGACCCGGTTGCGGACCGGGCCATGGCGCTGACCGACGGATATGCGCTTTTCACTCTCGGGTGGGCCATGCCGGGGATGGTGCTGTCGCTGCTCGGGCTGATCGCCGTGGCGATCGGGGCGGCGCGTGACGGACTGGTCCGCTGGTGGGTTCCGGCCTTGGTTGCCGCCGGATTCGCCGGTTTCTTCATGCTTCCGTTCGGGCCGCTGGGGGTTCTCGGCCCGGCGGTCCTGGTGGTGGGTTTCGGGTTGCTGGGTGCGGCGCTGAGGCGTACGCCGACGGCCGAACCGGTCTTGACCTGAACCACCGCGGACCCGGCCGGGGTGGCGGCCCCGGCCGGGTGTCCTGACTGGACGCGACCGGATAAATTCGGCCGGTGGACGCGGGGCAGTTGTGGCTCTATCGCGAGAAGATCGATCCGGCCGGCGTGACCGAGGTGTCGATCGGCCCCGACACGCCGCCGGCCGCGCTGCGCCATCTGGCCGGTGCCGCCCCGCTGAGCCTGACCAAGTTGACGATCGGCGACGAACGCGCCCGCCCGGATCTCACCTGGCGCTATCTGCCCAACCTGGTCCGGCATCTCGACGACATCATCGGCGGCTCGCCCGAGCTGCGCGAGCTGACCATCGCCAAATGCCCGATTCAGCGCATCCCGGATTCGGTGGCCGGCCTCGCCGGTCTCCGTACGCTCGTGGTGTCCTGGACCGGCATCGACCGCGTGCCCGACTGGGTTTTCGAGCTGCCGTCGCTGACCGGTCTCGGCCTGGCTCACAACAACCTGACCGAGCTGCCGCCGAGCGTTGCCGCGGCGAACCGGCTGATCGATCTCGACCTCGGGTTCAACAAGTTCGCCGAGGTGCCCTCGGGCATCTGGGCGCTCACCGGCCTCGAGCGGCTCACCATGCAGGGCTGCCCGCTGGAGAAGATCCCGCCCGACATCCTGCGCCTGCCCGCGCTGACCGAGCTCGTGCTCGGCCGCCGCGGGCGGGCCGGCATCACCGTGCCGCCGCCCGAGGTGGTCGCCCGCGGCCTCACCGCGATCAAGAGCTACTGGGCGCAGGAGCAGGCCTCCGGCCTCGACTTCCTGGCCGAGGCGAAACTGCTCATCGTGGGTGAGCCGGGCGCCGGCAAGACCACGCTGGCCAAGAAGATCCTGGACGCCGGCTACGCGCTCGACCCCGACGAGGGCTCGACCCAGGGCATCGGCGTCTTCTCCTGGCGGTTCCCGTCCGGTGTCCGGGCCGGCGACGGCCTGATCGAGCGGGATTTCCGGGTCAACGTCTGGGATTTCGGCGGCCAGGAGATCTACCACGCCACCCATCAGTTCTTCCTGACCAAGCGCTCGGTGTACGTGCTGCTCTGCGACGAGCGCAAGGAGGACACCGACTTCCACTACTGGCTCGACGTGATCAACCTGCTCAGCGCGGGCAGTCCGCTGATCATCGTGCAGAACCGCAAGCAGGGGCGCGGCCGCCCGCTCGACCTCGGCACCCTGCGCCAGGAGTACCCGAACCTGGTCGGCACCCTGGCCGTCGATCTGTCCAGCAACGACGGTCTGGCGGAGCTGCTCACCCGCGTACGACGGGAACTGGAATTGCTGCCGCACGTGGGCAGCGCCTTGCCCAAGACCTGGCAGAACGTGCGGCTGGCGCTGGAGGCGGACGAGCGCAGCCACATCTCGGCCGAGAAGTTCTTCGAGATCTGCGCGGCCGAGGGCTTCACCCGCGAGGAGGACATGCGCCAGCTCGGCGGCTATCTGCACGACCTCGGCGTGTGCCTGTTCTTCCAGGACGACCCGCTGCTCGGCAAGACCGTCATCCTCAAGCCGGAGTGGGGCACCACCGCGGTCTACCGGGTGCTCGACGACCCGCTGATCATCGAGAGCCGGGGCGTCTTCGACCCGGCCGACCTGCGCCGCATCTGGCACGAGCCCGCCTATCAGTCGATGCAGGGCGAGCTGTTGCGCCTGATGGGGCGGTTCTCGCTGTGTTTCACCGTGCCCGGCACGACCACCTATGTGGCGCCGCAGCTGCTCTCCGGCCAGCGCCCGTCCTACCGCTGGGACGAGCCCGGTGATCTGACGTTGCGCTACGACTACGACGTCATGCCCAAGGGCATCGTCCGGCGCCTCATCGTCGAGCTGCACGATCTGATCGAGGGAAACGCGGTTTGGCGTACGGGCGTGGTGCTCCGCTACGACGCCGGGCGGGCCGAGGTGATCGAGGATCACCACCGGCGCCGGCTGCTCATCCGCCTCGCCGGGCGCGACCCGCGGGTGATGCTGTCGGTGATCGACCGGGCGCTGGCCACGATTCACCGGTCCTTTCCGGACATCCGGTTCGAGCGGTTCCGGCAGTGCGACTGCCCGGTCTGCGCCGGTGCGGACGAGCCGACCATGTTCCCGGTGCGCGAGCTGGAGGACTTCGCCGTCACCGGTGATCTGATCCAGTGCCGGAACAGCCGCCGGATGATGGACCCGGCCGTGCTTTTGAGCGAGCTGTGGAAACGCGCGGAAGTGGAGGCGGCGCAGCCGGCCGGGCCGGCCGAGGTGTACGTGTCGTACGAGCGCTCCGAGCCGGCCGGCGAGCTGGTCGCGGCCATCGAGACGACGCCGGGCGTGCTCCTCGTCCGCCGCGACCCCGACGAATTGCGCTATCGCGACGCCGTTCAGCGGTTCCTGCGCTGGCTCGGCCCCCGGAAGATCGTCGTGGTGGTGCTGGACGACGCGTACGTCAAGAGCCGCACCTGCATGTTCGAACTCACCGAGATCGCCGAACGGCCGGACTTCGCCAAGTACGTCTTCGTGCTCGCCGACGACGCGCTCCTGGAACCGCTGGGCCGGGTGCGCTACGCGCGCTATTGGGAGGACAAGCGGGTGGAGCTGCTCCGGGAGGCCGAAGCGGCCGGCCTGATCGAGGCGGTGCGCGACGACGTGCTGCTGTACGAGAGGTTCCGCGACACGATCGCCCGGATCACCGACCTGCTCGTGGGGATGAACACGACGTCGCGCGACGAGCTCCTCCAGGCGCTCAGTGATCTCTAGCGAAGCCCGTGCCGCCGCAGGCGTCGCACATGGTCGCCGGGGTGTGCTCGTCGCGGAAGCCCTGGCCGTCGAAGTCGAGCGTCCGCTGGGTGCCGCCGCCGGCCCAGCCCGTGCCGTGGCAGCGCACGCAGCGCCGCCGGGCGGCCGTTGTCGTGGTTGCGGCGCGCTTGAGCAGCATTCGCGCGACGACGGCGGCAACGATCATCAGCAGGATGAGAAGTAGTAGCCACTTCATGGGTACATCTTCTTCTCTGGTTGACTGATTCGAGCGACCACACGTCTGCGGATGGTGAGATGACGAACAGCGATCCGCTGCCCCGGCTGGCCACCGAGGGTGAGCGTCTCGGTTGGATCTTCAGCGACCGTAACCTCTACCGGCGCCGGTTCACCGAGCCACCGCCGCAGCCCCTGCCCGTCCCGCCCGAGCTGCGCGAGCGGCTGGAGCGCGCGGAGCGGACCACCACCAAGCGGATCCTGGTCTCGATCGGCGTGGGCGTGCTGCTCGCCGTGCTGATCGGCTGCTGCGGCGGGGTGGCCGCCCGGGGTGACGACGGCAGCGGCCGGGCCCTGGTGTTCCTGTTCGCCGGCCTGGCTTTCGTGGCCGGCATCGCCGGGGCCGTGATCGCCGCCCTGATGCCGGGCTGGGCCCGCAAGGCCGTCGAGGCCGCACAGCAGAAGGCCCAGGACGAGTACGCCCGCGAGCACGCCGCCTGGGACAGCCGTCGCCAGTGGCACGACCAGCAGCAACAGCAGGCGGTCGACGCCCGTCCGGAGTGGTCGGCGGCCGCGCCGTCGCCGGGCACCCGCCGCGTCGACATCATCGGCGGCACGATGTACGGCTGGGAGGCCGTGCTCACCGTCTTCGGCGGATCGCTGCTGGCCACCCGGGGCCGGATGGTGCTGGCCGACTTCACCGGCGAGGCGCTCAGCGGCGAGTTGATCCGGCTCGCCGAGACGACGAACCGTTCGGTGCGCGAGCTGGTGCTGCCCGAGCAGCTGGCCGAGTTCGACCTGGTCGCCGGCCTCTCCCCGGCCGAGCTGGTCGACGGTCTGGTCGAGGCCATGTACGGCGACGCGCCCGAGGGCAACCGGGCCGAGCGCTCGCAGGACGCGCTGCTGCTGACCGAGATCAGCACCATTCTCGAGCCCCGGCTGACCATGGCCCGGTTGCTGGCCGCGCTGCACGTGCTGGCCGAGCGGCCGGCCTCACCGGAGCTGACCCCCTCCGAGCGGGAGCAGTTGCTCACCCTGCGGACCGAGGCGGCCCGGGTGCGCCGGATCGAGGCCTTCCTGCATCCGATGGAGGCGATGGGCTCGGCCGTCTCCTCCACCGAGATCGCCGACCTCACCTGCCTGGTGGCCGGCGGTGAGGGCGGCCAGGCCCAGAACGAGCTGCTCAAAGACCTGACCGTGCAGTGGCTGGGCCGCCAGGTGCGCCGGGCCGAGCCGCCGATCGGCTCGCTGGTGCTGCTCGGCGCCGACGAGATCCACCACCGGGCGCTCGAACGGCTCAGCACCCTCTGCGAGCGGCGCGGCATCCGGCTGGTCCTGTTCTTCGCCCACCTGCGGGCCGACTCGCTGCGCACGATCGGCGGCGGCGAGGTGGCGCTGATGCGCCTCGGCAACCACCAGGAGGCGCAGCAGGCGGCCGAGTTCGTCGGGCGCGGCCACAAGTTCGTGCTGAGCCGGCTCACCCGCTCGCTGGGCGGGGAGGAGACGCACACGCTGGCCGACACGGTCGGCGAGAGCGAAAGCAAGGGCGGCGAGCGGGGCTCCCGCTTCGTCGGCCGTCACCTGCGCCGCTTCAGCAGCACGAACTGGAGCAAGACCCGCAACTGGAGCCAGACCGAGTCGACCGCACAGGGCACCAACTGGAGCGACGCCTCGTCGGCCGAGCGCGTCTACGAGTACACGGTCGAGCCGAGGGTGCTTCAGGACCTCCCGGAGTACGCGATGGTGCTCGTCAAGAACGAGGGCACGGGCTCGGTCGTGCAGGCCGTCGAGGTCGACCCGGCGATCGTCACCTTGCCCCGCGTCTCGATGACGCCTCTTCCCGCGGAACCTGTGCCTGACGCTGTCGCTCCGGCGCCGCGGTCTCTTCCGTCGTCGCCGACGGTGGGCTGGGGCGCGATCAGCGACCCGCCGAGGCAGCGGGAACCGGGCCGGTCGAGTCACGAATGACGAGCTCGGTGGCCAGCTCGACGTGCAGCGCGTCGAGCCGGTGCCGGTCGAGAAGGCGTACGAGAAGACCGACCGCGGTGCGGCCCATCTCGGCCAGCGGCTGGCGCACGGTGGTGAGCATCGGGCTGGTCGCCTGAGCCAGGTCGATGTCGTCGAAGCCGGCGATCGACAGGTCCTCGGGCACCCGTAGCCCGCGCGCGGCGGCCGCGGCCAGCGCCCCCGAGGCGGCCTTGTCGTTGAAGCCGAGCAGCGCGGTGGGCCGATCGGGCTGGTCGAGCAGGTGCCGCGCGGCCTCATAGCCGAATGGGACGGTCGGCTCGCCGGGCAGCACCAGGGCCGGGTCGGGCAGCACGCCGGCGTCGGCCAGAGCGGACACGTGCCCGGCCCGGCGGGCACTGCTGGCCAGCCAGTTGTCGGGGCCGGCGAGCAGGCCGATCCGCCGGTGGCCGAGCCGGGTCAGGTGCTCGGTGAGGCTGCGGGCACCGGCGAAGTGGGCCGCGGAGACGGCGGCGATGTCGCGGGGCACGGTCTCGCGCGGGTCGACGACGACGAAGGGGAAACCGGCGGCCTGGAGGGCGATGAGCTCCTCGCCGGGCTCTGGCGGCAGCACGACGATGGCGCCGCCGACGCCGGGGCGGCCGGCGAGGGACGGCAGGATCTCGCGCTGCTGGGCGGCCTCGCCCGCGTTGAGTACGAGCTGGATGCCGTGCAGGTCGAGGGTCTCGGCGATCGACGAGACGATCAGTCCGAAGTAGTCGGTGAGCAGGTACGGGCAGCGCACGAAGACGGCCCCGGCACGGGCCGGCCGGCGCCGCGGCCCGCGGCCGCCGAGCTGCTCGACGGCGCGATGCACCAGGTCGCGGGTCTCGGGCGCGACGTGCTCCTGGTCGTTGAGGACCCGGGAGACGGTCGCGATGGAGACGCCGGCGTGGGCCGCGATGTCCCGGACGGTCGGGGCCGCTCTCATACCGGCAGCATAGACATTGACATCGATCACCGTTACAGGCTTGACTGCTTGTAACAGAAACGTTCCGCACTTGTTTCAGTTTGTTACATGGGGGCTAAGCTGGGACCTGACGTTGACGTCAGGGGCATGTACTGGGGAGGGGAGCCACTGTGCGTATCGGTGAGCTTGCGCAGCGGGCGAGCGTGAGCGTTCGCGCGCTGCGCTACTACGAGGAGCAGGGCCTCCTGCTGTCCACCCGCAGCCCCAGCGGCCAGCGGCACTACGGCGAGCCCGCCGTCGACCGCGTCCAGCTCATCCAGCATCTCTACTCGGCCGGCCTGACCAGCAAGACCATCGCCGACCTGCTGCCCTGCGTCGATGCCAAGGTCAGCACCCCGGAGTCCCGGGCCCGCCTGACCTTCGAGCGGGACCGCATCGACGCGCAGATCGCCGAGCTGACCCAGGCCCGCGACAAGCTGGACGCCATGATCGCCCTCACCGGCACCCCGGCCAGCGGCTGCGCCTACGTCTGACGCCGCTACGCGACGTACAGCTTGCGCAGCGGGGACGTCACTTCCCAGATCGTTGCCGTGCCCGCGGTCAGCTTCACCAGGTCGCCGGGCTTGACGGCGATCGGCTCGGCGCCCTCGACCGTGATCGTGGCCTCGCCCTCGAGCACCACGAAGACCTCGTCCACCTCGACGTCGCGGACCGCGCCGGTGCTCATCTCCCAGATGCCGATCTCCACGCCCGTGCCCCCGAGCGTCGTGATCGGTGTCGTGCCCAGCGTCGGCGCGCCCGCCACCACCTCGCCCGCGCTCGCCGGCGCGTGCGCCACCGGGACCTGGGCCAGCGGAAACACCTCGACGTCAGCCATGATCGACACCCTAGTAGCAGCTCTGACGACGCGATGAGCGAGGTTCGGAGAAAGCTCCGCTTAACGAGCTGTTTCAGCATTAAAAGCGCTGTTTGCCCGTTTACGAACCCCTAGCCTCATCTTCGATGACGGAGACGAGAACCGGCGTGAGCCACCCGGCGGCCCCCGCGGCCGCCGGGTCGACGCCCGGCTTCCGGCCCGACATCGAGGGCCTGCGCGCCGTCGCCGTCATCCTCGTGGTCCTCTTCCACGCCGGCGTTCCCGGCGTCGGCGGCGGCTACATCGGTGTCGACGTCTTCTTCGTCATCTCCGGTTTCCTCATCACCTCGGTGATGCTGCGTGAGGTCGCCGCGACCGGCCGCATCTCGCTCGTCGGCTTCTACGCCCGGCGCTGCCGCCGACTTCTCCCCGCCGCCGGACTGGTGCTGGTCTCCGTGATCCTCGCCGGCTACCACTGGCTCGGCTTCCTGCGCGGCGACGAGATCGCCGAGGACGCGAGCTGGGCCGCGCTTTTCGCGTCGAACTTCCGTTTCGCCGCTCAGGGCGTCGACTATCTCGGGTCGCAGTCCGCGCCCTCGCCGGTCCAGCACTTCTGGTCGCTCGCCGTCGAGGAGCAGTTCTACCTCGTCTGGCCCGCCGCCCTCGTACTGCTGCTATGGCTCGGTTTTCGATGGGCGCTCCCGTACTGGCTCATCGGCGCCGTGGTTCTCTCGCTCGCGTACTCGGTCGGGCAGGCCGGCACCTGGTCGTTTTTCTCGCCGGTGACCCGCCTGTGGGAGCTCGCCGCCGGCTGCCTGCTCGGTCTGGCCGCGCCCCGTCTGCGCCACATCCCGTACCGGATCGCCGGCGTGATGGCCGCCATCGGTGTCGCGCTCATCGTCATCGCCGCTTTGACCTTCGACGAGCAAACTGCTTTCCCGGGGTACGCCGCGGCGCTGCCGGTAGGAGCGACGGTGCTGGTCCTCGCGGGCCGCGGTGACGCGCTGCTGGGCGGCCGCCCGATGATGTTCCTGGGGCGGCTGTCCTACTCGCTCTACCTGTGGCACTGGCCGGTTCTGATCATCGCCGAGCAGGCCGCCGGCCGGCCTCTGCCCGCTTACACGCGCGCGCTGTTGGTGCTGGTCAGCGTGGTGCTGGCCGTGACGACGTACCTCTGCGTCGAAGACCCGATCCGGCGCAACCGGCGCCTCCAGCGCTCCCATCTGCTGACCTTGGCCCTGGCGATCCTGCTGGTCACCGCGCCGCTCGCGGTGGCGGGCTGGAAGACGTCGACCTCGCCGGCCGCCGACGCCGGGCGCGGCGGCGAATATCAACCTCGACTAGGAGCGCCGGCCGCGCATGTCCAGGACTGACCGCCTGCCGATCCTCGCCGTGGCCCTGCCGGTCCTCGCCGTGGTCCTGACGCTCCTCGCCGGGTGCGCGGGCGCGCCTGCGCCCCGGCCGCGAACGGCCGACGTGCCCGCGCCGCAAGTCGCGCTGTCGAACGTGCTCGCCGCCGTCGCTCAGGCGCCGGCCATCCGCGCGCTACCGGCCGACCTGACGCCGGCCCTGGCCACGGCCGCGGCCGACCTGGGCTTCGACAACGAGAAGTGCGAGACCGGCCCGAAGGCGGACCGGATCGAGCCGTGCGTCTTCGGCGACCGGGCCAGCGCGACCGACGTCGTGGTCTACGGCGACTCGCACGCCGGGATGTGGCTGCCGGCCCTGTCGGAGATCGCTTCGCGACGGCATTGGCGGTTGCAGCTCTTCGGCAAGCCGGGCTGCCCGGTGCCGGCCATCACCTTCTGGAACCAGCAGGAGGGCCGGCCTTTCACCGAATGCGATCGGTTCCGGTCGTTCGTGGCTTCCAGGCTTGCTTCCGTACGGCCCGAGCTCGTGATCGTGGCGAACGCGAGCTTCTCGCAGAAGCGCGGGCGGGGCGTGATGATCACTCCTGGGGAGTGGCGGAGCGGTCTGGCCGCGACCCTGCGGACGTTGCGGCGGTCGGCCACCGAGGTGGTTGTGCTCGGCGACATACCCGTCCTGGATCAGAGCGCACCCGAGTGCCTCAGTGTTCACAACTCTGACATTTCGCCATGTGCGACGACCAGGACCGCGGCGACAGCTCGCGTCTGGAACGCGGCCGACGCGTCCGCGGCGCGCGAGACGGGCGCCGGTTATGTGTCAGTGCTGCCCTGGCTGTGTACGAGGGTGTGCACCCCGGTGATCGGCAACGTCACCGTCTATCGCAATCGGTTCCATCTGACCGGGACGTACGCCCGGATGATGAACGGCGTCCTGGAGGAGGCCCTGCTCGAGCACTTCCCCCAGGACGCGATTCCCTAGTCGTTACTTGCGGCGGCGGGCCCGCAGGACCGTGCCCGCCGCCGCAGCGATCGCCAGGGCCACCCCGGCGATCACCGCACGCGGAATCGGGCGACCGCCCGGCTCGCGGGTGGTCAGTTGTTCCCTGGTCTCGGCGGCGGCCTCAGCGACACGGGCTGCGGTCTCCGCCGTGGTTTGTTTGATGTGCGCGACGCCGGTCGGGGCGGCATGCTTCGGATGCTCCTCCGCACCGGCGTCGCCACCCTTGATCTCCTGCGTCTTCTCGATCGCGGCCGCCTTGACCTGCTGCGTCTTGTCCGCGGCGGTCTCCTTGACCTGCTGCGTCTTCTCCGCGGCGGTCTCCTTGACCTGCTGCGTCGTCTCCGCAGCGGCCTGCTTGACCTCACTGGCCTTCTCGGCGGCGGCCTGCTTGACCTCGCCAGCCTTCTCCGCGGCGGCGCCCGCCTTCTCGGTGGCCGCTTGCTTCACGTCGCCCGCTTTCGCGGCGGCGGCCTGCTTCACGTCGCCCGCTTTCGCGGCGGCGGCCTCCTTGGCGCGGACCGCGGCCTGCTTGACCTGCTCGGTCTTCTCGGCGGCGACCCGCTTGGCCTGCGCCTTCACGTCCGCCTTGGCCGCCAGCGCGGCCGCCGTCTCGGCCAGCTCCGCCCGCGTCTCGGCGATCTCCTGCTTCACCTCGTCACGTGACCTGGTGTCGCTCATGCGTGCCGTCCCTCCCGGATCGCGCCCTTGACCGCCTCGACGTCGCGCTTGCCGCTCTCCATGGCCGCCTTCGGCTCCGGCGGCAGCGCCTGCTTCACCTGGTTCTTCCCGATCAGCGCGGCCACACCGGCCGCACCGAACAGCACCACGGTCACGATCAGCGCGGCCACCCAGACCGGCATGAACAGGGCCAGCACGGCGCCGATGGTCACCAGCAGGGCCCCGACCCCGTACAGCGCCATGACTCCGGCGCCGCCGAGCAGCCCCGCGCCCGTGCCGGCCCGCTTGCCCTTCTCCACCATCTCCATCCGGGCGAGCGTCAACTCGTCCTTGACCAGCGTCGACACCTGTTCGCTCAGCTGGCTGACCAGCTGCGCGGTGGGCTGTTGCTCGGTATGCGTCGTCATCAGTGAGCTCCCTTCCGTCTGGGTTCCCACTTACCCCCACCATGGGGATGTAACCGGCATAGCGACGTTTCCCCAGCTAGGGCGTCCGAGATTTGATGGCTACTCAGACTTCTTCGTTGTCGGCAGCTTCGGAGCAGGCTCCGTAACTGGCTCATCGGGACGCGCAACGCGCCACCTCCGGCCTTCCAGCTCTACCGTGTTCGAGTCGTCGTCGGCGGCCGGCACCACCCTGAAGCTGACGATCTCTCCAGCCTGGGGTTCCGGTTGCCCCAGCTTGCGCGCGATTTCCCGGTGCGCTTTGTATTCCCCAGCTATCAGGTAGCCCTCGTCCCTGAGAACGGTCCGAGCGCCGTGACCGTTGTCCCTGAGCCGGGCCATGTAGTCATCCTGCTGAGCAACTGTGGCAATGGTGTTGCGGCCGATGCGGCGGCCAGTCACAAGCCTGCACAATTCGATGATCCGGCCCTGGCCGCCCTTGGGCTCCAAGATCTTTTGAACCGTGTCGTCATCGAGGCTGAGCAAGACGTTCGGCAACAATGGTGAGTTCTTGAAGAGCCACCTGATCTGTAAGACCCCTCGAGGATTCAGCTGTGTCTTCTTGTCGCGGTTGGAGGTCAGACGGCGATTACTGTCGCTTGCCCGGACGATCCCGAGGCTCCACACACCCTGTTCGTCGTTCGCCGTCGCCACGAGCAGGAGATGACCGAAGCACTCGGGTGGCAGCATCCATCCGTTCAGCTTCTGTGAGAACTTGCAGTCGATGTCATGACCGCAAACCCGGTAGTCGAGCGGGTAGTCCTCGTCGGGCACGTCGTCGATGACGTCATTGAAGGCTCGGCGCAGGTTGATTTCGAACAAGCTCCCGTAGTGAGTCTTCTCCGTCTTCATGAGCTGATCCCACCGATAGCGGCCGGTGTGCTGACCGTCGTAGAGAACGTCGAACGTCTTGCGAAACACGGCAGAGAGCCGCGAACCATCCGGGTCAGCCGACAGGAACCGCGCTGCGATCTCTTCTCGGGCCGGGTCTTCATCGAGTCCGGCGGCGAGGTGGCCAGGAAACAATCCATCTGACATCGAAAGAGCGTAACTATGCTGCTGGGTGGTACTCCGGTGACTTCCCTCGTACGCGCCAAGAAGCCCAGCCAGGTATCTGGCTGGGCTTCTTGGGAAACTAGGCGGGCTGCTCGGCGGGGCGGCGGAACAGAGCCGGCGACAGGGTAAGGGCGTAGCCCTTCACCCGGGCCAGCGCGAGGGCGCCCATCACCGCCGCGATCGTCGTAACCGCGCCGGCCAGCAGCAAGGCCTCTCGCGGGCCGATCGTGTCGCACAGCCAACCCACGGCCGGTGCGCCGACCATGCCCGACAGGGACGACACCAGGCCCAGCGTGGCCAGGACCCGGCCTCGCATCTCCTCGCGCGTGTCGAGCTGGATGCGGGTGGAGACCACCGTGTCGAAGATGACGGCGCCGGCGGCGATCGGCAGGATCAGGGCGGCGAAGCCCAGGACGTTCGGGGCCAGGCCCGACGCGAACTGAAGGACGCTGATGAAGAAGCCCGTGGCCAGCAGGACCCGCAGGGTGGAGCGGCCGCTTCCGGCCAGCAGCAGGCCGCCGGCGACGGCGCCTACCGCGAAAACGGTCGAAAGGAAGCCGTACGAGCCTGACGAGCCCGACAGCGGGCCGGACACCATCGCGGCCATCGACACCTGGTAGTTGCGGCCCAGGGAGCCCAGAACGAACGACAAGGCCAGGACGATCAGTACGGCCGGCTGGGACAGGACGTAGCGGAAGCCGGCCACGATGCCGCGCGACGAGGCCGGCGCCGCCTCCAGCGTCCGCATCTCGCCCGTACGCATCAAGGCAAGCGCACCGATCACCGCGAGGTAGGAAGCCGCGTTGATGGCGAACAGGGCCGAAGGCCCGGTGATGCCGACCAGGACGCCGCCCAGCGCCATGCCGCCGATGCGGCCGGCCGAGCTGAGCACCGAGCCCAGGGCCAGGGCCGAGCCGAGCTGCGAAGAGGGGACCAGGGCCGAGCCGAAGCGGCCCAGCATCGGGCCCTCGAAGGAGCTGATCACGCCGGACAGCAGGGCGACCGCGTAGATGATCCAGTTGTTGGAGCCGAAGAGCAGGGCAAGGGCCAGGAGCGCTCGCACCATCTGAAACGCCATCAGGAACGGGCGGGCCGGCAGACGATCGGCCAGGGCGCCGCCCCAGCTGCCCAGCAGCAGCACGGGCAGGGCCTGCAACATGACGACCAGGCCCATCGTGGCGGCCGAGCCGGTCGCGGTCAGAATGAGCCAGTTCAGCCCGAGCACCTGCATCCACGTTCCGCCCACCGAGACCAGGTCGGCGGCGGCCCAGAGACGGTAGTTACGGACTCGCAGCAGCGCGAACATCGGAGCCAAAGCGGCGGCACCCCCACAGGAAAGCGACGCCGTCCCTCGGCGCCGCCTGCCTCTTCGGGAAGCAACCCCGACCCGCTTCGGCCTAATCGAGCCGCACTACCAACACGCAACCAGCGAAGTTGTAAAGCAAGGAGCTTCGGAGGTACGGGCTGACGGCCACCGCCAAAACCTGTTAGAACCCGCCGCAGCGACGGTGTAGCTGCAACTCAAGCTCCTCACCGGCCTCCGGCCGGTTCGTCACTCAAGCTGCAAAACCGCCAAACGGCGCATTCCGGCCAAGGTGCACCGAGCCGTGGGAAGCGTGGACGCCGAAAAGGCGGCCCCGCCAGGCCGCCTTTCGGGGTCACGGTACTAGCCGTTCATCAACTTCAGCATCTGCTGGATCTCGCCCTGGCGGGACTGCTTCACCCGCTCGCCGAACTTCTTGGCCTCGGGGTTCTGGCCCCCGGTGGCCTCGATCTTCGACATTTCCATGGCCTGGTGCTGGTGGGCCAGGAAGAGGTTGAGGAACGCCGTGTCGAACTCGGACGCCTTCACCGTGCTCAGCGCCTTGATCTCGGCGGCGCCGGTGCCGGGCAGGCCGCCGTGGTCGGCGTGCAGGCTGGCCGCGGTGTCGGCCGTGGTCTTGGCGCCCCAGCCGGACAGCCACGACTGGATCATCGCGAGTTCGTCCTTCTCGGTGGCCTGGATGGCCTGGGCCAGGGTGCGGAGCTCCGGGTTCTGGGCCCGCTTGACGGCGGTCGAGGTCATCTCGAGGCCCTGCTTCTGGTGGTAGGCCAGCATCTGCAGGAACATCACGTCGGTCTCGTTGTGCTCGTCGCCCGCCCTGATCTCGGCGACCGCCTCGGCCGAGACCGTCTTGCCCTGCGCGGCCGGATTCTCCTTGGCCGTGCCGCAGGCGCCGAGGAGGAACGGCGCGACCAGGGCGGCGGCGATCAGACGGCGCTTCACAGCGGGAGCCAGAGGGCGAGGGTGTAGATCGACGGCTCCCAGCTGACGATCGACGTGTGCGACTGGCGGGTCTGGTAGCGGACGCCGTTGAAGGTCACGACGTCACCCGTCTTGTAGGACACGCCGGGGGCCCACGCGCTGCCGCCGGCCGCCGGAGGAGCGGTGGTCGTCGAGGTGGGTGCCGTTGTCGCGGGCGCCTTCGTCGGCGTGGTTGCCGAAGGGGGCGTCGTTGCAGTAGGCGCAGTCGTCGGGGCGCTCGTCGTCGGTGCCGTTGTGGGCGTCGATGAGGACGACCCGCCAATGTTCAGGTCGACGCAGTTGTAGAAGGCGTTCGCGGTGTCGGCGATGTTCCAGACGGCGAGAACCTTCTGCCGTCCCGGGAACTTCGACAGATCGACGGTGTGGTTGACGACCGCCGCCGGCTGCGCGCCGCCGTCGTCGAACGTGGCGACCTTCGTACCGCCGATGAAGTAATCCCAGGTCGAGGTCTTGTGCCGTGCGGTCAGCACCCAGCTGAAGTTGACCGAGGAGCCGACGGCCTTGGCCGGCCAGTTCCTCGACTCGTCGGACAGCACCGAGAACTGGGACACCCCGCCATCGCACGACTTCAAGCCCTTCGGTCCCTCGACGGACTGGGGCTCGAACTGGATCTGCCCGCAGTCCGACACCGCCCCCGACGCGCACAGCGCCTGGCGGCTCGGCGGCGAGGACACGTATCCGTGTGCCGAGGCGGGCGAGGCCACCGTCAGAGTCGCACCCGCCGTCATACCGAGGGCCAGCAGTGGGTAGGCGATCTTCCTGCGCATGTCAGCTCTCTCCGTCGATGTCGTCCCGGCATTACGGCGGGAACGCTATGAGGAGCTGCCATAACGGAGCCTTAAAGGCACCGGAAAGGATCATGAAACCCTGTCAGGAGACGAGGCGCCGACCCCGATCGGGCACTTGGAGGAAGATGCCGACCCGGGCCCCGCCGAGCGGGCTCCGGGACACCACAAGCTGACCGCCGACCTCCTCGGCCGCCCGCCGCACGATGTCCAGGCCCAGGCCGGTCGAGCCGGCCCCGCTCACCCCGCGCTGCACCGACCGCGACGGGTTCGCGATGCCCGGGCCCGCGTCGTCGACCAGCAACCCGGCCGCCGAGACGCTGACCCGGAAGGCCGTCCCGTCGGGGGTGTGCGAGAAGACGTTGCCGAGGATCGCGTCGACCACACCGATTAGCTCGCTGCGCGGGATCGTCACCATGACCGGCTCCTCGCCGCCGACGACCTCCCACGGCCGCTCCTGGTCCTCGGCCAGCACCGACCAGAACGCCAGCCGGTCGGCCAGCACCTCGACCAGGTCAGTCTGCTCGCGGCCGCGCGCCTCCACCCCGAGCCGGGCGCCCTTGATGATCGCCTCGAGCTCCTCGTCGAGCAGGTCGCAGGCCTGCCGCATACGCTCCCCGATGGGGCCGGGCGGCATGGCCTCCGCGTCGAGGCGGAGCGCCGTCAGAGGCGTACGCAATCGATGGGAAAGATCTGCCGCGAGCTCACGTTCCTTGTCCATGAGGCTGCGCAGGTCATCGGCCATCGCGTTGAAGGCGGTCGCCGCTTCCCGCAGCTCGCGCGGCCCGTCCGGTTTCACCCGGGTGCCGAGCTCGCCGCCGCCGAGCCGCCGGGCCGAACCGGCCAGCTCCCGGGTCGAGCGCACGAGCCGGCTGCCCAGCCGGTCGGCCAGCAGCGTCGAGCCCGCCACCAGCGCGATGGCCAGGCCGCCGAGCACGAACCAGGCCGTCCAGACCCCGCGGCGCATCTCCGAGTCGGGCACGTAGACCTCGACCACCACCGTGCGGCCGTCGGTCAGCACAGTCGGCTGGAGATAGGCCACCCCGTCCGGGGCCGGCGCCAGAACGGACTTCCGGTCCTGGGCGACGATCGAGATCTGCGCATCTGACAAATGGGAAAAACCAATTGCCGCGACTTCGGGCAGATGTACGGCCATACGCCCCGCACCGCCGGCCGTCGTGCTGGCCACCGCGTTGGTCAGCAGGGTCGGGTCGGCATCCACACCGAGCACGGTGACCAGCGAAGTCGCCTGCTGACGGGCGTCACTGACGGCACGGTCATGAGCGATCTGCTGTACGGCCACAGCCAGCGGCACGAGGAACGCGAGAGCGACCATCGACGTGATCGCGAGGGCGAGCCGGTTGAGCGCCCACCTCATCGAGGATCGACCATCATGACGCCGACGCCGCGCACGGTGTGCAGGAAGCGCGGCTTGGCGGCGGTCTCACCGAGCTTGCGGCGCAGCCACGAGATGTGGACGTCGATCGTCTGCTCCTCGCCGATCCGGGCCTGGTTCCAGACCTCGTTCATCAGCTCCCGCCGGCTGATCACCTGCCCGACCCGCTCGGCCAGATAGGCCAGCACGTCGAACTCGCGCCGGGTCAGTTGCAACGGCTGTCCGCCCAGCTCGGCCCGGCGCTGCCGCGGATTGATCACCAGGTCGCCCACGGTGATCGCGGTCGGCTGCTCCTCGGCCGTGGTCCGCGCCCGGCGCAGCACGGCGGCGATCCGGGCCAGGATGTGCCCGCCCGAGAACGGCTTGGTCACGTAGTCGTCGGCGCCCGCGCTGAGCAGCTGGATGATGTCGGCTTCGGAGCGCCGCGCGGTCGCCACGATCACCGGCACGTCGGAGACCGACCGCATCATCCGCAACGCGTCGGTGCCGTCGATGTCGGGCAGCCCCAGGTCGAGAATGACCAGGTCAGGACGCTCATCGGTGACAATCTTGAGAGCCTCGGTGGCCCGGCCGACCGGCCGCACGACGTGCCCCGCATCGGTCAGGGCCCGGGACAGCGCGGCCGTGATGATGCGGTCGTCCTCGACCAGCAGGATCATCGCCATGGCGTACACCATAGGGGCAGGTGCGATTATGGTCGCCGTGCGAGCATCCCGATGGACACCGATCGTGGGCTGGCTGGCCGCCACCGCCACCAGCATCGTGCTGGCCTCGGTGGCATTGCTCCCGGTTCTGCGAACCACGGCGCCCGAGGACAGCGCGCTGGCGGCGCTGCCCGCGGCCGACAGCAGCAGCTTCCCGGCGCCGCTGCCCAGCGTGACCACGCCTACGCCCGCGGCCCCTTCGACGGTGGCGCCGACCACGACGACGACCCGCCCGCGCCCGACGAAGACGACGAAGCCCACGGTCAAGCCGACGACCACCCCGCCGAAAGCGACCACCACGACGACGCCCCCGACCACGACCGAGGACGGCTGGACGGTCACGACCGGCGCCGACGGCGTACGGACGTACGTCCGCTCCTTCAAGGTCGAGGGCGGTCAGGCCGTCATCCGGATGACGTCGGACAGCGTCGTCTCGCTCGTGACCGCGACCCCGGCCGACGGCTGGGCCGTCCAGAAGGTCCAGGACTCACCCGACAACCTGGCGGTCTACTTCAACGAGACCAACCACAGCTTCATCATCCACGCCACGTGGTGGGACGACCGCCCGTTCGCCGAGGTCAGCGAAATCGGGTCCTAGGAAGCGGCTGGTGGCGGGACGAGGGCCCGCTCTATGCGGTCGGCGGCGTCCTCGGGTGGTTCGTGTTCCCAGACGCGGATAACCTCCCAGCCGGCCGCAGAGAGCGCGGAGGAGGCCTGCTGATCGCGCTGAACGGTGCGTGCGAGCTTGGGCCCCCAATACCAATCGTTCACCTTCGGCTTGCGGCCGTGCTCGGGGCAGAGATGCCAGAAACACCCGTCCACAAAAATGGCCACCCGCTTGCGCGTGAAGACGATGTCTGGCCGAACGCGAACACCGTCAAGATCAAGCCGCAGATCCTTCCGGAACCGAAAGCCTCGGCTGTGCAGAAGCGCGCGCAGCCTGATTTCAGGCTTCGTGTCACTTCTGCGGATGGCCTGCATGTTCCGCGATCTGCCCTCATTCAGGGGCTGGGGGTGACGGTGAGTCTCCCAGGCCCGCCTGCGGGCATCGTCCGCCATGCTGACAACTCTAAATAGACCTCTCAGCTCACCTTTGCCCGGGTGCGGGCCTGGGCAAAGGCCGCGTGACGATCGTGGTCTTCTTGACCGCGGAACGCCTTCCATTCCCCCAGCTGGTAGGTCTCGCGCTGTCCCCGCTTCTTGACCTCGATGGAGAAATCGTGAGACAGAACGTCGATGCGCTTCTTGATCTCTTCGGTGGTCATTGAGCTGCCCAGAAGGCCATGAATGCGGTCCACGGTTAGCGGGCCGTCACTGTCGCGGAGCAGCCGGTAAACCTCGTCGTGGACCTTACGCGGAGCGGGGATCTCGGCGGGGGAGCCTTCCTTGCGCAGTGCCCGGGCGATCGATTCGCCCACCGCTCGCGCGACCGGTGGCGGGAAGGCGTTGCCAACTTGGCGGTATCTGCTGGTCTTGAGGCCCTTGAATTCCCATTCGTACTCGTCGCCGTGCCAGCCTTGGATGCGCGCGACCATCTCTACCGTGAGTTTGGGGCCTCTAGGGTGCTTGTCGATATCCCAGTCTGGGCCTGGCGCGTCGTTCGCGAGCCCATGGCCGTCGGTCCACAGTTCCGCCCATGCACGCTTGGCCCGGGTGGGACCCAAGTCGGCGCCGCCGTGCTTCTTGCTGCCACCGACGATCGTAGGGGCAATCTTGTTAGCAGCTGTCATCCATCGCTGCAGGTAGTCATCTCGCCATCCCTTGGCGGCGATCATGTCGCCCAGGACGCCACTGACCGTGTTGGTGACGGCGGCCTTCTGGGGCCACGCGAAATAATCGACGTAATCAGGGCGCAGCGCGACAAGGATCATGCGCGGCCGCAACTGCGCGACGCCAAAATCCCGGGCCTCGAGAAGCTCCCAGAAGGCGGTGTAGCCCAGCGCGGCGAAGCGATCGACGACAGCCTGCCGATAGCCGGCGAAACGCGCGTCGTTCAGCCCTCGCACGTTCTCGAGCAAGACGGCCTCGGGCTCCATCCGGCCGGCGGCTTCCACGGCCCACGCGAAGAGGTCGCGCTCGTCGGCCGAGCCAAGCTGCTTGCCCGCCACGGAGAAAGGCGGGCAGGGGACGCCGCCAGCAAGCAGTTGAGCCTTGCCGCGATACTTCTCTGGCTTCCAGACTTCTTCGTCCGCGACATCGCCGACCTTGACGATCTGGCTGACGTCGTCGTCCGGCTGGATCCGCTCCAGGTTTGCTGACAAAGTCTTTGCGGCGCTGGAATCGAGCTCAACGGCCAAGTGGTGACGGAAGCCCGCGAGGTGCAGCCCCAGCGATTGCCCACCAGCTCCGGCGCAGATCTCCACGACACTCAGGTCAGTCACTGCTCTCCTCAGTTGTCTCGGTCCGTAGCTAACGAACGTGCCACCGTCGGTTCATCTTCCTGCACGACATAGCGGACCGCCGCCTACGGGGCGCTCCTCTATGTGACGTGTCGCAGAAAGTCATCACCTTACGGTTCGCCGCCGCAATGCCCAGCCGTCTGACGGGGCTGGCGGCAAGGATTGCGGTCGGTGGTGCGCGCTGATGCTCCAAGGCCGCGACCGACGACATTTCGGTCACCACCCGTGTCCTCTCGATGGGTAGGTCACCGCAAGTAAGAGCGAGGGGCGGGCTCCACTCCGGCGCTGGCGAAAATGCAACGGTAGTGAACCTGCTCCGAGAAGGGCTGCCGCCGATCGTGCCTTCGCTGGCTCAAGTTGGCACGCTGAAGCCCTTACCGGAGGACGTGCGCCGACCACTAGCGTTCGTACATGCGTACGAATAGATCTTCGAATCGTCAGGTTGGCAGCGCGGCTCTAACCCAAGATCCTCCGGATCAGGATGCCTTGCCCGAAGCGAGAGCACGGCCAGAGGGCTGGGCGCCGAGCCGGGCGCCAGGCCAGGATGAGGTGCCCGCGCCGCAGGTAAGGGGTGGCGGCTGCGAGAGCTTCGAGGTCGTCGAGGTCTGTGCGGGCGCAGGTGGTCAAGCCCTCGGCCTGGAGCGAGCGGGATTCGATCATGCGGTCGCGGTGGAGCTGGATGGCAACGCGTGCAACACGCTACGCAACAACCGGCCAGCCTGGAAAATCGTCGAGGGTGATGTTGCGAACCGGTCGGTGTGGCGTCCAGCCGACTTTCAGGGCGTCTCGCTTTTGGCGGGCGGCGTCCCCTGCCCGCCGTTCTCCATCGCGGGAAAGCAGCTGGGCGCGGATGACGAGAGAGACCTTTTCGCCTGGGCAGTGGAACAGGTAGCCATCGTCAAACCCCGGGCACTGTTGCTGGAGAACGTGCGTGGACTGAGTCTCCCGCGCTTTGCCGGCTATCGGCAGCACATCCTCGATCGCCTCACCGAGCTCAGGTATGTCCCGTTTTGGCGATTGCTAAACGCATCCGATCATGGCGTTCCGCAGCTCCGGCCACGCTTCATCCTGGTAGCCCTCAAGAGTGAAGACGCGCCGTATTTCCGCTGGCCGGCCCCCGCGGGCGCGGCTCCGACGGTAGGGGAGGCGCTAACCAGTCTGATGGGAGCTAATGGCTGGGACGGAACTGATGCATGGGCCGCCAAAGCAAACAAGATCGCTCCTACCATCGTCGGCGGCTCCAAGAAGCACGGTGGTGCGGATCTAGGTCCCACGAGGGCGAGACGAGCTTGGGCCGAGTTAGGAGTAAACGGTTCGAGCGTCGGGGATCTCGCCCCAAACTGGGGCGACAGGTTCGAGGTGGGGCCGAAGCTGACTAACGAAATGGTGGCTAGGATCCAAGGCTGGTCTGCTGACGATGAGTGGCTGTTCACTGGGAGTAAAACGGCTCGATATCGTCAGATAGGCAACGCCTTTCCGCCTCCAGTGGCCTATGCGGTTGGTGCCGAAATCATGCGGGCGTTCAAGAGAGACCGAGAGCCGAGAGGCGCCGAGGCCACCAGCCGCGACGTGCTTTTTGAGGCGCTGCGATCGGAGGAGGTCTTTTTGGGGCGCAGCCGGCTGATGCGGCTGGCTGGCATCGTTGAGGGCGCCGAGCTGGAGCAGAGGCTCAGTACACTGAGCCGGGATTTCGACTTACAAGTCGTTGATACCGGCGCTGAGCCGGCGTACCGGCTCGGCAGGTTCAAGGGCTTCACCGGTCAAACCGATCACCGTCGGCACGACACCTTCCTCAAGTATCGAACTCGGATAAGCTAGCCTTCGTCCTTTGTAGAGCGGACTCGCCGTGGCGTGGGTTGCGTAGTTCGGGCTGGCCGGCGCGAACTTGAGCTACCTCGTGTATCAGGATCTTGCGGGGACGGACGGCAACCAATCTGGTCCTCGTCCCCGCAAGAGTCTCGATCTGATGCGGGTCAGAACACTGGAACGCACCTCCGCAACTCTGATGCCGTGCCGTCACGTGGCGCGCCAGCGGTTGGCGGCTGGTCATGCCACCCCTTGAGTTCCCCCCGCTTTGACGGAGCTGTAGCCGGTCCATGTGCAGCGGATGGGTGACCCAGGCACTGGGTGATATTTAGCGTCCCGGCTGTGTTTGCGAACAGGTCGCGACGTGGAAGCATGACCGAGCCGATCTTGCGCCGGCTAGATTTCCGGAAGGTGCGACGGGGAGGATTGCAGTGATCGAGGGCGTCAAGTTTGTGCGCTATCGCGGGTTCGAGCGGTTTCAGGTGAAGCTATCTCCGGACGCCATTCTGGTTGGCCCGAACAGCGCGGGAAAATCGACCATCATCGAGTCGCTGGCGCTGGCTGAGAGATGTCTGCGAACGGCCCGGCGTAGGGCTCCAACCCTGAGAGTCGATCTTCAGGACAGGAAGGTCAAGGCTTTCGCCCTTCCTCGCCCCGAGGTTGAAGGGGTAGACCCTGTCTACTACGACTTTTCCCGCGAGGGAACGCGAGTAACGGTGAGCTGGTCGACCGGCGCGCAGTTGCACCTCAGCTGGCCCGGCGACGACGACGGTTCTCAAGACGGCTACTACTGGCTCGAGCATCCGGACGGTTGGCAGCCCAGAGCCAACATGGTCGACCAGTGGTATCCGGCGCCGACGATCGTTCCGGTCGTCACCCCTCTCGATCCGGTGGAGGACCTGAAGAACGCCGATTACATTCGCAAGCTCGCCGGCAGTCGGCTGGCTAGCAGGCACTTCCGCAATCACCTGTGGCTGATGAAAAAGACCGGCGAACTTCAGGAGTTCCTCGACTTCGCGGCGCCCTGGATCCCCGAGATCGATGTCCGCGAGGTCGTGCTGGACGCGGGGGCGGACCGGCTGGGTGTGTTCTACAACGAAAGGCGTAGCCGCATCCCGAAGGAGCTCGCCTGGGCGGGCGACGGCATGCAGATTTGGCTACAGCTGCTCTGGCACATCTATCGCGCGAAGGACGCGCCAACAATCGTGCTGGATGAACCCGAGGTATATCTGCACCCAGATTTGCAACGGCGTCTGATCCGCCTGCTCGACGAGTGCGAAGCCCAGGTGATTTTGGCGAGCCACTCCTCCGAGGTGATCACCGAGGCTTCCCCCGAGTCGGTGGTGTGGATCGACCGGAGCCAGCGCGGCGGCAAGCGAGTGAGCGCGCCCTCGAAGCTGGCAGGTATCGCTGATGGCCTGGGCACTAACTACAATCTGGCACTCGTCCGTGCGAGCCGGAGCCGGATGGTTATCGCGGCGGAATCTGCTGACATACGTCTACTCCGCCATCTGGCGCGCGTTGTGGGTGCGCGGGCCATCTCGACCGAGGACAACGTCTCGTTTGTGCCGATCCGGTCCTTCACCGCATGGGCGAGTAGCGATCCGCTCATCTGGATGGCTAAGGATGTGCTTGCTGAAGTACCCACATTCGCTGTCCTGTTGAGTTCCGGCGGCCGTCCGTACGAGTTCGATTCGAAGATTGCCGGCGAGCTTGCCGGCGCGGGCATCGAATGCAGAATCTGGCCCTGGAGGGAACTTCTTAACTCCCTGCTCACTTCGCCTGTCCTAAGCCGGGCCTCGGGATCCGACCCCGCCGTCATGGCTCACCGGTTGGCAGATGCTATCGACGCAGCGGCAGATGAGGCGCAGCAAAATTTCGAGGTAGTAAGGCGGGCTGTCGGGGGGTCTCTCGACGTAGAAGAGGTGGAGCGGGTCCGCACAGTCTCGGCGCAGCTAGTCATCGATCATCTAAACCAGTGGCTGGTTCCGAAGGGATACCGGAGCCTGACACCGGCTTCGATTGCCAAGGCAGCCCGATACGCAGATCTGCCAGTAGAGGTCAGCTCAGCGCTGATTGCCCTGGAAGACGCGCTCTAACTAGGACGGCATCCAGTCGAAACGCCCGGGCGGTGTAACAGGAATTTCGAGGTCGAGGAAGGGAAGACCTCCGACAATATCTTGTGGCCCAAGGGTGTACCTTGCGCTTTCCCATCGAGCCGTTGCTGTGTTGTCTGCTGGCGCTTTGGTGACGAGGACGGCAGTCGGCACAGTCCCGACCGCGCCGATGGTGCCGTCCTCAGTGAGGCCGATTGTTACCAGTCGCCAGGCAGGATCGAGTTGCGCGATCTCGTATTCATGGCGGCTCAGAAATATAACTAGGCGGCCGCGCCGATTCGTGCTCTTCACTTCCAAATGCCAGACGGCGCGGCCGTCGGACAGTTCGATGTCATAGCCAAGCCCGTCACTTTGCAGAGCGACGTGTCTAGCAGAACCTGGCGCGACCGTGTTCAACAGCAGCATCAGTGCGCTTTCTCCAGCTAAACCGATTCGTGCCCGCTCGGCTAAGTCGATCTTCCGATGCACCTGGCGGACCGTCAGCACAGCCTCCTCTTCTGGCAATCCGAGAGCGTTTGCAACGTGTGCGAGGTCGCTGGGCATGTCGTCAGGCTTGGAGACGTAGCTGTCGGCCTCGGCGAGCCATGGCGGCTGAGCCTTCTGAAGCGTTGCGCCGAGTAGTACTCGTGCGAAGCTGCCGGGGGCACTCTGGGCGGCCCGGCCGATAAGCACGAAACCTTGCTCACTATCGGCGACAAGCTTCATGAAAACAAGCCAGTCGAGGGCGGTCGCATATTGGGTTCGTGTCAGATCTGCGTAGGCCGGATCGGCACGGATCAGCGCTGCTGCCTGGTCGTATGACGACCGTGACAGCAGATACAACCAGCGCAGCGCAGCGCGCAGCGTCCTCTCAGGAAGCACGCGACAGGTATCCCAGAAGCGCGGCCACGTCATTGGTGTTCATGCCGACTGACGAGTCTGGTTCTTCCTCGAGGTCGCTCAGCTGGAGAACGTCTGGATCGTCGAGAATCCCGCCCATGAAGCGGAGCTTGTCCGCCAGCCGAGCGGCTACCAGCTCGTCGATCGTCTCATTGGCGACCAGGATGCGAATGCGTGTTTCGGTTCCCGGGGCGAGTCCGAGCCGGTGGATGCGATCCTGGCTTTGCAAGAAGCGCCCGGCGGCAAAATCGCGATCTAGGTATACCGCTTCATGACACTCGTGGTGCAAGCTGACGCCCTCGCCGAGCGTGGCTGGGTTTGACAGCAGGACCATGCAATCGTCGTCCTCGCGGAATCGCCTCAGCTGCTCGGTGCGATCTAGGGTTCCCCCATGGACCACGGCGGGACTGTACGCCTTCAGCAATTCCTCGAGGGACGTCAGATTGCGCACAAAAGTGGACCAGACAATCGTCTTGCGGCCACGTGCAGAGTTGTCCGAAACGATCTTCAGCGCGGCTTGGTACTTCGGAGCGAGCTCGTATGCAGGAAGGTCTCGCATGAGTTCGGAGAGAGAGGAGTCGGCCGGTGGAATGAGTGGCGGAACTCTATAGGGCAGCGGGTCGTACCGGCTCGCACCCGGCGCTAGGAGGGCCGGCGTCGTTGCCGCCATCAGTAGGTAAAGCGTGATCCGCCCGAGCGCCTCAATCTCGTCGCTGCCGGATCGCACTCGCCGGGACACCTGCCCGAGCAGCGCGTCGTACAATTCGCGGTGCAGTGGCGACAGGTCTACTGGAACGGTTTTGATGTCGACGTCTGGCAGATGAAGCTGTGCCTTGGTCGTCCGGACGAAGAGCGGCCGCAGCTTCTGACTCGCCGTCCGAAGGTCATTGCCAGCGATTGCCCGAGATACGGCTCGCCGGCCTTGGCCTGGCCAAACGAAGGACATCAAGTTTTCTAGATCCCGCGGCCCGTTCGGTGCGGGTGTTCCGGTGAGGATGAGACGGTGTGCCGCGTATGGGCCGAGCGCCAGACAAACGGATCCCCAAGCGCCGGCTGCCCCCAGCTTCATTCGATGTGCCTCGTCGAGGACGAGCATGGAGGTCCGCGCCTTCAACCAGTTCAATAGAGCGGCACGTGCATCGGGGAGCCGCTCGTAGTTGATAAGAACGATGTCCGCTTGCGGGACGGTCGAGGTATCCATGGCGGCGACCCTTGGAGCCGCTTCCGGGGAGTAGCAGACGAGGGTCTCATTCTGCCAGCTTTCCTGCGCCGACTTTGGGCACACGACCAGCATGCGCTGGACGAGACCGCGATCGCGGCGCGCTTGGAAGAGCGCCAGGCCCATCCGGGTCTTACCGGCGCCGGGGACGCTGAAATTGGCTCCGTGAGAGAGGCCTGCCAGTTTGACGAGATGCTCAAGTTGAAGATCGTTTAGGTTGCCGATCCATCCACCGCCGAGTAAGTCGCCCGGCGATGGAGGTGTGCTCGCGCGTTCCCCTGTGCCGGACAGCACGGCCGCGGCCGTGGAGGCATCCGCGTTGTTTTGCTCGACCAAGGCGAGTAGCTCGGGCTGCCAGCGCACATTGCCGTGATCGCCAGCCGGCCAATGGGACAGCTCGTCGAGGTTGACTAAGAAATCATCAATGTCGACGTCGATAGCCGTGAGACTGATGCTCGTCGCGGTTGGTAGCCGGCCACGTAGTGCCTGCAGGGCGCGGCTCATGGGCTCATCGCAGGTGAGCTCAATTCGTCCTGCGACCGTCGAGAAACGAAGGTCAAGCATCAGGAGGCGTCGTCCTTGAGCGTGGTTGCTCCGCGCAGCCATGCCAAGCCAGGCCGATCCTGTGCCTTCTCGGCCGAGCGAAGTACGAGCTGGGCGAGCTTGGTGATGCTGACCTGCAGCTGGCTTAGGGCGTCGTCCAGATCATCCGCGTCGAAGTTGGCGGTGGCCCGGGCTTCAGCCACGGCCGAGGCGGCGAGATCGAGACTCTCGGCCGCATCGGTGAGCCGCTCTACGGCGGCGTAGCGGCGCTTTGTGACCCTGCTGTTCTTTCCGGCCTTGTCCAGCGCCGAGTCGAATGCCTCGTCGATGTTCTTCAGCTCCTTGCTCGCTTCCGCGAGCTTTTCCGGAGTCACGAGTGCCGGGGACAGCTCCGTCGCCTTTGCCTTCAGGATCGACGTGGTCCACGACTTTAGCTTTTCGAGCTCGGCACTCGGCGGGGAAGTGGTGATCGACGTGCCCGGGATTGCTTTCGGGGCGGCTGTAGCCACGATATCCGGCACGATTCTCTTGAGATACTTCCGAGTGAAGTCTGCATCGATGAGGCGAAGGTCGGTCTTGGACTTGTCAAGCACCATAGCCGCGAGACGCTGCTCCTTCAGGGCCTCCGCCTGATCTGGAGAGTTGGCCTTTAGCACATTCCATGCCCGGTATAGCTCCTCCAGCTGACCCTGGTCGGACTCGAAGTCAATGAGCCGCATCGACAGCTCCGCGCCGGCGGTCCCGGCGGAACGGCTGCGTTCGATGGCCTCCCGGACGAACTGAAGAATCCAGACATTTCTCTCGAAAGTCGCCGCCTTCATCCGGAATGCTCGCTGGATCTTGACCGGCGGATGGCCGGAAGCTACGCGCTCGTCTATTGCAAGCAGAAGGTTCATGAAGGAGTAGTCGCGCCGGTGATCCTTGCGCAACTGGAGCGCGAGTTCGATGCCCTGAATGTCGTCCAGCCCGGCATCCTTTGGCAGGACTGCGACACGGATGTTCTCAGAGCCCAGCTCTTTTAGTGCGGCCCGGCGCGTATTGCCGTTGATCAGAACCCCGGACCGCGTGATGATGCCAGGCTCGTTCTGGCCGTGTTCGCGCAAGTCCTCCTTCAGGGCGTCGAAGCTCGGATCTGTCTTCCCCGGATCTGTCGGACTTCCCATGAGCAAGTCATGGAGGTACTTCTGTGCCGTCTGTCCGTAAGGGTCCATTTCCAGCGCTCTGTCGCGCTCGGGGTCCAACGCCCGTTGTGCTCTGATCCGGTGCGTGTTGGGGTTATAGGTCAGCAGATTGATCGGCATCTGAATCACAGGCAGCGGCAGGGGACGGTCGCGGTACTCAATGGACAGTGTTTCCAGGAGGCCTGACTTATCGAGAGCGTCGAGGCGCAGCTCAACCACGTTTTGAACATCCACGGCGTTTGCTGGACCGGGCAGAATCACGGATGTGTCCCCATTCGTGGTGGCGCTGGTGTGCTCCGAGATCATCGTCGTCTCCCAATCGAGGGTCAAGGACGCTGCCGACGGGTCGCGCCGCAATGCGAGTATGACGGTCATGACCCGACTTGATTGGCGTAACACGAGCCTGTCCGGCCGCAAGCGCATAGCTCTCTGGCTGCATACCGAAGTGCGGCAAGGAGGCGTCTTCACTAAGCAGCAGATGCGCACAGCGCTGAGCACTGCGGACAAGGAGGAGCAGGACGAGCAGCTCGATCGCCGAATGCGGGACCTCCGTGACGAAGGTTGGGTCATCTCGACTAACCGCGAAGATCGTTCGCTGGCGCTGAAGGAACTTCGCCTGGTCCAGGAAGGCGGGGCGGTGTGGCAAGACGGTTACCAGTCGCGCAAACCCAAGGTCCCGACGGCCAAGGAGCGCGCTGCAATCTTTGCTGCGGATGACTACGCCTGTCGCTTCTGTGGTACAAGCGCTGGCGATACCTATCCCGAAGACGCTCTGCGCACAGCGAAGCTAACGTTGTCGATGGGAGACTCCGGTTTGGTGACGTCATGTGATCGTTGCCGGGCGGGAACGCCGGAGGTCGGCACCACTGATGACATCTTGGAAGCGGCGTCGGAGTTGACCGCCGAGGAACAAGCTGTTTTGAGGCATTGGGTGTTCCAAGGCCGTCGGCCCAAGAGTTCGCTTACCAGGGTGTGGGCTCGGTACAACCAGCTATCCGCCACCGAACGGCGGGCTTTCGCCGCTGAGCTGAGACGTCGCTAGGCGCCCTGCTGTGTTCGAACCTCATCTTGAGGGTCGGATAGCGTGAGCAGGGGACACCGACTGGCTAAGGGGAGCACGTGGAGCTGTTGCACTCGGGGAAGATTCGGGAGATCTACGCCGATGGGGAGGACATCCTTCTCGTCGCGTCGGATCGGATCTCGATCTATGACGTCGTGCTTCCCACGGCTATCCCGGACAAGGGGAAGATCCTCACCCAGCTGTCGCTCTGGTGGTTCGAGCAGCTTGCTGACGTGGTGCCGAACCACATCATCTCCAGCACCGATGTTCCCGCTGAGTGGGCCGGCCGTGCCGTGCGGTGTGAGCGGCTCGACATGGTCATGGTCGAGTGCATCGCGCGGGGCTATCTCGCCGGGTCGGGGCTCAAGGACTACGAGCGGGACGGCGCCGTCTCCGGTGTGGTGCTTCCGCCGGGGCTGATCGAAGGGTCTCAGCTTCCTGAGCCGATCTTCACGCCTAGCAGCAAGGTGCCGCCGGGGCAGGGGCATGACGAGCCCATGACCTACGGCGATGTCGAGGCGAAGCTCGGGGCCGAGCGGGCGGCCGAGCTCAAGCGGATCACGCTCGAGGTGTACCGGCGGGGGTCGGAGATCGCGGCGGCCAAGGGGATCATCATCGCGGACACCAAGATCGAGCTTGGGGTGGCCAAGGATGGTTCTTTGAAGCTGGCCGACGAGTTGCTCACCCCGGATGCCGCCCGGTTCTGGTCGGCCGACGAGTGGAAGCCGGGTGGCACGCAGCGCTACCTCGACAAGCAGTTCCTGCGGGACTGGGCCACCCACAACACTGACTGGGACCGTACCGAGCCGGGACCGGAGATTCCGGACAAGGTGGTCGAAGCGACCCGTAACCGGTACGTCGAGGTCTACGAGCGGCTTACTGGGGACAAGTGGCGGTAAAAGGCCCCGGAGGACTTGTTGAAGAGGTACGTGCCGTAGCCGACGGCCAGCACCGCCATCAGCACGCCCGTCCAGCCGCCGAAGACGATGCACAGCGGGGCGATCGTCCACAGCAGAACCGCCAGGGCGATCCGCAGTCGGCGCCTGGGCCGGCTCATCCGGTCCACGCGCCGGCAGAAGCGGGGGTCCTTCTCGCGCAGCTGGGTCACCAAGCCGTCGAAGGCGGCCTTGTCAGTGGGATCGAGCACGGCTGACCACCTCCGAGAGGGATGCCGGACGGGCGCATAGATACCCACCACCGTGTGCCTAAAAACGTACGCTGCGTCACCTGGCACACCTACGATCAACGAGTGGATTACGGTCACCCGCTCGAATTCGGGACGTTCATCACTCCCGTCAACAATCCGCCCAGGGCCGCTGTCGCTCGCGCGCAGCTCAGTGAGCAGCTCGGCTTCGACCTGGTCACGTTCCAGGACCACCCGTACCAGCCGGCGTTCCTGGACACGTGGACGCTGCTGAGCTGGGTGGCCGCGCAGACCGAGACGATCCACCTGGCCGGCAACGTGCTCAACGTGCCGATGCGGCCGGCCCCGGTCCTGGCCCGTGCCGCCGCCAGCCTCGACCTGCTCTCCGGCGGGCGGCTGGCGCTCGGTCTCGGCGCCGGCGCCTTCTGGGACGCCATGGTCGCCATGGGCTTTCCCCGGCGTACGCCCGGCGAGTCGGTGGAGCAGCTCGGCGAGGCCATCGACGTCATCCGCGAGCTGTGGAACGAGGCCGAGACCAAACATTTGCGCTACGACGGCACCTACTACGAACTGGCCGGGGCCAAGCGCGGGCCGGCGCCCGAGCATGAGGTGCCGATCTGGGTGGGCGCCTACAAACCGCGGATGCTGCGCCTCGTGGGGGCCAAGGCCGACGGGTGGCTGCCGTCACTCTCGTACCTCAAATCGGGTGATCTCGCCCGGGGAAATGAGCTGATCGACGAGGCGGCCACGACCGCGGGTCGTGATCCGCGGGAGATCCGGCGGCTGCTCAACATCGGCGGGCCGGGCAAGTCGCCCGAGGAGTGGATCGGCGAGCTCGTCCCGATGGCGCTGGAGAACGGCGTCGCCACCTTCATCCTCGGCACCGACGACCCGCAGGAGATGCAGCGTTTCGCGGCCGAGGTGATTCCGGCGGTGCGGGAGGCGGTCGGGCGGGAACGTGCCCGCGAGGGGGTGACGACCGGGCCGGTGCGCAGCGCCGCCGTGCTCGCGCAGCGGCGGGACGACATCGACTACGACGGTCTGCCGCCTTCGCTGTCGGCCGTCGAGCCCGGCGATTTCGGGTACGCCAAGGTGCGCTCCACCTACATGCGTGGTGGCTCGCCGGGTCTGGTGATCCAGCCGCGCGACGCCGGGCAGGTGGCCGAGGCGATCGCTTTCGCCAAGGAGCAAAAAGTTCCTTTGGCCGTACGCAGCGGCGGGCACGGCATCAGCGGACGGTCCACGAACGACGGTGGCATCGTGATCGACCTGTCGTCCATGCGGGAGATCACCGTCCTGTCGGCCGAGCATCGCCTGGTGCGGGTCGAGGCCGGCGCCCGCTGGAAGGACGTGGCCGCGGTGCTGGCGCCGCACGGGTGGGCGCTGAGCAGTGGCGACTACGGCGGCGTGGGCGTGGGTGGCCTGGCCACCGCCGGCGGCATCGGCTGGCTGGCCCGCGAGCACGGGCTGACCATCGACCATGTGCGGGCGGCGGAGATGGTGCTCGCCGACGGCCGCCAGGTCCGGGTCAGCGATGAGGAGAACCAAGAGCTTTATTGGGCCGTACGGGGTGCCGGCGCCAATTTCGGCATCGTGACCGCGTTCGAGTTCGAGGTGAACGAGATCGGCGATGTCGGCTTCGGCCAGTTCGTGTTCGAGGCGTCGGACGCGGCCGGGCTGCTGCGGGCGTGGGGCGAGGCGATGGAGGCGGCGCCGCGCGACGTCACCACCAACCTGATCATGGGGCCGCCACGCCGGGGGCAATCCTTGGCCCAGGTGTACGGGGTGGTCGACGCCGTGAAGCCGGAGACCATCATCGAGCGGTTCACGCCGGTCGCGCAGATCGCGCCGCTGCTCGACCAGCAGGTGCAGCTGGTGCCGTACGCCGGTGTGATGAACGTGCCCGACGCGACCCACGAGGGGCAGGGCGAGCCGGTGGCCCGCTCGGGCCTGATCGACCATCTGACGCCGGAGTTCTGCGACGCGGCGGCCGAGCTGCTCAGCTCGGGAACGGTCTACTTCTTCCAGGTGCGCTCGGTCGGCGGAGCCGTCGCCGATGTGCCGGAGGACGCCACCGCCTATTCGCACCGATCGGCCAACTTCTCAGTCGTCGCTTTCGGCTCATCAAAGGACGAAATGGATGAAAAGTGGGCGGCGATGGGGTCCCACTTCCGGGGTCTCTATCTCTCGTTCGAGACCGACCAGAGCCCCGAACGTGTGCACGAAGCGTGGCCGGAGAAGTCGCTGGCCCGGCTGCGAGCCCTGAAGAAGCAGTACGACCCGGCCAACGTCTTCCGGGACAACTTCAACATCGACCCGGTGGGGTGACACGCGAAAGAGCACCCGCCCGATGGGCGAGTGCTCAGGTGTGGCGGCGCGCTAGGAGCGGCTGGTGGCGGTCGCGGCGTGGGTGACGCCGCATGTGGGGCACGGGTTGTTGGTCTGGCGGAGGCGCCAGCCCAGCCACACGCCCGACAGGAGGCTCAGGAGGCCGACGACAGCGGCGACCGTGACGGCGCCGGTCATGCGGCCGAGTGGCGCAGCGGAAGGCCGGACTGGGTGTAGAGGCTGCCGCGGCCGGGGAACGGCTGGCGGCGGTCGACCGCCGGGTCCTCGGACGAGCGGGCCGTCACGTACGGCGCGGTGAAGGTGTCGACGCCGGTGCCGAGGTGGGCGCCGGGGCGATAGGTGACAGTCACCGCGCGAGGCGAAGCCGCCTCGATCACGCCGGCCCGCCAGCCGTCGCGGTAGACCCACACCCGGTCGGACGGGTGGTAGCTGTCGGCGGGCGCGACGTCCGCCGGGTCTCGCTGGGGTGGGGCGATGGTGGGGGTAGCGGTCGGTGCCGTGGACATCGAGTGGACCCTCCCAGATCTCGTCAGACACGGACGTCGGGGCGGAAATCACCGCCACCAGGCCCCCGCATCGGCCGAGAAGCCGAACTTTCAGCACGCTCTGTCAGCAATCGGTGCGTGTCTGTCAGCTATCATCCTCGCCGACAGGTGCGTTCGCAAGGCCGGATGCACGTGCATCCGCAGGGGGCGAATGCTTCGGGCGTTGCGCTCGGGTTGTTTCGCCGTGGAGGATCTCCCCCTTAGGATGCTTGGGGACTGCGGCCGGCAGCCCACACACAGCTATGACGAGGAGTCAGGTGAGCGCGGGTACGCAGCAGGAGGAGGCGCCGAGCGGCGGCCCTACCGTCCTGCGCATCCTGCTCGGCACGCAGTTGCGCAAGCTCCGCGAAGCCAAGGGGATCACCCGTGAGGACGCCGGGTGGGAGATCCGGGCCTCCGGCTCGAAGATCAGTCGCATGGAGCTCGGCCGGGTCAGCTTCAAGGAGCGTGACGTCAACGACCTGCTGACCCTGTACGGGGTCAACGACGCCGCCGAGCGGGAATCGCTGCTCGTGCTGGCGCGGCAGGCCAACAACCCCGGCTGGTGGCAGCAGTTCAGTGATGTCATGCCCGGGTGGTTCCAGTCCTATCTGGGCCTCGAGGCGGCGGCGACGCTGATCCGTACGTACGAGATCCAGTTCGTTCCTGGTCTGCTCCAGACGGCCGACTACGCGCGCGCGGTGATCATGCTGGGCCACGCCGGTGTCACGCCGGAGGAGATCGACCGCCGGGTCGACCTGCGCCGGCAGCGCCAGGCGATCCTCGACCGGCCCACCGACGCGCCACAGCTCTGGGCGGTGATCGACGAGGCGGTGCTGCGCCGGCCGATCGGCGGCATCGACGTGATGCGGGCCCAGATCGAGTTCCTGATCGAGGCGGCCAAGAAGCCGAACGTCCGGCTGCAGATCATCCCGTTCCACGCCGGCGGTCACGCCGCCGCGGGCGGGCCGTTCGCGATCCTGCGCTTCCCCGAGCCGGAGCTGCCCGACGTCGTCTACGTCGAGCAGCTGACCAGCGCGATCTATCTGGACAAGCGCGAGGACGTCGACCAGTACGCAATGGCCATGGAGCGGGTCTGCATCGACGCCGAGCCGCCGAACCACACGCCGGAGATCCTCGGCAAGCTGCTGCACGAGATCGGCCGACCGGCCTGACGGGCTTTTTTCGGGTTTCACACTAGAGGCGTACGAGCTGCAGTCTCGTACGCCTCTAGTTTTTGGTCTTTTGACCGTCTGAGTCTCAGGCGAGCAGGTTGTCGAAGTCGCCGTCGCGAACTCCGCCCAGGAACGCCTCGATCTCGGCCGGGGTGTAGATCAGGGCCGGGCCCTCGGGGTCCCGAGAGTTGCGCATGGCCACATCACCGTTCGGGAGAACGGCAGCCTCGACGCAGTTGCCGCTGGGGTTGCTGCGCCGGCTCTTCTGCCAGGTGACACCCTCCAACTGCCCGGCGGGGATGCCGTTAACCGCGTGCGTCATGTGAAGCTCCCTTGGTTTGCTCCGGTCGGGGATCGTCCGGAGGCAGATGCTCTCCAGTGAGCAATCAATGCCTCACACGTTGTGCAAATGCACGTGCATTTGGCCTTGCGTACTCACGGGATTGTGAGCATGATAACGCACGTACGCACTCTCTTGGGGGTCACTAAGGGTGACATCTTTGAGTGACTGATCGGTCGCGGAAACGGCGTCTGCGGCCTCGGCGCGAGGCTCCTTGGCGGGGGCGTCCGAGCGAGAGGTACCACAATGTCCGTTCCCAACATCGGTCCCGAGCACTTCGACCAGGGCGACCCCGACACGGCCGAGGGGTCGCGCCGGGGCAACCCGGCTCCGCTCTATCGAGATGAGACGGTGACCGACGACGTGGCCGCGGCAACGACCCGCGCCAGCGCTGTCACGCACCGTTTTGGTGGTATCAGGTATGCCCTGTCCCGCCCCGGCACGCCGGCGGCCGACCCAGGGACGTCCACAGAGGAGGGTGGTTCCGACAGGGGTGAGTGATCACGCTCGCCGCCGTCGCGATGATGCTCGAGGCGCCGCACTCCGAGCGCCTCAATCGAGCGGTCACTCGCTGTCGGCGGGGGCACGGCGTGATTACGCGCCGTGTGCGCCGACCGATGGATTTTCTCGTGGAAGCTGCCTGGTGGATACCCGCTATTGGCGCGATGTAAACAACTGAATTCGTGGGTGTGACGCCGTAACACCCGCTCCCGCGCCCTTGAGGGCGCCGCCAGGCTCCGGCCGGGCGGTCCGGTTCCCCCGTGCCGGATCGCTCGGCCGGTTGGCTTCGCGCCTCGGGCGCGGTTCGGGCGGCTCGGGCGCGGCTCGGGCGGCTCGGGTGGCTCGGGCGCGGCTCGGGCGGCTCGGGTGGCTCGGGCGCGGCTCGGGCGGCTCGGGTGGCTCGGG
>NZ_OBDY01000001.1:128180-306735 GCF_900215205.1 Paractinoplanes atraurantiacus
GGCTCGGGCGCGGCTCGGGCGGCTCGGGTGGCTCGGGCGCGGCTCGGGTGGCTCGGGCGCGGCTCGGGCGGCTCAGGCGGCTCGGGTGGCTTGCGCGCGGCTCGGGAGGCTTGCCCGCGGCTCGGGCGGCTTGCGCGCGGCTCGGGCGGCTCGCGGGCGGCTCGGGCGGTGAGCGGCTTGCAGTGCGGCACCAAGCGGGCGCGGCGCGGCGTGTGGCAGGCGCGGCTCGAAGGAGGAATTGGAGGCTCACGCCAAGGTGCTCCAGAAGGACACCGCCCCCGGTCACCTCGCCCGGCAACCTGAGCGGGGGCCTCGATCCCAGCGCGTAAGGCGCGAGCCCGGCGCTACTGACCGACCAGACCCTGAGCCCCGCACTGCACGGTGCGGGCTTTTCCAGGGCAGAGACATTGGGTTCAGAGCCATTGATCAAGGCCGAGGAGATCGTGGCGACCGCTGCGGTCATTCTCGAAGAGCCGCTCGCCGTGCCCGGCGGTCTTCGCCCGCGCTTCGCGCAGTCCGGCCTCGGGCTCCTTCACGCTGGCCGGCTCGAGGCGGGCGCGGGCCCGGGGGGAAGGTGGGTGCGCGGGGCGTGGGGTCGGCAGGTGGCGCGGCGCCCATTGGGGCGGGGCTGGGGGAAGGCGGGCGCGGCGCCAAGACGGGGCGTAAGGCAGGCGGTGTGGCGCGAAGGCGGGGCGTAAGGCATGCAGGCGGCGGGGCGCGAAGGCGGGGCGTAAGGCAGGCAGGTGGCGTCGCGCGAAGGCGGGCGTGTGGCTGGCAGGCGGTGCGGCCCGAGGGTGGGTCAGGGGAAGGCGGGCGCGGGGACAGGGGCGGGGCGCGGGGTAGGCAGGCAGCGTGGCGCTGCGGTGGGACGGGTCGGCGAAGGCGGTGCGTGGAAGGGCGCGCGCGGCGCGGGGCGGGCAGCCGGTGCGGCGCCAAGGCGGGGCGGGGCGAGAGGCGAGCGGTGGCCTGGCTTACGGCTTGCGGGCTACGCCGGCCCAGTAGTAGGCGGCCTTCGGGTTGTCGACCTGCTCGTCGGGGCGCCAGCTGGAGACGGGCACCAGGCCGGGCTCCAGCAGCTCCCAGTCGCCGAACAGGCGCTCGACGGCCTCTCTGGTGCGGGCGACCAAGGTCATGCCGGCGCTTGTGGCGGCGGCGACCGCCTCGCCGACCTCCTCGGGCGCGAAGTCGGCCGTCGGGTGGGTGATGGCCAGGCAGCTGCCTGACGGCATCGCGTCGCGCAGGGCCGCCACGCCGGCCCACGGGTCGTCCTGGTCGGCGATCAGCATCAGGATGGCGATCAGGGTGAGGCCGATCGGCTGGCTGAAGTCGAGCGTCTCGAGCAGGACCGGATCTTTGAGCAGGGAGGCGGGGTCGCGGATGTCGGCCGAGATGTACTCGCTGCGGCCCTGCTCCGTGCTGATCATCAGGGCGCGGGCGTGCACCAGGACGATGGGGTCGTTGTCCACATAGACCACGCGGGCCGTGGGCTCGATCCGCTGGGCCACCTCGTGCAGGTTGGGCCGGGTCGGAATGCCCGTGCCGATGTCGAGGAACTGGCGGATGCCTTCCTTCTCGACCAGGTTGCGGGCCGCGCGGTGGACGAACTTGCGATTTTCGGCGGCCATGTAGCGCATGCCGGGGATCGCCTTGATCATGGCTTCGCCGACGGCCCGGTCGACCGCGAAGTTGTCCTTGCCGCCCAGCCAGTAGTCGTAGATGCGGGCGGAGTGCGGCACGTTGATGTTCACACCCGGGGGTGCGACTTCGTTCTCCACGACCGCCTCCTACGTCCGCCAGTGCGGAGTACAGCGTAGCCGTCCTAATTGATCAAGTTCAGTCCCAGCTCAGGCCGCTGCCGCGCGGGCGCCGCGGTGGACGACGCGGTCGCGGCCGGCGTGCTTGGCCGCGTACAGGTTGCGGTCGGCCAGGGACAGCAGGTTGTCACTGTCGGTCTCGGCGAGGCCGGCGACGCCGATGCTGATCGTGACCGGCAGGCCGCGGGTGAGCGTGCCCCAGTCGTAGCGGCGAACGGCGCGGCGGATGCCGTCGAACTCGGCGGCGGCCTGGGCCACGGAGCGGCCCGGCATCACCATCACGAATTCCTCGCCGCCCAGCCGGGCCACGAACGCCTCCTTCGAGACGGCGGCCAGCTCCGTCTCCAGCAGCTTGGCCACCTGGACGAGCACCTGGTCGCCGACGTCGTGCGAGAGCTGGTCGTTGATCCGCTTGAAGTGGTCGAGGTCGATGATCGCGACGACCAGGCCGGGGTCGGTGTCGATCAGGCCGGGCAGCTGCTCGTCGAGGTAGCGGCGGTTGCGCAGCCCGGTCAGCGGATCGCGGCGGGCCTGCTCGCGGAATCTTTCGGCCTCCTGGCGGGCCTCGGCCGTCTCGAACAGGGCCTGCCGGGTGCGGGCCTGCGCCTCCCGCTGCCGCGAATGCAGGTTGGTGAAGGCCGTGAAGAAGAGCTTGTGGACTTCGTACGCCCGGGCGAACTCACCCCGGGCCGCGTGCAGCTCGGCCTGCTCCTGATGCACCCGCACCAGCACGTCGGCCAGCTCACGCTCCACACACAGGCTGCGGCAGGCGTCCAGGCTGGCCTGGGCCCGGTCGTACGCACCCAGGCCGCGCTGGGCCCGGGTGAGGGTGAGCAGATATTCGGGCAGCGCGTCGGCGTCGTCCTCGCGGCCGGCCAGGTGGCGCTCGATGCAGACCTCGAGCGTGTGTTCCGCCTCGGCGTAGCGCCCGCGCCCGATCTCGATGAGGCCGATGGTGTCGAGCAGCGACGCGTCGAGCTCGAAGCCGTGCTCGGCTGCGTGCCGCTGGAGGCGCTGCGCGACCCGCTCGGCCTGCTCGTGGTTGCCGGCGGCGTACTCCGCGTACGCGAAGTTGTTGAGGACCGCGAGGCGCAGGTCCTGCCGCCCGTACTCGATGGCCAGCCTCTCGGCCTGCTCGAAGCGATAGCGGGCGGCGTCGATGGAGTGGCTGAAGGCCAGGGCGTCGGCCAGCTTGACCCGGTGCCAGACGCGCATGTGGTCGGTGGCGGTCTCGTCGAGCAGCTCGACGCTGAGCACGGCGTGCTCCAGGCACTGGGCCGGGTCGCCGAGGTGGCGGTGGATGTTCGACCAGACGAGGTGGGTGCGTGCGGTGAGCTGGCGGGCGCCGTTGTCGACCGCCCACTGGTGCACCTTCCAGATGCGCTGGGCCGCGCCCGCGACGTCGCCGGCCCGCATCCGCAGGTTGGCCTGGCTGAGCCGGGCCCGGGTGGCGAGCAGCTCGTTGCCGAGCAGGCGCGCCTGCCGCTCGAGGCGGACGGCGCGGTCGAGCATCGCCTCCGCGTCCCAGTTGATCTCGTCTTCGAGCTCGAGCAGGGCGGCGGAGAGACTCTCGGCGTCCAACCTGCCACCTCCCTCAGCTCCGGCACCATTGATCGGCAGCGCGGGCCCAAGAATGAGGATGATCAGCGCTCCGCTTTCGAAGGTTAGCTCTGCGTTAGCCCTGAGTTCCATGTCTACGGACGTGACGATTGTCGCCACGTCTGTAACGAGCCGGATACACAGCGATGCGGCACCCTGCGGGGTGCCGCATCGCGGGAAGGGGAGATCAGCGGGCGAGCGCCTCTTCCTTCGCGGGCGAAGCGGGAGCGGGAGCGTCGACGTCGACCGTCGTCCGCAGCGCGATCGGCTTGAGGAAGGCCGCGGCCACCACACCGACCACCGCGACCGCCGCCGAGATGAGGAAGATGTGGCCGGTGGCGTCGCCGTACGCGGCCCGGACGATGTGCTGCACCGCGTCCGGCAGGGCCGACAGGTTCAGCGTGCTCACGCTGCCGCCCGAGGAGCTGCCACCCGAGACGCCGGCGTTGGCCAGGTCGGTGGTGATCGTGTCGGTGACCCGGCGGGCCAGGACCGCGCCGAGGACCGAGACGCCGATCGTGCCGCCGAGCGAGCGGAAGAAGGCGACCGTCGAGCTGGCCGCGCCGATGTCCTTGAGCGCCACCGTGTTCTGCACGGTCAGGACCAGGTTCTGCATCGACATGCCGACGCCCGCGCCGACCAGGAACATCGAGGCGCCGACGTACCAGAGCGGGGTGTCGTGGTCGAGGAACGAGAGCCCGGCGAAGCCCGCGACCAGAACGATGGTGCCGGCCAGGATGTACGGCTTGATCTTGCCGTACTTGGTGATGAGGCGGCCCGAGATGGTCGACGAGATCAGGATGCCGCCCATCATCGGGATGGTCAGCAGGCCGGCCTCGGTCGGGCTGTAGCCGCGGCCGATCTGGAAGTACTGGCCGAGGAAGACGGCGCCGCCGAACATGGCCATGCCGACCGAGAGGCTGGCCAGGATGGCCAGGGCGGTGTTGCGCTTGGCCACGATGTCGAGCGGGACCACGGGCTCGGCGACCCGCTTCTCGGTCCAGACGGCGGCGGCCAGCAGGATCAGGGCGCCACCGACCATCACGGCGCTCTCCCACGAGATCCAGGCGAACGAGCTGTCGACGAACGAGACCCAGATCAGCAGGACGCTGACACCGGCCGCGATCAGGGTGGCCCCCAGGTAGTCGATCTTGACGTTGGCCCGGCGGATGACCTCGAGGTTCAGGGTCTTCTGGAGGACGACCAGGGCGACCACGGCGATCGGGGCACCGATGAAGAAGCACCAGCGCCATCCGAGGCTGCTGTCGACGATCAGACCGCCGAGCAGCGGGCCGCCGACCGTGGCCAGGGCCATGACGCCACCGAGGTAGCCGTTGTAGCGGCCGCGCTCCCGCGGCGGGATCATCGCGGCGATCGCGACCTGGACCAGCGCCTGGACGCCGCCCATGCCGAGACCCTGGAACGCGCGGGCGGCGATGAGCTGCGGGGCGGTCTGCGCGAAGCCGGCGATGATCGAGCCGAGCACGAAGACGACGATGCTGATCTGCACAAGCAACTTCTTGCTGTACAGGTCGGCCAGCTTGCCCCAGATCGGTGTGGAGGCGGTGGCGGTCAGCAGGGTGGCGGTGACCACCCACGTGTACTGGGTCTGTGACCCGTCGAGCGCGCCGATGATCGTCGGCAGCGCGGTCGAGACGATGGTCGAGCTGGCCATCGCGACGAAGAGCACCAGCAGGAGGCCGGAGAGGGCCTCCATGATCTGGCGGTGTGACATGGCACCCGGTCGGGCGCCGGTGATGCTTGGGGTGCTCATCGCGCAGCCTCCATCAGATCGTCGGTGAAGCGCTGAAGCATCGTCGAGAGGGCGCGTCGCTCCTCGGGTGTCCAGTCGCGCAGGGCATCGGCAAGCTGCCGATGGTGGTGGGTCATGACCTCGTCGAGGACCTGCCGGCCATGCTCGGTGACGGCGAGAACCGCGGCCCGGCCGTCGGCCGGGTCGGCCGCTCGCTCGACGAGACCGGCCTTGACCAGCGCTGCAACGGAGCGGCTGACCGTCGAGGGATCGAGGGCACACTCGGCGGCCAGCGACTTCACGTGAGTGCCGCGGCCGGTGGCGATCATCACGAGGGGTCCGAGCGTGCCGGCCGGCACGGCCGCGTTGTACGGCGCCAGCCTGCTCTTGAACACGCGGACGGCGCTGAGCAATTCCTGCATCTGCGCCAGCAGAGCGTCATCGTTCACGGCCGGCCTCCCCACGGATTTGATTGCCACATACAACTATCCGCTGGACCTGCCCAGTGCGCAAGTTTTCTCATTGAGAAGCGAGTCACACGCCGGTACTCTCATGTCATGAGCACCACGGCCGAGCCCGGACTGCGCGAACGCAAGAAGGCCGCGACCCGTCAGGCCCTCCACGACGCGGCGATGCGGCTGGCGATAGAGCACGGCGCCGACCGGATCACGGTCGAGGCGATCGCCGACGAGGCCGGCGTCTCCCGCCGCACCTTCTCGAACTACTTCAGCAGCAAGGAAGAAGCCTTGCTGTACGGCGACTACCAGCGCATCCACTCGATGATCGCGCTTGTGCGGGCGCGCCCGGCGGACGAGCCGGCGTGGGCCGCGCTCACCGCGGCGGCGGAGCAGTTCTACCGCGAGATGGGCGACGTCGACCCGCAGTGGGTGGCGCGCAGCCGGCTCGTGCGCACACAGGCGTCGCTGGTGGGAGCGCAGGTGCAGACCTTCGCGGCGCTCGAGCGCGAGCTCTCGGCCGAGATCGCCGTGCGCCTGGGCGACGACCCCGCGGGCGTACGGGTGAAGATGACCTCGGCGGCTTTCCTCGCGGCCCTGCGGGTGGCGTTGCACATCTGGCTCGATCGGCCCCCGGGCACCAGCCTCTGGGAGCTGGCGTCCGAGGCCCTGGCCGAAGCGGGACGCGGCTTCGCCTGAGCGGCAAAAAGCGTGACTCCGGGTGGGGGCCCGGAGTCACGCCTTTGGGGATGGGAAAGGTTGTCAGCCGGTGAAGCCGGCGAAGATCTTGCTGAAGTCGAACGGCGACTGCGCCACGTTGGTGCACTGGAAGAGGGCGCCGTTGCAGGCGTTCTTGTCGCGGTTGGTCTCCCACATCGAGACGAATCCGATGTGGTTGGTGTTGGCGAAGGCGACCAGGTCACGGGCGTCGGCCAGGCCGAAGACGCCGTTGTCGTCGTTGACGCCGATCATCGGGGTGACGCCGACCATCTTGAACGCGGCCGCGTCGCCGTTGCCGTAGATCGACTTGATCTGGTCCTTGGTGGACTTCACGGCTTGGATGGCCAGGTCGCCGTAGTCCTGACCGGCCCGGCCGTAGTCCATCGCCATGATGTTGACCAGGTCGAGGTCGACGCCGGCGTTCTTGGCCGAGCGGACCACGTTGAGTCCGTCCGCGGTCAGGCCCTCCGGCAGCACCGGCAGGGTCAGCGAGATCTTCAGGCCAGAGTTGGCCTTCTGCAGAGCGGCGAGCGCGGTCGAGCGGCGGGCGATCGTGGTCGGGTCGGCCACCGCGGCGCCCTCGATGTCGAGGTCGATGTATTTGAGGTTGTACGCGCTGACGACGGCCTGGTACTCCGCCTGGAGCGCGGTGACGCTGGTGCAGGCCTGGGCGAGCTCGATGCCGGTGGCGCCGCCGAACGAGACCTTGACGTCGCCGCCGGCCGCGCGGACCGCGGCGATCTGGTCGGCGAACTGCTTGGCCCGCGGGTCGAAGGCGTTGAACCAGCTCGCCTTGCAGCCGGCGCTGGTGACGAAGGCCAGGCTGAACGACTTGGTGTTGCCGCTCGTCCCTAGTTGCGCCAGCGTGGTGCTTCCGTTGGAGAGCAGACCCATGTCAACGTACGGCGCGAAACGCACATTCCCGTTATTTCCGACGGGAGGGGTGGTTGTAGCGGGAGGTGCGGTCGTGGCGGGCGGCGCGGTCGCGGTGGGTGCGGTCGGGACGGGAGGGGCCGTCGTCGGCGCGGTGGTCGGCGGCTTTGTCGGTGCGGTGGTGGGTGCGGTGGTCGGCGACTTCGTGGGAACGGTCGTCGGAGCTGTGCCGCCGCCGCACGCCGCTCCGTTGATGGTGCAGCTCGTCGGGGCGCCGCTGCCGGTCACGATGAAGCCGAACTGCGCGGTCGCGCCGGCCGCGATCGTCGGCGCGTAACCCGGGTTCTTCGCCGTGGACACCCCGGCCGAGGTGGTGATCGTGGCGTCCCAGAAGCTGCCCAGCTTGGCGCTCGACGGCAGGCCGAACGCGAGCTGCCAGCCGTTCACGGCGGCGCCCGTGCCGTTCTTGATCGTGTAGCGGGCCTGGTAGCCGGTGCCCCAGTCGCTGTCCTTGCTGAACGTGGCGGTGAGGCCGCCCGTCGCGGCGGTGGTGCCGGCCGGGTTGGTGGCCGCGACCGCCGCGCCGACGCCGCCGGCCACGGCGAGGACGGCCGCCGAGGCATAGATGGCCAGGCGCAGACGACTGCGTTGCATGGGGTGACTCCGATCGCAGGGGGTGACGACGGAAGTCGAGTCTCGTCCGCTGCGCGTTAAATGACCTTGCTGAACGCCTTAAAGATCCTTAAATGACAGACCGTCGATGACCAGTGACAGATGCCGTCGCCACACCGCCGGATCACTCGAGCTGCGCAGCACCCCGGCGTTCGCCCGCATGAGCAGGCTGATGTCGCGCCGGCTGAAATCGGCCCGCAACCGGCCCGTCTCCTGGGCCCGCCGGATCACCTCGGCCGCGCCGCGCTGCGCGGTCGCCTTCAACGTGGACAGCCGCTCATCGTCGTCGAAGCTGCTGGTCACCAGGATCTCCGAGAGGCCGCGATCGGTCGCCTGGATCTCGAAGAGGCGCCCCAGATATCCGACGAAGCCCTGCCATGGGTCGGGGTCGGCCAGCGCGGCGTCGGCCAGCTCGACATAACCGGTCATCTGGCCGGCGAAGACCGCCGCGATCAGGTCGCGCCGGGTCGGGAAGCGGCGGTAGAGGGTGGCATTGCCGACACCCGCACGCCGGGCGATCTCGTCGAGCGAGGCGTCAAGACCCTGCTCGCCGAAGACCTCACGGGCGGCGGCGAGCAGAGCAGCGCGGTTACGCTGCGCGTCGGCCCGTAGTCGATCTGCCATGGTGCAAAGGGTAACGGCGGTCTACTGCTCGTAGAGACCGGGGAAGAAGCGATCGGTGGCGGTCACGTCGTACACCTGGCGGACCTCGGTGATCCGGTTGCCCTCGATGCCGAGGAACTCCACCATCCGTACCGTGCCGAACGGCGCCACCAGGTCGTAGAGCAGCGCCGCGCCGTCGTCGGCCCGGGCCTGCTCGACCACGGTGACGGTGTCGGCGAAGACGGCGATCTTGTGCAGCGTCCGCACCAGCTCCTCCTCGTCGACCGGCGCGTCGAGGTTCCATTCGATCTCGGCGTCGGGCGCGAGCAGCTGCCGCGTCGCGACCCGGTCGTCGCTCGTCCACGACTTCGTCCAGAAGGTGACGACGTCCATCGCGCTCTCCCTCATCGGGCCACTCCCGCCACCGGACGGGCGGGCATCGGATCGGGGAACTGACCGTGGCCGAGCAGGGCGGCGGTCGCCTGGGCCACGCGCTTGGCGGCCAGTCCGTCGCCGTACGGGTTGCCACCGGCCGCCATCGCGTCGCGGCGGACCCGGCTGTCGAGCAGTTCGGCCACCGCGCTGGTGACGGTGGCCGGATCGGCCGCCACGAGCCGCACGCTGCCCGCGTGCAGCGCCTCGGAGTACTCCGTGCCCTCGGCGATGGCCAGGACCGGCGTCCCGAAGGCGAGTGATTCCTCGAGCAGGTCGCCGTCGTCGGTCACCACGACGTACGCCTCGGCCGGCGTCCGGACCTGATCGGGGCCGACGACCTCGAGGTCGGGGTGGCGGGTGGCCAGGTAGCGCAGGGCCGGGCCGATCGCCTGGGCACGCTCCGGCGGCACGCCCAGCACGACCAGCCGCTGGTGCGGGCGGCGCCGCAGCAACCGGGCGGCGGCGTCGGCGGCCGTGCCGCCGGTCAGCAGCAGGTCGCCGGCGACGACCCGCTCGTCGAGCAGGTTCATCGCCGCCAAGGGGGTGGCCGCGAGGTGCACGGTGGCGACCTGGGCCAGCAGTCGCCGCTGTGTCTCCCGGGCCGAGGCCGTGACCAGGTCGCCGTCGCGCCGTCCGGCGTCGAGCTGCATGATCGGGATCCGCCGCCAGAACGCCGCCAGCGCGGCCGGCAGATCGTCGCGGACCACGACCGCGTCCGGCGTGCGGCCGGCCCAGAGCTCGTCGAACCGGCGGATCGTCTCGGTCGGGGTGCCCGCGGCGGGCAAGGTGATCTTCGGCGTGAGGTGGAAGCGCCCCAGCGCCGCGTCGACCGCCGATGTGTCGGAGCCGGTGGTCAGCAGCACCGGGGTGAGCCGGCCCTGCTCGCGCATGGCGAGCACGACCGGCGCGAGCCGGAACGCCTCGGCCGGTGTTCCGGCGACCAGGTGCACTTCGGGCAGCGACGACATCGAACTCTTCTCCGGGGCAGGCTGGGGGAGGGCCGCGTCGAACGCTATGCAGTTACGCAGCGTGAGGCAAGGCCGTCACCCTGAGTGCCGGATCAAAGTGGCCGAACGGCCGAACCCAGACATGTCAGACGTCGCCGATAGCGCTCAAATCGGTCACTTTCGGAAGAGGGCTCGTCGCGATGGCGACATTACTCTGCGCTACTGCTGCTCCAGAAGAGTGGGATCATCGCGCAACATCGCGGCCAGTCGGCGCGCCGCCATCTCGGTCTCCTCGGGACGCTCGACCTGCAGCGGCACCGGTTTGGGCAGCGGCGTCGGAGTGATCCGGCGGGTCGCCTCCTGCGACTGCTCCGGCACCTGCGGCGGCGGGGTCGCGGCGAACGGGTGCGGCGGATATTCCTCGCGCGAGGAGGAGGCCATGCCGAGGTCACGCAGGCGGGCACCGAGGTCACGCGAGGACTCGCCCACGTCGTGAACCGGAGAGCGCTGCTCGGGCGCCGGCGGCTGGTCGAAGTTGCCGTACTGCCGCTCGGCCGTGTCGGACTCGTCGTAATAGGCCGGCTGCGGCGGCGGCGTGTAGCCGTACCGCTCCTGATCGTCGTAGCTCGCCGGGGGAGGCGAGGCCGGGGGTGGCGAGGCCGGCGCGGCCGACCAGGGCCGCTCGACCGGCTCACCGATCTCGATGTCGACGTCGGCGTGCCGCGGCGCGTCCACGTCGGCGGGCTGCAGGGCCGCCGCGTTCTCCGCGTTGACCTGCACCTGGCCGCCGGCGACGTAGAAATGCAGCAGCAGAGGCTCGCCGGCGCCCTCGACGCCGACGCTGACGCCCAGCTCGGGGTGGCGCCCGATGACGCCCGCGACCGCCTCGACCAGCTCCGTCACGGCCGCTGGGGTGCCCGTGGCTTCCCCGGCCGCCCGGCGGCGCAACTCATCACGGCGCGCCAGCTTGTCGAGCGCGTCGTCCAGTCCGCCTCGCACCTGATCGTCCTTCCGTAGCGGGTCGCCTTCCACTGTGCCCGCTGCGAGGCCGATTTGGGAACCTCGATCTGAGCGACCCGCCGCACACCCTACGTCGCCTTTTGACGAATGGCCTTGTCGAGGGCTTGATCCAGGACGACCAGGAGGGCGTCGCGTACGGAAGCTTTGAAGCGCGCGTCATACGCCAGGACCGGAACGTCCTCGCGCACGGCCAGGGCCCAGCGCACTTCGTCCAGGCTGTACTGCATTTGCCCGTTGAAGGTGTTGACGCCGACGACGAACGGCAGTCCGGCCTTCTCGAAGTAGTCGACCGCCGGATAGCAGTCGTCGATCCGGTTGGTGTCGACCACCACGAGCGCGCCCAGCGCACCCTTGATCAGGTCGTCCCACATGAACGCGAAGCGCGACTGGCCCGGCGTGCCGAAGATGTAGAGCTTCAGCGTCTGGTCGATGGTGAGCACGCCGAAGTCCATCGCGATGGTCGTCGTGGTCTTCAGCGACGCCTGGCCCGGATTGTCGATGCCGACCGACGCCGAGGTCATCTCGGCCTCGGTGGTCAGCGGAGAGATCTCCGAGATGGCGCCGACGGTCGTCGTCTTGCCCACGCCGAAGCCACCGGCAACGATGATCTTGACCGGGACCGGCGCCTTCTTCGGCCGTCCCTCGTTGCCCACGGCGGCCGCGCCGTAGGCGCGGTTAGGTGATTGCTCGTAGTCCACGGATCACTCGCATGATGGTCTCAGGGTCAGGGGTGTCGTTGTCGAGCACGTGCACGTCCAGTTGGCCGGCGGCGCGCAGGTCGCCGACGAGGATGCGGGTGACGCCGAGGTGCAGGCGCAACCGTGCCGAGATCTCCGCCACGGAGACGGGCTCGGCACACAGTCCCACGATGGCGCGCATCTCGGGTGAGAGACGCACGCGGTTCGCGGCCGGATTGACGGTCACCTGGGTTTCGATCCCGATCTCGGGATCGGCGCCGTCGGTGCGCCCGGACGTGATGACGAACGGGCGCAGGGTCGCGGTCGGGTCAGTGGCCGGAGGCACCTCTTCGCGCGGGGCGGGTCGGTAGCCACCGGCCGACTGCGGACCGGACTGCAGGAAGGGCCGGACACTCGGCCGAGCCGGGTGTGCCGGGTCGTCGGGGTCCGGATAGGTCATTGCTGAACGGCGTTCTTCAACTCGGCGATCAGGCGCGGGCTGAGCGCGCCGCCGGCCCTCGTCGCGAACAGCGTCATCTCGTACGCCAGGGTGCCGAGGTTCGCGGACCGGTCGGCGATGACCCCCAGCACCGAGCCGGCGCTGATCGCGGTGACCAGCAGGTAGCCCTCGGCCATGTCGATGATGACGCGGTTGAGCGAGCCCAGCCGGTACCAGCTCGCGGCGCCGCCGGCGAGGCTGGTGAGGCCCGAGACGACAGCGGCCAGGCGCTCCGCGTTCGGCCGGTCCTTGATCGCGGACATCGCCATCAGCAGACCGTCGGACGACACCGCGATGGCCTCGATGACGCCCGCTGTGCCGGACGTGAACGAGTCCAGCAGCCAGTTGAAGGTCTTGGCCTCCGCGCTCAGCTGGGGCTGGGCATAGCCGTGGCCGGTTTCGGTCGAGTAGGGGGAAGTCATCGCGGTTGTCCCTCGGGTTGTGGCTGAGTTTCGTTCAGTGCGAGTGCGACGCCGTACTCGAACTGTTCCATCAGGGCCCGGGCCTGATCCGGATCCAGCGGCAGGCTCGGACTTGCCGGCGGCGGGTAGTTGGGTTCGTCCCGCGGCAGGGTGGCGCCCGGTACGCGCCGGGCGAGCGGTGCATGGCCGGCCGACGGCGGCGCGGTCATCTGTGTCTCGGCCGCGTCGAACTGGGCGCGGCTCACACCCGCCTCGAAGTCGTCGAACGCCGAACGGGCGGCGAGCGCGTCGTCCTGGGACGGCAACCGGGAGGGCATCTTGGGCGCGGCGGGCTCTTCGGGAAGCTGGCTGCCCGGCACGCGACGGCGCAGCGGGGCGCCGTTACCGGGAGCGGGAGGCTGCTGCCGCGGCGCCTCGTAGGCCGTGGGGGTGTTGTGGCGGTAGTCCTCCTCGGGGGTGCGCTGAGCCGGGATGGCCGGGATCGCCGGCATCGCCGGGGGCGCCTCCACGGCCGGGGTGCTCCACGCCGGCGCCGCCTCGACGGCCGGCGGGGTGCTCCAGGTCGGCTGGGGGGCTTCCACGGCCGGCGTCGTCCACGTCGGCTGCGGGGCCGGGGTTGGCTGCTGGTGCCACGCGGACGGGCCGGCGGCCGGCAGCTCCGGCATGGCCGCCGGTACGCGGCCGGCGACCGGTGCGTTCAGCTCGTACGCCGGGTCGACGGCCGGCTGCGCGATCGGCTGGGCGATCGGCTGCTGGTAGGCCGGGCCGGGCGAGTAGACCGGCTCGGCCTCGTAGACCGGCTCCTCGATGGCCGGGGCGACCCGGGCCGGCGAGAACGCGTTCCACGACTGCCCGGTCTCGAGGGTCCGGGTCGCCCGCTCCAGCACGTTCGCGTCGAACGGCTGCTGGCTGCCGGGCACCGAGGCCCGGGCCGCCGAACCGGCGATGACCTGCGCGAACTCGGCGGTGTGGTAGCCCTGCGGCGCGGCCGGGGCCGACGGCGCGGCGACCGACGGGAACGGGGCCATCTCGGGGGCGACCATGCTGGGCACCCGGGCGATCAGGTGGGACGGGTTGAGGTCGACCCACGCGGTGACGCCGCCACCGGGTGTCTCGGTCAGGGTCACCTCGATGCCGTGGCGGCGGGCGAGCCGGCCGACCACGAACAGGCCCAGCACCTCGGAGGGGGCCAGGTCGAGCCGCTCGCGGCGGGTCAGACGGGCGTTCTCCTCGGCCATCCGCTCGGGCGGCATGCCGAGGCCGTTGTCGACGATCGACAGACGGGCGCCCCCGCGCAGCTCGGTCGCGCTGACCACGACCCGGGTGTGCGGCGGGGAGAACGCGGTCGCGTTCTCCATCAGCTCGGCCAGGAGCAGGGTCAGGTCGGCCAGGACGGCCGGCACGACCACGACCTCCTCGGGGACATCGACGTCCACGCGGGTGTAGTCCTCGATCTCACCGAGGGCGAGACGGACGACGTCGACCAGCGGGAGCGGCGCCATGTGCTCGTTGGCGCCGGCGCCACCGGAGAGCACGACGAGGCTGGACGCGTTCCGGCGCAGACGGCTGGACATGTGGTCGAGGCGGTACAGCTCGCCGAGGCGGTCGCTGTCGGTCTCGCGGCGTTCCAGGTTGTCGATCAGGGCCAGCTGGCGGCCGACCAGGTTCTGCGTACGGCGGCCGACGTGCGCGAACATCTGCGCGACGTTGCGCCGGCCGAGGACCTGGCGCTCCACCAGCCGTACGGCGGTGGTCTGCACCCGGTCGAACGCGCGGGCCAGGTCGCCGATCTCGTCCTGTCCCTCGACGTCGACCGGGTCGAGCCGGATCGGGCGCACGGACTCGGACTCGTCGTCGGCCACCCTCTCGAGCTCGGCCTCGGCGGCGCGGGCGATCCGGTCGGCCGACACGGTGAGGCGGCGCAGCGGCCGGGCGACCGCGCGGGCCATGAACAGGCTCAGGCCGACCACCAGGAGCAGCAGCAGGAACGAGCCGCCACCGATGAGGAAGGCGTCACGGATGGCCGCGTCGCGGTTGCTCGTCACGATGGCCTGCACGTCGGCGGCCACGCGCTTCTCCACGAAGCCACCGAGCACGAGCACCGAGCGCAGCGAGGGGAACAGCGTGCCGATGTTCAGCAGCGCCACCGCGTTGCCGGGGTCGGTCGCGGCCAGCTGGAAGAAGTCGGCGCCGACGCGGGAGGTGAACGCGTCCTGCGCACCCAGGTAGAGCTTGTACTGGGTGTCGGTGAAGAACGCCTGCGAGTTGGCGATGACCTGCTGGATCTGCACCAGCGTGGAGGAGAACAGGCCGACCAGGCCGTTGTTCTTGGTGATCGTCGCGGCGGTGAGATATCCGGACGCCTGGCTGATCAGGTCGTCGGTGCGCAGTGCCTGCTCGAGGGCGAACAGCTGCCGGCCGACACCGGTCTTCAGGTCGGCGTTCGACGAGATGGCCAGGCCGTTGATGATCGGGGTGATCCAGGTGGTGAACTCGGTGACCACCACGTCGGGGGTGATCGCCCGGTTGAGCACGTTCTGCCGGGTGTTGTCGAGCTTGGCGGCGTTGCGCAGGGCCCGGGCGAGCTCCTTGGAGACGGTCACGTCGTCGTCGACCCGGGCGACCGCGTCCTTGGCCCGCGCGCTCTGCACGGCCAGGGTGGGCTGGTCGACCAGGCTGAACAGATAGCCGACGGCGAGCAGGCGCTCCTCCTGGAGCTCCTGCACGGCGGTGCCGACGCGGCCGGCCAGCTCGACCGTGTCCGACGTGGACTGTGCCTCGGTCGCCGCGTCGACACGGTTGACGATGATCGGCACGCTCAGCGCCACGACGCCGAGCAGGGGAACGAGCACCAGCAGGGCGAGTTTGCCCAGGATGCGGAATTTACCGAAGAGCACCGGACCGCTCCCGCTGTGTCGGGTCGAGCTCGCCGTAGGCCGGGATGTGGCCGTACGGGTTGGTTCCGTAGCCGGCGTTGCCGCCGGGCTGGCTCAGTGCGACGTCCCGGGTCGACTCACCGGGCTGGCGAGCGGCGGCCGGGGCCGGCTCGCCGGTGGCTTCGCGGCGGCGGCTGACCACCGGCCAGGCCACGGCGCCGAGGACCAGCAGGATGGCCAGTACACCCATGATGACGGCCTCGGTGCGCTTGTAGTTCAGCGAGCCGAGCCGGTCGTCGAGCAGGCGATCCATCTCCTTGAGGGTGATGCCGGAGAGGGTGCTCAGCGCGGTCTGCAGCGTGCTCTGCGCGGTCGACATGGTGGCGACGTTGACGTTGGTGAGCGAGGCGCCACGGGTCATCGACTCGACGCCGCGGCGGAACGAGTCGAGCGAGCTGACCAGGCTGCCGCTCAGCGTCGGGCTGCTGGTGTTGTCGACCGCGGCCTGCAGGTTGTTGGTGAGCTTGTTGACCGACTCCTGCACGGCCAGGACCTCCTGGCCGAACTGGACCTTCAGGTTGGCGGCGGCGGCGCCCTTGGCGGCCTGGAGCAGGTTGGCCTGGTCGCCCATGCGGTTGACCCGCACGACCGTGGTCGGCATGTCGACCGCGGTGGCCTCCTGGAGGTTGGAGATGTCGCTGTCCGGGTCGCGGTTGAGCTCGGCGTTGCGGCGCACGGTCACGTACAGCTCGAGGATCAGGTCGGTGACCTCGACGTGGGCGGCGTAGACGCTGGTCGCGCCCTTGACCGCGGCGAGCTTGCCGATCTTCTGCTGGAGGTCGGCCCAGCGCTCCTTGGTCTTCAGCTCGTCGCCCAGGCGGTTGTCCACGTCCGAGACCTTGGCCACGGCGGCCTTGAGCGAGTCCGGCGGCTCGGCGACGCCCTGGATGGCTGTCGACTCCGACTCGGCCAGGGAGCTGACCAGCGGAGACAGGGCGGTGATGTACTCAACGCCCTTCTTCTCGAGCTCGGTCTGGTCGCGGTGGTCCGCGTTGTCCGTCCAGACCCGGCCAAAGAGCACCGCAGTCGGCACAAGCACCAAAACAGTCAAAATCACCGCGAGCGCGGAGCCTAAACGGGTTCGCCGGCTGTTCATTGCTTTTCGTCCTCCGCCATGCACACGCGATGAGCCGTTGTGACGGCTACTTTCCGTAGCCGGTTGGGCGCACGGATCCGGGCCAATCTATCCGAGAAAACCTCAAGAAACGCCTTTCCAAGGGACAGATCTCTCTCGGCTGATCGGGGGATACAGAGCCCGGCCGCTGTAGTTGTAACGAGCGTTCAGTTTCCGTTACCTGGGTTATGAAGCCCCAGCCCACACCGGTTCCGGAAGCAGGGAAAGTTACCGCGGCGATGGTAACGGCAGACCGGCGGTACGAAAAGCCGCAAGATCCATAATGCATACTCGATAAGACCCGCGTCGATTAAACGCTGCGTAGTGGATCGAGTGCGCTGCGCCTAGATGTAGCGCTGTGTAGGGGTGCGGATACGGCAGAAACGGGCTTTTCCCCAGACGCCCGCTGAGGAAAAGCCCGAATCAGGTCAAAGCCGTGCAAGTGCCTTGCGCAGTGGGTCCAGGCCCAGGCCACCGAGGTTCAGGGCGTCGCGGTGGAATGTCTTCAAATCGAAATCCGCGCCCTTGCGCTGCCTGGTCTCCTCGCGGGCCTGGAGCCAGATCCTTTCGCCGATCTTGTACGAGGGTGCCTGCCCCGGCCAGCCGAGGTAGCGCTTCCACTCGAAGCGCAGCGTCTTCTCCTCCATGCGCGTGTGCGCGCGCAGGAAGTCCCAGCCGAGCTCCGGCGTCCACCGCTCGCCCGGGTGGAAGCCGAACGGGTTGTCCCGCGGGATCTCCAGCTCCAGGTGCATGCCGATATCGACGATCACCCGGGTGGCCCGCAGCGCCTGCGCGTCGAGCATGCCCAGCCGGTCGCCCGGGTCGGCGAGGTAGCCGAGGTCGTCCATCAGCCGCTCGGCGTACAGGGCCCAGCCCTCGCCGTGCCCCGAGCACCAGCAGAGCAGCCGCTGCCAGCGGTTCAGCGTGTCCGCCCGCAGCAGCGTCTGGCTCACCTGGAGGTGGTGGCCGGGAACACCCTCGTGGTAGACCGTCGTGACCTCACGCCAGGTGGAGAACTCGGTGACGCCCTCGGGCACCGCCCACCACATGCGGCCGGGACGGGAGAAGTCCTCGCTCGGGCCGGTGTAGTAGATGCCGCCGTCGCTGGTCGGGGTCAGGCAGCACTCGATGCGCCGGACCGGCGGCTCGATGTCGAAGTGCGTCCCGTTCAGGTCGGTGATCGCCTTGTCGGCCAGCGCCTGCATCCAGTCGCGGAACGCCTCCTTGCCGGCGATGTTGCGGGCCGGGTCGGCGTCGAGCCGGGCCACCGCCTCGTCGATCGAGGCGCCGGAGCCGGCGATCGCGGCCGCCGTCCGGCGCATCTCCTCCTCGATGCGGAAGAGCTCGGCGAAGCCCCACTCGTACGTCTCCTGAAGGTCGACCTTGGCGCCCAGGAAGTACTGCGAGGCCAGCTCGTAGCGCTCCAGGCCGGCCGCCTCCTTGTCGCGGCCCCGCGGCGCCAGGTCGCGGCGCAGGAACTCGGCGAAGTCGGCGGTGGCCGCGGTGGCGGCGTCGGCCCCACGGACCAGCTCGGCGGCGAGCGCGCCGCCGGCCTCGAGCCGGCCGGCCAGGCCGTGGTAGAAGTCGTCGCGGTCGGGGTCGGTCCAGGCGTCGCACTGCTCGGCGACGGCCAGCATCTGCGCCCGCGGGCTGACGTTGCCCTTGTCCGCCTCCTCGAGCAGGGTGCGCTTGTACTGCTCCAGAGCGGCGGGGAGGTCGCCCAGCCGGGTCGCGATGTTGGCGACCGCCTCCTCGCCCTCGGTCGGCATCACGTCGAAGACGCCGCGCAGGGCGTGGATGCCGCTGGAGATCACGCTGATCGCGCTCGCCGTCTGCCCGGCGTCGGCCTGCGCCAGCTCGAGACCGAGCCGCTCCATCATGGCGTCCTTGGCGACCTGCTCGGACTCGTGTTCCGGCTCGATCACGTCGAGGTCGTTCAACGTACGCCGTACGAGCTCGGTCTGAGCCTCGAAGCCCGCCGGCGAGAAATCGTCGGTCTTGCCGTCGTGTCCGGCGATGCCGGTGTAGGTGGCGCCGATCGGGGTGAGCTCGGCCCACTCGTCGACATAGCGGTCGGCCAGGTCATCAATTCGTCCCACGGGCCGACCCTACGGGACTCTAGGCGTGGCTCGCGGTCCACTCGAGGAGGCGTTCCATCTCCCAGGTGTTCACGACCCGGTCCTCCGGTACGCCGCAGAGCGCGGCCCGCTCGCAGCCGAAGCGCAGCCAGTCGAGCTGGCCCGGCGCGTGCGCGTCGGTGTCGATGGTGAACAGGCAGCCGGCCTCGACCGCCACGGTCAGCATGCGCTTCGGCGGATCGAGCCGATCCGGTCTCGAATTGATCTCGATCGCTTTGCCGTGCTCCACGCAGGCCTCGATGACCTTGTCCAGGTCGAACGTGCTGGGCGGCCGGGTGTGCCCGGCCCGGTGCCCCTTGTCGCCGCCGCCCGCCGCGGCCACCTTGCGGCCGGTCATGTGGCCGAGGATGTCCAGGTGCGGGTTGGCCAGCGCCTTGACCATGCGCCGGGTCATCCGGGGCGACTCGTCGCGCAGCTTGCTGTGCACCGAGCCGACCACCACGTCGAGCCGGGCCAGCAGCGCGTCCTCCTGGTCGAGCGAGCCGTCGTCGAGGATGTCGACCTCGATGCCGGTGAGGATGCGGAAGCCCTCGGGCAGCGCGTCGTTGAGCTTGGCCACGTGGTCGAGCTGGCGGCGCAGCCGGGCCGGCGGCAGGCCGCGGGCCACGGTCAGCCGGGGCGAGTGGTCGGTCAGCACCAGATATTCGTGGCCCAGCTCGACGGCGGCCAGCGCCATCTCCTCGATCGGTGAGCCGCCGTCGGACCAGTCCGAGTGTGAGTGGCAGTCGCCGCGCAGGGCCTCACGCATCTTCAAGGCGGCGCCCTGCAGGTCCGTGCCCTCGGTGGTCTGTAGCCGGCGCAGATAGACCGGCTCCTCGCCGGCCAGCGACTCGGCGATGCAGCGGGCGGTGACGTCACCGACCCCGGAGAGCTTGGCCAGCGTGCCGGCGGCGGCCCGCTCGGCCAGCTCGTCGGCGGGCAGCGCGGCCACGGTCGCGGCGGCCGAGCGGAACGCCTTCACCCGATAGGTCGCCTCGTTCGCGCGCTCCAGCAGGAAGGCGATGCGCCGCAGGTCGGCCACCGGATCACGGGAAGACATGCCGCCCAGCTTAGGGCGGTCCGGGCGGCCACGCGGGCCGCGACAGGGCGAACGGGCGACCGCCGTCCGGTGAGCCCGGCGTGTCGAGGCGGCCCATCGGCGCCGGCCGGACCGCCGGCGCGCGGCCCGCTGGCTAGCATCGCCGTCATGCGGACGATCGACTGGGTTGACGGTGCCATCGAGATCATCGATCAGACGGCGCTGCCGGGTGAGCTGCGGATCCTCCGGCTGCACACGGTCGGTGAGCTGGTCGCGGCCATTCAGTCGCTGGCCGTGCGGGGTGCCCCGGCGCTCGGCGTGGCCGGGGCCTTCGGGGTGGCGCTGGCGGCCAAGGTGCACGCGGACGACCCGGCGGCGCTGGAGATCGCGGTCGAGCGCGTGTCCGGTGCCCGGCCGACCGCGGTGAACCTGGCCCGCGGAGCGCGGCGGGCGGCGCGGCGGCTGCCCTCGTTCGACGCCGTGCTGGCCGAGGCGTGCGCCGTGCGCGACGAGGAGATCGCGGCCTCGTCGGCCATGGCGGCCCGCGGCGCCGACCTGCTCGTCGAGCTCTGCGGCGCACGGCCGCGGCTGCTGACCCATTGCAACACCGGCGGGCTGGCCGCGGTCACCCTCGGCACCGCGCTCGGCGTGGTGCACGAGCTGCACCAGCGCGGCCACCTGGCCGGGGTCGTCGCCAGCGAGACCCGGCCGCTGCTGCAGGGCGCCCGGCTCACCTCGTGGGAGCTGTCGCAGTGGGGCATCGAGCACCGGGTGGCGGTCGACTCGGCCGGCCCGTTCCTGATGGCCCGGGGCGAGGTCGACGCGGTGATCGTCGGCGCCGACCGGATCTGCGCCAACGGCGACGTGATCAACAAGGTCGGCACCTACGCGCACGCGCTCGGCGCCCGCCGCGCCGGCCTGCCGTTCGTGGTGGTCGCGCCCGAGTCGACGGTCGACCCGGACACCGCGACCGGCCTCGACGTGCCGATCGAGGACCGGGGATCGGCCGAGGTCACGCCGTGGGCCGAGGCGGTGAACCCGGCGTTCGACGTGACCCCGTACGACCTGGTCACCGCGATCGTGACCGATCAGCGGGTGATCAGGCCTTCCGCCACGGCTTGAGCCAGTCGGTCTCGGGCCAGCCCTCGGCCGCCGCCATCAGCGGATAGGCCGTGGCGCCGTCGACCGACTCACGGATGATGTCGGCGTGGCCGGTGTGCCGCGCGGTCTCCTGGATGAGGTGCAGCAGCACCCAGCGCAGCGTCCAATGGGTCAGGTCCTTGGGGTTCCACGGCACGGAGTGGTCGATCGGGACCGGGTGGTCGAGGTCGGCGAGCTCGGTCACGGTCTTTTCCGTCCGTACGGCGATCCGGTCGTACCGGGCGAGGACGTCGTCGATCGACTCGTCGTCGCGAAGGCGGAAGTTGTCGGCGTACGCCTGATAATCAAGCTCCTGCTTCTCGCCGCGCACCGTGCTGATCCAGTTCTCCTCGGTGGAGGCGCAGTGCTTGATGAGGCCGCCGACGCTGAGCTGGCTGGCCGAGGGTGTCGCGCGCAGCTGCTCGCCGGTGAGCCCGTACGCGGTCAGCCGCAGCACGTACCGCATCTGCGCGAGATAGGCGAGAAGGCCCTGTTGCTCGTTCTCGATGGCACCGACCTGACCTGGCATGACGTGCTCCTCTCGGGGTTGAGAGCAACCTATGGGCAATTGCGGTCAGATTCCGGCCGGATCGCCTCGACTGTCGTGTCATTGACCGCGGCCACCCAGCCGCCGGCGCGGCCGAGCTCGAGCAACGGCCCGGCGTCGAGGGGCAGCTCGACCACGCCGCCGGCCTCGGAGGGCCAGGCCCGGCGCAGGTCGACGGCGGGGCGGAGCGCCGGAACGAGGGCCGCGACCGGATCGGGGGCGTCGAGCAGACCCCGTACACCCTGAAGCTCGGAAATCAGCCGATCCAGCTCGGCGCCGACCGCGGAGGCGTTGCCGCCACACATGGCGGCGATCAGTTCGGCGCGCGTGGCGGCGACCCGGGTGCCGTCGCGGAAGGAGCCGGCGGCGAGCGTCCCGGCCAGGGGATTGTCACGCAGCTGACCGGCGAGGGCGGTGGCGAACAGATGCGGGACGTGGCTCACCTGGGCGACCGCCCGATCGTGCTCCTCGGCGGTGATCGGGATGACGCGGGCGGTGAGCTCGGTGTAGAGCGTGGCGAGGGTGCGCCAGTCGTCGAGGGAGGTCTCGCCGGGCTCGAGGCAGAGCACCCAGGAGCAGTTGGTGAACAGGGTGGCCTCGGAGGCGGCGAAGCCGGAGGTCTCCTTGCCGGCCATGGGATGGCCGCCGACGAAGCGGGGGAGGCGCCGGGCCAGGTCGCGGACGGGGCCCTTGACCGAGGTGACGTCGGTGATCAGGCCGGGGAAGTCCGTCAGCCCGTCGATGATCTCCGGGAGAACGGGCAGCGGCACGGCCAGAACGACGAGATCCCGGCCCTCGACGGCCCCGGCGACCGACGCGGTCGTAATGAAGCCCTCGGCGGTGGCCGCCTCCCGGGCCTCCGGATCGGCGTCGTAGCCGGTCACCTGGTGGCCGGAGGCGTCCAGCGCCCGGAGCACCGAACCGCCGATGAGCCCGAGTCCTATGACTGTCACGTTCACGCCCAGAACCCTCGCACAACCCGTTGATCATCCGTTCGGCCCTACGAGTTTCGTCCGTTTTGCGTCTCCTGTGCCGGTTATCGCCGCCATACGGTTATCCCGTGACTTACCGGGGGAAAACGCTCATGACGGTCTTCACCGCCGTCCTTCTGTCTCTGGCGGCGTCGGCTTTCGCCTTTCTGGCGGCGCCGGCCTTTGCTCAGGGCTCCGACGCCATGCCCAGCTTCAATGGCACGGTCCTGGCCGTCGCGTACTCCGGCAACATCGTCTACGTGGGCGGCGACTTCACGGCCGCGATCGTCAACGGCAAACCGGTCGCCCGGGGCCGCCTGGCCGCGATCGACGCGCGCAAAGGAACCCTGCTGCCGTGGTCGCCGACCGCCGACGGCCGGGTGAAAGCCCTCGTCGTCAGCGGCCAGTCGATCTACGTGGCGGGCGACTTCGCCGCGATCGACGGCGTGAAACGCGACAGCCTGGCCCGGCTCGACGTGACGACCGGCGCCCTGCACAGCACCTTCAAGCACACGATCAGCGGTAAGCCGCTGGCCGCGTTCGCCGCGCACGGCCGCCTCTACCTGGGCGGAACGATCACCGCGGTGGACGGGCAGGCCCGCGGGCGGCTCGCCGCCTTCAACCTGAGCACCGGAGCCCTCGACAAGCGCTGGCTGCCCACGGCGGACGACCAGGTGGAGACGATCGCGGCGGGCGGCGGCCGGGTGTACGTCGGCGGCAAGTTCCACCGGGTCAACAGCGTTCCCGGCTACGACCGGCTGGCCGCCCTCGACCCGGCGTCGGCCGCGCTGGTCACGACCTTCAAGCCCAAACCACCGGTCATCACGTACGCCCTGGCGGTCACCACCGACACGGTCTACTCAGCGCACGGCGGCCAGGGCGGCCGGATCAGCTCGTACACGCCGGCCGGGGCGCTGCGCTGGTCGGCGACCTTCGACGGCGACGCCCAGGCGGTGACGGTGCTGGGTGACACGGTGTACGCCGGCGGCCACTTCGACCGGGCCTGCAGCACGGCCCGGACAGGAGCTCAGGGCACCTGCGTGGACGGCGCCGACAACCGGGTGAAGCTGGCCGCCCTGTCCGCCGCCGACGGCCACCTGCTCGACTGGACGGCCGACGCCAACGGCGTCGAGGGCGTGCTGGCCCTGGCGGCCAACCCCCGCCTGAAGACGATCGCCATGGGCGGCGCCTTCACCACCGTCGAGGGTCGCCAGCAGAAGCGCTTCGCCCAGTTCAGCTAGTTCACCGACTTTTCTCCCGGCAACACGGGGCCGCATCCTTCGGGCGAGGGTGCGGCCTCGTGCCTTTCACGCCTTGCAGTTGTGCGAGCGGTTCCAGGCGGCGACGGTCGCGACCGGGCTCTTCTGGCCCTTCTTGCGCCAGGAGTCGAGGAAGGTGGCCGGCCAGATGACACCGCGGCGGACCTTCCAGTCGCCGACCTTGGCGCACGGCGGCGAGATGCCGTAGTGCAGGTGGCAGACGCCGTTGGCGTTGCCGGTGTGGCCGACCTTGCCGAGCAGTTGGCCGGCGGTGACCCGGACGCCCTTGGTGATGCCGCTCTGGACCTTGCTCAGGTGCGACCCGTAATAGCGCACGCCGTCGTCACCGAGCAGCGACACCGACAGGCCGCCGTTGTTGGGCCCGTCCGGCGACCCCTTGACGTACACATCCTTGAGACTGATCTCCAGAACGACGCCGCTGGTCGTGGCGACCACCGGCTCACCGCAGTCGGCGAAGATGTCGGTCGCCGGATATTTCGAGTGGGTCGGGTGGTAGTCGACATTCGACGCCTTGACCGGAAAGACGTATTTCACCGTCTTGGGAGCCCCGGCGGCCGTGGTCGCCGGTGCGGCGCTGGTGGCGGCTGCCCCCGAACTGGGCGCGGCCGGCGTGGGCGGGGCAGCGGCGGTCGGGTCAGCAGCGGTCGGGGCAGCGGCGGCGGCACTCGCGCTGGCCGTCACCTCGGGCTCGATGAACTGCGGGGTCGCGGTCGCCGGCGGTGAGCCGGTCACGCTGCCGCAGCCGGCCAGGCAGACGGCCAGGACGGTCAAACCGGAGAGGGCACGGAACAAAGGCACCGGGCCATCCTGGCAGAAGTGCCCCAGTCCTGCCGACCAGCCTGTGGACGACGGAGCCGCCTGTGGATAACCCGCTCGGCCCGCCCGGGGTGGATAGGCTGGCATTCACCGGACGGCGCACCCTCGCCTCCGGCGGCGATGCGCCCACGCTGGAGGTGAACGGTGACCGACCCGAACGACCCCCGGCACCCCGCCACGCCCCCTGATCCCTCAGGCCCGTCCGAGCCCCCCGCCCCGGCGTCCGAGCCCTCAGCCCTGCCGCCGGAGCCGTCGCACCCCGTGGCGCCAGATTTTGTGCCGTCGTCCGGGCCACTGCCCGACGCGCCGAACCCGGCGCATCCCGTCGGGCCTCACCTCATGCCGTCGTCCGGTCCGCCGCATGCGGGTCCGCCGTATCCCGCGCCTTCCTCGGGTCCGCCGCACGCGGCTCTGGCATATCCCGCGTCGTCATCCGGGGCGCCGCATGCCGCATTTCAGCCGGTCGGGCCCTCGCCTGCCTATGCCGGGCCGCCGCCCGGCGGGCCCTTCGGTGCTTCTGCGGCCGGGCCCTATGCCTCGGCTCCCTATGGCGCGCAGGCCGGTCCATATCCCGCTCACCAGCCGACCGGCTCGCATGTCGAACGCCCGCCGGCTGGGCCGCAGGCCCATGTTCGCGGGTCTGGCCTCTTTCCGGGGCCGTCCCGGCCCACCTTCCGTGAGCCGCATCCGGTCAACGCCGGGCCGCTGCTGGCCGGGCTCGGGGCGGCGGCGGTGTGGATGGTGCTCTTCGGCACGCTCGGCCGCGACCTGGCTAGCTATGCCTGGTGGACGATCGTGGCCGGGGTCAGCGCCTGGGCCGTCGCCTTAGTCCTGACCTATCTCGGTGACCGGGGCGTCGCCGTCGGGGTGGCCCTCGCGTCCGGTCTTGGGCTGTCGATCGCCCTGGCCTTCGTCGGTGGCCGTTGGATCACCACCGAGGACTGGCCCCTGTGGTGACCGCCGAGGCTTGTGGTGTGGTCTTGGCTACATCGGCGAGGGCTGATTTTGTCCGATCTTGACCGGCTTGTCGGCGACCGGATGTGCCTTCGTGGTTGCGGTGCGCACTTGGCCTTGACGAACGGTTTGTGGTCGGCGAATCTCGGCTTCATGGCCCCCTCACCGCCCCGGCTCGACCCCGAACGGCGCCGCCGTCGTCTCGAGTTGCTGGCAGCCCTCGCGAGTGCGAAATCGGCCCGGGAGAGCACCCAGCCGCAAAGGCTGCGCCGGGCGCGTCTGCGGGAGCTCATCGCCATGCGTCGTCGCCTGGTGAACTGACGTTTGACCCGACTTCGGCCGCCGCAAGGCGTGGCGCGCCGCACCTGCCGTTCTTCCCGCTACCGTCACTCGCTGAAGACAAAAGTCGCGTGGGGGGAAACTTGTCGACATTCGCTGCCGCCGTAGCTCGGGGCAAGAACGGGTGGACGGCGTCCGAGCTGGACCTGACCGGTCTGGCCGACATCGACGAGGTGGTCGACGCGCTGCGTGATGTGGAGCCGGACGCCGACCTGACGTTGCTCTTCGTCGAGAGCGACGACCAATATCTCGCCGTCCTGCGCCTCGACGAGGGTGAGGACCTGCGGGTCTTCGGCTCCGACTCGGCGTTCGTGGACGAGTCGCGGATCGGCTCGGTGCTCCTCGGCGAGATCGACACGCCGCCGGCACTGGAGATCGACGACCTGGCCGCCGGTGACGACGACGAGGACGACAAGCCGGCCGCCGATCCCGACGCCGACCCGGTCGGTGACGCTGATCTGCTCAACGACCTCGGCGTCAGCTCGCACCGGCTGCTCACGCTCTGCGGCATGGAAGGCATGCTGCCGTCCGACGTGACCGCCGAGCTCTGCCAGCGGATCGGCTGCGGCGACGAGATGGAAGAGCTGCGCGAGGCGTGAGCCTGGCGATCTCCCCCCGGCACGCGTCGTGGATGCGGCGCGCGCTCGAGGTGGCGGCCACCACCGGCGATGACATCCCGGTCGGTGCGGTGATCTTCGACGCCGACGGTACGGAGTTGGCCACCGGCGCCAATGAGCGGGAGGCCACCGGCGACCCGACCGCGCACGCCGAAGTCCTGGCCCTGCGCCGGGCGGCCGAGCGGACGGGCAGCTGGCGGCTCAGCGGCTGCACGCTGGTGGTGACGCTGGAACCGTGCACGATGTGCGCCGGCGCGCTGGTCCTGGCGCGGGTGTCCACGCTGGTCTTCGGAGCCTGGGAGCCGAAGACGGGCGCGGTCGGCTCGCTGTGGGACGTGGTGCGTGACCGCCGGCTCAACCACCGGCCCGAGGTCTACGCCGGGGTGCTCGAGGACGAGTGCGCCGCACTGCTGCGCGGCTTCTTCGGGCGGGGCGCCGATCAGACGTACAGCTGAAAGCCGCGGCATCGCCCGATGCCGCGGCACTCAGATCAGGCGACGCCGGTGATCGCGGTCTCGAGACCGATTTTGACCATGTCGCCGAAGCCCTGCTCGCGCTGGGCCGAGTCCATCTTGGCGCCCGTCTTGATGTGATCGCTGACGGTGAGGATGGTCAGGGCCTTGGCGCCGTAACGGGCGGCGATGGTGTAGATCGCGGCGGATTCCATCTCGACGGCGAGGACGCCGTAGTCGGCGAGCGCGTCGTAAAGGTCCGGGCGGTCGGTGTAGAACGCGTCGGCGGCCAGGATCGGGCCGACGCGGATCGGGGTCCCCTGGCGCTCGGCGACCTCGACCGCGGTGCGCAGCAGGCCGAAATCGGCCACCGGCGCGTAGTCGATGAGGCCGTCGAAACGGGACCTGTTCATGTTGGAGTCGGTGGCCGAGCCGATCGCCGCGATCACGTCGCCCAGCTGGAGGTCCGGCGCCAGGGCGCCGCAGGAGCCGATGCGGATGACGGACTTGACCCCGTACTCGTTGATCAGCTCGTGGGTGTAGATCGACGCCGACGGCATGCCCATGCCGGAACCCTGCACGGACACGCGGACGCCCTGATAGGTGCCGGTGAAGCCGAGCATGCCGCGGACCTGGGTGTAGCACTTGGCGTCCTGCAGGAACGTCTCGGCGATCCACTTCGCTCGCATCGGGTCGCCGGGGAGCAGGACCCGCTCGGCGATGTCGCCCGGCTGCCCGCCGATGTGCACGCTCATCGGCGCGTCTCTTCTCGCTCGTTCATACCTCGGATAATGCCAGGTCGCGCGGGGTCCGCTCGGCAAAGGGGAACCCGCTTTCGGGCCTCGATCGGCGTCGGGTAACGTACTTCCCGGTGGTGTGTCCGAGCGGCCTAAGGAGCACGCCTCGAAAGCGTGTGAGGGTGCAAGCCCTCCAAGGGTTCAAATCCCTTCACCACCGCCACTGACCCGGTGGCTCCCCTGCGGAGCCGCCGGGTTTTTTGCGTCCCGAGCTCCCCGGCGCCGGTCACGGTGCGTACTGGTGAATCAATTTCATGTACGCGGCGTGAGGGCCCCCGCGGGAGGCTTTTCCAAGATCAGGTATCGTGCGCGTAACGACGCCGTTTCGGCCCTGAGGGGCCTCCGCCACCACCAGTGGCGATGACACACCGTGATGACGGGGGAACGGCGCAAATACGGTGCCTGTAGCGCAAGTCACTAAGCCGAAAACTACCGGATCAGACAATGCGCTTTTAACCACCTGGTGAGAAAGTTTCACAAGATTGCCCAGCGCCGATACCTGTGAACTGTCCTAGATTTGACTCGTGAGAGTTGAGCATCACTGGTGGAATGGTGACGTCCGGCTCGCCCGCCGAGACGTCTACGTGCGCACCGACGGCGAGTTCTGGGAAGTCGAAGCTCAGATGGGCGGCCCGGACGGCAAGTCGAAGGTGCAGCAGTGCCCGGGTCGGGCTTCGGCCATGATCCTGGCCGACGCGTGGCGTGGCCCACGCTGGCAGTGGCGCAAGCTGTAAGGCGCCAGGAGCCGAGGCTGTGCCGCCCCTGCTTGACATCACACGGCCAGCCGATCTTTTGAATTCGAGCCGGGTCCCTTTGCCGAGGGGCTCGGCTCGAATACTTTGTTCGCCCGCACTGCTTGTCCGACGACAATTAGTTGATCGCTTCTAGCGTGGGTTGCCCATCACCGCCAGAAAGCGATCCCCATGCAGGCCACAGTCACCGACCACCGTTGCGACGTCGCCGTTCTCCACCTCAAGGGCGAGCTCGACGCGGATACCGCCGGCCAGCTCCACGGGATCCTCGCGGATCTGCTGGAGCGTCCCGTACCCAAGATCGTCGTCGATCTCTCCGACCTGAAGTTCTGCGACTCGGTCGGGTTGAGCGCCTTCATCACCAGCAAACAGGTCATCTCGGCCCGCGGCGGCTGGCTCAGCTTCGCCGGCGCCAACCCGTTCCTCGTCCAGCTGCTCGAGACCGTCGGCCTCAGCCGCTACTTCGCCATCTTCCCCGAGGTCGACGACGCCATCGCGGCCGCGCAGCTCTGAGTTTGCCCGGCAACGGCGAAGGGGCTGGACTCTGATGAGTCCAGCCCCTTCGTGCTGCCTGGCGGAGGATACGAGATTCGAACTCGTGAGGGGTTTCCCCCAACACGCTTTCCAAGCGTGCGCCCTAGGCCACTAGGCGAATCCTCCGTTCGCCAGAATACAGATGCCCGTCGGGGGCGTCGCACGGGTCCCCGGCGCGCGGCCCGGCGGGGTTGGGTACGCTAGCGGCAAGCCTCTCGTGCGGCGTGCATCTCGTGAACCTCCCCAGGGCCGGAAGGCAGCAAGGATAAGCGGGCTCTGACGGGTGCACGGGGGGCCCTTTACGTTTCGGGGCGCGACCCCGGCCACCCCAGCGGTACAGAGTTGGTTCTTGTCATACCCCCGACGGACAATGGCGCGGTCGTTGAGGAGGGGCTGGAGTGGCACTCGCGCTTTACCGCAAGTACCGGCCGCGTACGTTCGCCGAAGTCATCGGGCAGGAGCACGTCACCGAGCCGCTGTCGCAGGCCCTGCGCAGCGGGCGGTTGCATCACGCCTATCTGTTCTCGGGGCCGCGTGGCTGTGGCAAGACGTCCAGCGCGCGCATCCTGGCCCGCTCGCTCAACTGTGAGCAGGGCCCCACGCCCGAGCCGTGCGGCGTCTGTGGGTCGTGCCGTTCGCTCGCCAACGACGGCGCCGGGTCGATCGACGTCATCGAGATCGACGCGGCCAGCCACGGTGGTGTCGACGACGCCCGCGAGCTGAGGGAAAAGGCGTTCTTCGCGCCGGCCAACAGCCGCTACAAGATCTACGTGATCGACGAGGCCCACATGGTCTCGTCGGCCGGCTTCAACGCGCTGCTCAAGCTGGTCGAGGAGCCGCCGGAGTACGTGAAGTTCATCTTCGCGACCACCGAGCCGGAAAAGGTCCTCGGCACGATCCGCTCCCGGACCCACCACTACCCGTTCCGGCTGATCCCGCCGGCGACGCTGCGGCCCTATCTCCAGCAGCTCACCGACGCCGAGGGCATCACGGTCGAGCCGGCGGTCTTCCCGCTGGTGGTGCGGGCCGGCGGCGGCAGCGCGCGCGACACCCTGTCCGTGCTCGACCAGCTGATCGCCGGCGCCGGTCCCGACGGCGTCTCCTATTCGCGAGCGGTCTCCCTGCTCGGCGTCACCGACGTCACGCTGCTCGACGAGATGTGCGACGCGATCGCGGCCGGCGACGGCGCCGCGGCCTATTCGACAATCGACCGAGTCGCCGAGGCGGGGCATGACCCGCGCCGGTTCGCCTCCGACCTGCTCGAGCGCTTCCGCGACCTGATCGTGCTCCAGCAGGTGCCCGACGCGGTGTCCAAGGGCCTGATCGACGGCCCGTCCGACCAGCTCGAGGCGATGAGCGCCCAGGCGGCCCGGCTGGGCCAGGCGACACTGTCCCGCTGCGCCGACATCGTGCACAACGGCTTGGTCGAGATGCGCGGCACGACAGCGCCCCGGCTCCTCCTCGAGCTGATCACGGCCCGCATGCTGCTGCCCGGCGCCGACGATTCGACGGGCGCGCTGCTTCAGCGTTTGGAGCGCATGGAGCAGCGGGTTTCGCAGGGCGGCGCATTTGCCGTACGCGGCGAGGACGCCCCCGCGACAGCACCAGCGAGCCTACCGACGGCCGCGCCCGCCCCGGACCAGGACGCCGGCGCAGCCCCCGCGGCTTCCGCCCCCGGCGGCGGGTTGTCGGCGGCCCGCGCCGCGGCGAAGGCGGCCGCAGCTCGCCGTTCCACCTCATCGGGCGGCCGCCCGGCGCCCGCGGCCCCGGTGGCGCCGGCGCCAGCAGTGCCGGCTACCCCTGCGGCCGCCGTTCCCCCCGTAGCCACCGCGCCTGCGGCTGCTTCCATGTCCTCTGCGCCTACGGCTTCTCCCGTTTCCGCTGCGCCGGCGGTTTCCGCTTCCGCCGTGGTCGCTCCGGTGTCAGCTCAGCCCGCGTCTGCTTCGGCCGCGCCTGGTCAGGTGCTGTCCGGTTCCTCGGCGGCCGCCGAGCCGGATTGGAACGAGGTTGCCGACGGCGGCGGTGCGAACGCGGAGCACTACGACGACGAGCCTCCGTGGGACGACGAGCCGGATATGCCGGAGTCTGGGGCGGCTGTGGGCCGGCCCGGGTCCACGTTGCCGCAGGCCGCGCCGACTACGGCTCGGCCGGCAACGGCTGCGGCTCGGCCCGCGACCCCTCCGATTGAGCCCGCAACGGCTGCGGCTGCGCCCGCGACGGCTGCGCCCGCAACGGCTCCGGTTCAGGCGGGGATGGCTGCGGCGGGGATAGCTGCGCCGGGGACGGCTGGGCCGGCTGCGGCTGGGGCGGCGCCCTCCGTGCCGGCCTCTGCTCAGGGGCAGCCGGTTCCGGCTCGGGCCGACTCGGTGGGCGCGGCGGCCCATGGGGCTGAGCACCACGGGGAGCCGGCCGGGGTGTTGCCCGATGCGCCCGAGGAGCCGGGGGCGGCGGCGGTCGAAGCCGTGGCGGCCGGGCCGGGGCAGCCTACGGCCGAGGAGATTCGGCAGGCCTGGCACGACATTCTCGAAGAGGTGAAGAAGCAGCCGGGCGGCAAGGTGCTCCGGGCGGCGGCGATCAACGCCACCGTGCGGTCGGTCGACGGGCAGAGCGTTCTTCTCACCGTGGCGGCCGGGTCTCTCCAGCAGCGGATCGCGCAGGGGGCGCCGCTGATCGCGAACGCGCTCTACGAGGTCTTCGGCAGCCGGTGGGAGGTGCGCTGCGAGATCGCCGGTGAGGGCGGCGCGGTGCAGCCCGGCCCGTCGACGGGCGGTGCGCCGCGAGGTGGCCGGGCGCCGGCCCGTAACGAAGCCCAGCAGGCCTCGCGTCCCGCTGCCGCCTCGCCGCGGGCCGCGCAGCCCACCCAGCCCGTCTCGGCCGCCCGCGAGCCCCAGAACAGGCGCCGCGAGGCACCCGCACCCGCTTCATCCGACGACGACTGGCCAGAGCCGGCCAGAACTTCCTCCACCGGCGATCGGCCAGAGCCGACGAGGGCTTCCTCCGCCGGCGATCGGCCAGAGCCAGCGAGGGCTTCCTCCGCCGGTGATCGGGCGGCGCCGGTCGAGGCTTCCCCCGGCGGCGATCGACGAGAGCCGGCCAGGGCTTTTTCCGGTGGCGACCGTGCGGTGCCGGTTGGGGCTTCCGCCGGGGACGACTGGCCGGAGCCGGTCAGGCCGGGTGGTCTGGCGTCCTCTCCTTCGGCCGCGGCGGCTCCGGTCGACGATGACGACGAGGACTGGCCTGAGGTCAGCCCGATCGGCGTCTCCACGGGGAGCAGCAGCCCGGCTGACCGTGCGGATCCGGCTCCGGTGGCCGTGAGCTCGGTGGCGGCACCGGCCGGTTCGGCCGCCGTGGACACGAGCGTGGGTCCTGTCGATGCGGGTTCGGCCTTCGCGGCCGGCGGGCCGGCGGTGAAGAGCCAGGCCGATGTGGTTCCGGGCTCAGCGAGCTCCTCGGCGCACTCGGTGGAGGCTGGTGCCGCGGCTCCTGGGGAAACGTGGTCGGCGGGCGATACGCGTGACGCGGGGCCAGCAGCGGGTGGCGGTGGGCCGAGCGGCGGCGCTTCCACACAAGCCAGTGGTGGGCTTAGCGCTGCCCGGGCAGCGGCCGCTGCCGCGTCGGCTCCCTCCGCGAGGGCCGGCCGGGGCGTGGCTGACGCTGGGGCCGGACGGGCCGCGGCTGATGCTGGGGCCGACCGGGCCGTGGCCGATGGCGGGTCGGGGCGTGGCGTGGCCGATGCCGGTGCCGGTGGCTCTGGTGGTGGGCCGGGGGCGGCTGCGGCCTCTCGTGCGGGTCGGAATGCTGGTGGGGCCGGCAGTGGGCTTGCCGCGGCTCGGGCCGCTGCGGCTGGGGCGGGCCGGGGTGGTGCCTCTCGGGCCGCGCCGGTCAAGCAGGCCTGGTCGGACGGGTCGCCTACCGAGGAAGCCCCGTACGACCCGGAGTTCGACGGGCCGCCGCAGGCGGTGAGTGCGGGCACGCCCAACTTCGAGGGCTTCGACCCGGGTGACGAGCCGCTGGACGAGGTGCTCGACGAGAAGACCGCCCGGGAGAGCGGCGAGCAGATGGCTTTCCGCCTTCTCAAGGAGGCGCTGGGAGCCGAGAAGATCGGCGAGAGCTGAGACCGTTGTGGCGCGTGGGGTCCTCGGTACGGGGCGGCTACGCTGGGCGGCGGTTACCCGGCGCCGCCGTCGGTTATTGACGGGTGTCGGGCTTTGACAGGTAGTGCGACGGGACTTTGAGGAGCGGTGCGATGCGCCCCGGTGGACAGCCGAACATGCAGCAGATCATGAAGCAGGCGCAGAAGATGCAGCAGCAGGTCGCTCAGGCGCAGGCCGAGCTGGCCGCGGCCGAGCTGACCGGCACGGCCGGCGGTGGGCTGGTCTCCGTCGTCATCACGGGGCTGGGCGAGTTCAAGTCGGTGAAGATCGACCCCAAGGCCGTCGACCCGGAGGACGTGGAGACGCTGGAGGATCTGATCCTCGCCGCCGTGCACAACGCCGCCGAGGCGCAGCGGGAGCTCACCGAGGAAAAGATGGGCCCGGCCACCGGTGGCCTGAGCCTGCCCGGGTTCTGATCGCGTGTACGAGGGTGCCATCCAGGACCTGATCGACGAGCTGGGGCGGCTGCCGGGCGTCGGCCCGAAAAGCGCCCAGCGGATCGCCTTCCACGTCCTCTCCGCCGACCCGGCCGACGTCAACCGGCTCTCCACCGCCTTGCGCAAGGTGAAGGAGCTGGTGCGCTTCTGCACGACCTGTTTCAACGTGGCCGAGGCCGAGCAGTGCCGGGTCTGCCGGGACCCTCGCCGCACCAACGAGGTCCTCTGCGTCGTCGAGGAGCCCAAAGACGTGGTGGCCATCGAGCGGACCGGCGAGTTCCGGGGGCGCTACCACGTGCTCGGCGGGGCCATCAACCCGCTCGAGGGCATCGGGCCGGACAACCTGCGCATCCGCGAACTGCTCATGCGGCTGGGCACGGGCGAGGTCAAGGAGTTGATCCTCGCCACAGACCCGAACACCGAGGGTGAGGCCACGGCCACCTATCTGGCACTGATGGTCAAGCCGATGGGGATCACTGTCACAAGATTGGCAAGTGGTCTGCCGGTTGGTGGTGACCTGGAGTATGCGGACGAGATCACTCTCGGTCGTGCTTTTGAGGGCCGTAGAACCGTATGACCACACATAACGTGATCGTATGATCACGGCGCGATAGCATTTTGGTCCGGATTCGCTCCTTCTAGCCCTTCCACACGGTAGTTTCCGATTGGTCGGCGCCGCAGGTCACGGTCACATCACGACGGGGACACGGAACTATTCGTGTGCGGTCAGTGAACTTGACCTGAAGCACCGCATTAGGTGAGTGTTCCTATCCGATGGCGGCACACCCGCCGTCGAGTGCCTTCGTGGCCGGAGTCTGATCTGACCCGGGCGACGAGGGTAGGCACTCGAGGCATGCGATAACCGATCGGTTGCCGTTCGCTGCGTGGGCCATCGTCCTCCGGTCTCACGGGTCCTCGCCGGGCCCTGTGCCGGGTGGCCGTGGACTCATGCTCGTCCGGCCGCCGGGGAAGGACCGGCGCTTAGATGTCGCTTGGCCCAGAGGCGTCGGTCACCGACGAAATGACCCCGCCCGCCGCCGACGCGGCCGACCGTCCGGGCGAGAAGGCGATCGCTGGTCGATCGCTGAAGCAGATCGCCTGGCGTCGCCTGAAGAAGGACAAGGTGGCGATCGCCGGCGCGTGCATCGTCATCTTCCTGATCGTCGTCGCGATCCTGGCCCCGTTGCTGATCAAGTTGGTCGGTCACCCGATCGACGAGTACCACCAGGAGAAGCTCGACCTGGCGACCGGAACCGGCCTGCCGTTGGGCCACCTCGGTGGCATCAGCTGGGACTACCTGCTGGGTGTCGAGCCGCAGACCGGCCGCGACATCTTCAGCCGGATCATCTACGGCGCGCAGACCACTCTCACGGTCGCGTTCCTCTCCGCTTTCGTCTCGACCTTCCTGGGCACCCTCTTCGGCCTGGCGGCCGGGTTCCTGGGCGGCTGGGTCGACTCGGTGATCAGCCGCATCATGGACTTCCTGCTCGCCTTCCCGCAGTTGCTCTTCGCGATCGCCCTGCTCTCCGTTCTGCCTGACGAGTTCTTCGGCCTCGGTGATCGATGGTCCCGAGTACTCGTTCTGATCGGCGTCATCGGATTCTTCGGGTGGCCGTACATCGGCCGGATCGTGCGCGGCCAGACGCTCTCGTTGCGTGAGCGCGAGTTCGTCGAGGCGTCCCGCAGCCTGGGCGCCCGCTCGGGCCGCATCCTCTTCCGCGAGCTGCTGCCCAACCTGGCCGCGCCGATCCTCGTCTACACGACGCTGATCATCCCCACCAACATCCTCACCGAGGCCGCGCTGAGCTTCCTCGGTGTCGGTATCCCGGCGCCCAACCCCTCCTGGGGTGGCATGTTGTCGGATGCGACCCAGTTCTACCAGGCCGACCCGATGTACATGATCATCCCCGGATCCGTCATCTTCATCACCGTGCTCGCCTTCAACCTGTTCGGTGACGGCCTGCGCGACGCACTCGACCCGAAGGCTCGCTGAGCCCTCCGGACGAAGTACCACCGCGGACCGGCCGGGTTCGCATTCGAGAAGGTAGGAGATCAGGTGGCACGCAAGACAAGGGCGCTGGCGGCGTCAGGCGTCGCCCTCGCGCTCGGGCTGACCACCGCCGCGTGCGGTGGCGGCTCGGACAGCAATAGCAGCAGCAGCTCGGACGGCAAGACGGAGTTCAACGCGGCCACCACCAGCGTGGTCAACGCGAACACCAAAAAGGGCGGCACGCTCAACCTGTGGTCGTCGCAGGACGCCGACAGCTGGGACCCGGCGCGTGGCTACTACGCGTTCGTCTGGAACCTCAACCGCCTCTACACCCGCAAGCTGGTCGACTACGCGGCCGCCCCGGGCAAGGACGGCCTGAAGCTCCAGCCCGACCTGGCCGAGGCCGAGCCGACGATCAGCGCCGACAAGCTGACCTACACCTTCAAGCTGCGCAGCGGCCTGAAGTGGGACGACGGCGCCCCGATCACGTCGAAGGACGTCAAGTACGGCATCGAGCGCGTCTGGGCGACCGACGTGATCTCCGGCGGCCCGTACTACCTGCCGAACGTCCTCGACCAGGGCCAGAAGTACCCCGGCCCGTACAAGGACACCGACCCCAACAAGCTGGGTCTGAAGTCGGTCACCACGCCGGACGACCAGACGATCGAGTTCAAGCTCGAGAAGCCGTACTCGGACTTCCTCTACCTGCTGGCCATGCCGGGCTCGGGCCCGGTGCCGCAGAAGCGGGACACCGGCGCGCAGTACGGCGCGAAGCCGGCGGCTTCCGGCCCGTACATGTTCAAGGAGATCAAGCCGGGCAAGAGCGTCTCCTGGGTCCGCAACCCCAACTGGGACCAGGCGACCGACCCGATCCGCAAGGCTCTGCCGGACGCGATCAACCTGACGATCACCACGAACGCCGATGACCTCGACAGCCGCCTGCTCTCGGGCACCGCGGACCTCGACGTCGGCCAGACCGGTGTCCAGGCGGCGGCCCGTACCAAGCTGCTGACCGACCCGAACCTGAAGAAGAACGCGGACGCCCCGAACACCGGCTTCCTGCGCTTCGCGGACATGACCCAGGTCGCCCCGCTGAACAACCCCGACTGCCGCAAGGCCGTCATCTACGCGGCCGACCCGACGTCGATCCAGACCGCTCGCGGTGGCGAGTTCGCCGGTGGCGACATCGGCACCAGCATCCTGCCGCCGAACATCGCCGGCTCGGACGCGAACTACGACCCGTACAACCGCAAGCAGGGCAAGCCGCAGGTCGACAAGGCCAAGGAGGCCCTCGCCGCCTGTGGTCAGCCGAACGGCTTCAACGTGACCATCGCCGCCCGTAACAACCGGGCCGCCGAGGTCAAGACCGCCGAGGCGCTGCAGGCCGCGCTCAAGACGGTCGGCATCACCGCCAAGATCGACCAGTACGACGGTGCGCAGGACTCCTCGATCGGCGGCTCGCCGGAGATCGTGAAGAAGCGCGGTTACGGCATCATCATCACTGGTTGGGGCGCGGACTACCCGACGGGCGCCGGCTACATGCAGCCGCTCGCCGACAGCCGGTTCATCACGAAGAACGGTAACTTCAACCGTTCCGAGATCAAGGACCCGGCGATCGACAAGCTGTTCGACGACGCCGCCGCCGAGACCGACCCGGACAAGGCCGCCGCCATCTACAGCCAGATCAACCAGAAGATCATGGAGGGCGCGTACGTGCTGCCGTTCGTGGTCGACAAGGCGCTGAACTACCGCAACCCGCGGCTGACCAACGCCTACGTTCACGAGGCCTTCGGCATGCTCGACTTCCAGGCCCTCGGCACCAGCGACGGCAAGTAAGTGACGTTGCTCCACCCCAGTAACAACGGGTAATTCGAAGGGTTGGTGAAGGCCGCCCCCGGCGGGTGGGCATCGGTTTCCGCGAGGACTCCGGTGCCCACCCGCTCCTCGGCCGAATGTCGTGCTGGCATACATCGTTCGTCGCGTGATCAACGCGATCATCACGCTGCTCGTGGTGACCGCGGTCACCTTCGGCATCTTCTTCGCGATTCCGAAGGCCACCGGTAGTGACCCGGCGCTGCTCTATATCGGTAAGCAGTCGGACCCGGCGGCGATCGAGGGCATCCGGCAGAAGATGGGGTTCGACGACCCCATCTATGTGCAGTACGGCAAGTTCCTCAAGGGCCTCGTGGCCGGCCGGGACTACGCCAACGGACCGGACGTCACCCACTGCCCGGCGCCCTGCTTCGGATACTCGTTCGCGACCGACCAGGAAGTCACCCCGCTGCTGCTGGAGGACATCCCGGTCACCCTGTCGCTGGCTCTCGGCGCGGCGGTCCTCTGGCTCGTCATGGGCATCTCCTTCGGCGTGATCTCCGCGCTTCGAAGAGGCACGTTCATCGACCGGGCGGCGATGACCACCGCGTTAGCGGGCGTATCGCTACCGGTCTACTTCACCGGCCTGCTCTCGACGGCGATCTTCGTCTACTGGCTGGGCTGGCTCCCTCAGGGTCAGTACGTGCCGTTCCTGGAGAATCCGGCCGACTGGTTCGTCAACCTGATCCTGCCGTGGGTCACGCTTGCCTTCCTGTTCGCGGCGACCTACGCGCGACTCACCAGGGCCAACATGTTGGAGACCCTGGGTGAGGACTACGTGCGTACGGCCCGGGCCAAGGGTTTGACCGAGCGGGTCGTCATCGGCAAGCACGCCCTGCGGTCGGGTCTGACCCCGATCGTCACCGTCTTCGGCCTCGACCTCGGCGCGCTGCTCGGCGGCGCCGTCCTGACCGAGACGGTCTTCAACCTCCGCGGCCTCGGCTACCAGGCTCTGCAGGCCATTCGCCAGAACGACCTGCCGATCATCCTGGGTGTAACGTTGATCGCCGCGTTCTTCATCGTCTTCGCGAACCTGATCGTGGACCTGGTCTACGGCTGGATCGACCCGCGCGTCCGGCTGGCCTGAGGGAGAGTCACGTGTCCATCGGCGCCACCAACGCCCGCCCGTTCCTCGAGATCAAAGATCTCAACGTCCGGTTCGAGACCGACGACGGCATCGTGCAGGCGGTCACCGGCTCGACGTTCAGCCTGGAGAAGGGACAGACCCTCGGCATCGTGGGCGAGTCCGGCTCCGGCAAGAGCGTGACCTCGCTGGCCGTGCTCGGCCTGCACCGCACCCGCAGCAACGCGAAGGTCTCCGGCGAGATCTGGCTCGACGACGAGGAACTCGTCACCGCCTCCGATGAGCAGGTCCGCAAGCTGCGCGGCGGCAAGATGGCGATGATCTTCCAGGACCCGCTGAGCGCGATGCACCCGTACTTCACGGTCGGGTCGCAGATCGTCGAGGCCTACCGGGTGCACCACCCCGGCGTGAACAAGAAGGTCGCCCGCGAGCGGGCGATCGACATGCTGGCCCGGGTCGGCATCCCGCAGCCGGAGCGGCGCTTCAACGACTACGCCCACCAGTTCTCGGGCGGCATGCGGCAGCGCGCGATGATCGCGATGGCGCTGGTCAACGACCCGGCCCTGCTGATCGCCGACGAGCCGACGACCGCGCTCGACGTGACCGTGCAGGCGCAGATCCTCGACCTGATCCGCGACCTGCAGGAGGAGTTCGGCTCCGCGGTCATCATGATCACCCACGACCTCGGCGTGGTGGCCGAGCTCGCCGACGAGGTCCTCGTCATGTACGGCGGCAAGGTGATCGAGAAGGGCCCGGCGGTCGACGTCTTCCAGCAGCCTCAGCACCCGTACACCTGGGGTCTGCTCGGGTCCATGCCCCGCCTCGACCGTGAGGTCCGCGACCGGCTCAACCCGGTCAAGGGCACCCCGCCCAGCCTGATCAACCTGCCGCAGGGCTGCGCCTTCAACCCGCGCTGCCCGTACGCGGGACGCAACGGCGACCGGTCCTTCACCGAGACACCGGAGCTCCGCGGCGACATCCACAAGGTCGCCTGTCACCTGCCGGCGGAAGAGCGCACCAAGATCTTCCAGCAGGAAGTGCTACCCAATCTCTGAGCATGGAGTGATTTAGATGAGCGAGAACCTGCTCGAGGTGAAGGGGCTGGAGAAGCACTTCCCGATCACGAAGGGTCTGTTCAAGCGCCAGGTCGGCGCCGTGCGAGCGGTCGACGGCATCGACATCGAGGTGAAGTCCGGCGAGACGCTGGGCCTGGTCGGCGAGTCCGGCTGCGGCAAGTCGACCACGGGACGGCTCTTCACCCGCATCCTGGAACCGACCGCCGGCACGATCACCTTCGAGGGTGAGGACATCAGCCACAAGTCGGTCACGCAGCTGCGCCCGCTGCGCCGCGACGTGCAGATGATCTTCCAGGACCCGTACTCGTCGCTGAACCCGCGGCACACGGTCGGCTCGATCGTCTCGGCGCCGCTGCAGATCCAGAACATCCCGACCCCGCAGGGCCTCAAGAAGGCCGTGCAGGAGCTGCTGGAGCTCGTCGGCCTCAACCCGGAGCACTACAACCGGTACCCGCACGAGTTCTCCGGCGGTCAGCGCCAGCGCATCGGCATCGCCCGGGCGCTCGCCCTGCGCCCCAAGCTGATCATCGCGGACGAGCCGGTCTCGGCCCTCGACGTGTCGATCCAGGCCCAGGTGGTCAACCTGCTGGACGACCTTCAGCGCGAATTCGACCTGACGTACGTCTTCATCGCGCACGACCTGTCCGTGGTGCGCCACATCTCGGACCGCGTCGCGGTGATGTACCTGGGCAAGGTCGTCGAGGTGGCGGAGCGGGACGAGCTCTACAAGAACCCGCGTCACCCGTACACCGTGGCCCTGATGTCGGCGGTTCCGGTGCCCGACCCGGTCCGGCGCGACCGCGCCCAGCGCGACCGCGTGCTGCTGACCGGCGACGTGCCGAGCCCGATCAACCCGCCGTCGGGTTGCCGTTTCCGGACCCGTTGCTGGAAGGCGCAGGACATCTGCGCCACGGAGGAGCCGCCGCTGGTCGTGCGGCTCGACGACCCGGCCAGCCACCAGACCGCCTGCCACTTCCCGGTGGTCGAGGACGAGGCCGTCGCTGGTCGCCGTCCGGCGGCTGCTCCCGCTTGATTTTCCCGTACGCAGAAAGGGCCGCTCCCGCGAGGGAGCGGCCCTTTCTCGTCGAGCCTAGCGGTCGACCTTCTCGCAGCTGCTGCCGATCGCGTCACCGAGATCCGCGGTGCAGTGGTCGCCCGCTCCATCACCCGCGTTGACGTGGTCGTCCTTGTCGTAGTCCTGGGTGTTTATCAGGTCGTCGCCGGCGTCGCCGTAGAAGTAGTTCAGACCGTCGGCGGCGTCGAGATCGTCGTTGCCGGCCCCTCCCCGCACGACGTTGTTGCCGCCGCCCGCGTTGATGAGGTTGGCGGCCGCATTGCCGGTGATCCGGTCGTTGCCGCTGCCCCCGTAGACGTTCTCCACGTCGGTGCCGACGTTGTCGCGCTCCCCGGCCTGGCCGTCGTCGGCGGCGCCGTCCAGGTCGATGAAGAGCGGCTTGGTGTACCCGTCGTAGTTGACGGTGTCGCGGCCCGGCCCGCCGAGCAGGGTGTCGGCGGCGACCCCCGCGCTGGTGTCCGGCTCGTCACCGTAGAGCTCGTCGTTGCCCGCGGCTCCGTTGAGATAGTCGCGGCCCGCACCGCCGGCGAGGAGGTCGTCACCGCCGCTCCCAGCGATCACGTCGTTGCCCGGGCCGCCGGCGAGCTGGTCCGCCCGAGGGGTGCCGATCAGCCGGTCGTTTCCGGAGCCGCCGATGATCCCCTCGACCGAGGTGCCGATCGTGTCGTGCTCGCCGGCCCGGCCGTCGTCACCGCGGACGGCGTCGGCGTCGGCGACGATCGGCTTGCTGAAGATCTCGTAGCTCACGAAGTCGAATCCGGCGCCTCCGATGAAAGCGTCCGCGTCCGCGCCCGGCGTGTCGTCGCTGTGGCGGATCTCGTCGTTGTCGGCGCCGGCGTCGTAGATGTCGTTGCCGAGCGAGGCGAAGAGCATGTCCCGGCCGTTGCCGCCGTACACACGGTCGGCACCGGCCCCGTCGTTCAGGACGTCGCCGCCGTTGCCGCCGTACAGCTTGTCGTTTCCGTTCTCCCCGTAGGCCCAGTCGTCGCCGTCGCCACCGGAGATCGCGTCGTTGCCGTCGCGGCCCTCGAGGGTGTCGTTCCCGCCCAGGCCCCACAGGGCGTCGTTTCCGGCTCCGCCGTCGAGGTAGTCGGCCCGCGAGCCGCCGGTGATCCGATCGGCGCCCGCGCCGCTGTACACCGTGATGCCGACGTCGGTCCGGTTGACCAGGGTGTCGTTCTTCAGGCCGAGCTGGACCCGGATCCGGGTCGGGTTGACCTTGAGGGCGCAGCGCACCTTCGTGCCGTCGACCTTGGCGCAGCCGGCGCCGGGCGTGATCCCGACGACGTCGTCGACGGTGATCGTGCGGCCGGAGCGGGTGATCGACACGTTGTGGGCCCGGCCCGACTTGTCGACCATCGCCACCACCGACTTGTCGGCGACGTAGACCGTTCCCTTGGTCGCGGCGTCGGCCGGCAGCGCGACTGCCGCGGCCGCGACCACCGCCGAGCCGCCGAAAAGGACGGCTGCGATACGCCTGTTCAGCTTCACGACGCCTCACAACCCACGACGGTGTCGCCGCCGCGCTCGCACTGGTCGGTGCCGACGCCGCCGTTGACGGAGTCGCGGCCGGCGCCGCCGAACAGGAAGTCGTTGCCGGCGTAGCCGTTGATGACGTCGTTTCCTTCCAAGCCGTAGAGATAGTCGGACCGCGAGGTGCCGATCAGGCGGTCGTTGCCGTGGCCGCCCTCGATGGCCTCGACCGAGGTGCCGATCGTGTCGTGCTCGCCCGGCACACCGTCGTCGCCGCGAACGGCGTCGGCGTCGGCCGTCACCGGCTTGGTGCGGAAGCGGTACGAGACGTAGTCCAGCCCGGGGCCGCCGACGAAGGCGTCCGCGTCGGAGCGCACCGGGTCGTCGTTCTGGGAGAAGTGGTCGGCGCCGGGGCCGCCGTCCTCGATGTCGTTGCCGAGGAAGCCGTTGAGCTCGTCGTCGCCGTTGCCGCCGTACAGCCGGTCGTTGCCCCAGCCGCCCATGATCGTGTCGTCGCCGTCGCCGCCGGACAGCGCGTTGCCGCCGTAGACGTCCTCGATGGTGTCGTTGCCGCCCAAGCCCCAGATCGCGTCCGCCCCGAGGTTGCCGGTGAGGATGTCGCGCTTGGGGCCGCCGGTGATCCGGTCGTTGCCGGCCCCGCCGTTGGCGGTCATCGACAGGTCGGTCCGGTTGACCAGGACGTCGTTGTATCCGCCCAGGACCACGCGGAGCCAGGTCGGATTGAGAGTGCAGCGGGCCTTGGTGCGGTCGCCGCTGACGGCGACACAGCCCTTACCGGCCTTGAGCGGTACGGAGTCGTCGACCGTCACCGTGCGGCCTGAGCGGGTGATGCTGACGTTGTGCCGGGCCGTCCCGAGCTCGGCGACGTAGGCCACGATGGTCGAGCGCTCGACGGAGACGGTGCCGGCGATGGTGGCAGCCTGGGCCGGCGCCGCCACGGCGCCGGCGGTGATGGTGACGGCCACGGGCAGAACCAGCCGGGCCGACAGGGGGAAGCGACGCATGTGCACCTCGAGGTGGGGGAAGAGAGGAAGGAGGGCGATCCCAGCCGGGACCGCCCTCCTCGAAAGAACCTCAGCGTCAGCCGAGCACGTCTTCCTTGGCGCGGACCGCGTCGGCGTCGAACGAGCCACGGCTCTTGTTGCCCTTGGCGGACAGGTCGCTGGAGATCTGCTCGCAGCTGATGAACTTGTCGCCGTCGTAGTCCTGTGAGCAGAAGTCGGTGCCCGCGGCGCCGTTCAGGGTGTCGACACCCTGCTCGCCGGCCAGGTAGTCGTTGCCGGCGCCGGCGCCGATCACGTCGTTGCCCGGGCCACCCAGCAGGAAGTCCGTGCGGGCCGTGCCGACCAGCACGTCGTTGCCGGCGCCGCCGAGGATGGCCTCGACCGTGGAGCTGATGCTGTCCTTCTCGCCGGCCGCACCGTCGTCGCCCTTGACGCCGTCGGCGTCGGCCCGGATGCCCTTGGTGCGGTAGTCGATGCTGTAGTCGACCGCGTCCTCGCCGGCGCCGCCGATGAGGCTGTCGGCGTCGGTGCCCGGGGCGTACTGCAGCAGCTGCAGGAAGATGTCGTCGCCGTTGCCGCCGTCCTCGACGTCGCTGCCGGCCTGGCCGCCCAGGACGTCGTCGCCGTTCGAGCCGTAGAGGCGGTCGGCGCCGGCGGCACCGTCGAGGATGTCGTCGCCGTTGCCGCCCGAGAGGGCGTCGTTGCCGTTGCCGCCGACGATGGTGTCGTTGCCGTCCTGGCCCCAGATGGCGTCGACGCCGTCGTTGCCCTGGAGGCTGTCGGCCTTCGGGCCACCGTAGATCTTGTCGTTCCCGGCGCCCCCCGCGACCGTCGAGCTGAGATCGGTCTTGTTCAGGAAGCTGTCGTTCCCGTCGAGCAGGCTCGCGATGATGTAGGTCGGCTTGACCTTGAGAGCGCAGCGGATCTTGGTCTTGTCGCCCTTGACCGCGCCACAGCCGGCGCCGGCCTTGATGGCGGTGGTGGTGTCGTCGACCGTGATGGTGTTGCCGGAGCGGGTGACGATCACCTGGTTGGTGCGGCCGGTGGCGGCGACGTACTGCACGCGGCTGCCGTTGACGACCTTGACGACGCCGGCGGCGGTCGCCGCGTCGGCCGGGATGGCGAGCCAGCCGACGGCCGCGACGCCGATGGCGCCGACCGTGACGACCGCGGCGCGCGCGGGCTTCTTGCCGATCTTCATTACTGCTTCCTTTCGCAGGACGCTGAGATGTCGAGCTTGTCGAGCTGACATGTGTCACCGGTGGCGGTGGCGTTCGCGCCGCCGTCCACGCGGTCCTTCGAGCCGTCGGAGGCGTAGAGCGAGTCGTCGCCCGCGCCTCCTGAGATGAGGTCGGCACCGGTGTCGCCGAAGAGGGTGTCGTTGCCGCCGTAGCCGAGGAGGGTGTCGTTGCCCGACATGCCGGACAGGAAGTCGGCGCGGCCGGTGCCGAGCAGCCGGTCGTTGCCGTTGCCACCCCAGATGGCTTCGATGTCGGCGCCGATGGAGTCGTGTTCGCCGGGGTAGCCGTCGTCGCCGGTGGCGCCGTCGGCGTCGGCGACGATGCCGCGGGACCGGCCGATGTAGAGCATCTCGTCGCGGCCGGCGCCACCGAGGAACCGGTCGGCGTCGGTCACCTTGGGGCTCTCCTCGACGATCTGCTCGAAGACGTCGTCGCCGGCGCCACCGTTCTCGAGGTCGTTGCCGGCGTCGCCCGACAGGCGGTCCATGCCGTTGCCGCCGAGGAGCCGGTCGTTCTGCTCGCCGCCGCTGAGGGTGTCGTTGCCGTCGCCGCCGGAGAGGGCGTCATTACCGGAGTCGCCGAGGAGGCGGTCGCCGCCGCCCACGCCCCAGAGGGCGTCGGCGCCGAGGCCACCGTCGATGTAGTCGGCGCGCGGGCCGCCGGTGATCCGATCGTTGCCGGAGCCGCCGTTCACGGCCATCGCCAGACCGCTCTTGTTGATCAGCGAGTCGTTGCCGTCGCGCAGCAGGACCCGTACGAGCGTCGGCGCCTTCTTGTTCTTGGGCGTGCAGCGCACCTTGGTCTTGTCGCCGGCGACCGCGGCGCAGCCCGAGCCGGCCTTGACCGAGGTGGTGTCGTCGACGGTGATCGTGGTGCCCGAGCGGGTCAGCACGACGTTGTTGGCGCGGCCGGTGGCGGCCGAGTATTCGATCACGGTGGACGAGGTCACGGCGACGACACCGTTGACCGCGGCGCTGGCGGGGGTCGCCACGACGCCGATGGCGCCGACGGCGGCCAGGGTCAGACCGGCCCGGGTGGGCCAGGCGGAGACACGGGGCAAGGGAACTCCTCGGAGCGTCCTCGTTGCGGGGCTCCAGGAGCATAGGACGGTACGGACCCGTTCTGCTGCCCCGTGCCGTCCTTGAAGATCAACCTTCCGGACGATTTAGGATGCCCGATACGACGATGTGGATCGCCTCGGCATCCGCTGGGTCCTTGAGGGTGGCCTTGGCGCCGGTGACCGTGTACCACTCGTCGGCGTCCTTGTACTGAACGCGGACGACCGCGTCGTTGCCGGTCACCTCGGTGCGCAGGGTCAGGTCGCCGGTCACGACGCCGACCTCGTCGGTCATCACCCCACCCTGTCCGGCCACGATGTCGGTGGTGAGCGCGGCCGGGGCGGTGGGCTCGGCCGCGGGGGCCTCGGGCGTCGGCTCGGGCTTGGGCTCGGTCATCAGCACTTCCTCAACATGTCGTCGAGCGCGGACTTCTCCTTCTCGGTGACCGTGAGCTTCCACTTGGACTTCACGGCGATCCAGTCTTTCGCATATTCGCACCAACTGCTGGTTTCGGACGGTTTCCAGGTCGACGGGTCCTGGTCGCCCTTCGAGCGGTTCGAGCTGGCCGAGACCGCGATCAGCTGCGGGTCGTCCAGGTCGTTGGCGAAGTCGCCGCGCTTGGCGGTCGTCCACTTGGAGGCGCCGGACCGCCAGGCGTTGGCCAGCGGCACCATGTGGTCGATGTCGACCTTGGTCGGTGAGTTGAGGACCTGGCCGTCGTAGAAGCTGATCCAGGTGCCGGCGACGACGTTGCAGCCGGAGAACTTGACGTTCTTGCCGTCGCGCTTGAGCACCGAGTCGCGCACGTCGCAGTTCGACCCGGTGTCGCGCCAGTGCGGGAACTGCTCCCGCTTGTAGCCGGCCATCGAGCCGGCCTTGGCGACAGTCAGCTTGCCGAGCTGAGCCGAGGCGTCCTTGGCGGACCCGGATCCCGGCTTGGACGTCGGGGTGCCGGGCGAGGAGGGCGGGACGGAGACGGGCTCGCAGGCGGTCAGGGCGAGCAGGGCGGCGGCGAGAGCCAGCGGGATGCGAGGGGACACAGACCCCAGCGTAAGAGCGCGGCGCCCCCTCCGCTCGGGCAAGATCACCCGATGGGAGGAGGCGCCGCGGTGACGATCAGCGGGCGCGGTTGATCGCGCTGTTCACGGCCTTGATGGACGCGCTCACGATGTTCTCGTCGATGCCGACGCCCCACACCGTGCGGTCGCCGACCTCGACCTCGACGTACGCCGCGGCCTGGGCGTCGCCGCCGGAGGTCAGCGCGTGCTCCTGATAGTCGAGGACGCGGGCCTTGATGCCCAGCGGCTCGATCGCCTGCACGAAGGCGTCGATCGGGCCGTTGCCGACGCCGACCAGCGGCCGCCGCTGCCCGCGGTGGAAGACCTCGACGTCGACCTCGACCTTGCCGTCCACGGTCGACGTGCGGAAGTCGACGACCTTGAAGGCGGAGCCGAGCTGGTGCTCGACCAGGTATTCGGTCGCGAAGATGTCCCACATCTCCTGCGCGCTGACCTCGCCGCCCTCCTCGTCGGTGTGGTGCTGCACCACGCCGGAGAACTCGATCTGCAGCCGCCGCGGCATGTCGAGCTTGTGCTCTTCCTTCATGATGTACGCCACGCCGCCCTTGCCGGACTGCGAGTTGACCCGGATGACCGCCTCGTAGCTGCGGCCCAGATCCTTGGGATCGACCGGCAGGTAGGGCACGCCCCAGGTGAACTTGTCGATGTCGACGCCGGCCGCGTCGGCGTCGGCCTGCAGGGCCGCGAAGCCCTTCTTGATCGCGTCCTGGTGCGAGCCGGAGAAGGCGGTGTAGACCAGGTCGCCCACGTACGGGTGGCGCTCGTGCACGGGCAGCTGGTTGCAGTACTCGACGGCGCGCTTGATCTCGTCGATGTCGGAGAAATTGATCATCGGGTCGATGCCCTGCGAGAACAGGTTGAGGCCCAGCGTGACCAGGTCGACGTTGCCGGTGCGCTCGCCGTTGCCGAACAGGCAGCCCTCGATGCGGTCGGCACCGGCCAGCAGGCCCAGCTCGGCCGCGGCGACCGCGGTGCCGCGGTCGTTGTGCGGGTGCAGCGACAGCACGACCGACTCGCGCCGGGGCAGGTTGCGGTGCATCCACTCGATCGAGTCGGCGTAGACGTTCGGGGTGGCCATCTCGACAGTGGCCGGCAGGTTGATGATCAGCGGACGGTCCGGCGTGGGGTCGATCACGTCGATCACGGCCGAGCAGATCTCCAGCGCGTACTCCAGCTCGGTGCCCGTGTAGGACTCCGGCGAGTACTCGTAGAAGATCTCGGTGTCCGGGGTGTGGATCTCGGCGTACTTCTGGCACAGCCGCGCGCCGGTGGTGGCGATGTCGGTGATGCCGTCCTTGTCCAGGCCGAAGACGACCCGGCGCTGCAGAGTGGACGTCGAGTTGTAGAAGTGCACGATCGCGCGCTTGGCGCCGCGGATCGACTCGAACGTGCGGTCGATCAGGTGCTCACGGCACTGCACCAGCACCTGGATGGTGACGTCGTCGGGGATCAGGTCCTGCTCGATGAGCTGGCGGACGAAGTCGTAGTCGGTCTGGCTGGCGGCCGGGAAGCCGACCTCGATCTCCTTGTAGCCCATCTGGACCAGCAGCATGAACATCCGCCGCTTGCGCTCGGGCGACATCGGGTCGATCAGGGCCTGGTTGCCGTCGCGCAGATCGACGGCACACCAGCGCGGGGCGGCCGCGACGTGCTGGGCCGGCCACTGCCGGTCGTTCAGATCAACGGCGAATTGCTTCTCGTACGGCACGTAGCGCTCGAACGGCATCTTGCTGGCACGCTGCGACGCGAAGGGGCTGGACTCGGACATGTGGAACTGCTCCTAAGAGGGCGAGGCGAGGAAGGCGGCGCGCGTCAACTCCGCGACGAGGTGCCGGCCTGGGATGGGGCCTCGTCGCGGCAGCGAAGAAGAAGGAACGCCTGCCACATGTCGGTAGCGACGTTACGCGCTCGTCATCGGGGTGGCCAGCAAGACGCCCGGATCGTGGGAAGTCACGCCGACGGCGCGAGCGAGGGCGGCGTGACCGGCTGCGTCACCGGCGGCGGCGCGTCGAGGCTCATCGGCGGCCCGGCCACCACGGCGCCGGGCAGCTGCACGGTCGCCGGCCCGGTCGACTCGCTGACCACCTTGAGCACGCCGAATCCGACCCGGGCCGCGGTCAGCACACCGTCGGTGGAGTAGCAGTAGATGCCGATGTCGACCGGGTCGGCCAGCGACGCGGCGGTCGAGTCGACCGAGAAGCAGTCGCCCTTGGCGCCGGCCAGCGGCTGCACCTCGGTCACCGCGATCGCCGCCTGGCGGTCGGTGAAGACGCTCAGCCACTGCCGGAAGAGCCGCTGCACCTCGAGGTCGTACTCCTTGGGCACCCGCTTGCCCGCGTCGGCGAGCTTGACGCAGGTCGGTGTGATCGGGTTGGTGGCCGAGGAGATGGTGCACTGATAGACGCCGGTGGAGATCGAGACGAGCGACACGTCGGCCGTGCCGCCCAGCGCCCCGCCGCCGACGTCCACCTTCCACGTGCCGTCGGCGCCGACCGTGGCGACGACGTTGCGGACCTTTCCGCCGCCCTGGTCCAGGGTGTAGAGCGCCGCGTACGCCTTGTCCATGGCCGCGGCGGCCCGTCCGGCCAGCGCGGCCCGGGCGTCCGGGGTGCCGGTGGCCGCGGGCGGCGCCGAGGCCGACGGTGTGGGTGTGGTGGTGCCGCCCGCGGCGTCACTGCACGCGCCGACGGCCGTCATGAGCAGGACGGCGGCGGACAGAGGCATCAAGCGAGGGCGCACCGAGACATTCTCGCCTCCAACGGCCGTATCGCTTCGTCCGCACGTCGGCGTGTCGTGCGTGTCCCCGGCCGCGCCCCGCCGGATTCTGGGATCGCCTGTCGGCGGCCGAGCCGCTCACGGCTACTGTGGTGGCGATTGTTCGTACGCCAAGGATTGGATCGCCGTGGCACTGGTGGTGCAGAAATACGGGGGCTCGTCCGTCGCGACCGCCGAGCGGATCAAGCGGGTCGCCGAGCGGATCGTCGCCGCCCGCAAGGCCGGTGACGACGTCGTCGTCGTGGTCTCCGCGATGGGTGACACCACCGACGAGCTGATGGACCTCGCCAACCAGGTGAGCCCGCTGCCGCCCGGCCGCGAGCTCGACATGCTGCTCACCTCGGGCGAGCGCATCTCGATGGCGCTGCTGGCGATGGCCATCCACAACCTCGGCTACGAGGCCCGGTCCTACACGGGATCGCAGGCCGGCGTGCTGACCACCTCGACGCACGGCAAGGCCCGGATCATCGACGTGACGCCCGGCCGTCTGCGCAGCGCGCTCGACGAGGGCGCGATCGCGATCGTGGCCGGCTTCCAGGGCGTCTCGCAGGACACCAAGGACATCACCACGCTCGGCCGCGGCGGTTCCGACACGACGGCGGTGGCGCTCGCCGCCGCCCTGCACGCTGACGTGTGCGAGATCTACACCGACGTGGACGGCGTCTTCACGGCCGACCCCCGGATCGTCCCGGACGCACAGCACATCAAGCAGATCACGTACGAGGAGATGCTCGAGCTCGCCGCGGGCGGGGCGAAAGTGCTGATGTTGCGATGCGTGGAGTACGCGCGCCGTTTCAAGGTGCCCGTCCACGTACGCTCGTCGTATTCCCACAAGCCCGGCACCATGGTCACCGGATCGATGGAGGACCCTTCCGTGGAACAAGCGCTCATCACCGGCGTCGCACACGACCGGAGTGAAGCCAAGATCACGATCGTGGGGGTGCCGGACGAGCCCGGCGCGGCCGGCCACATCTTCAACACGGTGGCCGAGGCCGAGATCAACATCGACATGATCGTGCAGAACGTGTCGACCGAGGGCACCGGGCGCACCGACATCTCGTTCACGCTGCCCAAGGCCGACGGCACGACCGCGATGGCCGCCCTCGACAAGATCAAGGCGAAGGTCAAGTTCAAGAGCCTTCTCTTCGACGACCACGTGGGCAAGGTCTCGCTGATCGGCGCCGGCATGCGCTCGCACCCGGGGGTCGCGGCCTCCTTCTTCGCCTGCATCGGCGAGGCCGGCGTCAACATCGAGATGATCTCCACGTCGGAGATCAGGGTCTCCGTGGTCTGCCGTGACAGCGACCTCGACACCGCGGTCCGCGCCGTGCACGACCAGTTCGAACTGGGCGGCGGCGAGCAGGCGGTGGTCTACGCGGGCACCGGCCGGTAAGACGCCTGCCATGGCGCAGCCCACGCTCGCCGTCGTCGGAGCCACCGGCTCCGTCGGTACGGTCATGCTCGAGCTGCTCTCCTCCCGGCGCAACGTCTGGGGTGAGATCCGGCTGATCGCCTCGGCGCGGTCGGCCGGCAAGCAGCTGAGCTGTCGCGGGGATCAGCTCACGGTCGCCGAGCTCACCCCTGAGGTGTTCGACGGCGTCGACGTCGCGATGTTCGACGTGCCCGACGACGTGTCGCTCGAGTGGGCGCCGATCGTCGCGGCCCGCGGCGTGACCGTGGTCGACAACTCGGCCGCGTTCCGCATGGAGCCCGACGTCCCGCTGGTGGTGCCCGAGGTCAACCCCGAGGCGCTGCGCCACCGCCCGCGCAACATCGTGTCGAACGCCAACTGCACGGTGATGGCGATGATCATGGCGATCGCCCCGCTGCACCGCGAGTACGGCCTGCGCGAGCTCGTCCTGGCCTCTTATCAGGCGGCCTCGGGCGCCGGTCAGTTCGGCGTGGACACCCTGCACGACCAGCTCAGCAAGGTCGCCGGCGACCGGCTGCTCGGCTCCCGGCCGGGCAACGTGCGCCAGGCCGTGGGCGACGATCTCGGGCCGTTCTCGGCGCCGCTGGCGCTGAACGTGGTGCCCTGGTCGGGCGCGTTCGAGGCGCTCGGCTGGTCGTCCGAGGAGCTCAAGCTGCGCAACGAGTCCCGCAAGATCCTGGAGCTGCCGGCGCTGAAGGTGTCGGCCACCTGCGTGCGCGTCCCGGTGGTGACCGGCCACTCGATCGCGGTGCACGCCGTCTTCGGCTCCGAGGTCGACGCCGAGGGCGCCCGCCAGGCGCTGCGCAACGCGCCCGGGGTGATCCTGGTCGACGACCCCGAGGCGGGCGAGTTCCCGATGCCGATCGACGCGGTCGGCACCGACCCGTCCTGGGTGGGCCGCATCCGGCGGGCCATGGACGACCCGCGGGCGCTCGACCTCTTCGTCACCGGCGACAACATGCGCAAGGGCGCCGCCCTCAACACCGTGCAGATCGCCGAGATGCTGGCCGCCGAGCTCTCCAAGTAACCCGGCGGCACCGATCGATCTAGGCGGCGGCTTCCAGGTCGGCCCGGGTCAGCAGCGCGCGCAGCGTGATGCCGTCGGCCGCCAGCGCCTCGGAGCCGCCCTCCTGCCGGTCGATCACGCACAGCGCGTGGTCGACGTGCGCGCCCAGTTTGCGCAGCTCGTTCGTCGAGATGACGACCTGGCCGCCCGAGGTCACCACGTCCTCGACCACCAGCACCCGCCGGCCGGCCACCTCCGCGCCCTCGGCCAGCCGCGCCGTGCCGTACTGCTTGGCCTGCTTGCGAACGAAGGCCGTGGGCAGGCCGGCGTGCCGGGCCACCGCGGTCACCACGGCGATGCCGCCCATCTCGAGACCGGCCAGCACCTCGGTGCCCTCGGGGATCAGCACGGCCATCTGCTCGGCCAGCTTGTCGAGCAGCACCGGGTCGGCCTCGAACTGGTACTTGTCGAAGTACTCGGTCGCGGTCCGGCCCGAGCGCAGGACGAACTCACCGGTCAGCCGGCTCACGGCGCGGACCTGCCGCGCAAGGTCAGAGTCACTCACAAGGGACTAGCCTGTCAGGCCCGCCGGGGGCGGACGACAGCACCCCACAAGCAACCACTCAGCAACCGACAAATGGTGCCGATCAGAGGATCATGCAGATCAACCCGCACCGTTGGTTCGGCGTGGGCCAGAGTGGCGCCCCCGACTCCGCCAAGGCGGGCGCCGAGGCGGCCCACGCGGCTGTGGGCGGGCGTACGGCCAAGGCGGTCTTCGTCTTCGCCTCCGCGAGCCACGATCTGCCGGCCCTGCTGGCCGCCGTGCGGGCCGAGGCCGGGCCGGCGGCCGAGATCGTCGGCTGCACCACGATGGGCGAGCTGGGCAGCGCCGGGGTGACCGACGGCGGCGTGTCGGTCGCGGCCCTCGGCGGCGACGGCTTCACCGTGCGCGTGAAGGTCGCACCGATCAACCCGTCCGACCCGCGGGCGGCCGGCGCCGCGGCGGCCGAGGCCGCCCACCACCTGCAGGACGAGCATCAGGCCCTGATCCTGCTCTGCGAGGGCCTCTCCGGGCGCCCGCACGAGATCGTCCGGGGCGCCTACTCGGCCCTCGGGGCCACGGTTCCGCTGGTCGGCGGGTTCTCGGCCGACGACCGGCAGTTCAAGCAGACCTTCCAGTTCTACGGCGACGAGGTGCTGAGCGGGGCCGTCATCGGTCTCGGGCTCGGCTCCGACGGCCCGATCGGCGTCGGCGTCGCCCACGGCTGGCGGCGCACCGAACCGCCCATGGTCGTCACCAGGAGCCACGGCCCGCACATCTACCAGCTCGACGGGGAGCCGGCGCTGGACGTGCTGCTTCGGCGCAACGACTTCGACGGCTCGGCCGAGGAGTTCTTCGACCGGGGACGGCAGTTGCAGCCGCTCGGGCTCTCCCGGCGCAGCGGCGAGGACATCCGGGTGATCCACGCCGGGGACGACGCCGAACGCTCGGTGTGGGGCACGGCCGACGTGCCGCAGGGCGCGCTGGTCTGGCTGATGGAGGGCGACCGGCAGGCGCTGCTGGACGGCACCACCCAGTCCTGCGCCGAGGCGGTGGCCCAGCTCGAGCCGCTGCCGCCGCTCGGCGTGATCGCCTTCGACTGCGGCGGCCGCCGGGCCGGGCTGATCGAGGGCGGGCTCGACGCCGAGATGCGGGCGATGCACGCGGCCCTGGGCGACGCCCCGTACGCCGGCCTCTACACGCTCGGCGAGATCGCGCGGGTGCGCGGTGCGCTCGGCATGCACCATCTGACCCTCGTCACCCTCGCCCTGGCCTGAGCCATGCTGGCCTGGTCGACGCATCAGCTCACCGAATACTTCACCGCGGTCAACGCGGCCGAGGACGAGACGTCGGCCATCGCGAACGCGGTCGAGCGGGCCGCCGAGATGGTCGACGCCGAGGTGGGCGCCGTCGTGCGCGAGGGTGGCGTGCACGGTGCGTACGGCTTCGGAAGGGTTGTGCCGGAAGCGGGCGTCCTGGAGGTCGCCGCCGGTCAGCCGATGCTCGTCGTGCCGAACGTGGGTGAGCTGCACGCGGTCGCGAACCCGCTGGGCGACCAGGCCGGCGAGGCGCTCGTGGTGGCCCGGCTGGCCGAGCCGTTCGCGCCCGAGGAGCGGCAGATGCTGCAGGGCATGGGCCAGGTGCTGGGCCTGGCGCTGCGCAGCATCCGGGTGCTGGCCGCGGAACGGCACCTGCGCGCCGAGAAGGAGCGACAGGCGACCTCCGCGCAGACCCGTCAGCGGCTCGTGGAGACGCTGCTGACGATCCAGCGGGGGATCTCGGCCCGGCGGCCGCTCCCGGAGATCCTGGACGCGGTGACCGGCGGCGCGGCCGATCTGCTGGGCGGGGCCACGGTGACGTTGCTGCTGGCCGAGGGCGGCCAGGAGCGCCGGCTCACGATCGCCTCGACCTCGGGTGGCGGCGTGACACCGCCGGAGGGCCTGGCCCGGGCGGCCATGGCGGGAGGATCGGCTCTCGTCCGGGCCGACGCGCGCGGCCAGATGATCGCCGCCCCGGTGCGGGTCACCGGCGAGATGGCCGGCTGCCTGGTGGCCCTGCTCTGCGGGGTGACCGACGAGAACACCGAGCGGCGCGACCAGCTGGCCGCGTTCGCCCAGCAGGTGAGCCTGGCCCTGACCGACGCCCGCACGGTCGAGGCGGTCCGCGAGGCCCACCACGACCCGGTCACCGGCCTGCCCAACCGGGCGCTGTTCCTGACCATCCTCCACCGGGTGCTGGCCTCGCGGGCGACCGAGGAGGACCCGACCAGCGTGCTCTTCGTCGACCTGGACCGGTTCAAGGCGGTGAACGACAGCCTTGGCCACGAGGCCGGCGACCAGCTGCTCGCGCTGGTGGCCCGCCGGCTGCGCGGCTGCGTGCGGGCGAGCGACACGATCGCCCGGCTCGGCGGCGACGAGTTCGCGGCGCTGCTGCACGACTCGCCGGTGGAGACGGCGACGCTGATCGGCGAGCGGATCGTGGCCGCGGTCAAGGAGCCGTTCCGGGTGGCCGGCCGCGAGATCTTCATCGGGGCCAGCGTCGGGGTCGCGGTCTCCCGCGAGGCGGCCCTGAAGCCGGAGGAGCTGCTGCACAACGCGGACGTGGCGATGTACCGGGCGAAGAAGGACGGACCGGGCCGGGTGCTGGCCTACCAGCCGTACATGCACGCCGAGGCGCTCGATCACCTCAGCCTGCGCGGCGACCTCCAGCGGGCGCTGCGCGACGGCGAGTTCCGCCTGCAATATCAGCCGCTGATCCGGCTCGCGGACGGCAAGCCGGTCGGCGCCGAGGCGCTGATCCGCTGGTACAGCCCGACCCGCGGGTTCGTCTCGCCGGTCGACTTCATCCCGATCGCCGAGGAGTTCGGGCTGATCATCGACATCGGCCAGTGGGCCCTGGAGACGAGCGCGGTGCAGGTCGCCCGCTGGCGGCGCGACTTCCCCGACCTGGGGCTCAACGTCAACGTGTCGGGCCATCAGCTGGTCCATCCGCGCTTCGCCGACAACGTGATGAAGGCGCTGGCCATCGCCGGCCTGCCGTCGAGCGCGGTGACTCTGGAGCTGACCGAGTCGGTGCTGATGAGCGAGCCCGACCTGGGCAAGGCGGCCCTGCATCAGTTGCGCGGGCTGGGGGTGCAGCTTTCCATCGACGATTTCGGTACGGGGTATTCGTCGCTGGCCTACCTGCGCGAGCTCCCGGTCGACGAACTCAAGATCGACCGGGCCTTCATCGCGCGGGCCGAACTCACCGGCGAGGATCTGGCCCTGGTGCGCACGATCGTGGAACTTGCGCAGATCCTGGGCCTGCGGGTGGTGGCCGAGGGCATCGAGAACGCCGCCCAGCTCGCCGCCCTGAGGCGCCTGGGCTGCGGATATGGACAGGGTTACCACCTGTGCCGCCCGACTGACGCGGCCGAGGTGCCGGCCAAACTGCTGCGCGCATCGATCGCCGTACTGGGTTGATCTTCACCCGTTGGCGTACTTGATCACCGCTCTACCGCATGCGGGATCCTTGAGGGGTACTTTTCGGCTAATTAGTACATAAGCCCCGGAAGGAAAATAACGGTGACACCCTTCGCGCTGCTCTTCCTGCTCGCCCTGGCCGGCTCCACGTGCTTCGCCCTCGGCCGAGCCCTCGGCCGCGGCGAGCGCTACGAGAAGGGCTACCGCGAGGGCTTCCGCGACGGCGAGACCGGTTCGCTGGCCCGCGCCGCCCGGCTCATCCAGCTCAACGACCGCCCGGCCATCGCACCCGCCATCGAGTCGATGCTCGGCCCCTACGCGGTCCCCCAGCAGCAACTGCCGGGCCGCAGCGTGGGCCCGGCGGTCACCGCGGTGCCGGTCCGGCCGCAGCTCGCGCTCTAACGGGGTTACCCGTTCAAAGAAGACGGACGACGGCGCTGGCCACAAAACCGAGCACAGTGCCCACGACGGCGATGATGAGGCCCAGCTTGCCGAGCCGCTCCCCGCGCCGCAGAGCCACCGCGCCGAAGACCACCCCAAGAACGCCTAGCAGCGGAATGAGAAGAAACCCGACCCCTGCCAGCACGAACGCGGCAATGCTGAAGTTGTTGCCGGCCGCCTTGGGCGGCATGGGCGGATAGGGGTTGTAAGGCGGCGGAGCCCCATAGGGCCCGTTCTGCGGCATTCCGTAGGGCGGCTGAGCGGCATTGACATACGGCGCTCCACCCGGCTGGTGCCCCGCCGGCGCATACGGAGCCCCCGGCGGCGGCGCCCCCATCGGCGGCCCGGCAACCGGCGGCGGCAGCGCACCGCCAGGCGGCGGCGGCAGTGCACCGCCAGGCGGCGGCGGCAGTCACCGCCAGGCGGCGGCAGCGCACCGCCAGACGGCGCGTACGGCGGCGGCAGGCTAGCGCCGGGCGGCGCGTATGGCGGCGGAGGATCAGCGGCGGGCGGCGCGTATGGCGGCGGTAGGTCAGCGGCTGGTGGCGCGTATGGCGGCGGGTCCGCAGCGGGCGGCGTGTAGGGCGGCGAGTCTCCTCCCGGCGCGTACTGGCCGACCGGCGGCCCGTAGTTGTATCCCGCGGTCGGGTCGGGCGCGGCCCACCCCGCCTGTGGTGCGGCAGCGGGCCGGCCGCAGGTGGCGCAGTAGCCGTTCGGCTGAATGGCCGTCGAGCCACAGTTGGAGCAGGTCATCGACTTCGTCTCCCGGGTGTCGGCGTTACCCGGAACCGATCGGCTCCTCACGCGCCGACTTGAGACCCGCCACCGCCCGCTTCAGTCACCGACCGCGATGGTCGTCCCGATCGTAGGGATCTCCATCGCGCCGTCGGCCCACGTGACCCTGACCTCGCTCAGGCAGCAGCGTGGCCGAGGCACCGACTCGAGGCCGGCTCCTGCACGCCCTGGTGAAACGCCCGCTCGGATGGGGCCGTCAATCCCCGCGGCCGGCCCGAGGTCCGGCCAACGCTGGACGGTTCGCCGTTATCCAGGCCTCGATGTCGGCGATGCGCCAGACCCGGCCCTGGACGAGCTCGTCGTAGGGCTTCGGCCAGTCCGGGCGGAGAGCCAGCTGATAGACGCGCTGGCGGGTGATGCCGCCCATCCGGGCCCGTATCTCCGCTATCCCCATCAAGTGCCTAGTCATGGAGCCACTTTACAAACGACTACCGCAGATGTCATGCCCGGGTCCGTGCCAACCTCGAAGTGACCAAGGGCACGCCGGGAAACACGGAAGGGGCCCCGTGGTGGGGCCCCTCCATGCGTACACCTCAATGGGTCTAGCCCAGCTGACGCCGGACCTCCGCCGCGACCCGGCCGCCCTCGGCCCGGCCCGCGACGGCGGCCTGCGCGGCCTTCATCGCCGGGCCCATCTGGGCCTTACCGCTGAAGCCGCCGGCCGCCAAGGCGTCGCGGACCAGGCTCGCGATCTCGTCGTCGGTGAGCTGTTTCGGCAGGTAGCGCTCCAGCACCTCACCCTCGGAACGCTCCTTGGACGCCTGCTCGGCCCGGCCCGCGTCAGCGAACGCGGTGGCCGCCTCGCGGCGCTTCTTGGTCTCCCGGGTCAGGACCGCGAGGACCTCGTCGTCGGTGAGGGATCGGGCCTCGGTGCCGGCGACCTCGGCGTTGCGGACGGCGGCCAGCGCCATGCGCAGCGTGGAGGTGGTCAGCTCGTCGCGGCCCTTCATCGCGGCGTGCAGGTCATCGTTCAGGCGGTCCTTCAGCGTTCCCATGGACGGAGAAACTACTCTTTCGGTCATGCGTAAGCGCTCCTTTATCGCCCTGGGCGCGGGGGTGGCCGCCGCGGGCGCCGCGACCTTCGCCTATGCCTCGCTGGTCGAACGCAACCTGTTCACGCTGCGGCGCTTCGACGTGCCGGTGCTCGAACCGGACGCCGAGCCGCTGCGGATCCTGCACCTCTCGGACCTGCACATGATGCCCGACCAGCGACGCAAGCAGGCGTGGGTGGCCGCGCTGGGCGGCACCGACCCCGACTTGGTGATCGTCACCGGCGACAACATGGCGGACCCCGCCGCTGTTCCCGGTGTGCTGCGAGCGCTCGACCCGCTGCTGGAGGTGCCGGGCGCGTTCGTCTTCGGCTCCAACGACTACCGCGGCCCCCGGTGGAAGAACCCGCTCGAATATCTGATGCCGGAGCGCGAATACGTCCAGGGCGTCGACCTGCCCACCGAGGACCTGCGGGCGGCCCTGGTCGACGCGGGCTGGGCCGACCTCAACAACGCCCGTACGGTCCAGAAGGCGGGCGGCCGCTCGATCGAGCTGGCCGGCGTCGACGACCCGCACGTCGACCGCGACGACTACCCGTCCGTGGCCGGCCCGATCTCCACCGGCGCCGATCTGCACCTGGGCGTCACCCACACCCCCGCCTCGCGCGTCCTGGACGCCATGGCCGCCGACGGCTTCGAGCTGCTGCTGGCCGGGCACACGCACGGCGGTCAGGTGTGCGTCCCGTTCTACGGCGCGCTCACCACCAACTGCGACCTGCCCACCTCGATGGCGAAGGGCCTGCACCGCTGGCCCGGCTCCGACGCCTGGCTCCACGTTTCGGCCGGCCTGGGCACCCACCCGACCGCCCCGATCCGCTTCGCCTGCCGCCCCGAGGCCTCACTGCTCACTCTCATACCGCGCTGACCTGCGGTTTTACGCTTCAGGGGATACCGATTTCGCGTCCGGCGAGGCGTCGGATAGTATTTCCTGGCAGCTCGGGGTGTGGCGCAGCTTGGTAGCGCGCTTCGTTCGGGACGAAGAGGCCGTCGGTTCAAATCCGGCCACCCCGACCAAGTAGTTGCAGGCCCGGTAACCGGAAACGGTTACCGGGCCTGATTCATTTCGGACACCATCTCAGGGAAGATTCCGGGCCGTGGCGCGCTCACAGCGCGGGCAGCAGCCTGTCGAGGACGTTCACCTGCGAACCCCGCAGACCGAGACACGGCTCCGACCAGGTCGTCAACCGCACGCCGCACCTGTTGCAGCTGCCGGTCGTGAACGCGCGAGTGAGCCGTCAAGCGGTTCCTTTGGGTCTCACCCGGACAGGGGCAGGATCCCATGCGCTGCCTGGCCCGCTGCGGTGGCAAAGGCCTTCCCTCGGCGTTGCTCGATAGACTTCGCGGGCAGCGAGAGGGGAGTCTGACGGGTGGCCAGTGCCTTGAGTTCAGCAGCCGTGGTGGAGCTGAGTAAGACGGCGCGCAGCGCAATCGAAAGCACGGACAATACGGCCAGGCTCTGCGCGATCATGGCTGTGGGCACTCTCTGCGCAGTGGGCTACGTTGCGGCAGACCGTCTGATCCCGCGTCGTTGATCGTCTCTCGGCGTTCGTTTTCCGCCAGTGAGGTCTCGACCGCGTCTGTGAGGTGCGGCGGGTGGTCGGTGGTGGCACTCGATGTAGTCGCGGCCACGAGACCCACTTACGCGGGATTGACACACGTGCGGCGATGACTTTTATAGTAGTCGTTTGTAAAGTGGCTTCATGACTAGGCATCTGATGGGCGTGGCCGAGATCCGGGTTCGGCTGGGTGGGGTCAATCGTCAGCGGGTGGATCAGTTGGCGCTGCGGCCGGACTGGCCTAAGCCCTACGACGAGCTCGTTCGGGGGCGGGTGTGGCGGATCGCCGACATCGAGGCCTGGATCAGAGTGCACCGGCCGGCGCTCGCCCGTCGCCGCGATTGACGGTGTGCCCGGGCGAAGGGCTGATCACCGCATGGTGGTCAGGGCCTCCAGGCGGCGGGCCACTTCGGCGGCCGGCTGGGTGGCGTCGATCTCGGCCGTGGCGGTGGCTCGGAGCAAGGGCTCGACAGTGGCGAGGTTGGTGAGGATCTCGGCTCGGTCGGCGGGCGTTTTACCGTACGGGTTGGTTGTTCTCGTCTCCACGCGGGCCAGCAGGACGGCGGCGGGGGCGCTCAGCAGGACGATGTGGTCGAACAGTGGGTAGAAGCGGCCCTGGTTGGACTTGCAGCCGGCCACGAAGACGTCGGGTGTGGTGGTCAGCAGCTCCGTGATGCGGCCGGAGCGCCAGATCCAGTCGTCGCCGGACCATTCGCTCCACTCGTCGGTGTCGGTGTCGACGGTGTGGTGGCCGCGGGCGGCCAGCAGGGTCAGGGCCGTCGACTTGCCGGTGCCGGACATTCCGGTGACCAGGACGCGGGGCATGCGCAAAAAGATACGGGCGGGACGTCCCGGAGGAAGTCCCGCCCGTTCAGTGGGGCGTCAGCGGCGGCCCGGTGGCGGCTTCGGGTTGTTGCCGCCCGGCGGGGCGCCGCTCGGAGGGGTCTGTGCGGCCTTGCCCTTGCTCACCTCGATGACGACAACGCCGCCCTTGATGGTGCGGCCGCCGGGGTCGGTGCCGGCCGCCGTGCCCTTGGGGCAGTCGGACTCGACGTCGTTGCCGACCACCGCGTCGAAGCCGGCCGACTCGATCTCGTCCTTGGCGTCGTCGATGGACTGGCAGGTGACGCGGGGGATGGAGCGCTGGTCACCCTCGGCGATCTTCTTGCTGCCGGGGACCTTGAACTGCTCCTTCGGCTTGCCCTTCATGTAGTCGGCCAGCGTTTCGTAGACGGCCGGGTTGACCACGTCGTGGCTCATCCGGTCGGTGTGCTGGGGCCAGTCGGGGTTGACCAGATAGCCCGCCACGACCAGCTTCGTCGTGCCGGCGATCAGGGCCGCCGTCTTGTCGCTGTCGGTCGTTCCGGTCTTGCCGAAGACCGGGTGCTTCACCGTCGACTTCACCGCGCGGGCCGTGGCGCCGTTGCAGTTGCCCAGCTGGGCCGAGTCGCCGACCGGGCAGCGGGTCGCGTCGAGCGTGGCCCGGGCGACGTCGGGGCTGGTCGCCCGGATGCAGCGCGGCTTGCCGATGTCGAGTTTCTCGCCGGACTGCGTGGTGATCTGCTCGATCGGGGTGGGCTCGCAGTGCATGCCGTCGCCGGGCAGGACGGCGAAGGCGTTGGCCATGTCGAGCGGCGTCGACGCCGACACACCCAGGGTGAAGGCGCCCCACTGGTTGGCCGAGACCGCGTTGTTGGCGAAGTCGGCGTCCTGCTTGACCCGGAACTGCACGCCGAACCGCTTGGCCACGGCGACCACGTTCTCGGCGCCGACCCTCTCCTCCAGCGGCACGAAGTACGTGTTGATGGACTTACCGAAGGCGGTCCACATGTTGTAGACGCCCTCGCCGCCGCCACCGGAGTTGCTCGGGCACCAGAAGTGGGTGCCGGGGCAGGCCGAGTCGTTGCCCGAGTCGATGATGTAGCCCGACTTGTAGCGTTTCTCCGCCTTGATCGGGTACGCCAGCGGGTAGCCCTTTTCCAGCGCCGCGACCATCGTGAACATCTTGAACACCGAGCCGGCCTGGTAGCCGCTGATGTCGCCACCGCCGGAGAGCAGCGGGTTGGTCGTGTTCGGGTACGTCGCCCGTACGCCCTTCTTCGCCTTCTTCTTGTCCGAGGACAGCGGGTTCTGCGGCTTGGACGGGTCGTCGAGCTTGTAGCGCCGGTTGGCCGACAGGACGCGGACCTTGCCGTTGCCGGGCTCGATGCCGGAGATCAGCAGAGCGTTCTTGTTGTTGAGCGAGATGTGCTCGGAGATGCGCTTGCGGGCGTCCGCCGTGCCCTTGACGTCCATCGTCGTGACGATGCGGTAGCCGCCGCTCTTCAGCCGGCGCTCACGGTCGTACGTCGTCGCTCCGAACGACTCCTGGCTCATCCACCACCGGTAGAAGTAGTCGCAGAAGAAGCCCCAGTTGTTGTTGGCGACCGAGACGCAGCCGTTGCTGATCGGCCTGACCTTGCGCGGGATGGCTTCCTTGACCGCCTTGTCGGCCTGGGCCTGGGTGATCGAGCCCGCCTCGACCATGCCGGGGATGATGTAGTCGTTCCGGCGGTCGCGGATCTGCGGGTAGCCCTCGGCACTCGTCGGGTTGAAGCTGGTCGGCGCCTTGACCATGCCGGCCAGCATGGCCGCCTGGCCGATCGTCAGGTCCTTGGGCTTCTTGTTGAAGTAGACCTGGCTGGCCGCGTAGACGCCGTACGCCTGGTTGCCGAAGGGCGCGATGTTGAGGTAGCGCTCGAGGATCTGGTCTTTCGACAGCTCCTTCTCCACCTGCAGCGCGTACTTCATCTCGTTGACCTTGCGCTTCGGCGTGTCCTTGGTGGCGTCGACGACCTCCTGCGGGTTGGTCGCCGAGTAGGCCAGCGAGAGGCGCACGTACTGCATCGTGATGGTCGACGCGCCCTGCTTGGACTCGGACTTGCCGCTGTTGTTGACGAACGCGCGGGCGACGCCCTTGAGGTCGACGCCGTTGTGGTTGTAGAACTCCCGGTCCTCGGCGGCCACGATCGCGTCGCGCATGAACTTCGAGATGTCCTTGATCGGGACATCGCTGCGGAACTCGTCGTAGAACTGCGAGATCTGCGTCCGCCCGTCGCGGGCGTAGATGCGGGTGATCTGCGGGGAGCTGAAGTCTTTGATCTCGCTGGGCAGTTGCGCGAACGTCTCGCCGCCGGCCTTGGCGGCCAGTCCGGACATGGCGGCGGCCGGGAAGGCCGCGGCCGCGACGACGACGCCGGCGAGTAAACCGCAGATCAGCAACGAGGTCGCATTGGCGAAGATGTTGTGATCGCGTCTGCGCATCCAGGAGGTCACCCGAAGCAGGGTACGCGAGGAGCGCACGTGACCACACGTCGAGAGAGTCACGGATCGCCGAGAATCAGTCTGCCCTAACGGGGGATCTTTCGTGGGCATTTGTGAAGTAGGCTTCGCGGCCTTTGCCCGGAAGCGCCGGGCTGTACGTATTTGAGGGACAACGTTGCGTAATCGCCCAACTACAGAGCATGATGGTCCGGCGAGCTAATCGCACGACGTCCGCGTGGCTCAGGGGGACACACGCCCCGCGGACGTCAGGGGGGTAACGCTAGGGGGGACGTTTACAGATGGGGATGATCAGCGACTGGCCCAGCATGGCCGCGTGTCAGAGTGGCGACCCTGACGCGCTTTTCGTGCAGGGCGCCGAGCAGAACGTGGCGAAGAGGATCTGCCGCAGCTGCCCGGTTCGCTACGAATGCCTCGCCGATGCCCTGGACAACCGGATCGAGTTCGGCGTCTGGGGAGGAATGACCGAACGGGAGAGGCGGGCGCTGCTGCGCCGCCACCCGCACGTGGCGAGCTGGCGCAAGATGTTCGAGGCCGCGATGAAGGACAAGGGCGCCGACAAGGTGCTGGTCCCGACCCGCTAGCAGGGAAAACCAGCTAGGCGAGAAGCGCGCCGATCGTCCGCAGCCCGTCGACGTCATGAACGTCGGCGGGCTGCGCCGTGACCGACACCGCCGGAACGGCCGGGAAAGCGTCGGTGAAGGTGGCGGCCACGCGCTGCTCACGCTCGGTCTGGCGGACGAGGTTGGCGTGGATCCGCAGGGCGCCGGCGGTCAGCTGGTTCTCGCCGGCGGCGTCGAGCTCGTCGGCGGCGGCCTCGCTCTCCTCGGCCGGCAGGCCGGTCACCTCGGAACGGTGCATCCGGTTGAGCACCAGCCCGGCCAGCGGCATCCGCTCGGCCACCAGGCGCTCGGCGAAGTACGCCGCCTCGCGCACGGCGTCCCGCTCCGGGGCCGCGACCAGCAGGAACGCGGTCTGCGGATCTTGCAGGATGCGGTACGTCTCGTCGGCGCGCTGCCGGAAGCCGCCGAACATCGAGTCGAGCGCGGCCACGAAGCCCGACAGATCAGTGAGCAACTGGGCGCCCAGGACCTTCTGCACCGTACGGGAGAAAAGCCCGAAAGACGCGGTGACCAGGCTGAACATGCTGCGGCCGCCGGAGCGGGCCGGCGCCAGCAACATGCGCAGCATGCGGCCGTCGAGGAACCGGGAGAGCCGGGCCGGAGCGTCGAGGAAGTCGAGGGCCGAGCGTGACGGCGGGGTGTCGACCACGATGAGGTCCCACTCGTCGGCCGACCGCAGCTGGCCCAGTTTCTCCATCGCCATGTATTCCTGCGTGCCGGCGAAGGTCGAGCTCATGGCCTGGTAGAACGGGTTTGCGAAGATCTCCGCGGCGCGCTGCGGCGTGGTGTGCTGCTGCACCACCTCGTCGAAGGTGCGCTTCATGTCGAGCATCATGGCGTGCAGCTCGCCGCCGTTCTCGCCGTCGATGCCCTTGACCTGGCGGGGCGTGTTGTCGAGCTCGCTGAGGCCCATCGACTGGGCCAGCCGCCGGGCCGGGTCGATGGTGAGCACGACGGTGCGGCGGCCGTGCACCTCGGCCGCCCGCAGGCCGATGGCGGCCGCGGTGGTCGTCTTGCCCACCCCGCCGGCGCCGCAGCAGACCACGATCCGGATGGCCGGATCGGCGAGCAGACCGTCGACGTCCAGCACCTCACCCACTACTCCAGAGTAGTCCGTACTTGATCCCGCGGACGGCGACTGTGTCCCGGCCCCCATCACGCGCGCATCAGGGCCGCGGCCAGCTCGTCGAGCCCGGCCTGATCGACGCCGCGCGGCAGCAGGGGCAGCTCGACCAGGGGCAGCCCGGTCTCGGTGAGCTCGGCCCGCAGCGTCTCCTCCAGCTCCTGGCGGGTGAGGTAGTCCTTCACCTCGGTGGCCAGGCCGGTCACGGTGGCCGCGTCGGTGGGCAGCCCGGCCTCGGCCAGGCCGCGCTTGAGCTCGGCCTTGGTCACCCGCCCGGCGGTCACCAGGGCGGGGCGGGTGGCGTTGAGGATGATCCGGCCGACCGGGATGCGCAGGGCCTTGAGCTCGGCGACCGCGTCGAGCGTCTCCTGCACCGGCATCTCCTCGAGCAGCGTCACGACGTGCACCGAGGAGATGGGCGAGCGCAGCAGGGCGGCCACGCTGTCGCTCTGGGTCTTGATCGGGCCGACCTTGGCCAGCTTGGCCGTCTCGGCGGTGACGTTGAGGAAGCGGCCGATGCGGCCGGTCGGCGGGGCGTCGAGGACCACGGCGTCGTACGCCCGCTTGCCGTCCTGGGACCGGGTGGTGGCCTCTTTCACCTTGCCGGTGAGCAGGACGTCACGCAGGCCCGGGGCGATGGTGGTGGCGAAGTCGATGGCGCCCACCTTGCGCAGCGCCCGCCCGGCCGCGCCCAGGTGGTAGAACATGTCGAGATATTCGAGGAGGGCCTCCTCGGGATCGACGGCCAGCGCACGCACCTCGCCGCCGCCCGCGACCTTGGCGATCCGCAGCTCCTTGTACGGCAGCGGCTCGGTCTCGAAGAGCTGGGCGATGCCCTGCCGGCCCTCGACCTCGACCAGCAGCGTGCGCTTGCCGCCCGCGGCCAGGCCCAGGGCCAGGGCCGCGGCCACGCTGGTCTTGCCCGTGCCGCCCTTGCCGGTCACCACGTGCAGCCGCGCCGGCCACCTGCTCACTCGCTCGCCCATGCTGTCAACGGTAACGGGGGCCTGTCAGCCGGTGACCTCGCAGACCAGCCAGCCGGTCTTGCGGATCACGGTGAACCGCAGGTCCTGGGCGGCGGTCTTCTCGTCGGCGGTCGACATGGTGACCTGCACCGCAACCGTGGCGCGGTCGTCGCCGTCGCCGGACACGGTGGGCTCGGCCCAGCGGAACACCGGCTCCTGATAACCGGCGGCGTACGCCTTGATGTCGTCGACCCGCTCGGCGATCTTCTGCTTGTCGCGGGCCTCGCGGCAGACCAGGTCGTCGGCGGCGGCCGCGTCCTGCTGGCTGTAGACGGCGGTCAGGAAGCGGTCGACAGCGGTCGCCGCGTCGGGTGAGCCCGGGTTGTCGGCGTCGCGGAGCAGAAAATACGCCGAGACGGCGCCGCCGCCGCAGAGCAACAGCGTGCCGGCCAGGGCGACCGAGACCCACAGAGCGCCCTTGCGCGACCTCGGCTGCTGCGGCGGGCCGGCCCAGATGGGCTCGGGTGGCGCGGCGGGCAGCACGGAGTGCTGATAGGCGAGATGCTCGGGCGGGGTGGTCTGCCACTCGCCGGGCGCCTCGTGCTGGGCGTGCCACGGCGAGGTCGGCGGCGGCGCCTGCCAGCCGGCGGCGGCCGGGATGACCTGGGTCTGCTCGTGGGAGGCGGCCTCACCGGCGTAGGCGCCGGGCGGCGGCCACTCCGGCTCGGCGGGGCCGGGAGCCGCGTCGATGAAGTCAGAGGAAGAAGAGAGGTGTGGCGGCTCGGGCGTCGGAATCGGCTCGTCCGGCGGAATGGGCTGCGGCGGCTCGGGGTCGGGCGTGGGCACCGGCGACGGCTCGGGGTGCCCCGGCTGACCGCCCTGCGGGTGCGTCATGTCGCCCTCCGTGATGTGACGTGTCCGGCTTGCTCAGCCTAGTCAAAACGGCACGATCGTGGGCCCTAAGCTGGGCGCGGTACCGACGATCAGGGGAGTGGCAGCCATGCCGAAGTGGGAGTACGTGACCGTGCCTCTGCTGGTCCACGCGACCAAGCAGATCCTCGACAACTGGGGCGAGGACGGCTGGGAACTGGTTCAGGTCGTTCCGGGGCCCAACCCGGACCAGTTGGTGGCCTACATGAAACGGGAGAAGTCGTGACGCTGCCGATCGCCGGCGAGGGCGGCGTGGACGCGTACGCCAAGCTCGCCGAGTTGGGTTTGACCCTGCCGACGGTCGTGCCGCCGCTGGCGTCCTACGTCCCGGCGGTGCAAACGGGCAACTACGTCTACGTCTCCGGGCAGCTTCCGCTGGTCGAGGGCAAGCTGCCGTACGAGGGGAAGGTCGGCGCCGAGGTCACGGCCGAGCAGGGCACCGAGCTGGCCCGGCTCTGCGCGCTGAACGCCCTCGCCGCGATCGAGTCGCTCGTCGGCCTGGGCCGGGTCGGCAAGGTCGTGAAGGTGACCGGCTTCGTCGCGTCGGCGCCCGGTTTCACTGGTCAGCCGGGTGTCATCAACGGGGCCTCGAACCTGTTCGGTGACGTCTTCGGCGAGCAGGGCCGGCACGCCCGCAGCGCGGTCGGCGTGTCCGAGCTGCCGCTGAACGCGCCGGTCGAGGTCGAGGTCATCGTCGAGTTGGCCGAGTAGCACTACCGGCTAACAAAACGTGATCTCTCAGCCTTTCTGGTTGCTATCCGTAACCTGAGCGGGCACTGAGATCGCACATCCGGTCCTCTCCGTTCACCCCATGCGCGACGTAGGATTTCGCGCATGGGGGGTGCTGCGCCGAACGGCCTGCCGGGGTGGGTGACGCTGTTACGCGCGCCCAACCCGGGCCCGATGACGCTGGACGGCACGAACACGTGGGTGCTGCGCGCGCCCGGCGAGACCCGCGGCATCGTGATCGACCCCGGCCCGCTGGACGAGGGACACCTGTCCCGCATCGCCGGTCACGGTCCGTTTCAGGCGATTCTGATTACTCACGGTCACCATGACCATGTCGAGGGTGCGGCCCGGCTGTCCGAGATGCTCGGCGGGACACCGGTGCTGGCGGCCGACCCGGTCCACGCGATACCGGCCGAGCCGATGATCAGCGACGGGCGGCTGGCCGTCGACGGCCTCGACGTCGAGGTGCTGGCCACGCCGGGCCACACGGCCGACTCGGTCAGCTTCGTGGTCAACGGCGAGGCGGTCTTCACCGGCGACACGATCCTGGGCCGCGGCACGACAGTGGTGGCGCACCCCGACGGTGACCTCGGTAGATATCTGTCGAGTCTCCGACGCCTCAGCTCGTACGAGAAATTCCTGATGTTGCCCGGTCACGGGCCGGCGCGGGACGACGTGGCGCTGATCGCCCGGGAATACCTGTCCCACCGCGAGGAGCGGTTGGCGCAGGTCACGGCGGCGATGCGAGCCGACGCCGAGACGCCCGAGCAGGTGGTCGACCTGGTCTATCCCGACATCGATCCGGCCGTCCGGTTCGCGGCGGTCTGGTCGGCCGCGGCCCAACTCGATTACCTCAATCACAAAAACCGGGAATCAGGAACACTCGCAGGCGGGTTGGATCGGCTGTGACCTGTCCTGTGTGTGGAACCGTCGCCGTTCCAGGCGCCCGCTTCTGCCACAACTGCGGCGCCGCTCTGCCGGCCGCGGCGACCCTGCCCGCGGCCGAGCGGCGCATCGTGACCGTGCTCTTCGGCGACCTGTCCGACTTCACCTCCTGGTCGGAGGACCTCGACCCGGAACGGGTCGGCGCGGTCACCGACCGGGTGCTGGCCGCCCTGGCCGGCGCGGTGAAGACGTTCGGCGGCCACGTCGACAAGCTCACCGGCGACGGCATCATGGCGGTCTTCGGCGCCCCGGTGGCGCACGAGGACGACGCCGAGCGCGCGGTGCGCGCCGCGTTGAGCATGCAGCGGGCCGTCCGGCGGGTGCTGGACGACGAGCGCGGTGGTGGCGCCCCCCTCGGCCTGCGGGTCGGCCTCAACACCGGCGAGGTGGTCGCCGGCATGCAGGCCGGCATCGAATACACCGTCATCGGCGACACCGTGAACACGGCGGCCCGGCTGGCCGACGCGGCCGCGGTCGGCGCCGTCTACGCCGGCTCACGGACCAGCGGCGGCACCCGGCACATCGCCTCCTGGCGGCAGCTGCGCCCGCTGCGGCTCAAGGGCAAGCGCGAGCCGGTGCCCGCGTTCGAGCTGCTCGGCCTGCACGACGCGCCCGGCACCCGCTCGGGCCTGGGCGACGAGGCGCCGTTCGTCGGCCGCGAGACCGAGCTCGGCCGGGTGGCCGGCCGGCTGGCCGAGGCGATCGACGCCGGCACGCCGCGGGTCATGGTGATGACGGCCGAGGCCGGCATCGGCAAGTCCCGCTTCGCGGGCGAGGTCAAGCGGCTCGCGGCCGGCTACGACGTCGGCAACGGGCGGTACGCGGCGCACGCCGGGGCCCGGGTGCTGCGGGTGCGGTGCCGCGCGTTCGGCGAGCGCCGCCGGTTCGCGCCCCTGGCCGACCTGGTGCGCAAGTCGGTCGGCCTGCCCAAGGACGTGGTCTCCACGGTCGGCCGCACGGTCGTCGAGGAGCGCCTGCGCAAGCTGGCCAACCGGCTGGGCCGCGACGGAGATCCGGTCCGGCTCGACATCGACCGGCTGCTGGCCCTGCTCGGCTACGGCGAGGCGCCGGCCAACCCGGTCGGGCCCGCGGCCAGCGCCGACTGGCAGCCCACCAAGCGGCTCGACGCCGACGCGATCTCGACCGCGGTCGCCGAGCTGCTCTCCGCCCTGGCCGCCGAGACCCCGCTGGTGGTCATCGTCGACGACCTGCACGACGCCACGGCGTCGACCGTGGACGCGCTCGGGCGCACCCTGTCGCTGCTCGACGGCCCGGTGGTGGTGCTGCTGCTCGGCCGGCCCGAGCTGGTGCGCACGGCCGGCGCGCTGACCCGGCTGGCCGACGCCGAGGTGCACACGCTGCCGCCGCTGCGCGGCGCGGACGCGTCCCGGCTGCTCACCTCCTATCTCAACGGCGGCAAGCTGCCGCAGCCCGACACCGACCGGCTGCTCGCCACGGCACAGGGCAACCCGTTCTATCTGGCCGAGATGGTCACGCTGCTGATGGAGCGGGGCGCGCTCACCCCGGCCGTCGGGGCCAATGCGGCCGGCAAATGGATGCTGGCCGACGGCTCGCTCGGCCGGCAGCTGCTCTCCCGCGACCTGGCCGCGGTGCTGGCGGCCCGCATCGACGCGCTGCCGCCGGAGCCGCGGTCGGTGCTGCGCGACGCGGCCGTCGTCGGCGACACCGTGCCCTCGGGTGTGGTCGAGGCGCTGCGCGAGCGCCGGGCGGCCAGCGACGCCCGGCCCGGCGCGGTGGCCGCGGTCGAGCTCGAGCGCTCGGTCGACGAGCTGCTCCAGCGCCGCATGCTGCACCGGGTCCGCGGCGGCTACGCCTTCACGACCCCGCTGATGCGCGAGGCCGCCTACTCCGGCATCGGCAAGGCCGACCTGGCCGACCGGCACGCTTATCTGGCCAACTGGGCGGCGCCCGAGGCGATCGACCGGCTCGGCTACGACAGCGCGAGCCGGCTCAGCCTGAACGACAACGAGCGGGACGCGTTCGTGGCCACCCACGCCGAGTGCGCGGTCGACCTGGCCGACGCGGTGCGCCTGCGGCCCGACGCGGCCGTGCGTGACGTGGCGCCGCTGGGTGTGGCCGCGCTGGGCCGGATGGCCCGGCGGGCGCTGGCCAACATCGAGCCCGGCGCCTCGATCGAGTACGCGGAGCGCGCCGCCCACCTCGAGCCCGACGGCGTGCTGCCCCTGCCCGACCAGCTCGTCTACGCCCGGGCCCTGCTGCGGCTGGGCCGGGCCGAGGAGGCGCTGGAGTACGGCGAGAAGATCGCCGTGAGCGCCGGGGACGAGCCGGTCAGCAAGGCCGAGGCGCTGCTCGTGGTCGGCCGCGCCCACGAGGCGCTGGGCGACACGAACAAGGCGGTGGCGGTCTGGCAGGAGGCGCTCGAGGTCGCCACCGAGGCCGAGCTGCTGCCGGAGCGGGCGAACGCGATGCGCCGGCTCGGCATGGCCGACTTCCTGGCCGGGCGGCTCAGCCAGGCCAGCAGCCGGTTCGCCGCGGCCTACCAGGTCACGCTGGCCGCCGGCGACCGGCACGGCCAGGCCTGGGCCCTGCAGAACCTGGCCTGGGTGACCACGACCCGAGGTGACTTCGCCGGTACGGACGCCGTGCTCGGCCGGGCGGCGCGGCTCTTCGCCGAGCTGGGCGACCCGGTGGGCCGGTCCTGGCTGCGCGGCACCACGGCGTTCGCCCGGCTGCTGGCCGGGCGCCTGCAGGAGTCGCGGCGGCTGGCCCGGGTCTTCCTGCCGTTCGGCGACCGGGTCGGCGAGGGCTGGGCGGTGGGCACGCTGCGGGCCGTGGAGGCGTACGCGGCGGCTGAGCTCGGCGAACTGGCCGAGGCCGACGGCGAGGCCCGCCGGGCCTATCGGGACTTCAACGCGGTGGCCGACGACTGGGGCCGGGGTCTGGCCCTGGTCGTACGGGGTGCGATCGCCCGCGGGCTCGGCGAGTTCGACCACGCCTTCGACCTGTTGACCGACGCGCTCGGGTACGCCGACAAGACCGGTCACCCGCTGCTGCTCGGCATGGCCGGCACGCTGCGCGGCTTCGTGGCCATCCACCGCGGCGACCTGGCGCAGGCCGAGGCCGACGCGCGCCGGGTGATGACCGCGGTCGAGCCGCACAACCCGCTGGCGCCGGCCCAGGTCGGCCCGCGGGTGCTGCTGGCCGAGGCGCGGCTGCGGGCGGGTGACGCGGCGACCGCGATCGGCCTGCTGGCGCCGATCGCCACCGACACCGGCACGCCGTCGCTGCTCTTCTCGCGGCGGCACGCCCTGGCCTCGTACGCGGGGGCGCTGCTGACCGACGGCCGTGTCGAGACGGCGATGACGTGGATCGGCCGGGCCCGCGAGGTGCCGGCCGAGGACGTGCGCAGCGGCGTGCTGGCCGCGATGGTGCACGCCCGGGTGCTGGCCGCGGCCCAGCGCTACGACGAGGCGCGGGAGGCGGCCGAGGAAGCGGTCCGGCTGGCGTCCTCGACCGAGCAGACGAGTGAGCGCTGCGCGGCCGAGGATCTGCGGGACGCGCTCACGTCGGCGGGCTCGGAGCCGCCTCCGCCGGAAACTGTCGCGTACGCGTCCGACGTGCCCGGATGATCTCCGGGCCCTCTGGGATATTTTCAGACTCATGACCGAGACACCTCGCGGAGCACTGCCGGTCCCGTACGTGCCCGGCATGTCCGGATTGTCGGTCATGGCCCGTGGGGGATACGCGACCGTCTATCGGGCGATGCAGGACTCGGTCGGCCGTGAGGTCGCCATCAAGGTGGAAAATCGCCGCCTCGAGAGCGACCGCGACCAGGCCCGCTTCCTCCGCGAGGCGCGCGCCGCGGGCAAGATGTCGTCCCATCCGCACGTGGTCGACCTCTTCGACGTCGGCGTCACCGTCGACCAGCACCCCTACCTGATCATGGAGCTGTGCGACGGGTCGTACCTGGACCGGATGCGCCGGGCCCCGCTCGACGCCGAGGAGGCCCGCGACCTCGGCATCAAGATCTCGGACGCGCTGATCCACTCGCACGCCAACGGCGTGCTGCACCGCGACGTGAAGCCGGCCAACATCCTCTACTCCGAGTTCAACTCGGCCGTGCTGGCCGACTTCGGCCTGGCCGTGCTGGGCGAGATGCGCGACTCGTCGGTCACCCTCGAGGTGCTCACCCCGGCCTACGCGCCGCCCGAGATGTTCCGGCACGACGACCCGTCCGACGCGGTCGACGTCTACGCGCTCTGCGCCACCCTCTACGCGGTGATGCGCGGTCGCCCGCCGCGCTGGGACGGCGACCGCAGCCCCAGCCTGATCACCCTGATGGACCTGTTCCACCAGCCCATCCCCGACCTGCCCGGCGTGCCGCCCCAGCTCACCCAGGTGCTGCGCTACGGCATGGCCAACGACCCCAACTCGCGGCCGACCGCACGGCAGCTGCGCGACCTGCTCACCGCCGTGCAGCTCGACGGCCCGTCGCAGCACATCCCGCCGCCGCGATATTCGCACGGCGACGAGACGCCGACCGTGCGCACCGTCAAGCAGACCAAGCGCAAGTGGCTGTTCGGCCTACTCGGGAGCGAGGACCGCTAACAGCTCGCCGGTGTCCACCTCGGTGCCCGGGTGCACCGGCAGCGACGCCACCACCCCGGCGCTGGGCGCGTGCACCGGATGCTCCAGCTTCATCGCCTCCAGGGTGAGCAGCAGCTCCCCGGCGCGCACCCGCTGACCGGGCACGACCAGCACCCGGCGGACGGCGCCGGGCAGCGGGGCGATCAGCGAGCCCTCCACCGCGTCGGGCGCCGGGAGCGGGAAGCGCGACAGCTCCCGCAGCGCCACCGAGCCCTCCGGGCTGTCCACGTACGAGACCTCGCCCACCCGGTGCACGTTGAAGGTCAGCCGGATGCCATTGACGTCGAGCACGACCTGCTCGTCGCCGGCCCGCACGACCACGGTCTCCGGATAGTCGGCGACCACCGGGGCCTGGCCCAGCCCGGCCAGGTCGAGTTCCTCCGGGTCCACCGTGCGCACCCACCAGCCGGCCAGCTCGCCGTGCCGGTTCATCCGGTAGCCGACCTCGACCGGGCCGGCCGGTCCGTCGTAGACGGCCGTCTGCGAGCCCGAGGGCACGTTGCGCCATCCGGACGGCACGGCCGCGAGGACGGCGGCCTCGGCGCGGCGGGCCGCGGCTCCGGCCAGGGCCGAGGCCAGGCACGACAGCCGTACGGCGTCGACCGCCGACAGGAGCGGGGCGAACACCTCCGGGCGCCGGTCGAGGAAGCCGGTGTCCACGTCGCCCGTGCGGAAGGCGTGGTGCCGCAGAGCCCGTACCAGAAGATCGCGGTTGGTGGCCACGCCGTGGATCTGCGAGCGGGTCAGCGCGGAGGCCAGCATCCGCGCCGCCTCCTGCCGGGTCGGCGCCCAGGCCACCAGCTTGGCCAGCGTCGAGTCCTGGTGGGCGGCGATCACCGAGCCGTCCTCGACGCCGGCGTCCAGCCGCAGGCCGGGCGCGGGCAGCGGGCGGAACCGGCTCGCCACGTCCGGCACGGCGAAGCGGTGCAGCGTGCCGGTGGCCGGGAGCCAGGCGTACGCCGGGTCCTCGGCGCACACGCGCACCTCGATGGCGTGCCCGCGGATCGGCGGCGGGCCCGGCATCGGCAGGCTGCCGCCCTCGGAGACCAGCAGTTGGAGGCGGACCAGGTCGTAGCCGGAGACGCACTCGGTGACCGCGTGGTCGGCCTGCAACGTCGGGGTGAGCTCCATGAACCAGAAGTCGCCGCGCGCGTCGAGCAGGAACTCGACCGCGCCCGCGCCGACGTAGCCTAGGGCGCGCACGGCGACGATCGCGGCCCGGCACAGCTCCTCGCGCAGCCCCGGGTCGACGGCCGGCGACGGCGTCTCCTCGACGATCTTCTGGTAGCGGCGCTGGATCGAGCACTCGCGCTCGCCGAACGGCACCACCGCGCCGTGCTCGTCGGCCAGGATCGGCACCTCGATGTGGCGCACGTCCTCGACGTACGGCTCGCAGTAGACCTCGCTGCCCACCTCGCGGCGGGTCGAGGCGATCGCCTCGGCCAGCGTGGTCGCGTCGCGCACCACGCGCAGGCCGGTGCCGCCGTTGCCGGTGTCCGGCTTGATCAGCACCGGGAAGCCGGGCACCTGGGCCGGGTCGGTGTAGCTCGGCAGGACCGGCACCCGGGCCTCGGCCACCAGCGCCTTCGTCTCGGTCTTGCTGCGCAGGATGCCGAGCGTCTTGGCCGGCGCGCCGACCCAGATCATGCCGGCGTCGGCCACGGCCGAGGCGAAGTCGGGATCCTCGGCCAGCTCGCCGTTGCCGGGGTGGATGGCGTTCGCCCCCGAGCGCTGGGCGGCGGTGATGATCAGATCGCCGCGCAGGTACGACGACCGGGGCGTGCCGCCATCGAGGCGTACGGCGTAGTCCGCCTCCCCGACGTGCGGCGCGTCGGAATCGGCGTCGGAGTAGACGGCGACCGTCTCGATGCCGACGAGGCGGCAGGTGGCGAACACCCGGCGGGCGATCTCACCACGGTCGGCCACCAGAAGACGTCGGATCACTGGTCTACCTTTCCGGGTCGGAACACGCCGATGTGCCCGGCGCCCTCGACGGCCGCGCTGTGCGCGGCGGAGAGGCAGAGTCCGAGGACGGTACGCGTGTCGCGGGGGTCGATGGTGCCGTCGTCGTCGCCGTTCGCCACCGGGCCGTCGGCCGGCCAGCTGAACGCGAAGCGGGGGTCACCGGTGCGGCCGCTGTTGAGGGCGAACAGCGGCACTGTGGAGTGCGCGAGCGCGTCGATCTCGCCCGGGCCGAACGACTCGGCGGTCTCGTCGTGCTGAATCAGCAGCAGCGACGTGTCGGTGGCGTTGGCGAGCTGGATGAAGTGCACGGCCTTCTGGGTCTCGGCCGGGGTGTGCGGCGCGCCCGAGGCGGCCAGCACGCCGACCGGGTAGCCGTGCAGCTCGCCCCAGCCGGCCAGCAGGGCGGTGCCGACCGCGGGCTTGAACTCGTCGAAGTCGCTGCCGTCCAGGATGCGGGCGAGCAGTTCCCGGGGGTCGTAGAGGGTGGTGAGGGCGAGCAGGTCCTCGGCGTCGTACTTGGGCTCGATCGGCGGGAAGCTGCGCGGGCGCGGGCCGCGCTTGCGCCAGTTGAGCCGGCGCACGCACTGCCGGGCCAGGCGCAGCCCGTCCCGCTCGTCCTCGGCCAGCTGATCGGCGACGTCCTTGGTGGCCCGGGCCGGCTGCGGCTTGACCGTGATCGTGTAATCGGAGAGTGCGGGCAGATAAGCGGCGATCCCCTCGGCCGGGCCGAAGACCACGCAGATCGCGGGCACCCGGTCGGCGGCCAGGCGGCTCAGGTCACGGGCGATGCCGCCGCGCGGCTGCGGGCCGCCGGGCGCGGTCTCGGCGGCCGACTCGACGAGGTTCACCAGCGGCAGCCGATTGCACGAGGCGATCCGCGCGGCCCGGCGGATCTTCTCGACGGCGTACGGGTTCACCGGTCCACCGTCGACGGTGGGATCGGTGGCGATGATCATGCATTCGACGCCCTCGACCGCGCCGATGCCGGTGACCACGCCGGCGCCGACCGGGAACTCGGTGCCCCAGCCGGCCACGGGCGAGAGCTCGAGGAACGGGCCGTCCTGGTCGAGCAGCATCTCGATGCGCTCGCGGGGCAGCAGCTTGCCGCGCGCGTGGTGGCGGGTGACCGCCCGTTCGCCGCCGCCGGCCCGGGCCTCCTCCAGCGCGGCCTCGAGCCGGGCCAGCCGGTCCGTGGCGGTGCCGCAGCCCTCGAGGTAGCCGGGGGTGCGCGCGTCGAGGGCAGTGTCCAGCACGGTCACGATGGAACCCCTGCCATGTTCAAAGCCGCGCCTCTCGTATCCGCCGGTGCCTCTCGACCACCTCCACAACGAGTGGTCGAGCGGGTGCGACACGGATGCGAAAGCCGCGGCTTTGTAGCCTTTTCAGGGGTTATGCACGCGTTTGAGGGGCTGCCCGATGGGCAGCCCCTCGAAGTTCACGCCGCTGTTAGACCCGAGCCCGTCGAGCGAGACGCTCGGGGTCGAGAATGATGACGCTCTTGCCGTCGAGCCGCAGCCAGGCGCGGGAGGCGAAGTCGGCCAGGGCCTTGTTCACCGTCTCGCGGGACGCGCCGACCAGCTGGGCCAGCTCCTCCTGGGTGAGGTCGTGGGTGACACGCAGCACACCGCCGTCGCGGGTGCCGAAACGACCGGCCATCTGGAGCAGGTTTTTCGCCACGCGGCCGGGCACGTCCGTGAAGATCAGGTCGGCCAGCGCGTCGTTCGTGCGCCGCAGACGACGGGCCAGCACCCGCAGGAGCTGCTCGGCGATCTCCGGGCGGTTGTTGAGCCACGGGCGGAGCGACGTCTTCTTGAGCCGGGCCAGCCGGGCATCGGTCACCGCGGTCGCGGTGGCCGTGCGGGGACCGGGGTCGAACAGGGACAGCTCGCCGACCATGTCGGAGGGGCCCATGATCGAAACCAGGTTCTGCCGGCCGTCCGCGGCACGGCGTCCCAGTTTGATCTTGCCGGACAGCACGATGTACAGGCTGTCACCGGCCTCGCCCTCGTTGAACAGGACGTCGCCCTTACGGACTTCGACCGTGTCCATCTCCTTGGCGAGCGCCTCGGCCGCCTCCGGGTCAACACCCTGGAAGATTCCGCTGCGCGCCAGTACCTCATCCATCTGCGCACCTCCGAACACGCGCAACGCCTGCGCTCGATCAGTCTAGGCGCACGCGGGCGGGAATCGGGCGGGCACCCCTCGATCTGAATACCGCAGGGTAACCGTTCCGACCGTGACGGGCTGTGCATTTCGTCGCTTCAGGTGGGCGACGACGAGCCATTCGACGGGTCGTCCGCGTAGCAACCCGAAGGTATCGTCGCGGTCGATGAATTCCCACCCCCCGCATCGAAGGCAGGGTCTTTTCGGCCGCCCTGTCCTGACAATCACGATTGTCCTGGCGGCGCTGGCCGGTATAGCTGCCGGAAGTGTCGCATTCGCGAATCGCGACGACGGTTCCGCCGACTCGAAATGGCAGCAGCCCGGAGCCGTCGCGGCGCCCGCCTCAGGCAAGCCGGCGCCCACCACCGAGTCGGGTCAGGTCGTGGCGGAAGACACCATCACACTCTCCGCGACCGGCGACATCATGATGAGCAACGCCCCGAGCAAGATGCCGCCGAACAACGGCGAGGGCTTCTTCGACTCGGTGAAGGCGAGCCTCGCCTCCGATCTGGTCATGGGCAACCTCGAGCAGCCACTGACCGAGGACACCGGCACGTCCAAGTGCGGGCCCGGCTCGGGCAACTGCTTCGCGTTCCGCTCGCCGCCGTCGTACGTCCAGCACCTCAAGGACGCCGGCTTCGACCTCGTCAACACGGCGAACAACCACGCCAAGGACTTCGGCGCCAAGGGCGCGGCCAACACGAGGGCCGCCCTCGACGAGGCCGGCATCAAGGCGACCGGCAACTCCGAGGAGATCACCGTCGTCGACGTCAAGGGCGTCAAGGTCGCTGTCGTCGGCTTCGCGCCGTACACGGGCCTGAACAACCTGAACGACGTCGAGGGGGCGGCGGCGCTCGTCGAGAAGGCCAAGGGCGAGGCCGACCTGGTCGTCGTGCAGGCCCACCTGGGCGCCGAGGGCGCCGAGAAGACGCACGTCAAGCCGGGCACCGAGATCTTCTTCGGCGAGAGCCGGGGCGACCCGATCAAGTTCAGCCACGCCATGATCGACGCCGGGGCCGACGTCATCATCGCCCACGGGCCGCACGTGCTGCGGGGTATGGAGTTCTACAAGGGCAAGCTGATCGCCTACAGCCTGGGCAACTTCGCCGGCGGCGGCAAGACGCTGAGCCGGACCGGCGTGCTCAAGTACGGCGCGATCCTGCAGGTGACGCTTGGCAAGGACGGCTCCTACGCGGGTGGGAAGCTGTTCTCCTCGTACATGAACAGCAACGGCCTGCCGACCCGGGACACCGCGAACGAGCAGAGCCGCAAGATGGTCGCCCAGCTCAGCAAGGCCGACTTCGGCGCGACGGCGGCGAGCATCGGCGAGGACGGCACGATCAAGCCCGCGGGGTGACGGGCGACGTACTCTTTAGCGGTGGATCTGGTGGTGCGGTCGGTCAAGCGGTTCGCGGGGGAGACGCCCATCGGGCGCAAGAGGCGGGCGCGCAAGATGGCCCGGGTCCTCGCCGAGACACACCCCGACGCGCACTGCGAGCTCGACTTCACCAACCCGCTCGAGCTCGCGGTCGCGACCGTCCTGTCCGCGCAGACCACCGACGTGCGGGTCAACCAGGTGACGCCCGGGCTGTTCGCGCAGTACCGGACGCCGGCCGACTACGCGTCGGCCGACCGGGCCCGGCTCGAGGAGACGCTGCGCCCGACCGGTTTCTTCCGGGCCAAGACCGACTCGCTGATCAAGCTGGGCAACGCGCTCGTCGAGCGCTACGACGGCGTGCTGCCCAACAAGCTCGATGACCTCGTGTCGCTGCCCGGCATCGGGCGCAAGACGGCGAACGTGATCCTGGGCAACGCCTTCGGGGTCCCCGGCATCACCGTCGACACCCACTTCCGGCGGCTGACCAACCGCTTCGGCTGGGTGCAGGAAGAAGACCCGGTCAAGATCGAGTTTCAGGTGGCCGACCTGATCGAGAAACGCGACTGGACCATGCTGTCGCACCGGGTGATCTTCCACGGCCGCCGCGTCTGCCACTCCCGCAAGCCGGCCTGCGGCGCCTGCACCCTGGCCACCATGTGCCCGTCCTACGGCACCGGGCCGACCGAGGCCGCGCCCGCGGCCAAACTGCTCAAAGGCCCGCGCGCCCGGGAGCTGGCGGTCGCGGCCGGCGTCGACCCCGACCTCGTGCCGGCGGCCGCGGTGACCGCCCCGGACGTGCCGTGAGGCTCCCGCGCCTGCTGGCGGCGCCGCTGATCGTGCTGCTGCTGGCCGTCACCGCCGCCTGCGGCGGCGACGATGTGGCCTCCCCTTTCGATGACTGCTCCCAACTGACCGGCGCGGCGTCCCCCAACGATCTGCCCGACCTGAGCCTGCCCTGCTTCACCGGGGACTCGCCGGTATCGCTGCGCTCCTTGAAGGGCCCCGCGGTGATCAACATGTGGGCGTCCTGGTGCGGTCCCTGCCGGGCCGAGCTGCCGGTCATGCAGAAGCTGTCCGACTCGGGGAAGGTGACGGTGATCGGTGTCGACACCGGTGACAGCCGCTCCGACGGGGCCGACTTCGCCTCCGGCAAGGGCGTCACGATGCCGACCCTGTTCGACGCCGACCAGGAACTGGTGCACAAGCTGGAGCGCATCAACCTGCCGGTCACCGTCTTTCTTGACGCCGACGGCAAGTCGACCATGCACATCCTTCCCCTGGACGCTGAAACCCTGGCCGAGCAGGTCGACAAGCTGTTCGACGTGAAGGTGGCCCTGTGATCCCCGCCGATCTCCCGTCCTGGTTCGACCCGCTGCTCTCCCGCGTCGCCGACGCCCGCACCGAAGACTTCACGCCCCTGCGCGCGCCCGCCGGAGTCGGCCGGCCCAGCGCGGTCCTGGTCCTGTTCGGCGAGGGACCCGACGGGCCCGACCTGCTGGTCCTCCAGCGGGCCGCCACCATGCGCAACCACGCCGGGCAGGTCGCCTTCCCCGGCGGCGGCACCGACCCCGAGGACGCCGACGCCGCGGCCACCGCGCTGCGCGAGGCCAACGAGGAGGTCGGGCTCGACCCGTCCACGGCCGAGGTGCTGGGCGAGCTGCCCGAGCTCTACATCCCGGTCAGCGGCTTCGTGGTGACCCCGGTCCTGGCCTGGTGGCGCCACCCCCACCCGGTCTGCCCGCGCCAGCCGGCCGAGGTCGCCCATGTGGCGAGGTTGCCCATCGGTGAACTGGTCGACCCCGCGAACCGTATCCGGGTGCGGCATCCCAGCGGCTGGGTCGGCCCGGCCTTCCAGGTCAGGGGGATGCTGGTCTGGGGCTTCACGGCAGGGGTGATCTCGACGTTGCTCGACATGGGTGGCTGGACGAAACCGTGGGAGCCGGGAGCTCTCCTCGACCTGCCGGACGCGGCGGCCCCGGTGCCGGCCACCCGGGCCGGCGGGCCGGACGAGGTTCTGCCGTGAGTCCGTGCTGGCCCAGCGCCTCTACCCTGAGTGAGTGCCCGTGGTCGATGTACTCCTGATCGTGCTCATGCTGGTCTTCGCGATCAGCGGTTACCGCCAGGGTTTCGTCATCGGCGCGCTCTCGCTCGGCGGTTTCTTCAGCGGCATGCTGATCGGCCTCCAGCTGGGCCCGCTGATCGCCGAACGGTTCACCGACGACTGGGCCCGCCTCGTCGTCTCCCTGGTGGTCATCTTCGCGCTGGCGGTGCTCGGCCTGACCCTGGCCGGCTGGGTCGGGATAAGGCTGCGCCAGGCCATCACCAACAAGCCGTTGCAGATGGTCGACGACGCCGGCGGCGCGGTCATCTCGCTGCTGTCGGTGCTGGTCGTGGCCTGGCTGATCGCGGTGCCGCTGAGCACCACCCCGTTCGAGGGTCTCAACCGGGAGGTCCGCAACAGCGCGATCCTGCGCGGCGTCAACGACCTGATGCCCGAGCAGGTGCAGGACCTGTCCTCGGCGCTGAGCGAGACCCTGAACACCAACGGCTTCCCCGACGTCTTCGGCGGCCTGGCCCGCACGCAGGCCCGGGAGGTGGCGGCGCCCGACCCGGCGCTGAAGAAATCGGCCGTCGTGCAGAAGAGCAAAAGATCGGTCATCAAGGTTCTGGGTACGGCGCCGAGCTGCTCCCGGCGCATCGAGGGCTCCGGTTTCGTCTACTCCAACGAGCGCGTCATGACCAACGCGCACGTGGTGGCCGGCACCCGCGACGTCACGGTCGAGGTCAACGGGCGGCGCGAGGACGCGACGGTGGTCGTCTACGACCCCGAGCGCGACCTGGCGGTGCTCTACGTGCCGGGCCTGAGCGCGCCGGTGATGCCGTTCGTCAAGAAGCAGGCGGCCACCGGGGCCAGCGCGATCGTCCTCGGCTATCCGCAGGACGGCCCGTACGACGCCCAGTCGGCCCGGGTGCGCGACGTCGGCGACATCACCGGCCCCGACATCTACGAGGCCCGCGACGTGACCCGCGAGATCTACACGATCCGCTCGCTGGTGCGCAGCGGCAACTCCGGCGGCCCCCTGATCAACCCCGGCGGCCAGGTCGTCGGCGTGATCTTCGCGGCCGCGGCCGACGACAAGAACACGGGATTCGCCCTCACCGCGGCCGAGGCCGCCCCGGTCGCCTCAGCCGGCGTCAGCCGCACCCGAGGCGTCAAGACCGGCGACTGCGCCTGACCCACCGCGCCTGAGCCACTGCGCCTGACCCATTTGCGTCTGATCCACTGCGCCCGGCCCACTGTGCCTGACCTACCGCGGCGGGTCAGGCGACCTCTGGCAGTCCCAGCCGAGCCGAAAGAACAGACCCCGCCGGTCGAAGACTGGCCGGATCCCGGCGATCCGCCGGGCCCGGTATCACTGCGTACCGAGAAAGAAGCGCTGGTCGACGGCATCGTCGAGCGTCTCTTCATCGGGGGCGAGCCGCCGCGCGGAAGCTGGAGGTCCTGACCGCAGCCGGGTTCCCTAGGTGTGCAACTGCCGGAGATCGTTTACACCTGGGTCTGAGTCTTCTGCTTAAGGCGTTCGTAGGGCGTCTGACCGTCCAGGGCGCCGTGCGGGCGGTGGTAGTTGTAGTAATCCTCCCATTCACGCAGCTTGTCGTCGATGACGACGCCGTCCAGCATGCGGTAGAACTCTTCGGCGTCGATGCGGTGCGAGCGCTCCACCTTGCCGTTGAGGTGCGGGATGCGGGTTTGATGTAGGTGTGCGCGATGCCTTTGTCGAGCACGTGCCGGTGGAACTCGGTTTGGAACTCGGTGCCGTTGTCGGTCTGGATGACCTCGACGCGAAACGGCAGGCGTTGCGGGACGTAGTCGATGAACTTGAGGTCGGCCTGGAGCCGGTGGCCGGGAAGTGGCTTTTCGTAGCGCTTCCAGCGTTTCTCGCGGCTGGTGTAGCGCTGGGAGGCGGGCAGCCGGTTGAGGCCGAGGCGGACCAGGATGTTGTAGATCGCGGAGCTGGTGATCGTGATGTCGTGGTACCGCTTCAGGTACATCTGAATCTTGACTGGGCCGAAGTGGTAGTTCTGCCGCAGGTAGACGATCTTGTGCACGATGTCGGCGTGGGTGGCGTTCGGGCAATGATGCGGCGCGCTCGAACGGTCTCGCAGGCCGGCGAGGCCCTCATCTTGGTAGCGGCGTTGCCATTTGTAGAAGGTCGGCCGGCTGATGCCGTAGTAGCGGCAGGTCCGGGCGACGTTGCCGGTGACTTCCTGCTTCTGTTCCAGCGATGGAGGCACGAAATCTCCTATGGATAGGAGACCCGAAAGTGTCAACAAGGTCCGGCAGTTTTAGACCTAGGGCACGCGCGCTGGACCCGCTCAACGCGCTGATGGTCTCGTCATCGGCCATGCCCGACGCCGAAGCGACGCTCGGTGAGCGGCTCAGCTGTGGCGGCGTTGCTTTCTGGACGGGTTCGCTGTGTCAGGTTGTGCCGGCGAAGCGGCGGATCGTCAGCAGGGCGGCGACCGCCGAGACGACGAAGAGGATCGCGGCGGCCCACCAGTTGTGGTGGGACGAGACCGGGGTGGCGATGATCGGGGCGGCGCCGCCGCCGGACTCGGGACCGTCGGCGCGCGGGGTCAGCGGGGTCAGGGCGTCGGGGGCCGACTGGGCCTGGCCGGGGACCGGGGCGCTGCCGAAGCGGGCGACGCCGGGCGACGGGTTGGTGTCGAGCGGGTTGTCGAGCACGGCCGGCAGCGAGGCGGTCAGGGCGGCCACCGGGTTGACCATGCCGTAGCCGAAGGTGGCGTCGCGGCCGGGAGCGCCCAGGTCCTTCGCCGTGCGGATGATGCGGTTGATGACCTCGCCGGCCGGCATCTCGGGCCAGCGCGAGCGGATCAGGGCGGCCGTCGCCGAGACCATCGGCGCGGCGAAGCTGGTGCCCTGGACCTTCCAGTACGTGCCGCCGGCGCGGGCGCCGACCAGCTGGGTGGCGGGCGCGGTGACCACCGTTTCCCGGCCGGTGATCGAACCCGACCAGAGCGACGTGCCATCACGCTCGGTGCCGGCCACGGCCAGCACGCCGGGCTCGCGCGCCGGGTACCACACGTCGGTGCCGGACGAGGCGCTCGTGTTGCCCGTGCAGGCGATCACCACGACGTCCTTGGCGAACGCGTAGTCGAGGGCGGCGGCCAGGGCGGCGCTGCTGCCGTTGCCGCCCAGCGAGAGGTTGATGACGCGAGCGCCGTGGTCGACCGCCCAGCGCACGCCGCGCGCGACGATCAGGGCGTCGTCGTAGCGGTTCTGCTCGTCCAGGACCCGTACCGGAAGAATCTTGGCTTTGGGCGCAATGCCGACGACGCCGTTCTGATCGTCGTTGCGGCCGGCGATGATGGCCGAGACCGTGGTGCCGTGACCGACCAGGTCGCTGTCGCCGTCACCCTGCGGGTCGACGAAGTCGTGGCCGGGCAGGACCTGGCCCTGGAGGTCGGGGTGGGTGGCGTCGACGCCGGAGTCGATGACGGCCACGGTGACGCCGGAACCGTCGGCATAGGTCCACGCGTCGGGGACGTCGAGCGTCTCCAGGTGCCACTCGTCGTCGCGCACCGAATCGGAGAGCAGCGGGGCCGGCTCGGCGTGGGCGGGCGTGGCCGGGAGGCCCAGCGCGAAGACCCCGGCGACGGCGGCGGCCAGCAGCCGGCGCGCACGCACGGGTGCACGCCATGACTTCCTGCTCGCAACGCTCACGGTCGCATCGCCATTCTCGGTCCGGACGGTCGATGCAGATTACTCCGAAACCGCGCCCGTTGGTCGCGATCGGTCGATGTCAGTCGCACCGTCAGTCTGTTAATTCCCGGGTCGGCTCAGTACGGAGGCAGGTGCGCCAGCTGGATCAGGCGCACTCCCTCACGCCGCGTGAGCAAACGCCCACGCCCCGGTGGCATCAGCGCCGGCCGGATCGGGCCGATCAGCGGGCCCTCATCGGACGGGCCGGACATCACCAGGCCGGGCGCCGACAGCTCGCGCAGCCGCTGGATCACCGGCTCGTAGAGCGAGCGGCTGGCGCCGCCGGCCCGCCGGGTGAGGATCAGGTGCAGGCCGATGTCGCGGGCCTGCGGCAGATATTCGAGCAGTGGCGTGAGCGGGTTGGTCGGGCCGGCCACCACCAGGTCGTAGTCGTCGACCAGCACGAACAGCTCGGGCCCGGTCCACCAGGAACGCTCGCGCAGCTGCTGGGCGGTCACGTCCGGACCGGGCAGCCGGCGTTCCATGTATCCGGCCACCGACTGCATCAGCTCCAGGGTCTTGGGCGCCTGGATGCCGTACCCGATGCGGTGTTCCGACTCAGGCAGGTCCATCAGGCTGCGCCGGTAGTCGACCAGGATGATCCGGGCCTGTTCAGGCGCGAGCCGCTGGGTGATCGTGGTGGCCAGGGTGCGCAGGAAGGTCGACTTGCCGCACTCGGCGTCGCCGAAGAGCAGGAAGTGCGGGTCGGAGGCGAAGTCGATCTCGACGGGCCGCAGGTCGGTCTCGGCCAGGCCGATCGGCATGCGCAGGCCGGTGCCGTTCTCGGCGCCGAGATCGGCGTACGGCACGAGGGCCGGCAGCAGGCGCACCTTCGGCGCGCTCGGCCCGTGCCAGTTGGTGGCGATCTCCTTCACCAGGTCGCTCGTGTCGGCCATCGTCGACAGCTGAGGCCGCACAGTAAGAAGGTGCAGCGCCTTGTTCTTGTCGGTCGGGTGCTCCTTGATGCCGCGGCCGGGCTTTTCGGGCACGGTCATCGCGGCCCGCCGGTTGATCGACGAGTCGCTGGGGTCGCCGAGCCGCAGCTCGACCCGGGAGCCGAACAGGTCGCGGATGCCGGGCCGGAAGTCCATCCACCGCGAGCTCGCCGCGACCACGTGGATGCCGTAGGAGAGACCGCGGGTGGCGATGTCGGTGATGACCGGATCGAGCTCTTCGAACTCCTTGCGTACGGTGGACCAGCCGTCGACGACCAGGAAGACGTCGCCGAAGGGGTCGTCGTCGGCGCTCGGGTTGGCCGGGTTGGCCCGCCGGCGGCGGTACGACGCCATCGAGTCGATGCCCAGGCTCGCGAAGCGCGCCTCCCGCTCGGCGAGCAGAGTGGACACCTCACCGACCGTACGCCGGACGCCCACCGTGTCGAGACGGCCCGCCACGCCGCCGACGTGCGGGAGATCGCGCAGCGTGCCCAGCGAGCCGCCGCCGAAGTCGAGGCAGTAGACCTGCACCTCGGCCGGGGTGTGTGTCAGGGCCAGCCCGCAGATCATCGAGCGCAGCGCGGTCGACTTGCCGCTCAGCGTCGAGCCGACCACGGCCACGTGACCGGCCGCGCCCGACAGCTGGAGCCACATCACCTCGCGCACCTGCTCGCGCGGGCGGTCGACCAGCGCGATCGGCACCTGCAGGGCGCCGTGCAGCTCGGGGTTGGCGAACGCGAGGCCGCGGACCGGGTCGGCGACGACCGGGCCGAGTAGCTCGTCGAGCGCTACCGACTGGGTGAGCGGCGGCAGCCAGACCTGGTGGGCCGGGGGGCCCTGGCCGCCGAGCCGGTCGACCATCACGTCGAGCACGCTCTCGCCGGCCGGGGTCAGCTCGGGTTGCGGCTCGACCGGCTTCACCGGCTTCGGCGCCGGAATGTAGCGGGTCGTGTACGCCAGCACCTGCGGGTCGGCACCGGCGCCACCCGGCGCGGTGCGGGCGCCCGCTTTGCGCAACGGCCCCGAGACGTACGCCGCCTTGAAGCGCAGCAAAGGCTCCGTGCCGAACTTCAGATAGCCGTGCCCGGGCGAACGCGGCAGCTCGTACGCGTCGGGGACGCCGAGGACCGCGCGTGACTCCAGCGCCGAGAAGGTCCGCAGACCCACCCGATAGGACAGATGGGTGTCGAGCCCGCGCAGCCGTCCCTCCTCGAGCCGCTGGCTGGCCAGCAGCAGATGGACGCCGAGCGAGCGGCCCAGCCGTCCGATCTGGACGAACAGGTCGATGAAGTCGGGCTTGGCCGAGAGCAGCTCGGAGAACTCGTCGCAGATGACCAGCAGCGACGGCAGCGGCGGGAGCGCGGCCCCGCCGGCGCGGGCTTTCTCGTAGTCGCGCAGGCTGGCGTAGTTGCCGGCCTTGCGCAGCACCTCCTGCCGCCGGACCATCTCGCCGTCGATCGCGTCCACCATGCGGTCGACCAGCGGCAGCTCGTCGGCCAGGTTGGTGATCACGGCGGCGGTGTGCGGCAGCCGGTCGAGTGAGGCGAAGGTGGCGCCGCCCTTGAAGTCGATCAGGACGAAGTTCAGCGTCTCGGAGGAGTGTGTGGTGGCGAGGGCCAGCACGAGCGTACGCAGCAATTCGCTCTTGCCGGATCCGGTGGCGCCGATGAGCAGGCCGTGCGGGCCCATGCCGTCCTGAGCCGACTCCTTGAGGTCGAGCTCGATCGGGCTGCCGTCCGCGCCCACGCCGATCGGCACCCGCAGCTTGTCGCGGTTGGGCCGCGGCATCCAGGCCCGGGCCACGCTGAACGTCTCGGGATCGCCGATGCCGAGCAGGTCGGCCAGGCCCATCTCGGTCGCGAGCGGGGTGTCCGACGACTTCGACATCGCGGCCAGCCGCAGCGGTGACAACCGGCGGGCGACCGCCTCGGCCTGCTCGACGCTGAGCCGGTCGGGCGTGCCGACCTCGGCCTCGTGCTCCATCGAATAGGTGTTGAGCAGCCGCCGGCCGCCGGCGCGGGCGACCTCGAGCACCAGCAGCGACCGGTCGAGCAGGCGCGGCGGCTGCTCGTCGAGGTCGAGCACGGTCACCCCGTCGATGCCGTCGTCGAGCTGGGTCGCGCCGCGCAGGTCGGCGCCGTCGAGGACGATCACCACGTGCGGGCTGCTGATGCTCGAGCCCATCGGGTTGAACCGTGGCCGGTTGCCGATCACGTCCTCGAGCAGCTTTTCCAGGTCGGGCCCGGAGCTGGCGACCAGCCGCACGTGGCCCAGCGCGTCGGTGCGCGACGGGTGCAGGTTGTGCGGGAGCCATTTGATCCACTCCCACTCGGCCCGGCGCTCGGGGCCGGCGCAGACGGCGACGATCAGGTCGTCGGGCGCGTGGAAGGTGGCGAGCTGGCAGATCACGGCCCGGGTCAGGTCGTGCACCGTCTTGTCGCCGCGCAGGAAGACCCGGGCGAAGCCGCGCAGGGAGGCCGCCACCGGCAGATCGGGGACCACCGAGTACGCGTCGAGGAAGCGCCGCAGCGCGCCCGCGGTCATCGGCTCGAGCTCGTCGAGCGGCCGGGTGACCGGCGGGATCAGGGGCGTGGCCAGCGTCTGGGGGCCGACCGCGAGCCGTACGACTCCGAAGTCGGGATCGCTGGTGCGCCGCTCCCAGACCCGGTGGCTGTTGGCCGTCGACCAGAGCTGGCCGGGGTCGGGATGGCGGTAGAGCAGGCCTTTGCGCTGCATGTCAGCGGTCTCGCGGACGCGCCGGCGCAGCCCGGCCAGGTGGCGCAGGTATTCGCGGCGGGCGGCCATCATCTCGGCCTTCTTGGGCGAGCCGCCGGCGCCGAAGCTGGTGGTCAGCATGGCGATCGAGGAGATGCCGAACAGGCCACCGATCACATAGGAGTACGCGCCGCCGCGGCCCTGGCCCATCATCATCGCCATGGCGACCGAGCCGCCGAGCATGGGCAGCGCCATCATGGCCTGCTGCCAGCGCCCGCCGGCCTGTTGCGGGATCTCGGGTGGCGGCTCGACAGCGATCTCCCCGGTCGGTATCTCCGGCGCCGGACGCCGTGCCGACCGTTTGATCACCACCGTACTCATGCCGCTTTATGTCCTTTTCGTCCACATTGGTGTACGCCCCCGTTGTGGCCCATCGTAGGTAAAGTCGGCTAGCTGGCGCATTCATCTCTTTTTCGGGAGTCGACGATCATGAGTATCGGGTTGGCTCGCGTCACCATCAGCGCTCCCCAGCGCCGCATCGACGTCGCGCTGCCCGAGCACGTGGCGCTCGCCGAACTGCTGCCCGAGGTGCTCCGCCACGCCGGCGAGGGCCTCGCCGACGACGGCGAGAAACACGGTGGGTGGGTGCTGCGGCGCACCGACGGGGTCGCGCTGGCCACCACCCAAGGTCTTTTCCCCCAGGGCGTACGCGACGGCGAGGTGCTCCATCTCGTACCGGCCCACGACGAGTGGCCCGAGCTCGAATACGACGACGTGGTCGAGGCGATCGCCGAGGGCGCCCGCCGCCGCGGCAGCTCCTGGACGCCGGCCTCCACCCGCACCGCCACGCTGGTCGCGGCCGGGGTGCTGCTGGCGGTCGGTCTGGTCGCGGTCCTGGCGGCCGGTCCCGGCTGGCCGGGCGCGGCCTATGTGGGGCTCGGGCTCGCGGTGATCCTCGCGCTGGCCGGGGTGACTGCTTCCCGGGCGTACGGGGACGCACGCGCCGGCGCCGCACTGGGTGCCTATGCGATGCCGTACGCGTTCGCGGGCGGCGCGGCCCTCGTCGCCACCGACGACCGGGTCGGCGTGTTCGGGCTGCTGCCCTGGCTCGGCGGCTCCGAACTGCTGGCCGGCTCGGTGGCGCTGCTGCTGATCGCGGCGCTCGGCGGTGTGGGTGTGGCGTCGTCGCTGCGCCTGTTCACGGCGGGCGGGGTGGTCGGGCTGTTCGGCGCGCTGACCGCGCTGGTCGCCATGGTCACCGACGCCGCGGGCGCGGCCGCGGTGCTGATCTCGGCGCTGGTCTGCGGCATCGGCGCGCTGCCCCTGCTGGCGATCCGCTTCGGCAAGATGCCCACGCCGCCGGTCACGCTGCCGACCGGCACCGACGCGTCCGAGGGCTTCACCGGCGCGATCTCGCTCGACACGGCGCGGGACCGCCCCGACCGGGCGACCGTCTTCGCGGCCGTGACCCGCACCGAGGAACTGCTGGCGGGCATGCTGCTCGGGCACGCGGTGCTCGCGGTGGCGGCGTTCGGGGTGCTGGCCGTGGCCGGCACGCTCTCGGCCCGAATCCTGATCGCGGTGTCGGCGGCGGCGCTACTGCTGCGCTCTCGGCTGTTCGTGACGCTGCGCCAGCGGGTGCCGCTGGTCGTGGGCGGGCTGGCCGGCGTGGGTGCGCTCGGCGCCGACCTGCTGCGCGGGGCCGGCCCGGCGATGCTGCTCGGGGTGACCGCGGCCGCGCTGGCGCTCGCCCTGATCACGGTGGTGGCCGGGGCGACGTACTCCCGCAAGCCGCCCTCGCCCTATCTGGGCCGCGCCGCGGATCTGCTGGACACCCTGGTGGTGGTGTCGGTGATTCCCGTGGCGTGCGCGGTGGTGGGCCTGTACGACGCGGTCGGCAACATCAGCCTGTGAAAAGCGGCCGCGTCGATCGACGCGGCCGCTCCTCTCAGGTCTTCTCAGTGCTCGTGGCCCTCGGCCTCGGCGGCCTCGGCCCGCTTGAAGGAGGCCAGGATCTCCTCCTCGGCCTCGACACGGCCGGTCCAGGTGGCGCCCTCGACCGACTTGCCGGGCTCCAGGTCCTTGTAGACCGTGAAGAAGTGCTGGATCTCCATCCGGTCGAACTCGCCCAGGTGGTGGATGTCGCGCAGGTGCTCCTGACGCGGGTCCTCGAACGGCACGCAGAGGACCTTGTCGTCGCGGCCCTTCTCGTCGGTCATGCGGTACATGCCGATCGCCCGGGCCCGGATCAGGCAGCCGGGGAAGGTCGGCTCCTGCACCAGCACGAGCGCGTCCAGGGGGTCACCGTCCTGGCCCAGGGTGCCCTCGATGAAGCCGTAGTCGGCCGGGTACTGCGTCGCGGTGAAGAGCGTCCGGTCCAGCCGGATGCGACCCGTCTTGTGGTCGACCTCGTACTTGTTGCGCTGGCCCTTGGGGATCTCAACCAATACGTCGAAATCCATTTATCTGCTCCCTTGTTCGCCCGCTGAAGAGAAGACCGGTCCGGCGGGCGGACAGGATCCGCGCGCAACGGTGTGCCGGATGTCGCTAGTCTCCCCTAAGTCCGACGCCGCGTACTAGGAGGGGCTCGTGGGGAGGCAAGACTCACACGACGGTCCCCGGCATGACGGCGTGTCCGGGTCGCATGACGACCAGAAAAACGGTAACCCGTCGACGGAGGGCGGCAACGTCACTTCGCCCACTCCGAAGGACAATGCCGATAACGGCAGTCCCAATGTCTCACTTAGTCCCCATTTATCCCCCCAGACCGCCAATTCCGACACCCATTCACCAGTACGGGCGGAGCCCGCGCCGGATATACGACAAGAACCCCACGCACCCAGCACCGAGTCGGAAGATCGACAGGTGCACCCGCATGACCAGCCCCAGCCCGCACCCACCGCTCCTGCCGCCGACCAGACGCCCGACACCCCACCCATCGGCGCACCGTCCTCCGCCCTTGGCCCTTCGGTGGCCTCCACACCTGGCCCTGCTGCGGGCTCCGCGCCTGGTCCTTCGTCGTCCTCCGAGCCTGGCCCTTCGGCCTCTTCTTCGTCTGCGCCTGCTGCGGGCTCCGCGCCTGGTCCTTCGGTCTCTTTCACGCCTGGCCCTGCTGCGGGCGCCACGTCTGGCCCTTCGTCGTCCTCCGCGCCTGGCCGTTCTGTGGCCTCTATGCCTGGTCAGCCGGTTCAGCCCGGTCAGCCGGTTCAGCCCGGTCAGCCTGGCGGCTCGGCGGCTGGGCGGTCCGGTGGCTTGGCGGGTCGGCAGCCGGACGGCTCTTTAGCTGGACCGCAGCCGGGTGGGGCCGGCCCGGGAAGGCCGTCGGCTGACGCGGATCGTGGCTGGTTCGAGCAGGTGGCGACCGCGGGTGACCAGGGTCCGTCCGAGCGGCCGGGCGGTTCGGGGAACGCCGACCGGGCTGGGCAGGGCGAACGAGCCCCAGACGCTCGGTCGACGGCACCGGGCAAGCCGACGCCGTCTGGACCTCAGGCCCCGGCCCAAACCGGAAATGTGTATGGGCACGCATCTTCTCCGCCGGGCACCGCTGGTCGCTCCGGCCCAGAGAGCGCTGCCCGGCAGCCCGAATCGCCGGGTGGCCGTGCGCCCGAGCAGGGTGGTCCGTCCAGCACGCCCCCACAGGGTGCACCCGTGCCGGGCGATGCCGGCCACGGTCAAGGCCGGGGCGAGCAAGGGCAGACCGGCGGACAAATGCCGGCGGAAGCCCAGGCCGGCGGCTTCTACGGAAGGCCGGCGCAACCAGCCGAAGGCCAGAGCGCCCGCGGCGTCACCTATGGCGGCGGTTCCGGAAAAGGCACTGCCGAGCAGACCCCGGGGACCGGTCCTGGCGCAGCTGAAAAGACTTCAGCGCCCGACCGCGGCGTCGTGGGTCCGTCTCCCGAGCCCGGCCGTGGTGTTGCCGGACAGCCCTCCGCACCTAGCTTTGGTGTTGCTGGGCAGCCCTCTGCATCCGGCTCTGGTGTCGCTGGGCAGCCTTCCTCTTCTGCCCGAGGAGCTTTTGGGCAGCCTTCCTCCGCTGGCCAGGGAGCTTCGGGGCAGCCTCCGACGTCTGACCCGGGCGTTTCAGGGCGGCCTGCGGGTGGCGTCTACGGCAGTTCGGGGCAGGGGCAGGGTGGGCGACGGCCTGATGGCCCAGAGCACCGGGCGGGTAGTGCCGGATCGGGATCGGCCGGCGATCAGCGGCCATCTGCCGGGCCGGAGATCCCATCCGGTCCGCGGTCGAATCTCTACGGCGAGCCGGCCCCGGCAGGCGGCGGGCAGTCGGCGGGTGCCGGCGTCTTTGGTAGTGCGGCTCAGGCTCTCGGCGACCTGATCTCGCAGGACGACGCTCGTGGGGGCGGCGGTCAGGGGCCGCAGCCTTCCGGTGCTTCGCCGGCCGGCGGGGTCTACGGCAGTCCCGCTCGTGCGGATGGTGGATCCGGCCCGCAAGCCGCCTCACCCGCGCGCGGCGGAGCAGGCCAGGCCGAAGGCGGCTCCGGCGCCAACGCCGGTGCTGTCTACGGCGGGCCTGCGCCTGCGAATGGTGGATCAAGGGCCGCTTCGGGCCAGCCGTCGGACGAGCGCGGCGCCGCAGTACGGCCGGAAAGTGATCACGGACCCGGCGGCGCTGGTCAGGGTGCAATGCCTCCGGCCGGCAGCGTCTACGGCGGACCGGCAAAGGCCTCGTCCCAGCGGCCTTCGGAAGCGGGCGTCTACGGCAGCGCGAGCCAAGCCGGCGGCGCCGGCCCGGGCGGCTCAGGGCCGGCAGGTTCGGTCCAAGCGGGCGGTGCTGGCGGTTTCGGTCCGGCGGGTTCGGGCGGTGGGGCTGGGGCTGCGGGTTCCGGCCGGTCGTTGGAGGCTGGTCGTCCGGGTGGCGTGGCTCGGGGCGGGCAGGCTTCGGACAGTGTCGCCCAGGGTGGAAAGACTTCTGGTGGCGTTTACGGCGCGACCCCGTCTGGTGGTGCCGGGCAAGGGGAGCAGGCGCCGGGTGGCTCCCGGTCGACCGCCGACGGGGTGAGGCAAGGTGGGCTGGCTCGGCCGGGCGCTGATGCTGCTGGGCAGGCGCCTGGGGGTGCCGTCTACGGCGGGCAGGGTGGGCAAGGGGCCGGAGGTGCTGTCTACGGCGGGGCGGCGTCGGAGGGGGCGGACGTCACGCAGGTCGTCGATGCTGGTGGCGCCCGTTTGGGTGGGGAGACCGTTGACCTTGCCTCGCATGTGGCTGCCGGTGGGGAGCTTGGCGAGGTCGACCCGCCTGCGGGTGGGGACGGTGCGAAGGCCTTTGTGCGTGACCCCGCGCGTCCGCCCGCAGCGGGCGCTACGGCCGGGACCAGCGACGGACCTCGCCTCGAAGAGCCCGGTAGTGGTCGGAGGACGCGTACAAAATGGGTCTTGGCGGTCTTTGTAATTTTGGCCGTAGCCGCGGGATTTGTCGGGATTGTTCGGCCTGGGCCGGTCGAGGGATGGCTGGGGGCCGAAGCGACGGTGGCGCCCACGACGCCGGGGCCTACGGCTGAAGCGGCGCCTACGCCGGTGTTGGCGGCGGCCAACGGTGGGGGTACGGCGCTGACCGCGGCGGGGGTGAAGAAGGCGCTCGATCCGCTGGTGGGGTCGGCGGCGCTCGGTAACAAGGTGCACGTGCGGGTGCTGGATGTGGCCTCGGATGAGGTGCTCTACGCGCGCAACGCGGACACCATGACCACGCCGGCTTCTACAACGAAGCTGCTGACGGCGGCGGCTGTGCTGTCGGCGCGGGGGCCGGCGTTCCGGTTGAGCACCCGGGCCGTGGCGGGGAGTGCGCCGGGTGAGGTCGTGCTGGTCGGTGGTGGGGATCCGTCGCTGTCGGTGGGGGCCAAGGGGCAGTTCCCGGGGGCCGCCCGGCTCGATCAGCTGGCGGCTCAGGTGAAGAAGGCGCTGGGTGCGGTCAAGCCGACCAAGGTGACCATCGATACGTCTTTGTTCAGTGGGCCGGAGACGGCTACCGGATGGGATCCCTCCGACATCTCTCCTGGTGGGCAGGTGTCGCGGATCCAGTCGCTGATGACCAACGCGGGGCGGATCAAGCCGGTGCACAACGAGTTCGGCGGGGATCCGCGCTATCCGGATCCGGCGATCGCGGCCGGCAAGGCGTTCGCCAAGCAGCTCGGGGTGTCGGCGTCGACCGTGAAGAGGGGCAAGGCGCCCGCGGCGGGGCAGCAGCTGGGTGTGGTGCAGTCGCCGCCGATGGTGCAGCTCACCGACTGGATGCTGGAGCAGAGCGACAACACCATGGCCGACGTGCTCGGCCGGCAGGTGGCGCTCGCGGCGGGGCAGCCGGCGACGTTCGACGGCGCCACCGACGCGATCGTGAAGAAGATGGACGACCTGGGGCTTCCGGGTGAGGAGGCCGATCTGTACGACGCGAGCGGCCTCTCCCGGAACAACGGGATCAGCCCGACCATGCTGACCTCGCTGTTGTCACTGGCGGCGAGCGGTCAGCAGCCGGCGTTGAGCAGCGTCTTCGGAGGGCTGCCGGTGGCGGGCTGGTCGGGGACCATGACCAAGCGCTTCGTGGCGCCGAAGACCAATCAGATAGGCCAAGGAGTCGTACGGGCCAAGACGGGCACGCTGAGCGGGGTCAACACGATGGCCGGAGTGGTGACCACCCAGGACGGGCGGCTGCTCGTCTTCGCGATCATGGCCAGCGGGTCGGGGAACGCGGTGACGGCCCGGGCGGCGCTGGATCGGGTGCCCGCACGTCTCGTCACTTGTGGGTGCTAGCCAGAAGGCCTTTAGTCCGGTCAAGGGCGGCGGTGGGGTGGTCGGATGGGGGGTTTCACCTGAGGTCTGTGCTGGAAATCCGCGGGTACGGTGGGGTGCATGGCGCAGTTCGTTGATTGGGATCTGGCCGCCGCGACCGCTGGCGCGCTGTCGAAATCCGGGCCCGCGGTCTCCTACGACGATGCGATGGCGGTGGTCTCCGAGCTACGGGCGCTCACCGACGAGGCGGCCGGCCACGTGGCCGCCTACACGGGGCTGACTTCGCAGGTCGAGGTTCCTCCGGTACGGGTGGTCGACCGCAAGGACTGGGCGGCGACCAACATCGAGGGCCTCAAACAGGTGATCATCCCGCTGGTCACCCGGCTCTCCGGCGACAAACAGCCGGGCGGGCTGGCCGACGCGATCGGCTCGCGGGTCACCGGCGTGCAGGCCGGCACGATCCTGGCCTATCTGTCCGGTCGCGTGCTGGGGCAGTACGAGGTGTTCTCCGGCAACCCCGGCCAGCTGCTGCTGAACGCGCCGAACATCGTCGACGTCGAGCGCAAGCTCGGCGCCGACCCGCGCGACTTCCGGCTCTGGGTCTGCCTGCACGAGGTCACCCACCGCACCCAGTTCACGGCCGTGCCGTGGATGCGCAGCTACTTCCTGGGCGAGGTGCAGGCCTTCGTCGACGCCTCGCAGAGCACCGAGCACATCCTCGAGCGCATGCGGCGCGGCGTGGCCACCCTCTCCGACGCGCTGCGCGACCCCGAGTCGCGCTCGTCGGTGCTCGACATCGTGCAGACACCGGGGCAGAAAGCGGTGCTCGACCGGCTGACCGCGCTGATGACGCTGCTCGAGGGGCATGCCGAGTTCGTGATGGACGGTGTCGGGCCCGACGTCATCCCGAGCGTCGAGTCGATCCGGGCCAAGTTCAACCGGCGCCGCGAGAGCGGCAACCCGTTGGAAAAGGCGATCCGCCGCCTGCTCGGCATCGAGGTCAAGATGCGGCAGTACGCGGAGGGCCGCAAGTTCGTGCACGGCGTGGTCGAGCGGGTCGGCATGGAGGGCTTCAACAAGATCTTCGACTCGCCGCTCACGCTGCCCCGGCTCGACGAGCTGGGCGACCCGGACGCGTGGGTGACCCGGGTGCACGGCTCGCAGCCGGCGATCGGGGGGTAGGTGGCGCGGATCGCGCCCTCGGTGGCGGCGGTGCGGCTCGCCGTGCGGCGGGCCCTGCCGGCCGGCGGGCTGGTCCTGGTGGCCTGCTCGGGTGGGGCGGATTCGCTGGCCTTGGCGGCCGCCGCTCGTTTTGTCGGCGCGTCCGTGGGGCTGGTGACCGTCGATCACGGGTTGCAACAGGGGTCGGCCGAGCGGGCGACCGACGTAGCTCTATGGGCTGAAAAATCCGGATTTGTCCCGGTGGAAGTGGCCACCGTGTCGGTCGAGGGGCGACCGGGTGGGCCGGAGGCGGCGGCACGTACGGCTCGGTATGAGGCCCTGACGGCGGCGGCGCGACGGCATGGTGCGGTGGCGGTGCTGCTCGGGCACACCCGCGACGACCAGGCCGAGACTGTTCTCCTGGCGCTGGCCCGGGGGGCCGGGCCGCGCGGGCTGTCGGGGATGCCGGCCGTGAAGGGGATCTTCCTGCGGCCGCTGCTGGATGTGGCGCGGGCCGATACGCGGAAGGCGTGTGCGGCCCTGGGGCTGGTGCCCTGGGAGGACCCACACAATTCGGATCCTGCGTATGCCCGGTCCCGTGTCCGGGGGTCGGCGCTTCCCGCGCTGGTCGAGGCTCTGGGTCCGGCCGTGGTGGCCAGTCTGGCCCGGTCGGCTGGACAAATCGGGCAGGACAATGAGGCGCTGGACGCGATCGCGGCGGACTTTTCCGGCGAAATGGTCGTGGAGGCGCTCTCGGGGCTGATGCCGGCGATCCGCAAGCGGGTGCTGCACTCCTGGGCGCTGCGGCTCGGCGCGCCCGGCGGAGCGCTCTCGCACCGGCACGTGGAGGCGCTCGACGCGCTCGTCGTCGCCTGGCGGGGTCAGGGGCCGGTGCACCTCCCCGGCGGCATTCAGGTGGCTCGCGACCACGGAGCACTCGTTCGAGTGCCCTGACCTCCTGTGAGAGTCGTCACTCGCCATGTCCGATTCGCCGGTACTACCGACCCGAACTGGGTGTTTTCCAGCGGTTCCGTCCGAGTTGATCGCCGCCCCGTGCGGCGGGCGGCAACCTTCATGCGGCACGCTGGTGCCATGGCTGATGGCTCCTGGTACGACGCCGACATCGACCACGTGATCATCTCTGAGGAGCAGATCCGGGAAAAGATCGCCGAGTTGGCGAAGCAGGTCTCCGCGGACCACGCGGACGCGGAGGGCGGCATCCTGCTCGTCTGCGTGCTCAAGGGCGCGGTCATGTTCATGGCCGACTTCGCGCGGGCGCTCGGCCACCACGGGCCCTCCACCGAGATGGAGTTCATGGCGGTCTCCTCCTACGGTCAGGGCACCACTACCTCCGGTGTGGTGCGCATCCTCAAGGACCTCGACCGGGACATCACCGGCCGGCACGTGGTCGTGGTCGAGGACATCGTCGACTCCGGTCTGACGCTGTCGTGGCTGATGAAATACCTCCAGTCGCGCTCGGCGGCGAGCGTCGAGGTGGTCGCGTTGTTCCGCAAGCCGGACGCGGTCAAGGTGCAGGTCCCGGTGAAGTACGTGGGCTTCGACATCCCGAACGAGTTCGTGGTCGGCTACGGCCTGGACTTCGCCGAGCGCTACCGCGAGTTGCCGTACGTCGGTGTACTGCGGCCCGAGGTCTACGCCCGTAGCTGAACCGTTTCTCAGCGTCTTCTCAGAAATCCGTCTTTATGGGCGGTTTTGCTCCGAAACCTCGCTGAACAGGCGAGGGCCGGGAGGTGTCGGGCCAGCGGGCTCACGGGTTCGCAACCGGCACCCACGGTGTACCGTCGAGTGACCGAAGGCGCAGTGTCACAAGCGCCGGAGGGCCGGGATGATTCACCGTCATCAGGCGGGGTAAGGCTCCCGGCAGCCGCCGGTGGGCGGCACCGTTGAGGTGACCAGGACGCCGATCAGGAGGGTCCGGGCGCTTGGCGCCCGACAACAGTATGGAACGTACGCGTTTCTTCCGCCGCCCGGTGGTCTGGATCATTCTGGTGATCATCGGCGTGATTGCGCTGAGCTCGTTCTTCACCAGTGGTCCGAGCTACCAGCGCGTAGATACCTCGGTGGCGCTCGAGCGCCTCAATCAGCCCGGCATCAAGAAGGTCGTTCAGAAGGACAAGGAGCAGACGCTCCAGATCGACCTCGCTTCGCCGGAGCGATTCGACGGCAAGACCACTGACAAGATCGAGACCCAGTACCCGTACGAGGTCACGCAGACCATCTGGAACGAGGTCAACGAGGCCAAGACGGCGGGCCGGATCACCGGCACCGTCGACGCCACGGTCTCGGGCGACAACATCCTCTTCAGCCTGCTGATCAACCTGCTGCCGATCGCCATCCTGGTGATCCTGCTGCTGCTGTTCATGTCGCAGATGCAGGGTGGCGGCTCGCGGGTGCTCAACTTCGGCAAGTCCAAGGCGAAGATGATCACCAAGGACACGCCGAAGACCACGTTCGCCGACGTCGCCGGCGCCGAGGAAGCGGTCCAGGAGCTCCACGAGATCAAGGACTTCCTGCAGAACCCGGCGAAGTACCAGGCTCTCGGCGCCAAGATCCCGAAGGGTGTGCTGCTGTTCGGCCCGCCCGGAACCGGTAAGACGCTGCTGGCCCGCGCGGTCGCCGGCGAGGCCGGTGTGCCGTTCTACTCCATCTCCGGCTCCGACTTCGTCGAGATGTTCGTCGGTGTCGGCGCCAGCCGTGTCCGCGACCTGTTCGAGCAGGCCAAGTCCAACGCGCCGGCGATCGTCTTCGTCGACGAGATCGACGCCGTCGGCCGTCACCGCGGCGCCGGCATGGGCGGCGGTCACGACGAGCGCGAGCAGACGCTCAACCAGCTGCTCGTCGAGATGGACGGCTTCGACACCAAGGGCGGGGTCATCCTGATCGCGGCCACCAACCGGCCCGACATCCTCGACCCGGCGCTGCTGCGCCCCGGCCGTTTCGACCGGCAGATCGCGGTCGACAACCCGGACATGGAGGGCCGCAAGCAGATCCTCCGCGTGCACGCCAAGGGCAAGCCGTTCACGCCCGACGTCGACCTCGACTCGGTGGCCCGCCGCACGCCCGGCTTCTCGGGCGCCGACCTGGCCAACGTCATCAACGAGGCCGCGCTGCTGACCGCCCGTAACGAGAAGCGGGCGATCTCCAACGAGTTCCTCGAGGAGTCGATCGACCGGGTCATCGCCGGCCCCGAGCGGCGCACCCGGGCGATGAGCGACAACGAGAAGAAGATCACCGCCTACCACGAGGGTGGACACGCGCTGGTGGCGTACGCGCTGCCGCACTCCGCCCCGGTGCACAAGGTGACGATCCTTCCGCGCGGCCGTTCGCTGGGCCACACGCTGGTGCTGCCGACCGAGGACAAGTACACGCAGACCCGTGCCGAGATGATCGACACCCTGGCCTACGCGCTGGGTGGCCGGGCCGCCGAGGAGCTCGTCTTCCACGAGCCCACCACCGGCGCCGGCAACGACATCGAGAAGGCGTCCGGTCTGGCCCGGGCCATGGTCACGCAGTACGGCATGAGCTCCAAGCTCGGCGCGGTCAAGTACGGCACGAGCGGCGACGAGCCGTTCATGGGCCGCAACATGGGCCACGAGCGGGACTACTCCGATTCGGTCGCGGCCGACATCGACGCCGAGGTGCGCGCGCTCATCGAGCTGGCGCACGACGAGGCGTGGGAGATCCTGGTCGAGTACCGCGACGTGCTCGACAGCATGGTCCTCGAGCTGATGGAGAAGGAGACCATCACCCGCGAGGACATGGACCGGATCTGTGCCCGGGTCGTCAAGCGCCCGCCGATGTCGCCGTTCAACGGCTTCGGCAAGCGCATGCCGTCCGAGGCGCCCCCGGTGCTCACCCCGGCCGAGCGCGAGAAGCTCAAGGCTCAGGCCGTGGCGGACGGCCAGGCTGCCATCGGCTCCAACCCGAACGGCAGCGCCCCGGAAGGCAGCAACTGATCAGCGACGACGACGCCCTCGACTATCTCGCCGCCCGCCTGGTCGACGGAAAGCTCACCGGTACCCCGGTCGAGCAGTCCGTCGACCTCGGGCGGATCGAGAAGGCGGTCCGGGAGATCCTCATCGCGATCGGTGAGGACCCGGACCGTGACGGGCTGGAACGCACCCCGGCCCGGGTCGCCCGCGCCTACGCCGAGCTCTTCGCCGGCCTGCGCGTCGACCCGGCCCAGGTTCTGAAGACCACCTTCGAGGCCGACCACGAAGAGCTGGTTCTCGTCCGCGACATCGAAGTGATGAGCATGTGCGAGCACCACCTGCTCCCCTTCAAGGGCGTGGCGCACATCGGCTACGTTCCCGGCACGCACGGCCGGATCACCGGCCTCTCCAAGCTGGCCCGCCTGGTCGAGGTCTACGCCCGGCGCCCGCAGGTGCAGGAGCGCCTCACGTCGCAGATAGCCGATCTCCTGATGAGCAAGCTCGACGCCCGCGGCGCGATAGTCGTCCTCGAGTGCGAGCACCTGTGCATGGAGATGCGCGGCATCCGCAAGGTCGGCGCCCGCACGGTCACCTCGGCCGTCCGCGGGGCCTTCCAGACCGACGCCAAGATCCGGGCCGAGGCCATGGCCCTGATCAACGCGCGCTGATCAACGCGCGCCGACCATCCGGTTGGCCAGGGTCGACATCGTGTACGTCCCGATGCCCAGCACCACCTCGAGCGCGTTGCGCCGCGTGTAGCCGGCGGCCAGGAAATCGTCGACCGGGGTGTCGCCGGCCGTGGCCAGCACCTCCAGCGTGAAGGCCCGCAGCGCCTCCAGCCGCGGGTCGGCCAGGGCGCGCTGCTCCCGCAACGCGGTGATGAGCTCCGATCCGGCGCCCAGCTTCCGCAGGCGGCCGGTGTGCATCGCGAGGCAGATCCCGCAGTCGTTGCGCGCCGCGATGGTCATGACCACCACCTCCCGCGCGAGCGGGTCGAGCGTGCTCGCCTCGAAGAGGTGGCTGGCGTGCAGGAATCCGCCGAGCATCTCGGGCGACTCGGCGAGCCGCCCCACCACGGGCGGCAGTGGGCCTGGAATGGACTCCATCAAGGGCCGGGACGCGGCCGGAGCGGATTCGAGGGTGTGCTGAGCGAACATCATGACTCCGGTAGAATCGACAACGTGGTTGTCGAAACAGTAAACCAGGTTGTCGAGTTTGCCAATGGCTGAAGGCTACGAGCTGCCGCTGCTGCTGTTCGCCGGCTTCCGCACGCTCATCGACGACCTGCACGCCGAGCTCGCCCGGCGCGGGCACCCCGACGTGCGGCCCGCCTACGGCTTCGCGATGCAGGCGATCGGGGTGCGGGGCGCCTCGGCCAGCGAGGTCGGGCGCCGCCTCGGAGTCTCCAAACAGGCCGCGGGCAAGACCGTCGACCGGCTGGAAGCCCTCGGCTACGTGGAACGGGTCGACGACCCGGCCGACGCCCGGCGCAAACTCCTCCGGCTCACCCCGCGCGGCATCGACTCGCTGGCCCAGTCAGCCGAGATCTTCGACGATCTGCGCGCCCGCTGGGTGACCGAGCTGGGCGCGGACCGCGTCGAGCTGATCGAGTCGTCGCTGCGTACGGTCGTGTCCGGCCCGACCTTCCCGGTCGACGTGCCGGGCTGGTTCAGTTGAAGAACGACGCCAGGCCGACGCCCATGCAGGTCAGCAGCACCGGGGTCAGGCAGGCGATCGCGCCGACGATGGGGGTGCGGTCGACGCTCTCCGACCCGCCGCCCCACACGAAGCCGATCGTCGCCCAGCCCAGCCCGAACGCCACCAGCGGCATGCTCAGGCCACACAGCAGCGCGAGGTTCGACACCGAACCCGGCGGAGCCACCAGGTACAGCGCGATCTGCACGATCAGCACCACCACCGCGAACGGCCCGTACACCAGCAGGTTGCGCGCCCACGGGCGCCACGGCCGGCTCGGCGCCGGGCCGGACAGCAGCGCCTCGGCGGTGTCCGCCGTCCGCCGGGCCTGCTGCAGGGCGGCCAGGGCAGCGGCCGGCCCGCCGGCCACGGCCTGGGCGGCCACGTCGAGGTCGGCCTGGGTCGGCTGGAGCTCGGTCAGGGGGACGCCGAGCTCCCCGCCCAGACGCGCCTGCTGGTGAGCGAGCTGCGTGCGTACCACCGAAAGCTCTTGACTCGCGGCCGAAGCCGCGGCCTGATGCTCGCCCGAAGCCGAGCTGGCCGCCCGCCGGACCGCGTCGAGACGTTGCGCGGCGGCCAGATAGTCGGCCCACGGGCCCGGCGCCGGCGGAGACGACTGGGCCGGAATCGCGTTGGTCTGCTGATCGGTCACGACTCGTCCCCGTCCGGTTCGAGGAAGGGCACCAGCGTCACCGTCCGGTCGGCGTGGCGGTCGTGCAGCAGAGCCCGGTTGGGGCGCGGCTGCCACTCCAGCGGGCGCCCCACCATCGCCGCCACCTCGGCCGCGGGAACGTTCAGGAAGAGCAGACCGGCGATCTCGTCGGCCTCCTCGGCCAGCCGGCGCGGATCACGCCACCAGGACAACAGATGCGCGCCCTGGCCGGGACCGTCGCGCAGCAGACCCCGCAGGCCGGGCAGACCGTTGTGCGGCGTCGCGTCCATGCCGAAGACCACGCGGTAGCCGGGCCGGCTGGGGTCGAGCTCGGCGGCCAAGCCGGCCGCGTCCACCCGCACGACCTCCTGCCGATGGCCGATCTCGGCGGCCAGGGCCTCGGCGAGCCGGTCACCCTCGGCGACCAGCGAGGCGATGACAAACCTGGTGGTACGGGGTTGGTGACAGGCCGCCACACTGCGGGCGGCCGCGTCGAGCACCTCGGAACCGGCCGCCTGCGTGCCGAAGACGGCCAGATGGCGCCCCGGCGAAGCGTCGAACGGGAACGCGGCAGTGGACAGATTGACGTCGAGCGCCCGGCCGACCAGGGCGGCGGGCCGCAGCGCGCGACCGGCCAGGGCGGCCCGGTAGGTGGGGTCGTCGGCGAGATGCTGAGACGCGTAGCCGGCGAAGACACGAGGCGGCTGCGCCTCGGGGTCGCGGGCGCCCCACAGCTTGTGCCGCAGGTCGCTGAGCAGCTCCTCGTCGGCGTGCGGGTCGGGGAAGCGGACCACCCGCTCGTGACCCCGGGTCGCGCCCCTCGGGCCGCCCAGACCACCGGCCGTGTTGACCACGGCGGTGCCCAGCGGCAGGCCCGCCGCGGAATCATTAGCCGGCTCCAGAACGTCGCCGCCGCCCGGCAACGCGATGCGCACCGGGAACTGGCCGAAGAAGTCGCGCGGGCCGTGGACCTGCACGCTCTGGCTGGCCAGGATCAGGTGGATGCCGCAGGAACGGCCCCGGCGGGTCAGCGAGTCGAGAAGGGCGGCGGCCTCGGTCGCCACCGGATCGGCGCCGGCGAGAAGCACCGGGAACTCGTCGATGACACAGAGGATGCGGCCCAGCCTCAGCTCGGCGAAACGGGACACGCCGGCCTCCTCCAAGGCCGCCGACCGCCGCGTCATCTCGGCGTCGAGCTCGCGGAGCACGGCCAGGCCGTACTCCCGGTCGGCCTCGACACCGACGGCCCGGGCATGCGGCAGCCAGGTGCGGTCGCGCCGGGTCGGCACGAACTCGGCGAAGGTGACGCCCTCCTTGAAGTCGAGCAGGTAGAGCGAAAGCTCGGCCGGGCTGTACCGGGCGCCGAGCCCGTAAAGAACGTTGACCAGGAAGGCGGTCTTGCCGGCGCCGGAACGGCCGCCGACCATCCAGTGCGGAGTGAGGTCGTTGAACCGCAGCACCAGCGGGGTCTCCCCGTCGTGGCCGACCACGGTGCTCAACCCCTCGGCGGCGTCACCCGCCCACAGCTGATCACCCGGCTCGGGCAACAGATCGGACAAGGTCACGCGCGAGGCGGCGGCCGAATGGGCGGCCAGCTCACGGCAGACGGCCTCGACCAGATGGGCCGGCGGGTCCTCGTCGAGGAAGACCGGGGCGTTCAGCCACGACACGCTGGGAATCGACCCGTAGGTGGCGCCGGGCGGATCACCGATGACGGCATAAGGATTACGGACCGAGACCATTGTAGTACGGGGTAAGGGCGCCTGCGTGGTCTCGGCGGTGAGCGGAGGCGGCGGCCACCCGGCGACAATGAGATGAAGGCCGGAATCGGGGCCCTGCTGGGCGAGAGCCGCGATGCGGCGCAGCTCCTCACCCTCGGTCAGCTCGGGCAGGCTGGCCACGACGACCAGCATCATCCGGTCACGCCGGCTGCGCCGGGGGGCCACACCACGGCCCGGGCGCAGCCATTTCTCGGCCTCGGCGAGCACATCACGCAAACCCTGCCGGTCGGTGGCCGGAGGCGACATCAGACCCGCGTCACGCAGAGCGGCGAAGGGCGCGAAAACCTCGCCGCCCCCGACACCGTCGACGGCCCGCACGAGAAGAGACCCGGCGGGGGCGGCGGCGAGAAGACGCACGAGCAGAGACCGGAGAAGCCCGAAGACCCGAGCGTCGGTGGCGGTGGCGTCGATCGTCAGATGGCCGGTGCCGAGAAGAGGCACCAGGGCGGGAAACTGGGCGTCGTCGAGCGGCTGAGCGGCACCGAGACGCACGAACTGGGGCGGGTAGACCCCGCCGAGGGGGGTGTTGAGCGACTGGGCCTCGAGGGGCGCGCCGAGCCAGCCCGGCGCGAGGGCGGCGGCGGCGATCCGCAGCTCCTCGACAAGCCGGTGCTGCTCGAGCGGATCGGGCATGGCCACGCCGTCACCATCGAGCACGGCGGTGGCGGCATCGGCGACGGCGGCCGCCTGCCGGTGCAGAGCGGCAGCCTGACGGGCCCGCGAAGCCGGATCAGACACCGCTCTCACCTCCTGTGTGTGCGGATAAAACTTATCCCAGAGCGGACCGGCCATCGCGTTCCCGGTGCACGGTCGCTGCCCGAGTCGCGAGGCTTGTGCCACTCGGTAGCCGAGAGGGCGGATACGAGTGAGGAGGCACTACTGTCGTATGTGTGCAGCCGCAGGAGCCCGCGACCGGAGCAATGCCACCGCCCGAGCTGCCCCAGCAGCCGGACGGGGGAGCGGCCCCGGCGGCTCCCGAGAAGCCCCGAAACCCACGAAACCCCCGCCGGCGGTTGTGGTTGGCGGTGGCCGCGGGCATCCTCGCCCTGTTGTGCCTGGGAGGCGTAGGAGTCGCCGTCCTCCTCTACGACGAGGAAACCAAAATCGACCGGGCGGCCCCAGACGCAGTCGTCGACAATTTCCTCCGCGCCTACTTGATCAACCGGGACGACAACGAGGCCGCGCTTTACACCTGCACGGCGAACGCCGACTTGGCCGCCATCTCGAGCCTTCGGGCGGAGATGGTGAGCCGGGAACAGAACTTCGATGTGAAGGTGTCCGCGAGTTGGAGCAGTTTGGTCGTGACTGACGGCGATGCAACGCATAAGTCGGTCACGGCAGATCTCACCATCGCTGGGTTCTCCAACGGGAACGCGGTGAGCCGGCGGAAGGAAGCCTGGTCGTTCGGCCTGGTGGACGCTGATGGATGGCGAGTCTGTAGCGCCACTAAGAGCGGCTGATCCTCACTCCAGCCAGAGCATATGCACTGGTACCTCGAGAGTCCGTGGCGTGCGGCCGCTCCACGCCCAGCGATACCACTCCAGCTCGGGAGCGACTCGCACGCAGATGTCTCCGTCGTTGTTCGTGTGCATCTCGGTGACGGCTCGGAGGTCGCGTTGTTCGTTGCCGGAGTCGAGCATCCGGACGACCCGTAGGCCCGTGAGGCGTGCCGAGTCGAGGGCCTTGACCGGGCTCCGCCGGGACGGCTCGTCGAGAGACACCAGCTTCGACGTCACATCCGTAGCGACCGGCGTCAGACCGCTGATGCCGTAATCCTCGATCCAGACCCGCTCGACCGGGATCAACGGGGCGAACACCTCGGTCTGCTCCGACTCGGCCCGGTACCACTCGCCTTCCTGCATGACCGGCACATAGGTGCGGCTGCCCTGCACGACCTTCTCGTCCGACCGGAGGTCGCCCCGCCAGCCGTGGCCGGGCAGTCCGACCAGGACGCGCTTGCCCCGCAACGACCCGCTCATCGCCGCTGGGGTGGGCACTATCGGCCGCGGCGCTTCCAGCGAGCCGTCGGGGACGGCAAAGGGATCGGGCATCGGTCCGCCGATCATCCCGCACCTCCCAGCGGTGCTCCCTGCGATCGCATGAACGCTACGGGATCGATGGCGCCCGCGCTGGACCGGTCGTTGTTGAGGTGCACCTCGAAATGCAGGTGAGGACCGGAGGAGTTGCCGCTCGTGCCGACGCGGCCGATGATCTCTCCCGCCGTCACTTCCTGTCCCTCCTTGACGAACGGCCGCTGCACCATGTGGCAGTACCGCGTCATGACGTTCCCCGCGTGCTGAATCTCGACCATCCAGCCACAGCCGCCCTTACCCGGATAGCCGTCGGAGTTGCACGTCTGGCGTCCACTGTGGTCTTCGTCGCACTTGACCTTCGAGACGATGCCGCTCGCTGCGGCCTCGATCGGCGTGTACCGGCCGATGATCAGGTCCACGCCCTGGTGGTTCGGGCGCGACGCGCTGCGGAAGCCTGACCCGACGACCGCGCTGACCGGCAGGGTCCAGCCGGAGGCGGCGATCTGGCCGGCGGAGGCGCACACCATGGCGACCGAGCCGCCCACCGCGTTCGCCGCGCCGTCGGCCAACTGGTTCACGATCTGGGTGGCGAGCGGCTCGTGCTTGGCGTAGGCGTCGGGATACGCGCTGATCTGCACCTTCTGGGCGGCCTCGGTCAGCGCCATCGTCTCCCAGCCGGGAACGGTCTTGAGCTTCTGGTAGAACTTCGTGGCCGCGTAGACCGGGTCCATGACCTGGGCCGGTGTTCCCCAGCCGGTGCTCGGTCGCTGCTGGAAGAGGCCCAGCGAGTCGTGGTCGTTTCGCGCGCCGAGGTTGCCGAGGTTGGAGAGCCGCGACTCCTGCATGGCCGTGGCGATCGCGATGACCCAGGCCCGCGGCGGCATCTTCAGGTCAGCGCCGACGTTGATGATGACTGCCGCGTTGCGCATCTGCGTGGCGCCGTAAGGCCGCACCCGGGGGAGCTTCGAGTCGGGGTCGACCGGCCCGCCCTTACCGCAGCCCATCGCCATGTTCAGTTTGTTGCCCTCGTCGGTGAGGCCACCGACCAGCAGGGCGGTGACGCTGCCGCCGCAGCACAGCAAAACAAGCGTCGCCACCAGGGCGACGAGAAGGACGATCTTTCGGCGTCGCGGAACGCTCACGCCGATTCCCAGTCGACAGCGTCGACGAGCCATTGGCCGTTCGGCGAGATCAGGCGGAGGCTGAGCTTGCCGGAGTCCATCGTGACGACCGCGTTCACGACGGTGGCGCCGACCGGCACGAGGCTCGGCCGGCCGAGGACGCGGTCGGCCGGCACGCCGGCCGGATCCACACCCGCGAGCTCGTTCGCCAGCTTCTTGGTGGCGTTCGGCAGCAGCTTGTCGCGCCAGGCCTTCGGGGTGATGTTCTGGTGGTCGGCCCAGGCCGAGGCGAAGGCGTAGGCCACGGCCTCGGGCTGGGCTCGGCCGGGACTGGTGGATGGTTTCGGCGGTGGTGCCGTGTCGATGATGCTGTCGTCCTCGGACGGGTCGATGCTGACCGCCGGCGCGGGCGAACCGGCGCCCAACGGCGGTTGCGAGTCGTCGCCGTCGCCGGCGAACAAGCGACCCAGCCCGACGATCGCCAGGACGATGACCGCGAGAACGATGGCGACGCCCCAACGCGACCGGAAGATCCGGTTCAGACCGAGTTCCAGGGAGCGGGGCATGTGATCACTTCGCCTCGGTGCGCACCCGCGGGGTAGCCGGCGGCGCCGGCTCCGGCGCGGTGGTGCCGGTCTCCGGCCGGTAGATCGCGAAGGACGCCGGCCGTTCGGCCTCCTCCGGCTCCGTCCAGGTGGACGTCGACCGGGATCGCGATGCGGTGGTCTTGTCCTTCTTGCCGGTGGCGCTCGCCTCCGGCGCCGGTGCCTCAGCAGTGTCACGGACCGACTCGGTACCGTCCGGCCGGGTCGGACCGCCGTTGCGCCTCCCGGAGGATCCAGCGGTGACCGGAGCCAGGTCACCACGGCTCGCGGCGCCGTGCGCCGGATCTTCCAGCCGGGCTTCGGGCCGAAGGTTCGTCTGATCGACGTACACGTTGCGGCCGTCCTTGCCGACGACCTGACGATTGTCGCCGTCGGCGGACTCGGTCTTCGCCGCCTCCCGCATGTCGCGGAAGAAGTTCCGGGTCCAGGAACCTGTGGCGATCGTGCGCGCGCCGTCGCGGCCGCCGAGTTGCGTGATCCGGCGGTAGGGACGGAGAAGCAGCCATCCCGCCACGCCGCAGAGCCAGACCAGGACCACTTGAAGCCAGCCCGGAAGACTGACCGTACTCATGATCATGTCGACGGCGAAGAGATAGATCGCCGCACCCGTGCCGAAGATGAGGATGTTGAACACCGCCGCCACGACGGCATTACCGAGTCGCTTGATACCCGCGCTCGCCGGACGCAGGAGACCGATGGTGCCCAGGATGGGAGCCGCGATCACCGCCCAGCGGAAGACAAGGAAGCCCAAGAGAACCAGAAGCGACGCGGTGAGGTCGAACATCGCGAACAGGACCGCCGCCAGTACTGCGATGAATCCGGCGCCGATGCGGTCCATCCCGTTGACGCCCTGCAGATATTCGTAAGCTTCCGGGTCCTCTTGCTTGATCTGCTCGGCGACCTTCTCCCACTGAGCCCGTTTGCCGTTGAGCGTGCCCTCGCGGGTCTGCGGGTTGTCACGGATCTTCTGCGCCTCGTCCCAGGTCAGCGAGCGAGCGTCATAGAGCGCGCGGCCGTATTTCTGGGCCGTTTCGCTGTCTGCTGAGCCAAGAATGCCTCGAAGCCAGTTGCGGTACAGCATCGTCTCGGTGACTGTGTCGCTGGCGCGCACCGCGGGTGGCCGGTTGTCATCGCACGCGCCGGGGGTCGGGTCGTCACACTTTCCGGCAGGGGTGTCCTGCGCGCGCGGCCCCACTGCGTCATGCACAACGCTGAGTGTCGTGATGAGGCTTTGATCGGCGATATTGGCAGACTTGACCGGCCAAGAGGCGATAGCGGTCACGGCGACCATCACAAGGATGGCCCATCCCGCTGTGGTGGTAGCTGCTCCCATTTCGGCCTGGCGAGAGCGCCAGATCAGATAGATGCCGACCACGGCCAGCGTGACGACGCCGAAGACGCTGAAGACCTTCTCGTAGACGGCCTTGGTCGCCTGATCGACCAGCGGGTCGGCCCATCCCCACAGCGATGCCGGATCCCAAGCCCTTTCACGCAAGGCGTTCGACGCGCCGATGACCGCTGTTGCAATCATGAATTCGCCGTTGGCGATAGTGGTCTCGAACTTGTAGTCGGGGTCGACGAGTGTTGAGGCACACCCGCTATCGAGGTCGTAAGTCGTATAGCTATATCCGGCGTAGCCGTATTGGCTGTAGATGCCCTGCGGGCCGGGTTTGGTCGACGACTCGGGACGCTCAGCGAACCACCCGGCAAGGCCGGAATCCGGAGTACTGGGAGTGGGTGGGTTCAGGCACTGTGCACGAGCAGACCCCACCTCGTTCAGCCGCTTCACGCAGCCGGGGATGTCCTGTTGCCACTCCTCGACGCTGCAAGCGCCGCCCGGCGCCTTCATAGGCACCCCAGCCGGAGCGGCCGACGCCGCCGGCGGGGCGACCGCCCATACGATCGACGCCACGACGACCACGAACATCGTCAGCAGCAGCGCCAATCCCCGCCGCACCATCTCAAGCCTCCAGGTCGGACGGCGACATCGGAATGGCCGTCGGTGGCGCCTTCGCGGCCGTCGGCGTCGTATCCAGGTGTTCCAGCAGCCCCTCGACGTACGAAACGTCGACCCGGACCTTCTGCACGCGCCCGTCCACGTCGCGCATCACGAACTCGCGGAAACCGAGCCTCGTCGACGACGAAGTGTCCACTTGCGACAGTGAGGCTAGCGTCGCCTCGTACCCGTCGTGCACCGGCACCCGGAGCAGGCGCAGCGCCTCCGACGCGATCTCCTGGTCCTCCGCGATGCGCCCCACGAACACTGTCGACACCAGGTTCTGCACGTCCAGCCCCAGGATGTCGCGCGGGTTCTGCGACGCCACCAGCGCCGCCAGGTTCCACTTCCGGGAGTCACGGGCCAGGCGCACCAGGAACGAGCGGCCGGAGCGCCACCCCTCCATGAAGTGCGCCTCGTCCAGTCCCACCATCTTGCGTGACGACATCGACCCGCCGTAGCAGCGCCGCACCGCCAGGCGGTGGGCCGTGTGCAGCATCGGCAGGGCCAGCGACTCCTCCGCCGACCAGTACTCGCGCTCGATCTTCAGGTCGGGCAGGCGCAGCCCGGCCATCGTGATGACCGTCAGCGCCGCGTCCGCCCCCAGCAGGTGCTGCGGCGGCGAGCCGAAGAACAGCAGGGCCAGCGGCATCTCGGCCGTGTCCAGGAGCAGGTTGGCCAGTTCCTTGCCCTCGTCGTCGTCCAGGCCTTGCAGGGTGCGGACCACGTCGTCCAGCGTGGATGTCTCCTCGGCCGGCACCTGGCGCACCGCGTGCCTCAGCAGGGTCGCGGTCGACGCCTCCTTGGCCACCTGCGGCGGCACCAGCATCGAGCAGATGTCCTGCACCAGCATGCGGCGTTCGGCCCGCGCGTTGGAGACCGCGATCTCGTATTCGCGGTCGCCTCCGGGCCCGGTGGCGAACTCGGAGCGGACCGGCGTCGGGATCAGCGCGTACGGCGCCAGCGTGCCCTGTTCAGAACCGGTCAGGTTGAGCACCCGCGAGTACGGCCGCAGCTCGGGCATCTGGCACAGCCGGGCCAGCGGGCCGGACGGGTCGAGCAGGGTGACCTGCACGCCGCGGCGGGCGTTCAGATAGCCGAGCGCGCCCATCAGCGTCGACTTTCCACCGCCGGGCTCGGCTACGAACACGCCGAGGCCGGAGCGCTCCCTGACCTCCATCGGGAAGTGCAGGTCGAGGAAGACGGGCCGGCGGCAGGTTCCGGCCGTACGCCCGATCAGGTCGCCCCGCCGGTCGCCGACCGTCGACGCCGCCTGTGGCAGGGCCGCCGCCAGCAGTTTGACCGGCATCCGCCGGACGTAGCCGGTGTTGGCGATCGGCTCGCCCGGGATGAACTCACGAGCCAGCTGGTCCTGGTTCTTCGGGTGCTGCAGCGAGATCCGCATTTCGCGGGAGTAGAGCTGGATGAGCCGCCGGGCCCTTTCCAGGCATTCCTCGCGGGTGGCGCCGCCGACGGCGATGCGGTGCCAGCCGTGTGCGCGGGCCGACTCGACCGGCAGGCCGGTGGTCATCTCGTCGCCGATCACCAGCGCGCGCTTGGCCAGGCGCTCCAGCTCGGGCGGGGCGTCGATGCCGTGCTCGGCGTAGTCGAGCTGCTGCGACCGGATCATGCGCAGCCGGTGCTCGAGGTTTTTGAACGAGCTGCCGGAGCCGAGGATGTCGATGCGCGAGGAGATCTCCATGGGCCACGGCAGCCGCTCGTGGAAGTGCAGCCACGGCTCGTGCTTCTCGGGGATCTCCAGCGGTTCCATCCGGCCGACGGAGAGCACGGCCACGTGCCGCTCTTCGCCGGTCATGCGGTTGACCAGCTTCACCGTGGAGCCGTACGGCGTGCGGTAGCGCTCCACCTGCTCGGTCAGCGCGAGCAGGTCGCCGGTGTCCCACTGCCCGTTGGTGACCGGCGAGAGCGGCCCGGGCGGCGACATGCACAGCGCGACCGAGCGGAACAGGAGCCATTCCAGCTCCTGCGGGGTGACCCGCCGCCCGCGCATGCCGAATGCATTGAGAACTTCGTCGAACTGCTCGACCGTACGACCGAGCTTGCGCCTTTCGCTGTCGGACGTGCCACGTCCGAAGATCCGCAGGATGCGCTCGGAGAACGTGTCGCCCAGCGAGCGCCGCGCGAAGGTCACACCCAGATAGGTCTGCCCTTCGGCGTGGTTGACCGAGAGCAGGTGCCGCTGGGCCGCCACGAGATGGTCGGACCAGCTGGTGCCGCCGCGCACGTCGGGCAGCGGTTTCGCGGTGAACGAGTCGACCGTGCGGGCCCACTCGTCGGCCGGGAAGGGCCGGTTGGTGCGGCGCAGGTGCAGGCGGAACCCGGCCAGGCCCGCGTACTGCTCGGAGATGGCGCTGAGCAGCGCCTCGCGCTCGGCGTCGGGCCGGAAGGCCCACCGCACCTCGGGCAGCGAGTACCAGGCGGTGACCGTGCTCTGCGTGAAGGTCAGGTGACCGGCGATCTCGCTGATCTCCAGCTCCATGGCCGGGTCACGGTCGTTGAACTTCAGCTTGTGCGGCCGCAGCGGCGCCGGGCGTGCCTTCTTCTCCTGCCGGACGGGCAGGTTCCTGGGCTCCTTCTTGCGCTTGGCCGGGGACTTCTCCTTGCGCTTGGCGGGGGCTTTCTCCTGCGCGGGCACGGGGAGTGCGGCTTCTTGCGCTTCTTGGGTGTACGTCTCGGGGAGTGCATCCGGGTTCGCCGAGCTCCGGCGGTCGCGCACCGGCGGAAGACCGGAGCTGCCGACGGTCTGCCAGAGCGGTGGCGTCGACACCGGCGGCGCCGGCACCGGCTCGGTGGCGGGCGGGGCGGCCGCGCCGACCTGCGGCGACGCCGGCCAGTTGTCGAAGTCGGGCCAGTCGTCGTCGCTCAGGTCACCGGTCGACTCGAAGAAGTCGGCCTGCGGCCCGACGGGCGCCCGGCTGTACGGCGACACCGGCTCCGGCACACCCCAGGCACCGGCCTCACCCTGATCGAAATCGGACGGCGGCGCGGGTACGGGCGGACCGTCCACCGGCACGACACCAGGCTCGACCGGCACGGGCTGATAGGCCGACCGCGAGGCTTCGGTCTGCCGGTAGGCCGCCGGCGAGGACTCAGCCGGCGAGTAGCCCGACCGCGGGGATTCAGTCGGCGAGTAGCTCGACCGCGAGGGCTCATCCGGCGAGTAAGCCGACGACGAGGGTTCAGCCTGCGGGTAGGCCGACCGTGAGGAGTCAGTCGGCGAGTAAGCCGACGGCGTGGAGTCCGGCCGCGAGGGAGCCGACGGCAGCGAGTCGGGCGGCGAGTAGGCCGACGGGGGGAAGGCCGGAGGCGTGGAGTCCGGCTGCGACGAGACGGGCTGCGCGGAGACTGGCCGTGAAGCGGAAGGCGACGAGATCGGCGGTGACGAGACCGGCCGCGCCGATTCGGGCGGTGACGAGACCGGCCGAGCCGACTCAGGCGGCGACGAAACCGGCCGAGCCGACTCAGGCGGCGACGAGACCGGCCGCGATGAGACTGGCGCGGAGGAGTCCGGCCGCGATGAGACGGGCGGGGACGAGACCGGCCGCGACGAGACGGGCGGGGACGAGACCGGCTGCGAGGTCGGCGGTGAGGAGATCGGGCGCGACGGGATCGGCGGCGCGGGGGTCGCGGCGGCCTGCGGTGGCTCCGGGTCGGTGACCGGGGGCGGGCCGAAGCCGTTCGCCGGCCGGTCGTCGAAGTCGAAGCCGAAGTCGAACTCGGCGCCGTCGTCGGGAATCGTGCGGGATTCACTCGCCGGAGTGCTCTGGGCGGGAGCCGGCGCGCCCACCCCGCCGAACAGGTCGAGGAACGGCGAGTCGATGTCGAGCGTGGTGTCGACGGCGGAGCTCCGCGGCCGTACGGGCTGAGGCGGCTGGAAGACGCCCACCCCGCCGTGGCCCGGCGCGGCGACGAGGTCTTCCACCCCCTCGTCCGGGGAATCTGGCGAAGCGTAGTGGTCCGAACGCACACCGTTACTCTGCATGCCCGGCCGCTGGGCTGCCGCGCGGGGATGCCCGGGCGGAATCGGTCCGGTCATGCGCCGACTCCGTGGAAGAGCGCGATGGAACTGGTCATACCAACTCCTCCCGAACCCGGATGCGAGTGGCGACAAGACGCGGATCGCGCCGCTCGTCGGCCGGCTCGCGGGTGCGGCGCCAGTCGGTGAGCGCGGTGCGGATGACGACCCGGGCGGGACGGTCGGGGTCGACGTGCCGGAACACGTACGACGTCGTGACCATCGCCAGCGCGATCTCCCAGGCGGGGAACGCGTCGAACTTGAAGGTCATCAGGTAGTGCAGGAGCATGAACAAGGGCACCAGCGCCACGAACATGCCGTACTGGGCGTAGGGCAGGTGGACGGGCAGGGTGTATCCCGGGGGGCCGAGGTAGAGCAGCCGCGCCCGGTAGATGTCGTCGTCGGTGCGAAGCCGCATCTCAGCTGAAGATCAGATCGATGAGGAAGTCGCCGACGAAGAACAGGGTGGCCGCGCCGGCGATGAAGGCCAGGCCCACGATGGCGATCGCCGAGCTGGTCAGCACCTTGGAGATCTCGCCCCGGCTGGCGCGTCCAATGAAGATCACGCCGAGCACCGCGAGCAGGATCGGCGCGATGTTGCTGGCGAAGAACTTGACGACGCCATTGGTGTCGATGCCCTTGGGTTCGGGCGCGGCGAGTGTGGCCTGATGGAGCAAGGCCGCGGCCTGCGTGGCGAGCTCAGTGGCGATCATCGGTAAACCTCCCCGTGCCCGGCTAGGGGGTTTCGGGCACGCTGCAGTTGTGAAGCCTCACGGCAACGCCCATATCGTGCACCATCGCTGGCTCTGGACGACCCTGCGCGTCGAATGAGCCGTTCGGGCAGTGCCATGCTCGTCTGCTCTCTCCGGTTCCTTCAATGATGCCCAGTTCCGAAGAGTACGGCTCGCACTTCTTGGCTACAAGCGTCTCAAACGTTACGCAAGGTGATGGCGTGCGTGAAAATGAGTCACGGTCCATCGTACGCACGTGCGACAAGACCGCCCGCCGTACCCTCGTCCTGTGACGACTCAGCCGACGGAATCGCAGGTCGCGGGCCACCGCCTGATGAATGTGGATCACCCGGTCGTGATGGGGGTCCTCAACGTCACGCCGGACTCGTTCTCGGACGGTGGGAAATACACGGACGAGGAGTTCGCAGTTGCGCACGGGTTGGATCTCCGGAACGCCGGCGCGGACATCGTGGACATCGGCGGCGAGTCGACACGCCCGGGCGCGGAGCGGGTGGACGCGCCGACCGAGATCGCGCGGGTGGTCCCGGTGATCAAGGAGCTGGCCGCGGCCGGGGTGCTGATCAGCATCGACACCACGCGGGCGGCCGTGGCCGAGGCGGCGCTGGAGGCCGGCGCCGCCGTGATCAACGACGTCTCGGGCGGGCTCGCCGACCCGGCGATGACCCGGGTGGCCGCCGAGGCCGGCTGTCCTCTCATTCTGATGCACTGGCGCGGCCACTCGCGGCACATGAATGAATTGGCCACCTACACCGATGTGGTGGCCGAGGTGCGCGACGAGTTGCTCCAGCGGGTGGACGAGGCGCTCGCGGCCGGCGTCGCGCCCGGACAGATCATTCTCGACCCCGGTCTCGGCTTCGCCAAGAAGGCCGAGCACAACTGGGCCCTCAGCGCCCACCTCGACGTCCTCATCGGCCTCGGCTACCCGGTCCTGTTCGCGGCCAGCCGCAAGACCTATCTCGGGCGCCTGCTGGCCGGGCCGGACGGCACGCCCCGCCCGGTCGAGGAGCGTGAGGCGGCCACGCTGGCCACGTCCCTGCTGGCGGTCGCCGCCGGGGCCTGGGGCGTCCGTGTGCACGATGTGCGATCCACGGCGGACGCGCTCGCGGTCTGGCGTGCCACGGGTGCACCCCGGCTGCGTACGGCAAGCTAGAGATCATGAACGAGGAGCAGGGGCGGATCTCGCTCAGTGGGCTGCGTGTGCGTGGCCGGCACGGCGTGTTCGACTTCGAGCGTGAGCAGGGCCAGGACTTCGTGATCGACGTGCGGCTCGACCTCGACCTGCGCCCGGCCGCGGCCAGCGACGACGTCACCGACACGGTGCACTACGGCGAGCTGGCCGAGCGTCTGGCCGCGATCGTCGGCGGCGAGCCGGTCAACCTGATCGAGACGCTGGCCGACCGCCTGGTGACCGCCTGCCTTCAGGACCGCCGGGTCGCCATTGCCGAGGTCACCGTCCACAAGCCGCAGGCGCCGATCCCGCTCGACTTCACCGATGTCGCGGTCACCGTGCGCCGGAGCCGGTCATGACGCGTGCCGTCCTCTCTCTGGGCAGCAACCTGGGCGACCGGCAAAAGCATTTACAGCAGGCCGTACGCCTCCTCGGCGACAGTGTCGTGGCCATGTCCGGCATCTACGAGACACCGCCGTGGGGCGACGCCGACCAGCCTTCGTACCTCAACGCGGTGGTTCTGGCCGTCGACCCGAAGGCGGCGCCGCACGACTGGCTCGCCCGCGCCCGGGCCGCCGAGGCCGCCGCCGGCCGGGTCCGTGACCCCGAACGCCGCTTCGGCCCGCGCACCCTCGACGTCGACGTCATCGCCGTCTGGGACGCCGACGACCAGCCGGTGACCAGCGACGAACCCGAGCTCACCCTGCCGCACCCGAGGGCGCACCTGCGGGCGTTCGTGCTGCGGCCGTGGATCGACATCGAGCCGTACGGGCGGTTGCCCGGGCACGGCTGGCTCACCGACCTGCTGAACGACCCCACTCTCGCGGGCGACATCGCGGGGCTGACCCCGAGGCCCGACCTCCCACTAGAGTCGAACGCGTGAGCAGCAACCCGCAGGCGCCCAAGTCGGACCCGTCGATGCGCCCGACCAGCATCTCGGTGCTGATCGTCGCCGGGCTGGCCTCGGCCGCCGTCGGCTGGCTGCTGCTCAGCTTCTCCTATTCGTCGCTGCCCGAGCTGCCGTGGTCGCCGGTGATCGTGCTGGCCGTGCTGGCCGTGGCCGAGGGCCTGCTGGCGCAGAACACCAGCGCCCGCATCCAACGCAAACCCGGCACCATGCCGGTCGACCCGCTGGCGGTCGCGCGATATGTCGCTCTTGCCAAGGCGTCCTCGCTGGTCGGCGCCATCTCGGCCGGTTTCTCGGCGGGCCTGCTGGCCTGGCTCGCGATGGAGCCGACCCAGGCCGCGCACGACGACATCCCCAAGGCGGTCGGCGGCGTCGTGGGAGCGCTGGCCCTGGTCGGGGCGGCTCTCTGGCTCGAGCGCTCGTGCCGCGTACCGGAGCGTCCCGACTCCAAGGACGAGGAAGATTCCGGACTGCGCTGATTCCGTACGCGGAACCCCTGTTTTTCGGCCTTGAACTGAGACCGACTCCTATCCGTATGCTCTGGGCGCGGGCCTTGCGACCCGGCGGATCTCGGCGTGCCGACGCGCGGAGACGCAGAGGAGGGAGGCACGGCTATGGCGTACGACGAGGCGACCTACCGCCGGCCGGCCGAGGAGCAGCCGTCCGACCCCGCCGCCTATCGCGCGAACACCCTGGCCGCGGCCGAGCAGCGGCGCCGGGCCGAGCAGCTCGACGATCAGGGCGACACCACGACGACCGACGTGCTGCGCCGGGTCGACGCCGACGAGGACGGCCGTGACCGGCTCGGCATCCACCTCGGCTGGGAGGTCGTGCTGCTGGTCGCCGCGGTGGCGATCGGCTACATGCTCTGGCGGGCCGACTCGGAGGCGCTCCAGCGCCCCGGCCTCGACAACCTTCTCGTCACCGGCGCGGCCATCGGCCTGCTCACGCTCGGCGCCGGGCTGACCCTGCGGGCCGGCGTGCCCAACCTGGCGCTGGGCCCGATCGCGCTCGCGGCCGCCCTGCAATACGCCGAGCAGGGCGACCAGGGCTTGGTCAAGGCGGTCGTCCCGGCACTGGTGATCGCCGCCGCGGGTGCCGTGCTGATCGCCCTGCTGATCCTCGTGCTGCACGTGCCGGGCTGGGCGGCCACGCTCGCCGCGGGCCTCGGCGTGATCGTCTACGACCAGCTCCGGGTGACCCCGGTCGTGGTGCAGGGCGACTACGACCCGACCGAGCAGGCCTTCTTCCTCTTCGGCGGGTTCGCGCTGCTGGCCGTGCTCGGTGGTGCCCTCGGCACGGTCGGGCCGGTCCGCCGCTGGCTGGGCCGCCTGCGGCCGGCCGGCGACCCGGCCGCCCGCCGGGGCGCGGTCGTCGCGGTGCCGGTGATCGGCACCCTGGTGATCTCCTCGGTCTTCGCGGTGGCGGCCGGCGTGCTGTTCGCCGCCCAGTCGAGCACCCCGATCGTTCCCGGCACCGGCCTGGAGTGGACGGGCATCGCGCTCGGCCTGGCCATGCTCGCCGGCACCAGCGCCTACGGCCGTCGCGGCGGCATCTTCGGGACGCTGTTCGCGGTCAGCGCGCTGACGCTGTTCCTCGACTACCAGGCGCGGGAGAAATTCGACATCGCGCTGTTCGCGATCGCGGCCGCCGTTTTCGGTGGCGGGCTGATCGTCACCCGGCTCGTGGAGACGTACGGGAAACCCCTGCCGGCCGCCGGCGAGCCGGAGTGGAACGCGGCGCCGGCCACGACGAGCGCCAACTGGTCGCCCGACCTGCCCGAGACCTGGTCCACGACCACCTCGACCGGGCGCACCGACCGCTGGGACGCGGGTCCGTGGGGCACCACCCGATGATCGCTTTATGCTTGCCGTCATGACCTCTGCAAGCTTCGCCGAGCTGGACGCCCTGCCCACCGAGGAGCTGCGCGAGCGCGCCTTCGCCCTGGCCCGGGAGCGGCACGACATCAAGTTCTTCTGGACGGTCTTCCGCAACCTGCCCGACGCCGACGAGGCGGCCGAGCTCGACGGGGCGCCGAACTCGATCGGCCCGATCATCGACGAGGCGGTCGCTCTCTGGCGTGAGTTCGAGGGCCACATCGCGTACGGAGAGCAGGAGCCCCTGCTGCGCGCCGCGTTCATCGATTACCTGACGAACCATCCAACCACCCCGCCCGCCGCCCTGAACCGGACTGAAGACTGAGCCTTACCAGGGCATTCACCGGCGTCGTTTGAAACGTGAGCCGCGCTGGGAATTAGCCCGCGCATGGCTCTCGGTAACCGATACAAGTCTGTGCCTGGTGCGGGCACCCTTGCCGCGCTCATACTCGTGCTCGTCTTCGGCAGCCCCTGGTACGCCGACTGGGCGAGCAAGAACGCCGACCCGGAGACCGCCGGTGGGTGGTTCCTCAACCTGCTGGCCTGGCCGCGCTGGTCGTTCGACACCAGCGACTCGCTGCGCGACATCCTGGTCACCGACCTCAAGGCGATCCTGCTGGTCGTGCTGACCGCGCTCTTCCTCTACCTGCTGCCCGGCTCCCAGCTGGCCCGGGCCCGCGGCACGATCAGCCAGTTCTTCTCCGGCTGGTCGGCGTACATCTTCGCGGGCGGTTTCGCCGCCCTGTTCACCACCCTCTTCCTGGCCAACCCGTCGTTGATCGCCGCCTTCCGGGCCGCCGGCAACGGCGCCTCGTACGGCCTGTTCGTGGGCTGGATCATCGGCCTGGCCACGCTCGGCGGCTATCGAGGCACCCGCTAGGCCTCCGCCGGCGCGGGGGTGTCGAAGATGGCCGAGCGGGAGACAGTTCCCACCGGCCGGCCGTCCTCGACCACGATCACCTCGGCCGAGTCCACCGTGAGCATCGCGGCGAGCGCGTCGTGCAGCGTGCCCGTGATGTCCACGGTGGGCCGGTCACCGGCCTGAAGGCCGTCGGACGGCTGCAGCGCGTCGCGCACCGGGGTGACCGCCAGCCGGCGGATGCCCCGGTCGGCGCCGACGAAACTGGCGACCCCGGCCGAGCTCGGCCGGCTGAGCAGCTCGGCCGGCGGGGCGAACTGCTGAAGCTTGCCGCCCTCGGCCAGCACCGCGATCCGGTCGCCGAGCCGCACCGCCTCGTCGATGTCGTGGGTGACCATGACGATCGTCTTGCGGACCTCGGCCTGGAGCTTGAGGAACTCCTCCTGGAGGCGGCCGCGGGCGATCGGGTCGACCGCCGAGAACGGCTCGTCCATCAGCAGGACCAGCGGGTCGGCGGCGAGCGCCCGAGCCACACCGACGCGCTGGCGCTGGCCGCCGGAGAGTTCGTGCGGGTAGCGGTCGCGATATTTCGCCGGGTCGAGGCCGACCAGCTCGAGCAGTTCCTCGGTGCGGGCCTTGACCCGGGCGCTGTCCCAGCCGAGCAGCTTGGGCACGGTGCCGATGTTCGCGCCGATCTTCTGGTGCGGGAAGAGGCCGACGTTCTGGATCACGTAGCCGATGTGGCGGCGCAGCTCGACCGGGTTGCGCTTGAGGATGTCCTGGCCGTCGAGCAGGATCGTGCCCCTGGTCGGCTCGATGAGCCTGTTGATCATGCGAAGGATCGTCGACTTGCCGCACCCCGACGGCCCGATCAGCACGGTCAGCTCACCGGCACGGACCTCGAGGCTGAAGTCGCCGACCGCCACCGTGCCGTCCGGGTAGGTCTTGCCGACGTCCTGCAGTGTGATCGAGGCAGCGCTCCGGGAGGTTCCGCTGTCGGTGATCGCGGTAGCGTCCACGTATGTCCTTCCTGTCGTGGGCCCCGGCGGGCGCCCCGCCGCTGGCCGCACCCGCCGACGACGGGCCGGGGAATCCGTGGTTCTCCTGGCAGTACGTCCGAGACAACTCCGACATCATCCTCGACAAGCTAGGATTTCACGTCGGCATCACGATCGAGACTGTGATCATCGCCCTGCTGGTGGCCGTCCCGCTCGCCGTCCTCGCGTACTGGATCAAACCGCTGACCGGGCCGATTCTCGCACTGTCGGGCATCCTCTACACGATTCCGTCCCTGGCGCTGCTGGCCCTGCTCGCCCCGCTGCTCGGCGCGACCAGCCGGGTGCCGGTGCTGATCGCCCTGGTGCTGTACGCGCTGCTCATCGTGGTGCGTAACGCGCTGACCGGGCTCACCCAGGTGCCCGACGAGGTCAGGGACGCGGCGGCCGGCATGGGCTACGGCCGCTACGGCCGGCTCTGGCGGGTCGAGCTGCCGCTGGCCCTGCCCGGCATCGTCACCGGCCTGCGGCTGGCCACGGTGTCGACCGTGGCGTTGGTCACGATCGGCTCGATCATCGGCAACGGCGGCCTGGGCGATCTGATCCTGGGCGGCTTCGCGAACAACTTCTACAAGGCAGAGATCCTGACCGGCACGGTGCTGTGCGTCGCCCTGGCCCTGGTCCTCGACCTGGCGCTGGCCGGCTTCGGCCGGCTGCTGACGCCGTGGAGCCGCCGGAGGGCCTCGTGAGCTACTTCTCGGACGGCATCACCTGGCTGAACGACCCGCTGAACTGGACCAACCCCGGCGGCCTGCTCGACCGCCTGCGGGAGCACCTGGTGATCAGCTTCTGGGCGGTCCTGATCGGCTGCGTGGTCGCCCTGCCGCTCGGCATCTGGCTGGGTCACCGGGGCCGGGGCGGCGGCCTGGTGATCACGGTGGCCAACCTGACCCGGGCCATCCCCACGCTCGCCCTGCTCACGATCCTGCCGCTGACCGCGCTCGGCTTCGGCAAGCTGCCGGTCATCGTCGCGCTGGCCGTGTTCGCGGTGCCGCCGCTGCTGGCCAACGCCTACACCGGTCTGCAGGCGGTCGACCCGGAGACCAAGGACGCGGCCAAGGGGATGGGGCTCTCCGGCGGCCAATTGTTGCGCCGGGTGGAGCTCCCGCTCTCGGTCCCGTACCTGGCGGCGGGCCTGCGGACGGCCGCGGTGCAGGTGGTGGCCACGGCCACCCTCGCAACATTTGTGAACGGCGGCGGCCTCGGCCAGATCATCACGGCCGGTTTCGGGCTCGGCATCAGCGTCGGCGGGGGTCAGATTGTGGCGGGCGGCATAGCTGTGGTGGTCCTCGCACTTCTCGTCGAAGGCATCTTCGCTCTCGTGGAACGCCTGGTCACGCCCCGTCCACTGAGGTCCGTGCGCCGCCGCAAGGTGGCCGCGGCCGACCCGGCCGGGTAACGGACCCGCAACATCGCCGAAAGTTGTCACACCCACCGGGTAGACCTTCTAGGGCAGGGAAACTCCGGACACGCGGCGCGGCCCACCAGGCCGCGCCGGGACACAGAAGGCGGCAGTATGCGTCGAAACATCTTCCTGGCGGCCGCCGCGGCCACCGTGGCCGTCGTCTCGCTCGCCGCTTGCGGCGACGCGGGCTCCTCCGGCACCGAGGCGCCGCCGTCCGCCGCCGCGGGCGCCGGGTGCGCTCCGGTCGCCGGTGACGCGCTGGTCGTCCTCGAGGACGACAAGAAGCTCCAGAACACCGACAACGTGATCCCGGCGATCAACAAGAAGGCGTCGTCGCCCGAGCTGATCGCGGCCCTCGACAAGGTGTCGGCCGCGCTCGACACGACCAAGCTGATCGCGCTCAACAAGGCGGTCGACATCGACCGCAAGTCGTCCAAGGCGGCCGCCCAGGAGTTCGTGACCGCCAACAACATCACGGCCGGCCTGGCCAAGGGCCCGGGCGGCAAGATCACCGTCGGCGCGGGCAACTTCACCGAGAGCGCCACCCTCGGCGAGATCTACGGCCTGGCCCTGACCGCGGCCGGCTACACGGTCACGGTCCAGCAGATCGGCAACCGCGAGCTCTACGAGCCCGCGCTCGAAAAGGGCAGCGTCGCCGTGGTCCCGGAGTACGCGGCCACCCTGGCCACGTTCCTGCAGGGCAAGGTCGACAAGAACGGCGCCGACCCGTCCTCCAACGACCTCGACACCACGGTGAAAAACCTGACCGCCCTCGGCGAAAAGGTCGGCCTGGTCTTCGGCAAGCCCGCCGCCGCCCAGGACCAGAACGCGTTCGCCGTGACCACGGCCTTCGCCGACAAGAACGGCCTCAAGACGCTGTCCGACCTGGCCGCGAAGTGCTCGGGGGCGGCCACCGTGCTCGGCGGCCCGGCCGAGTGCCCGCAGCGGCCCAAGTGCCAGCTCGGCCTGACCGAGGTCTACAACTTCCAGGCCGGCAAGTTCTCCAGCCTGGACGCCGGTGGCCCGCTCACCAAGACCGCGCTCAAGCAGGGCCAGATCAGCGTCGGCCTGGTCTTCAGCTCGGACGGGTCGCTGGCCGCGGGCTGACCGTTTTCACTGTTTAGACACCGTTTAGAAGGTGAGCGCCGGGTTTCGGTAACCTGAAGCCCGGCGCTCGCCATTTGCCCTCCCGCGAGCCGTGGGTAATATCGGCGCCCATGCCGGAAGAGGAACCTGTCGCGGGTCACAGCGCGCGCCTGCTCCGCGGACTCGTGTGGGCGGGCGTCCTGCTCGCCCCGCTGGCCGCGGTGATCGTGCTGCTCGGCGACAACTCGGGCTCGGTGCGCTTCGCCGTGCTGCTCATCGCGGCCAGCGTCGCGCTGATCGGCGCCTCGGTGCTGATCCGCGGCGACACGGTGCTCCAGCGCGCCCACGTCGAGGACCGCGTCGCCGAGGAGGTGGCCGTCCTCCGCCGCGAGCTGCGAGCCGAGTTCAGCCGCCCCGCCGCCCCGGTCCGCGCGGCGCCGCCGCCGATGGCCGACCCGGCGTACGAGGAGTCCCCGTACGAAGCGACGTCGTTCGACGGTTCGCCGTTCGAAGAGACGTCGTTCGACAGTTCGCCGTACGACGAGTCGTCCTTCTTCGCCGATGACCACGGCGACCCGATGACGCCCGCTGACGAGCCGTACCCCGCGCCTCCACCGGCGCCCGGCCGCGCGGGTGTTGCGGCCGCGTCCGGTGCGGTGCGGCCACCGGCCCGCACCGGCCCCGGCATGAGCACGGGCGGCCGCAACCCGGCTCCGCCCGCCGGCCGCCCGATGCCCGCTCCGGCCGCCGCGGCGGCCGTGCGGGTTCCCGCCGCCTCGGCCCAGGTCCCGTCCGGCGCGGCCTCGGTCCCGACAGGCGCGGCCTCGGTCCCGACAGGTGCGGCCTCAATCCCCTCGAGCGCGGCGCCAGTCCCGGCGGGCGCGGCGTCGGTCCCGATGGGTGCGGCCCAAGTCCCGGCCGGCGCGGCGTCGGTCCCGATGGGTGCGGCCTCCGTCCCGACCGGTGCGGCCCAAGTCCCGGCCGGCGCGGCGCCGATTCCTTCCGGTGCGGGGCCGGTCCCGATGGGCGCGGCCCAGGTGCCGTCCGGCGCCGCTCAGGTTCCCGGCAGCGGCCCTCTTCCGCGACAGCGGGGAGCGGCCTCAGTGCCGGGCGGCCCGCCCGCGCGCGGCACGCAGTACGGCGGGGCGGCGCCCGAGTTCATCGAAGACGACTTCGGCGCGAGCAACGGCTACCTCGACACCCCCGACGCCCCGGCCCCCGCGGTTTACGGCTCGCAGGCGGCCGGCGCCAGCTACGGCGCCCCCGCGGCCCAGGACGACGGGTATGGCTACAACTACCAGGGCGACCAGGGCTACTACGACGACTACCCGGAGGCGACCGGCTTCGGCCGGCCCGCGCCGTACGGGGGCCCGGCCGACTACGAGGAGGCCGCCGGCTACGACCACAGCGGCGAGTACGGCACCTCCAACACCTACGGGGCCACCTACGGTCAGCCCGCCACGTACGGCCAGCCCGCCGAATACGACGAGGCTCCGAGCGACCCCGCGTACAAGGCCAAGCGTCACCGCCCGTCCGCCAACGACACGAACATCGGCACCCTCGCCGACTTCGCCTCGTACCCGGCCGGCGGCGACGAGAATTACGGCCCGCGTTACTGAGCGGCTATTTGTCGATGTCGCCCACGACGAAGAACATCGAGCCCAGGATGGCGATCAGGTCGGGCACCAGACAGCCCGGGATCAGCGTGGCCAGCGCCTGCACGTTCGCGTAGGAGGCCGTGCGCAGCTTCATCCGCCACGGCGTCTTCTCGCCGCGCGACACCAGGTAGTAGCCGTTGATGCCGAGCGGGTTCTCGGTCCACGCGTACGTGTGCCCCTCGGGCGCCTTGACCACCTTCGGCAGCCGCACGTTGACCGGGCCGGAGATCCGGTCGACCCGGTCGAGGCATTCCTCGGCGAGGTCGAGCGAGACGTACACCTGGTCGAGAAGCACCTCGAAGCGTGAGTGGCAGTCACCGGCCGTCCGGGTGACGACCGGGACCTCGAGCTGGTCGTAGGCCAGGTACGGCTCGTCGCGCCGCAGGTCGAGGTCGAGCCCGCTGGCCCGCGCCACCGGACCGGACGCGCCGTACGCGGCCGCCTGCTCGGCGCTGAGCACCCCGACGCCGACCGTGCGGGCCAGGAAGATGTCGTTGCGCCGGATGATGTTGTCCAGGTCGGGCAGGCGCTTGCGGACCGTGGCGATCGCCTCGCGGGCCCGGCCGGTCCAGCCCGCCGGCACCTCTTCCTTGAGGCCGCCGACCCGGTTGAACATGTAGTGCATGCGGCCGCCGGAGACCTCCTCCATGACCGCCTGGAGCGTCTCGCGCTCGCGGAACGCGTAGAACATCGGCGTGATGGCGCCGATCTCCAGCGGGTAGGACCCGAGGAACATCAGGTGGTTGAGCACCCGGTTGAGCTCGGCCAGGGCCATCCGCAGCCAGGTCGCGCGCTCGGGCACCTCGATGCCCATGAGCCGTTCGACGGCGAGGGCGACGCCGAGCTCGTTGGAGAACGCCGACAGCCAGTCGTGCCGGTTGGCCAGGACGAGGATCTGCCGGTAGTCACGCACCTCGAACAGCTTCTCGGCGCCGCGGTGCATGTAGCCGACGATCGGCTCGCAGGAGATCACGCGCTCGCCGTCGAGGGTGAGCTTGAGCCGCAGCACGCCGTGGGTCGAAGGATGCTGTGGCCCGATGTTGAGCACCATGTCGGCGGTCTCGAGGCCGGCCCCGGTCCCTACGATCATCTCGGTCACCAGAGCATGCTCCCACGCGCTCGAGCCCCGATGCTGTGCAGCAGCCACCAGTGCCCCCCGAGCCCCGCCGGCTCGATCAGCTCGGCCGCGGCTCCGGCGGCGGCGAGACCGCGGACGTACGCCGCCGGGTCCGTCCGGGCCAGGTCCATCGGTGGCCGGGCGCCGTCGATTCCCAGCGCTTTCAGCGCCTCCCGCTGGCGGATCATGGTGTACGGCGTACCAGCCGCCCACGCCACAGCGTCCATCGCCACGTGCGCTGTCACATCGCAGGTCCCATCCGGTACGGGTGCCACCTGCCGCCCGCCGCGGAATCCGGTCAGCGTCCCGAAGGCCGGCCGCTCGTCGCGCACGTGCCCGTAGTCGACGGCGAGGGCCCAGCCCTCGCGCACCCGCTCGACCGCCGAGGCCCAGGCCGCGTCCCTGGTCCAGCCGATCTCGGCCCGCCCGGCGCCGGGCCACCAGCGCCGCAACCAGAACAGGTCGGCCGCGTCGACCGCCGCCCCCAGCGACTCGTCGCCGGTGGCCGGGTCGACCAGCACCTTGCGCAGCCGCCCGGCGTCGTCGACGTCGGCCACGTCGAGCGGCACGTTGTCGAGCCACTCGGTCGCGATCAGCAGCCCCACGATCCCGTCCGGCACGTCCGCCCGCCAGGCGATCCGCTCCGGAAGCCCGGACGGCCGGGGTGCCACTTCAACCCCGGTCAGCCGTACGCGCCGGGACAGCTCCGCCGGAAGCATCGCCGCCAGCGTGGCCAGCAGCTCGCCCCGCCCGGCCCCCACGTCGACCAGGTCGAGGACCTTCGGGCGGCCGAGCGCCTCGTCGGCCCGCTCGACCAGCCGCAGCAGCGCCCCCGCGAACAGCGGCGACGCGTGCACGCTGGTCCGGAAGTGCCCGGCCGGCCCGTCGTCCTCCCGCACGAAGAACCCGCCCGGCCCGTAGAGCCCGGTCGTCATCGCCTCGCGCCACCCGGTCATGAAGGCCAGCGTAGGGCGGCCGATGGTGTTCTTCACATCGTCTTGTCACGTGCGTGTTACGGCGGCGCATACTGGCGCCACGACCGGTACCCGCACGAGTGGACTGGATCTTGCGAATATGAATAGCCATCGATTGACCGTCGGTGTGGTCGGCGCGGGACGGGTGGGTGCCGTCCTCGGTGCCGCGCTCCTCGCCGCCGGGCATCACGTCGTCGCCGCGGCGGCCGTCTCCGCGGCTTCCCGCGAGCGTGCCGCCCGCCTTCTGCCCGGCGCCGCGATCCTCCCGGCCGACGAGGTCGCCCACGCCGCCGACGACCTTCTCCTGCTCGCCGTCCCCGACGACGCCCTGTCCGGCGTCGTCTCCGGCCTGGCCGCGACCGGCGCGCTGCGCCGGGGCCAGATAGTGGCGCACACCTCCGGCGCTCATGGCGTCGCCGTCCTGGGCGATGTACAGGGCATGGCCCTGCACCCGGCGATGACCTTCACCGGCGCCGACTCCGACCTCGACCGCCTCCCCGGCATCGCCTGGGGCGTGACCACGGCCGACCGCGCGTTCGCGACCCGGCTCGTGGCCGACCTCGGCGGCGTGCCCGAGTGGATCGCCGAGGACGCCCGCCCGCTCTACCACGCGGCCCTCGCGCACGGGGCGAACCACCTGGTCACGCTGGTGAACGAGGCTTCCGACGTCCTGAAGGCGGCCGGCGTCGAGCACCCGGACCGGATCCTCTCGCCGCTGCTGCACGCCGCGCTCGACAACGCCCTGCTCCTCGGCGACGCCGCCCTCACCGGGCCGGTGTCGCGCGGTGACGCGGGGACCGTCGGCAAGCACCTCGATCACCTTCCGGCGGAGGCTGTTCCCGCGTACCTCACCCTGGCCCGGAGGACCGCCGACCGTGCCATCGCCGCCGGTCGTCTGAGGCCGCAGGACGCCGCGGCCTTGCTTGATGTTCTTTCCCGCGTTCGAGTAGGGAGCCCGGCATGACCTACGTGATCCACACTCGGGCCGAGCTGGCCGAGGACGTCTCGCACGCCAACGGCGAGGTCGCCGTCGTGATGACCATGGGCGCGCTGCACGAGGGACACCGGCAGCTCATGCGCGAAGCGCGCAAGCGCGCGAAGTTCGTCATCGTCACCATCTTCGTCAACCCGCTGCAATTCGGGCCGAACGAGGACTTCGACAAATATCCGCGCACGCTGGAGGCCGACGTCGAGGCCTGCCGGGCCGAGGGCGTCGACGTCGTCTTCGCGCCGAGCCGCGACGAGATGTACCCGGGCGGCGCGCCCTCGATCACGATGAACGCCGGTCCGCTCGGCGAGATCCTCGAGGGCGCCAGCCGGCCCGGCCACTTCTCCGGCATGCTCACCGTGGTCCAGAAGCTGCTCATGCTCACCCGGGCCGACGTGGCGTTCTTCGGCGAAAAGGACTTCCAGCAGCTCGCGCTGATCCGCCGGATGGTCCGCGACCTCGAGCTGGGCGTCGAGATCGTCGGCGTGCCGACCGTGCGCGAGCCGGACGGCCTGGCCATGTCCAGCCGCAACCGCTACCTGTCGGCCGGTGAGCGCCGGGCCGCGCTGGTGCTCTCCCAGGCCCTGCGTGAGGGCGCCGCGCATGCCGACGCCGAGTCCGCGCTGGCCGCCGCCACGAAAATTCTCGAGGACGAGCCGGGTGTACGGGTCGACTACCTGTCCCTGACCGGCGCCGACCTGGGCCCCGCGCCCGCCGACGGCCCGGCCCGCCTGCTCGTGGCGGCCCGGGTCGGCGCGACCCGCCTGATCGACAACGTTCCGCTGACCCTGGGAAGGGCCGCCTGATGTACCGCACCATGCTCAAGTCCAAGATCCACCGGGCCACGGTGACCCAGGCCGACCTGCACTACGTCGGCTCGGTCACGGTCGACCTCGACCTGCTCGAGGCGGCCGACCTGATCCCCGGCGAGCAGGTCGCGATCGTCGACGTCACCAACGGGGCCCGGCTCGAGACGTACGTCATCCCGGGTGAGCGCGGCAGCGGCGTGATCGGCATCAACGGCGCCGCGGCCCACCTCGTGCACCCGGGCGATCTGGTCATCCTCATCTCGTACGGGCAGATGGACGACGCCGAGGCGCGCGCCTACCAGCCTCGCGTGGTGCACGTGGACGCCGACAACCGGATCATCGAGCTCGGGGCTGACCCGGCCGAGGCGGTGCCCGGCATGGCTGACGATCTCGTACGGGGTGACCTCACGCTCCTCCACTGAAACGCCCCCCATGCCCGGTTGATCACCATATGATCGGGTCCGGGCATGGGGAGGCTTTCGGAAGGCGGAGGTAGATGCGACACCGGCTGGGCGTCGTGCTCGCCGTCGTCGCCACGATCCTGCTGACCGCGGGCTGCGGGCGTCCCAGCGGCGTCGACGGCGACCTGACCAACGGCTGGGGCGCGATGGCGCCGGCCACCGGATTCGAGCCCACCGCGGGCGCCTGCCACGGCGCCAACTTCAACGCCGTGGGCGCCCGGAGCACGTACGAGGAAATCGACTGCTCTTTGCGGCATCGCACCGAGACCGTCTACGTGGGCACGTACGAGTCGCCGGCCGCCGACGCCGACGAGCCGCCGGCCGACGGCTCGGCCGGAGCCCGCACCGCCTATTCCGTCTGTGATCAGAAGACGACGACCTATGTCGGCGGACCGTGGCGCAACGCCCGGCTCTGGATCGGCGTCACCCGCCCCACCGCCGCCGCCTGGTCCGGCGGCGCCCGCTGGTATCGCTGCGAGGTGCTCGAGCTCAGCTCGGTCGAGGACGACGGCAGCCTCGTGCAGCGCGACACCAGCCTGCGCGACGAGCTCGCCGACGGCACCTCCAGCCTGCTGCTCGGCTGTTACGCGATTCAGCTCGACGGCAACGGCGCGATCGCCACCATGCCCGGCGTCGATTGCACGGCCAAGCACAACGGCGAGTTCGCCGGCCTGTGGATCGCCAAGGACCTCGAATATCCCAAGGACACGAAAAGCTGGGCGAAGTTCCACGAGGGCTGCCGGCAGACCATCGCCGACTACGCCGGCGTGCCCAACGACAACGACCTTCAATACCGTACGGGCGTGGTCTCGCTCCCCGGCGGCGCCGACGTCTGGGCGCTCGGCGACCGCGGCGTGCGCTGCTACCTCTGGCTCGAGGGATCCGAGCTGACCACGTCGCTGCGCGGCAAGGGCGTCAAGAGCCTGCCGATCCAGTACAAGTAACCGTTGCCACTGATGCCGCCCCCGCCGCGAAACCGTCGTACCGGCGGGGTGTACTGAGCAGATGTCACCTCTCGCGGACCTCCCGGAGCTGCCGCGCCGGCTCGCCGCCGCCGACCCAGGATGGAGCGAGACCACCGACGTGCTGGTCGTCGGCTCCGGCGTCGCCGGCCTGACCGCCGCTCTCCACCTGCGCGAGCAGGGCCTGCACGTCACCGTCGTCACCAAGGTCAACATCGATGACGGCTCCACCCGCTGGGCCCAGGGCGGCATCGCCGCGGTCCTCGACCCGCTCGACACCCCGGCCGCCCACGCCAACGACACCGAGATCGCCGGCGTCGGCCTCTGCGACCCGGCCGCCGTGCGGGTGCTGGTCGAGGAGGGCCCGCTGCGGGTCCGCGAGCTGATGCGCCTGGGCGCCGCCTTCGACCGCAACGCCGACGGCTCGCTCATGCTGACCCGCGAGGGCGGCCACCGCGCCGACCGCATCGTGCACGCCGGCGGCGACGCCACCGGGGCCGAGGTGCAGCGGGCGCTGCACGAGGCCGTCCGCCGCGACCCGTGGATCCGGCTGGTCGAGCACGCGCTGGTCCTCGACCTGCTGCGCGCGGCCGACGGCCGCGCCTGCGGCATCACCCTGCACGTGCTCGGCGAGGGCAGCGAGGACGGCGTCGGCGCCATCCTGGCCCGCGCGGTCGTGCTGGCCACCGGTGGCATGGGCCAGATCTACTCGTCCACCACCAACCCGTCGGTCTCCACCGGCGACGGCGTGGCCCTGGCCCTGCGAGCGGGCGCGGTCGTCACCGACGTCGAGTTCGTCCAGTTCCACCCGACCTCGTTCGTCACGGCCGACCTCAGCTCGGTGCAGCGCCCGCTGATCTCCGAGGCGCTGCGCGGCGAGGGCGCTCACCTGGTCGACGAGTCCGGCAAGCGCTTCATGGTCGGCCAGCACGAGCTGGCCGAGCTGGCCCCGCGCGACGTGGTGGCCAAGGGCATCCACCGGGTGCTGCGGTCCACCGGCGCCGACCACGTCTACCTGGACGCCCGCCACCTCGGCAACGACTTCCTGGAGCAGCGCTTCCCGACCATCGTGGCCTCCACCCGGGCCGCCGGCGTCGACCCGGCGACCGAGCTGATCCCGGTCGCCCCGGCCGCCCACTACGCCTCGGGCGGCGTCCGCACCGACCTCGCCGGCCGCACGAGCATCCCCGGCCTCTACGCGTGCGGCGAGGTCGCCTGCACCGGCGTGCACGGCGCCAACCGCCTGGCCAGCAACTCCCTGCTGGAGGGCCTGGTCTTCGCCCGCCGCATCGCCGACGACATCGCCCGCGACCTGCCCGAGCAGGCCGACCCGGTCACGGTCGGCTCAGCTCCCGCCGGCTGGGTGGCCGACCCCGCGATCCGCTCCGAGCTCCAGCGGGCCATGACCCGCGGCGCCGGCGTCCTGCGCTCGGCCGACTCCCTGACGGCCACCGCCAAGGAGCTGTCCCGGCTGGCCGAGCAGCGGGCCACCCCGCACAACGCGGCCTGGGAGGCCACCAACCTCCTGACGGTGGCCACGGTGCTGGTCGCCGCCGCCCGCACCCGCCGCGAGACGCGCGGCTGCCACTGGCGCGAGGACTTCCCGGTGGCCGAGGACGAGTGGCGCGGCCACCTCCTGCACACTCTCGACCGCAAGGCCCAGCTGACACAGACCTTCGAGGAGATGGCATGACGCTCCCGTCCGCCTTCGGCCTCGGACTCACACGGGAGCGCAAGGAGACCACGGCATGACCGACAAGGGACTCGACCTGGCCGAAGTCGAGCGGATCGTCTACACCGCGCTGGCCGAGGACCTCGGTGACCCGCCGCGCGACGTCACCAGCGAGGCCACCATCCCCGGCGGCCAGGTGGACACCGCCGAGCTCGTCGCCCGGGCCGACGGCGTCGTCGCCGGCCTGCCGGTGGCGGCCCAGGTCTTCGCGGTCACCTCCGGCGGCACGGCCACCTTCGAGCAGCTGGTCGAGGAGGGCGCCCGGGTCACCCGCGGCGACGTCCTGGCCGTGATCACCGGGCCCACCCGGTCGCTGCTGACCGCCGAGCGCACCGCGCTCAACCTGATCAGCCGCATGTCCGGCGTGGCCACACACACCCGCCGCTGGGCCGACCTCCTCGAGGGCACCAAGGCCACCGTCCTCGACACCCGCAAGACCACTCCGGGCCTGCGAGCTCTGGAGAAGTACGCCGTACGGGCCGGCGGCGGCACCAACAAGCGCATGGGCCTCTACGACGTCGCGATGATCAAGGACAACCACAAGCTGGCGGCCGGGAGCATCACCGCCGCGTACCGGAAAGTCCGTGAGTCCTTCCCCGATGTCCCCGTCCAGGTCGAGGTCACCACGCTGGCCGAGGCCCGGGAGGCGGTCGAGGCCGGCGCCACCTTCCTGCTCTGCGACAACATGACCACCGAGGCCCTGCGCGAGGTCGTCGAGGCGGTCGGCGACCGGGCCGAGCTCGAGGCCACCGGCAACCTGACCCTGCGGACCGCCGAGGCGTACGCGGCCACCGGCGTCGACTACCTCTCGGTGGGCGCCCTGACCCACTCGTCGCCCATCCTGGACATCGCCCTGGACCTCCGCCCGCGCTGACCTGCGACCATGTATCTCAATAGCCGAATGTGGAAGGGACCGCACCGTGCTGCTCTGTATTGACATCGGTAACACGAACACGGTGCTGGCGACCTTCGACGGCGACAAGCTCGTGCACAACTGGCGGATCAAGACCGACGCCCGCTCCACCGCGGACGAGCTCGGCCTGATGTTCCGCGGGCTGCTGGCCGGCGACGCCGTGGAGATCACCGGGGTGGCGGCCTGCTCGACCGTGCCGGCCGCCCTGCGCAGCCTGCGCACCATGCTGGCCCGCTACTACGGCGACCTGCCCAACGTGATCGTCGAGCCGGGGGTGAAGACCGGCGTCCAGCTGGCCATCGACAACCCCAAGGAGGTCGGCGCCGACCGCGTGGTCAACACGCTGGCCGCGCACGCCCTCTACGGCGGACCGTCGATCGTGGTCGACTTCGGCACCACCACCAACTTCGACGTGATCAGCGCCAAGGGCGAGTTCCTGGGCGGCGCCTTCGCCCCCGGCATCGAGATCTCCTTCGACGCCCTGGCCGCCCGGGCCGCCCAGCTGCGCAAGGTCGAGCCGGCCAAGCCGAAATCGGTGATCGGCAAGAACACGGTCGAGTGCCTGCAGTCCGGCATGTACTTCGGCTTCGCCGGCCAGGTCGACGGCATCGTGTCCAAGATGATCGAGGAGATCGGGCCGGTCTCGGCCGTCATCGCCACCGGTGGCCTGGCCGGACTGGTCAAGGACGAGTGCCGGACGATCACCGCGTATGAGCCGATGATCACGCTGATCGGGCTGCGGATGGTATATGAGCGGAACGTCTGAGCGCGGCTGAGTAGGCTTTCAGGGCCCATGCAGCCCGTACAGAGAGTCGTGCCGTGACCGAGCAGAATGTGCCCGCAACTGACCCCGCCGAGGACCTACCCGAGCAGATGCGGGTCCGCCGGTCGAAGCGGGACCGGCTGCTCGCCGAGGGGATCGCGCCCTACCCCGTGACCGTGCCTCGGACGGCGACGCTCAAGGAGCTCCGCGAGAAGTACACCGATCTGCCGATCGACCACGCCACCGGCGACCAGGTCTCGATCACCGGCCGGATCATCTTCATCCGCAATGGCGGCAAGCTCTGCTTCGTCACCCTGCGCGACGGCGACGGGACCGAGCTGCAGGCCATGCTGTCCCTCGACAAGGTCGGCGAGGCCGCCCTGACCAGCTGGAAGCAGCTGGTCGACCTGGGCGACCTGGTCGGCGTCACCGGCGAGGTGATCACCAGCCGGCGCGGTGAGCTGTCCGTGCTGGCCGACACCTGGCAGATGAACGCCAAGGCGCTGCGCCCGCTCCCGGTCGCGCACAAGCCGCTCTCCGAGGAGACGCGCGTGCGCCAGCGGTATGTCGATCTCATCGTGCGGCCGCAGGCGCGCGAGACCGTGCGTACCCGCGCGACGGTCGTTCGCAGCCTTCGCGAGTCGCTGTTCCGCCGCGATTTCCTCGAGGTGGAAACGCCGATGTTGCAGTTGCTGCACGGCGGCGCCGCAGCCCGCCCATTTGTGACGCACAGCAACGCTCTCGACACCGATCTCTATCTGCGGATCGCGCCGGAACTGTTTTTGAAGCGGGCCGTCGTCGGCGGCATCGACCGCGTCTTCGAGATCAACCGCAACTTCCGCAATGAGGGTATGGACTCCACCCACTCGCCGGAGTTCGCGATGCTCGAGGCGTACCAGGCGTACGCCGACTACAACGTCATGCAGTCGCAGGTGCGCGAGTGGATTCAGGAAGCCGCGACCGCGGTCTCCGGATCGCATGTGGTGACCCACTTCGACGGCCGCGAGTTGGATCTCGGCGGCGAGTGGGCGACGGTCACCCTCTACGGTTCCCTCTCGGCCGCGCTCGGCGAAGAAGTCACGCCGGAGACCGATCTCGCGCAACTTCAGCGGTACGCGGAAAAGCACGACCTTTCCGTCGACCCGAAGTGGGGCCCGGGCAAGCTCGTCGAGGAGCTGTTCGAGCACCTGGTGCAGCACACGCTGCAGGAGCCGACATTTGTGCGGGATTATCCCGAAGAGACCGCTCCGCTCACCCGTGCACACCGCGAAACGCCCGGTCTCACGGAGAAGTGGGACCTCTACGTGATGGGCTTCGAGTTGGCCACCGCCTATTCCGAGCTCGTCGACCCGGTGGTCCAGCGCGATCGTCTGGTCGCGCAGTCGTTGCTCGCGGCCGGCGGCGATCCCGAGGCCATGCAGCTCGACGAGGATTTCCTCCGGGCGATGGAGTACGGAATGCCGCCGTCGGGCGGGATGGGAATGGGAATCGACCGGCTGTTGATGGCGCTCACCGGCCTCGGCATTCGGGAAACGATCCTGTTCCCGCTCGTGCGCCCCGAGTAACACCGTCACCGAAATGTTCTGACCGCCATTGACGCGCCGCGCCGCCCTGGCGTTATTGTCTGTGCGTTGCTTTAAGGGGAGAACCTGTGCTCGGGAGGATAGCGGCGCGTGGCCAAGCAGATCATTCACAAGCTGGTCGATGACCTCAGCGGAGGTGACGCCGACGAGACCGTGAAGTTCGCGCTCGACGGCATTCAGTACGAGATCGATCTCTCGGAGAAGAACGCGGCCAAATTGCGGGAGGTCTTCGAGCCGTACGTGACGTCCGGTTCCAAGGTCGCCCGGGGCGGCGTGGTCGTCGGCGGCCGAGCCGCCCGCGGCCGTGGCGGCGCGACGGCCGACCGGGAGCAGAACAAGGCGATCCGGGAGTGGGCCAAGAAGGCCGGCAAGGACATCTCCGACCGGGGCCGCATCCCCCAGGAGATCGTCGACGAGTTCCACACCAAGGGCCCCGGTAGGGCCTGAGAGGTCTCGAGAGGGCCCGTCGCGCGGTGCGCGGCGGGCCTTCTTCGTCTTTCGGTCGTTCTTCGGTGGGGATCGGTAGGGTTATCCACAGGCTCAGGGGTGTTGTCCACAGGCTGTGGACAGAGGTTTCCGGGGATTTCGCTGTCCGCGTAGACGTTCCACTGGGGGAACAGCCGCTGAGCGTGCGAAGTTGGCTAAATCAACGTTGCGGACGGTTTCAAGGGAGCACGAGGACCCGGCAAGACCACCCGGCGGCGATAGAGTAGTAACAGCACGGGCATCACCGATGCCGAGTGCGCTGGCCCCGCCAGTTCATTGGCGCACGGCACGTGAGGAGCACGAGGGCATGTTCGAGCGGTTCACCGACCGAGCGCGACGGGTTGTCGTCCTGGCCCAAGAAGAGGCCCGGATGCTCAACCACAACTACATCGGGACAGAGCACATCCTGCTCGGCCTGATCCACGAGGGCGAGGGCGTCGCCGCCAAGGCTCTGGAGAGCCTCGGCATCTCCCTGGAGGGAGTGCGGCAGCAGGTCGAGGAAATCATCGGCCAGGGTCAGCAGGCGCCGAGCGGGCACATCCCGTTCACGCCCCGCGCCAAGAAGGTTCTCGAGCTGTCGCTGCGCGAGGCGCTGCAGCTCGGCCACAACTACATCGGCACCGAGCACATCCTGCTCGGCCTGATCCGCGAGGGCGAGGGCGTCGCCGCCCAGGTGCTGGTCAAGCTCGGCGCCGACCTCAACCGGGTCCGCCAGCAGGTCATTCAGCTGCTCTCGGGCTACCAGGGCAAGGAGCCGGCCGCGGCCGGTGCGGCGGCGGGCGAGGCCGCGCCGTCGACCAGCCTGGTGCTCGACCAGTTCGGCCGCAACCTGACCCAGGCCGCCCGCGAGGGCAAGCTCGACCCGGTCATCGGGCGCGAGAAAGAGATCGAGCGGGTCATGCAGGTGCTGTCCCGCCGCACCAAGAACAACCCGGTGCTGATCGGCGAGCCCGGCGTCGGCAAGACCGCCGTCGTCGAGGGGCTGTCCCAGTCCATCGTCAAGGGCGAGGTGCCCGAGACGCTGAAGGACAAGCAGCTCTACACGCTCGACCTCGGCGCGCTGGTCGCCGGTTCCCGCTACCGCGGTGACTTCGAGGAGCGCCTCAAGAAGGTGCTCAAGGAGATCCGCACCCGCGGCGACATCATCCTGTTCATCGACGAGATCCACACCCTGGTGGGTGCGGGTGCCGCCGAGGGCGCGATCGACGCCGCCAGCATCCTCAAGCCGATGCTGGCCCGCGGCGAGCTGCAGACCATCGGCGCCACCACCCTCGACGAGTACCGCAAGCACCTGGAGAAGGACGCCGCTCTCGAGCGCCGCTTCCAGCCCATCCAGGTCGGCGAGCCGTCCCTGGCCCACACCATCGAGATCCTCAAGGGTCTCCGCGACCGGTACGAGGCGCACCACCGGATCAGCATCACCGACGCCGCCCTGGTGGCCGCGGCGACGCTGGCCGACCGGTACATCTCGGACCGCTTCCTGCCGGACAAGGCGATCGACCTGATCGACGAGGCCGGCGCCCGGATGCGCATCCGCCGGATGACCGCGCCGCCGGACCTGCGTGACTTCGACGAGCGCATCGCCCAGGTGCGGCGCGACAAGGAGTCCGCGATCGACGCGCAGGACTTCGAGCGGGCCGCCCAGCTGCGCGACAAGGAGAAGCAGCTGCTGGGCCAGAAGGCGCAGCGGGAGAAGGAGTGGAAGGCCGGCGACCTCGACGTCGTGTCCGAGGTCGACGACGAGCAGATCGCCGAGGTGCTGGGCAACTGGACCGGCATCCCGGTCTACAAGCTCACCGAGGAGGAGACCTCCCGGCTGCTGCGCATGGAGGACGAGCTCCACAAGCGCGTCATCGGCCAGGAGGACGCGGTCAAGGCGGTCTCCAAGGCGATCCGGCGTACCCGCGCCGGCCTGAAGGACCCGAAGCGCCCGTCCGGCTCGTTCATCTTCGCCGGCCCGTCCGGTGTCGGTAAGACCGAGCTGTCCAAGGCGCTGGCCGAGTTCCTCTTCGGCTCCGAGGACGCCCTGATCCAGCTCGACATGTCGGAGTTCCACGACCGGTACACGGTGTCCCGCCTCGTCGGTGCCCCTCCCGGCTACGTCGGCTACGACGAGGGTGGCCAGCTGACCGAGAAGGTCCGCCGCAAGCCGTTCTCGGTGGTCCTGTTCGACGAGATCGAAAAGGCCCACCCGGACGTCTTCAACACGCTGCTGCAGATCCTGGAGGACGGTCGCCTGACCGACGGCCAGGGCCGCATCGTCGACTTCAAAAACACCGTCATCATCCTCACCACCAACCTGGGCACGCGTGACGTGGCCAAGGCGGTGTCGCTGGGCTTCCAGGCCTCCGAGGCCGAGGAGTCCAACTACGAGCGGATGAAGGTCAAGGTCAACGACGAGCTGAAGCAGCACTTCCGCCCGGAGTTCCTCAACCGTATCGACGACACGATCGTCTTCCACCAGCTGCGCCAGAACGAGATCCTCGAGATCGTCGACATCTTCACCGCGCGGATCGAGTCTCAGCTCAAGAACAAGGACATGGGTCTGGAGCTGACCGACAACGCGAAGAAGTACCTGGCGAAGAAGGGCTTCGACCCGGTCCTGGGTGCCCGGCCGCTGCGCCGGACCATCCAGCGCGACCTGGAAGACGCGCTGTCGGAGCAGATCCTGTTCAACGAGCTGCGCCCCGGCCAGATCGTCGTGGTCGACTGCGAAGGCGACCCGGAGAACATCGAGCAGTCCAAGCTGGTCTTCCGTGGCGCCGACCGTGGCGTCTCGGTCCCCGACGCGGTGCCCGCCGACCTCGGCGCCACCGCCACCGAGGAGTAAGACCCGCTAGCAACGACCAACGGCCCGGCTGCTTTCGCAGCCGGGCCGTTGCGTATTTCGGTGGCCACACGCGCCGGCGGCGATCACCATGACGATCGTGAACTACCGAGAAGTCAGGGCGGTGTACGACGACACCACCATCACGGTCTACCAGGCGTACGCGGCGCCGATCGCCGATGCCGCGCTCCAAGCGGGCCGCTTCGTGCCGCCGTTCAAGCGCGAGCGGATGACGTGGATCAAGCCGTCGTTCCTGTGGATGATGTACCGCTGCGGCTGGGCCGAGAAGGAGGGCCAGGAGCGGGTGCTCGCCGTCTCGATCGACCGGGCCGGCTTCGAGTGGGCGTTGCGCCGGGCCGTACTGAGCCACTACGACCGCGCCCTGCACGCCGACAGTGCGCAGTGGAGCCGTGAGCTCAAGCGCAGCCCGGTGCGGGTGCAGTGGGACCCGGAGCGATCACTGCGCCTGGGCGAGCTGCCGTACCGGTCGTTGCAGGTCGGTCTGTCCGGCGAGGCCGTGGACAGATACGTGGACGAGTGGATCGCCGGGATCACGGAAGTGACCGCTCGCGCCCGCGAGATCCGGCAGCGCCTGACCGACGGCGACGAGCCGGCTGCGGCGGCGCTGCTTCCAGAGGAGCGAACCTACCCACTGCCCACGGACATCGCCGAGCGGCTCGGAGCGAGTTAGCTCGGCCTCAGGCCTGCCCCGCCCCTCCTGCCGACCATGGGCGCCCGTCCTCCGCGCCGGCCTCGTCCCCTTCCTTCGCGCCGGCCTTGGGGTTGTTCTCCGCGCCCTTCCTCCGCGCCAGCCTTGGCCCCTTCCTCCGCCAGCCTTAGCCCTTCCTCCGCGTCGGCTTTGGGCTCGTTCTTCGCGCCAGCTTTGGGGTCGCTGCGGGAGCGCTCGGGAAGGGGCGCGCGCCGGGCCGATTTGGGGGGCCGGTCCGGCCCGGCGCGCGCGGGATCAGGTGATCGGGCCGGCTCCGCCCGACGGGACGCCGAACGACGGGGTGCCGTCGGCGTTCCAGTTCAGGCGCTGGATGCGGGTGTGGCGGTTCGGGTCGTAGAGCGGATCGCCCGTGATGTCCCGGTAGTCGCGGGCGTGGTAGACCAGCACGTCGGTCACGCCGTCCTCGGCCACCGTGAACGAGTTGTGGCCGGGGCCGTACTGCGACGTCGCCGGGTTCGAGACGAAGACCGGATCCGGAGTCTTCGTCCACGACGCCCGGTTGAGCAGGTCGGCGTTGGCCGGGGCGGTGAGCAGCCCCATGCAATAGCGGGCGTCGGTGGCACTGGCCGAGAAGCTCAGAAAGACGCGGCCGTTGCGGATGATCACGGCCGGGCCCTCGTTGACCCGGTAGCCCTGGATCTCCCAGGGGCGGGTCGGCGTGGTGATCCGGGTCGGCTTCGTGGCCAGCGTCCACGGATTGCTCATCCGGGCGATGTAGAGGCTCGTGTTGACCGCGATCTCCGGCTCGCTCTGCGCCCACACCAGGTAGCGGCTCCCGCGGTGGGCGAAGGTCGTCGCGTCGAGCGTGAACCCGTCCCACTCGGTCTTCAGCTTCGTCTTGAGCTGCCAGCCGCTCGCGTCCAACGGGTCGGCCAGCGGCGACTCCAGCACGTAAGTGCGGATCCGGAAGACGTCGTCGGAGTCGCCGGCCGCGAAGTAGATGTACCAGCGGCCGTTGATCCGGTGCAGCTCCGGCGCCCAGATGTGCCCGGCCATCGTGCCGCTGGCCGGCCGCCGCCAGATCACGGTCTCCGGCGCCGACGACAAACCGGTCAAAGTGGAAGCTCCGCGCAGGGCGATCCGGTCGTACTCCGGCACCGATCCGGTGAAGTAGTACTTCCCGCCGGTCCGGGGCGTGATGAACGGATCGGCCCGCTGGGTGACCAGCGGCGCGGCCGGTGCGGCGGCCGACGCCGCCGAGGCCGACGACAGCCCGGCCAGCGTGGCCAGCCCGAGCGATCCGGTGAGCAGGGCTCGGCGGGACGTCATGCGGTCCTCCTCAGGCGCAGGAACGTGATCGAGTTGGCCGGGAACTCGCGGGTGAACGTGGAGCCCAGCCCGCGGACCGTCGACGTGACCGGCTGGATGGGCTCGGCGCTGCGGGTGTTCTGCTCGCCCGGGTCGCCGGCCAGCACGGTCATCCGCCCGGTCGGGGCGACCTTGATGCCGTCCAGGCCGACCTTCGTCAACGCCGGCTTGTCCTGCGCGTTGACGACCTTGACGATCAGATCACGACCGTCCTGGGTGATCACCTGGGCGAACGGCTCGGTGACCTTGTTGTCGTCGAAGCTTCCCCACACCTCACCGTCGCGGATCAGGGTCACCTTCGTACCCCGTACCTGAATGGTCAGGTTGTAGGTCTGCCCCGTGACCACCGAGTCCGGCCTGGTCAGCAGCTGCTCCTTGGCGTCGGCGCTGCCGGACGCCTTCTCGACCGCGCCCTGCGTGTTGTTCCAGCCGCCCAGGTTCCACCAGTACCAGGTGTCGGAGTCCTTGATCCCGAACGGGATGAGGAAGCCCTCGGCGCCGGCGGTCTTGGTCGCCTTCAGCGTGATGTCGTAGTCGGTGGCCGTGATGTCGGTGGCCGCGGCCACCATCGTGTTGGTCGCGGCGGTGTCCGACTGCACGTACGCGCCGTCCTGCACCGCCCAGGTGCCGCGGTTGCTCAGCGACGTCCAGCCGTTCGCGTCGCCGTCGGCGAAGTCGTCGCTGAACAGCACCGTGCCGTCGGTGCCGGTGACCTTGACGTCGTCGTAGCGGGCGGCGGTGGCCCAGGTGGACAGTCCGACGCGCCCGGCGATCGGCTTGGGCTGCACGACCGCGCCGGTGACGGACGAGGGCACCACCCGGTCGCCGACGTTGTTCATGAACAGCTTCTGCGTCTGGTAGCTCGTGGTGCCCCACGACTCGTCGGCGTCGAACCAGATCAGGTCGGGCCGCCACTGCACATGGTCGATGTTGGCCAGCAGCGGCGCGTACGACGCCATCTTGACCACGTCGGCGTTGCGCTCGAGACCGGTCATGTACGCGGCCTCGGCCAGCGAGTTGGCGAACTTGGCGTCCTGCGACGCGTACTCACCGAGGAAGACCTTCGGTCCATTTCGGTCGTACGCGTTGTAGCGCGCGTTGTTCTGCAGGAACCAGGACGGGCTGTTGTAGTAGTGCTCGTCCACCATGTCCGATTTCGCATCCCGGTTGAGCTGCCACAACCGGTCGAAGGTGGCTCCCTGGTCGTCGGGCCCCGAGTTTCCGATAACCGTGATTTGGGGGTACGCAGCCTTGATCGCGTCCCGGAACTTCAGATAGTTCGCGAAGTACGCGTCGGGCAGGTTCTCCTCGTTGCCGACCGCGATCATGCTCAGCCCGAACGGCTTCGGGTGGCCCATCCGCGCTCGCAGCTTGCCCCACGTCGAGGTGACCGGCCCGTTGGCGAACTCGATCAGGTCGAGGGTGTCCTGGATGTGCCGCTGGAGCAGGGCCGGGTCGTCGGTGGCGCGGTTCTGGCCGCAGCCGGTGACCAGCGCCGGCACGACGGGCAGGGGAGCGGCGCCGATGTCTTCGGCGAACTGGAAGTACTCGTAGTAGCCGAGGCCGTAGCTCTGGTTGTAGCCCCAGAAGTTGGCGTTGGTGGCGCGGGTCTCGACTGGCCCGACCGTGTCCTTCCACTGATACGAGCGAGCGCGCGGATATCCGGACGCGGCGTCATATCCGTACATGCTGCCGGTGTTGACCAGGCAGCCGCCCGGAAAGCGGACGAAGCCCGGATCGAGCGCGGCGATCTTCGTGGCCAGGTCGGTGCGCAGCCCGTGCCCCTTGAACGTCTTCCGCGGAAAGAGCGACACCATGTCCAATTTGACCGGCCCGCTGCTCTCCACTTTCAGCGTCGCCGCGTCGGTGGTCGTCGTCGCCCGGAACGATCCGCTGTACTTGGCCCAGCCGTTGGCCCCGCTACTTCGGACATTTACGATTTGCCGGGCGGCGCCGAGTGTAATGGTCAAACGTGTGGCGGCGTCGGCCCGCGCCCAAACGGAGAAGTCGTAAAAGTCGCCCAGGACGGTAGCGAAGGGCGAGCTGGTCGCACTGCCATTCAGATCGAGATATGTCCGGTTGCGCTCATTGAGTCGCGCCTCGTCGTCGGTGGCCGAGGCGGCGCCGGTGACGGTCCAGCCGGTGAGCCCGTTGTAGGCCGCGTTGTCGGCGGGGGAGAACTCGAACGACCGGTTCCGGATGAGCTCCGCGTAGAGGCCGCCGTCCGCGGCCCAGTTGATGTCCTCGAAGAAGACGCCGTACATCGAGTCACTGATCTCGGCGCCCCGGGTCGAGGCGTCGACGGTGATCGTGTAGTCGGGTGAGGCAGCCGGCGGCGCTCCCACTAGCGGTAGAGCCACCAGCGCGACAAGCGCACCGGCGAAGAGGCGCGGCATAGATGACCCTCTCTGTTCACGTAAACAGCACGGCACACGTAATACCTTGACGACTATCTATGTGAACGTTAACCCTAGCGGTAACACAACCGAAATGTCAGGAGCCTCGAAGCATGAGATTCAAGAGCCTCACCGCCCTCACCGCCGTGGCCGCGGTCCTCGCCGCCTCCCTCGTCGCGGCCGAGCCCGCGCTCGCCTACCCGGGCCCCGGCGTGGTCACCGGAAGCGTCAACGTCCACGACCCCGGCATGATCAAGAAGCCGGACGGCACCTACCTGATAGCCCACACCGGCAACAACATCTCGCTCAAGACGTCGACCGACCGCGCCGCGTTCCGCGACGCCGGGGTCGCGTTCCCCAACGGCGCGTCGTGGACCACGTCGTACACCGGCGGCAGCGCCAACCTGTGGGCGCCGGACGTGTCGTACCGCAACGGCCGCTATTACATGTACTACTCGGCCTCGACCTTCGGCTCGAACCGCTCGGCGATCTTCCTGGCCACCAGCACGACCGGCGCCGCCGGCTCCTGGACCAACCAGGGCCTGGTCATCGAGTCACGCACCACCGACAACTTCAACGCGATCGACCCCAACCTGTACGTCGACTCGTCCGGCCGCTGGTGGCTGTCGTTCGGCTCGTTCTGGAGCGGCATCAAACAGGTGCAGCTGAACGCCTCCACCGGCAAGCGCCTCGACAGCACGATCCGCTCCCTGGCCGGCCGCGGCGGCGGCGCGATCGAGGCCCCGTTCCTCTTCCGGCACGGCTCGTACTACTACCTGGCCGTCTCGTTCGACCTCTGCTGCCGGGGCGCCTCGAGCACCTACCGCATCATGGTCGGCCGTTCGACGAGCCCGACCGGCCCGTTCACCGACCGCAACGGCACCGCCATGACCAGCGGCGGCGGCACCGAGATCCTGGCCGGCCAGGGCAGCATCCACGGCCCGGGAGGCCAGTCCGTCTTCACCGACACCGACGCCGACGTCCTCGCCTACCACTACTACGCCGACAACGGCACCGCCCGCCTCGGCATCAACTTGCTGGCGTACGACTCGGCGGGCTGGCCCTACGTCTATTAGTCCCCGACACGGACCCCGCCCTCCCAAAGGGGGCCCCCATCCTGCACAAAATCATCCCGTAAAACGGCAAGATCGTGCCGGCGGCCTGTGGACAACCCGATGCTGTGGACAAGCGGCGCCTACAAGGTCTGTACCTCGAACGAGTCGCCGGCCAGCACGAATGACGCAGTTCCGAACGGTTCCACCAAGCCGTCCTCGACCAGGCCGGACAACGCCCGGGCCCGCTGCACCTCGTCGGTCCAGACGAGATCGAGGCGTTGCTGAGGGACCGGGCCGGTCGCGTGGCGCAGGACCTCCAGGAGCAGGCCGCGCACCTGGCGGTCCGTGCCCGCGTACGTCTGCCTCTTGCGGCTCGGGCCCTCCAGCGGCGGGGAGCCGTCCAGGCGCCAGGCGCAGACCTTCTCGAACGGGCACGACGGGCAGCGCGGGGAACGGGCCGTGCACACGATCGCGCCCAGCTCCATGAACGCGATGCTCGCCCGGGCCGCGACCGCCGGGGAAGCAGGCAGCAGCTCCTCCATCGCCGCCAGGTCGGCCGCCGTGGTGGCCGGGCCGGCGTCCGGCTTGCCCTCGACCGCTCGGGACACGACCCGGCGGACGTTCGTGTCGACGACCGGGTGGCGCTGACCGTACGCGAACGTCGCCACCGCCCGGCCCGTGTAGGTGCCGACGCCGGGCAGGGCGAGCAGCTGATCGAGATCGGACGGGACGTCCCCGCCGTGCCTTTCGACCATCGCCACCGCGCAGGCGTGCAGCCTCATCGCCCGGCGGGGGTAGCCGAGCCGGCCCCACATGCGGATCGCCTCCGACGGCGGGTCGGCGGCGAGGGCGGCCGGTGTCGGCCAGCGGGTCATCCAGGCGTGCCAGGCGGGCTCCACCCGTACGACCGGGGTCTGCTGGAGCATCACCTCACTGACCAGCACCCCCCACGGGGTCGTGTCGGGTTGCCGCCAGGGCAGATCGCGGGCGTTGGCGTCGTACCAGGCGATGGCGTCTTCGGCGAGAGTCATGGCAGGTCTTACTGTAGGTGAGTGCATGAGCTGGCCATCACAGTGATCGGGCCGGACCGTCCCGGCATCGTCGCCGACGTGTCCGAGGCGCTGGCCGCGGTCGGCGCCAACCTGACCGACTCCACCATGACGCGCCTGCGCGGTCACTTCACCATGACGCTGATCTGCACCGGTCCGGCTTCGGCCGAGGCCGAGGCCGCCCTCGGCTCACTGAAGGACGTGGTCACCCAGGTGCGTTCGGTTTCCCCCGAGTCGTACGGGGTGAAGGACGGCGAACCGTGGGTGGTGAGCGTCCACGGTGCCGACCGGCTCGGCATAGTCGCCGCCGTGACGCGGGTCGTGGCCGCGGCCGGCGGGAACATCACCGACCTGTCGACCCGCCTCGCCGGGACCCTGTACGTGCTGGTCGCCGAGGTCGACCTCCCGCCCGCGGCCGGCGACGAGCTGGCCCAGCAGCTGGCCGTGGCCGCCGCCGAGCTGGGCGTCGACGTGACCCTGCGCCAGGCCGAGCCGGAGATCCTGTGATCGCTTGGGCCGGCCCCGACGGCCGCGTGCTTCCCGTCGTCACCGCCCCGGCGCCGGTGCTGGGCGCCGTCGGCGACGAGGTCGACCCGACGTCGCCGGAGGTGGTCCGGCTGGCCGCCGATCTGGTCGCCACCATGCGGGTCTCGCCGGGCTGTGTCGGGCTGGCCGCGCCGCAGGTCGGCGTCGGCGCGCAGGTCTTCTGCGTCGATGTGACCGGCCATCCGAAGGCGTCCACGGTGCATGGCGCGTTCGTCCTCTGCAACGCCAAGGTCATCGAGGCCAGCCGCTGGAAGGCCGGTCGTGAGGGCTGCATGTCGGTGCCCGATCTGACCGGCGACGTGAAGCGGGCGGGCCGGGTCGTCGTCTCCGCGATGCTGCCGGGCAGTGGCGAGCCGGTGACCGTCACGACCGACGCGTTCGAGGCGCGGGCGCTGCAACACGAGATCGACCACTGCGACGGAAAGCTTTTTCTCGATCGGGTCGCCGGGGCGCACGCCATCTACCAGCGCAAGGTCTATCTATAACGACACAGCCGTGAGTCGGTGTCGCATACCCCGGCGCGTCGCGGCCTTCGTCTGTGCCGTCCGGGTTTACGGTGACCCCACTATGCGATCGACGGTTGGTCCCCTTCCTTCCGCCGTCTACTGGCGGCGTCGTGCGGTCGTGCTGGGCGCTGTCCTGCTCGGCATCATCGTGCTGTTCGTTTCCTGTTCCGGCAACGACGACAAGGGCAACCCCAAGGGCACCTCGTCGTCGCAGCTGCCGACACCGGCGCCGGCGTCCGCGCCGACCACCGAGCCGTCGTTCCTGGACGGCGCCACCGGCGGCGGCCCGTCCCTGCCGGCTCCGGGTGACGTCGAGTCGCAGCAGCCGGGCCAACAGCCGCAGCCCACCACCGCCACGGCGACCGGCCCGACGTTGCCGGCGAACACGGCGGCCAACGGCGGCCAGAACGCGAACGGCGGCCAGAACGCGAACGTCAACGCCCCGACCGACGCGACCTGCACCGACACCGAGATGTCGGTGACGCCCGTTCCGGCGCAGACGCAGCTCAAGCGGGGCAACGCCGTTCAGATAGAGCTCAAGATAAAGAACACCGGCACCCGCACCTGCTCGCGCGACGTCGGCGCCGACCCGCAGGAGCTGTACATCGACTCGGGCGCCCAGAAGTACTGGTCGTCGGACACGTGCAGCACCGCCAAGGGCAGCGACGTCCGTCAGCTGACCGCGGGCCAGGAGCTCAACTACAAGGTGACGTGGAACGGCCGCCAGTCGAGCAGCTGCTCCGGCGGCGCCGCCTCGGGCCCGAACCCGCCGCCCGGCACGTTCGAGCTCCGCGGCCGCCTGGGCACCCTGGTCAGCCAGCCGGTGACTCTCACCATCACGTCCTAAGTGGTCGCAGCTCTCGAGCTGTACCTGGACGTCGACGCGACCAGACGGGTACGGACGTTGTGGCGCGCCCTCGAGGAGGAGGGCGTGCCCACTTTGGCGTCGCTGCTGAACGACAAGCACCGCCCGCACGTCTCCCTGGCCGCCGCGCGCACGCTGCCCCCGTCGGCCGTGGTGTCAGCCCTGTCCGACATGACGGTCGCCCGCCCGCTCACCTTGCACCTGGATTTCGTCGGCCAGTTCGTGGGCCGGGTGCTGTGGTTGGGCGTGACCCCGACGGCCGAGCTGCTGGACCACCATCGCCAGGTCCACGAGAGGCTGGCGGCGGCCGGCGTGGAGACCTGGGACCTCTACCGCCCCGGCAAGTGGGTCCCGCACTGCACGGTCTCGATGCGCGTCCCCAACCCGGTGATGGCCCCCGCCATCCGCCGCTGCCTGGAGATGCTCCCTTTGACGGCCACGGTCACCGGCGCCTCAGTCACCGACCACGCGAACGACATCGCCGAGCCGCTGCCCTGACGCGACCACGCAGGCCGGCCCGCGCGGGATGGGCTCAGTCGGGAAGGGGCCCGGCGTGCCGGTCAGACGTAGCGTTCGAGGATTGAGGCCTCGGCCAGGCGGGAGAGGCCCTCGCGGACGCCGCGGGCTCGGGCGTCGCCCACCCCGTCGACGGCCTGGAGGTCTTCCACCGTGGCGCCCAGCAGACGCTGGAGGCTGCCGAAGTGGTCGACCAGGCGGTCGACGATCTGGGTGGGCAGGCGCGGGACCTTGGCCAGCAGGCGGAAGCCTCGGGGGGAGACCGCCGCGTCCAGCGCGTCGGAGGCGCCCGGATATCCGATGGCCTTGGCCACCGCCACCAGGTCGATCATCTCGGTGGCGGTGAGCAGGTCGAGCTCGACCAGTGCCTCGTCCAGCGTGCGGGCCTTGCGGCCGCTCGGCAGGTAGTCGCGGATGACCAGGGTGCGGTCGGAGTCGACGCCGGCCATCAGCTCGTCGAGCTGGAGGGCCAGCAGGCGGCCGTCGGTGCCGAGCTCGACCACGTAGCCCGAGATCTCGTCGGCGATGCGGCGGACCATCTCGAGGCGCTGCACGACCGCCACGGCGTCACGCACCGTGACCAGGTCTTCGATCTCGAGCGCGGACAGGGTGCCGGACACCTCGTCGAGGCGGAGCTTGTAGCGCTCCAGGGTCGCCAGGGCCTGGTTGGCCCGCGACAGGATGGCCGCCGAGTCGTCGAGGACGTGGCGCTGCCCGTTCACGTACAGCCCGATGATGCGCATCGACTGGCTCACCGAGATGACCGGGAAGCCGGACTGCTTGGCCACCCGCTCGGCCGTCCGGTGCCTCGTGCCGGACTCCTCGGACGGGATGGACGGGTCGGGCATGAGGTGGACGGCGGCCCGGACGATGCGGGTGCCGTCGCTGGAGAGCACCACCGCGCCGTCCATCTTGCACAGCTCGCGCAGGCGGGTGGCCGAGAACTCGACGTCGAGCGGGAAGCCGCCGGTGCAGATCGTCTCGACGACGGCGTCGTAGCCGAGAACGATGAGCGCGCCGGTGCGGCCGCGCAGGATGCGCTCGAGGCCGTCGCGCAGGGCCGTGCCGGGCGCCATCAGCGCCAGATTGGCGCGGAGCGGGTCGGCGGTCACCCCGCCGCCGGTGAGGCCGGTGCTGGGAGTGGTCGCCGCACGATGAGCCGCACCGTTGACGCCGGGTCGTGGCGACGGAGAGGCGGCGGCGGGCTTGGAACCATCGCGGTCGAGCGGCACCTGTACATTCTACGGACCCTCTTCCAGGTCAACGAGGCGTGGTTCGATGAATCACCGACGGTCACCACCGTGGGCGGCCGAAGCCCGGGCCGCGGACTGCAGCGCGGACCGCAGGTCGGCCACCTCGATGACCTCCATGCCCTTGAGCGAGCCGCTGCTCTCGGGCGCGCAACCGGGCGGCACCAGCGCCACCTTGAAGCCGAGCCGGGACGCCTCGGCCAGGCGCCGGCCGACCGCGCCGACCCGCCTGATCTCGCCGGTCAGGCCGACCTCGCCGATCGCCACCAGGTGGGGCGCCATGGCCAGGTCGAGGCCGCCGGAGGCGACGGCCAGGGCCATCGCCAGGTCGGCCGACGGCTCGGTGAGCCGGATGCCGCCGACGGTCGCGGCGAAGACCTCGCGGTTGTAGAGCTTGAGCTGCTTGGTGCGGCGCTCGAGCACGGCCAGCACCATGGCCAGCCGGGCGCTGTCGAGGCCCGACACCGTGCGCCGGGGCGAGCCCTGCACCTCGGCCCCGATCAGCGCCTGCACCTCGGTGACCAGGGCGCGGCGGCCCTCCATGGCCACGGTCACGCAGGTGCCGGGCACGGGCTCGGCATAACGCGTGAGGAACAGCCCGGACGGGTCGGGGAGGCTGGCGATGCCGCCCTCGTGCATCTCGAAGCAGCCGACCTCGTCGGCCGCGCCAAAGCGGTTCTTGACGCCGCGGACCAGGCGCAGCGACGAATGCTTGTCGCCCTCGAAGTGGAGCACCACGTCGACCAGGTGCTCCAGCACGCGCGGGCCGGCGACCTGGCCGTCCTTGGTGACGTGGCCGACCAGGACGGTGGCGATGCCGCGCTCCTTGGCCACGCCGACCAGAGCGGCGGTGACCGCGCGGACCTGGGTGACGCCGCCGGGCACGCCCTCGGTGCCGGGGGCGGAGATGGTCTGCACCGAGTCGAGCACGAGCAGGCCGGGCTTGACCGCGTCGAGGTGGCCCATGACCGCGGAGAGATCACTCTCGGAGGCCAGGTAGAGCTTTTCGTGCAGGGCGCCGAGCCGCTCGGCCCGCAGGCGGACCTGGCTGACCGATTCCTCGCCACTGACCACGAGGGACGCGGAGCCCGAGTGGGCCGCCCACTGCTGGGCGACGTCGAGCAGCAGTGTGGACTTGCCCACACCGGGCTCGCCGGCCAGCAGCACCACCGCGCCCGGCACCAGGCCGCCGCCGAGCACCCGGTCGAGCTCGCCGACGTTTGTCGGCACGGCCTTGGCCGGGGCGGCGCTGATCTGGGCGATCGGGCGGGCCGGCTCGGCCGGCATGCGGGAGCTGACCACCCGGCCCGCGCCGAGCGGTGTGGTCACCGTGGACTCGATGACCGAGCCCCACTCGCCGCACTCGGGGCACCGGCCGAGCCATTTCGGCGGCTGGTGCCCGCAGGCGTCGCAGACGTAAGCGGGACGAGACGCTTTAGCGGCCGAGCGGGTCGAAGATGTCACCCCGCCAAGTTAGCTGGCGGGTATGACATTTACTCCTCGGTGTTCTCGTGCTCGTCGACCGCCGGGCCCCGCGAGGCCGGCGACAGCGGCACCTGGAACGGCGCCTCCACCTGCAGGGGCTGCGAGTTGCCGCTGACCTCGAAGGTCACGGCCAGCGAGGTGCCCGGAGAGAGCTTGCCGCTGAGCCCGAGGGCCAGCACCTTCTGCTCGTCCTCGGGGAGGAAGGTGGCGCTGCTCAGCGCCGGGATGGTGATCTGGGCCGGCTCGACCTGCGGCTGCGCGGGCTCGCTGGGCGCGCTCGGCACGGTGCCGGAGGCGGGCGACGGCGCGCTGGCGTCGGCCGACGGCACGCCACCGGGCTGCTCGTCCTGCGACGCGCGGCTGCCGGAGGGCTCCGGGTTGGGCGCGGGCGAGGCCGCGGCGGCGCCGCCGGTCAGGCCGATCTGCTGCGCCGAGACGACGTTGTTCGTCGAGTCCTGCGGCGGCGTGCTGCTGATCGAGACCTGGATCGACGACGTGGTCGTGTTGTACAGGCTCAGCTCGAGCTGCGCGCTCTCACCGGCCGCATAACCCTCGGGGCTGTTGTAGACCACCTGGAGATTGCGGATCTCGAGGCGCCCGTCGGGGCTCTGCGTGTTGAGGCCCGAGATGGGCGTCTTCAGAATGGCGGTCTCGGCGACCTGGCCGGCCGAGCAGCCGGTCAGCGCCATCACGGCGACCGTGGCGACACCCGCGGCCAGTGCGACGCGGCGGGTTCCCAGCGAGCGCATCACGATCCTCCAAGAAAAGAACACCAAAGGGCGTAAGCCCCAGCCTAGAGGTCGCGGATCGGCCACGTGCGCCGACCCGTCCATTCACACCACCCGGCCGCTGAAGATCAGCAGCAGAACGTCGATCAGGGCGACCACGATGACCGCCCGGAACATGGCCACCGCCCGTCCCGAGGCGCGCGTCATGGCGTACCACCCAAGCGGCAGGACCACGACGGAGGCGCAGGCCGCCGCCCAGCCCGCCCACGACGGAGGCCCGGCGGGCCCGAAGACCAGCGTGAGGGTCGCGGCGAGAAGGAGCACCGCGGCCGCGATGGAAGATCCGGTGGCGCCTAGCACATGTGGCAGTCCTCGCACCCCGGTTTCGGCATCGTCGGCCAGATCGGGCAGCACATTGGCGAAATGCGCGCCGCCACCCAGCAACGCTCCGGCCGCGACGAGCCAGACGGGTGGCGCCGGATGGCCCGGCAGCGCGACCACCACGAAGGCCGGCAGCAGCCCGAACGCCACCAGATAGGGCACCACCGAGAACACCGTGGACTTCAGCGGCCAGTCGTAAAGCAGAGCGAAAATGCCGACCAGCGAGATGAGAATCGCCGGCCACAGTCCGAACGGAAGGCCCAGGAAGGGTATGGCCAAAGAGGCGATCAAACCCGCGGTTCCGACTGTACGGCGACTGACCGCACCCGACGCGACGGGCTTGTCCCGCCGGCCCGCGCGGCGGTCGCGGTCGGCGTCGAGCCAGTCGTTGACCCATCCGACGGACAGCTGGGTGGCGCCCACCGCGAGGAAGACGCCGAGGATGGCCCAGCCGCGATGACCAGCGCCGATCGCCAGCAGGGTCATGGCCACCGTCACCGCCCCGCCGGGTTCCGGATGTGACGATTTGATCAACGCGAGAGCGCGGGACATGAAAGCAGTGTGGTGGTTGGGCCGGATGCGTGCCACGCTCGATCACATGCCGTCGATGCCGCGTAACGATCCGCGTCAGTACGACGACCTCGCCGGCGAGTGGTGGCGCCCCGGCGGCGGCTTCGAGCTCCTGCACTGGCTGGCGGAGGCTCGGGCGTCTCTGATCCCGCCGGCTGTGTCACCCGGTGCGATCCTGGTGGACGCCGGCTGCGGCGGCGGGCTGCTCGCCCCTCACCTGGCCGGCAAGGGCTATCGCCACGTCGGCGTCGACCTGCGCGTCTCCGGGCTGAGCCTCGCCGCCCAGCGCGGCGTGACGCCGGTGCGCGGCGACGTGCTGGCCCTGCCGCTGGCCACCGGCTCGGCCGACGTGGTGGCCGCCGGCGAGATCCTCGAGCACGTCACCGACCTGCCGGCCGCCGTGGCCGAGCTGTCCCGGGTGCTGCGGCCGGGCGGGCTGCTGGTGCTCGACACGGTCAACTCGGGGGCGCTCAGCCGCTTCGTGACGGTCACCCTGGGCGAGTGGATCGGCGTGGCCCCGATCGGGCTGCACGATCCCGCCCTCTTCGTCGATCCGGGCCGGCTCACCGCCGAGTTCGCCCTTCATGGCGTACGTCTCGAGGTGCGCGGCCTGCGGCCCAGCGCCGCCGGGTTGTTCCGCTGGCTGGCCCTCGGCCGGGGCGCGGGCCGCATCGTTCCCACCCGATCCACCGCCGTGCTCTATCAGGGGCGCGGCCGTAAGGAGGCCACCCCGTGATTGACGAGGCCCGGCGGCTGGCGCCCCGGTTCGCGGCCCGCGCGGCCGAGCACGACCGTGACGGCTCCTTCCCCGCCGCCGACTTCGCCGACCTGCGCGACGCCGGCTTCTTCGGCCTGATGACGCCGAAGCGGCTGGGCGGCGCCGGGGCGAGCTTCGCCGACTACGCGGCGGTCGCCTACGAGCTGGCCCGCGGCAACGGCGCGACCGCTCTGATCTTCAACATGCACGCCTCGGTCACCGGTGCCCTGGCCGGGGTGAGTGACGAGCTGGCCGAGGCTCTGGGTCTGGCCGACGAGGCGCTGCGGGCCCGCGACGATCACCTGCGGGCGGCCGCCACCGGCTCCTGGTACGCGGTGGCGATGAGCGAGCGCGGCGCCGGCTCCCGCCTCTCGAAGATCACGACGTCGTACGAGCACATGGACGGCGGATATCGGATCAAGGGTGCCAAGACCTTCTGCTCCGGCGCCGGCCACGCCGACGCCTATCTGGTCGCCGCCCGCAGCGCCGACGACCCCGACCAGGTCTCGCAGTTCCTGGTGCCGGCCGGCGACGGCCTGCGCGTCGAGCCGACCTGGGACGCCCTCGGCATGCGCGCGACCGGCTCCCACGACCTGCAAATCGACGTGACCGTGCCGCCCGGTGCGCTGCTCGGCGGCGTCGAGGGCCTGGCGCTGGTGATCGCCCAGCTGGCCCCGCACTGGATGGTGGCCAGCTACGCCGCCGTCTACGTGGGCGTGGCCCGCGCCGCCGTCGACGCCGCGGTCGAGCACGTCAACCAGCGCAAGCTGGGCCACCTGCCGGCCATCCGGGCTCGGATCGGCCGGGCCGACGCCGCGGTCGCCGCCGCCCACCTGGCGGTGATGGAGGCCGCGCGCCGGGTCGACGAGCAGCCCGGCGAGGCCGAGACCACCCGCTGGGTGTGGCGGGCCAAGCTGCTGGCCGGCACGACCGCGGCCGAGGTGGCGGCGTCGATGCTCGAGGCGGCCGGCACGTCGGCCATGCGCCGTGGGCATCCGCTGGAGCGCCTCTACCGCGACGCCCGGGCCGGGTCGCTGCAACCGGCCACCAGCGACGTGTGCGCCGACTGGCTCGGCGTGGACGCGCTCGGCGGCGATCCCGACTCGGAGGGATCAGCGCCACGTTGGTAGCGACGCGGACGGGGTAAGAGGGGCCTGGGGAGGCGTAAGTGAATAACGACGCGACCATCGCCGGGGTAGGAATCTCTCTGCCGCCGTCCGTGGTGCAGGACGAACTGTGGGACGGCTACTTCGCGCGGCACTATCCGCCCGAGCGGCGGGCGCTGGTCCAGCGGATCTTCGCGAACTCCGGGGTGCGTACCCGGCAGGCCGCGGTGAGCCCGCTGCTCGAGGACGTCTCGGACTGGTCGACCGAGCGGCGGATGCGCCGCTACCAGGTCGAGGCGATCCCGCTCGGCAAGGAGGCGGTGGGGCGGGCGCTGACCGACGCCGGGCTGGCCGCGGACGAGCTCGGGCTCTTCGCGGTCTGCTCCTGCACCGGATACGCGACGCCCGGGCTGGACATCCTGCTCGCCCGTGACCTGGGCATGTCGCCGAGCGTGCGGCGGCTCTTCGTCGGGCACATGGGCTGCTACGCGGCGCTGCCCGGCCTGGGCTCGGTGGCCGACTACGTGGTGGCCCAGGGCAAACCGGCCCTGCTGCTCTGCGCGGAGCTGACCAGCCTTCACCTGCAGCCGGCGGCCGCGCGGGTGGACATGCAGCAGATCGTGTCGCATGCGCTTTTCGCGGATGCGGCGGCCGCCGTCGTGGTCACTCCGGGTTCCCAGGGGTACGCCGTACGGGAGGTCGCCGCCGTCACGGACACCACGACGGCCGACCACATGACGTGGGAGGTGACCGACCTCGGGTTCCGGATGGGGCTGTCGCCGCGGGTGCCGGCGGTCCTGAAACTGCACGTCCGCGAGCTGGTCGACAACCTGCTGGCCCGGCACGGGCTGACCATCGCCGAGGTGGACGGCTGGGCGGTGCACCCCGGCGGTCCCAAGATCCTGAACGTGGTGCAGGAACAGCTGGGGCTCGACGACGCGGCCATGGCCCCCTCGCGGGAGGTGCTGGCCGCGTACGGAAACTGTTCCTCTCCGACCGTCCTTCTCGTGCTGGATGCCCTCCGGCGCCGTCCGGCGCCGCCGCGACGGGTGGTGATGCTGGCCTTCGGGCCGGGTCTCACGCTCTACGGAACCCTGCTGGAGACCTCTACAGTCACAGGGTGACGACCGATCGGCAGCGGGGCGTGGTGCTGTACTCGATGGCGGCGGTGCTGCTCGCCGGCGGCGCCGCGTGGTGGCTGGTGACCGCGCCCGACGACACGAAGCCGACGAGCCAGGCCCAGCAGTGGCGGCAGGCCGCCGAGCGGCTGCTGCCCGACGTCGGCACCCAGGAGGACGGCGCGACGTTGACCCTGAATCCGGGCGCGGAGCAAGCGATCTCCACCGAGGTGTCGTTCGGCCAGTACTCGGTGGCGATGGTCTGTGTGGGCGGCGCGGGCAGCACGGTGCGGGTCTCGCTCGACAACCCCGAAACCCCCGACTTCAGCGGCATCGGCGGCGACTCGGGCCTGGGCATGAGTTGCGAGCAGGAGCGCTCGCCGGAGACCTTCCCCGTCCAGCTCTCCGACGCCCTGCGTATGACGGTGTCCGCCGGCCAGGACAGCGAGGTCGTCTTCCGCTACTCCCTGGTCCGCATCGGCTGATGCTTTCTTAAATTTGGGCGAGGTACGGCCGCATGTCCTCGATCGAGGCGATCCGCGGGAACGTCTTCACGATCTTGGCGTGGTCGTCGCTGACGAGCAGGGCCGTGGCGGTACCGTCCGGCGCGCCCAGCTTCAGATGGCTGCGCAGGGTGCCGGTCGGATCGTGCAGGGAGCGCACGGTCTTGCCCAGGGCCTGAGGCGTCGTGTTGGTCGGCGGGGTGATCGCGGCACTGGCCGTGGCGGCCGACGTCACCGTGACCACGGCGATGTCGGGACGGACGGCGGCGACAGTGTCGGATACCAGCTTCGCACAGGCGCAGCCGTCGACGAGCAGGATGACAGCGGGTAGTTCCCGGTTGAGCGGGACCGTGCGGCCGTCGTCGCCGAAAAGCTCCAGCGCGGGCAGCATGGTGGCGCTCTCGTTCGTGGTGGCGGCCGTGCGCTGAGCGGCGGGCTGGCGCGGCGGACCGGGCCAGGCCGAGGCGAACAGGCTGGCCACGGTGACCAGCACGGCCATCGAGATGATCAGGACCGGGGCCCGCATGGCCTTGCCGGCGAGCCGGCGCACCCGGCGGATCGCGGGGCGGCGGGCGAACCGCTGCCAGCGCGTGGGCGGACCGGTGAGCCGCAGCTCCTCGCGGACGGCCTCGACCTCGTCGGACAGCTCGGAGAGGTCGTCGGGGATGACGATGACGCCCCACTCCTCGGGCAGGTCGGGCAGGTCGTCCGGCGAACCGCCATCCGACGACCATCCGCCGTTGTCGCTCGCACCAGCCATGACTCACCCTCCCCCCAAGCCGACCCTGCCCTCTCCTACTTCGGCATTTCCTCGGTCGGGGACCTTGCCTCCCAGCCTTCCTCACGCGGCGCTCCGCCGCCAGTAGTGCGTGCTTCCGGACCTTAGCGATAAGCTTGACCTCACAAACGCCCTAGGTACGAAATATCCGACCCAGGGGTCAAAGCGGTCACCCTTTCGTCACTTTGCGTTACGAAGGCAGCTCCCGGCGCTTCTGTCAAGCCGTAGAAAGGCCCGTCACAGGGCCTCTGAGCTGCACTAACAGTCACCGGCAGGGTGGGACATCGCTGCCTGAGCGTGTTACCCTAGACACAGCGAAAGGGGCTTCGAACCTATGGTTTTCAGTGTCGGCGAGACCGTTGTTTACCCCCACCACGGGGCCGCACTCATCGAGGCAATCGAAACTAGGGTCATCAAGGGCGAACCAAAGCAGTACTTGGTCCTGCGTGTCGCTCAGGGCGACCTGACTGTTCGGGTGCCCGCTGAGAACGCCGAGATCGTCGGCGTGCGCGAAGTGGTTGGCGAGGAGGGCCTGGGTAAGGTCTTCGACGTCCTCCGCGCTCCGCACACCGAGGAGCCGACCAACTGGTCGCGGCGTTACAAGGCCAATCTCGAGAAGCTTGCCTCCGGTAACCCCCTGAAGGTTGCCGAGGTCGTTCGCGACCTCTGGCGTCGTGAGCGTGAGCGCGGCCTGTCGGCCGGCGAGAAGCGCATGCTCGCGAAAGCTCGTGACATTCTGGTCGGTGAGGTCGCTCTTGCGGAGAAGAGCACCAAGGACGAGGCCGAGGTTCTCCTCGACAAGGTCCTCACCGAGGCCTGATCTACCCACAGACACAACATCAAAACTTGTGTTCTCAGGACCGCGACGTGACCGCGCAGCTTAGTGCTCGGGGTGACGTCGCGGTCCTGGTTCCGGCAGCGGGTGCCGGCCTGCGGCTCGGCCCGGGCGGGCCCAAGGCTCTGCGCCTGCTCGCCGGCGAGCCGCTGCTCGTGCACGCGGTCCGCCGCGTCGCGGCGGCGCCGTCGGTGCGCCTCATCGTGGTCGCCGCTCCAGCGGCCGAGGTCGAGGCGGTTCAAGAGTTACTGGCGCCGGTCGCGCCGGTCACCGTGGTGGCCGGCGGGGCCGAGCGGCAGGAGTCGGTGGCCCTCGCGCTGGCCCAGGTCCCACCCGACATCGCCATCGTGCTCGTGCACGACGCGGCCCGCGCCCTCACCCCACCCGACCTGATCGAGTCGGTGGCGGCGGCCGTCCGCGACGGCCATCCCGCGGTGATCCCCGCCCTCCCCGTGGTCGACACGATCAAGGAAGTCGCCCCCGGCGAAATAGTCCTCGGCACGGTCGACCGCTCGGTGCTCCGCAGCGTCCAGACCCCGCAGGGCTTCCGCCACGACGTCCTGGCCGCCGCCCACGCAGCCGCCGCCGACCAGCTGACCGACGACGCCGGCCTGGTCGAAAAGGCCGGCCTTCCGGTGATCTGCGTCCCCGGCTCCGAGCTGGCCATGAAGATCACCCGCCCCCTGGACCTGATTCTGGCCGAGGCCCTCCTCAACCTCCCCTGACCTCAGGATCTCGTTCTTCGCGGTCTGACTGCCTCGCGGTCTTGTTCCTCGCGGTCTCGTTGTTCGCGGTCTCGTTGTTCGCGGTCTCGTTCTTCGCGGTCTCGTTCTTCGCGGTCTTGTTCCTCGCGGTCTCGTTCTTCGCGGTCTCGTTTCTCGCGGTCTCGTTCTTCGCGGTCTGAGTGCCTCGGGGTCTCGTTCTTCGCGGTCTTGTTCCTTATGGCCTCGTTGCCTCGGGGTCGCTTCCCCTGCGGCCTCGTTGCCTCGGGGTCTCTTCTCTCGCGGCCTCCTTGCCTCGGGGTTCCTTCCCTCGCAGCCATGTCATCCGGCGCGGGACGAAGACGGGGCGCGGCTTGCGTTGGATGCGGCGCAAGAGGCGCCGCTTGTGGTGGGGCGGCGGGGCGCGAGGTGGGCGGGGCGCAAGAGGGCGCCGCTTGTGGTGGGGCGGCGCGGCGCGAGTGGGCGGGGCGGCGCGAGTGGGCGGGGCGGCGCGAGTGGGCGGGGCGGCGCGAGGTGGGCGCGGCTTGTGCTGGGCAGAGCGCAAGAGGGCGCCGCTCGTATTGGGGCGGCGGGCGCAAGTGCGCGCGGCTTGTGGTCGGCGTGCGCAAGGCGGGCCGGGTGCGAGGTGGGCCGGGTGCGACGTGGGCCGGGTGCGACGTGGGCCGGGTGCGAGGTGGGCCGGGTGCGACGTGGGCCGGGTGCGACGTGGGTGGGATGCGAGGAGGGCCGGGTACAAGGAGGGCCGGGTGCGACGTGGGTGGGGTGCGAGGCGGGTGGGGTGCAAGGTGGGACGAGTGGGAGGTGGGTGGGCGTCGGTAGCCTGGGTTGGTGATCAATCAGCGGGTCGGTGTCGGGACGGATGTGCATGCCTTCGAGGCGGGGCGGCCCTGCTGGGTGGCCGGCCTGTTCTGGCCGGACGTGATCGGGCTGGCCGGGCACTCCGATGCCGACGTGGCCGCGCACGCCGCCTGTGACGCGCTCTTCGGGGCGGCCGGGCTGGGTGACCTGGGCAGCAACTTCGGCACGTCACGGCCGGAGTGGGCCGGTGCGTCCGGGGCGGCCCTGCTCGCCGAGACGGCCCGCCTGGTTCGGGCGGCGTCGTTCGAGGTGGTGAACGTCTCGATTCAGGTCATCGGCAACCACCCCAAGATCGGCAAGCGCCGCGCGGAGGCCCAGGAGGCCCTCTCGGCGGCGGTCGGTGCCCCGGTGACTGTCTCGGGCACCACCACCGACGGCTTGGGCCTGACCGGCCGCGGTGAAGGGCTGGCGGCCATGGCCGTCGCTTTGATCGCCTCCGTCTGAGCGGGCCGATTCGCACCCCCGCAGGGTGCGTTAGGTGCGAGCGCCTACCCTCGACTCGTGGCCGCGCCTCTGGATCCCGAGACCACGCCCGAGGAGTATCGGCAGCGGGCTCTGCTTCTTGCTGACCTCGGCCGCTATGACGAAGCGGCCGGGGAGATCGCGGCTGGGCTGAGCGTGGCCCCTGAGGAGGCCAGCCTGCTGGCGACCCTGGCCCGCATTCACCTGGCAGCCGAGCAACCGGCCGAGGCGCTGGTGGCGGCGGAGCGGGCCACGGCGGTGGCGCCGGCCGAGATCACGGCTCTTGTCGTGCGGGCCATGGCGCTGGCCGACAGCCGGAAGTTCGGGGAGGCCGCCCGGGTCGCGGGGGACATTCTGCGGCAGTGGCCCGCCGACGCGTACGCGCAAAGAACCGGGGCCGCCCTGCTCAGTGAGTCGCGCAACGGCCAGGAGGCGCTGAACGCCGCGTGGAATGCCGTCCGGGTCGCCCCGGCCGAGGCGGAGGCCCACCTGGTGCTGGCCGTGGTGGCCGCGCGGCTGCGGCTTTTCGATCTGGCGCAGAGGGCGTACGCCCAAGCCTTGGATCTCGATCCGGCCATCGGCGACGCGCAGCGTGACATGGGCATCGTGCGGTTCGAGCGGCGGCGCTGGGCGCGGGCGCTGGAGGAGCTGGCCGATGAGGCGACGCTGCCGGTGGCGCCGGACGCCGAGGGTGAGTATCCGTCGCCGTTTCCGCGGGCCTATCCGGCGCCGGACCGGCCTGATGAGCCGGAGCCGGTGACGGCGCACTGGACCGAGGTGCCCGCGGTGAGCCGGCCGTCGGGGCCGGTGCTCGACGTGTCGGGGAGTTCGGCCGAGCAGGTGCGGCGGTTCGCTCTCTACGGTGCGAACGCCACCCAGGTCGCCGCGGTGCTGGCGGGGCTGATGACGCTGGCCAGTGACGGCATCTCGCGGATGTGGGCCGGGCTGATCGGCCTGCTGATCTTCGTGGGGATCATCGTCGCGCTGAACCGGAACGTTCCGGAGCCGCTCGCTGTGGCGTTGACCCGGCTGCGGGCCCACGATCGGCGGTTGGCCGCGGCGGCGTACGTCGGCTTTGTCGCTCCTCTTCTTTTGTTCGTTTATGCCCTGGCTGGTGGCATTGTGGCGCTGGTGTCCGCGATGGTGCTTGCCGCAGTGGCCGAACTCTTGATTTTGACCAGGCGTTAACCCGGGAGCGGTGAGGAGGCTACCTCTGCCGCAGATTCTTTCCCGATGCGCAATTTCAACGAAGAGCGTCGCCGGTTCCTGATGACGGCCGGCGCGGGAGTCCTGGCCGTCGGTGGCGGCCTGGCGACGGGGGCGTCGCCCGCCCACGCGACCTCGCGCCAGATTCCTTTCCTTGCGGCCACGGTGGAACGGACCGCCGCCGGTGATTTCACGATCAGCTGGAAAAGCGCGGGGGTACGGCGGGTCGAGGTCTACGCGAGCAAGGACCAGAACCGGGTCGCACGCCACCGGGCCGTCGCCCACGCGGGCGGAACCGCCACCGTCACCGTGCGCGGGCTGGGCGACGCCGACCGCTGGTGGTTCGAGCTCGTGCCCGACCGCGGCCGGTCGCTGACCCTGGCCGACCGGTCGCTGCACCTCGCGGCCGCCCCGAACTTCCGCGACGGCGGCGGCTATCGCACGGCCGACGGCCACTGGGTCCGGATGGGCGTCTTCTACCGCTCGAACAGCCTGGCCACCCTGACCGACGCCGACGTGGCCAAGCTGAAGCGGCTCGGCATCCGCACCGGCATCGACTTCCGCACCGACTCCGAGGCCGCGGCCGGGCCCGACCGGCTGCCGGCCGGCACGAAGTACGTCTTCGCCAACGTGGCCGGCACGACGACTCCGGGCACCGGCGGCTACTCGCTCGACACCGAGGCCAATGGCGTCGCCATGATGGTCGCCGGTGAGAAGGGCATGGTGTCGTCGGACTCCGCCCGCAAGGCCTACCGCACCTTCCTCACCGCGGTGGCCGATCCTCGGGCGGCCAACGTGCTCTACCACTGCACGGCCGGCAAGGACCGCACCGGCTGGGCCAGCGCCGCGCTGCTCACCGCCCTCGGCGTGCCCCGCGCGACGGTCTTCGAGGACTACCTGCTCAGCAACACCTATCTCGCCGCCTCCAACGCCGCCGCGCTGGCCGCCGTGCCGGAGTCGATCCGCCCCGGCTACAAAGCCGTCCTGGACGTTCGGTCCGAATATCTCCAGTCCGGCTTCGACGAGGTCGCCGCGAAGTTCGGGACGTTCGACCGCTACCTGCGCGACGGACTCGGCGTGAGCGCCCGGCAGCTGCGGGCTCGCCTACTGGTGGGCTGACCGGATCGAGGAGATCAATCCTTCGCGTACGGCGGTGAGCCCGGCGTCGAGCGCACCGAGCAGCACCGCGTCGTCGTCGATGGCGGTCAGCGCGATGGGGCTCTCCAGCGGCGCCGCCCGGCGCATCGCCCCAGTCACCGCGGAGAGCAGGACCTCGCCGCCGGCCTGGGCGATCGGGCCGGCCAGCACGACCAGGTAGGGGTCGAGAACGGCGACGACCGCGGCCAGGCCGACCACGATGCGGTCGGCCAGCCCGGCCAGGAAGTCGCCGGAGGCGGCCGGGTCGTCCGCCGCCGCTGTCACCACCTCGGCCGGTGTGCGGCCCGGGACACCGTTGTCCCGGGCCAACTCCAGGATGGCCTCGCCGCCGAAGAGGTGTTGCAGGTCGAGCTTGCGGTCGGCCGAGTCGGGCGAGTAGAGCGGCATGTAGCCGATCTCGCCGGCCCCGCCCCGGGCGCCGCGCATCAGCGTGCCGGCCATGTCGATGGCCAGGCCCAGGCCTTCCTGGCCGAGCCAGAGCAGGGCGAAGCCCTCGGCGTCGCGGCCGATGCCGCGCTTGCGCTCGGCCACGGCGGCCAGGTTGACGTCGTTGTCGACGCCGACCTCGGTGCCGAGTGCTTCCGCGATGCGTGGCACCAACCCCGTACGGCCGAAGCCCGGAAGATGCACGTGCCGGATCGTCGCGGCCCGGGCGTCGTAGGAGCCGGCGACACCGATGCGCACATGACGCACCCGCTCGGCCGGGACGCCGGCCTCGTCGCGCAGGCGGGCCACCACGTCGACCAGCGCCTGCATCGGGTCGCTGGTGAGAAAGTCCACACGCGACTCGACGCGGCCGCGGATCTCGCCGGTGAGGTCGCAGAGCGCGGCCACCACCGACGGGGCTCCGCTGGGGCCGATGTCGCGCACGGAGACCGCCGCCGCGTACGCCGCGCCGGGGTTGGCCGCGTAGATCTCGGCGTTCGGGCCGGGGCGCCCGCTGTTGTGACCGACCACTGTGACCAGTCCGGCCTCGGTGAGCCGGCGGAGCACCTCGGAGATCGTCGGAGTCGACAGCGCGGTGAGTTTGCGGAGGTCGGAGCGCGTCAGCCGGCCGGGGTCGAGCAGATGGGCCAGGGCCGCGCTCTCGTTCATGGCTCGGAGCAGCTTCGAGGAGCCGGCCAGACGGGTCACCCGCCGGACGTTAAGCGGGGGCGTCTACGCATGTCAAGGTTCATCGAGCCTTATTGATAAAGTTGGTTAACTGTTCTAACGTCTCAGCGGCGCGCGCCACCCCCTCATCCCCCCTCTCGAGGAGCGCCATGATCCGCGCAAGAAGAGTCGTCTACGCCGGTGTCACCGTGGCTGTCCCCGCCGCGGCCGTGATCTACGGGCTGCTTCCGGCCAGCGCCGCGACCGCCGGCCCGATCACCGGCATCGGCGGCAAATGCGTCGATGTCGCCAACGCGAGCTCGGCCAACGGCGCCGCCGTGCAGCTCTACGACTGCAACGGCACCGGCGCCCAGAACTGGACCGTCGGCAACAGCGACGGCACCGTCCGCGCGCTCGGCAAGTGCCTCGACGTGACCAGCGCGTCGACCACGAACGGGGCGAAGATCCAGCTCTGGGACTGCAACGCCAGCGGCGCCCAGAAGTGGTCGGTCAGCGGCGGCGCCCTGGTCAACAGCGGTTCCGGCAAGTGCCTGGACGCCACCGGGCAGAGCTCGGCCAACGGCACCCGCCTGCAGATCTGGACGTGCACCGGCACGGCCAACCAGACTTGGGTGACGCCCGGCGGCTCCACCACGCCGCCGACCACGCCACCGGCCACGGGGGTCAATTTGGACAATCCCGCCAAGAAAGACGTCGCGATGCAGCTCGTCTCGGCGGCGGAGAACTCGTCGCTCGACTGGCGGGCCCAGTTCTCCTACATCGAGGACATCAAGGACGGCCGCGGCTACACCGCCGGCATCATCGGCTTCTGCTCGGGCACCGGCGACATGCTGGAGCTCGTCCAGGCGTACACGAACGCCGTGCCCGGCAACGTGCTGGCCAAATATCTGCCCGCCCTGCGCTCGGTGAACGGCACCGCCTCGCACGCCGGCCTCGACCCCAACTTCACCCGCGACTGGCGTACGGCCGCGGCCGACCCGGCCTTCCAGGCCGCACAGGAAGCCGAGCGCGACCGGGTCTACTTCAACCCCTCGGTGCGCGACGGCAAGTCCGATGGCGTACGGGCTCTGGGGCAGTTCGCCTACTACGACGCGGCCGTCATGCACGGCTACGAGGGCATGCGCCAGATCCGCAGCGCCGCCCTGAAGCGGGCCAAGCCGCCGGCGCAGGGCGGTGACGAGCGCACCTGGCTGAACGTCTTCCTCGACGAGCGTGTCATCGAGATGAAGAAGGAGGCCGCGCACGACGACACGACCCGGGTCGACACCGCTCAGCGGCGCTTCCTCACCAACGGCAACTTCGACCTGAACACGCCGCTGGACTTCGCCGTCTACGGCCAGAACTTCCGCATCGGCTGACGTCTCCGCGGGGCCGGGGCTGATCTACAGCGCCGGCCCCACTAGTTTGTCGGCATGGTCGATCTCGTCATCGCCGGTGTGGCGGTCCTGCTGCTGATCGCGGTCACCGTCGCGGTGGTACGCAGCGAGCGCCTCACCCGCGGGCGGCTCGCGACCGCCCTGGCGGTGGCGGTCCTGGCCGCCGGCACGTTCGCGGTGACCCTCTACCGGAGCCAGACGGGTCCGGCCGAAGACCTGGGCACGTCGGTGGTGGTCGCCTCGACGCCTCCGCGGCAGGCCTTCGGCGCGGCGGTCCTGCCGGTCACCGTGCCGATGGGCTCGGGCGACAAATACCCCCAGGGCGCCCTGTGGCTCTCGCCGCCGCGGGCCGGCACGAACGCGTACACCGGTGACATCTCGCTGCTCTGCTCGACGCCCGGCAAGGACGACAAGGTGCAGAACTGCACCGGCGCCGACAAGCGGGTCTGGAGCGCCGAGCCGCTGGAGAAGCGGGCGACGATCGGGCCGGCGACCGGTGATCCGTTCACCGACCCGAACGCCTGCGACGAGGACAACGGCGTGACCTACGGCCCCGGCTACGTCGAGCTCGCCGCGGGCAAGGGCTACTGCCTGCGCCGCGGCGACAACGTCATGGCGATGCGCGTCCCGGCCTTCCCGTCAGCTCAGCCGCTCCCGGAGTCGATCGCGGTCGAGGTCTCGGTTCTTCACTGAGGGCGGTTCCAGGTCCAGGCGTACGCGGTGTCCTCCACCGCCAGGCCCGCCTCGCACAGATCGAGGGGGCGGAACGTGTCGACCATGACGGCGAGCTCGTCGAACGCCTCGGCCCCCAGGGCACGCTCGACCGCGCCCGGCTGCGGCCCGTGGGTGAAGCCCGAGGGGTGCAGCGAGATCGACCCCTGCTCGATGCCGGAGCCGCGGCGGGCCTCGTAGTTGCCGCCGGTGTAGAACATCATCTCGTCCGAGTCGACGTTGTGGTGGTTGTAGGGCACCGGGATGGCCAGCGGGTGGTAGTCGACCTTGCGCGGCACGAACGAGCAGACCACGAAGTTGGGCCCCTCGAAGGTCTGGTGCACCGGCGGCGGCTGGTGCACGCGCCCGGTGATCGGCTCGAAGTCGTGGATCGAGAACGCCCACGGGTAGAGGCAGCCGTCCCAGCCGACCACGTCGAACGGGTGGTGCGCGTACACGTGCCGGGTCCAGCCGGCGCGGTGTTTCACGTAGACCTCGACGTCGGTGCCCTCGACCTGCAGCGGCTCGCCAGGACCGCGCTGGTCGCGCTCGCAGTACGGGGCGTGCTCGAGGAACTGGCCGCGCACCGACAGGTAGCGCTTCGGTGGTCCGATGTGGCCGGTCGCCTCGATGGTCAGCAGCCGTACGGGACCGTCCTGCGGCACGATCCGGTGCACCACCGAGGTCGGGATGATCACGTAGTCGCCGGTGCCGACCTCCAGCGCGCCGAAGGTGGTCTCGACGACCGCGCGGCCCTGCTCGACGTAGAGGCACTCGTCGCCGACCGCGTCGCGGTAGAGCGGCGACGGGCGGTCGGCCACGACGTACCCGATCCGGACGTCGCCGTTGGCCAGCAGCGGCCGGCGGCCGAGGATCGCGTCGGCCGGGCCGGCGTCGAGCTTGTGGGTTCGCAGATGGCGCGGTTTCAGGGGCAGGTTGGGCGACTGCGTGCCCACCGGTGGTTCGTACGTCTCGGCCGAGACGATCGCGGTGGGCGCGTGCCGGTGATAGAGCAGCGACGAGTCGGAGGAGAAGCCCTCCTGGCCCATCAGCTCCTCGGCGTAAAGCCCGCCGTCGGGACGCCGGAACTGAGTGTGCCTTTTGTGTGGCACCTCGCCGACGCTGCGGTAGTACGGCATCGCTGCCCCCCAGAGTTCGCCTGATTGGCAAAACCGACATAGCGGACGTGGTTGTCCGCTTCTCGAAGCGTCTATTAGGTTCGGATTCGTGTCAACGCTGGTACCTCCGCTCTTCGCCGGACTGGTGGACGACGCGTCCCTGATGCCGCCGAGCCCGGTCAGCGTGACCGACGCCGTCGCCAAGCACGCCGAACATCGCGACGGCTGGTTCGCCGGTCTGCTCGGGCCGCTGCTCGTACCCGCCTCGCTGATCGGCGCCGACCTCAGTGCCGGGAAGCTGCCGGTCGCCCTGGTCGGCGACGTTCCGTTCAGCGCCGTGCCGGTAGCCGTCGAGAAACTGCGCGCGGCCGGTGCCGTGGTCCTTCATCTCGAGGCCGCGGTGGCCCGTCGCGGTGAGGATCCGCAGCCGGGCCTGGCCAACCTGCGGGCTCTCGCCGGCGAGGATCAGAACATTGAGGTGTACGCCGAGATCCCGCTCAGCTGGGGTCTGCTGGCCGCACTGGACTCGGTCGCCGAGGCGCGAGCGGCCGGACTGCGGATCGCACCGAAATTCCGGGTCGGCGGCCTGGCCGCCGAGCTCTTCCCGACACCGGTCGAGCTGGCCGCGGTGCTCTGCGCCTGCCGCGACCGCCGGCTGCCGTTCCGGCTCGCGGCCGGCCTGCGGCACGCCATCCGGCACACCGATCCGGAGACCGGATTCACCCACCACGGCTTCCTGAACGTGCTGACCGCCTCGATCACCGCCGACCGGGGCGCCGAGGTCGCCGAGGTGGCCGAGGTGCTGGCCGCGACCCATCCGGTGCCGCTGGTCGAGGCGTGCCGGGCCCAGCGCGACGGGCCGCGGCCGCTGTTCGCCGGCTTCGGGGTGGCCAATGTGGTCGAGCCACTGACCGAGCTCGTCCGGCTCGGCCTGATCAACGGGGGTTATTCATGACGGGCTACGGCCTGGACAATTTGCCGTACGGAGTGTTCAGCGTTCCCCAGGGGGAGCGGCGTCTCGGCGTACGGCTGGGTAATGAAGTAGTTGATCTTTCGGGTCTTGGTGGGTACTTCGCGGCGCCGTCGCTCAACCCGCTGATGGCGGCCGGGCGTCCGGAGTGGACGGCGGCGCGGGAGGCCGTCCTCGACTACGTAGCGTCGGGGCCGCCGACGACCCCGTTGCACGCGGTGACGCTGCATCTGCCGTTCGACGTGGCCGACTACACCGACTTCTACTCGTCCGAGGCGCACGCGCTCAACGTCGGGCGGATCCTGCGGCCGTCGTCGCCCGGCTTGCCGCCGCAGTGGCGTCACCTGCCGATCGGCTATCACGGCCGGTCATCGACGGTCGTCGTCTCGGGCACGCCGATCCGGCGACCTTACGGCCAGCTCGGTGCTGGTTCATATGGCGCCACGCGGCGCCTCGACATCGAGGCCGAGGTCGGGTTCGTCGTCGGCGTGCCCGGCCGCCGGGTCACCACCGGCGCCTTCGAAGATCATGTGTTCGGGGTCGTGCTCGTCAACGACTGGTCGGCGCGCGATCTGCAAGCTTGGGAATATCGGCCACTCGGCCCGTTCCTGGCCAAATCGTTCGCCACCTCGGTCTCGCCGTGGGTCGTGCCGCTCTCCGTGCTCGCCCCGGTGCCGGCGCCCGCTCAAGATCCCGAGCCGCTCGACTATCTGCGGCCGGCCGGTCCGGCGTACGACCTCAAGCTCTCGATCTCCTGGAACGGCACCGTGGTGAGCTCGCCGCCGTTCGCCTCGATGTATTGGACGGCCGCGCAGCAGCTGGCCCATCTGACCAGCAACGGCGCCTCGGTCCGGACCGGCGATCTGTACGCGTCGGGCACCGTCTCCGGGCCGTCGCCGGACCAGGTCGGCTCGTTCCTCGAACTGACCGCCAACGGCGCCTCTCCGGTGACACTGGCCGACGGCTCGCAGCGCGGTTTTCTGCTCGACGGCGACGAGGTCGTGATCAGTGCAACCTCGGCCGACGGCAAGATCGGTCTCGGATCGGTCAGCGGGATCGTGGTCGGATAGTTACTGTCTGATTGCGTGGGAGGTGACGCTATGTCGACGGTTGTGGTGACCCGTCCGATCGACGCGCCCGTCGCGGTGGTCTGGCAGGTCTTCACCGATCTGAGCCGGCGCCGCGAGTGGCTCTCCGCGGTGACCCGGGTCGAGGTGCGCAGCCACGGCGATTTCGGCGCGGGCACCGTATGGCGCGAAACCCGGCAAATGGCCGATGGGGGCGAGGTCACCGAGGAGTTCCGGGTGCTCGAGTGCGTGGTGCCGGACCGGTTCGTGGTCACGTCGCCCGGCATCGGCGCCGACTATCGGATGACCTATTCGTTCCAGCCGGTGGTCTCCGGCCGCCACCGCGGCGGCACGATGGTGACAGTGGTGCAGGACGGCAGCCCGACCGCCCCGGCCGGGCGGATCCTGGCGCTGATCTTCGGTGGCCTGGCCGCCGAGACCGCCGAGGGAGCGCTCCGGCGCGACCTGGACGACCTGGCGGCGGCCGCCTGACATAACCTCTTCTGGTGCTCCGAGTGCTGATCCGTACGTCGTTGGCGCTCGTCATAGCCCTGGTGGCCGCCGTGATCGGCTGGCGCGTCCTGGCGCCGGCCGAGGTGTCGTCGGCCGCGGCCGCGCCCTACCCGGTGGCCGTAACCCGGCCGCCGCAGGTCACCGGCCGGACCAATCAGGCGCCGCTGATCGTCGCCGGCGCCGTCCGGGCGTACGCGTCGAAGCGCCAGATCCGGGCCGACGCGCCGGTCGACGCCAAGAGCGTGATGACGGCCATCTGGTCGCTGCGGCGCTGGCCGTCGCAGCTCTCCGGCGTCGTGGCCGTCGGCGACACGGTGATCAGCCGATGGGCCGACGGTGAGTTGGTGGGTATCTCGGCTCTCAGCGGCAAGATCATCTGGCGGGTCTCCACCGGCATCCCCGGGCTGTCGTTCGATGGGCATCGGACCGGGGCGGCCACCGTGTGGGCGCCGTCCGGTCTTCACACCGGCGCCGGGGCGGTCTTCGTCAGCGGAAGCAGCCGGGTGAGCGCCTACGACGCCGCCACGGGCGCCCAGCGCTGGTCGGCGCCGATCTCGTGCCAGGACGCGTTCACCACCGTGGGCGGCCAGTTCGTCTGCACCGAGCAGGCCTTCTCGCTGGCCACCGGACAAGCCGTGGCCGGCTGGCCGGCCGGCCCGCACACCCCGCTGGGCTGCGATGTCGCTTTCTCCGCTTGTGGCGGCCTGCGCGACTCGTCCGGACAGGGCTGGCTGGTCACAGGTGCCCAGCCCCGGCGCTCGACCGTGCTCGACCAGCAGGGCAGCACGGTGGCCGGTGGCCGCGCGATCCCACCGCAGCCCGGCGCCCAAGTGCTGGGTGCCTCTCAGGGCCGCTTGGTGCTGCTCACCGACGACCGCCACCTCAAGGTCGGCGACACCGACTTCCCCCTTGCCGTCGGCACCGAGAAGCTGACCTGGAAGCCGGGCCTGTGGCAGGTCACCGACCACTGGGTGGCCATCGAGCGCCTCGCCGCCGACAGCGGCTTCGACCCGGACAAACCCGGCTATTACTTCACGGTCGACACGGTCATCATCGCCGCCATCTGACCGCTACCGAACGCCGGCCGCCGGCGTTGAACCACAGATGCGCATCGTGGTCCTGGACGGCCTCCGGCTGTTCGCCGCCGTCATGGTGGCCTTCTACCACTTCGCCGGCCGCAACGACGTCACCGGCGCCTGGGGCACCACACCGGCCGTGGCGGTCTCCCGCGTCCACGAGGCCGCCCAGTACGGCTGGCTCGGCGTCGAACTGTTCTTCATGATCAGCGGCTTCGTGATCTGCATGAGCGCCTGGGGCCGCGACATCGGCGCGTTCATCCGCTCCCGCTTCATCCGCCTGTTCCCCGCCTACTGGCCGGCCGTGCTGATCACGGCCACGGTGGTGGCCCTGTGGCCGGTCGTGGCCCAGCCGCTGCGGGTCAGCGACGTGCTGCTCAACCTGACGATGCTCCAGTGGCCGCTCGGCGTCCACGGCGTCGAGGGCGTCTACTGGACGCTGTGGGCCGAAGCGAGGTTCTACCTGCTCTTCGCCCTGCTGCTGTGGCGCGGCCTGAACCGGCAGAGCGCCATGTGGTTCGGCTACGGCTGGCTGCTGGCCGCGGTCATCGCCCACACGAGCCGCGAGAAGCTGCTGATCGTCGCGCTGCAGCCGGACTACGCGCCGCTGTTCGTGGCGGGCGTGGCGTTCTACCTGATCCACCGGTTCGGCCACGACCTGAGGCTGTGGGGCCTGGTCGCGGCGTCCTACCTGATGGCACAGCACAACGTGATCGCCCGCGTGGCCGAGACGGAGAAGGCAAACATCAAGGCGCCGCTCTCGGACACGGTCGCCATCCTGATCGTCACAGCGTTCTTCGCGGTGATGGCGGTGATCGCCCTGGGCTGGACGGCGCGGGTGCGGTGGCGCGCCCTGACCACAGCGGGCCTGCTGACCTACCCGTTCTACCTGCTACACCAGAACATCGGCTGGCTGATCATCCGGGCGACCCACGACCACGCCCCGCACTGGCTGGTCCTGGCCGGCACGATCACCATCATGCTGTCGGTGGCCTGGCTGGTCCATCGCTGGATCGAACGCCCGCTGGCGGCATATCTCCGCCGCCGCCTCCAACCGCCCCGCCTCGCGGACGCGACGCAGGAACTCCCGATCCTCACAACCGCCCGCCCTGCGCCGCGCCGCCAGTGGGCCGAAGAGAACCGCATCCGAACTCCCGGCCGGCGCTGACCTCGGAAAACAAGCGAACGCCCACGCACTGCCAATCTGCGGTGCGTTCGCCTCGGCCACGTGGTGATCGATCCGGAGGGCATGACTCCGCGAGCGAGGTCTGGTTGTCACGATCCCGGGCCGCGGAACATTCGTGCTTCCAGCGGCTAGCGGCTAGGGGAGGCCTCGTCCCTCAAAGGCGCGGACGACGTGTAAGCCTCGGTCGAACCGCAGAACCCGCCCAATGCGGCCTCAGGCGCGCCGCTACGGGCCGATCCACAAGGCCAGCCAGCCCGCGACCATGCTGCTGAGACTGACGGCCGGCGAAAGAACGTCGAAGCCGCGCGGCCGACTTGGCTCGCCCGCCGGCTGCCGAGCGGCCCGCGCGGGCGAGGTACGGGACGAACAGGCCGAGCGCGACGAGCGTTGCCGTGCGCCGCCTAGGAAGGGCCGGAGCCGATGCGGAGGACGGGGTTGGGGCGGGTGACGTCGGCGAAGAAGTCGTTGCCCTTGTCGTCGACGACGATGAAGGCGGGGAAGTCCTCGACCTCGATGCGCCAGACGGCCTCCATGCCCAGCTCGGGGTATTCGAGGACCTCGACGTGGCGGATGCAGTCCTGGGCCAGGCGGGCGGCCGGGCCGCCGATCGAGCCCAGGTAGAAGCCGCCGTAGGACTGGCAGGCCTTTGTCACCTGGCCCGAGCGGTTGCCCTTGGCCAGCATGACCAGGGAGCCGCCGGCGGCCTGGAACTTCTCCACGTACGAGTCCATGCGGCCGGCCGTTGTCGGGCCGAACGAGCCCGACGCGTACCCCTCGGGGGTCTTGGCCGGTCCGGCGTAGTAGACCGCGTGGTCGCGCAGGTATTGCGGCATGGGCTCGCCGGCGTCGAGGCGTTCGGCGATCTTGGCGTGGGCGATGTCGCGGGCCACGACCAGCGGGCCGGTCAGCGAGAGGCGGGTCTTGACCGGGTAGCGGGACAACTCGGCCCTGATCTCGGCCATCGGGCGGTTCAGGTCGACCTTGACCACCGGCTCGTTGCTGACGTCGACGTCGGGCAGGAAGCGCGCCGGGTCGGTTTCGAGGCGTTCCAGCCAGACGCCGGACGGCGTGATCTTGGCCAGGGCCTGGCGGTCGGCCGAGCAGGAGACGGCGATCGCGACCGGGCAGGACGCGCCGTGCCGGGGCAGGCGGATGACCCGTACGTCATGGCAGAAGTAACGGCCGCCGAACTGGGCGCCGATGCCGAAGTCGCGGGTCAGCTCGAGGACCGCGGCCTCCAGCTCGACGTCGCGGAAGCCGTGGCCGGCCATCGTGCCGTGCCGGGGCAGGTTGTCGAGATATTTGGCACTGGCCAGCTTGGCCGTTTTCAGCGCGTGCTCGGCGCTGGTGCCGCCGATGACCACGGCCAGGTGGTAGGGCGGGCAGGCCGACGTGCCGATCAGCCGGAGTTTCTCGTCGAGGAACTCCATCATGCGCGCCGGGTTCAGCAGCGCCTTGGTCTCCTGGTACAGGTACGACTTGTTGGCCGAGCCGCCGCCCTTGGCCATGAAGAGGAACTTGTACGCGTCGGGCTGGCCGCCCGGGTCTTCCGCGTACAGCTCGATCTGGGCCGGAAGGTTCGACCCCGTGTTGCGCTCGTCCCACATGGTGAGCGGCGCCAGCTGCGAATAACGGAGATTCAGCCGGGTGTACGCCTGGTAGACGCCCTGGGCGATGGCTTCCTCGTCGGTGCCGTCGGTCAGCACGTGGCGCCCGCGCTTGCCCATCACGATCGCGGTGCCGGTGTCCTGGCACATCGGGAGCACGCCGCCGGCCGCGATGTTGGCGTTGCGCAGCAGGTCGAGCGCGACGAACCGGTCGTTGGCCGAGGCCCGCGGGTCGTCGATGATCGAGCGGAGCTGCGAGAGGTGGGCCGGGCGCAGGTAGTGGGCGATGTCGTGCATCGCCTCGGCGGTGAGCTGCGTGATGGCCGACTGCTCGACGGTCAGGAACTGCCGCCCGCCCGGTCCCGCGACGACATCCACACCTTCGTCGGTGACCAATCGGTACTCGGTCAGGTCGTCGCCGGTGGGCAACAGTGGCGAGTACGTGAATGCGGCGCCTCTGCTCATGAGCGGCAAGCCTAGGACAGCCGCCGGGCCGGAGGCGAACCGCTCCGCCATTGCCGACATACCAGTTGGGTCAAGTCCACGGGATGTACGCCATGTCGCGGCCCGAGACGGCGATCATTCCCCCTGGTCCGACGGCGAAGACCTCGGCGCCGGTACGCACGTCGGCCAGCAGCCGGCCCGATCCGGGCTCGATCGCGACGACCCTGTCCGGTTTCCGGCTGACAACCAGTGCCGCGTACGGGGTGAGGGCCGCCGACGGGTTCGCCCCCACCTGACGAGACCACACGGTGTGATTGCCGCGGAACGCGTAGCCACGGAACGTGTTTTTGGCCGCGTTACGGATCACTGCGTAGTTGTCGTTCACCGCGAGCACGTTCTCGCCCTTGGCGCCGTGCCACAGCACCCGGCCGTCGTGTCCCGCGAGCAGCTCCTCGCGGCCGACCGGGTCGACGCCGAGCAGCACGTCCTCGCCGCCGGCGGGGTCGCGCTCCTGCTTGCAGTTGGCGCCGTTCTCGGCCGTACGCAAATTGAGACCGTCTTTTTTCCAGACTGCCGACGTCGAGGGCGGATCCGTCGCTACGACGCTGTAGTAGCAGGTCCCGTCGCCGGGCGTGCCGGTGATCGTGAGAACCCGGCCGCCCGCGATGGCCACCCGTTGATCCTGTGTGGGCTCCACGGTCTGCGCGACCCGGCCGGTCGCCGTGTCCACGACCCGGATCTTCCCGTCGTCCGGCAGCCCGATCAGGCTCGGCATCTGCCGGGGCCGGGCCACGTCGTCGTCCACGCGGTCGGCGGTCAGCTGCCGGGTGTCGGGCAGGTCGGGATTGGCCGCGTTGAGGACGAACCCGATACCGCCCGTGTCGACGGTCCACAGCGGCTTGCTGCCGCGTGGCGCCCATGCGGTCAACTGACAGTCACTGCCTTTGGAGCAATGCAGATCCAAGAGCGCGTTTTTGTACGTCCACACGGCGGTGGCCGCGGTGTCGGCCCGCAGCACGGTGCCGTTGTGCGGATCGAGCACCTGGTAGCCCTTGGTGAGCAGCCGGCCGGTGGCGACCACGGCGTCGTCGCCGTCACCGGCGATCGAGGCCCAGTCGGCGTCGCTGTCCCAGAGCTTCACCCCGGCGGTGATCCCGTACGCCTCGACGGACGTCCGGTATTCGACGACCACCGCGTCACCGGCGATCGCCACGCTCTGCGGACTGCCGCCGATCCGCTGCTGCCACCGCGCCGCGTCGCCGGCGATCGGCTCGCTGGTGTTCACCCAGTTCCAGACGTTCGGCCACGGGTTCCACACGCCGGTCGTGGCGAGCACGATCACGATCACGATGGTGACCAGCGCATAGCCCTTCCACGGGCTGCCACCGGACGCCATGCGCGACACGCTAGCCAGGTCAATCACCCGGACGATGGATCTCGATGCGCCCGTGTCGAGCGCTTATGTCCTGAAGATCACCTATGGCGGAGCGCGGACTGTGCAAGTTGCACTGTGAGGATGACGTCACACGGAGTGGATCGCGCAGACTGCCCAACTTGCGCGGCAGGTGTTGTCCAAGGGCTGTGACCTGCGACAACCTCGGCCAATGACGCAGACGATGGAACACGGGACCCGTACCGCCGACGTCTTTCCGGTCAAGGGCGTCGATCATCTTCAGTTCCTCGTGGGCAACGCCAAGCAGGCCGCCCACTATTACTCCACGGCCTTCGGCATGAAGCTCGTCGCCTACCGCGGGCCCGAGCAGGGATATCGCGACCACGCCGAATACGTTCTGGTCAGCGGATCGGCCCGGTTCGTGCTGACCGGCTCGGTGCACGCCGGCGCGCCCGGCGCCGACCACGTCACCAAGCACGGCGACGGCATCCGCGACATCGCGCTCGAGGTGCCGAACGTCGACGCCGCCTACAAGCACGCCACCGGCGCCGGCGCCCGCGGGGTGACCGAGCCGTACGACGTGAAGGACGAGCACGGCACCGTCCGGCTGGCCGTGATCGCCACCTACGGCGACACCGTGCACACCCTGATCGACCGCTCCGGCTACGACGGACCGTTCCTGCCCGGCTTCGTGGCCCGCGAGCCGATCGTCGACCGGCAGCCCGCGATCGACGCCGGCCTGGCGCCCAAGCGCTTCTTCCAGGCCGTCGACCACGTGGTCGGCAACGTCGAGCTGGGCCGCATGGACGAGTGGGTCGAGTTCTACCGCCGGGTCATGGGCTTCACCAACATGGCCGAGTTCATCGGCGACGACATCGCCACCGACTACTCGGCGCTGATGTCGAAGGTCGTCGCCGACGGCACCCGCAAGGTCAAGTTCCCGCTCAACGAGCCGGCCGTCTCCCAGCGCAAGTCGCAGATCGACGAGTACCTCGAGTTCTACGGCGGCCCCGGCGCCCAGCACGTCGCGGTGGCCACCAACGACATCATCGGCGCGGTCGACGCGATGCGGCAGGCCGGCGTCGAGTTCCTGAAGACCCCGGACTCGTACTACGACGACCCCGCGCTGCGGGCGCGGATCGGCGAGGTGCGGGCGCCGATCGAGGAGCTGAAGAAGCGCGGCATCCTGGTCGACCGGGACGAGGACGGCTACCTGCTCCAGATCTTCACGGCCCCGGTGCAGGACCGGCCCACGGTGTTCTTCGAGCTCATCGAGCGGCACGGCTCGCTCGGCTTCGGCAAGGGCAACTTCAAGGCGCTCTTCGAGGCCATCGAGCGGGAGCAGGAACTGCGCGGGAATCTGTAAGACTCACCTGGTCGCCGCACACAGAAATCGCCCAGGCCCAGGTCGCTAAGGTTCTTCCATGAGTTCGCTGCCCGCCGGTTGGTACAAGGACCCGGCCGACCCCGACACCCAGCGCTACTGGGACGGTGAAGGCTGGCTCGGCAAGGCCATCCCGGCCGACGCGACGCCGCCCGACGGCCCGCCGCCGGTCGAGGAGGAGCCACCGCCGGCGGCAGCCGCTCCCACCGCAGTGCCCCCGGCGGCGCCGCAGCCCGGCCCGCCGGTGGCAGGTCCTCCGCCCGGCTGGCAGCAGCCGTCGGGGTCGCCGCCTGGGTGGCAGCAACCGTCCGGTCCGCCGCCTGGGTGGCAGCAACCGTCCGGTCCGCCGCCCGGATGGCAGCAGCCGCCTCCGCAGGGGTGGCAGCAGCAGCCCGGTCCGCCTCCGCCCGGGTGGCAGCCTCCGCCGGGATGGCAGCCGCCGCCCGGGTGGGAGCGGATGCCGCCCGGCATGCGCGCGGCGATGTATCCCGTGCAGGCCCGCCCGCACGGCTACGCGCTGGCCGGCCTCGGCCCGCGCCTGGTCGCCCGGCTCCTCGACATCCTGGCCGTGCTGCTGCTCAACGTCGTGGTCAACGGCTGGTTCGCGTACCAGTGGGCCAAAGAGTTCGTGCCGATGTACCGCGCCACCCTCGACGAGATGGCCAACGGCGGCAGCGCCTTCGACGTGCAGGCCAACGGGCGGATGGACGGCCTGCTCTGGGCCATGCTGATCGTCGCGACCCTGCTCTGGCTGGCCTACGAGGCGCCCGCCATCGCCGGCAGCGGGCAGACCCTCGGCAAGAAGATCATGCGCATCAAGGTGGTCGCGGTCGAGAACACCGAGCCGCTCGGCTTCGGCCGGGCGTTCGGGCGCTGGGCCCGGCTCGGCCTCTGGACCCCCGCCTGGGGCTGCGCCGGCATCGGCTTCGTGCTCCAGCTGATCGACTGCATCTCGCCGGTCTTCGACCAGCAGCTTCGGCAGGCATTTCATGACAAGACGGCTCGTACGGTCGTGATCGCCCTGCCCCCGGACAACCGCCAACCGGTCGACGCGACCACGGGTGGCACCAACGGAAACGGAGAGGGACGATGACCCGCCTCACCCGCGCTGACCTGGACGGCCTTCCGGCCTACGTCCCCGGTCGCAACCTGGCCGACCTGACCCGCGAGCTCGGCATCGCCGAAGCGGTGAAGCTGGCCAGCAACGAGGTTCCCTACGGCCCGCTGCCCGGCGTGGCCGAGGCGGTCTCCGAGGCGGTGCTCTCCTCGCACCGCTACCCCGACATGGGCGCTGTGGAGCTGCGCGAGGCGCTGGCCGCGCGCCTGGGCGTCTCGGCCGACCGCATCGTCACCGGCTGCGGCTCGGTGGCGCTGGCCGAGATCCTGGTCAAGGCGACCGCCCTGCCCGGCGATGAGATCGTGTACGCGTGGCGCTCGTTCGAGGCGTACCCGATCATCTCGGCCGGCGTGGGCGCGACCAGCGTGCGCGTGCCGAACACGCCCGGGCACGCCCACGACCTGGACGCCATGGCCGAGGCGATCACCGACCGGACCCGGCTGGTCTTCGTCTGCAACCCCAACAACCCGACCGGCAGCGCCATCCGCAAGGCCGAGCTCGACCGCTTCCTGGCCGCGGTGCCGTCGGACGTGCTGGTGGTGCTCGACGAGGCGTACCGCGAACTGGTCACCGACCCGGACGTGCCGGACGGCGTCCAGACGTACGCCGACCGGCCCAACGTCGTCGTGCTCCGCACGATGTCGAAGGCGTGGGGGCTGGCCGGCCTGCGCATGGGCTACCTGGTCGCGCAGCCCGGCGAGGCGACCGCGATCCGCAAGGTCCTGACCCCGTTCTCCACCAGCATCGTGGCCCAGGCGGCGGCGCTGGCCGCCCTGAAGCAGGAGGACGAGGTGCGCCGCCGCTGCGCCCTCGTGGTGGCCGAGCGCGAGCGCGTGACCGAGGCGCTGCGCAAGCTCGCCATCGACGTGCCGTCGAGCCAGGCCAACTTCGTCTGGCTGCCGCTCGGCGACCGTTCGGCCGCCTTCGGCCAGGCCTGCGAGAGCCGGGGCGTCATCGTGCGCCCGTTCCAGACCGACGGCGTACGCGTCACGATCGGCACGCCCGAGGAGAACGACCTGTTCCTGGCCGCCGCGGAAGCGGCCCTGGAAGGCTAGGCGGCCAGTTGGGCCTCGACCCGGTGGTGGTCCTCCTCGCTCAGGCGGGCGGGGAAGACCCGCCGGCCGACGCTGACGACCAGCAGGACGGCGACGACGGCCAGGGCGGCGGTCACCAGCGGCAGCGTGCCGAGGTGGCCGGCGCGGACCAGGCGCTCGCCGAGGAAGGCGCCGCCGCCGATGCCGATCTGGAAGGCGACCACGTAGAGGGCGGAGGCGGCGTCACGGGCGCGGGGCGCGATCCGCAGCACCGAGCTGGCCAGGAAGACCGGGATGGCGGTGAACGCGCCGCCCCACAGCAGCGCCGCCACTACAGTCGGCACGACGCCGAGCACCGGCGCGAACGCGGCCGCGGCCGCCGCCAGCACGATCAGCAGGCCGACCACGATCTGGCCGGGCCGCCGGTCCGAGTGGCGGCCGAGCACGTAGTTCGTGATGAGCCCGACCGCCCCGTACCCCAGAAGGAGAGCGCTCAGCGCGACGCCCTCGAGTCCCGCGTCCCGGCGGACCAGCGGGGCGATGTACGTGTAGGCGGCGAAATGCCCGATGACCAGCACGGTGGTGATCAGGCACAGCGCGGCGACCTGCCGATCCCGGATGATCCCGACGGCCGCGCGGAGTTGCGCGCCGGCCCGGACGTTCAGATCGTGCGGAAGCGGCGGCAACTTCGGAAGAACGCGGACCAGCAGCAGTACGCAGATGGCGCCACCGGCGGCCATCGCGCCCACCGCGACCCGCCAGCCCAGCCACTGCCCGAGCGCCGTGCCCAGCGGCACGCCGAGCACGATGGCCAGCGAGTTGCCCACGAAGACCAGCGCCGTCGCCCGTCCCGCCTGCCCCGGCGGAGCCAGCCGCGCCGTGACCGGCCCGATCACCGACCAGAAGACCCCATGCGCCAGCGCGCAGACCAGCCGCGCCAGCGTCAGCACGAGAAACGTCGGCGCGAACGCGGCCGCCGCCTGCGACACCACGAAGATCGCCATGGTGATCGCGATCAGCGTGTGCCGCGGCACCCGCATGGTCAGCGCCGTCAACGGGATCGTGCTGACCGCCGCCACCACGGCGTAGCTGGTCAGCAGGAGACCGACATCCGCCTCGTCCACCGACAGCCCGTCGGCGATCTGCGGCAGCAGCCCGACCGGCAGGGTCTCCGCGGTCACGTAGAAGAAGGTGGAGGCGCCGAGAACGGCGAGCCCTGGACGGTTCATGGTCACCGCCGAAGAATAAACTCTTAGAACGAGCAAAAGGAGTGGTTGCCCTGTGACGACGCGCTCAAACCAGTTGCTCCGGGTCGTGCACACCCACCCCGGCGTGACCCGCGCCGACGCCGCCCGCCTGCTCGGCATCGGCACCGGCGCCACCACCGAGCTCGTAGCCCGCCTGTCACAGGCGCATCTGCTGGCCGAGGCCCCGGCCACCCCGAGCGGCGCCCGGGGCCGCCCCACCACGGTCTTGGTCCCTCACCCCGAGGGCCCGCTGGTCCTGGCCGCCGAGATCACCCACGAGGGTTGGCGCATCCAGGTGACCGAATTGGGCGGCACCGTCCTGACCGCAATCGCCGCCAACCACACGAGCCCAACCCCAGCGGACCCCGCCGCCGCGTCCAGCTCGGCCGCCGCCGGCCCAGCCGCCTCCGGCCCGGACGCCTCGGGCTCGGCCGTCTCCGGCCC
>NZ_OBDY01000001.1:306785-1392583 GCF_900215205.1 Paractinoplanes atraurantiacus
CTCCGGCCCGGACGCCTCGGGCTCGGCCGTCTCCGGCCCGGACGCCTCGGGCTCGGCCGTCTCCGGTTCGGCCGCCGCCGGCTCGGCTTCCGGGGACCTCGCCTTGGCCCAGCAGCAGGCTCCCGCCTGGCCGGCGGTGGTCGCCGCCATCCACTCGGCGATCGGCCGGCTGTGCGAGCAGTACCCCGGCCGCCTGCGCGCTCTGGGCGTCTCGGTGCCCGGCACGGTCTCCCGCGACCTTCGCCTCGACGCCACCAACGTCGGCTGGCACGACGTCGACCTGACCGCCCTCTGGCCACCCACCGCCGACCCGAAGCCCGTCTTCGTGGCCGGCAACGACGCCAGCCTGGCCGCCGCCGCCGAGTCGGCCCGAGGCGCCGCCAGCGGCGCCCGCGTGGCCCTGCACCTGCTCATAGCCGGCGGCCTGGGCGGCGCCGTGGTCGACCAGGGCCGCCTGCTGAACGGCGCTTCCGGCTTCTCCGGCGAGTTCGGCCACATGCCCTTCGGCGACCCCGCGATCCCTTGCCCATGCGGCGCCCACGGCTGCTGGGGCACCGCCGTCGACGGCACCGCCCTGGCCCGCCACCTGGGCCACCGCCCCCCACGAGACCCGGTCACCTACGCCCGCCGCATCATCGCCTCAGCGGTAGCAGCCTCCCCGGCAGCGGTCGCCTCAGGGGCGCCGGGGGATTTTCCTGCCGCTCCCATCGCAGCCGATGCCCCTGTGTTCGTCACCGGGCCAGCCGATGTGCCCACTGCCGATGCCCGCGCTGGCACTCCCGCGTCCGTCGATGCCGGGTCCGGGGCTCCCGTGTCTGGCGATGCTCGGTCCGGGACTCCGGCGTCCGTTGATGTCGGCGCCGGCGCTCGCGTGGTCGTCGGCGCCGCGGCCGAGTTGGGTGCCGTTCGGCTGGTGGCCGCTGCTCTCGGGCGCGGGATAGCCGGGCTGGTCAACGCCCTCGACGCCGACCTCGTCACTCTTGGTGGGGTGGGCGCCGATCTCCTGTCGGCGGCCGAGGATGAGATCCAGGCTTCCTACCGTGCGGGCCTGATGGCTATCCGCCGCGGCAGCCCGCCGCCGATCCTTCCGGCCGCCCTGGGGGCGGACGGCCCGATCGCCGGGGCCGCCGAAGAAGCCTGGTCGAGCCTCATCCCGCACCTCGCGTGAGGTGCCGAAGCCGGCGACGGTGGCGGCGGGGCAGGCGCTGGAAGTGACTAGCTGGGGGCGCAGTAGCCGGCGACGGGGCTGAGCCACTCGGTGAACTGGGCCTCGATCGTGCTGTTGAGGTCCTTCATGCTCTTGATCTTGGTGATGTATTTACGGTCGGTGACGCTGGCGTCGACCTTGGCGGCCGAGGTCTGGCCGGCGGCCATGAACTCGGGGTCCTCGGCGGTCGCCGTGTCGGTGCGGATCTTCGTGGCGACGGCCTTCAGTTTGGCGGTGGCGGCGTTCTCGGCCTTCTTGGCCTCGGCGGCCTGCTTCGCCTCCTTGTAGGTGATCATCTTGCCCAGGGCGGCGCCGAAGTCCTTGAGCTCGGCCGAGTACAGCTTCTGCAGGTTTCCGCAGACCAGCTGGGTGTTCGCCGAGTAGTCGGGCTCCGGGGTGGCGCTCGGAGTGGCGCTCGTCGCGGGGGCGGCGGCCGCGTCGGAGCTTTTCGCGTCGCTGTCGCAGGCGGCGCCGGTCAGCAGGGTGCCGACGGCGATCACGGCCAGGAGGGCGCGTCGCATGAGAGGGGATCCTGTTCGTCCGGGGGCGTAGGCCCCGCCGACGTTACGTTCCGCTCGGCGCATCGTCCAACCGACAGTGATCACCGAGATACCCGGACCGTACGAACAGCCCGCCCGCGCTTGCCGCCGCGGACGGGCTGTCGGCCCCCCGTCGAGCCGACGCCGCCGCATCGGGCTGGGGCGATGGGTTACATCCCCGATGCGACGGCGAACCCCAGGTTGCCGAACGTCGCTGTTGTTTCGCTGTCGTTCCGCTCTCGCCGCTCGACTAAGCTCGATGTCTCGACCGGAGGGCTGGGAGAACCGGAGGGCTGGGAGAACGGGCATGCGGTACCGCATTCTCGGGCCACTGTCCGTCACCGTGGATGGACACGACGTCACCGTTACGGCGGGCCGTGATCGCATCGTGCTGGCCATGCTGTTGCTTCACCCTGGCCGGGTGCTCGGTGTCGGCGTGCTGGCCGAGGCGGTGTGGGGCGCCGATCCGCCGGCCACGGCCCGCGGCCAGCTCCAGACGTGTGTCTCCCGCCTGCGCCGCATCCTGCCGCCGGGGGCGATCCGCACCGACCCGGCCGGCTACCGGATCGACGCCGGGCCGGACGATCTCGACGTGGCCGCCTTCGACCGTCTGGTCGCCGGGGCGCGGTCGGCCGATGATCCGGGTGCCGCGCGCCGGGCGTACACCCAAGCGCTTGATCTTTGGCGTGGACCCTCGCTCGCCGAGACCGAGAGCGAGGCCGTCCGCGGGGCCGGCGTGATGCTCGACGAGCGCTGCCTGGCCGCGACCGAGGAATGGGCCGAGCTCGAGCTCGGCGCCGGCAACGGGCCGGAGATGGCCGTCGTCCTGGCCGGGCTGGTCGAGCGCTATCCGCTGCGGGAAAGGCTGCGCGGGCAACTGATGACCGCGCTCTACCGGTCCGGGCGGCAGGCCGACGCCCTGGCCGAGTTCCGCCGGGCTCGTCAGGTGCTGCGCGACGATCTCGGCATCGAGCCGGGCGCCGAGCTTCAGCGGCTGCACCAGGCGATCCTGGCCGGTGAGGTGCCGGCGGCGGAGAAGGTGGCCGAGGAGAAGGTCCGGTGCCTGCCCCGGACGGTCGGTGACTTCACCGGGCGCGAGGCGACCGTGCGCCGCCTGGTGACCGCGATCGAGGCCGCGGACGACAGCCGGCCGGTGGTCGCGGTGATCGACGGCATGGCCGGCAGCGGCAAGACGACGCTCGCCCTGCACGTGGCCGCCCTGCTCGGCGAGCGCTATCCGGACGCGCATCTCTTCGTCGACCTGCACGGGCACAGCGCCGAACGGCCGCTCGAACCGGCCGCGGCGCTGCTCGTGCTGCTGCGCCAGCTCGGGGTCGCCGCCGAGCGGATCCCGCCCGAACTCGTCGACCGGGTCGGCATGTGGCGCACCGAGCTGGCCCGGCGACGGGTGCTGGTGCTGTTCGACAACGCCGCCTCCAGCGCTCAGCTGTCCGACCTGCTGCCGACCGCGCCCGGCAGCCTGGCCCTGGTCACCGGCCGGCGGCGCCTGATCGGGCTGGACGGCGTGCACCCCGAGTCGCTGGCCGTCCTCCCGCACGCCGAGGCGGTCGCGCTGCTGGCCCGGATCGTCGGCGACCGGGTGGACGCGGAACCGGAGGCGGCGGCCGAGGTGGCCCGGCGCTGCGGTGGCCTGCCCCTGGCTGTCCGGCTCGCCGGCTCGCGGCTGGCCCACCGGCCGCGCTGGCGGGTCGCCGACCTGGTCCGCCGGCTCGGCGAGTCGGCGCTGCCCGAGCTGGCCGCCGAGGACCGGTCGGTGGCCAGCGCCTTCGCGGTGTCGTACAGCCAGCTGCCCGATCCTGTCCAACGGGTCTTCCGGCTGCTCGGGCTCTGCCCCGGCACCGAGTTCGACGCGCTCGCCGCGGCCGCCCTGAGCGGCCTGGAGCTGGACCGCGCGCGCGACGTCCTCGACGACCTGGTCGACGTCAACCTGGTCGACGAGCCCGAGCCCGGCGTCTACCGGATGCACGACCTGCTGCGGGAGTTCGCGGCGGTGCTCGCGGCCGAGATCGCGCCCGCCGAGCGCGCCGAGGCGCTGCGCGGGGTGCTCGACCAGCAGCTCCAGGCGGTGGCGGCGACGAACCTGTCGGTCTATCGGGAGGTGCTGGAACGCGACATCGGCGCGCTCACTCCGCTGCGGCCCGACCTGCTCGAGGCGGTGGGTGACCCGCGGGACCGGATCGAGCGGGAACGGACACACCTGGGCGCGTACGTGGAGGCCGCGGCCGCCGTGCCCGAGCTGGCCGGCTACGCCTGGCGGCTGCCGCGGGCGGCCTGGCGGCACCTCTACCACCGGGCCTATCTCGACGACGTGCACAGCCTGCACGAGCAAGCCCTGGCGGTGCTCGAACGCGACGGCGACCGGGCCGCCACCGCGACCATGCTCAACTATCTGGCCTCGGTGCACTGCCGCCGGTCCCGCAACGACGAGGCGGTCCCGCTGCTCCAGCGGTGCATCGAGATCTGCCGGGAGCTGGGCGACCGGGACGGGCTCGGCCGCGCCATGGCCAATCTGGCCATGGTGCACCACGAGTCGGGGCGGTGGGCCGAGAGCATCGAGGTCGCGCTCGGCGTGCGCCGGCTAGGCCGGGCCCGGCACAACCACAACGAGCTCAACGCGCTGGCCAACGGCTATCAGCGGATCGGCGACGAGCGGGAGGCGCTGCGCTACCACCGGCTGCGCCTGATGGCGCAATGGGAGATCCGCGACCTCGCCCGGATCGGCGACAGCCTGGTCAACATCGCCGTCCTCAAGCACCGGCTGGGCCTGGTCGACGTGGCCGCGGCCATCCGGCAGATGCGCGTGTCCCGGCGGCTGATCCAGCGGGCCGGCTATCCGCACGGCCAGGCCGAGACGGAGCACGAGCTGGCCCTGCTGCTGGCCGCGGACGGGCAGCTGACCGAGGCGGTCGCCGGCCACTGGCGGGCCATCGAGTTCGCCGAGCAGGCGCACAACCGCGAGCAGGAGTCCCGCTTCTGCCACGGCCTGGGCCGGACCTATCGGCTGAGCGGCGACGACGTGGCCGCCCGGGCCATGTTCGAACGATCGCTGCGGCTCGGCCGGCAGGCCCGGATGCCTTATCGGATCGCCCTGGCCCAGGCCGCGCTCGGCGACTGCCTGACCGCGGGCGACCCGGACGAGGCCCGGCGGCTGCTCGGCCTGGCCCGCGCCGGGCTGGCCGCCCTGGGCGCGCCCGAGCTGCGCGACGTCGAGAAGCTGCTCGCCCAAGTCGGTGGCGAGGATCATCTGCGTAGCGGCTCCGGTGGAGAGACGATAAGGGCGTGACGACTACAGACGAGAGCGGTTACCGGGTCGAGAAGGACACGATGGGCGAGGTCCGGGTGCCGGCCGCGGCCCTGTGGCGGGCGCAGACGCAGCGGGCGGTGGAAAACTTCCCCCTCTCCGGGCGCGGGCTGGAGCCGGCCCACATCAAGGCGCTGGCCCAGATCAAGGGCGCGGCGGCGCAGGTGAACGCGTCGCTCGGCGTGCTCGACGACGACCTGGCCAAGGCGATCGCGACGGCCGCGGCCCACGTGGCCGAGGGCGGATACGACGACCAGTTCCCGATCGACGTCTTCCAGACCGGGTCGGGCACCTCGTCGAACATGAACGCCAACGAGGTCATCGCCACCCTCGCCTCGCGGGAGCTGGGCCGCCCCGTACACCCGAATGACCACGTCAATGCCTCGCAGTCGAGCAACGACGTCTTCCCGTCCTCGATCCACCTGGCCGCCACCGAGGCCGTGACCTCGACCCTGATCCCGGCCCTGGAGCACCTGCACACCGCGCTGCGGGCCAAGGCCGAGGACTGGGACGACGTGGTCAAGAGCGGCCGCACGCATCTCATGGACGCCACGCCGGTCACCCTCGGACAGGAGTTCTCGGGGTACGCCCGGCAGGTCGCCAACGGCATCGAGCGGCTCCGCTCGACCCTGCCGCGGCTGGCCGAGCTGCCGCTCGGCGGCACCGCGGTCGGCACCGGCGTCAACACCCCGCCCGGTTTCGCCCCGAAGGTGATCGACCGGCTGCGCGAGGTCACCGGGCTGCCGCTGAGCGAGGCGCGCGACCACTTCGAGGCCCAGGGCGCGCGCGACGGCCTGGTCGAGGCGTCCGGCCAGCTCCGGACGATCGCGGTCGGGCTCTACAAGATCGTGAACGACATCCGCTGGATGGGCTCCGGGCCGCGGGCCGGCCTGCGCGAGCTGCGCCTGCCCGACCTCCAGCCGGGCTCGTCGATCATGCCGGGCAAGGTGAACCCGGTCGTTCCCGAGGCGGTCCGCCAGGTCGCGGCCCAGGTGATCGGCAACGACGCGACGGTCGCCTTCGCCGGCACGCAGGGCGACTTCGAGCTCAACGTGATGCTGCCGGTGATGGCCCGCAACATCCTCGAGTCGATCCGCCTGCTGGCCAACGCGTCCCGCCTGCTCGCCGACCGCTGCATCGACGGTCTGCAACCCAACGTCGAGATCGCTTTGGCGTACGCCGAGGGGTCGCCCTCGATCGTCACCCCGCTCAACCGCTACCTCGGCTACGACGAGGCGGCCGCGATCGCGAAGACCGCCCTCGCCACGAACCAGTCGATCCGCGACGTGGTGATCGAGCGCGGCCACCTCAAATCCGGCAAGTTGACCGAGAAGCAGCTCGACGAGGCGCTCGACGTGCTGAGGATGACCCGCCCCTAGGGCCTGTGGATAACGTGTGGAAAACCGCCCCGCCCGGTCCCTCGGGCGGGGCGGTTACCCGCTTGGCAGGGCCGGTACCCTTGTCAGGTGAGTTTGCGCTTGTATGACACCGCGACCCGATCCGTCCGGGATTTCGTCCCGCTGACGCCCGGTCAGGTCGGTATCTACCTGTGTGGTCTCACCGTGCAGTCAGTGCCGCACATCGGTCACCTCCGCTCGGCGGTGAACTACGACGTGCTGCGCCGCTGGCTGCTGCACACCAACTACGAGGTCACCTTCGTCCGCAACGTCACCGACGTCGACGACAAGATCCTCGACAAGGCGCACGCGCAGGGTCGCCCGTTCTGGTCGATCGCGTACGCCAACAAGCTCGTGCTCGACGCGAACTACCGCGACCTCAACGTGCTGCCGCCGACCTACGAGCCGCTGGCCACCGCGCACATCCCCGAGATGCACGAGCTCATCACCACGCTGATCGAGCGCGGCCGGGCCTACCCGGCGGCCGGCGGCAACGGCGACGTCTACTTCGACGTGCCGTCGTACGCGGAGTACGGCGCCCTCTCCGGCCAGAACCCGGACGACATGCGCCCGCCGTCCGACGGCGGCGAGCCCGACAAACGCGACTACCGCGACTTCGCCCTGTGGAAGGGCGTCAAGGCCGACGAGCCGGCCGACGCGTCGTGGCCGTCGCCGTGGGGCCGCGGCCGCCCGGGGTGGCACATCGAGTGCTCCGCGATGGCCCGGCGCTACCTCGGCGACGAGTTCGACATCCACGGCGGCGGCGTCGACCTGACGTTCCCCCACCACGAGAACGAGATCGCCCAGTCCCACTCGGCCGGCCTGCCGTTCGCGCGCTACTGGGTGCACCACGCGCTGCTCAACCTCGGCGAGGCCAAGATGAGCAAGTCGCTGGGCAACGTGATCGACCTCGACGCGGTGCGGGCCATGGGCATCCGCGAGGTCGAGGTGCGCTACTACCTCGCCACGCCGCACTACCGTTCGCGCATCGACTATTCCGATGACGCGCTGCGGGAGGCCGCGACGGCGTACCGCCGAATCGAAGGTTTTGTGCAGCGCGCCGCCGAGATCGTCGGGCCCGGCCGTCCGAAAGACGTGCCGCCGCCGTTCGCCGCCGCCATGAACGACGACCTCAACACGTCGGCCGCGCTGGCGATCGTGCACGACACCATCCGCGAGGGCAACACCGCCCTCACGGCCAACGACGAAGCCGGCATCCGCGGGGCGCTCACCGCCGTCCGCGCGATGCTGGGTGTGCTCGGCCTCGACCCGCTCGACGAGAAATGGACCGGTGGCGCCACGCAGAGCGACCTCAAGCCGGTCGTCGACGCGCTGGTCAAGCTCGCGCTGGAGCAGCGCGCGCAGGCACGGGCACGGAAGGACTGGGCGGCCGCCGACTCGGTGCGCGACCAGCTCAAGAACGCGGGAATTCAGGTGGAGGACACTCCGGCCGGGCCGCGATGGACGGTAGGAGAGCACTGATGCCGGGCAATTCACAGAACGCGAGCAAGCGGGCCACCTCCAAGAAGGGCGCGTCGATCGGCTCGGGCGGCAAGAACCGCTCGGGCCTCAAGGGCAAGGGCCGCACCCTGCCCGCCGACGAGCGTCCCTGGCACAAGGGCTACTCCGGCACCGAGAAACTGCCCGAGAAGACCGCCCGTAAGCAGGACAAGGAGCGCCGCGCGGCGGCCGCCGAGGGCCGCGCGCCCAAGGTCGGCGTCCCCGGCAGCAAAGACACCACGTGGGGTCGCGGCGGCGGCCGCGGCGTCCCGGCGCGGGGCCCGCAGCAGCGCGGCAAGTTCAACAGCCGCGGCGGCCCGCGGGTCGCCCCCGGCCGGCGCTCCAACCCGACCAAGGAAGGCCCCGAGCTGCTGCTCGGCCGCAACCCGGTGGTCGAGGCGCTGCGCGCCGCGGTGCCGGCCACGGCGCTCTACGTCGCGCAGGGCATCGACATCGACGAGCGGGTCACCGAGATCGTCCGCACGGCCGGTGACCGCGGCATCCCGATCCTCGAGATCGGCCGCAACGAGCTCGACCGGATGACCGGCGGTGTCCTCCACCAGGGCATCGGCCTGCAGGTGCCCCCGTTCGCGTACGAGGACTTCGACGACCTGATCGCCGCCGCCCTCGAGCAGCCCACCCCGCTGCTGGTCGCGCTCGACGGCATCACCGACCCGCGCAACCTCGGCGCGGTCATCCGCTCCGTGGCGGCCTTCGGCGGTCACGGCGTCTTCATGACCGAGCGCCGCGCCGCCGGCATCACCGCGACCGCGTGGCGCACCAGCGCCGGCGCGGCCGCCCGCGTGCCGGTCTCCCAGGTGGTCAACCTGACCCGCGCGGTCAAGGCGGCGCAGAAAGCCGGCTTCACCGCCATCGGCCTCGACGCCGACGGCGAAACCGACCTCTACCAGCTCGAAGCCGCCGTCGGCCCGCTGCTCGTGGTCGTCGGCTCCGAGGGCCGCGGCCTGTCCCGCCTCGTCGGCGAGACCTGCGACCTGCGCGTCAGCATCCCGATGGCCTCCGACGTCGAGTCGCTGAACGCCAGCGTCGCCGCCGCGGTCACCCTGGCCGAGGTCACCCGCCGCCGCACCCACGGTCAGTAATAGGCCCGCAGCACGCCACCGTCGGACACATAGAGCCACCCGCCCGCGATCACGGGCGGGTGGTCGCGGTCGGCCGGGATCTCCTTTTTCAGGGGTACGCCTGTCGCGGCGCTCGCCACGACGAGGCCGTCATCGGTCGGCGTGTAGAGCAACCCACCGGCGCGCGACGTGCGGCCGGCGGCGCTCGGCGTGTGCACGGAGTAGAGCTTGCGGCCGGTCCGGGCGTCCAGGGCGGTGGCGCTGCGGTACTGGCTGAAAAAGACGTGCGTGGTGTCGGTGGTGACGTCGCTGACCTGGAGCTTCGTCGACCAGATCGCCTTGCCGGTGGCGGCGTCGACGGCGGTCAGGCCCGCCGAACTGCCCACGTAGAAACGGGTGCCGGCCGGGTCGGTGCCGCCGGCGTACCAGTTGTTTGTGGTCTCCCAGAGGGTCTTGCCGGTCCTCGTCTCCACCGCGGCGGCGCCGCCGTCCGCCTTGCGCAACAACAGGCGGCCGTTGGCTGAGACGAGGCCGTCGCCGCGGTCACCCAGGCGCAGCCAGCGTTGCTCGCCGTCGTCGACGCCGAAAGCGATGGTCGAGGCCAGGCCGTTCTGGTTGCTGTCGAGAACGATGGTGCCCCGGTCGATCCGCATGTCGTAGCTGAACTTCTCGAGGCCCTTCGACCACAGCCGCTTGCCGCGGGCCGGGTCGAAGGCGGTCAAATGACTCTCGAAGGCGGCGGGGACGCGGCATTCGGAGGACAGCATGAGCAGCTTGCCGTCGGCCAGGGCCAGGCGGGAGACGGTGGTTTGCGGAAGGTCGACGTGCCAGCGGCGCTTGCCGGTCGCGGGGTCGTAGGCGCCGATGCCGCCGGGGTCGTTGGAGAAGAGGCTCCTGCCGTCGAGCACGGGACGTACGCCGGTGTCGCAGTTCGAGGTCCTGGTGGCGAGCTTCCAGCGCTGCTTGACGTGGGTGATGGTGGAGGCGTTGAGCCGGGTCTCGGCCGGGTTGTAGTAGGTGTTGCCGGGGCCGTAGCCGGATTGTGGCCAGCTTTGAGCGGGACTCGCCGCCGCCGGCGTAGGGACCATGACCAGGGCAGCTACCGCCGCATACAACTTGATCTTCACTTGTTGATCAACGAGGGGGAGACCCTGGGGCTCCGCCCCAGACCCCGGTCATCGCTGCTGGGATCAGGTTGGGGGCTTGGGGGATCCCGTTGCCACGCCGAGCGAGGCAATCACGATGTGTGGGGGTGCGCAACCAAAACCCGGTTGCGCACCCCCACACATCGCGATCAAACCCCACACGTCGTCGCAACGGGATCCCCCAAGCCGGGGCCCACTCTGGGGAAGGGGCACGGCGCGGCCTACCGCTTCCGTCACCGCAGCCGCCGCGCCGTCAGGTTCGGGTTCGGCAGGGCCAAACCGCTTCCTTCAACGCAACCACCGCGCTGTGGGGGTGGGGCGTGGGAGTCGGCACGCCCTACTGCCCCCTCACAGCAACCACCGCTTTGCGGGGTCTGAGGGCTCATTCCTTCAGCACAACAATCACGCTGTGGGGATGTGAGGCCGCGCGGCCGTGACCGCTTGCTTCACCGCGGCCGCGGGGCCGCGGGGTCGGCCCGGCCATGACCGTTGCGGCCGCCGGGCTGTGGGGCTGTGGGGTCGCGCGGCCGTGACCGCTTGCTTCACCGCGGCCGCCGGCCTGCGGGCGTGCGGGGCCAGCCCAGCCGTGACCGCTTGCTTCACCGCGGCCGCGGGGCTGTGGGGGTGTGGGGTCGGCCCGGGCGGACCGCTTGCTTCAGCGCGACCGCCGGGTGTGGGGCTGTGGGGTCGACACGGCCGTGACCGCTTCCCCCACCGCAACCACCGCACCGTGGGGGTCTGGGGGCTCGGCCCCCAGGTAGATACGCGAAGCGACCCGGTCTGCGCTCTCCGCAGACAGACTCCTGCTTCCGCTGAGCCCCCGGTCGGGATCGAACCGACGACCTCCCGTTTACAAGACGGGTGCTCTGGCCATCTGAGCTACAGGGGCGTGCGGGTGTCAGCATATCTGCTGTGGGCTTATGGGCTGCCCTTGGCATGACGTGTAAAAAGCTTTACGTTTACGGGGCTGTTTCCACTCGGATCGTCCGGCACGTTCCTGCCGGTGGAAAGGAAGTCGCTGCACCATGGCTACGGTTACCTATGACAAGGCCTCTCGTATCTACCCGGGGTCTGAGCGCCCCGCGGTGAACGAGCTGAACCTCGAGATCGGTGACGGGGAGTTCCTCGTTCTGGTCGGTCCTTCCGGTTGTGGCAAGTCCACCTCGCTGCGCATGCTGGCGGGGCTCGAGGATGTCGACCGGGGTCGCATTCTGATCGAGGGCAAGGACGTCACCAACCTTCCTCCGAAGTCGCGCGACATCGCGATGGTCTTCCAGAACTACGCTCTCTACCCGCACATGTCGGTGTACGAGAACATGGCCTTCGCTCTGAAGCTGCGCAAGACCTCGAAGGCGGAGATCGACCGCCGGGTCAAGGAGGCCGCGGCTCTGCTGCAGCTCGACGAGTACCTGTCGCGTAAGCCGAAGGCGCTTTCCGGTGGTCAGCGTCAGCGTGTCGCCATGGGCCGCGCGATCGTGCGTGAGCCGCAGGTGTTCCTCATGGACGAGCCGCTGTCGAACCTTGACGCGAAGCTGCGTGTCCAGACCCGTTCGCAGATTGCGACGCTGCAGGCCAAGCTGGGCGTCACCACCGTCTACGTGACGCACGACCAGGTCGAGGCCATGACGATGGGTCACCGTGTGGCCGTCATGCTCGACGGTGTGCTGCAGCAGGTGGACACCCCGCGTGCGCTGTACGACACCCCCGGCAACGTTTTCGTCGCCGGCTTCATGGGCTCGCCGGCCATGAACATCAAGACGGTTCCGCTGACCGAGGCGGGCGGCCACTTCGGTTCGCTGGCTGTGCCGCTGACCCGCGAGCAGGTCACGGCCGCGCAGAGCGGCGGCGGCAAGGTCACGATCGGTTTCCGTCCGGAGGCGGCCGACCTGGTGTCGGAGACCGAGGGTGGCTTCCCGATCGTCGTCGACCTGGTCGAGGACCTCGGCTCGGACGCGAACGTGTACGGCCACGCCGAGCTCGAGGGTGGCTCGGAGCGTTTCACGGTCCGCACCGACCGGCGCCACATGCCCAACATGGGTGAGACGGTTTACGTCAAGCCGCAGGCGAACGCTCTCCACGTGTTCAACGCGGAGACCGGCGTCCGTATCTGACGTTGTCTTAGCTGAAAGGCGGCCTCCCGATCGGGGGGCCGCTTTTTTGTGTTCCTAGCCGGCGAAGCTGGTCACCACGAAGTCTTTGTCGGCGACGCAGGCCAGCAGTGTCGTGTTCCAGGCGCAGGAGCTGGTGCGGACGCCTTGGAGCGGGCCGAGCTGCACCGGGTCGTCGCCGAGGTGCCGGCCGGCGACGGCGGGGTCGTCGACGTAGCCGACGAGCGGCTTGCTGAATTCGAGGATGTTCGCGGCGTCGAGGCGTACGGCGTCGGACTTGCCTGTCCAGATCTGCTTGCCGGTGGCGTCGATCAGGGTGGTTTCGGGCGCGGTGGAACGGGCCAGGACGGCCTCGCCGACCGGAACCAGCGTCTCGGCCTTGGCCACCTTGCGCTCCCAGACCTTCCCGCCTTCGGCCGCGTCGAGGGCGACGACGGTGGCGTTGTCGTCGCCGTAGCCGGTGCCTTCGATCGCGCAGACACGGTCGTCGCCGCAGGGGATGAGGCCGGTCAGCCGGGCGGTGGCGCTGCCGGCCGTGTAGGTGACGTCGGGTTCGCCGAGCTTGTCGAGCTGATAGGTGACGATGCGGTCGGCGTCCTCGTCCTCGCGGACGAACAGGCGGCCGTTGTGGGCGACGACCTCGTCGTCGGGGCCGGCCACGCTCTGCCGGGAGGCGATCACCTTGCCGGTCCCGGCGTCGATGAGCCGGGCCTCGCGGTCGGGCGTGATCTGGACGAGCCGCGGGTCGTCGCCGAGGTCGGCGTCGAAGGGGCGGCCGGTGAGCCCGGCCGGGCCGTCGAGGTCGCCGGGGGTGGTGACCACGTGGACGGCGGTGGCCGAGGTGGAGTCGCCGGGGTCGGGGCGCGTCCAGTCTTCGCTGCCGTCTTCGAGTTTCAGGCCGACGAGGCGCCGGCCCGCGCGGTCGGCGACGATCGCGTGGTCGCCGGCGAAGTAGACGAGGTCGTCGCGGCCCACTGTGCGCTGCCAGCGTTTGGCGCCCTTGCCGGCGTCGAGGACGACGACCTCGCGGGTGTCTTTGTCGAGGTCGGTGTCGCTGAAGAGGGCGACGCCGCTGGGGAGGGCGACCATCTGCCGCCAGCGTTTGGCGATGCCGGTCTGCTTCTGGCTCCAGGCGGCGGATTTCGCCCCGTCGTCGAACGCCACGACACCGAGGTCCCCGGTGTCGTAGTCGGTGCTGGCGAAATAGACGCGATCGCCGATCACGGCGGCGTCCGACCAGGAGGAGCCGATCGGCACGGCGGCCGGCAGGTGCTGGAGGTCGGCGAGGGGGTGGTAGTCGAGCGCGGGGTAACGCGGCCACAGGGTCCAGGCCAGGGCCGTGCCGGCGGCGAGGACGACGGCCAGGGTCGCGGCGCCGGCGATGATCCACGTGCGGCGCTTGGCGCTCTTGGCGGCGGGTGGCGCTTCGGGGGAGTACGTGGGCGGCGGCGCCGGGGGTTGCCAGGGCGCGGCCGACGACGGGGTGGCCGAGGTGGGCGTGACGTGGCCGGCGGCGATCGCGGCGGCCTCGGCGGTGGCCCAGGGGTCGACGGCCTCGATGGATTCGCGCTCGTCCGTTTTGTCCGTTGAGTAAGGAGGGTCGGAATCCGGGTTGAAAGGCCGGGCGGCCGGGGAGGTCGGCGGGCCGGTGGCGGGGGAAGCCGCTGGGCCGGCAGAGCGGGAGGCGACGTCGGGTAGGCCGGCGGAGGCGGCGGCGTTGGGTGGGCCGGCGGAGGCGGTGGCGGCCGGTGGGCCGGCGGCTGGGGAGATCGGGTCCACCGGGGTGCTTGCGGCCTGGGTGTCGGTGATCGGGGGTGGGAAGTCGGGGGCTGTGGTCGGTGTGGGAGTGGGGGTGGCGGCGGTGGAGACGCCGGCGGCGTAGCGCAGGGCGGCGGCCAGGGTGGCGCCCTCGGCTGCGGCCAGTTCGGGCTGTTCCAGGACTGTGGGGGCTATGCCCAGCTCGCTGTGCAGCAGGCGGGCCACCAGCGGGACGCGGGAGGAGCCGCCGACCAGGAACAGGCCGGCCAGCTCGATCGGGGACAGGCCGGCGGCGGCGATCACGGCGGCCGCCTCGGACACGCCGCGGCGGATCAGGGGGTCGGCGGCGGCCTCCAGCTCGTCGCGGGTCAGGTGGACCGCTTCCTCGACGCCGGGGACCGGGACGGGGGCGAAGGAGCTGCGGGACAGCATCTCCTTGGCGCCGCGCACGTCCTCCCAGAACTGGCGGCGGGCCCGCCACTGGGCCAGCGTGACCGGCTCGGTCAGGGCCTGCCAGGCCGCGGGCTCGGCGCCGCTCAGCGACTTGCCGAGATGGTCGACCAGGGCCGCGTCGATGTCGAGGCCGCCCAGGTCGTCGGCGCCGCCGGAGGCCGTCACGGAGTAGGAGGCGCCGCCGGAGGCCGTCGCGGCGTAGGAGCCGCCATCGCGGCGGACCACTGCCACGTCGAGGGTGCCGCCGCCGAAGTCGAAGACGGCCAGGGAGGACTTTTCGGGGAGGGGGCGGCGCAGGACGTCGGCGAAGTAGCGTGCGGCCGCCACCGGCTCGGTGACCAGGGTGGTCTCGGCGGGCTGGCCCAGAGTGTCGGACGGCCAGCCGGCCTGGCTCAGGGCCCGGGTCAGGACGGCCCGGCGGCGGGCGCCCCACGACGCGGGGTAGGTGACGACGGCGGGCGGCAGGAAGCCGGCGGTGGCCACCGCCTCGCGGGCCACCGCGTCGAGCAGGGCGGCCAGCAGGTCGGCGACCGGCACCGTGGCGCCGTCGCCGAGCATCACCGACTCCTCGTCCACGTGGCGTTTCGGGTGGGGCTCGAGGCGGCCGGGGTCGGCCTGGCCGAGGCGCAGGGCGTCGGCGCCGACGTGCAGGCGGCCGGTGGGGTCGAGGAAGACCGCCGAGGGCAGCAGCGGGCGGCCGTCGAACAGCAGCGGACGGGTGCGCCCGTCGGGCCGGCGGAGCATAGCCACCGTGTGCGACGTGCCGAGGTCGACACCGAGCACGAAGCCGTCGGTCATGCGCGTCATGCTACGACCCGGCTACGACGAAACCATCGACCGTATGGTGGTCGCCATGCGTATCGAGCGGATCATCGACGCCTCGGCGGTTCACGCCGCCGCGGCGCTGTTCGACACGCCGCCGATCCCGGCCGCGACCGAGCGCTTCCTGGCCAGCGAGGGGCATCATCTGCTCCTGGCGTACGACGACGAAGGCGTACCCGTGGGAATGGTGTCGGGGGTGGAGATGACCCATCCGGACAAGGGCACCGAGATGTTCGTGTACGAGCTGGGTGTGACCCAGGGCGCGCGCCGTCACGGAGTGGCCACCCGTCTGGTCGAAGAACTGGCGCGGATCGCCCGGCGCAACGGCTGCTACGGCATGTGGGTCGGCACGGAGCCGGACAACGTCGCCGCCCGCGCCACCTATCGGCGGGCCGGTGCTTCCGAGGAGGCGCCGTTCACGCTGTTGAACTGGGATTTCATAGACGGAGAGCGCGCATGACGAGTCCGGTCCGCACCTTCCTGGCGCCGATGCGCGCGCGTTCGGCCGACGAGCCGCACCGCGTGTCGACGCCGCTGGAGCTCTTCTTCGACCTCTGTTTCGTGGTGGCGGTGGCCCAGGCCGCCCTGCCGCTGCACCACAGCATCGCCGAGCATCACGTCGGCCACGGTCTGTACGGCTATCTGACCGTGTTCTTCGCGATCTGGTGGGCGTGGATGAACTTCACCTGGTTCGCCTCCGCCTACGACACCGACGACGACGTCTACCGGATCACCACGCTGGTGCAGATCGCCGGCGCCCTGGTGCTGGCGGCCGGCGTCGAGGCGGCCTTCGAGCGCACCGACTTCCTGGTCATCACCGTCGGCTACGTCATCATGCGGCTGGCCCTGGTGTCGCAGTGGCTGCGCGCGGCCCGCTCCGATCCGCCGCGCCGGGCCACCGCCTATCGCTACGCGGTCGGTGTGACCGCGGTCCAGGTGCTCTGGCTGCTGCGCCTGCTGATTCCGCACGACTCGCCGTGGATCACGCCGGCCTTCGTGGCGCTGGCGATCCTGGAGCTGGCCGTGCCGGTGTGGGCCGAGGCGGCGCCGGGCGGGCCGACGACCTATCACCCGCACCACATCACCGAGCGGTACGGCCTGTTCACGATCATCGTGCTGGGTGAGGCCGTGCTGTCGGCGACGGTCGCCTTCCAGAGCGCCTTCGACGAGGGTGAGCACGAGTTCCCCCTGATCAGCCTGGCGATCTCCGGCATCGTGATCGTCTTCGCGCTGTGGTGGACCTATTTCGACCGGTCGGCCCACAACCTGATCACCCGGCTGCGGACGTCGCTGATGTGGGGCTACGGCCACTACTTCATCTTCGCGGCGGCGGCCGCGGTCGGCGCCGGCATCGGCGTCAACGTCGACTACGCGACCCACCACGCGGAGATCTCGCGGACCGTGGCCGCGTACGCGATCGCCGTGCCCGTGGCCGTCTACCTGTTCTTCGTCTGGTTGCTGCACATCCGGCCGCACCAGCGAGGGCTGCTGCTCGCCACGTACCCGGTGGGTGTGGTGCTGTGCCTGCTGACGCCGCTGGTGCCGGGGTCGGTCGAGGTGCTCGCGGTGTTGCTGGTCGTGCTGGTCGCGGTCAACTCGATGGGGGCCCGCCGGGTTCCGGATCCGATCGCCTGAGGCCGCGCAGCACGATGTCGAGCCCGCCCGTGAACTCCTGCTCGGGCGTGACGCCGAGGGCGGCGCGGGCGGTCTCGCGCATGACCGGGAAGTCCGTTTGTGACGCGATGGCCTCGGTGCCGGGGCCGCCGAGGGCGCCCAGTTGCTCCTGCAGCAGGGCGCCGTTGAGGTAGCCGACCAGCGCGCGCAGCGCGATGACCCGGCCGGTTCCGGTGAAGCCGGCCGCGGCCAGGACGGTCACCACCGATTCGGCCCAGCGCAGCAGCGGGCGGCTGCGCTGCCGGTTCGCGATCAGGAGGGGCACCGCCTGCGGGTGGGCGCCGACCTGGGCCCGTACGCGCAAAGCAAGGGTTTTGACCTGATCTGTCCATTGCGGATCGGCGGGCACGGACGTGTCGAGGTCGCGCAGGCACCAGTCGGCCACGAGCAGTTCGAGCTCGGCCCGGTCGGTCACGTAGCGGTAGAGCGCCATCGTGCTCATCGCGAGCTCGGTGGCGACGGCGCGCATGGTCAGCCCGGCCAGGCCGTCGCGGTCGATGACGGCGAGCGCGGCCGCGGCCAGGCGGTCGGGGTGAAGGGATCGGGCACGGGGCACGGGTTGACAGCGTACGCGGTACGCCTACACCCTTAGGTGTACGACGTACGCCTACGAGGGGAAGCGTCATGCGTGAACTGATCGCCGCCGATGGTGCGGTGGTACCGATTCCCGATCCCGAGCGCCTCGTTCACCTGCAGTTCCGCCGGTTCGCCGGCTGTCCCATCTGCAATCTGCATCTCCAGTCGATCGTCCGGCGGCACGCCGAGATCGAGGCGGCCGGCATCCGCGAGGTCGTCGTCTTCCACTCGCCGGCCGAGGAGCTGCGGGAGTACGACCTGCCGTTCGCCGTCATCCCCGATCCGGAGAAGAAGCTTTATCGGGAGTACGGGGTGCAGGTGTCGCCGCGGTCGTTGCTGCACCCGCGGGCGTGGGTGCCGGTGGTGCGGGCCATCGCGCGCAGCTCGGTGATGGTCCTGCGGCGCAAGGAGTCGCGACCGGCCGGGACGCAGCCGCAGGGGCGGCTCGGGCTGCCGGCCGATTTCCTGATCGCCCCCGACGGGCACACGGTGGCGAGCAAGTTCGGGCATCATGCCTACGACCAATGGTCAGTCGACGAACTGCTGGCGGCGGGCAATTTGCTTCGCATGGGTTGATATCGATGGGCCCATAGCGGGAGTTTTCGCTGGTAACCCGCAGGAAATCTGTTCGATTCCATGCGTCGAACGAAATGTCACGGCCTAGTCACGACGTCATCGACCGTAGTGACTTCTATTCAGATCGATCGGAAGATTCCGGGGAGATGCGCTCGGTGAACCCCCGCTGAGCGCCTTCCTTCCGGAGGACCCGTACGTGAGACAACAATCCACTTGGGGCCGTCGAACGTTCATCTCTGTGCTCGCGGCCGGACTGGCCACCGGTGCGGCGACGATGACCGGATCGATCCCGGCCGCGGCGGAGCCCGGCTCGGGCGCTCTGCCCGCCGCTCAGCAGAACGCATCCGACACCCCCAAGGAGTCGCCGGCCGACACGCTCGGCTCGCACGACGCCGAGCTGCTGGCCCAGGCCGAAGCGGCCAAGAAGAAGAACGTCACGGTCATCATCGCGGCCGAGGAGGGCAAGTCGGCCGACGTCGCTGCCAAGATCAAGGCTCTCGGTGGCGTCGTCACCCGGCGCTTCGACCAGATCGGCTACGTGCTCGCCTCGGTGCCGACCGGCCAGGTCGTCGCCGCCGCCAAGCTCGCCGGCATCCAGGCCGTCGACCTGGACGAGACCATCAAGCTGCCCGAGGCCGACCTGGCCGGCACGCAGTCGTCCAAGCCGGCCGCGCCGCTCGCGCCTCCGGGACCGCAGACGCCGGCCGCGAACCCGTACCTGCCGACCGACGAGACCGGCTCGGTGGACTTCAAGAAGAAGAACCCGAAGTACGACGGTCGCGGCATCACCATCGGCATCATGGACTCCGGTGTGGACATCGCGCACCCGGCCCTCCAGAAGACGACCACCGGCGAGCGCAAGATCGTCGACTGGGTCACCGCCACTGACCCGCTGCTCGAGGGCGACGGCTCGTGGCGGGCCATGCTGACCTCGGTCGCCGGCCCCTCGTTCACGTACGCGGGCGCGACTTGGAAGGCGCCGGCCGGCACCTACCGGGTCAACCGCTTCAGCGAGTCGATCACGGCGGCCAGCGACGCCGCCGGTGACGTCAACCGCGACGGCGACACCACCGACACGTGGGGCATCCTCTACGACCCGGAGTCGCACGACATCCGCGTCGACGTGAACCAGAACCTCGACTTCACCGACGACGCCGTGATGCGGCCGTACAAGGAGAAGTACGACGTCAACTACTTCGGCACCGACAACCCGGCCACCGCGGTGGCCGAGCGGATGCCGTTCGTCGTCGAGTACCGCGAGGACGTCGACATCGAGCCGGCCGGATATCCGGAGGGCACGGTCGCCGACTTCGTCAACATCGGCATCCCGGAGAGCCTGCACGCCTCGCACGTGGCCGGCATCGCCGCGGGCAACGACCTGCTCGGCAACGCCAACTTCGACGGCCAGGCCCCCGGCGCCAAGATCGTCTCGTCCCGGGCCTGCTCGTGGGGTGGCGGCTGCACCGCCGCCGCGCTGACCACCGGCATGTCCGACCTGATCATCAACCGGCACGTCGACGTGATCAACATGTCGATCGGCGGCCTGCCCGCGCTCAACGACGGCAACAACGCGCGGGCCGACCTCTACAACGACCTGATCCGCAAGTACGGCGTGCAGATGTTCATCTCGGCCGGCAACAGCGGCCCGGGTGTCAACACGATCGGCGACCCGTCAGTGGCCTCCGACGTGGTCAGCGTGGCCGCCAGCATCACCAAGGAGACCTGGCTCTCCAACTACGGCGCGGTCACCCGCAAGGACCAGCAGCTGATCCCGTTCTCGTCGCGCGGCCCGCGTGAGGACGGCGGCTTCAAGCCGAACATCGCCGCACCCGGCTCGGCCGTCTCGCTGAGCCCGACCTGGGAGGTCGTGCCCGGCCTGGCCACCGTGCCGTACACGCTGCCGCCCGGCTACTCCATGCAGAACGGCACCTCGATGGCCTCCCCGCAGGCCGCCGGTGGTGCGGCGCTGCTGCTCTCGGCGGCCAAGCAGAACGGCATCAAGGTCTCGCCGGCGTCGCTGCGCCGCGCGATCTACACGACCGCCGACACGATCCCCGGCGAGCAGGTCAACGAGCAGGGCTACGGCCAGCTCGACGTGCCCAGCGCGTGGACGCTGCTGAAGAAGAAGTCGCCGACCCGCGACTACACCTCGTCGGCGCCGGTCTGCACCCCGCTCGACGACCTACTGGCCACCGACGGCCAGGGCGTCGGCATCTACAACCGGTGCGCGGCCTCGGCCGGCGGCTTCAAGCCCGGGCAGACCAAGATCGTCAACATCAAGCTCACCCGTACGTCGGGACCGAGCTACCCGGTGCTGCACAAGCTCAGCTGGAAGGGCGACCGGGCCAACTTCCTGTCGTCGCCGTTGGTCGTGCTCCCGCTGAAGAAGACGGTCACCGTGCCGGTCGTGGTGCGGGCCAACAACGGCGTCACCGCGGGCCTGCTCCAGGTCGACGACCCGAGCACCCCGGTGGTCGACTTCGAGGTGCTGAACACGGTCGTGGCCGGCGTCGAGTCGCCGAAGCCGGCGTACTCCAACACCTTCAAGGGCGCGGTCGACCGCAGCTCGACGACGTCGTTCTACGTCAACGTGCCGGCCGGCACGAAGGCGCTGCAGGTCGACCTGTCCGGCCTCGCCGCCGGCTCGCAGACCCGCTGGATCGGCATCAACCCGTACGGTGTGCCGGTCGAGGACACCGCGTCGACGGCCTGCTACAGCAACTACAGCGACGAGGCGGCCTGCAAGCCGAGCGAGCGGGCGTACGAGAACCCGATCCCCGGCATCTGGGAGCTCGAGGTCGAGTCGCGCCGCACCACCCCGGTGCTGAGCAACCCGTTCACCCTGACCGCCAAGGTGCAGGGCGTCACGGTGACCCCGGAGACCACGACGCTGTCGAACGTGACGGTCGGCGCGGCCAACCCGGTCACCTGGACCGTGAAGAACAACTTCGGCCCGGTGAAGGTCACCCCGCAGGGCGGACCGCTCGGCAGCGCCAACCGGCAGCGGCCGACGATCGCCGACGGTGAGAGCCAGGAGTTCACGTTCACCCTGCCGGCCGGCTCGGCCTCGCTGAACGTGAAGATCGGCAACCCGGCCGACGCGGCGGCCGACCTCGACCTGAGCCTGTACCAGGGTGAAACGCTGGTCGGACAGGACGCGGACGGCGACTCGGAGGAGTCGATCTCGCTGGTGAACCCGCCGGCGGGTGACTACACGGTCGTGGTCGACGGCTACTCGGTGCCCGCGGGCACGACGGCCTACGACTACCTGGACGTGTACTACAGCACCGCGCTGGGCACGGTCACCGTGCCGAGCACGGCGACCACCCTGGCCAACGGGGCGAGCACCACGGTGACCGGCGCGGTCACGGTGGCCTCGACGCCGCCGGCCGACCGGGAGCTCTTCGGTGACCTGGCCATCGTCACGGACGAGGGCGCGGTCGTCGGCCGGGCCACGGTCGTCGTGGCCTCGATCGCCGGCTAGCGGTTTCCAGCAGAAGGCCCGCCCCACTGGGGCGGGCCTTCTGTCTGTCTTACTTGTACTGCTGGTCGATCCCGGCGACCGGGCGGCCGTTCGGCGAGAACTGGCGGTGCTCGTCGATGGGCTCCTCGTGCAGGCGCGGGTCCTCGGGCGCCGCGGCGGCCGGTGCGGCGGCTGCGGGTGCGGCGGCCGCGGGGGCCGGCTTGGGCCGCTTGTTCGGCTTCGGCTGCGCGAAACCGGCGTCGGCGGCCGGGATGATGGCCATGCCGCCGGCGGGAAGGCCGCTGACGTCCGGGGTGTCGGGGTCGCCGGCCGCCTTGCGGGCGATCGGCCGGGTCAGGCCGGGCGACGGCCGGCCGTCGGGCATGAGCAGGCCGCCGACCAGCGGCAGGCCGCCGCCGGCGTTGTTGAGCAGCGGCAGGTTCTGCAGCGGGAGCTGGCGCAGCGGGAGCTGCTGGAGGGGGAGGTCCTGCATCGGGTTCCCCTGCAGGGGGACGTCGCGCAGCGGCCGGTCGAGGGCCTGTCCGTTGCGGGTGCGCTGCAGGGTGCCGCCGACCACGTCGGCCGCCGGGAGCTGCGGCTTCGGCTCGTTGGCGGCGTTGCCGGGCAGCAGCGGGTTCAGGTCGGGCGTGCCCGTCGGCGCCTTGAAGCCCACGACCGGGTTCTGGGCGAGCGGGCTGTCGTTGAGCGAGCTGTAGCGCAGCGGATTGTCCACATTGACGCCGTTGCTCTGCCCGAGCAGGTCGGCCAGACGCTGGTCGAGCTGCTGCTCGGCGGTGTCGGTACCCGCGCCCGGAATCAGATCGGCCTGCGCGGGGGTGGCCCCGAACAGGAAGATCCCTCCGGCGAGCACCACTCCGGCGACGATCGTTTTGCGCACTGAACTCCTCCTGGCGACTGGGGGATGCTGACCTTTAGCCCCAATTCGGACTAAAGGCTCGGATGGGGCAACGAGCGGCCCCTGTGGCCGGTTCCGGCTGGTTACGATCGCGGCGTGGCAACCGATCAAGGTAGATCCCTCATGGCGCGGTGGCGCGAGCGCACGAACGACGCCCGCCCGCACCTCGTGATCTGCGGGTCGGACGCCCTGGTCTACACGCTGGCCGAGGAACTGGCCCGGTCCGGGCACCGGGTCCGGCTCACCCTGATCACCCCGCCCGAGCTGAAGACGGCCGTCCCCGATCTGGGTGACCTGCGGGTCCGCGGCGTCAAGGTGATCACCGCGACCCGGCTTGACGAGCGCACGTTCCGCGACGCCGGGCTGGCCGGGGCCGACGCGCTGGCCCTGGTGATGCCCGACGACATGGTCAACCTGCACGCCGCTCTCTGCGCCCGCGCGGTCGAGGGCGACCTGCGGCTCGTCATGAGGATGTTCAACACCGGTCTGGCGTACGGGGTCAGGCGGCTCTTCGCCGATTGCGCGGTGCTCTCCGATGCCGCGATGGCCGCGCCGGCCTTCGTCGCGGCCGCGCTCGGCGAGGTGGCGCCGACCCACTTCCGCTACGCGGCCCGCACCATGAACGTGGCCCAGCGGGCCGACGTGCCGGACGACGCGGTGCTGCTCACACTGGCCACATCGGACGGCAACGGCAAGACCACCGTGCTGCCGCCGGCCTCCGAGGCCAAGCCGGCCGATCTCGTGCTGGCCGAGGCCGGCCGCCGCCCGGCCGCGCAGGCGGTGGCGGCCCGCCGGCTGTCGCGTGAGGGCCGGCGCCGCCGTCCGTGGCTGTCGGTCGGCCGGGCGATCCGGGTCGGCCTGAGCCGCAAGCTCGGCATCGCCGTGCTGGTCGCGCTCGGTCTCACCCTCGTCTCGGGTGCGCTGCTGACCCACTTCACCGGCGTGCAGGGCTTCTGGCGGTCGATCTACGTCACGCTGCTGACCATGGTCGGCTCGTCCGATGTGGAGGAGAACAACGAGCCCGCGGCCCAGGCCGCCCAGCTCGTGCTGACCCTGGCCGGGGTGGCGCTGCTGCCGCTGGTCACCGCGGCCGTGGTCGACGGCGTGGTCAAGACCCGGCTGGCCCTGGACCGGGGCGAGATCATCAAGGTCTACTCGGGCCACATCGTGCTGGTCGGGCTGGGCAACGTCGGCACCCGGGTGCTGCGCCAGCTGATCGATCTCGGCCTCGACGTGGTGGCGATCGACCGCAACCCGGAGGCCCGCGGCGTCAAGGTCGCCGAAGACCTGGACGTCCCGGTCATCATCGGTGACGCGGCGCTGGAGGCGACGCTGCGCTCGGCCTCGATCGCGAGCTGCCAGGCGCTGGTCGTGGTCTCCACCGACGACGCGGTCAACCTCCAGGCCGCCCTGCACGCCCGGCAGGCGCGCGACGGCATCCGGGTGGTGCTGCGGCTCTACGACGACGACTTCGCGCGGCGGGTCCAGGACGCGTTCAACATCGACATCTCGCGCAGCGTCTCGCGCCTGTGCGCGCCTGCCTTCGCCGCCGCCATGCTGGAGCGCGAGGTGCTGGCCACCATCCCGGTCGAGCGCCACGCGCTGCTGGTCGCCGCGGTCAAGGTGATGCCCGGCTCGGCCCTGGACGGAGCCGCCCTGAGCAGCGCCGACCGGCCCGAGAGCGCCCGGGTGCTCGGGATGACCGCGGCCGGCTCGGAGTGGGTCGACTGGGTGCCCGACGCCCGGCGCGTGCTGGCGCCGGGCGACGAGATCGTGGTGGTGGCCCGCCGGGCCGGCCTGCGGGTGCTGCTGGAGCGGGCGGCGCGGCCGCTAGAGACCGGCGGCGAGTGAGCCGACCTCGACCCCGAGGACGGCCTGCTCGTCCGGTTTCTTGGCCAGGATGTCCTTGAGGTAGGACTGCACGGCCGCGGCCATGCCCACGTCGCGGCCGGCCTGCTCGGAGAGCAGCCACTTGTGCTGGATGACCTGGGTGAAGATCTCCTGCGGCTCCAGCTTGCGGCGCAGGTCGGGCGGCACGGCACGGACCACCGGCTCGAAGACCTCGGTGAGCCAGCGGTGCGCGGCCTGCTGCTCGTCGGTGAGCAGGCTCTCGGCCCGGTAGGTGTCCAGGTCGTTCAGCAGCTGCCGGGCCTGGTTCTCCTCGGCGTCGAGGCCGGTCAGGCGCAGCAGGCGCCGGGTGTGGTAGCCGGCGTCGACGACCTTGGGGCGCACCCGGTAGCCGCCGTCGGTCGTGGACATGGCCACCTCGGCCACGTCGAAGCCGAGCTCGTTGAGACGCCGGATGCGGCCCTCGATGTCGTGCCGGGCGTCGTCACGGGGCACTTTCTGCTCGTACGTCACCTCGTGCCACAGCCGTTCGTAGCGCGCCACGATGTCGTCGACCACGGCCTCGGGGTCGATCGACTCGTGCAGCAGCTCGGCCGCCTCGAGGTCGAGCAGCTCGCCGAAGATGTTGAGCCGCAGGATCTCGACGTCCTCGCTGCGCTGACCCTCGGAGAGCTTGGGGTAGAGGTTGCCGGTCTCGGCGTCGACCAGATAGGCCGCGAAGGCGCCGGCGTCGCGGCGGAACAGCGTGTTCGACAGTGAACAGTCGCCCCAGGAGAAGCCGGTGAGGTGCATCCGCACCACCAGCGCGGCCAGCGCGTCGAGCAGGCGGTTGAGCGTGTTGGGCCGCAGCACGTGCGAGAACAGCGCGCGGTAGGGCAGCGAGAACTGCAGGTGCCGCGTGATCAGCACGCTCTCCAGCGGCTCGCCGTTCGCGTCCTCCCGGTCGGTGACGATGCCGACCGCCTCGACCGACGGGAAGTCGATGCGTTCGAGCGCGCGCAGCAGGTCGTACTCCTTCTCGGCGATCCGTTCCCGGGTCTCCTTGAGGGCGTACACCACGTTGTTGAGTTTCACGAACCGCACGATGTGGCGGGAGATGCCCTGAGGCAGGGCGACCAGGTGATCCGCGGGCCATTCCTCCAGCGGAATGCCCCACGGCAGTTCCAGCAGCGCTGGGTCGACGACGGCGGAAGTGATTCGCACCGAACCAGTGTGCACGCTCTCCCCGGCGCGTCGCTGCCGCAGGTGGCTCGTTACACACAAGCGAGAACGCCTGATTAGCACATATGTCCCTGATATGACGTGAATGGCGGGTTGAACTAAATGCGACGTAAGGCAGGCATAGCAGTCGCGGCCTGCGCGGCTCTGGCCCTGACCGGCACGGCCGGCGCGACCGCGTGGAAGGCCGCGGGCGACTCACAGCCCGTCGGCACCTGGCAGCAGGCGCCCTCGCCGGTGGAGCGCACACCCGTCGCAGCGGAACAGACCGCCGAAGCAGAAGCCGCGCCGATGGCCGGCGTGCCCGAGGCGCCCGACGCGGCGGCGGCACCCGGCGCCTCATCCGTCCCGCCGGTCCCGTCGGCCTCGGAGGCCACGGATGAGCAGCTGCTGGACCAGGAAGGCCGGCACGAGTCGGCGTCCGCCGTGAAGGGTGACGGGCGGCAGAAGGTCGGCGAGCTGCTCAACGTGCGCCGGCTGCTCGGCTACCTGGGCGGCAAGCCGGCGAAGGAGACGTTCCGCTACCCCGGCGCGTCCTATGTGAAGCTGCACTTCTCCCGCATGGAGATGCTGCCCGGCGACTACGTGACCGTCTCCAACGCCGACGGGACCGAGTCCTACCGCTACGACGCCCCCGAGCTCGGCGACCACGACAGCGACCGCTGGGCCATGTCGGTCACCGGCGACACCGCGGTGCTGGAGATGCACCGGGGCCCGGCCGACCCGCTGCGGCTGGGCGAGCTGCTGGGCACGCTCGGCGTCGACGTCGACCGGGTGGCCAAGGGCTTCAGCCGCTCCGAGCAGCGCGAGCAGCCCGAGGAGCAGCTGACGGTGCCCGGGCGTACGGGCAAAGAAGAATCTGTTTGTGGCAGCGACACCTCGGCCGACGCGGTCTGCTACCGCTCGTCCGACCCGGTCGCCTACACCAAGTCGAAGGCCATCGCCCGGCTCCTGATCAACGGGACCGAGCTGTGCACCGGCTGGCGGGTCGGCACGAACAACCGCATGCTCACCAACAACCACTGCTTCACCAGCACGGCCGAGGCCCACGACACCGAGGTCTGGTTCAACTACCAGTGCGCGCGGTGCGGCGGCTACGACGTCTACAAGCCGACCAAGGTGTGGGGCGCCTCGGTCCTGACGACCGACCGGGTCTACGACTACACGCTCTTCTCGGTCTCCAACTTCGCGGCCGTACGCAAATTCGGCTACCTGACCCTGGACACCGCCCGCCCCGCCCGGAACCAGGAGCTCTACGTCCCGCAGCACCCGGCCGGCGAGCCGACCCGCATCGCCGGGTCGCTCGGTGAGAAGGCCGGCAACTGCTCGGTGGTCGACCCCGGCTACAACGGGTACGCGACCCAGTCGGACGTCGCCTACTACTGCGACACCGAGGGCGGCTCGTCCGGTTCGCCGGTGCTGTCCCGCAAGACCGACAAGGTGGTGGCCCTGCACCACTTCGGCGGCTGCCCCAACTCCGGCGTCCGCGGCGACCTGCTGGCCGCGAAGTTGCGCGCGTACATCTAGTTTTGAGGGCGTGCGTAAACCGAAGAGCTGGTGGCCCGACGTCGCGTTCCTCGCGGCGTTCGTCGCGCTCACCGTCGCCCTGATCAACGGCCACCTGCTGACGCTCGACCAGCGGGTGGCCGACTGGGCGTTCGCGCATCAGCCCGATCCGGTCTACTGGACGGCCCGCGTGCTCAACTACTTCGGGCAGGGCGGCCAGGTGCTGATGCCGGTCGCGCTGATCCTGACCGGCGTGCTCACGTGGCGGACCCGGTCGGTGCGCGCGGTGCTGCCTTTCGTGGCGGCTTTCCTGCTGACGTACGTAACGATCGGGCCCCTGAAGATCTGGGCCGACCGGGCGGCCCCGCGTTTCGACGGGCCGGACAAGACGGTCATGCACAATCCGTTCGCGTCCGGGGCCGAGGCGATGAGCTACCCGTCGGGGCACCTGGGCAACTCGCTGGTCTGGTACGCGGTGCTGGCGATCCTGATCGCGGCGCTTCTACGGCGATCTTTGAGTCCACGCGAGACGATCTTGCTTCGGGTTGTGCCGGTCGTGATCGTCTTCTGCACGACGGTGTACACCGGCTTCCACTGGCTGACCGACTCGGTGGCCGGGCTGCTGCTCGGGCTGGTGTTGGCGCGGTTGATCTCGCGCGTGAGCTGGGACTCGGTACCTCTGCCGCGGCTCGGGGGTTGGGAGCGGCCGTTATACCCAGACTCCGCGCCGCATGACGCGCTTCACCGTTAAGTCCGGATTCAGGACGACGAGGTCGGCGCTCAGGCCGGCCTCCAGCGCGCCGGTCTGATCGGCGAGGCCGAGGACCCGGGCCGGGGTCGTGCTGGCCATGGCGACGGCGTTTTCGAGGCTGATGCCGGCCGCGACCGCGTTGCGCAGGGCCACGTCCATGGTCAGGGTGCTGCCGGCGATCGAGCCGTTGCGGGCCAGGCGAGCCACGCCCTCGGCCACCGTCACCTCCTGGCCGCCCAGGTCGTAGGTGCCGTCGGCCATGCCGGTCGCGTCCATCGCGTCGGTGATCAGCGCGGCCTTGTCGGGGCCGGCGGTCCGCGCCGCGAAGGCCAGCATGCCCGGGTGCAGGTGGATGTTGTCGGCGATCAGCTCGCAGACCGCCGGCGAGGAGAGCAGGCCGATCACCGGGCCGGGCTCGCGGTGGTGCGGCGGGCGCATGCCGTTGAACAGGTGGGTGCCCACGGCGGCGCCGGCCGCGACGCCGGCCAGGGTCTGCTCGTAAGTGGCGTCGGTGTGCCCGACCGCGGCGGCCACGCCGTTCTCACGAAGGAACGCGATCGCCTCCAGGGCGCCCGGAAGCTCGGGGGCGATCGTCACGAGACGTACGGCCGCGGTCTTGATCAGCTCTTGCAGCTCGCCGATCGACGGGTCACGCAGGAAGTCCGGGTTCTGGGCGCCGCAGCGGACCTCGGAGAGGTACGGGCCCTCGTAGTGCACGCCGGCGATGACGCCCGCCTCGATCAGCGGGAGATAGGCCGCGGTCGCGTCGCGCATCAGCTCGAACGGGGAGCTGACCAGGCTGGCCAGCATGGTCGTGGTGCCGTGGCCGAGGTGGAAGGCGGCCGCGGACCGGGCCGACTCGGCGTCGCCGGTGGTGAAGGTGTGCCCGCCGCCGCCGTGGCAGTGGATGTCGACGAAGCCGGGCACGATCACGTCGTCGCCGGCGTCGTTGCCGGCGGCGACCTCGAGGATCGTGGGGCCGTCGACCTCGACGTAACCCTCGACGACGGCGCCGGGACGGACGATGCGGCCGCCGATGCGGGTCACTGTGACTCCTGAAGGTGGTCCAGGGCGAGCAGGGCCGCGCCGAGGCAGCCGGCCTCGTCGCCGAGCTCCGCGCGCACGATCTCGGGGGTGCGGTGAAAGGTGACCCGGGCCGCGAACGCCTCGCGCAGCGGGCCGAGCAGCGCCTCGCCCGCCTCGGCCAGGCCGCCGCCGAGCACCAGCACGTCGACGTCGTAGAGGGCCTGGGCGATGACCAGGCCGTCGGCCAGCACGTCGATCGTCTCGAGCCAGACCGTGCGGGCCAGCTCGTCGGTCTCCAGGCGGCTGACCACGTCGAACGCGGTCGCGCCGGGCTCGCCGGACAGCTCCGCGTAGCGGCGGCCGACCGCCTTGGCCGAGGTGTGCGCCTCCAGGCAGCCCCGCTGGCCGCAGCCGCACGGGTTGCCGCCCGGGCGGACCACGATGTGGCCGAGCTCGCCGGCCGCGCCGTGCGCGCCCGGATAGCCGGTGCCGTCGACGACCAGGGCGGCCGCGATGCCGGTGCCGATCGCCACGAAGAGCACGTGACCGCGGCCCCGGCCGGCGCCCAGGCGTGCCTCGGCGATGCCGCCGACGCGTACGTCATGACCCAGCGCGGCCGGAAGGCCCAGCCGTTCCTCCAGCCGGGCCCGCACCGGAACGTCGCGGAAGCCGATGTTGGACGACCAGACGGCGATGCCGTTGGCCTCGTCGACCACGCCGGGCACGGCGATGCCGGTGGCGATGGGCGTCAGACCTTCGGCCTTCGCCGTCCGAGCCAGCCCGTCGGCGATGTCGACAATGTTGTCGAGGACGGCTTCGGGGCCGCGCTCGGCCAGGGTGGGATGGCGCTCGGAGTGGCGGACCACGCCGTCGGTGCCGACCAGGGCGCACTTCATGCCCGTGCCGCCCACGTCGAGGGCGACGACGACGTCTTTCATCCCAGGATGACCGAGCGGGTCAGGTTGCGAGGGCGATCGGGGTCGAGGCCCTGGCTGGTGGCGAGCAGCACGGCCACGCGCTGGGCGACGATCAGGTCGGCCATCGGGTCGAGCGGGGCCCGGCCGCCGCACCAGCTGCCCAGCGCGGCATATCCGCCGTGGTGGCGGCTGTGCACGAACGAGGCGCCGGTGGCCTCCACGTCGTCGGCCAGTCCGGCCGGGATCTCGCCGAACGCCCAGACGACGCGGCGGGGGGCGGCGATCGCGATCGGGCCGTGCCGGTAGTCCATGGCCGGGTACGCCTCGGCCCAATATCCGGCGGCCTCCCGGCACTTCAGGGCGGCCTCCTCGGCCAGGCCGACGGTCCAGCCCCGGCCCAGGAAGGTGATCTGCTCGGCCAGCGCCGGGTGCACGGGCAGCGGCAGGCGGATGGCGACCTCGGCGTCGGCCGCGACCGGGTCCATGTCCTCGCCGAGGTGCGAGCGCAGCAGCGCGAGGGCGCTGGTGGCGAAGCGGGTCTGCACGACCGACTGCTCGTCGGCGAAGTCGAGCACGATGGCTGTGTTTTCTTGGGCGGCGGGCTGCGTCCCGTCGGCCGTGATCACGGTGACGTTGCTTTCCCGCTTGATCAAGTCCAGCACTTCGGTCGTCGTGCCCGAGCGGGTGATGGCGACAATTCGGTCATACTGCCGGCCTCGCGGGAACTCGGAGGCCTGGAAGGCGTCGGTCTCGCCGTGGCCGGCCCGCTCGCGCAAGGAGGCGTACGCCTTGGCCATGAACCACGAGGTGCCGCAGCCGACGACTGCGACCCGCTCACCCTTCGCGGGCAGGCCCGGGGAGTCGGCCAGCTCGGCGGCCTTGCGCCAGCACTCGGGCTGGCTCGCGATCTCCACCTTGACGTAGCTCATGGGACACCCTTCACACCGTGCGTCGCTGCGCATATGCGCTCGGTTTTAGGCACTTTCGAGCGCCATTCTGCGTGGAAGGCCGCCGGGGACGCAAGCATTGGTGACCAGCCGCTTTGACCTACCGCGCAGCGCCGAGGTTTGCTTCCCGGGCTTTCGCTCACTAATGTGCACACTCTTATCATGGAACGCTCATCGGGGAGTCTCGGTGGACCGGTACGCGCGGTGGAATGCCCTGCTCGAGTTACTCGCCGAGAGCGGCCGGGTCAGCGTGGAGGACGCGGCTGAGCGCCTGGACGTCTCCCAGGCCACCATCCGGCGCGACTTCGACCAGCTCGCCCAGCAACAGATGATCACCCGCACCCGCGGCGGCGCCGTCGCCAACGGTGTCTCGTACGACCTGCCGCTGCGCTACAAGAGCGCCAAGCACTCCGCCGAGAAGCAGCGCATCGGCGAGGCCGCGGCCCGCCTGGTCACACCCGGCACGGTCGTCGGCCTCAACGGCGGAACCACGATGACCGAGGTGGCGCGGGCCCTGGCCGTACGCCCCGACCTGAACGCCGGCGGCGAAGGCGCCCAGCTCACGGTGGTGACCAACGCCCTGAACATCGCCAACGAGCTGCTGGTCCGCTCCCGCATGAAGATCGTCGTGGCCGGCGGCGTGGTCCGCCCCCAGTCGTTCGAACTGGTCGGCCCGCTGGGCGGCGCGCTGCTGAAGGAAGTGACGCTGGACATCGTGCTGCTCGGCGTCGACGCGCTGGACGTGGAACTGGGCGCGGCGGCCCACCACGAAGGCGAGGCGGCGATGAACAGCCTGATGGTGGCGCGGGCGAAAAAAGTCGTGGTGATCGCCGACTCGTCGAAGCTGGGCGGCCACGCCTTCGCCCGCATCTGCCCGATCAGCAAGGTCGAGACCCTGGTGACCGACTCCGGCGCCCCGGCCGACGTGGTGGCCGCGCTCAGAGACGCCGGAGTGCAGGTCATCTGCGCCTAAAGCTGCTTCTGGATGGCCTCGACGAGGGTCTCGTCCTCGGGCGTGACCCGCGGCGAGAACCGGCCGACGACCTCGCCGGTGCGCGAGATGAGGAACTTCTCGAAGTTCCACTGCACGTCGACGCTGCCGTCCTCGCGCTTGACGGCCTCGGTCAGCGCGGCGTAGAGCGGGTGCTGCCCCTCGCCCTTGACGACAATCTTGGAGAACATCGGGAACTGCACGTCGAAAGTGCTCCGGCAGAACTCGGCGATCTCCTCGTCGGTCCCCGGCTCCTGCCCCATGAAGTCGTTGGCCGGAAACCCGAGCACACTGAAGCCGCTGTCCCGGAACCGCTCGTGCAGCTTCTCCAGCCCGTCGTACTGAGGCGTCAGCCCACACTTGGAGGCCACATTGACCACAAGCAGAACCTGCCCGTCATACGCGGCCAGCGACGTGTCCTCCCCTTCGATGGTCCGCAGCGGAATGTCCTGAACAGCAGTCATACGGGCAGCCTCCGACATCGCATCTCATTGCATCCGCCAGCAAGTCTCCCTCACGTGGCTCGTCCGCCGTCAAAAGTTGATCAGCGTCGATATTGCGGGCGGGGTCTAGCCTCGCGGGAGCGACGTTCGACGGACCGCCGACACGGGGTGAAGGCAGGCGAGAGACGATGGACGGTGCCGGGTTTCACGTGGAGATCGAGGTCCTGGAAGCGGCCTCGGCGGGCATCAGGCAAAGCGTGGCAGACCAGCGCGACTCCGCTCTGGAGGATCTGGACCGGGCGGCCGGCGCCTACGGGCACGCGGGGTTGCACCGCGCGATGGAGAGTTTCTGCGATCGGTGGAACGAGGGCCTCGACATCCTCGTGGAGGACGCCGAGGCGATCGGGAAGATCCTGGACGAGGCCGCGAAGGCCTACCGGTCGGCGGACGCCGCTTCGGCCGGGCGCCTGACCACCGACCCGGGCCGGGGTGTCGTCGATGACTGAGCTCGGCCAGACCCGTGACCCACTGGCATTGGTGCCGGGTGACCCGGCGGCGGTGGAGGGCAACGTCCGGGCGCTGCGGGACAGGGCGGCGAACGCGGAGAAGGCCGGCGATGGCCTGGTCGACATCGACACCGGCGCCTGGACCGGCGAGGCGGGCGACGCGTTCCGGGAGAAGTTCAGTTACGAGCCCAACAAGTGGTATGAAGCCTCCAACTCGCTCGCGACGGCCGCCGACGGCCTGGCCGTCTACGCGGGCACGCTGCGGTGGGCGCAGGGTCAGGCGGCCGAGGCGATCCGGCTGTGGGACGAGGGTGAGGCCGCGTCGGCGCGGGCCCGGCAGGCCTATGACCAGCAGGTGGCACAGGCCGTTCCGGGGCAGGTCGTCGCTCCCTTCGTGGACAGCGGAGAGGCCGGCCGGCAGGCCGCGCGGGACACTCTGAAGAACGCGCGTGACCAGGTCGTCCAGGATGGTGACGCCGCGGCGCGCTTCCTGAACGCGGAAGCGGACGCCGCGCCGGAGGAGTCGAGCTGGCTCGATGCTGTCGGGGACTTCGCGCTGGATGTGGGCGCGGATGTCGTCAACGGGCTCGCCTCGTTCGGCAACGCGATGATCCAGCACCCGGGCGAGACCGCCGCCCTGGCCGGCGGGCTCCTGCTCACCGCGGTCAGCGCGGGCGGGGAGGGAGTGGGATTCGCACTCGACGCGACCGGCGTGGGTGCGGTCGCCGGCGTGCCGCTGAATGTGGTCTCCGCGGCCGGCATCACGACCGGGGTGGCGATCACCGGAGCCGCCACGACATCCCTCATGCAGCACGCCGCGGGTGAGGACGCGGTCTCGCCGATGAGCGGCAGCCAGCCGTCGCGGTCGGTACCGAGCAAGACCGACCGGATGAAGGAACACCTGACCGACCGGGATCTGGACGCGGCCCGGCGCGAGCTGAACGGTGAGGTCGTCGCCCGGAAGCCGTCCGGCCAGCCGTGGGATCACGTGGATGAGGTGCGCAATGCGCAGCGGGGTCTCACGCGCCGGATAGATCAGCTCAAGCGGCTGCTGGGTGACTCCCGGACGACGGAAGCGGAACGCGCCGCGTATCAGAGTGAGTTGTCCGAAGCCAGCCGTCTGCTCGATCATTCGGAGCAGTTCGTACCCCGCCTTTAGGAGGCAGACGTGCAGCAGTCGCTGGAAGAGATCGAGGGGAAGGCCTGGGGTGAGCCGCCGGCGGATGCCTCGCGGCTGATGACGACGGTCTACGCGCTGCGGCGGCAGCCGGTCGGGACGCTGGGGGTTGAAGGGCTTCGGGTGCTCATCGGGCAGAAGGAAGGGCTCGAGACCCTCGTTCCGCTGGCGCTCGATGAGCTGGAGCGGGATCCGCTGGCCGAAGGGGACTTCTACCCCGGGGACCTGCTGGCCGCGGTGGTGCGGGTGCCGCACAGCTACTGGCAGGGGCATGCCGAGCAGGCCGCGCGGCTTCGGGGCGTTGCCGAAGCCGTCGACCTGGCCGAGCTGGATGAGGCGACCCGGGGTGAGGTTGCGGCGTTCAGGAAGTGACGTCCTTGCGGGTGAAGCGCCAGAACGCCAGGGACCAGCAGACCGTGGCGTAGCAGATGGCGGCGATGGCGCCCTTGACCAGGTCGTCGACCTGGGCCGGGGTCGAGAGCAAGCCCATCCAGGCGTCGCTGTAGTGGGTGGGCAGGATGTTGCGGATGCCGCCCAGGGCGGTGATCTGGTCGAGGATGCTGGACAGGATCCAGAGCATCACCGCGCCGCCGACCGCGGCCAGCGGGGCGTCGGTCAGGACGGTCAGCAGGAAGGCGATGCCGGCGACGATCAGCATGGAGACGGCCAGGTAGCCGGCCACGCCCAGGATGCGCAGCAGGCCCTGTCCGGGTGGGATCTCGGCCGCCACCGAGCTGCCCAGCGGGTGCCAGCCGTAGCGGATCGTGCCGGCGATCAGGGCCGTCACGGTCAGGGTGAGCAGGGCGGCCAGGGAGTAGAGCAGAGCCACGATCAGCTTGACCGCCAGCAGGCGGGCCCGCGGGACCGGAATGGCCAGCAGATATCGGAGGCTGCCCCAGCCGGCCTCGCTGGCCACCGGGTCGCCGCAGAACAGGGCGACCACCACGACCAGCAGGAAGCCGGCCGACACGGCCAGGCAGAACAGGGCGAAGTTGAGGCCGCCGGAGGTGGCCAGGTCGACCAGGCTGCCGAAGGCGCTGCCCTCGGACTCGTCGTCGCCGTTGCCGCCGAAGGCGAACGCCACCAGGACGATCAGCGGGAGCAGGACCATGAAGCCGAGCGCGCCCTGCGTACGGCGCCGGGAGGCTTGCCGGCGGACCTCGGCCCAGATCGGCAGGGTGCGGGACGGCCGGTAGCCGGTCGCGCCGGCTGACGGGGGAGAAGAAAGCACGCTCATCGGTCTCCACTTCCTGCCGAGCTCTCGCCGACCAGGGCCAGGAAAGCGTCCTCGAGGCGCCGGCGTGGCACCACCCTGTCCACGTCCACCCCGGCCCGCACCAGCGAGGCGATCACCTCGGAGCGCGGGGTGCCGTTCACGTCCACGATCAGGCCGCTGGGGCCGTCCGGTGTCACCGAGCGCACGCCCAGGTCGCTGAGGACCCGGGACGCCGCGGGCACGTCCGACACCTCGATCTGCACCGACGGGGACTCGCCGACGATGTCCTCGACCGGGCCGGAGGCGACGATCCGGCCCTTGTTGACGACCACGGCGTGCGTGCAGGTCTGTTCCACCTCGGCCAGCAGGTGGCTGGAGACCAGCACCGCGCGGCCGTCGGTGGCGTAGCGCTTCAGGACCCGGCGCATCTCGGCGATCTGCGGCGGGTCGAGGCCATCCGTCGGCTCGTCCAGCACGAGCAGCTCGGGCAGGCCGAGCATGGCCTGGGCGATGGCGAGCCGCTGGCGCATGCCGTGGCTGTACTTGCGGGTGCGCCGGTGCACCGAGTCGCCGAGGCCGGCGATGGCCAGGGCCTCGTCGAAGTGGGCGTCCTCGACGGGACGGCCGGTGGCTTTCCAGTACGCCTGGAGGTTTTCCCAGCCGGTCATGTGCGGCATGAAGCCGGGGCCCTCGACGAGCGCGCCGACCCGGGACAGCACCGGCGAGCCGGGGACGAGGCGGTGGCCGAAGACCAGTGCCTCGCCGGCGGTCGGCATGGTCAGGCCCATGAGCACGCGCAGCGTGGTCGTCTTGCCGGCGCCGTTCGGGCCGAGCAGGCCGACCACCTGGCCGCGCTCGACCGTGAAGCTGATCTCCTCGACGGCCACGAACCCGTCCCCGTACGCCTTGCGCAGGCCCTTGACCACGAGCGGCGTGTCCGCGTACTCCAACTCGGTCGGGGTGTGCTGCCGCCGAAGCCGGCGGCGCCGCATCAGAAGGACCACCGCCAGGCCGAGGGCGATGGCCAGCAGGAGCCCGGCCAGCACGTAGCGCCACACGGTCTGCGGGTTGGCGATCGGCTCGCCCACGACCGTCGGCAGGGTCAACGCCGGCTCGACCGCGACGGTGTACGTGGCGGGCTCGGTGGGCGAGAGGAACGCCTGGTCGGTGGTGGCCACCACGACCCGTACGGAATGACCCTTGTCGATCTGACGGACGATCGCGGGAAGCGTGACCGTCACCGGTTCGGCCTCGGAGATCGACGACGGCAGGCCGGTGAGCCGGACCGGGGCGATCAGGCCGGCGCTCAGCGTCTCGGCGCCCTGCTGATCGACGTCGTAGAGCTTGACGAAGAGCGTGGCCTCACCAGTGGGCGAGGCCGCGCGTAGCCGCACGGCCGGCGCGCCCGCGACGTCGACCGCTTCGGGCAGCGGCCCGGAATCGAAGGCCGCGAACTGGCCGGGGATGTCGGCCGCGACACCGGCCAGCAGCGTGCTGAGCCGGCCGCCGGTGCCGGGCAGCGACGACAGCGCGCCCGGGTTGCCGTTCGGCGGGTTCGCGATCGGCTGCGCCGATCCTTGCAGGGAGATCTGGGTGCTGCCGGTTCCGCCGAGTCCGGGGTACGCGTCGGTGGAGTACCCGTTGGTCACCAGGCCCCGGTCGAGCGCGCTGAAGCCGGCCACCCGCGAATACGTGAAACTGTCGGACGGTTTGTCGCCCTCGCCCTTCACGTAGTGGTCGAGCCACTGCACGGTCAGGAATTTCACCCTGTCCTGGTCGGTCTGCGGGCCGGCGCCGCCGTCGTGGCCGCCGGTGAACCAGGCGACCCGCACGGGGGTGCCGGCGGCGGCGATGCCCTTGGCGTTCGCGTCGGCCTCGGAGAGCGGGAAGAGCGTGTCGACCTCGCCCTGCACGAGCAGCGTGGGCGCCTTGATCTTGCTCAGGACCGGTGCCGGGCTCGACTTGCGAAGAAGATCCAGGGTCTTTTGATCGGGTACGCCGGTAGTGGCGACCTGCAGGTACGCGGCGCAAATGTCGGCCGCGAAGCGCCCGCAGGCGGGATTCGCAAGTGCCTCGGAAGAGGCGTCGGAACCGCCGTTGCCGAAGAAGACGCCGGCCCAGCCCTTCTTGAAGACGCCGGTGGCCTCGGTGGACGCCGACTGCTGGAGGAAGACGTTGCTCAGGTCGTTCCAGGTGATCGACGGGACGATCGCGTCGACCCGGGGGTCCTGGGCGGCCAGCATCAGGGCCAGGGCGCCGCCGTACGAGCCGCCGACCACCCCGACGCGGGGGTCGCCCGTGGCGTCGGTGCGGATCTCCTTGCGCGCGGCGAGCCAGTCGAGCAGGCCCTGCGCGTCGCGGACCTCGTAGTCGGGGCTGTCCAGGTGGATCTGCCCGCCGCTGCGGCCGAAACCCTGCGCGGTCCAGGTCAGCACGGCGTAGCCGCGGCCGGCGAGCGACTCGGCGTCGTCGCTGACCGACTCTTTGGTGCCGCCGAAGCCGTGCGCGAGCAGCACCGCCGGGACCTTGTCGTCGTGGTCTTTCGGCAGGTAGAGCCGGGTGTCGAGAGAGACCGACCCGGAGCCGCCGGGCCCGGTCGGCACGGTGATCATCTGGTCCTCGGAGGTCCAGTCCCTGCTCTCCGGCCACGCGGCCCACCCGACCAGCCCCGCGACGAGCACGAGGACCACAGCGCCGGCGATGACGCGGCTGCGGGTGAGCCGGGGCAGCCGTGATGACCAAGACATGCCGAAACGCTATCCGGCCGCGTCTGAGCGGCGGCTGTGAAACCTCTCAGGAGCGATCGGACGATAGCGTGGTCCCGGTGGACGAAGAACTCACGCTGACGGCGACCCTCCGGCTGGCCGCTCTCGACAACCGCCGCGGTGTGGTCCGGCTGCATCCGGCGGTCATGACGGCCCTGACGATCAACCCCGGTGATCCCGTACGCCTGACCGGCAGCCGCACGACCGCGGCGCTGGCCGCCAAGGCCGAGGCGTCCGCGAGCCGCGAGTTCCTCTACGCCGACGACCTCACCCTGGGCAACCTGGGCATCCGCGACGGCGCCCGGGTCACCGTGGCCAAGCTGCCGGCGGTGGCCGCGCGCCGGGTCACGCTGGCCGGCCCGGCCGACGTGGTCGCGCTGGTCTCGCCCGAGATCCTGCGCCTGGCCCTGCTCGGCAAGGTGCTCAGCGAGGGCGACAACGTCTCGCTCTACCCGCAGGACGTGCCGCTGCGCGAGGGCCAGCGCCCGCCGGTGCAGGACATCGGCCGCAACCTGCGCAACCGGCTCGGCTACCAGTGGACGACAGCTCTGCTGACGGTCGTCGCGGTCGAGGGGGCCGAAGCCGCGGTCGTCACCATGGACACGGTGGTCGGCTGGCAGGACGGGCAGAGCTCATCGCCCGTGCCCGGTCCGGCCGTGCGGGCTCAGGAGCCCGCCTCGACCGATCCCGACGTGCCGCCGCCGAGCATCGACGACCTGCCCGGGCTGCGGGCCCAGGCCAAGGAGCTTCAGGAACTGCTCGACCTCGGCTTCCACCACGGCGAGGTGCTGGCCCGGCTCAACACCAAGGTCTCGCTGGGCGTGCTGATCTCGGGTCCCGCCGGATCAGGGAAATCCGCGTTGGTACGGGCCGTGGCGGCGCAGGTCGGCGCGCGGGTCCTGCCCACATGGGCGCCGGAGCTGGCCGCGCTGGCCGCCGACTCGGCCGCGGCCCGATTGCGCGAGCTGGCGCGCGATGCCCGCTCCGGCGGACCGGCCGTTCTGCTGTTCTCGGACGTGGACGCGCTCGCTCCGCGCGACGAGCCCAAGCCGATCGCCACTGTCTTCCGCCAGGTCCTCGAAGAGGTCGTCCGATCTGGCGCGGCCGTGGTCTGCACGACGAGCCGTCCCGAGTCGGTCGACCCGTCGCTGCGCGCGCCCGACCTGCTCGCTGTCCAGCTGGCCGTGCCCCTGCCCGACCAGGCGCTCCGCCGCGAGCAACTCGGGGTGCTCACCCGCGGCGTGCCGCTGGCCGAGGACGTACGCCTCGACGAGATCGCCGGCCGCACACCGGGCTTCGTCGCGGCCGACCTCGGAGCGCTGGCCCGCGAGGCCGGCGTGCGGGCGGCGCTGCGCCAGAAGGACGCCGAGTCGCCGACCGTGACGATGGCCGACTTCGAGGGCGCGCTCGACGTCGTGCGGCCCACCTCGATGGCCGACTCGACGCTCGAGGTCGCCGCCGTGACCCTCGACGACGTGGGCGACCTGGCCGACGTCAAGCAGGTGCTCACCGAGTCGGTGCTGTGGCCGCTGACCTATCCGGACACGTTCGCCCGGCTCGGCGTCTCGCCGCCGCGCGGCGTCCTGCTCTACGGGCCGCCCGGCTGCGGAAAGACGTATCTGGTCAAGGCGATCGCCGGCACCGGCAAGGCCAACGTGCTGTCGGTCAAGGGCGCCGAGCTGCTGAGCAAGTGGGTCGGCGACAGCGAGCGGGCGGTACGGGAGCTGTTCCGCCGGGCCCGTGAGGCGGCGCCCACGCTGGTCTTCCTGGACGAGGTCGACGCGCTGGCACCGACCCGCGGGCAGGCCACCGACGGCGGCACGGCCGACCGGGTGGTGGCGGCCCTGCTGACCGAGCTCGACGGGGTGGAAGACCTGCGCAACGTGGTGGTGATCGGGGCGACGAACCGGCCCGACCTGATCGACCCGGCCCTGCTGCGGCCGGGGCGGCTGGAACGGCTGGTCTACGTGCCGCCGCCGGACGCCGACGCGCGCGCCGCGATCCTGGAGGCGTCGGCCAAGGCGGTGCCGCTGGACGAAGCGGTCGATCTCAAAGTCCTGGCGGGCGAGCTGGAGGGCTTCTCGGCGGCCGACTGCGCGGCACTGATCCGCGAGGCGGCGCTGGCGGCCATGCGGGACTCGCTGGAGGCGACCACGGTCACGGCCGGCAACGTGGCGGCCGCTCGGCGACGGGTGCGGGCGTCACTTGACCCGACCCAGGTCGCCTGGCTCGAGGCGTACGCGGAAACGCACCGGCCTTAACGTCTTCTGGTGCGGGCCCTGGTGGATCTGAGACGACGGAGGCGGCCCACGAGCACGGGATCGTGTTCGAGGGCCGCCGGGTTGTCGAGCAGGGCGTTCAGCAGCTGGTAGTAGCGCGTCGAGGAGAGCTCGAACGTGTCCCGGATCGCCTGCTCCTTGGAGCCCGCGTGTTTCCACCAGCGGGCTTCGAAGGAGAGGATCTCGCGATCACGCTCGGACAATTCAGACCTGTCCGGCTCACGGGGCGCCGGGATGGCGGGCTGCTCGTCGGACATGGTCGTCAGCATAAGCTCTTACGTCACGTGATGTCTCGACTACGCATCGTCCACATTGCGGCAGTGGTGACAACAACGAAAACGCCCCCGAGCAGAGCGGCCGCCATCGGCCAGGTCAATGTCAGCTCGGCCGGCTGGCAGCCGTTGACCGAGGAGAAGTCACAGGAGTTGTAGTCCTGGATCGTGACCTCCTTGTTCATCCAGGCGGTGATCCAGGCCGGGATCAGATAGGCCTGCACGAACTTCACCTTGGCCAGCTCGAGCACCACACCCAGTCCGAACTGGAACACGATCACCGCGCCGATCGTCACACCCAGCGCCATCGCCGTGTGCCGCCCCAGCGAGGCCAGCCCGAACCCGACCGCCCCCGCGACCAGCACCAGGGCCAGCCCGCGCAGCTCCATGATCGCGAAGGACTGCCAGACGCCCGAGGTCATGCTGTCGGTGCTGCCGCGAGCCTCCGCGATCAGATAGAAGACGCCGGTCCAGATCGCCGACGCCACCACGGTGATGACAGTGAACGACAGCAGCAGGGTGAGCAGCTTTGTGCCCAGCACCTTGAGCCGCTGCGGCCGCCACAGCAGCAGGTTCATCATGCCGCCGCTGCTCCACTCGGCGCCCACGAAGGACGCGCCGATGATGAAGGCGGCCAGCGCCAGCAGCGCCGCCAGGGTGGTCGCCATGTCGGGGAAGCTCTCCCGCAGGATGAACGTCGGCGGCATGTACCACTCGTAGTTGTAGTTCTCCTGGCTCGGCGGGGTCAGCTGCTCGCAGTCGGGCGGCCAGTTGCCCGCCTGCGGAGTGCCCTTGGCCGCCTCGCAGGACGCCTTGTCCTTCTCGGTCTGCTGGGCGTCCCGCTCCAACTGCGCCTGCGCGTCCGCCTTGGCCGCGGCGATCTGCTCCGGGCCGACCTTCTGGTTGGAGAAGAAGATGCCGATGGCGACGGCGGCCAGCACAGCCACGGCGCCCAGCAGGAAAAGCTTGGTGAAGCGGCGCTTGAACAGCCGCCGGGTCTCCGCCTTGTAGAGGCTCACTGTCCCCACCCTCCGACGCTCGCGGTCTGATCCACCTGGCGGTTCTGCCCCTCGACCGGCGCGGTGCCGGTCAGCTCCAGGAAGACGCTCTCCAGGTCGGCCGAGACCGGGGTCAGCTCGCTGACGTAGATCTGCCGCTCGGCCAGGATCCGGGTGATCTGCGCCGGGTTGCCGGCGTTGCCGACGGTGAAGTGGTCGACCTCGACGGTGACCTGGGCGCCGTTGGCCCGCAGCATCTCGACCGCGGCCCGCATGTCGACGCCGGGCTCGAGCCGCACCTTCGTCTTCCCGCTGCCGTGACCGGCCAGAACACTGGAGACGGAGCCGTACGCGACCCGGCGCCCGGCCGAGATGATGGTGACCTCGTCGCAGATCAGCTGGATCTCGCCGAGAATGTGGCTGGACAGCACGACGGTCATGCCCGACTCGGCCAGGTTGCGCATCAGCGAGCGCATCTCCCGGATGCCGCCCGGGTCGAGGCCGTTGGCGGGCTCGTCGAGAATCAGCAGCTTCGGCTGCTTGAGCAGAGCGGAAGCGACCGCGAGGCGCTGCTTCATGCCGAGCGAATACGTCTTCACCCGGTCTTTGCCGCGATCACGAAGCCCGACGAGCTCCAGCACCTCGGTCACCCGCTGCCGTTTCACGTTGCCGGCGTCGGCCAGCAGCGACAGCGTGTCCTGGGCGCTGAAATTGCCGAAGAACTGCGGGCTCTCGACGATCGCCCCGACCAGCCCGGCCGTCTCCGGCAGATGCCGCGGAACCTCCTTGCCGAGAATCGCCATGCGGCCGCCATTGGGCTTGATCAGCCCCAGGAGCGTCCGCAACGTGGTGGTTTTTCCCGACCCGTTGGGCCCGAGAAAGCCATGCACCTGACCCGCCTCGACGACCATGTCGAACCCGTCGAGCGCCTTTCGCGTCCCTTTGCGGCTGCGATAGGTCTTCTGCAGCCCGGCAATCTCCAAAACGGCAGTCACCCGCGAGACTTTAGGCACCCCCGTCAATATCCCGAAGCCCTTCCGCCATTCCAGTGACCGTCCGCAGCCGCAAATCCACTCCGAGTGGTGATTGCCCTCCGAGGTCGTTCGGGCCGGTACGTTGGTGGGGTACGGCGGGTGGGGAACGTGCACTGCTGAGGGAGGCATGATGAGCGCCGAGGCTGTGGGTGCTGGGATGCCGGCGCAGGTGACGTTGGATGACCTTGCGGTGATGGCTGCGGCCGATGAGAACCATCGCTACGAACTCAGCCCTGAGGGAGTGTTGTCCGTCGTGCCCCCGCCGACCCCGAACGCGCACTGTTGGTCTCGCGGATGTTCGCCTGGTTCCTGATCAACGGCTATGGCCCGGAACAAGTAGTGACGGACTGTGGCATCGACGTCGGTGGCGGCCGAGTGCCGGACCTCACTGTGTGGGCCAAGGGCCAGCCGCCGCGCCCGGCTCGATCGAGCCATGCGGGCACGGCCGGGCTGCTGCTCGCCGTAGAGGTCGTGTCTAAAGGCTCTGAGGTCGTCGACCGGGTGGTCAAGAAGATCGAATACGCCAAGGCGGGGATCCCGAACTACTGGGTCGTCGAAAGGGACGGCGTAACGACCGTTCACCGTCATCACCTCGATGGCGTCACCCGTGAGTACCAGTTGGAGGCCGAGGGTGTTCAGCCGCTGGCCTGGCTGTTGAGCACGGCTCCTGACTTATAGGAGCGCCATGGCGGTGACGTCGAATCGGGGTGGCCGGGAGGATCTGGGGATGGATTCCGATCTCTGGCCGCCGTTCGGGCTTCGTCTTTCCGGGGAGCGGGTGGAGTTGCGGCTTCCCCGTGAGGAAGAGCTGGGGCGGCTGGCGCGGCTGGCCGGTGAAGGGGTTCACCGGGACGGGGAGCGGCCGTTTCTCACGCCGTGGACCGAGGGGAGCGCCGAGGACCGGGAGCGGGCCGTCCTGCGGGGGCACTGGGGCGCTCTGGCCTCGTGGCGGCCCGAGGACTGGGAGCTCGGGTTCGGGGTGTTCCGCGGTGGGGAGCCGATCGGGCTGGTCGGGCTCCGGGCTCGGGACTTCGCGGTGGTCCGTGAGGTCAAGACCTGGTCGTGGCTGGGGCTGGAGCATCAAGGGCAGGGGTACGGGACCGAGGCCCGGAGCGGCCTGTTGACGCTGGCTTTCGATCATCTCGGGGCCGAGGCCGCGCTGACCGAGGTGTTTCAGGACAACCACGCGTCGCAACGGGTGTCGCGCAAGCTCGGCTATGTGCGGGACGGGATCTCCGTGGACGCCCGGGACGGGGAGGCTCTGGTGTCCGACCGGCTGCGGCTCACCCGGGAGGGCTGGGCCGGGCAGGTCCGGCCCCCGTTCGACGTCGAAGGGGTGCCGGCCTGCCGGCCGATGGTGGGGCTGTGAGAGGGCTCAGATCTGGTACGCGGCCACCGTGGCCTGAAGCTTGGCGGCCGTGTCGGCCAGCTCGGCGGCGGTCTGCTGTGTCTCGGTGGCGCCCTCGGTGACGTGGCGGGCGGCCTCGGCGACGCCGGCGATCGTGTCGGCGATGCTGGCCGCACCCTCGGCCGCGTGGCCGACGCTGCGGGAGATCTCGGCGGTGGTCGCGGTCTGCTCCTCGACCGCGGCCGCGATCGTCGTGGTGTAGTCGTTGATGGTCGCGATGACCTTGCCGATCTCCTGGATCGCGGCCACCGCGGTGCCGCTCTCGGCCTGGATCGCGGACACCTGCGCGGTGATCTCCTGGGTGGCCCGGGCCGTCTCCTGGGCCAGGTCCTTGACCTCGCTGGCGACCACGGCGAAACCCTTGCCGGCCTCGCCGGCCCGGGCCGCCTCGATGGTGGCGTTCAGCGCGAGCAGGTTGGTCTGCTCGGCGATCGAGGTGATCATGGCGACGACCGAGCCGATCTGGGCCGACGCCGCGCCGAGCCGGGCGACGCTGGCGTTCGTCGACTCCGCGGCCTGGGCGGCGCCGGCGGCGACACCGGCCGCCTCGTTGGCGTTGTTGGAGATCTCCCGGATCGAGAGGCCCATCTCGTCGGCGCCGTCGGAGACCGTACGGACGCCGAACGACACCTGACCGGCCGCATCCGACACCGCGCCGACCTGCACGGAGGTCTCCTCGGCGGACGCGGACAGCTGGAGCGACACGGCCGACAGCTCCTCCGAGGCCTCGGCCAGCAGCGACGAGCTCGTGGTGATCCGGCCGACCATGCCGCCCATCGCCTCCGCGGTGTCGTTGAGCGCCGCCGACATGCGGCCCACCTCGTCCGCGCTGTCCACGTGCACCCGGGCCGTGAGGTCGCCCTGGGCGATGCGGTCGAGCGCGGCCACGCAGCGCGACAGCGGCTTGACGATCATCCGGGCGATCCCGGCGGCGAGGGCCAGGCCGACGGCCGCGCCGGCGATCAGCAGGGCGATCACCCACCACTTGGTCGAGTGGTAGCTGGCCTCGGCGGTCGCCTGCTCGTCGGCGCCGGCCTCGACCGAGAGGTCGGCCAGGGAGGTCAGGTCGGCCCGGACCGACTTCTTCACGGCGGCCATGTCGGCCGCGTCGATGTCCTTCAGCGCCGTACGGTCGTCGACGAGCTCGGCGTACTTCTTCCAGTCCGCCTCGAACGAGACGATCGTCGTGGCGGCCTCGGCGCCGAGGGGGAAGCCCTGGTAGGCCTTCGCGTAGCCGGTGGCCTCACTCTCGGCCGTGGTGAGGGCCTGGTCCGCGGTGGCGCGGTCGGTGTCGTTCGTGGCCAGCAGGTAGTCGTCCATGGCGAGCCACGAGCGGTTGACCGCCGCGCGCAGGTTGCCGATGGTGTTGAGCTGCTGGCTCATCTGATAACCGGTCTTGACCTGCTCGTTCATGGCGCCGAGGCGATCCAGCGCGAACAGCCCGTCGGCGACGCCGATGACCGCCACGATGCCGACCGCGGCCATGACCTTCGTGCCGACGCGCCGGTCGGCCACCAGCCGCCGCAGCCCACCCCGCCGGGCCGAGCCCATCTCGTCCACCATCCGGAACTCCCCGTCACCGCCGAAATATCAGACAGTGCGGAGATCGGCATGCGGCTCGCGCCGCGGCAGCACTCCCCGGTTGCCAGTAGGTGAGGACCGGAGTCAGCCGGGGAAGGTGACCTCGACGAGACGGCTCAGGCGCAGCCAGTCGTCCAGGTGGGCCGGCTGGGCGATGGTGCCGGGATTGCTGGGCTGGTTGAGGTCGTCGACGATCGCGCTGAAGACCCGGCGGCGCTCGTCCGAGTCGGTGACCGGCCGGTCGTGGTGATGTCGATGATCCGGGCGCGGGTGGGTGACGCGGGGGTCAGTTCGAGGGCGCGGCGGATCGCGGCGTCGGTGGGCATGTCAGAGGGCCGGGCCGAGCAGGAGGCCGCCGTCGACGACCACGTCGGTGCCGGTGGTGAAGCGGGCGGCGGCCAGGTCGAGCAGGGCGGCGGTGATGTCGGCGGGCTCGCCGAGGCGGGGGATCGCGTACGGGGAAGGGTCGTAGAAGTCGGCGATCGGGCGGCCGCCGGGCTCGGCCGGCTCGGTGATGAGCTTGGTGGCGATGACGCCGGGGTGCAGGGCGTTGACGCGGATGTTGTCGCGGCCCAGTTCGAGGGCGGCGCTGCGGGTGAGGCCGCGCAGCGCCCATTTGGCGGCGGTGTAGGACGCGTAGAGGGCCGTGCCCCCGTACGCCATGGTCGATCCGATGTTGACGATGGCGCCGCCGCCCGCTCGCCGCATCGCCGGGGTGACCGCCTTGATGCCGAGGAACTGGCCGGTCACGTTGACGGCGAAGGTGCGCTCCCAGAGGGCTCGGCCGGTGGCTTCGATCGGTGTGGCCGGGTTCTGCGCTCCGGCGTTGTTGATCAAGATCGTGACTTTTCCGTACGCCTTCTCGGCGGCGGCCACGGCGGTCGTCCAGTCGTCCTCACTGGTGACGTCGAGGCGTACTGGAAGGGCTCCCAGCTCCTCGGCGAGCTCGGTGGCCCTGGCCGATCCGGTGGCCGTGCCGCCGATGACGACGTTGGCACCTTCGGCGTGGAAGGCGCGGACGTGGCTCTCGCCCATCCCGCCGGTGCCGCCGGTGATCAGAACGGTGTGGTCGGTGAAGCGCATGAGGTTTCCTTCGACTCGGTGGTGAGCTGACCGACTCACCTCACCATTGTCAGACATGGTGAGTCAAGTGACTCACCTCGCTATTCGGCATACTGAGGGCATGAGCACGTACCACCAGCGGATCGCCGAGCAGAAGCGCGCGGCGATTCTGGACGCGGCCACCGGCCTGTTCCTCGCGGCCGGCTACGACGGGACGTCGCTCGCCAAGATCGCCGAGGCGGCCGGGGTCTCCAAGGCCACGCTGTTCAAGCAGTTCCCGACCAAGGCCGCGCTCTTCGACGCGATCGTCACCGAGTCATGGCAGGTCGAGGACGCCGGCGGTCCCGAGCTGCCGCTCGACGACCTGGAGGCGGGGCTCACGGCGATCGGCCGCCGCTACGTCGAGCTGCTCACCCGGCCCGGCATGACCGCGCTCTTCCGGATCGTGATCGCCGAGCTGCCGCGCTTCCCGGAGCTGGGCGAGGCCCAGTTCAGCCGGGGGAAGATGCCCTACTTCGAGTCGGTACGCAGCTACCTGTCCGACGCGAAGATCGACGATCCCGAGATGGCCGCCACGCAGTTCCTCGGCATGATCTCCAACTTCGTGTTCTGGCCGTCGCTGCTGCTCACGGACTGGGCGCCGGGCGCGGCCGCGAATGAGAAAGCGGTCACCGAGGCCGTCCGTACGATGATCGCCCGTTATCACTGAACGCTCTCTGGCGTGCGCGCAGCTGGGGCCCTATCCGAGAATGTCGCACCCCGGACCGATACTGGCCTCGAAGCGGCGTAAAGCGGGGTGAGTGATGAAGTCGATACAGGCGTACCGCTTCGCGCTCGACCTCACTCCAAGCCAGGAACGATCGGTTCTCGCGCATGCCGGCGCAGCTCGCAAGGCGCACAATTGGGCGCTCGCCCGGGTGAAAGCCGTGATGGACCAGCGGACGGCGGAACGCTCCTACGGCGTGGACGACGAGCTGTTGACCCCGCGGATGGGCTGGTCGTTGCCCGCTTTGCGGAAGGTTTGGAACGCCGAGAAGGAGGTGGTTGCGCCGTGGTGGCGGCAGGTGTCGAAGGAAGCCTTCAACACCGGCCTGGACGCTCTCGCCCGTGGGCTGAAGAACTGGTCCGACTCCCGCAACGGCAAGCGCGTAGGTAGGAAGTGCGGGTTCCCCCGGTTCAAGTCCCGTCACCGCTGCACCCCGTCGATTCGCTTCACGACGGGGACGATCCGGGTCGAGCCCGATCGGATGCACGTGGTGCTGCCGCGGCTGGGCCGGCTGAAACTGCACGAGTCCGCGCGAAAGTTGGCCCGCCGCCTCGAGGCCGGCACCGCGCGGATCATGTCGGCAACCGTCCGCCGCGACGGCGGGCGGTGGTTCGTGGCGTTCACCGTCGAGATCGAGCGTGAGATCCCGGCCGCCCGGCCAGAGTCGGTGGTCGGCGTGGACGTCGGCATCAAGCATCTGGCGGTGCTGTCCACGGGTGAACTCGTTCCCAACCCGAGACATTTCGATGCGGCCCGATCGCGGTTGCGGGCGCTCGGCCGGGCATTGTCGCGTAAGCAAGGCTCCGACCGGCGGACGCGGCAGAAGCCGTCGAACCGGTGGAAACGAGCCTCAGGGCGCCTCGCGAAAGCCCATGCGCGGGTAGCGAACCTGCGCCGCGACGGCCTGCACCAGCTCACCACCCGCCTCGCCCGCGACCACACCGCGATCGTGGTCGAGGACCTCAGCGTCGCCGGGATGCTGAAGAATCGACGTCTCGCCCGGCATATTGCGGATGCCGGGTTCGGTGAGATCCGCCGGCAGTTGGCGTACAAGACCGAGTGGAACGGCGGTTGGCTCTTGGTCGCCGATCGCTGGTATCCGTCGAGTAAGACCTGCTCAGCGTGCGGTGCGGTGAAAACCAAGCTCACCCTGCGCGAGCGCACCTACAAGTGCACCTTGTGCGGCCTGGTTCTTGACCGGGATCTGAACGCCGCACGCAATCTCGCCGCGCTGACGGCTGAGTTGATCACCGCCGGGAGTGGCCCGGTGGCAGGACGTGGAGCCATCCAGAAGACCTCGCCCGCGAGGCAGGAGGCCGTGAAGCGTCAACCCGGCACCGCCCCGGCGGGTCAGACCGGGACTGTCCGGCCGAAAGGCAGGACAGCCGCATGAGCGCCAAAGCTCACCCAGCGGCTACGGTCTGGCTCACACCTCGGGAACCCGCGAGCTACTTTGCGGGATTTCGTCGTAAGGTGTTGGGACAACAACTGAATACCTCATCCAGAGGGGCAGAGGGAACGGCCCGATGAAGCCCCGGCAACCACCACGCAGTCTCGATGACGAGGCCGAGCGCGGCAGGTGCTAATTCCGTCCCTGGCCGGCAGGTCGCCGCGGGGAAAGATGAGAGGGAAAGGCCTCGATGACGTCTACCGTCAGTGCACCCAGTGCTACCACCACCACCTCGCCCGCCAAGGGTCTCGTGTGCCGTGCCTGCGGCGCCGAATACCCGCTGGTGGCCCAGCACGCCTGTTACGAGTGTTTCGGCCCGCTCGAGGTCGCCTACGACCAGGCGGCGCTCGCGCGGGTGACCCGGGCCGACATCGAGTCGGGCCCGCAGAACATCTGGCGCTACGCGGCGCTGCTGCCGGCCGGGCAGGACCCGGCCACCCGGGTGACCCTCGATCCCGGCCTGACGCCGCTGGTCAGCGCTCCGGCTCTGGCCGCCGCGGTCGGCCTGCGGGCGCCCCTGTACGTCAAGGACGACTCGGCCAACCCGACCCACTCGTTCAAGGACCGGGTCGTCTCGGTGGCGCTGACCGCGGCCCGCGGGCTCGGCTTCACCCGCTTCGCCTGCGCCTCCACCGGCAACCTGGCCAACTCGGTGGCCGCCCACGCGGCCCGGGCCGGCGCCCCCAGCATCGTCTTCATCCCGCACGACCTCGAGCAGGGCAAGATCATCACCACCGCTGTATACGGCGGCGAGCTGGTGGCCATCGAGGGCTCGTACGACGACGTGAACCGGCTCTGCGGCGAGCTCGTGGAGACCGACGAGTTCGAGGACACGGCGTTCGTGAACGTCAACGTGCGCCCGTTCTACGCCGAGGGCTCCAAGACGCTGGGGTACGAGGTGGCCGAGCAGCTCGGCTGGCGCATCCCGGCCCAGGTGGTCATCCCGATGGCCTCCGGCGAGCTGCTGACCAAGGTCGACAAGGCGTTCAGCGAGCTGGTCGAGATCGGCCTGGCCGAGGCGCCCGAGGGTGGCTGGACGGTCTTCGGCGCGCAGTCGGCCGGCTGCAACCCGATCGCCACCGCGCTCCAGAAGGGCACCGACGAGATCATCCCGGTCAAGCCGACCGGCATCGCGAAGTCGCTGAACATCGGCGACCCGGCGGCCGGCGCGTACGCGATCGAGGCAGTCAAGCGCACCGGCGGCTGGATGGACTACGCCGACGACGACGAGATCCGGGCCGGCATCCGGCTGCTGGCCGAGACGACCGGCATCTTCGCCGAGACCGCGGGCGGCACCACTGTCGCCGTACTCAAGAAGCTTGTGGAGAGCGGAAAGCTCGACCCGGAGAAAGAGACCGTCGTCTACAACACCGGCGAAGGGCTCAAGACCCTGGACGCGGTCGCGGGCCAGGTCGGGCCGACTCACACGATCAAGCCGTCGCTGAAGGGCGCGCGCGAGGCCGGCCTGCTCGGATAACGCTGTGTAGTCGGCAATCTGCCAGCAAGTGAGAATTCCATCCCGCGAGGACTTGCGAACAGATCTCCGGGTCGGCAGGATGCTCTACGCGGGAGGGCGCGACGCCGTACGCGGTCCCTCACTCTCGAGCTTGGCGACAATCTCTCGAGGGACCCAACGACCCACTGCCGGAGGCGGTGTGCGTCCGTTCTCCCGACCAAATTCGTTCGCGTTCATGGCCGTCGCCCGGAAGGGTGGCGGCCATGCGTGTATCGATCGAGCCTTTCGACTCTCCCGCCGACGGGTACCGGATCCGCCGGGCCGTTCACGAGCACGACGTTCCCGACATTCCCTTCATGACCGAAGACGCCTTCAAAGCGGGACTGATCCATCCGCCACCGGGCCTGGAGTTCGAGCGGTACCTCGGCCTGCTCGACGGCGAGCCGGTCGGCTACCTCGAACTGGAAGTGTTCCAACTGGACAACCTGTCCAGCGCCGAGATCCTGCTCGAGGTGCTGCCGGAGCACCGGCGCCAGGGCGTGGGCCGTGCCCTCTACCAGCGCATGCTCGAACGGGGCGCCGCGCACGGCCGAAAGCACCTGATCGGCTCGACCGTGGACAGACACCCGGACGGAACGGCCTTCGCCACGGCGATGGGCGCGGTGGCCGGCCTGGAGGACACGCGCAGCCGGCTCGACCTCACCCGGATCGACGCGGCCCACCACGCGAAGCTGCGCGAGGAGGCGCTGGCTCACGCCGAGGGCTACCGCGTGATCGACTGGCTCGGCGTGCCGGCCGACGAGATCATCGACGACGTGGCCTATCTCGAGAGCCGGCTGATGGCCGACGCGCCGACCGGCGACATCGCCTGGGAAGCGGAGAAGATCGACGCCGAGCGCCTCCGCGCGGACGAGCTGGCCCGGCAGAAACGCGGCCGGCTCAGCTACTGCGCGGCCGCGCTCCGGGGCGACAAGGTGGTCGCCTGGACGGTCATCGCGGGCGAGTTGGCCCAGCCCGCGCAGGCCTGGCAGCAGACCACGCTGGTCGATCCCGACCACCGCGGCCACCGGCTCGGCATGCTGGTGAAACTGGCCAACCTCGACAACGTCCGGCGCCATCGGCCGGGCATCGAGGCGATCGACACGTTCAACGCCTCGCAGAACGAGTACATGCTGCGGATCAACCGGGCGCTGGGCTTCCGCGCGGTCGACATCTCCACCGAATGGCAGCACGACCTGTGAGCGGGCGGGTGCGGGTCGAGCCGCTCGGCGGGGCGGTGGAGACGGCGTACGAGATCGCCCGGGTCTGCCAGGAGCACGACCAGCCGGACATCCCGTTCTCCACGCTGGAGGGCTATCGGGTCGCCCAGGCCAACGGGTGGCCCGGCTACACGTACGAGCGCAGCCTGGGTCTTCTCGACGGCAAGCCGGTCGGGCTGATGGAACTGGACATGTCCCAGGACGACAACCTGGACACGGTCAACATCGGGATCGCGGTGCTGCCCTCGGCGCGGCGGCACGGTGTCGGGCGGGCGCTGTGGGAGGCGGCCGTCGCGCGTACGCACGCGCTCGGCCGCCGCCACCTCATCGGGCCGACCGTGCAGCGGCATCCGGACGGCGGCGCCTTCGCCACCGCGATGGGCGCCACGGCCGGGCTCGAGGAGATCCGCAGCCGGCTCGACATCCGCACCCTCGACCAGGCACACCTCGACGGGCTGCTGGCCGAAGCGCGGGCGCGGGCCGGCGGCTACGAGCTGGTGCGGTGGACCGGTGTGGCGCCCGACGAGATCATCGACGACGTGGCCTACCTGCAGGGCCGCCTCGTCGGCGACGCGCCCGTCGGTGACCTGGCCTGGGAGGCCGAAAAGGTCGACGCCGACCGGATCCGCGAGGACGAGCGGTCACGGCTGCGGCGCGGGCGCACCAGCTACCACGCCGGCGCGCTGCACGCCGGCCGGCTGGTGGCGGTCACCACCATCGCGGTCGAGAACGAGAAGCCGGCGCAGGTCTGGCAGAACATCACGCTGGTCGACCCGGAGCACCGGGGCCACCGGCTCGGGCTGCTGGTCAAGCTGGAGAACCTCCGGCACGTCCGGGAGAACGAGCCGCGGGCCGAGGTGATCGACACGTTCAACGCGGCGAGCAACGAGCACATGCTGCGGGTCAATCGCGCGATGGGCTTCCAGCCGGTGGAGTCGACGATCCAGTGGCAGAAGACCGTCGCCTGACGTGCCGCCGGTATCCGCCCGCCTCCAGGCCGGCCATCCGCTCGAAAACGTTGCGCGAGCCGTAGGTGCGGGACATGGCGTACGAGTAACCGCAGGCCACCCAGTAGGCCGGCCAGAACAGAGGGCCGAGCACCGCGTACTGGGTGGCGTGGTTGCTCTCGTGACCGAACAGCGCCTGCTTCTCCTCCGAGAGCAACCAGTCGGCCGTACGCCTCGTCATGATCACTGAGCCGACGGTGAAGCACGTCGCGGGCGGCACCCGCAGCCGGTATCCCTCGGCGATCAGCACGCCGTCACGACCCCGGCGCAGCTTCGCCCCGCCCAGCTTGGCGACGATCAGGCCGACCGCGGTGGTGCCGTTCACCGCGGTGATCAGGCTGCGCGCCACATGCCGCCGGGCCATCAGATCCGCCGGCGCATGCGCAGCTCGGTGAGCGCGGGCAGCACCGGGTGGGGCACGCGCTCGCCGGTGTCTTCGAAACCGAGTTTTTCGTACGCCCGGACGGCCCGGTCATTGCCGACGACCACCTCGAGCATCGTCCGGCGCCGCCCGGCCCGCCGCGACCAGTCGAAGACGGCCTCCATCAGCTCGGGCAGGACCTTGCCGCCCCGGTAGGCCGGGGTGACATAGACGGCGAAGACCACGGTCTCGGGCGAGCCGTCGTGGGCGACGGTGCCGCCGGCGTGGCCGATGAGCCGCCGGCCGGGCCCGGGATCGGCGACGAACTGGGCGACCTCGTCCCCGGCGGCGGACTGGGCGATGCGCTGGCGGTAGCCCTCGTGCGACCGGGCGGCGGCCTGGGCGAGCGTCTCGAGGAAGGCGAGCGGGCTGTCGGCGAGCATCTCCAGCCGCAGAGCCCGCATCCGGGCCGCGTCGCCGACGGTGACCCGGTGCACGCTCCAGCTGTCCATGTGGTCCTGACTACCCGTCGACCATCCCCGCGGCAACCTGTTGGCGGTAATCGGACCGGGTGCGCCCGGGTGGCGGGGTCGGTGGGTGCTGGGGCAAGGTGTTTCGATGGATCAGGTCGAGGGCCCTCTGCACGTGGTCGAAGCGCCGGTGGTGGCGGCTGCGGACCCCTTCGATCCGGAGTCGAGGACGGCCGAGCTGCCGCGTGGGGGCATACCCGAAACGGTGATTCCGGGGGATCCGCTCGTGCCGGGGCCCGGAACGCGGCACTGGGCCGGGCGGGTCGTGGCGGTGCTGGGGCGCGACGGGGCCCGGCTGGTGCCGGGGATGGCTCTGGCCGCGCTGCCCATGCACTTCTTCGTCGGGCGGCTGGACGACACGGTGATCGCGGCGCCGGCGCTCTTCGATCTGGCCGGTGGCTTCGGGCTGCTGTTGCTGCCGACCATGTGGCTGGCCTATCTGACGGTGTCGGCGCTGCCCTTCGTCATCTGCCTGGCGGCGGCGGTCGGGGTGGCCGTTCCGTCCGCGGCCGACGGGGTGCGGCCGGGGCTGCGTCAGGTGTGGGCAGCGGTGGCGTACCGGCTGCGGGGTCTCTGGATCTGGTTCGCGGCGGTGGGGCTGGTGTCGGGTGGGCTGTCACTGGTCGCTCATGCCGCCGTGGCCGTGGTGGCCTCGACCGCGGTGCTGGCCCTGGCCGGGGTGTTCGGGTGCGTGGTGCTGATCGAACGCGGTCATGGGATTCGGCGGGCGGCACACCTGCTGGGGCGGGGGCCGGCGCTGGGGATGGTGGCCGTCTCGGGGGCGGCGTCGGGTCTTCCGCTGGTGGCGGACGAGGTGTTCGGCGGCCTCGCGGCGACCGTCGTCGGAGTGGTCACGGTCCAGGTGTGGGCGGTCGCGGCGCTCGTGGCGTACGCCCAAGGTCGTCGCTCGGAAGGACCGGTGACCAGCCGGTCGTTGCGCGCTGAGCTGAACGTGCCTGAAGACTGACTTAGGCAGCCCGGAGTTTCCTTGCACTCGCCACCTGAGAGTGCTAAACAAGTCATTGGCACTCGCTAGCGGTGAGTGCCAGCAGGTCGGGACGGTGGGGTCTCGGTCACGGTGTCGCCATCGGCGCCGGGGCACGGGGCCGGTCGTCGCGGGCTATCCGGCTCGGCCTGAGGACGTCACGACGCCAGGTGGTGACGTCCGCAGAGTTCCGCAACGGGCGGGGCCGACGAGGCCCGGCACCGCGTATGTCCAGGAGGACAAAGCCGTATGGCCAAGATCATCGCATTCGACGAGGAAGCTCGTCGCGGCCTCGAGCGGGGCATGAACCAGCTCGCCGACGCCGTAAAGGTGACGCTCGGCCCCAAGGGCCGCAACGTCGTGCTCGAGAAGAAGTGGGGCGCTCCCACCATCACCAACGATGGTGTGTCGATCGCCAAGGAGATCGAGCTCGAGGACACCTTCGAGAAGATCGGCGCCGAGCTGGTCAAGGAGGTCGCCAAGAAGACCGACGACGTTGCCGGTGACGGCACGACGACGGCGACCGTCCTGGCCCAGGCGCTGGTCCGTGAGGGTCTGCGCAACGTTGCCGCGGGCGCCAACCCGATGGCCCTGAAGCGGGGCATCGAGGCCGCTGTGGCCAGCGTCTCCGAGGGCCTGCAGCAGCTGGCCAAGGACGTGGAGACCAAGGAGCAGATCGCCTCCACCGCCTCCATCTCGGCCGGCGACACCACGGTCGGCGAGATCATCGCCGAGGCCATGGACAAGGTCGGCAAGGAAGGCGTCATCACCGTCGAGGAGAGCAACACCTTCGGTCTCGAGCTCGAGCTCACCGAGGGCATGCGCTTCGACAAGGGCTACGTCTCGGCCTACTTCATGACCGACGCTGAGCGTATGGAGGCCGTCTTCGACGACCCGTACATCCTGATCGCCAACAGCAAGATCTCCGCGGTGAAGGACCTGCTCCCGATCCTCGAGAAGGTCATGCAGGGCGGCAAGCCGCTGGTCATCATCGCCGAGGACGTCGAGGGCGAGGCCCTGGCCACCCTGGTCGTCAACAAGGTGCGCGGCACCTTCAAGTCCGTCGCCGTCAAGGCCCCGGGCTTCGGTGACCGCCGCAAGGCCATGCTCGAGGACATCGCCATCCTCACCGGTGGCGCGGTCATCAGCGAGGAGGTCGGCCTCAAGCTCGACGGCGCCGACCTGAGCCTGCTGGGCACCGCCCGCAAGATCGTCATCACCAAGGACGAGACCACCGTCGTCGACGGCGGCGGCGACGCCGAGCAGATCCAGGGCCGGGTCAACCAGATCCGCGCCGAGATCGAGAAGTCGGACTCCGACTACGACCGTGAGAAGCTGCAGGAGCGCCTGGCCAAGCTGGCCGGCGGCGTTGCGGTCATCAAGGTCGGCGCGGCCACCGAGGTCGAGCTCAAGGAGCGCAAGCACCGCATCGAGGACGCCGTTCGCAACGCGAAGGCGGCCGTCGAGGAGGGCATCGTGCCCGGTGGTGGCGTCGCCCTGGTGCAGGCCGGCAAGACCGCGTTCGACAAGCTCGACCTGGTCGGCGACGAGGCGACCGGCGCGCAGATCGTCAAGCTCGCGCTCGACGCCCCGCTGCGTCAGATCGCCGTGAACGCCGGCCTCGAGGGCGGCGTCGTGGTCGAGAAGGTGCGCAACATCGAGGCGGGTCACGGCCTGAACGCCGCGACCGGCGAGTACGTCGACCTGCTGGCCGCGGGCATCATCGACCCGGCCAAGGTCACCCGCTCGGCGCTGCAGAACGCCGCGTCGATCGCCGCGCTGTTCCTCACCACCGAGGCCGTCGTGGCCGACAAGCCCGAGAAGAACCCGGCTCCGGCCGGCGCCCCGGGCGGCGGTGACATGGACTTCTGAGTCCAGTCTTAGATGGGCGGGTCCGCTTCGGCGGGCCCGCCTTTCTGCTTTCCCGGAGGCTTTCCGAGCCAGAGCAGGACGCCGCCGATCGTGAGGGTGACGGCTCCGGCGGCGATCATGGCCAGGACGTTGTCGCCGGTCGCCGGCAGCGGCAGAATGCCCGGGCCGGGGAGCTGGTCGGGCTTACCCACGGTCACGGTGATGGTCGCCGTGGCTATGTTGCCGTTCGCGTCGATCACCTCGTAGGTGAAGCTGTCGACGCCGGTGAAGCCCGGGGGCGGGGTGTAGGTGACGGTGCCGTCGGCGTTGAGGACGGCCGTGCCGTGTGCGGGCTTGCCGACCGACTGGACGGTGACCGGGCGGCCGTTCCTGTCGGTGGCGGGTAGGGGGATGCCGATCGGGCGGCCCGGCGCGGCGGCGGCCACCTTGTCGGGCACCACAGGCTGGTAAGGGCTCGGCGAGGGCGGGGAAGGGCTCGTAGCGGTCGGGCGTGCGGTCGCGGTGGGGCTGGTGCTCGCCGTGGGGCTGCCGGGGCTGGTGGTCGTGGTGGGGTTCGTGGTCGCGGTGGGGCTGGTGGTCGGGGTCGGGGTCGTGGTGGGGCTCGGGGATGCGGGGGGAACCGTGGTCGGGGCCGGTGGCGGGACGACGGCCTGGTCCACGTGGACGGTGATCTGGGCGCTTGCGGTGTTGCCGGCCTGGTCCCGTACGGCATAAGCGAAGGTCTCGATCTGGGCCGAGCTCCCCTGGGGCAGATAGCGGATCGAGCCCGCCGGGAGGATCGTGGCGGTGCCGCGCGAAGGCGCGCCGACCGAGGTGACGGTCAGCGGTTGGCCCTCGGGGTCGGTGTCGTTGGCCAGCACGGGAATCTCGATCGGCGTGCGCGACGGCGTCGTGACCTCGTCGTCCACTGCCAGCGGCGGCCAGTCGACGGCGATGTGCACGGTGGCCGTGCCGGTGCGGCCCCAGTCGTCGGTGAGGACGTAGGTGAAGGTGTCCGTGCCCGGCGAATCGGCGTCCGCCCGATAGGTCACCGTGCCGTCCGCGGTCAGCGCCGCGGTGCCCTCGGCAGCCGGGCCGACCGACGACACCGCGAGCGGTTGCCCGATGTTGGGGTCGTGGTCGTTGGCCAGCACGTCCACCTCCGTGACGATCTCCGGGCGGACCACGAAGGCATCGTCCTCGGCGATCGGGGCCGCGTTGCGCACGGTGATCGTGACGGTGGCCGAGACGGCCAGGCGGCCGGTGTCCTCGATCGTGTAGGTGAAGGCGTCGATGCCGTAGAAGCCGGCGGACGGCGTGTAGACCACCGTGTCGTCGGAGTCGCGGTCCACCGTGCCGTGCGCGGCCGCGGTGAAGCCGGACAGGCTCAGGGCGTCGCCGTTGGGATCCTCGTCGTTGGCCAGCACCTCGATGATCACCGGGGTGTCGGTGTCGGTGGCGACCGACTCGGGGCGGGCGATCGGCGGCGAGTTGACCACGCCGACCGTCACGGTCGCGGTCGAGGTGTCCAGGCCGTCGCTGAGCGTGTAGTCGAACGCGTCGGTGCCGTGGAAGCCGGCCCCGGGCGTGTAAGTGATCTTGTTGCCGGGGCCGACAGCGGCCGTGCCGTGGGCCGGAGCCGCGCTGACCGTGATGATCAGGGGGGTGCCGTTCGGGTCCTCGTCGTCGTTGGCGAGCACGTCGATGACCTCGGGCAGGTTGGTGCGCACGGTGACCGAGTCGGCCCGGGCCACCGGCACGCCGTTCGCCACCGTCACCGTGACCCGGGCCGTGGCCGTTCCGCCGTGGCCGTCACCGATCGTGTAGTCGAAGAAGTCGGTGCCCGAGAAACGGACGTCCGGGGTGTAGGTGAGCGTGCCGTTGAGGTTGCGCGCGACCGAGCCGTACGCCGGGTCGGTGGTGCCGGTGACGCTCAGCGTGTCGGTGGGGTTGGGGTCGGTGGCGTAGGAGAGCACGTTGATCACCGCGGCCGTGCCGTACGCGGTGGTGGCGGCCCGGTTGGCCGCGGCCGGCTGGGCGTTGCCCACGGTCACGGTGACCGTGGCGTACGAGGTCAGGCCGCCGTTGTCGCGGATGTCGTAGCGGAACGTGGCGACACCGGAGAAGCCGGCCGGCGGCTGGTAGCGGATGCCGCCCGGCTCGGCGGCCGCGGTGCCCGTGCTGGGCGTGCCGACCGCCGAGATGCTGATCGTGTCGCCGAGGTTGGGGTCCCGGTCGTTGCCGAGCACGTTGATCAGGACGCCGGTGAGGTACGCGGTCGTGGCCACGTCGTCGGCCGCGGTCGGGGCGGCGTTCTGCACGTCGACGTAGACCTGGCCGGTCGCCTGGCCGCCGTGGCCGTCGTCGGCGGTGTACGTAAACGACGCCCGGCCCGAGAAGCCGTTCGCCGGCTGGAAGCTGACCAGGTCGCCGGCCCGGCTCAGGACGCCGGCCGAGGCCGGCGAGACCGTGCCCAGGCTGGTGACGTGCAGCGTGTCGCCCGGGTTGGGGTCGGTGTCGTTGGCCAGCACGAGCAGGGTCACGAGCGTGTCGGGCGGGGTCCCGACCACGTCGACGTTGGCCACCGGCGGAGCGTTGGCCGTGGTCACGGTGGCCGTGCCGGTCGCGGTGCCGCCGTGGCCGTCGGTGATCGCGTACGTGAACGGGTCGGGGCCGGCCCAGCCGGTGACCGGGGTGTAGCGGACGGTGTAGTCGGCCAGCACCACCGCGCTGCCGTGCGCGGGCGGGGTGACGATCGTGACGGTGAAGCCGGTGTTCGGGTCCTCGGGGTCGGTGTCGTTGTCGCGGACCGCGAAGGTGACCGGCGTGGCGTGGGCGGTGGTGGCCGTGTCGGCCACGGCGACCGGCGGCGAGTTGACCCGCAGCGTGGCCGTGGCGGTGTCGTTGGCCGCGTTGCTGTCCCGTCCGCTGCCGGAGACGCGCAGGGTGGCCATCGCGGCGGTGGCGGCGCCGGCCGAGGCGGTGGCCGGGATGGTCACGGTGGCCTTGCTGCCGCTGACCAGCTGCCCGGCCGGGCAGCTGACGACCGGGGCGGCGACGGTGCAGCCGGCCGGCAGGGTGCCCTGGGTGACCCCGGGCGGCAGGGTGAGCTCGACCCGGGCCGCGGGTTCGGGATCGGGGCCCAGGTTGGTGACCGTGGCGGTGTAGGCGATCGGGTTCGGGGCGGCGGCGCGCTGCACGTCGGCCGGGCTGACGGCCAGGCCGGCCGACAGGTCGTTCCGGGGCTGTTGGACCGTCGTGGCCAGGGTGCCGCCGACGGCGGCGACGTTCACGTTGGTGGTCCGCCCGGTGTAGGTGACGTTGACCATGTTGGCGATCGCGTAGAGGGCCGGGGTGTCGAGCGCGACCTTCACCCGGAAGGTGACAGTGGTGGTGCCGAGATAGGGGATGCTGCCGAGGTCGAAGGTGACGGCGCCGGCCGAGTACTGACCGCCGCTCACATACGTCGTGTAGGTCGGGATCGCGTCGGAGAGGTGCACGCCGTCGGCCGTGTCGCTGCCCTCGTTGCGGACGACGATCCGATATTCGATCTCGTCGCCCGGCACCAGGTCGCCGCCGTTGACGTCGGTGCCGGTCATGGTTGTGGTGATCTTGGGGGCGTAGAGGTCGATGGCGACCGTGAGAACGCCCGGATAGTAGACGTCGCCGGTCGTGGACATGGTCAGCTTGGCCTGGGTGACGCCGTGCCCGAGCTTCCCGCTCGCGTCGAACTGGTCGATGTCGACCCCGAGCAGATTGCGGTAGCTGGGGTCCCGGCCGCCGACGATCGCGCCGTCCTCGCTGACCGTGCTGTTGAAGATATTGACCGGGCTGGGCGGGTTCGCGGCGTCGCTCAGCGTCTGCCCGTCGATCTTCAGGCTGTCGCCCGTGGTGCCCAGATCGCCCTCGAACGCGACAGCCCCCACCTCGGTGTGCACGGTTCCCGAGTGCGGGGTCTCGAAGCCCGTCAGCGGGATGTCCACGTCGGTGTTGGTGACCGAGCCGAAACCGTCGTAGACGCGCAGGCTGCGGAGGGCCTCGGCGGCGTTTCCGTACGCGATGATCAGGGCCCAGCCCGCGTACGTACCGGTGCCGGTGGCGGCCTGGATGTTGGCCACCGAGTACACCCCGTTGCCGCCGCCGGCGACCAGCGCGGTCACGTCGGCGAAGCCTTCGTAAGCCGAGTTGCTGGTGGTGTACACGTCGTCGGCGGTGATCGCATTCCAGGACGTGGCGCCCGGCGTGCGGAATCGGACTTTGTTCTTGTCGCCCGGCGAAGGTGCGGGAAGGACGCCGACGTCCATGTCGGTCAGGGCGCCCCAGTAGAGGCCGGCGAAGAGAACGGAGCTTCCCGGCGGGAGGGTCACGGTCGAGCTGCTGTCGTTGAACGTCGATACGGGATCACCGTCGGCGTCCGTGTTGACCATGGCGTAGGAGTTGTTGTTCAGCAGGTTGCCCGTGACGCCGGGCCCGCCCCCGTTCCGGGCCGACGCGCAAGTGAGCACGAGCGGCGAGCAGGTCAGATTGCTGTTGCCGCGCAACATGATGGCGCCGTTCGCGTTGACGTCGAACCGGCTCGTGAACTGGTCCGAGATCGCCGCGTCGGCCCGCCCGGTGACCAGTGTGGCCAGAGTGACCGCGATGGCGAGGAGAAGAGCCGGTCCGCGCACCAGGTCACGCTAGGCGCGCGAAGCGCCCAGCGTGACCGGAATGAGCTAGGACATCCGGTGACGTCCCGGGCGGTGCCGTCCGGGGCCGTTGGTCTGGCCGGCCATCAGCAGGAAGCCGCCCACCAGGACGATGGCGCCGCCCGCGGTGACCATCGAGACGATGTCCAGGCCGGTCTTGGCCAGGTTGCCGTCGCCGGCGCCGGAGGCCGGCGCGTTCACCGTGACCGTGACGATCGCGGTGGCGACCCCGCCGTGCCCGTCGCTGACCGTGTAGGTGAACGAGTCCACCCCACCGGCGTAGCTCTCGTACGGCGCGTACGTGACCGAGCCGTCCTTGTTGAGCACCGGCGTGCCGTGCCGCGCGCGGCCGATCTTGGTGATGTGCAGCTTGTCCTGGTTGGCGTCCTTGTCGTTCGCCAGCGGGTGGATCACCACGGAGTCGCCCGCGTTCACCGTGACCGCGTCGTTCTTGGCCACCGGCTTGGTGTTGACCCCGGCCACGGTGATGCTGATCGTGCCCGCGGCCTGGTTGCCGGCCGCGTCGGCGGCCTGGTAGGTGAAGCTGTCCGTGCCCGACCAGCCGGCCGTCGCCGTGTAGGTGACGGTGCCGTCGTTGTTCAGCGTGGCCGTGCCGTGCTTCGGCTTGCCGATCGAGAGGACGGTGATCGGATCGCCCGCCTCGTCGGTGGCCGGCATGACGATCCGCACCGGGGCGCCCGCCTTGGCGGTGAGCTGCCGGTTCGGGACGACCGGAGGTGCGCCGACCGTGATCGTCACCGTGGTGCTGGTGGTGTTCCCGTCGCCGTCGGTGGCGGTGTAGCCGAAGGTCGCGACGCCGGAGAAGCCGGACGGCGGGGTGTAGACGACCTTGCCGGCGCTGATCTTCGCGGTGCCGTGGTCGGGCGTGGTCACGCTGGTCAGGCCGAGCGTGCCGGCCGGGTCGAGGTCGTTGGCCAGCACGGCGACGGCCACGGGCTGCTGATAGGCGGTGGTGCGCTTGTCGGCCACCGCGACGGGTGAGCCGTCGCTGACCGTGATGGTGACGGCCGCCTGGGCGGTGCCGCCGTTGCCGTCGCTGATCGTGTACTTGAAGGTGTCGGTGCCGGTGTATCCGGCGGCCGGGGTGTAGCGGATCTTGCCGTCGACGATGGCCGCGGTGCCGTGGGCCGGGGTGCCGGCCGCGATGACGGTCAGTTTCTGGCCCGGGTTGGCGTCGGTGTCGTTGGCCAGCACGTCCACGTCGACGTGCTTGCCGGTGAGCACGGCGGCCGCGTCGCCGGTGGCCACCGGGGCGGCGTTGCCGACCGAGACGGTCACCGTCCCGGTGGCGGTGCTGCCGGCGGCGTCCTTGATCACGTACGTGAAGGTGTCGGTGCCGGTGTATCCGGCGGCCGGGGTGTAGCGGATCTTGCCGCCGACGATCGTCGCCGTGCCGTGAGCCGGGGCGCCGGCCGAGACCAGGGTCAGCGCCGATCCCGGGTCGGTGTCGTTGACGGTCACCGCGATGTCCACGGCCTTGCCGGTGGTGGTCGTGGCCGTGTCGGCCACCGCCGTCGGCGCGGCGTCGATGGTGATTGTGACCTTGGCCGTGTCGGTGCGGCCCAGGTCGTCGGTGACCACGTAGTCGAACGTGTCGGTGCCGCTGGTCATGGCGTTCGGCCGATAGGTGACCCGGCCGTCGGCGGTGATCGTGACGACGCCCTTGGCCGGCTGCGTCACCGAGGCGATGGTGAGCTTCTGCCCGGTGTTCGGGTCGACGTCGTTGGCCAGCACGTCGAGCGTGGCGGTGGTGCTGGGGTGCACGACGAACTGGTCGGCCACGGCGATCGGGGCCGCGTTGCGCACGGTGATGGTGACCAGCGCCGAGGCCGTCTTCCCGAACGCGTCGGTGATCGAGTAGGTGAACGTGTCGGTGCCGTGGAAGCCGGCGGCCGGGGTATAGGCGACAGTGCCGTCGGCGGCCAGCACGGCGGTGCCGTGCGCCGGCGTGGTGACGGCGGTGAGCTGGATGTCGTCGCCGTTCTGGTCGGAGTCGTTGGCCAGCGGGTGCACCGTCACGGCGGTGTCGGTGTCGGTGGTGGCCGCGTCGTCGAGGGCGGTCGGCGCGGTGTTGACCACGCCCAGGGTGACGGTGGCGCCGGCCGTGCCGCCCTTGCCGTCGGTGACGGTGTAGTGGAACGAGTCGGTGCCGCGGTAGCCGTCGGCCGGCGTGTAGGTGATCGTGCCGTCGGCGCCGACGGTCACCGTGCCGTGCCCCGGGGCGACGTCGACCGTGACGGTCAGCGGGTCGCCGTTCGGGTCGGCGTCGTTGGCCAGCACGTCGATCGTGGCCACGGTGTTGGCCGGGACGGTGACCGAGTCGGGCTTGGCCACGGGCACGCCGTTGGCCACGGTGACCTTGACGGTCGCGGTGTCGAAGCCGCCCTGGTCGTCGGTGATCGTGTAGTCGAAGCTGTCGGTGCCGGAGAAGCCCGCCTTCGGGGTGTACGTGATCTTGCCGTTGGCGCCGAGCACGGCGGTGCCGTCGGCCGGCGTGGTCAGCCCGCTGACGCGCAGCGAGTCGGCGACGTTCGGGTCCTTGGCGTCGGCCAGCACGTCGACCACCACGGCCGTGCCGTACGGCGTGGTCACGGTCTCGCCGGCCGCGACGGGCAGGGCGTTGGCGACGGTCACGGTGACCGTGCCGGTCGCGGTGTCGGTCCCGTCGGTGACCTTGTACGAGAACGTGGCGTCGCCGGAGAAGCCGCCCGGCGCCTTGTAGACGATCTTGCCGCCGCTGATCGTGGCGGTGCCGTGGTCGGGCGGGCCGACCGAGTCGAGGCTCAGGGTGTCGTTGTTGCCGTCGGTGTCGTTGGCGAGCACGTCGACGGTCACGGTCCCGGCGTACGCGGCGCCGGCGTGGTCGGGCGCGGCGACCGGCGCGGCGTTGCCCACGGTGACGCGGATCTGCCCGACGGTCTGCTTGCCGGCGCTGTCCTCGACCGTGTACGTGAAGGTGGCGGTGCCCTTGTACCCGGCCGGCGGCACGTAGGTGACGACGTCGCCGTCGAGCGTGGCCGTGCCCGCGCCGGCCTGCGGCTGCGTGATCGAGTCGACGTGGATCGGGTCGCTGTTGGGGTCGGAGTCGTTGGCCAGCGGCGAGATGTCGGCCTTGGTGCCGGAGGCGGTGGCGACCACGTCGTCGGTGGCCACCGGGGCCGCGTTGGCGGTGGTCACGGTGACGGTGCCCGTGGCGGTGCCGCCGTCGGAGTCGGTCACGACGTAGGTGACGGTGTCGGCGCCGGCCCAGCCCAGGACCGGGGTGTAGGCGATCCGGCCGTCGGGCTCGACGACCGCCGAGCCGTGCGCGGGCCCGGCGCCGATCGTCACCTTCAGAGCGGACGCGGCGTCCTCGGTGTCGCTGTCGTTGGCCCGCACGTCGACCCTCACCGGCACGCCGTTGGTGGTGATCGCGGTGTCGGCGACGGCCTTGGGAGCGGTGTTGACGGTGAGCGTGGCGGTGACGCTGTTGTTGCCGGCGACAGAGTCCAGGCCGGTGCCGGACACGTCCAGAGTGGCCAGAGCCGAGCGGGCGGCGTTGCCGGCGACGGTGGCCGGGATGGTCAGAACGGCCTGGCTGGAGGCGACCAGAGCGCCGGCCGGGCAGGTGACGACCTGGCCCGCGACCGAACAGCCGGACGGGAGCGTGCCGGCGGTGACACCGGCCGGCAGGGTCAGCTTCGCGGTGGCCGCCGGCTCCAGGTCGGAGCCCTTGTTGGTGACCACGGCGGTGTACGTGACCGCGTTCGGCGCGGCGGCCCGCTGCACGGTCGCGGGGGAGACGGTCAGCGTGGCGGCCAGGTCGGCGTGCGGCTGCTGCACGGTCATGCTGTCGGTGGCGGGCACCCCGTCGACGTCCATGTTGGTGAAGTGGGCCTTGAGCGACGAACTGGCCACGTCGGTGACCACGTAGCCGGCCGGGGTGTCGTTGTCGACCTTCACGCGGAAGGTCACCCAGGTCGGGCTGCCGTTCGTGATCGAGCCGAGGTTCCAGGTGGGCGTGGCGCCGCTGTCCGCGACCGGGCTGCCCTCGACCGTCATCGAGCCGGGCACGTAGGTGGTGTGCGTCGGGATCGCGTTGCTGATCACGGTGTTGTCGGCGGGGTCGCTGCCGTTGTTCTTCACGTCGATCCGGTACTCGATCTCGTCGCCGGGCAGCAGGTCGCCGCCGTTGGAGTCGGTGCCCTTGACGGTCGTGACCAGGTCGGGGGCGAACAGGTCGGTGGTGAAGGTGACCACTCCGGGGTAGAAGGTCTCGCCGCCGGTGGTCAACGTCAGCTTGGCGGTGGTCGCCTTGTTGGCCAGCTTGCCCGAGGCGTCGAACTGGTCGACGTCGACGCCCATCAGGTTGCGGTTGCCCGGTGAGCGGCCGCTGTTGAGCAGCGTGCCGTTCTCGCTCACGGTGCTGTTGAAGAAGTTGGTGGCGGGGTTGGCCGCGTCGCTGACGGCTACGTCGTTCAGCTTCAGGTTGTCGCCCTCGAGGCCGAGGTCACCCTCGTACACGACCGTGCCGATCTTGGCGTTGACGGCGCCCAGGTCCGGGGTCTGGAAGCCTGTGACGGGAATGTTGACGCTGGTGTCGTTGCTGGTCACCACGCCGAAGCCGTCGAAGACGCGCAGGCTGTGCATGGCCTCGTTCGGATTCTGGTACGCCAGCACGAGCGACCAGCCGGCATAACGGTCCTTGCCGGTGCCGGCCTGGATGTTGGCCACCGAGAAGTCGCCGTCGCCGGCGCCCGACACCAGCGCCGTGACGTCGGCGAAGCCCTGGTAGGCCGAGTTCGTCGCGTTGGTGAAGACCTGTGTGGCGGTCACCGTCTGCCAGGCCGCGCTCACGGGCGTACGGAAAATGACCTTGCCCTTGTCGCCCGGGGTCTTCGCGCCCTGACCGCCGGAGCCGGCGCTGGTGTCGGCGCCCCAGTAGAGGCCGGCGAAGAGCACCTTGCTGCCACCGGTGGGCAGGGTGATCTTCGTCGTGCTGAGGTTGAACGTGTCCGGATCGCTGTCCGCGTCGGCGTACTCCATGACGTAGTTGTTGTTGTTCAGCACACCCTTGTCGGTGCCGGTGTAGGCGCCGGCCTGGGCCGCCGTGCAGGCGGTGGAGACCGGGCACAGCATGTTGGTGTTGCCGCGCAGGATGATCGAGCCGTTGACGTTGGCCGAGAACCGGGCCTTGAAATCGGTGGTGATCGCGGCGTCGGCCTTGCCGCCGACCAGGGTCACCGCGACCGTCAGGGCCACGGCGACCACCACCACCAGGACAAGCGCCCGGTACGGCCGGGAACGTAGAACGGCTCGGTGCATGCGGGACCCCGTCGTGATTCGGCGGCGGCGGACTCCTGCGGTCCGGGCCTGAACTGAAGCTAGGAATCAGCGAGTGCGGATCGGGTGCAGCGGGGAGCCACTTCGGTAGCGAGCGCTACCGTGGGAGTCGTGCGCGATCCCTCCGTCTCTCGGTACACGGCCGGCCGGCTCTCCCCGATCCGCCGGGTCGCCGATCTGCGGCGCCTCCGCGACGAGCAGTTCGACGTCCTGGTCATCGGCGGCGGGGTCACCGGCGCCGGCGCGGCCCTCGACGCCGCCTCCCGCGGGCTCAAGGTCGCCCTGGTCGAGGCCCGTGACCTCGCGGCCGGCACGTCCAGCCGGTCCAGCAAGCTGATACACGGCGGTCTGCGCTACCTGGAGCAGCTCGAGCTGCACCTGGTGCACGAGGCGCTGACCGAGCGCGGGCTGCTCTCCACCCGGCTCGCGCCCCACCTGGTCCGCCCGGTGCCGATCATGGTGCCGCTGCCGGCCGGCAACCCGGTCGCGCGGGTCGGCCGCCGTGCCTACTACGGGCTCGGCGTGGCCGCGTACGACGTGTTCGCCGGGCTCTTCGGCACCGGCCGCGGCATGCCGCTGCACCGCCATCTGAGCCGCGACGGCGCGCGCCACCTGTTCCCGAGCCTGCGGGCCGACACGCTCAGCGGCGCCATCCGCTACTACGACGGCCAGGTCGACGACGCCCGCCTGGTGGTCACCCTGGCCCGCACGGCGGCCAGCATGGGGGCGGCCGTCGTGACCAGCGCCCGCGTGGTGGGCTTCCTGCGCGAGGCCCGCGAGGTGGTCGGCGTCCGCGTCCGCGACCTCGAGGCGCCCGACGAGCCCGAGTTCGAGGTCCGCGCCCGCACGGTGGTCGCCGCCACCGGCGTCTGGAGCGACGACATGTCGCAGATGCTCAGCGACGTCGGCGTCCGCCCCGGCCTGCGGGTCCGCGCCTCCAAAGGCGTCCACCTGGTGGTGCCGCGCTCGGCCATCACCGGCGAGGTCGGCCTGATCCTGCGCACGCCCACCTCGGTGCTGTTCGTCATCCCGTGGGGCGGCCACTGGATCATCGGAACCACCGACACCGACTGGAAGCTCGACCGGTCGCACCCGGCCGCCTCGGCCCGCGACATCCGGTACATCCTCGACCAGGTCAACACGGTCCTCGACCGGCCGCTGACCACCGACGACATCGAGGGCGTGTACGCGGGCCTGCGCCCCCTGCTCTCCGGCGAGGCCGAGTCGACGTCCAAGCTGTCCCGCGAGCACGCCGTCATCGAGCCGATGCTCGGGCTGATGCTGGTGGCCGGCGGCAAATACACGACGTACCGGGTGATGGCGGCCGACGTCATCGATCGGGCGGTCCGCCGCCTCGGCGGCTCGGCCCGCGCGTCGTCCACCGCCGACCTGCCGCTGCTGGGCGCCGACGGCTACGCGGCGGCGTGGCGCGACCGGCATGACATCGCCCGCCGGCACGGCGTGCCGGCCGGGGTGGTCGAGCATCTCCTCGAGCGGTACGGGTCGATGACGGTGCACCTGCTGGCCATGATGAAGGCCGACCCGTCGCTGGCCGTCCCGCTGCGGGGCGCGCCTGAATACCTGGCGGCCGAGGTGGCGTACGCGGCCCTGGCCGAGGGGGCGCTGCACGTCGACGACGTGCTCACCCGCCGCACCCGCATCTCGTTCGAGACCCCGCACCGGGGCAGCGAGTCGGCCGAGCACACGGCCGAGATCATGGGCGAGGTGCTGGGCTGGGACAAGGCGGTGCGCGAGCGCGAGGTCGAGCACTACCAGGCCCGGGTGGCGGCCGAGCGGCAATCACAGACGATGCCCGACGACCTGGCCGCCGACGCGGCCCGGGTCGGCGCGCCGGACGTCCGCGGCTTCGCCGCCGACCGCGGGGTCGACCTGCTCCAGATCGACCTTTGATCCTCGTCGACGAGCCGCTCTGGCCGGCGCGCGGCCGCCTCTGGTCACACCTGGTGAGCGACCTCTCGTACGCCGAGCTGCACGCCTTCGCCGAGATGCTGGGCGCGCCGCGGCGGGCCTTCGACCGGGACCACTACGACATCCCGGAGACGCGCTTCCGCAGCGCGATCTGGCTCGGCGCGACGCTGCTGCCCTCCCGCGACCTGGCCGCCCGGTTGCGCGTGGCCGGCCTGCGCCGGCCCAAGCACCTCGCTAGCCGTTGAGCTCTTTCTCCAGGTTGGCGCGGGCCCGGGCCTCCCATTGCTCGCGCAGCGGGGCCAGCCGGTAGATCGACGGCAACTCGAGCAGGGCCTTGAGCACCTGGGCCCGGCCGTCCTTGAAAGCGTCGTCGGGCACATGCGCGTACTCCCGGCGGATGGCCGCGGTGTACGCCGCGTACTGCTCGTCGTCGCCGGCCAGGACGGCCAGGTCGGCGTCGCACAGCAGCTCGCCGTCCGGGTCGTCGGCCTCGGTGGCGTGCCCGGCGGTCAGCCCGACCAGGCGGGCCACCTCGGCCGCGTTCGCCTCGGGCACCCCGAGCGTGGTCAGCAGCCCCTCGGCGAACTCGGCGCTGTCCCGCTCGTTCGCGTCACCCAAGGCCCGCGGGTCGTAGACGGCGTCGTGCATCCAGGCCGCCAGCCGCACCCGCTCCGGATGCCGGGACAACGAAGCATGAAGATCAATCACATTGAGTACGTCGGTCAGGTGCGCAACGGTGTGATATTGCCGCTGCGGCTCCGACCAGCGCGTCAGCAGGTAGGCGCCGGCGGCGTCCAGGTCGCCGTCCGCGGCCGTGGCCCCGGCCGTGCGCGCTGCCACCCGGAACCGCTCCACGAGATCTTCCACGTCGCCCATCCTGGCACGCGGGGCTTTAAGGTCGTGAACGTGACCTCGAGCTTCTCCGGCACCCTGAGCAAGGCCGGCGACCGGTCGCGCACCGGCTTCCGGGCCGGCCTGCGGCGGGTGCGCGGCGGGCTCGCGCTCGCCGTGCAGGCCGGGGTGGCGGCCGGGCTCGCCTGGTTCGTGGCGCACGACCTCATCGGCCGGCCGGCGCCGTTCTTCGCGCCCATCGCCGCCGTGATCACCCTGGCCTCGTCGGTCGGGCAGCGCGTCAAGCGTACGAGCGAACTGGTCCTCGGCGTCGCCATCGGGATCGGCATCGGCGACGCGCTGATCCTGCTGATCGGCAGCGGCCCGTTGCAGATCGGCCTGATCGTGGTGCTGGCCGTGCTGGTCGCGACGGCCGTGGGCGGCGGCACCCCGCTGGTGGTGCAGTCCGCCTCGTCGGCCGTGCTGGTGGCCACCCTGACCTCGTCGACCGGCCTGCCCTGGACCAGGTTCTTCGACGCCCTGGTGGGCGGCGGCATCGGGCTGATCGTGATGACCCTGCTGCTGCCGCTGAACCCGCTCAGCGTCGTGCGCCGGGCGGCCGACCCGGCGTTGCAGGCCCTGGCCGACGGTCTGCACCGGGTCGGGGCCGGGCTGGGCGACAAAGACCGGGACGAGGTACGGGACGCGCTGGCCGGGCTGCGGGCGGCCGAAGGCACCTTCGCGGCGTTCTCGGCGGCGGTGGCGGCGGCCCGGGAGAACGTGGCCTTCGCGCCGGCCCGGTGGCGCAGCCGGGGAGCGCTGGCGCTCTACGTCGACGGGGCCGACCAGGTCACGTACATGCTCCGCAACGTCCGCGTGCTCAGCCGCCGGGTCGACACGGCCCTCGGCGACGACGAGCCGATCCCGGCGGTCCTGCCGGTCTCGGTGGGGCTGCTGGGCGACGCGGTGGAGCTGCTCAAACAGGAATGGGCCAAGGGGGTCGAGCCGGTGGCGGCCCGGGAGAGGGCGCTGCGGGCGGCGACGGAGTGCGGCCGGGCGTACGAAGAAGGCGTGGGCTTCTCCGGCGGTGTGATCGTGGCCCAGATCCGTACGGCCGCCACCGACCTGCTTCGCGCCAGCGGTGTCGACCACGCGGAAGCGCCGCGGCTGGTACGCCGGGCGGTGGGCTGGCATCTGCGCCCGCGTCGCCGTCGCTCGCGTTCTTGATCGCTTGTCGGTGTGACTAGGCTGGCGGCATGGCCGACCTTTCGCCGGGCGCCCCTGTGCCCTCCGACCTGCCCGTGGTGACCTCGGGCAAGCCCCGGACGGGCTGGCGACGGTGGCTGCCCATCGCCGGCGTCGTCGCTTTCCTGGTGGCGGCCGCGATCGGCCTGCTGCTCTACCTCGGCTACAACATCGGCGTCACCAGCCTGCTGGTCGGCCTGGCCGCCGCCGTGCTGCCGGTGCCGCTGCTGGTCTCGGCGTTCCTGTGGCTCGACCGCTACGAGCCCGAGCCCATCCGCTACCTGGCCTTCTGCTTCGTGTGGGGCGCGGCCATCGCCACCTCGGTGGCCCTGTTCGTCAACACGGTGACGGCGTCGCTGTTCGAAAAGTGGGGCCTGCCCGAGGCGCTGGTCGCGGTGCTGGTCGCCCCCTTCATCGAGGAGTCGATGAAGGCGCTCGGCCCGTTCCTGCTCTTCTGGCGCCGCCGCTCCGAATGGTCCGGCATCACCGACGGCATCGTCTACATCGGGTTGTCCGCCCTGGGCTTCGCCATGGTCGAAAACATCCTCTACCTGGGCGGCCACGGCTACGCCTCCGGCGTCGAACAGTACGGACCGGCCACCGGCCTGCAGAACCTGTTCGCGATCTTCATCGTCCGCATCCTGTTCACCGGCTTCGCCCACCCGCTGTTCAGCTCGATGACCGGCATCGGCCTCGGCCTGGCCGCCCGCTCCGGCGACCGCCGGGTCCGCTGGCTCGCCCCCATCGCCGGCCTGCTCCTGGCGATGATCCTGCACGGCACGTTCAACCTGCTGCCGACGCTGTCGGTGAGCCTCGACCAACCCCTGATCATGTTGTACGGCTACCTCGGCTTCATGGTGCCGTTCTTCTTCGCGGTGGTGGGGTTCGCGATCGCGCTCCGCAGCTGGGAAGGCCGCCTGACCGAGAGAGTCCTGCCCTTCTACGTCCATACGGGCTGGTTCTCCCCACCCGAGGTGGCGGCGCTGGGCAGCCTGGGCCGCCGCTACTCGGCCCGGCAGTGGGCCCGGCGGGTGTCCGGCGCCACCGGCCAGAAGGCGATGCGCAGCTTCCAGTTCGCGGCCACCCAGCTGGCCCTGCTCCGCGACGGCATGCAGAGAGGCCTCGACCGCAAACCGGCCGAGATCGAGAAGGCGACGGCCGAGGAGCAGCGCCTGCTGACCGAGATCCTGGAATACCGGGCGGTCTTCACCGGCCGCGACCCGGCGACACCACGAGCCTTCTGGGACGGCCAGTCCTACCAGATCACCTTCCCGGACGGCGTGACCCGCACGGTCCCCGCCCCCACCGAGCCGGTGGTCCCGATCCCGGTCCGGGCCCCACAGCCGGTGTTCGCGCCGGCTTATCCGGGCGGGTATGGCGCGCAAACCCTGCCGTACGGGGCCCAGCCTGGCTACCAGGCCGGCTATGGCGCTCAGCCTGGGTATGGTGCCGGTGGCCAGCCTGGTTACGGCGGTCAGCCTGGTTATGGCGCTGCTGCCCAGCCTGGCCATGGTGCCGCTGCCCAGCCTGGCTATGGTGCCGCTGCCCAGCCCGGTTATGGTGCCCAGCCCGCGTATGGCGCCCAGCCGGGTCAGAGCGCTCAGCCCGCGTATGGTGGCGCCCAGCCGGGTCAGAGCTCGCAGGCCGCGTATGGCACTCAGCCCGGTTATGGCGCGCAGCCCGGATACGGCGCGCAGCCGGGTTACGGTGCCTCGCCCGGTTACGGCGGCAGCCAGCCCGGCTATGGGCCGCAGCCGGGTTACAGCGGCCAACCCGGCTATGGCGGCCAGCCCTCCTACGGCCAGCAGTCTTCGGGTCAGCCCTTCTACGGCCAGGAGCCTTCAGGCCAGCCCTCCTACAGCCAGCAGCCTTCAGGCCAGCCCTTCAACGGCCAGCAGCCCTCAGGTGGCCAGCAGCCTTCAGATGGCCAGCAGTCTTCGGGCGGTCAGCCGCCTACGTCGGGCGCGCAGCCGGCTTATGGAGCGCAGCAGCCGTACAGCGCTCAGCCCTACGGCCCGCCGCCCGGTCACCCCGGATCGGAGCCCAGCCAGTCCGGCTCGCAGCCCGCTCAGCGCGACTCGCTCGCTCAGCCCGACTCGCCCACCCGGTCCGACTCGGCCAGCCAGTCCGGCGCGACTGGTCAACCCGATTCGACCGGGCAGACCGTGCAGTCGAGCTATCTCACGCCGCCGGCAGCCGGCCAGCCGACGCCGGCGGGGTCTCCAGCGCCGAGCACGCCGTACAGCTATCCGAGCCCGCCCCCGTTCGCGCCGGTTCCCACCGAGCCGGCTCAAGCGCCGGAATCGTCACCTGACAAGCCGGAGCACACGCAGCAGTAGAGGCGCCGGTTTTCCACAGTCTGCGGTTGTCCACAGCCCGAACACCCGATCTTGCGAGTTTTGCGAGGATGTTCCTCGAAGGTGGGGGTCCCCCTGGGAGGGCGGGCGCTGGGCTGGGGTACGGCGCGCTGGGGGCGTTGAGCTGGGGTGCGCTGGGCTGGGGCACGCCGAGTTGGGGTGCGGCGTGCTGGGGGTGCGTTGAGCTGGGGTGCGCTGGGTCAAGCGGGGGCGCCGTTCCAGCGCCACGACGTCTGGGGCTCGTGTCCTGGCAGTTCGGAGCGGCCGGTCGCCCACAGCAGGGTCTGCCACGGGTCGGTGTCGGTGGGGGCCCAGGGGAACAGCCGCCCCAGGGCGCCGGCGCACAGTTCCGCCGGCGGCGTCCACGGTAGGTCGAGGCCGAGGGCTATGTCGTTGGTGTGCACCAGGACCTCGACCACACCCATTGCGGCGAATCCGGAAGCGTTCGAGGCGCCGTAGTTGTGGAACGACAGTTTTTCCGGTGGGGCCGCGGTGACCACCGCCGCCAGCATCGCGCCGCATGACTCGAGGACTTCCAGCAGGGCCGGTGTGCCCTCGGCGGGGTCGACGAACACGGTCAGGCCGGGGCCTGCGGGGCGGCGATGTTGCCAGCCGAAGCGCAGGTACGTGCTGGTCGACGGGGTGGGTGGGGCCAGTTGGGCCGCGTACGTGAAAAGGTCGTCGGCCATGTGTTCGGCCGTCTCCCAGCAGGTCCACGTGAGAGGGCCGGCCGGAACGTTCCAGTCGCCTTTCAGCGCGGCGGACAGGGTGTCGATGGAAAGGGACACGGCTCGCGTTACGTCGTCAGGATTCATTGCCTGAGTTGTAGAGCGAGCCGTGTCCGTACGCCAAGCGAATTAAGCGTTGCCTCCGGTGACCACCACCGCGTCCGGGGGGATTTCGGGGCGGCGGCGGGCCAGGCGGCGGATGCCCGTGTTGAGGACGGCGATCAGCGGGACGGCGATGAGCGCGCCGATGATGCCGGCCACGACGACGCCGGAGGCGATGCCGATGATCACGGCCAGGGGGTGGATGGCGACCGCGCGGCCCATGATCAGGGGCTGGAGGATGTGGCCTTCGACCTGCTGGACCAGGATGACCGCGCCGAGCACGATCAGGGCGACCACCCAGCCCTGGTCGACCAGGGCGACCAGCACGGCGACCGCGCCGGAGACGCTGGCGCCGACGATCGGGATGAAGGCGCCGAGGAAGACCAGGGCGGCCAGCGGGAACGGGAACGGGATGTCCAGGATGACCAGGGCGATGCCGATGCCGACGGCGTCGATGAAGGCCACCAGGACCGTCGCCCGCACGTACGAGCCCAGGGTGGTCCAGGAGGCGTCGCCGGCGTCGGCCAGTGACCAGCGGGCGTTGACCGGGAAGAGGCGTACGACGAAGCGCCAGATCTTGCGGCCGTCGCGGAGGAAGAAGAACGTCGAGAACAGGACCAGCAGCATGCCGGTCAGCACTTCGAAGACCGTGGCCGCCGTGGAGATGCCCGTCGAGGTCAGCTGCGCCGTGTGCGCGTTGACCCAGGTCTGCGCGTTGTCGATGGCCCGGTTGACCTGGTCGTCGGACAGGTGCAGCGGGCCCGTCTTCAACCATTCCTGAATTTGCCGTACGCCTTCACTCGCGTTTTTGGTGAGCTCGGGCAGGCCGTTCACGAACTGGTTGATGACCAGTGTGAGGGTGCCCGCGACGGCGGCCAGGCCGCAGATCAGCACCAGGAACGTGGCGAACGAGGCCGGCAGGAAGCGGCGCAGCAGGGCCACGGCCGGTGAGAGCAGGGCCGAGAGAAGCAGCGAGATCGACAGCGGGATGACGACCACGCTGATGATGCCGATGAAGCGCAGCAGCGCCCAGCCGACCAGGCCGACCACGATCAGCCGCCAGCCCCAGGCGGCCGCGATGCGCAGCGAGTGTGGCACCTCGGCGTCGTCGCGGCTGTTGGTCGAGTAGTGCACGTCCTCCGGCTCGGGCGGGGGCGGCGCGAACTCGACCTCGGTGTCGGACTCGGTCGCGCTGTCGTCGGCGCGCGCCTGGCGCACCGACTCGCGACCGGAGTCGTAGGCCTTCCGGAGGTTCTCCCGGACTCGCTCCAAGCGGCTCAACCGCCTACCCCCTCGCGATTGCTGTAAGCAACCACCACCGTAGTAGTCCGACGCCGGTAGATCCCCGCAGGCGGCACCGGCAAAACCAGGCGTACCGTCTGCATTCGTGAGCACCGACACCCGTACCGAGAGCGGATTGCCGATCCGCATGCTGCACGATCGCGTCCTCGTCCGCCAGGACGGGGGTGAGGGGGAGCGCCGGTCCACCGCGGGCATCGTGATTCCGGCGACCGCGTCGATGGGCCGCCGTCTCTCCTGGGCCACAGCGGTCGGCGTGGGGCCGAACGTGCGCTCGATCGTCGTCGGTGACCGGGTGTTGTTCGATCCCGACGACCGTTCCGAGGTGGAGCTGCACGGCAAGGGCTACGTGCTGTTGCGGGAGCGTGACGTGCACGCCGTGGCGGCGAGCCGGGTCGAGTCCGATGGAACTGGCCTCTATCTGTAAAGGAAAGCGGCCCCCGGAGAAACCGGGGGCCGCGAAAAGCGAAGCGAAGATCAGGCGGGCGCGACGCTCAGGCCGACCTCGTTGACGCCGACCGTGGCGTCGACGATGACCTCGCCGTTGCCGCCGCGCGACAGGGCGCGCAGCGTCCACGAGCCGGGGGCGGCGAAGAACCGGAACGCGCCCTCGGGCGAGGTGACGACCTCGGCCGTGAACTCGCCGGAGCCGTCGAGCAGCCGGACGTAGGCGCCGGCGACGGCCTCACCCGAGGCGGTGCTGACGATGCCGGTGATCACGGTCTCGCGGGTCAGGTCGACGCCGGCCGGCAGCGGGGCCGACTGGTCGGGGGCGGCGCAGCCGGCCGCCGTGTTGGACGGAGAAGTCATGGTCAGGCCTTTCCGGGCTCGTCGCCGAGGGCGATCGGCACGCCGATGAGCGAGCCGTACTCGGTCCAGGAACCGTCGTAGTTCTTCACGTTCTGCTGGCCGAGCAGCTCCTTGAGCACGAACCACGTGTGCGAGGAGCGCTCGCCGATGCGGCAGTAGGCGATGGTGTCCTTGCTGCCGTCGAGGCCGGCCTCACCGTAGATCTTGGCGAGTTCCTCGTCGGACTTGAAGGTGCCGTCCTCGTTGGCCGCCTTGCTCCACGGCACGCTGATCGCGGTCGGGATGTGGCCGCCGCGCTGCGACTGCTCCTGCGGCAGGTGGGCCGGCGCGAGCAGGCGGCCGGCGAACTCGTCGGGGCTGCGCACGTCGACCAGGTTCTTCACGCCGATGGCCTGCACGACCTCGTCGCGGAAGGCGCGGATCGACAGGTCGGGGGCCGACGCGGTGTAGCTGGTCTTCTCGCGGACCGGCACGTCCTTGGTGTACGGGCGGGCGTCGAGCTCCCACTTCTTGCGGCCGCCGTCGAGCAGCTTGACGTCGCCGTGGCCGTAAAGCTTGAAGTACCAGTACGCGTACGCCGCGAACCAGTTGTTGTTGCCGCCGTAGAGCACCACGACGTCGTCGTTCTTGATGCCCCGCTCGGAGAGCAGCGCGCCGAACTGCTCCTGGTTGACGAAGTCGCGCCGGACCGGGTCCTGGAGGTCCTTCTTCCAGTCGATCTTGATGGCGCCGGGGATGTGGCCGCCGTCGTAGGCGGTGGTGTCCTCGTCGACCTCGACGAAGACGATGCCCGGGGTGTCGAGGTTCTGCTCGGCCCAGTCGGCCGAAACGAGTGCGGTGTCGCGACTCATCGGTTCACTCCCTGTCGATGGAGATGGGGGAGAGTCAGCGCACGAGCGTGTCGCACCGCGCGCGGGACCCAAGTGGAGAAGAAAAGGGATCTCGTGCTGTCGTGCGACGGCGCCACTGCCGATGAAACGAGCTAGAAGTTGCTCAGCACTAGTGGCTCCGTCAGAGGACGGAGCAACACAGGCAGGCGGCCACGCGGCACAGGTCGACCGCGCGCCTCTTGGTGAGCAAGGGGCTCATGAAATGTGACCCTACCAGCGGTTCACGGGGTGGTAACAGACTCGACCACCATCCGGGAACATGGCCGGGCTCACAGTCCGCCGGTGTTCAGTGACACGTTGGTGGCCCCGGCGGTGAAGCGGAGGCCGTCGGGCTGCGGCTCCACCTTCTGCACCTTCAGGTTGAGCGGCAGCGCCGGGACCCGCAGGTCGACGGCGAGCTTCTGGACGTACGAGGCGATCAGGTTCTTGACCAGGGGCACGTTGGGCAGGCCCTCGGCGGTCACGTCGGAGAACCGGATCTGCACCACGTCGCCCTTGACCTCCACGGTGGCCGCGCCGGAGACGTCGAAGGTCTGCCCGAGCGCCTGCACGGGCGCGGTGCCGACCAGCTTGCCGTTCTGCTCGGCCAGCTTCAGGCCGGGCTGGTTGATCAGCTGGGCGACCTGGTCGTAGTCGATGGTGCCGGTGCCGGTGACCGCGCCGGCCACGATGTCGCCGTTGCCGCTGCGGAGCGTGTCGAGCGGGGCGTTCACGTCAGTCGCCCGTACATCAAGAAGGTCGGTCTTGATCGTGCCGCCGTTGCCCGCGGGGCCGGAGAAGTTCGGCAGCTTGATGTGGATCTCCTGGTAGTTGCCGTCGAGCACCTGGGTCAGGAACGGCACGCCCTCGATCGTCACGTCCGGCTTCTCGCTGGTCGCCTGCTGCTGGGCGACCTGCTCGGTCACCCGGTCGCTGATCTCGCGTTCGGCGTAGGAGGCGGCGACCCGGTCGGCCACCACCAGGAGCACGCCGATCAGGACGAGGAAGACGATGAGGCCGATGAGCAGGCGGCGCCCACGCCGTTTGCGGGGCCGCTGCTGCGTCCCGTACACCTCGCCCACCGGACCTCCTCAGAAGCGACGACGAAAAGGTACATGCCCCGTTCCACCGGCCCGCGAAACGGTCAGGTGAGGTACCAGTGCGTCACCGCGTACGCGATGGTGGCGATCAGGGCGAAAGCGCCCAGCGGGCCCTGCATGTGCCGGGCCACCCAGAAGGTGGGCGCGTCGCCGGCCAGGCGGCGGCCGGCCTGCCCGAAGTTGACGGCCAGGTCGACCAGGTGGGCCGCGACCACGGCGATCAGGCCGATCACGGCGCCCTTGGCCGGGGTGAAGGGCAGCACCAGCACGCTGCCGAGGGCGGCCGCGGCCAGCGTGCCCAGCATCGCGCCGAGCACCACGCCGGCCGCGCCGCGCGGCACCTGGGCCGCGATGCGGGGTTTGGGCAGCACGGCGTCGGTGGCCCGGGCGACCACCAGGGCCACGCCGGCCGCGGTCACGCACATGGTCAGCGTCTGTGCGCCGGACTCCTGCCGGGTGAGCAGGATCGGGATCGCGTACGCGACCACGCCGGCCACGATGGCCAGTGTGGCCCGCCACGAGTCGCGGGCCCGGGCCCGGTCGTCGGAGCGGATCAGCTGGGCGATGAACGCGACCACGAACCCGCCGAGCAGCACCCAGAAGAGCGGGAGCAGCTCCGGTTCGGCCCGGGTGACGGCCAGATAGTCGGCGATCAGCGCGACCACGCCGCTGACGCCGGCGGTGATCGCGGCCTGCGCCGGGCGCAGCGCCATGATCCAGGCGATCAGATAAAGAGCCTGGACCCCGAACAGGACGATGGCGTACGGCAGGCGCGCGTCCGGTGCGGAGGTCTGCGCGCCGAGGATCAGACCGATCGCCAGCAGGCCGGAGAAACCGGCGATGGCCAGCGAGAGCTGCCGGCGGACCGGGACGACCTCGATCTCCTCGAACTCGTCGTCCTCGAGCTCGTCGTCGTGGATCGGCTCGTCGTCGGGGTGGACGCCGGAGGGCGGCCGCTTGCCGCCGGAGCGCGCGATCTCGCGCGACGCGTCGGCGTCCCAGGGGTCGTCCTGCGGCATGGAGGGGAACACGGCAGCGATCCTTCCAGACCCGGGCCCGGAAGGTAAAAGGCCGGTTACGGGGCCACCGTGGGAGCGTTCACTACGTCACTCGGGCAAACGATCGAGGTGTTCGAGGCGGTGGATCGGTTAAGGTAAGCGCAGCCCACCCGTCGGTGACGCCGGGAACAACTACGCCGATGAGTCACCCTGTGCGGCCGTAGAAAGCCGCAAGGACGGAGGTGAGTGTGGAAATCCTTCTGTTGGTGACGGCACGTGCCGGTGAGCCTTCCGCCGTGCTGCCCGCGCTGGATCTGCTTCCCCACTCCGTACGCACCGCCCCCCGTGATGTCCGCACCCTGGTGTCCGGCCCGAGCCCCGACGCGGTCCTGGTCGACGCGCGCTCCGAGCTCTCCGAGGCCCGCGCCACGTGCCGCATGCTGCACGCGACCGGCATCGGCGTTCCGCTGATGGCGGTCGTGACCGAGGCCGGCCTGATCGCGCTGAACGCCGACTGGGGCGTCGACGACGTCATCCTGGCCAGCGCCGGTCCCGCCGAGGTCGAGGCGCGGCTGCGCCTGGGCGTCGGCCGCCTGAGCAACGCGACCGCCGGCGCCGGCGGGTCGATCCGGGCCGGCGAGCTCAACATCGACCCCGACACATACGCGGCGAAGCTCAAGGGCCGCCCGCTCGACCTCACGTACAAGGAGTTCGAGCTGCTCAAGTTCCTCGCCCAGCACCCGGGCCGGGTCTTCACCCGCGACCAGCTGCTGCGTGAGGTCTGGGGCTACGACTACTTCGGCGGCACCCGCACGGTCGACGTGCACGTGCGGCGCCTGCGGGCCAAGCTCGGCTCGGAGTACGAGTCGATGATCGGCACGGTCCGCCAGGTGGGCTACAAGTTCGTGGTCCCGCCGTCCGGCCGTCAGCTTCCGGACAACGAGCCGGTCTCGCTGCCGGTCTGAGACCACCCATGACGGAGATCCGCTCCACGGATCGGCTGACGTCCACGGAGGCGGCCGGCGTTCTCGCGCTGGCCGCCGCCGCGGAAAAGGCCGACGGTGTCTATCCCCTCTCCGAGGATGTGGTTCTGCGTGTACGAGGCGGGGGCGACCCCGCCACACAGCGGCATCTCCTGGCCGCCCAGGACGGCGAGCTCGTCGGATACGCGTTCCTCGAGGACGCCTCCGGCGAGCTTTTTGTTCATCCGGCCCAGCGCCGGCGCGGCCACGGCGCGGCGCTGCTCGCGGCCGCCGGTGACGGCCCGCTGACCTTCTGGGCTCACGGCGACGAGCCCGGTGCGCAGGCTTTCGCGGAAAAAGCCGGTTTCGCACGGGTGCGCGTCCTGTGGCAGATGCGCCGCTCGCTGCTCGAGCCGCTGCCCGACATCCCGCTGCCCGCCGGCCTGACCGTGCGCGGCTTCCGGGTGGGCTCCGACGAGGACGCCTGGCTGGCGGTGAACGCCCGCGCGTTCGCCCACCACCCCGAGCAGGGCCGCTGGACCATCGACGACCTGTCGCTGCGCGAGGCCGAGCCGTGGTTCGACCCGGCCGGCTTCCTGCTGGCCGTCGACAACGAGGACAAGCTGGCCGGCTACCACTGGACCAAGGTTCACCCGGCGAGCGGCGACGATCCGGCGCTGGGCGAAATCTACGTGCTCGGCGTCGACCCGAGTGGTCACCGCAAGGGCCTGGGCGCCGCGCTGAGCGTGGCCGGTCTGCGCCATCTGGCCGCGCAGGGGCTCACTGTTTCCAACCTTTATGTCGACGAGTCGAATGCCGCCGCGGTCGCTTTGTACCGCCGTCTGGGCTTCGAGATCTTCAAAACCGACGTGAGTTATCAGCGTCACTGACGCGCATTCTCACGAGTCACGAACAGGACAAGGCCGTATCTCAGGGCGGTAACTACCGCCCGTATAAGTCGGATATTTCGGTCTCTAGTCACTCAGTTCACGCAACGGACAACTCGCCCTCAGGGGAAGGCCATGTTCCGGCGGAAACGTGTTCACCGCCAGTTCACCAATGGCCAGGTAACCGGCTACCTCGCCTGCTTAGCTTTCGTTGTGTTGCCGGTGCGACACCGGCTAGCACCCACCCCTGAAGGGAAAACTGTGAAGCTCCAGCGGTCCGGTTACATCGCCGGCATTGCTCTGACTGCGACGCTCGCTCTCACCGCGTGCGGCTCGGACAACAACGAGCCGTCGGGTGACAGCGGCGCTTCGGCTGCTTCCGCCAACTGCGTTGCGGGCAGCGTGACGGCCCAGGGTTCTTCGGCCCAGAAGAACGCCATGGCCGAGTGGATCAAGAAGTACCAGTCGCAGTGTTCCGACGCCAAGATCAACTACGAGGCCACCGCCTCCGGCGCCGGCATCCAGGCCTTCATCGCGGGCACCGCCGACTTCGCCGGCTCCGACTCGGCCCTCAAGGAGGAGGAGCAGCCGCAGGCCGACGCCAAGTGCGCCGGTGGCACCGCCCTCAACCTCCCGATGGTCGTCGGCCCGATCGCGGTCGTCTACAACCTGGACGGTGTCGACGGCCTCCAGCTCGACGCGCCGACCCTCGCCAAGATCTTCGACAGCAAGATCACCAAGTGGAACGACCCGGCCATCGCCGCGCAGAACTCGGGCGCCAAGCTGCCGGACACCACCATCACCGCCGTGCACCGCTCGGACGAGTCGGGCACGACCGACAACTTCACCAAGTACCTGAGCAAGGCCGCCGAGAAGGACTGGACCTACGGCAACGCCAAGGCCTGGAAGGCCAAGGGCGGCACCGGTGCGGCCAAGTCGGACGGTGTGGCCAGCGCGGTCAAGAGCACGGCGGGCTCGATCTCGTACGTCGAGCTCTCGTTCGCCGAGAACAGCGACCTCCAGAAGGCCAAGGTCAAGAACGGCGCCGGCGAGTACACCGAGCTGACCGCCGAGTCGGCCGGCAAGGGCATCGAGGGCGCCTCGATCAAGGGCACCGGCAACAACCTCGCCCTCAGCATCGACTACAACGCCACCACGGCCGGCGCGTACCCGATCGTCCTGGCGACCTACGAGATCGTCTGCAGCAAGGGTTCGGCCAAGGCCGCCTCGCTGAAGGCCTTCTTCACCTACACCTCGAGCAAGGGTGGCCAGGACGCGCTGACCGACCTCGGCTACGCCCCGCTGCCGGAGACCATCCGGTCCAAGGTCGAGACCGCCGTCGCCTCGATCTCCTGATCGTCAGCCTTAAATCCCTCCGAGACGACAGCGAGCGAGCAGATGGGTGACTACCCCTCCCGCTCGGAGAACGCCACCGCCGGCGACCTGGGTGTGACAGAAAGCCACACCCGGGCCGCCGGCCTCGGCGTATCACCGAGCAGTTACGAAGAACCCCCGTTCGGCGGCGGTGGCGCCCTCCCCAAGAAGAAGCGCTTCTCGATGGAAAGCGGCTTCCGGGGTCTCTCCGTGGGTGCGGGCGCGATGGTGCTGGTCATCATCGTGGCCATCGCGGTCTTCCTGATCTCCAAGGCCGTGCCGGCCATCAGCGCCGACAAAGAGAACTTCCTGACCTTCAAGCAGTGGTTCCCGAACGAGACCGAGCCGCGGTTCGGCATCCTGGCCCTGGCCTTCGGCACCGTGCTGACCTCGGTGATCGCCCTGCTGGTGGCGGTTCCCATCGCCCTGGGCATCGCTCTGTTCCTGTCGCACTACGCGCCCAAGCGGCTGGCCACGCCGCTGGGCTTCGTGATCGACCTGCTGGCCGCCGTGCCCAGTGTCGTCTTCGGCCTCTGGGGCCGCGACGTCTTCATGGAGCCGGTCCGCAACTTCTCCGAGTGGCTCAACAAGTACTTCAGCTGGATCCCGATCTTCGGCGGCGACGGCCCGTTCGGCCGTTCCGTCCTGCTCGGCTCCCTGGTGCTGGCGATCATGGTGCTGCCGATCGTCACCTCCCTCTCTCGCGAGGTCTTCCTGCAGACCCCCGGCATGAACGAGGAGGCCGCCCTCGCCCTGGGCGCCACCAAGTGGGAGATGATCCGCACCGCGGTCCTGCCCTACGGCAAGCCCGGCGTCATCGCCTCCGTGATGCTCGGCCTCGGCCGCGCGCTCGGCGAGACGATCGCCCTGGCGCTGACCCTCGGCGTGGTCTTCAACATCTCGTTCAACGTCATCGAGAACGGCGGTAACTCCATCGCCGCCAACATCGCCAACGCCTTCGGCGAGGCCAACGAGACCGGCCGCGGCGCCCTGATCGCCTCGGGTCTCGTCCTCTTCGCCATCACCCTCGTGGTGAACATGGCGGCTCGGGCGATCATCTACCGTCGGCGCGAGTTCCGGGACAGTGCGGCATGACCCTTCTGCAGAACGAGGCGTCCGACGTCGTCATGACGCCGGACAACATCCGGACCAGGAAGCTGCCGGTCGCCTACAACATCGGCATCGCCGTCGCCGCTCTGGCCATCGCCGCGGCGATCGTGTTCCCCACCGGCATCGGCAACTGGGTGCTCGTCGTCGTCCTCGGCGTCGTGTTCTACCTGATCGGCCTCCAGGTCATCGCCGGCCGCATCGAGGGACCGCGCGCCGCGCGCAACCGCATGTGGCAGGCGGCCATCTACTGCGCCTGTGTGCTGGCGATCCTGCCGCTCGCCTCGGTGGTGTGGACGCTGGTCTCCAAGGGCGTGTCCCGCCTGGACGGTGACTTCTTCGGCAGCTCGATGAACAACATCGGCGCCCGGGACCCGAACGGTGGCGCCTACCACGCCATCATCGGCACCCTGGAGCAGGTCGGCATCGCCGCGCTGATGGCCGTGCCGCTCGGCGTGCTCGGCGCGATCTACCTGGTCGAGTACGGCAAGGGCAAGTTCGCCGGTACGGTCCGCTTCTTCGTCGACGTCATGACCGGCATCCCGTCGATCGTGGCCGGCCTTTTCGTCCTGTCGTTCTGGGTGCTCATCGTCAGCCCGTGGTTCAACAACGGGACGCCGCAGTTCTCCGGCTTCGCCGCCTCGCTGGCCCTGACGGTGCTGATGCTGCCGACGATCGTGCGGTCCACCGAGGAGATGCTGCGCCTGGTGCCCGGCCCGCTGCGCGAGGGCGCGTACGCGCTCGGCGTGCCGAAGTGGAAGACGATCGTCAAGGTCGTCCTGCCGACCGCGCTGCCCGGCATCGTCACCGGCGTCATGCTGGCCATCGCCCGCGCGGCCGGCGAGACGGCTCCGGTGCTGCTGGTCGCCGGCGGCGCCGCGGCGATCAACTTCGACCCGTTCTCGGGCGGTCAGCAGTCGCTCTCGCTCTTCGTGTACCAGCAGGCGGCCGACGCCTCGCGGTACGCGCCGGCCCGCGCCTGGACCGCCGCGCTCACGCTGGTCGCTCTCGTTCTCGTCCTGACGATCGCGGCCAAGCTGCTCGCCCGCCGCTCGAGTCTCCGTTAAGAGGTATCCCCCATGGCCAAGCGCATCGAGGCGAGCAACGTCAGCTCGTACTACGGCAACTTCAAGGCGATCGACGGCATCTCGATGACCGTCGAGCCCAAGACGATCACCGCCCTGATCGGACCGTCGGGCTGCGGCAAGTCGACGTTCCTGCGGTCCATCAACCGCATGCACGAGGTGCTGCCGAACGCCCGCATCGAGGGCCGGCTCACCATCGACGACCAGAACATCTACGACCCGGACGTGGACGTCACGGCGGTCCGCCGGCTGATCGGCATGGTCTTCCAGCGGCCCAACCCGTTCCCGACCATGTCGATCTACGAGAACGTGGTCGCCGGCCTCAAGCTCAACGGCGTCAAGAAGAAGTCAGTGCTGGACGACGCGGCCGAGCAGTCGCTCAAGTCGGCCAACCTCTGGAACGAGGTCAAGGACCGGCTCAACCGGCCCGGCGCCGGCCTCTCCGGTGGTCAGCAGCAGCGTCTCTGCATCGCCCGCACCATCGCGGTCGAGCCCCAGGTCGTGCTGATGGACGAGCCCTGCTCGGCGCTCGACCCGATCTCGACGCTGGCCATCGAGGACCTGATGTTCAAGCTGAAGGACCGCTTCACGATCATCATCGTCACGCACAACATGCAGCAGGCCGCCCGCGTCAGCGACAAGACCGGCTTCTTCTCGATCGACAAGACCGGCGACCCGGGCCGCCTGATCGAGTACGACGACACGCAGAAGATCTTCAGCAATCCGTCGGAGAAGAAGACCGAGGACTACATCACCGGCCGCTTCGGCTGATCTCCTCTTCTGGTGAAAAGCGCCCTGCTGCTACGGAATGTGCAGCAGGGCGCCGCCGTCTTCGGTGAATTCGACGCGAGGCTGGACGGGCGTCGCGGCATTGCGGCGGCTCGAGGCGGCGATGACTTCCGCTATTTTTTTGTACGGTCGTAACGAGTCAACGGTCGAGCGCGTCGGTGGGAGCATGGCCAGGCCGTACGCGGCTGCCGGGCCGGACCATTGGGTGCCGTCACTCTCTCCGGAGACGTCGCGGGCCGTCTGGCCTTCCGGCAGGAGCGAGACGAAGAACCAGGTGTCGAACCGCTTCGGCTCGAACTCCGGCGTGATCCAGCGGGCCCACGGGAAGAGCAGGTCGTCGCGCAGGCGCAGGTGATGACGCTGGAGGAGCTCGGTCAGCGTGATCTCGCGCGCGGCCAAGGCGGCTCGCTCCGCTTCCCACTCGGCGGTGCTCACATCGCTGATCGTGCGGTCGGGCTGCTCGATCGGGCCGGCCAGCAGGACGCCGGCCTCCTCGAACAGCTCCCGCGCCGCAGCGCCGACGACCGCCCGGGCCTGTTCGTCGGGCACGCCCAGCAACCGGGACCAGTCGTCGCGGATGGTGAGAGGGCGGTCCGACGGATCCACGCCGCCGCCGGGGAACGCGTAGAGGCCGCCGAAGACCATCGTGGTGGCGCGCTTCAGGACGTACAGCTGGAAGGAATCGCCCGAAGGGCGCAGAAGCACGACGGTGGCCGCGTCGCGGACCGGAGCCGGAGTGCCGCGGAACTCGCGTGCCCTTTGAACCATTGCGGGCGGAAGGCTGAATGGTGTCGAGTCGGTCACCACGCGATCCTCCCACCGAGGCAGGCGCGGACGATACCGTAGCGATCATGACCGCACAGAAGGTTCGCTGGGGCATTCTCGGCCCCGGCGGGATCGCCGCCACGTTCGCCGCCGACCTGCCGCTCGTGCCCGGCGCCGAGCTCGCCGCCGTCGGATCGCGCTCGGCGGAGACCGCCACCGCGTTCGCCGAGCGGTTCGGCTTCGCCCGCGCGCACGGCTCGTACGCCGACCTCGCCGCCGACCCGGACGTCGACGTCGTCTACATCGCCACGCCGCACGCCTTCCACGCCGAGGCCGCCCTGCTCTGCATCGAGGCCGGCAAGCACGTCCTGGTCGAGAAGCCGATCACGCTCGACCTGATCACCGCGGCCGAGGTGATCACGGCCGCGCGGGACAAAGGGGTCTTCCTCATGGAGGCCATGTGGATGCGGCTCAACCCCGCCATCCGCAAGATCGCCGAGCTGGTCGAGGAGGGCGCGATCGGCTGGGTCAGCGCGATCCACGCCGACTTCGGCCTTCAGGGCCCGTTCGACGCCGAGCATCGGCTGCGCGACCCCAAGCTGGGCGGCGGCGCCCTGCTCGACCTCGGCGTCTACCCGATCAACCTGGTCCACCTGATCCTCGGCGCGCCGGCCTCGGTGCAGGCCTGGGCCCACCTGACCCCGGAGCGGGTGGACGAGAACACCGGCGTCCTGCTCGGCTACCAGCCGGGCGCGGTCGCCGCGATCACATGCAGCATCAACGGCGAGAGCCGCAACAACGCGACGATCACCGGCACCGAGGGCCGCATCGAGCTGCCGTCGGGCTTCTTCGTGCCGCGCTCGTTCCAGCTGCACCGGGCGGGCAAGGCACCGGAGACCTACGACTTCCCGTTCGAGGGCAGCGGCTACCAGTTCGAGGCGGCCGAGGTGCAGCGCGCCATCATCGCCGGCGAGCAGGAGAGCCCGCTCATGCCGCACGCCACCACGCTGGAGATCATGACTCTGCTCGACACGATCCGCGAAGAGATCGGCGTCGTCTACTAAGGTGACTTGATGCCGTCGAGAAAGGTCGGCGGCAAGCCGACGTCGAGCGATGTGGCCAAGGCCGCTGGAGTCTCCCGGTCCGCCGTCTCGTTCGCCTTCAACAATCCGCAGCGCCTCTCGTCGGCGACCCGCGAGCGCATCCTCGCGGTCGCCGGCGAGCTCGGATATACGCCGAGCCCGCTGGCCAAGATGCTGCAGTCCGGCGCCACCAACTCGATCGGCGTCCTGCTGCCGCAGAAACTGGCCCAGGTGCTGGAAAACCCGTACTACGCCCGGTTCCTGATGGGTGTCGGCCAGGTCTGTGACCAGGAGGGCTACACGCTCCTGCTCAGCCCGCCGCTGCAGGACTCGGTGCTCAAGGCCATCCCGGTCGCCGCGGCCGACGGCTTCATCGTCTGCGGCCTGCAGACCGAGGGCGCCGAGGTGACCGAGCTCGAGCGGCGCGGCGCCCCGTTCGTCCTGATCGACAGCGACCGCTACGAGAACGCGCCGAGCGTCGACGTCGACGACCGCGGCGGGGCGTACGAGGTGGCCCGCTACCTGCTCGAGCTGGGCCACCGGCGGCTGGCCGTGCTCTCCATCGACCCCGGTCCGCTGACCCGCGGCTACCGCGGCCCGCTCGGGCGCCGCCTGGCCGGCATCGGCGACGCCCTGGCCGAGGCCGGGCTGAGCATGGACGACGTGGCGCTGGCCGAGGTGCCGGTGTCGCGCACCGAGGGCTTCCGCGCCGCCCGCGAGCTGATGAGCCGCGACCCCCGGCCGACCGCGATCCTGGCCCTGTCCGACGTGCTGGCCTACGGCGCGGTGGACGCGCTGGCCGAGCTCGGGCTGGACGTGCCGGGCGACGTGGCGGTGACCGGCTTCGACGATCTGGCCGAGTCGGCGTGGTTCCGGCCGCGGCTCACGACCGTACGGCAGCCGATCGTGACCAAGGGCCGGACCGCCGCCGACTTCCTCATCTCGGCCATCCGGGGCGAGGACCAACATCCGCACCAGGTGCTCGGTACCACGCTGATCGTCCGCGATTCAACGGCTAAACCGGTGATGTAACACGAGTTAGTAATCCTGCTACGGTCACGGTCATGAGTGATTCGTGGTGGCGGTCCGCTGTCATTTATCAGATCTACCCGCGCAGCTTCGCCGACGCGAACGGCGACGGCGTCGGTGACCTGCCCGGCATCCGCAGCCGGCTGCCCTACCTGCGCGACCTCGGCGTCGACGCGGTCTGGCTCTCGCCGTTCTACCTGTCCCCGCAGGCCGACGCCGGCTACGACGTCGCCGACTACCGGGTCGTCGACCCGCTGTTCGGCACGGTCGACGACGCGCGCGACCTGGTCGCCGACGCGCACGACCTCGGCCTGCGCGTGATCGTCGACCTGGTGCCCAACCACTCGTCCGACCAGCACGCGTGGTTCCAGCAGGCCCTCGCGGAAGGCCCGGGATCGCCCCTGCGCGAGCGCTACCACTTCCGCGACGGCCGTGGCGATCTTCCGCCGAACGACTGGCCCTCCATCTTCGGCGGCCCCGCCTGGACCCGGGTGCCCGACGGGCAGTGGTACCTGCACCTGTTCGCCCCCGAGCAGCCCGACTTCAACTGGGACCACCCCGCGGTGGCCGACGAGTTCCGCACCATCCTGCGGTTCTGGCTCGACCTGGGCGTCGACGGTTTCCGCATCGACGTGGCGCACGGCCTGGTCAAGGAGGCCGGCCTGCCCGACATCGGCCGTGCCACCGAATGGCACCTGCTCGACGTCGGCGAGAGCCCCTGCTTCGACCGCGACGGCGTGCACGAGATCTACCGCAGCTGGCGGCGCATCCTCGACGAATATCAGGGCGAGCGGATCGCGGTGGCCGAGGCGTGGGCGCCCAGCCTGGCCCGGGTGGCCGACTACGTCCGCCCCGACGAGCTGCACCAGGCGTTCAACTTCAGCTATCTGGCCACCCCGTGGGAGGCCACCGCCCAGCGTTCGGTCATCGAAGCCTCCCTGGCGGCGATGCGGGCCGTCGGCGCACCCACCACGTGGACGCTGTCGAACCACGACGTGGTCCGGCACACCAACCGTCTCCTTCAGAAGAACGAAGGAGACGTCGCCGGCCGCAAGCCCACCGAGGTCGACCCGGTGGCCGGCCTGCGCCGCGCCCGGGCGGCCTCGCTGCTGCTGTTGGCCCTGCCCGGCTCGGCCTACCTCTACCAGGGCGAGGAGCTGGGCCTGCCCGAGGTGATCGACCTGCCGCCGGAGGTACGCCAGGACCCGGCGTTCCACCGGGCGACCGGCCAGGACGGCTACCGCGACGGCTGCCGCGTCCCCCTGCCCTGGTCGGGCACGACGGCCCCGTACGGCTTCGGCCCCGAGGGCGGCCCCTCATGGCTGCCGCAGCCGGCCTCGTGGGCGTCGCTGAGCGTCGAGGCCCAGGACGGCGTCGCCGGCTCCACCCTGACCCTGTACCGGGACGCCCTGGCCCTGCGCCGCAAGCTCCTGTCGGGCGACGACCTGGCATGGCCGGAGGCCCCCGAGGGCCTGCTCGTGCTCGACCGGGGCCCCGGTTTCCGCTGCACGGTCAACATGGGCGCGGCCCCGGTCCGCTTCACCCCGCCGGGCGAGCTGCTGCTGACGAGCGGCCCGATCGGCGGCACGCCCACCGAGATCGAGCTCCCCCCGGACACCACGGTGTGGTGGCAGATCTGAGAGAACTCGCCAGGCCGGGGGTCGGTCCCGGCCTGGCGCCTCTCATCGGCCGGACGCGGTCCGGCGGACCAGCATGTAGCCGTACGGCGGATCCGATCCCTCGGGCGGAGTGCGGCCCTCGAAGACCAAGGTGAATCCCGCCGCGGCGAAGCGGTCCTCCATCTCCCGGGCGGAGAGCCAGTACCGGTCGAAGTCGATGCCGAGGCTCGCGACGACGCTGCCCGGAGCGTTACGGTGCCGGGCGCCGTCGCCGTGCTTGAACGCGGCCACCAGATATCCGCCCGGCTTCACGACCCGGGCGAGTTCGGCGAAGGCCGGAACCCGGGCGTCCGGCGCCAGGAAGATCAGCGAGAACCAGCACACCACCCCGGCCAGCGACGCGTCGGTGAACGGCAGCTCGCGCAGCTCGGCGACCGCGTAGTCGAAGCCGGGGTTGTCCCGTCGTGCCACCTCCACCATCCTGGGCGAGAGATCCACGCCGCGCGGCGACAGGCCCCGGCCCGCGAGGTAGGGCAGAAGGCGGCCGGTGCCGCAGCCCACATCAGCGACCTCCGTGCCCACCGCCAAGGTCAGCTCGGCGAACAAGTCGAGCATCGCCCGCTCGACGGGCATGCTCTCGAGCACGCCGGTCAGCTTCTCGGCGTACCACTCCGAGAGCACGTCATGCGCGTCCCGCAATTCCTCGGTACCGGCGTCCATTCCCCGTTGTCCCTTCCGTGGCGACCGTTGTGGCAGGGAACCTACTCGCGCGGCCGGAGCCCCAGGCTCGTTAGCCGGCTATCGGGTTGCGCTGCGGCAAGATCGTTAGCTGGCTATCCTTCGATGGTGAAGAGCGTCGAGGTCATGCGCGTCAATGCGGCGCTGAACAAGATGAGCCAGCTGTACCGGGTGGCCAAGGCCCGGCGGCTCGGTGAGCTCGGGCTGCACCCCGGGCAGGACGTGTTGCTCTGGCAGCTGGCTCAGGAGCCGGACGGGATCACCGTGACCGAGCTGGCCACCCGGCTCGGGGTCGAGCCGCCCACCGCGACCCGCAGCCTGGCGCGGCTCGGTGCCGGTGGGTGGTTCCGGCGGGAGCCGGTGCCGGGGGACCGGCGGCAGGTGCGGATCGTGATCAGCGAGGAGGGGCTGAAGTTGATCCCCCGCATCGAGGACGCCTGGAACGACCTGGCCGACCAGATCATCGGGTCGGCCACCGTGGCCGAGCGGGCCATCGTGCTCAGCGCCCTCGAGCGGGCCAACGACCGGCTCCGGGCCGATCTGGGCGACGAGGCCCCGGACGGCAGTTAGCCGAACAGCGGGCGGACCAGCAGGTAGATGCCGCAGGCGATCAGGCCGGCGGCCGGGAACGTGGTCACCCAGGCGATGACGATGTTGCCGGCCACGTTCCAGCGGACCGCGTTCAGGCGCTTCGTGGCGCCCACTCCCATGATCGCCGAGGTGATCGTGTGGGTGGTCGAGATGGGTGCGTGCAGCACGTACGCGTTGAAGAAGAGCACCGAGCTGGCGACCGTCTCGGCGGCGAAGCCCTCGGCCGGGCCGAGGTCGATGATCTTTCGGCCGAGGGTACGGATGATGCGCCATCCGCCGGAGTACGTGCCCAGGGCCAGCATCGTCGCGGTGGTGATGTAGACCCACCACGGGATGTCGGACGGGCTGTCCTGGAAGCCACCCGTGTACAGGGCCAGCACGACGATGCCCATGGTCTTCGCCGCGTCCTGGATGCCGTGGCCGACGGACATGGCGGCGGCCGACAGCGTCTGTGCGTGGCGGAAGCCGCGGTTGAGCTTGCCCGGATTGCCGCGCCGGAAGATCCACATGATGGCGACCATCACGACGAAGCCGAGGATCAGGCCGACGATCGGCGAGGCGACCATCGGGATCAGCACCTTGGTGACGATGTTGTCCCACTGGACGCTGCCCAGCGACGACGCGAGCAGGGTGGCGCCGACCAGTCCGCCGAACAGGGCGTGCGACGAGCTCGAGGGCAGGCCGAAATACCAGGTGATGAGGTTCCAGGTGACGGCGCCGACGACTCCGGCGAAGACGACGCCGAGGCTGGGCACGCCCGGTTTCAGGGTGACCAGGCCGTCGCCGACGGTCTTGGCCACCTCGCTGCCCAGGTGGGCGCCGATGAAGTTGCCGACGGCGGCCATGGTGAGCGCCACCCGCGGGGTCAGCGCCCGCGTGCTGATGCTGGTGGCGATGGCGTTGGCGGCGTCGTGGAAGCCGTTGGTGTAATCGAACGCCATGGCGGCGATGATGACCGCCAGGACGGCGATGAGCTCGGGCGACAAGGCCTAGGACTCCTTGACCGCGATGGTCTCGACCGTGTTGGCCACGTGCTCGAAGGCGTCGCAGGCGGCCTCGAGCTCGTCGGCGACCTCCTTCATCTTGAGGACGGTCAGCGCGTCGTACTCGCCGGAGAAGAGCCGGACCAACAGCATGCGGTACGCCCGGTCGCCCTCGTTCTCGAGGCGGTTGATCTCGATCCAGTACTCGTCGAGGCCCTTCATGGCGCGCAGCTTCGGCATCGCCTCGGCGGTGATCTTCGCCTGCTGGTCGAGCACGTTCACCAGCTCGTGCATCTCGCGTGGCAGTGACGGGAGCTCGGTCAGCCCGTACAGGTAAAGAAGATTTCCGACCGCCTCGAGATGGTCCATCACGTCGTCCAGCTGTGAGCCCAGCGAGTAGATGTCCTCGCGGTCGAACGGCGTGATGAAGGTGGAGTTGATCTTCTTGTAGAGATCGTGGGTGATCTGGTCGCTGTCGTGCTCGACGTCGGTGAGCCGGTCGCTCACCGACTGCACGTCCACACCGGGCAGCGCCAGCTCGTTGAGCAGCTCGGTGCCCTTCACGAGGTTGTGCGCCGCCTTCGTGAACAGCTCGTAGAAGGCTCCCTCGACGGGACGGAATGAGAACTTCACGCGGCGACCTCGATCGGCAAGCTGGGGATGGATCTCCAGGAATGCTAAGGCCTCCCGTGGTTTACCTTTCGTTCGCCTGTTAAACGGGCTCGTGGCGACGATCGCCACGGGGTGCGGTGGGCCGGGGTGAGCCGCGCCGCACGGCCCGGGTCGGCAGCGGCTCGCGGGCCACCCATTCGCTGACCGGGTGGCGGCTCAGGTGCCGTGCGAGCCCGCGCTGGTCACTGTCGGCGATGACATCGACACCGGCGTCGGCCAGCTCTGTCCAGATTGCCCGCCGGGCTTTGGCTGATCCCTCGGGCAGACCGGAGATTCTCACCGTACGGCCGTCCTCGTGGGCCGAGCGCACCATCGCGTGCAGCAGATGGCGTTCCTCGGCCGAGATCGGCTCGCGCCCGTCCCACCCGAACCGGCGGCTCCACGGCTCGCTGATCATCGGGACCAGTCCGGGCGGCGCGGCCTGGGAGCCGATGTCGTCGAACGTCCCCTCGGCGAACGCGTACCGCACCCGGTCGGCCGCCAGCAGCTCGCGCACGTCGACGATGCCGGCGATCGAGACGGTGACCGCGCCGGGCGTCAGCTCCTCGCCGTCGCAGTGGCTGAGCAGGGCGGCGTGGTCCCGCAGTTGCTGGTCGAGCATGCGATAGGCCTGCAGCAGCGTCTCGGCGTCGCGGTTGGCCCCGGTGAACTCCACGACGAGCCGGAACGGCACCTGCTGCCCGCGGGCGAGCCGGCCGCCGTGGGCCCGGATCCGCCCGAAGAGCGGGGAGAGCACCAGCCGGCGCAGCGTGCGGCCGGGCTGCGGCGCTCCGGGGCCGAGGAAGAGCTCGCCGTGCGGCCCCGGGGTGACCGGCACCGTGAGGCCGCCCAGGCCATGCCGCAGCACCGCGGGGAGCGGGTCGAGGTCGGCCGGGCGGGCCAGGGCGTGCCCGGTGGCCTGGTACGGGCGGGGCCGGCGGAGGCGTACCGCGGCCGTGACCGCTCCGGCCACGGCCGCGACCCCGACGAGGCCACTCGCGATCGTCACGGCGTCGTTCACAGCGCACCATCCGTATTAGTCCTAAATGTGCGTTTTTACTGTGTCACATGTGCTACCCGCCGCCGGGCAATCTCCGTGAGAATTCCCCCATGCCGTCCGCCGAGCAGTTCGAGGCCCACCGTCCGCACCTGTTCTCGGTGGCCTACCGGATGCTCGGCAGCGCGGCCGAGGCGCAGGACGTGGTGCAGGAGGCCTGGCTGCGCTACGCGAGAAACGCCGACGACATCCGCGATCCGCGCGGCTGGCTCACCACGGTGACCGGGCGGCTATGCCTCGACGTGCTCAAATCGGCCCGGGTGTCCCGCGAGGCCTATCCGGGACAGTGGCTGCCCGAACTGTTCGTCGACCCCGACGGCGACCCGGCCGGGCAGGCCGAGCGGCGCGACCAGGTCGGCCTGGCCCTGCTCGTGGTGCTCGAGCGGCTCACCCCCGAGCAGCGGGTCGCCCTCGTGCTCCACGACGCCTTCGCCATGCCGTACGAAGAAATCGCCTTCGTCCTCAACAGCACCGAGGCGGCCGCGCGCCAGCACGCCTCACGCGGCCGGCGGGCGGTCGCCGAGGGGCAGGTGCGGCACACCACCGACCAGGCCGAGCAGCGCCGGGTGCTGGCCGCCTTCCTGGAGGCGGTCGACGGCGGCGACGTGCGGGAGCTGGCCGCCCTGCTGGCGCCCGACGTGGTGTCGATCAGCGACGGCGGCGGCTGGTTCAACACGGCCCGGCGCCCGGTCGTCGGCGCCGACCACGTGGCCCGCTTCTTCCTCGGCGTCATCACCGGCAAGCGGCTCGGCGACGACGCCGTCTTCACCCCGGCCCTGGTCAACGGGATGCCCGGCGTCTACGCCTCCGGCCGGTACGCCGACGGGCGGCCACTGCGGGCCGCCCTCGGGCTGACCGTCGAAGGCGGGCGCATCACCGGCATGTTCCAGCAGCTCAACCCCACGAAGGTGCTAGTCAGCGACCTTCTGTAGATATTTGTGGAAGTGGTGGGCGAACGGCTCGCTACCGTCGCCCAGGGCCACCAGCAGCTTGTCGGCGGCCGCGCGGGCCTCCCGTACGAGATCATCGGGGTATCCGAAAAGCTCGCGGTGCTCGGCGAACTCGTCCTCGTCGCGCAGCTCGACCACGCCGGTCGAGCGACGGCGCACCACGTCGAGGTCGAGGTCGACGATGTGCACCGTGTCGCCCTCCCACCGCGCCGGCGTGGTGATGTCGCAGTAGACCTCACTGGTCCGCGGCGGCGGGTTGAACATGCCCGTCCACCAGGCGTGATGGGGGATGAGCAGGACGAACGGGATCTGCTCGACACTCGGCCGGCCGTGGTAGACCGACGACGTGCCGCGGGTGACACCCACCCACACGCCGAGGTCGTCCTCGTCGAACCGGCGGGCCGGATAGTCCCGGTGGGCCGAACCGTCGTACTTCGTGTAGACGACCCGGACCGTCTCGTTCGGCATGCGAGAACCCTAACGGTGGTCGGCTTCTGTCGGTGGTGGCGGGTACCGTCTCCGCGTGCCCGCAGCTACGAAGAAGAAGGCCACCGCCGAGCAACTCCTCGCCGCAGCCGTCGGGGCGGTACCCGGCGGAGCCGCCCGACCCGGCCAGCAGGCCATGGTGGCGGCCATCGACAAAGCCATACGCGACCGTGAGCACCTGCTCGTCCAGGCCGGCACCGGCACGGGCAAGAGCCTGGCCTACCTGACCCCTTCGCTGCTCGTGGACGGGCCCGTGGTGGTCTCCACCGCCACCCTGGCCCTGCAGAACCAGCTCGTCGAGCACGACCTGCCCCGGCTGGCCGCCGCGGTCGAGCCGGTCCTCGGCCGCAAGCCCACCTTCGCCGTGCTCAAGGGCCGCCACCACTACCTGTGCGTGGCCAAGATGGAACACGCCGACGAGGAGGCGCCGACCGACACGCTCTTCGACGACGCGCCGCCCCAGCGGGCCACCCAGTGGCTCGGCGAGGCGGGCCGGCTCGGCAAGCAGATCCAGCGGCTGCAGGCCTGGGCCGAGAAGACGAAGACCGGCGACCGCGACGAGCTCGACCCGGGCGTCGACGACACCGCCTGGCGCCAGGTCTCGATGCCGGCCCGCGACTGCGTCGGCGCGGCCAAATGCCCGTACGGCGCGGAGTGCTTCGCCGAGGCCTCCCGCGCCCGGGCCCGCGAGGCCGACATCGTGGTGACCAACCACAGCCTGCTCGCGGTCGACATGCTGGCCGAGCGCCACATCGTCCCGCCGCACAAACTGCTGGTCATCGACGAGGCCCACGAGCTGGCCGACCGGGTCTCGGCCGCCTCACAGGCCGAGCTGACCCCCGACGCGGTCGAGCGCTCGGCCCGCCGGGCCCGCACCCTGATCCCGCCCGCGGTGGCCGAGTCGCTGGCCGAGGCGGCCGACGCGCTGACCGTCGGCCTGGCCGACGTGCCGGCCGGCCGCATCACGTCGGGCCTGCCCCAGCCGCTGCGACACGCGCTCACCCTGCTCGAGTCGGCCACCCGGGCCGCGCTCACCGCGATCGGCGACGTCAAGTCCGACGACTCCGACCCGGTGCGCAAGCAGCAGGCCAAGGCCGCGATCGGCGACCTCAGCGACACCTCACAGCGCCTTCTCGAGGAGGACGCCTTCGACGTCGCGTGGGTCGAGAAATCCGACATGGGCTCCGGCCGCCGCGCGCTGGTGGTCGCCCCGCTCTCGGTCGCCGGCACGCTTTCACAGGGCCTCTACGCGGACCGCACGGTCGTCGCCACCTCGGCCACCCTGACCCTCGGCGGCCGCTTCGACACGGTCGCCCGCTCGCTCGGCCTGCCGGTCGCCGCCTCGGCGCCGACACCGGCCGCCGAGGCACCCTCGGCCTCGGGCGACGGCTGGACCTCGCTCGACGTCGGATCACCCTTCGATTACCCCAAACAGGGCATTCTGTACGTGGCGGCGCACCTCCCGCGGCCGCAGATGTCCGGCCTGCCCGACGCCGCCGGCGAAGAGCTGGTCAAGCTGGTCGAGGCGCTCGGCGGCCGCACGCTCGGCCTCTTCTCGTCCCGCAAGGCGGCCACCCAGGCCGCCGAGCTGCTGCGCGCCCGCACCGACCTGCCGATCCTGCTCCAGGGCGAGGAGTCGCTGCCGATCCTGGTCCGCAAGTTCCGGGAGCAGAAGGAAAGCTGCCTGTTCGGCGTGATGTCGCTCTGGCAGGGCGTCGACGTGCCGGGCGACTCGTGCCAATTGGTGGTGATCGACCGGCTGCCGTTCCCGCGCCCCGACGAGCCGCTGGCCGCGGCCCGCTCGGCCGCGGTCGACGCGAACGGCGGCTCCGGCTTCGCCTCGGTCAGCGTGCCCATCGCCGCGATCCGCCTGGCACAGGGCGTCGGCCGCCTGATCCGCGCGACCGGCGACAAGGGCGTGGTCGCGGTGCTCGACTCGAGGCTCGAGACGGCCCGGGGCTACGGCGCCTTCCTGCGCAAGTCACTGCCCCCGTTCTGGTACACGACACGCACCGACGTAGCCGTCGGCGCCCTGCAAAGGCTGGCCGGCAAATGATCCAGATCGCCTGCACGTTCGTCGTCGACGCCACCGGCGCCCTGCTCCTGCAATTGCGGGACGACAAGGCGCCGTACCACCCGAACGTCTGGGGCCTGCCCGGCGGCTCGGTCGAAGAGGGCGAGACACCGGCCGAGGCATCGGTGCGCGAGCTGTGGGAGGAGGCGTCGATCAGCCCGTCGTCGCCGGTGCGGCTCTTCGCCCGCCAGGAGCTGCCCTCCGAGAGCAGGGTGAAAAACTACTTCTACGCCCCCACCGACGCCACCCAGGCCGACGTGGTCCTCGGCGAGGGCGCGGCAATGCTGTTCATCCCGGCGGCCGAGGCCCTGGCCCGCCCGTTCACCCCCGGCACGGCGGAGATCCTCGACCGCTTCCTGGCCTCCCCCGAATACGCGGCCCTCCGCCGATGACCGAGCCGCCGACAATGGGTTCCCCACCCGGGGATGGCCTTTCCGCGGATCCCGCTTCCCCCGCGGGGGCGGCCTCTCGCGCGGGCTCTTCTGCGGGCGCGGCTTCTTCTGCGGGCGCGGCTTCTTCTGCGGGCGCGGCTTCTTCTGCGGGCGCGGCTTCTTCCGCGGATCCCGCCTCTTCCGCGGGGCGTGCTTCTTCTGCAGGTTCCGGTTCTGGCTCTTCTGCGGATGCCGCTTCTTCGACCGGGCCTGTTTCTTCTGCGGATGCCATTTCTTCCGCGGATTTCGCTACTTCTGCGGATCTCGCCTCTTCCGCGAGGGACCTTTCCTCGGAGTCCGTTCCCTTCCCGAGGTCTGTGCCTGTTTTCGGCGCCGACCGTCCTTCGGAGCCTTCGCCTTCTTCGGGCGCTGGCGCCCATCCAGGGCCTTCGCCTTCTTCAGGTGCTGGCTCCCATCCAGAGCCTTCGCCTTCTTCAGGTGCTGGCTCCCATCCAGAGCCTTCGCCTTCTTCGGGTGCTGGCGCTCTTTACGAGCCTTCTTCCTCTTCGAGGGCCGGTGCGCAAGGGGCAGGCTTCAGTCTGGGGGCCGAGCCGCCGGGCGGGCTTCCGCCGGGCGGGCTTCCGCCGGGCGGGCTTCCGCCGGGCGGGCTTCCGCCGGGCGGGCTTCCGCCGGGCGGGCTTCCGCCGGGCGGCCTCTCGCCGGGCGGGCTTCCGCCGGGCGGCCTCTCGCCGGGCGGCCTTTCGCCGGGCGGCCTTTCGCCGGGCGGCCTTCCAATGGGCGGGCTTCCGTCAGGTGGCCTTCCTGCGGGCGGCGACCCTTATCCGAGGGGTGATTTTCCTTCGGGTGAGCGGGCGAAAAAGCGGTGGTGGCTGATCGGGGCGGTGGCTGCGTGGATCGTGGTGGTTGCGGTGCTGGCGGTCTGGTCGGTGGGGCATGAGCGGGCGACCGTGCCCGAGCAGAGGGACATCGCGCTGGCCGTGACCGATCTTCAGCGGGCGGCCGGTGCCGTGGTGGCGGCGGCCGAAGGGCCGGGGCGCGCGGTTGTTCTCGGCGAGCTGGAGCTGGTCGACGGCTGCCGGGTGACTCCGGTGCGCGAGGGGGTGGCCGGGGCCCGGGATGTGACCGTGTACGTGCCGCAGGGCGAGATGAAAGCTTCGATGGAGGCGATCAGCGAGGCGCTGCCCGGCGGCTACCGGACCGAGCTGGGGGAGGGGCGCGGCGGCACGCGGCTGTCGTTCCACTCCGACGCCGGCGACTTCATCGGGGTCGACGGGACGGCCGAGGCGACCGCCCAGGCGCTGACACTGCGGCTGTCGACCGGCTGCCGCCCTCGATCGGATGACCTCGATCGCGAAGATCCGCAGGCCGGGCCGGCCCCGGCGATCTTCCAACGGGCCGTGCAGGCGCTGGGCCAGGGCGACACCCCGGAGACCTTCGCCGCCCTATGTCCGGATAAATCGATCGTGGCGACTCATGTTGCCGCGGGTGTGCCGATGTCCAAGGATCTGGCCGCCGCGCTCGCCACGGTCACCGACGGCGCCGAGGTGATCCGGGCCGACAAGTCAGTGCGCGCCTACCGGATCGGCGCCGACTCGCTGGTGGTCAGCCCGGACGGCGATCTGCTGCGGGTCAGCGTCACCACCGCCTGCGCGGGATAGGAGCGTGGCCTGCGCGGGGGTAGGAGCGTGCCGCCCGCGCGGGTTGGAGCGTGGCCGCCGGCGGTGCAGGCCGGAGACGTACCGTCGCTCAATAGACGAGGGCCTGGGCGCCCTCGCCCATGATCTCCTCGACGAAGGCGGCGGCGCCGGCGATGCGGATGCCGGGGAGGACGTCGTCCGGGGTGATGTCGCGGCGGGCGGCGCACTGCGTGCAGACTGTCACCTTGCCGCTTTCCAGCAGTAGGTCGAGCAGGTCGGGCAGGGGGGCCGCGTGGGGCAGCTCGAACTCGGCGGCCCGGCCCGGCAGGGCGAACCAGGCCGACTCGCCGGTCAGCCAGAACGAGACGTCCACGCCGGACGCGGCGGCCGTGGACGCCACCGTGAATGCCTGCGAACAGCGCTCGGGGGCGTCGGCCCCGGCGGTTGCCTTGACGACCAACAAGCGTGCCATGAGCGCCAGCATAAGATGGGCCGGTCATGTTTACGGAAATCGGGTTCGTGAGCCTGCTGGTCGCCGGTCTGGGCGGCCTGGCGGGCGGTTTCGGCTATTTGGCCATGCGCGTTTCTAGGGGGCGTTGGTGAGTGAGAATCCTTTGGGCCCGCCGCCCTGGCTGAACGCCCCTCCGGTCGAGGCCTATCCCTACGAGGACACCCACGACCTGCGTTCGGGCCCCGACCTGCACCCCGCCCTGCTGGGCCTGCTGCCTTTCATCGGCCTGTGGCGCGGTCGCGGGCAGGGCGGCTTCCCCGAGGAGAACGACTACGACTTCGCCCAGGAGGTGCGGATCAGCCATGACGGCCGTCCGTTCCTGCGCTGGGATTCGCGGTCGTGGCTGCTGAACGACGCGTCCGAGGCGACCGGTGAGTGGATCGTCGAGTCGGGCTTCTGGCGGCCGGTGCTCGACGACGGCCGGGCCACCGACGAGATGGAAGCCACGATGATCACCGCGGATGGTGTCGCGGAGCTCTACGTCGGCAAGGTCATCGGCACCACGCGGCTGGAGATGGAGGCCGACGCGATCGCGTACGTGCCGTCCGGTCTGGCCGTCACCGGTGGCCAGCGGCTCTTCGGCATCGTCGACGGTGCGCTGCTCTACGCGCACGAGCAGGCGGTGGGCCAGAGCGGTCTGCGCCCGCACATGTCGGCGCGGTTGCTGCGCATAGGTGGTTGAGAAAAGGGCGTAATCTTCGTAACGTGTCCGCCACTTCGCTAGCCGCCATGCTCCGGGAGCGCGGCCTGCGGCTCACCCCGCAGCGCCAGCTCATCCTGGAAGCGGTGCACGAGCTCGGCCACGCCACCCCCGAGCAGGTGCACAACCATGTGCGCGAGCGGGCGGCCGGCGTCAACATCACGACGGTGTACCGCACGCTCGAGCTCCTCGAGGAGCTCGGGCTGGTCAACCACACCCACCTGTCGCACGGGTCGCCGACCTACCACACGGCGGGTGAGGATCAGCACGTTCACCTGGTCTGCCGTGGATGCGGGTCGATTTCTGAGGTAGACCCGTCGGTGATGAGGCCGGTCACCGACCGGCTGCTCGCCGAGCGGGATTTCCGGGTCGATGTCGGCCACGTCTCGCTCTTCGGGGTCTGCGGGGACTGCAAGGAGCTGTGAGATGACCGTCGTGATGGCCGAGGATCTCGACCCCACGTCCACCGATGCCGGTGTGCCCGTGCACTACGGCGACCCGATGCGCGAGCAGCGCACCCTGGCCACCGCCGTGGGCCTGGTCGACCGGTCCAACCGTGATGTGATCGCGGTGCCGGGCGAGGAGCGCGCCTCCTGGCTCCACACCCTGACAACTCAGCATTTGTCGGATCTGTCGGAAAACCAGGGCACCGAACTGCTCGTCCTCTCGCCCAACGGCCACGTCGAGCAGCACGCGTACGTGACGGAGGACGGCACCACCGCCTGGCTCGACACCGAGCCGGGCGCCGGCGCCGGGTTGCTGAAATACCTGGAGATGATGCGGTTCTTCACTCGCGTCGAGCCGCGCGACGCCGGTGAAGAGATGGCCGTTCTGTCGCTGGTCGGCCCGGGTGCCGCCGACCTGTTCCCCACGCTGGCGGCGGCACAGATCAGCGAAGTTCCGGGCGCGAAATTCGCCGCCGGTGAGGTGCCGGGTCATTCCACGAGTGTGTACGCGGTGACGCCTTACGCCGGGGGCCTGGCTCGACGCGTACCCCTGGGAATCGATCTTCTGGTTCCGAAGGCCGAGAAGACCGCCGTCATCGAGAAACTTGGGGTGCCGCTCGCCGGCCTGTGGGCCTATGAGGCGATCCGGGTCGAGCACCGCATGCCCCGGCTCGGCTGGGAGACCGACCACCGCACGATCCCGGCCGAGGCCGACTTCATCGCCGCCGCCGTCCACCTCGACAAGGGCTGTTACCGCGGTCAGGAGACCGTCGCCCGGGTGCACCACCTCGGCCGCCCGCCGCGCCGCCTCGTCCTGCTGCACTTCGACGGCGTCGCCACCGACCAGCCGCCGGCCAAGGGCACGCCAGTGGTCAGCGGCGACCGTGAGGTCGGCTTCGTCGGCACCGCCGTCCGCCACCACGAGCTCGGCCTGATCGCCTTGGCCGTGCTCAAGCGCAACGTCGCCGACGACGCCGAACTGACGGTAGGGGAGTCCGCCGTCGCCATCGACGTCGCCTGAGGCAGGATCGGTGCCATGACCGGTACCGTGATCACCGTCGCTCCGACCGGCGCCGAGAGCAGCAAGGCAGCCGTACCCGCGCTGCCCGTGACCCTCGACGAGCTCGTGGCGACCGCCAAGGAGTGCGAGGCGCTGGGCGCCTCCATCATCCACGTGCACATCCGTGACGACCGCGCCGAGCCGACCCTTGATCAGGGCCGGCTCCGCGCGACCGTCGCCGCGTTGCGCGAATCGACCGACCTGATCGTGCAGCTCTCCTCGGGCGGCGCCGTCACCGATCCGGAGTCGGACCGCCTGGCCGTGCTCGACGCCGGTCCCGAGATGGCCTCGTGCACGATGGGCACGGTCAACTTCGGCGACGGCGTCTTCCTCAACCGCTGGGAGTTCATCGTCGACCTGCACACCCGCATGCAGGATCGGGGCATCGTGCCCGAGTACGAGATCTTCGACCTGGGCCAGCTCACCACGTTGCAGCGCCTGCTGTCCCAGCACGGCCTGCCGTTCGGCGGTCACGTGCACGTCGACCTGGTGATGGGTGTGCCGGGCGGGATGCCGGGCACGGCGGCCGCGCTGGTCGCCTGCGAGCAGGCCCTCCGTGATCTGCCGGCGGGCACGACGTTCTCGGCCACCGGCATCGGCCGTACGGCGATCCCGGTCATCCTGGCCTCGTTGTCGGCCGGCGGTCACCTGCGGGTCGGCATGGAGGACACCGTCACGTACGCCAAGGGCCGTCCCGTCGAGTCGAACATGCAGCTGGTGGCTCGGGCGGCCGCGTTCGCCCAGCTCGCGCAGCGCCCGCCGCTGACCACCGCCGAGACCCGCGAGCTGCTGGGAGTCCCCCCGTCCAACCACCCCGCCGCCGCCCTTGATCGGACTAAAGGCTGAAATGATCATCGCCGAAGTAGTGCGCTCCGGTTTCGTCGAGAGCGTGCACCACGGATCGGTCGCTGTTCTCACTGGTCAGAGCCGCGGTGACGTGCTCAGCCCGATCTTTCCCCGGTCGTCCAACAAGCCGATGCAGACCGTCGGCATGCTCCGCGCCGGGCTCGTGCCGCGCGACGGCGCCGACCTGGCCCTGATCAGCGGCAGCCATTACGGCGAGCCGTTCCACGCGCGGCGGGTCCGGGAGATCCTCGAGGGCGCCGGCCTGACCGTGGCCGACCTGCGCTGCCCGGCAGCGCTGCCGATCGCCGAGAAGGACCGCGATGATTGGGTACGCAGCGGCGGCGGCCCCGAGCGCGTCCTGATGAACTGCTCCGGCAAGCACGCCGGCATGCTCGCCACCTGCGCCGCCAACGACTGGCCGCTGGAGACGTACCTCGACCCGAAGCACCCGTTGCAGGTCGCGATCGCCGAGGCGGTGGCCGACCTGGCCGGCGAGCCGGTCGCCGCGACCGGTGTCGACGGCTGCGGCGCGCCCGTGCTGGCCGTGTCGCTGACCGGCCTGGCCCGGGCGTTCCAGCGGCTGGTCGAGGCCGAGCCGGGCAGCGCGGAGCGCCGGGTGGCCGACGAGATGCGGGCCCATCCGGAGCTGGTCGCCGGCACCGGGGCCGACGACACCGTGCTGATGGGCGCCGTGCCGGGTCTGCTGGCCAAGGGCGGCGCCGAGGGTGTGGTGGCGGCCGCCGTGCCGGGTGCCGGCGCGATCGCCATCAAGGTCGACGACGGCGGGATGCGGGCCCGTACGCCTGTCCTGCTGGACGAGCTGCGCCGGCTCGGCGTCACGGTGCCGGTGATGACCGAGCTCGTTCTGGGCGGCGGGGAGCCGGTCGGCGAGGTTCGCGCCGTTCGGTGAGCGAGTTCACGCTAGCTCTTGTTAGCACTTTGCTTGCAAGAGCTAGCACTCCGCGCTACCTTCGAACGCATGGCCGCACCCAAGGACCTGCCTCAGGACATCGGTGGTTTCATCCGTGACCTGCGGCAGACCGCCAAGATCTCGCTCCGGCAGCTCGCCGACAAGGCCGGCGTCAGCAACCCGTACCTGAGCCAGATCGAGCGCGGCCTGCGCAAGCCCAGTGCCGAGGTGTTGCAGCAGATCGCCAGCGCGCTGCGGGTGTCGACGCCCGCGATGTACCTGCGCGCCGGCCTGTTGGACAGCGAGGGCCAGCAAGGGGTGCTGGCCGCCATCGCCGCCGATCCCGAGCTCACGATCGCGCAGAAGCAGTCGCTGTCACAGATCTACGAGACGTTCCGTAACGAGAACCTGCGCAACCAGCCGGCCGAAGAGAACCCGCCGGCCGAAGAGACCGTCGAGGAGACGAAATGACCGAGCAGACCAAGACCCGCTTCCCCGCCCCCGTCTACGCCGCCGCCGGCGCCGGTGACCTGGCCTACCAGCAGCTCCGCAAGCTGCCGGCCGTGGTCAACGTGCTGAGCGAGCGCGCCGCCGCCTCGCTGCGCACCTACAACGAGCAGGCCGGCACCAAGGCCGCCGAGCTGCGCGACAAGGCCGCCACCACCGACTTCGACGCCCTGCGGGGCAACGCGGCCAGCGTGGCCACCTCGTTCGCCCAGATCGCCCAGGACCGGGCCCTCGCGGCGTACACGGCCCTGGTCGCCCGCGGCGAGCGCGTCGTCGGCGCCGGTGTCGTCGAGGCCGCCGACGTGGTCAACGCCGACATCGAGACCACCGAGCAGCCCAAGGTGGAGGCCGCCGACGCCACCAAGGAGATCGCGGCCGCGACGCCGAAGCCGCGCAAGCGCGCCCCCAAGGCGAAGCCGGCCGAGTGATCTTCCAGCACGACATGATCCGCGGGGCCCGGCAGATGCTGGGCCCCGCGGCATAGACTTCTCCTCATGGCCTCTTCCGCGCCGATCTTCTACGACGACGTGCTCGTCTATCTCGGCCTGCTCCTGCTCATCCTTTCGCTGGTCGTGCAGGCGGTGGCGCTGATTCACTGCCTGACCCAGCGCGGTGACGGGTTCCAGGCCATCGGGACCTTGCCGAAAGGCGCCTGGGCGGCGATCCTGGCCGTCTGCATCGTGCTGACTCTGCTGCTGGGCAGCGGCGCGACCGGCATCTTCAGCCTGATCGGCATCGCCGCCGCCCTGATCTACCTGCTGGACGTCCGTCCCGGCCTCAAGGATCTGTCGGACGGCAAAGGCTTCTGGTGAGGCGGTTCGGCCCGCCCCCGCCCGACGGCGGGCCTCGCCTGCTGCGTGCCGATTCGACGGGTCCGCGCTCCGGCCGCCCGACGCTTCCCGGTCCGCCGACCGAGATCATTTCAACCCCTTCCGGTGTACGCCTGGAGCTGCTCACCACGGGCGTCGGCGACCCGGTCACCGTGTTCGCGCACGGGCTGGCCGGTGACATCTCCGGCACCCGCCCGCTGGGCTCGGCGGTCGCGGGCCGGCGGGTCTTCTTCCACTTCCGCGGGCACGGCCGGTCCGATGCGCCGGCGGGCCCGTGGAGCTTCGCCGACCTGGCCAGCGACCTGCGTTCGGTGGCCGATCTCTCCGGCGCGACCCGCGCGGTCGGCGTCAGCATGGGCGCGGCGGCGCTCTGCCGGCTGCTGAGCGACACCCCCGACCGTTTCGAGCGGGTGGTCCTCTACCTTCCGGCGTCGCTCGACGGCACCCGACCGGCCGCGGCCGAGGAGCGGGTGGAGCGGCTGCTGGCCGCCGTGGAGTCGGGCGAGGCGGCGTCGATCGCCGCGGCCGCCGAGAGCGAGCTGCCGCCGTCGGTGCGCAACACACCGACCGGCTGGTCGTACCTTCGCCAGCGGGTCGAGCAGTTGCAGCGCGACGGCCTGGCGGCCGAGCTGACGACATTGTGGCACGAGCCCGCGGTCGCCGCTCCCGAGACGTTGCGCGCGTTCTCCGGCCGGGCGCTGGTGATCGGTTGTCTGGGCGACGAGGTGCACCCGGTGGCCTGGGCGTCGCAGGTCGCGGAGCTGCTGCCGGGCGCCGAGCTGCACGTCTACGACCGGCCGGCGGTCCTCTGGAACAACCGCCGCGAGCTGCGCGAGCGCATCTCCCAGTTCCTGAACGCATAGAAAAAGGGGGCCCGAGGGCCCCCTTCCTCCGTGCGGAAGATCAGCTGTTGAGCGTGATCTGACGCCAGCTCAGGTCGCTCCAGTTACCGACCTTGTCGGCCGCCTGGTACTGCGGCTCGATGATCCAGCCCTTGGTCAGGCCCGTGACCGGAACCGACCAGGTGCCCGACGCGGAGACGGCCGACATGCCGAAGACGCTGTCCGGCAGCGTGTTCAGGTTCTGTCCCGTGTAGCGGACCCAGCTGCGGGCGCCGAAGTTGTAGTAGTACTCGACGCCCGAGGTGTTGTACTTCCACAGGAAGACGGCGGCGATGTCCGCCCCCGACTGGGTGTCGCCGGCGGTGCCCCGGATCGTCGCCCACGAGCTGGCCTTGTTCGGGCTGGCCGGATAGGTCAGCGCGATCGACGGCGGGGTCGCGTCGGTGACCACCGAAAGCGCCGGCGCGGTCGTCGGGGTCGCCTTGCCCTGCTTGTTCTTCACGGTGACCTGGGGCCGCCAGGTGCCCGGGCCGAACCAGTGCTCGACCGTGGTCGAGGTGCCGTCGCGCAGCAGCGTCCGGGTGTCGTCGCCCCAGCTGGTCCAGGTGGCGTCGGAGTTGACCGGCACGTTGCTGGCGTTCCAGACGGCGAGGTTCTGATAGGACTCGTACGTCCAGACCGTGGAGTTCTTCCAGGAGTACGTGCCGGTCGGCGCGGCCACGGCGACCGTCGAGCCGGCCGGGAACGTGCCGGTCCCGGTCGCCTCGCCGTCGGTCAGCGCGACCTCGACCGGGTAGCTCCGGGCGGTGGTGTACGTGTGGGTCCACGAGGTGACGGCGCCGGTGGCGACGGTCGTGGTGTTGTCGCCCCAGTTGATCGTCTGCGTGAGCAGGGCCGGGTCGGTGACGTCGTCGTCGGCGAGCGCGGTCTGCGTCAGCGTGACCGTCTGGCCGGGCCAGATCGCCAGACTGTCCAGGGTGTAGCTGCCGACGGGCGCGGCGCCGGCCGCGAGCGCGGGAGTGGCCACGCCGACGATGCCGGCGGCCAGGGTCAGGGAGAGGAGTGATGCGATCTTCATGTGTACCCCCGTGGGCGTGCTCTCCCGTCTCGACAGAGGGGAGCCAGCGGACAGTACCGGCACCGACCGGTATTGATCAACCCTGTTCTGGCTGCTGGGCCGTAACCTTTCGCGCCTGTGCGCCTGTTGTTCACAGCGTGCGGTTATCCCCTAAATCAGTCTTTTTCGGACTCGTGGCCTTGGGCCTGCCGATCGCCGTGTCGATCGGGTGGTCCCTGGCCGCCCCGGCCAAGCGCCCGGCCGCGGTCGGCCTCCCCGGCGGCGAGGGCGCCCTCGGCTCGGCCCCCCGGCCCGCGCAGACCACGCCGATGACCACGGTCCGCTACTCGCCCCGGCCGAACCGCCCGGCACCGGCCACGTCGGCGACGGTCACCCCGTCCGCCTCCACGGCCTCCGCCGCGGCGCCGCCCAGCGCGACCACCGTCGTCCCCGCCACCACGACGACGCCCGCGCCCGCCACGGTCACGTCCGACCCGCCGCTGCCGCCCCTGACGCTGCCGCCGGTGCCGACCCCGACCGAGATCACCACGACGACGCCGCCGCCCACCGAGTCGGGCGGCCCGAGCGAGAGCCCGAGTCCGGCGGCGACGTGATCGCAGGCCCGGGCGCGACGTGATCGCCGGCCCGGGCGCGACGTGATCGCAGGCCCTAAAATGCCGGGTCGTGAACGTTGACGCCGGAAAGCCCCTCGGAGCGGCCCGCAGGTTCCTGATCGGGGCCGGGCTGCTGGCCCGCGGCCTGGGCATCCTGCTGCGCCGCCCCAAGCTGCTCGCCCTCGGCCTGATCCCGGCCCTGATCGCGGGCGTGCTCTACGCGACCGCGCTCTTCTTCCTCATCGACTTCCTGCCCCAGCTCTCCGACGCGGTCACCTGGTTCGCCGACGACTGGGGCGAGACGTGGGGCGACCTGGTGCAGGTGCTCGCCGGCGCCGGCCTGCTCGGCGTGGCCGTGGTCATCGGCGTGCTCTCCTTCACCGCGGTCACGCTGCTCATCGGCGACCCGTTCTACGAGCGCATCTCCGAACTGGTCGAGGACCAGTTCGGCGGCGTCCCCGACGGCGTCGAGGCCGGCTTCTGGCCGTCGCTGGCCCGCAGCCTGGTCGACTCGCTGCGCCTGATCGGCCTGTCCATCCTGGTCGGCATCCCGCTGTTCCTGCTCGGCTTCCTCCCGCTGGTCGGCCAGACCGTGATCCCGGTCCTGGGCGGCGCGGTCGGCGGCTGGCTGCTGGCGGTCGAGTTGACCGGCGTCCCGTTCCAGCGCCGGGGCCGGCGCCTGCGTCACCGCCGAGCGATCCTGAAGCAGAACAAGGCCCTGGCCTTGGGCTTCGGCGTCGCCGTCTTCTGCTGCTTCCTGATCCCGCTGGGCGCCATCCTCCTCATGCCCGCCGCCATCGCCGGCGCCACTTTGCTCTCCCGCGAGGTGCTGGGCCATCCCACATCAGCCGTGGCGCCCTCCCGTGGACTCGCGGGCCACCAGCCCGGGCGTTGATCCCGGGACGACGAGCTCACGTGACCGTTCCGGGCTGCGTCCGGGCCTGGTGATGGAGTGGAACGGGGAGCGCCCGGGAGGGCCGTCGGTCCGGATCGGACGTCACTTGTTCCGCTGCCGGCGGAACACGCGATAAAGCCGAACCAGTGACTTCATCGTGCGGCGTCAGGCGGAGTCGCGGACTATCAGCTCGGTCGGCAGGACCACGGCGTCGGGGAGGGCCGGGTCGCCGTTGATGAGGCCGAGGAGCTGGCGGGCCATCGTGCGGCCCATGTCGGCTATGGGCTGGCGGACGGTGGTCAGGGGTGGGTCGCTGTAGCGGCTGATCTCGAAGTCGTCGAAGCCGATCACGGCCACGTCGCCGGGGACGCGGCGGCCGGCCTGGCGCAGGGCGACCAGGGCGCCGTGGGCCATCATGTCCGAGGCCGCGAAGACCGCGTCCAAGGTCGGGTCGGCCTCGAGCAGTGAGCGCATCGCGGCCAGGCCCGACTCGCGGGTGAAGTCGCCGAAGGCCGTGCGCTGGGGGAGGCCGGCTTCCTCCAATGTGGCCCGGTAGCCGGCCAGCCGGTCGATGCCGGCCACCATGTCCTGCGGGCCGGCTATGGTGGCGATGCGTTTGCGGCCCTGGGCGACCAGGTGGCGTACGGCCGCGGCGACGCCGCCGAAATGGTCGACGTCCACATAGGGCACATCGGCGGCGCCGATCGGGCGGCCGCTGCAGATCACCGGGATGCCGAGGCGGACCAGGGTGCCGGGCAGCGGGTCGGCGCCGTGCATCGAGGCGAACATGACGCCGTCGACGTGGCCGGCGACCGCGTACCTCTCCACCCGGTCGTGGCTGCGGGCCGAGCCGGCCATCATCAGCACGAGCTGTTTGTCGGCCGCCTCCAGTTCGACGCCGGCGCCGCGGATGATCGCGGGGAAGAACAGGTCGTCGGAGAAGACCCGGTTCGCCGTCTCCGGCAGGATCAACGCGATCGACTCGGTGCGCTGGGTGACGAGGCTGCGGGCGGCCTGGTTGGGCACGTAGCCGAGCTCGTCGACGGCCCGGTTGACCGCCTCACGGATGGAGGCGGCCACCGAGGTCGATCCGTTGACGACGCGGGAGACGGTCGCCCGGGACACCCCGGCGCGGCGCGCCACTGCTTCCAGGGTCGGCCGCTCCCGCGTCACCACAAAAGATCACCCTTCGTCAGAACCCGGCGCCGCGATGCCGTTGCGCCGGATCACCTCCCGGTACCACTTCGCGCTGTCCTTCAGCGTGCGCTGCTGGGTGGCGTAGTCGACGTGCACGACCCCGAAGCGCTTGCGGTACCCCTCGGCCCACTCGAAGTTGTCCATCAGCGACCAGACGAAGTAACCGCGCAGATCGACGCCGGCCGCCAGGGCATCATGGCAGGCACGCAGGTGGCCGTCGAGGTACTCGACGCGGCGGGTGTCGTGAACCTCGCCGTCGGCCGACGGTCCCTCGGGGTACGCGGCGCCGTTCTCGGTGATCATCACCGGGGTGCCGGGGTAGTCCCGGTGGATCCGCTCGAGCAGGCTGGTGAGGCTGGCCGGCTCGATGAGCCAGTTCATGTCGGTCACCGGGCCGTCCGGCGCGCGGTAGGCGATGCCCTCACTGCCCGGCTGGTCGAGCGAGGCCGGGGTGCCGGGCTTCGCCGAGACGTACGCCGGCTGGTAGAAGTTGATCCCCAGCACGTCGATCGGTGCGTTGATCGTCTCCAGGTCACCGTCCTTGATGTACGACAGGTCGGTGAACCGGGAGATGTGCTCGAGCACGTCGGCCGGGTATTCGCCCTTGAGCAGCGGGTCGAAGAAGATCCGGTTGGAGAGGCCGTCGATGATCCGGGCCGCCTCGCGGTCGGTCGGGTTCTCCGGGTCGACCGGGAAGACGACGGCCGGGTTGAGGGTGATGCTGACGTTGCGCGCGCCGGCCGAGCGCAGGGCCCGGGCCGCCAGGCCGTGGCCGAGCAGCAGGTGGTGCACCGCTTCGAGAGCCGCGGTGGGCTCCTGCCGTCCGGGGGCGTGCACGCCGCTGCCGTATCCGAGGTAGGCCGAGCACCACGGCTCGTTCAGCGTGGTCCAGGTGCCGACCCGGTCGCCGAGCCGGCCGTACACGATCTGGGCGTACTCGGCGAAGGCTTCCGCGGTCTCACGGTTGGGCCAGCCGCCGCGGTCCTCGAGGGTCTGCGGCAGGTCCCAGTGGTAGAGCGTGACGACCGGGTCGATGCCCTTGCCGAGGAGCTCGTCGGTGAGGCGGTCGTAGAAGTCGAGGCCGGCGGCGTTGACCGGGCCGCTGCCGTCGGGCTGGATCCGCGGCCACGCGACCGAGAACCGGTAGGACTTCAGGCCGAGATCCGCCATCAGCGCCACGTCGTCGGGGTAGCGGTGGTAGTGGTCGCAGGCGACGTCGCCGGTGTGCCCGCGGTAGACGCGTCCCGGCGTACGGCTGAAGGTGTCCCAGATGGACGGGCCGCGACCGTCCTCCCGCGCCGCGCCCTCGATCTGGTACGACGCCGTGGCGGCGCCCCAGATGAAGCCGTCGGGGAAGGTGATCCCGGCGAGGGCCGGCTGGGCCGACGTGGAGGTGACGGTGGCCGTCATGCGTTCCCCGCTTCCTGGGTGTGCTCGAAATCCGAACTTAACCGGTTCATCATAGGGACGGAATCGGTCCCTGGATCGCCCGTAAGTCGAATTTAAGCCGCTACCCAGCTTGGAGTGCGGAGATCAGCCGAGGGTCTCCGGTCACTACCAGGCGGTCCGTGCGCTGGCGCCCCATCAGCACCAACAGCAGGTCACTGGCGGTGCCGGTGGCCTGAGCGCGGGCGTGGTGATCGTCGTCGTCGAGGATCGTGCTGGTGTCGAGCAACGCCACGCCCATGCCGCGCAACCGGACGAACCACTCATGTCCGGCGTCGCCGGCGACCAGGTGGACCACGCCGTGCAGATCGGTCGGCCCCTGGCGGCGGCCGGCCGGCAGCCAGGTGTCGAGCACCTCGCCGATGCCGTCGGCGGCCAGCTTGGTCTCGATCGGGGTGGGCCGGCCCGCTGCGGTCTCGGCGTCCCAGCGGCGCAGCGAGATCTCGTGCGCCGTGCGGCGGTGCCAGAAGCCGGCCGTCTTGGCCTGCGGCGCCCAGTTCCAGGCGGGCAGGTCGGCCTCGAGCGCGTCGAGGGTCTCGATCGTGCCGGTGAGCTCGCGGCGCAGGCCGTCGAGCTGGGTCTCCCAGTCGGGCCGGGGCGGGAGCGGCAGCTCCTCGGGCCGGGTGGTGACGCCGCGCGGCGTGTAGTCGCGGACGAAGCGCAGGAAAGAGGTCACCTGCTCGACCAGGGGCGCCGCTGCCTCCGGGCCCGCCTGGGCGACCGCGTCCTGCAGCGCGGGGCTGTCCGCCCGCAGCGCCGCGAGCCAGAAGTCCTTCGTCGCGTGCAGCCTGTTCATCGCGATGCTCTCCGCTCCACCGGACCGCCGATGAGATGCCCCGAAACCGTTGAGCCTAGGGTTGGTGCCGTGCATGACCTTAGTGCCGCACCGCAAACCGACCTGTCGGCGTACACGACGCTACGCCTCGGCGGGCCACCCGGCGACCTCACGGTGGCCACTGAAACGGACCAATTGGTGGCTTCGGTGCGTAATGCCGCGTCGATCCTCCTTCTGGCGGGCGGCAGCAACGTCGTCATCGGCGACGGGGGCTTCGACGGCCCGGTCGTGCTCATCAGGACACGGGGCATTCGCGAGGTGGAGCCCTCGGTGCTGCGGGTTGCCGCGGGCGAGCCTTGGGACGATTTCGTCTCGTACGCCGTGGAGAACGGTTACTCGGGTCTCGAGTGCCTCTCCGGCATCCCGGGCTCGGCCGGCGCCACCCCGATCCAGAACGTCGGCGCGTACGGCGCGGAGGTCGCGCACACGATCGTCGCCGTCCACGCGTACGACCGGAAGAGCGACACGGTCCGCGCGATGACGCCCGAGGAGTGCGGCTTCGCCTACCGGGCCAGCGTTTTCAAGCACAACGACCGCTACGTGGTGCTCGAGGTCGACTTCCGCCTGGAGCGCTCGGACGAGTCGGCGCCGATCCGCTACGCCGAGCTGGCCCGCAACCTGGGCGTCGAGGCGGGCGACCGGGTGCCGCTGCGCCAGGCTCGCGACACCGTGCTGAAGCTGCGCGCGGGCAAGGGCATGGTGCTCGACCCCGACGACCGGGACACCTGGTCGGTCGGCTCCTTCTTCACCAACCCGGTGGTGAGCGCGGCCGAGTGGGCCTCTCTCGGGCTGGAGGCGCCGCACTGGCCGGCCGCCGACGGCTCGGTGAAGATCCCGGCGGCCTGGCTGATCGAGAACGCCGGCTTTCCGAAGGGGTTCGCCGGCGACGGCGTCTCGATCTCCACCAAGCACACGCTGGCGCTGACCAACCGCGGCACGGGCACGACGTCGGCGCTGCTCGACCTCGCGCGCACGGTCCGCGACGGCGTCCGCGACAAGTTCGGGGTGGAGCTGCATCCGGAGCCGGTGCTGGTCAACTGCGCGATCTAGGAGCTATTCCCAGCCGAAGACCTGGGTGTAGTACGGGACTCCGTTGGCGGCGTAGACGACGCCGGTGCCGATCGAGTGGGCGCCGCAGTTGAGCATGTTGGCGCGGTGCCGCGGGCTCGCCATCCACGCGCCGACGACCTCGCTCGCGGTCCGGTATCCCCAGGCGATGTTCTCGCCGGACGGCTGCTCGTATCCGGCCTGGTGCGAGCGGCGCACGAAGGTGGTCCCGTCGTTCCAGACGTGGCTGAACCGGCCGGTCCGGGCCATGTACCAGCTCTGCCGCACCGAGGCGACGATCAGCTCCCGGTCGACCGCGAGCTGCCCGCAGCCGTTGGCCGCCCGTTGCTGGTTGGTCATGGTGACCACCTGGGACATCAGAACGGCCGGGGCCACCGGGGGTGCCGGCTCCACCGCGTGGGCCGCGCCGGCCGTCGCGAGCAGTAGAGCCGGAGTGACGGCGAGCGGTAAGAGACGTCGCGGCACGGTTGCCCCCAATCCCCGAATGCGCGGGCCGAGTCGCCCACCAGGCCTATCGCATCCGGTTATCGGGCGTACGTCCCTTATTTGCCCGAAACGGGAATGCACGTCGGATTCCGTGTCACGCTGAGGGGATTGCGAGCGTGGGCGGGGGCGGCGCGGGTCGTCCGGATCGCGCGGAGAACCCGCCCCGGCGGGCGATTAGCCCGCTAAACTGTCACTGTCCGTAAATAGGCCGTGACATCACGCTATCGTGGGTTTGCGCGGTTGATTCCGAAGCTCGCGGTCGCGAGTGACGCCGAGCAAGACATCGATCTGTCCCCGGACGCCGAACCCGGCGTGCCCGGTCGGTCGGTCGTGTCCGGACGAGAGCGCGAGCGAGGAGTGGGGGCAGGGTGAGCACAGCATGAGTCGCCTACTCGTGGTCGAGGACGATCCGGACATCGCGCTCGCCCTGCGGCTGCTTTTCAGCCGTGCGGGTTACGAGGTGGCGCACGCCGGTGACGGCCGGACCGGTCTCAAGGAGGCGTACGCCGAACACCCCGACCTGGTGGTGCTCGACGTCGGCCTGCCCGAGATGGACGGCTGGCAGGTGCTCGAGCGGCTGCGCGACGTCTCCGACGTCCCGGTGCTGGTGCTGACCGCGCACGGCCAGGAGGCCGAGAAGGTGCGCGGTCTGCGCGGCGGCGCCGACGACTACCTCACCAAGCCGTTCGCCAACAACGAGCTGCTGGCCCGGGTCGAGGCCCTGCTGCGCCGCTCCTCGAGCGGGCAGAACAGCTGGGCCAGCCAGGTCTACGACGACGGGCTGGTGCACCTCGACCCGACCAAGCGCCGGGTCTATGTCAAGGGCGACGAGAAGCGCCTGACGCCGACCGAGTTCCGGCTGCTGAACGCGCTGGTCCGGCACGCCGGCGCGGTCCTCAGCCCCAATCAGCTGCTGACGCAGGCGTGGGACGACCCCACCGGCATCGGGCAGGAACGGGTGAAGTTCGCCGTGCTGCGGCTGCGCCGCAAGCTCGGCTGGTCCGATCCCGACGACTCACCCATCGAATCCGTTCGCGGGTTCGGCTACCGCTACCGCCGTCCGGGCGGAGAGGGCTGAAATTTCCCATTCGGTCGACCTCCGGGTGTCCTCAGGTGACGCGGCTAACCGTCGATGAGGGCTGTGGGAAGGCGAGCAGGAGGTAGTAAGCGTGGAAGACCTTGGTGAAATCGTCGGCGAATTCCTTATGGAGAGCCACGAGAACCTGGACCAGATCGACCGTGACCTGGTGGATCTGGAGCAGGAGCCCAACTCCCGCGATCTGATCTCCCGAATCTTCCGGGCGATTCACACGATCAAGGGCACCAGTGGCTTCCTGGCGTTCACGCGCCTGGAGACCCTCGCCCACGCCGGCGAGTCGCTGCTGTCGAAGCTGCGCGACGGCGTCATGCCGGTCACCCCGTCGACGATCACCACGCTGCTGGCCACGATCGACGGTGTGCGCTCGATCCTCGCCTCCATCGAGGAGAACAGCAACGAGGGCGACGTCGACATCGAGAGCATCATCGCGCAGGTCCACGCGCAGATGAACGCCGGCGCCGAGCCGGCCGCCGCCGCACCGGCCGCCGAGCCCGCGGAAGCCGCGGAAGCCGCGCCCGAAGCCGAGGCCGAGGCGCCTGAGCCGATCGCCGAGACGCCGGTCCGGCCCGCGCCGGAGCCGGTGGAGAACCAGCGCAAGCCGGTCGGCGAGATCCTGGTCGAGTCGGGCGCGGCCCAGCCGGCCGACGTCAGCTCCGCGCTCCAGCAGCAGATCGAGGGCGACGAGCGCAAGCTCGGCACGATCCTGCTCGACGAGGGCAAGGCGCAGCCGGCCGCGGTCAACGAGGCCCTGCAGCAGCAGGCGCCCAAGCGCAGCATCGCCGACAGCGCCATCCGCGTCGACGTCGACCTGCTCGACACCCTGATGAACATGGTCGGTGAGCTGGTGCTCGCCCGTAATCAGCTGGTCCGCGGCGTCATGGAGATCGGCGACGCCACGCTCGTGCGCAGCGCCCAGCGGCTCGGCATGATCACCAGTGAGCTGCAAGAGGGCATCATGAAGACCCGCATGCAGCCCATCGAGCACATCTGGTCGAAGCTGCCCCGAGTCGTCCGCGACCTGAGCAACTCGCTCGGCAAGAAGGTCGAGCTCGTCATGGAGGGCAAGGAGACCGAGCTCGACCGGAGCCTGCTCGAGGCGGTCAAGGACCCGCTGACCCACCTGGTGCGCAACGCGGTCGACCACGGCATCGAGGACCCCGAGCGCCGTGCCGCGGCCGGCAAGGGCCCCGAGGGCACGCTGACGCTGCGCGCCTATCACGAGGGCGGCCACGTCGCGGTCGAGGTGGCCGACGACGGCGCCGGCCTGAACGTGGAGCGCATCGCCCAGAAGGCCGTGGAGAACGGCCTGCTGCGGGCCGAGCAGATCCCCAACATGGACAAGCGCGACATCATGGCGATGGTGTTCCAGCCCGGCTTCTCCACCGCGGCCAAGGTCACCAACGTGTCCGGCCGCGGTGTCGGCATGGACGTGGTCAAGACCAACATCGAGAACATCGGCGGCGCGGTCAGCGTCGACTCGACGCCCGGCGAGGGCACGGTCTGGCGGCTCACCATCCCGCTGACGCTCGCCATCATCCAGGCCCTGACCGTCGACTGCGGCGACCAGCGCTACGTCGTGCCGCAGGTGGCGGTACTCGAGCTGGTCTTCATCGACGGGCAGTCCACCAAGATCGAGTACGCGTCCGGCGCGCCCGTCTACCGGCTGCGCGGCAAGCTGCTCCCGCTGGTGCGCCTGGACAAGGCGCTCGGCTTCGAGGTCGCCGGCGACCAGGGCGTTTACATCATGGTGCTCCAGGCCGACGGCCGCCGGTTCGGCCTGGTCGTCGACCGGGTCCTGAACACCGAAGAGGTCGTCGTCAAGGCCCTCAACAGCAGACTCAAAGACATTGGTCTGTACGCCGGGGCGACCATCCTCGGTGACGGAAAGGTCGGCCTGATCCTCGACGTCTCGTCGCTGGCCCGGCGCAGCCATCTGGCCGCCGACGCCGAGCGCAAGGGCATGGACTCCTCGTCGCGGGCCGCGGGCGCGGCCGGCACCGGCGAGCGCCTCCTGGTCACCGCCGTCGGCGAACGGCGGGTGGCGATCCCGCTCGACACGGTCACGAGGCTCGAGGAGTTCCCGCGCGACCGCATCGAGCACGCCGGCTCGCGGGAGGTCGTGCAGTACCGAGGGCAGATCCTGCCCCTCGTGCGGTTGTCCCACCTGCTCGGCGCGTACGGCGAAGAGCCCGAAGGAGACACGGTGTCGGTGGTGGTCTACAGCGAGGGCGGCCGCAGCGTGGCCCTGGTCGTCGACCGGATCGTCGACATCGCCGAGAACTCGACGACGGCCCGCCGCGACGCCGAGGAGGACGGCCTGGTCGGCACCGCGGTGATCCAGCAGCGGGTGACCGAGCTGCTCGACGTCCGGCGCGCGATCCTCGCCGCCGACCCGAACTTCTACACCGACCTGGAGAACGACGAGATGTTGGTGGAGGCCTGAGATGGCGAGCCGGCAGTTCGCCACCTTCGAGGTGGCCGACCAGCTCTTCGGTGTCGAGGTGCACACGGTGCAGGAGGTGCTCTCGTACAACGAGTACACCCCCGTGCCGCTGGCGCCGCCGGCCGTCGGCGGGCTGTTCAACCTGCGCGGCCAGGTGATCGCCGCGGTCGACCTCCGGGTGCAGCTGGGGCTGGTCCGCAAGGCGCTGCAGGGCCCGGTCATGAACGTGATCCTGCGCGGTGACGGCGAGCCGGTCAGCCTGGTCGTCGACAAGATCGGTGAGGTGGTCGACCTCGACGAGGCGACGTTCGAGCCGCCACCGGACACGCTCAGCGGGCCGACCCGTGAGCTGGTGGTGGGCACGTTCAAGCTGGACGGCCGGCTGATGCTGGCCCTGGACGTCAACCAGGCCGTCGACACGCACCGCGCCACCACCTGATGTACAGCCTCGTCAGCGCGCCGGTGCTCGGCTTCGACCTGACCCGCCTCAGTGGCGGGTCGGCGACGGCCGAGGTCGTGCTGCGCGGACTGCGGTTGAGCGCGGACGATCTGCCGGTGCTGGCCGAGCGCCTGCCCGACGAGGGGGTCCGCGGCCCGTTGTGGGTCGAGGTGGAGAGCGCCGCCCGCCGGATGCCCTCGCTCAAGGGGATGTCCAAGGACGACCCGGCGGGGAGCCTGGCCCTGGTCGAGCGCGCACCGATCGGCTCGGTCGACGCGCTGCTGACCTGCGTGCGCTACGACGTGATGGCCTGGACGTGGACCGGCACCGGCCGGGACGCGACGCAGAGCGAGGTGGCCGCCGCGGCCACCGGGCTGATCTGCGACGCGGCCGTGGCCAGCTATCTGCGTGAGGTGCTCGACTCGGACACGCGCCGCCGGCTGGGCGCGGGCTGGGTGGCGGCGATGCGCCGGCTGCCCACCGGCGCACCGATCGACCTCGGGCCGCACCATTACACGGTCTCGGCGCTGCTCGACCGGTTGCGCTCGCTGCGCTCGGCCGACCTCAGCCGGCTGGTGTCCTCGGCGGAGGACGCCCGGCGCAACGCCGGCGGCTGGTCCCCGGCGGTGCATTCCGCCTCGTGGGCGGCTTATCTCTCGGATCGCGTCCGCACCGCCGCCGCGGCGCAGATGCTGTTGGTACAGGCCGTCGACACGGCCGCGATCCCGTTGGCCGACCGGGCCGGCGGCGTCTGGAACATGCTCAGCGGCGCGGTGCAGGCGCTGGTGGTGCGGGATCTTCTGGATACCTCCACCGCCCATCGTCTCCTCGCACCTGTCGTCGCCGCTCTCGGCCCCGCGTGGCTCGGGTGAGGGGAGGTGGTCAGATGATTTCGGTCCTCGTCGTGGACGACTCCGTGGTGGTCCGGCGTTTGATCGTGGACGCACTGAGCGGTGCGGAGAACATCGAGGTCGTCGGCACGGCTTCGAACGGCCAGCTGGCTCAAGCCAAGATCGACCAGCTCAAGCCCGACGTGATCACCATGGACATCGAGATGCCGCAGATGGACGGCATCGCCGCGGTGCGTGAGCTGCGCAAGCGCCACAAGCACATCCCGGTGATCATGTTCAGCACGCTGTCGGCCTCGGGCGCGACGGCGACGCTGGAGGCGCTCTCGGCCGGCGCCACCGACTACGTCACGAAACCCAGCAACGTCGGTTCCGTGAACGAGTCGATCGCCGCCGTACGCAACGAGCTCGTACCGAAGATCTACGCGCTGGCCGGCCGCAAACGCCCCGGCGCCGCACCGCCGAGCGCACCGGGCCGGCCCGGCCCCGCCGCTCCGGCCCGGCCCGGCGCGGCCACCCGGCCCGGCGCCGCCCCGCCCCGCGCGGGTCTGCCGCCTTCGGGACCGGGACGTCCCGGCGCGGCACCGGGCGGCGCGGCACCGGCCCGCCCGGTCAAGAAGGCCGGCGCCGGCGGCCGCATCGACATTCTTTGCATCGGCTCCTCCACCGGTGGACCGGACGCCCTGACCAAGGTGCTGCAAGGCCTGCCGTCGGACTTTCCCGTGCCGATCGTCGTCACCCAGCACATGCCACCCGTCTTCACCAAAATGTTCGCCGAGCGGCTGGACCGCAGCACCCCGCTGCGCGTGGTCGAGGCCGGCGACGGGATGGAACTGACGGCCGGCTGGGCGTATATCGCACCGGGTGACAACCACCTGGTGTTCCACCGCCGGGGCACCGCGACGCTGACCCAGCTCAGCGGCGCGCCGCCGGAGAACTCCTGCCGCCCGGCCGTGGACGTGATGTTCCGGTCGGTGGCGGCTCTTTATGGCGCTTCGGCGTACGCGACCGTGCTGACCGGAATGGGACACGATGGACGAGGTGGTGCGAAAGTGCTGAGAGACGCGGGCGCCGAGGTGCTGGCGCAGGACGAGGCCACCTCGGTGGTGTGGGGCATGCCGGGCGCGGTCGTCGGCGCCGGCTTGGCGGACGAGATCCTTCCGCTCGACCGGATCGCGTCCCACCTGGTCAACCGGATCAAGAGCAGCCGGTCGGCGGCGGTGGCCCGATGACCCTTTCGCAAGCCGAGTTCGCCTTCGTCTCGCAGCTGGTGCGGCGGGAGGCCTCGATCGTGCTCGCTCCCGGCAAGGAGTACCTGGTCGAGGCCAGGCTGATTCCGGTCGCGCGGGCCGTCGGCGCCCCCAATGTCAGCGAGTTCCTGGCGGAGCTCCAGCGCCGCCCCAACCCGCAGAACCAGCGCAAGATCATCGACGCGCTGACCACGAACGAGACCTCGTGGTTCCGCGACCGGGAGCCGTTCTCGGCGCTGACCGACGTGATCCTGCCCGAGCTGGTCAAGTCGCGCACCGCGACCCGCAAGGTGCGGATCTGGTCGGCGGCCAGCTCCAGCGGCCAGGAGGCGTACAGCCTGGCCATCCTGCTCCAGGAGAACCTGCCGCCGGGGTGGTCGTACGAGATCATGGGAACCGACATCTCCACCGAGATGGTCAAGCGCGCCGAGACCGGCGAGTACAGCCAGGTCGAGGTCAACCGGGGCCTGCCCGCCCAGCAGCTCGTGCAGTACTTCGAGCGGGCCGGCGCGCACTGGCGGATCAGTCAGCAGCTGCGCCGCAACGTGTCGTTCAAGCTGATGAACCTGACCGCGCCGTTCCCGGCCATGCAGCCGTTCGACGTGATCTTCCTGCGGAACGTCCTGATCTATTTCGACGTCGCCACCAAGCGCAACGTGCTGCAGAACATGTCCAAGGTGCTGCGGCCCGACGGCTGGCTCTTCCTGGGCGCGGCCGAGACCACGATCGGGATCGACGACAACTACGAGCGGGTGGCCGCCGGCCGCACGTCCGCCTACCGAGCACGTACCGGAGCGCCCGCGGGCGCAGCGAGAAGGGTGTGAAGCCGCGATGCGCGCCATGGTGATCGACGACTCCCGCGCGATGCGCATGATCCTCAAGCGCATCGTCTCGAAGCTGGACTTCGAGGCACTGGAGGCAGGCGACGGCCGCGAGGCCCTGGACCTGCTGGCCACCCTGGATGAGGTGCCCGAGCTGGCCCTCATCGACTGGAACATGCCCAACATGAACGGGCTCGAGTTCGTCACGAACGTCCGCGCTGACCCGCGTCTGCGAGAGATGACGCTGGTCATGGTCACCACCGAGAGCGAACAGAGCCAGATCGTACGGGCGCTCGCCGCGGGCGCCCACGAGTACGTGATCAAGCCCTTCACCGAGGGCGCGATGATCGAAAAGCTGGCCCTGCTGGGCCTCGTCCCGACCGGAGCGAATTCATGAGCGTCGAAGTCGAGGTCAATGAGAACGACCTCGCCGAGATGGTGGAGCAGGTATGGGAGTCGTACCTCGATCCGGAGGGCATCAGCCCTCTGATCCCGACGTACGACGAGAATCAGCCCTCCGAGGTGCACTCCTCGGTCTCCATCACCGGATCCTGGACCGGGCACATCGTCTACGCCTCCTCGACGTCGGCGGCCCGCCGTGCCGCCGCCGCGTTCCTCGCCATGGAAATGGACGAGGTCAGCGAGGAGGACCTGTCGGATGTGCTCGGTGAGCTCGCCAACATCGTCGGGGGCAACGTGAAAGCGATGTTGCCGCCCGGCGCACTCCTGTCCTTGCCGCAGGTGGTGCTGGCGCCCGAAACCACGGCTCGCTTTCCCCATTCCGAACGGATCAGCGGTGTCTACGGGGTCTGGGACGGCGAGCCGGTGTCCATTTCCATGTGGCAGAGCCGCGGCGACAACAAGGAGGGCGCGGAATGAAGATTCTCATCGCTGATGACAGTCGGGTGATGCGGCAGATCGTGGTCCGCACACTGCGCCAGGCCGGCTTCGGTGACCATGAGCTGATCGAGGCCGCGGACGGCCAGCAGGCGTTCGACATGGCCAAGTCGGAGAACCCGGATCTGGTCCTCTCGGACTGGAACATGCCCGGTATGACGGGCATCGAGGTGTTGCGGCAGCTCCGTGCCGCCGGCAACGACATCAAGTTCGGTTTCGTGACATCGGAGAGCACGCCTGAGATGAAGGATCAGGCCGACGCCGCCGGTGCACTTTTTTTCATCGTGAAGCCCTTCTCGGCTGAGCGATTCGATGAGGTCTTCGCTCCTATTTTGGGATGATTACGACATGTCTGATGTCTCGGTTCTTCCAGGCACCCTGGCCGTTCGCAACCTCTTCGAGGACCTGCTCGGCCGGGAAGTGACCGTCAGCCCCGGCGACCCGCTCTCCGCGGACGAGGTCAACACCTCGACGATCGCCATCTTCACTGACAACGCACAGCAGATCTACGGCGTTCTCGGGATGGATCTCAATCTGTCGGCCAACGCCGGCGCCGCCCTCGGCCTCCTGCCGGCCGGCGCCGCGGAGGACAGCATCGACGAGAAGAAGCTCTTCCCGAACCTCGCCGAGAACGTCTTCGAGCTGTGCAACGTGCTGACCAGCCTCCTCAACCGTGAGGGCGGCCCGCACATCAAGATGTACCAGGTGATCTACCCGGGCGATCCGCTCCCGGCCGACGCCCGCGCCCACCTCATGGCACTCGGGCGCCGGGTCGACCTCATGGTCGAGGTCAACCGGTACGGAAAGGGAAAGTTCAGCCTCTCCCTCGCACCGTGATGTGAGAAACGAAAAGACGCGGGGCCGCCTCTCGGGGCGGCCCCGCGTTCTTTTGCCGCTAAGCAAATCCGCAGACCTGTCGAAGCGTAGTTCGAGCTAGCTATCAGGACAGGAGTGCGTGATGACCTCACCGACTTCCGGCTCCACGGGACCATCGGGGACATTCGCCGCGGGGGCCGCAGCTGCCGCGGCCAAGGCCGGCGTTCCCGAGAAGCCCAAGTCGCTCGGCGACAAGGACACCTTCCTCAAGCTGCTGGTGGCCCAGCTGAAATATCAGGACCCCAGCAAGCCGGCCGACTCGACCCAGTTCCTGGCCCAGACGGCGCAGTTCACCCAGGTCGAGAAGCTGGGCGAGGTCGCCGACATGCTCAAGGCGCAGCAACTGGTCGGCGCCAGCTCCCTGGTCGGCAAGACGGTCACCTACATGGACGAGAACGGTGCCAAGTTCACGGGAGTCATATCGGCAGCGAAGCTCAACGGCGACAGCGAACCGACCCTGCGGATCGGGAACACGGATGTGCAGCTGTCCAAGGTCATGGAAGTCCAGACGCAGGCGGACGCCGCGGCTCAGGCGGCGGCGATGAGCGCGCCGCTCACGCCGCCCGCAGCCGCACCGGCACCGGCGCCGGCGGCGCCGAAGCCCGCACCGGCGACGGAGCCGGCGGACAAGACCTCAGAGACACCCAAGCCGTAATTCTCTCCACCGCGAAGGACCCAGAACATGCTGCGCTCTCTCTACTCGGGCATCAGTGGCCTGCACGCCCACCAGATGATGATGGACGTCACCGGTAACAACATCGCCAACGTCAACACCGTCGGCTACAAGGCCAGCTCCGTGCAGTTCCAGGACACGCTGAGCCAGATGGTCGGCGCCGCCGGCTCGCCTCAGGACGGCATGGCCGGCACCAACCCGGCCCAGGTCGGCCTGGGTGTCCGCAACGCCGGCATCACCTCGAACTTCAGCCAGGGATCGGCGCAGACCACCGGCAAGGCCGGCGACATGATGATCCAGGGCGACGGCTTCTTCATCACCCGCCGCGGCCAGGAGGAGCTCTACACCCGGGCCGGCTCGTTCTTCTTCGACGCCAACGGCACGCTGTCCACCGCTACCGGTGAGCCTGTGCAGGGATGGACCGCCGAGGACGGTGTGGTCAACACGGCCGGCAAGCCCGGCGACATCAAGATGCCGCTCGGCCAGAGCATCGACCCGAAGGTGACCGACAAGATCGAGATGAAGGGCAACCTGACCTTCGACGTGCCCGACGATGTCACCGCCGTCGCGGACATGGATCCCATCGAGATCCCGTTCAAGGCGTTCGACAAGTTCGGCTCCCCGGTCAGCCTCTCGGCGTACTTCAAGCGCACTTCCGAGAAGGGCGTGGATCCCGGCACGTACGACGTCAGTGTGGGTCTGTCCGGTGACGCCGCCAACGCCAAGCCGATGACCGAGAACGGGGGCGAGCTCACTTTCACCGCGGGCAAGCTCGACCCGGCCGACACGAAGCTGTCGTTCGCCGGCCTCTCCGACCTCAACAGCAACCTCAGTGACGAGCTCACCATCGACGGCGCCGATCTGACCATGTTCCACGGCCTCACCGAGGCCCGGGTCTCCGACTCGAACGGCAACGCGGCCGGCACGCTGGCCTCGCTGTCGTACACCGTGTCGGACACGGGGCAGATCATCGGCGCGTTCAGCAACGGCCAGAAGAAGATCCTCGGCCAGGTCGCCCTGGCCACCTTCAAGAACGTGAACGGTCTCGAGAAGACCGGTGACTCGATGTACCGCTCGACCGTCAACTCGGGCCTGGCCCAGGTCGGCACGCCCACCAGCTCCGGCCTCGGCCAGGTGATCAGTGGCGCCGTCGAGATGTCGAACGTCGACCTGGCCCAGGAGTTCACCAACCTGGTCATCGCCCAGCGCGGCTTCCAGGCCAACTCCCGCGTCATCACGACCTCCGACGAGCTGCTCCAAGAGCTCGTCAGCATGAAGCGCTAGTAGTTCGGCAGCGGTCCGGCCGGCGGCCGGGACAGGCACTCGAGTGCCTGTCCCGGCCGCTTCATTTATCCGATCGGCTGCACCCGAAGCGCGACCGTATGGATCTCATCGGCAACCGTCAGGTCGCCGAAGTACACGGTGAAGGGCCACGGAGGGTCCTACAGCCCAGGACCACACCACCACCCAAGGACGGATGATCGTGATCCTCGTAACCCGCATCAACGGTGCCGTGTTCGCCCTCAACCCCGACCTGATCGAGCGCGCCGAGTGCACGCCCGACACGGTCATCACCTTGGTCGACGGCACCAAATACGTCATCGCCGAGTCAGTGCCCGAGTTCATCGATTCAGTGCGCCACTACCGCGCCTCGCTGATCTCCCAAGCTTCCCGCCTCGAGGCCCAGCCCGCGGCCGCCGCCATCCCGTCTGACGACGACCACGACGCCCAGGTGCTCACGCTGCACCGGAAGGACCGCTGAACATGGATATCTCAACGATCGTCGGTGTAGTTGTTGCCCTCATCATCGTCTTCACGGTGCAGATCCTGGAGGGCGGTAACCCGGCCTCCATCATCCTGATCCCCTCGATGCTCCTGGTGTTCGGTGGAGCGCTCATGGCCGGTATGGCCGGCGGTGTCCTCAAGGACACGACGGGCATCGGCAAGAACCTCCAGAAGGCGTTCCTCGCCAAGGTCACGCCGCCGACGCAGCTGGTCGACAGCATCGTCAAGCTGGCCGAGCGGGCCCGCCGCGAGGGCCTGCTGGCCCTGGAGGACGCGGTCAAGACGGTTGAGCACCCCTTCCTCAAGCGCGGTCTGCAGCTGGCGATCGACGGCACCGACCCGGAGGAGCTGCACGACGTCCTGCACGCCGAGATCGCGGCCAAGAAGAAGGCCGACAAGGCCGGCAAGAAGCTCTTCGAGAACATGGGCGGTTACGCCCCCACGATCGGCATCATCGGTACGGTCATGGGCCTCGTGCACGTGCTCGAGAACCTCGACAAGCCCGAGACGCTCGGCCACTCGATCGCCGCCGCGTTCGTCGCCACCCTCTGGGGTGTGCTCAGCGCCAACGTCATCTGGCTTCCGCTCGCCGCTCGTCTCGACCGCCTCAGCGGCATCGAGGCCGAGGAGATGGAACTGGTCGTCGACGGTGTCCTGGCCATTCAGGCCGGCTCCAACCCGCGCCTCGTGGCGCAGAAGCTCCGCAGCCTCCTCCCGCCGGACGAGGCCAAGAAGGCCGAGGCGGCCGCGAACACCAAGAAGGCGGCGTAACGCATGAGCTCAGGCGGGGGTAAGCGTAAGCAGCGTCATGAGGAGCACGAGGAGCACGTCAACCACGAGCGCTGGCTCGTGTCGTACGCCGACATGCTGACCCTCCTGTTCGTGCTCTTCGTCGTGCTCTACTCGATGAGCAGCGTCGACAACAAGAAGTTCGCCGAGCTGGCGGCGGGTCTGTCCGCCGGCTTCGGCGCGCAGAGTGTCGCGTTCTCCGGTCAGACCTCGACCCTGGACGGCGCCGGTCAGAGCACCGAGGTCGTCGCCATCGACCCGGGCGCCAACCCGGGTGACGGCAAGGCCGGCTCGTCCAACCTGACGGCCAAGCAGCAGGAGGCGGTCAAGGCGGCGATGGCCGCGGAGGACCGTTCCAAGGCTTCGAAGAACGCTCAGGCCGCCACCAAGGAGGCCGAGAACCTCAAGAAGATCGAGAACCAGATCTCCGACGTGCTCGCAGCGCAGAAGCTGCTCGGCTCGGTCAAGTTCACCATCGACCGGCGCGGCCTGGTGGTCACGGTCCTCACCAACGACGTGGTCTTCGCCGGCAACCGGGCGGAGCTCAAGTCCGGTGGCAAGAAGATCCTGGACGCCATCGCGCCGACCCTGAAGAAGCTGCCCAACAACATCGAGGTCGACGGCAACACCAACCAGCTCAAGGTTCAGACGTCGTACTACCCGAGCGGCTGGGAGCTCTCCGCCGCCCGTGCCTCGACCACGGTCCGCTACCTGGTCGGCAAGGGTCTGGCCAAGAACCGCATGACGGCCGTCGGCTACTCCGACACCAAGCCGCTGATCGACCCGGCCGACCCCCGGTCGATCACCATGAACCGCCGCGTCGACATCGTGGTCCTGACCACGCTGACCGCCGACCAGGCCGCGCTCCTGCCGGCCGCCTCCGGCTCGGACAGCAAGCTGCACACCGGCCAGACCTCGGCCCAGGCCGCGAAGGCCGCTCAGCAATCCAGCACCACGACCGAAAGCACCACTGAGTCCAGCACCAGCACCGCCACCACTACCGCACACAACTGAGGGGGAGTTCCGATATGAGCGAGCAGACGCCGGCCGCCGAGGCGCCGAAGAAGTCCAAGAAGATGCTGATGATCATCGTGATCGCCGCAGTTGTGCTGCTGGGTGGTGGCGCCGGGGCGTTCTTCATGCTCAAGGGCGACAGCGCCGAGGCCGCCGAGCCCGAGAAGGGCGTGATCACCGCGATCGACGAGGCGCTGACGATCAACCTGGCCGACGGCCACTACCTGAAGCTGGCCTTCTCGCTGCAGCAGACGGCCGACGCCGCCGAGGCGGTCGACACCAGCGAGGCGATCGAGCTGGCGATCGACGAGTACACCGGCAAGAAGGTCGCCGAGCTGGAGACCGAGAAGGGCCGCACCGCGATCAAGGAGGAGCTCCTCGCGAAGATCGAGAAGGCCTACACGACCAAGGACGACGTCAAAGAGGTCATGGGCATCTACTACACGCAGTTCGTGACCCAGTAAGACCGCAACGCTTCGGGCGGGTTCACTTCGGTGGACCCGCCCGAAACGCGTTTAAGGGGACGAAACGGCGCTCCGGCTCAGCCGCTCCGGAAACGAGCCGATGGGGACAACGTGACCACCGCCGCACGCTCCCCGGGCCGGATGTCGCGTCGTGGGCAGGGCACCGGGCCGGCCCCGTACGACTTCCGCCGTCCCATCAAGCTCTCCCGCGAGCACGTCCGTACGTTGCAGATGGCCTTCGAGACGTACGCCCGAAGTTGCGGAACCCTGTTGACGACCCGGCTGCGCGCCGTGAGCAGCGTCAGCCTGGTCTCGATCGAGCAGCTGAACTACGACGAGTACGTCGCCTCGCTGAACAACCCCACGGTGATCGCGGTCGTGGTGCTCGACCCGCTGCCGGGCTCGGCGCTCATGGAGATGTCCACCTCGGCCGTCATGTCTGCTATCGATCACATGCTGGGCGGGCCCGGCGGTCCGCAGCCGGAGCGGCCGCTGACCGAGGTCGAGATGCCCCTGCTGCGCGGCCTGCTGGAACGGATGCTCGGCGAGCTGCGGTACGGCTTCGAGAACCTGGTCGAGCTGCAACCCAAGCTCAAGGACATCGAGTACAACGCACAGTTCCTGCGCACCCACCAGCCGGGCGACGCCTGCGTGATCGCCACCTTCGACATGAAGATCGGCGCCGAGGAGTGCCTGGCCAGCATCTGCCTGCCGTTCAACACGATCCTTCCGGTGCTCTCGCGCACCGAGGCGGTGGTGCTCAGCGACGCCGAGCGGGCCACCAAGGACATGGCGCTGCGCAACATCACCGCCGGGCTCTCGGCGGCCCCACTCGATGTGGCAATCCGATTTCAGCCCATTCGCATGCGTACCGATGACATCGTGGACCTACGCCCCGGCGACGTCGTCCCGTTGGGCCACCCGACCAGTCGGCCCCTCGACGTGACAGTCAACGAGACCGTTTTCGCCCATGCAGTTCCCGGTAATCAGGGGGCTCGGCTCGCCTGCCTCGTGGTGCCGTCCCCCAAGGAGTCCTCGCCCAAGGAGTCTGGCCGCCCATGACCGCGCCCACCATCACCGCGCCGCAGCTGGCGCTCGCCCGGACGGCCGCCGAGGCCGCGCTCGCCGTTCTGCCCACCAGCCGCCCGCTGGCCGTCGCCGACCCGGTCACCGCCAGCGCGGACATCCTGGCCGAGGGGCAGGCGGTGACCGCCAAGTTCAGCGGTGCGGCCACCGGCGAGGTGGTCGTGGTGGTCGGGCAGGACCTGGCGGACGCGCTCAAGGAGAGCCCGATCGGCGAGCTCGACCTGACCGCCGCCGTCCGGCCCGCGCTCGAGGCCGCGGCCCGCGCCTTCGGGCCGGTGGTGCTCGATCCGGGCACGGTGATGGAGCCCGGGGTCGCGCTCAGCGCGCTGGCCACCAAGGACGACGCCATCGCCGTGCCGCTGGTCGAGGGCCAGGAGATCCGCGCCGTCCTGGCCCTGTCCCTGACGCCCTGGCCGGCCGACGATCCCGCGGCCGCCGGCGGGGTGGCCCGCCGGGAGACGGCGGCGTCACCGGCGATGGCGCTCCGCGGCGGCCTGGACATGCTCCACGACGTCGAGATGGAGGTCTCGGCCGAGCTGGGCCGCACCCGGATGAGCGTGCGCGAGCTGCTCTCGCTCACCCCGGGCGCGATCGTCGAGCTCGACCGGGCCGCCGGCAGCCCGGCCGACCTGCTGGTCAACGGCCGGCTGATCGCCCGCGGCGAGGTGGTCGTGGTGGACGAGAACTTCGGCATCCGGATCACCGAGATCGTCGCTCCCGGCGCCGAGGGGTAAGGCCTTGTTCGAGCTGGCCCTGCGGATCGGTTTCTCGCTCTTCGTCATCCTGGGCATGATGTGGCTGCTGGCGCGCCTGATCCGCCGGCCGCTGGGGCGCGGGCACGGCGCGCTCGTCGTGCTCAACCGGCAGCAGCTGACCCGGGGCGCGGCGGTGGCCGTGGTCCGGGTGGCCGACCGGGCGATGATCCTCGGGGTCACCGACCAGAACGTGAGCCTGCTCGGCGAGGCCGACGTCGAGGACTTCGAGAAGCATCCGCACGAGCACCGCGACCACCTGCCGGTCGGGCCGGACCTGACCGCGGCCGAGGCCGCGTCGCTCAGCGAGCCCCTGCCCGGCCGGCATCCGGCGGCCCAGGCGCCGGGCCGGCTCGAGGGCTCCCTGCTCTCGCCCCGCACCTGGTCGCAGACCATGAGCTTCCTGCGTGATCGGACGACCCGGCGATGATGCGGCGCGTGCTCCTGCTGATCTTCGCGAGCCTCGGGCTCGCGCTCGTCCTGCTGCCCGGCCCGAAGCCGGCCGCGGCCGAGCCGATGGTCCAGGAGCGTGCGCCGGCCGCGGTCGTCGTGGCCGTCCCGGAAAAGGCGCCGGCGCCGCCGTCACCGCCGAGCCGGCCCGGTCAGCCCAACATCAACGTCAACATCAACGGCACCAACCCGGACGGCAGCCGGCCGTCGACGTCGCTGATCATCATGCTGGGCCTGACGGTCCTCTCGGTCGCGCCGGCGCTGCTGCTGCTCTGCACCTGCTTCACCAAGATCTTCATGGTCCTGGGCATCACCCGTAACGCGCTCGGCCTGACCTCGATGCCGCCCAACCAGGTGCTGGCCGGTCTGGCCCTGTTCATCAGCCTGTTCATCATGGGCCCGACCGTGTCGGCGATGAATGAGCAGGGCGTACAGCCCTATCTGAAGGGCGACAAGACCCAGTCGCAGGCGTTCGACGCCGGCGTGAAGCCGCTGCGGGACTTCATGTGGCGCACCACCCGCGAGGACGAGGTCGCGCTGCTGGTCAAGCTCTCCGGGCAGGACCGGCCGAAGAACCGCGACGACGTCGAGCTGACCACCCTCATCCCGGCCTTCATCCTCTCCGAGCTGCGGGCCGCCTTCATCATCGGCTTCGTCATCTTCATCCCGTTCCTGCTGATCGACATGGTCGTCTCGGCGTCGCTCATGTCGCTGGGCATGATGATGCTGCCACCCGTCACTATTTCTTTACCCTTCAAGCTTTTGCTGTTCGTGCTGGTGAACGGCTGGGGGCTGATCCTCACGGCGCTCGTGGCGTCGTACAAATGAATCTCGACGTCGCCGTCGCCGACCTGCTCGCCATCATGTTGGGCGCGGCCCGCACCGGGGCCTGGCTGATGATCTGCCCGCCGTTCAACTCGCGGCTCATCCCGGGCCCGGTCAAGGCCCTGCTCTCGGTCGGCCTGACCCTGCCGCTCGCGCCCTACCTGCGCGGCACGGTGCCGTCGCTGGAGACCTCCGACATCGTGTTCAGCGCGGCCCTGCAGGTCTTCGTCGGCGCCGGGCTCGGCTTCGTCACCGCCCTGCTGTTCGCCGCCCTTCAGGCCGCGGGCGACCTGCTCGACCTGTTCGGCGGCTTCACCCTGGCCATGGGATACGACCCGCTGTCGCAGAACCAGAGCTCGGTGTTCGGCAAGTTCTACAACCTCGTCGCGGTGACCCTGCTGTTCGTCACCGAAGGCCATCAGATGGTGCTCCGCGGATTTCTCCAGTCATTCCGGACGGTGCCGCTGGACGTCACGTTCTCGCTCGGCACGTTCAGCGAGGTGCTGCTCAAGGGCATCGGAGACATGTTCGTGGCGGCCATCCAGATCGCCGGCCCGCTGGTCGCCGTCCTGTTCCTCACCGACTGCGCGTTCGGCCTGCTCAACCGGGTCGCCCCGGCGCTCAACGCGTTCCAGCTCGGCTTCCCGGCCAAGATCTTCCTGGTTCTCCTGCTGTCCGGCATCGCGATCACCGCGCTGCCCGGCGTGATCGGCAAGGTGGTGGAGCGCGCGGTCAGCGCGGTCCTCCAGCTCACCGGCGGCTGAAGGGGGGTGCGCGATGTCGGGCGAGAAGACCGAACAGCCGACACCACAGAAACTCAAGAAAGCCAAACGCGAAGGACAGATCGGCCGTACGCAGGACATCGGCGCCTGGTTCGGCATGCTCGCGGCGAGCATCCTGCTGCCGCGGACCATGGAATCGGCCATGAAGCACGCCGAGGAGGTCATGGTCCAGGTCCCCGACGTCATCGCGAACCCCCAGCCGTCGCAGGCCCTCTACATCCTCAAAGAGGCGATGTTCGGCGCCGCCTGGGCCGTGCTGCCGCTGGCCATGACGATGATGGCGGTCGGCGTGGCCGCGGCCGGCGCCCAGGGCGGCATCCGGGTCGCGACCAAGCTGTTCATCCCGAAGTTCAGCCGGCTCAACCCGCTGCCCGGCATCAAGCGGATGTTCGGGCCGCAGGCGCTCTGGGAGGGCATCAAGGCCCTGGTCAAGACGTCCGTGCTGGCCGGCGTGCTCTACACGACGACCAAGGACGTCATCCCGGTGCTGATGACCGCCGGGCAGCTTCCGCTCACCTCGCTGCTCGGCGAGGTCACCGACTCGATCCTGGGCCTGATCCGGGCCGCCTCGGTGGCCGGCATCGTGATGGCCGCCGCCGACTACTTCGTGGTCCGCCGCCGCACCAACAAGCAGCTGCGGATGACGAAGGAAGAGGTCAAGCAGGAGTACAAGAACACCGAGGGCGACCCGCTGATCAAGGCGCAGATCCGCGCCCGGCAGATGGCGATGGCCCGCAACCGGCAGATGGCCGACGTGCCGACGGCCGACGTGGTGCTGGTCAACCCGACCCACGTCGCGGTGGCGCTGCGCTACGAGCCGCAGAAGGGCGCGCCCCGGGTGGTGGCCAAGGGCCAGGGCCCGCTCGCGCTCAAGATCCGCGAGTTGGCGGCCGAGCACCGGGTGCCGATGGTCGAGGACGTGCCGCTGGCCCGGGCCCTTTACGCCGGCACCGAGGTCGGCGCCGAGATCCCGGCCGACTTCTTCGGCTCGGTGGCCAAGGTGCTGGCGTTCGTGATGAGCCTGAAGGCCAAGGGCTCGGCGGCAGGCCTGCACCGCAGCCCCAATTCCGCCTCAGCCGCCGCATAACACGAAATACGGAGATTTCCTCACATCGGTACCGCGAACGCGAGAAGATCGGCTCGTAAGTGAGCCGACGGCGACCACTCCTGGGAGGTGCCGTGAAGAACCGCAATCTCAGCCGGCTTGCCGTGCCCGTCGGGGTCATCGGCATCATCCTCATGATGGTCGTGCCGCTGCCGACCTTCCTGCTGGACCTGCTGCTCGCGGTCAACATCACGGCGGCCCTGCTGATCCTGCTGACCAGCATGTTCGTACAGAAGCCGCTGGATTTCTCGGTCTTCCCGGCCCTGCTGCTGGTGGCCACCCTGTTCCGGCTCGCGCTCAACATCAGCGCCACCCGGCTGGTGCTGCGCGACGGCGACGCCGGCAAGGTGATCCACGCCTTCGGCAGCTTCGTCGTCGGTGGCAACCTCGTCATCGGCCTGGTGATCTTCCTGATCCTGGTCATCGTCCAGATGGTCGTGGTCACCAAGGGCGCCGAGCGGGTGGCCGAGGTCGGCGCCCGCTTCACCCTCGACGCCATGCCCGGCAAGCAGATGGCCATCGACGCCGACCTCAACGCCGGCCTCATCGACGAGGACCAGGCCAAGAAGCGCCGGGCCGAGGTGGCCGAGGAGGCCGAGTTCTACGGCGCGATGGACGGTGGCTCGAAGTTCGTCAAGGGCGACGCCATCGCCGCCATCATCATCACGCTGATCAACCTGGTCGGCGGTTTCGCGATCGGCGTCGCCCAGCAGGGCATGTCGGCCTCCGACGCGATGAACCACTACAGCCTGCTGAGCATCGGCGACGGCCTGGTCTCGCAGATCCCCGCCCTGCTGCTCTCGGTGGCCACCGGTCTGATCGTGACCCGCTCGGCCACCTCGGGCGACATGGGCTCCAGCGTCACCGCCCAGCTCAGCCAGAACAAGCTGGCGCTGCGCATCGGCGGCGCCGCCGCCCTCGCCCTCTGCATCATCCCGGGCCTGCCCAAGCTGCCCTTCCTCGTGGTCGGCGTGGCCGTCCTGGTCTTCGCCCAGCGGATCAAGGACCCGGTGCCGGAGGCCGAGGTGGCCGCGGCCGAGGCGGTCGAGATGCCGCCGGCCGACTCGCCCGAGCAGCTGCTCGGCGAGATGCGGGTCGACCCGCTCGAGCTCGCCCTCTCGCCCGACCTGGTCGACCTGGTCGACGCCAGCAGCGGTGACCTGCTCGACCGGGTCCGCGCCCTGCGCCGCAAGATGGCGATGGAGCTCGGCGTGATCATGCCGCCGGTGCGCACCCGCGACGACCTCGACCTGCCACTTTCCTCGTACGCCATCCGGATCTCGGGGGTGGACGCCGGCACCGGCGAGGCGCCGCCCGGCACCGTGCTCGCGATCGGCGACGGCCTGCAGGGCCTGCCCGGCCGGGCCGGCGTGGAGCCCGTCTTCGGCCTGCCCGGCAAGTGGGTCCCCTCCGAGCTGCACTATCAGGCCGAGCTCTCCGGCGCGACGGTCGTCGACCGGGCCAGCGTGATCATCACGCACCTGGCCGAGGTCGTCCGGAGCAACGCGAGCCGCCTGCTCGGCCGCGAGGACGTGCGGGCGCTGACCGAGATGGTCAAGCGCACCCACCCGGTCGTGGTGGAGGAGCTGACCCCGTCGATCCTCAGCCTCGGCCAGATCCAGAAGGTGCTCCAGGCACTGCTCGACGAGGGCGTGCCGATCCGCGACCTGGTCCGCATCTTCGAAGCGCTCTCCCTTCGAGCGAAACACACCGTCGACCCCGACTCCCTGGTCGAGGCCGCCCGCGGCGCGCTGGGCCCGGCGATCGCCGCCCAGTACGCGACCGGCGGCCGGCTCACGGTGATCACGCTCGACCCCATGCTCGAGCAACAACTGCTCGAATCGCTGCGGCCCAGCGAGACCGGCGCCTTCATGGCGATCGACGGCATGCGTGCCGAGGCGATCGTCACCGAGGCGGCCCGGCTCGCCGAGACCGCGGAACAGCAGGGACTGGCACCGGTGCTGGCCTGCTCGCCACAGCTGCGGCTGCCACTGATGCGGCTACTGCGCGCCGGCTCCCGCCGGGTGCAGGTGCTGTCGTACGGCGAAATCTCTGGTTCCACAGCACAGATCGAGACGATAGGAGTGGTGAACGGTGCCTACGCGGGTGCTGCTTGAGGGGCCGGCCATCGAGCCGTTGCTGGCTCAGGTGCGCGATGAGTACGGCTCCCGTGTCCGGATCATCTCAGCCGACAAGGTCCGCAGTGGCGGCGTCGGCGGCTTCTTCGCGAAGCAGCATTACGAGCTTTCCGTGGAAGTGCCGGACGGGAACGAGGACGGGAACGACATGCCACGATCGAAGACGGCCGACAGCGGCCAGCACAGCTTGGAACGGCTCCTCGAACGGGCCGAGTCGCAGGACCGGATGGACGAGCCGGCACGCCCGGCGTTCGGCACGGCCACGCCCCGCTCGGTGACCCCGGCGTCCTTCGCCGCGGCCCGGCCCAAGCCGCCGGCGGACTTCGACGCCGACGCGGGCCGGCACGCCGCCATCGGGGACACCGGCGCGGCGTTCGCCGAGCTGATGGCCGGGCTCGACGCCACCGGTGGCACGGCCACCGAGCGGTCGCGGCCCAAGCCGCCGCCGCGGGAGGAGACGCCGACGGTACGGCCGTTCCGCCCGGCCGCGGCGACCGAGTCGGCGGTGAACGCGGGCGCCAAGCCGGCCACACCGCAGGCCTTCGAGCCGCCGCCTGCCTTTGAGCCGCCGCCTGCCTTTGAGCCGCCGCCTGCCTTCGAGCCGCCGCCTATGCAGAACATCAAGCCCCAGTCGCCGGCCGCGGCCACCACGCCGCCCCCGGCCCCCGTGGCCGAGGCGGCACCGCAGTCGCCGGCCCACGGGCACAACCTGGCCGAGCACATCGGCGGGTTCGCGGCCGTCGAGGTCGAGGTGGACGAGCCGCCGGCCCCTTCGCCTGCGCCCGACGCCTACGAGTTCCGGCAGGTCACGCCGGTCTCGGCGGTGCCCGCCACCCCCGAGCCGCCGTCGGCCTCGGAGCAGGTGGTCAGCAACCTGGTCTCGGTCGGCATGCCCGAGGCGATGGCCCGGCAGATCACCGGCTCCGACACGTACGCCGGTGTGCTGAGCGTGCTGGCGGCCCGCCCGTCGGCGCCGAACATCCCGGACGGCCCGGGCGAGATCCTGGTCCTGGCCGGCGACATCAACATCGCGGTGCCGATCGCCCGGCAGCTCCTCGAGAACATCGACGTGCCGGAGAACCACCTGCTGCTGGCCGCGCCGTCGACGGCCGGCACCGGGCTGCACTCGTCCCGGCTGATCTCCACCGCCGAGGCGGCCGAGGCCCGCGCCGAGAAGCTGCACCAGGCCGAGCAGTCGTGGGTCGTCGTCCTGGACGCCCCGGTCGGCGGCACCGACCCGCTCTGGGTGAACGAGATGTGCGACGCGATCGGCGCCACCGCGCTCTGGGGCGTCGTCGACGCCACCCGCAAGACCGCGGACACCGCCCGTCACCTGCGCACCCTCGGTGAGGTCGAGGCCCTGGTCGTGCACAGCGTCGAGCTGACCGCCGATCCGGGCTCGGTGCTCGGCCTGGACCTGCCGATCTACTCGCTGGACGATCGGCCGGCCACCCCGCACGCCTGGGCCGCCATGCTCTGCGCGCGGATCGCCTCCGACGTGGCGCCGGTCGCGGCCGCGCCCCGCCGGGTCACCCGATCGGCCCGCCAGCCGTGATACGCCCGTCGGTCCTGCTGTTCGCGCTCCTGATGAGCGCGCCGGCGCTCTACCGCTACGTGCTCGACGAGGTCGACATCACCCAGGTGCTGATCCGCTTCATCATCGCCGTGCCGATCGCGGCCCTGCTCCTGGCCGGGCTGCGCTTCGTCACCGCCGGCTACGGCCGCAAGGACGAGGAGCAGGGCACACCGGTGACGCCGACGCCGCTCGAGGGCAAGGAAGCTTGATCGACAGAGAGAAGGACCGGCTTTTCGCCGGTCCTTTTCTCGTATCCGGGCCGGTCAGGCGTGGATGTCCAGGCGGCTGTCGCCCGGGGCGGCCCGCCGGATCGCCGGGGCCGGCTCGGTCGGCAGGGCGGTCTCGGCCCGCTCGGCCCGGCCCGCGCCGGACAAGCTCGCCGCGAACTGCTGCCGGGCCTGCTCCTGCTGGTTGCCCTGCCGCAGGTCGAGGTTGGTGTTGCCGAAGCCGGCGTCGTTGAGCTCGCGGCGCAGGTCGTCCATGGCGTTGCGCAGGGCTTCGTTGCCGGCGTCGGTGCTGCCGGAGAGCTGCACGGTGATGTCGCCGTTGCGGATCTCGGCCACCACCTGGACCGGCCCGAGGTCGACCGGGTGCAGGTGGACGGTCAGCCGGTGCACGCCGTCGGCGTCCAGCTTGAGCGGGACGATCCGCATCGCGAGCTGGGCGGCGGGCGGGCTGGGCACCTGGGCCGGCGGAGGCGGCGGCGCGGCCGCGGCGGTGGGTGCGGCCGGCGCGGCGGCCTGCGGTCCGGAGACGCCGGCCATCCCGGCCTGTCCGAGCGCGCCGGGATTGGCGGCGCCGTCGGGCGCCACACCGGGCGCGGCGGCCGGATTGACCGGATTGGCGGTGGGCGCGGTTTCGCCCTGATTTTGTACGTCGGTGGGTGCGGCCGGTGTGGCGTCGGCCGAAGTCGCGGCCGGAGCCGGCGTCGTCACCGTGCCCGTCGCTTCCGCGCCGGTCGCCGGTGTGCCGGCCGTCTCCGCCGGCCCGGTCCCCGCGGTCGCGGTCGCCGTCGCGGCCGTGGCCGCTCCCGTGAGAGTCGCGGCGGGGTCCTGGAGGGCGAGCCGTCCCGGCCCGTCCAGGGCGGTGGCCGGGGTCATCACCGACACGCCGTCCTGCGCGAGCTGTGCGGCGAACTCGGCCGGAATGGGCGTGCCGGGCTGGCCCGCCAGACCGGGCTGGGCACCGGCACCGGCGACGGCGCCGCCGCTGCCGCTGCCCAGGCCGAGCGCCGAACGGCCAGTGGCCGCCTGGGCGGCGGCGGCCTGCGCCTCGGGGTTCAGGTGGGCGCCGGTCGGTGGCAGGCCGGGGCCGGCCGGTGTCGCGGCGGCCGCTGTGGGCGTGGCCGAGCCGCCGGTGAGCGTGACCCCGCCGATCGCCGAACTCCGGCCGCCCTGAGTCTCCGTGGTGGTCTGCTGGCCGGTGGCGGCGGGCTGGGTGGCCTGGGCCGGTCCCGTGGTGGCGGCGGCCAGGGCCCCGGCCAGGGTTCCGGTCTGGGCGAGCATCGCCGCGCCGGGCGTCTCGGCCGCCTTCACCTCCGGTGCCGCCGTGGCCTCACCGGCTTGCGACTCGGCGTCGGTCGCCTCGGCGGCGTCCGGAGAACCGGTGCCGTCGGCCCGCTTCGAACCGGCGCGCGTGCCAGCGGCCTGCGTGCCCTCGGTCTGCTCGTCCCCGGGCCGGTCGCCGTCGGCCCGCTCGGTGCCGGCCCGCTGGCCGTCCTCGTCGCCGGTCGTACGCCGGTCGTCCGCACGGTCGGCCCGGCCGGTCCCGTCCGCTCGGTCGGTCCGGTCGTTTCTGTCCGCGCGATCCCCTCGGCCCGTTCCCTCGGCCCGGTCGGCCCGGTCGGCCCGGTCGGCCCGGTCTGCTCGGTCTCCCCGGTCAGCCCGATCCGTCCGGTCTCCTCGGTCAGCCCGATCCGTCCGGTCCGGCCGGTCGGCCCGGTCCGTGCGGCGGTCGGTCATGTCGCGGCGGTCGGTGGCCGCGCGCCGGTCGGCTGCGGCCCGGTCGGCTGCGGCCCGGTCGGCTGCGGCCCGGTCGGCGTCGGACCGGTTGAGGCGCGCCCGCTCCGCAACCTCGCGCTGCAAGGCGCTGCGGCCGGCGGCGGCCCGCTGATCGGCGGCCTGCTCGGTGGCCCGGTCCGCGGCCCGCTCGGCCGCGCGGTCGGTGGCGGCCCGGTCGGCGGCGCGCCGCTCGTCCGCCCGGCCCTGCCGCCCGTCGTCCCGGCCCGGGCGGGTCAGCTCGGCCGACAGCGCGGAGTCGAACTCGTCACCGCCCTCGCCGCGCTTGGCGCCCGGACGGCGTCCGATGTCGGCGATCGAGGCGCGGTCCGCTCCGCTGACGGAATTCGGGCTCTTCATGAGACTTCTCCTCGGTGTGGCCCTGTGATCGGCTCAGCCGCCCAGCGCGGCGAGAGCCTTCTGGACCTTCGGGACGTACGCCTGGGTCTCCGAGAACGGCGGGATGCCGCCATACTTGTGCACCGCGCCGCCGCCGGCGTTGTAGGCGGCCAGGGCCAGCGGCAGCGACTTGAACTCCCGCAAGTTGCGGGCGAGCAGCTTGGCGGCGCCGTTGATGGCCTGCTCCGGGTCGAACGCGTTCTTGACGCCGAGGCCCTTCGCCGTCGACGGCATGATCTGCATCAGGCCCTGCGCGCCGACCTTGCTGACCGCCTCCGGGTTGTACCCCGATTCGACCTTGGCTACCGCCGCCAGCAACTTCGGCGAGACGCCGTACCGGTTGCCGGCCTGAACGAAGAGATCCGCGTAGGGCACGCCTTCCAGGGAGCCGCCACCCCGAAGACTCGCCGGGCGGACCGCCGCCGCGGCGTTCTGCGCGGCCACCGCCCCCGTGTCGGCGTCCGACACGACCCGGCGGATGTGCGTCGGTTTCTCGTACACACTCTGGATCTTGACTTGGTCGCCCGGCTTGGGCGCCGCGATCATCTTGTTGTCACCGACGTAGATGGCGACATGATCGACGGGCGAGTCGAAGGCGAGGATGTCGCCCGGCTTGGCCTGCGCCAGATTTGGCACCGCCTCGCCCACCTTGGCCTGCTGATACGACAGGCGCGGCACCTTGATGCCGAGATCGGCGAAGGCCCGCTGCACCAGCGACGAACAGTCCAGGCCCTTGTCCGGGTCGGTGCTGCCGAACACGTACGGCGTGCCCAGATATTTCTTGGCGGCGTCCACCACCGACTGCCCGGTGGCCGCGCTGTTGAGGCGCATGCTGGGCGCGCCGCCGGTGGCGCTCGCCAGCGCCGAGGCGAAAGTGCTGCCACCGGCCGTGGTCACGGTGCCGTTGGCGGCGGTGCCGGTGGTGCCCGGCGCCGAGCTGACGGGGGTCAGGCCGAGCTGGCCCTGAAGCTCCTGGATGCGGTTGAGCACCCCGGCGACGCCCCTCACGCCTCGCTCCCGCCACCCCGGGCGGCGTTGCGCGCCTTGCTCGTCATCGCCAGCTCATCCAGGTTGGCCTGGTCCTTACGCAGATCGTGGGCACGCACCATGTCGGCGTGCCGCTCGGCCATCATCTCGACGGCCCGGCGGCGCTTGGCCGCATCGGCCAGCACGGCCATGCGCTCACGCTCGAGCTCCTCGGCCTCGGCCACCATGCGCTGGGCACCCATGAGAGAAGCGGCCAGCGACTGCCGGGCCACGATCCCCGCGACGATGGAACGGGCGGTCCCCTCGGTGGGCGCCTCGGAGCCGACCAGATCGAGGTGGCGGCGCTTGACCAGGGCCTCAGCATGACGGATCTCGGCCCGCGACTGGTTGACGGCACCCCGGGCGACATCCTCCTGCGCCTTGCGGGCGCGCAACACGGGCGAGAGTCGGAAGAATCGGTTCAAGATCGCCTCCCTGGCACACGGGCACATGGCGCCCTCACCTCACCCGGTCGGCCCGTACACCGAATCGCTGAGCCCTTGCACCCGAGCTGCAACTGAGCTGGCTGGCGTCGCTTCGCATCGCGGGTGGGGCTCATGGCCTACCGACCGGCGGTTCCACCCCGTGCGCGTTGAGGGGCTTCACCCCGTGCCTGCTGGCAGTTCGCTCCCGTGCGCTAGCCGCTTCGCCCCGTGCTGGCACCCTCTGCCCGCCGACTGCCTTGCCGTGCGCTGGTGCCTTGGTCCCGTGCTGGCAGTGCCATCCTGCGTGCCGGCCGCTCCGTCCCATGCTGGTAGTTCCGCCCTGTGCCCGCCGGCTGCTTTGCCCGTGTGTTGGCAGCTTTGTTCAGCGCTGGCAGTTCCGCTCGGTGCGCGCCGGCCGCTTCGCCCGCGTGCCCGGCCGCTTCGCCCGCGTGCCCGGCCGCTTCGCCCGCGTGCCCGGCCGCTTCGCCCGCGTGCCCGGCCGCTTCGCCCGCGTGCCCGGCCGCTTCGCCCGTGCGCTGGCCGCTTCGTCCCGTGCGTGCCTGAAGCGCTGCCCTGGGCGGTGGTGGGCTCTGTCCACAGGCGTTCTGTTCTATCCACAGGGCGGGCGCACGATCTTGTGTTTTTCGGGAGGATTTCTCTGCAGGTGGGGGTCCCCCTGGGAGGGCGGGGTCTGTCTGCCTGTCTGTCCTCGGGTGCGGGGCTTGGGTCAGGCGCCGGCGGCCTCGATCAGGGCGTGCAGCTGGGCCCAGGCCTGTTCGGCGGTTACTCGTTCGTCCAGGCCCTGGCGGAGGAAGGCGTTGATGTGCGGCCAGATGGCGGTGGCGCGGTCGGCGTCCGGGTTGGTTCCTGGCACGTAGGCGCCGATTTCGACCAGTTCGCGGATGTCGCGGTGGGCGGCCATCAAACGGCGGATCTCGGTGGCGTCCGCCTTCTGCTGGGGGGTGGTGATTTTGTTGGCTACGCGGGAGATCGAGTCGAGGGCCTGGATGCTGGGGAAGTGGCCGGCGGTGGCCAGTTTGCGGTCGAGCACGATGTGGCCGTCGAGGATCGAGCGGGCCGCGTCGGCGATGGGCTCGTTGTGGTCGTCGCCCTCGACCAGCACGGTGTAGAGGCCGGTGATGCTGCCCCGCGCGCCCGGGCCGGCCCGTTCCAGCAGCGAGGCCAGCATCGCGAAGACCGACGGTGGATATCCGCGGGTGGCCGGGGGTTCGCCGACCGACAGACCGACCTCGCGTTGGGCCATGGCGGCACGGGTCACGCTGTCCATCATCAGCAGGACGTCGGCGCCCTCGTCCCGGTAGTACTCGGCGATCCGGGTGGCCACCGCTCCGGCCCGCAGCCGCACCAGGGGTGGCGTGTCCGAGGTCGCGATCACCACCACCGACCGGGCCAGGCCTTCCTCGCCCAGGTCGTGTTCGATGAACTCGCGGACCTCACGGCCGCGCTCGCCGACCAGCGCCACCACGTTCAGCTGGGCCGACGTGCCGCGCGTGATCATGCTCATCAGTGTCGACTTGCCGACGCCGGAGCCGGCGAAGATGCCGATGCGCTGGCCGCGGCCGCACGGCACCAGGGTGTCGAGGACCCGTACGCCCAAGGGCATCGGCGCGTCGACCAGCTGGCGTTCCATCGCCGACGGGGGTGCCGCGTCGATGCTGACCATCTGCCCGCGCAGCGGCGGCCCGCCGTCCATCGGGCGGCCGAGACCGTCCAGGATGCGGCCTTGGAGGTCGGGGCCGACGGCCACCCGCAGCGGACCGCCGGTGTTGACGACCGGAGTGCCGGTGCCAAGGCCGGCGATCGGGCCGAGCGGCAGGCAGGACAGTTTCTCGCCGTCGAGCGCGGCCACCTCGGCGTACACCGCCTCCGGGCCTTCGCCCATCTGCAACAGGTCGCCGACCCGGGCGTCGATGCCGGCCACCGTGACCCGCAGGCCGACCGCGCCGACCACCTTGCCGCGGGTGAGTGGCCGGGCCGCTTCGAGCGCCGCGCTCATGCGATGCCGGAAGACGTCCGTCATGTGGTGCCCCCCTAGATTCGCAGCGCCTCGCGGGCCCGGTCGACCGCCGCCGCGATCGTGGCGTCGACCGTGCCCATGCCGGTCTCGGCCACCGCGTCGCCGGGGCGCAGGCCGCCGTCGGGGCGCAGGCTGATCTGGCGCCCCTCGTACTCGAAGTCGGCTTCGCCGTTCTCGCCGACCAGGGTGTGGAAATCGTCCGGATGCAGGCTGACCACCAGGCGCCCGGCGTCGGGCGCGGCGGCCATGGCCCGGCGCAGCGCGTCCATGCCGCGGCCCTGCGGATCGTCCACGACCCGGCCGATGATCGCCTCGGCCAGCTCGAAGGCGTGCGCCAGCAGCACCTCCTGGAGCTCGGCGAAGGTCGGCATCAGCTGGTTCTCCAGCTCGGTCACGGCCCGGCCGAGAGCGTTGACGGCCTGGACGAGGGCGGCCGCGCGCCGCTGCTCGAAGGCCTGGGCGCTGGCTTGAGCCCGGGCCGCCGTGGCCTGCGCCTCGACGGCCGCCTCGCGCTGGCCCTGCGCCCAGCCTTCGGCGTAGCCGGCGGTGCGGGCCTGCTGCTTGGCGCGCTCGATGGCGTCGCTGTCGGCCGGTATGCCGGTGCGCAGGTCGACCGAGAAGCGGGCGGCGGCGGCCGAGTCGGCCACCGAGCCCCGCAGGACGGGACGGTTCTCAGGCGATGAGCTCATCGGCCTCGCCGCCGCGCTGAACCTCGATCTGACCGGAGTCCTCGAGCGAGCGGATGACCGACACGATCTTGGCCTGGGCCTCCTCGACCATCTTGACCTTGACCGGGCCGAGCAGGTCGATCTCCTCGAGCAGGTTCTCGCGGCCACGCTCGGACAGGTTCTTGGTGACCTTCTCGCGGACCGTCTCCGGCACACCCTTGAGGGCGGTGGCGAGGTCGGCCGGCTCCACCTGGCGCAGCACGAGCTGGATCGCCCGGTCCTCCAGGTTGACGATGTCCTCGAACATGAACATCCGGCGCCGGATCTCCTCGGCCAGCTCGGGGCTGCGGGCGTCCAGGGCTTCCAGGATGAGCCGCTCGGTCGTCCGGTCGGCGCGGTTGATGATGTCGACCAGCGGTTGCAGGCCGCCGACGGTGGACAGCTCATCCGGCTGGAGCACTGTCGACAGCTTGCGCTGCAGGGCCTGCTCGACCTGGCGGATGATCTCCGGCGAGGTGCGGTCCATGACCGCGATCCGGTGCGCGACCTCGGTCTGCACCTCCAGCGAGAGGCCGGCCAGGATCGACGAGGCGAGCGCCGAGGGGATGTGCGCGAGCACCAGCGCGATCGTCTGCGGGTGCTCGTACTGCACGTACGACAGCAGCTGCCGGGGGTCGGCGTGGCTGAGGAAGTTGAAGGGGATGTCGTTCATCGAGGCTTCGAGCCGGTCCAGTATGAGCGCGGCCCGCTCCTTGCCCAGCGAGGCCTCGAGCAGCTCGCGGGCGTAGTCCATTCCGCCCGACCCGGCGTACCGGGTCGTCGCCATGGCGTAGAACTCGTCCATCACGTCGTCGACCTGCGTGGGGTCGAGTTTGCCGAGCCGGGCGATCTCGGCCGAGATCATCTCGACCTCTTTCTCGGACATCTGCGACATGATCTGCGCGGACTGTTCCTTGCCGAACTGGACCAGCATTATGGCGGCCTTGCGCACGCCCGTCATCGACATGGTGGTGAGCGCCGGTGTGGGTGTGGTCAACGCGTACTCCCTCGGAGCGTCGGCAGAAAAGGCGGCGGCCGGCGATCACCGGCCGCCGCTCAAGGCGTCAGTGCGTCGCGTCCGCGGCCAGCCAGCCGCGGAGAAGCACCGCCATCTCGTCAGGTTGATCCTTGACCATCTGCTCGATCTCCCGCTGGCGTTCCTGGCGAGCCTGCACGTTCGTGTCGTCCATGGCGGTCGCCCCGGCCTCCAGCATCTGGGCGGGGATCGCCTGGTTGAGCTCGGCCAGGCGCTGGGCCTCCAGTGCGGCCTGCATGTCCTCGAGGTGCTTGCGCTCCTCCGGGGTGAGCCCGCGGCGCTTCTTGCTCTTGCGGCTGAACCGCCAGGCCAGGAAGAGCAGCGCCAGTACGATCGCGCCGAGCGCGCCGGTCTTGATCAGCGACATCTGCTTGGCCTGCTGCGCGGCCGTGGTCGAGGCGCTCAGGGCGCTCTGCGCGGCCTGGGCGGCGCTGGTGTCGAACGGCATGGCGCTGACCGCGATGGTGTCGCCGCGGGTGGCGTCGATGCCGGCGGCCGCGCTGACCAGCTGCTGCACCTGGGCCGGGTCGACCGTGCCGGCGACGCTGCTGTCGAGCAGGACGGCCACGTTGAGCTTGCTGATCTTGCCGGGTGCGCTCTTGCGCGTCTCCTGGGTCTCGTTGATCGCGTTGTTCTTGACGCTCGTGCTGTTCTCGTACTGCCCGGCGTCGCTGCCGGTGTTGCCGGTGGTGCAGCCGGGACCGGAGACGTTGTCCGGGCCGAGGACGCCGCCGGCGCAGTTCTGCTGCCCGTTGTACGCCTCGCGGCTGTTGCTCTCGGAGAGCGCCGGCACCGACGGGTCGGAGTTGTAGGTCTTGGTCTGCGTCTGTGCCTGGTCGAAGTCGAGAACGGCGTTGGTCGTCACGACCGCGTGCCCGGCGCCGACCAGACTTTCCACGAGCTTCTGCAGAGAGCTGTTCATCCGGTTCTGGAAGGCGACGGTCTGCGCCTCGGTGCCGCTGTCGCCGCCAGTGCCGATGGCCGCACCACCACCGGTCGAGAGGATCTTGCCGTCGGCGCCGGCCACGGTGATCTGGGTCGGGTCGAGGCCCTCGACGCTGGACGCCACGAGGTGCACGATCGATTGCACCTGGTCGCTGCTCAGCGGCTGGGTCGAGCTCGACGCGACCAGCACGGAGGCGGTCGGCACGTCCTGGTTGTCGGCGAAGACGTCCTTCTGCGGGATGACGAGGTGCACGGTGGCCGCCTCGACGCCCTCGATGGACTTGATGGTGTTGGAGAGCTCGCCCTCCAGCGCGCGCTGATAGTTCGTGTGCTGCATGAAGTCGCTGGTGGTGATGCCCTGCTGGTCGAGCAGGGAGTAGCCGGTGCCGGCGTCGCCGGGCAGACCCTCGCTGCTCAGCGACAGCCGCAGCTCGTTCACTTGGTCCTGCGGCACCAGGACGGTCTGGCCGTCGTTGGCCAGCTCGTACTTGGTGCCGGCCTTCTGCAGCGACTCGACGATCGCGCTGGCGTCCTTGTTCGACAGGTTGTTGAAAAGGATCGAGTAGTTCGGCTTCGACGCCCACGTGGCGAAGAAATACGCACCGACGACGAGTGCGATGACTGCCGCGATCGTGACGGCCTTCTGTCCCGGGGTGAAGGACCGGAACGTGTCCGTGACGCGGCGAACCGGAGCGGGAAGGCGGTCGGTCATGTCAGGCCTGCATCCTCATGATCTCTTGGAACGCTTCCACGGCCTTGTTGCGGACGGCCAGCGTGAGCTGCATGCCGAGCTGCGCCTCGTTCGCGGCCATCGTGTACTGCGCCGGGTCCTGCAGCTCGCCGGTGGCGACCTTGGTCGCGAGGTCCTCGGCGTTGTTCTGGCTGGCCTGCACGCTCTCCAGGCCGCGGGAGAGCATGCTGGCGAAACTCTCGTTGGGGCCCTGCGCCTCCTCGGCGCGGGTGGTGCCGGTGGCGAGCGACTCGGGGCCGGACGGGCCGGTGATCGCGTCGAGTCCCGGAACACTGGAGAAGCCGCCGATCGGGCTGATCGCGGAAGTCATGGCCTACCTCACTTCCCGAGGTTGATCGCCGCGGTGTAGGAGTCACGGGCGCGGTCCACCACGGCCAGGTTGGCCTGGTAGGCACGCTGCGCCATCATCATCTGGGCCATCTGGGACCCGAGGTCGATGTCCGGCTTGCGGACGTAGCCCTGCGCGTCGGCGAGCGGGTTGTCCGGCTCGTGCACCAGGACACCCTCGGCGCTGCCGAACTGCACGCCGCCGACCTGGGCGCCGTTGCCGTCCTGGGCTTCCTGGGCGACGACGTAGCGGGCCTGGAACGCGTTCTCCGAGGTCCGGCTGACGTTGTTCATGTTGGCGATGTTGTCGGACACCGCGTCCAGCCACTTGCGGTAGACGGTGACGCCGGTGCCGGCGACACCGAGAGCGTTGAAGGTACTCATCGTCAGGCTCCCTTGATGGCTTCGCGCAGCATCGAGTACTTGGAGTCCAGCGCCCGCATGGTCAGCTGGTAGCGCATCGTCGTGTCGATGTGGGAGATGGTCTCCTGGTCGAGGTTGACGTTGCTGCCGTTGAGCCGCGTGGGCTCCAGCGAGTTCTGGACGTTCGGGGCGACGCCGAGCGGGGACATGCCCTTCGCGACGGCGCTGCGCAGCGCATCCTCGAATTCGACCTTACGGGCCCGGTAGCCGGGGGTCTCGATGTTGGCGATGTTGTTGGCGATGGCGCTCTGCCGCTGCGCGAGCCCAGCGACCGCGACCTTCAGGGAGTTCGAGGAGACGTCGTCGAACACAGCAGCTCCTTGCATGGAGAGTCAAGGTGCCGTTCCGTGGCGATCCGGGGAGCAATCCGTTGCTCGTACCATGCAGTTCGGCCTGACCGCCGATCCGCTGAGCGTCAAACGGTTGCTGACTGGTTGCACGCAAAAGTCCCGGGAACCCCATGGGGTTCCCGGGACGTTCACATGGCCCGATCTACGTAGAGCGGCCGTTTGACCGCCTCGCCGGTCTCGATCCGGGTCGTCACCGCGATCTGCTGGCGGTTGGCGGTCAACCGCCGGGCGATCTCCTGAGCGGCCTTGAGCTGCCTGGTGAGGATCTCGTCGGCGCGCGGCTTGAGCTCCAGCGGCAGCGCTCCGAGATCGGTCGGCGGCTTCCACAGGCTGGCCGGCGGCGTCTCGGCATGGCGGTGCTCGTCGGCGAGCATCGCCTCGACCATGGCCACGTCGAGCTCCAGCTCGTCGAGGGCCGCGCTCCACGCGCCGTTCCAGGCGCCGCTCGAGGAGGTCACCGGTCGCTCAGCCGGCGACCGCCGAGGCGGCCGCCTCTCGCCAGGCGTCGCGCAGCGGCTCGAGGAAACCGCGGACGGCGGCCACCCGATCGGCGTCCTTGGCGATGTTGGCCCCGATCAGCTCGGTGAGGACGTAGCCGTAGAGGTTGGCCAGGCCGGGCGCGCCCGACCAGGCTTCGACGTCGAGGCTGACCTGCAGCTCGATGACGATCTCCTGAGCGTGGGTGATCTTCTCGTGGGCCACCTCCAGCTCGCCGGCCCGCAGCGCCTCCTCGCCCTGCATCAGGTCGAGGATCAGGCGGTCGTAGAGCATGATCAGCAGCTTGGCGGGCGAGGCGGTGTTGATCGAGTCCTGCAGGTAGCGGTCACGCATGTTCGGGGCGGCCATGGTTCTCCTCGGTCAGGTGCGGACGGGCTGGTGGGTGAGGGCGGGTCAGAGACCGGAGAGCTGTCCGGCGAGCCAGGTCGACTGCTGCTTCATCTTGCCGAGGGAGACCTCCAGGTCCGAGTACGTCTTCTGAAGCGCCGCCTTGCGCGCCTCCAGCCGGAGGTCCCAGTTGTTGATCTGGCTGGTGAGGCTGTCGATCTCGTTGTTGCGGCCGGTGATCACGGAGGTGACGTTCTTCGTCTGGTCGAGCGACAGCTCCCGCATCTGGTCGCCGAACGCGATGGCCGCGCCCTGAAAGACCGTCGGGTCCTCGGCGTACTTGGCCTTGAAGGTGTTGGTGTTGAAGGTGAGCTGACCGGTGCGGTCGAGCTCGACGCCGAGCTTGGCCAGCGTGGTGCTGAGCGTCTTGTCGACGCCCGGGTTGGTCGTTTCGTCGTAGGCCGGGTTGTCGTAGGTCAGGCCGAGGCTGATCTTGCTGAGGATCGCCTGCGACATGTTGCGGACCATGAAGTCGCCGGTCAGCGGCGAGCTCTTCTTGGTCGCGGCGTCGTACGCCGTCTGGTTCTTGACCTCGGTCAGAGTGCCGTTGACCGCGTCGACCAGCGCCTGCATCTTCGCGGCCATGCCGCTGACGTCGGACTCGGCGCTGATCGTGACGTCATTCTCCATCTTCGAGACGCTGATCGTGACGCCCGGCATCAGCGTGGTGAAGGTGTTGGTGGCACTCGTGACGCTGTAGCCGCCGGGGACGCCTTCGCCGCCGCCGATGTCGAGGCGGGCGTCCTTGGCCTGCGCCACCTCGGCCAGGGAGATGCCGTCGAGCCCGCTGTCGACGCTGAAAGCGGCCGCGGTGCCGGTCTTGGCCCCGCTGAGCTGGAGGATGTTCTCGCTGCCGCCGGTCTGGACCAGGACGGCCTTGACGCCGATGCCGGCCGCGTTGATCGCGTCGGCGACGCCCTGGGCGGTCTTGGTCTCGCCGAGGTTCACCGTCTTGGCGGTGCCGCCGACGGTGAACTCGATCGTGCTCGCGCCGGTGATGTCGCCGTCCTTGGCGACCCGAGCCGTGTTGATCTGATTGCTGGCCAGGGCGCCCACGTTGAAGATCGTGGTGCCGGAGGCGGTGTTGGTGCCGCCGGTCGCGGTGGCCGTCACGGTGGCCGAGCTCGACGTCGGCTTCACGGCGCGCCAGGTGGCGAGCTTGCCGATGTCCTCGGCGGCGGTCTTGAGGGCGGAGAGCTTGGAGTTGACCGATTGGTAGGAGGTGACAGCGGTCTGCGCCGTGGAGACCTTGGTCTTGAGCCGGTTCTGCGGGGCCGCCTCGACCTGCATGAGCTGCGAGATCACGTTCGACGTGCTGAGACCACTGACTAGGCCGTCAACCGAAGTGGACACGGGCGCCTGCCTTTCGGTGCGAAAGAGGTGCTGCAAAACAAAGTGGGGGAGCCGGCATGTTCCGCCGTCTCCCCCACCTATTCGGTCACACGGCCGGAAGATTCAGCTCCCGGCGGTGGCAATTCGGTTAGCGCAGCAGCGAGAGAACGTTCTGCGCCGACTGGTTGGCCTGCGACAGCATCGAGGTGCCGGCCTGGGTGAGGATCTGCGAACGGGTGAAGGAGACCATCTCCTGCGCCATGTCGGTGTCACGGATACGCGACTCCGACGCGGACAGGTTCTCCACCGCCACGTTCAGGTTGTTGATGGTGTGCTCGAAGCGGTTCTGGACAGCACCGAGCGAGGCCCGGCTGTCGGAGACCGACTGGATCGCCTTGTCGATCACGTCGATGGCAGCGTCCGGGTCCTTCGTGAGGTCGAGAGTGCCGGTGCCCAGGGTCTCCGAGTCGACGGCCCCGATGCTGATGTTGATGTTCTCGGTGCGGTTCGCGCCGACCTGGAACTTGCCGCTGTTACCACCCTCGATGGCCTCAGTGGTGGTGCCGACTCCGAGAGCCGCGAAGCTCGTCTCGAAGTCGCCGGAGCCGTTCAGCTGGAAGGACGTCATCGCGGTCGGCGTGCCGCTGACGTCCTCCATCTTGGTTCGGGCCGAGACGGACAGCTCGTTGCCCTGGTAGCCGGCGGCCTTCAACGCGCCCGAGATCTTCTCGTTGATCACCGCGGCGGCGTCCTGGCCGGTCTCGGCCTTGGCGCTCGTGAAGTCCGTGGCCTTGATGTCGACCGTGATCGGCGCGGCATTGCCGTCGGCGTCCACGATCTCCTTGCCACCGATCTTGTCGATGGTGAAGGTCGTGTCGACCATCGCGTCCTTGATGTCCTGCGCGCTCTGCGAGGTGCCGGCCTCGGTCTTGTGGGTGGAGCCGAAGGCGCCGCCCAGCAGCTTGGACTTGCCGAAGGCGGTGGTGTCGCCGATGCGGTCGAGCTCCGCGTTCAGCTGCTGCATCTCCTTGTTCGAGGCCTTGGCGGCCTCGGTGTCGGTGGCGCCCGAGTTCGCCGTCTGCACCGACAGGTCACGCATGCGCTGGAGGATCGAGGTGACCTCGTTCAGCGAGCCCTCAGCGGTCTGTGCGACGCTCACGCCGTCCTGGGTGTTGCGGACGGCGACCTTGAGACCGCCGATCTGCGAGCGCAGGCCCTCGGAGATCGAGAGGCCGGCCGCGTCATCCGCCGCCCGGTTGATCCGGAAACCGCTGGACAGCTTCTCCAGCGACTTCGACATCTGGCTGTCGGTGACCGACAGGTTCCGGTAGGCGTTCTGCGCGGCGATGTTCTGGTTGATACGAAGACCCATGAGTAGTTCCTCCCTGAGGGGTCTCTTTGCCGGCCCGTCCTTGGAGCCGAGGCGTACGCCGTTCCGTTCGGCGCGTCGCCGACGGTTCATGAAGCAGTGTGCGAGATTTCTTCGCTCTTTTCCGGCGAACCCGGAAAGGCGGCGAACCCGTAAATGGTCCGATTCGGGGGAAATCCCTCAGCGGAGTCGGGGACGTGCCGACCTGTCCGAATGAGCGGGCTCGTCAGTGGGGACGTGCCCGACCCGAGGCGAGACGGAGGTCCAGGGGTGAGTCTGACCGACCTGGCCAGCGTCCTGTGGCGGTCACGTGAGCTGCTCGAGATGCTGTTGTTCAAGCTTGAGGAGGAGCAGCTGCTCCTCGCCACCAATCGCTCCCGCTGGCTGAGCCACGCCACCCGCGAGGTCGAGGTGGTCCTCGACCAGATCCGCCAGACCGAAGTCATCCGGGCTGCCTACGCCCAGGACTGCGCCGTCGAGTTCGGCCTGCCGGCCGAGGCCTCGCTCGGTGAGCTCGCCGACGCCGCCCCCGAGCCCTGGGGCGACCTGCTGCACCAGCACCGCAAGGCCTTCCTGCTGCTGACCTCCGAGATCAGCGCCCTCGCCGACGTGAACCGTGACCTGCTCACCGCCGGTCAGCGCGCGGCCCGCGAAACCATGCTCGCGTTCGCCGAAACTGTGGAAACGTACGGACCGCAAGGGCAGACCGTTTCGGGCGGCGTCCGCCGCTCCAGCCTGGTTGATGAGGCAATCTGATGGCTAGTTCCTTCGGCGGTTTGAACACGGCGCTCACCTCGCTCTACGCGCAGCGCCGCGGCCTGGACATCTCCGGGCAGAACGTCGCCAACGCCAATACCGAGGGCTACACGCGGCAGAAGGTCCGCATGCAGTCGCAGACCGGCAGCCTGAACCCGGGCGTCTACGCGACGACCACCCAGGTCGGCAACGGCGTCACGGTCTCGTCGGTCGAGCGTGGCCGCAACGAATATCTGGAGCAGCGCGGGCGCACCGAGCACGCGAACTCGTCGTACCTCGCGACCCAGAAGGGGTCGTACGAGCAGATCGAGAGCGTGCTCGCCGAGCCCAGCGACACCGCGCTCCAGGCGCGCATGCACGACATGTGGGACGCGTGGAACGACGTCGCCAACAACTGGCAGGACCCGTCGACCCGCACCGCGCTGATCGAGCGCAGCCAGACCGTGGCGACGACTCTCAACGACACCCACGCCTCGCTGGACAACCAGTTCACGACCAACCGCACCCAGGCCCAGGCGTTCGTCAGCCAGGTCAACAACCTGTCGTCGCAGATCGCCGACATGAACCAGCAGATCGTGGTCGCGCACGCGGCCGGCCTCGAGGCGAACGAGCTGATGGACCAGCGCGACATGCAGATCATGCAGCTGTCCGAGCTGACCGGCGCCACGACGCAGAGCAAGACGAACGGCGCCGTCAACGTCTTCCTCGGCACCGCGCCGCTGGTCAGCGATTTCAGTACGCGCACAGTGGAGCTGACCGGCCCGCCGTCGCTCGCCGCCTGGACCGAGGACAACCAGGTAGCTCTCAAGTGGACGGACACCGACGCGCCCGTGACGACCGGTGGTCAGATGGGCGCGATGTTCGACACGATGAACAACATCATCCCGACCATCTCGGGTCAGCTCGACGACGTGGCCGCCTCGCTCGCCAAGACCGTCAACGACGCGGTCATGGCCGGCTACGACAAGAACGGTGACGAGGGCACCGCGTTCTTCGAGGGCACCACGGCCGGCGAGATCAAGGTGCTGATCACCACGCCCGACAAGGTGGCGTTCTCGGCCGGCAACCCCAAGGACCTCGACCCCGAGAAGGCCGCGATCGACCACGGCATCGCCGACTCGCTGGCCGAGATGGCCGTCTCGCCGGACGGGCCGGACTCGGTCTACCAGAGCATGATCGGCAAGCTCGGCGTGGCCTCGCAGGCGTCGGCCCGGCGCAGCGACATCCAGAACGCGGTCACCGACCAGGTGGACACCGCGCGCCAGGCCGAGTCGGGGGTCAACCTCGACGAGGAGATGACCAACCTGCTGACCTTCCAGCGGGGTTACGAGGCCGCCTCCCGGGTGCTGACCACCATCGACTCGATGCTCGACCAGCTGATCAACCGCACCGGCCTGGTCGGCCGATGACGTGGTTGACGACGGTTAGGGGGACAGCATGACGATTCCCAGTCGAGTCACCGATTCGAGCATGTCGCATCGCATGCTCGGTGACCTCCAGCGCACCATGGCCCGCGGGCAGAAGCTGCAGGGACAGATCTCCAGCGGCAAGCTGCTCAGCAAGCCGTCCGACTCGCCGACCGGCACGGTCTCCTCGCTGCAACTGCGCGGCGAGCTGCGGGCCACTCAGCAGTACACGCGCAACGCCGACGACGGCGTGGGCTGGCTCGGCACGATCCAGGACAAGCTCGGCGCCGCCTCGAGCCAGATCATCCGCGTCCGCGACCTGACCGTTCAGGGCCTCAACGCGGCGTCCGGCGACGATGGCGCCCGCGATGCGCTGAAGTACGAGATCGACAACATCCGGCAGTCGCTGATCGGCGACGCCAACACCAAATACATGGGCCGGCCGGTCTTCGGCGGTACCACTCCGGGCGACGTGGCTTTCGACGACACCGGTAAATACGTCGGCAACACCGCCGAGACCACCCGCACGGTCGGACCGAACGCCAAAGTGCGCATCGAGTCCAACGGTGTCGACGCGTTCGGCGCCAACGACAGCGACACTCAGCTCTTCACGGTGCTGAGTGACATTTCCAAGGCTTTGGACGACAACGATCACGAGGCGCTGGACGATGCGCTGGGTCGACTCGATTCGGCCCACGATTTACTAAAGTCCACCCTTTCGGACGTTGGCGCCCGATATAATCGGATTACGCAGATGAAGCAGTCAGCAGACGACCATCTGCTGTCCGTGACGTCGCAGCTGTCCGATATCGAGGATGTCGACCTGCCCAAGGCGATCATGGAATTGCAGATCCAGCAGACCTCGTATCAGGCCGCCCTGGCCGCCTCGGCCAAGGTGATCCAGCCCTCGCTCATCGATTTCCTGAGGTGACCATGAGTACTCGCACCGCGTACCGACCGATTGAGGCCTCCATGACCGACGCGTCAATGGGCCTGCCGACCATCACCATGGCGGTGCCCATGCCAGGCTTCCCGGCCCACCGGGAGTTCGTCCTGGTGCGGCTGAACGACGACGGTCTGCTCTACGCGTTCACGTCCATCGAGGACCCGGAGCTGCGCTTCCTCGTGGCGCCGCCGGAGCCCTTCTTCCCGGACTACGCGCCGGAGATCGAGAAGGAGGTCTTCGCGGCCCTGAACAGCAAGGACCCGGACCGCCTGCTCCTGCTGACCGTCATCACGGCCGGCCAGAACGAGACCACGGCGAACCTGCTGGCGCCGATCGTCGTCGACCGGGACAGCATGCGTGCCATGCAGGTCGTGCTCAGCGGCTCCGGCCTGCCGGTCCGCGCGATCATGAACCGGGCCTACTGAACCGTCTCGGGCGCGGTCGCGGTCCCCGCGACCGCGCCGTCTCGCGATGCTGTCCGTCCACGGATGGAGGAGGGCACCGACGATGCTCGTACTGACCCGGCGCGCCGGGGAGAGCGTGATGATCGGCGACGACGTCATCATCACGGTGCTCGAGGCGCGCGGCGATGTGATCCGGCTGGGCATCCAGGCTCCGCGTGACGTGCAGGTGCATCGCGAAGAGGTGTACCGGGAGCTACGAGCGGCCAACCAGGAGGCCGCCTCGCCCACCGAGGACGAGGTGCAAGCGGTCTCGAAGTTGCTGCAGTCACCGGACACACCGGTCTGAAACGTGGCGTTCGCGCACTCTGAGAAGAGTGCGCGACGCGAGTTGCCGACGGCGTCTCCGGGCAGGTGCATAACAGTTGCCAAGGGAGATGCGATGTCGCGACTGGCCCACCTCGGTATCGCCAAGAGGCTCACTCTGATCGTGGTGGTCGGCGCCGTCATGCTGGCCGTGCTCGCCGCGATCTCGCTGTTCGGGCAGGACAAGCTGGCCGATCAGGCCGACCTGGTGTCCCGGCTCCAGCAGGGCCAGGCCGCGCTGAACCATCTGGACACCCGGCAGAGCGAGCTCAAGGTGGACGCCTATCGCTCCGCCCTGGGTCAGGACGTCACGCAGGACGTCCTCGACGACGTGCAGTCGTCCACCGAGGCGGCCGACGCCGTGGTGGCGGCGAACCTGCCCAGCGACATGGCGGCCACGTTCGCCGACGACCGGCCGGACTTCGTCGACTTCAGCGCCTTCATCACCGAGTTCACGACCGCGGCCAAGGCCGACGCCGGCTCGGTGACCTCCCGGCTCGGCGAGATCTCCGAGCGGAACAACAAGACCGACGACGAGCTCGGCGCGCTCGTCGACCGGGTGACCGCCGCGGTCGACTCCGAACAGGCGGACATGACCAAGACCGTCAACCGCGTTCGTACGCTGTCCATCATCGTTGCCCTCGTCGGCCTGGTCCTGCTGGTAGCGCTGGCCATCCCGCTGGCCCGCTCGATCCTGGTGCCGGTGCGCACGCTCGGCGGAGTGATCGACTCGCTCTCCCGCGGCGACCTGACCGGGCGCAGCAACATCACGAGCCGCGACGAGCTCGGCCGGATGGCGGCGGGCCTCGACGGAGCGCTCGAGTCGATGCGGACGTCGATGGCCACGATCGGCCGTGACGCCGACGCCCTGGCCGAGGCCGCGGGTCAGCTCTCCGTGGTGGCCGTGCGCATCTCCGAGGCGGCCGAGAACACCGACCGGCAGTCCGCGGCGGCGTCGGCCGAGGCCGAGGAGATCGCCCGCAACGTGCAGTCGGTCGCCGCCGGCTCCGAGCAGATGGGCCTGGCCATCCGCGAGATCTCCCGCAACACCAGCGAGTCGGCCCAGATCGCCTCGGTGGCGGTCTCCGAGGCGGCCCGCGCCACCGACACCGTGCGCCAGCTCGGCGACTCGTCGGCCGAGATCGGCAACGTGATCAAGCTGATCACCTCGATCGCCGAGCAGACCAACCTGCTCGCGCTGAACGCCACCATCGAGGCCGCGCGGGCCGGCGAGGCCGGCAAGGGCTTCGCCGTGGTCGCCAGCGAGGTCAAGGATCTGGCCCAGGAGACCGCGCGGGCGACCGAGGACATCGGCAGCCGGGTCGCCGCCATCCAGCAGGACACCAGCGGCGCGGTCGAGGTCATCTCGCGGATCTCCGAGGTCATCGCGCAGATCAACGACTTCCAGACCACCATCGCCTCGGCCGTCGAGGAGCAGACCGCCACCACCGGCGAGATGAGCCGCAACATCGCCGAGGTGGCCAACGGCTCGGCCCGGATCGCGAACAACATCTCGGACGTCTCGGCCGCCAGCGCCGAGTCGGTGCGCGGCGTCGAGCAGACCCGGCAGGCCTCGGGCGACGTCTCGCGCACCGCCGACGAGCTGCGCGACCTGGTCGGAACTTTCCGGCTCTAACCGAGCCGCACCGGCCACACACCGGGGTTGACAACACCGCTGCCGCACTCTTCTGGTCATACGGGAAGCCGACCAGCCAGGAGAGAACGTGACCGCAGAGCGGGAATCAGTCGTCAGCGCCGTCGACGCGCTGGATCTGACGACGGACGCGCATGTGCACACCGGCTTCTCGGCCGGGCGGGACAGCGTCGGTGTGATCGTCTCGGCGGCCGATCAGGCCGGCCTCACCGCGATCACCTTCGCCGACCAGGTCGGCCCGGACAGCACCTGGCTGCCGGCGTACGCGGACGCGATCGCCCGGGCCCGCCGCCGCACCGATCTGACCCTGCGCGTGGCGGCCGAGATCGAGGTCGTGCGCCCCGACGGCTGGCTGGCCCTGCCGGCCGATCTCGGGCACGTCGAGGCGGTCTCGGTGGCCGTCTCGGGCCTGCCGCTGGAGCGCGGCGTGCTCGGGCCCCGCGACGTACGGGCCCTGATCGCCGCCGGCGAGATGTCCGCCGAGCAGGTCGCCGAGCGTCTGGTGACCACCACGATCCTCGGCCTGCGCCGCGCCTGCCGCTACGCGCCGACCCAGCTCGCCCGGCCGTTGCGCCTGCTCACCGACGTCGGCCTGGACGACGCGGTGCTCTCCGCGGACCTGGTCGCCGCGCTTGCCGCCGCCTGCCGCGAGACCGGCACGGTGGTCGAGATCAGCGAGGCCTGGCGCAGCCCGTCGGGCCGGATCGTGGCCATGCTGCGTGCGGCGGAGGTGGCGATGGTGCCCGCGAGTGACGCCCGGTACGCGGCCGAGGTCGGGCAATGGCAGTACGTCCGCCGGGTCTGATCGAAACCGACTTCGCTCAGTTATCACATACGTACTCTCAGTCATGCCGACAGTCGGCACCCGTAGGCATGGGAGAGATGCGATGAGTATGGTTCAGCAGGCCATCGAGGTGAGTGCACCGTTGCACACGGTGTACGAGCAACTCGCCGCGTTCGAGAACTACCCACGGTTCATGCGTGGCGTCCGTGAGGTCACCTCCATCGGCGGCGATCAGACCCACTGGATCATGGACGTCGAGGGCAAGACGCGCGAGTTCGACGCCCAGATCACCGAGCGCCGGGTGGACGAGCGTGTCTCGTGGTCGACGATGGAGGGCCCGCTGCTGGCCGAGACCCTCACGCTGCGGCCCCTGGGCGAGACGAAGACCCAGGTGGTGGCCCAGCTTGAGGCCGACATCGCGTTCCTCATGCCGAACGACCGGCACGGTCAGCAGTCGCTCACCCGCCGGCTCAAGGACGACCTGACCGCCTTCAAGGGCATGGTCGAGGGTGGCGCCAGCACGAAGCGCCTCGCGCCGTCGCCGGCCGCCGTCGCCGCCCGGGCCCGTCACCGCCCGCCGCACCCCGGCGCGGGCTGGGGGACGAGCGCGGCCGAGCGCAGCAACGCCAGCACCGTCGACCTCCCGCACCACGGCGGCCTCGCCGCCAACACCGGCACCAATGTGGACATCACCTCGGCGCCCGGCATCCGCAGCGCCCGCGATCTCGACGACGTGCTGCCCCCGGGGCGCCGGATCGCCAAGACCGGCCCGGTCAGCGGCGCCGCCGGCACCGCCCCGATGGGCGGGCGCACCCCGCAGAAGGACGCCTGGGGCGACGGCATGATCAACGAAGAAGACCGGGGCAGCCACTCCGTGTAAGGCTCAGACGGGGGCGAGCTCGAAGGTCACGACGAGCTTCGCCCCCTTCGGCGTGGCCTGCTCGTAGCGGACCGAACCGCCGTTCGCCTCGGCCAGGTGCCGGACGATGAACAGGCCCAGACCGGCGCCGCGCATGAACCGCCCGAACAGATTGGGCAGCAGCTCGTCCGCGATGCCGGGCCCGTGGTCCCGTACGGCCAGCTCCACCGTCTCGCCCTGCCGCTCGGCGCTCACCTCGATCGGCGGCGACCCGTAGGCGACCGCGTTGTTGACCAGGTTCTGCAGTACGGCGGTGACGTGCCCACGATCGGCCAGCGCCGACAGATCGTCCTGCACCAGGACCCGTACGTCGCACGCGGTGGCCGCGGCCACCCCCTCGGCCACCTCGCGCAGCGGCACCGGCGCCCGCCGCGCGGTGACCCGGCCCATGTCGAGCCGGAACAGCAGCTGCAGGTCGTTCATCATCTTGATCAGCCGCTGGGTGTTCTTGTCGATCTTCGTGGCGAGCTCGAGCCGGATGTCGTCGGGCAGGTCGTCCCAGTCCGCCCGCAGCAGCTCGGCCAGGCTGGCGATCGAGCTGATCGGCTGGGCCACGTCGTGGGTGAGCATCGAGGTCAGGTCGTTCTTGAAGGTGAGCGCCGCCTCGAGCCGGGCGTTCGCCTCGCGCAGGTTGGCGTTCCCGCGTTCCAGCTCGGCGGCATGGTCGCTGAGCGTCTCCTCGGCCCGCTTGCGGTCGGCGATGTCGACGTAGGTGGCCACGTACGCCCGTGGAGCACCCTGCTCGTCGGGGATCGGCGCGACCGTGGCCAGCACCGGGACCGTGCTGCCGTCGACGCGCGGAAGAAGCCAGTCGCCGCCGGCCGGCGGCACGGGCGGGGGATCGAACCGGACCGGCTCGTCGGCGCCGTGCCCGGTGAGCTCGCGCCAGCGCCGGTTGACGTCGATGACGTGATAGTTGGCGTCCATCACCATGACGGCCTCGTTCATCGACTGGAGCAGCGTGGCCGCGAACTTCTCGCGGTCCTCGAGCTCGCCGACGAGCCGCCGCTGATGGCGTTCGGCGCCGTGGAGCGTACGGACGAGGTGGCCCAGCAACACGAAAGCGGCCACCGCGACGAGGGTCGCGATGGCCGGTCCGGTCTCGTCGTCCACGCCGAGCACTCCGACAGCGGCGGCGAAGATCATCAGAAGGTGGGCGAGGCCGTGCACGACCCGGCCGGCGATCCGGTGTGACACCGGCAGGACCTGCAGCAGCAGGCCCAGTCCGGCCGGGACGAGCGCGGCCGCCGGATCGGTCAGCAGGCCGTCCGGCGGAGCACCTCGAAGAGACATGAGCAGCGCCGCGGCGCCGAAGACGGCGACCGCGACACCGGCGCACCCGGCGGTCAGCCGGGACAGCCTGCCCACGTCATGCGCCGCACTCTGCACACGGTCCCCTCAAGATATGAGGAAACGAGCATAACGCGGCGAATCACCATTAAGCGGTTACTTCCCGGCCCACTCGAAGCCCTGCTCGAGGGTGATCCGCTCGCCGACGCGGCTGATGTCCTCGTGGTGACGGTTCGCGTGGTGCCCGCAGAAGGCCAACTCGCCGCCGCTGGTCAGGGTGACCGTCAGACGGGCGGCCGCGCTGCAACGGTCACAGCGGTCGGTCAGCGAATCGACGGTGACGATCTCGGGCGACAGCAGGCTGGACATATCGCTCTCCTTGCTCGGTGGCGGTGTGTAGCGGTACTCCGGGTAGATCGGTCCTCCGCCGCACGGCTTTAGCTCTTCACTTCGATCTTCCTGGGGCTGAGCACCGCTCCGAGGGGGTTGCAACCCACGTGCAACCGTGCGGATCCTCCAGCGCTTCGCGACCCACCGCACCCTTTCCCTCAGACGCCCTTCGGCATGCCTTCCACCCCCGGGGAAGTGGCCGAAGCAACTGAGAGGACGAACTTTTGCGTATCGCCACGATGCTGACCGGCGCGGCCGTCGCGCTCGCCTGCACCGTTCCGGTGGCGGCCGTGGCCGCACCGGCGACCACCACCACCTGGGGACTCGACCGGATCGATCAGCGCGCGCTGCCGCTGTCGTCCTCGTACGCCGCGCCCACCGGCGCCGGCGTCACCGTCTACGTGGTCGACACCGGCATCCGCACCACTCACAAGGAGTTCGGCGGCCGGGCCACCGACGGCTACGGGACCGACGGCGACTGCAACGGCCACGGCACCCACGTCGCCAGCACCATCGGCGGCGCGACGTACGGTGTCGCCGAGAACGTGAAGCTGGTCGGCGTGCGCGTGCTCGACTGCAAGGGCACCGGCTCCTACAAGCAGATCATCGCGGGCATCGACTGGGTCGCCAAGCAGACCGCCCGTCCCGCGGTGGCCAACCTCAGCCTCGGCGGCACCACCAGCAAGGCGCTCGACGACGCGGTCGACCGGGCCGTCGCCAAGGGGATCACCGTCGTCGTCGCGGCGGGCAACGACAACCGCGATTCGTGTACGCAGTCACCGGCGCGCACCCCCTCGGCGATCACCGTGGGCGCCACCGACCAGAAAGACACCCGGTGGTCGTCCTCGAACTACGGGTCCTGTGTCGACATCTTCGCCCCCGGAGTCCGGATCGAGGGGGCGTCGACCGCGTCGAACACCGCCGTCAAGCTGATGAGCGGCACTTCGATGGCGGCGCCGCACGTGGCCGGCGCGGCCGCGCTCGTGCTGGCCGCCCACCCCTCGTACACCCCGGCTCAGGTCCGTGACGAGCTGGTGGCGCAGGCCGGAACGGGCTCGATCCGCAATCCCGGCAAGGGATCGCCCAACCGGATGCTCTACACGGGTTACCTCAGTCGCTGAAAGGGCCTTTCGTGCAACCTCGCGCGGATAGCGTGAGGTTTCGGCCCGGTTCGTCAGTCACAGGAGGACCCATGTCGCAGGCGCCCGAAACCGACACGCGACCCACCGTCCTGGTCGTCGACGACGAGGAGGACCTGCGCGACATCATGCGGCGCATGCTGGAACGGCGTGGCTTCGACACGCTGACCGCCGGCGACTCGACGCAGGCCATCGAGGCCTGCCGGCAGCATCCCGGCGACATCGACATCCTGATCACCGACCTCGGGCTGCCCGGCGTCTCCGGCGGCGAGCTGTCCCGCTCGGCCACCGAGCTGCGCCCGGAGATGCGCGTCGTCTACATCTCCGGGCTGCCCAAGGAGATCGCCGTCGCCGACGGCCTGATCGCCGAGGACGCCCTGCTGGTGAAGAAGCCGTTCAGCAGCGAGGCGCTGGTGGAGACGCTGCGTTCCGTGCTCTGACCCGTCCCGTCCCCGAGAAGGCGCCGCCGTCCCCTGACGGCGGCGCCTTTTTGCTGCGCTGCTCCCGATCGGCAACCGTGCCGAGACCGCGTCCGCACCACCGTCGCCCGACTCTGAGGGCAGACGTTATTCACCCCCTGGGGTCGGGCCGGTCCGCTGCGGAGGACCGGCCCGGCCTTTTATCCGGGGGTTCATCCGGGCCACGGCAGAGTGAGCTCGCCGAGACGCCAGCGGGACGGGCCGTCCTGTACGGGCCACCCTTCGTCGCGCATCCGGCGCACGGTCGCGATCCAGCGCTGCCGCGGCCCGAACGGGGTGGCCTCGGTCTCCCAGGCCCGGCCCAGCGCGCGCAGCAGCTCATGGACCGGCTCACCGGGCACGTTGTGGTGGATCAGCGCCTTGGGCAGCCGCTCGGCGAACGTCGCCGGATGATCCAGATCGGACAAGCGGGCCGACAGCGTGAGGGTGCCCGGCACGCCGTCCTCGATCACCGCCCAGGTGGCGATGCGGCCCAGTTCGTCGCAGGTCCCCTCGATCAGCACGGCCCCGGTGGCGGTCATCTGCCGCCAGGCGGCGCCGACCTCCTCCTCGGGATACTGCCGGAGCACGTTGAACGCCCGCACCACGACCGGGCGCAGGCCGGCCAGTTCGAAACCGCCGCGCCGGAAGTCGAGCAGCGGAGGATCCGCGTACGGTTGCGCGGCTCCCACCCGTACGGGATCAATCTCCAGACCCACCACCGCGACATCCGCGCGGACCGCCGTCGCCAGACGGCCCCGCAACTCCACGGCCGTGACCGGCGTGGCGCCGTAACCGAGGTCGATGACCAGCGGCTGCGGCGCGTCGCGCAGCAGCGCGCCGCAGCGGAACGCGATGAAGTTGTCGACGCGACGCAGCCGGTTGGGATTGGTCGTCCCCCGGGTGATCTCGCCAACCGGCTTCACTACTTCTCCCGGTAGACCTTGTGCTGAGCCGCCTGGGCGATCGGGCGGACGACGATGCGGTCGAGGTTGACGTGGTGGGGACGGGTCGCGGCGAAGGCGATGATGTCGGCGATGTCGTCAGCGGTCAGCGGCTCCTTGACCCCCTGGTAGACCGCGTCGGCCTTGGCCTGGTCGCCGCCGAAGCGCTTGAGCGAGAATTCGTCAGTACGGACCATGCCCGGATCCACCTCGATGATCCGCACCGGCTTGCCGGACAGTTCCAGCCGCAACGTCCCGACCAGCGCGGTCTGTGCGTGCTTGGCCGCCGTGTACCCGCCGCCGCCCTCGTAGACCGTGAAGGCCGCGGTCGAGCCGACCGTCACGATCGTGCCGGCGCCGCTCGCCTCCAGGGCCGGCAGCAGGGCCTTGGTCATCCGCAGCGAGCCGAGGACGTTCACGTCGTACATCCACTGCCAGTCGGCGACCGAGCCCGACTCGACCGGGTCGAGACCGGCGGCGCCACCCGCGTTGTTGACCAGCAGCGTGACCGGGCCGCCGAGGCCGGTGACCGCGCCGGCCAGGGCCGACACCGACTCGTCGGACGTGACGTCGCACGCGACCGCCGTCGCGGCCGGCCCGATCTCCTTGACCAGCTCCTCCAGCCGGTCGGCGCGCCGGGCCGCCGCCACGACGTGGAAGCCCTCGGTGGCGAGGCGGCGGGCCGTCGCCGCGCCGATGCCGCTGGACGCGCCCGTGACCACTGCGATGTTCTGCATGCCCCCATCCTTCCTTCTGGGCTCCCGATGAGATGGGTCACCCCGGGTGGGCTGCATGGTGGTTCGGCCCACCGGGACGGGGAAGATTAATGACTGCGCAATAATCCCCGCGTATATGCCGGACAATGGAGGATAAATCGTGGCAGAATGGCCGACCCCCCGGCGCATCGCCACCCTCTCCGTGCACACGTCCCCCCTCGAACAGCCGGGAACCGGCGACGCGGGCGGCATGAACGTGTACATCGTCGAGGTCGCCAAGCGCCTCGCCCGGCGCGGCGTCGAAGTCGAGATCTTCACCCGCGCCACCCGTGGTGACCTGCCGCCCTGCGTCGAGATGGCGCCCGGCGTGCTCGTCCGTCACGTCACCGCCGGCCCGTACGAAGGCCTCGAGAAGGAAGAGCTGCCGGCCCAGCTCTGCGCCTTCGCCAACGGCGTGCTGCGGGCCGAGGCGGCCCGGCCGCCGGGCCACTACGACCTCATCCACTCCCACTACTGGCTCTCCGGCCAGGTCGGCTGGCTGGCCCGGGAACGCTGGGGCGTGCCCCACGTGCACACCGCGCACACCCTGGCCAAGGTCAAGAACAGGCTGATCGCGGCGGGCGACCGGCCCGAGCCCCGCGCCCGCGTGATCGGTGAGGAGCAGGTCATCGCCGAGTCCGACCGGCTCGTCGCCAACACCCGCTTCGAGGCCCGCGACCTGGTCGCGTACTACGAGGCCGACCCGGCCCGCACCGCGGTGGTCCAGCCCGGCGTCGACCTCGAGCGCTTCCGGCCCGGCCCGTCCGACCGGGCCCGCTTCGGGCTACCGGCCGACGGCAAGGTCATCGCCTTCGTCGGGCGGATCCAGCCGCTCAAGGCGCCCGACGTGCTGATCGCGGCGCTGGCCGCGATGCGGACCGAAGACGTCACCGTGGTGATCTGCGGCGGCCCCAGCGGCAGCGGCCTCGACCGGCCGACCTCGCTGATCGAGCTGGCGGCCTCGCTGGGCGTCAGCGAGTCGGTGCGCTTCCTCCCGCCGCAGAACGGCGACGGGCTGGCCGCGCTCTACCGCAGCGCCGACGTAGTGGCCGTCCCCTCGTACAACGAATCCTTCGGTCTGGTCGCCCTGGAGGCGCAGGCCTGCGGAACGCCGGTGGTCGCGGCGGCGGTCGGCGGCCTGGTCACGGCGGTCCGCGACGGCGTCAGCGGGGTGCTGGTCGACGGGCACGACCCGGCGGCCTGGGCCCGGGTGCTGGACGACCTGCTCGCCGACCCGCGGCGCCGCGAACTGCTGTCGTCGGCGGCGGTCGCGCACGCGTCCGACTTCTCCTGGGACCGCACGGCGGAAGGCCTGCTCCGGGTCTACCGTGAGGCGGTGACCGAGCACCGCGAGCTGATCAGACAACGCCTGGAGGCCTACGCATGGTGACGGACCTCATCGAAAAGGCACTGGCCGAGCGGGAGCTCGAATGGGACACCACCGGTCCCGGCTCCTATGTGGTCACGCTGCCCGGCACCCACAAGCTGAAGACGGCCTGCAACTTGATCGTGGGCGAGCACTCGTTGCGGGTGGAGGCGTTCGTGATGCGCCGCCCCGACGAGCGGCACGAGGAACTGTGGGCATGGATGCTGCGGCGAAATGCCCGGATGTACGGGGTGGCGTTCTCCATCGACGCGGTGGGCGACGTCTATCTCACCGGCCGGGTCTCGCTGAAAGGCCTGGACGAGGACGAATTGGACCGTCTGCTCGGCTCGGTACTGACCTATTCGGACGAGTCGTTCGACACGATGCTGGAGATCGGCTTCGGCTCGTCGATCCGCCGCGAGTGGGAGTGGCGCGTGAAGCGCGGCGAGTCCCTGGCCAATCTCCAGGCGTTCAAACACCTCGCCCCATCGGAGGACGGCTCCTGACTCACGTGTGTCGGCGTGAATTGTCCGGGTACTGAAAGAAACGATCGGACAACGCCGATGGAATAGTGAGGTGAACTGGCGTGGCTTCCACGAAGACCGCCAAGGGCCGAAACGACACTCCGAACACGCCGGACGTGAGCGAGAGCAAGATCGCCCGGATGAAGGCCGCCGACCTGCGCCGCGAGCTGAAGAGCCGTGGCGTCAAGAACACCGACGACCTGAAGAAGCCGGACCTCGTCAAGAAGATGGTCAAGGCCGCTCGTCGCGAGGCCGGCAAGAATCCGACAAGCCACAACGACACCCCGAACACGCCAGGCGTCAACGAGAGCGAGATCGCCCGGCTCAAGGTGCCCGAGTTGCGGGCGCGCCTGTCCGCGCGCGGGGTCAAGGGAACGGCCGACCTCAAGAAGCCCGAGCTGGTCAAGAAGCTCGTCAAGACCCTCACCAAGTCGGGCTCCACCGGCTCCGGCGGCGGCAAGCGCACCGGTAAGAAGGCGTCGAAGTCCCTGAAGTACTCCCAGGAGATCACCTCGACCGGCGACAAACCCGAACGTCTCGGCCGTTCCCTGGTCACCACCGACCACGAGGTGATCCGCCAGTGGGCGAAGGCGCGCAAGGCCGTCCCGGCCACGGTCGCCGGCACCCAGCACGACGGCCACCTCGGCGTGCTCCGCTTCGACTTCCCCGGATACGACGAATCCGACCGGCTCGTCGAGGTCAGCTGGGCGGAGTGGTTCGAGGCCTTCGACAAGCGCCGGCTGAACTTCATCTACCAGCAGCGGCTGACGAGCGGTAAGAGGAGCAACTTCTTCCAGCTCGAGAACCCGGACGAGTGACCATCTTGGGCCGGTCAGCAGGACTTATGTGTGATTGGTCATCCGCCGATCGGCCAAAAGTCGGTGACTGTGACGGTCCAGACAGATGGCAGACAGCCAAGTGGCTTGTAAGGCTTGACCGGCCCAACTAGCGTAATCAATGGACGCCGGACCGTTAGTTCGGGGAACTGGTTGACCGGAGACGGTCACCGCGGCCGGCGTTTGGGGACGGGTGGCATATGCCGTTGGGGGACGGCGCGACCCGAGACCGGCGGTTAGTGCGGGCGACGCCTATGGGGATGGGCGTCGTCCGCCGCCGCCGGTGCAACAGCTCTCAACGGCCAAGCCCTTCCGGCGGCTCTCTCTTCAGCCCTTTCGGTCGTACGCCGTAACGTGCGCCCGCGGCTTCACCCTGCGGCCCGCCCGCGCAGTTCCGCCGGGCCGCCGCCGGTGGCTCACTCTCGCTGCCTTCACTTGCGCTGATCACCTTGGTCATACGCCGCAGCCGCGCGCGGCTGCGGCGTGGGCAGAGCTTTGCGCGGACCGTGACCGGGCGCCGGTGCTGCTCGCCGCCGTCGCTTGCTGCTGCCGCTGCTCGTCTTCGCCGCTGGTTGCCGGTGGCGCTTTCGGCTGCCGTCTGGTCGGTGCGGGCACCTCGCCTCGCTGCCCCAGGGGCTCCCGGCCCATCGGCCACGGGCCCCGGGGCTTGTCCGCAGAGGCGTGGCCCGTGAGAGTGCGGTCAGGATGTGGTCACTGTTTCGGCGGTTTGGGAGCGGATGGCGGCTACGCGGCGTTCGCGGGCGGGGCCTGCCAGCAGGTGCAGGGCCGCGGCGATGGCGCCCAGGGTGCCTACTAGCAGCCAGTGTGCGTCGCCCAGGTATTGCAGGCCGGCGCCGCCCAGGGCGGGGGCCAGGAACGACGCGGCCGGGAAGGCCAGGAAGAAGACTGCCTGGTAGCGGCCGCGCAGCTGCAGTGGGGCCAGCTCTGAGTTGATCTCGGCGTTGGGAGGGGCGGCCAGCATGCCGCCGATCGTCCAGATGACGGCCGCCAGCAGGTAGAGCGGTAGGTGGTCGGCCAAGGCCAGCACGGCGAAGCCGAGGCCGTTGACCAGCAGGGCCGCGGCGAGAATTCGGTGCTTGCGGTGGCCGTCGATGATTCGCGGCACGAAGAGCTGGCCGACCACGATCAAGGCCGCGCCCAGTGACACGACCACGCCGTAGGCCGACGGGCTGAGGTGGTCGTCCTGCATCGCCAGCGGCACGATCGTGCTGGCCTGCGTGTAGATCAGCGCCTGCAGCACGGTCAGGCCCACGAAGACCAGGAAGATCCGGTCGGTCAGCACCACGCCCAGGCCGCGGGGCCGGCCACGCCCGGGCTCCGAGGGCCGAGGCGGGAAGGGGGCGGACTCCGTTTCCGCGGGCAGGAAGGGGGCGGACTCTGTTTCCGCGGGCGGGAAGGGGGCGGACTCCGTTTTCGCGGGCGGCACCTCGGCGGTCGCATGGCCTGCGGCGGAGGTGGTGCGGCGGGGGAGGGTTTCGGGGATCTTCCAGGCGATCAGGAGGGCCGTGGCCAGGGTGGACGCGGCGTCGATCAGGAAGAGGCCGACGTAGCTCCAGGTGGCCAGGACGCCGGCTATCAGGGAGGCGAGGGCCATGCCCAGGTTGAAGGCCCAGAACTGAAGGTTGAAGGCTCGGGACCGGCGCTCGACCGGGACCACGTCGATGATCGCGGCTACGAAGGCGGGCTGCGGCATCGACTGGAACAGGCCCAGTAGCAGGCACAGGGCGGCGATCACGCGGAGGTCGGGGCTGAGGGCCAGGCCTGCCAGCGTCGCCGCCACGATGAAGTGGGACAGCAGCAGGGTGCGACGCCGGCCCCAGCGGTCGGTGAGGACGCCGCCGGCGAGGGTGCCCAGGATGCCGCCTATGCCGTACGTGCCGACGATCAACCCGGCCTGTGCGGTGCCGGCGCCGCGCTGGGCGGTCAGGTAGAGCGAGAGGAACAGCACCGCGAAACCGCCTACGCGGTTGATCAGGATGCCGGTCCAGAGATACCAGTAGGTCGCCGGGAGCCCGCCCGCCGTGTCCCGAAGCCAGCCGCGCACCGCGCCCCCGTTAGGAAACCTTGTTAACAGTCCTAGCGGAGGTTAGCGCGCGGAGGCCCGGGTGTCTTCTCTGTTTCCTATCGGGATTCGGTTTCCTATCGGGCGGAGCGCTCTTTGATGATCTCGGGCGGAATGTCCGCCACGGGCTCCGCTTCGGCCGGCGGCAAAGCACCGAGCGCCACGGTGGCGGCGGAGGCGGGAGTAGCGAAGGCGGGGTCGGCGGCCGAGGCGGAGGCGGAAGTGGCGAAGGCGGCGTCGGTGGCCGAGGTGGAGGCGGTGGCCGAGGTGGAGGCGGTGGAGGGGGAGGGCGCGGAGGAAGGGTCGGCGGCCGAGGTGGAGGCAGTGGAGAGGGAGGGCGCGGAGGTGGAGGCAGTGGAGAGGGAGGGCGCCGGCGCGGGGTCCGCGGTGGCCATCGCGGCGATGCGACGGCGGCGGCTGGGGGCGGCCAGCAAGTGGCCGAGGGCCACCAGGGCGCACACCGCGAAGCAGCCCAGCCACAGGGCCGCGTCGCCCAGATGTTCCTGGGTGAAGCCGCCCAGGATCGGAGCCAGGGCAGTGCCGGCCGACCACGACAAGGAGCTCAAGCCCTGGTAGCGGCCGCGCAGCGCGGCGGGGGACAGGCCCGCCACCGTTGCCGCGTTCGAGGGGGACTGGAGCATTTCGCCCAGCGTCCAGATCACCACGGTCAGGGTGAAGAACCAGGCCGCGTTCGCGAAGGCGGTCAGGCCGAAGCCCACCCCGATGATCAGCGAGGCCACGGCCAGCACCCGCGCGTTGTCGTGGTTGCCGATCAGCTTCGGGATGAAGAGCTGGCCCAGCACGATCAGCACGCCGTTCACGGCGATGACCGCGCCGTACGTCGCCGCCGACAGGCCGTCCGAGGTCATCGCGATCGGCAGCGTCGACATGTGCTGCATCATCACGACGACGCCGCCCAGGGAGACCAGCAGATAGCCGACGAAGATCCGGTCGCGCAGGACCGTGCCGAGGCCGCCGGGGCTTGCCTGCCGCCGTACGTCAATGCGGGCCGGCCTTGTCTCTTTGACGAAGATCAGGAAGATCGTGGCCGTGATCAGGGTGCTGGCCGCGTCGACGACGAAGAGCAGGAGGTAGTCGGCCTTGGCGGCCAGGCCGGCGCCGACCGACGACAGCGCGAAGCCCAGGTTGATCGCCCAATAGTTCAGCGAGTACGCCCGGACGCGATCCTTTTCGGGCACGACGTCGACCATCATGGCCGAGAAGGCCGGGCGCACCGCCTCGCTGAAGAAGCCGAGCAGGAACGTCGTGGCCAGGATCTGCCCGTACTCGTGGGCGAAGCCGAGCGCGAGCATCAGCGCCGCCGCCCCGAACTGGGCGACCAGCATGGTCGGCCGGCGTCCCCAGCGGTCGGCCAGCACCCCGCCGGCCGTCGTGCCGAGGGCGCCGCCGACCCCGTACAGGCCGATGACCAGGCCGGCCTGGCTCTGGGAGAAGCCGCGCTCGCCGGTCAGATAGATCGCCAGGAAGATCACCACGAAGGAGCCGAGGCGGTTGATCAGCGTGCCGGTCCAGAGGAGCCAGAACTGCCGTGGCAGACCACCGATGGCCTGGCTGAACCAGCGCTGCACGCCGCACCCCGATCGTGAAGTAAGTAGTGATCAAGCGTTATTGCCTTACAACCTAGGTGAGCGCGCAACTCCGTTTCCACGTGGTGGTCGCCACTGGTGGGTCCGCGCCCGCCGCCGATCCGGCTGCGGCAGGATGGAGCGCATGACAGGGACTTTGGTGCTGCTGCGACACGGCAACAGCGAGTGGAACGCCAAGAACCTCTTCACCGGCTGGGTCGACGTCGACCTCGACGCCAAGGGTGAGGACGAGGCCCGCCGCGGCGGCGAGCTCCTCAAGGCGCAGGGCGTGCTGCCGGACGTGGTGCACACCAGCGTTCTGCGCCGGGCCATCCGGACCAGCGAGATCGCGCTGCACATCGCCGACCGCCACTGGATTCCGGTGAAGCGCTCCTGGCGCCTCAACGAGCGCCACTACGGCGCTCTCCAGGGCAAGGACAAGAAGCAGACGCTCGAGGCGTACGGCGAGGAGCAGTTCATGCTCTGGCGCCGGTCGTACGACGTGCCGCCGCCGCCGATCGAGCGCGACTCCGAGTTCGCCCAGTTCGACGACCCGCGGTACGCGCTGCTGCCGCCGGAGGCGCTGCCCACGGCCGAGTGCCTCAAGGACGTGCTGGTCCGCGCGCTGCCGTACTGGTACGACGAGATCGTCCCGGACCTGCGGGCCGGCAAGACGGTGCTGGTCGCCGCGCACGGCAACTCGCTGCGCGCCATCGTCAAGCACCTCGACGGCATCTCCGACGAGGCGATCGCCAAGCTGAACATCCCGACCGGCATCCCGCTGCGCTACGAGCTGGACGACAACTTGCGCCCGGTCACCGCCGGCGGCACGTACCTCGACCCCGAGGCGGCCAAGGAAGCGGCCGCGGCCGTCGCCAACCAGGGCCGTTAGAAGCACACAGCAAAGGGCCGGGACGCCCCGTGGCGTCCCGGCCCTGCTCCGTCCAGGCGAGCGAGGTGCTCAGCTCTGGCCGGTCACCTTGTCTCCGGTGATCAGGTAGACCAGCTGCGCGCCGACGTTCACGGCGTGGTCGGCGTACCGCTCGTAGAACCGGCCCAGCAGGGCGCCGTCGATGGCGGTCTCGGCGCCGTACGGCCAGTCGTCGGCCAGCATGATGCGGAACAGCTCGCGCTCCTGGTCGTCGATCTTGTCGTCGGCCGTCTCGAGGGCCGCCGCCAGCTCGGCGTCGGGGTGGGCCAGCAGCTTGGTGATCTCGCCGGCCATCGCGTCGGCCACCTCGGCCATCTTCTTGAAGACCGGGCGCAGCTCGGCCGGGACGGCCGGCGACGGGTGACGGCGGATGGCCGTCTTGGCCACGTGCTCGGCGAGGTCGCCCATGCGCTCGATGTCGGCCGAGATGTGCAGGGCGGTGATGACCATCCGCAGGTCGGAGGCGACCGGCGCCTGGCGGGCGATGGTGTCGGCCACCTTCGTCTCGACCTGGCTGTAGATCGCGTCGATCTCGACGTCGCGCTCGATGACCGACTCGGCGGCCTTGAGGTCGGCGGTCAGCAGCGCCGTGGTCGCGTTCCGCAGCGCGGTGCGCACCCCTTCTGCCATGGTCACCAGCAGGCGGGTGACCTCGTTGAGGTCGGCCTGGAACTCCTCGCGCATGTTGTCTCGTCCCCAGGGGCTCGCGGTCGCCCCGAAACAGGGCGCGACCTTGGTTGTCGTCCAGGCTAGGGGCAACCAGCAGCGGACACGTGAACGGCGATGAACGACGCCGGGCGCAGTGGTGAACATTATTCGACGCGCGCCCGGTTTGTCCGGATACCCCTAGGGCTCAGGTAAACAATGACCCTACGATCGCAGCGTGGACCTGGTGTACGGCACTCTCCTGACCCTCGTCGCGCTGGCTGTCGGCGTGGCTGCGGGGGTCTTCATCGCCCGTGCCCGTAGGTCGCCCGGGTCGGACGCCGCTGCCTCCCGGAAAGATGAGGGAGGACGCGCCATCGACACGGACGAGCCGCACACCGGCAAGCACAGCATGAAGGGGCTCGGCCGCAAGAGCCTCGACTCGCTGCGCGTCGGCGTGGTGGTCCTCGACGCCGAGGATCACCCGGTGCTGGTCAACCCGGCCGCCCGGGCGATGGGTCTGCTCCGCTCCGGCGGCGCCCCGGGCACCATCGCGGCCCACCCGATCCTGCGCACGCTCGCCGGCCAGGTGCGGCGCACGGGCGTACGGCGGGAAGTCGAACTTGATCTTCCGCATGGACGGGCCGGAGCCGCTCAGGCGCCGCTCGGCCTGCACCTGCGGGCGGTGGCGCTGAACTCGACGCACGTGGCGGTCGAGGCGGCCGACGTCACCGAGTCGCACCGGCTGGCCCGCGTGCGCCGCGACTTCGTGGCCAACGTCAGCCACGAGCTGAAGACCCCCATCGGCGCTCTCCAGCTGCTGGCCGAGGCGCTGCTGGACGCGACCGAGGTGCCGGCGGCCGAGGCCGTCGAGGGCGAGGAGGCCAACGAGGACCTGCTCGCGGCCCGCCGGTTCGCCGAGCGGATCCACCACGAGTCGGCCCGGATGGGCCGCCTGGTCAACGAGCTGCTCGAGCTGACCCGGCTCCAGGGCGCCGAGCCGCTGCCCACCCCCGAGCCGGTCGCCGTCGACTGGATCATCGCCGAGGTGATCGACCGCACCCGCACCACCGCCTCGGCCAAGAACATCGAGGTCGTCTACTCCGGTCCCAAGGGCGCTACCGTTTACGGCAGCGACAGTCAGGTGGCGACCGCGGTGACCAACCTCGTGGAGAACGCGATCGCGTACTCCGGAGATGACACTAAGGTCGAGCTCACCCTGCGTAACGACGACGACTGGGTCGAGATCGACGTCGCCGACCAGGGCATCGGCATCGCGCCGCACGACGTCGACCGGATCTTCGAGCGGTTCTACCGCGCCGATCAGGCCCGGTCGCGCTCGACCGGCGGCACCGGTCTCGGCCTGGCCATCGTCAAGCACATCGCCACCAACCACGGCGGCCGGGTCGACGTGACCAGCAGCCTCGGCGACGGCTCGACGTTCACTCTGCGCCTACCGGCGCGTCCCCCGGAAGCCCCCTTGCCGTTACCGACGGCAATTGAGATCGAGTCCGGTGCTGGCGGGCGTTGAGCCTGTGAGCCGGAAGATGGAAGGAACCACATTGGCCCGCGTGCTCGTGGTCGAGGATGAGGAGTCGTTCTCCGACGCCCTGTCGTACATGCTGCGCAAGGAGGGCTTCGAGGTCTCGGTCGCCCCGACCGGAACCTCCGCCCTGACGCAGTTCGACCGGACCGGTGCCGACATCGTGCTGCTCGACCTCATGCTTCCGGAGATGTCCGGCACCGAGGTCTGCCGTCAGCTGCGTCAGCGCTCGGCCGTCCCGATCATCATGGTCACCGCCCGGGACAGCGAGATCGACAAGGTCGTGGGCCTGGAGATCGGCGCCGACGACTACGTGACCAAGCCGTACTCGCCGCGTGAGCTGGTCGCCCGGATCCGCGCCGTGCTGCGCCGCCAGGGCACCGAGGCGGCCGAGGTCTCCACCCCGACGCTGGCCGCCGGCCCGGTCCGGATGGACGTCGAGCGGCACGTGGTGACCGTCGACGGCAGCGGTGTCCAGCTGCCGCTGAAGGAGTTCGAGCTGCTCGAGCTGCTGCTGCGCAACGCCGGCCGGGTGCTGACCCGCGGCCAGCTGATCGACCGGGTCTGGGGCGCCGACTACGTCGGTGACACCAAGACCCTCGACGTCCACGTGAAGCGCCTGCGCTCCAAGGTGGAGCCCGAGCCGTCGGCCCCGCGCTACATCGTCACGGTGCGAGGCCTCGGCTACAAATTCGAGCCCTGACCCCCGTCCAACCACCCCGCCGCCGCCCTTGAACGGCCTAAAGGCTGTCTGGGGGCGCGGCCGGCTCACGTCCGCCGCGCTTCTTCGGTGCCCCGGCCTTGACCGTGGCCGGGTGCACCGCGGTCAGACCCTTTGCCAGCCGGTCGGCGCAGAGCTCGGCCAGCTTGTCGTAGGCCGACTGGCCGACCAGGGCGATCAGCTCCGGCGCGTACGAGACGTACATCGGCTCGGTGCCGACATGCGCGTCCGGCGACGACGTGCACCACCAGTCGAGATCGTGGCCGCCCGGGCCCCAGCCGCGCCGATCGAACTCGGTCAGCGTCGACTGCAGCACCTTCGTACCGTCCGGGCGCTTGATCCAGTCCTGCTCCCGGCGCACCGGAAGCTGCCAGCAGACGTCGGGCTTGTAGGTCAGCGGGTGTACGCCGTCACGCAGCGCCTGCGCGTGCAGGGCGCACCCGCCACCACCGGCGAAGTCGGCGTCGTTGAGGAAGACGCACGGGCCGTCAGCGGACTGGGTCGCCGTGCGCCGGGCCGGCTTGGACCCGTCGATCGTGTCCAGTTCCGTGTAGTTCTTGAAGCCCCGGCGGTGGTGCTGCCAGTTCTCCGGAGTGAGTTTGGCCGCCGCCGCCTTCACCCTGTTCTCGTCGTCGGCGTCGGTGAAGAACGCGCCGTGTGAGCAGCAGCCGTCCTGCGCGCGCCCGGCCACGATGCCGTGGCAGGCCGAGCCGAAGACGCACGTCCATCGCGACAGCAACCAGGTCAGATCGGCTCGGACCAGGTGCTTGTCGTCATCGGGGTCGAGGAACTCGATCCACTCACGAGGGAAATCGAGATCGACCTCGGCGGCACGGGCGGCTGCCGCAGCGTCGAGGACGATGCGGATCTGTTGACGGCGGCTCACCCGGGTCAGCGTACGCCCGCAGGTGACCCCCGCCGTGTCGCCGCCCGGTATGGCCGCATATACCCGGTAGAGGAGACGGCGTACGCGACAAACGGGTCTACGCTTGAGAGCGTGAGTTCCCGCGTTCCCGTGCTTCTGTCCAGCTCGTCGGTCTTCCCCGAGCCGACCGCGGCCGCGTTCGAGCTGGCCGCCACGACCGGCTACGACGGCCTCGAGGTCATGGTCTGGACCGACCGCGTCAGCCAGGACGCCGGCGCGCTGAAGGGTCTGGCCGATCACTACAACGTTCCGGTGCTGTCGGTCCACGCGCCCTGCCTGCTGGTGACCCAGCGGGTGTGGAGCACCGATCCCTGGGAGAGGCTGAGCCGCGCGGCCCAGCTGGCCGAGACGCTCGGCGCCCCCACGGTGGTGGTGCACCCGCCGTTCAGCTGGCAGCGCGACTACGCCAAGAACTTCTCGGCCGGCCTGGCCAAGATCCAGGCCCGGCATCCCGACCTCGACTTCGCGATCGAAAACATGTTCCCGGTGAAGATGGCCGGCCGCTGGTTCGTGCCCTACACGCCGGGCTGGGACCCGACCGCGACCGGCTTCGACGCCTACACGCTCGACCTGTCCCACTGCGCCGCGTCGCGCATCAACTCGCTGGCCATGGCCGACAAGATGGGCGCCGGCCTCAAGCACGTGCACCTCGGCGACGGCACCGGTGAGGGCCGCGACGAGCACCTGGTGCCCGGCCGCGGCAACCAGCCCTGCGCCGAGCTGCTGCGCTCGCTGTCGGCGCGCGGCTTCACCGGCTCGGTCGCGCTGGAGGTCTCCACGCGCAAGGCACCCAGCCGCGCGGCCCGCGAGGCCGACCTGCGCGAGTCCTTGGAGTTCGCCCGCCGCCATTTGAAGCCGGCCGAGTCACCCACGCCTGCCATCACGCGGGGCTGACCACCACGGCAATCGCCTGCCATCTCAGCGGTTACAAGGCGATTGCCTCGCGGAGCGAAGCGGAGCCAGCCAGCTCAGCGCGCTTGCGGGCTCGGTGCGCGGCCACGTGGGAACGCGTGGCGCAGCGCTCCGAGCAGAAGCGGCGGCAGTTGTTGGATGACGTGTCGAGGTAGACGTTGCCGCAGCGCTCGTCGGCGCAGATGCCGAAGCGGGCGCTGCCGTACTCGCAGAGCCAGACCGAGAGGCCCCACGCGGCGCCGGCCAGGTATTCGGAGCTGACCGACGAGCCGCGGCTGGTCACGTGCATGTGCCAGTCGGCGGCGTCGTGCCCGGAGATGCGCGGCTGCACGGGGTACACCTCGAGCAGCGAGTTCAGCTCGGTCACGGCCTCGGCGTCGCGGCCGCTCGTGCCGTACTCGAAGACGTCGCGCAGGCGCCGCTGAGCGCGGCGGAAGACGGCGACGTCCTTTTCCGCGACCTCCTCGCGCATCCAGCCCTGCTCGTCGGTGAACAGGGCCCGGAGAGCGGCGAGATCACTCACCTCCGCGTTGACGAGGTCAACAGCGGTTCGGGCGTACGCATCGAAGTCCACCCGACAAAGGTAGCCGCACCGGCCGCCGACGAACATGGCCCGCGTGCCACTCCCACGATCGGAGGTGGACCGGACGATACGCTCGGGACATGCTCCGCTCCCTGTTCCTGTCCGCCGCCGGATCGGACCGCCTCGGGCGCCTCGCGGCCGCCCTCCCGGTCAGCCGAAAGGTCGCCGCCCGTTTCGTCGCCGGTGACGGGGTCGGCGAGGCGGTGCGCACCGGCCGCGCCCTGGCCGACGACGGGCTGTACGTGACCTTCGACCACCTGGCTGAGGAGACGCGCAGCGCGGAGCAGGCGGTCGCCGTCCGCGACGAATACCGCGCCCTGCTGGCCCGGGCGAAAGACGCCGGCCTGACCCCGGCCGCCGAGGTCAGTCTGAAGCTGTCGGCGCTGGGCCTGCGGCTCGACGAGCGGCTGGCCTACGAGCACGCCCAGGCGGTCTGCGCGGCCGCGGCCGAGACCGGCACGACGGTGACGCTGGACGCCGAGGACCACACCACCACCGACGCGGTCCTCGAGATCCTGGCCGAGCTGCGCAAGGACCACCCGGGCACGGGGGCGGTGCTCCAGGCCTGTCTGAGGCGCACCGAGGGCGACTGCCGCGAGCTGGCCACGGCCGGGTCGCGGGTGCGGCTCTGCAAGGGCGCCTACGCGGAGCCGGAGTCGGTGGCGTTCCAGTCCGCCCTCGACATCGACAAGTCGTTCGTGCGGTGCCTGAACATCTTGATGTCGGGCGACGGTTATCCGATGGTCGCGACGCACGACCCGCGGCTGATCGCGATCGCCGAGGACCGGGCGCGCTGGTTCGACCGCCTGCCGGAGGAGTACGAGTTCCAGCTCCTCCACGGGGTGCGCCCGCAGGAGCAGGCCCGGCTGGCCGCCGGTGGCAACGTCGTGCGGGTCTATCTGCCGTACGGCACCCACTGGTACGGCTACGTCGTGCGCCGTCTCGCCGACCGACGGTAGACACCTTGTCCGTCCCCGAAAGCAACAATTGGGGCAGAAACGGTGCACAACCGGCGTGTTGGCCTTGACTTTTTCCGGCCTTTTTCACGGAACGCATCGCGTTGGTCACAGCCGTATCGATACCGTTCTGATGACACGCACGTTCTCCGCCGCGTCGCAAACGCTTATCTCTCCGCCGCGGCCCGTGCCTGCGAAAGGATCGGTGCGTACGAGATGACGGGTCCAGCCCAGACCGAGGAACGGCTCTCGGAGGTGCGGTTCCTGACCGTCGCCGAGGTGGCCTCTCTGATGAGGGTCTCCAAGATGACGGTCTATCGGTTGGTGCACGGCGGTGACCTCACCGCCGTCCGGGTCGGCCGGTCCTTCCGGGTGCCCGAGCACGCCGTGCACGAGTACTTGCGCGGCGCTTTCTCCCAGACGGCCTAGGCCGTTTTGGCCCGGCGCTCGCCGGGCTTGTACGCTGGTGCGGTTGGCTCCCGATTGCTCCGCGCGCCCGGGACCCCGTTCAGCTCGGATACGGGACGTGCCACCGCGCACGCGCCGGTCCGATCCACCAGTTTCGAGAGGCATGTCGTATGGGCTCCGTGGTCAAGAAGCGCCGCAAGCGTATGGCGAAGAAGAAGCACCGCAAGCTGCTGCGCAAGACCCGCGTCCAGCGTCGCCGTCTGGGCAAGTGATGGTGGGTCGGTTAACAACGGGTTGGCATCGGTTTTCCGCCGCGGGCTAACTCAGTCTGCCGACCTTTCCATCCCTTGCCGCACGTATCGCACCCGTACGCATCGGAAGGTGCGCCCGACGTGACCTCTCCGCCCAGCGTCGTCGTGGTCACCGGAGTCAGCCGATATCTCGGCGCCCGGGTGGCCGCTCGCCTCGCCGCAGATCCCCGGGTCGACCGTGTCGTCGGCCTGGATCCGCTCGACCCGCCGGCCGCCCTGCGCGACCTGATGGGTGACGTCGAGCTGATCCGGGCCGATGCCCGTGCGGCCTCGGGCGCCATCGCCGAGCTGGGTGCCGAGGCTCTCGTGCACCTGGCGGTGGCCAGCGCGCCCGACTCGCAACACGGCGGCCGGGCCGCGATGAAAGAGCAGAACGTCATCGGCACGATGCAGCTGCTCGCCGCCGCGCAGGGCGCGTCCAGGCTGCGCAAGCTCGTGGTGCGCTCGTCGACCGCCGCCTACGGCGCGTCGTTCCGCGACCCCGCGGTCTTCACCGAGGACACCGAGCCCCGGGCCGTGCCGCGGGGCTCGTTCGCGCGCGACATCCTCGACATCGAGGGCTATGTCCGCGGTTTCCGCCGCCGTCGTCCCGAGGTGGCGGCCACCGTGCTGCGCTTCGCGCCGTTCATCAGCTCGACCGCCGACACGACGCTCACCCGCTACTTCTCGCAGCCGGTGGTGCCGACCGTGTTCGGGCGCGACGCCCGGCTCCAGTTCGTGCACGTCGACGACGCGCTGGAGATCCTGCACCGCTCGGTCATCGAGGACCACCCGGGCACGTTCAACGTGGCCGGCGCCGGCGTGCTGGCGCTGTCACAGGCCGTCCGCCGGGCCGGGCGCATCTCGGTGCCGCTGCCCGAGGGCACGCTCTCCACCCTCACCGGGCTGGCCCGCAACGTCGGGATCGGCCAGATCGGCTTCGATCAGATCGACCTCTTCGTGCACGGCCGGGTCGTCGACACCACGCGGCTGGTCCGCGAGTTCGGCTTCACCCCGCGCACCACGTCCGAGGCGTTCGACGACTTCATCAAGGGCCACGCCGGCGGTTCGCTCACCGACGACCGGCTGGCCGCCGCCGAGCAGGCCATCCTCGACGGCATCCGGCGGGTTCGCGGTGCCGCCGAGCCCGCCTCGGTGACCGGCGGGAGCGATTCATGAGCCAGGACGAGTTCCGCGACATGCTGCCCGGCAACGCCGATTTCGTCCTGCCCCGGCCCGCCGAGCCGGTGCGGGTGAACGGCCGCCGGCCCATCCCCGAGGAGTCGCGGCCTCCGGCCGAGCCCGCGGCGGCACTGGACGTCTGGGACCAGCGGGTGGCCAACGGGCTCGCTTTCCTGCGGCGCCGGCTCGCCGGGACGTACGAGGTGGACGAGTTCGGCTTCGACCCCGAGCTCACCGACGCGGTCTTCCATCCGCTGCTTCGGGTGCTCTACCACGACTGGTTCCGCACCGAGGTCTTCGGCATCGAGAACATCCCCGCCACCGGGGGCGGGCTGGTCGTCGGCAACCATTCGGGCACGCTCGCGCTCGACGCGCTGATGCTGTCGGTGGCGATCCGCGACAAACACCCCCGCGAGCGTCACCTGCGGCTGCTCGGCGCCGACCTGGTCTTCCGCATGCCGGTGGTGAGCGAGCTGGCCCGCAAGTCGGGCGTGACCGTGGCCTGCAACCCGGACGCCGAGCGTCTGATGAGCACGGGTGAGCTGGTCGGCGTCTTCCCCGAGGGCTTCAAGGGCATCGGCAAGCGCTTCGCCGACCGGTACAAGCTCCAGCGGTTCGGCCGGGGCGGTTTCGTCTCGGCGGCGCTGCGCACCGGCACCCCGATCGTGCCGGTGGCGATCGTCGGGGCCGAGGAGATCTACCCGATCCTGGCCGACATCAAGCCGCTGGCCCGGCTGCTCGGCGTGCCCTACTTCCCGGTCACGCCGACCTTCCCGTGGCTGGGCCCGCTCGGCCTGGTTCCGCTGCCGAGCAAGTGGATGATCCAGGTCTGCCCGCCGATACCGACCGCGCACCTCACCGAGCTGGCCGACGACCCGATGGTCGTCTACAACCTGGCCGACCAGGTGCGCGAGACGATCCAGGCGACGCTGCTCGAGCTGCTGGAGAAGCGCCCCGATCCGTTTGCCCGCTGAGGTCCCCGGTGGGCGTTTTCGGCCTACAATGACGTTGAGGGGCGGTCCGGTAATTCCCGGCAACCGCCCCTCGCCATGTCTTCCGTCCGGTCAGTCTCCGAAGATCCCGTCCAGCAGGCCGCCCAGCGGGCCCTTCTCGGTCGAGTCGCCGGTGGTGTCGCCGGTGCCGGTGCCCGGGTCGAGCAGCGGCGTCTCCGACGGCACCGGGGTGCCGCCCAGCGGCAGCTCCGGCGAGGTCGACGGCGTGGCCTGACCGGTCACTCCGCCGTTGCTCTTGACCTTGTTCGAGCCGGCCGTGGCGCCCGGTTCGGCGGTCGGATCGGCGTCCTGCGGGCTGACCTTGGCGTCCTTGCTCGGCTTGGTCGTCGTCTTGCTGCTCTGCCCGGAGGACGGGCGCGACGAGGTCGACGACGGGCCGTCCGTGTCGTCGGCGCAGTCCTTCAGCTTGGGGCCGAGGGTGTCCGCGCCGTTCGAGGCCACCGGCGAGCACTTCAGGCCCGCCCGCAGGTCGGCCGAGCGCTTGCTGACCGACTCGAGCAGCTGGAGCGAGCCGCCGGCCCGCTCCCGGTTGCCGGTGCTGAGCTGGTCGAGCTTCGGCATCAGCATGCCGCGCTGCCGGTCGACGAAGCCGTCGATGGTGGTCAGCGGCTTGGCGTCGCGGTTGGCGACGGCCGCCGTGGTGAGCTGCTTGACGCCCTTGCGGGTGTCGGCGTCCATGTCGTCCAGCACGCCGGCGAACCCGCTGTCGCCGCCCTTCATCGCGGCCGCCTCGGCGAGCCGGTTGCGGGCGAAGTCCAGGGACAGCTGACCCCGGCTGACGTCCGAGCCGGCCATGGCCAGCTGGGCTCGTTCGGTCGAGCGCTTGACCCCGTACAGGGCGTCGCCCGGTGATGCGTTCTCGCTTGCCGCGGAGATTCCGGAGACGGCCATCGCGCCGGCGGCAACGCCGATCACGATCGCGCCGCGGGCCCGGATACGGCCGCCGTGCCCCAGCAGGCCGGCGCGCAGGCCGGTCCGGGCGGTCGATGCCTGCCTGGCGGCGGGCTCCTTCTCGACTGCGGTGGCGGTACGGCCGATGCCGTCCCGCTCGGCGGTGGCCACCAGCATGGACCGCAGTCCGGTGCGGAACTCGGAGTCCACCCGGACCCCGGGCCGCGCGCCGGAGAGGCTGTTGCCGATGGCGACCAGCTCGGCGAGCTGCTCGTCGGCCTGGCCGCGGCTGTGGTGCCGGCGGCCGCCGGTGTTCTCGTCGAGAAGCTCCGCGAAGCGCTCGGCGCTCCGCCGGTCCAGAAAGTCGAAATTCACCGCGGGCACCTCCCCTCGCTCGTGAGTGTCTCGTCGGCGGCGTCGCCGACGGTCGCGACGAAATCGGGGGACTCGAGGGCCGCCCGGGGTCGCACTCGGACAAACGCGCGACACGCGTCCCCGGTTACGGGGGCGAGCGCCCGGCATCGGGTAATGGAGGTGGCCCCCGTCACGCCTGAAACCCTTCCGGCAGAAGCCGGGCGAGCGCTCTCACCGCGCGGTATTGCAGGGCCTTGATGGCGCCCTCGTTCTTGCCCATGGTCTGCGCGGTCTCGGCCACCGAGAAGCCCTGGAGGAAGCGGAGCACGATGCACTCCTGCTGCTCCGGGTTGAGCTGCTTGACCGCGGTCAGCAGGGCGACGTTGGTGATGTGGTCGACCACGGCCGACTCCGGGCTGCCCTCGGGGCCCCGATCCTCGCGGTCGGCGTCGAGCACGTCGCCGGTGGTGACCTCGAGCCGGTAGCGGCCCGACTTGAAGTGGTCGGCGACCAGGTTGCGGGCGATGGTGACGAGCCAGGCCCCGAGGTCGCGGCCCTGCCAGGTGAAGCTGCCGATGCGCTTGAGCGCGCGCAGGAACGTGTCCGAGGTGAGGTCCTCGGCGAGCTGGCGGTTGCCGACCCGGAAGTAGACGAACCGGAAGACGGTGTCGACGTACCGGTCGTAGATCAGGCCGAACGCCTCGGCCTCGCCGGCCTGCGCGCGCTCCACCAGCGCCCAGACCTCGGCCGCGGCGTCGCCCGGGTCGGGGCGGGCCGGATATTTCGGCTGCTGAGCCGGCTCGGTCGGCGGGCTGGTGGTGCTCTGCGCGGGCACGACGACCGTCTGCTCGCCGGGCGCCTCGGGCAGCTGACTGCGCTGACCGGCGGTGGGCTGCGGCGGGGGCATGCCGGGCCGGCCGGGCACGGCCACCCGGCCGCCGCCGGCCAGGGGGTTCGCGTTGCCGGTGGGCGGGATCCGGTGCCCGGGCGACTCGTTGACGTGCGGGCGGTTGCGGGTCCGCTTGGGGCCGTCGCCGCGGATCGTGTTGACGATCAGGTCGTCGAACGCGCCGACCGAGCGGCGGAGGACGGTCAAACCGTCGGCCAATGCGAGGCGGGCCGCGAACACGTCGCGGTGGTACGGGTCCCCGGCGTAGACATGGCTCACTGCGCCTCCTTCACCCGGCGGGGCTGCTGCTTCGACTGCTGCTGATCCGTCCCGCCAGACGTGGATGCGCAGCATGGGCGTGCATTTTGTGGCACAGCGGCCTCCTCGGGATGAGGGGTGATCACTCATAGCAAAAGGGGTGGGGTGGCCTAAAACGTCAGACCGACCTCACCCAGGGCTGTGGAGTCCGTTACACAGACGCGAAGTATCACGGACACCGGACACACGGAGTCGCACACCGTGTGCGCTGTGTGCGACTGCGCAGAAATAGTACGAAGTGGCGCAGACAAGACACAAGGAACGTCTGCCACCATGGCCGACACGGCTCGGCGCGCGACGGACAGGCTGTCCGGCACCCACTTCCGTGGCGCTTTGTGCCAGACTCGTGCCTCGTGGACGAAGCAGCCCGCGACCCGGTCGCCCGGGCCGCCGCGCGCAGGCCCGACGGCCTCGCCCTGATCACCGATGACGCCGCGCTGACCTGGTCCGACGTCCACGAGCGGGTGAACGAGGCCGCGCGGTCGATCGCCGCGGATACCGAGCCGGGCGACCGCGTCGCGATCGTGCTCGGCAACTCGATCGAGTTCGTGGTGGCCTATTACGGCGTGCTGCGGTCGGGGCGGGTGGCGGTGCCGCTCAACCCGGCCTACACGGCCGCCGAGAGGGACTACGCGATCCGGGATTCCGGGGCCGCCCTGGTGATCGGGAGTGCCGGGGGCCCACGCGAGCCCGTACGGACGGAAACGCCGCCCGATCTCGCCGTCCTCCTCTACACCTCGGGGACGAGCGGCCGGCCGAAGGGCGCGATGCTGACCCACGCCGCGCTGGCCGCCAACCACGATCAGCTGGACGCGATCGAGCCGGCCGTCGTCGGCCCGGACGACGTGGTGCTGCTCGCGGTGCCGCTGTTCCACGCGTACGGCCTGAACACCGGCCTGGGCTCGGTCGCGCACCACGCCGCGACCGGCGTGCTGGTCGACCGGTTCGACCCCGGTGCGTCGCTCGAGGTCATCGCCTCGCGGGCGGTGACCGTGGTGGTCGGCGTGCCCGGCATGTACGCGGCGTGGTCGCAGCAGCCCGGGGCCGGCATCGCGATGCGCTCCGTGCGCACGGCCGTCTGCGGCGCCGCCCCGCTGCCCCCGGACGACGCGGCCCGGTTCGCCGCCGCCACCGGCAAGAGCGTTCTGATCGGCTACGGGCTGACCGAGACCGCCCCGGTGCTCACCACCACGGCCGTCAGCGACCGCGGCAAACCCGGCTCGATCGGGCGGCCGCTGCCCGGCGTCTCGCTGCTGCTGCGCTCGGCGGCCGGCCAGGTGCTCTGGCGCGACGGCACGCCGTCACCCGGCGAGGACCTGGCCGAGCTCGACCTGTCGGTGGAGGACTCGGCCGGCACCGACCCGGGCGAGATCGTGGTGCGCGGGGCCAACCTCTTCTCCGGATATTGGCCGGACGGACGGGGCGGCCCGGGCGCCGACGGCTGGTGGGCGACCGGCGACGTGGCCTACGCGGACGCCGACGGCGACCTCCACCTGGTCGACCGGGTCGACGAGCTGATCCTGGTGCAGGGCTTCAACGTCTACCCGGCCGAGATCGAGCGGGTGCTCGGCACCCATCCCGGTGTGGCCGAGGCGGCCGTGGTCGGCGTGCCCGACCCCGAGACGGGCGAGCGGCCGCACGCGTTCGTGGTGACCGCGCTCGACCCGCCCCCGACCCCGGCCGAGCTGCAGGTCTTCTGTGCCGGGCAGCTCGCCCGGTTCAAGGTGCCGTCGATCGAGTTGGTGCGTGAGCTTCCCCACTCGGCCACCGGCAAGGTTCGCAAGAGGGAGCTGTCATCGTGAGCCGTGTGACCCTGATCAGCCGGGACGGCTGCCACCTGTGCGAGGTCGCCGAGGCCGCGCTCGACCGGATCATCCCTGGTCAGTGGAGCCGGGTGAACATCGATTCGTCGATCGAGCTGGAGCGCGACTACGGCGACCGGGTGCCGGTGGTGCTGCTCGACGGTGCCGAGCACGGCTACTGGAAGGTCGAGGAGGACCGGCTGCTGCGGGATTTGTCCAGGCCGCCGGGGGAGCCGCGCCTGTAGTTTGTTCGCCGTGACGCGCAAGCACCTGGTCTGGGACTGGAACGGCACCCTGCTCGACGACCTCTCTCTGGTGGTCTCGTCGACCAACGAGGCGTTCGCCGCGATCGGCGGCCGCGCGGTCGGCGCCGACGAGCACCGCGCCCGGTTCCGCCGGCCGGTGGCCGAGTTCTACGCCGAGATCCTCGAGCGCGCGGTCGACCAGGAGGAGTTCGAGGAGCTCGACCGGATCTTCCACGACGCGTACCGGCTGGGCCTGACGAACATGACCCTCGCCGCCGACGCCGCGGAGGCGCTCAAGTCGTGGCCGGGGACCCAGTCCCTGCTGTCCATGTGGTTCCACAAGGAGCTGGTGCCGGCCATCGAGACGTACGGCCTGACCGGCGTCTTCACCCGGGTGGACGGTCTGCGCACCGAGATCGGCGGGCACCTGAAGGCCGGCCATCTGGCCGAGCACCTGGCCGAGCTGGGGCTGGCCGGATCGGACGTGGTGCTCATCGGCGACTCGCTGGACGACGCGGCGGCGGCCGAGTCGGTCGGCGGGGTTTCGGTGCTCTATACGGGGGGATTCACCGACCCCGTCCGTTTGCGGGCGTCCGGTCGCCCGGTGGCGGACACTTTGGTCGAGGCTGTCGAGATCGCCCGGACGCTGGCATAATCCGATTAGCACCCAGATGGATCTTTGTCCAGCCATCCGATCAAGATCGCGATTTGTGCACGCCTTCACAAGCGCCTACTCTTTGACTTCGAAGAGCCCCGCTAGCACAGCCGGTTCAACCAGGCGTTCGTGGGTTCCCCGCAGGTTCGCAACCTCGTCGGCACGGAGTCAGATGAGTCAGCAGCGTCACGGAAGCACGCCCGGCCATGTCCGTGGCGACGATGCCGTCCAGGCCTTCCCGGATCTGCCGGAGGCGACCATCGCGCGCCTTCCCGAATATCTCCGGGCCCTGCACAACCTGGGTGAGGCCGGCGCGGACACCGTCTCCAGCGAGGGCCTCGCGGCGGCGGCGGGGGTCAACTCCGCCAAGCTCCGCAAGGACCTCTCCCACCTCGGCTCGTACGGCACGCGTGGCGTCGGGTACGACGTCACACTGCTCATCGAGCAGATCGAGTACGTGCTCGGCCTCGACCAGCGCCGCGCGGTCTGCCTCGTCGGCCTCGGTAACCTCGGTCACGCGCTGGCCGGCTACGACGGCTTCGCCAGCCGCGGCTTCAAGATCGTCGCGCTCTTCGACGCCGACGAGTCCAAGGTCGGCGAGCACATACACGGCCTCGCCGTGCGCCACATCGCCGACCTCGGCCGGGTCGCCGTCGAGGAGAAGATCGCCATCGGCGTGATCGCCACCCCGCCCGGCGCCGCCCAGGCCGTGGCCGATGTGCTGGTCGACGCGGGCGTCACCAGCATCCTCAACTTCGCACCGTGCGTGCTCTCGGTGCCGTCGAACGTCGACGTCCGCAAGGTCGACCTCGCCATCGAACTGCAGATTCTCTCATTCCACGAACACCGCAAGGCATCGCTGACCGCGTTGCCGGGCGGCCGGTCCGCCGCGACGGCGGGCAATCAGGAGGCGGTCGGGTCGTGAATCTCCTCAGCGTCGGTGCGTCCTATCGCACCGCCGACGTCGCCACGCTGGAACGCCTCGCCATCCCCGACTCATCGGTGCCCGACCTGCTCGCCAAGCTCGTCGCCCAGCCGTACGTCGGTGAGGCGGTCGTCCTCTCCACCTGCAACCGGGTGGAGATCTACGCGGCGGTCACCACCTTCCACGGTGGTCTCGGCGACATCTGCAACGTGCTCTCCGAGGTCTCCGGCATCCCGGCGACCGAGCTCGCCGGGCATCTCTACGTGCACTACGACGAGGCCGCGGTCCAGCACTCGTTCCAGGTCTCGGCCGGTCTCGACTCGATGGTCGTGGGCGAGTCGCAGATCCTCGGGCAGCTGCGCGACGCGTACCACGTGGCCACCGAGTCCGACTCGGCCGGCCGGCTGCTGCACGAGCTGATGCAGCAGGCGCTGCGGGTCGGCAAGCGGGCGCACGCCGAGACCGGCATCGACCGGGCCGGCCAGAGCGTCGTCACCGCCGCCCTCGAGGTCGCGGAAAGCCACCTCGGCTCGCTCGAGGGCAAGAAGGCGCTGGTCGTCGGGGCGGGCGCGATGGGCGCGCTCTCGGTCGCCACGCTGACCCGGGCCGGTGTCGGCCCGCTGCGCATCACCAACCGCAGCGCCGAGCGCGCCGACCGGCTCGCCGAGGCGTACGGCGCCACGGCCGTGGCCTACGAGGATCTGGACGAGGCGCTGCGCGAGGCCGAGCTGGTGATCACGGCCACCGCCGCCACCGACCCGGTGCTCACCCGGGCCCGGCTCGAGGCGGCGGCGCCGCTCGTCGTGCTCGACCTGGCCGTGCCCCGCGACGTCGCGCCGGACGCGTACGGCGTGCCCGGCGTCACGATCATCGACATCGACAGCCTGGCCGCGTCCCGCCGCTCCGCTCCCGCGGCCGCCGAGACCGCCGCGGTCGAGCAGATCGTCGCGAGCGAGGTTGATCACTTTCTCGGCTGGCTGCGCGGGGCGGAGATCGCCCCGACGGTGGCCGCCCTGCGTACGCGCGCGGAGGACGTGGTCAGCGCCGAGCTGCGCAAGCTCTGGGGACGCCGCCCCGATTTCAGCGAGGAGCAACGGGGCGACATTTCCCGTACGCTGCACCGGGTTGTTCAGCAGCTGCTGCACTCACCGACCGTGCGGGTGCGCCAGCTGGCCGCCGAGCCCGGCGGTGACCAGTACGCGGCCCTGCTCCGCGAGCTGTTCGACCTGGACGTGCCGCACGCCACGCCGGCCAACGCGGTGCCTGAGATCGGAGGAAAAGCGTGAGTACCCCGCTGCGCCTCGGCACGCGAGGCAGCGCGCTGGCGCTCGCTCAGTCGCAGCAGACCGCGGACGCGCTGACCGCGGCCACCGGCCGTCCGGTCGAGCTTGTGCGCATCGTCACTTCGGGTGACCGCTCGTCGGCCCCCGTCGCCCAGCTCGGCGTGGGCGTCTTCGTCTCCGCGCTGCGGGACGCGCTGATCGCCGGCGAGATCGATTTCGCCGTGCACTCCTACAAGGACCTGCCCACCGGGCCGCACGCGGGCCTGCACATCGCGGCCGTGCCCCCGCGCCAGGACCCGCGCGATGTGTTGATCACCAAGGGCAACCGTACCCTCGCCGAGCTCCCGCCGGGCTCGCTCGTCGGAACCGGCGCGGTGCGCCGAATCGCGCAACTGCATGCTTTGGGCCTAGAGTTGCAGGTCACGCCGATCCGCGGGAATGTCGACAGCCGGATCGCCCGGGTCCACGGACCCGAGGCGGACCTGGACGCCGTAGTCCTCGCCCGGGCCGGCGTGGCGCGCCTCGGCCGCACGGCCGAGATCAGCGAGACGCTCGACCCGATGCTCATGCTGCCCGCCCCCGCCCAGGGCGCGCTGGCGGTGGAGTGCCGGGCCGGCGACGCCGACCTCGTCGAGCTGCTGGCCGCGCTCGACCACGCACCGTCCCGCGCCGCCGTCACGGCGGAGCGGGCGATGCTGGCCACGCTCGAGGCCGGGTGCTCCGCACCGGTCGCGGCACATGCCGAGCTCGCCGAGGGCGAGAGCGGCGACGAGATTTACCTGCGCGGTGCGGTGATCAGCCCGGATGGGGTTCGAGCCATCCGGCTGTCGCGCACCGGAACGCCCGCCGACGCGGCGGAGATCGGCAAGGCGCTTGCCGCCGATCTCCTCGACGCCGGCGCCGATACCCTGATGGGGAGCACAGAATGACCACCCGCACCGCCCGCAAGCCAGCCGGACGCATCGCGTTCGTCGGCGCCGGACCCGGCGACCCCGAGCTGCTGACCCGCCGTGCCCACGCCGCGCTCACCGATGCCGACCAGGTGGTCTACGACCGGGGCGTTCCCGAGTCCCTGCTGACCGCGATCCGGGCCGAGGCCAAGCCGGACACCCAGTTCAGCCCCGCCGAGGGCGCGCCCGGCGACGTCGCCAAGGTGCTGCTCTCGGCCGCGAAATCCGGCCTGTCGGCCGTGCACCTCGTGGCCGGTGACCCGTTCGGCCACGAGTCCGTGGTCAAGGAGGTGCAGGCGGTCGCCCGCACCGCTGTGCACTTCGAGGTCGTCCCGGGCCTGGGCCAGGCCGAGGGCGTAGCCACGTACGCCGGTGTCCCGCTGCCCGGCGTCCGCGTCACCGCCGACGTCGGCGACGTCACCACCCTCGACTTCGACGCGCTGGCCGCGGCCGCCCTCAAGGGCTCGTTCGCCGTGGCGGTCGACGCCGGCGACCTGGCCGCCGTCCGCGACGGCCTGCTCGCCTCGGGCGTCGAGCCGGGCACCACGGTCGCGGTGACCGGCGACGGCACCGGCGAGACCCAGTACACGACGACGTCCACGGTCGACAGCTTCGTCGCCGCGGCGCTCGGCTTCACCGGCCGGGTCGTGCTCACGGTCGGCGGCGACGTCGCCGAGCGCGACGCGATGAGCTGGTGGGAGAACCGCCCGCTCTACGGCTGGAAGGTCCTGGTGCCGCGCACCAAGGAGCAGGCCGGCGCGATGAGCGCCCGGCTGCGCGCCTACGGTGCCATCCCGTGCGAGGTGCCGACCATCGCGGTCGAGCCGCCCCGCACCCCGGCCCAGATGGAGCGTGCGGTCAAGGGCCTGGTCGACGGCCGGTACGCCTGGGTCGTCTTCACCTCGGTCAACGCGGTCCGCGCGGTCTGGGAGAAATTCGACGAGCACGGTCTCGACGCCCGCCACTTCGGCGGCGTCAAGATCGCCTGCATCGGTGAGGCCACGGCCGAGGCCGTGCGCGCCTTCGGCATCCAGCCCGAGCTGGTGCCCGCGGGCGACCAGTCCAGCGAGGGCCTGCTGGCCGAGTTCTCGCCGCACGACGAGATCCTCGACCCGGTCGGCCGGGTGCTGCTGCCGCGGGCCGACATCGCCACCGAGACGCTGGCCGCCGGCCTGATCGAGCGGGGCTGGGAGGTGGACGACGTGACCGCCTACCGGACGGTCCGGGCCGCGCCGCCGCCGGCCGAGATCCGCGACGCGATCAAGTCGGGTGGCTTCGACGCGGTGCTGTTCACCTCGTCCTCCACCGTCCGCAACCTGGTCGGCATCGCCGGCAAGCCGCACGCCCGCACGGTCGTCGCGGTGATCGGCCCGAAGACCGCCGAGACGGCCACCGAGTTCGGCCTGCGCGTCGACGTCCAGCCCCAGCACGCCTCCGTGCCGGACCTGGTCGAGGCGCTGGCGTCGTACGCGGTGGAGCTGCGCGAGAAGCTGGCCGCGATGCCGGCCAAGCAGCGCCGCGGCTCGAAGGTCCAGGGACCCACAGCCCTTCGCTTCCGCTAGGAGCGCCCCGATGTCGTACCCCGAGATCCGTCCCCGCCGCCTGCGCCGCTCGCCGGCCATGCGGCGGCTCGTGGAAGAGGTCCGGCTCTCGCCGGCCGAGCTGGTCCTGCCCCTCTTCCTGAAAGAGGGGCTGACCGAGCCGCGCGAGATCAGCTCGCTGCCCGGCGTCATGCAGCACTCGCGCGAGTCGCTGCGCAAGGCCGCGCACGAGGCGGTGTCGGCCGGCGTCGGCGGCCTGATGCTGTTCGGCGTGCCGACCAACGAGCACAAGGACGAGACCGGGTCGGCCGGCCTCGACCCCGACGGCATCCTCAACGTCGGCATCCGCGACCTGATCGCCGAGGTCGGCGACTCCACGGTCGTGATGGGCGACCTGTGCCTGGACGAGTTCACCTCGCACGGGCACTGCGGTGTGCTGGCCGCCGACGGGTCGGTCGACAACGACGCCACGCTGCCGCTCTACGCCCAGATGGCCGTGGCGCAGGCCGACGCCGGCGTCCACATGGTCGGCCCGTCCGGGATGATGGACGGCCAGATCGGCGTCGTCCGCAAGGCCCTCGACGAGGCGAACTACCAGGACGTCTCGATCCTGGCCTACTCGGCGAAGTATGCGGGCGCCTTCTACGGCCCGTTCCGTGAGGCCGTCGAGTCGACCCTGCAGGGCGACCGCCGGCAGTACCAGCAGGACCCGCCGAACCTGCGCGAGGCGCTGCGCGAGGTAGACCTCGACATCGCCGAGGGCGCCGACATCGTCATGGTCAAGCCGGGCCTGCCCTACCTCGACGTGATCGCGGCGATCCGCGAGCGCGTCACCGTCCCGGTCGCGGCCTACCAGGTCTCCGGCGAGTACGCGATGGTCGAGGCGGCCGCCCGCAACGGCTGGATCGACCGTGACCGGGTCATCCTGGAGTCGCTGACCTCGATCAAGCGGGCCGGCGCGCAGATCACCCTCACCTACTGGGCGACCGAGGTCGCCCAGAAGCTCCGCTACTAGTCGTCGTTGACGATCGTCCCGGCGCCGCTTCCGTCGATCAGGCGGACGGCGTCGAGGGCGACGATCTCCAGCGTGAGCGTCTCATCCGACTCGCGCAGCCGATCACCGCGCACCTGCACCGGGAAGTCGACGGTGACCGCGCCGGCCGGGATGATCCGGCAGCCCAGGTACGGATCGAAGTCGGCCAGGGGCAGCGTCGTCGTGCCCGGCACGGTCGTGGCGCAGACGGTGATCGCCCGGCTCAGCGGCCGGGTCAGCGTCACCGGGAAGACCAGCGCCACCTTGCCTGAGTTGCCCTCCACCACCCGCGCATCGCCGACCGAGACGCCGGCGCGGGCGTGGAAGCGGGCCACCTGCGGATCGTGGTCGCTGGTGCCGTCGGAGAAGTCGGCGTTGATGTGGGCCGACCGCATGTCGATCAGGTCGCGGTAGAACCCGTCGTTGACGAAGAGGTGGTCGAGCGTCTGGGCCTGGCCCTCGAAGACGTACGAGTAGGCGGCCGCGGGCGCGTCGGCGACCAGGTCGTCCCACAGGTTGTGCAGGCCGGTGCCGTAGAGCGGGCCGAGCTGGTCGCCCGGGTTGGCCGGGACCGGATCGTCGGGGCGCGGGAAGACATTCAGGTCGCCGCCGAGGACGACCCGTGCGTGCGGGTCGGCCGCTTCGATGGCGTCGACGATCGCCGCCCCGTACGCCGCCTGCTCCCGCCTCTGACCCACACGGGTGTCGGGACCGGACGAGAAGTGGTTGCTGATCGCCCACAGCGTCCCGCCCGGGGCCGCGGTGACCTCGAAGAGGGCCACCTGCGGGGCGCGGGTGTAGACGTTGGCGCCGTCGACGCCGGTCGACACGTCGACGTCGGCCGGGAGCACGGCGTTGAGCGTCTTCGGGTTCGACACCTCGGCGTTGCTGGGCAGGGGAGCGCCCCGGTAGGTCACCTGCGGCATGAGGCCGAGGACGGGGTCGGTCGGGCGGGCCGGCGCGAGCCGCAGACGATCCGTACGGAAAAGGAAACCGGAGACGATGCCACGCGCGTCGGCGCCGCTGCGGTCGAAGGCCGCGTCGTACCCCCGGCCGATCTTCAGGGCCAGTTCCTGCAACGCGTCCGGCTTGCCGTCGGCGGCGTCGCAGGCCAGCCTGCCGCCGGCGACCCGGCAGATGTCCTGGTCCTCGGCCTCTTGCACGAGCAGCAGGTCGGGGCGGTGCAGGTCGTTGCTGATCTGTTCGGCGATGCGGGCCAGCCGCTCGTCGTACGCGACCTGGCTGACCGGCACGTAGTCGAACGGTGGCCGGACGCCCGGGCAGCCGGTGTTGCCGGCGAAGTCGCAGCCGTCGGTGGGGTCGTCGCGGAAGTCGTACAGGTTTTCCAGGTTGAAGGTGGAGATCGCCAGGTCGTGGCCGCCGCGACCGGGCGGGTTGTTGCGCGCCGGGTCGGGCCCACGGTCGTACGCGATGCCGCCGACCTGAATGCCGTATTTGCCGAATGCGTAGTAGACGCCGCCGACCGCGTCCTCCCGCACCCGGTCGAAGGTGCGGGCGGCGGGCAGCACGACGCTGCTGTCACCGGCGGCGGCCTTCACACCCATCGGGCCCAGCATGATCCGGTTCGGGTTGCCGTTGTCCACCGCGCCCGGCAGGTCATCGAGGGGGTGCGCGTCCCGGAAGACCCTTCGGCTGTACGGATCTTCGCGGTCCAGCAGCGGGTCGTCGCGGTCGATGAGCCACGTCTCGGCGTCATCCGTGGACGCGTACGTCTTGGTGTTGGAGACGGCGGCGGAGCCTTTCCGCACGCGGAGCTGGGCGCCCTCGTGGCGCTCCCAGTCGAGCGGCGGAACCGCGTCGTCGATCTGGATCTCGGTGCTGACGTCGAGGCCGGTGGCGAGGGTGGTGACCCATTCGGCGCTGGTCAGCTCGGTGAGGTTGAAGTATTCGGCGACCCGGGCGTTGACGACGATCTCGTCGCCGACCTTGGGGGCGTAACCGCCGATGAGGGTGGTGAACGAGCCCATGTAGACGAAGACGCCGTCGGAGCTGGCCGGGTCGCCGTCGGTGTCGGTTTTGCGGCTTTGCAGGAAGAAGCCGTACTGCTCGACGCCGGCGTCGGTGTGGGAGAGCGCGAGCTGGGCGACGACGCCGCGCACCTGATGTTTGGCGCTGCTGGATCCGTTGCCGCTGGCCGGGGCGTACGGCGATCTGGCGTTGACGCCTTGCACCGCGCCGACCGTCAGTGGTGGGTCGGCCGCGTGCGCCACCCCGGGCAGGAGCACGCCGAGGGCGAGGATCGGCGCCGTGAAGAGCGCGCCCAGCAGGTGAGTCCCTCCACGACGGACCATACGCCCGACAGTAGAGCAGAGGTCGAACCTAGTCGATGGGTTCGAGGCTTTGGACGAGTTGTGACACGTCGGCCCCGTACTCAAACCAGTCGCGATCGGGCAGATAGCCCAGCTCGGCGTTCACCTTGAGCATGGATTCGCTGTGCTGCGCGTTCCAGGTCTGCACTTCGCGCAGGTCGGGTTCGGCCCGGCGCAGCTCGAACAGCATGCGCGCCTTGATCGCCCGGTCGATGCCGTAGCCGCGGTGGTCGCGGACGACGATCGTGTCGTACTGGTCGGCCCGCTCCGGGTGCTGGGCGGGGACGACGACCTCGGTGAGGCCGGCGACGACTCCGGTGGACTCGTGGATGGCGAGGACGATGTACGGCTTGAGGCCGCGCTTGTGCAGCGTTTCGAGCGAGTCGCGGAGCCGTTGCGGGTCGGAGGAGCGGGGAGCGAGGTCGAGATCTTCGTCGTCGTCCTGCGCTTCGAGCTTGGCTTGCGCGTACGCCTCGAGAAGGTGATCCGGGGGTCCGCCCGGGTGGTACTCGACCCGGTAGCCGGCGCCGATGGCGGTGGCCATGGCGTCGAGGGCGGGCCAGTCCACCCCGGACAGGGTGAGCACACTGCGGGTTTCGACGTATTCGCGCTCGAATCCGAGCGACTCGTAGAAGGCGATGGCCGGGGTGCCGCCGATGGCTTCGACCCCGATGGTGGAGAAGCCTTCGAGGTAGGCCCGCCGGGCGGCGACGGCGACGAGTTGCCGCCCGAGCCCGCGGCGCCGCAGCCGCGGATGCACCATGATCTCGAGCACGCCGATGTCGCCGAGCAGCAGCATGCTGACGTGCGCGAAGATCTCGCTCTCGCCCTCGGGTAACCGGTCGTCCTCGGCGACCCAGCTGATCCGCCGCTCGCCGGGCATCGTCTCGGCGAGGTAGTCACGGACCTGAACGTCCTGCCACGGCGGGTCGTCGGGGAGGTCGGTGGCCAGCACCGCGTTCACCGTCTCCACGAGCGACCGGATCTCCGCCGCCGAGGCGGTCCGGGGATCCCACTCACGCACCCTCACCCGTACAGCTTGCCGGTAACGGTGCCCTATGGGAAGGTCTGGGCCCGTAAATGTGTAGGTATCGTCACTGTGCGTGCAAGTTTGACCCTCAACCGCGGCTGCGCCGCCCATAATCGTTGGCCGCCTCGAAGACCTTCTGCGCGTACGGCCGAACGGCGTTGTACGAGAAAATCGCATCCCACCAGGCATCGGCCCGTGCCAGGTCACGCCCACCCTGGCACAGGTAGGTGCCCGCGGTCAGTGACGCATCGTCGATGTCGTTGGGGTCGGCCGTCCCGTTGTTGTCGGCGTCCACCTTGTACTGGTTCCAGGTCGCCGGAATGAACTGGAGAGGCCCGACGGCCCGGTCATAGGTGGTGTCGTTGTCGAGCGCCCCACGGTCGGAATCCGGAATGAGCTGCCGCCCACCCTTCCCGTCGAGCGGCAACCCGAAGATCCCCGGCTGGACCACACCGTCGGCCCCCAGCACGGACCCGTTGGCACTGCCGTGATCAGACTCGACCTTGGCAATGGCGGCGATGGTGGTCCAGCTGAGATGACAGTTCGGCATGGTCTTGGCCAGAACCAGCTCGGTGTACGCATAGGCCTGCACCGCCACAACCGGAATGCCGACCTTGGTGCCCACCTGCCCCGCCCACCCGGCCAGGGCATCGGCCGGCCGCCCCCCACTCTGGGCAGGCGCGGTGGGAGCAATGGTCGCCGCGCCCGTGGTGGTGCCCGGCCCGGTGGGCAGCCCAGTTGACCCTGTTCCCGGCACGCCACTGGGCACCCCCACGGGGGCGCTGCCCACCGGCGCACTCCCCACGGGCAGCCCACCCGGAACGGCAGCCGACGGCACAGCCCCACCACCGGCCTCCAGCGGGAAGGCGGGCGTCGCGCTGGGGTTGGGTGCCGCCTTCAAGGCCTCAGGCACCAGATAGGCCCCCGCGGTGCCGGCCGCCCCGAGAAGCAGAACCGCCACAACCGCCGGCACGACAAGCCGCCCGCTGGGCCGCTTGGCCCAGGCCGCGGTCCCACGCCCGACCCGCCCCGCAAGCCGCACGGGAGCCGCTTGCCGAAGGCCGCCGCTCCGCTGCTTGGCGTGCTTCGCTTCGCCGCCCTTGACCCCAGCCCCAGAAGCCGCAGCCCCGTCACCCGCCCCCGACCCGCCACTCTTCTCGGCGCCGTCGGTCGTGCCCGTGCCGCTGCTCTTCTCGGCGCCGTCGGTCTTGCCTGAGCCGCTGCTCTTCTCGGCGCTGTCGGCTTTGTCCGTGCCGCTGTCCTTCTTCGTGCCGTCGGTCTTGTCCGCGCCTTCGACCTTGGTCGGGCTGCCGTTCTTGCTTGCGCTGCTGGTTGCGCCGGTCTTGGTGGCGATCTCATCCTTGCTCACGGTCGCCTCGGCCTGGTCGGCCTTCGTTCCTGAGCCGCCCGAGCTCGACGCGGCACTCGAGGAAGCGGCCCCGGCCAATTCCGCATCGGTGCCGGCCGAAGGGGCGGAACTCACGCCCGTGTGTTCACCTGCGGCCGAGGGGCGGTCGCCGCTCGACGTCGTATTGATGCCTTTTGTCTCTCCGGCGGTGCCGTCAGTCGCCGCTGTCCCCGTCGTGGTGATCGAGGGACCTGCTCCGATCGACGGTCCCGCTCCGATCGACGGAGCCGCGCCGCCCGACTGTGCTTTCTCAACCGAGGTGCTGGCCCCCGAGCTCGCAGTTCCGGTCTCGCCCGCAGGCGCGCCCTTGTTGTCCGCTCCGCTCGCCGGACTGACGGCATCCTTCGGCCCATCCAGCGTGGCGGCGGCGTCCTTCGGCCCGTCCACCGGGCTAGCGGCGTCGTTCGGGCTGCCCGGTGGGGTGGCGGCGTCGTTAGGCCCGTCCGGTGGGGTGACGACATCGTTCGGCTTGCCTTGCGGGGCGGCGGCGGTGTCGGTCGGCTCGCTTCGCGGGGCGGCGGCGCTTATCGCCGTCGACGCGTCGGGGGCCGCGCCGGAACTGGCCAGCGGCCCGCCCTGGTGCGGCGCCGAGGCGCGCAGCTCGGGCTTGGTCACCTGGTCCTTCTGCCGCTTCACCACGCGGACGACACTACCCAACCCGAGCATGGCCGCGAGAGCCCGATTCGAAGCCTGTGGATAACTCAGATCCGGCTGTCCACAGGGTGAATTCCTGTCGGTGGGAAGCCCTACGCTTCTCCTATGCCGCGTTACGAATTCCGCTGCCGCGCCTGTGGCGACACCTTCGAAGTCAACCGCCCCATGCGCGAGGCCTCCGAGCCCACAGACTGCCCCCAGGGCCACGCCGACACGGTCAAGCTCTTGTCAACGGTCGCCGTCACCGGCCGCACCATCAGCACTCCCACCCCAGGCCCGTCATCCGGCGGCGGCTGCTGCGGAGGCGCTTGCGGCTGCTGACTCCCCAACCGGTCCTCGCGCCGACCATTCCGCACCGGCCGTCTCGCTTTCACGTCCACGCGCCGACATCGTCGCGCCGACCAGCCCTTGCTGGTTGTCCTCGCGCAGGCGGCCCGCCGGGCCGGCACCCTGCGGGCCGCCGACCACCCAGCCGGCTTGTCGTCCGCTGGGCTGTCACCTCGCGCTGGCCCTTGGGTCGACCCGCCGACCGGCCCACCGCCTTGCCGGCTTGTCGTCCGCCGGGCTGTCACCTCGCGCCGGCCCTTGCATCGTCCCGCCGACCGGTCCGCTACCCAGCCGGCTCGTCGTCCGCCGGGCTGCCACCTTGCGCTGGCCCCTGCGCCGACCGGCCCACCGCCTTGCCGGCTCGCTGTCCGCCGGGCTGGCACCCCGTGCCGGTTGTCTGATGCCGGCCGGCTTGCACAGGGTTGCCGTCCGCCGGGGCCGGCACACGTTTGACTCCACGCGGGGTGAGGCCGTGGCCGCGTTGATCCTGCGCGGGTTGAATCCGTGGCGGCGCTGGTTGCGCGATGACTGGCTGCCGTCTTGCTCCTGTCGATGGATGGTCGCTCACTGATCCTCGACTGACCGGCTCCAGCGAACTGGACACATCCGATCCCGGCCCCGCGACGAACTACAGACGGAGCGCGGTCGCTCCTGAAACGGCGCAATCGGCGTGCCGATCGTTGGTGGTGAGCCCTGAAGGTCGTCCGCTTACGGTGACCTGGCGTATTGAGATGATTAATCCGGCATGGACCTTGGAGCGAGTTCGTTCGGCCGGCTGGCTATCGGTGTCTGGCCTGGTCGGACGCTTGATTGTGGGCAATTCCACGACTTCGGCCTCCGTGGGAGTGGCGGGGCCGGGAAATGGCGTGACTGGATGCCTTCGGGGCTGTTAGCTGGGAAAACGTGGCGACGGGGCGTCCTCGTGGGTGTGTCGGGGGTGTCGCACAAAGTGACTCTCACGGGGGTGGCCGAACGGGCGGGTGGAACTGGCCGAGAGCGGCGTGTCTTGGCTCGATCCATTTCGTTACGTCACGCGTAGTGCCGTGTGGAAACGTCGATGACCCCTGTGGGTGTCCTCCGTCCGGGGTCGGCCGCAGCGGGCGGATGGTTACCGTCCGTTTCTACGATGGCCGGTGACGCTGTGATACGGCAGCATGAGATCGCGACTTGCCGAAGGGGGCGGAGGTTCCACCGTGTCGGGACGAACCGAGCTGCCGAGTGGGCTGGTGACCTTTGTGTTCACCGATATCGAAGGCTCGACGCGATTGGCCCGGATGCTCGGCGACGACTACGGCGCGGTTCTCAATGATCACCGCACAGTGATGCGCGCTGCTCTGCGTGACTTCGATGGTGTTGAGCTTTTCACTGAGGGTGACTCCTTTTTCATCGCTTTCCAAGACGCGGCCGCGGCGGTGGCGGCTTGCGTGGAGGCGCAGCGGCGACTGTCCGCACACGACTGGCTCAGCCCGGAGGTCGCACCACGGGTGCGGATGGGCATGCACACGGGCTGGGCCCGGCCCACCTGCGGCGAGCGCGGCGGCGAGTACGCCAGCATCGAGGTGCACCGTGCCGCCCGCGTCTCCGCCGCGGCCCACGGCGGCCAGATCCTCTGCTCCGGCGCCACCGCCCGCGCCGTGAGGCTCACATCCGAAATATCGGTAACGGCCGTCAATAACGCGCGAGCACTGGTCGCTGCCTCCAAGGCTCCGGATGTGGGCATCTTCCCCGGAGAAGGTCGAGGGGAAGGCCGGGGGGAGGACCGAGGGGAAGGCCGGGGGGAAGGTCGAGGAGAGGGCCGGGGGGACGGCCAAGGACAGGACCGGGGAGACGGCCGAGCGGAAAGCCGAGGAGGGGACCGAGGGGAAGGCCGACACAAGGACCGGGACGGCCGAGGGGAAGACGGACTTGGGGAGGACCCCGGCGTCCGGCGGCTCGGTGAGGATCTGCGCGCGGTGGGGTTGCTTGATCTGGGGGAGCACCGCCTTCGCGGGTTCGATGACTCGGAGCGGCTCCTCCAGGTCCTCGCGCCCGGTCTGGACAGTGACTTCCCGCCGCCGCGTACTCAGAAAGCTCCCGCCCACAATCTCCCCGCCGAGCTCAGCCCTTTCGTCGGGCGGCGCGCCGAGGTGGCCGAGGTGGCCGATCTCGTGAAGCGCCACCGCATCGTCACCATCACGGGCGGCGGTGGGGCCGGCAAGACCCGGCTGTCGCTTGCCGTGGCCGGGGAGGTGCTCAAGGCGTACCCCCAAGGGGTCTGGACCGTCGATGCCGTCGGCGCCGCAGAAGGTCTCGCCGGCGTTCTCGGCGTGCGCCGCGAGCCCGGCCGGCCGATTCTCGACTCGCTGCTCGAGCATTGCGCCGAGCGGCGGATGCTTCTCGTGGTGCAGACCGCTGAGGCCGCGAAGAGCGCACCCCTGATCCGGCGGCTGCTCGCCCGCTGCCCGGGCGTCAGCGTGCTCGTCACCGGGCGGGCACCGGTCGGTGTGCCCGGCGAAGTCGTGTGGCGGATTCCGCCGATGTCGCCCGCCGACGTGTTCGCGCTGCTCAGCGAGCGGACCGCCGCCGCCCGGGGTGGGCATGCCGGCTTCGGGGAGGACGGTGTCGATCTCGCTCAGGTGGCGGCCCGGATGGAGGGGTCGCCGCTGATGATCGAGTTGGCGGCGGCTCGGTTGCGGCTTCTCTCCGCCTCGCAGCTCGCCTCGCGGCTGGATGATCCGCTGGCCGCGCTCGACCCGGTGACCGTGGCCGGGGCCGAGGAGCGGCACGACGGCGACCCGGTGACCGTGGCCGGGGCCGAGGAGCGGCACGACGGCGACCCGGTGACCGTGACCGGGGCCGAGGAGCGGCACGACGGCGACCCGGCGACCGTGACCGGGGCCGACGAGCGGCATGACAGCCTTGAGGCCAACCTGGACTGGTCCTATCGGCGGCTCACCGCCCAGGCCCAGGGGCTGCTCCGGCGCCTGGCCGTCTTCGCCGACTCCGTTGATCTTCCGATCGTGGAGTGGTGCGGCGTCGAGGCTCTTGGCGCGCTCGGCGAGCTCACCGACAACTCTCTCGTCGACGTCGTTCCCGGCCCCCGCTACCGGCTCTCCGGGCAGGTCCGCTCTTTCGCCTCGCGCCGGCTTGTGGCCGGCGGCGACGAGCGGGAGGCGCGTGACCGGCACACCGCCTGGTCGCTGCACATGCTGGACAGTGTCGCCGTGGACACCGACGGGCAGCCCCGGACCGTCAGCCTGACGGCCTTCGCACCCTATGTGGCCGAATGGCAGGCCGCCCTGCGCTGGGCCGCCACTCACGGCAGTGTGCGGGCCGGGCTGCGGCTGGCCATCGCGCTCGACCCGTGGTGGCGCGAGCACGGCGGCGCCGGCGAGGGGCGTGACCTGCTCTTCCGGCTCTACCGGCGGCTCGACGGGGCCGACGTCGAGCGCGATGTCGTCGCCGACGCCTATCTCGTGCACGCCGGCCTGGCCGCCGACAAGGCCGAGCGGACCCGGTTCCTCGAACGAGCTCAGGCTCTGGCCGGGGACGATCCGGCTCTTCTCGTACGGACGATGGCCGGCCACCGGGCCACCCTGCTCGACGCCGGGCGGTACGACGACGCCGAGCTGCTCTGCCGCGACGTGATCGCGACCGCGGAGCGGCGGGGCGTGGCCGAGGCCGCCATGCCCGCCGTGATCGCCCTGGCCGAGCTGCTGTGGCGCCGCGACGCGCTCGGCGAGGCGTCCGAGCTGCTCGGCAAGGCCCGCCAGTGGGAGGCCGGCCGGCCCGAGGACCGGGGCCGGCGCACCGTCGACTGGCTGCTCGGCATGGTCGCCCTGCGCCGCGGTGACCTGGTCGCCGCCCACGATCACCTGGTGGTCGCGCTGCGCTCCCGGCTGCGGCACGGGTTCCGGGGCGCCGCGGCCGACGCCGTCGCCGCCATCGCCGTGCGCTGTTCGCTCGGCGGTGATCCCGCGTCGGCCGCCGTGCTGTTCGGCGGGGCCGAGGCGGCCAAGGGGGCCCGCCGCACCGAGATGTTCGGGCGGTTCTGGTCGGCCCAGCAGTTGTCCCTGCGGTCGGCCCTGGGGGATGCGGCCTTCGACGCCGCGTACGCCGAAGGGGTCGGTCTGGGTTTCGACCGCATCGTGGCGATGGCCTTGGCCGTCGAACACCCGGACCTGGAGGACGGCGCGACGCGGTTCGCCCAGGTCAGCGCATGATGCGGGACGCTCGGTCGAGGTCGGCGCCGCGAACCTTGGCCACCGAGCCGAAGACGTGCACGGCCTGGTAGTAGATCCACGCCACGCTGTAGCAGGCCGACCGGGCCACCGATCGGTACTCGGCGCAGACCCGCCTCATGTCGGCGTGGAACGTGTCGTCGATCCGGGCCTTGTTCTGGTCGAACAGACCTTCGTCCTTGTAGTTGCGATAGCCGAAGTCGTGGTGCACGCAGGCGTTGGTGAAGTCGAACCCGAGCGGGCGCTCCGGGCTGGCCGAGCAGTAGTCGGTGGTCCAGTCGAAGCCGTACGCCGCCCACTTCTCCTTGTCGAGCCGGGCGCTGTTCCAGGCGGCCGTGCTGGCCGCTGTCGGCTGGGTCCAGGAGTCGAGGACGGAGAGGCGGTCGACGGTGGCCGAGGCGGGCAGCGAGGGGATCAGCACCGCCACCACGAGGGCGAGAACTACCACTATGCGTCGCGTCATGACTCAGACTTTTCGATCGGCGAGCGTGAATACAACGACGCGCCCGCGCATTTTCGGATCCCGCCGAATCGAACGTGGCCGCGTGACGATCGCTAAGGTGTGTGGCGTGCGGGGAGTCACATGATCCATTTACCTCGGGTCCGTCAAGGGCCCCTTCGCGCGCTCGGCGTCCGGCTCGCGCTGGCGGTCGCGCTCGTCGTCTCCACCGTCGTGGTCATCTACGCCGGTCGCAGCGGCTATCGGGACGTCAACGAGGACGGACTGACCCTTCTCGACTGCTTCTACTACGCGGTCGTGTCGCTCTCGACGACCGGATACGGCGACATCACGCCGGTCACCCCGCACGCCCGGCTGGTCAACATCCTGGTCATCACCCCGGCCCGCGTGCTCTTCCTGATCATCCTGGTCGGCACCACCCTCGAGGTGCTGACCGATCAATATCGCAACAGCCTGCGGGTCAGCCGGTGGAGGCGGAAGTTGAAGGACCACATCGTCATCTGCGGGTACGGCACCAAGGGCCGGGCCGCCGTCGCCGCGCTCCTGGAGACCGGCTACGACAAGTCGCGCATCGTCGTGGTCGAGAACCGGCCCGACGGTGTGCGCCAGGCCGCCGCGAACGGGCTCGCCACCATCGAGGGCAACGCCACCCGCTCGGCCGTCCTGCTCGAGGCCGACGTCAAGAACTGCAAGGCCGTCATCATCGCCACCGACAGCGACGAGGCCTCGGTTCTCATCACTTTGACCGTACGGCAGCTGACCGCCGGACAGGTGCGGATCATCGCCGCCGTCCGGGAGCAGGAGAACTCGGCGCTGCTCAAGCAGAGCGGCGCCCACCACGTGATCGTCTCGTCGGCCACCGCCGGCCGCCTGCTCGGCCTGACCACCACCGCGCCGCCGCTGATCGACGTGGTCGAAGACCTGCTCACCCCCGGTCAGGGCATGGCGCTGGCCATGCGCAGCGCCGAGCGGGCCGAGGTCGGCCGCAACCCGCGCGAGCTGCGCACGCTGGTGGTCGCCCTGATCCGCCGCGGCAAGGTGCTGCCGCTCGGTGGTGAGCAGGCGCTGAGCATCGACACCGGCGACATGCTCGTCTACATAAGGGACGACGAAGCCAGTGTCGATGTAGCGGTCTAACAGATGGCGGTCTAGAGGATGGTCCAGGTGTCGGCCGCGTTGAGCAGGTCGTCGAGCATCTGATCGGGGGAACCGTCGGCCCGGGCGTCGTTCAGCTGCTTCGCGATCAACTCGTCGTATGTGGGCCGCTGCACGTCGCGGAACACGCCGATCGGCGTCGTGCCCAGGTCGGATCCGGAGAGGCGGGACAGGGCGAAGGCGTACGCCGGGTCGTCCACCGAGGTGTCGTGGACGATGGCCTCGCCGCCCTCCTGCACCTTGAGCCCGAAGCCGCCGGCCGGATGGACCACCGAGAACTGGTTGTCGGCCCCGAACGTGACCGGCTGCCCGTGCTCAAGCCGGATCAGGTGGTCGTCCCGGCTGCTCGCGTCCTTGATCAGCTCGAACGCGCCGTCGTTGAAGATGTTGCAGTTCTGGTAGATCTCGACGAACGCCGAGCCCTGGTGGTCGGCCGCCGCCCGCAGCACCGACTGGAGGTGCTTGCGGTCGGAGTCGATCGTGCGGGCCACGAACGTCGCCTCGGCGCCCAGGGCCAGCGACAGCGGGTTGAACGGCGAGTCGGCCGACCCGGCCGGCGTCGACTTGGTGATCTTGCCGAGCTCGGACGTCGGTGAGTACTGGCCCTTGGTCAGCCCGTAGATCCGGTTGTTGAACAGCAGGATCTTCAGGTTCACGTTCCGGCGCAGCGCGTGGATCAGGTGGTTGCCGCCGATCGAGAGCGCGTCGCCGTCGCCGGTGACCACCCAGACCGACAGGTCGGGCCGCGACGCCGACAGGCCGGTGGCGATCGCCGGCGCCCGGCCGTGGATCGAGTGCATGCCGTACGTGTTCATGTAGTACGGGAAGCGCGACGAGCAGCCGATGCCGGAGACGAAGACGATGTTCTCCCGCGGGATGCCGAGCTCGGGCATGAAGCCCTGCACCGCGGCCAGGATCGCGTAGTCACCGCAGCCCGGGCACCAGCGGACCTCCTGATCGGACTTGAAGTCCTTGGCCGTGAGCTTCAGATCAACCATTCTTGACCACGTCCTCCAGCATGTTCTCCAGCGTCGCGGCCGTGAACGGCAGGCCGCTGACCTGGTTGAAGGGCAGAACATCGACCAGATAACGCGCTCGGATCACCTGGGCCAGCTGCCCGAGGTTCATCTCCGGGACCACGACCTTGTCGTACGCCCTCAGCACCTCACCGAGGTTGGCCGGCAGCGGGGACAGATGCCGCAGGTGCGCCTGGGCGATCGGCAGCCCCCGCTGGCGCAGGGCACGGCAGGCGGCGCCGATCGGGCCGTACGTCGAACCCCAGCCCAGCACCAGCACACGCGCCGCCTCGTCGGCGTCCTCGACCTCGACGTCGGGCACGTCGATGGCCTCGATCCGCGCGGCCCGGGTGCGCACCATGAACTCGTGGTTGGCCGGGTCGTACGAGATGTCGCCGGTCTTGTCGGCCTTTTCCAGGCCGCCGATGCGGTGCTCCAGGCCCGGCGTTCCCGGGATGGCCCACGGGCGGGCCAGCGTCTCCGGATCGCGCAGGTACGGCAGGAAGCGCCCGTCCTCGCCGTTCGGGGCCGTCGCGAACTCCACCGACAGGTCGGGCAGCTCGCTCGAGGACGGCAGCAGCCACGGCTCGGAGCCGTTCGCCACGTAGTTGTCGGAGAGCAGGATGACCGGCGTGCGGTAGGTCAGCGCGATGCGGGCCGCCTCGATCGCCGCGTGGAAGCAGTCCGACGGTGATTTCGGCGCGATCACCGCGAGCGGCGCCTCGCCGTGCCGGCCGAACAGGGCCATGTTGAGGTCGGCCTGCTCGGTCTTGGTCGGCATGCCGGTCGACGGGCCGGCCCGCTGCACGTCGACGACGACCAGCGGCAGCTCCAGCGCGATGGCCAGCGAGATCGTCTCGCCCTTGAGGGCCACACCGGGCCCGCTCGTGGTCGTCACACCCAGGGCGCCGCCGTACGAGGCACCCAGCGCCGCCCCGATCGCCGCGATCTCGTCCTCGGCCTGCATGGTCGTGATGCCGAACTTCTTGTGTTTCGACAGCTCGTGCAGGATGTCCGAGGCCGGGGTGATCGGGTAGGCACCCAGGAACAGCGGCAGCTTGGACCGGACGGCCGCGGCCACCAGGCCGAGCGCCAGCGCCTGGTTACCGGTGATGTTGCGGTACGTCCCCGGGCGCATCTTGGCCGGCTTGACCTCGTAGCGCACCGCGAAGTCCTCGGTGGTCTCGCCGAAGTTCCAGCCGGCCTGGAAGGCCGCCTTGTTGGCCGCGACCAGCTCGGGGCGCTTGGCGAACTTGCGCTCCAGGAACCGGATCGTCGACTCGAAGGGGCGCGAGTACATCCAGCTGAGCAGGCCGAGCGCGAACATGTTCTTGGCCCGCTCGGCGTCCTTCTTCGAGATGCCGTGGTCGGCCAGCGCGCCCACCGTCATCGAGGTCAGGGCGACCGGATGAACCGCGAACTCACCGAGGGAGCCGTCCTCGAGCGGGCTGGTCGCCCACCCGACCTTGGCCAGGCTGCGCTTGGTGAACTCGTCGGTGTTGACGATGATGTCGGCGCCGGCGGGCAGGTCGGCCAGGTTGGCCTTGAGGGCGGCCGGGTTCATGGCGACCAGCACGTTCGGCGCGTCGCCGGGCGTGAGGATGTCGTAGTCGGCGAAGTGCACCTGAAAGCTCGACACGCCCGGCAAGGTGCCTGCGGGGGCGCGGATCTCGGCCGGGAAATTGGGCAGCGTCGATATGTCGTTGCCCAGCTGGGCCGTCTCGGATGTGAATCGGTCACCGGTCAGCTGCATGCCGTCGCCCGAGTCGCCCGCGAACCGGATGACCACCCGGTCCAACTGTTCGACCCGTTTCGCTCCAGCGGACACGTTCCCAACCTCCAAAGGTTGCCGGCCGGCCGGGGATGGTCATCTATGAGCCGGCCCGCAGAACTCGTCACTTCCAGACTACGTCGGCGCTCCTTACTCACCGGCCGTGAGCCGTTGACCACAGTAGCCAGGTGAGGCTTGCATGAACCAGAAGAGTCCACTATCCGGCGGCCGAGTGCCACTTACGGGGTTCGACTAGGCTCCGAGGTTGTGGACGGGTATCTCGGGTCGTACGCCACGCTCGGGCTGGTGGCCGCCGTCGGCGTGCTGGTCTTCGTGGGAGCGTTCACGGCCAACAAGCTGCTGCGCCCGGCCGACCCGGCCCAGCCGCCCGGCAAATACGTCTCGTACGAGAGCGGCATCGACCCGGTCGGCGGCGACTGGGCGCAGGCCCAGATCCGGTACTACGTGTACGCGTACCTCTATGTGCTTTTCGCCGTGGAGGCCGTTTTTCTCTTCCCCTGGGCGGTCGTGTTCGACCGGCCGGGCTTCGGCCTGACCACCGTGACCGAGATGGGCGTGTTCGTGGCGGTGCTGGCCCTGGGCATCCTCTACGCCTGGCGCAAAAAGATCCTCACCTGGACCTGAGATCACGCCCGCGTACCGGTCGGGGTGGCGGGCTCGCCACGCACAGCGCGGCGTGCCAACATCTTGCGCATGGGCCAGCTTTTCCTCTTCATCGTCGTGGCGTTGGTCGTGGCTGCGATCGTGTTCGGTGTGACCGTGATGATCGGTGGCAACGACAGCGCGCTGACGCCGGTCGAGCCGGACGGCCGGGCCGTGCCGCTGCCCAGCGACCGGCCCCTCGGCGAGGAGGACGTGACCCACACCAAGTTCGACACCGCCTGGCGCGGCTATCGGATGGCCCAGGTCGACCAGGCGCTCCAGCGCGCGGCGTACGACATCGGCTACAAGGGCGAGCTCATCGGCGTGCTCGAGGCCGAGGTCACCGCGCTGCGCGAGGGCCGCGTGGCCGACGCCGACGTGCTGCGCCGCGCCCGCGAGGCGGCGATAGCACCGGTGACCCCCGCCCCCGTGCCCGCTTCCGAGCCCAAGGCCGAGCCCGCCGCCGAGCCCGGTCCCGCGCCGGTCATCGAGATCACCACCGTGCCCGCCGACGAGCCGGCGGCCAAGCAGTGAGCGCAACCGACCCGGGCCTCGGCGACGCCGCGACACCCGGCACCGGTGAGGTCACCGCCACGGTCATCGTCAACGCTCCCGCCCCGCGGGTCTTCGCCGCGTTCCTGAGCTGGGAGAAACAGTCCGAGTGGATCCCGTTCACCAAGGTGCGCGTGGTCGAGGGCGACGGCGGCGAGGGCAGCCTGGTCGAGGCCATCACCGCCATCGGCCCGGCCGCGCTCCGCGACGAGCTGCGCGTGGTCAAGGTCAATGCGCCTTATGAGGTACGGGTCGTGCACTGCGGCCGCTTCCTGCGCGGCCCCGGGTCGATGCGGTGCACGGCGATGTCCGGCGACCGCACCCAGGTGGTCCTGCACGAGTGGTTCCACCTGCCCGCCGGCCCCGTCGGCAAGATCGCGTGGCCGGTGCTCTGGCCCGGCTCCAAGCTGAGCTTCACCGGCGCCCTGAAGAAGTTCGGCCGCCTGGTCGAGCAGGGCCGGCTCCCCTAGGGCTTTTGTCGTACGGCGGCTCTACGGTGGTCGCCATGACAGATGACGCCGGGCTCGTGATCGGCCTCGACGGGCGCGCCCGCTGCTTCTGGGGCGGCTCCAGCCCCGACTACGCGGCCTACCACGACGACGAGTGGGGCAAGCCGGTCCGCGGCGACGACGCGCTCTACGAGCGGCTGTGCCTGGAGGCGTTCCAGTCCGGCCTCTCCTGGATCACCATCCTGCGCAAGCGGCCGGCCTTCCGGGCCGCCTTCGCCGGCTTCTCGATCGACAAGGTGGCCGCGTTCTCCGGCGCCGACGCGGCCCGGCTGATGACCGACACCGGCATCGTCCGCAACCGGATGAAGATCGAGGCCGCGATCGCCAACGCCCGCGCCGCCGCCGACCTGCCGGGCGGTCTCACCGAGCTGCTCTGGTCGTTCGCGCCCGACCCGCGCCCGGCCCGCCCCAAGACCCGGGCCGACGTCCCGGCCATCACCCCGGCGTCCACGGCCATGGCCAAAGATCTGAAAAAGCGCGGCTTCCGCTTCGTCGGCCCCACCACGGCCTATGCGTTGATGCAGGCCACCGGCATGGTCGACGACCATGTGGCGGGTTGTTGGGTCCCACCCCTCGGTGCGCACCCCCGCGCATGATGGGATGGAGCCCATGGGTCAGTGGGCGGTGATCATTCCGGCGGACAGGTGGGCCGACGAGAGGTTGTTCCACCACGACACCGTCACGGTGTCGGCGGGCGCGTCTTCGGTGGCGCCGGACGACGAGGTGTTGCTGGTGGCCGACGGCCACGTGGTGGCGCTCGCCCGGGCCGCCAAGACCGACGGCGACGTGCTGGTGCTGACATATCTGCGGCGTTCCTTCGACGACCCGGTCCCGGCCCCCGGCCTGACCGAGGGCGAGGCCGTCCCGGTCGACGCCGAGACGTTCCGGCGCTTCGCGACGGCCCTGGGCGCCGAGCCGAAGGGCCCGAACCGCCCGACGTGGCTGGTCAGCGTGGCCCTCCCGATCGAGGCGACGACCCCCGCCGAGGCGGTACGCCAGTTCTGGTCCCACGTCCTCGAGCTGGGCCCGGCCGAGCTTCCGACATACGTGTGGCCGTCGGGCGACGAGCTGGCGATGCAGGCGTTCGTGCTGGGCGTCGAGGCCAACCAGGATCCCGAAGAGGAAGACGACGAAGACTAGCCCCGCTCTGTCCGATGTCAGAGCCGGCGGCTCGGAGGGCGCCACGCCCAGGACAGAAGCATGAGGACCGTGAACGTGGCCGGTGCGACCAGCGTCGTCACGGCCTGACGCATCGCGGCGTGTGAGGCGGCGGCACCGATCATATTGATCGCGACGCCGGCGTACGCCCACTCCTTCAGTCGCGGCAGCCGGGGCGCCACGAGGACCACGGCCGCGATGACCTTCGCGGTTCCCATGATCGAGGCAAGGTAACCGGGATAGCCGAGCTCCAGCATCACCGGGTAGAACGGCGGCGCCCTGAGCAGATCCAGCGCGCCGCCGACCGCGCATTCGCCGCCCACGATCGCGGTCACCGGCCAATAGCCACGGCAAGGTCGCATCGGATCCTCCTAACGAAACGGACCCGTACTCTTATCGGTACGCTACCGTTTCGATGGAGGTGGGGGCAGTGGAAGAGCCACCCGTGCCGGCAGAAGCGGGAACGCCCATTCCACGCGGAATCGGCGCCCGGCGGCGAGTACTGCGAGCCGCGCTTCAGGTGCTCGACGAGCACGGGCTGGCCGGCTTCACCATGGAGGCGGTGGCCCGGAGCGCAGGCGCCAGCAAGGCGACGCTTTACCGGCACTGGCCCACCTCCGGCGCGTTGCTGATCGACGCCATGGACGCGACCTTCCAGCCGTTCCCGGTCCCGGACACCGGACACGTCGCGACCGACGTCGCGGAACTACTCGCCGCGTTCGCCGACCTGCTGGAACGTACGCCGTTCCCGCGCCTGCTCGCCGCGTTCATCGACGCCGCGGAGCGCGATCCCGCGCTCCGAACCCTCCACGCCGACTTGACCCGCCGCCGCCGCGAGCCGCTGCTCGTCGCCCTGGCCCGAGGCCGAGATCGCGGCCAACTGTCCGTCCGCCTCGACCTGGACCTCACCGTCGATCTGCTCGCGGCGCCGTTCTTCTACCGGCGCTTCGTCGCGCACCGTCCGATCACGCCGGACCTGATCAACGACGTCATCGCCGAGGTCTTACGTCCGCCGGGATCCGGCGGTGGTGCCGCGGCGCCGGTTGGTGGCACGGCGCCGCGGCATCAGTCGGTGAGCTAGCCGCCCAGCGACGTGGCCGCCGAGCGGATCGCCGACGCGAAGTAGCTGACCTGGGTGTAGACGCCCGGCTTGTTCGGGCGGGCGCACCCGTCGCCCCAGCTGACGATGCCGACCTGGATCCAGGCGTTGGCGGCGTCGCGGCGGAACATCGGGCCGCCCGAGTCGCCCTGGCAGGTGTCGACGCCGCCGGAGGTGTAGCCGGCGCAGATCTCGTCGGTGGCGATGATCTCGCCGCCGTACATGGCCGACGAGTTGCAGGTCGCGTCACTCACGAACGGGACCGTGGCCTTGAGCAGGTACCGCTGCTGTGACCCACCTTCGCTGGCCGCGCCCCACCCGGAGATCGTGAACGTGCCCGAGTCGTACGCCGTCGTGGTCGCGATCGGCAGGGTGGCCAGGCCGGTGATGGGGCTGGCCAGGCGGATCAGCGCCCAGTCCTTGCCCGCGCCGTTGTATCCCGGCGCGCGGTACACGTAGTTCGACTTCCGCGTGATCTTGCTGGTGGAGTTGAGGTCGACCACACCGGCGGTGGCCGTGATCGACGTGTTCGTGCCGGTGCGGCTCACGCAGTGGGCCGCGGTGAGGACCAGGGTCGGGCTGTAGAGGGCGCCGCCGCAGCCCATCGACAGCCGCACCATGAACGGGAATTCGCCCTGTGCGGCGCGCGTGCCGCCGACGACGGACGGCGTCGGGTCGACCGACGCCGCGGCGGCCGGGGACGCGATCGCGCCGCCCGCCGCCATGGTCAGCGCGGCCATCGCCGCGCCGAAGAAGATCCGCCACTTGACCATTCGGCCCTCCCACGGGGTACGCGCGCCCGGTAGGACGCGTCGGGAGGAGCCTATGCATCGACCTTTATAAATGTGACGATCCCAAAAGGGTAATATCAGCGGCCTTCGAAGACCGGCTTCTGCTTGGCCACGAAGGCGTCGACCGCGTTCTTGTGGTCGGCCGTCGCCCCGCAGATGGCCTGGGCCTGCGCCTCGGCCGCCAAGGCGTCGGACAGCGTGCCGGCGTCGCCGATGGACAGCTCCCGCTTGATCGCCCCGTAGGCCACCGTCGGGCCCGCCGCGAGCCGGGCCGCGAGCTCCTGCGCGACCGGCAGCACCTGCTCGTCGTCCTCGGTCAACCGCGAGAGCAGGCCCATCCCGTACGCGGCCTCGGCCCGCACCGGCTCGGCGAGCAGCAGCAGCTCCAGCGCCCGCGCGTGCCCGACGATCCGCGGCAGCGACCACGAGACCCCGCTGTCGCCGGCCAGGCCCACGTTGGCGAAGGCCATCAGGAAGCCCGTCTTGGGCCCGCCGATGCGGAAGTCGGCCAGCAGCGCCAGCGAGGCGCCCGCGCCGGCCGCCATGCCCCGCACCGCCGCCACCACCGGCTTGGGCATGCTGGCCAGCCGCTGGGCGATCGGGTTGTAGTGCACCCGCACCGTGTCCAGGTCGGTGCGCCCCGACTCGAGCTGCTCGGCGTGCTCCCGCAGGTCCTGGCCCACGCAGAAGGCGTTGCCGGCCCCGGCCAGCACGATCGCCCGGCACGACTTGTCGGACTCCAGGGAGGCCAGCGTGTCGCGCAGCGCCTCCTTGAGGTCGACGTCGAGGGCGTTCATCGCCGACGGCCGGTTGAGCGTGAGGGTGACGACAGCGTCAGTGCGGTCGACCAGCAGGGAATCCGTCATGAGTCTGAGAATCCCACACGGCTGCGAGTCACGGATTGCAGGCAGCGCTCCACATACCGGTCGGCCGCCGGGCGCAGCCGGGTCGCGTGCCGGTCGAAGAAACCGGCCGCGCTCGTGCCCGGCCAGCGCGGCGGCAGCAGCGAGGTGGGCAGCTGCGGGTCACGGAACAGGAACGATCGCCACGAGTGGACCAGGCGGAAGCGGGCCGCGTACGCCTCCTCGTCGCTGCTGCGCGCGTTCACCGTGGTCACGACCGGCCTCAGGTCGGACACGAACTCCTCGTAGGAGCGGGCCAGCCCGGTCAGGTCCCAGGCCTTGCCGACCACCTCGGCCGCGCCCGGTGAGCCGGCCGCGTGGGCGGCGCTGAACCGTTCGTACGGCACCCCGGCGTCGGTCAGCACCGTGTCCACCTCCTCGGTGGCCCGGGGCGCGACCCACGCGTGCTCGCCCAGCGACCCGTAGCCGAGGAAGGTCAGCCGGGCCGCGTCCCGCTTGGCCAGCGGGCCGTGCAGCAGGATCAGGTCGAACTTGCCGTCCCAGCTCACCCGCCCGGTCCGGTAGATTCGCGCCGCCGCCTCGTCGAGACGGCGGGCGGCTTTCGGGGTCAGCAGATATCCCGGTCCGGAGACCAATCGCATAGGGTGCAACCAGCCTTGGCGCACCATGCGGGACACCGCGGTGCGCACAGCGGGAGGAGCGATGCCGAGTGGCGCGAGCAGCTTGACCAGGGCCGCAACCGGTGCGCGCCCGCCTCGCGGGCGGAGGTAGTCGCCGTACAGGTCGAAGAGTGCGGACCGCGCCTGCATGACCGCACATTGTGACAGCCCGAAAGGCGATATGCTAGACGCTGTCACATCCGCCCGGGCTGGGTTTGGGTTCGCCGGTGTTCATCAGGGAAAATGTTTGATCGGCACGGTGGGCCGCTCTGCGTGATGACGCGCAAAGGCCCCTCGGCCGCCGGTCGGATACGAGGTACCACGTCACGTGGGGCTGAGCACGTGACCGTTGACAAGTGGCTGTGGGGCAACCCACCGACACCCTGATGTGGGTCTGAGGGGAGACAAGATGGCGGCGATGAAGCCGCGGACGGGCGATGGTCCGCTGGAGGTCACCAAGGAGGGTCGGGGCATCGTCATGCGTGTCCCGCTGGAAGGTGGTGGCCGTCTCGTCGTTGAGATGACTCCGGACGAGGCCAGCGCGCTGGGTGACGCGTTGAAGTCGATCGCCGGCTGACGTTTCACGCGAGCCCGCCGGTACGGTACCGCCCGTACCGGCGGGCTTTCCACGTCTTCGAGAAAGGTCATGCTCTCGTGTTTCCGATCCGGCTGACCGACCACCTCGACGACGGCCTGACCCGCGTGGTGCCGATCGGCGCGCCGGGTCCACTGTCGCACGTCGACGGCGCCCTCGGTGACGAGATCGCCGCTCTGGGTGACCGTCCCGATCCTGTGATCGTTCTTCGCCGGCCGCTCCAGCGCCCGGCGAAAGTCCTGCTGGTCGACGTGAGCGCCGGCTGGCGTTCCGCCGGCGCGGCCATCGCCCGCGAGAGCGACGAGCCTCTGCAGATCCTCGTCGATGACGGCGCCGACGTCCGCGACCTGGCCGAGGGCCTCTGGCTCGGCGGCTACCGCTATCGCGACGCCCGCCAGGAGCCGCGCACGGCTCCGGTCGATCTGGTCAACACCAGGCCTGAGGTGTACGCCCGGAGCCTGGCCCAGGCGCAGATCGCGGCCCGCGCCACCTGGCTCGCGCGCGACCTCACCAACACACCACCGAACTTGAAGATCCCGGACTGGTTCGCCGAGGAGATGGCCGGCGCGTCCGCGCGGCGGCCCGGCATCGCGGTCCGCGTCCACGCGGGCGCCGGCCTGGACCGCTTCGGTGGCCTGCGCGCCGTCGGCGGTGGCTCCAAATGGCGCCCGTGCATGGTCGAGATGACCTGGCAGCCGCCGGGCGCGACCACCCACGTGGTGCTGGTCGGCAAGGGCATCACGTTCGACAGCGGCGGCCTCTCGGTGAAGACCCGCGAGGGCATGAAGCGGATGAAGAACGACATGGCCGGCGCGGCCGCGGTGGCCGCGGCCACCCTCGGCGCGGCCGACCTCGGCCTGCGGGTGCGGATCACCGCGCTGATGCCGCTGGCCGAGAACGCCATGAGCGGCTCCGCCTTCCGCCCCGGCGACGTGATCACCCAGTACGACGGCAGCACCACCGAGACCACCAACTCCGACGCCGAGGGCCGCCTGGTGCTGGCCGACGCGCTGGGCTACGCGGTCGAGGGCCTCGAGCCCGACGTGATCGTCGACCTGGCCACGCTGACCGGCTCGCAGAAGGTCGCGCTGGGCCCGGAGATCTCCGCCCTCTTCACCGACAACGACGACCTGGCCACCGCCCTGCGGGCGGCCGGCGAGCGGGCCGGCGAGAAGATGTGGCGTATGCCACTGCCGGCCGATTACCGCGACCTGCTCCGCAGCGACGTGGCCGACCGGCACAGCTCACCCATGGGCTCGCCCGGCGCCGTGGTGGCCGCCCTGTTCCTGCGCGACTTCCTGGGGCCGTACGCGGACCGCTGGGCGCACATCGACATGGCCGCTCCCGCCTGGAGCGACACCCTGGAGCTGGAGACCACGCGCGGCGCCACCGGCTGGGGCGCCCGGACCCTGCTGCGCTATCTCTCAGCGCTTGACGGCGGTCAGTAACCCGCCGCCCGACGAGATCACCGCGGGGATCCACTCCTCGGACTCGCGCACCGAGCGGACCGTCTCGCGGATGGTCAGCGTCTCGACGTCGCGGGCCGACGGGTCGGCGATCCGGCCGCCGGCCAGCACGCCGTTGATCACGAGCGCGCCGCCCGGGCGCAGCAGCCGCAGCGCCTCGTCGGCGCAGGCGCCGAACTCGGTCGGGTCGGCGTCGACGAAGACCAGGTCGTACGCCCCGTCGGCGAGCCGGGGCAGCACGTCGAGCGCCCGCCCGGTGATGATCCGGGTGCGCGACGGGGCGAACCCGGCCTCGGCGAAGATCCGCCGGGCGATCCGCTGGTGCTCGTTCTCGACGTCGATGGTGGTGAGCACCCCGTCGGCGCGCATGCCCCGCAGCAGCCAGACACCGCTCACCCCCGTACCCGTGCCGATCTCCACCACCGCCTTGGCGCTGCCCGCGGCAGCCAGAAGGCGCAGCACGGACCCGGCGGCCGGGGTGACGCTGAACAGGCCGAGCTCGTGGGCGAGGCTGCGCGCGGTCTGCAGGACGATGTCCTCGTCCGCGTACGCCTCGGCGAACTGGGAGCCGTTGGTGGCCGGCTGGGGACCGATCGAGCGGGCTGACGGGACGATGACGAACCTCCGGAGCGGCTGAGGATGCCCATAAAGAGTAAAGCGAGGCTCCCTTAGCACGCACCTGGCCGTCGATGGGATAAAAGGGCCGGGGAGAGGCAGTGCGGGGGATCCGTGTCATCCTGGAGGGGGAGCCGGGCGGAACATGAGTGGAGGCACCGACGTGACCGACGGTTGGAACGCGCGTCCCACTCCGCCGCCTGCCAATGGTCAACCACCCTCGCCCTGGGGGTCCGACGCGCTGTGGTCCGGGTCGATGGCCGACCCGTGGCGTGACCCGTACGCCCCGGCCGCCGTCGTGGTGCAGGGCGTCCCGGCCACCCCCGGCCCGCCGCCGGAGCCGGTCACCGACCCGGACGCGCCGCGTCGTTCGTACACCCCAATTCTCTTGATCTGCCTGGTCACCGCGCTGCTCGCGGGCGGACTGGGCGGCACCCTGGGCTATGTCTTCGCCGTGCGCGGCGGGGTCGGCGGCGGTGCCGCGTCCAGCCTGGGCGCGCCGGCCGAGGACGCTCCGGCCGCGGCCAACCGGGCCCCCGACTCGCTGGCCGGTGTGGCCAAAAAGGTCCTGCCCAGCGTGGTGACGGTTCGGGTGACCGGCGCGATCGGCTCCGGCTTCGTGGTGTCCAAGGACGGCTACGTGATCACCAACGACCACGTGGTCGAGGGCGCCGACGACGACACCATGTCGGTCGCGTTCAGTGACGGCTCCACGGCGAGCGCCAAGGTGGTCGGCCGCGACCCCGAGTCCGACATCGCCGTGATCAAGGTCGCCAAGTCCAACCTCACCCCGGTCGCCATCGGCAACTCCGACTCGATCGCGGTGGGCGACCCGGTGCTCGCCTTCGGCTCGCCGCTGGCCCTGGTCAACACGGTCACCGCCGGCATAGTCAGCGCGCTCGACCGCACCATCGAGGCGGGCGGCGAGTCGGGCGGCACGACCCGCTACTACGCGGCCATCCAGACCGACGCCGCGGTCAACCAGGGCAACTCGGGCGGCCCGCTGGTCAACGCGGCCGGCCAGGTGGTCGGGGTCAACTCGGTGATCCGCTCGGTCGGCGGCACCGAGACCGAGGCCGGCAACATCGGCCTGGCCTTCGCCATCCCGATCAACCAGGCCCGCCGGGTGGCCGGCGACATCATCGACACCGGCAAGGCCCGGCGCACGGTGATCGGCGCCGAGGTGGCCACCGGCGGCACCAGCGCGACCGGGGCCCGGCTGCGCTCGGTCGAGCCCTCCGGGCCGGCCGCCACCGCGGGCCTCAAGGCCGGTGACGTGGTCACCAAGCTCGACGGGCACGCGGTCGAGGACGGCACCGATCTGATCGCCCTGGTGCGCAAGTACGCTCCGGACTCGACCGTCTCCGTGGAGTACCGTCGCGGCACCAAGACCCAGACGGCGTCCGTGACATTGGTCGCGGACTCCAACTGAACCATCTGCGGACTGCCAACTGACAGGTTCCGTGCGTAGGCTGGGCCGCGGAGACAAGGGAGGCCGCCCTCATGTTCGAGAACCTGAACTGGTGGGAGATCGGCGCGCTGCTGCTGCTCGCTTTGTTGATCTTCGGCGAGCGGCTGCCGAAGGTGATCGGCGACGGCATGCGCATGCTGCGTGGCCTGCGCGCCATGGCGCAGAACGCGACGAGCGACCTCAACCGCGAGCTCGGCACCGACCTGCAGCTGCAGGATCTTCACCCCAAGGCGTTCATCCGCAAGCACCTGATCAGCGAGGACGAGGAAGCGGCGATCCGCAAGCCGCTCCAGGGCCTCCTCGAGGACGTCAAGTCCGACCTGAACGGCGTGAAGACCGGCCTGACCGACGTCGCCGAGGCCGCGGACATCAAGAAAGCGCCCTCGACTTCGATCGCTAAATCGGAGCCGAAGGCGCGAACCTTGGACCTGGACGCTACTTAAGCCTTCTTGGCGTTGACCATCAGGCCGAGCGGCTTGCCGACGAGGGAGTCGCGGCGGACGGCCAGCTTGGCGGCGACGGCGTCGAGGGCCTTGGCCGCCGGCGCGTCCGGAGCGGCCAGCACGATCGGGTCGCCGGCGTCGCCCGCCTCGCGGACCCGGGTGTCCAGCGGCACCTGACCCAGCAGCGGCACCGAGGCGCCGATCGCGGTGGTCAGCGAGTCGGCCACGGTCTGCCCGCCGCCCGCGCCGAAGACCTCCATGCGCGAGCCGTCCGGAAGCTCCAGCCAGGACATGTTCTCCACGACGCCGATGACCCGCTGGTGGGTCTGCAGGGCGATCGCCCCGGCTCGCTCGGCCACCTCGGCCGCGGCCATCTGCGGGGTGGTGACGACCACGATCTCCGCGTTGGGCAGGAGCTGGGCCAGCGAGATCGCCACGTCGCCGGTGCCCGGCGGCAGGTCGAGCAGCAGCACGTCGAGGTCGCCCCAGTAGACGTCGGCCAGGAACTGCTGGAGCGCCCGGTGCAGCATCGGGCCCCGCCACACCACGGCCGCGTTGCCCGCGGTGAACATGCCGATCGAGATCACCTTCACGCCGTGCGACTGCGGCGGCATGATCATCTCTTCGACCCGGGTCGGCCGGGCCTCGACGCCCAGCATGCGCGGCACCGAGTGGCCGTAGATGTCGGCGTCGATCACGCCCACCGACAGGCCCCGCTTGGCGAGGGCCGCGGCCAGGTTGACGGTCACGCTCGACTTGCCGACGCCGCCCTTGCCGCTGGCTACGGCGTACACCCTCGTGCGAGAGCCGGGCTGGGCGAACGGAATGACCGGTTCCGCCGAAGCGGAACCACCGCGCAGCGTGGTCTGCAGCGCCTTGCGCTGCTCCTCGGTCATCACACCGAAATCGATGCTCACCGAGGAGATGCCGGGAATCTTGGTCAGGGCGGCGGTGATGTCGTTGTTCAGCTTGTCGCGCAGCGGGCAGCCGGCCACGGTGAGCAGCAACTCGACCCGGACCGAGCCGTCGGCGACAGTGAAGCCCTTGACCATGCCGAGTTCGGTGATCGGGCGGCGGATCTCGGGGTCGTCGACCGTGGCCAGAGCGGCCTGAATCGCGTCCTCGATGGTGGAGGCGGGAGCGGACATGGATGCCATGCTACGTCGCTCCTTACTAGTGCTCCGCCTCCCACTCCTTGCGGTCGTCCTCCCACTCCTGGCGCGCCCGCTTGTCCCGCCGATGGGCCGCCTCGTCCAGCTCGTCGGCGAGTCTCGCCAGCTCCGAGCGCAGGAAGTCGCGGGTCGCCACCTCACCCAGCGCGATCCGCAGCGAGGCGATCTCGCGGGCCAGATATTCGGTGTCGGCCTTCTGCATCGCGGCCCGCCGCCGGTCCTCCTCCATCGCCAGGCGGTCCCGGTCGGTCTGCCGGTTCTGCGCGAGCAGGATCAGCGGCGCCGCGTACGACGCCTGCAAAGACAAGATCAAGGTCAGGAACGTGAAGGTGTACGGGTCGAAGCGCAGGCCTTTCGGCGCCAGCGTGTTCCAGAGGAACCAGCCGGCGATGACCAGCGTCATCCACACGATGAACTGTGCCGTGCCCATATATCGGGCGATGCTCTCCGACCAGCGGCCGAACGCCTCCGGGTTGAACCGGGGCAGCCGCACCCGTCCCGGCTCGACGGGCTGGTCCAGGCGGTCCCGCCGGGGCTCCGTCACAGCGTGACCTCGTCCGTCTCGTCGGCGCCCAGGTTGTCCCGCTCGCGCCAGTCACGCGGCAGCGAATGGTCGAGCACGTCGTCGACGGTCACCGCCCCGACCAGCCGGCGCGTCGAGTCGATCACCGGCATCGCCACCAGGTCGTACGTCGCCATCCGCTTGATGATCTCGGCGAGGGGTGCGTCGGGGCGCAGGGGCTCGATGTCGTTGTCGACGATCCCGCCCAGGATCGACGACGGGGCCTCACGCAGCAGCCGCTGGAAATGCACCATGCCGAGATATTTCCCACTCGGCGTGGCCGACGGCGCCCGCGCGACGAAAACCTGCGCGGCGACCACCGGCGACAGCTCCGGCTCCCGGATGCGGGCCAGCGCCTCGGCCACCGTCGTGTCCGGGGTGAGGATCACCGGCTCCGAGGTCATCACGCTGCCGGCCGTGCCCGGGCGATAGTTCATCAGCTGCCGGACCGGGTCGGCCTCCTCCGGCTCCATCAGGTCGAGCAGCACGGTCTGCTCCGCCTTGGGCAGCTCGGCCAGCAGGTCGGCGGCGTCGTCCGGGTCCATGCGCTCCAGTACGTCGGCGGCGCGCTCACGGTCGAGCCGGACCAGGATCTCCACCTGATCGTGCTCGGGCAGTTCCTCGAGCACGTCGGCCAGCGTCCGGTCGCTGAGCGCGGCCGCGACCTCGTTGCGCCGGGCGTCCGGCAGATCCTGCAGCGCGTTCGCCATGTCGGCCGGGCGCATCTGCTCGAGCAGGGCCAGCAGGTTGGAGGTGCCCTGCGTGTCGGTCGGGCCGACCAGCCCGCGCACCCGCTCGTACTCGGCCTGGAAGACATGCCCGCGCCGGGTCAGCCGCCCGGTGTGCTCCCGCACGGCGACCCGGGTGACGAGCCACTCGTTGTTGCGGTTGAGATCCATCCCGATGTCGACGACCACGCCCGGCGTGGCCGCACCCTCGCCGTGCTCGGGCACCACTTCGACCCGGCGGTCGAGCAGGTCCTCGATGACGAGCAGCTCGTTGGGCCGTTTCTCGAACCGGCGCAGGTTGAGACTGCCGCTGCTGAGCACCACGTTCTCGGCGTCCATCGACGTGATCCGCCCGATCGGCAGGAAGATCCGCCGGCGCAGCGCCATCTCCGCCACCAGCCCGACGACCTGGGGCGGCCGGGTCGTGGTGCGCAGGCGGACCACGCCGTCGCGTACCCGCCCGACCCGGTCCCCGTTGGGGTCGAACACGGGCAGACCGGCGAGGCGGGCCACATAAACCCTCGTCCCCATGGTCACGCCTTCAGCCTAGGTTAGGGTCCGGACATGTCAGGAGTGGCGTACGAGATCGTCGACGTGTTCACCGACCGCCCGTTCGCGGGCAATCCGCTCGCCGTCGTCTACGGCGCCGACGATTTAGCCGCAGACCAGATGCACACCCTGGCCCGCGAGTTCAACCTCTCCGAGACGGTATTCGTCCTTTCCCCCACAGACCCCGCCGCCACCTATCGTGTGCGGATCTTCACTCCGGAGCTGGAGATCCCGTTCGCGGGTCACCCGAGCGTGGGCGCCGCGGTGACCTCGATGCGCCGGGGCCTCTTCCCGCCCGGCGACGTCATCCAGGAGTGCGGGGCGGGCCTGCTGCCGATCACGGTGACGTCGCACGGCTCGGCCACGGTCACCGGCGGGACGCCCCGCTTGGGCCCGGCCCTGGCGGTCGAGCCGCTCCTCGAGATCACCGGCCTGGCGGCCGAGGACCATGCCGGCGGTGCCCCACGTCACGCCGGGGGAGGCTTGGACTGGGTGATTTTTCCCGTACGGCGGGAAGCGCTCGCCAAAATCACGATCAACGCCCGCGCGGCCCAGGAGCACGGCGTCACCGACCTCAGCGTGGTCGCCTGGAACCCGGAGTCGTCGGAGGCGCACGCCCGCGTCTTCATCCCTGGCAGCGCCGTCCCCGAGGACCCGGCGACGGGCTCGGCGGCGCTCGCCCTGGGCATCTGGCTGGTCGACGCGGGCCTGCTCCCGGCCGACGGCACCTCGTCGTACCGCATCCACCAGGGCATCGAGATGAAGCGCCCGTCCCGCCTGGAGTGCACAGTCACCGCCGTCGCCGGGGAGGCGGTGTCGGCCACGGTCGCCGGCCATGTCTGGCCGGTCGCCACGGGCCAGATCGCGGTACCACCGTTCGTCGGCTAGTCCGCCACTCAACGCCTGCTTGCCGGCGCCGCTCAACGCCTTCTTACCCGGCGCCGCCCACTGCGGCCGCGCCCATCTGGGTCCGGGCGCCTCTCCGCTGCCGCGTCACCGCCGTTACCACCATTCTCGGGCGACCGGCTGTTGTCCACACTCGCGAGGTTGTCCACAGCCCCGCGCCTCGCGGCGGCCGCTTTTGCGAGAATGCTCTCTAGGACGGGGGCCCCCTTGGGAGGGCGGGCTCAGCGTTTGCGGACCTTGTGCAGGCGGAACGGGCGAGTGACCTCGACCCGGGCCGGTGTCTCCCGGGGCGGGGCCGCGCCCGAGTCCTTGGGCAGGTCGGGGCGGCTGATCGGGGTCTGATCGGGCGCGGGCGTCAGCCGTACGACCGCGCAGCCCGTCTCGGCCCATCGGGTCACCACCTGCTCGGCGGTGCCCGAGGCGTTGAGGCGTTTGACGGCCAGCTGCGGCGCCACCGTCTCCCATTCCTCGCTGCCCGGCGCCAGCCTGGTCACCGTCGCCTCGGTGACCAGGATCAGGCCGCCGTTGTCGCCGCGCAGCCGGACGGTGGCCCGGGCCGCCTCGGCCAGGCCGGGGGCGAACTGCTCGCCGGGGCCGCTGACCACGATCAGCGTGCCCTCCAGCGGCAGGCACCACAGCGCCAGCGCCGGCCCGTCCCCGACGGAGATCCAGGCCAGTGCCGCCTTCTTGAGTGCCTCGTCCAGCAACGGTGAAGTCACCGCGTCATCGTAGTGCCGGCTCACCGACCCGGGCCTGATCGACCAGCCCGACGATCTCGGTCAGCGAGCGGACGGTGCGGCCGGCGAAGTTCGTGTCGGCGTCGAAGGTGAGGTGATTGGCGAGATCAGGAGCGGTTAGACGTACGGGGGTCATGCCCACCGCCGCGGCGCCGGTCAGTTCGTGGCTGCCGCCGTCGCCCACGTACAGGCATTCGCCGGGCTGGACGCCGAGCTCGTCGCACGCGGCCAGGTAGATCTGCGGGTCGGGCTTGCAGGCTCCCAGCCGTACGGAAAAGATCGTCGCGTCCAGCAGGGGCGCCACCGGGAGGCTGGGCAGGAACGCGGGCAGCTCGTGTGTGCAGTCGCTGATCAATGCCGTGGACAGGCCACGGCGCTTGATTGCGGTGAGGGCGCTGACCGCGTCCTCGCGGAGCGTGGTGTCGGCCTGCAGCGCTTTGACCCGGGCCGGCACTCCGGCCCGCACCTGGTCGGTCAGGGGGCGGCCACCGGCCTGCTCGATGACCCACCGTAGGGTGGCCTCCGCGGAGCCGTACCGGCCCCGGGCGCGAGCCCGGAACGTCCGGTCCAGCACACCGCGGACCGCTTCCGGATCGGCGCCGAGAGCCCGGGCGATCTCGGCGTGCTGGGGTCCGCGCTGGACCGAGCGGGTGAGTGTGCCGAAAAAGTCGAACACGACCGCACGGTATGCGGGCATGGTAAATCAGCCTCCCGGGCATCAGGGGTTCACAGGGGTTCAAAGGGGTCATGCGAAACCTCGGTGACTGTAACGACATCGTCACTCTCAGTTCAATAGGCATCGATGAACTGTGGTGTACAAGTCCGCAAGAAGCGACGGCCGGGGATGAATAAGCCCTCATCGCGCGTGAACGGGTCGGTTGTCGCGCTGACCGTGGCCGTCCTCGCGGTCTCCTCATCGGCGCCGCTGATCGCCTTCGCGGCCGCTCCGGCCCTGGCCATCGCCTTCTGGCGGAACTTCCTGGCGACGGTCGCGCTTACCCCCATCACGTACGGGCCCAGGCGATCCGAGATCAGGGGCGCCTCCCGCCGGTCGGTGCTCTTCGGCGTGCTCGCCGGGGTGGCTCTGGCCGCACACTTCGCCACGTGGATGCCGAGCGTCCAGCTGGGCTCGGTGGCCACCGCGACGGCGCTGGTGGCCACGCAGCCCGTGTGGCAGGGCTTGATCGCGCTGGTGCAGGGCCGCCGCCCGTCGGCGGCCGGATGGGCGGGCATCGTGCTGGCCGTGGCCGGCGCGGCCTGGGCCACGGGCGCCGACATCGGCGTTTCCGGGCAGGCGGTCCTGGCCGACGTCCTGGCGCTGTTCGGCGCGATCTTCGCCGCCGCCTACACCGCCCTCGGCGAGCAGGCCCGGACGACGTTGAGCACGACCACGTACACCTGGATCTGTTACGGCGTCTGCGCCGTCCTGCTCCTGATCGTGTGCCTGGTCTCCGGGGTTCAGCTCGGCGGCTACGACGCGCAGACGTGGGCCGCGATCCTCGCCCTGGTCATCGGGGCCCAGCTGCTGGGCCATTCGATGTTCAACTACGCCCTGCAGCGCACGTCGGCCACCACGGTCAGCGTCCTGATCCTGCTCGAGGTGCCGGGCGCCGCCCTGCTCGCCTGGCTCTGGCTCGGGCAGACACCGCGCGCGGCCGCCCTGCCGGGTCTCGCCCTGCTCCTGCTCGGCGTGGCCGTGGTCATTCTCGGCGCCGCCCGGGCCAACCGCCCCGTGGTCGATCCCGTGCTGACCGACTGAGATTCCCCGATTGCGCGGTTAGTGGCTTTCGTTCGTTGAGCCCTGCGGGTCTCGCCTGGCGGGCAGTGCCGGGCCGGGGTAGAGAGGGGGAATGCGATGCACCGCGCTCGATTCCTGGTCGGACTGGCAGCGGCTCTCGGGGCGATCCTCGTGACCGCCGGATGCGGCGACCAGCCGGAGGAGCAGCCCGCCGCCGGGCCGGGACTGACCGGCGGCTGGAGCACGGCCGGATGCGAGTTCGGCCGCCGGGCCGAGCACATGCCGGTGGCCGGCCTGCTCATGCCGGCCACACCGGCCGAGCTGAGCGCCGCGATGGACCGCGTCGACCGCGGCGGGCGCACCGAGTTCGCCGACAGCTACGCCGGGATCGAGGTCGACCAGGAGCGGGTACGGGCGATCGTCTACCGCGTGCCGTCAGCGGCCTTCGACCAGTTCATCCGCCGCGCCGCCGAGAACGCCTGCATCGTCGTGCGCGACGCCGACCATTCCGCGACCGACCTGGCGTTCTGGCACGACCGGGTCCTCGCCGACATCCAGTTCTGGACCCACCGAGGCATCCGCCTGGTCTCGATCGGCGCCCGCCACGACGGCACCGGCATCGAGATAGGCACCCGCGACCTCGACCGGGCCCGCTTGGAGCTTCCCGCCCGCTACGGCGCCCGGGCTCCACTCCTGTTCATGGAGGAGGGCCCGATCCACCCCTTGCCGAACCCCACCGCAACCCCACACACGAACTGACCCGCGCAGCAATCAGGTCCCCCTCGCAAGGCCCACCGCGTTCCTCGCGGGCCCTCGCCCGCGCCGTGCGCCCACCAGCTTGGTCTCGCGGTCAGCTCCCTCTTCGTGCGCGGTCCGGCTTGGTCTCGTGGGGTTGGCTCTGTTTCGAGTTCCAGCCGGATTCGTCTCGCGGCGTGGGCTGCCGTCCCGTGCGCGACCGGCTTCCTCGCGGCGTGGGCTGCCGTCCTGTGCGCGACCGGCTTCAACGCGGCGTGGGCTGCGGTCGACGCGCAGCCGGATTTGTCCCCGCGGAACGCACCCTGCCTCCCGCCTCGGCTGAACTTCTCCCCGTGGGCCGCGTGGTGCAAGCAGGAGCGGATCTCGGCCATCAAGGCCGGAGGAGAGGGAAGGCCGCGTGGGGGAGGCTTTCGCGCGGCGGAGAGACGACCGTGCGGTGGGAAGGTGGTGCGGTGCGGAGGCCGTGCGGTACGGAGGCCGCGGTGCGAAGGACCGTGCGGTGCGAGGCCGCGGTGCGGAGGGCCGTGCGGGGGCGATGCCGCTTGGTGTTGACGACCGCTTGGTGTTGACGACCGCGTGGTGTTGACGACCGCGTGGTGGGAAGGTCGCGCCGACGCCGGGCGGTTGTGGGGAAGGCCGCGTGGGGGCGAGGCCGGGCGGTGGAAAGGTGAGCCGCTTGGTTGGCGGGGCCGCTCGGTGGGTTAGGGAGAGTGGGCGGCGTCGAGGTGGGCTTGGTGGGTGGGTGTTCACTCCGTACCGAAGAACGAGCGTGAGTGAGGCGCGGAGATCGAGGAGCGTGGGCCGAGACTGGGGTGGCGGACTCGGGGTACGCCACGACGGGGGCGATGTTTGCTCTCGGTGAAGCTACGGGGCAGGATCGCCGCAGGGTCACCCGGTGCGGAGCGTGGCGGCGGGACCGTCACTGGGGGCCGCGCGGAGAGTGCCGGTTTCGGATTTCTGGTGAGATGGGGATCGACGTGGAAGCGACGGAACCGGAAGAGGCGCCGGTCACGCTGCGGCTGGACGGCAAGGTTGCCCTGGTCACGGGGGCCGGCAGTCCGGACGGGATCGGCTATGCGACGGCGCGGCGGCTCCGGGACCTCGGGGCCCGGGTGGCGATCGTGTCGACCACGCGGCGTATTCATGAGCGTGCGGCGGAACTCGGAGTGACCGGGTTCGTGGCCGATCTGACCGATGAGGCCGAGGTGGGCGCGCTCGCCGACGCGATCAGCGACCAGCTCGGTGACGTCGAGGTTCTGGTGAACAACGCCGGGCTCGCGAGCCGGGCCAGCCCGGAGGTGCTGCGGCCGGTGGCGCAGCTGACCTACGACGAGTGGAAGTCCGAGATCGACCGGAATCTCAGCACGGCGTTCCTGTGCAGCCGCGCCTTCCAGGGCGGCATGGCCGAGCGCGGCTGGGGGCGGATCGTGAACCTGGCGGCGACCGCCGGGCCGGTCAACGCGCTGCCGACCGAGGCGGCGTACGCGGCGGCCAAGGCCGGCGTGGTCGGCCTGACCAGGGCGCTGGCGATGGAGCTGGTGGCCGACGGGGTGAACGTCAACTGCGTGGCGCCGGGGACGATCTACACGGCGGCGTCGACGGTCACCGAGATCAAGCAGGGTCTGGGTACGCCGATCGGGCGGCCGGGCACACCGGACGAGGTGGCGGCGGCGATCGCCTTCCTGTGCTCGCCGGCGGCGTCCTACATCACCGGGCAGATGCTCGTGGTGGACGGCGGCAACAGCGTGCGCGAGGCCGAGTTCCGCTGAGCGCTCGCGCGGTCTTTGTGCGCGGGACAGCTCGCGCACAAAGACCGGCGTGGCGGATCACGGCGATGTCGTGGCCGAGCTGCCCACGGCGATCACCACGATGATCACGTAGCCGATGCAGACCAGCAGGCCCAGGGCCGTGAAGATGTAGCCCAGCCACAGGCCGGCGGTGGCGAGGCCGTCGCCCTGCTCACCGGTCTGGCGGATCTGCTTCTTGGCGATGTGCCCCAGCACGATCGCGGCCGGCGAGAAGACGAACGCGAACACCAGGGCCAGGATCGCCATCGTGTTCGTGCTGGTCACCGGCTGGTACGGCGCGCCGTAGCCGGGCTGGGCACCGTACGGCTGGCCGTAGCCGGGCTGACCGCTGTACGGCTGGCCGCTCGACGGCTGGGAACCGTACGGCTGCCCGCTGGACGGCTGCGAGCCGTACGGCTGCCCGCTGGTCGGGTCGTATGGCTGCTGCCCGTAGGGCTGCTGCGGCTGATATGGATCCGGTGTGCCACCGGGGGGATAGGTCATCAGGTCCTCCTCGTTCCCCGGCACGGTACTAGCCGGGGTACAGGGGAGAACACGGTAGGTGACCTATTTGAGCTTGGTGAGCTGCCCGACCGCCCGCTCGACGGCGAGACAGCGGTCCTCCACGTAGTCGATGCCCGCCTCCTCGGCGATGCGCCGGGCCTCGGCCGAGGCGATGCCGCTCTGCAGCCACACCGCCGGCGCCTTGATCGCGACCGCCTGGCGGACCATGTCGACCGCGTCGTACGAGGGGCGGAAGATGTCGACCAGGTCGACCGGCTCGTCGATGTCGGCCAGGGTGCGGAACGCCTTGACCCCGAAGATCTCATCGGCGTACGGGTTGACCGGGATGATCCGCCAGCCGTGACGCTGCATTTGCAGTGGTACGGAGTGGGAGGGCTTCCACGGATCGCGCGAGGCGCCGACCACCGCGATCACGTTGGCCGCGGCCAGGATGTCTTGTGCGCTCCTCATACCTCCGACTGTAGTTCGATCACAGCAGCGTCAACTGCTCCGGCCTGTCCTGCTCGGCGATGGCCCTATCCTGCTCGTCGATGACCCGGTCCTCCCCGGTGACCGCCCGGGCCTCGCCCGGACTGGCCCGGTGAAGGCCGTGCCGGCGGGCCGCCATGCGCACCCGGGCCACCACCTCCTGCTGGTAGGACTGCGGCGAGTACGAGCCGTTGCCGTACAGCTCGCGGTAGCGCGGCGCCAGCTCCGGATGGGTGCGGGTCAGCCACGACGCATACCACTCGCGGGCGCCGGGCCGCAGGTGCAGCGGGAGAGGCGTGACGCTGGTGGCGCCGGCGGCCGCGATGGCGGCGACGGTCTCGTCGATCGCCTCGTCGGTGTCGGTGAGGCCGGGCAGGATGGGCGCCATCAGCACGCCGATCGAGAATCCGGCGTCGGTGAGCCGGCGGACCGCGTCGAGCCGCCGCCGTGGGCTCGGCGTGCCCGACTCGACCGCGCGCCAGGCCCGCTCGTCGACGAAGCCGACCGAGAAGGACAGGCCGACCCGGGTGACCTCGGCCGCCTGCTTCAGCAGATCGAGGTCGCGCAGGATGAGCGTGCCCTTGGTCAGGATGGAGAACGGGTTCGCGTGGTCGCGCAGCGCGGCCAGGATCTGGGGCATCAGCCGGTAGCGCCCCTCGGCCCGCTGGTAGACGTCGACGTTGGTGCCCATCGCGATCGGGGCGCCGGACCAGCGGGGCGCGGCCAGCTCGCGGCGGATCAGATCGCCCGCGTTCACCTTCACCACGATCTTGGAATCGAAGTCGTGCCCGGTGTCGAGGTCGAGATAGCTGTGTGTGTGCCGCGCGAAGCAGTTGTGGCTGACCACCCCGTCGGCGATGAAGTCGCTGGTGCCGGTGGAGATGTCGAACATCGGCAGGGTGAGCTCGAGGTCTTCGATGTCGACGACGGCGAGCTGCCGGCCGGCCCGCACGCCGGCGCCGGACGCGTCGAGCGGCGGGCCGTCGACGCCGGTGAGGTGGCGGAAGCGGAGCGCGGTCCAGAGGTCACGGTCGAGCTCGACGACGCCGTTGCCGCGCCGCGGGCCCCGGCTGGGCAGGCCGAGCTGGGTCAGCGCCTCGGTCACCCGGCTGAGGAACTGGCGGTCGGCGCTGGTGAACGAGATGGCCAGCCGGTCGGCGCGGCCCACCGAGCCGAACGCGCCGGCCAGGAAGCCCCGGCGCCAGCCGTCGGTCGGCATCTCGGGCCAGCGCAGCGCCTCGTGCAGGGGAACGTCTTCGAGGTAGCGCTCGGCGCGCTCCCGCGCCCGGTCGAGGCCGGCGGTGTCGCCCCGGACCAGGCCGCAGAGGAAACCGGCCTGGTAGTCGGGCGTCTCCTTGGGCGGCTCGGCGAAGTGGCCGACACCGAACATCAGGTCGCCGACGGCGAGCGCGGGCTGGTGGGCCTCGGCCGGGCTGACATGCCGCCAGCCGCGGGCGGTGAGGAAGCGGTGGTCGCCGCTGGCGACCAGCCGGGTGCCGTCGGCCAGGGTGACCCGGAAGGCCGGTTTCGTGGTCGACCAGTGGTCGAGGACGGTGGTCGGCACATAGCGACGGCAGGCGCCGGCGCCCATCGTGCCCATGATGGCGTCGCCCCGGCGCAGCTCGGACAGCGGCCGGCTGGTGCCGTCGGCCATCAGGATGGGCGTGTCGCCGGACAGGCAGTAGGCACAGGCGTGCGAGCACCCGCGATAGGGGTTGACGGTCCACTCGAACGGCACCCGTGAGGCGCCCGGCACCCGGTTGATCAGGCTCTTGGCCTGGATCTCGTAGAACGTCATGCCGGCGAAGCCGGGAGTGTCGAACGTGCGGACGGTGGCGCCGGGCAGCGCCAGCGGCAGGGGTGGAGCCGCCGGCGCTGCCCTGTCGAGGAGCGAGCCGTCCGTCGAGATCGACAGGTTGGACCATCGCATGGCCGATATTCGAACACGCGTTCGATCACTCTGTCCAGTCGAACACGCGTACCAACGAAAAACCCGCCGGCCCTGTCAGGCGGCGGGTCTTCGAGGTATCTACGAGATCAGTGGCTGTGCGCGGCGAGCTGCTGGCGCACCTCGTCCATGTCCAGCTTCTCGACCTGCTCGATCAGGTTCTCGAGAGCCGACTCGGGGAGCGCCCCGGGCTGCGAGAAGACGATGACGCCGTCGCGGACGGCCATGATCGTCGGGATCGAGCGGATGTCGAACTTCGCGGCGAGCGCCTGCTCGGCCTCGGTGTCGACCTTGCCGAAGGTGATGTTCTCGTGCTTCTCCGAGGAGCGCTCGTAGGTCGGAGCGAAGCGGACGCACGGCCCGCACCAGCTAGCCCAGAAGTCGACCAGGACGATTCCGTCCTTGCCGGTCACCTCGTCGAAGTTCTCAGCGGTCAGCGCAACCGTCGCCATGATGTCTCCGTCCACGGGAAATTGGCTTTCGTGCGGTGAAACCCATCCGTCCCACTCGCCATTCCCGCCTCGGCGGCGGATGACACGTGGTCTACAGCACGAATTCAAGACACGGGGTGGGCCGTAGGCCACCCATCGTAACGATAGGTGAGCGACACGCTGCGGTTAACGAAGCAACTCGTGGCGTCCCTTTTGTCACATCTACGCGAGATCCATCTCGCCCACGGTAATAGGCAACAAACTTAAATGTGACCTGGGTCACACCTGAGTATTCTTCACATAGATACGGACGGTAAGGCACACTTGCCCCAACAAAGCGTGGGCGGCGGGTGCCGGGGAGGGCCCCGCCGCTCATTGCGTCTCCTGCCGACTGTGTCTTCCGGTGACTGGGTAGCGTGACCGCCCATGATGATCGGTGAGGACGAGTCCGCCGAAGTGGGCGTCGGCCCCTGGTCCGGCGAGTGGCCCACTGATGAGCGGTACGACCCGGAGCTGCTGGCCAACGGCGATCGCCGCAACGTCGTGGACCGTTACCGCTACTGGCGCCGCGAAGCTGTGGTCGAGGATCTGGACACCCGCCGGCACGGCTTCCACGTGGCGATCGAGAACTGGCAGCACGACTTCAACATCGGCACCGTGGTGCGCAACGCGAACGCGTTCCTCGCGGCCGAGGTGCACATCGTGGGGTTACGCCGGTGGAACCGCCGTGGCGCCATGGTCACCGATCGTTACCAGCACGTGCGCCATCACCCGACGATCGAGGAGTTCACCGGCTGGGCCGCCGAGCGGGACCTGCCGGTGATCGGCATCGACAACCTGCCCGGCTCGCGGCCGATGGAGACGACCACCCTCCCGCAACGCTGCGTCCTGCTGTTCGGCCAGGAAGGCCCGGGTCTGTCCGAGGCGGCGCGAGGCGCCTGCTCGGAGCTCTTCTCGATCGCCCAGTACGGCTCCACGCGCTCCATCAACGCGGGGGTCGCCAGTGGCATCGCGATGCACGCCTGGATTCGCGCGCACGCGGGACCCCCGCCCGGGTGAATCTCGCTGATACGTCCGGGTTCTGCGGATCCGCTTGACGAGGGCCGTCGCGGGCCGCACGGTAGTGGATGTGGGTGTCACGGTGAGTTGCCCCAGGTGTGGTGCACAGGTTCGGAAGCCGGACCTGATGCACAGCGACTGGCGCTGTGACAACTGCGGCGATGTGCCCCCGTTCCATGTCGCGGAGCACATCAACGCGGACATCGTCGACAGCATGCTGCGCCGCCAGGCCTCGTCGCCCGAGAAGGTGCCGTTCTGGTGCCCGTGGCCGTTGCCGGCCGGGTGGATGGTCACCGGGGCCGGCTGGGCGGGTGACGATCGCCGGGGCGTGCGCGCCACCGCGATCGCCTGCAGCGGCCCCGAGCCGCTCGCCGGAGGGCCAGCCGACGTCATGCTGATCGCCGAGCAGCCGGGTGTCGGACTGGGCACCAGGTTCGCCGGCATTCCGGGCTTCGACCCCGGCTATCTCATCGCCGAGGCGCTCGCCGATCCGAGTGGCCATCCTGGACCTCACGCCAAGATCAAGGCGGCTGGACACCCCACTCCACTGTGGTGCGTCAAGTCCCCGGAGGATCGAAGTGCGTACGTGAGTGAGGCGAAAGGAATGTGGCTCTATGCGGTAGCGTGGCCCGCAAGCGCGGGCTACTTCCTCGCGGAGCACGTCGTCCTGCACGATCTCTCCGAGGGGGTGCCGTCCGAGCTCGTGTACGGAGCGCCGTCACCGTGCCTGCAGGGAAAAGCTTGAAAGTTGGGCGTTGACCTGCGGAGACGGTATCGGCTTTTCGGCCACATTGTTCACACCGAGCGACGAAACTGATACCGTCAGTACTGCCGCGGCGCTGACCGTCACCCGCACCCACAGGAGAAGGCCCGCCATGATCAAGAAGGTTCTGACCTGGCTTGGTATCGCGTTCTTGATCTTTTTCATCGCCTTCAACCCGAACTCGGCGGCGTCGGTCTTCGAGTCACTCGGAGGCACGATCGCCGATATTGCCCGGGGCTTCGGCACGTTCTTCACGAACCTCGTCGCTTAGCATCACCACATGGGTGGTCCTGCTGAGCCGCACGAGCCTCGACGCGAGGGTGCAGGCCGCCCTCCGGAGGACGACGACAACTACGGGTACAACGACGAGGCGTTCGACGACGTGTCCGCGTACGCGCGGCGCGGCCGGGCCTCCGACGGTCCTGGCTACTCACCCGACGCCGGTTACTCGCCCAGTGCCGGCTATGCCTCCGACGGCGACCCCGGCGACGAGTACGAGCCGCCGATCATCACCGAGGACGAGCTCGCGGGCCTCGGCCCCGAGGGCGGCGGCGGTCCACGTAGGGTGCTGCCGCTCGAGGACGAACCGACCACACTGGTCGCTCGCTACCTCTTCCCGACCGAGCGCTACCGCGGCGAGTGGAAGAGACATTGGATCAGCCTCACCGGCCCGCTCGGCATCGGCGCCGGCGCGACCCTCGCCCTGGGCTACCTGGCCGGCTTCCTGACCCGGCAGAACGTCACCGGCCTGGTGACCGTGGCCGTCCTGATCTGGCTCGGCGTGATCAGCTGGGTCGCCTGGAAGGTCTTCGACTGGTACTTCGACCGGTTCATCCTGACCAACAAGCGGGTCATGGTCGTCAACGGCATCGTCACCCGCCGGGTGGCCATGATGCCCCTGCTGCGGGTCACCGACATGAAGTACGAGCAGTCGGCCCTCGGCCGCATGCTCAGCTACGGCACCTTCGTCCTCGAGTCGGCCGGCCAGGACCAGGCGCTGCGCGAGGTCAAGTACCTGCCCAACCCGAACGAGCTCTACCTGCGGGTGGTCGAGGAGATGTACGAGCCGCAGGCCGTCGAGGCGCGACTCGGCAAGGACAGCGAAGGCGACGACGCGTAACTGTGCCTTCCCGCGGCGGAAAACCCATGCAAGATCGCATTAAACGATGTGACGTACGGATCGGGCTGTCGACAGGCAGCCCGCGACACGCGGCCGGTAGCGTTCTCAGGTGACCCGAATCGACCTGCACTGCCATTCGACCGCCAGCGACGGCACTCTGACCCCCGCTGAGCTGGTCAAGGCGGGCGCGGAGGCCGGTCTCGACGTCATGGCGATCACCGACCACGACACCACGGGTGGGTGGGAGGCGGCCGCCGCGGCCCGGCCCGAGGGGCTTCAGCTGGTGCGCGGGGCCGAGCTGTCCTGCCGCTGGCACGGCGCCGAGCCGCCGATCGCGCTGCACATGTTGGCCTATCTGTTCGACCCGGCCGAGCCGCGGCTCGCGGGCGACCTGGCCCGGCTGCGCACCGACCGGGAACAGCGGGCCGAGAAGATCGTGAACAAGCTCGCGGCCGACGGCGTGCCGATCACCTGGGAAGAGGTGCACGGCTACGCGGCGGGCGGCTCGGTCGGCCGGCCGCACATCGCGCAGGCGCTGATCCGGGCCGGGCTCGTCCGGACGACGACCGAGGCGTTCCATTCGCAGTGGCTGGGCGCGCGTTACTTCGTACCCAAATCGGATCTTGATGTTTTCGAGGCAGTGCGAGCCGTGCGGGCCGCTGGTGGGGTGACCGTTTTTGCTCATCCGCGGGCGACGGTGCGCGGGCGTGTCGTGCCGGACCGCTTGATCGTCGAGCTGGCCGAGGCCGGTCTGTTCGGGCTGGAAGCCGATCATGAGGACCACTCGCCGGAGGAGAGGGCGCACGTGCGGGCCCTCGCCGAGAGTCTCGGCCTGGTGGTGACCGGATCGTCGGACTTCCACGGGACCCACAAGACGGTGCGGCTGGGTGCGTTCCTGACGGCTTCTTCGGCGTACGAGAAAATCGTGTCCGCCGCCACGGGTGTGCCTGTGCTGGGGTGACGCTGGCCGCATCAAACTGCGGGCCGGCGCCCTCGGCCCCTACCTTGATCGGGTGAATCTCAAGTTCCTCGGCGAGGTCTTCGTGACCCTCTTGGTGATCGTCGACCCTCCCGGCATGGTGCCGGTCTTCCTCGCGCTGACCGGAACGATGGCGGCCAAGGACAGGGTGCGGGCCGGGACGCAGGCCGTGCTGCTCGCGCTCGGCGTGATCGTCGGGTTCGCGGTGGCCGGGCAGACCCTGCTCGACTATCTCCACGTGCAGCTGCCCGCGCTGCAGGGCGCCGGCGGTCTGCTGCTCGTGCTGGTCGCGTTGCAGCTGCTCACGGGCAAGACCGACGAGCCGGCCGAACAGGGCGGCACCAGCAACGTGGCGCTCGTGCCGCTCGGCACCCCGCTGCTGGCCGGCCCGGGCGCGATCGTCGCGACCATGCTGTTCGTGCAGCGTGCGGAGGGTTTCGACGAATACCTGGTGATCGCGATCGGCATCCTGCTCGTCATGATCACGGTCTGGGTCGTGCTGCGCTTCTCCGGCGTGATCGTCAAGCTGCTGCGCCCGGCCGGCATCGAGGTGCTGACCCGCATCGCCGGCCTGCTGCTGGCCGCCATCGCGGTGCAGTTGATCGCCGACGCGGTCGCGGCCTTCGTGGAGATGTACGCGGCGGCCTTCTGACCGCGTTTCTGTCGTACCCGCCTGGCAGGATTGCACGGTGCCTCCCACCAGATCCCGCGCCGGCGTCCCCGAGCAGCTCGGTTTCGACGGCATGCCCGAGCGGCTCTTCGTGTGCACGCCGAGCAAGCTGGGCGCCTTCACCGACTGTCCCCGGCGGTACAAATACGCGTATGTCGAGCGTCCCGCCCCGCCCAAGGGTCCACCGTGGGCGCACAACTCGCTCGGCGCCAGCGTCCACACGGCGCTGAAGAACTGGTACGGCCTGCCGGTCGGTCGGCGAGACCCGGGCGTTCTGCCCACGCTTCTCAAGAGCACGTGGGTACGCGAGGGCTACCGCGACGTCGATCAGGAGAGAGCCGCCTACCGCGCGGCGCTGGGCTGGCTGGAGACGTACGTGTCCGGCCTCGACCCGGACGACGAGCCGCTCGGCGTCGAGCGGACGGTGGCCGCGAAAACGGCGGTGCTGGCCCTGAACGGCCGGGCCGACCGCATCGACTCGCGCCCCGGCCCGAGTGGTCCCGAGGCCGTGATCGTCGACTACAAGACCGGCCGGACGGGCACGGACGCCGACGACGCGCGCGGCTCGATGGCCCTCGCCCTGTATGCGTTCGCCGCCCAGCGGGTCTTCCGCCGCCCGAGCTACCGGGTGGAGCTCCACCACCTGCCGACGGGCACGGTGGCCGCCCATGAGCACACCGAGGAGTCCCTGTCCCGCCAGGTCCGCCGGGCCGAAGACACGGCCCGCGACATCATGGCCGCCGAGAAGGCAGTGGCCGACGGCGCCGACCCCGACGCCGAGTTCCCCACCAACCCGGGCCCCCTGTGCGGCTGGTGCGACTTCCGCAAGGTCTGCCCGGCCGGCGCGGAGACCCCGGCCAAGGAACCGTGGGCGGCGGTGTCCCACCTGACCCCCTGAGCCGACCCCGCGTCTGCCGGGGCCCTCTTGCCCTTGCCGTGCGCTGCTGCCGCGCTTCTTCCCGGCTTTCCCTTGCTTGCCCGCCGCTTCTCTTTCTCTTCCGCTCCCTTGAGCGGGTCCCTTCCCATCCCCTTCCTCACTCCTGCGCGCGTCGAGGACCTGGGGCGCGGGGTGGGGCCGGGGATGTGGTTGTCGGTCAGGCGGTGGCTGGTCGGGCTCGGGCCAGGGCGGCTTGGCGCATGGAGCTGTCGCGGTAGCGGCGGGGCAGGGTGGACAGGATCGTGGCCAGGAGCAGGCGCAGGCCGCGGATCGAGAGGTCGGCCGTCACGTCGGTGGTGGGCCAGCCCAGGCCGCCGTAAAGGCGGCGGGCCCACGGCGGGAGCAGGGCCACGGCGGTGCCGGCTATGCCCAGGTAGGCCCAGCGGGTGGGGCCCAGGGTGAGGCCCAGGCGGAAAGCGCGGGGGCCCCAGGTCTGCGGGACCGGCGGGACGGTCAGGAAGAGCGCGGTCTCGGCGGTGTCGCGGGTCATGCCCAGCTCGGGGCGGATCTCTTCGTAGTACGCGGCCACCTCGGCGGCGGTCGACGGCACGGTGGCCGGGTCGAGGCCGACCAGCTCGGCCGCCTGGAGCTGCTCGGTGTAGTAGCGGTCGATCTCGTCGGGCGTCAGCCGCAGGCCGGCCCGGGTGGCGGTGGTCAGGAACGACTCGACCTCGGTGACGTGCACCCAGCGGAGCAGGTCGGGCTCGTCGACGCGGAACGTCTCGCCGGTGCGCGGGTCGACGGCCGTCATCTTGGAGTGCAGGCGGCGCAGGCGGCTGGAGGCCCGCTCGACCTCGTCGGTGCTGCCGTAGATCACGGTGGCGACGTAGGCCGAGGTGCGGGTCAGGCGGCCCCACGGGTCGGCGCGGTAGCCCGAGTTCTGGGCGACACCGGCCACGGCCCGCGGATGCAGGGCCTGCAGATAGAGAGAGCGGAGTCCGCCGAGCATCAGAATCGGTTCGCGGTGCAGCTTCCAGGTGACCGAATCCGGTCCGAACAGCCCGACGTCGCTCATGCCATCCAGGGTGCCACGCAGACCGCCAGAAGTTGAACCCGTTCAGATACCGGAATTCACGCCTCGGCGTCGCGGCGCTTCTGACAGGCCGGGCAGAGCCCCCAGAACGTCACCTCGGCCTCGTCGAGCTGGAAGCCGTGACTGGTGGCGGGCGTGAGGCAGGGCCGCTCGTCGACCACGCAGTCGACGTCGGCGATCTCGCCGCAGCCCCGGCAGACGATGTGGTGGTGGTTGTCGCCGACCCGGGCCTCATAGCGGGCCGGGCTGCCGGCCGGTTCCAGCCGCCGGGCCAGGCCGGCCCGGGAGAGGGCGCCGAGCACGTCGTAGATCGCCTGGGTCGACACGGAGTCGAGGCGTACCCGGGCCCGTTTGGCGATCTCCTCGACCTCGAGATGGCCGCCGCCGGTGAGGATGTCCAGCACGGCGAGGCGTGGCTTGGTGACACGCAACCCGTGGTCACGTAGCAGGTCTTCACCGTTCGGCATCGGTCAATGACAGCACGGATCGGTTGAATCCCCAACCATTGTGCGCGGGAATACCTGCGCCGAGGTGAACCGGGAACCGACGATGGGCGTAAGCGGACACGAGAACATTTGCGGCGTCAGGTACTTCTAAGCTGACGGCCGACCGGTTCGATGAGGAGGCTTCGTGTTCGACCAGATCAACGGCCTGCCGGTGCATGCGCTGGTGCTGCATGCCGCGGTGGTGTTCGTTCCGCTGCTGGCCCTCGCGGCCATCGTTTACGCGCTGGTGCCACGGTGGCGTCCCAAGCTGGGCTGGGCGGTGGCGTTGCTGGCCGTGGCCGCGCCGGTGTCGACGTTCGTGGCGAAGGAGTCGGGGGAGGAGCTCTACAACCGTCTGGTCGGGCAGGGCCTGAAGGGCACCGGCAAGGTGATCCTTGACGACCACATGAGCTACGGAACGCGTACGTTCTGGTTCGCGCTGGCTTTGGGCGTCGCCAGCCTCGTGCTGGTCGCTCTCACCTGGCGCCGCACCGGCCGTCTCCCCCTGATCGGCGAGGTCGCAGGCGCGATCGTGGTGGTTGTTCTGGCCGTGCTATCCGGCTACTACGTCTACAAAACGGGCGACTCGGGCGCCACCGCCGTGTGGGGCACCTACTAGCCCTCACAGCGACCAGCAGCGCCGGCGCGGCGGCTCGGAGCCACCACGCCGGCGTTTGCTGTTCGCAGCCGGCCCCGCACAGCCGGGGGTGGCGTTGCCTACTTCCGGCCCCGAACAGCCGGCGGGCCGGGGTCAGAAGATGGCTCGGGCGCAGAGCAGGCACATGAGGATGAGAGCGATGGCGCCCGCGACCAGGCCGACGCCGTAGGTCACCGTGCGGGCCGAGCCCTCGGACTCGTCGAGGGCGTCCATGTCCTGCCCCGGCATGCTGCGCGGAGGCGGCGGCTGGGAGATCGTGGGCGGCCGCCAGTGCGGCGACGGCGGGGTGGGTCGCGGTGGGCCCGGATAGGCCGCCTCCGGCTTCGGGGCAGGCCCGGAGGGTTCAGGGCCCGGGCCGGGCACGGGAGAGTCAGGATCCGGTCGCTGCCAGTAAGAGTCGTCCGGGACGCCGGTGGGGCTGCTCACGTTCACCGACGGTACAGCCGAAGGGGGAAGACTTCCGCAACGGCGCGGGCCTACCCTCTTAGACGTGGACATCCTGGATGAGCCCGAGCGCGACTTGGACGGCGAACGCGAGGTCGACTTCGAGTCCGAGGAGGCACCCGTCCTCCCCGATCAGACCCGCGACGACACCGAGCGCGGCTGGGGCGAACGCTCCTCCGACAACGATGAGCGCCTGCTCGAGGACCGCCCGCCCCACTGGTGACCGCGCGCACGAGGCCGGTCAGCCGGGGCGGATGAGGATGGCGAAGCCGTGGTCGGACGTGACCACGGCTCGTTCGGCCTCGGCCGGTGGCAGGGCCAGCAGCAGGCCGCCCGTGGTGGGGTCCGACGCGCCGGTGACCGTCAGGACCAGCGCGGCGGCGGCTACGGGAGTGGTCGCGCCCTTGTCGTCGAGGCGCAGAAGGTCCACCCGGTTGCCGGGCTTGACCAGCGACAGCGCCGTGGGGTCGGCCAGCCGGATGGGAACGCCGACTGTCCCCGAGGGCACGGCGGCACGGCCGGCCCCGCCGGGACCTGATGCAGGCAGCGCCGCGGCTGAGTCTCCTGACGGCGCGGCGGCTGAGTCTCCTGGCGCGGCGGCTGGGTCTCCTGGTGGCGCGGCTGGGTCTCCACGTGGAGCGGCGGTCGAGGAGCTCGGCGGGGCGGCGCCTGAGTCCGATGGGGCGCCGGGTGAGTGGGTGTTGTGACCGGACGGCAGCGTGAGCACTGTGCCGGTGGGTGGGTCGCATCCCGGTGGGGGTGACCACGACACCAGGGCGGCGAGGGTCAGCAGGGCCGCGACTGCCGCGAGGCGTAGCAGCGTGCCGCGGGCCGGCCGGCGCCGTCGCACGGGATCGAGGCGCCCTTCGCCGCTGTCGCGGCTTGCGTTCCCGTGCGGCTGGGGAATGGCCCGCCCGAGCCGGGACTTGCTCGGTCCGGCCATCGTCCTGTCCCCTCCCGCTCGCCCTGGCGTCGTGGTCTCGGCGCCGGCACGGACGTTAGGCGGAAAGGAAGATCGCCCGCTCCGAGCCTGTGGACAACGCGGGATTGTGGATAACCGGCCCGGTCACAGGTGACTTTGGTAGGCCTCGGCGCGCAAGGAAAGGCGCGGCAGAGCGGCGGCGCGGAGAGAAAGTTGCCGCCTGAAGGAAGGGCACTGCCTGAAGGAAGGGCGCGGCCTGGAGGAGTGGCGCTGGCTCAGGAAGCGGCGGTGGCTCAGGGAGTGGCGCTGGCTCAGGAAGCGGCGGTGGCTCAGGAAGCGGCGGTGGCTCAGGGAGTGGCGCTGGCTCAGGGAGTGGCGCTGGCTCAGAGAGCGGCGCTGCCTCAAGGAAGGGCGCTCCCCGAAGGAAGGGGAAGGCTGCCAGAAAGGCGTTGGGTGGGCCGCGCGAAGGCGTCGGCGCGAGGGCGCCAGAAGGCGCTGGCGAGGCTGTGCGGCGCGGTTGAGGGTGCGCGAAGATCGCGCCAGGGGGACCGGCGCGATCTTGGGCGTTGCTTCTAGGAGGCGGCGGGGGCCTTTGTGGTCGACGAGGACGCGCCGCTGCTCGACGAAGAGGACGACGAAGACGACGCGGAGGTCGACGACGTCGAGGAGGAGCTGGAGGACGAGTCGCTCGACGAGCTCGAGGTCGACGAGTCGGACTTCTTGGTGGCGTCGCCGTTTGTCGACGCGGACTTCTCGGCGCTCACGTTGCCGGAGCGGGAGTCGTTGCGGTAGAAGCCCGAACCCTTGAAGACGATGCCGACCGAGTTGAAGACCTTGCGGAGCTTGCCGTCACAGTTCGGGCACTCGGTCAAAGCCGGGTCGGAGAACGACTGCACGGCCTCGAGCTGGTGGCCGCATTCGGTGCAGGCGTACTGGTAGGTAGGCACGGCTCCTCCGGATCTTTCGGCTGTTGGCACTCGCCAACTCCGAGTGCCAATGTTGCGCCATCGGAGGTCATTTCGTCCACTCGAACGGCGGGTTGAGCGTTGGGCGGACGTCACTTCCGGGTCAGGAATAGACCGCCGTGCGGGGTGATGACCCCGTGCACCGGCCGGTCGTGCGGCTCGGCCGGCACCTCCTCCAGCAGCTCACCGTCGTGCAGCAGGGCCACCACCAGCTGCCCTTCCGAGAGGCGGGCCAGGGCTCGGTCGTACGATCCCCCGCCGCGTCCCAGGCGCAGACCTCGGCGATCCACCGCGAGCGCGGGCACCAGCACCAGGTCGGCGAGAAGGATGCCTTCCACGCCCAGCCGCGGGCCACTCGGAGAGAAGAGGCCGCGCGGCCCACGTTCGAGTGAGCCCGAATACTCAGCCCAGTCCAGGTCGCCGGAGGGCAGGAGCACCGGGAGCAGGACGCGCGCGTGAGCGGCCAGCGACGGGACCAGGTCCGGTCCGCCGGGTTCGGTGCCGACCGGAACGTATGCGGCGATGGTGGACGGGTGCTCAGTCCGTACCAAAGCAAGCACTTGATCTTGAAGGGCGGCATCCGAGGCGGGCGCCTGACGCCGGGCGGTGAGCAGGCGACTGCGGAGTGCGATCTTGGCGGTGCGAGATCTTTCCGCGTCACCGGTTAAATCGGGCATGCAACACCCCCTTTTGAAAAGCGGCAAACGGTGCACACTATGTCAGCATCGCTCCAAAGAGGGCCACTCCCGGGAGGATGCGTGACGCTACGTGGCCGGCTCACCACCGCTTTTCTGGTGGTCGTGCTCGGTCCGGTCCTGCTCGGGTCCATCTTCGTCGCCCTGACCGTCACCACGGTGAGCCGGGACCGGACGGCCGAGCGGCTGGACCGTGCCGCGACCGCCGTCCGTACGAGCGTCTCCGCCGCCTGCCGCCAACTTCAGGCGGTGGCCGACGCCGTGGCGGTGGTGCCCGAAAATGACCGAGCCGCGGTGGCGGGCCAGCTGATCGCGCGCGGCCTGGCCACCGGCATCGAGATCGGCGCCACGCAGCGGGAGAGCTGCTCGAACCCGGGCGATGGCCCGTTGACCGCCGCGTCGGTCGTCGGCGGCACGACCATCGCGGCTTCGCAGGCCGTCGACGGCGCGTTCCTCGCCCGGCTCAGCGTGGCCAGTCGCACCCGAGTGACGCTGACCAGCGGAGACGAGACCGGGCAGACTCTGCGCCTCGCCCCCGAGCCGGGCCAGCCCCTGCCGCTCACGATCACTGTGCCGACGAACAGGCCGACTCTGCTGTACGCCGTACTCCCGGCCGTCGTATTAGCCGCAGCCCTCGCCGCCGTGCTGGTCGCGCGCTGGCTCGCCCGCACCACCACCCGGCCGCTCGGCGAACTGGCCTGGGCCGCCGGCCGCGTGGCCGACGGCGACCTCGACACCCGCGTGCCGATCCTGCGCCCGGACGAGCTCGGCCGGCTGGCCGCCACCTTCAACCGCATGACTCGGGAGCTCCAGGCCTACGTGCAGGCGCTCACCGCCAGCCGGGACCAGCTCCGCGGGCACCTGGCCATCCTCGGCGAGACCCTCTCCAGCACCCACGACCTCCAGCGGATATTGCAGGTCATCCTGCGGACCGCGCTCGCCGCGACCGGCGCCCGGGCCGGTCTCGTGCTGCTCATCGACCCGGTGAGCGGGCAGCTGGTCGCCCAATGCGGCGTCGGCCTGGCCGGCACCTGGGACCTGCCCGACGCCGACCTGCCCCAGCAGCGCCTCCCGGTCGGCGAGGGCGTGCTGGGCGGGGTCGCGGCCAGCGGCGAGCCGCGCCGCGGACAGGGCGAGCTGGCCACCGCCGAGCCGCCCTGCCTGAGCTATGTCGCCGTGCCCATCTGCGCGCCGATCGAGGACGGGGACGAACCCGAGACCCTCGGCGTCCTCGCCCTCTACGACCGGGTCGGCGGTGACTCCTTCGACGACGCCGACCTGAGCACGCTGCGGACCTTCGCCGGGCAGGCCGGCGTGGCCGTGCACAACGTGCGGATGCACGAGGAGGCGCAGCGGCTCTCGCTGACCGACCCGCTCACCGGCCTCTGGAATTACCGTTACCTGCGTGAGTCGTTGCGCCGGGAGGTGGAGAGGGCGAGCCGGTTCGGGCGGATGCTCGCGGTGCTCGTGCTCGACCTCGACCACTTCAAAGACGTGAACGACACGTACGGGCACGCGGCCGGCGACGCCGTGCTGGGCGAGTTCGCCCGGCGCATCCGGGTCGGGCTGCGCGAGGTCGACGTGGCGTTCCGGCAGGGCGGGGAGGAGTTCGTGGTGCTGCTGCCGGAGACCGACGCGTACGGCGGGGCGATCGTCGCCGAGCGGCTCGGCGCCGCCGTGCGCGACCGGCCCGTGCCGATCGATCCGCTGCGGCCCGACGACCTGCTCATCCCGGTCACCGTGTCGATCGGGGTGGCCGTCTACCCCGAGCACGGTGCCGGCGCGCAGCAGGTCCTGGCCGCGGCCGACACCGCCCTGTACGCCGCCAAGAGGGCCGGCCGGGACACATATCGCCTGGCCGAGGCCGCGGATGTGACAAATTCGCAAGTTTCCCCGGCAGTTCATGAAGGAAACTTGGATCCCAAGACGGCCGTGCCGACCGGGCCACGACCGCCCGGGCAGGCGCGTGGCCGATAGTCTCGCTGCATGTCACGGGCTCGATCGACTGAAGGTGCGGTGACCTCGATGACCTCGAACGCGCAAGCGTCAGGCCGCCGGGCGGTGAAAGCTGTCATCCCCGCGGCCGGACTGGCTACGCGTTTCCTGCCGGCCACCAAGGCCGTGCCCAAGGAGTTGCTGCCCGTCGTCGACCGGCCCGTCCTTCAGTACATCGTGGAGGAGGCGGCCTCCGCCGGCATCACCGACGTCCTGCTGGTCACCGGCCGCGGCAAGACCGCGATGGTCGACCACTTCGACCGCCGGCCCGACATCGAGGCCCGGCTCGAAGAGAAAGGCGACAGTCAAAGGCTTGCGGCCGTACGCCGTACGAGTGACCTCGCGGACATCTACACCGTCCGCCAGGGCGAGCCCCTCGGCCTCGGCCACGCGGTCGGCACCGCCGCCTCGCACGTCGGCGACAACGCGTTCGCGGTGCTGCTCGGCGACGAGTTCGTCGAACAGGACAAGCCGCTCCTGCCCGACATGCTCGACCTGCAGGCCCGCACCGGCGGCATCGTGCTGGCGCTGGGCGAGGTCAAGCCGTCGGAGACTTCGCGCTACGGCATCGCCTCGGTCGCTTCTTCCGACTTCGGTCAGGATGTGGTCGAGGTGACCGGGCTGGTCGAGAAACCCGCGCCCGACGAGGCGCCCAGCAACCTGGCCGTCCTCGGCCGCTACGTCCTGCCCGCCTCGATCTTCGAGGCGATCGCCGACACCAAGCCCGGCAGCGGCGGCGAGATCCAGCTGACCGACGCCATGGCCCAGCTGCTGGCCGACGGCACCCCGGTGCACGCCATCGTCTACCGCGGCCACCGGTACGACACCGGCATGCCGCTCGGATATCTGCAGACGGTCGTCATGCTGGCGGCCAAGCGCGACGACCTGGGCGAGGAGTTCCGGAGCTGGCTGGCCGAGTTCGTCGCCGGCGGTGCGAGGGGATGACGGCCACGGCCGATGCCGAGGCGGCCGCCAACGAGCTGAAGCCTCTCGCCGAATACCTGGGCAGCGTGCTGCGCAGGCTCCGGCCGCTGCCTCCGCTCGACCTCGACCTCACCCAGGCGCACGGCAACACCCTGGCCACCGACGTCCTCGCGCCGCATCCGTACCCGGCGTTCGACCAGGCGGCGATCGACGGCTACGCCGCCCGCTGGGAGGACCTCGGCGGTGCGGGCCGGGTCGGTTCGCACCCCTCGTTCGGCCGGGTCGAGGGCGGCCCGCGCCCGGTCCGGCTCAACGTCGTCGGCGACCTCGGCGCCTCCAGCTGGCGGCCGGTCCGGCTCTCACCGGGCACCTGCTTCTCGGTGGCCGCCGGAGCGCCGCTGCCGATCGGCGCCGACGTGGTCGTGCCCGTGCACTGGACCGACCAGGGCATGGCCGCGGTGGAGATCCTGCACGCGCCGAAACGAGGTTCGGGTGTCCGCCGGGCCGGCGAAGAGGTCGGGGTCGGTCAGGTGCTCGCCCCCAAGGGCGCGTACGTCACCCCGGCCATGGTGGCGACCTTCGCCGCCTCCGGCATCGGGCACGTCGTCGTCCGGCCCAGCCCGCGCGTGGTCGTCGTGGCCACCGGCGACGAGCTGGTCGACGTGGGCCGGCCCAGCCAGCCCGGGCAGGTCGTCGACGCCAACTCCCACGCGCTGACCGCGGCCGCCGTCGAAGCCGGCGCGCTGGCGTACCGAATAGGCATCTGTGACGACGACCCGGAAGGCCTGCGCGGCCTGCTGGAAGACCAGACTCTGCGGGCCGACCTGATCATCACGACCGGCGGCACCGGCACCGGCCCGGGCGACATGCTGCGCCGGGTCCTCTCCCGCCGCGACCCCGGCCGCGGCGTCGTCGAGTTCACCGACGTGGCGCTCTGCCCCGGCAGCACGCTCGGCTTCGGCACGGTCGGCGGCGAGGAAGTGCCGGTGATCTGCCTGCCCGGCGAGCCCGGCGCCGCCCTGATCGGCTTCGAGGTGCTGGCCCACCCGGTGATCCAGCTGCTCGCGGGGGCCGAGCCGGTGTTCCGCCCCAGCGTCAAAGCCCACCTGCTGGAGACCATCTCCTCGCCCGGCGGCCTGCGCGAGTTCCGCCCCGCGTTCGTCACCGAACGGCGCGGCGGGGGGCACACGGTGCAGCCGCTGGCCGGTGGGCCGTACACTCTCTCCGGCCTTGCCGAGGCCAACGGCCTGCTGGTCCTCGGTGAGCGCGTCACCACGGCGGCCGCCGGCTCGACCGTGGACGTGTTGCTCCTCGACCGGAGGCGATGATGCTGGGGTCCACGCCCGGATGGCCTGCCGTCCTGGCGGACGGACCCGTCGTGCTGCGCCCCTACAAGCGCAGCGACGCCCGAGCCTGGTCCGAGGTGCGCGTGGCGAACCAGAAATGGCTCGCACCCTGGGAGTCGGCCCCGCCCGGCCCGTGGTCCGAGATGAACTCGGCCCGCGCCTTCGGCTACGTCTACCAGGACATGAAACGCTCGGCCCGGCGCGGCGAGAGCATGCCGTTCGCGGTCTGCCTCCAGGAGAACGGCCGGGAAAGCCTGGTCGGCCACCTCAACCTCGGCAACATCGTCCGGCGGGCGTTCAGCTCGGCCTACGCGGGATATTGGGTCGACGCCCGGGTGGCCGGCCGAGGCGTCATCCCGACCGCGCTGGCCCTGGCCGTCGACCACGCCTTCGGCCCCGGCGGGCTGCACCGCATCGAGGTCAACATCCGCCCCGAGAACAAGCCGTCCCGCCGCGTCGTCGAAAAGCTCGGCTTCCGCGAAGAGGCCTACCACCAGCGCTACATGCACATCGACGGCAGCTGGCGAGACCATCTCGGATATGCCCTGACCAGCGAGGAAGTGGCCGCCGAAGGCGGACTGCTGGCCCGCTGGCGCCGCGTGCGCGCCTGAGGAGGCCCTTGACACGCCCGGCGCGCCGTGACCATTTCCGCAGCTCGCGCCCGTAGCCTCGGGGAGATTGGGTCTTGCGGTCCGCGGCCGGGAGTTGTAAAAGCGGACCGCCCGTAGCTGACGGGAGGGGTGAGGGTGCCGACCTCGGTGCTCCTCGCCGTCCTCACCGCGGCCGGTCTGCTCGCCCTCGCGCCCGCGCTCGTGCGCCGGTACGACGCCACCGAGCGGCTGGCCGCGGAGCGGGCGTCGTCGACGGCGAGGGTGCTGCTGCGCCACCGCCGTCGCCGAACCGTGCCCGGACGCCGACCGATCAACCCCGGCCGGCTGGTCTCGGTTACGGTCTCGCCGGCGTCTTCGCCGGTGTCCCCGGCCAAACCCCGCCTCCGGCTGGTCAAGCCGGGCCGCAGGCCGGCGCGGCGGGTGCCCACGCGCCGGCACACCTCGGCGGTGGTGCGGCGCCGGCGCGTCTTCGCGGCGCTGCTCCTGCTCAACCTGATCGAGCTGATCGGCGTGCTGGCGGTCGGCCCCGGTTTCTGGATCGGCTTCGCCGTGACGTTCACACTGCTGGTGATCGACCTGATCCACCTGCGCAACCGCGCGATAGCGGACCGCCGGCGCCGCCGCGAGGAGGCCCGCGAGGCGGCATGGCTGGCGGCCCGCCAGGCCGAGGTCCGCCGCGAGCAGGCCCGCCGCCAGGCGGCCCGCCGGGAGGCCCAGCGCCGCCTGGCGGCCCAGAAGGAGGCGGTCAGGCGGGCGGCGATGGGCCTGGACCAGGACCTCCCACCGGCCGCGACGGCCTCGGTGTCGTACCGCCGAACGGGCGGCCTGCGGGGCCGGGCCTACGAGGCGGGCGGCCGCCACCACACGGCCTGAGGCCCGTTATGGGGGTCGGTTCGCGGTGAGGCTGCGCAACCTGTTAGCCTTGCTGCGGTTCCACGGACGAGTTCCGGGGGATCGGTAAGGGGCTGTGGCGCAGTCTGGTAGCGCACCTCGTTCGCATCGAGGGGGTCTGGGGTTCAAATCCCCACAGCTCCACAAGACTTGGACGCTCTCTGTCCGCTGAAAAGCGCGGACCGGGGGCGTCTTGTCATATCTGCTCCGGGGCCGAGCCCCGGAAGCCCCACGGTGCGGTGGGTGCGGTGGGTGCGGTGGGTGCGGTGTCGGGCCGGGGTGGGTGGCGGCTCTCGAACGCCGGCCCTGTCGTCCGTGGGAGCGATGGCCGTGCGCGCGAGCCATGTCCCAGCGTTGCTGGATGTCCTTCTCGGTGGCAATCGGGGAGTCGACGGGGGCGTTGGCGATCTCGGCGGCGAGTTCGTCCCCGATCATCACGTACACCGGGCGTGGCGTCCGGTGGCGATAGGACTCCTGCGGCTCGTCGCCCGACGTTCTGGCGACGCCGGGGACTGTGGCGTGGGGGTGCTGGGAAGCCGTGCACGGAGGGTCCAGAACGGTGCGCTGAGGGCCGATTGGGCTGGTCAGCGTGTCTATAGCGTCGTGTTGGCTATGACACTCACGGAACAGACTGGGCTGGAGTTCGGGCGGCGGCTTCGGGAGCTGCGCGTGCTCGCGGGGCTGACCATTGAAGGGCTGGCTGAGGCGTCGGGGGTCAGTGCCCGGGCCATCAGCGACATGGAGCGTGGGCGCAGCCGGACGCCGCAGCCGCGGACCGTGGCGGCGCTCTCCGCGGCGCTGGGTGGGGACACCGTGCTGGGGGAACTGGCCAAGGCGGGGCGGGAGACCGTCACCACCGGGCGGCCGCGGATGTGTGATCTGCCCCGGCGCAGTGGGCACTTCGTGGGGCGCGACGATGAGCTGGCCGCCATCGGCAAAGCATTCGAGGAAGCGGCGTCGGTCACGGTGGTGCACGGGCAACCCGGGGTTGGTAAGACCGGGCTGGCCATTCGGGCCGCCGAGTTGCATCGGGAGCTGTTCCCGGACGGGTGCTTCTATCTCGATCTGCGCGGCACCGAGCCTGGGGGCGGGGCGAGCGCCGGTGAGGCGCAGACCGTGCTTCTGCGGGCTCTCGGGGTCAGCTCCCGGCAGATCGCGCGGGGGGACGAGGAGCGCGGCGGGCAGCTGCGGGCGATTCTGGGGCAGCGGCGCTGCCTGCTGATTCTGGACAACGCCGGTGGTGAGGGGCAGGTGCGCGGGCTGCTTCCGGGGGCCGGCAGCGCGGTTGTGGTGACCAGCCGGCGGGTGCTGGGTGGGCTGGAAGCCGTACGGCGGATCGCGTTGGCGCCGCTGCCGGCGCCAGCGGCGGTCGAGTTGCTGGGCGGGGGCGGCGGGAACGACGGCGAAATCGCGCGGCTCTGTGGATATCTGCCGCTCGCTCTGCGGATCGCCGCCAACCTGCACGACCCCGATCGGTTGTCCGACGCGGACCGGCGGTTGGAGATGTTGACGCCGGTCGAGGCGGCATTCGCCGCGTCGTACGCCCAATTGCCGGAGACGGCCCGGACCGTCTTCCGCCGGCTGGCCCATGTGCCCACCTTGTCCTTCTCGGCCGCGGCGGCGGCGGTTGTCGCCGAGCTCGACCGGTACGACGCCGAGGATGTGCTGGAGAAGCTGCTCGATCGGGGGCTGTTGCAGCCGGAAGGGCACGACCGTTACCGCTTCCACGACCTGATCCGGCTGTTCGCGCGGGCGCGGCTGCGGGCCGAGGAGCCGGCGGCGGTGCGGCGGCGCGGTGAGAAGCGGCTGATCGACTGGTATCTGGACACCGCGATCGCCTCGGGGCGGGTGTTCGAGCCGGCGTACGGGAGCGCGCCCGAGCAGTGGGATCCGGCGCAGGCGTGGCTTCAGGCCGAAGTGGACGGCTGGTTCGGGGCGATGCGGCGGGCGGCGGCGGCCGGTGAGCATCAGCGGGTCGTCGACGTGGCCGAGTCGCTGCACTGGTATTCGGACCGGACCTACAGTGTGGATCCGTGGTCGGCGGTCTTCACGCTGTCGCGCGAGTCGGCCGAGCGGCTCGCGGACCGGCGGCAGGAGGTCGTGCACCGCAACTACCAGGCGTGGGCCATGTCGTTCTGCGACGGCCGGTACCCGGAGACGGTGGAGCAGGCCATGGCCGCGTACGCGATGGCGGTCGAACTCGATGATCGCAAGGAGCAGGCGGCGGCCCTGATCTACGCCGCCGACGCGTACGCGCAGATGGGGGAGCGCGGCAAAGCGCTCGAGCTGATGCGGCGGTCGCTGGAGCTGGCCGACACCGTCGGCGACCACGACGGCTATGTGCAGACGCTGATCGGCATCGGCGCCACCCTGAGCGGGATGGGCCGGGCCGAGGAGGCGGCCGAGCAATATCGGCACGCGCTGCAAGAGGCGGCTCGGCGTCCGCTGGCACCGGCACCGGAGTTCGCGGCCCGGGTGGCCGCCTCGGTGTTCCTCACGCACGAATACGCGCGGATGGAGCGGTGGAACGAGACCGTCGACGCCGGACGAGAAGCGTTGCCGCTGGCCGAGAAGTTCGGCGAGCCGCATCTGCTGGGCCGGACCCACCTGGCCCTGGGGCTGGCGCATCGGGCCCGCGGTGATCACGCCGCCGCGCGGGCGGCGTTCGCCGAGGCGGTCGGGCAGTTCCGGCGCAGCCAGGTGACGACGGAGTGGTCGGCGCAGGCGGAAGTTCTGCATAACGTTCCGCATGGTCCGGGCGACGGCCCGCTGTTTGCATGAGATCACCGATCGAGAGGAACCTCATGCCAACGCTCAGCCGCCGCGCTGTCCTGGCCGGCTCCGCGGCGATTGCCGCCACCGGGGTGCTGGCAACGCCGGCCGCCGCCTCGGGTAGGAAAAAGCCCAAGCCCACCATCGTTCTGGTGCACGGCGCCTTCGCCGACGCCTCCGGCTGGAACGGGGTGCTGAGCCGGCTCATCCGGTCCGGCTATCCCGTGCTCGCGCCGGCCAACCCGCTGCGCGGCGTCGCCTCCGACGCCGCCTACATCGCGAGCATCCTCGCCACCATCGAGGGCCCGATCGTCCTGGTCGGACACTCGTACGGCGGCATGGTGATCACGAACGCCGCCATCGGCAACCCGAACGTCAAGGCGCTGGTCTACGTGGCCGCCTTCGCGCCCGACGCCGGCGACAGCGTCTACGCGCTGCAGAACAAGTTCCCCGGCACCAAGCTGGGCCTGCCCCAGCTCGAGATCCGGCCCTACGGGCAGAGCGGCGACGGCTACGTCCGGCGGGAGGTCTTCCAGGAGATCTTCGCCGGTGACCTGTCGCGGTCGACGGCCGATGTGATGTGGGCCGGTCAGCGCCCGGGTGACGTGAGCACCCTGCAGGAGACGTCGGGGGCGCCGGCCTGGAAGACGATCCCGTCGTACTACCTGGTCGCCCGCAACGACAACCTCATCCCGGCCGCCGTGCAGCGCTTCATGGCCAAGCGGGCCGGCGCGCGCACGGCCGAGGTGAACGCCTCCCACGTCGCGATGATCTCCCAGCCCGGCGCCACCACCGCTCTGATCGAGAGGGCCGCCCGATGAGCTACGTGGCCACGCCCGACGGCACGGAGATCTTCTACAAGGACTGGGGTACGGGCCGGCCGGTCGTCCTGGCCCACGGCTGGCCGCTCAACTCCGACAGCTGGGAGGCGCAGCAGCTCTTCCTCGCCTCCCACGGCTATCGGGTGATCGCGCACGACCGCCGCGGTCACGGCCGGTCGACGCAGACGTGGACCGGCAACGAGATGGACACGTACGCCGATGATCTGTCGGCTCTTCTCGAGCACCTCGACCTGTGGGACGTGACGCTGGTCGGCTTCTCCACCGGCGGCGGCGAGATCACCCGGTACATCGGCCGGCACGGCACGTCGCGGGTGGCCCAGGCGGTGCTCGTCTCCGCCGTGCCGCCGTTCATGCTGCGTACGGCCGATAATCCCGACGGCGTGCCGTCGAAGGTCTTCGACGATCTGCGGGCCGGATCGACGGCGGACCGGTCGCAGCTCTACCGCGATCTCGCCGACGGGCCGTTCTTCGGCGGGCTCGCCTCGCCGGGCATCCGGGACGCGTTCTGGCTCCAGTCGATGGCGGCGGGGCACCGCAACGCGTACGAGTCGATCGCCGCCTTCTCCGCGACCGACTTCCGGGCCGACCTGGCCAAGTTCGACGTGCCGACGCTGGTCATCCACGGCGACGCCGATCAGGTCGTGCCGTTCGACGTCGGCGGCAAGTCCTCGGCCGCGCTGATCAAAGAGGCCGAGCTGATCGTGTACGCCGGCGCGCCCCATGGCATCACCGACACCCACAAGGAGCAGCTCGGGAACGACCTCCTGACCTTCCTGAAGGAGTACGACGCATGAGCACGATCGTCCTGATCCACGGCCTGTGGGTGACGCCGCGCAGCTGGGAGCACTGGGTCTCGTACTACGAGGCCAAGGGCCACACCGTCGTCGCACCCGCCTACCCCGGCTTCGAGGTGGAGGTGGAGGCGCTGCGCGAGGACCCGTCGCCGATCGCCTCGCTGACCGTGCCCGAGACCATCGCCCACCTCGAGAAGGTCATCACGGCGCTGCCGGAGAAGCCGATCCTGATCGGGCACTCGTTCGGCGGCACGCTGACCCAGCTGCTGCTCGACCGTGGGCACGGCGCGGCCGGCGTGGTGATCGACTCGGCGCCGACGGAGGGCATCCGGGTCACGCCGCCGTCGCAGATCAAGTCGCTGTTCCCCATCCTGAACAACCCGGCGAAGCGGCACCAGGCCGCCGGCTTCACCTTCGAGCAGTGGCGGTACTCCTTCACGAACACCGTGTCGGAAGAGGAGGCGCGGGCGGCATACGACCGGTACGCCATCGCGGCTCCCGGTAGCTGGGTCTGGGCGTACGGACTGATCGCGAATTTCAAGCCCGGCAAGCAGGAGACGTGGGTGAACTACCACAATCCAGACCGGGCCCCGCTGCTGTTCATCGCGGGCGGCGAGGACCACATCATGCCGCCGTCGGTGAACCGCTCGAACGCCCACCACTACAAGGGCGAGGGCACGATCACCGAGTACGTCGAGGTGCCGGGCCGCTCGCACTGGACCTGCGCCGAGCCGGGCTGGGAGAAGATCGCCGACCGGGCGCTCGAGTGGGGCCTACGTCACGCCTAGCACGCCGGAGAGCTGGGCGCGGCGGCTGATGCCGAGCTTCGGGTAGATCCGGTAGAGGTGTGAGCCGATGGTGCGGTGGGACAGGAACAGCCGCTCGGCGATCTCCCGGTTGGTCAGTCCCTCCGCCGCCATGGCGGCGATCTGCAACTCCTGCGGAGACAGCTTTTCCCGTACGGCTTCCCGCCGCTGTCCACTGTGCTCGCCCGCGGCATGCAGCTCGGCTCGGGCCATGTCGGCCCACGGGGTGGCGCCGAGCATGTCGAACGTGTCGCGGGCGGAGCGCAGAAGATCCTTGTTCCGCCGGCCTTTCCGGCCGCGATGCAGCTGGAGCCTCGCGCGGTAGAGAGGCCACCGCGTCGTGATCTCGCCGGTGTCGGGATGTGTCAGGACGGAGGCGTACTCCGCCGCGACCACGAGGATCGGCGCACCCACCCGCTCGGCCAGCTCGGGCAGCTCGGCGATCACCTCGCGCGCCTCGTCCAGCCGGCCGGCCCCGATCGCCGCGTCGAGCAGGTCGGGCACCAGCCACCAGCGCATGTAACGGTGATAGGTCGGTTCGGCGGGATCGAAGGTCCGGGCCAATACTGCGTACGCCAGACCAGCCTCACCCCGGAAAAGATGGACCAGACCGCGCGCCTGAGCCAGCGCCACCTGGATGTATCGCATGCCGGCGGTGAGCGGGCTGGCCTCGACCTCCTCGAGCAGCTCGGTCGCCCGGTCGAGGTCGCCGCGCATCGCGGTGATCGCGGCGATGCTGGTCTGCGCCGCCATCGCGTAGAAGGCCTCGCCGGTCTCCTGCGCCAGCCCGCGCGCCTCGGTCAGCTCGGCGTGCGCGCGGTCCCACTGACCCAGCCACAGCCGTCCCCAGTTGCTGCCGCCGAGCAGCCGGGCCAGCACGCCGAGCCGGCCCTGCGACCGGGCACTGTCGACCGCCTCGCCGATCATGCTGGAGCTGCGCTCGAAGTCGCCCAGCACCAGCGCCGCGCTGCCCAGCCACCGGGCCGCCTCGGGATCGTCGTAGTCGCTGATCTTCTGAAGCACCTCGCGGCCGCGCTCCTCCGGAACCGTGTACGCGAGGATCGCCAGCGACAGCGGATCATCCTGCACCAGCGACGCGATGCGGGCGCGGGCCCCGGCCGTCTCCGGACCGGTGGTCTGGAAGAAGCAGCGCGACGCGGCCCGCCACAGCACCTGCCGTCCCACCTCCGGGCTGCCCGCCTCGATGGCGGCCTCGGCGATGTCGGTCAGCTCCCGCACTCGCCGCAGCGGATCGGTGTAGCGCGGATAGCGCACCACCTCGAGCACGTTGGCCAGCCGGGCCCGCTCGACCGGCCCCGCGCCGCCGAGATCGTTGCCGGCCAGCATCTGCTCGACCTCGTGCCGCGCGCCCACCTCGCTGGCCAGCTCGGCCGCCCGTAGGGTGAGCCGCCCCGGCCGGTCGGTCAGCTCGCCGGCCCGGCGCAACGCCGCCACGGCCGCCATCGTGGCGCCCCGGGCCCGGGCCCGCTCGGCGTAAAGCTCCAGCTCGGCGGCGAGACCCTCGTCGGTGCCGACCGCGGCCGAGGCGAGATGCCACAACCGCCGGTCGGGAAAGTCGGCGAGCTGCTCGGCCAGCGCCCGGTGCGCGGCCAGCCGGGCCGCCAGCGGCGCCCGCTGATAGACGGCCGAGCGCATCAGCGGATGCCGGAACCGCAGACTGGCCCCGTCGAGCACGATCAGCTCGGCGTCGATGGCCCGCTGCACGTCGTCGAGCCCGGCGCCGGCCGCCGCGAGCAGCCGCTTGAGGTCGCAGTTGGTGTCGGCCGCCAGCACCAGCAGCAGCCCGGCCGTGCCGGTGTCCTCGGCCCGCGCGGCGAAAGCCCGCTCCAGGCGGCTGTTCAGGGGCAACGTCTCGTCCAGGAGGCGGCCGGCCGCCGTCTTGGGCAGCTCGACCAGGGCCAGCGGGTTGCCGGCGGCCTCGGTCAGCAGCCGCCGCCGGGCCACCGCCGGCAGATCCGGGGCGTGCGCGTCGAGCAGGGCGGCCGCGACATCACCGGGCAGGCGCCCGATCTCCAGGTCGGGCAGCCCCGACTCCCGCGACAGCAGCCGCGTCGCCCCGACGGCCAGCACGGCCTCGCTGCCGATCCGCCGGGCCACGAAGGCGAGCACGTCGCCGCTCTCCTTGTCGAACCAGTGCAGATCGTCGAGCACGAGCACCACCGGCGCCGCGTCGGCGATCAGCTCCAGCACGGCCCGGGCCACGGCGTACAGGTCACTCTCGAAGTTGATCTGTGCCGTCAGGGGGAACAAAAGCTGATGGAGCGCCGCGTACGGAAGCCGCGACTCGCTCTCGACGCCGGTGGCCCGCAGGACGCGCATCCCGCCGGCTTCCGCCTCGACCGCCTGAAGGAGGGCCGTCTTGCCGATGCCCGCCTCACCCCGGATGACGAGCGCGCCACCCCGGCCCTTCTTCGCCCGGTCGAGGAGGTCACGCAGCATCCTCACCTCGGCATCCCGCCCCACCAGCACGACCGCATTCTGCCAGCAGTAGCGATCGCAGTCGTTCGACTGAGCGGCCACACCGGCACCCGATGCCAGACTGCGGAACGTGACCTTTGCATCGCTGCTCCGCTCCCACCGGCGCGCCGCCCGCATGACCCTGCGGGACCTGGCCGACGCCTCCGGGGTGAGCGCCCGCGCGATCAGCGACATGGAGCGAGGCCACAGCACGGCACCCCAGCAGCGCACATTGGACGCCCTGGCCGCGGCGCTGACCTTGAGCCCTTTCGACCGCGCGGCCTTGACCGAAGCGGCGGCCGCCGCAAAATCAGGTCTTTCGCGTACGGCCTACGCGCCGCCCCGGGACGTCCCCGACTTCACCGGCCGCGCCGCCGAACTGGCCCTGCTGTCCACCTCCCGCCGGGTGGTCATCCACGGCCAGCCCGGCGTAGGCAAGACGGCCCTCGCGGTACACGCCGCTGCAGCCGTTCCCCAGGCCCACTTCCTCGACTGCCGGGCCGGCGACCTGCGGGCCCGCCTCCAGAAGATCCCCGCCGCCGCCCTGGTGATCCTCGACAACGCCACGGCCGCACCGGTCCCACTACCACCCGCCACCGCGGTCTGGATCACCAGCCGGCGCCGCCTGCCCGTGGACGGCGCCACCCACCTGCACCTGAAACCCCTGCCCCCACCGGAGTCGGCCGCCCTGCTGACGGCGATCACCGGCACCCCCGACCCGGCCGCCACCGAGGTGGCCGCCTATTGCGGCCACGTGCCGCTGGCCCTGCGCATAGCCGGCAACCGCATAGCCGGCCGCCCCGGCTGGACCATGACCCACCTGGCCGCCCGCCTCGCCGACGAGCCCCGCCGCCTGGCCACCCTGACCGCCGGCGACCTCTCCGTGGAAGCCACCCTGGCCCAGGCGTTCGCCGCGCTGTCCGCACCGGCCCGAGCCCTCTGCCAGGCCATCGCCAAACTCCCGGACTTCACTCCCGGCATCGCCGCCACCGTGACCGGCCTGCCGGAATCCGAGGCCAACGACGTCATCGCCGAACTGATCGACCACGACCTGATCCACCCCGCCGGCGAAGCGGAGAGCTACCGCCTCCACCCCTTGCCGCGCATGAACATACTGTTCGGTGTTCGGTAATTACCGAACACCGTCCGCTTGGGACATGCGCGGATCCGTGGAGGGCGCCGAGGAACTGGCGTGGGGTTGGCTCGATCTCCGCGGTCATCTGCATCTCGTGGGCGAAGGACTCTTCGTCGATGCCGAGGCGCCGTCCCCGACCAGGCTGTGCCGCGCCGCGACGGTCCGCGTGGCTCCGCTCGCGCTCGTGTGCACGCGCCGGCTCCCATGGGGGCACGGGACCGGCCACTGGTGCGACCTCTGTTCGTCGCGCTCGATCTGGCCCACGCCCCCGGCCGTGGCCGCCCGAACAGAGGCCGGGCGAAAGAGGGCACCGACCTTCTCGGCATCATTCGCCTCTGCCTCGACAGCGGACCCGACCGGCGGTGCTCGCTCAGCTGTCCAACCGCGACGCCAGCTGCGCGAGGACGCGCTTCGGCGCTCCCCGGTCGTTACGCGTTCTCCGAGCCGTCCCCGAGGGACGCGACACGACATTGGACGACCTGCGCCTGGTGGGCGAAATTCTGCGAGGTGCACTCGATGAGCGCACGGCTGCGCGGCTCAGCCGGGTCAGGTTCGGGTGGCTTCGGTGCAGGAGCGGCGCCAGTGGCTGGGGGTCAGGCCGTAGCGGGACTTGAAGCGGCGGGCGAAATGGGTGGGGTCCCGGAAGCCCCAGCGGGTGGCGATGGTGGCTATCGGGAGGTGGGAGTGGTCGGGCAGGGTCAGGTCGTGGCGGATGCGGTCCAGGCGCTGGTCGATGATCCACTGTTCGAGGCTGAGGTTCGCGTCGGCGCAGAGCTTGTACAGGTGGCGTACCGAGATGTTGTGGGCGGCGGCGATCAGCGCCGGTGTCAGGGACGGGTCGCCCAGGTGCTGCCTGGTGTAGGCGCGGATGCGGGTCAGCAGGGTGTCGGCTCTGATCTGGCCGGTGTGCTTCGTGGATCGGGCGGCCGAGACGAGCAGGGCGCGGGCCAGGTCGATGCTGGCCGCGGCGACCGCTGTGGCGGAGACGTCGCCGGTGATGGCGGCGGGGTCGCGGGCCAGCTGGCTGATGTGTTCGGTGACCAGGTGGTAGAGCGGGCTGGCGGCGATGTCGGCGGTGGCCCGGCGTACGACGTCCAGGGGCAGGCCGAGCTGGTCGAAGGGGATCTGCAGGCAGCCGGCGGCGCCCTCGCCGGACCAGGAGAAGTCGTACGGGGCGGACAGATCCACGGCCAGCAGGTCGCCGGGCCGGACGACGCGCCGGTGGCCGTGCTGGTCGATGCGGCCGTCGGCCCGCTGCTGGACCGAGAGGGCGATCACCGGCATCGCGTCCTGCCGGGCCAGTTTGGCCGTGCGGAGCAGGCGGATGCCGGTGGAGCGGTGGGTGAAGATGTTGGCGCCGCCGAGGTCCCACACCTCGAGCCGGGCGTGTACGGGGCCGTGCGGGTCCTCGTGCAGCACGTGGCACGGCGCCGACGCGTACATCATGGCGGTGTGCACGGCCTCGACCCGATCGGTGACCGGTAGTTCCCCGGTGTCGAGCACGTACCCCATGCGATCAGTCTCGCCTGCCGGTCAGGCCGCTGGGGAGACGCCTTTCGGGCAGATGATCAGCAGACAGGCGTCCACACGGACATCGTCGATCACCGGGCCGTAGCCGGCCGGCGTCGTGGTGCTGGCGAACTCCAGGCGGAAGGTGCTGCTCTTGGCCAGGACGTACGCCGTACGCCGGGCGAAGCCCATGTTTGTGGCAGTCCGGCCCGTCGTGTCGAAGGACAGCGCCTGGATGAGCTTGCCGTTGACCCGCAGCTCGCCCGTCTTGACCGCGGGCGGACCAGCGTAGTTGCCGGCCAGGTCATAGGTGATGCGGTAGGTCAGCAGCGGCTCGGTGGCGAAGGTCGCGGCGACCGCGCCCTGCTGTCCGCCGTCGAGGTCGAGGTTCTGCCGGCCCTCGGTGACCTGCCACAGCGCGTCGCTCGCCAGGTCGACGTCGCCTTTGGTGACCGTCCACGGGCCGAGTTGCGTGCCCACCGCGTACCGAAAGTAGGCGCCGTCGACGTACGGCTTCTCGAAGCCGTCTCCGAAGGAAGGGGTCACCGCCAGCAGGACGGCCAGGAGAGTGTGCATGCCCAATCAACGGGCATATCGGACAAAAGGTGTGTTACCAGATTGTCCAACCGCCGTCGACCACCACGTTGGCGCCGGTGGTGAAGCTGGAGCGGGGGGAGGCCAGGTAGAGCACCGTGGTCGCGATCTCGGCCGGATCGCCCACGCGGCCCAACGGCGTCTGCTCGGCCAGCCGCTTCAGCAGCGCCGGGTCACCGCCCTCGCCGGGGAACGGGCCGGGTGTCACGCAGTTGACCCGGATGCCGGCCGGGCCGAGCTCGACCGCCGCATAGCGGGTGAGCTGGACGATGCCCGCCTTCACGGCGCCGTAGTACGGCGGGTTGCCGGCGTCGGGCGAATCGTAGAGATGCGGTTTCGGGCTGACCAGGCCGTACATCGAGGCCACCGTGATCACCGACGGCGAGCCGTCGGCGGCCGCGGTCTCGAGCAGCTCGCGAGTCGCCCCGAGCAAGCGCTGGAAGGCGGAGAAGGCCAGGTCGGCGGCCTCCATGTAGTCGCCGGGGCGGGCGGTGCGCAGCGAGCCGGCCCGGCCCACGTGCGCGTTGTGCACCAGCACGTCGACCCGGCCGCCGGCCTCGCGCAGCCGGTCGCCGAGCGCGGCCACGTCGTCGTCGGAGGTGACGTCGCATCGGGCCGGCACGCAGTCGCCGCCCAGTTCCGCGGCCAGCTTGTCGAGCCGGCCCTGGTCGCGGCCGACCAGCCAGGTCGTCGCGCCGGCGCCGGCCAGCGCCGACGCCATCACCTGGCCGAGCCGGCCGGTCGCGCCGGTCACCACGGCCACCTTGCCGCTCAGTCCGAAGAGGTCGTTCGGAGTGATCATGCGGACCACCGGCTCGGGTCGAGCAGCTCCACCGGCATCTCCGGCACCTCGCGCAGCACCTGGTCGCGCTCGGCCTCGGTCAGCGGCTTGCGGCTGACCAGGGCGGCGTTGCTCCGCAGCTGCTCCTCGGTCTCGGCGCCGACCACCAGCGAGGTCACCCACGGCAGCGACAGCAGATAGGCCAGGCACAGGTCGGCGCGGTCCTCGCGCCCGAGCTCGGTCACCAGTCCGTCCAGGATGGACACGGCCCGATCGCGCTGGTCATCCGGGTAATTCGGCCAGCGCACGCCGCTGCCGGCGACGAGCAGACCTTGGAGGTACGCACTGCGCACGGTCACCACGAGGTCGGGCCGCTCGGCCAGGGCCGCGTCGAGGTCGCCGGCCAGCCAGCGCCGGTCGAGCAGGTTGCAGGGCAGCTGCACGTACCCGAGATCGGGCAGGTCGAGCACCCGGCGCAGCTCGTCGGGCGACTGCACCGACACGCCGACCCGGTCGGCGTCGCCCGACTCCAGGCAGCGGCGCAGATCGTCCCAGCCGGCCGGGGCGTCGGCCGCGCGGTGCAGCAGGATTGTGAGTGGACCGGCGACACGCAGGGCGGCCCGGCTCGCCTCGACGCTTTCCCGGACCGCTCCGCCCGGCGCGATCTTGGTGATGACCGCGAGATCCAGATCGCCCAGCGCCGCGCCGATCCGCTGCTCGCTGTCGCCGTAGGCGCGGGCGGTGTCGAGGTGGGTGACGCCGAGGTCGCGGGCCGTGGCCAGCATGCGGGCCGTGGCGTCGTCGTCCGGCACACCGGTGCGGTTGGCGATGCCGTACGCCCCGCCGAGCTGAGCCGTGCCCAGCACCAGCGCCGATTGCTGATATGCGCCGCGCGCCCGGACCGGTACGACCGGTCCCGCGTGGTCCTTCATCGGATGCCCTTCGTCGCTTTTGGCGGTGCTAGGCTTCAGCCCCGACGCCGCAGGACCGACCGTATTAGATCGGTCGTCGCTCGAATTCACAGGGTGGACATGCACCACGCCAATTACTACTACGGCCACGCCCACGTGCTTGCCCGTTACGCCCAGCTCGACGAGTGGATGCACCCGCCGCGCATGCAGGGCTACCTGCAGCACGGGTGGAACATCGGCGACGGCCTGGCCCCGGGTGTGCCGTTCGTCGAGGGCAGCCGGCTGTGGGTGTGGTCCGAGCAGGTCCGGCGCCGGGCGTGGTCACAGGGCCGCCGCGACGTGGTCGCCATCGGCTCCCCGTTCGCCTATCTCCTCGAGATGAACGAGACGCCGGTCGACGAGTCGAAGCGCGAGGGCACCATCTTCTACCCCTTCCACGGCTGGGAGGGGCAGCAGGTGATGGGCGATCACCAGCGCCTGATCGACGAGCTCAAGGCGCACGAGACCGGCCCGATCACCGCCTGCCTGTACTTCAACGAGCACAAGGTCCGCAAGATCCGCAAGCTGTACGAGGACGCCGGCTTCCGGGTCATCTGCCACGGCTACCGCGGCTTCTGGTGGCGTGACCACGACCGTGACTTCCTGGTGCGCCAGCTGGCCGAGCTGCGCCGCCACAAGCGCGTCATCTCCAACCGCCTGTGCAGCGCGATCTGGTACGGCCTGCTGGCCGGCGCCCAGGGCGCGGTCTACGGCGATCCGATGGTGCTCGAGGGCGCCGACCCGACCTTCGGCGGCGAGCCGCGGCTGCGGCGCCAGTGGCCCGAGGTCTACGGCTACGACCCCGACCCGGTGGCCGCCCGCGAGATCGCCCGGATCGAGCTCGGCGCCGACATCCTGGCCACGCCCGAGGAGCTGCGCACGCATCTCGGCTGGCCGGCCGCGACCCGGCCGCTGCGGCCGTGGAAAAAGTCCGAAACGGTGGGATAGCTACTTTCGGGTGGTACCTCTGAAGCAAGTCTTCGGAGGTGACGGCATGAAAGCTCCCCTGCCCGACAATGAGATCGACCGGCTCACCGCGCTCTACGCGCTCGACATCCTCGACAGCGCGCCCGAGCAGGATTTCGACGACATCGTCGCGCTCGCCTCGAACGTGTGCGGCACGCCGATGTCGCTCGTGACCCTGGTCGACACCGACCGGCAGTGGTTCAAGGCGAAGATCGGCACCGAGGCGACCGAGACCGACCGGGAGCTCTCGTTCTGCTCCCACGCGATCCTCGGCCGTGACCTGCTCGTGGTGCCGGACGCGACAAAGGATCCGCGCTTCGCCGACAACCCGACGGTGACCTGCGACGACGGCGTCCGGTTCTACGCCGGGGCGCCGCTGGTCACCACCGACGGCTTCGCGCTGGGCACGCTCTGCGTGATCGACAACGAGCCGCGCAAACTCGACGTCGAGCAGCTCCAGGCCCTGCGCGCACTGGCCCGGCAGGTCACCTCGCAGATGGAGCTGCGCCGGCACGCGATCGCGCTGGCCAACACCACGGCCCGGCTCCAGGAGCTCGAGCGGCGCAAGGACGACCTGGCCGGCCTGGTCGGCGGGGACCTGCGGGCGCCGCTGCGGCTGATGTCGCAATATCTCGGCAAGCTGGGCAAGACCGGCTATCACGACGCCGAGATGGGCGACCTGGTGAGCAAGGCGGTGTCCGGGCACATCCGCGGCTTCATCGACCTGCTGCACCATCTGACGACGATGGCCGACGCCGGCTTCGGCAGCGAGAGCCTGCACATGCGGCAGATCGACCTGACCCGGATCACGCAGCGCGCGGTCGAGGCGGTACGCCCGATCGCCGCCACCAAGCAGATCTGGATCCTCAACCAGGCCGGCGGACCGGCCATGCCGATCCTCGCCGACCCGGTGCGGCTGGAGCAGGTGCTCACGCACCTGCTGTTCGCGGCCGTGAAGTACACGCCGTCGGGCGGCCGGGTGCGCGTCGGCACCGAGATCGAGTCGGGGCCGACGGTGCGCCTGGACGACATGGACATGCCCGACGGCATGCGCCCCGACCTGTTCCCGCACCTGTACTACGGCGCGATCGCCAACCCGTCGACGGTGCCCGGGCCCGACCGGGGGCTCGCCGTCGCCAAGAAGATCCTGGACGCGCACCACGCCACCGTGGCGCTGTCGGACCGGCCCGGCGACGGCACGTCCCTGCACGTGGTGTTCCCGTTCGCCGATCTCACCCCGACCGACATGATCGAGGATCTGATCGCGGCGTAGGGGTCAGCCCTTCAGCTTCTTCTTCACCGCGCGGGCGAACTGCTTCGGGTGGCGGATCTTCGCCACCTTCTTGGCCGTGTCGTGCAGCTTGAGCACCGGCGAGTTGCGGTACTGCCGCAGCTCGTCCCGGAACTTGCGGAGCTGCGCCTCGCGGGTCTTCAGGCTCTGGTCGCGGAAGCGCAGCGTCCGCTCGAGGCCGAAGACCTTGCCGGTCAGCTCCTTGATCCGCTTCTTGTCCTCGTCGGTGTCGGCGAGCGCGGTGGCCACGTCGGGCACCTCGGCCTCGGCCGGCGCGAACGCCTCAGCCAGCTCCCGGCCGCGGGCCAGCAGCTCGGGCGTGGCCTCGACGCCGGACATGCCGAGCCAGGTGGTCACCAGGTCGTCGCTGTCGACCATCCACGGCGGCCACGGGTGGCGGCGGTGGGCGGCGATGAGACGGTCGCGGAACCGGAACCACGAGGCGGCCACGAGCTCCTCGCGGCTCGCACCCTCCGGCGCCTCGGTGATGCCGCGGGCGAAGCCGTCGGCCGCCGGGTAGAGGTCGTCCAGCGGGAAGTCGTCGACACGGGCCGCAAACGCCCGGAAGCCGGGCACGTCCTCGGCCGCGGCCAGCCGGAACAGCTCCGTCTCGGCCGAGACCGTGTCGGGCACGACCCGGTCGCCGACCGTCCAGCCGGCGTCGCCGAGGTCGAGGCTGTGGGTGGCCGTGTACGCCGTGTGGGTGGCGCCGGCCGGGCCGAGCACGGCCAGCCAGCCGGGCGCCACTGCGCCGAGCAGCCCGGCCCGGGCGGCGGCGTCGGCGCCGGTGTTGATCGGGGCGACCAGCGGGGTGTGCGCGGCGGTGGCGGCCAGGCCCTCCAGGGCCAGGCGGGCGCCGGGCCGGCCGGGGCGGGTGGCCGCGGCGGCGGCCGCGTCGAGCAGCGTGTGTGTCTCGCCGGCGGCGTCGAACGACGCGTACAGCCGGGCAACCGGAAGGGCGGCCAGCACCTGGTCGGGCGAGGTGGGGCGCTCGGGGTCGTCGTGCAGCGGGCGCCACTCGTCGTCGCCGTGGCGGGCGTCGACCGGGCGCCGGTCGTAAAGCCCGGCCAGCCCGAACTCGTTCTCGACGCCGATCAGCACCAGCGCGTCCGGCCCGGCCAGCCCGGTGACCAGGGCGGCCCGCTGCGGCCAGTTGAGCGCCGGCGAGTCGTAGCCGAGGACGCGGTCGAGGCCGTCGGCCGCGATCACCAGGTCGTACGGGCCGTTGGCCAGGCCGTCGAGCGCGCCGGCGATCACGGTGACCTCGGATCCGGGGAACGCCTCACGCAGGTCGGTGGCGTCGCTGACCGAGCGGATCAGCACGGTGACGTGCTCGCTGCGGGCCGCCACCAGCCTGATCAGCTCGTGGCTGTGCGGGCCGGCGACCAGCGCGCGGGCCGCCTTGGCGGGCAGTGCGTCGGTGAGGAAGGCCAGAAGCGCGTCACCGCCCGCGGGCTTGCGGTAGCTGGTGTAGTCGGTCCAGGGCTGGATCTCGCCGCGGACGACCTCGATGTCAGTCATGGTGGTTCCAATCGAAGAGAGACCGCATCTCGGCGGGCGACATCATCCAGTCCTTGCCGAGCTCGTCGTCGGTGATCGCGCGGGCGGTGGCGAGATCGATGTCCTTGCCCAGCATGTCGGGCCAGAGGCGGGCGATGCGGGACTGACCGCCGAACAGCGGGTTGTCGCCCTCGAGCGCCATCGCGTCACCGTAGACGGCGGGCTCGCAGCCGGCCGCGACACCGTAGAAGATCGCCGTGGCGAGCCGGTTGGAGGCCACCCGCTTGAACCGGCGGAACGCGGCCAGCTGCTTGTAGAGGAACTTGCGGTCGGTGCCCTCGTAGTTCCAGCCGCGCTTGCCGAAGCAGATGACCTCGAAGCCGGCCTCCTCGTACGCCCGGCGCACGTCGGCCCGCTCGTACTCGGTGTAGTAGAGGCTGATCGTGACCGGCTCGGTCTCGGTCTCCTTGATCTCGCTGATCAGGCGGGCGTGGTCGCCCTCGATCTTGGCGCCGAGGCCGCCCGGGGCGTCCCAGCCGTGGAAGAGGAACCAGAGCGTGCCCTCGCGCTCGGACTCCTTGACCTTGCCCAGGTCGGGCTCGAGGTCCATCAGGTAGAGCATGGGCGCGCCGGTCACCGCGTAGTTGCGGCGGCTCAGCGCGTGGCCGCGCCGGCGGGGGGCGTCGCTCCAGACGAACCGCCAGGCGCCGTCGAAGAACTCGTGCACCGGGTTCCAGCCGCAGCCCACGTTCCAGCCGTGCTGCAGGTAGCCCGGGATGCGCGGCGGGAACTCGTCGTCCAGGCCGCAGTGCCGGGCCAGGATGTGCGTCAACCCGTAGTAGTGGTTGTGGTGATGCATGCGATCAGTCCATCTCCAGGTGCAGGATGCCACTGCGGGCCCGCAGGACCAGCTTGCCCAGCCGGCGGGGGAGCCGGCTCACCAGGAAGCTGTCGGCCTGTACGGCGTACGGCGTACCGCCCTCCGGCGAGGCGAACAGGGCCCAGTTCAGATCCTCACCCTCGGACAGGTCGTCCAGTCTCGTCGACGCCGTCCACCGCTCGTCGTCCAGGGTGATCTGGACCGGCGCGTCGATGCCGTCGTCGGAGTTCGGCAGGAAGCGGCGCCAGGTGATCCGGCTGTAGTCGGTGCCGGCCCAGCGTGGGCCGGAGACGCTCAGATAGGTCGCGTCCGGAACCGCCACGACGTCGTCGGCGAAGACCTGGGCCGGCGCCTCGATCAGGTTCAGGTACATGCCGGGGGAGCGGCTCACCGCCACCACGCGGCCGCGGCGCTCGGCCAGGACGCCCCGGTCGAGGCCGGTGATCGACATCATGAACTGGTTCTTGCCGTCGTGCATGCGGGGCACCAGGACCGTACGCAGCAGGAACGGGTCGTCCGGCTCGGTCACGCCGATCAGCTCGTCCAGCGGCACCCGGGCCGTGAAGTCGTCCATGGCGTCGTGCCGGACCCGCTGGACCGGCACGTGGATGGCGCCGACCGAGTGGCTCAGCCGCAGCTCGGGCTCCTCCAGGCGGGAGGCGAGCCGGCCGCTGAGCACGAGCTCGTCGCCCTCGACCTCGGCCGTGGTCAGCTCGACCGTGTTGCGCCGGAACTCGAGGAAGACCCGGCCGTCGCCGCCGTTGAGCGGCTGCACCCAGACGTCGCCGACCCAGTCGCCGACCGGGTACTGCAGACCACCGGCGGCCAGCACACCGCGGCGCTTGAGGCCGTGTGAGCGCACCTCCACGGTGATCTGCGCCTTTTTGGCCGAGCCGGAGAGCGAGGCCAGCAGCGTACGGGGGATGCGCGTGATGAAGCCGACGGGCCGGTTGTCGCCGTGCTCGTCGTGCTCGACGAGCCGCTCGACCGGCAGCTCCCGCGACTCCTTGCCCCAGGCGAGGGCGACCCGGATCTCCGACTTGGCCGTGGTCGGCAGGTGGGCGATCTCGGCCGTGCCGTGCAGCACGAGCGCGTCGTCGGTCCAGGAGAGGTCGCGCACCGCGGTGCGGACGTCGAGCTCGGTGCGCGGCAGGGTGTAGAGCGAGGAGGCGACCTTGGCGCCTTCGCGCAGCCCCGGGTACTGCCCCTCGTAGCGCCAGGGGAGCACGGGGTGACGGCGGGCCCGGACGCCGCCGCGCAGGCCGCCGTCGGCCCGGAAACGGGCCAGGTTCTGCAGCAGCTCGGCGTCGCCGGACTGGAGGGCCTCGTACTCGAGGCGGGCGAAGGTCGACGACTCGGCCAGCACCGCCGGGTCGAGCCGGCCGCTGAGCCGCTTGCCCAGGGCGAGCAGCGGGGTCATCTCGTGGTCGGCGGCCGACGCGAACGACTGGACGATGGTGGTCAGGTCGACCGTGGCCAGGTGGCGGTGCACCTCGCCGCGCAGCTCGGGGGCGCGCTTGTCGACCAGGTCGAGCACCATCTCGGCCGAGACGACGCGGTCCTCGATGTTGGCGAACTGGAACTTGAGCTGGGTGATCGACTCGCCCGACTCGCGCTCGCGCCAGTAGTAGACCGGCACGGCCAGGCAGTCGACGGTCACGGCGTCGATGTGGGCCCGCAGGGTGACCGGGTAGTCCTCGTAGCGGATCGCCGGGAACTGGTATTTGAACTGGTCCCAGAACGAGCGGCGGTAGACCTTGTTCCACACCATGCGGTCGATGGCCAGGCCGGGGTGCTCGAAGATGTGGGTGGCCTTGCGCAGCTTGCCGTAGCCGGCGCGGTGCACGTACGACTGGCGGACGCCGTAGGTGTTGTTGAACCGGCGCGCGTTGCCGCCGGCCAGCGAGGAGGCGGTCTCGTCGAGGGAGCGCACCATGATCTCGTAGGCGTACCGGGGGATCAGGTCGTCGCTGTCGACGAAGGTCAGGTATTCGCCCTGCGCGTGCTTGACGCCCGTGTTGCGGGCCGGGCCGAGGCCCTGGTTCTCCTGGGTGACGATGCGGAAACGGGGATCGGCCTCGCAGTGGGCGCGGGCGATCTCGGCGCTACCGTCCGGTGAGCCGTCGTCGACGAGGATGACCTCGAAGTCGGTGAGGGTCTGCCGGGACAACGAGTCCAGGCAGTCGCCTATGTACCGCTCGACGTTGTAAAACGGGACGACGATGCTCAGCCGTGGAGTCACCTCGCTTCCTCACCGGGACGTGACAGAGACGGTGAGCGATGGAGCTGCAGCATGACACCAGTTCCTGCGAGGAGCGCGGGGGACTTGGCGATGCTGCCTGGTCCAGGGAGACGGGAACAGGTCCTGAAGATGAACTCTGGATGAACTTGTGCGGTACGGGGGGCGAAGTGAGGCGTACATATCCCTAAACATCCGATAGGTCGATTTTGTGGATCAGCGAACCCCCCGTCCGTTTCCGCCGTCTTACCAGCACATCGGCCCGTGCTCCGCTCGGCTGCAGTTCGAGCGGAGCACGGGCCGACGATCACCCGGTGCGTACCGGGCCCGAGCCGCCACCCGGGGGCGAGCCGGCTGACGGGAGATCACGGGGGTCGAGCACGGCCGTGCGATCCGGCTGCGTCGGTACCACCGGCCGGGCCAGGGCGCGGCCCGACGCCGGGTGCTGGTCGTCGCGGCCCTGTCCGAGCGTCGAGGGCCAGGTGTCCACGACCGGGGCGACGTCGCGGCCGAGCGGCGCCGCCACCGCGTCGGCCCGGGCGCCCAGCCCGGCCCGGTGCAGCTTGTGCCAGCGCAGCCGCCCGCCGGTCAGCGCGGTGGTCGCCGACTGCATCAGCACCAGGTACATCAGCTGGCGATAGGCGAACTGCTGAAGTGGCAGGCGCCACAGCGGCTTGAGCGACTCCTTGTCGAACCGGAACGCCACCGCCGCGGTGAACAGCTGCAGGGCGAGCATGCCCAGCCAGGCCACCACCGTCTCCTCGAGCTCCCAGAAGACCAGGCCGTAGACCAGCATGATGTCGACGACCGGGGCCAGCATCGGCAGCGCCACCCCGAACAGGGCCAGGAACGGCAGGCCGACCCGCCCGAAGCGGCCCGACGGGCCGGAGTCCCACAGAGCCCGGCGGTGCTTCCACATCGCCTGCATGGTTCCGTAGCTCCACCGGTACCGCTGGCGGTAGAGCTGCTCCAGAGTCGCCGGGGCCTCGGTCCACGCCTTCGCCTTCTCGGCGTAGACGACCTTCCAGCCGGCCCGCAGCAGCGCGATCGTGACGTCGGTGTCCTCGGCCAGCGTCTCGTCGCTGACCCCGCCGACCTGGGCCAGCGCCTCACGACGGAACGCGCCGATCGCGCCGGGCACGGTCGGCATGCAGCCGAGCACCTCGTACAGCCGCCGGTCCAGGTTGAAGCCGATCACGTACTCGATGTGCTGCCAGGCCGCGACCATCCGCTCCCGGTTGCCGACCTTGACGTTGCCGGCGATCGCGCCCACCTTCGGGTCGGCGAACGGCTGGACCAGCTCGCGGATCGAGTCCGGCTCGAAGATCGTGTCGCCGTCGACGGTGACGATCAGGTCGTGCCGGGCCAGCGCGACCCCGGTGTTCAGGGCGTTCGACTTGCCGCCGTTGGGCACCCGGACCACCCGCACGTTGGGCAGCCGCATCTGCTCGACCAGGGCGGCGGTGCCGTCGGTCGAGCCGTCGTCGACGACCACCACCTCGATGTCCGGATAGTCGCCACCGGCCAGCGAGCGCACGGCGGCCTCGATGCCCTCCTTCTCGTTGTACGCGGGCACGATCACCGACACCGGCTCGACGACCGGCCGGCCCCAGCTCCAGCCGGGCTTGCGGCGCTGCCGGGCGTGCCGGGTCGCGAGGAGCAGCAACAATGCCGTACGCCCGATGGTCAGCGTCCCGACCAGCAGGAAGAGCCCCGCGATGACCCAGACGAGCCCGTCCGCGAGGCGGACCGTCCAGATGACCGCCGTGCCCCGCCAGACGTCGGTGCCGGGCGCCTCGGGATTCTCGGCCAGCAGAGGCACGGGCGCGGCCTTGGCCGCGGCGGCCTTGTTGCTCTCGGCGATCGTCCCGTTGAGGCCCTCGGTGACCGTCGTGAAGCGATATCCCTTGGCCTGCATGGCCGGGATGTAGCGCTCGAGCGCCCGGACCGTCTGCGAGCGGTCGCCGCCGGCGTCGTGGAAGAGCACGATCGCCGAGGCGCCGCCGCTGGGCGTCGCGTTCGCGACGATCCGGGGCACGCCCGGCAGCTGCCAGTCCTCGCTGTCCAGGTCGTTCACGACGACCAGGTAACCCTGCCGGCCGGCGTCCTTGATGATCTTCCAGTTGGTCTCGTCGATCGCGGCCGTCTTCGACGAGTACGGGAAGCGGGCCAGGTTGGTGTGCACCCCGGTGGCGCGGGCGATCGCGACCTGCGTCTGCGACAGCTCCAGGTTGCGCCGCCACGGCGCGATCAGCTGAAGGTTGGGGTGGGTGAAGGTGTGCAGGCCGAGCTCGTTGCCCTCGTCGGTGACCCGCTTGGCCAGCGCCGGGTGGCGGGAGACCTCGGAGCCGACCACGAAGAAGGTGCCGTGCGCGTTGTGCCGCTTGAGCACGTCGAGGACCTTGGGGGTCCAGGTCGGGTCGGGGCCGTCGTCGAAGGTCAGCGCGATCGTCTTGGCCGGCATCCGGCTGGTGCTCTCCTGGCCGCCGGTGGTGTTGATGACCGGCCCGCCGCCGAGGATCGCCTGGGGCACGCCGGCCTGGTCGCCGACCTCGGACTCGGCGTGGTCGCCTTTGAACTCGGCATTGACGTACGCCTGCACGATGAGCACCGCGATGAAGACGCCGACCAGCAGCGTGCCGAGCAGGACGCGCGGCGCGGGCAGCAGCCGGCGGCGGACGGGGCCGCGAGCGCGGCCGCGGGCTCGCCGGGTGGGCATGGCGGGAGGGGTCACGAAGGCACCTTGGAAGTGAGAACGTCGGCGGCAGGGACGGGCGGCGGAGCGGCGGAGCCGGAACCACCCGAGCCGGACCCGCCGCCGCTGGAGCCGCTGCCGGAGCCGCTGCTCCCGGAAGCGCTGCCGCTGCCGGAGCCGCCGCTGCCGGAGCCGCCGCTCGTGGCCGAGCCGCCGCCGGAGCCGCCCGAGGTGGTGCCGGATCCGCCACCGCTCGTGCCCGACCCACCCCCGCTCCCGCCGGAGCCGCCCGATGCCGTGCCCGAGCCGCTCCCGGAGCCGCCGGAGCCGCCGCCGGAGCCGCCCGAGCCGCTGCCGGAGCCGCCCGAGGTGGTGCCGGAACCGGAGCCGGAGTTGGACGAGCCCGAGCCGTTCGGGCTCGGGCTCGGGTCGCCGGCGGCGCTGCCGCCGCCACCGCCGCCGCTTGTTCCGCCCCCGGTGCCGGTGCCCCCGCCCGTGCCGCCGCCGGTGTTCGGGGCGGGCGGCTCGGGCGCGACCGGCGGCTTGCTGGACGGCGGCGGGGTGGTGGTGCCCGGTCCGGTCGTCGTCGGTGTGGTCGGCGGGGTCGTCACGACACCCGACTCGAGCGGCCGGGAGGTCGTCGGCTTCGGCTTGGGCGCCGGCTTGACCGACTTGGTGGCCTTCGGGGTGGCCGACGGCGGCCGGGACGACGACGTCGGCACGCGGGCCGACTCCAGGCGCGGCGCGAGGCGGCGCTCGGGGGTCCGGCGGGCCTCGGCCACGAAGACGGCCGTCGCCTTGGGGGCCGGCGTCGGGCTGGGCGGCGGCGGGGCCGGAGCCGGCGCCTTGGTCTCCTTCTCTTCGGGCTCCAGCCCGGGCAGCGGCAGCACCGCGCTGGAGCGGACCGGACCGCCCGCCAGGCTCACGCTGATCAGGCCGCCGTACACCATGACCAGCGCGCCGAAGGCGTAGGCGAGCCGCCGGAGGAACCTGCTGCGGCGCCCGGTGCTGTCCACGAACACCGGGGCGGGCTGCGAAACGGAGATCACCTCAGTATCGGGAATCTCGGTCGCGGCGAATTGCGGGTTTTTTGGCTCGTGCGAAGTCACGCGGCGAGCTTAAAAATATTTATGGCGATCTTGAGGGCCCTCACTCGTGAGGGTGACGGATGATCGCCGACTCGAATCAGCCGAAATGATGAGCGTCTACGTTTGACCAGATGGGGCCCGGTGTGTGCCGTGAAAAAAGGCAACGCTCTGAGCTGCGGTGCAATGGTTAATGAATCGAGGTTACGCGAGTTCGGAGAACCGTTAACTGTCGCTTTGCCGACAGTGAAAGAGGCTAAAAGCCGAAGCCTGTTCACGAGGCGATATGCCGTACAAAATTAGGTTATTGGTTTTTGTCCGGTTTGTCCAAACGGCTTGATCGAAATTTGAAAGTTCGGCACGCGACCCGTTGTGCGTGACATCGGAGGTCGTTAAGCTTTGTGGTGCGCGCCCCTATCGCCCGCTTCCCCCGTGGCAGGCGATCGGGGCGCGCTCTTGCTTTGCCTCAGCTCGCTGACCTGCGCTCGAGACGACTCGCGCCGGCAGTGTCGAGCACTACCGGCGCGGTGTCAGGGTCCGGACGACCGCTCAGATCCAGCGGCCGCCCAGCCACATTCGTTGCGACCAGCTGTCGTACGGGATCAGCTGCCCCACGAAGACCGGATAGAAGTAGGCGAAGCACAGCGCCACCGCGACCACGTACGCCGTGACCACGATCGTGCCGATCAGCTGCCGGTCCGTGCGGCCCGGGCCGGAGGTGATGCCCTCCTTCGGCGTCATGATGGCGCCGAGCACGTAGACGACGGCCAGGATCAGGAACGGCAGCGCGGGCAGGACGTAGAACGAGAACATCGTCCGGCCGTCCTTGATCGCGTAGTAGAACCACGGCAGGATGCCGGCGACCGCGCCGGTGCCGATCGCCCACGCCCGCCAGTCGCGGCGGGCCAGGCCGAACCAGACCAGGGCGGCCAGCGCGGGCAGGAACGACCACCACAGGATCGGCGTGCCCAGCAGCAGCACCTCGCGGGCGCAGCTCGGCGCCCCGCAGTCGCCGCCGTTGTTCCAGTAGAAGGCGACCGGACGGCCCAGCAGCAGCCACTGCCACGGCCACGACTGATAGACGTGCCGCTCGGTCAGCCCACTGTGGAACTTGTACGCCTCGGAGTGGTAGTGCCACAGGTTCATCAACGCGCCGAAGATCGGCGGCTCGCTGAGCCCGTTCGCCTCCCGGTAGTGCCGGAAATAGCCGTCGTCGGTGACGAACCAGCCCGTCCACGCGGCCAGGTAGACCACGAAGCTGATGCCCAGGGTCAGGATTAGCCAGCCCAGATCGCCGATGATGCCGGCCAGGAACGGCCCGCGGATGCCGGCCGAGCGGCGGGCCTGCACCCGCCAGACGATCACCAGCGCCGCGAAGAACGGCGCGAAGGCCAGGGCGCTCCACTTCACGCCGCAGGCCATCCCGAAACTCACCCCGGCCACCAGCAGCCACCACGGCACGATCCGCGGCACGGCCGGCGTCTTCTCCGGATCGAACCCGTTCTCCAGCGCCCGCAGCAGGCCGCGCCGGTAATGGTCGCGATCGATCACGATCGCGGCGAAGGTCATCAGGACGAACAGGCCCAGGAAGATGTCGAGCAGCGAGGTGCGCGAGAGCACCAGCTGGAAGCCGTCGAGCGTCATCAGCAGGCCGGCCAGACCGGCCAGCAGCACCGAGTGGAACAGCCGGTAGGCGACGCGGATCAGCACCAGGATCATCACCGTGCCGGCGATCGCGGGCATCAGGCGCCAGCCGAGCTCGGTGTTGCCGAAGATCAGCTCGCCGAGGGAGATCAGCCATTTGCCCAGCGGTGGATGCACCACGTACGCCGGGCCGTTGGTCTTCTCGTCCCACTCGACGCCGTGCTGGAGCATGTCCCAGGCGTCGGTCGGGTAGTACACCTCGTCGAAGATGTACCCCTTCGGGCTGCTGACCCCGTTGAGCCGCAGGATCGCGGCGATCACCACGATCACGCCGGTGACGATCCACGAATAGGGGTTGAGCCAGTTGTCGAGGCCGGTCAGCCGCCGCCGGACGACCTCGGGAATCGCGCGCACGCCACCGGACTCCGGCGCCTCAACGGGCGGTTCCGGGGTGATCTCTTTCTCCGCTGTCGCCGCCGTAGTCACCCCGCGATCGTAGAAGGTACGGCTGAGAGCCGACGCTCGCCGTCGCCGCGGCGCGTCATGTGATGGACTTTCCGTCGTGTCTTCCGCAGAGAACTCTTCCGGCCGGGTCGTGCTGCTCGGCGCGCCGCTGGGCAACGTCGGCGACGCCTCCACGCGACTGCGCGAGGTCCTCTCCACGGCGGACGTGATCGCCGCCGAGGACACGCGCCGCCTGGCCCGCCTCACCCGCGACCTGGGCGTCACGGTCTCCGGGCGTGTCGTCTCCTACTTCGAGGGCAACGACGAGAGACGTACGCCCGAACTGGTCGAAGCCCTGGCCGGCGGCGCCGTGGTCGCCGTGGTCACCGACGGCGGCATGCCGAGCGTCTCCGACCCGGGCTTCCGGCTGGTCCGCGCGGCCCTCGACGCCGGATATCCGGTGACGGCGGCGCCGGGACCGAGCGCGGTCACGACCGCCCTGGCGCTCTCCGGCCTGCCCAGCGACCGATTCGTCTTCGAGGGCTTTCTTCCGCGTACGGGTTCTCACCGCCGCTCCCGGCTGCGCGAGCTCGCCGCGGAGCCGCGCACGCTGGTCCTGTTCGAGGCGCCCCACCGCATCGCGGGCACCCTGGCCGACCTGGCCGCGATCTTCGGCGCCGACCGGCCGGCCGCGGTCTGCCGCGAGCTGACCAAGACGTACGAGGAGATCCGCCGCAGCACGCTGGAGGAGTTGGCCGCCGACGCCGCCCGGGAGGAGTTCCGGGGCGAGATCACCCTGGTCGTGGGCGGCGCGCCGGCCGGACCGGCCGAACGCCCGGCCGACGAGGACCTGCGCGCCGCGGTGGCCGCCCGCGAGGCGGCCGGGCAGTCGCGCCGGGACGCGATCCAGGCCGTGGCCGACGAGTACGGCGTGAAGAAGCGCGAGGTGTACGCGCTGGTGCATCAATAGGCTTTTAATACGCGGCGGCCAGGAAGCCGGCGAGCAGTGCCAGAGGGCCGGCCAGGCTCAGCAGGATGGCGCCCCGGCGCGCCCGGGCCGACGGAAGCTGACGTGCCCGGGTGACACCCGCGATGGCGTACCCGCAAAGAAGCACCAAGGCGAAGCCGAGAAGCCAGCGCAGTTGCAGCAGAGCCCCGGTGCCGCCCAGATAGGCCTGCTGGCTGTCCGGGCTGACCATCTTGGCGGGAGTGACGGCGCCGGGCTGGCGGCCGGTGCCCTCGACGCCGAGCAGGGTGACGCGGGCGATGGTGTAGCTGCCGTCGTCGGCGGTGAACTGGCCGGCGCAGCGCTGGGTGACGCCGGTGCCGGTGCAGACGGTGGTGGTGGCGTTGCCGAGGTCGCCGTGGCCGACGGCGAGCCAGAAAGGCTCGGCGCTGACCCAGGCGAAGAAGGCGGCGACCAGGCCCAGAGCGACCAGGGAGACCTGGGCCGAGAGGGGCAGGCCGGCCGAGCGGCGGCTGTGGCGGGGCTTGCCGGCCGAGCGGCGGGGAGCCTCGGGCTGAACCTCGATGGTGTCGTCGACCCGGTCGTGCCAGAAGGGCGAGTTCTCGAGCCGCTCCAGGCGCGCGTCGGTGGTGGGCGAACCGGTCAGGGGCGGCAGCGGCTCGGTGGGGCGGGCGTGGGCGCCACCCTGCCGGGGCCGCCGGACGACCGGCGGGCGGGCGGGGACCGGGCCGGGCTCCAGCGGCACGGTGGGCCGGTTGCGGGCGCTCGGCTCGGGCAGAACCATGACGTCCTGATCCGCGGGCGGAGGCGTCACCGTGCCGGGATGCGGCGGCCCCGCGGCCGTCACCGGCGGCGTCACCTCACCGGCGGCCGCAGCGGGCTGCGCAGCCTCGACGGCGGGCTGCCGTGTCTCGGCGGCGGGCGTCGCGGGTTGCGGTGTCCCCGGAGCGGAAGGCCGCGTCTCGGTTGCGGGTGCCGGTCCCGTGGCCGCGGTGGGCGGCCCGGCTGCGGCGACAGCGGGCGGCGGAGTCGCGGCGCTGCCCGGCTGCTGTGTCACTGCGGTGCTTGGCTGCTGTGTCACGGCGGTTCCTGGCTTCTCGGTCGCTGCGTCGATCGCCGGCATGGCGCCGGCTGCCGCGTTCGTCGCTGTCCTGGCCGTATATCCGGCGGGTGGGCGCAGCGGGTCGTAGCGATTCGGGTCCGGGCGGTCGTGGTCGCGCTCAACAGCGACGAAACGGGCGACCGCTTCGGCCGGCGGCGCGGCCGAGGCGACAACCGGCGCGGCGGCCTGAGCCGGCCCTTCCACGGGCGCGGCGGCGGCCTGAGCCGGCCCTTCCGCGGGCGCGATGGGTCCCTGGGCCGGGGGTGCGGCCGGGGCCCCGATCGGTGGGGCGATCGCGGCGGCCGTCTCCGGTGGGGTCAGGTCGGCCGCCGGGGATGCGGGACGCGGTGGGGCGGCGGGGTCCAGGGCCTCGGCCACGTCCTGGGCGGCCAGCGCGTGGGCGTCGGCTGCCTCGCCGGTGTAGGTCTTCGCGGCTGGGGGCTCGATCAACCCCGTACCACCGGAAGGCTGTTGATCCTGATTGGTGGCCGGGGGGCGGCGGCGAGGGTGACGCGGACGGGAAGGCCGGTCGGTCTCGCCGCGCCACCAGGCCGCGTCGGGATCGGCGAACGACCACGGGTCGCCCTCGCTGCGAGGCGTTTCCCCAGGCTGTGGCGTGTCTCCGAGCACGTTTCCATTGGACTACGCGGGGTCCCGATGGTCAGGTTCAAATTCGGGCGTGTCGGAATAAATGCGGATCTCGCTGAGGGCGGAGCGAATCCCGTCGCGGCGCCGGGGTGCGGCTCACTACGCTTGTACCCCATGAGTCACGTTCTCGCCGCGGTTGCCTGGCCTTATGCCAACGGCCCGCGCCACATCGGTCATGTGTCCGGCTTTGGGGTGCCCTCCGACGTCTTCAGCCGGTACATGCGCATGGCCGGTCACGACGTGCTCATGGTCTCGGGCACCGACGAGCACGGCACGCCGATCCAGGTGCAGGCCGACGCCGACGGGGTGACCCCGCGCGAGCTCGCCGACCGCTACAACCGGGTGATCGTCGAAGACCTGCACGGGCTCGGTCTCTCGTACGACCTGTTCACCCGCACCACCACGCGCAACCACTACGCCGTGGTGCAGGAGCTGTTCGGTGCGCTGCACCGCAACGGCTACATCGTGGCGCGGACGACGCTGGGCGCGAAATCGCCGTCCACGGGCCGCACCCTGCCCGACCGCTACATCGAGGGCACCTGCCCGATCTGCGGCTACGAGAGCGCCCGCGGCGACCAGTGCGACAACTGCGGCAACCAGCTCGACCCCGAGCAGCTGATCAACCCGCGCTCCAAGATCAATGGCGAGACCCCGGAGTTCGTCGAGACCGAGCACTTCTTCCTCGACCTGCCGGCGTTCGCCGAGGCCATCGGCAACTGGCTCGACCAGCGGGAAAACTGGCGGCCCAACGTCCTGAAGTTCTCCCGCAACCTGCTCGACGACCTCCAGCCCCGTGCCATCACCCGCGACCTCGAGTGGGGCGTGCCGATCCCGCTCGACGGCTGGCGCGACCGCAACGACAAGCGCATCTACGTCTGGTTCGACGCCGTCATCGGCTATCTGTCGGCCTCCATCGAGTGGGCCCGCCGCTCCGGCGACCCCGAGGCGTGGCGCAAGTGGTGGTCGGCCGACGGCGCCGGCAAGGACTCCCTGGCCTACTACTTCATGGGCAAGGACAACATCGTCTTCCACTCGGTGATCTGGCCGGCGCTGCTGCTCGGCTATTCCGGCGAGGGCGACAAGGGCGGCGAGCCGGGCGAGCTGGGCCGGCTCAACCTGCCGACCGAGGTGGTCAGCAGCGAATACCTGACGATGGAGGGCAAGAAGTTCTCGTCCTCGCGCCGGGTCGTCATCTACGTGCGCGACTTCCTGGAGCGCTACGACGCCGACGCCCTGCGCTACTTCATCGCGGCCGCCGGGCCGGAGTCCAACGACACCGACTTCACCTGGGCCGAGTTCGTCCGCCGCAACAACGACGAGCTGGTGGCCGGCTGGGGCAACCTGGTCAACCGGTCGATCTCGATGGCGGCCAAGAACTTCGGGGCCATTCCGGAGGCCGGTGAGCTGACGGCCGAGGACGAGGCGCTGCTGGCGGTGGCCAAGGCCGGTTTCGGTACGGTCGGTGAGCTGATCGCCAAGCACAGGCAGAAAGCGGCCATCGGCGAGGCGATGAAGGTGGTCGCCGAGGCGAACAAATACCTCTCCGAGCAGGCGCCCTGGAAGCTGAAGTCCGAGGAGGACAAGCCCCGCCAGGCCACCATCCTGCATGTGGCGCTGCAGGTGGTCAGCGACGCCAACACGATCCTGACCCCGTTCCTGCCGCACTCCGCGCAGAAGGTCTTCGAGCTGCTCGGCGGCGAGGGCGTGCACGCGCCGATGCCGCGCATCGACGAGGTGGACGACCTCGACGGCGGCCCGTCGTACCCGGTCCTGCGGGGCGACTACACGGTCGGCGCCCGCTGGGAGTCGGTCCCGCTGGTCGCGGGCACCCCGATGTCCGCCCCGAAGCCGGTATTCAAAAAGCTGGAGCCCTCGGTCATCGAGGAGGAGCTCGAGCGTCTGGGGAGCTAGATCTCGTAGGGGATGTCGGCGATGTGGTGGTCCATCAGCTCGCCGACCGGGGCCCAGGCCTCGTAGACGCCCCGTTCGTAGCAGCGGGCGCCGGTGTGGCTCAGTGCATCGGCGTCCGGGCGGACCAGGCGCAGGCGGGCCCACGCGTCGTCGCGTTGCAGCACCCAGCAGGGCACGCCCCGCCACAGGGCCTGCTCCGCGCGGCGGCTCAGTGTCGACACCGGATAGCGGGCGGCGCGGGTCAGGGCGCGGACGCGGAACTCGCTCGGCGGGTCGGCGACCGCCTCGTACTCCCTGTCCTTGATCGTCCCGACCAGCTTGGCCGAGCCGGGCGTCGTGCAGGGCACGTACTCGCGGTCCGGGCTCACCCCGGGCAGATTGTCGAGCAGACCGCGCCAGCGCGGGCCGGCCAGGCGCAGCCAGCCGTGCTGCTCCGGCTGGTACGTGTAGAGCAGCACCTCCTCGCCGCCCGGCACGTACGCGATGATCTGCGCGTTGGCCGGCATCGGCAGGTCGGCGAAACCGGCCGTGATGTACTCCGGCACCAGATCGTCGTTGCTGGGCGTGAAGCCGGTGCCGAGCACCATCGCCCCGACCCGCGAGTGCGCGGGCAGCATCGACAGCCCGGGCTGGGCCGGGCCGGCCGGCACCTCGTAATCGATCGGATCGGTGGCCCGCCAGCGCAGGGCGAACGCCACCTCGTCGTCGGCCGTGCCGTCGGTGCGCAGCAGCGCCAGATCGCGCGGGTCGTGCAGGTGGGCGATGTCGCAGGAGCGGTAGCAGAAGCCGTACGGAAGCCAGCCGCCCAGATGACCCGAGACCTGGGCCGGCGACAGCACCTTGGTCATCCGGGTTCCGCGGTGGATCGCGGCCGTGGACCGGATCTGGCGCAACAGGGCATCGTCGAGGTGGTCGGCGGACTGGGCCATCCGCAGAACCTGCTGCCAGCCGAGGTCGCGGCGCAGCGGTGCGGACAGGGGCGGCTCGAGCGGATCAGAGCCGATCACACTGTCCTCGCCGGTCACAGTCACGGTCAGTGAACGTAGGTCACACCGGTTGACTCCAGGTGAACAAACAGTGTCGTGCGGGTCCAAGTGCAGAATGTCTCACATGTCAACGTCACCGTCAGAATCCCGTCGCCAGAAGGCCGCCCGGCGCGCGGGCGAGTTCCCGGCCGCTCCCGAGCCGCTCGCCGTCCCGGTCTTCGACAGCCACACCCACCTGGACATCACGATCCAGGAGGCGGGAGTGCCCGGTGGCCCGGGCGCCGACCCGGTGGAAGCGCTGATCACGGCCGCGGCCAAGGCGGGCGTGGACCGGATCGTGCAGGTCGGCGTCGACGAGCCGTCCTCCCGCTGGGGCGCCGAACTGGCCGCCCGCCATCCGTCCGTGCTGGCCGCGGTCGCGCTGCACCCCAACGACGCGCCGCTGCTGCCCGACCTGGACGAATCGCTGCGGGTCATCGAGGGCCTGGCCGCCTCGCCGAGGGTGCGGGGCATCGGCGAAACCGGGATGGACACCTTTCGTACGGGCCCGGAAGGTCGCGAAGCGCAGGAGAAGAGCTTCCGGGCGCACATCGCGATCGCCAAGCGCCACGGCAAGGCCCTGATCATCCACGACCGGGACGCCCACCAGGACGTGCTGCGGATCCTCGACTCGGAGGGCGCGCCGGACACGGTCGTCATGCACTGCTTCTCGGGCGACGCCGAATTCGCCGCCGAGTGCGTGCGGCGGGGCTTCTACCTGAGCTTCGCGGGCACGGTGACCTTCGCCAGCGCGGGCAGCCTGCGCGAGGCGGCCGTACTGACTCCGCCGTCGCAGATCATGGTGGAGACGGACGCGCCGTACCTGACGCCGGTGCCGCACCGGGGCCGCCCGAACGCGTCGTACCTGATCCCGTTGACGGTCCGGGCGCTGGCCGAGACCCGGGGCGACGACCTGGACGAGCTGTGCGCCGCCATCTCCGCCAACGGCGACCGCGTCTTCGGCCCCTGGAGCTAGCCGTCGACCCAGGACTTGACGCCGAGCTCCTCGCCCAGGCGGGCGATGGTGTCGGCGAACTGGCGGGGGGCCGCGTTGATCGGGCCCCGGGAGACGAAGCGGACCGCCCAGCCGGTGCCCTCGGCGATGTTGAACATGCGGAAGCGGACCAGGCTGCCCCGGTCGTCGGGCTCGACCGAGGTGACGCCGCGGTACCACCAGGCGCCCTCGATCGTCACCGAGCGGGCCGCCCGGTCGATCGCCACGCTGATCTTGGCGCCGTCCTGGATCACCTCGAACTGGTCGCCGACGTCCGTCTCCTCGATCGTGCCGGTGACGGCGATCGGGGAGCGGCCGCCCGGTCGCACGTCGAGCAGCACGGCGGCCACCGCCTCAGGAGTGGCCTCGACCACCCCGCGTAACGCCAGCAACTCGCTCATGGCTCGTTTGTACCCTGTGGCGACCTTCCCCGTACGCTCTGAACCCATGGCTGACGCACTTCTCGGCCCGGCGGAGATCCGGGAACTGGCCGCCCGTCTCGGCGTGGCGCCCACCAAGAAGCTCGGCCAGAACTTCCTGCACGACCCGAACACGATCCGGCGCATCGTCGCCGCCGCCGGGCTGCGGCCCGACGACGTGGCCCTCGAGGTCGGCCCGGGTCTGGGCTCGCTCACCCTCGGCCTGGTCGGCGCGGTCCGGCACGTGCACGCCGTCGAGATCGATCCGCGGCTGGCCGCCGCGCTGCCGGAGACCGTCCCGGACGCGCACCTGACCGTGCACAACGCCGACGCGCTGCACGTGCGGGCGGCGAGTTTCGAGCCGGCGCCGACGATGCTCGTGGCCAATCTGCCCTACAACGTGGCCGTTCCCGTGGTGCTGCATCTGCTCGCCGAGCTGCCGACACTGCGCGGAGGTCTGGTCATGGTGCAGAAGGAGGTCGCCGATCGGCTCGTCGCCGGTCCGGGTTCCAAGGTGTACGGGGTTCCGTCCGTCAAGCTGGCCTGGTACGCCGAGGCCCGGTCGGCCGGCAAGGTGCCGCCGGCGGTGTTCTGGCCGGTGCCCAATGTGGATTCCGGGCTGGTCGCCTTCAGCGCGCGCACACCTGCGGGTGACATCGATCGATCGGCGGTCTTCGCTGTCGTCGACGCGGCTTTCGCCCAGCGGCGCAAGACCTTGCGGGCCGCACTGTCGGGCTGGGCGGGCGGCGCCGACCGGGCCGAGAAGCTGCTGGTGGCGGCCGGAATCAGCCCGCAGGCCCGCGGCGAGTCGCTGACCGTCGAGCAGTTCGCCGCGATCGCCGGGGCGGCAAAACAGTCGCCCTCCGGCGGTAAGCTCAGCCCGACCGGCGCACAGGCCAAGGAGGTGGACTCATGAGCGCGGAGCCGACGGGTCACGTCATGTGGTCGCCCGATCCCATCAGGCAGCGTTTGGCCAATCACTACCTCGAGGACGTCCTTGCCCTGCCGGACGACGCCCCCCGCGTCGAGCTTCGCGATGGAGTCATGATCGTGGTCCCCTCCCCGACCTTCGGTCACCAGACCATCGGCAACCTGCTGTGGATGTGGTTCCGGCAGAACGCTCCGGACGACATGTTCATACCGGGCACAGCAGTCGGCGTCGCTGTCGGTCTGCGGGACAGTCTTGAACCGGACGTCCTGTTGCTCCGGCCACCTGTCCCGACGATCAACCATTTTTTCCTTCCCGAGCAGGTCGCCATCGCGGTCGAGGTCGTTTCGCCCGGCACGAAGCGGCGGGATCGATTCGAAAAGCCTTCGGAATACGCCGCTGCCGGCGTCTCGCATTTCTGGCGCATCGAGCAGGATCCGGTTCACGTGTACGCCTATGACCTCGTCGACGGCCGGTATGAGTTGGCCGCTGATTCGGACACCGAGCTGGAGCTCACCATGCCGTTCGAGATCAAGCTGCCCATTCGGGAAATTACTCCGTGACTGAGGCATGGGGACCGGACGATGACGAGCCTCGCCGGCATCACGGGCCGGTGCGGGTGCGGGTTCCTGCGAAGATCAATCTTCATCTCGGGGTCGGTCCGCTGCGGGCGGACGGCTTTCACGAGCTGAACACCGTCTATCACGCGATCAGCCTGTTCGATGAGCTGACGGCACGGGCCGGTGACACTCTCACCCTCACTATGGAGGGCGAGGGGACCGGCACGCTGGAGCTCGACGAGAGCAACCTGATCATCCGGGCGGCCAAGGCTCTCGCAGCGCGGACGCGGATGCCGGCGTACGCGCGGCTGCATCTGCGCAAGAGCATTCCGCTGGCCGGTGGGCTCGCGGGGGGCAGCGCCGACGCGGCGGCCACGCTGATCGCCTGTGATCTGCTGTGGGGGACCGGGCTGTCCCGGGACGAGTTGGCCGATGTGGGGGCCACCCTCGGCTCCGACATCCCTTTCCTGCTGCACGGGGGCACGGCCCTGGGCACCGGGCACGGCGAGGCCGTCAGCCCGATCCTGGCCCGGCCCACCACCTGGCACTGGGTCGTCGCCATCGCCGACGGAGGGCTCTCCACGCCGGCCGTCTACCGCAAGCTCGACGAGCTGCGTGACAGCTCCTTCCCGCCGAAGGCGCTGGGTGATCCGGACGAGCTGATGACCGCGCTGCGCCAGCGTGATCCGGCCGTGCTCGGGGCCGCGCTCGGCAACGACCTCCAGCCGGCCGCCCTGGCCCTGCGGCCCGAGCTGGCCGCGGTGCTCGAGGCGGGGCAGCGGGCCGGCGCGGTCGCCGGGCTGGTCTCCGGGTCGGGGCCGACCTGCGTCTTCCTGGCCACCGACGCGGGGCACGCGGCTCAGGTCGCGGCCGGGATCAACGCGGCGGGGGTGTGCCGGGAGGCGGTCACCGCGCGGGGGCCGATGCCGGGCGCGCGGGTAACCTAGACCGCATCGTGGCAAACATCATCAACCTCGACCGGGTCTCCAAGGGCTACGGCGCCGCCGGTCAGCTGCTCACCGACGTCTCTCTCGGCCTCGACGACGACGCCCGCGTCGGCATCGTCGGCCTCAACGGGGCCGGCAAGTCGACACTTCTCCGCATGCTCGCCAAGAGCGAGGAGCCCGACTCCGGCCGGGTCACCCACCGGCGCGACCTGCGGGTCGCGACCCTTCCGCAGACCTTCGCCCTCGACGCCGAGGCGACCGTGCGCGACGTCGTGCTCGGCACCGCCTGGCTGTCCGAGGGCATGGGGGCCGAGCACGAGTGGGCCGGCGACGCGGGGGTGCGGGCCATCCTCGACGGCCTCGGCATGGGCTATCTCGGGCTCGACACGCCGGTCGGCCCGATGTCCGGTGGCGAGCGCCGCCGGGTCGCGCTGGCCGCGCTGCTCGTGCGCGAGAACGACCTGCTGATCCTCGACGAGCCCACCAACCACCTCGACGTGGCCGGTGTCGACTGGCTCGCGCGCTACCTCCTGACGAGCCACCGCGGCGCCCTCGTCGTGGTCACCCACGACCGCTGGTTCCTCGACGCCGTCTGCACGGCGACCTGGGAGGTCGTCGACGAAGAGGTGCACACGTACGAGGGCGGCTACGCGGCCTGGACCCTCGCGCGGGCCGAGCGCCAGCGGGTCGCCGCCGTCATCGAGGCGAGGCGGCAGAACCTGCTGCGCAAGGAGATCGCCTGGCTGCGGCGGGGCCCGCCGGCGCGTACGTCCAAGCCGCAGTTCCGCATCGACGCCGCGAACGCGCTGATCGCCGACGTGCCGCCGGTGCGCGACACCGTGAGCCTGCAGAAACTGGCCACCAGCCGGCTCGGCAAGCAGGTCTACGACATCGAGGACGTGACCCTCAACGCCGGCCCCAAGCCGATCTTCAAGGGCCTCACCTGGCAGGTCGGGCCGGGCGATCGGTTCGCGATCCTGGGCGCCAACGGCGCCGGCAAGACCACGCTGCTGCGGCTGCTGGCCGGGGTGACCAAGCCGGACGGCGGGCGCCTGGTCACCGGCTCGACCGTGCGGGCGGCCTTCCTGTCGCAGGAGCTCAAGGAACTGCCGGGGCACCTGCGCCTGCTCGAGGCGGTCGAAGAGGTGGCCAAGCGGGTCAAGCTGGGCGACCGGGAGCTGTCGGCCGGTCAGCTGGCCGAGGTGTTCGGCTTCACCGACAAGCGCATCTGGACGCCGGTCAGCGACCTCTCCGGCGGTGAGCGGCGGCGGCTCCAGCTGCTGCGCCTGCTCGCCACCGAGCCGAACGTGCTGCTGCTCGACGAGCCCACCAACGACCTCGACACCGACACCCTGGCCGCGCTGGAAGATCTGCTCGACTCCTGGCCGGGCACGATGATCGTGGCCAGCCACGACCGCTACCTGGTCGAGCGGGTCACCGACACGGCGTACGGGATGTTCGGCGACGGCCGTCTGGTGCACCTGCCCGGCGGCATCGACGAATACCTGGAGCGCGCCGCGTCGAGGCTCGGCCCCTCGGCGGCCGCCTCACCCGGCGTACCACCGAAAAGCGCGGAAAGCGCGAGTGGCCTCTCCGCGGCCGAGGTGCGCCAGGCTCGCAAAGATCTGGCCAAGCTGGAACGGCAGCTGGCCAAGCTCGACGAGCGCGTGCTCAAGATCAACGAAAGTCTGGCTCAGCACGGCAGCGACTACGGCAAGATCGTAGAGTTGGACGCGCAGCTCAAATCGGTACAAGAGGAACGCGCCGCGGTCGAGGAGGCCTGGCTGGAGCTCGCGGAGCAGGTGCCCGGTAACTGATCCGGGGGGTGTGCCTGCGCCGCTTGACCGGGATACGCGAGAATCGGCGTGTACAACACCTGACCTTGGAGACGGACACCATGGCGCACACCCCGGTAAACCACCCGCTGCGGCCGCTGTACCGCGCGCTCGGCCTCCTGGTCGGCGCGTACCTCGTGGTGTTCGCGATCGTCGGGTTCATCCAGACCTCGGGCGAGAGCTTCACCGGTGACAACGCCGAGCGGGCCCTCGGCCAGGGCACCAACCTGCTGTGGTCGATCCTCTCGCTGATCTTCGGCGCCATCATCCTGGCCACCAGCGTGATCGGCCGTAACCTCGACGTCGAGGCCGACAAGTACGTCGGCTGGACGCTGCTGGTGATCGGCAGCTACGAGCTGGCCACCAACCGCACCGACGCCAACTTCTTCGGCTTCACGATGTCCACGGTCGTGGTCACGTACCTCGTCGGCGTCATCCTCATCACGGCCGGCCTCTACAGCAAGGTCGCGGCGCCCGGCAAGGCCGGCGCCCCGCGCCAGGTCCGCGAGGGCCGCACCGCCTGATCGCGCAGCGCAGAAAGGCCCGCCGGATCCGGCGGGCCTTTCTCATTTCACCTTGCGGGTGATCAGGCTCGGTTTCGGCTCGAGGTTGGACAGGCCGTTCCAGGCCAGGTTGACCAGGTGGGCCGCGACCATCTCCTTCTTGGGCTTACGGGCCTCGCGCCACCACTGGCCGACCAGCGCCACCATGCCCACCAGCGCCTGCGAGTAGAGCTCGGCGAACTTCGGGTCGAGGCCGCGGCTGCGGAACTCGTCGCCCAGGATGTGCTCCACCTGGTGGGCCACGTCGTTCATCACACTGGAGAAGGTGCCGGCCGGCGCCAGCACCGGCGACTCGCGCACCAGCACCCGGAAGCCGTGCGGCTCGTCCTCGATGTAGTCCAGCAGGGCCAGCGCCGCCTGCTCGAGCAGCTCACGCGGGTGGCCGGCGGTCAGCGCGGCCGCGATGCGGTCGAGCAGCGCGCGGACCTCGCGGTCGACGACCACCGCGTAGAGCCCTTCCTTGCCGCCGAAGTGCTCGTAGACCACCGGCTTGGAGACCTTGGCCCGGGCCGCGACCTCTTCCACGCTGGTCGCGTCGAAGCCGCGCTCGGCGAACAGCTGGCGGCCGATCGCGATCAGCTGCTCCCGCCGCTGCGCGGCCGACATGCGGACCCGGGGGGCCGCGGGTGGCCGCTGGCGGCGGGTGCGAGGGCGCTCGTCGTCGATGGGATCCGTCACCCGGCCATCCTGCCAGCCTTTAGTCCGGTCAAGGGTGGCGGCGGGGTGGTTGGACGGGCAGCCTTCAGTCCGGTCAAGGGTGGTCGGATGGGGTGTCGGGATTGCGGCGGGTGAGCATCGCGGGCATGCCGCTAAGATGTGACCGGTGGATGGATCCCCTGTGGGAAAAGTCCGAATGGTCCCGGATCGTCTAATGGTAGGACCGCGGCTTTTGGTGCCGTTTATAGGGGTTCGAATCCTCTTCCGGGAGCAGTTCGTCTGCGGCTGTGTCGGCGCCGCCTCTCTGCGTACATCTCTCTACTGCGAGCAATGGAGTACCGCGTGAGCCAGTCCCCTCGTCGTACCGTCGTCGTTCTCGCCGCCGGTGAAGGCAAGCGGATGAAGTCCGCGACGCCCAAGGTGCTGCACCCGATGCTCGGCCGCACGCTGGTCGGGCACGTGCTGGCCGCCGCCGAGCCGGCCGGCGCCGAGCAGGTGATCGTCGTCGTCGGCCACAAGGCCGACCAGGTCAAGGCGCACCTCACCGAGATCGCCCCGAGCGCCGTGCCGGTGCTGCAGGCCGAGCAGAACGGCACCGGTCACGCGGTGCGCATCGCGCTCGAGGCCGTGCCCGAGGCGGCCGGCACGGTCGTGGTGCTCAACGGCGACGTGCCGCTGCTGCGCCCCGAGACCGTGAACGACCTGATCGCGGCCCACGAGGCCGGCGGCCGCGGCGCGACAGTGCTGGCGGCCGAGGTGCCCGACCCGGCCGGCCTGGGCCGCATCGTGCGTGACGCCGCCGGCAACCTCGAGCGCATCGTCGAGGAGCGCGACGCGTCGGCCGAGGTCAAGGCGATCCGCGAGATCAACGCGGGCATCTACGCGTTCGACGTGGCGTCGCTGCGCGAGGCGCTCTCCAAGCTGTCCACCGACAACGACCAGGGCGAGGAGTACCTCACCGACGTCTTCGGCCTGCTCGCCTCGGCCGGCGACCCGGTCGGCGTCTTCGTGGCGCCGGACGCGCAGGAGACGCTGGGCTGCAACGACCGGGCCGAGCTGGCCAGGCTGCGCGCGCTGCTGCGCGACCGGGTGAACGAGGCCTGGATGCGCCGCGGGGTGTCGATCCTCGACCCGTCGACGACCTGGATCGACGTGACGGTGACCCTGGAGCCGGACGCCGAGATCGACCAGAACTCGCAGCTGCTGGGTGCGACCAGCGTGGCCGCCGGTGCCATCGTGGGCCCGGACACGACGCTGATCGACACGACAGTGGGCGCGGGCGCGGTGGTCCTGCGCACCCACTCGATCGGGGCCCGGATCGGCGACGAGGCCACTGTCGGCCCGTTCTCGTTCCTGCGCCCGGGCACCAAGCTCGGCCGCAAGGCCAAGGTCGGCGGCTTCGTCGAGACCAAGAACGCCGAGCTGGGCGACGGCGCCAAGGTGCCGCACCTGTCGTATGTGGGCGATGCCACGATCGGGGCCAAGTCCAACATCGGCGCGGGCACGATCTTCGCCAACTACGACGGCGTCAACAAGAGCCACACGACCGTGGGTGAGGCCGCGTTCGTCGGCTCCGACACGGTGCTGATCGCTCCGGCCACGATCGAGCCGGGTGCGTACGTGGCGGCCGGCAGCGCGATCTCGGGCACGGTGCCGGCGGGCGCGCTGGCCGTGACCCGGGCGCCTCAGCGCAACGTGGAGGGCTGGGTGGCGCGCCGCCGGGCCGGCACGGTGTCGGCCGAGGCGGCCGAGCGCTTCGAGGCGGCCAAGGCCCCGGAGGGCGAGATCTCCGAAGCCGAATAACCAGGACAGCGATGTGATGTACGGCCCGGGCGGCATCCGCCCGGGCCGTCGCTGTGCAAAGTCCGGACGGTTCCTGGGCAAAAAGCGAACGCCATGCGGCCGCGCGGTAACTGCGGGAAGCTGGGGGTACACCAGCCGGTGGCGGTAATCCGACAGGACGGCCCACCGGCGCGCTCGAACGGTGATGATCCAGGTGCGCTCGGTGGTGCGGTGGCGGCCGGGTGAACCCGTTCTGACCAGGAGTGATCTGCTGGGGGTGAGGCATCCCACCCGGTGCCCGCGTAACGTGGCGCTTCGGTGGCCCCGGGGGATACTTCACTCGAATCATCCCCACCCCCTCGATCCAACGGGAGTAGCGAGCCGATGGGCAGCATCGTCGCGGAGAACCGTAAGAGTCTGATGCTTTTCTCCGGACGTGGTTTCCCGGAGCTGGCGGACGAGATCGGCCAGGTGCTCGGCGTCGCGCCGACCCCCGCCGATTCGTACGAGTTCGCCAACGGAGAGATCTTCGTCCGGTTCAAGGACTCGGTCCGTGGCTCGGACGCGTTCGTCGTGCAGTCGATGACCGAGGGCGTCAACCGCTGGGTCATGGAGACCCTGATCATGATCGACGCGCTGAAGCGCGGCTCGGCCAAGCGGATCACCGTGGTTCTGCCGTTCTACCCGTACTCGCGGCAGGACAAGAAGCACCGCGGCCGCGAGCCGATCTCGGCCCGCCTGGTCGCTGACCTGCTCAAGACGGCCGGCGCCAACCGGATCCTGACGGTCGACCTGCACACCGCGCAGATCCAGGGCTTCTTCGACGGGCCGGTCGACCACCTGTTCGCGATGGACATCCTGGCCGAGCACGTGCAGAAGAAGTACGCGGGCCGGCCGATGACCGTGGTCGCGCCCGACTCGGGCCGGGTGCGGGTGGCCGAGCGGTGGACCGACCGGCTGGGCGGCTGCCCGCTGGCCTTCATCCACAAGACCCGCGACCCGCTCAAGCCCAACCAGGTCGTGGCCAACCGGGTGGTCGGCGAGGTCGAGGGCCGGGTCTGCCTGATCGTCGACGACATGATCGACACCGGCGGCACGATCACCAAGGCGGCCGACATCCTCTGGGACGAGGGCGCGGCCGACGTGATCGTGGCCTCGACCCACGCGCTGCTGTCCGACCCGGCCACCGAGCGGCTCAAGAACAGCCGGATCAGCGAGCTGGTGGTGACGAACACACTGCCGCTGCCGCCGGAGAAGCGGCTCGACAAGATCACTGTGTTGTCCATCGCTCCGCTGCTGGCCCGGGCGATCCGTGAGGTCTTCGACGACGGCTCCGTGACCACGCTGTTCGGTGGCCTCAGCTGAAACCTCTCTCGGGTGAAGTTCGCACGGACTGCCGCAGCGGACCGGACCCGCTGAGGAGTGCGCTCAGGCTGTGGGTAAGATAGTGCGGTTGCCACGGCGAGGGTGCCCCGCGGTCTGCTGAGGTTCGCAGCCATTTCGGGGGCACCGTGATCGACGCGGTGCTCCGGGCCTGTGCCCAGCGCGCCCCCTTGCCCGGCAGCGCCGACGACGGCCTCCAGCACCTTCCGGTGGCCGATCAGCACTGCCGCAGCCCGCCGACTTAGACGCAGCCCGATTCGAAGAGTTTCAGGAGTTTCCCCGTGTCCGAGGTAAAGATCAGCGCCGAGCCCCGCACCGAGTTCGGCAAGGGTGGTGCCCGCCGCACGCGCCGGGCCGGTTTGGTGCCCGCCGTGCTTTACGGCCACGGCGAGAAGCCGCAGCACATCGCGCTGCCGGCCCGTGAGTTCGCCGCCGCGATCCGGCACGGCGGTCTCAACCAGGTTTTCACGATCGACATCCAGGGCGCGTCCGCCGCGACGCTCGCGCTCCCCAAGGCGATCCAGCGTGACCCGATCAAGGACACGTACGAGCACGTGGACCTGATCATCGTCAAGCGCGGCGAGAAGGTCCAGGTCGACGTCCCGGTCAACCTGACCGGCGAGGCCGCCCGCAACACGCTCGTCGTGCACGAGTCCAACACCCTGGCCGTCGTCGCCGACGCCCTGCACCTGCCGGGCGGCCTCGACGTGTCGATCGAGGGCCTCGAGGCGGGCTCGCAGATCACCGCCGGCGACGTGACCCTGCCGAACGGCGTCGAGCTGGCCGTCGAGCCCGACTTCGTGCTCGCCATCGTCTCGCAGGCACAGACCGCCGAGCAGCTCGAGGGCGAGTCGGCCGAGGGCGCCGAGGCGCCGGCCGAGGGCGAAGAGGCTCCCGCCGCGGAGTAACAAGGATCGGGCTGTGATCGGGGAAAGTGCCATGGGCACTTTCCCCGATACGCGTTTGTGAGGAGCGGGGAAGTGACTGAGGACGCGCCGTGGCTTGTCGTGGGGCTGGGCAACCCCGGTAAGGAATACGCCGGGAACCGCCACAACGTGGGCTTCATGGTGGCCGATCTGCTGGCGTCCCGGGTGGGCGCCAAGTTCGGCCGGTCCAAGCGCGCGCACGGCGAGGTGGCCGAGGGCCGACTGGGTTTCGGCGGCCCCAAGCTGGTGCTCGTCAAGCCGCTGACCTTCATGAACCTGTCCGGCAACGCGGTCGTCTCGCTGGCCCAGTTCTTCAAAGTGCCGGTGTCGAACGTGATCGCCGTGCACGATGAGCTTGATGTGCCTTTCGGTCAGGTACGGGCTAAGCGTGGCGGTGGTGAGGGTGGCCACAACGGTCTGCGTTCCATGTCGAAATCGCTGTCGAGCAAGGAGTACGCGCGGGTCCGTTTCGGGGTCGGCCGTCCGCCCGGGCGGCAGGATCCGGCGGACTACGTGCTCTCCGACTTCTCCGGCGTGGAACGCAAGGAGCTGGACTTCCTCATCGACCGGGCGGCCGACGTGGTGGAGGCGATCGTGCTCGAGGGCGTCGAGTGGGCGCAGAACAAATACCACGGCGGTTGATCTCGCGGGGCTCGAACGGATAGATCATTTGGGCGGTTTTGTCCGTCTCTCGATCCCGTGACGCGTTCGACCGTCCGTCCGTTGGTCACACGTACGCACCGGTTCGGTGCGTTTTGACCGGCGTACGGGGGAGGTTCGGTATGCGGCAGGACGTGTCCGCGCCGCGGGAGTCGGTGCTGACCGAGCCGACCGTCCTGCTGCCGGAGATCGGGCCGCCCGGTGACGGCGGGGAGCCTCCCGAGGGGTACGGCTGGGCCAACCACCCGCCGGCCAACCAGGGCCCGAAGAAGGCCGGCAAGGCCGTCGCGCGCAACTCGAGGATCCCGGCCCCGAACATCCCGCTGAGCCCGCCGCCGGCCGGAGCCGGTTCGCGCTCCGGCGAGGATCGGCCGCAGCCCGGCGAGTGGCCGGTGAACAACGCAACCCGGGGCGCGACGAGGGACAGCGCGGCGGGAAAGGGCGCGACGAGGGACAGCGCGGCGGTAAAGGGCGCGGCGAAGGACAGCGCGGGGGCCAAGGCCGGGGCCGGCGCCAAAGCCGACAACGCGGCGCCGCGGGCCGGGACCAACACCGCCGATCCGCGGCGCAACCAGGCGATCGATCGATGGTCGCAGCGGCGCAATCGGTCGGCGGCGGTGCGGCCGGCGGCTCGGCCGTTCATCCGGATCCGCGGGCGGCACGCGGCGATGTCGCGGCGGCAGCGGTGGGAGCGCAGCTACGTCCGCTCGCTGGTGCTGTGTGACCTGCTGGCCGGCACCGCGGCCGGGGCGACCGCCTTCGGCCTGCGCTTCGGTGACGAGGTCACCACCTACAACCGGGCCTACATCGTGCTCTCGGCCCTGCTGCCGGTGCTGCTGCTCGTCGTGCTGGCGGTCTCGCGGGCGTACGAGCGGCGCTATCTGTTCGTGGGCACCGACGAATATCAGCGCGTGCTCCGCGGTGGGGTCGGCCTGATCGCGGGAACGGCCCTGGTGTCGTACGCCCTCGATCTCGATCTGGCCCGCAGTTATGTCCTGGTGGCCCTGCCCACGGCGATCGGCACCTCGGCGGTGCTGCGCTTCGCGTTGCGCAAGCGGCTGCACCTGGCCCGCGCCCGCGGTCAGAGCCTGCGCCGGGTGATCCTGGTCGGTCACGAGCTGTCGATCATCGGGATGGCCCGGCAGCTGCGGCGGGAGCGGTACCACGGGCTCGAGGTGGTCGGCGCCTGCCTGCCGCCCGGGCACGACGGCGCCGGGGTCAGCGGTTTCGTCGTCTACGGCACGTTCGACGACGTGGCCTCCGCGGTCGAGCAGGCCGACGCCGACACCGTCGTGGTGCTGAGCTGTCCCGAGCTCGACGGCGAGCAGCTGCGCCGGCTGGCCTGGCGGCTCGAGCGCGACGAGGTCGACCTGGTGGTGGCCAGCGCGCTGGTCGACGTGGCCGGCGCCCGCACCACGATCCGGCCCTTCGACGGGCTGCCCATGCTGCACGTCGAGCATCCGCGGCTGCACGGCGGATCGAGGCTCGTCAAAGAGGTGGTGGACCGGCTCGGCGCGCTGGCGCTGCTCGTGCTGTTCGGCCCGCTGCTGCTGGGCGTCGCACTGTGTGTGCGGGTCACCTCCCGCGGGCCGGTACTCTTTCGTCAGGTGCGGGTGGGTCGTGACGGCAGTCACTTCCGCATCTACAAGTTCCGCAGCATGTATGTCGATGCCGAGGCCCGCCTGGCCGAGCTGAGGCATCTCAACGAGCACGACGGTGTGCTCTTCAAGATTCGTGATGATCCGCGGGTTACCCCGGTCGGGCGATATCTGCGCCGGTTCTCCCTGGATGAGCTGCCTCAGCTGCTCAACGTGGTGCTGGGGCAGATGTCCCTGGTGGGGCCGCGTCCGCCGCTGCCGGCCGAGGTCGCGGCGTACGCCGACGACGTGCGGCGCCGGCTCGCCGTCAAGCCGGGCATGACGGGCCTGTGGCAGGTATCCGGACGTTCGGATCTACCGTGGGAGGAAGCGGTCCGGCTGGACCTGCGCTATGTGGAGAACTGGTCCCTGAGTTTGGACCTGGTCATCCTGTTGCGCACGATGACGGCTGTGGTGCGGTCGTCCGGGGCTTACTAATCCTTGGGGAGTAAACAGAATGGGCGAGCGGACAGAGACGTCGGCGCGCATGACCTCGCAGCGGGACAGTCTGGACCTCGGCCACGCGCCGGTGACCGACGGCGCCTTCGCCCGTTGGCTGGCCGACAAGGCCGGTCAGGCGCTGCTCCAGGTGCGGGAAGAGATGGGGTACGGCGACGGCGCCGCCCTCAAGGCGGCCGGTGACAAGGCCGCGCACGACCTGATGAAGGCCGAGCTCGCACGGTGGCGCCCGGCCGATGCCGTGTTGTCCGAGGAGGACGACCATGCGCGGGCGGCGTGGCGCGACGGCGAGCCGGGCAGCGTCCGCCCGGAGCGGCTGAGCGCGGGCCGGGTCTGGATCGTCGACCCGCTCGACGGCACCCGCGAGTTCTCCGAAGAGGGCCGGTCCGACTGGGCCGTGCATGTGGCTCTTTGGACGGCCGACTGCGGCAGCCCGGCCTGCCTGGCCGCGGGCGCGGTAGCGATGCCCGCCCAGCACCGGACGATCGCCACCGATCACCCGCCGGCCTATCCGCCGCTGCCGCTCGAGTCGGCGACGGGCGGGCCGATCCGGATCGCGGCCAGCCGTACCCGTCCACCGGCCTTTGTCACGACACTGGCCGAGGAGCTCGGGGCCGAGCTGGTGCCGATGGGCTCGGCCGGCGTCAAGATCGCCGCAGTGATCAACGGCGACGCCGACGCGTACGTGCACGCCGGTGGCCAGTACGAGTGGGACTCGGCCGCGCCGGTCGCTGTGGCGCTGGCCACGGGTCTGCACGCTTCCCGTATCGACGGTTCTACGCTGAGATACAACGAGGCCGACCCTAAGTTGCCGGACCTGGTGGTGTGCCGTAAGGATCTCGCTCCTCGGTTGCTTGCAGCGTTGCAGCGTCACCTTCCGTCAGAATGACGGTTCCCCGTAGGTAAGACAGCCGCTAAAAGCCGGAAAGGTCTGGAGACACACCATGAGCCAGACGAAGCCGTACCGCGTCTCGCACCTGGATGCCCTCGAAGCCGAGGCCATTTTCGTGATGCGCGAGGTCATGGCGGAGTTCGAGCGTCCCGTCCTGCTCTTCTCGGGTGGCAAGGACTCGATCGTCATGCTGCGCCTGGCCGAGAAGGCCTTCGCCCCGGCCCGCATCCCCTTCCCGGTCATGCACGTCGACACGGGGCACAACTTTCCCGAGGTGCTCGACTACCGCGACACCCGGGTCGCCACCCTCGGCCTCAACCTGGTCGTGGCCAGCGTCCAGGAGGCGATCGACACCGGCCTGGTGCGCGAGCTGCCCGACGGCACCCGCAACCGCATCCAGACCCCGGTGCTGCTGGCCGCGGTCGAGAAATACCGCTTCGACGCCCTGTTCGGCGGCGCCCGTCGCGACGAGGAGAAGGCACGCGCCAAGGAGCGCATGTTCAGCTTCCGCGACGAGTTCGGCCAGTGGGACCCGAAGAACCAGCGTCCCGAGCTGTGGGCCCTCTACAACGGCCGGCACCACCCGGGCGAGTCGATCCGGGTGTTCCCGCTCTCCAACTGGACCGAGCTGGACATCTGGCACTACATCGCCAAGGAGCAGGTCCCGCTGCCGAGCATCTACTACGCCCACGACCGCGAGGTCGTCGAGCGTAACGGGATGTTCTACGCGGTGAACGAGTTCATCCAGCTCAAGGACGGCGAGACGTCCGAGGTGCGCCGGGTCCGCTACCGCACGGTGGGCGACGCCTCGCAGACCGCCGCGGTGCTGTCGGAGGCCGACACGGTGGAAAAGGTGATCGACGAGGTCGCCGCGACCCGGATCACCGAGCGTGGCGCGACCCGCGGTGACGACAAGGTCAGCGAGGCCGCGATGGAAGACCGCAAGCGAGAGGGTTACTTCTGATGAGTCAGGCCGTCCTGGAGAACGAGACGGCGCCTTCGGCGCGCATGGACCTGTTGCGGTTCGCCACCGCGGGCAGCGTCGACGACGGCAAGTCCACCCTGATCGGGCGTCTTCTGTACGACACCAAGACCATCTTCGCCGACCAGCTCGAGGCCGTCGAGGCGGCCAGCGCGTCGCGCGGCGACGAGTACACCAACCTGGCGCTGCTCACCGACGGCCTTCGGGCCGAGCGCGAGCAGGGCATCACCATCGACGTGGCCTACCGCTACTTCGCCACGCCGCGGCGGAAATTCATCATCGCCGACACCCCCGGGCACATCCAGTACACCCGGAACATGGTCACCGGCGCCTCCACGGCCGACCTCGCGCTGATCCTTGTCGACGCGCGCAAGGGCCTGGTCGAGCAGTCCCGCCGGCACGCGTTCCTGACGTCGCTGCTGCGGGTGCCGCACCTGGTGCTCTGCATCAACAAGATGGACCTGGTCGACTGGGACAAGGCGGTCTACGACCGGATCGCCGACGAGTTCACCTCGTTCGCGGCCAAGCTCGAGATCACCGACCTGACGATCATCCCGGTGTCGGCGCTCAACGGCGACAACATCGCGTCGCGCTCGGAGAACAGCCCCTGGTACGACGGGCCGTCGCTGCTGCACCACCTGGAGCACGTGCACATCGCCAGCGACCGCAACCTGGTCGACGTGCGCTTCCCGGTGCAGTACGTGATCCGCCCGCAGTCGACCACGGTCACCGACTACCGCGGCTACGCCGGCCAGGTCGCCTCGGGCGTGCTCAAGCCGGGCGACGACGTGATGGTGCTGCCGTCCGGGCTGACCAGCAAGATCGCGGCCATCGACACCGCGGACGGGCCGGTCGACGAGGCCTTCCCGCCCATGTCGGTCACGGTCCGGCTGGCCGACGAGATCGACATCTCGCGCGGCGACATGATCTGCCGCCCGCACAACGCGCCCGCGGTGGCCCAGGACATCGAGGCGATGGTCTGCTGGATGGACGAGTCGGCGCCGCTGCGCGTCGGCGGGAAATACGCCATCAAGCACACCACCCGCTCGGCCCGGACTGTCGTGCGCGGCCTGCAGTACCGGCTGGACGTCAACACCCTGCACCGGGACGAGGCGGCGGGCGAGCTGAAGCTCAACGAGATCGGCCGGGTGCGCCTGCGCACGACGGTGCCGCTGCTCGCCGACGAATACCGGCGCAACCGCACCACCGGCGGCTTCATCCTGATCGACGAGAGCACCAACCGCACGGTCGGCGCCGGAATGATCATCGAAGCCCAGTAACGCGCGAGCCTGGGCGGCGCGGTTGCAGCGTCGCCCAGACGACCTTTCCGGTACTGGTCGGCAGCGTCCCCCAGGCGGTCGCGGTGCCGTCCACGACCCGCAGGCCGAGCCCTCGATCGTCGAGCGGCCGGCCGCGGAGCACACGGCTCGGCTTGATCAGGCGCGGCGGCTCGGGGCAAAGGTCGGACACGATCATGTGCAGCCCGGGCCCACGCAGGCTGACCACCACCGTCATCTCGGTGCGGGCGTGCTCGACCGCGTTGGTGACCAGCTCCGACATGACGGTCCGGCTCGGATGCAGCAGTTCCGGGAGGTTCCAGGCCAGGCAGGCGTCGCTGACCAGGTTGCGGGCCAGGCTGGGCGCCTCGGGGTCGGGCCGCAGCGTCAGGCTCAGGCGCTCGGTCAGCGGCAAGCGGCCGGCGATGGACACCCGGGCCTGCCTCACCTTGGCGTAGACGGGCAGGTGATTGCGGGCGCCGAGGCGCTGGAGCCGGTCGGCCAGCGGCAGGTCGGGCGGGACGCAGAGGGCCAGCTGGACGGGCGGCTCCATCGCCGCCGCCGTGAGCCGGGCGTTGATCCAGGTGGGCGCGCTGCGCGCCCCGGGGTCGTCGAGTCCGGAGAGGTCCACGATGATCGCCTCGGGGTGCTCGGCCAGGCATTTCTGCAAGCGTGTGCTGCTGCGCTGCCACAGCGCGCGGTCCCAGGGACCGGCGACGGTCACCAGGGCGACCGAGGCGTCGTGATCGCTTTCGACATGCACGGCGGACTCCTCGGTCGGCAGACACGCTGCGCTCATGGACATGCCGTCACGGTAATCGCGAACGCAGATCCACTAGTCGCCCCTTAGCTCCGCCGGGTGATCGGACTTAAGTACTGCAACGTTGTATAGTCCACATTCGTGCCGCCGGGCCTCAAGGATGTCGCCGCGCGGGCCGGTGTGTCGATCAAGACGGTCTCCAATGTCGTCAACGGTTACGTGCACGTGGCCCCGGCGACGCGTGCCCGCGTGCAGGCCGCCATCGAGGCGCTCGGCTACGTGCCCAACATGGCCGCCCGCCAGCTGCGCAGCGGCCGTTCCGGGGTGATCGCCCTGGCCGTGCCCGAGCTCCAGTCGCCGTATTTCGCCGAGATCGCCGGCCTGATCGTGCAGGCGGCCGAGCAGCGTTCCTGGACCGTCCTGATCGACCAGACCGACGGGCAGGCCGAGCGCGAGCGCAACCTGGTCGCCGGGCTGCGCCGGCACGCCATCGACGGGCTGATCTTCAGCCCGCTCGCGCTGGCCGGCGAGGAGCTGGCGGTCGAGAGCGGGACTCCGATGGTGCTGCTCGGCGAGCGGGTGTGGCACGGGCCGGCCGACCACGTGGCCATCGACAACACCGCGGCCTCGGCCGACGCCACCCGTCATCTGACCTCACTGGGCCGCCGGCGGATCGCCGCGATAGGCGTGCAGGACAGGCCCTCGGCCGTGACCGCGCACCAGCGGCTGGCCGGCTTCCGGTCGGTGCTGGCCGAGGCCGGGCTCCAGGGCCGCGAGGCGCGGGTGGAGAGCTTCCACCGGGCCGACGGCGCCGCCGCGATGGCCCGGCTGCTGGACGAGGGCGAGCCGCCGGACGCGGTCTTCTGCTTCAACGACCTGCTCGCCCTGGGCGCGATCCGCACGCTGCTGGAGCGTGGCCTGAGCGTGCCCGGCGACGTCGCCGTGATCGGCTTCGACGACATCGAGGACGGCCGCTTCTCCACGCCGACGCTGAGCACGATCGCGCCGGACGCCCCGCGGATCGCCCAGCTCGCCGTCGATCTGCTGGCCGAGCGTCTCGGCGACGGCCCGGCCGCGGGTGGCGCCCCGCGGGAGCTTCGCGTCGACCACCGCCTTGTGGTCCGCGAGAGCACCTCCGCCTGAAACAAGTTACGGCTGGATTTCACAACGTTTACCGCCGTCTCTTTACAACGATGAATGCAACGTTGTAAAAACATGGCATGGCAGTGGCGCACCTCACTCTCGATCCCGCCTTCTCCGTCGCACCGGTCGACCGGCGGCTCTTCGGCTCCTTCGTGGAGCACATGGGCCGCTGCGTCTACACGGGCATCTTCGAACCCGGTCACCCCACCGCCGACGACGACGGTCTGCGCGGCGACGTGCTCGAGCTGGTCCGCGAGCTCGGCGTCAGCACCGTGCGCTATCCGGGCGGCAACTTCGTCTCCGGCTATCGCTGGGAGGACGGCGTCGGCCCGCGTGGCGACCGTCCCCGCCGCCTCGACCTGGCCTGGCGCGCCCTGGAGAGCAACGCCTTCGGGCTCAACGAGTTCATGCGGTGGACCGGCCTGGCCGGCGTCGAGCCGATGATGGCGGTCAACCTCGGCACCCGCGGCGTCGAGGCCGCGGCCGAGCTCGTCGAATATTGCAACCTGCCCGACGGCACGGCCGCCGCCGACCTGCGCCGCAAGCACGGCGTGGCCCGGCCGCACGACGTGAAGCTGTGGTGCCTGGGCAACGAGATGGACGGCCCGTGGCAGATCGGCAGCCTCACCGCCGTCGAGTACGGGCAGCTGGCGGCCCGGGCCGGGCACGCGATGCGGCGGGTCGACCCGAGCATCGAGCTGGTCGCCTGCGGCAGCTCCAACTCGGGTATGCCGACCTTCGCGTCCTGGGAGGCGACGGTCCTCGAGCAGGCGTACGACCAGGTCGACTACATCTCGCTGCACAACTACTACGACCCGGAGAAGTACGACGAGGCCACCTTCCGGGCGTCCGCTGTGGACCTCGACGGGTTCATCGACGACGTCGTGGCCACCGCCGATTTCGTACGGGCGAAGCTGCGCCGGACCAAGCGCATCAAGCTCTCGCTCGACGAGTGGAACGTCTGGTACCAGAGCCGCTTCACCGAGCCCGAGGACCGGGAGATCGAGGAGCTGCCGGCGCTGATCGAGGACGACTACAACGACACCGACGCCATGGTGGTCGGCAACCTGCTGATCAGCATGCTGCGGCACGCCGACCGGCTCGCCGTCGGCTGCCAGGCCCAGCTGGTCAACGTGATCGCGCCGATCCGCACCGAGCCCGGCGGCCGGGCCTGGCGGCAGACCATCTTCCACCCGTTCGCGCACACCGCCCGGCTGGCCCGCGGCACCGTGCTGCGGCCGGCCCTGACCGCGCCGGCCATGGCCACCGGCCGCCACGGCGAGGTGCCCGCGGTCGACGCCGTGGCCACTCACGACGAGGAGTCCGGCGCCCTCACGGTCTTCGTCGTCAACCGCGGCACCGAGCCGGTGCCGCTCACCCTCGATCTGCGCGCCTTCCCGCGGCACCGTCTGGCGCGGCACCACACGCTCACCGGCGAGACGGCTGTCTCCCCGGGGAGTGAGCTCGTCCTCCCGCCCGTCTCCTGGCACGCCCTGTGCCTCACTCCCGAGGAGTCATAGTGAATCTTCAATTCTCCCGACGGGGCCTGCTCGGTCTCACCGCCGGCGCCGGCGGAGCCGTCCTGCTCGGCGCGTGCGGCGACAGCGGGCCCAACGAGAAGGTCACCGGCGGCGGCCAGAACGCCGCGCCGGCGCCGACCGCGTACACCGGGCCGAACGTGGCCCTGGCCTTCTGGAACGGCTTCACCGGTGGCGACGGCCCGTTCATGAAGAAGCTGGTCGACCAGTTCAACACCGAGAACCCGAACATCAAGGTCTCGATGAACACCTATCAGTGGGCCGACTACTACCAGAAGGTGCCGGCCGCGGTCGCCACCGGCAACGGGCCCGACGTCGGCATCATGCACGTCGACAACGTGGCCACCAACGCCGCCCGCGGCGTCATCCTGCCGCTGGAGGACCTGGCCAAGGCGCTGAACTTCAAGGCCGAGGACTTCTCGCCGCCGGTGTGGAACGCGGGCGTCTACAACAACACCCGCTACGCGATCCCGCTCGACGTGCACCCGCTCGGCTTCTTCTACAACAAGACCGTCATGGAGAAGGCCGGCCTCGACCCCGAGAAGCCGCCGACCACCAACGACGAATATCTCGACGCGCTCGACAAGATGAAGGCCAAGGGCATCCAGGGCGACTGGGTCACCCCGTTCGAGTTCACCGGCAGCATGCAGTTCCAGTCGCTGCTGTGGCAGTTCGGCGGCAACCTGTTCGACGAGCAGGCGACCAAGGCGCTCTACGCCGAGCAGCCGGGCGTGCAGGCGCTGACCTGGATGACCGACCACATCAAGAACGGCTGGAGCCCCAAGAACGTGGCTCAGGACGCCGACCTGGTGGCCTTCCGCAACGGCAAGAACGCCTTCAACTGGAACGGCATCTGGACCATCAACACGCTCAAGGAGGACAAGAACCTCCAGTGGGGTGTGTCGGCGCTGCCGCAGATCGGCACGCAGAAGGCGGCGTGGGCCGGCTCGCACCAGTTCGTGCAGTTCAAGCAGAAGGCCAAGGACGACAACAAGCTGGCCGCGGGCAAGGTCTTCATCAACTGGATCAGCCAGCACTCGATCGAGTGGGCCAAGGGCGGCCAGGTGCCGGCCCGGGCCGAGATCAGAAACAGCGCCGAGTTCAAGGCGCTGCCGGAGCAGTCGGCGATCGGCTCGCAGATCGACGACCTGCACTTCCTGCCGCCGAAGCCGGGCATCGCGGAGGCGATGGCGACCGTCGTCACCGCGATCAACGAGGCTGTCCTGGGACGCAAGGAGCCGGCCAAGGCGCTGTCCGACGGCGCCGCCAAGGCCAACCAGCTCCTGGAGCAGAACGCGAAGAAGTATGGCGGCTGACCTGGCAGTCAAGGAGCAGGTGAGTACGGAGGCGCGCGCCGGTGGCCGGATCCGGCGTACCGGCGCGCTCACCCCGTACCTCTTCGTCCTGCCGTACTTCGTGGTCTTCGCGACGTTCGTGCTGGCGCCGGCGGTGTACGGGCTGTGGATCAGCCTGCACGACTGGGACTACCTGCTGCCGGGCAAGCCGTTCGTCGGGCTGGACAACTATCGGGCGCTGTTCGACTCGAGCTCGGCGGTCTTCGACTTCTTCTGGGAGAGCATGTCGGCGACCGGGATCTTCACGGTCCTCAGTGTGCCGTTGCTGCTGACCGTGCCGCTGGCCATCGCGTTGATGCTCAACCGGAGCTTCAAGGGGCGCACCTTCTTCCGGGCGGTCTACTTCGCGCCGTACGTGCTGGGCGTGGCCGTGATCGGTGTGCTCTGGCGCTTCCTGCTCGACCCGAACCTGGGTGTGGTCAACGCGATCCTGCCCGGCGCCGCCCCGTGGACCACGGCGCTCCCGTGGGCCTGGATCACGCTGGTCGGCGTCACGGTCTGGTGGACGCTCGGCTTCAACGCGGTGATCTACCTGGCCGGCCTCCAGGACATTCCGAAGGAGTTGTACGAGGCGGCCCGCATCGACGGTGGCGGCAAATGGGCCGAGTTCCGCCACGTGACGCTGCCCGGCCTGCGCCCGGTGCTGCTGTTCGTCACGGTCAACACGATCCTGGTGTCGGCCAACATGTTCGGGCAGTCGTACCTGATCACGCAGGGCGCGCCCGGCACCGAGACCCGCACCGCGATCATGTACATCGCCCAGGTCGGCCTGGCCGACTACAAGATGGGCAGCGCCGCCGCCATGAGCTATCTGCTCACCGTCGGCCTGCTGCTGATCAGCGCGGTTGTCTTCCGCCTGTTCCGGGAGAAGGACGCATGAGACGCGTAAAGCCGATCGCCTGGTACACCGTCCTGATCGGACTGAGCCTGGTCTTCATCGCGCCGCTGGTGTGGATGCTGCTCACCGCCTTCAAGACGCCCGGCGAGGCGACCCGGGTGCCGCCCACGGTGTTCCCGCAGGAGCCGACCACGAGCGCCTTCAGCACGCTCATGGGCAACGACCAGACGCCGGTGCTGCGCTGGTTCCTCAACAGCGTGCTCGCCGCGACCGGGCAGGCCCTGCTCGTGCTGGCGGTGGCGTCGATGGCCGCGTACGCCCTGGCCCGCCTGGAATTCCGCTTCAAGCGGCTGATCTTCGGCATGATCATCGCGACGCTCTTCATACCGAGCTTCGTGCTGATCATCCCGAACTTCCTGATCGTCGACCGGTTCGGCATGCTCGACACGCTCTGGGCGCTGATCATCCCGGGGGCGGCCGGCGCGTTCGGCGTCTTCTTCCTGCGGCAGTTCTTCCTGAGCCTGCCGCGGGAGCTGGAGGAGGCGGCCGTGCTCGAGGGGGCCAACTCCTGGCAGATCTTCACCCGGGTCGTGCTGCCGCTGTCGAAGCCGGCCCTGGCCACCCTCGCGGTGATCAGCTTCCTGACCAACTGGAACGACTTCATCTGGCCGATCTACGTGCTGTTCAGCCCCGACCAGTTCACGCTGCCGCCCGGCCTGGCGATCCTGCAGGGCGCCTACACGATCAACTACCCGGTGATCATGGCGGGGGCGCTGATCGCCAGCATCCCGGTGCTGCTGCTGTTCGTGGTCGCGCAGCGCTACGTGATCGAGGGTGTCTCCCGCTCCGGACTGAAAGGATGACCATGCGACGCCTGGTCGCCGCGGTTGCGGCGCTGCTCCTCCTGCCCGCTCTGACCGCCGCCGGGAGACCCCGGCCCCAGAACCCCGTCTCGGCCTCCTTCGCCGACACGTTCGCCGACCCGGTCATCGTGCGGGGAGACGACGGGCTTTATTACGCGTACGGAACCTCCGACCCGCTCCGCGAGGGCGAGCGCACACCGCATCGCATCCCGATGGCGCGCTCGGCCGACCTGGCGAACTGGAAGTACGTGGGCGACGCCTTCACCGGCCTGCCCGCGTTTGCGGCGGAGGGCGCCTCACTGTGGGCACCGGACGTTCGCAAGATCGGCAAGCGCTGGGTCATGTACGTGACCGTGACCGAGACTTCTCCCGGCGCCTCGGCGATCGGCGTCGCCACCGCGCCCACCCCGACCGGGCCGTGGACCTTCACGGCGGAACCGGCCGTGCCGCCGCGCGCGGCCCCCGGCGGCGGCTGGTGGTGGACCTTCGACCCGTCCCAGTTGACCACGCCGGACGGCAGGAAGTACCTCTACTACGGCAGCTACTTCGGCGGCATCTGGGTCAGCGAGCTCACCGCCGACGGCCTGCGGATCACCGGCACCCCGACGCGGGTCGCCATCGACAACAAGTTCGAGGGTGCGTACGTCGTACGCCGCGACGGTTTCTACTACCTGTTCGCCTCCTCGGCCAACTGCTGCGCCGGCCCGACCACCGGATATTCGGTGTCGGTGGGCCGATCCCGCAGCCCGCTCGGCCCGTTCACCGACCGCGACGGCCTGCGACTCGACGTCTCGCGGGCCGGCGGCACCCCGGTGATCGCGCCGAACGGCAACCGCTGGGTCGGCACCGGGCACAACGGACTGATCACCGACCGGTCCGGGCAGGACTGGTTCGTCTACCACGCCATCGACCGCGACGACCCGTACCTGGACGAGCCGTTCGGCATCAACGAGCGCCCGATGCTGCTCGACCGCCTCGACTGGATCGGCGGCTGGCCCACGGTCAACCGGGGCGCCTGGGCCTCCGGCGGGCCGAGCGGCACCGCCGTCACGCCGTCACCCGGCCGTCTCCTGCGCCAGTACTCCGACGAGTTCGGCACGCTCGGCGCCGGCTGGGACTTCGTGCGGCCCGACCCGGCCGTGACCACCGGCTCCGGGGCGCTGCGCTGGCCGGTGCAGGGCGCCGACCTGACCGGCACGTCGAACAACGCCGGGGTGCTGCTGCGCGACCCGCCGGCCGGCTCGTGGATCGCCGAGACGAAGCTGACGCTGCCGCTCGGCGAGGACTCGGTGCGCAACTACCAGCAGGCCGGGCTCATCGCGTACGCCAATGACGATCTTTTCGCCCGGCTCAGCGCGGTGGCCATCTGGAACACGCGGCAGGTCGAGTTCGGCAAGGAGATGCCGTACGCCGGAGCGCTGTCCTACGGCGGCACGATCGCCGGCACCCCCGGGCTCGAGACCACCTGGCTGCGCCTGGCCCACCGGGTCGACCCGGCCAACGGCGAGCACGAATACCGGGCCGGGGTGAGCCGCGACGGCAAGCGCTGGACGTGGGGCGGGGTGTGGACCCTGCCCGCCGACAGTTCACCGCGTGTCGGCCTGGTCGCGCACGGCGGCGCCGAGCCGGCGGTCACCGCGTCGTTCGACTACCTCCGGTTCTACCGGTGGTGAGACGGTTCCTGTTGATGGCCGTGGTGGCGCTGCTCGCGGGCTGCGACACCACGGCCGCCACCCCTCCAGAGGACAAAGTGGACACCTTCACCAATCCGGTCTTCGGCGAGAACTTCCCCGATCCGGGCGCGCTTCTCGTCGGCGGGACCTGGTACGCGTACGGAACGAACAGCTCGGCCGAGAACGTGCCGATCCTGACCTCGGCCGACCTCGTGCACTGGACCCCGGCCGGTGACGCCCTGCCTCAGGTCGGCCGATGGGCCGAGCGCGGGCACACCTGGGCGCCCGAGGTGATCGAGGGTCCCGGCGGCACCTATCTGCTCTATTACACGGCCCGGTCGACCGCGACCGGCCGCCAGTGCGTGGGCGTCGCCGTGGCCGGCACGCCCGGCGGCCCGTTCACCGACGACGCCGCCGAGCCGCTGGTCTGCCAGGCCACCGAGGGCGGGTCGATCGACGCCAGCCCCTACCTCGACGAGTCCGGTGGCCGCTGGCTCTACTGGAAGAACGACGGCAACGCGGTCGGGCAGCCCACCTACCTCTACGGCGCCCGGCTCGACGACGCCGGCCGTGCCATCGACGGCGAGCCGAAACGGCTGCTGCGCAACGACGCCGACTGGGAGGCGCACGTCATCGAGGCGCCCCAGATGGTCCGCCACGACGGAAAGCTCTACCTCTTCTATTCGGCGAACGCGTTCGACGCCGACGCCTACGCCCTGGGCTACGCCACCTGCGACGGCCCGCTCGGCCCGTGCCGCAAGGCGCCGGAGAACCCGATCCTGCGCTCGTCGGCCGCCGCGGCCGGACCCGGCCACGGCTTCCTGGTCACCCTGCCCACCGGCGCGACCTGGATGCTCTACCACGCCTGGCCGGACGGCGCGGTGGGCAGCGTCGCGCCCGGCCGGCAGCTCTGGCTCGACCGGGTCGACTGGATCGACGGGAGACCGGTGGTCAAGGGACCGACGGCCGAGGCGCAGCCGGTGCCCTAGGACTCGTCCTTGTGGTGGTGGCGGCCCTCCGCCACCTCCTCGATCGCCTCGACGATCGCGCCGGTCAGGTCGCCGGCCGGAACGGCGATGCTCTCGCCGAAGCCTTCGGCGGGCTCCCGCTCGGGCTGCGGCGCGGTGCCGTCCCCGGCGAAGCCGAACTCGTTGGGCTCGTCCTGCTCTGTTTCCCGTGGAGTGGTCATGCCCCTGCGCATACCCGCGGGGGCATGACCTGAAGCGTTCCTAGGCGGTGATCGCGGTCGCGCCCGGCCCGGCCGTCACCGTCCAGCACGTGGGTGCCTTGAAGCCCCTCTGTGCGTACGCCGCCTCGACCGCCTCCGTGGTCACCTGGGCCTTGCCGGCCTCGATGAGGGCCAGGACGCAGCCGCCGAAGCCGCCGCCGGTCATCCGGGCCCCGAGGGCGCCGGCCGCGATCGCGGCCTCGACCGCGACGTCGACCTGGTCCACGGTGATCTCGAAGTCGTCGCGCATCGAGGCGTGGCCGGCGGTCAGCACCGGCCCGATCTCGCGGACGCGGCCCTCGCGCAGCAGGGCGACGGTGTCGAGCACCCGCTGGTCCTCGGTGACGATGTGGCGCACCCGGCGGCGCATCACGTCGTCGCCGAGGCGGGGCAGGACGTTGTCGAGGTCGGCGACCGAGATGTCGCGCAGCGCGGGGACGCCCAGGATCGCGGCCGCCTCCTCGCACGACTTGCGGCGGGCGCCGTACTCGCCGTCGACGTGCTGGTGCGGGGCGTTGCTGTTGATGACCAGGATGGCCAGGCCCTCGGCGGCCAGGTCGAACGGGATCTGGTCGACCTCGAACGAGCGGCAGTCGAGGAAGAGGGCCTTGCCCTCCTGACACCGGATGGACGCCGACTGGTCCATGATGCCGGTCGGCGCGCCCACGTAGACGTTCTCGGCGCGCTGGGCGATCGACGGCCGGCGGTCGAGCGGCACCTCAAGCCCGCCCAGGTCGACCAGCGCGGTCAGCACGGCCGACTCCAGGGCGGCCGACGACGACAGGCCGGAGCCGAGCGGCACCTCGGAGGCGAGCGCGATGCGGGCGCCGGGCACCTCGTGGCCGTCCTCGGCCAGGGCCCAGACGACCCCGGCCACGTAGGCGGCCCAGCCGGTGACCTCGCCGGGCTGGGTCAGCCCGAACGAGACGGCCTCGTCGGTGAAGGTGGAGCAGACGGTCCACTCGCCGGCCGGGGCCGGGCTGACCGCGGCCACGGTGCGCTGCGGCAAGGCGAACGGCAGCACGAAGCCGTCGTTGTAGTCGGTGTGCTCACCGATCAGGTTGACCCGGCCGGGAGCGGCCCAGAGACCTGCGGGCTCTTCACCGAACTGCTTGCGATACGCCTCTACGGCGTCGTTGATGACACTCATGCCACGTGCTTTCGGTAGAAGGTCCAGGCGTCACCGATCATGTCCTGCAGGGTGTTCTTCTGCGGGACCCAGCCCAGCTCTTCCCGCGCGCGGGCGGACGACGCGACCAGGGTGGCCGGGTCGCCCTCGCGGCGCGGGGCGATCTCGATCGGCAGCTCGGCGCCGGTGACCTCGCGGGCCGCCTCGACGACCTGGCGGTTGGAGAAGCCGTTGCCGTTGCCCAGGTTGTAGATGCGGTGCTCGCCCGGGGTGGCGGCGTCCAGCGCCAGCAGGTGGGCCCGGGCCAGGTCTTCCACGTGGATGTAGTCGCGCACGCAGGTGCCGTCGGGGGTCGGGTAGTCGTCGCCGAACAGCTGGAGCTTGTCGCGCTTGCCGGCGGCGGCCTGAAGCGTGATCGGGATCAGGTGGGTCTCGGGGTCGTGCCGCTCGCCGATCTCGTGGCCGTCGCGGATGTAGGCTCCCGCGACGTTGAAGTAGCGCAGCGAGACCGCGGCCAGGTTGTGCGCGAACGTCTCCGAGGTGAGCGCGTAGTCGAACGCCAGCTTGGTGGCGCCGTACGTGTTCGTGGGGGCCTTGGCCGCGTTCTCGGTGATCGGCAGCTCGACCGGGTTGCCGTAGACGGCGGCGGTGGAGGAGAAGATGACCCGCGGCACCCGGGCGGCCCGGATCGCGTCGAGCAGGGCCAGCGATTTCACCACGTTGTCGTGCCAGTACAGCTCGGGCTTGGTCATCGACTCGCCGGCCTGGATGAGCCCGGCGAAGTGCAGCACCGCGTCGAAGCCGGCCTCGGGGGTCAGCACCTGCGCGGCGTCGGCGATGTCGGCCTGCACGAAGGTGGCGTCGGGCGCGACGGCCTCACGGAAGCCCCGGACCAGACTGTCCAGGACCACTACCTCGTGGCCGGCGTCGAGCAGCAGGCGGCTGGTGATGCTGCCTACGTAGCCGGCACCCCCGGTGACGAGCAGTTTCACGGTGTGGTTCCCCCTAGCTGGGCGTTTGCGTCAACCTTACGTTCCATCACTTTCGATCAAAAGTCAACAGGTTCGAACATGCGACAGGTCCCACCGGGGTGTTCGCGCCCCGACCTTGGGGGCTGACACAATGGGCTCATGTCCGATCTCGCCCGTCGCCCGCGCGTGCTTTCCGGCATTCAGCCGACCGCCGACTCGTTCCACCTCGGCAACTACCTCGGCGCGGTGCGCAACTGGGTGTCGATGCAGGAGACCCACGACGCCTACTACTGCGTCGTCGACCTGCACGCGATCACGATGGGCCACGACCCGGCCGCCCTGCGGGCCCGCAGCCGCGTCTCGGCCGCGCAGCTGCTCGCCGTCGGGCTCGACCCGGAGCGCTGCACGCTGTTCATCCAGTCCCACGTGCCCGAGCACGCGCAGCTCGGCTGGGTGCTCAGCTGCATCACCGGCTTCGGCGAGGCCGGCCGGATGGTCCAGTTCAAGGACAAGTCGGCCAAGGCCGCCGACAGCACCACCGTCGGCCTGTTCACCTACCCGATCCTCCAGGCCGCCGACATCCTGCTCTACCAGGCCGACCAGGTGCCGGTGGGCGAGGACCAGCGGCAGCACCTCGAGCTCACCCGCGACCTGGCCCAGCGGTACAACACCCGCTTCGGCAAGACGTTCACGGTTCCCTCGGCGTACATCGTCAAGGACACCGCCAAGATCACCGACCTTCAGGACCCGACCTCGAAGATGTCCAAGTCGGCCTCCTCGCCGAACGGCATCATCGAGCTGCTGGAGGACCCGGCCCGCTCGGCCAAAAAGATCAAGTCGGCGGTCACCGACACCGGGCGCGAGATCCTCTACGACGAGGAGAACAAGCCGGGCGTGAGCAACCTGCTCACCATCTACGCCGCGCTCACCGCGCGGACCATAGACGATCTGCTGGAGCAGTACGAGGGACGCGGCTACGGCGACCTCAAGAAAGACCTGGCCGAGATCGTGGTCGACTTCGTCAAGCCGATCCAGGAGCGCACCCGGGCCTATCTCGACGACCCGGGCTACCTCGACAAGGTGCTCGCGATCGGCGCCGAGAAGGCCCGCTCGGTCGCGTCGGTGACGCTCGCCGAGGCGTACAAGAACATCGGTTTTTTGGCCCCGGCGCGCGAGGTCTGATCGGCGGTGGCGGACCCCCTCTTCACCCGGATCGGCGTCGCTATCGACATCCCCGAGCCCTGGGGCGAGCAGCTGACTCGCCGCCGGGCCGAGGCGGGTGACCCGCAGGCGGCCTACACCCCGGCCCACGTGACGCTGCTGGGGCCGACCGAGGTGCGCACCGAGGCGCTGCCGTCGATCGAGCGGCATCTGGAGAAGGTGGCCGCGGCCCAGCCGCCGTTCACCATCCACCTGCGTGGCACCGGCACGTTCCGGCCGATCACCGAGGTGGTCTTCGTGACGCTGGCCGTCGGCATCAGCGAGTGCGAGCTGCTGGCCGAGGCGATCACGGCGTCCGACGAGGTCAACCGCGACTCCCGCTTCCCGTACCACCCGCATGTGACGGTGGCCCAGGACGTGCCGGCCGAGGCGCTGGACGCGGCGTTCGACGATCTGGCCGGTTTCTCGGCGAAGTTTGGAGTGCCGGCCTTCACGCTGTTCTCGCACGGCGGCGAGGGGCCGTGGAAACGCCGCCGCGACTACCCGCTGGGTTCGTAGTTTTTCGGCTACCTTCAGCGCGTGAATCCGATCGATCGGGCGTACGACACCGCGGAGATGCAGATTCTCCGGTTGCGCCGGCGCTCGAAATACTTCGATCACCTCAGCCGGGCCCTGCTGCGTTTCTGGGAGGCGCAGGGCGGGCGCCTGGCCGCGGCCATCGCGTACTACGGGTTCTTCGCCGTCTTCGCGCTGCTGCTGATCGGATATTCGATCTTCGGCATCCTGCTGGACAACAACAAGGAGCTGTTCGAGGTCGTCAGCGACTTCCTCCGGCAGAACCTGCCCTTCCTCGACGTGCCGGCCATCCTGGCCAGCGGAAAGACCGTCGGCATCGTGGGCATCATCGGCCTGACCTTCACCGGCATCGCCTGGGTCGAGGCGATCCGCTCGTCGCAGCGGCTGATCTGGCGCCTCAACGAGCAGCCCGGATACATCGGGGTGCGGCAGGCGCTCGACCTGCTGGTGCTGCTCGGCATCCTGGCCCTGCTCGCGCTCAGCCAGCTCGCCGTCTACGGGCTGGAGAAGCTGCTGGCCTGGATGGCCGACGGCATCGTGCAGTCCACGGTGAGCTGGGCCCTCACGGTGGCGGTCAACATGCTGCTGGCGGCGGCGCTGCTGGCCGCGGTGCCCCGGTTGCGGATGACGGTGCGGCGGATGACTCCGCCGGTCCTGCAAGTCGGTATCGGTGTGACATTGCTCAACACGGTGGGCAAGTCGTTCGTCGGCCTGGTGCAGCGCAACCCGGCCTACGGACTGGTCGGCTCGGCCGTCGGCGTGCTGGTCTACCTGTACGTCTTCAATCAGCTGCTGCTGTTCGGGGCGGCCTGGGCGGCGACCAGCCCGCACGGCCGCGTGATCGACCTGTCAGCTGACGATAAAAGTGCTCCGGTGGGGCAAAATACCTGGATTCGGCACAGCCGCCCGGAATGATGTGCCCGTGGGCACTCTCGTGACGCTCGACCTGCCCGCCGGATCGCCGGTGGCCGACCTTCCCTGGGTCATCACCATCGGCGCGCTCGGCGACGAGGAGGACTGGGAACCCGTGGTCTGCGGGCCGTACGAACGCGCGCACGCGCTCGCCCTGGCCCAGGCCGTGGTGGCCGACGAGGATCTGATGGCGGTGGTCGAGCCGCTGCTGCCGCGGCCCGACGCCGAGGCCATCCGCTCCGAGATCGCGCTGGCCCGCGCGGTGGCTTCGTCGCCGGCCGACGACGAACCGGACCAGGAGGCGTACGAGACCCGGCGGGTGCGCCCGGGCCGCCCGCCGACCGAGGCCGAGGTACGCGAGGGCTGGTCCCGGATAGCGGCCCGGCTGACCGTTCCTACCGGTTGATCAGCTCCCGGATGCCCCGCATGTAGATCTCCTTGTCCGGCCCGCCGGTCAGCAGCCGTTGCAGGGCATAGCCGGGCACGAACGAGTAGTAGGCGCTGGTCACGGCCTCGACGTCGGTGCCGGCGGGCAGCTCGCCGCTCTCCACCGCGTGCTCCACCAGCACCTGCAGGGCCTTGCGCAGCGTCGTGTAGCGCTCGTGGGCGATCGCGGCGATGGCCGGGTCGATGGACGCCTCGGCCCACACCTGCAGCGCGATGGGCAGGGTGCCGCCGGGGCCCATCTGGGCCTCGATGGCCTCCAGCACGGCCTCCATGGACTCGGCCAGCGGCAGGCGGCGGGCGGCCACGGCGTGGATGTGCTGGAGGATGCCGCTGGTCACGGTCTCGGCGATGGCGGCGATGATCTCGTCCTTGGACTTGAAGTAGCGGTAGACCGCACCGACCGAGAGGCCGGCCTCCTTGATGAGGTCCTGCATCGACGTGTTGTGCAGGCCCTTGGTCACGAAGCAGGCGCGGGCGGCCTCGAGGATCTGCTGCCGCCGGGCGTTGAGGTGTTCTTCCGATACGCGTGGCACGTCCCACAGTGTAAAACGAACGCTCGTTCTTGACACGATCTCGTGGTGAGGGGCACTCTGAGCCTACAAAGAGAATGAGTGTTCGTTTTAGGAGTCAGAGATGCGACGCAACGCCATCACCCTCGGCGTGCTCATCGCGGTCGCGGTGGTCGCCGTCCAAGCCCTGCTCATCCCGCTCTTCGCCGCGCCCGCGGCCAACCTGGCCCCGCGCGACCTGCCACTGGCCGTGGCCGGTCCGCCCGCGATCGCCGCCCAGCTCGAGTCCGGCCACCCCGGCGCCTTCGAGATCACCACGGTCCCCGACGCCACCGCCGCCGACGCCGCCATCCAGGACCGCGAGGTGTACGGCGCGATCGTCGTCACCGCCTCGGGCCCGGAGGTTCACATCGCCTCAGGCGCCTCGCCCACCGTGGCCGCCTTGCTCACCCAGGCCGCGACCGGCCTCGGCTCTCAGCCCGCCGCGCCCGGCGGCGCCACCCAGCCTGCCCCGCCCACTCAACCCGCCGCGCCCGCGCAGTCCATCCAACCCGCCGCGCCCGCGCAGCCCACCCAACCCGCCGCGCCCGCGCAGCCCGCTGGATCCTCCGCGGCCGGTGTGGGCGGCGTCGTGGTGAAGGATGTCGTGCCGCTGGATGCGGACGACCCGCGCGGGGCCGGGTTCGGGGCGGCCTTCCTGCCGCTCGCGATCACCAGCATGATCGCCGGGATTCTGGTTTTCATGCTGCTCAAGCACCGCGCGGCCCGCGTTGTCGGGCTGGTCGCCTACGGCGCCTTCGCCGGGCTCGGCGCGGCCGCGGTGCAGCAGTTCTGGCTGGGCATCGTGCCGGGGGACTACCTGGCCGTGGCCGGGGCGCTGGGTCTGTTCGCGCTCGGTATGTCGGCGGCCGTGGCCGGGCTGGCGGCGCTGCTCGGTGAGCCCGGCATCGGTCTCGGCGTGCTGATGTTCTTCCTGGTCGGCAACGCGATCTCCGGCATCTCGGCGGCGCCCGAGCTGCTGCCCCAGCCGTGGGGCGCCGTCGGGCAGTGGCTGCCGATCGGCGCCGGCGGGTCGTTGCTGCGCTCGGCCTCCTACTTCGACGGGCACGGCGCGAGCTTCCCGGTCGCGGTGCTCACGGCGTACACAATCGGGGGTCTGATTTTGGTCTTGATCGGCCGCAAGCGGCTCGGAACAGTCGGTGCGGAGGTCGTGGGGGAGACGACGGCCTCACCCGAGCTGGTCCCGGCGAGGTAGGCGACCGGCCCGCTGCGATAGTGGGCGCATGGTGATCTCGCGGCGATGGGCGGTCTTCCTGACGGCGGTCGGGGTGTGGACCTGGGTGATCTGGCCCCGGTTCGGCCTGGCGATCTGGCAGGACGACCGCTCGTTCGCCGACGGGCGGCCGACGTCCTTTCTCATCGTCCACGCCGCGCTGATCGCCACCTCGCTGGCGGTCGGCACGGCCGTCGGCGTCCTCGGAATCCGGGCATGGCGGACTTCCCGCAAGTTGTCCGCTGTCGCGGCGGGTGCGCCGAAAGATTAAGGGCTTGTTACCGCCCGGCCCGGGAAATTGCCGCAGTATCGGATCTAAGCGACGACCGGTGTGCCCTGCGATTGCGGGCAGATAACGGTGCGCCAACAGTCCGGACCAAACTGCCTCCGCCGCCCTGGCCTGCGGCTACGCTCCCGCGTTGAAGACTCACCGACATGTGTCGGTGTGCGTTGGAAGGAGGGCGTCTTGCGCCCAGTACGTGGGAACCGGATCGTTGCGATTCTCGCGGCAGGTGGGCTGACGCTCGCTGCCGCGGCCTGTGGTGACGCCCCTGACGACACCCCCGCCGGCAGCGGCTCGAGCGCTGCCGCCGCATACAAGGCCTGCATGGTCACCGACACCGGCGGCATCGACGACAAGTCGTTCAACGCGTCCGCGTGGGCCGGCCTTCAGGCCGCGAAGACCAAGGCCAGCAACGTCGACCCGAAGTACGTGGCTTCGTCGGCCGAGGCCGACTACGAGCCCAACCTGCGTGGCTTCGTCACGCAGAAGTGCAACTTCACGCTCGCCGTGGGCGGCCTGATGATCGACGCGACCAAGAAGATCGCGTCGGAGAACACCAGCTCGCAGTTCGGCATCGTGGACGGCGCCGTCGCCGGCGCGAGCAACGTCTACCCGATGCAGTTCGCCACCGACGAGGCCGCGTTCCTCGCCGGCTACCTGGCCGCGGGCTACTCCAAGACCAAGAAGGTCGCGACCTTCGGCGGCATGAAGCTGCCGACCGTCGCCATCTTCATGGACGGTTTCGTCGACGGCGTGAAGTACTACAACGAGCAGAAGAAGGCCAACGTCCAGGTCCTGGGCTGGGACAAGGCCAAGCAGACGGGCTCGTTCACCGACGACTTCGCCAGCCCGGCCAAGGGCAAGTCGCTGGCCAACACGTTCGTCGCCCAGGGCGCCGACGTGATCCTGCCGGTCGCCGGCGGCACCGGCCTCGGCGCGGCCGAGGTCGCGCAGGGCTCGGCCGGCAAGGTCTCGATCGTCTGGGTCGACCAGGACGGCTGCAAGAGCGCCGCGCAGTTCTGCGACGTCTTCCTGACCACCGTGGTCAAGAACATCACCGACGCGGTCGAGAAGGCTGTCGTCTCCGGCGCCACCGGTCAGCCGCTCGCGGCCACCCCGGGCTACCTGGGCAAGCTGGAGAACGACGGTGTCTCGCTGGCGCCGTACAACAACTTCGACAGCAAGATCGACGCCACCCTCAAGACCGAGGTGGAGACCCTGAAGGCCGACATCGTGTCGGGCAAGGTCAAGGTCGAGTCGACCAACGCGCCGAAGTGACATTGCGCTAGGTAACATTTCGCCGCCGCCAGTCGCGAGTCTTCCTCGCGGCCGGCGGCGGCTTCACCTGTTCAGACACCTGTAGTACAAGCCGAGCGTCAGGAGATTCCGCTGAGACTCGAATTGCGCGGCATCACCAAGCGCTTCGGCGACCTGGTGGCCAACGACCACATCGACATCACCGTCGAGCCGGGCGAGGTCCATGCCCTGCTCGGTGAGAACGGCGCCGGCAAGTCGACGCTGATGAACCAGCTGTACGGCCTGCTCCAGCCGGACGAGGGCGAGATTCTCGTCGACGGCGAGAAAAAGGTCTTCCGCAGTCCCCGCGACGCCATCGCCGCCGGCATCGGCATGGTCCACCAGCACTTCATGCTGGTACCGGTCTTCACCGTGGCCGAGAACATCGCGCTCGGGGCCGAGGAGGTGCGCGGCGGCCCGCTCGGCTTCCTCGACCGCCGCCGCAACCGCAAGGACGTGCTGGAGACCTCGCAGCGGTACGGCCTGCCGGTCGACCCCGACGCCCTGGTGGAGAACCTGCCGGTCGGCGCGCAGCAGCGCGTCGAGATCGTCAAGGCGCTCACCCGCGACGTCGACCTGCTGATCCTCGACGAGCCGACCGCGGTGCTCACCCCGCAGGAGACCGACGAGCTGCTGGCCGTGATGCGCTCACTGGCCGAGACCGGCAAGTCGATCGTCTTCATCACTCACAAGCTGCGCGAGGTCAAGGCCATCGCCGACCGGATCACGGTCATCCGCCGGGGCCGCACCGTGGGCACCGCCACCCCTGACACCTCCGAGGACGAGCTGGCCGCCCTGATGGTCGGCCGCGACGTCAGCCTCGAGGTGGCCAAGGAACCGGCCCAGCCCCAGGGCGAGGTGCTCGAGGTCGCCGGCCTGATCGTCGACGACGACCGCGGTGTCCGCGCCGTCGACGGCGTCGACCTGACCGTCCGGGCCGGCGAGGTGCTCGGCATCGCGGGCGTGCAGGGCAACGGGCAGACCGAGCTGGTCGAGGCGATCATGGGCCTGCGCCCGGCCCGGTCCGGCACGATCCAGCTCGAGGGCGAGTCGCTGATCGGCAAGAGCACCAAGCAGGTGCTGCGCTCCGGCGTCGGCTACGTGCCCGAGGACCGCAGCCTCGACGGCGTGGTCAAAGACTTCTCGGTGGCCGAGAACCTCGTGCTCGACATGTACGACCGGCCTCCGTACGGCAGCGCCTTCAAGCTCAACCCCAAGGCGATCGCGGTCAACGCGGCCGAGCGGGTCGAGCAGTTCGACATCCGGGTCTCGTCACCGCAGTCGGCGGTCGGCAACCTCTCCGGCGGCAACCAGCAGAAGGTCGTCGTGGCCCGGGAGATGTCCCGGCCGCTGCGGCTGTTCATCGCCGCCCAGCCGACCCGCGGCGTGGACGTCGGCTCGATCGAGTTCATCCACAAACAGATCATCCACGAGCGCGACAACGGCACCGCGGTGCTGGTGGTCTCCAGCGAGCTCGACGAGGTGGTCGGCCTGGCCGACCGGATCGCGGTCATGTACCGCGGGCGGGTCCTCGCCATCGTCTCGCCGGACACCCCGCGTGAGGAGATCGGCCTGCTGATGGCCGGCATCACGGGCACCAACGACGAAGAGGACGGCCAGTGACCACGGAAGTAGCACCTCCTGAGAAGAAGGAGGAGGAACCGAAGCGGGAGACGTTCATCTCGCTCTTCCTGCAGAACCTCTGGTCGGCCAACACGGTCACGGTCACCTTCCTGTCGATCTTCCTGGCGCTGGTCATCGGCGCCGTTCTGATCGTGATCTCCGACTCGCAGGTGCTCTCCTACTTCGAGTACTTCACCTCCCGGCCCAGCGACGCCCTCAACGCGAGCTGGGACCTGATCAGCCAGGCCTACGCCGACCTGTTCAAGGGCGCGATCTTCGACCCGGCCGCGTTCCAGGCCTGGTTCGACGGCACCGGCACCTGGCAGGCCGCGTTCGGGCCGATCTCCGAGACGCTGACGTACGCGGCGCCGCTGGTCTTCACCGGCCTGTCGGTCGCGATCGCCTTCCGCGGCGGCCTGTTCAACATCGGCGGCCAGGGCCAGGCGGTCATCGGCTGCGTCACCGGCGGCGTGGTCGGCTTCGCGGTCGGCCTGCCGGTCGGCCTGCACCTGCTCGTGGCGCTGCTCGCCGGCTTCCTCGGCGGCGCCCTCTGGGGCTTCCTGCCCGGCCTGCTCAAGGCCCGCACCGGCGCCCACGAGGTGATCACCACGATCATGCTCAACTACATCGCCACGCTGTTCCTGAGCTGGCTGATCCTGCAGAACGGCGTCCGCGACCCCGATCGCACCGACGCGATCAGCAAGACCATCGAGTCGTCGGCCCAGCTGCCCGCCCTGCCCTCGCCGCTGCGGGTGCACCTGGGCATCGTGCTCGCGGTCGTGGCCACCGCGGTCGTGGCCTGGCTGCTCAACAAGTCGCCGTTCGGCTTCGAGCTGCGCGCGGTCGGCGTCAACCCGCCGGCCGCCAAGACCGCCGGCATGAGCGTCGCCAAGACGTACACCCTGCTCATGGTCATCGCCGGTGGTCTGGCCGGCCTCGGCGGCGCCGTCCAGGTGCTCGGCACCGCCGACAAGCTGACCGCCCAGGTGGCCGGCAACATCGGCTTCGACGGCCTGCTGGTCGCCCTGCTCGGCCGCAACAAGCCGTGGGGCACGCTGCTGGCCGCCATCCTGTACGGCGCCCTGCGCGCCGGCGGCAACCTGATGCAGGTCGACGCGGGCATCTCGCTCGAGCTGGTCACCGTGCTCCAGGCCCTGATCGTCATCTTCATCGCCGCGCCGGCCCTGGTGAAGGCGATCTTCCAGCTCCGCGCCGCCCGTTCCGCACGGCTCGGCACCACGATGGCGAAGGGCTGGTGAGCCACATGTCGACCGCGACCGTGGAAGACCTGACCGAGATCACCGCCCCCGACCGCTTCTGGAACCGTCAGCGCCGCCTCGGCGCCGCCCTGGTCATCATCGGCCTGATCGCGGCGATCGTCTTCGGCTCGCTGGCCGAGTCGAAGACCGCCAAGTTCACCCTCAGCGAGGACGCCGAGGGCGCCGCGCTGTCGATCAACGGCCAGTTCGGCGCCATCCTGTTCGGCGTCGTGACCATCGCGGCCGGCGCCGCCCTGCTGGCCGGCGTGGCCAAACGCTGGCAGACGTGGCTGCTCGGCCTGGGCATCGTCACGTTCGTCCTGTCGTTCCTGTGCTGGCAGGTCGCCGGCAAGTTCCTGCCCCTGGTCGACACGGTCAGCGGCTCGCTCGAGCTGGCCCTGCCGCTGATCCTGGGCGCGCTGGCCGGTGTGCTCTGCGAGCGCTCCGGCGTGGTCAACGTGGCCATCGAGGGCCAGTTCCTGATGGGCGCGTTCGGCGCGGCCCTGGTCGGCACCCTGGCCACCAGCGTCTGGGCCGGCCTGATCAGCGCCATCGTGGGCGGCGTCATCATCGCCGCCATGCTGGCCTGGCTGGCCATCCGCTTCCTGGTCGACCAGGTCGTCGTCGGCATCGTGCTCAACCTGTTCGCGCTCGGCGTCACCGGCTTCCTCTACGAGCGGCTGATGCAGCCCGATGCGCTGAAGTACAACTCGCCGCCGCGCCTGCCCGAGTGGAAGATCCCCGGCCTGGCCGACATCCCGGTGATCGGCCCGGTGCTGTTCGACACCAACCTGCTGGTCTGGATCGCCCTGATCCTGGTCTTCGTCATCCACTTCGGGCTCAAGCGGACCCGCTGGGGCCTGCGCACCCGGGCGGTCGGCGAGCACCCGACGGCGGCCGACACCGTCGGCATCCGGGTCCGTGGCCTGCGCTACATGAACGTCCTGCTGGGCGGCGTGGTGGCCGGCATCGGCGGCGCGTACTTCACGCTGGTCTCGACCAGTGCCTTCAACAAGAACATGACGGCGGGCGCGGGCTTCATCGCGCTGGCCGCCCTGATCTTCGGCCGCTGGACGCCGTTCGGCGCCCTCGGCGCGGCCCTGTTCTTCGGCTTCGCCCAGAAACTGGCGAACTACCTGAGCGCGGTCGGCAGCCCGGTACCGAACCAGTTCCTCAACATGCTCCCGTACATCGCCACCATCATCGCCGTGGCCGGCCTGGTCGGCCGCGTCCGGGCCCCGGCCGCCGACGGCGTCCCCTACGTGAAGAGCTAAAAATGATGAACGACCGGCATACCTTCAAACCACTTTGAAAGTATGCCGGTCTCCGAGGCTCCGTTCTCCGAGCTGATCAACAAACCCAAGGCGACCCTTCAGCCGCTCACCGGCTCGCGCGCCCACGCGATCCGGTTGCGGCGCCGCGACGACGTCGATCTCGTCGTCACCACAGCCGACCGTTACGAGCAGGACCACGCGGTCGTCTCCGCCGCGCTTCGCCTGTTCCGCACGATCGTGCTCAACGGCCAAGCCGACGCGGTGCTCGATCTGCTGCCCGAGGTCTTCCCATGGTCGCGGTTCCTCCCCGCGGGTGACAGGCACACCTTCCTGATCGAGTTCGTCGATACGCTGCGCGCCGTGGAGGACCTCGACACCTTTGCGCCGGTCACCCAGCTCCTCACCGAATGGCGGCACACCGCCGAGGCGTATGCCGATCCGACCGTGCTCGCCGTCCTGACCCGGGGGACCGGCGACTTCGGTCCGGCACCGAAACTGCCGGCCGCGTAACCCCGAAGCAGGGCGAACGCGTAGTGCCGCTACCGAGACCGGGCGAGTGCGCCTGATCTTCGGCACCTGCGAGGCGGGGAAAGGTCGGACCGGCCTCTGCGCCCAGGCGCCGGCGAATGCCCTGGAGATGTTGCGAGCCCCACTCCCTCTCCGCCGACCGGCCGCCATCATCAGCTCAAGGGGCCTCTGTCGACGTCCGTCCATCGCGGTGTAGTCCTGCCGTAAAGGCGGTACGAGGTGATGGTGGGCGGCCCTGGCTGGTTTTGCACCCGCGGGCAAGAAGGTCTATCTGATGTACGCGGGGACGCGGCATCCCCAAGGTGAGCGAGTGGCGGAGCTGGGGCGTCAGGCACAATCAGCAGCATGGAGATCGACTGGGTTGGGCTGCGTGCCGCCGCTACCGAGGCCATGCGGCACGCCTATGCGCCCTACTCCGACTTTCCGGTCGGGGCGGCGGCGCTCGTGGACGACGGCCGGGTGGTTGTCGGGTGCAACGTGGAGAACGCGTCGTACGGCGTGGGGCTGTGCGCCGAGTGCGGTCTGGTCAGCCAGCTGCACGCGAGCGGCGGGGGACGCCTGGTGGCGTTCTCGTGCGTGGACGCGACCGGCAACCCGCTGATGCCGTGCGGGCGCTGCCGTCAGCTGCTGTGGGAGCACGGCGGGCCGGAACTGCTCGTCGAGTGGCACACCGGGCCGATCCGGATGACCGAGCTGCTGCCGCACGCGTTCGGCCCCGAGGACCTGGAGCGGGTCAACGGCGCCATGAGCGGCCCCGAGGTCCCGGCCGAGCTGGCCAAGTGGCGCGGCCGCGGCACCGTCTTCGTGCACCCTGACCTGTCCGGCGGCGCCACGGTCTGGACCGCGTACTGGGAGCGCTCGGGTGGCTCGTCGGCCGAGAGCGACGCCGACAAGGGCGTCCTCGAGGAGGGCCCGAACTTCGCCACCACCGCCGAGGCGGTCGGCTGGGGTCAGGCGCGTACTCCCCGGATCGTCGTGGTGGACGCCGAGGGCGGGCTGGCCTGGGCCGGCGAGGGCGAGGCGCCGGAGGGCATTCCCTCCAAGTGGACCGGAGGTTCCATCGATGAGTGAGTTCGCCGCCGTCGACGTCATCCGGGCCAAGCGGGACGGGCACGCGCTGAGCGACGCCCAGATCGACTGGGTCGTGGACGCGTACACCAAAGGTGTTGTCGCCGACGAGCAGATGTCGGCGCTGGCCATGGCGATCCTGCTGCGCGGGATGACGCCGGCCGAGATCGCCCGCTGGACCGCCGCGATGATCGCGAGCGGGGAGCGGCTGGATCTGTCCTCGGTGACCCGGCCGACCGCCGACAAGCACTCCACCGGCGGCGTCGGCGACAAGATCACGCTGCCGTTGACCCCGCTGGTCGCGGCGTGCGGCGTGGCCGTGCCGCAGCTGTCCGGGCGCGGTCTCGGGCACACCGGCGGCACGCTGGACAAGCTCGAGTCGATCTCGGGCTGGCGGGCGAAGCTGAGCAACGACGAGTTCAAGTCGCAGTTGCAGGAGATCGGCGCGGTCATCTGCGCGGCCGGCGAGGGGCTGGCCCCGGCCGACCGCAAGCTGTACGCGCTGCGCGACGTCACCGGCACGGTCGAGGCGATTCCGCTGATCGCCAGCTCGATCATGAGCAAGAAGATCGCCGAGGGGACCGGCGCGCTGGTGCTGGACGTCAAGGTCGGCTCCGGCGCCTTCATGAAGGACCTGACGACCGCCCGCGAGCTCGCGAGCACCATGGTGCGGCTGGGCCGCGACAGCGGCGTGAACACGGTCGCCCTGCTCACCGACATGAGCACTCCGCTCGGGCTGGCCGTCGGCAACGCGAACGAGGTGGCCGAGTCGGTCGAGGTGCTGGCCGGCGGTGGGCCGGCCGACGTGGTCGAGCTGACCTTGGCCCTGGCCCGGGAGATGCTGGCCGCGGCGGGGGTCGACGCCGACCCGGAGAAGGTGCTCGCGTCGGGCCGGGCCATGGACACGTGGCGGGCGATGATCAGCGCTCAGGGCGGCGATCCGGACGCCACGCTGCCGACCGCCCGGGAGACCGAGGTGCTGCGGGCGACCTCCGACGGCGTGGTGAGCGGCGTCGACGCGTACGGCATCGGCATCTCGGCCTGGCGCCTCGGCGCCGGCCGGGCCCGCAAGGAGGATCCGGTCAGCTTCGGCGCCGGCATCCAACTCAAGGTCAAGCCCGGCGATTTCGTACGTACGGGTGACGTGCTCCTGGAGCTTCGCGCGGACGATCCGTCGCGCATCCCGGCCGCCCGGGACGAGGCCGCGGCGGCGGTGACGATCGGACCGGAGCGCCCCACCCCTGTCAAGCTGGTGCTCGACCGCATAGCCTGACGCACCATGACGAAGGCCGCACCCGACCCGCACGCCGTTCGCGAGGCCAGCCTCGACGAGCTGCGGCGGCTCGGCCTGCCGCTGCCCCCGGCCGGCTTCCCCCTGGTCTGGGAGGCGGGCGACGCCATCGAGCTGCGGCCGACGGCCGAGATCGAGGCTCGGACGGCGGTGCTGCACGTGGTGGTGGCCCGCTGTTTCGGCATGCCGACCGAGGCCGCCATGAGCTGGCTGCTCGGCTCGCACCTGGTCGATTTCGTCACCCCGCCCGAGTGGCAGTTCGTGATCGGCGCCAAGGGCGACCACCGCTCGTTCGTACTCCATCACGACGCGGTGTTCGCCCTGGCCTGGCTGCTCGGCCTGGCCCGTCATCTCGACCCGACGGCGCCGCCGGAGGGCCGGTTCATGTCGCAGATGCCCGATCTGCCGGCTGGTGAGAGTTTCAACAGCTGGCGGTCGCGGTCGCTGATGTCACCGCGCGACCCGATCGAGGCGGCCGTCCTGCTCGATCTCTACTACTGCCTCGACTGGGCGTTCCAGGAGTGCGAGCAGACCGGCCTGCCGGTGCCCGGGGAGATCGACGCCAACGCGATCGGGCAGCGGCGCTGGGCGCTGGAGTGGGCCGTGGTGTTCCACGGGCCCTATCACGACAAGCCGGCCGAGTGGGAAGAGGTCGACCTCTCGGTGTAGGTGGTGATCTCCACCGCCGCCGTGACGGTGACCTCGCCGGTGGGCAGGGCCTCCGGCGGGACGTGGCGGGCGGCGGGGGTCATTCCGATGAGCGTACGGGCCTCGGCCGCGCTCAGGCGCAGCGTCCGGCGCTCCGTCGCCGTGGTCCGGGCGGTGAAATGCTCACCGAGCGCGTCACTGACCCGTTCGGCCTTGTCCGGGTCGACCCGGATCAGTCCCCGCATCAGCTCGGCCAGATGATCGGCGGCCGGGGTGACCACGACCAGCACCCCGCCCGGGCGCAGGATCCGGCGGTACTCGGCGCCGTTGCGGGGGGCGAAGACGTTCAGGATCATCGCGGCGGCGCCGTCGGCGATCGGCAGCGGGCGCCAGAGGTCGGCCAGCACGGCCGCGGCGCGCGGATGGGCCCTGGCCGCCCGTCGCAGGGCCGGCTTGGAGACGTCCAGGCCGAGACCGGTGGCCTCCGGCGCCTTCTCCAGCGCTCGCGCGAGGTAGAAGCCCGTGCCCGTGCCGGCGTCGACGGTCAGGCCGTCCGCCCCGGCCAGGGCGTCCGCTATGAAGTCGTAGTGACCCGCGGCCAGGAAGGCCTCCCGGTCGGCCACCATCTCGGCGGTGTCGCCGACATGCGGCATGCGCCCGGCGGTCAGATCGGCGTACCCCTGCTTGGCCATGTCGAAGCTGTGCCCGAGGGGGCAGAGCAGCCGTCTGCCGTCGCGCCGGAGGCCCTGGCGGCAAACCGGGCACCGCAGGTACGGCAATGCGCCGTCGATCATTCGTCTCCTGCCTCTAGGCTCGGCTGATGGCCGCCATCGCTTACTCCGACATCATTCCGGCGCCCAAGGCGCTGCTGCACGACCACCTCGACGGCGGTCTGCGCCCCTCGACCATCGTCGAGCTGGCCGAGGCGGTGGGCCACGAGCTGCCGGCGACCGATCCGGCCGCGCTGGCCGACTGGTTCGTGGCGGCCGCCGACTCGGGCTCGCTGGAACGCTACCTGGAGACGTTCGCCCACACGGTCGCGGTGATGCAGACCGAGGAGGGCCTTTTCCGGGTCGCCAAGGAGTGTGCGCTCGACCTGGCGGCCGACGGGGTGGTGTACGCCGAGGTGCGCTACGCCCCCGAACAGCACCTGGAGCGTGGCCTCACGCTCGACCAGGTGGTCGACGCGGTGAACGCCGGCTTCACCGAGGGCATGGCCGGTGCCGCCGCGCTGGGCACCCCGATCCGGGTCGGTGTGCTGCTGACCGCGATGCGCCACGCCGCCCGCTCCCAGGAGATCGCCGAGCTGTCGGTGCGGTACCGCGACAGCGGCGTGGTCGGCTTCGACATCGCCGGCGCCGAGGCCGGTTTCCCGCCCACCCGTCACCTGGACGCGTTCGAATACCTCCAGCGTGAGAACTTCCATTTCACCATCCACGCCGGCGAGGCCTTCGGCCTTCCGTCGATCTGGCAGGCCATCCAGTGGTGCGGCGCCGACCGTCTCGGTCACGGTGTGCGCCTGGTCGATGACATCACGGGTACGCCGGAGGGCGGCGAGACGGTTCTCGGGCGGCTGGCCGCCTACGTTCGCGACAAGCGGATCCCGCTCGAGCTGTGCCCGTCGTCCAACGTGCAGACCGGCGCGGCCGCGTCGATCGCCGAGCACCCGATCGGCCTGCTGCACGATCTGCGGTTCCGGGTCACCGTCAACACCGACAACCGGTTGATGAGCGGTACGTCGATGTCGCGCGAGATGGCGCTGCTCTCGGAGGCGTTCGGCTGGGGCTGGGCCGAGCTCCAGTGGCTGACGATCAACGCGATGAAGTCGGCCTTCATCCCGTACGACGAGCGGCTGGCGATCATCAATGACGTGATCAAGCCCGGTTACGCCAAGTTGATCAGCTGACTCCGTTCGGCAAGCGGCACTGGCGGTTCGGTGGTGACACTCATCCGTTCGGTCAGAATGGTCCCTACAAACACTGCAAAATCGGGCATCTCACCTTGCCGATCGGTGCGGACCGCGCCATCGTTCCTCCTGCCGCGATCCACTACGATCGGGCGCGTTCGGCGAGCGACACCCCCGCGTCTCGTCGATCGACACGAGTGACACTGAGGAACGCACCCCTATACAGCCAGTGATACAGCCCGGTTCCAGCGCGCAGACATCGCGTCACACAACCGGTCCGTGTTCAATGGCCCTTTCTCTTTGACACTCGTCGTGATGGAATCTCGGGGGCCCGACGCGGCAGTCGGCCGTGTGCGGCCCCGGCGAGCCGAATGCCGGGCCCGAATCAGGAGGACGGTGACGTGAGCAAGCGCCCCGAGACGGCGACCGGCGTCATGTCGCGTCTCCGTCGCCCGGCCGATCGGCTGAGAGATCTGCCGATCTGGTCGAAGCTCGGCTTGATCATGTTGGTTCCCACCTTGGCGACGATCATCGTCGGCGTCAGCGGCCTGGTCGACCACATCGAGGAAGCCAGCAACGCGGAGCGCGCGCGCAACCTAGCGGTGCTGTCGGAAGCGGCCGGTGGTCTCGTCGACCACCTGCAGAACGAACGCGCTTACGGCATCATCCTCAACGCCCAGGGCATGAGCGCGCAGGTCAAGGCAAACGCCCTCAAGGCCTACAACGGCGAGTACGCGAAGACCGACCAGGCCCGGGTGCCTTACGCGCAGCAGAAGGCGTCGCTCGACGACGTGCCCGACAAGGTCGGCACGCTGCTGCTGCGGCTCGACCGCAACCTCGAGGACCTTCCGTCCAAGCGCAGCCAGATCGCGAACCAGAAGTCCGGCTCGACGGACATCGTCGAGTCGACTTACAACCAGCTGATCAAGGACCTGCTCGCGATCCGCGACGTGTCGGCTCAGCTCTCGAACGACACGACTCTCGGTGACCACCTGCGTGCCGTCGCCGCGGTGGCCGCCGCCAAGGAATACGTCGCCCGGCAGCGCGACGTCGGCCAGGAAGTCGTCGCCCGAGGCGAACTCGCCAACGACCTGCGCCGCGACTACCTCGTGGCCGACACCGGGCTCCAGCTCGCCGGCACCACGCTCGAGTCGGTCGGCACGCAAGCCGAGGTCGACATGTTCAAGGGGCTGGAGAACACCCCGTCCGGCCGCGCGGCGACGAACCTCACCGTTCCGCTGATCAGCCTGTCCGGCGCCAACATCAAGAACATCGACTTCGACTCCGCGCAGTGGGACACCGCGATGGTGAACTACAACAAGGAGTTCCGGTCCATCGAGCAGACGATGGACGCCCAGATCGTCACCGAGGCCACCGACCTGCGCAACGACGTGAACCGGCGGGTCTTCATCGAGACCAGCATCCTGCTCGGCATGCTGCTGCTGGCCATCCTGTTCGCCTGGCTCGTCGCCCGGTCGATGGCCCGCTCGCTGCGCGAGCTGCGCCAGGGCGCCCTCTCGGTCGCCCAGTTCGGCCTGCCCCACGCGGTGAGCCGGCTGCGCGACCCGCAGCTCTCCACGTCGCTCACCCCGGCCCAGGTCGCCGACCAGATCGCCGAGCCGCTGCCGGTGCGCAGCCGCGACGAGTTCGGCCAGGTGACCGAGGCGTTCAACGCGGTTCACCTCGAGGCGGTGCGCACCGCGGCCGAGCAGGCCGCCCTGCGGGCCTCGGTCGCGACGATGTTCGTCAACCTCGCCCGCCGTTCCCAGATCCTGGTCGACCGGCTCATCGGCCACCTCGACCGGCTGGAGCGCGGCGAGGAGGACCCGGACCGGCTGGCCGAGCTGTTCCAGCTCGACCACCTCGCCACCCGAATGCGGCGTAACGACGAGAACCTCCTGGTCCTCGCCGGCGCCGACTCGACCCGTGTGCAGCGCGAGCCGGCCGCCCTGATCGACGTGCTCCGCGCCGCGCAGTCCGAGGTGGAGCACTACACCCGCATCGAGTTCGGCATGATCGACCGGGACATCGAGGTTGCGGCGCACGCCGTCAACGACATGGTCCACCTGGTCGCCGAGCTCTTCGACAACGCGACCGCGTTCTCCCCGCCCAACTCGACGGTCATCGTCGAGGCCCGGAGCCTGGGTGACGGCGCCCTCCTGACGGTCGAGGACCGCGGCATCGGCATCAGCCGTGAGCAGCTCCGCGACCTCAACGAGCGCCTCGCCAACCCGCCGACGGTGGACGTGGCCGTCTCCCGCATGATGGGCCTGGTCGTGGTCGCCCGGCTGGCCAACCGCCACGCCGTCCGGGTCGAGCTGCGCCCGGCCGACACCGACCGGGGCACGGTGGCCGAGGTCGGCCTGCCGCTCTCGGTCCTGACCGGCGGCGCGCAGTCCGCCACCGCCGGCCGCATGCAGGCCGTCGGCGCCGGCTACGACCAGCAGGGCCGCCAGGGCATGTCCGAGCCGCTCGCGCTCGAGAGCGGCCACGGCGGATATCCGACCGGCCGCCCGTTCGACCCGAACCCGCCGATGAACAACGGCGGCATGCTCGGCACGAACGGCCGCTCGGCGCCCGCCTGGTCCGACCTGACCGGCGCGCCGTCCAACGGCGCCAACGGCTTCGGCTCCTCGAACGGCTCGCTCAACGGTCTCAACGGCGGCGGCGCCAACGGCAGCAACGGCAACGGTGGCTTCTACGGCCCCCGCAGCAACGAGCCGATCCCGCCGCTGCCCGCCGGCCCGTCCGGCCCGCCGCAGGGCTTCGACGCCCCGCGCGGTTTCGACAGCCCGCAGGCGCTCAACGGCGGCGGCCTGAACGGCTCGCCGGGCTTCGACGGTCCGCAGAGCTTCGCCGGCCCCGATGGGCTGCCGCAGCGCCGCAACGGTGACGGCTTCCAGCCCAACGGCGGCGACGCCAACGGCTTCGGCGCCACGATCCCGCGCCAGCTTCCGGCCAACCCGGAGACGCAGGGCCGCAACCCGTTCGTCCCGCCGGTCTCCGCTCCGCCGGTGCCGCCGGTGTCCGCCCCGCCGGTGCCGTCCGCGCCGCCGTACGGTGGTCCGCCGGTCTCCACCCCGCCGGCCAACGACCCGGTCTCGGCCGCGCCCCCGGCCTGGCCGCCGGTCGCCTCCGACCGCGAGCAGGGTCACACGCCGCACGTGCCGGAAAGCCTCGCCGCCGCCCTCGACATGACCGCCGAGCTTCCCCGGTACCGTCCGGAGCAGCGCGGTGAGCCCCAGGTCGAGCGCCCGACGAACCCGCAGACCGCGCCGATCCCGTCGTCCGCACCGCCGGCCAACCCCGTCTCGGGCACGCCCGTCTCGGCCACCCCGGTGTCCGGCGCGGCCGACCAGGGCGAGTCCCAGCGAGCGGCCGCGGCCGCCCGGGCCGCCCACGAGCTGGCGGCCGCGCAAGCGGCCGAGGCGCAGGCCACCGCGGCCGCGCAGATCGCCGCGGCGCAGGCCGCGGCCCGCCAGCGCGACAACGGCCAGGGCCAGTTCGCCGACGAGACGATGGAGCTGCCGATCTTCCGGGAGCTCGAGTCGGCCTGGTTCACCACGGCCCGCCCGGCCGAGCCGTCGAAGCCGTCCTCCAACGGCATCGACGAGCCGGTCACCTCGCAGCGGATCCCCACCGGCGAGCCGGCGCGCACGCTCGGTGTGCCGCAGCAGGCGGTCTCGCCCGAGTCGCGCGACCAGACCCCCGCTACTGTTGGTGTCGGTGCCTCCAACGGCGCCGGCTCGGCCGGCGGCCCCAACGGCAGCGTCGCCACCAACCCGTGGCGCACCGCGGCCGACGAGGGCTGGCAGGCCGCGCAGGCGGCGGCGGAGGCTCGGGTGGACACCACGACCACCGCGGGTCTGCCCAAGCGCACGCCGATGGCGCAGCTCGTTCCCGGTGGTGTCGACCGGGGCAGTGACCCCGCTCAGCGCCGCACCCCCGAGGGCGTTCGCGGGCTCCTGTCCGCGTACCACCGTGGTGTACAGCGCGGCCGCACCAAAGAATCGACCAACCCGGAGGAGACTCCGGGAGGGCAGCAGTCCTCGCAGGCTGGCAAGGAGCATGAGGCATGACATCTACGCAGGATCTCGGTTGGCTTCTGGCCAACTTCGCCGACCGCGTTCCCGGAGTCGCGCATGCGATCGCGGTCTCCGCTGACGGTCTGCTCCTGGCGGCCTCGCGGGACCTTCCGCGGGACCGCGCCGATCAGCTGGCGGCAATCGCCTCCGGCCTTGTGAGCCTCACCCAGGGCGCCGCGCGGTGCTTCGAGGGTGGCGCTGTTCTTCAGACGGTCGTCGAGATGGACAACGGGTTCCTCTTCCTGATGTCGATCTCCGACGGCTCCTCGTTCGCGGTGCTCGCGGCTCGTAGCTGCGACGTCGGCCAGGTGGGCTACGAGATGGCCCTCCTCGTCGACCGCGTCGGTGAGGCGCTGACCCCCGCACCGCGTTCCGCGGCCGGGGTGCTCGGCTGAACGGGCAGTGGGCCGGGGCACTCGGCCGCTGTTCAAAGCTTTGACGACAAGAGACACTTCTAAGGGTTCGAGGAAGGGGTGAGCGGTGACGATGCCCGAACGCGATGAGCCGACCGGTGCACTAGTCAGACCGTACGCCGTGACCCGCGGTCGGACCCGGCCGAAGCTTGAGATAGCGCTGGAAGCGCTGGTCGAGACAACCGTCCGCGGGCGTTCGGGAATGTCCCGCGGCGGGCAGGGTGGAAGCGAGCATCAGTACATCGCGGCGATGTGCGACGGCGGCCGAGTTCAGTCGCTGGCCGAGATCGCCGCACGCATGCAACTGCCGCTCGGTGTGGCACGTGTCATCGTCGCCGACATGGCCCATGACGGCCTGGTCTCGGTGTACGAGCCCACCTCGCTGGAAGACGAGACCGACGCGGTAGGCACGGAACTGCTGGAAAGGGTGCTGAGTGGACTTCGCAGGCTCTGACATGTCGCCCCGTCCCTCCGCGGGACGGGTTACATCGGCGAAGATTGTCATCGCCGGTGGATTCGGCGTTGGCAAGACGACGCTCGTCGGGTCGGTTTCCGAGATCACCCCGCTGACGACCGAGGCCATCATGACCTCGGCCGGCGTGGGGGTCGACGACAACCGGCAGGTGCCGGGCAAGATGACGACCACCGGCGCCATGGACTTCGGCCGGATCAGCATCGACCGTGACCTGATCCTCTATCTGTTCGGTACCCCCGGCCAGACGCGGTTCTGGTTCATGTGGGACGAGCTGGTCCGGGGCGCGATCGGTGCCGTGGTCATGGTGGACACGCGTCGGCTCGCCGACTGCTTCGCCGCCATCGACTTCTTCGAGCACCGCCGCCTGCCGTACCTGGTGGCGATCAACTGCTTCGACGGCATGCAGTATCACAACGCTCAGGACGTTCGGGACGCGCTGGCGATCTCGAGTGACGTCCCGGTGGTGAGCTGCGACGCCCGCAACCGTGAGTCGACGAAAAACGTCCTCATCTCCCTCGTGGAGTATGTGCTGACGATGCGTCGCACGCGCGCGGTAGCGCCCGCCTGACGATCGGTTGAAGCCCCGCTCCGCTGAGTCGGAGCGGGGCTTCTGCATGCTCGAATTCGGTTGCGGCAGTGCCCGCCAGCGCCGATGATCGTCGATCGTGCGCACCTTCCTCACGCTTGGTGATGTGTCCGATGTGGTGGCCGAAGCGCTGGGCGGTCCGCCGGTCGCGCTCGACCGGCTGACCGGGGGCACGAAGAAGGGCGTCTACCGGCTGCGGCGCGGCGACGGCACCACGGCGATCCTGTACGTGTGGGCGGACAACGAGAACTACTGGCCGCCGTCGGTGACAGTGCCGGACGACCCGTTCACGGACGCGTCCGGGCTGGAACTGTTCGTGGCCAACCACGCGGCGCTGGCGACCGCGGGCGTCCGCGTACCCCACCTGCTGTGGCTCGACCGAGACGCTGGCTTGGCTCTCGTCGAGGACGTGCGTGGCGAGAAGCTCGAGGCGCTGATGGAGCGCAACCCCGAGGCGGCCGAGGCGCCGTTGGCCGAGCTCGGCAACTCCCTGCGGCGCATGCACACCACAACCGCCCCGCGCTGGGGCCGGCTCATCCCCGCGACCCGGCCGAATCCACTGTCCGCGGCGCCCTTTTCCGCGGCGCTAGCTCTCGCGGACCCACTTTCCACGGCCCCATCTCTCGCCGGCCCATCTCCCGCAGGCGCGCCTTCCGTGGGCGTGCCTCCTACAACCTCACCTCCCGCATCCCTGGGGGACATTTCGGGCGGGCGGTCGGCGCAGGATGTCATTCTCGATCGGGCGCTCGGGCATCTCCGGCTGGTGGAGCCTCGGGACGGGCGGCTGGCCGAGGCTGGACCGCGGATCGAGGAGCATCTGCGGCGGCTTCACGGGGCGGTGCGGGCCCGGTCGACGTATGGGCTGGTGCACGGGGAGCTGGGGCCGGATCACGTGCTGATCGGGCCGGATGGGGAACCCGTGATGATCGATATCGAAGGGCTGACGTACTTCGACGTCGAATGGGAGCATGCCTTTCTGCAACTGCGCTTCGGGGAGTCGTACGACCGGTTGAAGCCTGTCGAACTTGACCTTGATCGTCTTGAGTTTTATCGGTATGCGCAGGTGCTGGCGCTCATCGAGGGGCCGCTGCGGATCGCCGAGACCGACTTTCCCGAGCGCGACTGGATGCTCCAGCTGGCCGAGTGGAACATCGCGAAGGCGCTGGACCTACCCGAGTAGCGGCAGCTTGCCGACGATCTTGTCGAGCGGGTTGCGCGGGCCGACGATGCTGACCGCGTAGTAGTCCAAGTCGTCGGCGCCGGTCTCCTTCACGGCGTCGAGATATTCGGCGTAGACGCGGGTGTGCTGGGCCGCGGCCGGCATGTCGGCCACGAAGAAGTCGGCGCGGGCGGCGGCCTTCCGGCGAACCGTCCGCAAGGTCTCCGCGTCGGCGGCCAGCACGGTGCAGCCCAGCCACGGCAGGCCCGGATGGGTGCCGCCGTCGGCGTCGACCGCGTCGTCGCCCAGCAGGCCCTCCACGGCCCGTGAAGTGGCGGCGGCCGTGCAGATCGCCGCGTTGGCCGCACGGCCCGGCGCCAAGCCGGCGTCGACCACCACGACCCATTTGAGCCGGGCGGCGCGGGTGGGTGCGCCCTGGTCGATCTCCTCCGCGGTAAATCCGATCATCGCTTCATCCGTTCTTGTGCCGGTTGCTCTGTCAAAATGCTAGGCAGATATAAGGTAGCTCGGCAATTGATCCGTACTAATCTCGGAAAGAGGTCCGTAATGGCGGATCTGGACGAACTTGATACGGCGATCCTCCGCGAGTTGCAGGCGGATGCACGGAAAACCAACCGGGAGGTCGCGGCCGCCGTCGGCGTCTCGGCGACCACCGCCCTCGACCGCACCCGGGCCCTGCGCCGCCGCGGCATCATCCGCGGCGCCATCCTCGACGTCGACCTGCCGGCCATCGGCCGCCCGGTGCAGGCGCTCATCGCCGTCCGCATCCGCCCGCCGTCCCGGCGCAACATCGAGGCGTTCCGCGAATGGGTCAGCGCCCTGCCCGACACCCTCGGCGTCTACGTGACGACCGGCAGCGAAGACTTCATCGTGCACGTGGCGGTGCCGGACAACGACAGCCTCTACGCGTTCGTCATCGACCGGCTCACCGAAAGACCTGAGGTCGCCGACGTACGCACATCGATCGTCTACGAGCACATCCGGAACAACCGGATCGCGCCGATGGGCTGATGGCGGCAGCATGGGGACATGACTGTGCTGAACGGTAGGCAGATCGCGGAGGAGAAGCTCGACGGCTGGGTCTACGTGCCGGGTGGCTTGCAGACCCGCATCCGCACCGGCGACTTCGCCACCGGCCTGAAAATCGTGAACGCCATCGGTGAGGTCGCCGAACGCATGAACCACCACCCCGACCTCACGCTGCGCTACACGGAAGTCGACGTGCGGCTGACCAGCCACGACGCCCGCGGCGTGACCCAGCGCGACATCCGCCTGGCCCGCGCCGTCTCCTCGATCGTCTCCGGGGCCGGCGTACGCATGGAGAGCGCGAGCGTCTCCCGGCTGGAATGGGCTCTGGACTCACCGGCGTACACGTCGGTGAGGCCGTTCTGGGCCGCCATCATGGCCATGGAGACACCGGAGGGCCAGGAGGACCTGGTCGACCCGGCGGACGTGCACCCGGCGATCTGGTTCCAGGAGTCCGGCTCCGAGGAGCCGAGGCAGCGCTGGCACCCCGACATCTGGCTGGAGCCGGCCCAGGTCCAGCCACGCATCGACGCTGCCGTGGCGGCGGGCGGCACCCTGGTCAGCGACGCCGAGGCCCCCGCGTTCTGGGTCCTGGCCGACCCCGAGGGCAACAGGGTGTGCCTTTGCACCTGGCAGGACCGCCAGGGCTGACCCGGCCGCCGATGTGCCAGGCCGTCACGGCGGGCACATCGGCGGAAGGCTCAGGACTGCTTATCAGTATTGCACGAGTTTGTAGCTGCCGAAGGCGCGATAATAGCCCTCTGTGGAAAGGTTCGGAACATTCGTGCCGAACCCGAGGGGAATGCTGTAGCTGCCCGTTCCGGTGCAGTCATTTCTGTCGTAGAGAATGATGCCATAGCTCTTGCTCGGTGATTTATCTATGTAACTCGCGGAAGCGTTGTCGACCACGTAACCGTCGGTAAATGTGCTGTTGGCGTAGTTCCAGCAGACATTCTTGGAGGTGGTCGCGGGGTTGATTTGCCAGCGTCCAGCACCCCAGTTGATGTGGTGGAAGAGGCAGAACAGGCCCGACGGGCAATCCGCGGCCGCAGCTTGCGCTGGCGTGGCCGAAACCAGCGTTCCTGTCATTATTGTCAGGAGAGCGGCGGCCGAGATCAGCATTCTCTTCAACATGGACGGCACGTAATACCCTTTCTCGGGCTGAACGATTCCGGCTGGACCGGGCCCCAGTACGGCCGCTAGATTCATGCTAATTGATGTCTGAGCTACCGGCCAGAGCAATTTTGACCAGCGCTGAAGAGTCCGGTTCGGGGCGCTGGGAAGCGGGAAGCAGCATTGAGCAGCTCTCCAACACGCTTCGCTGGCGACCTCGACCCGGAGGCCGGCCACTCCTCGGCGTCCTCCAGTGTGGAGCGGCCGGCGTTAGCTGTGGCGTGACTGGGGGAGAGCGCTCAGGGCTGCCCTTGACGGCAGGCGAAGAGGTCGTAGTCGCTCCGCAATGAGCCACTTACAACCCGGGGCCGCTGATCGATGAGGGCGAAGCTCCAGGCCAGGAGCCGTACTACCCTACGGCTTGAGCAAACGCCGCTGAAGCGGCGCGGCCTCCGGCCGAAGCTTCACGCCTGCGGAAGGCCGTCAGGCGGGCGCTTGCGAAGATCAGCGCTTCAGGCAAGCGAAAGGCCGGTGCGATCGGAGAGTCTCCCGATCGCACCGGCCTGCGGCGTTGTCAGCGGGAGCCGTAGCCCGCGTTGTCGTTGCGGAATTCGTTTTCTTCGCCCTGGCCGCCGTCTCGGGTGAAGTCCCAGCCGCCGGCGGACTCGCGGCCCGGGCGGCCGCCCATGGCGAAGCCGCCGATCTCCTGGCCTCGGCGCCAACCGCGGAAGTAACCCGTGGTGTGTGCGGCGATGCTGGCGGCGTCGCGGACGATGCGCAGCGGGCGCTCCTCGCGCAGCGGGGAACCCGGGACCAGGTTGGCCTGGGGGACCCGTTTCGGGAGGCCGGCGGCCGTCTCGGCGGCCACCTCGGGGGTGGCTGCCTTTTCGGCCGCGCGCCAGCCCGTGTCGTTCGGGTTGGTCCAGTCGAGCTTGTCGGTCTGCTCGGTGTGGCCCGTGAACCAGGCCGACCTGGCCTGGGCGAAGATCAGCAGGTCGCCGTCGTTGCTGTCGGCCGGGACGGGCGGGGCGATGCTGCGGTCGAGCGCCGTCAACGTCGAGCTGGTCGCCGTGCCGGTGGGGACTCGGCGGGCCGCGTTGCGGCGGGCCTCGCCCTCGACCAGGCGCAGCGCGGGCGGCTCGGTGACGGCGGGCAGGTCGGTGACCGTCGCGTCGAGGCTGGTGCCGGTGTCGACCAGGCGCAGGGCCGGCGGCTCCTTGGGCATGTCCTGCCACGGCGGGCGGACCCGGCCGTCGGCCGGCGGGGAGCTCGCCGAGGCGGCCGGGAGGGTCGCCGTGTCGTCGGATCCGCTGTTGAGCAGCGGCCAGTTGGCGCGCGAGCCGGGCTCGGCCTCGGGACCGCCGGGGCGCTGGGTCGGCATCGGCAGCGAGTAGTCGGTGGCGCTGTTGGCCGGCGGCGTCGAGGCGGCCGGGCGGGTCGTCGACGGGCGCGGCGGGATGACCGTGCGCTGGCGCTCGGCGCGGGCGTTGTTGATCGCCGCGTTGGTGAGCGTGGCCCGGAACGGCTGGCCGGTCTCGGCCGGCGTCGGCGCACCCGAGGAGGGTGCCGAGGCGCCCGGCCCGCCCAGGAGAGGCGAGCCGGAGGAAGGCGCACCCGGAAGCGGCGCGCCGGAGGACGGCGAGCTCGGGAACGACGGCGCCCCGGACGAAGGCGAGCCCGGGAACGACGGCGTACCGGAGGAAGGCGAGCCCGGGAACGACGGCGTGCCGGAAGACGAGGCCGGGAACGATCCGGTGGAGGACGCGGCCGGGAACGACCGGGACGGCAGCGACGACGGTGATGTCGGAGCCGACGGGGAGGACGTGGGCGCCACCGGGTTGCGGGCGGCGGGGCGTGAACCCGGCGTGATCGGCGTCATGCCCGGCGGGGGCGGCGGCGTCGAGATCGGGCGGTTGCCGGGGCCGGAGACCGGGCGGCTGCTCGGTGCCGACACGGGGCGGCTGCTGGGGGCCGGCGCCCTGTTCGGGAACGCGGCGGCCGGGACCGACGGGCGCGGCGCGACCGGGGAGGGCGCGAGCGGCGGCGGGCCGATCGGGTCGGGAGCGACCGGCGGCGACGTCAGCGGCTGCGGTGAGGCCGGGCCGCTGCCGGTGGAGGCCGGCTCGGGGCGGCCGCGGCGGCCGAAGGCCGACACTGCCTGCAGCGGGGCCGGCTCGGACGTGCGGCGGGCGCCTCGACGGCCCGCGCTGCCCGGCGGTGTGCTGCGGGCCGCGATCGTGCCGATCAGGGACGCGCAGGCGGCGTCGCAGGCGCGGACCGCGGCGACGGCCTGGCGGACCGTTTCGCCGGCGGCGGGGGCGAGCGACTTGTTGATGCCGCCGCGGCGCGGCGACTCGCTGATCGCGACGTGCAGGGCGGTGACCGCGGCGATGATCTCGTCCTCGGTGCCGGCGCCGGCCCGGGTGAGCTCGTGCGCGACCTGCTCGGCGGCGCGCTCGGAGTCGCCGTCGGCGGTGAGCCGGCCCGGCTCGGGCAGCGCGTCGAGCACGGACAGCGCGAGCGGGTGCGACGGGTCGGGGTAGGCCCGCAGGGCCGCCGGGTAGAGCTCGCGGAGGACCTCGCGCAGCGCGGTGGCCGCCGCGTGCCGGCCGTTGAGCAGCGCCACGTGCGCGGCCAGGACGGGCTTGTAGCTGATCAGCTCGCGGGAGACCGGCATGCCGCTCGCCGTCAGGGCGCCGGCCTGCAGGGCCCGGGCCAGGCCGACCGCCCGCCGGGCGGCGGGCGGGGCCTGCATCTCCTCGACGGAGTCGTCGTCGGCGAAGCGCTCGGCGAAGTCGTCGGTGGTGTCGTCGTCGGCCACGACCAGCGGCCGGCCGGCCGCGGTGAGAAGCGACGTCACGAGGTGGTCGTCGCTGTCGGCGGCGACCGCGGCGTCGGTGAATCCACTCGTCCGTTCCACGAGCAGCGATCCGAGCTCGGCGTAACCGCCGGGATCGTCGCCGATCTCGTGAACGCCGAGCAGTCGTCCTGCGTCGTCAACCACGGCGATGGTCAGCTGCGGGGCCGAGACCCCACGTACCGAATCATCAGCCGACGCCAGACCGCAGTACACGCGCACGAGCGCCACGGCGTCGTCCTCCCCTCCCCGGGACTTCCCATTGCTGTCGGTGGCCAAGGACTGATGCTCCCTGGTGAGGGGTCAGTCGCGCCAGTCCACAGCGGCAGAGATCTTGCCGATTACCGAGCGCCAGCCCAGACTTGCCTGTTGTGCCCCGATTTTCTTCAATCGGCGACGACCGAAGAATCCACCCATACCTCCGCTTTCCGCGGAACGGAGGGATTCGTCCAGGTCATCGAGGGGCGAGCCCGGCGACAGTGCCAGGATCACCGGCTTGAGCCGCAGCGCGTGACCCAGGTCGCGGGCCACCTCGCCGGCGGCGATGAGCAGTGGAAGATCCCACGTGTCGTGCCCGCCGCGCAGGTTTTCCACCACGAGGTCGAGCTCGTAGCGGTCGTCCGGCTGCGGGTCGATGTCCGTCGACTGTACCCGGTCGGCCAGGGTGGCCCAGGAGCCGAGTTGTGCGAGGTCGTGCGGAGCACCCGAACGAATGAAGGACACCAGCGACTCGGGGGTCTTGAAGGCGAGCAGCCGGCCCTTGTGGCTCAGGAAGAGGGGGACCTCTTCATCCTCCGCCTGGGCGGTTTCCTCGTCCTCGAAGTCGGCCGGGTCGGGCTCGTCGGCGTCCTTGCCGTCGGAGGAGCCTTCGGCCAGCAGCGCCTTGTACTCCTCGTCGACGATGATCTCCTCATCGTCGTCCTCGACGGGCTCGGCCCGCTTGCGCGAGTCGAAGAGGTCGTCCTCCTCGACATCGGCCTCGGTCGGGGTGATCTCGGAGGCCTTGCGGTAGGCGCGGAGGGTGATGCCGACGCCGGCCGGCAACGCGATCTCGACCGGCTCGATGCCGACCTCTTCCCACAGCGCACTGCCGGAGGCCCCGTCAGTGGAGGCGGCCTGCGCCTCGGGCTCGTCGGACTGGCTGGCCACGGTGACCTCCGCGTTGATCGGGCTGTGGGACGGTGAGTCTGCCGACACACCCTAATGGGCGCGCCTGGGCGCGGGCTGACCGTCCCCCATAGTTCTGCTTTGACCGTTTGAAAACGATCAGAAACCTTTCGGGTGCCACACCGTCTTGGTCTCGAGCAGAGCGGTCATCGGGCCCACTCCCGGGTCGGCCGTCCAGTCGGGCGCGGAAGAAGGACGCAGCACCCTCTTGAGGGTGCCGGCGGCGGCCCGCTCGAGCTCGGTCGCCAGGTCGCCGTCGTCCACGCCGGAGAGGTCGATCGCGTTGACGTCGTCGTGCGAGGCGAGCCAGGGCGCGATCTCGGCGGCGTGTCCGGTCAGGACGTTCACCACTCCGCCGGGGACGTCGGAGGTGGCGAAGACCTCGGCCAGGGTGACGGCGGCCTGTGGGTTGCCCGCGACGACCACGACCGTGTTGCCGGTGACGACGGCCGGCGCGATCACGCTGACCAGGCCGATCAGCGACGGCGGGGCGACCACGGCCACGACGCCGGTCGGCTCGGGGGCCGAGATGTTGAAGAACGGCCCGGCCACCGGGTTGGCGCCGCCCGCGACCTGAGCGATCTTGTCGGACCAGCCCGCGTACCAGACCCAGCGGTCGACCGCGGCGTCCACCTCGGAGCCCTTGACACCCAGGGCCTTGAACTCGGCCCGGCGTGCCTCGAGCATCTCGGCGACGCGATAAAGGACCTGACCTCGGTTGTACGCCGTGGCGCCGGCCCATTTGGGCTGCGCGGCCCGGGCGGCCACCACCGCGTCGCGGGCGTCCTTGCGGGAGGCGAGGGAGACGTTGTCGCCGTCCACCAGATAGGTCCGTCCTGATTCGCTGCGCGGGAACTTCCCGCCCACGTACAGCTTGTAGGTCTTGCGCACGGAGAGGCGCACCGATGACTCAGGCAAGGTACGCCTCCAGGCCGTGACGACCGCCCTCGCGGCCGTACCCCGATTCCTTGTAGCCGCCGAACGGCGACGTGGGGTCGAACTTGTTGAACGTGTTGGCCCAGACCACGCCGGCCCGCAGCTTGTCGGCCACGGCCAGGATCCGGGAGCCCTTCTCGCTCCAGACGCCGGCCGACAGACCGTACGGCGTGTTGTTGGCCTTTTCGATCGCCTCGGCCGGGGTGCGGAAGGTCAGCACCGACAGCACCGGTCCGAAGATCTCCTCGCGGGCGATCCGGTGGGCCTGGGTGACGCCGGTGAAGATCGTCGGCGCGAACCAGAAGCCCCGGTCGGGCAGCGGACACTCCGGCGACCAGCGCTCGGCGCCCTCGGTGGCGCCAATTTCCGACAATTCGGTAATCCGGGCGAGCTGGGCCGCGGAGTTGATGGCGCCGACGTCGGTGTTCTTGTCGAGCGGGTCGCCGACGCGCAGCGTGGACATGCGGCGCTTGAGCGAGGCGAGCAGCTCCTCGGCGATCGACTCCTGCACCAGCAGCCGCGAGCCCGCGCAGCACACGTGACCCTGGTTGAAGAAGATGCCGTTGACGATGCCCTCGACGGCCTGGTCGATCGGGGCGTCGTCGAAAACGATGTTGGCCGCCTTGCCACCGAGCTCGAGCGTGAGCTTCTTGCCGGTGCCGGCCACCGAGCGGGCGATGGCCCGGCCGACCTCGGTCGAGCCGGTGAAGGCGACCTTGTTGACGTCGGGGTGCTCGACCAGGTAGCGGCCGGTGTCGCCGGCGCCGGTGACGATGTTGACCACGCCCGGCGGCAGCTCCGCCTGGCGGCAGATGTCGGCGAAGAAGAGCGCGGAGAGCGGGGTCGTCTCGGCCGGCTTGAGCACCACGGTGTTGCCGGTGGCCAGCGCCGGGGCGATCTTCCAGGCCAGCATCATCAGCGGGAAGTTCCACGGGATGACCTGGCCGGCCACGCCGAGCGGGCGCGGGTCGGGGCCGAAGCCGGCGTATTTCAGCTTGTCGGCCCAGCCCGCGTAATAGAAGAAGTGCGCGGCGACCAGCGGCAGGTCGACGTCGCGCGACTCCTTGATCGGCTTGCCGTTGTCGAGGGACTCGAGCACGGCGAGCTCGCGGGAGCGCTCCTGGATGATCCGCGCGATGCGGAACAGGTATTTGGCGCGCTCGGAGCCGGGCAGCGTGGACCAGCCCTCGAAGGCGCGGCGGGCGGCGGCGACCGCCCGGTCGACATCTTCCGGGCCGGCCAGGGCGACCTCGGAGAGGACCTCCTCGTCGGCCGGGTTGATCGTCTTGAAGGTGTCCTTGGCCTCGCCGAACTCGCCGTCGATGAACAGCCCGTAGGACGGGGCGATCGTGACGACCGAGCGGGACTCGGGAGCGGGAGCGTATTCGAACATCGGCCTCAGTCCAGGGTGAAGTAGTCCGGACCGGCGTAGTGGCCGGTGGTGAGCTTGGTCCGCTGCATCAGCAGGTCGTTGAGCAGCGAGGAGGCGCCGAAGCGGAACCAGTCGGGGTCGAGCCAGTCGTCGCCGACGGTCTCGTTGATCATCACGAGATATTTGATGGCGTCTTTGGTCGTACGGATGCCGCCCGCGGGCTTGACGCCGACCTGGCGCCCGTGGCGCTCGCGGAAGTCGCGCACCGCCTCGAGCATGATCAGCGTGACCGGCAGGGTGGCCGCGACCGGGACCTTGCCGGTCGAGGTCTTGATGAAGTCGGCCCCGGCCAGCATGGCCAGCCAGGAGGCGCGGCGCACGTTGTCGTACGTCGCCAGCTCGCCGGTCTCGAGGATGACCTTGAGGTGGGCGGAACCGCACGCCTCCTTGACCGCGACGATCTCGTCGAAGACCTTGCCGTAGTCGCCGGCCAGGAACGCGCCCCGGCTGATCACCATGTCGATCTCGTCGGCACCGGCCGCCACCGCGTCGCGCGTGTCGGCCAGCTTGACGTCGAGCGGCGCCTGGCCGGACGGGAAGGCGGTGGCCACGCTGGCCAGGTGGACGCCGGAGCCGGCCAGCACCTCGGCCGCGAACGGGACCATGGCCGGGTAGACGCAGACGGCGGCCACCGGGGGACATGTCGGGTCGGAGGGGTCGGGCCGCAGGGCCTTGGCCGAGAGGGCCCGCACCTTGCCCGGGGTGTCCGCGCCCTCGAGGGTGGTCAGGTCGACCATGCGGATGGCCAGGTCGATGGCTTGGGCCTTGGCGGTCGTCTTCACCGATCGGGTGCCGAGCGCCGCCGCCCTGGCCTCGACGCCCACCTTGTCGACGCCGGGCAGTCCGTGCAGGAAAGTCCGGAGATCAGAGGCGGAATCGGGCAGGCCGGACAGCCTTGACGTCGCTGTCGCAGTCATGAAAACGATTCTACGCGGCCCTCCGACAGTTGATCTTGAATGACCGGTAGGTTGTGCCCCGTGGACGTACTCGTTGTAGATCACCCGCTCGCCCAGACCAGGCTCACCGCGATGCGGAACGCGGACACCGACTCCGGCGTGTTCCGGGCCTCTCTGCACGAGTTGACCACCATGGTCGTGTACGAGGCGGCCCGCTCCTTCGCCACCGAGCAGTACCCGATCAGCACGCCGGTCGCGCCCACCGAGGGCACCCGGCTGGCCAACCCGCCGCTGATCGTCCCGGTGCTGCGCGCCGGCCTCGGCATGGCCGACTCGGCGCTGGCGCTGCTGCCCGAGTCGTCGATGGGCTTCGTGGGCCTGGCCCGCGACGAGAAGACCTACGAGCCGCGGGCGTACATGGAGTCGCTGCCGGGCGACCTCTCCGGCCAGCCTGTGCTGGTGCTCGACCCGATGTTGGCCACCGGTGGGTCGCTGCTGCACTGCTGCCGGCTGCTGGTCGACCGCGGGTGCACCGACGTGATCATCTGCTGCGTGCTGGCGGCGCCTGAGGGGGTCGCTGCCCTGGAGGAGTCGGGGCTGCCGTTGCGGCTGGTTACGGCGTCTATTGATCAAGGGTTGAATGAGAAGAAGTACATCGTTCCGGGGCTGGGGGATGCGGGGGATCGGCAGTTCGGGGGGATGCGCCGGTTTTAGGGCGAGGGCTGGGCTGGGCGGGTCGCGCTGCTGAGCTGGCTGGCCTCGCTTCGCTCGGCGGGCACTTCGCCCTTTGGGGCAAATGAGTTGAGCCCGGTTTTCCGACGCCGCGGGGTGTGCGGCGTTGGAAAACCGGGCTCAACTCATTTGCGGGCGAAGTGCGACTTTGGTTGCGGTTCGAGGTCAGGTGTACGACCAGCTTGTGGCGCGGCCGTTCGCGAAGGGCATGACGCCGTGGAAGACGGTGGGGGAGGCGGCGAAGACCAGAGGGAGGAAGTGGCGGTCGGACTCCCACATCGGGACCTTGCCCGATAAAACGTCGGAAACCGGTACCCAGTGCAGGCTTCCCTCCTCGTTCGACGAAAGGGGAGTGCCGCTCCACTCTGGAATGCGGAAGAGGAAGCCGAACCAGTTCTCGCCGTTGCGGCCGAAGCCGGGCCACGAGATCGTGCCGGCGAGATCGACGCGGTCGGCCGAGATCCCGGCCTCTTCCTTGATCTCGCGGCGCATGCCGGTCACCACGTCCTCGTCGGGTGAAAGCTTGCCGCCGAGGCCGTTGTACTTGCCGTAGTGGATGTCGTCCGGGCGGGTGTCACGACGGATCATGAGGACCTGATCGGATGACGGTGACAGCACGTAACCCAGCGTTGCGATGATTGCCTGCACGGCCGCGACTCTATAAGGAAGCAACCGGGATATAACCGTCCTGGCGATCGGTCTGCGTGACTGGGGACACTATCGTTTCGAGCCATGACCTCCATCGCGCTCGCCGAGGAACTGCTACTCCTCGCGTACGACGACCAGACCGGCAAGGCGACCGGATCCCGTATCGGGCTCGACCTCGGCATGGCCGCGGCTGTGCTGGTCGATCTCGCCTTGGCGGGACGTGTCGCGTACGTCGACGGATACCTCAAAGTCATCGACAACCGGCCGATCGGCGACCCGATCGCCGACGCCGTCCTCGCCAAGGCCGCCGAGGACGAGCCGCACACCCCGGCCCAGTGGCTCCAGCGGCTGCGGCACCGCCTGCGGACCCGGGTGCTCGAGGACCTGTGCGCCCGCGGCGTCGTCCAGGACGTGGACGAGACCCAGCAGGGATTCATCCACGTGCACCGCTACCCGACGACCGACCCGGCCTTCGAGGCCGAGATCCGGTCCCGGCTGGCCAAGGCGCTGACCAGCGACGGGCCGACCGACGAGCGGACCGCGGCGCTGGCCACGCTGCTCGTGGCGACCCGCATGGAGCCGGCCCTGCGCCTGCCCGCCGAGGAGTCGGCCCGGGCGCACGAGCGTCTCGAGCAGATCGCCGCCGGCGCCGGCTTCTCGGGCAGCGCCAACCTGGAGGACTCGATCGTCCGCCCGTCCGTCGCCCTCGTGGTGGCGACGCTGGGCCGGGCCATCACGGCCGCTCTCGGCGCTCCCAAGCCGGCATGACGGGTGACGCCGGGCGCGCGTGACGTGGCGCGCCCGGCGAGATCTCAGACCCCGAGCGCGGCGGCGATCTCCTGCCGCAACGTGACCAGGGACGACGCCGCGCGGGTGCGGGCCGCGGTCAGGTCACCCTCGCCGGTCGGTTCGACCACTTCGAGGTACGCCTTGAGCTTGGGCTCCGTGCCCGACGGGCGGATGACCGCGCGCGCCGACCCGGTGCGGAACGTGAGCACGTTGTTGGCGGTGTCGTCGGACGTGACGACCGGGGCGCCGAGCAGCGTCGCCGGCGGGGCGCTGCGGGCCCGCCGCATCGCCACCCCGATCTCGGCCAGGTCGTCGACCCGGATCGAGAGCTGGTCGGTCGCGTGCACCCCGAACTCGGCGGCCAGCTCGTCGAGCCGGTCGGCCAGCGTGCGCCCCTCGGCCTTGAGCCCGGCCGCCAGCTCGGCCACCGTCAGGGCGGCCGTGATGCCGTCCTTGTCGCGCACGAGCGACGGGGCGACGCAGTAGCCGAGCGCCTCCTCGTAGCCGTAGGCCAGGTCCTCCGCGGCCCGCACGATCCATTTGAAGCCGGTCAGCGTCTCCGCGTACGGCACGCCCCGGGCCTCGCAGAGACGGCCGAGCAACTGCGAGGAGACGATCGTTGTCGCGTACGTCCCGGGAACGCCCCGCCGGATGAGGTAGTCGCCGAGCAGTACGCCCAGCTCGTCGCCCCGCAGCGGCCGCCACCCGCCCTCGGCCGTCGGGACGGCCACCGCGCACCGGTCGGCGTCCGGGTCGTTGGCGATGGCCAGGTCGGCCCCGGTGCCCTGGGCCAGCGCGAGAAGCAGGTCCATCGCGCCCGGCTCCTCCGGGTTGGGGAAGGCGACGGTCGGGAACTCCGGGTCGGGTTCGGCCTGCTCGGCGACGACCGCGAGGTCCGGGAAGCCGGCCGCCGCGAAGGCCGCCTGCAGAGTGCTGCCCCCGACACCGTGCATCGGGGTGTACGCGATCGCGAGGTCCCGGGGGCCGCCCTCGCTGAGGGTGGCGGCGGCGCTCCGGGCGTACCCCTCAATGATCTTGTCTTCGATCAGCGTGCCCGGATCGCCCAGCGCAACCTCGGACAGGGATCCGACGGCCCGGATGGCCGCCTCGATGCCGGCGTCGGCGGGCGGGACGATTTGCGCGCCGTCGCCGGCCGGACCGCCCAGCCCGCGCCCGAGATAGACCTTGTAGCCGTTGTCCTGGGGCGGGTTGTGGCTCGCGGTCACCATCACCCCGGCCACCGCGTCCAGAGCCCGCACCGTGTACGCCAGGACCGGCGTCGGCAGGGTCCCGGGCAGCAGCAGCGCCTCCCGCCCGGCCCCGGTGGCGACGCGGGCGGTCTGCTCGGCGAACTCGCGGGAGCCGTGCCGCGCGTCGTACCCGATCACCAGCGGCCCTTCGCCGCCCTGCGCGGCCAGCCAGGTGACCAGGCCGGCCGCGGCCCGGGTGACGACCGCGAGGTTCATCCCGTTCGGACCGGCCCGCAGGCGCCCGCGCAGCCCGGCGGTGCCGAAGGTGAGCGGGCCGGCGAACCGGTCGCTCAGCTCGGCGGCGGTGCCGGGCAGGCCGTCGATCAGCCGGGTCAGCTCGGCGCGGGTGGCCGGGTCGGGGTCGTCCGCCAGCCAGGTTTCCGCGAGGGAACGCAGTTCGTCGTCAGGTGCCATCTGAGTTTGATAGCACGAGACGGGAACGTCAGGCGGCGCCCAGGGCGTACGACTTGATCATCTGGTCGAAGATCGGCTTGCTCGCGGCGAACTGCGATTCCTTGGTGGTCAGGTAGAACGAGTACGCCTTGCCGCCGGAGATCACCGCGCCCCAGAGGCCGTGCCGGCCCTCGGCGCCGCTGCCGCACTTGTACTCCAGCACCGCGCCGTCGCGACCGGCGATCTTGGTCGCGGTCAGGCCGACCCGGCTGTACGGCGTCGTGCAGGACGTCGTGCCCTTCTTGAGGTTGCTCTCGGCGACGCCCAGGAAGGAGGTCGGCGTGCCCTTCGATTTCTCGATCAGGATGCGGACCTTGCGCTTGGCGTCCTGCGGGTCGGCGTAGTCGACCCAGCTGCCGGCCGCCTTGCGGGTCCAGCCGGCGGGCACGAGCACGCTGATGCCGCGCTCCTTGTACGGCTGCGTGGCGAACGTCGGTGCGACGTTCTCCACCGCCGAGGGCGGGGCGGCAACCGGTGTCTTGTCGTCGCCACCACCGCCGGTCAGCGAGAAGACCAGGACCAGCAGGAGCACGACGCCGAGGGCACCGCCGCCGGCGATCAGCTGTTTCTGGCGCGGCCAGCCCTTGACCGTGGTGACCGCGCGGTCGGTCGCCTGGCGGGCGGTGCCGACGGCGTTGTTGATCATCGCCTTGCGCTTGGCCGCCGGGCTCTGCACGACGGTGCCGCCGGCCATCGGGTCACGGGCCGCGCGGGCGCCGTTCCAGGCCTCGCGGGGCGGCAGCACGCTGGTGGTGTCGCCGGTCGGCATCGGCGGAGGGGACATCATGGCGCCGGTCGGCGGCAGGTCGCCCGGCGCGCCCCGGCGAGCGGCGGCGCCGTTCTCCTGCTGGAGCTTGGCCAGGTGGTCGGTGAGCGAGGCGCCCGGCGCGAGCATGGCCCGGCCGCCGATCTGGCCGCTCGGCTGCGGCGGGATCGGCTGGGTCTCGGCCGGTGCGGCCGGCGGGCGCGGCGAGGGGACGACCGAGTAGGGGTCGGTCATCATGTGCGGCGGGCTCTTGCTGGCCAGCGGGCCGGCCAGCTGCTGGCGCAGCATCGTCCGGGCGGTCTGCACGTCCATCCGCCGGGCCGGGTCCTTCTCGAGCAGGCCCATCAGCACCGGGGTGAGCGAACCGGCCCGCACGGCCGGGGCCGGCGGGTCCTCGACCACCGCGTGCATGGTCTCGATCGGGTCGCCCTTGTCGAACGGGGGACGGCCCTCGACCGCTGTGTAGAGCGTGACGCCCAGCGAGAACAGGTCGCTCGGTGGCCCGAACTCGCTGCCCATGGCCCGCTCGGGCGAGATGAAGTGCGGCGAGCCGAGCACCATGCCGGGCGTGGTCAGCTGCACGTCGGTGGGCATGCGGGCGACGCCGAAGTCGGTCAGCACGCAGCGGCCGTCGGAGCAGATCAGCACGTTGGCCGGCTTGACGTCGCGGTGCAGCACGCCGTGCGCGTGCGCCACCTCGAGGGCACCCAGCAGCGCGATGCCGATCTTGGCGACGACGCGGGTCGCGACGGGCCCGTCCTCGATCACCATGTCGGCCAGGCTGCGCGCCTCGAGCAGCTCCATCACGATCCACGGGCGGCCGTTCTCGTGCACGACGTCGTAGACCTGCACGACCGCCGGGTGCTGGAGGGCCGCGGCCGCGCGCGCCTCGCGCATGGTCCGCTCGTACATCGCGTCGCGGTCGCTGGGGGCCAGGCCGGGCGGGAGGATGACCTCCTTGATCGCCACGTCGCGGCGCAGCAGCGTGTCCGCCGCGCGCCAGACCGTGCCCATGCCACCGTGGCCCACCGCGGCACGGAGTGTGTACCGTCCGCCGATGAGCGTGCCCGGGGCTGCGCGTCCGCTGGTGGGAGCCGTGTTACCGCCGCTCCACGTCGGAATCTGAGTCACTGAGGATGCCACCGAGGGGGTCTAGGGGCCGTCGACCAACCACGCCATCTTGCCGGTTCCGCCCCCCGAATTGAAAGTCACGGGGCTCGTGTTTACCTGAACTCGACGGTAGGTGACGGGGGAATCGCATTCGGTGGACGGATTCGGACGCTGAGTGCAAAAGTCCTCACTCGATCGGATTGAACGAAGCCTTAGGATCACCGGTGTGAACGCGGAGTCGGGATTCGAGATCAAGCCGGTTTACCGTCCGGGCGACGTTTCGCCGGACGCTTCGATCGGCGAGCCGGGCGAGTTCCCGTACACGAGGGGTGTCTATCCCACGATGTACACCAAGCGCCCCTGGACCATGCGGCAGTACGCGGGCTTCGGCACCGCGGCCGAGTCCAACGCGCGCTACCACCAGCTGCTCGCGGCCGGCACGATGGGCCTGTCGGTGGCCTTCGACCTGCCCACACAGATGGGCTACGACTCGGACGAGCCGATCGCGCACGGCGAGGTCGGCAAGGTCGGCGTGGCCATCGACTCCATCGACGACATGCGGCGGCTCTTCCACGAGATCCCGCTCGACAAGGTCTCGACCTCGATGACGATCAACGCGCCGGGCTCGGTGCTGCTGCTCCTTTATCAACTGGTCGCCGAGGAGCAGGGCGTTCCCGGCACGGCCCTGCAGGGCACGATCCAGAACGACATCCTCAAGGAGTACATCGCCCGGGGCACGTACATTTTCCCGCCGAAACCGTCGTTGCGCCTGGTGGCCGACACTTTCGCGTACTGCCGTAAAGAGATCCCGAAGTGGAACACGATCTCGATCTCCGGCTATCACATGGCCGAGGCCGGGGCGTCGCCCGCTCAGGAGATCGCTTTCACTCTGGCCAACGGCATGGAGTACGTCCGGGCGGCGCTCGCCGCCGGCCTGGCCGTCGACGATTTCGCGCCCCGGCTGTCGTTCTTCTTCGTCGCCCGCACCACGCTGCTCGAGGAGATCGCCAAGTTCCGGGCCGCGCGCCGCATGTGGGCCCGCGTCATGCGCGACGAGTTCGGCGCCCAAGATCCGAAATCGCTGATGCTGCGATTCCACACGCAGACCGCCGGCGTGCAGCTCACCGCCCAGCAGCCCGAGGTCAACCTCGTGCGGGTGGCGATCCAGGCGCTGGGCGCGGTCGCCGGCGGCACCCAGTCGCTGCACACCAACGCGTACGACGAGGCCATCGCCCTGCCCACCGAGAAATCGGCCCGGCTCGCCCTGCGCACCCAGCAGGTCCTGGCCTTCGAGAGCGGCCTGACCGGTACGGTCGACCCGTTCGCCGGCTCGTACGCGATCGAGGCCCTGACCGACGAGGTGGAAAAGGAGGCCACCGCGCTGATCGAGCGGGTCTTCTCGTACGGGTCGGCGGTGGACGCGATCGAGCAGGGCTTCCAGAAACAGGAGATCGAGACCTCGGCCTACCGCATCGCCAACGAGATCGACAGCGGTGAGCGCGTGGTGGTGGGCGTCAACCGGTTCGCCGCCGAGACCGAGGAGCGCTACGAGCCGCTGCGCGTCGACCCGGCGATCGAGGCGGCTCAAGTGGCCCGGCTGGCCGCGCTGCGCGCCGACCGCGACAGTGTGGCGGTCGAGACAGCCCTGGCGGATTTGGCGAAGGCCGCCGGTGGGAATGAGAACGTCCTACCGTTGATGAAAGAGGCGTTGCGTCTTCGTGCCACAGTGGGCGAGGTATGCCACACCTTGCGCGGCGTGTGGGGGGTCTACCACCCTGTCGAGCGCTTTTGACGGCGCGGTTCCCGTGATCCGGGACGGCCGTTGAACCGCGTCACCTCAACGGTCCGTAACCGGTTGTAGGCGTGTGCGGGAAATGGCGTTGCACAGTGTTACCTAAAACGGTCTAAGCTGGCGCGCGTCGCGAAAACCCGACAAAACTTCTCTTGATACGGAAGCCGACGTGACTACTGCTCTGACGGAGCCCGAAGGGGCCCAGACGGAGTGGCCCGGGCCGTTGCCCGGTGCCGAGCCCCTGCCCGGCCAGCTCGACCGCTGGCTCGCCTCCCGTGGCGCGGAGCTCGTAGCGATTCGACGGCACATCCACGCGCACCCCGAACCCTCCTATCGCGAGTTCGAGACCGCGGCCCTGGTCGCCCGCGAGCTGGCCGTGGCCGGCCTCTCGCCGCAGCTGCTGCCCGACCGCAACGGCGTCATCTGCGACATCGGCCGGGGTGACCGGGTGATCGCCTTCCGGGCCGACCTCGACGCGCTGCCGTTGCAGGACCTCAAGGACGTGCCGTACCGCTCGACCGTGCCCAACGTGGCCCACGCCTGCGGCCACGACGTGCACACCACGGTCATGCTCGGCCTCGGCCTGGCCCTGGCCCAGCTCGACGAGCGCGGCCAGCTCCCGGGCCGGGTCCGGCTGATCTTCCAGCCGGCCGAGGAGTCGGTGCCCTCGGGCGCGCCCCACGTGATCGCCGCCGGCGCCCTCAAGGACGTCGCCGCGATCTACGCGCTGCACTGCTACCCGCAGCTGCCGGCCGGCCTGGTCGGCGTGCGCTCGGGCCCGTTCACGGCGGCCGCCGACATGATCGACGTCAAGGTCACAGGCCCCGGCGGGCACACCGCCCGTCCGCACCTCACGGCCGACCTGGTGCACGCGCTCGGCCGGATCATCGTCGACGTGCCGTCGCTTCTGGGACGCCGCGTCGACCCGCGGGCCGGCGTCTCCATGGTGTGGGGCGCGGTGCACGCGGGCGAGGCGCCCAACGCCATCCCCGGCGTGGGCGAGGCCCGCGGCACCGTGCGCATCCTCAACCGCGACGCCTGGCGCCAGGCCCCCGAGCTGATCACCAAGCTGATCCAGGACGTGGTCGCGCCGACCGGCGCCCACGTCGAGGTGGGATATCACCGCGGCGTCCCGCCGGTGATCAACGACCGGATGGCGTCGGCCGTGATCGCCGGGGCGGCCGGCGCCGCTCTCGGCGCCGACCGGGTGGTCGAGGCCGAGATCAGCATGGGCGGCGAGGACTTCGCGTTCTACCTCGACCACGTGCCGGGCGCGATGATCCGGCTCGGCACCGCCCGCCCCGGCTCGGACGAGAAGCACGACCTGCACCAGGGCGACTTCGACGTGGACGAGAACTGCATCGGCTACGGCATCCGGGTCATGACCCACACCGCGCTGGCCGCCCTGGCCACCGGCGCCTTCTAGCCCTCGGCGCCGGCTAGTCCTGCGGCGCCGGCGGCAACGCCGGCGCCGGACGGGACCGCCGCAACCGGCGGATCAGGTGGAGCGCCGCCCACGCCGGCAGGCCGATGGCGATCACCCACGGCAGCAGCGCGCCGAGCACGGTCAGCAACACCTTGAGCGAGGCCAGCAGCGCGTCCCACCCGGCGCCGAGCCCGGCCAGGAAGCCCGGCGGGTCGTCGCTGTCCCCGGCCACCGGGTCGGCGTCCGGGTCGAGATAGGTGACGGTGATCGTGGAGAGCGCGGTCAGGTCGGCCAGGTTGCGCTTCTTGGCCTGCAACGAGGCGAGATCGGACTCGCGGGTGGCCACCTCGCGCTCGAGCATGACCAGGTCGTCCAGCGACTTGGCCTGGCCGAGCAGCTTGCGGCCGCTGTCGACCCGGGCCTGCTGCACGGCGATCCGGGCGTCCAGGTCGACCACCGCCTCGGTGACGTCCTCGGTGTTGATCTGGCGCTGCTCCTCGTCGCCCAGCTTGGCCAGCTGGTCGACGACCGTGCCGAACTTGTCGGCCGGGACGCGCAGCTCCAGGGTGGCGCTGCCGGCGCCGGAGCCGCTCGTGCGGTTGTCGCCGCCGACGAAGCCGCCGGCCGTGTTCGCGATGCCGGTGGCCTGCCCGGCCGCGGCGTTGACGTCCTTCACCCGTACCGAAAGAGATCCTCGGTAAATGATCGAGCGCTGCTCGACGCGCAGGTCGGGCGCCTGCGCTGTGGTGTCCTTGCCCTGGGCCGGTGCGCCTTTCTCGTTCTGCGCCTGGTCGGGCGCCATGGCCGGCGCCTCGGCGGCGCCGCTGGTGTTCTGGGAGTCGCTGGAATCGGCGCTGCATCCGGCGACCAGGAGGCCGGTGATCAGAATGGTCGCCGCGAGATATGTCTTTCGGTTACGGATCGCACGCATGGTGTTTCTCCCTGTCCCCGCTAGAGATGTGGGTTTGGGACGTGCGGCACAGCGTTCATGGTTCCGGCAGACTGGTCACGAATCGGCGGCGACGGAGGGTCCCATGCGCATCACCAAGTTCGGGCATTCCTGCCTTCGCGTCGAGGGCGAGGGTGTCCTCGTCATCGACCCGGGCAACTTCAGTGAGCGCTCCGCGGTCGACGGCGCCGACGCGGTGCTGATCACCCACGAGCATCCCGACCACGTCGATCACGAGACCATCGCGCCGGTCCCGCGGATCTACGCCCACCCCGACGTGCTCGCCACACTGACGAGCTATCAGGGCGAGACCGTTGCGGTCGAGCCGGGTCAGCGCCTGGAGGTGGCCGGATATCAGGTCTCGGCGCACGGCGGGCAGCACGCGGTGATCCACCAGGACATCCCGCGGATCGCCAACCTGGCCTATCTGGTCGCCGACGGGAGCACCAACCTCTACCACCCGGGTGACTCGTTCACCGTGCCGGAGGACACGACGGTGGACACGCTGTTCGCGCCGATCAATGCTCCGTGGATGAGGGCGATGGAGTCGATCGACTTCATCCGGGCGGTCCGGCCCGGACGGGCGTACGCGCTGCACGACGGCCTGCTCAACGCTAACGGCCTGAAGATCTACGGCGGGCTCTCCGAGAGGCTGTCCGGCACGACGTGGGCGCACGTCGCGCCCGGCACGGTCATCGACTGAATGGGCACCGCCACCGAGGAACTGATCCAGCGGCTGTACGAGGCGCCGCCGGAGGGCTTCGTCGCGGCCCGCACGGCCGCGATCGAGGACGCCCGCAAGGCCGGGGACAGGGCCACCGCCAAGCGGCTGGCCGCGCTCAAGAAGCCGACGGTGGCCGCGTGGGTGGTCAACCTGCTCGCGCTGCGCCGCCCGGAGCTGGTCGAGGAGCTGGCCGACCTGGCCGGCGCCCTGCGCGAGGCCCAGCGCGGCCTGGACGGCGACGCGCTGCGTGAGCTGACCGCGCAGCGCCGGCAGGTCGTGTCGGCGCTGGTCGCCGCGGCCGGCAAGCTGGCCCGGGCCGAGGAGCCGGGCCTCAAGCTGCCGCTGGCCGAGGTGGAGGCGACGCTGACCGCGGCCATGGCCGAGCCGGAGATCGCCGCTCAGGTCCGCACCGGCCGTTTGATCAGGGCCGCCACCTACGCCGGTTTCGGCGAGGTGCCCCGTCCGAGGCTCCGGCTCGTCGGCGACATCCCCGATAAGTCGGACATCGGCGACGAGAGTGAGGATGAGCACGACGACGACGGTGCCGAGGTCATCGAGCTGCCTCAGACCTCGTCGCGCGAGCGGGCCGCCGCCGAGCGTCGGCGTCGGGAGCAGGAGCAGCACAAGCGCGAGCTGGAGCAGCGCAAGCGGGAGCTGCGCCGCCGGTTGAGCACGGCCCAGTCGGCCGAGCGCCGGGCCGACGAGCAGCTGGAGAAGGCCGAGGGCGCCGAACGTGACGCTGGTCACGTCGTGGAGGATCTGGACGCCGAGCTGGCGGAACTGGAACGCCGGCGTACCGAAGCGCAGGCCGAGGTGGCCCGCCGCAAGCAGGCTCGTCGCGACGCCGAGCGAGCCGCCGCGGCGGCCCGGCGCGAGGTCGGCGACGTTCAGGCGGCACTGGAGGATCTTGAAGCGGACGAGTCGGATTGATCTGGTTTGCCGCCCCAAGCGGGAAGATTATTTTCCGAAACGGTCCGAGGAGAGCAGAATCGGGCGGGTGACCCCCGAACAGGCTGCCGCCACTGCCAAAACGGGACTCGCCACCATCGTGGGCGCCTTTGCCGAGTCGCCGCAGACACTTCGCCGGGCCCGCCTGCTCGGCCTTTCCGGCTGGGCCTATCACGTCTCGGCGCGCGCCGGCGCGCTCGGCGACGTCCGCCCGGAGACCGTCGCCGCGGCCATCGGCTTCATCGCGCCCGAGGCCGTCATCGACGGCTGGGAGGCGACCGCCAAGACCTCGGCCCCGATGGAGGTGGCCACCTGGCATCTGCACGAGCTCTGCACGTGGGGCGCCGAGCAGCTCGGCGGCTTCCCCCGGCTCGGGCGGCTGCACGAGCTGACCCACCGGGTGGTGGCCGCTGTCGACTACGCCGGGCTGCCGCTGTTCGCCGCCTGGCGGGCCATGCCGGTGCCCGAGCAGAGCGCCGGCGCCCAGGCCGCGGTCCTGCTGCATCTGCTGCACGAGCACCGGCTCGGCGTGCACCTGGTGGCCGTGCGGGCCAGCGGGCTCACCCCCTTGCAGGCGATCATCGCCGGGCCCGAGGGTGAGACCGGCGCCGTCGCGTTCGGCTGGCAACCGCCCTACCCGCCGGCCGGGCCGATCGTGCGCCGGCTCATGTGGGCCGACTCGGCCGCCGACGCGATGGCCGGCCAGGCCTACGCGTCGCTCGACCTCACCGAGCGGGTCGAGCTCATCGGCCTGCTGGAGTCGCTGCGGCACCGCCTGGCCCCGTGACGTAATTCGATGGCCCGGCCCGGGCGCTTCGTGGTCGGATGCTCCGATGACCGAGCTTCCCGACGGCTGGAGCCTGCGCCGGCCCACCCTCGACGACGTGCCCGCGATCCTCGAGCTGGTGCACGCCAGCGACATCGCCGCCATCGGCTATCCCGACTTCAGCGCCGAGGAGGTCCGGGAGTCGCTCACCGAGCCGAACACCGACATGGCGCGCGACGTCTGGCTGGCGCTCGACCCCACGGGCAAGATCGTCGGCTGGGCCTTCCCGGTGAACGCGGCCGCGATCAACCGTGACTTCGTCGAGGTCTACGTCTGGCCCGAGCTCGGCCGGCCGGCCATGGTGCCGCTGCTCGAGATCATCCTGGCCCGGGCGGCCGAGCGGGCGGTCGAGTTCGGCCACAGCCCGTATGAGGTGCGGGCCGGCGCCGTGCCCACCGAGGAGCCCTACATCCAGGCCCTGCTCGACCACGGCTTCACGTTCCTCAAGCAGCACGCCCGCATGCAGATGCCGCTCGACGGCGTGCCGCACACGGCGCCCGAGCCGCCCGAGGGCGTCACCGTCCGCCTGGTGCGGCCCGATGACGACGCCGACATGCGCGCCGTGCACGAGGTCATCCAGCAGGCGTTCCTCGACTCCGACCACCGCACGGCCGATTACGAGGCGTGGCGCAAGCTCCTCGACGAGGAGCCCGTGCACGTGTACGACGAGTGGTTCGTGGCCGAGATCGACGGCCGGGTCGTGGGCGCGCTGGAGTCGTCGGCCGACAGCGGCGACGCGAACGACGAGGGCTGGGTGAAAAGGCTGGGCGTGCTCTCCTCGTACCGCAAACGCGGTCTTGGCGAGACGCTGCTGCGCCATGCCTTCGCCGTCTACGCGCGCAAGGGTTATGCCAAGGCGGGCCTGGGCGTCGACCTGGCCAACCCGACCGAGGCCGCGCGCCTCTATCTCGCCGTCGGCATGAAGCCGCTGTACGAGGCGAACGTCTACCAGAAGTTCATTTAGGCTCCGGCGGCGGCGTCCCGGTGGGCCGCTGCCGCAGCTCCTGCACGTAGTCGTCCGGGGCTCCGGCCTTCTCGGCCGCGTTGGCGATCTCCGAGAGATACCACGCGGTGGGCAGGCCGCCCTCGTAACCGGCGAAGACGTAGACCCACGCGCTGAACTCGCCCTCGAGCGTCGAGACACGCACGGTGACCTTCTGGTACGCCTCGGCGGTCACCCCCTCGACCTCGTCGAGCTGAGCGGCGTCCCAGGGGTGGACGTCGTAGAGCGAGACGAAGACGCGGTCGCCGGGGGACTCGACGATCGTGGTGACCGCGCCCTCCCAGCCCAATTCCCCCTCACCGGCGAAGGTCAGGCGCCAGCCTTCTATCCACCCCACGCCCACCATGGGCGAGTGCGGACAGTAGGCCCGCATGCGGGCGGGGTCGAGGTTCGAGCCATACGCGGCGTAATGACGCACGGCGATGACGATAGCCCGATCGGGCGGTGGTGGAGAATACAAGGAGTGCGTGTCGGCACATTGGCAACGTGAAGGGAAGCGTCGTGAGTCGGATCGTGATCATCGGTGGGGGACCGGGCGGGTACGAGGCCGCGTTGGTGGCGGCCCAGCTCGACGCGGACGTCACCCTCGTCGAGGCGGACGGTCCGGGCGGCGCCTGCGTCCTCACCGACTGTGTGCCGTCCAAGACCTTCATCGCCAGCTCAGAGGTGATGACGGGCTACCGGCACAACGAGCGTTTCGGCATCCGTTCGGCCGGCCTGGACGGGGTGACGGTCGACGCGGCCGCGGTCAACGAGCGGGTCAAGAAGCTGGCGCTGGCCCAGTCCGGCGACATCCAGGCCAAGCTGGTCAAGGCGGGTGTCGACGTGGTGCACGGCCGGGCGCGCCTGGGTGAGGACACCCTCGGCCACACCCACCAGGTGCTGATCACCCCGCATGACGGTTCCGAATACGCCGTTGACGCCACCACCGTGCTGCTGGCCACCGGCGCCACCCCTCGGGTGCTGCCCACGGCCCGGCCCGACGGGGAGCGCATCCTCGACTGGCGTCAGCTCTACGACCTGACCGAGCTGCCCTCACACCTGATCGTCATCGGCTCCGGTGTGACCGGCGCCGAGTTCGCCAGCGCCTACCTGGCCATGGGCGTCAAGGTCACGCTGGTCTCCAGCCGCGAGCGGGTCATGCCGCACGAGGACGCCGACGCCGCGATGGCGATCGAGCGGGTCTTCCGCGAGCGCGGCATGACCATTCTCAGCCAGGCCCGCGGTCGCTCGGTCGAGAACACCGGGGACGGCGTCAAGGTCACGCTGGGTGACGGCAGCATCGTCGAGGGGTCGCACGCGCTCATCGCGGTCGGCGCGATCCCCAACACCGCGGATCTAGGGCTTGAGGAGTACGGGGTCCAGGTCGGCGACGGTGGCTACGTGACCGTCGACCGGGTGTCGCGCACCAACGTGCCCGGCGTCTACGCGGCCGGCGACTGCACCGGCGTGCTCGCGCTGGCCAGCGTGGCCGCCATGCAGGGGCGCATCGCGATATGGCACGCGATGGGCGAGGCGGTCGCCCCGCTGCGCCTGCGCACCGTCTCGGCCAACGCCTTCACCGACCCCGAGCTGGCCACCGTCGGCGTCAGCCAGAACGACGTGGACGCCGGCCGGGTGCCGGCCCGGCAGGTGATGCTGCCGCTGACCGGCAACGCCCGGGCCAAGATGGCCGACCTGACCGACGGTTTCGTCAAGCTGTTCTGCCGGCCGGCCACCGGTCAGATCGTCGGCGGCGTGGTGGTGGCGCCCAAGGCGAGCGAGCTGATCCTGCCGATCACCATGGCGGTGGAGAACAACCTGACCGTGGACCAGCTGGCCCACACGATCACTATCTACCCGTCGCTGTCGGGCTCGATTGCGGAAGCGGCACGTCAGCTGATGCTTCACGAGCTGCAGTGAAGTCGTCCTTGCCCTTCTCGGCGGCCGCCTGAAGCATGGCCGCCTCTTCGGCTTCCTTGCGGCCGCCGAACAGGGCGAGGATCCAGCCGGCCGTGCCGAAGACCAGGGCGGCCGAGGCGGCGACCGCGAACAGGCGCCAGGCCGACTGGGTGAGGGCCGTGCCGCCGACGTGGCCGACCAGCCCGCCGTACGTGCCCCAGGCCAGCGCGGCCAGGCCGTCGTAGAGGATGAACAGCTTGATCGGGTAGCCCCGGCGGCCGGCGTGGAACCCGGCCGCCATCCGGCCCCCGGGCACGAAACGGCAGAGCAGAAGCACGAGCGGGCCGGGCCGGCGCAGGCCCCGGGTGAAGCGCTCGGCCGCCCGCCGGGTCTTCGACTCCTCTTTCGCCTCGTCGTCGTGCTTGGGCCCGTAGCGGGCGCGCAGCGCGGCCAGACGGCCCGAGCCGAGGCCGCCGCTCGGCCGGCCCAGGACGCTCGACCGGCCCAGCGTGAAGGCGATCGAGTCGCCGGTGAACATGCCGAGCGCGCCGATGGCGATCACGAGGGCGAGATTGAGATTGCCGTAGACAGTGAGCGCCCCGGATGTGATCATGATCGCCTGGATCGGGACCACCGGAATCATCGCGTCGACCGCGAGGAAGCCGAAGAGAGCAAGGTACGCCCACGCCGGTGTTGCCATCATGGTCAACAGTTCCGTCATGGGTCCTTTACCTCACGGGGTGTTAGGGGCCTCTCGGGGATTGTCCGTGGAGGCACCTGAGAATGGGCTGTGTTTCAGGATGCTCCTGATCAGGGCCGGTCGGCGGTGATGCCTGACACGGTATTGTCTCGATCTCCCGAGCGCTCGCGGTTTTTCCGCCCGCCACCACGTCTTGTCCTATTTGTCACCAGGCAAGTTTTCCGCGCGGCCCCCTCGGGCGTACCGTGAGGTGGCCGGAACGCCGGGTCCCCCGTTCTCGGTGTGCCGGCCGGCGGGCCGTCGGTAGGTCCCGTACCGGCGGCCCGCCCCCTTTCGCCCGGCCTTTTTGTCTAGCCTGAGCGGATGCCCGTTCTCGCCCCACCCGTGTACGACGTCCAGAAGTCCTTTCTGGAGGCCATGGCCGAGTACGAGGCGGAGGGCCGGGGCGCGCCGGGCGACTTCAGCAACATCGGCAGCGACATGCGGGTCTGGTCGGCCACCTGGTCATCGCCGGAGGTCTTCCGCACCTTCGTCGACGGGCTGCGCGCGCAGGCGCTCGAGGAGACGCCCCGCCCGGCCTCGTTCGTGCCCACCACCGTGCTCTGGTGGGTCGAGGGCGCCGACTACCTGGGCCGCCTGAACATCCGCCAGCGCCTGGCGCCGGGGGAGGCCGGTCAGCGCAACGGGCATATCGGATATGACGTACGCCCGTCGGCCCGCCGCCAGGGCCACGCGACCGCGATGCTGGCTGCCGCGCTGCCCCTGGCCGCGTCGCTCGGCCTGCCCAGGGTGCTGGTCACCTGCGATGCCGGCAACGAGGCGTCCCGGCGCACGATCGAGCGCAACGGCGGCGTGGCCGACGCGCCGATCGGCGAGAAACTCCGCTACTGGATCACGACCGCTCGTTGAGCTGCCATCACGACCGCTCGTTGAGCTGCCGGAACATCAGCCGGGCGACCGCCTCCGGGTCCTCGCCCCGGTCAGGGAAGGCCCCGGTCAGCCACAGCGTGGCGAAACCGTGCGCCATCGACCACGCGGCCCTCCCGGCCGCCCGCACCTCCGGCGGGGCCGCCTCGGCCGTACCCTCGGAAGCTCTTTGTGCCCTTTCGCCCTGGTGCAGGGTGCCGTCCGGCAGGCCGGCCACGCCCGCGTAGAGCGTGTCGGCCGAGCGGGCCCGGGCCTTGACCAGATCGGGATCGTCCGCGCGGTAGAGGTCGGGGCGGAACATCACCTCGAAGTGGGCGCTCCTGGTCGTCGCGAAGCGGACGTAGGTGACCCCGAGCTCGACGAAGCTGCCGCTGGCCAGCCACGACGTGGACAGCGCCTTGCCCAGCTCCTCGTATCCCTGCACGGCGAAGGCGGTGAGCAGGCCGGTCATGTCGCCGAAATGGTGGGTGGGCGCGGTGTGCGAGACACCGGCCCGCCGCGCCAGATCGCGCATGCTCAGCGAGGCGATCCCGTTCTCCGTGATCGCCTCGGCCGCCGCCCGCAGCAGCGCCCGCCGCAGGTCACCGTGGTGATAGCTCGCTTTCGCCATGACCGGCGGGGTCAGTCGATGGTGCAGACGACCGCACCGGCGGTGACCGTCTCGCCGACGGCCAGGGACAAGCCCGACACCGTGCCCGCCTTGTGCGCCTGCAAGGGCTGCTCCATCTTCATGGCCTCGACCACGACGATCACATCGCCCTCGGAGACCGTGTCGCCGTCGGCCACCGCGACCTTGACGATCGTTCCCTGCATGGGCGCGGTCAGGGCGGCTCCCCCGGCCTGAGTGGCCGCTTTGGTGGCGCGTTTCTTGGCGGGCGCCGCCTTCTGCGCCGGCCGGCTCGTCAGGAGCTGGGAAGGCAGCCGGACCTCGATCCGCTTGCCGCCGACCTCGACGACGACGGTCTCGCGCTCCTGCGGCTCGTCGCCCACGGCCGGGGTGGTGAACGGCTCGACGCCGCCGGCCCACTCGGTCTCGATCCAGCGGGTGTGCACGGTGAACGGCTCGCCGGTGAAGGCCGGGTCGCGCACGACGGCCCGGTGGAACGGCAGCACGGTCGCGATGCCCTCGACCACGGTCTCGTCGAGCACCCGCCGCGAGCGCTCCAGCGCCTCCGCGCGGGTCGCCCCGGTCACGATGATCTTCGCTAGCAGCGAGTCGAAGTTGCCGCCGACGACGCTGCCCTTCTCGACGCCGGCGTCGACCCGGACGCCGGGCCCGAGCGGCCAGGCCAGCTCCGTCACCTTGCCCGGGGCCGGGAGGAAGTTGCGACCCGGGTCCTCGCCGTTGATCCGGAACTCGATGGCGTGGCCGCGCGGCGTGGGGTCTTCAGAAATGTCCAAAGTGGCGCCATCAGCGATCCGAAATTGCTCACGCACGAGATCGACGCCGGCCGTCTCCTCGCTCACCGGGTGCTCGACCTGGAGCCGCGTGTTCACCTCGAGGAACGAGATCGTCCCGTCCTGCCCGACCAGATATTCGACGGTGCCCGCGCCGTGATAGCCGGCCTCGCGGCAGATCGCCTTGGCGCTGGAGTGGATCGAGGCGCGCTGCTCGTCGGTCAGGAACGGCGCCGGCGCCTCCTCGACCAGTTTCTGGTGGCGGCGCTGGAGCGAGCAGTCCCGGGTGCCGACGACGATCACGTTGCCGTGGGTGTCGGCCAGCACCTGCGCCTCCACGTGGCGGGGCCGGTCGAGGTAGCGCTCGACGAAGCACTCGCCGCGCCCGAACGCGGCCACCGCCTCGCGGGTCGCGCTCTCGAACAGCGACGGGATCTCCTCGATCGTCCGGGCCACCTTGAGCCCGCGGCCGCCGCCGCCGAACGCGGCCTTAATTGCCACCGGCAGCCCGTGCTGCTCGGCGAACGCGATGATCTCGCCGGCGTCGGCCACCGGCTCGGCCGTGCCCGGCACGAGCGGGGCGCCGGCCCGCTGCGCGATGTGCCGGGCCGTGACCTTGTCACCCAGGTCGCGGATCGCCTGCGGGGTGGGACCGATCCAGGTCAGCCCGGCGTCGATCACCGCCTGGGCGAACTCGGCGTTCTCGCTGAGGAAGCCGTAGCCCGGGTGCACGGCGTCGGCGCCGGCCCGCCCCGCGATCTCGATCAGCTTGTCGACGCGCAGGTACGTATCGGCGGCGGTCTCTCCACCCAGCGCGTACGCCTCGTCGGCGAGCCGGGCCGGTAATCCGTCCCGGTCACTGTCGGCGTAGACGGCGACGCTGGTCAGCCCGGCGTCCTGACAGGCCCGGATGACCCGGACGGCGATCTCGCCCCGGTTGGCGATCAATACCTTGCGCACGGGCTGAGCCTAGCCGGACTTTTATGCTGAAGAGGTGTCCGCTACGCGCATGATGATTCTCGGCCTGGTCCAGTGGATGCAGCCGGTGCACGGTTATGACGTCCGCCGCGAGCTTCTGAGCTGGAGCGCCGACAAATGGGCCAACGTCCAGCCCGGGTCGATCTACCACGCGCTGCGCAAGATGACCGAGGAAGGCCTGCTCCGCGAGGTGGTGACGGAACAGGTGGGCGCGCGGCCGGCCCGGACGACGTACGAAATGACCGAGAAGGGCGACGCCGAGTTCCAGGCCCTGCTCCGCAAGGAGTGGTGGAATCTCGCGCAGATGACCGACCCCTTCATGGCGGCTTTCTCGTTTCTGCCGGCCCTGCCTCCGGAGGAGTCGGCGGCTGCCCTGCGGAACCGGGCGACCCAGCTTCGTGCGGCCGTGCAGCAACTGGAGGCGGCGATGTCGGCCGACTGGGCGGACAACAAGCCGATCTACGTGAGCTGGATGTGGGAGCGCAGCGTCGCCATCTGGGAAGCGGAGATCGCGTGGTGCGAGCGGACCGCCAAGCGTGTGGAGACTGGTCCCATAATCAAGTTTGACTAGTAAAACTTGATCGTCGTAGGCTGCCCGCATGATAGAGACTCGCGGGTTGCGCAAGTCGTTCATCTCGCGCCAGGGGCGCGACAAGAAGACCGTCGAGGCCGTCCGCGGCGTCGACCTGGAGGTGGCCGAGGGCGAGATCTTCGGCTTCCTCGGCCCGAACGGGGCCGGCAAGACCACCACCTTGCGAATGCTGGCCACGCTCATCGAGCCGGACGGCGGCACCGCCACGATCGCCGGCGCCGACCTGCTGGCCGACCCCGGCGAGGTGCGCCGCCGCATCGGATATGTCGCACAGGGCGGCAGCACCTGGGACGACTCGACCGCGCGGGAAGAGCTGGTGCTGCAGGCCCGGCTTTACGGCATCGGCAAGGCCGATGCTCTGCGCCGGGCCGAGCGGGTGCTCGAGGGCTTCCAATTGAGTGAGTACGCCGACCGCAAGTGCAAGACGTATTCGGGCGGCCAGCGACGTCGCGTCGACATCGCGCTCGGCATCATCCACGAGCCCAAGGTCGTCTTCCTGGACGAGCCGACCACCGGACTGGACCCGCAGAGCCGGGCCCACATGTGGGACGAGATCCGACGGCTGCGCGCGGAGGGCATGACCGTCTTCATCACGACCCACTACCTCGACGAGGCCGACGCGCTCTGCGACCGCATCTCCATCATGGACAACGGCGAGATCGTCGCCTCGGGCACGCCGGCCGGCCTGAAGAGGGAGATCTCCGGCGACGTGGTCCGGGTGGGCCTGCCGGTGGACGCGGTGGCGGCCGCGGCGCAGGCCCTGACCTCCTACAAGCTGGAGACGTACGAGGACAACGTGCGCCTCTACGTGGAGGACGGCGCCGTGGCGATCCCGCAGATCCTGCGCGCCCTCGACGCCGCGTCGGTCCCGCTCGGCACGATCGAGCTGCACCGGCCCAGCCTCGACGACGTGTTCCTGACCAAGACCGGCCGATCGCTGCGGGAGAACTGACATGAAGCTGCTGCGCGACACATCGCTGATCTTCAACCGGCAGATGCAGCTACTCCTGCGCAACCCGGTCTGGATCTTCGTGGGCGTCTTCCAGCCGGTCATGTACCTGCTGCTGTTCGCGCCCCTGCTGAAGCCGGCCCTGCAAGTGAATTCGAACGCCGAGGCGTACGAAATCTTCGTCCCCGGTCTTCTGGTCCTGCTGGCCATCTTCGGCGGCCTGTTCCAGGGCTTCGGCCTGATCGCCGAACTGCGCGCCGGCGTGATCGAAAGGTCGAGGGTGACACCGGTGAGCCGCCTGGCCCTGCTGCTGGGCCGCTCGCTGCGCGACGTGGTGTCCCTGATCGCCCAAGCCGTGATCATCACGCTGCTCGCGCTCGTCTTCGACCTGCGCGTGTTTCTGCCCAACCTGCTGCTGGCGTACCTGATGCTGGCCTTGATCTCCTTGATGACCTCGGCGGTGAGCTACGGGGTGGCGCTGGTGGTGAAGAGCGAGGACGCGCTGGCGCCGCTGATGAACACGGTGGCCCAGCCGGTGCTGCTGCTCAGCGGCATCCTGCTGCCGTTGACGTTCGCGCCGGGCTGGCTGCAGGGCATCGCGGACTGGAACCCGTTCTCGTGGGCGGTGAACGGCACGAGGGCCCTGTTCCGGGGTGATCTGGGTTCGGCGGACGTGTGGCAGGGCCTGCTCATCATGGCCGTGCTGGCGGTGGCGGCGGTCGCGTGGGCGGCGCGGGAGTTCGCCCGGAGCGTTCGCTAGCCGGTTGTCGTCGCCGGCTTCCACAGGGCGATGATCGGCACACCCATTTCGGCGAGGAGCGTGCGGAGCAGGGGCAGGGACAGCCCGATGACGTTGCCCGGATCCCCTTCGATCCGGTCGACGAAGGCTCCGCCGCGCCCGTCGAGGGTGAAGGAGCCGGCGACGTGAAGGGGCTCGCCGCTGGCCACATAGGCCTCAATCTCGGCATCACTGATGTCAGCGAAATGCACGGTGGTGGTGCCGACAGCCTCGGCCTGCTTGCCGCTGACAAGGCTGGTCAGATGATGCCCGGTGTGCAGCACACCGGACTTGCCGCGCATGCGAAGCCAGCGTTTGGTCGCTTCTTCGGCGTTGGCCGGCTTGCCGAACACTTCACCGTCGAAGGCAAGAACAGAGTCACACCCGAGAACCACAACACCAGGGTCGGCGTTGAGCTGGGCGGCGATGGTGCGCGCTTTCATACGGGCCAGGGCAAGACAGAGTGAGTACGCGTCCTCGGCCTCGACAACCGACTCGTCCACCCCACTGACCATCACATCGGCTTCAATCCCCGCCGCGGCAAGAAGCTGCCGCCTAGCCGGACTGGCCGACGCCAAAATCAGCCGATACGCGATGTCCTGTTCCTTCTGCACGCCCCGAGGCTACAAGTCAAACACCCCCGAAAGCACCACACGGCACGGCGTTTCCCCCGCAGACCTAGAGACCCCCACGCCGCCGCCGAAGCAGAACAAAGGCAAGAACGCCACCAAGAGCCACCACGGCAGCAATCCCGCCATACACAAGCCCTCGCCCACCGCCACCCTCGTCACCGCCCGCTTGGGCGGCCCCCACAGCACTGACGGTGGGCGCAGGAGCAGCCGTCACAGCACTAGAAGCCGCAGCACTAGGCGACGCGGACGCTTCCCCTGCAAGAGGCGGCACAGTGGCGGTAAGCGCCTTAACAAGATTCAGCCGCCCAAACCCACACTCGTCGTCCCGCCCAGGCGCCCCGATGTCATCAGCAGTAGCCGTAATCCGATGAACGACTTCTTCAGCCGAAAGCTGAGGAAATTTGGCCCGAACAAGCGCAGCGGCTCCTGAGACTATGGCAGTTGCTGCGGAAGTGCCACTCGTATCGACGTATCTTCCCTGCGTTTGGGTTGTGGTGATATCAACGCCCGGTGCGCATAACTGAACCCTAGGTCCTGTAATTGAGAAGGGAGCGACCTTCCCGTTGCGACCGGTTGCCCCGACTGTCAGTACGCCGTCGATTGCTGCCGGGTAAGCCATGATTGCTTGCTTGCTTTTATTCCCTGCGCCGGCGACGACTACTATGTCGTCAGAGATGGCTGTGTGCACGGCATCGGCCAAGTCGAATGCAGGACCTGTTTCCGCGGAAATGTTGATGACCTCGGCGCCGTTTTGCGTCGCCCACTGGACGCCCTTTGTCATGGTTTCGGCGGGCATGCTGTTTCCACGATTAGTGATCTTCACTGGAAGGATTTTCGAAGAAGGGGCTATTCCCAAAACCCCATCGCCACCCCTGCCGTGTGCAGCAATGATGCCTGCCATGCTCGTTCCATGGCCGTCCTGGTCTTTGCGTCCATCGCCACCGCCTGGGGCGAGATTAACTCCAGCTTGGAGGTTGCGTCGGAGATCGGCGTGAGGGTAAACGCCGGTATCTATGACCGCAATCGAAATCCCTGCACCTTTGGAGATGGAATGCGCCTTGGAAATTTCCAGACTTCTTAGATGCCATTGATCGTTTCGGAAACTGTCCGCACTTGCAGGACGCGCTGAGATCGTAATAAACGCTATAACGGCGACGACTCCAGCGGCGCCGAACTTTGTTAGCATAGCTTTAGTCGAGTCCTATCGCGGGCCCCGGGTCAATCTTTCGATCACGTGGCGGCATGACTACGGGATCGACCCCTTGTGCTGTAACCCAAGGATTATCTGGATCCCAGCGGGAGTCTTCAGGTTCGCTGCGCCGAGCTGACGTGCGCCCGCCAGCTTGACCGTATGGGCCGCCGAAATTGCCCGATTGTCCGGCGGGAGGTATCCCTTGATTGCGCAACCCGTTCGCTCCGGTGGGGCCATTCGGGCCACCGATTATTCCACCCACAGGATTCACTCTGGCAGGCCCCGACCGAACGCCGCCTGGCTGGCCAACACCCATGGTCGGAGTGCTGCCGATCAAACCGCCAGGAGGCATCACGTGTACGCCGCCCGTCCCGGCGGAGCCCGGGCGGACAAGGCTCTCACGCGGCAAATTGGTGCTACGGGCGGGGCTGGTTCCTGTCGGTGGAATGGTCGACGTTCCACCGGAGGTGAAGGGTGTACCGGCAACAGGGGGCAGCAGGCCGGGCGAAGTAACTGGTCCCGATGGACCGCTCGGCAGCGGTGAAGGAGTCGGAGTTGTGATCGGTGGCGGCGGAGCCTGGGGGTTCGTTCCGCCCAAGATGAGCCCAGGTTGTTGGCTGAGACTTGGGGACGCGGCTGCGGGTGGTGCTAATCCCGGCGATGTGAGTCCTGGCGGAGTCGCCCCGGTCGATGTAGGCCCAGTCGTTGGGAACGTAATCGATGGTCGCGAGGAGCGCGAGGATTCGTCGTCGCTTACAAACGCCGGCGTGATCGGTGGGATCGGGGGTGCTGAATATGTAGTCCCGTCATTCGGGGAGTTATTCTCGTCGATCTTGTTCGAGGGTTGGTACAGCTTCGGTGTTCGGATGCTGACCTGGGCCAAGGCCAAGTCGCTGCTTACGGTGCTTAGGAGGGCTGCTGCCTTTTGGCGTAGTTCCTCCTGGCGGCCGTCTGCGACAGGGGGCTTTTCGGTGGGGGTCAGGCCTGGGTCGGCTTTTTGGGCCTGCAGCTGTTGGGCGTTAAATGTGGTCAGCAGCTGGGAGTTGTTCGTGTACTCGTCGTAGATGGCCTGGATGTCTTTCTGGGCCAGGCTGATCGACAACGTGGCTGAGGCGAAGGCGTCGTGGTTGGCCAGGGCCGCCTCGTACGTCTCGTCCAGGTTTTGGATCAGTTCGTCGAGGCGGGTCAGGTACGCGAAGGCGGCCTCGTTCTTTTCCGGCGGCCAGACCGCGGCGAGGTTGTCCCGGTAGTTCTGGACCTGCCAGCGGTGTTCCGTGATGAGGTCGGCCGACTGCTTCCAGCCGGTGAGCAGCTCGTAGTGCTTCGCCGTGTCGGGGCCCTGGATCCGGGTCTGCATGTCCGGCACTGACATCGCGTACCAGTTGGTGCCGCCTCCGCCTCCGCCGTCTGCCACCAGCATCAGAGGTCTCCCTCGGCGATCGTGGTCTCGGGTACGCCGTACTTGTCGAAGGCCTTGTCGACGTCGCTGACCTTGGCGTGGGAGAAGGCGTCGGAACCTGCGTATTTCTTGCTGATGTCGGCGGCGGCCGACGCGAAGCCCTGGGTGCCGTTCGCGTAGTTGTACACGTTCTGGTGGGTGACGTCCTGCGCTTCGCGGTGGGCCGTCAGGAACGAGGCCAGCTCGGCGAAGGAGACGTGCACGGGCTCCAGCGGGGTGCCCATCGAGGCGGAGACGCTCTCGAGATGGGGGGCGTAGCTGTCCTTGACGTTGGCGGCCAGCTTGGCGGCGAACTGCTCCATCGCCTGGATGTCGGCCTCGATCTGGCCGAAGTCGGTGGTGCCGTAGTCGCGCAGCCACGCGGGGCCCAGATCCTCCTCAGGAATCATCGTCATCCTCCCCCGAAGATCGGAACAAAACCGGACCGGCGAGGGTGAGCGTAGTCGGTTGTCGCCAGCCTCGGGGGAGCCTGTGGACAGTGACCGATGATGATCTAACGGGGTTGCGCCGAGGCGCGCCAGGACGCCGGTCCCATCGATGGCCGTGCGGCGCGCGTCCACGCCGACGGGGTGGCCGGTGGCTGCTCCCCATTTATCGCACTGGATGCCGCGGCCAGTACCGTGACCAGCGCGGCCAGCTCAAGATCGGTCGGTTCGCCGCGCACGACGCTGACCAGCGGTTCCGTATCCATCGACCGAGCGTACGACGTGACCAGGGAGATCCGGTGACACGTATCCCACACTCGGCTGATCGATTCGCTGTGGCTCGACAGGACCGGGTATTTTCTCCGTGATGTCTTCCTCGCCCCCGCTCATCGTCGCAGACCGTTACCGGCTCGTCGCGCCGCTCGGTCAGGGCGGCATGGGCCGCGTCTGGCGGGCGACAGACGTCGTCCTGCACCGGGACGTGGCCATCAAAGAGCTCGTCCCGCCGCCCGGTCTGACGCCCGGCGAGCGGCAGGAGATGCGTGAGCGGTCGCTGCGCGAGGCGCGCGCGATCGCCCGGCTCAACAACATCAACGTGGTCCGCGTGTTCGACGTGCTGCGCACCGACGCCGACCCGTGGATCGTCATGGAGTACGTGCCCTCGCGCTCACTTCAGGACACGCTCGCCGCCGAGGGGCCTTTCAACTCCGTACGCGCCGCCGAAATGGGCCTTGGTGTTCTCAACGCCCTGCGTGCCGCCCACCGGGCCGGGGTCGTGCACCGCGACGTCAAGCCGGGCAACGTGCTGATCGGCGCCGACGGCCGTGTCGTGCTCACCGACTTCGGCCTGGCCACCGTGCCCGGCGACCCGAACGTCACCCGCACCGGCCTGGTGCTCGGCTCACCGGCGTACATCGCTCCCGAGCGTGCCCGCGACGGCTCGGCCGGCCCCGCCGCCGACCTCTGGTCGCTCGGCGCCACGCTCTACGCGGCGGTCGAGGGCGCCTCGCCGTTCGCCCGTCCCTCGGCCATCGCGACCTTGGCCGCGCTCGCCACCGAGAACCCTCCTCCGGCCCGCAACGCCGGCCCGCTGAAGCCGGTGCTCAACGGCCTGCTGCGCAAGGACCCGGCGCACCGCATCAACGCCGAGGAGGCCGAGCGCCTGCTGCTGCGCGCCGCCGGCCGCCGCGGCAAGCTGACCTTCCCGATGAGCCCGACCATGCGCCGCCCGGGTGTCGGCCGCGACCGCACCGGCCTGCCGAACACCGGCACCACGCCCGTCGTGCCCGGCCCGCGCCCGCCGGTCCGCCCGACCAGCCCGCCGCCGCAGCCTCCGGTCGTGAGTGGCCGTCCGGCGGCCGACAACGGCCGGCCGCCGATCTTCACCCCGGGCAAGGCCACTGTGGGCCGTCCGGCGGCCGAGACGCCGACACGTGTCGATCGTCCCGCCGCCAAGCCGCCGCCGCGCACCGACCCTCCCAAGACCGATAAGCCGCGCATCGACGCGACCCGGGTCGACGGTCCTCCGGTCAGAGACGACAAGACCGCTTTCATCAGTACGCGTCGTGGGCCGGCCCCCGACACCACGCGTCCCGACGGCCCTCCGCCGCGGACGACCCGTGCCGGGCACGCGGGTTTCACCGCGGCCGACGTGGCCGCCGCGCGCCGGGGCAAGCCGGCCGCTCCCGCGAACGACGCCACCACCGTGGTCCCCAAGCCGATGCCGGCCGACGCGACCACGGTCATGCCGCGCGTGGTCGGCAAGCCGGCCGACGCCACCACGGTGGTTCCCCCGCCGAAGACGCCGATCGACGCCACGACAGTGGTTCCCGCGCCCAAACCACCGGTTGACGCGACCACGGTGATTCCCGCGCCCAAAAAGCCGGTCAAGGCTCCCGCGAAGAGCACGCCACCCGCCGCGCCTGATTCCAGGACAGAGCTTTCCGCGTACGCCGAAAAAGCAGTGACCGGGAAGCCGAAGACCGAGCCGCAGGCCGAAGCGACGAAGAGCGCGACCCCGGACGAGGCCGTCGAAGCCGGCACGCCCGAGGCCGCGACGAGCACTTCGGAGCCGAGCACCGCAAAGGCCGAGCCATCCGTGGAGGCCGAGTCGGCGGCCGGGTCCGCGGCGGCTGCGGGGGAAGCGGCGAAGCCGGCCGACACGGTCGCGAAGGATGCGATCGCTGCCGATTCCGGCGCGACGGTTGCGGGGGATGCGCCCGCGGCGACGGTGGAAGAGCAGCGGGACGCCGGGACGGCCGAGACGAGGTCCGGGGCCGGGATGTCCGCGCCGCCGGAGAGAGTCGAGGCCGCGGCAACCCAGGTCGACGCCGACGCCGCGGTCGAAGACTCCGAAGTCGCCGGCGCGGCCACCTCCAGCCCCGAGGCCGGAGGCCCCACGTCTGAAGACCTGTCGGCGGACGCCCTCGCCGCCGAGCCGGAGGTCACGGCCGCGGAAAAGCCGAAGGTGCCTTCGGCGGAGAAGTCGGCCGCTTCGGCCGTGGCCGGCTCGGCCGTGGCTGAGAAGGCCGTCGCTGAGAAGGCCGGCGCTGATAAAGCTGCGGCGGACAAGGGTCCGGCGGACGGAGCTGCGGCGGGCGGAGCTGCGGCGGACAGAAACGCGGTGGACAAGGCTGCCGCGAACAACGCTGCCGCCGAGAAGGCGGCGGACGAGGCTGCCGCGAACAACGCTGCCGCGGAGAACGCGGCGGCCAGGACGGCGGCGGACAAGGCGGACAAAACTGCCGCGGAGAAGGCTGCCGCAGACAAGGCGGCGGCGGACAGGGCCTCGGCCGACAAGGCTGCCGCAGACAAGGCGGCGGTTGAGAAGACTGCTGCGGACAAGGCTGCGGCTGAGAAAGCGGCGGCTGAGAAGGCTGCCGCAGACAGGGCGGCAGCTGAGAAGGCTGCCGCGGACAAGGCTGCCGCGGACAAGGCTGCCGCGGACAAGGCTGCCGCGGACAAGGCTGCCGCGGACAAGGCTGCGGCTGAGAAGGCTGCCGCGGACAAGGCTGCGGCTGAGAAGGCTGCCGCGGACAGGGCTGCGGCTGAGAAGGCTGCCACGGACAGGGCTGCGGCTGAGAAGGCTGCCGCGGACAGGGCTGCGGCGGACAAAGCTGCCGCGGACAGGGCTGCCGCGGACAGGGCTGCCGCGGAGAAGGCTGAGGCTCTGGCTGCGGACAAAACGCCCGGAAAGCCCTCCGCCGATCAGCACGCCACCAAGGTGGTCGCCGGCCTGGCCGGCGCCGACGCTGACAAGACGGCTGTTGCCGGGATGATGCCGCCGCGGCGTAAGAGCTCCGACATTCCGCCCGTGCCGGGTGTGAGCCGCCCCAACCGTCCGGCGTGGACTCCCATGCCGGTCACGCCCTCGTACTCGAGCAGCCCGGGCATCACCGTCTTCGGCACCCGGCTCACCTACCGCCAGGCCGCCGTCGGCTTCGGCGTGGTGCTGCTCATCGTCGTCCTCGTCGTCGTGCTCGTCGTGCAGGCCTTCGGCGACGACGACAAGACCGACCCGAACGCCGCCGCCCCCACCACCTCGGCCGCCGCTGCCGCCCCGCCCGGTTCCGCGCCGGCCAGCGCCGCCGCCACCAAGCCCACCAAGGCGCCGGCGACCTCCGCCGCGAGCGCGCTGCCCGCCGGCTGGACGCTGTTCACCGACCCCACCGGCTTCAAGATTCCGCGGTCGCCGGACGCCTCGCGCAAGGTGACCGGCAACGGCGTCGAGTTCAAGTGGAACAACCGCCTGCTGATCGTGTCGCAGACGACCAGCCCGCAACCCGACGCGTATAAGGACTGGGTCGAGCAGGAGAAGGACCGCGCCGGGAGCATCACCGACTACCAGAAGGTCCGCATCGACCGGGTCACCGGCTACTTCAAGAACGCCGCCGACTGGGAGTACTACTACACGACCAGCACCGGCAACCCGCAGCGCGTGGTCAAGCGCAACTTCGTCGTGAACGACCACCAGGCGTACTCACTGAACTGGTATGTCAGCCCCGACGACTGGGACGCGTCGCAGGCCCAGCTCAAGGCCATCTACGCGGGATTCAAGTCGAAGTAGCGTGAATCGCCGGGTGAATGGGTAGTTCACGTCGTATCACCGAGGAGGTGCGACATGAACTGCCGACGGTACGGCAGTAAGCCCACCCTAGGACTGTGGGTGCTGATCGGGTTCGCGGATCTGGTTGTGCTGACCGTGACCATCGGCCCCCTCGCCATGTTCGCCATCATCGCCCTGCTGGCGGTGTTCGCCGGCGGCATCTACGCCGCCCGCACGCTCACCAAGCGCGCCGAGGTCCCCGCGAAGGCGGTAGTGCGACGTCGCGCATAGCGTGATCGGCTACAGTTCGGCGCTGTGTCGATCGAAGGTGTGACTGACTTCTGGGACAAGCTGCTCGGCGCCCAACCGGACCCGCCCGGTCTGCTGGTGCTGCTCACCGCGCTGGCCGGCCTGCTGGCCGTGTCGTTCCGCCCGGTGTGGCGGATCGCCCGCAACGCCGTCACGATCGCGCATGAGGGCGGTCACGCGCTGTTCGCGCTGTTGACCGGCCGTCGGCTGCGCGGCATCCGGCTGGAGTTCGACACGTCCGGTCTGACGCTGTCGTCGGGCCGCCCGACCGGCCCGGGCATGATGCTCACGCTGCTGGGCGGCTACATCGCGCCGTCGCTGGTCGGCCTGCTCGGCGCCTGGCTGCTCGGCGGCAACCGGATCACGCTGCTGCTGTGGCTGGCCGTGCTCCTGCTGCTGCTCATGCTGATCAACATCAGGAACCTGTTCGGCGTGGTCTCCCTGGTGGTGACGGGCGCGATCGTCTTCGTCGTCTCCTGGTACGCGTCTCCCGAGGTGCAGGCCGCGTTCGCGTACGCCGGCGTCTGGTTCCTGCTGTTCGGCGGCGTCCGCCCGGTCTTCGAGTTGCAGAGCCTGCGCCGCCGCGGCCGCATGCCCGAGTCGGACGCCGACCAGCTGGCCCACGTCACCCACGTCCCCGCGATCTTCTGGGTCGGCGTCTTCCTCGTGGTCAACCTGGTCGCCCTGGTCGTCGGCGCTTTCCTGCTCGCCGGCCAGTGGCTCCCGGCCAACTCATAGCGGAATGTTGCCGTGCTTCTTGGGGGGCAGGGTCTCGCGCTTGGAACGCAGCATCCGTAGCGCCTGGATCACCTGGGCGCGGGTCTCGGACGGCTGGATCACCGCGTCGACGTAGCCGCGCTCGGCGGCGATGTACGGGTTGGCGAGCGTGTCCTCGTACTCCTGGACGCGCTGGGCCCGGGTCTCCGCCGGTTCGCCGCGGTACAGGATGTTGACCGCGCCCTGGGCGCCCATCACCGCGATCTGCGCTGTCGGCCACGCGAAGTTCATGTCGGCGCCCAGGTGCTTGGAGCCCATCACGTCGTACGCGCCGCCGTAGGCCTTCCGGGTGATCACCGTGATCTTGGGGACGGTGGCTTCGGCGTACGCGTAAATCAGCTTTGCTCCTCGCCGGATGATGCCGTCCCACTCCTGTGTCGTGCCCGGCAGGAAACCCGGCACATCGACCAGGGTGAGCGCCGGAATGTTGAAGGCGTCGCACGTCCGGACGAATCGGGCCGCCTTCTCCGAGGCCGCGATGTCGAGCGTGCCCGCGAAGTGTGTCGGCTGGTTGGCGACCACGCCGACCGGGCGTCCCTCGACGCGGCCGAAGCCGACCACGATGTTCTGCGCGTAGAGCGACTGCACTTCGAGGAAGTCGTCGACGATCGTCTCCACGACCTTCTTGATGTCGTACGGCTGGTTGGCCGAGTCCGGGATCAAGGTGTCCAGCGCCAGATCGTCCTCCGAGGGGGACAGATCGGCCGGCATCTCGAACACGGCCGGCTCGTCGAGGTTGTTCGACGGCAGGTAGGACAGCAGCGCCCGCACGTAGTCGATCGCGTCGTCCTCGTCGGAGGCCAGGTAGTGGGCGTTGCCGCTGCGCGTGTTGTGGGTGCGGGCGCCGCCGAGCTCCTCCATCGCGACCTCTTCGCCGGTGACCGTCTTGATCACGTCGGGGCCGGTGATGAACATGTGCGAGGTCTGGTCGACCATCACGGTGAAGTCGGTGATGGCGGGGGAGTAGACGGCGCCGCCCGCGCACGGGCCCATGATCAGGGAGATCTGCGGGATGACGCCGCTGGCTCGCACGTTGCGGAAGAAGATGTCGGCGTAGAGGCCGAGCGCGACCACGCCCTCCTGGATGCGGGCGCCGCCGGAGTCGTTGATGCCGATGATCGGGCAGCCGGTCTTCATGGCCAGGTCGAGCACCTTGACGATCTTCTCGCCGAACACCTCGCCGAGTGATCCGCCGAAGACGGTGAAGTCCTGGGAGAAGACGCAGACCTGCCGGCCGTCGATCGTGCCGTAGCCGGTGACGACGCCGTCGCCGTACGGCCGGTTCTTCTCGAGCCCGAAGTTGGTCGAGCGGTGCCGGGCGAGCGCGTCGAGCTCCACGAAGGAGCCTTCGTCGAGCAGCATGGCGATCCGCTCGCGGGCGGTCTTCTTGCCCCGGGCGTGCTGTTTCTCGACGGCACGTTCGCTGCCGGCGTGCACGGCCTCGTCCGTACGGCGGGTGAGGTCCCCGATCTTTCCGGCGGTGGTGTGGATGTCGGCCTGGGCCGCGTCCGGCTGCGTCGTCACAGTGGTGCCTCACGCTTTCCGCGAAGGGTGGAAACAGCGGACTTGATCGTAGTGCGAGATCGGCTCGCGCGCCGCTACGGGTGCGTTTCGCACTCAATGCCCCATTCGTTACGCCTCACGTGACGAACTGGATGACCGCGGCCGGGATCGCCCTCATCGCCGGCGGCATCGCCACTCTGATCTGTTTCCGCAGCGTGCTGTTCCGTGTCGGCGGCCGGCGGGCGGGCCGGAGGGCGGTCCGCGAGGCCACGCGCACCGCGGTCCTGGAGGCCGAGGCGAAGGCCCCGCGCGGACCGGGAAGCCGCCGGCGCAGCCGTATCGCGCCGCCGCCGGAGGAGGACGAGCGCGGCGGACTCGCGATGATCGGCTTGGCCGCCGAGGAGGAGTGCGAGACCCCGGAGGCTCGCCCCAGGCGCCGGCGTCGCCGTCAGGACTTGATTGAGTACGCCGAGGAGCACCACCAGGCGCAGGAGCCCGCGGCCCCGGAGCTCGCGGAGGACGTCTTCCCGGAGCCGGCCCTGGTTCCCGGCCCGGCCCTCGAGCCGGAGGACCACCCGGACCTCGACCCGAGCCCGGATCTCGAGCCGGCCCGGGATCTCTCGCCGCGCCTGGATCCTGCGCTGAGTCTCGACCCTTCGCCGCGCCTGGATCCCGCGCTGAGTCTCGACCCTTCGCCGCGCCTGGATCCTGCGCTGAGTCTCGAACCCTCGCTGAGTCTTGACCCGGCCCTGAGCCGCGACCCCTCGCTGAGTCTCGACCCGGCCATGAGTCTCGACCCCGCCTCGAGCTTCGATCCCGAGGTGGAGCCGGCGTTCGGCGTGGTCCAGGAGGAGGTGAGGGAGCCGGAGCCCGCGCCGAGGTCCGCCGCCCGTCTCGGGCACCGGGTCGAAGGCTGGGTCCGCCCTGAATATCGGCAGACCCGCGACGAGCTGCCCTCCGGCGAGTACTGGACGCCGATCCCGGTCGAGCTCGACGCCGACCACGAGCCCTCGGCCAAGGGCTACGGCTGGCCGGTCGCGGTCGAGCGCCTTCCCCCGGTCCCCGATTATGAGCCGGCTACCGGTTTCGACCTCACCCCGGTCGAGGTGGAGCCCACCCAGGCCGTGCCCGTCTGGCCGCCCCTCGACGACGGCGAGCGCCCGGGCCGGATCCGCCTGCCCCGCGGCTGGCAGTCCCGCAACGAGAAGCGGCGGGCCGCGCGCGACCAGTCCCCGGCCCACAAGCAGCCGCTGGCCCGCGAGTGGCGCCCGGAGAACGAGCCCCCACCGGCCGAGCGCCGCCCCCGCCCGCGTCCCCGGCCCCGCCCGGCCGAGGCAACCCCGCCCCCGCCCCCGTCACACCCGAGCCGCGTCTACGTGAGCCGCCACGCCGCCGACCCACCCCAGTAAGGCGCGTCTGGGCCGGTGAGCTGGGCGGACTAGGCTCGGCTGATGTCGTCGCCGTACTCCGACCTTGACCGCCCTCCGCTGTCGGCCCGCGCTCTGGAGCGGGCGCTCGTGACGCCCGGCGGCTTTTGGCGGCGGCTTGATCTGCGGGCCGAGACGGCCTCGACCAACGCTGACGCGATCGCCGCCGCTCAGGCCGGTGAGCCCGAGGGGCTGGTGGTGGTGGCCGAGAGCCAGACCGCCGGCCGGGGCCGTCGTGATCGGCAGTGGACGTCGCCGCCGCGGGCCGGCCTGACCGTGAGTGTGCTGCTGCGACCCGGCGTACGGAATGAGGAAAGGGGTTGGCCCGCCGTTCCTCCCGGCGCCCTCGGGTGGCTGCCGCTGCTGGCCGGGGTCGCCCTGTGCGAGGCCGTGACCAGGGTGTCCGAGGTCGAAGCGGCCCTCAAGTGGCCGAACGACCTGCTCGTCGGTGGCGGCAAGTGCGCCGGCATCCTGGCCGAGGCCTCCGGTGACGCCGTCGTGATCGGCATCGGCCTCAACGTGAGCACCCGCGCCGAGGAGCTTCCGGAGACCAACGGCCTACCCGCCACCTCACTGCGAGTGGCCGGCGCCCCGGTCACCGACCGTGACCCTCTGCTGCGGGCGACACTGCGCGGCATCGCCTCCTGGTACCAGGGGTGGCGCGACGCGGACGGCGACGCCGAGATGTCCGGCCTGCTCGCGGCGTACCGGCGCAGTTGTGCCACGATCGGCCGTCAGGTTCGCGTGCTGCTGCCGGCCGGCGGGCCGCTGGAGGGCGAGGCCACCTCGGTCGACGCCGACGGCCGTCTCGTCGTCCGTACGGCGGACGGCGCCGACGATCGCGTCTCGGCGGGTGACGTGCTGCACGTACGCTGACGGCGTGGCGTTCCCGCAGGAAGTGCTGGCCGACGAGGAGGAGCTCGTCCTCCACCTGCGTCCGCATTGGAAGTCGGCCCTCCGCCCGGGCCTGATCGTGCTGCTCGCGGTCGTCGTGAGCACCGTGGCCTGGGTGATGCTGCCGACCAACGACGGCGGCCGCATCGGCTTCGCCGTGGTCGCTCTGATCATGCTCTACCAGGGCGTCCGGTACGGGGTGGCGCCGCTGGTGAAGTGGCGTTGCACCCACTACGTGCTGACCAGCGAGCGGATCCTGCTTCAGGACGGCGTGATCGCCCGGGAGCGGCGCGACCTGCCGCTCAACCGGGTCAACGACCACGTGGTCAACCAGTCGGTGCTCGACCGGGTCTTCGGGTCGGGGACGTTGAAGGTCGACTCGATCGGCGAGCAGGCCGTCCTGCTGGCCGCCGTCCCGCGGGCGCAGAGCGTGCAGACGCTGCTCTACGAGCTGATCGAGCAGGACCGCCTGCGGCACCCGGAGGACGAGGAAGAAGAAGAGGAGGAGCCGGAGCTGCCGGTGCAGCAGCGGCGCGGCCTGTTCAGGAGACAGGCGAAGAACTAGCCTTCGGCTCGTCCTCGGTGCTCAGCTCGGCCAGGCCGGCCGCGGCGTCGAGGTCGGCCAGCTCGGCCTCGTGGCCGTCGACCGGCGGCTTGAGGAAGACGAAGGTCCGGTAGGCCCAGAAGCGGAAGATCGTGGCGACCACGATGCCGAGCAGGGTGACACCCATGAACTCGTACTTGTTGTGCTCCTCCGTCAGCCCGAAGCCGTACTTGCCGATGGCGATGGCGCCGGACTGGATGACCATGCCGATCAGGTTGAAGCCGAAGAACAGCGTGTACTCGCGGCGCAGGGCCGTGCGCGTGTGGTGACGGTAGGTCCAGTAACGGTTGGCGAAGTACGCCAGGGTGGTCGTGATGACCGTGGCGACCACGCTCGCCTTGACCGCGCCGATCGGCAGCAACGCCCAGGTGATGGCCATGTAGAGCAGCGTGTTTCCGGCGCCGATGACACCGAACGCGATGGCTTCGGGGGCGAGACGGCGCAGGTGTGACGTCAGCGAACTGACTGAAGGCATTGGGCAACCTTACGGGAGAGTGGGCTGTTACGCCGTGTCACGAACGGGGGATGCAGGCGGCGTCACAGTCGCCCGGCTGTCGTGAGGGGGTGGCGGGCCCGGCGGGGTCGCAACGGGTGTCGCTGCCGAGGGGAAGACGAACCGGCGGTACGACCAGAAGCGGAACAGCGTGCCGACGGCGGTGCCGATCAGCTGCCCCGAGATGTTGTCCGCGAGCTTGGTCTGGAAGACCGGCCAGACGCTGCCCAGGCCGTAGTGGCTGATGGCCAGGCAGGCCAGCCCGATGCCCAGGCCGATGGCGTTGAGCACGAAGAACATGGTGTATTGCCGGGCCATGTTGGCGTGGGCCGCGTGCCGCCAGGTCCAGAACCGGTTGCCGGTGAACGCGACGGTGGTCGCCAGCACGGTCGAGATGGTCTTGGCCAGCAGCGTTTCCACGCCGGCCTGGAGCAACGCGTTGAAGATGGCGAGGTCGATCGCGAAGGAGATGGTCCCCACCGTGCCGAACTTGCCGAGCTCGCGGACGAGTCCCCGAATCCTTACGCGCAGGCCCGAGGGCTGCGTCGGCGAGATGTCGGGCACGGTCCGAGCGTACCGGGGGCCGTCACGCCCCGCTGTTTTCGTTGGCGAGTCTTAACCCGCGCTGCTGGTACGGAGGGTGCATGTCGCTGATCTCGGCGATCTCCGCCACGCGTTCGCGGCAGCCCGCGCACCAGCCCAGATGCAGGCGCATGCGGTTGCTGTCGCGGGGGGCGAGCCGCCCGCGCAGGTGCACGCCGAGGCGTTCGCCGGCCCACCGGCACTCGGGGTGCTTGGCCACCGCCACGTGCTGCTGGAGGTAGTTGCTGCGCAGGCCCTCGCGGGCCCGGTGGGCCAGCACGGCCACGGCGTTGGGGGTCATCCCGAGCATGCCGGCCACCTCGGACGGGCTGTTGCCCTCGACCGCGGTCTGCCACAGCACGTCGCGCCACCGCTCGGGCAGCTGCCGGAACGCGGCCGCGGCGTACGCCCGTTCCAGGCGGTCCAGTGCCGGGTCGGTGTAGGGCTGGCCCTCGTCGTAGCGGGTGAGGTCGTCGGTGAACTCGAGCCGCCGGTCGCGGCGGGCCCGGTGGTAACAGACGTGCCGCATGGTGGTGGCGAGGTACGCGCGGAAGGCGACCAGCGGTCCCCGTCCGGCCCGCAGGGCGGCGAAGACCTTGGCGAACGTCTCGGCCACCAGGTCGTCGGCGTCGGCCGGGTCGCGGGTGAGCCCGTACGCCAGGTGCCGGGCCGCGGCGTGGTGCCGTTGGTAGAGCGTGCCGTACGCCGCGGTGTCCCCTTCACGGACCGCCGCCAGTAGTTCGGTGTCCGTGTCGGTTGGACTGCCCGGGATGGTCATTCCTGCCTCCTAGGAGAGGAAAGCCCGATTACCCAAGCTTAGGGGGTTAAGTCCGTTTTGTGAAAGTCGCCGAACGGCGGGGCGCGACCCCGGCCGTTCCGGCGATGCTGCGCGGAACTGCGCTCAATGGCGAAGAATCGAACGTCTGCAAGCAAGGCTGCCGAGGATTGTGCGGTTATCCACAGCAACTACCGATGAACACAACGTTGCATCCCCTTAGGCTCTGGTAACTCCCCATGACTGCAAGTGGTCCTGGTCAACGCCGACCGAAGGAGATCACCGTGCCCCCTACTTCTCATCCCCGGCTGCTCGCCTGGATCGAGGAAGTAACCGCCCTGACCACTCCCGACCGCGTCGTCTGGTGCGACGGCTCGGAGCAGGAGTGGCGAAATCTCACCGATGCCCTGGTCGAATCGGGCTCGCTCGTGCGGCTCGACCCCGAGAAGAAGCCCAACTCGTTCTGGGCGCGCACCGACCCCGGCGACGTCGCCCGCGTCGAGGAGCGCACCTTCATCTGCTCGGCCGACGAGGCCGACGCCGGCCCCACCAACAACTGGATGGCGCCGGCCGAGATGAAGTCGACGATGACCGAGCTCTACCGGGGCTGCATGCGCGGCCGCACCATGTATGTCGTCCCGTTCTGCATGGGCCCGCTGGACGCCCCGAACCCGATGTTCGGGGTGGAGCTCACCGACAGCCCGTACGTCGTGGCCAGCATGCGCATCATGACCCGGATGGGATCCGGCGTTCTCGAGGCCATGGGAGAGGACGCCGATTTCGTGCCGGCCCTGCACTCGGTCGGCGCGCCGCTGGCGCCGGGGGAGAAAGACGTCCCCTGGCCGTGCAACGACACCAAGTACATCTCGCACTTCCCCGAGACCCGTGAGATCTGGTCGTTCGGCTCGGGTTACGGCGGCAACTCGCTGCTCGGCAAGAAGTGCTACGCGCTGCGCATCGCCAGCGTGGCCGCCCGCGACGAGGGCTGGCTGGCCGAGCACATGCTGATCATGAAGCTGACCTCGCCCGAGGGGCAGGTCCGCTACATCGCCGGCGCCTTCCCCTCGGCCTGCGGCAAGACCAACCTGGCCATGCTCGAGCCGACCCTGCCCGGCTGGAAGGTCGAGACCGTCGGCGACGACATCGCCTGGATGCGGTTCGGCTCCGACGGCCGCCTGTGGGCCACCAATCCCGAGTTCGGCCTGTTCGGCGTCGCTCCCGGCACCGACTTCCACACCAACCCGAACGCGATGCGCACCCTCGCCCGGGGCAACTCCGTCTTCACCAATGTCGCCCTCACCGACGACGGCGACATCTGGTGGGAGGGCATGGGCGAGCCGCCGGCCCACCTGACCGACTGGAAGAACCAGGACTGGACCCCGGAGTCGGAAAACCCTTCGAGCCACCCCAACAGCCGATTCTGTACGCCCATCGAGCAGTGCCCGATCCTCGCCGACGAATACCACGATCCTCGTGGGGTGCCGATCGACGCGATCCTGTTCGGCGGCCGCCGCCGAACGACGGTCCCGCTGGTCACCGAGGCCCGCGACTGGGTGCACGGCGTCTATCTGGGCGCGACCCTGTCGTCCGAGACCACCGCGGCCGCGGTCGGCCAGGTCGGTGTGGTGCGCCGCGACCCGATGGCCATGCTGCCGTTCATCGGCTACCACGCCGGCGACTACTTCCAGCACTGGATCGACATGGCCAAGGGCGCGCCCGGCGACGCCTGCAAACTGCCCAAGATCTTCTACGTGAACTGGTTCCGCCGCGGCGAAGATGGCCGTTTCCTGTGGCCGGGCTTCGGCGAGAACAGCCGGGTGCTCAAGTGGGTCGTCGAGCGGCTCGACGGCAAGGGCGAGGCGGTGGAGACCGCGATCGGCCACGTGCCCACCGCGGACGCCCTCGACCTGACCGGCCTCGACCTGGACGCCGACGATCTCGCCGCCGTGCTGCGCGTCGACCGCGAGGAGTGGCTGGCCGAGATTCCACAGGTCACCGAGTGGTTCACGAAGTTCGGCGACAAGCTGCCGGCCGTGCTGTGGTCCGAGTTGGACGCCCTGCGCGCCCGCCTGGCCGACGCCTGACCACCCGCGCCCGTCTCACCCTCGCGTGAGGCGGGCGCGCTCCGGGTACACGGAACACCGTGCCCCGCGCCCTTCGCGTCCTGATCGCCCTGCTGGTGACGACCGCCGCCGCCACCGTCGTGGTCGAGATCCTCAACTACTCGTACGCGCCCGAGCACGGCTTCGGCCTCGCGGTCCGCACCGGGTGGGCGCTGCTGCGTACCCTCGGCTGGCTCCTGTTGATCCGGCAGGTGCGCCGGTCACGTGCGGCGGCCCGTCCGCTCGGCCTGATCCTGGCCGTGACCACGATCTTCGCGGTGGGCCGCCTGGTCGTGCCGCGTGAGGGAGTTCCGCCCCGGCCGGGCGTGATCGGCTTCGCCGTCCTGGTCGTCCTCTGTGTCACGGTGGTCGCGCTGCTCTACCGGCACCCGGCCGCCCGCGAGCATCTGGTGCGCCATCCGAACCGGCTCGTGCTGACCCGCGAGGGCCTGTCGATGCGCGAGGCCGCTCCCCGGCGTGCCCCGGTCGCCGGGTGGCTGCTCACCGCGCGACTGGCCGCCTTCACCTACAGCCCGCTGATGCTGGTGCCGTGCCTCATCGCGTTCGGTGAGCTGCGCGACCGGCCACAGTGGCTGCTGGCCGTGGTGTTCTGGCTGTTCGCGGGCATCGCGGTCAGCTACGCCGTCCTGCTGTGCACGATCTTCCTGATGCGCGGCAAGGCCGGGGCGCGCCGGGCCCTGGGCTGGCTGACCTTCTTCGTCCTGCTCTGGGACCTGCCGCTCTGCTACTTCCTGCTCGGGACGGACGGCCTGATCCGTGACGGCGCTCCGCTGCTGGCCGCCGCGCTGCTGACCTGGTACGCCTTGTACCGGGCCGCCGCGGTGGCCGACATCCCCGCCGAGGTGCGCACCTGAGGAGGGCCGGCATGCCGGTCGAGAGCTTCGACGTGGTGGTGGCCGGCGCCGGTCCGGCCGGTGCCGCCGCCGCGGTCGCCGCCGCCCGGGCCGGCGCGAGAGTGCTGCTGCTCGACCGGGCCGACTTTCCTCGCGACAAGGTGTGCGGCGACGGCATCGCGGCCGAGGCGGTCGCCGTCCTCGACGGCCTCGGCGTGTCCGGGGTGACCGATGGTTACCCGGCCGTCGAACGGTTGCGCCTGGTCGGTCCGGGTGGCTCGGCGGTGGCCCGGCCGCTGCCGCGGCCGGCGCACACGGTTCCCCGGCGGGTCTTCGACGAACGGCTGGTGCGGGCGGCGGTCGCGGCGGGGGCGGAGTTGCGGCGTCATTCCGTACGCCGGGTGAGCGATCACGGCGACGGTGTCGTCATCGACGATCTCGTGCGGGCGCGGGTGCTCATCGGGGCCGACGGCGCCGGCTCGGTCGTACGCCGGCAGCTCGGCCACCCGCTCAACCCGCCCGGCCACCTCGCCATCGCCGTCCGCGGCTACGCGCCGACCACCAACACCGGCGAACAGGTCATCATCACCACGCGGCAGCGCTGGCCCGCGTACGCCTGGGAGTTCCCGCTCGGCGACGGCACCGCCAACGTCGGCTACGGGGAGGTTCTCCGTGGGGTGCCGCTCTCCCGGGCGTACCTCTTGGAAAGAATGAGGGACCTCCTGACCGGCGCCGAACCGGCCGGCGTGCGGGGGCACCACCTGCCTCTCTCGACACACCGGCCGCCGCCGGGACGCGGCCGCGTGCTGCTCGCGGGCGACGCCCTCTCGCTGATCAACCCGTTCACCGGGGAGGGGATCTTCTACGCCGTGCTCTCCGGCTCGCTGGCCGGCGCCGCCGCCGCGGCCGGACCCGAACGGGTGGCCGAGCGCTATCGCGACGCCCTGCGCCGGCGGCTCGGACGGCATTTGCGGCACTCGGGCTTCGCGGCCTGGCTCAGCCGCCGGCCGAGCGTGGTCGACGCGGCGGTGGGGGCGGCCGCCCGAGATGGTGGCGTTTTCGACCGGATGGTGGAGCTGGGCCTCGGTGACGGGGTTTTCGACGCTCGCACGATCGGACTCATCACCTTGCGGTTGAGTCACCGTCGCCGAGCCCACCCTTGAGTGGCTACCGGAGCGGGCTAGGGTTTGATGCGATGAGTCTGCGGTCCCTGATCTCCACTCCGTTCTACCGCGTGTACGAACGGCGGCTGGCCGGCAAGCTGGCCGGCAAGCCCGTGCCCCAGCACGTCGGCGTCATGTGCGACGGCAACCGTCGCTGGGCCCGTGAAATGGGGTTCGTCGACCCCAACGACGGCCACCGCGTCGGCGCCGCCCGTGTCAAGGAGCTGCTGACCTGGTGCGACCAGGCCGGCATCAAGCACGTCACGCTCTACCTGCTGGCCACCGACAACCTGCGGCGCCCGGCGGCCGAGCTCGACCCGCTGCTCCAGATCATCGAAGATCTGGCCAGCGAGCTGGCCGAGGAGGGCAACCCGTGGCGGCTGCGCATCGTCGGCGCCCTCGACATCCTGCCCGCCTCCACGGCCACCGTGCTCAAGGCGGCCCAGGAGAAGACCCGCAACCGCACGATCGGTGTCGAGGTCAACATGGCGGTCGGGTACGGCGGTCGCCGCGAGATCGCCGACGCGGTGCGCTCCCTGCTGCACGAGCAGGCCGCGGCCGGCCGCACGATCGAGGAGATGGCCGAGATCCTCGACGTCGACCACATCGCCGAGCACCTCTACACCCGCGGCCAGCCCGATCCCGACCTGGTCATCCGCACCAGCGGCGAGCAGCGGCTCTCCGGCTTCCTGCTGTGGCAGTCGGCGCACTCGGAGTTCTATTTCCACGACGCCAACTGGCCCGATTTCCGCCGGATCGACTTCCTCCGGGCGCTGCGGTCGTACGGCAACCGGCAGCGCCGTTTCGGCGCCTGACTAGAAGCGCTCGAGGCCCTCGGCGAGGAACTGAGCGACCGCGCCGGGGGAGTCGAGGGTCAGGTCGGCCGCGCTGGACACCTCGGCGCCGGTCTCGGGGTTGGCCACGGCCACCGCGACACCGAAGAACGACGGGTCGACCGCCTCGCGGGCGCGCAGAGCGTCGAACGCCTTGATGTCGGACATGTCGTCACCGAAATACCACGCGCAGCCCGCGTCGCGGACGCCCTCGGTGATGACCATGCCCTTGTCCTGGTCGACCGGCGGCTTGAGCTCGACCACCATGCGGCCGGCCTGGATGCGCAGGCCTTTCGCCTCGGCCTGCTCGTGACCCCAGCGCTCGACCTCGCCGGCCCGCTGCGGGGCCGTGCGGTAGTGCAGGGCCACGGAAAGACGCTTGTACTCCACCAGGACGTCGCCGGGCAGCTCGGTCTTGGCCCGCTCGGCCAGCTCGGCCATGGCCGGCACCCAGGGCAGCGCGGCCGGCTCGGTGACGACCTCGCCCTCGTGCCACACCTCGAGGCCGTACAGGCCGTAGAGGTCGACGCCCTCGAGCGAGGAGAAACGGGACCGCAGGAAGCTGACCGGACGGGCCGACACGATGGCGACACGCTGCACCACGGTGGCGAGCTTTTCGAGCACGCCCAGCACGGACGGCACCGGCTGCGACGCGTCCGGGTCGTCGGTGACCGGCGAGAGCACGCCGTCGAAGTCGAAGAAGAACGTGGTCCGTTGCCTGTGCTCGGCGGTGAACGCCCAGGCCTCGGCGATGCCCTCGTTCTGGAGGCCCTCGCTCTGACGGCTCAGCGGATGGGTCGGACGCGGAGTCTGTGCCACGACGCTCAGATTACCCGCCGAGGGTGACGTTTCATGCGCGCAAAATTAGCCGAGAGTTGGACGTCACCCGTTTTTGCGTACTACCGCGTACGGCTGATGACCGCTAGCGTTTGAGTCATGGCACGGGGTCATCCCGAGCCAGCCGGCCGGCCCGGACCTGCGACAAGTGCGCCACGGGGCCTGCAATCCGTCCCGTGCATGAGATCGGGCGCCGGAGGTGGCGGACCGCGGGCGTACCGGGTTGCACGCCCGCTGGAGCAGGCCTGTGACATCACGCCGATCTGACGCCGACGTCGCTAAGTCTTCACGTGACTCGGCCGCCAAAGTCTCCGGAACCATGGAACCGGCCCGAGAGGGCCGTGTTTTCGTTCTGGACACCTCGGTCCTGCTGTCCGACCCGGCGGCGTTCCGCCGGTTCTCCGATCACGAGGTGGTCATCCCCCTCGTCGTGATCTCCGAGTTGGAGGGAAAACGCCACCATCCCGAGTTGGGCTGGTTCGCTCGCCAGTCGCTGCGCTTCCTGGACGAGCTCCGGATCAAGTTCGGCCGGCTCGACGAGCCGGTGCTCTGCAACGACGAGGGCGGCACGCTGCGGGTCGAGCTCAACCACGCCGACCAGAGCGTCCTGCCGCATGGCTTCCGCAACGACGCCAACGACACCCGGATCCTCTCGGTGGCGCTGGGGCTCGCGGCCGAGGGCCGCGAGGTCACGCTCGTCAGCAAGGACATGCCGCTGCGGGTCAAGGCGGCCTCGGTCGGCCTCACCGCCGACGAGTACCGGCACGGGCAGGCCAGCGACCCCACCTGGACCGGCATGGCCGATCTCAAGCTCGGTGAGGACCAGGTCAGCGCGCTCTACGGCGGTGAGGAGCTGGAGCTCGAGGAGACCGAGCGCCTGCCCTGCCACACCGGCCTGGTGATCCACTCACCGCGCGGGTCGGCGCTGGCCCGGGTCAACCCCGACAAGTCGGTACGGCTGGTGCGCGGCGACCGGGAGGCCTTCGGCATCCGCGGCCGCTCGGCCGAGCAGCGCGTGGCCCTCGACCTGCTGCTCGACGAGTCGATCGGCATCGTCTCGCTCGGCGGCCGGGCCGGCACCGGCAAGTCGGCGCTGGCGCTCTGCGCGGGCCTCGAGGCCACGATGGAGCGCAACCGCCACAAAAAGGTCATCGTGTTCCGCCCGCTCTACGCGGTCGGCGGCCAGGAGCTGGGATATCTGCCCGGCACCGAGAACGAGAAGATGTCGCCCTGGGCCCAGGCCGTCTTCGACACGCTCGGCGCGGTCGCGCACGCGAACGTGGTCGAGGAGGTGATGGCCCGCGGGATGCTCGAGGTGCTGCCGCTGACCCACATCCGCGGCCGGAGCCTGCACGACGCCTTCGTGATCGTCGACGAGGCACAGTCGCTGGAGCGCAACGTGCTGCTGACGGTGCTCTCCCGCATCGGGCAGGGCTCGCGGGTGGTCCTCACCCACGACGTGGCGCAGCGCGACAACCTGCGGGTGGGCCGGCACGACGGCGTCACCGCCGTGATCGAGGCCCTCAAGGGACACCCGATCTTCGCCCACGTGACGCTGACCCGATCGGAGCGTTCGCCCATCGCCGAGGTGGTCACCGATCTCCTCGAAGAGATTCCACTCTGAGTGATCGCTACACTCCGTAAGGTGACAACGGTGTTCCCTTCGGAGTGACGCGATTTCTGCGCTCTTTCACCCGATTTGAGCGTGAAATTGGAGTGAGCAAAGTCACAACCCCGCTCTGACGTTTCACATCCACTTCACGGTGCGCCATGGTGTCTGGCGAGCGCCATGCGTGGTCATCGTTGTCGGGAGATCGACTTCGGGCCACCTCCCCGGCCCGAGTGGTCGCGGTGCTCGCGGCACGCCCCACCACCATTTCCCCTGGTGGAGGACGTGCCGCGTCATTGCCCCCGACGAAGGGAACCTTCGTGAATCGGCTCTGGAGCCGGGTCGGAGTACGAGTCACCGCGGTCGGCCTGCTTGTCGCGGGCGCCGCCGGAGGTGTCTACCTCGGACAGGACCGGGAAGTCCAGCAGACGAGTGCCGGAGCGCAACTTGTCGTGCAGGCGAGCGTCGACGACACCGTCCTGCTGAAGCAGCGCCAGGCCGCGCACGCCGCGGACCGCGCGCAGCGCAGCCAGGCCGAGGCCGGCGCCGCCGAGAAAGCCGCCGCCGCGGCCAAGGTCTCCGCCGCTCAGGCGCACTCGACCGAGCAAAAGGTGATTGCTCAGAAGAAGGCGGCCGAGGCGAAGAAGGCGGCCGAGGAAGCCGCCAAGAAGGCGGCCGAGGCCAAGAAGAAGGCCGAGGAGTCCGAGGAGAGCAGCGGCCCCACCGAGTACACGGGCGAGATCCCCGCCTCCTGTGACGAATACTCGGGCGCCCGGGCGACCGGCTGCGCGCTGATGATCGCCGCGGGCTTCGGCATCGACCAGTTCCCGTGCCTCAACAAGCTGTGGGACAAGGAAAGCGGCTGGAACTACAAGGCCAGCAACCCCAGCTCCGGTGCGTACGGCATCCCCCAGTCGCTGCCCGGCAGCAAGATGGCCTCCGAGGGTGACGACTGGAAGACCAACCCGGCGACCCAGATCAAGTGGGGCCTCGGCTACATCGAGGGCCGGTACGACACGCCCTGCGGCGCCTGGTCGCACTCGCAGGACACTGGTTGGTACTAAGTAGACAAGAGTTTCACGAACGGGCCGCGCGGCAAACCGCGCGGCCCGTTTCCTTGTGATCAAATGTCCATATGGTCCGAAATGCCGCTTCACTGGTCATGATCGGTGTCCTCGCGGCAGTGCTGGGCGCGGGCTCTTCACCGGCACACGCCGGCGGAGAGCCCCGCCCGGTTCGCGAGGTGGTCGGCGGCACCGTGGCGCCGCAGGGCAAGTTCCCCTGGGTGGTGCGGCTCTCCATGGGCTGCGGCGGGACGCTGGTCGCGCCCCGCGTGGTGCTGACCGCGGGCCATTGCGTCGACGGCACCGGCGCCACCGACCGGATCGAGGTCACCGCGGGCGTCTCCGACCTCAAGTCGCGCCGGGCGCTGACCGCCCGCAGCGTCTCGGTCATCCGCGCCGCCGGCTTCAAGGACGAGACCCGCGGCGACGACTGGGCGCTCGTCCAGATGGACCGGGTGCTGCACCTGCCCGTGCTGCCGATCTCACCCGAGACGATCGGTAAGGGCCGCTACACGGTGATGGGCTGGGGGCAGACCCGCGAGGACTCCATCAAGCAGGAGCGGCGGCTGCACTACGCCACGGTTCCCATGGTGCCCGACGCGAGCTGCGCGAAGGCGTACCTCAAAGCGGGGGTGAAGCTCGTCCGCGACGAGCAGATGTGCGCCGGAGACCGGCGGGTCGACACCTGCCAGGGCGACAGCGGCGGCCCGATGGTCGATCAGGACCGGCGTGGCCAGTGGGTGCAGGTGGGCATCGTGAGCTGGGGGCTCGGCTGCGCGCGGGACGGCTATCCGGGCGTCTACACCCAGATCAGCACCTTCCGCCCCGCGATCGTGGCCGCGCTGCGCCAACTTCAGTAGGCCACTGCCTTCGGCCTTTTCCGCCGGAACAGGATCGCGGCGATCACGCCGCCGAGCAGGCCCAGCAGGTGACCCTGCCAGGAGACCGGCTGGTCGGTCGGCAGGATGTTGTAGATCTGGTACCAGTAGAGCAGGCCGATGAACGCGGCCACGCCCAGGTTCCACCAGCTCCGCTCGACCAGGCCGCGGGTCACCAGCAGGCCGAGGTAGCCGAAGATGACGCCGCTCGCGCCGACCACGACGCTGTTGGGGTCGCCGACGAACCAGACGCCCAGACCGCTCACCAGCATGATCACGAAGGTCGACCAGATGAACCGCCGGACCCCGCCGGCCAGGGCGAACGTGCCGACCAGGATCAGCGGGACGGCGTTGCCGTAGAGGTGGTCCCACCCGGCGTGCAGGAACGGGCTGAACAGCACGCCGTCGAGCCCGGCGATGCGGTGCGGGATGATGCCGCCGGCCACGTCGAGCTGGCCGGAGCCGATGCCGACGTCGATCGCCTCGATGAGGAAGAGGACGGGAATGACGGCGCACATGGTCAGGAACGCGCGCCCGAGGGACGCGTAGAACTCGTCGGTGCCGAACTTGGCCTCGGCCTCTGCGCGGGTCGTATCTGCCCCGTAACTCATTGGTCAATGGTTCCAGGGTCCGGCAAGGCCCGCCAACAGTTGGCGGGCCTCACCTTCCTGAGAGTTAGATGACCGGTTCACCCTCGCCGAGGGGAACGGTCGGCAGATGGCCGTCGAAGTCGATGGCCGAATAGAGGGCGAGCTTCTCCAGCCGGTGGTACGAGTCGATGACCCGGATCGTGCCGCTCTTGGACCGCATGACGATCGACTGGGTGTGCGCCCCGCCGGAGCGGTAGCGCACGCCCTTGAGCAGGTCACCGCTGGTCACGCCGGTGGCCACGAAGAAGCAGTTGTCGCCGGTGACCAGGTCGTCGGTGGTCAGCACCCGGTCGAGGTCGTGCCCGGCGGCGATCGCCTTCTCCCGCTCGGCGTCGTCGTGCGGCCACAACTTGGCTTGGATCATGCCGCCGAGGCACTTGATGGCGCAGGCGGCGGTGATGCCCTCCGGGGTGCCGCCGATGCCCATCAGCACGTCCACGTCGGACTCGGCCCGGGCGGCCGAGATGGCGCCGGCGATGTCGCCGTCGGAGATGAACTTGATGTTCGCGCCGGCCTGGCGCACCTCCTCGACCAGCTTGGCGTGGCGCGGCCGGTCGAGGATGCAGACGGTGACGTCGGAGATGCTGGACCGCTTGGCCTTGGCGATGCGGCGCAGATTTTCGGCGGTGCCGGCGTTGATGTCGACGACGTCGGCGCAATCCGGCCCGACGGCGATCTTGTCCATGTAGAAGACGGCGCTCGGGTCGAACATGGCGCCGCGCTCGGCCACGGCGAGCACGGCCACGGCGCCGGGCATGCCCTTGCTCATCAGCGTGGTGCCGTCGATCGGGTCCACCGCCACGTCCACCTCGGGACCGGTGCCGTCGCCGACCCGCTCACCGTTGTAGAGCATGGGCGCCTCGTCCTTCTCGCCCTCGCCGATGACCACGGTGCCGCGCATCTGAATCGAATTGATCAGCTTGCGCATGGCGTCGACGGCCGCGCCGTCCCCACCGTTCTTGTCGCCGCGACCGACCCAGCGGCCGGCCGCCATGGCCGCGGCCTCGGTGACACGAACAAGATCGAGGGCGATGTTGCGATCGAGATCCTGCGGGACCCGTGCTGGCATGGGCGCCTCCTCGCGACTCTGCGGGGCTGGTGAGTAACCCGATCCTCACATGTACGGATGTGCAAAGTCCCGCCCCAGCGACATGGTTAACAATGGGTGAGTGGAACCAGCCGCACCGGACACCTCCGCCCCTTCCGCCCCTCAGGCCACGCCGCCGCCCGCCGCCGGCCCCGCGCCCGCTTCCGGCCCCGCACCCGCCGCCGGCCCCGTACCCGCCGCCGGCTCCGCGCCTGCTTCCGGCCCCGCACCCGCCTCCGGTTCCGCGGCTGCCTCTGGTCCCTTGGCTGAATCCGCGCCGACCGCTGGCTCTGCGCCCGCCGGCTCCGTGCCCGCCGCTGGTTCCGCGGCTGAATCCACGCCCGCCGCCGGTCCTATGCCCGCCGCTGGCTCTGCGCCCGCTGGCTCCGTGTCCGCCGCCGAATCCGCGACCTCGTCCGCCGCGCCCGCGGGCTCTGCGGTTGCCACCGCGGACGAGGCGCCGTCCGAGGCGCCGGCTCGGCTCGAGCGGGGGCAGGCGCGGTCGCCGAAGGACATGGCGATGTCGCTGCTGGTCCTGCTCGTGCCGATCGCGCTGCTGCTGGTCTTCTACCGGACGGTGCTGAACGGTGACGCGCCGATCACGGTCGACCCCGCGCCGGCGCTCCAGGAGGCGCAGAAGGCGAACATCTTCCCGGTGCTGGAGCCGACCGGCCTCGGCGACGACTGGCACGTGTCAGCGGCGAACTTCCGCCGCCAGACCGACGGCGCCACCCTGCGGATCGGCTACGTCGACCCCGACAAGGACGCCCTCCAGCTCGTCGAGAGCAACGTCGCCTCGGCGACCCTGCTCCCCACCGAGCTCACCAAACAGGCCAAGCCGGCCGGCGAGTTCCGCTCGGACGCCGGCGTCTGGCGCCTCTACGACACCCGCCCCGGCGAGAAGGCCCTCGTCCTGGCCGACCAGACCCGCACGGTCATCGTCATCGGCAAGAGCGACGTCGACACCCTCGAACAATTCGCGGGCTCCCTGCGCTGACTCCCGGTCAGCTGTCGGCGCGGGCGGCGCGGGCGGCCTCGATACGGTCGCGGGCGCCGTCGAGCCAGCGCTGGCAGATGTCGGCCAGTTTCTCGCCGCGCTCCCACAAGGCCAGCGACTCCTCCAGGGAGCTGCCGCCCTGCTCCAGCCGCTCCACCACGGTGGCCAGCTCGGTGCGGGCCTGCTCGTAGCTCAGCTTGTCGTCGCTCACTGGTTCTCCTTTACGACTGCTTGCAACTCGCCCTCGGCGAGCCGGACCCTCACCAGGTCGTCGGTCTTGACGTCGTCGGCGGCCCGGACCACGTGGCCGTCGGCGCGCTGGACGATCGCGTAGCCGCGCTGCAGCGTCGCCGCCGGGGACAGGGCGCGCAGGCGGGCCACCGTGTGGCGCAGGTCGTCGTCGGCGCGGCGCAGGCGATTTTCCAGGCTGCGGACGGCGCGGTCACGCAGGGCCGTCACGTCGGCCGCGCGCTGGTCGACCATCAGCTCGGGGCGGGACAGCGACGGGCGCGAGCGCCACGACTCGAGGCGGTGGGTCTCGCGGTCGACCAGGGTGAGCACCGCGCGCTCGAGCCGGCGGCGGGCCACGTCGATCAGCTGCCGCTCCTCGGCCAGGTCGGGCACGATGCGCTTGGCCGCGTCGGTCGGCGTCGACGCGCGCAGGTCGGCCACGTAGTCGAGCAGGGGCGCGTCGGTCTCGTGGCCGATCGCGCTGACCACCGGGGTCCGGGCGCCGAAGACCGCCCGGCACAGCGCCTCGTCGGAGAACGGCAGCAGGTCTTCGACGCTGCCGCCGCCGCGGGCGATCACGATGACGTCGACCGTCTCGTCCTTGTCGAGCACCTTGAGCGCATCGATGATCTGCGGCACCGCGGTCGGCCCCTGGACCGGCACGTTGATCGTGAAGAACTCGACGGCCGGCCAGCGGCGGCGCGTGTTCATCAGGACGTCGCGCTCGGCCGCGCTGGCCCGGCCGGTGATCAGGCCGATCTTGCGGGGCAGGAACGGCAGACGGCGCTTGCGCTCGCGGGCGAACAGGCCCTCGGCCGCCAGCAGCTTTTTCAGCCGGTCGAGCCGGGCCAGCAGCTCGCCCAGGCCGACCTGGCGGATCTCGTCGGCGCGAAGGCTGAGCGTGCCCCGGGCAGGGTAGAACTCCGGCTTGGCGTGCAGCGTGACCCGGGCGCCCTCGGCCAGCTCGGGCGCGCCGGCGTCGAGCACGTCGCGGTGGGCGGTGACGGTGAGGCTCAGGTCGGCCGAGGGGTCGCGCAGGGTCAGGAAGACCACGCTGGAGCCGGGGCGGCGGCTGATCTGGGCCACCTGGCCGTCGACCCACACCCAGCCCAGCTTGGAGATCCAGGCGCCGACTTTCTGACTGACGACGCGCACCGGCCACGGCTCGTCGGCGGTGCTCTTGGCTCCTGCTGGCTCACTCACCCGGCCAGATTACGGAAGCCCTCTGACATTCTCGTCGTCCGCGGTGCGCGTCCCGCGTTCCTCGGCATGGTTGCCGGCTTTCGAAGGCGGCGCCGTCGCGGCGGAGGAGGGGCGGCCGGGCGCGGCGGAGGAGGGCCGGCCGGGCGCGGCGGAAGAAGGGCGGGACGGGGTGAGGCGGGCGACGGCGATCAGCACCAGCATTCCGATCAGCGCCCAGAAGAGCAGGGCGACGGCGATCCGGGCGCCGTCGGCGTGCCAGCCGCCGGGATCGCGGGCCCACATGGTGAAGGGGAAGCCGTGTCTGACCCCGTACTCGGAAGAACAACAATTGACCTGGCTCTGGGGCAGTGTCGAGATCACCAGGCCGAGCACGGCGACGGCCGCGCCGGCCACCCACGCGGTCCGGCCCGGCCGGCGGCCGACGCGCTGGAGGCCGAGCAGGGTCAGACCGGCCAGCAGGAGTACGCCGTGGAACAGGCCGTACGCGAACGAGTCGAGACCCATGGCGAGGTTGAGCAGGGCCAGCGCGGTGAAGGCCCAGCCGATGATCAGGCGAAGCGTGGTCGCCGCCCCCGCCAGGAGTCCGGGGTCGTCCACCGGGGCCTCAGGCATGAATCCGAGTATCCCGGCGAATGGAGGAAGTTACGCCCGATATCCGCTTTTAGTGCGTCGGAACAGCAGAACTACTACTAGGAGCAGCAAACCGGCGTACGAGAAAAGCAGAAGGTCCGCGAAGAGTGAGAGGAAGTTGACCGTCCAGTCCGCGCCGGCCGCCAGCCGCACCGCTGTCTCGGAATCGTCCGCCACCGCGCCCCGGCTGGCCCAGGTGAACGGCCAGCCGCGGTCGACGATGAAGGCGACGTCGCAGCACAGCTGTGACTTCGAGGCGGCGAGCCCGGCAGCCGTCCCGGCCAGCGCGCAGACGCCCATGACGATCGCGGTGACCCGGCCCGGCAGCCGGACGCGATGCGGCATGAGCAGCACCAGACCGCCCGCGGCGAGCACCGCGCCGATCAGCAGATCCAGCCGGTAACTGGCCGAATGCAGATTGAGAAGTATCCAGGTCAGGCCCAGGACCAGCGACAACGCGCCCACCGCGAAATTCAGGCCTCTGGCTGCTTCCCGCAATATCACCGCACGAGTATGCCTGTGGCGCGGATCGCAGAGAAGCATGCATGAGGGGGATCCACGTACCATGGCCGGGTGACTGAGCCCCGGAAGCGTGTGTTGCTGGCCAAGCCGCGCGGCTACTGCGCCGGCGTCGACCGTGCGGTGCAGACCGTCGAAGAGGCGCTGAAGCTGTACGGCGCCCCGGTCTACGTGCGCAAGCAGATCGTGCACAACAAACACGTGGTCAGCACGCTCGAGGCGGCCGGCGCGATCTTCGTCGAGGAGAACGAGGAGGTGCCCGAGGGCTCCACCGTCGTCTTCTCCGCCCACGGCGTCGCCCCCGAGGTGCACGAACAGGCCCGCAGCCGCAACCTCAAGGCCATCGACGCGACCTGCCCGCTGGTCACCAAGGTCCACCACGAGGCGAAAAGGTTCGCCGCCGACGACTACGACATCCTGCTCATCGGCCACGAGGGCCACGAGGAGGTCATCGGCACGTCCGGCGAGGCCCCCGAGCACATCCAGCTCGTCGACGGCCCCGACTCGGTCGACCAGGTCGTCGTCCGCGACCCGTCCAAGGTCGTGTGGCTCTCGCAGACCACGCTCTCGGTCGACGAGACGATGGAGACCGTGGCCCGGCTCAAGACCCGCCTGCCGCTGCTTCAGTCGCCGCCCAGCGACGACATCTGCTACGCCACCCAGAACCGCCAGCACGTGGTCAAGGAGATCGCCCCCGAGTGCGACGTGGTGATCGTGGTGGGCTCGACTAATTCGTCCAATTCCGTACGCCTGGTCGAGGTCGCCGTGGACGCGGGCGCGCGCGCAGGCCACCTGGTCGACTACGCCTCCGAGATCAAGGACGAGTGGCTCGAGGGCGCGACCACGGTCGGTGTCTCGTCGGGCGCCAGCGTCCCGGAGGACCTGGTCATGGAGGTCCTCGGCCACCTCGCGACCCGCGGCTTCGGTGAGGTCACCGAGTTCACCACGGCCGAGGAGCGCCTGACGTTCTCGCTTCCGCAGGAGCTCCGCCGCGACATGAAGGCCGCGGCCGCTCGCGCCTGAGGTTTTCCACAAGCCGGTTGGTTGTCCACAGCTCGCCGGCTCGGCCCCCTTCCCGCCCGTCAGATCCGTCAGACTGGAGCAGGACGGGGGCCCCCGGGGAGGGCGGGCCCCTTGTCAGTCGACCAGCTCCGGCGATTGGGGCTGCCGGGGCGCGACCTCGATCTGCGGAGGCGTGACGAGTTCGTCGTCGGAGACGCCCATCTCGGCCAGCCTGCGCGCGCTGACCAGCACGCGCGCTTCCAAAGAGCCGACCGCCCGGTTGTACGCCGTGACGGCGCCCCCGAGCGCAGTGCCGACCTTGCCGACGTGGTCGCCCAGGGTGGCCAGCCGGCTGTAGAGCTCGCGGGCCAGGCTGTGCACGGCCACGGCGTTGCGGGCCAGCGCCTCCTGCCGCCACGAGTAGGCGACCGTGCGCAGCATCGCGATGAGCGTGGCCGGGGTGGCCAGCACGACGTTGCGCCGGAAGGCGTGCTCCATCAGTGTCGGGTCGTGCTGGAGGGCCGCGTCGAGGAACGGGTCGGCCGGCAGGAAGAGCACCACGAAGTCGGGGGACTGCTCGAAGGCGGTCCAATACTCTTTGGCCGCGAGCGCGTCGATGTGGGCCCGCAGGTGGCGGGCGTGCTGGGTGAGATGCGAGTCGCGGGTGCGCTCGTCGCGCGCCTCCAGGGCCGACAGATAGGCCTCGAGCGGCGCCTTGGCGTCGACGACCACGGTGCGGCCACCGTGCATCCGGACGACGAGGTCGGGGCGTACGCCCGAATTGTCGGTCGTGGCCGTCACCTGCTCGGCGAAGTCGCAATGCTCGAGCAGGCCGGCTGCCTCGACGATGCGGCGGAGCTGATGTTCGCCCCAGCGTCCTCGCACCTGCGGCGTCCGCAGCGCGGCGACCAGCTGTTTCGTCTCGGTGCGGAGCTCACCGGAGACCTCGCTCATCGAACGGACCTGCTGGCGCAATTCGGCGTACGCGTCGACGCGCTCCCGTTCCAGCTCGGCGACCCGCTGCTCGTAGCGGCGCAGGGTCTCGTGCAGCGGGGCCACGGCCCGGGCCACGGCCTCCTGGGACTGGGCGGTCGCCTCGTACGACAGCGCGCGCATCGACTGCTCGAGGCGTTCCTCCCCGTCGGCGCGGGCCTGCACGGTCGCCTCGAGCCGGGCGATGTCGGCGGCGGCCCGCAGCCGCGCGGCGAACCAGCCGATCGCGGCCCCGGCGGCCAGACAGAGGAGCACCACGGCCAGCGTCGAGACAGTCACATGACGGAGATTGCCAGACAGCTACGACGTGATTCGCGAGGGTACCGTTGGAACATGAGCGTGTTGCTGATTCTGGCCATCATCGTCGTGGTCGTTCTCGTGATCGCCTTGGCGCGGCGGAACGGGGCGGCATCTCAGCAAACGCGGCTCGAGGACGCCCGGGCCGAGGCCCAGCGGTGGTACGAGCGGCTCGGCGGTCAGCTCATGAACCTGCACGGCAGCGACGCCGCCGCGCAGCAGGCGCTGGCCGACGCGGGCGAGCGGTACAACGCTGCGGGCGGTCAACTGCAGCAGGCCAACACCGTCCGGCAGTACGAGTTGGCGCGTGAGTCGGCGCTGGAGGGCCTGCAGTATGTGCGGGCCGGTCGCATCGCGATGGGCCTCGACCCCGGCCCCGAGCTGCCGCCGCTGGCGAGCGCGCAGGGCGTCGGCCAGTTGACCAAGGAGCGCGAGGTCAACGTGCAGGGCCACAGCTACAAGGCGGGCCCGCAGCCGGGCGCCGACACTCCCTACTACTACCCCGGCGGTCGCGTGCAGGGCCGCCCGGTTCCGGCCGGCTGGTATTCGACGCCGGTGTGGAAGACCGCGCTCGGTGCCGGCGCCGGCGCCCTCGGCGGTCTGCTGATCTTCGACGCCCTGTTCTCGCCGGGCTTCGGCGACATGGGCTACGGCGACGGCTTCCAGGACGGCTACGCCGACGCGGCCGGCGACTTCGGCGGCGGCGACATGGGCGGTGGCGACATGGGCGGCGGCTGGGACGGCGGCGGCGGCGATTTCGGCGGCGATTTCGGCGGCGACTTCTAGCCCTCGGTCTGGCGCAGGTGTTTGGCGAGCTCGCGGCGTAACCGTCGCGGGCCCGGCCAGATCTCGCTGAGGTCGGCCGTGAAAGCGGTGCCGTTCGGTGTGTCGGCCAGGGCCGGCCAGCCGACCCGCTGGCCCTGCACCGGGTGCACGCTGTCGAGGTCGACCGGCGTGACGTCGAGGACGTTGCGCAGCCGGGCCCGGCGCACCTTCACCGAGGCGATGTCCTCCCAGGCCAGCAGGATCGGGTCGCTGTCCTGGGCGGCCAGTTCGAGGCCGCCCGACGAGACCCGCACCCACGTTTTCAGGGAACCCCGCGTCGAGTAGGCGAAGCAGGCCGCCCCGAAGACCGCGACCACTCCGGCCTGGACCGCGGTGTGCCACCACGGGTTCCCGGTTCCGCCCGTCACCGCCGCCATGATCGGCGAGACGAGCGCGAACGACAGCATCAACAGCACGAAGACGGTGACGAACGTCCGCACCGGCGACGACCGGAACAGCACGGCGTCGCGCGCGGGCGCCTCCACCTGGTCAGGCGCGATCATGCCTCTCATGCTGCCCTGCCGGCGGCCCCGGCTCCGGCGTTTCGCCAGAGCCGGAGCCGCTACGGCCGGTCAGAAGGCGCAGGCGATGACCAATTCCGGCGTACGGCCGGGCAGCATGTCGAGCTTCGCGATCCGGCCGGCCGATTTGAGGTCGCCCTCGATCAGCGCCAGCTTGTCGAGCAGCTCGGCCGGGCCGAGCGCCTCGGCCAGCGGCACGTCGGCCTTCATCGACAGCTTCCGGTCGCTCTTGGCCCGCCGGACCTGGCGCAGCGCGTCGCCGGCCAGGCCGAGCAGGCTCGCGTCACCCTCGCCGGCGACCCGGGTCAGCTCGTACGTCGTCGGCCAGGTCGCCTTGTGCACGGAGCCGTACCGCCACCACGACCAGACCTCCTCCGTCACGTACGGCAGGAACGGCGCGAACAGCCGCAGCAGCACCGACAGCCCCGCCGCCAGCGCGGCCCGGGCCGAGTCGGCCCCCGGCCCCTGCGCGTACGCCCGCTCCTTGACCAGCTCGATGTAGTCGTCGCAGAACGTCCAGAAGAACGCCTCGGTCGTCTGCAGCGCCTCGGTGTGGTCGTAGCGGTCGAACGCCTCGGTGGCCGCGCTGACCACGGCCGCGAGCCGGGTCAGCATGGCCCGGTCGAGCGGCTCGGTGACCGGCTGCCGCAGCGCCTCGGCCGCGCCCAGCCCGAGCGCGAACTTCGACGCGTTGAGCAGCTTGGTCGCCAGCCGCCGCCCGACCTTGATCTGGGCCGGGTCGAACGCCAGGTCGGCGCCGGGCCGCCCGTTGGCCGCCCAGTAGCGGACCGCGTCCGAGCCGTTCTGCACCAGCAGGTCCATGGGCGTGACGACGTTGCCCTTGGACTTGGACATCTTCTTGCGGTCGGGGTCGAGGATCCACCCGGAGAGGACGGCCGTCTTCCACGGCAGGACGTCGCTCTCCTGGTCGGCCCGCAGGACCGAGGAGAACAGCCAGGTGCGGATGATCTCCTGGCCCTGGGGGCGCAGATCCATCGGGAAGGTCCGCTTGTGCAGGTCGTCGTCGTGCTGCCAGCCGGTGACGATCTGCGGGGTGAGCGACGAGGTGGCCCACGTGTCCATCACGTCGGGGTCGGCCGTGAAGCCGCCCGGGACGTCGCGCTGCGACTCGTCGAAGCCGGGCGGACACTCCGAGGAGGGGTCGACCGGCAGCGACGATTCGTCCGGTATGAGAAGCTGGTCGTAGTCCGGTTCGCCAGCGTTGTCGAGCCGGTACCAGATCGGGATCGGCACGCCGAAGAAACGCTGCCGGCTGATCAGCCAGTCACCGGTCAGACCGTTCACCCAGTGCTCGTAGCGGTGCCGCATGTGCTCGGGGAACCACTGCAGCTCCTTGCCCCTCGCGATGAGCCGCTCCCGCAGCTCGGGCTCCCGGCCGCCGTTGCGGACGAACCACTGCCGGCTCGTGACGATCTCGAGCGGCGAGTCGCCCCGCTCGTAGAACTTGACCGGATGGGTGATCGGCCGCGGCTCTCCGATCAGGTCGCCCGACTCGGTGAGCAGCCGGACGATCTCACGCCGGGCCGCGTTGACGGTCAGGCCCGCGAACTCCCGGTAGGCCGCCTCGGGGACGCCGGCCGGGCGGTCGGCCAGGAACCGGCCGTCGCGCCCGAGGACGACCCGCGTCTCCAGCTGGAGGTCACGCCACCACGTGACGTCGGTGATGTCACCGAACGTGCAGACCATCGCGATGCCGGTGCCCTTGTCGATCGCGGCCATCGGATGGGCCCGGACCGGGACCTCGACGTCGAAGAACGGCGTGCGGACGCTGGTCAGCCCCTCGTAGCGCTCGTCGCCCGGGTGGTAGACCAGCGCGACGCAGGCCGGCAGCAGCTCGGGCCGGGTCGTGTCGACCTCGACCGGGCCGTCCGGCCCGTGGAAGCGCAGGCGGTGATAGGCGCCCGGGCGCTCCCGGTCCTCCAGCTCGGCCTGCGCGACCGCCGTGCGGAACCCGATGTCCCACAGCGTCGGCGCCTCGGATGTGTACGCCTCGCCGCGCGCCAGGTTGTTGAGGAAGGCGCGCTGCGAGACGGCCTGCGAGTGCCGCCCGATCGTCGTATAGGTCAGGCCCCAGTCGACCGAGAGGCCGAGCGTGCGCCACAGCGCCTCGAAGGCCTTCTCGTCCTCGGTGGTCAGCCGCCCGCACAGCTCGACGAAATTGCGCCGTGAGATGGCGATCGGCTGCTTGGGCGGTGTGGCCGGCGGCTCCCAGGCCGGGTCGTAGGGCAGCGCCGGGTCGCACCGGACGCCGTACACGTTCTGAACCCGCCGCTCCGTCGGCAGCCCGTTGTCGTCCCAGCCCATCGGATAGAAGACGGCCTTGCCGCGCATGCGCTGGAACCGCGCGACCGTGTCGGTGTGGGTGAAGGAGAAGACGTGCCCCATGTGCAGCTCGCCCGATACGGTCGGCGGAGGCGTGTCGATGCTGTATACATCCGAGCGCTCCTTCGAGCGGTCGAACGTATACGTGCCCTCCTCCTGCCAGGTGCGCGCCCACTTGTCCTCGAGCCCGTCCAGCGACGGCCGCTCGGGGAGACCGGCGCGCCCGGTCGTTCCCGTATCAGTCATGTGCGGAATGCTACGGCGAAACGACCGGCCGGGCCGCCGATAAAACGGCGACCCGGCACACACCGCCCGGGCCCGCTCAGACGGCGAGGCGCCCGCCGTCGACCGGCAGAACGGCTCCGTGCACGAAGGACGCCCGGTCACTGACCAGGTAGGCGACCGCGTCGGCGATCTCGGCCGGGTCGGCGATCCGACCCGCCGGCGCGGCGCCGGCCAGCGAGTCACCGAAGTCCACGGTCCCCTCGGTGGCGGTCGGCCCGGGGCTCACCGCGTTGACCCGCACGCCGGACCGGCCGTACTCGGCGGCCCAGGCCTTGGTCAGCAGCACGATCGCGGCTTTGCTCGACCCGTAGAGGGCGGCGCCGGGCATGCCGAACCCGGCGACCATCGTGCTGAGGTTGACGATGGCCCCGTGCCCGCGCGCGGCCATCGCGGGCGCCAGCTCGGCGACGAGGAAGAACGGCACCCGCACGTTGAGGTCGTAGACAGCGTCGAACTGGTCCCCGGTGACCTCGTGGGTGGCCGCGAACGGATAGATGCCGGCGTTGTTGACCAAAATGTCCACCCGCCCGCCGAGCCGCACCGCGGCCCGCGCGAGCTCCCGAGCGCTCGCTTCGTCCCGAAGCTCGGCGGCGATGAAGTCGGCCTTGCCACCCGCCGCCCGCAGACGCGCGACGCCAGCCTCACCCCGGCCCCGGTCCCGCCCGGTCAGAATGACGTGGCTACCCAGCTCGGCCAGCCGGGCGGCGGTCGCCCGCCCGATCCCGCTGGTGGCCCCCGTGACGAGGGCGATGGTGTCGGACAGATCCTGCTTCACGACAATGCACCTGTCTCTCAACGGTCAAGCGCGGGAGCGCCCGATCCGCCCGGTGCAACGGCGCCCACGAATGTCCACTTCCGGCGCAGTTGCCGCTTTCTCCTTATGGCCGCCATCGGCCTCGCTTAGACCGGCCGCTCGGTGCCGCGCAGACGGGGCCACCCGGTGTCGCTCAGAGCCGCCCGGTCGGTGTCGCTCAGTCGGCCTGTTCGGTGTTGCTCGGACCGGCCGACTCGGTGTGCTCAGTCGGCCTGCTCGGTGTTGCTCGGACTGGTCGGCTGGGTGTGCTCAGTTAGCCCGCTCGGTGCTGCTTGGCTGGTCGGCTCGGTGTCGCTCAGGCCGGGCCGCTCGGCTGTTCCAGGGCGGCCACCAGCCGGCCGAGATCGCGCCGGCGGGAGTCGGCCCGCCAAGTGGCCCAGGTGCGGCGGACGAGCGGCGAGCCGGCGAGCTGCAGCCACACCACGCCGGCCGGCAACGGCTGCGGCCAGTCGGCGGGCGCGAGCGAGAAGACATCGCCGGCCAGCACCGAGGTCAGCTTCACCTCCGGTATCAGCGCCTGACTCCCGGCCACGTCGGGAGTCGCCCGGAGACCGTGACTGCGCAGCACCGCCACGATCTCGTCGAACCAGGCGGGGCTGTCCGACCGCGCGAAGCTCAGCCACCGCAGCCCGGCCAGCCTCTCCAACCGCACCGCCGGCAGCTCGCCCGACCGCACCGCCGGCAGCTCGCCCGACCGCTCGGCCGGAAGCTCACCCGGCAGCTCGGCCGGAAGCTCGCCCGGCAGCTCGGCCGGCAGCTCACCCGGCAGCTTGGCCGGCTGCCCGCCCGGCAGCTCGGCCGGAAGCTCGCCCGGCAGCTTGGCCGGCTGCCCGCCCGGCAGCTTGGCCGGCAGCTCGGCGATCTCCTCGGCGGCTCGGCGGGGCAGCAGGACGCCGAGAGGCTCGGCGCCGATCTGGAGGGCGTCCAGGTCGTCGCCGTCGGCGCGCTCCCGCAGCAGGCCCAGGTCGAGCTCGCCCGCCCGCAGCGCCGCGAGCTGAGCGCTGGTCGACAGGTGGCGTGGCTCGACCCGAACGGGCGGCCCGGCCAGCGCCAACTCCGCGAGCGGCCCGGCCAGCAGCTCGAACCGGACCTCGAGCGGCAGGCCCAGCCGCAGCGCGGGCTCGGCCGCGCCCGGCTCGCGGGTGACGGCCGCGACCGCCTGCTCGTAGCGGCCGAGCACCGCCCGCGCCTCGCCGGCCAGCACCGCGCCGGCGGGCGTCGGCCGGACACCCGTGGCGCCCCGGATCAGCAACGCCATGCCGAGCTCGCGCTCGAGGGCGGCGGCGACCTGGGACACCGCGGGCTGGCTCAGCCGGAGCCGGCGGGCGGCCGCCGAGAGGCTGCCCTCCTCGACGACGGCGACGAACACCCGCATCTCGCGCAGCTCCATCGGCTCATCGCATCACACCCGCCGCCGCCCGCATGGCGGCCGGGTCGGCCTGATCGGGATCTTCATAGGCGAGCAGCCACTCCTTCACCGGCAGGCCCCAGCGGTAGCCGCCGAGCGTGCCGTCGAGCCGCAGCACCCGGTGGCACGGCGTGAAGAGCGCGACCGGGTTGCGCGCGCAGGCCGACGCCGCGCCGCGGACCGCGGCCGGCCGCCCGGCCATGCGGGCGAACTCGGAATAGGTCACCGGGGAGCCCGGCTTGATCTCGCGCATGACCTGCCACGCGTGCTTGATGAACTCGCCACCGATGTGCTGCTCGACGGTCACGGCGTCGATCGCCGAGCGGTCACCGTCGAAATAGGACCGGACGTGAGCCGCGACCGGCCCGACGTCGTCGGCCGGCTCGGCCGGGGCGCGCAAACTGGGATGGACCAGGCTCATCAGGTCGGCCACGTCGGTCGTGAAGCCGGCGGCGCGCACGGCGCCGAACGAGGACACGATCACGGTCAGCGGGCCGGTGGGGGTGTCGAGCGTGCGGTATTTCAACATCGGGTCCTCCTGGGGTCGTGGTCCAGCCTGGCCCGTTCGGACGGGCCGTGGGAAAGATCTTGTGGAGCTGTGGATAACGCGTCAGGACGCTCTCCACAGCCGGATAAGTCCGTATGAGCGCCATGGGCGCCAGCGCTCGGCGTGCGCGGCGAGCGCCTTCGGCGTTGTCGGCAGACCCAGAGCGGCTGCTCCACGCCGTACGGCCAGGTCGGTGGGAAGGAAGACGTCCGGGTCGCCGATCGCCCGCATCGCGACATATCCGGCGGTCCACGCGCCTATGCCGGGTAGTTCCTCCAGGCGGGCGACGGTCTCGGCGCGGTCCGCGCCCGGTTCCAGGTCGATCTTGCCGTCGGCCACGGCCGCGGCCAGCCGCCGGATCGTCTCCCGCCGCGCCACCGGCATCCCGAACGCCTGGTCGGGCAGCTCGGCCACGACCGCCGCAGAGGGAAAGGCGGCCAGGCCCGCGGTGAGGGAGGCGGCCAGGCCCTCGGTGAGGGAGGCGGCCAGACCCTCGGCAGAAGAGGCGGTTAGGCCCGCGCTGCGAGAGGCGGTTAGGCCCGCGCTGCGAAAGGCGGTTAGGCCCGCGCTGCGAGAGGCGGCCAGGCCCTCGACGGAAGAGGCGGCCAGACCCGTGGGGGACGAGGCGGCCAGACCCTCGGGCGAAGAGGTGGCCTGGGCTGAGGCGGGAAAGGCGGTTTGGGCTGGGGCGGAAGAGGCGATTGCGGCCGCCCTGAGGATCCGGCGCAGCGTCGTTCGCGCGCCTGCCACCGAGACCTGCTGGCCCACGATCGCCCGCACGGCCATCTCGAAACCGTCGACCGCGCGTGGCACCCGTACACCCGGCTCCTGTGCGACAGCCGCAGCAAGCGCGACGTCCGCGCCCAGCGTCGCGTCGACGGCGTCGGGGTCGGCGTCCAGATCGAAGAGCCGCCGGCATCGGGCCACGGCCGGCGCCAGGTCACGCACGTCGCCCAGCCGCAGTGTCGCCGTGACGAACCGGTCGGCCGGGGTCAGCGCGACCGTCGCGCTTCCATGGGGCAAGGACAGACCTCGGCTGTACGTGTTTCCCACGCGCTCCTCGACACCCGGCAGCGCCCTCGTCTCGAGGAAGTCGAGCAGCGCCGGCACGTGCAACGGCGAGCGGTAGGCCAGCCGTACGGTGATCGTCCCCGGCTCGTCCGCCACACCGCTCGCCCGCCGGGCCCGCAGGCGGCCGGGCGGTTGGGCGTACACCTCCTGAATGGTGTCGTTGAACTGGCGGACGCTGCCGAAGCCGGACGCGAACGCGATCTCGGCCAGGCCCAGGCCCGTGGTCTCGATGAGGATGCGCGCCGTCTGCGCGCGCTGAGCACGGGCCAGCGCCAGCGGACCGGCGCCGAGCTCCGCGGTGAGCAGCCGGTTGAGGTGACGCTCGGTGTAACCGAGGCGGCTCGCCAGCCCCGGCACCCCCTCGCGGTCGACCACGCCGTCGCCGATCAGGCGCATCGCCCGGCCGACCAGGTCGGCCCGCGCGTCCCACTCGGGGGAGCCGGGCGCGGCGTCCGGGCGGCAGCGCTTGCAGGCCCGGAAACCGGACCGCTGGGCGGCGGCCGCGCTCGGATAGAAGCGCACGTTCTCCCGCTTCGGCGTGATCGCCGGGCAGGACGGACGGCAGTAGATGCCGGTGCTGGTGACGGCGGTGAAGAACCAGCCGTCGAAGCGCTGGTCCCGGCTGTCCACGGCTCGGTAACACCGTTCGAAGTCCAGTTCCATGCCGTTGAGTCTGCGCTTCCGGGCGGCCGGATTGCTGGCGGGATTCGGACATGGCCATGGACCCCGTAGACTGACGCTCCGTGAGCCTCACCATCGGAATCGTCGGCCTGCCCAACGTCGGCAAGAGCACCCTGTTCAACGCCCTGACCAAGAACGACGTGCTCGCCGCGAACTACCCGTTCGCGACGATCGAGCCGAACGTCGGGGTCGTCGGGCTGCCCGACGAGCGCTTGGGGAAGCTCGCCGAGCTGTTCAAGAGCGAAAAGGTCCTTCCGGCGCCGGTCAGCTTCGTCGACATCGCCGGCCTGGTCCGCGGCGCGTCCAAGGGGCAGGGCCGCGGCAACGCGTTCCTCGCCAACATCCGCGACGCCTCGGCGATCTGCCAGGTCGTGCGCGCGTTCTCCGACCCGAACGTGCTGCACGTCGACGGCAAGGTCTCGCCGTCCGACGACATCGAGACGATCAACACCGAGCTGATCCTGGCCGACCTCCAGACGGTCGAGAAGGCCCTGCCCCGCCTGCAGAAAGAGGCGAAGCTCAAGAAGGACCGGGCCCCGGTCGTGGCCGCCGCCGAGGCCGCGTTCAAGCTGCTCAACGACGGTGTCACGCTGCACGCGGGCGCGGCCGCGGCGGACATCGACGTGGAGCTGCTGGGCGAGCTGCACCTGCTGACGACCAAGCCGTTCCTGTACGTCTTCAACGTCGACGAGGAGGAGCTCGGCAACGCGGCGTTCCTCGACGAGCTGCGCGCCCTGGTCGCGCCGGCCGAGGCCGTCTTCATGGACGCCAAGATCGAGTCCGAGCTGATCGACCTGTCCCCGGAGGACGCGCAGGAGCTGCTCGAGTCGACCGGCCAGACCGAGCCCGGCCTCAACCAGCTCATCCGGGTCGGCTTCGACACGCTGGGCCTGCAGACCTATCTGACGGCCGGCCCCAAGGAGGCCCGGGCCTGGGTGATCCCGGTCGGCGCCACGGCCCCCGAGGCGGCCGGCGTCATCCACAGCGACTTCCAGCGAGGCTTCATCAAGGCCGAGATCGTCAGCTTCGACGACCTGATGACCGCCGGCTCCATGTCCGCCGCCAAGGCCGCCGGAAAGGTCCGCATGGAGGGCAAGGACTACATCATGAAGGACGGCGACGTCGTGGAGTTCCGTTTCAACGTGTAGTTCGGACCCGTCGGGGAGAGGTGCGTGCTGACGTGCCTCTCCATCGCGGATCAGCTCTTGCGGACGGGCACCAGCTTGTCGAGGTCGAGCTCGATGGCGAACGGCTTCGTGACGTGCAGCGTGCGGCGGTGGATTCCGGTCGCCACGTACGAGCGCGTGGGTTCGTCGAGTTCGTAGGCGTGGACCACCGGCGATCCGTCTTCGTCCTCGACGCGCCAGTAGCTCGCGATGCCGGCTTCCGCGTACTTGCGCAGTTTTACCGTGCGGTCACGATGCGCTGACTCCGGCGAGACCACTTCTCCGACCAGAAGAGTCTCTTCGGGCGTGTAGAACGTCCGGGACAGGTCGAAGGGCGCCTTCGTGATCAAGAGATCGGGCTCGGGGCGATTCCATTTGTCGAGCCGGATCGTGATTTCCCGGTCGACCGCGATGCCGGGCGGCGTCTGGCTCGTCAGAGCGTTCACCATCGCGGTGATCATTCGAGCGTGCCAGATCCGCTGAGGGGACATCATGAAGACAAGCGCTCCATCGATCAGTTCGGTGTGGCGCGGAGCTTCGGAGAGTTGGTCGAGGTCTTCGGCGTACCACCCCTCGGGCCGAGGCGGGCGCATCCACTCGGGCACCGCGGTCATGGCGTCACCGTAGCATTCCGTAGTGACATCGCCTCAGATGAAGATCCACTTCCTGGAGATGAAGTAGTTGATCGTCGACAAGGCCGCGGTGGTCAGGACCTTGGCGATCAGGTACATCACGCCCAGGGCCGTCAGGGCCTTGACCAGCAGGACCGTGATCAGGAGGTTCACCGCTACCAGGGCCAGGTATTTGGCCAGCTGGTGTTGCAGGCGGCCGGTGGAGGCGAAGGCCCACTGGCGGTTCAGCAGGAAGTTGACCAGGAAGCCGGCCAGGAAGGCGATGGCCGTCGCGGGCTCCAGCCACATGCCCACCAGGCCGTGGAGCACCCAGAGCAGGCCCGCGTCGACGACCACGCTGGTGCCGCCGACGATCAGGAAGCGGAAGCCGCTGCTGCGGGTGATGCGCAGCGCGGTCTCGCCCAGGCCGACCCCGGCTCGGCTTCCCGTCGTCATCGGCGGACCAGGGCCAGCAGCAGCGCCAGGCCGGAGCGGAACAGGTAGATCATCGCCTTGCTCGGCGAGTTGCTCGGCGTGCCGCCCTGGCGGGGGCGCATCGAGACCGGGATCTGCTTGATCACGTAGCCGGAGCGCTTGGCCTGGACGATCGTGTCGACCGTGTCGCCGAGGTATTCGACCGGGAAGTTGCGCGAGTAGAAGTTGATCAGCTCGCCGCGGCAGGCCCGGTATCCGGAGGTGGTGTCGGTCAGCCTCGTGCGGGCGATGGCCGACAGCGCCTTCGACAGCAGCTTCATCGCCCACTGGCGCGGGCCGGCGACCTTGTAGGCGCCCTCGCCGGCGAACCGGGCGCCGATCACCAGGTCGGCGTCGGACAGCGCGTCGATCATGTCGGTGATGTAGCGGGGGTCGTGCTGCCCGTCGGCGTCCATCTGCACGGCGACGTCGTAGCCGTGCTCGACCGCGTACCGGTAGCCGAGCCGCCGGGCGCCGCCGACACCCAGGTTGTACGGCAGGCGTACGACCTTGGCGCCCGCCGCCCGGGCCACTGCGGCCGTCGCGTCGCGCGAACAGTCGTCGACGACCAGAATGTCCATGTCGGGGACTTCTTGCTGCAGTTCTTTGATGACCGCGGCGATTGATTCCGCTTCGTTCCACGCGGGCAGGATCGTCAGCACGCGTTCCGTCGTCACGGTCACGGCGTTTTCACTTTCTCCCGCAATTCCTGCAATTCGGCAACATCTGCCCGAAGTAGGGCAATCTCCTCGGAAAGGCTCCGAGTCTCCTCCTCCAGCCGGCTGCTCTCCCAGGAGAGGTGCACGGCCACCAGAAGCAGGAAGACGACGCTGGCGAACAGGAAGAGGCTCAACCCGGACGCGATGCCGAGGAACGACGACAGCCCGTCGAGGAGCGTCGGAATGAACGCCAGCGGAAGCACTGCGACCGCCACCAGCAGCCACAGTGCGCCGTATTTCTCACGCAGTTGCCGCCGCCGCAACAACTCGAATATCACGACCAGCATGACAAGGCCGGTCGTGGCCGTCACAAAAGTCAGTCTCATTGATTTCCCCCGCTGTCCCCGCGGTCTTAGCGAGCGGACACTACCGCACACAGGCCACTTTCGAGAGATCGAGGCTTGAGGATTCTTAGCGACATATGGGTGTACAACGGGCAAATGACCACGGTCAGCCTGTGTGCCTCCTGTGCCCCACTCCACAATGGGACAGTGGCGAACCGCCGTTGCTGCTACCGTTCGCCGGTCATTCGCTGGTTGACGCCACCGGCGCCCCAGGCAGGAAGAATCAGACGACCATCATGACGACAGAGGTCATGCCGCCCGTGCAGCGCGAAGCGACGGCGGCGAAAGACAGCTCCGGACGCCTCCGATGGATCATCATCGGCGTTCTCGCTCTCGGCTGGCTCGCCGGGGTGCTGTGGCGGCTCTGGCTCGGTAATCCGATCACCCACCCCATCGCGCACACCGATGAGGACAGCTACATCAACGCCGCGCGCGCGATCGCCGGCGGGCCGGGCGGCTTCAGCTCGGAGACCCCGCTGTTCCGCCGCGTCGGCTACCCGTTGCTGATCTCGCCCGCCTTCATGTTCGGGCTCGACTTCGCGACCTCGTACAAGATCGTCCAGGTCGTCAACGCGGCGATCAGCGCCCTCTCGCTGCCGCTGGCCTACCTGCTGGCCCGCCGCATGTTCGGGCTGAAGACCTGGGTCGCGCTGGCCGCCGCCTTCGTCGCGGCCACCATGCCGGCCGGCACCTTCTGGTCGCTGGTGGGCATGACCGACGCGGTCATGGCGCCGCTCATGCTGGGCTGGCTCCTGGCCGTCCACTGGTGGCTCGGCGAGCCCGCGCGCAAGGGCGCCGCGATCACGGTCGGCGTGCTGACCGGCGTGCTCTACATGGTGCACATCCGCGGCACCATCCTGGCCGTCGTCTTCTTCGCCTTCCTGGCCTTCCTGATCTACCGGCGCAAGGCGACCTGGCGCACGGCCGCGCTGCCGGTCGTGCCGCTGGCGCTGCTGGTCGTGCTCAACCAGATCATCATCGTGCTGCTGGGCGACAAGGTGCACGTCCGCGGCGACATCGTCGGCGGCGGCACCCTCGAGGTCTTCACCAGCGTCCAGCGGCTCCAGGTGTTCTTCGGCTCGCTCGGCACCAACATCTGGTACATGTGCGTGGTCACGGCCGGTCTGGCCGGCATCGGCTGGGCGGTGGCCACCCTCGAGATGTTCCGGCCCAAGCGCGACCTGGCGTACCGCTGGACCGGCGGCCTGGCCCTGTTCAGCACGCTCGGCGTGGCCCTGGGCGCGGCGCTGATCCTGGCCGGCCTGCCGGTGAACGCCGACGCGATCTACTCGCGCTACGTGCAGACCTTCGTCCCGTTCTGGATCCTGTTCGGCTTCGCCGTGCTGGTCGACAGCCGGCTGCGCGCCGTGGCGAGATACGCGGTGGTGCCCGTGCTGGTCCTCGCGGCCGGCGGCGGGCTGATCGCCTACCGCCTTCACCACGTCGCCGAGCAGGGGCACAAGCTGTCGTACGGCACGTTCGGCGGCCCCGACATCATCACCATCACCGCCGGCTGGACGCATTTCCGCCCGCTCGTCGGCACGGCCATCGGCCTGATCGGCCTGGCCGTGATCGTGGCCGCGACCCGGGTGCGCCAGTTGTGGATCCCGACCCTGGCGCTGCTCGTGGTGGCCAACGCCGTGACCATGGTGGTGATGCGCGACCGCATCATCGAGCCGCTGGGCGAGAAGTTCAGCATCGCGATCGATCTGAGGGAGCTCGGCGTCGGCCCGGGTGACAAGGTCGCCTTCAGCGCCAAGATGACCAACGAGGGCTACTTCGTGATGTACCACGACGTCTACTGGCAGGACGTCACCTTCCTGCCCAAGGGCGGCCGCCCGCCGGCCGACGTCGACGTGGTGATCGGCCGCTACCTGCCGTCGCGTCCCGACCTCCAATGGCCCGCCGGCCAGTTCGGCTTCAAGCTGCTGAAGGGCTCGGGCCTCTACGACGCTCAGATCGGCGTCTGGCGCCGACAGTAAGAGAAACGACGAGACGGCCGCCGGGGTGTTCACCGGCGGCCGTCTTCGTTTTCAGACCAGGGCCCTCTCGAAGCAGACCGACAGGCCGGAGCCGATGTACGGGCCGTAGAGCGGGATCTCGCGGTAGCCCTCCCGCTCGTAGAAGCGGATCGCGTCGGGCTGGGCCGGGCCGGTCTCGAGGCGCAGGGTGGTCCAGCCCCGCCCCCGGGCGGCCTCCTCCAGGGCCCGCAGCAGCGCGGTGGCCGTGCCGTTGCCCCGGCTCGCCGGCACCACGTACATCCGCTTGACCTCGGCGCTGCCGTCGTCCAGTCGGCGCAGAGCGCCGCAGCCCAGAGCCCGCCCCTCGTCATCGAGCGCGACCATGAAGACGTCGATGTCGGCGGCCGAGGGCGGCGGGCCGGGCTCGTGATCGTCGCTGCCGTAGCGCTGGTCGAGCTCGGCCCGCTGCGCCGCACGCAGGGCGGCTCCGGCCGGGTCGTCCCAGGGCCTTTCTTCGATCACCGTCATCGCATCCTCCTGTCGTAACAGACGTTACGGTAACATCTGTTCCGTGACGAGAATCGTCGACAAGAAGGCTCAGGAGGCGGCGCTCTCCCGCGCGGTCTGGGACGTGCTGGGGCAGCAAGGGCTGGAGCGATTGACCGTACGAGCGGTGGCCGCGGCCGCCGGCTGCACGACCGGCCTGGTCATGCATCGCTTCCCCAACCGGCAGGCGCTGCTGCGGCACGCCCGGCAGTTGCTGCACGAGAAGACGCGGGCCCGGGTCGAAGCGCTGGAGCGGGACGCGCCGTCGCCGCGGGCCGCGCTGCGCGACGTGCTGCGCCAGGGTCTCGCGCTCGACGCCGAGACCCGGCACGAGAGCATCGTCTGGGTGGGCTTCCTCGCGGCCGCCGTGGCCGACGACGAGCTGATCGAGATGCACCGGGCCGGCAACCGCGCCTGGCGGGCGCGCGTGGAACGGCTGGTCGGCGCGGCCGCGCCGGACTGGGCCGAGGCCGATGTGTCCGATGTGGCCCTGGGCCTGATCACCATGGCCGAGGGTGCCGCCGCCTTTGCCGCGGCCGACCCCGTCGCCTATCCGCCGGCGGCACAGGAGCAGATGCTGACCGCCGCGTTGACGGCGTACGGGCTCAGCGAGGAGCGTCGCTCGCTATCTCGTTGAGGGCGGCCGCGAGCTTGTCGAGGTCGATGCCGCCGAGGTGGTCGAAGATGTGCCGGCGGACGCTGGCCAGGTGGGTCGGCCACGCCTCGCGCAGGCGGGCCAGGCCGCGCTCGGTGAGCACCGCGTTCCAGCCGCGCAGGTCGTCCTCGCATTTCACCCGGCTCAGGTAGCCGAGCGACTCGAGCTTGGCCGCGAGCCGGGTCATGCCGCTCAGTGACATGTCGCACGCCTGGGCCAATTCGCTCATCCGCATGTGCCCCTGCGAGGACTCTGACAGGTGCCGCAGCACGTTGTATTCGCTGGCCGACATGCGCTGCTCGCGCTCGAGGTCGGTGTTGAGCTGCCGGGGCAGCAGTTGCAGCATCCGGCCGATCCCGCGCATGACCGCCTCCTCGGACGGCGTCAGGGCGTGCAGACCCGGCGGCAGGGCCGGATCGGGCGTTGTGGCGGACATGACATTGATCGTACGGCCCGATCGCAGGAATACTTCTTTGACGTAGCAAGTTTAGTGAGCGTCACAGACTTGAGAAACAGAGATCGGAGCCACCGATGACCACCAAGATCGGCATCATCCTGGGCAGCACGCGTCCCGGCCGTAACGGCGAGGCCGTGGCCAAGTGGGTGCTGGACATCGCGTCCAAGCGCACCGACGCCGAGTTCGAGCTGGTGGACCTCCTCGACTACAACCTCCCCCACCTCGACGAGGCGATCCCGCCGTCGATGGGCCAGTACACCAAGCCGCACACCCTCGAGTGGGCCAAGAAGATCGCGTCGTTCGACGGCTTCATCTTCGTCACCCCCGAGTACAACCACTCCACCTCGGGCGCGCTCAAGAACGCGATCGACTTCCTGTTCGCCGAGTGGAACAACAAGGCCGTCGGCTTCGTCGGCTACGGCTCGGTCGGTGGCGCCCGCGCCGTCGAGCACCTGCGCCTGATCGCCGGCGAGCTCATGCTGGCCGACGTCCGGGCCCAGGTCCTGCTGTCGCTCGCGACCGACTTCGAGAACTACAGCAAGTTCCTGCCGGGCGCCCACCAGGAGGCGGCCCTCACCACCGTCCTCGACCAGACGGTGGCCTGGAGCGCGGCCCTCAAGCCGCTCCGCGACGCCGCCTGATCAACTAGGACACACCGGGGCGGAGGGTGCTTGCATCCCCCGCCCCGCGCAGCACAATGCCTAGGGTGCAAAACCAGACAACTAGTGACTCTTTGCAGCAACTGCTTGAAATGCCACGAAAGTCTTGGTGGGCCCGGCTGCCGTTCGGTGTCCGCATGGCGGCCGGCGGCGGGGCCCTGCTGGTCGTGACGTCCGCGGCCGTGGGGGGCGTCGCCGCTCTGACGAAGGACGATCCGGCCGCCCCGCGGATCGTCACCGCCGTCGGGCAGGCCGCCGCCTCCACGGCCGCGGAGGATCCGGAGACGCCGGCCCCGGTGGCGCCGCAGCATGCGAAGCCCCAGTACGACGCCGCGGCCGCCCTGCCCCGAATCGACGATCAGGCCGACCGCACCGCCACGCGGATGCCCCGGCAGGCGCCCGCACAAGCCGCGGTCCCGCCGGTGAAGCAACAACAGCAGCGACCGGCGCCGCAGCAACAGGCACCGCAGCAGCAGCAGCAACAGCAGCCGCAGCCGCCCGTCGTGGCCGCCGGCGATCCGCGTCCCGTGCTGACCACCCGCACCGAGACCGAGACGCGCGAGATCCCGTTCCAGACCCGCCTCGTGCGCGACCCGTCGCTGCCGCGCGGCGCCCGCAAGATCCAGACCGCCGGCGTTCCCGGCGAGGAGACCCTGCGCTACCTGGTCACCTTCACCGACGGCAAGCAGACCGAGCGCCGCCTGCTCGACAGCACGATCACCAAGCAGCCCCAGTCTCGCGTGATCGCGTTCGGCTCACGCCGCGGTCCCATGAACAATCACCCGCCGAAGGGCTGCGACGACTTCTGCCTCCCGCTCGGCCGCTCGGCCGACTGCCGTCAGGAGAGCGCCGTCCAGCTCGGCGGCTCGGTCACGATCCTCGACCAGGACATCGCGCTGCTCGACGCCGAGTCCCTCGGAAATCTCGGATGCGGTCCGAAGTGGGCGCCCACAAAATAGGGCGTGCGTTTTGATGAGCTCCTCGCCGAGGCCGCGGCCGTTCCCCTCGAGGGCTGGGATTTCTCCTGGTTCGACGGCCGCGCCACCGAACAGCGCCCGTCGTGGCATTACGCCGATCGCGTGGCCGAGCGGCTGACCCACGCGACGGCCGCGGTCGATCTGCAAACCGGCGGGGGCGAGGTCTATGCGTACGCCATCAATAAAGCTCCTGGAAAGCGCCGGCTGGTCGCCACGGAAGCATGGCAACCAGAGGTCGCCGCGCGCAATCTGAATGCCCATGTGGTCAAGGCGGACGATCATCTGCCCTTCGGCGACGCGACGTTCGACCTGGTCGTGAGCCGTCATCCGGTGAGCACGCCCTGGACCGAGATTGCCCGCGTGCTGCGTCCCGGCGGCATCTTCCTGTCCCAGCAGATCGGCGACGGCAGCAATCGCGAATTGTCGGAGGCCATGCTCGGGCCCCTTCCGCCTCCGGCGAGGAAAAACCCCGGGCCTCTCGCGGAAGCGGCCGGTTTGGAGCTTCTTGACGTACGGGCCGAGCGCCTCCGCGCCGAGTTCTTCGACATCGGCGCCGTCGCGTATTTCCTGCGTAAGGTGATCTGGACGGTGCCCGGCTTCACCATCGAGAAATACCGTGATCGGTTGCGGGCCGTCCACGAGGAGATCACCGTGAAGGGCATGTTCGTGTCCCACGCGACCCGCGTGCTGATCGAGGCCCGCCGGTGGCCCTGACCGACGCCCAGCTGGCCGCCATGGCCGCCGAGCTGATCCACGTGCCCGGCATCGCCGCGGTGGCGCTGGGCGGCAGCCGCGCCCGCGGCACCCACCGGCCCGACTCCGACACCGACCTCGGCCTCTACTACCAGCAGCCGCTCGACGTCGACCGGCTGACCGAGGCCGCCCGCGCCATCGCCGGCCCGTCCGCGCAGGTCACGGCGCCCGGCGGCTGGGGGCCGTGGGTGGACGGCGGCGGCTGGCTCGAGGTCGACGGCGACGCGGTCGACCTGATCTACCGCGACCTAGACCGGGTCACCGCCGTCTGCGAGGGCGTCGAGCAGGGCCGGTACGCGTTTCACACCCAGGCCGGTCATCCGCTCGGGTTCGCCGATCACGCGTACGCCGGAGAAGTCGCTCTGGCCCAGGTCCTGGCCGATCCCTCAGGGGAGCTGGAGGCGCTGCGCCGGCGACTGCGGGTCTATCCGCCGGCGCTGTCGCGCGAGCTGGTCGCCGGGCTGTGGGAGGCCGACTTCCTGATCATGCTGGCCCGCAAGGGCATCACGCGCGGCGACAGCGCGTACGTCTCCGGCTGCCTGTTCCGCCTGGCCGGGGTGTGTGCCCACGCCCTGCACGGCGCGGCCGGCCACTGGCTGATCAACGAGAAGGGCGCGGTCGCCGCCGCGGCCGCCCTGCCCGGAGCACCCGCCCATTTCGCGGAGCGGGTCGACAAGGCGTTCGCCGCGGTCGACGGCGACCCGCTGCGCCTGCGGCTGGCCATCGACATCGCCGCCGACCTCGTGCTCGACACCGCCGACGCCTGCACGATGATGATGCGATGACCGCCGACGAGCCCACCATCCTCGCCACGAGCGCCTTCTTCGAGGTCGGCCGCTTCGGCGACTTCGCCTGGCGCCCCGGCAAGATCCATCGGTTCGCGGCCGAACTGGCCAACGTGACCCAACCCCGCATCTGCTTCCTGACCCAGGCCAGCGGCGACTTCCCACAGGTCATCGGCGCGCACTACGCCGCGTTCGCCCGCACCGAGTTCGCGGCGTCGCACCTTCAGCTCATCCCGATGCCGAACGTGGCCGACATCCGGTCGCACCTGCTCGAGCAGGACATCATCTGGGTGCACGGCGGCAGCGTGGCCAACCTGTGCGCGCTGTGGCGGGTGCACGGCGTCGACGAGATCCTGCACGAGGCGTGGCAGGCCGGCGTGGTCCTCGGCGGCGTCTCGGCCGGCTCGATCTGCTGGCATCAGGGCGGCAGCACGGACAGCTTCGGCCCCGACCTGCAGGCGTTCACCGACGGCCTGGGCTGGCTGCCGTACAGCAACGGCGTGCACTACGACGCCGAGGAACAGCGCCGCCCCAAGATGCACGAGCTGATCGCCGACGGCACCCTGGCCGACGGTTACGCCACCGACGACGGCGCCGCCCTGGTCTACCGAGGCACAACCATGTCCGAGGTCGTGGCCGACCGCCCGGGCCCACGCGGCTACAAGCTGCGCCGCCGCCCCGACGGAACGGTCGAGGAGACACCACTGCCCACCAGGCTCCTCTGAGTTCACGTTGAAGCGGAACTTCACGACGTCGCCGTCCTTCGCCCTCCCTGACTCAGCCCGCAACGAGGCCTGTGCCTTCCTGGGCGAAAACTCACGTGAACCTCGGGCTTGGGGGCGGTGGGACCCGTAACGGTCCCCGCCGGTCACGGATGTACGTCGCGTAGTCCGAGAAATGTCGACGTCGGCTCAGGTAGTGCGGGTAGTGGTCGAAGTGCCACCGGCAGGCGTCGATGAACTCCGAGTGGTCATCGAGCCCGAGGCGGGCGCAGACGAGAGCGAACTCGTCCAAGCCGTCCAGCATCTCGGCGCACTGCACCGGCGTTGCGCCGTCGGCACCCCAGAGAACGCCGGCCGGAAGCTCGTGAACTGAATAGTCCAGCCACTTGCGGCCATCGTGGTAGCGCTCCCGGTCGGCCTCAGTCGCGACCGGTTCCACTAGCTGGCGTAGTGCAGGATCACGTTGTGGACGTGGTGGGTCTTGTCCGAGCCGCGGAACTCGACCTCGTACGTGTGGGTGCCGACCGTGATGGCGATGGTGCCGGTCGAGAAGAACTGGCCGGCCCAGCTCTTGTTGCTGACCACACTCACGCTGCTGACCTTCGAGTACGGGATGCTCGTGATCGCGAAGCGCTTACCGACGAAGGACTTGTCCTGGATGATGATGCGGCGGTTGGTCAGCCCGATGAAGCCGGTGCCCGCCCCGATCGCGTCGTAGACGGCGATGATCGTCTCGCCGTCGAGCAGGCCGCTCTGCACCTGCTCGTACTGGCCCTTGTTGTCGTAGATCACTTCGCTCATGGCGCGAGCGTAGCGAGACCGGGCTATGGGTTGGCCGGCTGAGTGTCGGTCACCGTGCGGTAGAAGTCCTCGATCCGGGCGGCTAGGGTTACCTCACCGTCCGTGAGGGCGTCGCCGTCTCGATCGCCCAGGCAGATCTGAGTGTGACCGTTGGTGCGCCTGATGTTGGGTTGAATGCGAAGTGTGTCCGCCGCCACCTTGATCCGTTCGGTCAATGCGGCATGCTGACTGTCGTCGCACGCCAGCTCGCGCCGGAGCTGGACGCCGTCGCGCGTCCACTCGCTGAGCACGGTCAAAGCATCAGTCAGGTAGTCGGAGCGGTTCATTCGCTGTCTTCTGGCCCGCATCGCCCATCCCCCTAGGCGTCGTTGCCGGCTTGTGGCCAAACTGTCGCCGTGTCGTCATGGTCGGTGCCTCACAGTCTTGCTCTCCGGGACAAGCATGTCCACGCCCACATATATGTGTTTGCGTGACGATCGGGACGGCTCGGGCACCCGGAACGGCAAACTTTTGTGGAAAGCTCTGATCTCATGCGGCCGGAACAGGATGTCAAGTCACCTAAGTCACGCAGAGTCATCGTGGCGGCGGTGATCATCAATGACGGTCGTGTTCTCGCGTGTGAGCGGTCGGCGCCGCCGGAGGTCGCGGGCCGCTGGGAGTTCCCCGGGGGAAAGGTCGAGCCGGGCGAGACCGAGGAGCAGGCCCTGGCCCGCGAGTGCGTCGAGGAGCTCGGCGTGCGGGTCGAGGTCGGCGACCGGGTCGGGCCCGACGTCTCCCTCGCACACGGCCGGGCCGTGCTGCGGGTCTTCAACGCCCGGCTGCTGGGGGGCGACATGCCGCGGGCGCTGGAGCACACTGCCATGCGCTGGCTCGGTGTTGACGAGCTGGACAGCGTGCACTGGCTGCCCGCGGACAAGCCGATCGTCGCGGAACTGCCGGGTCTATTGAGCGTCTGAGCCGTACGTCTTCCGCAGCTCCCGCTTGAGGACCTTGAAACTGGGACCCAGCGGGAGCGACTCCGCAAAACGGATCTTGCGGGGATATTTGTGCTTGCCGAGCTTCTCGCGCGACCACTCGATCAGCTCGTCGGCCGAGATGCTGCCCGGGTCGGCAACGACCACCGCGCAGATCTCCTCGCCGTGCGTCGCGTCGGGCACGCCGATCACCGCCACCTGCTGCACGGCCGGATGCCGGGCCAGCGCCTCCTCCACCTCGCGCGGGTAGACGTTGAAGCCGCCCCGGATCACCAGGTCCTTCTTGCGGTCGACGATCGCGATGAAGCCGTTCTCGTCCTTGGTGCCGAGATCGCCCGTACGGAACCAGCCGTCGACGACCGCCTCCTGGGTCGCCGAAGGGTTGTTCAGGTACCCCGCGAAGACGTTGTGACCGCGGATGACGATCTCGCCGAGCTCGCCGTCGGGCAGCAGCTCGATCCGCTCGTCGATCTCGGGCCGGGCGATCTCCACCTCGACACCCCAGATGGGGTGCCCGACCGTGCCCGGCTTGGTGCCGAACGCGGGCTGGTTGGTGGTCGCCGTCGGCGAGGTCTCCGAGAGGCCGTACCCCTCGAAGATCTCGGCATGGAAGGTCTCGTTGAACTTCTCCAGCACGGCGACCGGCAGCGAGGCGCCGCCCGAGACGCACAGCCGCAGCTCGGGCAGCTTCTCGGCCTTGCCGGCGGCCTCCAGCAGGCCGATGTACATGGTCGGCACGCCGTGGAAGATGGTCACGTTCTCCTTGACCATCAGCTGGATGGCGGCCTCGCCGGTGAAGCGGGCGAGCAGCACCAGGGTCCCGCCCATGCGGAAGGTGCCGTTCATGCCGACGGTCTGCCCGAAGGTGTGGAACAGCGGCAGGCAGCCCATCGTCACGTCGTCCTCGTGCAGATCGTGGATGTCGAAGACGTTCACGATCGTGTTCATGACGAGGTTGAGGTGGGTCAGGAGCGCGCCCTTGGGCTTTCCGGTGGTGCCGCTCGTGTAGAAGATGACCGCGACGTCCTCGGCCTCCCGGCTGACGTACGTCCGCAGCGGTGTCGTGACGGCTTCCTCGAGCCGTTCGATGCCCGGCACGGCCGGGCCGACCGAGACGACGTCAACCTCGGCGATCTTGGAGGCCGCCACCGCGTTCTCCAGCTGACTCGAGTGCGCCACCAGCAGCTTCGCGCCGCTGTCGGTGAGGACGTAGGCGTTCTCCTCGGGCGTGAGGAGCAGGTGCATCGGTACGATCGTCGCGCCGACCGCCAGCGTCGCGTAGTAGACCCGGGGGAAGTCGGCGAGGTTGGGGATCTGGATGGCGACGACGTCGCCGGGACCGATGCCCTTCGCTTGAAGGGCCGACGCGTACGCCAAAGTCTGTTGCCAGAGCTCGCGATAGGTGATCCGTTCGGTGGTGACGCTGTCGATCACGGCGATCTTGTCGGGGTACTTGCGAGCCGACTCGGCCAGGACGGTGGCGAGCGACAATTGGGTCATGCCAGGTGACCTCCGATCTTGGTGTAACCGCGGAGCAGGTCCCGCGAGATGATCAGACGCTGCATCTCGTCGGTGCCTTCATAGATACGCATAAGTCGCACCTGGCGGTACCACCGTTCGATCGGAAGCTCGCGCGTGTACCCCATGCCGCCGTGGATCTGCATGACCCGGTCGACGACCTCGTTGACCATCTTCGCGCCGTAGAGCTTGGCCATCGACGAGGCGTGCCGCGGGTCCCAGCCCTGGTCGACCGTCCAGGCGGCGCGCAGGATCAGCCAGCGGGCGGCCTCGATCTCGACCTCGGAGTCGGCGATCATCCACTGGATGGCCTGGTTCTCGCCGATCTTCCGGCCGAACGTCTCGCGGGTGTTGGCGTACTCGATCGCCATGCCGAGCGCGCGCTCGGCGATGCCCAGGGCGTTCGACGGGATCAGGTAGCGGCCCTTGCCGATCCATTTCATGCCCAGCTCGAAGCCCTGGCCGATCTCGCCCAGGATGTTGCGGGCCGGCACCCGGACGTTGTCGAAGACCAGCGCCGCCGGCCCGCCCTCGCCCATGGTCTGGATGAACTCGGAACGCCAGCCCATCTCGCGGTCGACCAGGAACGCGGTCGTGCCGCCGCCGCGGACGCCCTTCTCCCGGTCGGTGACCGCGACGACGATGACGAAGTCGGCGTCGTTGCCGTTGGTGATGAACGTCTTCTCGCCGTTCAGCACCCAGTCGTCGCCGTCCTTGGTGGCGCTGAGCTTGATGTTCGCCGCGTCCGAGCCGGCGCCGGGCTCGGTGATGGCGAAGCAGGAGATCCGCTCGCCCTCGATCGTCGGGATCAGGAACTCGCGCTTCTGGTCCTCATTGGCGTAGTAGAGGATGTTGTCCGCCTCGCCGCCGAACTTGAACTGGATGTAGGTGCGGCCCACCTCGGTCCAGATCAGGGACTGCAGGACGGCCGGGAGGTTCATCCCCCCGTACTCCTCCGGTGTCGAAAGGCCCCAGAAGCCGAACTTCTTGGCCTTTTGCTGCAGCTCTCGGAGCTCGCTGAGCTCCAGCCCGGGCTGGTGGCGCCGCTCGCGGAGCAGCGCCTCCTGCTCCAGCGGCATGACCTCGCGGGTGATGAACTGCCGGGCGGTGTCGCGAATCGCGCGTTCCTCGTCGGTGAGCGAGAAGTCCATGTGCCTTAAACTAGCGGTGTAAGTTTTTACACGTCCAGTGCTGATTTTCCCGGGGAGATCATTTATGGCGCGGCCGCGGCAGGCCCTGTTGACGCGGGAGCGGATCGTCGAGGCGGCATCGGCCCTGATCGACGCCGAGGGGCTCGACGCGCTTTCGATGCGGCGGCTCGCGACCGACCTGGGCGTTCAAGGGCCGTCCCTTTACAACCACTTCGCCACCAAGGCCGAGATCATCGACGCCGTGGCCGACGCAGTGGTGTTAAAAGTGGATTTGTCAGTTTTCGACGGGCGTGAGTGGCCTGACGCGCTGCGCGAATGGGCTTTGTCCTACCGAGCGGTGCTCGCCGAACATCCGAACATCGTTCCGGTGCTGGCCCAGGGTCCCGGGCGCCGTCCGGCCGGTCTGGCCATGGCCGAGGCCGTGTACGGGGCGCTGGTCGAGGCCGGGTGGAGCTACGCGCGCGCCACCCACATCGGCGCGCTCATGCGCTACCTGGTCACCGGCTCGGCGCTCGGCTCGTTCGCGCTGGGCTTCGACGTGGATCCACAGCTTTACGAACGTTATCCACACCTGCACCACGCCCCGCTTCTGGCGGAGCATCATGAGGCCGTGGACGAGGGAGCTTTCGAACTCGGCCTGGACCTGCTGATCAATGGCCTTAGGGCTAGACAAGAGATGGGGACCCGCTGATGGCATCGCTCGATCGCCCGCACCTCTACCTCGGTGGGGAGTGGGCCACGCCCGCCTCCACCGAGACGATCGCGGTGGAAAATCCGGCGACCGAGGAGGTCCTGGCCCACGTTCCGTCCGGCACGGCGGAGGACGTCGATCGTGCGGTCGCCGCCGCCAAGGCCGCTTTCGACGGCTGGGCGGCGACGCCGAAGGCCGAGCGGGCCCAGGTGCTCGACCGGCTGCACACCTCGCTGACCGCCCGCGCCGGCGACATCGCGAAGACCGTCGGGCTCGAGCTGGGCACGCCGGTCAAGGTCGCCCAGCGGGTCCAGGCGGGACTGCCACTCGCGGTCCTTCGGGGGTACGCCGACCTGGCCGCCCGCGAGACGCCGGAGGAGACCATCGGCAACTCGCTCGTCGTGCACGAGCCGGTGGGTGTGGTCGGCGCCATCACGCCGTGGAACTACCCGCTCCACCAGGTCGTGGCCAAGGTGGCGGCGGCCCTGGCGGCCGGGTGCACCGTGGTGCTCAAGCCGAGCGAGCTGACGCCCCTGGTGGCGTTCCTGCTGTTCGACGCGGCCGAGGAGGCAGGCGTGCCGGCCGGCGTGCTCAACCTGGTCACCGGCACGGGCCCGGTGGTCGGCGCGGCCATCGCCGGACACCCCGATGTGGACATGGTGTCGTTCACCGGTTCGACCGCGACCGGCAAGGCGATCACCCACGCGGCGGCCGACCGGGTGGCCAAGGTGGCGCTGGAGCTGGGCGGCAAGTCGGCGAATGTCATCTTGGAAGATGCCGATGTCACGCGCGCCGTCAAGGTCGGTGTCGGGAACGCCTTCCTGAACTCGGGGCAGACCTGCACGGCCTGGACCCGCATGCTGGTGCACCGCGACCACTACGACGAGGCGGTCGAGCTGGCCGCCAAGACGGCCGCCGGCTACACCGTGGGCGACCCGTTCGACGAAGGCACCCGCCTCGGGCCGCTGGTCTCGGCCGCCCAGCGAGACCGTGTCCAGGGCTTCATCTCCCGGGCCTCCGCGCGGTTGGTGGCAGGCGGACTCGACGCGCCCCTCCCTGGTAAGGGACATTTCGTCGCGCCGACGGTCTTCGCCGACGTCGATCCCGACAGCGAGCTGGCCCAGGAGGAGATCTTCGGCCCGGTGCTGTCGATCATCCCGTTCGGGTCGGACGACGAGGCGGTGTCGATCGCCAACAATTCCCGCTACGGCCTGGCCGGTGGCGTCTGGGGTTCCGACGATCGCGCCCTCGCCGTGGCGCGCCGGCTGCGCACGGGCGCGGTCGACGTCAACGGGGGAGCGTTCAACCCGTTCGCGCCGTTCGGTGGTTACAAGCAGTCCGGTGTCGGCCGTGAGCTTGGCGAGTACGGTCTCGCCGAGTTCCAGCAGGTGAAGGCGATCCAGCGATGACCGCGTGGTTCAACGGACTGGTCCTGCGCGAGCCGGGCGCCCGGCCTGCGGTGGCCGAGCTGCACCTGCCCGAGGTCGGTCCGGGCCAGGTCCGCATCAAGGTGCGGGCGGCCGGCGTCTGCCACAGCGATCTGTCCATGGTGAACGGGACCATCCGCCCGTCGTACCCGCTGGTCCTGGGTCACGAGGCGTCGGGCGAGGTGGTCGAGGTCGGCGAGCGGGTGACGCGGGCCGCGGTGGGCGACCACGTGGTGCTGAACTGGCAGCCGGCGTGCCGCAACTGCTGGTTCTGCGAGGGCGGCGAGCCGTGGCTGTGCTCCACGTCGTCGGGTGTGGCGTCGCTGGAGAACGGCATCACCCTCGACGGGGTGCCGGTGCATGTGGGGCTGGGCCTGGGTGCCTTCGCCGAGCAGGTGGTGGCCCCGGAGAACGCGGTGGTCCGGGTGCCCTCCGAGCTCGACTTCGAACGGGCGGCGCTGCTGGGCTGCGGCGTCCTGACCGGTTTCGGCGCGGTCCGCAACACGGCCCAGGTGGCGGCCGGCGAGTCGGTCGTGGTGATCGGCCTGGGCGGCGTGGGCCTGTCGGTGGTGGCGGCGGCCCGGGCCGCCGGCGCGTCCGACGTCATCGCGGTGGACGTCTCGGAAGCCAAGAAGGGCCTGGCCGAGTCGGCCGGGGCGACCGATTTCGTGGTCTCCTCCGACACCCTTTCCAAAGAGATCCGGGGCCGTACGTCGGGCCGGGGCGCCGACCACGCCTTCGAGTGTGTGGGCCGCGCCGCCACGATCCGGGCGGCCTGGCGCGCCACCCGCCGCGGCGGCAAGGTGACGGTGGTCGGCATGGGTTCGAACGACGACCAGGTGACCTTGTCGGCCCTGGACATCTTCTCGTCCAACCGGACGCTGCGCTCGTCGGTGTACGGCCAGGCCGACCAGGACATCGAGATCCCGTCCCTGGCCGCCGACGTCCTGTCCGGCAAGCTCAGCCTGGACCACCTGATCACCGACCGCATCACCCTGCCCGAGGTCGCCGAGGCCTTCGACCGCATGTCCCGGGGTGAGGGGGCCCGCTCGGTCGTCATCATCTGATAATCGGCGGTCTCGGGCGCATCCATGCGGTAGGACGAGGGGATGCGACCCGAGGCCGGCCAGGTGCTGCATTTCTCCGAGGACCCGACGATCGAGTTGTTCGTGCCGCATGTGGCGGCGACGGCGAGGGAGACCGAGGCCTACGTCTGGGCGGTCGGCCACGACCGCGCGCCCGACTACTGGTTTCCGCGCCAATGCCCGCGGGCCATGGCTTGGGTGCGCGACGGAACGTCCGATGAGGACCGCGACCGGATCGTCGGCGCCGGATGCGGCGACCGGGTGCACGCGATCGAGTACGCATGGTGGGAGGCCATGCGCACCACCACGCTGTACGCGTACCGGCTCCCGGCCGCCCCGTTCCGCCCGCTCGGCGAGGCCGGCCAGGAGCACGCCGCGGTGGCCACGGAACCGGTGCGCCCGCTCGGCCCGGCCGAGCCCGTCGGCAACCTGATCGACTGCCACGCCGCCGCCGGCATCCAGCTGCGCCTGCTGGACAACCTCTGGCCCTTCTGGGACGAGGTCATCACCAGCAGCCTGGGTTTCAGCGCCATCCGCCTGCGCAACGCCCGCCCCCGCCCCACCGGCGACGCCGACGAGTCAGCCACCTTCTTCGCCGGCCGAGCCCCACGCTGACAGCACGCCTCATCACCGGGCGGCGCTCACGCTGACGGGGCGGCGCTCACGCTGACGGGGCGGCGCTCACGCTGACGGGGCTACCTGGAGCAGGGACGTTATCGTGCGGGACAGGGCGGCTCTTGCCGCCGGGACGGACAGGTTCATCGTCTCGCGCCAGGTGGACCAGGTCGGCCACATGCTGATCGCCGTGAGGGCGTTCAGCAGCTCGTCGTTGCCGTCGACCTCGACCGCGAACAGCGTGCCCAGCTCGGCGCGGACGCGCTCCACGTGCAGCCTGCGGTAGCGCTGCAACGTCTCCGAGAACGGCTCCTTCAGCGCGGCCGCCTTCGCCGTCGGCCCGATCTGCTCGAGCAGGCGGGTGCGCTGCCGGCAGTACGCGTCGATGCGCTCGGCCAGCGGCAGCTCGGGTGAGACGGGTTTGTGCGCCGCGTCCCGGATCTCCAGGACGCGGCGGCCGCTCGCGGTGAAGAGCGCCTCCATGTCGGCGAAGTGGCTCCACAGGGCGCGCAGCGACACCCCGGCCTGCTTGGCGATGCGGTCGGCGGTCGGCCGCAGATCGCCCTCGCGGATGAGCTGAAGATGGGCGTCGACGATCGCATTGCGGGTCCGCTCCGAACGGGCCGTCCGCCCGTCGACGCGCTGAGATGCGGGGCTCACACGCCACTCCGCTCGGCGAGATCGTTTCGTATGTCGGTCACGTGGTGCTCCGGTAGCGGTTCAACTCCCGCCGGGCCAGGGAGCGCTTGTGGACCTCGTCGGGGCCGTCGGCCAGGCGCAGCGTACGCGCGGCCACCCACAGGGCCGCGAGCGGCGTGTCCTGGCTCGTGCCGGCGGCGCCGTGGGCCTGGATGGCCTTGTCGACGATCCACTCGACGGTCGACGGCACGATGATCTTGATGGCCTGGATCTCGGTGTGCGCGCCCTTGTTGCCGACGGTGTCCATCAGCCAGGCGGCCTTCAGCACCAGCAGGCGGGCCTGCTCGATGCGCACCCGCGACTCCGCGATCCAGTCCTGCACCACGCCCTGCTCGGCCAGCGGCTTGCCGAACGGGGTGCGGCTCAGCGCCCGCGTGCACATCAGCTCGAGCGCCCGCTCGGCCATGCCGATCAGGCGCATGCAGTGGTGGATGCGGCCGGGACCGAGGCGCGCCTGTGAGATCGCGAAGCCGCCGCCCTCCTCGCCGATCAGGTTGCTCACCGGCACCCGGACGTTGTCGAAGATCAGCTCGGCGTGCCCGCCGTGATCGCCGTCGGTGTAGCCGAAGACCGTCATGCCCCGCTCGACCGTCAGGCCGGGCGTGTCCCGCGGGACCAGCACCTGACTCTGCTGCACGTGCCGGGCCGCGTCCGGGTCGGTCTTGCCCATCACGATGAAGATCCGGCAGTTCGGGTTCATGGCGCCGGTGATGTAGAACTTGCGCCCGTTGATGACGTACTCGTCGCCGTCACGCTCGATGCGGGTGCCGATGTTCGTGGCGTCCGACGAGGCGACCTGCGGCTCCGTCATCGCGAAGGCCGACCGGATCGTGCCGTCGAGCAGCGGCGTCAGCCACTGCCTCTTCTGCTCGTCGGTGCCGAACTCGGCCAGCACCTCCATGTTGCCGGTGTCCGGCGCCGCGCAGTTCAGCGCGGCCGGCGCGATCGCCGGGCTGCGGCCGGTGATCTCGGCCAGCGGAGCGTACTGCAGGTTGGTCAGCCCGGCGCCGTGCTCGCCGGGGAGGAAGAGGTTCCACAGGCCGGCGCTTTTCGCCGCCGCCTTCAGAGTCTCCAGAATCGGCGGCGGCCCCCAGCCGTCGCCGCTGTGATAGCCCGCCTCGGCGGGGTAGACGTGCTCGTCCATGAAGGCGAGCAGCCTCTTGCGGTAGTCCTCGGTCTGAGCGTCGAAGCCGAAGTCCATCAGTGTCCCTCCAGCGCCTCGTGGCCCCGCATGACCAGCGGGCCGACGAGGTTGCCGATCGTCTCGAAGCCCTCACCCACGGTTTGGCCCTGTACGTAGCGGTAGTGCACACCCTCGAGGATCACCGCGAGCTTGAAAGCGGCGAATCCCACGTACCAGTGGAGATCGCTCACGTCCCGCCCGCTGCGCTCCGCGTAGCGGGCGCCGAGCTCGGCGATCGTCGGATGACCGGGCACGCTCAGCGGCGCGGTCGGCCGGCCGTCGCCGCCGGTGTTCAGCGGCAGCCCGGCGTAGGTGATCATCAGCGCGACGTCGCTGAGCGGGTCGCCGAGCGTCGACATCTCCCAGTCGAGCACGGCGTTGACGCCCAGATCGTCGCCGATCAGCACGTTGTCGAGCCGGAAGTCGCCGTGCACCACGGCGCCCGGGCCGCCGGCCGGGATGTCCACCGCGAGCCGGGCGTGCAGCTCGTCGATGCCGGCCACGTCACGGCTGCGCGACGCGTCGAGCTGCTTCTTCCAGCGGTTCACCTGGCGCGCGTTGAAGCCTTCCGGCTTACCGAAATCACCGAGCCCGATGGCGTACGGATCGAGGCCGTGCAGATCGGCGAGAGTGTCCACGAGCGACAGGATCAGGCCGCGCATCGCCTCGGCGCCGAGACCCTGCAGGTCGGCGATGTCGCGGTAGATCCGCCCGTCGACGTGCTCCATCAGATAGAACGGCGCCCCGATGACCTCGGTGTCGGAGCAGAACAGCACCGGCCGCGGCGCCGGGAAGCCGGCCTTGGACAGCGCCTCCAGCACGCGATGCTCCCGCGCCATGTCGTGCGCGGTCGGCAGCACGTGCCCGAGCGGCGGGCGGCGCAGCACCCAGCGGTTCTCGCCGTCGGTCACCGCGTACGTCAGGTTGGAGCGCCCGCCGGCGAACATCTGCCCGGTGAGCTCCTTCTCCGATCCGAGATGCGCCCGCAGTCGTTCGAGGTCGAGTCCTTTCACCGGCTGCTCCCTTCGAAGGCCCTCTGCATCTTGTTCATACCGCCCAGCCAGCGATCGGTGTCGCTGGCCCGTAGACGATAGAACTCGGCCACCTCGGGATGGGGAAGGATCAGGAAGCTGTCGCCTTTCAGGGCCTCGGCGACGATCGTGGCGACCTCGCCGGGCTCCATGGCGCTCTCGGCGAGCAGCGCGGCGCTCGCGCTGCCGCGCTCGTTGCCGCGGGTCAGCATGTCGGTGCGCACGCCCTGCGGGCACAGTGCCTGCACGGTCACCCCGCGGTGGGCGTACGTGGCGCGCAGCCACTCGGCGTACGCCAGGGCGGCGTGCTTGGTCACCGCGTACGGCGCGCTGCCCAGCAACGACAGCAGGCCGGCCGCGCTGACCGTGATGACCAAACGGTTGTTGGGGCGGCCCTGTTGCTCGCCCTGATCGAGCCAGCGCGGCAGCAGGGCCCGGGTGACGTAGACGTGCGACATCACGTTGACGTTGAAGTCGCGCAGCCACACCTCGTCGGGCGTGCTCTGGTCGCCGGCCGTCAGCACGCCGGCGTTGGCGCAGAACAGGTCGATGCCGCCCAGCTCGGCCCACGCCGTCTCGATCAGGTTGCGGGTGTCGTCCTCGTTCGCGGCGTCGCCGGCCACGGCCAGGCCGCCGATCTCGCTGGCGACCGCCTGCGCCGCGTCCGGGTCGAGGTCGTTGACGATCACCTCGGCCCCGTCGGCCGCGAACCGGCGGGCCAGGGCGGCGCCGATGCCGCCACCGGCCCCGGTGACCACGACACGCTTCACTGGACGCTCCCGGTCAGCGTCACGCCACCGTCGATGACGACCGTCTGCCCGGTGATCCAGGCCGAGTCGGGCGAGCACAGGAAGGCGACCGCGCCGGCCACGTCCTCCGGCACGCCGAGCCGGGCCAGGGGATAGGCGGCCGCGACCTTCTCCTCACGGCCGTCGTAGAGCGCGCTCGCGAATCTGGTCTTGACCACGGCCGGGGCGACCGCGTTGACCCGAACCTTGGGCGCGAGCTCGACGGCCAGCTCCTCGGTCAGGTGGATCAACGCGGCCTTGGTGACCCCGTAGAACGCGATGCCCGGCGACGGGCGGACGCCGGAGACCGACGAGATGTTGACGACGGCGCCACCCTCGGACAGGCCGCCCCGCAGGGCCTCCTGCACCCAGCCGAGCGTGCCGATGACGTTCACCTCGAAGATCTTCCGCGCGGCGTTCAGGTCGATCGTGCCCAGCGGTCCGTACACCGGGTTGATCCCGATGTTGTTGACCAGCGTGGTGACCGGCCCGAACTGCCCGAGCACGGTGTCGATCACCGCGGCCCGGTGGTCGGGGTCGTCACCCTTGCCGGCCACCCCGATCGCGACCTCGGGCCCGCCCAGATCCTTGGTGGCTGTGTCGAGCGCTTCCGCATCCCGGCCCGTGATGCACACCTTGTATCCGTCGGCCACGAAGCGTTGCGCGATGGCGAACCCGATTCCCCTGCTGGCTCCGGTCACGATCGCCACTTGGTCCGCCATCGCCGCTCCTCAGTTTCTCTATTTGCACTACTCGTGCAGACACTAATTAGCAGTTGCCGTCGCCGCCAACCTTAGGCAGCGGGGATGCCGTTCTGCGGCGGGGTCACCGCGGGCGAGTCATAGACCTCCACCGCTCCGTCGCCGTCGTCGGTGCGGTACGGCTTACCGAAGAACTGCGCCTTGCCGCCGGCGATCTTCGTGAGCTGCTGGCCGGCGTAGCCGGAGTGGTCCTTGTCCGAGTAGCGCACCGGCACCAGGCCCGGGCCGGTGAAGCCGCCCTTCTGCACGGCGGCGATGATGCCCTCGCGGGTCAGGTCCTTGCCGGCCGCTTGCAGCGACTGGACGAACAGGTACGCCACGGACATGCCGTACACGACGTTGTTGTCCATCTCGGCGCCGGCGTTGTACTCCTTGTTGACCTTGGTGTAGAGCTGGATCCACGGGTTGGCGTCGTCGTTGGCCAGCGGCAGGTAGTTCGCCGCCACGACACCCTCGAGCAGCGGCGCGGCCGCGCCGAGCGTCTTGGCCAGCGTGGTCGGGTCGGAGCCGACGTTGCTCACCACGTACTGCGGCTTGAAGCCGAGCTTGGCGCCGGTGCCGATGGTGAGCGCGGTGAAGCCGGGCACGGTGGCCAGCATGACCACCTGGCAGCCGGCCGCCTTGAGCGCGCCGACCTGCGGGCCGACGTTCGGGTTGGTCGTCACGTAGGACTGCTTGGCCGCGACCGGGCCGACCACCTTCTCGATGCCGGCCAGGCTGTCCCGGCCGAAGTCGTCGTCCTGGCCGAGGAAGCACACCTTCTTGCCGGCGTGGTTCTCCTTGACGTACGTGGCCAGGATCTTGCCCTCGACGGTGTAGTCGGGGTTGAAGCCGAAGGTGCCCGGATATTTGTCGGGCTGGTTCCAGCTGCGGCTGCCGCTGGCCACGAAGAGGTCGGGCACCCGGTTGGTCTTGAGGAAGTCGAGCACGCCGGTGTGTGTCGGTGTGCCGAGGCCGTTCAGGATCGCGAAGACCTTGTCCTGCAACACCAGCTGGCGAACGACCTGCTGGGTGTTAGCCGGGTTGTACCCGTCGTCCATGATCTTGTAGGTGATCTTGCGGCCGTGGATGCCGCCGTTCGCGTTGACGTAGTCGAAGTAGGCCTTCGTGGCCGGCGCGATCTTGGAATACCCGGCGGCGGCCGGGCCGGTGAGCGGCATGTGCGTGCCCACCACGATCTCGGTGTCGGTCACTCCCGGCGTGTTTCCGCCGCTGCTGCTGCCATTGCTGTCGTCCGCGTTACTGCAACCGGCCGCGGCCAGCAGCACGGCGGCGAGGACGAGCGCGGTGGTGCGTTTCATCATCGGCCTTTCTGCGCGCAGATCTCAGGGATTTCGGGGGTTACGAGCCCGCTCGGTGCGCGGGTTTCCTGCTGAGGCGAGCCCGCCAGGAGCGCGGAAGTCGCAATGACGCGAGGCCGCCCGGGGCGGCCAGCATGACGACGACGAGAACGACGCCGAAGAAGGTGAGGGCGAGGTTGCCCTCAAGGCGCTGGGAGCCGGAGGCCTCGCCGATCTCGTGAGCGACCGCGGGCAGCGCCACCAGCAGGAAGGCGCCGATCACGGCTCCGGTGAGCCGGCCCAGTCCACCGATCACGATGGCCATGACCAGGAAGAGCGAGAGCGTCAGCGGGAAGGCACCCGGCGACACGCTCTGGGCGAGGACGGCGAACAGCGCACCGCCCAGCCCGGCGCAGGCGGCCGAGATCACGAAGGTCCAGACCTGCGTCCGCGCGATGCTGATGCCGGCCAGCTTGGCCGCGGTCTCGTCGTCGCGCACGGCCCGCATGTCCCGCCCGAACCGGCCCCGCGTGACCAGCGCCAGCACCAGCGTGGTGACCAGGGCGCCGCCCCAGCACAGCCAGGCCTGCCACTGCTCGACCGTCATCGACTCGGGCGGCGGGTTGAGGATGACGGACAGACCCTGGTCGCTGTTGAACGTCTCGTCGAACGTGCTGGCGACGGAGGGAACGACCACGGCCACGGCGAGCGTGAGCCCGGCCAGATAGGGCCCGCGCAGCCGGGCCGCCGCGAGCCCGATGACCAGCCCGGCGACCGTGGTCACCAGGATCGCCACCACGATGCCGACCGCCAGCAGGTTGAACTTGTTCTGCCAGAGCGCCAGCGTGTACGCCCCGGTCGCCATCAGGGCGCCGTGCCCCAGCGAGAGCTGCCCGTTCAGTCCGGTGAGGACGGTCAGGCCGGCCGTGACGCAGAGGTAGGCCCCGATCGTGGCCAGCTGATAGGTCCGGAACGGCGGCAGTGTGTACGTCAGCACGACCACCAGCACCGCGCCGACCGCGACCATGAGGAACGGGTTGAGCCGGCGCCGCATGACCGGAGCGACCATCCGGGATGTCACGCGATCTTTCAGCACGGTCATGCCGTCCTCGCTTTCGATCGGGCGAACAGGCCGTCCGGCCGGCCGAGGAGGACGACCACGAGCAGGCCCAGGACCGCCATCGGGGCGACCGTGGCGCCGAGGTAGCCGCTGATGTACGACAGGACCAGGCCGACGATCAGGCCGCCGACGACGGCGCCGATCGGGCTGTCGAGCCCGCCCAGCACGGCCGCGGTGAAGGCCGAGATGAACAGCACGTCCATCGCCGTCGGGTGCAGGCCCAGCTCGGTCGGGATGACCAGCATCCCGGCCAGCGAGCCGACCGCGGCGGCCAGCGCCCAGCCGAGCGTGAGCATGCCCCCGACCGGCACGCCGAGCAGGCGCGACACGTCCGGCGCGAAGGCCGCCGCCCGCATCCGCAGGCCGGTCGGCGTGCGGGTGAACAGCAGCGTGAGCAGGACGACCACGGCGCCCACGGCGGCGAAGACGAAGACGTCGTAGCGCGAGAGCAGCGCGACGCCGCCGATGTTGAAGGCGTCCCGGCTGAACGGCGCCTCGGCCGGCCGGAACTCGTTGCCGTAGATCATGCCCAGGACGCCCTGGATGATCAGCACGAGCCCGAGCGCGACCACCACACCGTTGAGCGGCGACGAGTGGTCGATGAAGCGCATCACCACCCGCTCGACGGCGGCGCCGAGCAGCAGCCCGGCGACGAGCGCCGCGGCGAAGCCGACCCAGTACGAGCCGGTCGCGTCGGCCACCGAGTAGGCCACGTACGCCGTGGCCACCGCCATCGCGCCCTGCGCGAAGTTGACGATCCGGGTGGCCCGCCAAATCAGCACCAAGGCCAGCGCGAACGCCGCGTAGACGGCGCCGCGGCTGAGCCCGTCGAAGGTGAGGAACAGGAAACGGTCCATGTCAGAACCCCAGGTAGGCGTGCCGGAGATCGGCGTCGTCGGCGAGCGCCGCGGCGTCGTCGCGGGCGGCTATGCGGCCCAGCGACAGCACGACGCCCTGGTCGGCGATGGAGAGCGCGCTGCGGACGTTCTGCTCGACCAGCAGGACGGCCAGCCCGGTGCGGTCGCGCAGGTCGCGCAGCAGCGCCATGATCTGGCCGGTGACCCGCGGCGCGAGCCCCAGCGACGGCTCGTCGAGCAGCAGCAGCCGGGGCTGCGCGGCCAGGGCGCGGCCGATCGCCAGCATCTGCCGCTCGCCGCCGGAGAGCTGATGGCCGAGATGGGAGCGCCGCTCGGCCAGCCGGGGGAACAGCTCGTAGATCGGCGCGAGCGGCGGCTGCGGCTTGCGCCAGAGCCCGCCGAGCCGCAGGTTTTCGTCGACGGTGAGCTCGGTGACCACGCCACGGCCCTCGGGAACGTGGGCGATGCCGTGCCGCACCAGCCGCTCGACCTTGACCCCGCGCAGGTCGGCCCCGTCGAAGACGACCCGGCCCGTGGACGGCGGCAGCAGCCCCGACAGCGCCCGCAGCAACGTCGTCTTGCCGGCGCCGTTGGCACCGAGCACGGCGACAATCTGTCCCTCCTGGACGGTGAGACTGACGTCATGAAGCACGGGCGCGGCCCCATATCCCACGGTGAGGCCGTCGACCTCCAGCAGCGCGCTCATGCCCTCGCCTCCGGACAGCCCGCGACCCTCATCAGCGCGCTCATGCGGCCGCCTCCGGGCAGCCCCGCGACCCTCGTCAGCGCGCTCATGCGGCCGCTCCCAGGTAGGCCTCGGCGACCTTTTCGTCGTTGCGGATCTCACCCGGGGTGCCGAGGGCGATCGGCTTGCCGAAGTCGAGGACCAGGATCTCGTCGCAGACCGACATGACCAGGTCCATGTGGTGCTCGACCAGCAGGACCGTGCAGCCGGCCTCCTGGATCAGGGTGGCCAGCCAGCGGATCTCGTCGGCGTCCAGCCCACCGGCCGGCTCGTCGAGCATCAGGATGCGCGGCTTGGCGGCCAGGGCGCGGGCCAGCTCGACCCGCTTGCGCTTGGCGTAGGGCAGCGAGGCGGGCAGGGCGCCCGCGTGCTCGGCGACGCCGCAGCGCTCGAGCGCGGCCCACGCCTCCTCCTCGTGCTTGCGCGACCGGGCGCCGACCAGCACGTTGTCGAGGACGGTCATGCCGTTGAACTGGCCGACGCCCTGGAGGGTGCGGGCGATGCCGCGGCCGCTGAGGTGGTGTGGCCGGGGCCGGAACGGCCGCCCGTCGAGCGTGATGGCGCCCGACTGGGGCGCCACGAACCCGCAGATGACGTTGAACAGGGTGGTCTTGCCGGCGCCGTTGGGCCCGATGATGCCCACGATGCGACCGGGCGGAACCCGGAGCGACACGTCGTCGAGGGCGAGCAGACCACCGAAGCGGACGGTTATGTGATGGAGCGCGAGCCCTTGATCCCCGGGGGAATCGGAGCTTGCGGTCGGGGACGTTGACGAATCCGTTGACATGGTCACCTCGGCTCGAACCGGCAGAGTGGCCTGTGCAGACGGCGCCCAGGGGGCAGCGACCGTCCTCTGTAGAAAGTGAAGGTCAACTATTTACACTTGGAGTGTAACTTTCTGGCCGAGCACGTCAACCGTCTGTTTCCATGTTGTTTCATTCGGCTTTTACCGGCATGATGCAACGCCCCGGAGGCCGTCGGCCCCGGGTTGACTCCGGCGGTGGGTCAGGCGGGCGTCACGCCACGTTTATCGGGCGGAACTGGACGCTGATGCGCGGGCCGACCGCCTTGGCTGTCTTGAGAATCGCGTGCTCCCACGTGCGTTGGCAGGAGCCACCCATGACGATCAGATCGCCGTGGCCCAGCGGGAACCGCAACGTCTCGTGACCGCCCGCCCGGGGCCGCAATGACAGGTGGCGCGGAGAGCCGAACGAGACGATCGCGACCATGGTGTCGTGGCGGGCCGAGCGGCCGAGCGTGTCGCCGTGCCAGGCGACGCTGTCGCGGCCGTCGCGATAGAGGCACATGCCGGCGGTGACGAACTCCTCGCCCAGCTCGCCGGCGTAGTGCCGGTTGAGCTCGGCCTTGGCCTCGGTCAGTGCCGGGTGGGGCAGCTCCTCGTCGCTGCCATACCACCGGAGCAGGCGCGGCACGTCGACCACGGAGTCGTACATCTGCCGCCGGTCGGCGCGCCAGTCGATGCCGAGCAGGGTCTCGAAGACCTCGCCCGAGCCCCGCAGCCAGCCCGGCAGCACGTCGACCCACGCCCCGGCGGTGAGCTCGTGGCGTTTCAGGCGCCCCGCGAGCGGCCCGACCTCGGTGGCCGGGCCGCCGCTCTCGCCGGAGAGATCGAACATCGACGGCTGATAGGTGCTGGTCATGGCGCAAGCTTAGTACGGATGTTCGAAGATCGTTTTCGGCCTGTGGATAACTTGCCAGGCCGCTGAGCCTAGCCCGAAATGTCCGATGCGCTCAGGAGTCCCGGGAAGGCGAGGAGGAAGCAGGCGCGGAAGGCGAGGAAGGGGAGGGGGAAGGCGCGGAAGAAGGGGAGGCGGAGGCCGCGGAAGGGGAGGGGGAAGGCGCGGAAGAAGGGGAGGCGGAGGCCGCGGAAGGCGAGGAAGAGAGGGTGGGGCGAGGGCGCAGAACGGAGGCTGCGACCAGCGCCGCGATGATGCCGCCGACCACGCCGACCAGGGCGGTGGTCGAGATCGCCTCGACGAAGGAGCTCTGGGCGAGCCGGGCCAGGGCCGCATCGCCGGTCGACGCCGCCACACCGAGGGCGTCGCCGATCGAGCGGCGGGCCTCCTCGGGCGCGTCGGGCGGCATCGCGCCCCGGTAGGCCGCCGTCAGCACGCTTCCCAGCACCGCCACGCTCAGCGCCGTGCCCACCTGCTGCACCGTGTCGTTGACGGCCGAGCCCACGCCCACCCGGTCCGGCGGCAGCGCGCCGAGCAGCGTCCCGTACGCCGCCGGGCCCGCCGTGCCGCTGCCCGCGCCGATCACCACCAGGGCGATCGCCAGCCGCACGTATCCGTCGCCCGGTGACAGGGAGGCCAGCACGCCGAACCCGCCCGCCATCAGCAGCAACCCGGCCGCCAGAGCCACCCTCGTACCGAACCTCTTGTCCACCACGACGCCGATGCCGTTGAAGACCACCGCCGTCACCAGCAGCGGCACGAACGCCAGGCCGGCCTTCATCGGCCCGTACCCCAAAACGAATTGAAGGTATTGCGTCAGGGCCAGCAGCACGCCGCCGGCCGAGAACGACAGCAGGACGATCGACAGGCTGGCGCCGCCGAAGTTGCGGTCGCGGAAGAGCGACAACGGCAGCATCGGCTCGGCGACCCGCCGCTCCCAGATGGCGAACGCGACCAGCCCGATCGCCGCGACGGCGAACCCGCCGATCGTGGTCGCGGCCGACCAGCCGTCCTGCGCCGCCCGGATGATGCCCCAGACCAGGGCCGTCATGCCGATCGTGGAGAAGAGCGCGCCGAGCAGGTCGGGACGCGAGGCCCGGCCGTACGACTCCGGGATGATCACCAGCGCGGCCACGATGCCGAGGATCGCGATCGGCACGTTCATCAGGAACACCGAGCCCCACCAGAAGTGCTCCAGGAGCAGGCCGCCGAGGGTGGGCGCGCCGAGCGAGCCCAGCATCAGCACCGAGCTCCAGATCGCGATGGCCTTCTTGCGCTCGGACTCGTCGAAGACCGTGGTGAGGATCGACAGCGTGCCCGGCATGAGGAACGCGGCACCCACGCCCATCAGGCCTCGTACGGCGATCAGCTGCCCCGGCGTCTGGCAGAGCGTGGCCAGCACCGACGCGCTGCCGAAGACGATCAGGCCGGTGACCAGTCCGCGGCGCCGGCCGTGCCGGTCGGAGAGGCTGCCGGCGGTGAGCAGCAGGCCGGCGAAGACCAGGATGTACGCGTCGATGATCCACTGGATGTCGGCCGAGCTCGCGCCCAGGTCGCGGATCAGCGACGGGATGGCGATGTTGAGCACCATGTTGTCGACGACGACCACGAGCAGGCTCAGGCAGAGCACGCCCAGGATCAGCCAGCGACGGGGATTTCGATCATCGGAAACTGACACGGACAGGCCCCGTTCTCGAACACTGTGCGATGGACTCGCACACCGTACCAGTCGACTCGAACACTGTGCGATTGGCTCTAGGATGGGCTCATGACCTCGAAGTTCGCCGACTCCGACTGGCTACGGCCGCCGCGCACCCGCAACGGCCAGCCCACCCTGAGCCGGGAGCAGATCCTCCGCGCGGCCATGGAGATCCTCGACGCCGAGGGCCCGGGCGGGCTGAGCATGCGCCGCCTCGGCACCAAGCTGGGCTCGGGCGCGACCTCGCTCTACTGGCACGTCGCGAACAAGGACGAGCTGCTCGAGCTGGCCGTCGACGAGGTGATCGGCGAGATCTACGTGCCGGAGCCGGGTGACACCAGCTGGCGGATCGGCGTCTCCGTGTGGGCGAACGGCATGCGCTCGGCCCTGCTGCGTCACCCGTGGGTGATCGGCCTGCTCGGCACCCATCCGACCCTGGGGCCGAACGCGATGCGCATGGGTGAGCGGATCGTGCTGCTGCTCTCCGGCGCCGGCTTCGCGGGCATGCCGCTGTCACACGCCAGCGCGGTGATCAACGCGCACGCCATCGGCGCCGCGACCACCGAGGCGGCCGCTCATGCGGCGATCAAGCGCGGTGGCCTCGACATGGCCGGCGTGGCCGAGCAGATGAAGCCGTACGTGGAGAAGATGGCCGACGAGCATCCCGCCTACGACAAGTGGCGGCGCGAGGCGGGAGTCGCCGTCCAGGACCAGCAGCAGCTCCTGGACGAAGGTTTCGCCTTCGGCCTGGAGCGGCTGCTGGACGGCCTGGAGTTGTGGTTGGCGAAGGGCTAGTGCGCGTTCGGGTCGGAGCCGGAGTCCGCCTTGTCGGCCGGCCGGTGATAGGTCACCGAGCCGGGCGCCATCGGGAACGACTGGTCGTCGCCGAACGGTGACGGGCCACCCTGCGTGGGCAGCGACACCTCACTGACGTCCATCTTGCCGTCCTCCCGCACCGGCGCGCCCTCGGGCAGGCGGGCGCTGGAGTAGTGGGTCGTGTCGGTGGTCGGCGCCGGAGAGGACTCCAGCTCGTCACGACGGAAGATCTTGCGGCCGAGCCAGACCAGGGGGTCGTACCGTTTGTCCACCACGCGCTCCTTCATCGGAATGATCGCGTTGTCGGTGATCTTGATGTGCTCGGGGCAGACCTCGGTGCAGCACTTCGTGATGTTGCAGTAGCCGAGGCCCTGGTGCGCCTGCGCGTATTGCTTGCGGTCGGTGCGGTCGTCGAGCGGGTGCATGTCGAGCTCGGCGGCGCGGATGAAGTAGCGCGGGCCGGAGAACGCCGCCTTGTTCTCCTCGTGGTCACGCACGACGTGACACGTGTTCTGGCAGAGGTAGCACTCGATGCACTTGCGGAACTCCTGGCTCCGCTCGACGTCGACCTGCTGCATCCGGTAGTCGCCCGGCGCCACCCCGGCCGGGGGCGCGAAGGCCGGCGTCTCGCGGGCCTTCTCGTAGTTGAAGGACACGTCGGTGACCAGGTCGCGGATGACCGGGAAGGTCCGCAGCGGCGTGATCGTGACGGTCTCGTCCTCCTCGAAAGTGGACATCCGGGTCATGCAGCCGAGCTTCGGCTTGCCGTTGATCTCCATCGAGCAGGAGCCGCACTTGCCGGCCTTGCAGTTCCACCGGCAGGCGAGGTCGGGGGTCTGCGTGGCCTGCAGCCGGTGGATGATGTCGAGCACGACCTCACCCTCGTTGACCTCGACGTCGAAGTCCTGGATCTCGCCGCCGGACTCGTCGCCGCGCCAGACGCGGAAGTGGCGCTTGGTGCCCATTACTTCGCCTCCGTCTTGCTCTGTGCGTCCGTCCGGGCCCCGGGGATGTGAGCCTCGGCGGAAGCCCGGCTCAGCTCGTCCTCGGTCATGTATTTCGCGAGCTCGCTGCGGTCGAAGAGCTCGATCAGCTCGTCCCGCATCGTCGGCAGCGCCTTGCGCTCCAGGTGCACGTCGCCGGTCTTGTCGAGGGAGCAGACCAGGTTGACCTGCCGCCACTGCGGGTTCATCTGCGGGAAGTCCTCGCGGGTGTGCCCGCCGCGCGACTCCTCCCGCTCGAGCGCCGCCTTGGCCGTGCACTCCGAGACGACCAGCATGTTGCGCAGGTCGAGCGCGAGATGCCAGCCCGGGTTGTAGCGCCGGCCGCCGGTCGCGCCCACATTGGCCACCCGCTGCTTCAGCTCCTGGAGCCGCTTGAGCGCGTCGGTCAGCTCGCCCGCCCGCCGGATGATGCCGACCAGGTCGCCCATCGCCGCTTGAAGATCTTGTTGCAGGGTGTACGGGTTTTCGCCGCTCTGCCTCTGCAAAGGAGCCAGTGCGGTCGTCACCGCGGCCTCGACGTCGGGGGTGTGCACCCGCGGTTTCGCGGTCAGCGAGTCGGTGTACGCCGCGGCGTGCTCGCCGGCGCGCTTGCCGAAGACCAGCAGGTCGGACAGCGAGTTGCCGCCGAGCCGGTTGGAGCCGTGCATGCCGCCGGACACCTCGCCCGCCGCGAACAGGCCGGCCACCGTGCCCAGGGCCGCGCCCGAGTCGGGGTCGACCTCGACCCCGCCCATCACGTAGTGGCAGGTCGGGCCGACCTCCATCGGCTCCTTGGTGATGTCGACGTCGGCCAGCTCCTTGAACTGGTGGTACATCGACGGAAGGCGCCGGGTGATCACCTCGGCCGGCATCCGGGTCGAGACGTCGAGGTAGACCCCGCCGGCCGGGGTGCCCCGGCCCGCCTTGACCTCGGAGTTGATCGCGCGCGCGACCTCGTCACGCGGAAGCAGCTCGGGTGGCCGGCGGTTGTTGTCGGGATCCTCGTACCACCGATCGGCCTCCTCCTCGGTCTCCGCGTACTGCTTGCGGAAGACGTCGGGGACGTAGTCGAACATGAAGCGCTTGCCGTCGGAGTTGCGCAGCACGCCGCCGTCGCCCCGGACCGACTCGGTGACCAGGATGCCCTTGACGCTGGGCGGCCAGACCATGCCGGTCGGGTGGAACTGCAGGAACTCCATGTTGATCAGAGTCGCGCCCGAGCGCAGGGCCAGCGCGTGACCGTCGCCGGTGTACTCCCAGGAGTTCGAGGTGACCTTGTAGCTGCGGCCGACGCCGCCGGTCGCCAGCACCACGGCCGGCGCCTCGAGCAGGATGAACTCGCCGGACTCGCGGTAGTAGCCGAAGGCGCCGGCCACCCGGTCGCCGTCGAGCAGCAGCTCGGTGATGGTCGTCTCGGCGAAGACCCGGATGCGCGAGTCGTAGTTGCCGGTCTCGGCGAAGTCCTCCTGCTGCAACGACACGATCTTCTGCTGCAGGGTGCGGATCAGCTCGAGGCCCGTGCGGTCGCCGACGTGCGCCAGCCGCGGGTATTCGTGGCCGCCGAAGTTGCGCTGGGAGATCTTGCCGTCCTTCGTACGGTCGAAGAGCGCCCCGTACGTCTCCAGCTCCCAGATGCGCTCGGGCGCCTCCTTGGCGTGCAGCTCGGCCATCCGGAAGTTGTTGAGGAACTTGCCGCCGCGCATGGTGTCGCGGAAGTGCACCATCCAGTTGTCGCGGCTGTTCACGTTGCCCATCGCGGCCGCCGCGCCGCCCTCGGCCATGACCGTGTGGGCCTTGCCGAACAGCGACTTCGAGATGATCGCCGTGCGCTTGCCGGCCAGCCGGGCCTCGATGGCCGCCCGCAGGCCGGCCCCGCCGGCCCCGATGACGACGACGTCGTAGTGGTGTCGTTCGATGCGAGTGCTCATTGTGCGCGCCGCCCCCTAGCCGACGAACCGCAGGTCGGAGAACCAGTCGGCGGACACGGCCATGACGTAGAAGTCAGTCAGCGCGAGGGTGCCGAGGGTGATCCAGGCCAGTTGCATGTGGCGCGTGTTCAGCTTGGACACGAAGGTCCAGAACCGATAGCGCACCGGGTGTTTCGAGAAGTGCTTGAGGCGGCCGCCGGCGATGTGCCGGCAGGAGTGGCAGGACAACGTGTACGCCCAGAGCATCACCACGTTGCCGACCAGGATGACGTTGCCGAGGCCGAAGCCGAACCCGCCGCCCGGGCTGTGGAAGGCGATGATCGCGTCCCATGTGTTGATCACCGAGATGATGACGGCGGCGTAGAACGCGTACCGATGGGCGTTCTGGAAGATCAGCGGGAACCGGGTCTCGCCGGAGTATTTGCTGTGGCCGTCGGGCACGGCGCAGGCCGGCGGCGAGAGCCAGAAGGCGCGGTAGTACGCCTTGCGGTAGTAGTAGCAGGTCAGCCGGAACAGCAGCAGGAACGGCAGCGTGAAGGCGGCCTCGGGGATCAGCCAGAAGCTGGGCAGCGGGGTGCCGAACAGCGCCGCCTCGGACGGGCACCGATCGGTGAGGCAGGGTGAGTAGAACGGCGTGAGGTAGTGATAGTCCTCGACGAAGAACCACTTGTGCATGAAGACGCGGACCGTCGCGTAGGTGACCCAGGCCGCGAGCCCCACGAAGGTGATCAGCGGTGGAAGCCACCATCGGTCGGTGCGCAACGTCTTCGCCATGATGGCCGCGCGTGACCGGCCCGAGCCCGGCCTCGTTGCCGTCGTCGTCATTCGCTCTCCTGATCGTGCCTGTCCATATGACCCGGCTGTCAACGAGCGGGGAGGCCCGGCAGCCGCCGTGATGTGGAGCACACGTTACGCCGGGGGTCAGACAGTTTCGCGCTCAGGGATGCGGTATGGATCACAAAATTAGACCCCGATCACATCGACAAGATCAAAAGCGTTAATGGATCTTGCGGTGTACGCGTCGAGGTGCGCAAATAGGACGAATCACAGTTCCGGTGTCGCGAGCCGGCGGATCGAACCGGCGCAGGCGGCCGGCGAGGAATCGACGAGATCGTCGGCGACCGGCTCACCGTCCGGGTTGCGCGGGGCGACGTAGAAGGCCGGGGCGCTGGTCTTGGCCTGCCGGTCGAGAGCGTCGGCGAAGACGGCCCGGGCGTCGAGCAGCTGCCGCCAGTCGTCCTGGTCCTCGGCCGCCGGCACCTCACCGACGAAGATCCGTACTGCCGAGTTCTCGTTCCGGATGGCGGTGGCCCGTGCGGGCGGGCTGGTGGTGGCGCCCGGCGGCACGAGCTTGTTGAGCCGGCGCTCGAGGCCGAGGCAGCTGTCGTCCCGCGACTGCCGCACCTCACGGGCGTCAGAGGCTTGATCCCGTACGCCGTCGATCGCGTCGACGACCGCAAGCGCACCCACACAGATCGCGATGACCACGATCGCCGCCCCGATGGAGATGCCGGCCACGAACCACTGCCGCCGCCGGCGGGCCCTGGCCCCACCGCCCGCGGGCGCCAGCCCGAACATCCGCCGCCCCCGAAAGCTCGCCGGCGAGGCCCGTCCAGTCGAAAAGTCCTGCGACGCCCCACCACCCGACGCCCCACCACCCGACGCCCCACCACCCGACGTCGCGCCGCCGGACGTCGCGCCACCCGACATTGCGCCGCCGGACGTTGCGCCGCCCGACGTTGCGCCACCCGAAGATCCGCCGGCCGACGCCCCTCCCGCAGGCGCGGTTCCGCCAATTCCCGCCGCCGCCTCGTCCGCCGAAGATCCTGCCGAGGGAGAGGACGGCCCGGAGGTCGCCGCGGAAGGGCCTGCCGAGGGAGGGCCCGAGGCGGACGCGGAAGAACCGGCCGGGGGAGGGCCCGGGGCCGACGCGGAAGAACCGGCCGGGGGAGAGCCCGGGGCCGACGCGGAAGGAGACGGGAACCCGGACGTGGACGCGGGAGAAGGGGCGCTGGGTGAGATGACGGGAAAGCCGGAGGCGGGCGTGGGGTAGTCGGCCGGCCCCGGGTCGCCCGGCGCGCCACTGTCGGCCGGCCGGCCGCCGGAATCCGGTTCGCGCGGCGTTTCGCTCACCGGCTCAGTGAAACACGCCGGTCAATGCCACCGCCCGGCCAAGCGCGCCGCCCGGCCAAGCGCGCCGCCCGGCCAAGCGCGCCGCCCGGCCAAGCGCGCCGCCCGGCCGAACTCTCGGCCGAGCAGGCGCGCCGCCCGGCCGAAAGTCCAGCCCGGCCTGGTGCTCCGGTCCGCAAGGCGGGTGGCCGGCCGGGCGTGGGGCCGGCTCAGCCGGAGGCGTTGCCGGTCAGGTTCCAGCTGGCCAGGTGGAGGGCGGGGGCCGCGTAGCGGGTGCCGGACCAGCGGTCGGGCAGCAGGATGGACTCGCTGCCGATGCCGCGGATCGCGCCCGGGGCCAGGGCCTGGGGGTACGACTGGGTGAAGCGCATGTTGCTCACCGGCGCCACCAGTTGGCCGTTCTCGATCAGCCAGACGCCGTTGCGGGTCAGGCCGGTGATGATCAGGGCTTTCTGGTCGAGGACCCTCGTGTACCAGAAGTCGGTGATCAGCAAGCCGCGCTCCATGCGGGACACCAGCGGGCGGGCCGACTCGGCGATCGGGCTGTCGGGGCCCGCCGGTGGCACCTCGGGCTCGGTCGCGGCCGGGGCCGCCTCGAGTCGCATGTGAGTGGCCATCGGGCCCCACGAGCGCGACGTCGGCGACGCGTGGCCGGTGGACGCCGTGCCCGCGTCGGCGGCCGAGGCCCGGTCGTGGGCCACCGCCTTGGTCACGCCGTCGCGCACCAGCACCAGCGACTCGCGCGGAGTGCCCTCGACGTCGAACGGCAGGCCCGCGGCCGGTTCCGAGCGGCTGCCCAGCGGCTCGTCCACGATGGTCACCGCCGGGTCGAACTGCTCGGCCTCGAGCTCGGCGAACGACTGTTTCTGCGCGAACGCCTTGCCGTTGAACCCGAACACCGCGAAGTTGTCGAGCAGGTCGGCCACCGCCTCCGGCTCGAGCACCACCTCGTACCGGCCCGGCGGCAGCTCGATCGGGCCCTGCGCCGCCCTCGCCTTGGCCGCCGCCCGCGCACCGAGCGCGGCACCGTCCAGCCCGGCCAGGCGGCCGCCGGCCAGCCGGGCCACGCCGTCGTCCCCGTTCAGCCGGGCGATGCCGTCCATCGCCGCCTCGGCCGTGCGGCCCTCGACGGCCTGCCCGGCGCTGTTGGCGAAGGCGGCGGACGTGTACGTCGTACGGCAATAACCCGCTGTTTCCAGCCCGTCCGCCGCGCGCACGAAATCGCGCACCCGCTCGGCCCGCTCGGCCGGCGTCGCCCTCGCGGTCGCCTCGTCGAAGCCGAAGTCGAGACCCGAACGCGGACCCGAGCCGTGATGACCGGCCGACCCGTGCAGCGGCGCCGGCCGGGTCAGGCCGGGCCACGTCGTGTCGGGCGGGCTCAGCCGCGCCGCCGTCACCGTGCGCTCGACCAGCCCGCGCAGGCCGGCCGGCTCGACCACTGTGGTCGAGCTGCTCGCCGAGCGGCCGTCCAGGTGGAGGCGGAGCCGGATGGTCGTGGTCGCCTCGGCCACGTTCTGATGGATGGCCGAGTTGGCGAACCGGGTCAGCGCCTCGGCGTCGTGGCGCACCGTCACCTCGGCCTCGGCGGCCGGGCCCGCGACCTCGCGGACCAGCTCGATGACGCGGGCCGCGAGCTCGAGCTCGGCCCCCGTCCGGACGATCTCCGCGGTCATCCGCGCACCCCCACACGTACGTTGGTGAACCGGGCCGGAGCGGCCGGATGGCCGGTGTGACCCACCTGGCCGGGCTGGCCCTTGCCGCAGTTGGGCGTGCCCCAGGCGATGGTCTCGGAGGAGAGCATGTCCATCGACTGCCAGAATTTCGGGCCGATGCCGGTGTAGGTCGGGTTGCGCAGCATGCGGCCGAGCTTCCCGTTCTTGATCTCGTAGCCGATCTCGCAGCCGAACTGGAAGTTGAGCCGCCGGTCGTCGATCGACCAGGACCGGTTGATGTCCATGAACACGCCGTCGTCGGTCGACGCGATGATCTCGTCGAGCGTGTGCGGGCCGGGCTCGAGGCCCACATTGGTCATCCGGACCATCGGCAGCCGGGACCAGCCGTCGGACCGGACGCTGCCCGCGTAGTCGAGGCCGGCCACCGCGGCCGAGTCGCGCCCGGCCAGCACACCCACCCAGATGCCGTCGCGGACCGCGTCGCGCTTGGTCGCCGGTGTGCCCTCGTCGTCGAAGCCGAAGCTGCCCAGCGCGCCCGGGATGCCCGGGTCGATGGTGATGTTCATCAGCTCGGAGCCGTAGCGCAGCGAGCCCAGCTGTTTCAGGTCGAGCCAGCTGGTGCCGGCGAACGCCGCCTCCCAGCCCAGGATGCGGTCGAGCTCGATGGCGTGCCCCACCGACTCGTGGATCTGCAGCGCCAGCTGCTCGCCGCCGAGCACCAGCGTGGTCTCGCCGGGCGGGCACAGCGGCGCGGTCAGCAGGGCGCGGGCCTCGTCGGCCATCCGCGGCGCGTTGCCGACCAGGTCGAGGCCGTCGACCAGCTCCCAGCCGCTCGTGCCGTACTGCCCGCGGTGAGAAGGCCAGGACCGGCGCTGGATCTCGCCGTCGCCGTACGCGCTGGCGGTGACGCCGGCGCCGCACTCGCGGATGTGCTGGTCGATGCGGTGACCCTCGCTGGAGACGAACCATTTGCGGGTGTCCCAGATCTGGTAGATGCCCTCGGCCAGGTCGGCGCCGGCCTGCTTGGCGGCGGCGGTCGCGCTCACCAGCAGGTCGCCCTTGGTGGAGAGGCCGACCTCGAGCGGGTCGACCTCGCACGAGCTGGCCCAGCTCGCCTCGACGGCGTCGCCCGGCACCAGATCGACCGGCGGGCCGGGGACCGTGGCGCTGGCCGTGGCGATCTGCGCCGCGCGGCGGCCGGCCGCCCGCGCCGCCGACTCGGACAGGTCGGGAACGGCGTAGAAGCCCCAGCTCGAGCCGACCAGGGCCCGCACGCCGAGACCCGCGCTCTCGCCCGTGCCGAGCTCCTCCACGTCGCCGTCGCGGGCGGTCATCGACTCGGTGCGCCGCAGCATGACGCGGCAGTCGGCGTAACGGGCACCGGCGTCCAGCGCGGCTTGCACCGCGGCGGACGCCTCATCGAAGTGGCTCATGAACCGACCCTAGGGGACGGGTGCGACAAGTTTCAGCGCAGGAACGCGAGCTCCTCGTCGAGCGTGGCCGACTCCACAGAGCGGAAGCCGGTCAGGGAAGCGCCCACGACCAGCAGGGACTCGGTCGGCTCGGCGCCGAGCAGGCTGTGGTGGGCGTAGACGTCGGCCGAGTCGTGCCGGTCACCGAGGTAGCGCTCGGCGAACGCGACCGGCAGGTCGTGCCAGTCGAGCACCGGCGAGCGGGCCACGCCGCGGTGGAAGACGTCGGGCCGGCGCAGCACCGCCATCGCCGCCAGCCAGCCGCCGAGCCCGGCGCCGCGCACGGCCACCGTCGACAGGTCGAGGTCGGGATGCTTGCCGACCAGCGCGTACAGGGCGTCCACCTGATCGGCCAGCGACACGTCGACCAGCCGGCGGTGGACGACCTTCTCGAAGCTGGGTGCGACACCCGGCGTACCCCGGCCGTCGATCGTGACGACGGCGAAGCCGGAGTCGGCCCACCACTGCTTCTCGGGCCAGGTCAGCGGGTCGTGCACCACCTGCTGCCGGCCGGGACCGTCGCCGAGCGTGACCAGCACCGGCAGCCGGGCTCCGCTGACGTGGGCCGCCGGGTAGCGCACCGACGCCGGCAGCCGGCGATCGGTCACGCGCTCGAGAACCGGCGGGCTCGTGGCCGGCGGCTGAGCGGCCAGGCTGCGCAGGGTGGTGACGTGGGCTTCGCCGCGCCACACCTCGCCGTCGAGGACGAGGACGTCCCCGCCGGACTCCGCCCGGTGCCATCCGGGAGCCGGGGTGATCTTCTTGGCCTCGGCCCCACCGCCGCCGAGCGACGTGCGCACGCGGAAGACGTCCTGACTCCACGGGTCGCCCTCGGTGCCCTCGACGATCAGATCGGGCGCGCTCGACGGCCCGCCCGGACGGGGCACCGAGCCGACGACCCGCCGCACGTAGAGGCCGGGCGGGGTCAGCAGGCTGCCGTCGGCGAACAGGCAGCGCGCGTCGAAGCCGTCGTGGGCCAGCTCGCCGCCGACCAGCACCCGGCCGTCGGGCAGATGACGCGGCGTGCCGGCCACCGGCTCGACCCAGCGCGCGTCGGCCAGCTCGGCGTGCACCTGGGTCTCACCGGTGCGCGGATCGATCGCCAGCACCAGGCCGTGCTGCTGCATGCGGCGCAGCACGGTGATCAGGGGGCCACCGCTGTCGGCCCAGCGCACGTTCACCACGTACGGATAAGTCTCCCGGTCCCAATGCACGTCGACCCAGCCGTAGTCCAGGTCGAGCAGGTGCAGGCTGGTCGAGGCGGCCGTGCGGGCGGCGAGGATCTGGCCGCCGTCCGGTGCCCACCACCAGCCGCGCCGCCGGCCGAAGCGTACGGCCGCATCGTCGGGAACGCCCCACGAGATCGACCCGCCGTGCTCACGCCAGGCGCTGCCCGGCTCGCCGGCCAGCAGCCGATCGCCCTCGGGCCCGGCCACCCGCAGCGAGGCGGTGCCGTCCTGCCAGGTCACATATCCGATGCGGAGCCCGGCCGGATCGGGCCGCGGATCCTCGACCGGCCCCTCGGTCGCCACATGCTCGACGCCGCCGCCGACCAGATCGGCCCGGCAGAGCCGCCCGTCGAAGACGAAAGCCGCGGTCCGGCAGTCACGATCGACCGCGTACGAGGTCACGGGTTTCGCCGAGACGAGCGTCTCGGTGGCGGTGGCCACATTCAAGACCCAGAGTTTGCCGTACGGATCCTCGGGGCCCGACGAGCGGAGGAAGGCCACCCGTGCGCCGTCCCCGCCGACCGTCACCGCGTACGGCGCGCCGTAGCGGAAGTGACCGGTGCGCTCCGCGAGTCCGGGGTAGTCCACCTGGACAGCATCGCTGATCACATAGCCTTCCCGCGCCCCAAACGGGCAGCCCGGCGTCGCGAAACCTCCTCCGACGTCCCGCGTAGAGTTGCGCCCGTGACTGACGCCCTGCCCGCACGCCGGCTGCTGCTGGTGCACGCCCACCCCGACGACGAGGTCACCGGCACCGGCGCCACCATGGCCCACTACGCCGCGTCCGGCGCCCACGTGACGCTCGTGACCTGCACCCTCGGCGAGGAGGGCGAGATCCACGTCCCCGCGCTGGCCCAGCTCGAGGCCGCACAGGCCGATCAGCTCGGCGGCTACCGCATCGTCGAGCTCGAGCGCGCCTGCGCCGCGCTGGGGGTGACCGACCACCGCTTTCTCGGCGGGGCCGGCCGCTACCGCGACTCCGGGATGATGGGCCTGCCCACCAACGACAACCCGCGGGCCTTCTGGCAGGCCGACCTCGACGAGGCGGCCGGGATGCTCCTCGAGATCATCCGCGAGATCCGGCCGCAGGTCATGATCACGTACGACCCGAACGGCTTCTACGGCCATCCCGACCACATCCAGGCCCACCGGGTGGCGATGCGGGCGGCCGAGCTGGCCGGCGACGAGGGCCCGCAGAAGATCTACTGGACCGCGATGCCGCTCAGCGTCCTGCGCGACGGCATGGAGGCGTTCCGCGAGCTCTCCGACAACCCGTTCGCCGACGTCGAGCGCGTCGAGGACCTGCCGTTCGGCCACCCCGACGACGAGATCGCGGCCCGGATGGACGGCACCGACCACTACCAGCAGAAGGTGGCGGCCATGCGCGCCCACGCCACCCAGATCCCCGACAACTCGTGGCTCTACGGCATCGCCGGCGACTTCGGCGGCGAGTTCATGGGCGTGGAGTACTACACGATCGCCAAGGGCGAGCGCGGCCCCGGCGAGGGCCCGCACGGCTGGGAGAGCGACCTGTTCGGCGGCCTCGGCCTCGAGCAGCCGTCCGCGGCGTCGGAGAGCTCGGCCCGATGAGCCGCGCGGACACGGGCGCCCGGGTCCCGGCGGCCCGTGCCGCTTCGCACGAGGAGACCGCGGTGAGCGCTTCACAGACGGACGGCGACGAGACGACGGCCGACGTCGCGCCCGGCGACCAGCGGCCGACCGTCGAGGTCACGCCGGGGCGGGAGCCGTGGGCCGGCTACGAGTCGCTGATCCGCTGGGGTGGCCTCGTGGTGGCCATCCTGGCGTCGTTCGTGACCGGGGTGTTCGAGCTGCTGCTGACCACGCTGCGCGCGGGCGACCTGGTGTCGGTCTGGAGCGGCGACGCGATCGGCTCCGGCGGCGGCCCGCTGCTCGGCTTGTCGGTGGTGCTGGCCGCGGTGCTGAATTACGGCATCGCCTGGTTCGCGGTCACGACCACGCGGCGCAAGTGGGCGCTCGGCCCGCCCTGGGCCCTGTGGACGCTGATGATGCTGCTGGCGGCCGGCGTGCGCACGAGCGAGGGCGACTACCTGCTGGGCGGCGAGAACTGGATCGCCCTGGTGATGATCCTGGTCGGCAGCCTGACGTACGCGGTGTACTCCTATCGCTTGATCTTGAAGCGCACCCTTCCCTGACGGCATCCTCGCGCGTCATCCTGATCCCGCCCGGTCCGCCGGGCGGGACCGGGTGAACCGGTGACCGCCGCATGGCGTAAGAACGAATCGAGATCGGCTGATTTCATCGGCCGGGCGATTCGCGGGGCTTCCCGCGCCGAGTGGTGAGGTGAGCGCGCGTGAAGTCCAGCCCGGAAACCCCGTCCGCGGTCGCGGAGCCGGCCGCCGAGGAGCCCGACGCCGTGCCGGAGCCGGCGGGATCGCGCGCGAAGGTGCGCTGGCTGGTTGCCGGTGGGGTCGTCGTCGTCCTTGCCTCAGCGATGGCTGCGAGTGGCGTCTATGCCATGGCGGGGGACATTCCGCGCGGTACTGAGGTTCTCGGTATCGATCTCGGTGGCAAGTCGCGGGCTGAGGCCGCGGTGTTGGTCGGTGCTGAGGCGGCGACGCGGAGCACGCGGCCTGTGCGGATCAATGTTGACGGCCGGGAGGTGACCCTTCAGGCGACGGCCGTGGGGTTGATGATCGATGTGCCGGCGACCATCGACGCGGCAGTGGGAAGCGGTCCGCGGTTGTTCGGAAGCAGGCGACTCCCGCCGGTGGTGCGGCTCGATGAGAAGAAGCTCGAGGGAGCGCTGCGGAAGCAGATCCCGGGTGGGCGGATCTCCAAGAAGAAGCCGGGCATCGCTTTTGCGGGTGTCGCTCCCGTGGCGGCGTACCCCCAAGCGGGTCTTGACCTTGATCGTGGGGTTGCGGCGGACAGTGTGCGCGCGGCGTGGCCCGTGGGTGACGTGGCCGTGGTGCCGCTTGTCGAGCGGACTCCGGTGACCACGAAAGCGCAGGTCGACGAGCTGATCGCCGGGCTCGCCAAGCCCGCGGTGGCGGCGCCGGTGACCGTGACCGTGGGGGCGGTGAAGTTTCAGCTGACGCCGGCGGCCATCGCGAAAGGGCTGGTCTTCCGCTCGGACGCCGATGGGCGGCTGACCCCGGCGATCGATGCGGTGAAGCTGCGGGCGGCGGCCGCCCGGGAGTTCGCCAAGGCCGAGACGCCCGCCCAGCAGGCCAAGATCTCGCTGGCCGGTGGGGCTCCGAAGATCGTCGCGAGTACGCCCGGCAAGGTCGTCGAGCTCGGCGACGAGCTGCTCGCCGTGCTGCCGAAGCCCGCGCCGCGCACGATCACCGCGACGCTGAAGGACACGCCGGCCAGTGGGACCGACGCCGAGCTGGCCCGGCTCGGGATCAAGGAGCGGGTCTCGACCTTCACCACCTACTTCACCGGTGGCGCGAAGTCGCCGCGCAGCCAGAACATCATCACGATCGCCAAGGCGGTCGACGGCGCGATCGTCAAACCGGGACAGACCTTCTCGCTGAACGGGCACACCGGCGAGCGTGGCTATCACAACGGCTACAAGGACGCGCCGGTGATCGTCAACGGCGTGCTCGAACCGGGTGTCGCCGGCGGCGCCTCGCAGTTCACGACGACGCTGTTCAACGCCGCCTACTACGCCGGCCTTCAAGACGTCGAGCACAAGCCGCACTCGTTCTACTTCTCGCGCTACCCGGCGGTGATTGAGTCGACGATCTTCTATCCGACGCTCGATCTCAAGTTCAAGAACACCACGCCGTACGGGATCCTGATCGACACCGCGACCACGGGCCGCTCGGTGACCGTCTCGATGTGGGGCACCCGGATCTACGACAGCGTGAAGACCGTCTACGGGCCGCGCCGCAACCACACCAGCCCGCCGACCGTGCACCGCGAGGACGGGCCCAAGTGCCTGACTAGCAGCGGACTCCCAGGTTTCACCCAGGACGCATGGCGCGTCATCCGCAAAGATGGCCGGGAGGTCGAGCGCAAGAAGTTCACGTGGCGCTACGATCCCGAACCACGATTCGTGTGCGGGGAGGAAGAATGAGGCAGCAGCGCTGGTTCCCGGCCGCGGCGCTGGCGGTCGGCTTGTTCGCGATCAATGTGGTGGCCCGGTTGCTCACCCGGTTCGTGTTCGACGGTGACGACAGCGCCGAAAACCGCGCCTCGATCATGATGTTCGCGCTGATCGGCCTGGTCATCGCGGTCTACACGTTCATCGTCTCGCAGCGCCGACGGCCCTCCGAGTGGCTCCTGCCCGACCTGGTGTTCGGCGCGGTCGGCGGCATGCTGCTGACGATCCTGGTCGGACCGTTCATCAGCGGCGGCCAGCCGTTCTCCAGCGGCGCCGGCAACTTCTTCTCCCAGGTCTGGCTCTACAGCGGCTTCGCGATCGCCGGCACGCTCGTCGGATACTGGGTCGCCGTGATGCTGGGCAAGGACTACCGGTCGCGCTCGCTCAAGGCGTACAGCGAGTCCCGGCAGGCCAAACCCCGCCGGGTCGTTCGGCGTTAGAGCGGCGCTTCGCGGGTCAGGTACGTGTGGTGGGTGCAGAAGCCGATCCGGCCGTACAGCGTCACCGCGGGCGTGTTGCGCTCCTCGACCTGCAGATAGGCGCGGGTCGCGTTGTGCTGCGCCGCCCACTGGGCGAGAGCACGCACCACCTGCTGGGCGATGCCGCGACGGCGGGCGGCCGGCGCCGTCTGCAACAACGAGACACCCAGCCAGCGGCCCGGGTCGGTGACCGCGCCCCGGGCGACCGCGAGCAGCTCACCCCCGGCGTCGCGCACCTGGGCGAAGACGACCTCCTCGGTGCCGGTGAGGATGCGCACCGCGTCGGCCGGCAACGTGCCCTTGTGCTCGGCCACCATGGCGTACCAGTCGTCGCCCGGCGTGTCGGCCAGCTCGACCGGCGGCAGATCCGTGCGGGCCTCCAGGCGGGACACCAGCGGAGACAGGAGGGTCGTCTGTACGAGCGTGAGCGGCCGCGACGTCCACCCGCGGGCGTCCAGGGCGGCGTTCACGGGCGCCGCCAGCGGCATCGGCGCGTTGATCAGCGGGCGCTGGCCGTGCGCCACGTACCACTCGGCGACCGCGTCGATGGCGGCCTCGAGAGTGCGGTCGGGGTCGCCCACGGCGAGCGCGGAATTGGCCCGGCCGGTCCAGTTGCCGGCCGCGCGCAGAATCCAGCCACCCAGCCTGGCCTGCACCGGAGCCGGCCAGGCGGCGTTCGCGGCGAGCTCCAGGTCGATGACGTCACGGGCCGGTGGGCGGCGGGCCGGTGGCACCCGCTTGGCCCGGTGCACCTCGCGCAACGGCACCTTGACGGTGCCCTTGGCGGTGGCGATGGTGAGATCGGTGTCCGTGAGGTCGACCAGCTCACCCAGGGCATCCGTGTAGAGCGTCCGGTCCGGGGTAACGCCTACAATTCGGCGTACCACCACCCGGTGTCCCACATCCTGCCGACGGAGCACGTGTCACCTCCTCCGGCGGAGATACTAGGCTCTGCAACTGTCGCCGGCGGTGAGCCGTGCGAGGCTTTGGAGGGAAAGACCCGTGACCTACATCATCGCTGAGCCGTGCGTCGATGTGCTCGACAAGGCATGCATCGAGGAATGCCCCGTCGACTGCATCTACGAGGGCAACCGGATGCTCTACATCCACCCCGATGAGTGCGTCGACTGCGGGGCCTGTGAGCCGGTCTGCCCGGTCGAGGCGATCTTCTACGAGGACGACGTCCCGGAGCAGTGGAAGGACTACACGAACGCGAACTACGAGTTCTTCGAAGACCTCGGCTCGCCCGGCGGCGCGGCCAAGGTCGGCAAGATCGACAAGGACTCGCCGTTCATCGTCGCCCTCCCGCCGAAGGCTTGAGCGCGCTCTCCGCGGCCCTGCCGGACTTCCCCTGGGATCTCCTGGAGCCGGCCAAGGCCAAGGCCGCCGCTCACCCCGACGGGATCGTCGACCTCTCGGTCGGCACCCCGGTCGACGCGGTACCCGAGCTGATCCGGCGCGCCCTCGCGGACGCGTCGGACGCTCCCGGCTACCCGCTGACCGCCGGCACCCCGGCGCTGCGGGCGGCGATCGGTGAGTGGCTGGCCCGCGCCTGCAACGCGTCGGGCACCCTGGGCGTGCTGCCGACGATCGGCTCCAAGGAGCTTGTCGCCTGGCTGCCCACACTGCTCGGCGTGGGTCCGGGCGACGTCGTGGTGATCCCGTCGGTCTGCTACCCGACGTACGAGGTGGGCGTCCGCCTGGCCGGCGCGACCGTGATCCGCGCGGACTCGCTGACCGCGGTCGGCCCCACCCCGCGCGTCAAGCTGATCTGGATCAACTCGCCGTCCAACCCGACCGGCAAGGTCCTCCCGGCCGAGCACCTGCGCAAGGTCGTCGACTGGGCGCGCGAGCGCGGCGCCGTGGTCGCCAGCGACGAGTGCTACCTGTCGCTGGGTTGGGAGACGCAGCCGGTCTCGGTGCTCGACGACGCGGTGACCGGCGGCGACTACACCGGCGTGATCGCGGTGCACTCGCTGTCCAAGCGGTCCAACCTCGCGGGCTACCGTGCCGGCTTCGTGGGCGGCGACCCGGCCCTGATCGGCGAGCTGCTGGCGGTCCGCAAACACGCCGGCATGATCGTTCCGGCGCCGGTCCAGGCGGCCATGATCGCGGCGCTGGGCGACGAGACGCACGTGGACGAGCAGCGCGCCCGGTACGCGGAACGCCGCGAGTCGCTCCGTACGGCCCTGGTGAAAGCCGGTTTTGAGATCAGCCACTCGGAAGCGGGCCTCTACCTGTGGTCGACCCGCGGCGAGGACAGCTGGCAGACGGTCGACTGGCTCGCTTCGCGAGGGATCCTGGCGGCGCCGGGGGCGTTCTACGGCCCGGCGGCGGAGAAGCACGTACGGATAGCTCTGACCGCGACCGATGAGCGGGTCGCGGCGGCCGTCCAGCGCCTTCTTTCCTGATCTTTCCGTCTTTCCGGCCCGCCGCGGTTCGACAGCGGTCGCTACGTTGGTTGCGTTGCGAGACGACGTAACTACGGGGGAGGCGGCCGTGGGTGACGGCATTCGCGTCGAGAGCGACGGCATGACGGCATTTTCCGGCAAGGTCCACGACGACACGTCCCGGACGATCGAGCCGGGCTACTCCGACGCCCGGGTCTATCTCGATTCGGGCGTACGGTTCGGCGCCACCAACGCGGGCGGTGGCGTGCACGCCGCGAAGCAGAGGTACGCGGACAGCCTGCGCGCCTCATCCGAGAACATCGTCGAATACATGTACGCGGCCAGGGTGCTCGCCGACGCGGCGACGTCGGTGGCCGCGATGTTCGACCGGACCGACCTGACCGCCCAGGAACGCGTCGACTACGTCAACGGGGCGTTGCACGCGGCGGCGGTCTCGGTTACGTCGAGGCCGGCACTATGAGCGACGGCGTGCTGACCAGCAGCTGGTGCACCAACTGGGCGGCCTACAACACGCCCCGGCTGTGGTCGATGGTCATGGACGAGGACGACGCGACGGCCCGCTCGCAGGTGGGCGCGTGGCGGCAGCTGGCGGGTTCGGTCCGCAGCGAGAAGGAAGCGCTGGAGGCGGCCCGGGCCGACCTGGTGGCGGCGTGGCCGCCGGAGGAGAATGCGTCGGCGGCGGCCTTCGTCAACCAGCTCGACAACCTGATCGCCCGGCTCGAGACGGCGTCGGCCGACGCGGACACGACGGCGAACGGGCTGGACAGCATCCTGAACGCGCTGGCCGGGGCCAAAGAGCAGATCAGGCCGCTGTGGGAGCGGTACAAGGACAAGAGCAGCGACGTGGTGCCGCGCTGGTTCGACAGCGCCGAGGACGAGATCGACGAACAAGCCCGCCAACACATGATCAACGCGGAGCGCGCGGTCTCGGACGCGGTGGCAATGCTGAAGGTGCCGAGCGCGTTCGAGTTTCGCATCGAAGGGGTGAAGGAATGGCCGCCCCCGCCGCCGGTCGGTGGAGGCTCGTCACGACTCGGGCCGGGCGGCATCGATGTGCCGGTGCCGCACGAGCCAGTGCCGCCGCTGCCCGGGGCCGAAGCGACGCTGCCGGACGGCGTCGGTGGCGCAGAGGCCGATTTGGGGAGCGGTGCCGGCTTGGGGAGCGGTGCTGGCTTGGGGAGCGGTGCTGGCTTGGGGAGCGGTGCTGGCTTGGGCGGCGGAGCCGGCTTGGGCAGCGGAGTTGGTACCGGCGTCGGCGGTCCTGATCTGGCCGGCGTGATCAACCCGCCGGGTGTGGGCGGCGAGGCCGGACCGGTGCCGGGCGGTGGAACACAGCTGCCGGGTGCCGGTGGGGGACCTCAAGTCGTACCAGGTTTGTTGCCGGGCGCGGGCGGAGGGCCGATCGTCGGAGGCGGTGGCCTGGGCCGGCCGCCGGTGGGTTCCGTACCACCGGCTTCCGCGACGGGACGGGCGCCTGGTCGTACGCCCCTGCCGTCCGGCGCGGTGATCGGCGAGCGCGGCGCGCCGGGTGTCGGCGGTGGCATCGGATCGGCGGGGCGTGGGGTGCCGGGTGTCGGCGGTGGCGCCGGATCGGCGGGGCGCGGGGGGCCGGGTGCAGTTCCGCCTGGAAGCGTAGGCCGTGGTGCGACCGGGGCAGCCGGCCGTGCGGGAGCCGTCGGCCGCGGGGAATCCGCTGGCCGTGCGGGGGTTGCCGGCCGTGCCGGGTCTGCTGGCCGTGCGGGTGGCGAGATCGGCGGCGGCCGGGCCGCGTCGGCCGTTGGTGGCGCTGGTCCGCAGCTCGCCGGTGCGGGTGGGCGCGGCGTCGGCGGCGCTGCGGGCCGTGTTCCCGCCGCGGGTGGTCGCCGGGGTCGATCCGATCGCCGCGCGGGCTCCGGCGCCGGCGAGCAGATCGGCGTTTCCGACTCCGCGGTGGGAGGCGTGAGCGGAGGAGTCGACGGGGTGAGCTCGCCCATCGGCGGGCCGCTCGCGGCGCAGCCCAGGGCGGCTCGGTCCGGCGTCGGTGGCTCCAGCGCTCGGCCTGGTGTTGGTGGCTCCAGCGCTCGGCCTGGTGTTGGTGGCTCCAGCGCTCGGTCTGGTGTTGGTGGCTCCAGCGCTCGGTTCGGTGTCAGCGGCTCCGGTGGGGGTCGGGTTCCGCGACCGGCGTGGTTGCCGGACGACCCGGTGGGACCCGAGCGTCATCAGTCGGGTGCCGGTGGGATGGCGCAGGCGCACGGTGGTGGTGCCCGTCGCGGGCGGAGCGCTGACGGGCAGGCCGGGTTCGATCCGGACAGCGCCTGGCATGTCGCCGAAGGCGTTGCTCCCGTGATCGCGCCCGGGGAGGACCACGACAGGCATGAGCCGGGGCCGAACGTGATCGGCCACCGCGGGGTGAGCGCTTGAGGTTTTCCACAATCATGGGTTGTCCACAGGCGACGAACGTGATCTAGCGATTTTTGTCCATAATGGGCGTCGGGGGCTCCCCCTGGGAGGGCGGGATCCGTGGGTGGGCGCGTGATGAGCAGCAGGATCGGGGCGGTGTGCGGGGTCGCGCTGCTCCTCGTGCTGGCCGGTGGGGTGCCGGCCCGAGCCGACGTCTGGCGTGACCGGCAGTGGTACTTCGCGCCCATGCAGCTCGCCCGAGCGCAAACCCTCGCCCGGGGCGGCGCCGGCGTCACCGTGGCCGTGATCGACACCGGCGTCGACGGCCGGCACCGGGATCTTCAGGGTGCCGTCGTCGGTGGCCGCTACACACCGCGTGACGAGCCTGCCGGCAATGTGACCAGCGGACCGCACGGCACCGCCATGGCCGCCCTGATCGCCGGCCGCGGGCACGGTGACGGGGCCGGGATTCTCGGTGTGGCGCCCCGGAGCAAGGTCATGCCGATAAGGCCGGTCATGGACCACGCTTTGGTCGTCGAGGGCATCGAGTGGGCGATCGCGCACGGCGCCAAGGTGATCAACATGTCGTTCGAGTTGGCGTCGGACGGGACGTTGCAGCGGGCGGTGGCCAAGGCCGCGGCCGCCGATGTGGTGCTGGTCGCGGCGGCCGGCAACGAGAACCGGGGTGTCAGTGAGCCGGCGCGCTATCCGGGGGTGATCGCGGTCGGCTCGGTGGGCCGCGACAACAAGGTCACCGGTTTTTCCAACCATGGGCCCGAGCTGGACGTCGTCGCCTACGGCGTCGACATTCCGGTGGTTCGGCCGGGCGGTGCGTACGCGGTCACGAACGGCACCAGTGTCTCGTCGGCGATTGTCGCCGGCGCGGTGGCGCTGGTCCGGGCGCGTTTCCCGGACATGCCGGCCGATGAGGTCGTCGATCGGATCATGGACACGGCCGTCGATCGGGGTCCGAAGGGCCGCGACGACCGGTACGGGTCGGGGCAGCTCGATGTGCTGGCCGCGCTGACCGCGAAGCGTGCGCCGAAAAGCGTGAGCCCCGCGCCGGCGAGGGTGGCCGAGGCGGCGGCGCCGACGAAGGAGGAATCAGCAACACCATTGCTGATCGTGATCACTGGATCACTCTTGTTGATCGCCGGGCTGGTCTTGCTGGTGCTGCTCAGAAGGCGAAACTCCTGATCAAGACCCGGATCGGATGATCGGAGGGTATTCGTGGGGTCGAATGGTTGCCGGGTTCTGCGCTACTCTCGGTGTCAGCCGGAGATCGGGGGAGCGCCGGTGAGCTCATTCGCCCATGCACCACGTAAAGCCCATGCACCACGCAAAGCGGATAACGACGTACGCCTCGCCGACGCGAGGCGGTTCGTGTCCGATGTCGAGTCGATGCCGGGTCACACCCAGCGCATCACCGGCCCGGACCGGACGGGCACCGCTTGGGCGGTGGTCGACTCGGTGGGCCGCTTCGTCGACATCGGACTGCGGCCCGGCTGGTGGGAGGCCCTGGGGCCGGACGGCGTGGCCGCCGGCCTGATCGAGGCCCTGGAATCGGCCCGGACCAAAGCGGCTCTGGTGCCGTTGCTGCTGCGCCGGGGCGGCCCGCCTCAGGATCGGGACGAGGGCGTGGCGGCGGCCGGCCCGGGCGACTCCCTTGATGTCGCGCGCGGCCGCATAGCCGAGGCCTACCGGCTGATCGACGAGGCCGGCAAGCGGATGCGGGAGCAGCAGGCGAGCCGGGTCATCGCCGGCCCGCGCGGCCTGTTCCGGCTGCATGTGCGCGGCGGGCGGATCGACCGGGCCGAGACCGGGCCGCAACGGCCGGGGCCCGGCGACACCGAGCGGCTCGTCGCCGACGCGCGGGACGCGCTCACCGAGCTGGCGCGGGGCCGTGACGGCGCCCTCGACGCGTGGCAGCGCTGACGGCGCCATGACGGCTGAGAGCGCAGCGGGCGCGTTCCGTGAGGCCACCGACCTGGTGCGGGAGACGGCCGGCTGGCTGGGCGAGGCCTGGCAGCAGTTCGCCGCGTCGGTGCGGGATCTGATCGGGCGAGCGCGGCTCTTTCTGCGTGAGGACGGCGTCTGGTCATCGGTCGTACGTCATCTGCCGGCCGACGTCACCGAAGCCATCGCCACGATCGACGCGTTGCTGGGCCGGCTCGGCCCGGGCATCAACCGGATCATCGAGCTGCTGCGGGTGGCCGCGGGCCGGACCGTGTCGGTGCTCTCGTTGGTGGAGACGGCGTTCTCCCGGTGGCTGGGGAATGTCAGTGCGGGCACCGTCGCGTACGTCGCAAGTCTGGGTCATCTCGGCGCCGAACTGACCGGCCAGCTCGTCGGGGCGGCGATCGAGGCCGACGACACCGCGGCCGCCGGCCTGCCCGCGTACGCCGGAAATCTGCGGCGCCTGGCCGACCGGGTCGACCTCTCCGTGCGCCGCAGCGCCGACTGGGCCGCCGATCTGCAGCGGCTGATGGGTGAGGCGCGTGCCGCCGACCTTCGATAGCGTCTCGTCCATGAGCCAGCAACCGACGATCGTGGTCCGCGGCGAGGCGTTCCGCGAGGTGCCGCCCGAGCAGGCCGTCATCTCCGTGACCGTGTCCGCTCGCGACCGTGACCGGGAGACCGTGGTCAGCCGGCTTCTCGAGCGCTCGGCCGAGCTGCGGGCGGTGCTCGAGCGGGAGGACAGCGAGACCGGCGCGGTGCAGGTGTTCCCGGAGCTCAAGCGCGGCAGTGAGCGCGTGGTGGCGTACTCGGGAAATGTCGACACCCGGGTGACCGTGACCGATTTCGAGGCGCTCGGCGCGCTTCTGCTGCGACTGGCGGGGCTGGAGTTCGCGTCGGTGTCCGGGCCGTGGTGGCAGCTGCGGCCGGGCAGCAAGGCCGGCGGCGACGTGCGGCGCGAGGCGATCGCCGACGCGCTGGCCCGCGCGAGGGAATATGCGGCGGCGGTCGGCGCCCGGGTCGACCGGCTGGTGGAGATCGCCGACGAGGGTGTGGGCGGCGGCCCGGTGATGATGCGCTTCGAAAACCTGAGCGCCGACGCGGCCCATGACCCCGACCGCGGGTTCGAGCTCGACCCGCAGCGGCAGACCGTGCAGGCCGCGGTCACGGTCCGGGTGACGATCACCGAGCCCGACCTCTCGGAGGAGAAGCCGTAGCAGCAGGTTGTCCGCTATCGCGAAAACCGTCCGGAGAACCACCCTTTTAGGCGAGACTGGTCGGCATGCCGAAGGGCCGCGGAGACGTCCTGCTGCGGGTGGCGAACGTCAACCCGGACAGCGTGACCACACACACCGACCGGGTTCTGTACTCGGCGATCGGTGCTTTCATCCTTCTCTACTTCGTGTACGCCACGCTAGGTGGCGCCGCCTTCATCGACGCCGGATCCAACTACCAGCACCCCTGGTACCGCTGGCTGGTCGGCCCGATGGTGGCGGCGGGGGTGGTCGCCTATGACCGGGCCGTCGTGGGCCGGGTGTCGATCAGCTACGAGCGGCTCGACTCGACCGACCCCCAGCACTTCCTGAAGCGGCCGACGATCGGCCTCTACGCGGGACGGCTCGGCCTGGCGCTGCTGTTCGCCGTGCTCATCACCGAGCCGTTGATGCTGTCGCGCTATCAGGGCGAGATCGACGCCCGGCTCAACGAGGTGCACAACCAGCAGCTGAGCCAGATGGACAAGGGCGGCGTCATCGGTACGTACACCGGGCGGCTGGGCGAGCTCAAGCGCGAGACCGCCGCCGACGACGCGGCGGTGCGCGACCTGACCGACCGGGCGGCCCAGAAGCGGCACGACGCCCGCGCCCTCTACGACCAGGCCCTCGCCGACTCGGCCGGCGACGGCGTGTCCCGGGCCGCCGGCTGCCCGAGCGGCGGCTACTGCGACTCGCTGGTGAAGCGCTCCCGCTCGCTCGACGCCGAGGCGGCCACGCTCGACAAGCAGGCCGGGGCCCTGCTCGACACCCAGCGCTCGGCCCGCGAGGCGCGCAACGCCGAGCAGGTGGAGCTGACCCGGCGGATCGGCGACCAGCGGGCCCTGAACACGGAGTCGGTCCGCGACAACGCCGGCTTCGGCGCCCGCACGGCCGCCATGTGGCATCTGGTGACCACCGACTTCTGGGGCGTCGGCGTCTTCTACATCGGCATCATGCTGCTGCTGGTGGCGCTCGACTGCGCGGCCGTCGGCCTCAAGTTCGCCTCCAAGGGCAACGCCTACGAGCGCAACGAGGCCCGCGTCGCCCGCCGCCACGAGTACGAGGCCACCCTGGTGTACGAGCGCGGCATCCAGGACGCCCGCACCTACGGCGACGCGATGGCGAAGGTGGTGGCCGAGAGCATCGAGGCGGCCACCCACGACGAGGAGGTGGCGCGCACCTCGGCCGAACGGGCCGGCGAGGTGTTGCGCCACTCGGTCGTGGTGCCGCCCGAGGTCATCGAGCTGGCCGCGCACGACGGCAAGCACCATCGCTCCTTGCGCAGCGAGATCCTGCCCTCGGAGCAGGAGCACGACGGCCGCCACCGCCGCAACATCCGCGCTATCTGATCCTGGCCGCGGCCCACACGGCGGCCGCGGCGCCGGCCAGCCCGGCCGCGACCAGGCCGTGGTGCTGCGACAGCCACAGCTGCGCGCTGCGGGACTTGGCCTGGTCGTCGAAGGCGCCGTGCGCGCCCGCGTCCGGCTCGCCCGGCCCGTCGGCCGGATCCCACAGGTTCGCCGGCTCGTCCGACGGGCGCTTCTCATCGGTCTGCTGGCTGTCGAAGCCGGTGCGGGCCAGGTAGCGGTCGAGGACACCGGGCGCGACCGCGTTGGCGATCATCGTGCCGACGGTCGAGCCGCCCACCCAGTATTCGCGGCGCTTCGGGTGCTCGGCCGCGTAGAGGACGGCCTTCGCGGCCACCTCGGGCTGGTAGATCGGCGGGACCGGCTGGGCCTTGCGGGGCAGCCGGGACAGCACCCAGCGGAACTGGGGCGTGTTCACCGCGGGCATCAGCACCATCGTCGTGTGCACGTTGCTCTTGTCGTGCAGCAGCTCGACCCGCAGCGCCTCGTTGAAGCCCTGGATGGCGTGCTTGGCGCCGCAGTAGGCGGTCTGCAGCGGGATGCCGCGATAGGCCAGTGCCGAGCCGACCTGCACGATCGTGCCGCGGTCGCGCGGCTGCATGCGGCTCAGCGCGGCTCGGGTGCCGTAGACGTAGCCGAGGTAGGTCACCTCGGTGGTGCGGGTGAACTCGTCCATGCCGATGTCGGCGAAGCGGGCGAACACCGAGCTGAACGCGTTGTTGACCCACAGGTCGATCGCGCCGAGCTCCTTCTCGACGCGGTCGGCCGCCTCGTCCACCGCGGCGAAGTCGGCCATGTCCACCTCGATCGGCAGCGGGGTGCCGCCGGCGCGGCGCACGTCCTCGGCGACCGCGGCCAGGCCGTCCGACCCGCGCGCCAGCAGAGCGACCGCGTCGCCGCGCGCCGCCAGCCGGCGGGCCACGGCCCGGCCGATGCCGCCGCTCGCGCCGGTCACTACGGAGATCCTTGTCATGCGATGGAGGTTCCGCGATAGGGGCCCGGGGAAACCTCAAGCAGGGGTCCGGCGTACGCCCGAGGCCTGCACCGGCACGGTGAAGGTCGCGCCCTCACAGGCCGGGGCGGCGTTCTTGCGCATGCTCAGCGCCGTGGTGACGGCGAACGCGCGGACGGCGTTCTGCTCCACCTCCCAGTTCACCTCGAACCGCGGCTTGGTGAAGACCACCGCGGCGTCGGTGCAGCCGGCGTCGCGATGCTCGGGGTCGGCCACGATGTTCCCGGCGCCGGAGGTGAGCGCGGTGATACGGATGGGATAGCCGGTGTCATTGGTGACGGTGACCGTCAGGTTGCCGCTGTCGCCGCGGCGCAGCGGCAGGTTCAGATCCGACCGCCCGCGCAGCGCGAGCTCGACCGGCCCGGCGTCGCTCACCTGCCGCGTCTCCGACCCGGTGATCTGCCAGTAGGCCCACGCCGCGCCCGCGTTCACGACGACCGCGGCCGCCGCCGCGACGCTGAGGATGGTCCGGGTGCGCCGGTCCAGCTTGGCGCTCTTGCGTACGTCGCCCGGGCTGCGCACCTCCCACGTCGGCTCCTCGTGGTCGGCCGTCTCGAGCTCGATGTGCATGTCGCCGATCCTGTTACCGTTCCGGCCACGGTCGCGGAGGCCGCCTTCACGCAGTCGGGTGAGGACTTCACGCCGCATCATGACGGTGCCTCCATGTTCCGCGTTCCTCCTCGACCTCGGACTGGTCTGTACAACGGTGGCCGACCACGCCGGGTCATGTGATCGGGATTCCGTCCGCCGTTCTGCGCGCATAAATCGCACAAGCCCGGCTGTCCGGCTTACCCCGGTCGGGGGAAGGCCCATGACAATTTCCTGCCACCGCCCTGACCAGCACTTTCCCGCAAAGCACGCTTTCTCAGCGACGACACCCCGCTAGCAGCGACAACAAAAACTCAAAATCAAGGACCCCTCTTGCCGTACGAATGAAAGTCGCGTTCCCGCTCCGCCACCGAGATAGCGTCGAACGGACTAATTCGACCGGGCTAATCCCCACCCGCAAAATCGATCGAGCCCCCGGCGCGGGACCCCGCCGGGGGCTCGATCATTTCCCCACCTATTCAGGAATGTCCGCCGGTGCCGAGTCGCTGGCGGACGGCTCGACCGGTTTCGGTGGCTGCTCCGAAGGGGCCGTCCCGGTGGAGGATGGCGGCGAGTCGCCGGGCGTGGACCCGGGTGCCGGACTCGTCCGCGGTACGGCCGCCGGCATCGTGCCGGAGACGACGGCGGCCTCGGTGGTTGCTGCGGGCGCCGCGGCCTCGGCGGGCGCGGCGGCGGTTGCGGCCGTGGCGGCCGTGGCGGTCGGTGCCGCCCGAGCCGCCTGGGTGGCGGCGGGCGAGGCCTTCGCCGTCGCCGGAAAGTTGAGTTCGGCGCTCTTGCCGCTTTCGTCCCCGGCCCAGAGCGCGAAGCGGGGAACGATCGTCCAGTACCAGCGCCCACCGGCCACGTCGTCCGCCCCGAGGGTGACCGACTCGGTCGCCCCGCCGGAAGCGGCGACGGTGCGCGAGATGCTCGGCCGGGCCGGAGCGTCGGCGCTGTGCGCGGTGACCACGTAGTGGTCCATCCGGACGTCCGGCACGAGCTCCTGCGCACTCCAACTGACCACGGCCGCCGATGATTGCTTGGCGACGCTCGGTGTGGTGCCGCGCGGCATGGAGGGCGCCCGCATCTTGACCTGGCCGCTGCCGCTGATCACCCATTCCGCCTCGGCCGCCATGGTGCCGGCCACGCCGAGGCCGCCGACGACCGTGGCCACCAGCAGGTATCCGAGCCGCTTCCTCATCGGGCCACCCGTCCCGCGACGCCGGTCAGGGCGACCGCGAACCGGGTGTTGGCGCACTTGGAGGCGGCGTTCCTCGGCATCGTGACCGGGATCGAGCCGGGCAGCGTGGTCCGGTGGTAGGGCTTGAGGATGATCGGCAGCCTTCCGCTGTAGGTGCCCACCCGGAGACTGGCCGGTGTCGCCGGGCAGTCGCGGCGCGCGGTGCCGACGAGCCGTCCCTCCAGGCCGCGTAGGGCGATCGGGTAGTCGAAGGGATTGGCCACGGTGACCTTGATCTTTCGCGTGATGCCGGGGTAGAGGCCGGTGACCGACTCGCCGCTCAGGACGAACCGGACGTTGCCGCCGCCGTCTCGGTCGCCGTGGCTGAGCAGCATGGCCTGCTCGGTCGGTGTGCCCGCCTGGCCCGAGGCCGCGACGACGCAGGCCGTGAAAAGCGTCGCGGCGGTGGTGATCGCGGTCCGCCAAGCCATCGAGATCTGCCTCATTCGCGTCGAAGGTGCGGTGCGCGGTGGGGGTGGGCCGGATGCCCGCCCCCACCCAGCCAGCGACTACTACCCGGCGATCTCGCCCTGGAGCGACGCGGTGATGGTGAAGACCGCGCCGGCGCAGACGGGCTCAGCGTCAGGGCCCATCTTCACCGAGCCCAGGGCGGCGTTGGCGGTGGTGCCCGTGGGGAAGTCGGCGGTCGGCACGTCGATGAAGCTCAGCTTGGCCTCGCCCACGCCGCATCCCGACTTGGTCGAGGTGACATTGGTGATGGTGACACCGGTGACTCGGACCGTGTAGTCGTTCGGGTTGTTGACGGTCGCCGTGGTGACCGGCACGGCCTTGTTCGGGTAGAGACGGTTGGCCTGCGCGTTGCCGAGGTTGGCCGTGGCGGTGACGTTCCCGATGGTGGAGGAGGCCGCGTAGGCGGTGGCGTTGCCGTTGAACCAGCCCGAGGCGTAGGCGAAGGCGGCGGTTCCGCCGGCCACGGCCATGACCCCACCGGCGACGATGGCGGCGGAACGCTTGGTGAACTTACGCATTGGAGTGTCCTCCTGGGACGGTCAACTAATCGCTCGTGAATGGTGTGGCCGGTGCCCCTCGGCGTTTCCGGCGCTGCGACAAAGATGGCCGAACCGCGACGGAGAAACGATAGTGCTTCCGCTTGTCCTGTTCCGCACGCGAAGGCACGCGAATGCCGCCGTTCCGATGACCCCGCAAGGATGACGTGAACGTGAGCCTTCAAGCTCCCGGCTTGCGTTTGAGATCACCTGTATCGCCCTGAACAGCGTGAACGTCTCGCTACCAGCCGTGTGCCATGGCATCAACCAAAGTTGAGATCCACTGGGTGGACGTCGGGCGGGAATGTGAGAAAAGGGGGTCCAAAATCGCGATACTTGCCGCCCGGCAAGCGCCTCCGGACCCTAATGAGTGATGCTATTTTCGGTGCGCGTCACCTGAAAGAGGCTTTACGCGGACGCCTCTGTTGTCGCGATGGCCTCGATCTCGACCTTGAAGGCGGGATTGACCAAGCCGGCCACCTGGACGAGCGAGCTCGCGGGTGGCCTCGTGCGGTCGATGACCTCGTCTCTCGCCGTACGGAAGGAATCCAGGTCTTTCAGATCCGTGAGAAAGACGGTCAGCTTGACCACATCGGACATCGAGGCGCCGGCCGCGGCCAGCGCCGCCGCGATGTTGCGGAAGACCTGCCGGGTCTGCTCCAGCGCGTCGCCGGGACCCACCAGCCGGCCGTCCGCGTCGAGCGGCACCTGGCCCGAGACCAGCACCAGCGCGCCGGTGACGGTGACCGCGTGGCTGTACCCGTTGGTCGGCGGAGTTCCCTCCGGCCGCACATGGTGCTGCATGTGATCAACCCTAGTCGGTACGGTCGAGGTCATGCCTCTGGTCTTCGGCGAGGTGGCCGCTCTCTACGACGACGTGCGCCCCGGATATCCGGGCGAGCTGCGCCGGGCGATCGAGGGGCGGGCGCCCGCAGGCCCGGCCGTGGACATCGGCGCCGGCACCGGCAAGGGCACCGAGGTGTTGGCCGCGATCCGGGACGACGTGACCGCGATCGAGCCCGATGCGCGGATGGCCGCCGTCCTGCGGTCGAAGTTCCCGGCCGTCGACGTTGTGGAGACCACCTTCGAGCAGTGGGCACCCCCACCCGGCGGCGTGGGACTGCTCGCCTGCGCGATGGCCTGGCACTGGATGGACGCCGACACCCGCAACCAGCAGGCCGCCGATGCACTCTCGCCAAGCGGGGTCCTGGCCGTTTTCGGTCATCGGTTCGGCTATGCCGATCGGGGTCAGTCCGCCGCGATCGGCGCGGTCTTCGACCGGGCGAACCGTGACGTCAAGATGCGGCCGGTCCACTGGATCGTCGACGACGTGCGCGGCTCGGGAGTCTGGTCGAGCGTCGACGAGCTCGAGTGGCACCGGGACCTGCCGCTCGGCACCGAGGGCTATCTCGCGCTGACCCAGACTTTCTCCCCGTTCCGCCGCCATTCGCCCGAGCTTCAGCGCCGCGTCCTCGACGATCTGCGCGCGACGATCGACGGCTTCGGCGGCACGATCACCCTCGACCTGCACACGACCCTGGTGATGGCCCAGCGATGAGTTTCGGCCGCGCCGCCGGTCGGAGGAAGAGAAGCCACGACCAGAGACGGGAGATCAGCGATGCTGCTCGACGACCGGAACGCGATCATCTACGGCGGTGGCGGCTCCGTCGGCGGCGCCATGGCCAGGGCGTTCGCCGTTCAAGGAGCGAGGGTCTTTCTTGCCGGCCGTACGCAGTCGAGCCTGGACAAGGTGGCCGGCGCGATCCGGGAGGCCGGGGGACGGGCCGAGACCGCAGTGCTCGACGCGCTCGACGAGGCGGCGGTCGACGCGCACGCGGCCGAGGTCGGCCGAATCGACATCTCGGTGAACGTGACCTCCACCTACGACGTGCAGGGCACCCCGCTGGCCGAGATGGCCGTCGACGACTACCTGTCGCCGGTGGCGAAGCCGCTGCGCTCGCAGTTCCTCACCACGCGCGCCGCGGCCCGTCACATGATCCCGCGCGGGCGGGGGGTCATCCTGTTCTTCGGCGGTGAGGGCGACAAGACGGCCAACCGCATGCACCGGCTCGGCGGCCTGCTGGCCGGGTTCGCCGCCGTCGAGGCGCTGCGCCGCCAGCTCGCGGCCGAGCTCGGTGAGTACGGCATCCGGGTGGTCACGCTGGCCACCTCCGGCATCGCCGAGACGCTGCCGGACGACATGCCCGAGGCCGAGGAGATCCGGAAGATGATCACCGCGACCACGCTGCTGGGCCGGGCCGCCACTTTGGAGGATGTCGGCCACGCCGCCGTCTTCGCCGCGTCGGACTGGGCCCGCACGATCACGGGCGCCAGCATCAACGTCAGCTGCGGGGCGTTCCTGGACTAGAGGCGGTCAGACGCGGGCGAGCTGCTCGGCGAAGAGCGTCGCCCGGGCCATCTCGCCGGGGGCGCGGCCGGCGCGGGCGGCGACCAGGCCGTCCGGCTGCCAGATGCCCGAGCGGCCGGCGGTGGCCGGGTAGGCCGGGCCGGAGGCGCCGGCGCACGAGGCGATCGCGGTCCACACGCCGTACGTGGTGCTGATCCGCCGCGCCCGCTCGGCCAGCACGACGTCGTCGGCGGGCTCGTCGACCACACCGGCCACGTAGGCGTCGATGCCGAGCGCCGCCGTGTCGGCCGCCTGCTGCTCGACGCCGGTGTCGCGGCAGATGCCCAGGCCCAGGCGCCACCCGTCGACCTCGACGACCTCGGGGCCGGGGCCGGCCAGGAAGCGGCCCTCGGTGTGGTGCGGGTACTGCTTGCGGTAGACGACCTGCACGCCGTCGGAGTCGATGCGCAGCATGGCGATGTACGGGCCCGGCACCGGCGCGCCGACCAGCGCGACGGTGTCGGTGGCGGTACACGACTCCACCAGCGGTGTCAGGCGCGGATCGTCGGGCTTCAGCAGGGGCGCGTCCAGGTCGTACCCCGTCAGGGAGAGCTCGGGGAAGACCACCACCCGGGCGGCGGCCGCGCGTACCGCGGAGGCGTGCCGCGTGATGTTCGCGGCGATGTCGAGCGGGTGTACCGGCGGTTGGGCGACGGCGATGACCAGAGAGCGCATGGGGCGATCTTCCTGTGGGGGGATGCGTTTCTAAGGACGTACGGCTTGGACGAGGAAACGGTGTGCGGTCACGGTCAGCCCGCCGTGCAGGCGGATGAACGTGTCCAGTCGGGCGAGAGCCTCGGAGTAGCGGCTCGGTGTGAAGTCACGGATCTGCCAGGGAAGGTCACGCAGTTGGCGGATCACGGCGCCGATGTCGTGGAAGGTGACCGGCGGGCGCTCCTCGCGCACGTCGGTGACCTCGAGGCCGGCGGCGCTGAGGGCGCCCGCCGCGACGTCGGCGTTCCAGGGCTGGCGGTGCGCCGGCGGCGCGTCCAGCGCGTGGTTGAGCCCGGCCAGGTCGTCGCTGCCGACCTGCTGGGTGAGGAGGCGGCCGCCGGGCCGCAGCAGGCGGACGATGTCGGACGCGGGGAGCCGCCCATGCCGGCTCAGCACCACGTCGAACTCGTCCTCGCCGCCGGGGAGCTCGGTCAGCACCGGCACGTCGAACGGCGCCAGCCTGTCCCGGGCGACGGGGGTGTTGCGCGCCCAGCTCTCCACCGCGACGGTGTGCCGGGGGAGCGGGGTCAGCTCGGCCAGCAGCTCGCCGCTGCCGGTGTCGAGGTCGAGCAGCGAGCCGGCGTCGCGCAGGAGCGCGCGGGCGATCGTCGGGTACGACCAGGAGGGCTCGGAACCCACGTGGCGACCGTCCAGCCAGGCGAACTCCCAGCCGGTAGCGCGCTCGCCCACGGCCGGTCCGGCCGTGTCCTCGTATCGCTGACCGATGCGCACACCCCGACGGTAACCACTCTCCCTGTGCGCGAAGCAGGGGGTGTGACGTGGCTCAAAGCATGATCCGGGTTAACCGGTCGTTAAATGCTCAGACCGTCGCGGCTTCGACTCGGCGAAGAAGCCCCGGCCAGCCCTTGCCCATTCCGTGCAGGGGCATCGAGTCGGGCACGAACCCGTCATGCACCAGGAAAAGGCGCGTTCCGGAGCCCTCGGACTCCAGCCGCCAGGTGATCGTGGTGTCGAGGACGCCCTCGGCGAACGTGTAACGCAGCAGCTTTTCCGGCTCGACCTCGAGGACCTCGCACCACTGCGGCCCCCACTCCCGCATGTCGAGGGTGAAGCGGTGACCGACGACCGGCTTGATGTCGCCGGGCGCCCACCACTTCGCGAGGAGATCGGGCTCGGTCAGCGCCCGCCACACCGAGGCGGGTGGACGGGCGATGAACTGGTCGCACTCGATGCTGCTCACAGGTCTTCCTCTCCCTCGACGAAGTCGCGCAGGGCGGTGAGGCGCCCGCGCCAATAGCGCTCGAACGGGTGAAGCCAGTCGCTCACCTCGGCCAGCGGATCGGCGGCCAGGTGGTAGTAGCGATGCCGGCCGCGCGGCTCCTCGACGACCAGCCGCGCCTGCCGCAGCACCGCCAGATGCTCGGAGACGGCCGGCCGGCTCAACGCGAACCGCCCGGCCAGCTCTCCGGCCGGCAGCGGCCCGTCACGCAACGCTTGAAGCAACTCCCGGCGCACCGGATTGGCCAGCGCCCCGAAGACATCCATCTCTGGCACGCGCCCATAATGCGTCGGAAATCTCCGACACGTCAAGCGCGACGATCACCCACAGAGCCAACCGGAGCCGGCCCACACGGCGGCGCCTGCCGCCCCCGTTGAGGCTCAGTGCCGGACCGGCATGAGGATCGAGAAGCGGGAATTGTCGCCGGGGACTCGGACGGCCAAGGGCTTGATGGGGCCGTCCAGCTCGAGGATCAGCTGGCCGGCGTTGCCGGCGTCGAGGGCCTGCAACAGGAACTCGCGGTTCACGGCGACGTGGTCGTCCGCGTCAGAGGCCCACTCGCTCTCGGGGAGGGGGTGAACGCTGCCGTCGGGGCCGAGGCCCAGGACCGTGACCTCATATGGCCGGCCCTCGTGCTCACGGGTCGCGGCCGGGGCGGCTGCCACCGCCGAGCGCAGGGCGGCCGTGTCGATAGTGACGCGGCGGGCCGGGTCGGTCAGGCCGCCCAGGAGCCGCCGGTGATCGGGGAAGTCGATGTCGAAGGGCTTGCCGTCGATGGCGCTGCCGCCGGGCAGCTCGACCCGCACGTCGGCCGGGGCCAGATCGAGCACGACCGGGCCGTGGGTCAGGCGAGGGCGCACGCTGTCGAGGAAGTCGAGCGGCAGGACCGCCCGGACCGGCGGGCCCTCGACGGTGGCGGCGACCCCGGCCACGGCCATGCGGAAGCGGTCGGTCGCGACCAGGGTGAGCTCGTCGCCGGTGACGTCGAACAGGACGGCGCCGAGCATCGGCAGTGCCGGGTCGGCCGAGGCGGCGAACCGGACGGCGTCGATCGTGGCGGCCAGCGCGGCGCCGGGCAGGGTCAGGCGGGTCATCAGATGCTCCTCCAGGTCGAGCAGGGCGTGGATGCGCAGGAGCTCACGCTTCGCGTCGGCCAGGCCGTCCTCCAGCCGCCGGCGGTGGTCGTCAAGCCGCCGGCGCACGGAGTGGGGCTCGTCGAACTCGCGGACGGCGGCGGCGATCTCCGCCACCGGCATGCCGACGCGGCGCAGGCCGGCGATCAGCCGCGCCGCCCGCACCTGCTCGTCGGCGTAGCGGCGATAGCCCGTCGCCGGGTCCACGCCGGCCGGGACGAGCACGCCCGCGCCGTCGTAGAACCGCAGCGCGCTGACACTGAGCCCACTGGCCCGTGCCACCTCGCCGATGCTCCGCATGTCTCCTCGCACATCTCGAACCTGGTGCCTCGACCTGGTCGAGGGTCAAGCACGTTAACCCACCACCAGCGTGACGGCCACGCCGAGCATCACCACGGCGATGAAACCGTCGAGGACACGCCAGGCGGCGGGGCGGGCCAGCAGCGGGGCCAGGCGGTGGGCGCCGGCGCCGAGGGCGGTGAACCAGACGACGCTGGCCGCGGCCGCGCCGGCGCCGAACAGCCAGCGGTGCGGGTGCTGCTGGGCGACCGAGCCGAGCAGCAGGACGGTGTCGAGGTAGACGTGCGGGTTGAGATAGGTCAGGGCCAGGCAGGTCAGCAGAGTCGCGCCGAGCGTGGCCGGCGCGCGCTCGGCCGGATTCAAAGAAGAAGGACGCAGAGCCCGGCGGGCGGCCAGGACGGCGTACGTGACGAGGAAAGCGGCGCCGACCCAGCGGATGACGGTCACCGTGTCGGGGCGCGCGGTGACCACGGCGCCGAGGCCGCCGATGCCGGCCAGGATCAGCAGCAGGTCGGAGAGGGCGCAGACCAGAACGACGGCGAGCACGTGTTCGCGGCGCAGTCCCTGGCGCAGGACGAAGGCGTTCTGGGCGCCGATGGCGACGATCAGGACGGCGGACGCCGCGAAGCCGGCGAGGACAGAGGTGAGCACGTTCTCGAAGGTAGGAGTGCTCAACCCCGTACACAAACTAAAGGTTTTGACGTTGCATTAGATTTGCTAAACATGGACTTCGCTCAGTTGGCCACGTTCCAGGCGGTCGTCGACTCCGGGAGCTTCGAGGCGGCGGCCCGGCAGCTGCATGTGACGCCGTCGGCGGTGAGTCAGCGGATCAAGGCGCTGGAGCGGTCGGTGGGCCAGGTCCTGATCCGGCGGGCGAAACCGTGCGTGGCGACGCCGGCCGGTGAGGCGCTCGTGCGATTCGCCGGGCAGGTGGCGCTGCTGGAGCGGGAGGCGCTGAGTCAGGCGCGCGACGGCACCCGGGTGTCGATCGTGGTGAACGCGGACTCGCTGCTGACCTGGTTCCTGCCGGCTCTGGCCGAGGTGCCGGGTCCGCAGTACGAACTGCACACGGATGATCAGGACTACACGGCTGACCTGCTGCGGTCGGGGACGGCGATGGCCGCGGTGACTGCCGATCATGTCGCCGTGCAGGGGTGCCGGATCGAGGCGCTGGGCAGTATGCGGTATCTGCCGGTGGGGCGGCTCGGAGCGCGGGCGATGATCGTCTACAACCGCAAGGACCAGTTGCAGCACCGGTTCCTGGAGTCGATCAACGCCGATATGTCGGAAATGTCAATTCATTACGTCCCGGCGGCCGCGGCGTTCGTCGAAGCGATCAAGCTGGGCCTCGGCTGGGGGATGGTGCCCTCGTCGATCGCGGCGCCAGACATCGAAGCCGGGCACTATGTCCAATTATTTCCGGACAAGTTTTTGGACGTGCCGTTGTACTGGCAGTACTGGCGCATCGGATCAGAAGTGCTGGAAGAGCTGACGGCCGCCGTCAAAGCGGCGGCCGTCGCGGCACTGATCTAGTCGTTGGCGTGCAGAGCGGCGTTGAGCTCGATGCCGGTGCCCTTGCGCGGCCGCGCCTCGAGCGCCCCGGTGACCGAGTTGCGCCAGAAGAGCAGATTGTCCAGTCCGGAGAGCTCTCGAGCCTTGACCACCCGGCCGTCCGGCAGCGTCAGCTTCGAACCGGCCGTGATGTAGACGCCCGCCTCGACCACGCAGTCGTCGCCCAGCGAGATGCCGATGCCCGCGTTCGCGCCGATCAGGCTGCGCTCACCGATGCGCACCTTGTCCTTGCCGCCGCCCGACAGCGTGCCCATGATGGACGACCCGCCGCCGACGTCGGAGCCGTCGCCGACCACGACGCCCTGCACGATGCGGCCCTCGACCATCGAGGTGCCCAGCGTGCCCGCGTTGAAGTTGATGAAGCCCTCGTGCATGACCGTCGTGCCCGGGGCCAGGTGGGCGCCGAGGCGCACCCGGTCGGCGTCGGCGATCCGCACACCCGACGGCGTCACGTAGTCGGTCATCCGCGGGAACTTGTCCACGCCGTACACGGCAAGGTGGCGGCCGGCCGCCCGCTCCAGGAAGCGCAGCTCGTCGACCCGGTCGGCCGGGCACGGCCCGGCCGAGGTCCAGGCCACGTTGGCCAGCGCGCCGAAGATGCCGTCGAGGTTGAGCCCGTTCGGCACCACCAGGCGGTGCGAGAGCAGGTGCAGCCGCAGGTACGCGTCGGAGGCGTCCTTGATCGGGTCGGCCAGCGAGCCGATAGTGGTGCGCACCTCGACCGCCGACAGGCCGGGCAGCGCCTTGGGACCGGTCAGCCCGGCCGGCAGCACCGGCGGCTCGGCCGGCGGCTCGCCGAGGCCGAGGAAGGGGAACCAGGTGTCCAGGACCTGGCCATCCGCGGTGACGGTGGCGAGGCCGATGCCCCAGGCCGGGGAGGTCGAGATCGCGTTATCCACGGCCGAAACCCTACTAGGCGTGACGAGGATCGTAAGTCGATGGGTGATTCACTTCCGGCCGGTATCGTGCGCCCTATGGCCAACCCCCTGACCCCGGACGTGTTGGTCGACCCCGTGCAGCTCACCCGCGCCCTGGTCGACGTCGAGTCCGTCTCCCGCAACGAGCGGCAGATCGCCGGCTACGTCGAAGAAGTCCTCCGCCAGATGCCCCACCTCAGCGTGGACCGGCTCGGCAACACGGTGATGGCCCGCACCGATCTGGGCCGCGAACAGCGGGTGGTGCTCGCCGGCCACCTCGACACGGTGCCGCTGAACGACAACTTCCCGTCGACCGTCGTCGACGACCTCATCTACGGCTGTGGCACCTCCGACATGAAGTCGGGCGTCGCCCTCGCCCTGCACCTGGCGGCCACCCTGCCCGACCCGGGCTACGACATCACCTACCTCTTCTACGAGGCCGAGGAGATCGACTCGCAGTTCAACGGGCTGCGCCTGGTCGCCGAGGACCGGCCCGACTGGCTGCGGGCCGACTTCGCCGTGCTGCTCGAGCCGACGTACGGCGTGGTCGAGGCCGGCTGTCAGGGCACACTGCGGGTTCAGGTACGCACGACGGGCCGCCGGGCGCACACGGCGCGCGCCTGGCGCGGGGTCAACGCGATCCACGCGGCCGGCGAGGTGCTGCGGCGACTCGCGGACTACCGGGCCCGGACGGTCACGATCGACGGTTGTACGTTCCGGGAAGGGCTCAACGCCGTACGCATCTCGGGCGGTGTGGCGGGCAACGTCGTGCCCGACGAGTGTGTGGTCGAGGTCAACATGCGGTTCGCCCCGGACCGTACGGAGAAACAAGCTCTGGAACACGTGCAGGAGGTCTTCGAGGGCTTCGACGTGGAGCTGACCGACTCGGCGCCGGGCGCGCTGCCCGGCCTGACCGCGGAGCCGGCGCGCGAGTTCCTGGCCGCCGTCGGCGCGGAGCCGGCGGCCAAGCTGGGCTGGACCGACGTGGCGCGCTTCGCCGCGCTGGGCATCCCGGCCCTCAACTACGGCCCGGGCGACCCGCTGCTGGCGCACGCGCCGGACGAGCACGTCGAGATCGGCAAGATCCGCGACGGGGCGGCGACGCTGCACCGCTGGCTCGCGCCGGCCGAGTTCTAGGCGGCTCTGCTAGGCCTTCCCGATCCGTACCCGGCCGATGGCGGGCGCCTGCGGCAGCGCCATCGGCGGGATCTCCATCGTCTCCTCGGGGTCGCTCGCGGCTCCGGCGCCGAACGCCATCCGCCGCTCCTCGACCACCAGCCGGATGCGCCGCTGCATGCGGCGCTGCATCTTCAGGCGTTCGTATCGGGTCGTCACGGTGGCTCCTTAAGCCCGGGTGGCCGTGCGTGCCGCGAGAGAGTTCGGTAACTGTACAGACGCATGAGAGCTACCGTCCGTTGCTTCAATCTGGCAAAAAGGTCGGCGGCCCGCAATCCTCTTACCGAAACCCACCCGGTTGTTCACCGGGTTACTGACCGTCCGCACTACCTTTTAGGCATGACGGACAGCACCAACGGGCGACGCCAGGGCGGAGCGGAGCGTCATCGCGGCGCCGTCACCCTGCGCCGCGAGTCGATTCCACCGAGCACCGCCGACGAGAAGCTCCTCGATTCCCACCATCGGCGCGAGTGGAAGACGAAGGACGCGTGGCGGGCGCTGCGCATCCTGTCCGAGTTCGTCGAGGGCTTCGACACGCTGGCCGACCTGCCGCCCGCGGTGAGCGTCTTCGGCTCGGCCCGCAGCACCCCGGAGAGCCCGGAGTGCGAGCTCGCGGCCGACCTCGGCGCGGCCCTGGCCGAGGCGGGCTACGCGGTCATCACCGGCGGCGGCCCGGGCGTGATGGAGGCGGCCAACCGCGGCGCCACCGAGGCCGGCGGCATGTCGATCGGGCTCGGCATCGAGCTGCCGTTCGAGCAGGGCATCAACGACTGGGTCGACATCGGCATCGACTTCCGCTATTTCTTCGTCCGCAAGACCATGTTCGTGAAGTACGCGCAGGCCTTCGTCGTGCTGCCCGGCGGTTTCGGCACCCTCGACGAGCTGTTCGAGGCGATCACTCTCGTACAGACCAAGAAGGTCACCCGCTTCCCGGTGATCCTGATGGGCACGGAGTACTGGTCGGGCCTGTTCGACTGGCTCAAGGGGACGATGCTGGCCGACGGCAAGATCAGCGAGGCCGACCTGGAGCTGCTGCGGGTCACCGACGACGTCGACGAGGCGGTTCAGATCATCGTGGACGCCGACGCGGCCCTGGCCGAGGCGAACGGGAAACGCTGACGTGGCCGCGATCTGTGTCTTCTGCGCCTCCTCCAGCACCCTCGAGCAGAAGTGGCTCGACCTGGCCACCCGCACCGGTGAAGAGCTCGGCGCCCGGGGCCACTCGCTCGTCTCCGGCGGCGGCTGCGTCGGCATGATGGGCGCGGTGGCCGACGGCGCCCGCTCGGCCGGCGCGCACACGCTCGGTGTCATCCCGCAGTCGCTGGTCGACCTCGAGGTGGCCGACCTGGCCTCCGACGAGCTGATCGTCACCGGCGACATGGGCGCCCGCAAAAACCTGATGATCGAGCGGTCGGACGCCTTCATCACCCTGCCCGGCGGTCTCGGCACGCTCGACGAGCTCTTCGAGGTGTGGACGACCGCGACCCTCGACCTGCACGACAAACCGATCGTGCTGCTCGACCCGGACGGCTTCTACGACGGCCTGGTCGCCTGGCTCGGCCAACTGGCCGACACGGCGTTCGTCCGCTCGGCCGCCCTCGAACGGGTGATCATCGCGAAATCGATCGGCGCCGCCCTCGACGCCATCGAGGAACACCTGGCCTGAGGGTGTCCCGCCGGGCGGGTGTCACCACACCCACCCGACGGGACCAGGGCCCCGGCGAGCCCGCCGGCGGACGGGGCGCGCCGAGCGCGTTCTCACCGGACGCGCCGGCGCGCTCGCGCCGGCCACCGGCGGCGTCGCGCTCGCCGGGGGCTGAATGCGTTTAGCCCGACCGTGCTCCTGTGCGGCTCCGCCGTCAATAGATGTCGATCAGTGGTTTCCGTTTGGCGGGTCGTGGTTGACTGCCGTCATGCCCCCGCAACGGGCGACCCTCATGCAGGTCGCACAGCGGGCCGGCGTGTCCCGCAGCACGGCCTCCTTCGTCCTGGCTGGACGCCACGTGGACATGAGGATCTCCGAAGACGCCCGGCAACGGGTCCTCCGGGCGGCCCAGGAGCTGGACTACCGGCCCAACCTCATGGCACGCAGCCTCCGCACCAAGGTGACCCGGACGATCGCGCTGGTCTCGGACACGCTGGCCTCCGACCCGTACGCCGGGCGGGCCATCCAGGGCAGCCTGGCCGCCGCCGTGGCCCGCGGTCACCTGCTCTTCATCGGCGAGACCGACGGCGACCCGGTGGTCGAGGAGAAGCTGATCTCCGACTTCCTCGACCGGCAGGTCGACGCCTTCATCTACGCGAGCATGTTCACCCGCTACGTGCGCGTGCCCAAGCTGCTCAAGGACCGCCCGGTCGTGCTGCTCAACTGCCTGACCCGGGGCGCCCGGCCGGTCCAGCACCAGATCATCCCCGACGAGCTGACCGCCGGGGCCGACGCGGCGAAGGTCCTCCTGCGGGCCGGGCACCGGCAGCGCGTCCACCTGGTCGGCACGCCCGCCACGAAGGTCTTCGCCGGCCGGGAGCGGCTCGCCGGCATCCGCGCGGCGCTGGCCGACGAGGGCGTCAAACTGGCCGGCGTCGTCGAATGCGACTGGTGGCCCGACTCGGCGTACGAGGCCGTCTCCCGGGCCTTGGACGACGGTTTCTCCCCGAGCGGGCTCATCTGCCTGAACGACCGCATCGCCCTCGGCGCCTATCAGGCGCTGCGTGACGCCGGTCGCTCGGTGCCGCAGGACGTGTCGGTGGTGTCGTTCGACGACTCCGAGCTCGCCGCGTGGCTGCGGCCGCAGCTGACGAGCATCGCGCTGCCGCACTACCAGCTGGGCTGGGAAGCGGTTCAAACCCTTCTCGGTCCCGTACGGGACCCGGCGGTCACCCGGCTGCCGATGCCGGTCCGGGTGCGCGCGTCGGTCGGCCGACCGCCCGTCGAATAACGTCGTACCCTCGTGGTTTCCTTGATGCCGTGAGCACGCCGGCCCCCTCCGCCGCGGTGCGCCGGCCGGCGTACCGCCTCGTCCGGCGTCCTCCCACCGAGCCGCCGGCGATCCTTCAGGACCCCTTCCAGACGTACGTGGTCTCCCACACCGACGGGCCTCTCCTGGTGGTCGGCGGCCCCGGCACGGGCAAGACGACCACGCTCGTCGAGTCGGTGGCGGCCCGCGTCGCCGAGGGCGCCGACCCCGAGAGCATCCTGGTCCTCACCTTCGGCCGCCGCGGCTCGGCCGCCCTGCGCGACCGCATCGAGGCCCGGATCGCCGGCGACGAGGGCCGCATCGTCCACGAGCCCCTCGTGCGCACCTTCCACGCGTACGCCTTCGGCCTGCTCCGCCGGGCCGCCGCCGAGCGCGGCGAGCCCTCGCCCCGCCTGCTCACCGGCCCCGAGCAAGACCTGATCATCCGCGAGCTCCTGGAGGTGGCGGGCGACCCCGAGGCCGCCGACCCGATCGGCTGGCCCGAGTCGCTGCGCCCCGCCCTGCCCACAAAGGCCTTCGCCCAGCAGCTCCGAGACCTCATGCAGCGAGCCGCCGAGCGCGGCATCGGCCCGGCCGACCTGGCCCGCCTGGGCGAGCGCCTGGGCCGGGCCGACTGGCCGGCGGCGGCCCGCTTCCTCCGCGAATACGTGGCGGTCCTGGCCCTGCGCGACGTGACCACCAGGGGCTCGGCCGCCTACGACCCGGCCGAGCTGGTCCGGGCCGCCTCCGGCCTCCTGCTGGACACGCCCGGCCTGCTGGAGGCCGAGCGCCGCCGCCTCGCGTATGTCTACGTCGACGAGCTGGCCGACACCGACCCGGCCCAGATAGAGCTCCTGCATCTGGTCGCCGGCGGCGGCAAGCCCCTGGTCGCCTTCGCCGACCCCGACGCTTCCATCTACGGCTTCCGGGGCGCCGACCCCGGCGTGGTCTCCAGCTTCCCGTCCCACTTCCGCACGGCGTCCGGAGCCGTGGCCGAGACGCTGACCCTGCACACGAACTACCGCGCCCCGGCCCCGCTGCTGGGCGCCACCAGCCGCGTGGCCCGCCGCATGCGAGGCCCCATCAGTCACCGCCCCATGCACCCACCCGAGCCCTCGGCCCCACCCGGCTCCCCGGCTCCGCTCGACCCTTCGGCTTCGGCTGGCCCCTCGGCTTCGCCGACCCCTTCGTCTGAGCCTGTGCCTTCGGCCGGGCCCTCGACCTCGCTCGGTCCCTCCCGCGGGTCCGAACCTTTGCCGGAACCCTCTGCCACGGCTGAGACTCCCTCCGCCGAATCTCATCTCGCGACCCCAGACGAGCGATCAACTTCCGATTCACCCCACTCGGCCGGAAATATCGTGACTCCGGGGCCGGGGCCGGGGCCGGGGCCGGGGCCGGGGCCGGGGCCGGGGCCGGGGCGAACCCCGCCTCGGGGCGAAGGTGGCGGGATTGCGGCGGGGGCGGTTGTCCGGATTTTTCGGGCGGCGACGGCTGAGGCGGCCTATGTGGCGCATGCCCTTCGGGAGGCTCACCTGCTTCAAGGGGTGCCGTGGTCGCGGATGGCCGTGGTGTTGAGGTCGACCTCGTTGCAGCTGCCCTCTTTGCAGCGGGCGCTGGCGGCCGCCGGGGTGCCGACCGTGACGCACGCTGAGGATCTGCCGCTTCATCTTCAGCCGGCGGTGGCGCCCTTCCTTCTGCTTCTGCGGTGTGCGCTGTCGCCGGAGGCGCTGAACGAAGAAGCCGCGGTCGCCCTGCTGCACTCGCCGCTCGGTGGGGCCGATCCGCTGGCGGAGCGGCGTTTGAGGCAGGGGCTGCGGGCGCTGGCGCTCGCGGCGGGGGATCGGCGGCCCTCGGGGGAGCTGCTGGTCGACGCGGTTCGCGACCCGGCCGGGCTCGACATGGTGGAGCGGCGCTGGGCGCATCCGGCGCAGCAGGTGGCACGGCTGCTCGCGACGGCGCGGGAGGCGGCCGCGGCGCCCGGGGCGACGGCCGAGCAGGTGCTGTGGACGGTGTGGAAGGCCAGCGGGCTGGCCGACCGGTGGTACGCGATGAGCACCCGCAACGGCCCGGCCCCGGAGAACGCGGACGCGGGCCGGGCCCGGCAGTGGCGGGCCGAGGCGGCCGATCGCGATCTCGACTCGATGGTGGTGCTCTTCGACGCGGCGGCCCGGTTCGTCGACCGGCTGCCCGGCGCCCGCACCGAGGTCTTCCTCGACCACGTCCTGGCCCAGGACCTGCCGGCCGATTCGATCGCGCCGAGCGCCGACCGGGGCGAGGCCGTACGGCTGCTGACCGCCCACGCCGCCAAAGGCCTGGAGTGGGACGTCGTGGTCCTGGCCGGCGTTCAGGAGGGCATCTGGCCCGACCTGCGCCTGCGCGGCAGCCTGCTCGGCTCGGAGCGCCTGGTCGACTTCATCGCCGGCCGGGCCGCCTCCGGCGAGGCCGCGGTGGTCGGCCAGACGTCGGCCATGCTCGACGAGGAACGCCGTCTGTTCTATGTGGCCGCCACCCGCGCCCGCCACAAGCTGATCGCCACCGCCGTCGCCTCGGCCGGCGTCGGCGGCTCCGAGGGGGAGGAGCAGCCCAGCCGCTTCCTCAGCGAGCTCGCCGAACCCGAGCCGGGCCCCGAGGCCCCACCCACCGACCCCGAAGACCCGGGCCCGACCGAGCCCGACGCCGACCCTTCCGACCCGGGCCCGCCCGAGCCCGACCCCGACGACCCCGGCCCATCCGAGGACCCGTGGGACACCGACCCGCCGGATCGCGACCGGGGCGTATCCGGCGACGACGCACCCGAGGCCAGCGACGGCGCACCCGAGGCCGGCGGCGCGCCCGAGGCCGACAGCGACGCGTCTGAGGCCGACAGCGACGCGCCCAAATATGACGGCGGCGCGCCCAAATATGACGGCGGCGCGCCCAAGGCTGACGGCGGCGCTCCTGAGGCCAACGATGGCTCGACCAAATCGGACGGTAGCGTCGAAATCGCCGGTGTCGGGGCGGCCGACGCCGGTCGAACCGGCGGCGGCGCGGGCGCGAGAGGAAAGCCGGGTGCGAGCCTCGGCCGCGGGTCCGAGGCCCGGATCGAGGAGGCGATTCTGTTCGGGCCGAGGGCCGACATCGAGCCCGGCTTCGAGACTCCGGCCGATGACGACGCGAGCGCCGAGGAAGACGCGAGCGCCGGAGAGCACGGGAGCGCCGGGGAACACGCGGGCGCCGGAGAGAACGCGAGCGCCGAGGAACACGTAGGCAGGGAGCACGCGGGCGGGGAGCGGGCGCCGGGTGAACCCGGTGAGCTGACCATGGGGCGGCCACCCCGGGCGCTCACCCTGTCGGCTCTCGTGGCCGAGCTTCGTACGGTCGTCGTCAGCGGCAACCAGACTCCCGGCCGGCGGCGGGCCGCGGCGGCGGAACTGGCCAAGCTGGCCCGGGCCGGTGTCGCCGGAGCCCATCCGGACGAGTGGTGGGGGCTGCGGCCTCTCTCCGACGACCGGCCCCTCGTGGATGAGGGCGAGCCCGTCAAGGTCACTCCCTCCTCGATGGAGAGCGCCCTGCGGTGCAGTCTTCGCTGGCTCCTCGAGCGACATGGCGGCGCCGCCCCGGCCGGGCCCGCCCAGGGTGTCGGCAACCTGGTGCACGCCGCCGCCATGCTGGCCGAGAACGCCAACGCCGACCGGGAAAAGCTTGTCGAATATGTGAGCGCCCGCTTCGACGCCATCGAGCTGGCCGCCCGCTGGCTGGCCGGTCCGGAGCAGGAGCGGGCCCAGGGCATGGTCGACAAGCTGTTGCGCTGGCTCGCCGTCAATCCGCGGCGGCTGCTCGCCATCGAGCACGAGTTCACCGTGCGGCTCGAGGACGAGCGGCGGCCGATCGAGCTGACCGGGCGGGTCGACCGGCTCGAGATCGACGAGGACGGGCGCCTGGTCGTCATCGACCTCAAGACCGGTAAGACCACCGCCGTCTCCTCGGCCGATCTCGAGGAGCACGCCCAGCTGGCCGGCTATCAGACCGCCGTGCAGGCCGGCGCCTTCGGCGACTACGGCGACGAGAGCGGCGGCGCCGCCCTCGTGCAGCTCGGGCCGGGCAAGGAGGCCCGCGAGCAGATGCAGCTTCCGCTGGCCGACGCCGCCGATCCTGAGTGGGCTCAGGCCATGGTCCGGCGGACGGCCGAGACCATGGCTGCCGCCACCTTCTCCGCCGTCGCCAACAGCCGTTGCCGGGTCTGCCCGGTCCGCACCAGTTGCCCCATCTCCGGCAAAGGCCGCCAAGTGGTAGAGCAGTGACCCAGCCGAGTCTTTTCGCCGACGAGCCGTCGGCGCCGCGCCGGCGGGCCGACGCCGGGCCCCGCTACACGCCGGACGAGCTGGCCCGGCTGCTGCGGCTGCACCGGCCGACCCCGGAGCAGGCCGAGATCATCTCGGCGCCGGTGGAGCCGTTGCTCGTGGTGGCCGGGGCCGGCTCCGGCAAGACCGAGACGATGGCGTCCCGTGTCGTCTGGCTGGTCGCCAACGGCTACGCCCACCCGGACGAGATCCTCGGCCTGACCTTCACCCGCAAGGCCGCCGGCGAGCTCGCCCACCGGGTCCGCACGCGGCTGGGCCAGCTCGTCCGCCGCCTCGGACGGGACGACGCCCTGGCCGGTGAGGCCACCATTTCGACCTATCACTCGTACGCGGCCCGGGTCGTCACCGAGCACGGCCTGCGCGCCGGTTTCGAGCCGTCGGCGCGGCTGCTCACCGAGGCCGCCCGCTGGCAGATCGTCGACTCGCTGGTCCGGTCGTACACGGGCGAGATGACCGGCGTGAACCGGGCGCCGGGCACGGTCACCGACGACGTGCTGGCCCTTTCCGGCGAGCTGGCCGAGCATCTGGTCGCGCCGGACGATCTGGCCGCCTGGACCGGCCGGTTCTTCGCCGAGGTGCAGGAGCTGCCCGGCCGTGTCTACAAGGACGTGGCCGACATGCTGGGCCGGCAGCGCCTGCGGCTCACCCTGCTGCCGCTCGTGCGCCTCTACGAGCAGCGCAAGCTGGACCTGGAGGCGATGGACTTCGGCGACCAGATGGCCCGGGCCGCGATGGTGGCCCGCGACCATCCGGAGGTCGGCGAGATCGAGCGCGGCCGCTTCAAGATCGTCCTGCTGGACGAGTATCAGGACACCAGCCACGCGCAGGTGACCATGTTGAACAACCTGTTCGGCGGCGGTCACCCGGTCACCGCGGTCGGCGACCCCTGCCAGTCGATCTACGGCTGGCGCGGCGCCTCGGCCGGCACGCTGGAGCGGTTCCCGTCCGAGTTCACCCGCTCCGACGGCACCCGGGCCCGCATCCGGGCTCTGACCCGCAGCTGGCGCAACCGTCCCGAGATCCTCCAGGTCGCCAATGTGCTCTCCGAGCCGCTGCGGGCGTTCGGCGCCCGGGTCGAGGAGCTGCGTTCGGCGGCCCGGGTGGCCGACGTCGGCGGGCGGACGGTGTCGTGCGCGCTGCTGCCGACCAACGCCCGCGAGGCCGACTGGATCGCCGACTCGATGCTGCGGGCCTGGCAGATCGCGGCCGGCATGCCCGGCTCGCCGCCCGACGAGATCCCGATCGAGAAGCGGCCGACCAGCGCCGTGCTGGTGCGGGTGCGGAGCCAGATCGCGGCGATCGAGGAGGCGCTGCGCGATCGGGGGCTGCCGGTCGAGGTGGTCGGTCTGGGCGGGCTTCTGGACACCCCGGAGGTACGCGACGTCGTCTGCACGATGCGGGTGCTGGCCGACCCGACGGACGGCGCCTCGCTGCTCCGCCTGCTCACCGGCGCCCGCTGGCGGATCGGCCCGCGCGACCTGGTGGCGCTGCACCGTCGGGCCCGTCATCTGGCCGCCGCCCGGGCCGCCGTGGTGGCCGGGGCCGAGCCCGACGACGTGGTCGGCGACCGCCTCGACGACGCCACACTGGTCGAGGCGATGGCCGACCTGGGCGCGCCGCAGCTGTACTCGGCCGAGGGCTATGCGCGCCTCCATGCGTACAGCCGCGAATTGAGTGCCTTGCGGCAGCGCCTCGACCAGCCGTTGCCCGATCTGGTGGCCGACATCGAGCGGACCGCCGGGCTGGACGTCGAGGTCGCCGTGCGCGGGTGGGCGGCGGGCGACGCCGGTCTGGCCCGCGGGCATCTGGACGCGCTCGGCGACACCGCCGCCCGCTACGCGGCCGAGACCGACGGGGGCACGCTGGCCGGGTTCCTCGCCTTCCTGGCCGCGGCCGAGGAGGAGGAGCGCGGCCTGGAGCCGGGCCAGGTCGACGTGGTCGAGGGCGCGGTGCAGATCCTCACCGCGCACGCCGCGAAGGGCCTGGAGTGGGACGTGGTGTCGGTGGCCGGCCTGAGCCGCGGCGTGTGGCCTGGTCAGAGCCGCAACACCGACCACTACCTGATGGGCGTGGGTGTGCTGCCGTTCCCGCTGCGCGGCGACCGGGACGGCCTGCCCCGGCTCGATCTGTCCGAGGCGCTGGAGCAGAAGGACGCGGTCGCCGCGGTCACCGCGTTCGGCCGGGCCTGGCGCGAGCACGACGAGCGGGAGGAGCGCCGCCTGGCCTACGTCGCGGTGACCCGGCCCCGGCGGCTGCTGCTCTGCTCGGGCTACTGGTGGGGCGATGGTGTGAAGCGCCCGCGCGGCCCGTCGGTCTTCCTCGACGAGATCCGCGCGACCTGCGACGAGGGTGCCGGCGTGGTCGACGTCTGGACGCCGGAGCCCGCCGCGGGCGCCACGAACCCGGCCGACCAGCAGGACAAGCGGGTGGAGTGGCCGTCCGACCCGCTGGGCCGGCGCCGCCCGGCCATGGCGGCCGCGGCCGACCTGATCCGCCGGATGATCGCCCAGCCCGACCCGTCGGCCGCCGAGGCGTTCGTCGAGCTGGCCGAGCAGGAGCCGGAGATTCTGGCCCGGGCCGGCCTGGCCGCCGACCTGACCGGCATGCCGGCCGAGGGTCAGGACGACATCGACCGCTGGCGCAAGGAGGCCGACCTGCTGCTGGCCGAGCGCGACGAGCGGGCCCGGCGGGACGGCCCGATCGAGGTGGCCCTGCCGGCGCATCTCTCCGTCTCGCAGCTGGTCGTGCTGCGCCGCGACCCGCAGGCGCTGGCCCGGTCGCTGCGCCGTCCGCTGCCGCCGCGGCCGATGCCGCACGCCCGGCGGGGCACGGCCTTCCACTCGTGGCTGGAGCAGCGGTTCGGCGCCGAGCGGCTGATCGACATCGACGAGCTGCCGGGCGCGGCCGACGACGACGCGGCCGCCGACGAGGAGCTGGCCGCCCTCCAGGAGGCCTTCCTGGCCAGTGAGTGGGCCGACCGCACCCCGGTCGAGGTGGAGGTTCCGTTCGCCACCACGATCGCCGGGGTGGTGGTGCGCGGCCGGATGGACGCCGTGTTCGCCGAGTCGGCCAACCGCTACGACGTCATCGACTGGAAGACCGGCCGCCGGCCCGAGGGCGCCGACGCCGAGGCCGCGGCGATTCAGCTCGCGGCGTACCGGATCGCCTGGGCCTCGCTGGCCGGGGTGCCGGTCAACCGGGTCCGTGCCGCCTTCCACTACGTCCGCGAGCAGGTCACCGTGCGGCCGGTCGACCTGCTGAGCGCCGAGGAGCTGGCCGCCATGGTGGAGCGGATCCCTACTCCAACGGGTGATTGAGCCCGGCCGCCGCCAGAAGGTGCAGCAGGGCCGCCGCGTAGGCCCCCTCGACCGTCGCGGCCGTGAACTCCCGTCGCTCGCCGAGCAGGTCGATCAGCACCTCGTACCCGTTAGGACCTCGCCTGAGCTGCTGGAACGTTCCGCCGAGGAGCTCGCGAAGCTGGTCCTCGCGGGGCAGCCACACCGTCTCGTCCATCTCGACGTCGTCCAGAGCCCACTCGGTGGTCCCGTTGAAGCCGATCACCGGACCCTCCGGCATCGCGTGGACCTCGATGGTCATGTTGCTCAGTACGAAGACCTCGTCGTCCAGGTCGCGGTCGGGGATGGCGAACCGGTCGCCCAGCGCCGGTTTCCAGGTCAGCCCGGCCTCCTTGAGCTGTCCAGCGAGTTGTACTCCGATCACCGGCAGTCCCCCTTTCTCGTGTTAGGCTCTCCGCGTTGTCAGTTTGGTTCCCAAGTACTCAGGAGCGCCTGTGGGGAAGTCTGCCCCAGGCGCTCTTTGTCGTAACCCGGGTTTCTCCGGTACGGGCGATCAGTACGGCAGCACGAGACTCACGAAGTGTGGGTCTTACTATTTCGTTCCCGTCCATACTGGTCGGGAACGATCGACCGTCGAGGAGACGAGCATGGTTACCGGCGTTGTGAAGTGGTTCAACGCGGACAAGGGCTTCGGGTTCATCACCCCGGACGACGGCGGCGCCGACGTCTTCGCCCACTTCTCCGCTATCCAGACTTCCGGCTACCGCTCGCTGGACGAGAACCAGCGGGTCGAGTTCGAGGTCACGCAGGGCCAGAAGGGCCCGCAGGCCGCGAACATCCGCCCGCTCTGATCTCCATCCGGAGCAGGTAGCAGGTAGAACGACAAGAACGGCGCCGCATCCCCCAGCCGGGGTGCGGCGCCGTTTTCGTTGCTTCAGACCGGCACAGGTCAGACCGCCGCGGCCTCGGGCAGAGGCGCGGTGCCGCCCAGGTGGGCCGGGAGCCACCAGCGGTCCTCAGGACCCGAGGGCTTGTCCGGGTACGCCCGCTGGGCCGCGTCCAGGAGCCCGCTGAGCCGCTCCTTGAGGATCGCGGTCAGCGCGTCGGGCGAGACGCCTTTCTGCATCTCGATCGCCTCGCCGATCTTGATGATGACCGGCACGTGACGCTTGCCCAGCTCCTTCTTGTGTCCCTTGGTCCAGAGCCGCTGCGGGCCCCAGACGACCATCGGGATCAACGGCACCTTGGCCGTACGGGCCAGCCGCACCGCGCCCGACTTGAGTTCCTTGACGGTGAACGACTCGCTGATCGTCGCCTCGGGGAAGACGCCGACCACCTCCCCGTCCTTCAGGGCCTGGGTCGCCTCGCGGAACGACGCGGCGCCGGCGTCACGGTCGACCGGGATGTGCCGCATGCCGCGCATCAGCGGGCCGCTGATCTTGTGGTCGAAGACGGATTTCTTGGCCATGAAGCGGACGAGCCGCTTGGCCGGCTGGGCGCCGAGCCCGCAGAAGATGAAGTCGAGGTAGCTCACGTGGTTGCTCGCCAGCACCGCCCCGCCCGCCGGCGGGATGTGCTCGGCTCCGTCCACCTGAATCTTCAGGTCGAGCGCGCGGAACCAGGCCTTTGCCGCCGCGACCACCGGGGGATACACGAGTTCCATGGCAAGACGGTAGCGGACGTCGCTGAATTTCTCCTGGGCCGGATGCAACGGAACGCCCCTAACGAGCGTCTTACCAATGTCTGGTCTTTTTCAACGGGGAGGCGACGGCATGCGGGGTCCCTCGGCCCGCCGTGAGCTGGCGTATGTGTGCGCCTTCGCCTCGGTGGGCGTCGTGCTGGTTCTCGCCGTGGCTTTCACTCCGTGGTATCCGGCTCTGTCCGATCCGGCCGGTGTCGCTCCCGCCGTGTGGCACCAGATGCTGGGGTTGCTCGGGGGCGTCTAGGGCTCGTTCACGATCGTGGTGTTCACTGGGATTCATGTCCGACCAGACGTGGCAACGACCGGGCGGTGGCTTCGGCTCCGGGCTCGTCACGGGTGTGCCGTCGCTGCCACCGCCGTCGGACCCTGAGCCTCCGCGCGATGACAAGAACCGGCAGAAGCGGCAGATACAAATCTTCGCCGCGATCGCCGGCGCCATTCTCGCAATTGGTCTGACCGTTTTGCTCGTGGTGGTACTGTCCTCGGACACCAATCCGTTCCGCGATCAGGCCTCGGCGCCGACCGACGTCCGGCCGCCCCTCGCCCAGGCCTGCCCGGCGCCCAGCGAGTCGCCCAGCGCCGGCGCGACCCAGGCGCCCTCGGCCCCGCCGCCGGAGTCCGGACAGCGCACGACCGACACCGAGGCCGGCATCTCCTACAAGGCGTACGGCGCTCCGTGGGTCCCGTGGGACACCGTCTGGCGGGCCGGGACGCTCGAGGTCCCGTACAAGGTGGGCCAGCATTTCGTCACCGAGCAGTACAGCGGCGGGAGCTACCACGCCTCGATCCTGTCGGCTGCGGTGCCGGCCGCGGACAACGACGCGGTGACGCTCAACCTGGAGTGCGTGGGCCGTCAGGTGGCGGCGGACGTGCGCGCCGAGTACTACCCGCAGCCGAACACGATGGACGCCATGCGGGACGAGCTGACCACGCTGGGCGGCCGCCCGGCCTGGGTGAGCGAGTTCCGCCTGCACTTCTCGTCGCCCGGCCTGACCGCCACCGACGAGTTGTCGGCGGTGGCGGTCATCGACGTCGGAAAGACGACGGCCGCGGTCCTGTACGTCTCGATCCCCGGCACCCACAAGCAGTTCGACTACGTCGTGGACGACGTCTTGAAGTCGGTGCGGCCCCTCTAGGACGACAACAGGCCCCAGCGCTTGCGCAGGGCGTTGTCGGCCGCGTTGAAGAGAACATCGATCAGGATGCCGATGATCAGGACGACGATGATGTAGCAGATGACCAGGCTCGAGTCGCTGAGGTCGCGGGCCTGCTGCATCCGTACGCCGATGGAGAGCGCACCCGGCACGATGACCAGCAGCTCGCCCGCCATCAGGCTGCGCCAGGAGAACGCCCACCCCTGCTTGAGGCCCGAGATGAACGACGGCAGCGACGCCGGCAGGATCAGGTGCCGGTATTTCGCGAAGCCGCGCATCCCCAGCACCTGGCCCACCCGAAGCCACGTCCGCGGTACGTAGTCGATGCCGCTGATCAGGCCGTTCGCCACCGAGGGGGCCGCGCCCAGCACGACCACGAACAGGATCGCGCTCTCGCTGAGCTGGAAGAGCAGGATGGCCAGCGGGAACCACATGATCGACGGCATCGTCTGCAGGCCGGTGATCAGCGAGCCGATCGCCGCCCGCAGCGGGGCGAACTGGGAGACCAGCGCACCGACCACCGTGCCGATGACCACGGCCAGCAGGAACCCGGTGAAGGCCCGGGTCATGGTCACCCGGACGCCGTCCCAGAAGTCGGCCGTCGTGATCACCGTGCCGAGGTCGGTGAAGACGGTCTCGGGCGACGGGAGCACGTAGATCGGCTTCCACTCGGCCCAGACCACGATCTGCCAGACGAGCAGCACGATCGCGATGGCCAGCAGCTTGGGCCAGGTGCTCTTCCAGATCCGTTTGCCGGTGTCGCCCTTCTGGCGCTTCGGCCCGAGCTCGAGGGCGTCGAGGCCGCTGACGGCCCGGTCCAGTGTCTCAGTTGCCATGACGGGCCACCTCCGCGCGCAGCCGATCGGTGATCTCGGCGGCCTGGCCCGAGACCTCGGGGGAGTCGATGCGCCGGGGGCGCGCGTGTGCGATCGCGAAGTCCTCGATCACCCGGCCCGGCCGGCTGCTCAGCAGGATGACCCGGTCGCCGAGCCGCACCGCCTCACGCACGTTGTGCGTGACGAACAGGACGGTCAGCTCCTGCTCGCGCCAGATCCGCTCGAGCTCGTCGTGCAGGATGTCGCGGGTCATCGCGTCCAGCGCACCGAACGGCTCGTCCATCAGCAGGACGTCGGCGTCCTGGGCCAGGGCACGGGCCAGCGCGACGCGCTGGCGCATGCCGCCCGACAGCTCGTGCGGCCGCTTGTCGCCGAAGTCGCGCAGCCGGACGATCTCCAGCAGCTCGTCGGCCCGGCGGCGGCGCTCGGCCCGGCCGGCGCCCTGCAGCCGCAACGGCAGCTCGACGTTGGCCCGCACCGAGAGCCACGGGAACAGGGCCGCCTCCTGGAACATCAGCGAGACCTTGCGGTCGCCGATGTCCAGCGTCCCGCCGCTGATCCGGTCGAGCCCGGCCACGAGCGAGAGCAGGGTGCTCTTGCCGCAGCCGGACGCGCCGAGCAGGCAGACGAACTCGCCCCGTTGGACCGTGAGCGAGACCCGGTCCAGGGCCAGCAGCGAGCCGTACTCCTTGGAGACGTTCTCCAGTTGAAGGACGCTCATGTCAGGCCGCGGAGTCGCTGACCTCGGGCTTGCCCGCGGCCTTGAGCAGCTCGTTGAGCGGCCCGAGGTCGTAGATGCCCTTGAGGTCGACGGGCTTGAGCAGGCCGACGTCCTCGGCGTGCTTCGCGCTGGTGTAGAGCGACGAGGCGACCGGGTCGGCGGTGAAGGTCAGGTTCTTGAAGGAGGACTCGAGCACGTTGTCCTTGAGCGGCTTGCCGCTGAGCGCCTTGATCTGCTCGTTGGCCGCCTTCTGGGCGCCGGCGTTGTCCTTCTCGATCTCGTCGAGCGCCTGGAGGTGGCCTTGGAGCAGCTTCTTCACGGTGGCCGGGTACTTCTTCAGGAACTCCTGCGTGACGATCAGGTGGGTGGTGACGAACAGCCCGTTCGGCCACAGGTCCTTCTCGTTGACCAGCACCTTGCCCTTGGACTCGAGCACCAGGCGGCTCAGGTTGGGCTCGGGCACCCAGGCGCCGTCGATCGAGCCCTGCGCGAACGCCTGGAGCGCTGTCGCGTTGTCCTGCGGCAGCACGGAGACGTCGCCGCCGCCCTGCGTGTCGGCGTTGAGGCCGTTCTCCTTGAGCCAGGCGCGCAGCGCGACGTCCTGGGTGTTGCCGAGCTGCGGGGTGGCGATCTTCTTGCCCTTGAGGTCGGCCGGGCTGTTGATGCCCTCCTTGACCACGAGGCCGGCGCCGCCCGAGGTGCTGCCCGCGATGATCTTCAGGCCGCTGCCCTTGGACTGGGCCCAGCCGTTGATGGCCGGGTTCGGGCCGATGTACGTGGCGTCGATCGCCCCCGAGAAGAGCGCCTCGATGGCGGCCGGTCCGGCGTTGAACGTCTTGGTCTCGAGCTTGGCGCTGCCGAGCGCGCTCTGGAAGTAGCCCTTGTTGACGCCGATCAGCGCCGGGGCGTGGGTGATGTTGGGGAAGTAGCCGAGGCGGATGGCGCTCGCCTCCGAGGTGCTGCCGGCGGCCGCGTCGTCATCGCCGCCGCACGCGGCCAGCAGTGAGGCGGACAGCACGGCGGTGGCGGCGAGGGCAAGCGCACGTATGGTGCGGGAGCTCATGGCTCTCTACTCCTAGATGTTGTTGAGTTGGGCCAGGGTCCGGTGGTCGACGACGCCCTCGATGGCCTCCTCGACGGCGACCCACACGTCGCGCAGCCCGATGGCCGCGCCCCGATAGGTCGTGGTGCCGGTGGGCAGTCCGCGCACGGTGGTCAGCGCCCCGCCGACCGCGCGGACGACGTCGCCCACGGTGATCTCGGTGGCGGGCCGGGCCAGCGCGTATCCGCCGTCGACGCCGCGGTGGCTGTGCAGCAGCCCGGAGCGGCGCAGGTCGAGCAGGATGCCCTGCAGAAAACTGAGCGGGATGTCCTGGGCGGCGGCCAGTGACGCGGCCTTGACCAGGCGCGGGTTTTCCGCGGCGACGGCGAGCATCGCCCGCACGGCGTAGTCGGTTCGTGCCGAGACGTACACGGTTCCCCCTGACCGTCCGTGCCATTGTCTGTTTAACCTATCTAGCGGATAGGAATAATGGCCTAAGTAGAGATTGGGGTCAACCCTCGTCCGCATGACGGGATGCGATCGTCCGGTCGCCGCTCGGTGACATGCACTCGCGGCGGTGGGCCACGGGAGGCGCTAATGTCATTTCGTGGCGCGCAGAATCAAGATCCCCGCGACGAAATATCCGGTCGAGCGATTCACCCTGGACAACGGTCTGCGGGTGGTGCTGACCCCCGATCGCAGCGCCCCGGTCGTCGGTGTCGCGGTCGTCTACGACGTCGGCATCCGATCCGAGCCCGAGGGCCGCACCGGCTTCGCCCATCTCTTCGAGCACCTGATGTTCCAGGGCTCGGAAAACTTGGAGAAGCTGGCCCACTTCCGGCATGTGCAGGGCGCCGGCGGCACCTTCAACGGCTCGACCCACCTCGACTTCACCGACTACTTCGAGGCGCTGCCCTCCGGCGCGCTCGAGCGGGCCCTCTTCCTCGAGGCCGACCGCATGCGCGGCCCCCGCCTCACCGAGGAAAACCTGCTCAACCAGATCGACGTGGTCAAGGAGGAGATCAGGGTCAACGTCCTCAACCGGCCGTACGGCGGGTTCCCCTGGCTCCGGCTCCCACCGGTCATGTTCGACACCTTCGCCAACGCCCACGACGGCTACGGCTCGTTCGGCGACCTCGACAGCGCCACCGTCGAGGACGCGCAGAACTTCTTCGACCGCTACTACGCCTGCGGCAACGCGACGCTCGCGGTGGCCGGCGACTTCGACGTGGCCAAGGCCACCGAGATGATCAAGCGGCACTTCGGCGACGTGCCGGCCCGCCCGGCGCCCGAGCGGCCCGACTTCGACGAGCCCGATCTCGACGGTGAGCGCCGCGACTCGTACACGGACAAGCTCGCCCCGCTGCCCGGCGTGGCCAGCGCCTGGCGGGTCCCCGACCCGATCAACGCGTTCCAGGACTACCTGCCGTTCGTGGTGCTGGCCGAGGTGCTCACCGACGGCGACGCCTCCCGCCTGGTCGAGCGCCTGGTGCAGCGCGACCGCACGGTGACCAGCATCGGCGGCTACATCGGCTTCATGGGCGACGAGTTCCAGGTGCGCAACCCGACCGCGCTGCTGCTGCAGGCGCACATGCCGCCCGGCGGCGACGCGGAAAAGGTGCTGCGCACGGTCGACGAGGAGCTCGACCGGCTGGCCGCCGACGGGCTGCGGCCCGGCGAACTGGAGCGCACCCAGGCCCGCATCGCCACCCACCTGCTGCGCGACACCGACGCGGTGCTCGGCCGGGCGCTGCCGATGGCCGTGCTCGAGCTCCAGCGCGGCCGCCCCGAGATGCTCAACGAGCTGCCCAAGCTGGTCGGCGAGGTGACCGAGGCGCAGATCGTCGCCGCCGCGGCCACCCTGCGCCCCGAACGTCGCGCCACCGTCGAGGTCCTCCCGGGAGCCACCGCATCATGACGACTAAAGCCCTGCCCGATCTCATTCCCGACGCCAAGATCAAGCTGCCGCGCGAGGCCGAGCGCACGATCGCCGGCGGGCTGACCGTGATCGCCATCCGGCGGCCGGCGGTCCCGCTGGTCGAGCTGCGGCTGCGGGTGCCGTTCGGCAAGACGCCGCTGCCCCGGGCCACCCTGCTGTCGCAGGCGCTGTTCACCGGCACCGGCACGATGACCAGCGTCGACATCGCGGCCGAGCTGCAGGCGGTCGGCGGCGGCCTCTCGGCCGGCCTCGACCCCGACAAGCTGCTGATCAGCGGTAACTCGCTGGCGGCGGGGCTCGACCGGATGCTCGAGATCCTGGCCGCGGTGCTGACCGACCCCGGATATCCCAACGAGGAGGTCGCCACCGAGCGTGAGCGCCTCGTCGACCACATCCAGGTCGCGCAGAGCCAGCCCGCCCACCTGGCCCGCACAGCCCTGCTCAAGCGGATCTACGGCAAGCATCCGTACGCGATCCAGACGCCCGAGCCCGAGCAGGTCCGCTCCGTGCGCCCGGCTCAGCTGCGCGCGCTGCACGCCGACCGGGTCCGCCCCGAGGGCGCCGTGCTGGTGCTGGTCGGCGACATCAACCCGGAGAAGGCGATCGACGCCGCCGAGAAGGCGCTCGGCAGCTGGACCGGCCCGGCCAAGGACGGCACGATCCCGCCCACCCCGCCGCTGGAGCCGGGCCCGCTGCTGCTGGTCGACCGGCCCGGCGCGGTGCAGTCGTCGCTGCGCATGGCGCTGCCGGCGCTGGAGCGCACCGACCCTGACTACGCCGCCCTGCAACTGGCCAACCTGGTCTTCGGCGGCTACTTCTCGTCGCGCTGGGTCGAGAACATCCGCGAGGACAAGGGCTACACGTACGGCCCGCACACCGGCATCGAGCACTTCGCGGCCGGCTCGGCCCTGATGGTGGCGGCCGAGGTGGCCACCGAGGTGACCGGCCCGTCGCTGCTCGAGACCCTCTACGAGCTGGGCCGCATCGCCAGCCTGCCGCCCGGTGAGGAGGAGCTGGAGCAGGCCCGGCGCTACGCCCTGGGCACGCTGCGCCTCGGCATGTCCACCCAGGCCGGTCTGGCCGGCCTGGCCAGCATGTACGCCGGCATCGGCCTGCGCCTCGACCACCTGCGGGAGTACACGGCGGCGCTGGCCTCGGCGACCCGCGAGCAGGTGGCCGACGTGGCGTCGCGGTTCCTCGCGCCGTCCAAGGCGGTCACCGTCATCCTGGGCGACGCCGACAAGGTGGAGGCGCCGCTGTCCGCGCTCACGACCGTGGAACGTGGCGCCGCGTGAGTGCTCCGGAACAGCCCGACCTGCACGAGCAGCCCGGTTCGCCGCCCCTGGCCCGCACGACCCTCGACCGGGCGGCCCACCACCGTACGGACGAAGCCTGGTTGTCCGAGGCCTGGAACAGGGGCCTGGTCCTTGTGGTCGACCTGTCCAAGGGTGGCCGTGCGCTCGTCAAGGAGGACACTCTCGTCCTTCTCGCCCCGGCCGAGGCGCCCGAGGGCGAGCACTGGTTCCTCGGCGAGGACCGTGACGGCACCCCGCTCTGGACCATCGACGCGGCGCTCCCGGAGATCGAGGGCGCCCGCGCGGCCACCCTGCGCGACGTCGGTCACCTGCTCAGCGACCGCGACGCCGGCATCTTCACCACGGCCGCCGCGCTCGGCAACTGGCACCGCAGCCACAAGTTCTCGCCGCGCACCGGCCAGCCGACCAAGGCGATCGAGGCCGGCTGGGCCCGGGTCGACGAGGACGGCAACACCATGTGGCCGCGCACCGACCCGGCCATGATCGTGCTGGTGCACGACGGCCGGCCGGGCCCCGAGGGCCGTTGCCTGCTCGGCCACAACGCCACCTGGGGCGCGGCGCCGGACGGCGGCCTGCGCTTCTCGTGCCTGGCCGGCTACGTCGAGCCCGGCGAGTCGGCCGAGGCCAGCGTCGTGCGCGAGGTCGGCGAGGAGGTCGGCCTGCGGCTGAAAACGTTGCGGTACGCGGGCAGCCAGTCCTGGCCGTTCCCGGGCTCGCTGATGCTCGGCTACCACGCCACGGCCGACCCGGACCAGCCGCTCACGCTCGATCCGGCCGAGATCGACGAGGCGCACTGGTTCTCCCGTGAGGACATCGCGAAAATGATCGCGGGCGACTATCAGCACCCGGAAACTGGTGTCCGGATGGGCCTTCCGATGCCTTCTTCGATCGCTTTCTATCTCATTGAGAGCTGGCTGGCTGTTTGAACTTTCTCTAATCAGAAAAGTTTTCTGCTTCCTGGGTAACCTTCGCGCGCCACCGACTCGTCTTCGCTATACAAAGACCGAGAGGTGGAAATTCGATGACGCAGGTGGAAGCGCCCGCATGGGCTCCGATGACGGCCGATGAGCGCGCCCGGTTCGACCGGGACGGCTTTCTGGTCGTCCGTGGGGTGTTGTCGCCGAGCGAGATCGACGTCGCCCGCACCGCGATCCTCGGCGCCTTCCAGCGTGCGGGTGAACCCGGTGGTCACGGCCTCGGGCCGACCGGCGCCCTGCACCAACTGTCGGCGGTGAGCTCGTTGCCCGAGCTGGCCTTCCTGCTCGACCACCCGGTGGCCTTCCGCTACATCTGGTCGCTGCTCGGCTGGAACGTGCACGTCTATCACTCGCACATCGACGTTCATCCGCAGATTCAGCGGAAACAGAAGGACTGGTGGCACTGGCACCAGGACGGTGGCCGGCAGAACCGGGAGATCGAGACCGATCCGCGCCCGATGCTGTCGGTGAAGCTGGCCTATTGGCTTTCCGACGTGAGCGAGCCCGGCCGCGGCAATTTCACCGTTCTGCCGGGCAGCCACAAAACGAACTGGCTGCCCGGTCCGCCGACCCGCGGCGTTCCGTGGCCGCAGCCCGAGGGCGCCATCCAGATCACTGCGAACCCCGGCGATCTCGTCGTCTTCGACCGCCGGCTCTGGCACGCCCGCTCCGACAACTACTCGCCGGTCACCCGGGTCGGGGCGTTCTTCGGTTACACGTACCGCTGGATCGCCGGCCGGGACGAGACCGCGGGCCTGCCCGGCCGCCCCGAGTGGGCGGGCTTCACCGGCGTGCAGCGCCAGTTGCTCGGCCATGCCGGCGACGGCAGCGGCGACCACGCGTGGGGTCACTTCCCGCAGACCACTCCGCTCTACGGCGTGCTGAGGGAGCAGGGGCTGCTGGACTCCAGCATTCCGGCTCTGATTCCGTAGCGTCCGGATTAACCTACGTATGTGGGACAAAACGGGACATTAGTCAAGACGGCGACGGCGGCGGGCCGCAACGTCCTCGAGGCGCTCGAACAGGAGCACCCGGCGCGGTCGCTGTCCCGTCTGAGCGACTCGCCGGGCGCGGTCCGGCTGCTGCGCGAGCTGTTCACCGTGGCGGTGCGCCGCAGCTTCGTCGGGCGCGACCCGCGGGACGTCACCGGATATGTGCGCGACCTGCTCGAATACCAGTCACTCCCGACCGACGGCGCCCTGGCCCGCGAGGCCGAGGCGGTGATCCGGTCCGCGGTCGGCGAGCCCGACCTGGCGTACCGGATCCCGGACCTGCGCCGCTTCGAGCTGATCTGTTACGTCGTGGGTGACCTGGTGCGCCCGCCGGGCATCCCGCCGGCGCACCTGGCCGACCTGGTCGAGCAGGCCGAGCACCGGGTGGAGCGGTCGTCGTGAGCGCCGTCTTCCCGCCCGAGCCGCGGCTCGGCCACCTGCTCCAGGCGGTGGCCCGCAACGACGTGCCGGCCCGGCTGGCCGCTCCGGCGGGCGACACGGAACGCCGCGTATGGGAGATCGCTTTCGGTCTCATGGTGCGCCGCCGGTTCCTCACCGACAGCCCGCTGGCCGAGATCGGCCGCAGCGTGGCGACGGCCGTGAACTTCCACGCCGCGGCGGCGCTGCCCGCGCTCGACGCGGAAATGCTGGTGCGTGAGGCGCTGGGCGAGAAGGTGCCGGTGGAGGAGATCGACGTGGCCGTCCGCTCCGGCGTACATCTGCTGCTGTCCGCTTCTCTCGCCGACGAGCTGGCGATGACCGACGGCGAGCTCGACGACCTGATCAAACAGGCCGAGAAGCTCGCCGTCCCGATTCCCATGCCGGCTGTCCCGGAGGAAGCGCCGGCGGAAGAGCTCAGCTAGCGGCCAGCGCGGCCAGGTGCTCCTTGACCTGGACGATGGACGGGTTGGTCAGCGCCGACCCGTCGTCGAACTTCAAGGTCGGCACCGTCTGGTTGCCGCCGTTGACGCTCATCACGAAGTCGGCCGCCGCCGGCTCGCGCTCGATGTCCACGACGTCGTAGGCGATGCCCTCGCGGTCGAGCTGCGACTTGAGGCGGTGGCAATATCCGCACCAGGACGTCGAGTACATGGTCAGCATCGGTCAGGATCCCTTCGGATGGGTCACATGGCACAGCGCCTTCAGGCACAACGCCCACCCCTGGTGTCATGATTCCCTGTTGTGCTGACTGATGCGGTGCTGGCCGGGCTCGACCCCGAACAGCGGACGGCGGTGACCGCCCCGGCGGGCCCGGTCTGCATCCTGGCCGGTGCGGGCACCGGCAAGACGCGGGCGATCACCCATCGCATCGCCTATCGGACGCTGGCCGGCGAGGTGAACCCGCGGCACATCCTGGCCGTCACCTTCACCGCCCGCGCCGCCGCCGAGATGCGCTCGCGGCTCACCGAGCTCGGCGCCCGCGGCGTGCAGGCCCGCACGTTCCACGCGGCCGCGCTGCGCCAGGTCCGCTATTTCGCGCCGCGGCTGCTCGAGGGCCGGGCCATGCCCGAGCTGCTGGAGAGCAAGGCCCGTGTGGTCGGCCTGGCCGCGGCCCGGGTCGGGGTGCGGGCCGACCGCACCGGAGCCCGCGACCTGGCCAGCGAGATCGAGTGGGCCAAGTCGTCGCTGGTCGAGCCCGGGGAGTACCCCGTGGCGGCCACCAAGGCGCTGCGCGAGCCGCCCTTCGAGCCGGCCAAGGTGGCCGAGGTCTTCGCCGCCTACGAGGAGCTCAAGCGGCGGCAGGGCGTGATCGACTTCGAGGACATGCTGCGGGCCGCCGTCTGGGGCATCGAGGACCACCCGGACGTCGCCGAGCAGATCCGCGCCCAATACAGACACTTCGTCGTCGACGAGTACCAGGACGTCAACCCGCTCCAGCAGCGGCTGCTGGAGGCGTGGCTGGGCGGGCGCGACGACCTGACCGTGGTCGGCGACGCCAGCCAGACGATCTACTCGTTCACCGGCGCCACCTCGTCGTACCTGATCGACTTCCCGCGGCAGCGGCGCGAGGCGGTAGTGGTCCGGCTGGTCCGTGACTACCGCTCCACCCCGCAGGTCGTCGGCCTGGCCAACGCCGTGATCCGGCAGGCCCGCGGCAACGAGGCCCGGCTGCGCCTGGAACTCGTCGGCCAGCGCCCGCCCGGGGCCGAACCCGAGCTGAAGATCTTCCCGGACGAGACGGGCGAGGCGGCCGCGGTGGCCAAGAAATGCCGCGAGCTGATCGCCGCGGGCACGCCGGCCAGCGAGATCGCGGTGCTCTTCCGGATAAACGCGCAATCCGAGACGTACGAAAAGGCACTGGCCGAGGCCGAGGTCCCGTACGTGGTTCGCGGGGCCGAGCGGTTCTTCGAGCGCACCGAGATCCGCCAGGCGATGATCGCGCTGCGCGCCGCCGTCCGCTCGATCCCCGGCGAGACCCCGCTCGTGCAGGCCGTCGTCGAAGGGCTGGCCGCGACCGGATGGCAGCGGGAGAAGCCGCCGCCCGGTGGCGCCGCCCGCGAGCAGTGGGAGGCGCTGGCCGCCCTGGTCACGCTGGCCGAGGAGTACGCCAAGAGCCCCACCCTGGAGCCGATCGGGCAGGCCGGGGCGGTGCAGCGCGACCTGACGCTCTCCGGCTTCAACGACGAGTTGGCCCGCCGGGCCGAGCAGCAGCACGCGCCGACCGTCGCCGGCGTCACCCTGGCCTCGCTGCACTCGGCCAAGGGCCTCGAATGGGACGCGGTCTTCCTGGTCGGTCTCGCCGACGGCACCCTTCCGACGACGTACGCCAAGACGCCCGAGCAGCTGGAGGAGGAGCGCCGCCTGCTCTACGTGGGGGTCACCCGCGCCCGGCAGTACCTGTGGCTCTCGTACGGGCAGATGCGCTCGTCGGGCGGCCGCGCCCGCCGGCCCTGCCGGTTCCTGCCGCAGCTCGAGCGCAACTCGACCACCGAGCGGGCCGGCGGCGACCGGAGTCGGAAACCCGACCGAAGGCGCCCGCAGGTCTCGTCCTGCCGCGTCTGCGGGGCCACCCTGCTGGCCGGCGCCGACCGCAAGCTGGGCCGCTGCCCGACCTGCCCGTCGGACCTCGACGAGGATCTCTACGAGCGGCTGAAGACTTGGCGCGCGACTATGGCCGAGGAGCTCAGCGTTCCTGCTTACGTGGTGTTCACCGATGCCACCTTGGTGGCGCTCGCGGAGCGCCGGCCGTCCAATCCGGCCGAGCTTCTCGCGATCGCCGGGATCGGGCCGCGCAAGCTCGGTCAGTACGGGCCCGCGGTGTTCGCTCTGGTCGGTGGCGCGGACCCACTTTCGGCCGCCGCGGAAAAACTTTGAGAATCAACCCGTTAATTCGTTTGCCTCCCCGTGCGGGGCAGGCATAGCCTCAGAACACAGCTCACCGAGCGGCAACGTTCGGCGAGGTCAAGACACGAGTGCAAGCAATTGGAGGAGGTGGCAGACATGGAGATCTTCGAGATGACGATGACGCGACCGTCGATGCCGCTGACCCTTGCCTGCGCTCCGTCCGCTCTCCAGCCGGCTGCCCCCGTGGCAGTGCTGGCCGCTGAGCGGGCCCCGGTGTCGCTGGTGCACCAGGTCTCCGCCCGGGCCGAGCTGGGCGGCGCTGCGGTTCGCATCGAAGGCACCACTGGGTTCAAGGGCAGCAATGTCTCCATCTCCAAGCGCTACACGGATGGTGGCAGCGGTGTCCCGCCTCGAGGAAGGCCGGTCTGAGAGACTCAGACCTCCGGCTCACCTCGAGGCCGCGGAACCCGTAACCGGGATCCGCGGCCTTAATTTTTTGCCGGCTCATCGGCCGGTGCACGACCTGAACGGCGATCCAGAAGATCGAAGAGAAGAGAGAGGTGACCGGGCTTTATGAGTCTGGCGCTGGCCCCACTCGACGTGAGCGTCGAGATCGAGGCAAACCTGCCCTGCCGGAAGTTCGACCCGGACCTGTGGTTCTCCGACTCCCCGGCCCAGCTGGAACTGGCCAAGTCGCTCTGCGGGGACTGCCCGCTGCGCGTCGAGTGCCTGGCCGGTGCGGCCGAGCGGAACGAGCCCTGGGGTGTCTGGGGCGGCGAGATCTTCGAGCGCGGTGCCGTGGTTCCGCGCAAGCGGCCGCGTGGCCGTCCCCGTAAGGCCGACGTGGCGCGCGACGCCGAGCTGGCCCACGAGGTCGAGGAGCGGCTCGCCGCGAACGGTCTGGACTCCCGCAACTCCGTCCGCCTGGCGGCCTGACATGCACACCCTCCCCAACCCCCTTACCCGAAAGCCGAGCATCGAGATGAACCCGAACGGAACGAAGATGAGACTCCTCCAAGAAGCGTTGTCCCGTGCCCGAATGCGTCGGCCTCAGAGTGACTACACACCTGAGGCACACCGTCCCGCCCGTCGAGTAGCCATGGAAGCCCAGCACAGGGCCTCGCGCGAACTCGGTGGTGGGCGTTTCTAGACACCGATGATTGAAAGGCCCGTCCGCTTCGGACGGGCCTTTCGCTATGTCTCCGGCGCCGGCCTTCCGAGGGCCGGCTTCCGCGGGCCGGGCTTCCGCTGGCCTTGGGCGTACGCGGGTCAGGCGCCGGCGGAGAGGAAGACCTCGATCGCGGCGGCCAGGTAGGCCGGGTCGTCGACGTGGGTGAGCTCGCGGGCCGAGTGCATCGAGAGCAGCGGGATGCCGACGTCCAGCGTCGGGATGCCGAGCCGGGCCGCGGTCATCGGGCCGATCGTCGAGCCGCAGGGCACCGCGTTGTTCGAGACGAACTCCTGCCACGGCACGCCCGCCTTGGCGCAGGTGCGCGCCCAGAGCGCGGCGCCGGTCGCGTCGGTCGTGTACCGCTGCACCGCGTTGATCTTCAGCAGGGGACCGCCACCGGCGACGGGCCGGTTCACCGGGTCGTGCTTTTCGGGGCGGTTCGGGTGTACGGCGTGACCGGCGTCCGAGGAGAGACACCACGACCCGGCGATGGCGCGGGCCAGATCGGAACGGTCGCCACCGAGCGCGGACGAGACCCGCTCGAGCACGTCGGACAGGAACGGCCCGGCCGCGCCGGAGCGGCTCTCGGAGCCGACCTCCTCGTGGTCGAACGCGGCCAGGATCGCGATGGCGCCGGCCGGCTCGGCGGCCAGCAGCGCGGTCACCCCGGCGTGCACCGAGGAGAGGTTGTCGAGCCGGGCCGAGGCGAACAGCTTGCCGTCCTGGCCGAAACGGGCCGGGGCGGCGCTGTCGACGGTGACGATGTCGTATCCGGCGACGGCCTCGCTGTCGATGCCGGCCAGCCCGGCCAGGTGCCCGACCACGTCGGCCTCGCCCGCCGCGCCGACGCCGAAGACCGGCTGGACCTCGCGCTGGCGGTCGGGCGCGAAACCGTTGTTCAGCTCGCGGTCGAGGTGGATGGCCAGGTGCGGGATGCGGGCGAACGGGCCGGTGCGCACCAGGTGGCTGGTGCCGTCGCGGTGCACGACGCGGCCGGCCAGCTCCAGTTCACGGTCGAACCAGGAGGCGACGATCGGGCCCCCGTACACCTCGACTCCGGCCTGCAACCAGCCGTACACGGAAGTCGAGGGTTTGGGCTTGAGCTTGAAACCGGGCGAGTCGGTGTGCGCGCCGAGGATCCGGAACGGGGTGCCGGCATCCGCGCCGTCGGGGATCGCCAGCGCGATGACCGAGCCGTCCCGCACGATGAGCAGCCGCGCGCCCGGCCGGACCTCGCCGCGCCAGTCGGCGGTCTCGTCGAGCGGGCGATATCCGGCCTCGGTCAGCCGGCGCGCCACCTCGGACGCCGCGTGATAGGAGCTGGGTGAGGCGGAGACGAAGGCGGCCAGATCGTCGATGTGGGTCATGGCCTTCAGGCTACGGGCGCTTCATGCGCGAATCCCGGCAGCCACTTCTCCAGGATGCCGCGATAGGGCGCGCTGGCCTCGAGCTGGCACAGCACGCCGATCGAGCCGAGCGTGACCCGGTGGATCAACAGGTATGACGGCGGCAGGTTGAGCTTGCGGCTGAGCTGGTACGCCGGCGAGCGCGGGTTGCTGAGCCGGGTCGCCTCGCCGCGCAGCCAGGCCCGGGTGAACCGGAACTCGTCCACGGCGACCGGCTCGATCATCGGCCGCAGGAAGTCGAGGACGGCCCGGGCGTCGATCTCGTCGTCGGGCTTGATGAAGCCTTCCTCGCGCAGCCCCTCGGCGACCCCGTCGGCGTCGTCGTCGAGCGCCAGCCGCACCAGCCGCCCGATCGCCTCCGGGTGCCCGCCCGGAAGCCGGGCCACCGCACCGAAGTCGATCACGCCGAGCCGCCCGTCGGCCAGCATCCGGAAGTTGCCCGGGTGCGGGTCGGCGTGCAGCAGCCCGGCCCGGGCCGGGGCGGAGAAGTGCAGCAGGGCCATGAGCCGCCCGGCCTCGTCGCGCTCCTCCTCGGTGCCGTCCGAGATCACCTTGGCCAGCGGCGTGCCCTCGACCCACTCGGTCACCAGCACCCGCGGCGCCGAGGCGATCACCTTGGGGACATAAATCTCCGGGTCTCCGGCGTACGCGGTGGCGAAGGCCCTCTGGGTCTCGGCCTCCATCGCGTAGTCGAGCTCCTCGGTGATCCGCTCCTTCAGCTCGGCCAGCAGCGGCTTGATGTCCATGCCAGGCTGGATGATCTTGAACATGCCGGCCAGCCGGGACAGCTGCTTCAGGTCGGCCAGCAGGGCCTCGCCGGCACCCGGATATTGCACCTTGACCGCGACGGGCACGGTCTTCGGCTTGGCGTTCTTGCGGGCGGGAGGCAGTTTCCACACCGCGCGGTGCACCTGCCCGATGCTGGCCGCGGCGGCCGGGCTGTCGTCGAACTCGGCGAACAGCTCACGCCAGTCGGGCCCGAGCTGCTCGGCCAGAGCTTTGTGCAGGCTGGCCACCGGCATCGGCGGCGCCGCTTCCTGCAGCTTGGTCAGCGCCTGCCGGTAGGGCCCCGCCATTTCCTCGGGCATGGCCGCCTCGAAGACGGACAGCGCCTGCCCGAACTTCATGGCCCCACCCTTGAGCTGCCCCAGCACGCTGAAGAGCTGCTCGGCGGTCCGCTGCTGAATATCGGCCGAGATGACGTCGGTGGCGATCCCGACGGCACGCTTGCCCAGCCCGAGAGCCGTCCGCCCCGCAAACCCCAGAGGAAGCGAAGCAAGCTTGGCCGTACGGGCCGCCGCCCGCCGCGGTATATCGCTCACCAGATCATTGTGACCGACGCCGCGCCATTACTCGGCCCGCCTGGGGCGGCTTCGCCCTACTCGCCCACAAAAGTCCGTTACAAGTTTCCCACCTCTCCACAAATCCCGCCCCACCCCACCACAACCTCCACCACCCACCCTCGGCCGCTTCCTAGCTTCACCCTCGCCAGGCCGCCGAGGTGGCAGTGGACGCCGTTGACCGGCAGCGCTCCCTCGACTCCTTCGGTCAAGGCCGCGCGGCGGGGGCGCGGTTGACCGCCACCCTTTCCTCGGTCCCCCGCTCGCTTTTCCCCTGAGCCGGCGCCGCGTGGTGAGGCGTGGTTGACGGCTACCTCACCTTGGCCGCTCGCTTGCTTTCCCGCTCGGTCGGCCGCGGCATGGTGAGGCGTGGTTGTCGGCCACCCTTCTTCGGCTGCTCTTTGCTTCCTCTCGGTTGGCCGCCGCGTGGTGCGGCGCGGTTGACCGCCACCCTCGCCGCCTTGGCAGCTGCGTGTGGGGCCGGTGGAGTCGCTGGGGGCGAAGGGGCCGGTGGATGCGGCGGGGCCAGCGGGGTCCTGCGGGATGGCGGGGCGGTGGATGCGGCGGGGCGGATGGAGGCGGCGGGGTCAGCGGGGTGTGCGGGATGGCGGATGGAGGCGGCGGAGCGAGGGACGTGTGCGGGGTGGCGGGGTGGGTGGATGGGGCGGGCCAGTGGGGTAGCCGGGGTGGCGGGGGTGACGGATCGGTGGGTTGGGAGTTCGGCGCCTCGCTCTCGCCGCTCTGTCTCAGCCGGCTTTCTTGGGCGGGCGCCGTGTGGTGGGTGGGGGCGGCTGGCCGGTGTCGCTTCTCGTAGCCGGCTGGCGTGTCGCGGTTCCGGGCGTGGCGGCGGTGTCGGCTGGGTGCTGTCCTGGAGTCGGGCGCTGGTCTGAGGCCGAGGGCTGATCTGACGGCTGTCCTGGAGTCGGGCGCGGACCTGAGGTCGGGCGCTGGCTTGAGGTCGGGCGCTGCTTTGGGGCTGGGCGCTGTCTTGGGGCTGGGCGGTGGCGTGTGCAGTCGCACGCGGGATGGGGTCGCCAGGTGCGGCGGCGGGAGTGGCCCGCGGCTGTGATCTCGAGGGAGGCGCCGAGGGTTTCTGGGGTGTCGCCGTCCAGGAAGGCCAAGGCCTCGGCTGTGGCGTAGGCGGTTGCTGCCAGCAGCGTTGTCACCGCGCACGGCTCTGGGGACGGGGAGCGGGCCGCGCCCGGCCAGGTTGCGTCGCGGTCGAGGCGGTGCAGGTCCAGGCAGGCCAGGCACGGGCCGCCCGCGTGGGGGACCAGCGGGCCGATCACCGCGGCGCCGTCGCGGATCGTCACGGCCAGGTGGGGCTGGCGGCGGGCGGCGTGTGCCGCCGCGACCAGGGCCGCCGGCTCGTCGGCGTCGAGCTGGATGACCAGGGCCGGCCTGGCCGTGCGCAGGCGGTGGGTGTCCACGTCCGGCATGGCCTGGGCCACGGCTTCGGCGATGGCCTCGCTTCTCGGTGTGCCGATCGCGCCGGTGCCGAACGGTCCCGCGGCGAGCTCGTCCTCCTGGACCAGCCCCGGGACGTTCGCCCGCACGTGGCCGACGCCGGCCTGGGCCAGTGCGACAGCTATCGGCGCGCCCAGGCGGCCACGCCCTGTGATCATCACCGAGGCGACCTGGCGGCGCCGGAGGGTGGCCGTGGGTGCTCGCCCGCGGCGGTCTTTGAGGGCCAGCGCCGTCGCCTCGCCGACCAGGCGCTGGTTGGCCACGCCGTCGGGGGTGCGCGGGATCAGCGCGGCGGCCGGACGGGCCAGCCCGGCCGCGTGCAGGAATTCGAGGACGGCCTGCGCCTGGTCGAGGGGTATGCCCAGCTCGACGGCCCGGAGCAGGACCGAACGCTCGGGGCGGGTGCCGTCGAGGAGGTCGAGCATCCCGGCCGCGCGGGGGTGGGGCAGGCGCAGCAGGACGGCCTGGGCCGGGTCGGCGCCCAGCTGCAGTTCGGTGTCGTCCCGCCAGACTCGGGGGAGCCCGGGAAGAAGGAGAGGGCGGTTCACGAGTGACAGCATGTCACTGCGGCGCTGCGGAGCGAGTTCGTTGTCCACAGGCCCGCACCGCCCGGGAAGCGGGTTATCCACAGGTCTGAGGCGGTTATCCACAGGCTAGGGAGTTGTCCACAACCTCACTCAACGTGCTCGGTTCGGTGTGGATATGGCGTTGGGAGGTAATGCACCGGGGAGGGCGACGAGCCCTCCCCGGTCGGGTGACTCAGGCCTTGGCCTTGCCCAGGATGCGGTTGACCGTGGTGCCGCACACCGGGCACTTGCCCTTGGCCATGTTCATGCCGGTCTTGGAGACCTCGACGGTCCCCTGGAAGTCGCGCTTCTCCTTGCACTTGACGCAGTAGCCGTTGTACGTGTTGTCGGCCACGGTTCCTCCTAAGCGATGTTGTCGGCCGGGGTTCGGCCCGAGCGAGCTCGTTTCGGCGCTGGACCGTTCCGCGACCACATGGATGTGGCCGCCCGTCAGGGCCGTCCACTACCCAGGTCAAGCCGGTTCCATGTCAGCGCGGTGCCGCTGGTGTCGGCGCCGACGTGAGTGTGCCGGGAGGAATCGCCCTTTTTGGTCAGTTGTGCCGCAACACGCCGGGGATTGCCATCAAACGGTCGTAAAAGGGACGCGAGGTGCGTGCGCTAAGTTGGCGTGCTGTCATCGGTGTTGCGGCTGTGGAAATTTTTTCCGGTAATACTGGGAGCAACTACGCATATCCGGCGGGTGTCATCCGCCGTACTCTTGCGGTGACATGGGTCTCACGGATTAGCGTCTCAACGTGAACCCGAATCTGGGCCTCGCGAGCCGGTGATGGCCCGGACGCGCAAGCCTGTCGTCGAAGTGCGGCGCAGCCAGCGCCGGCGTCGCACAGTGTCCGCGTACAGGGACGGTGAGCGCGTTGTCGTGCTCATCCCGGACAGATTCTCCCGTGCCGAGGAGACCGAGTGGGTCGAGCGCATGCTGGCTCGCCTCGAGGCCCGGGAAGAGCGCATTCGCCGTACGGACGACGAGCTCCTGACCAGGGCCCGTCGCCTCACCGGCCGTTACCTCGCCGACCACGCCGAGCGGGTCCGCCCGGCCAGCGTGCGCTGGGTGACCAACCAGAACGGCCGCTGGGGCTCCTGCACCCCCGACGACGGCACCATCCGCATCTCCCACCGCATCCAGGAGATGCCCGACTGGGTGATCGACTACGTGCTGCTGCACGAGCTGTCCCACCTGGTCGTCCCCAGCCACAGCGCCAGTTTCTGGGAGCTGGTCAACCGCTACCCCAAGGCCGAGCGTGCCCGCGGCTATCTCGAGGGCATCTCGGCCGCCACCGGCGTGGTCCTGGGCGACGACTGACGGGCTCCAGGCTGACGACTGACGGGCTCTAGGCTGGAGCTGTGGTGAAACGGCTCGTTGCTGCGCTGCTGGTGCCCGTCGAGTGGAGCCCGCCCGGCGTCGGCCTGGCCGCGTGGCGTGCCGCCCTGGCCGAGGACGTGGTCGACCTTCTCGCCCGCCTGGCCCAGGCCGAGGCGGCCATCGCGGCGACCCCGGCCGACCGTGAGCTGGCCGAGGAGATCGCCTGGCCCGGCATGCGGATCTACGAGGTGCCCACCGCGACCTATCTGCCCGTCCTGGCCGCCGCCGGGGCCGACGGCTTCGACCAGGCCGCCGTGATCGCCGCCGACGCCCCCGACCTGCCCGGCATGATCCTCGGGAAGCTGCTGCGGCCCCTGGAGACCAAGGCGGTCGCGGTGGCCGCCGGCGGGCCCGGCAACGGCCTGCTCGGCCTGGCCACGAGCCTTCCCGCGCCGTCCTGGTTGGCCGATTTCGACCTGGACACGGCAACGGCACAACTATTGCGGCGTACGGCTCCCGAGCCCGGCGCCGTCTCCTCGACTCCCGAGTGGCGCCGCCTGAAGGGCCCGGCCGAGCTGGCCTCGCTCGACCCCGCTCTGGAGGGCTGGGAGAACACCCGGGCCATCCTCGGGGGTTAAAGCTCGAGTTGCAGCTCAGCCCGCAGCACGCGGCAAAGGCTGGGGACGGCAGCTAGGCCGCGCTGTCGAAGCGGAGCTGTGGCCGATCCGTACTTCCAAAAAAGCCGGACCGGCCACGGCCAGTTACTTGTCCTCGTCGGGCTTGTCGAGGTTGTCGAGCTCGCTGATGTCCCAGTCGGCGCTGCCCTGGGCGAAGACCTGCGGGTTGGCGAAATCCTCGTCGGTCGGCAGCAGGTCGGGGTGACCCCACAGGGCGTCGCGGCCCTGGATGCCGCGCTGCTCGGCCACGGCCGTCCAGAGCGCGCCCGCCTCACGCAGACGGCGCGGGCGCAACTCGAGGCCGACGAGGGCGGCGAAGGTCTGCTCGGCCGGGCCACCGGCGGCGCGACGGCGGCGGAAGGCCTCGCCGAGCTGGACCACCGACGGCAGGCGGTCGCCCGCGGCGGAGTCGACCACGTGGCCGACCCAGCCCTCGATCAGGGCCAGCGCCGTCTCGAGGCGGGCCAGGCTCGCCTTCTGCTGCGGGGTGTCCTCGGGCGTGAAGATGCCCTCGAGCGCCATGGCCTGCATCGACTCGGGGTCGGTGGGGTCGACGCGGCTCATCGCCTCTTCGATGGCGTCGCGGTTGACCGTGATGCCGTTCGCGTAGGTCTCGACGGCGTTCAGCACGTGCGCCCGCAGCCACGGGACGTGGCCGAACAGCCGCTGGTGGGCCGCCTCGCGCAGCGCGACGTAGAGCCGGACCTGGTCCTCGGGGATCTCGAGGCCGTCGCCGTACGCCTTGATGTTGGCCGGGACGAGCGCGGCCGTGCCGGTCGGCCCGAGCGGCAGGCCGATGTCGCCGGCCGAGAGCACCTCGGCCGCGAGCTGGCCCAGCGCCTGGCCGAGCTGGCCGCCGAACAGGGCGCCGCCCAGCGTGGCCACCATCGACTGCATGGGGCCGAGCTGCGCTTTCGCCTCGTCGGGGACGAGATCGCCCATCGCGCCCACCATGCGGCCCGCGATCGGGTCGCACAGCTTCTTCCAGACGTCGAGAGTGTTGTAGATCCACTCGTTGCGGTTCCAGGCGGCGGCCGAGCGGATGCCGCTCGGCAGCGCCGAGGCGGGGTCGAGCCACAGGTCGGCGAGGCGCAGGGCCTCCTCGACCTGGTTGCGCTCGTACATGTTCACCGCGGGGTCACCGGACGCGGACAGCTGGCTGGCCGCGACCTGCCGGGCCAGGTCCCAGTTGACCGGGCCGCTGCCGGGGCCGGCGAACATCTGCTGCAGCTGCGCCATGAACTGCTGCATCTGCTGCGGGTCGGAGGGGTCGGGCGGCTGGGCGCCCGGCAGGGAGAAGCCGAACGGGATATCAGGCACGTAGTCAACCGTACGCGGGAAACGCCCGCTCCGGACCGATGGCGCTGTCAGCTCAGAGAGAACTCAGGTCAGCTCAGAGAGCACTCAGGCAGGGGGGATAGTCTCACGCGCATGAGACGTCGTGGTGTCACGGTAATCCTCGGCGCCCTGATCACCGCCCTGCTGGCAGTCGGTGTCATGGCCGCACCCCTGCCCTATGTCGTGCTGAAGCCCGGTCCGACGGTCAACACACTCGGTTCGGACAACGGCGCCGAGGTGATCCAGGTGACGGATGCCGCCAAGACCTCGACCTCGACCGGGCAGCTCCGGCTGACCACGGTCAACGTGCAGTCGCAGGTGGAGTTGGTCTGGGCGATCAGCAGCTGGTTCAGCCACTCGGACGCGGTGGTGCCGCGCGAGCTGATCTACCCGCCGGACAAGTCGGAGAAACAGGTCGAGCAGCAGAACGCCGAGGAGTGGACGGAGTCGCAGGCCAGCGCGGTCACCGTCGCGCTGAAGAAGCTGGGCTACCCGGTGCAGACCTACGTCAAGAAGGTCACCAAGGACGGCGCCGCGATCGGCGTGCTCGAGGCGAACGACGTGGTCACCGCGATCGACGGCACGAAGATCACCGATCCCAACAAGGTCACCGAGGTGGTCCGGGCCAAGCCGGCCGGCACCACCTTCACTGTTTCTTACACGCGGGCCGGCAAGGCGGCGACCGGCAAGGTCACCACCAAGGCGAGCGGCGGCGACAAGACGCCGCGCCTGGGCATCGAGATCGGGACCAGGCAGGACGCCCCGTTCAAGGTCAAGATCGACCTCAACAAGATCGGTGGACCGAGCGCCGGCCTCATGTTCACGCTCGGCATCCTCGACAAGCTCCAGCCGGCCGACCTGACCGGCGGCAAGATCATCGCAGGGACCGGCACGATCGACGACAACGGCAACGTCGGGCCGATCGGCGGCATCCCGCAGAAGCTGGTCGGCGCCAAGAAAGCCGGCGCCCAGATCTTCCTGGTCCCCAAGGACAACTGCGCCGAGGCGCTGAAGAACGCGGTGGACGGTCTGCCGATGGCCGAGGTCGCCACCGTGGACGACGCGCTGACCGCGCTCAAGACCTTCACCAGCGGCGGCACGCCCAAGCCGTGCTCGGCCGCGTGACAGATGTCGTACTGTGAGACACCGGCCCGACTGAATTGTGGAGCCTCCGTTGGTTATGCGAAATAGCCCTCTTCCGAGGATGAGCCGGCGCGGTCGCGTCACCGTCGGCGTCCTGGTCGGGGTCTTCCTTCTTTTCACGCTGCTCGGGTGGGGCATCGACGCGTACACCGATTATCTGTGGTTCAACGAGGTCGACTTCGTCAACGTCTTCTCCGGTGTACTGCTCACCCGTCTCCTGTTGTTCCTGGCCATCGGCATCGCGGTGGCCGTGATCATCGCCGCCAACCTCTACCTGGCCTACCGGCTGCGCCCGCTGCTGCGGCCGCACTCGGCCGAGCAGGCCACTCTCGAGCGCTACCGGATGATCATCGCGCCCCGCCTGGGCACGTGGATCACCGTCATCACCGTGATCATCGGCTTCTTCGCCGGCCTCTCGGCGCAGGGCCGGTGGAAAGACTGGATGCTCTTCCGCAACGGCGGGAACTTCGGCGTCAAGGACCCGCAGTTCAACGTGGACCTCGGGTTCTACATCTTCGACTACCCGATGTGGCGCTACATCCTCGGCGTCGCCTTCACCGCCGTCGTGCTCTCGGTGCTGGGCGCGCTCGCGGTCCACTACATCTTCGGTGGCGTACGCCTGCAGGGCGTCGGCGACCGCATGACCACCGCGGCCCGGGCCCACCTGACCACGCTGGTCGCGATCTTCGTCCTGCTCAAGGCCGTGGCCTACGTGCTCGACCGCCGCGCCCTGCTGCTCGAGCAGCACGTGTCGCCGGGCCTCTACGGCGCCGGCTACACCGACGTCAACGCGCTGCTGCCGGCCAAGGAGATCCTGGCCTACATCTCCATCGTGGTGGCCATCGCGATCATCGTGTTCTCCAACGCGGGCATGCGAAACCTGGTATGGCCCGGTGTCTCGCTGGCCCTACTGGCCATCTCGGCGGTGGCCATCGGCGGCATCTACCCGCTCGCCGTGCAGAACTTCTCGGTCAAGCCCAGCCTCGCCGAGAAGGAAGCGCCGTACATCAAACGCTCGATCGAGGCCACGAGAGCGGCGTTCGGCATCAACGCCACCGAGACGGCGCCCTACCGCGCCAACAACGTGGTCCCGCAGTCCGGGCTGACCAGCGACACGAGCGCGCAGAACGCCCGGCTGGTCGACCCGCAGCTGGTCTCGCAGGCCTTCACCCAGTCGCAGCAGTCCCGCGGCTTCTACGACTTCGGCAAAAAGCTCGACGTCGACCGCTACTCGATCGACGGCAAGACCGCCGACTACGTGGTCGGCGCCCGTGAGATCAACGACGACAAGCTGACCGCCCAGCAGCGCAACTGGCTCAACCGGCACACCGTCTACACCCACGGCTACGGCCTGGTGGCGGCCCCGGCCAACCAGGTGGTCTGCGGTGGTCTGCCGTACTTCGTCTCCGGCTTCCTCGGCGACGACCGCCCGCCGGGCTGTTCCTCGGCCACCGACGAGATCAAGGTCGACCAGCCGCGGATCTACTTCGGCGAGCAGTCCACCGAGTACGCGATCGTCGGCCAGGAGGACGCGAACAAGAAGGTCGAGTTCGACCGTCCGCAGGAGGAGAACAACAACGCCGAGGAGCTTTACACGTACGACGGCAAGGGCGGCGTCCCGATCGGCTCCTTCTTCCGCCGGCTCGTCTTCGCGGTCAAGAACACCGAGAGCAACTTCCTGCTCTCCGACGCGGTGAACAAGGACTCGCGGCTGATGTACATCCGCGACCCGCGCTCCCGCGTGGAAAAGGTCGCGCCGTTCCTGACCATCGACGGCGACCCGTACCCGGCCGTGGTCGACGGCCGGATCACCTGGATCCTCGACGGCTACACGACGGCGGCGACCTACCCGTACAGCCAGAAGATCAACCTGGCCAACGAGACGCGCGACGAGCTCACCGGCCAGGGGCAGTTCGCCCTGGCCCGCGACGACGTCAACTACATGCGCAACTCGGTCAAGGCGACCGTCGACGCGTACGACGGCACGGTCAAGCTCTACGAGTTCGACGAGAACGACCCGGTCCTCAAGGCGTGGAACAAGGCGTTCGGCGGTGACCTGATCATCCCGAAGGCGGAGACCCCGGCGTCGCTCGAGGCGCACTTCCGCTACCCGCAGGACCTGTTCAAGGTGCAGCGCAACCTGCTCACCAAGTTCCACGTGACCGATCCGCAGGCGTACTTCTCCGGCCAGGACTTCTGGCAGGTGCCGAACGCGCCGGACTCGCCGTCGAGCAACATCAAGCAGCCGCCGTTCTACCTGAACGTGCAACTGCCCGAGCAGGACCAGACCAGATTCCAGTTGACGGCCGGCGTCACACCGGCCAACCGTGAGAACCTGGCCGCCCTGATCTCCGGCTCGTACGTGGACAACAAACCCGTCCTGCAGGTCCTCGAGTTACCCGACCAGACGGTCATTCCCGGCCCGGTCCAGGTCCATCAGAAGATGACCAACAACGCGGCCGTACGCCAACAGCTGAACCTGCTGTCGAACAACGCACAGAGTCAGGTGCTCTACGGCAACCTGATCTCCCTGCCGGTCGAGGGCGGTGTCCTGTACGTCGAACCGGTCTACGTCAAGACCGGCAACCAGGACAACGCGGCGCCGCTGCTGCAAAAGGTCCTGATGTCGTACGGCGACGGCGGTACCTACGTGGTCCTCGCCGACAACCTGAAACAGGGCCTCGAACAGCTGGTGGCCCAGGGCAAGAACGCCGGCTCCGGCACAGGCAACAACAACACGGGCAACAACACCGGCGACGGCAACACGACGAACCCGCCACCGGCGTCGCTGACCGGAGAGCTGGCCCAGGCCGCGGCCGCGCTCGACACGGCCATCGCCAACGTCAAGACCGCCCAGCAGTCCGGCGACTTCGCCAAGTACGGCGAGGCGCTCCAGGCCCTCGACACCGCGATGACCAACTTCCAGAACGCCCAGAAGGCCGCCACCGGCGCCTCAGCGGCCCCGTCGACGGCGCCGTCCACGGCTCCGTCGGCCCCGGCGCCGTCAGGATCGGTAGCGCCTTCACCAACCCCGAGCGGCTGACGATTGAGTGGTGGTGGTCCCCGTGAGGAGGGCCACCACCACCCGTTTTGCAAGCAGCCAACGGGTTGCGCTAGTGTTAACGAGCCGACGCGGGGTGGAGCAGCTCGGTAGCTCGCTGGGCTCATAACCCAGAGGTCGCAGGTTCAAATCCTGTCCCCGCTACGAAATCCGAAATCCCCCTGTCCGCAGAGAGCGCGGACCGGGGGATTTCGTCATATCTGCCTGGGGGCCGAGCCCCCAGACCCCCACGGTGCGGTTGGGTGCGCTTGGTGGGTGGTTCGCTTGGTGAGGGCTCGCAGGCTGCGCCTGCCTCGGGTGGGTTTTAGATGTTCATCAGTAGGTGGCGGACCATGGTTGTCTGCAGGGTGTTGATTTGGGCCAGTAGGGCGGCTGAGGTTTCGGCCTGGAGGCGGGCTCGGGTCAGGGTTACGGCTTCCTGGGCGGCGTCTACGCCTACCAAGGTGTCCAAGGCTGTGTCTACGGCGGCGTACTGGGTGCCGAGGGCGGTGGCGTGGTAGGTCATCGCCGAGGACACGGCGGCGGTGGAGGTCAGGCTGTCGGTGACGGCCGAACGGGCCTCGTCGATGGCGTCCAGCGCGTCGTTCTGGTCGGTGGGGGCGCCGCCGGTGAAGTCGATGGCGTTCAGCTTCAAAGAGGCGGAGCCGAGCTGGTCGGCGGCCACGGAGATCGCGGTCAACTGAACCTCGTCCGAGGCGCTGCCACCGGCGCCGACCCGGAACGTCAGCGGGGCCGAGGCGATGGAACCGTCGAGGAGGCTCTTGCCGGCCACCGTGGTGGTGGACGTGCTGAGCCTGGTCAACTCGTCGGTCAGCGCGGTCACGGTGCGCTGGGTCGCGGTGACCGAAGTGGGGTCGGCCGTGTTCAGGGCCAGCACCGCGTTGCGCAGGTCACCGAGGATGTCCGAGGCCGATCGCAAACCTGACGCGGCGGCCTCCGCGGCGGAGCCGGCATCCTGCGCTGCCCGCAGATAGAGGCCGGTGGCGCCCTGCTGGGCCCGCAGCGAAATCTCCCTGGTGGCGGCCACCGTGTCCTCGGCGAACGAGGTGAACCGGCGGCCGGAGGCGATGCGAGCCGACGAGCGCTCGACGGCCTGCAGGGCCTCGGCCTGGTACCGGGCGATACGCATCGCGCTGACACTGCTGCTTCCGCTGACGAACATGGGTGGGCTCCTAGCCTGTCTGCGAACCCGGGGGTGAGGGTTCAGCCCGACATGTCGGTCGCCGCTCCCGAAACGCAACGTTCTGACGGCTCGAATGCACCACCGACCGGGAACAACCAACCGAACGGCTACCCGCCGGGACCGCAAAAGGCGATCAGGAAGCCGGCGTGGGCACGGTGAACCAGAAGCGGGTGCCGCCGCCGGGGTTATCGTCCACGCCTACGGTGCCGTGATGGCGTTCGATGATGCGCTGGACGATTGCCAGGCCCAGGCCTGTACCGGGGTAACTTTCGCTGCCCTCGGCTCGGGTGAACGCGTTGAAGACCTCGGAGCGCTGGGACTCGGGGATGCCTATGCCGCGGTCGGCGACCTCGATGCGGGACAGGCCGTCGGGCTGGGCGGTGGCGGAGACGGTGATCTCGGCGGTCCGGTCGGGCGGGGTGTACTTGATGGCGTTGCCGATCAAGTTGTCCAGCACCTGGCGGAGCTGGCTCGGATCGCCGCAGGCCGTCGGCAGGGGAGCGCAGTCGATGCTCGTACCGGCGGGAGCGCTGCCCAGGCGCTCGGCGACGATGCTGTCGACGAGTTCGTTCAGGTCGACCTCGGAGGTGCGCAGCGTGGTGTTGTCGGCCATGGCGTATGCGAGAAGGTCATCGATCAAATCGCGCATGCGGCCGGCACTGGCCTGGACACGGGACAGGTAGCGGCGCTGCTTCTCGTGCATGGCGCCGTCGTCCAAGCCGGCCATCAGATCGGCGTAGCCGATCACGTTGGCGAGAGGGCTGCGCAGGTCGTGAGCGACCACGCCGGCGAAGCCGACCAGCTCCTCCTCGCGCCGGCGCAGCTGCTGCTCCACCGCCTCGCGCCGTTCGATGTCGTCGCGCAGCTCGGCGGTGGCCTGATCGACGCGGCGCAGCGCCCGGTCACGGGAGGTCACCACGGTCGCCGTCAGCAACGCGAGCAGAAGCGTGATCACACCTCCGATGGCGGCCGCGCCACGGGCCAGCCAGGCCTCGGCCGCCGGCAACAGCCGGACCGTGGGCCGGATGGTGAGCTGCCACTGCTTCTGCGGAATCGGGATCTCGACGACCCGGGCCGGCATGCCGTCATCGACCCGGGCGCCCGGCTTCCAGGTGGCGATCGTGACCGGCCGGCCACTCGAGACGTCGGCGAACTCGATGCTGACCTGGTCGCCCCCGATCACGCCGGGCGTCGGCCCCAGGAACTCCTTACCGCTGAACGTCATGGCGATCCAGCCCCGGAACCGGCCGGCCTCGGCCGCCGGCTGGGTCGCGAACACCGGCGCCGTCATGATGAAGTACCGGTCCGCGAACCCGGGAACCTCGAACGTGGGACTCGTCGAGATCCCGCCGTCGGTCCGAGCGCTCCGCAACGCCTGCACGGCCTGGGCCGTGCCCCGAAGATCGAGGCCGAGGGTCGCCGTGGACCCCGTCAAGGACCGGCCGAGCACGACGAAGTAGTGCTCCCCGCTGCCGGCGCCGCCCGTCTTCAAAGTCAGACCGGCACTGCCCCGGCGACGCCAATCCGCCTGGACGGCAGCCGCCGTGCCATCAGTGGCACTGACGATGTAGCCGACCTCGGCCGCCCCCGGAAGCCGCTGCCCGTTGATCGGCGCCGCGATCGCCCCGAACGAGTCAGCCGTGAGCTCGGCCTGCGCCCCCAGCGAGGCCGACAAGTCGGACAGCGCCAGCCCGTACTGGATCAACTCGGCCATGACGACCTGCGCGACCACCGTCTGCCGTTGCTCGAAAGCCCGCTCGCTCCGGTTCTTCGCCGTGCTGTGCAACGCGTACGTGGCCAGCCCCGAACCGAGCAGCCCGAGCAGCACAACGAGGCCGACCACCAGGCCCGACCGCCGCCCCAGCCGGCGGACGCCCACGGCAGCGGTCATGACCCCGACGCTAGCCCGGCCGGGAGGAAGAGCAGACCGCTTTCCCGCCGAGTACCCCGGATTGGGCACCCGAGGACAAGGCAGGGTAGTGTTAAGGAGCCGACGCGGGGTGGAGCAGCTCGGTAGCTCGCTGGGCTCATAACCCAGAGGTCGCAGGTTCAAATCCTGTCCCCGCTACGAAATCCGGGATCCCCCTGTCCGCAGAGAGCGCGGACCGGGGGATTTCGTTATATCTGCCTGGGGGCCGAGCCCCCAGACCCCCACGGTGCGAGCGGTCACGCTTGGGGGTGGGTGCGGTGGGTGAGAGACGGCCTGGCCTTCGGCTGGCCACGGATGGGCTCACGGTCTTGACGTCAGGCTCGGCGGATCCGCCGGATCCCAACTGGGCCCGGCCCGGCCTAACCCAACCCAACCCAACCCAACCCAACCCAACCCAACCCAACCCAACCCAACCCAACCCAACCCAACCTGGCCCGGCCCGGCGCGGCCCTGCCGAGCCCGGTCCGGTCTGGTTCAGCACAACCCGCCCCGGCCCAAGCCAGCCCGGCCTAGGCCAACCCGGCCTGGCTCGGCACAACCCAACCCGACCCGACCCGATCCGACCCGGCACGGTCTGGCCCGGCACGGTCTGGCCCGGCCCAGCGCAACCCACCAACCCAGCCCGGACCTAGCCCAACCCCACCCGGTCCAGCACAACCCGGCCCGGCACGGTCTGGCCCGGCCTAGCGCAACCTGACCCGGCCAAGCCGGGCGCAACCCGGCGCAAACGCAGCCCTCTGGTGGTGGTTAGGCGGCCAGTTGGGTGTAGAGGAGGGTTAGGTCGCCTGCCAGGGCGGACTTTACGTTGCGGCTTACCTCGTCTACCAGGACCTCGTACGTGTTGGACTCGATGCCGTCCAGGGCGGCGGTTGCCACGTCCCGCGGGGCGGTTTTGGGGGCGTCGATGTTTGTGGTCATGTCGGTGTCCACGTAGCCGACGTGGAGGCCCGTCACCTCGATGTGGCGGGAACGGAGCAGCAGGCGCAGGGAGTTCGACTGGGACCACAGGGCGGCCTTGGAGGCGCTGTACGGGCCGCCGTCGGCGAGCCAGGACAGGGCCGAGTGCACGTTCAGGATGTGGCCGCCGCCGTTGTGCTCGATCACCGGGACGAAGGCCCGGGCCAGGAGCAGCGGGCCGTAGAAGTTGGCCTCCATGTCGCGGCGGACCTCGTCGAGCGGGGAGTCCAGGAATGACGCGCCGGAGGTCAGGCCGGCGTTGTTGATCAGGATGGTGACGTCGGTGGCCCGGGCGGCCGCGGCGGCGACGGAAGCCTCGTCGGTGACTTCCAGGGCCAGCGGTACGGCGTCGGGGTGGCTCACCGAGCGCGGGTCGCGGGCCGTGGCGTACACCTTGCTCGCTCCCCGGGCGTAAAGCTCCTCGACCAGGGCCTTGCCGATGCCGCGGCTGCCGCCGGTGACGAGCGCTACGGAGTCCTTGATGGCGGTCATGTCGCGTCCTCTCGGAGAAACTGATCGGTTTCCACCAACGTAAACCGATCGGTTTCCGTACGGCAAGGCCCGGCCCTGTGATGAAGGAAACTGATCAGTTTCGCGCGCGCTATGCTGATCGCATGACCTCCGAAGCCACTCGAGACCGCCTGCTCGACGCTGCGGCGGATCTCTTCTATCGCGAGGGCGTCGGCGTGGGCGTCGAGGCTCTGAGCAGGGCCGCCGGCGTCTCCAAGCGCTCCATGTACCAGCTTTTCGGCAGCAAGGACGAGATCTTGGCGGCGGGGCTCGAGCGCGTCGGGCCGGCCTTCAACGCCTATCTGCTGCCGGCCGAGGACGACGGCGGCACGCACCGCGAGCGCATCCTGCACGTCTTCCGGCGCTTCGAGGAGACCGCGACCGCGCCCGGATTTCAGGGCTGCCCGTTCGTCGCGGTCTCGCTCGAGGTCAAGGCGCCGGAGCATCCCGCGCGCCTGGTCGCCCGGCGCTACAAGGACATGCTGACCGCGTTCTTCCGGGCCGAGGCCGAGCAGGGCGGCGCCGCCGACCCCGAGAAACTGGCGCGTCAGCTCACGATGACCTTCGACGGCGCGAGCGCCTGGGCCGTCATGCACGGCGAGGCGCCGGACGCGGCCGAGATGGCCGCCGTGCTGCTCGACGCTGCGGGCCTCTGACGCGAAAAGCCCCGGTTCGTTAAGGAACCGGGGCTTTTTTGAAGATCAGCAGTTGGTCTCGCCCGTGCCGACGATCGCCCACTTGCAGGCGTCGACGATCACATTCGCGGGTGTACGGAGTTGGGCCGTGTCCCCGCCGTTGTTCCAGACGTAGCCGCTCTTACCGGCCCGGCCCCAGAACCGGTGGGTCGCCGTGTTCGTGCCCTTGCCGGACTGCACGAAAATCGACGCGCCGGCGTTCAGGTAGACGGTGCCGCTGAACTTGTAGACGATGCTCTGCGCGTCGCGCAGCGTCCAGCCGTTCAGGTTGATCCGGGTCTTGGTCTTGTTGGTGAGCTTGACCCACTCGGCGTTCAGGCTCGCGTTGCTGCCCGTGTCGGCGCCCGTCGAGTCGTACCTGATTTTGGTGAATTGGACCGGCGCAGCGGCCTTGACGGTGATCTTCAGTTCCTTGGAGTAGTTGCCCTGAAGGCCCTGCGAGGTGTCGCCGCCGACGTACGCGCGGAACGTCTGCAAGCTGCCCGGCGCCAGGCCACTGATCTTGGCGTTGAGGAAGGCGCCGTCCGCGTCGCTCGAGCCCTTGCCGGAGAACACCGTCTTCCAGGTCCCGTTGGCCTGCTTGAGCTGGAACTGGTACGGCAGCCCGCCCTGGCCGGGAACGTTCCAGGCGGTCAGGTCGGCCCGGCCGGCGACCGTCGACCCGCCGCTGAGGCCGACTTCGAGGCGCGAGTAGACCGTGACCCGGTTGGAGACCGCGGAGCCCTGGTGAACCTCGAAGAGGAAGCCCGAGTCGACCCACCGGCTGAACGAGAAGCGACCCGAGGCGTCGGCGGTGGCGACGACAGTGCCACCGGTCGTCCAGTTCTGGGCCGGCTGCATGTCGTTCCAGCCGATCGCCGTCTCGTAGAGCTGCACCTGGGCGCCGGCCTCGGCGACGCCCGACAGCGTCACCGGCTTGTAGCCCACGATGACCGGCGCACTGGCTTGCAGCGTGGGAACGCCCGCCGCGGAAGCCGGCGCGGCGACGGCAATGACCGCGCCGATCGCGGCAACGGTGGCCTTGGACACGAGCCTGGAGATCATTCGCAGCAGTGTAATGACATGAAATAGCTGCTCAGATGGTCCGCGCGGACAATGCACGGCCACCATCAGGACACCGGCGAGGACGCTTTCCGCCGATGGCTACCAGCCGTTGCGGGCCGATTCCGATGCTCGATATCCAGAAGCTCCGGCCCCTCCAGCGGAACCCGGTACCGGTAAGTGATCCCCTCGTCCCGAACGACGAAGTCGTCCGAATCCTCCCGCCGCCACGTCAAAATCATCTGCCCATACTTCTCAGCCAGTTTGACCAGCGCCGGGAAGTTGTCGACGTTGACCACAGGTTTGCCCGGAGGACTCGGCATCGGCTCAACATGAACAAGGAGTTGGGGGTAACGCCGTTCAATCTGGGCACGGGTGCGAAGGGGCATCCCGCGCCGTGCGAGGAAGAACACAAGGGCGGCAACCATTCCTGCGGCGATGAGGGAGAGAATGGCGTAAGAGCGTGCCTGTGAGGCCGTTAGGCCGAGAATCCCGATTTCACGCGGAACGACGGTTGTGCTCGCCGTTCCCGAATTGCTTTTCGTCAGCTTGGTGTTGCTGCCGAGCACCATCTGCATCGGATCCACCGCGAACGTGAGCGGTGCAGTCAGCGTTCCGACCCCGGGCGAGACGACTCGTGCGGTCAGGGCGACGGTTACCGCGCCGCTGCTGGCTGCTCCGATCGCTGCTGACGCGGCATCGGATCGTGCGACTAGCGCCTTGAGGTCGAACTTCGCCGTCGCTTCATAGGACGAACTGCTGAAGGCCTTCTTCTCTACCAGTTGGATGGTGGTGTGCCAGCCGGTGCCGTTACTCAGCTCCGCGCTCAGATCGAAGGTGCCGGCCGGTCCGGTGTACTCGGCGAGCAGGTCGACGGTGTTGGTCAGCCTGCGGAAGATTGGTTCGGGAGAGGTCACGGTGGTGCCGTCGTACGCCGCGGACTTCGGCACCTTTGCCGAATAGGAGTAGGTGATGGACTGGCTGGGCGGAGCGGCGACCGCGAGGGTCTCGACGATCGGTTTCATCCAGCCTAAAACGCCCAACAGGAGTGCCACCACAGTGAGCGCGGCGACGAGGTAAGCCCCGCCGCGAAGCGGGGACGGAAGGCGTTGCACTGTCTTGAAGACCGCTGCGGCGGTCTCCAATGAGCCTCCCTGCCGCGACATGGCCTTCACCCTCTTCTTCCGGCGACCTCGCGGAATCTCCCGCCGGTTTCGCGCCGCGGTGGCGACTCCGCCGCCCACCACCAGAAAGCTCAGCATCCCGAGCCCGCTTGGGCCGAGGAGTGGCTTCAGCCACAGGCCGCCCTTCGGGATGTGCAGGACGGCTTGGCCGATCATCTCCTCTGTCGTGGGGGTCACCGTGTCGATCGACTGGTTGTTGTCCCCCTTCAGGACAAATCCGGTTGACCCGTCCCCGCCGATGATGCGGTGGAGGACTCGCTGCCCCGGGATGGATCCATGATAAGCGGCAATCTCTCCCACATGGTACGAATCGGCCTTCGCGACGAAGACTAGGTCGCCCTGGTAATAGACGGGATTCATGCTCACGCCATCGGTCACGACGTAGGTGAGCCGTTCCGTCATGACCGCCCAAGCACCAATGGCCGCCATCCCGAGGATGACGGCCACGACGGCGGTGCGAAAGGTCTTGTGGATCGGTGCTCCCGGGGCCGCGCGACTACATGTAGCCTCGCACTCCGAAGTAGCCCGAGTGGGTGGATTAGCTGACCGTGATGTCGAGCCCGCTGAGGCCCGAGTAGTAGCCCGCAGCGCTGTGGCCGACGTTGGCAGTGATGCAGTTGATGTCCGCGTTTGCCGGGCCGCCCACCACGGTGACAGCGTTGGTGACGTTGCTGTACGTCTGGCTCGTGATGTCGGCGCCAGTGCAGTACCACTCGACCGCGGTCTGAAGCGAACCGCCCGTCGGCTTGATTACCACGGTCTTGCTCTCTGCGCCGGTCAGATCGATGTCGATACCGCTCAGCTGCTGATTGGCGCCGGTGTTGTCAATGAAGGTGTAGTCGATGTCGGTCACGACCGCGCCGGTGACGGTCTGCGTGACCTTACCGCCGATCCAAGTGTCGGCAGCTCCACCGGTGCGGGTGACGCCCGCACCGGTCAGCGCCGTGGCACCCGCCGCGATGACGCCGGCCGCCGCGATTCCGCCCACGATCTGAAGCATGTTGCGCATTCTGTATCTCCCCTGGTTTCGGTTATCCGTGTCGTCCCGGTTTCGGTCCGGGGTTTTCGTTGTCAGCTGCGGACACAAGATGTTTCGACCGCGGGGCGGGGACACATGAAGACGAGGGGGTTGCATCTCGGGTGCCGCTGGATCCGGGAAACGGGCGCGCCGGACGGTCTGAGACAGTAGGGGCCGTATGACTGGACGAGAACTTCAAGCTGACTGCGCCCGCTGCGCGGGGCTGTGCTGTGTCGCACCCGCATTCGTCAAATCGTCAGACTTTGCCGTGACTAAAGCGGCCGGCCAAGCCTGCCTCAACCTGGCCGACGACTTCCGGTGCCGGATCCATGAGCGGCTCGAGCCGAGCGGGTTTCACGGGTGTGTGGTCTTCGACTGCTTCGGCGCGGGGCAGCGGATCACCCAGGAGACCTTCGGCGGCCGTACGTGGCGGGACGCCCCCGAATTGTCCGGGCCCATGTTCGCCGCCCTGCCCGTCGTGCGGCAGCTGCACGAGATCATGTGGTATCTGAGCGAGGCTTTGCAGCTGGGCGAGGCTCACCCCGTACATCTCAAGCTGGAAAACGCTCTCGCCGAGACCGACCGTCTGGCCGGCGGGACGCCGGAGGAGCTGAAAGCCCTCGACCTGGACGCCCATCGGCGCCGGGTCAACCCGCTGCTGCGCAAGGCCAGCGAGCTCGCCCGCGGGCGCAACCGGCCCGATCACAGCGGCGCCGATCTGATCGGCCGCCGGATGCGCAAGGCCGATCTGCGCGGCGCCAGTTTCCGCGGGGCGCTGTTGATCGGCGCCGATCTGCGGGAGGCCGATCTGCGGAGGGCCGATTTCACCGGGGCCGATCTCCGGGGTACGGATCTTCGCGGCGCCGATCTGACCGGCGTGCTCTTCCTCACGGCCTCCCAACGTCGCGCCGCGGTCACCTAGTCGCCCTAGGATGAGCGCATGCAGGATGTGTCGGGTGTGGTGTGGGTGGCGACCGTGCTCGGCATCGTCGGGTTGCTGCTGTTCGACTTCTTCTTCCACGTGCGCAAGGCGCATGTGCCGACGCTCGGCGAGGCCGCCCGGTGGACGTCGATCTACGTGTCGATCGCGATCCTGTTCGGGGTCGGCGTCTGGATCTTCGGCGGCAACCAGATGGGCGCCGAGTACTTCGCCGGCTATGTGACCGAGGAAGCGCTGTCGGTCGACAACCTGTTCGTCTTCCTGCTGCTGCTGAGCAGCTTCAAGGTGCCCCGGGCCGACCAGCAGAAGGTGCTGCTCGTCGGCATCGTCGTGTCGCTGATCGCCCGGACCGGGTTCATCTTCCTGGGCTCGGCGCTGATCAACTCGTTCGCCTGGGTGTTCTACCTGTTCGGGCTGATCCTGCTGGTCACCTCGGGCAACCTCCTGCGTGAGCAGCACGGCGACCAGGAGGAGAAGCCCGACAACTTCGTCATCCGGGTCGCCCGCCGGGTCCTGCGCACCTCCGACGAGTACGACGGCGACAAGCTGTTCACCTATCAGGACGGCAAGCGCGTCCTGACCCCGATGGTGCTGGTCATGGTGGCGATCGGCGGGACCGACATTCTGTTCGCGCTCGACTCGATCCCGGCCATCTTCGGCCTGACCCAGAACGTCTATCTGGTCTTCACGGCGACCGCGTTCTCGCTCCTCGGCCTGCGCCAGCTCTACTTCCTGATCGACGGCCTGCTCGACCGGCTGGTCTACCTGTCGTACGGCCTAGCTGCGATCCTGGCCCTGATCGGCGTGAAGCTGATCCTGCACGCCATGCACGAGAACAACGTGCCGTTCATCAACGACGGCGAGTCGATCCACGTCGTCGAGATCTCCACGGCCCTGTCCCTCGCGCTGATCATCTCGATCCTGCTGATCACCGTGGTGGCGTCGCTTCTGAGTCCCAAGGGCCGGACCCAGACGTACGTGGCGGCGGCGCGCCGCCACGCGACAGAGTTCCTGGACATCGAGACGGACCCCGCCTACTGCGACGAGATCTTCCACAAGCTCCTCGTCGAGGAGGCCCGCCTCAAGAGCCTGCCGGAGAAGTACCGGGCGCAGATCCGCGCCGAGGACGAGCTCATGGCGCTGCTGCACCGGGCACACCAACTGCACGAGCAGCGCGTGGCCGCCGGCACGTGCTTCGTCCCCGAGTCGGCGGGGAGCCGCGAGGCCCGCGCCTGAGTCAGCGGGGGATCGCCCGGCCCGCGCCTGAGCCAGCGGGGGATCGCCCGGCCTGGGGCCGGAGCCGGCGGGGCATGCCGAGCCCGTGCTCGAGTCGGCAGAGGCCCCGTCGAGGTCAGCCTTGGCGGTGGTTGCCCTGGCTGGGGATGTCGCCGGTGTCCTGGCGCGGGATCGAGCCGCGGCTGCGGGCCGCGTTCCCGGCGAAACGGGCCGCGGTGCGGCGCACCGACTCGGCCCGGTCCCCGCCCTCCCACCCGGCGCCCGAGGTGGGTGCGGGGGTGTCCCAGCCCGCGCCCGAGGTCGGCGAGGAAGCGCCGCCGTACGGGGGTGGCTCGGGCGAGCGGGGCACGGGCCGCTCGAGGAACGCGGAAAGGTTGGTCTCGCCGGTCGGGCGGGTGCTGCCGGTCTCGGCGCCGCCCGAGACCAGGTCGGCCACGCGCGCGGCCAGGCTGGCGGCGCGGGAGTCGAGGTCGTCACGGCCGCGCAGGGCGTTGTCGTCGGCCGGCTGGACCCGCCAGCTCTCGGAGGCGGAACGGCCCCGGCCGGCGGCCGGCGACGTGGGCGCGGCCGAGGTGGGCAAGGCCGCCGCGGGCACCGGCGGGGGAGCGGGCGCCGGGGCGGGAACGATCGGCGGGGGAGGCGAGGCCGGCGTCGCCGCGCGAATCACCGGCGCCGAGCCCGCGGCGGCCCCCGCGGAGCCGGCAGCGGGAGCGAATCCGGCATTGGCCGCGTAACCGGCCGCATCGGGCGCGAAGCCGGCGGCGGCAGGGGGACCGGAAACGACAGGGGGAGCCGAGTGCGGAGCCGGGGCGTAGCCGGGACGTGCCGCATGGTCCGGGGTGGCATAGGCCGAGGAAGCGGCATGGTCGGCGTCGTAGGCCGGAGGGGCGGCGTGGGCGGGGGGCGCCGGTTTCGCGTACGCGTCGGAGGCCGGCGGGGCGTAGGCCGAGGCGACCCACGGGTTCTGCGGCTGCTGCGGCTCGGCCGCCAGGCGCTGCACCGACACCGCGCCGATCAGGGTCACGGTCTGCCCGTCGCCGCCCTGGAAGTTGTTGAACTCGGGGCCGATGACCAGGCGGGACAGCATGCGCGCCTGCATCACAGGGATGCCCAGCTCGGTGGCGTGCTCCACCCGGTACCGGGCGATCGCCTGCCGCAGCGTGTTGGCCAGGCGGTCGGCGTCGCCGACCGCGGCCAGGTCGCCGCCGGCGAAGACCAGGGCCGGGAACGAGTTGTGAGGCCCCGCGCAGACCAGCTGGATCTGGGTGACCGTGCCGGAGCGGCCCGCGTCGCGGTTGCCCGGCTGCACGCGCAGGTGCTGCGGCCAGGGCCAGCGCAGCTCGCCCGTGCTCAGCGTGACCGGGTCGCGGTAGAGCACCCGCTCCTCGGTGACCACGACCTCGGTCTCCTCGGGCAGCGTCCAGCGCGGCATCGAGGCCGGCTCGTCGAACGCGTACTCGGCGACGGCACACTTTCCGCTCCAGAGCACACGCTCCGTCGCGCTCTGTATCGAGTCACGCAGTGACGATCCGGCGGGGGCCGCGCTCGTCGGCGCGGCCACCTGCCCTGTATCTGCGGACGCGAAGTACTTGTCCGGCATGCGCGGCTATCCCCCCAGTAGTGCCGCGCCCCCACACGCGGCCGTAACCGATTACAGCGGGGTGCCGGTAGTCAAACAAGTGGGCAAGCGCGAATCACACCGGATTTCCTGACGAGTACACGACAGGCCGGAAAAGCTTCAACCCTTTGGACCGAAAGTGGTTACTTACGGTTACCGAAGAGGCCCGCTGGGGGAAGGGGTGACGCTACGGCGACACTGTCCGTCACGGGTGCCGCCCCGCCGGTGAACCGGTCGAGGTCGGTCTCGACCCGTCCCGGGAACCAGTCGCCGGCCGCCCGGCGCGACAGTTCGGCGATCGGCGGCGGGGTCCGGCCCGCCAGCAGCACCAGGTTGCCGAAGCGGCGGCCGCGCAGCACGGCCGCGTCGGCGACCAGGCACGCCTCGGGCAGCGCGGCCCGGATCGTGGCGACCTGCGCCTTGGCGTGGCGCAGCGGCGGCCCGTCGGCGATGTTCGCGATCAGCCAGCCGGCCGGGTCGAGCACCCGCGCGATCTCGGCCATGAACTCGACCGAGGCCAGGTGGGCCGGGGTGCGGGCGCCGGCGAAGACGTCCAGCGCGATCAGGTCGTACCCGCCGTCGCGCATGCCCTCCAGGGCCGCCCGCGCGTCGGCGACGCGGACGCGGATGTTCGCTTTCGCCGGGAGCGGCAGGGCCCGGCGTACGAGCTCGACCAAGGGCCCGTCGATCTCGATGACGCGCTGGGCCGAGCCGGGCCGGGTCACCGCGAGGTAGCGGGGAAGCGTCAGAGCGCCGCCGCCGAGGTGCAGCGAGCGCAGCGGCTTGCCCGGCGGAGCGATGAGGTCGATCGCGGCCGCCATCCGCCGGATGTACTCGAACTCCAGGTGGGTGGGGTCGGCCAGGTCGACGTGTGACTGCGGCGCGCCGTCGAGCACCAGCGTGAAGGCGCTGTCGCGGTCGGGATCGGGCACGATCTCGGCGACGCCGGAGGCGACCGTCTCGACGGTCCGCTCGGACCTCCTGCGCTGTGCCACGCCGCAAGTATCCAGGTCGGCGCGGGCGTCACCGCGTCGGGGACCATTTCTACAGTTCCGGCCCCAAACCGCTTTTTTCTGGCCAGACTTCTCGGCGTCGTCTCTCTTTTTATGTACGGAGGTGAGCCGTGTCCACGAGCAATGTGCTGGCGCAGATCATCGGCGGGGATGCGCGCCGCCCCACCGGCCCACCGCCGGCCGGCGCCATGCCCGCGATCCTGGCCGCGGCGCAGGAGGAGGCCGGCCCGCCGCTGAAGATCAGGCGCTACCTCTCCGACGAGGGCCCGGCGTTCTGGCGCTGGGACTGCGCCAGTTGCGGTGAGTACGGAGGCGGACGGCACCACAGCGACGCGATGACCCGGGCGATGCGGCATTGCGCCGAACACCCGGACCACCGGTCGTCACTGCTGCCGCCGCTGTTGTGCCGGCAGCGGGACAATTTCGTCCCGCTGCACCCGATGCTGCACGCGGTCGACGACGACCCGCCGCCACCGCCACTCGCGGTCTGAGCCGGCCGGCGGCGCTCAGCCGTTGGTGTCGCCGTCGCCGGTGCGCTGCTGCGCCTGGTCGACGCCCTTGTCCACCTGAGACGAGTACTTGTTCCCGGTGCGGTCGTCGACCTGGTCGCCGGCCTTCTCGAGACCCTCGTCGACCTGCTTGTCGTGCTTGTCGGCGAAGTCCTTGGCCTGGTCCATGAAGCCCATCGTCCAACTCCTTCTTGCTCGGGGGTACGCCTTATCTGCTTCCCGGGCAGGACGGAGCAAAACGTCAGGGACGGGTGTCGCCGTCGCCGGTGCGCTTCTGCGCCTCGTCGACGCCCTTGTCGATGTGCGACGAATACTTGTGGCCGGTGCGCTTGTCGACCTCGTCGCCGATCTTCTCGAGGGCCTGGTCGACCTGCTTGTCGTGCTTGTCCAGGAAGTCCTTGGCCTTGTCCATGAAGCTCATCGGCTCGCCTTTCTCTCTCCGAGGACCTTCGCGACCGCTTGCACCCGCGGGTCCTCGGCTATCTTCTCCAGCCCGGTCCTGAGCGGCATCCGCCAGTTCGGGTATTCGTCCATGGTGCCGGGCAGGTTGGGCTGATCGAGCTCGCCCAGCACGTCGTAGAGCGACGCCGTCACGAAGCGGCACGGCGTCCGGGCCAGGAACTCGTGCATGGCCACGATGATCTCGGCGTCCGTGCTGGTCGCGGTGATCAGGCCTTCGGCCCGCAGCGCGGCGAGGAGCTGGGCGCGGTCCTTGTCCGCGTTCTTCCGTTCCTGCTCGACCGGCCCGGCCAGCTGCCCGAGCTCGGCCCGCACCTTCACCTGCTCGCCGGCCAGGAACCCGGCCGCGGTGGGCAGGTCGTGCGTCGAGATCGAGGCCAGGGCGTTGCGCGGGTACTTCCCGGCCGGCAGATAGCCGCCGTCCGGATCGTCGTCGTCGCGGGTGAACCACAGCACGGCCGAGCCGAGCATGTTCATCCGCTCCAGACCCTCGGTCACTTCCGGCAGTACGGTCCCCAGGTCCTCACCGATCACGACGGCGCCCGCCCGGTGCGCCTCCAGGGCCAGGATGCCCAGCATCGCGTCCGGGTCGTAATGCACGTACGTGCCGCCGTCGGCGCCCATGCCCGGCGGCACCCACCAGAGCCGCCAGAGCCCGGCCACATGGTCGACGCGGAGCCCACCGGCGTACCGGAAGATCCGCCGCAGCATGTCCCGGTAGGCGGCGTAGCCGGTCTCGATGAGCCGGTCGGGCCGCCAGGCGGCCAGCCCCCAGTCCTGGCCGAGCTGGTTGAACGCGTCCGGTGGGGCGCCCGCGTGGACGCCGGCCGCGAGCACGTCCTGCAACAGCCAGCCGTCGGCCCCGCTCGGGTCGATGCCGACGGCCAGGTCGTGCACCACGCCGGCCGGCATGCCCCGGCGCCGGGCCTCCTCGTTCGCAGCCTCCAGTTGTTGCAGCAGCAGCGTCTGGAGCCACGCGTGGAAGGCGATCCGCTCGCTGGTGAACGCGCGAACCGCCGGCGAGTCGGGCCGCCGGAACTCGTCGGGCCACTGCTGCCAGTTCGGGCCGTGCACCTCGGCGAGCGCGCAGAACCGGGCGAAGTCCAGCAGGCCCTCGTCCTCGGTGTCCGCCTTCTCGGCCAGGGGCCACAGAAGCTCCAGCGCCTGGAGCTTGGCCTTCCAGACGGCGCTGTAGTCGATCAGATCCGTCTTCGGAGGCCGCAGCGCGTCGATCATGGCTCGGGTGCCGGCGTCGGCCCGCCCGTACTCCGGGATGTCCTCGATGCGCAGGTAGAGCGGGTTGACGAAGCGGCGGCTGGACGGCGAGTACGGCGAGGCCGGCACCGGCAGCGTCGGCGTGATCGCGTGCAGCGGGTTGAGCAGCACCAGCCCGGGCGACCCGGAGACGCCCAGGAACTCGCGCAGATCACCCAGGTCGCCCATGCCCCACGACCGAGCCGAGTGCAGCGCGTAGAGCTGGAGCATCCAGCCCCAGGTCTGCGGCGGCTCGGGCAGCTCGGTCGGCACCACGACGAGCGTCACCCGCTGGTCGCCGATGTCGAGTCGGTGCCAGCCCAGGGGCAGGTCGTCCGGCACCTCGCGGACCTCGCGGGTGGTGCCGTCCTCGAGCTCGATCGTGGCCGGTCCGGGCAGGTCGCGGCCGCTGCCCTGCCGCACGACCACGGTGCCCGGCATGCGCCCGAGCCGTTCGCGCTCGCGCACGGCGGCCAACTCGGTGCTGATCGCGGCCGGCGTCGTGGCGTCCACGCCGAGCAGGCCGAGCACCCCGGCGACGGACTCGGCGGAGACGTCCTTGCGCTCGCGGTGCCAGTCCTCGTACCAGGTGGCCACTCCGTGAGCCGTCGCCAGTGCCGCCAGGTCGGCGTCCATCCGCACCCCTCTCAGTTCGGTCCTGCTCGTCATACCCTGCCGGATCCGGGGGTACTCGCGTGGCCGTCCTTGCCCGTGTCGGTCAAGATGGGGTGCATGTCTGCTGTGGTGAAGTGGTGGTCCCGGATGGCCGCGGTCGTGACCGGCGCGGTGTTGACGCTGGTCGTGCCGGTGCACGCGTGGGCGGCGACGAACGGGGTCGCCGACGTCGCGGTCGAGGCGGCGCGGTCGAGGCGACGGGGCGGTTTCGGTTTCTTCGGCATCTTCGGCGCGCTCTGCTGCCTGTTCGTGGTGGCCGGCATCGTGCTCGCCATCGTCCTGATCTCCCGCGGCCGCAAGCGGAAGTAGGGCTTTTCGCCGAACCCCGGGGATCATGGCGGATCCCGGCCTAGCGTTGAAGAATGCGCATCCGAGCAGGATCGATCAGATCGGCGGCGCTCGGCACAGGGGTGGCCGTGGCTCTCTGCGTACCCCTGGCCATCTCCGTCGCGGCCGGCGCCGACAGCAATGTGCTGATCTCCCGTGGCCGGCCGGCGACCGCGTCGTCGGTCGAGCGGGGCGCCACGGCGGCCCAGGCCACCGACACGAGCACGGTCACCCGGTGGGCCAGCGCGAGCGGCCCCGGCAGCCAGTGGCTGCGCATCGACCTGGGCTCGGTCAAGCGGGTCGATCGGGTCTCGCTGCGCTGGTCGGGGGCGTACGCCCGGACCTACCGGGTGCAGACGTCGATGGACGGCGCCAACTGGGCGTCGGTCTACGCCACGACCAAGGGCAACGGCGGCACCGACGATCTGAAGCGCCTCAACGGGACGGGCCGCTTCGTGCGGGTGCTGGCGACGCAGCGGGCCACGCGGACCGGCGGCTATGCGCTGGGTGACGTCCGCGTCTACGGCCCGGCGTCGAAGGTGCTGCCGGCCGCGGCCCCGCCGACCGGCTCGCTCGCCTCCGGCCTGGAGGACAAGGGCAAGAAGGAGGCCGCGCTCCAGCTGGTGTCGACCGCGGAGAACTCGACCGTGAACTGGCGGAGGTCCTTCGGCTACATCGAGGACATCGACGACGGCCGCGGCTACACGGCCGGCATCGTGGGCTTCTGTTCGGGCACGTCAGACATGCTCCAGGTGGTGCTCGAATATACGAAGCGCAAGCCGGCGAACGTGCTCGCCCGCTACATCCCGGCGCTGCGCACGGTCGACGGCTCCGACTCGCACGCGGGGCTCGACCCGGGATTCCCGGCCGCCTGGCGGACGGCGGCCAAAGACCCGATCTTCCAGAAGGTCCAGGAGGACGCCCGCGACTGGATGTATTTCAACCCGTCGGTGCGCATGGCCCGCCTGGACGGCCTGCGGGCGCTGGGCCAGTTCGCCTACTTCGACGCGGCCGTCATGCACGGGGTGTCCGGGCTTCAGGGCATCCGGGCGGCCGCGATGCGTACGGCGAAGACCCCGGCCCAGGGCGGCGACGAGCCGGCCTATCTGAACGCCTTCCTCAACGCGCGCGTCGCCGAGATGCGCTCGGAGGAGGCGCACAGCGACACCACCCGCGTCGACACCGCCCAGCGCAGCCTGCTGGGCCGCAGCAACCTCGATCTGACCGCCCCGCTGAGCTGGAGCGTCTACGGCGACGCCTATCGGATCGCCCGCTGAGTCAGACCTTCTGGAAGAGGTTGGGCAGCGCGGTCGGCTCCCACCCGGGCAGGGAGGTGTGCGCCTCCTTGACCTTGTAGGTCACTCCCTTGTACGTCACCAGGTCGCCGGCCGCGTAAGCGGTGAACGCCTTCCACGCGGGCACGGCGGGCGTGGCGCTGGTGGGCGCGGCGCTCGTGGGGGCGGCGCTGGTGGGGGCGGCGCTGGTGGGGGCGGCGCTGGTGGGGGCGGCGCTGGTCGGTTCCGAGGAGGGGGCGGACGGCGCGGGCAGGGGCTTCGAGCTCGCCGTCACCTTCACGAAGTCGACGATCATGCGGCCGGGGCGGCGGCCGTCGGTGGCCAGGTTGAGCACCAGCGCGATCGGCAGACCCGGCTCCTCGGGCACCAGCCGCAGGGCCGGCCGGCCGTCGACCGACCACACGATGGCGGTCGGCGACCAGTCGATGACGTACGTGTGGAAGTCGTCGCCCGAGGTCCGATCGGCGTCCTCGTCGAGGGTCTCGAGCGTGCCGCGCAGCACCCGGCCGTACTTGTCGACCACCCCGAAGGCCCGCCACGGGCCGCTCTCCCGGTTGACCTTGATCCGCGCCTCGGCGTGCCCGAACGGCTGCGCGAAGGCCTTGCGGGTGCTCATCAGGCGGTCGACGACGAGCTCGCCGTCGCGCTGCCGGCCGTTCTCCCGGTCGTCGCCGTCGATCAGCCACTTGGCCGCGTCCAGCCGCTCGCCGCCGAAGTCGTCGGAGAAGCTCGACCGGCGCTCCGAGGCGTCCGCGACGTCGTTGCGGCCGGGCAGATAGATCGCCGCCGCGAGCCCGACGATGGCCACCGCGAGCGCCGCCACCGCGCGCGGGCGGATGGGCCATCTCGACGTGACGGTCCGGTGACGTGCCTCGCCCACAGCGGCTCCCCCTCAGGTAACAGCAGGCACGATGCTAAACGTGAGACGCACTCGCGCAAGCTCGGGGGACGCGGCTTAAGGTTCTCTTAAGGAAGATCGGCTGGACACCCGGACCGTGGTGCCGCCACCGCCCGTACGAAGGTCGAACTCGTCCGTCAGTTCTTCTGCCAGCCACAGCCCCCACCCGCCGGGCTGATCGGCCGCCGGGCGCGCCGGCGGCTTCCTCCGGTGCGCCGGCAGGCCGCCGCCGGAATCGCTCACCTCGCACACGACGGAGCCGTCGGCGTGCCACAGGGCGACCCGGCCCAGACCGCCGCCGTGCCGGACGGCATTGGTGAGCAACTCGTTGACCGCGACCACGAAATCGTCCAGCCGGTCGCCGCGGAGGCCGGCCTCCGCGGCACAGGACGCGACGAGGTGCCGCAGCGCGGTGATCGAGCTGTGGTCGAACGTCTCGGAGAGCAGAACCTGGGTGCTGATCCTTCGACGTTAGGCCACGCCCGATCTTCCCGCAGTGCGGCCTGCGGGTGGCGCGCGCCATGTGGGATGGTCGGCGCATGCCGGACGTACGGAACAGCGGGTTCCAGACCCCGCTGTGGCGGGCCATCGCGGTCTACCGGATCGCCGCCCTGACGTACGCGACGATCCTGGTCGTCAGCAATGTCGGGGACTACCTGAGACCGATGCTCGCCTGGCCGGTGCTGGCCGTCATGGCCGCGTGGACGGTCGTGACCACGTACGCGTACGGGAACCCGGCCCGTCGCCGTCCGCCCCTGCTTCTCGCCGACCTGCTGATCACCATGGCCGCGCTGGCCTCCAGCGTCCTCGTGGTCGGGCGCACCGCGCTGGAGGCCGGGCGCCCCACCCTGGCCGTCGCCTGGCACGTCGCGCCGGTGCTCTGCTGGGCCGTCGCCCGCGGACGGCGGGCCGGCATCGCGGCCGCGCTCGCCATGGGCGCCACCGACCTGATCGTGCGGGCCCACTACGACCAGGCCGCGCTCACCGGCGCGGTGCTGATGCTGCTGGCCGCGATCGCCGTCGGCTATCTGGTGCGGATCGCCGAGGTGGCACAGGAACGGCTCGAGCGGGCCGTCGAGCTCGAGGCGGCCACCCGGGAACGGGAACGGCTGGCCCGGGAGGTGCACGACTCGGTGCTCCAGGTGCTCGCGCTGGTGAAGCGGCGGGGTGTGGGCCTGGACGGCGAGGCGGGCGAGCTGGCCCGGCTCGCCGGGGAGCAGGAGACCGCGCTGCGCAGCCTCATGGCGGGCCGGGCCCTGAGCGATCCGCAGGGGGCCGAGCTCGATCTCATGGCGCTGCTGGAGGCGTACGAGTCGCCGGTCGTGACCGTCTCGGGACCGGCCGGGCCGGTGTCGCTCCCGGCGGCGACGGCGCGGGAGCTGAAGCTGGCGGTGGCGGCCGCGCTGGACAATGTGGCGCGGCACTGCCCGCCCGGCACCAAGGCCTACGTGTTCGTGGAGGACGAGCCGGCCCAGGTCGTCGTGACCGTGCGCGACGACGGCTGCGGCATCGAGCCCGACCGGCTGGCCCAGGCCGAGGCGCAGGGGCGGCTCGGTGTGGCCCAGTCGATCCGGGGCCGGGTGGCCGACCTGGGCGGCCGGGTGGCGATCGTCTCCGCGCCGGGCGAGGGGGCCGAGGTGGAGATGGCCGTTCCGCGGGCACCGATATCGTGATCGGGTGACCGCTGCGATCCGGGTGATGGTGGTCGACGACCACCCGATGTGGCGCGAGGGCGTCAGCCGTGACCTGACCTCCGCCGGCTACGAGGTGGTGGCGACGACGGGTGAGGGACGCCAGGCGGTCCGCATCGCCGCGGCGGCCCGTCCCGACGTGATCGTCCTCGACCTCCAGCTGCCGGACGTCTCCGGTGTCGAGGTCATCAACGGGCTTCAGAGCGAGGTTCCTGGTGTACGCATCCTCATGCTCTCGGCCAGCGGCGAGCAGCAGGACGTGCTCGACGCGATGAAGGCCGGCGCCTGCGGATATCTGCTGAAGTCGGCCGGGCTCGACGAGTTCCTCGACGCGGTGAGCCGAACGGTGGCCGGCGACACGGTCTTCACCCCCGGCCTGGCCGGGCTGGTGCTGGGCGAGTTCCGCCGGATAGCGCCGCGGGAGGCCGCGCCGAAGCTCACCGAGCGGGAGACCGAGGTGCTGCGCCTGGTGGCGAAGGGCCTGTCCTATCGACAGATCGCCGAGCGGCTCGTGCTGAGCCACCGCACGGTGCAGAACCACGTCCAGAACACGCTCGGCAAGCTCCAGCTGCACAACCGCGTGGAGCTGACCCGCTATGCCCTGCAAGCCGGTCTCGCTCCGCTCGACGAGGAGCCCGCCCCATAAGGTCGATGTCGAGGCCGTCGAAAATCACGAGGCGCAGCCGACGTGATTTTCGACGCCCTCGACATCGACGGGCGAGATCCCGAGCAGGGACTCGAGGAGCCCGAGCCTCAGTCGTAGTCGGGTGCGTTGGTCTCGTGCATGGCGAGCTCCTCGGCCGAGGCGCCACCGCCCGAGGCGCCGGCGTCGTAGGCCACGCTGTCGGCCTCGTCGTCGAAGCCGTAGCCCTCGTCCGGGGCGACCAGGCGGCCGACCGGCTGCGGGTCGTCGTCGTCGAGCTGGCCGTCGTCGTAGAGCGACACCTGCGACTTGGGGTCCGAGGTCGGGCTCGCGCCCCACACGTCCGCGTCGAAGTCGCGCTGCTCGGAGCTGTCGACCGTCTCGTCGATCGGGTCGCGGCGCTGCGGGATCGGGTCCTCGGCGCCGAAGTCGGGCTCCTCCTGGCGCAGGCGGGCGTCGAGGGACTCGCCCTCGCGCGCCTCCTCGGCGGTGTCGCCGAAGCGGTTGGAGCCGCCGGGGCCGACGCCCGCCAGCGCGGCCGGGTCGGCGCCGTCCGCCCAGCGGCCGCTCTCGACCTCGTCGTAGGCGGTCGAATCGTCATCCGCGGTGTCCGGCAGGCCCGAAGCCTCCGGGTCGGACACCTCGGCGGGGTAGTCGTTGTCTCGCATGAGCGCAATCTACCCGCGTGCGGGGTCGGCCATGCTCGCCCCGTTGGGTTTCCGGGTAGTGGCCTTCGCCGCTTCCTCGTCCTCGATCAGCGCCCAGACGACCTTGCCGCCGTCGAGGCGCAGGCTGCCCCAGCGGGCCGACACGGAATCGATCAGCAGCATGCCGCGCCCGCCGTAGGCCGTGACCGGGGCCGGGGTGCCGTCGAAGCTGGGCACGGTCTCGGAGCGGTCGCGCACGGCCACGCTCATGCCGTCGCCGTGCGTGGCCAGCAGCACGATCATCGGCGTCCGCGCGTGCGCCACCACGTTGTTGACCATCTCGGTGACCACGATGCAGGCCGGGCCGGCCAGGTCGGGGCAATCCCAGCGACCGCACTGCTCGGTGATCAGCTCCCGCGAGCGCCGGGCGGCGCCGGTCGCGGGCTCCAGTTCCAGGCTCACCCGATGCTCGGGGCCGGGCTCGCCGAGCGCCGTGAAGGCCTGCGCCCGGTCCGGCCAGACCGGCCAGCCGGTGCCCTGCCAGAGGGCGGTGTCGGTGGCGCAGAGGGCGAGATGGGCACTGGGCCAGTCGGCGGTCTCCCGGTGGACGTCGCGAAGCACGCCGGCCGACTCGGGACCGTCGAGGCTCAGGCCGGCGACGTCGACCACGACCGCCTCGGGCTGCTCGGCGAGCAGGTCGAGCAGGACGGAACGGACCGTGGGAGCGCTTCCAGCGTCGAGCACGCCGGTGAGCTGGACCAGGGGGTACGTCTGCCCGCGGTCCACCAGGTGCCGCACCTCGCTCGACATGATCGCTCCATTGTGCAGAACACGTGCCGCTTTCGCATTTTCGCGGCGAAAATCTCGGCAACGGCTCGCGTGAGTCGGGTAATCGGGACATAACCGCCACTACGGCATGGTCAGCTTTTTACCCGCGCACCGCACTTCCATACACACCGAGCGGCGCCGGTCACAGAGAGATCAGTCTTCAGTCCCGTTAAGGCGGTGGGCGGGGGCTGGAGGACGGTCAGCGGCTGGTGGCGGCCGGGCGCAGCGGAGTCTTCTTCTTCTCCGGGCGGCACGCCTCGGCCGTGGCGTGATGGTGCTGGGGTTCCGCGTACCGGGTCAGCCCGATCACGGCGACCAAGGTGATCACGAAGCCGAGCGCGCCCAGCCAGCCCCGGCCGGGATGGATCTGATCGCCCAGCAGCAGCAGGCCGACGACCGCGGCCGGCACGGCGCCGCCGGCGTCCATGGCGGCCACGGCGGCGGTGGTGGAGCCGCGCTGCATCGCCAGGCCCAGCAGCAACTGGCCGACCAGGGAGTGCACCACCAGCAGGTAGAGCAGCGGATTGGCGAAGAAGCCACCGACCGTGTGCTCGTTGGCGAGCGGGCGGGCGGCGATCGCGGCGGCCGAGAAGCCCACACCGGCCAGCGAGCCCAGCACGACCGAGCCGAGCGCGCCCTGCAGCCGTACGGCGAAGAAGCCCGAAGCCGCGATGACCAGAACCGACAGCGCCAGCATGGCGACGGCGAAAGCGCCCAGCGGGCGCGCCGGGGCCGGTTTCGCCGAATGGACCAGGCCGGCGATGCCGACCAGCAGCAGCGCGAGCAGGCCGATCTCGGCGACCGGCAGGGACCACTTGAGAATGACCACACCCAGCAGGGCGGTCACGCCGAGCCCGGCGGCGACGCTCGCCTGCACCAGGAAGAGCGGGAGATCCTCGCGGGCCAGGAAGGCCAGCACGAAACCGAGGACCTGGCAGCCGAGGCCGAGCAGATAGGTCCGCTGACCGGCGAGACGCACCAGCAGACCCGGGTCGAAGGTGTGGTGCACGGTCGTGCGGGCCGCGGCCGCCGACTGCAGCAGGTTAGCCACCCCGTACGCCAGAATCATGGCGGTGAGGAAGAGCCAGCCCGAGGACACCACGTGACGCACGATAGACCAGGGGCGGGCGACGTTCAGCGGTTCGGGGCGCTTTGCTTTTCTCCGGTGCCGGCTCTGTTACGCAGGGCTACCGGAGTTTCGGCGTCAGGGCGGTCAGGACGGTCTCGTGCAGCGGGCCGTTCGTGGCGATCACCGAGGACTTGTCGGCCGGCACCCGCCCGGCCAGGTCGGTGATGGTGCCGCCGGCCTCGGTGACGATCGGGATGAGCGCGGCCATGTCCCACAGCGACAGCTCGGGCTCGACCATGACGTCGAGGGCGCCCTCGGCCAGCAGCATGTATCCGTAGAAGTCGCCGTAGGCCCGGCTGCGCCACGAGGCCAGGCTCAGATCGACGACGTTGCGCAGCAGCCCGGCGTCGGACCAGCCGGACAGGCTGGCGAAGCAGAAGCTGGCGTCGGCCATCCGCCGGACCCCCGACACGCCGATCCGGGTGGCGGCGTGCTGGTGCTTGCCGGCGTAGGCGCCGTGGCCGCGGGCGCCCCACCAGCGCCGGCCCAGAGCCGGGGCGGAGACGAGACCGGCGACCGGCGTGTCGCCCTCGAGCAGCGCGATGAGCGTGGCCCAGATCGGCACCCCGCGCACGAAGTTCTTCGTCCCGTCGATCGGGTCGATGACCCACCGCCGGGTGCCGGGCCCGGCCGCCGCCTCGGTGCGCCCGAACTCCTCACCGAGCACGGCGTCACGCGGGCGGGCCCGGCCCAGCGTCGACCGGATCGCCTGCTCGACAGCGGTGTCCGCGTCCGACACGGGCGTCAGGTCAGGCTTCGACTCGACGCGCAGGTCGAGCGCCCGGAACCGCCCCATCGAGATCGAGTCGGCGGTGTCCGCCAGCATGTGGGCGAGAGCAAGATCGTCCGCGTAACCGGCCATGCCGGAACGGTAGTCGATCCCCGTCGCCCCGTTCCTGAGAGCCCGGCGCCTCAGACCGGATGCGGGGTGAGCGTGTCGTCGGGTGGGGTGTCGCGGGGGTCGGTGTCGCCGGCGCGGGAGGCCAGCAGGCGGCGATAGGAGGCGAGGCGCCGCGGGTCGGCCTTGCCCTCGGCCACCCACGTGTCGAGGCGGCAGCCCACGTCGGCCGCGGTGTGACCGCAGTTGGGCTGGTCGTCGAGCGTGCCCTCGACCAGGTCGGGGAAGCCGTGCAGGAGGCTCTCGGCGCTGACGTGGGCCAGGCCGAAGCTGCGGATGCCCGGCGTGTCGATGATCCACCCCGGGTCTTTGCGGGACCGCCCCACCGGCGGCAGCCGCAACGCCACGGCGCTGGTCGACGTGTGCCGGCCCTTGCCGATGGCGCTGACCGCGCCGACCGCGCGCAGCGCGTCCGGCACCAGCCGGTTGACCAGCGTGGACTTACCCACCCCGGAGTGACCGACCAGCACCGAGATGGCCCCGGCCAGCCGCTTGCGGACGTCGCCGAGGTCGCTGTCGGGGCGGACCAGCACGTACGGCAGATCGAGCTCCGCGTAGTAGTCGAGCACCGCCTCGGGCCCGGCCAGGTCGGCCTTGGTCAGGCAGAGCAGCGGCTCGATGTCGGCGTCGTAGGCGGCGACCAGGCAGCGGTCGATGAAGCCGGTGCGCGGCGGCGGGTCGGACAGTGCGCTGACGATCACGAGCTGGTCGGCGTTGGCCACCACGACCCGTTCGAGGCGGCCCTCCGGTGTGGTGTCGTCGTCGTCCGCCGTGCGGCGCAGCACCGAGGTGCGCTCGGCGATGCGGACGATGCGGGCCAGCGCCCCGGGCGCGCCGGTGACGTCGCCGACCAGGGCCACCCGGTCGCCGACGACCACCGACTTGCGGCCCAGCTCGCGGGCGCGCATCGCGGTGATCACGGGGCTGTCCGGCGGCGCGTCGGTGACCACGCAGCCGTACCGGCCACGATCCACGGTGATCACCAAGGCGTCGACGGCGTCGTCGTGCTTCGGCCGGGTCCGGGTACGCGGGCGTGACGAGCGGCCCGGACGGATCCGGACGTCGTCCTCGTCGTACTCCCGCTTGCGCTCAGGCAGATCTAGCTCCTCGCCACGAGTCCCGCCCAGAGTTCGGGGAACTCGGGCAACGTCTTCGACGTACACGCTACGTCTGTGAGGGCAATGCCCGGGACAGCGAGGCCCATAACCGCCGCGGCGTGGGCCATCCGGTGATCCGCGTACGTCTCGAAGCTCGCGGCCCGCAGCGCCCCCGGCACGATCCGCAGCCCGTCCGGGAACTCGGTGACCTCGGCCCCGGCCCGGCCCAGCTCGGCCGCCAGCGCCGCGATGCGGTCGGTCTCGTGCCCGCGGATGTGCGCGACCCCGCGCAGTTCCGAGGGACCGTCGGCCAGCGCGGCCAGCGCCGCGACCACCGGGGTGAGCTCACTGACCTCGGACAGGTCGGCCGTGATGCCGCGCAGCGATCCGGTGCCCCGCACGGTCAGCCCCTCGGCCGTCTGGGTCACCTCGGCCCCCAGGGCGGTGAGCAGCTCGGTGACCCGCCCGACCGGCTGCCAGCTCTCCTCGGGCCAGCCCGCCAGCGTGATCTCGCCACCGGTGACCATGGCCGCGGCGAAGAAGGGCGCGGCGCCGGAGAGGTCGGGCTCGATCACCCACGTACGCCCCCGCAACGCACCCGGCTCGACCGCCCACACGTCCGGAACGCTCTCGTCGACCACGGCGCCGGCGGCCCGCAGCATGTGGGTCGTCATGCGCAGGTGAGGAGCGGACGGCACCGGCGGCCCCTCATGGCGCAGCCGCAGCCCCTTGGTGAACCGGGGCGCCGACAACAACAGCCCCGACACGAACTGACTCGACCCGGAAGCGTCGATCACGGCCTCGCCGCCCTCGACCAGCCCGGCCCCGCGCACGGTCAACGGCAGCCCACCGGACTCGGAGGCCTCGATCGACACCCCGAGCGCCCGCAGCGCCTCGACGATCGGCCGCAATGGCCGGTTGCGCGCATGAGGATCGCCGTCGAACTCGACGGTGCCCTCGGCCAGAGCCGCGGCCGGCGGCAGGAACCGCATGATCGTGCCCGCCAGCCCCACATCGACCCGGGCCGGCCCCCGCAGCGGCCCCGGCTCGACCAGCCACCGCTCGTCGGCGCTCGTGTCGACGCCCACCCCGAGCGCCCGCAACCCGGCGGCCATCAGCTCGGTGTCCCGCGCCCGCAGCGGCCGCTCGACCACCGACGGCTCACCGGCCAGCGCGGCCAGCACCAGCGCCCGCGCCGTCATCGACTTGGACCCGGGAAGGCGGACCACCCCACTGACCGGTCCGGAAGCGGTCGGTGCGGTCCAGGGGCGAGCTTGTGCAGTCACGCCCGCCATTCTGCCCGCCCCCACCGACATTTCCCCGCAGGCTTCCCGCCCGCCGGGACCGTGCTCACCGGCGATCTCGAGAACCGAAGCCTTCCGCACCGACAAGGGGCAGCGACGAGGCGTTGACCGCGATCACCCCTACTGAGGCTGACTGCCATGTCCGATGCCACCGCGACCGCGTCAGTGCGATCGGCGACGCGCTGCCCGAGAGCGCGGTCGCACCCATGATCGGCGCCACCTGGCGAACCGGCGCACAGGTCAAGGGGCACCGAGGATGAGCCGGGAGAATTCCGCACACACCCAGAGCCCGAACTCACCGAGAGCAGCTTTCGCCGTCACCACACGGAGCCCGCCCTACCCAAGGGATCGGTCGCCGCCGTCGGCCCTTTCGAGGGCAGGCGGCTGAGCGATCGCGCCGGTCGTGCCGGCCAGCCTGGCCGGCATCGCGCTGCTGCGCCGTGCGGGCATGAAGTACTGACGCCGCTTCCGCGCCGCGCCGGTCGAGAGCCACCCACCAGCCGCGCCGGTCGAGGGCCGCCCGCCGCGCTCCGAGATGATCCGCTCGCTGGTCGGCCTGGGCGGCGCCCTGCTGCTGGCCTCTCCGGCCTTGTCACCGCCGTGGCCGGCGTCCTGCCCGCTGCCACCGGACCGCCGGCTGGCTCGCCGGAGCGCAGCTGCCCGCCGGAGCGCAGCTGCCCGCCGGAGCGCGGCTGGCTCGCCGGGACGTGGAGCGCTACGCCACCCCCGTTCGGCCCCCGCTGGTCATTCTCCCGGAGATCGCAAGATCGTGCTGGTGGGCTGTGGACAACCGCGCTGCTGTGGACAGCGATGTGCCATGTCGGCGACAGGCCGGGGCGCGGGGCCGCGGAGTGCGGGCGGAAGGCGTACCGTTTCCGGCCATGTGCGGGCGGTACGCGACGACGCGGAGTGAGGCCGACCTCAGCGATCTCTTCGAGGCCGTGAGTGTGGCCGAGACGCTGGGGCCGAGCTGGAATGTCGCTCCGACCGATCCGGTGCCTGTCGTGCGGGTCTCGCAGTCTCACGAGGCGCGCGTTCTCGACACGGCGCGCTGGGGTTTCGTGCCGCCGTGGGCCAAGGACCTGCGGGCCGGGGCTCGGATGATCAATGCCCGCTCCGAGACGGTGGCCACGTCGCCGGCCTTCGCACCGTCGTTCGCCAAGCGGCGTTGTCTGGTGCCGGCCGACGGCTGGTTCGAGTGGGTGCGTGACGGCAAGCAGCGCCAGGCGTTCTACATGACGCCGGCCGACGGGTCGCCTCTCGCGTTCGCCGGCATCTGGTCGGCCTGGGGCCCGGAGTCGATCGTGACGTGCAGCGTTCTGACGACGGCGGCGCTGGGTGGGCTGGCCCGCGTGCACGACCGGATGCCGCTGATCCTGCCTCGGGAGCGCTGGTCGGCCTGGCTCGCCGGCGGCGGCGACGCCGCTGAGCTTCTCACTCCGCTTGCGCTGGGTGCGCTGGAGGCCATCGAGATTCGTCCCGTACGCCCTGACGTCGGCAACGTGCGCAACAACGGCCCCCACCTCCTCGACCCGCCGCTGGAGCCGGCGCCCGCAGCCCCGCCGGCCGAGTCGACCCTGTTCTGACGAGCGCCGCGGCGCCGCGCGGTACGGGGGTGGAGCCATGGGAGCGATCCCACGGCGGGGCCTCGAAGGGGACGCCCGGACGGTAACGATTGGCTGGGAACGGCCATGATCAAGTGATCGTTTGGTCGGTAATTGTCAGTATTTTTAATAGGCAACTTTGTTTCAAGATAGATAAGACCCTTGTTCTGATCTCTTTCCCTGCGATACAAAACTGCGCCGGAGTGGTGCTGGTTCGCACGGTGCGGACGAGTCGCCACATGCACGACCGGTCCCACGGGGGAGGTGGGCTCATGACACGGGCACGTATGCCGCGTCCACACGAAGTTGCCATCGCGCGACGCGATCCTCGGCTTCTCGAGGCGATCCGCGAGCGGCGCACGGACGAGGCCTGGCGGACACGCGGCGCATGCCGTTCCGTCGATCCGGAAACGTTTTTTCCCGCACCGAACGAGCCGTCCGAAGGCGCGGTCTCGCTCTGCGGCACCTGCACGGTCCAGGGGCCATGCCTGGCCTGGGCGCTGCAGGTCGGCGACTGCCACGGCGTCTGGGGCGGCACCACGCCGCGCGAGCGCCGGGCGATGCTGGTGGCCTGGCGGGAACGGGTCGGACCGGACGGCGAGGCGGTCGACGACGAGCCGGACGAGGAAGACCGCAGATTGCTCACCCTCTTACCGGTGATGCCGGTGAGCCGCTGATTACATAGGGGCTGTGACCAGCTCCGAAATCGAGACACCGCGCGGGCCGGCCGGCCTTCGGATCACCGAACCGGCCGGTCCGCCCGTCAGCCTGCTCGTCCTGGGCCACGGCGCGGGCGGCGGTGTCGACGCGCCCGATCTGATCGCCGTCCACGACCTGGCGGTCGCTTCGGGGGTACGGGTGGCGCTCGTGACCCAGCCCTACCGGGTCGCCGGCCGTCGCGCGCCCGCGCCCGCCGGCCAGCTCGACGAGGCGTGGACCGCCGTCGTGCGGGGCTTGACCGCGGGCGTACGGCAAATTCCTTTGATCGTCGGCGGAAGGTCCAGCGGCGCGCGAGTCGCCTGCCGGACCGCGACCGGCCTCGGCGCCGCGGCCGTTCTCTGTCTCGCCTTCCCGTTGCATCCGCCGGGCAAGCCCGAGAAGAGCCGCGCCGGCGAGCTGCCCACCGACGTGCCCACCCTGGTCGTCAACGGTGACCGGGATCCCTTCGGCGTCCCGGAGCCAACCGCCGGCGTCGAGGTGATCGTTCGCCCGGGGGCCACGCATGACCTGCGCAAAGACGTCAAATCGACGGCCGAGCTGGCGATCGAGTGGCTGCGGCGTCGCGGATGGGCCGATTGAAGATTTGACCGCTACCGAAGTCGCACTTCGCCCGTCGTTGTCGAGGGCGCCGAAAGTGCGAGGCGCAGCCGAAGGACTTTCGGTGACCTCGACAACGACCTCCTGGGGCGAAGTGCCCGCCGAGCGGAGCGAGGCCATCAGGAGGGAATGCAAGTTGCGCTTCTGCGGTTATACGGCTCGGAGCTTGTACGTCGGAAGGGGTAAATGAGGTGCGAGCCGGAACCGACTTCCTCGAGCGCGAGGGCGCGGAGGTGACTCGGGTGCGGGATCTGCTGGATTCCCCCGAGTGGCCGGCCGCGCAACCCGCCTCTCTATCGGTGAGTGTCAGCACACCGGCGGTTTTCGAAGCCGCTGATGGGGCACTACCCGTATCCTCGGCGGGGCGGTCGAGGGGAGAGCTCAGGGTGGCCCAGACAGAACGGACCGAGGAGCGCCGGGCGCGCTTCGAGCGGGACGCGTTGCCTTTCGTGGACCAGCTGTACGCGGCTGGCCTGAGGATGACGCGCAATCCCGCGGACGCCGAGGACCTTGTTCAGGAGACCTACCTGAAGGCGTTCTCCGCGTTCCACCAGTTCGAGGAGGGCACCAACCTCAAGGCTTGGCTGTACCGCATCCTCACGAACACGTATATCAACTCTTATCGGCGTAAGCAGCGTCAGCCGGTGCAGGCTCCCACCGAGGAGATCACCGACTGGCAGCTCGCCTCGTCGGAGTCGCACACGTCGGTCGGCCTGCGGTCGGCCGAGACCGAGGCGCTGGACCGGCTGCCGGACAGCGACATCAAGGAGGCCCTTCAGGCTCTGCCCGAGGACTTCCGCCTGGCCGTCTACCTCGCTGATGTCGAGGGTTTCTCGTACAAGGAGATCGCCGACATCATGGGCACGCCGATCGGCACCGTTATGTCCCGTCTGCACCGCGGGCGGCGCAACCTGCGCAAGACCCTGGAGTCGTACGCTGTCGACCGGGGCATCACCCGGTCCGCTTCGGAACCGCAGGAGGCGTAACCGATGAGCGGCCACGACGACGAGCACGACACCGATTGCGGGATCGTCCTCTCCGAGGTTTATCTCTACCTCGACCTGGAGTGCAGTGAGGACCGGCGCACGCTGATCCAGAAGCACCTGGACGACTGCGACGGATGTCTGCGGGAGTACGGCATCGAGCACGAGGTGAAGGCCCTGGTCTCCCGCTGCTGCGGCGACGAGAAGGCCCCGCGCGAGCTGCGTGACCGGCTGCGGGTCAAGCTCGACCAGCTCGAGGTGCAGGTCGAGACCCGGGAGTACCTCCCTTAAGACGACACGAAAAAGCCCGGCGAACTCGCCGGGCTTTTTCTGTTTCAGCTGTTGGGGCGCTTGCCGTGGTTCGCGCTGCTCTTCTTACGGGCCTTCTTCTTACGGGCCTTCTTAGCCATGGTGAGACTCCTGTCGGTGCGGTGTTTCCCGCGTCGATCGTAGTCGGCTCGCTTCCGTGGTTTGATGACCCCACCTAAGCCCACGAAGCGAGGAGGATTACCGATGGCCGACGAGATCCGGGCCGAGATGGTGGCGAACGTGTGGAAGGTCGTGGCCGCCGCCGGTGACACCGTCGCCGAGGGCGACACCCTGGTGATCCTCGAGTCGATGAAGATGGAGATCCCGGTCCTGGCCGAGTCGGAGGGCACGGTCGCCGAGCTGGCCGTGCACGAGGGCGACGTGGTTCAGGAGGGTGACCTCATCGCGGTCATCGCTGCCTGAACGACCACTTCAGGAGCAGGCGGTTGCGGCCGCGCGGGCGGGGGACCACCGGGACCCGGGTCATCGCGGCCGCGAGCTGACGCGTCGACCGGTCGAGGGCCGGCGTGGCCAGGGCCAGCTCGGCCACCGAGCGCGCGCCCGGACGGGACGCCACCTCGCTGAGCCGGGCCGTCACGATCGCGGCCACGTCGTCGCGGGCGGCCGGGTCGACCCAGGACGCGACGATCATCGCGAACAGGGCCGCCTCGGTCACCCGATCGAGGCCGCCGTCGAGCAGCTCGAGCAGCCGCCGGCGGCGGGCCGAGTCGAGCCAGGGCTCCTCGGTGCCGTGGTGCAGCAGGCCCAGGCAGGCCCAGATCTCGGCCGCGGCCACGTCGGCCGGCGGGTGGGCCAGCAGCGCCGTCAGGTCCTGCGGCGACAGCATGATCAGCGGGATCGCCGCGTCGTACGCCGCCGACGGGTGGGTCCAGGAGAGCGCGGCCACCTGGCGCAGGCGGCGGACCGCCTCGTCGGAGGGCTCGCCGCTGTCGGGGGCGTGGCCGCGCGGCAGCGGGGCCGCCGCCGGGGCGCCGCCGAGCCAGGGCGTGTCACGGCAGCAGTCGCCGAGGTCGCTGTGCTCGTGCGACTCGTCGGGGTGGTCGCGGATGTAGTCGGCCAGGCGGACCAGATGCATCAGGTCGCCGTCGGCGCGGTAGCGCAGCCGGTGCGCGGTGTGCACCGCGCAGTCGTAGTCGGGGTCGCGTTCCAGCGCCCGGTCGACCCAGCTCAGCGCGTCCTCCAGGCGGCCGTTGTCGGCCAGGGTGCCGGCGATGTCGGCGTAGACCGAGAGGTCGTCGGGGTCGTGGGCGACCGCGCGGCGCAGCGCGGCGAGCGCCTCGGGCAGGCGGCCGGCGCTGCGATAGGCGTACCCGAGCCAGATCTCGCCGAGCTTGGACGGGCGGACCCGGGCCCCGCGGGCGGCCCAGTCGACGGCCAGGTCGTGCTCGCCGACCCGCCGGGCCAGGGCCGAGCCGGCGCCGAGCAGCATCGCGTGCTCGGGATGGGCGGCGATCGCGTGGCGGACCACGGTCAGGTAGGGCCGCAGGGTGGGCGGGGCCGGTTCGCCCACCCGAGTGCAGAGACGCATGAGAATCTGGGCGAGCAGGCCGGGCTCGATGCGCACGCCCAGGGCGGGCTCGGCCACCCAGGGCACGCCGGCCCAGTCGGCCGCGGGCGCGTGCCCGCTCGCGGCGGTCAGCAGCGGCAGGCCGTCCTCGGGGCGGCCGGCGGCGGCGAGCAGGTGGGCGCGGGCGGCGAGCCGGCCGGCCGACGTGTGCGGGCCGACCTGGAAGAGGTCGAGGCCGCCGCCGGGACGGGCGGCCAGCCTGCTCAGCAGCTCGTGGGCCTCGGGGAGGACCGGCGCGTGGGCCAGCGCCCCGGCGAGGTGATCGGCGGCTTTCTCCGGCTCCTCGCGCGCCAGAGCGGATCTTGCCTGCTCAAGTGCGCGGTCGGCCGCACGGCGTACATCCACGGTGCAGAACAGTAAGCGATACGGGCGAGTATGTCAGCATGCGTCGGCTGCGCATTAGTGCTCGAAACATTGACGATCTAAGCTATTTCTTGCAAGACTGCGCATCGATTGCGCGATAGATGCTCATCAGGGGAGGAACACGTGACACAGCGAGGCCAGGGGATGGCGGCGGACATCGCGGAACAACCGGGCGGATTCGCTCGGCTCATCGGGGGTGAGCACGCCGCCGGAATCGCCGCGGTCGCCGCCGAGGTGGCCCGCCGCAAGCCGCGCAACGTGGTGTTCGTGGGCCGGGGAACCTCCGACCACGCGGCGCTCTACGGGGCGTACCTCACCGAGATCCGCCTCGGCCTGCCGGTGGCCAGCGCCTCGCCGAGCGCGATCACGCTCTACGGCGCGCGGCCCGACTTCGCCGGCACGCTGGTCATCGGCGTCAGCCAGAGCGGCGGCTCGCCCGACCTCACCGGCGTGCTCCAGACCGCCCGGGAGACCGGCGCGCTCACCCTGGCCGTCACCAACAACCCGTCCTCCCCGCTGGCTCAGGCGGCCGAGCTGTCGATCGACGTGGCGGCCGGGCACGAGCGGGCGGTCGCGGCCACCAAGACGTACACGGCCGAGCTCCTCGCCCTTCTCATGCTCGTCGAGGGCATCCGGGCCGGCGACGGCCGGCTGCCCGACGACGAGCGGGCCGCCCTGGACAAGCTGCCCCAGCTGGCCGAGGACGCGCTCAGCGATCCGGCCGCCGACGATCTGGCCCAGCGCTACCGGTTCGCGTCGCGCATGGTCACGACCGGGCGGGGGTACGCCTATCCGACCGCCCGCGAGGCCGCCCTCAAGCTCATGGAGACCTCGTACCTGCCCGCGCTCGCGTTCTCGGGGGCCGATCTGCTGCACGGGCCGCTGGCCATGACCGACCCCGACGTGCCGGTGCTGGCCGTGGTCGGCGACGGCCCCGGCGGCCGGTCGATGCGCGACGTGGTCACCCGGCTCGCCGAGCGCCGGGCCGACGTGGTGACGGTCGGCGCGACCGACGTGACCGGCGCCTCGGGCCGGCTGGCCGTGCCCGCCGTCGCCGACGAGCGCTACAGCGCCCTGCTCGACATTTTGCCGCTGCAGAAGCTCGCGCTCGCCCTGGCACTGGCCCGCGGTGAGGATCCCGACGCGCCCCGCGGCTTGAAGAAGGTCACGACGACCCTTTAAAGAAATATGGACGTGGAAAGCTTGGGCTGTGTCCACGTTGCGTGATCTGGCCGAGGAGCACACCTCCCTCGGCCCTGCCGACATCGACCACCTGCACCGGCTCGCGGGTGACTGGCAGCTGCTGTCCGACCTCTCCTTCGCCGACCTGCTCCTCTGGGTGCCGGTGAAGCGGGAGGACGGGCAGCCGCGCGAATATCTGTGCGTGGCCCAGGTGCGCCCGAACAGCGCGCCCACCGCGTACCAGGACGACCAGGTCGGCAAGATCGTCGGCGGCCCGGAGGTCGCCCATCTCGACATCGCCTTCAGCCAGGAGCGGATCTGGCGGGAGGGCGACCCGGTCTGGTACGGCGACACGCCCGCCCGCCACGAGGCCATCCCCGTCCGCCTGCGCGACGACAACGGCCGCGAGGAGGGCTGGAGCCAGGTCATCGCGGTGATCGGGCGGGACACCAACCTCTCCACCGCGCGGACGCCCAGCCAGCTCGAGCTGAACTATCTGACCACCGCCGACGACCTGGCCCAGATGGTCGCCGACGGCACCTTCCCGCCGCCGCGGCACCCGGGAGAGACCACCTCGGCCCCGCGCGTCGGCGACGGCCTGGCCCGGCTCGACGCCGGTGGCAAGGTGACCTACGCCAGCCCGAACGCGCAGTCGGCGTTCCGCCGGCTCGGCTTCAACGCCCACCTGGTCGGCGAGGAGCTGTCAAACCTGATCAGCCGGCTCGCGGCCGACCCACTGGAGGGCAACGACGCGGCCGAGCGGATTTTGGCCGCGCTCCGCGGCGAGTTCCCGCCCCGGCAGGAGGTCGAGGCCCGCGGCGCGACAGTGCTCACCCGGGCCCTGCCGCTGCTGCCGGCCGGCGTGCCGATCGGCGCCCTCGTGCTGGTGCGCGACGTGACCGAGGTCCGCCGCCGGGACCGCGCCCTGATGACCAAGGACGCGACCATCCGGGAGATCCACCACCGGGTCAAGAACAACCTTCAGACGGTGGCCGCGCTGCTGCGCCTTCAGGCCCGGCGGGTGGACGCGCCCGAGGCCCGGATGGCGCTGCAGGAGTCGGTGCGCCGGGTCGCCTCGATCGCGCTCGTGCACGAGACGCTGTCGATGTCGAGCGACGAGGCGGTCGAGTTCGACGGCATCGTCGACCGGGTCGCCACCGCGGCGGCCGAGGTCGCGGCGACCAGCATCCAGGTCAAGATGCGCCGCGAGGGCACCTTCGGTGTGCTGCCGGCCGAGATCGCCACGTCGCTGGTGATGGTGCTCAACGAGCTGCTGATCAACGCGGTCGAGCACGGCTTCCCGGCCGACGAGGACGAGAACGGCGAGCCGCAGCCGCCCGGGCCCGAGACCGGCGAGGTGGTGGTGTCGGCCCACCGGTTCCGCAAGCAGCTGCACGTCACGGTGGCCGACAACGGGCAGGGACTGCCCGAGGGCTTCGCGGCCGACGCCGGCGGCCGGCTCGGCCTGCAGATCGTGCGCGCGCTGGCCACGGGTGAGCTTCGCGGCAGCATTGAGCTGCGCAATCGCGCCGGTGGGGGCACCGAGGCCGTGCTGGTGGTGCCGCTCGGCAAGAGGTGAGGCCGGAGGTGATCTATGCGGCGTGACACATTCTCGAAATCTGGACCACACTGGCCGAGAATGGTCGGGCATGAGAGGCTAGCCCACATGACCGCTGCAGTTGACCGCCGCTTCGTGGCCCGCCGCCACGTTGATTACGGGCGTGTCCGCAGCGCGATGTGTCCGGGTTCCTGACGCCACCCGATTTGTGTTCCGGGTGCGCGAGACGCCCCGGCCACTCCTGACACCGAAGTCGCGAGTCCTCGAAACGGCCGAAGCGTCCTCCCGCGCCCACCCTAGCCCGGAGGACCGCCGACATGGCGCCCAGCAGCACACCCGCAGGCCCGGCCGCTCGTCCCCGCAAGGCGCGCGGCGAGGGTCAGTGGGCGCTCGGACACCGTGAGCCGCTCAACCCCAACGAGCGGATGAAGAAGGACGACAACCCGCTCCACGTGCGCGCCCGCATCGAGAACATCTACGCCAAGGGCGGGTTCGCCTCGATCGACCCGCAGGACCTGCGCGGTCGTTTCCGCTGGTGGGGTCTCTACACCCAGCGCAAGGCGGGCATCGACGGCGGCCGCACGGCCGTGCTCGAGCCGCACGAGCTCGAGGACGAGTACTTCATGCTCCGCGTCCGTGTCGACGGCGGCGCGCTGAGCCTCGCCCAGCTGCGCACGATCGCCGGCATCTCCCAGGAGTTCGGCCGCGACTCGGCCGACATCACCGACCGGCAGAACATCCAGCTGCACTGGATCCGGGTCGAGGACGTGCCGGAGATCTGGCGCCGGCTCGAGGCGGTCGGCCTGCAGACCACCGAGGCCTGCGGCGACTGCCCGCGCGTCGTGCTCGGCTCGCCGGTGGCCGGCATCGCCCGCGACGAGGTCGTCGACGGCACGCCGGCGATCGACGAAATCCTCAAGCGCTACATCGGCGACGAGCGCTACTCCAACCTGCCGCGCAAGTTCAAGTCGCAGATCTCCTGGCTGGCCGACGGCCCGTACGAGACCAACGACATCTCCTTCGTCGGCGTCGTCCACCCGCAGCACGGCCCCGGCTTCGACCTGTGGGTCGGCGGCGGCCTGTCCACCAACCCGCGCCTGGCCGAGCGCCTCGGCGTCTGGGTGCCGCTCGAGGAGATCCCGGACGTCTGGGAGGGCGTGGTCGGCATCTTCCGCGACTACGGCTACCGGCGGCTGCGCAACCGCGCCCGGCTGAAGTTCCTGCTGGCCGACTGGGGCGTGGCCAAGTTCCGCGAGATCCTCGAAAAGGAGTACCTGGGCCGGGCCCTGATCGACGGGCCGCCGCCGGAGCTGCCGGCCAAGCCGATCGACCACATCGGCGTGCACAAGCAGAACGACGGGCTCAACTACATCGGCGCCGCCCCGGTGGTCGGCCGCACGTCCGGCACCCAGCTGGCGAAACTGGCCGACGTCGTCGAGGAGCACGGTTCGGATCGGGTACGCCTGACCGCGTACCAGAAACTCCTCGTCCTTGATATTTCCGACGACAAGGTCGAGTCGGCCATCGCCAAGCTGCGCGCGATCGGGCTGGAGGCCCGCCCGTCCTCGTGGCGGCGCGGCACGATGGCCTGCACCGGCATCGAGTACTGCAAGCTGGCCATCGTCGAGACCAAGGCGCGCGGCGAGGAACTGGTGGCCCGGCTCGAGGAGCGGCTCGCCGACTTCGACGCCGACATCTCGATCCACATCAACGGCTGCCCCAACGCGTGTGCCCGCACGCAGGTCGCCGACATCGGCCTCAAGGGCCAGCTCGTCATGAACGCGCACGGCGAGCAGGTCGAGGGCTTCCAGGTGCACCTCGGCGGCGGCCTCGGCATGGCGCAGGGGCAGACGTCCGGCTTCGGCCGCAAGCTGCGCGGCCTCAAGGCCACGGCGGAAGAGCTTCCGGGGTACGTCGAGAAGCTCGCCCGCAACTATCTCGGCGACCGGGAGTCGTCGCAGGAGACGTTCGCCACGTGGGTCCTGCGTGCCGACGAGGAGCTCCTGAAATGAGCGACGCCCGATCCACCCCGCTGTACTGCCCCTACTGCGGCGAAGAGGACCTGTTCCCGAACGAGGCTTCGCACGGCGCGTGGGAGTGCCACTCCTGCGCCCGAGTCTTCACGGTGAAGTTCAACGGCTTGCTATCGCGGGGAGTCAAGAAATGACCATCGTGGCCGCTACCTCTCTCAACCTGGTCAACCTCGGCGCTCCGGCCGTCGCCCAGGACCCCACCCGCCGCTCGCGTGAGGAGCTCGAGGCGCTCGCCCTGAGCGCCGCGCGCGACCTCGAGGGCGCTCCGGCCGAGGCGATCGCTAAGTGGGCGACCGACACCTTCGGCGACCGTTTCTGCGTGACCAGCTCGATGGCCGACGCGGTCGTGGCGCACGTCTTCTCCCGGGTCTCGCCCGGCGTCGACGTGGTCTTCCTCGACACCGGACTGCACTTCCCCGAGACGCTCAAGGTGCGCGACACCGTCGCCGCGACGATGAACGTCAACGTCCGCTCGATCCGCCCGCGGATGACGGTCGGCCAGCAGGACGGCGAGTACGGGCCGCGGCTGTTCGCCCGCAGCCCCGACGAGTGCTGCTTCCTGCGCAAGGTCGAGCCGCTGGAGCGCGCGCTGTCCGACTACGACGCGTGGGCCACCGGCCTGCGCCGCGACGAGTCGCCGACCCGGGCCAACACGCCGGTGGTGGCGTTCGACGCCAAGAAGGGCAAGGTCAAGGTCAACCCGATCGCGGCCTGGACCCAGGCCGACGTGGACCGCTACATCAGCCGGTGGAACGTGCCGGTCAACGAGCTCTTCAAAAAGGGCTACGGCTCGATCGGGTGCTGGCCGTGCACCCGGCGCACCAAGGCCGGCGAGGACCCGCGCGCGGGCCGCTGGGCGATGTTCGAGAAGACCGAATGCGGTCTGCACGTCTGACCGTCCTGCTGGTCGCGCACGGCAGCCGGGATCCGCGGGCCGCCGCCTCCACCGAGGCGCTGGCCCGCGCGGTGGGCCGGGCGCGCCGCGACTGGGACGTCCGCGCCTCATACCTGGACCACGCCGGGCCGCGGCCGTTGGACGTGCTCTCCGCCCTGCCCGCCGGCTCCCGGGCCGTCGTGGTGCCGCTGCTGCTGACCGCGGCGTACCACGGCCGCGTCGACGTCCCCGCGGTCGTGGCAGCCGCCGCCGCGCTGCCTATTCACGTGACGCTGGCCGACGTCCTCGGCCCGACCCCTGCCCTCGGCTCGGCCTCTGCCTTTGGCCCGACTCCTGCGCTCGGTTCGGCCTCTGCCTTTGGCCCGGCCCCTGTCCGCGGTTCGGCGTCTGCCGTCGGTTCGGCGTCTGCCGTCGGTTCGGCGTCTGCCGTCGGTTCGGCGTCTGCCGTCGGTTCGGCCTCTGCCGTCGGCTCGGCCTCTGCCGTCGGCTCGGCCTCTGCCGTCGGCTCGGCCCCTGCCCTCAGCGCGACCCCTGCCCTCAGCGCGACCCCTGCCCTCAACGCGAACTCTTCCGACAAATGCGATATGTCCGGCTTGGGTGCTGGAGGCGCGGACATGGCGGGTGCGGACGGGGCGGGTGCGGATGTTGCGGGTGCGGATGTTGCGGGCGCGGACGTTCCGGGCGCCCTGCTCGATGGGCTGATCGGCCGGCTTGCGCTGGCGCTCGACGGCGGCAGCGCCGGTTTCAAAGGGATCGGCCACGGGCTCGGCGGGATCGGCGGCGGGCTTGACGGGGTTGTGCTTGCGGCTGCGGGGACGCGGGATGCGGCCGCGCGGGAAACGATCATGTGGGTGGCGGAGGCTCTCAGCGCGCGCCTGAGCCTTCCGTGTGCCGTCGCCTATGCCTCGGGCGCCCTGCCGCGTCCCGGTGGCGCTGTGGGGCTTCTGCGGGGGCGGGTCGGGATGGCGGCCTATTTCCTCGCTCCCGGTCACCTCTACGACCTCGCGGTGCGCTCGGCGCTCGACGCGGGGGCGGTGGCGGTGGCGGCGCCGCTGGGTGACGCGGCCGATCTTGTACGCCTTGTGATCGCCCGTGTCGCCATGACTCAGAGTCACTATCCCGTTGCGGCGTAAGGCCGGCACGGACCGTATGGAGAATGTGGACCATTGGTTGCGGGCGCCGGCAATTTCGAGATCATTTCGTGGATTCTCGATGGAACCCAACGTGATCGAATTGGCGCGCTGGGCAAACCCCGAAGGAATCTCTCAGGAATCGGCGCGCTGAGTAATCGACCGGAAACAGCAAGACGCCCCGGTGCCGATCGGCCCGGGGCGCAAATGCTGTGGGGGATTGGTTCAGGCGGTAGGAGCGCCGACCCGCAGGCCGCCGCGGCGCTTCACGGCGCGCCGCTCGTCTTCGCTCATCCCGCCCCAGACGCCGGCGTCCTGACCCGATTCGAGTGCCCAGGAAAGGCAGCTCTCGGTCACGGGACACCGCCGGCACACGGCCTTGGCCTGCTCGACCTGCAGGAGCGCGGGGCCGGACGTCCCGATCGGGAAGAACAGCTCCGGGTCCTCGTCGCGGCAGATCGCATCGTGACGCCAGTCCATGGCGGCAACACTCCTTGTTTCGGATGGGGTAATGAATCGCGTTACTGGTTTACCTATGCATGCGCGTTGGCGGCCGGTGGGCTGGAACCCTCCGCTCGCCGTGCGTCAGCAAGCTTTTTGTATGCGGCAAGCCGTTCGGCGCCTCTGAATTAGGAACGCGCACAAGCAGCAGCCGGTTACTTCATATCGCTTGTGAATGCTTTCACGAACTCTGGCGATGTCAAGGGTAGCGCCAGAAGTTTCTCCCGGCGGGTGAGCTGGCTCACCGCCCCTTTGTCCGGTTTCGGGGCTACTGCCAGGACCCGGTGACGAACGCTCCCATCAATGTAGTACGGTCACGGCCCTTCTGCCGACCTTTTGACCGAGTTTCTGTAACGGATCGTGAGGTTCCCTACCCCGTGATCAGCAGATCACACGTAGTGCTTCGGGAACGGACACGAAGTGCACCTTCTGGCGCTCGCCCAGATAGTCACCATCGAGCTGGAAAGGCTGCGGACGCGACGCCACGACGGTGAACTCGTCCTGGTCGTGCAGTTGCAGCACCTGCTTGCCGCTCGGATCGCCCTTGCGCGTCGCGAGCTGGGCCATGGTCCGTGTCGTGCTCGTGATCGCCAGGCCACGCAGGGCGAGCACGTCGAGGCCGCGGTCGAACGAGGCGTTCGGGTTCGGGTTGATGGCCCGGTCGCCCAGATAGGTCCACGGGGCCGTGTTCTGGATGATGACCGTGCCCAGGTCGACCTCGGCCGGCTCGCCGGGGCGCTCGATGCTCAGCGGCGGGGTCTTGCGGTCGTCGCCGAAGAACTGGCCGACGATGGAACGGAAATAGAGGCCGGGCGTCGAGGTGCGCCCGCGCAGCCGGGCCTGCTCGACCCGGCGCACCACGGCGGCGTCGAAGCCGAAGCCGGCGGCGAAGGTGAAGAAGCGGTCGTCGGCCCGGCCCAGTCCGATCACCCGGTGCCGGCCGTCGCGCAGCCCGTCGAGGATCACGCTGGTGCCCTCGGCCCAGTCACGGGGCAGGCCGAGCGCGCGGGCGAAGACGTTCGTCGATCCGCCCGGCACCACCGCGAGCGCCGGCAGCGCCTGGGCCCGCGAGTCGGTCATGCCGGTCAGCGCGCCCTCGGCGGTCATCAACCCGTTCACCGCTTCGTTGACCGTGCCGTCGCCGCCGAGGGTGACCACCACGTCGACGCCGCTCTCGGCGGCCGTGCGCGCCAGCGCCGAGGCGTGCCCGCGGCGTGTCGTGTACTCCACCGACAGGTCGACCGCACTGCGCAGGGCACGGACCAGGACGTCCCGGCTGCGCTCGCTGGTGGTCGTAGCCTTGGGGTTGACCAGCAGTAACGCTCGCATGCGCGGCACTGTACCCAACAACGGCCCGAAACACTGTCGGTATGGTGCTGCTGTGACCGGTGAGAAGTCAGTCGTTGACAACCCCTCGACGCTGGTGTGGGCGGTGCGGCTGCTCTACCTGGAGTGCGCCGCGCTGGCCGCGCTCACGGTGTGGCTCGTCGTCCAAGATCTGACCAGCGACGACGTCAACATCGGCGTGGCCGCGTCCCTCACGGTGTTCGCGGCGGTCGGCGTCGCCTTCATCTTCTTCGTGGCGCGCTTCCTGGGTCAGCGCCGGCGCGGCAGCCGTGGCCCGGCCATCGTCATCCAGCTCTTCGTGATCGCCACCGGCGGCTTCCTCATCCAGGTGAATCCACTCTGGCTGGGTGTTGTGCTGATGGCCCTGGGTGTGCTGGTGGGCCTGCTGGTCGTCCTTCCGGCGAGCACAAGAGCACTGGGCATCGATTAACCGGCCTTATTTCGGGTATCAGGGCCTACCCTGTGGGAGTGACCGGATCAACGGTGCGGCCGCCCGCGTACCAACTGCTGGCGGACGAGTTACGGGCCGACATCACCTCGGGGCGCCTGCAACCGGGTGAGCGGCTGCCCCCGGAACCTGAGCTGTGCGTCAAGACCGGCGTCAGCCGGAGCACGGTGCGGGAGGCCTTACGCCTGCTGGCCAGCCAGCATCTCATCGTGACGACCCGCGGGGTGACCGGTGGGAGCTTCGTCGCGCACCCCGACGCCGAGCAGCTCGCCGACGCCCTCGCCACCGGCTTCACGCTGCTGAGCAACTCGGCCGACGTCGGGCTGGCCGACCTGCTCGAGCTGCGCCGGGCGCTGGAGGTGCCGGCGGCCGGGCTGGCCGCGGTGCGGCGCGACGACGAGCATCTCCTCGAGATACACGGTGCGCTCTTCGACCCGGCGATCGACGACCTCGACACGATGCTGGCGGCGCACGCGTCGTTCCACATGGCGGTGGCCAAGGCGACCGGCAACCCGCTGTTCGAACTGGTGGTGCGGCCGCTCTACCACGCGTCGTTCGGTGAGGACGTCACCAGCGACCTGCCGCCGGGTTATTGGCGCCAGATCGACGCCGATCACCGGCTGCTGCTCGACTGCCTGACGATGCACGACGCGGAGTCGGCCACGAAGGCGGCGGCCCGCCACCTCGATTACATCGCGGCGGTCGTGCGCTAGAAATTGACGCGGCGCGTCACGAGGCGGATCGTGGCGCGCTGGCCCGTCGCCTCGGCGGTGGCCGACGTGGTCAGGGCGGTCAGCACCTTCCACGCGAACGACGACTCGGCCGGCAGCTTGGCGCCGCGCACGGTCGTCACGGTGACCTCGACGGTCAGCGCGTCCTCGGTGACCGCGAAGCGGCAGTCGAGCTCGGCGCCGCGGGTCGCGATGGCGAGCAGCATCGCGCACGCCTCGTCGACGGCGATGCGCAGATCCTCGATCTCGTCGAGGGCGAAGTGGAGCCGGGCGGCCAGACCGGCCGTCGCCGTACGGAGCACGCCGAGATAGCCACCGTCGGCGGGCACGGTGAGCATGACGACGTCGTCGCCGATCGCCGGGTCCGGGTGTGTGTCCGTCAGAGTCACCGTGTCATCCTCCCCACGCCACGGACTCTAGCGTCCGGCCGCAGAGTGTGCGACGACGGCAGGCCCCGTCGGATGACGAGGCCTGCCGTCGTGCGCGAGGCTCAGGCCTGCTTGGTCTCCCAGAAGATCTTGGAGATCTCCTCGATCTTGCCGAGCAGCTGGTCGGCCACGGCCGGGTCGACCGAGCCCTTGGCGCCGGAGGCGCCGGCCAGCTTGGTGGCCTCGTTGAACAGGCCGTGCAGCTGCGGGTACTTCTCGAAGTGCGGGGCCTTGAAGTAGTCGGTCCACAGCACCCACAGGTGGTGCTTGACCAGCTCGGCGCGCTGCTCCTTGATCAGGATGGCGCGGGTGCGGAACTCCGGGTCGGTGTTCGCCTGGTACTTCTCGGCGATGGCCTTGACCGACTCGGCCTCGATCCGGGCCTGCGCCGGGTCGTAGACGCCACAGGGCAGGTCGCAGTGGGCGCTGACCTCGGTGCGAGGCGTGAGGAAACGTGGAAGTCGCATCAGGACTCCTCCATACGGTTGCGATGATCCGTGGTTGACACTACCCCTTACATACTTCCCGTAACGCGACGGAGGACTGATGCCTTGAGATGGCAATTACCACTGTTCGCGGTCCTGGTCCGCGGACCGTCGATGGTGCCGGCCCTTCGATCGGGCGACGCGCTGATCGTGTGGCGCGGGGTTCGCCTGCTGAGACCGGGCCGGATCGTCGTCGCGCGTTTCCGTTCCCGGCCCGACCTGCTGGTGATCAAGCGAGCGGTCCGTGAGCAGGACGGCGGCTGGTGGATCGAGGGCGACAACTCCCTGGTGGAGGACGATTCGCGAGCGTACGGGGTGGCGGATGTCATCGGCTGCGCGTTAATTCGCTACTACCCGCGCGTCGGTCGGCTACGTTAGGGTTCGGAAATCGCAGCGCACACTCGCGCTGCGATAGCTGTTACACGGGTGATCCCCGCATCGCGCTCCGGTCCGGCGCACAACTCGCCGTGCGATCGGTGAGCGCCTCGACAACGTCCTGATGCCGGTTGGAGTCACCGTGTCCTACTTCAGTTTCGAGCTCGATCCCGCCCTCGCCGCCGACCCCGTCTTCGAGCTGCACCAGCGCGGCAAGATGGAGATGAGCGCGACCGTCCCGCTGACCAGCCGCGACCACCTGTCACTGGCCTACACGCCCGGCGTGGCCCGGGTCTGCGAGGCCATCGCCGACGACGAGTCGCTCTACTCCGACTACACATGGACGGCCAACACGGTCGCCGTCATCACCGACGGGTCGGCGGTGCTCGGTCTCGGCAACATCGGCCCCAAGGCCGCGATGCCGGTCATGGAGGGCAAGTCCATCCTGTTCAAGCAGTTCGGCGGCGTCGACTCGATCCCGATCTGCCTGGACACGCAGGACGTCGAGGGCATCATCGCGACGGTCAAGGCGATGGCGCCGTCGTTCGGCGGCATCAACCTCGAGGACATCAGCGCGCCCCGCTGCTTCGAGATCGAGCGCCGGCTCGACGCCGAGCTCGACATCCCGGTCTTCCACGACGACCAGCACGGCACCGCGGTGGTCACGCTGGCCGCGCTGCGCAACGCGGCCAAGCTGCTCGGCCGCCGCTTCGCCGACCTGCGCGTCGTGATCAGCGGCGCCGGCGCGGCCGGGGTGGCGATCACCCAGACGCTGATCGCGGCCGGTGTCGAGGGCGCCAACGTCATCGTCTGCGACTCGCGCGGCATCATCCACGCCGAGCGCGGCGACCTCACCACGATCAAGGCGGAGCTGGCGGCGACGACCAACCTGTCGGGCCGTACGGGCGGGATCACCGAGGCCCTGATCGGCGCCGACGTGTTGATCGGGGTCTCCGGCGGTGCGATCGACGAGAGCGCGATCGCCGGCATGGCGCCCGGCGGCATCATCTTCGCCCTGGCCAACCCGACGCCCGAGGTGCCGCCGGCCCTCGCCCACAAGTACGCGGCGGTCGTGGCGACCGGCCGCAGCGACTTCCCCAACCAGATCAACAACGTGCTGGCCTTCCCGGGCATCTTCCGGGGCGCCCTCGACGTGCGGGCCTCCACGATCACCGAGCGGATGAAGGTGGCCGCGGCCGAGGCGATCGCCGACGTGGTCTCCGACGACCTGCGCCCCGAGGCGATCGTGCCGTCGCCGCTCGACCCCCGGGTCGCGCCCGCGGTTGCCGAGGCGGTCGCCGCCGCGGCCATCGCCGACGGGGTGGCCCGCCGTGGTGCGCCGGTCGCGCCCGAGACCCGTACGACAGCGGTTTCCTGACCGTTCCGTCCGAGGGCGGCGCGCCACTAGGGTTCTCAGCTATGCGCGCCGCCTACGCCATCGCCGCCGATCCCGACGACCCCCGCTCCGCGCTGCGCGTGGGCGAGAGGCCCGAGCCGACCCCGCCCGACGGCTGGGTGACGATCGAGGTGCGGGCCGCCTCGCTCAACCAGCACGACCTCTGGTCGCTGCGCGGAGTGGGGCTGCCCGCCGACCGCCTGCCGATGATCCTCGGCTGTGACGCGGCCGGCGTCGACCCGGACGGCAACGAGGTGGTCATCTATCCGGTCGTCGCCGACGAGGCCGACCCGCGCGGTCTGTCGCTGCTCTCCGAGCGTCATCCCGGCACGCTGGCCGAGCGGGTCGCGGTGCCGCCGGAGAGCCTGGTGGCCAAGCCGGCCGGGCTGTCCTTCGTGGACGCGGCCTGCCTGCCCACGGCCTGGCTCACGGCGTTTCACATGCTGAAGACGCGCGGCCGCGTCGACGAGGCGGACGCCGTGCTGGTGCAGGGCGCCGGCGGCGGGGTGGCCACGGCGGCGGTCGCGCTGGCGCTGGCGATGGGCAAGAGGGTGTACGCCACCAGTCGCGACCCGGGAAAACGGGAACGCGTCGCGGAGCTCGGGGCGACGGCGGTCGAGCCCGGCGCGCGCCTGCCCGAGCGGGTCGACGTCGTCATCGAGTCGGTGGGCGCGCCCACCTTCGAGCATTCGATGAAATGCGCCAATCCGGGCGCCCGCATCGTCGTCTGCGGCGCCACCGGCGGCCATCTGGCCACCGTGGACCTGCGGCGGCTGTTCGCCATGCGCCTCGACGTGCTGGGCAGCACGATGGGCACCCGGGACGACCTGGAGGAGCTGCTCGGCCTGCTCGTGTCGACGGGCGTGCGCCCGGTGGTCGACTCGACGTACGGCTTCAGCGCCGTCGGCGACGCCTTCGCCCGCCTCGAGTCGGGTGACATCTTCGGCAAGGTCGTCGTCGACCTGCTGCACTGAGCAGCGCTTATGCGATGGTCCGGCTGGCCAGGACGTACGCGGGAAGCATGGCCTTGTGCTCCTCGGTGTCGGCGCCGCCCAGAGTGAGGATGACGATGCCCTGGGTGGTGAACACGGCGAGGACGCGTTCGGGGCGCTCGTTCTCGACGTCCATGTAGGTCGCCTCGGTGCCGAGCTTGTGGGGGCGGGTGCGGCGGTCGGTGATCGCGGCTGTGCCCTGTTCGGCCTTGACGAAGGTTTCGAGCGCGGCCGCGGAGTCGGCCCCGGGACCGGTCCAGACGCGCAGGAAGCCCAGGTGGCCGGCCGGCTTGGCGTCGATCTCGCAGCGCAGGGCGAAGCCGCCCTGGTCGAACAGGCCGTCCTCGACCCCCTCGGGGGACCAGTCCGCGGCCAGGTCGAAGGTGACCGGAAGCGGGCAGGCCGAGCCCGGCGCGCCGATCTTCGCGGCCGAGGCCGCTGCCGGGGGATCGCCCCAGGTGTCACTCTCCGCTTTCGGGAGGTCCCGCTGTTCGCCGGAACAACCGCCGAGTAGTGCGACGGCGGCCGCGGCCGCCACGATCCGTGTCCCCGTTCTCACGCGGCATATTGGATCTTGCGTGGGCATGGGTGTCAATGCAGCTTTTCGTCCAGCGTGGCCAGCCCGCCGCGCGTCGCGTCCGCTTTCAGGCGGTTGCGGGCGGCGGAGTCGCCGTACAGGCTCCAGCGCCAGAAGTCCGTGGTCGTCGCGGACACGACGTCGAAGGCCGGGCCGGTCGCGATGTGCCCGCCCCGGACGACGCTGAGCAGGGCCTTGGGCCAGGGCACGGCGTCGTAGGCGGCCCGGCCGTCGCTGTAGCCCACCACCTTGTCGCGCTGTCCGTGCACGAAGAACAGCGGCGCCTCGGCCCCGGTGAACGGGGACGCGAGCACCTGCCGGCCGGCCAGCACGACCCCGGCGACCAGGCGCTCGTCCCGGGCGTTGCTGAACATGCCGATCGTGGTGATCCCGCCCGCCGAGTGCCCGGCGGCGGCGACCCGCTCGGCGTCGATGCTCCCTTTGAGCTCGGCCAGGACCTCGGTTATGACGTACGAGGCGTCGGCCGGCTGATTGAGCACATCAAGCACGTTGAGCTCGCCCGACTCGCCCGAGGTGTGCGGATAGGCCGGCGCCGCCACCACGAACCCGGCCCGCGCCCACGACCGCAGCAGGTCGGCGTAGCTGCCGGGATTCGCGGTCAGCCCATGGCTGAAGAGGATGAGCGGGAACGGCCCGTCACCCTTCGGCGCCCAGACCGTCGTCGTCAGCGGCCGGTCCGCCCCTCGCCGCAGCGCCAGCCGCCGCGTGCCGACCGGGAACTGCCGTGCCGGCGCCTTCTTCGCCGCCGGTCTCGAGGTGGCCGGGCTGGTCGCTGTCACGGTCGGAACACTCGTGGCGGGCGGAAGGCTGGGCCTGGGTGCGGCTTTCTCGGTCGAACAACCGGCGAGCGCGACGGCTCCGAGCCCGAGGACAAGAGTTCGGCGATGCACCCGTCCCATTCTGACTCGCGCTGCGCAACCCGCCGGCGAGCGACGTTACGGCTGAGCCCCTCCTCGTTGGGGTGAATCCCGGTACGGGGCGTTTGTCCAGGTAGACGGGCCGCGCGGTGACTGTGGGGTCGGAGGGCGAGCGCTGTTTCGCTAAGGTCTTGCGCATGTCTGACAACAGAGTCGACCCGAGCGGCAACACCGAGGCGTTCCGTGCCTTCACGGAGGATGCCCCGCAGCAACAGCAGGCCCCGGCCTCCAAGACCCCGCTGATCATCGGCGCCGTCGCCGTCGCCGTGGTCGTCATCGCCCTGATCGTCTGGCTCGTAGCCTGAGCGCCGGCCCGGCGCGGGCATGACCCGCGCCGGCCGTCAGCGGGAGAGGGAGAGCGCCGTCCGGGACTGGTCGGCGATCTCCAGCTCCTCGTCGGTGGGTACGACGCAGACCGGGATGCGGGTGCCGTCCGGCGAGATGACGCTGTCGCCGCTCTCGTTGCGGGACGGGTCGATCTCGATGCCCAGGGGCTCCAGGCCGGACAGGGACGAGGCCCGGACCGGCGGCGAGTTCTCGCCCACGCCGGCGGTGAAGGCGATGGCGTCCACGCGGCCCAGCACGGCCAGGTAGGCGCCGACGTATTCGCGGATGCGGCGGCAGTAGACGTCGAAGGCCAGGCCGGCGGCCGGATCGCCCGCGTCGCGGCGCTTGATGACGGCGCGCAGGTCGTTCTCGCCGGTGAGGCCGAGCAGGCCGGCGTGGCGGGTCAGGCTGTTCTCGATCTCCTCGATCGGCAGGCCGGCCACGCGATGCAGCTGGAAGACGACCGTCGGGTCGATGTCGCCGCTGCGGGTGCCCATCACCAGGCCGCCCTGCGGTGACATGCCCATCGACGTGGCCACGCTGAGGCCGCCCCGGACCGCGCAGGCGCTCGCTCCGTTGCCGAGGTGCAGCGTGATCACGTTCGTGTCCTCGACCGGGCGCCCCAGCAGCTCGGCCGTCTTGCGGGCCACGTAGGCGTGTGAGGTGCCGTGGAACCCGTACCGCCGGATCTGCCATCGCTCGGCCAATGCGGCGTCGATCGCCCAGGTCACGCCCTCGGGCGGGATCGTGGCGTGGAACGCCGTGTCGAAGACCGCCACCTGTGGCACGTCGGGCAGCAGCTTGCGGGCCACCTCGATGCCGGTCAGCGCGGCCGGATTGTGCAGCGGGGCCAGCGGCACCAGCGACTCGATGCGGGCGACGACCTCGTCGTCGATGACCGTCGGCGCGCTGAACTCGGGCCCGCCGTGCACGACCCGGTGACCCACCGCGGCCAGGCCGGACAGGTCGACCGAGTCCATGATGCGCTGCAGGGCCGCGCGGTGGTCGGCCGTGTCGCCGCCGGCCTCGCCGATCCGCTCGATGAGGCCCTTGGCGACCGTCTCGGTGCCGTCGAAAAGCCTGTACTTCACCGACGAGGAACCGCTGTTGAGGACCAGAACTCGAGTCATCGTGCCGCCGCCTGGATCGCTGTGATGGCCACTGTGTTGACGATGTCTTTGACTGTCGCCCCACGCGACAGGTCGTTCACCGGGCGCCGCAGGCCCTGCATGACCGGGCCGACCGCGACGGCGCCGGCCGAGCGCTGCACCGCCTTGTACGTGTTGTTGCCCGTGTTGAGGTCGGGGAAGATGAAGACCGTCGCCTTGCCCGCGACGGTGCTGTCGGGCAGCTTGGTCGCCGCCACCGCGGGGTCGATGGCCGCGTCGTACTGGATCGGGCCCTCGACCGGCAACTCGGGCGCCCGCTCGCGCACCAGGGCCGTGGCCGCCGCGACCTTTTCCACGTCGGCGCCCGCGCCGGAGCTGCCGGTCGAGTACGACAGCATCGCCACCCGCGGCTCGATGCCGAAGGCGGCCGCCGTCCGCGCCGAGGAGAGCGCGATGTCGGCCAGCTGGGCCGCGTCGGGGTCGGGGTTGACCGCGCAGTCGCCGTAGACCAGGACCCGGTCGGCCAGCAGCATGAAGAACACGCTGGAGGCCACCGACACGTCGGGAACGGTCTTGATGATCTCGAAGGCGGGCCGGATGGTGGCCGCGGTCGTGTGGTTGGCGCCGGAGACCATGCCGTCGGCCTTGCCGGCCTGCACCATCAGGGTGCCGAAGTAGTTGACGTCGCGGACCACGTCGTACGCCAGATCGAGCGAGACCGCCTTGTGTTTGCGCAGCTCGGCATAGGTGGCGGCGAACTCGTCGCGCCACTGGCTGGTCTCGGGGTCGACCAGCTGGGCGCCGCCGATCTCGAGGCCCAGCTCGCGGGCCCGCCGGGTGATCTCGTCGGGGACGCCGAGCAGGGTCAGGTCGGCCACGCCGCGCCGCAGAAGCGTCTCGGTGGCCCGCAGGATGCGCTCGTCGGTGCCCTCGGGCAGCACGAGGTGGCGCCGCTCGGCGCGGGCCCGGTCGATCAGATCGTTCTCGAACATCAGCGGGGTGACCCGGCTGGAACGGGCCACGTCGAGCAGGCGGGTCAGCTCGCCGGTGTCGACGCTCTCCTTGAAGGCGCCGAGCGCGGCCTCGATCTTGCGGGGCGTGCCCGTGCCGAGGCGGGCCTCGATGCGGCCGGCGGCGGAGATGGTGTGGTAGCTGTCGGAGTCGACCACCAGCATGGCCAGGCCGGTGTTGAGCCGCTCGATCACCCGGACCGCGCGCTCGTCGGGCCGCTCGCCGAGGGTCAGCACCAGGCCGGCGAGGGTCACGTTGCCGGCGGCGTGGGCGGCGCTGGCCGCGACCAGCAGGTCGGCCCGGTCGCCGGGGGTGATCAGCAGCGCCCCGTCGGTCAGGTGGTCGAGCAGGGCCGGCACGTGGGCGGCGCCGACCACGTAGTCGAGCACGTCGCGGTCGAGGGCGCTCGCCCCGCCGGAGATGACGGTCGCGTCGAGTGAGGCCGCCACCTCGGCCACGGTCGGCGCGCTCACCGCGGCGACCTCGGGAATGGCCCACATCGGCACCGGAAGCCCGGCCTCGAGCAGCGGGGCCGTCCGGACCGTGGGCGGCACGCGGTTGGCGATGACGGCGAGGACTGTCGCGTCGAGGTCGGTGAGCGAGTGGTACGCGCTGCGGGCCGCCGCGACCAGCGACTCCGCCCCGCGCCCGGCGCCGCTGATCACCGGGATCACGACGCTGCCGAACTCGGTGGCCAGCCGGGCGTTGAAGCCCAGCTCGCGCGGGATCTCGTCGTCGGCGCTGGCGCCGGCCGCGAAGTCGCTGCCGATCACCACGACCGAGCTCGCCAGCCGCTCGACCTCGCGGTAGCGCTCGACGATGCGGGAGATCAGCTCTTCCCACTTGCCGTCGGCGACCAGCGCGCTCGCCTCGGCCGTGGTCACGCCGTACGACTCCGCGTAGGGCGCGACGACCGGATAGCGCTTGGTCAGCAGGGTGAGCAGCGGATCGTCCTCGGCCCCGGCCACCAGCGGCCGGAAGACACCGATCCGCGCGACCTGCCGGGAGAGCAGCTCCACCAACCCGAGGGCGACCGTGCCCTTGCCGACGCTCGGCCCCAGACCGGTCACATACACACTTCGTGCCACGGACCAAACCTACCGGCGAGACCCGGGCACCGCCGGGCCGAAAGTCCTAACTGTGGATGACGCCATGCCTGTCACAAATGGCGGAGGTACGCGGTCGGCGAGGCCAGGAATCCGCGCCAGTTCGCCACGATCTCCAGGTCGTCCCACGCCACCTTCGCGATGCCGTCCGCGCCGAGCGCGAGGATCGTCGCCCCGGGCAGGGCCGTCAGCAGCGGCGAATGCGTGGCGACCACGACCTGCGCGCCGTCCGCGCGGAGCTTGTCCAGCATCTGGAGCAGCCCCAGCGTCGACGTGAACGAGAGGGGCGCCTCCGGCTCGTCCATCAGATAGAACCCGTACCCCCGGAACTTGCGGGTCAAAAGCTCCAGAAACCCTTCGCCGTGGCTCTGCTCGTGCAGCCCGGCGTCCGGATTGTCGCCCGGAAGACCTTCGAGGTACGTGTACAGGCCGTGGGTGGTCTCGGCCCGGAGGAAGTACGAGTTGACGCGCTTCCCTGGCGTACGGATGACTTTCAGCAGGGAACCCAGCGGCGCCTCGGTGGCCCGGGTCGAGTGCCGGGCCGACCGCGACCCGCCCTCCGGGTTGAGCCCGGTGGCCACGGCCAGCGCCTCGATCAGCGTCGACTTGCCCGATCCGTTCTCGCCGACCAGGAACGTCACCCCGCCCGGGATGTTCAGCCCGTGGTCGAGCAGGGCACGGACGGCTGGGATCCGTGCCCACCACTGCGTTCGGTCGATCTCGGCATCGGGGGAGAGCTCCACGCGCCGGACCGGAGAACTATTCGTCCTCGTCCTCGTCGTCGCGGGCCAGCCACGTGGCCAGCCGCTCGATCGGGGTCTCGAACTCGGGGTTCAGGTCGACGAAGGTCCGCAGCTGCTCGCCGAGCCACTCCAGCGTGACCGTTTCCTGGCCACGCCGTTCGACCAGCTCCTCGATGCCGCGATCGGTGAAGTACATGCCCGGATAGTAAGAGGGGGCGCTCCGCCGCGGCGGAGCGCCCCCTCTTTCACAACGAGATCACGGCCGCGGCAGCGAGGCCTCGATCAGTGCCGTCTGCTCGGCGTCGTGCATCTTGGCCGAGCCGACGGCCGGCGCGGCGGCGGCCGGGCGGGAGATCCGCCGCAGGCGCACACCCTCGAGGTGCTCGAGCAGGTTGAGCGCGACGAACGACCAGGCGCCCTGGTTGGCCGGCTCCTCCTGCACCCAGGCGTAGTCCTCGGCGTTCGGGAACTGGGCCAGGATCGCCTTGAGCTCCGCCACCGGCAACGGGTAGATCTGCTCCATCCGGATGATCGCCGTGTCGGTGATGCCGCGCTCGGCCCGGGCCTGGAACAGGTCGTAGTAGACCTTGCCCGAGCAGAGCAGGACCCGCTTGACCGAGCCGGCGTCCAGCGGCGTGCCGTTGACCCCGGCGTCGCCGATGACCGGCTGGAACGTGCCCTGCGTGAAGTCGGCGACCGACGACACCGCGAGCTTGTGGCGCAGCAGCGACTTGGGTGAGAAGACCACCAGCGGCTTGCGCTTGCTGGACAGGGCCTGGCGGCGCAGCAGGTGGAAGTAGTTCGCCGGGGTGGTCGGGTTGGCCACCCGCATGTTGTCCTGCGCGCAGAGCTGCAGGAACCGCTCGGGACGGCCCGACGAGTGGTCGGGGCCCTGGCCCTCCTGGCCGTGCGGGAGCAGCAGCACCAGCGACGATTTCTGGCCCCACTTCACCTCGCCGGAGGAGATGAACTCGTCGACGATCGACTGGGCGCCGTTGACGAAGTCGCCGAACTGGGCTTCCCAGAGGACCAGCGCCTCCGGGTTCTCCACCGAGTAGCCGTACTCGAAGCCCATCGCCGCGTACTCGCTGAGCAGCGAGTCGTGCACGAAGAAGCGGGCGTTGCCGGTGGCCAGGGTGGAGAGCGGCAGGAAGTCCTTGCCGGTCTTGGCGTCGACGACCGAGGCGTGCCGGGAGACGAACGTGCCGCGGCGCGAGTCCTGGCCGGCGAGCCGGACCGTGACGCCCTGGCTGAGCAGCGAGCCGAACGCGACCAGCTCGCCGAAGCCCCAGTCGATGCCGCCGTCGTTGCCCATCTTGGCCCGGCGCTCGAGCAGCTGCTGGACCCGCTTGTGCGGGGTGAAGCCCTCGGGCAGCTCGATGTGGGCCTGGCCGACCGAGCGGACCACTGCCGCGTCGACCGCGGTGTCGACCTCGGGCTCGGCCTCCTCGGAGATCACCCGCGGGCGCGGCGGCGTGCCGGCCGAGTCGCGGGTGGCCTTGAAGACCTGCTCCAGCTGGGACTGGTAGTCGCGCAGCTGCTCCTGAGCGCCGTCCACGGTGATGTCACCCCGGCCGATCAGCTCCTCGGTGTAGAGCTTGCGCACCGAGCGCTTGGTGTCGATGATCTCGTACATCCGCGGGTTGGTCATCGACGGGTCGTCGCCCTCGTTGTGACCGCGGCGGCGGTAGCAGACCAGGTCGATCACGACGTCCTTGTTGAACGCCTGGCGGTACTCGAAGGCCAGCTTGGCGACCCGCACGACGGCCTCGGGGTCGTCGCCGTTCACGTGGAAGATCGGCGCCTGGATCATCCGGGCGACGTCGGTCGAGTAGAGCGACGAGCGGCTGTACTCGGGCGCGGTGGTGAAGCCGACCTGGTTGTTGACGACCACGTGCACCGTGCCGCCGGTGCGGTAGCCGCGCAGCTGGGAGAGGTTGAGCGTCTCGGCCACCACGCCCTGCCCGGCGAACGCGGCGTCGCCGTGCACGAGCACCGGCAGCACCGTGTAGCCGTGCAGGCCGAGGTCGAGCCGGTCCTGCTTGGCCCGGACGATGCCCTCGAGCACCGGGTCGACCGCCTCCAGGTGGGAGGGGTTGGCGACCACGCTGACGGTCGTCGCGTGCTCGCCGTCGGGCGCCGTGTACTTGCCGGTCTGGCCCAGGTGGTACTTGACGTCGCCGGAGCCGTGGGCCGACTTCGGGTCCATCTGACCCTCGAACTCGTTGAAGATCTTCTCGTACGGCTTGCCGACGATGTTGGCCAGCACGTTCAGCCGGCCGCGGTGGGCCATGCCGATGACCATCTCGTCCAGCCCGGCCTCGGCCGACGACTCGAGCACCGCGTCGAGCAGCGGGATCAGCGACTCGCCGCCCTCGAGCGAGAACCGCTTCTGGCCGACGAACTTGGTCTGCAGGAAGGTCTCGAAGGCCTCGGCCGCGTTGAGCCGGTTGAGAATGTGCTTCTGCTCGTCCGCGTCGGGCTTCGTGTACTTGATCTCGATGCGGTCCTGGATCCAGCGCCGCTCCTCGGGGCCCTGGATGTGCATGTACTCGATGCCGACCCGGCGGCAGTACGTGTCGCGCAGGACGCCGAGCACGTCGCGCAGCTTCATCTTCTGCTTGCCGGCGAAGCCGCCGACCGGGAACGTCCGGTCGAGGTCCCACAGGGTCAGCCCGTGCTGGAGCACGTCGAGGTCGGGGTGGCGGCGGATCTCGAACTCGAGCGGGTCGGTGTCGGCCATGAGGTGGCCGCGCACGCGGTACGCGTGAATGAGCTCGACGACCCGGGCCGCCTTGTCGATCTGGCCCTCGGAGGTGTGCGCGACGTCGCGGACCCAGCGGACCGGCTCGTACGGGATGCGCAGCGACGTGAAGATCTCGTCGTAGAAGCCGTGGTCGCCGAGCAGGAACTCGTGCATGGCCTTGAGGAACTCGCCGGACTGCGCGCCCTGGATGACCCGGTGGTCGTACGTGCTGGTCAGCGTGGTGACCTTGCTGACCCCGAGGTCGGTGAGGGTCTCGTCGCTCATGCCGGAGTAGGGAGCGGGGTACTCCATGGCGCCGACGCCGATGATGGCGCTCTGGCCGGTCATCAGGCGGGGGATGGAGTGCACCGTGCCGATGCCGCCCGGGTTGGTCAGCGAGATCGTCGTGCCGGCGTAGTCGTCCATGGTCAGCTCGTTGCGGCGGGCGCGCCGGACCACGTCCTCGTACGCCTGCCAGAACTTGCGGAAGTCCATCTTCTCGCAGCCCTTGATGGACGGCACGACCAGCGTGCGGGAGCCGTCCTTCTTGGCGAGGTCGATGGCGATGCCGAGGTTGATGCTCTCCGGCTGCACCAGGGCGGGCTTGCCGTCGACCTGGGCGAACGAGTTGTTCATCTCCGGGTGCTTCATGACCGCGCGGACCAGCGCCCAGCCGATCAGGTGGGTGAAGCTGACCTTCCCGCCCCGGCCGCGCTGGAGGTGGTTGTTGATCACGATGCGGTTGTCGACCATGAGCTTGGCCGGGACCGTGCGCACCGATGTGGCGGTCGGCACCTCCAGCGAGGCCGACATGTTCTGTACGATCTTGGCAGCGACACCGCGGAGCGTGGTGGTCTTGGCACCCTCGGACGCCTTGCCGTTGGCCTCGGCCGGAGCCGGCTTGGGCGCCGGCTTGGCCTCCGGTTTCGGGGCGGGCTTCTCCTGGGCCGGAGCCGCGGCGGGAACAGTCGGCTTGACGGGGGCCACGGTGGTGGCGGCCGGTGCGTCGGTGCCGGCGCGCTTGGCGCTGGCGGTGGCGTTCGCCGCGGTCGCCTCGTCGGGCGTCACGATCGAACCCGTGGCCATCGCCGGCTTGTAGTCGGCGAAGAAGTCGTGCCATGCGGGGTCGACGCTGGTGGGGTCGGCCAGGTAACGCTGGTACATCTCGTCGACGATCCACTCGTTGGGACCGAAGTCCGCGAGTGGGTTCTCATGAGAGGTCTGCTGGGTCGACACTTCCGTGTTCGCCTCTTTCACCATGTTTGTCAGCACGCGACTGTTTCCGTCACATGGGACGGGAAGGATTCGGCATCCAGGCTACGCCGTCCCTAGAGGCGAACTGTCCCCACGTCGGTTGTGTGACGCCCTTTCCTCAAGAGATGTCGCGACGCTTGGTGATCAATGTGCCGATGATTCCGGTAATGGCGGCGTAGCCGATCAGCACGGCGGCACCGACCCATCGCGGAGGGTTACCCGGCAGGTCGGTTCCGGAAATCATCAGTTGCGAGGCGGTGGTCGGCACGAGCACCTGAAGCTTGTTGATCCACTCGGCCACCCACTGGCTGAGCAGGAAGAACACCAGCTGCAGGGCCGCGCTGCCGACCACGTAGGAGATGGCCAGGACCAGTGTGGCCGCGATCTGGCTGCGGATCAGCACGCCCACGCCGACGCCGAGGATCGCCCACAGCACGAAGGCCAGCGCGTTGAGCCCGATCGCCCGCCAGACGTCGGCCGAGCCGAGCTGCGTGGGCACGTCGAGGTTCGACATGATCGGTGGTACGACGATCAGGTTGATCACCGTCGTCAGCAGCCACACGATCAGGCCCACCACGATCGCGGCGCCGAACTTGGCCAGGATGACCGATTCCCGCCGCGGCGTGGTCAGGAACGTGGTAGTGGCCGTCAGATGGAAGAACTCGCTCGTCACGATGATCGCGGCGAGCAGCACCACGATCAGGATGCCGAAGTACTGACCGCTCGTGTACATCGTGGTGGCCACGTTGACCGGCTCGAGCGCGGCCTGCACCTGCTCGGCCTGCACGTCGCTCGCGCCCTCGGTGGTGGCGGGGTCGGTGGTGGCGAACGTGGCCCAGTTGGCCAGCACGCTCGCCGCGTACAACGGCACCAGGACGATGCCGAGGATCCACCAGATCGAGGTGGTGCGGACCTTGAACAGTTCCGCGTTGACCAGGCCGAGACTCATCGGATTCCAGCCTTTCCGGCCGTCAGCTGCAGGAACACCTGTTCGAGATCGCCGCGCTCGGTGGCCAGCTCGTGCAGCTCGACCGAGGCGGTGAAGGCGGCGTGGCCGATCGCGGCCGCTTCGGCGCCGACGACCATGAGGGAGCCGTCGGACTGCTCGGTGGCGGTCGCGTTCAGCTCGGAGAGGGCGGCCTTGAGCTCGGCCGCCTGCGGGGTGCGGACCCGGACGTGCGCGCCCGTGCCCATCGTGCCCAGCACCTCGTCGACCGGGCCCTGCCGGATCAGCTTGCCGGCCGCCACGATCACCACGTCGTCGGCCAGCAGCTGCATCTCGCCCAGCAGGTGGCTGGAGACCAGCACCGTCCGCCCCTCGGAGGCCAGCGCCTTGAGCAGGTCGCGCATCCAGCGGATGCCCTCGGGGTCGAGGCCGTTGGCCGGCTCGTCGAGGATCAGCACGCGCGGGTCGCCGAGCAGGGCCGCGGCGATGCCGAGCCGCTGGCGCATGCCCAGCGAGTAGCCCTTGAACTTGCGGTTGGCGGCCGGGGTGAGCCCGACGATCGTCAGCACCTCGTCGGCCCGGCTGTCCGGCAGGCCGGCCGCGCGGCAGATCATCCGCAGGTGGTTGCGCCCGGTGCGGCCGCGGTGGGCGCTGGACGCCTCGAGCACCGCGCCGACGTGCTTGAGCGGGTCGTGCAGGTCGACGTATTTCGTGCCGCCGAAGGTGGCCTGGCCGGAAGTCGGCGTGACCAGGCCGAGCAGCATGCGCAGCGTCGTGGTCTTGCCCGCGCCGTTGGGACCGAGGAAGCCGGTCACGCGGCCGGTGCGGACGCTGAACGAGAGATCGTCCACCGCACGTAGACGTTTGTACTGCTTCGTGAGGTGCTCGACGACGATCTCGTCGGTGCTCATCGAAATCCTTTCCGAGGGCTGGGAGAGGTCAACCTACTAAACCGTGGCGATCCATGTGGCCCGTGCCGTGGCGATCCGGTCACCCTCCGGCCCGTACACGGTGGAGCCGACCAGCGCCTTGCGGCCGCTGAACTCGACCGCGGCGCCCACGACGACGCAGGTCGTGCCCGGTTCGGGGAGGGCGGCCACCTCGGCCGCGATCCGGCCCAGCACGTACGTCCGCCCGTTGATCAGGGCCGCCCATCCGCCGGGACAATCGAGCGCGGCCCAGACCACCGGAAGATCCGCCTCTTCGGGCACGGACCAGGGTGCGGCCGTACGCCCGTTCGGCAGCGGCCCGGAGAAGATGCGCAGCCCGTCGGGGCGCGCGGTGCCGCAGACGTAGCACGTGGGGAACGGATGCGCCGTGAAACCGGGGTACGACCGCGACGCCTCCTCCGCCTCCGCGAGCCCGGCCGGCGCCACCGCCGCAAGCCCCGGGTCCACCTCGGCCAGAGACGCCACGAGCGTGTCGCCGTCGAGCACCGAGCCGCCGTCGAGCCGCAGCTGCGTCTCAAACGGTGGCGGCACCCGCAGGGTCACCTCGTAGACCGGCCCACCCACCCGCGCACCCGCCGCGACCGCGAAGGCCCCGGCCGACCAACCACCGTTCCCTGTGCCCGGTGGACCGTTGTAACGAGCAGGAATGTGCATGCGAGGAAGGCTCGCACAAGCCGTTCATTTTGTGGCCATGAATCGCCACCTGGACCGACATTCCATCGGCAGGTGTCACCCTTACACAGATCACATGGCCGTATTACTTACCGCCGCCGCCCCCACCGGGACCAGCGGCTACACCCTGCTCATCGCCGACGACCCCGAGCAGGTCGCCGCCGCGCAGCGGCTGCGACACGACGTCTTCGCGGGCGAGCTCGGCGCCCGTCTCCCCGCCTCCGCCGACGGGCGCGACGTCGACGAGTTCGACGAGTTCTGCGACCACCTGATCGTGCGCGACGACGCGTCCGGCGCGGTGGTCGGCACCTACCGGATGCTTCCCCCGAAGGCCGCCGAGCGCGCCGGCCGCCGCTACGGCGACGGCGAGTTCGACCTGGCCGGCCTGCGGCCCCTGCGCGACCAGCTGGTCGAGACCGGCCGCTCCTGCGTGCACCCCGACCACCGCAGCGGTGCGGTCGTCAACCTGATGTGGGCCGGCATCGCCCGCTACCTGCACCTGAACAACCTGCGCTGGCTCGGCGGCTGCGCCTCGGTGCCGCTCGACGACGGCGGCGTCACCGCGGCCGGCGTGTGGGCCCGGGTGCGCGGCAAGCACCTCTCACCGCCCGCCCTGCGGGTCACGCCGCGCCGGCCCTGGCTGGCCGGGACCGATCTCGAAGGCGACCCCAAGGTGCAGCCGCCGGCGCTGCTCAAGGGCTATCTGCGGATCGGCAGCTGGGTCTGCGGCGAGCCGGCCTACGACCCCGACTTCAACTGCGCCGACTTCTACGTGCTGTTCTCCATGGACCGGCTGGACCCGCGGTACCGCCGCCACTTCCTCGGAGCGACCCGATGATCGCCCTCTGGCAGCCGGTGTCCGGGTGCACCGCGCTGTGCCGTGACGGGCTCGACCGGCGGGTGCTTCCCGGTGCCGGATTTCTGCGCATGGTCACGCTGGCCGGCGTACTCCTCAGCGGTCTCTTGCTCGTGCCTGTCCTGCGGGGAGTCGCGCTGCGGACCCTGGCCCGCACGATGCTCGCGGTCCTGGGCATCAAGGTCGTCCGGCAGGGACCGGCGGTGAGGCCGGGCAGCCTGATCGTGGCCAACCACGTCTCCTGGCTGGACATCCTGGTGCTGACCGCGTCGGCGCCGGTCCGTCTGGTGGCCAAGGGCGAGGTCGGCGCGTGGCCGGGCATCGGCGCGCTGGCCGGCCTCTCCGGCGCGATCTTCATCGACCGCTCCCGTCCGAAGGCGCTGCCGGGCACGGTGGCCGAGGTGACCGCGGCGCTGCGGTCGGGCCGGACGGTCGCGGCCTTCCCCGAGGGCACCACCTATTGCGGCGCCAACCAGGGCGCTTTCCGGCCGGCGCTGTTCCAGGCCGCGATCGACGCCGGCGCCCCGGTGGTGCCGGCCTCGCTCGTCTACGACTCGACGGCGGCCGCCTTCATCGGTGACGACACGCTGTGGGATTCCGTACGCCGGGTCGCCGCTCTCAAGAAGTTGACCGTTACCCTCGTGACCGCGCCCGCGTTGCGTCCCGCCGCCGGAGCCGACCGCAAGGTGCTCGCCCGCGCCGCGCAGTCCTCGCTCCGCGTCTCCGGCTACCGCCTGGCGGCCTAAGCAGGCTTTCAGAAAACTTTCAGCCGCCGTGCAGGCCAGTCGCAGCGGACTGATAAATACTGGGTGTCATGGCCGTTCAGACCCAGCCCAAGCAGGCCGAGGCGAAACTGCTCGTCGTCGAGGACGACGCGAACATCCTCGAGCTGCTTTCCGCCAGCCTCCGATTCGCCGGCTTCGACGTGAGCACCGCGATGAGCGGCAGCGCGGCGGTCAGCGCGGCGAAGAACTCCACCCCCGACCTCGTCGTCCTCGACGTGATGCTGCCCGACCTCGACGGTTTCGAGGTCATCCGGCTCATGCGCGAGGGCGGCCAGCGTACCCCCGTGGTCTTCCTGACCGCCCGGGACGGCACGGACGACAAGATCCGCGGCCTCACCCTGGGCGGCGACGACTACGTCACCAAGCCGTTCAGCCTCGAGGAGCTCACCGCCCGCATCCGGGCGGTGCTGCGCCGCACGACGCAGGGCGACGAGGAGCCGTCGCGCCTGGTCTTCGCCGACCTCGAGCTCGACGAGGAGACCCACGAGGTCTACCGCGCCGGTCAGCGCGTGCAGCTCTCGCCGACCGAGTTCAAGCTCCTGCGCTACCTCATGCTCAACGCCAACCGGGTGCTCTCCAAGGCGCAGATCCTCGACCACGTCTGGAAATACGACTTCCGCGGTGACGACAACATCGTCGAGTCGTACATCTCGTACCTGCGCCGCAAGGTCGACAACGTGCAGCCGCGCCTGATCCACACGCTTCGCGGCGTCGGGTACGTGCTCCGCAAACCCGCCGTCTGAGCCGCGCCGTGACCCTCACCGAGCGGGTGCGCACCACGCTCCCGCTGCAGGGCAGCCTGCGCTCCGTCCCGCTGCGGGTCAAGCTGGTGGCCTCCGTGCTGACGCTGGTCTTCGCGGCGCTGGTCGCGATAAGCGCCGCGAGCACCTACGCCCTGCACAACTACCTGCTCAAGCGGGTCGACTCGTCGATCAGCGTCTACGCGGCCACGATCTCCCGGCTCCGCTACGCCACCAAGATCCCGGTGCCGGCCGACTTCTACGTCTCGCTCAGCTCGGTCAGTGGTGTGCGTGACGCCGACGGCGTCGCCGCCGGCGACGACAAGCTGGGCGAGCAGGACTTCCCGCCGCTGGTCAAGGGCCTCGACGACATCAACGCGGTGCTCGGTCAGCCGTACACGGTCAAGTCGCCGAACGGCAAGGTGGAGTGGCGTGTGCTGGTCGTCGTCGACAGCAGCGGCGCCGTGCTCCAGGTGGCCGAGAAGCTCTCGGTGATCAAGCAGGCGGTCAGCCAGCTGCTCTGGGTCGACCTGCTGGTCGGCGTGGGCGTGCTGATCGCGCTCGCCTCGGTCGGCGCCGCCCTGGTCCGGCAGAGCCTGATCCCGCTGCACCAGATCGAGCGCACCGCGGCCGCGATCGGCGCCGGCGACCTCACCCAGCGCGTCCCCGACCCCGAGGGGCACGGCGGGCCACCCACGACCGAGCTGGGCCGGCTCTCCCGGGCCCTCAACGCCATGCTCGCGCAGATCGAGGCGGCCTTCACCGCTCGCGCCGAGTCGGAGGCGGCGGCCCGCGCGGCCGAGTCGGTGGCCAACGAGGCGGCCGAGGCGGCCCAGCATTCCGAGTCGCGGGCCGTGCGCTCCGAGGGCAAGATGCGGCAGTTCGTGGCCGACGCGTCGCACGAGCTGCGCACGCCGCTGACCACCATCCGCGGCTTCGCCGAGCTCTACCGCCAGGGCGCGGTCACCGACCCCGAGGACGTCGCCAAGCTGGTGCGCCGCATCGAGGACGAGGCGGCCCGGATGGGCCTGCTCGTCGAGGATCTGCTGCTGCTGGCCCGCCTCGACCGGGAGCGGCCGCTCAACCTGGCCCCGGTCGAGCTGCCGGTGCTGGCGCTCGACGCGGTCGAGGCCGCACAGGCCACCGCGCCCGAGCGCACCATCGAGCTCGAGGTCCGCGACAGCGCCGAGAGCCTGGTCGTCAGCGGCGACGACGCCCGGCTGCGCCAGGTGATCGGCAACCTGATGACCAACGCCCTGGTGCACACGCCGCCGGAGGCGACGGTGACCCTGCGGGTCTACGCGGAGCCGGACGGCCGGGCGTCGTTCGAGGTGTCGGACACCGGGCCGGGGCTGACCGAGAATCAGAAGGCGCACATCTTCGAGCGGTTCTACCGGGTGGACGAGGCGCGCACGCGCAACACCCAGCGGGCGGCCACCGGGACGGGTCTGGGGCTGGCCATCGTGGCGGCGATCGTCAGGTCGCACCAAGGAACCGTCGAGGTGATCTCGGAATCGGGACAGGGTGCCACCTTCAAGGTGACTTTGCCTACGCTAAATCCGGATAAAGGCTTCACAGAAAACATCCAGGCCTAACACAGGTCGGTACGAGCGCGACGGGGCAAGGTTGTGGGCATGAACGAGAACGAGACCGACCCGCGACCCGCGGACGCCTCCTCTGAGAGCAGCAGCCCGGAGCGGGGACAGTCTGAGGAGCCGACGGCCGCGCAGCCCGTCGTTCCCCCGGCCGCGCCGCAGACCCCCCAGTGGGGCCCGCCGGCCGCTGCCCCGCAGTCCGGCGTTCCCCAGTCCGGCGCGCCCGTTGCTCCCCAGTCCGGCCCGCCCCAGTCCGGCCCGCCCCAGTCCGGCCCGCCCCAGTCCGGCCAGCCCCAGTCCGGCCCGCCCCAGTGGCAGCAGCCGTCGCCCTGGCAGCAGCATCCCGGCTACCAGCACCCGGGCTACCCGCAGCAGCCCTACGGCCAGCCGCAGCAGCCGCAGTCGCCCTATGCGCAGCAGTCGGCCTACGCCGGCACGCCCGGCGCCTGGGCTCCCGCCGGCAGCACCACGCAGACGCAGCCCCAGATCGGCGCCGCCGAGGGCCAGGCCTGGGGCGAGGGCCAGACCTGGGTCTCCGACGGGCAGCCGGCCTGGGCCGCGCCCGTCGACCAGCAGCAGCGGCCGCGCAACACCCGGGGCCGCAAGATCCTGATCGCCGGCGCCGCGGCCGTGCTGATCGCGCTCGGCGCCGGCGGCGTCGGCGCCGCGACCGCGCTCGCCTTCGACGACGACAGCTCGTCGCCCGCGGTGCAGACCGGCAACTCGTCGGTCACCAAGGTGGTCGACCGCTCGTCGCTCGCCTCGATCGCCTCGGCCGTGCAGGACAGCGTCGTCTCGATCACCACCGGCAGCGGTGAGGGCTCCGGCGTCGTGCTGTCCAAGGACGGCTACATCGTCACCAACAACCACGTGGTGGCCACCGCGCAGGGCGACAACGTCACCGTGATCTTCGCCGACGGCAAGAAGTCGTCGGCCACGATCGTCGGCACCGACGAGCGGACCGACCTGGCCGTGGTCAAGGTGTCCGGCCTGTCCGACCTCAAGCCCGCCACCTTCGGCAGCAGCGCCAAGATGCAGGTCGGCGACACCGTCCTCGCCATCGGCAGCCCGCTCGGCCTGGAGGGCTCGGTCACCGCCGGCATCATCAGCGCCAAGGACCGCACCATCCAGTCCAGCAGCGAGGACGAGCAGCAGCAGAGCCCGTTCGGCGGCCAGAGCCAGCAGCAGTCGGGCTCCAGCACGACGATGTCCGGCCTGCTGCAGACCGACGCGCCGATCAACCCCGGCAACTCGGGCGGCGCCCTGGTCAACACCAGCGGCGAGGTCATCGGCATCAACTCGGCGATCGCCACCCAGGGCGGCAGCAGCGGCAACATCGGCCTCGGCTTCGCCATCCCGAGCGACAAGGCCAAGCAGGTCGCGGAGGACCTGATGGCCGGCAAGAAGGTCAGCCACCCGGCGCTCGGCGTCAGCGTGGCCGACGCGGAGAACGGCGGCGCCCTGGTCAGCCAGGTCACCGCGGGCAGCGCGGCGGCCAAGGCCGGCCTCCAGCAGGGCGACGTCATCACCTCGGCCGACGGCAAGGCCATCGGCGACTCCGACGACCTGGTCGCCGCGGTCCAGGGCGGCTCGGTCGGTCAGCAGATGTCCCTGGAATACACGAGGGACGGCGCCAAGAAGACGGTCACGGTCACGCTGACCGAGTCCAAGTAGACCAGCAGTTCCCTCCCGCTACGGCGGGCGGCGCGGCAAGGGGGTTGCCGCACCGCCCGCCGTACGTTTGTCCGGTGTCATTCTCCGATTACGGGAAAACGCCGCAATTCGGTACGTGGGTCTCGCCTTCCGCCACCCGGACGGCCTAATCTGCCATTCGCCATCGCCCATGCGGCGACACCGAGGCAGTGAGAGGCGCGCCCTTCCGTGACGTCGTACGTCGAAAGCTCGGCAAATGTCTGGGAGGCCGTGGCCGGGCGCGCCCCGGGTGAGTCCGGCGACCCGGGTCTCTGGGGCGCCGTCGTCGACCGCCTCAACCCGTCCCGGGCCCGGCCGGTGCTCCGCGCCGGCATCGAGGCCGTGCAGCTCGCCGACGCCCGCGGCGGTGACTATCTCCTGCTGCGCTCGCCCGACGACGGCACCCGCGCCGGATATCTGCGCCTCACCGGCGAGGAGTGGCAGCTCGCCCTGCTGATGGACGGCGAGAACACGGTCACCCGGCTGGTCGCCGAGTTCGCGCGGATCGCCGGGCGGCTCGCCCCCGACCAGGTCCGCCGGGTGGTGGCCGACCTGGCCGCCCACCGCATGCTCGACGAGCTGCCGATGGACGCGTTCCGCCCGCTCGAGGAGATCGGGCGCCGGCCGCTGCCCTCGCCCGCCGCCGCCGGGCCCCGCCTGCTCACCTTCGACGCCGACGGCCTGTTCCTCACCCTCTACCGGGCCGGCGGCCGCTTCCTCTTCGGCCGGGGCGCCGGCATCGCGGTCGGCGCGCTCTCGGTGATCGGCCTGGCCCTGTTCGCCGTCACCTGGGCCCGCGGCAGCCGGTCGCTGTTCCTGGCCGGCGACTCCTACCTGCTCGGCGCGATCGTGCTCCTGCTGCTCAACCTGGTCGTGGTCGGGGTGCGCGAGCTCGGGCGGGCCCTGGCCGTCAAGGCCACGGGGCGCGAGGTCCCGGCGGCCGGCCTGCTCGTGTCGTACGGAATCCCCTCGCTCTTCGTCGAGACCAGCGACGTGTGGATGGCCGGTCGCCGCGCCCGTCTGCTCGCCGCCGCCGCCGGTCCGGCCGGCACGCTGCTGCTGGCCGGCGCCGCCCAGCTCGCCGGCCTGGCCGCGCCGCCGCTGGCCGGGCTCACGTTCAAGCTCGCCTTCCTCTGCTATCTGAGCCTGTTCTTCCAGCTCAGCCCGCTGCTGCGGCGCGACGGCCAGCAGCTGCTGACCGACTGGACCGAGATTCCGCAGCTGCGCGACCGGGCGCTGGCCTGGCTCGGTGGCCGGCTGCGCGGGCGCTCGCCGGGCTGGAAGGCGCTCGACCGCGAGGGGCGCCTGATCGCGCTCTACGGTTATCTCGCCGTGGCCTGGATCGCGTTCGCGCTCGTCCTGGCCTATCGGCTCTGGATCGACCGGGTGTCCGGCGCGGCCACCGGCCTGTGGCACTCCGGGCCGCTCGGCGCGCTGCTCCTCCTGCTGATCATGATCGGCGTGGCCGGTCCGGTCGTCTTCCTGATGGCCGGCAAGGCCGCCCGCCGGCTGGCCGCCTCCCGGCTGCGCCGCGCCGAGAACGACCGGGAGGCCGACAGCCCGCGCCGGCTCGCCGCGCTGCGCGCCTCCGAGCTCGGCGGCCTGCCCGAGCCGGCGTTGCAGGGCCTGGCCGCCCGGGCCCGCTGGGTGCACCCGCCGAAAGGGCGCCAGGTCGTGCTCTCCGGCGGCTCGCAACAGGCCGTGTTCGTCGTCGTCGAGGGTGCCCTCGAGGCCCGCAGCCCCGGCGACCCGCCCGGCACGATCCGCCACCACGTCGGCCCCGGCGCCGTCGTCGGCCTGGTCAACGCGCTGACCGGCCGGTCGACCCAGCTCGACTGGCACACCGCCGGCACCACGCTGCTCTCCGTGCCCACCGCGACCGTGGCCACGGTGGTCGGGCCGCTGCCCGGCCCGCCGCCGCAGGACCGGGCCGAGGCCGAGGCGCTGTTCGCCGACACCCCGGCGCTGGCCGGCCTCGCCGTCGACCAGCGGCTCGCCCTGATCGCCTCGGCCCACCCGGTCGACCTCGACCCCGGCGCGCCGGTCATCCTGCCCGGGCCCACCCACGCGGTGGTCGTCGAGTCCGGCGTCATCGCCCTGCCCGACGGCATGGAGCTGCGCCGGGGCACGCTGGTCGGCCCGGTCGGCGACGGCAGCCCCGGCATGGTGGCCCAGTCGCGCACGCCGGTGCGGCTCTGGGTGCTGCCGGACGCCTCCGACCTGCCACCCCTGGTCGGCGCCACCCACCGGCCCGGCTCCGAGATGCCCGTCGTCACCGTGCGGGGCTTCCTGAGCTCCGGCGCCCGGGGCGCCTACCCGCCCCTCGCCGTGCCGCCCGGCCCGCCCGAACAGGAGGGCGACCCCGCGGCCGACCAGCGCTTCGAGCGCGGGCTGCGGTGGGCCACCGTGCTGGTGCTGACCGGCGCGCTGTTCTTCGCCGGCCTCAACTTCAAGGCCGGCCCCGCGTGGGCCGAGATGCCCTCCGACCAGCTGCTGCTGACGGTCGGCGCCGGGGGAGTGACCGCGACCTTCGACGGCGAGGAGCAGGCCCTCCAGGCGGGCGCCTCCCGCCACATCGACCAGGGCGAGACCGTCGACGTGCCGGCCGGCTCGTCGGCCGATCTGATCTTCCCGGGCGGCGCGTCGGCGCGGGTCTGCGGCGGCAGCAAGGTCGGCATCGGCGGCCTGCACGTCGACGGCGGCCGGCACCGGGCGCCGGTGGCCATGCTCTCGCTGCAGAGCGGCCGGCTGCTCGCCGGCACCGGCAGCACGAGCGGCGCCTTCCAGCCGCTCGCCCTCACCGTCGACCGCAGCGAGGGCCGGGTCACCAACAGTGGCGCCGCCTGGTTCGCGGTCGAGCCGGCGACGGTCACCGTCTCGTCGGGCAAGGTCGCCGTCGATGGGGCGGCCGCGGCCGCGACCGGCGCGCAGCTGGCCTGCAAGGACGGTGCCCCGGTGGCCCCGCCGGAGGAGAGCGCCCCGGCCCCGTCCGAGTCGGAGGAGTCCACACCGGCCGACGAGCCCTCGACCGCTCCAAGCACTTCCGCCTCGCCGAGCGCTACTGTAGTCACACCGTCACAGACCGATGATCCCGTCGAGACCACCGAGCCCGAGGCGCCCGCCGGCCCGACGGAGACGACCACCACCGCCACCACCCGGCCGGCGACCACCGCGCCGCCCACCACGACGTCGCCGACCGTCCGCCCCACGACACCCCGGCCACCGACCACGCCGCCGACGACTCCGAGGACGACGCCGCCGACCACCCCGCCGACGACTCCCGCGACGACGCCGCCGACCACGCCGGACGTGCCCGAGGCGACGGAGAGCAGCGGGTAGCCCACACAGGAGGCCCGATGCTCTGCTGGTTCTGCGCCGAAGCCGCCCGCGCCACCTGCCGCTTCTGCGGCCGCGGCGTCTGCGCCGACCACGCCCGGTTCGGGCCGTACATCCTTCAGGTGAACCGGTCCGAGAGCCGGCGCCGGGCCGAGGCGCTCGTCGTCGACGACGCGGTGCAATGCGGCTCCTGCCGGCCTCGTCCACACGCGGTGGCGATGCCGGAGCTGGACTGATGGCCCTATGGTGCAGTAATGGCTAAGTTCGGCAGCGACGACCTGGGCCCGTGGTCCGAGTTCGGCACGGTGGCGGGCATGGTCGCGACCCAGAACGGGCAGGACCTCTCGGCGTCCACCGAGGTGCACACGGGCCTGGGCGACAACCCCGACCTCGACAACCTTCCGGCCGTCACGGGTTTCGGCGACGCCCCGCTCGTGCCCGACTCCCCTCTCGTGCTCGACGACGCGATCGGTGAGGCGGTGCGGGAGACGGCCGAGGCCGTACGGGAGCTGGAACCCCCCGACGGCTACGACAACCAGGTCGACGCCGACGGCGACGGCACCCTCGACGAGGCCACCTACCGCGGCCGGGCCGACGGCGGCGTCGACATCCTGGTCGACCTCAACGACGACGGCCGCACCGACTTCATCGGCGTCGACCTCGACCTCGACAACCGCGTCGACTTCGCCGGCTACGACAAGGACCACGACGGCGATTTCGAGAAACGGATGTACGACGACGACGGCGACGGCTTCCTCGACCGCGCCGTCTGGACCGAGGGCAGCTGACGTACGGCCGGACGGTTCCGGCCGATCAGCGGAACTGCCTTCGGAGGTCACTCCTCGTTGGACAGGGCACCATCGGGTGCTCCGTTCACGTGTGGGAAGGCAGACAGGGTGAAGAAGAGGTTCTTCGTGGCGGCGGCGGCCGCGGCGTCAATGCTGGGCTTCGCGGTGGCCACGCCGGCGCAGGCGGCCGAGGCGCCGGTGTACTTCAGCCGGATCTACTACGACTCGCCGGGCAAGGACACCCGCAGCAACGCCAGCCTGAACGCCGAATGGTTCCGGCTGACCAACAGCACCAAGAAGACTATCCAGCTGAAGAACTTCACCGTCCGCGACGCGGCCAACCACGTCTACAAGTTCGGCGCCTACGCCCTGGCCCCCGGCAAGTCGGTGGTCGTGCACACCGGCAAGGGCACCGCCGGCAAGCCGTCGGCTGTGGACCGCTACTGGGGCTCCGGCAACTACATCTGGAACAACACCGGCGACACCGCGACTCTGCGCAACCCGGCCGGCAAGACCATCAACACCTGCAAGTTCGGCAAGGGCGTAGCCACCAACTGCTGATCAGGACAACACCCCCGCGCCACTCTCACCGGCGCGGGGGCTCGGCCCGGGCCGCCCGCCGCCACCGCTCGATCTCCGCCTCGTGAGAGCCCGTCGCGGTGGCGGCCGGCACCGCGCCGCCGTCATCCGCGAGGCGGATCAACGGCCAGGCCGGAGCCCCGTCGCGGCCGTCGTAGGCGTGCCAGTCCCAGAGACTGTCGAACCGCCAGGCCCGGCCGGCCGCGTCGGCCACATCCTCGCCGGGCTCCAGAAAGGCGTACGGGCGAAAGACCAACTTGATCTCCCGCGGGATGTCGTCGTCCGGGTTGAAGCCGTACCCCTGCTCGAAGATCTCAGGGTCTTCGGTCACGCCGCGGCGCAGCACGACGATCTCGAGGGACGGGCGGGGGAGCCGGCCGGTCTCGAGCGGCGGATCGAAACGCTGCACCTCGATCACGTGGACGACGGTGGGTGGAATGCCGACCCGGCACCGCGCGCCGGTGTGGAGCTTGTCCGCGGCGGGCTCCGTCTCGAACAGACCGGGCGGCTCAGGCCCGCGGATGCACATAAGTGGGCCCGTTATGCCCAGAGCTGATTCGCCGACAGGGGAATCGCTGGGAGAGTGGGCACTCCTGCGTAAAGCTTTAAGGCGTCGAACGGCCGGTCGAGTGACAGGCCCCCAGACGGATGCGAGAGGGTGTTGTCATGAGTGTTGACGAGTTGATTATGCGGGCCGGCGGCGCATCCTTCGACGACCAGGTGTTCGAGCGGCTCCTGCGCGAGCGGATCATCTTCCTGGGCAGCGAGGTCAACGACGAGGTGACCAACCGGATCTGCGCCCAGCTGCTGCTGCTCGCCTCGGCCGACAGCGAGAAGGACATCGCGCTCTACATCAACTCGCCGGGCGGCTCGATCAGCGCCGGCATGGCGGTGTACGACACGATGCAGTACATCAAGAACGACGTGGCGACGATCGCGATGGGCATGGCGGCCTCGATGGGCCAGTTCCTGCTGTGCGCGGGCACGCCGGGCAAGCGGTACGCGCTGCCGCACGCGCGGATCATGATGCACCAGCTCTCCGGCGGCATCGGCGGCACCGCGGCCGACATCGCCATCCAGGCCGAGAGCATGCTGCACATCAAGCAGACGATGAACGAGCGCATCGCCTTCCACACCGGGCACACCCCGGAGGAGATCGAGCGCGACTCCGACCGTGACCGCTGGTTCACGGCCGAGCAGGCCCAGCAGTACGGGCTGATCGACCACGTGATCAGCCGGGCCAACCAGGTGAACGCGAGCGGCGCTCCGATCTCCTGACCTGCGCAGATGCGGGCACGCGACCGATGGTCGCGTGCCCGTTGTGTGTTTCCTGAGGGTTCGGGGTAGAGAACTGTCATCCCCCGAATCGCTCAAGGAGGTGCTGACGTGAGGATCCCGACGTTCTCCCGCCAGACCGAGACCGATACCACGGAGACTCCCGCCCAGCCGGCCGCTACCTCCCCCGTACGGCCGCGGCGTGACCCCGACGCCACCGCCGATCTTCCGGCGGCTCCGGCGAAGGCGGAGCCCACCACGGCGGAGCGCAAGCTCGCACCCCCGCCGCCCCCTCCTTCGGTGGGCCGCCCCACCGGCAGCGCCGTCGTCGACCGGACGCCCCCGCGCCGCGTCGACCGCGACGAGCCGCCCACCCTCGAGCAGAAGACCGTCACCGCGGAGCAGAAGAAGGTTGCCGCGGAGCCTGAGAACACGCCGGTCGTCCCCGCCGGGCCGAAGCCGCGGGCCAGCCTGCTGGCCACCCTCGGCCTGATCCTGGGTGTGGCCTCCGTCTTCCTGGTGCTGTCGGGCCCGCTGCTGGGCTACGGCATCGGCGTGGCCGGCCTGGCCCTGATCCTGTCGCTGAGCGGCATCCACGCCACCGGCAAGCGGCACGTCGCCGGCAAGTCGGACGCCCTGCTCGGCATGATCTTCTCGCTCGGCGCGATCGTGCTCGGCATCCTGGCCCTGACCGGCTCGCTGAACTGGCTGGGCACCGACATGCAGCCCGTGAACAATTTTCGCGAGTGGCTTGATGCACAGTTTGTCGACCGTTTCTGACGGGTAAGTAACTGTTGCGGCCAGCAATGAAGCCGGGCGCACCCCTCGGAACCGGGACGGGGTCACCACCCCTCCCGCCCCGAAAAACCCGGCGGTTCGCCGGCACTCATTCACCCTCCGCGGGCGGCCTGGTTCAGGCCGCCCGCGAGGTGTTTTCGCCCCAGCGCAACGATTCGACGCCGGAGCGCCTGAGCACGCAATGATCGAAAGCCAGGCGCATGGTTGAACCAGGGCATCGTGCGGGGTGGCGGCTCTAGCGTTTCAGCCATGAACACCACGGCCTCGCCGCGCCGCTACCTGATGTGCCGGCCCACCCACTTCGCCGTCACCTATCGGATCAATCCGTGGATGGATCCCACGGCGCCCTATGACAACGCGCTCGCCGTCCGCCAGTGGGAGAGCCTGCGGCAGACGTACCTCGACCTGGGGCACACCGTCGAGCTGATCGACCCGCTGCCGGGCCTGCCCGACATGGTGTTCTCGGCCAACGGCGCGACCGTGGTCGACGGCCGGGTGCTGGCCGTGCAGTTCCGCGACGCCGAGCGGGCCGACGAGGCCCCGGCGTACGCGTCCTGGTTCCGTGAGCGCGGCTTCACCGTCATCGAGCCGAAGCACACGAACGAGGGCGAGGGCGACATCCTGCTCGCCGGCGACGTGCTGCTGGCCGGCACCGGTTTCCGCACGTCGCACGCCTCGCACGCCGAGACGCAGGAGGCCCTTCAGCGCCCGGTCATCACGCTTCAGCTGGTCGACCCGGCGTATTACCACCTCGACACGGCGCTCTGCGTGCTCGACGACACCAACATCGCGTACCTGCCGTCCGCCTTCTCGCCCGGCTCGCAGGCCGTGCTGCGGCAGCTCTACCCGCACGCGGTGATCGCCAATGCGGAGGACGCGGCCGTTCTCGGCCTCAACGCGGTCAGCGACGGCCGTACCGTGGTTCTGCCGGAACAGGCCACTCATCTCGCCGGTGCGCTGCGCGCCGCCGGCTACCAGACCGTCGGGGTCGATGTCTCCGAGCTTCGCAAGGCCGGCGGCGGTCCCAAGTGCTGCACCTTGGAGGTACGGGCATGACCACCGTTGACCAGCGCACGCCGGCCGAGCTCGCCGAGGCCGAGCGGTACACCGCGCACAACTATCACCCGCTGCCCGTCGTGGTGGCCGAGGGCGAGGGCGCCTGGGTCACCGACGTCGACGGCCGCCGCTACCTCGACTTCCTGGCCGGATATTCGGCGCTGAACTTCGGCCACCGCCACCCGGAGCTGATCGCGGCCGCGCACGCCCAGCTCGACCGGGTCACGCTGACCAGCCGGGCCTTCGTGCACGACCAGTTCGCCGCGTTCTGCCGCTCGCTGGCCGAGCTGTGCGGCAAGGAGCTGGTGCTGCCGATGAACACCGGCGCCGAGGCCGTCGAGACCGCGATCAAGGTGGCCCGCAAGTGGGGCTACCAGGTCAAGGGCGTCGAGAACGAGCGCGCCGAGATCATCGTGGCCGCGGACAACTTCCACGGCCGGACGACCACGATCGTCAGCTTCTCGACCGACCCGGAGGCGCGGGCCGACTTCGGGCCGTACACCCCGGGCTTCGTCGTGGTGCCGTACGGCGACCTGGTGGCGCTGGCCGCCGCGGTCACGCCGAACACGGTGGCCGTGCTGCTGGAGCCGATCCAGGGCGAGGCCGGCGTGCTCGTGCCGCCGACCGGCTATTTCGCGGGCGTCCGCGAGCTGTGCACCGCGCAGAACGTGCTGATGATCGCCGACGAAATCCAGTCGGGGCTGGGCCGCACCGGCCGCACCTTCGCGATCGAGCACGAGGGCGTCGTCCCCGACATGTATGTGCTCGGCAAGGCGCTCGGCGGCGGCATCGTGCCGGTCTCGGCCGTGGCCGCCGACCGGGACGTGCTGGGCGTGCTCAAGCCGGGCGAGCACGGCTCGACCTTCGGCGGCAACCCGCTGGCCTGCGCGGTCGGCCACGAGGTGGTGCGCCTGCTGGCCACCGGCGAGTTCCAGAAGCGCTCGGCCGAGCTCGGTGAGCGCCTGCACGCACGGTTGGGCGAGCTCGTCGGGCGCGGCCTCGTCGCCGTTCGGGGAAGGGGTCTGTGGGCCGGTGTCGACCTCGACCCCGCGCTGATGACCGGCCGCCGCGCCTGCGAGCTGCTGGCCGAGCGCGGTGTGCTGGCCAAGGACACGCACGGTTCGACGATCCGGCTGGCGCCGCCGCTGGTCGTCACCGAGGCCGAGATCGACCACGCGGTGGACCAGCTGGCGGCCATCCTGGCCGAAGCGGTCTAACGCTCGAACTTGCGCAGGGCCATCGTCGGCGCCTCGCCCATCACCGACTGGGGCTGGGCGACGCCGCCGGTGGCCCACATGCTGGCCCGGCCCACGTTGACGTTGGCGTAGAGCTCCACCACGTCCTCCGGGCCGAGCGTGCGGGTCTCGCCGCGGCGCAGGGTGAGCCGGGTGTCGTCGTCGGCCGAGCCGCCGGGGCGCACGCCGCTGCCGTTGGTGCTCACGTCCTGCACGGTCAGCGTGCCGTCGGGGCGCAGCGTGAACTTCACGTGGCCGCGGCTGATCCACTTTCGGGCGTCGTCGGTGAGCCACTGGCCGAGCATGACGCCGCTGCCCTCGGGGGCGCGGCCGACCACCACGGGCTCGTCGGTCGAGACCACGAACCGGCGCCGGATGACGCCGTCGATGCGCACGGAGAGCACCTCGACCGCCGCCCGCTGACCGGCGTCCTTGAGCCGGGCGCCGTGCCGGGGGCAGGTCGGCACGCCGCCGCGCAGTGCCGGCGGCGGCTGCGAGACGGGGCTGGTGAAGGTGCGCATGTCGGCGAAGAAGCTGTCCGGGTCGCCCCCGCTGCCGTAGCTCGCGCAGTTCGGCTCGGGGCAGCTCCACACCCGGGCCAGCAGCCGGTCGCCCATCGCGGAGCGCTCGGGCGGGCGCGGCGGCTCGTTGCGGCCGACCCGGGGGACGAGCACGGTGGTGCCGCCCTCGCCGGCGACCGCGGCCAGCAGACGGCCCGGCTCGTCGACCCAGGGGTAGCGCTCGCGCTCGCGATCGGCCCGGCTGCGGGTGAGCACCGGAACGCCGAGCAGGTCGGCCGCCTCGAAGACGCGGCCGTCGAGCTGCGGAACCACCTCGACCTTGCCGTCGTCCGCCCACCGGCGGATGACCATTCGCTCGTTCGAGGTCAGATCGGTGTCGGAAAGAAGACCGCGCGGCACCACCACGTAGACCGGGACGTTTTCCTCGGCGAAGCGCAGCCCGAGCGCGTCGAGGACCAGGCCCAGCCGCACCGAGCTGGCCGGACGGCCGCCGTCGAGGTCCGCGTAACGGATGATCTCCGACATGTCGACCACGGCGCGCGCGAGGGCGGGGTCGGTGGTGAGCCGGGCCTCGATGGCGTCGAGGACCTTGCTGATCTCGAATCTCACGGGTCCTCCCGAGGGGTGAGCGGTTTCTGCCACGGCAATCATGCCGCGTGCGCTCCGGAGGCGGGCGTCACACCCCTGGGCTACCGTGTCAGCCGTCCGCTCGCACCATCGACGCGGTTGATATTGACACATGGACGGGGAGCCCGATGACGAGTATTCGACGGCCGGCCATCGCCGGTCTGACCCTGGCCGCGGTCCTGGTGGCCGGCGGTTGCAGTGGTGACAGCAAGACCGACACCAAGGGCGCGTCTCCGGCCGGGGACACGACGGTCAGCGCGGCACCGCCCGCGACCACGGCTCCCGCGTCCGCCTCCGAGGAGCTCACGCAGGCGTACGCCAAATTCAGCGACACCCCGGTGAAGTTCGAGCTGGCCTCCGCCGCCGGCATCGCCGGCACCGGCGCCATCGACGCGAAGACGAAATCGTCCGAGATGACCACCGATCTCGCCTCGGCCGGCAGCATGGTGACCCGGCAGATCGGCAAGGACCTGTACGTCAAGACCGAGGGCCAGGTCGGCGACGCGATCGGCGCCACGGCGGGCAAGTGGATGCACATCGACGTGTCCCAGGTGCCCGACAGCAGCCCGATCAGCATCAAGAACACCGACCCGGCCAACACCGCGAAACTGATCACCACCGCCTCCGAGGTGACCAAGACCGGTGATCACACGTTCAAGGGCACGCTCGACATGACCAAGTCGGCCACCGCCAACGCGACGATGCTCAAGGCGCTCGGCGCCAAGGCCAAGGCGGTGCCGTTCACGGCCGAGACCGACGCCGAGGGCCGGCTCACGAAGCTCTCGATGGCGCTCGAGTCGATCGCGCCCGGTGCCGGTGAGATGACGGCGACCTATTCGAACTGGGGCGAGCCGGTTAATGTCGCCAAGCCCGCCGCCGGTGAGGTCGTCGAGATGCCGGCCAAGTTCCGCAAGGCCATGGGCGCCTGACCTGGTCCTGTTTGTCCGGAACGACCTTCGGGCATTGATGCCGGTGTCGCCGGCGTCACCCGGAGGTCGGCAGGAAGGGACGGACATGCGGACAGCACGGTTCGCCGGGGTGGGTCTCGCGACAGCGCTGGTCCTCGCCGGCTGCTCGAACAGCGGAGCGACACCCACCGCCGATGCGACCAGCGCGCCGGCCGGCGCGGGAGCGAGCGCGAGCGCGAGTGTGAGCGCGGCCGACCCCGCCGCCGTCGACGCGCTGACCAAGGCGACGTCGCAGCTCGGCACCACGAGCTTCAAGATCACAGCGACCTCGGGTACGGGCTTCAAGCTCGCCGGCGCGATCGACCCGGCCAAGGGCGTCGGCACGGCCGACCTCAAGGCCACCGGCACCAACGCCGACCTCAGCCTCAAGACGCTGCTGATCGAGAAGGACCTCTACCTCCAGGTGCCCGGCTTCACCAAGGCCGGCACGTGGACCCACGTCGACGTCGCCCGGCTGCCCGAGGGCGCCAACGTCGGCCTGCGGCCCGGCGAGATCGACCCGGTGAACACGTCGAACCTGCTCGGCTCGGCCACCGACGTGCACGCGACCGGCGCCAACAGCTACGCCGGCACGCTCGACCTGACCAAGGCGGCCGGCCTGGCCGGCGTCTCCCAGGTCACGGTCGACAACACCCAGGCCCAGAACGTGCCCTTCACGGCCGGGCTGGACGACCAGGGCCGGCTGTCGGTGCTGACGATCCAGATCCCGAACGCCCAGCCGCTCGAGGTGCTCTACACCGACTACGGCGTGCCGGTGACCGCGGCCCGGCCCGCGGCCTCGGAGATCACCGAGGCGCCGGACAGCCTCTACCAGTCACTCGGAAGCTGACGTCGCGTTCCGCCTCGCGGTCCAGTCCGTGCTCAACGGGCGGAACGCGGGGCGGTTCTCGTCGATCCAGGCGTCGATCCGCTCCCACCAGTCGTAGAGCCAGGCGACGCGCTCCTCCTCTTCCGTCGGCACCTCCTCGGGCGGGACGCTCCAGAAACGCATGAGCAGCCGCTTGTCCATGGGCAGCTCCCGCCAGACGTCGGACACGGTCACCATCCGGTCGAGGCCGGTGTGCGCCACGAAGACGACCCCGGCGTCGGGGGCGGCGTCGATGGCCGTGAAGAGCCCGCCCGGCTTCGGCGGCAGCACGTGCCGCAGATGCTCGGCCCGGTCGGCCACCTCGGCCAGACCGCGATCCCGCAGCCGGGCGATCGCCCTGGTCCGGCGGCGCGGGGTGAAGTTGCCGCCCTCCGGGAAGATCACGAAGGCGTCGTTCTCGTCGAGGCCCGTGGCCAGCTCACTGATCTGCTGCTCCAGCGTGGTGGTGCCGGTGCGGCCGGGCGAGATGAAGCGGTTGGGCAGGCGGTTGAGCAGCACGTCGATCGCCGGATCCCATTGCAGCGTCGCCTTGAGCACGATCCGCGGCTCGCGGTCGAACCAGTTGACCAGCGCGTGGATCAGGATGAACGAGTCGCCGGGGCCGGCGTGCCGGCTCACCACGATCTCGGGCCGGCCGGGGACGGCGGTGTCGGGGTCGGTGCCGACCACGTCCACGGTCAGATGCAGCGCCCAGCGGGCGATCCAGAAGAGCACCCGCAGGAAAGATCCGGTCACTTGATAATGACGGAGCTGGAATTCGGCAGTACGGATGTTGCGGCCGAACCCGGACCAGACCCAGAGCACGCCCAGCACGATCAGCGCGGCCGCGTCCCAGCAGAGGTAGAGGATGCCGAGCAGGACCAGGCGGGGCACGCGCAGATGGCCGGGAACCAGCGGCGAGGCCACCAGGCCGAACAAGAGCCAGAGCGGCAGGGTCGTCACCAGCGCGAACGCCAGGAGGACGACGGCGGGGGCGATGAGCAGGCGGCGTATCCAGACCGGAGGAAGCGGCATCAGCGTTCGCCCTGCCCCGGTGGCAGACGGCCTTCAGGCCGCTCAAGGGCGGCGGGTGGGGCGGTTGGAGGGACATTGGCGGCCAGGTAGCGCCGTGACGCCGTGTAGGCCCGGCTGATCCGGCGGCCCACGGCGGCCATGTCCCGATAGGCCCACGGGCTGTCGTCCCGGCCCTCGCCGCCGCCGCTGGGTAACACGTGCACCCGTACATCGTCGGGCAAGAAGGCAAGGTCCCGCGCGAACCGATGCCGGCGGGCGATCTCGAAGGCCACCTGCGCCACCTCCCACGGACGTCGCGGCACGGCGAGCGGGCGCTCGACCCGGCCCACCTGCAACACGAAGATCAGCTTGGCGCCGACCCGTACGGCCTCGCTGATCGGGATCGAGTTGACGATCCCACCGTCCACATAGTGCTCTCCCGCGATCTCCATCGGGGGCAGCAGACCGGGAACGGCCGAGGAGGCGAGCACGGCGTCGACGAGCGGCCCGCTGTCGAACCAGTGCTCGGCGGCCCGCTCGATGCTGGCCGCGCAGCAGCGGAACGGCACCTTGAGGTCGGCGAAGGAGGCGGTGTCGCCGAGCTCGCTCTCCAGCAGCCGGCGCAGCGGCATGGGCGAGTGCAGGTGGGTGCGGGCGGCGAACCGGCGCAGCTGCCGGCCGAGCGAGTCGCCGTAGACGGTGGCCGCCTCGGGCGAGGTCCACAGCCGGACCAGCCGGTCGGTGACGGCCTCGCTCGGATCGGAGGCGACCAGAGCGCCGTTGACGGCGCCGATCGACGTGCCCACCACCACGTCGGGCCGGTAACCGGCCCGGAAGAGGGCCCGGAGCATGCCCACCTCGACCGCTCCGAGCACTCCTCCGCCACCGAGCACGAACGCCACCGGACCGTCGACCATGCGTTCATGGTGGCACGCGCGTCTCCTACTGGTTCTTGAAGTAGGCGCCGTTCTGGTTCTGGAACTCCCAGCCGGCGAACTTGTCCCAGTTGATCGACCAGGTCATCAGGCCGCGCAGGTTGGGGTTGGTGCCGCTGCGCGGGGTGTAGGAACCGCAGTTGGTGCCCTTGACCAGGCAGCCGACGGCCTGCTGGACGGCGGCCGGGGCGACATGTCCGTTACCGGCGTTGACCGAGGCCGGAGCGCCGAAACCGACCTGGTCCTCGCGGAGCGCGGGGAACATGTTGGCGGTGTTGCCGGCGACCGGGAAGCCGGCGAGCAGCATGTCGGTCATGGCGATGTGGAAATCGGCGCCGCCCATCGAGTGGTACTGGTTGTCCAGGCCCATGATGGAGCCCGAGTTGTAGTCCTGGACGTGCAGCACGGTCAGGTCGTTACGCAGGGCGTAGATGACCGGCAGGTACGAGCCGGCGCGCGGGTCCTGTCCACCCCACGGGCCCGATCCGTAGTACTGGTAGCCGAGCTGGACGAAGAAGGTCTCGGGCGCCATGGTGAGGACGAAATTGGCGCCGTAGCGGGCCTTCAGGGTCTTCAGGGCCGAGATCAGGTTGACGATGACCGGCGTCGTCGGGTTCTTGAAGTCGGTGTCGCCGGTGTTCAGCGAGAGCGAATGCCCCTCGAAGTCGACGTCGACGCCGTCCAGTCCGTAACGGTCGATGATGGCGCTGACCGAGCTGACGAACTTGTCCCGGGCCGCGGTGGTGGTGAGCTGCACCTGGCCGTTGGCGCCGCCGATGGAGAGAAGCACCTTCTTGCCGGCCGCCCGCTTGTTCCGGATGGCGGTGATGAAGTCGGCCTCGGACTCGACGCCCGGGCATTCGGTGGCCGGGCAGAGCGTGAAGCGGATGTCGCCGGACGTGGCGGAGGTGGGCTCACCGAAGGCGAGGTTGATGATGTCCCAGTTGGCGGGGACGTCGGCCATGCGCACATATCCGGAGCCGTTGGCGAAACTGGCGTGCAGATAGCCGATGAGCGCCCGCTTGGGAAGCCCGGTGACCGGCGGCTGCGTGGTGGGTGGCGGCGTCGTCGGGGGCGGTGTGGTGGGAGGAGGAGTGGTCGGAGGTGCCGTCGTCGGCGGCGGTGTCGTCGGGGTGGTGGTGCCCCCGCAGACGCCGTTGTCGGCCCAGGCGTCCCACTGGGCGCTGTGCGTGGCCGGCGCCTCGTTCTGCGTCCACCACTTGGCGGTGTAGTTGTGGCCGTTCTGCGAAGCGACATTGTCCTTCACATAGACGGCGGTGGCGCTCCAGGCCGGCGCGCACGCGGCGGCCGCACTGGCCACCTCCGCCGACGAGCCCAGATAGACGGTGCCACCCGTAGCCGCGACCGCGGCAGCCATGACGAAGATCATCGATCGGCGCATGGCTCAGTATGAATACTGTTAACTTTGTTTGTAAATATCTCACCGCCACGAAACGTCAGTCGCGGCCGAGCCAGGTCGCGACGCAGGCCTCGTTGCCCTCGGGGTCGGCGAGTGTCCACCACTTCGGCGCGTGCTCGTCCGAGACCAGGCGGCCACCGGCGGCCAGGGCGGCGGCGATCCGGGCCCCGGCCTGATCGTGCGGCACGGCCACATCGAGGTGAAGCCGGTTGCGCTGCGGCCGCGGGACGGCCATGGCCTGGAACTCGACGCCCGGCCCGCGCCGGGCCGGATCGGCCAGGTAGTCGTCGCCGATCTGGTGGTAGCCGAGCAGCGCACGCCAGAACGGCAGGACCTCGGCGACGACCAGCGCGTCGATGGTGACGTTGACCAGCTGGACCGCGGCCGGGTCGGCCGTCAGCCGCGACCGGCGCGCCGCCTGGGAGATCGCTCGGGCCAGTGTGATGTCGCTCCGCGTCAGCGTGACCGTGACACCGGCCTCCCGCAGCTCCACCCGAGGCTCACGGTCCCCGGCCAGGCGGCCGATCTCGCCGGCGAACGCCACACCCTCCGCGAACGAACGTGTCCGGAAGTGGGCCGCGACCACGTGGTAGAGAACGCGCCAATCCTCGACACCCTCAGCGGCATGGAACTGCGCGGCGGTCATACCGAGCCATTGTGGAGCCGGGCCGCCGGCTCGGCAAAGCGGTGGGCCGCCGTGCTCATGGTGCCGTCAGGTTCTGGCGGCCGACGACCTTCAGCAGGTCCAGCCGGCCGGCGGCGTCGGTGCCGGGGCGTGGGGTGAAGACGAGCAGGTGCTGGTCCTGGCGGGCGGTGGCCAGCACCTCGCAGTCGATGTCGATGATGCCGACCGTGGGGTGGACTATGCGTTTGCGGTCGCTGCGGCGCACGGCCACGTCGTGACGGTCCCACAGGGCGGCGAACTCGGGGCTCTCGGCGCGCAGGGCGGCGACCAGGCGCCGGGCGAACGGGTCGGCCGGGCGCATGGCCACGGCGGCGCGCAGGTCGGCGACCTGGATCTCGCCCTGGCGGTCGCGGTCCTCCGGTGGGTAGAGCTCGCGCGCCGCCGGCTCGGTGAACCAGCGGTAGACGAAGCTGCGGGCCAGGCCGGTGCGCGTGGTGTGCTCGCCGAGCAGGGCCACACCCAGCGGGTTCTGCACGAGGATCACGCCCAGGTCGGAGATGACCATCGCCGGGAGGTCGGTGAGCGCGTCGAGCAGCCTCAGCAGGCCGGGGCTGACGTGCTCGTCGACGCCGTACGACGGCGGCGCCGGATGCCCGGCCAGGTGGAACAGGTGGTTGCGCTCGTCGACGGTCAGGCGCAGGGCGCGGGCCAGCGCGGCCAGCATCTGCGGTGACGGCTGCGGTCCGCGGGCCTGCTCGAGCCGGATGTAATAGTCGGGCGACATCCCGGCGAGCTGGGCCACCTCATGCCGGCGCAGGCCGGGTGTGCGGCGCCGGGCGCCCTCGGCCAGGCCGACCTCGGCCGGTTGCAGCAGCTCGCGGCGCCGCCGCAGGAAGTTGGCGAGCTCCTTCTGGTCCATGCATGCAGCATGGCGCGCGGCCGGGCCGGTCAGACAGGGACCGGCGATACCTGTCTCGGAAGGTCTCTCCCGTTCGGCCGTACGCGGCCGGATGGTTGCCCCATGAAGATTCTCGTCACCGGTGCCACCGGCACCGTCGGTGGTCACGTCGCCCGTCAGCTGTCCGGCCGCGGCCACGAGGTCGTCGCCCTGGTTCGCGACTCGGCGAAAGCGGATCTGCCCGCCGACATCACCTTGATCGAGGGAGATCTCACCAACGCCGGGGACGTCCGCCGCGCGCTGGCCGGCGTCGACCGCGCCTATCTCACCATGGCCGACGACAACGGCGCCGTCTTCGCCGCCGAGGCCGCCACGAGCGGCGTCGGCCACGTCGTGCTGCTGTCGTCGTTCACCGCCGTCACCGAGCTGCCCTCCGGCGCGGCCAACTTCGTCACCGCCCGTCATCAGGCCGGTGAGCGGGCCCTGACCGAGGCCGGCGTGCCGTCCACGTTCCTGCGTGCGGCCGGTTTCGACTACAACATCCTGCTCTGGGTGGGCGAGGACGGCGTCGTCCGGGCTCCGAACCCCGACGTGCCGCTGCCGATCGTCGACCCGTCCGACATCGCCGCCTCGGCCGTCGCCCAGCTGCTCGCCGACGACCCGAAGCCCGGCCCCTACCTGATCACAGGCCCGGCCCTGGTTTCCGTCCGGGACCAGGTCAACACCATCAACACCATCTTGACCAGGTCGTACGTCGTTCAGGAGATCACCGAGGCCGAGGCCGGCCTGCCGGTGCCGATCCTGGAGACGATGGGCCCGGCCGCCGCCGTGGTCGGCCCGACCACCGACGTCGAGACCCTCACCGGCCGCCCCGCACGCCCCTTCGCGGCCTGGGTGACCGACAACCAGGCGGCCTTCAAGTAACGCCGGGTACCGTTGCGGCCGTGCCAGAGGGACACACCATTCATCGGCTCGCGGCCCGGCATCGGGAGCTCTTCGCGGGGCAGTCTTTGCAGGTCAGCAGCCCACAGGGGCGGTTCGCGGGCGGGGCCCGGCAGGTTGACGGGCGGCGGCTCGCCGACACCGAGGCGTACGGCAAGCATCTGTTGCACCACTACGAGGGCGACCTGAGCGTGCACGTTCACCTCGGGCTGTACGGGAAGTTCGCCGACGGTGCGGCGCCCGTGCCGGAGCCCGTGGGGCAGGTGCGGATGCGGGTCGTGGGGGACGGGCACTGGCTCGAGCTGCGCGGGCCGACCGCGTGCGAGGTGCTCGATCCGTTGCGGGCGCAGCAGTTGCGCGACCGGCTGGGCGCGGATCCGTTGCGGGACGACGCCGATCCGGCGGCGGCGTACGCGCGGGTCCGCACCAGCACCAAGCCGCTGTTCGCGCTGCTGCTCGACCAGTCGATCGTCGCCGGGTGCGGGCTGATCTACGCCAACGAGGTGCTCTTCCGGGCCGGGCTGGCGCCGACCACGCCGGGGCGGCTGATCGGGGCGGAGCTGTGGGACGAGCTCTGGACCGACCTGCGCGCCCTGATGAAGGAGGGCGTCGCCCGGGGCCGCATCGACACTGTGCACACCGAGCACACGCCGGAGGCGATGCAGCGTGCACCACGCGTCGACCGGCACGGCGGCGAGGTCTACGTCTACCGCCGTCCCGGTCAGGCGTGCCTGGTGTGCGGCACCGAGATCGCGCGCGGCCCGCTGGCCGGGCGCAATCTCTACTGGTGTCCTACGTGCCAGCCGGCGGGGTCGCCGAAGGGGTGACCGCCGGCGCGGGCGGGGTCTGCGTGGGCAGGGCCGAGGGCGGCGGGCCCGGGATCTGCGGCAGGCCCAGCGTGAAGTTCGCCTTGAACCAGGGCAGGAGCTTCTCGTACGCGGCGATCGTGTCGGGCTGGCCGAAGTCGTGCGACAGCACGATGGCGCCGGGCTTCACGCTTTTCTGGACCTCGGCGATGACCCGGTCGACGTGCTGGGCGTCGGTCTCACCCTCGGGGTGGTCCCAGTCGCGCGGGTCGACCTCCCAGTAGATCGACGTCATGCCGGCCCCGCCGGCCACGGCGACCAGCCGGTCGGTGAAGTTGCCGCCGGGCGCCCGGAAGAACGGGATCTCGGCGCCCGGTACGGCGGCGCGGATGGCCGCGTTCGTACGGTCGAGATCGGCCTTGATCTTCTCGGGCTTGTCCTTGCCGATCTTCAGGCTGTGGTCCCAGGTGTGGTTGCACAGCGTGTGACCGGCGTCGACGATCTGCCGCACGATCTCGGGGTGTTTCTTGACCTGCGACCCGACCAGGCAGAAGACCGCCTTGACGTCGTTCTTGGCCAGCAGGGCCAGGATCTTCGGCGTCTGCACCGGGTCGGGGCCGTCGTCGAAGGTGAGCGCGACGGCCTCGGTGCCGGTCGTGCGCAGCGAGGCGCCGGGGCCGGCCGGCGGGACCTTGGGCGCGCTCTCGCCGGTCTGCTGCGCGGCCGGCGTGGCGCTCGGCGCCACTGTGGGCACGGCGGCGGTCGGCTGCGGCGCGGCCGCGTCATCGCCGGAGGCCGCGGGGATATCGGCGGCGGGCTTCTCGTCCTTGTTGCCGGCCGGCTTGGACCTGGTGGGCTCCTCGTCGTCCTTGACCGGGGCGGCCTTTGACGGTTTCGGCTGCACGCCGACGACGGCCTGGGCGGCGGCGTTCACCGCGTTCACACTCTCGCGCCGCTGCTCGGCCGGCATGGCCAGCAGCAGGATGCCGATCGCGACCAGCGAGGCCAGCAGCACCTGCTGGCGCGACTTGCCCATCAGCAGCCACGACTCGATCGGCAGGGTGCCCGGCGCGCGGTGGCTGCCCATGGTGGGCGGGCGCTGGGCCGGCGGCTTGGCCACGGCATGCCGGCCGGCGCGGGTGGGCCGCTGACCGCGGGTCGCGCCGCGCTGGCGGGGCAGGGAAGCCGGCGAGCCGGACGCGTCGTCGCCGACGAAGCTCACGACGGGCTTGCCCCGGCGATAGCGGGTCTCGGGCCGGTCGATGACGGCGACGGGCGAGGCGTCGGGGGCGGAAGACTCGATGATCGGGTGCTCCGACGTCACGTCGGCCAGCGACTCCGGTCGATGATGCCGCCCGCGCGTCGTCTGTCCGGCCGGGGTCGGATAACGGGGAGATTGCGGCGACATCCTGCATGCCTACCGTGCCGCAAGATCGAGCGCGAGACCGTATCGGTGGTTGTCACGCTACGGAGCGCGATTTCACCTGGTAGCGCTCGGTGGAGGCGAATCCGGCGAATCAGGCCGCGTGCACCGCGTCCGTCGCCTTTCGGGCAGCGATCAACACCGGGTCCCACACCGGCGCGAAGGGCGGCGCGTAGCTCAGATCGAGCGCCGTCATCTCCTCGACCGTCATCTTGTTCCACACCGCCAGTGCCAGCGCGTCGATCCGCTTGGCCGCCTCGGACCGGCCGACGATCTGGGCGCCCAGCAGCAGCCCGGTGCGCCGCTCGGCGATCAGCTTGACCGTCATCGGCGAGGCGCCGGGGTAGTAGCCGGCCCGGCTCGTCGACTCCACGGTGGCCGTGACGAACTTGTACCCGGCCTGATCGGCCTCGTGCGACGTCAGGCCGGTGCGGGCCACCTCGAGATCGCAGACCTTCGTCACCGCCGTGCCGATCACGCCCGGGAAGGTCGCGTAGCCGCCGCCGATGTTGATGCCGGCGACCCGGCCCTGTTTGTTGGCGTGGGTGCCCAGCGGCACGTGCACCGGGCGCCCGGTGATCAGGTGGCGGGTCTCGACGCAGTCGCCGGCGGCCCAGATGTCCTCGTGGCCCTCGACGCGCATGCGCAGATCGGTGCGCAGGCCCCCGGTCGCGCCCACGGGAAGGCCCGCGGTGCGGGCGATGGCGGTGTTCGGCCGTACGCCCAAGCCCATGACCACGATGTTGGCCGGCAGCGAGCCGGAGGGCGTGACCACCGCGGTGACCCGGCCGCCGGCGGTCTCGAGGCCCTCGACGTGGGCGTTCGTCACGATGTCGATGCCGAGACCGCGGATGGCGTCCTGGACCATCTGGCCGATCTCGGGGTCGGCCGTCTTGGCCATGGGCTGTGGCGACTTCTCGAGCAGCGTCACCTCGAGGCCGCGCTGGATCATCGCCTCGGCCATCTCGACGCCGATGTAGCCGCCGCCGATCACCACCGCCCGGCGAGGTTTCCGCGCGGCGGAAGAGGAGAGCCACGCGTGGATGGCGTCGCCGTCCTCCAGCGTCTGCACACCGAAGACGCCGGCCTCCCGCACGCGGGCCCACTCGGGCACGACCGGGGACGCGCCGGCCGCGTACACCAAATGATCGAAGCTCTCCCGAACCTCGCCGTCCCCGTGCAAGGCCACCACCTGCCGGCGGTCGAGGTCGATGCCGACCACGTCATGCTGGAGGCGGACGTCGATGCCGTTCTTGCGATGCTCTTCGGGGGTACGGGCGATCAGCGCGTCCCGCTCGTCGACGGCGCCGCCGATCCAGTACGGAATGCCGCAGGCCGAGTACGACGTGAAGCGCCCACGCTCGAAGACCACGATCTCGAGGTGGTCCGTTCCCAGGCGCTTGCGGGCCTGCGACGCGGCCGACATGCCGGCCGCGTCCCCGCCGATCACGACGAGCTTCATCAGCCCAGACTACTGACCTCCGAGCTCGCCCCGGGTCGCCTTCGCCATGTGGTCCACCACATCGGCGACCGTGCCGCGGGCCAGGATCGCCCGCTGCCGGGCGGCCCCGGTGCCCTCCGAGCGCAGCCGTCCGAGAAGGACGGTCGCGCGCTCCAGGTCGCCGTGGCGCTCGAGCTCGGGGCGCACGTAGTCGAAGAGCTGGCGCATCAGCCGCCACGCGGGACGCGGCTCGCGGGTGGCCATGTCGATGTTGACGCCCTCGAGCCCGTCGTGCGCGGCCCGCCAGTGCGCCGCCACCAGCAGCGTGTCCGGCACGACCGGGGCCGGCTTGCCGTCGCGGACCTCGTTGACCAGCGTGGCGACCAGGGCCCGGGCCAGCGCGGCGAGCAGCACCGCGTCGTCGGCCGAGGGCATCACGTCGCCCATCCGGAGCTCGACCGTCGGGTAGTTCGCGGCGAGCCGGGCATACCAGTAGAGCATGCCCTCGTCGAGCATGGCGCCGCTCGCCTCGAGGTCGGAGATGAGCGTCAGATAGTGCTCGTACGACTCCAGGTAGGGCGCCGGGCCGACGGTGGGCCAGCGCTCCCACATCATGTAGCGCCAGCTCGCGTAGCCGGTGTCACGCCCCTTGAACAACGGCGAGTTCACCGTGGCGGCCTGGAAGATCGGCAGCCACGGGCGTAGGTGGTTGAGGACCTGCACGCCGGTCTCGTCGTCGGGGATGCTCACGTGCACGTGGGTGCCGCACATGCCGGCGCCGGGGGAGAGGTCGCCGAAGCGCTCCTGCATCCGGTGGTAGCGCGGGTTGTCGACGACCCGGATGTGCGGTCCGGCCACCGGTGCGGTGCCCATGGCCAGCAGCCGGGCGCCCGCGCGCTCGGCCGCGGAGGCGACGCCGGCCCGCAGGCCGCGCAACGCGTCCGACAGGGCGCCGAGGTCGAGTTGCGGCGGGCTCGCCACTTCGATCTGGCTGCGCATGTACTCGTGCTGCACCGACGGGCGGAGGTCGGCCGGCAGCTGGGCGAAGACGTCTTCGACCGCTTCCACGGCGCGCGGCTCGACCGCGTCGATCAGGAGGTATTCCTCCTCGACGCCGAGCGTGTGCAGATCGTGGGCCTCGGCTATCTCGGCCAGTTCAGGATCGATCGTGGTACCGCCCGTGTCCATGGCCGCGAAATACCCGATCTTCGCGCCCCGGAAACGGTACCAACGGGCAATCGATGGCAGTCCATATTGACAGCACGTTCGTAACAAGCGTGAAATCCGCTGAGAGCGCTCTCACACCCTCCCCCCGATGGAAGGCGCACTCCATGAGACTCCGTGTTGTCACAGCGGGCGCCGCGGCGGCGCTCGCCCTGGCCGCGTCCGCGGTCTTCGCGATGACCGCCGAGGCGGCCGTTCCCGCCGCTCCCTCCGGCATGACCACCGTGTTCAGCGACGACTTCACCGGCGCCGCGGGCACCGGGCTCAACCGCTCCAACTGGCTCTACGCGACCGGCACCGGCTATCCGGGCGGCGCCGCCAACTGGGGCACCGGCGAGGTCGAGACGATGACCGACTCGACGGCCAACGTCTATCAGGACGGCAACGGCAACCTGGTCATCAAGCCGCTGCGCGACTCCTCCGGCCGCTGGACCTCGGGCCGGGTCGAGACCCAGCGCACCGACTTCGCAGCGCCGGCCGGCGGCAAGGTCCGCATCGAGGCGCGGCTCCAGCAGCCCAACGTCAGCGGGGCCGCCGCGGCCGGTTACTGGCCGGCGTTCTGGGCGCTGGGCGGGGCGGCCCGCCCGGTCGGCGCGACCAACTGGCCGGGCATCGGCGAGTGGGACATCATGGAGAACATCAACGGCCGTGAGTCCGTCTTCGCGGCGCTGCACTGCGGCACCAACCCGGGCGGTCCCTGCAACGAGACGACCGGCATCACCAGCGGCGAGCGCGCGTGCAGCGGTTGCAAGACCGGTTTCCACACGTACGCCATCGAGTACGACCGGACCACGGCCAACGAGCAGCTGCGCTGGTACCTCGACGGCAACAACTACTTCACGTTCAGCAAGAACCAGCTCGACGCGACCACCTGGAACAACGCGACCCAGCACGGCTTCTTCGTGATCCTCAACGTGGCCATGGGCGGCGGCTTTCCGGCCGCGTTCGGCGGCGGGCCCACCGCGTCCACCCAGCCCGGCGTGCCGATGATCGTCGACTACGTGGCGGTCTACCAGTCGTCGGGCGGCACGACGCCGACGACGCCGCCGACCACCACCCCGCCGCCGTCGGGCACGCGGGACGCCTTCTCCCGCATCGAGGCCGAGTCGTACAACGCGGCGTCCGGCGTGCAGGTCGAGACCTGCTCCGAGGGTGGCCAGGACGTCGGCTACATCGCCAACGGCGACTGGCTCCAGTTCAACAACGTCAACTTCGGCTCGGGCGGGGTGCGCGACTTCGTCGCCCGGGTCGCTTCCGGCGCCGGCTCCGGGGTCAGCGGTCTGGTCGAGGTGCGCCTCGACAGCCGTACCAGCGCGCCGATCGGCAGCTTCGCGCTGGGCAGCACGGGCGGCTGGCAGACGTGGCAGTCGATACCCGGGAACGTCTCCGGCGTCACCGGCACCCACACCGTCTACGTGACCTTCACGAGCGGGCAGCCGGCCGACTTCGTCAACGTGAACTGGATCCAGTTCCGCAAGTGACGCATCGAGAAATTTAAGGATATTTAAGGGCTGGCCCCTCTGGACTTAACTGTTAACAGTCCTTAATTATTAACACATGAAGGGCTATCGATCGGTCGTCCTGGCCACTGTCGCCGCGCTGCTCGCGGGCGGCGCGGCCACCTACTTCTCGGGCTCAGCGTCGGCCGCAGCGGCCTGCGCGCCGGCGTGGAGCTCGACCGCCGTCTACGTGGGCGGCAACACGGCCTCGCAGAACGGCCACAACTACAGCGCCAAGTGGTGGACGCAGAACGAGTCGCCCGCCACGCACAGCGGCCAGTGGGACGTCTGGGCCGACAACGGCGCCTGCGGTGGTACGACACCACCCACCACCCCGCCGACAACACCACCCACCACCCCGCCGGCCACCACCCCGCCCCCGACGACGCCGCCGCCCAGTAACGGCACTCTCCCCGCGCACTTCCTGACCGGTTACTGGCAGAACTTCGACAACGGCGCGGCCCCGCTCAAGCTGGCCGCCGTCCCGGCGAACTACGACCTGATCGCGGTCGCCTTCGCCGACGCCACCGCCACCCCCGGCGCGGTCTCCTTCACGCTCGACCCGGGTCTGGCCGGCGCCGTCGGTGGCTACACGGACGCGCAGTTCAAGGCCGACATCGCCACCCTGCACGCCCGCGGCAAGAAGGTCATCATCTCGGTCGGCGGTGAGAAGGGCACGGTCAGCGTCGCGAACGCCGCAGCGGCCACCAACTTCGCCAACTCCGTCTACTCACTGATGACGACGTACGGCTTCGACGGCGTCGACATCGACCTGGAGAACGGGCTCAACGCCACCTACATGGCCCAGGCGCTGCGCAGCCTGCGGGCCAAGGCCGGCAGCAACCTGATCATCACGATGGCCCCGCAGACCATCGACATGCAGAGCACCGGCTCCTCGTACTTCGCCCTGGCGCTGTCCATCAAGGACATCCTCACGGTCGTACACACCCAGTTCTACAACTCCGGCTCGATGCTCGGCTGCGACCAGAACGCCGCGTACAGCCAGGGCACGGTGAACTTCCTGACCGCGCTGGCCTGCATTCAGACCCAGAACGGTCTGCGCCCCGACCAGGTCGCCCTCGGCCTGCCGTCGAGCACCCGGGCCGCCGGTGGCGGCTACGTCGCCCCCTCGGTGGTCAACAACGCGCTCGACTGCCTGGCCCGCGGCACCAACTGCGGCACCTTCAAGCCCCCGGCGACCTATCCGGGCATCCGCGGCGCGATGACCTGGTCGATCAACTGGGACGTCGCCAACGGCAACGGCTTCGCCAACACCGTCAAGCCGCACCTCGCCACCCTCCCGTAACACCCCCCCACCCCCACAGGAGCATCCCCGTGAAGAAACTCCTCGTACTGGGCTCGGTCGCCCTGGCCGCGACGGCCGCCGCGATCCTGCCCATGGCGACCTCGAACGCGGCCGCCGCCTGCGCCCCCGCGTGGTCCTCGTCGGCCGTCTACACCGGCGGCAACACCGCCTCGCAGAACGGGCACAACTACTCGGCCAAGTGGTGGACGCAGAACGAATCCCCCGCCACACACAGCGGCCAGTGGGACGTCTGGGCCGACCAGGGCGTCTGCGGTGGCACGACCCCGCCGACCACGCCGCCCACCACCCCGCCGACCACCCAGCCGCCGGCGACCGGCGCCAAGATGGCCTCGGCGCCCTACATCTACCCCGGCTGGGGCAACCCGCCGGCGCCGGCCACCGTGGTCAACGCGACCGGCATCAAGGCCTTCACGATGGCCTTCGTGCTCGCCAACAACGGCTGCAACCCGGCCTGGGACGGCGAGACCGGCCTGACCGGCGGCGTGCACGCCAGCACCATCGCGGCGATCCGCGCGGCCGGGGCCGACGTCGTGCCGTCGATCGGCGGCTGGAGCGGCAACAAGCTCGGCCCGAACTGCTCCACCCCCGAGGCGCTGGCCGGCGCGTACCAGAAGGTGATCGACGCCTTCCAGCTGAAGTCGATCGACATCGACATCGAGAACACCGACGAGTTCGAGAACACGGTCGTGCAGGACCGGGTCCTGGGCGCCCTGAAGATCGTCAAGCAGAAGAACCCGTCGGTGAAGACGATCCTCACCTTCGGCACCACGACCACCGGACCGAACTACTACGGCACCCGGCTCGTGCAGCAGGCCAAGGCGCTCGGCGCGAACATCGACATCTTCACCCAGATGCCGTTCGACTTCGGGGCCAGTGACATCTACACCGCCACGGTGAACACGTCCGAGGGCCTGAAGAACCTGCTGAAGACCACGTTCGGCTACACCGACGCCCAGGCGTACTCGCACATGGGCATCTCGGGCATGAACGGCCTGTCCGACCAGCAGGAGCTGACCACCGTCGAGACGTGGACGCGGATCCGCGATTACGCCCGCAACAACGGGCTCGCCCGCTTCACCTTCTGGGCGGTCAACCGTGACCGCGGCTGCGCCGGCGGCGGCGTGGTCTCGAACTGCTCCGGCATCGCGCAGGCCGACTGGGCGTTCACGAAGATCAGCGCCGGCTTCTAGTTGTCCACCGACGCGCGGTCGCTCTGGCGGGCGGCCGCGCGTCGCCTTTTCCTGATCTTCTTGATGACCCAGCTGCCGACCATGAAGATGATCAGCGCCCAGATCACGTAGTCGAAGTAATGGGCGTACTTCTCCAGGTCCTGATATTGCGACCCGAGCAGGTAGCCGCCGCCGATGAAGATGGTGTTCCAGACCCCGCTGCCGATCGCGGTGAACAGGGTGAACATGCCCAGGTGCATCTTGTTGGCGCCGGCCGGGATCGAGACCAGGCTGCGCACGACGGGCGCGCAGCGGCCGAACAGCACAGCCGCCTTCTCGTGCTTTTCGAACCAGCGGTCGGCCGTGTTCAGATCGTCGGCGTCGACCAGCGGGATCTTGTCGAGCCAGCGGCGCAGCCTGTCCTCGCCGAGCGCGTAACCGAGCCAGTAGAGGGCGAGCGCGCCGATCACCGAACCGGCCGTGGCCGCGAACAGCACCAGGGCGAAGTTGACCCGGCCCTCGCTGGCCAGATATCCCGCCAGCGACAGGACGATCTCGCTCGGGATCGGCGGGATCAGGTTTTCCAGGGCCACCAGCAGCCCCACGCCGAGTTCACCGAGTGATTCGATGACAGAGGTCACCCACGCTGTCAGTCCGCCGCCGCCCATCCGATGTTTGTACCCAACGAACCTGCGCCGAACCTGAGTGCTGTTTGCCCGGCCGTGACGCCGGTGAAGTAGAGGGACATGACCGACCGGTGGTACCAGAAAGCCGTCATCTACTGCCTCGACATCGACACCTTCGCCGACTCGGACGGCGATGGCTGCGGCGACATCCGCGGTCTGATCGGCCGTCTCGACTATCTGGCCCGGCTCGGGGTCACCTGCCTGTGGCTGAACCCGATCCACCCGTCGCCCGACCAGGACGACGGCTACGACGTGTCCGACTTCTACAACGTCGATCCGCGCTTCGGCAACCTGGGCGACTTCGCCGAGCTGCTGCACCAGGCGGGCAACCTCGGCATCAAGGTGATCATCGACCTGGTCGTCAACCACACCTCGGACAAGCACCCGTGGTTCCAGTCGGCCCGCAAGTCGCCGGACTCGCCGTACCGGAACTGGTATGTCTGGAGCGACACCGAGCCCGCCGACCGCAAGCAGGGCATGGTCTTCCCGGGCGAGCAGAACGAGACCTGGACGTACGACCGGACGGCCAAGTCCTGGTATTACCACCGGTTCTACAAGTTCCAGCCGGACCTCAACATCAACAATCCCGAGGTCCGCGAGGAGATCAAGAAGATCTGCGCGTTCTGGCTCCAGCTCGGCGTCGCCGGATTCCGGATGGACGCGGTGCCGTTCATCATCGAGGAGACCCAGGCCGGCAACCCGAACTCGCCCAAGGACATGGACTTCATCACCGAGCTGCGGCAGTTCGTGCAGTGGCGCAAGGGCGACGCGGTGCTGCTGGCCGAGGCCAATGTGGAGCCCGACCAGCTCAAGGAGTACTTCGGCGACTCCGGTGGCTCGGCCAACCGCATCCACATGCTGTTCGACTTCATGCTCAACACCAAGCTGATGCTGGCGCTGGCCCGGCAGAACCCGGAGCCGGTCATCGAAGCCCTGCGCGAGGCGCCGAAGCTGCCCGCGGGCGGGCAGTGGGCCACCTTCCTGCGCAACCACGACGAGGTCGACCTGTCCCGGCTCACCGCCGAGCAGCGCGAGCAGGTCTTCGCCGAGTTCGGGCCGGACGAGGACATGCAGTTGTACGGCCGCGGCATCCGGCGGCGGCTGGCACCCATGCTCGGCAACGACCGGCGGCGCGTCGAGCTGGCCTACGCCCTGCAGTTCAGCCTGCGCGGCACCCCGGTGGTGCGGTACGGCGAGGAGATCGGCATGGGCGAGGACCTGTCGCTGCCGGGCCGCAACTCGATCCGTACCCCCATGCAGTGGTCCGCCCTGCCCAACGCCGGCTTCACCACGTCGAACGAGCCCGTCCGCCCGGTGATCGACGGCGGCGACTTCGGCTATCAGACCGTCAACGTCAGCCTCCAGCGCCACGACCCGGCGTCGTTGCTGGCCTGGTTCGAGCGCATGATCCGAACGCTGCGGGAGGCGCCCGAGGTCGGATCCGGCACCTGCAAGCACGTCGACCTGCCGGACGCGGGATCGATCCTCGTGCACCGGGCCGACGACGTCACTGGCACGATGGTCTTCGTACACAACCTGGGCCCTTCCGATGGCGTGCTCGACCTGAGCTCGCTCTATCCCGAGGCCGAGTTCCCGACCGACGTGCTCGCCGACCAGGAGTACCCCGACCTCGGCAAATTCGAAGCGGTACCGGTGGCCGGACACGGCTACCGCTGGATCAGGCTGCGTCGCTACGCGTAAAGTGCACTCCGAGTGCAAATAGAGCCAGTGCTATGTAGGAGAGCCGTATGTCGCAGTCCGCTCCCACCCGTACCGCCATCGTCACCGGCGCCGCCCGCGGCATCGGTGAGGCGACCGCCCGCCGGCTCGCCGCCGACGGCCTGGCCGTCGCCGTCGTCGACCTCGACGAGGGCGCCTGCGCCAACACGGTGACCGCCATCCACGACGCCGGCGGCACCGCCCTCGCCGTCGGCGCCGACGTCTCCGACCCGGCCCAGGTCACCGCGGCCGTGGAAAAGGTCGTGGCCGAGCTCGGCCCGCCCACCATCCTGGTCAACAACGCCGGGGTGCTCCGCGACAACCTGCTGTTCAAGATGACCGACGACGACTGGGAGACCGTCATGGCGGTCCACCTGCGCGGCGCCTTCCTGTTCAGCCGCGCGGTGCAGAAGCACATGGTCGACGCCGGCTGGGGCCGCGTCGTCAGCCTCTCCAGCACCTCCGCCCTCGGCAACCGCGGCCAGGCCAACTACGCGGCGGCCAAGGCCGGCCTCCAGGGTTTCACCAAGACCCTGGCCATCGAGCTGGGCCGGTTCGGCATCACCGCCAACGCGGTCGCGCCGGGCTTCATCGTCACCGACATGACCGCCGCCACCGCGGCCCGCGTCGGCGTCGATTTCGACCAGTTCGAGAAGGCCGCGGTCGCTCAGATTCCCGTTGGCCGGGCTGGTCGTCCCGAAGACGTCGCGAACACCGTATCCTTCCTCGTCAGTGAGGGTGCCGGGTTCGTCTCGGGCCAGGTCATCTACGTCGCCGGGGGCCCGCGCGCGTAGATCATTGCTGAGAGGCGTTACAAAGGAACTATGAATCGACGCATGGCTTCCCGCAGCGTCTCGCTGACGAGCACCTTCCTGCTTCTGGCGGCGGGCGGCGCGGCGGCGTGCGACAACGACGACGATTACCAGGACGCGGGTTTCTACTGCGCCGACGCGAACGGCGTCGTCGTCGACGAGGATTACTGCGACGACGACCGTTCGTACGGCGGCAGCGCCATTCCCTTCTTCATCTGGTATTCGTCCGGATATCGGGCGGGATATCCGGTCGGCTACCGGCTGCCGTCCGGCGGTAACAAGTTCGCGTACAACGACAAGGCGGCCCGGCAGTCGTTCGGACTGCCGGCCACCGGCAAGATCGGCAACGGCACCGTGAAGACCAGCGTGGTCGGCAAGGGCGGCTCGGCCAAGGGCTCCTCGTCCAGCAAGTCGGGCGGCTGAGCGTGCGACGGGTTCCCTACGGGCCGGTCCGCGAGGGCTGGCAGCTCACCAACTTCAGCCTCGGCCTCACGTACAACGACACCGAGCTGCCGGACGGGACGATGATCTCGTACTGGCAGGAGGGCCCGTTCTACGACTTCACGGCGGCCGAGATCGAAGAGCTCGAGACGGCCACCACGACCCTGCACGCGATGTGCCTCGAGGCCGGCGACTGGATCGTCCGGCAGTGCCCGCGGCACACCGTGCAGGGCCGCAAGGAGGGCTACTTCGCCTCGGTCTGCAACCCCGAGACGTGCTTCCTGGCCAAGATCGGCGTGCCCGAGTTCGCCCACGAGCAGATCATCCGTACGTGGTTCGACGGCGACGCCGAGACGTGGACGCATTACGACAAAGACCCCGACATGCGTCTGCCGATGGAGACGCCGGACTACTCGCCGAGCATCTACGGCCGGTTCGACCTCTGGTACAACGGGGCCGGCAGCACGCCCAAGCTGCTCGAGTTCAACGCGCAGACGCCGACCGCGCTGGTCGAGAGCGCCGTCATCCAGTGGCACTGGATGGACCAGACCGGCGTCACCCAGCACGAGTGGCGGCAGTGGAACTCGATCCACGACCGCCTCGTCGGCTGGCCGGCCTCGCTCGACGAGCCGGCCGACCCGGGCGCCTGGCGCCGCAACATCGACAAGCTCCGCGAGGCCCGCACGTGGCTGCCGGAGAAACCGAAGATCTTCTTCGCGTACGAGACGTCCGAGACCTCCGGCGAGGACCGGATGAACGTGGCCTACCTGATGGCCACGGCCGAGGAGGCCGGATATCCGGTCGAGCTGATCGCGATGAGCCAGATCGGCTGGGACGTGGCCGGCGACCGGGTGGTCTTCGTGCCGTCACCGGGCCAGGAGCACAAGGCCGAGCCGATCGACATCATCTTCATGCTCTACCCGTGGGAGTGGTTCTGGACCGAGGAGGGCGGCAAGGCCTTCTTCCGCAACATGGCCGACCCGACCAAGCACGGCACGGTCTGGATCGAGCCGCCCTACACGGCCGCCCTGCTCGGCAACAAGGCGATCCTGCCGGTGCTGTGGAAGCTGTTCGGCGACGACCCCGAGCGCTCCAAATACCTGCTGCCGGCCTATTTCGCCGACTCCTCCAAGGCCAAGACGCTGACCAGCTACGCCAAGAAACCCGTCTGGGGCCGGGAGGGCGGTTCGGTCACGCTGGTGCGCGACGGGGCCACGATCAGCGAAAACCCTTCCGAGTACGGCGTGGACGGGCGCTACGTGGTGCAGCAGCTGTGCGAGCTGCCGTCGTTCGAGAGCCTGGAGGGCACGGTCCACCCGGTGATCGGCTCGTGGCTGATCGACGGGGAACCGGCGGGGATGGGCATCCGCGAAGGGCTCGGTGACGACGGCCTGGTCACGAAGGACCGCTGCTACTTCGTTCCCCACACCATCGAGTCGTCCCTTTAGGGGCGGTGACGCCAGATCCACCAGAGGCCGATGAACGGCAGGACGAGCGGGACATATCCGTAGCCGCTGCCGAAGTTCGACCAGACGGTGTCGTCCGGGAAATCACCGGCGTCGGCGATGCTCAGGGTGCCGACCGCGAGCACGCCGATCAGCTCGATGCTGCAACTGACCAGCGCGATCAGCCGTCCCCGGGCGCCGCCGATCGCGAGGCCCACGGTTGCCGAGATGTAGACCAGGCCGGCGAACGCCGACAGCAGGTACGCCAGCGGCGCCTCGCTGAAGTGGGTGGAGATCTGCACGAGAGCGCGGGCGCTGGCCGACAGCGCGAAGATGCCGTACACCAGCAACAGCACCCGGCCGAGGCCGGTGCCGAGGGCCGCGTCCTTGGGGCGCGCAGGAGTTTCAGGAGACACCGGTGGTCACCTCCGCGATCTGCTGCAGCCGCAGCACGAGAACAGGCAGCACCAGGCAGGCGACGCCGAGGATGAGACTGCCCCAGCGGGTCGGCTCCAGCCGGGCCAGATAGAACGCGACCGGCCCGAAGGCGACCGTGGTGACCAGGTAGCCCAAGAAGGTGGGCGTGTCGCTCGGCCGCGAGCCGTCGAACAGGCCGATCACGGCCACCACGACCAGCACGAGGACCAGGGCGCTGAGCGCGAGCGTGGCCCAGAGGTCGACGTTGCTCGGTGGGCGGTTGAGCGCCGCGCGCAGCAGGAACCACGCCGCCAGGACAAGAGCGGCGATGATCGTCGCCACCGACAGGGGACCGTTCACCGGCACAGACTACTGATCGAAGGTCGCCTGGTAGCTTGCGGCTGGACCATGAGAGAGGCAGGCGACTTCCGATGCGCTTCGGACTTTTCGGTACGGGACCTTGGGCACACCTGGCGCACGCGCCGGCGCTCGCCGAGCACGCGGACGTCGAGTTCGTGGGGGTGTGGGGGCGCAATCCCGACAAGGCGGCCTCGCTGGCGGCTGAGCACGGCGCCAAGGCGTACGCCGAAGTGGACGACCTGATCGGCGACGTCGACGCCGTGGCCGTCGCGCTGCCGCCGGACGTGCAGGCGCCGCTCGCCCTGCGCGCGGCCCAGGCCGGCAAGCACCTGGTGCTCGACAAGCCGGTGGCCTTCACCGTCGCCGAGGCTTCTTCCATCGTCGCCGCCGTGACCGAGAAGAACCTGGCGTCGCTGGTCTTCTTCACCCGCCGGTTGATGCCCTCGATCGAGCAGTTCGTCGCGGACGCGGCGGCCGACGGCGGCTGGGTCGAGGGCCGGATCGTCCACCTCGGCCGCATCTTCACCCCGGGCAACCCGTTCGGCGCGTCCCCGTGGCGGCAGGAGAGCGGCGGCCTGTGGGACGTCGGCCCGCACGCGCTGGCGCTGGCCATCGGCGTGCTCGGCCCGGTCACCGAGGTGACCGCGATGACCGGCGCCCCCGACATGACCCACCTGCTGGCGCGCCACGCGGGCGGCGCGATCAGCACGCTCACCCTGTCGCTGGACGCGCCGGAGGCGGCCGAGCGCGAGGAGGCGGTCTTCTCGGGCGAGGCCGGCGTACGCACGGTGCCGTCGGCCCCGTGGTCGCCGGTCGACGCCCTGAAGCACGGCCTCGACCTGCTCATCGCCGCCGCCGCGGGCGGGCCGGCGGTCGAGCTCGACGTCCGCTTCGGCGCCGGGGTGACCGCCGTCCTGGCCGCGGCTCAGGAGGCGGTCACCACGGGCCGCACGGTCACTGTCGACAGCGCCAGATGATCGGCTGGGCGGGCGTGGTGGTGTCGTCCACCGCGCCCTCCAGCTTCCCGGCCATCACCGTGGCGTCGTCGCTCACGGTGCTGACGTAATACCGGTCCCGCCCCGGGTGCCCGCCGGCCGGAACCGGCAGATCCAGCACGGCCCGCCCGACGAAGACCCGCGGGTCCTCGTCGCCGAGCGAATAGGGGTCACCGATCTGCGGCCCCTTCCACTCGCCGGCCAGCTCCTGCCACGTGCCGGTCTCGATGTGGTACCGCAGGCTCTCGACGTCGAGGCTGCCCCGGGTGCCGTAGATCCACCCGTTGCGGACGACCACCGAATGGAAAACGGTCGTGATCGGAGGCGAGGCGCCGGGCTGGGGCGCCTCAGCGGGGACGCCGTCGCGTCTCGGCGGGGCCTTGACATATCGGCCGCTGCCGTCAGACGACCAGATATAGCCGAAAGTGCCGACCGAGCCGATGACGCTGCCATCGTCGGTGACGCCGCTGATCGACACCATCAAGGGTGATACGCCCTTCGGGACGGTGAGCGGCTCGGGCCGGGCGCCGGCCGAGGCCCATCGCACGGGCCGGCGCTCCTGATCGGTCGTCCCGAGCAGCCCGGCGATGACCCCATCGTCATTGATCGCGTTCGCCTCGCCGCCGCCTCCCAGGAGGCGGCGGAACGTGCCGTCCTGATAGACGTAGGGCTCCACCTTCGAGGTGCCCACCACCGTGCCCGATCCGTTCACGCCCGCCACGTAGAACGACAGTCCCGGCGACAGGACGTCGGTGACGAGGACGCCGTCCCGCCAGATCAGCAGCGAGTTCCTCGTTTCCCGCCCCCAGTCCGACCCGGCGGCGAGCCAGGTGCCCGAGGCGTCACCGGCGGGCATGGCGGCGCTGCGGTGATTCCCGAGCGGCAGGCGGTCGACCGCGCACGCGGTCGGCAGCGGCGGGTCCGGTGGCAGCTTCGGGCGGGGCGGCTGCGCGGCCAGCACGCCGCCGACCGATGCCGCGGTGACGGCCGCGACGACGGCCGAACCGCCGGCCCACCAGCGGCGGTGGCGCATCCGGCGGCCGTCGCGCATGGCCTTCACGACGGAGACCTTCGAGGGCCCGGGCAGCTCCTCGGCCAGCGGCCGGAGCAGCAGATGGGCGCTGTAGTCCACTTCCTTCACAGGGCACCTCCCACGCGGTCGCCGAGGATTCTGCGCAGGGCGGTCAGCCCGTGCGACGTCTGGCTCTTGACCGTGCCCTCGGAGCAGTCGAGGATCCGGGCCACGTCGGCGACCGACTGGTCGCACAGAAATCGCAGCACCAGCACGGCCTGCTGGCGGGCCGGCACCCGGCGCAGCGCCGCGCGCAGCACGGTCCGCTCTTCGGTGGTCCCGCCCGGACGGGGTGGCGGTTCGGGTGGCGCGCCGCGCAGGCTGACCCGCCACCAGCCGCGGCGCTTCTCGTCGAGGAAGGCCCGCACGAGCATCGTGTGCACGTAGTTGTCCACATGCTCCACCCGCGAGATGCGCGGCCACTTCGCGTACAGCTTGGTGATGGTCTCCTGGACCAGGTCGTCGGCCTGGTCGCTGTCGCCGCTCAGCAGAAAGGCGATCCGCCGCAGAGCCGGCATCCGCCCGTGGACGTACTCGAGATATCCCGCGTCCGATTCGTCACTCATCCCCGCTCCCTGTGTCCACCAGTAGACGGGGATCGGAGCGAAGAGGTTGTAGCGGATTCACGATGATGCCAGCGACCTTAGCGGTCGCCGGCATCATTCGTTACGGGGTCAGGGGACGGTGCGCTCGATGGCGGCGGCGCCGTCGCGCTCCAGCTCCTGACGGGCCTTCTCGATGTTCTCGGGCGTCGGGTCCTTGCCCTCGGCCTCGGCCAGGTCCTCCGGGTCCCACGGCTGGTCGGCGCCGGTGCGGATCACCGGCTCCTCGCCGGGGGCCAGGAACTCCGGAGTGTCGGAGTCCTTGCCGCCGCCGGTGATGAACGCTTCCACCGCCACGTCGTCCTCGACGGCGTCGGCGACCTCCTGCGTCTCCTCCAGCGGCTGGCGAATCTCGTCGGTCATGATGTCCTCCCCAGGGGTGCTCAATCGGTTCTTACCCCGTTCCGCGACGCTCCGACCATGGGGCGGAATCGGACGATCATGCCGACGCCGGTCAAACTGAGCGCTAACTGGACAGGGCCTGCGCGTTACGGATGGACGCTTAGTAATTGGCCGAATACATTTTCGCCTTGGCGCCCGTTAGTGGACCGCCGGCGGGGGCATGCGCCGGTGGGACCCGATCCGGCGGGCCCGGTAAGGGGGAACGCGACGTGACCAGCCTGTCCGATGCCGAGCGGGACGCGTGTGACGTGATGCAGGCCCTGGCCGGTCTGGCGGCCCTGCTGCGCCGGACGGCGGCGGAGATACCCGCCCTCGACGCGGACGATCCCACGGCTGACGACGCGCGCCGCCTGCTGCTCGGCCTGGCCGAGGACGGCGGCCAGGCGGCGTCGCGCGTGGTGGCCTACCTGCGCGAACAGCGCGGAGCGGGCGACGGCGAGCTGGTGTCGGTACCGCCCCGTCTGGGCCCGTGGCGCGAGTGGTCGCCGCCGCGGGGTCACCTGTTCGGGGTAACCGCGACGACCCGCCGCGCCACCAACGAGGTCCCCCAGCCCCGCCGCAGCGACCCCGGCGAGTAACGCGCCCCGCGCCGCCCTGGGCCTCGCCCCGCCCCACCGCCCCGCGCCGCGCCGGCCTCCGCGAGCGCGGCCCCCGCAAGTGCGCTGTGCGCCGTACCCGCGTGTTTTGTGCCCGCGTGCGCTGTCATCCGCGTGGGAAGAGCCCGCGTGCGCGCCGTCACGTGTGCGCGCCCTCACTCGGGCGCGTGCGCGTGGTCAGGCGGGCGCGTGTGCGTGGGTCAGGCGGGCGCGTGTGCGCCAGTCGGGCGGGCGCGGGCGCGCAGTCGGGCGGGCTGCGGGCCGGCTCAGGAGCGCAACGTCTCCGACGGGGACTCGCCGAACTTGCCGCGGTAGGCCGAGGCGAAACGCCCCAGATGGGCGAATCCCCAGCGGTGGGCGACCGCGGCGACCGTCACTCGTAAGGGGTCGGCCATTCGCAGTGCCTCGCGGGCGCGGCCCAGCCGTACCTGTTGCAGGTAGGTCATCGGTGCCATGCCGACGTGGCGGCGGAAGCCGTCCTGGAGCGAGCGCACGCTCATGCCGGCTATCCGGGCCAGGTCGGTCACGGTGAACGGGCGCTCCGGCTCGCTCTGTATGGCCTCCACGACGCGCCGGATGGCGCGCGGCGGTCCCGGCGCGGCCGGCCCGGTCAGCTCCTGGTGGTAGCGGTGCGGCACGCTCAGCAGCAGGCCGCTGAGCACGGCGCTGCGCAGCTGCTCGGCGATCATCGGCTGGTAGAACAGGCTCTGCGAGAACTCGAGCTCGTCGCGCAGCAGGCGCACGAGCCGGCTCCAGCTGTGTCCCGGCCCGCTGGACAGGTCGATCTCGGGCGGCAGGTCGATGGGTCCCTCGATCGGGCGACCCAGCAGGCCGGAGAGTTCCTCCTCGAGGGCCTTGCGCTCGATCTTCACCGCGAGCTCGGCCGAGTGGGCCTCGCGCGAGGTGTAGACCGGGCTGCCGGGGCCGAAGACCACGCCGGTGGACGGCGTGGCGACGATCTCGTGGCCGGCGTGCCGCGCGTGCAGGCGCCCGCTGGTCGGCATGCTCACGTGGTACGCGTCGAGCTCGGCCACGAGCAGGGTCACGGCGGTCGCGAAACTGAGCTGGCCGACCGTCAGGGGTCCGAGTTGGATCAGCTCCATCCCCAGCGCGAACGTTCCCGCGCCGTCGGGCATGCCGACTGCCACGGGGTAGTAGAACCGATTTAGCAATGTACGTGCTTGATCGATGTCCACGCTGCTGAGATGGACGACGTCGGCCGCCCCGGATGACGCGTGGGCGGACCTCGGAAAGACCTCAGCCATGCCGAGATGAGCTCCATCGCATACGGTGAGTATTCGGCCCCGAAGCGTGGAACGTCAACGTTCCCGCCACGCGCTGACCGTTCCAGCACATTCAGGCCATATGAACTACTCTGGCGTTCCGCGCCTACGTGGCGTAACTTGCAGACCAGCGGATTGTTGTAGGAACGCGGTCGGAGAGCGGCACCGGTTGAGGTGCCCGACGACACCGGGACCACGGTTTTCTCCTCGGTCAGGGTGGTGCGTCCTTCGTGCGGCAAGTCGGCGTCGGCCCGCTCGACGCCAGGAAGAGGGCAGCCGTGTATCTGCCGATCACCACCCGCCAGTTGGCCGATGGAACCGTTGAGATCGCGCCGAGCGGGGAGATCGACCTGGACAACGCCCACGTGATGCGGGACGCCGTCAACGACGTGCTGACCAGCTCCACGCCGGGCAAGATCTGTCTTGACCTCCAGCGGGTCATGTTGATCGACAGCATCGGCATCGGCATCCTGGTCGCCTGCTTCCACACGGCCGCGGCCAGTGGGGTCAAGCTGGTGGTCAGCCACCCGAGCCCCACGGTCTACCGCCAGCTCTGGGTGTCCGGCCTGGTGGGGCTCCTCGGGTGCGCGGAGCCGCCCTCACCCCGTACGTCAGTGGGTCTCCGGCCTTCCTGATCTTGTTTGTTGCTTAGATCGAGCGCATGACCGTTCTGCGCTCGATCGCGCTCTTCCTGCTGGCCGCGCTGGCCGAGATCGGCGGTGCGTGGCTCGTCTGGCAGGGCGTCCGCGAGCATCGAGGGCTGCTGTTCGCCGGCGCGGGTGTGATCGCGCTCGGTGCGTACGGCTTCGTGGCGACCCTGCAGCCCGACGCGAACTTCGGGCGGATCCTCGCCGCGTACGGCGGCGTCTTCGTGGCCGGCTCGCTGGCCTGGGGGATGGTGGTGGACGGCTTCCGGCCCGACCGCTACGACGTGATCGGCGCGGCCGTGTGCCTCACCGGGGTGGCCGTCATCATGTACGCACCCCGGTGAGGCCCGGCGCTCTCAGTGCAGGGAGAGAGCGGCCGCTTCCTCCTGGGCGCGGCGCTCGTCACCGCTGAGGGTCGACAGCGGCTTCTCCTTGATGAAGACGACCGCGATGACCGCGAGGAACGCGATCGGGGCCGCGACCAGGAACAGGTCGGACGTCGCCGTGCCGTAGATGTCCTTGACCACGGCCAGCACCTGCGGCGGGAGCGTGCTGACGTCGGGCACCTCGGTGGAGCCGCCGGACGTCGCCGCCGCGCCGAACTTCTCGGTGAACAGCGAGGTCACACGGCTGGCCAGCACGGCGCCGAGCGCGCTGACACCGATGGCGCCGCCCATGCTGCGGAAGAAGGTCAGCGCGGAGGTGGCCGCGCCGAGCTCGGCCGCCGGCACGTCGTTCTGCGCGGCCAGCACCAGGTTCTGCATGAGCATGCCGACGCCGATGCCGAGCACCGCCATGTGCACCGAGAGCATGAGAACGCTCGTCCGGGCGTCGATGGCGCTCAGCAGCAGCATGCCGATGGTCATCACGATCGCGCCCACGACCAGGTACATCTTCCACTTGCCGAATTTCGTGATGAGCGCTCCGGCGACCGTCGAGGAGACCAGAAGACCGAAAATCATCGGCAGGCTCATGAGGCCGGCCACCGTCGGGGACTTACCGAGCGCGACCTGGAAGTACTGCGACAGGAAGACCGTGCCGCCGAACATGGCCACGCCGACGAGGACGCTGGCGACGATGGCCAGGGTGACCGTGCGGTTGCGGAAGATGCGCAGCGGCACCACCGGCTCCGGCGCCTTCGACTCGGCCCATACGGCCAGGGCCAGCAGCAGGACGCCACCCACGACGAAGATCGCGGTCTCCCACGACGCCCAGTCGAAGTGCTGACCGGCCAGCGTGGACCAGATCAGCAGCGTGCTGACGCCCGCCGTGATCAGCAGAGCGCCCAGCCAGTCGATCTTCACCTCGCGCCGCGACGACGGCAGGTGCAGAGTCTTCTGCAGCAGGAGGATGGCGGCGATCGAGAACGGCACGCCGATGAAGAAGCACCAGCGCCAGCCCAGCCACGACGTGTCCACCATGACGCCGCCGATCAGCGGGCCGGCGATGGTGGCGACACCGAAGACGGCGCCGAAGATGCCCGAATAGCGGCCCAGCTCGCGGGGCGGGATGATCGAGGCCATCACGATGGTGGCGAGCGCGGTCATACCGCCGGCACCGATGCCCTGCACGGCCCGGCTGACGATCAGGACGCCGACGTCCGGGGTGAAGCCGGCGATCAGTGAGCCGGCTACGAAAAGCAGCAGCGAGAGCTGGACCAGCAGCTTCTTGCTGTAGAGGTCGGCCAGCTTGCCCCAGAGCGGCACGGTGGCGGTCATCGCCAGCAGCTCGGTCGTGACGATCCAGGTGTAGACGGACTGGCTGCCGCCGAGGTCGGCGATGATCCGGGGCAGCGCGTTGGAGACGACGGTCGAGGCGAGGATCGCCACGAACATGCCGAGCATCAGGCCGGACAGGGCCTGCACGACTTCGCCGCGCGACATCCGCCCGCTGGTCTCGTCCTGGGTGGCTGTCATCGATTGCCTTTCTGTTTCTCGGGGTTCAGGTGCTCGGGTTGCAGGCCCCCGGCCAGGACGCCGAAGGCCTCGCGGACGAGTTCGAGGAGGTCGCCGGCGCCGTCGGTGTCGGCCCAGCGCATCATCGCGGCGCGCACGGCGGTGCCGGTGAGGGTGGCCGCGAGCAGCGGAAAGAAGTCATCGGCGGGCAGCCCGAGACGGGTCGCGATGGCCACCGCCGACTCCTGCTCGGCGACGGCGCCGCGGGAGACGAGGATCGGCAGCAGGGCCGGGTTGTCCTTGATGACGCGCATGCGCAGCAGCCACAGATCCCGGTCGGCCTGGAACTGCTCGATCTCGGGCGTGAGCGCGGCCAGAATGGCCGGAATGAGCGGCACCTCGACCGGCGTGGCGAGAAGCCGATCGCAGACGGAGGGCCCATCGGCGATCTGCTCCCCGATGATGGCGTCGTCCTTGGTCGCGAAGTAGTTGAAGAACGTCCGGGGCGACACATCGGCCGCCTCGCTGATCTCCTCCACGGTCACGTGGTCGAGCCCGCGCTCGTCGGCCAGGCGCAGGGCGGCACTCATCAGAGCCGACCTGGTCTGCTGCTTCTTACGATCCCGGCGATTGAGCACAGCCGCAGGCTAGGCGCGAAGTTGCAGTCCCTGCAAACTTTTAGTCTGTGCAGTAAGTCACGACAGTCGCAAGAATTCCGCACACCGGTCCCAGAAGCGCCCGGCAGCCGGACAGTCATAGTCCGGCAGATCCTCATCCACCCAGAGGTGCCCTACGCCCGGATAGCGGTAGACCTCGAAGACCGCCTCCGCTCGCGTCATGCTCTCGGTCCACTTCTCCACGGCGGCCGGCGGCACGAACTCGGCATCCGGATCAGCCACATGCAGTTGGGCCCGCAACCCCGGCCGTACGGAATCAATGGCCCCGGCCCCGGAGACCATGACCACCCCGGCCGTCCGCGGCCGCTCCGGAAGCAGCGCCTCGATCACGCCGACCCCCATCGAGAAACCCATCAAAACCGCCTCCGGCGGCAGCGTCCGTACGGCGTCACGGGCGCGCTCGACGATCCCGGCCCACCCCACCTTGTCCGCCAGCGCGAACCCGTCCGCCAGGTCGTCCGCCGCGGGCAGCCCATAGAGATCTGGCGCCACCACGTCATGCCCGGCGTGGCGGAGGCGCTCGGCCGCCCGCAGAACCGACTCCCGAAGCCCGTAAACCGAGTGAAAAACCGCAACCGACCCCATCCACCCATGGTCCCCGTTGTGGCACCCTCGCCCGATGGATCCGGAGAAGAAGCGGTATCTGGTGTGCCACGACTACGGCATGGGTGGTTCGTGGTGGTGGGTGTGGGCCGCTTCGCCCGAGGAGATCGTGGAGAGCGTCGCCGAGATCGAGGTGATCACCGACGAGGAGAGCATTCGCGAGAGCGGTCCCCTCGCCGACGAGGAGTTGCACCTGGACGCGCTGTCGGGGACCTCCTTGGCGGACCTGCGGGACCAGCGCACCGCGCACCGATCGGTGCCCGGGTACGGAGTGCTTGCGGGGCGGAAGCGGGTGTATCTGCGCGACGACGAGGAGGGAGTCGACTTCCTCGTGGAGGTGGGCCCGGACGGGCGCCGCCTGCGGGAGGTGGAGGTGTCACCGGAGGGCGTGTTCCGCCTGGCCGAGGACCTGCCCAATCCGCCGCGAGACCTCCGGGACCCTCGATACGTGCGGATGGAGATCAGCCATGCCGAGTTCGAGGCGGCGTGGGAGCGGTCCGTGCCCTACCCGGAGGACGAGGAGTAGGCCGCGGTCTCGGCAGGGGCGCCGGTACGGTGACCTGGATGGACAGTGGGCGGCTGCTTCAGTTCGTGCATCGGGACGGGATTCTTGATCTCGGGTGGGGGCATCCGCGGCCTGAGCTGCTGCCGGTGGAGGCGTGGGCGGTGGCCGGGGGTGCGGCGGCGCGGGAATTCGGGTGGCGGCAGCTTGCCTATGGGCGGGGTGTGGGGCCGGGGCCGCTGATCGACTGGCTGGCGGGCAGGGCGGATGCGGGGGCCGCCGCGGAGACCTTTGTTACCGGCGGGGCCTCGCATGGGCTGGCTCTTGCCGCTGAGGTGCTGACGCGGCCAGGAGATGTGGCTCTCGTCGACGCGCCCACCTATCACCTGGCGTTGCGGGTGCTCGCCGATCGAGGGCTCGAGCTTGTGCCGGCGCCGGCCGATGTCGACGGGGTGCTGCCGGATGCTCTGGGCGCGCGGCTGCGGGACCTGCGGGGGAGCGGGCGGCGGGTGCCGATTGTCTATCTCGTTCCCACCTTCGCCAATCCGACCGGGCGCAGTCTGCCGGGCGAGCGGCGGCGGGCTCTGGTGGAGCTCGCGCAGCGGAACGATCTCACCATTGTCGAGGACGACACCTATCGGGAGCTTTCGTACGCGGGGGTGGCGCCACCGTCTCTGTGGCGGATCGCCGGGGGAGCCGGTGTGGTGCGGCTCGGGTCCTTCTCCAAGGTGGTGGCGCCTGGCCTGCGGCTGGGGTGGATCAACGCGGCGCCGGAGGTCGTGGGGCGGCTGGCCGATCTGGGCTATGTGGACAGTGGTGGGGGCGTGAACCACTCCGTGGCGCTGACCATGGCGGTGTTCGGGGGGAGCGGCGCCTACGACCGGCACCTGGTGATGATCCGGGATCGGTATGCGGCGCAACGGGACGCGCTCGTGGGCGCCCTCGACGGGGTGGAGTCGCCGGACGGCGGCTGGTTCCTGTGGCTGCCCACGCCGGACGGGGTGCACGCGGACGATCTTCTGGTGGTGGCCGAGCGGCACGGGACGTCCTTCGTACCGGGGACCCGGTTTCATGTCGGTGGGCGGGGCGGCTCGGGGTTCGTACGGCTGAGTTTCTCGCACCTGCCGCCCCCGGACCTGATCGAAGCCGCCCGTCGTCTGAAGGCCGCCGCTATGACGACAGGAAGCTGACGGTCTCGTCGACGGCCTGGGTGACGTAGGGCTCGGCGTCGTACAGGTCGACGTGACGGTCCGTGTCGAGCCAGACGGTCTTGTCGGCGGCCATGGCCGTGGCCAGGTCGGGCGAGCAGTAGTCGTCCTTGCGGCCGTGGATGATCAGGCTGGGTGGGAGCAGAGGGCGTACGCCGAGAACGTCCAAGGTCATCAGGCTGTGCAGGGACCCACGGGTCACCCGGTTCGTCCAGTTCGCGGTGTGGGCCGAGTAGTAGGACCACGGCTCCTCGCCGGGCATGGCGGCGTCGCCGGTCTCCGCGACGGCCGGCAGGTATTCGTCGTAGCGGGCGATCATGTCGGCGAGGGCCGCGCGGTAGGAGGACGCCCCCATCCGGTCGGCGAACCACGCGGGGCTGTTGTACGCGCCCGCGATGCCGACCACGGCGGTGACGCGGGGATCGGTGGCGGCGGCCCGCATGGCGTAGCCGCCACCCAGGCAGATGCCGACCAGGGCGACACGGCGGGGCGCCAACAGGGAGACCGCGGCGCGCAGGTCGGCCAGTTTGCCCTGGCTGTCCTCGTGCTGGGGGCGGCCCTCGCTCTCGCCGAAGCCGCGGTGGTCGAAGGCCAGTGTGGTGAAGCCGGCGGCGGTCAGTCGTTCGGCGTACAGGCCCGTGACCTGCTCTTTGACTCCCGTGAAAGGTCCGGACAGGACGATCGCGCGGTCGGAGTCGGCGCGGCGCAGGATGCCGGAGAGGGCCAGGCCCTCGCTACTGATGATCACTCGTTCGGTCACGCCGTGACACTAGGCTGCGGACGTGGCAGATCGACAGAAGGCACTTCCGGGTGCCTATCATGCTGTGGTGCCGGACGTGCTCGAGGAGAGCTGCGTGACCCGGCAGGCGCTGGAGCGGCTGGCCGCGAAGTGGCGGGTGCTGCTGATCTATTCGCTGCTGGCGGGGCCGCGCCGGCCGGCCGAGTTACGGCGGCGGGTGCCGGGCATCACGCAGAAGATGTTGACCGAGACGCTGCGCGGCATGGAGGCGGACGGGCTGGTCGAGCGGCGGGTGCTGAAACAGGCCGCGCCGCAGCACGTCGAATACGAGCTCACGGCGCTCGGGCTCACGCTGGAGGAGCCGCTGGCCGCGATCTGCAAGTGGGCCTCGGTCAATCATTGAGCTGAGCCCGCTCTATCTCCACCAGGGCCGCGGTGAACACGGCCTTGGTCTCCCGGCCTTTCAGCAGCTCGGCCAGGAGCAGAGCCGCGTGGCGGGCCAGGACGTCCGGTTTCGGAGGCGGGGTGTCATCTTCCTCCAGTACGCCCAGAGCGCCCGCCAACAGGAGCAGGATGACGTGGGGATCGACGTCGGGTTGCCAGGCGGCGGCCGACCGGACGGTGCGCTCCAGCACATCGCGCACGGCGTCGCCGTCGAGGCCGTCGGGATGAGCGTCCTCCAGCAGCAGGCGGGTCGCCGTGCCGAGGACGAGGCCGTGGTCGAGCGCCGCCAGGTCGTCGACGGCCGCGGTCAGAGCGTCGCCGTCGTGGGCCTGGGCCGCGGCGACCGCCTCGGAGGCCGCGGCGGCGATGGGCCGGGCCGGAGCCGGAAGATGCCGCCAGTTCTGTTCCATGACCGGCACCATAGCGATGACCTCCGACAAAAAAGGAAGATGACCTCATGGCATCTCAGCTGCAGCAAGCGATGGCCGCGCGGGTCGAGCGCGGGGAGTTCCCGGGCCTGGTCGCCCTGGTCGCGCGGGGTGACGACGTGCTGGCCGAGGCGGTCGGGGTGACCGCGTTCGGCGGTGACACGCCGATGCGCCGCGACACGCCGTTCCGGATCGCCTCGATGACCAAGCCGGTGATGGCCGTGGCCACCCTGATGCTGGCCGAGGACGACGTGCTCGACCTCGAGGAGCCGGTCGCGAAGTTCCTGCCCGAGGTCGCCGGTCAGCGGGTGCTGGCCCGGCCCGACGGGCCGTTGAGCGAGACGGTCGCCGCCGAACGGCCGGTGACCGTGGAGGATCTGCTGACCTTCACCCTCGGCTTCGGCGCGGTCATCGACGGCGACCAGGTCGACCCGCCGTGGCCGATCGTCCGGGCCTGGCAGGAACTCGACCTGCAGATGCTGGGCATGTACCCGCGCATCCCGCACGAGCCGGACGAGTGGATCAAGCGGTTCGGATCGCTGCCGCTGATCACCCAGCCGGGGCATCGGTGGAACTACAACGCGGGCACGCTCGTGCTGAGCGTGCTGCTCGCCCGGGCCGCCGGCAAACCCCTCGGCGACCTGCTGCGGGAACGGATCTTCGAGCCGCTCGGCATGCGCAACACCGGCTTCTCGGTGCCGCTGCCCCTCGCCGCCGAGCTGCCCACGCAGTACGAGAACGGCGAGGTCCAGGAGATGGGCGACTGGAGCCGGCCGCCGGCGTTCCCGTCCGGGTCGGGCGGTCTGATCTCCACCGCCGACGACTACCTGGCCTTCGCCCGTTTGCTTCACAACAAGGGTGTACGGGGTGGCACGCGCCTGCTGTCGGAACAGTCGGTCGCCGCGATGACCACCAACCATCTGACGCCGGCCCAGATCGAGTCGGGTTCCTTCTTTCTCGGAGGCAGCGGATGGGGCTACGGTCTGGCCGTCACGGTCGAGGCGGACGAGGTCTCCGGTCCGGGGCGGTACGGATGGTCCGGCGGGTGCGGCACGACGTGGTTCAACGACCCTCACGAGGGCGTCACGCTGATCGTGCTGAGCCAGGTCTCGGACCTGCTGTGGAACGGGACCATCGGCGAGTTCGGCAAACTGGCGTACACCATCCGTCCTTGAAAGGGAGGCGCGATGACCAGTCTCGACGCGGTGACGGCGTGGGTCGGCAACTATCGCAAGGCCTGGGAGACCAACGATCCGCGGCACATCGGCGATCTGTTCACCGAGGACGCGGCGTACTTCACCGAGCCCTACGCCGAGCCGTGGCTGGGCCGCGACACGATCGTCGAGAAGTGGCTCGCGATCAAGGACGAGCCCGGCTCCACGACCTTCGAGTGGCATCCGCTGCTGGTCACCGAGGAACTCGCCATGATCGAGGCGACCACCACGTATCCGAACGACGTGTACAGCAACCTGTGGGTGCTGCGCCTGGACAATCTGGGGCAGGCCCGGCAGTTCACCGAGTGGTGGATGAAGCACCCGCGCTCCTAGGACAGGCCTCAGGCGGCCGCCACCGGCAGCAGGAGGCGCGAGCCGGCACAGTGGATCGTGTGCACCGACGGGGTCAGCGTGCGCGACTCGGCCGGTGTGCCGGGCATGCCGGGATTGCGGGCGTACCGGGGGAAAGAGCCGCCGGAGATCTGTAAGCGGAGGCGGTGGCCGGCTCGCAGGCGGTGGAAGCACGCGTCCATCGCCAGTGAGAGGTGGTGCACCTGTCCGGCGGGGACGGCCGGGTCGAGGCGGTGCAGGTGGTCGGAGAAGTTGCGGGAGCGGCCGTGGCTGTCGACGTCGCAGAGGCGCACGAAGACGTCGGCGTACGCGGGGTCGACGGCGATGGCCAGTTCGAGAGTGGGTGAGCCGATCACGTCGACCGCGGTCGGCAGCGGATCGGTGGTGAAGGTGACGACGTCGGGCCGCGACTCCAGCTTGCGGTTGTCCTTGACGCCCATCGAGCCGGTCAGCGTGCGCCCGCCGACGGTCGGCGTGGGGTGGGCCGGGTCGTAGCGGAAACTCACCGTGCCCTCCTCGGGCCCGACCCGCACGACACCGGGCACAGCCGGTACCGGCGCGGCGGATGAGGGCACGTCGGGCACGGGCTCGGCCGCCGGCGTGGCGGCGGCCGGGAGGGTGGTTGCGGGCGAGGCCGACAGCGTCAGGCGGCGCGTGGCGTGCAGCTGGAAGACCGCCGGGGTCGCGGGTGGCGGCCACGCGGGCAGCGTGTGCCAGCGGCGCTCGCCGGTGCGGTAGACGCGGACCGGGGAGCGGCGGGCCGGCGGGCCGCCCGCCAGATGCTGGTCGAGCCAGGCCAGGCCCTCGCGGGCCACGGTGGCGGCGCCCTGCAAGCCGAGCTCGAGGTGGGTCCACGGGCCGACCGTCAGGGCCACATCGACGCCGCGGGCGCGCAAGGACTCGTACTGGAAAAGGGTTTGGGTCAAGAAAAGATCTTGCCATCCACCGATCAGAAGCGTCGGCGTGGAAACGGTGGAGAGGGCGCCGCCGGCGCGATAGGGCTGCCACCACGGATCGTCGCCGTCGGGGTGCGAAAGCCATTCGCGATACCAGGGTGCGCGGCCGCGCAGAACCGGATCGGCGGCGTCGGGCATCGGCAGACCCGACAAAGCGGGGCGGAGCCGTCGCGGCGCGGAGGCGCCGTTGCGTACGCGGGAAAGCAATCCGCCGTCCTCCTGATGGGCGATCATGTCGCTCCAGCCGAGGAAATCGCCGACCGTGAAAGCGCCGGTGCCGAAGACGGCCTCGCGGAAATCATGCGGCCCGACGAGAACGATCGCGGCGCGCAACTCGGGCGGCGGATCCTGCATCAGCGCCCATTGCGCCCAGCCCAGATAGGACGCGCCCAGCGTGGCCAGCCGGCCGTCGAACCAGTGCTGTTTCCGCAGCCAGGCCACAGTGTCCTGTCCGTCGGAGGCTTCCTGCGCCATGGGACGGAAAGAGCCGCCGGAACCGAAAGTGCCCCGCACGCTCTGGATCACCACGTGGTAGCCGCGCGCGGCATAGAGCCGCCCCTCGAGGGCCGAGGACGGAAATCCGCGGCCGTACGGGGTGCGGATCAGCACCGTGCCTTTCGGCCGGGCGACCCGCGGCGCGAAATGGTCGGCGGCCAGCGTGACGCCGTCGCGCATGGGCACGCGCGCGGCGGCCACGGAGTAGTCGTTGGCTGCGGGCGCGACCCGCAACAATCGGCCGAGAGCCGCGTCCGCGAAACGAAAAGCCATGATCAATTCCTCCCCGGTGCCCTCGAAACAATAAGCCAAATGCGAATGTGAATGCCATTCGAGTGGGCTTCGGATGTGCGATTTTCCGGCGGGACGGGCACACTGCCACGGTGGAGGTTCGGGAAACGCTCGGCGGCCGATACAAATTGCTCGGCGAACTCGGCAGCGGCGGCATGGCGGTGGTGTGGCGCGCCCGCGACGAGGTGCTCGGGCGCCGGGTCGCGGTGAAGGTGCTGGCCGCCCGTTTCGCGGGCGACCCGCAGTCGCGCGCCCGCATCCGCGACGAGGCCCGCGCCGCGGCGACCCTCTCCCACCCCAACATCGCGCAGGTCTACGACTTCGGCGAGGCTTCGGAGACGGGCACACCGTTGCCGTACGTGGTGATGGAACTCATCAACGGCCCCACACTTCAGCAGAGAGTGGCGTCCGGCCCGCTGCCGCCACGCAAGGTCTTCCGCATTTGCGGCGAGGTGGCGGCCGCCTTGGCCGCGGCCCACGCGGACGGACTGGTCCACCGCGACATCAAAATGGCCAACATCATGGTCACGCCGTCCGGCGCCAAGGTGGTCGATTTCGGCATCGCGGCGGCGGTAGGGCTCGAGCCCGAGGAGATGCTGGTGGGGACGCCGGCGTACCTGGCGCCGGAGCGTCTGGCGGGCGCGGCGGTGGAGCCGGCCTCCGATGTGTACGCGCTGGGGGTGCTCCTTTACCGGCTGCTCGCGCACGAGTCCCCGTGGAGCGTCGAGAGCACGACGCAGATGCTGCGGGCCCACGTCTACGTCGAGCCGGCACCCCTGCCCGAACTGCCCGGGGTGCCGCCCGGGGTGGCCGATCTGATTACGCGCTGTCTCCGCAAGGACCCTACGGAGCGTCCAACGGCGAGCGAGGTCTCGGTCACCTTGGCCGACGCGGCCGAGGCTTTCGCGGTACGCGATGAAGCACGCGAAACACCCACAAGAATCCCGAGCCCGGCATCGCCGGCGGACGACGCCCGCGCCGACTCGACGCCACCACCGATGGCCGCGCCCAGCGGCGGGGCCGGCACGGCCGGGAACCGTCGCCGAGGCAGCGGGGCTTCGGACGCCGGCTCGGTTGGCGGGCAGGCAGCCTCGGACAGCGGCGGCGCGGGTTCGGCTCTCGGGCGGGGACGCGGGGGCTCGGCCGGCGGGCGGGCGGGCGCGGGTGCCGGAGGCGCGGCCGGTGGACGTGCGGGTTCGGGTGCTGGTGGCGCGGCCGGCGGGAGTGGGGGTTGGGGCGCTGAGGGCTCGGCGGATGTGTGGGCGGGCGCGGGTGCCGGAGGCTCGGCCGGTGGACGTGCTGGCGCGGGTGGCGAAGGTTCGGCCGGTGGGCGTGCGGGTTCGGGGGTCGAGGGCGCGGCTTCGGGCGGCCGGTCGGTCCGGCGAGCTGGTGATGGCCCCGTCGGGTATGACCGTGGGCGGGCCGCGGCGGTCACGCGGGTCCAGCCGGGCGAGAGCGCGGTGCGCGGGCGTGCGGCAGGGGGCGGGCTCCGACGCGTACCGCTGAAAGAGCGCAAGTGGCTCATGGCGGGCGGCGCCGCGGCGGCCTTGACCGTCGCCGGGCTGGCGGCCTGGGGTCTCGCCGGCGACGAGAGGGGCGAGCGGCGGCAGCAGGCCGTCGTCGCGCCGACCTCGCCCGGGCCCGCGGCGAGCCGGGGATTGGGGTCGCCGACCACGCGCGCCACCCAAGCGGCCCAGGCACCGATCGTCACCCCGCCGGCGGGACAGAGCGCGACCGTCGCCAGTGGACCACCACCCTCCGTAGGACCATCGCAGATGCCGATCGTGCCCTCTGACAGCCTGGCGCCCACACCCAGTGATACGGCCGAGGCGCCTCCGCCGGCCTCGGCCGCGCCGCCCGAGGGCAAGCGGATCGGCTCGGCGGGCGGGTCGGTCCACGCGGTGTGCGAGCAGGGGAAGGCCCGGCTGACGAGCTGGGAGCCGGCGCCCGGCTACACGGCGAAGGAGGTCGAGGCGGGCCCGGCGTTCACCGCGCGAATCCTTTTCGCCACGGCGGACACCGAGGTCGAGGCTGGTAAGCCGGCTAAGAAATACCGCATCACCGTCACCTGCGTCGCCGGCCAGCCGACTCCGGTGGTGCTGCCGCTTTAGAGCGGCGTCACCTGCGTCGCCAGGCCAGCCGACACCGTGGTGCTGCCGCTCTAGAGCGCGGCCGCCAGGAGGACGTCGGCCGCCGACGTGCGGCTGTTGAGGACGGCCCTGCCCTGGCGGTGCGTGGTGACCAGACCGGCGGCACGGAGCGTGCTCAAATGCTGTGACACCCCACCCGCTGTGATGCCCGTTCGCTGGGCCAACTCGGTCGTCGACAGTGGCGCCGACAACGCGGTCAGGATCCGGGCGCGCCCGCGGCCCAGCACCGCGCTCAACGCGTCCGAGGGCCCGGCCGGCCGCTCCCACAGGGTGGCCACGCCGCGAGCCGGGTACGCGATCTGCGGGATCTCGCCGGCCGAGACCGTGAGGACCGCCGGCCACACGAACACGGACGGAATCAGGACCAGACCACTGCCGGCCGGCACGTCCGGCGCCAGGCAATGCGGCTGATCGACCCGGAGCACCCCGTCGGCCCAGCTCACGCTCGGATGCAGGTCGTTCAGGACGACGTCGGCACCCTCCGACGCCAGCCGCCGGGCCTGGCGCTGCACCTCGGCGTCGAGCAGGCCGCGCCTCCGTGGCCAGTCCGGTTTGACTGCTGTGGACCAATATTCCGCGATCTCGTCGGCCAGCCGGGCCAGGCCACCGACCGGATCATCGTGGAGGGCGCGCACCGGCGACGCCATCAGCGACACCTGCGCCCGTACAGCCGAAGGGTCTGTCTCGATCAATCCGGCCAGCTCACGGTCGAGGTCGGGCGAAAGCCCGGCCGGCGCCGGCGTCAGAAAATCGGGCGTGTAGCCACCCGTCGGCGCCACCAGCCGCCCCAGCAGACCTCCCGGCGACAAACCAAGATCTTTGTTCCGTCGTACGCCGGCGAGCACCTCCCACAAGCAAGAGACGGCAAAGCGGACACGCGTCGCCGAGACCGCCGACAGGGCGATGGAGACCAATTCCGACTCCGTGGTTTTAGCTGGGACTCAAACCTTACGGCTCCGGCGGTACATCGCGAAGACTCGTTCCCGTGAACGAAAAAGCCGCTCTCCTCCGGTCCCTGCACACCCCCGGCACCCCGCTCGTCCTGGTCAACGCCTGGGACGCGGCGACCGCCCGGATCGCCGCCGCCGCGGGCTCGCCGGCCGTGGCCACCACCAGCGCGGGTGTCGCCTGGAGCCTGGGCGCCGCGGACGGCGACACCCTCGGCCGCGACGACGCGATCGCGCTGATCCGCCGGGTCGTCGCCGCCGTAGCCGTGCCGGTGACGGCCGACATCGAGTCCGGCTTCGGCGCCGCACCAGCCGACGTGGCGGAGACGGTCCGGCTGGTGGTCGCGGCCGGGGCGGCCGGCGTGAACATCGAGGACGGCAGCCGGACCGTCGAGGAGCAGACGGCCCGGATCGCGGCCGCCCGCGCAGCCGCCGGCGACGACCTGTTCATCAACGCGCGGCTCGACGCCTATCTGCGTGGCCGCGGCGACCTGGACGAGACCGTCGCCCGGGCCGAGGCTCTGGTCGAGGCCGGCGCCGACGGCATCTTCGTGCCCGGTGTGACCGACCCGTCCACTGTGGCGGCGCTGGCCGGCCGCATCGCCGCCCCGCTCAACATCCTGACCGGTCCGGGCGCCCCCACGGTCGGCGAGCTGGCGAAGCTGGGCGTGGCCCGGGTCAGCCTCGGCTCGTGGGCGGCCGAGGCGGCGTACGCCATGTTCGGCCGCGTCACGAGGCAGGCGCTCGACCAGGGCACGTACGCGGAAGAACTCGCCGAGTCGTACGACTACGGCGAGCTCAACGACTTGATGCGCTATTCCGCGTAGCGGGTGGGCGGGAACGGGTTGTCCTTGCTGAGCGGCACGTTCTCGCCTTCAGCCTCCTGCCGGGCCGTCACACTCTCGATGTCCTGCTCGACGCTGTCGGCCTGCGGGTCGTACGGCACCGGCTCGTCGGTGGCCGCCGGCACGTCCCCCCGGTCGTAAGCGGTGACGCCGGCTTCGGCCCGCTCCGCCTCGGTCCGGCGAGCCAGCTCGTCATCGTCGAGGTGCGCGGGACTGCCACCGTGAAACCGGCGGTCACGCTCACCCTCGGCGGCCTCGGTGTTGAAGTTCTCCCTGGTCATGTCGCTATCCCCTTCCCTCTCGGGGCTGGGCTTACCCGACGCCCTGAGCACATAACCGAAGCTGTCACGCGGGTCACCCGCAGCTGTTCACCGGCGGGACATCGACTGGTGCCGATAACACTGTTAGCGTCCCTTCAGGCGACGAAGATCCGCGGAGGGCCCATGCGAAACATTCCGTTTGTACGCCGGTTGCTGGCGATCGCCGCGGTCTGCATAGCGACCCTGTCGCTGACGGCCACGCCCGCTCAGGCCGCAGTCTGGGACCCGTGCTTCACGCCGTGGGGCGGGATCCAGGTCTGCCCGTACGCCAACAGCGACTCCTACCCCACCCAGGGCAAGTGGGTCTTCTTCAACGCCAGTGTCCTGGTCAGCCCCGGCGCCACCGGAGCTTCGTCCTGCGTCCTGACCGGCTGGGCCAAGATGGTGACCCGCGAGACCAGTTGGGAGACCCCGCGCTACCAGCGTTCCTGCAGCCCCGAGCTGACCAGCCCCGGCCTGCCCGCGACAACCCCCGCTGCGTTCCTCGACACCGGCACCACGGCGAACTCCATGTACCCCGCCGTCTGCATCACTTTGCGCTGGGACTCAGGCGACACCCGCCAGCAGTGCTACGCCGGCCCTTCCCTGTACATCGGCTTCTGACCCACCGGCCGCTACGTCTTCGAGCGGACGACGCTCACGGTTTGACTCAGGGTGCTCTCGAAACGGGCGATCTCCGACTGGGGAATGCCGTTGCTCCGCGCAACCGCCTCCCAATTGGAGGCGGCGTCCGCAACCTCGGACAGGACGGCCCGTGCCTGGCTGTCGGTCAGGCCGAAACTCTCCGCGTAGACGAGAAGGGCTTGAACCTCATCGGCCGGATCGGCTGCTCCGGCAATGCCGGTGACCCGTTGCGCGGCGAGGTCGGGATGAGGATTGATGTCGAAGGCGGGAGCCAGCCGCCAACCCGGGCCACGACGTAGGAATCCGTGGTTGCGAAGGTGGTCGTCGGTGTTGTGCAGGGCCACGGAGAACGCGATGCGCCGCCACAGCTGGCGGAGGTCGTCGACCGCTGCCGAACTCTGCTCGGGAATGACCTCGGCCATCTCGGTGTAGTCGCGAGGCTGCCCGTCCTGCGCCTCCAGGAGGGTCATCGCGCTGATGTATCCGACCCGGCGCGATCCCTCCCGGTCGAACCGGTCGAGCAGAAGGACGGGACTTCCCTCCACACCGACCAGTTGCCTTCTGGGAACCGGGATTCCCGCCGCCTCCGCGAGGTCAAGGGCGGTCTTCTCCCACGCGATGACGCTCCACCCGTCCGCGTGGTGCGGAAACTTCGCGATCAGGAGGCGATCGCCATCGCGAACCGAGGCTTTGGGTCTCGCGCCGCCGAGCGATGCTGTCCCCGCGTCCAACAGCGTTTTGATCGCTTCCATGTTGTCCGGCCCGTCGCGTGAAGCGGCGTCGGCGGCATACATGAGCGAGGGGAGCGCGATGAGCTTCGGAACATCCGGGGACGGATGTTGAAACTGGGCTTCGCCCTCGACTTTGAAGCGCAACGCGCCTTGCCGGGTCTCGTCGCTGACTCCCAGCAGATAGTCCCGGTCGTCCAGAGTGGGCACGGCCCGGCCGGCCGCGCCGGCCTCGGCGCGAAGGCGCCGCGCGATCAGGTTACGGCCCCAGCGATCGGGGGCCGCGTCACTGAAAGCGCCGGGAAGCCCGGACGGTAAGGGCCACGAGCCCGTCGTGAGGCGGAGCGCGGGATCGGCCGAGCTCGACGTAGGTGAGAAGGCGGCTCATTGACGAACCCGCATCGGCAGAATCTCGTCGGCGCGCGCACGGCCCAGATCAGTTTCGTACGGATCCGTCGCTTTCACGATCGCCTCCAGCACACCAAGGGCCCGGGCAACGCTGAGAAAGGCCTGCATACCGACCCCCGTATCGCCCGTCTCAACACGTCGCAGGGTGTTCCGCGAGATGCCGGCCCGCTCCGAAACCTGCACCGCCGTGAGCCCCTGCAACTTCCGCCAGGCCACAAACTGCTCCCCAATGCTGGCCGCAGCCGCACTGACCCGCGCCGACCCCCGAGGCACAACCCCTCCCATTAACGCTCACTATCTAGACCACTATACCCGTTAACGCTCAACATCCTGACCCTTACTTTCCATTGCTAGGCAAGAGGAAAGGGTCGTCCCGCAGGTTCGAGAGGGAAAGGGCGGCACGCGAGGGCGAGAGGGGGCTACGCGCGGGGGCGGGAGGGCCGCGACGCACGATGGCGAGAGGCGAGGGCGCCGTGCGGGGGCGGGAGGGCCGCGACGCACGATGGCGAGAGGCGAGGGCGCCGTGCGGGGGCGGGAGGGCCGCGACGCGTGATGGCGAGAGGGCTGCCCATGAGGGGAAAGAGGGGCGGCGCGCGGAGGCGAGAGCGCCGCGACACGCGAGCGCGAGAGGAGGAGGACCACGCGCGCGGGCGAGAGGCGAGAGGGTGAGAGGGGAGCGGTGGCCCGCACGGGCGAGAAGGGCGGCGCGCATACGCGTGAGGGGTCGGTGGCCCGCAAGGGCGAGAGGAAACGCGGTGCCTGAGGTCGAGGGAAGTAGCGAGCGAGGAGGCGCGAGCCGACCGACGCCAAGCACAATCCCGGCCAGCTCTCAAGGCACACCCGCGAGACCGCCCCGAAGCACAACCACCGGGAGATATCACCCCGAAGCGCAACCACCGAGAGAGACCGCTCCCAAGCGGCGCAACCACCGAGAGAGACCGCTCCCAAGCGGCGCAACCATCGAGAGAGATGGCTCCCAAGCGCAACCACCGAGATGGGGGATCCGGGGGACCTCCCCACGGCGTGGGGTCTGGGGCTCGGGCCCCAGGAGAAAAAGCACGAGTCCCCGGCCTGCGCTCTTCAGCAGGCAGAGGACTCCCAAACTCGTGCCCCCGGCAGGATTCGAACCTGCGCTTTCGCCTCCGGAGGGCGACGTGAGATCCGGAACGGCGGATGTGGGTTGAACAGGGTATATGTCGGCTACCGGGGTTGGCGTGCACACCTGCTTCGGCACGTATTCGGCACGGGTGGGTCTGATCAGGGGTTTTATTACGAGGGAGTGGGCCAAGAGGCTTCCCGTCGCGCCGGGCGTAGCCCAATCGGGCCGGGCGTCGGCCGGCAAGCACGCTCCTCCGCTTGCCGGCCGACGCCCGGTCTGATTGCTTCCAGCGGGGTGACGGGAAGCCTCTTCCCTGAGCGCCGCCGGAGGCGTGGTCTTAGGTGGGGTCCGGGGCGACGCCCCGGCCGCTGGAGGCGGGTTTCAGGCCCGGCAAAGAGAGTTGCTAGCAACTTGTGTCCCGGTTGCTCGCTGTAGTTATGTCGAAAAGCTATAACGACTTCGGTCGAAGCCGATATGACGGGGAATGTGTCGTACTTCACATCAGACACGCGGAGTGGCTACACGCATAGCGATATCGCGCTGACTACGCTGCACCCGAGCGCGAAGCGAGGTCTCTCGGGTGCAGAGACGTGTCAATAGGTGCCCGCCGGTTTTGCCCGTAATTTCGCGGTGAAAGATCCCACATTCCGTAACCGATAGTTACATGCCCGCATTCGCATGCGTTGGACTTCATTTGCAAAACGGCCGACTACGCGCTGTCATCGTTCAGGTGCCACCAAATGGTGGTCCTTTCCGGACGGATGCCTAACAGAAAGCGGTGCCCGAGCTGATCCCTCGGACACCGCTGAGCGGCTCCGTGAACCCGTCTAGCGGACAGAGTGCGAGGGAGCCATGACGAACGTACCAAGACGGCGGACCAGGCGAAACCAGGGACGACGTACGGACCGCCATGAAGTGGTCTGTCGTTACCTGCGGATCCTTCCCCCGGTGCTGCTGGCTGTCGCGGCAGTGATCGGTGCGGTGGGTGGTCTGCTCTAGTAGTCCGGTTAACAGACGAAGCCCCGATTGCCTTCCGTCACGGAGGCCAGCCGGGGCTTCGTTGTGTTCGGCCGAGGTTCGTAATTGCGCGGACGGGTCGACGCCGAAGCCGAAGGCGAGAGGCGTCGATCCCGGGCCGCGCCTTGAAGATGTAGAGAAAGTTCTCACCCGGTTTAGGACCCACGCGAGCATCGGCTAGGCCCTACTTTGTGCTCTAGATAGATCGCGGACAGACAGCAATTCGCGCGGCTCGTACTCTGAGGAGATGTCGACTGGTGCTCCCAGCTACTGTCCGGCTGTGCTTGTGCTTGACCCGCTCCAGAGTCGCTTTCTGAACGCTCTACCGTCGCCCGTTCACGTGCCGCCGGAGAAGCTCTCCTGCGAGCTGGAGCGGGGACACGCGGGCGCGCATGCAGGGCTGGGCCAGAGCGCCGCTGGGAACGAGTGGTGGGTTCAGTGGTCGCTGATTGCCGCTGAGGTCAACCGACTGGGAATGTGTACGGCAGAGCGAAGTCCCGGCGACCTGGAGGCGGACGACAACGGGTGCGTGCTGTTCGACGGGCATCAGGGCCGGCACTCGCATGTTCGCGGTCAGTTCTTCGAGTGATCCCACTCGTCCGTAAGGATCGAGTAGAGAAGTGAGTCGCGCCAAGCGCCGTTGGTGAAGACATGGTCGCGAAGGCGGCCTTCGTGTTGCATGCCGAGCTTGCGCGCGACGGCTATGGAGGCTGTGTTGTCGGGTCCGATGGCCGCGGAGACGCGATGCAGACCCAGCTCCTCGAAAGCGAAGGAGATCATTCGGCTGGCGGCGTCGGTGGCGTAGCCATTGCCCCAGCGGTCGGCACGGATGGCGTAGCCGAGCTTGGCAGCCTTGACACCGGACAGGCCGAGACGGGCGAAGCCGACCAGCTCGTCGTCCGGTGCGGTAACCGCGAGGTAGTACTCCGTGCGCGGGCTGCTTTGGGCTCGCTCGACGACACCATCGATCATTGCCTCTGCGGCGGCCTCGTTGCGGCTGTCGAAGGACAGCCACCGAGTGACCCGATCGTCGCCGACGATGGACAAAGAAGCGGCCGCGTCGTCCGTGCGGAATTCCCGCAGTAGAACGGCGCGGCCAGCGAGCTTTACCGGGTACATAGGCACATCTTGCCCTACCTGGGCAGAGCCTTCAGAGGGGTGAGTGTGAAGTCCTCGATCTGTTCGATCAACTCGCGGCCGTCGTTCGCCAGACCAGCGCGGGTTACCGCCTGGTGGACGCGCTGAGCCGAGCTGATGATGCCATTGATTCGCTGCTCCGGCGCTAGATCGAGGACCGGGGCGAGTGCTTCGGCGGCACCTTCGATTTGGCGGGAAGCGATGCGTGCGATAGCGAGGTCAGTGCGAGAGCCGGCCTCGTCGCCGAAGGCCCACGCGGGGTCGGTGGTGTCGGAGTACGCGGCGACGGCCCTGGTCGAATACGAGACGGCGTTGTCAGCCTCGTTCGGCAGCCAGGCGAGGGCATCGGCGGCGTAGTAGAGCGTTCGCGGTCGGGTGAAGGTGCAGATTCCGCCTAGCTCGTCCATGTCGTCGGGCCGGACGGACTCCCACGCATCCTCGGCGTTACGTACTGCGGCGAGCGCCTTATCTCCGTTGCCGAGAGCGGCGTATGCGCGAGCCAGGCTGACGGGCAGCCAGACGGTGGTTGTCCCGCTGCCCTGGTTCGCGAATGCCGTTCCCATCTCGGCATAGCGGACGGCTTCGGCGTATCGGCCGGCCCAGTAGGCGACCATCGATTGCAGGCCACGTAGCCAAGCTCGGAGGCCATTGTGGTCCGCTTGGTCAGCACAGAGGATCGCCGTGCGTGCCTGGAGCATGGCGGCGTGCGGGTCGGCAAGGTCGTGAGAGGCCTTGGCGAGGAGCCCGCTGGTTACGCTCGCCAGGAAGTGCAGCTGTCGTGCCTGCTGAGGCGTCTGGCGGCGTTCGAGCAGGGCAAAGAGCGTGTCCTGAGTTTCGGCGAGATCCCCGAGCAGCTCCGTAAGCGGTCGTTGCGGGTAGGCCAGCGCGAGCCGCTGAACATCTTCGCGAAGTTGATCGACGGATTCTGGTGTGGTGCTCTCGGCGGCGAGCAGTGTGAACCGGCGGGCGCGTTCGGCGGCCATGGTGATGATGTTCCTTTCGTCGCCGGAGGACGGCAGCACCAGGGAGCCGTCGGTGGCCAGCGCTGTTGTGGTTGGAGTCGGAACCCACGGTCTGAGCAGTTCATCGAGGGGCACGCCGAAGAGGGCCTGTAGGGCTCGCCGGGTGGCCGGCGTGGCGCCTGCCGTCCCGCGTTCGCCGCGAGCAAGGCGCGCCAGGTGGCGGGCGCTGATCGTCGCTCGTTCATCGAGCCGTTCGAAGTCAGCGGCCATCTCTTCGTACGTTCGATCCCGCTGCTGGATCAGGTGCTCCAGAACGGTTCGGGGTTCTCTGCGTGGTCGGGCCACGATCCCCTCCGGTCTCCAGATAGTGGGTTCTACCTCGACGGTCGCGCACGCCAGGCAGCTCCACAACCAATGTCCCTCACATGTCCGCCGCTGGTCCACCACTGGTCCACTTCGGGACCTAGATAGGTCCTTGTCGATCACTTCACTCTCGGATGTACGCGACCGACCTTGCAGAGGGAGAGGAAGAAACCGATGAGGAATGTCTCTATGGCGGTCCCCGTGATCGTCTTCCTTGGCGGAATCGCGCTGCTGGTCCTGGAAATCCTTTTCATCCTTCTGGTTAACCACGGAGCCCGGCGGCCGCGCTGGGGCACGATCCTGCGAGCGCGAATGCGCGTCGGAGGTAGGCGTGGATCCGCAAGCCCTGAGCGACGCTCGTCTACGGTTAGAGGTGATGACCTCGACGCCCGAATACGACAAGCTGCCCACGGATTGGTGGACTGCGGCCGAGTGTGCCGCGTACCTCGGGATCACTCGCAGCACGTGGGCGGCGTACGTGGCGCGCGGTCAGGCACCAGCCTCGGAGCGAATGTTCGGCCGGTCACCGGCTTGGAGGCCCGCGACCGTGAAGGCCTGGTCCGCAGCCCGGCCGCGCCGCAGCAAGTAATTCACTCTCTGCGCCATCCTTCAACGCGCGCCTAGCGAATACAGCACTGGCGCTGTACGGTCGGCTTAGGAATACAGCACCGATGCTGTATTTGATCGACGAGTAGGAGGTGACAACCGATGAAGGCAGGAAGTTCGTCGGGTCGTCAGATGGTCGGCACCGTGGCCCTCGTGGAGCCGCCGGTATCGCAGTGGTACATCCGGCGGGCGAAGGTCGCGGCCCTGGTCGTGGGCCTGGCGCTCGATGTGCTGGTCACGGCGGTGCTCAGCGTGTTCTACCCGCTGTGGTTGGCGGTGGCGCTGGGCGCGGCGTCGGGTGTCGTGTGCGCAGTGGTCGCGGCGGTGCTGGTGCGGATCTGGCCGGTTGCGCGGGTGCTGTGGTGGTGGTCTTTCGAGATCACGGCCGTGACGCTGGTCGCGACTGGCTGGGTCGTGCTGGCGCATGCCGCGACGTGGTGGATCGCTTCGGTGGTCCTGCTGGCCGTGACGGTGGCGGTGTTGGTGCCGGGTCGGTCTCGCCGGTTCGTGTGGGCGTGGTCGTGGTGTCTGGTGGTTCGCCACCGGCTACGGCTGTGTTTCGCCACGTTGGTGCGTAGTCAGAGCCGGGTGCAAGGGAGCCCGCCTCCGGCGTTGCCGTTGCTGCTGTGGGCGCGCCCGACGCATGCGGGTGAGCGGGTGTGGCTGTGGCTGCGTCCCGGTTTCGCGCTGGAGAGCTTGGAAGGCAAAGGCCCGCTGATCGCGGTGGCTTGCTACGCCAAGCAGGTCCGCATGTCGGGTGCCTCGGAGCGCAACGCGGCGCTGGTGCGGGTGGACATCACCCGTCGTGACCCGTTGACCAACCTGGTGGATTCGCCGTTGGCGCTGCTGATCCCGAGCCTGCGTCACAGCGAGGAAGCGGACGTGCCGGTCTCCCCGGCCGTGCCGCAGGTCGGCTTGGACTTCGCCGACATCGACGAACCGCCGGCACCGTCTCCGATGCGAGGAGGGCGGCGATGACGCTGTCCGTCTCGCTCGTGGGGACCGGTAAGGAACCGCTGGTGGTGCGCCCGATCGACGGTCATCCGGACACGGCGGTGATCCGCGTGGGTGCGGACTTCTGCCTCATGGTCCGGGCGGCCGATATCGAGCGGCTGAGCTGCGCGCTCGATCAAGCACGCGAGGTGCTGACGGTCAGCGCCCGCGATGAGTCAAAGGAGTAAGGAAATGGCCAACGAAACACCGATCAACCTGGTCGGCAACCTGACCGGCGATCCGGAACTGCGGTTCCTGGACTCCGGCACCGCGATGGTGAAGTTCACGGTCGCGTCCACGCCGCGCACCTTCGACCGCCAGTCGGGCGAGTGGAAGGACGGCGAGGCGCTGTTCATGTCCTGCACCGCGTTTCGCGACCTGGCCGAGCACATCGCCGAGTCGCTGACCAAGGGCACCCGCGTCATCGTCATCGGGCGGCTGCGGCAGTCGCGGTGGGAGGACAAGGAGACCGGGCAGAAGCGGTCCGGGTTCAGCGTGGACGTCGATGAGGTGGGCCCGAGCCTGCGTTTCGCTCAGGCGAAGGTCAGCCGGATCACCCGGAACAAGGGCGGTGACGGGTTCACCCCGAGCGACGTGCCGGACGACGCCTGGGCCTCCGCGGCTCCCGCGCCGGCGGCCTGACCGGAGGGCTACGAATCATGTCGCCCGTCCTGGTTGCTGACGGCTCTGGCGTTTCGCTGCAGGCCGGTCTCCCGTTGTCGATTTTCGACCCGGTCTATATCGGGATCGACGAGTTCGGCGACCCGGTGACGCTTCAGCTGATCTACCGGAACCTGCTGGCCGGTGGCCTGATGGACACCGGTAAGTCGGCGATCATCAACCTGGCGGTGGCGCATGCGGCGCTGTCGCTGGACTGCAAGCTGGCCTTGTTCGACGGCAAACAGGTCGAGATGGGCCAGTGGCGGCCGTGCGCTGAGGTGTTCGTCGGACCGGACATCGTGCACGCGATCTCCGTGCTGCGGCGCCTGCAAATCATGATGGACAACCGGTACAGCTACCTGGTCGCCTGCGGACGCCGCAAGATCAAGCGTACGGACGTGTTCGTCCCCTACCTGATCGCGATCGATGAAATCGCCTATTTCACGACCGTGGCCGGGGACAAAAAGCAGCAGGAAGATTTCTCGAAACTGCTGCGGGACCTGGTAGCTCGGGGCCGCGCGGTCGGCATCATCACTGTCGCCGCGACGCAACGTCCGAGCCACGACATCATCCCGACTTCGTTGCGGGATCTGTTCTCGTGGCGGTTCGCCGGACGGTGCACCACCGACAGCTCCTCGGACGTCATCTTGGGCTTCGGCTGGGAGAAAAAGGGCTGGTCAGCGACCGCTCTCAGTGTCGACAACCCCGGCTCGGGCCTGCTGATCGCCGAGAACGGCAGTCCCCGACTGGTCAAAACCGCCTACCTCGATGACCGCACCTGCGCGGCCATCGCCGCCTACGCGGCCAACATGCGCGCCACCGCTTCCACCCACGACCACCGCACCCAGCGACCGGTCCTGGTAGCGGCGTAGCGCGTCCCACAACTTCCCGGAACCCCGGGCAGACAACCACAACCCTGTTAGGAGGTCCGTTCCTCATGGACCGAAACAACCGTCTCCCGGCGCACGTGCAGGAGAAAAGGCCGGCGTTCGACTGGGCTGCCCATCAGCAGCTCGCCGCAAAGCAGGGCAACGATGTCGTGCTGACGACGGCCGAAGAGGTCGAAGCCTGGCACGCCAAGAACGCCCGTCAGCGCATCCGGTACGCCAAACAGCGCGCCGTGATCAACGAGCGTGATCGTCGCGTCCGGCGCTTCTGGCTCGGCTTCGGCGTCACCGTCGGTGTCGTGTTCCTGGGCGTGCTCGGCTGGCTGGTCTGGATGGCCTGGATGTTCCTGTCCGTCATCGGCCTCGGCGTTCTCGCCTTCCCGATCCTGCTCGCCGCTGCTGGTGCCGCTGTTTTCGGCGGGCACAAGTGCATCACCGTCGTGCAGCACTGGCACTGATCAGCTCCAACAACAACGGACCGCAGGTCCGAGCGGACGACACCAGGCATTACCGACCAAAGCGATTCCCGGTGCCGCCGCCCCATCACCAACCCACATCCGACGGAAGGAGTCGGCGCAATGAACCCTACCCACCACCAGGAGAACAACACTCCTGAACCCCACCACGAGGACAGCACCCTCGTGCGTGATCTGGTCAGCCTGCTCGGCGACGACACCCGGTTCCGGGCGACGATCAGCCAGGCACTGCCTGACCCGCAGGATCTCGCACGGCTGCTGCCGGACGTCGTCACCAAGCCGGGAGGGCATCACCGCGAGTGCTGCTGCTTCCTCTGCCAAGGCGACGACGACCAGGCAATCGCCGAGTGGGACGGGCAGCCCTGGACGGTCGTCAACGCCCGGCGTTGCCTGGACTGCAACGAGCCGTTGATCGGCGTCTACGCATGGGACGAACAGCTGTGCCCGAACTGCGTGACGATGATCCCGGCTCAGCCCGGCGAAAGCCCGACCGGTTTTGAGACGGTGGGATCGCCGAACATCACCCACACGGTGGTGCTGCGGCTGGCCGCACGCTACCTCGAGCGCCACGGCTGGATCCAGGGCGCGTACTACGACGCCACGACCGGCGTATTCACGCCCCCGGCGGACATGGCCGGCGCCATCGGCATGGTCTGCTACGGCGGCCCGGTCGACGCTCCGTCGCAGCACTTCGACGATCCAGGCTTCCTGGACTTCGAACAAGCGGTCCTGCACCTGGACCGGTGGCTGCTCGTGCACGACGGCACCCAGAGTTATGAGTTCAACGACGCTCACGGCCGCCGTGTCGAGGACGTCATCGCCGTACTGCGTGAGGCGGCCTCCACTCCGGCCGACGAGCTGATCGACGCTCTGCGTGCCGGTACCCGGCTGCCGTTGGCCATCGAACGATGCCTCGTGCCAACCGGGAAAGCCGGTGACCAGCCCACGGCTGAACAGCCGTCGGAACACGTCGACTACCCGCATCAACCCGGCACCCTCTACGACTGCCCGGCGTGTGAAGCCTCGTGCTTCTGCGCTTCCGGCGTGCTGTGCGTGCACTGCGCACTGCTGGCCGAGAAGGACAGCGACGGCAGCCACTGCCTGTTCTGTGGTGCCCCGGGCGGCTACCCGTACTGCCAACGCTCGCAAGGCCCGATGTCCTGCCTGGACGTCGTCACGGGCGAAAACGCCGAGCGGGCAGCTCAGGGCGGTGACGGTCAATGAGCAAGAACACCGTCAAGCCCGTCTTGACCCGTAACCGCCGTCGTCGCCGGAACCGTCGCGGTCGTGCCCGTGTCTGGGTCACGTTCCTGGTGCGGTTCCTGACCGGTCGTCCGCTGGATGGGCGCCGGTACAGCAACGCCACGTTCTGGGCTAAGGCGACCCGCCGTGTCGGCGTGCCGTCGTACCTGGTCACCTGGCGGTGGTGGGCGATGGCCGCTGGCTGGCAGAAAGCAGGAATCCGGCTGACCCTCGTGGCCGCCGCCCTGCTGATCCTGGCCGAGGTGGTCACCCGATGACCGCCAACCGTAAACCCGCCAAGCGCGCCAAGCGTGAGGTGGAAAACAGCCAGTTCGACGCGTTCGTCCGGCGCATCCTGCGGGCCTACGCCCGTCGCGTCGCCGCGGGCGATGTCGAATCCCTGACCTCGCTGGCGTCACTGTCCGCCGAGGTGGACACGACGATCCGTCTGGCCGTGGCCGGACTCCGGCGAGCCCCTTACTCCTACTCCTGGTCCGAGATCGCCGACCGGCTTGGTGTCTCCAAGCAGGCCGCGCAACAGCGCTTCGGCGACTCCACGACCCCTAACGCTCTGGACCGCCGGCTTCGTGAGGCAGGTCTGAGCGTGACCGTGGCGACCCTCGTGCAGGTGTTCGCCGAGCATCACCCCGGTGACCCGGCCGCATCAACGTGCCCGGGTTGCGGCTACCGCTACCGGCAGGGCGAGTTCGACTGCCCGACCAACGCCACTGTGCGACCGATCCTGCGTCGCCGCCGTCGTGAAACGCCGGAAGCGGTAACCCGTCTGTCCCCTGTCCAGCTCGCCGACCTGATCGGAACCACGAACCCGCGTACGCGGCAGACGGTCCGGCAGTCGGCCTTCCCGACGTCAGGTCCGTTCCGCAGCGCACCAACCCTGTTCGACCCCTACGGAAGGGACCACACGTCATGACCACACCCATCAACACCAACACTGCCCGCACCACGCAGGGCATCCCGGCGGCACGCGGATACAGCTACCTGCTGTCCGTGCGGCCCATCGAGGTCGGCAACTTCGTCGAATTCCGGCAGACCGAGATCACTCGGGACTGGCCGATCACCTCGGCGAACAGCATCACCGAGCTGCAACAGCTCATCGCCGAGCACTTCGACGCACCCGACCAGATCCTGACAGGCTTCAGCCTGCTCGGCATCCAGGTCATCCGGCCCGGGGACCCCGCTGGTAAGCGCCCGAACGGCGAAACGGTGACCCGCAGGTACCGCTACTTCGTGTCCACCGAACCCCGCCGGGCCCGCAGCTCCACTCCGCTCCAGCGGATCGAGATCACCCAAGAGACGCCGATCAACTCTTTGAACGACGTCATGAAGGTTGAGGAGCTGCTCCGGCACCACCACAGGATGCCCAACCCGGTCGTGCTCAGCTTCCACGACCTGGGGACGGGGGTCGTCCGATGACCACCACGCAGCGGACCTGGTTCGTGTACTTCGTCGCGATTCAGTACGGCCACAACGGCGGGCTCGGCTTCAGCAACATGGAGTTCCGGATCTCCGTCAAGGTCACCGACCTGGCCGGCGTCCAGCTCATCGAGCAGAACCTGCGCTCGAACGGCTACCCCAACGCCCTGGTCATGGGCTACAACCTGCTGCGCACCGAAACCGAGCCCGTTGCCACCCCGGGGCGGACCCGATGAACGACATCCACACCTACCAGATCAACACCGAGCGGGATGCCTTCGCTCAGCCGATGGCTGACGTGCAAGCCCAGCTCGCCCGGGTGGACACCAAGGCGTCCATCCTGACGGCCCTCGGCCTCGCCAGCCTGACCGCCCTCGCGGCGATCTGCACCAAGGCGAACCTGCACCCCGCGTCGATCGTCGGCGTCGTGTGCACGGTGCTGCTGATCAGCAGTGCTCTGCTGCTGCTCGGCATGGCCATCCGGCCGAACCTCGACGGCAACAGCGGCTTCGTCCGCTACGCCGCCATACCACACTTCCGGTCGCTGATCAGCGACCTGTACGCCTACTCCACCGAGGAGGAACGCGCCAAGCAACTGCACCTGATGGCGCGTAGCGCGTACCTCAAATACTGGCGCGTGCGCCGGGCCGTCGACACGTTCGGTTGCGCCCTGGCCACCGCCGGCCTCACCGCGATCCTCATCGGCCTGGGCTGGTGAGCCTCGTGTCCACCATCATCAAAGTTCTGCGAAACGCGCTGGTCTCCGGCCGTTTCTGGGCCTACATGGGCTCGACCCTGGGCGCTGCGGTCTCGATCGCCGCGAACGTCGCCCACTCCTACATCCCTCCGACCGGATCTCCCGACACGTGGACACCCAAGCCTGGCGCTGTCATCGGCGCGATCGTCTGGCCGGTGTTCCTGTTCATCGCCGTGGAGATCCTGGCCCGTGTAGCGTGGCCGCACCGCTGGTGGTGGCAACTACTGCGCTTCATCAGCGTGACGCCCGTCGCGGCCGTCGCTGCCCTGGTGTCCTACCGGCACCTGTCCGGACTTCTGGCCTACTACGGCGAAGAAGACATCGTGCGTGTCCTCGGACCGCTCGCGGTCGACGGACTCATGGTCATGGCGACCGGAGCACTCCTCGCCACCGGACACCGCGACACCACGCCAGCAGCATCCACAACTACACAGACAACTCAATCCACAACTTCACACGACCTGCCCGTCCCGGCCCCGGCGAACCCTGTCGACACGGCCCCGAGCGCACCCGCCGTCCCGCCACGCACCACAGCGGCGACGCCCACGGGTGACACCACACCGCAGCCTCGCACCACCCCGGCCCCGACGCCGGAACCCGCTGCGGACACCCGGACCGACGTCCCGACCCCAGCGCAGGTCGCTACCCGGGTCACCCCCGACCCGGCGAAACTCCCGCTGCGATCGCCCGCCGAACGGCCGGCTACTCCCGGCGTCTCCAAGCCCCGGCCCCGCAAGACCGCGCCGACACGCGCGGCTGAGCACCTGGCCGCTCCCGCCGACGACTTCTCTGTCAGCGAGCCGGAGCCTGCACAGCTGCCCCTGCCGTACACCGTCGACCCGGCCCTGTTGGTCAAGGCCCGCGAGACCGCCGAGCAGTACCGCACCGAACATGGCGTCCCGATCAAGGCCGGACAGCTCGCCGCCCGTCTGAAGGTGAACTCCGACGTAGCAGCCCAAGCCCTCGCCGTCTTGGATCTCGGCCCGAACAGCCCGACAACACCTGTTCCGACCGTCAACGGCAACCCCGTAAAGGCCAGCCGGTGACCGTCTCCACGTTGAGCGTCGTACCCGAAGCCACCACTGCTTCGGGTACGGCCCCCAGCGCGCAGGCCTCACCGCAAAATCTTCTGCCAACCCCCACGAACTCACACCCCTCGGCCGCAAATCCTCCGGCTGCTCCAGTTTGGTACTGGCGCTCCGCCGACCTGCACCAACAGGCCATCGCCCGAGCCGCCCGCGACGACTACCCAGCCTGGCTCACCCACGTCAAAGCCGCCTCCGCGTGCACGCGGCCGGTCCGGCTGGCCGGAACCATCGCCACCATCGAAGCCGCCACCGGCCGCCTGCTCGCCGAGCGCTCCACAGCGGACATGCCGGACGGGGTCATCTACAAGCCCTGCGGCAACCGCCGCGAATCCGTCTGCCCCGCTTGCTCGAAGCTCTACCAGAACGACGCCTACCAGATCCTGCGCACCGGCTTGATCGGCGGCAAAGGCGTACCGGAGCAGGTGGCGCATCACCCGGCGGTCTTCCCGACGTTCACCGCTCCCGGCTTCGGCGAGGTCCATACCCGCGTCGTCAAACGGCACACCTGCGCCCGCCGCAAGGACTGCGACTGCCGCCCCGAGCCGTGTCACGCCCGCCGTGATCTTAGCGTCTGCTCGCACGGCGTCCGGCTAGTCTGCTACGCCCGGCACAGCGGCGACGATCCCCGCCTCGGCACCCCTTTGTGCCTGGACTGCTACGACTACGGCACCCAAGCGGTATGGAACGTGATGGCCGGCGAACTGTGGCGGCGCACCACCATCGCCATCAACCGCTACATCCGGCGACTCGCCCGCCAGCGCGGCATCCCCGAATTCCGGATCTACTACATCGACAAGCACGGCAAGCAGCGCAGTCGACTCGTCCCGCCGTGGCGGCTGTCGTTCGGCAAAGCCGCGGAGATGCAACGACGCGGCGTCGTGCACTTCCACGCCATCATCCGGCTCGACGGCTACCACCCCGACACCCCCGACAGCGTGCTCCCACCCCCGGCCGGGCTCGACGCCGCCGACCTGGTCGCCGCGATCGACCACGCCGCTACGACGGTGCACTTCACCACCGACCCGCACCCGGCTAAACGCGAGGGCTGGGCGATCCGTTGGGGCGACAAAGGCGTCCTGACCAAGGTGATCACTGTCGCCGCTGACGGCGACGTCACCGATACCCAGGTCGCCGCCTACCTCGCGAAGTACGCCACCAAGTCGACGGAAATCACCGGACACGCCTCCGCCCGCCTCGACATCGACACGATCGGCCTGCACGCCAACCCCCACGGCAGCCACACCGAGAGGCTGATCAACGCCTGCTGGCGCCTCGGCCGCGCCCCGCAGCACCTCAGCCCCGACCACGGCGACGGCCTACGCACGCTGCGCGGCTACCAAGGCCCCCTCGACGGCCCGTTCGCCCAACCGTGGCGCTGCCCGGCCTGCGGCACCCGCACCCACCTGCGCGTGTGCCCGACCTGCTCGGCCCACACTGCCGCCGACGACCGGGCAACCACAGCCGCATTGAAGCAGCAACAGCCCGTGCAGCGCCCCCGGGCCACCGACCCGGCCGCCCGGCTACGCCGGTGGGCACACATGCTCGGCTTCGGCGGCCACTTCCTCACTAAGAGCCGCCGCTACTCGCTCACCTTCGCCATACTGCGCGGCAGCCGCGTCGAATTCCGTCGCCAGCAGAGTGCCGGCCCCGAGACCACCGAGCCGGGCGAACAGCCCACCACGCTGGTCGTGAACTTCCTGCAATTCGTCGGGTCCGGCTGGCGCACTGCCGCCGACGCCATGCTTGCCAACACTTCCGCTGCGATGGCCCGAGAGCACCAGGAGGCCGCCAGGGCATACCTGGCTACCGCCGCCGCCTGACGCGCGATTCAGCGTCAAGGCCGCCTTGACCCTCCAGAGGAAGGAACCGCAATGCCCACCACCCGGCCCCGGCCACTGCTTGCGGTGCGGCTCACCGGCCCCGCAAACATCGTCGCCGCTCATAAGCGACACCTGATCGAACACTTCGCCGCCGTCTACGGCGAGAACCACATATGCCGCACCAGCACCCGGCACGCCGATCACGTCGGCGAGATCAACGCCTACCTGACCGTCCGCCCGACGGAGGTGTCACCCAGATGAGGAATTCCCGCTCGCATTTGACGGTGGCTGACTTCTGCGCGGAAATGGAAATCGCGCGGTCTACCTTCTACGACTGGCGAACCAAGAAGGTCGCTCCCCGCTGTATCAAGCTGCCGAACGGGGAATTGCGGATCAGGCGATCCGAATATGAACGGTGGCTTGACGAACTGGAAGAAGCGAAGGCGGCCTAGGGTGGAGACGACGTACGACGTCCGTATCTACAAGACGGAGGTCTACCGGGGTGCGAAGGCCACCACGTACTGGGTGCGGTGGCGGGTGGCCGATCGGCGCTTCAAAGAGCCATTCAGGCAGAAGGCTCTGGCTGAAAGCTTCCGGGCCGACCTGACGTCGGCTGCCCGTAAGGGCGAAGCTTTCGTTGTCGAGAGCGGCCGCCCGGTGTCGCTGCACCGGGAGCTGCGCAACATGACGTGCTACGAACTCGCGTGCTCGTACGCCGATTTGAAGTGGCCGCGATCGGCTGCGATGACCCGCAAGACGGCGGCGGAAGCGCTGACCGCTGTCATCCCTCAGCTCTTCAAGAGTACGAAGGGTAAGCCGGCCGATCGGCTTATCCGGACGGCGTTGCGTCGGTGGGCGTTCAACACGCCCGCCCGCCAGCACGAGGAGGCGATACCGTCCGAGATCCGTGCCGCTTTGTCGTGGGTGGCGCGGAACAGCCTGCCCGCCTCGGCGCTACTGGACGCCGAGGTGCTGCGCCGCACGTTGGACGGGCTAACCCTCCGCTTGGACGGACAGCCGATGTCTCCGGATGTGGTCTCGCGTCGGCGAAAGATATTTACCGCGATGCTGGAACACGGGGTCGAGGCAAAGGCGCTCGGCCACAATCCGTGGCCGAAATTGAAATGGACGGCTCCGCGTTCATCGAATAGCGGTGTCGATCGGCGACGGGTGGTCAATCCGATGCAGGCCCGAACCCTTTTTGCGGCGGTAGGTCGTCAGGGGCGGATCGGGCCGCGAATGGTCACGTACTACGAGTGCCTGTACTACGCGATGCTGCGACCGGAGGAGGCGGCGAGTATCGAGCTGCCCCGCAACCTCGTGCTGCCGGACGGCGACGACGAATGGGGGGAGTTCGTCCTGGAGGCGGCTGAGCCGCACGCGGGGAAGGCATGGACCGATTCCGGCCGGAACCGTGACCGCCGCCAGCTCAAGCAACGGGCGATCGGGGAAGTCCGGCGGGTACCCTGCCCGCCGGTGCTGACCGCGAGCATCCGTCGGCACATCGAGCGGTTCAAGCTCGGCCCCGGAGGACGGCTGTTCGTCGGCGAGCGCAATAAGACTGAGTTGCCGATCCTGACGATCAATCGCGTCTGGCGGCAAGCACGCGCGGCGGCCTTTACGCCGGAGGTCTACGCCTCGCCGCTGGGGGAGACGCCCTACGACTTGCGCCATGCTGGGATCTCGACGCAGCTCAACGCGGGCATCTCGCCTACACAGATCGCGGAGTGGGCCGGTCAATCGCCGGAGGTGCTATGGCGTAACTACGCCAAGTGCCTCGACGGTGGAGTGGCAGAGCTGCGGCGTCGGATGGAGGCCGGTTACGGCGTCACCCGGCAGGCGGGAGGCGGGTCGAACGTCGGCACGTATTCGGCACAGATCCTCGTAGAGGGCCGGTGACGATCGGATGCAGCCGGACAAGCGTTCGAAGCGGACTGGGGTGTTTCCGCTGGTAGAGAGGGTGTGTGCCCTGGTGGTGCCTTGTGCCCCCGGCAGGATTCGAACCTGCGCTTTCGCCTCCGGAGGGCGACGCTCTATCCCCTGAGCTACGGGGGCTCAGTGGTTCAGAACTCTAGCAGGCCCCAAGGAAGCGCCGCCAACCGGATACGGGTTGGCGGCGCCTACGGGTTGTCAGCTGGCCTGGATGCTTTTCAGGAGCTGGTCTATCAGGGCTATCTCGCTCTGCTGGCCGGTGACCATGGTCTGGGCCAGCCAGGTGACGTCTTTGTTGTCGGAGAGCTTGAGGATCTCCTGGGCCATGTGGATGCCGCCCAGGTGGTGCTGGCGCATCAGGGTGAGGAACTGGATGTCCAGGTCTTTGCCCTTGGCCTCTCGGAGCTTGGCCAGCTGCTCGGGGGTGGCCATGCCGGGCATGAGGCCGTTGACGACCGAGCCGGCCGAGTCGGGCATCCAGGCCATGGGCTCCTGGGAGCTGGTCGGGCTGAGGCCCCAGTTGCGCAGCCAGGCCTGCATGTAGCCGATCTGGCCGTGCTGGGTCAGGGCGATGTCACCGGAGAGGGTGACGATGCGGCTGTCCGCCGAGTCGGCGTGGGCGATCATCGACATCTCGACCGCCTGGGCGTGGTGGGTGGACATGTCGCGCAGGAAGCCGGCTTCGACCGAGTCGTCGCCGGGGTGGGTGAGGCGGGGGATCAGGACGCCGCCGCCCAGGCCCAGCGCCAGGCCGAGGGCCAGGGTGGCGACCAGCCACCAGAGGCCGACCCGGCGGCCGCCGCCCGAGGAGATCGGGGCGGCGACCGTCGCGGACTGGTCGGTGGTGACCGGCATCAGCTGCCCGTCATCCCGGTGCCGGTGGCCGCCGCGGTCACCGGGCCGGTGGTGGTGTTGCCGCTGGAGCAGGCCGCGCCGGGCTCCATGGACGCGTTGAGGCGCGCGTTCTTGATGAACTCGTCGATGCGGCTGTCGTCGGCGTTGTCGACCTTGAGCTGGTAGCCCCAGACCTGGAGGGAGATGTTCTTGTCGAGGCCCGCGTAGGGCGACATGAACATGTAGTCCTGGCCCTGGACCTTCTGCTTCAGCTCCTCGACCTGGTCGGCGGCGAGGCCCTGCTTGTACGTGATCCAGACCGCGCCGTGCTCGAGGCTGTGCACCGCGTGCTCGTTGGCGATGGGCTCGGTGTAGACGTCGCCCATGCAGTTCTGCCAGACGCCGTTGTGGGCGCCGCCCACCGGCGGGCTGGTGATGTACTGCAGGGTGCCGTCCTTGTGGTCGCGGGCGTCGATGGCCGCGTTCTTCTGCGCGCGGTAGTCGACGACGCCGTCGATGGCGTTGACCCGGTCTTCCCAGCTGCCGCCGCCCTTGACCGCGGCGAACACGCCGTAGCCGATGATGCCGACCGCGATCAGCACGACGACGCCGGCCACCGCGATGGGGCCCCAGTTGCGGCTGCCGGAGACCTTGACCGGAGTGACGGGCTTGCGGCCTTTGCCCCCCTTGCCGGGCGTCTGCTTCTTGGCGCCGGGACGAGACGCGCCGGGGCGGGAACCGCCAGCGGGCGGCTTGCCCTGACCGGAGGTCTTGCCGACCTTGACGGTGGACGGGACCCTCTCGGGACCCGGCGTGCTCATGCTCATCGTTCCTCGTCGTTCGTCAGGAGAGGGGATTCGTCAGGAGGGGGAAACCGGTGCGCGGGTGGCCACCGAGCGTCGAAGTCTACCCCCGATAGCATGGTTGAGTGACTCCCGCCAACCTTGCTTCCACCGTTCTCTCAGCTGCTCGTGCCGTGTTCGAGACCCGCGGCCTCGACCTCTCCGCGCTGCCGGAGACGACGACGGTGGAGCGGCCCCGCAACCCCGAGCACGGCGACTACGCCTCGACGCTCGCCCTGCAACTGGGCAAGAAGGCCGGGGTGGCGCCGCGTGAGCTGGCCGCCGCGCTGGCCGAGGAGCTGAGCAGTCAGCCGGGCGTCAAGTCGGTGGAGATCGCCGGCCCGGGCTTCCTGAACATCCGGCTCGACGCCGCCGCGGCCGGGGTGCTGGCCCGCGACATCGTCGCGGCCGGTTCGGAGTACGGGCATTCGGGCGCCCTGACCGGCGAGAAGATCAACCTCGAGTTCGTCTCGGCCAACCCGACCGGACCGGTGCACATCGGCGGCGTCCGGTGGGCCGCGGTCGGCGACGCGCTGTCCCGGCTGCTGCGCGCGGCCGGCGCCACGGTCGGCACGGAGTACTACTTCAACGACGCCGGCTCGCAGATCGACCGGTTCGCGAAGTCGCTGCTGGCCAGCGCCAAGGGCGAGCCCGCGCCCGAGGACGGCTACGGCGGCGCGTACATCGCGGAGATCGCGACCGCGGTCGTGGCCGAGGCTCCCGACGTACTCAAGCTGGATGATCTTGAAGCTCTCGAGACCTTCCGGCGTGTCGGCGTGGAGCTGATGTTCGCCGAGATCAAGCAGTCGCTGACCGAGTTCGGCGTGCAATTCGACACGTACTTCAACGAGAAGGACCTGCACGACCGGGGCGAATTGCAGGAGGCCCTCGACCGGCTGCGCGAGCAGGGGCACATCTTCGAATCCGACGGCGCCACCTGGCTGCGCACGACCGAGTTCGGCGACGACAAGGACCGGGTGCTGCGCAAGTCGGACGGCGACTGGACCTATTTCGCGGCCGACTGCGCCTACTACCTCGACAAGCGCAAGCGCGGCTTCGACCGGGTCGTGATCATGTTGGGCGCCGACCACCACGGCTACATCGGCCGGATGAAGGCGATGTCGGCCTGCTTCGGCGACGACCCGTCGAAAAATCTCGAGATCCTCATCGGCCAGCTGGTCAATCTGGTGCGCGACGGCGAGCCGGTACGGATGAGCAAGCGCGCCGGCACGGTCGTGACCCTGGAGGACTTCGTCGACGCCCTGGGCGTGGACGCCACGCGGTACGCGCTGGCCCGTTACTCGTCCGACTCGCCGATCAACCTGGACATCGAGATCTGGACCCGGGCGAGCAACGAAAACCCGGTCTACTACGTGCAGTACGTGGCGGCCCGCACCTTCAACGTCGCCATCAACGCCCGGGACAAGGGTGTGACCCGCGGCGAGGCGGCCGACTTCAAGCCGGAGCTGCTCGTCCACGAGAAGGAGAACGAGCTCCTCAAGACCCTCGGCGAATATCCGGACGTGGTGGCCCGGAGCGCGCAGCTGCGCGAGCCGCACCACGTCGCGCGCTACCTCGAGGAGCTGTCCGGGGCGTACCACCGCTTCTACAGCGAGTGCCGGGTCACGCCGCAGGGCGACGAGCCGGTCACCGACACCCACCGCGCGCGGCTCTGGCTCAACGACGCCACCCGTACGGTGATTGCCAACGGTTTGGGCCTGCTCGGCGTCTCGGCGCCCGAAAGGATGTAGGGATGCGCGCGCATGAGGCCGGGGCGCTGCACGGCGACCTCGGGCACCGGGGACCGGCGTGGCTGCGTACGCCCGAGGATGTCAACGCTCTGGTGCCGCAGCTGTGGCCCCGCACGGTCAATCGCTCGGAGAGCGGGCATCTGGAGATCGGCGGCGTGAGCGTGGCCGATCTGGCGGCCGAGCACGGCACGCCGGCCTACCTGCTCGACGAGGACGATCTGCGCTCGCGGTGCCGGGAGTTCGCGGCCGCCTTCGGTGACGCCGACGTCTTCTACGCGGGCAAGTCGTTCCTGTGCAAGGCGGTCGTGCGGATCATCGAGGAGGAGGGCCTCTTCCTCGACGTCTGCTCGGGCGGCGAGCTGGCGGTGGCGCTCAAAGCCGGCTTCCCGCCGGAGCGGATGGGCTTCCACGGCAACAACAAGTCGATCTCCGAGCTGCAGCGGGCGCTCGACGCGGGCGTCGGCCGCATCATTGTGGACTCTTTTCAGGAAATCGACCGCCTAAGCGAAATGTCCGAAAGGGCGGGCAAGCGGCCGAACGTCCTCGTACGCGTCACGGTGGGTGTCGAGGCTCACACCCACGAGTTCATCGCGACCGCCCACGAGGACCAGAAGTTCGGCTTCTCGCTGGCCGGCGGGGCGGCCCTCCAGGCCGCGCTCAAGATCCTCGACGAGAACAAACTCGAGCTCAAGGGCCTGCACTCCCACATCGGCTCGCAGATCTTCGACACCAGCGGCTTCGAGGTGTCCGCCCGCCGCATCGTCGAGCTCCAGGCCCAGATCCGCGACGCCCGCGGGGTCGAGCTGCCCGACCTCGACCTGGGCGGCGGCTTCGGCATCGCGTACACCACCCAGGACACCCCCTCCACCCCAGGCGACCTGGCCAAACGGCTCAACAAGATCATCGAGAGCGAGTGCGATCTCGCCTCGCTGCGCAAGCCGAGGATCTCCATCGAGCCGGGCCGGGCCATCGTGGGCCCGGCTGTCTTCACCTTGTACGAGGTGGGAACGGTCAAGGACGTCGACGGCATCCGCACCTACGTGAGCGTCGACGGCGGTATGAGCGACAACATCCGTACCGCCCTCTACGACGCCTCCTACTCGGCCACCGTGGCGAGCCGGGAGAGCGCCGCCGAGCCGATGCTGGCCCGCGTGGTGGGAAAGCATTGTGAATCCGGGGACATCGTCGTGAAGGATGAATTCCTGCCCGCGGACGTGCAGCCCGGAGATCTTCTCGCGGTGCCCGGCACCGGCGCGTACTGCCGGAGCATGGCCAGCAACTACAACCACGTCCCTCGGCCGCCGGTGGTGGCGGTGCGCGACGGCGCCTCGCGCGTGATCGTGCGCCGGGAGACCGAGGACGACCTGCTCGCATTGGATGTCGGATGAGTGTGAAACCGGTACGCCTGGCCCTGCTGGGCTGCGGCACCGTCGGTTCGGAAGTGGTACGCCTGCTGCACGACCAGGCCGGCGACCTGACGGCCCGGATCGGCGCGCCCCTCGAGATCGTCGGGATCGCGGTGCGCCGTCTCGGCCGCGAGCGCGGCGACCTCCCGGTCGACCCGGCACTGTTCACCACCGACGCGCTCGGGCTGGTCAAGCGCGACGACGTCGACGTGGTGATCGAGGTGGTGGGCGGCATCGAGCCGGCCCGCTCGTGGCTGGTCGAGGCGCTGCGCGCCGGCAAGAGCGTGGTCACGGCCAACAAGGCGCTGCTGGCCGAGGACGGCGGGTCGCTGCACGACGCGGCCGCCGAGGGCGGCGCCGACCTCTACTACGAGGCCTCCGTGGCCGGGGCCATCCCGCTGCTGCGCCCGCTGCGCGAGTCGCTGCACGGCGACCGCGTCACCCGGGTCACCGGCATCGTGAACGGCACCACCAACTTCATCCTGTCGTCGATGGACGCCACCGGCGCCGGCTTCAGCGAGGCCCTCGACGAGGCCACCGAGCTGGGCTACGCCGAGGCCGACCCGACGGCCGACGTCGAGGGCTTCGACGCCGCGGCCAAGGCGGCCATCCTGGCCTCGCTCGCCTTCCACACCCGGGTCACCGCCGAGGACGTCTTCCGCGAGGGCATGACCGGCGTGACCGCCGGCGACATGGCCAGCGCGCAGGAGATGGGCTGCACCATCAAGCTGCTCTGCATCGCCGAGCGCGGCCCGGACGAGACCGGCCAGGAATCGGTCAGCGTCCGCGTGCACCCGGCGATGATCCCGCGCAGCCACCCGCTGGCCAGCGTCGGCGACGCCTTCAACGCGGTCTTCGTCGAGGCCGACGCGGCCGGGCAGCTGATGTTCTACGGCCGCGGCGCGGGCGGCCGGCCGACCGCGAGCGCGGTGCTGGGCGACATCGTGGCCGCGGCCCGCAACCGGCTCGCCGGCACCCGGGCGCCGAGCGAGAGCAACTACGCCCACCTGCCGGTACGCCCGATCGGCGCCGCCGTCACGCGCTATCACATCAACCTCGACGTGGACGACCGCCCGGGTGTGCTGGCCGCCGTGGCCGGCGTCTTCGCCCAGCACGAGGTGTCGATCGCGACCGTGCGCCAGTCCGGTCGCGAGGAGGACGCCAAGCTGGTCATCGTCACCCACGGCGCGCCCGACGCCAACCTGGCCGCGACCGTCGAGTCGCTGTCCCGGCTCGAGATCGTCCGGTCCATCGCCAGCGTGCTGCGCGTCGAGGGAGGGGTCTGAGCCGTGCTCGACCACGTGGGGTTCCAGTGTTCCGACCTGGCCGCGGCCGCGGCCTTCTACGACGCGGCGCTGGCACCCCTCGGCGGCCGCCGGCTCATGGACGTCAAGGTCGCGATCGGGTACGGCACCGATCAGGCCGACTTCTGGATCAGCGAGTTGAGCGAGGGTGAGGGTTTCCGCGAGTCGCACATCGCGTTCGCGGCGGCCGACCGGGCCGCGGTCGACGCCTTCTTCGCGGCGGCGGTCGCGGCGGGCGCCGAGGTGCTGCACGCGCCGGCCCTCCACCCGGAATACCACGAGAGCTACTACGGCGCTTTCGTCCGCGATCCGGACGGCAACAACGTCGAGGCGGTGTGCCACCGTCCCGAATAGCGGACGCGAAGTCCCAAAATTCGGCGCGCTGGGGCACCCTGTTGCAGGCCAACGAAAAAAGGGAGACGACCATGTACCGGGGACTGATCGAGGCGTACCGGGACCGGCTGCCGGTCACCGACGCCACCCCCGTGGTCACGTTGCACGAGGGCAACACCCCGCTCGTGCCCGCACCGGTGCTGTCGCAGCGCACCGGCGCCGACGTCTACCTCAAGGTGGAGGGGGCCAACCCGACCGGCTCGTTCAAGGACCGCGGCATGACCATGGCCGTGTCCAAGGCGGTCGAGGACGGTGCCAAGGCCATCATCTGCGCCTCCACCGGCAACACCAGCGCCTCGGCCGCGGCGTACGCGGCCCGGGCCGGCCTGACCTGCGCGGTGCTCGTGCCGCAGGGCAAGATCGCGCTCGGCAAGCTGGCTCAGGCGCTGGTCCACGGGGCCAAGCTGCTGCAGGTCAACGGCAACTTCGACGACTGCCTGGCGCTCGCCTCCAAGCTGTCGCAGGACTTCCCGGTCGCCCTGGTCAACTCGGTCAACATCTTCCGGCTGCACGGGCAGAAGACGGCCTCGTTCGAGATCGTCGAGGCGCTCGGCGACGCCCCCGACATCCACTGCCTGCCGGTCGGCAACGCGGGCAACATCTCCGCGTACTGGATGGGCTACCGCGAGGACAAAGACGCGGGCAACAGCACAAAGCTTCCGAAGATGTACGGGTTTCAGGCGTCCGGTTCGGCGCCGATCGTCACCGGCAAGGTCGTCGAGGAGCCGTCGACGATCGCCACCGCGATCCGCATCGGCAACCCGGCCAGCTGGACCAAGGCGCTCGACGCCCGCGACTCGTCGGGCGGTCTGATCGAGGCGGTCACCGATCGCGAGATCCTCACGGCCTACCGGCTGCTCGCCCGCGAGGTCGGCGTCTTCGTCGAGCTGGCCAGCGCGGCCAGCGTGGCCGGTCTGCTCCAGCAGGCGCAGGCGGGCAAGGTGCCGGCGGGCTCCCGGGTGGTCTGCACGGTCACCGGGCACGGCCTCAAGGACCCGGAGTGGGCCATCTCGACCGCCCCCTCGCCGACCACGATCCAGAACGACGTGCTGATCGCGGCCCGCGAGCTAGGCCTGGCCTGAGCCGCCTCCGCGCCCACCCCACTCCTCGTCGGCGACCTTGACGAGCAGCAGGATCGCCTGAGCGACCCGATCGAGCTCCTCGGCTGAGAGACGGCTGAGGAGCGCGCGCATCTTCGCCTCCCCGGCGTTGAAGATGCTTCCGATGAGCTCGCGGCCCGCACGTGACAGCCCGATCCGGCGCACCCGCCGATCGTGCAGGTCTTCCGTGCGGGTCACCAGGTCCTGCACGACCAGACGGTCGATCATGCCGCTGAGCGCGGCGGCGCCGACCCCGAGCAGACCGGCGAGCTCACCGAACGGCACATTGCCGTGCCGTGAGAGCAGCATGAGTATTTTGAGCTGCGACAACGTCAGGTGCGACGAGAACAGCGGATCGGCCTGGTCCTCGGCGATCAGGTCCTGGAGCCGATGCTGCGCGCCCATAATGTCCGCGATGAGCTGTTCCTTCTCGGCCACCGCCGACCCTTTCCCTGTGACGCTTTGATGGCCGTTTTGTTGCCATCTGGTGGCCGACGCTACCAGTGCACCCCGGGGAAAAACCATTTGTTCGCGTCAGGCAAACTATTCATGCTGGACGAACTATTACCGGGGGAGCGCACATGTCATTTCTGACCCGGCTCAGCCTCGCCAACAGAGGCCTGGTCGCTCTAGTCGCCATCGTCATCGCCGGCTTCGGGATCTTCGCCATCCCGTCGCTGAAGCAGCAACTGTTCCCGTCGATCGAGTTCCCCGCGGCCTTCGTGACCGCGACGCTGCCGGGCGCCGGCCCGGAGATCATCCAGGATCAGATCACCGAGCCGCTCGAGGGTGCCGCGAAGGGCCTCGACGGCATCGACAGCGTCACCTCGAGCACTCGTGAGGGCGTCGCCACGGTCACCGTGGCCTTCGTCTACGGCACCGACATCGACTCGGCGGTCAACCAGCTCACCACCGCGGTCAACCGGGTGCAGCCGCAACTGCCCGACGACGTCGAGCCGACGATCTTCGCGGGCAGCACCGACGACATCCCGGCGATCGTGCTGGCCGCCTCCGGCGGCGGTGACGAGAGTGCGCTCCTGGCCAAGCTCAACGACACGGTCGTGCCCGAGCTGAACGGGATCGAGGGCGTCCGCGACACCACGATCACCGGTGCCCGGTCCCAGCAGGTGGTCATCACGCCCGACCTGGCCAAGCTGACCGCGGCCGGCGTCAACCCGCAGGCGATCACCACCGTCCTGCAGCAGAACGGCATCTCGGTGCCGGCCGGCGCCGTGAACGACGGCACCAAGTCGCTGACCGTCCAGGTGGGCACGCCGATCACCACTGTCGACCAGCTCAAGCAGGTCTACCTGACCGGCAGCAAGGGCCCGGTCCAGCTCGGCTCGGTGGCCACTGTCGAGAGCAAGCTGCCGGCCGCCACCTCGTACACCCGCACCGACGGCGTGGCCAGCCTCGGCATCGCGGTCACGGCGCGGCCCGACGGCAACCCGGTCGACATCTCCCACGAGGTGCGCGACAAGCTGGCCGACCTCGAGAAGGACTCCGGCGCCAAGCTGACCGTCGTCACCGACCAGGCGCCGTTCGTCGAGCGCTCGATCGAGAGCCTCACCACCGAGGGCCTGCTCGGCCTCGTGTTCGCCGTCATCGTCATCCTGATCTTCCTCATGTCGGTGCGGTCGACCCTGGTCACCGCGGTCTCCATCCCGCTGTCGGTGCTGATCGCGCTGATCGCGCTCTGGGTCGGCGACTACACCCTCAACCTGCTCACCCTGGGCGCGCTGACGATCGCGGTCGGCCGGGTGGTCGACGACTCGATCGTCGTCCTGGAGAACATCAAGAGACATTTGGAGTACGGCGAGGGGAAGGTCCACGCCATCATCACGGCCGTCCGCGAGGTGTCGGGCGCGGTGACCGCGTCCACCCTGACCACGGTGGCCGTGTTCGCCCCGATCGCCCTGGTCGGCGGCTTCGTGGGCCAGATCTTCTCGTCCTTCGCGATCACCGTGACCGTGGCCCTGATCGCCTCGCTCTTCGTGGCTCTCACGGTCGTACCCGTGCTGGCCTACTGGTTCCTCAAGCCGCCGCCCGAGGGCGCCGACACCGAGGCGATCCGGCAGAAGGCCGAGGAGAAGGAGCGGCGCAACCCTCTCCAGCGCGGCTACCTGCCGGTCATCCGCTTCGCCACCAAGCGCCGCTGGGCCACCCTGTCGATCGGCCTGGTCGTGCTGATCGGCACCCTCGGCCTGGCCACCCAGCTCAAGACGAACTTCCTCGACCAGTCCGGTCAGGACTCGCTGACCATCAGCCAGGAGCTGCCGGTCGGCACCAACCTGGCCACCACCGACGCCGCGGCCAAGCAGATCGAAGGCGTGCTGGCCGGGACCGACGGGGTCAAGACGTACCAGGTCTCGATCGGCGGCGGCGATTTCAACCCGTTCCTCGGTGGCGGCGGCGCCAGCACGGCGAGCTTCAACGTGGGCCTCGAGGAGGACGCCGACGCCGTCGAGCTCACCGACCAGCTGCGCGACGAGATCGGCAAGCTGAGCAACGTCGGCGAGGTGACCGTCGGCGCCGACGACTCCGGTCTCGGCGGCGGCAGCGAGCTCTCGGTCCAGGTCAAGTCGGCCGACTCCGAGGCGCTGACCACCGCCACCGAGCAGGTGCAGAAGGCGATGTCCGAGACGCCGGGCGTCATCGACGCCGCCAGCACCCTGGCCGCCAGCGTGCCGCGCCTCGACGTGGCCGTGAAGCGCGACGTCGCCGCTCAGTACGGGCTCACCGAGGCCGGCATCGCGCAGACCGTGTCGGGCTCCTTCCGCTCGGTTCCGGCCGGTCAGATCTCGGTCGACGGCTCCAGCCAGGATGTGGTGATCTCGTTCGGCGCCGCCCCGGCCGACCCGGCCGCCCTGGCCAAGCTGCCGCTCACCACCGCCCGTGGCGTCGTGCCGCTGAGCCAGGTGGCCGACATCAAGCAGGTCAACGGCCCCGAGGAGGTCACCCGGGTCGACGGCGAGCGCACGGTCTCGGTGACCGGCACCGCGACCGGCTCCGACCTCGGCGCCTCGACCCGTGAGCTGCAGAAGAAGCTGGACGCGCTGACCCTGCCGGCCGGCGCCACGGCCACCATCGGCGGCGCCAGCGCCGACCAGGCCGAGGCGTTCCAGCAGCTGGGCCTGGCCGTGCTGGCCGCCATCGCGATCGTCTTCATCATCATGGTGGCGACGTTCCGCAGCCTGATCCAGCCGGTCATCCTGCTCGTGTCGATCCCGTTCGCGGCCACCGGCGCCATCATCCTGCTGCTGGTCACCGGCACCGCGCTCGGCGTTCCGGCCCTGATCGGTGTGCTGATGCTGGTCGGCATCGTGGTGACCAACGCCATCGTGCTGATGGATCTGATCAACCATTACCGGGCGCAGGGCATGGGCGTGCAGGAGGCGGTGATCGAGGGCGGCCGGCACCGGCTGCGGCCGATCCTGATGACCGCCATCGCGACCATCTTCGCGCTGATCCCGATGGCGCTCGGCCTCACCGGCGAGGGCGGCTTCATCTCGCAGCCACTGGCCATTGTGGTCATCGGTGGCCTGGTCAGCTCGACGCTGCTGACCCTGGTGCTGGTGCCGACGCTCTACACGATGGTCGAGAACCGCAAGGAGAAGCGGCGGGCCAAGCGCGAGGCCCGGAAGGCCGGATCCTGGGCGGCGAAGGAGGATGCGCCGGAGCCGCCGAAGGAGCCCGCCTCCGCGCTGCGCGGGTACACCGACCAGTTCGAGGTTCTCAAGATGCCCAAGCGCCAGGAGGGCTGACCGCACACTGCCGGTAGGTTCGGGTACGTGTCGAAAGCGTTCTCGGTCCTTACCCGCAACAGGGACTTCCGCCGGCTCTTCGGAGCCGAGCTGGTGGTCTTCGGTTCCGACTGGTTCGTCATGGTTCCGCTGCTGGTGCTGCTCCCCGAGCTCACCGGCAGCGGAATCTGGGGCGGCCTGGTGCTCGCCGTCGACACGGGCATCAACGCCCTGCTCCTGCAGTTCACCGGCACCCTGGCCGACCGGTTCGATCGACGGAAGATCCTGATTCTGTCGAATCTCGCCGTGTTCGCCGGGGTGCTGCTGCTTTTCACCGTCCGGTCCGAGGCGACCGCGCCGCTGGCCCTGGTGGCGATCGGCCTGATGGCGATCGCCAAGGCCTTCTACTCGCCGGCCGCCTCGGCCGCCCTGCCGAACGTCGTCGATCCCGAGGACCTGCCCGCCGCGAACGCGGTCTCCGGCTCGACCTGGGGCACGATGACGATCGTCGGCGCGTCGCTCGGCGGCGTCGTGGGAGCGGCCTTCGGCCCGTACGTCAGCTTCGGTGTCGCCGCCGTCTGCCTGCTCACCGGCGCGCTGCTCACCGCCCTGATCCGCCGCCCGATGCAAGCGCCCCGCGACGACGGCGCCGAGCCGCAGCGCACGTCGCACGCGATCCGCGAGTCGCTCGGCTATCTGCGCGCCAACCCGCGGATCCGGGCCCTGGTCACGGTCAAGAGCGCGGCCGGCCTCGGCAACGGCGTACTCATCGTCTTCCCGCTCATCGCCGGCATGCACGGCGCCGGCGTGCTCGGCGCGGGTCTGCTGTTCGCCGTCCGCGGCGCGGGCGCGCTGGTCGGCCCGTTCCTGCTGCGGCCGGTGCTGCGCCGGCAGTCCTGGCTCTTCCCGGGCCTCGCGCTGTCGATGGCCCTCTACGGCGTCAGCTATCTCGGAGTGGCGGTGACGCCGTGGTTTCCGGCCGTGCTCGTCCTGGTCTTCGCCGCGCACCTCGCGGGTGGCGCGAACTGGACTCTCTCGAACTACGCGTTGCAGGGCGAGGTGCCCGATCGCTTGCGCGGCCGCGTCTTCGCCACCGACCTCATGCTGGCCACGATGGCCATCGCGGTCAGCCAGCTCGGCGCCACCGCGGTCGTCGACGTGGTCGACGAACGATGGATCCTGGCCGGCTGCGGCCTGATCACCCTGCTCTACGCGATCGGCTGGCGGATCGCCACGAGGCGGGTCGGAAGGCCGTCAGCCGTCGGCTCGTGACCGGGCGCTGACCAGGGCCGCGACCAGCAGGCCGAGACCCGCCGCGAAGAGCACCGCGAGCATGAAGCTGATGATCGCGTTGACCACGCTGAACTGGGTCACCGACATGTCGAACGGACCCTGCGCGACGATCTGGGTGAACACCGCGCTCCAGATCATCGACGCGACGACCTCGGCCAGCAGCACGCCGAGCCCGGCCCGGGCCAGCCCGCCGCTGCGCCCGGTCAGCCGCCGCCCCGGCATCGAGACGATGACCAGCCCCGCGATCAGGACGGCCAGAACCGGGAACTGAACCATGAGGATGCCGACGAACGGCCCGATCGCATACACGAGGCAGAACTTAGTGGGTGGGTGCGACAAGAACGTTGATCGCCGGGACCTAGCATGTGGCGATGGGCCTGACCTTCAGTAGCGAGCCGGTCTCCGTCAGCACGCCGGCGACCAGTGCCAATCTCGGGCCGGGTTTCGACACGCTGGGGCTCGCGCTCACCCTGTACGACGATCTGACCGCGCGCGTCACCGACGGCGGCTACACCGTCGCGGTCGCGGGTGAGGGTGCCGGTGAGCTGCCCGGCGACGAGACGCACCTCGTGCTGCGGGCGATGCTCGCCACCTTCGACGAACTGGGCGAGCGGCCGGCCGGGCTGGCCGTCGAGTGCGTCAACCGGATCCCGCAGGCGCGCGGGATGGGGTCGTCGTCGGCCGCGATCGTCGGCGGTGTGCAGCTGGCGCGCGGTCTGGTCGCGGACGGGCCGAACCTGCTCGACGACGAGGCCGCGCTGCGCATCGCGGCCCGGCTCGAGGGCCATCCCGACAACGTCGCGCCGTGCCTGCTCGGCGGCTTCACGATCGCCTGGACCGAGGGGGCGGGGGCGCGCGCCGTGCGGTTGGCAGTGTCGGATCGCGTACACCCGACGGTCTTTGTTCCGAAGGAACGCGGTTATACCGCATCGGCGCGGGCCGCGCTGCCCTCGGCCGTGCCGCACGCGGACGCCGCGTTCAACGCCGGCCGTGCGGCGCTTCTCACGCACGCGCTGACCGCCGCGCCCGAGTTGCTGCACGCGGCCACCGAGGACCGGCTGCACCAGGGATATCGGGCCGACGCCATGCCGGGCACCACCTCGCTCGTGGCGGCGCTGCGGTCGGTCGGCGTGGCCGCCGTGGTGAGCGGCGCCGGCCCGTCCGTGCTGGCGTTGACCGAGGTCCCGGCCGATTTTCGTCCGGGAACAGAGTGGCGCGCCGAGACGTTGGGCGTGGATGTCGCCGGTGCTCTTGTCAAAGGGAGTATGGTGGAACTCGCCTAGCGGGGCCCTGTTGCCGCAGGTCGCACGAGTTGACTACGCTCAAGACCAAGCACAGCCGCGAAGCGAGCGATTCTGCGGTTCGGCGCGCACCCCCGAGACTCTTGAGGCCTTCTGGCCGTCTCACCTCCTCAAAGGCACACGCCGAGCAGCATCGAAAGGTCGCTGCACTCGCCGAGACCTACTCGCCAACCTCTGACGAGCAGGGACACCGTCGAGCTGCCGTGCTGCACAAACTCCCGCGCCGCTTGTGCGAGGCGGGTACCGCGACACCCGGCCACCAGGCTGCAGAAACCGGGAGTCTCGGGCTTTTTCCGACGGAAGGAATCCATTGAGCGACACCACCGACGTGACGTCGGGTGTTTCTGACGTCGCTGACGCCGGCGCCGGCACCACCGCGACCGCCACGAAGCGCCGCCGGGGCGGCACCGGGCTGTCCGCGATGCTGCTGCCCGAGCTGCAGAGCCTCGCCGCCTCCCTGGGCATTTCGGGCACGGCCCGCATGCGCAAGGGTGAGCTGATCACCGCCATCACCGAGAAGCAGAGCGGCGGTGCCGCGGCCGAGAGCGCGCCGCGCCCGCGGAGCGCGGCCAAGGCCGAGGCCCCCGCGGTCAAGGCCGAGGCCCCCGTGACCGAGGCGCAGCCCGCGACCGAGGCGCCGCAGACCGCTGCCGCGCAGCCGGAGGCGGCGCCGGCCGCCGAGGGTGGCAGCCGTCGCGAGCGGGCCCGCCGTGAGCGTGCCCCGCGTGAGACTGCCCCGCGTGAGACCACTCAGCGTGAGACGGCGCCGGCCGTCGCCGCCGAGTCGGCTCCGGCCACGGTCGTCGCCACGGCCCCGGTGCCGGCGGTGGCCGCCGCCGAGACGGAGACCGTGGAGCGCACCGAGCGGCCCGAGCGTGGCGAGCGCAACCGCGACCGCCAGCGCAACGACCGCGGCGACCGCAACAACCGGGACGACCGCGGCGACCGTGGTGACCGCGGTCAGCGGGAGGACCGGGGCCAGCGCGACGACCGCGGCCCGCGTGACGACCGTGGCCCCCGCGACGACCGTGGCGGGCGCGACGACCGGGGCGACCGGGGTCAGCGTGACGACCGCAACCAGCGCGACGACCAGGGTCACGACGACGACGACAGCGACGGCGGACGCCGTAGCCGTCGCAGCCGCTTCCGTGACCGTCGCCGCGGCCGGGGCGACCGGGACGGCAACGAGGGCGGTCAGCGCGACGGCGGCCGTGAGCCGCACGTGGGCGAGGACGACGTTCTCGTGCCCGTCGCCGGCATCCTCGACGTGCTCGACAACTACGCGTTCGTGCGCACGACCGGATACCTCTCCGGCCCCAACGACGTGTATGTGTCGATGTCGCAGGTCAAGAAGCACGGGCTGCGCCGCGGCGACGCGGTCACCGGCGCCGTGCGGGCCACCCCCCGCGAGAGCGGCCAGGGCGACCAGCGCCGCGACAAGTACAACCCGCTGGTCCGGCTCGACACCATCAACGGGATGGAGCCCGACGAGGCCCGGCGCCGTCCGGAGTTCTACAAGCTCACCCCGCTCTACCCGCAGGAGCGGCTGCGTCTCGAGACCGAGCCGCACATCCTGACCACCCGGGTCATCGACCTCGTCATGCCGATCGGCAAGGGCCAGCGGGCGCTCATCGTCTCGCCGCCCAAGGCCGGTAAGACGATGGTGCTGCAGGCGATCGCGAACGCGATCACCGAGAACAACCCCGAGTGCCACCTGATGGTCGTGCTGGTCGACGAGCGGCCCGAAGAGGTCACCGACATGCAGCGCTCGGTCAAGGGCGAGGTAGTCGCGGCCACGTTCGACCGGCCGCCGCAGGACCACACCACGGTCGCCGAGCTCGCCATCGAGCGGGCCAAGCGGCTGGTCGAGCTGGGCCACGACGTGGTCGTGCTGCTCGACTCGGTGACGCGTCTGGGCCGGTCGTACAACCTGGCCGCGCCGGCCTCCGGCCGCATCATGTCGGGTGGTATCGATTCGACGGCGCTCTATCCGCCGAAGCGGTTCCTGGGCGCGGCGCGCAACATCGAGAACGGCGGCTCGCTGACGATTCTCGCCACCGCGCTGGTCGAGACCGGCTCGATGATGGACACGGTGATCTTCGAGGAGTTCAAGGGCACGGGTAACGCCGAGCTCAAGCTCGACCGCAAGATCGCCGACAAGCGGGTCTTCCCGGCCATCGACATCGACCCGTCCGGTACGCGTAAGGAAGAGATCCTGCTCGGCAAGGAAGAGCTGGCGATCATCCACAAGCTCCGGAAGGTGCTGCACTCGCTCGACTCGGGTGCCGCGCTCGACCTGCTCCTCGACCGCCTCAAGCAGACGAGGACCAACATCGAGTTCCTGATGCAGATCGCCAAGTCGACTCCTGGCGAGTAATAGCGCAAAACGGGACGCAGCCTCTCTTTACGGAGGGGCTGCGTCCTTTTTGTCGGACACGTTGTGCGCGTCCCCCCGACTGGGGTCGTGCGAATCTCCCTGAAGCTCTCAAGGGAGGCGCTCGTATGAACGTGCCCGGCTACCGGGATACACCGCCCGAGACCTGGGATCCGGCGGCTCCCGCCGATCCGGGTGAGGCCGAGGACTTCCTCCGGCAGTGCTACACGGAGAACCCGCGGCTCGGCCCGGTCGAGCCCCGGCTGGCCATCGTCCGCGCGCAGATCGCGGCGACCGGCACCTACGTGCACACCACCGAGGAACTCGCCTACGGCGCGAAGATGGCGTGGCGCAACGCGAGCCGCTGCATCGGCCGCCTCTATTGGCGCAGCCTGATGGTGCTCGACCGCCGCCGTGCCCGCACCGCCGACGAGATCTTCTCCTTGCTCGTGCATCATCTGCGCACGGCCGGCGAGGGCACGATCCGCCCGGTGATCAGCATTTTCGCGGCGGCGCAGCCCGGACGTCCGTACGCCCGGGTGTGGAATGAGCAGTTGATCCGTTACGCCGGATATCGAGACGCCGGCGGATGCCCGGTGGGCGACTCCCGGCTGACCGGGTTCACCGACGCCATGCGCGGCTTCGGCTGGCGGGGCAAGGGCGAGCAGTTCGACGTTCTCCCGCTGGCCATCGAAACCCCACATGAGGGTGTACGCCTTTACGAGCTCCCCGAGCGGGCGATCCGCGAGGTGCCGCTCACCCATCCCGAGTTCGCCTGGTTCGCCGAGCTCGGCCTGCGCTGGCACGCGGTGCCGGCCATCTCCAACATGCGGCTCACCATCGGCGGCGTGCACTATCCACTGGCGCCGTTCAACGGCTGGTACATGGGCACCGAGATCGGCGCCCGCAACCTGGCCGACACCGACCGCTACGACATGTTGCCGGTGGTCGCGGCCCGGATGGGCCTGGACACCAGCCGGGCCTCGACGCTGTGGAAGGACCGGGCCCTGGTCGAGCTGAACCGGGCCGTGCTGCATTCGTTCGAGCAGGCCGGCGTGCGGATGAGTGACCACCACACCGAGTCCGAGCGGTTCCTCAAGCACATCGAGAACGAGCAGCGGGCGGGCCGCCGGGTGCCGGCCGACTGGACGTGGATCGTGCCGCCGATGTCGAGCGGGGTCACGCCGGTCTTCCATCGCTACTACGACGAGGCCGACCTGAAGCCGAACTTCTACCTGGACGAGGAGGCGGCGCGGTTAGCCCGCAACGAGCCGCAGCGGGGTGATGGCGCGTAGCGCCTCGGCGGTGGCCTCGTCGGCCGGGAGCTGAATGACCAGCCGCAGCCCGTGGTCGCCGGGCAGCGTCATGGTCTCGTAGGTCAGCCGCAGCGGGCCGGCCTGCGGATGCACCAGGCGCAGTAGGCCGTGCGACCGGGGCAGGCCGGGCACGCGCTCGGCCCGCTCGGTGAACTCGGTGCCGGCCAGCACGGTCAGCTCGCCGGCGAAGTCCGGGCGGGGCGGCCCGGCCTTCAGCACGGCCACCTGCTCGTCGGCCATGTGCGCCCAGTCCGGATAGGCGTCGCGGGCGCGGGGATCGGCGAACAGATAGCGGGTCAGATTGGGCGGATCGCCGTCGAGCAGGCCGATCGGCCCGGCCAGGAGACGAAAGCCCGAGGTGTACGCGATCAGGTCGCCGACCTGGTTGGTCAGCATCGCGGCGGCCGGTTCGAGCCGGTCGAGCACCGCCCGCAGGCCGGGCCGGACGGTCCGCATCGGGTCCTGGGCCAGCGCGGCGCAGACCCCGCTGGACGACTTGGTCAGCTTGTACAGATGCTCGCGCTCGGCCGCGCTCAGCCTCAGCGGGCCGGCCAGGGCGGCCAGCACCTGCGGGGACGGGTGCTTGTCGCGGCCCTGCTCGAGGCGGATCAGATATTCGACGCTGACCCCGGCCAGCATCGCCACCTCGGCCCGGCGCAGTCCGGGCGTGCGCCGCCGGGTGCCGGGCGGCAGCCCGACCTCGGCCGGTGTCACCTCGGCCCGCCGCGCCCGCAGGAATGTGCCCAGCTCGTTGTCGCCCACTGATCGACGGTAACAACGCGACGGCCGCTGAAGGTGACCCCGCCGCTACCACTCTGAGCGCGGCCTCCCTGTCCGCCGCCGGCCGCAGAACAGTTCTCGGCATGACAGAGCGGAAAGTGGTTGTGGTGGGCGGCGGCTACGGCGGCATCGTGGTGGCTCAGGCCCTGGACGACATCGCGGACGTGACCGTGGTGGAGCCGAAGGAGATGTTCTTCCATCACGTCGCCCAGTTGCGGGCGGCGGCCGATCCGGCCTGGGCGGAGAAGATCTTCTTCCCGTACGACGGTCTGCTGTCCCGGGGCCGGGTGATCCGTGACACCGCGGCCGAGGTGCGCCCCGGCGTGGTCGAGCTGGCCTCCGGCGCCCGCCTGGACGCCGACTACGTGGTGCTGGCCACCGGCTCGACCGGCCCGTTCCCGACCCGGCTCGACCACCCGGAGCGCGACGCGGTGGCCGGGCGGCTGAGCGAGCTGCACGAGTCGCTGGACCGGGCGTCCGGGGTGCTGCTGCTCGGCGCCGGTGCGATCGGCGTGGAGTTCGCCGGCGAGATCGCCGCGGCCTGGCCGGGCAAGCCGGTGACGATCGTCGACCCGTCGGACGAGATGTTCGGTGGCCGGTTCCCGGAACAGATGCGTGCCGACGTGGCCCGGCAGCTCGGCGACATGGGCGTCCGGGTGCTGCTCGGCACCAAACTGGACACTGCGCCCGACGTCCCGGCCGGTGCGGTCCGGCCGTTCACGGTGACCACCGCCGGCGGCGAGGTGCTCGCGGCCGACCTGTGGTTCGCCTGCTACGGCGGCAGCGTGCCGAGCGACTATCTGAGCGCCGGCCTGGCTTCCGCCCGGCAGCCCAACGGCCGGCTGGCGGTGACCGAGCACCTGCGCGTGGCCGGGCAGGACCGGGTCTTCGCCGTCGGCGACCTCAACGACACACCGGAGATCAAGACCGGCCGGGCCGCCTCCCGTCAGGCCGAGGTGGCGGCCGAGAACATCCGGGCCCTGATCGAGGGCGGGCCGCTCACCGCGTACGAGCCGTTCCAGGACGGCATCATCGTCACGGTGGGCCCGTCCGGCGGCGCCGGCTACGCCCCGGAGTACGGCTTCTTCGACGCCGAGGGCGCGTCCAGCTTCAAAGGCACCTTCCTGCTGGACCACTACCGGGGCCTGTTCGGCGCCTAAGCGAACTCGTTCACCGCGAAATCATCGCGGTGGCGCCACGAGTCGGGGGTGCGGACGTGGCCGGCGCGCACCCACTTGAGCACCTTGTGGTCGAACTCGGCGGCCGGGATGCGCCCGGCCGCCCGGACCACGTACCCCTCGGAGCTCTCCTCGTCGCGGCGCGCCGCCCACGCCGCGCACGCCTCGGTGAGGCTGCCGCCGCGGTAGAGCACCGGGACCACCGGCAGCTCGAGCCGGTGGGCCCAGTCGACCGTGTCGTCCCAGCCGAGCAGGGTGTCCGTCTCGTCCCAGATGCCGAAGACGATGAAGACGCCCGGCAGGTCGCAGTACGCGATGCTGCGCCGCGCCCACATCGACTCGCCGCACACACGCCAGTCGTCGGGGATCCGGTAGGCCGTCATCGCCCACAGCGCCTTGGCCGGCCGGTCCCACGGCTGCGTGCCCGAGTCGGGCGACCGGCCGTACATCGCGTCGCGGGTGAAGGTGAGGTTGCCGCCGTCGAGCTTCTCGGTCACCACGAGCTCACCGTCCAGCCAGGACAGATCGTGTTGCACCTTGTCGTCGTGGGTGGCGCCGGGCGAGCCGGGCAGGTGGAAGGTGCGGGGGTACTTCACTAGAAGTCTCCTTCCGCCACCTGGAACACGGTCAGGCCGAGCTCACGCCACATCCGTACCACCTGTTGCCGGTCGTCGAAGACGCCGACGATCCGCCAGCGGTCCCGGATCTGCTCTTCGAAGATCTGCTGTTTGACCACCCAGTCCTTGCGGCTGTCGCCCCAGGGCCGCATGAATAGTGCTTCGTAGGGCACGCCGACGTAAAGACCCAGCCAGGCCTCGGTCTCGGCCCGGCAGACCTCGTCGCGGCCGGAGCAGAAGACGATCGCGTTGCCGGCCGCGTGCATCGCCCGCACCGCCGTGATCACCGACTGGTGCGGGAGATCGGAGCCGACCTCGTCCCAGTCGTACGGCCCGCGGCCGTTCATCAGGGCGACCGTGCCGTCGATGTCGACCAGCAACGCCGGCGGCAGCTCCGGATCGGGGTCGTAGACGGCGGCGAGGCTGCCGGGCGCCACGTACGGCACGGGCAGCGGCAGCGATCGATTCGCCAGGTAGCGGTCGAACATGCGGCGGATGGATTCCTCGCCGACGCGTTCGGACTCGGGACGCGCGGCGTCCCGGCGGAGGCATTCCTTCAGCGGTACGTCGGTGAAATCGTGCACCTCGAAGCTCGCGCCGTAGCGCGCGGCCAGCTCGGCCCACTCGCGCACCTTGCTCGGCCGCAGGTTGGTGTCGTCGACGATCACGCTCGTGCGCCGGCGCAGCAGCGCCTCGACGGTGGCCCGCTGGGCGTCGGTGACCTGCGCCTCGGCCCACTGGGTGTAGAGCCGGGTGCCGTGCAGCATCCAGCGCAGGTCGTCACGGTTGACCCGCACCACGCCGGGCTGGAGCTTGCGCGCGAACGTGGTCTTGCCGGACGCCGGCAGACCCCGGGTGATCAGCAGTCTGGTCATGCACCAGCGACTCTACCGGACAAGAAACGGACATTATTCGCGTTAGGCGCGGGGAATAGCAGTGCGAAACCGCGCGTTGGAGCCCATCGGACCGGCGATTTCTCGGTACGCCACGAGACATGGCAGACTGGTCCATCGGCCAAGGTTCCGGTTCACGCCCGAGCTGCGTTGCCCCCAGGGTTCTGGCCCTAGCGGGGCGGCGCGGTGCTGACAGCGACCCGGCGACCACCAACTGAGAGGGACCGAGAAAAATGAAGAGCGGCATCCACCCGGAGTACACGACCACCGAGGTCATCTGCTCCTGCGGCAGCACCTTCTCCACGCGCAGCACCGCCAAGGGCGACATCCGTGTCGAGACCTGCAGCGCCTGCCACCCGTTCTACACCGGCAAGCAGCGCGTGCTCGACACCGCGGGCCGCGTGGCGAAGTTCCAGGCCAAGTACGCCAAGGTCAACGCCGCGAAGAAGAAGTAATTGCGTCGACGGCGCCCGCACCCGGCTTCCGGGAGCGGGCGCCGTTCGCATGTGACCCGACTTTCTTCCTGGGGAGACATCCGTGAGCACCGACCGGCTGAGCAGCCTTCTCGACGAGTACACCCAGCTCGAGAAGCAGATGGAGGACCCCTCCATCCACGCTGACCAGGCTCTCGTACGCAGGGTCGGCCGCCGCTTCGCGGAGTTGGCCCCGATCTACGCGACGAACGCCGAGCTCGAGGCGGCCCGGGCCGACCTGGCCGCGGCCAAGGAGCTCGCGGCCGAGGACCCGTCGTTCGCCTCCGAGGTCGAGGCGGTGGCGGCCACCATCGCGCCGCTGGAGGAGAAGCTCGGCGAGATGCTGATCCCGCGCGACCCCAACGACGCCAAGGACGTGATCGTCGAGATCAAGGCGGGCGAGGGCGGCCAGGAGTCGGCGCTGTTCGCCGGCGACCTGCTGCGCATGTACACGCGCTACGCCGAGCGGCACGGCTGGGTGGTCGAGGTGATCGACTCGCAGGAGTCGGACCTCGGCGGGGTCAAGGACATCTCGGTCGCGGTCAAGACCAAGGGCGTGCCCGAGGGCGGCCACGGCGTCTGGTCGCGGCTCAAGTGGGAGGGCGGTGTGCACCGGGTGCAGCGCGTGCCGGTCACCGAGTCGCAGGGCCGCATCCACACCTCGGCCGCGGGCGTGCTGGTGCTGCCCGAGGCCGAGGACGTCGAGATCCACATCGAGCCGAACGACCTGCGCATCGACGTCTTCCGCTCGTCCGGCCCCGGCGGCCAGTCGGTCAACACGACCGACTCCGCCGTGCGCATCACCCACCTGCCCACGGGCACGGTCGTGAGCTGCCAGAACGAGAAGAGCCAGCTCCAGAACAAGGAGTCGGCGATGCGCATCCTGCGCTCCCGGCTGCTGGCCATCGCGCAGGAGGAGGCCAACGCGGCCGCGTCCGACTCGCGCAAGGCCCAGGTGCGCACCGTCGACCGCTCGGAGCGGGTCCGGACGTACAACTTCCCGCAGAACCGCATCACCGACCACCGGATCGGCTACACGGCGTACAACCTCGACCTGGCCCTCAACGGCGAGCTCGACGGTGTGCTGGACGCCCTGGCCGCGGCCGACCGCGAGGCCCGGCTGGCCGGCGAGACGAGCTTCACGGCACCTCGCTGACCTCGATCACGTCGCCGCGGGCGCAGGTCAGGAAGCGCGCCGCCGACTGGCAGTGATAGCCGGGCATCCGCTCGATAGTGCCGAGCAGCACGTGCCGGCCGGTGTCCAGCTCCCATCGGGTCACCGCCGTGCGCCCCGGCGGGCTGACCGTCGAGCGCAGCAGCAGGACGCTGTCGCCGGGGTCGGGGCTCCAGACCGGGCTGCCGCGGCCGGGCGCGCCGACCGGCTCGCCCGTGGCCGCGTCGACCAGCACGGGCTCGCCCTCCTCGCTGCCGTCGTCGAGCACCAGCCGGCCGTCGCCCACGGTCAGGGCGTTCGTCGCGCCGGGCAGGCGCCACCGGACCCGGCCCGTCGCCGGGTCGTGGGCGACCACGCCGCCGGCGCCGCTGAGGCACAGCGACGGGCCGCACGAGAAGGCGTACCCGTCGGTGTCGGCGGCGTGCCAGAGCTCCCGCAGCGTGTCCAGGCGGTAGACGGACAACTCGAAGACGCCGGCCCGGGACCGGTTGACCACCAGATGCCCGCCGAAGGCGACGAGGTCGTTGAAGTAGCCCTCCTCGGGCCGGGGATCGACCATCGGGATGCGGCCGGCCGCGGTGAGCGCGCCCGTCCCGTACGCGTAGACCCGCACCTCGCCGCCGGCGGTCGCCGTCACCACGCTGTCGGGGCGATCGCCGGACATGGCCACGATCTGGTTGCGCACGCCCGGGGTGTCGCGCTGCCACAGGGTGCTGTTGCCGGCGAGCCGGACCAGCCGCATCTGCCGCAGGCCACCGTCGGCGGTGTAGTCGGCCATCAGCGCGGTGTCGCCGCCGATGGTGCGCGGCTCGCCGCTCGCCCGCCACACCTCGTCGCCGGTCGCGGTGGACAGGGCGATCGTCCGATATCCGCCCCGGCCGGCCTCGGCCGGGATGAGCAGCAGGCCCGCCTCCTCGGCCGCCTGCACATATCCCACCGAGCCGGACAACGGCCGCTGCCAGCGGATGTGGCCGGTGGCGAGGTCGTACGCGCTGATCAGCGAGCCGAGGCCGTCGGCGCGATGCAGATAGACCGTCTCCGCGGTCAGCGCCATGCCCTGACTGCCGGCGGCCGGGACGCTCCACAGCGGACGGACGCCGTGCGGGCCCGGCACGGCCGAGCCGGCCACCACGAACAGGCCGAGTAGGGCCACCGCGGCGCCGGCGATCCGCCGATCGCGACCGAGCGGGCGGCGTTGCTCCGGGCGCCTGCCGGAGATCTCGCCGAGCTCGATCGTGGCCATCTATCTGGTGGGTGTCCTGTTCGCCGCCGCGGCCGCCAGGGCCGCACTGAGCGTACGCCCATTGGTGCCCACCTCGGACCAGCCGGCGGCCAGCCCGACCGGTGTGCCGGGGACCAGGACCTGCCAGTTCTCGGCGTTCGTGGCGGCGGCCAGCCGGCGCGACACCTCGGCCGCCTGCGTTGTGCCGGCGCCCGGCAACACCACCACGAACTCGTCGCCGGCGAACCGGGCCACGAAATCGCCGCGGCGCATCACCCTGTTCAGCACGCCGGCGATGCGCTGGAGCACGAGGTCGCCGCAATGGCGGCCGTGCCGGGCGTTCACCGCGGTGAAGCCGATCAGGTCGCACACGCCGACCGCGGCCCGCTCGCCCCGGGCCAGCAGAGCCGCCACGTAGCGTTCGAGCTGGCGGCGGTTGGGCAGGCCGGTCAGCGGATCGGTCAGCGTCTCGTCGCCGAAGCGGCCCGGGTCGCGCTGCGTCTCCTGGGCGTCGAGGCGGGCCGCGACCCCGTCGAGATAGCCGTCGCGGAGCCGGTCGATGCGCTGGGCGGTCAGGCGGAACGCGTAACGGTCGGCGGCGTGCGCGGCGGCGTGGTCGCCCGCGGCCGCGTGGCAGATGCTGCGCAGCCGGGCCGGCTCGGCCGCGCCCAGCACCTCGGGCGCCACCGGCACGGCGTCCAGCATGGACAGCGCCACACCGGGCCGGCCACCGGCGATGGCCAGGCAGACGTTGCCCAGGTGGCGCAGGTCGCGGGTGCGGACGCTGTCGCCGCCGCCGGTCAGCCACTCGGACGCGTCGGCCTGGGTCTGCTCGCCGAGCGCGGCCCGGCGGGCCAGCGCGTAGCCGTACGCCGCCCGGCTGCCCGGGCGCAGCCGGCCCGCGCCGGCCGCGCCGTAGCGGGTCAGCTCGGCGTCGATGTCGCGTAGCACCCGCAGGCAGCCGTCGGTGTCGCCCTGATGGTCGAGGGAGACCGCGTTGCGCAGCCGGATGCCGGGCGCGGCGAAGATCTCGGGCGCCATGCCGGCCGCGGCGCCGACCTGCCGGGCCTGCTCGATCGCGGTCAGCGCGTGCCCGTGGAAGCCGAGGTAGGAGTACGCCATGGCCAGGTCGTGCCAGCCCCAGGCGGTCTCGGAGTCGTTGTCGCGCACCGCGGCCAGTGACCGTGAGGCCTGCACGAGGTGGGTCACGCCCCGGTCGAGGTTGCGCTCGAGGTGGGCGCCGAGGGCGGCGAAGGCGTGCATCTGGCCGCGCAGGTAGGGGTCGGGGATCTCGCGGACCGCGTTGTCGGCGGCCGACATCGCGGTCGCCAGCTCGGCCACGCGGCCGAGATTGATCAGCGCGCCGAAACGCTGCACCAGCGCGTAGGCCCGGGTCGTGGGATCGGTGGCCGTGGCGAGGACGCCGTCGAGGATCGGGAGCGCCTCGGCCGACCGGCCGTCCTGTTGCAGGGCGCCGGCCCGGTGCAGCTCGTCGACGTTCTCCGCGAGCTGGTCCAACCAACTCACCAGGCGCCTCCCACCCGCGGCACGCGAACAGATCGCCGACCCGGCCGGTCGGCGCCGCACGTGACGTTCGATGATTATGCCGTGGACCCGGACTCCGAAGACAGCTCCCGACCTCCGGTACGGACGCGGCTGAGCGAGGCGATCGCAGCGGCGGTCGCCGATCTCTCGGCGGCCGGGGTGGCGTCGCCCCGGGTCGACGCCGAGCTGCTGGCCGCGCACGTGCTGGAGCTTCCGCGCGGCCGTCTGCTGCTGGTGGACGGCATCCGGGCCGGCGAGCTGCACCGGTTCCGGACGCTGGTGGCCGAGCGGGCCCGGCGGATCCCGCTCCAGCATCTGCTCGGCACGGCCGCGTTCCGGCACGTGGAACTTTCCGTCGGCGACGGCGTTTTCGTCCCACGACCCGAGACGGAGCTTCTCGCGGGCTGGGGCATCGAGCGCACGGAACCCGGCGCGACGGTGGTCGATCTGTGCAGCGGCTCGGGGGCGATCGCGATCTCGGTGGCCGACGAGAGCCGGGCCGCGCGGGTGGTCGCCGTGGAACGCTCGCCGGTCGCGCTGGGCTATCTGCGGCGCAACGCCGCCGCGTTCCCGGCCGTCGAGGTGGTCGAGGGCGACGTCACCGACCCCTCGCTTCTGTACGAGCTGCGCGGGGCCGTCGATGTGCTGCTCTGCAACCCGCCGTACGTGCCCGAGGGCACCCCGGTGCCGCCCGAGGTGGCCGACCACGACCCGGCCGAGGCGGTCTTCGGCGGCGCCGACGGGCTCACCGTCATCCGCGAGGTCGTGCTCCGCGCGGCCGGGCTGCTGAAACCCGGTGGTGTGGTGGGAATCGAGCACGACGACGTGCACGGCTCGGCGGTGCCGGAGCTGCTGCGGGCCGACGGCCGGTTCGCCGAGGTGGCCGCGCACGCCGATCTCGCGGGTCGCCCCCGGTACACGACGGCACGGCGCACCTGATCGATGCGCCGCGGCGCATGGCAGACTGCACGGTGTGATGCTCTACGACTGCCGTACCACCGCGGACCGGGATCGCGGCATCGCCGCCGCCGTCGAGGCGGTCAAGAGCGGTGAGCTGGTGGTGATGCCGACCGACACGGTCTACGGCATCGGCGCCGACGCCTTCACCCCGCACGCCATCACCGCCCTGCACCAGGCGCGCAGCGTCACCAGCCAGGTACCGCCGCCGGTGCTGGTCGGCTCGCGGCACACGCTCGACGGCCTGGTCTACTCGCTGCCCAAGGCGGCCCGCGAGCTGGCCGACGCGTTCTGGCCGGGCGCGCTCACCCTCTACGTCGAGCATTCGCCCAGCCTCCAGTGGGACCTGGGCGACACCGGCGGGCAGGTCGCGGTGCGCATGCCGCTGCACCCGGTCGCCCTCGAGGTGCTGCGCGAGGTCGGCCCGATGGCCGTCACCACGGCCAACAAGACGGGCCGGCTGGCGCCGAACACCGCCGACGAGGCCCGCGACCAGCTGGAGTACGCGGTGCGGGTCTACCTCGAGGCGGGCCCCGCGCTCGACCCGGCGCCCAGCACCATCGTCGACGTGACCGGCGACGTGCCGCGGGTGCTGCGCAACGGCGCCGTCCCGTTCGAGAAGCTGCGCGATGTCGTGCCGGAGATCGTGGCGGCGGAGGGCTGACGTGGAGCCGTTCACCGTCCTGCACATCTGCATGGGAAACATCTGCCGCTCGCCGATGGCCGAGCGCCTGTTCGCCCGCGCCGTCCGCGACCGCGCCGGCGAGGACGGCGAAAAGCTGGTCCGCAGCCTGAGCGCCGGCACCGGCGGCTGGCACGAGGGCGAGGAGATGAATCCGCCCGCGGCCCGCCAGGTGCGGGCCCGGGGCGGCGCGGCCGAGGGCTTCGCGGCCCGCAAGCTGCGCGGCGACTTCATCGACGAGGCCGACCTGATCCTCACCGCCACCGCCGACCAGCTCGACTACGTGGTCGCGCTGCGCCCCGAGGCGGCGTCGCGCACCTTCGTGACCGGCGAGTTCGGCCGGCTGCTGCCCGGGGTCGACGCGTCGCGCCTGCCGTCCGGTGCTCTGCGTGTCGACGCTGTGCACGCCCGCGGCGTGGCGATCGTCGAGGAGGTGGCCCGGCTGCGCGGCGACGACGCGCCGCGCGAGGGCGACGACCTCGACGACCCGTGGGGCCGCGGCGACCAGACCTTCCAGCGCATCGGCAACGAGATCGAGGACACCACGGTCCCGTTCGCCTCCCTGCTCCTGCCGTGACCGGCGCCATCGTCCGCCCCGACGCCGAGGGGCTGCGCCGTGCCGTCGAGGTGCTGCGGGCCGAGTCGGTGGTGGCGTTCCCGACCGAGACCGTCTACGGGCTGGGCGCGAACGCGTTCTCGGCCAAGGCGATCGGCGAGATCTACCGGCTGAAGAACCGGCCGTCCTGGAACCCGCTGATCGTGCACGTGGCCAACGTCGAGGCGGCCCGCGAGCTGACCTCGTCCTGGCCGTCGCTCGCCAACGACCTGGCCGCGCAGTTCTGGCCGGGTCCGCTCACCCTCGTGCTGCCCCGCGCCCGCCACCTCGCCGGTGTCGGCGCCGGCGACGACACCATCGCGATCCGCGTCCCGGACCACGAGGTGGCGCTGAGCCTGCTCGAGGCGTCGCAGCTGCCGCTGGCCGCGCCGAGCGCCAACCGCTCCGAGTCGATCTCGCCCACCACCGCCGCCCACGTGGTGCGCAGCCTGCCCGAGGTGCCGCTCGTGCTCGACGGCGGGCCGAGCTCGTGGGGGATCGAGTCGACGGTGCTCAGCCTCGTGGGTGAGGAGCCCGCGCTGCTGCGCCCGGGTGCGCTGCCTCTGCGTACCCTCCGGGAAGTGACCGGGACCATCCGCCTGCCCGACGCCGGACCGGCGGACGGCGCGGCCCGTCCGTCACCCGGGATGAGCCGGCGGCACTACGCGCCGAAGGCCCGGCTGATCCTGGCCAAGGACGTGCGCGACGTCGACCGCTCCGAGCTGGCCGAGCCGGTCGGGGTGCTGACGTACGAGACCGCGGACGTGCCGGGCGCCGAGATGCTCTCGGGCGACCCGGCCGAGTACGCGGCCGACCTCTACGCGGCCCTGCACCGGCTGGACGACGCCGGCGTGGCGACGATCCTGGTGCAGGAGCCGCCGCAGACCGAGGACTGGCTCGCCGTCCGCGACCGCCTCACCCGCGCGGCGGCGAAGTAGCACCCTTGGCGATGTTGCGGGCCATGCCGCTGAAGATGATGCCGTGGAAGGGCAGCACCGAGGCCCAGTAGGCGTGACCGGCCAGGCCGCGCGGCAGGAAGACGGCGCGCTGGCGGTAGACGCTGCGGCCCTCGCCGTCGGCCGAGGCGCACATCTCCAGCCAGGCCCGGCCCGGCACGCGCATCTCGGCCCGCAGGCGCAGCAACTTGCCGGGCTGGATCTCCTCGACCCGCCACCAGTCCAGGGCCTCGCCGACCCGCAGGTGGTGCTGGTCGCGGCGGCCGCGGCGCAGGCCGACGCCGCCGGCCAGGCGGTCGAGCCAGCCGCGCACCGACCAGGCCAGGGGGAACGAGTACCAGCCGTTCTCACCGCCGACGCCCTCGATGACCCGCCAGAGGGCCTCGACGGGCGCGTCGACCGGCCTCGACCGCTCGTCGACATAGACGCTGCCACCCGACCAGTCGGGGTCCGACGGCAGCGGTTCGGCGGCGGCGTCGCGCCCGGCCGCGTCGGCCCACCGGGTCTCCACGTTCGCGTCCCGGATCTTGCCGAGGGCGTAGCGGACGGCTTCGTCGAAACCGATCGGCTTCTCCGCGTCGAACTGCGCGATGTCGTTCTCGTGGGCCACGGCCTCGTGGATCAGGCTGGCCACCAGCGGCCGGGCGATGGCGTTGGGCACCGGGGTGACCAGGCCGACCCAGTGGGCCGACAGCCACGGGCTCAGCGGCTTCAACGGCACGATCACGCGGCGGCGCAGGCCGGCCACCTTCGCGTAGCGCTGCATCATCTCGGCGTACGTGAGGACGTCCGGGCCGCCGATGTCGAAGGCGCGGTTGACCGACGACGGCATGCTGGCCGACACGATGAGATAGCGCAGCACGTCACGCACGGCGATGGGCTGGATCCGGTTGCGCACCCAGCGTGGCGTCACCATGACCGGCAGGCGCTCGGTCAGATAGCGCAGCATCTCGAACGAGGCCGAGCCCGATCCGATGATCACCGGGGCCCGCAGGACCGTGGTCGGCACGCCGCCGGCCAGAAGGATCCGTGCCACCTCGGCGCGCGAGCGGAGATGTGCGCTTGCTTTTTCGCCGGCCGGTGGTTCCGGGCCGCCGAGGTAGATGATTCGCCTTACCCCGGCCTTCCGGGCGGCCGCGGCGAAATTCTCCGCCGCCCGCCGGTCGCGTTTCTCGAAATCGCGGCGGCCGAGCGAATGCATGAGGAAATACGCGACCTCTATGCCCTCGAAGGCCTTTGTGAGCGATTCCGGATCCTCCAGATCACCCTCGACGATCTCGGCCCGGCCGGCCCACGGAACATCCCGCAGGCGGCCCGGCCCGCGGGTCAGACATCGCACCTCGTGGCCGGCCTCGAGCAGTCGCGGCGCCAGCCGCCCGCCGATATAGCCGGTCGCACCCGTCACCAAGCAGCGCATAACTGCAGACTGTGCCCGCCGAAGGGGCCCGATAAGCCATATGCTCGATTTCGGCAGCGTTGCCTACCTGGGGAGGGCGCGTGGACAAGTTCTGGGGGCCGGACTTCGCCGCGCTCGAGCGGGCCGATCCGGAGATCGCCGGGGTCCTGATCGGCGAGCTGGAACGCCAGCGCGGCGGGCTTCAGCTGATCGCCAGCGAGAACTTCACGTCGCCCGAGGTGCTGACCGCGCTCGGCTCCACGCTGGCCAACAAATACGCCGAGGGCTACCCGGGCCGCCGCTACTACGGTGGGTGTGCCGAGGCCGATCGCGCTGAGGAGCTGGCCGTCTCGCGCGCGTGCGATCTGTTCGGCGCCGACCACGCCAACGTGCAGCCCCACTCGGGCACCTCGGCCAACCTGGCCGCCTACGCCGCGCTGGCCGAGCCCGGCGACACCGTGCTCGCGATGGAGCTGCCGCACGGCGGCCACCTGACGCACGGCAGCCGGGTCAACTTCTCCGGCAAGTGGTTCCACCCGGTCGGCTACCGGGTCACGCCGAACACCGAGGAGATCGATTACGACGAGGTACGCGACCTCGCGCGGGCCCATCATCCGAAGCTGATCATCTGCGGGGCCACCTCGTACACCCGGGCCATCGACTTCGCGACCTTCCGCGAGATCGCCGACGAGGTCGGCGCCTACCTGCTGGTCGACGCCGCGCACTTCATCGGCCTGGTGGCCGGCCGGGCGGTGCCGTCGCCCGTCCCGTACGCCGACGTCGTCACCTGCACCACCCACAAGGTCCTCCGCGGGCCGCGCGGCGGCCTGATCCTGTGCCGCGACGAGCTGGCCGAGCGGATCGACCGGGCCGTCTTCCCGTTCAGCCAGGGCAGCCCGATGATGCACGCCATCGCGGCCAAGGCGGTGGCGCTGCGGCTGGCCGCGCTTCCGGACTTCCAGGGGTACGCCCGCCAGGTCGTCAAGAACGCGCAGGCGCTGGCCGCCGGGCTGGCCGCCGAGGGGATGCGCCCGGTCTCCGGCGGCACCGACACCCACCTCGCGCTGGCCGACCTCACCGGCCTCGGCGTGACCGGCCGGGACGCCGAGGCCCGCTGCGACCAGGCCCGCATCAGCCTGAACAAGAACGCCATCCCGTACGATCCGCAGCGTCCGGCGATCGCGTCGGGCATCCGGGTCGGATCGCCGAGCGTGACGACCCAGGGCATGCGGGAGGGTGAGATGCGGCAGATCGCCGGGCTGATCGGCGTCGCGGTGCGCAGCGATCCGGAGACGGGCGCGGGCGCGGCGCGGCTGGCCGGCGCCGCGGCCGAGGTGGCCGATCTCGTGGCCCGCTTCCCCGCCTACGCTCGGCAGGAGGTGATGGCGTGAAGCGCTCCAAGGAAATCGAGGTCGAGCCGTACGACCCCGCGCTCGACCCGACTCTGAAGGAGACCGGCGACGAGGACGACCTCCCGCTGCCGGACCTGCCGCCGCTGCCCGCCGACCCGCGCTGGCGGGTGGCTCACCTGCCGTTCCTGACGACCGTCGCCTTCGCGTTGCTGCTGTTCGCGGCCTCGGCCGGCTTCCTGGTCGACGGCGCCCCGGCCGGCCTGGGCGCCGCAATTGGCGTGCTGATAGTGACGATCAGCTATACGATGTCGACATTGGTGATCGCCTGGGCCGACACGGTGCGGCCGGCGCTGCTGATGCCGCTCGCGCTGCTGACCTACGTGCTGAAGTACTCGGTTCTCGGTGTGGTCCTGGCCTACGGGGTCACGAGCGACTGGCAGGGCAAGGACGCGCTCGGCTGGGGGATCGTCGCGGGCGTGGTCGTGTGGACGGCCGTGCAGGCGTGGTGGATTCACCGCGTCAGTCGCTCAAAGTGATCATCTAACGGCCGTTTGCGCTCGTCAGCGTCCCTTTCGTGGTTTGTTGACCTCGAAACGGTGACGTGAACGGCCGTGGCGTGTCAGGTTATGGCGAAGGGGGAGTACCGTGTCCTTCCAGTTGCGCGACCCCTGACGCCTGGACAACTGCGGTTGTGCGGGGGGCCGCGCTTAGCCTTGTCTTTCCTGCTGATATCGTTCGGGCCGTCATGACCGGTCAAGAACCTCCCAGGAATCCCCAGGACGACGACGGTCCGCCTCCGCCCGATACGGGCATGGGAATGACTGCCGTCGCCTACCTCATCGCGGGGATGTTGGTTTGGGGAGGGATCGGTTTGCTGGTCGACCACTGGGTCGGGACCAAGGGCATTTTCGCCGGCATCGGCGCGGTCGTTGGTATCGGCGGCGGTGTCTACCTCATCGTGCGCCGTCTCGGCGCCTGACAGGAAAGGGCTACGGTGACCGGTCAGTCGACAGTCCTCGCGGCGGACGTTCCGTTCCCGCCGAGCGTCGAGGATTTCTACCTGCCCAGCATCGTGCCGTGGGGCGGGCACGACAGCTACTGGTTTACCAAGATCACTGCGCTCCTGTGGATCTCGGTTGCGCTGATCATCATCTTCTTCCTGGTCACGTACCGGAAGCCCAAGCTGGTTCCGACCAAGAAGCAGTGGATCGCCGAGAGCATCTACGGCTTCGTGCGGAACAACATCGCGGTCGACATGCTCGGCAAGCGGGGCATCAACTTCGCGCCGTACCTGACGACGCTGTTCGTCTTCATCCTGATCATGAACTTCTGGGCCATCGTGCCCTTCGCGCAGATCTCGCCGAACTCGCACATCGCCTTCCCGGCCGTGCTCGCGGTGATCAGCTACGTGATGTTCATCTACATCGGCATGAAGCACCACGGCGGCCTCAAGTACTTCAAGCACGCTCTGATCCCGCCCGCGCCGTGGTTCATCCTGCCGCTGCTGATCCCGATCGAGTTCTTCTCGACCTTCATCGTCCGGCCGTTCTCGCTCGCCGTCCGTCTCTTCGCCAACATGTTCGCCGGCCACATGCTGCTGCTGGTGTTCACGCTGGGCGGCTTCGCGATGCTGAACGCCAACGTGTGGTTCGCGCCGTTCTCGGTCGTGTCGTGGGCGATGACCATCGCCCTGACCTTCCTGGAGTTCCTGGTCATCTGCCTCCAGGCCTACGTCTTCACCGTGCTGACCGCGAGCTACGTCCAAGGCGCGCTCGCCGACGAGCACTGAGTTCCTTTCAAGCACGTCCTTGCACCACCAGTAACACCCCGTTGTCGTCCCGCGTGACATTCACGCGAGATACCAGGAGGAAATTGCAATGGTTGACGTTCTTGCCGCCGTCGGTGGTAGCACCGCCGCCATCGGTTACGGCCTTGCCGCCATCGGCCCCGGCATCGGTGTCGGTCTGGTCTTCTCCGCGTACATCCAGTCCACCGCCCGTCAGCCCGAGTCGTCGCGCCTGACCCTGCCCTACGTCTGGATCGGCTTCGCGGTTATCGAGGCGCTCGCCCTCCTGGGCATCGCCTTCGGCTTCATCTGGGCCGGCGAGTTCTAAGCCCCCCTTCCCGCGCTGCGGAGGTCTGAATGATCACCACGTATTACCAGCTAGCGGCTGAGGCGGCTGAGACCGAGCACAACCCGATCATCCCGCTCTGGGAAGAGGTCGTCCTCGGCATCATCGCCTTCGGCATCCTCTGCTTCGTGCTGATGAAGTTCGTCTTCCCGATGATGGAGAAGACCTTCGCGGCGCGGGTGGACGCCATCGAGGGCGGCATCAAGCGGGCCGAGACCGCGCAGGCCGAGGCCAACCAGCTGCTCGAGCAGTACAAGGCGCAGCTGGCCGAGGCCCGCACCGAGGCCGCGCGCATCCGCGACGAGGCCCGGGCGGACGCCGAGGGCATCCGTCAGGACGTGCTGGCCAAGGCTCGCGAGGAGTCGGACCGCATCATCGCGGCCGGCAACGAGCAGCTGGCCGCTCAGCGCGAGAGCATCGTGCGTGAGCTGCGCTCCGAGGTGGGCACGCTCGCCGTCGACCTGGCCGGCAAGATCGTCGGCGAGGCTCTGGCCGACGAGGCGCGCAGCCGCGGCACGGTCGAGCGGTTCATCGACGAGCTCGGCGCCGGCTCGGCGGGCGGGCGGCGCTGATGGCGTCGACCGTCAGCCAGCAGGCGCTCGCCGAGGCGAACGACCGGCTCACCGCCGGCACCGCCACGGCCACGGCCGCGCAGCTCGCCACCGTCGCCGACGAGATCCTGTCGGTGGCCGGCGTCCTGCGGGCCCAGCCGGCCCTGCGCCGGGCGCTGACCGACCCCTCGCGCTCCGGCGCGGACCGCGGCGAGCTGCTGCGCTCGCTGCTGTCCGGCAAGGTCTCGCAGGTCACCGTCGACGTCCTGGCCGCGCTGGTGTCGGGCCGGTTCTCCCGGCCGGCCGAGCTGCTCGACGTCACGGAGCGCCTCGGCGCCGACGCCGTGCTGTCGTCCGCTCAGAAGGCCGGCAACCTGGCCGAGGTCGAGGACGAGCTGTTCCGCTTCGGGCAGATCGTCTCCGGCAACCCCGAGCTCGCCATCACGCTCAGTGACCCCGGCGCTCCCACCGAGCGGCGGGTTAAGCTGGTGGAGGACTTGCTGAAGGGCAAGGCCCAGCCGGCCACGGTAAGGCTCATCGAGGTGGCTCTCGAGGGCTTCGGGGGCCGTAGCTTCGAGGGATCGCTGACCCGGCTGGTCGAGCTGACCGCCGCCAAGCGCGATCGCGAGGTCGCGTACGTGACGGTCGCCAAGCCGCTCACCGACGCCGACGAGCAGGCGCTGGCTGCCAAGTTGTCCGACATCTACGGCCGGCAGGTCTCGCTGAAGGTCGACGTCGATCCTTCGATCATCGGCGGCGTCAGCGTCAAGGTCGGCTCCGACCTCTACGACGGCACGATCCTGCGTCGGCTCAACGCCGCCAAGCAGGCGTTCTCCAAGTAATTTTCCCTCGGCCCCCGCGCTTGAGAGCGCGGGGCTGAGCAGGCCCCTCGGTGGCGGCGACGTCCCGAGCTAGACAGAGAAGGCAGAGGATGGCCGAGCTGACCATCTCCTCGGACGAGATCCGGGGGGCGCTAGAGCGCTACGTCTCGTCCTACACGCCCGAGGTCTCCCGCGAGGAGGTCGGCATCGTCTCCGATGCGGGCGACGGCATCGCTCACGTCGAGGGCCTGCCCTCGACGATGGCGAACGAACTGATCGAGTTCGCGGACGGCACGCTGGGTGTCGCGCAGAACCTCGACGTCCGCGAGATCGGCGTCGTGGTCCTGGGTGACTTCGCCGGCATCGAGGAGGGGCAGCAGGTCAAGCGGACCGGCCGCGTCCTCTCGGTCCCGGTCGGCGACGCCTTCCTCGGTCGCGTGGTCGACCCGCTGGGCCGTCCGATCGACGACCGCGGCGAGATCGCCAGTGAGGGCGAGCGCGAGCTCGAGCTCCAGGCGCCGAACGTCATGGCCCGCCAGCCCGTGAAGCAGCCGCTGCAGACCGGCATCAAGGCGATCGACGCCATGACGCCGATCGGCCGCGGCCAGCGCCAGCTGATCATCGGCGACCGCAAGACCGGCAAGACCACGGTCGCGATCGACACGATCATCAACCAGCGCGCGAACTGGGAGTCCGGCGACCCGGACAAGCAGGTCCGCTGCATCTACGTCGCGATCGGCCAGAAGGCCACCACCATCGCGTCGATCCGGGGCACCCTCGAGGAGCAGGGCGCGCTGGAGTACACGACGATCGTCGCGGCCCCGGCCTCCGACCCGGCCGGCTTCAAGTACATCGCCCCGTACACCGGCTCGGCCATCGGCCAGCACTGGATGTACAACGGCAAGCACGTCCTGATCGTCTTCGACGACCTGACCAAGCAGGCCGAGGCCTACCGCGCCGTGTCGCTGCTGCTGCGCCGCCCGCCGGGCCGCGAGGCGTACCCGGGCGACGTCTTCTACCTGCACTCCCGCCTGCTCGAGCGCTGCGCCAAGCTCTCGAACGAGCTGGGTGGCGGCTCGATGACCGGTCTGCCGATCATCGAGACCAAGGCCAACGACATCTCGGCCTACATCCCGACCAACGTCATCTCGATCACCGACGGCCAGATCTTCCTGGAGACCGACCTGTTCGCCTCGGGTGTCCGCCCGGCGATCAACGTCGGCACCTCGGTGTCCCGGGTGGGTGGCTCGGCGCAGGTCAAGGCGATGCGCTCGGTCTCCGGCCGTCTCCGCCTCGACCTGGCCCAGTTCCGTGAGCTGGAGGCCTTCTCGGCCTTCGCCTCCGACCTGGACCGCGCGTCGCGGGCCCAGCTCGAGAAGGGCGTCCGCCTGGTCGAGCTGCTCAAGCAGCCGCAGTACTCGCCGTACTCGGTGGTCGACGAGGTCATCGTGATCTGGGCCGGCACCACCGGCCAGCTCGACGACATCGACGTCAGCGACGTGCGCCGCTTCGAGCAGGACTTCCTCGGCTGGATCAAGCGGCACCGCAGCGACACCTACACCGCCATCGACTCGACCGGCCTGCTGTCGGACGACGACGTGGAGAACCTGAAGAGCGGCGTGACCGAGTTCAAGGAGCTCTTCAAGCGCGGCGAGACCGGTTCCTCGGTCAACGAGAACCCGGCCGAGCCGCTGGAAGAGGGCCGCCAGACGCGCGAGACGGTGACCCGCGAGGTTCCCCGTCCGGCCGAAGGCCAGTAGTCATGGCCGGTCAGGTACAGGCCCTCCGGCGGCGCATCCGCACCGTCCGGTCGACCAAGAAGATCGCGAAGGCGCAGGAGCTGGTGGCCACCAGCCGCATCGCCAAGGCCCAGGAGCGGGTTGCCGCCTCCAAGCCGTACGCGGAGGCGATCACCCAGGTCCTGACCGCCCTGGCGTCCAACGCGACGATCGACAACCCCCTGCTGGTCCCGCGCGAGCGGGTCCGGCGGGCGGGTGTCCTGCTCATCACCAGCGACCGCGGCCTGGCCGGCGCCTACAACGCCAACGCCATCCGCACCGCCGAGCAGCTGATCTCCCGGCTCAAGGCGGACGGCAAGGAAGCGGTGCTGTACGTCGTCGGCCGCAAGGGCGTCGGCTACTACCGGTTCCGCAACCGGCCGATCGAGACGAGCTGGACCGGCTTCTCCGAGCGGCCCTCGTTCTCCGACGCCAAGGCGATCGGTGACGCCCTGCTGGAGGCCTTCGTGGCCGGCGCGGACGACACCGACGCCACCTACGGCCCGGACGGCATCCAGGGCGTCGACGAGCTGCACATCGTCAGCACGCAGTTCAAGTCGCTGATGACGCAGAGCGCCGAGGCGCACTTCCTGGCGCCCATGCAGGTCGAGGAGCGCGAGGTCGAGCCCGGGCTGCGCCCGGCCTACGAGTTCGAGCCGGACGCCGACGAGCTGCTCGACGCGCTCCTGCCGAAGTACCTCAACACGCGGATCTACGCGGCGTTGCTGTCCTCGGCGGCGAGCGAGTCGGCGTCGCGCCGTCGGGCGATGAAGAGCGCGTCGGACAATGCGGACGACCTGCTCAAGCGGTACACGCGCGAGATGAATTCCGCGCGGCAGGCCGCGATCACCCAGGAAATCAGTGAGATCGTCGGCGGCGTCGAGGCGCTGTCCTCGGCAGGAAGTGATATGTGATGACTGCTGTAGCTGAGCCCACCAAGGCGGAGACCGGTGTCGGCCGCGTCGTCCGGGTCATCGGCCCGGTCGTCGACGCCGAGTTCCCCCGTGACGCCATGCCCGACATCTTCAACGCGCTGCACGTGCAGGTGACCCTCTCCGAGGGCACCAAGACGCTGACGCTCGAGGTCGCCCAGCACCTGGGTGACAACATCGTCCGCGCCATCTCGATGCAGCCGACCGACGGCCTGATCCGCGGCGCCGAGGTCTCCGACACCGGCGCGCCGATCTCGGTGCCCGTCGGTGACGTGACCAAGGGCCACGTGTTCAACGCCCTCGGCGACGTGCTCAACGCCGACCCGGCGACCCTGGACATCCAGGAGCGCTGGGCGATCCACCGCAAGCCCCCGGCGTTCGCCGACCTCGAGCCCAAGACCGAGATGCTGGAGACCGGCATCAAGGTGCTCGACCTGCTCGCGCCGTACGTGCGCGGTGGCAAGATCGGCCTGTTCGGCGGCGCCGGCGTGGGCAAGACGGTGCTCATCCAGGAGATGATCATCCGCGTTGCCCGTAACTTCGGTGGTACGTCGGTGTTCGCCGGCGTGGGTGAGCGCACCCGCGAGGGCAACGACCTCATCCTGGAGATGGAGGAGGGTGGCGTTCTCGACAAGACCGCTCTCGTCTTCGGCCAGATGGACGAGCCGCCGGGCACCCGTCTGCGGGTGGCGCTGAGCGCGCTGACCATGGCGGAGTACTTCCGGGACGTCCAGAACCAGGAGGTGCTGCTCTTCATCGACAACATCTTCCGGTTCACCCAGGCCGGTTCCGAGGTGTCGACGCTGCTCGGCCGTATGCCGTCCGCCGTGGGTTACCAGCCCACGCTGGCCGACGAGATGGGCGAGCTCCAGGAGCGGATCACGTCGGTCCGTGGCAAGGCGATCACCTCGCTGCAGGCGATCTACGTGCCCGCCGACGACTACACCGACCCGGCGCCGGCCACCACGTTCGCCCACCTGGACGCAACCACGAACCTCGAGCGGTCGATCTCCGACAAGGGCATCTACCCGGCCGTGGACCCGCTGGCCTCCAGCTCGCGGATCCTGGCGCCCGAGTTCGTCGGCGCCGAGCACTACGCGGTCGCCCGCGAGGTGCAGCGCATCCTGCAGAAGTACAAGGACCTGCAGGACATCATCGCCATCCTTGGCATGGACGAGCTCTCCGAGGAGGACAAGGTCACGGTGCAGCGGGCTCGCCGCATCGAGCGTTTCCTCTCGCAGAACACGTACGCCGCCGAGCAGTTCACCGGCGTTCCCGGCTCGACGGTCCCGCTCAAGGAGACCATCGAGGCGTTCAAGAAGATCAGCGAGGGTGAGTACGACAACTACCCCGAGCAGGCCTTCTTCATGTGCGGTGGCCTCGAGGACCTCGAGAAGAACGCGCACGAGCTGATGAAGGGCTGAGCCGACTCAGCGACAGCGGAGCCGCGCCGACCATATGGTGGGCGCGGCTTCGCCGTATCCTGGGTGGGATTTGTCTGATTTACGCCTTATGTGGGTCTCAGATCCCGTAGCTCTTTCTGGGTACTCTTGTCGTTCGTCAGGCGGCCGATATCGACAACTGTTGGGGGAGACCTGTGGCGAGGAAAAGGCGTGCGCCCTTGTGGGCGCGGCTCAGCGCGATCTTCGGCTGCGTCCTCATGGTGGTCAGCGGCGGCGCCATCGTCACCCAGCAGGTGCTCGTGGCCCGGTACGCCGGCGCCGTCGAGACCCAGGACCTCTTCGGCGAGCCGGCCGTCGGCGCCACCAAGAAGCAGGTCTCCGACATCAAGGGCCCGCTGAACATCCTGCTGGTCGGCGTCGACCCGCGTAAGGAGACGCAGACCCCGCTCTCCGACTCGATCATCGTGGCCCACATCCCCAAGGGCATGGACCAGGCTTATCTCTTCTCGGTCCCGCGCGACCTCATCGTCGACATCCCGGCCTTCCCCAAGACCGGCTTCAAGGGCGGACGATCGAAGATCAACGCCGCTATGGGGTACGGCAGTGCGGTCGGCAACGGCAAGCACGACGTGGTCCAGGGCTTCGACCTCCTGGCCAAGACGGTCGGCCAGCTGACCGGCATCGACGAGTTCGACGCCGGCGTGATCCTCAACTTCAACGGCTTCAAGGCGATCGTCGACGCCATGGGCGGCGTCACCATGACGATCGACCAGAACGTGAAGTCCGAGCACCTCCAGCCCAACGGCAAGGCCCGGCCGCGGTACTCGCGCTGCGCCGACAACAGCTGCGCCCACCCGTACTACGGCCCCCAGGCCGAGTACAAGGTCGGCACCCGCCACCTCGAGGGCTGGCAGGCCCTCGACTACGTGCGGCAGCGCTACGGCCTGCCCCGCGGCGACTACGACCGCCAGCGCCACCAGCAGCAGTTCATCAAGGCCATGGCCAAGCAGGCGCTCAGCAAGAACGTGGTGACCAGCCCGACCAAGCTCGACGCGGTGCTCAAGGCGGCCGGCAAGGCGCTGATCTTCGACGGCAACGGGCACAACGTGGTCGACTGGGCCTTCGCGCTGAAAAACCTGCGCTCCGACGACATGACCCTGATCAAGCTGCCGGGCGATTCGGTCATCGTGAACGGCGACTACCGGGGCGAGGCGCTGGAGGACAGCGCGGACGACTTCTTCAAGGCCGTCCGCGACGACCAGGTGCAGAACTTCATCTTCCGCCACCCTGAGTACATCAACAGCAACGTCTGACCTGCTGCGCTCCGTGAAAAGAGCGCCGTCTAGACTTCACCCAATCGGATTCATACACAGGAGGACAGCGTGGCCAACCAGCTGCCCGTCAAGGTCGTAGCCGTCGAGCAAAGCGTCTGGTCCGGTGAGGCCGAGATGCTCGTCGCGCGGACCACCGAGGGTGAGATCGGCGTGCTGCCGGGTCACTCCCCGCTGCTGGGCCTGCTGAAAGAGCCCTCGCAGGTGCGGGTCAAGCTCGCCGGCGGCGAGCAGATCACGTACGACGTCTCCGGCGGTTTCCTCTCGATCGACGCCGACGGCGTCACCGTTCTCGCCGAGAGCGCGACCCCCGCCACCCCCGAGACTCACTGACGACCGGCGATGGAGATTCTGGAAGTCGCCGGAATCTGCCTCATCGCTGCGCTCGTCTGTCTCTTCGCGATCTTCTTCCGCCGCCGGCTGCTCATGGTCGGCGGCGGAACCATTCGCCTCCAGATCCACATCAGCACCCTGGTGCCGGGCCGCGGCTGGTCCACCGCGATCGGCCAGTTCGTCGGCGGCGAGCTGCGCATCCACCGCATGTTCAGCTTCGCCTTCCGCCCCAAGCGGGTGCTCGACCGCGGCGCCCTCACGATCGAGGAGCGCCGCCGCCCCGAGGGCCCCGAGCGCCTCACCATCCCCGGCCACTGGGTCGTCCTCAAACTGGCCACGGCCACGGATGAGCTCGAGATCGCGATGGCCGAGTCCACGGTGACCGGCTTCCTCTCCTGGCTCGAGGCGGCCCCGCCCGGCCCGCCCGGCAGCATCGCCCGCCCGGTCATCCGCCCTCGCACGATCGAGCAGTAAGGCGCCGCGCCTTCCCAGGTGGCTCTCGCCTCGTACACCCGAGGCCTTTAGCGTCGTGTCATGCGGATTCGAATCATCGACGCCTTCACCGAGCAGCCGTTCGCCGGCAACCCGGCCGGGGTGGTCGTGCTGGACGGCCCGTCGTTCCCCGAAGCCTCGTGGATGCAGGCCGTCGCGGCCGAGGTGAACCTGTCCGAGACGGCCTTCCTGCACCCCTTGACCTCCGGTGAGGCCGACTACGCGCTGCGCTGGTTCACCCCGGCCGTCGAGGTGGCCCTCTGCGGGCACGCCACCCTGGCCACGGCACACGCCCTGCACCAGGCGGGGCTGGTGCGGTTCGCCACCCGCAGCGGCATCCTGACCGCCGAGACGGACGAGAAGGGCTGGATCACGCTGGACTTCCCGACGGCGCCGCTCAGCCCCGTCCAGGCCGATCCCCAGGTGCTCGACGCGCTCGGGGTGACGCCACTGTCGGTCCACCACACCGGCCCGAACACCGACGACCTGCTGATCGAACTGCTGGACGAGGCGGCGGTGCGCACGCTGACCCCCGACCTGACGGCCCTGGCAAAGGTCGAGAACCGGGGCGTGGTGGTGACGGCCAGGGCCGACGACCCGGACGGCGGCTACGACTTCGTGTCCCGCTTCTTCGGCGCGGCCGCGGGCGTGGCGGAGGACCCGGTGACCGGAAGCGCCCACACGGCCCTGGCCCCGTTCTGGTCGGCCCGCTTGGGCGGCCGCACCGACCTGACGGGCTACCAGGCCTCCGCCCGGGGCGGCTACGTGCGGGTCGCCCTCCGAGAAGACCGCACCCTGCTGACCGGCAAGGCCGTAACGGTCATCGACGGCACCCTGCACGCCTGAGCGCCCGCCCCGGCGCACTCGACCCGCCTCGCCGGTCCGGGCGCGCAGGGGCCGCTTCTTCCATCCGGGCGAGTCATTCCCACCCGACCGCCTTCCCTCCTTGCGTCCTCGCCTTCCCTCCCGGCCGGGCGCACCCTCGCCATCCCCGCCCGGTTGGGCGCACCCTCGCTTTCGCTCCCGGCCCGGCGCGCCGTCGCCTTTCCATCCAGCCGGGCGCGGCCCCACCTTCCCTCCCTATGCCGCCCTGTGCGCTGGGCGGGGTCGGGTGGGTGGCTCGCGGTGGGCTGGGTTGTGGAGGCCCTCGTAGATGCGGTCGCGCAGGGCGTTGGCCCGGCGCCGGGGGAGGGTGGCGTGAAGGTCGCGGAGGATGACGCGGACCAGGACGTTGACCTCGCCGGGGCGCAGGGACAGGCGCTCGCGGGAGGCGGGCGGGAGGTCGTCCGGTGCGGTCGCCGAGAGGATGCTCACCTCCTCGACCAGGACGGCGTCGGGGCCTAGGAGGTCACGCACCCGGTCGCCGATCTCCTCGGCGGTCACACCCGCGGGCAGGGCGACCGAGACGTCCCGGCGGGCGGTGGGCTGGGCCGAGACCGGCCGGTACGGCGTCAGGTCCAGCATCTGAGTCGCCACCCGGGGGTCGGCCGAGCGCAACAGCCGGATGTCGTCGACACCTTTGCGCACCATGAGAAGCCGATCCAGCCCGAGCCCCAGTGCCAGCCCAGCTCGGTCCGGCCCGATGACGTGGAGTGCGGCCACCCCGCACTCGCCGATCTCCACCCAGCCGGCGCCGGTCCAGGCCTCGATCTCCAGCCCGCCGGTGGTGTAAGGGTGGCTTGCCGGATTTGTCCGCCAAAGAACTCCGGGTAGGGCGGCCGCGAGCGCGGTCTCGACGAGCTCAAGCAACTCGACCGCCTTCCCGTCCTGGCTCTGGCTGTCCCGAGTCCGGCCGCCCCGGGTCTGGTCGCTCGAGGGCTGGGCGCCTCCTGAGGGGGCGGGGGTCGGGGTGACCCACCACAGGTCCAGCTGGTGTGGGGTGCCGGTGTGCAGGCGGTCTATGCAGTCTCGGCGGTAGACGATGCCGGGGCAGGCGATCAGGGTGGGGCCGGGCGTCGCCCCCAGCAGGCGCAGGGCGCCGGGAATCAGGGCTGATGTCTGAGAGCGCAGCATCCGCCCGTCGCTGACATAGCGGGTGTATCGGGCGTCCCGCGCGGCCGCCGACGGGCTGTAGCCGAGGCGGTCGTAGTTGTCGGCCACGTCGACTATGCGGTCGCCGCGGTGGACCAGCAGGTCCGCTGACGGCCAGCGGGTGGTGACGGCGTTGAGCACCGCTGTCACGATCTCCTGGATCGCGTGCGGGCCTTCGGCCGGGTCGGTCAGGTCACGGACGGCCAGGGTGGCAGTGAGAGACATGGGCTTCTCCGCTTCGAAGAGGGCGGGAAGCCGAAAAAGAACTGGCCGCCGCGAGGGACGGCCAGGAACGCGCAGATCAGCCGGCCGCCGGGGGCCGGGTGAAAACGCGTGTGGTCATAAACCTATGTTGGCAGACCGGGGAAGCGATTTATGGCGGCCCCGACTGGAGCTCGACCTCGTAGCCCCACGCGTCCTCCAGGTAGGCCGCGTACGACGACGGCCCGCCCGCTCGCGGGTGCTTGTCCGGGAAGAGCAGCGTCCACCCGTGTGACGGCGCCGAAGCGGTCAGCCGGTCGACCTCTTCCTCGCCGCCGACCGTGAAGGCCAGGTGGTTGAGGCCGGGCGCCAGCCGATCGTGCACCGCGCCGGACATCGCCGGCGACTGCTCCAGCACCAGGTACACGTCCCCGTGCCGCCATGAGCGGCCGCCCGGCCAGTCCTGGTACTGCTCCCATCCCAATGAACCCAGGAGCCAGCCCCAGGGGCGCAGCGCGCCGGCCAGGTCGGGCACCCACAGCTCCACGTGATGCAGCACGGGCTACTCCGCCGTCCCGCCGCCCGGCACCCATTTCACATCGCCGCCGGGGTTGGCCACGCGGGACAGGATGAACAGGAGATCGGAGAGGCGATTGAGGTATTTGGCCGGTAGCTCACTCGTACGCGAAGGGTCTGCTTGAAGAAGGGCCCACGCCGACCTCTCGGCCCGCCGGGCCACCGTGCGGGCCACGTGCAGCAGGGCCGCGCCCGGGGTGCCGCCCGGGAGGATGAAGCTGTCCAGCGCCGGCAGCCGCTCCAGGTATTCGTCGCACCAGCCCTCGAGCCGCGTCACGTATTGCTCGGTGATCCGCAGCGGCGGGTAGGGCGGGTCCTCGGAGGCGGGGTTGCAGAGGTCGGCGCCGACGTCGAAGAGATCGTTCTGTACGGCCTGGACCACCGAGCGAACGTCGTCGGGCAGGTCGCCGAGGGCCAGGGCGACGCCCAGCGCCGCGTTGCACTCGTCGGCGTCGGCGTATGCCGCGATGCGCGGATCGGTCTTGTCGGCGACCTCGTTGTTGCCCAGGCGGGTCTTCCCGCCGTCGCCTGTGCGGGTGTAGATGCGGGTGAGGTGTACGGCCATGCCCCCACCCTACGGAGCGGCCGTTCGCCGCCGACTCATACCATGGCCCGCGTGGATGTGATCAGGGTGAAGGGCGGTACCGCGCTGACCGGTGAGGTCGGCGTGGGTGGCGCGAAGAACTCGGCTCTCAAGCTGATGGCGGTCGCTCTGCTCGCGCAGGGCCGCAGCGTGGTCGAGAACGTTCCGCGTATCACCGACATCGCCATCATGGCCGAGGTGCTGCGCCGATTGGGCTGCCAGGTCACGTTGGACGGCGGCGAGGCCACCATCGACGTGCCGGCCGAGCCGGGCAGCGAGGCCGACTACGACCTGGTGCGCCGGCTGCGGGCGTCGATCTGCGTGCTGGGGCCGCTGCTGGCCCGCCGCGGTTACGTGCGGGTGGCTCTGCCGGGCGGCGACATGATCGGCTCGCGGGGGCTCGACATGCACGTGTCGGGGCTGGCCCGGATGGGTGCCGAGATCTCCGGTGAGCACGGCTTCGTGATCGCCTCGGCGCCGCACGGCCTGCGTGGCAGCAAGATCTGGCTCGATTTCCCGAGCGTCGGCGCCACCGAGAACCTGCTGATGGCGGCCGTCCTGGCCAAGGGCACCACCGAGATCGACAACGCGGCGCGCGAGCCGGAGATCGTCGACATCTGCGAGATGCTGACCGACATGGGCGCCCACATCGAGGGTGCCGGCTCGTCCACGTTGATCATCGAGGGCGTCGACGAGCTGCGCCCGGTGCGCCACACCACCGTCGGTGACCGGATCGTGGGTGGCACCTGGGCGTTCGCCGCCGCCATGACCCGCGGCGACGTGACCGTGCGGGGCGTTCGGCCCGAGTTCCTCGACATCGCGCTCGACAAGTTGGTCACGGCGGGCGCGACGGTCGAGCCGGGAGACAATTTCTTCCGTGTACGGATGGACGAGCGCCCCAAGGCGGTCGACATCGTCACCCTGCCCTACCCGGGCTTCGCGACCGACCTGCTGCCGATGGCGATCGGCCTGGCCTCGGTGGCCGAGGGCTCCTCGCTGATCACCGAGAACATCTTCGACGGCCGCTTCATGTTCGTGAACGAGATGGTCCGGCTGGGCGCCGACATCCGCACCGACGGGCACCACGCCGTGGTGAACGGCCGGCCGCGCCTGTCCGGGGCGCCGGTGCGCGCGACCGACATCCGGGCCGGCGCCGGCCTGGTCATCGCCGGTCTCTGCGCCGACGGCGTGACCGAGGTGGGTGAGGTGCACCACATCGACCGTGGCTACCCCGACTTCGTGGCCGACCTGGCCGCGCTGGGGGCCGAGGTGGAGCGGGCCGACGTGCCCGAGCCGACGTTCGATTTCTGAGAGCTAAAGGGCCGGCGAGTCGCCGACCAGGCGGCGGGCCTCTTCGACGTGCTCGGGGAAGACGAGCACGGCCGTACGCCCGTCGCGGGCGACCGCCTGGGTGGCGCGGATGCCGGCGTCGCCGAGCAGTCGCCTGATCTCGTCGGCGATCGCGGCGTCGATCGTGACGGCGGCCGGGCAGAGCAGGCCGTAGTCGTCCGGTTCGCCGAAGATGGCGAGTCCGTCGGGGCATGGGTCGTTCGAGGGCTCGCGGGCGAGCGTCCATTGAAGCCCCATGCGCCAGAAGACCGCGCCCAGGAAGCCGACCAGACCGACGGCGATGAGTGGCCCGAGGAGGTACCAGCCGTTGCCTGTGGCCATGGGCATAGTCTCGCACCGCTACGCCGGCTTTTAAGCGGATTTGACCCGATAGGAAGACGGGTGCTCCACCTGAGTTTCCGTTCAGTAACAAGGCTAGGGTGAGGCCGACGACACTCTTATCGACAGGAGAGGCACATGGCGGGTCGACTCGCGGTCATCGGCTCCGGACTGATGGGTTCCGGCATCGCGCAGGTCTCGGCGCAGGCGGGCTGGCAGGTCACCATGCGGGACGTCGACGACGCCTCGCTGCACCGGGGCATGACGGCGATCCGGGATTCGCTGGGCCGGTTCACGGCCAAGGGCAAGATCTCCGACGAGGAGGCCGAGGCGGCCATCAGCCGCATCACGACCACCACCGACCTCGACGCGGTGGCCGACGCCGACGTCGTGGTCGAGGCGATCTACGAGAAGGTCGAGGCCAAGCACGAGGTCTTCCGCTCGCTCGACAAGATCTGCAAGTCGGGCGCGGTGCTCGGCACCAACACCTCGGCCATCCCGATCACCCAGATCGCCACGGTCACCGAGCGGCCCGAGTCGGTCGTCGGCATCCACTTCTTCTCGCCGGTGCCGATGATGAAGCTGGTCGAGCTGGTCCGCGGCTACCAGACCTCCGACGACACGCTGGCCACGGCCCGCGCGTACGCCGAGGAGGTCGGCAAGACCTGCGTCGAGGTCAAGCGCGACGTGGCCGGCTTCGTCTCCAACCGGCTCTTCTCGGCCATCCTGGTCGAGGCGATCAAGCTGGTCGAGACCGGCGTGGTGAGCGCGGCCGACCTCGACACGGTGATGAAGCTGGGCTTCGGCCACTCGATGGGCCCGCTGGCCACGGTCGACCTGACCGGCCTCGACGTCATGCTCAACGCGGCGAGCAACATCTACCGCGACACGGCCGACGAGAAATTCTTCCCGCCGGAGCTGCTCCAGCGCATGGTCCAGGCCGGCGACCTGGGCCGTAAGAGTGGCAAGGGCTTCTACACGTACTGATCCGGCCGGTTCGGGGCCGCTCGCCGTGAGCGGCCCCTACGATCTGCCTATGACCCCTGAGCAGATGGAGTGGGCGCTGGCCGAGGCCGGCAAGGGCGCCCTGGCCGTCGCTCCGGGCTGGTTCCGGGCCTGGGGGACCTCCGACGAGAAGTGGTCGGCGATCAACGTCCGGGCGGCCACCCAGGTGATCGTCAACCACAGCCGTGAGGACGATCGTCACCCCAACAGCTGGACCGTACGGGCGCTGTTCGGCACTCACGCGGTCGAGCTGCGCGTCGGCCCCTACGACGCCAAGGAGCACGCGGTGCTCGTCGCCCACGCGGTGCTCTCCGTGGCGTACGCCGAAGGTCCTAATCGAATTCCAGGTCTTGTCTCGGCGCCGGGCGCACCCGAACCTGCGTGATCGCCCGCCCGGTGACCTCGACGACCTCGGCCGTGTGCCCGTCGACCTCCACCACCTCGCCGGGCTGGGTCGGAATGTGCCCGAGCTCGGCCAGCACCAGGCCGGCCACCGTCGTGTAGTCGCCCTCGTCCCGGCGCTCGACGTCGACGCCGATGTCGGGCAGGTCGTGCATCGGGAAGGTGCCCGGCAGCAGCATGGCCCCGTCCGGCTCGCGCACGACCGACTGCACGTCGCGGTCGGTCTCGTCGTAGATCTCGCCGACGACCTCCTCGACCAGATCCTCCATGGTGACGATGCCGTCGATGGCGCCGCGTTCGTCGACCACGAACGCGAACTGCTGGTGCTGCATCCGCAGCTGGCGCATGGCGTCGGAGACCTTCAGCGACTCGGGCAGGAAGAGCGCGGTGTACAGGTGGTCGCGCACCGGGCCCTGGGCGTCGATCAGGTCGCGCAGGTGGACCACGCCGAGCACGTCGTCCAGGCCCATCGGCCCGGTCACCGGCGCCCGCGAGTGCCCGCTGGCCACGAGCCGGGTCAGCGCCTCGTTCGACGGCAGGTCGGCCGGCAGGATCAGCACGTCACGCCGCGGCACCAGCACCTCGCGCAGGATCCGCTCGGCGATCTCGAAGGCGCCGCTGATGATCGTGCGCTGCTCCGGGGTGAACTCCTGCTGCTGGGTGACCATGTCGCGGATCTCCTCGGTGCTGACCTCCTCGCGGGTCGCGTTCGGGTCGACCCCGGTCATCCGCACGACGACGTCGGTCGACTTGCCGAGCAGCCAGTTCACCGGGCGCGAGAGCGTGGACAGCAGGTCGAGCGGCCGGGCGGCCAGCAACGCCCACCCCTCGGCCCGTTGCATCGCGATCCGCTTGGGCGCCAGCTCGCCGATGACCAGCGTGAAGAAGGTCAGCACGATGGTGACGAGCACGATCGCGACCGGCTCGGCCGCGCTGCCGAGGAAGTTCAGCGGACCGGTGAGCGGCTGGGCCAGCGAGGTGGCGGCGGCGGCCGAGGCCAGGAAGCCGGCCAGCGTGATGCCGATCTGAATGGTGGCCAGGAACCGGTTCGGGTCGCGGGCCAGCCGGGCCAGCGTCCGCCCGCCCCGCGACTGCCGCTCGAGGCGCTGGAGCTGGCTGTCGCGCAGCGAGATCAGCGCCATCTCGCTGCCGGAGAAGGCGGCGTTGACCAGCACCAGCACGACGACCAGAACGATTTGCCACCCATATCCGCCCACGGGCCCGCTTTACCCTTTCCCGGTCGCCGTCAAGCGTCTCAGTGCTTCGCGGCGAAGGCCAGGGACATCAGAGTCGCGGCGATCATGCCGCCGAGCAGGGTCAGGCCGATGCCGCCGATGTCGAGGCGGGCCTGGAGCCGCTTGTGGGCCACGAGCGCCGCCACCGGCACGCCGGCCGACGGGGCGATGAGGAAGGCCAGCCAGCCGAGCGCCCTCAGGACCGGGCCACCCCACACCTGCGTACTGCCGAAAGTCACCAGGCCGGACCCGACGAGACCCGCCAGCGCCGCGACCAGCGCGCCCAGGATCGGCAGCAGCGGAAGCGCCCAGCGCGGGAGCGAGCGGCGACCGGCCGGATGGATCGTGTGGTCGATGCGCTCGGCGGCCCGGGCCAGCAGGGCCCGCGGAGCCTTGACCTGCGGCGACTCCGGACTGCGGGGCAGCGCGGCCCGGGGCACGGCGTCGACCGGCACCGGCTCCGGCATCTCGCCCAGGGCCCGCACCCGCAGGCCGCGGGCCCGGCGCAGCTGATCCCAGAGCCGGGCCGCCTCCCGGTCCACGTCGAGCACCTGGGCGGCCGCGGCGCCGGCCCAGCGGTCGGCCGAGATCGCGTCGCCCTCGGCCCGGGACAGCTCGCCCGCGGCCTGGGCCGCGCTCTCCTGATAGGCGTGCTCGGCGTTGCCCATCTCGGCGTCGCGCCGGGCGGTCGCCTCGGCCAGCGCGCTCACCATGAGCTGGTAGTCGCGCCCGATGGGCTGACGGTCACGTGTGGTCACTGTTCACCTCGTACGGGACGATGACTTCCGGGGTGCGGTGCACCGAGCGGTCGAAGAACAAGGCGCGGCGGTTTCGCGGATACCACGCCGGGCCGCCGGGCTGCGGATAGAGCGGCGCCAGATCGGGACCCTGCACGTCGAGCGCCACCCAGGCCCCGATCGGGTCGAGGCGGGCGCCGGGGCCGCCCAGGCTGTCGCGCAGCCGGCCCGGCGAACGCCACCAGCCGAGCACGTGGGTGCGGTGCTCGGGGCCCTCGACCAGCAGGCGGCGCAGCGCGGCCGGGTCGGCGCCGGCGTCCAGCGCGTAACCGAGCACGTAGTGCGGGATGGTGCCGAACGGCTCCGACGGCACCACGTCGCACCAGTCGGCCGACGGCAGCTCCGCGATGAGCCGGGCCGCCGCGCGGGCCGCGTCCGGGTCGAGGCAGACGACGCTGAAGTGCGCCGGTCCCTGCGCGGCCAGCGACAGCGCGGCCGCCGCGAGCACGTCGCACGCCTCCTCGGTGCGGGTGCCGAGCACGGCCAGGTTGCGGCCCGGCATGCGGCCCAGGCGCAGCCGGGCCGGGCGGGCGGCCACGTCGATCCGCTCGCCCAGCACCGCGCCCGGCGACGAGCCGACCGGGGCCGCCGCGTCCGGCACCGGCCCCGACGGCCGGCAGCTCTCCGGCAGGCGGGGCACGGCGTCGCCGTCGAAGAGCCGGGGTTGCTCGCAGCCCTCCGGCCGGTCACGCCACAGGCGGCGCTGGAGGCTGCGCCAGACCAGCCGGTCGCCGGCGTCGGGCAGCCGCACCACCTGGTTGGCCCCGGACGTGCCGGACTGGGTGTTGACCACCGCGTGGAAGCGGGGGATTACCGCGGCCGCCAGGTTGTCGTCGGCCAGGATGCGGCGCGCCTTGGGCAGGGCGATGCGCAGGGTGAACTGTCCGATCAGGCCGCTGCGGCCCCACAGCGCCTCGATGCCGGAGACGTCCTGGCTGGCCAGGATGAGATGGATGCCCTGCGAGCGGCCCCGCCGGGCCAGGTCCTCGAGCAGCGTGACGGCCTCGTCGGCCACCGCGTCCCGGCCGGAGAGCAGCACCTGGAACTCGTCGATCACGGCGACGATGCGCGGCCAGTGCCCGGTCGGGTCCTCGGCCCGCAGCTCGGCCAGTTTGGTGGCGTCGACCCGCTTGGCCGCCTGGGCCCGGGTGCGCAGCTCCTCGCTCAGGTGCCGCAGCATGGCCAGGCCGAACTCGCGGTCGCCGTTGACGTTGATGCCGGCCAGGCGCACCTGGGGCAGCCAGGCCGGGTCGCGCGGGCCGGGCACGAAGCGGGCGAACGACACGCCCTCCTTGAAGTCGAGCAGGTAGAACGCGAGCTCCTCGGGCCCGTAGCGGGTGGCCAGGGCGGCCAGCCAGGCGTACAGCAGATTGGTCTTGCCCGAGCCCGAAGGGCCGCCGACCAGGGCGTGCGGCGGATCGTCGCCGAGCGGCACCTCGACCAGCGAGCCGTCGGTGGCGTCGCCGATCGGGGCGACCAGGCCGTGCGCCGACGACTCGGCCCACAGCTCGCGCGGCTCCAGGTCGGCGAAGCGGGCCGGCGGCGGGCCGGCGCGCAGGCGCTCGGCGGTCGCCCGGCAGAACGAGGTGACCCGGTCGGCCGGTGGCGGGGGATCGAGGCGGATCTCCAGGTCGCCGGTGATGTCGCAGGTCGCGGTCTGATCGGTGACGACCAGGCGCCGTACGGTCGGATGGTCGCCCAGCGCGAGACCGCGCACCACCAGATGCACGCCGCAGGCGACGCCGGTGCGCACGATCCGGTCGAGCTGGGCCCGCTGCGCGTTGGTCAGCTCCTCGGCCGTGGCCGGGTCGGCCAGCAGCACCACGACCCGCCACGGCTCGGGCCGCGGGCCGGTGGTGGCCGCGGTCAGGTCGGCCAGTGACTGGTGCTCGCCGGCCAGCACGGTCTCGTTGACCCGGCAGATGTGCTCGACGAGATCGTCCAGGGTGGCGCCGAGGGAGCCGGGCGCGACGAACGAGATGCCGAGCGGGGCGAACGGCGCCAGCGTGCCGCCCAGATGCTCGGGGTCGTAGACGGTGAGCTCGATGTCACCGGGCCGGCTGCTGCCCAGCGCGCGCAGCAGCAGGCCGGTGATCACGCCGTCGGCCACCGGGTGGGTGCCCTCGAAGTGCAGGTGGGCCGCGTCCAGGAAGGGCACGAGGGCGGGCAGCGCGGCCGTGTCGTCCAGGTTGAGCGAGCCGATCCGCAGCAGGCCGGGCCGGGCGCCCGGCGCGGGCTCGGTCGGCGCCCACATCCGCCATGGCAGGCCGGCCGCTCCGGTGGCGCTGACCGCGGCCAGCCGGCGCACGTTGCCGGCGAGCCGGGTCGACTCGTGCTGGAAGCGGCGCTGGATGTCGCGGCGGGCGGCGTCGCGGGCCTCGGCGAGCTGGTTCAGGCAGGTCGCGTACGCGTCGCGGACGAGCCGCCGCCGGTTCTGCGCCTCGCCGCGCGCCGACTCGGCCTCGGCCAGCACGGCCCGGGCCGCCCCGCGCGCCTCGGCCAGCTCCTGCCGGACGACGGCGACCAGCGCGTTGCGGTGGCTACCCACACGACCCCCTGGAAATCACGCTGGGGGATTTTACTGACTTTCTGCGCGAAACGGACAATCATGTGCTGCGTGTCGGTGCGCCCCGCACGCTCCACCGTGGCTTTCCCCCGTTCAGCTGGGCCTGGAGCCGGCCCGCGATCACCGCGGCGCCCTCCTCCTGCCACCGGCGCAGCGTGCGGCGCGGCACCTTCCGGCGCATCCAGTCGAGGGCCCGGCGGGCGTCGCGGTCCAGGCCGTCCGTGTTCAGCCTTCGGGCGTACGGGTTCAGGCCGAGCACCAGGCAGTAGTGCAGCGCGTTGTAGAGCCGCCACGAATCGGTGGTGTCGAACTCTCCGGCGGGCCGCAGCCGGTCGACGCCCTCGTGCAGCACCGCCCGCAGCCGCAGTGCCTTTTCCTCGCGGCTGGTCCGCCCCTGGTCGACAATGGCCAGGCCGGTCAGCGGGCTGCGCATGAGCCGGCCCAGGTCGCCGTAATTGTCGAGGGCCTGCCGGGTGAAGCGCCGGAAGTCGTCCTCGCTCACCTTGGTCAGGGTCCGCTGCCGCGGAAGCGCTTCGACCCTCATCAAAAGGGCCGCCCGGTCCGACCGCAACCGGCTGTCGCCGCGGAACGCGATCGCGTTCAGCGCCCGCTGCACCGCACCGGACAGGCCGGCCAGCGTCATCACGACCGCCACCAGGGCGAACTGGAGGACGCGGACCGCGCCCGAGTCCACCGCGATCATCGTCAGCGCCGCCGGACCGCCCAGCAGCACGATGCCCGCGAGGGCGCCCAGCACCGACCGGATCAGATCGGGACGCAGCCGCTCGCCGGCCGTCAGGGCGTCGTCGACCGCGACCAGGAAGGCGAGGATCAGCAGGTCCAGCCCGAGCGCGGCGATCACCAGGATCGGCACGCCCAGGCTGACCGGCAGCAGCAACGCGGTCAGCGTCACGCCGTACAGGACGGCGGCCACGGCCAGGGCGGCCGGCAGCATCGGCGGCCGTACCTGGTCACGAAACCGCCAGAGCAGCACCACCCCGCCGGCCAGCGGGGCCAGCACCACGAGCCGACCGGCCTCGGGCAGCGCCACCACCGTGATCAGGAACGCGACCGAGAGCACCATCCAGCCGATGTCGATCTGCCGCCGCTCGGGCGAGGCCGGGGGCAGCAGGGCCACCGCGGCTCCGGCCCAGAGCAGGGCCGGCGCGCAGAACAGGACCTGGGCCGCCATCGAGTTCGGCTCGACCGTCCACACCACGACCCCGGCGGCGTACGCCAGGAGCGCGGCCGCCGCCCGGGCCGTCGGCGCCCGCACCGGATCGCGGCCGAGCAGATAGCAGGCGGCCCACCACGCGAGGGCGAAGGCGGGAACGGCGATCGCGGGCACTCGAAGAGTCAACCAAAAGAGTGTGGCGCGCCGGAACCCGACAGTTGTGTGCGCTTCGCCCTCTTCTGACGTCGGCGGCGGACGACCCAGAAGCCGCCGATCACGATCAACAGCAGTCCTACCAGGACCAAGATGGGCAACACGATGGCCAGAACGGCCATCAGCACGCTGCCGATGTCTTCGGCCGTGCTGGCCACCGGAGCGCCGAAACCGGCCGTGGTGGTGTTCACGACGGGCCGGGAGGCGGCCTTCACGCCGTGCACGCCGAGCGCGATGACGACGCCGGCCGCGATCGGCACCCACTGATGCGAGCCGAAGAACGAGCCCGGGTCGCTGACCGTGACCGTCTCCGAGGCCGAGCCGGCGCCGAAGGCGAGACCGCCGGCGGTGGGGCGCACCACGGTCTGCACGACGTCGTTGACGTGATCGACCACGGGGACCTTGTCGGCCACGACCTCGATGGCCAGGAGCAGGGCGAGGATGAGCAGGGTCCAGCCGTTGGCGAGCCAGCCCCACCCGTTGGGGAGATCGATGAGGTCGGTGTACCGGGCCAGCAGGCCCATGGTCACCAGGGGGATGTAGGCATTCAGCCCGGCCGATGCGGCCAGGCCGGTGCCGGTGAGCGCTTCGAGCACGTCTCCAGGATGGCATTCGGGCGCCATTCCCGCCTTCCGGTACGGTCGTCCAGTGCGCCTGGTCATCGCGAAGTGCTCCGTCGACTACGTCGGACGGTTGTCCGCCCACCTGCCTCCGGCCGTCCGGCTGCTGATGGTCAAGGCCGACGGCTCGGTCTCCATCCACGCCGACGACCGCGCCTACAAGCCGCTGAACTGGATGAGCCCGCCCTGCAAGCTGCACGAGCAGCCCGGGGTGTGGAAGGTCGTCAACAAGGCCGGCGAGGAGCTCCGGATCACCCTGGAGGAGATCTTCCAGGACACGTCGTACGAGCTGGGTATCGATCCCGGCCTGCAGAAGGACGGCGTCGAGGCCCACCTCCAGGAGCTGCTGGCGGCCCACCCGGAGACCTTCGGCGAGGGGTGGTCGCTGGTCCGCCGCGAGTACATGACCGCGATCGGCCCGGTCGACCTGCTCTGCCGCGACGCCGAGGGCAAGGCGGTCGCGGTCGAGATCAAGCGCCGCGGCGAGATCGACGGCGTCGAGCAGCTCACCCGCTACCTCGAACTGATGAACCGCGACCCGCTGCTGGCCCCGGTGCAGGGCGTCTTCGCCGCCCAGGAGATCAAGCCGCAGGCCCGTGTCCTGGCCACCGACCGCGGCATCCGCTGCGTGGTCGTCGACTACGACAAGCTGCGCGGCATGGAGCGCAACGAGCTCACCCTCTTCTGACGATGGTCCGCGCCGAGGTGCTCGACCGCTTGGCCGAGGCGGTCGGCGCCGTCACCGTCGCCCACCCGGTGCGGGTGGCCGTCGACGGGCCGCCCGCGGCCGGCAAGACCACCCTCGCCGACGAGCTGGCCGTCGTCCTGCGCGCCCGGGGCCGGGACGTCATCCGCGCGACGATCGACGACTTCCTCTTCCCCCGGGCGCGGCGCTACGCGCGCGGCGAGTTCTCGGCCGAGGGCTGCTACTACGACACTCACGACAACGACGGGCTCAAGCGGGTGCTGCTCGACCCGCTCGGGCCGGACGGGGATCGGCGCTTCCAGACCGCGGTCTACGACCACGAGACCGACACGGTGTCGTCGCCGCCGCCGGTCACCGCTTCCGCCGGTGCTGTGCTGCTCTTCGACGGTGTGTTCCTGCTGCGGCCGGAGCTGATCGACCGATGGGAGCTGCGGATCTTCGTGTCGGTCGCGCTCGAGAAGACCGTGGAACGGGCCGTGATCCGGGAGCGGGCCGACGTCGAACGGCGCTGGCGCGAGCGGTACCTGCCCGCCCAGCGGCTGTACTTCGGCGCGGTCCGGCCGGCCGATCACGCCGATGTCGTCGTGGACAACGACTGACGGCTCAGCGGTGCAGCTCGGTGCGGTTGGTGTCGGTCGTGCCGGACAGGTAGGCGCGGGCGCCGATGACGCCGACCACGGCCTGGACCAGGACCGTGGTGGGGGAGAGCGGATTGCCCTGGGCGATCTCGACCAGGGCGGGCAGGCCCAGCAGCAGCATGTCGGGGCCCATGACGGCGTTGACCAGCGGGCCCGTGGAGAGGGTGCCCATCGGGGTGTCCAGGGGCAGCAGGTCGTTGCGGACGAAGCCGGCCCGGGCCCGGTGGACGGCCGCGGCCGCGCCGACCGGGCCGAGGGCCAGGCCCAGGGCCCACCACGGGCCGGACGGCAGGTCGCCCAGCAGATCGAGGGCGGTCAGGGCGAGGGCCGACCAGAGGGCCGCGAGCACGCCGGGGACCCACAGGCGCTGGAGGACGGCCTGGCGTGAGGAGAGACCCAGCAGGCGCAGCAGGACCGCGTTGCCGGCGTCGGTGCGGACGTTGCCGGTGGCCGTCATGGCGGCGATCAGCGAGCCGAGCAGGACGGCCGCGCCCACGATCCAGGCCGGTGCGTTGCCCAGCAGCAGCGGGAAGGCGGCCGCGAAGACCAGCCACACCAGGCGGCGGCGCCGGCGCAGGGTCAGCATGATGTCCTGGGCCACCAGCACCGGCAGGCGGGACGGGAGCCGGATCGAGCGCAGGCGGCGGCCGGCCCAGTACCGGCGCTCGATCATGTCGGTCAGGAACGACGGCTCCATCCCGAAGGCCGTGTCGAACAGGGTGCCGGCCGTGCGCGAAGCGTCCAGGATGTGATCGCTCGGCGTGCGGGCGAGACCCCGTACGGCCAGAGCGAGAATGACCACGACGACCACCGCGACGCCCGCGACCAGCGGGACCAGCGTCTCCGCCGGGGGCCACGCGGTGACCGCGACCGGCTCGTCGAGTGTCGTGTCGATCACCAAGCCGGCGAAACCGGCCGCGAAGACCAGGCTCATCAGCGTGTCGACCGCGGCGCCCCAGCGACCGCCGGCCTGCGCGGCCGTGGCGATCAGCAGCAGGATCAGTCCGAGCAGGGCGCCGCCGGCCGTGAGCAGGGCGATCTCGTCGCCGATCAGCGTGCGGGGAGCGGTGTGGCCGACGATCGCCACACCCATCAGCGCCCCGATGACCGCGGCGACGGCGGCGGCGATGCGCAGCGACGGCATCAGCAGGCTGCGGCGGCTCACCGGCGCGGTCAGCAGCCAGGACGCCGCGGCCCGGCTCAGCGCGAGCGGGCCGAAGCGGCGCAGGGCCAGGTAGAGCAGGCCGTAGCAGAGCGCGGTGAGCGAGGCGCCGGCCAGGCCGGAGGCGTCCGGGTGCGGCGGCCAGAAGACCTCGGCCAGCTGCCGGTGCAGCATGCCCCCGATGATCGCGACGGTCAGGACGCCGATGTAGAGGCTGCTCAGGGTGGCGCCGCGCTCGCGGTGCGCGGACTGGGTGCGCAGGATCCAGCGCCGGACGGGAGCGAGCGGGACCGTGGTCATCCGGCGACCGCGCTGAGCGACTCCATCGTGGTGATCGCCGCGCCCGAGGCGATCGCGAAGTCGTCGTCGTGGCTGGCCATCAGCAGCGAACCGCCGCCGGCCATGTAGTCGGCCAGCAGGCCGGCCACGTCGGCCCGGCCCTCGCGGTCGAGGCGCTGCTCGGGCTCGTCGAGGATCAGCAGCGAGCTCGGGCGCAGCAGGGCGATGGCGAGCACGAGCCGCTGCTTTTGACCGGAGGAGAGCGACGGCGGGATGGCGTCGGCGTGCTTGGCCAGGCCGAACCGCTCCAGCGCCTCGTCGATGCCGGCCTCGGCCGGGTCCTGGCCGTGTGCGCGGCAGACCAGCTCGGCGTGCTCGCGGGCGGTCAGCCCCGGATACCAGGTCGGCGGCTCGACGGTGGTGACGACGGCCCGCCAGAACTCCGGGGTGGCGCCGGGGTCGCCGCCGAAGACCGTGATCCTGCCGCTTTCGATCTCCTGGAGGCCGCTGACGCAGCGCAGCAGGGTGGACTTGCCGACACCGTTCTCGCCCACGACACAGACGCCCTCGCCCGCCGGCACGGTGAGGTTGACGTCGACCAGCACCGGCGTGGCCCCGTAACCGGCGTGCAGGCCCTCGACCTCGACCGCTTCCACGTCGAGGACCCTAGCTCACTTACGCCCGTACAGAATCTTCAACGCTCTGATGATCGTCGCGACCTGCGACGACGTGCGCTCGAAGGTCATCGCCGGTAGCAGCGACGGGCCGCGGCGCACGGTGATGGCCTTGGCCCGGGCGAACTCGCGCAGGCCGTCCTCGCCGTGGATGCGGCCGAAGCCGGAGTCGCCGACGCCGCCGAACGGCAGGGTGCCCATGCCCGAGAAGGTCAGCGCGCCGTTCACGGCGACCATCCCCGAGCGCAGCCGCCGGGCCAGGCGCACCGCGTTCTTCTTTCCGAAGACGGAGCCACCGAGCCCGTACGCCGTGTCGTTGGCCCGCCGCAGCGCCTCCTCCGCGTCGGCGACCTTGGTGATCGTCAGCGTGGGGCCGAACGTCTCCTCCCGCATCTCGCGAGAGTCGTCCGGAACATCGATCAAAACCGTCGGTTCCACGTACGGCGGCTGCACGGCAGAGGCGCCGCCGAGGACCGCCTGGCCGCCCTTGGCCAGCGCGTCCTCGATGTGGTCGCGGATGATGTCGATCTGCTTCGGCATGGTGATCGGGCCGATCTCCGCGCCGGTGCGCAGCTTGCCGGCTTTCTGCACGACGGCCGCCACGAAGGCGTCGTAGACCGGGGCGACCGCGTACGCCCGCTCGATGCCGATGCAGGTCTGGCCGGCGTTGGTCATCGCGCCCCAGACCGCGGCCTCGGCCGCCGCGTCCACGTCGGCGTCCTCGTCGACGATCATCGCGTCCTTGCCGCCGGCCTCGATGACGGCCGGCACCAGGTTGTCGGCGCAGGCCACCAGCACCTTTTTGGCGGTGGCGGTCGAGCCGGTGAAGGCCACCTTGCCGACGCCCGAGCGGCACAGCGCGGCGCCCACGTCACCCAGCCCGTGCACCGCCTGCAGCACCGGCTGCTCGGGCACCACCTCGGCGAACGTGTCGACCAGCCACTGGCCGACGATCGGGGTGTACTCGCTCGGCTTGAAGACGACCGTGTTGCCGGCCGACAGCGCCCCGGCGATCGGGCCCATCGGGGTGAGGATCGGGTAGTTCCACGGGCCGATCACGCCGACCACGCCGTACGGCTGGTATTCGAGGTGACCGGAGTGCTCCATGAGCAGCAGGCGGCTCGAGGTGCGCCGCGGGCCCAGCACGCTCTTGGCGTGGCGGGCCATCCAGTCGAGGTGCTCGACCGCGCCGGCCGCCTCGACCACGGCGTCGGCGCGCGGCTTGCCCGCCTCGAGGCCGGTGAGCTCGGCCAGCTCCTCGACCCGGCGGGCGATCAGCGAGCGCCAGCGCAGCAGCCGCTCGCGGCGGCCGTCGAAGCCGAGGGACTGCCACCAGAGGGCGGCCTCCTTGGCCCGGGCGGTGGCGGCCTCGACCGCGGCGGCGTCCGAGACCGGGACGCGGCCCGCCTCGTGGCCGGTGGCCGGGTTGGTGGAGATGAGCACGCCGTCTTCGACGACCGGGAGGCCGGGCACGCGAGTAGCGGTCATGGTCGGCAGTCTATGACCGTTGTTACCGGTGAGTCAGTACCTCTGCGTACGCTTGATGTCGTGAGTCCCCGCCGCAACCGCCCCCGCCGCCGTGACGGGTCCGACGAGCCCCGCCAGCTGACCGACGAGCGGGTCCGCAAGGGCATCGAGGGCGTCCAGCAGTGGCAGGACGGCGAGTGGATGGTCCGGTCGATCTTCGGTGGGGCGGCCGTGAAGTCGTACACCTGCCCGGGGTGTCTCCAGGAGATCCGCCCGGGCGTGGCCCACGTGGTGGCCTGGCCGATCGACGGGCGCGGCGACGAGACCGATCGGCGGCACTGGCACACGGGGTGCTGGAAGGCTCGTGATCGGCGCTTCCCCGGTGTCGAGCGCTCCCGCAACGCACCCCGCTACGGTTAGGAATCATGAGCAGTCCCATTCGCGCGAACTCGATCCTGCCCGCACAACGGGAGGACATCGAGTTGCAGACCGCCGACGGCCTCACCCTGGTCGGTGAGCTGGCCCGCCCCGTCGAAGGCGAGCCGGTGGCCACGCTGGTCTGCCTGCACCCGCTGCCCACGCACGGCGGGATGATGGACAGCCACGTCTTCCGCAAGGCCGCGTGGCGGCTTCCGGCCCTGGCCGGCGTCGCCGTGCTGCGCTTCAACACGCGCGGCACCAGCAGCGTCCGGGGCACCAGCGAGGGCTCCTTCTCGGCCGGGGCCGACGAGAAGTACGACGTGGCCGCGGCCATCGAATACGCGGAGTTCGCCGACCTGCCCAACATCTGGCTGGTGGGCTGGTCGTTCGGCACCGACCTGACCCTCATGCACGGCCTCGACCCGGCCGTCCAAGGGGCCATCCTGCTGTCCCCGCCGCTGCGGTTCTCGCAGCCCGGCCACCTCGAGGCCTGGGCCAAGTCCGGCAAGCCGGTCACGGCGCTGATCCCGGAGTTCGACGACTACCTGCGCCCGGCCGAGGCCGCCGACCGCTTCGCCGCGGTGCCGCAGTGCGAGGTGGTGCCGGTCGAGGGCGCCAAGCACCTCTGGGTCGGTGACGCCGAGACGGTGCTCGACGAGATCGTGAAGCGGGTCGCGCCGTCCGTGCCGGTGCCGCTCCCGCGTACGTGGGACGGCCCCATGGAGACCGGCGACATGAACGCCTACGCCGACCGCACGACATCGGCCTTCCGCGACGTGCCGATGCCGAAGGCGTCGGATTAGGGAGTCCACAGCCGTTCGGAAAGCCCGCGCAACTCGGAAGCGCCGGTCTGCGCGAGCAGCGCCTGGGTGGTGAGGCGCAGGTCGGCCGTGGTGTGCACGTGCTGCGGGGCGATCCGCTCGGCGGTCAGCAGATAGCGCACCGCGTCGCGTTCCCGGCCCGGGAGGCGCGCCAGGGCCCGCGCCGTGTCCGCGTAGTAGAAGACCTGCCGGAAACCGGCGGCGATCACCGTCGGCGACGTCTGCCGGGCGATCGCGGCGGCCAGTGCCGGATCGCCCTCGTTGACCTCGATGCTGATCCGCCAGATGTCGACGTTGGTCGGGCCGAAGAACAGGCCCATCGTGGTGGTCTCGCCGGTGCGCCGGGCCAGGCTCCGCGCCTCGGCCAGCCAGCTCTCGCTGTCCTCGGGGTGGCCGCGGCCCCGGGCCGCCTTGGCCGAGATGAGCAGCAGCGAGCCGAGGATCTCGGTGCCGCCGGGCCGGCCCAGATGGCGGCGCAGCCCGTCGGCCGCCCGCTCGGCCAGCGTCTGTCCCCTCTGGTGCGAGCCGCTGGCGGTCGCGGCGGTGGCCAGCGCGTACGCCGCGTAGGCCAGCAGCACCGGATCGTCCACCGCCTCGGCCGCGTCGCGGCAGCGCTCGGCGCCCAGCCAGGCGTCGCCCGGATGGCCGAGGTTGCGCAGCACCGACGAGGCGATGAAGGCGGCCTCGCAGAGCAGCCGCAGGGCCCGCCGGCGATCCGGCCCGGCCGTCTCGGCGTGCAGATGCCGGAGCAGGCCGGGCAGCAGCCGCATCGTCCCCGCGTAGTCGCACGCCTGCCGCAGCGTGTCCACCAGGGACAGCGCCCGATCGAGCTCGGCCATCGGCGGGGCGCCGTCGGTGCCGGGCTCGCTCAGGTCGATGTCGATCAGCGCGGTCCGCAGCGACTGCACGCCGGCCCGGGTGGCCGCGGCCGCCCGGTCGAGGCCGGGGACCGCGATGCCGGCCAGGTCACCGGAGGAGCATTCCAGCGCCTCGGCGATGTCGGCCAGCACGAAACGATTGTTCGCCGCCTGCAGCCCCCGTTCGATGCGCCCCCAGGTGGCGTGCGAAATGCCGGCGCGGCTCGCCGCGTACCGGATGCTCCACCCTCGCAGCAGGCGGCGGGCCCGGATGCGTTCCCCGACGGTGGGGTCCGCGATGGGTCGTGGGCTCATGACCCGACGGTAATGGCGCCCGGCCCGCAGGCGGTACAAACCTGTACCGCCCTTGTCAGCGGGCCTCTCGGCCGGGCTTTCCCGGCCGCGTCCCAGCCGCTTTTCCGCCGCGTCAGCGGGCCTCCTGGCTGGGCTGCACCACCTCGCGGACGATGAGCTGGACGCCGGCCACCATGGGGATCGCGACGAGCGCGCCGACCACGCCGAACAGGGCGACACCGAGCAGAGCCGCGACGACCGCGGCGACATCGCTGACCTTGACCGAGCGCCGCATGACGTTCGGATAGATCACATAGTTCTCCACCTGCTGATAGATGATGAAGAACACGATGCAGACGATGCCGGCGGTCAGCGACGAGGCGAAGCCGACCAGGCTCACGATGATCGCGCCGAGGGTCGCGCCGATCTGCGGGATGAGGTCGCAGACGGCGACCACCACGGCCAGGGCGAACGGATAGCCGAGCCCGAGGATCACGGCCAGCAGCCAGCTGCTGGCGCCGGCCAGCACGGCGATCGAGATCGCGCCGACCATGTACGCGCCGACCTTGGTCAGGATCTCGTCGGTCAGCAGCCGCACCCGCACCCGGCGCGAGGCCGGGACGAGGGAGTACGCGGTCTCGCGCATCCGGTCGAACGAGGCCATGAAGTAGATCGTGAGCACCAGCACGGTGAGCACGTTGAACAGTGTGCCCGCGATCATCCGGCCGGCGCCGACCACGCCGCCGAGCGCGTTGGTGACGGTGCCCGCGTTGAGGGCGGTGCTGACCCGGTCGACGATGTCGTAGCGCTGGACGAGCTCGTTGACGGTCTCGTTGCGCTGAAGCTGCTGGATGTAGTCGGGCACGTTCTCGGCCAGCTGGGTGGTCTGGCTCACCAGAGGGGGGATCAGGGCGATGATGCCACCGGCGATGAGGCCGACCACGGCCAGCGCGACGATCGTCACGGCCAGGCCGCGGGGCAGGCCCCACTTGCGCAGCCGGGTGACGGCCGGGTTGAGCCCGATGGCCAGGAACAGCGCGATGAAGATCAGCACCAGGATGGACGCCGCGTTGCGGATGCCCAGGAAGATCGCCCAGGCCAGCAGCACGCCGAACCCGCCGAGAAGGCCCATCATGAACGGGTTGCGCTTGTCCAGGGGCGGCCCCGGGCGCCCGAAGCGATGCTCGGGGATAGCCGGCTCGTCCAGCTCGTTTTCGGCGGGCTCTGTCTCTTGGGCCACCCGGTTCCTCCACTGTGGTGGGTGAGCCGGGTCTTACCAACTTGCCGGCCGCACGCGTCTCGGCCGCGACGTTATCGCTGTACCGCAACGACCGCCACGCGCGCCGACGTGAGGGCAGGCACATCAGCCTCCGCGCCGAACCCCGTCGCCGGCTTACTCGGCGTCCGCGCCGACCCTCGTCGCCGGTGGGACGGTGACCTTGGCTGACGCGGTCACCTTGCTGGGCGTCTGAGCGTCGGCGGCGTGGGCGCCGGTCGGGCCGCCCGCGGACGCGGTGGGCGCGGTGCCGGTGGGCACGGCGCCGGTGGGTGCTTCGGCCGCGTGGGCGCCGACCGGGCCGCCGGCCACGGACTTCTCGGGCTCGGCCTCGGCATCGTCGTCGTCGGAGGACGAGCCCGCGGCGGCCAGCACCGCGGCGGCGGCCAGCTCGGCCACCCGCTTCGCCTCTTTCTGCACCTGGCGCCGAACGTCGGCCGCGTGCCGCTCGGCCGCCTCGCCCGCCTTCTTGGCGTCGGCCACCCGCTTGAGCTCGGCCTCCAGCTCCTTGCGGGCCTCGGCCAGGCTCTGGTGCACCTTGTCGGCCTCCTGCGCCCCGGCCCGGGCCCGCTCCTGCGCGGCGGCCAGTTCCCGCTCGGCCTCGGTCACCTTGGCCTTGGCCGCCTCGAGCTCGCGGCCGGCCTCGGCGATCTTCTCCTGCTGGCCGGCGATCTCGTTGCGGACCGCGGTGGCCTGCTCGTCGGAGCGGCGCAGCACCTCTTCCGCGTATTTGTCGGCCTCGCTGCGCAGGTCGGCGCACTGCTTCTCGACGGCCGTGCGGATCTGGGTCAGCTCCTGCGCGACGGCCGCGCGTTTCTGGCCCAGCTCGTTGTCGAGGGCGGCCCGCTGCTCGGTGGCCTGCCGCTCGGCCGCCGCCCGCTGGGCGTTGATCTCCTGCTGGGTCTTGTCGCGCAGCGCCTTGATCTCCTGATCGGCCTGCATGCGCGTGGATTGGGCGTAGCCGTCGGCCTCGGTGCGGACGCGGTGGGCCTGCTGCGCGGTCTGCTCGGTGTGCTGCTGGGCCTCGGCCCGGGCCCGCGACAGCGTCGTCTCGGCCTCGGCCCGCATCTGCTCGGCGCTCTGCCGGGCGGCGGCCAGCGCCTTCTCCGTCGCGAGGCGCTTGGCGGCGTCGGCCCGCTCCTCCTCGGCGCGGCGGGCGGCCAGCGCGATCTCGAAGTCACGGATGCCGTTGTGCGCGTGCGCCTCGGCCTCGGCCCGGATCCGCTCGGCCTCGGCCAGCCGGGCCGCGATGTCGTCGGTGGCGGACTGCTTGATCGCCTCGGCCTGCTCCTCGGCCAGCGCGAGGATCTGCTCGACCCGGGGGCCGAGGTGGCGGAACGAGGCCTCGGGGCTCAGACCACCCTGGCGGCGGGCCTGCACCGCCTCCTGCTGTAGCCGCTCGATCTGCGCCGACATGGCCTGGATCTGCGTATACGCCTGCTCGCGCTCGGCCGCCAGCGCGGCGATCTCGTTCTCGGCGCGGGCGACGTACCGCTCGACCTGCTTCTTCTCATAACCGCGGAGGGCGGTCTCGAAGCTGGGTTCGGTAGCCGCGTCAGAGCCGAGACCGAAGATTTCGCCGTGCGACATGCTGTCCATCCTCACATACGCATTGCTCGGCCTCGGGGGGATACACACCCACCTGGCCGGACTATGCGTCTAGTTGTGATTTGTCTGAGCCGACTGGCAAAGCAGACTACGCGCGAGAACGAGTGAGGCCGTACCGGAGCAACTCCGATACGGCCCGCGTCGATCTTGAAGAAGTCACCCACCGGCCGGCTCCCACCGTTGCGCACCCGCGCAGGGCGCGCAACCGCTGAGAGTGCCCGCTCAGTTGGTCTTGGCCGGCTCCGGCTTGGCCTCGTCCTGCGCCTCCTGCGGTGTTTCCGCAGCTCCCGGCGTTTCCGCGGCGCGCTGAGCGGGCGCGGCCTCCTTGGCCGCGGCTGCGGCGGCGGCCACCGCGGCGGCGGCCGGAGCGGCGGCAGCGGGCGCGGCCTCGGCCGGCTTGGCCCCGCCGACGCCCGGCACCAGGCCGGACAGGCCCGAGAGCATCTGGCCGAGCTGGTTGGTGACCGCGTCCTTCTGGCGGGTCAGGTCCTCGACCTCGCGCTTGGCGGCCTGCGTGGTGAGCTCGGCCTCAGTGCGGGCCTCGCTGAGCAGGCGCTGCGACTCGGCGCGGGCCTCGCTGACCGTCTTCTCGGACAGGGCGCGAGCCTTTTCGGTGGTCTCGGCGGCGTTGCGCTCGGACTCGACGCGGCGCTGCTCGGCGCGCTGCTCGATCTCCTTGGCGCGGTCCTCGGCGGCGCGGGCCCGCTCCTCGGCCTCGGACACCATCTTCTGCGTGGCGCTGACCTGGGCCGCGTGCCGCTGCGACTCCTCGCGCTCGGCCTTCTCGCGCCGCTCGGCGATCTCGAGCGCGAGCGCCTGGAGATCTTTGTCACGCTTGTCGCGCGCGTCGGTCAGCAGCTTGGTCGCCTCGGCCCGTTTCTCCTCGGCCTCGCGCGACGCCTTGGCCCGCAGCTGGGTGATCTCGCGCTCGGCGGTGGCGCGCAGCGACGCGACCTCACGCTCGACGGTCGACTTGAGCTCGGCCACCTCGTGCGCGGTGACCGTGCGCAGCTGCTTGGTCTCGCGGTCGGCGTCGGAGCGCAGGGTGTCGGCCTCGCGGCGGGCCTGCACCCGGGCCTCGGCCGCCTCGCGCTCGGCGTGCGTGCGGACCTGGCCGGCCTCGCGCTCGGCGGTCGCCTTCATCGCGGCGGCCTCGGCCCGCGCCTTGTCGGTGATCTCCCGTGCCTCGAGGCGCGCCGCGGAGAGGATGCCCTCGGACTCTCGCTTGGCCTCGCTACGGTGATCGTTCGCCTGCTCCTCGGCCAGCCGCAGGATCTGCTCGACCCGGGTGCCCAGCCCGGAGAGCGTCGGCCGGTTGTTCTCTTCCAGCAGTTTGTTGCTGTCGGCGAGCTTCTGCTCGAGCGCGACCAGCCGCTGCTCGGCCTGGCGCAGACGGCGCTGCGCGTCGTTCATCCGCTGCTCGGCCTCGGCACCGGCCTGCGTGGACTGGTTGATGGCGGCGACCAGCCGGCCGAGGTGGGCGTCCACCTGCCCGCGGTCATAACCACGCAGCACCACGGTGAAGTCGTGCTGGGAGTTCGCGCCGTCGAAGAATGCCAAGTTTTGATCCTGCTGCTGGGGCATTGGGCCATCCTGGCGAAGACGCACCGGCCACGCAAGAGCGGACGGGCATCGGAAAGGACACGTTAGATCACCTTTGAGCTGCCCGAAACCCACCCGTTCGGTGTGGGCTCCGCTGCTCATCCGCGATCCGGGAGAGTGCCGTCCGTGTCCTTCCGATCCTGCCAGGCGGAGGCGTCGACGTCAGGATGATTCATCCGAAGGGCTGACAGGCTGGACCAACTCCACCAAAACGCCTCCGGCGTCTTTCGGGTGTACGAAGTTGATCAGTGACCCGGCCGTGCCGCGTCTCGGGGTGTCGTAGAGCAGCCGCAGCCCGCGTGACCGCAGCGCGGACGAGGCCGCCTCGACGTCGGCCACCGTGTAGGCCAGCTGCTGCAGGCCGGGGCCGGTGCGGTCGAGGAACTTCGCGATGGCCGAGTCGGGCCGCGACGGCGCCAGCAACTGCAGCCGCGGGCCGTCGCCGTCACCCACGGCGAGCATGGCCTCCCGTACGCCTTGCTCCTCGTTGGTCTCTTCGTGCACACAGCGCAAGCCGAAGTTGTCGGCGTAGAAGGCGAGGGCCTCGTCGAGGTCGGCCACGGCGATGCCGACGTGGTCGATTCGGAGCAGTCCGACGTCCGGCGATGTGAGATTCTCGGCCCCGGCGACACTGGGTGGAAGAGATGTCATTCTATTAGTGTTGCCTGAACGCACGTTCAGTCGCCTTTCAAGATGGGAACAATGACGTGACCAGCTCGGTGATCGTGAGTGGGGCCCGGACGCCGATGGGGCGCCTGCTCGGCAACCTCAAGAGCGTACCGGCCACGACCCTCGGGGGTGCCGCCATCGAGGCCGCCCTCAACCGCGGCGGCGTGCGCCCCGACCAGGTGCAATACGTGATCATGGGCCAGGTGCTGCAGGCCGGCACCGGTCAGATCACGGCCCGGCAGGCCGCGGTGGCCGCCGGCATCCCGATGACCACCCCCGCGGTCACCGTCAACAAGGTGTGCCTGTCCGGCCTCGACGCGATCGCCCTGGCCGACCAGCTCATCCGGGCCGGTGAGTTCGACATCGTGGTGGCCGGCGGCATGGAGTCGATGACCAACGCCCCCCACCTGCTGATGAACCAGCGCCAGGGCACCAAGTTCGGCGACGTCCTGGTGCGCGACCACACGGCGTACGACGGCCTCGTCGATCCCTGGGAGGGCATCTCGATGGGCGAGTCGACCGAGCGGAGCGGCGTCAAGCTCGGCATCACCCGCGCCGAGCAGGACGCCTTCGCCGCGCAGAGCCACCAGCGGGCCGCCGCCGCCCAGCGCGAGGGCCGCTTCGCCGAGGAGATCGTGGCGGTCAAGACCGGCCAGCGCGCCGACGACGCGTTCGTCGAGGTCGACGAGGGCGTGCGCCCCGACGCCACCGCCGAGTCGCTGTCCAAGCTGCGCCCGGCGTTCGCCGCCGGCGGCACCATCACCGCGGGCAGCTCGTCGCCGATCTCCGACGGCGCCGCCGCGGTCGTGGTGATGAGCAAGGCCAAAGCCGAGGAGCTGGGTCTGCGCTGGCTCGCCGAGATCACCGCGCACGGCAACGTGGCCGGCCCCGACAGCTCGCTGCAGTCCCAGCCGGCCAACGCGATCAAGCACGCTCTCGACAAGGCCCACCTCACGGTCGACGATCTCTCCCTGATCGAGATGAACGAGGCCTTCGCCCAGGTGGTGATCCAGTCGATGCGCGAGCTCAAGGTCGACGACGAGATCGTGAACGTGAACGGCGGCGCGATCGCGCTCGGCCACCCGATCGGCATGTCCGGCGCCCGCCTGGTCCTCACCCTCGCCCTCGAGCTGCGCCGGCGGGGCGGCGGCTACGGAGCGGCCGGCCTGTGCGGCGGCGGTGGCCAGGGCGACGCCCTGATCATCAAGGTGGCGCCTTGAGCAGATCCCGTGACGTCCCCACCCTGGTCGCCAGGGCGCGCGAGGGGGACCCGCGGTCGGTGGCCCGGCTGATCAGCCTGGTCGAGAACGGCGATCCGGCGCTGCCCGAGGTGGCGGCGGCGCTGGCCCCGTACGCCGGAAACGCTCAGGTCCTTGGTTTGACCGGATCGCCGGGCGTCGGCAAGTCCACGACGACGAACGAGCTGGTGCGCGCGCTCCGAAAGGTGGGGAAACGCGTCGGCGTGCTCGCGGTCGACCCGTCGAGCCCGTTCACCGGCGGCGCGATCCTGGGCGACCGGGTGCGCATGCAGGAGCACACGACCGATCCGGGCGTCTACATCCGCTCGATGTCCAGCCGGGGCCAGCTGGGCGGCCTCTCGGCCGCGACGCCGCAAGCCGTACGGGTCCTGGAGGGCGCCGGATGCGAGGTGATCCTGGTCGAGACGGTCGGCGTCGGCCAGGCCGAGGTGGAGATCGCCTCGCTGGCCGACACCACGCTGGTGCTGCTGGCGCCGGGGATGGGCGACGCGATCCAGGCGGTCAAGGCCGGGGTGCTCGAGATCGCCGACATCTTCGTGATCAACAAGTCCGATCGCCCCGGCGCCGACGCCACGTACCGCGACATCCAGGGCATGCTCGGCCTCGGTGAGCGAGGCCCGGGGGAGTGGCGGCCCCAGGTGGTGAAGGCGACCGCGGTCAAGGCCGAGGGCGTGGAAGACGTGCTGGCGGCCGTCGACAAGCACCGCGACTGGCTTTCCAAGACAGGCAATTTCGCCGTACGGCGTGAGCGCCGCGCCGCCGTCGAGGTGGAGGCGATCGCGCTCGGGACGCTCCGGTCACGGATCGGCAGCCTGCGGGAGGGCACCGCGCTGACCACGCTGGCGGCCGCGGTGGCGGCCGGCGAGCTTGATCCCTACGCCGCCGCCGATGAGCTGATCAAGGGCCTCTGAGCCCCTTCGCGTTTTCTGACCGTATCGGCACGCTCGGACGGCGTGGCCTCTCGCCCGTGCGCCCGATGACGTCCTGATTTTTCCGGCATACGCTGAATTAGTCAGCGCCGGAAAGGATAGCGGACATGATCAGTCACAAGGGCAGCAGCCGGGGTGCAGCATGATTGCACCGATCACCTTCCCCCGGGTCACCGGAACCACGGCCACCTACTTGCACCCGCTACTGCAGAGCGCTGCCCTGCAGCAGAGCTCCCGCGTGGCCGACACGCAGCCCCGGACCACAGCACCCACTCTGGAGATGCCGGCGATCCCGGCCGTCACCTCGGTGGACCGCACGGCCGCGTACTCGGCCGGCCTGGCCCGCGACGCCACAGTCGCCGCGAACACGGTCAAGGCCACGGCCAAGGTCGCCCCCACCGTCGACGAGACCGACCCGACCACGATGCTGGCCCGCCAGATGGTCATGGAACGCGCGTCGACCCAGGTCGGCGTCCTGCTCAGCCGAGCCGCCGGGGAGCGGCGGGTGGCCCTGATGAGCGGCGTCCCCGCGTCCCGCCTGGCCGACCTGAACACGACGACATCCCGCCTGTACCACGCCCTGGACCTGACGGCGTAGGTCTCGATCGTCGGGCTGCCTGCTCGTTGCTCACCGGCTGTCGTCTCAGGCGGGTGGTCCGTCCCTCAGGGGTCGGCTACTCGCCTGGGGCGAGCGGTGGAGTGACGTCTGCTCACCGTCAGGAGCCAAAAGGACCAGCCGTTGCGATGCGGAGACGGCTGGCTTGTAGTGCGCCACCACGGCGCGTGCGGCTTCGCTCGGGGTCCGGTAGGTGGTACCGGCGAGCGGGCCGTCGACGATCTCGACCCGTCCTGGGCTTATGAATCGGGAGCTTCGGGCGGACTGCGTCACGTGCTGGGTGGGAAGCGCTCCAGCGTCTCGGCGATCAGCTCCGCGCTCCACGTCAAGGTGCCCTCAGTCAGGTCGTTCACTACTCCGCGGAGCCATTTCAGCTCGGCGTCGAGCATGGCGACTCGGTACTCGTCCTCGATGAGGAACAAGCGGGGCAGGCCCGCCGGGGCCTGGGCCCGGATGGCGGCCGCCTTCTCGGTCAGGGCCTCCATGCGCTTTTCCAGCAGCTCGCGCACCTCGGCCGGTGGCAGGACCGGCAGGAAGGCCAGGGCCGCCGGGAACTCCGGGAACTCTCGCGCGGGGGCCGGCAGCATTCCGGTCAGCCAGCGGCGCATCGCGGCCGTGCCCTCTTCGGTGATCTCGTAGATCGTGCGTTCGGGGCGGCCGGCTTCTCGTGACGTGCCGCCGGGGCGGGCCAGTCCGTCGCGGACCAGGCGGTCCAGGGCCTGGTAGACGCTGTTGCGCTGGGCCACGTTGACCAGCTGGTCCTGGCCCCGCTCCTTGATCATCTGCTGCATCCGGTACGGGTGCATGGGCGCTTCCATGAGCAGCGCCAGCAGCACCATGCCCAGCGTGGACCGGCGCGGTTCGGAGGTGACCACGTGATCAGCGTACGGGGTTGACCCTCATAGTCATGGTATGCATAGTTAGAGTATGACTAACAAGAGAGCAGTGATCGCCGGCGGTGGTGTCGCCGGCACCGTGGCCGCGCTCGCCCTGGAGCGGGCCGGTTGGCAGCCGCGCGTCTACGAGGCGTACGCCGAAAACGAAAGTGAGAAAGGCGCCTGGCTCACCGTGGCCGTCAATGGCCTCGCGGCCCTGCGCGAGCTGGGCGAGGACCCGGCCGAGATCCTGGCCGCCGGCTTTCCGACGCCGCGGCTGACGATGAGCAACGCCAAGGGGCGGCGCCTGGCCGTGGTGCCGCTGGGCGGGCCCACTCCGGACGGCACCGTCACGACGACGATCAAGCGAAGTGACCTCTACGCGGCCTTGCGCCGGGCCGCCGAGAAGCGCGGCATCCCGATCGAGCACGGCAAGCGCCTGACCGGCTTCACCGAAGAGCCCGGCGGTGTGACAGTGAGCTTCCAAGACGGCACTCACGAGACGGGCGACCTCCTGGTCGGCGCCGACGGCCTCCGGTCGCGGACCCGGGAGCTGCTCAACCCGGGCGGCCCGAAGCCGCGCTATCTCGGGCTGCTCAACGCGGGCGGCTTCACCGACCGGCCCGTCGACGTGCCGCTGGACCGGGCGCCCGGGATGATGCACATGGCCTTCGGCCGGCGGGCCTTCTTCGGGTGGGGTGTCGCGCCCGACGGCCGGGTGTGGTGGTTCGCCAATCCGCCCCGCAAGTGGCCGGTCGAGCCCGGGGAGTTCACCCCGGAGCAGTGGCGGGCCCATCTGATCGAGCTGTTCGAGGGTGACGACCTGCCGGCCGCGGCGATCATCCGGGCCACGGACGAGGCGCTCGGGCCGTGGAACACCGACGACCTGCCCCGGGTGCCGGTCTGGCACAGCGAGCGCGTCGTGCTCGCGGGTGACGCCGCCCACGCGGTCTCGCCCTCGTCGGGGCAGGGCGCGTCGATGGCGATCGAGGACGCGGTGGCCCTCGGGAGGAGCGGTTCCCTGGCCGAATACGAGCGGCGCCGTCGTGCGCGTGTCGAGCGCGTGGTCGCGTACGGCAAACGAAATGGCAGTTCGAAGACCGCCGGGCCGATCGGGTCGGCGATCCGGGACGCGATGTTCCCGCTGGTCATGAAGATGCTGTATCGCAAGGGCGATCCGCAGGCCTGGATCTTCGAGGGAAGAGAGCCTTAGGGATCGTTCAGGTTTGCCCCTAGGATGGTGCGCATGGACGCAGCCGACATCGAGGCCGGACGCGAGCGCTGGCAGCGGCGCTACGACGCCGCCCGCAAGCGCGACGCTGACTTCACCACCCTGTCCGGCGCCACGGTCGACCCCGTCTACGGGCCGCCGGCGGGCGCCGCCTATCCCGGGTTCGACCGCATCGGCTGGCCGGGCGAGTTCCCGTACACCCGGGGCCTCTATCCGACCGGCTATCGCGGGCGCACCTGGACGATCCGGCAGTTCGCCGGCTTCGGCAACGCCCAGCAGACCAACGAGCGCTACAAGATGATCCTGGCCGCCGGCGGGGGCGGCCTCAGCGTCGCGTTCGACATGCCGACGCTGATGGGGCGCGACTCCGACGAGCCGCAGTCGCTCGGCGAGGTCGGGCACTGCGGGGTGGCGATCGACTCTGCGGCCGACATGGATGTGCTCTTCGACGGCATCGACCTCGAGAAGACCACCACCAGCATGACGATCTCCGGCCCGGCCGTGCCGATCTTCTGCATGTATCTGGTGGCCGCGGAGCGCCAGGGCGCCGACATCCACAAGCTCGACGGCACGCTGCAGACCGACATCTTCAAGGAGTACATCGCGCAGAAGGAGTGGCTCTTCCAGCCCGAGCCGCATCTGCGCCTGATCGGCGACCTCATGGAGTACTGCGCCCGCGAGATCCCGAAATACAAGCCGCTGTCGGTCAGCGGCTACCACATCCGCGAGGCCGGCTCGACCGCCGCGCAGGAGCTGGCGTACACGCTGGCCGACGGCTTCGGGTACGTCGAGCTCGGCCTCAGCCGCGGGCTCGACGTCAACCAGTTCGCGCCGGGGCTGAGCTTCTTCTTCGACGCGCACATCGACTTCTTCGAGGAGATCGCCAAGTTCCGCGCCGCCCGCCGCATCTGGGCCCGCCACCTGCGCGACAACTACGGCGCGACCAGCGAAAAAGCCCTGTGGCTGAAGTTCCACACGCAGACGGCCGGCGTTTCCCTGACGGCACAACAGCCGGTCAACAACGTCGTCCGTACGGCGGTGGAGGCGCTGGCCGCGGTGCTCGGCGGCACCAACTCGCTGCACACCAACGCGCTCGACGAGACGCTCGCGCTGCCCACCGACGAGTCGGCCGAGATCGCCCTGCGGACGCAGCAGGTGCTGATGGAGGAGACCGGCGTGATCAACGTGGCCGATCCGCTCGGCGGCTCCTGGTATCTGGAGGAGCTGACCGACCGCATCGAGGCCGAGGCCGAGGAGATCTTCGCCCGCATCCGCGAGCTCGGCCACGACGGCAGCATCACGGCCGGCATCCTGCGTGGCATCGAGGACGGCTGGTTCACCGCCAACATCGCCGAGGCGGCGTTCGTCTATCAGCAGTCACTGGAGAAGAACGAGAAACGCATCGTCGGTGTCAACGCGCACACCGGCACGGTGGCCAAGGAGCTGGAGATCCTCCGGGTCTCCCACGAGGTCGAGGTGGCGCAGAAACGGGAGCTGGGTGCGAGAAAGGCCGGGCGTGATGGCGTACGGCTGAAGGAAGCCCTCGACCGCATGCTGGCGGCGGCCCGCAGCGGGGACAACATGATCCCGGCCATGCTCGACGCGGCGCGGGCCGAGGCCACCCTCGGGGAGATCTGCGAGGTCCTCAAGCAGGAGTGGGGCGTCTACCGCGAGCCGGCCCGATTCTGAAGACCGTCGAGGAGTACGCCGAGGTAGCGCTCCGAGGCATCGTCGCCGCCGGTGCGGACCGCGTGCTGCACGCCGCACATGAGCCGGCGCAGGTCGTCGCCGGTGATGCCGGGGCGGACGGCGCCGGCGGCCCGGGCCCGCTCGAGCACGGCGCCGAACGCCTCGAACAGTTCGGCGCCGAGGGCGATCGTCTCGTCGCAGGTGAAGCTCGGCCGGGAGAGTACGGCCGCCAGCGCGGGGTCGGCCAGCATCAGCCGCAGGCCGGCCCGCATGATCCGGGCGAAGCCGGCCGCCGGGTCGGTGTCGCGCTCGGCGGCCCGGGCCTCGGACACCAGCGCCGCGAAGCTGCCGGCGGCGAGCGCCTCGAGCAGCACCTGGTGGGTCTCGAAGTGGCGATAGGCGGTGCCGACGCCCACGCCCGCCTGTTTGGCGATGGCGTTCATCGGCAGGTCGGTGTCGCCGGCCCGAAGCCGCTCGCGGGCGACCGAGAGCATCAGCTCGCGCACCCGGGCCGAGTCGGCCCGAAGCTTCTCGGGATTCAGCGACGGCATTCTAAAAGGATAACTCATCCGTTATGCTGTGACGTCCGATATCAGGCCCGCCGCGGCGCGGCGGAGCGCCTTGTCAGCGTGCGAGACTAGGTAACCATGAGCGACCCACGGACCACTCCGTCGATCTTCACCCGCGGCGCGGTCGATCTCAGCGCGCTGCGCGCGCCCTCTCCGGCGCCGAGCCGCCCCGCTGCCCCCGCCGACCCGCAGGCGGCCGCGCACGGCGGGCCGCCTCCCGGCGCCATCCCGGGTGGCCTGCCCGGCGGCGCCGGCCCCGAGACGATCATCGACGTCACCGAGGCCAATTTCCAGTCGGCCGTCCTCGAGCGCTCGCTCGCGACGCCGGTCATCCTCGACTTCTGGGCCGACTGGTGCGAGCCCTGCAAGCAGCTGTCCCCGATCCTCGAGCGGCTCGCTCAGGCCGGCGGCGGCTCGTGGGTGCTCGGCAAGGTCGATGTGGACGCCAACCCGCGGCTCGCTCAGGCGCTGCGCGTGCAGGGTATCCCGATGGTGGTCGCGGTGGTCGGCGGCCAGCTCGTCGAGGGCTTCACCGGCGTGCTGCCCGAGAGCCAGGTCAAGCAGTATGTCGACGCGGTGCTCAAGGCCGGCGGCGTGGCCGTCGAGGCGCCCGAGGACCCGAGGCTCGACGCGGCCGACGACGCCCTGATGACCGGCGACCTCGACGAGGCCGAGGCGGCGTACAAGAAGATCCTGGCCGAGTCCCCGCAGGACGCCGCGGCCGAGTCGGGCCTGGCCCAGGTCGAGCTCTACCGCCGCATCCAGGGCGCCGACCCGGCGGCGGCGCTGGCCAAGGCCGACGCGTCCCCCGACGACGTCGACGCCCAGCGCCTGGCGGCCGACATCGAGGTGCTCAGCGGCCAGGCCGACAAGGCCTACGCGCGCCTGGTGGCCCTGGTCAAGCGGACCGCGGGCGACGACCGCGACGCCGTACGCAAACACCTGCTCTCGCTGTTCAGCGTGGCCGGCCCCGACGATCCCGCGGTGGCCGGCGCCCGGCGCGCCCTGGCCAGCGCCCTCTTCTAGGCAGGGAGCCGCTCCGTGCGCCGCATCGCTGTCCTCGACGCACCGTCCAATCTCGGTCTGCGCCCGCCGACCGAGACGTCGGTGCCGGGCTGCGCCAAGGCGCCCGGAGCGCTTCGTGACAAAGGCCTGATCACCAAGCTGGGCGCCCGGGACGCCGGCTGCCTCACCCCGCCCCGGTACGACCCGGGCGACTGGCGTCCCGGCGACGGGGTGGCCCACGCGCAGCAGATCGCGGCGTACTCCCGGGCCCTGGCCGACCGCATCGGTGCGATCCTCGACGCCGGCGAGTTCCCGGTGGTCCTGGGCGGCGACTGCTCGATCCTGCTGGGCTCGGGCGTGGCCATGCACCGCCTGGGCGAGGCGGTCGGCGGCCGCATCGGCCTGGTTTTCGTCGACGGCCACTCCGACTTCCGCCACCCCGGTAACGCGTCCTACGTGGGGGCCGCCGCCGGCGAGGACCTGGCCCTGGTGACCGGCCGGGGCCAGGCCGACCTGGCCGCGATCGAGAGCCGCCGCCCCTATTTCCGCGACGTCGACGTGGTGGTCCTCGGCATCCGGGCCCAGGACGAATACCGCCTGGACCTCCAGGCCGCCGGCATAGTGACCCGCCCGGTCACCGCGCTGCGAGCCGAGGGCGCCGCCCGAAGCGCCCAGTGGGCCCGCGACCAGCTGGTCGACTGCGCCGGCTATTGGGTGCACGTGGACGTGGACGTTCTGGACCCGGCCGTGATGCCCGCGGTCGACGCTCCGTCTCCTGGCGGCATCGCCTTCCCCGAGCTGGAGATCCTGCTGTCCGGCCTGGTCGAGTCCCCACACTGCCTTGGCGTGGAGATCACGGTCTTCGACCCCGACTACGACCCCGACGGCCGCTACGCCACCGAGATCACCGCCGCCGTGGTGGCCGGCCTGGAAGTGGCCCACAACGTCACCCCACGCCCCGACCTGATCGCGGCCCGGGCCGACATGGACGGCGCTGCCCCGGCGGGTCCGCTCTCCCCGCCCACTTCCTTCCCCTCCGCCACTTCGCCGGAAGACGTGGAGTGGGAACACCGTCGAGCCGCCGCGGCAACAGCGAGCGTGACGCTGGCCGCCGCCGGCATGTCCGCCGGCGTGGAGGAAGCCTCCGGCGAGTCCGCGGTCCCGGCCACGACGATCCTGGCCGTCGAGGAGGGCGCCGAGACGCCGCCGCTGCCCCGCGACCCCGACCAGGAGATCCCCGACGAGGCTCCGGACGACGCAGACGAGCCGGACGCGGGCGACGAGGAGCCGGTCGAGCCGGCCAACCCCGAGCCCACCGACTTCACCGATTTCGCCGACCGCGACGGCGGCGTCGAGGTTTCCGAGCCGGCCGACCTCGCCGACAGCGTTGCGGGTTCCGAGCCCGCCGATTACGCCGAGCCCGCCGATTACGCCGATCACGCCGAGCCTGTCGATCACGCTGATGAGGCCGAGCCCGAGCCCGAGGTCGTTGCGGAGGCCGAGCCCGAGCCCCAGGTTGCCGTGGAGGCCGAGTCCGAGCCGGTGGCCGCGGCGGGCCTCGTGCCGAGGCCGCTGGGGCAGGCACCGTTGCTCGACTCCGACCCGCTGCCCGCCACCCGTCCCGGCATGCTGCGGCCGCGGATCAACGAGGAACCGGCGCCCGACAACTTCTCCCTCCCGGCCCAGCGCCCGGCCTTCGAGGTCGGCCTCGGCCCTGGTCAGGGCGCGCCGGCCGACATCGCCTGACTACTTCGCCAGGGCTCGGAGGAAGCGGTCGACCGCGGGGACCGCCGCCTCGGAGCCGGCGCCGCCCTTCTGGACCATCACGGCGAAAGCGATGTCGCCCTGGTAGCCGATGAACCAGGAGTGGGTGTCCTCGGTTTCCTCGCTGAACTCGGCGGTTCCGGTCTTTCCGTGTACCGGGCCTCCGGGGGTGGACTTCAGGGCCGTGCCGGTGCCGGCCGTCACCACCTCGCGCATCATCTGGCGCAGCGGGGTCACCGCGGCCTCGTCCAGCTTGGGGCCGTCGGCGGCGGGGGCCGCGGGGGCCGGGTCGAGGACCAGCTTGGGCTGCTTGAACTGGCCCCGGGCGATGGCCGCGGTGGCACTGGCCATGGCCAGCGGACTCACCGCCGTCGCGCCCTGGCCGAAGGTGGCGGCGGCCAGCTCGGTCGGGGTGGCGGCGGGGGACACCTTGCCGCTGAAGGTTTCCACGCCCAGGTCCCACTTGCCGCCCAGGCCCAGGTCGGTGGCCGCCTTCTGGAGGCCGTCGGCGCCCAGTTTCGGGGCCAGGGCCACGAAGGCCGTGTTGCACGACTTGGCGAAGTCGACGTGGAACGGGACGTTGCCCAGGACCTCGCCGTCGGCGTTCTTGAACTCGCGGCCGGCCACCGTCGCCTTCGCCGGGCACGCGACCGTGGCGTTGGCCGTCACCGCCTTGCGCTGCAACAGCCCGTACGCGGAAACCGCCTTGAAGGTCGAACCCGGTGGGACCTGACCGGTCAGGGCCGTGTCGACCGTGCCGCCGTCGGGGCCGTTGGCCACCGCCAGGACCGCGCCGTCGCTGATTTTGACGGCGACCAGGGAGCTCGGCTGTTTGATCGAGGCCAGGGCCTGGTCGGCGGCGAGCTGGGTCTTCACGTCGATCGTGGTCTTGATCGGTTTGCCGGCCACCGGCTTCGCCGTGAAGATCTCCGTGTCCTTGGGGGTGTCGTCGGACTCCGACGTCGGGCGGGAGACGACCACCGACAGGCCGGTCGTGCCGCGCAGTGTGGCGTCGTACTTCTCCTGCAGGCCGCCGTGCCCGACGACGTCGCCCTGGACGATCTTCTGCGGGTTCTCGTCGATGTCGTCGCGGGTCGCCTGGTCGGCCGTGCCCAGCAGGGCCCGCGCGAAGGCCCTGGTCGGGGCCAGGTCGCGTTTCGCCTCCTGGAACTGGGTGCCCTTGAGCGGGCGCACCTCGTTGCGGATCTTGAGGTAGTCGGGGCGGCGGAGGGTGACCACGTCGACGAACGCGCCCGGGTCGGAGGCCTTCACGCGGGTGGCCAGGTCGGCCATGTCCACCGTGACGCCGACCCTGGCCAGGGCGGTGGTCAGGTCCTTCTGGAGTTTCGCGAGGTCGGTGATGTTCTGCGGGACCACCCCGATGGTCACCACCTCGCGGGCGGTGACGATGGGCTGGCCGGCCGCGTCGAGGACGCTGGCCCGGGTCGCGGGGACGCGCACGAGCCGGACCTTGTCGCCGGCCACCAGGTCGCTCTGCACCAGCGCGGGCTCCCAGATCACCGACCAGCCGTCCGTGTTTCTCTTGGTGAGACGGACGGTGCTGTCGTACGACCAGGTGACGTCGCCGGGGAGCTTCCACTCGAGCTTGATCGGGTGGGTCGCGTCGTCGCCGGTGGTCTTCGGCTCGCCGGTCTTGGTGACCGTCATCTTCGCGTTGACCAGCTCGCCGGTGAGCTCCTTGAGCTGGGCCTGCACGTCGGCCGAGGCGAGCTTGCCGCCGGCCGCGCTGACGAAGCCGACCTTGCTCAGGTCGTTGGCGCGCCAGCCGGCCAGGAAGTCGTCGAGGGCGCCGTCGGGCCCGTCGCCGGTGCAGCCGGCGAGCAGAGCACCGGCCAGAGCCAGGGTGGCGGCGGTGGCGGCGAACCGGCGCATGGTCACACCTTTCCGGGGGTATGAGACAAACCCAAAGGATCTGACGTGACGGTAGTCAACCGATGCCCGTCCCGTTGACCCGGGCAAGGTGAGAAAGGTCAAAATCGCCGCCGATCGGACCGTTCACACCGCGAGTGTGATCGCCGCCTCCGGCGCGTTCTAGGCTGTCCTCGACACGTTCGAACCCACAGTGTGGTGGGTGAGGGGAGCGCCAGACCATGGCTGTCGCCGATGAGGCCGCAACCGATACCGAAGCCGATCTGGACTACGCCGCCGGACCGGGGCTGGCCCTGACGGGGCGCCTCGGCGCCTCCGCCGACGAGGGCGAGCTCGACGAGCCGCTGCCCAACGGGGAGCGGTTGGTGGCCCAGGCCGTCGAGGTAGCGGGCAGCGATCATGCAACCGCCCAGCTCGTGGGCCGCTTCTGGCGGTTCGCGCCCGATGAGGAGCTGGTCGGGTTCACGCCGCAGGAGATGTACGACGCCGCGGTCGCTCATCGCGAGCTCGCCCGCACGAGGTTGCCGGGCGAGCTGAAACTGGCCATCACGCCGCCGTCCGGGTCGCAGTGCCACACGGTCGTGCAGATCGTCACCGACGACATGCCGTTCCTGGTCGACTCGGTGATCGCGCTGCTGTCGGCCCACCAGTTGCAGGTGCACCTTCTGGTGCACCCGTTGATCGTGGTGCGGCGCGAGCCGCTGGGCGCGCTGGCCGAGCTGGCCGCCGACGTCGAGCCCGACGACGCGATCGAGGGCGACCTGGTCGAGAGCTGGATCCGCATCGAGATCGACCCGATCCGCAGCGAGGACACCCGGTCGCAGCTGCACAACGAGGTCCGCCGGGTGCTGACCGACGTGCGGGACGCGGTCGAGGACTGGCCGCGGATGCGCCAGCGGGCCATAGTGATCGCCGACGAGCTGGCCACCGCGCGCGGCTCCGACACCAAGCTGCCGGTGCCCGACAAGGACGTCACCGACTCGATCGAGCTGCTCAAGTGGCTGGCCCACGACCATTTCACGTTCCTGGGCTATCGGGAGTACCGCCTCGACGGCGACGTGCTGGGTGCCGTTCCCGGCTCCGGGCTGGGGATCCTGCGCGGTGACAGCAAGCCCCGCAAGCTCTCGTCGATGACCCCCGAGGCGTACAAGAGGGCCCTGGAGAAAAGGCTTCTGGTCATCACCAAGGCCAATTCGCGAGCCACCGTGCACCGCTCGGCCTACCTCGACTACATCAGCTTCAAGATGTTCGACTCGTCCGGCGAGGTGATCGGCGAGCGGCGCTTCCTGGGCCTGTTCAGCTCCTCGGCGTACCGGACCAGCGTCCGTGAGCTGCCGGTCGTCAAGCGCAAGGTGATGGAGGTGCTCGACCGCTCGGGCCTTTCGCCGCGCGGCCACTCGGGCAAGGACCTGCTGCAGATCCTCGAGACGTACCCCCGGGACGAGCTTTTCCAGATCAAGACCGATGACCTGTACGAGGCGGTGATCGGCGTCCTGCGGATGGCGGGCCGCCGCCAGCTGCGCCTCTTCCTGCGGCGCGACGGCTACGGCCGGTTCATCTCGTGCCTGGTCTACATGCCGCGCGACCGGTTCACCACCGGCAACCGCCTGCACATGCAGGAGATCCTGCTCCGCGAGCTGAACGGCGTCGGCCTCGACTACACGACCCGGGTCACCGAGCGGATGCTGGCCCGGGTGCACTTCATCGTGCGCACCGACCCGGCCGACCCGCCGGGCAAGGTCGACCCGAACGCGCTGGCCGAGATGCTGGCCGACGCCACCCGCATGTGGGACGACGACTTCTCCCTGGTGCTCGAGCGCAAGCTCGGCGAGGAGGCGGCGCGCGACCTGTTCACGCGGTATTCGACGGCCTACCCGGACAGCTACAAGGACGGCCACACGCCGTACGAGGGCATGCAGGACCTGGCCAAGCTCGAGCTCCTCGAGGAGGAGGGCCAGCTCGAGATGCACCTCTACCGCAAGCGGCGGCCGGGGCGCACGGGTGAGCCCGAGCCCGACGACCACGACGTGCGGTTCAAGGTCTACCGGTACGGCGAGCCGATGCTGCTGTCGGCGGTGCTGCCGGTGCTGCACTCGCTGGGTGCGCGGGTGGTGGACGAGCGGCCGTACGAGATCCGGCGCAGCGACGGCACCATCTATCTGTACGACTTCGGGTTGCAGCCGCCGGCCGCGCATCGCGAGCTGGCCGAGGTGCGCCCGCAGGTGGAGAACGCGTTCGCGGCGGCCTGGCGCGGTGAGGCCGAAGTGGACGGCTTCAACGAGCTGGTGCTGCGGGCCGGGCTCACCTGGCGTCAGGTGGTGGTGCTGAGGGCGTACGCCAAATATCAGCGCCAGACCGGAAGCGTCTTCTCCCAGCGCTACCTCGAGTCGACCTTCATCGCCTACCCGGAGATCGCCCGCCTGCTGGTGCGGCTGTTCGAGACGCGGTTCTCGCCCCGGCTCGAGGCCGGCGAGCAGCAGCGGACGCACCTCGCGGGTGAGCTGGTCGACCGGATCACCGGGCTGCTCGACGACGTGGACAGCCTCGACCAGGACAGGATCCTGCGCTCCTATCTGACGCTGATCCAGGCCACCCTGCGCACGAGCTTCTTCCAGCGGGGCGCGGACGGGCGGCCGAAGTCGTACGTGGCGTTCAAGCTCGACCCGCAGGCCATCCCCGACCTGCCGCAGCCGCGCCCGAAGTACGAGATCTTCGTGTATTCCCCTCGCTTCGAGGGCGTCCACCTGCGGTTCGGCGCCGTCGCCCGCGGCGGCCTGCGCTGGTCGGACCGGCGTGAGGACTTCCGTACGGAGATCCTCGGCCTGGTCAAGGCGCAGATGGTGAAGAACGCGGTGATCGTGCCGGTCGGCGCCAAGGGCGGCTTCGTGCTCAAGCAGAAGCCGGGCGACCGCGACGAGGCGGTGGAGTGCTACAAGCGCTTCATCACGGCGCTGCTCGACGTCACCGACAACATCCACAGTGGCAAGATCGTGCCGCCGCGGGACGTGGTCCGGCACGACGGCGACGACCCGTACCTGGTGGTGGCGGCGGACAAGGGCACGGCCACGTTCTCCGACATCGCGAACGAGATCTCGGTCGGCAAGGACTTCTGGATGGGCGACGCCTTCGCGAGCGGTGGCTCGGCCGGCTACGACCACAAGAAGATGGGCATCACGGCCCGGGGCGCGTGGGAGTCGGTCAAGAAGCACTTCCGCGATCTCGGCGTCGACACCCAGACGCAGGACTTCACCGTGGTCGGCGTGGGCGACATGAGCGGCGACGTCTTCGGCAACGGGATGCTCCTGTCCCAGCACATCCGGCTGGTGGCCGCCTTCGACCACCGGCACATCTTCCTCGACCCCACTCCGGATGCCGCCGCGTCGTTCGCCGAGCGGCAGCGGTTGTTCGACCTGCCGCGGTCGTCCTGGGACGACTACGACAGGTCGCTCATCTCGCAGGGCGGTGGGGTCTATCCCCGTACGGCCAAATCGATCCCTGTCTCGCCGGAAGTGCGCGCCGCCCTCGACCTGGGCGACGCGACGGCGGTCAGCCCGGTCGAGCTCATGCGGGCCATCCTGCGCGCGCCGGTCGATCTGCTTTGGAACGGCGGCATCGGCACGTACGTCAAGGCGGCCTCCGAGACGCACGCGGACGTCGGCGACAAGGGCAACGACGCCATCCGCGTCAACGGCGGCCAGTTGCGCTGCCGTGTGGTCGGCGAGGGCGGCAACCTGGGCCTGACCCAGCGCGGCCGCATCGAGTTCGCCCGGACCGGCGGCCGCATCTACACCGACTTCATCGACAACACGGCCGGTGTCGACTGCTCCGACCACGAGGTCAACATCAAGATCCTGCTGGGCGGCGCGGTCACCGAGGGCGAGCTCAGCCTGCCCGAGCGGGACGAGCTGCTGGCGGCCATGACCGACGAGGTCGCGGCCTTGGTGCTGCGCGACAACTACGAGCAGGCGCAGGCCCTGGGCAACGCCCGCTCGCAGGCGCACTCGCTGCTGCCGGTGCACCGCCGCATGCTGACCTGGCTGGAGGAGAGCGGGCAGCTCAACCGCGAGCTCGAGGCCCTGCCGACCGACGCCGAGCTGGCCACCCGCTACGAGAACGGCGAAGGGCTGACGGCGCCGGAGTTCGCGGTCCTTCTGGCGTACGTCAAGATCGCCGCGGAACGGGAGGTGCTGGCCGACGAACTCGTCGACGAGCCCTGGACAGCCTCCGTCCTGTCCGGATACTTTCCGACGCCGCTGCGCGAGCGGTTCGGCTCCCGCATGACCGGGCACCGGCTGCGCCGCGAGATCATCACGACCGTCCTGGTCAACGAGGTGGTCAACCGGGGCGGCACGTCGTTCATCTTCCGCGCCATGGAGGAGAGCGGCGCCTCGGCGGCCGACGTCATCCGGGCCTATGTGGTCATCCGCGACACGTACGGGCTGGCCGGCATCTGGGCCGACGCCGAGGCCCTGGACAACCAGGTGCCGACGCCGGCTCAGACGGTGGTCTTCCTCGAGTCCCGGCGGCTGCTCGACCGGGCGGTCCGCTGGCTGGTGAGCACCCGGCGCTCGCCGATCGACGTGGCCGGTGAGGTGGCCCGCCTGCGCCCCGGCGTGCAGGACCTGATGCCGCGCATGTCGGCGGTCCTCAAGGGCAACGAGCGTCTCTCGATGGACGAGCACATCGCCTGGATGGTCGACAAGGGCGTGCCGATGGAGCTGGCCGAGCGGGTGACGCTGGTCAACTACGGCTTCGGCGTGCTCGACATCCTGGAGACGGGCGTGGCCACCGGCCGCGACGTGGACGAGGTGGCCCCGGTCTACTTCGCCCTGTCCGAGCGCTTCCACATCGACCAGCTGCTGTCGCACATCTCCAAGCTGCCGCGCGGGGACCGCTGGCAGACGCTGGCCCGGATGGCGTTGCGCTACGACCTGTACGCGGCGCTGGCCGCGCTGACGGCCGAGGTCCTGCAGTCGACACCGGTGGACGCCTCGGCCGACGACCGGGTTTCCGAGTGGGAACGTGTCAATGCAGCTTCCATCGCCCGGGCGGCCAACGCCATGGGCAACGTGAACGACACGCCGGCCGAGCTGGCGGCGCTGTCGGTGCTGCTCCGCCAGATCCGAACCCTGGTCAAGACGTCCTCAGCGTCCTGACCGTCCGGGTCACATGACGGCGAAGGAGGTCGGCCGCCCGGCCGGCCTCCCGCGCCAGCACCGCCTCCTCCAGAGCCAGGTGCTCCGCGGCGGCGTCACGGGCCGGCTCCTTGACGGCCGACCAGCGCCGGGCCAGCTCGCTGTCGATCCAGAGCCGGTCGAAGGTGCCCAGCAGCACGTCGTTGCCGCAGGCTTCGAGCAGCGCGCGGTGAAAGAGGCGGTGCGCCTCGGACCAGGAATCAGGATCTTGCTCGTACGGCGTGGCGCGCGCCAGCCGATGGTGGGCGGCCCGCACGCGGGCCTCCCATTCGAGGTCGCCGCGCTCGATGGCCATCCGCAGCATGGCCGGCTCGACCGTGGCCCGGGCCTCGGCGATCTGCTGCCAGCGCTCGGCCCCGGTGGCCGGCACGGCGAAGCCCCGGTTGGGCAGCCGCTCGGCCAGCCCTTCGCCGACCAGGCGTAGCAGGGTCTCGCGGGCCACGGCCAGGCTGACCACGTGCTTGGTGGCCAGTTCCTGCGGTTTCAGCGACTGCCGAGGCGCGAAGTCGCCGTGCAGGATGGCCGCGCGCAAGGCCACGTACATCCGTTCCGAGGGGGTCATGTGGATCACTCTATCTTGTCAAAATAATCGATTATCTCTAGCGTAGTCGACTATGAACGATCCTTTCGCCCGCCTTCCCGAGGCGCCCAGCTTCACCGTGACGAGCACGACCGTCGCCGACGGGGAACGGTTGCCGTCCGCGCAGCACTCCGGCATGTTCGGCGTCCCCGGCGGTCAGGACGCGTCGCCCCAGCTGAGCTGGAGCGGGGCGCCGGCCGGCACGAAGAGCTACGCCGTCACCGTCTACGACCCGGACGCGCCCACCGGCTCCGGCTTCTGGCACTGGGCCGTGGCCAACATCCCGGCCGACGTGACATCACTGCCCGAGGGCGCGGGCGACGACAGCGGCTCCGGCCTGCCGCCGGGCGCCGTGCAGTTGCCGAACGACGCCCGGCTGGCCCGCTTCCTGGGGGCGGCCCCGCCGGCCGGGCACGGCGAGCACCGGTACTTCATCACGGTGCACGCCCTGGACGTGACCGACATCGGCGTCCCGGCCGACGCGACACCGGCCAACCTGGGCTTCACCATGGCCGGCCACATCCTGGGCCGGGCCACGCTGATCGCCACGGCGTCAATCTCGTAGCACGGCCTCGGTGCCGGCGACCAGAACGGACAGGCCGTGCTCGAAGGACTCGTCGGGGCGGCGGTAGCCGGCCGACTCGAAGGCGGCCATCAAAGTCGGTAGCTGGGCGAGGGCGGCCAGTTCGGCCTCGCCCGGCGGCCCGACGGTCGCCTGTTCCTGAAGGACGAAGCCGTTGGTGTAGTCGGCCACGGTCATGATGGTTTGCAAGGCGAGGGCGGGGGTGAAGCCGAGCCGGACCATCGCGGCCAACTCCTCCTCGAAGCCGTGCAGAGCATCGGGGGCGCGCCGGGCCGAGGTGATGAGCCGGGCGCCGTCGCGATGCGCGAGAAGCGATCGGCGGTACGCCCGGGCCCGCCGCCGAAGCCAGTCGGGCCACGCTTCGCCGTCGCGGGGAGGGCCCATGCCGGCGCGCTGGATGACGGCGCTCGCCATCCCGTCGAGCAGATCCTGCTTGGTTTTGAAGTGCCAGTAGAGAGCCGGCGACTGCACATCGAGCGAGGCGGCCAGCTTGCGCACAGTGAGCCCGTCGAGGCCCCCCTCGTTGAGCAGCCGCAGCCCGGCATCGATGAGCACTTCCCGCGACAGCCCTTTCACCGCTCCACCCTTCTCCGTGGCACCGCACTGGCCCCGATCAGCGCCCTGGACGCCGGTGTCACCGCTCTACCTCGCTCCGCAGCCGCGGGCGGGCGCCATCGGCACCCGCGGTGGAAGCCGCCGCCCACCTCGCCCGGCAGTCACCAGCCGACATCGCCGGCGAGCGTCCGCGTGTCGAGCCCTTGTGGTTGCGCCCGTGTCGAGCCCTTGCGGTTGCGCCCGTGTCGAGCCCTTGCGGTTGCGCCCGTGTCGAGCCCTTGTGGTTGCGCCCGCGTCGAGTCCTTTCGGCTCCGCCCGCCTTGAGCTCGCGGCTCCGCCCACCTTGAGCCCTTTCGGTTGCTGCTGCGTCGAGCAGTTGAGGGCTCCGTCCGCCTTGAGCCCGCACCCCTCGCCGGTCCGGCTGCTCCGGCGCTTTGCCCCGGTTTGGTCGTCCGTCGGGTTCGTGGGTCCAGCTGCTCTGTCGGTTCGCCCGATTTGGTCGCCCCTCCCGGCCCGCCGTCTGGTCGTCCCGCACGGCCCGCCGGTCTGGTCGCCCCCGCACGGCCCGCCGGTCTGGCCGTTTCGCACGGCCCGCAGGTCTGGTCGCCCCTTCCGATTCGCCGGTTCGGCCGTGTCGAGCCCTTCATGGCCTCACCTTAGCAGTGCTAAATTTTCCTTAGCGGTGATAAGGAGGCAACGGTGAAGGTTGATGAAGGGCAAGGTCGCCCGATCCTCGTGTTGCACGGTGGGATGGGCAATCTCGGCAGTTGGGCGAGGGTGACCGACCGACTGCACGATCGGTTCCGCACGGTGCGGCTGCATCGCCGGCAGTACCGGCTGGAGGTGCCGAGGAAGGTGACGATCGCCGACGAGGTGGCCGAGGTGCGGGAGGCGGCCGCGGCGCTCATCGGCCCGGGGGCGGGCCCGGCGGCGGGGGAAGGGTCCGCGTGCGCGGGGCCGGTGCCGGGGAGTGCGGCGGATGGGCGGGCAGTGCTGGGAAGTGTGGCGGATCGGCGGCCGGTGCTTGTAGGGCACTCATCGGGGGCGGTTGTGGCGTTGGAAGCGCTTGTGGCGGATCCAGGGCTCTACTCGGCGGCGGTGCTCTATGAGCCGCCGATCGTGGTGGATGAAGTGCTGAGTCTTGGGGTGGCGCCTCGTGCCCGGGCGGCGCTCGAAGCCGGGCGGGCGGGGACGGCGTTTGCGATTTTTCTTCGGGACGTGGCTCGGATGCGGTCGCCGATGGTGGGGGTGGCCGAGTTCGTCATGAACCGGAAAGGGGCGGAGATGGGGCCGCTCGTCGAACGTCAATGGGATGACGGGGAGGCCATCGATGCGCTTGGCAACCGGCTGGCGGCGTACGGGCAAATCGCAGTGCCGGTCTTGTTGTTGGGCGGAAGCCGCAGCCCTCGGCATCTGATCGATCGGCTGGACGCGCTCGAGGGAGTGCTGCCGAACGGGACGCGGATGACCATGCGGGGGCTGGGGCATACCGCCGAGCGCACGGCGCCCGGGCGAGTGGCGGCGGCCGTTTCGGGCTTCCTCTGAGGGATACCCGTACCCCCGAGGGGTATGCTCGGGGCATGGAGCGGGTGATCGAGCTCGAGATCGGTGGGATGACGTGCGCCGCGTGCGCCAATCGCATCGAGAAGAAGCTGAACCGGGTGGACGGCGTGACGGCCACGGTCAACTACGCCACCGAGAAAGCGCGGGCCACCGTGCCGGCCTCCGTCTCCGCGGCCGACCTGATCGCCGTGGTGGAGAAGACGGGCTACACGGCGGCCGAGCCCGCTGTGGAAAAACCTGTGGAAAACGAGCGCCGTGATCCGCTGCGCGACCGGCTGCTCATCTCGGCCGTTCTGAGTTTTCCGGTGATCGTTCTGGCCATGGTTCCGTCATGGCAGTTCGACTACTGGCAGTGGTTGTCGCTCGTTCTGGCGTCACCGGTCGTGGTGTACGGCGGATGGCCGTTCCACCGATCGGCCTTCGTGAACCTGCGGCACGGCGCGGCCACGATGGACACGCTGGTCTCGATGGGGACACTGGCGGCCTTCGGGTGGTCGATCTGGGCGCTCTTCCTCGGCGACGCCGGCATGCCGGGCATGACACACCCGTTCTCACTGACGGCGGGCGACGGTGACGCGATCTATCTGGAGGCGGCGGCCGGGGTCACCACGTTCCTGCTGGCCGGGCGCTATCTGGAGGCGCGGGCCAAGCGGCGCGCGGGTGACGCGCTGCGGTCGCTGCTCGAGCTCGGGGCCAAGCAGGTCACCGTCCTCGCGGACGGCGTGGAGAGGATCATTCCGGCCGGCGATCTCACTCCGGGTGACATTTTCCTTGTACGCCCTGGCGAGAAGGTGGCCACCGACGGCGTGGTGGTCGACGGAGTGTCGGCGCTGGACGTCAGCCTGCTGACCGGCGAGTCGGTCCCGGTCGAGGTGCGGCCGGGCGACCCGGTGACGGGCGCGACCGTGAACGCCGGCGGGCGGCTGGTGGTGCGGGCCGAAAAGGTGGGCGCCGACACGCAGCTGGCGCAGATGGCCCGGCTGGTCGAGGAGGCGCAGAACGGCAAGGCGGCCGTGCAGCGCCTGGCCGACCGCATCTCCGGGGTGTTCGTCCCGGTGGTGATCGCCCTGGCGGTGGGCACGCTGGGCTACTGGCTGGGCACGGGCGAGGGCTCGTCGGCGGCGTTCACCGCCGCGGTGGCGGTGCTGATCATCGCGTGCCCGTGCGCGCTGGGCCTGGCCACACCAACGGCATTGCTGGTGGGTACGGGCCGTGGCGCCCAGCTGGGCATTCTGATCCGCGGTGTGGAGGCCCTGGAGTCGACCCGCCGAGCCGACACGATCGTGCTCGACAAGACGGGCACGGTGACGACGGGACGGATGGCGGTGGCGGCGCTGGTGCCGGCCGGGGAAACCGACCCGGACGAGTTGCTGCGCTGGGCCGGCGCCGTCGAGGCGGCGTCGGAGCACCCGATCGGCCGCGCGATCACGAACGCGGCCCGCGAGAAGGGCGCGCTGCCGGCGGTCACGGACTTCCACGCGACGGCCGGCGTCGGAGTGCGCGGCCGGGTCGGCGAGGTGGAGGTGGCCGTGAGCGCAGGAAGGCCACCGAGCGCCGGCTCGGAGTCGGGTGCCGGTCGCGCGGCCGGTGATGGCCCGGCGGTGGACGCCGCCTCGGACGGTGGCTCGGGCTCGGGGGGCCCTTCAACCTTGGGCGCTGGTTCGGGCTCGGCGGCCGCTTCCGCCTTGGGGGCCGCTTCCGCCTTGGGTGCCGGCTCGGGCTCGGGGGCCCCTTCGGCCTTGGGTGCCGGCTCGGGCTCGGGGGCCGCTTCGGTCTTGGGTGCCGGCTTGGGCTCGGTGCGGGTCGCGGCTGCACTTCCCGGCGCCGCGACCTGGGTTGAGGTGACCGTCGACGGGGCGGTGGCGGGGTGGCTGGCGCTGGCGGACGCGGTGCGGCCCACGAGCCGGGCGGCGATCGCGGGTCTGCGGAGGCTGGGGCTGGAGCCGATGCTGGTCACCGGCGATGCCGCGCCGGTGGCGGAGGCGGTGGCGGCCGAGGTCGGCATCACCGAGGTTTTCGCCGGGGTGCTGCCGACGGGCAAGGTCGACGTGGTCAAGCGCCTTCAGGCCGAGGGCAAGTCGGTGGCGATGGTCGGCGACGGCGTCAACGACGCGGCCGCGCTGGCCCAGGCTGATCTCGGATTGGCGATGGGCGCCGGCACAGACGTCGCGATTCAGGCTTCGGACCTGACTCTCGTACGGGATGACCTCGGCGCCGCCGTGGATGCCGTCCGGTTGTCGCGCCGCACCCTGAACATCATCCGCGGCAACCTGTTCTGGGCCTTCGCCTACAACGTGGCGGCGCTGCCGCTGGCCGCGGCCGGCCTGCTCAACCCGATGATCGCCGGGGCCACGATGGCGTTGAGCTCGATCTTCGTCGTCCTCAACAGCCTGCGCCTGCGCGGTTTCAAGGCCGCCTGAAAAGCAGCGTGAGCCGGGCCGGCGGCGGATTGCTCCCGAAATCCGCGGCCGTGCCCGGCTCACCGTCTGCGTCGCGAAGGCTCGAACTGGTCCCGTAGCTCGAACCCTGTGCCGCGACGTCCCCAGACCCACCTGCGGTGATAACGCTACGTGCCGGCGGTTGCCGGCCGAAAGCTCTCGATGGCCGAAATGGCCGTTCGGCCCACGCGGAATGGGCGACAGATCCGGCTATCTCCGGACACGAAGGCATATAACTTGGCAGCCGATTACTCACCGTCGCGACGGTGACGCACTACCGAAAGTGATCAATCGTCGCGGCGAATGCTGTCGATCAGGGCCAGGACCTGCCGCAACGCCGGCCGCAGCACCCGCAGCCGCGACAGCGAGACGAGCCGGTCGATCAGCGGCACGATGCCGTCGATGAGCCGTCGGGTGCGCCTCTGGCCGGGCGAATTGTCGTACACCCAAAAGAGAATGACGCCCATCCACCCGAGCCACAGCAGCTCGGGCAGTTCCCGGCGCAACTCCGGATCGAGCTTGGCCGTCGAGCCCTCCACCACATCCCGGAAGATCGCGATCGCCGCCTCGCGCGCCGGCGACGACTCCCGCGAGAACGGGCTCAACGGCGACGTGGGCTCGGCCGCGCTCTTGAAGAAGGTGGCCGCGAACGAGTGGTACGGCGCATTGACGTCGATCCCCGCGTGCAACACTCCCCGAAGCCGCGGCGCCAGATCCTTCTCACCGGCGAAGACCTTCTCCGCGGCCGCCCGGTGCAACGCCTGGTTCCGGTCGTAGAACCCCTGAATAAGGTGTTCCTTGGAGTCGAAGTAGTAATACGCGTTCCCGACCGCGACCCCCGCCTCTTTCGCGATGGCCCGCATGGTCGTCTCGGCGTAGCCCCGCTCCCGAAAAAGCCGCAGAGCCGTCTCGAGAATCAGCTGCCGCGTCTGCTCCCCCCGAGCCCGCCGAGGCTTGTCCACCCCGACGCGGGAGGCCCGCTCCCCGACCCCGCCTTCCTTGCCGCCGGCCGCAGCACTCTCGCCTGCCGCAGCACTCTCGCCTGCCGCGCTGCTCTCGCTGGGCGCGGTGCTCTCGCTGTGTGCGGCGCCTCGTCCGGGCGCGGCCGCTCCGGCGGCATTCGCGGCACCGGCAGCCGGGGAGAGGCCGGCGGTGGGGGCCGCGGCCGGCGCCGGGCCGTCCGGGCCGGTCGGTTCAGCGGCAGCGGTCGTCACACCCGCCACCGTAGTCCAGCGCCCACTCGTCGCGTCCTTCCCCGACCGGCCCCGCCGAAGACCGCGTCGTCTCCCGCGCCTGCCCGGCGGACGGGCGCGTCTCCTGCCCGGCCGGTGGGAGCGTTGCCTGCCCGGCTGACGAGCGCGTCGCCTCCCGGATCGCCGACACCGCGGCGATGAACCTCCGCGCGCTCGGCAGAAGGGCCGGCGAGCTGATCCGCTCGGCCATGGCCCGATAGTCCGCGAGCGCCCACAGACAGGCCACCCACGCCCCGTCACCCACATAGACCGAGCCGTCATCTCCGATAACCGTGATGTCCCGCAGCGTCGCATCGTGATCCAGCCCGGCGAACCGCTCCCGAGCCTCGGCCGACCCCGCAGGCAGGAACTCCAGTGGTACGAGCTGATCCCGCCCCCGAAGCCATCGCCCCGCGGCCCGGCAGATCGGGCACCCGGCGTCGTACAGAACAGTGAAGGCCCTGATCCGCCCTTCTCCCCGAGGTCCGGTCCGCGCTTCTTCCCCCAGCCCGATCTGCGCTTCTTCCTGCGGCTCGGTCCGCGCTTCTTCCTGCGGCTCGGACCGGGCTTCTTCCCGCAGACCGATCTGTGCTACTTCCTGCGGCTCGGTCCGCGCTACTTCACGCGGCTCGGTCCGCGCTTCTCTTTGCGGGTTGGTCCGTGCTTCTCCTCGCGGCCCGGTCCGCGTTTTCTCCAACGACTCGATCTGTGCTTCTTCCCCCGGCCCGGTGGGGACCGTGCCGGAGCGGTCCCCACCGGGTGGTCCGACCCGGCCAGCCCCGTGACCGGCCGGATCGAGATCGAGGTGGCCGCCGTCCGGGCCGGCCGGCCCGAGGTTGTTGTGGCCGGCCTCTTCGTCGATCGGCGGGAGATCGCGGCGGACGGCCGGATCGGGGGCGCGGTGGCCGGTCATGCCCGGGCCGGTGGTGGGGTCTGCGGGTGGAACGGGAGGCGGCCGGCGGGCGGCAGCGGCGGCATGCCCTGCTGCTGGCGCAGGCGGCCACGGCGGTAGCGGCCCAGGAAGAAGACGTTGCAGAAGTGCAGGACCCCGAGCACGAGCAGCACCAGCCCGATCTTCATCGAGAGGGTCTCGAGCGCCTCGCTGGTGTCCGCGATCGTGTCTCCCGACCGCATCGTCACGGTGACGTATCCCAGATTCAGCAGGTAGAAGCCCATCACCAGCAACTGGTTGACCGCCTTGGCCAGCTTCGCGTCGGCGAAGACGTCGGCCAGGAAGACGAGCCCGTTGCGGGAGAGCGTGGTCGCCACCCAGACCGTCAGACCCACGCTGACCGCCAGGTAAACGAGGTACATCCACACCTTCGGGTCCATCGGACCACCTTTCTCGAACGCGTTCAACTAACTCGCCTCAGCGTAGACCCAAACTTGAACATGTTCAACAAGGGGTGTGGGGCGCCGGAGAGGGGCGTTGGGGGAAGCCGCAGTCGCGGAGGACGGCGTTGGCGAGGGCGGGCGGCGGCGAAGAAGCGGCGACGAAAGCGGCCCGGCGACCAAGGGGCGCGCGGCGGCGAGGGCACGCGGCGGCGAGGGCACGCGGCGGCGAGGGCACGCGGCGGCGAGGGCACGCGGCGGCGAGAGCACGCGGCGGCGAGAGAGCGCGGCGGCGAGAGGGCGCGGCGGTGAAGGGGTGCGGCGACGGGGACGCGGCGGCGAAGAGGGGCCAGCGGCGAAGGGCGGCCGGCGGTGAAAGCGGACGGCGGAGGAGGGGTGGTGTCAAGAAGTGCAGCGAAGAGAGTGCGTCGACAAAGGAGGTGCGGCGGTAGAGAAGGGAACAGCGGCGGAGGGGGCGCCAGCGAAAGTGGGGCGGCGAAAGTGGGGCGGCGAAAGTGGGGCGGCGAAAGTGGGGCGGTGCGAAGAGCGGCAGCAAGAGGGTGCGGCGATTAAGGAGATGCGGCGGTGGAGAGGGGTGCAGCAGCGAAAGGGGGTGGCAGCGAAAGCGGGGCGGCAGGTAGCGGTGGTGAAGGAGGAGTGGTGGCGGTGTCGGGATGGGGGTAGGCCGCGGGGAGAGTGAGCCGGCGGGGAGGGTGGTGATGTGCCTGCGGGTCTGGTCGGAGGGGGTGGGAGCTGCCATGATCGCTCGGGGTCGATCGGCGGGGGGAGTTGTCGACGCGCCGGGACCGTTACGCTGCGCCTACCCGTTCGCTGGGTGCCGGTAATCTAATAGGAAATAATCCTAAATAAGTAGGGGATCTCATGGCCGCCACCCGCCTTCCGGGCACGCCCCGGCTGTTGCGCGCGCTCAACGACCGCGCGGCGCTGGAACTGCTGCTCTCGCGCGGTCCGCTGACGCGGGCCCAGCTGGGTGAGATGACCGGCCTCAGCAAGGTCACGGCGTCGCAGCTCGTGGAGCGGCTCGAGCAGCGCGGTCTCGTGCGCCGGGTCGGTGAGCAGGCGGGCGGTCGCGGGCCCAACGCCCAGCTGTACGCGGTGACGCCCGGCAGCGCGCATGTGATCGGTGTCGATGTCGGGCCGGATCGGGTTGTCGCCGCCTGTGCCGACATCACCGGCACGATCATCGGGCGGGACGAGCAGTCCACCAAGGACACCGACGATCCGGTCGGCGTCGTGCACAACGCTGTCGTGCGGGCCGCGACCGAGGCCGGCGCCGACATGGGCTCCGTGCGGCGGGTCGTTCTCGGCACGCCGGGCCTGGTCGATCCGCAGAGCGGCGAGATCTCGTTCGCCTGGGATCTGCCCCGCTGGCACCGCGGCCTGCTCGACGACCTGCGGCGCGATCTGCACACCCCCGTCTTCTTCGGCAATGACGTCAACATGGCCGCCGTCGCCGAACAGAGCACCGGCGCCGCCACCGGCGTCCGCGACTTCGTGCTGATCTGGGTCGGCCGTGGCGTCGGCCTGGCCAGCGTCATCGACGGCCGGCTGCACCAGGGCAGCACGGGCGCCGCCGGTGAGATCGGCTATCTGCCGGTTCCGGGGGCCGAGGTTCCGCGGCACTCCTCCAAGCGGGCGGCCAAGGGCGGCGTCCGCGGCGCCTTCCAGAGCCTGGCCGGGGCCGAGGCGGTCAAGACCATCGGCAAGAAGTACGGCTTCCGCGGCGCCGAGGCGGCCGATGTGATCCGTGACGCTGTCGCCGCCGGTGAGGCCGGCGAGCCGGTGCTCGACGAGCTCGCCGCGCGGCTGGCGCTCGGTGTCGCCGCCACCTGCGTCGTTCTCGACCCGCCGCTCGTCGTGCTGGCCGGCGAGATCAGCCACGCCGGTGGCCCGGCGCTGGCCGAGCGCGTCGAGCAGGAGGTCGCCGCGATCACCCTCGTACATCCCAAGGTCGTCATCACCGGTGTGGAGTCCGATCCCGTGCTGCACGGCGCGCTGTGGACGGCGCTCGACGCCGTACGGGATGAGGTGTTCGGGTCTACAACGGCCTGACCCAAAACGCGTGGTTGGATGGTGCCGTGACTCTCCCTCCCGACGACGACACCGTCATCGCGTTCGACCGGGTCAGCGTGATCCGCAACGGAAACTTCCTGGTTCGCAGCCTGTCCTGGCAGGTCGAGCTGGACGAGCGCTGGGTCGTCCTCGGCCCGAACGGCGCCGGGAAGACGACCCTGCTCAACCTGGCCTCCGGCCGGCTGCACCCCTCCCGCGGCACGGCGTACGTGCTGGCCGAGCGCCTCGGCCGCACCGACATCAACGAGCTGCGGACGCGGATCGGGTTGGCCACCGGCCAGTTCGCCGACCGGGTGCCGGCCGACGAGCGGGTGCTCGACGTGGTGGTCACCGCCGCCTGGTCGGTGGTGGGCCGCTGGCGTGAGAGCTACGACCCGCAGGACGAGGCGCGGGCCCGGCAGCTGCTGGCCCAGCTGGGCATGGGCGCGCTGGTTGACCGCGAGTTCGGCACCCTTTCCGAGGGCGAGCGCAAGCGCACCCTGATCGCCCGGGCGCTGATGACCGACCCCGAGCTGATGCTGCTCGACGAGCCGAGCGCCGGGCTCGACCTGGGCGGCCGGGAGGATCTGATCGCCCGGCTCACCGAGCTCGCCCTCGACCCCGACTCGCCCGCGATGGTGCTGGTCACCCACCACGTCGAGGAGATCCCGCCCGGCTTCACCCACGGGCTGCTGCTGCGCGAGGGCACGATCGTCGCCGCCGGGCTGCTCGGTGAGGTCATGACGGCGGACAACCTGTCCAAGACGTTCGGCCTGCCGTTGGTCATCGACCGCTTCGGCGACCGGTACACGGCACGGGCGGCCTGACATGACCCCGCGCATCGTCGTCGCCGGGAGCGCCAACATGGACCTGGTCGGGCTGGCCGAGCGCCTGCCCCGGCCGGGCGAGACGGTGCTGGGCGACGACTTCCTGATGATGCCGGGCGGCAAGGGCGCCAACCAGGCGATCGGCGCCGCCCGGGCCGGCGGGCGCACGTGCTTCCTGGGCGCGATCGGCTCCGACTCGTTCGGCGTCAATTTGAACGCCCGGCTCAACGGCGCCGGCGTCGACATGACCCATGTGCGGACGACGTACGGGGTCTCGGGCGTCGCCGTGATCATGGTGGATCGCGCGGGGGAGAACTCGATACTGGTCGCCCCCGGCGCCAACAACGCGTTCACCGGCCTCGGCGACGGCGAGCGGGCCGAGATCGCCGCCGCCGACGTGCTGCTCTGCCAGCAGGAGATCCCGGTCGAGACGGTGACCGAGGCGGCCCGGGCCGCGCGCGCCGGCGGCACCCGCATGGTCCTGAACGCGGCCCCGGCCCGAGAGCTGCCGCCGGAGCTGCTGGAGAACGTCGACCTGTTGGTGGTCAACGAGGTCGAGGCGCTGGCCATCACCGGCGGCGACACCATCGACGTGCCGGCCCTGCTGGCCCTGGTGCCGCGCGTGGTGCTGACCTTGGGCGGCGGCGGTTCTCGTTACGCCGACCGCGAGGGCCGCGACGAGCACATCCCGTCGTTCAAGGTGAGCGTCGTCGACACCACCGCCGCCGGTGACGCCTTCACGGCCGCGCTGGCCGTGGCCTGGGGCGAGGGCCGCGATCTGGTCGAGGCGGTCCGCTGGGCCAACGCGGCCGGCGCCGCCTGCGTACGGAAAGTGGGGGCCTCGAATTCGCTTCCGACCCGAGCCGAGATCGACGAGATCTACAACGGCTAGGTCTGGCGGGCCGTGGTGACGAAGCGGTTCACCTCGGAGCGCAGGACCTCGGCCAGCTGGGAGAGGCCGGTGCTTCCCGCGTCGCCGCCGCCGTCGACCGCGGCGGCGATGCCGTTCACCAGGCCGCTCATCTCGCGGATGCTGTTGGTGACCGTCTCCAGGACCGTCACCGCGTCGTTGGCCACCTCCTGGACCGTGTTGACCTGGCCCATGATCTCGTTGCTGGAGGCGCTGGTCTCGGTGGCCAGGGTCTTCACCTCGCCCGCGACCACGCTGAAGCCCTTGCCGGCCTCGCCCGCGCGGGCCGCCTCGATGGTCGCGTTCAGCGCCAGCAGCCGCGTCTGCTTGGCCACCGCGTTGATCAGGTCGACCGCCGTGCGGATCTGATCGGAGGCCGTGCGCAGCCCGGTCACCGTAGACAGGCCCCGCTCGGCCTCGCTGACCGCGTCGCGGGCGAAGTCGGCCAGCCCGTTGGCGGTCGCCCCCATCTCGGTGGCCGCCGTCGCCACCTGCTCCGACACCGACAGCACGGCCGACTCCAGGTCGTCCGCGAGCGCGACCCGGGCCCTGTTCGCGTCCGCGATGCGGGCCGCGTCGTCGCTCATCACCGACGTCGAGGCCGAGATCTGTTCGGCCGCCATCTTGAACGCGCCGCGCAGGCCCCGGGTCAGGATGCGGCGGTGGAAGCGGCCCTCGGCCGCCGCCGCCGAGGCCGCGCTCGACTCGCGCAGGAACGCGTCGCTCGTGTCGAGCAGGTTGTTTATCGCGTCGCGGGCCGCCACCGCCTCGGCCGACTCACCGATCGAGGGCAGCCGCGCCTCGAGGTCACCGGCCGCGGCCTTGCGGCACACGTCGGTGATCAGCCGCAGGATCTCGTCGGCCATCAGCGGGCACCGGTGGTCAAGGCCCAGACATATTCGTCGTACGTCTGGTCGCCGAGCTCCGCCAGCATCGCCTGCCACCCCGCCTCGACCGCCGCCTTGGTGTTCGGCGCGCCCCGCTCGGCCGCGAGCAGCCGGTCGTACAGGCGGCTCACCTCGGTGACGACCGGCTTGTCGGGGGAACGGCGGTTGGAGTGATATCCGGCGAACCGGCCGTCGGCCGTGTACGAGGGCGTGACGTGCGCGAAGACCCAGTAGTGGGCGCCGTCGGCGGCCAGGTTCTTCACGTACGCGAAGATTTCCTGCCGCTGTTCGAGGGTGTCCCAGAGCAGCTTGAAGACGGACCGCGGCATGTCCGGGTGCCGGATGAGGTTGTGCGGCTGCCCGATCGCCTCGGCCTCGGTCAGCGCCGACGTCCGCAGGAACACCTCGTTGGCGTACGTGATGACGCCGCGCGGGTCCGTCTTCGTCACGATGATCTCGTCGACGCCGAAGGTCCGCTCGACACCGGTGGGGCGCGTCTGGGTGGCTCGCATCAATTCCGATGGTCACCGATTATGTGAGCGCCCGTCCGTTAATCCGAGAAAACGCGGCGGGCCCACAGGATGAGCGGTATCTGCATCGGCAGGCGGCCGTAGGCGACGGCCCGCTTGGCCGGTGACGCGTGCCGCCAGTCCATCGCCATCTTGACGTTGGCCGGGAAGACCGCGGCGAACAGCCCGGCCGCGGCCAGGGCCCCGGCGCGGCGGGTGCGCGGGTGGGCGACCGCGGCCGCCACGGCCAGCTCGGCCGCGCCGCTCAGATAGGTCCACGTGCGCGGCGAACCTGGCAGGGAGCGCGGCACGATCGAGTCGAACGGCTTCGGCGCCGCGAAGTGCAGCGCGCCCATGGTCGCCAGCATCGCCGAGAGACCGGCGGCGTCTTTGTTCATCGCGTCACTTTAGAGAAGGCTCCAAAGCCCTTTGCAGGGCCCGGTAGATGCGGCCGAAGCGCGCCGAGTCGGGCGTCCGCAGCAACATCACCTTGCCGGTCGGCGTGCGGGCCCAGATCTCCCGGGTGCGGCTGCCGCGGTCGTACGACCGGTCGACCTGCTCCAGCAGCACGTCGGCCAGCGGCAAGGTGGCCAGGCCGACCAGCACGCCCCCGCCGACCAGGGCGATGGTCGTGGTGGTGGAGGCGTCGATCAGCAGGGCGACCGCGATGCCGAGCGCGCCGAGCAGGATCGGGACCAGGATGGCCAGGCCCAGGGCGCCCCGGCCGGCGATCGTCGCCCATGACCGGCGTCCACGCGTGTGCCAGACCTGGATCAGGTCGTCGAGGCCCAGATCCATGCCGTTCATCCGGACACCCGCCGACGTGATCCACACGTCCGGGTCCCGGTAGTAGGTGGTCATTGTCTTCTCCGTACCCGTCGTAGGCTGACCTGAACCAATACTCAGGAGGCTGTTCGTGGGCGAGTTCGTGACGCTGGAGACCAACGACGGTATCGGAACCATCAAGCTGAACCGGCCCCCGATGAACGCTCTCAACACCCAGCTTCAAGAAGAGCTCCGGGCCGCCGCGCATTCCGCCACCGGTGATGAGGGGGTCAAGGCCGTCATTGTGTACGGGGGTGAGAAGGTCTTCGCCGCCGGTGCCGACATCACTGAGTTCACGAAGGTCGGCTACCAGGAGATGGCCGTCCGGGCCGAGGCGCTGTCGAGCGCGTTCGACGCCGTGGCGCGCATCCCCAAGCCGGTCGTCGCGGCGATCACCGGGTACGCCCTCGGCGGCGGCTGCGAACTGGCCCTGGCCTGCGACTGGCGGGTGGTGGCGGACGACGCCAAGCTCGGCCAGCCCGAGATCAAGCTGGGCATCATCCCGGGCGCCGGCGGCACCCAGCGGCTGGCCCGGTTGATCGGCCCGGCCCGCGCCAAAGATCTGATCTTCTCGGGCCGCATGGTCGGCGCCGACGAGGCCCTGCGGATCGGCCTGGCCGACCGGGTGGCGCCGGCCGGTGACGTCTATCGGACAGCCGTCGAGCTGGTCCGGCCGTACGTCTCCGGGCCCTCCCTGGCCCTGCGCGCGGCCAAGCTGGCGGTGGACGGCGGGCTCAACCTCGATCTGGCCTCCGGCCTGGCGCTGGAGTCGCAGCTTTTCGCCGGGCTGTTCGCCACCGACGACCGGATCGAGGGCACCACCGCCTTCGTCGAGAAGCGTAAACCCACATTTACGGGCCGCTGACCCTCGCATATATCGATCAGTTGCCATAAAGTCACGCGGTGTGGAACCGGTTCCGGTCACGCGTGGGGTGCGCCGCACCGTGCGCATGGCCGTGGCCCTGGTGATCGGGCAGGCTCTGCTCTGCGCGCTGATCGGCTGGCTCACGCTGGGCCGGTCCAGCTCCGATCCGGGTGGTTCCGGCGCGGCGGTCGACCAGGCCGCCGCCCCGCCGCCGCGGCTCACCTCGGCGGCGCCGGCTCCGGCCGTTCCCGCTCCCGAGCCGCCGGTGGCGGCGTCGCGCGGCCCTCAAGCGCCGGTCTCGAAGACGCGCCGGCCGGCCAAGACCGCCACGCCGGGCAAACCGACCACCTCTCCACCGAGCTCACCGGCCGCGAGCCCGCCGGCCGCGCCGGAGCCGTCAGTGCCGAGCGTCACGCCGTCGAGCGAACTGATCCTGCTGCCGCCGGAACCGCCCACCACCTCGGCCAGCGCCTCGCCCACGCCCCGTGACCAGCCGAGGCCGGACGGTGACAAGGTCCAGCGCGACGTGACCGTCGGTGACCGCTGCTGGCCCGAGGGTGCCTTCGGGCGCACCCGCGACGATCAACTCGTTCGCTGTCTGCGCGCGCGATATGACCCTCCGCGCTGGAAGATCGTCTAAGGGCAAGTACCCCCTAGACTCGGTCCATGCCCATCGACCAAGGTGAGCCGAAGAGGCATGCCCTCGGCGTGGACTTCGGCACCTCGAACACTGTCGCGGTGGCGCGCTGGCCCGACGGCCGCGCCCGCCCGATCCTGGTCGACGGGTCCCCGCTGCTGCCCTCCGCCGTCTACGCCGAGCCCGACGGCAGCTTCGTCGTCGGCCGTGACGCCGTGCACGCCGCCCGTTTCGACCCGGCCCGCTTCGAGCCCAACCCGAAACGCCGCATCGACGACGGCCTCGTGCTCCTCGGCGAGCAGGAGGTGCCGGTCGTCGACCTGATCGCGTCGGTGCTGGCCCGGGTGGCCGAGGAGTGGCACCGGGCGGTCGGCCCGCTGCTGCCCGAGGTGACGCTGACCTGCCCGGCCACCTGGGGCGCGACCCGTCGCACGCTGCTGGCCGAGGCGGCCGCCCAGGCCGGGCTGACCCGGGCCCGGCTGGTCGCCGAGCCGGTCGCCGCCGCCACGTACTTCGCCGAGGTGCTCGGCCGCGACGTGCCGATCGGGTCGGTCGTGGTGGTGCACGACTTCGGCGCGGGCACCTTCGACGCGAGCGTCGTCGCCCGTACGGCCGAAGGGTTTGAAGTCATGGCCGTCGACGGCCGTGACGACATCGGCGGCCTCGACATCGACGCCGCCATCGTCGAGCACCTCAAGACCGACGAGTGGCAGCGCCTGCTGGAGCCGACCACGGCCCAGGAGAGGCGGGCGCGGCGGCAGCTGTGGGAAGAGGTGCGGATCGCCAAGGAGCGGCTGTCGCGCACCCAGTCGGCCGACTTCGTGGTGCCGCTGCTCGACACCGAGGTCCACCTGACCCGCGACGAGCTGGAAAAACTGGCCCGGCCGATCCTCGACCAGACGGTGCGCATCACCAAGGGCATGCTCGACTGGGCCGACCTGCCCGAGGGGCGGCTGGCCGGCGTCTTCCTGGTCGGCGGGGCCAGCCGCATCCCGCTGGTGGCCACCCTGCTCCACCGTGAGCTGGGCGAGGCGCCGGTGGTGATCGAGCAGCCGGAACTGGTGGTGGCCGAGGGCAGCATCCTGGCCGGCGCCGCGCTGCTGGCCTCGGGGCCGGCCGCGCCCGGGCCGACCGCCGAGCTGCGGCTGGTCTCGACGGGAAAGGCGGAGTCGGCGACCGTACGGGTCGAGGCAGCCGACATGCCGAAGACGGCGCCGGCCGCCGAGCACCTTCCCTCGACGGCGCCGATGGCCGAGCATTACGCCGCGACGACGCCCGTGGCCGAGCACATCCCCGGGACCACCGGGCTGCAGCCGCCGGTCGACCCGTGGCCGGACGCGGACCACAACCACTGGGCGCAGGACCCGCACGCGACGGTGCCGACGCCGAAATCGGCCTTCACGCAGCCGGTGAGCGCGCCGCCCCGCACCGAGCGGCCGATCTCCGTACCTCCCAGGGGTGTGGCGACGGCGGCGCCGAGCGCGAGCCGGCCGATGTCGCCCGCGCCGCAGCCTTATCAGCCGCCCCAGCCGGCCGGGAAGAAGCCGCGCAAACGGTCGAGCGGCTTCGTGCGCTTCCTCCAGGTCACGCTCAGCGTCCTGCTGATGATCGTCGTGCCGTTGGTCGCGCTGGTCGTCGCGTACGGCTACGGCAACGGCGACTCGCTGCCGCTCGACGCGGAAAACTTGTGGAACGAGATTCGGGAGCTGCTCGGGATCTAACTCACCGGTAACCTGCTGGACATGGCTGAGGTGATCGAGGGGCACGGCGGAGATCTGGCGCTGGCGGCCCTGCGTGCGTACGGCGTGACCGAGATGTTCACTCTCTCCGGCGGGCACGTGTTCCCGCTCTACGACGCGGCGCACAAGACCGGATTTCCGATCTACGACGTACGCCACGAGCAGTCCGCGGTCTTCGCGGCCGAGGCCGTGGCCAAGCTGCAGCGGCGCCCCGGGCTCGCCGTGCTCACCGCCGGACCCGGCGTGACCAACGGCATCTCCGGCCTGACCAGCGCGTTCTTCAACGCCTCGCCGGTGCTCGTGCTGGGCGGCCGGGCGCCCGCGTTCCGCTGGGGGTCGGGCAGCCTCCAGGAGTTCGACCACGTGCCGCTGGTCAAGACGATCACCAAGTACGCCGCGACGGTCGGCGACACCGACGCCATCGCGGGCGAGATCGGGGCCGCGCTGACCTCGGCGCTCACCGCCCACCGCGGCCCGGCCTTCCTCGACCTGCCCCTGGAGGTCGTCTTCTCGACCGGCGAGGCGGCCGCGCCGGGCACCCCGGCCATCCCGGTGATCGAGCCGGATCCTTCGCTGGTCGAGGAGACCGCCCGCCTGCTGGCCTCCGCCGCGCGGCCGGTGATCATCGCGGGATCGGACGTGTGGGGCGGTGACGCGATCGACGCTCTGAAAGCGGCCGCCGAGGCGCTTCAGATTCCGGTCTTCACCAACGGCATGGGCCGGGGCGCGCTGCCGCCGTCACACCCCCTGGCCTTCGCCAAGGCGCGGCGGCCCGCCCTCAACGAGGCCGACGTGGTCTGCGTGATCGGCACGCCGCTCGACTTCCGGCTCGGCTTCGGCGAGTTCGGCGAGGCCCAGGTGGTGCACATCGTGGACGCGCCCTCGCAGCGCGCCACACACGTGACCCCGGCCGTCGCGCCCACCGGTGACCTGCGGCTGATCCTCACGGCGCTGGCCGACCACACCGGCGACCGGGCCGACCACTCGGAGTGGATCGACGGTCTGCGCTCGGCCGAGGACGCCGGCAAGGCGCGCGACGCCGAGGCGATGGCGGCCGAATCCGACCCGATCAAGCCGGCGCGGGTCTACGGCGAACTGCGCAAGATTCTGGCGCCGGACGCGGTGACGATCGGCGACGGGGGCGACTTCGTGTCGTACGCCGGAAGGTATCTCGAGCCGTCGCAGCCCGGCACCTGGCTCGACCCCGGCCCGTACGGCTGCCTCGGCACCGGAATGGGTTATGCCATGGGAGCCCGGGTCACCTATCCCGGCCGGCAGATCTGCGTGCTCTTCGGCGACGGCGCGGCCGGTTTCTCCCTGATGGACGTGGAATCGCTGGTCCGGCAGCGACTCCCGGTGGTCATGGTGGTCGGCAACAACGGCATCTGGGGGCTGGAGAAACACCCCATGCAGGCCATGTACGGGTATGACGTGGCCGCCGACCTGCAGCCCGGCCTGCGCTACGACGAGGTGGTCCGTGCCCTCGGCGGCGCCGGCGAGACGGTGGAGAAGGCGTCCGGCATCGGCCCGGCACTCGAACGGGCCTTCGCCGCGGGCGTGCCCTACCTGGTCAACGTGCTGACCGACCCGGCCGACGCCTATCCGCGGTCGTCGAACCTGGCCTAGTCCTCCTCGCCCTTGTTCAGCTCCTTCTCCCACTGGGCGAGCATCTCGCTGTCCCGGCGGGATTTCTCGGTGTCGACCGACCGCAGGAAATCGGGGTCGTCGTCGGGGGAGGAGGGCCGCGACGCGTGACGGCGGACGGGGCCGCCCTCCGTCGGCGGCGGCAGGGGCCGGCCCCAGACGAAGTACGCGATGGGGCCGAGCAGCGGGATCAGCAGGATCACCAGAACCCACACCAGGCGCGGCGCGTTACGCACCCGATCGGCCGACAGACAGCTGATCAGCGCCAGCACGAAGAGCACCAGCTGCACGGCAGCCAGGAGGATGAACAACCGGACCATGAGGCAATGATGACGCGCCCCGGCGCTTCCGGCGACGATCAGAGCATGACAACCGGACCAAAATGGTCGGCGCCGCCCCCTCGAGGGCCCGTACGCAGCACCTCCGCGCCGTTTCCGGCCTAGCCCTCCTCCTTCCCCTTCCTGTCCTCTCGCGCCCCCGGCCGTCCTCTCGCGCCTTCCTGTCCTCTCGCGCCTTCCTCTTCCCTTCCCTCCTCGCGCCCGCGCTCTTCGCTTCTCCTCGCGCCCGCGCTCTTCGCTTCTCCTCGCGCCCCCTCTCCCTCCCCGGCGGGGGTTCAGAGGGCGATGACCAAGCCGCCGAGCAGGGCGAAGGCCAGGGCGAGAAGGGCGAAGGCCGGCACGGTGCGGCGTGCCGGCCTGGGCGGGATCGAGGTCAGCCCCCGCGCTCGCCGGTAGGCGATGGCCACCATCACCGCCCAGCCGAGGAAAATCAGGGCGGCCGCGATCCACCGCCCGGCGTGGGCGGGGTGGGTGATGGCCGGTCGCAGGGCGAGCAGGGCGACCGCCGCCGCCGAGAGGGCGGTGCGGCGCCAGGCCAGGCGGGTCCGCTCGGCGGCGGCGCCATGATCGGCGGTCCGGGCCGCGGCGTCATCCACGGCCGCGCCTCATTGCATGGCCGCGCCTCATTGCATGGTCGCGCGTCAGTCCGCGGTCGCGCGTCAGTCCACGGCTGCGGATCATTCCTTGGCCGCGTTGATCAACACTGTGATGATCAGGAGCAGGGCGCCCAAGGCGACGACCATCGCCAGGATGGCCGGGAACTTCGAGCCGGGCAGCTCCTCGCCCAGGCGCATGGCCCTCTCCGTACGGGCCCAATGGTCGACCGCTCGCAGGGCGACCACGCTGCCGAGCAGCAGCAGGGCGATGGCCAGGCCCTCGCGCAGGAACGTGATGGGCAGCGGCGGCAGGAACTGGGCGCAGGCCAGCCCGCCGGCGATCAGCGCCAGGCCGGTGCGGATCCAGGCCAGGAAGGTGCGCTCGTTGGCCAGCGAGAACCGGTAGTCGGGCGTGCGGCCGACGGTCGGCGTCTTCTCCGGATCGAACCACTCCCGTAACACCTGTTGATTATTGACCGCGGAGGTCCAGAAGGCGGGCCCACAGCATGCGGACTTCGTCACTGACGCACGCCTCGCGGGGCCGGCCGCATCGGCACCAGGGTGAGTCGGGTCCGGCACGTCCATGGGTGTCCGGCGCAGGGCCGTCCAGGCGTGGGGGAGTATGTGAGTCGGACGGAAGCACACCGTCGACCAGCGGAGCGATTTGGCCGGACATATCGCGACACCTCCTTGCCCTGATCGTAGTCGTCTTGCGGGCGGGACGGGTGAGGTGAGTCACTACTAGGTGCACGCCACGTGCAACTTACTGACGGGTAACCTGGCGGGTGTATGGGCCGGCGGTCATAACAGGAGGGTCGTAAAAGCGCGATGAACATCGTCGTACTGGTGAAGCAGGTACCCGACTCCGGTGCCGAGCGCACCCTGAGCTCGCAGGACTTCACGGTCGAGCGTGCCTCGGCGAGCAACGTCATCAACGAGATGGACGAGTACGCCATCGAGGAGGCGTTGAAGATCAAGGAGGCGCACGGGGGCGAGGTCACCGTGCTGACCATGGGCCCGGGCGGCGCGACCGAGTCGATCCGCAAGGCGCTGTCGATGGGCCCGGACAAGGCCGTTCACATCTCCGACGACGCGCTGCACGGCTCCTGCGCCGTGGCCACCTCCAAGGTTCTCGCCACCGCTCTCGGCCAGCTGGGCGCCGACCTGATCCTCTGCGGCGCCGAGTCGACCGACGGCCGCGTGCAGGTCCTGCCCCACATGATCGCCGAGCGTCTCGGCATCGCGGCGCTGACCGGCGCCCGCAAGCTCACCGTGGACGGCTCGCAGCTGACCGCCGAGCGGCAGACCGACGAGGGCTACGAGGTCGTCACCGCGGCCACCCCGGCCGTCGTCAGCGTCTGGGACACGATCAACGAGCCGCGGTACCCGTCCTTCAAGGGCATCATGGCCGCCAAGAAGAAGCCGGTGCAGGCCCTGGCCCTGTCCGACCTGGGCGTCGACGCGGGCGAGGTCGGCTTCGCCGGCGCCACGTCGCAGGTGCTCGAGTTCGCCAAGCGCCCGCCGCGCTCGGCCGGCACGAAGATCACCGATGAGGGCGACGGCGGCACGCAGCTGGTGTCGTACCTCGCCACCGAGAAGTTCGTCTGAGAGGGGCCGGTCATGGCTGAAGTTCTTGTCGTCGTGGAAGGCTCCGTCAAGAAGGTCACGCTGGAGCTGCTGACCATCGCCCGCACGCTGGGCTCACCCTCCGCCGTCGTCTTCGGCGACGTCGACCAGGCGAAGCTGGCCGAGTACGGCGCGGAGAAGATCTACGTGGCCGAGGCGTCCGACTACCTCGTTGCCCCCAAGGCGACCGTCGTGGCTTCGCTCGTACGCCAGAAGCAGCCGGCCGCCGTCCTGCTGGGCTCGACGCAGGAGGGCAAGGAGATCGCCGGCCGCCTGGCCGTCAAGCTCGACAACGGCCTGCTGACCGACGCGGTCGAGGTGGCCGCCGACGGCACCGCCACCCAGGTCGCGTTCGCCGGCTCCACCATCGTCAAGTCGAAGGTCACCAAGGGCCTGCCGATCGTGACCATCCGCCCCAACTCGGTCACCCCTGAGCCGTCGGCCGCGACCCCGGCCGTCGAGCAGGTCACAGCCGAGCTGTCCGAGGCCGACAAGCTGACCAAGGTCGTCGAGCGGGTCACCGAGACCAAGGGCTCGCGCCCCGAGCTCACCGAGGCCGGCGTGGTCGTCTCCGGTGGCCGCGGCGTCGGCAACGCCGACAACTTCAAGTTGGTCGAGGAGCTGGCCGACCTGCTCGGCGGCGCCGTCGGCGCGTCCCGCGCGGCCGTCGACTCGGGCTTCTACCCGCACCAGTTCCAGGTCGGCCAGACCGGCAAGACCGTGTCGCCGCAGCTGTACGTCGCGCTCGGCATCTCCGGCGCGATCCAGCACCGGGCCGGCATGCAGACCTCGAAGACGATCGTCGCGGTCAACAAGGACCCCGAGGCCCCGATCTTCGAGCTGGCCGACTACGGCGTGGTGGGCGACCTGTTCAAGGTTGTGCCCCAGGCCGCCGACGAGATCCGTAAGCGGAAGTAACAGTGCTCACGCACGAGCGGCCCGGCGCTGTGCGCCGGGCCGTTCGCCGTCAGGCATAAGCTTCATCGTGATGGCCTACTTGGATCACGCGGCGACCACGCCGATGCTCGCCGAGGCGCTGGAGGCGTATGTCGCCGCCGCCCGCGAGGTCGGCAATCCGTCGTCCCTGCACGCGGCCGGCCGGCACGCCCGGCGGCTGGTCGAGGAGTCCCGCGAGCGCATCGCCGCGGCCCTCGGCGCCCGCCCGTCCGAGGTGGTCTTCACCAGCGGCGGCACCGAAAGCGACAACCTGGCGACCAAGGGCATCTTCTGGGCCCGCCGGTCGGCCTCGCTCAACCACAACCGCGTCGTGGCGTCCGCGGTCGAGCACCACGCGGTCATGGACGCGGTGGAGTGGCTCGGCACGCACGAGGGCGCCCAGATCAGCTGGCTGCCGGTCGACTCCGGGGGCCGGGTCGACCCGTCCGCCGTGGCCGCGGTCATCGACCAGTACGCGGACGAGATCGCCGTGATCAGCGTCCAGTGGGCGAACAACGAGGTGGGCACGCTCCAGCCGGTGCACGAGCTGGCGGCGCTGGCCGCGGCGGCGGGCATCCCGTTCCACACCGACGCGGTGCAGGCGGTCGGCCAGGTGCCGGTCGACTTCACGGCGAGCGGCGCGGCGGCGATGACGGTCACCGGCCACAAGGTGGGCGGCCCGGTCGGGGTGGGTGCGCTGCTGCTCGGCCGCGACGTGGCCTGCACGCCGCTGCTGCACGGCGGCGGCCAGGAGCGCGACGTCCGCTCGGGCACGCTCGACACCGCGGGGGTGGTGGCCTTCGCCACGGCCGTCGAGACGACAGTCAAGAGCCAGGTGGAGTACGCGGCCAGGGTCGGCGCCCTGCGCGACGATCTGGTGGCCCGGGTCCGCGCCGCGGTCCCCGACGTCATCTGCAACGGGATGACCGGCGACCGGCTGCCCGGCAACGCGCACTTCAGCTTCCCCGGCTGCGAGGGCGACGCGCTGTTGCTGCTGCTCGACGCCGCGGGCATCTACTGCTCGACGGGCTCGGCCTGCTCGGCCGGCGTGGCCCAGCCCAGCCACGTGCTGATCGCCATGGGCGCCGACGACGACCGCGCCCGCTCCTCGCTGCGCTTCACCCTGGGCCACACCTCGACCACCGCCGACATCGACGCCCTCGTGGCGGCCCTGCCCGGCGCGGTCGAGCGCGCCCGCCGCGCCACGGCCTGGAAGACGCCCCGCTGAGGCCGGATACGCTTACCGGCATGCGAGTACTAGCGGCCATGTCGGGCGGGGTCGATTCCGCCGTTGCCGCCGCGCGCGCCCACGACGCCGGTCACGACGTCACCGGGGTGCACCTGGCGCTGGCGCGAAACCCCCAGACCTATCGGACGGGCGCGCGAGGCTGCTGCACGCTGGAAGACTCCCGTGACGCGCGCCGGGCGGCCGACGTGATCGGCATCCCGTTCTACGTGTGGGACATGGCCGACCAGTTCCACGAGAGCGTCGTCGACGACTTCGTCGCGGAGTATGCGGCGGGCCGCACGCCGAACCCCTGCCTGCGCTGCAACGAGAAGATCAAGTTTGAGGCGGTGCTCGACCGGGCGGTCGCGCTCGGCTTCGACGCCGTCGTCACCGGCCACCACGCCCGCCTCGGCGCCGACGGCCTGCTGCGGCGCAGCGTCGACCACGCCAAGGACCAGTCGTACGTGCTGGCCGTGCTCACCGGCGATCAGCTGTCCCGGGCCGTCTTCCCGCTCGGCGACTCGACCAAGGCGCAGGTGCGCGACGAGGCGGCCGCGCGCGGCCTGGCCGTGGCCGACAAGCCCGACTCGCACGACATCTGCTTCATCGCCGACGGCGACACCAAGGGCTTCCTCCAGCGCAAGCTGGGCGAGGCCCCGGGCGACATCGTCGACGGCCGTACGGGCGAGAAGCTCGGAACCCACGACGGCGCGTACGCGTACACGGTCGGCCAGCGCAAGGGCCTCGACCTCCGCGTGCCGGCGCCGGACGGCCGCCCCCGCTACGTCCTGTCGATCACCCCGGTGACCAACACGGTGACGGTCGGCCCGCGCGAGGACCTCGAGGTCGACGTGGTGACCGCGACCCGCCCGATCTGGCACGGCGCCGAGACCCCGGTCGAGTGCGACGTCCAGCTGCGCGCCCACGGCGAGGTGGTCCCGGCCGTGGTGACCGTCGCCGACGGCACCCTGACCGCCCGCCTGCTCTCCCCGGCCCGGGGCGTGGCCGCCGGCCAGGCGATCGTGGCCTACCGCCGCGACCCGGCGGCCGGCGACATCGTCCTGGGCTCGGCCACCATCACCGAGGGCACGGCCTCGGAAGCGCTGCGTCCCTCGGCGCCTGCCGCGCCCTCCGCTTCCGCGCCCTCCGCCTCCGCCTCCGCCTCCGCCTCTGCCTCTGCGCTCTCCGCTTCCGCGCCCTCCGCCTCCCCTTCCCGTGATGATCTTGCGGTGAGGGCCGGCGGGTCTGTGGCTGTCGCGGTCGGTGCTTCCGGTGACGACCGTGGCTGATTTCCCATGGCCGGTCGGAGCGGCGACCGGGATCGGGTCGTTGCCGGGGACGGACATCGCCGAGGCGCAGCGGATCGTCTTCGGGGAGCTGCCCCTCCTGCCCCATCTGGCCGAGCTGCCGGCTCGCGGGCCGGGGGCCGACATGATCGGGCGCAGCGCCGGGTTTCTCGTGGAGCTGCCGGTGCAGCTCTATGCGGGGCGGTGGCAGGTGGCGCCGCGGGCCGGGAAAGACCTTCGGCGGACGGCCGATCTGCTCGAACGCGACCTCGACCAGCTCACCGAGCAGGGTGACGGGTTCACGGGGACGGTCAAGCTCCAGTCGGCCGGGCCGTGGACGCTGGCGGCGAGCATCGACCGGCCGATCGGCGGGCGGCTGCTGCGCGATCCGGGTGCCGTGCGTGATCTGACCGACTCGCTGGCCGAGGGGCTGCGCAAGCACGTCGACGAGGTGCGCAAGCGGCTGCCCGGTGCGAGCCTGCTGCTGCAGATCGACGAGCCCTCGCTGCCGGCGGTGCTGGCCGGGCGGGTGCCGACCGAGAGTGGGCTCGGCGCCTACAAGTCGGTCGACGGGGCCGACGCGGCCACGGCGCTGCGAACGATCGTCGAGGCCGTCGGGGTGCCCGTCGTCGCGCATTGCTGTGCACCGGACGTACCCCTGCAAGTCTTTAAAGACGCGCGGAGCGTGGCCGTCGCGCTCGACCTGTCGTTGCTCAAAGATCTCGACCCGCTGGGTGAGGCCATCGAGGCCGGGATCGGGCTGTTCGCGGGGGCCGTGCCCTCGACCGGCCAGGCTTCCTCGGGTGATCCGTCGACGGCCGGCAAGCGTACGGCCGAGCGGGTCTCGACGCTGTGGAAAAGGCTCGGGTTCCCGGCGGCCCGGTTGCCGCAGCAAGTCGTGATCACGCCGGCCTGCGGGCTGGCGGGGGCCACCGAGCCGTACGCGCGAGAGGTCTTGACCGCCTGCCGTGAAGCCGCGCGGAGGCTGGCCGAGGCCTGATCGCGGCGCGCGGTCACCAAAATGTCAGAGGTGGCGACTACCGTTCCCCTAGAAGGTCGAGCTAGGGGGTCACGGTGCCTGATCAGGCGAAATCGAAGCAGGACAGCGACGAGGCCGTCGTCGCCGGTCCGACCGCCGAGCAGGAGGCCGCCGCCGGCAAGGATCCGACGCCCGAGGCGAGCGCGCGCCACGCCGAGCTGAGCGACGAGCTGCGCGGTCATCAGTACCGCTATTACGTGCTCGATTCGCCGACCGTCTCCGACGCCGAGTTCGACAAGCTGCTGCGCGAGCTCGAGGCGATCGAGACCGAGTTCCCGGCGCTGCGCACGCCCGACTCGCCGACGCAGAACGTGGGCGGCACCTTCTCCACGCTGTTCACACCGGTCGAGCACGCCGAGCGCATGCTCTCGCTCGACAACGTCTTCGACGACGACGAGCTCAGCGGCTGGGTCGACCGCACGGTGCGCGACGCCGGCGGTCCGGTCGAGTTCATCTGTGAGCTCAAGGTCGACGGCTTGGCGATCAATCTGACGTACGAGAAGGGCCGTCTCGTCCGCGGTGCCACCCGGGGCGACGGGCGCACCGGTGAGGACGTGACGTCGAACGTCCGCACGATCCGCGAGATCCCCGAGCGGCTGGCCGGCGACAACCCGCCCGACCTGCTCGAGGTGCGCGGCGAGATCTACTTCCCGGTGTCGGCCTTCGCCGATCTCAACGCGTCGCTGGTCGAGCAGGGCAAGGCGCCGTTCGCCAACCCGCGCAACGCGGCCGCCGGCAGCCTCCGGCAGAAGGACCCGCGCGTCACCGCGTCCCGCGGCCTGCGCATGGTCGTGCACGGCATCGGGGCCCGGGAGGGTTTCACGCCGGCGTCGCAATCGCATGCGTACGAGGCCCTGAAGTCCTGGGGTCTGCCGACCAGCTCCCGGTGGAAACTGGTCGACGGCCTCGACGGCATCCGCGAGTTCATCGCGTACTACGGCGAGCATCGCCACGACGTCGAGCACGAGATCGACGGCGTGGTCATCAAATGCGACTCGGTGGCCATCCAGGGCCGCCTCGGCTCGACGTCGCGGGCGCCGCGCTGGGCCATCGCCTACAAATACCCGCCCGAGGAGGTCACGACCAAGCTCCTCGACATCGCGGTGAACGTCGGCCGCACCGGCCGGGTCACCCCGTTCGCGGTCCTCGAGCCGGTCAAGGTGGCGGGCTCCACTGTCGCGCAGGCCACGCTGCACAACGCGCGCGAGGTCGAGCGCAAGGGCGTGCTGATCGGCGACACGATTGTGCTGCGCAAGGCCGGCGATGTGATCCCCGAGGTACTCGGCCCGGTCATCGACCTGCGCCCCGACGACGCGCACCCGTTCGTGATGCCGACGCACTGCCCCGCCTGCGGCACCAAGCTGGCGCCGGCGAAAGAGAGCGACATCGACATCCGGTGCCCCAACACGCGGTCGTGCCCGGCCCAGCTCCGCGAGCGCGTCTTCCACTTGGCCGGCCGGGGCGCCTTCGACATCGAGGTGCTCGGCTACAAGGCCGCGCAGGCCCTGCTCGACTCCGGCGTCATCACCGACGAGGGCGAGTTGTTCGCGTTGACCGAGGACCAGCTGCGCCAGTCTCCGTTCTTCGTCAACCAGGACGGCAGCCTGGGTACGAACGCGGTGAAGCTCCTGGAAAACCTCGAGGGCGCCAAGGACCGTCCCTTGTGGCGGGTGTTGGTCGCCCTCTCGATCCGCCATGTGGGCCCGACCGCGGCCCAGGCCCTGGCCCGCCAGTTCGGCTCGATGGAGGCCATCGAGGCCATCGTGGCCGCCCCGCCCGGCAGCGCCGAGGAGGCGGCCGCGGTCGAGGCCGCCGGCGCCGAGACCACGACCCCGGCCAAGGCCAAGGCGGAGCCGGACGTGCTGTCCTCGGTGGAGGGCGTCGGCCCGACGATCGCCGAGAGCCTGCGCGAGTGGTTCACCGTCGACTGGCATCGCGAGATCGTCCGCAAGTGGCGCGAGGCCGGCGTCCGCATGGCCGACGAGCGGGTCGACGAGGGCCCCCGTCCGCTCGAGGGCATGACCCTCGTCGTGACCGGAACGCTCGCCACCTACTCCCGCGACCAGGCGACCGAGGCCGTCACCTCCCGGGGCGGCAAGGTGAGCGGCTCCGTGTCGAAGAAGACGGCTTTCGTTGTGGTCGGCGACAACCCGGGAAGCAAATACGACAAGGCCATCTCCCTGAAGGTTCCGGTGCTCGACGAGGAGGGTTTCGCCGTCCTCCTGGCCGACGGCCCCGACGCGGCCCGGGAGGTGGCCGAAATCGGCGGCGATGAGACCTGACACCTGAGCGATGCCGTCACTCGAAGGGAGTAATTTGGGTTTATTGCACGTTTGAGGGCTTATGCCGATTTGATAACGGCAAAGCGGTTTCGCGGCGAAAAGACCATGTGGATCTATCGTGAGAACGATCGGTTGATCGACGCCATGGTGGAGGTCGCATGGACGCCGCACGCCCCCGCAACTCCACGGCGAACCGCCGCCTTGCCGAGCTCTGCCCTGCCGTCGAGCCGGGGGCGGATGAGCGCCTGAACGGGCCCAAGCGGCGGCGCGCGCTGATCGTCACCTGGGGGCTGGCGTTCGTCGTCGACGGGCTGCTCTGGCTCGGAGGGCGCGACGGGTTCGGGGAACTGCCGGCGGCCTACTGGCTCATGGGGGCGCTGGCCGTCGTGGTCGACGCCCGGCCCTATGTCGTGGCCAACCGGCGGGCCAGCTCGGTGATCCTGCCGTCGATCTGCTTCACCTTCGCCATCGCCCTGGCGTGGGGATTCGGGGCGGCGCTGGCCGTTCAGATCGTCGCCGTCGCGGTGGCCGGGGTGCGGATGCGGCAGCCGGTCCGGCGGACCCTGCATCTGGCGCTGCAGCATACGGTGGCGTTGGCGGCCACCAGCGCGGTGGCGGCTCTCGTCTCGCTGCGGATCGGACCCCGCTACGACTGGGACGACGCGCTTCTGACCGTGGCCGCGGCCACTGCCTGGATCGTCGCCCGGTACGGGCTGGCGGCTGTCGTGGCGCGGGCCGTGGCGGAGCGCACGCGGACCCGGTGGCGCCAGCGCGGGGTCGAGGTGCTGGCGACCGGGGCCCTGCTTCTGCTCGGGCCGGTGGTGCTGGCCACCGCTCAGGTCGGGCTCGCCTTCGTACCACTAGTTCTCCTTGCTCTTCATGCCGTGCACCGGATGGTCCGGTCGGCGGGGGAGTTCGAGCGGGCCTCCCGGGTGGACGCTTTGACGGGGCTGCCCAATCGCCGGGCGCTGCACGCCTCCGTCCTCTCGCAGGGCAGGGGGAAGAGGCTTGCGCTTCTGCTTCTCGATCTCGACCGATTCCGTACGGTCAATGACGCCCTCGGGCACAGCGTGGGAGACCGCCTGCTCGTGGAGGTCGCGCGGCGGCTGGCGGCGGTGGTTCCGGCCCACGATCTGGTGGTGCGGCTGGGCGGGGACGAATTCGCGGTGCTCGCCACGCGGGTCGACGGGGCGCCCGGCGCGCGCCGCATCGCGCACCACCTGGCCGAGGCCCTCAACCGGCCCTTCGCGTTCGACGGCATGCCGGTCGACGTGTCGGCCTCGATCGGGATCGCCCTGCAGCGGGAACCCGGCGGTGACGGCTCGACGCTGCTGCGGCAGGCCGAGACCGCCATGTACGACGCCAAGCAGCGCGGGGACCAGGTCGCCGTCTACGGCCCGGACGCGGCCCACCACTCGCCCGACCGGCTGGCCCTGCTGGCCGACCTGCGGCACGCGCTGCGCGAGGACGCGCCCGACGACGGGATCACGCTGTTCTACCAGCCGCAGATCGCCATCGCGACCGGCGAGGTGGTCGGGGTCGAAGCCCTGCTGCGCTGGCGGCATCCGGAGCGGGGCCTGGTCGGCCCGGAGGAGCTGATCCGGGTCGCCGAGCCCACCCCGGTCATGCGGTTGCTGACCGAGCGGGTGCTGCACGACGTGACAGCCCAGCTCGCGCAGTGGCGGGAGGCCGGACGGCCGATGCGGGCGGCGGTCAACGTGAGCGCCCGCGACCTGCACGCCGGTGACATCGCCGATCGGGTCGAAGATCTTTTGCGGTCGTACGGCGTACCGGCCGACCTGCTGCAACTGGAGATCACCGAGAGCGCGTTGATGGCCGACCCGCACCGGGTGCTGAACACGATCACCCGCCTCGACCGGATGGGCATCGCCATCTCCCTGGACGACTTCGGCACCGGCTATTCGTCGCTCCAGCACCTGCGCCGCCTGCCCCTGGCCGAAGTGAAGATCGACCGCTCGTTCGTCCTCGGCATGGCCACCGACCGCGGCGACGCCGCCATCGTCCGCTCGGTGATCGACCTGGCCGAGGCCCTGGGCCTGCGCGCCGTGGCCGAGGGCGTCGAGGACGAGCGCACCTGGCGCCTGCTGGCCGAGGCCGGCTGCCACGCCGCACAGGGCTGGTTCCACGCCCGACCCATGCCCGCCTCCGACCTGGCCGTCTGGCTCTCCCGCTACCGCCCGGTCCGCCTGCCGCGGGCCGCACTGCCGAGTTCTTGACGGTCCCGGCCACAGCCTGCGCCAGCGGGCGAAATAGACTCCACCCGTCAGCGTCGCATTCGAGAAAGTAGGGGCAGGATGGCCGCCATCTCCCGCGAAGAGGTCGCGCATCTGGCGCGCCTGTCGCGGCTCGCCGTGACCGAGGAGGAACTGGACCGGTTCGCGGGGCAGCTCGACGTGATCCTCCAGTCCGTCGCCCGGATCGGTGACGTGGCGGCGGATGACATCCCGCCGACGTCGCACTCCGTGCCGCTGACGAATGTGTACCGCGACGACGTCCCGCAGCCGTCCCTCACCCAGGAGCAGGCGCTCTCCGGCGCGCCCGACGCCTACGAGGGCCGTTTCCGGGTGCCGCGGATCCTGGACGAGGAGGACTGACCGCCGTGACCGATCTGACCAGGATGACGGCGGCCCAGCTGGCGTCGGCCATCGCCTCGAAGGAAGCCTCGGCCGTCGAGGTCACCACCGCCCACCTCGACCGGATCGACGCGGTCGACGAGCGCGTGCACGCGTTCCTGCACGTCGACCGCGAGGGCGCGCTGGCCGCGGCCGAGCGGGTCGACCGGGGCGAGGTGACCGGTCCGCTGGCCGGCGTGCCGATCGCCGTCAAGGACGTCATCGCCACCAAGGGCGTGCCGACCACGGCCGCCTCCAAGATCCTCGAGGGCTGGCGCCCGCCGTACGACGCGACGCTCGTCGAGCGGCTGCGCGCGGCCGGCACGGTGATGCTCGGCAAGACCAACATGGACGAGTTCGCGATGGGCTCGTCGACGGAGTATTCGGCGTACGGGCCCACGAACAACCCGTGGGACCTCGGGCGCATCCCCGGCGGCTCCGGCGGCGGCAGCGCGGCCGCCCTCGCCGCGTACGAGGCCCCGCTGGCCATCGGCACCGACACCGGCGGCTCGATCCGCCAGCCGGGCGCGGTCACCGGCACGGTCGGTGCCAAGCCGACGTACGGCGGCACCTCCCGCTACGGCCTCATCGCCTTCTCCTCGTCGCTCGACACGCCCGGGCCCTGCGCCCGCACGGTCGAGGACGCGGCCCTGCTCCACTCGGTGATCGCCGGGCACGACCCGCGCGACTCCACCTCCATCCCGCAGCCGGTGCCCGACGTCGTCGCCGCCGCCCGCCGCGGTGGCTCGGGCGACCTGGCCGGCGTCAAGCTGGGCCTGGTCAAGGAGTTCGCCGGCGACGGCTCCGAGCCGGGCGTGCTGGCCGCCTTCCACGAGTCGCTCGAGGCCCTGGTCAAGCTGGGGGCCGAGGTAGTCGAGGTGTCCTGCCCGCACTTCCAGTACGCGCTGCCGGCCTACTACCTGATCGCCCCGAGTGAGGCCTCGTCCAACCTGGCCCGCTTCGACGGTGTCCGGTACGGCCTGCGCACCGGCGACGACGGCAAGCACTCGCTCGAGGAGGTCATGTCGCTGACCCGCGAGGCCGGTTTCGGCCCCGAGGTCAAGCGCCGGATCATCCTGGGCACGTACGCGCTGTCGTCGGGCTACTACGACGCCTACTACGGCCAGGCCCAGAAGGTCCGCACGCTGATCACCCGCGACTTCGAGTCGGCCTTCGAAAAGGTCGACGTGCTGGTCTCGCCGACCACGCCGTTCGTCGCGTTCCCGTTCGGCTCGCGCACCTCCGACCCGTACCAGATGTACCTGGCCGACCTTTTCACCATCCCGACCAACCTCTACGGCGGCCCGGCCATCTCGGTCCCCTGCGGCCTCTCCGAGGGCCTGCCGGTCGGCTTCCAGGTGATGGCGCCGACCATGGCCGACGACCGGATGTACCGCGTCGCCGCCGCCCTCGAGTCGGCGGTCGGCACCTTCACCCCGCCCGCGCTGTGACGGATTAGCCGCCTTCGGGAGGGGCCGAAGTGCTTACTCGAATCGAGATCGACGGCTTCAAGACGTTCCGTGATTTCGCCCTGGACCTGCCGCCGTTCCTGGTGGTTCTGGGGCGAAACGGAACGGGGAAGTCGAATCTGTTCGATGCGCTTCGGTTCCTTTCCCGGCTGGCTTCCGAGCCGGTGGCGGAGGCGGCTCAGCACGTCCGCGGCGACCTTCGCGAACTGTTTCACCGCGACGCCGCGAGTTCCTCCGACCGTGAGATGCGATTCGCGGTCGAAGTCCTGCTCGACAGTCGTGTCACGGATGCTTTCGGCGAGACCCGCGCCGTGGAGGCGACGCGGGTCCGGTACGAGCTGACGATCGAGTTCAGGGAAACCCCGTCCGGGCTTCGGCCCTTCGTCAAGGACGAGGCCGCGCGGGCGCTTTCACCTGGCGAGGACCGGTGGGCCGCACGATTCCCGGTCCTCGCTGACCGGCTGTTGGAAGCCGATCGGGAGTCGAACGCCCGATTCCTCGACACTCAGCGCGAGGCGAACTCGTCGAACTTCCAGCTGTGGGCCGGCGACACCGTGGTGCCAGCGGTTCGAATTCCTGCCGGGAACGCCAGCGCGACGGTGCTGTCGGTCATCGGCACTGCTTCCCAGGTCGCGACGCTCTACGCGTTGAGGCGTGAACTCGAGTCCTGGCGGCAGCTCCACCTCGACCCGACCGCCCTCCGGCGCCCCGACGGTTTCGACGATCCGGCGGCTCTCGGCGCGGACGGCGGGCACCTGCCGAACACCCTGCACCGCATCGCCGAGACCACCAGCACCCTCGACCAGCCGCAAGGTCTTCTGGGTGACGTCTCGGCCGACCTTGCGAGCATCATCTCCGACGTCAGCGGCGTCCAAGTGGACGAGGACGTCAAGAGGCGGCGCCGGGAGGTGGAGTTCCGTGCCCGCGGCCGCGGGGAGCCGGTGTCAGCACGGGTGGCGTCGGACGGGACGCTCCGTGCCGCGGCGCTCCTGACCGCGGCCTATGATCCGGAGAATTCGGGCCTCCTCTGCTTCGAGGAGCCCGAGAACGGCATTTATCCGCAACGGCTCATCACGCTTGTCCAGCGCCTCCGGTCGATCGTCGATCGAGCCGTCGACCGGCGTGCGGGCGATCCATCGGCACCCCTCACCCAGCTTCTCCTGACCAGCCATTCCCCAGCGATCCTGCGCGCGCTGAAGCCGGTCGAAGCACAGGGGACGAGGGCCGACGCGGTCTTCCTCACCACGGTCTCCCGGATCCTGCCCGGCAGATCCCGGAGTCGCATCACACAGCCGAGACTCATCGCGACCAGCGCCCGCCCGTCCCTGGCGGTCCAGGACCGGCGGGAGCCGAACGAACGTCTGGTCAGCCCCGCGGAGATCGCGGAATTCGAGGTCGGTCAGGCGTTGGAAGCCTGATGCGGTATCTCGCTTCCGCCCTCATCTCGGAGGGTGTTTCCGATGACCGTTTCCTTCCCTTCCTGCTCTATCGGGCGCTCGAGGAGATCTGCCTGACCCGGTTCGAGGATCCGGTGGACGTTGACCAGGTCACGGTCCTCCGTCATCTGCAACGCCCGCCGAACGTGCCCGAAATTCTCGGGCTTGTGGAGGAGAACGCGGACACCTTCCACCTCGTTTTCGTTCACCGAGATCGAGGCGCCAACGCGGATCGTGTCCGCGACGAGTGGATCGCTCCGTTGATCAAGGCGTGGGGCCGGTCGCGATCGGAACGCCTGGTGCCGGTTGTGCCGGTTCGTGAGACCGAGGCGTGGCTGCTCGCCGATGGAGCCGCGCTGCGGGCTGCCCTCGGCGTTCAGTGGAGCGACGCGGAGATGGGTGTGCCCGCCCGGCCGAAGGATGTCGAGGCGATCGCGGACCCGAAGATTCCGATCGGGCGGCTGGCGCGACGCCGGGGCCGCCCGATCGAAGATTTCTTCGAGGAGATCGCCGAGTCCATTTCGCTCGACGTGCTCCGTAAGGTGCCGTCCTTCGACGCCTTTGAACAGCAGACGGTCGAGGCACTTGCCGACATGGGCTACCGGCGCGGCGTCACTTAGGGGTGGACCTCGCGTCCAGCCAAGTGTTGATCAGCTTGGTGAAGTCCTTCCCGGTCTGCTTGTTGACGAAGGCGATGAACGACGCCCGGTCCTGCTGGGTGTTCCTCTGGGTCTGCACCCACGCCTTGCCCAGCGCGAAGAACTCGGCGTCGCCCAGGGCGTCGTTCAGTTCCTTGAGCATCGCGGCCGGGCAGATGTAGACGTTGCTCTCGGCGAAGTTGGCCGCCTGAGGCGAGCCGGGAGGGCCGAGCCTCTTGCGCAGGCGCGCGTCGCCCTGCCGCAGGTAGGTCTCGAGTTCGGCGTCGCTGAAGCCGTCGAGGCTCTGCTGGTAGAGGAACTGCACGTAGGTCGCCCAGCCCTCGTTGAGCCACAGATCGGTCCAGGTGCTCGGGCTGACGGAGTCGCCGAACCAGTGGTGGGCGTACTCGTGGAGCAGATCCTCCTCGTAGGCCGCCGGGTCGAACTTCGCCGGCCTACCACCCATCGTGATCATCTGCTGGGTCTCCATGCCGGAGGCGGAGTCGACGATCACGATGCCGCCGGTGGGGAACGGGTACGGGCCGAAGCGCTTCTCCAGGAAGCTGATGAACGACGGCGACTTCTTCAGCGACGGGAGCAGGCGTTCGTCGACGCCGGGGCGGTACCAGTAGGTCAGGGGCAGGCCGTTCGGGCCCTCGGCGGCGATCTTCTTGTACTTGCCGACGGCCAGGGTCTGCAGATATGAGGCCATCGGGTCGGTGCTGCGGTAGCGGAACGTGGTGCCGCTCTGGCCGGCCGGGGTGCCGGCGGCGATCGCCGACCAGCCCGCCGGCACGGTCACGGCGATGTCGTAGAGGGCCTTGTCGGACGGCTGGTCGTTGGCCGGGTACCAGGTGAAGGCGCCGAACGGCTCCTGCATCGTCCACAGGCTGCCGTCCTTGGTGACGGTCAGACCGAGCGGCTCGACGTCGCCGCGGTGCGACGGCATCGGGGTGGTGGCCGGTTTGCCGTGGTAGCCGACGGTCAGGGTGACCGGCTCGTCGGTTTTCACGGTGGCCGGGACGACGAGCTTTTCGGCGGTCACCTTCGCGCCCTCGGTGGCCAGGCCATTCACACTGACCTCGTCCAAGGCGTACGGCTTGAAATCGAGCTTGATCTCCGACGCGTCGACGGTGGGGCGGAGGCGCAGCGTGGCCGTGCCGGTCAGGGTCTTGTCCTCCGGCCGCCAGGCCAGCTTCAGGTCGTAGTGCAGGACGTCGAGCGCCGCCGTGCCGTGCTTCGGGTAGAGCTTGTCCGCGACCGGCTTCGAGGCGCCGGCCTGCCAAGCGGAATAGTCGATCGTGGGGGGAGCGGGAGCGGAAGTGGGGGCCGAGGGCGTGGGCCGAGGGGTGGGAGTGCCGTCGCATCCGGCCGGCAGAACGGCCGCGGTGAGGGCGACGACGGCGAGGGGAACGCGTCGCATGGCCGGGAACCGTACCCCGCAGTGGGGGCGGTCGTGGGTCACCGGAAATTCTGTCGGTGGGGCCCACTACTCTTAAAGCCGTTCAGTCGCCGGTCTTCACCTGGGAGCTCACCGCATGACCACCACCGTGCTGCCCTCATACGAGGACGCCATTTCGCGTTACGAGCCGGTCATCGGCCTCGAGACCCACGTCGAGCTGGGCACGGCCACCAAGATGTTCTGCGGCTGCCGCACCGATTTCGGCGCCGAGCCCAACACTCAGGTCTGCCCCGTCTGCCTGGCCCTGCCCGGCGCGCTGCCGGTGGCCAACCGGGCCGGCATCGAGGCGACCATCCGGATCGGCCTCGCGCTCAACTGCGAGATCGCCACCTGGTGCCGCATGGCGCGGAAGAACTACTTCTACCCCGACATGCCGAAAAACTTCCAGACCTCGCAGTACGACGAGCCGCTCTGCGTCGACGGCTACGTCGACGTCGAATACGAGGGCAAGAGCTACCGCATCGGCATCGAGCGTGTCCACCTCGAGGAGGACACCGGCAAGACCCTGCACGTGGGCGGCGCGACCGGCCGCATCCAGGGCGCCACCGAGTCGCTGGTCGACTACAACCGCGCCGGCATCCCGCTGGTCGAGATCGTGACCAAGCCGGTTCCCGGCCTCGGCGCGCTCGCCCCCGAGATCGCCCGGGCCTACGTCACCGAGCTGCGCGACATCATCCGCTCGCTCGGCGTCTCCGACGTGCGCATGGAGCAGGGCTCGCTGCGCTGCGACGTCAACACCTCGCTCAACAAGCCGGGCGAGGAGTGGGGCACCCGCACCGAGACCAAAAACGTCAACTCGCTGCGCTCGGTCGAGCGCGCGGTCCGCTCCGAGATCATCCGGCAGACGTCGGTGCTCGACGAGGGCGGCCGCATCGTGCAGGAGACCCGCCACTTCCACGAGGACCGCGGCGACACCAGCCCCGGCCGCTCCAAGGAGACGGCGACCGACTACCGCTACTTCCCCGAGCCCGACCTCGTGCCGATCGCGCCCGACCCGGCGTGGGTGGCCGAGCTCAAGGCGTCCCTGCCCGAGCGTCCGAGCGCCAAGCGGGCCCGGCTCAGCGAGGAGTGGGGCATCAGCGCGGTCGACATGCAGTCGGTGGCCAACGCCGGCGCCGTCGAGCTGATCGAGGAGACCATCGCGGCCGGCGCGTCCCCCGCGGGCGCCCGCAAGTGGTGGATGGGCGAGCTGGCCCGCCGCGCCAACGAGACGGGCGTCGAGCTGGCCGAGGTCGGCGCCACGCCGGCCCAGGTCGCCGCGCTGCAGAAACTGGTCGACGAGGGCAAGCTGAACGACAAGCTGGCCCGCCAGGTGCTCGAGGGCGTCGTGGCCGGCGAGGGCGACCCGGCCGCGGTCATGGCCGCGCGGGGCCTGGAGGTCGTCTCCGACACGGGCGCCCTGACCGCCGCCGTCGACGAGGCCATCGCCGCCAACCCCGACATCGCCGCCAAGATCCGCGAAGGCAAGGTAGCCGCCGCTGGTGCCCTGGTCGGCGCGGTCATGAAAGCAACCCGAGGCCAGGCCGACGCCAAGTCGGTCCGCGAGCTCATCCTGCAGCGTCTCTCTTAAACCAAGATTCAGTACGAATCGACGAACAGCGCCCGGGCCCACAAGCCCGGGCGCTGCCGTCCCGGCCCCTCTGCCGCGGCCGCCGGGCTGTCCTGCAACGAGAGCAGGCCGGCCCACTGCCGGCCCACCCTCATCGCGCCGCCCGCGCTTCGCGGGCGGCGCTTCCGCGTCAAAGGTCAGAGGTCGGAGGAACTCGCCGGGCTGACGGCGGGGACCACCGCGGTGAGAGCTTCCGGGGACTGGGCCGGGTAGAGGGCCCAGCGGCGGGCCGAGCGGGTGCGGGCCAGGAAAGCCGGGATGCGGTTGGGGCGGACCGACTGGTACCAGAGGGAGCCCGAGGCGGCGTCCTCCAGGAAGCCGTAGTACTCGTCGGCCTCGGGTGGGGTGAAGCCCTCGGTCTCCGCCTCAGTGGGCGGCTGTGGGTAGACGGTGATCACCGCGCCGGCCGGCACGGCGGCGCGCAGGGCGGCCACGTCGCCGGTCGTCGGGATGAGGCTCCAGCGGCGGGCCACCCCCTCGGTGGTCTCCAGCAGGGCCAGGTCGGCGCCCGCCTCCGCGGCCAGGCGGCGCACGCCGTCCCAGAAGGCGTCGTCCGCGGGCGGCAGGCCGGTGGGAGGCTCGGCGCGGGCCGCCGGCGGCAGCGGCTGGGCCGGGACCGGCTTGGACACGGACGAGCCCAGGTCGCCCACCCGGAAGGCCACGCCGGCGTCGGCGACCGCGCGGCGGATGGTCAGGCGGAGCTGCCAGACGCCGTACAGCAGGAATGCCAGCCCGAGGACGCGGATCGCCTGGACCGCGGCGTCCCGGCCCAGGGTGGTGGCCAGCGCGTCGAGGTTGCCCGGCTCCAGAGCGTCGCCGCTGAGCAGCGACACCACGATCGACAGGATGAGGCACATGCCCCAGGCGTTCACCGACCAGTGCCGCAGCAGGCCCGCCTCGGCGCCGATCCGGCGGATGATCTCCAGGGTCTTCTTGCGCCACCAGAGGTACGTTCCGATGTAGGCCACGACGAGCACCATGGCGAGGAAGTCGAAGGCGTCCAGATTGTCGAGCATCGTGGCGGCCAGCCCGGAGACCTCGCCGTCGGCGCCGGCCAGTACCCACGAGCGCAGTTGCAGGTTGGCGACCACGAAGGCGAGGCTGGCCAGCGCGGTGGCCAGGATCGCGGACAGCGTGGCGTTGGTGTGAATTTCCCAGGCGCGCGGTGGCCGGGCCATGAAAGACATGTCGGATTCCCCGTGATCTTGTGAAGGAGCGCGGGGAAACCTATCAATCTTTTCAGCGTTGCGGGACCACCGAGGCCGACGGGGACGGCTTCTCCTCCGGCTCGGCGCCGACGACGTTGCGTTGCATTTCCACGTTGGACTCGCCGGTGCCGCCGAGGGAGATGTCGTCGTACGCCTTCAGTTGGTGGTTCTCGTCGAAGTAGAGGACCGACAGGCTCAGCGGGGTCGGCTCCTCCTTCTCCAGGCCGCGCAGGCCGGCGCCGCCCGTCGAGCCCTCGACCAGCAGGCGTGTCGCGAGCGGCGCCTGCGCGGCCGCGCCGCCCGAGGGCGCCGGCGACGGTGAGGCCGACGCGCCGGGGTCGGCCACCGGGGCCGGCAGCAGGCTCACCTCACGCTGGTGCTTGTGGCCGGCCAGCACCAGGGGCACCACGCCGGACAGCGGCGGCGCCATCGCCGGATCGTGCACCAGCGCCACGTCGACCGTCTTGCCCGAGGAGCGGATCGTCTCGGCGAGCTGGCTGCCCGAGCGCAGCAGCGGGCTCTCCTGCGTGCTCGCCGGGTCTTGCGCGGCCGGCGTCTCGCTCTTGTCCGGGGTGAACTCGGGGTCGCCGATGCCGGCGATGGTCAGGCCGTCCACCGTGGTGATCTGGTTGTCCAGCACCACCGCGTTGTCCTGGCGCTTGACCGCGGCCTGGATCGCGGCCGAGTCGTGGTTTCCGCGGACCCAGATGTACGGGACGCCGACCGACGGGATCGAGGCCGCGTACCCGGTCTCGGCGCTGCTGCCCCAGTCGACCAGGTCGCCGGTGTCGACCACGGCGTCGATCTCGAAGGTCTGCACCACCGTGCGGATGAGGCCGAAGGCGGACGGGTTCAGGTGCAGGTCGGAGACGTGCAGGATGCGCGTGGTGTTGCCCTCCGGCTCGTACACCGGAAGCGACGAGACCGTCGTGTAGAGCCGGCTCACGTTGCTGACGATCTGCTGGAGCTGGTCGGCGTACTTGCCGTAGTTGTCGGCGATCCGGCGCGCGTCACCGACCACCGCGGGCGCGTTGACGAGCAGCCCCTCGTACCGCGGCTCGGCGATCGACTCGGGCCGCAGCGTGCCGGCCGCCAGGCCGAGGCTGCCGCCGGTCACCACCAGGGCGGTCACGCCGGCCGCGGCGACACGCCGGACGTTGCGGAAGATGAGGGCCGAGAGGATCAGGGCGGCCAGTACGGAGATGCCGAGCGTCCGCACGCCGAGGCGGATGACGCCGGTGCGGACGTCGTCCACCGCGTTCTCACCGGCCGAGGTCAGTGCCGTCGGATCGTCGATCAGCGCCTCGGTGCGGTTCTGGTCGAGCGAGGCCAGGTCGACCTTGAGGTGGATCGGGCCGTCGTGGCTGTCCAGGTGCAGCGAGCCGAGCGGCGGCAGGTCGACCTCGGTGCCGCCGAGCAGCGACGGGCTGATCGACATCTCGGCGCGGAACGGTCCGACGTTCAGGTCGGCGTGCGCGAACAGCATCGCGCCGATGATGACGCCGCCGACGCTGACCAGCGCGACCGCCGCGCCTGTGCGAAGCCGCCGGGTCCACCGGTTGCGGTGGACCCGCCCGGTCACGCGGGCGGTCGCCCGTGCCCATCGGTCAACTGCTGCCCACCAGCGGCGCCACGTCGCCGCCGAGGCCGTCTGCTCGGTCATCGTCGGCTCCCTGCCCCCACCCGCTTCCCGTCAAACCGTGCCATGGTCAGCTGCGACCGGCCCCACCATCGGAGAAGACCAGCCGAATGATGCGGTCGTCGTCGGTGTCCGGGGTGCCGCCGTCCTCCCGGTTCGACGTGCTCACCCACAGCGAGCCGTCGGGGGCGGCGATGATGCCCCGCAGCCGGCCGTACTCGCCGGTCAGCACGGCCTGCGGGGTGCCCAGCACCGTCCCGTTGCCGGTCACGTTGAGCAGGTAGACGCGCTGGCCGAGCAGGCAGGCGGTGGCCACGGTCTGCTCGATCACGGCCACGCCGGAGCAGGACGACTCGGCGACCGGCCAGCTGAACATCGGGTTGTTCAGCTTGGCGTCGGCGCCCGTGCCGTCGGTCTTGGGCCAGCCGTAGTTCTTGCCCTTGACGATGACGTTGAGCTCGCCCGACTTTTTCTGGCCGGTCTCCGTGGCGTACATCCGCTTGGTCTTGTCCCAGGCGATGCCCTGCACGTTGTGATGCCCGGAGGACCAGACCAGCGAGGTCTTGACCGGGTTTCCGGCGGCGGGCTTGCCGGCGGTGGTCATGCGCAGGATCTTTCCGCCCAGGCTCTTCGGGTTCGGCGCGAGGGTGCCGGTGGCCGTGCCGTCGCCGGTCCCCGCATAGAGCATGCCGTCGGGACCGAAGGCGAGCGCGCCGCCGTTGGCGGAGGCCGAGCGCGGAATGCCGGTGAGGATCGTCTGCAGCTTGCCGCCGAGGGTGAGCTTGCCGATCCGGTTGTCCTTGGCCGTCGAGTAGTAGACGAAGACGGTCTTGTCGGTGGCGTATTTCGGCGAGACCGCGATGCCGAGCAGGCCGCCGTCGCCGGACGCCTGCACCTCGCTGAGCCGCTGCGCCTCGGTGACCGTCAGGCCGTTCGCGTCGGACTCCGGGCCGACCTTCAGGATGCGGCCGGTGTCGCGCTCGGTGACCAGCGCCGTGCCGTCGGGCAGGAACGCCATGCCCCACGGGACGTCGAGCGCCTTGGCCAGCACGGTGACGGCGACCTCCTGGCTGCCGCCGCCGGGATCGGCGCTGGCGTCACCGGACGGCTCGACCGCCGAGGGCTTGGGCAGGTTGGGCGGTGCGCCCTGCTGGTCGGGATCGGGCGGCCCGAAGCTGCACGCCGCGGTCAGCGCGAGCACGGCGGCAAGCGCCGCGGCGACGGCCCGGCCCCGGCGGGAACGCACGATCACTCGACCTCCTCGATCTCGACGCACCCCAGGGTAGCGGCGGAACCTGAGTCAGTCGGCTTCCTTGATCTCCTGCCCGCCGGCGGCGAGCACCCGCGGCAGGTTTTCCGAGGTGACGGCGGTCAGCTTGATGACGTTGCCGTTGTCGAGCAGGGCCGAGACCTGTCCGCGCTCGTCGGGGGCGAGCTCGGCGATGCGCGGCCACGGCACCCGGGTGCTGCCGACGAGCGCCTTGACCCGCAGCTCATCGGCATAGACGTCGGTGCCGGCGCGCCAGGCCCAGACGAAGAAGGCGATCGGGATCAGCAGCACGGGGGTGAGCTCCCACCGGGCGCCGGCGAACGGGATGGCGCCGAGGAAGGCCAGACCGGCCGCGACCAGCAGGGCACCGGTCTTGCGGACACGGAGAAGGGGCTTAGAACTCACGTATCCCAGTGTCCCACCCACGTTGTGCGCCATTTCTGTCGGACCCACGGCGCATACTCGGCGGCATGACAACGCTGCTCGCGATCGGAACGCAGAAAGGGCTGTTCCTGGCCACCAGCGACGACGACCGGCGGACCTGGCAGGTGGGTCCGGCACACTTCTCCGGCACGGCGATCTACACGGTCGGCGTGGACACCAGCGGACCGCGGCCGAGGCTGCTCGCGGCCGTGGACAACTCACATTTCGGGCCGAGCATCGCGGTGAGCGACGACCTCGGCGAGACCTGGGAGGAGCCCGACTCCGCGCCGGTCGCCTTCCCCGACGGCGCCGGGGCGTCGGTCGAGCGGATCTGGCAGATCGTGCCCGGCGCCGAGCCCGGCGTGATCTACGCGGGGTCCCAGCCGTCCGCGCTCTTCCGCTCCACCGACGGCGGCCGCTCGTTCGAGCTGGTGCGCGGCCTCTGGGACCACCCGCACCGGCCGGAGTGGGGCGCCGGCTTCGGCGGCCAGGCGGTCCACACGATCCTGCCCCACCCCACCGACCCGGCGAGCCTGCTCGTGGCCATGTCGACCGGCGGCGTCTACCGCTCGTCCGACGGCGGCGAGAGCTGGGCCCCGGCCAACAAGGGCATCAAGGCGTACTTCATGCCCGATCCGTGGCCCGAGTTCGGGCAGTGCGTGCACCGGGTGGCCCGTGACGCCGCCGATCCCACCCGGCTCTACGCGCAGAACCATCACGGCGTCTACCGCTCGTCCGACGGCGGCGACTCGTGGCAGTCGATCGCCGAGACCCTGCCCAGCGACTTCGGGTTCCCGATGGTCGCCCACCCGAGCCGGCCCGGCGTGATCTGGAACTTCCCGCTGACCGCCGACTCGAAAAGGCATCCCACCGAGCTGCGCTGCCGCGTCTTCCGCTCCACCGACGCCGGTGACAAGTGGGAGGAGCAGAGCAGTGGCCTGCCCGGCGGGCCCTACTACCCGGTCGTGCTGCGCGACGCGATGTGCACCGACGACGCGGGCACGGCCGGCGTCTACTTCGGCACCCGGGCCGGCGAGGTCTTCGCCTCGGGCGACGAGGGCGAGTCGTGGACGACGGTGGTGGCTCATCTGCCCGACGTGCTCTCCGTGCGGGCGGTGTCGATCTGATGCCGGTCCTGTTGGTGCCGGGCGTGCTGCGGGCCGAGGCGGGCGGCGCGTCCCGGCTCGAGATCACCGCGTCGGGGTCGCTGGCGGCCGTGCTGGCCGAGGTCGGCGAGCGCTGGCCCCGGCTGGCCCGCCGCATCCGCGACGAGCAGGGCGCGGTGCGGCGCTATGTCAATGTCTACGTGGACGGTGAGGACAGCCGGCGCACCGCCGGGCTGGACACCCCGGTGGCCGAGGGGTCCGAGATCCAGGTGCTGCCGTCGGTGGCCGGAGGGAGCCGTCCATAGCCGACAACTTCGACGTGCGCCCCCGAACTACCCGGCCGTAACCTGTTCGGGGGACGCGTCGTTATCCGGACAGCGCCCCCGTACAACCCCCCTACCCGGCGAGATTCCCAGAGGATCGTCGATTTGGCAGTGCAGCCCCCCACCGCACCTGCCACCCGGTCGCCCCGGCACCGGGTGTTGATCCTCGGTGTGCCCGCAGCGATCGCGGCCGCGATCCTGATCGCCGGCGCCGCCGGGCTGATCCCGGCCCGGCTCGCGCTGGCGGTCGCGGCCGGCGGCTACGGCCTCGTGGCGGCCGCGGTCCTCGTGCGGGCCGCGCTGGCGATCCACCACTCCGACGGCACCTTCGTGGCCTGCCGCGGTGCGGGCTTCGTCGGCATGGGCGGGCTCGCGACCGCCCTGACCGCCACCGTGCCCGCCTGGTCGCCGCCCGGCGCGACGGTCTGGGCCACCGCCGGGCTCGGCGTGGCCGCGGCCTGCTACTCCGTCGGCACCCTGCTGCTGCCCGGTGCCGGGCGAGGCTGGGCGCTGCACAGCCGGCGCGCCTTCGACGGGCTCGGTCTCGGCGTCAGCATCGCCTTCGCGGGATACCTGATCCCGCCCGTCAAACAGGCGCACCCGGCGACCCTGCCGGTCACGCTGATCGCCGCCACCGGCATCGCGATCGTGCTGGTCTCGGTGCTGCGCGGCACCCCGCACCGCCGGCCCGCGGTCCGCTGCGGCTCCGGGGCGATCCTGGTCCTGATCGGCCTGGCCGCCCTCGCGACGCTGCTCGACCCCGGTCTCGGCGGGACCATCACCGGGAGCGTCGGCGGGGTGGCGCCGGCCCTGGTCGGTGTGCTGCTGGTCGCCGGGCTCGCGCTGACGGCCGACGGCGGCTCCCGCCGCGACCTTCCGCTGCCGCCGCCCGAGCCGCGCAACCCCGACCAGTACCTCGCGAGCTATCCGCTGCTCGCCGTGCCGGCCGGCGTCGGCGTGGTCGCGGCCATCTGGCACCTGGTCGAGGTCCGCAGCTTCGACCCGACCAGCATCATCTTCGGCATCGCGATGGTGGCCGTGCTGGCGATGCGCGAGCTGCTCGTGGTCCGCGACATCCGCAAATACGCGGGCCAGCTCCAGACCGCCGAGGCGCACTTCCGCTCGCTGGTCGCCGGGGCCACCGACCTCACCCTCGTGCTCGACGAGCAGTTGCGCATCCGCTGGCAGTCGCCGGCCGCGTCCCGGCTGTTCGGCCTCTCCGACGACGAGGTGGTCGGCAAGGGCTTCACCGAGCTGATCCACCCCGACGACGTGGCCGGGGCCCAGGAGATGATCGACGCGGTGCTGGCCGGCGAGCACGCCGACGGGCCGCCGGCGCTGGTCACGGCCCGGCTGCGCGACGGGGCCGAGCTCTGGCGCGACACCGAGTCGACGATCTCCGACCAGCGTTCCGTGCCCGAGGTGGCGGCCCTGGTCGTGCACGTGCGCGACATCGGCGAGCGGCGCCATCTCGAGCGGGCGCTGCACAAACTGTCGTACACCGATCAGCTCACCGGCCTGGCCAACCGCCGGGCGCTGATGCGTGACCTGCTCACCTACCGGCGCCGTCCCGGCCGGCAGGGCACCCTGCTGGTGATCGACCTGCACGGGCTGGGCGACATCAACGACTCGCGCGGCCGCGAGACCGGCGACGCCGTCCTCATCGAGGTCGGCCGCCGCCTGCGCACCCTGCTCGGCGACGAGGACGTGCCGGCCCGTCTCGGCGGCGACGAGTTCGCGGTGCTGACCACGGACGGGGCGGTCCTGGCGTACGCGCTGGCCACCCGCATCGCCACCGTCCTGTCCGAGCCGCACCAGCTGCCCGGCGCGGTGGTCGAGCTGCACACCAGCATCGGCCTGGCCGAGCTGGCCGGCGGCGGCGACTCCGACGAGGTGCTGCGCCACGCCGACCTGGCCCGCAAACGCGCCCGCCAGCTCGGCCTCGACCGCGTCGAGTGGTACGACCCCGACGTCGAGATGAAGCTCAACCGCCGCATGGACCTGGAGCGCGAGCTGCTCGGCGCGATCGAGCGCAACGAGCTCGACCTGGTCTTCCAGCCGGTCGTCGGCCTCCGCGACGACCAGCCGGCCGGCGTCGAGGCCCTGCTGCGCTGGCGCCACCCCACCCTCGGCACGATCATGCCGAACGAGCTGCTCCCCATCGCCCGCGCCGTCGGCATCGCCCCCGAGCTCGACGAGTGGGTCCTCGACACGGCCTGCAAACACCTGTCGGCCTGGTCCACGGGAGACACGGGCTTCTGGCTCTCGGTGAACGTATCGCCGCGCGAGCTCCTGACGGCCCGCTTCCCCGACCGCGTGGCGACCACGCTGCGCCGCTACGGCATAGCCCCCGAGCGCCTGGTGGTCGAGGTGGCCGAGGACTGGATCGCCGAGGACGTGCCGGCCATCGTGGCCTCCCTGTCCGGCCTGCGCAAGCTGGGCGTGCGGGCGGCCCTGGACGACTTCGGCTCCGGCCAGGCCTCCCTGTCCCACCTGCGCCGCCTCCCGGTCGACATGCTGAAACTGCACGCCTCCCTCACCAACACGACCCCCGAGCCCTTGCCCGGCAACGGCCCCGCCGTCATCGACATCGTGGTGAGCCTCGGCCGCCGCCTGGGCCTGGAGATCGTCGCCAAGGGCTTGGAGTCCCCCGACCAGATCGAACGAGCCGCCCAGGCCGGCTGCCTCTACGGCCAGGGTTTCGCCCTCGGCCACCCGGGCCCGGCCGAGCGCATCGAGGCCTACCTCGAAAGCCACCGGGCCTGAACCAGGTGACCGCCGCCGACCTCAGCCATGAGATGGCCTCGGCCGACGCCTGGCAGTTCATTCGGTGGTTCGCTGAGACGTGGGCGACTCCGCTCCTTCCCGGGGACGGATGCGACGAGGCCGAGCTGGGAGTGTCGCTGCCGGCTTCACTGCGGCGGGCGTACGAGCTGTTCGGCCGCCGCTTCGACCTGACCCGCAGCCAGGACCGGCTACTCGCCCCGGACGAGGTCCACGTCGACGACACGGGCGACGTGCTGATCTTCCGGGTGGAGAACCAGCACGTCGCGGAGTGGGGCGTTCCGCTGACGGCGGTGAACGAACCCGATCCGCCGGTGGTGTTCCGGTGCCCCTCGTTCCCGGCCGCCGAGCGCGCGTGGCAGCCCTTCCTGGCGACAGTGTCCTTGGCGTGCGTGGAGATGGTGCTGTCGGAGTGGATGTTCTCCGGCGGGGAGTTCACCGACAACCGGGAACTGGACGACGGCGACCTGGTGGTGCTGGAGGAACGGTTCAGGCGGCTGCCTATGCCTGACTATCCGCTCTGGGCGGGCGGCGGGCCGATGCGGTGGTTCGCCGGTGACGGGGTGATTCTGCGGGTGGATGCCGGGACGTGGTTGTGGTGCCGTGCGCAGTCGGCCGAGGCGATCGTGGCCGTGCGGGAGGTCCTGCCTGGCGAATGGTTGATGGAGGAAGCGTGACCCGGCGCTCCCAGGGTGGGACTGGGAGCGCCGGGCCGGTCAGCGGGCCACGTCGTTGACGCAGCGGAGGACCGGGCGCCTGGTCAGGGCGTCGGGGTCCAAGGGCACGCCGGACTCGATGTGGAAGGTGACCGACTCGCCCGGCAGGAGCGTCACCGCCGCGCGGTCGGCTTCGGCCGTGGGGTGCAGGCGGTCCGGGAAGACGGTCAGGGAGCGCAGGATCGTCCGCGCCGTGACGGTGACCTTCGTGGAGTCGGCCGTGGCTGTGTAGTCGGGGGCCGGCCAGGGGATGTCCTTGTCCTCGGCGAAGAACCACCAGGCGCGGTGGCCGTCGATCTCGGCCAGGATGAACTCCACCGACGGGTCACCGGGGGTGCGCACGCCGGCCGGCAGGGGCAGGGTGGTGGACCCGGCCACGGCGACCGTGGCGCCCAGGACGGCCGAGGCCAGCACGTCCCCGTCGAGGTTGCGGCGGGTCACGGTGGCCGAGAAGGCCCACGGGGTGCGGCTGTCGTTGACCGCCACCAGGGCGGGCTCGCCCGCCGGCGGGACGACCGCGCCCGGCTCGATCTCGGTCTGCGGGCCGCCCGGCTCCAGCGGGGCGCCGGTGCGCGGCTGCAAGGTCAGCAGCCGGTCGGCGTAGGAGTCGCGCAAGGCGTACCACAAAGGCTTCTTGTGCCCGTCGCCGTCGACGGCGGCCCAGGAGGTCACCGGCCAGCAGTCGTTGAGCTGCCACATGATCGTGCCGGCGCAGAGGGGGCGCAGGGAGCGGAAGTGCTCGATGCCGAAGGCCAGAGCGCGGGCCTGGTTGAGCTGGGTCAGGTAGTGCCAGTCGTCGAAATCGCGTGGTGCCGGGAGATGGTTTTCCAGGCCCCGTTGCAGTTTCTTGTCGCCGTCGGCGGCCTTCTGGTGGTGGGCCATGCCGGGGGAGTCGGGGGCCAGGGGCTCGTCCGAGATCGAGCGGCGCAGTGTGGAGTACGTGGGTGGGGCCTGGAAGCCGAACTCGGCCACGAAACGGGGGCGGTAGGCGGCGTACTTCGTGTAGTCGTCGGTGTTCCAGACGTCCCAGATGTGGGTCGTGCCGTGCGCGGGATCGTTCGGGTAGCGGTCGGGGGAGCCGGAGTACGGGCTGCCGGGCCAGTACGGGCGGGTCGGGTCGATCTCGGCGACGATCCGGGGAAGCAGGTCGTAGTAGAAGGTGGAGCCCCAGGAGAGGCCGTTCAGCGCGGGCTTCCAGCCCCAGTCCTCGTGGCCCCACAGGTTCTCGTTGTTGCCGGTCCACATCACCAGGCTCGGGTGCGACGCCAGCCGCAGGACGTTGTGCCGGGCCTCGGCCTCGATCTCCGAACGGAAAGGCTCTTCTTCGGGGTACGCGGCGCAGGCGAACAGGAAGTCCTGTCCTACGAGAAAGCCCCTCTCGTCCGCGAGTTCGTAAAAGGCCGAGGATTCGTAGCGGCCGCCGCCCCAGATCCGCAGGTAGTTGACGTTCGCGCCGGCCGCCTGACGGAAGCGGGAGGCCAGGCGGTCGCGGGTGACGCGGTTGTCGAAGACGTCGTCGGGGATCCAGTTGACGCCGCGCACGAAGACCGGCACGTCGTTGACGACCAGCACGAAGCCGTCGTCCGAGGTGTCGACCCGCACCGACCGGAAACCGACCCGCCGCGACCAGCGGTCGAGCTCACCGCTCGCGGAGGTCGCCACGACTTCCAGGTCGTAGAGGGGCTGGTCGCCGTAGCCGCGCGGCCACCAGAGCGCGGGGTCGTCGACGGTGAGGATCAGCAGCGCCTCGACGCCGTCCACTGTGGCCTGAGCCGTGCGGCCGGCGATGGAGGCGCTGATGGTCACCGGCTCGTCCGAGGCGCGCTCGAGGCGGACGCGCAGCTCGACCCGGCCCACGCCCCCGGTCACGGTGACCTGGGGGCGGACCTCGGCCAGGCGGGCCACCGACCAGGTGTGAAGGCCGATCGGCTGCCAGATGCCGGCCGTGACCAGGGTCGGGCCCCAGTCCCAGCCGAAGTTGCACGCCTGCTTGCGGATGAAGTTGAACGGCTCGTCGTACGCGTTGGGGCGGCGCCCCAGCCTCTGTTGCTGCGCCTCGGCGTACGCATAAGCGCTGGTGAATTTGATCTGAAGGGTGTTGGTGCCGTCCCGCAGCAGCGGGCCGACGCCGAAGCGGTAGCCCCGGTGCATGTTCGCGGTCTCGGCGACCGGCGAGCCGTTCACCGAGACTTCCGCGATCGTGTCGAGGCCCTCGCAGACAAGGTCGGCGCGAACAGAGCCCGGTGTGTAGGAGAACGTGGTCGCGTAGGTCCAGTCCGTACGGCCGATCCAGGCCAGCTTCTTCTCGTTCTCGTCCAGGTACGGATCGTCGATCCGGCCGGCCGTGAGCAGATCGGTGTGCACACAGCCGGGAACGGCCGCCGGCACGTCCACGAGGTCGCCCCCGGAGACGGTCCACCCTTCGTGCAGGGACTGGTACGAGGTCACGGTTCTCCTTCGAGCGGTCAGGACTTGACGGCGCCTTCCATGATCCCCCGGACGAGTTGCCGTCCACCGATCAGGAGCAGAATGATCAGCGGAACGGTGGCCACGAACGCGCCGGCCAGCACCCGCCGGTAGATGACGTAGTTTCCGCTGGCCAGGTCGGAGAGGGCGACCATCGAGGTCGGGAACTCGGTGCCGTTCAGCGTGATCAGCGGCCACTGGAAGTCGTTCCAGGCCATGACGAAAGTCAGCAGCCCGAGGACGGCCAGGGCGGGCCGGATCGCCGGCAGCACGATGTTCCAGTAGACGCGCAGGGTCAGCGCGCCGTCGATGCGGGCCGACTCGACCAGCTCGTCCGGCACGGCGTGCGCGATGAACTGCCGCATGTAGAACACGCCGAACGCGCTGACCAGCCCGGGCGCGATCACCGCGAGCAGGGTGCCGTTCCACTGGAGCTTGCCCATCACGATGTAGAGCGCGACCACGCCGAGCTGGTTGGGCACGGTCAGGGTCAGGATCACCACGACCATCAGCGCGTTGCGCCCGCGGAAGCGCAGCTTGGCGAAGGCGAAGCCGGCCAGCGAGCAGAAGAACAGCGTGGCCAGGGTGATCGTCGTGGCCGTGATGAAGCTGTTGATCAGTGAGGCCGTGAAGTAGACGTCCTGGAGGGTGAAGACCTCGTTGAGGTTCACCATCAGCTGGTTGCCGGGGATGATCGAGGGCGGCATCTTGGTGACCGCCTCGTCGGTGCTCGTCGCGATCACGAACATCCAGTACACCGGGAACGCCGAGAGAAGCATGATGAGGACGAGGCCGGTGTACGTCTTCCACGTGCCGGGCGTGTCCTGCGGCGCCCTCAGGGCGAAGCGATGGGTGCTCACCGGTCACCTCCGATCCGCTTGGTGAGCAGGGCGTTGACGCCGGCCACGATCAGGATGATCAGGAAGAGGGCCCAGGACATCGCGGCCGCGTATCCCAGGTTGAGGTCCTTCCAGCCGACCTTGTAGATGAGCTGGGCGATCGTCTGGAACTGGTGGTCGGAGCCGCCGCTGGCCGACTGCGGGTTCTCGTCGAACATCATCGGCTCGTTGAACAGCTGGAGCCCTCCGATGGTCGACAGGATCACGGTGAAGACCACGACCGGCTGGATCATCGGTACGGTGATCCGCCACAGCTGCCGCCACGGCCCGGCGCCGTCCACCGCCGCCGCCTCGTACACGTCCTTGGGAATGGTCTGCATGGCGCTCAGGTAGAGCAGCGCGTTGTAGCCGATCCACTTCCAGTTGACCATCGTCGCGATGGCGATCCAGCTGCTCCACTTGGCCGCCCGCCAGTCGAGCGGGTCGTCCTGTCCGAATCCGACCAGCGACAGGAACCAGTTGGCCAGCCCGTAGTCGCGGGAGAAGAAGACCGCGAAGACCAGGGTCGAGGCGACGACCGGGGTCAGATAGGGCAGCAGTACGCCGATACGCCACCAGGTGGTGGCCCGCAGCTTCCGGTTGAGCAGGTTGGCGATGATCAGCGCCGCGATCAGCTGCGGCACGGTGGAGAGGATGAAGATGCCGAACGTGTTGCCCAGCGCGTTCCAGAAGTCCTCGTCGGACAGCAGCTTGGTGAAGTTGCCGAAGCCGGCCCAGCCGGTCAGCGTCGGGTCGTCGAGGCGCCAGTTCCGCAGCGCCACCACGCCGTTGAAGATGATCGGGAAGAGCCCGAAGACGCCGAAGAGAATGAAGAACGGGGCGATCAGCGCGTACGGGACGGTCTTGATGTCGAACCGGTAGAGCCATTGCTTGGCCTTGCTCGGCGTCTTGGGCGGCTCAGCCCTGTGGTGCGCCGCCGGCCGGAGCTGGGTGAGGGACACGGCCACTCCTAGGTGAGGGCGGGGCGGCCCACGCCGCCCCGCCGCTGCCTTCAGATCAGGACTTGGCGACCTTCTCGGCTTCCTTGACCGCCTCGGCCCATGCCGCTTCCGGCTTCAGACCACCCTGCTGGACGCGGGTGATGACGTTCTCGACCGCGACGCGGGTCGGGCCGTTCTTCTTGCCCAGGTACTGCGGCTGGAGGTTCTCCGCGGTGGCCGCGAAGATCTGGCCGGTGGGGGCGTTGCTCATGAACTCCTTCTTGTAGTCCAGCACCGCCGGGTCCTTGTAGAGCGCCGGCTGCGAGGGCAGGTTGCCGACGGTCTTGAAGACCTCGATCTGCTGCTCGGGCTGAACCAGCCACTTCACGAAGTCGACCGCCGCGTCGACGTTCTTGCCCTGCGACGGCACGGTCCACCAGGAACCGCCCCAGTTGCCGCCGCCGCCGGGGATCGAGGCGATGTCCCACTTGCCCTTCTGCTCGGGCGCGGTGTCCTGGATGTGGCCGAGCATCCACGCCGGGCAGGCCAGCACGGCGAACTGGTCCTTCTTGAAGCCCTGGTCCCAGTTGGGCTGGAAGCTGGCCAGGTCGGCCGAGATGTCGGCCTGGATGGCCTTCATGCTCAGGTCGAACGCGACCTTGGGGCCGCCGTCCATCTTCAGCTGTTCCTGCTCGTCGTAGAAGCCGACCGGCTGCTGGGCGAGCACGGGGTTGAACATGTTGGTGCCGGAGTCGACGAACTTCTTGCCGGTCTTGGCCGTGTACTGCTTGCCGACCTCGATGAACTGGTCCCAGTTGGACCAGAGCTTGCTGACCGCCTCGCGGTCGGTCGGCAGGCCGGCCTTCTTGAACAGGTCGTTGCGGTAGCACATGGCCAGGCCGCCGACGTCGGTGCCGAGGCCGATCTGCTTGCCGTCGGACGACAGCGACTGCTTCCACTTCCAGGGCAGGTACTTCGACTCGAACTCGGCGCCGCCCTTGTCGAGGTAGTTGACGAACTTGTCCGCCTGGCCGCGGAACTGAACGATGAAGCCCTCGTCGACAGCCGAGATGTCCGGCGCGCCGGAGCCGGCCACCAGCTTCTTCTGCAGGTCCTCGTGCTGGGCGTTGTACTCGCCCGAGTTCAGCACGATCTTGACGTTGGGGTGGTCTTTCTCGTACGCGGCCTTGAGTTTGTCGAGGCCCATGTCGCCCCAGAAGGCGACCTTGAGCGTGACCTGGTCGCCGCTCGCCTTGTCCTCGGTGCCGCCCTCGAGCGCCTGCCCGCTGCACCCGGCGATCACGAGAGTGGCCGCGACGCCCGCAGCGGCGGCACGCAGAGTTCGTTTGCCCAGCCGTTCCATTACGCCTCCATGACGGAGAGAAGAATTCACTGAACCGGATAAGTTGTGGAGACGCTAAAGCCGGGCTTGATGAGTGTCAATAGCTTGTTACGGGGTTGATCTGTCAACGTTGTCAGTGAACGGTAAGTTGAACAAACCGGACAAGCATGGACACTGGCGTTTACAAAGGGTGGTGTGTGCGGTGACACTTAACCGATCAAGTCGGCGGGTCGATGCCGCGAAAGGCTTCGTGAGAGCGCTCTACCGATCCGCGTCCAGGCGAGCGACGCCGGTAAGCTCAGCGGGAACAGAGGAGACCGAGTGAAGCGGCCGACGATCGCCGACATCGCGCGGCGTGCCGGAGTGTCGAAAGGCGCCGTGTCGTACGCGCTCAACGGGCAGCCGGGAGTCTCCGAGGCGACCCGGCAGCGCATCGTCGCGATCGCCCAGGAGATCGGTTTCAACCCGAACAGCGCCGCCCGCGCCCTGTCCGGCGCCAGCGCCCGGGCCGTGGGCCTGACCCTGTGCCGGCCCGCCCGCATGCTCGGCATCGAGCCGTTCTTCATGGGCCTGATCAGTGGCTTCGAGGCCGAGCTGGCGGCCCGCTCCTACGCGCTGACGCTCCAGGTCGTCGCCACCCCCGAGCTCGAGGTCGAGGTCTACCGCCGCTGGTGGGGCGAGCGCCGCATCGACGGCGTGATCGTCACCGACCTGCGGGAGAACGACGTCCGCATCCCCGTGCTCCAGCAGCTCCAGCTGCCGGCCGTGGTGATCGGCGGCCCCGGCGACACCGGCCGCATCGCGCAGGTCTGGTCCGACGACGCCGGCGCGGTCACCGAGACGGTCCGCTACCTGGTCGCCCTCGGCCACCGCCGGATCGCCCGGGTCAGTGGTCTGCCCGACCTGCTGCACACCCAGACGCGGACCAAGGCGTTCAGCGCGGTGTGCGCGTCGCTCGGGCTGAACGAGGCGGTCACCGTGCCGTCCGACTACACCGGCGAGGAAGGCGGCCGGGCCACCCGGCGGCTGCTCATCGGCAACGACCGGCCCACGGCGATCATCTACGACAACGACGTGATGGCGGTGGCCGGCCTGGCCGTCGCGCAGGAGATGGGCCTGGCCATTCCGGGCGATCTGTCCATCGTGGCCTGGGACGACTCACCCCTGTGCAGCCTGGTCCACCCGCCGCTGACCGCGCTGAGCCGCGACATCGCCGAGTACGGCGCGCACGCCGCCCGCGAGCTCCTGGCCGCCATCGACGGCAAGCAGGTCGGCAACGTCGAGGCCGGCACGGCCCAGCTGACACCGCGGGGAAGTACGGCACCTCCCCGCTGAGCCGTTCCCATCGGGCAACATTTCTCGTTGCTCGATCCATGGGCGCAGAGAAACAGCTGAGTCACCGTCACATCGTGGAGGTGCTGGCCGGGCTGATGCTCGGCATGTTCCTGGCCGCGCTCGACCAGACCATCGTCACCGCGGCCATCCGGACCATCGGCGACGACCTGCACGGGCTGAGCATGCAGGCCTGGGTCACCACGGCCTACCTGATCACCGCGACGATCTCGACGCCGTTGTACGGGAAACTCTCCGACATCTACGGCCGCAAGCGCTTCTTCCTGGCCGCCATCACCATCTTCGTGATCGGGTCGGCCGCCTGCGCCTTCGCCGGATCGATGTACCAGCTCGCCGGATTCCGGGCGCTGCAAGGCCTGGGCGCGGGCGGGCTCTTCTCCCTCGCCCTGGCCATCGTGGGCGACCTCGTGCCACCCCGCGAGCAGGCCCGCTACCAGGGATATTTCCTCGCGGTGTTCGGCTCGGCGAGCGTGCTCGGCCCGGTCATCGGCGGCTTCTTCGCCGGCGCCGACGAGATCGCCGGCATCGCCGGATGGCGCTGGGTCTTCCTGGTCAACGTGCCGATCGGGGCGCTCGCCCTGGCCGTCGTGGCGCGGGTGCTGCGGATCCGGCACGAGCGGCGCGAGCACCGCATCGACTGGTGGGGCGCGCTGACGATCTGCCTCTGCCTGGGCCCGCTGCTGACCGTGGCCGAGCAGGGACGGGAGTGGGGCTGGACCTCGGCTCGATCGATCGCCTGCTATGCCGTGGGCGGAGCCGGGCTGCTGCTCTTCCTGCTGGCCGAGCGGCTCATGCGCGAGGAGGCGCTGATCCCGCTGCGGTTCTTCCGCAACCGGACGTTCGCGCTCACCGCCGGCGGCGGATTCGTGGTCGGCATGGGAATGTTCGGAGGGCTTGCGCTGCTTCCGCTCTATCTGCAGATCGTGCGAGGAGCGACACCGACCGAGTCCGGGCTCCAACTGCTGCCGATGACCGCGGGCATCATGCTGGGCTCGCTGATCTCCGGGCAGGTGATCAGCCGGACCGGCCGGTACCGGATCTTCCCGGTGCTCGGCGCGGCCCTCATGATCGCCGGGCTCCTGCTGCTGCACCTGGTCGGCGCCGAGACGCCGTACTGGCAAACCGGTCTTTTCATGGGAGTCTTCGGTCTGGGCCTGGGAGGGGTGCTGCAGCCGGTCACCCTCGCGGTGCAGAACGCGATGGCGCGATCGGAGATCGGGGTGGCCACGGCCTCGTCGACGTTCTTCCGCCAGATGGGCGCGACAGCGGGCACGGCGGTCTTCCTGTCGGTGCTGTTCGCCACGGTCGGCGACAAGATCGGCAACGCCTTCCGGGACGCGGCGGACGATCCGGCGTTCCAGAACGCGATCAAGAACCCGGCGCCGGGGGACCGGCCGATCCTGGACGCTGTGGGAGGGAAGCCGGCGCTCGACGACACGTCGTTCCTGGAACATGTGACGCCGGTGCTGGCGCATCCCTTCAAGGTGGGGTTCTCGGACGCCATGGGCTCCCTGTTCCTGCTCGCGGCGGCGGTCCTCGTGGTGGCGTTCGTTCTGTTCCTCTTCCTGCCGGGCCTGCCGCTGCGCTCCCGCGCCGACCATTCACCCGCCGCCTTCGCGGAGTCCGCGCCCGGCCCAGAGTCCTCCGCCGCCCCTTCCGCCCAGCGCTCCGCCAAGTCCGAGCCCGGGCTTTCCGCCAAGCCCGAGCCCGGGCCCTTCGCCGAGTCCGATCCCGGGCCCTTCGTCACGGCCTCTCCCTATGCCGGGCCCGGGCCTTCCGCCAAGACCGAGCCTTACGCCCGGCCCGAGCCGTCTGCCGAGCCCGCGCTTGAGCTCGATATTCGTCCCGCGCACGCGCCGGCCCGCGCGGTGCACACCGAAAGGAAGCCCACTGTGGACACCTTGAACGAATCCGAGGCTGTCGTCCTGGGGCGGATCGACGGGCCGGGCGGGCTGCCACTGCCCGGCGCCACCCTGACGATCACCGACTTCCAGGGACGGGAGCTGGCCCGGGCGACGACGGACTCCGACGGTACGTACCGGATGACGCCGGCCGCCGGAGGCTCGCTGCTCCTGATCTGCGCGGCCGAGAATCATCAACCGGCCGCCGCCACCATCAACGTGGGCGCGGGCGAGATCCGCCGCGTGCTGTCGCTGGCCGGCGCCGGCCAGATCGCCGGCCGGATCCTCGACCGGGCCGGACGGCCGGTCGCCGAGGCCGCGCTGACCCTGACCGGCCCGCGCGGCGAAGTCGTGGCCACGGCGAACACCGGGGTGGACGGCCGTTACGCGATGTCCGGCCTCGACGGCCGCGAGTACACGCTGACCGCCACCGCGCCGCACGCGTCCCCGGCCTCGCGCACGGTCTCGCCGGGCCGCCCCGCCGACCTGACCTTGACCGTGGGCGGCGTGCTGACCGGCAACGTCCGCGCCGCCGGCTCGGGACACCCGATCCCGCAGGCGTCGGTGCTGGCGGTCGACCGTACGGGCGCGGTGGCCGGCGCCGCCACGACCGGCCCCGACGGCCGCTACGAGCTGCACGACCTGCCGCCGGGCGTCTACACGGTCGCGGCCAGCGGTCACGCCCCGGTCGCCACCCGCGTCGAGCTGACCGGCGACCACACCGACCACGACATCACGCTGGGCAGTCCGGTGCCGGCCTAGGAGCGGTTGGTTCCCATCGAGCGGCCTTCGATCCAATAGGCCAGGGTGTACGTGTTCTCCTTGCTCGCCCCTTCGCGAGCGCGGGCCACAGAGCGCACGGCTTTGAGCGAGCCCGACTCGCCGGCCGCCCACACCTGACACCCAGGTTCAACCAGCGGTCGTACGGCGGCAGCCAGCGACCCGCTCCCCTCACGCTCGCAGTGGTGCACGGTCAGCCGCGGGTGCTCGGCGAGCGGAAAACCGTCGGCGTCCTCCAACAGCACCGCGACGTCGACGGTGGGCGGCAGCGCGCGAAGGATGCCGTTGATCGCGGGAACCGACGACGGGTCGCCGATGAGCAACACACTCTCGGCCTCAGGATCGAGCCGGAACGGTGCCGAGCCCAGCGAGACCACGGCGACCTTCGCGCCCGCTTCGGCCGCGCCGGCCCACAGGGACGCCGGCCCGGCCGGCTCATGAAGCAGAAAGTCGACGTCGATCGTGCCGGCTTGCTCGTCAGCACCGGCGATCGTGTAGGCGCGCTGATATTCGCGCTTGCCACCATCCGGGTCAGGAATCCAGAAACGCACCCAGGCCGCCGGCTCGGGCCGAACCTTCTCCAGCAACGTAGGCGCCTCAAAACTGAGCCGCAGATAGTGCGGTCCCAGCTCCCGCTTGCCGGTCAGCGTGAGCACGTGATCGCGCCCGCCGAGCACCTTGAGGACGGCACCTTCCCATCCACGCGCCACAGAACGCCACCACTTCCCCATCGAGTTCCCACGGCCTAAGCCGTCTTCCGCCCCGACCTTCCACCGACTTCCGCACAGGCTTTCGGTCGGTCTTGCGCCGTCTTACGTGCCGGCTTTCGGTGGGTCTCCCACCGTCTTGCGCGCCGGCCTTCAGCCGGTCTTCTGCCGTCTTGCGCGCCGGCCTTTCGCCGGTCTTCTGCCGTCTTGCATGCCGGCCTTCCGACCTTCCCTGCGCCGCTCATTGACCGCCGCCCACGAGCTGTTCGACCCCGCCACCGCCGACCGAAAGAGCGAGGTAAGGCTAATCTAAGTCGCAATCTGGCGAAACCATCTGCTGGCCCGGCGGCCGGAACGGCCCACGGCCCGGCGGCCCACGGCCCGGCGGCCGCCATTGGCCCGGCGGCGGGAAGGGGCCTCTTCAGGGGTACACCGAGTGCTTCCGCGTGGCGGCTGGGAAGCGGCCCGGGTGGTGGGGAGTGGTCCGGCGGGTGGAAGCGGCCGGGTGGTGGGGAGTGGTCCGGCGGGTGGGGAACGCCCGCACGGTGGGAGTGGCACGGCTAGGTGGGAAGTGGTCGGGCGGTGGGGAGCGGTCCGGCTGAGGCGAAGCGGCTGGGAGGCGGTCCGGCGGGCGGGGAACGGCCCGGCGGTCGGGGCGGTTCGGTGGTGGCGGGCAGCGCGGTGGGAGAACGGGCGGAGCCCCGCACCAAGCTTGTGCGGGGCTCCGGGGCGTGCGTTTGCTGCGGGCTATTCAGGGACTCGGCGGTAAGCGCCGTCGCTTGCGCTTGTTGCCATGGAGGCGTAGGCGCGCAGTGCTGCCGAGACCGGGCGCTGGCGGTCGACCGGGGTGTACGGCTTGGTGCGCCTCTCCTCCTCGTGGCGGCGCTGGGCCAGCTCGTCGTCGTGGACGTTGAGGGTGATGCTGCGGCCCGGGATGTCGATGGTGATCTCGTCGCCGGTCTGGACCAGGGAGATCAGGCCGCCCGCGGCCGCCTCGGGGGAGACGTGGCCGATGGACAGGCCGCTCGTGCCGCCCGAGAAACGGCCGTCGGTGATCAGGGCGCACGCCTTGCCCAGGCCCCGGCCCTTGAGGAAGCTCGTCGGGTAGAGCATCTCCTGCATGCCCGGCCCGCCCTTCGGGCCCTCGTAGCGGATGACCACGACGTCGCCCTCGACGACCTCCTTGCCGAGGATGCCGTCGACCGCCGCGTCCTGCGACTCGTAGACGCGGGCCGGGCCGGTGAACTTCCAGATCGACTCGTCGACGCCGGCCGTCTTGACCACGCAGCCGTCGGGCGCGAGGTTGCCGAACAGGATGGCCAGGCCACCGTCGACCGTGTAGGCGTGGTCGACCGAGCGGATGCAGCCCTTCTCGCTGTCGGTGTCGAGCGTCGCCCAGCGGTTCTCGGTGCTGAACGGCTGGGTCGTGCGCACGCCGCCGGGCGCCGCGTGGAACAGCTCCAAAGCCTCCGGGGCAGGCGCGCCGCCGCGGATGTCCCATTTGTCCAGCCAGCTCGGCAAATCGGGCGAGTGAACGCTTCGCACGTCTGTTTTCAATGATCCGCCACGGTGCAGCTCGCCGAGCAGGGCGGGGATGCCGCCGGCCCGGTGCACGTCCTCCATGTGGTATTTCGGGCTGTTCGGCGCGACCTTGGCCAGGCAGGGCACCCGGCGCGAGATGGCGTCGATGTCGGCCACGCTGAAGTCGAGCCCGGCCTCGCGGGCCGCGGCCAGCAGGTGCAGCACCGTGTTGGTCGAGCCGCCCATCGCCACGTCGAGGGCGACCGCGTTCTCGAACGCCGACCGGTTCGCGATGCTCCGGGGGAGGACCGACTCGTCGTTCTTCTCGTAGTAGTCACGAGCGATCTCGACGATCAGCGAACCCGCCTTCTCGAACAGCGCCTTGCGCGACGCGTGCGTGGCCAGCGTCGAGCCGTTGCCGGGCAGGGCCAGGCCGATCGCCTCGGTCAGGCAGTTCATCGAGTTGGCGGTGAACATGCCGGAGCAGGAGCCGCAGGTCGGGCAGGCCGAGCGCTCGATGGTGTCGAGCTGGGCGTCGGTCACCTTCTCGTTGGCGCTGGCGCTCATCGCGTCGACCAGGTCGAGCTTCTCGTGGACGATGCCCTCGATGGCGACCGTCTTGCCGGCCTCCATCGGGCCGCCGCTGACGAAGACGGTCGGGATGTTGAGCCGCAGCGCGGCGATCAGCATGCCCGGCGTGATCTTGTCGCAGTTCGAGATGCAGACCAGGGCGTCGGCGCAGTGCGCGTTCACCATGTACTCGACCGCGTCGGCGATCAGCTCGCGGCTGGGCAGCGAGTAGAGCATGCCGCCGTGGCCCATCGCGATGCCGTCGTCGACCGCGATCGTGTTGAACTCGCGCCCGACGCCGCCGGCCTGGGCGATGGAGTCGGCGACCAGTCCGCCGAGGTCCTTGAGGTGCACATGACCCGGTACGAACTGGGTGTAGCTGTTGGCGATCGCCACGATGGGCTTGCCGAAGTCGTCGTCGGTCATCCCGGTGGCGCGCCAGAGGGCACGCGCGCCGGCCATGGTCCGACCGTGGGTCGAGGTCCGGGAACGCAGGTCAGGCATCCCCTCATAGTGCCACTGGCCGGGACGTAAACGGCCCGTGACGTCCACTGCTCGGGATTTCGACCCTGTTGAAATTGATGGAGATCAGGCAGAGTGTCTCCGTGCCATCACCGTCCGGCGTGGAGCTGGCGGGGCTGTTCGGCCTTCTGGTCGCGGTCCCGGCCGTCGCCTTGCTGGGCAATTCCGGCCGCCGGCACACGGGAGCGGCCCGCCGCGCCCACCTCATCCTGGCCGCGGGCGGCGCCGTCGCGACCGCCGCCGCCTTGGCCGGCGTCGCCAGTGTGCTGATCACCACTGCCCAGCCGCCGCGGATCAGTCTCGGCACGGCGGTGGCCGTCGGCACGGCGATCGGCGTGCTCACCCTGCTGATCGGCACGGCCGTGCTGCCCGGCGCCGCCGAGACCCCGGGTGTGGCCGTCCGGCGGCTGCTCGATGGGCTGGTCGTCGCGGCGGCGATCTGGTTCGTCGGTTGGGTGCTCCTGGTCGAGCCGACCCGCGTCCTGGGCGACGCCACGCCGATGGCCTGCCTGTCGGTGGTGGTCCCGGCCGGTCTGGCCGTCACCTCGCTCGGCCTGACCATCGTCCTGGCCATGCACGCGCATCGCCCCCGCCTGATCACCGTGCGGGTGGCCGGCGGCGTCACGCTGGTCGCCTTCGCCGCGGTCGCGATCGCCTCCGGCATCTGCCAGGACCAGGACGGCGTGGTGCTGACCGGCGCCCTTCTGCTTCCGACCGGCCTGTTCGTGATCGCCCGCGCCGTCGAGGTGGCCGACCGGCCGGTCGAGGTGGTCGGTGACGTGACCGAGCGCAGCAACCCGGCCTTCGCGGTGGTGCCGATCGTGGCCGGCGTGAGCGCGCTCGGCTACCACCTGGCCCGGGACGGCGCGCTCGACCTCTACGGCTACCTCGGCATCAGCGTCGTGGGGCTGGCCCTGGTCGGGCGGCAATGGCTGGCTCTTCGGGACGTACGCCACTACACGCTCGAGGTTCGTCAGAGCGAGGCCCACTTCCGCGAGCTGGCGCACACCGACCCGCTGACCGGGCTGGCCAACCGGCGCGGCCTGCGCGAGGCGCTCGCCGGTGTCGACGAGGCGCAGGTGCTGGTCGGCATCGATCTGGACGGCTTCAAGACGGTGAACGACATGCGCGGGCACGACGTGGGCGACGCGGTGCTGGTCGAGGTGGGCGAGCGGCTGCGCCGCAACCTGCTCGACGGCGACGTGGCGGCCCGGCTCGGCGGCGACGAGTTCGCCGTGCTCATGCGGGGCACGGCCGACGAGGCCATGCTGACCGCGCACCGGCTGCTGGCGGTGCTGTGTGAGCCGTACGAGGTGGATGGCGGTTCGGTCTTCCTCTCGGCCAGCCTCGGCGTGGCCGACACGGGCGAGCTGATCCGCGACGCCGACCTGGCCCTGCGCTACGCCAAGCAGCGCGGCAAGAACAGGGTCGAGCGCTACCAGGCCCGCTACGACGAGCTGCTGCGCCGCCGGGGAACGCTGGAGAGCGAGCTGCGCCACGCCATCGACCGCGACCAGCTGCGCCTGGTCTTCCAGCCGGTGGTGGCGCTGCCGTCGATGCGCCCGGTCGGTGCCGAGGCGCTGCTGCGCTGGCACCATCCGACCCTGGGGGCGGTGCGCCCGGACGAGTTCATCCCGGTCGCCGAGGAGTCCGGGCTGATCAACCGGATCGGCGCCTGGGTGCTGGAGCAGGCCGTCATCCAGCTCGCCGACTGGCTGTCGAAGGGCCACGACGTCTGGGTGTCGGTCAACCTCTCGCCCAAGGAGCTGCACGCGGTCGACTACGCCGGCCAGGTCGCCGACGTGCTGGCCGAGCACGGCGTCCCAGCCCAGCGGCTGGTGCTGGAGGTGACCGAGCACGCGGTCGCCACCGACATGGAGGAGCTGATCAGCCGCCTCGCCGAGCTGCGGGCGACCGGCGTGCGGATCGCCCTCGACGACTTCGGCGCCGGATATTCGTCGCTGGGCCAGCTGCGCACGCTGCCGGTCGACATCCTCAAGATCGACCACGCCCTGGTGGCCGAGCCCGAGTCGCGCACCGGCACGGCCGCGCCGCTGGTCGACGTCGTGGTGCGCATCGGGCACCGGCTCGGGCTCGAGGTGCTGGCCGAGGGCATCGGCACCCCGTCGCAGCGGGCCGTGGTCGAGGAGGCGGGCTGCCGGCTCGGTCAGGGCTCGCTGTTCGGCTGGGGCGTGCCCGCCGAGCACCTGGAGGCCCAGCTTCAGACGTTGCGCACGGGCACCCGCGCGCTGCCCGCGCCGCCCAAGCCGGCGCCGCCCAAGGACCAGCCCGCGCGCAGCCAGGTGGTGGCCCTCGGGCCGGGAATGCGGCAGCTCAGGGCCGTTCTGCCGACCGATCCGTCGTTCGGGGCCCGAACGGGTGAGCCGTCCGAGTGATCAAAATGTGGGATCAGTTGACTCACCGCGTGAGATGGGGGAAGGTGTTTCCCATGTGCTTCGCGTCCCGAGTACTTATGTGAGCGCACTCTCGTCGGCTGATCCGCCGACCCGAGTGCGCTAGGTCCCGTGCTTCCCGCACGAGGGCCTTTTTTGTTGCTCAAGTACCGGACCGACTGACCCGTAAAGGTTTGTGAGTAGCCATGACGAGACCCACACCTGAGACTCTCGCCCACCGAGCCAACCCGGCCACTGTCGCGGCGGCCGCCTCCGCCTCGGCCGTAGCCTCCCCGGTCCCCACTTCGGGCGCCGGGTCGCTCGTGCGGTCGCTGGAAGCGCTCGGTGTCGAGGTCGCGTTCGGCATTCCCGGCGGCGCGATCCTCCCGGCGTACGACCCGCTCTACGACTCCAAGGTCCGCCACATCCTGGTCCGCCACGAGCAGGGCGCCGGGCACGCCGCCACCGGCTACGCGCAGGCCACCGGCAAGGTCGGCGTCTGCATCGCGACCAGCGGCCCGGGCGCGACCAACCTGGTGACACCGATCGCCGACGCGTACATGGACTCGGTGCCGATCGTCGCCATCACCGGCCAGGTCGCCCGCCCGGCGATCGGTACGGACGCCTTCCAGGAGGCGGACATCCAGGGCATCACGCTGCCGATCACCAAGCACAACTTCCTGGTGCAGACGGCCGAGGAGATCCCGCGGATCCTGTCCGAGGCGTTCCACCTGGCGTCCACCGGCCGGCCCGGCCCGGTCCTGGTCGACATCCCGAAGGACGTGCTGCAGGCGCAGACCACGTTCACCTGGCCGCCGGCGCTCGACCTGCCCGGCTACCGGCCCACGCTGCACCCGCACGGCAAGCAGATCCGCGAGGCGGCCCGGCTGATCGCCGCGGCCAAGCGCCCGGTGCTCTACGTGGGCGGCGGCGTGCTCAAGGCCGGCGCCACCGACGGGCTGCGCAAGCTGGCCGAGCTGACCGGCATCCCGGTCGTCACCACGCTGATGGCGCTCGGCGCCTTCCCCGACTCGCACCCGCAGCACCTGGGCATGCCGGGCATGCACGGCTCGGTCCCGGCGGTGTACGCGCTGCAGAAATCCGACCTGCTGATCACCCTGGGCGCCCGTTTCGACGATCGGGTCACCGGCAAGCTCGACTCGTTCGCGCCGGACGCCAAGGTCGTGCACGCCGACATCGACCCGGCCGAGATCGGCAAGAACCGGCACGCCGACGTCCCGATCGTGGGCGACGCCCGGCACGTGATCGACGAGTTGATCGCCGCGGTCGGCGCGGGCAACGAGAAGAACAGCTACGAGGCCTGGTGGGCCACGCTGAACGACCTGCGCGAGCGCTACCCGCTGGGCTACGAGGAGCCGACCGACGGCACGCTCGCCCCGCAGTACGTGATCGAGCGGATCGGTGAGCTGGTCGGCCCGGACGCGATCTACGTGGCCGGCGTGGGCCAGCACCAGATGTGGGCTTCGCAGTTCATCAAGTACGAGAAGCCGGCCACCTGGCTCAACTCGGGCGGCGCGGGCACGATGGGCTACGCCGTCCCGGCCGCGATGGGCGCCAAGGTCGGCAAGCCGGACACGCCGGTCTGGGCGATCGACGGCGACGGCTGCTTCCAGATGACCAACCAGGAGCTCGCGACCTGCGCCCTGGAGGGCATCCCGGTCAAGATCGCCGTCATCAACAACGGCAACCTGGGCATGGTCCGGCAGTGGCAGACCCTGTTCTACGACGGCCGCTACTCGAACACCGAGCTGGGCACGCACAAGCACCGCATCCCCGACTTCGTGAAGCTGGCCGAGGCGCTGGGCTGCATCGGGCTGCGCTGCGAGTCGAAGGACGACGTCGACAAGATCATCAAGCAGGCCATGGAGATCAACGACGCCCCGGTGGTCATCGACTTCACGGTCGGCAAGGACGCCATGGTCTGGCCGATGGTGCCGGCCGGCACGAGCAACGACGAGATTCTGTTCGCCCGGGACGTGCGTCCCGCCTTCGAAGAGGACGACCTCTGATGAATCGGCACACCCTCTCCGTGCTGGTGGAGAACAAGCCGAGCGTGCTCGCTCGGGTGAGCGGCCTCTTCTCCCGGCGCGGCTTCAACATCGACTCCCTGGCGGTCGGCGAGACGGAGAACCCGGACGTCAGCCGCATCACGATCGTGGTCAACGCCGACTCCTCACCCCTGGAGCAGGTGACCAAGCAGCTCAACAAGCTGGTGAACGTCCTCAAGATCGTGGAGTTGGACCCGCAGCAGTCGGTCCAGCGCGAGCTCCTGCTGGTCAAGGTGCGCGCCGACCGCGCGCAGCGCAGCCAGGTGCTCGAGACGGTCGAGTTGTTCCGGGCGAGGGTGATCGACGTCGCTCCGGACACCCTCACCATCGAGGCCACGGGCAACCCCGACAAGCTTGACGCGTTGCTGCGCGACCTCGAGCCGTACGGCATCAAGGAAATGGTCCAGTCCGGGCTCGTGGCCATCGGTCGCGGTTCTCGCTCGATCACCACCGGTCCGGCGCTCCGCGCCGCCTAGTAAGAAGGAATGCAATGACCGCCGAAGTTTTCTACGACGACGACGCCGACCTCTCGATCATCCAGGGCAAGAAGGTCGCCGTGATCGGGTACGGCAGCCAGGGCCACGCCCACTCGCTGTCGCTGCGCGACTCGGGCGTCGAGGTGGTGGTCGGCCTCAAGGAGGGCTCCAAGAGCCGCGCCAAGGCCGAGGAGCAGGGCCTCGAGGTCAAGACGCCGGCCGAGGCGTCGGCCTGGGCCGACGTGATCATGCTGCTGGCGCCGGACACCGCGCAGCGCAAGATCTACACCGAGTCGATCGCCCCCCACCTGACCGCGGGCAAGGCGCTCTTCTTCGGCCACGGCCTCAACATCCGGTTCGAGCTCATCAAGCCCCCGGCCGACGTGACCGTGGCCATGGTCGCCCCCAAGGGCCCGGGTCACCTGGTCCGCCGCCAGTACGTGGACGGCAAGGGCGTTCCGGCCCTGGTGGCCGTCGAGCAGGACCCGACCGGCGAGGGCCTCGCGCTCGCGCTCTCCTACGCGAAGGCCATCGGTGGCGCCCGGGCCGGCGTCATCAAGACCACCTTCAAGGAGGAGACCGAGACCGACCTGTTCGGCGAGCAGGCCGTGCTCTGCGGCGGCACCGCCGCCCTGGTGCAGACCGGCTTCGAGGTGCTCACCGAGGCCGGCTACGCCCCGGAGATCGCGTACTTCGAGTGCCTGCACGAGCTCAAGCTGATCGTCGACCTCATGTACGAGGGCGGCATCTCCCGCATGCGGTACAGCGTGTCGGACACCGCCGAGTTCGGTGACTACGTCAGCGGCCCGCGGGTCATCAACGCCGAGACCAAGGCCGAGATGAAGCGGATCCTGGCCGACATCCAGTCCGGCGAGTTCACCCGCCAGCTGATCGAGGACGACGACAACGGCCGTCCGCTGCTGACCAAGTACCGCGAGCAGGGTGCGAACCACCCGATCGAGGTCACCGGCCGCAAGCTGCGCGACATGATGAGCTGGGTCGACCGGCCGATCACCGAGACCGCCTGATTTCGCCTGACGAAAAGAGCTCGGCCCGGCGATGGGGCCGGGCTCTTTTTGTCGTGGAAACAGATCTGTCACGTGGCATTCGTAGCCTCGCGAGATGCGACTGGCTGATTCTTTCCGGAGTGAGCGTTTCGGGGCGGTCCGGATCCACGAGCTCCAGAGGGTCATCGAGCTGGATTCCGGCAGCTCGGAGGCGTTGCGCGCGGTCGAATCGCAAATGGTCGTCGTCGTTCCGTGCATGAATGAGACACGCTCGGTCATCGAGGGTGTCCTATCCGGAATTCCGCACGACTGCCTCATCGTGCTCGTGTCGAACAGCGACCGGCAGCCGGTCGACCGCTACGAGATCGAGGCGCAGACCGTCGAGCAGTTCTGCCGCCTCGCCGGGCGCTCGGCGATCACCGTGCACCAGCGCGACCCGGGTGTGGCCGCCGCGGTCAAGGCGGCCGGCATGCCCGAGCTGATCGACGACGACGGCCTGGTGCGGGCCGGCAAGGGCGAGGCGATGCTGCTCGGCATGGCCCTGGCCGCGATGACCGGCCGTCAGTACATCGGCTACGTCGACGCCGACAACTACGTACCCGGGTCCGTGCACGAGTACTGCAAGGCCTACGCGGCCGGCCTGGCCCAGGCCGACTCCCCGTACGCCATGGTCCGGATCTCCTGGCATTCCAAGCCCAAGCTGCGTGACGGCCGGCTGTTCTTCAGCCGCAAGGGCCGCAGCTCGCAGATCACCAACGAGTGGCTCAACCGCTTCCTGGCCGAGTATTCGGGCTTCGGCACCGAGGTGATCGCCACCGGCAACGCGGGCGAGCACGCGATGACCCTCGCCCTGGGCCTGAAGCTGCGGATCGCCGGTGGTTTCGCCGTCGAGCCGTACGAGTACATGGATCTGTTCGAGCAGTTCGGCGGCGTGCTGGAGAGCACCGACCCGGATGTGATGGCCAGCTCGGTGCCAGTTCTGCAGATCGAGACGCGCAACCCGCACTTCCACGACAACAAGGGCGAGGAGCACGTGCGGGGCATGCGGATGCAGGCTCTCAACGTGCTCTACCACTCGCCGGTGACGCTCCCGGCCGTACGTCAATCGATCCTTGATTTTCTCATCGAGCAGGGCGCCCTGGCGACCGGCCAGGAGCCGCCCCGCGAACGGACCTATCCGCCGGTGGGCACGCTTGACCTGGACCTTCTCTACGACGCGCTGGACGCCGAGGCGCTCAGCTTCCGTCAGCCGGACGGTCTGGCCCTGACCGGACGGCCGCCGGCGCCGCCGATCGACCGTGCATCGATACCACGGAGAGTCGCTTAGCGCTTACCATCGCGGGCATCGATTGTCCGCAATGGATGGAGTCGCATGGCCGCCGTCGTTCTGATCGCCGAGGAACTCGCGCCCTCCGCCGTCAGCGTCCTCGCCCACGACTACGACGTGCGGGCGGTCGACGGCGCCGACCGTGACGCGCTGCTGGCCGCGGTGGGCGAGGCCGACGCCCTGATCGTCCGCAGCGCCACCACGGTCGACGCCGGGGTGCTGGCCGCCGGCCCGCGGCTGCGTGTGGTCGCCCGGGCCGGCGTCGGTCTCGACAACGTCGACGTGGCCGCCGCGACCGCCCGCGGCGTGCTGGTGGTCAACGCGCCCACCAGCAACATCGTCTCGGCCGCCGAGCAGGCGATCGCGCTGCTGCTCACGGTCGCGCGGCACACGGTCACCGCCTCGACCGCGCTCAAGGCCGGTCGCTGGGAGCGGTCGCGCTTCACCGGCGTCGAGGTGCAGGGCAAGACGGTCGGCGTGGTCGGGCTCGGGCGCATCGGTGTCCTCTTCGCCCAGCGCATGGCCGCCTTCGGGACCCGGCTGATCGCGTACGACCCGTACATCCAGCCGGCCCGCGCCGCACAGCTCGGCGTTCGCCTCGTCGGGCTGGACGAGCTGCTGCGGGAGAGCGATTTCATCTCGGTGCACCTGCCGCGCACCCCCGAGACCATGGGCCTGATCGGCGAGAAAGAGCTGGCGAAAATCAAATTTGGCGTACGGATCGTGAACGCGGCCCGCGGCGGACTGATCGACGAGACGGCGCTCGCGGCCGCGTTGCGCGACGGGCGGGTGGCCGGCGCCGGCCTGGACGTCTTCACCACCGAGCCGCTCACCTCGTCGCCGCTGTTCGGTTTCGAGAACGTCGTCGTCACCCCGCACCTGGGCGCCTCGACCGCCGAGGCCCAGGACAAGGCCGGGCTCTCGGTGGCCCGCAGCGTCAAGCTGGCCCTGGACGGCGAGTTCGTCCCGGACGCGGTGAACGTGCAGGCGGGCGGGGTGGTCGACGAGGACGTACGGCCGCTGCTGTCCCTGGCCGAGAAACTCGGCAAGGTCTTCACCGCGGTGGCCGGCGGTGTCGCGGCGAGCGTTTCCGTCGAGGTACGGGGTGAGATCGTCACCCACGACGTCGCGGTGCTCCGCCTCGCGGCCACCAAGGGCCTGTTCACCTCGGTCGTGGACGAGCGGGTGACGTACGTGAACGCGCCCCAGCTCGCCGCCGACCGGGGCGTCGAGGTCGAGCTGATCGTCAGCGAGGAGCCGTGCGAGCACCAGAACCTGGTCACCGTGCGCGGCGCCCTGCCGGACGGCCGGCGGGTCAGCGTGGCCGGCACGCTGACCGTGACCGGGGTGCGGGAGACCGCCAAGCTGACCGGCGTCGACGACTTCGACCTCGACCTGAACGCCGACGGCGTGCTGCTGTTCTTCCGTTACAGCGACCGTCCGGGTGTGGTCGGCGCGATCGGCACCATCCTGGGCGAGGCCGACGTGAACATCGCGGCCATGCAGGTGGCCCGCCGCACGGCTGGCGGCGAGGCCCTGATGACGCTGACCGTGGACTCGTCGGTCGACGCCGAGCTGCTCTCCACCGTGGCCGCGGCGATCGGTTCGGCCCGCGGCCACGTCGTCGACCTGCGGATCAACGGGTCCTGACTGAGGGTTATTCACGACCGACCTTGAGCTCCGCTGAGCCGCAGGTTGGCCGCACGGTCTCCACCGTCGTGAATAATCCTCAGAGGGGGCGGGTAGACAGTGCCGTCCTGAAGGTCGAGCAGGTCGAGGTTGAGCTCGGCGGCCAGCCGCTCGATCGTCTCGAGCACGACGTCCGGGCAGTTCTCGTCCAGCCTCATCTGGATGTGGTCGGCGGCAGCATGCAGCGGCGCGTGCGCCCAGGGAGAACCGGGCGCCGAGGCGCGCGGGCCCCGGTCGGGATAGTCACTGGTCAGGGCGTCATAGAAGGCGACGACACGCGGGTCGGCCGGGCGTTGCGGGTGCTCGCCGCGCGCACAGCGCGCGTTGGCGGCCCGCACGGCGTCCGGCAGGTCCGTCTGGTCCATCGCCCACACCACGAGGTCGAAACTCACCCGGCGCATGCTGCCATCCGCCGCTTGCGAACTACGTTCCCGACACGCGGGGGATGCGTCTTGCGCGTCATTAGTCCGCATCGCTAGCGTTGTCCCTGCCGCGCGTGGCGTCGGTGGGCCCGTCTTCGGGTGACGTGCCCGCTGCCGTGCGTGCGGTTAGGTGTATTTCGGCGGGACCGAGCCACGCGTACTCGTCGCAACAGCCCCTTGGTCGTTTGCCGCGACCAGGGGGCTGTTGGTGTTTAACGTCCATTAAATGGGACCGCTGTACCGAAGATCGGGACTGGCGCGTTAACCTTCGAGGACCCGAACTTGAGGAGTGCGAAGTGAGCGTGGCGCGTATCGCGGTGGTGGCCGGCGACGGCATCGGTACCGAGGTGACCGCGCAGGCTCGCAAGGTCATCGAGACCGTGCTCCCCGGCACACAGTTCGAGGACTACGACCTCGGCGCCCGCTTCTACAACCGTACGGGCGAGGTCCTTCCGCAGTCCGTCGAGGACGAGCTGGCCGGCCACGACGCCATCCTGCTCGGCGCCATCGGCGACCCCAGCGTCCCGCCCGGCGTCCTCGAGCGCGGCCTGCTGCTCAAGCTCCGCTTCGACTTCGACCAGTATGTGAACCTGCGCCCGTCGAAGCTCTGGCCCGGCACCACCAGCCCGCTGGCCGGCGTGAAGCCCGGCGAGATCGACATGGTCGTGGTCCGCGAGGGCACCGAGGGCCTCTACGTCGGCGCCGGCGGCGTGCTCCACCAGGACACCCCGGCCGAGATCGCCACCGAGGAGAGCCTCAACACGCGGTACGGCGTCGAGCGGGTCGTCCGGGACGCCTTCGCGCGCGCCCAGCGCCGCGACCGCCGCCACCTCACCCTCGTCCACAAGACGAACGTGCTGACCAAGGCGGGCAGCCTGTGGGCGCGCACCTTCAAGGCCGTCGCGGCCGAGTTCCCCGAGGTCACCACCGAGTACCAGCACATCGACGCGGCCAGCATGTTCATGGTCAGCAACCCGCAGCGGTACGACGTGGTCGTGACCGACAACCTCTTCGGTGACATCCTCACCGACATCGCCGCTGCCGTTACCGGCGGCATCGGCATGGCGGCCAGCGGCTCCGTCAACCCGGAGCGCACCTATCCGTCGACCTTCGAGCCCGTGCACGGCTCGGCGCCGGACATCGCCGGTCAGGGCATCGCCGACCCGGCGGCCGCCATCCTCTCCGCCTCGCTGCTCCTGGAGCACCTGGGCCACCACGACGAGGCCCGGCGAGTATCCGAGGCGGTCGCGGCCGAGGTCGCGTCCCGCACCGCGGGCGCGCCGCTGCGTACCGCCGAAGTCGGCGACCGCGTCGCCGCCGCGCTCTAGACCCTCGCGGCAGGCGTCCTCTCACCCGCGGTCTCTCTTTTAACGACCGTTCGGGGTAGATTCTTGAAGCACTACGGGTGCTTCCGCATGCCTAAATCTTCTTTGCAGAAAGCAGGTCCACCTGTCATGAGCGGTGGTGACAACCTCGATTTCGAGATCCGTCCGAACCCGGCACCCGTGGGCGACGCCGAGCGCACGGCGCTGCTCGCCAACCCCGGCTTCGGCCGCATCTTCACCGACCACATGGTCACGGTCCGGTACGCCGACGGCAAAGGCTGGTACGAGCCGCGCGTCGAGGCCCGGGCCCCGATCCCGATGGATCCGGCCTCGGCCGTGCTGCACTACGCCCAGGAGATCTTCGAGGGTCTGAAGGCGTACACGCTGCCCGACGGCGGCGTCGCGATGTTCCGCCCGGACGCGAACGCGGCCCGCTTCGCCGAGTCGGCCAAGCGCATGGCCATGCCGGCGCTGCCCGTCGAGACGTTCCTCCGGTCGCTGCACGAGATCATCAAGATCGACCGGTCGTGGATCCCGCAGAGCGAGGAGGGCAGCCTCTACCTGCGGCCCTTCGCGTACGCGAGCGAGGTCTTCCTGGGTGTGCGGCCCGCAATGGAATACCTCTACCTGGTCATCGCGTCGCCCGCCGGCCCGTACTTCTCCGGTGGCGTCAAGCCGGTCTCGCTCTGGGTGACCCCCGACTACACCCGGGCCGCCCCCGGCGGCACGGGCGCGGCCAAGTGCGGCGGCAACTACGCGGCCGGCCTGTCGGCGCAGGCCGAGGCGATCGAGCACGGCTGCGACCAGGTGGTGTACCTCGACGCGATCGAGCGTAAGTACATCGACGAGCTGGGCGGCATGAACGTCTTCTTCGTCCTCGACGACGGCACCCTGGTGACGCCGCCGCTGACCGGCACGATCCTGCCCGGCATCACCCGCGACTCGGTCATCAAGCTGGCCGAGCGGGCCGGCCACAAGGTCGAGGAGCGCCCGGTCAGCCTCGAGGAGTGGCGCTCGTCGGCCGCCTCGGGCCAGATCCGCGAGGCCTTCGCCTGCGGCACCGCCGCCGTGATCACCCCGATCGGCGTGGTCAAGAGCGCCGGCGCCGAGTTCACCGTCGGCGACGGCGGCACCGGCCCGGTCACCACCGAGATCCGCAAGCAGCTGGTCGACATCCAGCGCGGCCGCGCCGAGGACCCGTTCGGCTGGGTCCACCGGGTCCTCTGACGGTCCCCTCCGCCCAGGCCCGTCTCAGGCCTGGGCGGCCGGGCGCACGACGATCTCACCGACGCCGACCCGCTGGGGCCGGCTGATCGCGTACGCGATGGCGTCGGCGATGGCCTCGGGCCCGATCCCCAGGTCGGCCATCGCGGCGAACCACGCCCGCACGTCTTCGCTCGCGTCCTGGCCGAAGCCGGTCCGCACCATGCCCGGCGTCACCAGGGTGACCCGCAGCGACTCGCCGGCCTCCTGGCGCAGCCCTTCACAGATCACCCGGACGGCGGCCTTGGTGGCGGCGGTCGAGGCCACAGTGACGAAGTGGCCGCCGCCCTTCGCGCGGAAGACGGGCAACGCCGCCGCGATGCCGTGCAGCACTCCCTTCACGTTGACGTCGACCATGCGATCCCAGTCGTCCACACGCAACTCGCCGAGCGCCGAGACCGGCCCGATGCCGGCGTTGGAGACGAGCACGTCCAGTCGCCCGAAGCGCTCCTTCGCCAGGGCGACCAGATCGTGCAGATCTCCCCGCCGGGTCACGTCGGTGGAGCCCTCGGCCCGGCCCTTCAGGAGCGCGTCGATCCCTCGGTCGCGGCGCTGCCGCTGCTGCTGGCTCCCAGCCCGGCGTACATCGTCGGCGCGACGTACGACGTGCTCAGCCACAATCCCGCCGTGTTCGACCTCTTCCCGGCCGTGGCCGGCACGGGCCCGCCGCCGAACCTGGCCCGATGGACCTTCCTCACCCCCCGAGGCCCGCGACACAGTGGTCGACTGGGAGGTGGAGGCCCGCGCGCTGCTGGCCGACGCCCCGTTCAAGGAGCTGATCGAGGACTCCACGACGGCTGTCCCGAGGTGCGCCAGTGGTGGCGCCACTACGAGGTCGAGCCGCGGGACAGCGGCCGCATGAGCGTGCGCCGCCCGGACGGCGTGGTGGTCGACTACGCCTGCGCCGCCTTCCACCTGGCCGAGCAGACCGAGCAGACGCTGGTGATCTATTCAGATCCGCACTAGCTCCCGCCGGCCGCGCGGCGGGATGCCCTGATCCGGGTCCACCAGCGCTGGCGTGGTGGTTCGACTGCGGCGCCGGGGAGGGCCGAGCGGGCCTCCCGGCGGGTCACTTCGACGCTCAACACCATTGCCAACAGATCCATGATCGCTCCCCGTCAATCCCGTTAGCGGTCACGTGACCGTTAACGGCATCGTGCGCCCGAGGTTGGGGCGGCGTCAAGCGGGTTCGGTCTACGATTTGCTGATCGTGGAGAACAAACGGGCGACCCTGCGCGACGTGGCTCGGCTGGCCGGCGTCTCGCACCAGACCGTGTCGCGGGCCATCAACGACAAGGGCGAGATCGACCCGGAGACCCGCCGCCGCGTCCTGGAAGCGGCCCGGGAGCTGAACTACCGGCCGTCCCGCTTCGCCCGGGGCCTGGTCAAGCCCGACACGACCACGATCGGGCTGATCGTCTACGACGTCGTGAACCCGTTCTTCCCCGAGCTGATCGCCGGCGTCATCGAGGCCGCCGAGCGGCGCGGCTGGCAGGTGGTGGTGAGCAGCAGCCAGGACGACCCGAAGCGGGAAGCGGACCTCTTGCGCTCACTGTCGGGTCAGGCCGACGCCGTGATCGCCTATCTCTTCCAGCCGGACGACGTGATCATCGCGGCCGTGGCCGGGGTGCCGCTCGTGGTGATGAGCCGCCGCAACGACGGCCAGGGCTTCGGCGCGGTCGACATCGACGTGGAGGCGGGCGTCCGCGCCGCCGTGCGGCATCTGACCGAGCGCGGCCACCAGCGCATCGGAATGATCGACTGCCCCGGAGCGGCCGACCCGGGACGACGGGCCGGATTCCTGGCCGAGGCGGTCGACCAGGGCCTGGCCGTGCCCGCCGAGGCGATCGTCTCGGTCGAGCAGTCGCTGGCCGGCGGTGGTTCGGGCTTCGAGCGGCTGCGCGCGGCGGACGAAAGCCTCACCGCCGTCGTCGCCTTCAACGACCTGGTCGCGCTGGGCGCCTACCGGGCCGCCCGCCGCCTCGGCCTGGACATCCCGGGCGACATCGCCGTGGTCGGCTTCGACGGCCTCGGCATCGGCGAGCTCCTCGACCCGCCCTTGACGACGATCGCCCTCGACAAACGCCGGATGGGCGAGCTGGCCGTGGCCGAGGCCGAGCGCCTCCTGGCCGGCGAGCCACCCCGCCTCTCCGTGGTGGAGCCCCAATTGCTCGTCCGGGGCTCAGCCTGAAACGGGCGAGAGCATGTGGGCTCGGAGCGTGGTGATCTCGTCGGTGGTGAGGCCGATGTCGCGGACGAAGCCCTCGACCGAGCCGTGCAGGCGGCGCAGGTCGTCGAGGAAGAGCTGCATCGCTTCCGGCGGGGAGTCGAACATGTGCTCGTTACCCCGTACCGCCTCGGGGTTGGTCTTCAGAAGGTATTCGGTCAAGGGGGCCATCGCGCTCGTCGTCAGCGCGTAGTCGGCCGTGATGTCCTCGTCGGACACGCCCAGAAGGGACAGGGTCAGGGCGCACACCGTTCCCGTGCGGTCCTTGCCGGCCATGCAGTGCACGATCGCCGGTGACTTGCCCGGGTCGGCAATCAACCGCAGCGACTCCAGCAGGCCGTCGCGGCCGTCCTCGGCGAAGTTGAGGTAGCGGTCGGCCAGCCAGCGCTCGTGCACCACGTCGTCGGGATGCCCGACCTCTTCCCAGTCGATGTGGTTGAGCACGATGTTGTGGTAGTCGAGGCCGTGCGACTCGGAGACGCGGCCGAACTTCTCGATCTCGTGTGGGCGGCGCAGGTCGATCACCGTACGCACGCCGAGGGCCTCGAACGCCTCGGCGTCGGCCTCGCCGAGGCGATGCAGGGCGTCCGACCGGAACAGGCGCCGCCAGCGCACCGTCCGGCCGTCGAGGCCCTCATAGCCGCCGACGTCCCTGAAGTTGTAGGTAGCGGAGAAACCGAGATTGCGGGGGTACTGTTCCACAGCCACACCGCCAACCTATCCCGCGCTGTCGATCCCCCTTACGAGGGACGTCGTCCCAGCTGGTGGATTTCTTGTCCCAGCAACGTCCGCCCGTGGCAAACTTCGCTACGTGACCCACCTCGTGCTGATTATTGGCACCTAGCGCGCCGGCTGACCTTTCGCCGACGCGCAGACCTCCCGCATCCGCGGGGGGTCTTTTTGTTGGGCCACCAATAATTTCGAAGGGAACGCGCCATGGAGTACCAGGTCTTCGACACCACGCTGCGCGACGGCGGGCAGCGGGAGGGGATCAGCTACTCGGTCGCCGACAAGCTGGCGGTCGCGAAGCTGCTCGACGAGTTCGGCGTGGGCTTCATCGAGGGCGGCTGGCCCGGCGCGATGCCCAAGGACACCGAGTTCTTCCAGCGGGCCAAGACCGAGCTCGACCTGAAGAACGCGGTACTGGTCGCCTTCGGCGCGACCCGCAAGGCCGGCACCACCGCCGAGAAAGACCCGCAGGTGAAGGCCCTGCTCGACGCCGAGACCCCCGTCGTCTGCGTCGTCGCCAAGAGCGACATCCGCCACGTCGAGCGCGCCCTGCGCACCACCGGCGACGAGAACCTGGCGATGGTCCGCGACACCGTCCAGCACCTGGTCGCCAGCGGCCGTCGCGCCTTCGTCGACTGTGAGCACTTCTTCGACGGCTTCCGCTACGACCCCGACTACACCGCGAGCGTCGTCAAGACCGCCATCGACGCCGGCGCCGAGCGGGTCGTGATGTGCGACACCAACGGCGGCATGCTCCCCTCGATGATCACCAAGGCGGTCACCGAGGTCGTCGAGCGGACCGGCGTCCCGGCCGGCCGGCTCGGCATCCACTGCCAGAACGACACCTCGTGCGCGGTCGCCAACACCGTCGCCGCCGTCGAGGCCGGCGTCAAGCACTTCCAGTGCACCGCCAACGGCTACGGCGAGCGTCCCGGCAACGCCGACCTGTTCGCCGTGGTCAGCAACCTGCAACTCAAGCTCGGGCTGCCGGTCCTACCGGAGGGCTGCCTGGAGAAGGCGACGCGGGTCTCCACCGCGCTCGCCGAGATCGCCAACATCGCCCCCGACACCCACCAGGCCTATGTCGGGGCCGCCGCTTTCGCTCACAAGGCGGGGCTGCACGCGAGCGCGATCAAGGTGGATCCGCTGCTCTACAACCACGTCGACCCGTCGGTGGTGGGCAACGACATGCGGATCCTGGTGACGGAGATGGCCGGCCGGGCCAGCATCGAGCTCAAGAGCCGCGAGCTCGGCATCGACCTGGCCGGCCACCCGGACACCCTGTCCACGGTCACCCGCAAGGTGAAGGACCTGGAGGCCGGTGGCTGGTCGTTCGAGGCCGCCGACGCCTCGTTCGAGCTGCTGGTGCGGGGCGAGCTGCCGGGTGAGGGCTTCGCCCGCCCGTTCGGCCTGGAGACGTACCGCGTGCAGGTCGAGCATCGCGAGGACGGCGCCGTGGTCTCCGAAGCCACCGTCAAGGTGCGGGTGAACGGCGAGCGGGTGATCGCCACGGCCGAGGGCAACGGCCCGGTCAACGCGCTCGACGAGGCCCTGCGCGCCGCGCTGACCGCGCACTACCCGCAGCTGAAGACCTTCGAGCTGACCGATTTCAAGGTACGCATCCTGGAGGGCACCCACGGCACGAACGCGGTGACCCGGGTGCTGCTCGAGACCGGCGACGGCGAGCGCGACTGGACCACGGTCGGCGTGCACGAGAACATCATCGAGGCGAGCTGGGTCGCTCTGGTCGACGCCCTGACGTACGGCCTGGCCGAGACCAAGTGAGGATCTTCTCGGGCTCCGCTTTCGAGGAGCAGATCGGTTACGCCCGCGCGGTCGTCGACGGCGACCGGGTGTACGTCTCCGGCACCACCGGCTTCGACTACTCGACCATGACGATCTCCGATGACGTCGTCGAGCAGGCCGAGCAGTGCCTGCGCAACATCGGGGCGGCCCTGGCCGAGGCCGGCTGCTACTTCACCGACGTCGTCCGGGTCCGCTATCTGCTGCCGAACCGCGAGGACTTCGAGCCGTGCTGGCCGGTGCTGCGCAAGTACTTCGGCGATGTCCGCCCGGCCGCCACCATGCAGGTGTGCGGCCTGGCGGACCCGCGGATGCTCATCGAGATCGAGGTGGACGCGCGGCGGCGCTGATCATCTCGATCGCGGCGGCGTGCGGCATCGGGGCGAGCTGACTTCCGTCGCGATGCCGCAGCGCCACCAGGCCGTCCGGCGCCTCGCGGCGGCCGATGACGCCGACGTACGGGATCTTGCGCTCCGCCGCGGCCCGGATGCGCGCGCCGATCGAGCCCTCGTGGTGCACCTCGGCCCGCAATCCAGCCTCGATCGCCGCCGCTTCCAGAGCGCCGGCCGATGACGCGAGATCCTCGGCGACCGGCAGCACGGCCAGTTGCACCGGCGCGTACCAGACCGGGAAGGCCCCGCCGTGCACTTCGATGAGGTGCCCGAAGAGCCGTTCCATCGAGCCGACCAGGCTGCGGTGCACCATCACCGGCCGCGATCGGCCGCCGTCGCCGTCCGCGTACTCAAGCCCGAAAGCCGAAGGTTGGTGGAAGTCGACCTGAATGGTGGCCAGGCTCGACTCCCGGCCGGCCGGGTCGACGATCTGCACGTCGATCTTCGGCCCGTAGAAGGCGGCCTCGCCCGGCGCCTCGACATAATCGACGCCGTCCAGCGCCTCGCGCAGCAACGATGAGGCGAGATCCCACATGGCGTCGTCCCCGGCGTACTTGCCGCCGTCGCCGCGCAGCGAGAGCCGGTACGACGAGGGTTCGAAGCCGAGCGCCGCGTGGGCTTCCCGCATCAGCCGCAGCACGCCGGCCACCTCGCCGACGACCTGGTCGAGGTCGCAGAAGATGTGCGAGTCGTTGAGCTGGATCGACCGCACCCGGCCGAGACCGCCGATCACGCCGGAGCGCTCGGCCCGGTACATCGGCCCCAGCTCGGCTATGCGCAGCGGCAGGTCACGGTAGGACCGCTGGCGCGACTTGAAGATCAGCGCGTGGTGCGGGCACTGGCTGGGCCGCAGCACCAGCTCGTCGCCGCCGATCCGCATGGCCGGGTACATGTCCTCGGCGTAGTTGCGCCAGTGCCCCGACAACTCGTACATCTGGCGTTTGCCGAGGGCGGGGGAGTGCACGTGCCGATATCCGGCCCGGCGTTCCAGCTCGTAGAGATAGGACTCGACCGCGTGGCGCGCGGCCGCGCCGCCGGGCAGCCAGAACGGCAGGCCGGCGCCGATCAGCGGGTCGGAGTCGAACAGGTCCAGCTCGCGCCCGAGCCGGCGGTGGTCGACGATCATGGGATTCTCCTTCGGGTCGAGGCCCGGGAAGACACCCCATGACAAAGCCCCGGGCGTCTCGCCCGGGGCCGATGCAGAGGTCAGCGCGCGCCGGGGCGTCCCGGCGTCGTCAGCTGCTGACCGAAGTTCATGCCGCGAATGCTAGGCGCGCTCGTCGTCGGCCAGCAACTGGAATAGGACGTGGTCCTGCCACTCTCCGGCGATCTTCAGGTAGCGGGGCGCCACCCCGTACCGCCGGAAGCCGTTGCGTTCCAGCACCTTCTGGGAGGCGGCGTTGTGCACCAGCGTGCCCGCCTCGACCCGGTGCAGGCCGAGCTCGCCGAACGCGAGGCCGGCGATCCGGCCGACCGCGGCCGTGGCGATGCCGCGCCCGTTGGCGTCCCGGGCCACCCAGTAGCCGAGGTGGCAGGACTGGAAGGGGCCGCGCGCGATGCCGGTCAGCATGACGCGCCCGACGATCCGCCCGTCGTCGACGATCACGTGCGGCAGGGTGGCGCCACCCTCGTACTGCCGAAGCGTCTCTTTGATCAGGCGCCGCTGGCCCTCGTCGGTGAAGAACTCGGCCGGGCGCACCGGCTCCCACGGCGTGAGGAACTCGCGGTTGGCCCGCAGCAGCGCCCCGATCTCGGCCGCGTCGCCCTCGGTGGTCAGCCGGGTCGTCGCGCTCATCGGGCGGCCGCCGGCAGCATCAGCTCGGCCACGATCGACCGGTGGTCACTCCGCGGAATGGCGTGCACGCTTGCTTCCCGTACGCCCAGACGCTCGTCCACCAGCACATGGTCGATGGTGACCGGCGGCAGCGGCTTGCCGTCGTACGGCCCCCACGTCCCGGCCAGGCCCTTGCCGGTGGCGTCGGCGGCATCGCGGTAGCCGTGGGCGATCAGCTGCCGCATCGGCGTGTGGTCGAGCGTCGAGTTGAAGTCGCCGAGCAGGATCCGCGGGGTCCCGCTCGCGTCCGCGTGCGGCTGGGCCCGCAGATCGGCGCGCCACTGCCCGAGAATCGATTGAGCGTACGGGGCGATCGGATGCGCCGACTCCACGACGACCGCGCTGGCGCCTGGGGTGTGCACCGTGGCGTACGCCTGCATGAAGCCGCCGCCGTTGCGCCGGGCCCCGGCGTCCGTGACCGGAAAGCGGGAGTAGACCCCCGAGCCGTCGGCCTCCGGCTCGTCGGCGAGCGACGAGTACGGCAGCAGCGCGCCCAGCCCGGCCGCGGCCAGCGCCTGCCGGCCCTCGGTGGTGAACTCCTGCACGGCCAGCACGTCGACGTCGCGCTCGCTGACCAGCTTGACGATCGCGGCTGGATCGGCCCGGCCGAACAGCATGTTGCTGGTCATGACGGTGAGTTTCACGCCCTGCTGCGGGCCGCGGTCGCGGGCCGGGAAGGCGCGCGGCGCGACGGCGACGGCCAGCCCGATCGCCGCCACCACGGCCACCGCCCCGATCGTCCAGCGCCTGGTGGCCAGGGCCACCACGGCCGGGAGCCAGGCCCAGGCCGCGACGTACGGGGTGAAGGCGAACAACTGCACCAACGGGCCGCGTTCCCAGCCGCCGAGCCGGATGACGGCCCAGATCAGACCGGGCAGGACGAGAAGCGTCAACACCGTCGTCATGCGCCTCCCGCCGCCGGCAAGGTGACGGACGCGATCACGGAACGGTGGTCGCTGTCGGTGACCTTGTGCACCTGGACGTCCCGTACCCCGATCCGCTCGTCGACCAACACGTGGTCGAGCGTCACCGGCGGGATCGGCTTGCCGTCGTACGGACCCCATGTCGCGATCAGCCCCTTGCCCACGGTGTCGGCCGCGTCCCGATAGCCGTCCGAGATCAGCTCGCGCAGCGGCGCGTGGTCGAGCGTCGAGTTGAAGTCGCCGAGCAGAATCCGCGGCGTCCCGTTCCCCGACGGCCGCGGCTCCTGATCGAGGTCCGCCTTCCAGGACGGCAAGGCCTCTTTCGAGTACGGCGCGAGCGGGTGAGCCGACTCGATGGTCACCGCACCCGCCCCGGGCGGCTGGATCGTCGCGTACGCCTGCATGTTGCCCGGTTGAAGGTTGTCGCCGTGGAATCTTTGCGAACCCTGGCCGGTCATCGGATATCGCGAGTAGAGGCCCGACCCGGTCGTGCCCACCTCGTCGGCCAGCGCCTGGTAGGGCAGCAGGTCGCCGAGCCCGGCCGCGGCCAGCCCCTCGGCCGCGTGCGGGGTGAACTCCTGCACCGCCAGCACCGCGACGTCGTGCTCGCGGACCAGCCGCACCACCGACGCCGGGTCGGCCCGCCCGATGAACATGTTGATCGTCATGACCGTGAGCGGGACCCCGGACGTGGCGCTCGAGCCCGGTATCGCCCGTGGCAGGACGGCCGTGCCGAGCAGGATCGCGGCCAGCGCGGCCACGGCGGCGATCAGCCACTTGCGGGCGGCCAGGGCCGCGATCAGCGGCACCAGGGTCCACGCGGCCACGTACGGCGTGAAAGCCATCACCATCACGACGTAGCCGGGCTCCCAGCCGAGCGACCGGAAGACCGCCCAGACCAGGCCCGGCAGGGTCAGCAGAGTGAGGAGCAGAGTGCGCCTCACCCGGCGACCCGGCCGGGCCCCGGCCAGCGTGGTGGTGATCGTCATGGCGGCAAAGTTATCTCGCCGCCCTGGGAATTTGATCTAGAGGTCGGCGTCGACGATCTCGCCGATACCGGCCGCGACCAGCTCATCCCGGATGATCGCGGCGTCACCCTCGACCACCAGAGTCAGCCCGTGAGGGTGCAGATGGCGGCCGGCGGCGGCCGAGACCTCGGCCAGCGGCGTCTCCAGATAGCTACGGCGCAGCTGCGGGTAGTAGTCGTCGGGGAGGCCGTGGAGGACCAGCGTGCTCAGCGCCCCCACGATCGAGCCCGGCGTCTGCATCTCCACGCTGAGCTGCCCGGCCCGCCACGACCGGGCCACCGCCAGCTCGTCCTCGGTGACACCGTCCTGCTGGGTGCGGTCGATCTCGCCGAGCGTGTCGACGATCGCCGGCACGGTCACCGCCGTCTGCACGCCCGCGGCCACCTCGAAGCGGCCGAACCGGCGCGACATGGCGTACGAGCCCCGGATGCCGTACGTGTAGCCCTTCACCTCGCGGATGAGGTGGTTGAGGCGCGACGTGAAGGCGCCGCCGAGGATCGTGGCGGCCAGCGTCATCTGTACATAATCGGGTGTCGCCCGTTCGGGTGAACGGTGACCGATCCGCAGCGTCGACTGCACCGAGCCCGGCCGGTCGACCAGGATGATCCGGCGGTGGTCGCGGACCGAGAAGTCCAGCGGGCCCTCGACCGGCAGCGGGTCGCCCTCGCTGCCACCGAACGCGGCCTCGCCCAGCGCGGCCAGGTCGAGCGTGTCGAGATCACCGGCCACCAGCAGCACGCCCGGCCGGCGCATCCAGCCCTGGTGGAAGGCGAGCACGTCGTCCACGGTCACGGCGGCCACGGAAGCGGGATCGCCGTGCATGGGCCGTCCGAAGCGCTCGGCCGCGCCGAACAGGTCGGCCCGCAGCGCCGCGTCGGCCCGAGGGCCGGGCTGGGCCCAGTCCATCCGCAGCGCGGTCACCTCGTCGTCGCGCACCCGGGCCACGTCGGCCGGGTCGAGCTTCGGCGTGCGGGTGGCCTCGGCCGCGAGACGCACGGCGTCGAGGAGCTGCGGCACCGGGGCCGAGACGCCGACCCGGAACGTGTCCCAGTCGACCGACGGCGCCAGCTCGGCGCCGAGACTCTCCAGAGCGATGGCGTACGCGGCGGAGTCGCGCCGCTGCGTGCCCTCCTCCAGCGACTTGGCGAGCACGGTGGCGGTGCCCTCACGGCCCCGCGTCTCCCGGGCCGCGCCCGCGTCGAGCATCAGCATCGCGGTCGCGAGCAGCTGGCCCGGCAGGTGCGCGCCGATCACCGTGCCGCCGGCGACGGTGACCCGCTGAAGGTCCGGGAACGTGTACGGCCGGGCCTCACCCGGCTCGGGGCGGGTGGCGATGAGGGTCATGCCTTCTCCTCGGGAACGTACGTGAGGGTGACCCTCGACTCCGGCTGCAACAACTTGGCGGCCTCGGTGACGTCGTCGGCCGTGACCGCGAGCCACTCCGGCAGGCGGTAGGCGGCCGCCTCGGGCTCGCCGAACTGCGTCGTGTAGCGGCTCAGGGTGTCGGCCCGCCCGCCCACTGTGGACACCTGCCGCCACCAGGCGGTGGTGAGCAGCGCCTTGGCCCGGGCCAGCTCGTCCTCGGTCACCGGCTCGGTCACCAGGCTCGCGATGACCTCGTCGAGGCCGGCCTCGAGCTCCTCGACCGCCACGCCGTCCTTGGCGGTGGCCGTGATGATCAGCGGGGCCGGTGCGTGCGCCAGGTCGACGCCGTACGAGCCGATGTAGTCGGGCTGGGCGATCCGCTTGCCGTCGGCCAGGCGCTGGTAGAGGCGGCTGCCCCGGCCGTTGCCGAGCACCGCCGCGAGCACCGTGACCGCGTCGTACCCCTTGGTCCCGAACGGGTGCGTGCGGTGCGAGATGTAGATCCTGCTCGCCGGCACCGCGGCGGTGACCGTTTCCCTTCTGGGCTCTGCCTGGGTGATGTGCCCCTTCGGCGCCGGCGGGATGTCCGCCACCGGCTCCAGCAGCCCGAAATACTTCTCGGCCAGCGCGAACACCCGCTGCGGGTCGGCGTCCCCGGCCACGGTCAGCACGGCGTTGTTCGGCGCGTAGTACTGCTGATGGAAGGCTTTGAACGTCTCCAGGCTCGCCGCGTTCAGGTCCTCCATCGAACCGATCGTGGCGTGGTGGTACGGGTGGCCCACCGGGTAGAGCAGCTCCAGCAGCCGCAGCCAGGCGTCGCCGTACGGCACGTTCTCGTACCGCTGGCGGCGCTCGTTCTTGACCACCTCACGCTGGTTGTCCAGCGTCTCCTGGGTCAGCGCCGGCACCAGGCCACCCATCCGGTCGGCCTCGAGCCACAGGGCCAGCTCCAGATGCTCGGCCGGCATCGTCTCGAAGTAGTTGGTGCGGTCCGGGTTCGTGGTCGCGTTCAGCGAGCCGCCGTTGCCCTGCACCAGGCGCATGTGCTCGGTCTTGGCCACATGCTGCGAGCCCTCGAACATCAGATGCTCGAACAGATGGGCGAAGCCGGTCTGCCCGGCCGGCTCGTGCCGCGAGCCGACGTCGTACCAGAGATTGACGCAGACGACCGGTGCTGTCCGGTCCTCGCTCACCACGACCCGGAGGCCGTTGGCGAGTCGCGTGGTTTCGATAGGCCACGGATAGCCGGTCGTGACAACCGGCACGCTTGGGGACGTCACCCACCCATACTGCCCCCTGGGTCAACGTTTTCTTGATCGATAACCGCGTGGCGGTCCACCCACCCCCGATGCCATGCTGTCCAGCGTGACCGAGGACGTGCGAGTGAACGACCGCCTGACGATCCCGGCGGCCGAGCTCGCATGGCGCTTCTCCCGCTCCAGCGGCCCCGGCGGCCAGGGCGTCAACACCACCGACTCCCGGGTCGAGCTCTCCTGGGACGTGGCCGGCTCCCAGGCCCTGCCCGACTTCCTGAAGGAAAGGGCCCTGGCCCACCTGTCGGGCCGTCTGACACACGGTGTGCTGACGATCACGGCCTCGGAGTTCCGCTCCCAGCTGCGCAACCGCGAGGCCGCCACCATGCGCCTGGCCGCGCTGATCGCCGCGGCCGTGGCCCCGCCCCCGCGCAGCCGCAAGGCCACCCGCCCCTCCCGCGGCTCGGTCGAGCGCCGCATAGCCGAGAAGAAGCGCCGGGGCCAGACCAAACAGAACCGCCGATCTTTCCCCACGGACTAGCCGATAATCAGGCGGTGACCGCGCCGCGCCCGACCGTCGCCGCCAAAGCCGCCCTGGTGGCCGGCGGCAGTTTCACCTCCAGCATCGCGCTGATCCTGCTCCTGGCCGCCGTCTGGGGTCTGGGCGACCGCATGGTCCTGTGGGCGCTGGTCGCCCTGTCCACCCTGACCGCCGCCGCAATGTTGATCGCCGCCGGCCGCCTGCGCCCATAGCCTCGCGAGGCGCCCGCGCCTACCGCGCCTCCCGCCACCCGGCCGGCCTGGAAGCCCGCGGCAGCGCCAACAGCGCCCCGAACCTTGGTCCGGTTCCTCCAGCCGGTCAAGCCGCACGTCGTCATCTGCCGGGTGCTGCCGGCACCGCACCCTTGCCGACGGCTGAGGCCTTCACCCCGCCCATCATCGGTTGATCAATGTGCCTGGACATCACAATCAGGTGCGGCCGGCCGATGTGAAAGCCGTGCGCTCGGATCGGTAGGTGAGTGGGCCGAAGAGGGCCATCAGGCGCCGGGCGGCGGGAGAGAGGTCGGCCTCGGCCTCGGCGAGCGCCGTCAACCGGTTCTCGGTGCCGTAAAGCGTGTCCAGGGCCAGCGCGACCGCGACCGTGGGTGGGCGCAGGTCTCTCTCGATGCGGGAGAGGTGGCCCGGGTCCAGGTGGGCGGCGCGGGCGGCCTCGCGCAGGGAGCGGGTGCCGCGCAGTCGCCGTGCCAAAACCCCGAATGTTTCCACAACGCCTCCTGGAGAAGTGTTGCCAATTTCGCGCCGCCGGATTGGCAACACGGAGCAACTGATCACGGGACTAGTGTCGCACGCCTAGTCCGATGTGGAGCGGGGGGTGGCGTGATGGTGCCTCAGCCGGGAGATGTGCTGGAAGTGGACCGGTCGGCCAGCGTGCAGTTCGCCACGCCGATCAGGTTCCGGGTCATCCGTGTGCACGATTGGCAGACGTACGCGGGATGGGTGTGGATCGACGGCTACGAGCTCGACGCCGTCGGGGAGGCGGTCGAGCGCCGTTCGATATTTGTGCAGATGGCGGGCCTGCGGCCGGCGCCGGAAGGGCTCAGCGGTGATTGAAGGGAGCGACGGCCTCGCGGTTGCGCGACGCGTCCTCGGGGCCCATGAGCTCCTCGCAGACGCGGATCAGGCGGGCCCGCAGGGCGGCGGCCCGGCGGGCGAACTCGCGCTGCCGGGCCACGTACTCGGCCTTGCCCTCGGGGGTTTCGATCTTGACCGGATCGAAGCCGTACGAGGACAGGTCGTACGGGCTGGCCTGCATGTCCAGCAGCCGGATGTCGCCGGCCAGGGCGAAGCAGTCGAGCGCCAGTGCGCCCGGCACCGCGGGGCCGAGCTTGGTCGCCCACTTGTGGACGTCCATCGCGGCGTGCAGGCAGCCGGGCTGATCGAGGTCGACCTGGGTGGCCCGGGTCGGCTGGAGGCGGTTGAGGCCGACCGCCTCGGGCGTGAAGAAGCGGAACGCGTCGAAGTGCGTACACCTGATCGGGTGATCCTCGACCACCCGATCGGTTTCGGCCTGGCCGAGGCGCAGCGGCAGCGCGTGGCGGTGCTCCGGGTCGCGGTAGACCATGGCCCACTCGTGCAGGCCGAAGCAGCCGGAGAAGACCGGGCGGGACGCGGTCGCGGTCAGCAGGCCGTGGATGTAGCGCACCGACTCGCCGCGGGCGTGCATGAAGGCGACCTCGTCGAGGGTGACCACGCCGTCGGGATAGGTCATGTAGAACTTCCACGCGGCGTGCTCGGCCACGCCGGCCGGCGAGGGGGCGAGACCGGTGCCGACGCCGGGGTGCCAGCGGCGCAGCACCGACGGCCGGGTGCCGTAGTAGTCGTACAGAAAATCCTCGATGGCGTGCTTCTCGCCGGAGGCCCGGCGGGCACGGTGGCCCGCGGTCATCTCGTCGGCGCGCTCGGCGTGCGCCCGGGCGATAGGAATCCAGGTGACCGAGGGCAGCGTCGTGGTGAGCGTCCTCACCTGCTTGATCCCCATCGCACCAGCGTATCCAGCCGAGGCGATCAACACGATCACCGTCACGCGCTAATGAGCCGCGCCACGGTGCTCACTCCCGGCATATCCGTCCAATTCGGTCCGTAAATTTTTCCGACGGAGCAGACCTGCAAAAATATGTAGTACATCTACTACATCCTTGCTAACGTCCTGGACATGGAAGGAATGACATTGACGGGGGCGCTCGCCACCGGCCCGGAGGTTCCGGCCGGTGAGCGGGTGATCGACATTCACGATCTCCGCATGCGGTACGGGACCAAGGACGTCCTGACCGGGGTGACCTTCGCCGCCCGGCGCGGTGAGGTCCTCGCTCTGCTCGGCCCCAACGGTGCCGGCAAGACCACCACGATCGAGATCCTCGAGGGCTTTCGGATGCGGTCCTCCGGAGACGTACGGGTCCTGGGTGTCGACCCCGCCTCCGGCGGCGAGCGGTGGCGCTCCCGCGTCGGCGTGGTGCTCCAGTCGTGGCGCGACCACGGCAAGTGGCGCGTCGCCGAGCTGCTGGAACACCTGGGCCGCTACTACCGCCCGTACTCCACGCCCGAAGCCGATCGCCCGTGGCCCGTCGGCGATCTGCTCGAAGTGGTCGGCCTGACCGCGCAGGCCGGCGTCCGGGTGTCCCGGCTCTCCGGTGGCCAGCGCCGCCGCCTCGACGTGGCGATCGGCATCGTCGGCCGGCCCGAGCTGCTCTTCCTCGACGAGCCCACTGTCGGCTTCGACCCGGCCGCCCGCCGCGAGTTCCACGACCTGGTCCACCGGCTCACCGATGTGGACGACACCACGATCCTGCTCACCACCCACGACCTCGACGAGGCCGAGAAACTGGCCGACCGCATCGTGATCCTCTCCGGCGGCCGGATCATCGCCGACGGCTCGGCCGACGAGCTGTCCCGCCTGGTCTCGCGCGAGAGCGAGATCCGCTGGACCCGCGACGGTCAGCGTTTCGTCCACTCGGCCGAGCAGGCCACGCCGTTCGTCCGCGAGCTGCTGGTGCAGTACGGCGACGACGTCACCGAGCTCGAGGTGCGCCGCACCAGCCTCGAGGACACGTACATGCGGCTGGTCCGCGACTTCGAGGGGAGCACGTGATGTTCGAGACGGTCCGGATCGGCGCCGCCCGCGGGCGCATCGAGCTGCGCCAGACGCTGACCACCCCGCTCGACCTGTGGGGCTACCTGTTCCCGACGCTGATCCTGCTCGTCGTCCTGTTCTTCATGCGCGACGCCACGATCCCCGGCACCGACTTCTCGCTCGGCGCCAGCACCCTGCCCGGCATGCTCGGGATGAACCTGGCCTTCGGCGGCCTGATCACGATCGCCCAGCTGCTCGTGGTCGAGCGCGAGGACGGCACCCTGCTGCGGGCCAAGGCCACGCCGAACGGGATGAGCGGCTACCTGGTCGGCAAGGTCATCGCGGTCGGCGGCATGACGCTGGTGTCGGTGCTGGCCGTGCTGATCCCGGGCGCCCTGCTGGTCGACGGGCTGGAGACCGGGCCCGGCACGTGGCTGACCCTGCTCTGGCTGCTGCCGCTGGCATTGCTGGCCACCATGCCGATCGGCGCCGCCCTGGGCTCGATCTTCGAGAGCCCGCGGGCCTTCCCGGTGATCATGCTGCCGCTGTTCGGGCTGATCGCGATCTCCGGCATCTTCTATCCGATCACCGCGATGCCGGGCTGGATCCAGGGCGTCGCTCAGGTCTTCCCGCTGTACTGGCTAGGGTTGGGCATGCGCTCGGCGTTCCTTCCGGACGCGCTGGCCGCGGTCGAGCTGACCGGGTCCTGGCGCACGCTGGAGACCTTCGGCGTGCTCGTGGCGTGGGCGGTCGCCGGCCTGGCGCTGGCGCCGGCGCTTCTGCGGCGGATGGCGCGCCGCGAGTCCGGTTCGGCCGTCGCGGCGCGGCGCGAGCGAATGATGAGCACGGTCGGGCGGTAGGAATTGGGCAACGAGGTCACGCACAACCGGATCGCGATGCTGCGCGCCGAGCGCGGCATCTCGCGGCGCCAGCTCGCCGACGCGGTCGGGGTCCACTATCAGACCGTCGGCTACATCGAGCGCGGCGAGTTCAGCCCGAGCCTCCACCTGGCGCTCAAGATCGGCCGCTACTTCGAGGTGCCGATCGAGGTGATCTTCTCGCTCGACCCGTTCCCCCGTCTCGGTGCGACGGCGGACGGAGCGCAGCGCCCGGCGTAGATTTCCTAGGAGCATCAAAGCCGCGAACAGGAGATCATCGTGCGTTTCGCCCGTTTTGTCCATGCTGGTGGGGTCTCCTTCGGTGTCGTCGAGGGCGACGCCTCCGGCCTGACCATCGCCGAGATTTCCTCCCTGCCGTTCGAGGAGGTCCGCTTCACCGGCCAGCGCTGGGCCCTCGCCGACGTCCGGCTGCTCGCCCCGATCTTCTCGAGCAAGGTCATCGGCGTCGGCCGCAACTACGCCGACCACGCCGCCGAGCTCGGCAACGAGGTGCCCAAGGAGCCGCTGATCTTCATCAAGCCGTCGACCTCGGTCATCGGGCCGAACGACGCGATCCGCCTCCCCCCGCAGTCGCAGCGCGTCGAGGAGGAGGCCGAGCTCGCCGTCGTGATCGGCGCCACCGGCGCCCGCCGCGTCGACCGGGCCGGCGCCGAGAAGGCGATCTTCGGCTACACCATCGGCAACGACGTCACCGCCCGCGACCTGCAGCGCAGCGACCCGCAGTGGACCCGGGCCAAGGGCTTCGACTCGTTCTGCCCGATCGGCCCGTGGATCGTCACCGGGCTCGACGTGAGCGACCTCGAGATCCGGTGCGAGGTCGGCCGTGATCCTGAGGCCATGGAGGTGCGGCAGATCGGCCGTACGAAAGACATGGTCTTCGACATTCCGACCCTGGTCTCGTACGTGTCGCATGTCATGACGCTGCTGCCCGGCGACATCATCCTGACCGGCACACCGGCCGGCGTCAGCGAGATCACGTCCGGCGACACGGTGTCGGTGAGCATCCAGGGCATCGGCGAGCTGCGGAACCCCGTCGTCTCCCTCGACTGACCTCGGCAGGCCCAGGCACGTCCTGGGCCTGTTTTTCCGGCCGAAATTCCGTATACCATACGGTGATGAAGGTACTGGTCACCGGCGCCACCGGAAACGTCGGCCGGCTCCTCGTCGACGAACTGCTGGCCCAAGGAGCTTCAGACGTACGGGCATTGACCGTCGACCCGGACAAAGCGGCGCTGCCCCCATCCGTCGAGGTAGTACAAGGCTTCGTCGGGCGGCCCTCGACCCTGCCGGCGGCCCTCCGCAGCGTCGACGTGATGTACCTCGCCCCGCACATACCCACCGCCGCCGCGGCCTGCCGGCTGGCCGCCGAGGCCGGCGTACAGCGCATCGTCGACCTGGCCGGCGCCAAAGGCGACCACTGGCAGGCCATCGAAGACGCCGTCGAAGCCAGCGGCGTCCCCTGGACCCACCTCGAACCCGGCGAATTCATGGCCAACGCCGACCTGTGGGCCCCACAGATCCGCGCCGGCGACGAAGTACGCGACGCCTACGGCTCAGTGGCCAACGCCGCCATCGCCCAAGAAGACATCGCCGCCGTCGCCGCCCACGTCATCCTCACCGAAGGCCACGAAGGCAAGTCGTACGAGCTCACCGGCCCCACCACCCTCACCCGCCGCGAGAAAGTCGCGGCCATCGGCCAGGCCCTCGGACGTGACCTCGCCTACATCGACCTCCCCTACGACGAGGCCCTGACCCAATTCCAAAAGACCATGGGTGAGTACGCCAAGTGGTACCTCGACGGCCTCGCCGCCTCCGTCGGCCACCCCCAACAGGCGGTGCCCACCGTCGCCCGGCTCACCGGCCGGCCGGCCATGACCTACGAAGAGTGGACCCGCCGCCACCAGGACATCTTCCGATGAACCGAACCCGATTTGTTGGTCATGCGGGGGTCAGGTAGAGTTCTTTCTCGGCACGGCAACGCGGCAAAAACCAAGAAGCCGAGCCAATGGGGTATGGGGTAATTGGCAGCCCGACTGATTCTGGTTCAGTTAGTCTAGGTTCGAGTCCTGGTACCCCAGCGCTACAACTCCCGCGGGAGAGGCGGCGCTGGACTTCTGATAGAGTTCGGCCCGTCGCAAACGCGAGAGCGAAGCGAAAAGCAGTACAAAGCAAGTCCTGGCCCCGTCGTCTAGCGGCCTAGGACGCCGCCCTCTCAAGGCGGTAGCGAGGGTTCGAATCCCTTCGGGGCTACATTTCGGGTGACCCCCGTCCGCAGAACGCGCGGACGGGGGTCATTCCGCATATCTGCCTGGGGGGCGACCCCCCAGACCCCCACGGTGCGATGGTTGCGGTGCGGGTTAGGTCACGGTCCGAACCCCTTCGGGGTCCGGTCGGAGGGTCTTCGGCCTTGCCCCTTTCGCTGGCTCTTGCCCTCGGCGTTCCCCTTGGCTCTTGCCCTTCGGCCTTTCCCTTCCCCTCGCCCTCGTTCTTCGCCTCGCTCTCGTCCTTCGCCTTGCCTTGGCCCTCGCTCTTCGCCTTTTCTCCTTGGCCTTCGCCGTCGGGCTTGTGGGGCTGCGCCTTGCGGGCCGGCTTGGTGCGTGCGTTTGCATCGTGGATGTGTGCGTTGCCGAGTTGCGGCTTTTGTCGTGGGGCGCTGCTGGCTGTCGTCGCGGATCTTGGTCGGCTGTTTCTTCTGCGTTGGGCGGCCGCCTTTTGCCGTTCCTCGCGGTGGATGCCTTGGTGCTCTTCGTTGCTTGCGGGCCGGTTGCTGCCACCTATGCCGCGTTCGTCGTCGGGTTGCTGGTTGGGGGCCGCCGCTCTTCCCTCGTTGGTCGGCCGGCCGACTGGCTGAGGCGCAGGTGGCCTTCTTTGCTGTCTGGCTTGCCGGTCCTTGTGGGTGAGGGCTGCTGGAGGGTGGGGTGGGAGTTCGTTTTGGGCGTAAAAGCTGGGAACCTCGGGCGGATAGCTTGGGGGAGTGAGGGATATCGCGGTGCGGCGGGTCGACTATGGGTACTTTGTTCGGCCGGCGGAGGAGACCGGGACCGGGCGGGCTCGGGTGGAGCCGGCTCTGGGATATCTGATCGAGCATCCGGAGCGCGGGCGGTTGCTTGTGGACACCGGCATGGGTGGGGATGCCTGGGTTGAGGGGCATTACCGGCCGGTGCGGGTACCGCTTGCGGTGGCGCTCAAGAGGGCCGGAGCCGACCTCGAAGATGTGCGGTATGTAGTGAACTGCCACCTGCACTTCGATCACTGCGGGGGGAATCCGGAGCTGGCGGGTACGCCTGTTTTCGCGCAGCGGGCCGAGTTGGCGCTGGCCCGGGCCGTGGAGAGTCACACGCTGCCGGAGCTGGTCGATCACGCGGGGGCCCGGGTCGAGGAGATCGACGGGGAGGTCGAAGTGATGCCGGGGGTGCGGATCGTGCCTACGCCCGGGCATACCGCGGGGCATCAGTCGGTGGTGGTGTCGCGCAGGGACGGGACGGTTGTGGTGGCGGGGCAGAGTCATGACAACGCGAATCTGTTCACCAGTGATGTGCTGGGGCGCCACGCCGGCGTGGGTGAGCAGCCGGCGTGGCTTGAATATCTGATGGCGTTCGACCCCAAGCAGGTGGTCTTCGCTCACGACAACGCTGTCTGGACCCCCGGTTCCAGCCAGGTCAGCCTGCCCTGAGGGAAGGCGGCCTCGATCTGCGGGCGGCCCTCCCGGAAATGGGACCAGCCCTCGTAATGGACCGGGACCACGTGGCGGGGTTTCACGCGGTCGACCAGCGTGGCCGCGTCGCGGCCGGTCATGGTGAAGCGGGCGGGGCCGGTCAGGCCGAACTGGACCTTGCCCAGGTGCAGGATCGCCGTGTCGACCTCGAAGCGGTCGGCCACCCGCAGGACGCCGGGGAAGACGACCGTGTCGCCGGAGATCCATACGACCGTTGAGGAACCCTTGGGGCGTAAGGCGAAACCGGTGGTGGGGCCGACGATCGGGACGCTCCACCACGGGCCGTGCCGGGACGGGGTGGCGGTCACCTCGACGTCGCCGATTCTCGTCGACGACCACGGGGCCAGGCCGGTCGCGCCCAGGCGGCGGCCGCCGGCCGGTGTGGTCACCACCGCCGGCACGCGTTTGAGCAGAGCGCGGCCGGCGTCGTCGAGGTTGTCGGCGTGCTGGTCGTGGGTCAGCAGCACGCCGTCGAGCGGGCCCAGCGCCGTGACGGGCAGGGCGGGACCGGCCGTCTTGCGGGAGGAGGTGCCCCAGCCGAACGAGTAGCGGCGGCCGGGGACGTCGAACGTCGGATCGACCAGAAGGCGTACGCCGCCGATCTCCAGCAGCGTCGTCGGGCCGCCGATGTGGGTGATCGTCAGGGCACTCATGAAGCGTGCCGCAGGGCCCACTCGAGGACCTCGTCGGCGATCGACTCCCAGCCCTTCTGCGCCGGCAGCAGGTGGGCGTAGCCCTCGTACTCCTTGCGTTCGGTGATGGTGTTGGACTTGTAGTGCTTGTGGTTCGACTCCTGGATGGCCGGCGGCATGATGTGGTCCTCCGATCCCGACACGAACAGCAGCGGCGCCCGGTTGTCGTTGTGGTAGTCGACCCACGTGTCCTGGTGGCCGGGCTGGAAGTTGGCGAGCACGCCGCCCCACAGGATGCCGCCGCTGGCCGGGATCGCGTAGCGCTCGTACAGATAGCGCGATTCCTCTTCGCTGAACGTGTTGGTGAAGGCGTACTTCCACTCCTCGAAGGTGAGCGGGATCGCCTTGTGCCGGTTGGCCGGGCTCTTCAGGACCGGGAACGTCGATTTGAGCTGGGAGAGCGGCACGACCCGTACGCCCTCGGTGGGCGCCGAATTGAGTGCGACACCCGCCGCGCCGAACCCGTGGTCGAGCAGGATCTGCGTGAAGGCGCCGCCGGCCGAGTGACCGATGATGATCGGGGCCTCGGGCAGGGCCTTGATGGCCTCCTCGTAACGGGCGATGATCTGCGGCACGGTCACGTTGACGATGGGGGTCGGATCGGCGTTGAGCGCCTCCACCTCGACCTCGAAGCCGGGATAGCCCGGTGCGATGACCTGATGACCTTTGGCCTCGTAGTGCGCCTTCCAGTTCTCCCAACTGCGCGGCGTGACCCAGAATCCGTGGACCAGAACGATCGGCTTCATGCGGTGTGCTCCTTCGCGAAGGCCAGGAGGTCGGCTCCCAGCCGCTCTTTGTGGGTGTCGGTGATGCCGTGCGGCGCGCCGGGATAGACGGTGAGCACGGCTCCGTCGATGCGGGCGGCGGAGGCCTGTCCGCCGACCGCGAACGGCACGACCTGGTCGTCGTCGCCGTGGATGACGAGCGTGGGGACGTCGAACGCGTCCAGGTCGGCGCGGAAGTCGGTGCCGGAGAAGGCGGCGATCGACTCGTACGCGTTGTGGTGCCCCGCCGCCATCGACTGGAGCCAGAAGGCGTCGCGGACGCCGGCCGGCACGTCGGCGCCGGGCCGGTTGTGGCCGAAGAACGGGCCGTCGGCCAGGTCCTGGTACAGCTGCGACCGGTCGGCCAGCGCACCGGCCCGGAGGCCGTCGAACACGTCGATCGGCAGACCGCCGGGGTTGTCCCGGGTCAGCAGCATGAACGGCGGCACCGCGGAGACGAGCGCCACCTGGGCGATCCGCGCCGTGCCGTGCCGCCCCACGTAACGGGCCACCTCGCCGCCGCCGGTCGAGAAACCGACCAGCGTCACGTCCCGCAGATCAAGGGCGTCGATCAAAGTCGCGAGGTCATCGGCGTACGTGTCCATGTCGTTGCCGTGCCACGTCTGCGAGGACCGGCCATGGCCGCGCCGGTCGTGCGCGATCGCGCGGAATCCGTTGGTGGCGAGCAGAAGCTGCTGCGCCTCCCAGCTGTCGGAGTTGAGCGGCCACCCGTGGCTGAGGACGACCGGTCGCCCGGCGCCCCAGTCCTTGTAGAAGATCTCCGCCCCGTCGGTGGCTGTCACGTGTGCCATGAGCCGATCGTCCTGGGAGCGTGTCCATTCGCGAATCCCGTGAAACGCGTAGTCAGTCGTGCAGGGCCTCGCGCAGTTGCCGTCGCGAGCGCACGCCCAGCTTCCGGTAGACCTTGCGCAGGTGGTAATCCACGGTGCTGGCGCTCAGGAACAGATGCGCGGCGATCTCCGCGTTCGTTCCCCCACCCCGGGCCAGGCGGGCCACGGCGGCCTCCTGCGGGGTGAGGGCCGTTTCGCTTTCCGGTACGGGGGTGGGCCCGGTCTCGCCGAGCGGGCTCAGCTCGGCCCGCGCCCGGGCGGCGAAGGCGTGCGCCTTCTCGGCTTCGAAGACCTCCAGCGCCGCCCTCAGCTGAAGACGGGCGTCCCGGCGCCGGCGACGGCGGCGCAGCCATTCGCCGTACAACAGATGGGCCCGGGCGAGGTCGCCGACGGCACGGGTACCGGACAGGATCTCGATGGCCGATCGATAGTGCGGTTCCGCCCCGTCGGGTGAGCTGAGCAGAGCCTTGGAGCGTTCCTGGAGGCCGTCCGCCCACGTTGTTCCGGCCGCGCCGGCCGCCACGGCCAGATCGGCGTGGGCGAGGGCCGCGGTCCGCCGGTCGCCGGAGCGCAGTGCGCACTCCACCAGATCGGGCAGCACCCGGGCGTAGCGGCCGGGACGGCCGAGCTCCACCATCGGCTGGAGCAGCCGTTTCGCGGACGCGTAGTCGGCGCAGGCGATGTCGAGCACCGCGATGCTGTGCAGGGTCACCGATCGCATCGCCCCCACGCCGAGCATGTCGAAGACGTCGAGGGCGGGCAGCAGGGCGGCCCGGTCGGCGGGGCCTGACCGCCAGGCCACCAGCTCGGGATGACGCCAGATCAGTTCCTGGTCGGCGGTGACGCCGATCGCCGTGCGCAGGCGCTGCCCGACCGCGTCGTGGCGGTCGGCGTCGCGCAGCCGCCCCAGTGTGGCGTCGTCCATGGCGGCCATGAAATGCACCAGGTCGAGCGTGTGCAGGGCGCCCGAGCGGCGGGCCGCGTCCTCGGCCCCGCGCAGCACCACCCGGCGGGACTCGTCGTCCCACAGCAGCGTGCACAGGGTGACGCCGAGCTGGAAGTGGCTGAGCAGAAGCTCGGGACCGGTCAGCGCGGCGATCGCCCGCCGCATGGCCGGCGCGCCCTGCTCGATGCCGCCGGTGAGGAAGGCGGCGAAGCCGGCCAGCAGCAGGTCGGCCGGGCCGGACGGATCGGGACCGGCGAGCCGGCGGGCCGCCTCGGCGATCTGCTCACCGGTGACGCCGCGCATCAGGTCCTCGGCCGTGATCGAGTGGTGCATGGCCAGCAGCACGGCCTCGCGGGTGCGATCCGGTTCGGCGTCGCCGAAGGCGCCGGCCGCGGCGAGGCACATGGCGGCGGCGTCGCGCAGCGCGCCCGGCGTGCCGGTGGTGACCGATGCCATGGCCCTGGTCATCAACGCCGAGCCCCGCCGCGGTCCGGACAGGAGAGCGTCGTCGACCTCGTCGAGGAGCCGTAGGGCGCGGGCGGGCGCGCCGGCCGGCACGGCCGCCTCGGCCGCCGCCACGGTGCGGGCGGCGCGATCCGCGGGCGCCGGTGACAGCTCGGCGGCGCGGGTCAGGAACGTGGCCCGGGCCGCCACACCGCCGCGCGCGCCCGCCCGCTCGGCGCAGCGCTCGAGCTCGGCCGCGACCTCCTCGTCGAGGCCGGTCGCGGCGGCGGCCAGATGCCAGGCCCGGCGATCGGCGTCGGACGCGTGCGTCGTGGCCACCGCGAGCGCCCGGTGCACCGCTCGCCGCCGGCCGGCCGGGGCGTCGCCGTAGACGGCCGAGCGCACCAGCGGATGCCGGAAGTCGACCGGTGGTGTGCCGGCGACGAGACGAAGGTCCTCGGCCGGCTCGGCGTCGGCCGGCCCGATGCCGAGACCGGCGGCCGCCTCCAGGATCTGACCGCCGGTGGCGCCGGCCCCGGCGGCGGCCAGCAGCAACCAGGTCTGCGCCGCCTCGGGAAGCCGGCGGACCGCGGCCGAGTAGTGGGCCTCGAGCCGGCTGCCGATCGGCGCCGGCTCGGTGAGCGGACTCGCGCCACCCAGTTGCGCGGTGCTGAGCTCCTGGCCGAGATCGGTCAGGGCGAGCGGATTGCCGCCGGTGGCAACGGCTATCTCCTCGGCCAGGCCGGGATCGAGCGGCGCCGGCGCGACATCGGCCAGCAGCGCGACCGCGGCGTCGCGGCCGAGCCCGCCTATCTCGATCACCGGAACACCGGCCAGTTGCTCGAAATCGTCGCCGGGGGCGGCACGCCAGCCGAACAACAGGACGACGCCCTCGGCGTGCAGCCGCCGGGCCACGAAAGCCAGCGCCAGCAACGATTCCCGGTCGAGCCACTGGGCGTCGTCGAGCACGCAGAGCCGCGGCTCGGCGGCGAGCAGCGTCAGGGCGGCCAGGCTGACCAGGAACAGGTCGGGCGGCGGCCCGTCGGCGAGCCCGCAGGCCACCTCGAGCGCGGCCCGCTGCGTCTGCGGCAGCCGGGCCCGCTCGGGCAGACAGGGGATCAGAAGCCGGTGCAGCGCCGCGAACGAGAAGGTGGACTCGGCCTCGGCCCCGTTGATGGCCAGGCCTCCGGGCGCGCTGCCCTGCGCATGCCGCAGCAGGGCCGTCTTGCCGACGCCGGCCTCACCGCGCAGCACCGCGCTCGCGCTGCGCCCGTGCCGGATCCCGGCGACCAGGTCGTCCAGCGTCGCACACTCGGTCTCGCGCCCGAAGAGTCGCACGCCGCGACCCTATCGACGCCGAGCGGTCTTCTACAGGCCCGAAAGTCTCTGACCGGCCCGCACAACGGCCATCGCGTGCCGCTCGCCGGGGCGGCGGCCGAGGCGCTCTATCGGACCGCTTATCGAGATCGAGGCGATGACCCGGCCCGTCCGGTCGCGGATCGGGGCCGAGACACTGGCCACACCGGGCTCCCGCTCGGCCACGCTCTGGGCCCAGCCCCGGCGGCGGACCTCGGCCAGGGTGCGGCCGGTGAACTTGCAGCGGGGCAGCAGCGGCATGACCGCCTCCGGCGGCTCCCACGCGAGCAGGATCTGCGCCGCCGAGCCGGCCACCATCGGCAGCACCGAGCCGACCGGAACCGTGTCGCGCAGGCCGCTCGCCCGCTCGGCCGCGGCCACACAGATGCGCTCGTCCGCGCGGCGCAAGTAGAGCTGCGCGCTCTCCCCGGTCGCGTCCCGCAATGCGGAAAGCAGGGGCTCGGCCGCGGTCAGCAGGACGTCCGGCGCGGCGTTCGCGAGCTCGCCCAGGCGGGGGCCCGGGCGCCACCGGCCCTGGGTGTCGCGCACCAGCATCCGGTGGATCTCCAGGGCCTGGGCCAGGCGATGTGCCGTCGCCCGGGGCAGCTTCGTTCGGTCGACGAGTTCCGCCAGGCTGGCGCCGTCGACACAGGCCGCCAAGATGACGACCGCCTTGTCGAGAACGCCGACACCGCTCATACTGTGTCCCACAAGCCGAAACATACCTCCCAGAATTTAGGATGTCCAGATGGTGGGAGTCACTCCGAGGACCCTGGCCGAAAAGGTCTGGGACGACCATGTCGTGCGTGCTGCCGAGGGTGAGCCTGATCTGCTCTACATCGACCTGCACCTCTTGCACGAGGTGACCAGCCCGCAGGCCTTCGACGGCCTGCGCCTGGCCGGCCGTCAGGTTCGACGCACCGATCTCACGCTCGCGACCGAGGACCACAACACGCCGACCGGCTATGCCGACCCGGCGTTCAACACCAAGCGCGGCGAGCTTTTCACGATCGCCGACACCACCTCGCGGACGCAGATCGAGACGCTGCGCAAGAACTGCGCCGAGTTCGGCGTGCAGATCCGCCCACTGGGCGACGTCAATCAGGGCATCGTGCACGTGATCGGGCCGCAGCTGGGTCTCACCCAGCCGGGCACGACGATCGTCTGCGGCGACTCGCACACCGCCACCCACGGCGCGTTCGGCGCGCTCGCGTTCGGCATCGGCACCAGTGAGGTCGAGCACGTGCTGGCCACGCAGACGCTGCCGCAGGCGAAGCCGAAGACGATGGCCGTCACGGTCGTCGGCGAGCTCGGCCCCGGCGTGAGCGCCAAGGACCTGATCCTCGCCCTCATCACGCAGACCGGCACCGGCGGCGGCAACGGCCACATCGTGGAATATCGCGGTGAGGCCATCCGCAAGCTCTCCATGGAGGGCCGGATGACCATCTGCAACATGAGCATCGAGTGGGGCGCCAAGGCCGGCATGATCGCGCCCGACGACACCACTTTCGCCTATCTGTTGGGCCGCGAGCACGCGCCACAGGGCGAGCAGTGGGACGCCGCCGTCGATTACTGGCGCACGCTCGTCACCGACGAGGGCGCCGAGTTCGACACGGAAATCATCCTGGACGCCTCGGCGATCAGCCCGTTCATCACCTGGGGCACCAACCCGGGCCAGGGCGCGCCGCTCGACAGCGTGGTCCCGGACCCCGAGGAGTTCATCGAGGAGACCGACCGCAGCGCCGCCCGCCGCGCGCTGGAATACATGGATCTCGCGCCGGGCACGCCGTTCAAGGACGTCGCGGTCGACGTGGTCTTCGTCGGCTCCTGCACCAACGGGCGCATCGAGGACCTGCGGGCCGCGGCCGACGTCATCCGCGGCCACAAGGTGCACGACGGCGTCCGCATGATGATCGTGCCGGGGTCGTACAAGGTGCGCGAGGCGGCCGAGGCCGAGGGCCTCGACAAGGTCTTCACCGAGGCGGGCGCCGAGTGGCGCTTCGCGGGCTGTTCCATGTGCCTGGGCATGAACCCGGACACGCTCACCCCGGGCCAGCGCGCCGCTTCGACCTCCAACCGCAACTTCGAGGGACGGCAGGGCAAGGGCGGTCGTACGCATCTGGTCTCGCCGCAGGTCGCCGCCGCCACCGCCGTGGTCGGCAAGCTGGCCGCCCCCGCCGACCTCTGAGACCGGAGACAACGATGGACAAGTTCGAGACACACAGCGGCAAGGTCATGCCGCTGCGCCGCTCCGATGTGGACACCGACCAGATCATCCCCGCCGTCTATCTGAAGCGGGTCACCCGCACCGGTTTCGAGGACGGTCTGTTCAGCGCGTGGAAGGACGACCCCTCCTTCGTGCTCAACAACCCGGCCCACGCCGGGGCCACGATCCTGGTCGCCGGGCCCAACTTCGGCACCGGATCCTCACGCCAGCACGCGGTCTGGGCGCTGCGCGACTGGGGCTTCAAGGTGGTCATCGCGGCCCGCTTCGGCGATATCTTCCGGGGGAATGCCCTCAAGGAGGGTCTGCTGCCGGTCCAGCTCGACCAGAAAGCCGTGGAAGCCCTCTGGGATCTCGCCGAGAGCGAGCCGGAAAAGCAGATCACGGTCGACCTCGGCGCCCGTCAGGTGCGCGTGGACGACGCCTCCTGGCCGTTCCCGATCGACGATTTCAGCAGGTGGAGGCTCATGGAGGGCCTCGACGACATCGGACTGACCCTTCGCCACGAAGAGCTCATCACGGCGTACGAGAAGAAGCGCCCCGCCTTCAAACCGGTCGTCGCCTGAGCAACGAAAAACCCTGTCCTGGCACGAAATTTCGCCCCCACCGCATCCCCGGTGGGGGCGATTTCGTTGTAACGCAAGGGTTTTTTTGACACTAATGTTTGTGTCCGCTGGTCAGAGGGCATACGGTGCGCGCAGAATGGCTCGCATTGGGCCACTTCTCACGTTCGGGAGGAAAATCGTGAACAAGGCCGAGCTTATCGAGGCACTGGCCGCCCGGCTAGGTGACCGGAAAACCGCGACGGCGGCGCTCGACGCGGTCATCAGCGAGGTGGAGAACGCCGTCACCAAGGGCGACCGGGTTGCCATCACCGGCTTCGGCGTCTTCGAGAAGCGGGCACGCAATGCGCGTACGGCCCGCAATCCTCGCACCGGCGAACCGGTGAAGGTGAAGAAAACGTCGGTGCCGGCGTTCAAGCCTGGCACCGCCTTCCGCGAGATGGTGGCGAGCGGAAAGGTCGCGAAGGCCGCGGCTCCGGCCAAGAAGGCCACCGCCACCAAGGCCACTGCCACGAAGGCCACCGCGACCAAGGCGGCTGCGGCCACGAAGGCCACCCCGGCGAAGTCCACTGCCACCAAGGCGACGGCCACCAAGGCCACCGCCACGAAGGCCACCGCCACCAAGGCGACGGCGGCCAAGAAGACCGCCGCCACCAAGGCGGCCCCGGCGAAGACGACGACGGCCGCGACCAAGACGGCCGCCGCCAAGAAGACGACCGCCACCAAGGCCGCGCCCGCCAAGACCGCCGCCACCAAGGCGACGGCGACCAAGGCGGCGCCGGCGAAGTCCACTGCCACCAAGGCGACCGCCACCAAGGCGACCGCGACCAAGGCCGCCGCCACCAAGGCGACTGCCACCAAGGCCACCGCCACCAAGGCGACCGCGGCGAAGAAGACCGCCGCGACCAAGGCCGCCCCCGCCAAGAAGGCTGCCACCGCGACGAAGACCGCCGCGGCCAAGAAGACCACCGCCCGCAAGACCACGACCGCGGCCGCGGCGGAGACCCCGTCCCGCGCCCGCGCGCCTCGCACCAGCCGCAAGACCAGCTGAGGCACGCACCGCCGAGAAGGCGTCCACCCGTACGGTGGACGCTTTTTCTGTGTCCCGGCGCGGAAGTGGCCACTGTGCCTACCGTCCGGTCATGGAGCGCAGAGCGTCGCCGCGAGGGCTGGTGGGCCGGTCGCTGATCGCGGCCCTGCTGTTCGCGGCCGCCGTCGTGCCGGGCTGGACGTTGGGCGGGCTGGCCGAGCGGTGGACCGGCTCGGGCCTGCTCGACTGGATCGTCACCGGCGCCTGGGCCGGCCTGGCCGTGCGCTTGCTGGCCCCGTGGGCCTCGTACAGGCCCCGGGACGCCTTTCTGGGGTTGATCCCTGTCTACAACTGGTATCTCGTCTGTGTGTTGAGCTGGCGGGTCGCGCTGCTGCCCTATCGCGACTGGGAACCGCGCGCGGACGAGCTGTGGCGGGCCCGCTGGCTCACCGGCGACCGCCTCGGGCTCTGGCGCGCCGACACGCGCCCACCCTCGAAGATCAGAGCCTCGACAGCCCCAGCAGCCGCTCGCCGGACCAGGTGAGCAACCAGCCGTCGCCCTTGGCCGTCTTGTAGGGCCCCGTGTCGGCGTCGTCGGCCAGCGCGGCCAGCAGCCCCGGAATCAGCTTGCCCTGACTGCAGACCACGGTGAGACCGCCGGAGCGAAGGTCGGACAGGCGCTGCGCGGCCAGTTTGGCCTTGGCCGGCGCCTCGTCGGCGTCGGACGGCTCGGCGAAACCGCCGTCCATCACGATCGGCTTGCCGCCCAGCGCGGCCGCCAGCGGCTCCAGGGTCTGCTTGCAGCGCAGCGGCGTCGCCGCCACCAGCCGCTCCGGCCCCAGCGGCACGACCAGATCGGCGATGCGCTCGGCCTGGGTCTGCCCGAGCGGGTCGATCGGGCGCAGCGCGTCGTTGCCGTTCCACTTCTTGCGCTCGCCGGCGTGCGCGTGGCGCACGAGGACCGTCACGGCCGTGACCCGCGGCAGCGTCGCCACGTGGTCGAGCAGGGCGCGCTCGTCGTCGTAGCTGACCCGCTCGGCCGCCTCGGCCAGCGGGAGCCACGCGATCTGGTCGACCTCGTTGGTGTCCTGCACCGGTGCCTCGTCGCCGGTGACGGCCATCAGCCAGTAGTCCACCGTCTTGGGGCGGCCGTCGGGCAGGTCGTACTCGACGCGGGGCAGGGCCAGCTGGGGGCGGCCCCGCCGGCCGGTCTCCTCCAGCACCTCGCGGACGGCGCCCAGCATCGGCGCCTCGCCCTTGTCGAGGTGGCCCTTGGGCAGGGCCCAGTCGTCGTACCGGGGGCGGTGCACCAGGCAGACCTCGAGGCCGTCGCCGGCCGGGCGGTAGAGCACACCGCCGGCGGCGCGGATCGGCTCGGGCATCAGACCGCCTTCGTCTTCTTGTCGACACGGCGCAGCAGCGCCTCCTGAAGGTGCATGCTCGTCTCGGCCTGGCTGGCCGGGTTGCGGTGCCAGCTGCCGTCGCCGTGCAGGTCGAAGCCCTCGATGCTGTCGTCCATCGACAGCTCCAGGACGTGGCGCAGCTCGTCGCGGGCGCTCGGCTTGACCACCTTGACCAGCGCCTCGACCCGGCGGTCGAGGTTGCGGTGCATGAGATCGGCCGAGCCGATCCAGTATTCGGCGTCGTCGCCGGCGCCGAACCGGAACACCCGCGAGTGCTCCAGGAAACGGCCGACGATCGAGCGGACCCGGATGTTGTCGGACAGGCCGGGAACGCCGGGCCGCAGCGCGCACATGCCGCGGATGATGAGGTCGACCTTCACGCCGTCCTGCGAGGCGCGGTAGAGGGCGTCGATGCTCTCCTCGTCGACCAGCGAGTTCACCTTGATCTGCACGAGCGCCTGGCCGCCCTCGCGGGCGATGCGGGCCTGCTCCTCGATCCGCTCGATCAGGCCGGAACGCACGCCGTGCGGCGCCACCAGCAGACGGCGGTACTTGCGCTGGCGGCTGTAGCCGGTCAGCACGTTGAACAGGTCGGTGACGTCGGCGCCGACCTCGGGATCGGCGGTCAGCATGCCGAAGTCCTCGTACAGCCGGGCGGTCTTGGGGTGGTAGTTGCCCGTGCCGATGTGGCAGTAGCGCCGGATCTGGTTGCCCTCCTGGCGTACCACCAAAGCGGTCTTGCAGTGGGTCTTCAGGCCGACCAGGCCGTAGACGACGTGGCAGCCGGCCCGCTCCAGCGTCCGCGCCCAGGCGATGTTGGCCACCTCGTCGAAGCGCGCCTTCACCTCGACCAGCACCACGACCTGCTTGCCGGCGGCGGCCGCGTCGACCAGCGCGTCGACGATCGGGGAGTCGCCGGAGGTGCGGTAGAGCGTCTGCTTGATGGCGAGCACGTTGGGGTCGGCCGCGGCCTGCTCGATGAAGCGCTGCACGCTGGTCGAGAACGAGTGGTACGGGTGGTGGACCAGGATGTCGCTCTCGCGCAGCCGGTTGAAGACGCTGCGCGGCACCTCGCCGTCGGCCAGCTGCGGATGGGTGGCCGGCACGAACGGGCGGTCCTTGAGGTCGTCGCGGTCGCTCTCGCCGAACACCTGCCACAGCGCCGACAGGTCGAGCAGGCCCGGCACCCGCTGCACGTCCTCGCTGTCCATGTCGAGCTCGCGCACGAGCAGCTCGAGCACGTGGTCGCTGATCGAGGCGGCCACCTCGAGCCGCACCGGCGGGCCGAAGCGGCGCTGGGCCAGCTCGCGCTCCAGGGCCTGCAGAAGGTCTTCGTCGCGGTCCTCGTCGACCTCGAGCTCGGCGTTGCGGGTCACCCGGAACAGGTGCCACTCGAGCACCTGCATGCCGGGGAAGAGCTGGTCGAGGTGGACCGCCACGAGCTCCTCGACCGGCAGGAAGCGCACGCCGCGGCTGTCGTTCTGCACGGTCACGAAGCGGGGCACGTTGTTCGGCACCTTGATGCGGGCGAACAGCTCGGCGTTGGCGTCGTCGGGGTCGCGCAGGGCCACCGCGAGGTTGAGGGAACGGCTCGAGATGTACGGGAACGGGTGCGCCGGGTCGACCGCCAGCGGGGTCAGCACCGGGAAGATCTGCTCGCGGAAGTACGTCCGAAGGCGCTCGCGCTCGGGCGCGTCGAGCTCGCTCCACGAGACCAGCTCGATGCCCTCGGCCGACAGCTTGGGCCGCACCTCGTCGGCGAAGCAGGCGGCCTGACGGGTGACCAGATCGGCCACCCGCTGCGAGATCATCTCGAGCTGGTTGCGCAGCGAGCTGCGGTCGCCGCCGCGCATCGGCAGGCCGGCGCTGAGGCGGCGCTTGAGGCCGGCCACGCGCACCATGTAGAACTCGTCGAGGTTGCTGGCGAAGATGGCCAGGAACTTGGCCCTCTCCAGCAGCGGCGTCTTCGGCTCCTCGGCCAGTGTCAGCACGCGGGAGTTGAAATCGAGCCAGGACAGCTCGCGGTTGAGGAAACGGTCCTCGGGCAGCTCCGGGCGGTCCTGCTCGGGCGCCTCGACGGGGTCAATGCTGGCTGTCACGAGTTGCTCCGTTGTCTTCTGCTCGGCCGATCGTGGGAGAAAACGGCCGTTCGGGCCACGCCGACGGCTTTCCGGTGTCCGGGGCGGGGTCTGCATCGCTCCATCATTGCCGCTTTCGGCGGAACGTGAAACGCGCTGGCTAGACGATGCCGGGGATTCTCACCTGACGGACAATGCCCGCCGGATCACGCTGGACGTCGACCCGTTGACCGAGGCGGAGCTTGCGCAGACCGGAGGCGTCGAAAGCGGGCCCGTCGAAGGCCAGCTCAGTCCCGTCGTCCAGAAGAAGCGTGCCGCTGCGGTCGCCGGCGTCGAATGTCGCGATCGTCCCCTGCATGTCCTCGACGCTACCGTTCAGGCGGCCGGGACGCAGGCCACCTTGAGTCCCAGATCACGCAGCAGCGCGCAGGTGTGCCGCCCGGCGCCGAGGGCGAGGACGGTGGCCAGGTCGGCCGGGGTGTCGACGTCCTGCCGCAGGCCCGGCCAATCGCCACCCAGAGCCCGCGCGCCCGACTCGGCATGGGCCTTCGCCGAGCCGATTCCGAACCTCGGTTCCAGGTGTACGCCGGGTGGCGCGGCCAGGAGCACGGTGCCGGTGCCGGCGGCGTCGATCACGTAGGACCGCTTCTGCGCCGCCTGCGCCAGCGCCTCGTCCAGCTCGGCCGGCCGCAGCGCCGGAAGGTCACCGGCGAGCACGGCCCGGTGCCGGGAAAGCCCGGCCACCTCGTCCGCGCCGTACCGCATGGCCTCGTTCAGGCCCGCGTCCGGCCGATCCGGCACGACCCGCGCGCCCACTTGTGTGACGGCCGTCGCGGCCACCGGGTCGTCGGTCACCACGACGAGGTCGCAGACGGCGACTACCGCGGCCGCGGTGTCGAGCACCATCGCGAGCGCCAGATCGGCGTGCCGGGACGGCGGAACCGCGCCGCGCAACCGGCTCTTGGCCGCTGCCAGCCGCTTGACCGGCATGATCGCCGTCCAGTCCCCACCCATTCGGCCAAGTGTGCCAGCCCTCCGCCGGTAAGGACCCCACCTGGTACCGCGGCCTTCGAGCGGGCATGATTTCGTATTTGAGACGCGGCGGGGACACGCCGCACAGCAGGTAGGAGGGGCCGTGGCGCACCGCAGGCTCGGATTCTGGCGGCGGTTCGCGGCCGTGCTGGTGATTCCCGTGCTCAAGGTCTGGACCAAGCGGACCTGGCTCGACATGGAGAAGTTGCCGAAGACGGGCGGCGTGATCCTCGTCCCCAACCACGTGTCGCACTTCGACCCGCTCGTGGTGGCGCACTACATCTACGGCGCCGGCCGGTGGCCGCAGTTCCTCGGCAAGGCGAGCCTGTGGCGGGTGCCGGTGATGGGCCCGTTCCTGCGCAAGGTCAAGCAGATCCCGGTCGAGCGGGGCAGCGTCGAGGCCGTGAAATCGCTCGACGTGCTCGTCGACGCCCTGAACCAGGGCGGCGTCGTGGTCATCTACCCCGAGGGCACGACCACCCGCGACCCCGAGCTGTGGCCGATGCGCGGCAAGACCGGCGCCGCCCGGCTCGCCCTGGTCACCGGGGCCCAGGTGATCCCGATCGCCAACTGGGGCTCACAGGACATCTTCGACCCGCGCACGGGCAAGCTCAGCCTGCGCCCGCGCCGCCGGGTGACGGTCACCGCCGGCGACCCGGTCGACCTGAGCCGCTGGGCCGGCGCCACACCGTCGCGCGCGGTGCTCGAGGAGATGACCGAGCACATCATGCGCGACATCAGCGCCCTGCTCGGCACGCTGCGCCACGAGCAGCCGCCGGCCGCGCTCTACGAGCGCCCGAAGAAGGCCGCGACGTCGGAGGAGAGCGCGTGACCCGGGCCGCGGTCATCGGTTCGGGCGCCTGGGGCACGGCCTTCGCCAAGGTGCTGGCCGAGGCGGGCGCCGACGTGACGATGTGGGCCCGCCGCGACGCGGTCGCCACCTCGATCCGGGACAGCCACGTCAACGAGGGCGCGCTGCCCGGCATCAAGCTGCCCGAGCGCATCACCGCGACCACCGACCTGGCCGAGGCGGTGGCCGGGGCCGGGCTGGTCGCCATCGCCGTGCCGTCGCAGACGTTGCGCGGCAACCTGGCCGAGTGGGCCGGCGCCTTCGAGCCCGGCTCGACCATCGTGTCGCTGATGAAGGGCATCGAGCTCGGCACCACCAAGCGGATGAGCCAGGTCATCGTCGAGACCGCGCGCGTCGAGCAGGACCGCGTCGTGGTCGTCTCCGGCCCCAACCTGGCCCCCGAGATCGCCGCCGAGCAGCCGGCCGCGACCGTGGTCGCCGGCACCGACGCCGCGCGCTGCCGGGCCGTGCAGCACGCGATGGCGCTGCCCTACCTGCGGCCGTACACGAGCGAGGACCTGATCGGCTGCGAGCTGGGCGGCGCGGTCAAGAACGTGATCGCCCTGGCCTACGGGATGGCGGCGGCGATGGGCCTGGGCGACAACACGCGGGCGTCGCTGATCACCCGTGGCCTGGCCGAGACGGCCCGCCTGGGCGCGGCGCTGGGCGCCGACCCGCTCACCTTCGCCGGCCTCGCCGGTCTGGGTGACCTGGTCGCGACCTGCTCCTCGCCGCTGTCGCGCAACCGTACGTTCGGTGAGCAGCTCGGTCTCGGCAAGACGCTGGAGCAGGCCCAGGTGGCGGCCCGGCAGACGGCCGAGGGCGTGAAGAGCTGCCTGGCGATCCGCGACCTGGCCCGGGCCCACGGCGTGGAGATGCCGATCACCGAGCAGGTCGAGAAGGTCTGCCACGAGGGCGCCGACCCGCGGGTCGCCGTGAAACTACTGATGGGCCGGGAGATGAAGCCGGAATGAGTTACTCCGACGGAACGCGCGCTGTGCACGCCGGCCTGCCCGAGCCGGCGGTGGGCGAGCCCTTCCTGCCGGGGCCGGTCTTCGCCGCGCCCTACCACCTCGACCCGGAGACCGGGCCCGGGCAGAACGACTACGCCCGCACCCAGCACCCGACCCGGCGCAACCTCGAGTCGGCCATCGGCGAGCTCGAGGGCGGGCGGACGCTGGTCTTCGCCAGCGGCCAGGCCGCCATCACCGCGCTGATGCTGGCCGTGCTGCGCACCGGCGACACCGTGGCCCTGCCCTCGGACGGCTACTTCACCGTCCGGGCCTTCGCCGAGGGCACGCTGCGCGACCTCGGCGTGAAAACGGTTCTGGTGCCCACCGCCGGTCCTTATCCGAGCTTCGAGGGTGTACGCCTCGTGCTGTTGGAGACCCCGGCCAATCCCGGCCTCGACGTGTGCGACGTGCGCGCGCTGTCGCAGGCCGCGCACCAGGCCGGCGCGCTGGTCGCGGTGGACAACACGACGGCCACGCCGCTCGGGCAGACGCCGCTGGCGCTCGGGGCCGACCTCGTCGTCGCCTCCGGCACCAAGGCGCTGACCGGGCACTCCGACGTCCTGCTGGGCTACGTGTCGACAAACGACGACGCGCTCTTCGACAAGGTCGAGACCTGGCGCAAGCAGACCGGCGCGGTGCCGGGCGCGTTCGACGCGTGGCTGGCCCACCGCTCGATCGCCACCCTCGACCTGCGGCTCGCGCGGCAGACGCAGAACGCGGCCGCCGTCGCCGCGTTCCTCGCCTCGCGCGACGACGTGACCGGGGTGCGCTGGCCCGGGCTGGAGGGCGACCCGTCGTACGAGGTGGCGAAACAGCAGATGCGCCGCATCCCCGGCGTGGTCTCGTTCGACCTCGGCGACGAGCAACGGGTGGCGCGGTTCCTGGCCGCGTCGGGCCTGGTCTTCGCGGCCACCTCGTTCGGCGGGGTGCACAGCACGGCCGACCGGCGCGCGCAGTGGGGCGACGACACGTCGCCGGGCTTCGTGCGGTTCTCCTGCGGCATCGAGGACACCGCCGACCTGCTGGCCGATCTGTCGGCGGCGCTGGACCAGGCGTGAGCGTGTCCTGGAGCGGCTTCACCGGTGACCAGGTCGCGTCACTGACCCAGGGGGCGAGCTTCTTCGCGGAGCCGGGCGAGCGGGACTGCCCGGCCTGCGGGGAGCGCCGCCTGCGGGCCTATTTCACCGCGCCGGCGAACGCGCGCCGCCCGACCCTGGTGAGCTACGTGTGGTGCTCGGCGTGCTCGAAGTTCGTCGGCACCCGGGCCAAGCATCCCGGCGGCCTGGTCTTCAGCGACCCGCTGGCCGTGCTGCCGGAGGCCGAGCGCCGCGACCTCGAGCGGAGCCTGACCGGCTTTCTGGCCCACCTCGACCGCCTGTGGGACGAGGGCGTGCTGCCGCAGACCTTCGCGGCCTAGAAAACCCCTCTTGAAGACCTTGGCTCCGTACGTCTATGGTTCGTTACATGAGTAATGAACCACTGAAGTAGGGAGGCTTCGGCGTGTTCCACGACCGCAGCCCGATCTACCTCCAGATCGCCGAGGGCATCAAGAACGACATCCTCAGCGGCAGCCTCGAGGAGGACCAGCAGGTGATGTCGACCAACCAGTACGCGGCGTTCTACCGGATCAACCCGGCCACCGCGGCGAAGGGCTTCGCCCAGCTCGTCGACGAGGGCGTGCTCTACAAGCGGCGCGGGATCGGCATGTTCGTCAGCCCCGACGCCCGGGCCCGGCTGCGCGCCGAGCGGCGCGAGCGGTTCTTCGCCGAAGTGGTCGCCCCGATGCTCGACGAGGCGAAACGGATCGGCATCAGCGTCGACGAGATCGTCAAGCACCTGGGGGAGAAGTGAGCATCGAGATACGCGAGCTGACCGTCCGGTACGGGGGCACCGTGGCCGTGGACGGCGTCGACCTCGACCTTGCCGGTGGAAAGATCTACGGCCTGCTCGGCCGCAACGGCTCCGGCAAGACGAGCCTGCTGAGCGCGATCGCCTCGTACCGCAAACCTTCTTCGGGGATCGTCCGGATCGACGGCGAGGAGGCCTTCGAGAACCCGCGCGTGGCCCGCCGCACCTGCTTCATCCGCGACACGCTCGACCTGAGCGACTCCGACCGCCTACGGACGGCGCTCGACCTCGCGGCCCGGCTGCGTCCCACGTGGGACGGCTCGTACGCCGCGCATCTGATCGAGGTCTTCGGGCTGAACCCCCGCAAGCGGGTCTCCTCGCTGTCCCGCGGCCAGCGCTCCGCCTTCGGCGTCGTGCTCGGTCTGGCCGCGCGCACCCCGCTGACCATCCTCGACGAGTCCTACCTGGGCATGGACGCGGTGGCCCGCACCCTGTTCTACCGCGAGCTGCTGGACGACTACCTCCGGCACCCGCGCACGATCATCCTCTCCACCCACCTCATCGAGGAGGTCGCCGACCTCTTCGAACGGGTGATCATCATGGATCGCGGCCGGGTCATCGTGCACGACGAGACCGACGCCCTGCGCGGCCGCGGCGTCACCGTCACCGGCCCGGCCGAGGCCGTCACGTCGTTCGTCGCCGGGCACGCCGTCCTCGGCGAGCAGAGCCTCGGCGGGGTGCGCGCCGTCACCCTCGACGGCCACTTCACCGCCGGCGACATCGAGCGCGGCGAGGCGGCCGGGCTCAGCTTCGGCCCGATCGGCATCCAGGACCTGTTCGTGCACCTCACCTCGCAGCCGCTGGAGGCGTCGCGATGACCGTGTTCAGCACCCTGTTCCGGCTCTACCGCCCGATCCTGCTCATCTTCTGGGGCATCATGCTGGTGGTCGAGGTGATCGGCCTGGTCGTCATCGACCACGCGGTCGGCCCGAACAAGTTCAGCTTCTGGATCGTCATGGCCGGCGCCGCCATCAAGTACTGGCCGCTGGTCGCCGGCATCCTCGTGATCAGCCTGCACATGAAGCTCTTCGTGGCCAACGGCATCACCCGCGGCGAGTTCCTCGGCGGCATGGGGATGTTCGCGGTGGGGCTGACCGCGCTGTTCGCGGCGCTCGTGGTCGCCGGGCACGCCGTCGAGAGCACGCTGCTGGGCGCGCTCGACCTGCGCGCAGCGACCTATCCGGTCTTCACCCTCGACGGCGCGCTCTCGGAGTTCGGCCATCTGCTGCCGGGCTCGATGGCGTACATGGTGACCGGCATGCTCGTCACGGCCGGCTTCTACCGGTGGAACCCGTGGATCGGCGTGCCCCTGATCATTCCGGGCGCGATCCCGCTCGCCGTCTCCGACAACCTGGTCCGTTTCGACCAGTTCGGGGAGACACTTCACCGGCTGCCGTACGGGCCCGCGGTCGTCATCACGCTCACGGTGGTCGTGGCCGGGTTCCTCGTGCTCTACAGCGTCATGCGCGACACACCGATCCGGCGGACGTCGGGCTGACTACACCCCGTAAAGGCCTGATGAACTGGGAGTTCGCGCCGTACCGGCGGATCCCGGAGGTGGCTCACGCAGAGTAGGGTCACCCCCGGCAAGCCCGCTAGCGAGAGGCCCGAAGAGAAGTGACGACCCCTCGGAAGACCCGAGTCGCGATCGTGTTCGGCGGTCGCAGCACCGAGCACGCGATCTCCTGCGTCAGCGCCGGAGCGATTCTGGGCGCGCTCGACCCGGATCAGTACGAGGTGGTCCCGGTCGGCATCACGCGTGACGGTCAGTGGGTGCTGGCCGGCGACGACCCTTCCGCCCTCGCCATCACCGACCGCAAACTGCCGGAGATCACCTCGGCCAGCGGCGCTTCCGTGGTCCTGGCCGAGTCCGAGCTGATCGTCCGCGACCCGGTCGACGGCGTCTCCTCGCTGGCCGGGGTCGACGTGGTCTTCCCGGTGCTGCACGGGGCCTACGGCGAGGACGGCACCATCCAGGGGCTGCTCGAGATGGCCGGCCTGCCCTACGTGGGCGCCAACGTCTTCGCCTCGGCCGCGGCCATGGACAAAGAGTTCACCAAGAAACTCGCGGCCGTCGAGGGCATTCCCGTCGGGCCGTACGCGGTGCTGCGCGCGGGCGTCTCGCTGTCGGAGGCCGACAAGGAGCGGCTCGGCCTGCCGGTCTTCGTGAAACCGTCGCGCGCCGGCTCGTCGCACGGCATCACCAAGGTCACCGACTGGGCCGACCTGGACGACGCCGTCGCCACCGCCCGCCAGATCGACCCCAAGGTGCTCATCGAGGCCGCCATCGTCGGCCGCGAGATCGAGTGCGGGGTGCTGGAGAGCGAGGCCGGCGGCGCCCCCGACGCGTCGCTGCTGGCCGAGATCCACGTCGGCGACAACGACTGGTACGACTTCGAGACGAAATACATCACCGGCGGTGGCTACGACCTTCCGGCCGGCCTGCCGGACGAGGTCACCCGGCAGGTGCAGGACTACGCGCGGCGCACCTTCACCGCGCTCGACTGCGCCGGCCTGGCCCGCGTCGACTTCTTCGTCACCGCGGACCACCAGATCTTCCTGAACGAGATCAACACGATGCCCGGCATGACGCCGACGTCGATGTTCCCGCTGATGTGGGCGGCCACCGGCCTCGAGTACCCCAAGGTGGTCGACCGCCTGGTCCGCACCGCGCTACGCCGCGGCACCGGCCTTCACTGATTGCATCCCGTGGGGACGCCGCTGGTCTTCGACTTCACCGTCTGGACCACGGCGTCCGAGAACTCGTTGGCCCACTGCGCGGTCTGCTCGTAGCTGCCGGGCACCTGGACCTGCACGGGAACCTCACGGTCCATCGTGGTGAAGATGTCGGTGGCGGGCAGGTCCTGGCCGTACCAGCAGACGCCGTTCATCTTCAGCATCGTGGCGTCCAGCGGCACGCAGCCCGGGTGGCCGCCGTCGGTGCGCTCGCACATGGTCGGCTGCGGCAGGCCACACGCGACGGTGATGGCCGGCTCCCCGTACGCCGCGTTCTGCTCCGGGCCGGCGCTCACCTTGCGCTGGGGCAGACCGCGGACGTCGGTGGGCAGCTGCGAAGTCACGGCCAGGCAGACCTGTGCCGTCGTGGCGTCCAGCTTCGGCGCGTCCATCCGCACCGGAGTGGACGGCACGACGACCGGAGTGGACGCGCCGGCGGCCGGCTCGGCGGCCTTCGTGTCGCCGTCCGGTGTGATCTTCCAGAAGACCAGGAGACCCACGATCAGAGCCACCGGAACGGCGATGAGCGTGGCCCACAGAGCCGCGCGTTTCGTGCCCGGATCCGGCTTCTCGACCGGGGGGTTCTCCACGTCAACCATGTCAGAGGTTTACCACGGAGCAGGTGAGCGTCCGCATGATGCCCGGAACGTACTGGACTTTGCTCACAATGAGACTGCCGAGGTCGTCCACGGTGTGCGCCTCGGCCAGCACGACCACGTCGTAAGGCCCGGTGACCGCGTCGACTCGTACCACACCCGGTATTTTGCCGATCGCGGCGGCCACGTCATGGGCCTTTCCGACCTCGGTTTGGATCAGGATGTATGCCTGGACCACTCTCCGACTCCATTCCACCGCCGTAACCCGAACGTGAAACTACCGTAGTGACCCAGCAACGAAAGGCCGTGTACACGTGAGCATTGCCGAGGCCGGCGAGTTCGGGCTCATCGCCCGAGTGGTCGCGCGGCTCGAGACCGGCCCGACGACGCTGCTCGGTCCGGGCGACGACAGCGCGATCGTGGCCGCGCCCGACGGTCGGATAGTGGCATCCACCGATGTCCTTGTCGAGGGCCGTCACTTCCGCCGCGACTGGTCCGGCGCCACCGACGTGGGCCATCGGGCCGCCGCCGCCAACCTGGCCGACATAGCGGCGATGGGCGCGAAGCCGACGGCGCTGCTGGTCGCGCTGTGTGCTCCGCCCGACATGGACATCACCTGGGCCGAAGACCTGGCCTCCGGCCTGTCGGCCGAGGCGTCCCTGGTGGGAGCGAGCGTGGTCGGCGGTGACATGTCGTCGAGCCCGACCCTGACCATCGCCGTCACCGCCCTGGGCGACCTGGGCGGCCAGGCGCCGGTCGTCCGCAGCGGCGCCCAGCCCGGCGACGTCATCGCCCTGGCCGGCCGCCTCGGCTACGCGGCGGCCGGATATACGGTGCTCTCCCGCGGATTCCGTACGCCCAAAGCTCTGGTCGAGGCGTACCGCCGCCCCTCGGTTCCGTACGAGGCCGGCCCGGCCGCGGCCCGGGCCGGCGCCACCTCGATGATCGACATCTCGGACGGGCTCCTCCAGGACATCGGTCACATCGCGAAGGCGAGCATCGTCGGCCTGGACATCCACAGCGGCGCCTTCGAGGTGCCGGACCAGATGCGCGACGCGGCCCAGGCCCTGGGGGTGGATCCCATGCAGTGGCTCCTGGGCGGCGGCGACGACCACGCGCTGGCCGCCACCTTCCCCGCGCAGACCCCGCTGCCGGACGGGTGGCGCCCGATCGGCCGGGTCCACGAGGGCACCGGAGTCACGGTCGACCAGAAGCCGTGGAGCGGACCGCTCGGCTGGGACCACTTCCGCTGAGGCCATTACTGTTGGGCCCGTGCCAGAGATCAAGATCAGGCGGGCCGAGCTCGCCGAACCCGTGGTCCGCCTGCTGCTCGTCGACGTGATGCGAGAGCTGGCGGACCGCTACGGCGGCAGCGGCGACGACACCCCCGTCGACGCGGCCGAGTTCCTCCCGCCGAACGGCGACTTCTTCGTGGCCGACGACGGCGAAAAGCTGGTCGGCTGCGCCGGCTGGCGTCGGCACGGCGACGACGCCGAGCTCAAGCGCATGTTCACGGCGAAGTCGGCCCGGGGCCAAGGACTGGGCCGGCGCCTGCTGGCCAAGGTCGAGGAATCGGCGCGGGAGGCCGGCTACCGCCGGATCATCCTCGAGACGGGCGACAAACAGCCCGAGGCGATCGGCCTGTACGAGTCGGCCGGTTACGTCCGCATCGAGGACTTCGGCTACTACGCCGGCGAAGAGGGCGTCCTGTCCTTCGCGAAGCCCCTCTGAAACGCCACCAGCCCTCCGGCCGGTGGCCGAAGGGCTGGTGGGACGAACTCAGGTCAGGCGCGAGTGACCTTGCCGGCCTTGATGCACGACGTGCAGGCCTTGACCTTGCGGGTCGTGCCACCACCGGCGGGGGTGCGCACAGACTGGATGTTCGGGTTCCAGCGGCGGTTGGTCCGCCGGTGCGAGTGGGACACGTTGTGGCCGAAGCCCGGTCCCTTGCCACAGACGTCGCACACGCTAGCCACGGGTAACTCCTGGGTCGAAACGAAAACTGAAGGCGCCCAGCGAGCATGGCCGCAGGCAACCCGGCAAGGTTACATGATGCCCGGGCGAGTCGGCGAATCGGTCGCCCCCGCTCGCGGCGCCCCGGCAATTGTCAGAGGTGGTTAGTACGATTTTCGCGTGCTCGAGACCCTGGACGCCGCCGCCGTCCGCCGCTGGTGCGGCGTCGGCCTGCGCGCCCTGCGGGCCCACCAGCACGAGATAGACGAGCTGAACGTCTACCCCGTCCCCGACGGCGACACCGGCACCAACCTGGTGCTCACCCTCACCTCGGCCCAGGAAGCGTTGGAGGCTGTCGAGGCTCGAGAGGCTCATGGGGCGCTCGGCACTTCGACTGACACGGACGGCACCCGGACTGACATGGACGGCACGCCGGCCGCCCTGGCCGGGGTGGCGGACGGCACTCCGCTCGCGCGGGCCATGCGGCGGATGGCCCGGGGCGCGCTGCTGGGGGCGCGCGGCAACTCCGGGGTGATCGTTTCGCAGATCCTGCGGGGCATGGCCGACAGCCTCGCCGCGTCGGCCGCCGTGCGCGGCGGCGAGCTGGCTCGGGCGCTGAGGTCGGCCTCCGAGGCCGCCTACGCGGCGGTCGCCCGCCCGGTCGAGGGCACCGTGCTCTCCGTCGTGGCCGCCGCCGCCGAGGCCGCCGGCCGCATAAAGTCCGACGACCTGCTGGCCGTGGCCCGCGCCGCCGCCCGCGCCGCTTCCGAGGCCCTGGCCCGCACCCCGCAGCAGCTACCCGCCCTGGCCCGGGCGGGCGTGGTCGACGCCGGCGGCCGCGGCCTCTGCCTCCTGCTGGACGCCCTGGTCGAAGCTCTGACCCCAGCCGCCGCCACCCCGCACGACGACCAAGTTGCTGAGCCGAACAACAATCCCGCCCTCACCAACAGACCTTCCCCCAACGGCACACCCAAGCCCAGCGACATACCTGCCCCCGCGGCCGGCCTTTCGCCCGATGCCGACCTTTCGCCCGCCGCCGGCCTTTCGCCCGCCGCCGGCCTTTCGCCCGCCGCCGGCCTTTCGCCCGCTGCCGGCCTTTCGCCCGCTGGCAGCCCCTTGCCCGGCGACGACCCCTCGCCGGCCCACAGCCCTGCACCGGTCCACAGCCCTGCGCCCGGCGACGGTTCTTCGTTCGCTGGCAGCCCCTCGCCCGGCGACGACTCCTCGCCGGCCCATAGCCCTGCGCCCGGCGACGACTCCTCGCCGGCTCACAGCCCTGCGCCCGGCGACGACTCCTCGCCGGCTCACAGCCCTGCGCCCGGCGACGGCTCTTCGCCCGTCGTTAGCCCTTTGCCCGGCGACGGCTCCCTGTCCATCGGCGGCTTGAGGGCAGGCGGCGGCTCCCTGTCCACCGGCGGCTTGAGGGCAGGCGGCGGCTCCTCTCCCGCAAGCAGCCCTTTGCCTGGCGGCCCCTCGCCTGCCGGCAGCCCCTTGTCCGGCGGCGGTCCCTTGCCTGTCGGCAGCCCTTTGCCCGGCGGCGACCCCTCTCCCGGCCGTATGGGCGAGACGCGCGGCGATGCCGGCGTCCGCGAGTCCGGGCCGGGCGAACGCGAGGGCGAGGGCGAGTACGGCTACGAGGTGCAATATCTGCTTGAGGCCGAGCCGGAGGCTGTCGACGGGCTGCGGCGGGTGCTGGACGCCCTGGGCGACTCCCTTGTCGTGGTGGGCAGCGGCGGGCCGGGGCCGCAGACCTGGAACGTGCACGTGCATGTCGGCGCGCGGGGGATCGGGCCCGCGGTCGAGGCCGGTGTCGAGGCCGGGCGGCCGCATCGGATCAGTGTCACGCCGCTCGACGATCGTGGGCACGGGCCCGGTGAGGCCGAGCGGCCCGCCAGCGGGCGCGGAGCCGTCGTCGTCGCCGCCGGTGAGGGGCTCACCTCTCTGTTCGAGGCCGAAGGGGCCACCGTCGTCGGGCGCAACCCGTCGACGCGGGAGATGCTCGAGGCGATCACCGCGTCCGGGGCCCGGTGCGTCGTGCTGCTGCCCAACGACGCCAACACTCATGCCGTCGCCGTCTCGGCCGCCCGGGAGGCCGAGGCCGCCGGGGTCCGGGTCAGTGTCGTGCCCACGCGATCGCCCGTGCAGGCGCTGGCCGCTCTCGCCGTGCGTGATCCGGGGCGGTCCTTCGCCGACGATGTCATCGCCATGGCCGAGGCCGCCGGCGCCTGCCGCTACGGCGAGGTCTGCACCGCCCAGCGTGACTCTCTCACCGTCGCCGGGCCCTGCCGGGCCGGTGATCTGCTCGGGCTGGTCGACGGTGAGGTGCACGTGATCGGTGACGACGTCGCCGCGGTCGGTCTCCAACTGCTCGACCGCATGCTCGGCGGCGGTGGCGAGCTGGCCACCGTCGTGCTCGGCGCCGACGCGCCCGACGGCCTGGAGGAGAAGCTGCGGTCGTACGTGACGCGGGCCTGGCCTTTTGTCGAGCTGCACAGCTACGCCGGCGGGCAACCCCGCTATCACCTGCTGGTTGGAGTGGAATGACCACCATCGACACCCCGCTCGAGAAGGTTCTCGGCGCCAAGACCGCCAAGGCCCTCGCCGACCATCTCGAGCTGCACACCGCCGGTGATCTCGTCTACCACTTCCCGCGCCGCTACGACGAGCGCGGCGAGCACACCGACATGCGCGGCCTGCAGATCGGCGAGCAGGTCACCCTCCTCGCCCAGGTGCAGGGCATCGCGGTCAAGCCGATGCGGCAGCGCCGCGGCAACATGCTCGAGGTCACCATCGGCGACGGCTCCGGCGCCACCCTGACCTGCACCTTCTTCAACCAGGCGTGGCGCGAGCGGGAGCTGCGCAAGGGGCGCTGGGGGCTGTTCGCGGGCAAGGTGACCGATTTCCGGGGCAAGCGCCAGCTCAACGGCCCGGCCTATCAGCTGCTCAGCGCCGACGCCACGCAGGACGAGGCGGCCGAGGAGATCGAGGAGTTCGCGGGCGCCCTCATCCCGGTCTACCCGGCCGCGCAGGCCGTGCCGACCTGGGTGATCGCCAAGTGTGTGCGGACCCTGCTCGACACGTTCGAGGCGCCGCCCGATCCGCTGCCGGCCCCGGTGCGGGCCAACCGCAACCTGATCGGCATCGGCAAGGCGCTGCATGAGATCCACCGGCCGAGCTCGCAGGAGTCCCTCCAGGTCGCGAAATACCGCCTCAAGTGGGACGAGGCCTTCGCCGTGCAGGTGACCCTGGCGCAGCGCCGCAAGAAGGCCGCGGAGTCGCCGGGACGGGCCCGGCCCCGTAAAGAGGGCGGCATTCTGGCCAAGTTCGACGCCGGTCTTCCGTACGAGCTGACCGACGGCCAGCGCAGCGTCGGCGAGGAGATCGCCGCCGACCTCGCCCAGGCCCACCCGATGCACCGGCTCCTGCAGGGCGAGGTCGGCTCCGGCAAGACGCTCGTCTCCGTACGGGCGATGCTCCAGGTCGTCGACGCCGGCGGCCAGGCCGCCCTCCTGGCGCCGACCGAGGTCCTGGCCACCCAGCATTTCCGGGGCATCAGCGCGCAGCTGGGCGCGCCCGGCCGGGCCGGCGAGATCGACGGCGATCCGGCCGGCACGCAGCTCACCCTGGTCACCGGCTCGCTCGGCGCCGTCGCCAAGAGGAACGCGCTGGCCAAGGTCGCCGACGGCACGGCGGGCATCGTCGTGGGCACACACGCTTTGCTGTACGAAGGTGTCGACTTCCACGATCTCGGACTGGTGGTCGTGGACGAGCAGCACCGGTTCGGGGTCGAGCAGCGCGACGCGCTGCGGGCCAAGGCCGCCACCCCGCCCCACGTGCTGGTGATGACGGCGACGCCGATCCCGCGCACGGTCGCCATGACCGTCTACGGCGACCTCGAGACTTCCGTGCTGTCGCAGCTGCCGCGCGGCCGTTCGCCGATCGCCTCCCACGTGGTGCCGCCCGAGAAACCGGCCTTCCTCGACCGGGCCTGGCGCCGTCTGCGCGAGGAGGTCCAGGCCGGCCATCAGGCGTACGTGGTCTGCCCGCGCATCGGCACCGGCGCCAACGAGGAAGAGGAGGAGCCACCGGGCGACAACGAGCCGGCCCGGCGCCCGCCCCTGGCCGTCATGGAGGTGGCGCCGATCCTCGAGGAGGGCCCGCTGCACGGCCTGCGGATCGCCGTGCTGCACGGCAAGCTCCCGGCCGACGAGAAGGACGCGGTGATGCGCCGTTTCGCCGCCGGCGACCTGGACGTGCTGGTGGCGACCACGGTCATCGAGGTCGGCGTCGACGTCCCGAACGCCACCGTCATGGTGATCATGGACGCCGACCGGTTCGGCGTCTCCCAGCTCCACCAGTTGCGCGGCCGCGTCGGCCGGGGTTCGGCGGCCGGCATCTGCCTGTTGGTCACCGAGTCGGTGGAGGGCACGGCGGCTCGCGAAAGGCTGGACGCCGTGGCTTCCACCACCGACGGCTTCAAGCTCTCCGAGATCGACCTGGAGCAGCGCCGCGAGGGCGACGTCCTGGGCGCCTCCCAGTCCGGCAAGCACTCCCACCTGCGCCTGCTGTCCCTGCTGCGCGACACCAAGCTCATCACCGACGCCCGAGCCGAGGCCGCCGACCTGGTCGGCGACGACCCCGACCTGTCGAAATACCCCGCCCTGGCCGCCTCGGTGGCCGCGTTCGTCGACGAGGAGCGGGCCGAGTACCTGGAGAAGGGCTGATGATTCTGCACATCGTTCCCCGCGCGGCGTGGGAGGCCGCCCAGGCGGCCGGCGTCTATGAGGGCGACACCCTGGCCGTCCAGGGCTTCATTCACTGTTCCACCGAGCGCCAGGTGCATCGCCCGGCGACGGCGCTGTTCCGCGGTCGCGACGATCTCCTGCTGCTGGTGATCGACGAGTCCCGCCTGCCGGTGCCGCTCACCTGGGAGCAGGGCGATCCGCCCGATCCGGACGGGGACCTGTTTCCGCACCTGTACGCGCCCCTGCCGCTGGAGGCGGTCACGCATGTCAGGAAATATCACCCGCAGTCGGACGGAACATTCGCTCCGCCCGACAATCTCGTCTGACCTGGGCAAATAGCAAAGGGCGCGCCGGCTTCGGTCGGCGCGCCTTTTGCGTGGGACAAAGAAAGAGCGCGCCGACCGAAGTCGACGCGCTCTTTCTCAGGAGTAGTTCCCCTGCCTGGTTATCAGGCGGTGAACTTCAGCTTGCGACGGCGAGCCATGAAGAACAGGCCTCCACCGATGGCGAGCAGCAGAGCCGCGCCACCCGCGATGGTGCCCGCGGCGGCACCCGTGACGGGCAGGCCGCCACCGCTGCCACCAGCGGCGCAGTCGGCCGGCTTGGTGTAGTCGATCTGGGTGAAGTCCGAGTAGGTCTCACCGTCGATGGTGACGGTCAGCGTGACCTTGACCCAGAAGCCCTCGGTGGCGCTGAACTTCTCGGTCTTCTTCTCGCCCGGGGCGACGGTGATGCTGCGCTTCTCGCCCTTGCTGGTCTCGTAGTCGATCTTCCACTCGACACCGTCGGCGGGGTTGTCGATGCCGACCGTGATGGTGTCACAGTCCTCTTCGACGATCGGCGTGAACTCGCCCGGCTCGTTGGTGGTCGACGGGGTCGGAACCGGCAGCTCCGGCGTCTCGGACGGGCTCGGCGTCGGCTCCGTCGTGGCCGGGGTGGTGGCCGGCGGCGTGGTGGGCTCCGTGGTCGGCGGCGTCGTCGGCGGAACCGTGGTGGGCTCCGTCGTCGGCGGCGTGGTCGGAGGAGTCGTCGGCGGCGTGGTGGGAGGCGTCGTCGGCGGGGTCGTCGGCGGCGTGGTGGGCGGGGTGGTGCACCGGTTCGGCTTGTAGACCTTCGCGGTCTTCGGCCGGTCCTTGTTGGTGTAACCGTCCGTCCACGCCAGGACGACCTTCAGCTCCACCCAGTTGACCGAGGTGCTGACCTCGCTCGCCCCGTGCAGAGCCGGACCGTTGTGACGGCCCTCGGCCTTGGCGACGACGTCGCCGACCTTGACGCCGGTCACGTCCACCGGCTGGCCGTTCGAGGCCTTCGCCGAGAGCACCGTGATGTTGGCGTCCAGCTTGTAGTCGTTGGCGATCGACCAGTCGATGTCCCAGGTCTTCTCGCCCTTGATGCACGAGGTGTCGCCTGAGAGGACGGGGGCGTGGGCGCTGGCGGGCGCGGTGAAAGCGAAGGCACCGGTCAGGCCGATGACCGCGCCGGCCAGGGCCGCGCTGGTCCGCCGAAGCTTGGTCTTAAGCAGGTTCACGCCTACTCCTGTTTGGGGGATCAACGGGATGCGGCGAGGAAGCGGCGGGCCGTCGCGCATTTAAGGCGATGGCCGTCGACGGCGCCTCCCCACGTCGTCGGCAAGCCTTGAAAAACGGCCTGCAACGAGCAGTGACCATAGCGACTAATACGAATCTGGGAAATCCCTCAGAGACAGCTAATGGTCTCGTTGCACAGTCGTGATCTTCGATCGACGGTACGGTACCGTCCCGTTGCTGAGAGTGGCGGAATTCTCGGGCATTCCGGCTACTCGGCGCCACCGTGCGGTAGACCGTGAAGTAGCTTCGACTCGTGCTCATCTCCGACCCGTTAGAGGCCGTATGACAAGGATCATCGCCGGGGCGCACGGTGGCCGGCGGCTGTCGGCGCCCGCCGGCGCGCAGACCCGGCCTACATCGGACCGTGTGCGGGAGGCGTATTTCAGCGCGCTCGATTCGATGATCGATCTTTCCGGCGTTCGCTTTCTTGATCTTTATGCGGGTTCGGGAGCGGTCGGCCTCGAGGCGATCTCGCGGGGTGCGAGTCACGCTCTGCTCGTGGAGGCGGACGGGCGGGCCGCCCGCACGATCCGGGACAACATCGTCGCGTTGCGGCTGGGTTCCTCGGCGCGGCTCGTCACCGGCAAGGTCGCGCAGGTCCTGGCCTCGCCGCCGGACGGCGGGCCTTATGACGTGGTCTTCGCCGACCCGCCGTACGCGGTGACCGACCGCGAGGTCACCGAGGTGCAGGCGGCGCTGGTCGAGCTCGGCTGGCTGGCCCCCGACGCGGTGGTGACCATGGAGCGCTCGACCCGGGGCGCGTCGATGAGCTGGGTGGACGGCATCACCGCGGATCGCAGCAGGCGTTACGGGGAGACCACTCTTTGGTACGGTCGCCGATCATGAGACGAGCGGTGTGTCCCGGCTCCTTCGATCCGGTCACCAACGGCCACCTCGACATCGTCGGGCGGGCCAGCCGGCTGTTCGACGAAGTGATCATCGGCGTGTTGATCAATCAGTCGAAAACCGGCCTCTTCACCATCGAAGAGCGCATCGAGATGTTGCGTGAGGCGACGTCTTCGTACGCCAACGTCCGGGTGGCCTCGTTTCACGGGCTTCTCGTCGATTTCTGCCGGGCTCAGGGCGCGGCGGTCGTTGTCAAGGGTTTGCGCGCGGTCAGCGATTTCGATTACGAGTTGCAGATGGCGCAGATGAACATCGGGCTCTCCGGCGTGGAGACACTGTTCATGCCGACGAACCCGCTGTACTCATTCCTGTCGTCGAGTCTCGTCAAGGACGTGGTGAAGTGGGGCGGCGACGCCTCGGCGTACGTACCGGACTTCGTCGGCGAGCGTCTGGTGACTCGGCTCAAGCAGAACTAGGGGGCGCCCGGCGCGCCGGTGCCTCCTGGAGCGGTCACACACGCAGTACCGTGAGCGAACCACGTGGAAAGGCAGGAACCGGTGGATCCGCTCGACCGTATCGACGAGATCATCGAGCTCGTTCAGGAATCGCGCTCCGTGCCCATGTCGCGGACGAATTTCATGTTCGACCGCAACGAGATGGTCGAGCGTCTCGACGAGCTCCGCTCCGAGCTGCCCAGCGAGCTGCGCAAGGCGGCGGCCGTGCTGGAGGAGCGCGACCGGATCATCGAGGCCGGCCGGCGCGAGGCCGACCGGATCATCAGCGAGGGTGAGACGGAACACGCCCGGCTCGTCTCGGTCAACGAGATCACGGTGTCGGCCGAGCACGAGGGCGCCCGGATCATCGCCGAGGCCCGCACGGAGGCCCAGCGCCTGCGTGAGGAGGTCGACGACTACGTCGACACCGCCCTGGCCAACTTCGAGCAGTTCCTGACCCGGGCGCTGGCCTCGATCGAGCGTGGCCGTGACAAGATGCACGCCCTGCGCGAGATCGGGAACTTCCAGGGGGAAGATAGTGAACGGCCGCTGCCGTTCTAAGCAGGGCAGGGAAGAGTTCCTGCGCGGGGGTAACCCCGGATTCGACGGTACGGCGGCAGCTCAGGTAACCTTTTCTGTCGGCCTACCCAGGCTGAGGAACAACGATGCCCAAGTCACCACAGAGTCACCTCGATCCCAGGCAGCCGCTCGTCGCAGACACGACGAAACTTCCGCGCCAGCCTGGTGCGACGCGTGCCCTCAAGCGGGTGATCCCGGCCCCGGCGGACCTCGGACTGGAGTTGCTCTCGGTTCCCGAGGGGTCTGACGTCGAGCTCGATCTCGTGCTCACGTCGGTCTCCGAGGGGGTGTACGTCAGCGGCAACGCCCGCGGCTCGCTGGTCGGCGAGTGCGGTCGGTGCCTCAACGAGATCAACGAGTCCTTCGAAGTCAAGATCGCGGAGCTGTTCGCCTACGAGGACAGCACCACGGAGGAGACGACGGACGAGGACGAGGTGGGCCGGATGCAGGGCGACCTGATCGACCTGGAGCCGGCTCTGCGGGACGCGGTGGTGCTGACCTTGCCGACGAACCCGCTCTGCCGACAGGACTGCCCAGGCCTGTGCCCCGACTGCGGGGTGCACTTCGACGACCTTCCGGCTGGTCACAGCCACGAGGAAGTCGATCCCCGCTGGGCCGCTTTGCGTAACCTAACGAATACCGAGGAGTAAGCCGTGGCCGTCCCCAAGCGCAAGATGTCGCGCAGCAACACCCGGTCCCGCCGGGCGAACTGGAAGGCGACCGCGGTGCAGACCGTGGCCTGCCCCCAGTGCAAGTCGCCGCACCTGCCGCACACCGCGTGCGGGGTCTGCGGCACGTACAACGGCCGTCAGGTCCTCGAGGTCTGAAGCCGCGCTTAGGTGACGCGCCCGATCATCGGGCGGGTCGCACCTGCGCAACGGCGTCCCGGTGCTTCGGTCTCCCCACAGCTAGCTGTCGGGGAGCCGGGCACCGCGCGGATCGCCGTCGACCTCCTCGGCGGGGACAGTGCTCCCGCCGTCGTGGTTGACGGCGCTCTGCGTGCCTGCCAGGCCGACCCCGCCCTTCACCTGTTGCTCGTCGGACCGGCCGAGGCCGCCGACGAGTTTCTTGATGCCTTCGACCCGGCCGAGCACGGCCGGGTCACTCGCATGCCCATAGCTCCCGGCGAGCGCGTGGAGAGCTGGGTCGAGTCCGGTGTCCGCTCCGCCGTGCTGGCCGTGGCACAGGGCGCGGCCGACGCGGTGATCTCGGCCGGCAACACCGGCGCCACCGTGACCTCGGCCGCGCTCGGCCTGGGCCGCTGGCCCGGGGTCCGCCGCCCGCCGCTGGCCGCCGTCCTCCCGACCGGCGCCGGCCGTCTCGTCCTGCTCGACGTGGGCTCGTCCGTCGACCCGGACGAGGAGACCATGGCCATGCACGCCCGGCTCGGCGCCGCGTACGCGTCGGTGGTGCACGGCGTCGCCGCGCCCCGGGTGGGCCTGCTCACCATCGGCACCGAGCGCGGCAAGGGCGACCGCCTGCGCCGCGCCCTCCCGCCCGCGCTGGCCGCCCTCGATCTGCCGGGCGGTGCCCGGTACGCCGGCCTGGTCGAGGGCAACGACGTCGTCTCCGGCACCGCCGCCGACGTCGTGGTGACCGACGGTTTCACCGGGAACATCCTGCTCAAGGGGCTCGAGGCGGCGTACGCCGAACTCGGGCCTCCCCTGACCGACGGCGCACCGCCCCCGCGCGCCGCCCTCCTGCTCGGCGTCGCCGGCACCGTGGTGGTCTGCCACGGCGCCGCGTCCGGGCCGGACGTCGCCGCGGGCATCGGGTTCGCCGCCGATTTGCACCGCCGGGCCGCCGTCGCGGCCATGGCCGACATGATCGAAGCACAACGAGGTGTCTGAAGATGAGTGATAAGCGCCGCCGGCCACCGACCCTGCCTCTGGAGGAGGCATTCGGCGTCCCGATCGAGCCCGCCCTGCTCGAACGCGCGCTCACCCACCGCTCCTACGCGTACGAGAACGGTGGCCTGCCGACCAACGAGCGCCTGGAGTTCCTCGGCGACTCGGTGCTCGGCGTCGTGATCACCTCGGCGCTCTTCCACAACCACCCCGACCTGCCCGAGGGGCAGCTGGCCAAACTGCGGGCGAGCGTGGTCAACATGCACGCGCTGGCCGACGTGGCCCGCGGCCTCGGCCCGGAAGGGCTCGGCAAGCACCTGCTGCTGGGCAAGGGCGAGGAGACGACCGGCGGCCGCGACAAGGCGAGCATCCTGGCCGACACGCTCGAGGCGCTGCTCGGCGCGATCTACCTGGACCACGGCCTGGACACGGCGGGCGAGGTGATCCACCGGCTCTTCGACCCGCTGATGGTCGAGTCGGCCAGCCGCGGCGCGGCCCTCGACTGGAAGACGAGCCTGCAGGAGCTGACCGCCGCCCTCGGCCTGGGCGTGCCCGATTACGTGATCGAGGACTCGGGCCCCGACCACGCCAAGACCTTCACGGCCTGGGTCGTGGTGGCCGGTGAGCGCTACGGCGGCTCCGAGGGCCGCAGCAAGAAGCAGGCCGAGCAGCGGGCCGCCGCGGCCGCCTGGCGGATCCTGACCGAGCGTACGGCCGAGCCGGACGGCGCCCTTCTCGACAAAGCGGAAGAAAAAGACACCGAGTGACTGTCGCGGCGGAACAGCGCCCTCGGCTCTGGAATGCCGCGGGCGCCTGGCGGGGCGTCGGCGTCGCGATCGGGATCTTCGCGCTGACCCGCGTGGCCCAACTGGTCATCCTGGGCTGGCTGGACGCCGCCTCCGACGATCCCATCGGGGTACGCAACCGGCTGCTCGTCTGGGACGCCGGCTGGTTCCTCAAGGTGGCCGTCAACGGCTACCCGCACGACTACACGTACGACCTGGCCGGCCGGCTCCAGGGCAACGAGCTGGCCTTCTTCCCGGTCTACCCGCTGCTGATCCGGGCCGTGTCCGCGGTCGGCATCCCGGCCTCGACCGCCGCCCTGATCGTCAGCTGGGTGGCGTCGGCCGGCATGGTGGTCGCTCTTCACCTGCTCGGCACGTCGCTCCACACCAAGCGGGCGGGCTGGGCCCTGGTCGCGATCTGCTGCACGGCCCCCGTCTCCATCGTCTTCTCCATGGCGTACTCGGAAGCGGTCTTTCTGGCTTTGGTCGCCGGCATGCTGGTCGCCGCACACCGAAAAGTGTGGTGGGCGGCCGGCCTGCTGGGTGTGCTGGCGGCGCTGACCCGCCCGACCGGTGCCGCGGCCGCGGTCGCCCTGGCGGTCGCGGCCCTGCTCGCCGTACGGGAAGATCGCAGGCAGGCGTGGAAGCCCCTGCTGGCGGCGACGGTCGCGCTGGCCGGGGTGCCGCTCTATCTGGCCTGGGTCGGGTGGCGCGTCGGTGATCCGGCGGCCTGGTTCCGGATCCAGGCGGCCGGGTGGGGCACCGCCTTCGACTACGGGGCCAGCACGGTGAAGTTCCTGGCCACCACACTGAGCACCGGCGACGGCTGGGTGCCGATCAGCGTGGCGATCATCCTCATCGCGGCGGTGGCCGCGGCCTGGGTGGCGATGGCCGGGAAGCCCTGGCCGCCGCTCGCCGTTTACGGATTGATCGCCATGGTGCTCGTCTACGGGCAGGCCGGTTTCTACCATTCGAAGCCGCGGCTGCTCGTCCCCGTACTGTTGACGCTGCTTCCCGCGGCGATCGCCGCCTCCCGGGCCCGGCCCCGGGTGGCGATCCTGTCGATCACGGCCTGGGCGGCGTTCGGCCTCTGGTACGGCGCCTACCTGGTCGCCGTGTGGCCGTACACGTTGTAAGGAGACGTCGAGTGCCCGAGCTGCCCGAGGTCGAGACCGTCCGGCAAGGCCTGGCCAAGTGGGTGACCGGCCGGACGATCAGGACCGTCGAGGTGCACCACCCCCGCGCGATCCGCCGGCACCTGCCCGGCGACGCGCACTTCATCGCCCTGCTGACCGGCCGGACCATCGTGGACGTGGCCCGCCGCGGCAAATACCTGTGGTTCCCGCTCGACTCGGGAGACGCGCTGATCGGCCACCTCGGCATGAGCGGCCAGCTGCTGATGCAGCCGGCCGACGCCGAGGACGAGAAGCACCTGCGCATCCGGTTCACCTTCACCGACGACGGCCCCGAGCTGCGCTTCGTCGACCAGCGGACCTTCGGCGGGCTGTCGCTGTCGGAGGGCGGCGCCGAGCTGCCCGACGAGATCGCGCACATCGCCCGCGACCCGATGGACCCGCTCTTCGACGACGAGGCGTTCGTGGCCCGGCTGCGCGGCAAACACACCGAGATCAAGCGGGCCCTGCTCGACCAGACGCTCATCTCCGGCGTGGGCAACATCTACGCCGACGAGGCGCTGTGGCGGGCCCAGCTCCACGGCGCACGGCCGACAGATCAATTGACCAGGCCGGCCGTACGCCGTCTCCTCGCGCACGTCCGAGACGTCCTCGGCGAGGCGATCGTGGCCGGCGGCACCAGCTTCGACGAGCTCTACGTCAACGTGAACGGCGAGAGCGGCTACTTCGACCGGGCGCTCAACGCGTACGGCCGGGAGGGCGAGCCCTGCCACCGCTGCGGCACGCCGATCCGCCGCGAGCAGTTCATGAACCGCTCGTCGTTCAGCTGCCCCCGCTGCCAGCCCCGCCCGCGAACGATCCGGCACTGATGTACGGGCTGGCGTCGGTGGCCAGCCCGAAACCGGCGCCGCGGCGGCCCATCAGCCGGCGGGCGGCGGTGAGCAGGGCGGTCGGCACGCCGTGCACGATGTGCCCGTCCCCCGGGCGTACACCGTCGCCGTCCCAGCTCTGATAGGCCTCCCAGGGGCCTTCGAACGTGCAGATCCGCACGCCGAGATCCCGGTAGAGCGGGTGCGTCGGCACGCCCGGGTTCAGCACGACCCGGTGCAGCCCGCGGCGGGCGGCCAGCCGGATGGTCAGCGCGACCGGCCCGACCCCGCCGGAACCGGCCGGGGCGCGGTCGAGGAAGAGTCCCTCGGCGCCGTCCTCACGCCAGGCGTCCACGTCGGCCAGCACGTCAGCCAGCGAGCGGCTGCCCCAGTCGAGGTCGATGCGGCCCAGCGACTGGTGCAGGCTGCGGCGCTCGCCCGGCAGATCCCGGACGATCCAGGTGTCACCGTCCAGCGGCAGCTCGGGCGACGGGTGCGCGTACGGGGGGAAGAGGGTCTTCACGGTGTTCTCCGTTCGGCGGCGGTGGTCACAGTGCTCGGCGTCGGGGCGGCGGTGCTCTTCGTTCGGGCGGTCTTTGTTCGGGCGGCGGTGGTCACGGTGTTCTGCGCTCTGGCGGCGGTGGTCACGGTGTTCTGCGCTCTGGCGGCGGTGGTTACGGTGCTCTCCCTCCGGCGGCGGCGGTGGTCACGGTGTTCTCCGTCCGTCGGCGGCGGTCATGGCGACGATGAGCAGGCCGGCCAGGTGGGTCGCGGCGAGCACGGCGACGGCGTCCGGCAGAGGGCCGGCCGCGGGCAGCGGAAGGATCGGGAGGGCGGCGACGGCCACCGGAGGCGCCGCGGCCAGAGTCGCGGCGAGGCCGGTGCGCCCGCGCGCGGCCAGCAGGAACGTGACGGCGAAGACGCCGCCGAGCAGGGTGCCACCGGCCAGGCCGAGCACGTCCTCCCCGGCGTCGGCGGGAAGCTGGTAGGCGCCGACGGCCAGGGCCACCCCGACGGCGAGCGGCGGCAGCAGCCCGGCCAGCGTGATCAGGGTGACGCCGCGGACGTGCTTGCGATATCCGGCCTGGTCGGCGGCGGTGTCGAGCCCGGCGTCGACCTGGTCGGTGTGCCAGCCGATCAGCGCCTCGAGAATCGGCACGGCCAATAGCAGCGGCAGCCAGAAGGGCGCGGTCGAGCCGGACGGCCCGGCCTGCCAGAGCAGGCCCACGCAGATCGCCTGGGACGCGCCGATCACCCCGAACATGCCGCCGCGCCGCAGCTCGGGCCGGGTCGGGCGGGGCATCCGGCCGCGCAGGCCGGGAATGACGACCGGCCGGAAGGCGCGCACGGCGGCCACCACGATCGCGGCCGGCAGCAGGGTGCCGACCGGCAGCCCACCGGCGACCGAGCCGCCGGCCGCTCCAGTCGGCCCGGCCGCTCCGGTCAGCCCGGCCGCCCCGGTCAGCTCAGTCAGCCCGGTCAGCTCAGTCAGTCCGGCCAGCCCGGCCAGCCCGGCCAGCCCGGCCAGCCCGGCCAGCCCGGCCAGGCTCGCCGCGGCGAGCAGCCAGCAGGGCAGGCTCCACCCGACCAGAGCCGCCTCGGAGCGGGTGACCACGGCGGCGGTCACGGTGGCCAGGCTGGCCAGGCCACCGAGACCGACGACCAGGGCCAGCCCTCGCTCGGGGCCGACCAGGGAGGCCGGGGCGACCCAGACCAAGGCGCACCACAGGGCGGCGACCGCGGCGAAGCCGTAGCCGACCAGCCGGGCCGCGGCGGACGGCCCGGCCTGCCGAGCGACCGCGGCGCCGGTGCTGGTCAGGGCCTGAGCGGCCGACCATCCGAGCAGGAGGGTGGCGATCGGCACCGGCCAGGCGACCCGCCCGAGCGGCTCGGCCGCGGCCACGGCGACGCTGAGCGGCCCTAGATAAAGAGCACAGCGAAGAAGAGCCGACCGCAGATAAGTACGCCGAACCGGCGCGCGCCGCGACCTCGGCTCAGCCGCCACCACACGGCGCGACCGCGGCTCAGCCCTCGGCGCGCGGCGTGAGCGCGGTTCGGCCACCGCCAAGAGGTGTGATCCAGGCTCGGCCGCCGGCGCACGGCGAGACCGCAGTTCGGCCTCCAGCGTGTGGCGTGATCCGGAGTCGGCCGCCAGCGCGTGGCGTGATCCAGGCTCGGCCGCCAGCGCGTGGCGTGATCCGGAGTCGGCCGCCAGCGCATGGTGTGATCCGAGCTCCGCCTCCAGCGCGGGGCATGATCCAGGATCGGTGGCCGGGGCGTGGGGCGGTCCCGGATCGGTGGCCGGTGTGGCTGCGGGAGCCCCGGGTGTCTCGGGCGCCTCGGGCAGGAGGCTGATCGCGTGGCGCGGGGGTGCCGGGACGCGGTGCCGCCTCTTGCGGGGCGTGTGGGTGCGCGGGCGCGCGGGGGTGACCGTCGTTTGTCCTTCCGGACGGGCGGGGGTGATCGTCATCTGTCCTCCCGGACTAGCCAGCGGAGTGTGACCGGCGGTTCCGACCGAGGTGCCGGCACCGCGAGAGCCAGTTCGAAGGCGGCGGCCGGCGGGGGCGCCGCGAGATCGGAGTAGAGGGCGCCGTACACGCGGACCACCCGGTCGTTCGTGAAGTGGGTGAGCGCGCGCCGGCGGGCCGCGTCGCCGAGCTGGCGGCGCCGCGACGGCGACCGCAGCAGATCGGTGACGGCGATCGCCAGCTCGGCCGGGTCGCCGGGCTGCACGAGCACGCCGGCGTCGCCCAGCGTCTCGGCGGCCGGGCCGACGTCGACGCCGACCACCGCGCGGCCCGACATCATGGCCTCGATCAGGCGGTACGGCGGGTCGGCGGGCCCGGGCACGTGCGCCACCACGTGCCCCGCGGTGTAACGATCACGCGGGTCGGCCGGCAGCGGGTGAAGCCGTACGGCCCGGCCCAGCCGCATCCGCTCGATCTGCTCGGCGCAGTGGTCCTCGTGGGCGGCGGTCACACCGACCAGATGCAGCACGGTCGACGGCACCGCGGCCACGACCTGCTCGAACGCGGCCAGCAGCGGGGTCAGCCCGCTGTCCGGTCCGCCGCTGCCCGCCCACACCACGGCGGGCTCGGTGTCGAGCTCGGCCGCGCCGGGATATTCCGACGGGTCGACACCGGCCGGCACCTGGACGAGCTTGGTCGCCTGGGCGCCGTGCCGCAGCGCCCAGCTGTGGTGATAGGCGCTGAGCGGGGCGATCAGCCCGGCCTCGGCATATCCGGTCCGGGCGACCGCCCCGCGGAAGCGGCGCAGCACCGTGCGGACGGCGGGGGAGAGCCGCTCCTCGTGCGGTTTGTGCCGGGCGACCGGCGTGCGGGCCTCGGTGAGCAGCAGCGGCGTCCCCGTCCGCCAGCGCCCGGCCAGCGCCGTGAGCAGCGGCGTCGTGCCACCCACGCAGTGCACCAGGTCGGCCTCGGGCATCGGCACGGTGAGCGCGCCGAGAGCGTGCCGCAGCAGCGTGGCCGCCGTGCGCGCGTCCCGCATGCTCAGCCGCCCCTCGGACCGCCACGCCTCGGCCAGCGCGTCGGCCAGCGGCAGCGAGGCCAGGATCGCGGGCCGCTCCGCCGCCAGCTCGGCGATCTGCCGCAACCCTTCGGAGAAGACGAGGTCGGCGGGTACGACCCCACCCTCGCGACCGTCTCCGGCTTCGGGGAAGCGGCCGTCCTCGGCTCCGGGGGAGCGACCGTTTCCGGCTTCGCGGGAGCGACCGTTTCCGGCTTCGCGGGAGCGGCCGTTTCCGGCTTCGCGGGAGCGGCCGTCTCCGGCTCCGCGGGAGCGGCCATCTCTGGCTTCGCGGGAGCGGCCGTCTAAAGCTTCGCGGGCTCCGCCCTCATGGACGCCCCACCCCTCGGCGGCCTCCTCGCCCTCGCGGCCGCCCCGGCCTTCAGAGCCCCAGCCATCACCGGGACCCAAGCCATTGCTCGGGCTCCGGGCTTCGCGCCGGCCGGGGTGGTCGCCCCTGTCGCCCGGTTCTCCGGGCTCGCGGGCGCCTCTGGTTCGGCTCTCGGTGTCCCGGTCGCCCAGCAGGCCCCTGCTGAGCAGGGCCGCGGCGGAGCGGACGCGGTCGTCGGAGTCGCCGCGGCGGCGTTCGGGGCGGGCGGAGGATCGGTCTATCGCGACGGCTCGGGCCGAGCGCACGTTGAAGGGCAGCGGGTACGCGGGTGCGGACGGCGGCTCGCGGTCCGTGACGGTGAGCAGTTCGAAGCGGAACCGGCGCAGCCCCTCGACGAGGGTGCGGCACCAACCGCTGAGCGCGTCCCGCCGGTACGGGTACCCGCCGCCGGTGAGCAGGCAGACTCGCTCTCGCGACGGGGTCGGATTCACGATGGGGGCAACGACGGACCGCCGCCGGGCGCGGGAGCGTGTCGGGTAGGCGACACAATTGGACGGTTTTCATCCGATTTGCCTACCCTTATGACAGTACTTGTCCGGATTCGCGTTTACCGGACCGTTTTGGATCTTTCCTCGCGCGCGCATAACGGCCGGACGGCCATATAAGCCCAGGTGAAGCCGTCAAGGTGGCAAGATTCACTCTCGCTCCGTGCCAGTGGCAGGCCCCACGGCTTGACGAGAGTTGGGTTCCGGCGGACTATGGAGAAGTCGCCAGTCGCGCCCACTCATGCCCTGTTTGGAATGGACAGCTCCAGCTGGACGTGAGGATCTGCACCTTAAGAAACACATCTGACGGTGCATAGCTCTGTGCTCATGCGTGCCCTTGAGCATAGATGCGCGGTGCACTGGGCGCGCGTAGCGCCGGCCTCTCCGGCAACGCTTTCCACAAGAAGAAGCACAGCTTCTCAAGGAGTCACCATGGCGAAGGCCCTCTTCGGCCACGTAGGTGCGGCGCCCGATCGGCGCCTGCTCGACGAGGTCACCCGACTGCGTTCCCGGGTTCAGTCCCTGGAGTTCGAGGTCACCCGCCTGCGGGCGGAAAATGATCGTCTCGCGGCGGCAGCCGCGGAGGCAGACGATTTCGCACGGCTGACCGAGCCGGCGCTGACCTGAGCCCTACGGCCGTCGTGACCCGGCGGCCCACTTGTCCCCTCGACGCACCCCCTGAAAAATGGCGCGCCTCCACTCCGTGGCGGCGCGCATCTTTTTGCCCGATTTCCGGGGCGACGGGTGTTGCGGGTAGGGCCACCGGCGCACGCTGCGGGTAGCCTGCACCAAACGTAAGTACCGCTGACCCCCGGGAAATCCGTGCACCTCAAGAGCCTCACGGTCAAGGGCTTCAAGTCCTTCGCCTCCGCTACGACGCTGCGGCTGGAGCCGGGCATCACCTGTGTGGTGGGCCCCAACGGCTCCGGCAAGTCCAACGTCGTCGACGCCATCGCCTGGGTGCTCGGCGAGCAGGGCGCCAAGGCGCTGCGCGGCGGCAAGATGGAGGACGTCATCTTCGCCGGCACGTCCGGCCGGGCCCCGCTGGGCCGGGCCGAGGTGACGCTGACGATCGACAACAACGACGGCGCGCTGCCGATCGAGTACACCGAGGTCTCGATCACCCGCCGCATGTTCCGGGACGGCGCCAGCGAGTACGAGATCAACGGCAACGCGTGCCGCCTGCTCGACATCCAGGAGCTGCTCAGCGACTCCGGCATCGGCCGCGAGATGCACATCATCGTCGGGCAGGGCCGGCTCGACGCGATGCTGCACGCCAAGCCCGAGGACCGCCGCGCCTTCATCGAGGAGGCGGCCGGTGTCCTCAAGCACCGCAAGCGCAAAGAGAAGGCCATCCGCAAGCTCGACGCGATGCAGGTCAACCTCAACCGGCTGACCGACCTCACGGCCGAGCTCCGCCGCCAGCTCAAGCCGCTCGGCAAGCAGGCCGAGGTGGCCCGGCGTGCGGCCGGCATCCAGGCCGACCTGCGCGACGCCCGGCTCCGGCTGCTCGCCGACGACCTGCACACGCTGCGCACCACCCTCGACAAGGAGATCGCCGACGAGTCGGCCATGAGGGAGCGCCGCCAGCAGGTCGAGGCGGAGAACCGCGAGATCCAGCGCCTGCTGGCCGACCTCGAGCTGGCCCACGCCGAGGACGCGCCGCTGCTGCAGGCCGCCCAGGACACCTGGTACAAGCTGTCCGCCCTCCAGGAGCGCTTCCGCTCCACCGAGCAACTCGCCACCGAGCGCCTGCGCCACCTCGCGGCCACGCCCGACGAGGAGCGGCCCGGCCGCGACCCCGACCAACTGGTCGCCGAGTCGGAGCGGGTGCGCGAGCAGGAGGAGGAGCTGCGCGAGGCGCTCACCGACGACCAGATGCGCCTGGCCGAGGCGATCGAGCACCGGCAGGACCTGGAACGCCAGCTGGCCGCGGCCGAGGGCGCCCTGCGCTCGGCGGCCAAGGCGATCGCCGACCGCCGTGAGGGCCTGGCCAAGCTGGTCGGCAACGTGAACGCGGCCCGCGCCCGCACCGAGGGCGCCACCGACGAGATCGAGCGGCTCGCCGCCGCCCACACCGACGCGATGATGCGGGCCGAGGCCGCGCAGACCGAGGTCGACATGGTCGCGGCCGAGTCGTCCGAGGCCGACCGCGACAACGTGGAGCTCGACGCGCGGCACGCCGAGGCGGTGGCCGAGCAGGACCGCGCGGCCGCGGTGGTCAAGGAGCTCTCCGACGCCGAGCGCGCCGCCGAGAAGGACGCCGCGAGCTGGAAGGCCCGCGAGGAGGCGCTCGCCCTCGGCCTCCAGCGCAAGGACGGCGCCGGCGCCCTGCTGGCCAAAGAGGCCGAGGTGCCGGGCCTGCTCGGCAGCCTGGCCTCCATGCTCACGGTCCGGCCCGGTCACGAGGCGGCGGTCGCCGCCGCGCTGGGCACGCTCGCCGACTCGGTCGCGCTCTCCGGAGTGGACGAGGCCGTCGAGGCGATGCGCACTCTCAAGATCGCCGACGCCGGCCGGGCCGCCCTCGTGGTCGCCTCGCCGGCCGGGCCCGGCATGCAGGGCACGCTCGACGCGCTGCGCCCCGCCCTGCCGGACGGCGCCATCTGGGCGCCCGACGTGATCGACTGCCCCGAGACCGTGCGGCCCGCGCTGCATCGGGCGCTGCGTGACGTCGTACTCGTCAATGATCTTCCGTCCGCCGCCGCGCTGATCGCCGGAAACGCGGAGTTGCGGGCGGTCACGCCGGACGGGGACGTCCTGGGCGCGTACGCCGCCGCCGGAGGCTCCGGAAAAGCCTCCAGTTACATCGAGGTCCAAGCCGCCGTCGACGAGGCGAAGGCCCGCCGGGCCGAGGCCGAGGCGTCCATCGGCGCGCTGAAATCGCAGCTCGCCGAGGCCCGGGCCGAGGTGGCGCGCCACAAGGAAGCGGTCAACGTGGCCGCGCAGGCCAAACGCGCGGCCGAGGGTGAGCGCAACGCGGCCGCCCGCCGACTGGCCGAGCTCGGCGCCGCCGCCCGTTCGGCCAAGGCCGAGTCGGAGCGCCTCGGCGCCTCCCGGCAGAAAGCCGAGTCGGCCCGCGAAGCCGACCTGATCCGCGTGGCCGAGCTCGAGGAGCGCCTGCGGCTGGCCGAGGCCACCCCAATCGACGAGGAACCCTCCACCGACGAGCGCGACCGGCTGGCCGCGCTGGTGCCGCAGTCAAGGCAGAACGAGATGGAGGTACGCCTGGCCGTCCGCACCGCCGAGGAACGGGTCGCCTCCATTGCCGGCCGGGCCGACTCCCTGCTCCGCCAGGCCAACGCCGAACGGCAGGCTCGCGAGCGAGCGGCCGCCCGCCGCGCGGCCCGGGCCCGCGGCGCGGAGATCGCCCGGGCGGTCGCCCTGGGCGCGGCGGCCGCGCTGGCCCGCGTGTCGGTCTCGCTGGCCGCGGCCATCGAGGTCCGCGACGAGCTGGCCCAGGCCCGCACGGCCCGGGAGGCCGAGCTTCAGGAGGTACGGGCGAGCGCCAAGCGCTTCGTCGCCGAGCTGGAGCGGCTCACCAACGAGGTCCACCGCGACGAGGTGGCCCGGGCCGAGCAGCGCATGCGCATCGAACAGCTCGAGGCGAAGGCGGCCGAGGATTTCTCCCTCGACGTCGACACGCTGATCACCGAGTACGGCCCGGAGCAGCTAGTGCCGCCCACCCAGGCCGAGGTGGCCCAGGCCGAGAAGGACGGCAAGCCCGTACCGGAACCCGTGCCCTTCCATCGGCCGACGCAGGAGAAAAGGTCGAACAAGGCCGAGCGCGACCTGGCCCTGCTCGGCAAGGTCAACCCGCTCGCCCTGGAGGAGTTCGCGGCGCTCGAGGAGCGTTTCAAGTTCCTCTCCGACCAACTCGAAGACCTCAAGGCCACCCGCAAGGACCTGCTCACCGTGGTCAAGGACGTCGACGACCGGATCCTCGAGGTCTTCGCGTCGGCCTTCGAGGACACGGCCCGCGAGTTCCAGCTCGTCTTCCAGGTGCTCTTCCCCGGCGGCGAGGGCCGCCTGGTGCTCACCGACCCCGAGGACATGCTGACCACCGGCGTCGAGGTCGAGGCCCGCCCGCCCGGCAAGAAGATCAAGCGCCTGTCGCTGCTCTCCGGCGGCGAGCGCTCGCTGACCGCGGTGGCCATGCTCTGCGCGATCTTCCGGGCCCGCCCCTCGCCCTTCTACATCATGGACGAGGTCGAGGCGGCCCTGGACGACGTCAACCTGGGCCGGTTGATTACCCTCTTCCAACAGTTGCGGGAGAAGAGCCAGCTGCTCATCATCACGCACCAGAAACGCACGATGGAGGTCGCGGACGCCCTCTACGGCGTCACGATGCGCTCCGGCGTCACCCAGGTGATCAGCCAGCGCCTCAACCGCGAACCGGAGGACTGACATGGCGCGCGACCGCGCACAGGCACTGCTGATCGACTTCGACGGCGTGCTCCGCCGCTGGGACCCGGCACCGATGATCGCGGTCGAGGTGAAGTACGGCCTCAAGCCGGCGTCCCTGCTGGAGACGTCGATGTCGTGGGACATCTACCGTCCCGCGATGGCCGGCGAGATCACCGACGCCGAGTGGATGAAACTGGTGGCCGACCGCCTCCCCATCGACAACGCGGCCGAGGCGGTGGCCGAGTGGCAGACGTACCGGGGCGAGCCCGACCCCGACGCCCTGGCCTTCATCCGCTCGGTCCGCGCCGCCGGCCGCAAGGTGGGCCTGGCCACCAACGCCACCGACCGCCTGCGGGCCGACCTGGAGGCCCTGGCCTTGACCGACGAGGTCGACGTGGTCATCAGCTCCTGGGAGATCAAGGTCCACAAGCCGGCCCCCGAGTACTTCGAGCGCGCCTGCCAGCTGATCGGCGAACAGCCCAAACACGTCCTCTTCGTCGACGACGACGACCGCGTGGTCCGCGGCGCCCGGTCAGCCGGCCTGTCCGCCTACCGCTGGTCCGGCCCCCAGCACGTCGACTACCTCCGCAAAGCCCTCGACCTGCCCGCCTAGGAACAGCGGCAAGTTCCCACGACGGAGATCGGGCACCCACACGACGGGCACGACTCGACGGCGGCTGCGGCACCGGACGAGTGACGGCGTTCGGAGCGGGCTTCCGCTTCGCCGGAGCCGGAGTGACGATCGCCCGAACCTGGTCGACGGAAACGTCCCGCCATCCCTTCGCCCGCAACTCCTCGGTCAGCCGGACAGCGCCGATACCGCGGTGACGCGCCCGAAGACGGTCGATCTCCGCCACCAGCTTCGCGCGCCGCTCCTTCTCCGCCTGCGAACTCGTTTTCCGTGTACTGATCGTGGGCGACTGGGGAATGGCCGGGCGCTTCGTGGTTGGTGGCGTGCCGTGGAGAGCGGGACCCGGCGGCGCCGGAATGATGGCCTCCACCTCGGATTTCGTCACATCCGGCCAGCCCTGCTCACGGAGACGCCGGACCAGCCCTTTGCTTCCGATACCCGGAGTGCTCGCCTGGAGCTTGCTGATCGCGCCGGCCAGCGTTCGGCGCCGTGAGGGCTCGACTCGCGGGGCGGGCGTGGATCTGCTCGCACCGCGACTGATGCGGCGCACGGTCAGGCCGTCGGGCAAGCGGCCCGGCGTCCGCTCCGCCGGATCGTCGTTCTCGTGGTCGTAGCGCAGGCCGCTGTGATCCCGTGCGGAAGCGTTGAGGTAATAGTCGTTGATCGAGACCACCACGCACCCCCATGTGGGACGGCCGGACGGCGCAACGGAGCCGGTTGATCTCAGAGCGTAGCGATCATGCGGTGTTCCGGCGGATCACCCTTTCGGACCCGGAAATGCGGCCGTGTTCCGGTTGGGGTCCTCAGCCGCCGGTGGCGCCGTCGATGCGCTCTCGTAGAAGGTCGGCGTGGCCGTTGTGGCGGGCGTATTCCTCGATCATGTGGAGGTAGACCCAGCGGAGGGAACGAGGGCCTCCGCGCAGGTCGAACTCCTGGTCCAGGTCGAAGTCGGCGACGGACCGGTCGGCGGCGGCCCGCTCCTCGGCGAAGACGGCGAAAGCCTGTTCGGGGTCGGCGTCGGCCACGTCCTCGATGTCGGCGTCGGGGCGGGCGTCGGAGACGTACAACGGGGTCGCCGTGGGGTCCTTTGCTATGCGGTCGCGGAACCACACCCGCTCCACGTAGCTCATGTGGCGGACCAGGCCGAGCAGGGTCAGGTTGGAGGGGGCGGCCGACGCCTGCCGGAGCTGGTCGGCGGTCAAGCCGGCGCATTTGCTCAGCAGGGTGCCGCGGTGCCAGTCGAGCCAGCCCTGCAGCATGGCCCGCTCGGGGCCGGTGTGGGGCTCGCCGGTGCGATTGACCGAAGGTGCTGTCCAGGTAGCCATCGAGGAGATGGTGCCGCATCCCCGTTATTTCGGATAGGTCACCTCGGCCACCTCGAACAGGGTGCCGTCTTTCTCGGTGCCCTCGACCCGCACTGTCGCCTCGTGGCCGTTCAGGCGCAGGGTGCTGATGGCGTTTCCGAAATACGGGCCGGCCAGGCGCTTCCAGCGCCAGGCCGGCTTGTCGACGCCGGCCGAGCGGGCCAGGCCCCGGACGCCCTTGGCGGCGGCCCGGGACCAGGCGAAGCGCATCAGCGGGCGCATCACGGCCGGCACCTGGTTGTGCACCGGCGAGCAGGTCAGCTGCATGACCGGGGTGGCCATGGCGTGGCCGAAGTCGACCTCGGCCACGTACGAGTGGTGCACGTCGCCGGAGAGGACGCTGATCGAGGCGGGGGCCGCGTACGCGCCGCCGGCGCCCACTCGGTGGCCGGGGGCGCCGGAGCCGCCCTCGCCCAAGCGGCGGAAGAGCTCGCCCAGGGCGTTGAAGGAGCGGCTGAAGGCGGCCCAGTGCTCCAGGTCGACGGCGCGGCGCAGCTTCTCGGCGGCGGCGCTGACCCGGGGCGAGGACGAGTCGGCCGTGCGCTCGTTCCACGCCTCCAGGTGGTGGATCGCGGGCGGCATCAGCCAGGGCAGTGACGAGCCGACGACCAGGTGGTCGTACGAGCCGTGGGCCTGGTCGATGAACCAGTTCCACTCCTGTGCCGGCAGCATCTCGCGGCGGCCGGGGGTCAGGACGCGGCTGCAGCGGTTGTCGAGCATCACCAGGCGGGTGCGGCCGATGTCGAGCGCGTAGCTCCACTGGTACGGCTGTTCGCCCGTGTCGAGGGAGCGGCCGAACTCGTGCAGCAGGTCGGTGGCGTCGTCGACCGTGGTGATCTTCTGGAAGAGCTGGTCGGTCTCGAGGTCGGCCGGGCTCATGTTGCCCAGGTGCTGGTAGACCCAGTAGGACGCGAGGCCGCCGGTGATGCGCTCGGTCCACCACGACTGTTTCGCCATGTCGGCGCGCCACGAGGCCGACGTGTTCCAGTCGTCGATCAGCTCGTGGTCGTCGAAGATCATGACGGTGGGGACGGTGGCGAACAGCCAGCGGACCTCGGGGTCGCGCCACGACTCCAGGTAGAGCTTCGTGTATTCGTCGAAGGTGACGACCTGGTCGGACGGGCCGTCGTGGCCGGCCGCGCGGCGCCGCCGGAGGAAGCGCTTGACCTTGGCCGACGTCTTGTCGGCGTACACCTGGTCGCCGAGCAGGACGATCAGGTCGGGCCTCAGCTCCGGGTTCTGCGGGTCTTCCATCAGCCTTCGGGCGTACGCGTCGAGGGCGTCCGGCGGGAGGCGGCGCCCGGTGGCGTGCGGGGTGGCCTCGCGGCAGGAGCCGAAGATCATGCGGACCGGCTCGCCGGCGTCGTCCTCGGGGCGGGTCCGGATGACCGGCGGCGGATAGGTCGACTCGGCCGAGGGCCAGACCACACGATCGTCGAGATGGACCGTGTACGCGCTGGCGGCGCCCCGGCGGAGGCCCTCGACGACCACGAGCGCGTAGTGATGCCCGTACGCCGAGAAGGTCGGCGCCGAGCCGGAACCGCCGCCGTCGGCCTCGACGCGCACGTAGGCCGGCTCGGTCGTCTCGACCCAGATGGTGGCGCGATCTCCGACGACCCGGCGCAGCAGCGGGCCGATGAGCAGGTGAGCAGTCACCGGGTGGGGGTCCTTAGCGCTCAGGGGTGGGGGCGTCCCATCTTCCTGCACGAGGGCCGCAGGCCGCCACTGCACGGGCGACGCCACGGGCGGACGGCTCATCTGTCAGGATTTCCGCATGGAATACGTCGTCGCCGCAGTAATCCTGCTCGTCGTCCTGATCGCCGGCGCGGTCGGCCTGGTGGTGCCGCGCATGCGCCGCCGGGAGCTCCCCCCGCAGGGCGGGACCACGACGCTGGAGAAGCCCGCCGTCGACGAGCAGGCGCCTCCGGTGGTCGTGCCCCCGGTCCGCGACGAGGAGCTGCCTCCGCTCATCGTCGAGGAGAAGCCGGAGCCGGTCGAGGTCAAGCCGGAGATCGAGCAGCCGGAGCCCACCGCCGGCCGCCTGGTGCGGCTGCGGGCCCGCCTCTCGCGCTCGCAGAACATGTTCGGCCGGGGCCTGCTGAGCGTCCTCTCCCGTGATCACCTCGACGAGGACGCCTGGGAGGAGATCGAGGACACCCTGATCACCGCGGACGTCGGCGTCGAGGCCACCCAGGTCATCGTCGAGCGGCTGCGCGAGCGGGTCCGGGTGCTGGGCACCCGCACCGCGGCCGAGGTGCGCGCGCAGCTGGCCGAGGAGCTGACCGCCGCCCTCGAGCCCGACATGGACCGCGCCCTCAAGACGGCGCCGCACGACGGCCGCCCGGGCGTGATGATGGTCGTCGGCGTGAACGGCGCCGGCAAGACCACCACCTGCGGAAAGATCGGCCGGGTGCTGATCGCGGACGGGCGCAGCGTGCTGTTCGGCGCGGCCGACACGTTCCGCGCGGCCGCCGCCGAGCAGCTCGCCACCTGGGGTGAGCGGGTCGGCGCCGAGACCGTGCGCGGGCCCGAGGGCGCCGACCCGGCCAGCGTCGCGTTCGACGCGGTCAAGCGGGGCATCGAGATCGGCGTGGACACCGTGGTGATCGACACCGCCGGCCGCCTGCAGAACAAGGTCGGCCTCATGGACGAGCTGGGCAAGGTCAAGCGGGTCGTCGAGAAGCACGGCCCGGTCGACGAGACGCTGCTGATCCTGGACGCGACAACCGGACAGAACGGACTCGAGCAGGCGCGCGTGTTCACTGAAGTGGTGGACGTTACTGGTGTGGTCCTCACCAAGCTGGACGGCACCGCGAAGGGCGGAATCGTCATCGCCGTCCAGCGCAAGCTGGGCATTCCGGTCAAGTTGGTGGGTCTGGGCGAGGGTCCGGACGATCTCGCGCCCTTCGAGCCGGCCGCGTTCGTCGAAGCGTTGCTTGGTGGCGCCGCGTAGTCTCAGGGGAGACTTACGGCGCGGGGGAGGGTGTTGGTGACGCAGGAGCCGGTGCGGGAGATTCCGCTCCACGGCGGCAACGTCAGCACGGTCTCGCGCGTCGGCGACACCGTGCGGCGCAACGCCGGGCCGTGGACCCCGGCCGTGCACGGGCTCCTCAACCACCTCGAGCGGGTCGGCTTCACCGGCTCGCCGCACGCCCTGGGCATGGACGAGAAGGGCCGGGAGGTCCTCTCCTACCTCGACGGCGAGTGCGGCGAATATCCGCTGGCGCCGCACTGGGTGACCGAGGAGGCCCTGGTCACCGTCGCGACCATGCTGCGCATGTTCCACGACGCGCAGTACGGCTTCGTGCCGCCGCCGAACGCGGTGTGGCGCTCGTTCGGCCCGCCGCCGCCGGACACCGAGGTGATCTGCCACCACGACGCCGCGCCGCACAACGTGGTCTGGCGGCCCGACGGCACGCTCGCCCTGATCGACTTCGACCTGGCCTCGCCGGGCGCCCGCATCTACGACGTGGCCTACGCGGCCTGGACGTGGGTGCCCCTGTTCAGCGACCGGGACTCGTACACCCTGGGCTGGAAAAGGCCGAACCGGCCGCGCCGCCTGAGGCTCTTCGCCGACGCCTACGGCTTGATCCCCCGCGACCGGCACCGGCTGGTCCGCACGATCCGCAAGAGGATCGTCGACCACGTCGAGGGCATCCGTCGCATGGCGGCCGCCGGCGACCCGGCCTTCGTCCGCATCGTGCACAAGGGCCACCTGCGGCGACCCATGCGTGATCTTCGATTGCTCGACTACGAGCGCCACACGCTCGAATACGCTCTTCGCTGATTCGGGCAATCGGCCCTTACGGGCTGTGAGAGTTTCTTCACACGTACGAAACAACCCGTCACGCGCCGGAAATCGCGCGTAGACCGTGCGTGAAACAGCGGAACGGAAGGCTCCCGTCATCAACCGGCCGATGGGGCGACGCTGCTCTGAGGGTCGTGTACGAGGACACCTTCATTCCGAGAGGAGGCAGCGTGGAGATCGATACCGGCAATACCGCCTGGTTGCTCCTGTCGTCTGCGCTCGTTTTGCTCATGACCCCGGGCCTGGCGCTGTTCTACGGTGGCCTCAACCGGTCCAAGGGCACGCTGAACATGATGATGATGAGCTTCTCGAGCATCGGGATCGTCTCCGTGCTCTGGGTGCTCTACGGCTTCACGCTCGCGTTCGGTTCGAACGACGGCGAGGGGCTCAACAACTTCATCGGTAGCTTCACCCAGTACTTCGGCACCGGTACGAGCTGGGCCGGCGACATCTGGGGCGAGACCGGCATCCCGGTCTACGTCTTCATGGCCTTCCAGATGATGTTCGCCATCATCACCGTCGCCCTGATCAGCGGCGCGCTCTCCGACCGCTTCAAGTTCGGCGGCTGGGTCCTGTTCGCGATCGGCTGGTTCACCATCGTCTACGTCCCGGTCGCGCACTGGGTCTGGGGCGGCGGCTGGATCGGCGCCAAGCTCCACGCGCTCGACTTCGCCGGTGGCACCGCGGTGCACATCAACGCCGGTGCGGCGGCCCTCGCGGTCGCTCTCGTGCTCGGCAAGCGCATCGGCTGGCCGCGCGAGAACATGCGCCCGCACAACGTGCCGTTCGTCGCCCTCGGCGCCGGCCTGCTCTGGTTCGGCTGGTTCGGCTTCAACGCCGGCTCCGAGCTGACCGTCGACAGCACCACCGGTGTCGCCTTCGTCAACACGCAGGTCGCCACGGCCGCCGCTCTGCTCGGCTGGATCATCGTGGAGTGGCTGCGCGACGGCAAGCCGACGCTGGTCGGCGCGTCCTCGGGCGCGATCGCCGGTCTGGTCGCCATCACTCCGGCCTGTGGTTTCGTGGCCCCGCTGCCGGCCGCCCTGATCGGCATCATCGCCGGTGCGGTCTGCGCGCTGGCTGTCGGCCTGAAGTACAAGCTGGGCTACGACGACTCGCTCGACGTGGTCGGCGTCCACTTCGTCGGCGGCTGGATCGGCTCGCTGTCGATCGGCTTCTTCGCCACCACCCAGGTCAACGGCGCCATGACCGACGTCCTCGGCGGCGAGAACGGCCTGTTCTACGGCGGCGGCCTGACCCAGCTGGGCCGGCAGTTCGTCGGCAGCGCGGCCGTCACGGTCTACTCGTTCGTCATCGCCCTGGTGCTCGCGCTGATCCTCAAGGCCGTCAAGCTCGGCCGGGTCAGCGAGGAGGCCGAGGTCGGCGGCATCGACATCGCCGATCACGGCGAGACCGGTTACGACCTCACCCCCGCGGCGGGCTCGGGCGGTGGCGGCGCGTTCGCCATGGCCGGCCTCAAGCCGGGTCAGGGTGTGGACGCTGACGGCAAGGCTGACGTCAGCCAGAAGGTCGCCGGTTAGATAAGACCATGACTGCTCCGAGAGAGGGACTGAGCATGAAGCTGGTGACCGCGGTCATCAAGCCGTACCAGCTCGACGCGGTGAAGGAGGCCCTGCACGCTCTGGGGGTGACCGGCCTGACCGTGAGCGAGGTACAGGGCTACGGACGGCAGAAGGGCCACACCGAGGTGTACCGGGGCGCCGAGTACACGGTGGAGTTCCTGCCGAAGATCAAGGTCGAGGTGGTGACCGACGAGATCGATGTCGACAAGATCGTCGACGCCATCGTCACCGCGGCCAAGACCGGCAAGATCGGTGACGGGAAGGTCTGGGTGACCTCGGTCGACGAGGTGATCCGGGTCCGCACCGGCGAGCGCGGCCTCGACGCGCTCTGAGAGCACAGAATTAGATGACACGCATGACCAGCGAGCCGCCGGCGCCACCCTCGGTGCCCGCCGGCGGCTCGCCGGCCAAGCTGCGCGAGCACATCGGCGCCGCCGCCCGTGAGGAACGGGCCGCGGCGCTCGGCGCTTGGCTGACCGGCATGTTCCCCGCCCACCTGCCCGGCGTGAGCCTCGTCGCCGTGGGCGGGCTGGGCCGGCGCGACTGCGCGCCCTACAGCGATCTCGACCTTGTGCTGCTGCACAACGGCGCGGCCGGCATCGACCGGATCGCCGCCTCCCTCTGGTATCCGATCTGGGACGCCCGGCTCGGCCTCGACCACTCCGTGCGCACGCTGCCGGAGGCGCTGTCGGTCGCGCACGACGACGTCAAGGTCTCCCTGGGCCTGCTCGACGCCCGGCACATCGCGGGCGACGCGAGCCTGAGCGCCGAGCTGGTCGCGGCCGCCTCGGACCAATGGCGGCGCACCGCCGTGCGGCTGCTGCCCCCGCTCAAGGAGCTGACCACCGCCCGCTGGGCGAGCCACGGCGAGCTCGCCTTCCTGCTCGAGGGCGACCTCAAGGAGGCGGCCGGCGGGCTGCGCGACGTGACCATCCTGCGCGCCATCGGCCGGGCCGGTGTGGCCGACACGATGCGCCCGGCCGTCCGCGCGGCCAACCTGCGGGTGCTCGACACCCGCGACGCCCTGCACCTGGCCGTGGGCCGCCGGGTCGACCGGCTGGTCGCCCAGGAGCGGGCCGCGGTGGCCGAGCTGCTCGACCTCGACGACGGCGACGCGCTGCTGCGCCGGGTGGCCGGCGACGCCCGGACCATTGCCCACGCCCTGGACGACGCCTGGCGCGCGGCCGACCGGCTGCGCGGCCGTCGCCGGGGCCTGCCCGGCGGCCCCGCGACCCGCCGCCCGGTCGCCCGTGACGTCGTCGAGCAGGACGGCGAGCTCGTGCTCGCCCGCACCGCCATCGGGCCCGTACCCGACCCCAGCCTCTCCCTGCGGGTGGCCGCCGCGGCCGCCACCGTGGGGCTGCCGATCGCCCGCGCCACCAGCGAATGGCTGGCCGCGTTCTGCCCGCCGTTGCCGAACCCGTGGCCACCGCAGGCCCGGGCCGCCCTGGTCTCGCTGCTCGGCTCCGGGCCCGGCCTGCTGCCGACGTGGGAGACCTGCGACCGCTACGGGCTGACCGACGCCTGGCTGCCCGAGTGGGCCCGGCTGCGCAGCCTGCCCCAGCACCACCCGATCCACCGGTACACGCTCGACCGGCATCTCGTGCAGGCCGCGTACGAGGCGACCTCCTACGCCCGCGAGGTCGAGCGGCCCGACCTGCTGCTGATCGGCGCCTTCCTGCACGACGTGGGCAAAGGCCTGCCCGGCGACCACAGCGTCGTCGGCGCCCCGATCGCGGCCGAGATCGCGGCCCGGATCGGCCTGCCCCCGGCCGACGTGGCCACGATCGAGAAGCTCGTACGGCTGCACCTGCTGCTGCCCGATGTGGCTACCCGGCGCGACCTGAGCGACCCCAAGACGATCTCGTCGGTGGCCGAGGCGGTCGGCGACGCCGGCACCCTGGACCTGCTGCACGCGCTGGCCCGGGCCGACTCGCGGGCCACCGGCCCGGCCGCCTGGTCGGACTGGAAGGGCCGGCTGATGGCCGAGCTGGTGAGCCGGGTGCACACCCGGCTCGACACCGGCGAGCTGCCCGAGCCGCCGGCGCCCGATCCGGAGCTGCTGGAGGGCGGCCTGCCCGCCGTACACCTGGACGGCGACCGGGTCGCGGTGGCCGCGGCCGACCGCCGGGGCCTGCTCGGTCAGGTGGCGGCCTGCCTGGCCATGCACCGGCTGGACGTGGTGGGCGCGAACACGGCGACGGTGGACGGCCGGGCGATCGTCGAGTTCCTCACCCAGCCGCGCTACGGCAGCCCGTACGACCCGGTGGCGCTCGCGGCCGACCTGCGCCGGGTGGCGGCCGGGGACGTCTCGGTGACCCAGCGGGTGCGGGCCCGGGCGATGAGCGCGCGCGGCGGCACGGCCTCGCCCCGGGTGGTGTGGCAGCGCGGCGCGGCCACCGACGCGGCGATCCTCGAGCTGCGCGCGGCCGACTCGGCCGGGCTGCTCTTCCGGGTGGCGACGGCGCTCGACGAGGCGGGGGCGGACGTGCGCGCGGCCCGCATCTCCACCCTCGGTGGTGACGTCGTGGACGCGTTCTACCTGGTCGGCTCGTGGGCCGACGAGGCCGAGCGGGACCGGGTGGGCGCGGCGGTGCTCGCGGCGGTCTGAGAGCCCGTCACCGGTGCCGGGATGGCGGCGTTGGTCTCGGCATGCAGCACCACCCCCAGCCCAACCGCCCCACCCGCCGCCCATGATCGGAACAAACAATTCCCATTTGCTCGATGATCATGTGCGGGCGATCGGGCCCCGACTGCGCCTGGCGCTGACCGCCACGGCCGTCCGCAACCGTTCGCTGGACGCGCGGGTGCTGCTCGCCCGGGCCGCGCTCGGCCCGCACGGCACGCTGGACGAGCTGGTCGACGCGGCGCGGCGAGGCGACCGGCGCTGGCTGCGCCGGCGGCGCCGCAAAATCGATGCGCCGAGGGTCGCCGCGGTCGCGCAGAGCCTGGTCCTGGACTCGGGCGCCGAGGACGCCCTGGCCGTCTTCGAGCTGGCCCGGCGGGCGCTGGGGGCGCGGGCGCTCTCACCGGCCAACCAGCTGCTGCACGCACAGCTGGCGCTCGCCCACGAGGGGCCGGAGCGGGCACGCAAGCTGCTGCGGCGCTACCGCAAGATCGGCGAGCCGGCCCGCAAGAGCCTGGTGGCCGACCTGCTCAACCCGTTCGTGGCCGACCGGGCGGCCGAGCCGTGGCACACCGCTTTCGGCTCGCTGCTGCCTTCGCCCGCCTTCACCCTCGGCGACGGGGCCACGCCGTTCGACAAGCTCGTCGCGGCGGACGTCGACAAGGTCGAGGGGCCGCACCGGATCTCGGTGGTGCTCACCTCGTACCGCCCGGACCAGGGCCTGATCACCGCGGTCCGCTCGATCCTGGCCCAGAGCTGGGCCAACACCGAGGTGATCCTGGTCGACGACGCCTCGCCGCCGGAGTTCGACACCATCCTGGACGAGGCCGTGGCGCTGGGCGACCGGGTGCGGCTGCTGAAGATGCCGGTCAACTCAGGCACGTACGCAGCCCGCAACGCCGGCCTGGACGCGGCCGGCGGCGAGTTCGCCACCTTCCAGGACTCCGACGACTGGTCGCACCCGCGCCGCCTCGAGCTCCAGGTGCGGCCGCTGATCGACGACCGGCGGCTGGTCGCCACCACCTCGGACGGGCTCGCGGTCACCGACCAGCTGCTGTGCACCCGGCCCGGCGTGCGCAGCGGCCGCTTCAACCCGTCGTCGCTGCTGATCCGGCGCGGCACCGTGCTGCGCACGGTCGGCTATTTCGACCGTCTCCGCAAGGCCGCCGACTCCGAGTACATCGGCCGCATCCGGGCCGCGTTCGGCGCCGGGCGGGTGCGCCACGTCGACTCCAAGCCGCTGGCTCTCATCCGGCTGTCGGCCGGCTCGCTGTCGCGCTCCGAGATCCGTGCACAGTGGATGCATCCGGCGCGGACCGCCTACATGTCGGCCTATCAGCGCCACCACCAGCTCATCGCGACCCGCCGGGCCAGCGCCTTCCGCCCGGCCGACGGCGCCGACCGCCCGTTCCCGGCGCCCGGCCACCTTCTCGGCACGGTCCGCGACCGGCGCTACGACGTGCTCATGGTGGCCGACTGGCGTTTCCTGGAGAGCACCCAGCGCACCGCCCTGGACGAGATGCGCGCGCTGGCCGCGGCCGGACTCAGCGTCGGCCTCCTGCAGTTCGACTCCTTGCGCGCGGTCTACCAGCGCCGGATGCCGGCCTGCGCCCCGGTCCAGGACCTGGTCAACGACGGCGTGGTCGACTGGCTCACCCCGGACGAGAGCGCCGAGACGGCGCTGCTGATCGTGCGCCAGGCCGCGGTCCTCCAGTTCACCGGCGGCCTCGGCAGCGGGATCCGGGCCGGGCGGACCGTCGTGGTGGCCGACCGTGCCCCGGCCCGGGCCGACGGATCGGATCAGCGCTACGACCCGGCGATGTGCACGGCCGCGGCCCGTCGCCTCTTCGGGCCGGAGCCGGTCTGGGTTCCGCAGGACGATGGGGTGCGGGCTCTGCTGCGTACGGAAACCACGCCTGTGAATTTGCCCCTCGCTCTCGCCGCGGCGGGCTGGGTGGCCGACCGGACCACGGCCGCGCCCGGCCCGGCCATCGTCGGCACCGACCTGTGCGACACCGCCTGCTGGCCCTCGGCCGCCGCCGAGAGCCTGGCCGTCTTCGGCCGGCTGCCCACGGCCGACGTGCGGATCCGGCTGCCCGACCGGCCCGCCGGCGAGACCTCCGTCGCGCTCGCGCCGACCTGGCTCGGCTATCAGCCGGCCGATCTGGGCCCGCGCCCGTTCCTGCACCAGCTCGACTTCTACCTGCACTTCCCGCCGCGCGAGTCGGCCGAATGGTATTCGCGCCCGGCGATCGAGGCCGCGCAGACCGGCTGCGTCGTGGTCATGCCGGAGAGGTACGCGCCGCTCTACGGCGACGCGGCCGTCTACTGCGCCCGATCCGAGGCCGAGCCGCTGATCGCGCGCTACCGGGCCGATCCGGCCCTGTTCGCCGAGCAGAGCCGGCGCGCCCGCGCGGTCGCGGCCAAGGCGAACGATCCGGCGGCGTTCGTCGACTGGGTCCGGCAGTCGCTGCCCCTGGCGGTCGCGTAGAAGCGCGGTCGCGTAACGACCCGGCCGATGCCCGCGTTACTTCGATGTGTGGGCGACCAAGGAGATCATCAGGCGCAGGCTCCGGCGCCGGGCCCGGCGGTACGCGAACCGGTTGACCAGCCTCTCCCGGCGCCAGTGGGCCGGCGTCGCCGTCGTGCTGACCGGCTCGGCCGGCGTGGCCGTGGCGGCGGCGATCGACCAGGCCGCGGTGGCCACCTGCCTGCTGGCCCTGCTGCTGGCGGCCGTGCTGGCCGGCGTCATCCATCTCTCCCGGCGGATCGGGCGGGTCAACCGATCGACCCAGGCCGCCGTACGGGACCTCCGCACCGTCGTCGACGAGTTGCAGCGACGGGTGCTCGCCGCGGTCGAAAAGGAACGGCTGGCCGCCGGCGACCGGCACCAGGAGCTGACCGAGTCGCTGGCCCGGGCCGAACGCCTGACCGGCCGCGGCGCCGAGCTCCTGCTGCGTGAGCAGAGCCGCGAGATCGAGGCCCTGGTCCAGCTCTTCCAGTGGATCACCCCGCGCGCTCCGATGCCGGCCGGGGTGACACTCAACCCCTCCGACCTGCTGGGCCTGGTGCACATCGCCCGGGACCGGGCGCCGGCGACGACGGTGGCGCTGGGCAGCGGGCCGTCGACGATCTGGCTCGGCTACACGGTCGAGGCCCGCGGCGGCCGGCTGGTGGTGGCCGACCACGATCGGGGCCGGGCCGGGCGCACCCGCGCCCTGCTGGCCGAGCACGGGCTGAGCACGGTCGAGGTGCGGCACGCCGGGGTGACCGAGCTGTCGGTCGAGGGCGGCGCGGTCGACTGGTACGACGTCGACGCCCTCGACGGCCTGCACGACATCGACCTGCTGGTGGTCGACGGCTCGCTGGCCCCCACGTCCTCGAACGCGCTGACGCCGGCGCTGCACGTGCTGGGCCGGCGGCTCGCGCCCGGCGCGGTGGTCGTGGTGGACGAGTCGCCGGTGCCGCGGCAGGGCGGGTTCGGCCTGACCGCGCAGCGCCCGCTGCCGGGCCGCTGGGTGGCGCTCGCCGATCCACAATCGACAGTGCGGGCCTGAGGCGGAAGACGGCGCGACCCCCGCCGCGGGGGACGGCGGGGGTCGCGGTCGCGGTTGACGTCGGGGGAACGCCGCCCGCGCGGGGCGGCGGGGGCCGCTCCGAGCATCTGCTGTTGTGCCCCTATGAATCGGCGGCGGGAGCGGCGGCTTGACGGTTCGGCGGGTGCCAAATCGTCACGGCTGCGTTGCCAGCACGGCCACGCGGTCGGCGTACAGCTCGTGGGCGTGGTGGCGGCGGACGAAATCGGTGCCCCGCTCGCCCTGCTCGCGCAGGGCCCGGCGGTTGCCGTGCAGCATCCGCACGGTGTCGAGCAGCTCGGCGGGCGCGCAGTAGACGGCCGCGTCGCCGAACGCCTCGGCGTAGCGGTAGGGCAGCACCGCCACGCAGCCGGCGGCCAGCGCGGCCAGCACGTCGGGGTCGGGGTCGGCCGGCACGTCGTCCGGCGGCAGGTGCAGGTAGAAGTCGATCTGGTAGAGGAACGAGCGCGGGCTGACGTCGTCCGGGGAGTAGACGAGCCAGCTCCGCGGCGGCCCGAACCGGCCGAACGAGCGCCCGGCGGTGCCGGCCGCGTCGAGCAGCCGCACGTCCATCCGCCCGGTGTCCGGCAGCTCCGCGCGCAGCCGGCGCCACTCGGACCGGCCGCCCCGGCACCAGCGGCCGACCACCGGGCGGTCGGCCCGCGGCCCGCGCCGGTCCAGCCGCCACTGATGGGTGTCCAGGGTGCCGGGCAGGTCGAGGGAGGCCGCCTCGGCGGCCAGGCGCCGGCGGCCGTCCGGGCCGGCCGGCGCCCACAGCGGCCGCCGCCCGAACAGGCGCAGGGCCGCCGCCGCGGCCGGCTCGGAGACCGCGGCGTCCTCGATCACCACTCGCTGGGCCCGGACGCCGCTGGGCAGGTCGGGCGCGTGCTCGAGCACCCGGGCCGTGCGGGCCACCACGAGCCGGGCCCGGACGTCGTCGGTGATCTCGACCTGGGTCAGCTCGCGGGAGTTGATCAGGCGTTGCACCGCGGGGTCGAGGTTGCGCGGTCCCTCGCGCAGATGGGCCAGCACGTCGAGCTGGAGCAGGGCCGCGCGCAGCCCACGGGCGGCCAGCGCGCGGAGTTGGCCGATCCCGGCCGCGCCGGCGCCTCCGGCGGTCGTCCAGTCGCCGGCCAGCACCACGTCGTACGCCTGGGCCCCGGTCTCCCCGCGCAGCCGCCGCGGCGCCGCCCAGCCGGTGGCCCGCTGAGCGTGCGCCGTCTCGAAGGCCGACCGGTACGACCGGCGCGCCGGGTCGATCCACCCGACCGGCCCGTCGTCCCGGTCGTCCCCGGCCCGGCGGATCAGGGTCAGCGCCTCACCGAGGCGGCGGACCGAGCGGGCCCGCGCGACGTACTCCTCGTCGGCGCCGAATCGGATCGGGTCGAAATATCCGGCGCCACGCCGGACCATCAGCGACGAGAGGTCGTCCGACCGGAAGTCGGTCACGCCGGGCCGGGTGACGACCAGCTCCGGCGTCACCCGGATGCCGGCCGGTACGGCCGAGAACAGCGCCTCGTCGGCCAGCAGCGGTGCGACCTGCCTCTCCAGCCGGGCCGGATGGGACCAGCCGTCCGCGTCCTGAAAGGTCACGAAGTCGCCGGTGGCCGCGTCCAGGCCGGCGTTGCGGGCCACGTAGGCGCCGCCGGTGGCGACCATCCGGATCAGCCGCACCCGGGGATCGAGGGCGGCGGCCTGCCGCAGCACCGCGTCGTACGCGGCCGGCGAGCCGTCGTCGATCACCAGGATCTCCTGGTTGGTCCAGGTCTGGCCGGCCAGCGAGCGGACGGCCGTGAGCAGCCGCCGGTCGGGCCGGTGGGTGGTGACGATCGAGGTGATCCGGCGGGGGTGCCCGGTGCGCTGGGCCGGGCGGGCGGCGAGCCGGTCGAACGGCGATCCGGCGCCCTCGGTCACCGACACCGAGGGCATCAGCCGGCCGAGGTCCCAGGGGCCGCTGCCGCCGGCGTGCGGATTGCCGAGATCGAGGCCCAGGCTCAGCCGAACCAGTGGATCAACGTCCGAATAGGACGCGAGGAGCGCGGCGGCCGAGGCGTGCGCGCCCGTGGCGTACGCGACCTGGCAGTGCAGCCCTTGAAACTCCGGATCGCTGAGCCCTTCGAGCATGGTCAGCGCCGTCGCGAGGTCGTCCGGGCGCAGGTTCTGCAACGCGATGACCCGCGCCAGCTCCCCGGTGAGGCCGGCGCGGGCGAGCGGTTCCCGGGCGGCGACGGAGCGGGCCTGGAGGGCGGCGACGGCGAGGGGGTGCATGGGCGGGCGTCCTCCTCAGGGGGCGAATTGTCCGTATCGCACCTTAGCCGCTTCTCGTTGATCCACCCGTGTACGACGTCGCCATCCTGTCCGACCTGCGCTGTCCGGGCGGCACCTCGGCGAGCATCGTGGCCGAGGTGCGGGCCCAGGCCGCGGCCGGTCTGCGCACCGTCCTGATCCACCTGCCGTCGCCGCACCTGCGGCACGGCCGCCCGTTCCAGTCGCGGATCGTCGCCTGCCTGCGCGACGGTCTGGCCGAGCTGGCCCACGACGACGGCGCCGAGATCGAGGCGAAGGTGCTGCTGATCCGCCAGCCCCTGATCTTCACGCGCGACCTGCCGGCGCCGCCGAAGGTCCGGGCCGGGCACACGATCGTCGTCCTCGATCAGGCGCCGTCCGATGATGTGTACGAGCGTGTCGAGCGCTACTACGGCAAGGACGTCGTGTGGGCGCCGATCAGCGCCCGGGTCCGTGACAGCGCCGGTGCGCGGGCCGCCCTGACCGGCACCGACTGGCACGAGATCATCGACGTCGCCGAGTGGCGGACCGAACGCCGCCGGGGCGCCGCTCCGGTGGTCGGCCGGGACGGACCGCACGACGGCGAGTCCGCGCGTGAGTTCCTGGCCACGCTCGACTTCTTCGTCTGCTTTCCCGATGCGGAGGTGGCCGAGCCCGGCCGCATGGTCCTCGAGGCCATGGCGAGCGGGGTCCCGGTCATCATGGCGCCGCGCTTTCGGTCCGTCTTCGGCGAGGCCGCGCTTTACACAGACCCTTCCGGCGTACGGGATCTGGTCCACCGCCTGCACGCCGACCGCCCGGCCTACGACGCCCTGGTCCGGCGGGCCCGCGCCTTCGTCACCGAGCAGTTCGGCCGCGCCTCGCACCTGGCCCGGCTCGCCTCGCTCGGCGTCATGCCCGGCCCGCCGCAGCCGATCCGGGCCGCCGTGAGCCTGGCCCGGCCCGCCCGGCGGGTCCTGTTCGTGGCCGACGACATCGCGAAGTTCCGGGCCATCGCCCGCCGCCTGCCCTCCGGGCTGGAGGCCGTGGTGGTGGCCGGCTCGGCCGGTCTGCCCGCGGCGCACGCGGCCGGCCTGCTCACCGAATATCTGCCGACCGCGGCCGAGCTCGGCGTCTCCGACCCGCGCTGGACCGGCTTCGCCCGCGACCGCCTGCGGCACCTGATCGAGCTGTACGCCCCGCGCGCCGTCCTCGTCGGCGGCGTGCCGCACGACGGCATCGCCGCCGCCGTCGCCGAGAACACCGGCCCGCGCTGGCTGTGGCTGCGCCCGGCGATGTGGAAGCGCGGCACCGGCGGCGAATGGGCCGCCCGCGGCGCCCTGTTCGCCGGCATCCTCGAACCCGGCGAGTTCGCCGCGGCCGGCGACGAGGGCTGGACCACCACCGCCCGCGCCGCAGTGACCACAGTGGACCCCATCGTCGATCTGCCGTCGCGGCCGCGGCGCCGGACCCGGGAACAGACCTTGCTGTGTCGTGGCGTCGAGGCGAGCCTGCCCGGCTTCCGGACGGTCCAGGCCGGGCTCGGCGAGGTGGCGCTGGCCGTCTCCCGGGCCGACTACACGAGCTTCCACGAACTGCTCGGCGCGGCCGTGCCGACCGTCTTCGTGCCCGATCCCGAGGCCGGCGACGACGAGCTGGCGCGGGCCCGCTTCGCCGCCGCGGCCGGGGTGGCGATCTGCGCCACCACCGACGACGAGGCGGCCGAGGCGCTGGAGCGGCTGGCCGTCCGCGAGGCGCGCGAGGCGCTGAGCCGGCGCTGCGCCGGGATCTCCCTCGGCGACGGCGCCGGCGACGCCGCCGCGTGGGTCGCCCAGCACACCGCGGTGGGGGCCCAGGTTGGATGAGTTGCTGGCTCGCTGGGAGGTGGCCACGTTGACCGGTCGGCTGCGCTGGGTCGAGGACGAGCGCGACGCCGCCCTCCGCGAGCGCGACCGCCAGCGCGATCTCGTGCTGGCCCTGCGCCGCAGCCGTTCCTACCTGCTCGGCCGGGCCCTGGTCGACCTGGCCCGCGACCCGGTGCGCTTCGGCCCGCTGATCGCCCGCCGGGCCGCCCGGCGGCTGCGTCACGGGCCCGCGGCCGAGCCCGCGCCCCCGAGGCCGGTGGCGCCGCCGGTGCCGGCCCGGGTCTACGTCGCGATCGGGCTGTCCCGGGCCGACTCGCACGCGCTGGTCCGCGCGCTGCGGCAGCGGATCGTGGTCGACGCCGACCACCTGCCCGTGGTGGTGACCGACCAGCCGGCGCTGAACGGCCTGCGGGTGCCGGGCGTGGTGCTGGAATATCTGCCCGACCCGCAGACCTGGTCGCGGCACGACACCGGCGAGGGCTGGGAGGCGCTGCTGGCGGGCCGGATCTCGCAACTCTGCCGCGATCACCGGGCGGTGGGCGCGGTGGTGATCGATCCCAGGGATCCACCGACGTTGGCCCGCTTGCTGGAGGCCGCCGCGTAATCCCGGGCGCGCCCGCTCGTTGGCGATGGCATGAGCGCCCCCACGGTCGACGCCCCGCCCGCCCCTCGCGTTGCCATGCGCTTCGTGGTCGAGGGGCCGCCGGTCGGCGCCCTCTGGCGGCGGGCCCTGCTGCGGGCCGTGCTGGTGCCGCTGCCGGTGCTGGCCCCGCTGGTGGCGCTGGCGCCCAGCCGCGACCACCGGTTCAACATCTACTGGCACGGCGGGCTGTTCCGCGACGACCCGCTGCGGATCGTGCCGCACACGGTCGACTCGCTGCCCGGATATCTGCGGCTGGGCAACTTCCGGCTCTTCGGCCGGATGCTGGAGAAGGCGCTCGACCTGGCCGCGTACACCCTGGGCGACGTGGCCGGCCTGCCGGCGAACGTGGCCTTCCGGCTCGTCTCGTTCGTGTCGGCGCTGCTGTTGTGCGTGGTGGCGCTGCTGCTGGTGGAGAGCGTGGTGTCGCGGGGCAGGCTGTTCGGGCAGCCGCCGTCGGTGGCCGCGCCGGTGGTGCCGTTCGCGGTGGCCGCCGGTTTCGTGGCGGCCGGCGGATCGAGTCCGATCGTGCTGTTCGGCGGGCTCTATCTCGCGTCGGCGGCGCTGATGCTGGGCGTGGCGGCCGCGCTGTGCCGCCTGGTGCGCTTCCGGCTCTGGTGGGCGCCGCTGCTCGTGATCGGCGGTGCCGCGCTGGCCGCCTTCAACGAAATCGCCTACCTGGCACCGCCTCTGGCCACTGTCGCCGTCCTCGCCCGCGGATATCTGGTGCTCGGTCAGGGCCCGCGCCAGATGCTCACCTCGGCCCCGGCCAAGGCGACCGGCTTGCTCTGGGTGGGTTTCCTTCCGGTCTTCCTGGCCGTACGGGTGGTCATCCACCGCTACTGCGCGACCGGCCCGTGCTATCGCGGCTCCGACGTCCACTTCGGACCCGAGACCTTCGAGACCCTTCCGGTACGGGCGATCGCGTGGCTGCCGCCGCTCATGTGGCAGGCCGCCACCCGCGGCTCCTGGCTGATCGGCATCGTCCTGGTCGCCGCCGTGCTCGTGCTGGCCCCGCTGGCCTGGCACGCGATCCGTGACCTGCCGCGTCTGTCCGCAGTGGACCGTCGGCCCGCGGCCGCGCTCGCGGTCGTCGCGGTGACCGCCGTGCTGCTCGCGGCCGGCATGGGCGCACTCAACGCCGACGTGCAGAAGATGTCCGTGTGGGGCCTCGGCTGGCGGGACTCGGCCGTGACCACCACGGCCGGCGGCCTGATCGTGGTGGCGGCCGTCCTGATGGCGGCCCGGCGCCGGCAATGGGTGCTGGTGGCCGCGGTCGTGCTGCTGGCGGGGGCGACGGCCGTGTCGGCAGCCGCCAACAAGAGCCAGCGGGACACCTTCATGGGAAGCGAGCAGGCCCGGCTCTACAACCGGATCGCCGTCGAGATGGCCGACTTCGATCGCACCCCGGCCGGTGACCAGCGGCGGTGCGCGCTGCGGCAGGAGTTCGCCGCCCTCTATCCCGAGTCGCTGCGCCGCTTCGACGTCGCCCTGAACGTGGCCACGTCGCAGCGCGCGGGCGTGCCGTTCTGCCGGGCGTAACCCGGTTTCACGGTGCCGCGTTGACGAGAGGGACGAGGGGGAACCGATGCGACGGCTGCGGAATCTGACACGACGCCAGGCGGGGCTGCTCGCCGGCGCCGCCGTGCTCTGCGCCACGGTCGCGGCGGCCGCGCTGACCGGATACGTCGGCGTCGCCCTCACCGTCCTCGGTCTGTTCTTCGCCGTGCTGATCGGCGGTCTGCTGCTGGTCGTCCGGCGCCTGGCCACCCTCCAGCGGGCCCACCGCAAGGCGCAGGCCGAGACGCGGGCCGTGCTCGACCAGACCCAGCGGCGGGTGCTCGGCGCGATCGAGGAGCTGCTGCTGCACGCGGGTGACCGGCACCGCGAGGTCTCCGACGCGCTGGCCGCTCAGCAGTGCCTGATCGAGGCCCTATTGAAAAAGGGCCCCACCGGTGACGGTGAGGCCCTCGAGACGGTCGGTCAGTAACCGAAGTCCTGGGTGTAGTACGGGTTGCCGTTGGCCGCGTAGGCGGTGGCCACGCCGACCGTGCTGGCCTTGCAGTTGAGGATGTTGGCGCGGTGACCCGGGCTGGCCATCCAGCCCTTCACGACGTCGGCGCCGGTGCGGTAGCCGTACGCGATGTTCTCGCTCAGCGGGCGCGGGTAGGCGGCCGCCTTCACACGGGTGACGAAGCTCGAGCGGCCGGCGCCGGTGTGGCTGAACGCGCCACCGCGGGCCATGTAGGCGCTGTGCCCGGCGGCCGCCTTGGTCAGGCGGGCGTCCACCTTCAGGGCCTTGCAGCCGTGCGCGGCACGCTGCTGGTTGGTCAGGGTCACGATGTCGGCGCTCAGCTGCGTCGTGCTGACGGCGGCGGCGTTGGCGGGCGAGGCGAGCAGAACGATCGCGAAGAGGGTGGCGGGGATCATGGCGATCAGGGCCAGACGCTTGGTGATCGAGGAGCGCATCGACTGCCTTTCGGTTGGGGCCGCTGCGGTTGCCACCGCCGCGTTCACCGACCTAGTTCGACCCGGATCCAGTGATGATTACCGTTGAATGGGTGCGGTAACGGCGCTCTTCGGTTGCCGAACGGTTCGCCCGGCGTCACGGCCCCCTGTCAAGATCGTTAGGCAGCCTGTGACCGTGCACGACGTGGCCGTCCTGGCCGATTTCCGGCAACCCGGCGGGGCGTCGGCCGCCGTCGCGGCCGAGGTGCACGCCCAGGCCGAGGCGGCGCTGAGCACCGTGCTGATCCACGCGCCGGACGCCCGCGCGGCCGAAGGCTTCGGCTTCCGGCCCCGCATCAGCGACCTGATCCGCGACGGGGCGGCCACGCTGGCCCGCGACGACCAGCCGGTCGCGGCGCGGCTGCTGGTGGTCCGGCGGCCGTGGACCCGCCCGGCCGCCCTGTCCGTACGCGCGGAACGGACGGTCCTGGTGGTCGGCAAGCCACCGGTCGAGCCCACGGTCTACGAACAGGCCCGCCGCTGGTTCGGCGCCGAGGCGGCGTGGGCGCCGACCGGCCCGCAGGCCCGCGAACAGCTGCTGCGGGTCGCGCCCGGCGTGCGGGTGACGACGACCGACTGGCACGAGATCATCGACGTCGCGCACTGGTGGCGCGACCGGGACGGCTTCGTAGCCGGCGAGCCGGTCGTGGGCCTGCGCGGGCCGTTCCCGATCGACCTGGGCGACCTGCGGGTGCGGTGGTTCGGCGACAGCTCACCGTTCCCGCACTGGGAACTGGTCCCGTACGGGGCCGAACTGCCCGGCGAGTTCCTGCGCACCCTCGACTTCCTGATCGACTTCCAGCAGACGTTCTCCCGCTCGGCCCTGGAGTCGATGGCGGCCGGGGTGCCGGTGATCGTGGGGGAGCACCTGCGGCCGTTCCTGGGCGGGGCCGCGCTCTACTCGTCGCCGGGCCGGGTCGCGTCGCTGGTCCGCGAGGTCTACGCGGACCCGGACCGCTACCGGGGCGTGGTCGGGCGGGCCCGCGAGTTCGCCGAGCGGCACTACGGCCACCGCTCGCACCTGGCGCGGCTGGCCCGCTACGGCATCCGGCCCCGCCTCAACGTGCCCGGCCCCCGGCGCGACCCGCGCCCGGTCGTGATCGCCCCACCCCGCCGCCTGCTGATGCTCGGCGACGACGGCGCGAAGGTGTGCACGGCGATCGCCCGCCGCCTGCCGAGCGACATGGCCGCCATCATCGCCACGTCATCCCACCCCGCCTCCTTCCACGCCGCCTCGCCACATCCCGGCTCCTTCTACGCCGCCTCGCCACGCCCCTCCCCGCAAGCTGCCTCCGCCCTTGCTCAGGCCGAGGGCTTTCTCACGGAGCGGCTGCCGTCACGGGAGGCGCTCGGCGCCTCGGAAGCGCGCTGGAACCGCCTGCTGCGCGACCGCCTCACCCACCTCGCCGAGCTGCACGCGCCCGAAGTCGTGGTGGTCGACGGCGTGCCGCACGAGGGCATCGTCCAGGCCGCCCGGGAGCGGACCGACATCGTCTGGGTGTGGATGCGCCGCGCCCTGCGCCCACGCCACCCCGGCGCCGGGTGGGACGGCGTCCACGTGCTGGAGCCGGGCGAGTTCGCCGCGCTCGCCGTACCCGACGAGGACCGGGCCCACCGCGTCGATCCCGTCCTGTTCCTCGACCCGGGCGAGCTGCTGGAGCCGGCCGCGGCCCGCGAGGAACTCGGGCTCGGCGACGGGCCGCTGGCCCTGCTGGCGCCCGGCACCGTCGCGGGCATCGCGGAACACCTGGGACGGCACGGCTTCCGGGTCGTCCGGGACGAGCCGCCCAGCCGCTGCCTGCGGGCGTTCGACCTGACGGTGACCGGGGCCGGCTACGACGCGTTCCACGAGCGGCTCGCCTACGGCATCCCCACGGTCTTCGTGCCGGGCCGGGAGGAGGACCGCGGGCGGGCCCGATTCGCCGACGCGGCCGGGGTGGCGCTCACCGTAGAGGACCCGGAGTCGGACGAGCTGGAGCAGGTGCTGGACGCCGTCGTGCGCCCCGAGGTGCGGGCGGCGCTGCGCGGGCGCTGCACCGAGCTGGCTTTCTCCAACGGCGCGGCGGCCGCCGCAACCTGGCTTAGCGGGCTGCGCGCCCGGGTGAGGGGCTAGACGTGCGGGAATTCGCCCCGGAGCGGCTGCCCGGCCCGCAGGAAAGCCGGCGCGCGCTTGAGGAGGGTCCGCGCGGACTCGAGGAAAGCCCGCGCGCGGTTGAGGAAGGCCCGCGTGTGCTTGAGGAAGGCCCGCGTGTACTTGAGGGAGACCCGCGTGTGCTTGAGGAAGGCCCGCGCGGGTTTGGGGAAGGGCCGCGCGGGGTCGAGAGCGGGGTGCGCGGGCTTCAGGAAAGGCCGCGCCGGGTTGAAGAAGGGGCTCGCGGGAGCGGGGGAGGGCCGCGTGGGCTTCAAGAGTGGGCTGACGAAGGGGCGTTGGGGATTCGGGAGCGGGCGCTAGTGTCGCCGGGGCGGGCGCTTGACGGGATGGAGCGGGCGCGCTGGGAGCTGGCGGCGATGGCGGGGCGGCTGCGGTCGCTCGAGGCTCGGCTTGTCGAGGAGCGGCGGCTGGCCGAGACGTACCGGCGGGAACGTGACCGGGAGCGCAAGCGGGCCGACCGCCTGCTCGGGTTCGGGCCGGTGTCGGCGCTCCGCAATCCTGTGCGCGCGGTGCTGCACCGGTGGCGTGGAAGGAACCGGGGTGGCGCGCGGCCGCCGGCGGGGCCGGGCTACGCGCCGGTGGCCACCGCCCGGCCGCCGGTCCACCTCTACGTGGTGATCGGGATGGACGCGGCCGGTTTGCGCGACGTCGTGCTGACCCTGCGCCAGCGGCTGCTGGTCAGTCCGGACCATCGGCCGGTGGTGATGACCGACTGCGCGGCGGCCGAGGCCGGCGGGGACCACAGCGTGCTGCTCGAATATCTGCCCGACCGCGTGACCTGGGAGAAGCACCGGCCCGACCGCTCGTGGGAGGACGTGTTCTCCGAACGGCTGTCCCGGCTCTACCGCGACCACGACACCGTCCGCACGATCATCGTCGATCGGGCGAAACCGCCGACCCTGGCCGAGCTTCTCCGGTAAATCGCAACCTTCTGCTCCGGCGCGTCGTTTGCCCGGGCATGAGCGCGCTCATCTCCGTGGTCGCGCCGGTCTACAACGAGGGGCCGGGCGTCGAGCGATTCGTGCGCCGGCTCACCGAGGTACTCACCGGCGCCGGGCTGCGCTACGAACTCGTGCTGGTCGACGACGGCTCCGGCGACGACTCCTGGGACCGGATCGTGCGGCAGTCACTGCTGGACCGGCGGGTGCGCGGCGTCCAGCTCTCCCGCAACTTCGGCAAGGAGCCGGCCGTGCTGGCCGGGCTCGAGCACGCCAGCGGCGACGCCGTCGTGGTCATCGACTCCGACCTGCAGCACCCGCCGACGGCGATCCCGGCCATGGTGAAGCGCTGGCGCGAGGGCGCGCACGTCGTCGAGGCGGTCAAGCGCAACCGCACCGGGCAGGGGCTGATCGGGCGGCTCGGCGGCCGGCTGTTCAACCGGGCGTTCACCGGACTGACCAAAGTGGACCTGATCGGCGCCACCGACTTCCGGTTGCTCAGCCGGGCCGCCCTGGACGCGTTGCTGCGCCTGCCCGAGCATTCGTCGTTCTTTCGTGGCACCAGCAGCTGGATCGGATTTCGCCGCAGCACCATCGAGGTCGACATCGACCACCGCGAGGGCGGCGGCTCCCGCTGGACGATCCGGTCGCTGTTCCGCCTGGCCGTCAACGGGATCACCTCGTTCAGTTCGGCCCCGCTGCACCTGGTGACCCTGGTCGGCATGGCCTTCGCCGCGTTCGCGGTGCTGCTCGGCGCGCAGACGCTGATCCGCTGGATCGGCGGGGGCTCGGTCGAGGGCTTCCCCACGGTCATCCTGCTGTTGCTGGTGATGGGCACGTTCGTGCTGCTCGGGCTCGGCGTGATCGGCGAATATCTGGCCCGCATCCACGAAGAGGTGCGCGGCCGTCCGCGCTATCTGATTCAGGAGCGGGCGGACGGCCTGTCGGTGCCGGAGGAGTGGACGGCCCGCGCCCGGCCCCCGAAGATCAGGGTGAGCGCGGTCAGCGCCAGTCCGAACACCACGAACGGCCGGGCCCCGTAGAAGAACGCGAAGTCCCAGGGCAGCGGGAAAGGCCCAGTGCCGCGGACCGCGATCGCGTCCTCCAGCAGGCTTCCGGTGACGCTGAGGGTGTTCAGGGCCAGGAAGACGAGCGCGGCCAGGCCGAGCGGGTTGTCGAAGCGCCCGGCCGCACGCCATCCGATCACCAGCCCGGCGATCCAGGCCAGGGCGGTCAGGGCCAGCGCGGCGATCGGCGCGGCCCGCTGCACCTTCAGCACGGCGTCCGAACCCTCGCCGTCGGTCGGCCGGAACGTCAGCCGCCAGTCGTCGTTGGCCGCGGTGAGCCCGTCGCCGTCCGCGCCGACACGCCATCCGTCGGCCTCCAGGCGCTGCCGGGCCGCCGTCAGGTCCGTCTTCGCGGCGCCGAACGACGTCTCGGCGAAACCCGGCCCGTAATCGTCCACGCCGAGCAGCGGGTTGGAGCCGCCCGCCACGTCGTCGCCGTAGCTGGAGCCGGCGACGTGGTCGACCCGGCTGATGTCGGTGCCCTTCTCCGAGCCCTCCACCACCATCCCGGCCAGCGCGTGCATCCGCTCGTCGGTGGGCAGATCGCCGGCGAACGCGTGCCAGGCCGGCCAGGCGGCGGCCGCCGCGAACAGGGCGGCGACCGTCAGGGCGACGGCGACATGCAGGGCGAGGCGGCGCATGGCGCGCATGATCCACTATTGGCCGGTGCCGCCGCCACCGGCGATTCGGTCAGAGGCGGTGCGCCTGGCGGTCGGTGGTGACGCCGCGGGTGTCGAAGAAGCGCTTCGCGAGGCCGGCCAGGTGGTCGGCGTCGTACTCGCGGTGGTTCTGCACCAGGATCACCAGGTCGGCCGAGGTGGCGGCGCCCTCCAGGTCGTCGGTGCGGGAGACCTCCACGTCGCCCACCGTCCACTGAGGAACGTGCGGGTCGTGGTAGAGCACTGTCGCGCCTAGCGCGGCCAGCTGACGGGCCAGCGGGGTGGCCGGCGACTCACGCTGGTCGGCGATGTTCGGCTTGTAGGTGACCCCGAGCAGCAGCACGGTGGCCCCGTGCACGGCCTGGCCGTCCGCGTTCAGCAGGTTCTGCGCCCGCCGGGCCACATAGTCGGGCATGGTTGCGTTGATCTCCTGGGCCAGCTCGACGAAACGGAACGGATAGCCCAGCCGGCTGCGGACGTTGTGGCTCAGGTAGTTCGGGTCGATCGGGATGCAGTGCCCGCCCACGCCGGGCCCGGGATAGAAGGCCTGGAAGCCGAACGGCTTCGTGGCGGCGGCCCGGATCACGTCCCACAGGTCGATCTCGAGCTCGTGGCAGAACCGGGCCATCTCGTTGACCAGTGCGATGTTCACGTGCCGATAGGTGTTCTCGAGCAACTTCGCGGTCTCGGCCTCGCGGGTGCCGCGGGTGCGGACCACGGTGTCCACGAAACGGCCGTAGAAGGCGGCGGCCCGGTCGGTGCAGGCGGGCGTGTAGCCGCCGACCACCTTCGGGGTGTTGCGGGCGCCGAACCGTTCGTTGCCCGGGTCGATCCGCTCGGGCGAGAACGCCAGGTGGAAGTCGATGCCGGCGGTCAGCCCGGAAAGCCTTTCCAGCAACGGCCGGACGACCTCGTCGGTGGTGCCCGGATAGGTCGTCGACTCGAGCACCACCAGCATGCCGGGGCGCAGGTTGCGGCCGATCGCCTCGGTGGCGCCGATGACCGCGCGCAGATCGGGGCCGTCGCCTTCGGCGAGAGGGGTGGGTACGCAGATGACGGCCGTCCCGGCGGCGGCGACGGCCCGCTCGTCGGTGGTCGGGTGGAAGCCGGCCGCGAGCATCTCGGCGACGTCGGCGTCGCTCAGGTCGTCGACGTGCGAGCGGCCGGCGGCCAGCGAGGCCACCACCGGAGGCTGCACGTCGAAGCCGGTCACGGTGAGCCCGGCCCGGGCCGCCTGTTGCGCGAGCGGCAGCCCGACGTAGCCGAGGCCGAGGATCACTACGTCCACGCTCATGACAGGGGCCTTTCGGCTAGACGGTGGCGGGTCGCCTGCCGTGCGATCACGGGCCGGCGGGTCGAGGACGCGGACATGGTGCCCGCGCGGGGTGTGCTGAGCTCCCAGCGCGAGGGGAACGGCAGATAGGCCGGGAGGAACTCGGCCAGCAGCGCCGCCTGCTCGCCGGCCAGCGCGGCCGGCGAGTCGGTGTCGTTGAGGCAGAACGCGTCGAGGTTGCGGTTGTGCAGCAGCCGGGCCAGCCGGAACGGCGTCGACGGGTCGGCCAGGTCGGTGTACATGTACTCGATCTCGCCGGGGGCGGCCCGCCCGGTCAGATAGGCGTAGTACTGCTGGAGCCCGGAGAGCAGCGCGATGTCATCCGGGTGCCGGAACTGGTGCTCCGAGGTGGCACGGACCTCGTCGGCGAAGCGCAGCTCGATCTCGGCCAGCACGCTGCGCCGCGACGGGTGCGGCGTGTGCTTCATCTTGCGGGTCAGCACCCGGCCGAACGTGTCCCGGATCAGGTCCCGGTTGTTCTTGCCGGCCGAGTTGGCCGGGGTGTCGCCGGGCCGCCGCGGCGACGAGTCGACCCGGGCCCCGGACGGGAAGAACCGGGTCAGCCCGCCCGGCGTGAAGAACATCTCGGGCGGCACCGGGCGGCCCAGGAAGACGTCGTCGTTCAGATAGAGGAAATGCTCGGCCAGGCCCGGGATGCGGTGCAGCCGCGACTCGATCGCCTGCGAGTTGAAGGTCGGCAGCCGCCCGGTGTCGCCGAAGATCTCCCGGTGGCTGGCCACTGTCAGGTCGGCCCGGTCGAGATCGAGCCAGGCCGGCACCTGGTCGTCGGTGACCAGGAAGACGTGCCGGATCCAGGGCGCGAACGCGTGCAGCGAGCGCAGCGAGTAGCGCAGTTCGTCGCGGGAGGCGAAGCGCGACCGGTTCGCGGTCTGCCCGTTCGAGGCGGCCACCCAGCCGTTGTCGCGCAGTGCCCGCGCCTTGCGCTCGAACCAGGCCGGGTCCGCGCCGTCGACCCAGGTGTAGACGGCGTCGACCGGGAAGGCCACCCGGTCGGGGCTGACCATGGTGAAGACCTCGCGGGTGCGGTAGCGCGGCAGCGGGCCGGGCACGCCGAACGAGCCGAAGACCGGCTCCGGGGCGAGCGTCGCCGGCTCGCCGGCCGGGATCGAGTCGGCCACCGGGTTGGGGCGCGGTGCGCTCAGGCGGCCGTCGGCGGCCCGCCACAGCTCGACGTCGCAGGCGTACTCGGTGCCGTAGACGAGGTGGCCGCCGTGGTCGGTGACCGGCCAGCAGACCCGCAGCAGGCGGGTGGTGTCGCGGCGGCCGGCGATCTCCAGGCGGCCCACCTCGGCCGAGGTGAGGGCTTCGAGCGCGGCCAGGACCCGGGCGCGGTCGGATTCGGGCACGGCCACGGCCGTACGGGTCAGCGATTCGGTGGGTACGCGAAACCAGTCGATGCCGGCGGTGGCCAGCGACGCGACGACCCGGTCGAGGTTCTCACGCCGTACGGAAGCCGGATCTGACCAGAGGGAACGACGGGCCTCGAGGCGCGCCGCGGCCGTGCGGACCCGCAGAGCCGGCGCCTCGGCCGCAGGTGGCAGGAGCCGGCGCCGGGGTCCCAGCGGAACCACCCGCCGCGCCGCCCGAAGCCGGCGATCGGCCGGAAGGTGGGGCAGGAGCCGCAGCTCCATCTGGCGCATCACGCGCCGCCGGACAGGCCAGGGCGCCAGCCCGAGGATCCGCCGCAAGGGCACGCCGTCGTCCTTCCGCCGGGGTCAGTCGCTGTCGCTGTGACCCTCAACTGGCGCCCGCGCCGTAAGTGACGCCCTATATCACCGGTATACGCGATTTGCCGGTGTGACGTGGCCGATCTTCAGGGGCCGACCCCTAAGGGATACGGCTGATGCGGCGGGTTGCTTCTCTGAGTCATGGTGGATTCACAACCTGGGGAGGCTGAAGATGGGCAAGGCCATCGCATTTCTCGTGGCACTGATCGCCGGCGTCGTCGTGGTCGGCTGGGTCGCGGCCAACCTGATCGGGCCGGTGCTGTTCTACCTGATCGTGGGCGCTCTGGTGATCGGCGGCGGCTACTTCCTCTACGCCAAGGCCAAGAAGTCGATCTCTCAGGACGGGCGTACGCAGCGGCGGATCGAGGCCGCGACGAAGACCTACCGGATGCGCAACAAGTAAGGCTGCGCGCGGCCGGTTAGGCTTGCGGTGCACCACCCACCTTCTGACCATGGGGAAGTCGCACCGTGTTTGACACTTTGAGTGACCGCCTTTCCGGGATCTTCACCAAGCTCCGCGGCAAGGGCAAGCTCACCGATGCCGACATCGACGCCACCGCACGCGAGATCCGTCTCGCATTGCTGGAGGCCGATGTCGCGCTGCCCGTGGTCAAGTCCTTCATCTTCAACGTGAAGGAGCGGGCGCGCGGGGCCGAGGTCTCGCAGGCCCTCAACCCGGCCCAGCAGATCATCAAGATCGTCCACGAGGAGCTCATCAACATCCTCGGCGGCGAGGGGCGGCGGCTCCAGTTCGCCAAGCAGCCGCCCACGGTGATCATGCTGGCCGGCCTCCAGGGCTCCGGTAAGACCACCCTGGCCGGCAAGCTGTCCCGCTGGCTGAAGAACCAGGGACACCAGCCGCTGCTGGTCGCGGCCGACCTCCAGCGCCCCAACGCGGTCAACCAGCTCCAGGTGCTCGGCGGCCGGGCCGGCGTCGAGGTCTACGCCCCGCAGCCCGGCAACGGCGTCGGCGACCCGGTCCAGGTCGCGAAAGACTCGATCGAGCACGCGAAGCGGTCGGCCAAGGACATCGTCATCGTCGACACCGCCGGCCGTCTCGGCATCGACGCCGAGATGATGAAGCAGGCGGCCGACATCCGGGCCGCGGTCGACCCCGACGAGGTCATCTTCGTCATCGACGCCATGGTCGGCCAGGACGCGGTGCAGACGGCCGAGGCGTTCCGCGACGGCGTCGGCATCACCGGCGTGGTCCTCTCCAAGCTCGACGGTGACGCCCGAGGCGGTGCGGCCCTGTCGGTCCGGCACGTCACGGGCGAGCCGATCCTGTTCGCGTCGACCGGTGAGAAGCTCGAAGATTTCGACCTCTTCCACCCCGACCGGATGGCCAGCCGCATCCTCGGCATGGGCGACGTGCTCACCCTCATCGAGCAGGCCGAGCAGGCCTTCGACGAGGACCAGAAGGAGAAGATGACCGGCAAGCTGCTTGCCGGTGAGACCTTCACCCTCGAGGACTTCCTCGACCAGCTCATCGCGGTGCGCCGGATGGGCCCGATCGCCAACATCCTCGGCATGATGCCGGGCATGGGGCAGATGAAGGCCCAGCTCGACGAGCTCGACGACAGCCACTTCGACAAGGTCACGGCGATCATCCGGTCGATGACCCCCGGCGAGCGCCAGAACCCGAAGATCCTGAACGGCTCCCGCCGCGCCCGCATCGCGAACGGCTCCGGCGTGACCGTCATGGACGTCAACCAGCTGCTCAACCGCTTCACCGACGCCCAGAAGATGATGAAGCAGATGAGCGGCATGATGGGCCTGCCCGGCGGCCGCCGCAAGGCCACGAAGAGCCCCAAGAACAAGCGCAAGGGCACGAAGGGCGGCAACCGCCCCCGCGCCGGCGCCGGAGGCGGCGGCCTGCCGGCCGGCTTCCCGGGCGGCATGCCCCAGCTCCCGCCGGGCCTCGACCCGAACGCCCTGGGCGGAGCGGGCGGGCCGGGCGGCTTCAAGCTGCCCAACCTCGACTTCAACAAGCTGATGAAGCAGCAGAAGGACGACGACAACCGCTGACCATGCCTGGTCGGGCATAAAGTAGTCACATGACTGCCCCCGTGCCCGTCGGGACCGTCGACTACCTGGCGAGCCTTCCGGACGATCCGCGCTGTGAGCTGATCGACGGGGGGCTCGTTTTACGATGGCGTAGGCAGCTGAGTCCGAAATGGCACGGAGCAACTAGTCACGGAGCTAGTATGGTGAGTCGCGATCCCATCGAGGAGGAATCGATGACCGCTGCACTTCGGCTTCCCGACCCCAGCCTGCTTCAGCGGCGGGACCTGACTGTCGACGACATTGCCGACCTTCCTGAGGATCTTCGATATGAATTGATCGAAGGAAGGCTTGTCTTGTCCCCCCGAGCCAAGACCACGCATCAGCTTCTGAGCAAGAAGATCGGCGACGCCATCGAGGTGAACTGCCCCGACGAGTTCATGATCAACATAGAGCAGGCGGTCCTGATCGGGCCGGGTACGGAGCTTCATCCGGATGTCGTTCTTCTGCGGGAGGAGAGCGGTGACTGCTCGCCGGTCCTTCCGGAAGACGTCCTCCTTGCCGTCGAAGTCGTCTCGGCCTCTTCAAAGTCGACCGATCGAGGATTCAAGCTCAAGCAGTACGCGGCGGTGGAGATTCCGTCCTATTGGATCGTCGACCCGCTGGCCGAGCGGGTCACCTTCACTCAGTTCGTGCTGAGCGCTCCGGGGGTGTACGACCAGGTGGTCGAGACGAGCGCTCTCGTGACGGTTCATCAGCCGTGGGAGATCACGCTGGACCTTCCGGCCTGGACGCGGCGGCGGGACCGGATCAGAAGCAACAACCGGCCTCGCCGGTGACCGGAAAATGTCATGGAGCAACTAGGCGCGGAGCTAGTATGATGAGTGGCGATCCCATCGAGGAGGAATCGATGACCGCTTCCCTGCAGCTCGTTGATCCGCGCCTGCTCGAGCGGCGAGACCTGACTGTCGACGACCTGGTGGACCTTCCCGAGGATCTCCACTACGAGTTGATCGACGGAAGGCTCGTCTTGACCCCGTCCGCAGTGCCTCTGCATCAAAACATCAGCACCTACGTCTTGATGGCGATGCATCAGTATCGGCCACCCGACTTCTATCTCAGCTCGGACCAGTCGGTTTGGCTGGACGGTCGCAACGAGCGCCGTCCGGACGTCGTGGTCATTCCGTTCTCGAAAGGCCTTCGATCGCCGCAACGTGTGGAAGACGTCTCTCTCGCGGTCGAGGTGATCTCACCATCCTCCAAGATCTACGATCGAAAACGTAAGTGGGATGACTACGCCCGAGCGGGGATCCCGCTCTACTGGATCATTGATCCGCTGGCTGAACGCGTGACGTTCACCGAGTTCGCCCTCGATGCGGATGGCCAGTATCGCCTTCAGCAGGAAAGCGATCAGCGAGTCGCGATCGAGAAGCCATGGCGGATCACGCTCGACCTGCCGGCGTGGACTCGTGAGCGGGATCGGCTCAGAGAGGCCGACCAGCCCTGACAGGTGAATGTGCCGTCGGGTAGGACTGTCCTATGGCTTTTCATGTGCGCGGGGCAATCCTGCCCGATGGGGACGTGAAGGATCTCTGGCTGGTGGGGGATCGGGTCACGTTCGAGCCGGTCCGGGATGCGGAGACCATCAGTGACGGTGGGTTCGTGGTGCCGGGGCTGGTGGATGCGCACTGCCATCTCGGGATCGCTCTGGGGGCCAAGCCCATCGAAAGCCTTGATCAGGCTCGGGAGCTGGCGGGGCGGGATCGGGACGCCGGAGTGCTCGCGCTGCGGGATGCGGGGTCGCCGTTTCCGTATCCGGAGCTGGATGACGAAGCGGGGATTCCGCGGCTGGCCCGGGCCGGGCGGCATGTGGCGCCGCCGAAACGCTATCTGCGTGGGGTGGGGATCGAGGTCGAGGCTCCTGATGTCGCCGATGCCGTGGCGGCGCAGGCCAAGGCCGGTAACGGCTGGGTCAAGCTGGTCGGGGACTGGATCGACCGGGGGGTCGGTGACCTGGCGCCCTCGTGGGACGAGGCGACCATGACCGCGGCGGTCGAGGCGGCGCACGCCGCCGGGGTGCGGGCCGCCGTGCACACGTTCTCCGAGGAGGGCGTGGCGATGATGGTGCGGGCGGGTGTCGACTCCGTCGAGCACGGGACGGGGCTGTCGCTCGACCTGATCGACGAGATGGCGCGGCGAGGGACGGCCCTCGTGCCCACGATGATCAACATCAGGACGTTCGGGAAGATCGCGGAGCAGGCGCGGGGGAAGTTCGACGGGTACGCCGATCACATGATCGAGCTGCGTGACCGGTTCCCGTCGGTGGTGCGGGCGGCGTACGAGGCGGGGGTGCCGATCTACGTCGGGACCGACGCCGGTGGAGGCATCCGGCACGGGCTGGTCGCCGAGGAGATGCTGATCCTCGAGGAGGCGGGCCTGCCGGCCGGGGAGATTCTGGCCAGTGCCTCGTGGCGGGCCCGCGAGTGGCTCGGCTTTCCGGGGCTCGTCGAGGGCGGCCTCGCCGACCTGGTGGTCTACGAGGCCGACCCCCGGCGCGATCTGCGCGTCGTGCGCGCGCCCAGCCGGATCGTGCTGCGCGGTCAGGTCATCCGGTAAGGCTCCAGAGCCGCAGGCTGTCCTCGGTGGGGCAGGCCAGCCGATCGGCGGTGTTCACGCAGGGCCCGATCCGGCGCGGAAGGTCGCCGAGCCGGGTCAGCCGCCGGTCGGCGATCCCGTATGTCGTGACCGGGCCGGCCGCGAGTGCCGGCGTCATCAGCAGCTTGTCGTCGCCCAGCCAGCTCACGCTCGCGTCGGGCGTCCGGAACGAGGAGGACCCGTCCGGGGCCAGCAGCACCGCCGTCGTGCCGGGACCTCCCACGAGCACGTTCTCGCCGTTCGCCGAGATTCCCGCCGAGGAGTCGGGGGCCGGTGAGCGCCACAGCTGCCTGCGGCTCACGACGTCGAGCGCGGTCACCCGCCGGGTGTTCTGAGGACCGGCGTCGAGGATACAAAGCCGGTTCGTCCCGCAGGCGTCCATTCCGATGAACCGTTCCGGGCCGGCGCTCAAGATCACGTCCGACTTCCCGGTGGTCAGGTCGGTCGCGACGATGCGGTAGGCCGCGGTGTCGCAACACGGGATCGTCTCGTGGAAGAGCCGGCCACCGGCGATCAGGAACTGGGAGCCCGGCGGCTTGGCCGGCGTGATGGTCCGCAGCACCGTGCCCGCGGCGGCGTTCCGGACCAGGATCTGGCCGGCCTTCGTCACCTGGATCAGACGGTCGCCGTCGGAGAGGACGCGCGCCGTGGGATGCGAGGTGTCCGACCAGGCGGGCCGGCCCGTCCGGAGGTCGCGGGCCACGACCTGGCCGTTCGAGGCCGAAAGACGGACCAGGACGTTGTCGTACGGGACGAGCTCGTCGGCGTCGTCGACCTGGAACCGCCGGATCGTGTCGCCGTTCGCCGGGTCGTAGAAGGCGACGGACCGTTCCACGCGGACCATCACGGCGCCGGGAAGGGCGCGGACGTCGGTCACCGCGCCGGCCCGTTCGGCGATGTCCCAGAGGACCGCGCCGGTGTGCAGGTCGGCCGCGTTCAGGTACATCTCGCCGCCGGGCGTCACCCAGGCCGAGAAGAGCTTCCCGTCCCGGACGGCCTGGGCCACCGAGGAGGCGGGACCACCCGTGTTCACCGGGGAGCCGACCTCGGTCAGGGCCCGGCTCGACGGCGTCGGCGAGACCGTCCGGTCGGTCTCCCGATGCGGGCGGTAGAGGGCCACGCCCACGCCGACCGCCACCAGGCAGACCGCCAGGGCGGCCGAGACGCCCGCCTGGCGGTGGGTGCGCTGCCGGCCGCGCTGCCGGGCGTGCGGCGCGCCGGCCAGCGGGATGCTGTCGGCGTCGCGGCCGAGCTGGGCGAGCATGTCGTCGAGGTCAGCGGGCATCGTGGCTCTCCTCCTTCTGCGAGATCGGGCCGATGGCGGCGGCCAGGCCGGCGCGGCCTCGGGACAGCCAGGACTTGACCGTGCCGGTGGAGGCGCCGGTCTCGGCGGCGATGTCGGCCACCGAACGGTCGAGCAGGTAGTACAGGGCGAGCGCCTGGCGATGGACGGCCGGGAGCGTCTGCATGGCCTTCACGAGCAGGACGGTGTCCTCCGAGGGCGGCGGCGCGGGTGGTGGCGCCGGTGCGTTCGTGAGCCTGTTCCGGCGTACACCCAAATGTCTCCACCGATCCGCGGCCAGACGGCTGACCACCAGGCGTAACCAGGCCTCGGGGTTCTCATAGCCGGCTAATCGGCGCCACCGCTGCCAGGCCCGCGCATAGGCCTCCTGCACCAGGTCCTGCGCCTCGGCGGCGTCGCCGGTCAGGCCGTACGCGTATCGGGCCAGCCTCCGCGAGGTGTCCCGGTAGAAGTCATCGAAATCGTCCGTGGCCGTCATCCGCACCGCCCTTCCACCTAGGACACGGGATGCCTGTCGGAGTGGTTGCACGGCCCCTGACTAGAATGTCCCCTCGTGGCTCGAGTGCTCACTCCGCGTGCGGAGGACTTTCCTCGCTGGTACCAGGACCTGATCGCCAAGGCGAAACTGGCGGACAACGGCCCGGTGCGCGGCACCATGGTCATCCGGCCGGTCGGTTACGCGATCTGGGAGCGGATGCAGGCGGACATGGACGCCCGCATCAAGCAGGCCGGTGTCCAGAACGCGTACTTCCCGCTGTTCATCCCGGAGAGCTACCTGCGCCGCGAGGCCGACCACGTGGAGGGCTTCTCACCGGAGCTCGCCGTGGTCACCCACGCCGGCGGCAAGGAGCTGTCCGAGCCGCTGGTGGTCCGCCCGACGAGCGAGACCGTGATCGGCGAGTTCATGGCCAAGTGGGTCGACTCCTACCGTGACCTGCCGCTGCTGCTCAACCAGTGGGCCAACGTGGTCCGGTGGGAGCTGCGCCCGCGGACCTTCCTGCGGACGACCGAGTTCCTCTGGCAGGAGGGCCACACCGCCCACGCCAGCGAGGCCGACGCCCGCGAGCACGCCCGTGACGTGCACCGCAACGTCTACGAGGCGTTCATGACGGACTTCCTCGCCATCCCGGTCGTGCCGGGCCGCAAGACCCGCAAGGAGCGCTTCGCCGGCGCCACCAACACCATGACCGTCGAGGCCATGATGGGTGACACCAAGGCGCTGCAGATGGGCACGTCGCACGAGCTCGGGCAGAACTTCGCCAAGGCGTTCGACATCTCCTACTCGTCGGCCGCCGGCGGCGTCGAGCACGCCTGGACCACCTCGTGGGGCACGTCCACCCGCATGCTGGGCGGCCTGATCATGGTGCACGGCGACGACAACGGCCTGCGGCTCCCGCCGGTCATGGCGCCGGTCCAGGTCCAGGTCATGGTGGTCAAGGCCGGTGACGGCGTGGCCGAGGCCGCGACTCAGCTGTTCCAGGACCTCAAGACCGCGGGTGTACGGGTGAAGCTGGACGACCGCTCCGACGTGCCGTTCGGCCGCCGGGCGGTCGACGCCGAGCTCCAGGGCATCCCGATCCGGATCGAGGTCGGCCCGCGCGACCTGGCCACCGGCAACGTCACGATCGCCCGCCGGGTCGACGGCTCCAAGACGCCGACCGCGATCGGCGACGTGGTGGGCGCGGTCACCAGCGCGCTCAAGGCCGACCAGCAGCGGCTCTACGACGAGGCGCTGGCGTTCCGGGCGGCCAACACGGTCGAGGTCAAGACGCTCGGCGACGCCATCGAGGCGGCGCAGACCGGCTGGGCCCGGGTGCCGTGGTCGGCGGTCGGCGAGGACGGCGAGGCCGAGGCCAACGGCAAGGCGGTGACGGTGCGCTGCCTGGTCCGCGCGGACGGCTCGATGCCCGACTCGGGTGACGAGGACGGCCTGGTCGCGATCCTGGCCCGCTCCTACTGATGGCGTTCGCTCCGGGCCGTCTGGTCCTGCACCGCGACACGCACCGCGGCCGGCTGGGGTTCGTGCACCCCGGCCGGGTCGTCTCGGACGACGAGCGGGGCCTGCTCCTCTGGGTCGACGAGGGGTCGGTGATCGCCGTGGAGACGGCTGCCGACGGACGTGGTCCGCGTGACTTCCCGTCGTTCGCCGAGTGGATCGCCGCGCCGCGCTCTGTTCAGCTCGCCGAGTGGCGTGGGCCGGGCGTCCTGCGGTTCTTCCCCGCCGGCGCGAACCATTCTGTCTGGTTTTTCAGGGATGAACTGGACAATTTCGCGGCGTACTACGTGAACTTGGAAGACGGCCCCGTCCGCTGGGACGACGGCGACGTGGCCGGCATCGACGTGATCGACCAGGACCTCGACATCGTCGCCACCTCCGACCTCGAGTGGGAGTGGAAGGACGAGGACGAGTTCACCGAGCGCCTGGAGCTGCCCGAGCACTACTGGGTGCCCGACCCGGCGGCCGTCTGGGCCGAGGGGCACCGCGTGGTCAAGCAGATCGAGGCGGCCGAGTTCCCGTTCGACGGCACGTGGACCGACTTCCGGCCCGATCCGTCCTGGGAGACGCCGGTGGCACTGCCCGACGGCTGGGATCGGCCGGTCGTCGCGCGCGTTTGACGCCCGGTTGGGAGTCACGGCCGGTCATCTGGCAGAATGGTTCCTTGGTCGGTACATCGGAGCGCCCTCTAACCCTCCGGTGCAGCCAGTCCAGCGAGACATCGGTCCCCGCAACCCCACGTGGGTGGCCGTCGGCTCAAAAACTCACGCATTCAGGAGCGAAGACAACCGTGGCCGTAAAGATCCGGCTTCTGCGGATGGGCAAGATCCGCAACCCGCAGTACCGCATCGTCGTCGCCGACTCGCGCACCAAGCGCGACGGCCGTGCCATCGAGTACGTGGGCATCTACCAGCCGAAGGAACACCCCTCGGTGATCCAGGTCAAGTCCGAGCGGGTGCAGTACTGGCTCTCGGTCGGCGCGCAGCCGAGCGAGGCCGTGCAGCGCATCCTGGAGAAGACCGGCGACTGGCAGCAGTTCAAGGGTCTGCCGGCCCCGCCGCCGCTGCTGGTGGCCGAGGCCAAGCAGAGCCGCGCCGAGGTGTACGAGGCCGAGGCCAAGGCCGCCGCCGGCGTTGCCGAGACGCCCGCCAAGACCCCCAAGAAGTCGGACAAGGTCGCCGCCGCTCCGGAGGCCGCCGAGGCCAAGCCGGCGCAGACCAAGGCCGCCAAGCCCGACGAGCCCAACCGTGAGGCCGTCGCCGAGACCGCAGAGGACCCGGCCGGTGCCGGCGCCGACGCGAGCTGACGGGGCGCTCCGGCCGGCGCTGGAGCACCTCGTCAAGGGCATCGTCGACAACCCGGACGACGTCCGGGTCCGACTGGTCGACTCGCGCCGCGGCAAGCGGCTCGAGGTTCGCGTGCACCCCGAGGACCTGGGAACGGTCATCGGGCGTGGCGGGCGTACGGCCAAGGCCCTGCGGCAGGTCATCGGGTCGATCGGTGGGCGCGGCATCCGCGTGGACATCGTCGACGCGTACTGATCGATGCTTCTCGTCGTCGGCCAAATCGGTAAGCCGCACGGGATCCGGGGCGAGGTCTCGGTGGTCGTGCGGACCGATGAACCAGAAGTTCGTTTCGTCCCCGGGTCGGTGTTCGTCACGGAGGTCCCCAAGGACCGCCGTGTCAGCACCGGCCCGGCGGCCGTTCCCGCCGGTGCTGTCTTCCAAGTGCCCAAGCAACTCGTGCTCGAGCAGATCCGCTGGCATCAAGGCCGCGGTATCGCCGTGTTCGAGAACATCTACGACCGCAACATCGCCGAGGCCCTGCGTGGCGTGTGGCTCCAGGTCGACAGCGATTCCTTGGCGCCGCCCGAGGACCCGGACGAGTTTCACGACCACCAGCTGGTCGGTCTGCGCGTCGAGTCCGCTTCCGGGGAGCTCTACGGCACGGTCGAGCGCATCGAGCACGCGCCCTCGTCCGACCTCATCGTTCTCTCGAAGGTGGCCGGCGGCACGGCGCTGATCCCTTTCGTGAGCGCGATCGTGCCCACGGTCGATCTCGCCGGCGGGCGCATCGTCGTCGACCTGCCCGAGGGTCTGCTGGACCTTTGATGCGCGTCGACATCATCTCGATCTTCCCGGACTACTTCGCGCCGCTCGACCTGTCGCTGGTCGGCAAGGCGCAGTCGACCGGGCTGCTGTCCGTGGACGTGCACGATCTGCGTAAATGGACCAGCGACGTGCACCGGACGGTGGACGACACGCCGTACGGCGGCGGGCCGGGCATGGTCATGCGGCCCGAGCCCTGGGGGCAGGCCCTCGACGCGATCGGGCCCGGCACGCTCGTGGTGCCGTCGCCGGTAGGAAAGCCGTTCACGCAGGCCGACGCGTACTCGCTCGCGCAGCTCGATCACTTGATCTTCGCCTGTGGGCGCTATGAGGGCATCGATCAGCGGGTGATCGACGACGCGGCTGCCCGGATGCCGGTGCTCGAGATCTCGCTCGGTGACTACGTGCTCTTCGGTGGCGAGGTCGCGGTCATCGTGATCATGGAGGCCGTCACCCGGTTGCTTCCTGGAGTGCTCGGGAACGCCTCGTCGCTGGATGAGGAGTCGCACTCCGCCGGTCTGCTCGAGGCGCCCGTCTACACGAAGCCAGCCTCGTGGCGAGACCGGGATGTTCCCGACATTTTGCGCTCGGGCGATCACGGCCGGATCGCGCGGTGGCGCCGTACGCAAAGCCTGTTGCGGACCGCTTCCCGCCGCCCGGACATGATGGCGTCCTACCCGCCGGATTTGTTGGACAAGTCGGATAAAGCGGCTTTGGCCGAGGGTGGATTTCAGATCACGCCTCCCTCTGTGGCAAAGTAGTGAGGTTGCCGATTTCACTCCGCGCCGTGGAGTGGGATCGAGGGTCCCTTGGAGTGGTGAGGGGCCAGGATCACCCGCCGCGCACCGAACTCCCGGTGCGCCTTTGAGTACGAGGATGCAGCGATGAACACGCTGGACGCTCTCGACGCCCAGTCGCAGCGCACCGACATTCCGAACTTCCGCGCCGGCGACACCCTCAAGGTGTACGCGCGAGTCGTCGAAGGTAACCGTTCCCGCGTCCAGATCTTCCAGGGCGTCGTGATCGCCCGGCAGGGCGCCGGCCTCCGGGAGACCTTCAAGGTCCGGAAGATCAGCTTCGGCGTCGGTGTCGAGCGGAGCTACCCGATCAACAGCCCGGCGATCGACAAGATCGAGGTCGTGAGCCGCGGTGACGTCCGCCGCGCCAAGCTCTACTACCTGCGTGAGCTCCGCGGCAAGAAGGCCAAGATCAAGGAGCTTCGCGAGAAGCAGACCGTCTGATCTTGATCGATCCTGTGCTACCGCCCGTAAGTTTCCCTAGGGAGATACTCGGGCGGTAGTGCTGTATCCGGGGCGTTTTCGGTCGGCGGCGGGAGATGCGAAGCGTGGAACCGATGGAGGGCTACCGGCCGTCCGAGCGACGGCGGCGGTCCATGATCCGGCGCAAGGAGATGCCGCTCTGGCAGGAGCTGCCGCTCCTGCTGATCGTGGCCTTCTGCCTCGCCGTGCTGATCCGCACCTTCCTGGTGCAGGCGTTCTACATCCCCAGCGGGTCGATGCAGAGCACCCTGGAGATCAAGGACCGGGTGCTGGTCAACAAGGTCGTCTACGACATGCGTGACCCGGTCCGCGGCGAGATCGTGGTCTTCCGCGGCACCGACAACTGGGCGCCCGAGGTGACCGAAGAGGTCAGCAACTCGTTCGTCGCCAAGCTGGGCCGCACGGTCGGCGACCTCGTCGGGGTGAGCCGCCCGGGTGAGCGCGACTTCATCAAGCGGGTGATCGGGCTGCCCGGCGACAAGGTGGCCTGCTGTGACGCCAAGGGCCGGATCACGGTCAACGGCGTGGGCATCGACGAGTCGTACATCGCCGAGGGTTTCAACTCCGACCTCAACCAGCCGCCCAACCCGAACCAGTGCACGAGCCGGCGCTTCACCGAGGTCACCGTCCCAGCCGGTGAGATGTTCGTCATGGGCGACCATCGCGAGGTCTCGCAGGACGCCCGATGTCAGGGTCCCGTCCCGATCGACAACGTGATCGGCCGGGCATTCGTCATCGTCTGGCCGAGCAGCCGGTTCACCAGCCTCTCAGTGCCCGACGTGTGGAAGACGTACGCCGAGAACCATCCGACCGCGGCCGGCCTTCCGGAGCGGAAACACAGCCCTTCGACGGAACTTTTCGCACTTCCTTTTCTCTTAAGTGGGGCGTTATCCGCGCGTTCCGGACTGCCGTTCTCGATTCGGCGTCGTAGGCTCCCATCGTGATTGACGAGCAGACGGAGCCGAAGCGCAAAAGTTCCTTTTGGCGCGAACTTCCGATTCTCCTGGGTGTGGCGATCCTGGTCGCCGTGCTGGTCCGCGCCTTCGTGCTGCAGACGTTCTACATTCCGTCGCCCTCGATGGAGCACACGCTCAACGTGCTCGACCGGGTGCTCGTCAACAAGCTCGTCTACGACTTCCGTGAGCCCAAGCGCGGCGAGATCATCGTCTTCGAGGCGCCCCGGGAGTGGCAGTCGGGCGCCGAGGGCGAAGACTTCATCAAGCGCATCATCGGCACCCCCGGCGACCACGTGCAGTACACGGGCACCGGCAAGCTGATCGTCAACGGTGTGCCGCTCGACGAGCCGTACATCTACAAGGACTCCGACGGCACCCAGGACCCGCCCGCGAGCACGAACTTCGACATCGTCGTGCCCGAGGGGCGCCTGTGGGTGATGGGTGACCACCGGGCCGCCTCCGGCGACTCCCTGGAGCACTACCAGGACAGCGACCACAACATCACCGAGGCCACGATCACCGAGGACTCGGTGGTCGGCCGCGCCTTCACGGTCTTCTGGCCGGTCAGCCGCGCCACCTGGCTCTCGGTGCCGGACGGCTTCGACGCCATCCCCGATGCGAAGTAACACCCGGTCGGAAGATCCACGCTGGGCGCAATAGGCTTGTTCCCGTGACCGTCATCAACCGACGCGCCGGTCGGGTGCTCCTCGTCGATCAGGCCGGGCGCACCCTGCTGCTGCACGGCGGCGACCCGGCCCGTCCCGGCCATCGCTGGTGGTTCACCCCCGGCGGCGGCCTGGCCGACGGCGAGACGGTGGCCGAGGCCGCTGTCCGCGAGCTCTTCGAGGAGATAGGGCTCAAGGCCGGCGTCGATGATCTTGGCGAGCCGATCTGGCGCCAGGTGGCCGAGTTCAGCTACGACGGCCGCGACTACCGGCAGCAGCAGGACTTCTTCCTGCTGCGGGTCACCGAGATCCAGATCGACATGGCCGGCATGGACGACGACGAGCAGGAGACCATCACCGAGCACCGGTGGTGGTCGGCCGAGGAGATCGAGGCCAGCTCCGAGCTGATCTACCCGGTCGAGCTGCCCGAGCTGCTGCGGGGCCTGTGATGCTGTCTCCTCCCCGCACGGTGGTGCGCCGCGAGGGCGGCCTCTACGCGCTGGAGCGCGCGCTCCAGCGCCGCGGCTTCGGCACCGTGGCCGGCGCCGACGAGGCCGGCCGGGGCGCCTGCGCGGGCCCGCTGGTGGCCGCCGCCGCCATCCTGCCCGAGGGCAAGCGCGGCGAGATCGACGAGCTGGCCGACTCCAAGCTGCTGACGGCGGCCGCCCGCGAGCGCGTCTACGACCAGGTCGTGGCCCGGGCCCTGGCCTGGTCCGTGGTGATCATCCCGCCCACCGAGGTCGACGCCCGCGGCCTGCACGTCTGCAACCTGGCGGCGATGCGCCGTGCGCTCGCGTCGCTGGCCACCCCGCCGGAGTACGTGCTGACCGACGGCTTCCCGGTCGACGGCCTCGGCGTGCCCGGCCTGGCGGTGTGGAAAGGCGACCGGGTCGCCGCGTGCGTGGCCGCGGCCAGCGTGCTGGCCAAGGTCACCCGGGACAGGCTGATGGTCGAACTGCACGACCAGTTCCCGGCGTACGGGTTCGCCGTGCACAAGGGCTACATCACCGACGAGCACACGGCCGCGCTGCGCGAGCACGGGCCGTGCGCCGAGCACCGATTCTCGTACGTGAACGTGGCCGCGGCCTCCGGTCGCGGCAACCGGCCGCCGAGGGCCCGCCGACCCGCCCCGGCCGAGGTCGCGCCGGTACTGTTTGATGCAACCGAGGCCGTTGGGGGTACCGTCGGCGTGGCGTCGGGCGACCAGCCTCAGCCGTCGCCTTGTGTGGGGGAAGATGAGGCCATGGAGGGCGAAAAGCGATGAGCGCAGAGGATCTCGAGAAGTACGAGACCGAGATGGAGCTGCAGCTCTACCGGGAGTACCGCGATATCGTCCGCCAGTTCTCCTACGTGGTGGAGACCGAGCGCCGTTTCTACCTGGCCAACCAGGTCGATCTGCACGTGCGCAACTCGGACGGCGAGGTGTATTTCGAGGTCGAGATGCACGACGCCTGGGTGTGGGACATGTATCGACCGGCTCGGTTCGTCAAGAACGTCCGCGTGATGACCTTCAAGGACGTCAACGTGGAAGAGCTGGAGAAGCCGGACATCTCACTGCCGGACGACGCCGGCTTCGGCAACTAGAGGGTTATCCACAGCCCCTTTTTTCGACCTTGGGGACACGGCAGGGTTTCGGTCATGCCCTTCCTCGGTCTCCTGCTCGCGGTCCTGTCCTTCGGCTGGCCCCTGTCGGCGCCCACAGTGGTGCGCCGGTTCGATCCGCCCGCGCAGCCGTGGCTGACCGGGCATCGCGGGGTCGACCTCGCGGGCCAGCCGGGCACGCCGGTCTCGTCGGCCGGTCCGGGGACGGTGGTCTTCGCCGGTGAGCTGGCCGGGCGCGGCGTCGTGAGCATCGCCCACGCCGGCGGTCTGCGGACCACGTACGAGCCGGTGACCGCCTCGGTGGCCCGGGGTGACGTGGTGGCGGGCGGGGCGGTGATCGGCGCTCTGCAAGCCGGTCATCCGGGCCTGCACTGGGGCCTGCGGCGGGGCGAGCTCTACCTCGATCCGCTGGCGCTGCTCGGCCTCGGCCGGGTCCGGCTACTGCCGCTTTGACTCGTGCAGCAGCTGCGGCAGCCGCTCGGCCAGCCGGTCGTACTCCTCGGCCCGGTTGTAGACCTGCGCGCTCAGCCGGAGCAGGCCGCGCCCGCCCCAGGCGTTCACCTGGGTCTCGGCGGCCAGCTTCTCGGCGATCAGTGTGCGCAGCGCGTAGGCCTCGGGCGCGGTGGTGGCCAGGCCCGACGGCAGGGGCACGATCCGCATCGCGACCTCCGGGTGGCCCGGGTGGGGGAGATCGGTCACGCCCAGAGCCTCACCCAAGACCCTTTGGCCGTACGCGGCCAGGGCCGCATTGTGCGCGCGGACGGCCTCCCAGCCGAGCGTGCGGAGCGTGAAAAGGCCGGCCGGCGCGGCCAGCCAGGGCGTGTAATCGATCGTGCCTTGATATTCGACGGCGAGCGGATATCCCTGCTCCTGCTCCCACGAGACGACCAAGGGCTCCATCCGCCGCCGCCACGGCGGGGCGACGGAGAGCAGCGCGGTGCCGCGCGGGGCGAAAGCCCACTTGTGCAGGTTGCCGACCCAGAAATCGGCGCCGATCGCGGCCACGTCGACCGGGATGTGCCCCGGCACGTGCGCGGCGTCGACCAGCACCGGGATGTCGTGCTCGTGGGCGGCGGCGACGATCTCCCGCACCGGAAGGCAGGCGGCGGTGGCCGAGGCGATCTGGTCGACGATGAGCAGCTTGGTCTTCCCCGGCCGCAGCGCGGCCCGCACGCGCGAGACGACCTCGGCGCTGCTCGCGCCCAGCGGCAGGGCGACGGTCCGGGCGGTCGCCCCGGCCCGGCGGCACTGGCGGCGGGCGGCGAAAAAGACGGAGCCGTAGCCGTGATCGGTGAGCAGCACCTCGTCGGCCGACTCGAGCCGCACAGAGTTCAGGACGAGCGAGACGCCGGTGGTGGTGTTGGCGACGAGGGCGCTGCCGTCGGGGTCGGCGCCGAGGAAGGAGGCGAGATGGCGTCGGGTATGGACGACACGGTCCATCAGCCCTTCGCCGGCGTAAAAGGCCATCGGGTTGGCGTCGACCTCGTCGCGCAGCCGCTGCTGGGCGCGCTGCACGCCGACGGGTACGGCGCCGAAGGAGCCGTGGTTGAGATAGGACACGCCCGGATCGAGCGAGAAGAGAAGACGGGCGCCGGGGAGGGCTGCGGGCGGTTCTCCGGCGCTCACCCCCTGATCGTACGGGGTCACGCCCGGGGGTGCGCCTGTTTGAAGGCGGCCCGGAGCCGCTCGGTCGACACGTGCGTGTAGATCTGGGTACTCGAAAGTGAGGAATGCCCGAGCAGCTCCTGCACGGCCCGAAGGTCCGCCCCGCCGTCCAGCAGGTGTGTGGCCGCCGAGTGCCGCAGATCATGCGGGCTGGTGTGCGGCAGCCCGGCTTCCCGCGCCGCCGCGTCCACGATCCGCCGCACCACGGTCTGCTGCAGCCGCCCACCCTTGACCCCAAGAAACAGCGCGTCCCCGCCCGCCTTCCCGCCGCCCGCCTTCGCGCGCCCTTTCCCCTCGCCACTCCTTCCCTCGCCACTCCTTCCCTCGCCGTCCCTTTCCTCGCCGGCCAGCTGGGGGCGGCTGTGCCGCAAGTAGTCGTCGAGGGCCTTTTGGGCCGGTAGGCCATAAGGGACGGCCCGTTCCTTGGCGCCCTTGCCGAAGACGCGCACGAGCCGGCGCGACTCGTCGAGGTCGGCGCGGTCGAGGCCGCAGAGCTCGCTGACCCGTACGCCAGTCGCATAAAGCAGTTCCAGCACGGCCCGGTCCCGCAGGGCGATGGCGTCCGGACCATCGTTCGGCGCCTCGTCCCGCCGCCGTCCCGCCTCGTCGATCATCTCGGCTTCGGTCTGGGGGCGCTCCGCCCTGGCTCCTTCGATCAGCGCGGTGGCCTGGTCGGCGCGCAGGACGGTGGGGAGGGTGCGGTGGGCGCGCGGGCTGGTGAGATGGGCGCCCGGGTCGGTGCCGATCCGCTCGGTGCGGAACGCCCACGCGGTGAAGACCCGCGCCGCGGTCGCCCGCCGGGCCTGGGAGGTGCGGGCCGCCCCGTCGCGCATCCGGGCCGCCAGCCATCCCCGCAGGAGGCCGAGGTCGAGATCGCCGAGCGAGGTCACGTCGTGGCGTACAGCGTGGTCCAGCAGCGAGATCACGTCACCGAGATAGGCCCGTACGGTGTGGGCCGACCGGTTGTCGACCCGCGCCAGATGATGCCCGAAGTCGTCGACGGCCTGCCGCATCGCCTCCGGCAGCCGCTCGTGCATGTCCCGCGTATCCATCGTGTCGACCGTCATCGCTCGACCCGGTCCCCGTCAAGCGGCCACGCTGGTCGATCGGCACTACACTGCCGATCACCATGGCACGCTTCCGTTGCTTCCTGGCCCTTGCCCTGCTGGCCACACTTTCCGGTTGTTCCCTCCTGGGCTCGGGCGCGCCCACACCGACCGGGTCGCCGGCGCCGACCCCGTCGGCCGTCGCCGGTTTGGGCAGCGCCGTCAAAGAGGTCACCGAGGCGACCTTCCAGTCCCCGTCGAAGAACATCGTGTGCGCGCTGACCACCAGCTCGGTCCGCTGCGACATCCTCGACAAGAACTGGTCCCCGCCACCGCAGCCCGAGGACTGCCGGCAGGCCTGGGGCAACGGCATGTTCCTCGAGGAGGGAAAGGCCGGCTTCACCTGCGCCGGCGACACGCTGGCCGGCTCCGCCACACAAACCTTGGAGTACGGCGAGGCCCTGCGCGCCGGCTCCATCCGCTGCGACAGCACGGCCCGCGCACTGACCTGCGAGGACACCGGGTCGAGCCACGGTTTCGCCTTGGCCCGAGCCGACTACGACCTTTTCTGACGGGTCCCGTCTCCTGTAGCGCCTTCTGACGCGGCCCCTTGTCCGTGGGCATCTTCTGGCGCGGCCCCTTGTCCGCGGGCGCCTTGCGGCGCGGCCCATTCGTATGGGCGTCTTCCGACGCGGCCTTCTCCCGTGGGCGTCTTCTGACGCGGCCTTCTCCCGTGGGCGTCTTCTGACGCGGCCTTCTCCCGCGGGCGTGTTCTGGCGCCGTCTCTTTCCTGCGGGCGTCTTCTTGCGCCGTCCCTTTCCCCGGGCGTCGTGGCGGGGCGGTCAGGGGCGGGTGAGCTGGACGCGGTCGGCCGGGTGGACGGTCTCGGTGCCGTCGGTGGCGGTGACCACCAGGACGGGGACGCCCTCGCCGAGGCGGTATTTGCGGCGCTCGGCGTCGGTGGGCATGCGGGCGCCGGCTCGCTCGCCGCGGGCCAGGGTGATCAGCTCGGTCGGCTCCGGCACGCGGACGAACGTGCCGCGCGGCCGGTCGACGGTGACGAGCCCTTCCGTCCGCAGCTGGCCGATCGCCTGGCGGACCGTGGTGCGACTGATCCCGTACTCCTGCGCCAGCCGCAGCTCGCTGGGCAGCGGCTCACCGGGCCCCAGCTCCCCGGACTCGATCTGATTGCGGAGCAGGTCAGCCAACTGGCGAAACACCGCACGGTCCGCAGAAGGATCGATCATGTTCACAGTTTACGTGATCACGTCGCTCCGTCATATTGTACGTACGACGAGGCGTTAGTACGATGAACGTGCCGCGCTTGAGAAGGCCGAGCTTGATCGCGCGGCAGGGCGGGCGACAGTCCACCGAGCGCCTCAGCGCCGTCGGCCCCGGCCGTCGCCCGTTCAATCACGCTCCGCCCCACAGCCCGATCAACAGCCCCGCCGCCCCTCACCGCAACCGCGACGATCTCCACCGCGTTCCGGATGCACTTGCAGGCTGAACGCCACTCGTCCGAGCACGCCGCGCGCGTCAAGGCCCCCCGCCCCCCGCCCCCCGCCCCCCGCCCCCCGCCGCCCGCGGCCTCGCTGCTCCACCCCGCCGGCGCCGTGTGCCGGCGCTGTCCGTCGAGACCATCCCGCCGTGCCCGTCCTGCTGACGCAGTCCTGTCTGCCGCAGCGCCGTGCCGACCCTTGGGTGGTGAATCGCACCCAGCGCCGTGCTGACGTTGGGTGTCGTAGCGCGCCCAGCGTCGTGCTGACGTTGGGTGGCGCAGCGTCCTGTCGACGCCGGCTGCCGGGGTCGTCCTGTGGGGTCGGTATTGCGGGGACCGGGCATGGCTCGGACCACCGGCCGTGAGTGCCGGGAGGACACGGGCCGGTGGTCCGAGCTTTGTGGCGGTGGGCCGGTCGCCTTTCGCCCACCGCTGTTCTTGGCGGGCGCCGGTCGGGGATCAGCGGCTGGCGCCCACCGTCGGTGGCCTCCCGGCGCCGCCAGACGCTGGGAAGCACTGTGGTCATTCATCTGGCGCTCGGGTGGCCCGAGCTCCGGTGGCTGAGGTCAGGGGGATCGGCCGCCGTCAGGCCGGCTGGGGTGACGGCGGCCGCCCCCGTTGGGTGTGCGGTTCAGGGCGGGGCCGGGTGTGAAGGGTTGCGCTCGAGGGGGTTGCCGCCCGGCGGATAGGGGGCCTCCGAGGTGGAGGGCTGTGCCCGCCGGGCGGCATATGTGGCAGGGATACCGGGGTTCGGCCTGATGACCTCCTCTGCTGTGTCGGATCGGTGCCTGGTGGGGACGGGAAAGCTCGCGGATGGAGGGGATCGCGGGAGGGCGGGGCGGGGAACGGCAACGGTGGGGCGGGTACCAGGCTGTCGACGCAGGGGGCGGGTAAACCGCAGGTGCATCGCCGCCAGAAGGAGCGCCATGTGCGTCGATGTGTGGGTGACACGGGCACCGGCGGGTGGCTCTGGCGTCGCCTAGTCATGATGACAGCTTAGATGACTCATGACTAGCTGTCTCCTATCAACTTTATGACTGACTAATAGTCTCACGCCTACGGTCGATCATGTGGCAGCGAAACCGATCCGGCTCATGGGGGCGCACGAGATCCGCATCCGACTGGGTGGGGTCAGCCGGCAGCGTGCGTACCAGATCACCAGCCGCGCCGACTTTCCCAAGCCGGTCGCCGATCTTGCTCAGGGCAAGGTGTGGATGACCGACGATGTCGAGGCGTGGATGAAGGTGCATCGCCGGGACCTGGACGACTCCGAAGACTGACCCGCCGGCGCGGGCAGCCGACCCCCGCCGCGCGATTCCGGGCGACCGGGCCGAAAGGCTCGTCGCCCCTCAGTCGTGCCGGTCGGACGGCGCCGGCTCGTCCTGGTGCGGTGACGCGGGTGATGCGCGGGAGCGGGTCAGCGCGACGCCGGCCGTTCCGCGGCGTTCGACCATGCCGGCCACCTCCAGTAGGGACAGTCGGCGCAGAACGGTTCTCAAGTCCAGGCCGGCCTTGGCGGCCAGTTCCTCGGGGGAGGCCGTTCCCCTTCGCGGGACCGCCTCCAGCACCAGGGCCGACTCCTCGTCGAGGGCGTCGCGTGCGTGTGTGGGGCCGCGCGGCGGATCGACCAGATATTCGCCGACCCGGCCGACCGCCTCCAGGACGTGGTCCACGCCCGTGACCAGGATCGCCTCCGGGCGCTCGCGCAGCAGCTCGTGGCAGCCCACCGAGACCGCCGACGTCACCGGGCCCGGCACCACCATCGCCGTCCGGTTCAGGGCCAGCACCCGGCTCAGCGTCTGCGACGCCCCGCTGCGGGCCGCCGCCTCCACCATCACCGTGCCGACCGTCGCCGCCGCGATCACCCGGTTGCGGATCAGGAAGCGATGCCGCAGCGGCTCGGCGCCCGGTGGCCATTCGCTGATCAGCAGGCCGCTCTCCGCGATCTGCTCGAACATCGCCGAGTTCCCCGCCGGATAGGGCCGGTCGAGCCCGCACGCCAGCACCGCGACCGTCCGCCCGCCGGCCGCCATCGCCGCCCGGTGCGCGGCCGCGTCGATGCCGAACGCGCCGCCCGACACCACCGTCCAGCCCTGCTCGGCCAGTCCGTACGAGATCTCGCCGGTGACGTGCGTGCCATAGGCCGTCGCCGCTCGCGCCCCGACCACCGCCACCGACCGTTCGAGCGTCTCGCCCAACGGCCACGCCCCACGCACCCATAGGCACAGCGGCGGGCGAACGTCCCGCAGAATCCGACCGTTGCCCTCCAGCGACAGCGTGGCCAGCGAATCGACCCGGCGCGGCCATTCCTCGTCCGACGGCACCACGATCCGCGCGCCGAGCTGGTCTGCCCGCCCGACCGTCAGCTCCCGGAGCCGCTCGGGTTCGAGGTCGGCTTCATACGCCCGTACGGCCGCTTGAATCGCCTTGCTTTCCACTTCGCCGCGCACCAGGCGGTCGAGGGCTTCCGACGCGCCGCACTCCTCCACCAGCGACCACACCATCCGGTTGCCCGGCTCGGCCAGCCAGGTCAAGGCCACCCGGGCGGCCCGCTCCCCGTCCTCAGCCATGGGACTCGCCCATCCGCAGCTGGATCGCCTCGGAGACCTCGTCGCGGGCGGGCCGGTCCCGCCCGTCCAGGTCGGCGATCGTCCAGGCCAGCCGCAGCACCCGATCGAAGCCGCGTGCCGACAGCATTCCCCGGTCGAGAGCCTTCTGGAGTTCCGCGGTGTCGTGGGCCGGCAGCCGCCAGGGCGCCTGCCGCAGTTCAGGGCCCGGAATTTCGGCGTTGACCCGATCCCAGCGCGCCGCCGCCGCGGCGCGGGCCTTGGCCACCCGTTCGGACACCTCGGCCGACGTCGGCGCGGGAGCCGTCGCCGTCATCAGCTGCGCCGCCGTCAACGGATGCAGGGTCAGCCGGATGTCGACGCGGTCGAGCAGAGGCCCCGAGAGGCGCGCCAGATAGCGCCGGCGCGCCAGGGGTGTGCAGGTGCAGTTCTGGTCGCCGGCCGGGCTCGCGCAAGGACACGGGTTGGCCGCCATGACCAGCTGCACCCGAGCGGGATATTGGATCGTCCCCTTCGCCCGGCCCAGGACCACATGGCCGGTCTCCAGCGGCTGGCGCAGGGCCTGCAGCGTGGAGTTTCTGATCTCCGCCGCCTCGTCGAGGAAGAGCACCCCGCGGTGGGCCAGCGACAACGCGCCCGGGCGGGGGATGCCGCTGCCGCCGCCGATCAGGGCCGCCGTGCTGGCCGTGTGGTGCGGCGCCTGAAACGGTGGCAGGCGGATCAGGCCCGCGTCCGGCGGGAGCCGCCCGGCGATCGAGTGCAGCGCCGTCACTTCGAGCGCCGCCTCGTCGCCGAGCTCGGGCAGGATCGACGGGAGGCGCTCAGCCAACATCGTCTTGCCGGCGCCCGGCGGTCCGAACAACGACAGATGGTGCCCGCCGGCGGCCGCGACCTCCAATCCGTAGCGTCCCAGCGCCTGCCCGGCGATGTCGCAGAGATCGGGGCCGGCCGGGGGAGAAGACGGCGCGGGCGGTGGCGGCTCGAGCAACTCCTCGCCGTCGCGGACGAAGGCGACCAACCGGCGCAGGCTGTCGACGGCGCGCACCGTCACCCCGGGCACGACGGTCGCCTCGCGGGCGTTGTCCAGCGGCACGACCACGCTGTGGATGCCGGCGCCGGCCGCCGCGGCCACCATCGGCAGCACGCCGCGCACCGGGCGCACGGCGCCGTCGAGACCGAGCTCGCCGAGGATCACCACACCTTCGAGCGAGCTGGACGGCAGCTCGCCGGCGCCGGAGAGCAACGCCGCGGCGATGGCCAGGTCGAAGGCGCTGCCGTGTTTCGGTACGGCGGCCGGGAGCAGGTTGACCGTGATCCGGCGGTTCGGCCACTGCTGGCCCGAGTTGACCACCGCGGCTCGCACCCGGTCGCGGGCCTCGTGCAATGCCGTGTCCGGCAGTCCGGTCAGCACCACCGCCGGTAGCCCGGGGGACAGGTCGGCCTCCACCTCGACCAGATGGCCGGTCATGCCGACCAGGCCGACGCAGAGCACGCGCGCGTAGCTCATCAGAACGCCCCGCGCGTGTGGTTGATCAGAGTGGCGCCCTTCTTCTGCGGCATCACCTCGACCACGTCGAAGCGCACGTCGCGGTAGCGCAGGCCGCTCTCGTCGAGCCAGCGACGGGCGAGCTGCCGCAGCTTGCGGACCTTGCGTGGGGTGATGGCCTCGGCGGGCGGGCCGTAGCTGTCGCCCAGCCGGGTCTTGACCTCGCAGATGACGAGGTCTTCGCCGTCGCGCAGGATCAGGTCGAGCTCGCCGTCGGCGCAGCGCCAGTTCTGGTCGAGGATCACGAGGCCCTCATCGCGGAAATGCTCGGCGGCGACCCGCTCGCCGTACGCGCCCACCGCCCGTCTTTGCGTCGTCATGGCCGTCACCGTGCCCGGATCGGAGGCCGCGTGCGACCGGCCCTGTGGACGGAGCGCGATTGTGGAAAACCTCAGAGTCACCGGATCGGTGTGTTATGGGCCCACGTGTGGCATCGGCGACCGTGGTCACCTAAGTTGCGACATCGTGGAAGGACACCGCTACGCCGACGACTCCGAGCCGAGCTGGTACTCGGGCGGTCAGTACTCCCGGAGCACCAGCCCCGAAGTCTCCGGCTCCCATCAGATCGGCAACCCGTACGACTCGGGCATTCACGAACGGCCGAGCGGCGCGTTCCGCCTGCCCGAACAGCGGCCCGATTCCACCGGCAGTCATGCCCGGCCGGCCGAGACGGACGTGCGGGTGCCGGTCCGGGGTCCGGAATATCCGACGATCAAGCCGCCCGCGACGACGGAGGAGAAGGTGGCGGAGCCCACCACCCTGGTGCCTCCCATCACGCCGCGAACCCCCGTCTACCAGTCCAAGCGTCCCGCGACGTCCTTCCTCGTCGCGATCGTCATGATCGTCCTGTTGATCCCCGTCGTGCGCCTTCTGTTCGACGTCACCTTCACCGGCGACCCGTCGGCCGGCGCCATCGTCCCGGCGGTGCTGCTCACGCTGGGCTTCGCGCTCACCGGCATCGGGCTCTTCGCGGTGGCCCGGGGCGGTTCGATCACGCGCGAGGCCTGGGTGCGCCCTCCGGTGGCGTACCTCCCGGTGGGTTTGATCCTGCTCATCGCGGCCGGGCTGGCGACGGGATAGGAGGCCGCTCGAAGCTTGGCGTATGCTGGTTGCCGGCGACCGCCTAGCGCGGCCGACCTCGCGCGCCCTCCGCCGGGTTCTCAACCTCCGGCGGCGACGGCCCTCCCTGGTCTCGATCATCTCGGGTCCGACTGTGGCCGGCGACCGGGCGCCAGGGCGCTCACCGCCGGTGAGCGCGCCAACCAGGGACGACAGGGAGCAACCCACCATGGCCGTCGTGACCATGCGCCAGCTGCTGGAGAGCGGTGTCCACTTCGGGCACCAGACCCGCCGCTGGAACCCGAAGATGAAGCGCTTCATCTTCACCGAGCGCAACGGTATCTACATCATCGACCTGCGCCAGACCCTCGACTACATCGAGAAGGCCTACGCGTACGTGCGTGACACCGTCGCCGAGGGTGGCCACATCCTCTTCGTCGGCACCAAGAAGCAGGCGCAGGAGGCCATCGCCGAGCAGGCGACGCGGGTCGGCCAGCCGTACGTGAACCACCGCTGGCTGGGCGGCATGCTCACCAACTTCCAGACGGTGTACAAGCGCCTGCAGCGGATGAAGGAGCTCGAGGCCCTGGGTGACCTGAGCGGTACCGCCGCCGGGTACACCAAGAAGGAGACCCTGCAGCTCTTCCGCGAGAAGACCAAGCTCACCAAGACCCTCGGCGGTCTGCGTGACATGACCAAGACGCCGTCGGCGATCTGGGTCGTGGACACCAAGAAGGAGCACATCGCCGTCGACGAGGCCCGCAAGCTGGGCATCCCGGTCATCGCGGTGCTGGACACCAACTGTGACCCGGACGAGGTCGACTTCCCGATCCCGGGCAACGACGACGCGATCCGCTCGGCCGAGCTGCTGACCAAGGTCATCGCCGCCGCCGTGGCCGACGGCCTCATCGCCCGCTCCGGCCGTGGCCGTGGTGGCGCCGACGAGAAGCCCGAGCCGGGCACCGTCGCCGCCGGCGAGCCGCTGCCCGAGTGGGAGCGCGACCTGTACGAGGGCGCCGAGAAGAAGGCCGCCGAGGCCCCCGCCGAGGCTCCGGCCGCGGCTCCCGCCGCTGAGGCCGAGCCCGTGCCGGCCGCCGCGACGCCCGCCGAGTAAGTCAGCCAAACCCGAACTGACATCGAGAGAGAGTCATGGCTAACTACAGCGCCGCGGACGTGAAGAAGCTCCGCGATCTGACCGCTGCCGGCATGATGGACTGCAAGAAGGCCCTCGACGAGGCGGACGGCGACTTCGACAAGGCCGTCGAGTTCCTGCGCATCAAGGGTGCGAAGGACGTCGGCAAGCGGGCCGGCCGCACCGCGGCCAACGGCATCGTGGCCCACTCGGGCAGCGCGCTGCTCGAGCTCAACTGCGAGACCGACTTCGTCGCCAAGACCCCCGACTTCGTCGCGCTGGGTCAGCGGCTGGTCGAGTTCGGCGCGCAGAACAAGCTCGCCGACGCCGCGGCCCTCTCGGCCGCCGTGCTCGAGGACGGCAAGTCGGTCGCCGACACCATCCAGGAGTACTCGGCCAAGATCGGCGAGAAGATCGTCCTGAACCGCTTCGTGATCGTCGACGGCACCGTCGCGGTCTACCTGCACCGCAAGGCGCAGGACCTCCCGCCGCAGGTCGGCGTCCTGGTGGCCTACTCGGGCAAGGACGACGAGGCGGCCGACGCGGACGCCCGTGGCATCGGCATGCAGATCGCCGCCATGCGCCCGCGCTTCCTCACCCGCGAGGAGGTGCCGGCCGAGGTCGTCGAGTCCGAGCGCCGCATCGCCGAGGAGACCGCCAAGGAGGAGGGCAAGCCCGAGAAGGCCCTGCCCAAGATCGTCGAGGGCCGGGTGAACTCCTTCTTCAAGGACTACGTCCTGCTCGAGCAGTCGTCGGTCGTCGACAACAAGAAGACGGTCAAGCAGATCGCGGAGGAGGCCGGGCTGAACATCACCCGGTTCGTCCGGTTCGAGGTCGGCCAGGAGTAATCCCGGCTACCGAGCTTGAGGCTAGGGAGGCCGGGGACGCGATTCTGCGCCCGGCCTCCTCCTCACATAAGGTCTCAGCTGAGTACTAAGAGAAGGCGGGTCTCGATGGTGACCGACAAGCCCAAGCGCGTCGTGCTGAAGCTCTCCGGCGAGGTGTTCGGTGGTGGCGCGGTCGGCGTCGACCCCGACGTCGTGCAGGGCATCGCCGGCCAGATCGCCACCGTCATCCGCCGGGGCATCCAGGTCGCCGTCGTGGTCGGCGGCGGCAACTTCTTCCGCGGCGCCGAGCTGCAGAAGCGCGGCATGGACCGCAACCGGGCCGACTACATGGGCATGCTCGGCACCGTGATGAACGCGCTCGCCCTGCAGGACTTCCTGGAGAAGGAAGGCATCGAGACGCGGGTGCAGACCGCGATCACGATGGCCCAGGTCGCCGAGCCGTACATCCCTTTGCGCGCCATCCGCCACCTCGAGAAGGGCCGCGCGGTCATCTTCGGCGCCGGCGCCGGCATGCCGTACTTCTCCACCGACACCGTCACCGCCCAGCGCGCCCTCGAGATCCACGCGGACATCGTGCTGATGAGCAAGAACGGTGTGGACGGCGTCTACACGGCCGATCCGCGCATCGATCCCACCGCGCAGAAGCTCGACAGCGCCACCTATCAGGAGATCCTGCAGCGCGGGCTGCGGGTCGCCGACCAGGCCGCGTTCAGCCTCTGCGAGGAGAACAAGCTGCCGATGCTGGTGTTCGGCGCGGAGGGCGACGACACCATCGTGCGCGCCGTCAGCGGCGACAAGATCGGCACCCTGATCACCGCCTAGACCCCTCGATATCCCCGTACCACCGAGAAAAGCTAGGAGGCGAGAAGAGCCGGTGATCGACGAGACCCTCTTCGAGGCCGAGGAAAAGATGGAGAGCGCGGTCGAGCACGCCAAGGAGGAGTTCGCCGCCATTCGCACGGGGCGGGCCACCCCGGCCATGTTCTCCAAGATCCTGGTGGACTACTACGGCGCGCCCACGCCGGTGACGCAGATGGCCTCGGTCGGCGTCCCCGAGCCGCGCATGGTGATCGTGAAGCCCTACGACACGTCCCAGCTGGGGCCGATCGAGCGGGCGATCCGTGACTCCGACCTCGGTGTCAACCCCAACAACGAGGGCACTCAGCTGCGCATCCACCTGCCGCAGATGACCGAGGAGCGGCGCCGCGAGATGATCAAGGTCGCGCGCTCCAAGGCGGAGGAGGGCCGGGTGGCCATCCGTAACGTGCGCCGCAAGGCCAAGGAGCAGATCGACCGTCTGGTCAAGGACGGCGAGACCGGCGAGGACGAGGGCCGCCGCGCCGAGAAGGAGCTCGATGACGTGACCCACCGTTACGTCGCCGTCGTGGACGAGCTCGTCAAGCACAAGGAATCCGAGTTGCTCGAGGTCTGATGTCATACCTCGATCCGCGTGCCGGGCGCACTTCCGGCGACGACACGGCCTGGCACGCGGCCGAGGATGTGCCCACGGGTCCGCTGCCAGTGGTCGAGCCTTCGCAACCCGAGCCTAAGAAGGGCCCGGGCAAGCGCCGTGCCGGCAAGGGAGTGGGCGAGCCCACGACCAGCCGTGCCGGGCGCAACCTGCCGGCCGCCATCGGGGTCGGCGTCGGCCTCGTCGTCGCCGTCCTCGCCTCTCTGCTCTTCTGGGAGCCGGCCTTCTTCGCCGTGATCGCTGTCGCGTCCGGTGTCGGTGTCTGGGAGATGACCCGGGCCCTGCGCTCGGCGGGCGCCAACGCGCCGGCCGTCCCGCTGATCGGCGGCTCGGTCCTGATGACCGGCCTGGCCTGGTACAGCGGCACCGACGCCCTGCTGATCGGCCTGGTGGTCACCGTGCTGGCCGCGATCGTCTGGCGGCTGGCCGACGGCGCCGAGGCCTTCCGCCGCGACCTGACGGCAAGCGTGCTGGTCGCGGTCTACGTGCCGTTCCTGCTCAGCTTCGGCATCCTGCTCTTCCTGCCCGATCACGACAAAGGCCAGTGGCGGGTGCTCTGCACGCTGCTCGCCGTTGTGCTCTCCGACACCGGCGGCTACGCGACCGGCGTGTTCTTCGGCAAGCACAAGATGGCCCCGTCGATCAGCCCCGGCAAGACCTGGGAGGGCTTCGCCGGCTCGGTCTGCGCCTCGGCGATCGGCAGCGCGCTGCTGCTCTACTTCCTGCTCGACATCCAGGTGTACTGGGGTCTGCTGTTCGGCGCCCTGATCTCGGTGGTCGCGGTGATCGGCGACCTGGCCGAGTCGATGCTCAAGCGCGATCTGGGCGTCAAGGACATGAGCAACCTGCTGCCCGGCCACGGCGGCCTGATGGACCGGCTCGACTCGATCCTGTTCGCCGTGCCCACCGCGTACCTCCTCTTCGCCCTGATCGCGTGGGCCCAGTGAACTTCCCCGAGCGTGCGAGACTTGTTCTGCCATGACGATTCTTCCGGTCATCCCGACCAGCCCCGACAAGCCCGATGCGGTCACCACCCGTCGCCGCCCCGCCATGCCCCCGCGGCACCTCGCCGACATGGACCTCGCCGCCCGCCAGGCCGCGGTGACCGCCCTCGGCGAGCCCGCGTTCCGCGCGAAGCAGCTCTCCACCCACTACTTCGGCCGGCTCGTGCGCGACATCGACGAGATGACCGACCTGCCCGCCAAGACGCGCGCCCGGCTCACCGGTGACCTGCTGCCCACGCTGCTGACCCCGGTCCGTGAGCTGGCCTGCGACGAGGGCGCCACGCGCAAGGCGCTGTGGCGGCTGCACGACGGCGCGCTGGTCGAGAGCGTCCTCATGGGCTACCCCGACCGGGTGACCGCCTGCGTCTCCAGCCAGGCCGGCTGCGGCATGGCCTGCCCGTTCTGCGCGACCGGCCAGCAGGGCCTGACCCGCAACCTGTCGGTCGCCGAGATCGTCGACCAGGTCGTCTACCTGGCCGGTGTCGCCGCCTCGGGCGCGGTCACCGGCTCGCCGCCGCGGCTGTCCCGCGTCGTCTTCATGGGCATGGGCGAGCCGCTGGCCAACTACCCCCGCGTGATCGAGGCGGTCCGCCGGCTGACCACCCCGGCGCCGGAGGGCCTGGGACTTTCGCAACGGCACATAACCGTCTCCACCGTGGGACTAGTGCCCGCTATGCGCCGGCTGACGGCCGAAGACCTGAACGTGACCCTTGCGCTGTCCCTGCACGCCCCCGATGATGATCTGCGCGATGAGCTAGTGCCCGTCAACCAGCGTTGGAAGGTGGCCGAGGTGCTCGATGCCGCGTTCGACTACGCGGCGCAGACGGGACGCCGGATCTCGATCGAGTACGCCCTGATCAGGGACGTCAACGATCAGCCCTGGCGTGCCGACCTGCTCGGCAAGCTGTTGCACGGCAAGCTGGCGCATGTGAATCTCATCCCGCTCAACCCGACACCGGGCAGCAAGTGGGATGCGAGCCCGAAACCGGTCGAGCGCGAGTTCGTCCGCCGCCTCCGTGAGGCCGGAGTGTCGACGACGGTTCGCGACACCCGGGGCCGGGAGATCGACGGCGCGTGCGGCCAGCTGGCCGCGGGCGAGCTTACGGAGGCGAGCGCTGGGGGCGCCGCCGACGCGGAGGTGGCACAGTGACTGGGCTCAGGTCCCAGCGAGCGGAGTGGGAGACGTTGTGACGAGTCAGGGGCAGCGTTTCCGGCGGCGTGCGCTGCGCCGCGGCTACAAGGTCGATGAGGTCGACGCCTTCCTGGACCGGGTCGAGGCCACGCTGGCCGGCGAGCAGTCCGGCCCGCCCGTGGGCGCGCAGGAGGTGCACGACGTGGTCTTCCGCGTGCGCTTCGGCGGCTACGACGAGTGGCAGGTCGACCTTCACCTTGACCGCGTCGAGCGCCAGCTGGCCGAGCTCGAGGACCGCGGCGGCCGTGGCGCCCCCGCGCCCGACCCGATGCGCGACTCGCTCCGCGGCGGCCTCACCACGGGCAGCTTCGCGCGCCCGCCGGCCGGCGCCAACACCGGCAGCATCAACGCGGCCGCCGCCGGGCGGATGGCGCCGCCCACCGAGCGCCTGCCCGCCCCGCCGATCCGGGACGACCGCATGCCCGACCGGATGCCGCCCCCGGACCGGATGGCGCCCGACCGCATGCAGCAGCAGCGCCCGCAGATGCCGCCGCCCGACCCGTACGGCGGCCGTTTCGACGAGCCGACCGGCTACGGTCAGCCGCCGCAGCCTCAGCTGCCACAGCGCCCGGCTCAGCAGCCGCCCCCGCCGGCGTACGACCCGCGGGATCAGCGGGACCCCCGTGACCCTCGCGGCTACGACCAGGGCGGGTACGACCAGGGCTTCGACAACACCGGTGGTTTCGACAACACGGGCGGGTTCGACGGCTTCGAGGCCGGCCGGCACGGCAAGACCGACATGACGGCCGAGATCCGCATGCCCCGTGAGCAGGACCCGCGCGGCTACGGCGCCCCGCCGCCGATGGGTGGCCCCCCGATGGGTGGCCCGCCGCCCATGGGCAACGCCCCGATGAGCGGCGCGCCGCAGGGCGGCTACGGCGGACCGCCGCAGCCGCAGCTCCCGCCGCCGATGGGCGAGCCGGGTGGCGAGCTCTACCGCGTCGACCAGCTGCGCCGCACGTTCCAGCCCCGTCGCTTCGGCAGCGGCTACGACCCGATGCAGGTCGACCGGCTGTTCGAAGGCATCCTGCAGGCGATGACCGGGCGCGGGCCCATGCCCGTACCGGAAAACGATCTTGACATGCTGCAGTTCGGCCTCGTGCCGGGTGGCTACTTCGAGGCCGAGGTGGACGCCGCGTTGCGCGAGGTCAAGGACATCCTCACCAGACGCCGATAAAAGGAAAAGGGGCCCTGACGGGCCCCTTTTTCGTGATGCGCGAGATTACTGCTCGCTCGGGCGCAGACCCCGGCGGCGGAGCACGGCGTCGGCGATCACCGCGACGACGAGGCCGACCGCGAAGACGACGAGCCAGATGTTCTCGGTGTTGCCCTCGTGGTTGCCCCAGAAGAACATCAGGATGACGATCGCCGAGATGATCGCGCCCTTCTGTCCCCGCCTCCGGTTGCCCGGCTTGAGCTGATCGGGCGCGTAGACCTCTTCATGTTCTTCCGCAGACACGCCGGAGTCCTTCCTCGAAGGCGTTCTCATCCCTGATCAGTCTCGCACGGCGGCTCCGCGCGCGGACCACCAACCCGGACCCGGTACCTTCGATGCGGTCGGGTTCTTGGATCGAGGGAGTTAAACGGTGCGGATCACGGGCACTGGGCACGCGAGCATGCGGATCGACACCGCCGCCGGCAGCATTCTGTGCGATCCGTGGGTCAATCCCGCATTTTTCGCATCATGGTTCCCATTCCCGGACAACTCGCAGCTCGACTGGGAGACCCTGGGCGACGTCGACTACCTCTACGTGTCGCACCTGCACCGCGACCACTTCGACGCCAAGCACCTCAAGCGCTACATCAACAAAAAGGCGACGGTGCTGCTGCCGGAATATCCGACCAGCCAGCTCGAGGACGAGCTGCGCGAGCTGGGCTTCACCAGCTTCCTGCGGACCAAGTCGGACGAGGTGCACGAGCTCGACGGCGGCCTGAAGATCATGATCCAGGCGCTGATCAGCCCGACCGACGGCCCGATCGGCGACTCCTCGCTGTGGGTCGAGCACGACGGCATCCGGGTGCTCAACCAGAACGACGCCCGCCCCTCCGACCTGAGCCGCTTCGCCGAGCTCGGTCACGTGCACGCGCACATGCTCCAGTTCTCCGGCGCGATCTGGTACCCGATGGTCTACGAGCTGCCCGACGCCGCCAAGACCGCGTTCGGCAAGCAGAAGCGCGACCGCCAGTTCGACCGCACCTGGCGCTACATCGACGACCTGAAGGCCGACCACGTCTTCCCGATCGCCGGCCCGCCCTGCTTCCTCGACGACGAGCTCTACCAGTTCAACGACATCTTCGGTGACGAGGGCAACATCTTCCCCGACCAGTCGGTCTTCATGACCGAGTACGCCAAGGTCGGCGGCACGAACGGCATCGTCCTGCTCCCGGGTTCCGTGACGGAAATGTCCGAAAAGGGGGCCACCACAACGCATCCGGTCCCGGTCGACGAGTTCTTCGCCAACAAGAAGCAGCACCTCGAGGAGATGCGCGAGCGCAAGGCCCCGATCATCGAGGCCGAGAAAGCGTCCTGGCGCCACCCCGAGATCGACGTGCTGGGTGAGCTCAAGAAGCGCATCGAGCCCCTGCTCGAAGAGTCCATCTACATGGCGCAGGGCGTCGGCGGCCCGGTCCGTTTCGACTTCACCGACAGCTTCGGCCCGACCGGCGAGATCCTCGAGTCGATCGTCGTCGACTTCCCCGGCAAGCAGGTCCGCCCGTACGCCGACGAAAAGGTCCGCTACCGCTTCAAGACCGGCCGCGCCCTGGTCGAGCACCTCATTCACATCGACGAGGGTGACTGGGTCAACTCGCTGTTCCTGAGCTGCCGCTTCTCCGCCGCGCGCATCGGGCAGTACAACGAATTCGTCTACGCGTTCTTCAAGTGCCTCTCCGAGGAGCGCCTGCAATACGCCGAGGGCTGGTACGACGAGCACGAGAAGGCCGTCGAGGCCGAGGACACGCAATTCGGCGACTGGACCGTCCAGCGGCGCTGCCCGCATCTCAAGGCCGACCTCAGCCGCTTCGGCATGGTGGACGGAAACGTCCTCACGTGCCAGCTGCACGGCTGGAAATTCGACCTCCCCAGCGGCCGGTGCCTCACGAGTGTCGGTCACAAGATCCGGGCGACGAAAAACGCCGAATAAATCGATGTCGTAGCGGGGTGGGGCGTACAGACCGCTGCTCCCGCCGAGGGCTCGGGCGGGGCGAGCTGGTCGCTGCGCGCCCAGAGCGCTCACCCCACCCGAGCGACGTGCGTAAGTGGTCACCCTCGAGAGCCAAAGCCACCTCCCGGCCCGAGGCGCGAGCCCCGACTCACCAGCCGCCCGGGACTTCACCGGCCCGGCGCCCTGGCACCCTCGTCGACCGGTTCGTGGCCACGACCGCCCAGCCTCGCGGGGCGCGGCGACCTCGATAGCGGCCGCGCCGGCCCTGGTCGTCGCGGCCGGCCGGTCGCAGCGTTGGACCGAACCGTGCCGGAAGACGCGCATGGACAGGTATCAGGGGGCGGGGCCTCCCGGCTGATCAGCTCAACAGGCCTGGGCGGCCCCGTCTCGTGGGGAGGCGGGGCCGCGGTGTGGGCGGTGGCGCTAGGCGACGCCCAGGTCCTTCAGGATGCGCTTGGCCACGTTGTGGCCGGCGGCGCCGATGACGCTGCCGGCCGGGTGGGTGCCGGCCGAGCCCGCGTACAGGCCGTCGAGGCCGGTGAAGTACGGCATGCGCTCGTTGAAGGCGACCGTGTTGTCCACGTGGTGGATGTGGCCGCCGGTGATGCCGAAGTGCTCCTCGATGCCGGGCGGGGTCAGCGGCATCGTGTCGACGACCAGGTCGCGGGTGCCGGGCGCGTACCGCTCGGCGATGTCCAGCATCTTGTCGACGTAGCCCGGCAGCTCGGCCTCCCAGGTCGAGCCGGCCGGCTGGTAGGGCACCGACTGCACGAACAGCGCCGACGAGTGGTGGCCCTCGGCGTCGCGCAGCGACGGGTCGACCGTCGTGTGCAGGTACCACTCGATCGTCGGCTCTTCGGGGAGCCGCCCGGCCTGGACGTCGGCCCACATGGCGCGCAGCGCGGCCATCGGTGAGTCGGTGCCGGGGACGCCGGCCAGGCCGGCCGAGCCGGGCAGCAGGTGGATGGTGGAGCCGAACGGCGACGGGCTGCCGGCCGGGAGGCACGAGAACCGGGGCAGGCCCCGCAGCGCCATATTGATCTTCAGGGTGGTGCCCGTCTTGCGGACTGAGGCCATGTGGTCGGTCAGCGACGAGGGCAGGGTGCCCGAGGGCACCAGGTCGATCAGGCGGTACGGGTCGCAGCTGCCGAGCACGACCCGGGCCGCGATCGAGCGGCCGTCGGCCAGCACGACGCCGCTCGCGGCCCCGCCGTCGACGGTCACCGAGGCCACCGGGGCATCAGTGAGGATCTGCGCCCCGGCGGCCCGCGCGGCGTCGGCGAAGACGCGCGACACCGTGCCCATGCCGCCCTCGGCGATCATCCAGGTGCCGTCCGAGCCGGGCAGGCGGCACATGTTGTGCACCAGGAAGTTGTGGCCGGTGCCGGGGTCGTCGGGGCCCGCGTTCAGGCCGGACAGCCCGTCGGTCACCGCGTACATGCTCATCAGCAGTTCGCTCTTGAAGCCGAACCGGGCCAGATAGTCGGCGACCGAACCCCGTACGAGATCAACGAATGTGCTCTGAAGCTGGGGCCGGATGTGCCGGTCGGCGATCTCCTCGACCGTGCCCGGCTCCTCGAGCCACGCCGGGGCCAGGTCGGACCGCAGCGCCGCGATCTCGACGGCGAGCTGCTCGTCGGCCGCGACGTCGCGGCGCGAGAAGAAGCGCTCGAGCTGGGCCCGGGTGGCCGCCTGGTCACGCCCGAACAGCAGATGGGGCGAGCCGGCCGGCCCGGGCGTGGGGAGGAAGTAGTGCGGGTCTCGGCGCAACACGGGGATGTCGACGTCGAGAGTGCGCAGCAGCTCGGGCGGCATCAGCCCGAGCAGGTAGGAACCGGTGGACTGACCCAAACCGGGTGCGGCCGGGAAGGGCCGCTCGGTGCGCGTGGCACCGCCGATCACGTTCGCCGCCTCGAGCACGGTGACGCTCAGGCCGGCACGCGCCAGCAGGATCGCGGAGACGAGGCCGTTGTGGCCCGCTCCGATGATCACCACGTCGGAGCGCAGGGGGAGAGTGGTCATGGCTTGGGAGCGTAGCGCGCTGTTATGTGAAGATCACTCCGCTAATCGGCGCGAAATCTGGCGGTCTGATACAGGCTGGCACTCCGTGTGGCCGCATATCCGGCGAGCACAATCACATGGAACAGATACAGCCAGAGCCCCACGGCGATCGTTCCGCCGATCGCGTCGAACCCGCCGAAGGGCGCGCCCAGGTCGAGCGGCAGGGAACAGAACAGCACGAAGCCGTGCAGAAAGCCGGACAGGTTGGCCGCGGTGAAGGACCCGATGAGGATGGTCGACAGCCATCGGGGACGGCCCGGGGCCACGTACCGGTAGACCCAGATCACCACCGGCGTGAGCAGCAGCCAGCAGGCCAGGAACGACAAGACCACGCCCAGTACGGAGTACCAGCCGCCGCGCACCCAGAGCCCGCTGGTCGACGGCAGGGCCAGGAACATCGCCAGCAGCAGGGCCGGGGCGGCGGCCAGGATCGGCAGCCACAGCAGGCGTCCCCGCCAGCCGACGAGAGGTTCGCTGCCGGGCGCTCGCAACGAGACGAAGGCCCGGCGCAGCCCTTCGCCGTAGAAGGTGGCCGGCAGCAGGCTGGCGAGCGCGAACCACGGCGTCAGGTGCAGCCCGGCGTCGATCAGGGCGGAGAGGGCCCGCGGCGCGCCGATCTCGCTCGGCAGCGCGTTGATCGTGTGGCCGGTGAGACGGCGTACCCGATCGGCCCCCGCGATCAAGCCGGTGACCCAGATGGCCAGCAAAGCGATCGGAACCACCGCGATTCCGGCGTAAAAGGTGACCGCGGCGGCGTGCAACGCGAGGTCACGCCCCTTCAATGGCCGAAAGAGGGAGATCAACCACTGGGGCATGCACAGGGACGTACCCAGTTATCCACAGGCCGACGCGAGCGATCTCCGGCGATCCGGGAAGATGGGCGGCATGCGCGACCTAGTCCTGCTCGGCTCGACCGGATCCATCGGCACTCAGGCCATCGACATCGTGCGGCGCAACCCCGGCCGGTTCCGGGTGGTCGCCCTCGGCGCCGGCGGCGGCAACGTCGCGCTGCTCGCCGCCCAGGCCCTCGAGCTGGGCGTCGACGTGGTCGGCGTGGCCCGCTCCTCGGTCGTCCAGGATCTCCAGCTCGCCTTCTACGCCGAGGCGCAGCGGCGTGGCTGGGCCACCGGCGACTTCAAGCTGCCCAAGATCGTGGCCGGTCCCGACGCGATGACCGAGCTCGCCCGCTGGCCGTGCGACGTCGTGCTCAACGGCGTGGTCGGCAGCCTCGGCCTGGCACCGACCCTGGCCGCCCTCGAGTCGGGCCGGGTGCTCGCCCTGGCCAACAAGGAGTCACTGGTCGCCGGGGGCCCGCTGGTCCGCCGCATCGCCAAGCCGGGCCAGATCGTCCCGGTCGACTCGGAGCATTCGGCGCTCGCGCAGTGCCTGCGCGGCGGCAGCCGCGAAGAGGTGCGCCGGCTCGTACTGACCGCCAGCGGGGGAGCGTTCCGCGGCCGCCGCCGCGAGGAGCTGACGAATGTCACACCTGAGGAAGCGCTGAAACATCCGACCTGGGACATGGGCCCGGTCGTGACGATCAACTCGGCCACGATGGTCAACAAGGCGCTCGAGGTGATCGAGGCGCACGAGCTGTTCGCCGTGCCGTACGACGACATCGAGGTCATGGTCCACCCGCAGTCGGTGATCCACTCGATGGTCGAGTTCACCGACGGGTCGACGCTGGCCCAGGCCAGCCCGCCCGACATGCGGCTGCCGATCGCGCTGGCCCTGGCCTGGCCCGAGCGGGTGCCGGGCGCGGCCGCTGCCGTCGACTGGAGCCAGGCCCACAACTGGGAGTTCCGCCCGCTCGACGAGGAGGCGTTCCCGGCCGTCCGGCTGGCCAAGCAGGCCGGCCGCGAGGGGCGCTGCCGCCCGGCCATCTACAACGCGGCCAACGAGGAGTGTGTGGCCGCTTTCGTCGCCGGTCGGCTACCTTTTCTGGGCATCGTCGACACGCTCGCGGAGGTGCTCGCGACGGCCCCGGATTTTGCCGAGCCGGGTACCGTCGAGGAAGTGCTCGCCGCCGAGAATTGGGCGCGCGCCCAGGCACATGACGTGATCGCCAGGCTTGATACTGCGGCAAAAGGAGCTTGATGCTGTACTGGCTGGGTGTCGCCGCGTTCGCGCTGGCCATCCTGATCTCGGTGAGCCTCCACGAGGCCGGTCACATGATCACTGCCAAGCGATTCGGCATGAAGGTGACCCGGTACTTCGTGGGTTTCGGCCCCACTGTCTTCTCGTTCCGGCGAGGTGAGACGGAGTACGGCCTCAAGGCGATCCCGCTCGGCGGCTTCTGCAAGATCGTCGGCATGACGCCGCAGGACGACGACGTCGCCCCCGAGGACCAGCCGCGCGCCATGTGGCGGTTCCCGGTCTGGAAGCGGACGATCGTGATGTCCGCTGGCTCGATCACCCACTTCCTGCTGGCCATCGTGGCCACCTGGATCGCCGCGTTCACGTTCGGCCTGCAGAACACGTCGTACCCGACGACCACCGCCCTCCAGCTCAAGGAACGGCCTGTCATCGACGCGCCGGCCTGCGTCTGGGCGGGCACGGCTCCGGCCGGGGCCACGGCCGACAACTGCAAGCCCGGTGTGAACGGCGCCATCGCCGGCCCGGCCTACGCGGCCGGCATCCGCGACGGCGACCTGATCACCAACGTCGGCGGCACGCCGATCACCACGTACGGCGACCTGGTCAACAAGATCCGCTCGCTGCCGGCCGGCAAGGTCGCCTTCGAGTACTCCCGCGACGGCGTCCCCGGCAAGGCCGAGGTCAACCTGGTCAGTGCCGAGCGCGCGGCGATCACCGACGAGAGCGACGACGCCAAGACCACCACCGTGTCGATCGCGGCCATCGGCTGGGACGACCCGAGCATCCCGGGCATCATCAAATACAACGTGGCCTCGGCCGTGCCCGCGACCTTCGACTACAGCTGGTACCTGGTCGAGAACACGTTCGAGGCGATGAAGCGGATCCCCGACAAGATCCCCGCCCTGTGGCACTCGATCACCGGCGACGAGCGCGACCCGAACACCCCGATCAGCGTGGTCGGCGCCAGCCGGCTCGGCGGCGAGGCCCTGGCCAACGGCGTGCCGCAGCTGTTCCTCACGATCTTCATCTCGCTCAACGTGTTCATCGGCATCTTCAACCTGCTGCCGCTGCTCCCGCTCGACGGCGGGCACATCGCCATCGCCTGGTACGAGCGGGTGCGCTCCTGGCTCTACGCCCGCCTCAAGAAGCCCGACCCGGGCCGCGTCGACTACTACAAACTGATGCCTGTCACGTACGCAGTCATCTTGATCGGTGGTGCGTTCACCCTGCTGACCGTCACCGCCGACATCGTCAACCCGATCACGATCTTCAACAGGTGATGTGAAGTGACCGCCATCAGTCTCGGAATGCCGGCAGTGCCCCCTCCGCCGCTGGCTCCCCGCCGCAAGAGCCGCCAGATCATGGTCGGCAACGTGCCGGTGGGTGGCGGCGCGCCGGTCAGTGTGCAGTCGATGACGACCACGCTCACGGCCGACGTCAACAAGACCCTTCAGCAGATCGCCGAGCTGACCGCCGCCGGCTGTCAGATCGTCCGGGTCGCCGTGCCGTCGCAGGACGACGTCGAGGCGCTGCCCGCGATCGCCAAGAAATCCGGCATCCCGGTGATCGCTGACATCCACTTCCAGCCGAAATACGTCTTCGCGGCGATCGACGCCGGCTGCGCGGCGGTCCGGGTCAACCCGGGCAACATCCGCCAGTTCGACGACAAGGTGAAAGAGATCGCCCGGGCGGCCTCCGACGCCGGCATCCCGATCCGCATCGGCGTGAACGCGGGCTCGCTCGACAAGCGCCTGCTGGAGAAATACGGCAAGGCCACCGCCGAGGCGCTGGTCGAGTCGGCGCTGTGGGAGTGCTCGCTCTTCGAGGAGCACGGCTTCCGCGACATCAAGATCTCGGTCAAGCACAACGACCCGGTCGTCATGATCCGCGCCTACCGGCAGCTCGCCGAGCAGTGCGACTACCCGCTGCACCTCGGCGTCACCGAGGCCGGCCCCGCCTTCCAGGGCACGATCAAGAGCTCGGTCGCCTTCGGCGCGCTGCTGGCCGAGGGCATCGGCGACACCATCCGGGTGTCGCTGTCGGCCCCGCCGGTCGAGGAGATCAAGGTCGGCCAGGCGATCCTCGAGTCGCTGGGCCTGCGCGAGCGCGGCCTCGAGATCGTCTCCTGCCCGAGCTGCGGCCGGGCCCAGGTCGACGTCTACACCCTGGCCGAGCAGGTGACGGCGGCCCTCGACGGCTTCCCGGTCCCGCTGCGGGTGGCCGTCATGGGCTGCGTCGTCAACGGCCCCGGCGAGGCCCGCGAGGCCGACCTGGGTGTGGCCTCCGGCAACGGCAAGGGCCAGATCTTCGTCAAGGGCCAGGTCATCAAGACGGTCCCCGAGTCGATCATCGTCGAGACCCTGGTCGAAGAGGCCCTGCGCCTGGCCGACGAGATGGGCGCCGACCTCCCCGAGGAGCTCCGCGACCTGGTCCCCGGCCCCCGGGTGACCGTGCACTGACGCGCGCCACGAACGACAGGCCCCGCCGTTTCGGCGGGGCCTGTCGCGTTTCAGGGTTCGGTGAGCGCGCGGACGAGAGGTGCCGGAAGAGGTGCACCCAGTTCGTCGGCGTGGGCGGGGTGGCTAGGAGGAACGGAAAAGGCTGTACGCCTTCCCCGGTGTTCGGCCGTCGGCCGGGAACTCCGGTCGGCCGCACGGCCTACTCGCTGTCGGCGAGGATGGCGTACAGCTTGCGCTTGGTCTCGTTCAGCACCTCGAGCGCCTTCTGGCGCTGCTCGTCGGTGCCGGAGAAACCGACCTGCTTCAGGGCGCCCAGGATGCCGGCGGCGGCGTCGCGGAAGTCCTGCACCTGCGACATGGTGTCGTCGCCGATGCGGGCCCACGGCGGGTTCTCCGCGGCTGCCTCGGCCTCGGGACGGCCGTCGGCGGTCAGGTGGTAGCTCTTGCGCCCACCGTTCGCCTCGGCCTCGATGAGGCCCTCGTCCTCGAGCAGTTGCAGCGTCGGGTAGACCGAGCCGGGGCTCGGGCGCCAGATGCCGTTCGTGCGGGAGTCGAGCTCCTGGATCATCTCGTAGCCGTGCATCGGCCGCTCCAGAAGCAGCGCCAGCACGGCCGGGCGGACGTTGAGGCGCTGACCGCGGCCGCCGCGGCGCTGACCGCGACCGCCGGGGCCACCGAACGGGCCGCCGGGGCCGAAGCCGCCGAAGTCGGGACCGCCACCGCCGAACGGGAAACCGCCCGGGAAGCCGAAGCCGCCGCGGTGGCGGCGTCCGTGGGGACCTTCGTGGGTGTACCTCATGACCTTCTCCGATCTGTTGTCGATAGTTAGACGATATATCGGCAACGCATCGGCGACAAGGGTTTCTTCGAAGGAGGGGGTTGCGACGGGTGTGGGCCGGGGTGGATCTGGCAATGTGATACCTGTGCTGACGGTGCCGATTCGCCAGCTCGGTGAGTCCGAGCGCGCGGCGGTCGAGAAGATCCTCGACCGCGACCCCTACGCCGGCGCCCAGATCGCCGAGCGGGTGGCGGCGCACGGCCTGAACTGGTGGCGCTCCGACGGGCGGATCTTCGGGTATGGGCCCGGCCGCCGCGTCGAGTCCATCATCTGGTCGGGCGCCCATCTGGTGCCGCTCTGCGCCACCCCGCCCGCGACCGCCGCGTTCGCCGACATGCTGGGGGCCGAGCCGCGCATCTGTTCGTCCATCATCGGCCGCTCCGAGCAGGTCCTCGACCTGTGGGACCGGCTCGGCGGCCACTGGGGCAAGGCACGCGAGGTGCGCCCCGACCAGCCGCTGCTGGTCGCCGACCGCGACCCGGTGGTGCCGCCCGACCCCGAGGTGCGCCTGGTCCGGCCGGGCGAGGTCGACCAGCTCTTCCCGGCCGCCGTGTCCATGTACACCGAGGAGGTCGGCGTCTCGCCGCTGCTCGACGACGGCGGCCGCGGCTATCGGCGGCGCATCGCGGAGCTGGTCAAGGGCAAGCGGGCGTACGCGCGCTTCGTCGGCGACCGGGTCATCTTCAAGGCCGAGCTGGCCATCGTCACCCGGCGCACGACCCAGGTGCAGGGCGTATGGGTCGACCCGGAATACCGAGGCCGGGGCCTGGCCGCCCCCGCCATGGCCGCCGTCGTCCGCGACGCGCTGCGGCGGGTGGCGCCCACGGTGAGTCTTTACGTGAACGACTACAACGCGCCGGCCCGCCGCGTCTACGCGCGGACCGGTTTCGTCTCGGCCGGCAGTTTCGCGACCGTGTTGTTCTAGGCCCGGCCCAGATCGGTCAGCACCCCGCGGATGGTGGGGAAGTCGCCCGAGTTCAGGGCCGGGGTGGGCAGCAGGGCCATCACCGGGACGGTGATGCCGGCCGCGGCGTAGGCCTCGACCCGGGCCCGGCACTGAGCCGGGGTGCCGTGCACGATCAGGTCGTCGACCACTTCGTCCGGGATGGCGGCCAGGGCGCCCTTGCGGTCGCCGGCCGCCCACGCGTCCCACATCGGCCTGAGGATCTCGTCGCGGCCGAGCCAGCGGTGGAAGGCGGCGTAGGCCGGCACCGTCAGATACGACGTGATCATGCGGCGGCCGACCGTGCGGGCGTACGCGGCGTCGTCGGTCGGGCAGACGAAGATGCGCGCGGCCACCTCGAAGCCGGCGGCGGCGCCCTTGACCTCGGCCAGCGCGGTCGGGACGTCGCCCGGTGAGAGCCAGTTGAGGATGACGCCGTCGGCCTCGGCCGCGGCCAGGCGCAGCATGCCGGGGCGCAGCGCGGCCAGCAGGATCTGAGGCGGCGTCGCCGGCGGGCGCTCGAGGCGGAAGCGGCGCACCGAGAAGGTGTCGAAGTCGCCGTCGACCACCTCGCCGGCCAGGGCGGCGCGCAGGAAGCGCAGCATGTCGCGGCTGCGGGCGTACGGCTCGGTGAAGTCGGCCGCGTTCCAGTCGCCGACCACCACGGGCGAGGACGCCCCGATGCCGAGCTGGAAGCGGCCGGGCGCGGTCTCGGCCAGGGCGGCCGCGGTCATCGCGAGCAGGCCGGGCCCGCGGGTGAAGACGGGCGCGATGGCCGTGCCGAGGCCGAACGAGGGGGCCCAGGCGGCGGCGAGGGTGAGCGGGGTGAAGGCGTCGGAGCCGTTCACCTCGGAGCTCCACACGTCGGTGAAGCCGGCCTCCTCGAGGGCCGCGTAGACGGCGGCGTGATCGGCGAGCGGTACCCCGGCCAGCGGAACGGTCATGCCCCATCGCGTCGACATGACCACGATCCTGCCGTGGGCCCACCCGTGAGGTCCATCACTTGTGACGGATCCCGGCAAACACGCGGGTATGTTTTTGAACTGACCAGTCAGTTTAAATGGAGGCCGGACATGTCGGTTGTCACCGCGCGCGGGGCGGGCGTCCGCCACCGGCGCCGCTGGCTCTTCCAGGACCTCGACGTCGACGTCGAGCCTGGTGAGCTGGTCGCGGTGGTCGGGCCTCCGGGCAGCGGGCGCACCACCGCGCTGCTCGCGCTGGCGAGGCGGTTCCGGCTCAGCGCCGGGACGGTCGAGCTCACCGGCACCGCCTCGCTCGGCTACGTGCCCGAGGTCGAGGGGCCCGAACCTGTCTTCACCGTCACTGAGCACGTGCGGGAACGGCTGGCACTGCTCGGGCGATCGAGGTCCGCGGCCACCGGAGTGCCCCTGCTCGGGCTCGACGCGGAGAAGCAGGGACGCGACCTCACCCCGTACGAGAAACAGATCTTGGGCCTGGTCTTGGCTCGTCTCGAAGAGCCGGCGGTGATCGCGCTGGACGGGGTGGACGACGGGCTCGACCGGCGGGAGCGCGAGGACCTCTGGGAGCTGCTGGACGAGATCGCCGCGAGCGGTACGGCCGTGCTCGTGACCGCCCGCGAAATCGACCCGGAGCGGGTCGCCACCGTGATCCGGCTGGGTGAGGAGGAGCGATGAGGGGCCTGTCCACTTTGTCGCTGGCCGGTCTGGAGATCCGCCGCTTCCTGCGCGGCCGCCTCACCACCGCGGCCCTGGTCGTCATCGCGGTCATCCCGCTGCTCTACGGCGCGCTCTATCTGTACGCGTTCTGGGATCCGTACGGGCGCCTCAACCACATCCCGGCCGCGCTCGTCGTCGAGGACCGCGCCGCCACCGCCCAGGACGGCACCAAGCTGCACGCCGGGCAGGATCTGGCCCAGAAGCTTCAGGACCGGCAGGTCTTCGACTGGCACGTGACCGACGAGGCCGGCGCCGAGAAGGGCCTGACCGACGGCGAGTACCAACTATTGCTGCGCATCCCGGCCGACTTCTCGGCCGACCTGGTCACCCCGCCCGATGCCGGCGTCGCCCCCAAGGCGGCCCAGCTCGTCGCCGTCAGCGACGACGCCAACAACTACCTCTCCGGCGTCTTCGCCCGCTCGGCCTTCCAGGAGGTGCAGGCGGCGGCCTCGGACAGCGCCTCGGCCGGCTACTACGACAAGATGCTGATCGGCTTCACCGACCTCAAGACCCAGACTCAGAAGGCGGCCGACGGCGCCCACAAGCTCGACGACGGCGCGAAGTCGGCCCGCTCCGGCGCGAACCGGCTGTCCGGCGGCATCGACGACGCCGAGAGCGGCGCGAAGACCCTGAGCAACGGCCTCGGCACGGCCGCCGGTGGCGCCGGCGACCTCGCCGACGGCCTGGCCCAGCTCAGCGCGGGCGCCGACCAGCTCGCCACCGGCACCGCGCGGGCGGCGAGCGGTGGCCGTCAGCTGGCGTCCGCTGTGGACGCCGCCGCCGACAAGGCCGAGCCCCTGCTGCGCGAGAACGCCGAGCGCCTCCAGACGGCGGCGACCCTCGTGGCCCGCGGCGCCGACACCCTCGCGGCCAACATCACGACCATCGACACCGCCGCGGATCAGGCCGTCGACAACGCCGAACAGCTCCAGCGCTATCTGAACACCCTGCCCGCCGGCACCGAAGGGCTGTCCGAGGCCAAGGCCCTCGCCGCTCAGCTGGTCTCGGCGGCCCAGAAGGTACAGAGCACAGTGGACAGCGCCGACCTCGACGCCCTGCGGGCCGACCTGAAGCAGACCGCCGCCACCGCACGGCAGATCGCCGCCGCCGCGCCCCACCTGGCCGACGACGTGCGGAACGCCCGCGCGAAGGTCGACCAGCTCGCCACCGGCCTCGACAGTCTCGCCACCGGGGCCAGGAAGCTGAGCACCGGCACCGACCAGGCCGAACAGGGCGCCGCCGACCTGAAGAACGGCATCTACCGGCTCTCCGACGGCGCCCGGCAGCTCAGCGGCGGGCTCACCACACTCTCCTCCGGCGGCCACAAGCTCGCCGACGGCCTCGGCGACCTCCAGGCCGGCGCCGGGCAGCTCGCCGCCGGGCTGACCGACGGTGCCCAACAGATTCCGGGGTACGGGCAAGACACCAGCGACCGCGCGGGCGTGCTGGCCGACCCCGTCTCGCTTGACCGCACGGTCCGCCATCCGGCCGCCACCTATGGGGTGGGCTTCGCCCCGTACTTCCTGGCCCTGGCCCTCTGGGTCGGCGCGATGATCACGTTCTTCGTGCTGAAGCCGCTGAACCGGCGCTACCTGATGGCGAGGACGCCGACCCTGCGCGTGGTGTTCGCCGGCCTGCTGCCGGCGGTGGCGATCGGGCTCGTGCAGGCGACGATCCTGTTCGCCGTGGTGCACTTCGGGCTCGGCCTCGACCCGGTCCACCCGATGGCCACCTGGGGACTGCTCCTGCTGACCGCCGCGGTGTTCGCCGCGATCATCCAGATGCTGGGCGCGGTCTTCGGCGCGCCCGGCCGCATCCTGGCCCTCGCGCTGCTCATGCTCCAGCTCACCTCGTCCGGCGGCACGTACCCCGTACAGACCTCGCCGGGCTTCTTCCAGGCGATTCACCCCCTGCTACCCATGACGTACGTGGTGGGGGCGGCTCGCCACGCGGTCGACGGCGGCCCGTGGGGTACCGTCATCCAGGGCATTTTGGTGCTGATGGCGTACGGAACAGCAGCCGTCACACTGACCTGGCTGGCCGCCCGGCGCGGCCGGCGGATGACCAGCTCGGACCTCCACCCGGAACTCGTGCTGTGATGTCCTGTGAGGGGGCTGTGGTGGCGGACGGGCGGACACGGCGCCGGGAGGACACCCGGCAACGTCTCTTCGAGGCGGCCGTCGAGCTCATCGCCGAGCAGGGCTTCTCGGCCACGACGGTCGACGACATCGCGCTGCGGGCCGGCGTGGCCAAGGGCACGGTCTACTACAACTTCAAAAGCAAGACCGATCTTTTCGAGGAGCTTCTGCGGTACGGCGTGGGGCTGCTCACCGCGGAGTTCCGGGCGGCCGTGGAGGGCCTGCCACCCCGCGAGGCGGTGGCCGCTCTCGTCCGCAGCCAGCTGGAGTACATCCGGCGCTACCGCGCCTTCGCCCAGCTGCTGCTCTCCGAGATGTGGCGCACCAACCGCGAGTGGCAGCAGACCCTGGTCCTGCTGCGCGAGCAGGCGATCGGGGTGATCGCCGAGACCCTGCAGGCGGGCGTCGGCTCCGGCGACCTGCCGGCCGAGCTCGACGTGCGGGTCGCGTCGTCGGCCCTGTTCGGCGTCGGCCTCGTCGTCGCCGTCGACTGGCTGGTCTTCATGCCCGAGCGCCCGATCGAGGACGTCCAGGAATCGCTCCTGGCCATTGTCCGCCGCGTCGGTTAAGCCGCCTTCGACTTCCAGGCCGTGGCCAGCGACGTGCGGCCGTTGGTGCGCAGCAGCGAACCCTCGTAGATGCGGGCACCAACGGCCAGCAGGGCCACCGCGGTCGCGGCGAGGATCAGCAGCGAGACCACGGGCTCCCAGGCCGCCACGTCCGAGATGAACAGCCGGACCGGCATGGCCACCGGCGCCGAGAACGGGATGTACGACAGGACGCGCATCGCCGCGTCGTTGTCGATCAGGAAGATGGTGGCGAAGAACGGGATCATCACCAGCATCTGCACCGGGGCCGAGGCGCCGCTGATGTCCTCCTGCCGGGCCGAGAGCGCGCCCACGCCGGCCCAGAGCGTGGCCAGCATGACGAAGCCGAAGACGAAGAACACCAGGAACCAGCCGATCGTCGGCTCCAGCAGCGACAGCACGTTCGCGTCGACGCCGGCGAACCGCGCGCCCACCACGGCCACGATCGCGATCAGCGCCACCTGGCCGAACGCGAGCAGCGTGAGCGCGGTGACCTTGCCGGCCAGCAGGGCCCGGGTGGGCACGCTGGCCACCAGGATCTCGACGATCCGGGTCTGCTTCTCCTCGGTGACGCTCTGCGCGATCTGCACCCCGAACAGGAACGACGTGAAGAAGAAGACGAAGGCGATCGCGAAGGGCACCGCGAACTGGAGGAACGGGTCGACGTCGCTCGGATCGAGCAGCCGCACCGGCGGCTCGGTGCTGAGCGCCCGCACCACCTCGCCCGGGCTGTCGTCCATGGCCAGCACCGTCGGGCCGGCCACGACGGCCGCGTCCACGTCGCCGCTGCGGACCAGTTGCTCGGCTGCCGCGTCGTCGGCAACCTGGCGCACCTCGAGACCGGCCTGCTGGAGGACGCCCGCGGTCGCCTGGTCGGCCACGGCCACCGACGACGGCCCGCCGTCGAGCACGGCCGGCAGCACTGTGGAGGCGACCGCGATGAACAGGAAGAAGACGGTGCTGAACAGGAACGTACGATCGCGCAGCTTGACCCGGATCTCCCGGGCCGCCACCACGCGCGCCGCCGCCAACGTGCTCATCAGCGAATCACCTCTCGGAAGATCTCGGCCAGCGACGGGGTGACCGGCCCGAACGAGCGCACCGGCCCGCGGTCGAGCGCCGCCCGCAGCAACTCCTGGTCGTCGGCGCCATCGGCCAGATCGATGACGGCGCGGGTGCCGTCGAGCTCGACCACCGTGACGCCCGGGCGCTCACGCACCCACTCCACGCCGGCGTCGGCGTGCAGCTGGAAGCGGGGCTGGGCGTAGGTCGTCCGCAGCCGCGACCGGTCGCCGGCGGCGCGGATGGTGCCGCCCGCGATGATGACGAGGTCGTCGCAGAGCCGCTCGACCAGCTCCAGCTGGTGGCTGGAGAACAGCACCGGCACGCCGTTGGTGGCCCGCTCGCGCAGCACATCGACGACGACGTCGACGGCCAGCGGGTCGAGGCCGGAGAACGGCTCGTCGAGCACCAGCATCTCCGGGTCGTGCACCAGAGCGGCCGCCACCTGCGCCCGCTGCTGGTTGCCGAGCGAGAGCTTCTCCAGCTTCTCGCCGGCCCGCTCACCCAGGCCGAGCCGGTCGAGCAGCTTCGCCGTCTTCTCGGTGGCCGCGGCCCGGGTCAGCCCGTGCAACCGTCCGAGATAGACGATCTGCTCGGACACGGTCATCTTCGGGTAGAGGCCGCGTTCCTCCGGCATGTATCCGAACCGCTGCCGGACCTCCCGGCTGAGCCGTTCGCCCTGCCAGCGCACCTCCCCGCTGTCGGCCGCGAGCACTCCGAGAATTATTCGCATGGTGGTCGTCTTGCCGGCGCCGTTGGCACCGACGAAGCCCGTCATCCGACCGCCTGCCACCTGGAACGAGATGTTCGAGAGAACTGGCCGGCCGTCGAACGCGCGGCTGACGCCATCGACGTTGAGCACGCTGGTCATCCACACAGCCTAGGTGGATCAAGCTTGGGCCGCTGCCCGCGAAGATCCGTTAGCCCCGCATGGCTCACCTACGTCGCGATGCCGGTCCTGGTCCTCGACCTCACCGAGTCGCTGTTCGCCGAGGCACGTGAAGGGCTGGCCGCGTCGGCTGTTCCGCGCGGCCGCCGCTCTCACGGGTGAAGGGGTGGGGACGATGGGTCCCGCACTTTTCGTGGGGTGAGTGGAAGTCGGGCCGGCGTGGGTGGTGGAAGTCAGGGGGCGCGGTAGTACTGGGTCTTTGCGATGTCCGGGTGGGTCTGGGTGGGGATGTCGGCGTCGTCGTCGGGGGTGAGGGTGCCGCCCAGGTCGAGGATGCGGCGGTGGGCGGCGGCCAGGCGGTCCTCGAGCTTGACGATGCGGCAGGCGGCGGTGATCGGCATGCCCTCGTCGAGGAGCTGGCGGACGCGGGTGGCCAGCTGGAGCTGGTGGCGGGAGTAGCGGCGGTGGCCGCCGAGGGAGCGCTCGGGCTCGATCAGGCCGGCGGCGCCGAGGCTGCGGAGAAAGGCCGGCGTCACGCCGATCATGTCAGCGGCGCGGCCCATCGTGTACGCCGGGAAGTCGGCGTCGTCGAAGGACGTGTTGTTCATCGTGCCTTCCGTGGCGAGGGGGGATGCCCTTGTGGGGCGAGGGGGAAGACAGTCCAAGGCCCCGGCGGGTAACCGGGGCCCTGGCTTTTCAATTCTGATGCCGACCGTCGTCGGCAAGTGAGGTCGTCCGCTTGCGTGCCGCTAGCGGGCCACCTGAGTGATGGGCATCGGCTGCGATCACCTCTTGTCGGGTCGGGGACGTTGTGATGACGCGTTGCTGCGGTATCTCGTCCTCCTTCTCCAACTGAGCCCGTCGAGCTAGGCCCGAAGGGGCGTCGGTTGCCAGTTGCGTGTCGGCTGTGCGTGGCCGACACCACAGAGACTATGCCCATCACCAGCGAATTTCTAGTACCGGGGCTACAGATTTTTTGGACAAATCGTCAGACATGTGGCAGCGGAGGGTAGCGCACGGAGTACTGAACGTGAGGTGCGGCGGTGCGGAGCGGGCGCCGGGCACGGCGATGCCGTGTGAGAGAGAGGTGACCGCGCCCCGCACCGCCGCGGGAGCGGGGCGCCGCTGTGCGCCCCATGGTTCGCGACGTCTGCCGAGGACTCGCGAATGCCTGAACTGTCCTGAGTGTGCGGGAGCGCCGGGGCCGGGAGCAACGCAATTAACGCTGATCATTGACGCGCGTAACAGTCCGGCGAGATCATCACGGCACGCCGTGGCCCAGGTCACAGCAACCCCTCGGTAAGGGAGCCGCACATGAGCGTCAACCCCGCACCCAGCACCGACGAAGAACGCCTCGCCCAACTCGGCTACCAGCAGGAGCTGCACCGCCGACTGTCCGGCTTCTCGAACTTCGCGGTCTCTTTCTCGATCATCTCCATTCTGGCCGGCGCCATCACGTCGTACGGCATCGCCATGAACGCCGGTGGCCCGGTCGCCATCACCCTGGGCTGGCTCTTCGTCGGCATCATGGTGACCTTCGTGGCCCTGGCCATGGCCGAGGTCTGCTCGGCCTATCCGACCGCCGGCGCGCTGTACTGGTGGGCGGCCGCGCTGGCCAAACGCAACAAGGCCGCATGGGCCTGGTTCGTCGGCTGGTTCAACTTCCTCGGCGAGGTCGCCGTCACCGCCGCCATCGACTTCGGCGCGGCCATCACCACCTCGGCCTTCCTCAGCCTGGCCTTCGACTGGGAGGTCACCACCGGGCGGACCTTCCTGGTCTTCCTGGTCATCATCATCGTGCACGGCCTGCTGAACACGTTCGGCGTGAACCTCGTCCGGGTGCTCTCCGACGTCAGCGCGTGGTGGCACCTGGTCGGCGTCGCGGTCATCGTGGGCGTGCTGGCCATCGTGCCGGACAACCACAAGCCGATCTCCGAGGTCTTCACCGAGGTGCACAACTCCACCGGCTTCACCTTCGCCGGGGCCGGGGTGTACGCGGTGCTGCTCGGCCTGCTGATGGCCCAGTACACGTACACCGGCTACGACGCCTCGGCCCACGTGGCCGAGGAGACGCACGACGCCGCCCGGGCCGCACCGCGCGGCATCGTGATGTCCGTGGTGGTCTCGGTGATCGCCGGTTTCGTGCTGCTCTTCGCGATCACCTGGTCCATCCAGGACTACGAGGGCGCGCTCGGCACCGACCTCGGCCTGCCGCCGGCGCAGATCTTCATCGACGCCGTCGGCCACGACACCGGCACGTTCCTGCTGTTCATCTGCGTGGTCGCGCAGTGGTTCTGCGGCATGGCGTCGGTCACCGCCAACTCCCGGATGTCGTACGCCTTCGCGCGTGACGGCGCTCTGCCGGGCTCGCGGCTGTGGAAGAAGGTCAACCCCCGGACGGGCACGCCGACCAACTCGATCTGGCTCTGCGTGACCTGCTCCACGCTGCTGGTGCTGCCGTCGTTGTGGAACACCACCGCCTATCTGGCGGCCACCTCGATCGCGGTCATCGGCCTCTACATCGCGTACGTCGTGCCGGTCTTCCTGCGGCGGGTCAACCCCGACTTCGAGCGGGGGCCGTGGCACCTCGGCAAGTGGAGCGCGGTCGTCGGCTGGCTGGCGATCGTCTGGGTCGTGATCATCTGCATCCTGTTCGTCCTGCCGACGGCCAGCCCGATCACGGCGTCCAACTTCAACTACACGATCTTCGCCGTGATCGTCGTCCTCGGCCTGGCCACGATCTGGTGGTTCGCGAGCGCCCGCAAGTGGTTCACCGGACCGAAGCAGAACCTGATCGACAAAGCCGCACACGGCGAACAGACCATGCCCACGGAATGATCTGAAGGGCCGGGCGGTCTCACCGCCCGGCCTCTCGAAGAGGAGAACCGCATGGATCTCGAGGAACTGGACGTCTCGGTCGACAACGGCAGCATCGACACCGTGCTGCTGGCCCTCACCGACATGCAGGGGCGGTTGCAGGGCAAGCGCCTGCACGGCCGCTACTTCATGGACGAGGTCGCCACCGGCGGCAGCGAGGGCTGCAACTATCTGCTCGCGGTGGACGTCGACATGAACACCGTGGACGGGTACGAGTCGTCGTCCTGGGACAGCGGCTACGGCGATTTCGTGATGAAGCCCGACTTCACCACCCTGCGGCCCGTGCCGTGGCAGCCGGGCACGGCGATGGTCCTCGCCGACCTCGAGACGACCGGCGGTGATCCGGTCTACGCGTCACCCCGGCAGATCCTCAAACGGCAGCTTGACCGTCTCGCCGGGCACGGCCTGACGGCGTACGCCGGAACCGAACTGGAATTCGTCCTTTATCGCGACAGCTATGAGCAGGCCTTCGACAAGGGCTACCGCCACCTGATCCCGGCGAACCAGTACAACGTGGACTACTCGCTGCTGGGGACGGCCCGGGTGGAGCCGCTGCTGCGGCGCATTCGCAACGAGATGTACGGGGCGGGGCTGCTGCCCGAGAGCGCCAAGGGCGAGTGCAACTTCGGCCAGCACGAGATCGCGTTCCGCTACGCCGACGCGCTCACCTGCGCCGACAACCACGTGATCTACAAGAACGGCGCCAAGGAGATCGCCGCCCAGGAGGGCATGTCGCTGAGCTTCATGGCCAAGCCGAACGAGCGCGAGGGCAACTCGTGCCACATCCACTTCTCGCTGCGTGGCTCCGACGGCAAGTCGGCGATGCTGGGCGACGGTCCGGCCCACCTCAGCGAGACCGGGCAGCGCGTGCTGGCCGGGCTGCTGGCCACGATGCGCGAGTTCAGCCTGTTGTTCGCGCCGAACATCAACTCGTACAAGCGCTACCAGCCCGGCTCGTTCGCGCCGACCGCGCTGCGCTGGGGCGTCGACAACCGGACGTGCGCGCTGCGGATCGCCGGCCACGGACAAGGGATGCGGGTGGAGAACCGGGTGCCGGGTGGGGACGTCAACCCGTACCTGGCGATCGCGGCGCTGGTGGCGGGGGCGCTGCACGGCATCGAGAACGAGCTCGAACTGGAGCCGGAGACGCCGGGGAACGCGTACGAGGACGTGGCGGCGGAGAGGGTGCCGACGACGCTGCGGGAGGCCCAGCAGTTGTGGCTGGGCAGCGAGGTGGCTCGGGAGGCGTTCGGCGCGGAGGTGGTCGGGCATTACGCGAACATGGCCCAGGTGGAGTTGACCGCCTTCGACGCCGCCGTCACCGACTGGGAATTGCGGCGCGGTTTCGAGCGGATGTGAGGCCCCGCCCCACCAGGGGGCGGGCCCAGATCTTATGCCACCCGGGGCGCCCCGGCCGCGTTGTCCACAGCCGCCGGGTTATCCACAGGGCCGGCGCCGGCCCACCCGAACCTGTGTAAGGATCCGCCTGTGACAACAACTGACGTGATCAATCCAGCAACAGGCGCGGTCTTCACCACCGTCCCGTCGCTGGATCTGGCCGCGACCGACGCGGCGATCGATCGCGCGCACAAAGCCTTTCCGGCCTGGCGTGCGGTGGCGCCCGGCGACCGGGCCCGGCTGCTGCGCCGCTTCGCCGCGGTGGTCGACCAGCACCTCGGCGAGCTGGCCGAGCTCGAAGTGCGCAACGCCGGCCACACCATCGGCAACGCCCGCTGGGAGGCGGGCAACGTCCGCGACGTGCTCGACTATTACGCCGGGGCGCCCGAGCGGCTCAGCGGCCGCCAGATCCCGGTCGCCGGCGGCCTCGACGTGACGTTCCACGAGCCGCTCGGCGTGGTCGGCATCATCGTGCCGTGGAACTTCCCGATGCCGATCGCCGGCTGGGGTTTCGCCCCGGCGCTGGCGGCCGGCAACACGGTGGTGCTCAAGCCGGCCGAGCTGACCCCGCTGACCGCGATCCGGCTCGGTGAGCTGGCGCTCGAGGCCGGCCTGCCCGACGACGTGTTCCAGATCGTTCCGGGCAAGGGCTCGATCGTCGGGCAGCGGTTCGTCACCCACCCGGCCGTGCGCAAGGTCTGCTTCACCGGTTCGACCGAGGTCGGCAAGTCGATCATGGCGGGCGCGGCCGACCAGGTGAAGCGGGTGACCCTGGAGCTGGGCGGTAAGAGCGCCAACATCGTCTTCGCCGACGCCGACCTCGAGAAAGCGGCGGCGTCGGCCCCGGCGTCCGTCTTCGACAACGCCGGGCAGGACTGTTGCGCCCGTTCGCGCCTGCTGGTGCAGGAGTCGGTCTACGACAAGTTCCTGTCGCTGCTGGAGCCGGCGGTCAAGGCGTTCCGGGTCGAGGAGCCCTCGAACGCGACGGCCGAGATGGGACCGCTGATCTCTTCCGGGCACAGGGAAAGCGTCGCAACGTACGTGGAAGGGTCCGATGTCGCCTTCGCCGGGCAGGCGCCCAGCGGGGACGGATGGTGGTTCCCGCCGACCGTGCTGCTCGCCCACTCGGCCGATGATCGGCACTGGCGCGAGGAGGTCTTCGGGCCGGTGCTGTCGGTGCTGCCGTTCAAGGACGAGGCCGACGCCGTCCGGCTGGCCAACGACACCGAGTACGGGCTGTCGGGTTCGCTCTGGACCCGCGACCTGGGCCGGGCGCTGCGGGTCTCGCGGGCCGTGGAGACCGGCGCGCTGAGTGTCAACAGTCACTCGTCGGTGCGGTACTGGACGCCGTTCGGCGGCATGAAGCAGTCCGGGCTGGGGCGCGAGCTCGGCCCGGACGCGCTGCTCAGCTTCACCGATGTGAAAAACGTGTTCCTTGCGATGGGAGAGTAAGTGGAGCGTTTGCGGGACCGGGTCGCCGTGATCACCGGCGCCGGCAGCGGTATCGGGCTGGCCACCGCCCGGCGGTTCGCCGCCGAGGGCGCGAAGGTCATCGCCGTGGACATCTCGGAAGACGCCGGTAAGGCGGTCGCCGACGAGGTCGGTGGCGAGTTCGTGGCCTGCGACGTCAGCGACGAGGAGTCGGTCAAGCGGCTGTTCGACGGCGTCGCCGAGCGGCACGGACGGGTCGACATCGCCTTCAACAACGCCGGCATCTCGCCGCCGGACGACGACTCGATCCTGGTCACCGGCCTGGACGCGTGGGAGCGCGTACTCAAGGTCAACACCACGTCGGTCTTCTTCTGCTGCAAATACGCGATTCCGCACATGCAGCGGCAGGGCAAGGGCTCGATCATCAACACGGCGTCGTTCGTGGCGCTGCTCGGGGCGGCCACGTCGCAGATCGCGTACACGGCGAGCAAGGGCGGCGTGCTGGCGATGACCCGCGAGCTCGGTGTGCAGTTCGCGCGGGAGGGCATCCGGATCAACGCGCTCTGCCCGGGACCCGTGGCGACCCCGCTGCTGATGGAGCTGTTCGCCAAGGACCCGGAGCGGGCGGCCCGGCGGCTCGTGCACGTGCCGATGGGTCGGTTCGCCGAGCCCGCGGAGATCGCGGCGGCGGTGGCGTTCCTGGCCAGCGACGACGCCTCGTTCATGACCGCCTCGCAGTTCGTGGTGGACGGTGGAATCACCGGCGCCTATGTAACTCCGCTGTGAACGTTTGAGAGGTCGTTTCCATGGGCACGTCCCTTTTACGCCCGAGAGGGGTGAAGGGGTCGAATCCCCGCCCGCACAGGTCGATCCCTGCGTAGGTGGGACAGAAGGGCCCGTGGTGGGGTGTCACCTCGTAATGAGGTGACACCCCACACCCCCATTACGCCGAAAAGGCGATGGAACAGAAACATGATCTGGTTACGGTGGGGCGATGCGCCCGATCATCGGCATCACGACCTATGTGGAGAACGCCACGTGGGGTGTCTGGCGGGATCTGCCGACCACGCTGATCCCGCACGACTACGTCGCCGCCGTCACGCTGGCCGGTGGACGGCCCGTCCTGATCCCCCAGGAGGACGACACCGACGTGCTGCGTGCGCTGGACGGGCTGGTGCTCGCCGGCGGTCCCGACCTCGGCCCCGAGATGTACGGCCAGGAGCCCGGCCCGCACACCGTCGTACGCCCTGAGAGGGACACCGCGGAATTGCGGCTGGTCCGCGCGGCGTTGGAGATGGACATGCCGGTCCTCGGCATCTGCCGGGGAATGCAGCTGCTCACCGTCGCCGCCGGTGGGACGCTGCACCAGCATCTGCCCGACCTGCTCGGGCACGAGAAGCACCGGCCCGCGCCGGGTGTGTACGGCGAGCACGACGCGCGGTTCGAGCCCGGCAGCCGCATCGCCACCCTGATGGGTGACGACCTGGCCATCCGCTGCTTCCACCATCAGGGCGTCGCCGATCCGGGCACGCTCACCGTCACCGGCCGCGCCGAGGACGGGCTCCCCGAAGCCGTGGAGGACCCGGGCCGCCGGTTCGTCCTTGGCGTGCAGTGGCACCCGGAAGTGGTTCGTGACCGGCGCCTGTTCGGAGCGCTGGCCACCGCGGCCCGGAACTGAGACACAGGAGGAAATCACCGCATGCGCAGGCCCTTGATCGGCATGACCGCGTACTCCCGGCAAGTGCAGTACGACGGCAACGACCTCATGGCGGGCATGCTCCCCATGACGTACGTGCGAGCCGTGCACGCCGTCGGTGGGCGAGCCGTGCTGATCACCCCGGACGAGCCCGGAACCGACGTCGTCGAGTCGCTGGACGGCATCGTCTTCAGCGGCGGCAACGACATCGATCCGGCCTACTGGGGCGCCGAGCGGCATCCGGAGACCGAGGTCGACAAGGAGCGCGACACCGCCGAGCTGATGCTCATGAAGGCCGCCCTCGAGGCCGACCTGCCGGTGCTCGGCGTGTGCCGCGGCATGCAGGTGATGGCCGTGGCCGGCGGCGGCACGCTGCACCAGCACCTGCCCGACCTGCTCGGCAGCGACCACCACCGGGGCGCGCCCGGCACCGACCCGCTGGCCGCCGGCGCCGCCGCCTACGGGCGGCACGACGTGACCGTGCGGCCCGGCTCGCGGGCGCACGAGCTCCTCGGCGAGCGCCTGACAGTGAACTCCTTCCACCATCAGGCGGTCGACGACCCGGGCTCGTTCACCGCCACCGGCTGGTGCCCCGACGACCAGGTCATCGAGATCATCGAGGATCCGGCCCTGACGTACGCCATCGGCGTGCAGTGGCATCCCGAGCGCACCAACGACCTGCGTGTCTTCTCGCGCCTGGTGGAGGCCGCGGCGAAGCGGGCGGGGCTCGGGGAGGCGGCACTCGCCGTGTGACACCGGTGGCCCGGTGTTACGGTGCCTATCCGTACGGTCGGTGAAGCGTGCGGGGAGGTCCCCTTGGGCGAGGGTCCGGACGGCGTACTCCCGGGCCAGCTGCGCACGGCGTTCGAGCGCGGCGGTGAGATGGGCCGCCGCATGCTCGAGTTCGACTGGTCGCGCAGTCCGCTCGGTCATCCCTCCGGGTGGCCGTCCGAGCTTCGGATGGCCGTGGCCACGATGCTCGCCTCGCGGGCCCAGATCGCCCTTCTCTGGGGCCCGCAGTACTGCGCGCTCTACAACGACGCGTACATCTCGGTCCTCGGTGGCAAGCACCCCGACTATCTCGGCCGGCCCTGCAGCGAGATGTGGTCCGAGACGTGGCCGCTGCTCGAGGGCCTGTTCTCCGGTGTCGTCGACAACGACGGGGCGTTCTGGGGCACCGACTTCGCCTTCCTGCTGGAGCGGCACGGTTTCCTCGAGGAGGCCTACTTCGACCTCTCGTACGATCCGATCCGGACGGCGCCGGGTGAGGTCGCCGGCGTCTTCTGCATCGTCAGCGACACCACCGGCCGGGTGCTCAACACGCGCCGGGTGCGCACGCTGAGCGCGCTCGGCTCCCGCCTCGCCGACTCACCCGATCAGGCGGCGCTGGCCGCCGAGGCCGTCGAGGTGCTCGGCGAGAACCCCAAGGACGTGCCCTTCGCCCGCCTCGTCCTCGACGACGACGAAGGTGACCTCCCGGTGGCCCGGCAGGTGATCGAGAGCGGGAAGCCGGTCCGGGTGCCGCTGACCGAGATCGCCGACCCGCCGCGGGACGCGTCCGGCGAGGCACTGGCGCTGCCGATCACGGTCGGCACCACCACGGTCGGCGCGCTGGTGGTCGGGCTGAGCCGCTACCTCTCGCTGGGCGGCACCTACCGCGACTTCCTCGAACTGGCGGCGGCGCAGATCTCCCGGGCCGTGGGCAACCTGCGGGCGTACGAGCAGGAGCGCTCCCGCGCCGCCGAGCTGGCCGCCCTCGACCAGGCCAAGACCAACTTCTTCTCGAACGTCAGCCACGAGTTCCGTACACCCCTGACCCTGATCCTCGGGCCGCTGGAGGATCTGCTCGGCGACCCGGCGCTGCCCCCGGCCCAGCGCGAGCGGCTGCTGCCGATGCAGCGCAACGGCCTGCGCCTGCTCAAGCTGGTCAACACGGTGCTCGACTTCTCGCGGCTCGAGTCCGGCCGGCTGCGGGCGGCCTATCTGCCGACCGACCTGGCCGACTACACGGCCCGGCTGGCCAGCACGTTCCGCGCCGCGGCCGAGCGGGCCGGCCTGGAACTGGTCGTGGAGACACCGCCGCTGGCGGCGCCGGTCTACGTCGACCGCGAGATGTGGGAGAAGATCGTCCTCAACCTGCTCTCGAACGCGGTCAAGTTCACCCCGGCCGGCCGGGTCGAGGTGCGGGTCGGCCCGGACGCGGGCTACGCGGTGCTGTCCGTGAAGGACACCGGCGTCGGCATCCCGGCCGATCAGCAGCCGCTGCTGTTCGACCGCTTCCACCGGGTCACCGGCGCCTGGTCGCGCAGCCACGAGGGCACCGGCATCGGACTCGCGCTCGTCCGCGAGCTGGCCGAGATGCACGGTGGCTCGGCCGCCGCCACCAGCACGCCGGGTCTCGGCAGCGTCTTCACCGTCCGGGTCCCCTTCGGCACGGCGCATCTGCCGGCCGACCGGGTCGTCCAGCGCGGGGAGCCGCTCGGTCCCGAGATCGACCCACGCCCGTACGTCGAGGAGGCCGAGCACTGGTGGACCGGCGACGAGCCGGTCACGCTGCCGCTGCCGTCGCCCTCGGACGACCGCCGGCCGGGCCGGATCCTGCTCGTCGACGACAACGCCGATCTGCGTGACCATGTGGCCCGCCTGCTGCGCCCCCATTGGGACGTGACCACCGCGGTGGACGGCCAGGCCGCCCTCGAACTGGTCCGGCGCGGCCGCTTCGACCTGGTGCTGACCGACGTGATGATGCCCCGGCTGGACGGCTTCGGGCTGATCGCCGCCCTGCGCGACGACGAGCGCACCCGCGACGTGCCGATCGTCGTGCTCTCCGCCCGGGCCGGAGAGGAGGCCTCGGTCGAGGGTCTCGCCGCCGGCGCCGACGACTACCTGGTCAAGCCGTTCTCGGCCCGCGACCTGGTCGCCCGGGTCCGGGCCAACCTCGACCTGGGCCAGGCCCGCCGCCAGATCATCAGCCGGCTGCGCGGGCTGGTGGACACGGCCGCCGCGGTCAACACCGTGCGCACCACGGCCGAGGTGCTGGACGTCGCGGCCCGGCACGTGCGGGCGATGACCTCGGCCGGCCGGGTGGTGGTGTCGGTGCCCGGCGCACGGGCCGAGGTGGACGGTGGCGCCGATCCGGCGGCCGAGCCCGACGCCGTGCTGCCGCTGCCCGACACGTCCGGCGCCACCGTGGGCGAGCTGCGGGTGTGGTCGTCGCCCGGCGGCGCCCTCGAGCCGGCGGTGCTGGCCCAGCTGGCCCGCCTGATCGGGCTGCGGCTGGAGAACGCGCGCCTCTACGAGGCCGAGCACCGGATCGCCACCACGCTGCAGCACAGCCTGCTGCCGCAGTCACTGCCGCGGATGCCGGGCGCGATCGTGGCCAGCCGCTATCTGCCCGGCAGCAACGAGGCCGAGGTCGGCGGCGACTGGTACGACGTCATCGCCGCCCCCGGCGACCAGCTCTTCCTGATCATCGGCGACGTGGTGGGCAAGGGGGTGCAGGCGGCGGCGGTGATGGGCCAGCTGCGCAACGCTCTGCGGGCCTACATCCTGGAAGGTTTCGACTGTGGTGAGTCCCTGACCCGGCTGAACCGGCTCGTGGACAACCTGGGCCGCCGTCAGTTCGCGACCGTCGTCTGTGTCCGGTACGACCCGGTGGCCCGTAGCTTGCACTACTCGTCGGCCGGGCACCCTTCGCCGGTGATGGTGCATCCGGGCGAGCTCGGCACGTTCCTCTATCCGTCGGCGCTCGGCCCGCCCATCGGCGCCCTGGCCGGGTCGGCCTATCCGACGATGGAGGCGCGGGTGCCGCCCGGCAGCCGGCTCCTGCTCTACACCGACGGGCTGGTCGAGGACCGGAAGCTGGGCATCGACAGCGGACTGGCCGACCTGACGGCCGACGCCGCCAAGCCGGCCGAGCACGTCGAGGACCTGCTCGACGGGCTGCTGGCCAAGGCCGCGCGCCGGCATCGCCGTGACGACATCGCGCTGCTGGCGCTGGAGGTGACCGAGCCCCGCGAGTTCGTGCTGCGGCTGCCGGCCGAGCCGGGCCGGCTCAGCGTGCTGCGCCGGCGGCTGGAGGACTTCCTGACCGGGAACGACGTGCCCGAGGACGACGTCTTCGACCTGACCGTGGCGGTCTCCGAGGCGGCGGCCAACGCGATCGAGCACCCGGTCGAGCCGGCCGAGCCGGTGATCACTGTGGAGGCCTCGCTCACCGACGACGCGGTCGTGGTCACCGTGCACGACACGGGCACCTGGCGCGACACCAGCTCCGAGGGCTTCCGCGGCCGCGGCCTGGCGCTGATCGGCGCGCTCTGCGAGCTGTCGGTCAGCCGCTCGGCGCAGGGCACCTCGGTGACCTTGCGACGGCCGCTGTCTAGTCCGCGCTGAGCCAGGGCTGGGTCGACAGGCCGGAGATCTCCAGCACCCGGCGGACCTGGCCCGAGGGGTGCACGAGCAGGGCCTCGCCGTAGCGGTCGGCGAGCTGCAACAAGGCGTGAATGGCGGCGGAGTCGAAGAAGCTGACCTCACGCAGGTCGAGCGTGGCCGCGGCGGCGCCGTCCACTGTCGCGGCGCGGAGCATGGCGTCGGCGGTGGACATGTCCACCTCGCCGGTCACGGTCACGGTCACCCTGTTCCCGGTCACCACGCCGGTCGCGGTGAAGTTCGGGTCGGCCCCCTCTTGATCCACGAACACACGATTACACAGCGCCGGAAACGCGGCAAGAACCGGTTGATTAAGGTCAACGGACCTGTTACCGGGCTGTGCCCATGGGCGAGGATCGCGCGCATGGCGGCGATAGGCTGGGGCGATGACCGTTCGTGCCCCATTGATGCCGGGAAAACAGTCGCCCTGGCGGGCGGTCCCGGCACAGATCGTCCGACCCGAGTACGTGGGTAAGAAGCGCCCGAAAGAGTGGCGTGGATCCCACGTTCAGACCGCCGAGACCATCGAGAAGATGCGGATCGCCGGGCGTCTGGCGGCGCGGGCCACCCAGCTCGCCGGCGAGCACTGCAAGCCGGGCGTGACCACCGACGAGATCGACCGGGTGGTCCACGAGTTCCTGTGCGATCACGGCGCGTACCCGTCGACACTGGGTTACAAGGGTTTTCCGAAATCCTGCTGCACCTCGCTCAACGAGGTGATCTGCCACGGCATCCCCGACTCGACGGTGCTCGAGGACGGTGACATCGTCAACGTCGACGTCACGGCCTATCTCGACGGCGTGCACGGCGACACCGACGCCACGTTCTGCGTGGGCGAGGTGAGCGACGAGGCCCGGCTGCTGGTCGAGCGCACCCACGAGGCGATGATGCGCGGTATCCGGGCGGTCGCGCCGGGCCGCCCCATCAACGCGATCGGGCGGGTCATCGAGGCGTACGCCCGCCGGTTCGGCTACGGGGTGGTCCGCGACTTCACCGGTCACGGCATCGGTGAGACGTTCCATTCCGGGCTCTACATCCCGCATTACGACAATCCGCGCCTGGACACGGTGATGGAGGTCGGGATGACCTTCACCATCGAGCCGATGATCACGCTCGGCACCCACGAGTACGAGATCTGGAAGGACGGCTGGACGGTCGTCACCAAGGACCGCAAGTGGACCGCCCAGTTCGAGCACACGCTGGTGGTCACCGAGGAGGGCTCGGAGATTCTCACCCTGCCTTAGGACAGCAGGTCGCGGAGGCTGCCGTCGACCGGGCAGCCCCGGCCGGTCAGGTCCTCGGCCTGCGCCTTGAGGACCGAGGCGAGTTCCTGCACGTCGGCTCCGGCCAGGCCGGTCCGCTTGACCGCGTCAGCCTTGTTGCGGAAATAGGTGCGACTGAGCAGGCCGGCCACCAGCGCCGCGTACAGCCGCGCCTCGGCGATCATCACCAGGGCGGCGTCCGTCTCGTACCACTCGGCGAGGCGGACCGCGCGGTCGTGCGCGGCCGCCGCCACCTCCCAGTCGTGCCGGGCCGCACCGGTGAACTCGGGCGGCCGGGCCTCGGCCAGCCGGGCCAGGTGGGCGTCGCGCCGGGCGCCGAACCAGCCCCGCGGGTCGTGCAGCGGCCGGGTGCTCACCAGCCGGTCGGCGGCGAGCGGCCAGCGCGGGGTCACCTCGCGCGCCTGGCGCATGCCCTCGTCGCCGGTCGTCACCCGCAGGTCGACCAGGATGCCGTCGACCCGGCGCAGGACCGGCTTCGGCCCGGCGCCCGGGCGATAGGTGATCACCTGCACGTTGACGTCGCTGCCGTCGTGGTCGTCGCCGTGCGCGACTGATCCGTACACCCCGATGGCGTGGACCTCGGCCGGCCATCGCCGTTCGATGACGTCGTGCAACCGCTCGGCCAGCCGCCCGCGGGGCGAAGTGAGATCGATCTCCTCCAGCACCCCGTCATTCTGTGGGATGAACGTGTACGCGAAAGGTCTACAGCGCGTAGCGGTAAAACGGACTAATCGGGGCGTCCGGGCCAGGCGATCGTGGCTGGGGCCACCTCGGCCAGCCGGCGCCAGCGGGTGGCCCGTACGGCGGCCTCGGTCATCGCGGCCAGGGCGGTGGACCGCTCGGCGCCCTCGGTCACCGGCAGCACCGGGCGCCAGCCCTGCGCCACCCCGTCCTCGATCTGGATGGCCAGCTTGAGCGCGGTGGCGCGGTCGGTCACCTCGTACGGCAGCTGATATCCGGCCGGTGAGGGCGCGGCGCTCGCCTTCAGCTGCGACATCCGGCCGACCAGGTAGTCGCGTTTCTGCCGGTGGGCCTGCTCGGCCGCCCGGGCCTCGGTCACGTCGCCGTCGCTGTCGAGGTGGACGCCGATCACCCCGTACGCGTAGATGGCCGCCTCCTCGGCGGCGAGGGCGGCGCCGAGCTGCTCGTTCATCTTGGTCATGGCAGGGCCTCGGCGTGGGTGGCGCGGCCGGCGGCGTTCATCGCAGGGCCTCGGCGTGGGTGGCGCGGCAGGCGGCGATGGAGCCGACCAGGCCGGCCCGGTCGGTGGCGGCCACCTTGCAGGCGGCGACCGCGGTCTTCTGCGCGGCCAGCTCGGCCTGGCGCAGGGCGGCCACCGTGGTCGCCGGCCCGGCGCTCGCGCTCGGCGCGGGACCGGACGCCAGGGGCTTGCCGATGAGGCGGGACATCTCGGCGGCATGGGTGCGGTGGTCCTCGGCCAGCGGCGCGAGGCGGGTGCGCAGCCCGGGCTGGCTGACGATCGCTTGGTCGTACGCGGTGGCGAGCGCGACCGCCTCGGCCAGCAGGGACTCGAGCGGGTCGGGTGGCTTCGGCGGCTCCGGATCGGCCTGGTCGAACAGGCCGCAGCCGGTCAGGGCGGCGGCGCCCGCTCCCGCGGCCGTGCCGAGCAGCCACCGGCGGCTGTGTCCGATCTCCCGAATCTCGCGCACGGCGCCAGTCAACACCATGCGGTACAGCCGGTGACCTGCGGATGGCGCGGAATCGGTGCGGCGCCGAACGTTCGACGCGACCGGCGCGTTACGCTCTGCGTCAGCCGCGGGGCTCTTCGCCCGGCGGCATAGAGTCGTTTCTGAGTTTTTTGACGAAAGGTCGAGGCCCGATGACGCAGCGTGGTCGCGCCGGTGCCCGGCCTGGTGGCCGTAAGAGGCAGGCCGAGGAACGGGTACCCGCTCCGCCCCGCGTCGATCTCGCCGCGGCCCGGGCCCGGGTCCGCGCCGTGATCGAGCCGGTGGTCGCCGGCGCCGGGTACGACCTGGAGGACGTCAGCGTCGCCCGCGCCGGTCGCCGGCACGTGGTCCGCGTCCTGGTCGACACCGACGGCGGCATCGGCCTGGACGACGTGGCCGTCGTCTCCCGCGCGATCTCGGAGGCGCTCGACGCCGCCGAGGAGCGCGGTGGCGAGGTCCTCGCGGGGGAGTACCAACTGGAGGTCGGCTCGCCGGGCGTGGACCGGCCGCTGACCGAGCCGCGCCACTGGCGGCGCAACCGGGGCCGGCTGGTTGCCGTGAACGGCATGACCGGCCGGGTGACCGACGCCGGCGACGAGGGCATCGTGCTCGACGTCGACGGCACACCGCACGAGCTGAAGTACCCCGAACTCGGCGCCGGCAAGGTGCAGATCGAGTTCAAGCGGCTCGACGAGGCCGACTTCGGCGACGACGAGGACGACGACGACATCGACACCGACGATAGGGAGGGCGAGGAATGAACATCGACCTCGCGGCGCTGCGCGCCCTGGAGCGCGAGCGGGAGATCCCGTTCGAGACGATTCTGGCGGCCATCGAGACCGCGCTGCTCACGGCATACAGGCACACGGAGGGCGCGCAGAGCCACGCCCGCGTGGAGATCGACCGCAAGTCCGGCGTCGCGTCGGTGCTGGCGCAGGAGCTGGACGCCGACGGCACGGTCGTGCGCGAGTGGGACGACACCCCGCACGACTTCGGCCGCATCGCCGCGATGACCGCCAAGCAGGTCATCCTCCAGAGGCTGCGCGAGGCCACCGACGAGCAGCACTTCGGTGAGTACGCGGGACGCGACGGCGACCTGGTCACCGGCATCGTGCAGGCGGACGCCGCACGGGCCGAGAAGGGCATCGTCATCGTCGACCTCGGCAAGATCGAGGCGGTGCTGCCGCAGTCCGAGCAGGTGCCCGGCGAGCCGTACGACCACGGCTCCCGCATCCGCGGCATCGTGGTGCACGTGGCCAAGGGTTTCCGCGGCCCGCAGGTGACGCTCTCCCGGTCACACCCGGCGCTGGTCAAGAAGCTCTTCGCGCTCGAGGTGCCGGAGATCGCCGACGGCACCGTCGAGATCGCCGCGATCGCACGTGAGGCAGGTCACCGTACGAAGATCGCGGTGCATTCGACAGTGCCGGGCGTGAACGCCAAGGGTGCCTGTATCGGTCCCATGGGACAGCGGGTCCGGGCCGTCATGAGCGAGCTGCACGGCGAGAAGATCGACATCATCGACTACTCGGACGACCCGGCCCAGTTCGTGGGCAACGCGCTCTCACCAGCCAAGGCCCTGCGGGTCGAGGTGGTCGACGCGGCCAGCCGGACGGCCCGGGTCACCGTGCCCGATTTCCAGCTCTCGCTGGCGATCGGTCGGGAGGGTCAGAACGCCCGGCTCGCGGCCCGGCTCACCGGCTGGCGCATCGACATCCGGCCGGACAACGAGCCCGCCGGAGCCTCCGACCGCGATGCGGCCGAGGCGGGAAGCTGACCGGATACGCGTTCCGGACGTCTGAGGAGTAGACTTTCACGTGGCCGGTCCGACACGAACCTGTGTTGGCTGTCGCAAGCGTGCGCCGGCCATCGAGTTGATTCGGTTCGTCGCGGCCGGCACCGGGGAAGATCTCCGGCTCCAGCCCGATCCGAACCGCCGACTGCCGGGCCGGGGAGCGCATCTGCATCCCGATCCGGCTTGCTTCGCGCTGGCGGAGCGGCGTCGTGCCTTCGGGCGCGCGCTGCGTCTCACCGGTGTTGCTGACACCGGATTGCTGGCCGAGCACATCCGTACGGCCTTGCCGTGCGGAACGACAGATGACACGGCCGCTGTGGCCGCGTCATGACCCAGCAAGGTAGGACGACCTAGATGAGCACACGATGAAGTCCCTGAAATGAACAGGCTTCTAGTGCACGAGTGAGGTCGTTGCGGGTGCGCTCGCACGACCTCGAAGTGAGGAGTGCAGTGCCAGGAAAGGCCCGCGTACACGAGCTCGCGAAGGAGCTCGGGGTCGACAGCAAGACCGTTCTCGCCAAGCTCAAGGAGATGGGCGAGTTCGTCAAATCCGCATCCAGCACGGTCGAGGCCCCGGTGGCCCGGCGGCTGCGTGGTGCCCTCGAGGCAGGTTCCGCTCCGGCGGCTCCGGCCCCGTCCGCGCCCGCCGCCAGCAGTGCTGCGCCCAGCGCGCCGTCATCGGCTCGCCCGGCTCCGCCCGCCGCGCGTCCCCAGCCGCCGCGCCGGCCCGGCCCCGCCGCCGGTGGCGCTCCCAGCGCCCCGACGTCGCCGGCCGCCCCGTCGCCCGGCTCTTTCGCGCGTCCCAAGCCGCCGGTTCCCGGCCGTCCGGGCCCCACGCCCGGCCCGGTCGCCAAGCCGGCCAGCGCCCACGACATCGAGGTCGCGGCGGCCGAGGCCCGTGCCTCGGCGCTCAAGGCCGAGCAGGAGGCCGCGGTCAAGGCCGCTCAGGCCGCCCGCACGCGTGACGCCGAGCGCCGGGCGCAGCAGCCCCCGGCCGACAGCGGCGCGCCCCGTGGCCCCGGACCGCGTCCCGGCCCCGGCTCGGTTCCGCCGCGCCCGGGTTCGCCCGCGTCCCGCCCCGCCCCGCAGGGTGGCGGCGGTGCTCCGGCCGGCCCGCGTCCCGGCCCCGCCGGTGGCAACACCCCGCGCCCGCCGTCGCGTGGCCCGGGTAACAACCCGTTCGGCGTCTCGGGTGGCAACGCCGCCCGTCCCTCGCCGGCTTCCATGCCCCGGCCCAACCAGCCGGGCATGCCCCCGCGGCCGAGCCCGGCCTCGATGCCCCCGCGGCCCAGCCCCGCGTCCATGCCCGCGCAGCGTCCGGCCGGCCCCGGCCGTCCGGGTGGCGGCGCCGGTGGCCGTGGCGGCCCCGGTGGCGGCGGCGGTCGTGGCGGTGCCGGTGGCGGCTTCCGTCCCGGTGGCGGCGGCGGTGCCGGTGGCGGCTTCCGTCCCGGTGGCGGCGGCGGTGCCGGTGGTGGCGGTGGCTACCGCGGTGGTCCCGGCGGCGGCGGTGGCGGTGGCTACCGCGGCGGTCCCGGTGGTGGCGGCGGTGCTCCGGCCGGTGCCGGCGCTCCGGGTCGTCCCGGTGGCGGCGGTCGCGGTCGTGGCGGCGGTGCCGCGGGTGCCTTCGGGCGTCCGGGCGGCCGGCCGACCCGCGGTCGCAAGTCGAAGAAGCAGCGGCGTCAAGAGTTCGACAACCTGTCCGCCCCGCAGATGAGCTCCGGCGCTCCGCGGGGTCAGGGCCAGGAGATCCGGCTCTCCCGCGGCGCGTCGCTCTCCGACTTCGCCGACAAGATCAACGCGAACCCGGGCTCGCTGGTCCAGGAGATGTTCAACCTGGGCGAGATGGTGACGGCGACGCAGTCGTGCTCCGACGACACGTTGCTGCTGCTCGGTGAGCACCTGGGCTTCAACGTGCAGATCGTCAGCCCCGAGGACGAGGACCGTGAGCTGCTCGCGCAGTTCAACATCGACCTCGACGCCGAGGTGGCGGAGGACCGTCTGGTCACCCGTCCGCCGGTCGTGACCGTCATGGGTCACGTCGACCACGGTAAGACGAAGCTGCTCGACGCGATCCGCAAGACCAACGTGGTCGCCGGCGAGGCGGGTGGCATCACCCAGCACATCGGCGCTTACCAGGTGTCGTACGAGCACAACGGCGAGGACCGGGCGATCACGTTCCTGGACACCCCGGGTCACGAGGCGTTCACCGCCATGCGTGCCCGTGGCGCCCAGGTGACCGACATCGTCATCCTGGTCGTGGCGGCCGACGACGGCGTCATGCCGCAGACGGTCGAGGCGCTCAACCACGCCAAGGCGGCCGAGGTGCCGATCGTGGTCGCGGTGAACAAGGTCGACAAGCCCGACGCCAACCCGGAGAAGGTGCGCCAGCAGCTCGCCGACTACGGGCTCCTGGCCGAGGAGTACGGCGGCGACACGATGTTCGTCAACGTCGCGGCCAAGCCCGGCATCGGCATCGACGACCTGCTCGAGGCCGTCCTGCTGACCGCCGACGCGTCGCTGGAGCTGACCGCTCCGATCGACGGCTCGGCACAGGGCGCGATCGTCGAGTCGCACCTCGACAAGGGCCGCGGCGCCGTCGCGACCGTACTGGTGCAGAAGGGCACCCTGCGTGCCGGCGACTCGATCGTGGCGGGCGGCGCGCACGGCCGCGTCCGCGCCATGCTCGACGAGAACGGCAACGCGGTGTCCGAGGCCTTCCCGGCCCGTCCGGTCCTGGTCCTCGGTCTCACCTCGGTGCCCGGCGCCGGCGACACGTTCCTGGCCGGCGAGGACGACCGCACCGTTCGGCAGATCGCCGAGCAGCGGCAGGCCCGCCGCCGCGCGGCGAGCTTCGCCAACTCGCGGTCCAAGGCGACTCTCGAGACGCTCATGGAGCAGCTCAAGGAGGGCGAGAAGACCTCGCTCACCCTGGTCATCAAGGGCGACTCGTCCGGTTCGGTCGAGGCCCTCGAGGACGCGCTGTTCAAGCTCGAGATTCCGGACGAGATCCAGCTCAAGGTCATCCACCGCGGCGTCGGTGCGATCACCGAGAGCGACGTGAACCTGGCGAGCGCCTCCTCGGAAGCGACCGCCACGATCATCGGCTTCAACGTCCGGGCCTCGAACAAGGTCAAGGAGATGGCCGACCGGGCGAACGTGGAGATCCGCTACTACAGCGTGATCTACCAGGCCATCGAGGAGATCGAGGCCGCGCTCAAGGGTCTGCTCAAGCCGGAGTACGAAGAGGTCGAGCAGGGCACGGCGGAGATCCGCGAGGTCTTCCGCTCGTCCAAGATCGGACTCATCGCCGGCTGTCTGGTCCGCAGCGGTCTCATCCGCCGCAACGCCAAGGCCCGCATCCTGCGGGACGGCGTCGTGGTGGCCGAGAACGTCACGGTCAGCTCGCTGCGCCGCTTCAAGGACGACGCGACCGAGGTCCGCGAGGGCTTCGAGTGTGGTCTGACGCTGAGCGGCTTCGGCACCCCGCAGGTCGGCGACGTGATCGAGACCTTCGAGATGCGCGAGAAGCCCCGCGCGTAAGCAGCTCTCATAGAAAGGCCCCGGCGCTCAGGCGCCGGGGCCTTTCTTGCGAAGATGACACCCATGTCCCGGTACGCCCTGCTGCTCGCTCCCTCTGCCAATCGTGTGTACGCCGATCAGGCCTCCCGTCTTGCCGTCGCTGAGCTCGCGGCCTTCGGGTCCGTGTTGTCCTCGGACATTTCGGACGCGGACGTGACCGTGCTCGGCGGGGTGGAGTACTTGACCTTCACCGGGGCTCTCTCGGAGCGGGACATTTCGTATTTGTCGAACCTGTCGTCGGCGTACGCCCTCTTCGAACAGGTCGACGACCTTCTGCGGCCCCTCACGTTGACGCCGCTGGCGCGGTACGACAGCGACCTGATCACGATTCCGAAGTACGCGGGCAAGACCAACGAGCAGTTCACCAAGCTCGTGCTCAACCTCACCCTGCTCGCCTCGGCCTCGGCAGAGCGGATGCTCGACGGGCACCTCACCGTCCTCGACCCGCTCTGCGGCCGCGGGACGACGCTCAACCAGGCGCTGATGTACGGCTACGACGGCGTCGGGGTGGAGATCGACGGGAAGGACGTGGAGGCGTACAAACTGTTCCTCCAGACCTGGCTGAAGCGCAAGCGCCTCAAGCACACCGCCGAACTGGTGCCGGTGCGGCGGCAGGGCAAACGGGCCGCCCGCCGGCTCGAAGTGACCATGGCCGCCAGCAAGGACGACCACAAGGCGGGCGCCGTGCAGAAGATCACCGTCCTGCAGGCGGACACGACCCAACTCGAGGGCCTGCTGCGCGGGGGGGTGGCCGACATTCTGGTGGCCGACCTGCCGTACGGGGTCGCGCACGGTAGCTACGACGACGAGGGCGGCATCACGCGGCGGCCGCTCGACCTGCTGGAGCGGGCGGTGCCGGGCTGGCTGCCGCTGCTACGCCCCGGCGCCGCGATCGGGCTGTCGTGGAACACCAAGGTCGCCAAGCGGGAGCTGGCCGAGGACATCCTGCTGGCCAACGGGCTCGCCCTGGTTCCTCAGGCGCCCCTGGAGCACCGCGTGGACCAGGGCATCGAGCGCGACGTTCTCATCGCCCGGAAAACCGGCTGAGAACTGTCGTACCCCGGCGGTAGCCTTCCCGCTGATGTATACGGAAACCGCAGTGTTCGACCTGCTCCTGCCCGGCGACTCGCGTTCGCTCAAGCAGAAGCGCTCCTACGTCCGCCCGATCCTCGCGATGCTGAAGAAATACGAGGTCAGCGCCGCCGAGGTCGGCATGCATGACCTGCACGGCCGCGCCCAGCTCGGCGTGGCCGTGGTCGCCGCCGAGCCGTCCCAGGCCCGCGCCGTCATCGACACCTGTGAGAACCAGATGGCCGGCCGCCCCGAGATCGAGTTGCTCTCGGTCAAGCGCCGTCTCTACGGGGAGGACGACTAGTTCGGCCCATGGGCGGGCTGGGTACGCTTCAGCAGTTGGGCGGGGGTAATGAGACCCGCGGGATCACAGTCGGAGGTGGGCGATATGTCGGACCCGGCCAAGACGCGCCGTCATGCGGAGCGCGTACGGGAGCTGGTGGCATCGCTGGTACGAGAGATCAAAGATCCCCGGCTCGGCATGGTGACCATCACGGACGCGCGGATCACCGGCGATCTGCGCGAGGCGACCGTCTACTACACGGTGCTCGGCGATCCGACCGAGCAGGCGGCCACCAAGGCCGCGCTGGAGAGCGCCAAGGGCATGCTGCGCAGCCGCGTCGGCCACGCCCTGGGGCTGCGGCACTCGCCGAGTCTGGCGTTCGTGCTCGACAACGTGCAGGACCAGGCCAAGGAGATCGACCACCTGCTGGCCGAGGCGCGCCTGCGCGACCAGGAGGTGCAGCGGCTCGCCGCCGGCAAGCAGTATGCGGGCGATCCCGACCCCTACAAGGCCGACGAGGACGACGAGGACGAGGACGAGCGGGTCGGCGCCCGCGAGGACCAGGGGTGAGAACCGTCTCCAGCATCCCCGGGGGCATGGCCCCCGGGGGCGTTCCCCGGCCGGCCGAGGGTCCGCGGTCCGCCTGGTCCTTCGGGGCCGCCACGCTCGCCGGTGGGGAAGCCGGCGTGCCGGCGGTCATCGGGGGAGTGGCCGACCTCGAGTGGACGGCGGCGATCGACGCGATCCGCGCGCTCGGGCCCGGCGACGAGGTCCAGCTCATCTGTCACGTCAACCCGGACGGGGACGCGCTCGGCAGCATGCTCGGCTTCGGCCTGGGGCTGCGCCGGCTCGGCGTGACCCGGCTGCGGGCGACGTTCCCGGGGCGGTTCGAGGTTCCCGTGCCCTACCGTGAGCTGCCCGGCAGCGACATGCTGGTCGCCGAGCAGGACGCGTACGAGAACCCGGCCTTGGTCATGGTTTTCGACGTCGCGGCCGAGTCGCGCCTCGGCGACCTGGTGAGCCTGCTGCCCACCGCGCCGGCCGTGATCGTGCTCGACCACCACGCGTCGAACACCGGCTTCGGCGGCATCAACCTGGTGGCCCCGCGGGCCGCCGCGACCTCCGTGGTCGCCGAGGGGCTGCTGAGCCGGCTCGGTGTGCCGCTCGACGCCGAGATCGCCGAGTGCCTCTACGTGGCGCTGTCGACCGACACCGGCTCGTTCAAGTTCGATCTGACCACGCCCGAGGTGCATCAGCTCGCGGCCCGGCTGATCGCCACCGGCATCAGCCCGGCCGAGATCTCGCGGCGGATCTTCGACACCCGCCCCTTCGGGGCGATGAAACTCTCCGGCGAGGTGCTGGGCCGGGCCTGTCTCGACGTCACGGCGGCGGGTGGGCGCGGTCTGGTCTGGACGTACGCGACGACGGCCGACCTCGAGAGGTACGACCAGAAGCCGTACGTGCTGGAATCGCTCATCGACCCGGTCCGCAGCGTCGCCGAGGCGGACGTGGCGGTGCTGGTGAAACAGATGTCGGCCGGGGAGTGGGCGGTGTCGCTGCGCTCCAAGGGCGCGGTCGACGTCAGCGCGGTGGCGGTGGCGCTCGGCGGTGGCGGCCATCGGCTGGCGGCCGGTTTCACCGGTCACGGCACGCCGGAGGAGATCGTCCAGCAGGTCAAGGATCTTCTGGACGTCAATCTCACCCAGTAGTAAGGGTCGGCTTCAGGCCGGTGTCGCTTCGGCGACACCGGCTTTTTCGTGTCCCGCTTCGTGGGAAGCACCCGGCCGCCGGTCGAACTGAACGATAGTTTGGGTCCTGAACGGTGATTAGGTTTTGCGCGGTCGTGACCACTGCCCGCCGCGAGACCTCGAGCCACCCGGGCCCACCCGCCCGGGCAGCGTCGCCCTCGCCAGACGTCCGGCGATCCCGGACCGGCCCCGCGACGCTCCGCTCGACCAAACCTCAGGCGCTCGCGCCTTCACCCACCGTGGAAGGACCACGATCATGGCTGCCAAGCCGAAGCCCACCGCCACCGACGAGGCCCGCGAGGCCGCGCGCCGCGCCCTGCAGACGTCGATGGACACCCGCCAGTAAGCCTTCATCCGGCTTGCACTCCTTACGGCCGGGCGGGCATCATGACTAACCATGAGCCCGTCTGCCCGGCCTCGCCGCACCCCGAGTCCGGCGCCCTCCCGCACCGCGGCCGGCCCCACGCCTCGTGAGTCGCCCGCCTCGGCGCGGCGGATCGCGGCGCTCGCGGTGCCGGCGCTTGTCGTGCTGGCCGCCGAGCCGCTCTACGTGCTGGTCGACACGGCCGTCGTCGGGCACCTCGGAGCTGTACCGCTCGCCGCGGTCGCCGTCAGCGGGACCGTCATGTCGGTGGCCGCCTGGTTCGGCGCGCTCATGGCCTACGGGACCACCGGGCGGGCCGCCCGCCGCTTCGGCGCCGGTGACCGTGCCGCGGCCGTCGCCGAGGGCGTGCAGGCCTCCTGGCTCGCGCTGGGGTTGAGCGCCCTCCTGGTGCTGCTGGCCCAGGTCGGCGCGGGCCCGCTGGTGCACGCGCTGGCCGGCAACGAGGAGACGGCCGACGCCGCCGCCCACTGGCTGCGGATCGCGTCGTTCGGCATCCCGGGACTGCTGCTCGCCGCGGCCGGCAACGGCTGGATGCGCGGCGTCCAGGACACCCGCCGCCCGCTCTGTTACGTGCTCGGCGCCAACGTGCTCTCGGCCATCCTCTGCCCGCTGCTCGTCTACCCGGCCGGCTGGGGGCTGAACGGCTCCGCCGTCGCCAACGTCGCCGCGCAGAGCGTCTCGGGTGGCCTCTTCCTGGCCGCGCTCGTCCGGGAGACCCGCGCCCTGCGGCCCGAACCCCGGATCATCGTCCAGCAGGTCGTCCTCGGTCGTGACCTGCTGATCCGCGGCGCCTCCTTCCAAGTCTGCTTCCTGTCGGCCACCGCCGTGGCCAGCCGGTTCGGGGTGGCCGCGGTCGGCGCCCACCAGATCGCCCTCCAGCTGTGGTTCTTCAGCGCGCTCGCCCTCGACGCGGTCGCCATCGCGGCCCAGTCGCTGGTCGGCGCGACCCTGGGCGCCGGCGACGCGCAGGCGGCCCAGGACGTCGCCAAACGGGTGACCATCGCCGGCGGCCTGGCCGGGGTGGTCTTCGCGGCGCTGGCCGCGGCCGGCGCCGGCGTGATCCCAGGCTGGTTCACCCCCGACCCGGCGGTGCACGACCAGGCGGCCGTGGTCTGGCCGTGGTTCATCGCGCTGATGCCGTTCGCCGGCATCGTCTACGCCCTCGACGGCGTGCTGATCGGCGCCGGCGACGTCCGCTTCCTGCGCGACATCACCCTGGCCGCGACCCTGCTCGGCTTCCTGCCCGCCATCTGGATCGCCTATGGGCTCGACCTCGGCCTGGGCGGCGTCTGGGCCGGCCTGGCCCTGCTCATCGCCATCCGCTTCGCCGGCACCGTGTGGCGCTGGCGTTCCTCCCGCTGGGCGGTGGTCGGGGCGGAGCTCCGGGCGGCCTCTCCGTGACGGTGGCCCGCGCCGAGACGGGAACGGGCGGACCCTAAGGTGGGCGGGTGAGTGCGGACGGACTGATCGTGGTGGACAAGCCGGCGGGGATGACCTCGCATGACGTCGTCAGCCGGATTCGGCGGCTGGCCAAGACCCGGCGGGTCGGTCATGGCGGGACGCTCGACCCGATGGCGACCGGTGTGCTGATCATCGGGGTCAACAAGGCGACGCGGCTGCTGACGTACGTCATCGGCTCTCGGAAGAGCTATTCGGCGACCATTCGCCTCGGGCAGTCGACCATCACCGATGACGCCGAGGGGGAGATCACCGCCACCACGCCGGCCGGTCATGTCGCCGACGAGGCCATCCGTGAGGGGCTCGGCCGGCAGCGGGGCGAGATCGATCAGGTGCCCAGCGCCGTGAGCGCCATCAAGATCAACGGGCAGCGGGCCTATAAGCGGGTCCGTGAGGGTGAGGCGGTCGAGATTCCGGCGCGGCGGGTCACGATCTCGAAGCTGGACGTGCTCGACATCCGGCGTGATGACGACTTCGTCGACGTCGACGTCGACGTCACCTGCTCCTCCGGCACCTACATCCGGTCGATCGCGCGTGATCTCGGGGCGGGGCTCGGCGTCGGCGGTCATCTCACCGCCCTTCGCCGTACGGCGGTGGGTGGCATGACCCTCGACGAGGCGCTCACCCTCGACCAGCTGGCCGAGCGTGAGCCGGACGTCGTGACGCTGCCGATGTCCGAGGCCGCCCGGCGGGCCTTCCCGCAGCGGGAGGCGACCGCGGACGAGGCGCACGTGCTCAGTCACGGTGGGCCGCTCGCCCCGGTCGGCATCGAGGGGCCGTACGCCGTCTTCTCTCCGGAGGGTGACGTGCTGGCCGTCGTCTCCGAGCGTGAGGGCCGCGCGCGGGCCGAGATCGTCCTGGCCCCGGCGTGACCTACGCCGCCCGATACGCTGAGAACCGCTAACGAGCGAACACCGGAGGGTACGCGGACATGCAGCGGTGGCGGGGCTTCGAATCGGTGCCGGGAGGCTGGGGCCGGTCGGTCGTCACGATCGGCGTCTTCGACGGTGTGCACCGCGGCCATCAGGTGATCATCGGGCATGCCGTGAAACGGGCCCATGAGCTGGGGCTTCAGTCGGTCGTGGTGACCTTCGACCCGCACCCGGCCGAGGTGGTGCGGCCCGGTTCGCACCCGGCCGTGCTGACCGAGCCGGCGCGCAAGGCCGAGCTGATCGAGCAGCTGGGCGCCGACGCGCTCTGCGTGGTGCCTTTCACCAAGGCGTTCTCCCAGCTCTCGCCCGAGGCTTTCGTGCACGACGTGCTGGTCGAGTCGCTGCACGCGGCGGAGGTCGTGGTCGGCGACAACTTCCGCTTCGGGCACAAGGCGGCCGGTGACGCCGCCCTGCTCGAGCGGCTCGGCACCTCGTTCGGCTTCACCGTCGAGGACGCGCCGCTGGTCTCCGAAGACGGGCTGGTCTTCTCCTCGACGTACATCCGCAGTTGTGTCGACGCCGGTGACGTGCGGGCGGCGGCCGACGCCCTCGGCCGGCCCCACCAGGTCGGCGGGGTCGTGGTCCGTGGTGACCAGCGCGGACGGGAGCTGGGCTTCCCGACCGCCAACCTGATGACGCATAGGTACGCGGCCATTCCGGCCGACGGGGTGTACGCCGGCTACTTCCTGCGTGCGGACGGCAAACCACTGCCGACCAGCATCTCGGTTGGCACCAATCCGACCTTCGAGGGCCGCGAGCGCCGGGTCGAGGCGTACGTGCTGGATTTCGACGGCGATCTCTACGGCGAGCGGGTCGCCATCGACTTCGTCGCCCATCTGCGCGGGCAGGTGGCCTACACGACCGTCGAGGCCTTGATCGACCAGATCCGGGCCGACGTGGAACAGACCCGAGTGTTGCTTCGGTGACTGCCTGGTAGGGTTGACTCGCGGCTGGCTTATCCAGCCAACGGTTCCGCGTGCCTGCCCGACGCCGCGGGTGCGGATCCCGAGATCACCGGCAACACAGAAGTTCGGAGAACATGGCGCTCGATCAAGAGACCAAGACCAAGATCATCGACGAGTACAAGTCGAAGGACAGCGACACCGGATCCCCCGAGGTCCAGGTCGCGATGCTGACCAAGCGGATCGCCGACCTGACCGAGCACCTCAAGGTGCACAAGCACGACCACCACAGCCGTCGTGGTCTGCTGCTGCTGGTCGGCCGTCGCCGCCGTCTGCTCAACTACGTCCAGAAGAAGGACATCCAGCGCTACCGGTCGCTCATCGAGCGCCTCGGCCTGCGCCGATAGTTTCACCCGGGGGAGTGGCCACACGGCCGCTCCCCCGAGCAATACCCACGGACCCGCGCGGTACGCAGGCAAAGCCACCGGTCCTCGGTAGTGGTTCCCAGGCTTCAATCCTGGGCACTTCGATCGAAGACCGGCAGCCTCAAATCCACCGCGCTGTGTAGACCGCCGGGTCCTCGACGAAGGAGTACCGCACCACATGACAGAGCAGAACGCTCTCGGCACCGAATCTCGCACCGCCGTCATCGACAACGGGTCGTTCGGCACCCGCGAGGTGACTTTCTCCACCGGCCGGCTGGCCAAGCAGGCCGCCGGCTCGGTCATCGTCCAGCTGGGCGACACCACCGTCCTCTCCGCGACCACGGCCAGCAAGCAGCCGAAGGAGCACTTCGACTTCTTCCCGCTGACCGTCGACGTCGAGGAGCGGATGTACGCCGCGGGCCGCATCCCCGGCTCGTTCTTCCGCCGTGAGGGCCGCCCGAGCGAGGACGCGATCCTCACCTGCCGCCTCATCGACCGGCCGCTGCGCCCCTCGTTCACCAAGGGCCTGCGCAACGAGGTCCAGGTCGTCGAGACCGTGCTGGCCCTCGACCCCTCCCACCCGTACGACGTGGTCGCCATGAACGGCGCCTCGCTGTCGACCAAGCTGTCCGGCCTGCCCTTCAGCGGCCCGATCGGCTCGACCCGGGTCGCGCACATCGACGGCCAGTGGGTCGCCTTCCCGACCATCGAGGAACTCGAGCGGGCCACCTTCGACATGGTGGTCGCCGGTCGCGTCCTGGCCGACGGCGACGTCGCCATCATGATGGTCGAGGCCGAGGCCACGCCGAACGCGGTCAAGCTGATCGCCGGTGGCGCCACCGCCCCGACCGAGGAGGTCGTGGCGAGCGGTCTCGAGGCCGCCAAGCCGGCCATCCGCGAGCTGTGCCGCGCGCAGAGCGAGCTGGCCGAGATCGCCTCGAAGCCGGCCGTCGAGTTCCCGGTCTTCCTGGACTACCAGGACGACGTCTACTCCGCGGTCACCGAGGCCGTCCGTGAGGAGACCGCCGAGGCGCTCAAGATCGCGGCCAAGCAGGAGCGCGAGGAGGCTCTCGACCTGGTCAAGGCCAAGGCGCACGAGCTTCTGGACGAGCGCTTCGAGGGCCGCGAGAAGGAGATCAGCGCGGCCTTCCGCTCGGTCACCAAGTCCGAGGTGCGCCAGCGCGTGCTGCGCGACCAGGTCCGCATCGACGGCCGTGGCCCGCGTGACATCCGCCCGCTCTCGGCCCAGGTCGGCGTGCTGCCCCGCGTGCACGGCTCGGCCCTGTTCGAGCGTGGCGAGACCCAGATCCTGGGCGTGAGCACGCTGAACATGCTGCGCATGGAGCAGGCGCTGGACACCCTGGCGCCGGAGAAGTCCAAGCGCTACATGCACAACTACAACTTCCCGCCGTACTCGACCGGTGAGACCGGCCGGGTGGGCTCGCCGAAGCGCCGCGAGATCGGCCACGGCGCGCTGGCCGAGCGGGCGCTCGTGCCCGTGCTGCCGACGCGCGAGGAGTTCCCGTACGCGATCCGCCAGGTCTCCGAGGCGCTGGGCTCGAACGGCTCGACCTCGATGGGCTCGGTCTGCGCCTCGACGCTGTCGCTGCTGAGCGCCGGTGTGCCGCTGAAGGCGCCGGTCGCCGGCATCGCGATGGGCCTGATCTCGGACGAGGTCGACGGCAAGACGCAGTACGTCGCGCTGACCGACATCCTGGGCGCCGAGGACGCGTTCGGCGACATGGACTTCAAGGTCGCCGGCACCAGCGAGTTCGTCACCGCCCTGCAGCTGGACACCAAGCTCGACGGCATCCCGTCGGACGTGCTGGCCGGCGCCCTGCAGCAGGCCCACGAGGCCCGCGCCACGATCCTCGGGGTCATGGAGCAGGCGATCAACGCTCCGGCCGAGATGTCGGAGTACGCGCCGCGGGTCACCTCGGTGAAGATCCCGGTCGACAAGATCGGCATGGTCATCGGCCCCAAGGGCCAGACGATCAACGCGATCCAGGACGAGACCGGCGCCGACATCTCGATCGAGGACGACGGCACGATCTACGTCGGCGCGACCAACGGCCCGTCGGCCGAGGCCGCGGTCGAGCGGATCAACGCGATCGCCAACCCGACGCTGCCGAAGGTCGGCGACAAGTTCCTCGGCACCGTGGTGAAGACGGCCGCGTTCGGCGCCTTCATCTCGCTGCTGCCGGGCCGCGACGGCCTGCTGCACATCTCCAAGGTGGGCGACGGCAAGCGGGTCGAGAAGGTCGAGGACTTCCTCAACGTCGGCGACAAGGTCGAGGTGTCCATCGCGGACATCGACGCCCGCGGCAAGATCTACCTCGACAAGGTCCGCCCCGAGGGCGAGGAGGCCCCCGCGGCCGCTCCCGCCGCGTCGGGTTCGGGCGAGCGCGAGAGCCGTCCGCCGCGTGAGCCGCGCGGTGACCGTGGTGGCGAGGGCGGTGGCGAGCCCCGCCGTCGCCGTCAGCGCTCCGGTGGCGACCGTGGCGAGCGCCGCGAGTAATCACCAGTGACAACTCGTAACAACCGCGGGCCGGCCGAGAGGCCGGCCCGCGTTTCTACCAAGACCCTCCAGGACGGCGTCAAGCGCACCGTCCTCCCCAGCGGTCTGCGCATCGTCACGGAAGCCATCCCGACGACCCGGAGCGCCTCGCTCGGCGTCTGGGTGGGCATCGGCTCCCGTGACGAGACGCCGGGCATGTCCGGCGCCTCCCACTTCCTCGAGCACCTGCTCTTCAAGGGCACCCACAAGCGCACGGCGCTGCAGATCTCGGCCGAGATCGAGGCCGTCGGCGGCGAGACCAACGCCTTCACCACGAAGGAGTACACGTGCTACTACGCACGGGTGCTCGACGCCGACCTGGCGCTCGCGGTGGACGTGATGTGCGACGCGGTGGCCGACTCGATCATCGCGCCGGCCGACGTGGAGACCGAGCGCGGCGTCATCCTCGAAGAGATCGCCATGCACGAGGACGAGCCCGGTGACGAGGTGCACGACGTCTTCACCGAGGCGATCTTCGGCAACCACCCGCTGGGCCGCCTCATCTCGGGGACCGAGGAATCGATCACCCCGATGAGCCGGAACCAGATCAACAGCTTCTACAAGCGCCGCTACACCCCGCCGAACATCGTGATCGCGGCCGCGGGCAACCTCGACCACGCGACGGTCGTGCGGCTCGTGCGCAAGGCCCTGGCCGGCACGGCGCTCGACACCGGCTCGGCCGATCCGGCCGGACCGCGCACGGGGTCCAAGCGGGTGCCCACCCAGCGCCCGCACACGGTCGTGCGCAACCGCGACACCGAGCAGGCCCATGTGGTCCTCGGCGGCGTCGGCATCGGCCGCCGCGACGAGCGCCGCTTCGCCCTGGGCGTGCTCAACAACATCCTCGGCGGCGGCATGTCCAGCCGCCTCTTCCAGGAGATCCGCGAGAAGCGGGGCCTGGCCTACTCGGTCTACTCGTACGCCAGCCAGTACGCCGACGCCGGCCTGTTCGGCGTCTACGCGGGCTGCGCCCCCGGCAAGATCGAGGAGGTCCTCGACCTCACCCGGGCCGAGCTCGAACGGGTGTCGGCCAAGGGCGTGGACGCCGAGGAGATCGCCCGCGGCAAGGGCATGGTCAAGGGCGCCTTCGTGCTCGGCCTGGAGGACACCGGCTCGCGGATGAGCCGGCTGGCCAAGTCGGAGCTGCTCTACGGCGACCTGATGTCGGTCGACGAGCTGCTCGGCCGGGTCGACGCGGTCACCGCCGACGAGGTCAACGCGATCGCGGCCGACCTGCTGGCCCAGCCGATGTCGCTGGCCGTCGTGGGGCCGTTCGACGAGTCCGCTTTCCCGTCTCGTTAACCTTGGACCCCGTGACAACGCTGGAGAAGCCGCCGCCCTCACCCGAGATCACCCCGGAGCAGCGCCGCCGCCGGGTCATCGGCATGTTGATCTGGGCGGCGGCCTTCGCCGTGTTCGTGGCGCTGGTGGGCGTGCCGACGAGCGACGTGCTCATCGCGTTCGGCTGGCTCTGGCTGGCCACCATCGCCTGGCGCAACTACCTGCCGTGGCGCGAGCATCTGCTGTTCCTGCGCGACTGGCTGCCGGTGGTGCTGCTGCTGGTCTTCTACAACGTCTCCCGCGGCTCGGCCGACAAGCTCTTCGACCCGCACGTCTATCCCATGATCGACGCGGACAAGGCCATGTTCGGCGGCCACATCCCCACCGTCTGGCTCCAGGAGCACCTCTGGACCAAGCACGTGCCGTGGTGGGAGGTGGTGACCAGCCTGATCTACATCTCGCACTTCCTGGCCGTGCCCACGGTCGCGGTCGTTCTGTGGGTACGCAGCCGCAAGCTCTCGTACCGGTTCATGCGCCGGTGGATCTTCCTCAGCATGGCCGGCCTGATCACGTACTTCCTCTATCCGGCGGCGCCGCCCTGGTGGGCCTCCGAATACCACTACATCCCCGAGCACGTCATGCGCTTCTCGCTGCGCGGTCTGGAGGTGCTCGGCCTGCACGGCGCCGGCAACACCCTCAACGCGTTGCAGGTCGAGCAGTCCAACCCGGTCGCGGCCATGCCCTCGCTGCACACCGCGTACGCGATGATGGCGGTCGCGTTCTTCCTGCCGATGGTCCGCAAGCGGTGGTGGCCGCTGCTGTTCGCCTATCCGCTGGCGATGACCTTCACGCTGGTCTACACCGGCGAGCACTACGTGATCGACGTCCTGGTCGGCTGGCTCTACGTGGCCCTGACCTTCGTGGCCGTGGGCCTGCTGGAACGCTGGTGGAGCAACCGGGCTAAGTTGTCGCAGTGACTGAACCGATCCGCGTGGGCGTGCTCGGCGCCAAGGGCCGCATGGGCTCCGAGGCCTGCAAGGCCGTGGAGGCGGCGCCCGATCTCGAGCTGGTGGCCGCGCTCGGCCGCGGCGACGACCTCGAGGCCGCCGCGAGCGCCCAGGTGCTCGTCGACCTGACCAACCCCGACGCGGTGATGGGCAACCTGCGCTGGGGTCTCGAGCGGGGCATCAGCTTCGTCGTCGGCACCAGCGGCTTCACGGCGCAGCGGCACGAGCAGATCCGCTCCTGGCTGGCCGGGCGGCCGTCGGCCGGCGTGCTGATCGCCCCGAACTTCGGCATCGGCGCGGTGCTGATGATGCAGTTCGCGGCCAAGGCGGCCCGCTACTTCGACTCGGCCGAGATCATCGAGCAGCACCACCCCCGCAAGCTGGACGCGCCGAGCGGCACGGCCACGCACACGGCCCGCCTCATCGCCGACGCCCGCGCCGAGGCCGGTCTCGGCCCGATGCCCGACGCGACCAAGGAAGAGGTTCCGGGCGCCCGAGGAGCCGACCTCGACGGTGTACGGGTCCACGCGGTCCGCGCAGCCGGTCTCGTGGCCCACCAGGAGGTGCTGTTCGGCAGCCTGGGCGAGACCCTGACCATCCGGCACGACTCGCTCGACCGGGTCTCGTTCATGCCGGGGGTCCTTCTGGGCGTACGGAAGATCCTCTCGCGCCCCGGCCTCACGATCGGCCTGGACAGCTTCCTCGACTGAGCACGGTAGGTTGTCCTGCTGTGGAAGAGCTAACCGTGCGTGGCCGCCGCCTGCGGGTCGTCGCCACCCTGGTCGCCGGCGCGCTGCTGCTCGCCGGCACCTTCTGGGGCGTCGACGACGATTTCCCGTTCGGCCCGTTCCGGATGTACTCGACCGCGCCCGACCCCAACGGTGACGCCAAGGACACCCGGGTCGAGGGGGTCGACACGGCCGGCCGCACGGTCGCGATCACCGAGGGCAACAGCGGCATCCGGCGGGCCGAGATCGAGGGGCAGCAGCAGGCGTACGAGTCGGATCCGTCCCGCCTCAGCCAGATCGCCGACGCCTACGCGTCGCACACGCCCGGCGCCGCGCCGCTGCGTACGGTCAAGATCGTGATCCGCTGGCACGGCATCGAGCACGCCCGGCCCACCGGCGACTACCGCGACGAGGTCGTGGCCGTTTGGACGCGCCCATGAGGTGGCTCTTCGCTCCCGTGCCCCTGGGCCGCGTCGCCGCGTTCCGTACGCTGGTCTATGTCTTCGTATTTCTCGACCTGACGGTCTTCACGCCCTGGGTGCGCTCGCACGCCAACACCCCGGGCGACCTCTACCAGCCGTTGCTGGTCGGCCGGATCCTGCATCTGCCCACCCCCGGGCCGCTGCTCGTCTGGGGGGTGTTCTGGCTGCTGCTCGTGCTGTCGCTGGCCGCCGCGACCGGGCGGGCGCCCCGGGCCCTCGGCTGGGCGGTCTTCGCCCTGTACTTCGAGTGGATGATCATCGCGATGAGCTACGGCAAGGTCGACCACGACCGGGTCGGGCTGCTCGTCGCCCTGGCCGTCCTGCCCACCGTGGGCCGGGCCCAGCACGGCGACCTGACGCTGTCGGCGAAGGCCGGCTGGGCTCTGCGCGTCACCCAGATCGCGGTGATCTGCACATACTTCCTGGCCGCCCTGGCGAAGCTCCGCTTCGGCGGCATCGACTGGCTGACCAGCGCCGTGCTGGCCCAGGCCATCATCCGCCGGGGCACCTGGCTGGCCGACCACATCGCCGTGGTGCCCGGCCTGCTGATCGCCGCCCAGTTCGGGATCATCCTGTTCGAGCTGCTCAGTCCGCTGATCTGGGTGATACCGCAGAAGTGGCGCAACTGGGGCGTCGCCTTCTTCTACTCGTTCCACGTGATGACGTTCTCGATGATCACCATCTCGTTCGCCCCGCATCTGGCCGCGATGGCCAGCTTCCTCCCGCTGGAGAAGGTCCGCCCCATCGAGTGGGCGCGCCGCCGCTCCCTGCGCACCGCGGCGCCCAGCTCGACGTAGCGCCGAGCCGGGCGCGGTAGGTCCCGGCCGAGTATGTCGGGGACGTGTTCGCGTCGCCTCATCGCCGGTCACCGATGTCGTCGTCGAGCACGGCCAGCGCGATGACCTGAACTTTCATCCGTGCCCCCGCGCCGTCCGCTGCCCACCGGGAGCGGTTTCCAGGGTCCGTGGCGTTCGGGCGAGTCCCGCCACGGTGAGCCGGTGCGTGGTGCGTGACGAGCCGGCCGAGCCCGGGGCGGGCTGACCATCAAGCCTTGCATCCCGAGCAAGAGCAACCAGGACGCCCGCCGCTCTCGCGGCGGGCGTCCACCAGATGCCTCAGGCCACGAAGCGCGAGCGGCGGCGGCGGCCGATCACGTAGCCGGCGGCGCCGAGGAGCAGGAGCAGGCCGCCGATGGCGGCCACGAGGCCGGTGGCGGTGCCGGTGACGGGCAGGCCGCCGCCCTCGCCGCCGTTGTCCTCCGCGCCGGCGGCGGGCGTGGCGGGGGCGCTGGAACTGGCCGGGGTGGTCACCGGGGCACTCGAGGTGGCCGAGGAAGTGGCGCTGGGCGTCACAGTGGGCGTGGCGGTGGGCGTGACGGTCGGCGTCGGCGTGGGCTTGGTCGCGCAGTCGAGCGCCCGGGCGTCGTACAGGCCCTCGTTCAGGTAGGCCAGGTAGGCGTCGTAGGACTCGCCGTCGAGCACCTTGTTCGCGGCCGCCTTCACGTTGGCCCCCGCGTCGTCACCCATCGTCCGGCCGATCGAGATCCGCAGATCGTGCGCCCAGGCCGCCAGCCAGCCCTTCTTGAGGAAGGCCCGCAGGTCGTCCGCGGAGCCCTTCAGCTTCTCCTCGAGCGCGGGAGGCAGGACGGGCAACGACTCGGCCGTGGTCTCGGCCAGGATCTGGTAGGCCAGCCGGCGCACCTCCGCCTCGTTGGCGGTGTCCAGATCGATGGTGATGAGCTGGCGGAGGTCTTTGAACACCTTGCGCTCGACCGTCTGGCATGACGCGTCGAGCCCGGGCGCAGCGGCCTGAGCCGCCGCCGGTGCCGCCGGGATCAGCAGGGCCAGCGCCATGAGGACGCCGGCTGCCATCTTCCCTCGCATACGTTTCTTCCTCCCCGTTCGAATCGAAGCAGGGAGATGGTACAGAAGCCTTCCTTGCAGGACAGCCCGGCAGCCGCGGCAGAGAGGGTGACCACCCTGTCAGCGCGGCGTTCGAAGCGGCGCCTTTCGCTGATCCCGTACCTCTGCGGTCTTGCCGTAGAGGAGATCCCGCTGGGCCTGCGGCAGAGAGCAGGCCGCCGTCCCGCCGGGCAGAAGGTGGCGATGCTCGGCGACCCAGCGATAGGCCGGCCAGGCGGCCAGGCGAACCGGTCCGATCTGGAGGGCGCCGCCCGCGAGCTGCCAGAGACGGCCGGCGTCGCGCAGCATCAGGGCGATCGCGTCCGGGCCCGAGGCGCGCTCGCCGCCGGGGCCGACCCACTGGACCGCCTCCTCGCACTCCTCGGTGGTCAGGCCGAGCGCGCCGAGGTCGGCGAACTGCCACGGGATCACCCGGGCGTGCGTCGGGATGCGGCGCTCGATGAACTCGGCGCACGTCGTGCAGAAGGAGCAGTCGCCGTCGTAGACGAAGGTCGCGGTCACCTTTCTATTCTTCCGCGACCGCGACGTGCAGCCGCACCTGGGGGACGAGCATGTCGTCCACGTCGAGGGCCCGGCCGGCGCCGTCGGGCTCCCAACCGGCGGAGGCCAGGAACTTCCGCATGGCTTCATCCTGCTCGTACGCCCAGGCCACCGCGCGCTCGAAGCCGTCGTCGCGCCAGTGGGCGACGGCGGCGCTGAGCAGGCGGCTGCCATGGCCCCGGCGGCCCCAGCGCGGCTCGACCAGCAGGTCGGTGACGGCGGCCGTGCTCTCGCCCAGCGGTGGCTCCTCGGGGGCGAGGGCCTGCTCGTCGGCCGGCCCGGCGGCGGCGAAGCCGACCACCTGGGTCGCGGTGTCGCTCTGCTCGACCGCGATGAGCACCCGGTGTTTCTCCGAGGGCGGCTCCTCGATCGCGGCCTGCCAGCCACGGGTCAGGTAGTCGAGGTCGAGGTTGGCCAGGACGTGTGCCGGGAACATCCGCCTATATGCGGATCGCCAGGTGGTGAGCTGGACCCGGGCGATCTCGGGGGCGTCGCCGGGGCGAGCGGGACGGACGAAGCCGATTGCCATGCCGGGCAGCCTACCGAGGCGGATTTTTGTCACACCCCTCGTCTACCGTTCGGCTCGTGGCACTTCCCGAGACTCTCTCCGTGGCCCAGGCTCGGCGCATCACGCTGGCGGCGCAGGGCTTCACCGACCCCAAGCCGGGCGGCGCCACCGACATGCGCCATCTGCGGCGCGTGCTGCGCCGGGTCCACCTGATCCAGATGGACTCGGTGAACGTCCTTCAGCGGGCCCATTTCATGCCTTTGTACAGCCGCCTGGGTCCCTATCCGGTCGAGCTGCTCGAGCGGGCGGCCTATCGCAAGCCGCGTGAGCTGTTCGAGTTCTGGGGCCACGAGGCGTCGCTGATCACCACCGACCTGCAGCCGCTGTTCCGGTGGCGCATGGAGCGCGCCGCCGACTACGCGTGGGGCGGCATGGTCCGCATCGCCAAGGAGCAGCCCGAGCTGATCGAGCGGGTGCTCGCGGTCGTCCGCGACCGCGGCCCGATCACCGCGGCCCAGATCGAGCACGACGAGCCGAAACGCACCGACCACTGGGGATGGAACTGGTCGTCGGTCAAGCAGGCGCTGGAGTGGTTGTTCTTCACCGGTCAGGTGACCGCCTCCGAGCGCACGACCTCGTTCGCCCGGCGCTACGACCTGCCCGAGCGGGTGCTGCCCTATGCGGTGCTCAACGCGCCGACGCCACACCCGCAGGACGCCTTCCGCGCCCTCGTCGAGCTTTCGGCGCGGGCCGTCGGGGTCGGCGCCGAGGCCGAGCTGCGCGACTATTTCCGGCTCCCGGTCGACGGCTTCAAGCGGGCCGTGGCCGAGCTCATCGAGGACAAGGTGCTGCTGCCGGTGCAGGTCAAGGGGTGGAAGGCGCCGGCCTATCTGCATCACGAGGCCAAGCTGCCGCGGCGGGTCACCGCCTCGACGCTGATCAGCCCGTTCGACCCGCTGGTGTGGGAGCGCAACCGCACCGAGCGGCTGTTCGGCATGAACTACCGCATCGAGATCTACGTGCCGGCCGCGCAGCGGCTCTACGGCTACTACGTGCTGCCGTTCCTGCTCGGCGACGAGCTGGCGGCCCGGGTCGACCTCAAGGCCGACCGCAAGGCGGGGGAACTGCTCGTCCCGGCGGCCTGGCTCGAGCCCGGCGCCGACCAGGAGGAGACCGCGGCCGCTCTCGCCGCCGAGCTGCACCGGCTGGCCGGCTGGCTGGGCCTCGAGCGCATCGCGGTGCCCGAGCGGGGCGACTTCGCGGGCCCGCTGGCCGCTGCCCTCAAAGGTGTAGCGTGACGGCCATGAAGGCGCTGGAGGAACAGCCGGTGCAAGGCCCGCCGGTGCCGCCGGAGTGGCTCGACTATTACGCCCAGCCTCAGCAGGACCGGGTCACCCGCTTCGTCCAGCGGGTCTGGACCCGCTCACCCGTCTGGGCCGCGCCGTTCGCCCTTCTGGCCTGCATGGGCGGTGCTGTCGGTTACACCTTGGCCACCCATCCCGCCGAGGCCGGCGCCGGCGAGCCACCGACCTGCCTGCTGAAATACACGACCGGCTTCGTCTGCCCGGGCTGCGGCGGCACGCGCGCGGCGTGGTATTTGCTTCACGGAGATCTTCCGGCCGCCGCCCGCCACCACGCGATCTTCACCTTCGCAGTGCCCTTCCTCCTTTACATGTATGTGGCCTGGGCCGGGAAAAGGCTGTTCAACTGGAAGCTTCCGCAGCTCACCCTGAGCCCGGCCGTCTTGATCACTTTTGTCGCGGTGTGGGCCGTCTGGAGCGTGCTGCGCAACCTGCCCTGGGCCCCGTTCACCGCGCTCTACGTCTGAGCGGGGAGTCCGATAGGTTGGTGGGTATGACGCACGACCCGCGACCCTTCGGACGGCTTCTGACCGCGATGGTCACCCCGTTCGCCCCGGACGGCTCCCTCGACGTCGAGGGCGCGGCGAAACTGGCCACCTACCTCGTCGACGAGCAGCGCAACGACGCCCTCGTCGTCAGCGGCACCACGGGCGAGTCCCCGACGACGACCGACGCGGAAAAGGAGACCCTCCTGCGCGCCGTCGTCGACGCGGTCGGCGACCGGGCCCGGATCGTCGCCGGTGTGGGCACCAACAACACAGCCCACACGATCGAGCTGGCGCACGCCGCCGAGAAGGCCGGCGCTCACGGCCTGCTCGTGGTGACGCCTTACTACAACAAGCCACCGCAGGCCGGCGTCGCCCAGCATTTCCTGACCGTGGCCGACGCGGCCGGGCTGCCGGTGATGGTCTACGACATCCCGCACCGGGCCGGCACGGCCATCGCCACCGAGACGATGTGCCGCATCGCCGAGCACGAGCGGATCGTGGCGGTCAAGGACGCCAAGGGTGATCTGACCGCTTCGTCGTGGGTGCTCAGCCGCACCGACCTGGCCTACTACTCGGGCGACGACGCCGCCACGCTGCCGCTGCTGTCCATCGGCGGGGTCGGCCTGGTCGGCACGTCGACCCACTTCACCGGCGTTCTCGCCAAAGACATGATCGAGGCGTTCGAGCGCGGCGACAACGCCGCCGCCCTCGCCCTGCACCGCCGGGCGATGCCGCTGTTCACCGGCATCTTCCGGGCGCCGGGGACCATGCTGGTCAAGGCGGGTCTCAACGCGTCGGGCCGCCCGGCCGGCCCGGTCCGCTCACCGCTGGTCGAGGCGACCGCCGACGAGCTGGCCCAGCTGCGTACGGATGCCGCCGCGGCCGGCATCGGCCTGTAGAAGAGCCCGTAGAAGAGAGATAGAAACAAGCGAATGAGTCAAGCGCACGAGGAGCTGGACACGCCCCCGCCGCTGCCGGAAGGCGCCCTGCGCGTCATCCCGCTCGGCGGGCTCGGCGCGATCGGCCGCAACATGACGGTCCTGGAGTTCGACGGCAAGCTGCTGGTCATCGACTGCGGTGTGCTCTTCCCCGACGTGGAGCAACCGGGCGTCGACCTGATCCTGCCCGACTTCACGCCGATCCTGGACCGGCTCGACGACATCCAGGCGATCGTGCTCACCCACGGCCACGAGGACCACATCGGGGCGGTGCCCTACCTGCTGGCCCACAAGGCGGACATCCCGCTGGTCGGCTCCGAGTTCACGCTCGCGCTGGTCGAGGCCAAGCTGGCCGAGCGGCGCCTCGACCCGTACACGCTGACCGTCCGCGAGGGCCAGACCGAGCGCCTCGGGCCGTTCGACTGCGAGTTCTTCGCGGTCAACCACTCCATTCCCGACGCGCTGGCGGTCGCCGTGCGCACGCCGGCCGGCCTGATCCTGCACACCGGCGACTTCAAGATGGACCAGGTGCCGCTGGACGGCCGCATCACCGACCTGGCCGGCTTCGCGCGGCTCGGCGCCGAGGGCGTCGACCTGCTGCTCTCCGACTCGACGAACGCCGAGGTGCCCGGCTTCGTGGCCCCCGAGCGTGACATCGGCCCGGTGCTCAGCGCGATCTTCGGCAAGGCCAAGGGCCGCATCATCGTGGCCAGCTTCGCCTCCCACGTGCACCGGGTGCAGCAGGTCATGGACGCGGCCTGGGAGTACGACCGCAAGGTCGCCCTGATCGGCCGCTCCATGGTGCGCAACATGGGCATCGCCCGCGACCTGGGCCTGCTCAACATCCCGGACGGCCTGCTGGTCAGCCTCGACGAGGCGACCCACCTGCCCGGCGACGAGATCGTCTTCATGTCGACCGGGTCGCAGGGCGAGCCGATGAGCGCCCTCGGCCGCATGTCGACCGGCGACCACCGCCACATCACCATCGCCCCCGGCGACACCGTGGTGCTGGCCAGCTCGCTGGTGCCGGGCAACGAGACCTCGGTCTACCGGGTGATCAACCAGTTGTCCCGGGCCGGCGCCACGGTCGTGCACAAGGAGACGGCCAAGGTGCACGTCTCCGGTCACGCCCCGGCCGGTGAGCTGCGCTACCTGCTGAACGTGGTGCGCCCGAGCAACCTCATGCCGGTGCACGGCGAGTGGCGGCACCTGCGCGCCCACGCCCAGCTCGGCGTCGAGACCGGCGTCGCGCCCGACCGGGTGGTGCTCTGCGAGGACGGCGACGTGGTCGACCTCGTCGAGGGCCACGCCCGGCACGTGGGCCGGGTCAAGAACAGGTACGTCTACGTGGACGGTCTCGCGGTCGGCGACGTCAGCGAGTCGCTGCTCACCGAGCGGCGGATCCTGGGCGACGGCGGCTTCATCTCGGCCACCGTGGTGATCGACTCGGTGACCGGCAAGGTGGTCGGCGAGCCCAGCATCTCGGCCAAGGGCTTCTCCGAGGACCCGGACGCCTTCAACCCGGTCATCCCGCTGCTGACCGCGGCCCTGCACCGCTCGGCCGAGGACGGCATCACCGACACCCATCAGTTGCAGCAGGTCGTGCGGCGCACGGTCGGCCGGTGGGTGAACGACGCGTACCGCCGCCGTCCGATGATCGTGCCCACGGTCGTGGAAGTCTGAGACGCTTTTAAACCTTTCGCTGCGCTCGTCCGTACCTCAAGTCACCGGTGCCGCCCCCACGGCACCGCTGGCGAGGGGAGTTCCTCAAGATGCAGCGCAGACGGATCGCCGTGGCGGCGGCGGTCGTGGTGGCAGCCGGGGCAGCGGTGGCGTTCACCCTGCCCTCCATGGCCGGCACCACGCCGTCCAGCGACAAACCGGCGGCCAAGGGCGACGGCACGGCGCGACTTCTCGCGGCCATGCAGCGCGACCTCGGCCTGAGCGGTGATCAGGCGACGGCTCGCCTGCAGAAGTCGAAGTGGGCGAGCGAGGTGACGGCGCGGCTGTCCGCGCAGACCGGCTCCGACTTCGGCGGCGCGTGGCTGGCGACCGACGGCACCACCCTCAAGGTGGCGGTGACCGACAAGGGCGCCGAGGCCGCGGTCCGCAAGGCCGGCGCCGAGCCGGTGCTGGTCGAGCGCAGCGAGCAGACCCTGGTCACGGCCAAGGAGAAGCTCGACAACGCCGACGCGAGCGCGGACGGCCTGACCGGCTGGTATGTGGACGTCGCGACGAACAAGCTCGTCGTGGTGGCCCAGCCCGGAGCGCAGGCGGCGGCCAAGAAGCTGGCCCGGGCGGCCGGCGTCACCTCCGGCACGTACCGGGTGATCACCAGCACGGCCAAGCCGAAACCCCTCTTCGACGTGCGCGGCGCCGACCCGTACTTCATCGCCGTCGACGGTGGCACGGCCCGCTGCTCGATCGGTTTCTCGGTCGAGGGTGGCTTCGTGACGGCCGGGCACTGCGGCGAGGTGGGCACCACCACGACCGGCTTCAACCAGCAGGCACAGGGCACCGTACGGGCGTCGACCTTCCCGGGCGACGCCGACATGGGCTTCGTCGAGGTCAACGGCGACTGGACGCCGCGGGCGGTGGTCAACGACTTCGAGGGCAACGAGCTCCCGGTCGCCGGCAACGCCGAGGCGCCGGTCGGCGCGGCGATCTGCCGCTCCGGCTCGACCACCGGCACCCGCTGCGGCACGATCCTGGCCAAGAACCAGACGGTCGTCTACCCGGAGGGCGCGGTCACCGGCCTCACCCGCACCGACGTCTGCGCCGAGGGCGGCGACTCCGGCGGCCCGTGGCTTTCCGGCGACCAGGCCCAGGGCGTCACCTCGGGCGGCTCCGGCGACTGCACGGTCGGCGGCGAGACCTTCTTCCAGCCGGTCAACGAGATCCTGGCGGCCGACAACCTGACCCTGGTCACCAGCGGCGGCGGCGCCGAGGCGCCCCCGGCCGAGGCCGCCGGCGCTTGTGAGGACCAGGCGGTCCAGCGCAGCGGCACGCTGCAGGCACGCACCGCTCAGGCCCAGCCCAACGGTGGCGCGTTCCGCGCGAATGCCGGACAGCAGACGGCCTGCCTGACCGCGGCCGACGGCACCGACTTCGACCTGGTGCTCCAGCGGCTCACCAACCGCGGCTTCCGCACGGTGGCCACCGCCACCGGGGACGACGTCAAGTCGCTGACCTTCAACGGGCGCTCCGGCACCTACCGGTACGTGGTCGTGGCCTCCTCGGGCGCCGGCGACTACACGCTCGGGTTCAGCACCCCGTAACGCGCGCGCCGCCACCTACCCTGCCGGGTTGGCGGATCGCGCCTGATGCCGGAGGAGCCGATCGGCTCCTCCGGCACTTTTCTGTTCAGTCGCTGGTCTCGCGGAGGGCGCCCACGGCGTCGGCCAGCTGGCAGCCGGTGGCTATGCCGCAGATCACGACCTGGTCGAGCTGTTCCGGGGTGACGCCGCGCTCCCAGTCGGCGATGACCTCGCCGACCACGTTGACGGTGCCGTCGTCGGAGATGTGCACGTAGGCCTTGGGCCACAACTGGTCGTGGTTCCAGGCGTTGCAGAACTCGTAGAGGCGTACCACGTCCTCCATGCCGAAGATGTGCCTGACCATGGCCCTGATCTGCAGCATCTCCTGCTGTTCGCCGATGCGGAAGAAATAGATCAGGTTGCCCTGGAAGTTGCCGCCGATGTCGCCGTCGGCGTCGGTGAAGTAGGTGAAGCCGCGCTCGTCGAGGGCGGCGGTGATCATTTCCTGGGTGAGCGGCTGCACCTGTTGATCTTAGTTCGTCCCGGTGCGCCTCCGGGATTCATGAGCGTCTCGGCGTTACGGTGTGACCATGGCGGGCCGCTCCTCTCCGGCGAGCCGGGGTCGCGCCGCGTCCACGTCGCGCGGCGCCGCGACCAGTCGTGCCCGCCAACCGGCCGCGCGGCAGCCGGCCAAGCAGCCCGCCCGCAAGTCGACCCGGCCCGCGGCCGCGCGCACCCGTACGGCCGCCCGGGCCCGCCCCACGCTCGGCGCGGCGATCGCCACCGGCCTCGGCCGGGGTCTGGGCGCGCTGTGGATGGGCGCCGCGCACGGCGTCGGCTGGGCCGCCCGCGGCGTCGGCCGGCAGGCCGCCACCGCCAAGGACATCGACCCCGAGCATCGCCGCGACGGCGCCGGCCTGCTCATGCTCGGCCTGGCGATCCTGATCAGCGTCGCGGTCTGGGCCGACGGCGCCGGCCCGGTCGGCAAGTGGCTGGCCGACTCGGTGCACCTGTTCTTCGGCGGCCTCGCCGTGCTCCTGCCGCTGCTGCTGCTCTACGGCGCGGTCCGGCTCATGCGCAAGCCGGCCGACCCGGAGCACCGCGGCCGCTCGCTGGTCGGCTGGAGCGCGATCATCATCGCGACCGCCGCCCTGCTGCACATCTCCGAGCACCCGGGCGACGACGTCGGCATCTCCCGGGCCGGTGGCCTGCTCGGCTACGGCTTCGGGGCCCTGCTCGAACGGGCGGTGACCGCCTGGGTCGCCGTACCCCTGCTGGTCCTGCTCTTCGTCTTCGGTCTTCTGGTGATCACGGCGACGCCGATCAACAAGATCCCCGAGCGGATCATGCTGCTGGTCGACATCCTGACCGGTCGCTCGACCGAGCGCGACCCTCTGCCCGTGCCCGATCTGTCCGACCCGGAGGACGTCGAGAGCGACGAGGAGGAAGCGCCGAAGAAGCGCCGCCCCTCTCGCCGTCGGCAGGGTTCCCTGGCCGACATCGGCCTGGCCGACGAGGAACCGATCGTGCAGGAGGACGACTTCCTGCTGCACGACACGATCGTGGTGCCCAAGGTGCCGGCCAGCCGCAAGAAGCCGGAGCCGCCGGAGCACACCCCCGACCCGCCGACCCGGGCCGAGCAGCTCGAGATCACCTCGGTCGAGGGCGACTACCGGCTGCCGCCGCCGTCGCTGCTGGGCAAGGGCGCGCCGGCGAAATCGCGGAGCCGGGCCAACGACGAGATCATGGCCGCCCTGACCGGGGTCTTCGAGCAGTTCAACGTCGACGCCGTGGTCACCGGCTTCACCCGCGGCCCGACCGTCACCCGCTACGAGGTCGAGGTCGGCCCGGGCGTCAAAGTCGAGCGGATCACCCAGCTGTCGCGCAACATCGCGTACGCGGTGAAGTCGCCCGACGTGCGCATTCTGAGCCCGATCCCGGGCAAGAGCGCGGTCGGCGTCGAGATCCCCAACACCGACCCGGAGAACGTGTCGCTCGGCGACGTGCTCCGCTCGCGGGCGGCCACCGCCGACCACCACCCGATGCTGGTCGCCCTGGGCAAGGACATCGAGGGCGGCTTCGTGGTGGCCAACCTGGCCAAGATGCCGCACATCCTGATCGCGGGCGCGACCGGCGCCGGCAAGAGCTCCTGCCTCAACTCGCTGCTGGTGTCGCTGCTGACCCGTTCGACCCCGGACGAGGTGCGGCTGCTGCTGGTCGACCCCAAGCGGGTGGAGATGACCGCGTACGAGGGGATCCCGCACCTCGTCACGCCGATCATCACCAACCCGAAGAAGGCGGCCGACGCCCTCGAGTGGGTCGTGCGCGAGATGGACATGCGCTACGACGACCTGGCGGCCAACGGGGTGCGCCACATCGACGACTTCAACCGCAAGGTCCGCAGCGGCGAGATCACCGCGCCGCCGGGCAGCGAGCGGGTCATGAAGCCGTACCCCTATCTGCTGGTGATCATCGACGAGCTGGCCGACCTGATGATGGTGGCGCCGCGCGACGTGGAGGACTCGGTCGTCCGCATCACCCAGCTGGCCCGGGCCGCCGGCATCCACCTGGTGCTGGCCACCCAGCGCCCGTCGGTCGACGTGGTGACCGGCCTGATCAAGGCGAACGTGCCGTCCCGGCTCGCCTTCGCGACCTCGTCGCTGGCCGACAGCCGGGTCATCCTCGACCAGCCCGGCGCGGAGAAGCTGCTCGGCCGCGGTGACGGCCTGTTCCTGCCGATGGGCGCGTCGAAGCCGGTTCGCATCCAGGGCGCGTGGGTCGACGAGAAAGAGATCCACGACGTCGTCAAGTTCTGCAAGGACCAGCGCGAGCCGGAGTTCCGCGAGGACGTCACCGAGGTCCCGCAGAGCAAGAAGAAGCAGATCGACGAGGAGATCGGCGACGACCTGGAGCTGCTGATCCAGGCGATCGAACTCGTGGTCACGAGCCAGTTCGGCTCGACCTCGATGCTTCAGCGCAAGCTGCGGGTCGGCTTCGCCAAGGCCGGGCGCCTCATGGACCTCATGGAGACCCGCGGGATCGTCGGCCCGTCCGAGGGCAGCAAGGCCCGCGACGTCCTGATCAAGCCGGACGAGCTCGAAGAGGCCCTCGCCTCCCTGCGCCTCGACGACTGAATTACGGGTTCCGGTACGAAGGCCTCGCTGAGCAGGCGGTAGCCGACGATGATCAGGGCGGCCAGCATCAGAGCCGCGGGGATCACGTCCGGCAGCATCAGCGAGTTACGGCCGAAGAGGTACGGCTCGTACGACAACAGTGAGCTCGCCTGCACCAGCAGCGGCACGTACCACAGGCGCGGGCGGTAGACGGCCAGCACCAGCGTCATCACGTCGGCCAGGTAGAAGTAGCGCTCGTGCATGCCCGGCAGCGCGAACGGCACCAGGATCGCGAACAGCGCGGCCGCCGTGACCACCCGCTCCGGCGTCATCTTGCAGGCCTTGGCGACCAGCACGTAGATCACCCCGACGACCAGAGCCGCACAGAACAGATAACCCAGCATCCGTACGGTGTCCTCGCGCGTCGTGGCCGGGATGAAGGCGAAGACGTTGGGGGCCCGCAGGCTCAGCTCGGGCACGTTGCGCGCCTGCCGGCTCATGTCGTAGATCGTGAGCAGCTCGATCGGATTGCGGCCGAACGCGATGGCCGGAAGATCGAGGACCAGAAAGACGGCAGGGGCGGCGAGCAACGTACGCCAGGGAATGCGCCCGGCCATCACGAGCAGCAGGACCAGCGGCAGGATGAAGACGCCCTGCGGCTTGATCGCGACCGCCACCCCGCAGAGGGCGACACCCCACCAGGGCTTGTCGCGCAGTAGGAAGTACACACCGGCCAGGGCGGCGCCGGCCCACGCGGCGTCCATCTGCCCGTAGAACGACGAGTTGATGGCCACGGTCGGCAGCAGCACCATCACCAGGGCCGCCGCGACCGGGATGCGGCTGCCCGGCCACCGCAGGGCGACCGTCTTGTAGGTGAAGAAGGCCAGGATGACGTCGAAGACGATCCACAGCGCCTTGACCTTGAAGATCAGCGGACCCGGCAGGTAGTACGCGAACGCCAGCAGGTAGACGAACGGCGCGTTGTAGTTGCCGATCTCGGTGCCGATGCCACGCCAGCCGCCGGCCCGGCCGAGCTGGTTGTGCCACTGGCGGAAGATGTTCATGTCGTTCGTCATCTCGGGCAGCGACACCCAGCGAATCAGGATGGCGAGGACGACGAGGGCCGCGAGGAGCAGTGCTTCGGCCTGTGGCGTGGGCTTTTCGGCTTTAGGCATGGTGCTCGGGGGTACGGTCCCCGGGTGAACGGAAGGTGAACTGCAGGTGAACGAAAGTGGGGCCGACCGCCGCGTCCGGCGGCCCGGTAACCTTGTCGGGTGTCGGTAACTCCTTCCCCCTCCCGCCGTGTCGCCCTGCTCACCCTCGGATGTGCCCGTAACGAGGTCGACTCCGAAGAGCTGGCCGCGCGCCTCGACGCCGGCGGCTGGGAGATCAGCACGGACGCCGACGGCGCCGACGTGGTGCTCGTCAACACGTGCGGCTTCGTCGAGAAAGCCAAGCAGGACTCGATCGAGACGCTGCTCGCCGCTGCGGACACCGGGGCCAAGGTGGTCGCCGCCGGCTGCATGGCCGAGCGGTACGGCCGCGAGCTGGCCGAGAGCCTGCCCGAGGCCCAGGCGGTGCTCGGCTTCGACGACTACACCGACATCGCGGCCCGCCTCGACGGCGTGCTGGCCGGTGAGCGCTTCGACGCGCACACCCCGCGCGACCGCCGCGAGCTGCTGCCGATCACGCCGGTGCAGCGCCAGTCGGCCAAGGTGGTCGTCCCCGGCCACGCCACGGTCGACGAGCACACCCCGGCCCACCTGCGCACGGTGCTGCGCCGCCGGCTCGACAGCGGCCCGGTGGCCAGCCTCAAGCTGGCCAGCGGCTGCGACCGCCGGTGCTCGTTCTGCGCCATCCCGGCCTTCCGCGGGGCGTTCGTCTCCCGCGACCCGCAGGAGCTGCTGGCCGAGGCCGAGTGGCTGGCCAGGTCCGGCGTGCGTGAGCTGGTGCTGGTGAGTGAGAACAGCACGTCGTACGGCAAAGACCTGGGTGACCCCCGCGCCCTGGAAAAGCTCCTGCCGCAGCTGGCCGCGGTCGACGGCATCGTCCGGGTCCGCGCGAGCTATCTCCAGCCGGCCGAGACCCGTCCCGGCCTGGTCGAGGTGATCGCCACCACGCCCGGCGTCGCCCCCTACTTCGACCTGTCGTTCCAGCACTCGAGCGAGCCCGTGCTGCGCCGCATGCGCCGTTTCGGCTCCACCGAGAAATTCCTCGACCTGCTCGCCTCGGCCCGCAAGCTGGCGCCCGAGGCCGGCGCCCGCAGCAACTTCATCGTCGGCTTCCCCGGTGAGACCAGGAAAGACGTCGACGAGCTGGTCCGCTTCCTCACCGAGGCCCGGCTCGACGCGATCGGCGTGTTCGACTACAGCGACGAGGACGGCACCGAGGCCGCCGGCTTCGACGACAAGATCAAGGTCAAGGAAGACACCATCAAGCGGCGGTACGACCGGCTGCTCACCCTGGCCGACGAGCTGTGCAACCAGCGGGCCGAGGAGCGCCTGGGCTCGACGGTCGAGGTGCTGGTCGACGCGATCGTCGACGGTGAGGTCGAGGGCCGGGCCGAGCACCAGGCGCCCGAGGTCGACGGCTCCACCACCCTCGTGGCCGGTGACGAAGGAGTCGACCTGGCCGCGCTCAAGCCGGGTGATTTCGTGCGCGCCCGGGTGACCGGCACCGAGGGCGTCGACCTCGTGGCCGTGCCGGTCGAGATGATCTCCGCGGCGCCGGTGTCACGGCGGTGACCGACGAGCCGGTTCCGGCTGCCGCGCCGCGGGTGGTGTCGCTCTACAACCCGGCGAACATCCTCACGGTCGTCCGGATCGTGCTCGTTCCGGTCTTCGTGGCCATCGTCGTCGCCTCCGACCTGACCGGCACCGGCCAGCGGATCGCCGCCTGCCTGGTCTTCTGCGTGGCGTCGGCGACCGACTTCGTGGACGGCTGGATCGCCCGGCGCTGGTCGCTCGTCACCTCGTTCGGCAAGATCGCCGATCCGATCGCCGACAAGGCGCTGACCGGCACGGCGCTGGTCCTGCTCTCCGTCTACGACCGGCTCCCGTGGTGGGTCACCCTGCTCATCCTCGTCCGCGAGTGGGGCATCACGGCGCTGCGGTTCTGGGTCATCCGGTACGGCATCATCCCGGCCAGCCGGGGCGGCAAGCTCAAGACGGTCCTGCAGATCGCCGCCATCGCCTGGTACCTGTGGCCGGTGCCCGAGCCGTTCGACGTCATCGGCGTCTGGCTGATGGGCGCGGCACTCGTGGTGACGGTGGTGACCGGTGGGGACTATGTGGTCGCGGCTCTGCGCCTGCGCCGGGAAGCCCGATCTTAGAATCCATTTGTGGACACTCCTGACGTTGCGGCCGCGGCCGCCGTGCACCGGCTGGTCGACCGGCACGAGACCCTGGCCACGGCCGAGTCGCTGACCGGCGGCCTGGTCGCCTCGACCGTCGTGGAGATCCCGGGTGTGAGCTCGGTCTACCGGGGTGGCCTGGTGGTCTACGCCACCGACCTGAAGCACGCGCTGGCCGGCGTCTCCGAGGCGCTGCTGGAGGAGCGCGGCCCGGTCGACTCCGACGTGGCCGTCGCGCTGGCCCGTGGCGCCCGCGAGCGCTGCTCGGCCGACTGGGGCCTGGCGACCACCGGGGTGGCCGGCCCCGAGCCGCAGGACGGCAAGCCGGTCGGGCTCGTCTACGTGGCCTGCTCGGGCCCGGGCGGCGACACCGTGCGCGAGCTGAAACTCGACGGAAACCGGGCCGCCATCCGGACCGAAAGTGTGACGAGCGCACTACAACTGCTCGCAGACTGTCTGTGTGAGGCCCCGGCCCCGTCCTGAGCTGGGGAATGTTTCATCGATCACGGAAGTTGCACGAGTGTCCCGCTGCGGGGCTGTCCCGGAATTCGGCGGGGCGGTATGTCGGCCTGGCCGGCAGCGGGTACGGTTGCGGGAAGCCTCCGGCGTGTGCCGGCGGCCCCGCCGCAGGAGGAGGTGCCATGGTCCTGCTACGCCGGGTTATCGGCGACGCACTGAGGGCGCGCCGGCAGGGGCAGCACCGCACGCTGCGCGAGGTGTCCACCGCCGCGAATGTCAGTCTCGGTTATCTGTCCGAGATCGAGCGCGGTCAGAAGGAAGCCTCCAGCGAGCTGCTCGCCGCCATCTGTGACGCACTGGGCGCGCGTCTCTCCGAGCTCCTGAGCGAGGTCAGCGGCACGCTGTCGCTCGCCGAGGGCATGGAGGGCGTGCTGGTGCCGGTCGACGAAGAGAAGCAGAAGGCGCTGTCGGTGTCGGTTCGTCACGAGACGCCGCTCAAGGCGACTCTGCGGACGACCAGAAAACCCAAGCGCGACGTCGTGTACGCCGCCTGATCCCTTCGAAATAATTCGAGCCGGGCTACCCATGCGGGTGGTCCGGCTCTTCCTGTTCCCAGAGACTTCTCAGGGACCCCTCCGGGATCGACCCTGACCCGGCGATGCGCGTAGCCTCGAACCGTGGGGGAGACCCTGAGATCCCCCCGAGGTCACGTGACGCCGGTGGCGTCGAGCTGTCACGATGGCATTCAACGCCATCGCGACAGCTCCTCGATCTGCGTCGGTGGCGGACCCGACTGAGCGACATTGAGGGGATACCGCGAGATGGCGAATCCGTTCGTCAAGGGCTGGCGATACATGATGGCGCTCTTCGGCGCGAAAATCGATGAATACGCCGACCCGAAGGTCCAGATCCAGCAGGCCATCGAGGACGCGCAGCGACAGCATCAGGCGCTCGTGCAGCAGGCCGCGGCGGTGATCGGCAACCAGCGTCAGCTGGAGATGAAGCTGTCCCGCCAGATGTCCGAGGTCGAGAAGCTGCAGGGCATGGCGCGTCAGGCGCTCGTGCTGGCTGATCGCGCCCGGGCCGGCGGCGACGAGGCCGAGGCCCAGAAATACGAGTCCACGGCGCAGACGCTCGCCACCCAGCTGGTCTCCGGCGAGCAGTCGATGGAAGACCTGAAGACGCTGCACGACCAGGCGCTCGGCGCGGCCGGTCAGGCGCGCAAGGCGGTGGAGAACAACGCGATGGTGCTCCAGCAGCGCATCGCCGAGCGCTCCCGCCTGCTCAGCCAGCTCGAGCAGGCCAAGATGCAGGAGACCGTGGCGAAATCGCTCGAGTCGATGTCGTCGCTGGCCGCGCCCGGCAACACCCCGTCCCTGGACGAGGTGCGCGACAAGATCGAGCAGCGGTACGCGAACGCCATGGGCCGCGCGGAGCTCGCCTCCAACTCGGTCGAGGGGCGCATGCTCGAGGTGCAGAAATCCAGCCTCGACATGGCCGGTTCGTCCCGGCTCGAGCAGATCCGGGCGAGCATGGCGGGCGAGAAGCTGGGCGGCGCCGCCGCGCAGCCGGCCGTCGAGCAGGCCGCGCAGCCGGCGTCCGACCCGGCCAGCGTCGCCCGCCTCGACGAGATCCGGGCCAGCATGAACCAGAAGCGCGGGGACACGACCGCCGCCGGTTAAGGGCTACAGGGGAGGACGACGGTGGACGAGCGGAGCAAGTACTTCCGCCGGCTCAAACGACTTCGTAACTCGGCGCGCCGCTGGAGCGTGCTCGGTGGCGGCCTCGCCGCGGCCACCGCCGTCCTCACCCCGTACTCCGGCATCGGCGTCGCCGACGCCATCTGGGCCGGCGCCGCCGGCGGCTCGGTCGCCCTGGCCTGGTGGCGGTGGAGCGATCTGCGCGAGCTGGCCGCCACGCCGGCGCCACCGCCGCCCGACCCGGCCCTGTCCGGCCAGCGGCTCACCGCCGCGATCGAGCGGTTCCCGGCCGGCCGCACGGTCCTGCACGAGGTCCGCCGGCAGAAAAACCGCTACGCGCTGCGCGGCTCGGCGATCACCCAGGCCTGGGACAGGCTCGACCGGGCATCGTCCACACTCTCGGGTCTGTCCGGCCGGCTCACCGGCCCCGGCGAGAGCGCGGTGCTCGAGGCCGCGGTCTCCGAGCAGTGGCTGCGCGACCTCGGCCAGCGGGTGGCCAGCGTGGAGCGTGCCCTGCCGCTGAGCCCGGCCGACAAACGGGCGAGCCTCGAGGAGTCCCACGCGTCGCTGGCCCAGCAGTTCACCGGGGGCGTCGACGCGTACGAGCGGATGGTCGCGGCCGCCGCGGCCTACGTCGCCGAGGACGGCCACCCGGTCACCGAGGGATCCCACCCGGCCTTCACGTCGCTGATCGACGCCACCGACCGGCTCCGCGGCCTGGCCGAGGGCCTGTCCGAGCTCAAGCGCCCGACTTCATTTGGCAGCGCGGGCACCAGTACGTGATCCGCTCGCCCTTCTCGTCCTTCTGAATGGCGGCGCCGCACCGCCGGCACGGCTGCGCCCGGCGCCCGTAGACGAAACTGGTCTCACCGCGCCGCAGCGAACCGGTGGTGGTCTGCGTCCAGCGCCCCCGGTTCGAGGCGACCAGCTTCTGCGCCAGCGCGACGGTCCCGTACAGGTCCTCCACCTCGGCCACCGGCGTCCACGGCCACAGTCCACGCAGGAAGAGCGTCTCGGCCTTGTAGAGGTTCCCGACACCGGCCAGGTTCCGCTGATCGAGCAGCGCCTCGGCGATGGTCGTGTCCGGGTGGGCGGCGATACGCCGTACGGCCTCGGCTTCGTCCCAATCCGCGCCCAGCAGGTCGGGCCCGAGATGGCCGAGCAGCCGCTCCTCGTCGGCGGTGGGCAGCAGGGCGACCTCGTGCAGGTGATATCCGACGGCGACCGCGCGGGCGGTCTTCAGAACCACGCGGATCAGGTGCGCTGGGCGGCCGGTCCAGCGTTCCCCCGGCTTGTACGCACGCCAGGCGCCATCCATGCGCAGATGAGAGTGCAGGGTGAGCGGCTTGTCGCCCTCCCGGGTGAGCCGCAGCAGCAGATGCTTGCCGCGGCTGGCCGACTCGGCCACCGTCCAGCCGCTCAGATCGGTGGTGGCGAGCTGAGGCACGCGAAAGTCCGAGCCGGTCAGCACTTCACCGGCGATGGCGCGCTCGATCACCCGCGCGGTGTTCCAGACGGTGTCGCCTTCGGGCATGCCTCAATCCTGCCCCGCCCACGCCCGTTCACACCCCACCCCCACCAACGCGATCATCGCGGCCTGGCCCCGCCATCGCGATCATCGCGGTATGCCCCCGCCAGCGTGATCATCGCGGCCTGACCCCGCCAGCGTGATCATCGCGGTCCGGTTCCCAACATCGTGATCATCGCGGTCTCGTCCAGTGGGTCGATCCCGCTCGTGTCCACCCCGGCCAGCGCGGCCGATCCGGCCGGGTCGGCCGCCCCGGGGAAGATCCCACGCCGGGCCGCGCGGCGCTCCACGCTCACCGCCAGCAGCACGCCCTCCTCCCGCCGCCCGGCCGCGAGCAGTGCCTGCGCCCCGGTGAAGAGGCAGGCCAGCACATTGCCGACGTCATCCTCGGCCACGAAGAGCGCCACGGCCCGCCTCAGCGCGGCCAGCGCCCACTCCGGATCGCCCGCGCTCCCCTCCGCGGCGGCTGCGCTGTCTGGCGCGGGGGCCGGGCTTTCCTCCGCGGCGGCTGCGCTGTCTGGCGCGGGGGCCGGGCTTTCCTCCGCGGCGGCTGCGCTGTCTGGCGCGGCGGCCGCGCTTCCCGCCGCGGCGGCTGCGCTGTCTGCCGCCTTCGGCAGCAGCAGGGCACGGCCCAGGAGCATTTCGCTCATTGCCGTGGTCCAGCGCTGGCCGACGGCGGTGGCCCGGCGGATCGCCTCGGTCAGCGTGCGGCGGCCCCGGACGGCCTCGCCGCCGGCCGCCTGGGCCCAGCCGAGCGTCATCGTGCCCGCCGCGACCAGCCGTTCCTCGCCGAGGCGCCGGCCACGGTCATCGCCCGGAGGCCCTGCTCGGCGGCCTCGTCGTTGCGGCCGAGCGCCGTGAGCAGCAACGATTCGTAGTAGTGCAGCTGACGCGAGTGCGCCGCGGTGGGCGAGCGCGGCCGCGAGGTGCTGCCGAAGGGCAAGATGGCGCTGATCTTCCTGGGTGCCCTGCTGGAGGAGGCCACGCCCGAGGAGGAGAAGCGCTTCATGGCCGAGCTTCCCCTGCCGGCCCGGCTGATGTGGCGGCTGGGCGGCCGTCGCGCGTACGCCAAAGCCCGCGACCGCGTCCGTCAGGCTTGACGCGCGGCCACCCGGACCACGTCGCCCGGCCGGACCGAGAGCACGACCACCGCGCGGCCGTTGTTCACCGCGATCGCCACCCGCCCGGCCGAGTCTTCGAAGACCAGCAGGTCGCCCTGGCCGACGTCGGCGAAGGTCGTGCCCCGGCGGGCGTTCACCGTGCCGTTGACGATCAGGTCACCGCTGAGGCCGCGCAACGCCTCGCCCTCGGCGGCGAGCTGCACGTTGCCGAAGCGGTCGACCGTCATCACCTCGGCCTCGAGCCAGCCGTCGCCGACGGACACGACCGGGGCCGGCAGCCGGATCAGGCTGCCCGGGTCGACGGCCGCGCCCGCGTCGGCGATCGGTGCGCCGGCGGCGATGCGGGCCGCGGCCGGCGAGAACACGTCACGGCCGTGGAAGGTGCGCGAGACGTCGCCGAGGAACCAGTCCTTGTTCGTCAGCTCGTACGCCGACTCGACGCCCCCGAGCGCCTCGGCCGCCCAGATCAGCAGGCCGTTGTCGGGGCCGACCAGGGCGCCGTGCGGCGTGCCGATGGCGACGCCGCGCCGGGCCGTGCCGACGCCCGGGTCGACCACGGCGAGGTGCACGCTGGGCGGCAGGTGCGGTGCGGTCTGCGCGAGCACGGCGGCCCCGCGGGCCACGTCGGCCGGCGGCACGTGGTGAGTCACGTCGATGACGCGCACGTCGGGGGCGATGCGCGCGATCGATCCGTGGCACGCCGCGACGAAGCCGTCGAACGTCCCGTAGTCGGTGGTGAAGCTGATCCATCCATACCCGGCCATGGTGGGAAACGTTACTGCCCCGGCCCGGATCGTTGGTGGATCTGGCAGGGTTGGATTCATGCGTCTCGTGATCTTCACCGAGCCCCAGCAGGGGGCAAGCTACGACGATCTTCGGAAGGTCGCGCAAACCGCCGAGGCGAGCGGCTTCGACGGCTTCTTCCGCTCCGATCACTTCCTCACCATGGGCGGCGACGGTCTGCCCGGCCCGACCGACGCCTGGCTGACGCTGGCCGCGCTGGCGGTGCAGACGTCGACCATCCGGCTCGGCACGCTGGTCACCTCGGCGACGTTCCGGCTGCCCGGCCCGCTGGCCATCGCGGTGGCGCAGGCCGACGCGATGAGCGGCGGCCGCATCGAGTTCGGGCTGGGCGGCGGCTGGTTCGAGGCCGAGCACAAGGCGTACGGGATCCCGTTCCCGCCCGTGGGTGAGCGTTTCGACCGGCTCGAGGAGCAGCTTGAGATCATCACCGGCCTGTGGGGGACGCCGGCCGGCCAGACGTTCGACTTCGACGGCAAGCACTACCAGGTCTCGGACTCGCCGGGCCTGCCCAAGCCGGTGCAGTCGCCGCGCCCGCCGGTCATCATCGGCGGCCACGGCAAGAAGCGCACGCCCGCGCTCGCGGCCCGCTTCGCCGACGAGTTCAACGTCCCCTTCTCCAAGATCGAGGACATTCCGCCTGTGTACGAGCGGGTGCGCGCGGCGAGCGCAGAGATCGGCCGCCCCCAGCCGCCGGTCTTCTCGGCCGCGGCCGTGCTCTGCGTGGGCCGCGACGACGCCGAGGTGAGCCGTCGCGCCGCCGCGATCGGCCGCGAGGTGTCGGAGATGCGCGAGAACGGCGGCATCGTCGGCACGCCGGACGAGGTCGTCGAGACCATCAAGCGGTACGAGGCCGCGGGCGCGTCCCGCCTCTTCCTGCAGGCGCTCGACATGAGCGACCTCGACCACGTCGAGCTGGTCGCTTCCGCCGTGGCGCCGCAGCTCTGACCGCTTCGGCCGGCCCGTCCTGGGCCGGCCTTCGGTCGATCAACCGGTGACGGACGTCCGGCGGCGGCCGAGGCGCAGGAAGACCGCACCGAATGCGATCAGCAGGCCGCCCGTCAGAGCGATCGCGGCGGCGGGCGCCCCAGTGATCGGGAGTCCACCGCCGTCGCCGCCGCCGGTCCCGCCCGTGCCGCCGGCGGTTCCGGGCTCGGGTTCGGGCTCGTTGTAGCCTCCGCCGCCGGTCGCGGGTGGCTTGGCCTTCGTCGTTGTCGCCGGCGTCGCGAAGTAGGCCTTGGCCTCCTGGTCGGCCGTGCGCGCGACCGGGGGAGCGACCACCCGGTAGTCGCGGGTGCCGGGCGATTTCACGCTGACCGTGAACGTGCCGTCGGCCCGGGCCCGCGTCGTGGCCACCGTCTGCCACGCCGACTTGGCGTTCGCGCGCGCCTGCAGGCGCAGCAGCCGCCCGGCGTCGTCGTGCTCCTCGGCCCAGCACACGCCCGGGTCGCACGCCCGGGTCAGATGGACCGCCTTGCCGGTCACGGTCAGCTTGGCGCCGATGGTGACCTTCTTCGGGATCGTGGCGGTGACGCGAGTGCCGTCCACCGGCGCCGACTCACCGTTGAACGACCACTCGTTCGGCGTGGTGCGCACGCCCACGCGGATCGGCTTCTCCCGGTCGGGCACCACGAACGACGTCACGGCGACCGGCGCCGGCGTCAGCGCCTCGAAGTCGTTGAGGCTCGAGTACGAGACGAACGGCGTGAACCGCACCGGCGTCTCGGCCGGCACATCGAGCGGATCGCCGGGCGTCGTGTCCGCCTCGGCACCCGGCCGCCAGCTGAACGCGACCGTGCCGTCCTCGCGGGGCACGACCGTCTCGATGACCGGCTGCGGCGGCGCGTTCGTGTCGAAGACCGGCGACAGGCCCTGTGCGCTGATGACCTGATCGTCCTCGTCGACCACCGACACCGCGACCTGAAGGTCGAAGTTGTAGATCGCGCCGAAGCCCGGCAGCGCACTCCGGTTGGGCTGTCCCGCCTCGACGGTCAGCGCGGCCACCCCGGAGGGTGACCCGTCCGGGTTCACGAGCTCGACCCGGTTCCGGACGTCTCCCGTCTCGTCCCAGGTGACCACCACGGCGTCGTGGGCGGCCGACGCCCACGCCACGGTGACATTGGTGGGAGCGGCCTGCGTCGGCGCGAGCAACGCGGACGGCCCGGCCAGGGCGAACGCGACAACCAAGTTCCCCAACATGGCCGAAGGTTAGTGGCTCAGGTCACAATTCGCTGTCCCGTTCCACGAAAGGCCGGCCCTTATTTTTCAGGAGCCGGCCTCCAATGGACTATCCCGTGATGGACGTCCGGCGACGGCCGGCGCGCAGCAGGGCCGCACCGAGGGCGACGAGCAGGCCGCCCATGAGGGTGATGCCGGCGATCGGAGCGCCGGTGATCGGCAAGCCGCCGCCGGTGCCGCCCGTGTCGCCGCCGGTCCCGGTCCCGGTCCCTGTTCCGGGCTGGGGCTCGGGCTCGGTGTCCCCTCCGCCGCCCGCCGCGGGTGGGGTCGCCTTGGTCGTCGTCGCCGGGGTGGCGAAGTAGGCCTTGGCGTCCCGGTTCGCCGCGCGCTCGACCGGAGGCGCGACCACCCGGTAGTCACGGGTGCCGGGCGATTTCACGCTGACCGTGAACTTGCCGTCGGCCCGGGCCCGCGTCGAGGCCACCGTCTGCCAGGCGGCGCTCGCACTGGTGCGCGCCTGGAGACGCAGCAGCCGCCCGGCGTCGTCGTTCTCGATCGACCAGCACGGGCCGGGGTCGCAGGCCCGCGTCAGGTAGACCACCTTGCCGGTCACCGTCAGCTTGCCGCCGGTGGTGACCTTCTTCGGGATCGTGGCCGTGACCTTGGTGCCGTTCACCGGGGCCGAGACGCCGTTGAACGTCCACTCGTTCGGCGCCGTGCGCACACCGACGTTGTACGGCTTGTCCCGCTCGGGCACCACGAACGACGTCACGGCGACCGGCGCCGGCACCAACTGCTCGTAGTCGTTGAAGTTCGAGTACGACGCGAGCGGAACGAACCGCGCCGGGCTCTCGGCCGGCACGTCGAGCGGATCACCCGGCGTCGTGTCCGTTCTGGTCCCCGACCGCCAGCTGAACGCGACCGTGCCGTCCTCGCGCGGCACAACGGTCTCGATGACCGGCTGCGGCGGCCCGTTCGTGTCGAAGACCGGGGACAGCCCCGGATCGCTGACGACCTCGTCGTCCGCGTCGACCACCGACACCGCGACCTGAAAATCACTGTTGTAGACGCCGCCGAAGCCCGGCAGCGCACTCTGATTGGGCTGACCAGCCTCGACGGTCAGCCACGCCACCCCTGAGGGTGACCCGTCCGGATTGACAAGCTCGACCCTGTTCCGGACGTCCCCCGTCTCGTCCCAGGTGACCACGACGGCGTCATGAGCGCTCGACGCCCACGCCACGGTCACATTCGTCGGAGCGGGTTCCGTCGGCGCTTTCAGCGCCGTGGGCAGGCCGGCGAGCGGCCCGGCCAGTGCCAGTGCGGCAACGAAGTTCCCCAACATGGCCGCAGACCCTAGTGGCCCAGTTCACAGCTCGCTGCCCTGTTCCGCAGAGAGCACAAACGCCCGTCTCCGACCCCGCCCGGCCAGGGCGAGCAGCGCGCCGAGGACCACGAGGAGACCGCCCGCGGCGGCGAAGTAGGCCAGGGCGTCGTGGCTCTCCGACCCCACGACCGGCGGGGCGACGACGCGATAATCGCCGGCACCGGGGAACTTCACGGCGAACACGAACGTGCCGTTCGCGAGGGCCCGGGTGGTCGCCACGGTCTGCCACGCCGCGCTCCGGCCGGCGCGCGACTGGAGACGGAGCAGCCGTCCGGCGTCATCCTCGGGCACCCACCAGCACGGGCCGGCATCGCACACCCGCACCAGGCTGACCGACTTGCCGGTCACGGTCAGCTTGCCGCCGGGCGGCACCCATTCGTTCGGCTGGGTCTTCACGCCCACGTAGTACGGCTTCATCCGGTCGGCGGTCACCTCGGCCGACCTGTCGGTGGTCGGCTCGTCGGCCAGATCGTCCCAGCCGTTGAAGATCAGGTACGTCGCCACCGGCATGAGCAACTGCGGCTCCTCGACGGGAACGTCGAGCGGATCGCCGGGTGTGCTGTCCACCACCGCACCGGGCCTCCAGGTGAACCGCGCGGTGCCGTCCTCGCGCGGGGTCACCGTCTCGATCACCGGCACCGGCGGCCGGTTCGTGTCGAAGATCGGCGACAGCCCGGCCTCGCTGATCACAGCGTCGTCCTCGTCGAGGACGGTGACGGCGACCCGCAGGCCGGCGGCGATCGGCAGCCCGCCGAAGCCGGGCAGTCCGCTCCGGTTGGGCCGGCCCGCCTCGACGACGATCGGGGCCACCGGGACGGCCGTGCCGTCCGCCTCGACCACCTCGACCCGGTTGCGGACGTCCCCGGTCTCGCCCCAGGTGACCACTACCGCTTCACGCGCGGCCGATGCCCACGCCACAGTGATTCGCCGGAGCTGGTTCCGTCGGCGCGAGCTGCCCCGACGGCACGCCGGCCACCGGCCCGGCCAGCGCGAGCACGGCAACAAGGTTCCCCAACATGGCGGCCGACGATAGACCCGCGACACAGTGTTCGGCGGTCCCCTCGCGCGCACCGCACAAACACCCACCGTCGTCTTAGGACGGCCCTTCTCCGGACGCACGACGGCCCCCGCCACGGATGGCGGGGGCCGTTCGGTGAGGAGTCGTCTACTCGGCGGTGAAGGTCGTGCGGCGCCGGAGGCGCCCGGAGACGAAGAATGCCGCGCCGAGGGCGAGGAGCAGGCCACCAGCGACCGAGATCCAGACGATCGGGGCGCCGGTGATCGGCAGGCCGCCGCCGCCACCGCCGGTGCCGCCGGTGCCGGGCTGTTCGGTGGGCTCCTCGGTGGGCTGCTCTCCGCCGGGCTGGCCGCCGGTGCCGGAACCCGGGCCGGTCACTGTGGTCGCCGCGGTGGCGAACGGAGCCTGCGCGAGTTTGTCGCTGTTGCCGACGATCACGGGCGCGACCACGCGGTAGTCGCGGGTGCCGGGGAAGGCCACGCTGAAGGTGAACTTGCCGTCCTTGCCGGCCTTGGCCGTCGTCACGAGCTGCCAGGCCGCACCGGCGCCGGCGCGCGATTCCAGGCGCAGCGACCGGCCCTCGTCACCCCGCTTGTCGACCCAGCAGCGCAATCCGCTGTCGCAGAAAAGCTGAATCGCGGTGGCCGTGCCGGTGACGGTCAGCTTGCCGCCCGCCGCGACGGTCTTGGGCACGGTTGCGGTGACCTGCGAGTCAGCCGCTTTGGCGTACGACGAGTTCGGCGGCCAGTAGGCCTGCGTATTGGGGAACGACCATTCGTTGATGGCGTGCACCCCGACGCTGTAGATCGACGTGATCGGCCCGGCATAGACATAGGAGGTCGCCGTGCTCGCCTCGGCCACGCTCCGCGGGTCGCCGCCGTCCAGCACGAGCGGGTCGAATCGTGGCGGGGTCTCGGCGGGCACATCGAGCGGATCGCCCGGAGTGGTGTCGGCCGTGGTCTTGCCCGGCGCCCACTTGAGCTCGATCTTGCCGTCGGCGCCCGGAGTCACACTCGTGATGACCGGCGTCGGCGGCCCGTCCGTGTCGAACACCGGCGAGTAGGCGGTCTCGCTGATGACCGCGCCGGCCGCGTCGACCGTCGACACCGCGAAGGCATAGGCCTTGCCCTCTTCCAGGCCGTTGAAGGGGTCCCGCACCTTGACCACGAGCCGGTTGGGCTGACCGGCCTCGACGATTTTCTTGGTGCCGAAATTGTTCGGGGCGCCCGACGGGGTCACGGCGACCTGGTTACGGACGTCCCCGGTCTCTTCCCAGGTGACGGCGAACTCGGTGTGTGCGGGCGAGGTCCACGCCAGCGTGACGTTCGACGGAGTGGGCTCGGCCGGCGCCTTCAGCGCCACCGGCGCGCCGACGACTGGCGTGGCCAGCGCGACTGCCGCGATCAGGTTTCCTAGCACGGCCGCAGACGATAACGATCGACGACGAGCGCCGCTGCCCCGCCGCACAAATCGCCCGAAGTGCGGCGGCCCCGCACAACGTGCGGGGCCGCGGTGAATGGGTGGTTACAACGCGCCGGGCCTGACCCTGGTGGCGGCGGTGGTGAACGGCGCCTGGGCGAGCTTGTCGCCGTTGCCGATGACCACCGGCGCCACGACGCGGTATTCGCCGATGCCGGGGAAGGTCGTGCTGACGGTGTACTTGCCGTCAGCGCCGGCCTTGGTGGTCGCTACAGTCCGCCACGCCGCCCCCGCGCCGGTGCGGTACTCGAGACGCAGCGACCGTCCCGCGTCGTCGTACTCGTAGGTCTGGCATCGCAGGCCGCTGTCGCAGAAGGAGCGGATCATGATCGCCTTGCCGGTGATCGTCAGCTTCTTGCCCGCGGGAGAGGTCCTCGGGATGGTGGCGGTGACGCGGGTGCCGGCCACGTCGCCGTAGCTCGCCGTCGCGCGCCAGCCGAGGTAGCCGTTGACGGTCCACTCGTTCACGGTGTGCACGCCGACCGCGGTGATCGCACTGGCCGGGCCGCCGAACACGAAGGACGTCGCGGTGGACGGCTCGGACAGCTCACGCGGGTCGGTGAAGAGCTCGACCGGCACGAACAGCGGCGGCTGGACGGCGGGCACGTCGAGCGGGTCGCCCGGGTTGACGTCCGCCCTGACCTGGCCGGGAGTCCAGTTGACCTTGATGGTGCCGTCGGTCAGCGGCTCCACGCTCGTGAGCACCGGGGCCGGCGGCATGTCGGTGTCGAAGGCCGGCGACAGCCCGGGCTCGCTGATCGCCTCGCTGGTCGGGCCGGTCACCGTCACGGCGATCCGCACGTCGCCGCTTTCACCGGCGGCCACCGAGAACTTGTCCACTTCGAGCCGGTTGGGTTGACCGGCCTCGGCGAACTGCGGGTAGTTCGCCGGTGAGCCGTCGGCGTTCACCGCCTCGATCCGGTTGCGGACGTCACCCGTCTCGTCCCAGGTGATGACCACCTTGTCGTGGGTGGGCGAAGCCCACGCCACCGTCACGTTCGTCGGAGCAGGCTCCGCTTCGAGTGTCACTGGCGTGCCAGCGACCGGCGCGGTCAATGCCAGCGCCGCTATCAGGTTTCCTAACATGCCCATTGACGCTAAGCGGGGGCTTCTGTCCCCGCTGTCCCACCTCGTAAAGCGCGCATACGAAGCTATCCGCGCAAACGCAACCCCCGGGGCGTGGCACGGAAACCGGCCGCCGTCAATGCGTCCCGCAGCGGTGACGCGTGGACCGACTCGCCGTCGGCGCGCTCGACGGACATGACGCCCAGGGCGCCCGAGCGGACCGAGGCGGCCAGCGACTGACCGGCCGCGACGAGCAGCTCCGGATCGTCCACGAAGGACAGCAGGGTGCGGCCGCCGCGTTCGACATACAGCACCAGCTCGCCGCCGACCAGGACGGTCAGGGCGCCCGCCTTGCGCCCGGGGCGGTGACCGGCCTTGGCGCCCGGCTCGCCGTCGCCGCTGTCGACCACCCGCTCGGGCCAGGGCAGGGCGGCGCCGTACGGGTTGGCCGGGTCGGTCGCGGCCAGCACCAGGGCGGCCGGCCCGGTGCGCTTGGCCAGCTCGGCCGGCTCGGCCAGGGCGCGCAACCGGTCGACCGCGCCGGGAACGGCGAACTGGGCCGCGCCCAGGCCCTCGACGAAGTAACCCCGGCGGGCCGCGCCGCGCTCCTCGAGGGCGCCCAGCACCGGGTAGACCGCGGCGAAGCCGCCCGTCACGCCCTCGGCCATGACCGCGCCGCGGGTGACCACGCCGTGCCGCTCGAGCAGCAGGTCGGCCAGGGCGGCCGCGCGCCGGGTCGGGTCGAGGTCGCGCTCGGGCAGCCGGGACCAGCGGCCGGCCATGTTCGGCGGGCCGCCCCGCGCGGGCATCGACGGGCGGCCGGGACGCCGGTAGCGGGTGCGGGCCGGCGCCGCCTTGGCCTTGTGGGCGCCGCTGCCGCCGAGCAGCGCGCGCAGCGGGGCGAGGGTGTCGTTGGTGAGCTGCCCGGCCCACACGAGATCCCAGACGGCCGAGGCCAGGGCCTGGTCGTCGGTGGAGCGTACGCGGTCGGAAAGAGACCGGAAGAACAACGCCTGGCCGTCACCCAGCGCCTCCAGCACCTCCTGGTGCAGCGGAGTCAGCGCGAGCTCCTCGTCGGCCGGGGGCAGCAGCAGCGGGGCGCTGTCGGCGTAGACCAGCGAGACCCATCCGTCGTTGCCGCCGATGGAGCCGGACCCGGCCCACAGCACCTCACCGCTCGCGCACAGCTCGTCGAGCTGCGGCGGGGCGTAGTCGGCGACCCGCGCGGGCAGCACCAGCCGCTCCCAGGCCGAAGCCGGCACCGCGACGCCCTGCAACTGCTCGATCGACGCGGCCAACGCGTCGATGCCGCGCGCGTTGCCGCCGATCTGGTGCCAGCGCGGCAGGAAGGCGGCCAGCACCCGCGGCGGCACCGGCTCGATCTCGCGGCGCAGCGCGGCCAGCGACCGCCGGCGCAGCATGCGCAGCACCTCGGCGTCGCACCACTCGGTGCCGGCGCCGCCGGGGGAGAACTCGCCCGAGGAGACCCGGCCGGTGGCGCTCAGCCTTTTCAGCGCCTGCTCGACCACGAAGACGCCCAGCCCGAACCGGGCCGCGCACGTCGCCGCGGCGAACGGGCCGTGGGTGCGGGCATAGCGCGCGACCAGGTCGCCGAGCGGGTCGGCGACCGACGCCAGATAGGCCTCGGGCAGCCCGACCGGCAGCGCCACGCCGAGCGCGTCGCGGTAGCGGCCGGCGTCGTCGATGCCGATCCAGCGCTCCTCGCCCGCGATCCGGACGCGGATGGCCCGGCGGGCCGACTCCAATGTGGTCAGCCAGGACTCCTCGACGCCGCGCATCGCCAGCTCGGCCGGCGCGAGGTCGCCCAGCAGCCGGAGCAGCTCGGCCGCGTCCTCGGCGTCGCGCGGCTGCCGCTGGCTGGTCAGCCACTGCAGCTGCGCCTCGGTCTCGCCGACCACCTCGGGGTCGAGCAGCTCGCGCAGGTCGACCCGGCCCAGCAGCTCGCCGAGCAGGGTCGAGTCGAGCGCCAGCGCGGCGGCTCGCCGCTCGGCCAGGGGGGCGTCACCCTCGTACAGGAAAGCACCCACATAGCCGAAGAGCAGCGACCGCGCGAAGGGTGACGGACGCGGGGTCTCGACCTCGACGAGCCGGACCTTGCGCCCGGCGACCTCGCGCATCAGGCCGACCAGGCCGGGCACGTCGAAGACGTCCTGAAGGCACTCGCGGGCGGCCTCGAGCGTCACCGGGAAGTCGGCGAACTCGCGGGCCACGTCGAGCAGCTGGGCCGAGCGCTGCCGCTGCTGCCACAACGGCTGCCGGCGCCGCGGGTCGCGCCGCGGCAGCAACAGCGACCGGGCCGCGCACTCGCGGAAACGGGAGGCGAACAGCGCCGACGTGCCGACCGACTCCTCGACCAGCTGGGCGATCTCCTCGGGGTCGAACGCGACCAGGTCGGCACCGGGCGGCTCCTCGGCGGTGTCGGGCAGCCGCACCACGATGCCGTCGTCGGAGGGCATGACGGCGCCGTCCACCCCGTACCGCTCGGCGAGCCGCCGCCCGATCGCCAGAGCCCACGGCGCGTTGACCTTGGCACCGAGCACACAGTGGACCGTCATCCGCCAGTCGCCGAGCTCGTCGCGGAAGCGCTCGACCACGATGGTGCGGTCGTCGGGCAGGTTGCGGGTGGCCTCGCGCTGCTCGCGCACGTACGCCAAGAGGTTGTTGGCCGCCCACTCGTCGAGCCCGGTCTCGCGCAGCGCGGCGGTCGCCTTGTCGTCGCCGGCCTTGGTCAGCGTGCGCAGCTGGGCGCCGATGGCCCGGCCCAGCTCGATCGGGCGGCCGGGGGAGTCGCCCTTCCAGAACGGCATCCGGGCCGGCGCGCCCGGCGCGGGGGAGACCAGCACCCGGTCGGGCGTGATGTCCTCGATCCGCCACGACGTGGAGCCGAGCAGGAAGACGTCGCCGACCCGCGACTCGTACACCATCTCCTCGTCGAGCTCGCCGACCCGCGAGGCCCGCTCGGAGCCGGCCAGGAAGACGCCGAACATGCCCCGGTCGGGGATGGTGCCGCCGCTGGTGACGGCGAGGCGCTGCGCGCCGGGGCGGCCGGTCAGCTCATCGGTGCCGCGGTCCCAGACCAGGCGCGGGCGCAGCTCGGCGAACGCGGTCGACGGATAGCGCCCGGAGAGCATGTCGAGCACCGCGTGCAGGGCCGAGTCGGGCAGCTCGGCGAAGGGCGCGGCCCGCCGGATCAGGGCGGCCAGCTCGTCGACCTGCCACGCGTCGAGCGCGACCATGGCCACGATCTGCTGGGCCAGCACGTCGAGCGGGTTGCGCGGGTAGCGCAGCTCCTCGATGGCGCCCGCGCTCATCCGGTCGGCCACGACCGCGCACGACACCAGGTCGCCCCGGTGCTTGGGGAAGACGACACCGCGCGAGACGGCGCCGACCTGATGGCCGGCACGGCCGATGCGCTGCAGGCCGGCGGCGACCGACGGCGGCGCCTCGATCTGCACCACCAGGTCGACCGCGCCCATGTCGATGCCGAGCTCGAGGCTCGAAGTGGCGACCACCGCGGGCAGCACGCCCGATTTCAGCGCCTCCTCGATCTGCTTACGCTCCTCGCGAGAGACGCTGCCGTGATGGGCCCGCGCGACGACCGGCGGGGCGCCGCCGGCCTGCCCCGCTTGGGCCATGACTTGCGCGGGCGGCTGCTTGGCCTCGGCGAGCTCCACGCCGGCGCGCTCGGCGGCCAGCTCGTTGATGCGGGCGCACAGCCGCTCGGCCCCGCGCCGCGAGTTGGTGAACACGATCGTCGACCGGTGGGCCCCGATGAGGTCGAGCACCCGCTCCTCGACGGCGGGCCAGATCGACGGCGTGTGCCGCCCCGAGTCGAGATCGTCGTCGGGCACCTCGTCGAGCCGTGTCATGTCCTCGACCGGCACCTCGACCGCGACCTCGATGGTCTTGGCGGCCGGCGGCTGGACGATCTCGACGTCATGGGCGCCGCCCAGGAACCGCGCGGTCTCGTCGATCGGCCGCACCGTGGCCGACAGCCCGATGCGCTGTGCCGGCCGCTCGAGCAGCCCGTCGAGCCGCTCGAGCGAGAGCGCCAGGTGGGCGCCGCGCTTGGTGGCGGCGACCGCGTGCACCTCGTCGATGATCACCGTCTCGACGCCCCGCAGCGACTCGCGGGCGGCCGAGGTGAGCAACAGGAACAGCGACTCGGGGGTGGTGATGAGGATGTCGGGCGGGGTCCGCTGGAAGAGCCGTCGCTCGTCGGCCGGGGTGTCGCCCGTGCGCATGCCGACGGTGATGTCGGGCGGCGGGACGCCGAGCCGGCCGGAGGCCTGCCGGATGCCGGTCAGCGGGGCGCGCAGGTTGCGCTCGACGTCGACCGCGAGCGCCTTGAGCGGGCTCACGTAAAGGACCCGGCAGCGCCGCCGCGGGTCGTCGGGCACCGGCTCGTGGGCCAGCCGGTCGAGCGACCAGAGGAAGGCGGCCAGCGTCTTGCCGGAACCGGTCGGCGCGACCACGAGGGCGTTGCGGCCGGCGCCGACGGCCCGCCACGCGCCGGCCTGGGCGGAGGTGGGCGCGGCGAAGGCCGCCGTGAACCACTCGCGGGTGGCCGGCCCGAACTGTTCCAGCACTTTCTGCACCAGACCATGCTCCCTCGGGGGTACGACAAAAACGCGCCGGACGATGGCGTAGGTCACCGGGCGAGGGATATATATGGACGCCAGTCGAAGAGGAGGCCCCGTGTCCCCACTCGCGCGCCTCGCCGCCGCGGCGGCCGTCCTGGCCACGACCGTGCTCGGCGCCACCCCCGCCACAGCCGCCCCGGCCAGCGGTTATGTGCGCCTGGCCCACCTCTCGCCGGACACGCCGGCGGTCGACGTCTACCTCAAATCGGACTCCGGAGCGGTAGCGCCGCAGACGTTCCGCGCGGTGGCGTACGGCGACATGTCGCAATATCTCCGCTTGCCCACCGGGACGTACCAGGTGGCGATGCGCAAGGCCGGCGCCCCCGCGACGGAGAAACCGGTGATCACCACCGAGGTCGGCGTTGATTCCGGCGGCGCCTACACGGTGGCCGGCGTGGGCCGCTTCGCCGACCTGGGCCTGCGCATCATCAAAGACGATCTCCAGCTCCCCGACGCCGGCAAATCCAAGGTCCGCATCATCCAGGCCTCGGTGAAGGCCCCGGTCCTCGACGTCGCGGGCAAGAACGGCACCAAAATCGCCGACGGCGTCGAGTTCGCCACGACAACGGCCTACAAAGAGGTCAAACCCGGCAGTTGGAGCGTACGGGTGGTGCCGACCGGCGGCGGCCGAACGAGCGAGCTGCCGTGCACCCTGGGCGCGGGAAGCGTCTATTCACTGATAGTCCTCGACGACCAGAGCGGCGGCCTGAAACCCCAGCTCCACGTCGACGCCGAGCGCCAGGGCACGGTCCCACTGGGCGGCGTGGCCACCGGCGAGGGCGGCACAGCGCCGAGGTCCCCATGGCCGGGCGCCCTGCTGGCCGCCGGCTTCGCCGCCTTGGCCATCGGCACACTGACGGCCGTCCTCCGCCGCCGGCTTCCTTAGGTGTACGAGGTGACCCCCGACCAGCAGTCCACAGGCCCCCCGACCGCCGCCCACCCACCCCAGCCCACCACCCACTCGACCACACCCACCGCCCACTCGACCACACCCACCGCCCACTCGGCCGCGCCCGCCGGCCGTGACCCTCAGCCCACCGCCCACTCGGCCGCGCCGGCCAGCGGCGACCCCCTACCCACCGCCCACTCGGCCGCGCCCGCGGGCCGCGACCCCCAGCCCACCGACCACCTGACCCGGGCGGCCGGCGGCGCGCCCGCTTCGTCCGATCCGTCGGAAGACGCGGTCTACCGGGGAGCCGCGAAGGTCGGCAAGCCGGAAGTCGTCCGCGCTTTCGCCACAGTGCCCGGGGCGCTCTCCGTTCCCCACCTGAAGCCTCGCCTGGAGCCCGCCTTCTCCAAGCAGCCCTCTCCCGTCCCCCGCCGAGCCTTCCCGAAGGGAGCCTCGGTGGACCCGCCGCCCACACCGGCCGGCCCCGCTCGATCCCAGGCGGCTGCCGCGCCGGTCGGGTCCGAGGCGGCTATGGGGCTGGTCGGGTCCGAGGCGGCTGCCGGGCTCGCCGGATCGCAGGCGGCTGCTGGGCTTGCCGGATCCAAGGCGGCTGCTGGGGCTGCACTTTCCGGGGGCGCCGCCATTTCCGCGCCGGTCGACCTTCCCGCCCAAGCGGCGGCTGGGCGGGATTCGGGGGCCGCGGGAACTGGCCTGCCCATTCCAGCGGCGGTCGAGCGAGCGCCGGAGGCTGCCGGAGCGGGCCTGTCTGTCCCGGCGGCGGCTGAGCGAGCGGCACAGGCCCCGGGTGCTGGTCTTCCCGCGCCGGCGGCGGCTGTTGTCGCTTTGCGGGGTGGGGTGGTTGCGCCTGTTTCGGTGCCGCCTCTGCGGGTGGCGGCCCCTCGGGTGCGGACGGCGACCGTGGGCGATTCTGCCGGGCCCGTCAGTGGACCGGCCGGCGTGAGCCGGCGTGGGGGCATTGCGGAGGGTGCCGGTGACGGGCTCGGCGGCGGGCAGGGTGGGTCGAGTGGATCGGATGCCGGGCTTGCGGTTGGTGTGGTTGCTCGTCGCGTACAAAATCTTCCGTCGATGAAAGCGCGACTCGCCCTGCCCGCGCTGGCCGCGACGGTGGCCGCGGTTCTGGCCGGCGGCGGATATCTCGCCGTGAGTGACCGGGCGCCGAAGGCGGACCAGGGCCGATCGCCGGTGCCGGCCGACGCGCCCGGATCAGCGAATTCCGCGGAGGCCGCCCCGAACGAACGCGGTCCGGCAGCGGAATCCGTTCGGCCGGCGGGGGATCCGTTCGGCGCCGTCACCACTCTCGCTGCCGGGCGACCCACCCGGCTGCGGGTTGCGGCGATCGGGATCGACACGCCGCTCGAGACGCTGGGCCTCGGGGCGGACGGCGCCCTGCAACCGCCCAAGACCTTCGCCACGGCCGGGTGGTACGCCGATGGCACCGCGCCCGGCGACACCGGGCCGGCCGTGATCGCCGGGCATGTCGACTCCAAGGCCGGGCCCGCCGTCTTCTACCGGCTGCGTGATCTGAAGGCCGGCGACCGGATCGACGTGGTGCGCGGCGGGCGGATCGTGCGCTTCACCGTCACCTCGTCGCGTTGGTACCCGAAATCCGATTTTCCGACCCGTGAGGTCTATGGACCGACGCCGGACCGGCAGTTGAGGCTCATCACGTGCGGCGGGGTCTTCGATCGATCGCTGCGGTCCTACCGGGACAACCTCGTGGTCTACGCGGTGGCCGGGTGATCGTGATTCCGCTGGTGGCTGGTGCCTGTCTATGGTGGAGATCGGTCGACGGCAGGGGGCGCGATGGCGGTCGAACGCATGCTCGTCGCCGGTCGGTATCGCCTGGGCGAGCCGGTCGGCGCCGGTGGCATGGGTCGCGTCTGGCGTGCCCGCGACGAGATGCTCGACCGTGATGTCGCCGTCAAGGAGTTCGTGCCGCCCGAGTGGATGAGCGACGAGGAACGGGTGCGGCTGCGCGACCGTACGCTTCGTGAGGCGCGCAGCGCCGGACGGCTCAACCATCCGCATGTGGTGCGCATCTACGACGTGGTGCACGCCGACGGCCTGCCGTGGATCGTCATGGAATATGTGCCGTCGCGGTCGCTCTACCAGGTCATCCAGGATGACGGCCCCTATTCGCCGGCCACCACCGCCCGCATCGGCCTGGCCGTTCTCGACGCGCTGACCGCCGCCCACCGGGCCGGGGTGCTGCACCGCGACGTCAAGCCCCACAACGTGCTCATCGGTCACGACGGCCGCGTCGTCTTGACCGATTTCGGTCTGGCTACCTTCATGGATGACGGGTCGGTGACCGGGCCCGGCCTGATAGTCGGCTCGCCGCAGTACGTGTCGCCGGAGCGGGCCCGGGACGGCACGTCGACGCCGGAGTCGGATCTGTGGTCGCTCGGGGCGACCCTCTACACGGCGGTCGAGGGCCGCTCGCCCTACGCCCGCGAGAACGCCATGGCCACCCTGATGGCCCTGGCCACCGAGGAGCCGGATCCGCCGGTGCGGGCCGGCATGCTCGGCCCGGTGCTGACCGGGCTGCTCCGGCACGAGCCGCGCGAGCGGCTGAGCGCGCCCGAGGTGGAGCGCCGGCTCCGGATGATCATCTCGGCGACGCCGAGCCCGGTGCGGGCCGGCGTGCCGTCGCCGCGCCGGGCCCGGGCCGTCGTCGGGTCCGATATCGATCAGATCATGGCGCCGGCCCGGGCGTCCGTCGCCGCGCTTCCGCCGCCGCCGGCCGAGCCGCTCATCGTCGCGCGCAAGCCGAAGACCGAGCCGCCGCCCCGCTCCACCCTGATGGCCGCCGGGCTCGCGCTGGTCACCGTGCTCGGCATCGGCGGCATCATGGCCGGCTATCTGGTGCAGCGTGATGAGGAAAAAGCGGTGCCGGTTCCCGTTCTGACGTCGCCGTCGCCGTCGCCTTTGCGCACTGTCGCCGCGGGTTTCTCGCCGGCGACTTGCGACCTTCCCGCTCCGTCCGGCCTCCCGGTGACTCCGCAGCGTGCCGCCGCCCGGGGTGTCAAGGGCTGGTCCCTGCTGGGCGGATGGTCCTATTTCACGGACGGTTCCGGTTTTCACATGCCGGTCCCCGACGGCTGGACGTATCAGCGGATCGGCACCACCTTCTGCTTCCGTGACCCGGTCGGCACCCGCGTGATGGCCCTGTCCCTCGATCGCGATCCGGCCGGCGACCCGGTCAAGGCCTGCCGCACCGAGGCCCAGCGCCTGGTCCGCTCGGGCGCGCTGCCCGGATACCAGCAGATCACCCTCGAGAGGAAGGAGCTGTTGAACAAGGCGGCCGACTGGGAGTACACGTACGTGGCGGACGGCGCCCAGCGGCACGTCCGCACCCGCTGGCTGGCCACGGACGGCAAGGCGTACGCGATCAGCTGGGCCACCCGCGAGTTCGACTGGACCGCCGATCTGCCCAAGGTCAACATGGTCCTGAGCACGTTCTACGCCGACCGACCGGCAGGGTCGTAGCTCACAGCGATCACACAGCGGGACTTGCTACCGTCTCTCTCCATGATCGGCAGTAGTCAGCCGGGCTCGGCCCGGCTCCCCGTCGACCGTCCGTTCGCGTACGGACCTCTTCGGCCGTGTTAATCGTTACCGGCCTTCTCCTGGTAATCGTGGTGACCGCCGTCACCGGCTATTTCGTCGCGCAGGAATTCGGCTATGTCGCCGCGGACCGCGGACGACTGCGCCACGACGCCGCGCAGGGCGATCAGGCCGCCGCCCGCGCGCTCAAGGTCACCGAACGCCTCTCCTTCGTGCTCTCCGGCGCCCAGCTCGGGATCACCGTCACCGCGCTGCTCGTCGGTTACGTCGCCGAGCCGTACCTCGGTGAGGGTTTCGCCGACCTGCTCGGCGTGGCCGGCGTGCCGACTGCGGTGAGCATGCCGCTGTCGGTGGCGTTCGCCCTGCTCATCGCCACCATCGTGCAGATGGTGCTCGGCGAGCTCGCCCCCAAGAACCTGGCCATCGCCCGCGCCGAGGCGCTGGCGAAGGCGCTCAGCCGTTCGACGCTGATGTACCTGACCGTCTTCGGCCCGGTGATCAAGCTGTTCGACAAGACCGCCGGGCGCCTGCTGCGCCGCATCGGCATCGAGCCGATCGAGGAGCTGCCCGAGGGCGCCACCTCCGAGGACCTCGAGCAGATCATCGCCGAGTCGCGGGCCAACGGCGGCCTCGACGCCGAGATGTCCACGCTGCTCGACCGCGGTCTCGACTTCCGCGGCCGGACGGCGGCCGAGGCCATGGTGCCCCGCGTCGACGTGCACACCGTGGCCCAGACCGCCACCGCGGCCGACGTGGTGGCGCTGCTCGACACCCACCGCTCGCGCTTTCCGGTGCGCGGCGCCGTCCTCGACGAGATCGCCGGCGTGGTCGGCATCTCCGACATCCTGGCCATCGCGCCCGCCGACCGGGACAAGGTCGCCGTCTCCGAGGTGATGTCGGCGCCGATCCTGGTGCCGTCGTCGCTGCGGCTGCCGGCCGTGCTGGAGCGGCTGCGGTCCGCGCACCGCCAGCTCGCCTGCGTCGTCGACGAGTTCGGCGGCTTCGCGGGCATCATCACGCTCGAGGACATCGCCGAGGAGCTGGTCGGCCAGATCCGCGACGAGGACGACGAGGCCGAGCCCGAGCCGGTCCGCGAGCCCGACGGGTCGTGGCTGGTGCCGGCCCGCTGGCGGATCGACGAGATCACCGACGCGACCGGCGTCGACCTGCCCGCCGGCGACGACTACGAGACCGTGTCGGGCCTGGTCATGGCCCGGCTCGGGCGGGTGGTCCAGGCAGGCGATTCGGTCACTCTCGACGACGGTTCCCTTTCCGTACGCGTCGTCAGCGTCGACCGCCACGTCCCGCAGACCGTACGGATCAGCCGATGAACGCGCTCTGGATCGTCCTGTTGCTGGCCGGCAACGCCTTCTTCGTGGCGGCCGAGTTCGCCCTGGTGGCGAGCAAACGCCACCGCCTCGAGCAGGCGGCCGCCGCGGGCAGCCGGGCCGCGCGCTCGGCGCTGGACGGCACCCGCGAGTTGTCGATGATGCTGGCCGGCGCCCAGCTCGGCATCACCCTGTGCTCGCTGGGCCTGGGTGCGCTGGCCGAGCCGTCGATCGAGCATCTGCTCGGACCGGCCCTGCACTCGGTGGGCCTGCCCGAGGTGGCGAGCCACGTCATCGCGTTCCTGATCGCGCTGATCGTGGTGACCTTCCTGCACCTGGTCATCGGCGAGATGATGCCGAAATCGTGGGCGATCACCGACCCGGAGCGGTCGGCCACCCTGCTGGCGCTGCCGTTCCGCGGCTTCGTCACGCTGGTGCGCCCGGCCCTGCGGGTGCTGAACGCCCTGGCCAACGCGGCGCTGAAGCCGTTCGGCGTGCATCCGCAGGACCAGCTGGCCCAGGCGCACGGCCCGGCCGAGATGCGCATCCTGCTCGACCGGTCCCGCGCCGAGGGCCTCATCGAGGCCGAGCAGAGCGAGCTGCTGACCAGCGTGCTCGGTCTCGGCTCGCTGAAGGTGCGCGAGGTCCTGCTGCCGACGTCGCAGCTGGTCACCATCCCGGCCACGGCCGGGGCGGCCGAGGTCGAGCTGGCCTCGCTGAGCAGCGGCCGGTCGCGGATAGCGGTGACCGGCGACGACGGCGACGTGATCGGCGTGGTCCACGTCCGCGAGGCGGTCCGGGCGACCGCGGCCGGCCGGGAGGCGCCGGCCCGTGACCTGATGGAGCCGGCCTTCACGGTCGGCGCCGAGGTGAGCGTGGTGGAGGCGGTGGCGGCGCTGCGAGCGGGCCGCGCCCAGCTGGCGATCGTCTGCTCAGGTCCCGAGCAGGTCGGCTTCGTGGCCTTGGAAGACCTGCTGGAGCAGGTGATCGGCCGTTTTGACGACGAGACGGACACCCCGGCCGCGGTCTCGTCGGCCACCTAGATCCGCCACCCCTGTCTGTTGAGTTGAACGCACCGCCTTGTTCGAGGAGGAATGATCCGGTGGTTTTCAAGAAGATGATGCGCGCCTTCGGCGTGGGCGGCCCGTCCGTCGACACCGTGCTGGCGAACCCGAACACCCGTCCCGGCCTGACGCTGGACGGCCAGGTCAACATCACCGGCGGCGACCACGACGTGTCGATCGACGGCGTCGTGCTGGGCCTGGTCACCCGGGTCGAGTCGGAGCACGGTGACGGTTTCGTCGAGTTCCACCGCCTGCCGGTGGCCGGGGCGTTCCAGCTCCGCAAGGGCGAGAACCGGTCGCTGCCGTTCTCGTTCCCGGTGCCGTGGGAGACCCCGATCACCGACGTCTACGGTCAGCGCCTGCACGGCATGACGATGGGCCTGCGCACCGAGCTGGCGGTGGCGAAGGCGGTCGACAAGGGCGACCTGGACCAGGTGGCGGTGCACCCGCTGCCGGCGCAGGAGCGGATCCTGGACGCGTTCGCGCGGCTCGGTTTCCGGTTCAAGAGCGCGGACCTGGAGCACGGCGGCATCTACGGCGTGCGCCAGACCCTGCCGTTCTACCAGGAGATCGAGTTCTACCCGCCGCCGCAGTACGCGGGCGGCATCAACGAGGTCGAGGTGACCTTCATCGCCGACCCGCAGGGCGTCGAGGTGGTTCTCGAGTTCGACAAGCGCGGCGGCTTCCTCCAGCCCGGCCACGACGCGTACGGCCGCTTCCGCGTCTCGCACGCTGAGGCCGACACGACCGACTGGAACGCGGTCGTCGAGGGCTGGGTGAGCCAGGCCGCGGGCCGCTACCAGGGCTTGCGCAGCGCCGGCGGCTTCGGCGCCCCCGGTTTCGGCGGCGGCCACGGAGGCGGTTTCGGCGGCCACGGCGGCTACCCGGCGCACGGCGGCCACGGCTACCACGGCCACACCCGCCACCGCGGCGGCATGGGCATGGGCGGCGTGGCCGCGGGCGTGGCCGGCGGCGTCGTGGGCGGCATGATCCTCGGCGAGGTCATGGACGACGCCTTCGGCGGCGACGACGAGGGCGACTTCGGCGACGAGTGACCCGAGCGACGGCGCCCCGCCCCCGCGGGGCGCCACCGCACCCCGCGCGGCACCCGGTCCGCGCGCTACCCGGCCCGCGCGCTCTCGGACCGGCTAACCCACGCTGGCGGTGGCCAGCTTGATGCCGAAACCGACGAACAGCGCGCCCACCCCGCCCGCGGCCCCGGCGGCCAGGCGGCGCCGGCGCTGGAACTGGCCGGCCAGGAACTTGCCCCCGAAGATCAGCGCCGTCAGGTAGAGCCCGCTGCACAACTGCACCACCGCGCCCAGCACCAGGAACGGCAGCACCGGATGCGCGTATCCGGGCTCCACGAACTGGATGAAGAACGAGACGAAGAACAGGATCGCCTTCGGGTTGAGCAGGCTGATCACGGCCGCCTGCCGGAACGGATGCCGGACCTCCTCGATCACCGAGGGCGCCGCCGAGGACTTCCCGCGCCACCGCCGGATGCCCCCGCGGACGATTCCGAGCCCCACCCAGAACAGGTAGGCCGCTCCCGCGTACTTGATGACCATGAAGAGCGGCGGATAAGCCCGCAGCAGCGAGGCCGCGCCCGCCGCGGACAGCGTCATCAGGACCGCGTCGCCGAGGAACACCCCGGCCGCCGCCTGATAGCCCGCGCGGACCCCGCGCCGCGCCGCCGTCGACAGCACGAAGATCGAGTTGGGCCCCGGCAGCAGGATGATCGCCACCGTGCCCACCACGTACGTCCAGAAATCGGTCACGCCGAGCATGTCAGGCCGCCGCCAACCGGGCCCGGAGCCGCTCCGCCGCGGCCGGCCACTCGCCCGGGGTCATGCCGAACACCACCGTGTCGCGCCACGACCCGTCCGGCCGCTGCCGGTGACGCCGCAGCGCCCCCTCGCGAACCGCACCGAGCCGCGCGATCGCCTGCTGTGACCGCTCGTTGCGATTGTCGGTGTACCAGAACACGCGCTCGGCGCCGAGCTTGTCGAAGGCGTGCTCGAGCAGCAGCAGCTTGGCTTCGGTGTTCACTCCGGTGCGCCACCACTGCTTGCCGATGATGGTGTGCCCGATCGCGAGCGACCGCCGCGCCGGGTCGATGTCGTGGTAGCTCGTCATGCCGATCACCCGGCCGGTGGCCGGCTCGACCTGGGCCCAGCACACCTGGGAGCCGCTCCACCGATGGCGCTGGAGAACGGCGAGATAGTCGGTCATCTCCTCGACGGTCCGCGGGCGGCGCACCAGGAAGTGCTGCCACAACTCGTCGTCGCCGAGCGCCTCGACCAGGCCCTCGGCGTGGCCCGGCGTCAGCGGCTCGAGCCGCACGTGCCGGCCCTCGAGCGGGACGGCGGAGGCCCACGGCAGCTCCGCGCCGGGAAGGTAGGCGGGCAGGCCGGCGGTCACCCCGGTGTCGGTCTCGGCCGGCCCGAACTCGCGCCGCACCGGCACCACACCGGCCCAGTGCGGCAGCGGCATGTCCTCCTCGGCGTCGTTCACCCCGCCGCTGCGGGCGCGGGCCGACACCTCCTCCAGCGGCAGCGCGAGCACGCTGGTCTGCGCCAGCTCCTGCTTGGTCGGCGGCCGGGTGTCGCCCGCGCGGCCGGCACCCACCTTTTCCACCAGGGCGGTCATCGCGGCCAGTTTCTCGGCCGGGTCGGTGACCAGCCGGGCCGCGCCCATGGCGACCACGGAGCGGTAGTTGGCGCTGTGGTGGAACTGCGAACGCGCATACACCAAGCCGTCGAGAAGCGTGACGCTCACGCAGACCTCCACATCGGAGCCCCGGGCCGACAGGCCGAAACGCCCGCCGGAGGAGCCGTGCAGATAGAGCGTCTCGCCCACGCGGACGTGCAGCGTGGGCAGCACCCGGGGTGAGCCGTCCACGACGAACGCGACGGAACAGTCATACGCCTCGTCGAGAATGGCGTGGGCCAGGGCGCGGTCGTAGTGGGTGCGCTCGCGGTAGCGGGTGGCCGTCGTGCGGGCCGTCTGGGGATAGAGGTCGGACATCGAGGCCTCCTCGGTCACTTGCGGATCAAGCTGTGCTAGTACAAACTCTGTCGTGTGGCAGCACAGTATCAGGTGACCGGCGACAGCGCCGCCTCGATTTCGGCCAGCATCGAGTCGGGCGTGCTGAAAGGCGACTACGTCTGGGGCGCCGCCCTCCCGCCGATCCGTGTCCTGGCCGACTATCTGCATGTCAGCCCGGCCACGGTGTCCAAGGCCTATCAAGACCTCCGGCAGCGCGGCGTCGTCGAGGCCGACGGCCGCCGGGGCACGCGCGTGCGCCCCCGTCCGGCCGTGGCCGGCCCACGCTCCGATCTGCGTCTTCCGGTTCCCGAGGGTGTGCGCGATCTCTCGGCCGGCGAGCCCGATCTGCGCCTGCTGCCCCCTCTGGGCCCGGTCTTCCAAGACCCACCACAGGGGTACGCCTCGGCGGCCGCCATGCCCGAGCTGATCGAGGCCGCCCGTCCCCGTCTGCTGGCCGACGACATCCCGGTCGGCGACGCGCACATCACCCTCACCTCGGGCACGCTCGACGCGATCGAGCGCCTGCTCACGGTCCATCTGCGCCCGGGCGACGCCGTGGCCGTCGAGGACCCCGGCTGGTCCAATCTGCTCGACCTGCTCGCCGCCATGGGCCTGCGCCCGGTGCCGTTCACGCTCGACCGTGAGGGTCCCGAGCCGGCCTCGGTCGCCTCGGCCCTGCACGCGGGCGCCCGCGCCGCCGTCGTCACGGTGCGCGCGCAGAACCCCACCGGGGCCGCCGTCAGCGCCACACGGGCCGAGCAGTTGCGGTCGCTGTTCGCGGCATACCCGGGGTTCCTGGTCATCGAGGACGATCACGCCGCCGAGCTGGCCGAGGTGCCCCCGCATTGCATCGGCCCGGTCACCGGCGCCTGGGCCTTCACCCGCTCGGCGTCCAAGCCGTTCGGCCCCGATCTGCGCGTCAATGTGCTGGCCGGCGACGAGACGACGATCGCGCGGGTGGTCGGCCGCATGCGCATCGGCTCCGGCTGGGTGTCGACCATCCTCCAGCGCACTCTTCTGCGTCTGTGGCAGGACCCCGAGGTCACCGAGCTGGTGGCGCACGCCGCCGGCGCGTACGGCCGGCGGCGGCGCCTGCTGCGCGACGAGCTCCGGGCCCGTGGCGTCGAGGCCGAGGGCGAGACCGGCATCAACGTCTGGGTTCCCGTTCCCGACGAGACCCGCGCGGTCGGTCTGCTGCGGGACGCCGGGTGGGCGGTGGCACCCGGCTCCCTGTTCCGCACATCGACGCCGTACGGCATCCGCATCTCGATCGGCCCCTTGGACGAGGAGGAGATCCCGGCGGTGGCCGATGCCGTGGCCGCGGCCGTCCTGCCCTCCGGCCTGACCGCCCCGGCCCGATGATCAGGCCCGCAGGCGGCGGTAGGCCCGGGCCGACAGGGGAAGGAAGACCGCCGTGAGCACCAGCGGCCAGGCCAGGGCCAGCCAGACCGCGCCGTCGGCCAGCGGGCCCGACGTGATCCCGGTCGGGTTGCCGAAAAGCTCGCGTGCCGCCGAGGCGGTGGCCGACAGCGGGTTCCACGCGGCGATCGCGCCCAGCCAGCCCGGCATCGTCTCGGCCGAGACGATCGCCGTGGAGAGGAAACCGATGGGCCAGACCAGCACCTGTACGGCCATGGTGGCCCCGTCGCCGCGGAAGGAGAGCCCCACGAAGATCCCGATCCAGAGCATCGCGAAGCGCAGCCAGAGCAGGAGCACCACGGCCAGCGCCACCGACGGCGGGTCCGAGCTGATCCGCCAGCCGATCAGCAGCCCGCCGAGGATCAGCACGAAAAGCTCGACCGCCGAGTTGGCCATGTCGGCCCCGACCCGGCCCAGCGCCACCGACGAGCTGCCGATCGGCATCGAGCGGAATCGGTCGGTGATGCCCTTGCGGGCGTCGTTGGCCATCGCCGTGGCCGTGCTCTCGACCCCGAACATCATGCTCAGCGCGAGCATGCCCGGCAGGAGGAAGGTGATGTAATCGCCGCCGCCCGGCACGGTGATCGCCCCACCGAAGAGGAAACCGAAGACGAGCAGCAGCATGATCGAGAAGAGCAGGCCGAAGATCGGCGTCCAGGGCTGGCGCGCCCAGTGGGCCAGCTCCCGCTGCGTCATGATCCATCCCGCGCGCAGGGTCATCATCGCGACGCCCCCGCGGTGAGGGCCAGGAAGGCTTCGTCCAGGGTCGGCCGCCGCAGCACCAGGTCCTCGGGCTCGATCCGCAGCTCGTCCAGACCGCGGACGACGTCGGCCAGCGCGCCCAGGCCGATCTCGAAGGTGAGGCTGTGCGCGTCGTCGTCGGCCACCGCGGGCGCGCCGACCGCCCGGGAGAGCCGTTCGGCGACGTGGTCCAGGGGTGTTCGCAGGGGCAGCGTGACGGTGACCCGGTCGCCGCCGACCTGGCGTTTCAGCTCGTCCGGCGTGCCCTCGGCGATCACCCGCCCGTGGTTCATCACGGAGATCCGCGCGGCGAGCTGGTCCGCCTCGTCCAGATATTGCGTGGTCAGCAGCACGGTGGTGCCGCGGGCGGCGATCTCCCGCACGCTCTGCCACACCTCGTTGCGGGCGCGGGGGTCGAGGCCGGTGGTCGGCTCGTCGAGGAAGAGCACCGCCGGCGTCATGACCAGCCCGGCCGCGATGTCGAGCCGGCGGCGCATCCCGCCGCTGTAGGTGGAGACCGCCCGCTCGGCCGCCTCGGTCAGCCCGAAGACGGCCAGCAGCTCCTCGGCCCGCTTCCGGGCGTCGCTCGTGGAGAGACCGAAGAGCCGTCCGAACATCACCAGGTTCTGCCGCCCGCCCAGGATCTCGTCGACCGCCGCGTGTTGCCCGATGAGGCCGATCCTGCGCCTGACCTGCGGCGCCTGACCCCGTACATCAAATCCTGCGACTGTCGCCGCACCCGCGTCGACATCGATCAGAGTGGCCAGCGCCTTGACCGCAGTGGTTTTGCCCGCGCCGTTCGGTCCCAGCAGGCCGTGGATCACGCCCGAGGGCACGGCCAGGTCGAAACCGTCGAGGGCGCGGGTCTTTCCGTACGTCTTCTGTAGTCCGTCAGCCGTGAGTGAGTTCACGTGGCTCCTAACTCCGTATGCCTTACGGAAATTGGTGCGCGCTACACCGTACACCCCACGGGGTAACCTCCGCACATGGAAAGTCAGAACGTCGACCGCACGCTCGGCCTGCTGTGGCGGCGCACCCTGGGCACGCCGCAGGGCTCACGCGGCCCGAAACAGCGAGTGAGCGTCGATGAGGTGGTGCGCGCGGCGATCGAGGTGGCCGACGAGGAGGGCCTGCCCGCGTTCTCGATGCGCAAGGTGGCCGACCGGCTCGGGCTCAAACTGATGTCGATCTACACGTACGTCCCGGGCCGCTCCGAGCTGATCGGTCTCATGGTCGACGAGGTCATGGGGGAGCAGGAACTGCCGCCGCACGCCGGCGACCTGCGGGAACGGCTCACCGGGGTGGCGCGGCAGATGTGGGACGAGTTCCACCGCCATCCGTGGCTGCTGCAGGTGGAGGAGAGCCGCCCGTGGATCGGCCCGAACGGCTCCGAGCGCTGGGAGTGGCAGCTGGCCGCCATCGAGGGCGCCGGTTTCACCGATCTCGAGATGGATCAGGTGATCACCCTGGTGGGCGGCTTCACGGCGGCCGCGGCGCGGGCCTCGATCGCCGCCAGCCGCACGGCCGAGCAGTCCGGAATGTCTGATCTGGAGTGGTGGGAGATCAACGCGCCGATCCTCGAGCGCGTCATGACGCCGGGCGCGTACCCGATCTCCGCCCGCGTCGGCACGGCCGCCGGCCAGGAGTACAACGCGGTCGGCGACCCGTCCCGATCCTTCTCCTTCGGCCTCGACCGCATCCTGGACGGGATCGAGGTCCTCCTGAACCGCTAGCCCAAGGCTCCGGCCGCGATCTTCAAATCATCGACAAGGGTTTTGTACGCCGTCTCGCGATCATCCGCACGCAGGACAGCCGACGGATGGAACGTCGCGAGAGCCTGGATCTCGGCCACCGGGAAGTCGCCGGGATGCTGGGCCGAGGCCGGCCACGGCATCAGCTTGCCGCGCTGCTGGGTGACCCGGAACGACGGGCCCAGCAGCGCCTTGCCCGCGGTGGCGCCGAGGATCACCACGAGCTCGGGCTGGAGCAGCGAGAACTCGGCGACCAGCCAGGGGCGGCAGGCGGTGATGTGCGCGGGGCCCGGGTTCTGGTGGATGCGCCGCTTGCCGCGCATCTCGAAGCGGAAGTGCTTCACCGCGTTGGTGATGTAGACGTCACCCGCGTCCAGGCCGGAGTCGTCGACCGCCTCGCGCAGCAGCCGCCCGGCCGGCCCCACGAAGGGCAGGCCCTTCTGGTCCTCGACGTCGCCGGGCTGCTCGCCGACGAGCACCACCCGGGCGTTCGGCGCGCCCCGCCCGAAGACGGTCTGGGTGGCGTCCGCGTGCAGCTCACAGCCCTGACAGCCGGCCGCGGCGGACTTGAGCTTGTCGATGCTCCATGGCTGGGGCGGCACCCACTCCTGCGCGCCGACCGGAGCTTCGGTCCTAGACATGGAGACGTTTTTACCCCCATCAGGTCTGAGTACCCTCGTGGGGTGCGGTTGACGGATTTCTGGGAGCGGCTCGGTGAGTCGTTCGGTGGCGCCTATGCGCGCAGCATTGCGGCAGATCACTCTTTTGCGGCCTTGGGTGACCGAACCATCGATCGGGCGATAGCGGAGGGTGTCGACACGGCTACCATCTGGCGAGCAGTGGTGGCCGAGTACCCCGATCGGGTGCCCTCCCGCCTGCGATAACGCTGTATTCGTACACCCGTTCTGGCGTGTCACTCGATAGTCGTACACGTGTTCGGCTATTGTCCACAACGGCTTGGTTATCCACAGCCGGAGGCAGGGCAGCGGATTTTTGTCATACCCACCCCCTACCTTGGTGCGCGTGGTGAACAGAAGCTCATCGGCGAAGACGCCTGCGAAATCGAGTACAGGGGTGGCGGACATGGGGAACGGACCTGACCGGGACAAAGCGCTCGATCTGGCATTGGCACAGATTGACAAGCAGTTCGGCAAGGGCTCGGTGATGCGGCTCGGGGAGCGGCCGGTCGTGGAGACCGCCATCATCCCCACCGGGTCCATCGCCCTCGACGTGGCCCTCGGCGTCGGCGGTCTGCCGCGGGGCCGGGTCATCGAGGTGTACGGGCCGGAGTCCTCCGGTAAGACGACGGTCGCCCTGCACGCGGTGGCCAACGCGCAGCGCAACGGCGGCATCGCGGCGTTCATCGACGCCGAGCACGCCCTCGACCCGGAGTACGCGAAGGCGCTCGGTGTCGACACCGACGCCCTGCTCGTCTCCCAGCCCGACACGGGTGAGCAGGCGCTCGAGATCGCCGACATGCTGATCCGCTCCGGCGCGCTCGACATCATCGTCATCGACTCGGTGGCGGCCCTGGTGCCGCGCGCCGAGATCGAGGGCGAGATGGGCGACAGCCACGTCGGCCTCCAGGCCCGGCTCATGAGCCAGGCCCTGCGCAAGATCACCGGTATCCTCAACAACTCCGGCACGACCGCGATCTTCATCAACCAGCTCCGCGAGAAGATCGGCGTCATGTTCGGCTCGCCCGAGACCACGACCGGTGGCCGCGCGCTGAAGTTCTACGCCTCGGTCCGCCTCGACGTGCGCCGCATCGAGAGCCTGAAGGACGGCACCGACGTCGTGGGCAACCGCACCCGCGTCAAGGTCGTGAAGAACAAGGTGGCCGCGCCGTTCAAGCAGGCCGAGTTCGACATCATGTACGGCAAGGGCATCTCGCGTGAGGGTTCGCTGATCGACGTCGGCGTCGAGCAGAGCATCATCCGCAAGTCCGGCGCCTGGTACACGTACGACGGCGACCAGCTCGGCCAGGGCAAGGAGAAGGCGCGGGAGTTCCTCAAGGAGAACCCCGACGTCGCCGCCGAGATCGAGAAGAAGATCCTGGAGAAGCTCGGCGTGGGCCAGACCACCGGCGACGCCGCCGGCGGCCCGGAGCTCCCGCCGGTCGACTTCTGATCTGATCGAGGCAGGTCCACCACATGGCCGGACGACGCGGCGCGCGAGCCGGGCGCGGATGGGATGCCATCCCGCCCCGGCCGCCCCGCCCTTCCGATGAGCATCCGCCCGGCGATTCCCCCGGCGACGAAACGGAACGCGGCAACGTCCCGCCCCGTCACCGAGGCGACTCGCCGGGCGGAACCTCCCGCCCCGCCCGCCAGGGCCTCCCGTGGTCCCATTCCGACCCTTTCGGCGTGGGCCTGACTTCCTCGGACAGCCCTGCCCGAGCCGAGTCCACTCCGGACGACGCCGATCAGGCCGGCTTCTGGCCGGACGACCCTGACGACCCCGGCCCGGGCCGTTCCGCCTCCGGCGGGGGCAGCTTCGGCAGCAGCGGCTCCAGCCGGTCCCGTTCCAGCCGGCCGGGCTCAGGTGGTGGCGGTTTCGGCAGTAGCGGTTCCCGTCAGTCCCGTTCCAGCCGCTCGGGTTCCGGGGGAGGCGGTTTCGGCAGCAGCGGTTCCCGTCAGGCCCGTTCCAGCCGGTCGGGTTCCGAGGGGGAAGGCTTCGGCGGCGACGAGCCGCAGCAGCCTCGCTCCAGCGGCGGTGGCTCCGGGCGGCAGGCTCAGCCGGCGCAGAGCGAGGGGGAGCGCGCCCGGGAGATCTGCCTGCGCCAACTGGCGGTGCGCCCTCGCACGAGGGCCGAGCTGGCGAAGGTTTTGGCCCGCAAGGAGATCTCCGACGAGGTGATCGCGGAGGTCCTGGACCGCTACGACGAGGTCGGCATCATCGACGACGCCGCTTTCGCCCGCGCCTGGGTCTCGAGCCGCCATCACGGCCGTGGACTGGCCCGCCGGGCCTTGGCCAACGAGCTGCGCCAGCGCGGCGTGGACGCGGAAACCGCCGGCGAGGCCCTGGAGGCCGTCGACGACGAGGACGAGGCTGCCACCGCCCGAGCCCTGGTCGACCGCAAACTCCGTACCGCCACCGGCCCGCCCGACGCCGTCTTCCGCCGCTTGGTGGCCATGCTGGCCCGCAAGGGCTACCCCGCGGGCATCGCCTTCCGCGCCGTCAAAGACGCCTTGGCCGCCCGAGACGCCGAGGCCGCCGAATTCGCCGACGCCGTGGACGCCGACGCCCTGGCCGACGAAAACACCGACCTCTCCTGACGCCTCCCACCCGGCCGGTGGGAGGGATCTACGATGCCGCGCATGGCGTTGATTCATCGGGCTCAGATCCGTCCCACCAAACTCGAGCTGTTGGAAGGGTGGCTTCCCTCGCGGGAGTGGGCCGTCGGGGGTGGCTCAGGGCTCGAACGGGTTGCGGCCTATCGGTTCGACGACCCGGCGGGAGAGGTCGGCATCGAGACCCTCCTGGTGCGGGCGGGGGAGGGGCCGGCGCTTCAGGTCCCGCTCACCTATCGGGGGGCTCCTCTCGACGGAGGGGACTCCTGGCTGGTGGGCACGTGCGAGCATTCGGTGCTCGGGCCGCGTTGGGTGTACGACGCCACCGGCGACCCGGTCTACGCGGCGGCGCTGGTGACGGCGATCCTCGGTGGTGAGGGCCAGGCGCAGGAATTCTTCGAGACCGATGGGCGGCTCGAACCACGGGCGCTCAGCATGACCATCGCCGTCGACGGGTCAGCGGCCGAAGGAGATCCGGCGCTGAACGATCAGGTGGTGCCGGGTGATCCGGCCCTGGTCGTGACCGAGGCGGCCGAGTTCGCGGTGATCCGGCGGGTCGGGGATGGCGGCGCGCGGAAGGGACTGCGATTGAGCGGCTCGTGGGAGGGCCAGCCCGCGCTTGTTCCGCTGGTGTACGCGCGACTCGAGAATGTGGAATAGATAACAACCAGTATTTCTATACCTCCATATTGTCGGGTGTGGATGGCGCGAGTGGGTTGACCTCGGTTAAGTTGCTTCCTCACATCGCGGGGGGATCGCTGAAATGTGTGTGGTCTCTCCGCGTGCGACAACGGGGAGGAACATGCGGATCAATCAGCTTGCGCGGCGCCGCGGAGTACGCGCGGTCGTGCGACTCGGTGTGCTGGCCGGCGCGGTCGGCGTCGCGGCGCTGACCGGCGCCCACGCGGCCGGCGCCGCGACCACGAACGCCGCCACCCGCGGCATCGTGATCGTCACCGAGGAGCCCACGACCACCACCGGCGAGGCCGGCACCACGCCCGCCGCGAACGAGGCCGACCCGGCCCCCACCGCGGACGAGAACGACCCGGCCTCCGACGAAGACCCACCCGGCAATGGAGGTGGCGATACCCCGCCCGGTGACGGTGGCGGCGACACTCCGCCCGGCGATGGCGGCGGCGACACTCCGCCCGGTGACGGTGGCGGCGACACTCCGCCGGGTGACGGCGGTGGTGACACTCCACCGGGTGGCGGCGATACTCCGCCGGGCGATGGCGGTGGTGATGGCGGCGGTGACACGCCGCCCGGCGACGGTGGCGGCGGTGAGAATCCGCCCGGTGACGGTGGTGGGAATCCGCCCGGTGACGGTGGTGGGAATCCGCCCGGTGACGGTGGTGGGAACCCGCCCGGTGACGGCGGTGGGAACCCGCCCGGCAACGGTGGCGAAAGCCCGCCCGGCAACGGCGGTGGGAACCCGCCCGGCAACGGTGGCGAGAATCCTCCCGGCGGCGGCGGTGAGAACCCGCCCGGCGGCGGTGGCGGCGACGGCGGTGAGGATCCGCCCGGCGACGGCGGCGGGACCCCGCCTGGCGACAACGGCCCGGATGACAATCCGCCCGCGGCCGACCCCGGCCCGGACGGCAACGGCGATCAGAACGGCGACGCCGACCAGAACGGCGGCATCACCCCGGACAATGACACCAACGATGCCGGCGGCACCGGTGGCTCGGGCGACGGCAACCCGATCCTCGCGCTGACCGGCGCCAACTCGGCCGGCATGGCCGGCACCGGCGCGGCCGTAGTGGTCGGCGGCGTGGTCCTGCTGCTCGTGACCAGGCGGCGCCGCGCCGAGTCGCAGGCCTGACGGCGACATCCGGCCGTGACCTCCAGGGTCACGGCCGGATGAGACCGCATCGGCGCCGGCGAATCACGATCTTGACAGGACATCGGCACTGGCCACTGCCTGGTAATCTGCGACGTTGTGACCGATCAGAGCCGTATACCGGGCTACGGTCCCTTCCAGGAAGGCACCGAGCCGACCGCGCCGATCCCCTCGCAGCCCCACCCGGCTGCGCACCCTTCGCCGGCCCCGAACGACCAGCCACCCCGCGGCCTCCCCGGTCAGCCCACCGTCCCGCCCCACCCAGCAGACAGCGGCGCTCCCGCACCCAGTAGCGCTCCGCCACTTGGCGCCGCCCAGGCTGTTGGCAGTGCTCTGTCACCTGGTGGCGCCGCGACGGCGAGCGCCCTCCCAGCGGCGAGTGGCCCCCTGGCGGCTGGTGGCGTCCCGGCGGCGAGCGCCCTTCCAGCGGCGAGCGCCCTTCCAGCGGCGAGCGCCCTCCCAGCGGCGAGTGGCCCCCTGGCGGCTGGTGGCGTCCCGGCGGCGAGCGGCTTCCCGGCACCTGATGGTGCCTCGGCGGCGAACGGCCTCCCAGCGGAGGGTGACCTCCGAGCGGGGGGCGGCCTCCCGGCACGTCGTGGCGTCCCGGCCGCGAGCTATGGCAATACCCCGGCCGTTGGCGGACCTTGGCCGGTGAGTGCGTCGCCCGTTTCGGCTGGCGGCAGTGTCCCGGCGGCGGGCGGCGTCCCGGCGGCGGGCGGCGTCCCGGCGGGCGGCACTGGTCCTTGGGCGGAGAGTGGGCCGCCGGCATCGAGCGGCGACCAGCCGTATCGAAGTGCCGGCAGCCATCCGGCCGACGGCAGCTCCCCAAGCGGCGGCGCTCCAAGCGGTGGCGGCGCCCCGAGCGGCCCGTCCGGTGGTGGTGGGTTGTGGCCGGTCAGTGGGTCGCCCGATCCGAGCAGCGGAGTGCCTGATCCGACGAGCGGCACCCCCTACCCCGGCGTACCCTCAAGTCCGCCATTTCCGACGAATCCGGCGAGCCCGTCCGGTGGCGGCGCCTCCTACGGCCCGTTCCATGGGGATCCCTACCAAAGGCCGGCCGAGAGCAACCCCTACGGCTTCGACGCGCCCCCCGGGCGCCGCATCGAGCCGACCCCGCCTCCCAACCGCGGCCGCTTCCTCCTCGGTCTCCTGGCCGGGCTGATCGCCGGACTGCTGCTCTTCGGTGCCGGCGGATTCTTCGCCGGCCGCGCCACCGCCCCCGAGCAGGCGGCCCCCACCCCCGAAGCCGCACCCACCAGCCTCGGTGTCTTCGAGCAGAGCCAGGCCTCTCTCAACGCGCCTGACTTCGCCGGCACCGGTCTCGTCACCCTCTCCGAGGGCTGGCTTCCCTATCTCTCCACCTGCGGCCGCAGCGGCACCCCGGGCGGCCCCAAGCTGAGCCCGGGTGAGAAGGTCCGCGTCCGCTGCACGCTGGACGGCATGAGCGCGATCTTCGTCGAGTACGACTCGGTCGCCGAGCGGGACAAGGCCCGTGTCAAGGCGATGGGGCAGGCCGTCGACGCCCGCACGCTCACGCCGGGGGTGGGGCCGGCCACCGAAGGGCCTACTCCGAGCGGGCGAACCACCGGCAACTACGTGGAATACGCGTATCGTCTCACCGAGGGCGGAACCACCCGAACCGTCAGCGGCCTCTGGTGGGACGACTCCGCGAAACCGGTGGCGGGCTTCCTGCTCGCGTACTGGAAGGAGGGTCTCGGTGAGAAGTGGGAGCCGATGCGCGATCTCTGGTCCAGGTACGCCTGAATTGCGGTGACCTGGGGGTAAGCAGCACCGAATCATGGATCCTTGACCGAAGTGGCATCCGCGACCTAGCCTCGCGTTACACAAGGTTTGTTCGACCATCGCATGCAACACGCACAACATAGATCGCATTACATTACGGCATCACTTATCCAGTAAGATGCCGCCCGAAGCGCCAAACCGCGAAACCCGAGGCGCCGAGGGCTTGACATACCAGCGGTCGGCCCCGGCGTACCCACGCCAGCGGAGGGGCCTGATCTCTCCTGCGCATCCGCGGCCTTGGTCGGGCATCCCACAGATGGCCCGCGCGCGTGTCGTGCCGGGCGGCGAAGGGAGACGCGGCGTGCTGACCGCCCTGGACTGGGTGCTGGTGGTGGCGATCGTCGTCCTCGCCGCCTTCGTGGTGGGCGGCATGCTGCTCGGCGCCCGGGCGCTGCGTCACCTCAAGAAGACCGACGCGCAGGGTTCGGGTCAAGCGGTCGACGACGCGCTGGCCAAGGTCGACGACGCCAATGCCAAGGCCGCTTCCGTACGGGCGGAGGCTGCCGCCGCCAAGGCCGAGGCCAACGCCGCGCGCGCCGAGGCCCGCCGGGTCCTCGAGGACGCGCACAGCGAGGCCGACACCATCCTCGAGCGCGCCCACCGCCAGGCCGAGGCCGACGCCGAGCAGGTCCGTTCCGCCGCCCGCCGCTCCGGCGAGAGGGAGGTCGCCCTCCTGAACGCCACCGCCAAGGAGCAGGCGGCCGAGGTCGAGCGCCGCGCCGCCCGCATCGACGAGCGGGAGCGGCTGCACGCCGAGGAGGTGGAGCGCCTCGTCGAGCGGGAGCGCCGCCTCGCCGGCATGGACACCGACCTCTCCTCGCGCGAGGCCGCCCTCTCCACCAAGGAGGCGGAGCTGGCCGGCGCCGAGGAGGAGAAGCGCCGCGAGCTGGAGCGGGTCGCCGCCCTGACCGCCGAGGCGGCCCGGGCCGAGCTGGTCGAGAGCATCGAGGCGCAGGCCAAGCGCGAGGCCGCGATCATCGTGCGGGACATCGAGGCCGAGGCGAAGAGCACCGCCGACACCCGGGCCCGGCACATCGTGGTCGACGCCATCCAGCGGATCGCCAGCGAGCAGACCTCGGAGAGCGTGGTCAGCGTCCTTCATCTGCCCAGCGACGAGATGAAGGGCCGGATCATCGGCCGTGAGGGCCGCAACATCAGGGCCTTCGAGTCGGTCACCGGCGTCAACCTGATCATCGACGACACCCCGGAGGCCGTGCTCCTGTCGTGCTTCGACCCGGTTCGCCGTGAGGTCGGCCGGCTGACCCTGGAGAAGCTGGTGCTGGACGGGCGCATCCACCCGCACCGCATCGAGGAGGTCTTCGAGAGCGCCAAGAACGAGGTCGACGTGCTGTGCGACCGGGCGGCCGAGGACGCGCTGGTCGACGTCGGCATCACCGACCTGCACCCGGAGCTGAAGAAGCTGCTGGGCCGGCTGCGCTACCGCACCAGCTACGGCCAGAACGTGCTCAAGCATCTGGTGGAGACCGCCCACATCGCCGGCATCATGGCCGCCGAGCTGGGCCTGGATGTGCCGACGATGAAGCGGGCCGCTTTCCTGCACGACATCGGCAAGGCGCTCACCCACGAGGTCGAGGGCAGCCACGCGCTGATCGGCGCCGACCTGGCCCGCAAGTACGGCGAGTCGGAGGACGTGGTGCACGCGATCGAGGCGCACCACAACGAGGTGCCGCCGCAGACGATCGAGGCCGTGCTGACGCAGGCCGCGGACGCGTGCTCGGGCGGGCGGCCCGGCGCTCGGCGGGAGAGCCTGGAGGCGTACGTCAAACGCCTCGAGAGGATCGAGGAGATCGCCGCGAGCAAGGTCGGGGTGGAGAAGGTCTTCGCGATGCAGGCCGGCCGGGAGATCCGCGTGATGGTCCGGCCGGACGACGTCGACGACATCGGCGCCGCCGTCCTGGCCAGGGATGTTGCCAAGCAGATCGAGGAGGAGCTGACCTATCCGGGTCAGATCAGGGTCACCGTGGTGCGCGAGTCACGCGTCACCGAGCTCGCTCGTTAGGCCGAGCTGCTCGCGGAGGATGTCCGCGTGCCCGCAGTGCTGGGCCAGCTCACGCAGCAGGTGCATGTAGGCCCAGCGCAGCGGGAGCGGCCCGCGCCGGTTGCCCGGCAGCAGGTCGTCGAGGCCGATCGAGGCCGCCGCCCGCCGCGAGTTCTCGATGGTCTCGCGGTACGCGTCCTGGATGCTCTCGATGGTGTCGTCGTCGTCGAGCAGGAACGACTCGTCGGCGGTGAGCGGGATGCCGAGCTCGGCCCGCGACTTCCCGGTCACCGCCTCGCCGAACCAGACGTTCTCCACCATCGTCACGTGCTTGACCAGCCCGAGCAGCGTGGTCCGCGAAGGCACCAGGGAGGCCCGGGCCTGCTCCTCGGTGACGCCGTCGAGGCTGTCGAGGAGCGCCTTGCGGTGCTCGTCCAGAAATGCCTCGAACTGGACCTTGGCGGGCTCGTGAATGGCGTCGTCGGCGGAAATCATGCGCTCAGCATCTCAGACGGCACCGCCGCCACCACCCATGCCCGGATCGGTTGCTCCCATGATCACGCCGCGGCCGGTGGCGCGGGGCGCCTTGCCGCTGCGCCGGGTGCGGCGGCTGAGCCAGCCGGCGAACGAGGTGAGCAGCGAGTTGACGGCGATGTAGATGATCGCGGCCACGATCGCGGCCTGGACCACGTTGCCGAAGTTGGCCGCCACGTTGTTGACGCCGAGCTGGAGCAGCTCGTTGTACGAGATGATGTAGCCGAGCGCGGTGTCCTTGACCAGCACGACGAGCTGGCTGACGATCACCGGGAGCATGGCGCGGGCCGCCTGCGGGATGAGGATGTGCCCCATCACCTGCCCCTTGCGCATGCCGATGGCGTACGCCGCCTCGCTCTGCCCGGCCGGCACCGATTTCACACCGGCCCGGAACGCCTCGGCCAGCACCGACCCGTTGTAGAGGGTCAGGCCGATGACCACCGCCCAGAAGATCGACATGGGCTTCTCGGTCAGGTAGGGCACGCCGAAGAAGATGAAGAACATCATCAGCAGCAGGGGTACGGCCCGGAAAAACTCGACGACCGCACCGGCCGGCACCCGGACCCACCAGTGGTCGGAGAGCCGCCCCACCGCGAAGATCACGCCGAAGACCAGCGAGAGCGCCGCCGCCACGGCGGCCGCCTCGAGGGTGTGCAGCAGGCCGGGCAGGATGTAGTCGGTCCACGTGCTCGACTGGGTGAAGGGCTTCCACAGGGCGGCCGCCCACTGGCCCTTCTCGTCGAACTTCCGGTAGATCCAGTAGAGCAGCGCCAGCAGGAGGACGCCGAAGGCGACCGTGAGGATCCGGTTGCGCGCCTTCGCGCGGGGCCCCGGGTGATCGTAGAGAACAGCGTCGGTGCTCATTTTGTCTCTCCGCTTCGCTCCGCGACGGCATGAGCCCCGGGTGCGCTGAGCCGAATTGTTCGGTCGCTCCGCTCCCTCACCGCTTCACCGCCAGGCGGTTGGCCAGCCAGCCGAAGGCGTAGCCGGTGGGGATCAGGACGATCGCGAACGTGCCGGCGAAGACCAGGAAGATCGGGACGACCGCGTCGCCGTTCTCGTTGATCAGCTGCTTCATGGCGTTCGACGACTCCATGAGGCCGATCGTGCCGACGATCGTGGCGTTCTTGCAGAGCGCGATGATGATGCTGCCCAGCGGCGCGATCACGGCGCGGCCGGCCTGGGGCAGGATGATCATCGTGAGGGTCTGCCGGAACGTCATGCCGATGGCCCGGGCCGCCTCGGCCTGACCGGCCGGCACGGTGTTGATGCCGGAGCGGATCGCCTCGCAGACGAACGCCGCCGTGTACACCGCCAGGCCGGTGACACCGAGCCAGAAGTTGTTCAGGTCGATGTCGTCGGAGAACGCGACGCCGAGCGTCGAGAACAGGCCGAAGTAGCAGAAGAAGATGATCAGGGTGAGCGGCGTGTTGCGGAAGATGTTCACCCAGGCCGTGCCGAAGGCGCGCAGCACCGGGACGGGCGAGACCCGCATCGCGGCCAACAGGACGCCGAGCAGGAGAGCGCCGACGCCGCCGGCCAGGGTGAGCTTCAGGATCCAGAGGAACCCGGTGAGGTAGACCTCACGGTTGAGGGGATCGGAGAAGACGTCCATCGGCACCTTCGAGCGAAGAAAACCGCGAGGGCCGGATCACCGGCCCCCGCGGCACTGAAGAGGGATCAGGAGCAGTTCGTCAGCTTGGTGGCGTCGAGCTCGGGCGCGGCCTTGCCGCTCTTGCCGAGGGTGTCGTCCCAGGCCTTCTTGTACGACCCGTCGGCGGCGGCCGCCTTCAGGATGTCATTGATCTTGTTGCAGCCGGCGGTGTCGTCCTTCTTGAGGCCGATGCCGTACGGCTCCTCGCTGAACGGCTTGCCGACCACCTTGAACTTGCCCGCGTACTGCTCCTGCGCGGCGTAGCCGGCGAGGATGATGTCGTCGGTGGTGACCGCGTCGACCTGACCGCCGGCCAGCGCCGTCACGCACTTGGAGTACGAGTCGAACTGCTGGAGCTTGGCGTCCTTGTAGTCGGTCTGGATCCGCTTGGCCGGCGTCGAGCCGCTCACCGAGCAGACCTTCTTGCCGGCCAGCGACTCGGGCCCGGTGATCGTCGAAGCGGTCGGGACGAGCAGGTCCTGACCGGCGACGAAGTACGGGCCGCCGAAGTTGACGACCTTCTTGCGCTCGTCGTTGATCGTGTAGGTCGCGACGACCAGGTCGACCTGGCCCTGCTGGATGTAGGGCTCGCGGTTGGCGGAGACCGTGGTCTTCCACTCGATGCCGCTGTCGGCCAGACCCAGGCCCTTCGCGATGATCTTGCCGATCTCGACGTCGAAGCCGGTGTAGGTGCTGCCGGTCTGCAGGCCGAGGCCGGGCTGGTCGGCCTTGACGCCGATGACCAGCTTGCCGCTCTCGGCCTTCTTGACGATGCCGGTGGCGCCGCTGCCGCTGCTACCCGAGTCGTCGTCGCCGCCACAGGCCGCGACGCCGAACGCCATCGTGAGCGCGCCGAGCGCCGCTGCCAATCGGGTGATGCGCATCATTGGGCTCCTCGATATTTCTAGTTGGACCAACAGATCAGTGCGTGAGGATTTTGGAAAGGAAGTCCTTGGCGCGATCGCTTTTCGGATTGGCGAAGAACTCCGCCGGCGGCGCTGATTCGACCAGTTGGCCGTCGGCCATGAAAACGACGCGGTTGGCCGCGTGCCGCGCGAATCCCATCTCGTGCGTCACGACGACCATCGTCATTCCCTCGCGGGCCAGCGACGTCATCACGTCGAGCACCTCGCCCACCATCTCGGGGTCGAGGGCGCTGGTCGGCTCGTCGAACAGCATCGCCTTGGGCTGCATGGCCAGGGCCCGGGCGATCGCCACGCGCTGCTGCTGCCCGCCGGAGAGCTGCGCCGGATATTTCTCGGCCTGGTTGCCGATGCCGACCCGGTCGAGCAGCGACATGGCCCGCTCGCGGACCTCGGCCGGCTTCTCCTTGCGCACCTTGAGCGGCCCGAGCATGACGTTCTGCAGGATCGTCTTGTGCGCGAACAGGTTGAAGGACTGGAAGACCATGCCGACCTCGCTGCGCAGCCGGGCCAGGGAGCGGCCCTCGGCGGGCAGGGGCCGGCCGTCGAAGGTGATGGTGCCGGAGTTGATCGGCTCGAGCCGGTTGATCGCGCGGCAGAGCGTGGACTTCCCGGAGCCCGACGGTCCGATAACGACGACGACCTCTCCCCGGGCCACCGACAGATCCACGTCCTGGAGCACATGGAGCGGCCCGAAGTACTTGTTCACCTTGTCGAGGACGATGAGAGCCTCGTCGGACACTGCTGGACCACCGTCCCGTCATTGGGGTTCACCCGGATGGGCACACTCTATGTGGGCTCTTGTATCGGTTCACGCCGAGAATGGTCACGGACTGGTAACTCACTTCTCGCAATGGGCCATCATTGTCCACCATGTTCGGTATGGCTGACACCGATCCGACAGGTGGCCTCTGGAACTGGGCGGTCGCCTGCCCCCTCGACCCGGATCGTGTGCGCGGCGCTCTGGCGGGCACGCTGGAGCGTTCGGTGGTCCCCCTGGAAGCCGAGGGTGACGTTCTCTGCGACGTCTACGAGGTCGGTGGCGAGTTTCCGACACTGGTCGACGTCTATCTGGCGCCCTCGCGTGTCGACGAGGCCACGGCCGCGAGCGCCGTCTCGGTCCGGCTGGGTGCCGCGGTCCTTCTGCCCGACGATTCGCTGGACCCTTCGGCGTACGTCCTGGCGACGCCGGACGGCAGCTTGATCGCCGTCCATGTCGACGAGATCGAGACGGACGACGGCCCGGAACGCCGGAACGTGCGCCCCGCCACCACGGGGAGATAAGCAGTACCCTGGTCAACTGTCATGACTACCGAAATTCAAGGCGCCACCCGCACGTACGACGTGCGCACGTACGGCTGCCAGATGAACGTGCACGACAGCGAGCGCATCTCCGGGCTGATGGAGGACGCCGGCTACGTGCGCGCGGCCGATCCCGAGTCGGCCGACGTGGTGGTCTTCAACACCTGCGCGGTACGGGAGAACGCCGACAACCGCCTCTACGGCAACCTCGGCCACCTGCGCCCGACCAAGGTGAAGAACCCCGACATGCAGATCGCGGTCGGCGGCTGCCTGGCGCAGAAGGACCGCGGCGACATCGTCAAGAAGGCGCCCTGGGTCGACGTCGTCTTCGGCACCCACAACATCGGCTCGCTGCCGGCGCTGCTCGAGCGTGCCCGGCACAACCAAGAGGCCGAGGTCGAGATCCTCGAGTCGCTCGAGGTGTTCCCGTCGACCCTGCCGACCAAGCGCGAGTCGACCTACGCCGGCTGGGTGTCGATCTCGGTCGGCTGCAACAACACCTGCACGTTCTGCATCGTGCCGTCGCTGCGCGGCAAGGAGAAGGACCGCCGCCCGGGCGAGATCCTGGCCGAGGTCGAGGCCCTGGTCGCCGAGGGCGTCCTCGAGGTCACCCTGCTGGGCCAGAACGTCAACTCGTACGGCGTGGAGTTCGGCGACCGGCTCGCCTTCGGCAAGCTGCTGCGCTCGGCCGGCGCCATCGAGGGCCTGGAGCGGGTCCGCTTCACCAGCCCCCACCCCAAGGACTTCACCGACGACGTGATCGCCGCGATGGCCGAGACGCCGAACGTCTGCCACTCGCTGCACATGCCGCTGCAGTCCGGCTCCGACCGGGTGCTGAAGGCCATGCGCCGCAGCTACCGCCAGGAGAAATACCTCGGCATCATCGACAAGGTCCGCGCCGCCATGCCGGACGCCGCGATCACCACCGACATCATCGTCGGTTTCCCGGGCGAGACCGAGGAGGACTTCGAGCAGACCCTCGAGGTCGTACGCCGGGCGCGGTTCTCCAGCGCGTTCACGTTCCAGTATTCCAAGCGGCCCGGCACCCCCGCTGCCGTGATGGAGGAGCAGCTGCCCAAGGCCGTGGTCCAGGAGCGCTACGAGCGCCTGGTCGCGCTCCTCGAAGAGATCACCTGGGCCGAGAACAAAAAGCTGGTCGGTGAGAAGGTCGAGGTCCTGGTCGCGGTCGGTGAGGGCCGCAAGGACGAGCGTACGGGCCGTCTCAGCGGCCGGGCCCGCGACGGCCGCCTGGTCCACTTCGCCACCGGCGACCTGACCCCGCGCCCCGGCGACATCGTCGAGACCGTGGTCACGTACGCCGCCCCTCACCACCTGAACGCCGACGGCGCCCCGCTGAGCTACCGCCGCACCCGTGCCGGCGACGCCTTCGAGGCCGGCCGCACCCCGAAACTCAAGGGCGTCTCCCTCGGCCTGCCCACGATCGGTGTCCCGGCCCCGCTGCCGGCGTCGACCGGCGGCTGCGCCGTCTGATCCTCAGACCGCACCGGGGACGGCCGATGAGCTGTTCATGGTGCTGCGGTGGTACGTGGCCTTCGCCGGCGCGATGGTCGCCAGCTACCTGCTGTGGCCGTACGAGCTGCGGCAATGGCCGTTTCTGCTGGTGACGCTGGCGACCCTGCCGGCCGTCGGCGCGGGTCTGCGGCGGTCACCGCGCGGTGAGCGGTCGCCGTGGTGGCTGCTGCTGGCGGCCCTGACGCTGTTCAACGCCGGCAACTTCTGGTGGATCTGGCTGGTCACCGTGCGCGGCCGGGAGACCGGCGACGGCAGCGGGGCCAGCCTCCTGTTCACCGTGGCCGACGTGGTGGTCCTGGCCGGGGCGCTCGTGGTGGTGGTCAAACGGGGCCGGGGCGACGCCGGCGGGGTGATCGACTCGGTGATCACGGCGGTGGCGCTGAGCGGCGTGCTGTGGGACTTCGTTCTCCTCCCGGCGCTGACCTCGGACGGGGTCTCCACGGGCGGGCAGATCGGCGCGTTCGTCAACGTGATCGTTCTGACCGGTGCGCTGGGTGCCCTGGTCCGGGTCTCGTCCGTCGGGGCCGGGCGGGTCGCCGCCGTCCGTCTGCTCGCCGCGGGGGTCGGGCTCACCCTGATCGGCAACGTGGCCGGTACGCTCGCCGTCGACGCGTCCGGGCTGCGCGCGGACTGGACGAACATGGTGTTCCTGGCGGCCTACATGGCGCTCGGATGCGCCGCGCTGCACCCGTCCGTGGCGGTCGTCACCCGGCCCGGCCCGGCCCCGGACGACCGCCTGAGCGGGACCCGGCTCACCTTCCTGGGCGTCATGCTCGCGATCGGTCCCCTGATCGGCGGCGGCCGGGTGCTGCTGGATGAGCCCGCCGACGGCGTCCTGCTGGCGGTCTCGTCGGCCGCCCTGATCCCGCTCGTCATGGTGCGTATCGGCCGGCTGTCCCGGGCCCGGCGCACGGCCGAGGAGGCCCTGCACCGGCTGGCCACCTCGGACGCGCTGACCGGCCTGCCCAACCGCGCGGCCTGGATCGAGCACGTGACCGCGGAGCTGGCCGCCCGCCCGGCCGGGCTCACCGTGCTCTTCTGCGACCTGGACGGCTTCAAGGCGGTCAACGACCGGCTCGGCCACGCCGCCGGCGACGAGCTGCTGGTCGGTGTCGCGGCCCGGCTGCGGGGCTGCGTCCGCGAGGACGACCTGATCGGCCGGTTCGGCGGCGACGAGTTCGTCATCGTCTGCCGCGGGGCCGACGCGGTCGACGTGATCAGCGACCGGATCCGCGCGATGGTGGCGGAGCCGTTCCCGGCCGGGAACGAGCCGGCCCTGATCGGCGTCAGCGTGGGCGTCGCCCACGCCCGGGCCGGCGACTCCACCGACGACGTCGTCGCCCGCGCCGACACCGCGATGTACGAGGCCAAGCGGGCCAAGACGATCGGCGCCCTCAGCCTGGCGGTCGCCTGAGACACGAAACGGCCCGGCCCCCGCGGGGACCGGGCCGTTCGACGGCGATCAGTTCGCTTGCTCGGCCAGAGCGAGGAACTGCTTCTTCGAGTTGAGCGCCTGCTCGGCCTCCTTGATGCGGCGGGCGTCGCCGGCCGCCTGGGCCCGGGCCAGCTTGTCCTCGGCCTCGGCGACCTGCTCGCGCATCTGCTGGAGCAGCGGGTTGTCCTGCGGCGAGGTCTTGCGCCAGGCCGAGTCCATGGCCACCCGGATGCGCTCCTCGGCGGCCCGCCAGCGGCGGTCGAGCGAGGCGGCGGACTCGCGGGGGACGCGGCCGGCGTCGTGCCAGGCGGCCTGGGCGTCACGCAGCTTGTTCTGCGCGCCGCGCGGGTCGGCGTCGACGTCGAGCGCCTCCACCTCGGCCAGGATGGCCTGCTTGCGGTCGAGGTTGCCCTTGTACTCGGCGTCGCGGGCCGAGAAGACCTCGGAGCGGCGGGTGAAGAACGCGTCCTGAGCGGCGCGGAACCGCTCCCAGAGGCGCTGCTCGGCCTCCTTGGCGGCGCGCGGCGCGGCCTTCCACTCGGCCATCAGGTCCTTGAGCCGGTTGGCCGTGGCCGACCACTCGGTCGACTCCGACAGGCTCTCGGCCTCCTTGACCAGCTCTTCCTTGGCCGTCTGGGCCTGCTTGCGCTGCCCGTCGAGGGTGGCGAAGTGTGCGCCGCGGCGGCGGGTGAAGCCGTCCCGGGCGGTCGCGAAGCGCTTCCACAGCTCGCCGTCGGTCTTCTTGTCGACGCCGCGGATCGTCTTCCACTCGTCGAGGATCTCCTTGAGGCGGTCGCCGGCCGTCTTCCAGCCGGTGGCCTCGTTGGCGATCTTCTCGGCCTCTTCGACGAGGGCCGTCTTGCGGGCCAGGGCCTCGCCCCGGGCCACCTCGCGGGCCGCGCGGGCCTCGCCCGCCTTCTCCTCGGCGAGCGTGGCGAGCTTGTCGAGCCGGGCGTTGAGCCCGTCGATGTCGCCGACCACGTGCGCCTCGGCGAGCTCGGTGCGCAGGCGCTTGACGCTGCTCAGCGAGTGTGCCGCGTCGGCCGCTCCGGATTTCAGCCGCGCCTCGACGAGGTCGACCTCGGTCACCAGGTCGGCGAAGCGCCGGGCGAAGTGGGCCAGTCCCTCCTCCGGGGTGCCCGCCTGCCAGGAGCCGACCACGCGGTCGCCATCAGCGGTCTTCACGTACACGGTGCCGTCGGCATCCACGCGCCCGAAGGCCGTCCAGTCGTTCATGACCCATCCTCGTCTTCCCGGCGTCGCCGGTCTCGAAGACCGGTGACCACCGCCACAGCACAGTCGAACGCCAAGCTTCTCCATGGCATTCTTTCTCGCGCATTGTCACAGGTCCAACCGGGTTACGGGGAAGCGCCCGACGATGACCGTGGCCAAACAGTGTCCTACCGTGGCTTCGTGCCGTCGCCAGCCCCTTCACGCGTGATAACCGTCGTCGGGCCTACCGCGTCGGGCAAATCCGCCCTGAGTATCGCTCTGGCCCACGAACTGGACGGCGAGGTCGTCAACGCCGACTCCATGCAGCTCTACCGGGGGATGGACATCGGCACGGCGAAACTGACCGTCGCCGAGCGCGAGGGCGTGCCCCATCACCTGCTGGACATCTGGGAGGTGACCGAGCCGGCGGCGGTGGCCGAATATCAGGGGCTGGCCCGCGCGGCGATCGACGACATCATCGCCCGGGGGCGTGTCCCGATCCTGGTCGGCGGGTCGGGCCTGTATGTGCGGGCGGTGCTGGAGGAGTTCTCGTTCCCCGGCACCGATCCGGTGGTGCGCGCCCGTCTCGAGGAGGAGCTCGCCGCGGTCGGCGCCGCGCCCCTTTACGACCGGCTGCGCTCCCTGGACCCCGCGGCCGCCACCGCCATCCTGCCGTCGAACGGCCGGCGCATCGTGCGGGCGCTGGAAGTGATCGAGCTGACCGGCGAACCGTTCACGGCGTCGCTGCCCGATCCGGTACCTCATTACCCCTCGCTCCAGATCGGTGTCGATCGCGAGGTGGCGGAACTCGACGAGCGCATCGCCCTGCGGGTGGACCTGATGTGGGAGGCCGGGCTGCTCGACGAGGTCCGGGGTCTGCTTCCGCTGGGCCTGCGCGAAGGGCGTACGGCCGGTCGCGCGCTCGGCTATCAGCAGGCCATCGCCGAGATCGACGGCCGGATGTCCTCACCGGAAGCGAAGGAGGACACCGTACGGGGGACACGACGGTTCGTCAGGCGGCAGCGGTCGTGGTTCCGGCGGGACCCGGCGATCCACTGGCTCGACGGAGCGTCCGGCACGCTCGTGGCGGACGCGCTAGCGCTTGCGCGATGATGGACGGCGTGTTGTTCACCAAGGGCCACGGCGCCGGCAACGACTTCGTCATCGTCCCCGACCCCGACGGCGCGCTCGACCTGACGCCGTCGCAGGTCGCCGCCCTCTGCGACCGCCGCTTCGGCATCGGCGCCGACGGCGTCCTGCGCGTCGTGCGCACCGCCAAGGACTCCGACGGTGCGGGCTACGCGGCCGAGGCCGAGTGGTTCATGGACTACCGCAACGCCGACGGCTCGATCGCCGAGATGTGCGGCAACGGCACCCGCGTCTTCGCGCGCTATCTGGTCACCCACGGGCTCGCCACTCCCGGTCCGGAGGGCCTTCCGATCGCGACGCGGGCGGGCGTCGTGGTCGCGCTCTTCGTGGGCGACGAGGTGCGGGTGCGCATGGCACCCCCTCGGGTGTACGCGGCCAGCACCGCCACCACCGGGCCGCTGACATTCCCGGGCGTCGCCGTCGACTGCGGCAACCCCCATCTGGTCTGCGCCCTGCACGACGGCCTGAAGCTGCCGTCGCTCGACCTGTCCGTCTCACCCGGCTTCGACCCGGCGCTGTTCCCGGCGGGCGTGAATGTCGAGTTCGTGACACCGGCGTCCCCGATCGAGGGCGCCGACCTGCACGTGGACATGCGGGTCTACGAGCGCGGCTCCGGCGAGACCATGGCGTGCGGCTCCGGCGCCCTGGCCGTGGGCGCGGTGGCGCTGCGCGACGCCGGCCTGTCCCAGGGCGTCGTCGCGGTCGACCTGCCCGGCGGTCGCCTGACCGTGACCCACGACGAGAATGACGCCTGGTGGCTGGCCGGCCCGGCCGTCCTGGTCGCCACCGGCGAGACCGACCTGGACGCACTCACCCGATGACGCCGCCCGGCGGCACCCCCGCCGGCTCCAACGCGGCCGGTCCCGGCGCGGCCGGCTCCAACGCGGCCGAGCGCGGCACCGGGTCCGGTCTGCACCGGGTCGCGCACCGGGGCTATTCGGCGGTCGCGCCGGAGAACACGCTGCCGGCTTTCGTGGCGGCCGTGCGCGGCGGCGCGACCTTCGTCGAGTTCGACGTCCGCACGACGGCCGACGGCGTTCCCGTGGTCATCCACGACCGCACGCTGGATCGCACCACGACCGGTGCCGGCCATGTCTGGGACCTCGACTCGGCGTCGCTGGCCCGGCTCGACGCCGGTTCGTGGTTCTCACCGGCCTACGCGGGCGTGCGGGTGCCGACGCTGACCGAGACGCTGTCTCTGCTGGCGCCGCCCGGCCCGCAGCTCCTTCTGGAGATCAAGCCCCCGGCCACCCTCCCCGAGGTCAAGACGATCATGGAGATGGTGACCGCGGCCGGCCTGGCCGACCGCACGATCGTGCAGAGCTTCGACCCCGAGGTGATCCGCCTGGTCCGCGGAGCCGCCCCCTCGGTCCGCCGCGGCCTGCTCCGCCTCCGCTTCGAGGCCGGCACGATCCCGCTGGCCACCGAGCTCGGCGTCGTCTGCTGCAACCCGTCGACCGCGGACGTCCTGGGCGACCCGGACACGGTCGCTTCCCTGGCCGCCCGCGGCATCGGCGTCATGCCCTGGACCGCCAACGACAGGGGCGAGTGGCCGGCGCTGACCGACGCGGGCGTCACCGGCCTGATCACCGACCACGTGGCCGAGCTGACCGGCTGGTCCTGAAGCTTTCGTCGCAGGACAACCCGGAGGCCCGCGACGGCCCGGACCACCCGCCCAGCTGTCCGCTGCGGCGGGTGGTGTCGGACGATCCGTACTTAAAAGGTTTCTTCTGGCGCTTTTTCCAGCTCGACCTCGGGAAGCGCGGCCGCGTTGTGCTGGGCCGGGCCCCGGACGGCGGCACGGATGGCCGCCGCGACCGCCGGGGTGACGCGCGGGTCGAAGACGCTGGGGATGATCACCGTCGGGTTCAGCTTGTCCTCGCCGACGACGTCCGCGATGGCGTTGGCCGCGGCCAGGGCCATCTCCTCGGTGAACTCCTCGGCGCTGACGTCGAGCATGCCCCGGAAGACGCCCGGGAAGGCCAGCACGTTGTTGATCTGGTTGGGCTGGTCCGAGCGGCCCGTCGCGACGACGGCGGCGTGCTTGCGCGCCTCACGCGGGTCGACCTCGGGATCGGGGTTGGCCAGCGCGAAGACGATCGACTTCTCGGCCATCTTGGCGATGTCGTCACCGGTCAGCAGGTTCGGCGCGCTGACGCCGATGAAGACGTCGGCGCCGACGATCGCGCCGGCCAGATCACCCTCGTAGTTGCTCTTGTTGGTGTGGTCGGCCAGCCACTGCCAGGTCTCCGACATGTCGGCCATGCCGCGATGAAGGGCGCCTTTCCGGTCGTACGCGATGATGTCGCCCACGCCCTGACGGAGCAGCAGCTTCATGATCGCCGTGCCGGCCGCGCCCGCGCCCGAGACGACCACGCGGACGTCCTCGAGGCGCTTGCCGACCACGCGCAGGGCGTTGGTGAGCGCGGCCAGCACGCAGATGGCGGTGCCGTGCTGGTCGTCGTGGAAGACCGGGATGTCCAGCTGCTCGCGCAGGCGGGCCTCGATCTCGAAGCAGCGCGGCGCGGCGATGTCCTCGAGGTTGATGCCGCCGTAGGCCGGCGCGATGGCCTTGACGATCTTCACGATCTCGTCGGTGTCCTGCGTGTCGAGGACCACCGGCCACGCGTCCACGCCGCCGAAGCGCTTGAACAGGGCGGCCTTGCCCTCCATGACCGGCATCGCGGCGGCCGGGCCGATGTTGCCCAGGCCCAGCACGGCCGAGCCGTCGCTGACCACGGCGACCGTGTTGCGCTTGATCGTGAGCCGGCGGGCGTCGGCCGGATTCTCCGCGATGGCCATGCAAACCCTTGCCACACCGGGTGTGTACGCCCGGGAGAGCTCATCGCGGTTGCGGAGCGCGACCTTGGAGCTGACCTCGATCTTGCCGCCGAGGTGCAGCAGGAAGGTGCGGTCGGAGACCTTGCGGACGTCGACGCCGTCCTGCTCCTCCAGCTGCTTGACGACCTGGTCGGCGTGGCCCGAGTCGGCGGTGTCGCAGGTGAGGTCGACCAGGACGTGGTTCGGGTCGGAGTCGACCACGTCCAGAGCGGTCACGATCGCGCCGGCCTCGCCGACGCAGGTGGTGAGCCGGCCGATGGACGAGGCGTCCGCGGTCACAGCTATCCGGATCGTGATCGAGAATCCTGCGCTGGGCAGGCGGGTGGTCACCACGGTGTTCCCTCCGACGTTGGCGGGTGCTTCACCGTAATCTTGCTCCTGTGGAATAGCAGATTCCATTCGGGGCGTTATGCCTGATCCCAACACTCCATCGATAACGCCCGGCCACGTTATGTGGATGCGCTCCGTAGGCGGAACGTGCCACGATCGGGGCCGAGGAGGTCACACTTTTGCGAAACTCTTACCAGGCACCCGTACTCGAACTGGATGAGCCGGATCCCACGACCGGAGAGCTCGAGCTCGAGGAGCGGCATTCGCTTCGGCGGGTCGCCGGCCTTTCCACCGAGCTCACCGACATCACCGAGGTCGAGTACCGTCAGCTGAGGCTCGAGCGGGTCGTCCTGGTCGGCGTCTGGACCGAGGGCTCCGTCGAGGACGCGGACAACTCGCTCACCGAGCTGGCCGCGCTCGCCGAGACCGCCGGCTCCCAGGTGCTCGAGGGACTGATCCAGCGGCGCTCCCGCCCCGACACGGCCACCTTCATCGGCCGCGGCAAGGTGCAGGAGCTGCGGGACGCGGTCGTCGCCACCGGCGCCGACACCGTCATCTGCGACGGCGAGCTGTCCCCGTCCCAGCTGCGCAACCTCGAGCAGCAGACCAAGGTCAAGGTGGTCGACCGGACCGCGCTGATCCTCGACATCTTCGCCCAGCACGCGAAGAGCAAAGAGGGTAAGGCCCAGGTCGAGCTGGCCCAGCTCCAATACTTCCTGCCGCGTCTGCGCGGCTGGGGTGAGTCGCTGTCCCGGCAGGGCGGTGGCGCCGGCGGTGGTTCCGGTGGTGGCGGCGTCGGCACCCGTGGTCCGGGTGAGACCAAGCTCGAGACCGACCGCCGCCGCATCAACCAGCGCATCGCCAAGCTGCGCCGGGAGATCAAGGCCATGCGGACCGTACGCCAGACCAAGCGCTCCCGCCGCCAGAGCAGCGGAGTGCCGTCGGTGGCGATCGCCGGCTACACCAACGCGGGCAAGTCCAGCATCCTCAACCGGCTGACCCAGGCCGGTGTGCTGGTCGAGAACGCGTTGTTCGCCACGCTCGACCCGACCACCCGGCGCACGGCGGCCGAGGACGGCCGTGTCTACACGCTGTCCGACACCGTCGGCTTCGTCCGGCACCTGCCGCACCAGATCGTGGAGGCGTTCCGCTCCACGCTCGAGGAGGTGTCGTACTCCGACCTGGTCGTGCACGTCGTCGACGGCTCGCACCCCGATCCCGAGGGTCAGGTGAGCGCGGTCCGCGAGGTGCTGGCCGACGTCGACGCCGACAAGCTGCCCGAGCTGCTGGTCATCAACAAGATGGACGCCGCCGACGAGGAGACGGTTCTGCGGCTGAAGCGGACGTGGCCGGACGCGGTGTTCGTCTCGGCCCGGTCCGGTCAGGGCATCGCCGAGCTGCACGCGGCCATCGCGGAGCGGCTGCCGAAGCCGGCGGTCGAGTTGCGTGTTCTGCTGCCCTATGACCGTGGCGATCTGGTCGCCCGAATTCATCGATCCGGTCAGGTGTTGCAAACCCGCCATTTGGACGAGGGCACGGAGCTCCGGATCCGGGTCGACGAGCGACTTGCTGGCGAACTGGAGTCGTTCCGCAACTGAGCGTGCGGCGTCACCGATGAGGTGATCCACGCGTAACACCGGCACGGGACGCCGCATGCGACACTGATCGGATGCGGCGTCTCGTCTTTCCGGTCATCGTGGCCTCCGGGCTCGTGGTGGCCGGTCCGTCCAGTGCGTTTGCCGACGATCCGGCACCTGTTGTCAGCGCGCCCTCGGTCGCGGGCAAGAAGGTCTGCAAGATCGTCGACAAGCAGCTCGACGAGATCTCCGGGCTCGTCGCCACCAAGACCGGCTTCATCGCCGTCAACGACGGCTCGCTCGAGGACGCGAAGAAGAAGATCTTCTTCCTCAACTCGAAGTGCGCGGTCGTCAAAAAGGTCGACTACAGCGGCAAGGGCCCGCTCGACACCGAGGACATGGTTCTCTCGGCCGACGGCGCGACGCTGTGGATCGCCGACATCGGCGACAACGACTACGACAACGAGAAGAGCCGCGACACCATCGGCTTGTGGAAGATGCCGGTCAGCGGCGCCTCCGAGCCGGTGCTCTACCGCCTCACCTATCCCGACGCCCACCACGACGCCGAGGCGCTGCTGCTCAACGGCAACGGCACCCCCCTGATCGTCACCAAGGAAATCCAGAAACAGGACGCTTCGGCGTACGTCTACCAGCCCACCGCCGCGCTCAAGACCGGCAAGACCGGCGTGCCGATGAAACTCGTCGCCAAGCTCACGGTCTCGGGCACGCAGACGGCCGGCAACCCGTACGCCCGCATCGGCAACAAGACGATCTCGGGTGGCGCGGTCGCCCCCGGCGGCGGCAAGGTCGCCCTGCGCACGTACACCGACGCGCTCGAGTGGGACGTCAAGAACGGCGATGTGCTCGCCGCGCTCAAGGAGAAGCCGCGCACGACCGGCCTGCCCAACGAGACGCTCGGCGAGGCGGTCACCTACAGCCCCGACGGCAAGTTCTTCTACACGACGTCGGACATGAGCGGTGACACCGAGGCGGCCAACTACATCCTGCGCTACACGCCGGCCACGACAGTGGCGAAGGCGGCCGCCAACGGCGGGACGGGCGAGGAGAAGAAGTGGTATGCCGACCTCGAGCTGAGCGACATCACGTACGCGGTGGCCGGCGTCGGCGTGCTCGGCCTGATCCTGGTCGGCGTCGGCGTGTTCGGCATCGTCCGCTTCCGTAAGCGGGTGGCCGAGGAGCCCGACGAGCCGGTCGACGGCTTCGACAACCCGCTCGACGGCGAGCCCGAGACCGAGCTGATCGGCGTCGGCGGCGCCCCGCCGAGGGGCGTCTACGGCGGCAAGGGCGGCGCCCCCGCCCGCCCGTCGACGGACGGCGCGAACTCGGGCGCGGTCTACGGCGGCGGCAAGGCCCCGGCCGGCGCGGTCCCGGCAGCGGCCGGCGCCGGAGTTTATGGCGGCGCAAAGGGCCCGCGCGGTCCCCAGGGCCAGCAGCCCCGAGGCCCCCAGGGCCAGCCGGGTCGCGGTCCGCAGGGGCAGCCGGGTCGTGGCTCGCAGGGCCAGCCCGCGCGTGGTCCGCAGGGTCAGTCGGGGCGAGGCCCGGAGGGTCCGCCGCCGCGTGGTCCGCAGGGTCAGCCGGGACGTGGCCCCGAGGGTCAGCCGGTGCGGGGGCCTCAGGGTCAGCCCGCGCGTGGTCCGCAGGGTCAGCCGGCGCGGGGGCCTCAGGGTCAGCCCGCTCGTGGTCCGCAGGGTCAGCCCGCGCGTGGTCCCCAGGGTCAGCCCGCGCGGGGGCCTCAGGGCCAGCCCGCACGTGGTCCGCAGGGTCAGCCGGGGCGTGGCTCCGAGGGTCAGCCCGCGCGTGGTCCCCAGGGTCAGCCGCCGCGTGGCCCTCAAGGTCAGCCCGCTCGCGGCCCGCAGGGGCAACCGGCACGCGGCCCGCAGGGCCAGCCGGCCCGGGGCGGTCAGCAGCCTCCGCGTAACCCGCAGGGCGAGCCGGGTCGTGCGCCTCAGCCACCGCGCGGTCCGCAGGGCCAGCCCGCGCGTGGTCCGCAGGGACAGCCGGCTCGCGGTGGACAGCAGCCCTCGCGCAACCCGCAGGGCCAGCCGCCCCGCGGCGGTCAGCAGCCCCCGCGCGGCCCCCAGGGCCAGCCGCCCCGCGGCGGCGCCCAGGGCGGCGGCGTCTACGGCGGCAGCGGCCAGCAGCAGGCCCGCCCGGAGCCGGGACGGCAGCGCAACGACTACGCCGACTACCACCGCCGCCCCGAAAGCCGCTTCGACAACCCGCAGCAGGGCTACGGCCCGGGTTACGGCCTGCGCTAGCTAGACCCGGCGCAGCACGGCCACGACGCGGCCCATGATGGTCGCGTCGTCGCCGGGGATCGGGTCGAAGGCCGGGTTGGCCGGCATCAGCCAGACGTGGCCGTCGCGCTGGCGGTAGCTTTTCACCGTCGCCTCGCCGTCGATCATCGCGGCCACGATGTCGCCCGCGTCGGCCGTGGGCTGCTGGCGGACGACGACCCAGTCGCCGTTGCAGATCGCGGCGTCGATCATCGAGTCGCCCTTGACCTCGAGCATGAACACGTCGCCCTCGCCGACCAGCTCGCGCGGCAGCGGGAAGAACTCCTCCACGGCCTGCTCGGCCAGGATGGGCCCACCGGCCGCGATGCGGCCCACCAACGGCACGTAGGCCGGCTGGGGACGGGCCGAGCGCAGCGCCTCGTCGTCGACGAGCTCGTTGGGCGAGCGCACGTCGACCGCGCGCGGCCGGTTGGGGTCGCGGCGCAGGAAGCCCTTGGTCTCGAGCGCCTTCAGCTGATAGGCGACGCTGGACGGCGACACCAGGCCGACCGCCTCGCCGATCTCGCGGACGCTGGGCGGGTATCCGTAGCGCTCGACCCAGCCCCGGATGAACTCGAGGATCTTGCGCTGGCGCGCGGTCAGCTCGGCCGTGACCGGGTCGGGGAACTGGCTGACCACGGGGGTGACGGAGCGCAGTTGCGGTGCGTCGGCGGCGCGTCCGCGGCTCGGCGAGCGACGTCGCAGGGCGGCCGTGGTGGTCGCTCCGTTGTCAGGCTTGCTCTGATGTTGCCGGCTCGTCCGGTCGTCGGTCGACACGTCCGCCCTCCCTGTCGGCCAGTGCCTCGTCGGCACGTGGTGCTCTCGCGGAGCCGGAACGCGACGCCGTGGGGATGGCGCCTGCCCGGCTGACCCCTCTTGAGGGAGAACCGTAATGGCGCGGTACGACATATTCAAACATCTGTACGACATTCTTCCGGCGTGTCGCCCGGAAGTGCTCGACTTCCGTACGCCTGTTCTGATAGACCGTCGTACGGGCGTTCGATCGAACGCCCGTACGATGATCACATTTCCCGTGATCATTTTCCGAGGTCGAGCGGGGTGGCGAGACTGATGGTGACCAACGGCGTACGGCATGTCGAACCGCCCCTGCGGCTCACCCGGCGCGGGCGCGCCGTGGTCCTTGGTTTTCTCGTCCTCCTGGCGTCACTGGCCAGTGCCGTGTTGTTCACCACGGCGTCGCGGGCTGACGAGCCGCCCGCCGGCCCGCCGCCTACCATCGTCGTCCGGCCGGGTGACACGCTCTGGGATGTCGCGGCGCGCGAGCTGCCTGGCCGTCATGGTCAAGCGGGCGTCGACGAGTTGCGCCGGCTCAATGGCTTGAGCGGTTACGGCGTACACCCGGGCGATGTTTTGATCTTGCCTTACGGCTCTTGATCGACTCGAACCGTAACGAAAGATCAACCGCTCGTGTTGAGCCGGAAAATACGGCGCGTCGGCACGCCGCTGAACTTGCGCCCGCGTCCGCATCGGCATAGCGTCTACCCCAACATCTAGTAGTTACAAGGGTGTAAGTCATCCACAGGTTGGGGTTACCTCCCACCGGTTATCCACAGGCCGTCCACAGCGGCGAGCTGGTGTCCACCAGCGCGACGCTGTGTTTTGCCGTGTCCGGATTCCGTTGCGCGGGGTTGCTGGAGGGGGTTCACGGTGCGCTGCCCGTACTGTCGTCACGCCGACTCGCGCGTCGTCGACTCACGTGAGGCCGACGACGGTCAGCTGATCCGTCGCCGCCGCTCGTGCCCCGAGTGCGGCAAGCGGTTCACCACGGTCGAGGAAGCGGTTCTCGCCGTCGTGAAGCGCAGCGGGGTCACCGAGCCCTTCAGCCGTACGAAGATCATGAGCGGGGTTCGCAAGGCCTGTCAGGGCCGGCCCGTCGACGAGGACTCGATCGCGCTGCTCGCGCAGAAGGTCGAGGAGACCGTCCGGGCCAAGGGCGCGGCCGAGATCCCCAGCCACGAGGTGGGGCTGGCGATCCTCGCCCCGCTGCGAGACCTCGACCAGGTGGCCTACCTCCGGTTCGCCAGTGTGTACAAGTCCTTCGACTCGCTCGACGAGTTCGAGAAGGAGATCACCGCTCTCCGTGAGGCGGCGATCGCCCGGGAGGCCGCGGTGCGGCACGCCGTGGCGCCGCGATCCGGCGGTCGCGCACCCAAGATCAACAGCTAGAGCAGGCTTTCGAGTGGCAGACGTAGTAGTTACGAGGGGGAGCAGTATGGCCGGGGACGGCGTAACAGCAGGCAGGCAGCGCAGCCGGGCGAACGGCAACGGCGCGCCGGCCGGCAGCGGGGGGCTGCGGGTCGAGCGGGTCTGGACGACCGAGGGCGTCCACCCGTACGACGAGGTCGAGTGGGAGCGCCGCGACGTCGTCATGACGAACTGGCGGGACGGCTCGATCAACTTCGAGCAGCGCGGTGTTGAGTTCCCGAAGGACTGGAGCATCAACGCGGCCAACATCGTCACCACCAAGTACTTCCGGGGCGCGGTCGGCACCCCGCAGCGCGAGCAGTCGCTCCGCCAGCTCATCGACCGGGTCGTGCAGACGTACCGCAAGGCGGGCGAGGACTTCGGTTACTTCGCCACCAAGGCCGACGCCGAGGTCTTCGACCACGAGCTGACCTGGATGCTGCTGCACCAGGTGTTCAGCTTCAACTCGCCGGTCTGGTTCAACGTCGGCACGTCGTCGCCGCAGCAGGTCAGCGCCTGCTTCATCCTCTCGGTCGACGACTCGATGGACTCGATCCTCGACTGGTACAAGGAAGAGGGGCTGATCTTCAAGGGCGGCTCCGGCTCCGGCGTCAACCTCTCCCGCATCCGCTCGTCCAAGGAGCTCCTCTCCTCCGGCGGCACGGCCAGCGGCCCGGTCAGCTTCATGCGCGGCGCCGACGCCAGCGCGGGCACCATCAAGTCCGGTGGCGCCACCCGCCGCGCGGCCAAGATGGTCATCCTCGACGTCGACCACCCCGACATCGAGGAGTTCGTGCAGACCAAGGCGCGCGAGGAAGACAAGATCCGCGCCCTGCGCGACGCCGGCTTCGACATGGACCTGGGCGGCTCCGACATCGTCTCGGTGCAGTACCAGAACGCCAACAACTCGGTCCGCGTCTCCGACGAGTTCATGCGGGCGTACGAGGAGGGTGGCGACTTCGCCCTGCGCGGCCGCCTGCACGGCGAGGAGATCGAGCGGGTCGACGCCAAGAAGCTGTTCCGCGACATCGCCAAGGCCGCCTGGGAGTGCGCCGACCCCGGCCTGCAGTACGACGACACGATCAACGACTGGCACACCAACCCCGAGACCGGCCGCATCACCGCGTCCAACCCCTGCTCGGAGTACATGTCGCTGGACGACTCGTCCTGCAACCTGGCCTCGCTCAACCTGATGAAGTTCCTGACCGCCGAGGGCGGCTTCGAGGTCGAGAAGTTCGTCAAGAGCGTCGAGTTCATCATCACCGCGATGGACATCTCGATCTGCTTCGCCGACTTCCCGACCGAGCGGATCGGCGTCACCACCCGCGCCTACCGCCAGCTCGGCATCGGCTACGCCAACATCGGCGCCCTGCTGATGGCGTCGGGCCTGCCGTACGACTCGGAGGCCGGCCGCAGCGTCGCCGCCGCGATCACCTCGCTCATGACGGGCACGGCCTACCGCCGTTCGGCCGAGCTGGCCGGTGTCGTCGGCGCCTACGACGGCTACGCCCGCAACGCCGAGGCCCACAAGCGGGTCATGCGCAAGCACTCGGCCGCGAACGACGCGATCCGCCCGGCCAACGCCGTCGCGACCGCGATCGTCAAGGAGGCCACCAAGCAGTGGCAGGCCGGCAACAAGATCGGTGACAAGAACGGCTGGCGCAACGCCCAGGCGTCCGTGCTCGCCCCCACCGGCACCATCGGCCTGATGATGGACTGCGACACCACCGGCATCGAGCCCGACCTGGCCCTGGTCAAGTTCAAGAAGCTCGTCGGCGGCGGCTCGATGCAGATCGTCAACCAGACGGTCCCGCGCGCCCTGCGCAGCCTCGGCTACCCCGAGGAGCAGGTCGAGGCGATCGTCGAGCACATCTCCGACCACGGCAACGTCGTCGACGCCCCCGGCCTCAAGCCGGAGCACTACGCGGTCTTCGACTGCGCCATGGGCGAGCGCGCGATCGCCCCGATGGGCCACGTGCGCATGATGGCCGCGGTTCAGCCGTTCATCTCGGGCGCCATCTCCAAGACGGTCAACATGCCCGAGACGGCGACCATCGAGGAGATCGAGAACATCCACTACCAGGGCTGGAAGCTCGGCCTGAAGGCGCTCGCGATCTACCGCGACAACTGCAAGGTCGGCCAGCCGCTCTCCGCCGCCGGCAAGAAGGCGTCGACCACGTCGGCCGAGCCCGCGGCCACGGCCTCGACCGCTGTCGAGCCGGTCGTGGAAAAGGTCATCGAGTACCGCCCGGTCCGCAAGCGCCTCCCGAAGAAGCGCCCGTCGGAGACGGTGTCGTTCTCGGTCGGCGGCGCCGAGGGCTACCTCACCGCGTCGTCCTACCCCGACGACGGCCTGGGCGAGGTCTTCCTGAAGATGTCGAAGCAGGGCTCCACCCTGGCCGGCGTCATGGACGCCTTCTCGGTGGCGATCTCGATAGGGCTGCAGTACGGCGTCCCGCTCGAGACGTACGTCAGCAAGTTCACCAACATGCGCTTCGAGCCCGCCGGCATGACCGACGACCCGGACGTGCGCATGGCCAGCTCGGTGATGGACTACATCTTCCGCCGCCTGGCCCTGGACTTCCTGCCGTACGACACCCGGGCCGACCTCGGCATCTTCACGGCCAAGGAGCGCGCCGCCCAGGTGCAGGCCGAGGCCGCCGCCGAGACCGCCGCGGTCGACCTGGCCGGCATGGCCGCCTCCGCCCCGGTCGCCCCTCCGGCCGAGGTCGCCGCTGAGGTGGCGGCCGAGGTCAAGGCCACCGTGACCGAGCCCACGACCGACCCCGAGAAGGCGGCCCCCGCCTCAGTCGGCTCCTCCACGGAGCTCCTCGAGATCGTCATGGGCCAGTCCGCCGACGCCCCGCTCTGCTTCACCTGCGGCACCAAGATGCGCCGCGCCGGCAGCTGCTACGTCTGCGAGGGCTGCGGCTCCACCTCCGGCTGCAGCTGAACCTGATCAGCGATTGCCAGGCAGCGACCGCCTCATCCCGTCAAGGGGTGGGGCGGTCGTTGTCGTCTCCTGCTTGCAGTCTGCGTTCCAGGACCTCGATGTCCTTCAGATCCTTTTCCCGCCGCAACTGGCGCTTGTATTCCAAGACCTGGTCGAGCCGCGCGAAGCGAATCCCGGCGATTATCTCGGCACCGTCGATGAGGTCGTCGGGGCGCCAGCCCGGTGAGATCCATCCGGTGGACACCTGAATCGCGCCGTTGTCGAAGCTCGCCATCATGCCGCCCAGGGAGCTGGTCACGAGGCTCTCGGCCAGAGTTGACGCTCGTTCCCAGGCCGCTCCCCTCGCCACGACGTCCAGGTCGCTCACCTCGTCGCGTAGCCCGTGCATGAGCAGGGGGGCGCTTCCGAACACGACGAAGTGGTCCGGATTCAGCTCCAGTTTCAGCAGCCGGGTCAGTCGGGGATGAGGGCTAAGAGTCAACGGACTTCCTTCCGAGCACTCGAAAGAGGATGCTCGGCGTGGCCCGGCTTTCCTCATGTTTGCCCCAAGCGGCGACGGCCTTGGACAGATTCGAGTCCGAGACTTTCGCAAGGAGTGATTGGAGCCGGATCGTTCGCTCCTTCTCCCTGTTCCTGGACTTGAGATAGCTGAAGCCGGCACTACCCAGCATGGCGAACGCCAGGAACGCCGTGTTCAGTGCATCGAGATCAGCCACAGCAACCCGCTTTCACGTCATGCCGTCGCGTGACCGAGGGAGATGGCTTCGATCGCGGCCATGTCGCGAATCGTCAGTGTCGAGCGGCCGGTCTGGATGACTCCGCGTGCCTTCAACAGGCCGATCGTGTCCTTCGCCGACTCACGCGAGATACCGGCGATCTCGGCTATGTCGCGTTGACTGAATCGCAGTTGGACGCCGGCCTGAGTGACCTCACCGACCCCCATCGCGTGCAACTCCAGCAAGGACTTCGCGAATTTCCGCTCCGCGGCCAGGAATGAGTCGACGTTCTTGCGCGTCGCCTCGGCAAGGCGTTCGTCCAGTGCGTAGATCTGAGCGAGGGCGGCCCGGGGTTGCTCGACGAGGAACTGCACCCACCGGGCGCCTGAGATATGTAGAGCTTGGACCTCCGTCAGGGCTACCACGCTCGCGGAACGAGGCTTTCGCCGGATCGCCGCCATCTCGCCCACCATCTGACCGGGCCCGCGGAGATAGACGATCCGGCGAGGGCTTCCGGCCAGCACCTTCACCACGCCCTTGCGAATCAGCAAGGCGTGATCGTCCGTCACCTCGCCCTCCCCGATCAGCAGCGTCCCGGCCGGACGACTGATCAGGCCGGTGCCGCTGGCCTCGAGAGAGGTCAGCTCCTCCTTGGTGAGGGGGGTTTCCAGGTTGAGAGACAACAGATCGACCATTAGTTGAGGGTATGCGTACCCATAACTAGTGGGCAATGACGCCGTCTTCGGATGGTGCACAGGCCAACAAGCTAACGTCGACCTCGGCCGTTCGTGGGAAGCGGCTCCAGGTCACGGTGAGGACTTGCCTGTATCGCGGTGACGCAGACAGTTGCCGCCAAGGCGAGTTCCCCGAGATTGGCCAGCCATGGGATGCCGGTGGCGGCGGCGATCAGCATGGTCAGGGCGCCCGTCAGCAGCCACGGGGATCGCCGGCGTTTGAGCAGGAGCACGCCGAAGGCGATCAGGATCAGGATGACGACGATCGCCGGGATCGGCGGGCCGTTCGAGGCGGCGTTCGTGTAGCGGAGCGTGCCCGCGTACGTCGCCGGTTCCAGGGCGAGGGTGACGATGTCCGCGTAGATGCCGACGGAAATCAGCAGGCCCGTCACCAGGATGAAGGGGCGCAGGTCGGCCACGCCGGTCAGGCCCGCCGCGATCAGGACCAGCAACGGCACCAGCAAGGCGTGAGTCACGTAGCGGGGGACCGACAAGGCTTGCAGCGCCGCGCCCGGGCCGATCGCGGAGCCGAGGGCGATCACGGCGTTGTCCCAGATCAAAGCGCCCACGACCAAGGCCTGCAAGGTGCGCGTCCACTGTGGCGGGAGCCGGAGAACCAGAACGAGCAGCACCGTCTCGGCCAGGGCGATCAGTCCGAACACCACGCTCATCATAAGGGAAACCCCGTTCCGTTAGAGGAAACGAGCGTAGGGACCTTTAACGTGTAAGTTCAAGACGTGACCGCTATCGACCTCGATCGCCAGCGCCTCGACCGAGCGAAGTTCGCGGTCGGTTTCACCTTCGCCACCAACGGCCTGGCGTACGCCGGATGGCTGGCCCGCGCGCCCGCCGTGCGCGACGGGCTCGATCTGTCACCGGCCGGGTTCGGGCTGCTTCTGTTGTGCCTGTCCGCAGCCGCGATCTCGGCCATTCCGCTGGCCGGGCCGCTGGTGCAGCGGGTCGGTCCGGCCCGGGCCATTCTCATCGGCAGCACGTCCATGGTTCTCGGGCTGACCGGCCTCGCCACCGGCACGCTGCTCGGCTCCGTGCCCCTCGCCGGTTTCGGGCTGGTGCTGGCCGGCATGGGCAACAGCACGTGGGACGTCGCCATGAACGTCGAGGCGGCCGACGTCGAGCGGCGCGTCGGTCGCACCCTCATGCCGCGCTTCCACGCCGGTTTCAGCCTGGGCACTGTGCTCGGCGCCGGCTTCAGCGCCGTCGCGGCGGCCTCCGGCCTGCCGATCTGGGCGCAGCTCTATCTCACCGCGCTTCTCACGGCTTGCGTCACGACCCCGGTGGTACGCCGATTTCTGCCCCACCAGCCGTTGCCGGCGGGCCAGAAGCCCGCGATGAGCGTGCGCCAGGCCTGGCGCGAACCCCGTACCGTGCTGATCGGTCTCATCATGCTCGGTTTCGGCTTCACCGAGGGCACCGCCAACGACTGGCTGGCGATCGGCCTCGTCGACGGCTACCAGGCCAGTGAGACCGTCGGCGCCGTCGCCTTCGGCGTTTTCGTCACCGCGATGACCCTGGGCCGGCTGTTCGGCGGCTACGCCATCGAGCGCTGGGGCCGCGTCCTCACCTTGCGCGTCACCGCCGCCTCGGCCGCCCTGGGCCTGCTCCTGGTCGTCACCCAGCTCTCGGTGCCGGTCGCCATGGCCGGCGCCCTGCTGTGGGGCGCCGGCGCCTCGCTGGGCTTCCCGATAGGCATGAGCTCAGCCGCCGACGACCCGGCCCGCGCCGCCATCCGCGTCTCAGTCGCCGGTTCCATCGGATACGGGGCCTTCCTGGCCGGCCCACCCCTCATCGGCCTCCTGGCCGACCATGTCGGCGTCCTGCGCGCCGTCCTCTGCGTCTTCGTCGCCCTGGCCATCGGCTTGTTCGCCTCATCCGCCGCCCGCCCACTCAAATCCGCCGAGTAACCCAGACCGAGACCTGCCCCACTGCCCGCCATCCGCGTCTCGATCGCCGGTTCCATCGGGTACGGGGCTTTCTTAGCCGGCCCGCCCCTCATCGGCCTGCTGGCCGACCATGTCGGCGTCCTGCGCGCGATCCTTCGCGTCTTCGCCGCTCTCGCCATCGGCTTGTTCGCCCTTATCCGCTACCCACTCAAATCCGGTGGCTGACCCGCACCGAGATCTGCCGCACTGCCCGCCTGGGCCGCCGTCCGCGTCTCGGTCGCCGGTTCCATCGGGTAGGGGGCTTTCCTTGCCGGGCCGCCCCCTTGTCGGCCTGCTGGCCGACCACGTGGGTGTTCTGCGCGCGATCCTTTGCGTCTTCGCCGCTCTCGCCATCGGCTTGTTCGCCCTTATCCGCTGCCCACTCAAATCCGGTGGCTGACCCGCACCGAGATCTGCCGCACTGCCCGCCTGGGCCGCCGTCCGCGTCTCGGTCGACCGGTTCCATCGGGTACGGGGCTTTCCTTGCCGGGCCGCCCCCTTGTCGGCCTGCTGGCCGACCATGTGGGCGTTCTGCGCGCGATCCTTTGTGTCTTCCGCCGCTCTCGCCATCGGCTTGTTCGCCTCATTCGCCGCCCACCCAGTCACATCCGGCGAGTAACCCAGATCGATGCCTGCGTCGTGCCCGCCTGCGTCGTGCCCGCCTGCGTCGTGCCCGCCTGCGTCGTGCCCGCCTGCGTCGTGCCCGCCTGCGTCGTGCCCGCCTGCGTCGTGCCCGCCTGCGTGCCCGCCTGCGTGCCCGCCTGCGTCGTGCCCGCCTGCGTGCCCGCCTGCGTCGTGCCCGCCTGCGTCGTGCCTGCCGCCGTGCCCGCCTACGCGGGGTGGGCCTATGCCTTGCCTGCCTGCGCTGGGCCTGCCTGCGCCGGCCCGGGCGATCCGGGGCCAGGCGCGCGCAAAGCGCCGGCGACGCGTAGCCGCAGGTCGTGGTGTCCGCGATGGGGACGCGGTGGGGCGTAGCCGCAGGTCGTGGTGTCCGCGATGGGATGTGGTGGCGCGTGGCTGCGGGGTGGGATGGCCGCGATGGGGACGCCGTGGCGCGTAGCCGCGGGGCGCGGTTGCCCGCTATGAGGTCGTGGTGGCGCGTAGCCACAGGTCGCGGTTGCCCGCTATGAGGACGCGGCCGTCGCGCAAGGTGGTCACTGCCTGAGGCGGGGCGTCGCCGCAACCCAGCTCGCCGCGCCGCCACGGATGGGTGCCGTCGCCCAGCCAGACGACGCCGCAGTAGTCGTCGCGGACTCCCTCGACGTGCGGGCGGGAGTCGTCGATCACGCCGGTCGCCACGAGTGTGCCGGACGCGTCGACCGTGACGTCCGTGATCCGGCCCGCGCCCATGCCCGCGGTCGGCCCCGGCTTCCAGTGCAGACCGTCGGTGCTCGTCAAAACGTACGTCGTGTCCTGCGACCTTTTCTCCGTCCGGTCCACGCCGCCGAACGCCGTCCACCGGCCGCCGCTGTGGACGACGCGGGTCAGGATCAGCTGTTCGGGCAGGCCGTCGATCGCCGACACCGACCAGGTGCGGCCGCCGTCGGTGGAGCGCCAGGCCCCAGGATGCTGCCAGCCGTATCCGATCGCCACGACCGTGTCGCCGTCGGCGGCGAGGACCGCCAGGAGCTGCCGGCTCGGCGGGTGCGGGCCGGCGGGTGCGGGCAGGTCCACGCGGTGCATCGACCGGCCGCCGTCGTCCGACACCAGCACCGCCGGCGGCGGCCCGGCCGTGTCGACCAGGTCGGCGTTGATGATGATGCGCCCACTGCTCGTACGTACCATGCCACCCACCCGGCTGCGGGAGCCCTGCCCCTCGAAGCCGGCCTTCGACAGATCAGCCCGGGCCAATTCTTCCCGCTTGCCGCCCCGGTACCGAGCCAGGCCGCTGCTGGAAGCCGCGAGGATCGCGCCGCCGGGCTCGACGATCACCGCGTCCGCGCTCACTCCGCCGCCCGCCCACCCGTCGGGACGTTCGCCACTGTCACGCGGGGCCGAGGGCGCCGGGTCCAGTCGCAGCCGGTCGCATGCCGGCCCGCCCGTCCAGTTCGCGGTCACCGCCCGGTAGCCGTTCTGGTAGTCGCCGAGGGCCAGCACGCACGACGACAGCGGCACCAACGCGCGCAGGCCGCTGCCCGGCGGCACCCAGTCCGAGCTCGCCGGCCAGTCCACCGCGCCGGCGTGGCGCTCGAAGCCCAGGTCGGAGGCGGGCACAGTGCCCAGGCCGGCGCGCTCCGGGATCGACTCGGGCCGTGACCGGACACATGAGACTGTCGTCAGCAGGAGGCCGACTGCGACCAGAGCCCGAACAGCACGAGTCATGCCCACGATCATGCACGAGGCTCTAGGGTCGGGTGATGAGCCAAGACAAGCAGGCTGTCATCACGTCCCATGTGGACGCGCCGCCCGAGCGTGTCTGGACCGCCCTGACCGACGCCGACGAGCTCGCCGCCTGGTACTGGCCGGCCGAGCTGCACCCCAAGGCCTTCTCCGACCCTGTGACGGGTGGCGGGTTCGGCATCGACGCCGACGGCATGGGCTTCGCCGGGCGCTATCTCGAGCTCGACCCGCCGCGGCGCCTGGTGCAGTCGTGGCGCTGGGCCGGCGACGACCGCGACAGCCGGGTCACCATCGAGCTGACCCCGGCCGGCGCGGGCACCGGCGTGCGCGTCGTTCATTCCGGGCTTGATGAGGAGACCGCGAGGATGTACGAGGCCGGCTGGTCCAGCTGCCTTGCGCGTCTCACGCCGTACGCAGGAAGTCGGTGATCAGCCCGGCCAGCACGGCCGGCTGTTCCATCACCATCGCGTGCGAGGTGTCCTCGAGCGAGATGTAGCGCGGGTGCCCGGCCGCCTCGGCCTGCTCGACCACGAAGCGGCGGTGGGCCGCGTAAAGCTCCGCGAACGGCTCCTGCTCGGGCAGGTTGCGGGTCGGCAGCACCAGCAGCTCCGGGCAGGTCGTGCTCGCGTACACCGGCCCCAGGTCCAGTTCGTTCATCAGCGCGCGCAGCTGTGCCGTGGCGGCCGCGGACGGGCGGGTCGAGGTCTCGCCGCTCTCGTGGACCAGGTTGCGGCGGAAGCCCTCGATCCAGACCTTCTCGTTGGCGCCCATGTCGCGGGCGGCCATGCGCTGCGCCTCGACGATGTCGGGCAGCTGGTCGGCCTCGATCACCTGGCCCGCCTGCGCCTCGAGCTGATCGAAGATCGCGTGCAGCCGCTTCAGCTCGGCCGCGGCCTTCGGCGGCTCCATGCCGGGCAGGTGCTCGACGCGGGTGGGCGGCGGGTTGCCGTCGAGGCTGACCACGCCGGGCGCCTCGGGGTGGCGCTGGCCCCACAGGGCGGCGAGCATGCCGCCGAGCGAGTGCCCGACGACGGCCGGCCGGTCGAGCTCCATCTGGACGCAGACCGCGGCCAGGTCGCCCAGCGCCGCGTCCCACGTCCACGTGCCCTCACCGGAGCGGCCGTGCCCGCGCAGGTCGACGCTGATCACCCGGTGGCTCTGGCGCAGCGCGCGGGCCAGGGTGGTCATCTGGGCCAGGTTGCCGCCGGCGCCGTGCAGCAACAGCAGCGGCGGGTCGTCGCCGCCGAAGTCGCGGACCGCGAGCGGCAGGTCGCCGGCGTCGATCAGGCGGTCGTTAATCATGGTGTCCTCCTCGCGGCGCGTCGCCGCGTAGCCGGTCTCGGATGGCCGCCGACGGCACGCCGCCGTTCGGATGGCGGGGGAGCCGTCCCCGTTTGACCAGGTCGTGTACCCCTTGCCGGGTGATGCCGAGCATGGCGCCGGCGGTGGCGTACGACACCGACTCCGCCCCCGGATGCCCGGCCTGCCGCGCCACGGCCCGGCCCAGCGGGGTCGCCCACCACTCGGCCGGCGGGTCGAACGGCCGGTCGCCCGGGTGGAGCGTCGCGATCAGCCGGGCCGCCGTCATGACGGCCGCCCGCTCGTCGTCGCCGGTGAGTGTGGCGGCCCAGCGCCGTGCCCGTCCCTGGACGAGGGAGCGCAGGGCGTCGACCGCGTCGTCGCCCTCGAGCAGCACCTCGAGCGGGTCGAGCAGGCGGATGTCGAGCAGCCGCACGATCTGCCCGGCCAGCTCGTCCTCGCTCACGGCGCCATCCTCCCGGGCCTTGACGCCGGGTGTCAAGTTACCCTCCGTACATTAAGGGTGGCTTTGGTGGCCTTTCGCTGCGCGAGGCGGACCAGTACGGTGTGCCCGGATCACACCGGAAGGATCGCCCGTGCGCTCGCGTCTCGTCGTGCTCGGCGCTGTCACGCTGCTCGCGCTCGCGGCCTGCGACGACAAGCCCGTGGACCAGCCCGCGGCGCTGCCGCCGGTGGAAAAGGCCGAGCAGCTGCCCGCGGCCTCGGCCGGCGGCGCCTGCGCCCTCTGGGACTACGCCTCCATCCAAGAGGCGATCGGCGTCCGGTTCACCGTGGCCGCGGCCACCAAGGTCGAGTCCACCTCGACGTGCGTGGTGCAGACCGTCGACGCCACCTATCCGGACCTGACGCTGTCGGTCGTCGGAAGCACCGCGGCCACCGCCGAGCAGTTCCTCGACGACCTCAAGCCGGCCAAGGGCATCAAGCTCAAGGGCCTGGGCAAGGCCGCCTACCTGCTCAAGACGCCGGCCGGCGGCGGGCACGGCCCGGTCACCGAGATCGGCTGGCTCACCGCGGCGAAGCAGATACGCACCCTGCGTTTCACCTTCGCCGCAAACGCGAAGTCCACCGCCGTGACGGCGATGACCAGAGATCTGTTCACCTACGCCAAGGCGATGGACACGACGAACGGCTAGGTCAGTGCGCCGCGACGAACACGCGCGACGCCACCTCCCGCGGCAGCCGGATCTTGTCGCCGGACCGGTCGATGGTCACCCCGTCGCGCTCCTGGGCGACCGTCACGGTCGTGCCCGGGTCGATGCCGGCCGCGTGCAGCTGGCGCAGCACGTCGGAGTTCGTCTGCACGCTCTCGCAGATGCGCTGCACCACGACGCTGCCGGTCAGGCCCGGGAACGCCAGGTTGCGCTCGCCGGCGCTGACCTGGGCCGCGCTGTCCAGCACGTCCTCGTCCTCCTCGTCCGGGACGCCGAGCGCCTCGAGGCCGGGGATCGGGTTGCCGTACGGCGAACGGGTCGGCTTGTTGAGAAGCTCGTAGACCTTCTTCTCGACCGAGTCGCTCATCACGTGCTCCCAGCGGCAGGCCTCCTCGTGGGCCTCCTCGTAGGGCATGCCGATGACATTGACCAGCAGAAGCTCGGCCAGGCGGTGCTTGCGCATCACCGAGACGGCCGTGTTGCGGCCCTCGTCGGTCAGCACGAGGTGACGGTCGTTCTCGACGGTCAGCAGGCCGTCGCGCTCCATGCGCGCGACCGTCTGGCTCACCGTGGGACCGCTCTGGTGCAACCGCTCGGCGATCCGGGCCCGCAGCGGGGGCACACCCTCCTCCTCGAGCTCGAGGATGGTGCGCAAATACATCTCGGTTGTGTCGACGAGGTCGTGTTTGTGTAGTGACGTCTTCATGCTTCGACCCCCCAGTGCTCACGGCCAACAGCCGGCCTGCCCCGGGTGTCGACGAGATAATTCACGGTGTGGCCCTCCCAGCAGCGATATTACCTCGTTACATGGGGTTGACAGCGGCCCCGAGCTGGTGGGCATAGACCCTACCCGACCCGGACAGTTCGCCGCGGGACGCCGCCACCGGCCGGAAGATGTCGGGGGTGCGTGGCAGCATGACGGGCATGGTGGACCGGACGACCGCGGTGGTGTGGGACCGAGCGCTCCTCGACTACGACATGGGTGACCATCCGCTCAACCCCGTGCGTGTCGAGCTGACCATGGCGCTCGCCCGTGAGCTGGGCGTCCTCGACCGGCCCGGCGTGCGGATGATCACACCGGTCCCGGCCACCGAGGCCGAGCTCACCCGCGTCCACCGCGCCGACTACCTCGACGCGGTCCGCGCCGCCCCGATCGACCCGTTCTTCTCCGGCTGGGGCCTCAACACCCCCGACAACCCGGTCTTCGACGGCATGCACGAGGCCTCCGCGCGCATCTGCGGGGCCAGCATCGCGGCGGCCGAGGCGGTCTGGCACGGCGAGACGACCAGGGCCGTCAACATCTCCGGTGGCCTTCATCACGCGCTGGCCGCGCGCGCCTCCGGCTTCTGCGTCTACAACGATCCGGCCGTCGCCATCGCGAAACTGCTCGACCTCGGCGCCCAGCGAGTGGCCTACGTGGACGTCGACGTCCATCACGGCGACGGCGTGCAGGCCGCGTTCTACAACGACCCCCGGGTCCTGACGATCAGCCTGCACGAGACCCCGCTGACCCTCTTCCCCGGCACCGGCTTCGCCGACGAGACGGGCGGCCCCGGCGCCGAGGGCACCGCCGTCAACGTCCCGCTGCCGCCGGGCACGGGCGACGGCGGCTGGCTGCGGGCCTTCCACGCGATCGTCCCGTCGATCCTGCGCGCGTGGTCACCCGAGATCATCTTCAGTCAGTGCGGCGCCGACGCCCACCGGCTCGACCCCCTGGCTGACCTGCGGCTGTCGGTCGACGGCCAGCGCGCGGCGTACGTGGCGATGCGCGAGCTGGCCGACGAGCTGTGCGACGGGCGCTGGGTGGCCATGGGCGGCGGGGGATACGCGCTGGTCGAGGTCGTGCCACGGGCCTGGGCCCATCTGCTGGCCGTCGCGACCGGTGAGCCTCTGGACCCGTACACCCGAACCCCAGCACCCTGGCGCAAGCTGGCCGCCGAGCGTTGCCCCCGCTCAGAGGTCCCCGAGTCGATGACCGACGGCACCGAGCCGCCGGTCGAGCGCTGGCAGCCCGGCACGACGCCCGACGCCGTCGACCGGGCCATCCTGGCCAGCCGCACCGAGGTGTTCCCGCTGCACGGCCTCGACCCGCACGACCCCCGGGACTGAGGGGCGGCCACCGTGGACAAGAGCGCCGACGTCCTGCTCTCCGACGGCACCGCCGTCCATCTCCGGCAGATCCGGCCGGGCGACGCACCGGCCATCGTGGAGTTCCACTCCCGCATGAGCGACCGGACCCGCTACCTGCGCTACTTCTCGCCGTACCCGCGCATTCCCGAGCGCGACCTCGAGCGCTTCGTCAACGTCGACCATCGCGACCGCGAGGCGTTCGTCATCGTCACCGGCCCGCGCATCATGGCGGTCGGCCGCTACGAGCGGCTCGGGCCCGACTCGCCCGACGCCGAGGTCGCCTTCGTGGTCGAGGACGCCCATCAGGGCCGCGGCATCGGCTCGGTCCTGCTCGAATATCTGGCCGAGGCCGCGCGGGCCAACGGCATCACCCGCTTCGTGGCCGAGGTCCTCCCGGAAAACTCGGGCATGTTGCGGGTCTTCAGCGACTTCGGCTACCAGGTGCAGCGCAAATACGCGGACGGCGTGGTCCACCTCAGCTTCCCGATCGCGCCCACCGAGAAATCGCGCGAGGTGCAGGAGTCCCGCGAGAAACTCACCGAGGCCCGCTCGATCGCCCGCCTGCTGGCCCCGCGCGCGGTGGCCGTCTACGGCGCCAGCGCCAGCGGCCAGGGCATCGGCGCCGCCATGCTCGGCCACCTGCGCGACGGCGGCTTCACCGGCACGATCGTCCCGGTGCACCGCAGCGCCGAGCGGGTGGGTGGCCTGAGGGCCTACCGGTCCGCGGCCGACGCCGGCGCGACCGTCGACCTGGCGCTCATCGCCGTGCCACCCGAGGGTGTCGCCGACGCTCTGGCCGACGCCGCCGCGAGCGGAGCGGGCGGCCTGGTAGTGGTCTCCGCAGGCTTCGCCGAGGCCGGCGCCGAGGGAGCGGCCGCCCAGCGCGAGCTGATCCAGAGCGCCCACGACGCGGGCCTGCGCGTCGTCGGCCCCAACAGCATGGGCGTGGCCAACACCGATTCGGCCGTACGCCTCAACGCCACCCTCGCCCCGAGACTGCCGGCCGCCGGCCGGGTCGGCTTCTTCAGCCAGAGCGGCGCGCTCGGCGTCGCCCTGCTGGCCGAGGCCGACCGCCGCGGCCTGGGCCTGTCCAGCTTCGTCTCGGCCGGCAACCGCGCCGACGTCTCCGGCAACGACCTGCTGCAGTACTGGCAGGACGACCCCGGCACCGACGTCGTCCTGCTCTATCTCGAGACGTTCGGCAACCCGCGCAAGTTCGCCCGCCTGGCCCGCCGGATGAGCCGGGTCAAACCGGTGGTGGCGGTCGCCTCGGCCACCCGCCCGGCCGGCCTGGCCGGCGACGGTCCCGGCCCCGACCCCTACGCGGTGACCGCCCTGTTCGCCCGTTCCGGCGTCATCCGCGTCGACACCGTGCGCGAGCTCTTCGACGTCGGCCTGCTCCTCGCCCACCAGCCACTGCCCGGCGGCCGCCGGGTGGCCGTGGTCGGCAACTCGTCGGCGCTCTCCGAGCTGGCCGTCTCGGCCTGCCGCGCCGACGGCCTCACCGTGGCCGAGGGCTACCCGGTGAACATCAGCCCGATGGCCGGCGCCCACGACTTCGCCGACGCCCTGGCCGACGCCGCCGTCGACGACCGCGCCGACGCCCTGGTCGTCGTCTTCGCCCCGCCCCTGCCCGGCCAGCTCGCCGACGAGGACGCCGACTTCGCCGCGGCCCTGGCCAGCATCGCCCTGGCCGGCGAGAAACCGACGGTGGCCACGTTCCTGCTCGAAGACCTGTCCACAAAGGTGCCCTCCTACCCGTCGGTCGAGGAGGCGGTGCGGGCCCTGGCCCGGGTCGCGTACTACGCCGACTGGCTGCGCCGCCCACCCGGCGTCCTGCCCGCGCTGCCCGACATAGCCCCCGAGGCGGCCGAGCTCGACGGCCCACCTTCAGATCTGCTTTCGGCGTACGGGATCGACGTCGTCCCGTCCACGTTGGCCTCCTCGGCCGACGAGGCGGTGGCCGCCGCCTCGTCGCTGGGTTACCCGGTCGCCTTGAAAGCCGCGGGCGGCGCCCTGCGGCACCGGATCGACCTGGGCGCGGTCCGCCTGGCCCTGGCCGACGAGGAGGACGTACGGGCCGCGTGGGCCGAACTGGCCGGCGCGTTCGGCCCCGACGTGCTGGTCCAGACGATGGTCGCCCCCGGTGTGGCGTGCCGCATCGAGGTGATGGAGGATCCCGCCTTCGGCCCCGTGGTCGGCTTCGGCCTGGGCGGCGTGGCCAGCGAGCTCCTGGGCGACCTGGCCTGGCGCGCGGCCCCTCTCACCGACCGGGCCGCCGAGGCCCTGGTCGACGAGCCGAGGGCCGCCCCACTGCTGCACGGCTACCGGGGTTCGGCCCCGGTCGACCGCGCCGCCCTGACCGACCTGTTGCTCCGCGTCGGCCGCCTGGCCGACGACCACCCCCGCCTCCGAAGCCTTTCCCTCAACCCGGTCCTGGCCCGCCCCGACGGCTTCTCGGTCCTGCACGCCGCCACCGAGATAGGCGACCCCACCCGCCGCCCCGACACGGGCCCCCGCCGCCTGCGCACCCCCTGAAGCCGCACCGGCCACCTTGCCGTGCCGCTCGTACCCCGGCGATACGGTCGCCCGGCTCGGCAATTCACGAGGGGACGGCCGGGCGATGATCGAGGCAGGGCGAGGAGACCTCTGGCGGCCGATGTCGATGCGCTGGTCAACGGCCGGGGTCATGGGCGGGCACAGCGCTCCAGTTCAAGCAGAGCTTCCCGGTCCGGCCTCGACTCGCTCGCCATCCCCGCCCTCGGTTGCGGCGCCGGCGGCCTAGCCTGGCCCGACGTCTGCGCCGTGATCGAGCACGCATGCGCCCGGATCCCCGACGTCCGCACCCTGCTCTTCGCCCCGCCCGGCTGAGGCCCCGGCTCAGACTCCGCCGCAGCGCCCGTGAGGGTGACGCCCTGGGCTCGGCCCTCGCGGCGCTCTGCTCGGGTGGTGTCATCAGGCGTGCAGTCATCTGGCTCATGCGGGGGACGGTCGCCCGGGCGCATGATGGCGGCCACAGCGAGGGTTTACGGCCCGGCCGCTCGGGCACGATGCAGCGGCCGACTTCGGAAGAAGGAAGAACGAGATGAGCGACTCGCAGGAGAGCATCGAGCGGGAGATCGCCGGGGGCGACTACGGTCCCGGGATCTTCGACGAGCCCAGCACCTACCGCCCCGAGAAGGGCGACGACGACGCCGGCCTGTCCAGCACCCTGGCCGCGGGCACCGACACCGAGCAGCTCCAGGACGGTGGCCCCCACCCCGAGCACGGCATCATGACCACCACGGGCGGCACCGCCGGCCCGAACAGTTTCCGCACCCGCCCGCGCTCCGGCCCCGGCGTGGCCAACACGACGACCGGCGACGCCACCACCGGCGCCATGGAGACCCCGGTCGACGGCTACACGAGCGACGCGAGCAGCAACGCCGTCGACTGACAGCCCCGCGGTCGCGCGTGGTCCGCGAATACGGCCGCGCGTGGTCCGCGAATACGGCCGCGCGTGGTCCGCGAATACGGCCGCGCGTGGTCCGCGAATACGGCCGCGCGTGGCCCGCAAAACGGCCGCGCGTGGCCCGCGAACACGGCTGCGCGTGGTCCCGGCGCGCCGGTCGCGACAAAACGGGCGCGGCGCGGAGAGGGCGACGGTTCCGATACCGTCACGCACGTGACGGAACGGGATGTGACGGCCCCGGGTGCAGCCGGCTCCGGCGCGACGGGCGAGGGTGCGGCGGGCGCTGGCCTGACGGGCGAGGGTGCGGCGGGCTCCGGCGCGACGGGCGAGGGTGCGGCGGGCGCTGGCCTGACGGGCGAGGGTGCGGCGGGCGCTGGCCTGACGGGCGAGGGTGCGGCGGGCCCCGACGTGACGGGCGCGGATCCGGCCCGCTCTGATGCGGTGGGCCCTGATGTGGCGGTTCCTGAATCGGTGGGGCTGCCGTTTGCCTCGGGGCGTGAAGCGGATGTCTATGCGCTCGGTGACGGCCGGGTCCTGCGGCGCTACCGGCATGGGGGTGACGCTGCGCCTGAGGCGGCCGTCATGGCGTACGCCGGGAAGCACGGTTTTCCCGTCCCTGAGGTCTTCCGGGCCGGCGGCGCCGATCTCGTCATGGAGCGCCTCGACGGACCCACCCTGGCTCAGGCCCTGCTCGCCGGCGATCTGACCGTCGATCGCGGCGCCACGATCTTGGCCGATCTGCTGCGGCAGCTGCACGACCTGCCGCCGATGCGTGACGGTGAGACGCTCGTCCACCTCGATGTGCACCCCGAGAATGTGGTGCTCAGCCAGCGCGGCCCCGTCCTCATCGACTGGCGCAACGCCGGCGACGGCCCGGCCGACCTCGACACCGCCCTGGCCGCCCTGATCCTGGCCCAGGTCGCCGTCGGCGCCATCGACCACGAGCTGGGCAGTCACGCCGGCGAGCTCCTCGACCTCTTCCTGGAGCGCGCCTCCGGCGACCCCGTCCGGCTCCTTCCCGAGGCCGTCGAGATCAGGCGCGGGCAGCCCACCATGTCGCCCGAGGAGATCGAGCAACTCTCCGTGGCCGCCGCCCGAGTACGAGGAGTGAAGTAGATGCGTGCTCTTGTGCAGACTGTGAGCCGGGCCAGCGTCACCGTCGACGACGAGGTGGTCGGCAAGATCGAGGACGGCTTGCTCGTGCTCGTCGGTGTCACCCACGACGACACGCCCGAGAAGGCCGAGCACCTCGCCCGCAAAACGCATGAACTGCGCATTTTGGACGGCGACAGATCCGCCCAGGAAACCCAAGCACCCTTGCTGGTGGTCAGCCAGTTCACGCTTTACGGCGACGTTCGCAAGGGCCGCCGCCCGTCGTGGACCGCCGCCGCGCCCGCCGAGATGGCCGAGCCGCTGATCAACCGCTATGTCGAAGCACTGCGCGCCCGGGGCGCGACGGTCGAGACCGGCCGCTTCCGGGCGCACATGCTGGTCGAGAGCGTCAACGTGGGACCGCGCTCGATCTGGATCGAGCTTTAGAAGAACAGCCCCCGCCGCTGCGCCGACTGCCGCAACCAGTTGTCCAGCTGCGCACCCCAGTCGGTGTGGTCGACCGTCGCGTAGTCCACGTCGAAGCGCCCGAACGCGTCGTGCCCCTCGGTGAACAGCCCGCCCCGCTTGTCGATCTCGAGGATCACCTGGAGTTTCTGCGGCGTCGGGATGAACGTCAGCTCGAGCTGGTTGATCCCGCTCGCGTAAGCCGACGGCGGGTAGAACTCGATCTCCTGGTAGAACGGCAGGCTCTGCTGCGCCCCGTACACCCGGCCGCGCTCCACGTCGGCCCGGCTGAACCGGAAGCCCAGCCGCAGCAGGGCGTCGAGGAGCCGTTCCTGCGCCGGCAGCGGATGCACCGCCACCGCGTCCAGGTCGGACTTGTCGACGGCCCGCGCCACCTCGAGCTCCGTGGCCAGCCCCATCGTCATGCCGTGCAGATGCTGCCCGTACACCTCGGTGATCGGGGTTTCCCACGGGACGTCGAAGCGGAACGGTACGTCGTATTTCGCACCCGGCTCCAGGCGGAACGAACCGGTCAGCCGCTGGCGGTGGAACTCCTGATCGGTGTTGTACTCACTGTCACCGCTCTCCACCTCGACCCGCGTGACCAGGCCGACCGCGAGATATTCCACGTCGACCGCGTGATCGCCGCCGACGACGTGCACCTGTCCCTCGAGGAATCCGCCCGGCCGGCAGTTGGGGTTGGCCAGCACCGTCTCGACCGACGGGCCGCCGACTCCCAGTGCCTGCAACATCTTTTTGAAGACCACTGAACCATCTCCTCCTCGAGGGCGTGTGGGGAACAGTATCGACGCACAGCAACCGACCGGTACCGGCATTTCGGGCACTTGTCGGCTTGGCGACGTCAGGGTTCTCCCTGATTCATGCCACCTGGACGCTTGCCTCACCTCGGCTTAACGCGTCCCGGGCCAAGCTATCGATCACCGGCACGCAAGTGACTGGACAGCTCGAGACGGTTTATCAGCGGGGAGGGGACTGAAAGGTGGTCCTGCAGATGAAGGCGACCGACAACAGCATGACGGACGGTGTCGAGCTCCTCACCGACCTGGACGCTACCGACGAGCGTGGCGTCTCCGCGGACCTTGTCCGGGCCTACCTGAACGGCATCGGCCGGACCCGCCTGCTCACCGCCGTCGAGGAGGTCGAGCTCTCCAAGCGGATCGAGGCCGGCCTCTACGCCGACGAGAAGCTCCCGGAGGCATCCGACGACCTGGCAAGCCTGCTGCGCGTGATCATCGCCGAGGGCAAGGCGGCCAAGAACCACCTCCTCGAGGCCAACCTCCGGCTCGTGGTCAGCATCGCGAAGCGCTACACCGGCCGCGGCATGGCCTTCCTCGACCTGATCCAGGAAGGCAACCTGGGCCTGATCCGCGCGGTCGAGAAGTTCGACTACACCAAGGGCTACAAGTTCTCGACGTACGCGACGTGGTGGATCCGCCAGGCGATCACCCGCGCCATGGCCGACCAGGCCCGCACCATCCGCATCCCGGTGCACATGGTCGAGCAGGTCAACCGCATGGTCCGCAGCCGTCGCGACCTCGCCGCCACGCTGGGCCGCGAGCCCAGCATCGCCGAGATCGCCACCGCCATGGGCGTCCAGGAATTCCAGGTCATCGAGCTCATCTCGTACGACCGCGAGCCGGTCAGCCTCGACCAGGCCGTCGGTGAGGACGGCGAGAGCGCCCTGGGCGATTTCGTCGCCGCCGTCGAGCACCAGCCGGGCGTCGGCCACGGCCAGGGCGAGCTGCGCAGCGAGGTCGAGATCGTGCTGGCCACGCTGTCGGAGCGCGAGTCGGCCGTGATCCGCCTGCGCTTCGGTCTCGACGACGGCCGCCAGCGCACTCTCGACGAGGTCGGCCGCGAGTTCGGCCTGAGCCGCGAGCGCATCCGCCAGATCGAGAAGGTCACCATGCTCAAGCTCCGCGACCCCGAGCGCGCGTCGCGCCTCGAGGCCTACGCCAGCTAGAAAGCCGACGACTGAAACCCCTTGCCGCCCGGTGAGCCTCGCGCTCCCGGGCGGTTGTGCGCGAGCGGAGAAACGGGCGCCTGCGAAGATGAGCGCCATGACGATTTCCCTGCCGATCGAGGCCGAGGCCAACAAGCTGCTCTCGTCCGACCCGCTGGCGCTGCTGATCGGCATGGTGCTCGATCAGCAGATTCCGCTGGAGAAGGCGTTCACGTCGCCGTGGGTGCTGGCTCAGCGGCTCGGCCACGCGTACACGGCCGAGGAGCTGGCCGACTTCGACCCCGAGGCGCTCATTGCGATCTTCGCCGAGCCACCCGCGCTGCACCGCTTCCCCAAGGCGATGGCCGCCCGCGTGCAGGAGGTGTGCCGCGCGCTGGTCGACCGCTATGACGGTGACGCCGCCAACCTGTGGGCCGGCGTCGAGGACGGCGGCGAGCTGATCAAGCGGGTCGCCTCGCTGCCCGGGTTCGGCAAGCAGAAGTCGCAGATCTTCGTCGCGCTGCTGGGCAAGCAGTACGGTGTCGAGCCGTCCGGCTGGCGCGAGGCCGCCGGCGGCTACGGGGCCGAGGGCTCGTTCAAGTCCGTGGCCGACATCGTCGACGGTGAGTCGCTTGGCAAGGTCCGCGCGTACAAGAAGGAAATGAAGGCGGCCGCCAAGGCCAAGTGAAGGTATTGCGTCGAAGTCTGTCCATTTCTCCTCTCTCGTCAACCCTGCGGTGCCAGGATTTCCGGAGGTGAGGAAAGCCCGCGTTAGCAGCGGTTTTCCCCGACTCCGGTTGTCCATGACGCGTATGCGCACGGCAGTTGAAAGAGAGAGGGGAGACCACCCCCATGCCCTTGACGACGAGCTCCGCCAACGGGCGGGCCACCGATAGCGCTCGGGCGAGCCGGCCCGCGTCGGCGCCGGCCTCGGCCCGCCCCGCCGCCGGTCGCGGCGGGGACAGTGACGCCGGTCGCCGGCAGGCCCGGTCCGTGGCTAAGCAGCAGCAGGCGGCCGAGCGGATCGCCGCCGCCACCGCCGAGATCTCCGCGCAGAACGCCGAGGCCACCGAGGCCTCGCGCCAGCTGACGGAGTCGATGCAGCAGATCTCCGCGGGCGCCGAGGAGGCGTCGGGCGCGACTCAGCAGAGCCTGGCCGCGATGAACCAGGTCGAGGAGCGGGTCGGCCGGCAGGAGGCGACCACCCGGCAGGTGGCCGAGCTCAGCCAGGCCCTGCAGAACCTGCTCAACGAGACCCGCGGCGGCATCAACAACCTGCTCGCGAACGTCGACAACGCCTCGACCCGGCAGACGGCGTCGGTCGTGACAATCACCGAGCTCGAGAAGCAAGCCGACGAAATTGGCGAGATCGTCAAGACAGTGGCACACATCGCCGACCAGACGAATCTTCTCGCGCTGAACGCGGCGATCGAGGCCGCTCGGGCCCGTCAACACGGCAAGGGCTTCGCCGTGGTCGCCGACGAGGTGCGCACTCTCGCCGAGACCAGTGAGCGCAGCGCCCGGCAGATCCGCGACCTGATCGACGAGGTGCGCGAGAGCGTCACCACGATCGCCTCCGGCGTGCAGTCGTCGGCCGAGACGGCGCGCAGCGAGGTGGAGAAGGGCAAGTCGATCACCGAGCAGCTCGAGACCATCCGGGCCGACATGGGCACGATCATGACCGGTGCGACGGAGATGGCCAGGGCGGCGGTCGAGGCGCAGGACGCGACGAAGTCGGCCAAGACCCGCTCGGAGGAGATCGCCGCGGCGGCCGAGCAGCAGTCGGCCGCCTGCGAGGAGTCGCTCCAGACGGTCAACCAGCAGACCCAGGCGCTGCGGCAGAGCGATCAGGCCGCCGAGTCGCTGGCCGAGATCTCCGAGGGGCTGCGCAACAGCACCGACGTCTCCAAGAGCGCGGAGGAGGTCGCCTCGGCGGCCGAGCAGCTGTCGGCCGCGGTGGAGGAGATCAACCGCGCCGCGAGCCAGATCAACGTCGCGATCAACGAGATCAACTCGGGAGCCCGCACGGCCGCCGAGAAGGGCCAGCAGACCTCCGAGGCCGTCTCGAAGATCGAGCAGGGCGCACAGCTGTCGATGACCCGGGCCGGCAACGCGGTTGAGCGGGCCGACGGCATCCTCGGCCTGCTCAACACGAACAAGGACGCGGTCGACTCGATGATCGACGCGATCGCCCAGGCGTCCCGCGACGGCATCGAGAGCGTCCGCAAGGTGACCGAGCTGGAGCAGATCTCCCGGCGGATCGACAAGATCGTCGATGCGATCGCCAACGTCTCCATCCAGACCAACATGCTGGCCGTGAACGGCTCGGTCGAGTCGGCCCGGGCCGGCGAGTTCGGCAAGGGCTTCGCGGTCGTCTCCACCGACATCCGCAACCTGGCCCGCGACTCGGCCGACAACGCCGACCGGATCAAGGATCTCGTCAAAGCGGTGCAGGACCGGATCGTCGAGGTCCGCTCCGACCTCGAGGAGACCAGCCGCCAGGCGCTGGCCGAGGTCGAGGCGGCCAAGGTCACCACGGCCCGGCTCGAGGAGATCGAGCGGGACATGCAGCAGGTGCGGGCCGGTAACGAGGAGGTCCGCGAGTCGGCTCAGGAGATCACCGGCGTGCTCGGTGAGGTCAAGACCGGGCTCGAACAGATCTCGTCGGCCGCCAACGAGGCCGAGCAACTCGCCGCGCAGGCGTCCACCGCGGCCCGCGAACAGTCACAGGGCGCCGAGGAGCTGGCCGCCGCGGTCGAGGAGATCGCCGCCCTTGCCGACGAGCTTCAGAACGCCGCCGCCTGAGGAAGGGGGCGCACTCATGAGCGTCGAAGAGGAATCAGTCGTCGAGGACGACAACACCGACTACGTCACGTTCGACATGGCCGGCGAGCGGTACGCCTTCCCGATGAGCCGGGTCCAGGAAATCATCCGGATGCCGGCCGTGGTGAAGGTGCCGCTCGGGCCGCCCTCGCTGGAGGGTTTGGCCAACCTGCGCGGCCGCGTGCTGCCGGTGGTGAGCCTGCGCGACTGCTGCGACATGGACGCGCGGGAGCACGACGAGACCACGCGGGTCATCATCGTCGACGGCGGCGTGCCGCTCGGCTTCGTGGTCGACCGGGTCGCCAGCGTGATCAGCATCGACCCGGCGGCGCTGGAATCGGCCGACTCCGTGCAGTCGACGGTCCGCTCGGACGTGCTGGTCGGCGTGATCAAGGCGGACGACGGCAACATGACCACGATCCTCGACGTCGACCGCCTCGTGGGCAGCCAGTTCGACCAGCTCACCGAGCGGGTCCGGGCGGCCGATGCCGGCGCTTCGGGCCGGATGTCGATGGAGCGCGAGGACGAGGGCGACGGCGAGAGCGACGACACCCTCGAGCTGGTCAGCTTCGCCGTGCAGGGCCAGGAGTACGCCCTGCCGATCGACCAGGTGCAGGAGATCGTCCAGGCGCCGGAGTCGGTCAGTCACGTGCCCAACGCGGGCAGCCGCGTCCTGGGCGTGATCGACCTGCGGGGCCGGCTGCTGCCGGTGGTGAGCATGCGCCGCGTGTTCGGCCTGCCGGTCACGCCGCTGGAGCCGCAGAACCGGATCGTCGTCGTCTCGATCGACGGCGGTGTGGTCGGCGTCGTGATGGACACCGTGCGCGAGGTGTTGCGCGTCCCGCACCAGCTGGTGGCCCCGCTGCCGGCCTTCATGGCGGGGGACGGGCGCAAGAGCGAGGTGGAGTCGGTGTGCCGGCTCGAGGACGGCAAGCGCCTGGTCTCCGTCCTGAGCGTCAACCGGATGTTCGACTCGCCCGAGGTACGCAACGAGATCGCCGAACACCAGGGTCAGGGGGACATGCCGCAGATGGCCGAGGAGCGGATGGCCGACGACGGCCGGGGCGACGAGGAGCTGTTCGTCGTGTTCCGGCTCGACGAGGAGGAGTACGCCGTCGACGTCGACGCCGTACAGGAGATCATCCGGGTGCCCGAGGCGCTGATCCGGGTGCCGAAGTCGTACGAGTTCGTCGAGGGGCTGGTCAATCTGCGCGGCACCGTGCTGCCGGTGGTCGATCTGCGGACGCGATTGGGACTGCCCCGCGGCGAGCGGGACGAGCGGCAGCGCATCGTGGTCCTGATCATCAACGGGGTCCGTACCGGCTTCATCGTCGACTCGGTGGCCGAGGTGGCCCGGGTCGGCCGGCACGTGCTGGAGCCGGCGCCGCAGCTCTCGGCCGAGCAGGCCCGCCTGGTGTCGCGGGTGGCCAACCTGCCCGACCAGAAGCGGATGCTGCTGCTGGTCCAGGTCGACCAGCTGCTCGCCGCCGAGCAGGCCGCCGCCCTCGACGTCGTCTGCGAGGAGGTCGTCGTGGAGGCCGGCGACCTCGTCACCGTCTGACCGGGAGACTCCACTGTGGCACCGTCGGTCCTCGTCGTCGACGACTCGGCCCTGATGCGCCGGGCGGTCAAGGGCATCCTCGAGGAAGGTGGTTTCGAGGTGCACACGGCCCGCAACGGGGTCGACGCCCTCGAACAACTTGATCGCGTACGCCCGGACGCCATCACTCTCGACATCAATATGCCCGAGATGGACGGCCTCACCTGCCTTTCGAAGATCATGGCGGAGCGGCCGACCCCGGTCGTCATGCTGTCGTCCCTGACCGAGAAGAACGCCCTGGTCACGTTCGAGGCGCTGGAGCTGGGGGCGGTCGACTACGTGGCCAAGCCGGGCGGCACCGTCTCGCTGAACATCGACGAGGTCGCCCGGGAGATCGTCAGCAAGGTCAAGGCGGCGACCTCGGCCCGCATCAACCGGTCGCGCGGGCTTCGGGAGCGTCTCAAGGCGGCGCCGGAGAAAAAGGCGCCGCCCGGCAAGCCGAGCAAGGCGGGCGAGGTCGACCTGCTGCTGATCGGCTCGTCGACCGGCGGACCGGCGCTGCTGAACGAGCTGTTGCCGCAGCTGCCGGCCACGCTCGGGGCGCCGGTGGTGATCGCGCAGCACATCCCGGCCTCCTTCACCGCCACGCTCGCGCGCCGGCTGGACGAGATCTGCCAACTGCGCGTGCACGAGGTCGACCGGATCATGAACATCGAGCGCGGCCACATCTACCTCGGCAAGGGCAGCGCGGACGTGGTGGTGGCCCGGCGCACCGACGGCCTGATCGTCAAGAGCGTTCCGGCCGCCGCCGAGTACCGCTGGCATCCGAGCGTGGATCGCCTGGTCGGCTCGGCCCGCCGGCACATCGCGGCCGAGCGGCTGGTCTGCACGCTGCTGACCGGCATGGGCGACGACGGCGCCACCGAGATGGCCGCCGTGAAGGCCGACGGCGGCCGCACCATCGCCGAGGCCGAGGAGACGGCGGTCGTCTGGGGCATGCCGGGCGAGCTGTCCCGCCGCGGCGGGGCGACGCTCACGCTGCCCTCGTACGAGATCGCCGACCGCCTCGCTGACTGGGTTCGTTGAGAGAGAAGGGGGACCACCGTGGGACTCGTTCGCCGCAACACGCCGCCACCCGAGGAGACGGCCGCGCCGCCGTCGGCCGACACCCTGCTGAGCCAGCTCGACGACCCCGACCCGGAGTTGCGCCGGGAGGCGGCGCTGGGCCTGGACGGCTCGGCCGAGGCCGTGGCCCCGCTGCTCGACCGGGTCGCCGGCGAGACCGAGGCGGCGGTCCGCGACGCCATGCTCACCACCCTCGCCGCGCACGACACGGCCCAGGTGGCCGAGGGGCTCGCCGTCCACCTGGCCAGTGACGACGCCGGCCTGCGCACGGCCGTGGCCGAGACGCTGGCCACCATGCCGAACTCGGTGCCGGCCCTGCTGCCGCGCCTGATCGACGACGACGACCACGACGTCCGCGTGATGACCGCGATGGTCCTGGCCGATCTGCCGCATCCCGAGGCGATGACCTGGCTGGCCGTCATGATCCGGGAGGACCCGCACCCGAACGTGGTCACCGCCGCCATCGACGCGCTGCTGCCCTCGATCGGGCCCGAGCACCACGAGCTGCTGCGCGGGGCGGTCGAGCGCTTCCCGGACGACCCGTTCCTGCGGTTCACGGTCGAGGCGGCGGTCAAATGACCAGTGCCGCCACGGCCGGCGCCGGCCTCAGCGAGGCGGATTTCGAGAAGTTCCGCGAGTACTTCTACAAGCGGACCGGAATCCAGTTCGCACCGTCCAAGCGCTACTTCGTCGACAAGCGCATCGACACGTGCATCAAGAACTCCGAGTTCGACACCTTCACCACCTGGTTCGCCGCGCTGCGCCTGAGCGCCCGGGACGACCTGCTCCAGGAGCTGATCAACCAGCTCACCGTCAACGAGACGTACTTCCTGCGCGAGGACTACCAGTTCGACTCGATGCTGCGCACGGTGCTGCCGGACGTCGTCGAGGCGCGGGGCGGGGCGAACCGCATCGTCGGGCCGATCAAGATCCTCTCGTTGCCCTGCTCGACCGGCGAGGAGCCGTACTCGATCGCGTTGCGCCTGCTCGAGGAGTGGGACCTGATCGACCGGCTCGACGTGGAGATCCACGGCGCCGACATCGACAGCTCGGTCCTGGACCGGGCCCGGCACGCCAGTTACGGCGAGCGCTCGCTTCAGCGCGTGCCCAAGAAGTGGCGGGACAAGTACTTCAGCCCGGTCGGCGGCGGCCGCTATCAGCTCGACGAGGGCATCCGCGGCGCGGTCACGCTGCACCAGGTCAACGTCACCGACACCCTCGCGATGCGGGCGTTCCGCGACTTCGACGTGATCTTCTGCCGGAACGTGCTCATCTACTTCGACGAGCTGTCCAGCCGGCGTGCGGCCGAGAACCTCTACGGCGCGATGCGGCCCGGCGCCTATCTCTTCCTCGGTCATTCCGAGTCGATGAGCCGTATCTCACCGATCTTCACACCCACCCGCCTGCCGGAGGGCATCGTCTACCAACGACCGACCGGAGCCAACCGATGACAGAGACCCCAGTGAAGGTGCTGGTCGTCGACGACGCCGCCACGGTGCGGCTCTATCACACCAGCCTGCTGTCCGAGGCCGGCTTCGCCGTCGAGGAGGCCGCGAACGGGCTGGAAGCCGTCGAGGCCGCCCTCACCACCGCGTTCGACCTGTTCGTGGTCGACGTCAACATGCCCAAGATGAACGGCTACACCTGCGTGGAGACGCTGCGCTCGGAGACGGTCGGCACGCCGGCCCCGGTCCTGATGATCAGTACCGAGGACCGGCCGGGCGACGCCGAGCGGGCCTACGCCGCCGGGGCCAACCTCTACATGGTCAAGCCGGTGTCGGCCGAGCGCCTGGTCCGCGTCGCCCGGATGCTCACCGCGGGACGGGGCATCCCGGCATGAATCCGCTGCTCGCCCAGTTCCTCGCCGAGGCGGCCGACCTGCTCACCTCGGTCGACGAGGGCCTGCTCCAGCTCGAGCGCGACCCGGGCGATCCGGAGCTGGTCAACGAGGTGTTCCGGGCCGCACACACGTTCAAGGGCTCGTCCGGCCTCTTCGACTTCCCCGAGCTGACCCGGCTCACCCACGCCGCCGAGGATCTTCTCGACGCCGTACGGGGTGGGAAGCTCGACCTCGACTCGGGCATGACCGACGATCTGCTCGCCGCCTTCGACCTCATCCGGGGCTGGCTGGCCCACGTCACCCAGCACGAGCGGCTGCCCGCGAGCGCCGGCGCCGACGCCGCCATCCTGATCACCAAGCTGCGCGGCCCGCTCGGCGGCGACGCGACCACCCCGGTGGTGGAGAAGGCCCCGATCGTCCACGTGATCGCCCCGCCGCCGGAGTGGCTGAGCCACTTCGAGCAGGAGTGGCTCGACGCGACCGCGACCTGGCTGACCACCACCTCCTCGACCTTGCGCTTCGCCCGCTACCTGCCCGACGAGGGCTGCTTCTTCCGCGCCGAGGACCCGCTGCACCTGATCAGTCAGGTGCCGGCGCTGGCCCGGATCGCCGTGGTGCCGCCGGACGAGTGGCCCTCGCCGGACGACTACGACGAGTACGCCTGCCTGATCGGCTTCGTGCTGGCCACCCGGGCCGGGCACGGCGAGCTCGACCACCTGTTCCGCTACGTGCCGGACCAGGTCGAGGTGGTCGAGCTGGACGGGGACGCGCTCCGGCGCTTCCTGAACGGCGAGGTGGCGCCGGAACCAGTGGAGGCCGCGGACGCTCCGGTCGTCGACGACCCTCAGGACCCGGCCGTGGTCGAGGACGCGTACGCGATCCTCGCCGCGGCTCAGACCTCCCTGCGGGACCAGCAGGAGGTCGGGGGCGTCCGATTGGCCTCGATCGCCCACTCGATCGCCTCCGCCGCGGCCGCCTTGGGTGACATATCTGAATTGTCAGATCTGAACGCCGAGCAGCTGACCGAGACCGTCAACCGCTTGCTCGGCTCCACCCCAGCGCCACCGGCAGCACCACCGCCGCCCGCGCTGATCGAGCGGTCCGCGCCGGAGGAACGGATCGACCGTGGGCGGGCCGACGATCCCGGCGGCCAGGTCGGTACCAAGATCCTCAAGGTCGACCAGGAGAAGGTCGACCACCTCATGGAGCTGGTCGGCGAGCTCAACGTGGCCAAGAACGGCCTGACCTTCCTGGCCGACTCGGCCGAGGAGGAGTTCGGCAGCCGTGTGCTCAGCCGGCGCATCAAGGACCAGTACTCGGGCCTGCACCGGATCGCCGAGGAGTTGCAGGCGGCGGTGATGGACGTCCGGATGCTGCCGCTGTCGGTGGCCTTCTCGCGCTTCCCCCGCCTCGTCCGCGACCTCAGCCGCCGGCTCGGCAAGAACATCGAGCTCGTCATGGAGGGCGAGGACACGATGGCCGACAAGGACGTCATCGAGGCCCTCGCCGACCCGCTCGTGCACCTGGTGCGCAACAGCCTCGACCACGGCATCGAGCTGCCCGACGAGCGGACCGCGGCCGGCAAGCCGCCCCAGGCCCGGATCACCCTCAGCGCGGTCGCCGACGGCGACGCGGTGGTCGTGGAGATCGCCGACGACGGCCGGGGCATCGACCCGGTCAAGGTCAAGCGCAAGGCGTACGAGAAGGGCCTGATCTCCGAGGAGGAGCTGGAGAGCATGGGCGACCAGGAGGCCGTGGAGCTGGTCTTCCGCGCCGGGTTCTCCACCGCCGACCAGGTTTCGGATCTCTCCGGGCGGGGAGTCGGCATGGACGCGGTCCGGGCGAGCGTGGAGAAGCTCGGCGGCACCGTGACGATGAAATCCGAGCTCGGCACGGGCAGCGTGACGCGCCTGCGGCTGCCGCTGTCGATGGCGGTCACCCAGGTGATGGTGGTCAGCGTGGCCGGGCAGCGGTTCGGCATCCCGGTTGACCTGGTGGTCGAGACCGTTCGCGTGCCCGGCGGTGAGATCGGCCGGGTGCTGCACCAGGACGTCGTCGTCCTGCGTGGCGAGGTGGTCCCGGTGATCGATCTGGCCGCCGCCCTGCGGATGCCGTGGACGCCGGACGAGAACGACGACCGGCGGATCCTGATCGTCAGCCTGCACGGTCAGCGGGTCGGCCTGCTGGTCGAACAGTTCCACCGGGAGGTCGACGTGATCCTCAAGCCGATGGAGGGCCTGCTCGCGTACGCGGACGAGTTCTCCGGCACGGCGCTGCTCGGCGACGGGCTGGTGCTGCTGGTGCTGAACATGAAGGAGGTGCTCGGCCTTGCCGCTCGAGCTGCATGAGGCGACCGCGACCCTGACCGACGTGGTGACCGTCGACGAGGTGGAGCCGCTGGCAGCCTGGCTGCGGGCCACCGAGAAGCCGAAGGTCAACCTGCGCCGTTGCAACCATTTGCACACCGGCGCGCTCCAGGCCCTGCTGCTTTTCCGCCCGAAGATTAGCTCGGCACCAGCGAACGCCTTCCTGGCGGAGCAGGTGCTGCCACTGCTCGCGGGGGGCAATGGCACAGCAAGCCGACAAGGAAGTGAACCTCCATGACCACAGTGATGCTCGTCGACGACTCGGCCACCATGCTCATGAGCCTGAAGTCCATCCTGACCAAGGCCGGCTACTCCGTCGAGACCGCCGGCCACGGCAAGGAGGCGCTCGAGAAGCTGGCCAAGGGCGTCAAGCCCAACCTGATCATCAGCGACGTCAACATGCCGCAGATGGACGGGATCACCTTCGTCCGCGAGGCCCGCAAGGCACCAGGCATGCGCTTCACCCCGATGCTCATGCTGACCACCGAGTCCGAGCAGACCAAGCGCAACGAGGCCAAGTCCGCGGGCGCCACCGGCTGGCTGGTCAAGCCGGTCGCGCCGGACCAGCTCCTCGGCGTGATCAAGCAGGTCGTTCCGGGCGCTTGAGTTGAGCCTTTTCATGGGAGGTTTCGATGGCCGGCCTACTCCGCCGACAGGCGGTGCCGTCCACGCCGGAGGCGGCCGTGCGGGCTGACGTCGTCGCCGGCTCCCTGCGGCCCGTCCCCGAGTTCTGCCAGATCGTCGACGCGCATCTGCACGACGTGATCGAGCAGACCGGGGAGGCCGCGGAGGCGATCGTGCGGCAGATGCTGAAGATCGACTCGCTGGCCGAGGTGATGGCGGGCGACGTGGTCCGCCTCGCCGGCACCCTGGACCGCACCGAGGACCAGCTGGCCCAGGCCGGCGACTCCAACGCTCAGCTCGTCGACCGGCTGGTCCGCTACTTCCTCTTCCGCGACGAGCAGGTGCGCGCGCTGGTGGACGAGATGCGCGGGCTCAAGAAGCACGTGACCCAGATCGAGGAGGTCAGCAAGGCGACGAACATCCTCGCCCTGAACGCCATGATCGAGGCGGTCCGGGCGGGCGACGCGGGCGAGGGCTTCGCGGTCGTGGCGGACGAGGTGCGCAAGCTCGCCACCCGGTCGGCCCAGGCGGCCAGCGGCATCGGCACGACGATCGCCGACCTGACCGCCCGCCTCGACGCGGTGCTCACCGACGACAGCAACTTCGACGAGAACGTCAAGACTGACCTGTCGGCCGAGGACACGGCGATGACCCGCCGCCTCAGCGGCATCGCCCAGGCCCAGCGGGAGATGTCGGAGATGGTGGCCGGCATCCTGCACGACACCGTGGACGCCGCCCTGCAGGTGCGGCAGAGCTCGGACGCGCTCACCGTCGAGACCACCGGCGCCGTCGGGCATGTCCAGTTCCAGGACATCAGCCGTCAGATGCTGGAACATGTAGCAGACGCCGTCAGCCAAGTGAAACGCCAGGTGGAGGACACCATCGGGTACGCCGAGGGCGGCGTGCCGGCCGACGCGCTGATCGCGCGGACGATCTCGGTCGACGAGCTGCGCAGCCGGCATGTGATGTCCCGGCAGCGGGTGACGCACGGCGAGAAGGCCGGCGTCGCGGCGGCCGCCGACGACACACCAGTGATCGAGCTTTTCTAGGCAGAGCGCGAAGGGGACGTCACATGGCGCCGAACACCGAGCGGCCGACCGAGGCCGACGCCCTGCGGGCCCTCGCCGAGCTCGTCGGGGACGAGACCGCGGCCGGGATGTGGGATCTCACGGTCCGCGCGCTCGGCCTGCGCCGACCGGTCGAGTCGGTCAGCGACCTGCGCCAGGTCGCCGAGCACATGATGATCACCGGTGACCTGGTGCGGGTCGCCGGCCGCTCGCTGAAGGTCCGCGCCATCACCTACGACGCACTATCACCGACAGGAGGACAGCCATGATGCTTCTCGAAGAGCGGCCGCGCGTCGCGTTCGCCCCACACGATCGCCTCCTCGACGTGGCCCGCCTCGGGCTCGACCACGAGGAGCCGCGGCCCTACCTCCAGGACATCGTCGACCAGCTCGCCGGGCGCCTCGGCGCGCCGTTCGCCCTGATCGACGTGCTGCTCGACGGCGCTCAGGTGTTCCTGGCCGGCCACGGCCCGTTGCCGCCCTGGATCGCCGAGGCCGGTGGCACCCCGATCGAGTGGGCGTTCTGCCGTCCGTTCCTCACCGTCCGGCAGCCCCGGATCGTGCGTGATCTGTCGGAGGACCCGATGTGGCGGGACACCCGGCTGGTGAAGGTCGAGGGCGCCCGGGCGTACATCGGAGTGCCTTTGATCTCGCATCGGGGACACGTCATCGGCGGACTGTGCGCAGTGGACGTGGTCCCGCGTGACTTCCCGGCGGAGGCGATCGCGATGATGGAGAGCCTGGCGACCGAGGTCATCGACCGGATTGAATCGAGGGTCGCCGCCGGCGGTTGAGCGCGATCTCTGCGGGGTCCCTGGGCGACGGCCGGGGATCGGTGCCATGATGGGGGGTCGATCGGAGACCCCATCGTGAAGAAACAGCCGGTTCTGATCACCGACGCCGCCCGCAGCCCCGACGAGCAATACCGCAGCCGTCAGGTCCGCTACGTCACCATGATGACCGTCCGGGCGCTCTGCCTCATCCTCGGCGCGATCCTGGTCAGCATCCGCCCGCCGCTGCTCGGACTGTGGCTTGTCCTCTGCGCGGCCGGCATGGTCTTCCTGCCCTGGGCGGCCGTGCTCATCGCCAACGACCGCCCGGCCAAGAGCAAGGCCGAGCGGGCCGCCTCCGCGCTCGCCGCGAAACAGCAGGCCACCCTGCCTCAGCACACTCCCGAGGACGTCGAATACCTGACCATCGACGTCGAACCCACCGCCGACGGCCACTGGGTCCCGTCCGAGCCGCGTCAGGGCGACAAGGGCTGACGCGGCCGGGCGCCGATCTGCCCGACGGCCTCGGCGCCCAGCTCGGCGCCGGCCGTCAGCGACGCCTCCGGCGCCGCGCCGGCACACCAGGCCGCGAGCAGGCCGGCCGCGAAGGCGTCACCGGCGCCGGTCGGATCTTTCATTCGGCGTACGCGATCAGGGGCCACCGAGACCACGTTCCCGTCCCGGGAAGCCCAGGTGGCCCCGGCCGCACCCTGCTTCACGACCGCGTTGCGCACGTGCGCCGTCAGCCGTACCGCCTGCTCGGCCGCCGGACCGGGCCCGGCCAGCACGTCCGCCTCGTCGGCGTTGCAGAGCAGCACGTCGACGTCTCGTACCCAGGCAAGGAAAGCGGAAGCACCGACCGACCGCAACGGCGCCGCCGAGGCCGCGTCGACGCTGGTCGTCAGGCCGCCGGCCTTCTCCAGAGCGGCCAGACCCGCCGGGCGAGACCCCTCGTGCAGCAGGGGATAGCCCGAGAGATGCAGGTGGGAGGCGCCCTTCATCGCGGACCGCACGTCTTCGGGGCCGAGCAGCAGCGCCGCGCCCCGATCCGTGATCATCGTCCGTTCGTGCGGGCCGGCCAGCACCACGACGCTGCCGGTGACGGCGCCCGGATGGGCCCGCACCGCGCACCGCACACCGGCCGCCGTCAGCTCGGCCACCCGTTCACGCCCGGCCGGATCGTCGCCGACCGCGGCCACCAGGGTCACCTCCCGGCCGGCGTGGGCCAGCCAGGCCGCCGTGTTCGCGGCCTGGCCCCCACCGTTCACGGTGATCGCCGCGTGGGTGTCCGACCCGTGCTCGATCGGTCCCTCGTGCGCCACCAGCACGTCGGTGACCAGGTCGCCGACGACGACGATCATGCGTCGACCGCGAAGCCCAACGGTGCCGGCGCCCCGGCGGTCGCGACCGCGATCCTCGCGGCCAGTTCGGCGTTGCGCAGGATGATCCGCACGTTGACGGCCAGGCTCTGACCCTCGGTGCTCTCGTGGAAGTGCCCCAGCAGGAACGGGGTGACCGCCTTGCCGGTGATGTGGTCGCGGGCCAGCAGCTCCAGGCCCTCGGCCAGGGTGCGGTCGTGCAACCCGGTGTCGAGCTGCTCGTCGACCGGCAGCGGATTGGCCAGGATCAGCGCGCCGGCGCCGACACCCTGGTCGGAGCGGGCCCGGATGACGTCGGCGACCTGCTCGGGGGAGTCGAGCTGCCAGTCGATGTCGAAGCCGCCGTCGGTGATGAAGAAGCCCGGGAAGCGCTTGGTCCTGTAGCCGGCCACGGCGACGCCGAGGGTCTCCAGGCGCTCCAGCGTGGCGCCCACGTCGAGGATCGACTTCACGCCCGCGCAGACCACCACGATCGGCGTCTGCGACAGGGTGGTCAGGTCGGCCGACTCGTCGAAGGTGACGTTCGCCTCGCGGTGCACGCCGCCGAGGCCGCCGGTGGCGAAGACGCCGATGCCCGCGGCGGCGGCGACCGCGCTGGTCGCGGCGACCGTGGTGGCGCCGTCGGCCCGGGTTGCCGCGGCCACGGCCAGGTCACGCACGGACAGCTTGGCCACGCCCTGGGCCAGCGCCAGGTGCTCGACCTGGGCGTCGTCCAGGCCGACGATCAGCTCGCCGCCGATCATGCCGATGGTGGCGGGAACGGCGCCCTGGTCACGCACGGTCTGCTCGATCTCGCGGGCCACGCGGAGGTTGTCCGGGTGCGGCAGTCCGTGCGAGATGATGGTGCTCTCCAGCGCGACCACCGGCCGGCCGTCCCGGCGGGCACGGGTCACGTGCTCGCCGTATCGAATCGCGAAGTCAGTCACGCCACCTACCGTACGGCTTTGATCATTGGACCGGTCCCGAGGTAGCTGTCACACTTGCGGGTTGGAGCTTTGTTTTCGCCGTCGAGGCCGGGGGGACCGGCGGCGACACAACCGAAGGGCAGATTTCACGTGAGCACTCAGATCCTGGAGCGTCCGGAGACCAAGGACGCCGACACCGGGCCGGAGATGTTCCACTACGTACGTAAAGAGAAGATCGCCGAAAGTGCCGTGATGGGCACGTTCGTGGTCGCGCTGTGCGGCGAGAAGTTTCCGGTGACCAAGTCGCCGAAGCCCGGCTCGCCGGTGTGCCCTCAGTGCAAGGAGATCTACGAAGCGATGACTCGCTGAACGAGGGCCTGCTCGGTGCCGACCTCGTCGGCGTCGCGGTCTTCGCGGCGTCCGGCGCCTCGGCCGGGGTGATCAAGCGGCTCGACCTGTTCGGCGTCGCTTTCGTCGGCTTCATCGCCGCGCTCGGCGGCGGCATCGTGCGCGATCTGGTCATCGGCGCGGTGCCGCCGCTCGCGTTCGCCGACTGGCGGTACGCGGTCACCGCGGTGGTGGCCGCCCTCGGCGTGTTCTGGTTCCACCCACAGCTGTCCAAGCTGCGCCGGCCCGTCCTCGTCCTGGACGCGGCCGGCCTCGGCCTGTTCACGGTGACCGGCACGCTCAAGGCGCTCGACGCCGGCGTGCCGCCCGTCGGCTCCTGCCTGATCGGCATGCTCACCGCCATCGGCGGCGGGCTCGCCCGCGACCTGCTGACCGGCGAGGTCCCTGTCGTCCTCCGGCGGGACATCTACGCCGTCGTGGCCCTGGCCGGCGCGATTATTGTCACGATTCTCCGGGGGCTGTCCCTGGATTCCCTGTGGACGCTGGCCGCGACCGCCCTGCTCATCACGGGTGTCCGGCTCGTCGCGCTGTACCGCCGCTGGTCGGCTCCGGTCGCTGCGCCGTAACCGGCGCGGGGTGCCGTCCGCGGCTATGCTGGTTGCCGCCTCCGGCTCTCACAACCGGGGGTTCGTTGTTTTTACGAGGGGACCGTTCGAGCTTTGAGCCCGCCACTGCCGAAACTGGAAACCTTCCCCGACCTGCGTGACTGGCAGCGCAAGGCCCTGGTGACCTACCTTCGCCGCCGCAGCGACGACTTCATGGCGGTGGCCACGCCGGGCGCCGGCAAGACCACGTTCGCGCTGCGCATCGCGGCCGAGCTGCTCGCCGACGGCACGGTCGAGGCGGTCACCGTGGTCTGCCCCACCGAGCACCTGAAGGCCCAGTGGGCGTCCGCCGCGGCCCGGGTCGGCATCCAGCTCGACCACCAGTTCCGCAACTCCGAGATCCACTCCTCGGCCGACTTCCACGGCGCGGTCCTCACGTACGCCCAGGTCGGCATGGCCCCCGCGGTACACCGCCGTCGCACCATGACCCGGCAGACCCTGGTCATCCTCGACGAGATCCACCACGCGGGCGACTCCCGGAGCTGGGGCGACGGGGTCAAAAACGCTTTCGAGCCGGCCGTACGCCGTCTGATGCTCACCGGGACGCCGTTCCGCTCCGACGAGAACCCGATCCCGTTCGTGCAGTACGAACGCGGCGACGACGGGCTGCAGCGGTCGCGGGCCGACTCGATCTACGGCTATGCCGACGCGCTGAAGGACCGGGTCGTCCGGCCGGTGCTCTTCATGGCGTACTCCGGAGAGACCCGCTGGCGCACGAACGCGGGCGACGAGCTGGCGGCCCGCCTCGGCGAGCCGATGACCAAAGACCTGATCGCCCAGGCCTGGCGTACGGCGCTGGACCACCGCGGCGACTGGATGCCGCAGGTGCTGCGCGCGGCCGACGCCCGCCTGACCAAGCTGCGCGAGCACGGCATGTCCGACGCCGGCGGCCTGATCATCGCGAGCGACCAGCAGACCGCCCGGGCGTACGCGAAACTGATCGGCGAGATCAGCGGCGAGCAGGCCACGGTCGTGCTCTCCGACGACGAGGGCGCGTCGGGCCGGATCGCGACGTTCGCCGCCTCGGAGCAGCGCTGGATGGTCGCGGTCCGGATGGTGTCCGAGGGCGTCGACATCCCCCGCCTGGCCGTGGGCGTCTACGCGACGAGCGCGTCCACGCCGCTCTATTTCGCGCAGGCCATCGGCCGCTTCGTGCGGGCCCGGCGCCCCGGGGAGACGGCGACGGTGTTCCTGCCGAGCGTGCCCCACCTGCTCGGGCTGGCCAGCGAGATGGAAGCCCAGCGCGACCACATCCTGGGCGCCCGCAAGGAGAAGGACGGGCTCGACGACGACCTGCTCGAACGGGCCCAGCGCGAGGAGAACGCGGAAGGCGAGCTGGAGAAGCAGTTCGAGGCGCTGGGCGCCACGGCCGAGCTCGACCAGGTCATCTACGACGGCGCGTCGTTCGGCATGGGCGCACAGACGGGAACGGCGGAAGAAGCGGACTATCTGGGCCTGCCGGGCCTGCTGACACCGGACGAGGTGTCGATGCTGCTGAACAAGAGGCAGTCGGAGCAGCTGGCGGCCCGCCAGCGCGTCGAGAAGCAGAAGGTGGCGGAGCCGGTGCCGGCCCAGCGCGAGGCCCCGCCGGTGATGACGGCGGGGGAGCGCCGCAACAGCCTGCGCCGCCAGCTCAACACCCTGGTCGCCGCCCACCACCACCGCACCAACCTGCCGCACGGCAAGATCCACGCCGAGCTGCGCCGCCTGTGCGGAGGGCCGCCGAGCGCCCAGGCCACGATCGAGCAGCTCGAGGAGCGCATCGCCACGATCCAGACTCTCTGAGTGTTAAGTTCTCTTGACGTCAAGAGGACTTAACACGAGAATGGGCACATGCTTCTCGACAGAGTCGTGCACTGGAATCTCGATCTCGACGGCGATCTCTACGGCGACGAGCGTGAGCGCTACCGGTGGTATGAGGGCATCGCCACGGCCGCCTCGCTGCAGTGGCTGGCGATCCCGTGGGCCGCGGCCATCATGGTCTGGCCGCTGGGCAAGCCGGCGGTCCTGCCGCTCGCGGTCGTGCTGGTCCTGCTCTATGTCCCGATGATGCTCAGCACGCTTTATGTGCGCCACCGCCGGGTCGACACCACGCCCCGCTCCTGGAGCGCCAAGCGGCTGTTCCTGACGGTCGTGAACGGCGCCCCGGCCGCGCTGTTCCTGATCGGCTCGCTCTACGTCTATGACCCTGAGGGGGCCATGTGGCGCGGCGCGGCGTTCGGTGGGGCCTTCGGCGCGGTGGCGACCGCGGTGGCCCAGCTCATCGAGACCCGCCGCCGGCGGCGCCGTGAGGCGGCTCTGGCTCTGGCCGGGGACGAGGACTGATGGCGCCACCATCCGGTCCGGTGCGCGCGCCGGAGGAGGGCGGCGCCGCCGGCACACGCATCAAGGCCGCCCGCAAAGGGGCCGGCCTGACCCAGCAGGGGCTCGCCGTGGCCGTCCAGGTGAGCCGTCAGACCATCATCGCGATGGAAACGGGCGACTACGCCCCTTCGGTGTACCTCGCCTTGAAGGTCGCCAAGGCGCTCAACACGTCCGTGGAGCGCTTGTGGGGCGAGGAGGTGCCCGTACCCACCCCGGCGTGATGCCGAGGCGTCAGCGGGCTCTGAGGGCGAGCATGAGAAGGGGCGCCCCACACCGTGGGCGCCCCTTCGTAGAGTCGTTCGGGGGGATCGGCTCTTTTAGTTGGAGTTAGACATCATGTCGGCGCCGCGCCACGTGAACTCCGGATCGGCCGCGTACTGCACTGCGATCTTCACCAGGTCTTCGGCGTACCGGTTGGCGTGGTGTCCGCAGAACACCAGCTCACCGCCACCAGCCAGGGTCAAACGGAGCTTTCCGGCTGCATTGCAGCGGTCGCACCGTTCATCGGCTGCGGTGCCGGCCAAACTATCCGCCGGCGGCGTGAGAGTCGGGGTCATCGCCTTCCTCCTCTGATCGAACCGATGAACACGTTCCTCGGCTACTGCTCACATCGTGCAACACCCTGCACCGTTGCGGCCTTCCCACTGTGCCCCGGGGGGACCGAGGTCACACGTGCTGGGCTAAGTGTGCCGTGATCCAAGGGTGCCACGTCAACGATCACTTCTGCACAACGGTCTGATCACCACCCGTTGATGTACGGGTGGTGACCATTTGGACACGCGCTGTTGACTTAGTGCCCTTAGTCCAGGTAATCCCTGAGAACCTGTGAGCGGGACGGGTGTCGCAATTTCGACATCGTCTTCGACTCGATCTGACGAATCCGCTCACGGGTGACCCCGTACACCTGGCCGATCTCGTCCAGCGTGCGCGGCTGGCCGTCGGTCAGGCCGAAGCGCAGCCGCACGACACCCGCCTCGCGCTCGGAGAGCGTCTGCAGCACCTGCTGGAGCTGGTCCTGCAGCAGGGAGAAGGAGACCGCGTCGACCGCGACGACCGCCTCGGAGTCCTCGATGAAGTCGCCGAGCTGGCTGTCGCCCTCGTCGCCGATCGTCTGGTCGAGCGAGATGGGCTCACGCGCGTACTGCTGGATCTCCAGCACCTTCTCCGGCGTGATGTCCATTTCCTTGGCCAGCTCCTCCGGGGTGGGCTCACGGCCCAGGTCCTGGAGCAGCTCACGCTGGATGCGGCCGAGCTTGTTGATGACCTCGACCATGTGCACCGGGATGCGGATGGTGCGGGCCTGGTCGGCCATGGCGCGGGTGATCGCCTGGCGGATCCACCACGTCGCGTACGTCGAGAACTTGTAGCCCTTGGTGTAGTCGAACTTCTCGACCGCGCGGATCAGGCCCAGGTTGCCTTCCTGGATCAGGTCGAGGAAGGCCATGCCCCGGCCGGTGTAGCGCTTGGCCAGCGAGACCACGAGCCGGAGGTTCGCCTCGAGCAGGTGGTTCTTGGCGCGCTCGCCGTCGCGGCCGATCCAGCGCAGGTCGCGCTCCATGTTGCGCTCGAGCTTCTCCTCGCCCTCGTCGCAGGCGCGCAGGCGCTCGGCGGCGTAGAGGCCGGCCTCGATGCGCTTGGCCAGCTCGACCTCCTGCTCGGCGTTGAGCAGGGGGACCTTGCCGATCTGCTTGAGGTAGGCGCGGACGGAGTCGGCCGAGGCGGTGAGCTCGGCGTCGCGGCGCGCCTGCTTGAGCGCCTCGGACTCCTCGTCGTCCCACTCGAAGTCGCCGTCGGTGGCCGAGCTGGCGGCGTCGGACGCGGCGGCCGCGACCATGGCGGCCGGCTCCTCGACGACGACGTCCTCGATCTCGGCGGCGAGCTCCTCGGGATCGATCTCGCCCTCGGGGCCGTCCTCGCCGGGCTTGCCGGGAGCCGCCTTCTTGCCGGGCACCGCCTTGGCCGGAGCGGCCTTCTTGGCGGCGGCGGCCTTCTTGGCGGGCGCGCCGGCCGGGTCGGCCGCGCCGGCGGCGGCGGCCGCCTGCTTCGGGGCCGGGGCCGGCGCCTTGCGGGCCGGGGCGGCCTTGGCCGTGGTGGCCTTGGAGGCGGGGGTCGCGGCGCGGGCCGCGGAGACCTTGCGGCGGGTGCTGGCCGAGCCGTCGACGACGACCGTGATGGCCGCGTCGACGAGACCGCGAAGAATCTTCTTGGCCTGAGCCGGATTCACCCCGGCGGACTCGAGCGTTCGCGCGACCTCGGCCGACGTGATTTGCCCGCCCGCGCCCTGGGCATGAGCGATCAGGGCCTCGGTGAGAGAACGAACGTCGGCACCGTTCTGGTGGGCTTCTGTCACGAAAGACCTTCCGGAGGCGATGAGGTTGAGCACGGCCATGAGCCCAGCACAGCGCACGGCGAGGAGGCTGGCCGGTGTTGGTGTGGGGACCCCCGGGACGCGGCACCTCGATGGTCTTGGTGTCCGCGAAGCGGTAGGCAGGGATGAATTGTAGCGCCGTCCTGCGAGATCCTCCCGTTGCAGCACGCCGCCAGGGGCCGCCGACCTCGCCGGAGACACCCGGCGCGAGAATGGTATCGGCGGAAAGGGCGAAAACGTGAGCGAGTTTCGGTCGGCATCGACACCGGGCGTTCTGCTGGAGATCGCGGTGGGACTGGCCCGTGACGCGGCCGCCACGGCGCGGCGGCTCCGGGCCGAGGCGATCTTTGATGTCGAGACCAAGAGTACGGCCACGGACGTGGTCACGGCGGCCGACAAGGCGGTGGAACGCCAGGTCATCGAGGCTCTGCGCGAGTTGCGGCCGGGCGACGGGGTGCTCGGTGAGGAGTACGGCGACGCGGCCGGCGAGGGCTCCGTCCGGTGGATTCTCGACCCGATCGACGGCACCGTGAACTATCTGTACGGGCTCCCGCAGTACGCGGTCTCCCTCGCGGCCGAGGCGGGCGGCGAGATTGTTGCCGGAATCGTGATCAACGCGGCCACCGGGGACGAGTGGACGGCCACCCGCGGCGGCGGCGCCTACCGCGGCGATCGACGCCTGAAAGTTACGGGACCGGCCGAGCTGAGCCAGGCGCTGGTCGGCACCGGCTTCGGCTACGACGCGCGCCGGCGGGCCCATCAGGGCCGGGTGCTGGCCGGTCTGATCACCCGGGTGCGTGACATCCGGCGGTTCGGCGCGGCGGCCCTCGACCTGTGCGCGGTCGCCGAGGGCACCCTGGACGCGTACTACGAGAAGGGCCTGAACCCGTGGGACCACGCCGCGGGCGGCCTGATCGCCCGGGAGGCGGGCGCCGTCGTGGCCGGCCTGCAAGGGGCGCGCCCGGGCCTCGACATGGTCGTGGCGGCCCCACCAGCGATCTTCAATGACCTGCACGACCTGCTGGTGGGGCTTGACGCGGCGGGTGGAGCCTAGCTTGAGCTTTAACCTGCGGCTGGGAAGATATCGACCCCGGCTGATCATGGCGACAGCCCTTGATCGATCATTCCTCTTGTCTAGGGAAGAAGATCAAAATCAAGGGCTGTCTGGTGATCAGTGTGCATGACGTCGATCCGGGCGGGACGCTCGGGCGGCTGGCCGGGTTCCGGCGAGAGTTCCATCGGAGTCTGACCGCTCGCTCGGACGCGTTGTTCGAGCTCACCGACGCCTTGTTGTGCGGAGACGCGCCGGTGCGGTCGCTGGTCGAGCTGTCCCTGGCGGGTGAACATCGGCGTGGTCACGGCTCGTTGTATGCGGCGCTGAACCGGGGCCGCATTGACGTCGAAGCCCTCAAGACGGCGGTCGCCGGGGTGCCGGTCCCGCGGGCCGCGGACGGACGCATCGTGCTGGCGGTGGATGTCACCTGCTGGCTGCGGCCGGAAGCACACACCAGCCCGCAGCGGATGCTTTGCCACACCTACGGGCGTGGCAAGGATACCCACATGATGATCCCGGGCTGGCCGTATTCACTGGTCACCGCCTTGGAGACCGGTCGCAGTTCGTGGACCGCGCCGCTGGACGTGCGCCGGCTCGGCCCCGGCGACGACGCCGCCACCGTCACCGCCGCTCAGCTGCGGGAGGTGGTGCAACGGCTGATCACGGCCGGGCAGTGGCAGCCGGGCGACAAGGACATCTGGATCGTTGCCGACGCCGGCTACGACGGTCCCCGGTTGGCGTTCCTGCTCGCCGACCTGCCGGTGGCGATGCTGGTGCGGATGCGCTCCGACCGAGTTCTGCGCCGACGCGCACCGTCCCAGCCTGCGGGCAACGGCCGTCCACCACGACACGGCGGCGAGTTCATCTTCGGTGACCCGGCCAGCTGGGGAGAACCCGACGCGGCCACCATCACCGACACCCGGCTTTACGGCATGGCGACCGCACGATCCTGGAACCGGCTGCACCCACGATTGACCCATCGCACCGCCTGGACCACCCACATCGGCGTCCTGCCGATCATCGAAGGCACCGTAGTCCTGCTGACCGTCGACCGGCTGCCGTCAGGCGCCACCGCGAAACCGGTCTGGCTGTGGTGGTCGCATCCGCAAGCCAGCGCCACCGACACCGACCTGCTCTGGCAAGCATTCCTGCGCCGCTTCGATATCGAGCACACCTTCCGCATGCTCAAGCAGACCCTCGGCTGGACCAGCCCGAAACTACGCAACCCCGCCGCCGCAGACCGCTGGACCTGGCTCGTGCTGGCCGCCTACACCCAACTACGGCTCGCCCGCACCGCCGTCGCGGACCTACGCCGGCCCTGGGAACGCCCCGCCCCACCCGAACGACTCACACCCGCCCGAGTCCGGCGCGGGTTTCGGCACCTACGCGGCAAAGCAGGCACTCCCGCCGCCGCGCCGAAACCCTCCCAGCCAGGACCCGGACGGCCACCCGGCCGCCGCAACACCCACCCCACGACCCGCCACGACGTCCACACCGTCACCAGCACGAAACCCGCCAACAGCAACAAAAAACCGAAGAAATCAACCACTCCCCGCCCACGCCGCACCGGTTAAAAATCAAGCTAGGGCCTGTCCTGCCGATCAAGCGGGGCTGCGGCGTGGCCCAGGCGGCGCCTGACGGCAGCCGCGACACACCGACATCCAGCACCGGGATGCCGGCGCGCCGCGCCCGACGCCAGCCACCACCTGGACCTCGCCTCGCACTCGCTTGA
>NZ_OBDY01000032.1:0-15327 GCF_900215205.1 Paractinoplanes atraurantiacus
GGCTCGGCCGGCCCGCCGCCGGCTGGGGGAGTTTGGGTGCAAACCAAGGTGGGCGGGTCGCTACCGCTGGGCGGGCTCTGGACGTTTAACTGCATGGTCGATAGAAACCCAGACCGCGGGCACGAGCGCCGCCAACTCATCGGACCCATGGCCCCACTGCTGGTGGCCTGGCGGCGCACTTTCGACGGTCATCCGCGCGTGGCTCCGGCCTTGGGCTCCAACTGGACGATATCCAGCTAGGGGCATTGTCTGATCCAACCTGAGCCTCGGCGGGCCATCCTGCTTCGTCGACCGTCTGAGCGTGAGGGATCTATCCGGTCCCTGGCCTGACGGGGCGTCTCTCGTCCTTCGCCGTCCGGGCATGAGCGCAGTCCGCTCCCTCGAGCGCGGCGGGCACCTCGTCTAGACGGTCGGAGCGTGAGAGAGCGGCCCACTCCCGAACGACGGCCAGGCGCCTCATCCCTCTGCGATCCGAGCGTGAGGGCACGGCCCATCCCGAGCGGCGGGCGGGCGCCTCATCCTTCTGCGGTTCGAGCGTGAGGGCATGGCTCGTTCTGTGTGGCTGGTGGGCGCTTTGTCCTTCTGCGGTTCGAGCGTGAGGGCGCGGCTCGTTCTGTGTGGCGGGTGGGCGCTTGTCCTTCTGTGGTCCGAGCGTGAGGGTACGGCGCATCCTGAGTGGCGGGCGGGCGCTCCATTTCTCAGAGGGGGCGAGCGCGAAGGTGATTCGACCTCGAGTCTCGGGCGGGCCGTTTCCTTGACTGTCCGGGCGTCCGAAGGTTGACCGTCGTCTGGCGGCGGTGGGGGGTCCGGTCCGTTGGCGCGACAGAGAGGGAGTTGGCCCCGAGGTCTGCCGAGCGCTGCCCGTTCCTATGACCGTTTCGGGCCAGAAGCGAACGGGCCTCTCTCTTCCTTCGCCGTCCGGGCATGAGCGCAGTCCGCTCCGCCGGGCGCGGCGGGCACCTCGTCCTAGACGGTGTGGGGTTTGTGGCTAAGGGGCGCTGATCTTTCGTGGGGTGTTCTGGCTTGGTTTGGGGGTGGCGGCCTTGTGGGCCTGGAGGAAGCCGTCTACCGAAGCCTGCCAAGGGAAGTGTTCGGCTCGGGATCGGGCGGCGGCTCGGCGGGTGGGCTCGGGGAGGGACAGGAGCTGCAGTAGGGCCTCGGCGTAAGCGGGGCCCTCGCCGGGGGCGGCCAGGCCGGCGGGGCCGGGTGGGCCGATTACCTCGGGTAGGGCGCTTTCGGAGCTGACCACCACGGGGGTGCCGCTTGCCAAGGTTTCCAAGGCGGCCAGGCCGAAGGTCTCGATGGGGCCGGGGGCTATGGCGGCGTCCACCGTGGCCAGCAGGGAGGCGAGCTCCTGTTGGTTGGTTATGTGGCCCAGGAAGCGGACGGGCAAGGTTCGGTCGGCGGCCTCCGACTGGAGGGTGGCGCGTAGGGGGCCGGTGCCGGCGACCAGCAGGACGGCGGGTACGCCTGCCTTACGCAGATGGTGCAGAGCCTCCAAGGAGCGGCGGGGCTTCTTCTCGGGGGAGAGGCGGCCGCAATGCAGGAGGAGTACGTCGTCCTGGGCCGACCAACGGGAGCGCAGCTCGGGATTGTGGTTGGTGGGGGTGAATCGTTCCAGGTCGACGCCCAAGGGCACGCGGGTGAGGTTAGTGGTGGCCAGCCGTTCGAACTCCGCGGCTGCCCAGGCTGTGGTGCAGACGATCTGGTCGTGGTCGGCGGCGGATCTCGCGTTCAACATGTCGCCGACGCGGCGGGCGGGCGCGGGGCCGAACAGACGCAGAAGGCCGGCCAACGACTCGTGCGAGACCATCATGGACGGTACGTCGTGGCGTTTCGCCCAGCGGCCCAGCCAGCGCAGGGTGGTGCGGTCGGAGACCTCGAGGCGGTCGGGGCGCAACGATTTCAGGGTGGAGCTCAAACGGGCGCGGTCCAGCAAAAGGCGGTAGCCGCCCATGCGGGGGACCAGAGGGCCGGGGAGGGTGATCACGCGGCCCTGGTCGGTGTCCTCGTCGGAGAAGTCAGGGCCGGGGATGATCAGGACCGGGTCGTGGCCGGCGGCGCGGTAGCCGGCGCCCAGATGGCGCAAAGCGGTGCGGAGGCCGCCGGAGCGGGGCATGACGAAGTTGGCAACCCGGACAATTCTCACTCGGTGGCTGACCTTCCGGTTCTGTGCGTGTGAAGAAAGATTTCATGCCCGGCTGTGAGGCGGCTGTCAGGCGGCCACAGGGGTTCTGCGGTGGAACAGCCCCAGGGTGCGGGCGGCGTCGTAGTGCGCCAGAAGCTCCTCGCCCACGGCGTACCAGCTGCGGCCCTCGATGGCGTGGCGGGCGGCGGCGCCGAAGGAGGCGCGTTTCTCCGGGTCGGCGGCCAATGCCCGTACAGCGTCGGTGAAGCCCTGAGATTGGAAAGGGGGAACCAGGTAACCGGTGTGACCGTGGTGGACGAGGTCGACGGGACCGCCGGCATTGGGCGCGACGACGGGCAGGCCGCTGGCCATGGCCTCCTGCACCGCCTGGCCGAACGTCTCGTAGGGGCCGGTATGCGCGAAAACGTCGAAGCTGGCGTAAATGCGCGCCAGTTGGGTGCCGCGGCGTACACCCAGAAAAAGCGCGGCCGGGAGGGCCTTGCGCAACTGCGGCGAGGCCGGGCCATCTCCGACGATCACCAGACGTACGCCGGGGAGATGGCTCACGTCCGCAAGGAGGTCGATCTGCTTCTCGACGGCCAAGCGGCCGACGAAGCCGACGACGACCTCGCCGTTCGGGGCGAGGGCGCGGCGCAGGCCGGAGCTGCGGCGGGCCGGATGGAAGAGGACGTCGTCGACGCCGCGGCGCCAGAGGTGGACCCGCTCGACGCCGTGAGTGGTCAGTGCGGCGGCCGATTCTGTCGATGGCACCAGAGTGCGTGATGCGAGGTTGTGCACAGTGCGGATCCAGCGCCAGGCGGCGCCCTCGGTCATGCCGACCTTGTAGGCGCGGGCGTACGCGGCCACGTCGGTCTGGTAGACGGCGACGGTGGGCAGCTTGAGCGTGCGGGCGGCGGCCATGCCCCAGGCGCCGAGCACGAACGGGCTGGCCAGGTGGACGACCTGAGTGCCGTGGGCGCGCAGGGCCGCGGTCAGGGTGGGTGTGGGCAGACCGAGCCGGATCTGGGGATAGCCGGGCATCGGCAGAGAAGGCATCCGCACCACGGGGTACGGGACGGTGACCGGCACATCGCGGACCGCGGGGGGCGGCTGCGGAGCGATCACCAGGGGGTCGTGTCCGCGGTGCAGCAGGTGTTCGGCCGTGCGCACCACCGAGTTCGCGACCCCGTTCACGTCGGGGAGGAACGACTCCGTGACCAGAGCGACTCGCATGCAGTCACCATGAGCGCTGCCGATGTCCGGACTGTGGCCGACGTACGAACGGCGACCGACGACTGGGAGCCGCAGCGTACTGCCGATTCTGAAGGTCTGCTGTATCGGCGTACGTCGCTGAATTCAGGGCGTTATGTCTTCGTTACCAGAGAACGAGAACGGGAGCGCCGGCGGCCGCATCACACCAGACGACAGGTAGACGCCGCTTTACGGGGGGGCGGCGAGTACCAAGGTTCAGTGCGGCACCCGGTCGGTTGGCCGGCCGGGTGCCGCGAACATCCTTTGTGGCCGGATGAGCCGTATCGACCGATCTTGCTGGGCGTGGACGCCGCCGTATGATGAGGACGCTGAAGATCGAATACGGGGGCGGTATGCGAGACGATCAGCAGGAGGAACTGGCGCGCCTGGCGGCGGCCGGTGACCAGGCGGCCCTGGAACAGCTGCTCGGGGCGATCCGGACGAGCGTCCTGCGGCGATGCGCGAGGTTCCTGCCGTGCTATCAGGACGCGGAAGAGGCGGCGCAGGACGTGCTGCTGCAGGTCGCGCGCAACATCGGGCGGTTCGAGGGGCGGGCACAGTTCTCGACCTGGCTCCACGTGATCATCGCGAACTGCGCACGTCAGACGTACCGGTCGCTGAAGAGGCGGGCCGCCGAGCAGGCACACGCCCTGCCGCCGGTCGACGTGCCGGACCCGCGAACCACGAGCGTGATCGCGGGCTCGCGGCTCGACCTGCTGGACGCGCTGGAACTGCTGGAGTCGTCACGGCCCGAGCTGGTGGCGCCGCTCGTGCTGAGAGACGTCTGCCAGCTCGACTACCGCGAGATCGCGACCCACCTCGGGGTGCCGGAGGGAACGGTCAAGTCCCGCATCCACCACGCCCGAGGAGCGGTCCGGCCGCTGCTGGCACCCCAGTTCTAGCCCCGTCTCGCCGCGCGTCTAGCGCAGCTTCAGGGCGCGCCAGTCGACGTACTTGAAGTCGGTGCTGACGCGGCCGCCGTCGGGTGTGTTCTCGCCGTCGTGGAGCACCAGCAGGCCGTTCGGGAATCCGGGCAGCGGCTCGGCGGTCGCGGCCGCGCCGTCGGAGTGCTGCACGCCGTCGGCGCGTTTGCCGTCGACGACCGAGAAGCTGGTCACCGGGCGGTTCGTGCGGCGATCGTACACATAGAACTTGCTGTCGCCCTGGCTCGAGACGATCAGGTAACCACTCTTCTTGCCGGTGGGATAGATGGTGGTGCCCTCGACGTCGGCGGCGATGCGGCCGCCGAACTCGGTCGTGCCGAGCGTGCACTCCTCGGTCTCCGGGTCGTACGTGCCGGGGGCGCCGAACTGGGCGACCTTCTCGACCACGCGCGGGATGCCGGCGAACCGGTCACGGTCGAGAGGGATGCGCCAGAGGGCGACATCCTCCTGGGCCGCGTAGAGGACGCCGGCCTCGGCGTCGACGACCATGCCCTCGACCTGCGGGTCCTCGCCCGGCTCGAGGCAGGGCGACCAGGTGGCGCCGTTCGGGAGCGCGAACTGTTTCGGCAGGTCGAGCGTGTCGGTCACCCGGTAGCCGATGCGTCCGCCGCGCTGCTCCTCCAGACGGAAGATGCCGAGGCGGGTGCTGTGGCGGCGGCTGACCACCGCGTAGCGCTCGTACGTGGCGAGGCCGTACCCGGTGGCCTGGGTCTCGACTTCGGCCTGGTCGCGCGAGAAGAGCAAAGGAGCATTGTCGGCGGTGACGTCGGTGAGGTGCCCGCTGCGCCGCTCGATCCGGTAGATCCGCAGCTGATCGCGCCCGCGGTCGGTCACGACGGCCAGGTCGTGCTTCTGCGGGCCGAACCCACTGATCAGGTCGACGTTGTTGAACCGGCCACCCTCGGGCGGCAGGATCGACTGCACCTCCCGGCCGGCCAGGTCGTAGACCCGCAGGCCGCCGTTCTTGGCGGTGCCGATGACCCGGCTGCGCGAACGGTCGGCCCGGTTGACCCAGATCGCGGGATCGTCGGCGTCAGCGTCCCCGCCGGCCTCGTCGTCGAAGAGGGCTGGCGTCTCCACGATCGCGGTGATCTCGCGCTTGGAGTCGCCCGCGGGCTTGCCGGAGGCCTGCGCGGGTGCCGCGACAGCGGTGGTCAGTGCGACAAGAACAACGATCCCTGCGGTACGGCGCATGGCGCCGAGCCTAGCCCGGCCCGCCAAGAAACCGGGTGGACGGCCGTTGAACGGAAGGTTCAGGTTCGGACTCTGCCCCGCAGCAGCATGAGAACCATGGCGACCGCGCCGGCCAGACCGGCGGCGGTGATCAGCACAAGCCCGGCGCCGAGGTGCACTTGGACAGCATTGCTGAAAGCGTCGCCGATGCCGAACGGATCGTCGGGCCCGGACGAAAGAGAGTCCCGCAACTCGTTCTCGGTCGACCGCAGATCCACGATCTTCCAGACACCGATGATGAACAGCGCCAGAGCACTACCGATGGCGACGACGTTGGTGACGATCGTGGCCAAGGAGGGAAGCCGGGGACCACGGATCCGCAGCCCGGCACCGGCGGCCAGGACAAGCCCGAGCACCAGGGTGATCCACCCGTCGGCCCCGTCCGTGCCGGAGACACTGACCGTCCCGAGAATAGGCGCGCTGATGCTGGCCCAGGGCAGAAGCGACCCGACAACAGCCGCGACACCGGCGGCCAGAACCACCCACCCCGCAATCAGTGGCCGCGACGCCTGAGCCGGCGGCGCAACGGCACCCGGGTAGTAGGGATGACCCGGCGGCTGCTGGTAGTAGCCCGGACCTTGCCCCGGCACCCCGGCCAGTCCCGGAGGCGGGTAGGTGTCGGGTTGTGGGTAGCCCTCCGGCGTGGGCGCCGGGTAGCCGCCAGGTTGTTGGAAGCCCTCCGGCGTGGGCGCTGGGTAGCCGCCGGGTTGTTGGTAGCCCTCGGCAGCCGGCGGGTAGGTGCCGGGTTGTTGAAGGCCCTCCGGTGCGGGTGGTTGGTAGGTGCTGGGCGGTTGGTAGCCCTCGGGCGCGGGAGGTTGGTGAGCGCCGGATTGTTGGTAGCCCTCCTGCGAAGGCTGTTGATAGGTCCCGGGCGGCGGCGGGGTGTGGGAGCCCGGGCCGTCAGGCTGCTGCCAGTAGGCGTTCGGATCCTGCGGCTGCGGCTGCGGCTGCGGCGCTGCTGGCGGCTGCGGGTGTAACCCGGATGGCGCCCACTGCCAGTAGGCATCCTCAGCCTGCGGCTGTGGAGCAGTCGGCGGCTGCGGTTGTTGGCCGGCTGGGATCTGTGGTTGCTGCTCGGCCGGGGCTTGAGGCTGTTGCGTGGTCGACCCTTCGGGATGCTGCCAGAAGGCGTCCGAGGGCTGAGGCTCTTGGCGGAGCGGGTCGGCAGTGGGGTGGCTGGGTTCGGGGTTCGGGTGTTCGGCCGAGGGGTCCTGCCATGGGTGCTGCGGCGGGTGGGACACGGCGGAACTCCTCGGCGGGTCGGGCTTGGCGATGGTGATACGGCTGGGCCGCATCACTCACCTGTCGGCATGTGGGGCGGGGTGTTGAGCATCCTCACCGGCGGGTCAGGAACGAGATTCCCTCGTAGAGCGCCAGGTCGGTGAGGACCGGATCGTGGCGGGGGCCGATGTCGCGCATGAAGGCGTGCTCGCCACCGGCGTACACGTGAAGCTCCAGGTCTTCCAAGCCGGCGGCATAGAGGGCGGAGATCACCTTGAGCCGGGCGTCGGCCGGCACGTGCGGATCCTGCGAGCCGAAGATGACCATCAGCCGGCCGTGGATGTCGGCGGCGCGGGCCAGCGAACCGGGATCGTCGGCGCCGAGCGAGCCGTTCTGAAGGCCGGTCGGGTAGAAGCAGACGGTCGACAGCACCCGAGGGTCGAAGGCGGCCCGGAAAGCCAGGTGCCCGCCGAGACAGAACCCGACCACCGAGAGGGTCGTGACGTCGTCCCGGTTCTCCAGGAAGTCGAGCACCGCCACCCGATCGGAGTCGAACTGCGCCGTCGTCGTCTCGGCGGCCGCGGCCAGACCTGCCTGCTTCCCGGCGTCGTCGAACTCGAGGGCGACCCCCGCGACCTCCCCGCGCGGATAGATCTCCGGCACGCACACGACGAACCCGGCCGAGGCGAGCCGCCGAGCGGTCCGCAGCGTCGACTCGGTGAGCTGGAAAATGTCGGTGTAGAGCACGACTCCGGGAAGCGGCTCTTCGCCAACAGGCCTGATCACCTTGGACCGGATCTCGCAGTCGGGTGCGGCGATCCGCACCTCGTCCTCACGCAACTTCATGCCGACCGACCCTACTGGCGTTCCCCCGGCCACCCAGCCGCGGCAGCACCCTGTCACGCTCCGGAGGCATTCCCGCAGCTGCCCCGCCCTGAGAAACGCCGCGCCGCAGCCGCGAGCGGTCGTCGGTGCGTCCGATGTTCGGCGGTGGGCCGGCGTGAACGCGGGGCGGCCCGTCGAATGTGTTTGGTCGTACTGCGCTGCACCGGCTACTGGGCCTGAGCTGGACCGGGCCGCCCTGCGCTTGGTTGCCCGTGTTGTGCTGGGCCCCGTTGTGCTGGGCCCCGTTGTGCTGGGCCCCGTTGTGCTGGGCCCCGTTGTGCTGGGCCCCGTTGTGCTGGGCCCCGTTGTGCTGGGCCCCGTTGTGCTGGGCCCCGTTGTGCTGGACCCCGCTGTGCCGGACCGCGTTGTGCTGGACCGCGCAACGCCGCGCTGCTCTCTGCGAGCCGCATCGTGCTGGACCGAGCCGGGCGGGGCCAAGCCGGGCGGGGCCGAGCCGAGCCGGGCCGAGCCTGGCCGAGCCGGGCCGAGCCGAGCCTGGCCGAGCCGGGCCGAGCCGAGCCGGGCCGGGCCGGGCCGGGCCGAGTTGCTGCTGCGCTGGGCTGCGAGGGCTTGGTCGGGCGGGGCGGCGCGGGGCTTGGGGCGGGCGGCGCGGGGCTTAGGTCGGGCGACACGGGGCTTAGGTCGGGCGGCGCAAGGCTTGGGGCGGGCGGGGGCGGGGTTTGGGTCGGGTGGGGCGGCGTGGGGCTGGGTGGCTGGGGTGTGGTCAGCGGGTCAGTACGGAATGTAGGCGCTTGGCCTCTTTTGCGAAGCGGGAGTTGCCTTTCTGTTTGGCGGCTTCGGGCAACTGTGGGAGATGGGCTCGGGTGCCGGTTGCGGTGGCTACCTGGGTTGCCAGCTCCAGCAAGTCGGGCAGGCCACGGGGTGCGGGGGCGAGAAGTCGTGGAAGCGCTGTGGCCAGGGCCTGCCAGACGGCGGTGGAGGCGCCGGCTCGGTGGGCGTCGGCCAAGGCGGGTACGACCCGGTTGAGTTTGATCAGGCCTAGGGCGCCCAGGTCACCTAGGTCTCGGCCGACCGCGGTGGCGAATGACGCGGTAGTCGCGAGGGTGGGGGCTGAATGTGGGGGTGGCTCGGAAGTGGTGGGGCGGTCGGAGTCGGGGCGGGCGGCCAAAGTCAGGAAGGCGTCTACTGCGGCTACGCGGTCGGGCTCGTGGCGGGCGGCCAGGCCGTAGGCCAAGGCGAGGGTCATGGCGGGGCCGATGGGGCCGTTGCAGTCGGCCAGCAGTGGGAGCAGAGGGCCGGCGCCGCGCTGGTCCTCGTCGGCACCGGCGGACAGGTCGGGAAGGGCCCAGGCGGCCAGGACCTCGCGATGGTGGGGCAACGTGGCGGTGAGGATGCTGCCGTTCAGGATCTGGTCGTGGGCGAAGACGTGTTTCACCTCGCGGCGTCGCAGAGTGACCAGCTGGTCCTCCACGCGCAGCAGCGGGGCGCGAGTGGGGGTCAGATTCACCGACAGGCGGGCTACCGCGGGCGGTTGTACGGGGTCGGGCTCTGGGCCGGCGTGCCATTCGAACTTGCGGCCGGCTGCCTGTTCGATGCGGGTGCTTGTGGGGTCGGCCAGGCCGCCGGCGGTCAGCCAGTCGGCCATCTTGCGGCCGGCGGGGGAGGTCAGGTCGGCGGCCACCGCGGGGTCGCTGTCTCGGGGGAGGCGCAGGAGGGCCTGCTCCAGGTCGAGGGGCCACGGCTCTCGGCCGGCGGCCTCGAAGCGGCGGATGCGGTCGGCCAGGACCGTGGCGTCGAGGCTGCCGTTCACCAAGGTCGGGGTGGCGAGCAGCTCGGGGACGGGTGAGCGGAGGATGCGGACGTAGAGCTCGGCCACCCGCAGGGACAATAGGCGGTCGGGCGGCTCTGAAAGGACTGGGCTGCCGATCGTCCACGGGGCGTTGACGGTGGCCATCAGGCGGTGCCAGCGGCCTTTCTCGGCCTGGTCGAAGGTGGGGTCGGCCAGGCGGCGGATCGCGGCGGCCAGGAAGGACATGCGAGGGCGGGGCTGCCAATGGTCCTCGGCGAAGTGCTCGGCGTGGCGGGTCAGCAGCGGGGTGAGCGCGGCGGCCAGGGCGGGGGTCTCGCCGGCGGCATGCAGGGTGACCAGGCCGGCCAGGATGCGCTCCCAGCGGACGGCGGTCTCCTCGTGCAGCAGGGCTGCCACCTCGGTGGCCAGCTCGGCCGCTGAAGTGATCGGGGGTGGCATCTCGGCCACCGCCGGGGACGGCAGCAGCTCGATGACGCCGGGGACCGGCGTGGGCTCCTCCGTGCCGAAGAGCTCGGCGGCCCGCGCGGCCAGGTCGCCGCCGAGACCTCGAGCCAAAGCGGCCAGGCGGTCGAGGGCTGCTGTGTCGAGGTGGTCAGCGGAGCGTTTGAGATGTTGGGCGGTCAGGGTCAGGGCTCGCTCCTGGATGTCCAGGGCGGGATGGCCGAAGGCGACGGCGATCGTCTCGAGGATCTCGGGAGATCGGGCGGGCGTGCGGCGTGCGGCCTTGTCCAGCCACGACAGCTGGGACTTGACCAGGACCTTTTCCTTGCGGAGAAGGGTGTGGCGGCTGACCTCCAGGAGGGTCTCGAGGTCCAGCAGGCCGGCGTCGTCGACGGTGCGCAGGGCGCGCTGGGACAGACCGGCCACCGTGGACGGGGCGTCGGGCAGCAGGCCCGCGTAGTCGACGGCGTGTGTGGCTGACTCGTCGAGCGTGGGAGCGAGCGCCTCGTGAAGCATGACGAACGGGCGCAGTGAGGAAGGGCGGCCGCCGCGAACCAGGCGGTCGATGGTGGCGGCCAGGATCTCCTTGCGGTCGAGGCGGCCCTCGGCGACCAGCTGGGCGGTCACCGCGGGGAAGACCGGCTCGTCGATCCAGGAGTTGGTGGCGGGGTCCATCGTGCCGCGGTTGAGCTCCGCGCCCAAGCCGTCGATCTCGAACAGGGCCGGGAGCAGCAGATCGAGATAGGGCGTGGCGCGGAACTTGTCGATCGGCGGCACCGGCGGGCGCTCCCACGGGCTGCGGAGCATCTCGTCGAGCCAGCAGCGGACCACCGGCTCGGTCACCGGTGGGTTGGCGCCCGACTCGGCCAGCAGGGTGGCGACGAGTTTCCAGCCGCCCGTCCACGTGTCGTCCATGGAGAGCCTGACGGCCAGGCGGGTGGCCAGATCACCGAGCCACGACAGCTCGCGGCCCCGGACGATTTCGAGCAGGCGGGGGATCGGGATCTGCTGCCACTTGTCGCGGATGTCGCGGCGCAGGAGCAGGCGGGCCGCGCGAGGGGCCGAGGGCATCGTGCCGAGCACGGCCAGGGCGAAGCCGCCGGTCGGGTCGGTGGCGGGGCGCCACCAGTCTTTCGGCGTCAGGGCCTTGATGTGCGTCTCGACCTCGGCGGCGAACGCCACGCGCTCCTCCTCGGTGGCCTTGAGCAGCAGCGAAGTCACCCCGAGGGTGTCGCCGTTCTCGGCGCGGCGCCGCACCACTTCCCACTCGAGGCTCATGCCTTCACCTCGTCTGCGATGACGCCGGAGCGGACCAGGCGGACGGCGAGCGCGTGCTTGCACGGGCCACGCTCGCCGCGATGTCTGGCCCACCACCAACATGTGCAGGAGCCGTCATGACGTACGTGATAAAGCTCGTCGCCGTTGCGAACCACCGCGGTCTCGCCCTCGAGAGTCACCGCGCCCGCGGTGACCAGGGCCCGCGCACCGGCCAGGCGGGGGTTCATGTCGGCCACGGCGTCGGCCGAATAGGGCAGCGTGCGGTGGAAGTAGCCGGCCTCGGCGACGTCGTAGCCCACCCGACCGGCCGTGCCGAGCTGGGTCAGCGCGTCACGCACGCGAGCCGCGGTCAGACCGGCCGCGACGGCCAGCGCGTCCACGTCGATCGTCGGGTCCCAGGACAGCAGCACGCTGACCAGGTCGGCGTCGTCGGCGGCCTCGTCACTGGCCAGTGACTCGAGCACCGAGCCCTCGCCGGAGAAGCCCCGATAAGGCTCGGGTGAGAGGGCCAGCGACAGTCGCTGCGACGGGGTGCTCAGCTCCCACGTGCTCGCGACCGGGCCGCTGCCGGCGGTGACCGGCGGACCGTAGACCCGCAGCGTGATGGCATGACGCAGGAAGGGCTTGAGCGCGGCCAGGCGGCCGGCGCCGGGCAGGCAGACCGCGCCCGGTGTGGGCCGCGACGTCATCCGCAGGGAACGGCCGGCGGGCACCGCCCAGAGCACCGACCGGTCACCGGCGGAAAGCCGGTTGAGCAGGGCACGGGCCTCGACGGCGCCGAGCTCGGCCCGCGGGTCGAAGCGGGCGGTGAGCACCTGGGCCTCGGCGAAACCGCGCAGCCAGCGCGACGGCAGCGGCACCTTGCGCTCGACGACCGGGCCGTCGAACGTCGTCACGGTCAGATCGTCGGGGCCGACGGCCAGGTGCATCGGATCGGCGCGGCCGACCCGGCTCAGGGCGCGCTGCAACGGCACGTTGACGTCCACATTGGTGGTGCCGTGGGCGACGATCTCGCCGTCGATGCCGGTGGGCAGCACATCGAGCCGGGCGTAGACGCCGCAGCAGCCGGAGAAGGACTCGAAGCGCAGCCGGTCGCTGCCGGCGGTCACCACCGGGTCGAGGCTGGCCGGGCTGAGCGGCCGGAAATAGCGGGTGCGGGCGACCTCGGCCACCGCGAGCAGACCCGCCGAGGCGGCGCCCGGATCGGTCAGGAAACCGGCGAAGAAGCGCGGATGCTCCGCCGGGCCGCCGGAGGTCTGCAAAGCGAGCCCGGAGGGGGCGAGCACCGAGGAGCCGAGGTATGAGTACGCAGCCGCGTTTGCCATGGCGGACAAGCTAGGGGGTGGGTACGACAAGTTTCTAGGGCAGCCGGCGGCGGGCCGCGTAGGTCGCCGCTTCGGCCCGGTTCCGGGCGCCGATCTTCGCGAAGGCGTTGTTGATGTGGGTCTTCACGGTGGCCTCGGCTATGAACAGTTCGGCCGCGATCTCGGCGTTCGTGCGGCCCAGCGCGATCCGGCCCAGCACCTCGGCCTCGCGCGGTGTCAGGCCGTCCGGAAGCTGCGGCGGTGGTGCCACGGGCGTACCGGAGAAGGTCTGTGCGATGCGGGCGGCGACGACCGGATCGAGCAGAGAGTGCCCGGTGGCGGCCGCTCGCAGCGCCATGCCGATCTCGGCGCGCCCGGCGTCCTTGGTCAGGTAGCCGCGCGCGCCGGCGGCCAGCGCCCCCGCGATCGAGTCGTCGTCGGCGTAGGTGGTCAACACGACCACGGCGACGGCGGGATGCCGGTCGCGGATGCGGGCGGTCGCGGTGATGCCGTCGAGGACGGGCATGCGCAGGTCCATCAGCACCACGTCGGGCTCGTGCTCGGCGACCAGGGCCAGCGCCTGTGCGCCGTCGGCGGCGGCGCCGACCACCGTCACCTCGGCGATGAGATCGAGCAGGGCGGTCAGACCCTCCCGGACGAGCTGCTGATCGTCGGCCACGACCACCCGCAGAGTCATCTCGGGACCTCCGCCACGACCTGCCACATCCCGTCGGCGGCGCCGGCCTCGAGAGTGCCACCGGCCAGGGCCAGCCGCTCCCGGGCGCCGACGAGCCCGTAACCGCCATCTGACGAGGTCGGGCCACACTCGTTGACGACGGTGAGGCGTACGGCCGAATTTGTGTATTCCAGCGAAACGGTCACCTCGGCGCGCGGGGCATGTTTGGCGGCGTTGGTCAAAGCCTCGCGCGCGGTCCGCACGAGGGCGACCTCAGCCGCCGGATTGAGGTTGTGCGCGCTTCCTCGCGTACACAATGAGATCTGAACGCCGTGATCAGCGCGATGCGCCGCAGCGAGATCAGCCAGCGCCCGAGGCAGCGGAGAAACGTCGGCCCGAAGGGCCGCAACCGCGGACCGTGCCTCCGTCAAACCGTCCCGGGCCAGCTTGCGAGCCCTACGGACGCGGGTCGCGGCGGCGGTCAGGTCACGCTTCTCCGTCAACTCGGCCTCCGCGACCTCCAGCTGTACGGCGAGAGCACCCAGCGAATGAGCGAGAACATCATGGAGTTCGCGGGCGATGCGGGCGCGCTCGTCCAAAGCGGCGGCGCGCGCCTGTGCCTCGTGGGTCCGGGCGCGCTCCTCGGTACGAAGGCGGTGCTCCCGGCGGTGCAGGCTGAAAAGCACCACGATGACGATCACGGCGGCCTGGGCGAGCATGGCGCTGCTTCGGATGCTGAACGACATGACGGCCAGAACGGCGGCGGTGAGGCCGAGGATCGCCCACAGAGGAATCCTCGGCAGCATCACGAAAATGAACAGGGCGGAGAAGAGGAAAAGCTGCGCCGAACCGTCACCCGCGGCGCCGACGACCGCGGCCGGCAGAAGAGCGGCCAGGGCCAGCGACGTCCGCGCCAGGCGTGGCCACCGGTGATCGGTGGCCACGAAGACGAGCCAGCAGGCGAAGGCGGCGGCGAGCGGAATCGTCGCCTGCCCGAGAAGCGCCCAAATCAGCAGGACACTGAGCGCGATCCGCACGATCCACCCTGTCTCAGGGTCGTCCGCGCGAACGAGAGCCGCGGCCCGGCGCAGCATGGTCAAGCGCGTTCCCGCACGAGGTCGAGGATGATCTCCACCATGAGCAGACGGTAGGCGACGAAAGCCAGGACCACCACCACGAGAACCGCGACGATCGCGGCGACGAGCTTGCCGGTCACCTTGCTACCCTCCTTCTCCAGAACCCGATCGGCGATCGTCGCGGCGAGGCGTGTGGCCCGGCTGCCGTGCTTGTCCCCGGTGATCAGATAGTTCGCGGCCCGGACGGCGGGCCGGCGGTCCATGTCCTTGGTCATGGCAAGGAAGCTACGGACGAACCCGGGTGGAGAAGGACCACCGAGAGATGGAGAAAAGGGTGGAGCCGCCTACGAGACGACCTGGATCGCTTGCAGGAAGAGGATGACCAGCTTGGCGATCGCCACAACGGCGACGATCCCGGCGATGTACGGCGCGATTTCCGGCTTGCCCATGTCGGCTGCCCCTTTCCCGAAGAGGCCAGGGATGTGACCGCGGCGGGCCACGCCGAACCCCGCCGGAGCACGTGAGAAGCGCTACGTCGCTGCGGTGAACCACCTGCGGCCATTGCCGCGGATCGAATGCGATGGATAGCGTCGGGATGTGTCTCCGGGGCGGAGCAGAATTCCCACCGGACTCCGCGTCATAGCGGCGTTCTGGGTGATCATTGGGACCGTGATCGGCGTCGGCAGCCTCACCATGCTCGTGCCTGACCTGCGGGCGGCGCACGGCGAGGGAGCCTCCGCGCCAAAGATGCGGTTGGTTCGGCGATTTCAGGAGCGACGACGGCAGGGACGTGCGTACGGACATGGAACTGTCCGGAGGGCTGCCGGCCGGAGCGAAGGTGGGCGACGTCATAGCGGCACGCGACACCGGAAGCCTGACCGCGATCTACTTGCTCACCGGCGACCACAGATGGAAGCAGACGGCGGGATTCGCGGCGCTGGGCCTGGGCGCCTGCCTGATCGGCCTGCTCGTCCTCCAGCCGTGGTCGTGGCTGCGCAGATGGCAGAGCCAGAAAGCGCTTGCCACCGAAGCGGAGTGACAGTCAGTCGAGGTCGTCGCATCTTCGCGCGTTCGAGCGCGCCCAGATCACCCAGCGCGCCCAGATCACCCAGCGCGCCC
>NZ_OBDY01000032.1:15377-50866 GCF_900215205.1 Paractinoplanes atraurantiacus
CCCAGCGCGCCCAGATCACCCAGCGCGCCCGGATCACGCAGCGCGCCCACCGTCACGTGGGGTCCGGGGGTCGCCCCCGGAGAAGGTATGACGAGTGGCCAGGCCCGCGCTCCCCGCGGGCACACTCCACCCCCACTCGTGGGCCGCCGGGGATTCGAACCCCGAACCTAAGGATTAAAAGTCCTCAGCTCTGCCATTGAGCTAGCGGCCCGCTGATCCATAAGGCTACCGGAGTGATTGCGGAGCGAGCATGCGGCTTTCCCTGTGGATGCCGGATCGAGGATCTTCAGGGCGTACAAGTTTGAGAATGCTCGTTCTTGACTGAACGTTCTCAAACCGTCTAGCCTGGTGGTGTGGGACGGCCTAGAGGGTTTGACGAAGAGGCGGCGGTGGTGGCGGCCGCGGCGTTGTTCGCGGGGCGCAGCTATGACGGGACCTCGGTGGACGACCTCGTGGGGCAGACCGGGGTCCATCGAGGGAGCCTCTACAAGACGTTCGGTAGTAAGCGGGGGCTCTATCTCGCGGCGCTCCGGCACTACGTCGACCGGGAGCTCGGTGAGCAGGGGGACCTTCGGTTCTTGCTGCTGGCGGCGGCGGAGCGGGCGCCGGTCGACAGTGAGGTCGCGGCCGAGGTGACCAGAGGGATCCGGCTGCTCGACCAGGGCGGCGGTGAACAGGCCACGACGATGGCGTTGGGGCTGAGAATTCGAGAGCTGGCGGAGGGGAAAGATGGCGGTCGTTGAGATCGAGGGTGGCTCGCTGGTGGTGCGGGTCCAAGGGCTGGACAAGCTGTGGGCGCTGAAGAGCAGCCTCACCATTCCGCTGGTGAATGTGCGCGGGGCGACCAACGACCCGGGCATCGTGAATGAGCCGAAGGGCATACGCAACGCGGGGACGAACATGCCGGGGGTTGTGGTGGCCGGCTCTTTCCGCCGCGAGGGGGAGCGGATCTTCTGGGATGTCCGCGATCCGGCGAAGGCCGTGGTCATCGAGCTGGCCGATGAGCATTACGCGCGGCTGATCGTGCAGGTGGAGGATCCGCGGGCGACGGTCGAGCTGATCGAGAAGGCCCTGACGCATTGACGGGAGCCGCTGCGTAGTCGAGTCTCTAGTGGAAACGGCGTTCCACGAAGGGAAACGACATGGTCCTACGCCGCGCCGCTCTGATCGCTGCCGCGCTCGTCGCCGGGGTTGCCATTGCCCCGGCGGCGGCCGAGGCGGCTCCGGCGGTCAGCTCCTACAGCACGACGATCAACGGTGATCAGGCCGACGTGTACTACCCGGTCCGCAAGGCCGAGGCGCCTGTCGTCCTGGTGCTCCAGGGCGCCAATGTCGACAAGTCGGCCTATTCGAACTTCGCGAGCGCTCTGGCCTCGTACGGCTTCGTCGTCGCCGTGCCGAACCACGCACGTAGCTTGGGCCCGACGACCGGCCTCTACCCGGATGCTCTTCAGGCGAACTGGACCGTGAGCTGGGCCGTGGCCGAGAACGCCCGGACCGGATCGCCGGTGAAGGGACGCATCGACACCGGCACGCTGCTGCTGACCGGGCACTCGTTCGGCGGAGCGGCGGGACTGGGAATCTCGACGGGGCTGTCGACGCCGCCCTTCACCGACGTGCCGGTGGCGGCGCCCGCGGAGCTCAAAGCGGCCGCCTTCTACGGCGCCAACTACAACATTCCGGTCGCCAACATCGTGCCGGTGGCGCTGATCCAGGGCAGCGCCGACGGCATCGGGCTGCCGGCCAAGGGCCTCGCCACCTATGAGGCGCTCCAAGGGCGGCCGCGGCTCTACGTGAGCGTGACCGGGGCCAACCACTACGGCGTCACCAACGCGCAGAGCCCGGCCGGCGCCATCCCGGACGCGTCACCGCAGACGCTGGCGCAGGCGACCGGTACCACGACGATCGCTCGGTGGACGGCCTATTGGCTACGTGCACAACTGGGCGATCCGGTCGGGCAGGCCTGGGTCAACGGGGTCGGCGATCTGGTCGACCAGAACGTGGAGACACGGAAGGATTAGCCTGCTCGGGCGCGGGAATGTCCGCGAACGGCCGCTGGTCGGGGCGTGCCCCGTGGGACAGTATCGGTAGCGTGACCGAGTACGACGCCGACCAACTGACCGCGGGGTTCCGCTCCATGACCATGCTGACCGCCCTCGTCGGGCGGGGAGGCCGGCCCGCGGCGGTGAGCCCGACCATCGCGCTGCGCGCCGCCGAGAAGCAGTACGGCTGGCTGCCGGTCAGGATCGGGGACCGCCAGCAGATCGCGGTCATCACCAACCTGCGCCTGATCCTCGCCGAGACCGAGGTTCCGCTCTGGGCGATCACCCGGATCAGGCCCGGAGACGCGCCCTTCGCGGTGGCGCTGGAGATCATCGGGCGGGAGGAGCCGCTGGTGCTCAGCGGGCCCTGGGTGCCATGGATGAGCGTGGTGATCTGTGCCGAGCTCTACGGCACGGCCTGGCCGCCCGCCTACGCTCCGGCGCCGGGAAACAATAGGGAAAATCTTGTGACGGCATAGACCGGGCCCTCCGGTACTGCGACGCTAAGTCCGTGTACGACTACGACCTGTTGGTGCTGGGCTCCGGGCCCAGCGGTCAGAAGGCCGCCATCGCGGCCTCCAAGCTGGGGCGCCGCGTCGGCGTCGTCGACCGCCGGGACATGATCGGCGGGGTTTGCATCAACACCGGCACCGTGCCGTCGAAGACCCTGCGCGAGGCTGTTCTCTATCTGACCGGCCTCAGTCAGCGCGATCTGTACGGCAGCAGCTACCGCGTCAAGGACGAGATCACCGTGAGCGATCTCGCCGCGCGCACGCAGCACGTGATCAGCCGGCAGACCGACGTCATCCGCAACCAGCTCGCCCGCAACCACGTCACGATGATCACGGGCGTGGGCCGTTTCGCCGACGCGCACTCGATCTGGGTCGACGGCGGCAGCGGCCGGGAGAGCAAGGTCAGCGCCGACAAGATCATAATTGCCGCTGGTACGAGACCCGCGCGACCGGACAGCGTCGACTTCGACGACCGGACGATCGTCGACTCCGACGGCGTGATCAACCTGCAGGCGGTGCCCCGCAGCATGGTCGTGGTCGGCGCCGGGGTGATCGGCATGGAGTACGCGTCGATGTTCGCCGCGCTCGGCACGAAGGTCACGGTGGTCGAGCGCCGCGAGCAGATGCTCGACTTCTGCGACGACGAGATCGTCGAATCGCTCAAGTATCACCTGCGGGACCTCAGCGTGACATTCCGTTTCGGCGAGGAGGTGGCCGCGGTCGAGCGTCACCAGACCGCCGCCCTCTGCATCCTCAAGAGCGGCAAGAAGATCGCCGCCGACACGGTCATGTACTCGGCCGGCCGTCAAGGGCAGACCGACGACCTGGCGCTCGAGGCGGCCGGGCTCAGCGCCGACCGGCGCGGGCGGATCGAGGTCGACGGCAACTTCCGGACGGCCGTGGACAACATCTACGCGGTCGGCGACGTGATCGGCTTCCCGGCGCTCGCCTCGACCTCGATGGAGCAGGGCCGCCTCGCCGCCCATCACGCCTGCGGCGAGCCCACCCGCGACATGCACCAGCTCCAGCCGATCGGCATCTACACGATTCCCGAGATCAGCTTCGTGGGCGCGACCGAGGACCAGCTCACCGACAGCTCTACGCCATTTGAAGTGGGCATCGCGCGGTATCGCGAGCTGGCCCGCGGCCAGATCGTCGGCGACTCCTACGGCATGCTGAAACTGCTGGTCGCGCCCGAGGACGGCAAGCTGCTCGGCGTCCACGTGTTCGGCACGGGCGCCACGGAGATCGTGCATATCGGGCAGGCCGTGATGGGCTGCGGCGGCTCGGTCGACTATCTGGTCGACACGGTCTTCAACTATCCGACGCTCTCCGAGGCGTACAAGGTGGCGGCGCTCGACGCTTCCAACAAGATCCGCAACATCACGAGAATCGACGGCTAGGGCCATTGATTTGCGTACGCTCGTAGCCTGCGTTTCCGCATTTTCGGACTTGTCGGAATCGCGGGCGGGCGGGAACGCGCGCTGCCGCGATTGTCCAAGGTGGCATCACGCGATCACCCCGCAGTGTGTCTAACCGGTACAAGAGGAGTGCCTCGGGCGATGAAAAACCGATCTCTAAGGGGGACCTAAGGTTCGGCAGGCATTGCCGTGAAAAAGAATCAAGTACCCTTCGGCTATGTCATGGATGGCCAGTGCCCGGCACGGCGTACGTGAGGCCCCCGCCGGGTTGGCCCTCCTTCAGGAGCTGCTGAACACGCGCGCACCCATGGCGTACGGCGTCGATCTCCTGCTCGACGCCGACGACGCGCAGCGCTGGCTGACCGAGGCGCTCGCCACCTGGTCGCGGGTCTCCGGCCTGCCGGCGCCGACGCTGCTCATCTCATCGTCCGACCTGCGGTCGCTGCGCCGGCTCCGGTCCACCTTTGAAAACGTGATCCTCGCGGGCGGTACGCGCGAGCCCTCCGGGGCGCTCCCGCCGGCGGACGTCCCGGTCAGCCTCGTCCCCGACGCCGACGGCTGGGTGCGCATCGTGCCCACCGGCCGGGGTGTGCGGTGGCTGGCGTCGGCGCTGTGGGCCGAGGCGCTGCTCGCCCAGCAGGCGGGGCTGTGGCCGCGGCTCAAACTGTGCAACAACTCGGAGTGCCGGGCCGCCTTCTTCGACACGTCCCGCAACAACAGCGGCGTCTGGCACGACGTCAGCACCTGCGGCAACACGGCCAATCTGAGGGCCTTCCGCGAGCGCCGTCGCCTGATGGGCGGCAGCGGCGCCCTGCCGCCGCGCCCTACGGTCCAGGGTCCGCCGAGCCTGATCTGAGAGTCGGTTTCGACCTGAGGTCAGCGACCTGATCCAGATTCCGCGGCTTTCGGGCTCCGTGCGGTCGCCGGTTTCCGCGCGACCTCCGGTTTTCGTGCGGCCTCTGTTCCTCGCGGCGCGGGACCGGTTGGGTGGTCGGGGTCCGTGCGGCATTCGGTCCTTGGCGCGGGATCGGTTGGGTGGTTGGGGTCCGTGCGGCATTCGGTCCTTGGCGCGGGATCGGTTGGGTGGTCAGGGTCCGTGCGGTATTCGGGCTTTGCGGGGCGGGATCGGTTGGCGGTCGGGATTTGTGCGGCATTCGGTTCGTCACCGCTGGGCAAAGGGCCCTGTTCGTTCTGGCCGCCAAGCCCGATCTGGAGGTGCTGCGACCGGTTTGCCTGTCAAGTACGCCGGCACCGTCACCCGCGTGACCTTGGCGGATGTCGCTAAGGGCAAGTTCTGAGGTCGAGGGCCCGGGAACTTCGGGGCCCTCCCGCGCGACTATGGATTCATGGGTTGTGAGCGGTGGCGGGAGATGCTTTCGGCGCAGCTGGACGGCGAGGACGATCCCGCCGACCGGCCGCTGGTCGATGAGCACCTGGCCGGTTGTGCCGGGTGCCGGGAGTGGCTGGACCGGGCCGCGGCGGTCAACCGGCTGACGAGCACGCGCATGGCGGTGGCACCCGACCTCAGTGAGGCGATCCTGGCCGCGCTGCCAGCCACGTCGCCGCGAGAGTCGTCGCAAGAGCCGAAGCGAGAGTCGTCGCAAGAGCCGAAGCGGGAGTCGTCGCGAGGGTCGAGGCGGGGGCCACTGCGAGAGTCGTCGCAAGAGCCGAAGCGAGAGTCGAGGCGGGGGCCGCGGCGAAAGTCGTCGCGAGAGCTGGAGCAAGGGCCGCTGCGAGGGTCGGTGCGGGCTTCCCTGGGAGGGGTGCTGCGGGGGGCTCTGCGAGGTGGGCGGGTCCCGGTCGCCGCGGCGCTCTTCGTGGCGCTTGCGGCCGTGGGGGCCGTGCAGCTCATCCTGGGGCTCGACCAGATCGGCGGTGGGGTCGTGGCCGGCGGGCACGAGCACACCGCCGCGGCCGCCGATCCCGGTCACCTGTGGCACGAGTCGGCCGCGTGGAACGTCGCGGTCGGCGCGGGGTATCTCTTCATCGCGCTGCGGCGGGTACGGCCGTCGGGGCTGGTGCCGATGCTCACCGCGTTCGTGGGGATGCTGGTGCTGCTCTCGGTCAACGACCTGTCCGGCGGGCGGGTCGACGCCACCCGGCTGGTCAGCCACGGTTTCGTGATCCTCGGCTACCTGCTGATCGTGACGCTTTCCCGCATTCCGGGCGGCTTCGTGAGCACGCCGCCCGGTGTGCGGTCCGGGGCCGGCTCGGGCTGGACCGCGCGCTTCGCCGACGAGGAGGAAGAGATCGAGCCCGCGCCTCGGCCGGGGCTGCGACTGGTCCCGCGCGGCCCGATGACCGCGCAGGAGGAAGAGCGGCGGGCGGCGTAAGACGGGGTGCGCCGCGCAAGGGAAGAGCGGTGGGCGACGTGCGTCGCGCGGGCGACGAGGGTTGGGTGACGTAAGGCGGGACGCGCCGCGCGGGAGGAGAGCGGCGGCTGAGCCAAGACCAGGGGCGCGCCGCGCGGAAGGAGAGCGGCGGCCGAGCCAAGACGGGGTGCGCCGCGCAAGGGAAGAGCGGTGGGCGGTTAGCACAGAGTGCGTCGCGCGGGCGACGAGGGTTGGGTGACGTAAGGCGGGACGCGCCGCGCGGGAGGAGAGCGGCGGCCGGGCCAAGACGGGGTGCGCCGCGCCAGGAAAGAGCCGCGCCAGGAAAGAGCGGTGAGGGGCGTAAGAGGACGCGCCGCGCCAGGAAAGAGCGGCGGGCGGGGCTGGTCCCGCGCGGCCGATGGCCGCGCGAGGAAGAGCGATGACCGCGGCCCAACACGTACGCCCGGCGGTCCGAGAGCGCTAGGAGCGGGGGCGTATGGAGAGCTCGCGCCACTCGTCCGGGCCGGCGAGCAGGGCGCGGACCGTGTCGAGGGCGGCGTCCTCCGACTCGTACTCGAAGAAATGCGAGACGCCGTCGGCGCCGCCCGCGCGCTGCTCGACGTACCACTGGTCGCCGCTCACCCGCAGGTAGACGTCCTTGCGGGCGACGCGGCCCCACTTACCGTTCCACCAGTGTTTACGCTGCTCCATCCCGGCAGCGTATCGAACATTTGTTCGAACGCTACCGGGTGGGTTGATCTTTTTATGAAACTGGGGGCTCCCGGTGACGGCCGAGCACGTCGTCGAGGGCGCTGTTCTGCACCTGGTGACCCTGGCCGCGCAGCAGCGCGTCGCGGATCTCGGTGAGCAGCTTGACCTCCTCGCTGGGCGCCTTCGGCGGCGGCTCCTCGCCGCGCCGGCGACGCTCGGCCAGCTTGTTGAGGGGGAAGACGACCAGGAAGTAGAGCACCGCGGCGGTCAGGAAGAAGGTGATGAGCGCGTTGATGAACGCCGCGTAGTCGAAGACGACGCCTTCTTCGGGCGACCACGTGCCCTTGAAGTTGCCCGAGCCCCCGGTGATCCACTTGATCAGTGGCTCGAGGAAGGACTTGGTGAAGCCCGACACGACGGCGGTGAACGCGGCACCGATGACGACGCCGACCGCCAGATCGACGACGTTGCCGCGCATGATGAAGTCTTTGAAGCCTTGGACCATTTTGCTCACGAGCGCTCCTGCGTACACCGAAGGGGTTCGTCCGGCAGCAGGTGCCCGCGGCCGGTCGGCGACAAACTACGCCGACCGGGCCAACCGGGGAAAGTCAGTCGAGCGCCGGCTCCTGCGCCGTCACGGCCTCGTCGACCGTCGGGTAGGTGCGCAGCACTTCGACCAGACCGCTGACCTCGAGGATGCGCAGCACCCCGCGCTGCGGGGCGGCCAGGCGGACGGTGCCGCCGGCGTCGTCGGTGCTGTTCTTGGCCCGGACGAAGACCGAGAGCCCGGTGGAGTCGCAGAACGACACCTGGGCCAGGTCGAAGACCAGACGGGTGCGGCCCTTCTCCAGCAGGTCGCTGATCTGGTCCTGAAGCTGGGGCGCGGTGGCCATGTCCAGCTCACCCGCGACCGACACGACGACCATGTCGGCGCGCTGTTCCGTTTGTACCGTCAGAGACATTCAGGACCTCCAGATTATGAGCAGAACGGTACTCCAACCCCGGGGCGATGCGCAGAACGGGGCGCGCCACCGCTTTATTTGGCTGACAGCAAGTATTAGTGGTCCCGATGGTAAAGTCCGCGCGTTGCACGCCGGACAGGCAAAGTTGCACGCGGGACCGGACAGAACAAACAGAGTCGGGAGGCAGCGGTGACGCTGACTGCGGAAGAGGCGGCTCGGTTCGCCGGACTGCTCGAGGACAACAGTGACGCCCTGGTGGCGACCTGGACGGAACGGGTGGCCGCCACCCTGCGGGGCCGGTTGAGCCACGCCGAGCTGCAGCGGCAGCACTCCGAGCTGCGTAAGGCCTTTCAGCAGGCGCTCTCCGGCGGAGCCCAGGCGATCGGCGACGAACCCGCGGCCGAGCTTCGGGCCCAGCTGAGCGACCTCTCCGCGAGCCGGGCCCGGCAGGGGTTCTCGGTGACCGAGACCGCGGTCAGCGTCTTCGCCTTCAAGGCGGCGGTGCTCACCATCGTCGACCAGGGTGGCGGCAGCGAGGCAGCCCTGCGCGACTACGTGGCCCTGTCCGCCTTCGTCGACGAGGCGGCCCTGTTCACCTCCGACAGCTACGTGCGCGTGCGCGAGGAGCTCATCGCCGACCAGGCCGAGCAGTTGCTCGAGCTCTCCACCCCGGTGGTCAAGCTCTGGGAGGGCGTCGTCGCCGTGCCGCTGGTCGGCACTCTCGACTCGGCGCGGGCCCAGGTGGTCATGGAGCGCCTGCTGCAGACGCTGGTCGACACCGGTTCGCCGTACGCGATCATCGACATCACCGGTGTGCCGGCGGTCGACACCCAGGTCGCCCAGCACGTGCTCAAGACCGTCGTGGCGGCCCGGCTGATGGGCGCCGACTGCATCATCTCCGGCATCCGGCCGCAGATCGCCCAGACGATCGTGGCGCTCGGCATCGAGTTCGGCGACATCGCCACCAAGGCCTCGCTGGCCGACGCGCTGCGCTACGTGCTCGGCAAGACCGGCCAGGCCAAGCGGCTGGGGCGCTGACGTGGAACGTGTTCCGGTCCTCAAGATCGGTGACATCCTCCTGGTCTCGATCCAGATCGACATGGAGGACCAGACCGCCCTGCAACTGCAGGAGGACCTCGCCGACCGGATCGTCGCGACCGGCTGCCACGGCGTGATCATCGACATCAGCGCGCTCGACATCGTCGACTCGTTCGTCGGGCGCACCCTGGCCAGCATCGCCTCGATCTCGCGGGTCCTCGACGCCGAGACCGTGGTCGTCGGCATGCGCCCGGCCGTGGCCATCACGCTGGTCGAGCTGGGCCTGCAGCTGCCCGGCATCCGTACGGCCCTGAACGTCGAGCTCGGCATGGACCTGCTGGCCCGCGAGCGCGCCGCCGACGACTGGGAGTTCGACGAGGGCGACGCCGAGGACGAGAGCGAGCCCGAGACGCCCGCGGCAGCGGCACCGTGAACCAGCAGGGCGAGCTGATCCAGGTCAATTCGGACCAGGACGTCGTACGGGTGCGGCAGCTCGTCCGTACTGTCGCCGTGGCCGTGAAGCTCTCGCTCGTCGACCAGACCAAGCTGGTCACCGCCGCGAGCGAGCTGGCCCGCAACACACTGGTCTACGGTGGGGGCGGCACCGTCGAGGTGACCACGGTCGACAACGGCCGGCGGCCCGGCATCCGGATAGTCTTCGCTGATCAGGGTCCCGGCATCGTCGACCTCGACCTGGCCTTCACCGACGGTTACACCACCGGCTCCGGACTGGGGCTCGGTCTCAGTGGCGCCCGCCGGCTGGTGGACGAGTTCGACATCGTCACCGCGCCCGGCGCGGGGACGAGCATTACCGTGACCAAATGGTGCCGATGAGCGGAGGCGCGGTGGCGTCGATACCCGAGGGACTCCTCGACGGGGGAGCCTGGTTCCGGGTGGAGGCCGCCGCGACCGCTTCCGCTGTCCGCCGGACGGCCGAGCGCCTGGCGGTCGAGATCGGCATGCCCGAGCGCAAGACCGCCGACCTCTCGATAGTGGCCGCCGAGGTCGCCGGAAACCTGGTCAAGCACGCCGACCAGGGCGTCCTGCTACTGCGTACGGTCCGCGCGGCCGGACAGGCCGGCGTCGAGATCATCGCGGTCGACAGCGGTCCCGGCATGGCCGATCTGGCCCGTTCGTTCGGTGACGGCCACTCGACCGCGGGCACGCTCGGCATCGGGCTCGGCTCGATTTCGCGCCAGTCCGACTGGTGCGACATGCACTCCGTACCGGGCAAGGGAACCGTCGTGGCCGCTCAGGTCTGGCCGGACGGCCCGCCCGAGCCGGCCTGGGCGGCGGGCGTCACCCGCCCGCTGACCGGCGAGCCGGTCAGCGGCGACGCGTTCGCCCTCCGTGACGCGGACGGGCGCCGCCAGATCCTCATGTCCGACGGGCTCGGGCACGGCGGGCTCGCGGCCGCCGCCTCCCACGAGGCCGTCCGCGTCTTTCTCGAGGCGCCCGCCGACCAGCCCTCCGGCATCGTCGAGCTGCTGCACCGCAAGCTGAATCACACCCGGGGCGCCGCGCTGGCCGTGGCCGAGCTCGACGCCGAGGCCGGCGTCGTCCGCTACGCCGGCCTCGGCAACATCTCCGGCACGGTCTTCGCGCCCGGCGGCGCCCGGCGCGGCATGGTCTCGCTGCCCGGCATCGCCGGCCATCAGCGGCGGCAGATCCGGCAGTACGACTATCCGCTGGAGCCCGGCTCGGCCGTCGTCATGCACTCCGACGGCGTGGTCGACCGCTGGAACCCGGCGGACTACCCCGGCCTGCTCACCCATTCGCCGGTGGTGCTGGCGGCGACGGTGCTCCGCGACGCGGGCGTGCGCCGCGACGACGCCGGCGTGATCGTGGCCCGGCTTCCATGACGGACGGGCCCGAGCAGCTGATGAAGATGCGCCTGCGGGTGGCGCAGGACATTTTCGCGGTACGCCAGCTCGGCCGCGAGGTGGCCCGCGAGGTCGGCCTCGAGCAGCAGGACCAGACCCGTCTCGCCACCGCCCTGAGCGAGGTGAGCCGGGTGATGTTGTCCGGCGCCCGTGATGCCGATGTGACGTTCATGGTCCAGCGTGACGGGGTACCACCCATGTTGCAGGTGACGGTGGAGAGTCCGGTGCCCGGCGACGCCGCGCGGCTGAGGCCCGAGTTGGCGCAGGCCGGCCGCCTGGTGGACAAGATGGAGGTCACCGATGCCGGAAACGGTACGGTCGTATGGATGGCTCGACGGTTGCCGGCGAGTACGCCGAGGTTGACCCCGGACCGGATGGACGAGATCCGCGCCGGGCTGGCCGAGCATGTCCCGGGCAACCCGATCGACGAGCTGAACCTGCAGAACCAGCAGCTCATCGCCGCCCTGGACGAGGTGCGGGCGCAACGTGACGACCTGGCCCGGCTCAACGCCGAGCTCGAGGAGACCAACCGCGGCGTGATGGCCCTCTACCACCAGCTCTCCGAGGAGCTGGAGGAGACCAACCGCGGCGTCGTCGCCCTCTACGCCGAGCTCGACGAGAAATCGGTGCAGCTGGCCGCGGCCAGCGAGGCGAAAAGCCGGTTCCTGGCCAACGTCAGCCACGAGCTGCGGGCGCCGGTCACCGCCATCATCGGGCTCGGCCGGCTGCTGGGCGACGAGGCCTCCGACGATCTGACCGAGGAGCAGACCCGCCAGGTCGACCTCATCCGCGGCTCCGCCACCGACCTGCTCTCACTGGTCAACGACCTGCTCGACCTGGCCAAGGCCGAGGCCGGCCGGGTCGAGGCGACCATGGCCGACGTCGATCTGAAGGCCGTCTTCGGACAGCTGAGGGGCACGCTGCGGCCTATGGCGACCCGGCCCGAGGTCGGCTTCGTGGTCGAGGAGCCCTCGGTGCCGTCGATCCGTACGGACGAAGTGCTTCTGGCCCGGATCTTGCGCAACCTGCTCACCAACGCGCTGAAGTTCACCGAGTCGGGCGAGGTGCGGCTGAGCGTGCGCCGGATCGGCGACGACGCGGAGTTCACCGTCTCCGACACCGGCACCGGCATTCCCGAGGAGCTGCACGAGCGCGTCTTCGAGGAGTTCTACCAGGTGCCCGGCAGCAAGCCGGTCAGCGGCAAGGGCACGGGTCTGGGTCTGCCGTACGCCCGCCGGCTCGCCGGCATCCTGGGCGGCGCCCTGCGTGTCGCCTCCACACCCGGTGAGGGCAGCACGTTCACGCTGTGGCTGCCGGTCTCATGAGCTCCGCCGGCACCACCGTCCTCGTCGTCGACGACAGCGCGACCAAGCGATATCTGCTGGTGAGCTGGCTGACCCGCGCCGGTTTCACAGTGCGGCAGGCGGAGACGGGCGGCGAGGCGCTGCGGATGCTGCCCGACTCGGGCGTCGACCTGGTGGTCCTGGACGTGAAGCTGCCCGACATGAGCGGTTTCGACGTCTGTGAACGGATCAAGACCGACGCCGAGTACGGCGCGTTGCCGGTCATCCACGTCTCGGCTCACGCCGTCGACGTCGTCGACCGCACGCAGGGCCTGAACCGGGGCGCCGACGCCTATCTGGTGGAGCCGATCGAGCCCGACGAGCTGATCGCCACCGTGCAGGCGGTGCTGCGGTACTACTCGGCTCGCCGGCGCGCCGAGACCCTGGCCACCCGGCTGGTACGGCTGGCCGAGGCCACCCTCGAGATCAACTCGGCGCCGACGCTGGCCGGCCTGCTGACGGCGGCCGCCGAGGGCGCCGTCGACATCTTCGGCGGACCGGTCGTGGTGGTGGCCGAGACGGCCGACGGTGAGAGCCTGGCCGCTTGCGGCTCTCCGCCGGAAGTGCGCCGGTGGTCACCCACGTCGCGGGAGGTCGCGGTCGGTTCCCTCGTACGCAGGGAGGAGCCGTCCGACTGGAATCTGGCCGAGTGGCCCGAGGGCGACACGGTGGCCGTGGGCGCCGCGCGCCTGCGAGCCGATCGCCCACCGGTCTTCGTGGCGGTGCCGAGCAGCTCGCAGACACCCGGCTTCCCGGTGCTGCGCCAGCTCTCCCAGGCGGTCGCGGCGGCGGTCGAGGCCCAGCGCTCGTACGACGAGGAGCACCGGATCGCGGTCACCCTCCAGCGCAGCCTGCTCCAGTCCCGCCTGCCCGACGTGCCCGGCCTGGAGCTGGCCATGCGCTACGAGCCGGCGGGCGCGCAGACCGAGGTCGGCGGCGACTTCTACGAGCTGACCATGCTCGAGGGCCGGCTGCTGGTGGCGATCGGCGACGTCGCCGGCCACTCGCTGCACGCGGCGACGGTCATGGCCGAGGTCCGGCACGCGGTCCGGGCGTACGCGGTCGAGGGCCACCCGCCGGGCACGGTGCTGAGCCTGGTCAACCGCTTCATGCGCACGGTCCTGCCGGCCGAGTCGGCCACCATCTGCCTGCTCACGCTCGACCCGGCGACCGGCAGCGTGCGCCTGGCCAGCGCCGGCCACCTGCCGCCGCTGCTGCACACCCCGGACGCCGGCGCCCACTTCCTTCAGCCTCGCGGCCCGCTGCTCGGCATCAACGCGCCCCGCCCGGACGACCTGGAGTTCGTGCTGCCGCCGGGCGGCACGCTGGTGCTCTACACCGACGGCCTGGTCGAGCGCCGCGACGCCGACATCGACGTGGGCCTGACCGCCCTGGCCGAGGCGGCGGCGACGATCGAGCCGGACCTGGACGATTTCGGCCGCCGCCTGCTGACCCAGCTGGGTGGCGACGGGCAACAGGCCGACGACATCGCTGTCGTCGCCCTGCGCCGTCGCCTCTAGATCCCTGCCGAGCCGCCGACGCGGGCGGGAGGGCGTTGCCAGCCGCCGGCGCTACCAGCCGCCGACGCCGGCCAGGACGCGCTCCACCGGCACCGGCTTGCCCAGGTAGAAGCCCTGCCCGAACGGCACGCCGCAGGCCACGAGGGCGTCGCGCTGCGCGGCCGTCTCGATGCCTTCGGCGATGACGGTGCAGCCGTGCTGCTCGGCGAACTCGACCAGCGCCCGGATCGCGGCCTGCCGCGCGGTCTGGTGCTCGACGCCCTCCAGCGAGTCGACGCCCAGCTTGAGGAAGGCCGGCCGCAGCGTCTCGACCATGGACAGGGTCTCGTAGCCCGCGCCCAGGTCGTCGACGGCGACGCGCACGTTGCCGCCGAGCCGGCTGAGTTCGGCCGGCGCCTCGGCGCCGACCTCGAGGACCAGGGGACGCCGCGCCTGGTGGAGCAGCGGTGCCAGGTCGTGCGGGCGGCGCAGCAGGTCGGCCGAGACGTTGATCGCGAGCCAGGTGCCGTTGGGCAGGGAGGCCGAGGACGTGATGGCCGCCTGGACCAGCGCCGCGTCGAGCGCGACGTGCACGCCCCGCTCGGCGGCCGCCTCCAGGGCCTCCCGCGGGTTGCTGCCGTCGGCGAAGCGGGTGAGCGCCTCGTACCCGGCGACATGGCCGTTGATCATGTTGTAGATCGGCTGGAAGACCGTGAAGAAGCTGAACTCCTCGAACGAGTGGGCCCGGCTGGACGACGATTTGTCGGTCTTCCAGGCGCCGGCGTCGTTGCGCTGGAGCCGTACGGTCGTCTGGCCGGCGGCGGCGCCGTGCTCGTGCCGGTAGTGCAGGACGGTCGCCCAGTCACCGACCGGGGCCGTCTTCTTCGGCGCTTTCTTCTTCTTGCCGGTCTTCTTCGGGGTGACCGGCCGGATCAGCCAGTTGCGCAGGTGGGTCCACAGGTCGACGACCGTGTTGCCCAGGCCGACGAAGGCGATCATCGCGTACAGCGAGAGGATCAGGTTGAGCCCGGCGAAGACCAGGTTGTTCCACTGGTGAAGCTGGATGTCGTGCACGACGGTGTAGACGCAGAGCGCGACCAGCGCCAGGGGCAGGATGAGATAGCTGGTCGCCGCCGTCGTGCGGTCACGCACCTTGGGCGTGCGCTTGAACGCGCTCTTTTCGCCGGTGAGCAGCTGGAGCAGCGAGGCGATGCTGCCCGACAGGTTGACCGGCAGCAGGATCAGGTTGAAGCCGTAGATCCGCAGCATGTCCGACCGCTTGTAGCCCAGGTGCTTCAGGTCGGCCGCCATCATCAGGAAGTACGGCACCGAGACGAGCAGCAGGATCGGGTTGAGCAGCTCGTTGTTGAACGGGTAGGCCAGCATGACGATCAGGCACACGGAGCTCCAGAAGATGGAGGCCATGTAGTTGACCCGCAGGAAGTACTCGCCGAAGCGGTTCTTGTCCTCGCGCTTGGACTTCGCCCGGAACTGGTCCTTGAGGCGCGACAGGATCAGCAGGCCGCCGTTGGCCCAGCGCTGCCGCTGGATGCAGAGCGAGCCGAAGTCGGGTGGGGTCGCGCTGTAGGCGAGCCGCTCGGGGTAGTTGTGCAGCGACCAGCCCCGTACACCGAGGTCGATCGTCGATTCGGTGTCCTCGATGACCGTACGGTCCTGGATGTACCGCTTGATCTCCCAGTCGCCCTCGTACGAGACCTCGCAGATCTCGTCCAGGGCCTTCTTGCGCAGCACCGCGTTGGCGCCGACCCAGAACGTGGCGCCGTAGTGCGTCATGCCCTGATGGACGATGTACTGAATGTCCGTCGTAGCGCCCGAGATGCGCTCGATGCGGGTCGCCGAGCCCGGATAGGCGCTGTACGGAGTCTGCGCCACCGCGTGCTGAGCGTAGGCACCTTGTTCGAGCAGATGGACGAGCCGCAGCGCGTACTCGGGAAGCAGAACGCTGTCGGCGTCGAGGGTCAGCACGTAGTCGGGGTCGGGGACGACCAGGTCGGCCCGGTTGGGGCCCGCGGTCACCAGCGCGGTGCCCATCGGGGTGCTGATCTCCTGATAGGCGCCGCCCATGAGCCCGATGTAGCTGTTGAGGTTCATCGCCTTGTTCGGCTCGTGCGACAGCGACACGTACTTCTTGCGCTCGAAGCTGGTGACCTGCGCGTCGAAGATGGCGAGCAGCCGCTTGTAGAGCTGGTTCATCCGGGCCAGCGGCAGCGTGACCTGCTCGTCGGCGCCTTTGTGCAGGGCGCCCGAGATCTGGCCGAGCTCCACGGCCAGCGGCTGGAGGATGTGCTCGACGAAGAACGTGTCGGTGTGGTCGACCATCTCCTGCCGGGCGCCGAGGTCGTAGAGCCAGTCGGAGGCGAACCGGTATTCGTCGGCCAGCCGGCGCATGTCCTCGAGGACCACGAGATAGCCGCCGCGGTACCGCACCTGGTCGTCGAAGCTCGCGAAGGCGGTCGAGACGTGGTGGTACGGGACCTTGAGCTCGGTCTCGATCCGGCCCGGCAGCGCGCGGGCGGCGAGGAGCATGTCGCGGGCGGCCCGGGTCTTGGGCTGCCGCGGGTCGTCGATGAGAAGGGTCACCCGCAGGCCGGGGTATTCCTGGAGGGCGGCCGACAGCAGCGTGGTGCGGTTGGTGCGCTCGTCCTCCTGATATGACGGCACCAGAACGGTCACGGACGGCGTCTTCCCGCCGATGAACTCGTCGAGCATGATCCGGGGCGCCCGCTGGTGGCCGCGTCCGCGGTAGAAGTAGCCGATCCGCGTGATGAGGTAGGCGATGGCGGAGGCGGCCAGGCCGGTGACGACGAGCATGTAGACGATCGCCTCGATCCCCAGCCGCACGCTGGACGCGTGACCGGCGATGAACTGCTGGATGATCGTGTATGTGATGTAACAGGCCCAGACCGTGATGGTCACCACGATGGCGAGCCGGCCGCGGGTGATCCTGCCTTCGGAGACCGGTGACGGAACGATCGGATGAGGTTCCGTCCTCCGGTCGGCTCCCCATTGGCGCTGGGCGTCCGGCTTACGCCGGTCCGCCGGTGTGCGTGGCATGCGTTTTAGGGCCCTTCGGTGCGAATTGCGTCGACACCGCACGGCGGCGTCCGGCGGAATTGTCGTTCCAAGATCAAGTTTTGACGCTCGGATGTCCAGATTGGACGTCATCGTCTGTTTGCCCGATCGCGCAAAAGGCGGGGGTGCGTCAGCGTGTGGCGACTCGAAAACTCGAAAGGCCATACATGACGGACCGCGCCACACACGTAGCCGTGCGGCCGGAGTACGACCCGCTCGCCGACCCGAACTGGCAGGAACCGGAGCAGCCGCGCAGCCGGCTCTCCTGGCCGCGACTGGGCATCCTGGTGCTCGTCCTGGCCCTGGCCGGCGTCGGCGGCACCCTCGAGGTCATGCACCTGCGGAACACGTCCGGGCCGACCGCGAAGTCCTGGGCGGTGCCGTACGTCGACGTCACGCTGACCCCGACCTTCCAGTTCCAGGACCCCACGGCCAACCCGGCCAACGACGTCGCGCTCGGCTTCGTCGTCGCCGACCCGCAGAGCCCGTGCACGCCGAGCTGGGGCGGCGCCTACACCCTGGACGGGGCGGCCTCGTCGCTCGAACTCGACCGCCGCATCAACCAGCTGCGGCAGGCCGGCGGCGACATCACCCTGAGCCTCGGCGGCCTGGCCAACAAGGAGCTCGCCGTCGCCTGCACCGACCAGGACCGGCTCACCGGCGCGTACCGCCAGCTGATCAAGCGGTACGACGTGAACACCCTCGACCTTGACATCGAGGGAACCGCCGTCGCCGACCAAGCGTCCCTGCGGCGGCGCGTCACCGCGGTCGCCACGGTCCAGAAGGAGCGGGAGAAGGACGGCAAGCCGCTCGCCGTCTGGCTCACCCTGCCGGTCACCCCGAACGGCCTCACCGACGACGGTGTCGCTCTGGTCCGCGGCATGCTCGAAGGCGACGTCGCCCTGCGCGGCGTCAACGTCATGACGATGGACTACAACAACGGCGACAAGAACCCGGACATGCTGGCCCTGAGCACGAGCGCGCTCAACGGCACCCACAAGCAGCTGTCCGACCTCTACCTGCGCCTCGGCCAGAAGCTCACGTCGCCGCAGGTGTGGTCCCGCATCGGGGCCACCCCGATGATCGGCCAGAACGACGTCGACACCGAGCGCTTCACGCTCGACGACGCCGCCGGCCTGGCCAGGTTCGCCGTCGACAACGGCCTCGGCCGGGTCTCGATGTGGTCGATCAACCGGGACGCACCCTGCCGCGGCACCTTCGCCAACGTGGTGGTGCACTCCAACACGTGCAGCGGCGTCGACCAGGACGCGCTCGCCTTCTCGAAGGTCTTCGCCGGCCTGCCCGGCAAGGCCGCCACCGGCGGCAGCGCCGACTCGGTGGAGATCCCCGACCAGGCCGCCACCGTCGACGACCCGAAGACCAGCCCCTACCCGATCTGGCGGCTCACCGCGATGTACGTGGGCGGCTACAAGGTCGTCTGGCACGGCGTCGTCTACGAGGCCAAGTGGGCCAACTCCGGCCTCGACCCGTCGGCGGCGCCGGCCGCCGGCACGCAGAGCGCCTGGTCGGTGATCGGCCCGGTCAGCCCGGTCGAGAAGGCGCCCCGCCCGGTGCCGACGGTCACCGGGGTCAAGCGGATCTGGGCCCCCGGCATCCTCTACCAGCGCGGTGCCCGGGTGATGTCCAACGGCCTGCCGTACGAGGCGAGGTGGACCACCAAGGGAGAGACCCCGTCGACCGAGTTCCCGATCGACGCCGACGACCCGTGGAAGCCGCTGTTCAACGTCCCCGGCGAACCGGTGATGAACTGAGAAACAGACGCCGCCCGCGACCTCGAGGTCGCGGGCGGCGCCTGTTTTTTGCAGATCAGTAGAGGGCGGCGTACTTCTGGTAGCCCGTCCCGACCAGCTGGAGGGCGCCGAAGCCGCCCTTGCCGTTGCCGAGCTTGCGCCACAGAACGCCCGCGCTGTTGCGCATGAGCAGGTCGTTCTTGCCGTCTTCGTTCAGGTCACCGGCCCCGATGATCGTGTTGAAGCCCAGGTAACCGCTGCCGATCAGATGCATGCCCGGGGTGAAGCCACCCTTGCCGTCGCCGTACCAGGCGTACATCGTCGTGCCGTAGATCGCGATCAGATCGGCCTTGCCGTCACCGGTGATGTCGCCCGGACCGACGAAACGGGAGACGCCCTTGTAGGTGCCTCCATAGGCCGCGGACGAGCTGAAGCCGCCCTTGCCGTTGCCGGTGAAGCGGAACAGGCGCCCGGTCGAGGTCTCCCGGGCGAGCAGGTCGGAGACGCCGTCGCCGGTGAGGTCGCCGGTGTGCACGATCTGGTTGAAGCGGTTCCAGTTGCCCGGGACAGCCACCGAGGTCTGAATGTCGAAGGCCGGACGGCCGTATCCGAGGTAGACCCGCATGGTGCCGTTGGCGAAGCGGACCAGCAGGTCGTTCTTGGCGTCGCGGTTGATGTCGCCATAGGGCACGAGTGCGGTGATCTTCGAGCGGTTCCAGGTCTCCGTCGCGCCGTTGGAGTCGCGCAGAGCGGCCGTGGACGGGCTCGACGCCAACCAGTGACCCGCACCCGACGGGAGGACGCCCAGCACCGACGGGAAGCCGAAGCGGTCGATCGCATGCAACGTGGGTGTGCCGAAGGAGAGCAGGAACGAGCCCGAACCGAGTGTCGTCGTGCCCGACACCAACTGCCATCGGTAGGTGCCGCTCGTCGCCCGCTTGCCGCCCACGAGGCCGTTCCAGGAGACCTGGCGGGTGACAGGAACGGCGCCGGTGGTCGAGTCGTACACGACTTTGCCGGTCCGCGCCTGGGTGATGATGACCCGCGACGCCGTCACCGGGCGGGTGAACCGGAACCTGACCGACCATACGCTGGGAGTGGTGGTGCCCTGCTCGTAGGTGAAGTCGTACTCGGTCCAGACCGCCGGGGCCGAGGGCGTGACACCGGGGTCGACGATGTGCACGGCGTTGTCGCTGTCGACCCAGGCCACGTCGCCGCCGAACTTGTCGACGGCCCAGTTCACGTTGCGGTCGTCGGCCAGCGGGCCGCGGTCGAAGGTGGCCAGCGTGGCCGGTTCGCCGAGCTTGCCGCCGGTGATCTCGTAGCGGACGAGCGTGCCGTCGGCGTTGTGCCGCACGACGTAGTTGTCGCCGAGCAGGTACTGGCCGGCCGGCAGCGCGATGTTCGCCTTGAGGGTCAGGTCGTAGACGCCGGCCGGGCCGGTGGCCCCGCACGCCCAGTAGAGGTACTTCGCGGTGGCCTGGACCTCGGTGGCCGTGCAGGCCGAGCCGGTGGTGACCGTGGCGCCGGCCGTGGCCGGATCGTTCGGGCCGATCGGCAGAGTGAAAGCTTGCAAGGTGCCGGCCTTCGTGGCGCGCCACAGGGTGCGGAACCACAGCGCGGCCCCGGTCACCGGTCCGGAGTAGACGACGCCGTTGCTGTTCAGATCGACGTACTGCGTCTTCGGGTTGCCGCCGTTGATGAGGGTGTACCGGTAGGAGGCGTCGACGACGCTGCTTCCGGTCGACGGGATGGCAAAGCTTGACCCGGTCTGCCCGCCGTCCTGGTAGTTGAGGGTCGTTCCGCTGATCCACGGCATGCCCCAGTCGTGGCCGCCGAGCGTCCGCACGCAGGCGGCATCGGTCTCGCACGGCTGAGGGGGATCGGGGAACGCCTTGTCGTCGGTGCGGCCGGTGACCCCGCTCGGTCCGATCGAGTAGCTGTAGGGGTGGTAGCCGATGGTTCCCTCGCCGATCGGCTGGGACGCGGTCACGTGACGCAGCCGGCCCGACGAGAGCGAGACCCCGGCGTTCACCGTGGGCGCTATGACCGGCGTGACGACCTCCTGGCCCTCGGCCGTGACCTTGCGCAGCGCCCAGTCCGAACCGTCCCCGGTGCCACCGGCGAAGAGGACGCTGTCGGGGCCCTGGGTGAGTGTCGACAGGCGCGTGTTCGCCACCGGCGTGGGCTTGGCGCCGTCCGGGGTCTGGCGCTGGACCTTCAGCCAGCCGTTCTCGGCGAACGACGACACGGTGATCAGGTCGTCGCCGGCCAGACCGAAACTGGGGGACACCGCCGCCACCGTGAAGACGGTGGCGGCGGAGTCGGTGCCGTCCGTGATGCCGTCCCTCGAGAATGTGCGCACAGCTGGGCCGGTGAACAGGCCGACGCGGTCCCCGGAGAGCACGACCTTGAGGGCCACGGCCGACCCGGGAATCGGCGCGACCCTGCTCGTGGCGGCGTCCAGCAGGCCGTACTGATATCCGGCCGAAGTGTGAAACCGCAGCACGGCCGCCCGGTCGTCGCCGGTTTCGATCCGGACCGCGTTGGTGCCGTCCGGAACCCCGGTGACCAGCGTGGTGGTGTCGGAGCCGTCACCGGCCGGCCGCCGCAGCTCGATCTGGAAGTCGGGGCGGACCTGGAGCAGGGCGTCGCCGACCGGCCGAGCGTTGTAGACGCTCCCGTTGAAGGGCAGGTCGACCCGATGCCAGGTCATGGCGTCGAGATCCAGCGTCCATCGCAAGGTGGAGGTGACCGGACGATCTGCCGTCGACACCAGGACTTCGACGGTGTCGCCGAACAGCCCGGCGACTCCGCCCGAGGGAACGTTGGTCAGGGCCGAGACCACGACCGACCGTCGGTCGGAATATCTGGTCCACAGCCAGGGGGACGTGCTCGTGCGCCGATGCAGGACGCCGGTCTTACCGGCGAAGGCGACCGAGTTGTTGAGGCTGGTCTGGTTGGGCGGACCTTTCTCGGCCGGCACGACTGTCACTTCGTGAGGGGTGGTCGCGGCCATCGCGGGGGCGGGGACCGAGGTCCCCGCCGCGGCCGCGAGGGCACCGCCGACCATCGCCGCGAGGGTGCGGCGGTAGGCGTTCTTCACTTTGTTTCCTGGGGTTAGTAGAGAGCCGCGTACTTCTGGTAGCCGGTCCCGACCAGCTGGAGGGGGCCGAAGCCGCCCTTGCCGTTGCCGAGTTTGCGCCAGAGCTGGCCGGCGCTGTTGCGCATGAGCAGGTCGTTCTTGCCGTCTTCGTTCAGGTCACCGGCCCCGATGATCGTGTTGAAGCCCAGGTAACCGCTGCCGATCAGATGCATGCCCGGGGTGAAGCCACCCTTGCCGTCGCCGTACCAGGCGTACATCGTCGTGCCGTAGATCGCGATCAGATCGGCCTTGCCGTCACCGGTGATGTCGCCCGGACCGACAAAACGGGAGACGCCTTTGTACGTTCCCCCGTAAGCGGCCGAGGAGCTGAAGCTCCCCTTGCCGTTGCCGGTGATCCGGAACAGGCGCCCGGTCGAGGTCTCGCGGGCGACCAGGTCGGAGACGCCGTCCCCGGTGAGGTCGCCGGTGTGCACGATCTGGTCGAAGCGGTTCCAGTTGCCACCGACCGCCTGCGACGTCTTGACGGCGAAGGAGGACTGGCCGTAGCCGAGGTAGACCCGCATGGAACCGTTCTTGTAGCGAACGAGCAGGTCGTTCTTGAAGTCCCTGTTGATGTCGCCGTAGGGCACGAGCGCGGTGATCTGCGAACGGTCCCACGTCTCGGTCCAGCCGTTGTCCCGCAGGGCGGCGGTGGACGGTGACGAGGCCAGCCAGTGCCCCTCGCCCGACGGGCGGACCCCCAGCACCGACGGGAAGCCGTTGCAGTCGATCGCATGCAGGGTCGGCGCGCCGCAGAGGAGGTTGAACGACCCCGAGCCGAGCGTGGTGCTACCGGTGATCAGCTGCCAGCGGTAGGTGCCGCTGGTCGCGCGCTTGCCGGCCTGGAGACCGTCCCAGGCGACGCGGCGGGAGACGGGCAGGCGGCCGGTGGTGGAGTCGTAGACGACCTTGCCGGTCCGCACCTGGGTGATGATGATCCGCGACGCGGTCACGGGCTGCGTGAACCGGAAGGCGGCCGACCACACGCTGGGCGTCGAGGTGTTCGGCCAGGACACGCCGCTCTCCTCGACCCAGATCGCCGGGGCCGACGGCGTGACGCCGGGATTCACGATGTGCACGGCGGTGCCGCTGTCGACCCAGGCGACGTTGCCGCCGAACTTGTCGACCGCCCAGTTCACGTTGCGGTCGTCGGCCAGCGGGCCGCGGTCGAAGGTGGCCAGCGTGGCCGCCTCACCGAGCTTCCCGCCGGTGACCTCATAGCGGACGAGCGTGCCGTCGGCGTCGTGCCGCACGACGTAGTTGTCGCCGAGCAGGTATTGGCCGGCCGGCAGCGCGATGTTCGCCTTGCGGATCAGGTCGTAGACGCCGGCCGGGCCGGTGGCGCCGCAGGCCCAGTAGAGGTATTTCGCCGTGGCCTGGACCTCGGTCGCCGTGCAGGCCGAGCCGGTCGTGACCGTGGCGCCGGCTGTCGCCGTGTCGTTCCGGCCGGCGGGCAGGGTGAGAGCCTGGAGCGTTCCGGCCTTCGTGGCCCGCCAGAGGGTGCGGAACCACAGTGCGGCGCCGGTCACCGGTCCGGTGTAGACGATGCCGGAACTGTCCAGATCCACGTACTGCGTCTTCGGGGTTCCGCCGTTGATCAGCGTGTACCGGTAGGAGGCGTCGACGACGGCCCCTTCCGTCGAGGGCAGGGCGAAGACCGACCCGTGCTGCCCGGAATCCTGGAATTTGAGGGCGGTGCCCGTGATCCACGGCATGCCCTGGTCGTGGCCGCCGAACGTCCGCACACAGGCGGCGCCCGCCTCGCACGGCACCGGAGCACCGAGGAACGCCGCGTCGTCCGTACGGCCGGGAACTCCGATCGTGTAGCTGTAGGGGTGGTAGTCGACGGCCGCCTCGCCGAGCGGCTGGGACGCCGTCACCTGGCGCATGCGGCCCGACGAGAGCGAGACCCCGGCGTTCACCCGGGGCGCCGCGATCGAGGCGACGACCTCCTCGCCGTCGGCCGTGGCCTTGCGCACCGCCCAGTCCGAACCGTCGGACTGCTCGGTTCCGCCCGCGAAGAAGACACCGTCGGAGGCCTGGGCGAGGGTGGACACGCGGGCGTTCGCCACCGTCTTGGGCGTGGCGCCGTCCGGGGTCCGGCGCTCGACTTTCAGCCAGCCGTTTATCGCCCACGCCGAAACGGTGATCAGGTCGTCGCCGGCCAGGCCGAAACTGGACGTGGGCGCCGCGAAGACGGTGGCGGTGGCGTCGGTGCCGTCCGTGATGCCGGAGCGGGAGTAGGTGCGCACGGTCGAGGACGTGGAGGAGTACAGGCCGATGCGATCCGCGGACAGCACGAACTTGTCGACCACTGACGACCCGGGAATCGGTGCGACCCGGCCGGTGGCCACGTCCAGCAGGACGTACTGGAGCACGGTCCCGGTGTAGAACTTCAGCACGGCCGAACGGTCGTCGCCGGCCTGGATCGACAAGAGGGTGGCGCCGTCGGGGATGCCGGTGACCGGCGTCGTGGTGCTGGAGCCGTCCTCGGCTGTCCGCCGAAGCTCGGCGACCCGGTTACCCGGGCGGACCGCCAGCAGCGCGTCACCGATCAGGCGTTCGTTGGAATACGCCCAGGGGTACGGCAGGTCGATCCGATGCCAGGTCATGGTGCCGAGGTCGAGGGTCCAGCGCGTGGTCGACGAGACCGGATGACCGGTCGTCGGCGCCTGGACGTCGATGGTGTCGCCGAACAGGCCGACGGCGGAGCCGGTGGGAACCTGCGCCAGTTCGGGAACGGAGACCGTCTTGCGGTCGGAGTATCGGGTCCACAGCCAGGGCGAGGTGGCCGTGCGCCGGTGCAGGACGCCGGTCTTGCCGGCGAAGACGACGGAGTTGCTCAGGCTGGGCTGCGCGGGCGGCGTTTTCACGGCCGGCACCACGGCGACTTCATGAGGGGTGGTCGCGGCCATCGCAACGGCGGGAACCGAGATCCCCGCCGTCGTCGCGAGCGCGCCACCCACGATCGCCGCGAGGGTGCGGCGGTAGGCGTTCTTCACTCTTATGTCCTGGGTTAGTAGAGAGCCGCGTACTTCTGGTAGCCGGTCCCGACGAGTTGGAGCGGGCCGAAGCCGCCCTTGCCGTTGCCGAGCTTGCGCCAGAGGACGCCCGCGCTGTTGCGCATGAGCAGGTCGTTCTTGCCGTCTTCGTTGAGGTCGCCGGCCCCGATGATCGTGTTGAAGCCGAGGTAGCCGCTGCCGATCAGATGCAGGCCGGGGGTGAAGCCGCCTTTACCGTTGCCGTACCAGGCGTACATCGTGGTGCCGTAGAGCAGGATCAGGTCGGCCTTGCCGTCGCCGGTGATGTCGCCGGGGCCGACGAAGCGGGAGACACCCTTGTAGGCGCCGCCGTAGGCCGCGGACGAGCTGAAGCCGCCCTTGCCGTTGCCGGTGAAGCGGAACAGGCGGCCGGTGGAGGTCTCGCGGGCGAGCAGATCGGAGACCCCGTCGCCGGTCAGGTCGCCGGTGTGGACCAGGGCGTTGAACCTGTTCCAGTTGCCGGCAATCAGGACCGTCCGGTTGCCGTAGAAGTTCGGCGTCGGATCGGAGAGGTACGCGCGCAGGGTGCCGTCGGCCCGGCGTACGAGCAAATCGTTCTTGAGATCCTTGGCGATGTCGCCGTAGGGCACAACGGCGGTGAGTGCGCCGAGAGCCTCGGGACCGGACACGGCGAGCGCGGCGGTGCCGGGCTGAGCGGTCAGCCACGCGGCGGATCCGGTGGTGGTTTTGCCGACGCCGAGGAGAGTCGGCAGGCCGTCGCAGGTGTAGCCATGCAGGGGCGGGGTGCCGCCGCAGTGCACGGTCACCGAGCCCGAGGCGACGGCGGTGGCGATACCGCCCGTGACGGCCGACAGTGTCCATCGGTAGAGCCCGTTGGCCGGCCGCTTGCCGGCGAACGTGCCGTTCCACGCGACGGAGACCGCGTCGCGTGCGGCCGGACCGGTCAGGCGGATGACCTGGCCGGTGCGGGCCTGAGTGATGGCCAGGGTGGCGCCGCTGACCGGGCGGGTCAGCGTCGCGTATACCGAGAAGCTTCCGGGATACGACATGGACAAGTCGCTCGGGCTGACGGAGGCGGCGGCCGGCGCCGACCGGGTGACGCCGGGGTCGACGATGTGAGCCGCGTCGTCGCCGTCCACCCAGGCGATGTTTCCGCTGTATTTGTCGACGGCCCAGGTGATGTTGCGGTCGTCGGCCAGGTCGCCGCGCGGGAAGGTGGCGAGGGTGGCCGTGGCGCCGTCGGTGAGGTCGTAGCGGATCAGCGTGCCGTCGGCGTCGTGCCGGACCGCGTAGTTGTCGCCGAGCAGATACTGCCCGGCCGGCAGGGCCCGGGTGGTCTTGCGAGCCAGGTCGTAGACGCCCGTCGCGCCGGCCGGGCCACACGACCAGAGTACGTGCTTCCCGGTCGCCTGGACGTCGGTGGCGGTGCACGGCGATCCGGTGGTGACGGCCGCGCCGAGCGCTCCGCTCTTCAGGTTCTTGGGCTGGAGCCGGCCGGCGCTCGCCGTCCACAGGGTGTCGAACCACAGGCCCGCGCCGGTCACCGGCCCGGTCGAGGCGATCTTGTCGTCGGGCCCGACGATGTACTGGCGGGCCGGGCCGGTGCCGTTGACGATCCGGTAGTTGCGGGAGGCGTCGACCACTGTGCCACCGGTCGAGGGCAGAGGAATGGCGGCGCCGCTGAGCCCGGTCGTTCCGGTTCGCAACGACACGGCGCCGGTCAGGTATGAGATGCCGCCCAGAGCGCCGTCGACCGCGTGGACGCAGGTCGCGCCGGCCTCGCAGGGGACCACGTCGGACAGCTTCCCGCCGAGAAGTCCGCCGGTGCCGGTGCCGGGCGTCAACTGGTGGCCGTTGAGGTAGTACTCGGGCGCCTCGCCGGTGTGCTCCAGCGCCGAGACGCGCCGCAGCCAGCCTCGGGCGAAGGTGATGCCGGCACTGACCATCTCCGTCAGCGGCAGGACGACCGACTGCCCGGTGGCGGTGGCTTTGCGCACCGCCGAGTTCGTGCCGTCGGTGCCGCCGACGAAGAACACGCCGTCGGGCGCCTGGACCAGGACGGTCGAGCGGGCCGTCGAGACCTTCTCCGGCGCCGCCCCGTCGGGGGTGTAACGCTGGAGGTTCCACGGGACGACGTTGGTGGGCGGCGCGACGATGAGGTCGTTGCCGGCGAGGCCGAAATTCGATCCCGGCACCGTGAACGTGAGGGCGGAGGTGTCGCTGCCGTCCCCGATGCCCGCCCGTGAGTAGGTGCGGACGGCCGGCTGGAGGTAGAAGCCGACGCGGTCCTCGCTGAGCACGACCTTGGTGGCCACGCCGAAGCCGGGTATCAGCGCGACCCGACCGGTCGCGGCGTCCAGAAGGCCGTACTGATATCCCGTGGGGGAGTGCAGCATGAGCACGGCCGTCTCGTCGTCGCCCGCGACGATCCGGATGAGGTCGGCGCCGGCGGGGATCCCGGTCACGGGCGTGGTCGTGTACGAGCCGTCCGCCTCCGACCGCCGCAGCTCCGGCTGATAGGTGGAGCTGATCAGGAGCAGCGAGTCGCCGATCTGGCGCATGTTGGCCGCCCAGTTGAACGGCATGTCGATCTCGTGCCAGGTCATGGACGCGAGATCCAGCGTCCAGCGCGTGGTCGCTGAGAGCGGGTGTCCGGCGGTCGACACGCGAAGCTCGACCGTGTCGCCGAAGACGCCGAGGGCGCCCCCGTAAGGAACACCGTTCAGCGCGTCGACCACGACCGATCTCCGGTCGGCGTACGTGGTCCACAGCCACGGTGACGTGCTCGTGCGCCGATGCAGGAAGCCGGTCTCGCCGGCGAAGACCGGCGTGTCCGTTCGAGAGGTGTCGTAGTAGGGGTATTCCTCGGCCGGAATCACCGTTACTTCGGAGGGAGCGGCCGCAGCTATCGCGGGGGCGGGGACCGCAGTCCCCGCCGTCGCCGCGAGTGCGCCGCCCACCATCGTCGCCAGGAGGCGACGGTAGACGTTCTTCACTTGTGCCCCGATTTTGAGAAAACTCTCAGCAGCGAGACCTTAGGCGTGAAGATTCCCTATGCGCAAGATCCTATTTAGGGAGTGGTGACGCCCAGCACGTCGAGGGTCCAGGCGTTGACGAACGCCTCTTCCTTCCACGCGTCGTACCGGCCGCTCGGGCCGCCGTGGCCGGCGCCCATCTCGGTCTTGAGCAGGTAGTCGCCGTCGGGGGCGGTGGCGCGCAGGCGGGCGATCCACTTGGCCGGCTCGTGATAGAGCACGCGGGTGTCGTTCAGGCTGGTCATCGCCAGGATCTTGGGATAGGCCAGCTTCGCGACGTTTTCGTACGGGCTGTAGGACTTCATGTACGAATACACATCGGCCGACTCGATCGGGTTGCCCCACTCCTCCCACTCGGTGACCGTCAGCGGCAGCGACGGGTCGAGGATGCTGGTGAGCGGGTCGACGAACGGCACCTGGGCCACGATGCCGGCGAAGTCGTCCGGAGCCAGGTTGGCCACCGCGCCGACGAGCAGGCCGCCGGCCGAGCCGCCGCGGGCCACCAGCCGGTCGGCCGAGGTCCAGCGGCCGCGGACCAGCTGGCGGGCGCAGGCGATGAAGTCGGTGAACGTGTTCTTCTTGGCCAGCAGCTTGCCCTCCTCGTACCACCGCCGGCCCATCTCGCCGCCGCCGCGGATGTGCGCGATGGCGAAGACGACGCCGCGGTCGAGCAGCGACAGGCGGGCGATCGAGAAGTACGGGTCGATGCTCGTCTCGTACGAGCCGTAGCCGTAGAGAACGGCCGCGCCGTCGCGCTTCACACCCTTGCGGGCCACGATCGAGATCGGCACCCGGGTGCCGTCGTCGGCGATCGCCCACTCGCGGAACTGCTCGTAGTCGCCGGGGTTGTAGCCGCCCAGCACCGGCCGCTGCTTGCGGAGCGTCATCGTGCGGGTGATCAGGTCGACGTCATACACCGCGTCGGGGGTGACCATCGAGGTGTAGCTGATCCGGACCGAGGACGTGTCGTACTCCGGGTTGCCGGCCAGGCCCACGCTGTAGAGCGGCTCGGGGAACTCCATCTCGTACGAGTCGGTGCTGCCGTCGACCATCACGCGCAGCCCGGTCAGGCCGTCGCGGCGCTGCGAGACGACGATGTGCCGCGTGAACGCGTCGACCGACTCGAGGCGCGTGCCCGGCTCGTGCGGGATGAGCTCGACCCAGTCGCCCGGCGCGTCGGCCGACGTGTACGACAGGGCGAAGTCCTCGGCGTCCTTGTTGTGCAGGATCAGCAGGCGGTGGCCGTGGTGCTCGATCGAGTACTCGACGCCCTGCTCGCGCGGGGCGACCAGGATCGGATCGGCCGTGGGGGTCTCGGCCGGGATGATCCGCACCTCGGACGTGATCTTGCTGCCGGCCTCGACGATGATGAACTTCTCGCTGCGGGTGAGGTCGACGCCGACCCAGAACCGCTCGTCGGGCTCCTCGAAGATGACCACGTCGTCGGCCGCGGCCCGGCCGACCGTGTGGCGCCAGACGCGGTACGGGCGCCAGGCCTCGTCGACCGTGATGTAGAACAGCACGCTGCCGTCGGCCGACCACGCCGTGCCGTACGACGTGTCGGGCACCTCGTCCGGGAAGACCTCGCCCGTACGCAAATCCTTGATCTTGAGGGTGAAGCGCTCGTCGCCCTCGAAGTCGGTCGAATAGGCCAGGCGGGTGCCGTCCGGGCTGACGTCGAACGTGCCGAGCGCGAAGAAGTCCTTGCCCTCGGCCAGCGCGTTGCCGTCGAGCAGCACCTCCTCGCCGGGCACCGGGCCCTCGGCGGACGGCGGGTCGGTCTCGCCGGGACGCACGGCCACGCGGCAGTGGATGCCGTACTGCTGGCCCTCGACGGTGCGCGTGTAGTACCAGAAACCGCCCTTGCGGCTCGGCACCGTCAGGTCGGTCTCCTTGGTCCGCGACTTGATCTCGGAGAAGAGGGTGTCGCGCAGGCCGGCCAGATGCGCGGTCGCGCCGTCGGTCCACGCGTTCTCGGCCTCGAGATAGGCGACCGTCTCCGGGTTTTCCTTGTCGGCGAGCCACGCGTACTCGTCGGTGACGGTGTCGCCGTGGAAGGTGCGCTCGTGCGCCACCTGGCGTACCGAGGGTGGGCTGTCCGGAGTCTGCGTAGTCACGCGCACAACGTTACCGGGCGGTCCGATTTCCTAGCCTTCTTTACTTCTTGCATCCGGACGGCGGCCGTTCGAACACGTGTACGATATGCCAGAGTGGACGATCTTAAGGTGTTGGGGGACTGGCGGAAATGAGAGAGCACGTGCTGAGCGCGCTTGTGGACATCTGCGGGCCTGACTACGCGCGTGTCGCTCGCTCGGTGGACACGGTCGCCGGCCGTCGCGCCGGATTCGTCGCCCTGCCCGCCACGCCACAGGCGGTCGCCGACACGGTCCGTCTCGCCGCCGGCCTTCCACTGCGGTTCCTCGTCCGCGGTTCCGGTTCGAAGATTGACTGGGGTACGCCTCCGGGCGCCGACGTCGATCTGATCATCGACACCGGCCGGCTCAACGGCATGTGGGACCACGACGTCGCCGGCGCCACGGCCGAGGTCGCCACCGGCACGCCCGTCCACGCTCTGCAGGCCGCCCTGGCGTTGCAGGGCCAGCGGCTCCCGGTCGATCCCCCGTCACGCACGGCCACGCTCGGCGGCATGCTTTCGCTGAACGAGTCAGGCCCGTTGCGCCACCGCTTCGGCACCCCGGCCGAGCATGTCGACCGCGTCACCTATGTCGACGTCTCGGGCGCCCTCGGCGAGTCCGACGGTGAGGACGGCCGTCCCGGCATCGCCGAGATCAAGGGTGTGATCACCTCGGCCGTGGTCCGCTTGCAGCCGCTGCCACCGGCCCGGCGCTGGGTCGGCGTAGCGGTGGCCACCCCGCCGCAGATCCGCAAGCTCGAGTCGGCCGCGGCCGAGCTCCAGCCGAGCGCCATCGAGATCGACCTGCCGGCCGGCGGCCCGGCGGGCACGCTCGCGGTGCTCTTCGAGGGCGCCGAGGCCGAGGCGGTCGAGCGGGCGGAGCAGCTGGCGGCGCTGTGGGGCGCGGGCGCGGTGGTCACGCCGATCGCCCCGCCGTGGTGGGGCGCCTATCCGTTCGGCCGCGACGACGTGGCGCTGCGTCTCGCGGTCTCACCCGACGACCTGCCCGCGGTGATCTATTCGCTGGGCGACGCGGCCGGCGCGCCCGTCCCGGTGCGCGGCTCGGCCGGCCTGGGCCGCGTCCACGCGGTGCTGCCCGGCTCGCTGCCTCCCGACCGCCTGCGCGGCATAGTCGACAGCGTCCGCCACGTCCTGCTGGCCCGCAACGGCCGCGCGGTGGTCGTCGCCGCTCCGCCCTCGTTGGCCGCCGAGGTGGAGATGGCCGACCGCCACGACTTCTACTAGCGGAGACTGCTTCTAGCGCAGGACGGCCTGGCGGCGCTCGGAGGCGGCGGGGTGGCGGCCGGGGACGGGCTCGGTGCCGACGGCGTAGGTGAGGTAGGCGAAGCGGCCGATCTGGGCGGTGCCGGTCAGGGCCAGATGCCGCGCGGTCAGGTGGCGGGGCAGCAGCGGGACGCCCTTGCCGAGTACGACCGGGGCGATGCCCAGGATGATCTCGTCGAGCAGGCCCTGGTCGACGAACTGGCCGACCAGGTCGCCGCCGCCGACCAGCCAGACGTTCTTGCCCTTGGCGGCGACCAGCATGGCCTCATGTACGCGCTGGACGTCGCCGCTGACCATGAAGATGTTGGCGTCCGGGACGAGCGGCAGCTCCCGGTTTCCGAAAACCCAGCAGGGCATGTCGCCGTACAGGTCGTGCCAGTTCTGCGGCTCGGACAGCACGTTGTCGTTCTCGAGCACCCACTCGTAGGTGTTCGCACCCATGGCGAACGCCCCGACACCCGCGAAGAAGCCGCCGAACGGGTTCTCGGTGCCCCCGTCCACGTCGGCGAGCCAGTCGAGCGAATTGCCTTCGTCGGCGATGTAACCGTCGATGCTCGTGGCCGTGTAGTACTGAGTTTTCGCCATGACAAACACCATGCCACGAGCAACCGGGCGAAAGGGGCGAATCGGCAGAGGTGGGGTAGCCGCCTCAGGCGTCGTTCCTGAGCACCAGGATCGCGATGTCGTCGCGGGGCTCCTCGACCGAGAAGTTGATCGTGGTGGAGCGCAGGCGGGCCGCCATCACCTCGGCCGGATAGCCGGCCAGCGGGCCGGCCGCGTCGCGCAGGCGGGCCGTGCCGAACAGCTCGCGGCCGCGCCGGCGCTCGGTCACCCCGTCGGTGTAGAAGATCAGTGAGTCGCCGGGCTGCAGGCGCACCTCGGCATCGGGCGACGAGATCGTCTCGAGCAGGCCCAGCGCCGTGCCGCCCTCGCCCACGAACGACGTCTTGCCGTCGGCGTGCACCAGCACCGCCCGGTCGTGCCCGGCCAGATGCAGGCAGACCGCGAGCACCCCGTCCTTCGCCCGGGCCACCGACGCCATCGCCAGCGTGCAGTAGCGGCCACCGCCGCGCTGGACCAGCGTCTTGTTCACCCGGCACAGGATCTCGGTCATCGGCTTGCCGTCGTCGACCAGGATGCGGATCACGTCGCGGACCAGGCCGGTCACCGTCGCCGCCTGCACGCCCTTGCCGGACACGTCGCCGACCACCACGACCCAGCTGTCGGGGCCCGACGGCACCACGTCGTAGAAGTCGCCGCCCACCTCGGAGCCGGTCGGCACGTACTCGGCCGCGAAGCCGACCCCGTCGACCCGGGGCAGGGTCGGCGGCAGCAGCGAGGCCTGCAGCGTACGGGCGACCTTGTGCCTCTCGTCGTGGATGCGGGCGTTGTCGATGGCCAGAGCGGCCCGGCGGGCCACGTCCTCGAGGATCGCCACCTCGTCGGTGTCGTGCCGGATGCGGTGATGGCGGCCCACCGCGAGCGTGCCCAGCCGGGTGCCCCGGGCGACCAGCGGCACCGCGAAGCCCTCGGCCGGCGGCGGCAGCATCACCTGGGTGCCGAGGCGGGACGCCTCCTCGAGCCGGGCCAGGACCGAGTCGGGGCCGGTCTGCGCCAGCGTCTCGTGCAGCTCGGGCAGCGCGCTCTCGTCGGTGTGGGTCGCCGCCGCGAGCTGGAGGTGGCCCCAGGCGTCGGTGGTGTGCACCGCGCACCACTGGCCCAGCCGCGGCACCACCAGCTGCGGGATCAGCGCCATGGTCAGGTTGACGTCGAGCGACTGGGCGAGCAGCTCGCTGGCCTCGGCCAGGAACGTGAGCCAGGTCTGCCGGCGCAGGTCGGTGCGGCGCAGCCGGTCGTTCTCCAGATGCAGCGAGAACCGCTCGGCCACCATCGTGGCCAGCGGCTGGGCGTAGCCGACGGGGGAGGCGTCGAGCTCGAGCTCGCCACCGTACGGCCGGTTGACCACGAGCGGCACCTTGATCGTCTCGGCGTCGTCGCGCGGGGCGCGGCCGTAGCGGGCCAGCAGCTGCCGCCCGCCGCCGTCGCCGCGGTCGAGCCGGATGACGCCGCCGGCCGCCCCGGTCAGGCGGGCCAGCTCCGCGAGCAGGCCGGCCGCGAACTCGGCCAGCCCGTCCTCGCTCGGCCGCTCGGGGCTGACCTGGAGCAACGAGGTGAGCGCGCCCGCGCTCGGCGTGCCGCCCTCGATCTCCTTCGGTATCGCCGGCACCACGGCCGTGGCCGTCTCGGCGGCCGTCCCGCCCTCGAGGCGGAACCAGACGCCCTTGCCGGTGCCCTCGTGCACGGTGCCCCAGCGGCTGGCGAAGTGGTCGACCAGCAGCAGGCCACGCCCGCGCTCGGCGACCTCGCCGATGTCGACGCTCTCGTTGCGGGGGCCGACCGCGAGCTGCTCGACCGGGCCGGGCGCGAAGTCGGTGACGGTGACCGTCAGGCCGCTCGCGTCGGCGCGGACCTCGATGTCGAGCTCGGTGTTGGCGTGCACGACCGCGTTCGTGGACAGCTCGGTGGTCAGCAGCAGAGCCTCGTTGAGCAGGGAATCGAGCCCGGCTTCCTCGAGGACCGAGCGCACCAGGGCGCGCGCGGCCGCCGGCGTACGCCGGTCGTTGGGCAGGCGAACGCGCCGGACCAGCCCGCCTGCCGGACTGTCCGAGATCGCCCCGGCCTCCGCTGACACGCATGCATCCTCTCCTGAGGATGGGCCTGTGCACAAAGTCGTCTCTCGCATTGACCCGGTCGGGCGAGAGAGGATAGGGCGGCCCACATAGTTGGACAGCGAGTGAGGACAGCATGACCGCCGCCAAGGAAGCCACCGTCGGAGCGCCCGACGACACCGCCGTGCTCGGTGAGCTCGCCGACGCGCTCCGGCGGGTTCGACGTGGCGATCTCAAGGTTCGGCTGCCCCGCCGGAGCGGGATGGCCGGCGAGGTCGCCGACGCGTTCAACGAGGTCGTGTCGCTGCAGGAGCGGCAGAACCTCGATCTGCGGCGGATCAGTCGCATCGTCGGACGGGACGGCCGGCTCACCGAGCGTCTCGACGACGAGGGCCTCGACGGGGCCTGGGCCGACAGCGTCCGATCGGTGAACGCCCTGATCGACGACCTTGGCCGGCCGACGACGGAGATCTCCCGGGTCATCGTCGCCGTCGCCGAGGGTGACCTCTCCCAGCACATGGCTCTCGAGATGGACGGGCGACCCCTTCGGGGTGAATTCCTCCGGATCGGCCGCACGGTCAACACGATGGTGGACCAGCTGTCGTCGTTCGCCGACGAGGTGACCCGTGTGGCCCGCGAGGTGGGCACCGAGGGCGAGCTCGGTGGTCAGGCCGACGTCCGCGGCGTCGCCGGCACGTGGAAGGACCTGACCGACTCCGTCAACACGATGGCGTCCAACCTGACCCACCAGGTGCGATCCATTTCACAGGTCGCGACGGCCATGGCCCGCGGTGACCTGTCGCAGAAGATCACGGTTTCCGCCCGCGGTGAGGTGGCCGAGCTGGCCGACACCATGAACGGCGTGACCGACACGCTGCGGCTGTTCGCCGAGCAGGTGACCCGTGTGGCCCGCGAGGTGGGCACCGAGGGCAAGCTCGGTGGCCAGGCCGAGGTGCCGAACGTGGCCGGCACGTGGAAGGACCTGACCGACTCCGTCAACTCGATGGCGTCGAACCTGACGAGCCAGGTCCGCAACATCGCCCAGGTCTCCACCGCGGTGGCCAAGGGCGACCTGTCGCAGAAGATCACGGTGGCCGCGCAGGGCGAGATCCTCGAGCTCAAGGACACCGTGAACACGATGGTGGACCAGCTGTCGTCGTTCGCCGACGAGGTCACCCGTGTGGCCCGCGAGGTCGGCACGGAGGGCAAGCTGGGCGGTCAGGCCCAGGTCAGAGGCGTTTCCGGTACGTGGCGTGAGCTCACCGAGAACGTCAACCAGCTGGCCGCCAACCTCACCGACCAGGTGCGCAACATCGCCCAGGTGTCCACGGCGGTGGCCAAGGGCGACCTCTCGCAGAAGATCACGGTCGACGCCCGGGGTGAGATCCTGGCCCTGAAGAACACGATGAACACGATGGTCGACCAGCTCTCCTCGTTCGCCGACGAGGTGACGCGCGTGGCCCGTGAGGTGGGCTCGGAGGGCAAGCTGGGCGGTCAGGCCCAGGTGAAGGGCGTCTCCGGCACCTGGCGCGACCTGACCGACAACGTGAACTACATGGCGACCAACCTGACCAGCCAGGTCCGCAACATCGCCTCGGTGACCACGGCGGTGGCCAAGGGCGACCTGTCGCAGAAGATCACGGTCGACGCCCG
>NZ_OBDY01000032.1:51336-127314 GCF_900215205.1 Paractinoplanes atraurantiacus
GCGACCAACCTGACCAGCCAGGTCCGCAACATCGCCTCGGTGACCACGGCGGTGGCCAAGGGCGACCTGTCGCAGAAGATCACGGTCGACGCCCGGGGCGAGATCCTCGAGCTCAAGGACACCGTCAACACGATGGTCGACCAGCTCTCATCGTTCGCCACCGAGGTCACCCGGGTCGGCCGCGAGGTCGGCGTCGAGGGCAAGCTCGGCGGTCAGGCCCAGGTCAAGGGCGTCTCCGGTACGTGGCAGGACCTCACCGACAACGTCAACCAGCTCGCCTCCACGCTGACCATCCAGCTGCGCGCGATCGCCGAGGTGTCCACCGCCGTGACCCGGGGCGACCTGACCCAGAGCATCGCGGTCGAGGCGCAGGGCGAGGTCGCCGAGCTCAAGGACAACATCAACCAGATGATCGTCACCCTCCGGGAGACGACAAAGGCCAACGCCGAGCAGGGCTGGCTCGACTCCAACCTGGCCCGCATCGGCGGCCTGCTGCAGGGCCAGCGCGACCTCGGCGAGGTCTGCCGCATGATCATGACCGAGGTGACGCCGCTGGTCGACGCCCAGCTCGGCGCCTTCTTTTTGGTCGACAACGAGCAGGCCGTTATGCGGCTGAGGCTCGCCGCCTCGTACGGCTATGTCGCCCGCAACCACGAGGTCACCTTCGGGCCGGGCGAAGGCCTGGTCGGTCAGGCCGCGGTTTCCCGCCGCACGATCCGGGTCCGCGCCACCCACGACGGCATCCTCACCATGCGCTCCGGCCTCATGTCGATGCCGCCGAACGACCTGGTGGTGCTGCCGGTGCTGTTCGAGGGCGAGATGCTCGGCGTCATCGAGTTCGCCTCGGTGGCCGCCTTCTCCGGCCTGCACCTGACCTTCCTGGAGCGGCTGGTCTCCACGATCGGCGTCGCTCTGAACACCATTCAGGCCAACCGGCGTACGGAGGAACTGCTCTCCCAATCGCAGCGTCTGGCCCGCGAGATGCAGGACCAGTCGGCCGAGCTCCAGCGCACCAACGCCGAGCTCGAGGACAAGGCGCAACTGCTCAGCGAGCAGAAGGCCAACATCGAGACCAAGAACCGGGAGATCGAGCAGGCCCGGCGCGGCCTGGAGGAGAAGGCGCAGCAGCTGTCCCGGGCGAGCGCGTACAAGTCGGAGTTCCTGGCCAACATGAGCCACGAGCTGCGCACCCCGCTCAACTCGCTGCTGCTGCTGGCCCGGCTGCTGGCCGACAACGCCGACACCAACCTGACCGAGAAGCAGATCGAGTTCGCCCGCACCATCCACAGTGCCGGTTCCGACCTGCTGTCGCTGATCGACGACATCCTCGACCTGGCCAAGATCGAGGCGGGCCGGATGGACGTCGAGCCCGACCAGGTCGACTTCGACGGTGTGCGCAGTTATGTCGAGCAGGCGTTCGCGCCGCAGGCCGAGGAGAAAGGCCTGCAGTTCCGGGTGCAGGTCGAGAGCGGGCTGCCGGCCTCGATCGTCACCGACCCGCAGCGTTTGCAGCAGATCCTGCGCAACCTGTTGTCGAACGCGGTCAAGTTCACCGACAAGGGCTCGGTGACGTTGAACATCTTCGCGGCCCCGGCCAACACCGATTTCGAGGTGCCGGCGCTGGCCTCGGCCCAGCAGGTGATCGCGTTCTCGGTCAGCGACACCGGGATCGGGATCAACGACGAGAAGCTGGCGATCATCTTCGAGCCGTTCCAGCAGGCCGACGGCACGACCACGCGCAAGTACGGCGGCACCGGCCTGGGTCTGTCGATCAGCCGGGATCTGGCCGCACTGCTCGGCGGCACGATCGTGGTGTCGTCGCGGCCGGGTGAGGGCTCGACCTTCACCCTCTACATGCCGGACGCGCTGAGCGCCGAGGGCATCCCGGCCATCGCCCTGCCGACCCTGCCCACGGCGACCGTGGTGGTGCAGCCGGCCGCGGCGTCGCTCGACATGCCGCTGATGGAGATGCCCGTGCTCAGCCAGCGGGCCGACATCGAGAGCCACGTCGTCACCCCGGCCAGCCGCCAGCTCGACGGGGCCACCGTGCTGATCGTCGACGACGACGTCCGCAACGTCTTCGCCCTGACCAGCGCCCTCGAGATGCACGGGCTCAACGTCCTGTACTCGGACAACGGCGTCGACGGGGTCCGGGTGCTGGCCGAGCACCCCGAGATCGACATCGTGCTGATGGACGCGATGATGCCCGACCAGGACGGCTACGAGACGACCCGGGGAATCCGGCGAAATCAGCGCTTCCAGGACCTCCCGGTAGTGTTCCTGACGGCGAAGGCGATGCCCGGCGACCGGGAGTCGGCCCTCGCGGCGGGCGCGAGCGACTACATCACCAAGCCCGTCGACCTCGATGAGCTGATCGAGCTGATGGCTCGTTGGGTGAACGCGGACCCCGAGGAAAGGATCACGCGTGGCTGAGCGTGCCAAGGCCCTGCTCGTCGACGACCGGAAGGACAATCTGCTCGCGCTGGAAGCGATCCTCCAGGGCCTGCCGGTGACCCCGGTGGCCGTGCAGAGCGGCGAGGCGGCGCTGAAACAGCTGCTCACCGACGACTTCGCGGTCATCCTGCTCGACGCGCAGATGCCCAACATGGACGGCTTCGAGACGGCCAGCCACATCAAGCGGCGGGAACGCACCCGGCACGTGCCGATCCTGTTCCTGACCGCGGCCGACCGGGACGCGCAGCTCGCGCTCCGGGGCTACGCGGTGGGCGCGGTGGATTACCTGACCAAGCCGTTCGACCCGTGGGTGCTGCGGGCCAAGGTGTCCATCTTCGTCGAGCTGTGGACGAAATCGCAGCAGCTCAAGGCCCAGGGCGACGCGAGCCGTGAGCGTGAGGCGCAGTGGCAGCGGCTGACCGAGACGGTCGACGAGGCGGCCCGGGTGCTGCGCTCCGGCGGCGACGATGCCGCCGCCGAAGCGCTGGCCCTTCTGGAGAAGGCCCGCTGGGGCAATTAATCACACATTGGCGTACGGGGTGAGGGTGTTCGCCAGGAGCAGCCGCAGGACTGACTTCGGGCGGGCGCCGACCGTCGCGCTGATCAGCGTGCCGTTGTCGTAGACGAGCAGCGTCGGCAACGACATGATCCGGTGGGCGCGGGCAGTCTCCGGGTTCTCGTCGGCGTTGAGCGTGTAGATCCGCAGCCTGCCGTCGAACTCGGGCGCGAGCTCGGCCAGGGTGCGGGCCATCGGGCCGCAGGGCGGGCACCACTCGGCCCAGACGTCGACGACGACCGGGGTGGTGGCGGTGCGGATCGTCTCGGCGAAGGTGGCATCGGTCAGGGCTGGCAGGTGATGGTCAGGCACAGGGACTCCTCGACGGCCTCGTTCAGCTGGGCGCGCAGACGCTGCCGGATGTCGGTGAGCTGCCCGATGTAGCCGTCCACTTCGGCCAGCTTGCGGCGCAGCACCTCGACCGAGTCGGGGCAGACGTGCCCTAGCTCGTTACCGGCGCGCAGGCACGCGACGAAGGGCTTGATGTCCTCGAGACCGAAACCGGCCGCCAGCAGCGAGCGGATCTCGTGCACGACACGCAGCTCGGCGTCGTCGTACTGGCGATATCCGTTCGCGTCGCGGCCGGCGTGGACCAGTCCGTGCTGCTCGTAGTAGCGCAGCGTCCTCGTGCTGGTGCCGGCCTTCTCGGCCAGCTCTCCGATCAACATCGGCGCCCTCCATCCGTCAGCTGACGTTAGGCATTGACACCGGCGTCAAGGCAAGGTTTTTGACCGCGCCAAGATCGGCCAGGGTGGGTCAGGCCGTGCTGCTGATCATCAAGGCGCTTCTGAGGCCGGTGATATCCAGCACTCGCATCAGGAAGTCGCCGACGTTGGCCAGGGCCAGCACCGCGCGGGCGTGCTGGGCCTTGCGGCTGAGCACGACCAGCGTGCCCAGGCCCTGTGAGTCGCAGAACGTGACACCCGCCATGTCGAGGACGATGCGGGCGGGCGGCTCGGCGAGCACTTCGTTGACGAGCGTCGACAGATTATTGACCGTGAGCACGTCGATCTCCCCGGCGAGGTGGAAGACGACCTCGTCGGGGGCTCGCTGAACCGTGATCGACAGTTCGGGTCGCTCCACCGGGTCAGCCTATCGCCTATGCACCGGTTCGGCCCGTCGGGCGCGAGCGTAACCGGGCGTTCCGGACATCCCCGTGTGCCCCTTTACGGCATCCTCGGGTGATGTGAGGAACCCTCTTGCTCTTCTTGCCGGAGTGCGCTGACACAATGGGAGCCGCTGTGACCACCTCATACCGCGCCGAGGGCCTCCCCTACCCGGAGGACGCCCCGGCTTCCCAGGCCCTGTTCGACCGCGCCCAGGCCATCGTGCCGGGCGGGGTCAATTCACCCGTGCGTGCGTTCCGAGCGGTCGGTGGCACGCCCCGATTCATGGCGCACGGCTCGGGCGCATGGCTCACCGACGCCGACGGCCGGCGCTACGTCGACCTGGTCTGCTCGTGGGGCCCGCTCATCCACGGCCACGCACATCCCGAGGTCATCGCCGCGATCCAGGCCGCCGCCGCCCGCGGCACCAGCTTCGGCACGCCCACCGCGGGCGAGGTCGACCTGGCCGAGGAGATCGTCCGGCGCACCGCTGTCGACGAGGTCCGCCTGGTCAACTCCGGCACCGAGGCCACCATGTCGGCCATCCGGCTGGCCCGCGGCTTCACCGGCCGCTCCAAGATCGTGAAGTTCGCCGGCTGCTACCACGGGCACGTCGACGCGCTGCTGGCCGCGGCCGGCTCCGGCGTGGCCACCCTCGGCCTGCCCGACTCGCCCGGCGTCACCGGCGCCGCCGCGAGCGAGACGCTCGTGCTGCCGTACAACGACGTCTCCGCGGTCGAGGCCGTCTTCCGGGAGAACGGCGGCGAGATCGCCGCGATCATCACCGAGGCCGCGGCCGGCAACATGGGCGTCGTCGCCCCGCGCGAGGGCTTCAACCAGCGGCTGGCCGAGATCGCCCACGCGCACGGCGCGCTGCTGATCGTCGACGAGGTGATGACCGGCTTCCGCGTCTCGGCCGGCGGCTGGGCCGGGCTCGACCCGGTCGAGGCCGACCTGTTCACCTTCGGCAAGGTGATGGGCGGCGGCCTGCCCGCGGCCGCGTTCGGCGGGCGCCGCGACGTGATGTCGCGGCTGGCCCCGGCCGGCCCGGTCTACCAGGCCGGCACTCTGTCCGGTAACCCGCTGGCCTGCGCGGCCGGGCTCGCCTCGCTGCGGCTGGCCGACGACGCGGTCTACAAGCGGCTCGACGAGCTGTCGGCCACGATCGGCGCGCTCGCGTCCGACGAGCTGACGAAGGCCGGCGTGCCCCACCGGCTGTCCTTCGCCGGCAACATGTTCTCCATCTTCTTCACCGAGGTCGACGTGGTCGACTACGACTCGGCGAAGACCCAGGACGCCGACGCGTTCAAGGCGTTCTTCCACGAGATGCTGTCGCGCGGTGTCTACCTGCCGCCGAGCGCCTTCGAGTCGTGGTTCGTCTCGACCGCGATCGACGACGCGGCGCTGGAGCAGATCGCGACGGCGCTTCCGTACGCAGCGAGGGCGGCCGCACGATGAGCGAGTCCACGAAGACCACGGTGCACGTGCTGCGCCACGGCGAGGTCCACAACCCCGGCAAGATCCTGTACGGTCGCCTGCCCGACTTCCACCTCTCCGAGCTGGGACAGCAGATGGCCAAGGCGGCGGCCGAGGCCCTCAAGGACCGCGACGTGACGTACGTGGTCTCCAGCCCGCTCGAGCGGGCGCAGGAGACGGCGGCGCCGATCGCCGCCGAGTTCGACCTCGAGATCGCCACCGACGTGCGGCTGATCGAGAGCTCGAACTTCTTCGAGGGCAAGAAGGTGTCGGTCGGCGACGGCGCGTTCAGCAACCCGCGGCACTGGTGGGTGCTGCGCGACCCGATCACCCCGTCCTGGGGCGAGGCGTACATCGTGATCGCGCAGCGCATGTTCGCCGCGGTCCAGGCGGCCCGGGTCGCCGCCGAGGGCCACGAGGCCGTCTGCATCTCGCACCAACTGCCCATCTGGACGCTTCGGCGCTACGTGGAGAAGAAGCGGCTCTGGCACGATCCGCGTAAGCGGCAGTGCGGGCTGGCCAGCCTCACCTCGTTCCACTTCGAAGACTCCAAGGTCGTCGGGATCGACTACTCCGAGCCGGCCGCCCATCTGGTGGCCATGTCCGCGACAGCCAAGACCGCCAAGGGAGCTTGACCGTGCGTCGCCTCGCCATCGTCCTGGCCACCGCCGTCCTCTCGGCCGGTGCGTTAGCCGGGTGCGGCGGGGACAGCTGGGCCGACAAGTGCTCCACGGCCTCCGGCGTGGTCGACTGCGCTCCCGGCCAGCGCACCGCGGTCAAGGAGGTCAAGGGTGAACTGCTCGACGGCAAGCAGTACGACCTGAAGTCCGACCTGGGCAAGGTGGTCGTGGTCAACTTCTGGGGCTCGTGGTGCGCGCCGTGCCGGGCCGAGGCCGACGACCTGGAGAAGACGTTCCAGTCGACCAAGGCGCAGAACGTGACCTTCATCGGCGTCAACACCCGTGACGACCGGGACGCGGCCATCCAGTTCGAGCGCAACCGGGTGACGTACCCGAGCATCTACGACGTCGACGGCAAGGTCGCACTCCAGTTCGACGTGACGCAGACCAGCACGCCGGCCACGCTGATCATCGACCGGCAGGGCCGGATCGCCGTCGCGATCCGCCAGGCCACCACGGTGACCCAGTTGCAGCCCCTGGTGGAAAAGGTGGCCGCGGAGGGGAACGGCTGATGGGCGAGCAGTTCGCCTCGATCGCCAGCGGCGGCCCGCTGATCCTGGCCCTCGCCGTGGCCGCGATCGCCGGCCTGGTGAGCATCCTGTCGCCGTGTGTCCTGCCCCTGCTGCCGGGCTACCTCTCCTATGTGACCGGGCTGGCCGGCTCCGACCTCGACTCGCGGCAGGCTTCGCAAGAGAGCGCGGCGGGCGGCGTCGCGACCATGACCAGGATCCGGTCGAAGGGCCGCGTGCTGGCCGGCACGAGTCTGTTCGTGCTCGGCTTCGCGGTCGTCTTCATCCTGCTCAACGTGGTCGTGGTCAACGCCGGCTTCCTGATCCGTCACCAGGACGCGCTGAACGTCGCCCTCGGTGTCCTGATCATCGTGCTCGGCCTCGGCTACCTCGGCTGGATCCCATGGCTCCAGCGCGAGGCCCGCATCACCAAGCTTCCGGCCGCCGGCCTGCTCGGCGCGCCGATCTTCGGGGCGATCTTCGCCATCTCCTGGGCGCCCTGCGTGGGCCCGACGCTGGGCGCGGTCATGGCGCTGGGCGTGACGTCCGGTGAGACCGACCGAGCCGTGCTGCTCGCCGTGGCGTACAGCCTGGGCCTGGGTCTTCCGTTTGTGCTCTTCGGGCTTTTCTTCAGCAAGTTGATCGGGGTCTTCCGGACGATCCGGCGCAACAGCCGGTGGGTCACGCGGGTCGGCGGTGTGCTGCTGATCCTGGTCGGCCTGGCGCTGGTCACCGGCGGCTGGGGCGACTTCCTGATCTGGCTGAAGACCACCTTCGACCTGGGAGCGGAGGGCATCCTGTGACGATCGTCGAGGAGCGGGAGGCGCCACCGGCCGCCCCGCCACCCCGCCGGGGTAACCGGATCTGGGCGCTGCTGCGCAACTCCTGGCGTCAGCTCACCAGCATGCGTACGGCGCTGGTGCTGCTCTTCCTGCTCGCCGTCGCCGCGATTCCCGGCTCGGTCTTCCCGCAGCGCGCGGTGAACGCCGAGAAGGTCACGCAGTACTACACGGCTCATCCGAAGCTGGCGCCCTGGCTGGAGAAAATCGGCGGGTTCGAGGTGTACGCCTCGCCGTGGTTCGCCTCGATCTACCTGCTCCTGTTCGTCTCGCTGATCGGCTGCGTCGTGCCGCGGCTGATCGACCACGTGCGGGCGCTGCGGATCGCCGTCCCGGACGCGCCGAAGCGCTTCGAGCGCCTGCCGCAGCACAGCGACGAGTGGACCAGCGGGCAGGAGCCGGCCGCGGCCGCCGCCGTGATCGCCCAGCAATTGCGCAAGCGCCGATTCCGGGCCAAAGTGCGCGAACAGGCCGACGGCAGCTTCACCGTCTCGGCCGAGAAGGGCTACCTCAAGGAGACCGGCAACCTCCTGTTCCACATCAGCATGCTGGCCGTGCTGATCGGGGTCGGCTTCGGTCACTGGTACGGCTGGCACGGCAACCGCATCCTCGTCGGCGGCGCCGACCAGGGCTTCTGCAACTCGCTGACGCAGTACGACGACTCGTCGCTCGGCCCACGCGTCACCGCGGCCGACCTGCCGAACTTCTGCCTCAAGCTCACCGACTTCGACGCCACCTTCCAGAGCACCGGCCAGCCCAAGACATTCGCGGCGACCGTCTCGGTCACCCAGAACGGCGGAGCGGCCGAGACCCGCAAGTTCACGGTCAACGACCCGCTGCGGCTCGACGGGGCCAGCGTGCACCTGCTCGGCCACGGCTACGCGCCGATCCTGCGCTACACCGACCGCTACGGCGTCGCGCAGACCAAGGTCGTGCCGTTCCTGCCGGTCGACGCCATGCAGACCAGCGAGGGCGTCGCCCAGTTCCCGGACGTCAACATCGACCCCAAGACCGGCCGGCGGGACACCAAGCTCCAGATGGCCTTCGAGGGCCGCTACCTGCCGACCGTGGCCAAGGACGGCAGCGCCACCTCGGCCTTCCCGGCCGAGAACGACCCCGCCCTCTACCTCACCGCCTATCAGGGCGATCTCGGGCTCGACGTGGGCACGCCGCGCTCGGTGTACTCGCTCGACCAGGGCCAGATCGCCACCGGCGAGCTGAAGAACATCACCGGCGCCCGGCCGCACCCGCTGCGGGTCGGCGAGACGTGGACCCTGGACGACGGCAGCAAGCTGGAGTTCCTCGGCACACGGCCGTTCGCCACGCTCTCCATCCGGTACGACCCGACGCAGTCGCTGGCCCTCGTCGGCGCGGTCCTCGGCCTCAGCGGCCTCATGCTCTCGCTGTGGGGGCAACGGCGCCGGGTCTGGTTCCGCGCCCTGCCAGGTACGCCGGCATCGTCCGGCGGTACGTTGTTGGTGGCCGGTGGGCTGCCGCGCACCGACTATCCCGGTTTTCCCGATGAATTCGCATCTTTGGTCAAAACCGCCGAGGAAGGGACGTCCTGATGGCGGAGTTGTCGAATCAGTTACTGGCCGCCGCTGTCCTGGCGTACCTGTTCGCGATGATCTGCTACGCGGGGGAGTACGCGTTCGGCAAGCGCAGCCACATCGGCAAGGCGGCCGCCCGGCCGGCCCGCCAGCTCGTGGGCGCGGGCGCTCCGGCCCCTTCCTCCGTGGCGCCTTCCTCCGTGGCCGATGACGTCGTGCCGGACGACATCGTGCCGCCTCCGGCCCGGCGCGACCGGGCCGAGCTCATCGGCCGGATCGCGGTCGGCCTCAACGTGCTCGCGCTCCTGCTCCACCTGGGCGCCCTGGTCACCCGCGGGGTCGCGGCCGACCGGATGCCGTGGGGCAACATGTACGAGTACATCCTGTCGACGACCTTCGTCGCCTCGGCGGTGTGGGCCGGCGTCGTCCTGACCCGTCCCAAGGTGCGCCATCTGGGCCTGTTCGCGACGCTGGCGCTGGTCGTCATGCTCGGCGCGGCCAGCCTCATCGCGTACACCCCGGTGGGCCCGCTGGTGCCGGCGCTGAACTCGTACTGGTTCATCATCCACGTCTCGACGGTCATCATCGGCTCCGGCATCTTCCTGATCGGCGCCGTGCCGGCCGCGATGTTCCTCATCCGCAACGGGTACGACGAGGGCAAGCGCAGCTTCCCGTACACGCTGGGCAAGCGGGTGCCCGAGGCCGCGCTGCTGGAGCGGCTGACGTTCCGCCTGCACGCCTTCGCCTTCCCGCTGTTTACCTTCGGCGCCCTGATCGCCGGCCCGATCTGGGCCGAGGCGTCGTGGGGGCGTTACTGGGGCTGGGACCCCAAGGAGGTGTGGGCGTTCATCTCCTGGATCGTCTACGCCGGATATCTGCACGCGAGGGCCACGCCCAGCGTGAAGCGGACGGTGGCGACGTGGATCGCGCTGATCGGCTTCGTGACCATGCTGATGAACCTCTTCGGGGTCAACCTGTTCTTCGAGGGCCTGCACTCGTACGCGAACGCGGGCTGAGCCCTCTCATCCGCTCGTGGGCGCGGCGCCGGTCTCCGGCGCCGCGCTTTCGTGTGTCCGGGCTCGCCGGCCTCGGCGCTGAGCTTTCCGCCGGGCCTTGGTGCCTTAGTGGCTGGCCGGCCTTCGTGCGCTGAGCTTTCCGCTGGGCCTTTGTGCGTTCCCGGCTGGCCGGCCTTCGTGCGCTGAGCCTTCCGCCGGGCCTTTGTGCGTTCGTGGCTAGCTGGCCTTCGTGCGCTGAGCCTTCCGCCGGGTTTCGTGTGCCTAAGGCTCGTCGATTTTCGGCGCCGGGCTTTCGTAGGCGTAGGGCTCGCCGATCACGTCGGCGTCGCCCCGCGGTGGTGGCAGGGGAGCCGCCGGGCTGAGCAGGCCGCGGGAGCAGTCGCCGGCCGTCCAGGTGTCGTAGCGGGTGCGCCAGTCCAGGCAGAAACCGCCGCGCTGCTGCCGCTGGGTGGGGTCGGTGCCGGTCAGGGTGGGCACGTCCTCACGCCACAGACGCGGCTCGCCGCCGTCGGCCGGGCGCAGGCGCACGTTGTCGACGGTCACCGGTGGAACGTCGATCAGACCCGGTCGGCCGGCGTCGACGTGAACCTCCACGTACTGCTCGATGACGGCGGTCGAGCCGAGCGGCAGGCGCTGGGCGGTCAGCAGGTTCCACCGGTTGCCCCACCACAGCCAGGCGCTCCACACCCCGTCGGGGTCGCTGTGCAGGTCGAGCCAGACCTTGTCGCCGGGCCGCAGCGCGTATTGGTCGTAGAACTGCCAGGTCTTGGTGTTGGTGTTGAAGGTGTAGATGTGCTGCCGCCCGGTACCGGCCCAGCCGGTCTCGGCCCACCCGGCCTCGAGCCAGTTGATGACGCCACGGCCCAGGTTGCGCTTGACCATGAAGCGCCCGGCCACGAAGTCGTACGACCGCGGCCGAATAGACCCGTCGACGATCGACATGCGCCCGGAGACCCCACCCCACTCGCCGGCGGTGTTCGCACCCAGATGGTGATAACCGCTCGGCGTGAACCCAGCCTCCCCCCGCCGCGGAAGCCTGACCCCCGACTCGACAATGGGACTCGTAGCCGCCCGGCACGCCCCAGGCGCCCCGGCCCCCGCCGGCACAGTGGGCGCCCGCGTCGAACGCCCAGCCGGCGAACACACGGGCAGACCACCCCGCCCGCCCAGCGCCGCAACGGCCGCCCCCGCAGCACCTTCTCGCGCGGCACCTTCTCGGCCGGCACCCGCTTGCGCGGCACCCGCTCGCGCGGCGCCCTGGCCCGCGGCGCTTCGGCCCGCGGCACCTTCCTCTTGCGCGGCGCCCCCACCCGCGGCGCCCTTTCCTGCGCCGGCCTGGCCCGCGTGGGTCTGGGGTGCGGCGTCCCGGGCCGCGGTGGGGCCGCCCGCGACCTCTTCTGTGGCAGCCTGGCCTGCGGGACCTTTCTCCTGCGCGGCGCCCCCGCCCGCGGCGGTTGGTCCGGCGGAAAGGGCCGGGGTTGCGCTGATCAGCGCGGTGGCCAGTGCCGCCGCGGCATACCAGCGCGCCACGTTCCGGACCTTCACCGGATCACCTCCGCTTCAAGGGAACAATCGCCCACTCCAACTCGAATCGGACATCGCGAGTGACGGTGATCGCCCCGGCTCGGAACTGCCGGACCCGTGGTGAAGACTGGGGTGCATGGCGCCGCGTGGGTTTCCCTATGAAGATCTGCAGAGCTTCGTTGCCGCCCTCGAGGCGGCCGGTGAGCTGCGCCGGGTGACCGTTCCGGTCGACCCGACGCTGGAGATCAGCGAGGTGGTGACGCGCACGGTCCGGGCCGGTGGCCCGGCGCTGCTGTTCGAGCGGCCCACCCGGGGCGACATGCCGGTGGCGATCAACCTGTTCGGCACCGAGAAACGCATGGCCATGGCCCTCGGCGTCGAGTCGCTCGACGAGGTCGGCGACCGCATCGGCGCCATGCTCAAGCCCGAGCTGCCGGTCGGCTGGTCCGGCATCCGCGAGGGCATCGGCAAGGTGCTCCAGCTCAAGTCGCTGCCGCCCCGCAAGGTGAAGACCGCTCCCTGCCAGGAGGTCGTACTCAAGGGCGATGAAGTTGACCTGAACCTTTTGCCCGGTCTTCAGGTCTGGCCCGGCGACGGCGGCATCTTCCACAACTTCGGTCTCACCCACACCAAGCACCCCGAGACCGGCAAGCGCAACCTCGGGCTCTACCGGCTGCAGCAGCACTCGCGAAACACGCTGGGCATGCACTGGCAGATCCACAAGGATTCGACCGCCCACCACGCGGTGGCCGAGCGACTGGGGCAGCGCCTGCCGGTGGCCATCGCCATCGGCTGCGACCCCGTGGTGTCGTACTCGGCAAGCGCTCCTCTCCCGTCCGACATCGACGAATACCTTTTCGCGGGCTTCCTGCGCGGCGAGCGGGTCGAGATGGTCGATTGCCTGACGGTCCCGCTTCAGGTGCCGGCGAACGCCCAGATCATCCTCGAGGGCTACATCGAGCCCGGCGAGCGGATGCCCGAGGGGCCGTTCGGCGACCACACCGGCTTCTACACCCCGGTTGAACCCTTCCCGGTGCTGCACGTCGAAACGATGACGATGCGCAAGAAGCCGATCTACCACTCGATCATCACGTCGAAGCCGCCGCAGGAGGACCACGGCCTGGGCAAGGCGACGGAGCGCATCTTCCTGCCCCTGCTGCGGATGCTGATCCCCGACATCGTCGACTACGACCTGCCGGCGGCCGGCGTCTTCCACAACTGCGCGATCGTCTCGATCCGCAAGCGGTACCCGAAGCACGCGCAGAAGATCATGAACGCGATCTGGGGCGCCCATCTGATGTCGCTCACCAAGCTCATCGTGGTCGTCGACGAGGACTGCGACGTCCACGACTACAACGAGGTCGCGTTCCGGGCGTTCGGCAACGTCGACTACGACCGCGACCTGATGCTGGCCCAGGGGCCCGTCGACCACCTCGACCACGCCTCCTACCAGCAGTTCTGGGGCGGCAAGGCCGGCATCGACGCCACCCGTAAGCTGCCGAGCGAGGGCTACACCCGCGGCTGGCCGGAAGAGATGACGATGTCGCCTGAAGTCGTGGGCCTGGTGGACAAGCGCTGGAAGGAATACGGCATATGACAGCGGTCGCCGCGGCCGGGGAACGACCGGGCAAGGTGAAGTCGTTCCTGCGACTGGTCACCATCGAGCACTCGGTCTTCGCGCTGCCCTTCGCCTATCTGTCGGCCGCGGTCGCGCTCGACCGCGAGGGCACCGGCATCCACTGGATCGACCTGCTGCTCATCACGATCGCGATGGTCTCCGGCCGTACGTTCGCGATGGCGGCCAACCGCATCCTCGACCGCAAGATCGACGCCCAGAACCCGCGGACCCGCAACCGGGAGCTCGTCACCGGGGCTGTCTCCCCGCGTACGGCGTGGACCGGCGCCATCGTCTCGCTGGTCGTGATGGCGGTGGCGGCCGGGCTGCTCAACTGGCTCTGCCTGGTGCTCTTCCCGCTCGCCGTGATCCCGTTGGTCGTCTATCCGTACGCCAAGAGGTTCACGAACTTCCCGCATTACGTCCTCGCCCTGGCCCAGGCGGTCGCCCCGGTCGGCGCCTGGCTGGGCATCACCGGCACGTTCTCCGGATCCGGGCCGGCCTGGCTGCTCGGCGTCGCGGTCGGCCTGTGGATCGGCGGCTTCGACATCATCTACGCCTGCCAGGACGTGGAGATCGACCGCAAGATCGGCGTGCACTCGACGCCGGCCCGCTTCGGCGTGCCCACCGCGCTGCACATCTCGACCGCCACCCACGTGGTGACGTTCGCGCTGTTCGTCTGGTTCGGCCAGGTCGTGGGCCTCGGCTGGCTGTGGTGGATCGGCCTCGCGCTGGCCGCGGCCGCCTTCATCTACCAGCACGTCATCGTGACGCCCACCGACCTCTCCAAGGTCAACCGGGCCTTCTTCACCTCGAACGGCTTCGTCGGCATCGCGCTGTTCCTGTTCGCCTTGCTCGATCTGATCCTGCTGTAACCGCCCGGGCATCGGCCTCCGTCTAATCCGCGTGAGCGACAAAGAGGCCGAGTTCCGGGAGTTCGTCGGCGCGCAGATGGAATCGCTGCGCGGGCTGGCCTACCTCACGTGCGGCGACTGGCAGGTGGCCGAGGACGCGGTCCTCGCCGCCCTGGCCCGGCTGTACGTGAAATGGAACCGGGTCGACAAACCCGACGCGTACGCCCGTACGGCGGTGGTGCGAGCCGCGATCGACGAGACGCGGCGCCCGTGGTGGCGCCGCGAGCAGTCCCACAGCCACGCCGCCCTGCCCGAAGAGGTGGCGCCCGACCCGATCCCGCACGCCGACGACCGGGTGCAGCTGCGCCAAGCGCTGTCGCGTCTGCCGGTGAAGCAGCGGGCCGTCCTGGTGCTGCGCTTCCTGGAGGGCCAGAGCGTCCAGCAGACGGCGGCCGCCCTGCGGTGCCCGGAAGGCACGGTCAAGGTGTACACGGCCCGTGGGCTCGACGCGCTGCGCCGCGTCCTCGGCGTGCGTCTCGGCATCGACGAGCAGACCGGAGGCCGTCATGAAGCAACTGTCTGATCTGTTGGAAGAGGCCGCCCGGCAGGACGCGCCGCCGCTGCGCCACACCGTCGACGACGTGGTGATCGCGGGCAAACGCCGGACGACGCGGCGCAATTTCGGGTGGGCGTCTGTGGCCGCGGTGGCAGTGGCCGCCGCGATCGGGGTGCCACAGCTCCTCATCCCACGCGCCCCCGAGCCGGTGCCGCTGTTGGTCGCGCCCGCCACGACCACCTCGGCGCCTTCCGCTGCCGCGGCGCCGAAGGCGGCCTACAGCTTCAAGGGGTACGCCGCCGGGAGGCTCCGGGTCGCCGATCCGACCGGATGGCGGCTCGCCGACCAGAACGCCGAGATCCGCCGAGGCGCAACGACCGTCGGCACGCTGACCGTCTACAACGGCGGGGTCGATCCTCGCCGCGTCTACCGTGACGGCACGGTCACCACGACCGACCCGGTCGGCGGCCACCCGGCCGTCCTGATCGTGCCCAAGGACGGCGAGGCGGCTGACGCGATGCTGGCTTGGGAGTACGGGAGGGGCGCCTGGGCCACGGTCGCGATGCTGGAGCCGAACGCCGAACGCGACGCGCGGCAGGTGGCCGAGGCGTTCCGGTCCTCGCCGGCCTACGACGTCACCATCCCGTTGCGGGCGGGCACGGTGCCGCCGGGCTACCAGATCATGTCGGTCACCGTCGGCGGCGGCGAGGCGACGGTGCTGGTCGCTCCCGCGGCGGCTGTCCGCCTGATGCTGCTCGACCCCGACCGGCGATATCCGTCAGCGAAGTTCGGCAACGCGTTCTCCGGGCTCGTCTTCGAACTTCACCCGCGGACCACCGGCTTCCTCAAGCCGACCGGGTCCAAGGTCGTCTGCGAGACGTACGAGAACGCCACCAACGGGCAGCCCTGCGCCAAGCTGGCCGCAGACGGCCGCTACGTCGTCGAGGCGCACGGCCCGGCCACGTCGAAGCGGGCGGACGCGATCGCGATGCTCGGCGGCGTCACGGTGGCCGACCCGGCCGATCCGTCGACCTGGTATCCGCTGGACAAGGCATTCCCGGCATCGGCGCAGCCCTACCGGGACTGACGTGCACACTTGAGGCATGCGTGAACCGTGGATCGTCGGTGTCTCAGGGGCGTCCGGTACGCCGTACGCCAAAGCGGTCTTGACCTCGCTCCTGGACGCCGGCGAAGCGGTCGACCTGGTGATCTCGCGGGCGGCGCGGCTGACCCTGCTCGACGAGACCGGCGCGACCGTGCGGGACGCGCACTGGAAGGACGACGTCGGCGCCTGGCTCGAGCGCGATCTGGGTGACCTGACATATTGGCCGGCCGGTGACCTGGCGGCCGGGCCGAGCAGCGGCTCGTACCCGGCCAAAGGCATGATCGTGGTGCCGGCCAGCACCGCGGCCTGCGCCGGCATCGCCATCGGGCTGTCCAAAGACCTGCTCCAGCGGGCGGCCGAGGTCAACCTCAAAGAACGGCGACGCACGGTGATCGTGCCGCGGGAAACTCCCGTCACGCGCAGTCACCTCGAGCACCTGATTGCTCTGCTCAACGCCGGTGCGGTGGTCCTGCCGGCGAGCCCCGGCTTCTACGGATCCGGGGCTCAGGCGACCGCGCAGCAGCTCATCGACTTCGTGGCAGGCAAAGCGCTGGACGCTCTCGGCGTACCCCACACGCTTCTGACCCGTTGGAAGGGTGAGCTGAATGCTCAGCGCAACCCGTTGGGCGGGCCGTAACCCATGCCCGGGTTGCTCGGTCCGGCATTACGGGGCCGGTTGGCGGCGTCGTCCTCGCGCATCTCCTCGACGACGCCATCGCCCTCCAGAAGGGCCCTGACCTCGGATTCGCGAAACCGGCGGTGGCCACCCGGAGTGCGGATGCTGCCGATGCGCCCGGCGGCTGCCCATCGCGTGACCGTCTTAGGGTCGACGCGGAACAACGCGGCCACCTCGCCCGGTGTCAGCAGACGATCTCCAGTGTCCACAACCCCCTCCTCGCGTCGGTGTTCTGGAGCGGCCGTGATCACGGTGAGTGTCGGCGTGCTCGATCGGGACGTAAAGCCATTAGAGCATTGCCCCGGAACCGAGTCCCTGGAATGCGGAAAAAGCCCTAATTGCGACAGTGATCGTTATCCTGCCGACGATTCATCGCTACCGGGCGTGAGTGGCGATCTGCCACCCGATTAGGGTCATCAGCATGGACTCCATCGACCTGCGGCTGATCGAGCTGCTACGGGAGAACGCCCGCTCGTCGTACGCGGAGCTCGCCCGCAAGGTCGGGCTTTCGGCGCCCGCCGTGCACGAGCGCGTCGGCAAGCTCGAGGCGGCCGGCACCATCCGCGGCTACCGGGCCGAGGTCGACCACGAGGCGCTGGGCCTGGGCGTCACGGCGCTGATCGGCATCATCGAGGACTCCGGGGCCGACACCGACGACGTGCTGGCCGCGGTGCGGGCCATGCCCGAAGTGGAGAGCTGCTACTTCATGGCCGGCGTGGAGTCGTACCAGCTGACCGTGCGGGTCGGCACGATCGCCGAGCTGGAGCAGCTGATCGTCCGCATCAACCGCACACCGGGCGTCGCCTCGACCCGCACGGCGATCGCCCTGTCCACGAAGTGGGAGAACCGCCCCCAGCCCGGTCTGGCGTAGCGTTCCGCCTCGCCCGGCGCGGTTCTCTGGCAGGCTGGGTTCAGCCGGATTTGCCGTCGGAGCGGGCGGCCAGGCCCGGATAGTCGATGACGAAGCCGTCGTCGTCGATGCTCAGGTCGGCGCTGAACGTCTCGCTGGCGTAGCGGATGCGGCCGTCCGGCAGCGCCGTGTAGATCTGATCGGCCTGCACCACCTCGAGGCTGGGCAGAAGGACCCAGGCCACGCTGAGGCGATGGGCCACGCCGATCTCCGCCCCTTGCGCCTGGTGAAGACCGAGACGGCGTACGGGCAAAGTGTTCGTCAGCGGCGATCCGCCGAGATCGACGTCGAACGCCCCGAAGAGCCGATCAGGGTCCTCGATGCCGGGAAGCCCGGCGCCGGCGTGCCCGGCCGACGACAGCACGGCGTCCAGATCGCCCTGCTCCCTCGTGGTGGCCCGCCACCGGCCGGCGGCCAGCTCGAGCCGTACGCCGCGCGACCAGCTCGCCCCTTCGGCGATGACGTCGAGATATCCGGTGATCCAGTCGTCATCGGTGCGCAGCTCATAACGGCACGTGTACGGAATCGGGTCGACGGCGAGGGCGGTGCCCCGCGCGTAGAGCCCGGCCGACGAGTCGACGAGGGCGTGCTCGGCCCCCGAGGTGTCTTTGCGTTCCCAGAACAGAGACTGCGGCAGCGGCGACATGCCTCCTGTGTACCCGCGCCGGCCCACTCGCAACAGCCGGGAACGCCGGAAGCCCGGCACGATCGCTCGTGCCGGGCTTCCGGGTGGAACCGTGGATCAGTAGGTGCGCGCCGGGCGCGGGCTGCCGTAGCGGCCCGCCGAGCCGCCCTCACGGCGGTCGTTGCGCTGGTTGCTGCCGCGGAAGCCGCCGGTGCGCTCCGCGTTGCGGCCGTAACCACCGCGGTCGCCGGCGGGACGGTCGCTGTAGCCGCCGCGGTCGCCGGTGGGACGGTCGCTGTAGCCGCCGCGGTCGCCCACGGGACGGTCGCCGTATCCGCCGCGGTCGCCGGCGGGGCGGTCGCCGTAGGAGCGCTGCGGGCGGTCGCCGTATGAGGGGCGGTCGCCGTACGAACGCTGCGGGCGGTCACTGCCCGTGCGGTCGTCGTAGGAACGCTGCGGACGGTCACCGTACGAGCGCTGCGGACGGTCACCGCGGGGGCGGTCACCGAAGCCGCGACGGTCGCCACGGTCGCCGCCGCCGAAGCGGCCACGCGAACCGCCACGCTCGCGGCGGGGCTCCGGCTCGTCGACCACGGGGACGCCGCTCGGCTCGCGGGCGCCGGTCACCTCGGCCAGCTTCTCGTCGCCGAGGCGGACGCGGACCTCGCCCGGGTTGACGCCGGCCTTCGACATCATCGCCTGGGTGCTGCGGCGCTGCTTGGGCAGCACCAGCGTCACCACGGCGCCCGACTCACCGGCCCGGGCCGTACGGCCGGCACGGTGCAGGTAGTCCTTCGGGTCCTTCGGCGGGTCGACGTGCATGACCAGCGAGATGCCGTCGACGTGGATGCCGCGGGCGGCCACGTCCGTCGCCACGAGGACGCTGGTGCGGCCCTCCTTGAACTCGGCGAGCGTGCGGGTGCGGACCCGCTGGGTCTTGCCGCCGTGCAGCCCGCCGGCGCGCACGCCGACCTGCCGCAGCTGCTCGACCAGCCGGTCGACGCCCATCTGGGTGCGGGCGAAGACGATGGTCTTGCCCTCCCGGTTGGCGATCGAGGCGGCGATCGGGAACTTGTCGTGCGGCGGAATCAGCAGCATGTGGTGGTCCATGGTGGACACGCTGGCCTCGGCCGGAGCCGTGGAGTGCGTGACCGGGTCGTGCATGAACCGCTTGACCAGCGCGTCGACGTCACCGTCGAGAGTGGCCGAGAAGAGCAGCCGCTGCGCGTTCTCCGGCGTCTTGGCCAGCAGCTCGGTGACCTCGGGCAGGAAGCCCATGTCGGCCATCTGGTCGGCCTCGTCGAGCACCGTGATCTCGATGTCGTCGAGCTTGCAGGCGCCCCGCTCGATCAGGTCGCCGAGGCGGCCCGGGGTGGCGACCATGACCTCGACGCCGCGGCGCAGCGCGTCCATCTGACGGTCGTACGGAACGCCGCCGACAGCGGTCTTGAGGAAGACGCCGACCGAACGGCCGAGCGGCATCAGCGCGTCGGCGACCTGCATCGCCAGCTCGCGCGTGGGCACCAGGATCAGCGCCTTGGGGTGGTGCGGGCGGGCGCGGCCGCCCTGCGCGACGCGGGCCAGCAGCGGCAGGCCGAAGGCCAGCGTCTTGCCGGAGCCGGTCTGGCCACGGCCGAGGACGTCACGGCCGGCGAGCGCGTCGGGCATGGTCGCGGCCTGGATCTCGAACGGCTGCGTGATGCCCTCACGGTTGAGGACGCGGACCAGCTCGGCGGGGAGGCCGAGCTCGGCGAAGGTCTTCACCGGCGCCGGAGTTTCCTCGGAGGTCTCGACAACAGCCTCGGGGGTCTCGACGGCAGCCTCGGTGGTCTCGACGGCTGCGGTCTCGGTCGCCTCGGGCTCAGCGACGGGGGCGTCGGTGACGGGCGTCTCGGTGACCGCGGTCTCATCGGCGGTCTCGGTGGGGTTTTCGAAGACGGACGGGAACGTGCTGGGATCAGCGAAAGTGGTCAAGAGAACCTCTCTACGGGGGCGCATGCTCGCGAATGGCCCGCCGCGGCTGCCTTGAGCCGACCGCTGAAATGCCCGCAAGAACGCCCGTGGCGTGCTCCGCAAGGGCACGCCGCGTCAATAACTGTCATAAGTGTACGGCTCAACGTTTTGCGCGCCGACCGCATTCCACGCCTGTAGTGGGCAGGCTCACCCACGGCGCAACCTCGCCAGCTTAGGGTCAGGCGAGGTCCATCACCAAAAAAGTCGGATAACGGTCAGTGTGCGTTACTCGAACATCTTGCCGATCATGTCGCTGAACGAGCTGCCCGCGGTGAGCAGGAAAACGACGCTGACCGCCACCAACAGGCCTAGCACGATCAGCATGGCCACGGCCACCTTGAGGTTGCCGCGACGGCGGTCGACGACCTCGTCGTGCCAGCCCTGGGCCAGGATGTGGCCGGTCAGGGAGCCGGAATTCTCCACCGCGCTCATGGAGACGGGCATGGTTGTGTCGATCGTCTCGTATCCGCCGGTGCCGTAGAGCGTGCCGTTCAGCCGCTGCTGCGGGACGGCCATGGTCGCGTCGATGTCGTCACCGTGCGCCTCGAAGGCGGTGGTGGCCGGCGATCCGAAGACGGTGCCGGCGGGAACTCCGGTCGGCTGAGAAGAAGTCGGCCCGAACGGCCGGGCGGACGGGGCCGGCTCGCCGACCCCGAAGGGGGTGGTCACGCTGCGTGCGCTCGCTTCCGGGGGCATTGAGTACGCCGGGAGACCGGCGCCGTTGGACGGGATCATAGGTGGCGGCGGCACGATCGGCGCCGGCGGCCCTGGCACGGGGCTGGGACCGGGCGGCGGAGGTACCGGGCTGGGCCCCGGACCCGGAGGCACGGGGAAGGGGCCCGGGCCGGGGGGAACCGGCGACGGACCAGGGCCGGGCGGAACCGGCGAGGGGCCGGGACCCGGCGGCACCGGCCCGGGCGGCACCGGACTCGGGCTGGGCGGCACCGGACTCGGGCTGGGCGGCGCCGGGCTCGGGGTCGGGCTGGGTGAAGGTGCAGGTGTCGGGAACGGGCCGGGCGGCGGTCCCGGGAAGGGGCCGGGCGCGGGCGGGGCCGGGAACGGGTCCGGCGGCTCGATCGGCTCGGGGCGACCCGGCTCGGGGCGCGCGGGCTCCGGCTTCTGTGGCGGGGTGGGAACCGGCGGGGCCGGAACGGGTGGCGTCGGAGCCGGGCCCGGCTCAGGCTTGTCCGGGTCGGGCGTGGGTTCGCCGGGCTCGGGCTCGGCGGGCTCCGGCTCACCCGGCGCGGGGTCGCTCGGCTGCGGCGGGTCGGCGGGCTTCGGGTCGGCCGGCTGGGGCTCGCCCACCGAGACGGCGGACGGGGCCTTGGGGGTCGCCGAGCCCACCACAGGAGCGGCCGGGGCCGTCTCGATCGGGGTCTCGGGTGTGCCGGGAGGGGTGACCAGCTTGGCCTTTGCCCCGTAGAGCTTCGACTCACCGGTCGGCCGGGTCAGCGCACGGGCCACCTCGCCGGCATCGGGCGCGACCGCTCCGGGCACGGTGGCCCGGGCGGCGCCCGACCCGAGAGTGGGGGAGAGCTGACGACTCGACCCGTCGACCCGCTCGGGCACAAGGCTCGAGCCGCCCTGCTTCGCCGCTCCGTCAGACACCTCATCGGCCGATTTGTCCGAATCAGCGACAGCGGGCTTAGAGGGCGCAGCCGATACAGGCGCGGATCCGGAGTACGCCGATCCCGAGACGGGTGCGGAGGCCGATGCGGGAGCCGCTGACATGGGCGCCGACCCGGAGGCCGGTGCTGCCGATACAGGCGCGGAGGTCGATACCGGTGCCGCCGAACTAGATGCAGAGGCCGACGACGGTGCCGTCGACACGGGCGCTGCCGACACGGGCGCTGCCGACACGGGCGCGGAGGCCGAGGCGGGCGCTGCCGACACGGGCGCGGAGGCCGAGATGGGCGCTGCTGACACGGGCGCAGATCCGGAGGCGGGGGGCGTCGAGACGGGTGCGGAACCCGAAACCGGAGCTGCTGAGACCGGCGCGGAGGCCGAGGCGGGCGCTGCTGACACGGATCCGGAGGCAGAGGATGCCGAAACGGGCGCGGAACCCGAAACGGGAGCTGATGGAACGGGCGTGGAACCGGAAGCTGGTGCTGCCGACACGGGTGCGGGAGCCGCGGATACAGGCGCGGAGGCCGAGACCTGGGCCGGCGCCGCTGACACTGAGGCGGAGGCTGAGAAGGAGGCCGGAGCCGCTGACACGGGTGCGGAAGCCGAGACCGAAGCCGGCGCTGCCGAGGTGGGGGCCGACGAGACCGGGGCCGAAGCGGAGCCCTTGGGCGGGACCGGAAGCGAACCGGAGACCGAGGCGCGGCCGCTCGCGGCGCCGCTCACCGGGGCGCTGCTGGGTGCTCCGCTGGTTGCCGGGGCGCTGCTGGGTGCTTCGCTGCTTGCCGGGGTGGCGCCCGGCGAGGCGGGGGTGGCCCACAGGGCGCCGTCGGCGGGCGGTGGTGGGGGTGAGAACCAGTCGTCGCTGCTCGACGGCGTCGGGTCAGCGGGCGGCTTGGTGCCGCTGCTGTCCGGTGTCGCCTGCCGCTCGTCCATGGAACCTCCCGACGCCGCGTGCCGACGGTTGGGGAACGTCGGGCGCTGACCATAACCGTGCCATATCCGCGCGCGTCATCGCACCCGGCATCAACCGGACCACGCCCCCGGACGGGCCCTGACCACCGGAAAGACGGTTTTCATCGCCCTGCGGGGCAACTCTTGATCAGACCCCGATACCGAAGAGGACGACGAGCGTTTACGACCCGGAAGCGGACGGTTTCGCCGACTCGGACGAAGCCGCCGACGACGAGGACGAGCTCGACGAAGAAGACGAAGACGAAGACGAGGTCGCGGCCGACGAGCTGGACGACGACGAGCTGGACGACGAACTGGACGAAGAACCGGACGACGAGCTGGAGTCGCCACCGGACGGGCTCGTCTCGGTGTCACCGCTCGAGCTGGAACCGCCGCCCGACGGCTGCTCGGTCGCCGGGTTCGTCGTGGCCGGCGGCGGGTTGGTCGTCGTCGGCGGGTTCGTCGTCGGGTCGGTCGAGGGCTCCTCGGTCTCCGGCGGCGGGTTGGTGGTCGCCGGCGGCGGGTCGCTCGGGGTCGTGATCGGCGGCTTGGTGGGCGTGCTCGGCGTGCCCGGCTTGGTCGGTGCCGTGGGCGTCGTCGGCTTGGTCGGCGTGCCCGTGCCGGGGTTGCTCGGCGTGCCGGGGGTGCCCGGGGTACCCGGAGTGCCGGTGCCCGGGTTGGTCGGCGTGCCCGTGCCGGGGTTGGACGGCGTGCCGGGAGTGCCCGGGGTGCCGGTGCCGGGGTTGGTCGGCGTCGTGCCGCCGTCGGTCGGGTCGGGGTCGGGCGCACCCAGGTTGGGGCCCTGGACGATGCCCTCGACCGAGCCGAAGACCCGGGTCGCCTGGAACAGCCGCGTCCAGCGCACGGGCGTCAAGCGCACGTTGAGCCCGGTGCGCGGTGCCTCGACCATCATGCCGTTGCCCGCATACATCGCCACGTGGTGAATGCCGCGCCAGCTGCTCGACGAACTGAAGAACAGCAGGTCGCCGGGGAGCAGGGAGTAGCGGTCGACCACCTTGTTGCGGGTCTGCCAGTACTGGTCGCGGGAGACGCGGGTCAGCTGGAAGCCGACCGAGCGGTACGCCGCATACATCAGGCCGGAGCAGTCGTACTGGTCCGGGCCCTCCTCGGACCAGACGTACGGGTCGCCGCGCTGGGCCAGCGCGAACTCGAGCGCCTGGATGGCCCGGGCGTCGGCGCCGCGGCCCGCTTCCTCGCCGGCCAGGTAGGACTGGCCGAGCTGGCTGTCCTGCGCGGTCTCGGTCGCCTCGAAGGCGTTCAGCTCGTCCTGGTGGGTGAGCTCGAGGGCCTGCTGTGCCGTCTGCTTGGTGGTGAGCTGCTTGTTGAGGGCGTCGTATTTGGCGGCCAGCTCGGCGTAGCGCGCGGCGCTCAGCGTCTGCTCGTCGAGCGCGATCTGGGCGTTGATCTGCGCCTGCTCGATCTGGCGGGTGATGGCCGTCTGGGTGTCGACCTGGCCGCGCTGGAGCCGGGCCAGGTCGCCGAGCCCGCTGAGGCCGGAGTCGAGCATGCCGGGCGGCATGGCGGCGGCCTCGCGCACGGCCTGGGCGGCGGCGTCGGAGGCGGCGGTCTGCGCCTGGCGGAGCGATTCCTCGGCCTGGGTGTACCTGACCTGGGCGGCGGACTGCTGGTCACGGGCCGCGTCGCGGTCCTGCCCGACCTGGATGAGCTGGTCGCCGAGGCTGGAGATCTCGTTGCGGCCCTTTTCGATGGCCTGGAGCGCGGGGCTGGTCGGCGTGGGCGTCGCGATCGGGAGCGCGGTGACCTTCTGCCCCGGGAGGGCCAGGGTGCCGAGCGCCATCGGGCGGGAGCCGATGTCGGGCACGGCCACGGCCAGGTTGTTCGGCGGGGCGGCCGGGGCGCCGGGCGGGGCCGCCACCGGATCGGCGAAGGCGGGCGCCGGCGAGAGCAGCGGGGTCAGGAAGGTCGCGACGACGGCGGCCACGGCGGAATACACGACGGGGCGCCACCACGGGCGCGATCGCCGAGAACCGAGTCGTGCAGTCGCCATGTGCTCCCCGTCCACCGCGACGCCGGAGCGCCGCTCGTCGTTCCCCCCTAATTGAATACCTCACGTCTCACATTCCTGTCGATTGATCCGAGATGAAAGAAGACTGGGAATCTGGGTTACGGCGACATGATCAACACCCGCCCGGCGCTTCCTGTCGGAGGTGCGCCGTACTCTCGACGCCGAGGCAAGTTGAGAGGGGCGCACATGGATGCCGGCTTGAAGCGAGAGCTCGAGGCCAAGGTCTACGCAGGTGAGAGGCTCACGCGGTCCGACGGCGTGGCCCTTTACGAGAGCGACGATCTCGCCTGGCTCGGCCGGCTCGCCCACCACAAGCGCACCGAGCTCAACGGCGACCGTGTGATGTTCAACGTCAACCGCCATCTGAACCTGACCAACGTCTGCTCGGCCAGCTGCGCGTACTGCTCCTTCCAGCGCAAGCCGGGCGAGAAGGACGCGTACACGATGCGCATCGACGAGGCCGTGGCCAAGGCCAAGGAGATGGAGGACGAGCAGCTGACCGAGCTGCACATCGTCAACGGCCTGCACCCGAGCCTGCCCTGGCGTTACTACCCCAAGGTGCTGCGGGAGCTGAAGGCCGCGCTGCCCGACGTGAAGCTCAAGTGCTTCACCGCCACCGAGGTGCAGTGGTTCGAAAAGATCAGCGGCCTGCCCGCGAGCGAGATCCTCGACGAGCTGATGGACGCCGGGCTCGAGTCGCTGACCGGCGGCGGCGCCGAGATCTTCGACTGGGAGGTCCGGCAGCACATCGTCGACCACGACACCCACTGGGAGGACTGGTCCCGCATTCACCGGCTCGCCCATTCCAAGGGCATGAAGACCCCGGCCACCATGCTGTACGGGCATATCGAGGAGCCGCGGCATCGTGTGGACCACGTGATGCGCCTGCGCGAGCTGCAGGACGAGACCGGTGGCTTCGCCGTCTTCATCCCGCTGCGCTACCAGCATGATTTCGTCGACTCGCAGGACGGCAAGGTCCGCAACCGCATCCAGGAGCGGACCACGATGGCCGCGCCGGCCGAGTCGCTCAAGACGTTCGCGGTCTCCCGGCTGATGTTCGACAACGTGCCCCACGTGAAGTGCTTCTGGGTCATGCACGGCCTGTCGGTGGCCCAGCTGTCGCTGAACTTCGGAGCGGACGATCTGGACGGTTCGGTGGTCGAGTACAAGATCACCCACGACGCCGACTCGTACGGCACGCCGCACACCATGCACCGTGACGACCTGCTCAACCTGATCTGGGACGCGGGTTTCCAGCCGGTCGAGCGCAACACGCGCTACGAGGTCGTCCACGAGTACGACAAGGCGCCCTCGCTCGCGAGCCGCCGCGCCGAGCCGCAGAAGGTGTGGGCATAGCGGGCGCGTACCCTGCTTGTTGTCATGTCGGATACCCAGAGTGCGCGCCGCCCGCGCCGCGACGCCAGCGGACGCCTGGCCACGATCGGTGACCTTCTCGGCACCGCGATGGCCGGGCTGGTGACCGGCGCCGTCGTCCTGTTGCTGCTCGAGGCCGTGCTGTCGCTGACGCACGTCTCCGAGTTCGGCAACACGAGCGGCTGGCTCGCGGTGATCCTTCCGGTGTGGCTGTTCGTCGAGGAGTTCCGGGCCGAGGGCTTCGGCGCGCCTCGGGTCGTGGTCGCGCTGCTGGCCACCGGCTTCGGCGTGGCCGCCGGGATGACCCTGGCCGGCTTCGCGTCGTCCCAGTTCGCCTTCCCCACCCTGGTGAGCGGGCTGCTCGGCGCGCTGGGCGCCACCGTCGTCTACTGCCTGATCTGGTTCTACGGCCTGCGGTGGCTCGACCACCGCACGGGCTAGGGAGAAATGATGAACCCCGCCGTCAAGTACTCGCTGGGCCGCCTCGGACTGTTCGTGGTCGTCTTCGCGGCGCTTCTGCCGGTCCCGCTCAACTTCCTGGTCCGGGCCATGGTCGCGCTGGTGGTCTCGGCCGTCGCGTCGTACTTCCTGCTCGCCTCCTGGCGCAACCAGATGAACGAGCAGCTGGTCGGCGCGGCCTCCCGGCGCACGGCCGAGAAGCAGCGGCTGCGCGCCGCCCTGGCCGGCGACGAGGACGCGGCCGCGGCCGGCGACCGCGCCGCGTCGAAGGACGAGGTGCCGGCGGCTGACGCCAAGGTGCCGGCGGCGGCTGACGCCAAGGTGCCGGCGACGGCTGACGCCACGGTGGAGGACGACGCCGAGGCCGCTGACCGCAAGGCCGCGGCCGACGCCGACAAGTAGGAGCCGGCCGGTAGGACCGGGGGAGGGCTCGACAAACCCGGCCGACTGGAGGATCCATGAAACGTATGCTCACCGCCGCCCTGGCGGCCACCGCCCTGCTGCTCGCCGGTGGGTGCGGCGACGACGGCGACACGTCGGCGACGACGACCACCACGTCCAGCGCCGCGGTCTCCTATCCGGTGACCGTCGGTGATCTGACGCTGGACGCCCGCCCCGAGAAGATCGTCTCGCTGACGCCGACCGCCACCGAGATGCTGTTCGCCATCGGCGCCGGGTCGCAGGTCACGGCGGTCGACGACCAGTCGACGTACCCGGCCGAAGCTCCGAAGACGGACCTTTCCGGCTTCAAGCCGAACGCCGAGGCGATCGCCGCCAAGGACCCCGACCTGGTCGTTCTCTCCGACGACATCGACAAGATCGTGTCGCAGTTGGACAAGCTGAAGATCCCGGTCTTCGTGACGCCGGCCGCGAAGAGCCTCGACCAGACCTACCAGCAGATCGAGCAGCTCGGCACGCTGACCGGCCACAGCTCCGAGGCCGGCGCGCTGACGACTCAGATGGCGAACGACATCGACAAGATCGTCGCCGGCGTCCCGAAGCGGACGACGCCGCTGAGCTACTACTACGAGCTCGACCCGACCTTCTTCACCGTCACGTCCAAGACCTTCATCGGCGAGGTCTTCTCGCTGTTCGGCATGACGAACGTCGCCGACCCGGCCGACGCCGACGGGTCCAAGGGCGGATATCCGCAGCTCTCGCAGGAGGCGATCGTCAAGTCCAACCCGGACACGATCTTCCTGGCCGACAGCAAGTGCTGCCAGCAGTCGGCGGCGACGGTCACGAAGCGTACCGGCTGGAGCACGATCACCGCGGTGAAGACCGGTCAGATCTACGCGCTCGACGACGACATCGCCTCGCGCTGGGGCCCCCGCACCGTCGACCTCGTGCGCTCCGTCGCCGACGCGGTGGCCAAGGTCCCCGCGTGACCGTTCGGGTCCGGCCGGCCGGCTTACGGCCGGCCTGGCTCGTCGCCGGCGTGGTCGCCGTGCTGGTCGCGCTGATCGCGGGGCTGGCCTTCGGATCGGTCTCGCTCCCGCTGTCCGGCGTGGCCCTGGAGCTTCTCAATCTCATTCCGGGTGTACGGGTTCACAGCGGCCTCACCGAGCGGGAGGTCGCCATCCTCACCGAGCTCCGACTGCCCCGGGTCGTGCTCGGCCTGCTGGTGGGCGCGATGCTCGCCCTGGCCGGCGCCGCCTATCAGGGCGTGTTCCGCAACCCGCTGGCCGATCCGCACCTGCTCGGCGTGGCGGCCGGCGCCGGTCTCGGCGTCACCGCCGTGATCTCACTGCGGGCCGGGACCACGGGCGGCGACGCCACGGCCAACCTGCCGTTCGGCGTTCCGGTGGCCGCCTTCGCCGGCGCGCTGCTGGCCGTGGCCCTGACCTGGCTGCTCGGCGCGGCCGGCGGGCGCGACCGCACACCGTCCACGTTGATCCTCTCCGGGGTGGCGGTGTCGTCGTTCCTCGCCGCCGGGCAGACCTATCTCATGCAGCAGCACGTCGAGACGTTGCGCGAGGTCTACTCGTGGCTGCTCGGCCGGCTCGCCACCGCCGGCTGGCACGACGTGCTGGTGATGCTTCCCTACGCGGTGGTGACCGGCGTGATCGTCCTGTCGCAGCGGCGTGAGCTCGACGTGCTGACCGTCGGTGACGAGGAGGCGAGCGCGCTCGGCCTGCATCCGCAGCGTTCCCGCTATCTGCTGATCGTGGCCGCCTCGCTCGGCACCGCGGCGGCGGTCTCGGTCTCCGGCCTGATCGGCTTCGTCGGCATCATCGTCCCGCACACGATGCGGCTGCTGGCCGGCCCGAGCTACCGCTCCATCCTGCCGCTGTCGGTGCTGTTCGGCGGCGCCTTCCTCGCCCTGGCCGACCTGCTGGCCCGCACGGCCGGCGGCCAGGCCGAGATCCCGATCGGGGTGGTGACGGCCTTCTTCGGCGCACCGTTCTTCATCGTCGTGCTGCGCACGAGCCGGCAGGCGGCTGCGACGTGAGCGCGATCCGCGTGCTGCGCACGAGCCGGCAGGCGGCTGCCGCGTGAGCGCGATCCGCGTCGAAGGCCTGCGTGTGAGCCTCGACGGCACGCCGATCGTGCTCGGCGTGGACCTCGACGTCGAGCGGGGCGAATGGGTCACGGTGATCGGGCCCAACGGCGCCGGCAAGTCGACGGCGCTGCGCGCGATCGGCGGGCTGCTCCCGTTCGACGGGACGGTCGAGCTGGACGGCAGCCCGATCGACCGGCTGCACCGGCGCGAGCGCGCGAAGACGATCGCCACGGTCGCGCAGTCGCCCGTGGTCCCGCCCGGCATGCGCGTCTTCGACTACGTGCTGCTCGGGCGTACGCCCTATGTCCCGCCCCTGGGTCGTGAGTCGGCTAACGACCTGGCCGTCGTCGAGCAGGTGCTGGAGGAGCTCGACCTCACCCGGTTCGCCGGCCGGCGGCTCGACACCCTGTCCGGCGGCGAGCGGCAGCGGGCCTTCCTGGCCCGCGCGCTGGCCCAGGGCGCCGGGATCCTGCTGCTGGACGAGCCCACCAGCGCCCTCGACATCGGCCACCAGCAGGAGGTGCTCGAACTGGTCGACCGGCTGCGGGCCGAGCGCGCCCTCACCGTGCTGGCCACGATGCACGACCTCACCACCGCCGGCGAATACGCCGACCGGATGGTGCTGCTGGCCGGAGGCCGGGTGGTGGCGGCCGGAACGGCCCGCGACGTGCTGACCGAGGAGAACCTGGCCAAGCACTACCGGGTCCGGGTCCGCGTGATCGAGGGCGAGCACGGCCCACTGGTCGTCCCGGTGCGTGGGTAGCCGGCTAACGGTTGCCGGCGAGGACCGCGAACATCCCGCCCTGCGGGTCGCTCAGTACCGCGTACCGGCCGATGGAAAGGCTTCTCGGGCTGTGCAGGACGTGGCCGCCGAGCGCCAGCGTGTGTTCGGCGGCGGTGTCGCAGTCGTGGACCGCGAAGTAGACCATCCAATGCGGGCCCATGTCGTCGGGCCACAGCTCGGGGACCATGGGCTGGATGCCGCAGACCGGCGTCTCGCGCACCTTGGCCACGACGTACGGCACGCCGTCCATCCGGCTGTTGCGGAACTGCCAGCCGAACACGGCCTGGTAGAACGCCATCGAGCCGTCCAGGTCGCGGGTGTTCAGCTCGTTCCAGGTGAGCGCGCCGGGCACGTCGAACAGCTCGGCGCCGCGCATCGCCCACGGCTGCCAGACGCTGAACGGCGCCCCGCCCGGATCGAGGAAGGCGGCCATCCGCCCCTGATCGGCCACGTCGAACGGGGGCACCAGCACCTTGCCGCCGGCCGCCGCCACTCGGGCCGACACCGCGTCGGCGTCGTCGGTGCCGATGTAGGTGCTCCAGGCCGTCGGCTGCCCCACGCCGTAGAGCGGGCCGGCGCCGGCCACCGGCCGCCCGTTGCGGCAGAAGGTGATGTATTCGCCGGAGACCTCCGACGTCCACCCGAACAGCTCGGTGTAGAACCTCTCGGCGTCGGCGAGATCGGCGGTTCCGAGATCGACCCAGCTGGGCGTCCCGGGCGTCGATGCGGTCATCGCCGCATCATCACACCGCGTATCTAAACACAGCCTTAAGTGTCAATGTTCTAGCTGAAACGGCGACCCTCGTCGCGCCGATAGGCCCAGGTGGCGAACCCCGCAAGGGTGGCCGTCCAGCCGATGAGGGCCAGGATGGACAGCGGCTCGAGCGGGTAGTCGCCGGCCGCGGCCCACATCAGCCGCGCGGCGCCGCCGGTCGGCAGGTAGGGCGCCAGGTCCTCGACGATGCCGGGGGCGGCGCCGGGCGCGGTCATCAGTCCGCCCAGGAAGGCGAGCGGGAAGAACAGCACCTGCGCGACCACGATGGCCGCCTTCTGCGGCAGCGAATATCCGATCGCGAGGCCCATGAGGGTGAACGGGATCGAGATGAGCACGGTGACCGAGGCAGTGAGCAGGAACTGCTCCCCGCTCAGCGTGGCCTCGGTGAACAGCGCCGCGATGACGATCACCGGGATCAGCGAGAGCACCATCAGCACCAGGCCGGCGAGGACCCGGCCGGAGAACCGGGCCAGCGGCCCGGTGGGCAGCGTGCGGACGTAGGGATCCCAGGGCTGGGCGCGGTCCTCGGAGACACCCACGCCGTACTGGAAAAGGTTGGTCGTCATCACCGAGAAGGTGATCATCGAGACGGTCGCGTAGGTCGCGGCGACGGGGTCGCCGCCGGCGAACGGCACGACGAAGGCCAGCATCGCGGCGGCCGGGAAGAAGGCGCTGCCGAAGATCGCGATCGGGATGCGGACGGTCTCGACGAGCTGGAAACGGGCATGGGTCAGAGCGAGGGACGACATCTTCGGACCTCCGGTCACGCTGCGATCGGCGTACGCGTGAGGCTCAGGAACGCCTCCTCGAGCGAGGTCGGCCGCACCTCGAGATCGGTGAACGGGACTTCGCGCGTGACCAGCTCGCGCACCAGGCCGTCGGCGTCACCGGTCAGCAGGTGGGTGCGCCCGCCGTCGTGCTCGACGCCGACCAGGCCGGCCAGCTCCGGCAGCGGCGCCGTGGTGGTGAGACTGACCCGGCGGACGGCGACCAGGCCCCGTACGGCCTCGACGGTGTCGTCGGCCAGCACCCGGCCGCCCCCGATCACCACCACCCGCCGGGCCAGGGCCTCGATTTCCTCCAGGTAGTGGCTGGTCAGCACGACCGTGCCGCCGTCGGCGTGGAACGCGCGGACGGCCTCCCAGAGCGCGTGCCGGGCCTCCACGTCGAGCCCGGTGGTGGGCTCGTCCAGGAAGACGATCTCGGGCCGGCCGGCGAAGGCCAGGGCCACGGCGACGCGGCGCTTCTGACCGCCGGACAGGCCACCGGTCTGCCGGCGTACGAGGTCGGTCAGCCCGAAGCGGTCCAGCAGCTCGTCGCGGGAGATCGGGTCGGCGTAGTGGGCCCGTACGAAATCAACGACCTCGCCGACGCGAAGCGAGGCGGGAAGCCCCGTCTCCTGTGGAGTGACGCCCAGGGTCCGGCGGCTCGCCGGCCGGCGCGGATCGCCACCGCAGAGCTCGACCCGCCCCGAGCTCGGCCGGCGCAGGCCGGTGAGCAGGTTGACCAGGGTGCTCTTGCCGGCGCCGTTCGGGCCGAGCAGGCCGACCAGCTCGCCGGCGGCGACGTCGAGACTGACACGGTCGAGCGCCAGGGTGTCGCCGTAACGCCGGCTCACCTCGGCGGCGCGGGCCAGGATCATTGCTCCTCCAGCGGGTCGAGCAGGGCGCGGAGCGCGGCGGTGTAGTCCTCGAAGGCGAGCCGGCCCCGGCGGGTGAGCCGGACCAGCGTGGCCGGCGTACGGCCGTGGTGGGTCTTGGTGACCTCGACGTAGCCGGCGTCCTCGAGTTTGCGCAGGTGGACGGAGAGGTTGCCGGCGGTCATGCGCAGGCTCTCCTGGAGCCGGGGGAAGGTGACGCTGTCGTCGTCGCGCAGCACCGAGAGGGCCGAGACGACCCGCAGCCGGGCCTGCGCGTGGATGACCGGGTCGAGCTCGGTGACACGGGGATCGATCTCGGTCATCGCAGTCGCAGCCAGCCGATCAGGCCGGCGACGATCATCCCGCCACCGCCGGCCACGCAGACGATCAGCGAGTGCCAGCCGGGCCCGATGAGGATGCCGACGACGTCGGCCAGCAGCGTCCAGGCGCCGAGGAAGTAGAGGTCGCGGTCGTTCCACAGCGCACCACCGGCCATGTGCAGGACGCCGGTCACCGCGACCATGCCGCCGGCCCAGAGCAGGCCGGACTCGGGCTCCGGAAGCACGTCGCTGATGCGGGCGAAGAGCACGGCGAAGGCGGTGATCGCGGCCGACCAGGTCACGCCGTAGAGGAGGCCCTGACGGGAGGTGGGGCCGGAGACCTGGCGGCCGGCGCGGGCGCCCATGACGCCGGTGGTGACGCCGGCCGCGAGGATCAGCGTCATCAGCACCAGCAAGGGCAGCCAGTCGGGCAGGTCGACGAAGACCCGGCCGTCGGGACCGTAGCGCAGGAAGAACAGGGCGAAGCCGACCAGCCAGGCGATGCCCCAGGGCCAGAGCATCCACCGTGGGTCGGGGGTGATGTCGCGCTCGAGGTTGGCGCGCTCGCGCTCGATCAGCGCGAGCGATTCCGCCGGGTTGCCGAGAGGGACGTCGTCATCCATGCAGACCACTTTACGGCACAAAGTCAAAGAAGTTTGTGCCGTAAAGTTGACTCAGGCCAGCGGGGCCGGCAGCGGCTTCGCGTGGACGACCGACAGGCGGGACACGGCCCGGGTCAGCACCACGTAGAGGCGGTTGAGGCCCTTCGGCTCGGCCGCGACGATGTCGGCCGGCTCGTGGACGACCACATGGTCGTACTCCAATCCCTTGACCACCGTGGCCGGCACCACCGTGACGCGCGCCTCGGAGTCGACGTCGTCGGGCGTCGCGTGCTCGATGCCCGCGGCCGTGAGATGACCGCGCAGCCGTTCCACAGCGGCGTCCGCCGCGATCACCGCGACCGAGCCCTCGTGGGTGAGCGCCGCCGTGATCTCGGCCAGCGTCTCCGTGTCCAGATCGGACGGCGGGGCGACCGGCACGATCACCAGGTCGCCGTCGCGGCGCAGGGAGACCGCCTCGGGCACGTTCACGCCCAGCGCCGGCAACAGACGGTTGGCCAGCTCGACCACCGCGGCCGGCACCCGGAAGCCGACGGTGAGCGGGACGACTCTTGTTTGCGGCTTGCCGAGGTGGTTGAGGATTTCCGGCCACTCAGGCGCCGCCCACGGCGCCGTGCCCTGGGCCAGGTCGCCGAGCACCGTGATCGAGCCGTGCTCGCTGCGCCGGGCGATCGCCCGCGCCTGCATGGGCGAGAGGTCCTGCGCCTCGTCGATGACCACGTGGCCGAAGCTCGCCTCGCGCTCCAGCAGCCCGGCCGCCTCGTCGATCAGCACCAGGTCGGCCGCCGTGAACTTCGAGGCCTTGACCGTACGCGGCGGCTTGCCCCAGCGGATCGCCTCCTGCTCCTCGGCGGTCAGCAGGTCGCCGGCCACGAACGGGTCGGTGAGCACCTCGGCCACCAGCGACTCGGGGGTCACCGCGGGCCACGCCTTCTCGAGGAACTCGGTGACCGGGGCGACCTTGCTCATCCGCCGCAGCCAGCCGTCGGTCGGCGAGTTGCCGGTGCGGTACTCCGACTGCCGCTGCAGGAGACCGACGACCCGGGCTTTGACCCTTTCCCGGCCCACCGCGTACGGAAGGCCCTCGCGCCGGGCCTCGTCGACGATCCGGCGCAGCGGCTCGGCGTCGATCCGCCAGCGGTACGAGCCGTCCGACACCATGATCGGATCGGTCGGCTTGGTCAGCCGGCTCCACAGCGTCCTGCGCAGCACCTCGGCCATCCGGGCGTCGTTCTTGACCAGCGCCGCCGCCGGACTGTCGACCGCACGGACCGGCACGCGCCCGATCAGCTCGTCCACCGTGGACTGGTGGACCTCCACCTCGCCCAGGGCGGGCAGGACGGCCGAGATGTACGACAGGAAGGCCGTGTTCGGCCCGACGATCAGCACGCCCGAGCGCCGCAGCCGCTCACGATGCAGATAGAGCAGGAACGCGGCCCGGTGCAGGCCGACGGCGGTCTTCCCGGTGCCGGGGGCGCCCTGCACGCAGATCGAGTCGGTCAGCTCGGCCCGGACCAGCTCGTCCTGCTCGGGCTGGATGGTGGCCACGATGTCGCGCATCGGCCCGACGCGGGGGCGCTCGATCTCGGCGGTCAGGATGCGGCTTTTCGTTCCCAGCTCCTCGCCGCGGTCGAGATGCTCGTCCTCGAAGCTGGTCAGCTCTCCTCTCACGAATCCGAACCGGCGGCGGACGCTGACGCCCTGCGGGTCGCGGACGCTGGCCCGGTAGAACGAGCGGGACAGCGGGGCGCGCCAGTCGAGCACCATCGGCTCGCCGGCGTCGTCGGTGACGTGCCGCCGGCCCACGTGATAGGCCGACTCCTCGATGTCGAGCCGGCCGAAGAACAACGGCGTCGTCGGGTCGTCGGCGAGCTCCTTGACCCGGCGGGCCATGTGCCGGCCGAGCTGCTCGGCCGTGTAGGCGTCGCCGGCCACCTTGTCGCCGGTCGAGAAGAGCGCCTCGGCGCGCCCCCGCATCCGGCCGAGCGCGGCGCGCGACTCGCTCAGGTGGTGTCTCTCGGCTGCTAGTTCGGTGTCCAGGTCGAATGCGGGCACGCTTCATCCTCAGGCAGGTGTTTCCTGGCTGCTCGCGTATCCGGCTCTCGCGAAGAGAAAGTCGCCGGCGCGGAGGGGACGTCCGCTGCGGTGCATGCTCACCACGGCCGTCGAGCGGGCACCCACACTACGCGCAACCTTTCGGGCACTCCACCGAATAATGGTGGCCATGACGGACGGGCAGAGCAGGCGGATCTCCGAACCCCAGGTCATGCGGGCGCTGGCCCATCCGGCCCGCATCGAGATCATGGAATATCTGAACAACACCGGCGCCGCGATCACCGCGACCGAGTGCGCCGAGCTGGTCGGCCTCTCGCCCAGCGCCACCAGCTATCACCTGCGCGAGCTGGCGAAATACAAGTTGATCGAGGAGGCGCCGAGCCGCGGGGACGGGCGCGAGCGGGTGTGGCGCAGCACCAGCACCGGGCTGCGCATCGAGACCGAGGGCGCCGACCCGGCCGCCATCTCGGCCGCGCTGGCCCTGGTCGACGTCTTCCTCGAACGTGACGTGCGCCGGGCCCGCGAGTGGGTGGAGCGCCAGCCCGACGAGCCGGAGCCGTGGCGCGACGCGGGCGGCATGACCAGCCTCGAGATGCTGGTCACGGCCGAGGAGCTGAAGTCGCTGACCGCCAAGATCAATGCTCTCGTGGAGCCTTTGCGAGCCCGCGATCGGAAGGCTCCCCCCGAGGCTCGGCGCGTGCACTTCAACTACTTCGCCTTCCCCGTCGAGCAGGAAGGCTAGCGATCAAGAAGTGTGAAGGACTATTTTCGAAGTATGTCTTTCACGTCTCAGTCCTCGCGCTGGTCCGACGTCTATCTGGTCGTCGGCTCCCGGGCGCTGTCGGGCTGTGGAGACTTCCTCGCCGCCACCACGCTTGCTCTCGTGCTTCAGGGCGCCGGACACGGCGGCGTGGCGATCTCGGCGCTGATGCTGGCCGCGGGCGTGCCTCCGGTGCTGCTCGCCCCGCTCAGCGGCCGTCTGGCCGACCTCGCCGACAGTCGCGTGATCCTCGCGGTCACCGCGGCCGCGCAGGCCGCCGTCTGCGTGGCCCTGGCCTTCGTGAGCCACCCGGTGCTGATCATCGCTTTGGTGGCGCTGCTCGCCTGCGGTCTCGCCTTCACCGGGCCGGTGCTGTCGGCCCTGTTGCCCGAGATGGTCCGTCGCGAAGACCTGGCCAAGGCGAGCGGCATCAGCCAGACCGCCGGTCAGATCGGTGTGCTGATCGGCCCGGCCCTGGCCGGCGTCCTGGTCGGGCAGACCGGCTCCCGCGTGCCGCTGCTGATCGACGCGGCCACCTATCTCGCTCTCGTCGTGGCCGCCCTGGCCATCCGCACCCGGCGGCGGGGCGGCGGCGTGCGGTCCGCGGTGCCGCTCGAGCCGTGGCGCCTGCGCGACGACCGGACGCTGGCCGTGGTCGTCGGCCTGCTCGCCGCGGTCGTGCTCGCGATCGCCGCGATCAACGTCTTCGACGTCTTCTTCGTCCGCGAGACGCTCGGCGCCTCGGCCACCGTCTACGGCTTCGTCGCCGCCTCCTGGACGGTCGGCATGCTTCTCGGCTCGGTCACCTTCAGCCGCTTCCCGTCCCACCGGATCACACCGTTCGCGATGCTGGCCGTGACGGCCGCGACGTGCGTGCCCTTCATCGGGGCGGCCTTCGTCGGCGACGCGCTGTGGCTCATCCCGTTCTGGATCGTCGGTGGCCTCTTCAACGGGGCGATCAACGTCTTCGTGATGGTGTTCGTCACGAGCCGCACCCCGCCGGCCGCCCGGGGGCGGGCGTTCGCCGGGATGAACGCGCCGATCCAGGGCGCCGGCATGGTCGGCCTGCTCGTGGCCGGCCCGCTCGTCGGCCTGGTCGATCTGCGGGTGCTGATCGCCTCGGCCGGCGCCGCCGGGCTGCTCACCGCGCTGGCCGCCCTGCTGGTCGTGCGACGTGAACCACCATCGGCACCGGGCGCGGGCGGTTCCCACTTGGTGAGAGATAGCGTCGGGGCATGAGCGACAGCGCCATTCGGCCCCGGGTCGGGCACATCCAGTTCCTCAACTGCCTGCCCATCTATTGGGGCCTGATGCGTTCGGGCGCCCTGCTCGACGTCGATCTGCACAAGGACACGCCTGAGCGGCTCAGCGCCAGCCTGGTCGCCGGCGACCTCGACATCGGCCCGATCACCCTTGTCGAATACCTGCGCCACGCCGACGAGCTGGTGCTGCTGCCCAACCTCGCGGTCGGCAGCGACGGGCCGGTGCTCTCGGTCAACCTGATCTCCACCCGGCCGCTGGCCGAGCTCGACGGGCGGCCGGTGGCGCTCGGCTCCACCTCGCGCACCGGGGTGCTGCTCGCGCAGATGCTGCTCGCCGAGCAGTACGGCGCCGAGCCCGAATATTTCCGCTGCCCGCCCGAGCTCACCCAGATGCTCATCGAGGCCGACGCCGGCGTGCTGATCGGCGACCCGGCGCTGCGCGCGATGTACGAGGGGCCACGGCTCGGGCTCGAGGTGACCGACCTCGGCGAGGCGTGGAAGAAATGGACCGGCCTGCCCATGGTGTTCGCGGTCTGGGCGGTCCGCAAAGACTTCGCGGCGGCCAACCCGGGCGTGGTCAAAGACGTGCACGAGGCGTTCCAGCGCTCCCGCGACCTCTCGCTCGGCGAGCTCGACGAGGTGGCCGCCGCGGCCGCCCGGTGGGAGCCGTTCGACGCGGAGACGCTCGCGACGTATTTCCGGGTGCTCGACTTCTCGCTCGGCGAGCGCCAGATCGCCGGTATGCGGGAATTCGCCCATCGTGCCGCCGCTCGGGGTGAAGTGCCACCGCTTCCGGCCGATGGCCCGGTATTCGCCGAAGTTTGATCTTCCTGAGCGGAGACTCTACGCTCCCGGGACTCTCAGCTGATTCCTAGGAACCGGTGCTCAATGCGTCTCCGCTCTCTGGCCTTCCCGGCCGCTCTCGCCGCCGCGGCCCTCGGCGGACTCGCCGCACCGGCTCAGGCCGCGCCGTCCGACGACGCGCCGTTCGTCGACTTCTACCTGCCCGAGCAGGTGTCGGTGATCCAGGGCAAGACCAAGACGTTCAAGGCGGAGCTCTTCAACGCCGGACCGGGCGACGCGAAGGGCGTCGTCATGTCGTTCAGCAACGTCGACCCGAGCCTCGGCCTGACGCTTCCGGCCGGCTGCGACGCGACCAGCTGCAAGATCGACCTCAAGGCCGGCAAGCGGGGCAACCTGGCCATCACGCTGAAGCCGACCGGCGACAAGCTCGTCTCGCACTTCACGGCCACGGTCGACGGCTACAGCAGCGACGTCACCGTCGTGCGCTCCACCGGCGGCGTCGACCTCGAGACCGACCCGATCGACGACATGAAGCTCAACCGCGGGCAGTCCGCCGACGTGCCGATCGTCGTGCGCAACACCGGCAGCGAGACCGTCGACGCGATCGGCGTGGCCCTGGTCGCCGAGGACGGCCTCGAGGCGCTCAGCAAATATCGCAACTGCCTCACCGAGGTCGAAGGCGAGAAGATCCCCGGCGTCATCTGCTTCTTCCAGCAGGAGTTCGCCCCGGACACGACGTTCACCGTGCCGGCGGCCACCCCGGTGAAGATCAAGCTGCGGGCGGACGCCGGCGGTCCGTACACGTACAGCGCCGCGGTCTCGGTCGTCGGCGTGAAGGAGTCGGCCGCCGCCGCGCTCGCGGCCAAGACCGGGCCGGTGCTCAAGCTCGAGGCGCAGCGCAAGGCCGCCGCCGACATCCCCGACGAGAGCCAGCTCCCGGACGACCTCAACGAGGACGACAACGTCGCCTTCTTCGGCGTCGAGGCCGGCAAGTCGGCCGCGGACAGCGCGGCGATCGGCGGCGCCTTCGCCGGCGCGATCGGCGACGAGACGACCGTCGAGGTCGGCGTCCGCAACCTCGGCCCGACCAGCCTCGTGCCGGCCACGATCGACTGGTACCAGACCGTGCAGGTCACCGTGCCCACCGGCCTGAAGCTCACCGAGGTCGACGAGGCGTGCTTCCCCGGTCGCGGGGTGCCCACCGACTTCGACGACATCGACAAGGACAGCAACATCAACGGCCGGGTCTACACCTGCCTGCCCGGTGACGGCCTGGTCAAGGGTGAGGAAGCGCGCTTCTCCTTCACCGGCACCATCACCGAGGAGAAGGTCACGGCCGGCTCGGTCACGGTCGACGGCGGCCCGCAGGACGGCAACACCAAGAACAACAAGGCGGCTCTCACGCTGAAGCTGACCGGCGGCGGTCAGGGCGGTGGCGACGACGAGCCCGGTCTGCCGGTCACCGGCGCCCCGACGGGATGGGTCGCGCTCGGCGGCGCCCTCCTGCTCCTGGTGGGCGGCGCGGCGGCGTACCTCTTCCGGCGCCGCCGGATCATCACCACGATCTGACCTCCGTACGCGATCAAGACCGTCCTGGTCACATGCCAGGGCGGTCTTCGTGTTCGTTGGCTAAAGTCCCCGATCAAGGTCATTTCAGGGGGAGATCGCATGGGCTACCAGTTCGACGCTGACACCGCGGTGAGCGGCGACGACGGGCGATGGTCGGCGACGCTCACCGACGACTGGTCGATCGCGAGCGGCGTGCCCAACGGGGGCTACCTGTTCGCCGTGGCGCTGGCCGCGGCCGGGCAGGTCGTGCCCGAGCAGCGGCTCATCACGGCGACCGCGCACTACGTGCGTCCCGGCCAGGACGGCCCGGCCGACCTGGCCGTGGAGCCGGTCAAGCGGGGCCGGCTGACCAGCACGGTCGCGGTCGCGCTGAACCAGGACGGCAAGGAGCGGGTGCGCGTCGTCGCCACCTACGGCGACCCGGCCTTGCAGGACGCTCCGGTCGAGCACCCGATCCCGGCCCCGGCGATCGCGTCGCCGGACGAGTGCCGGTCGACCCACTCCGAGCTGGCCCTCGCGATCGGCGCGACGATCGCCGAGCGGTTCGACTACCGGGTGCTGCCGGTGTCGCGCTGGGTGGGCGGCGAAGGTCCCGGCGAGGCCCGCATCGACGGCTGGATCCGCTTCGCCGACGGCCGTGAGCCCGACCTGGCCGCGCTGCCGTTCTTCGTCGACGCCTTCCCGCCGGCGCTGGGTGAGCTCGTCGGTCCGGTGACCGTGCCGACCCTCGAGCTCACCGTGCACGTCCGCAAGCAGCCCGCGCCGGGCTGGGTTCAGGCCCGGATCGAGGCCCGGCACATCGCGCCGGGCCTCGTCGAGGAGGACGCCTACCTCTGGGACAGCACCGGAGAGCTGGTGGCCCTGTCCCGTCAGCTCGGCCTCTGGAGGCCTTAGGACGTCCGCCACTTCTGATTGGCGGCGCCGACGCAATCCCACAGGTGCAGCCGGGCGCCGTCGGCGGGGTTGACCTCCTTGATGTCGACGCACCGGTTGGCCTGCGGGTTGACCAGATCGCCGGCGCCCGAGAGGACGAACTGCTGCGCGGCGGTGCCGTTGCAGGCGTACAGCTGAATGGGTGTGCCGTTGGCCGTGCCCGCCGCCGCCACGTCCATGCACTTGTTGTTCTGGCTCCTCAGGGTGCCGCCGGTGAACGTCCATTTCTGGGCGCTCGTGTTGTTGCAGCCCCACATCTGCAGCGGCGCGCTGTCGACGAAGTTCGAGCTGGGCACGTCGATGCACTTGTTGTTCAGCGCGCTGATGAGCGGAACGCCGCTGCCCGACGGCGGGGGTGTCGTGCCGCCGCCGCTGAACGGCGTCAGGACGAGGCCGGCCGACCGCGGGTCACCGTCGTGCACGAGCGACTCGAAGGCGCCGACGTCGTCGAAGGCGAACGCGTAGGCCTTGCCGTCGGCCATGTTCGCGTGGATCACCTTGGCGTACACATTGGTCGGGTTGTTGCGGTAGAAGTCGGCCGCATTGGTGCTCGGCTGGGTGTCGATGGTGCCGAGCGTGCCCCGGTTCAGGGCCGCGCAGAGAGTCCGCGAGATCGGGCCCACGACCTGGTCGTTCGGCGCCGGCAGGTCGCCGTCGCAGCCCCACACGCTGGACGACGAGGGCCGGTTGAACGACGCCACCTGCGCGCCCGACGAGTTCGTGAAGACCATCGTGTTGCCCGAGGTGCGCCCGAAGTAGCGCGTGTTGGGCTGGTCGCCGAACGGCACCACGGTCAGCGTCTTGGAGGCGTAGGCGTTCCAGGCCGAGGCGATGTACGAGTCGAGGTAGTTGGCGCTGAGCAGGCCGGCTCCGGCCGCCTTGCCGGGCGCGAGCACTCGCAGCACGGTTCCGTCGGAGCGGGTGTAGACCGTGTTCGCCCACCCCGAGGTGCCGCGGATGGTGTTGATGACGGCGTCGCGGCCGTTGGCCACGAGATCGCCCGTGCGCTTGGTGGCACCGGAGGCGCCGGTGACCGTGACGGCGTGCGGCACGGCGAACATGTCCACCTGTGAGCTGTTGAGCCACAGCCCGGCGTCGTTGTAGGTGAATTCGCTCCAGTCGAACAGGATGTCGCGGTTGGCGTCGCCGCCCGCCCATGGCGCCGGCTGCACGAGCCCGTCCGGCGTGAGGAAGAACTTCAGCTTGGCGCCGAGCGAGAAGTAGACGCGGCCGGAGAATCCGCGCGGGAACTGAATGGTCGAGGTGCCGCCGTTTCCGGCGCCGGGAATCGACACGTCCGGAGCGGCCACGGGCGGAAGCGCCCCGCCGGTCCACGGCGTGAAGGCGCCGGACTGGTTCACATATCCGAGCCGGCCGGACGACAGCTGCACGCCGATCACGTACAGGTAGACCGCGTCGCCGCGCCCGGTGTTGTTGGTGACGGTGACGGGCAGCAGCGAGGGACCGACGGCCGAGGCCGCCGGTGGGGAGACGAGGGGCGCGGCCAGGACCGCGGCGGCCAGCAGACCCAGGACTTTTCGCACGGGACACCTTCCGTTCGGGGACGACGGCAGGGCGGGGAGAGCGCTCTCAGGTGAGCGTCGGATTTGTTAACAACCCGTGTCAATAGATCGACGACGATGTAACCCCGTCCCGGGCAAACGAGGGTACGAACGGGCATAGGGTCATGCTCATGAGTGAGATGAGCTACCGCCGGCTGGGCACCTCGGGCCTGGTCGTCTCCGTCGTCGGCATCGGCTGCAACAACTTCGGCCGCAAGCTGGACGCCGACGGCACCCGTGAGGTCGTCGACGCCGCCTTCGACGCCGGCATCACGCTGTTCGACACGGCCGACATCTACGGCACACCGCACGGCGCCTCCGAGGAGTGCCTGGGCGCCGCGCTCAAGGGCCGCCGCGACGAGGTGGTGCTGGCCACCAAGTTCGGCATGAACATGGAGGGCCTCAACGGCAACGACTTCGGCGCCCGCGGCTCCCGCCGCTACATCGTGCGCGCCGTCGAGGCCTCACTGCGCCGGCTCGAGACCGACTACATCGACCTCTACCAGATCCACGAGCCCGACCCGCAGACCCCGATCGAGGAGACCCTCTCCGCCCTCGACGACCTGGTCCGCTCGGGCAAGGTGCGCTATCTGGGCAACTCCAACTTCGCCGGATATCAGATCGCCGACGCCGACTGGACCGCCCGCGCGGCCGGCCTCACCCCGTTCATCAGCGCGCAGAACCGCTACAGCCTGCTCCAGCGCGACGTCGAGACCGAGGTCGTCCCCGCGTGCGAGCACTACGGCCTCGGCCTGCTGCCGTTCTTCCCGCTCGACTCCGGCCTGCTCTCCGGCAAATACCGGCGCGGCGAGAAGCCGGCGGCCGGCACCCGCCTTTCCCAGGACCGCTACCAGCGCTTCCTCGACGCCGCCGACTGGGACAAGATCGAGGCGCTGTCGTCGTTCGGCGCCGAGCGCGGCCACAGCCTGCTCGACGTCGCGATCGCCGGCCTGGCCGCCCGTCCGGCCGTGAGCAGCGTGATCGCCGGTGCGACCAGCGCCGAGCAGGTTCAGGCCAACGCCGCGGCCGGTGCGTGGGAACTCTCCGGGGACGAGGTCGCGGCTCTGGACGACATTCTTACGGCGTAGCTTCTCCGGTCGATCCATCGTGGAGGTCCCGGTAGGCCGGTCGCAGCAGATCGACAAGCGGGATGTGGCGCACCTTGACCGGCGGCGCGTCCAGCGCCCGTAACAGCAGCTCAGGTGGCACGGTCACCCGGGACGGCCGCTCGCGCAGCCGTCCCAGGCTGATCGCGGGCGCGTAGAAGTCGCCGAGCCGTTCGTCCAATGGGGACTCCTCGACCGCGAGCGGGTCGACCGCCGGCGCCGGCTCGGGCGTGCCGCGCAACGCGTCCAGCAGCGCCTCGCGGTCACGCCCGCGCCACGCCAGCACCAGGAACGGGTCGTCGTCGAACGCCTCGGCCAGCACGTAGAGCACGGCCGAGCCGTGCTTGCACGGCACTCCCCAATCAGGACAGTTGCACCGGATGTCGAGCCGGTCGGGGAACAGCGGCGCGTCGTGGGCCGCGAAAAGCTCCACGATCTCGTGCGGCATCTCGCCCGCCAGCAGCGCCGCGCGATAGAGCGCCTGCGCGCCGAGCGCCTCCGTCAAAACGGTCCACTGTGCTTTGTCAAAGGCCGAGATCTCGACATTGACCTCGTACGGCTGCGGCCGCGAACCCTGCACCCGGGCGGTGACCCGCCCGGCGGCCAAGGTGAAGTTCATGACCTGGCCCTTGCGCGCATAGGCGCGGCCACGGGCGAGGCGGCCACCGTCGCAGACCTGTTCCAGCACGTCGACGAAGCGGCGCGACCACCACTGCTCGCCGATCTTGCCGCGCTTGGCCCGCACGGCGATGCCACCGTCCACTTCGATCGGACGGCCGCCGCCCTCGAAGAACCGCCCCTTCGGATCGGTCGGCATGTCACCTCACCGCCGCGGGGTCGAGCGCGAACAGCTCGCGCAGCTGATCGGTGCTGAGATCGGTGATCCAGTCCTCGCCGGTGCCGACGACCGAGGAGGCCAGCGCCTTCTTCCGCTCGATCATCGCGTCGATCTTCTCCTCCAGCGTGCCGGTGCAGATGAACTTGCGCACCTGCACGTTGCGCGACTGTCCAATCCGGAACGCCCGGTCGGTCGCCTGGTTCTCCACGGCCGGATTCCACCACCGGTCAAAGTGGACGACATGGTTGGCGGCGGTCAGATTCAGGCCCGTACCGGCCGCCTTGAGGGAAAGCAGGAAAAGCATCGGCTCGTCGTCGTTCTGGAAACGCTCGACCAGATCATCACGCTTGGCCTTCGACAGTCCACCGTGGAGCCACAACACCGGGCGGTCGAGATGGGCGGCCAGATAGGGCTGCAACAGTGCGCCCCACTCGGCGTACTGAGTGAAGATCAAGGCTTTGTCGCCGTCCTCGATGATCTCCTCGGCGAGTTCCTCGAGCCGGGCCAGCTTGCCCGAGCGCGCCGGCAGCCGCGAGCCGTCCTTGAGCAGGTGGGCCGGGTGGTTGCAGACCTGCTTGAGCTTGGTCATCGCGGCCAGCACGTTGCCGCGGCGCTGGATGCCCTCGCTGCCCTCGATCTCGGACAGCATGTCCTCGACCACGGCCTGATAGAGCGTGGCCTGCTCGGCGGTGAGCGTGCACCAGACCTTCATCTCGTTCTTCTCGGGCAGGTCCGAGATGATCGTCTTGTCGGTCTTGAGGCGGCGCAGCACGAACGGGCCGGTGGCGCGCTTGAGGGCGGCGGCCGCGTCCTCGTCCTGGTGGATCTCGATCGGCTCCTGGAAGCGGCGGCGGAACCGTTTGGCCGGGCCGAGGATGCCGGGGTTGCAGAAGTCCATGATGGACCAGAGCTCGGCCAGGTGGTTCTCAACCGGAGTGCCGGTCAGGGCGAGGCGTGTGCGGGCCGGCACGGCGCGGACGGCCTGGGACTGACGGGTGCCGCTGTTCTTGATCGCCTGGGCCTCGTCGCAGACCACGCGGCCCCAGTCGACCTTCTTCAGCGTTTCCAGGTCACGGGTCGCGGTGCCGTAGGTGGTGATGACGACGTCCGAATTGTCCACAGTGTCGAAAAAGTCGTCACCGCGGACACGGGTGCCGCCGTGATGCACGTACACGCGAAGCGACGGGGCGAATCGGGCGGCTTCCTTCTGCCAGTTGCTGACCAGCGACATTGGACAGATGAGAAGAGTCGGATTTATCCGGCGGTGGGATGGGATGGCGGCGGGAGCGGGGGCGGTGGCCGAGGGGTCGGTGCCGTGTGTGGTGGCTCGCTCGGCCAGGAGGAGGGACAAGGTCTGTGCCGTTTTGCCCAGGCCCATGTCGTCGGCGAGGATGCCGCCCAGGCCCAGGCGGGTGAGGAAGTGCAGCCAGGAGAGGCCGCGTTCCTGGTAGGGGCGCAGCGCGCCCTGGAAGGAGGCCGGGGTCGGAACCGGCTCCATGCGGTCGGCCGCCTGGCCCGACAGGAGGTCGCCGAGCATGCCGTCGGCGTCGGCGTCGACCTCGACCAGGGGCAGATCCTCCTCGCCGCCGTCCACCACCTGCCGGAGCACCTCGCCGGCGGTCAGTTCGCCCTCGCGCCGCTTGGTGACGGCCTTGAGGGCGGCCCGCAGCTGGCGGTCGTCCAGCTCCACCCACTGGCCGCGGACCCGGACCAGCGGCACCTTGAGCCGGGCCAGTTCGGCCAGCTCCTCGGCGCTGACCACGCCGTCGCCGATCACCAGGTCGAGGCGGAAGTCGACCAGCTCCTGGAGCCCGAAGCCGGAGTCGGCGGCGGCCCGGGTCGAGGTGCCCTTCGGCTTGCGGGAGCGGGTGGTGAGCTTGAGGCCGACCGCCTTGCGCCCGGCCCAGGCCGGCAACTGAACGCCGAAGCCGGCCGCCTGGAGCAGCGGCGCCGCGCTCCGCAGGAACTCGTGCGCCTCGGCGGTGTCGATCGCCATCCGGCCCGGCTCCTGGTCGCGCAGGGCCACGTGGAGCTGCGGGAAGAGCCGGATGGCCCGGCCCAGCCCGGCCAGCAGCGTCTCGTCCGGGCGGGCGGGCAGCCCGGGGAAGCGGCCACCGGCCCAGACCTCCTCGGCCGGCAGGTAGAGGCTCGGGTCCTCGGCCGACTGGAGGGCGAACTCGAGGCCCCACTCGTCGGTGTCGGGCTCGGGCTCGAACAGCCGGAAGCTCACCCTCACCGGGCCGTTGGCCTCGTGGGCGGCGCGCAGCCAGTCGTCGAGCGCTTGGCGCAGCTCACGCACCTCGGCCGGCCGGGCGCCGGGCAGGGTGGGGTCGTCGGCGGTCAGCGCGGCGATCCAGCGGTCGGGCAGCGGCGCCCTGGGGCCGGCCCGATGCCCGTGCAGGATCCGCTCGGGCATCACTGAGCGTGCCCCCGAGTCGACGAGGTGATCGAGCCCGTTGCGCAGCGTCACCGCCACGCCGTCGCCGGCGGCCCGCACCGAGGGCGGCATGCCGGCCCCGAAGTCGCGATAGGTGGCCGCGTCGGCCCCGGTGAGAACGGGCCGCCACCGAGCGGTGGCCACGCCGTCCTCGGTGACGAGCTGCGGCAGCATCCGGCCGCGGCGGGCCAGGTCGCAGGCGTATCCGGCCAGAACGCAGAGATAGCGCAGGTCGGAGCTGGCCAGCCAGTCGTCGGACGGCTCGGCCAGCTCGCCGAGCACGGCCATCGCCTCGGACCCGGGAACGACAAGCACCGGCACTCGCCAGGGAGAAAGCTTGATCCCGCGCCCGGCGGCCTCGATACCGGTCTCGGGCGACGGCACCGGCCCGCGCGCAGTGCTGGGCAGCAGAAGCACGGCCGTCCCCGCGCCTTCGCGCCCGGCGCGGGCCTCACCGTCGCGCCCCGCGCTGCCTTCGCTCCCTGCGCCGCCCTCCGCGCTTTCCGCGGACAAATGGGGCAAGTCCTCGGCTGGCGCCGCGAATGGATGTGGGCGGTCGGCTGCCCGGGAGGAAGTGGTCAGCGGGCGGGTTGGGTCTTCGGCCCAGAGCATCAGTTGGCCGCTTGCCCAACCACCATGTACGACCAGCACAGCCACCCCCACCGACAGACCGCCATCGAGAGTAACGACCCATCTGAGAGGTAGGCCGCTGACGGTTCACCCCCGGCGGACGTACTCTTCGGTACGTGACGGCGAACCGGGAGATCGACAGCATCCTGCAGCGCGCGGCCGACGGCGGGCGGATCACGCCCGAGGAGGCGCTGCTGCTCTACACCGAGGCTCCGTTCCACGCGCTGGGCGAGGCCGCCGACACGGTGCGCCGCCGCCGTCACCCGGACGGCATCGTCACCTATCTGATCGATCGCAACATCAACTACACGAACGTGTGCGTCACCGCGTGCAAGTTCTGCGCCTTCTTCCGTGCCCCCAAGCACAAGGAGGGCTGGTCGCACCCGATGGAGGAGATCCTCAACCGCTGCGGCGAGGCGGTCGATCTCGGCGCCACCCAGGTGATGCTCCAGGGCGGCCACCACCCCGACTACGGCGTGGAGTACTACGAGAACCTCTTCTCCTCGGTCAAGCAGGCGTACCCGCAGCTCGCGATCCACTCGATCGGCCCCAGCGAGATCCTGCACATGGCCAAGGTCTCCGGCGTCTCGATCGAGGACGCCGTCCTGCGGATCAAGGCGGCCGGCCTCGACTCGATCGCCGGCGCGGGCGCCGAGATGCTGCCCGACCGTCCCCGCAAGGCGATCGCCCCGCTGAAGGAGAGCGGCGCCCGCTGGCTCGAGGTGATGGCTGTCGCGCACCGCAACGGCCTCTCGTCGACCGCGACCATGATGATGGGCACCGGCGAGACGCACGAGGAGCGCATCGAGCACATCCGCATGATCCGAGACGTGCAGGACCTCGCCGTGGAGCGTGGCTACCGCGATGACGCCGTCGAGACCGGTCAGGAGATCGGAGGCTTCCGGGCCTTCATCCCGTGGACCTACCAGCCGGAGAACAACCACCTGAAGGGCCGCACGCAGGCCACGACGATGGAATACCTGCGCTTCCTGGCCATGTCGCGGCTGTTCTTCGACAACGTGTCCCACCTTCAGGCCTCGTGGCTGACCACGGGCAAGGACGTGGGCCAGCTCTCGTTGCACCTCGGCGTCGACGACCTGGGCTCGATCATGCTGGAGGAGAACGTGATCTCCTCGGCCGGCGCCCGTCACCGGTCGAACCTGCACGAGCTGATCTGGATGATCCGTACGGCCGACCGCATCCCGGCCCAGCGCGACACGCTCTACAAGCATCTGGCCGTGCACTACACGCCCGAGGACGACCCGACCGACGAGCGTGTCGTGTCGCACTTCTCCTCGATCGCGATGCCGGGCGGCGGCGCCGGCCGCAAACAGCTGCCGGTGGTCGGCGTCTCGTAAAGGGTCTCGTAAAGGTAAAGAAAGTCACAGGCCGATATCGAGAACGCCCTGTTCGGGGGGTCGCCGTTGACCGTTCGGTCAGGTGCCCCTCGGCGAACCGGGGAGGGCGGATTGCCACTTCGTAACGAGCGACGTGAACCTCTGTTCCGAGCTTTCCGCGCTGGTTACGTTGCCCTCGTAAGACCTGAGAACTTCTTGAATCTCTACCGGGCCAGCACTGCCTCGGTACGGATTTGCGGACCCGACCGATGGCGGTCGTATATATAACGCACAAGGAACCGGGCGGGATGGGTGACCATCCCGCCCGATCTGTCTGTGCAGGTAGTTTTGAGCGCGTGACGCGCGCAGATCTGGACAAGCAGCCGCATGAGGTCGCCGAGATGTTCGACGGCGTGGCCAAGCGGTACGACCTGACCAACACGGTGCTCTCCTTCGGGCAGGACCGTGGCTGGCGGCGGGCCACCCGCGCGGCGCTCGGTCTGCGGCCGGGGGAGCGGGTGCTCGACGTAGGCGCCGGCACCGGGGTCTCCACCGAGGAGCTGGGCCGGTCGGGCGCTTTCGCGGTCGGTGCGGATCTGTCCGTCGGCATGCTGCGGGTGGGGCGTCAGGCCCGGCCGGTGGTGCCGCTGGTGGCCGGCGACGCGCTGAAACTGCCGTTCCCGGACGGCACGTTCGACGCGGTCACCATCTCCTTTGCGCTACGCAACGTGGTCGACACCGGCGCTGCGCTGCGTGAGCTCGGCCGGGTGACCCGTCCCGGCGGGCGCCTGGTGGTGTGCGAGTTCAGCCACCCGACGAATGGGCCGTTCCGCACCGTCTACTTGCAGTACCTCATGCGCTCGCTGCCGGCGGTGGCGCGGACCGTGTCGAGCAACCCCGACGCGTACGTCTATCTCGCCGAATCGATTCGTGCCTGGCCGGATCAGGAGGCCTTGGCCGGGCGCATCGCGGCGTCGGGATCGTGGGGCCGCGTCGGCTGGCGGAACCTGACCGGCGGCGTCGTCGCGCTCCACCGGGCCACTCGTCTCTAAAGGGGACAAGTCGCACGTTTCCGCCCATCTACGGCGAGTTCCTGTTTTCCTCGGAGAATGACCACTTTCGGGCATCTCGAGGACACCGACATCGACATCGCGATCGACGACCGTGACGCCGGCGAGCGCCGTGGCATGGAGCTGGCCGCCCGTATCCGAATGGTGGCCGCTCAAGATCCTGAGCTGGCACAAGATCTCGTCGAGCAGTTGATCTCCGCGTTGGAGAAGGCGACCGGCGGTACCTTCCGTCAGTTCCTGGACTCCGAGGGGGAACCGTCCGTCAATTCACCGGACCGAAACAGTTAGGGTTCCCTTACCCGAACGAGCTTCGATGGCCGTCTTAGACTCCGACTTGGGCGCGCTTGTGAACTGTTTCACGAGCCGCTGCGAGACGGAGGTGTGGTGTGCGCAACGAGGTACTATCCGGTCCGATCGCCGACGAAGCGGATGTGATCGTCGTCGGGGCAGGGCCGGGCGGGTCCGCGGCCGCTTATCACATGGCGCGCCACGGCTTGCGCGTTCTGCTTCTGGAGAAGACCGAGTTCCCGCGCGAGAAAGTGTGCGGTGACGGTCTGACCCCGCGCGCCGTCCGGCAGCTGGTCCGGATGGGCGTCGACACCTCCGAGAAAGCCGGCTGGCTGCACAACCGCGGCCTGCGGGTGATCGGCGGCGGCGTCCGGCTCGAGCTCGACTGGCCCGACCTGGCCAGCTTCCCCAACTACGGCCTCGTGCGCACCCGGCTCGACTTCGACGACATGCTGGCCAAGCGCGCGGTCGAGGCCGGCGCCATTCTGCGTACGTCGGTGAACGTGACCGGCCCGGTGCTCGACGACGACGGCCACGCGATCGGTGTCGAGGCCAAGGTCGGCCCCGGCAAGGAGCCCGTGCAGTTCCGGGCGCCCCTGGTCGTCGCCGCCGACGGCGTCTCCGGCAAGCTGCCGCTCGCCATGGGCCTGACCAAGCGCGACGACCGGCCGCTCGGCGTGGCGGTCCGGCGCTACTACACCTCGCCCGTGCGGGCCGACGACGACTACCTCGAGTCCTGGCTGGAGCTGCGCAGCTCCGAGGACTCCTCGCGCCTGCTGCCCGGCTACGGCTGGATCTTCGGCATGGGCGACGGCCGGGTGAACGTCGGCCTCGGCATCCTCAACTCGTCCAGCGCCTTCGGCAAGACCAACTACCGGTCGATGCTCACCGACTGGCTGGCCGGCACCCCGGCCGACTGGGGTTTCCGCGACGAGGCCAACGCGGACGGGCCGATCCTGGGCGCCGCGCTGCCGATGGGCTTCAACCGGGTGCCGCATTACACGCGCGGTCTCATGCTGGTCGGCGACTCCGGCGGCATGGTCAACCCGATGAACGGCGAGGGCATCGCCTACGCCATGGAGTCGGGTGAGCTCGCGGCCGAGGTCGCGGTGCAGGCGCTGGCCCGGCCCGAGGGCGCCGATCGCGAGCGTGCGCTGCGGGCGTACCCGTCGGAGCTTAGTCTGCGGTTCGGCGGCTACTACCGACTCGGCGGAGTGTTCGTGAAGCTCATCGGCAACCCGCAGATCATGCGGATCGCGACGAAGCACGGCATGCCGCATCCGACGTTGATGCGGTTCGTTCTGAAACTGCTGGCCAACCTCACCGACCCGCGCGGCGGTGACGCGATGGACCGGGTCATCAACGGCCTGACGAAGGTGGCTCCGGCCGTCTGACCCGTACCCCCGCTAGACCAAGAACAAATCGGACGAATAGTGTAATACGGCTAATAGTCGAAGCAGGAGTCCTGAGATGTCGGTCAACCCATACGTCCCGATCGTCGGGTTACTCATCCTCGGCGCGCTCTTCGCGTTGTTCTCCGTGTCGATCGCGCCGATCGTCGGTCCACATCGCTACAACCGCGCCAAGCTCGACGCGTACGAATGTGGCATCGAGCCCGCCCCGCAACCCGTCGGCGGCGGCCGGTTCCCGGTGAAGTTCTACCTGACCGCGATGCTCTTCATCATCTTCGACATCGAGACCATCTTCCTCTATCCGTGGGCCGTCTCCTTCAACGCGCTCGGCCTGTTCGGCTTCGTCGAGATGGTCCTGTTCATCGTCACGGTCTTCATCGCCTACACCTACGTGTGGCGGCGTGGCGGCCTCAACTGGGACTGATCCGCGGCAACTGGTCTTAACAGGAGACACAGCCATGGGAATCGAAGAGAAACTACCGGCCGGCATCCTGCTGACCTCCGTCGAGAAGTTGTCGAACTGGGCCCGCAAGTCCTCGTTCTGGGGTGCCACCTTCGGACTGGCCTGCTGCGCCATCGAGATGATGGCGGCCGGCGGTCCGCACTACGACCTCGGTCGCTGGGGCATGGAGGTCTTCCGGGCCTCGCCCCGGCAGGCCGACCTGATGATCGTGGCGGGCCGGGTGAGCCAGAAGATGGCGCCCGTCGTCCGCCAGATCTACGACCAGATGCCCGAGCCGCGCTCGGTGATCTCGATGGGCGTGTGCGCCTCGTCCGGCGGCATGTTCAACAACTACGCGATCGTGCAGGGCGTGGACCACATCGTGCCGGTCGACGTCTACCTGCCCGGCTGCCCGCCGCGGCCGGAGATGCTGATCGACGCCATCCTCAAGATGCGCGAGAAGGTGATGGCCCAGCCGCTCGGCCCCAACGGCCGCAAGATGCTCGAGCAGCGCAAGGCCGAGGGCAAGGTGCCGGTCGTCGCGCCGGGCGCGATGCCGTCGTCGTACCGCGTCGACAAGGTCCGCCGGGCCGAGTGGACGCAGGCGGTCAAGGAAGGCCGCGAGGAACAGCTGCGCATCGAGAACTGGATGAAGCTGCAGCCGCACCTGCGGGAGGGCAAATGAGCATCGCACCACAGGACGGCCCCCAGCCGGTCGGCGCCGACATCGACGCCCCGGCGCAGGCGCCGGCCAGCCCGCAGAAGGGCATGTTCGGCATCACCGGCACCGGCGACGTCTCCGGCTTCGGCGGCCTGGTCCGCCGGCGTCCCGAGGTGGTCGGCAGCCCGAAGCCGTACGGCGGGTACTTCGACGAGGTCACCGACGCGCTCGAGGAGGCGTACCCCGGGTTCGCCGACGCGATCGAGCGGGTCGTGGTCGACCGGGGCGAGCTGACCCTGCACATCAAGGCCGAGCGGATCGCCGAGGTCGCGCAGATCATGCGGGACGACGAGTCGCTGCGCTTCGAGCTCTGCTCGTCGGTGTCCGGCGTGGACTACCTCAACAGCGACGCCCGCCGGCTGCACGTCGTCTACCACCTGGCGTCGATGACCTACCGGCGCCGCGTGCGGCTCGAGGTCGCCGTGCCCGACGGCGTCAGCGTCCCCAGCGTGACCAGCGTCTACCCGACCGCCGACTGGCAGGAGCGGGAGACGTACGACATGTTCGGCGTGGTTTTCGCGGGTCACCCCAACCTGACCCGGGTGCTGATGCCGGACGACTGGGAGGGCCACCCCCAGCGCAAGGACTACCCGCTCGGCGGCGTGCCCGTCGAGTACAAGGGTGCCGAGATTCCGCCTCCTGACCAGCGGAGGGTCTACCAATGACACAGTCCGGATACGCAACCGAGCGCGAGACCACCGAGGGCCGCGTCTTCACCGTCACCGGCGGCGACTGGGACACCGTCACCGGCAGTGTCGACCCGTTGAGCAACGAGAAGATCGTCGTCAACATGGGCCCGCAGCACCCGTCGACGCACGGCGTCCTGCGGCTCGTGCTCGAACTCGAGGGCGAGACCGTTCAAGAGGTACGGCCGGTCGTCGGTTACCTGCACACGGGCATCGAGAAGAACCTCGAATACCGCAACTGGACGCAGGGCACCACCTTCGTCACCCGGGCCGACTACCTCGCGCCGCTGTTCAACGAGGCCGGTTACTGCCTCGCCGTCGAGAAGCTGCTCGGCATCACCGACCAGATCACCGAGCGGGCGAACACCATCCGGGTGCTCTTCATGGAGCTGAACCGGATCTCGTCGCACCTGGTCTGGCTGGCCACCACCGGCATGGAGCTGGGCGCCATCTCGATGATGCTCTACGGCTTCCGCGAGCGTGAGTACATTCTCGACATCTTCGAGGAGACCTCCGGCCTGCGGATGAACCACGCCTACTTCCGCCCGGGCGGAGTGGCGCAGGACGTACCCGAGTCGGCGATCAAGAAGATCCGCGACTTTCTGGTCTACCTGCCCAAGAAGCTCAAGGAGTACGAGGCGATGCTCTCCGGCCAGGTGATCTGGCAGGAGCGCACCCAGGGCGTCGCCGTGCTCGACGTGACCGGTTGCCTCGCGCTCGGCATCACCGGGCCCGTGCTGCGTTCCGCCGGACTGGCTTGGGACCTGCGGAAGACGATGCCCTACTGCGGCTATGAGAATTATGAGTTCGACGTCCCGACCGCGACGACCGCCGACGTCTGGGGGCGGTACCAGGTTCGTCTCGCCGAGATCCGAGAGTCTCTCAAGATCATAGAGCAGGCCCTCGACCGTCTCCGGCCGGGTCCGATCTTCATCGCCGACAAAAAGATAGCCTGGCCTGCGCAATTGGCCGTCGGGCTGGACGGCATGGGCAACTCGCTCGAGCATGTGGCCAAGATCATGGGCCAGTCGATGGAGTCCCTTATCCACCATTTCAAGCTCGTGACCGAGGGCTTCCGGGTACCGGCGGGCCAGGTCTACGTCGCGATCGAACACCCGCGCGGAGAGCTCGGCGTGCACGCCGTCTCCGACGGTGGCACCCATCCCTACCGGGTGCACATGCGCGACCCGAGCTTCGTGAACCTCCAGGCCATCCCCGCGATGGCCGAGGGTGCGCTTCTGGCCGACGTCATCGCCGGTGGCGCGTCATTGGACCCCGTGATGGGTGGGTGTGACCGGTAATGACTGATACAACGGTGGATTTCTCCCCCGCCGCCGCCCCTCTGGCCGAGAAGCTGCTCGGCCAGGCAACTGAGATCCTCGCTCGCTACCCCGCCGGTCGCGAACGGTCGGCCCTGCTGCCGCTGCTGCACCTGGTGCAGACGGTCGAGGGCCACGTCAGCCCCAACGGCGTGGCGTTCTGTGCCGAGATCCTGGGCATCAACAAGGCCCAGGTCGGCGCGGTCGCGACGTTCTACACGATGTACAAGCGCCGGCCGACCGGCGAGTACCTCGTGAGCGTCTGCACCAACACGCTGTGCAACACGCTCGGCGGCCAGGAGGTCTACGACCAGCTGTCCGAGCACCTCGGCGTCGGGCACGACGAGACCACCGGCGACGGCCGCATCACGCTGGAGCACGCCGAGTGCCTGGCCGCCTGCGACTACGCGCCGGTGGTGACGGTCAACTACGACTTCGCCCTCGACGAGGCCACCCCGGAAGCCGCGGTCGGCCTGGTCGAGAAGCTGCGCGCCGGCGAGTCGTACACACCGGCCCGGGGTGCGCGGATCTGCTCCCTCAAGGAGATGCAGGTCCAGCTGGCCGGCTTCGCCGACCCCCGCGAGGGCGCGGTCGGCGACGGCCGGGCCGGAGCGCCGACGCTGCGCGGCGTGACCCTCGCCCAGGAGCACGGCGTGGCGGTGCCGAACTTCAACCCGGACACTCCCATCACCAAGACCAAGCCCTCCCCGCGTGAGGAGAGCAAGGGCACGGTGGCCACCGTCGTCGACAAGGTCAAGTCGGCGGTGACCTCGCACGCGGGCAAGCCGGTCAAGGCCGGCGACGCCAAGGACCCTGAGGTCCGTACGGCCCAGCAGCGCAACCCCGACGCGAGCACCCCCGACGAGACGGGCGACGCCAAGGCCACGCCGCCGGCGCCGAGCAATCCGGCCGAGGCGGCCGGTGCCTCGGCCAACCAGCCCGCCGGTGACGGCAAGCCCGCCGGCGACACCGCCCGCGGCAGCGAGGAGGCGAAGTGACCCAGCCACGGCGTGAGCTTCTGGAAAAGCTGACCCCGGTCCTCACCAAGCGCTGGCTCTCGCCGAACGCGTGGCAGATCGGCGTCTACGAGCAGCTGGACGGATACCGGGCGGTCCGCAAGGCGCTCGACGTCCACCCGGACGACCTGATCCAGCTCATCAAGGACTCGGGCCTGCGCGGCCGCGGCGGCGCCGGCTTCCCGACCGGTCTCAAGTGGGGCTTCATCCCGCAGGGCGATGGCAAGCCGCACTACCTCGTGATCAACGCGGACGAGGGCGAGCCGGGCACCTGCAAGGACCTGCCGCTGATGACCTACGACCCGCACTCGCTGGTCGAGGGCGCGATCATCGCGGCGTACGCGATCCGGGCCAACCGGGCCTTCATCTACATCCGTGGCGAGGCGGTGCACGCCGCTCGCCGGCTGCGCAACGCGGTCGAGGAGGCGCGCGCCGCCGGATACCTGGGCGAGAACATCCTCGGATCCGGGTTCGACCTCGAGTTGGTCGTGCACAGCGGCGCCGGCGCGTACATCTGTGGCGAGGAGACCGCCCTGCTGGACTCGCTCGAGGGCTTCCGCGGCCAGCCGCGGCTGCGGCCGCCGTTCCCGGCGATCGCCGGCCTCTACGCGAGCCCGACGGTGGTCAACAACGTCGGCACCATCGCCAGCGTGCCGTACATCGTGCTCGGCGGCGCCGACTGGTGGAAGAGCATGGGCACCGAGAAATCGGCCGGCCCGATGATCTACTCGCTCTCCGGCCGGATCGCCAACCCGGGGCAGTACGAGTGCGGCCTCGGCATCACCCTGCGCGAGCTGATCGAGCTGGCCGGAGGGATGAAGCCCGGGCACAACCTGAAGTTCTGGACGCCCGGCGGGTCGTCGACGCCGCTGCTCACCGCCGAGCACATCGACACGGCGATGGACTTCGAGGGCGTCGCCGCGGCCGGCTCCATCCTGGGCACCACGGCGATGCAGATCTTCAGCGACCAGGACTGCCCGGTCTACTCGACCTGGCGGTGGCTGGAGTTCTACCACCACGAGTCGTGCGGCAAGTGCACCCCGTGCCGCGAGGGCAACTACTGGATGGTCCGCACCTATCGCCGGATCCTGTCCGGCGAGGGCACGTACAAGGACCTCGACACCCTGCAGGACACCGCCGACAACATCTTCGGCCGGTCGTTCTGCGGTCTCGGCGACGGCGCGGCCACCCCGGTCATGTCCACGTTGAAGTTCTTCCGCCAGGACTACCTGGACTATATCGAGGGCCGGACAGCTCCGCGCTTGTCCGCCAAGGCTCTGGTTGGAGCTCACTGATGACGGACGTAGCCAAGAAGGCCGACACTGTCACGCTCACGATCGACGGGATCGAGGTGACCGCGGAGAAGGGCGAGCTCGTCATCCGCGTCGCCGAGCGGATGGGCATCGCGATTCCCCGGTTCTGCGACCACCCGCTGCTCGCGCCGGCCGGCGCCTGCCGGCAGTGCCTGGTCGACATCGAGGGCCAGCGCAAGCCGGTCGCCTCCTGCACGCAGACGGTGGCCGAGGGCATGGTCGTCAAGACCCAGCTCACCTCGCCGGTGGCCGCCAAGGCGCAGGGCGGCGTGATGGAGCTGCTGCTCGCCAACCACCCGCTCGACTGCCCGACCTGCGACAAGGGCGGCGAGTGCCCCCTGCAGAACCAGGCCATGACCAACGGCCGCGCCGACTCCCGCTTCCACGAGCACAAGCGCGAGTACGAGAAGCCGATCCACATCTCCAGCCAGGTGCTGCTGGACCGCGAGCGGTGCATCCTGTGCCAGCGCTGCACCCGGTTCTCCGAGGAGATCGCCGGCGACAAGTTCATCGACCTGATGGACCGCTCGTCCGGCGAGCAGATCAACGTCTACCGGGACGACTTCTTCGGCGGGCGCGGCACCGGTGACGGCCAGGTCGGCGAGGGCGAGGGCGACGTCGCCTTCAACTCGTACTTCTCCGGCAACACCATCCAGATCTGCCCGGTTGGCGCGCTCACCGGTGAGCAGTACAGGTTCCGGGCCCGCCCGTTCGACCTGGTCTCCACTCCGACCGCGTGCGAGCACTGCGCGGCCGGCTGCTCGATGCGGGCCGACCACCGCCGGGGCAAGGTGCTGCGCCGGCTGGCCGGCGACGACCCGGCGGTCAACGAGGAGTGGAACTGCGACAAGGGTCGCTGGGGCTTCCGCTACACGACGGCGAACGACCGCATCACCACGCCGCTGATCCGCGGCGCCGACGGTGAGCTGCGGGAGGCGTCCTGGAGCGAGGCGCTGCTGGCGGCGGCCGAGGGTCTGACCGCGGCCCGGACGGCGGGGGTCGGCGTGCTCACCGGCGGCCGGCTCACCGTGGAGGACGCGTACGCGTACGCCAAATTCGCCCGTCTCGCCCTCGGCACCAACGACATCGACTTCCGGGCCCGCCCGCTCAGCGCCGAGGAGGCCGACTTCCTGGCCTCGTCGGTGGCCGGGCTGGCCGACGTGACCTACGAGGACGTCGAGAACGCCGGCTCCGTGGTCATCGCCGGGCTGGAGCCGGAGGAGGAGTGCCCGATCCTCTTCCTGCGCCTGCGCAAGGGCTTCACCCGCAAGCGGCTGAAGGTCACGGCCGTCGCGCCGTACCTGACCCGGGGCTTCACCAAGCTCGGGGCTTCGCTGGTCGCCGCGGTGCCCGGCGAGGAGGCCCGGCTGCTGGCCGAGGACCCGGCCGTCACCGCCGCGCTCTCGGAGCCGGGCGCGGTCCTGATCGTCGGCGAGCGCCTGGCCACGGTGCCCGGCGGTCTGTCCGCGGCGGCGGCGCTGGCCGCTCGCACCGGCGCGCGTCTCGCGTGGGTGCCCCGCCGGGCCGGTGACCGCGGCGCGATCGACGCCGGCTGCCTGCCCAACCTGCTGCCGGGCGGCCGCCCGGTGAGCGACCCGGCCGCGCGGGCCGAGCTCACGCGGGCGTGGAAGACCACTGAGGACGCGCTGTCCGGCACGGCCGGCCGCGACACCGACGCCATCATCGCGGCGGCGGCCGAGGGCAGGCTCGGCGGCCTGCTGGTCGCCGGCGTCGACCCGGGCGACCTGGCCGACCCGCGGCTGGCCGAGCAGGCGCTCGAGACGGCCGGCTTCGTGGTCAGCCTGGAGCTGCGGCAGAGCGCGGTCACCCGCCGCGCCGACGTGGTGCTGCCGGTGGCCCCGGCGGCCGAGAAGTCGGGCACCTACCTCGACTGGGAGGGCCGGCTCCGGTCCTTCGGAACGGTGCTGCCGACCAGCACGGCGATGACCGACGGCCGGGTGCTCGAGGCCATCGCCGCCCTCATGGACGTGACGCTCGGCACCGGTGACGTGATGGCGATCCGGCGCGAGCTCGGCGCCATGCCGGCGAGCAGCGCGGCCCGCCCGGCGCAGCCCTCGGTCGCTCCGGCGCCGTTGCCCTCGGTTTCCACCACGGAGGCCGTCCTCGCCACCTGGCACCACCTGATCGACCTCGGCTCGCTGACCGAGGGCGACGCGGTGCTCGCCGGCACGGCCCGCACGCCGCTGGCCCGCATCGGCAAGGACCTGGCCGAGGAGCTGGGCGTGGCCGACGGCGACGCGCTCACGGTCGGCACCGGCCGCGGGGCGATCACCCTGCCGGTCGCGATCACCGACCTGCCGCCGCGGGTGGTGTGGCTGCCCACGAACTCGCCGGGCTCGACGCTGCGCCGCAGCCTCGGGGTCACCGCCGGCGCGGTTGTCCGGCTCTCGGCCGGCCGGCCCGGACCGATCCTCGCCTCCGCGGGAGCGAACGCATGAAGTCGACCATCCTGGCGGCCCACGCCGTCGACCCCACCCTCCAGACGTTCGAGGACGACATCTGGTGGATCACGCTGATCAAGCTGTTCGGCGTCTTCGTCCTGCTGCTCCTGTTGACGCTCTTCACGATCAACTATGAGCGCAAGGTCGTGGCCCGGATGGCGGTCCGCCCCGGTCCCAACCAGGTCGGTCCCAAGGGCTGGCTGCAGAGCCTCACCGACGGCGTGAAGCTGCCGTTCAAGGAGGAGATCATCCCGAAGACCGCCGACAAGGTGGTCTACTTCATCGCCCCGGTGATCTCGGCGACGACGGCCTTCACCGCCTTCTCGGTGATCCCGTTCGGCGGCGTGGTCAACATGTTCGGCCAGACGACGGCGCTGCAGCTCACCGACGTGCCGGTCTCGGTGCTGGTGCTGCTCGCCTGCTCCTCGATGAGCGTCTACGGCGTCGTGCTGGCCGGGTGGGCGTCCGGCTCGACCTATCCGCTGCTGGGCGGCTTGCGGTCGAGTGCGCAGATGATCTCGTACGAGGTCGCCATGGGTCTGTCGATCGTCGCTGTCTTCATGACGGCCGGCACCATGAGCACCTCGCAGATCGTGAAGGCGCAGGCCGAGGGCAACCCGGTGAACATCTTCGGCTGGGAGGCGACGACACCCAGTTGGTACGCCATCCTGCTGCTCCCGAGCTTCGTCATCTACTGCATCGCGGCCGTGGGCGAGACCAACCGGGCGCCGTTCGACCTGCCCGAGGCCGAGTCCGAGCTGGTCGGTGGCTTCCACACCGAGTACTCGTCGTTCAAGTTCGCGCTGTTCTTCCTGGCCGAGTACATCAACATGATCACCGTCTCGGCGTTCTGCACGACGCTGTTCCTCGGCGGCTGGCGCGCGCCCTGGCCGATCACCACGATCTGGGAAGGCGCCAACGCCGGCTACTTCGGCCTGATCTGGTTCTTCGCCAAGGTGCTGCTGCTGCTCTTCGGCTTCATCTGGCTGCGGGCCACGCTGCCCCGCATGCGCTACGACCAGTTCATGCGGTTCGGCTGGAAGGTCCTCATCCCGGTCAACCTGGTGTGGATCCTCTTCCTGGCCTACGTCAAGGTCGCCAACAACGAGCTGTCGCAGCAGGCCAAGTGGATCTCGATCGTCGGCATCGTCGTGGTGGTCCTGCTGATCGCCATGCTCTGGCCGGCCACCCGCAAGCCACGGCAGCTCTCCCTCGAGGAACAGCTGGCCGCGCGACCACCGGGCAGCTTCCCGGTGCCACCGATCGACCTTCAGGTTCCCCCCAGCCCACGGGCCCGCCGCGCGGTGGCCGAACGGGCGCCCGCCACGGTGGGCGGCGACCCCGCCCCCTCGGAAAACAAGGAGGTGTGACGTGGGTACGTTCACCGGCTCCTTCAAGGGCTTCGGGGTGACCTTCGCGCACATGTTCCGCAAGGTCATCACGACCGACTACCCGTTCACACCGCCGACGCCGGCCCCGCGATACCACGGCCGGCACATCCTCAACCGGCACCCGGACGGGCTGGAGAAGTGCATCGGGTGCGAGCTGTGCGCCTGGGCCTGCCCGGCCGACGCGATCTACGTCGAGGGTGCCGACAACACCGACGAGCAGCGCTTCTCGCCCGGTGAGCGGTACGCGGGGATCTACCAGATCAACTACGCGCGGTGCATCTTCTGCGGTCTGTGCATCGAGGCCTGCCCGACCCGCTCGCTCACCATGAGCAACGAGTACGAGCTGGCCCGCGACAGCCGGCAGGACCTGATCTTCACGAAGAAGGAGCTGTTGGCCCCGCTGCTGGAGGGCATGGAGCAGCCGCCGCACCCGATGCGCCTGGGCGAGACCGACAAGGACTACTACGTCGGCGCTCTCACCAACCCGGGCACCTCGGTCGGCGCCGAGCGGGCCCCCTGGGCGACCAACGACGCCGAGGACGCGACGGGCGCCGCCTCCAAGGAGGCGGTGTGATGGACACCGTCTCCACCGGCGAGGCCGTCGCCTTCTGGATCCTCGGCTCGATCGCGGTCATCGGCGCGCTCGGCATGGTGATCGCCCGCAACGCCGTGCACTCCGCGCTCTGGCTCGTGCTGACGATGCTCTGCCTGGGCGTGCTCTACGTGGTCAACGCGGCGCCGTTCCTCGGCATGGTGCAGATCATCGTCTACACCGGCGCGATCATGATGCTCTTCCTCTTCGTGCTCATGCTGGTCGGCCGGGACGCCTCGGACTCGCTGATCGAGACGTTGCGCGGCCAGCGGGTCGCGGCGATCGTGCTCGGCGTCGGTTTCGCGATCCTGGTCGGCACCGGGCTGGCCCGGTCGCTCGGCGACACCCCCACGGTCGGCCTGACCGAGGCCAACGCCAACGGGAACGTGCAGGGCCTGGCGTCCCTGCTGTTCACCCGCTACGTCTTCGCCTTCGAGGTCACGTCGGCCCTGCTCATCACGGCGGCGGTCGGCGCGATGGTCCTGGCCCACGTCGAGCGGGCCAAGGCCGACGTCGTCGACCAGCTGACCCGGATGAAGCAGCGCTTCCGCCCCGGTAACTACCCCGGACCGAAGCCGGGACCCGGCGTGTACGCCAACACGATGTCGGTGGCCGCGCCCGCCCGCCTGCCGGACGGCAACGGCGCCGAGCGGAGCATCTCCCCGATCCTGCCTCTCCGCGAGCTCACGGCGGACGAGGCAGCCCCGAAGGGAACAGAGAAGTGACTCCTGACTACTACCTCGTTCTGGCGGCCATCCTCTTCACCATCGGCGCCTCCGGGGTGCTCGTCCGCCGCAACGCGATCGTGCTCTTCATGTGCATCGAGCTGATGCTCAACGCCGCGAACCTCGCCCTGGTCACCTTCAGCCGCATCAACGGCAGCCTCGACGGCCAGATCATCGCGTTCTTCGTGATGGTCGTCGCGGCGGCCGAGGTCGTGGTGGGTCTCGCGATCATCATGTCGATCTTCCGTACGAGGCGCTCCGCGAGCGTCGACGACGCGAACCTCCTCAAGTACTAAAGGGGCCTTCACGTGGAACACGCAGTGGAGTACGCCCCCGCGTCGGGGGTGCTGAGCGGAATCTGGCTGCTCGTGGCCATTCCGCTCGCCAGCGCGGCGATCCTGCTGCTGCTGGGCAAGCGGGCCGACAAGTGGGGACACTGGCTCGGCGTCCTCGCCGTCGCCGCCTCGTTCGTGCTGGGCCTGATCTTCTTCATCAGCCTGGCCGATCTCGAAGAGGGCGGGCGCACGGCGCAGCAGAGCCTCTGGGACTTCATCGTGGTCGGCAACCTGCATGTCGACTTCGGACTTCTCTTCGACCCGCTCTCCGGTGTCTTCGTCCTACTGATCACCGGCGTCGGCTCGCTCATCCACATCTACGCCGTCGGCTACATGGAGCACGACCCCGGCCGCCGGCGGTTCTTCGGCTACTTCAACCTGTTCGTCGCGGCGATGCTCCTGCTCGTCCTCGGCAACAACTACGTGATGCTCTACTTCGGCTGGGAGGGCGTCGGCCTGGCGTCGTACCTGCTGATCTCCTTCTGGTACACCCGGCCGTCGGCGGCCACCGCCGGCAAGAAGGCGTTCCTGATGAACCGGGTCGGCGACGCCGGCCTGGCCATCGGCATCTTCATGCTCTTCGCCTACCTGGGCACCACGCAGTACGACGAGGTCTTCAACAGTGTGGGCGGGCTCAGCTCGACCGTGACACTGATCCTCGGCATCCTGCTGCTGCTCGGCGCGGCCGGCAAGTCCGGTCAGTTCCCGCTGCAGGCCTGGTTGCCGGACGCGATGGAGGGCCCGACCCCGGTCTCGGCCCTCATCCACGCGGCGACGATGGTCACCGCCGGCGTCTACCTCATCGCCCGGTCCAACCCGATCTTCTCGGCCAACCAGACGCTTCAGGTGATCGTGGTCAGCGTCGGCGCCCTGACGCTGCTCATGGGCTGCATCATCGGCGCCGCCAAGGACGACATCAAGCGGGTGCTGGCCTGGTCGACGGTGAGCCAGATCGGCTACATGTTCGTCGGCGTCGGTCTCGGCGGCGGGGCGTACGCCCTGGCCATCATCCACCTGCTGGCGCACGGCTTCTTCAAGGCCAACATGTTCCTCGGCGCCGGCTCGGTCATGCACGGCATGCACGACCAGGTCGACATCCGGCGCTTCGGCGGCCTGCGCAAATACATGAAGTGGACCTGGCTGACCTTCGCCACCGGCTGGCTGGCCATCATCGGCATCCCGCCGCTGTCCGGCTACTTCTCGAAGGAGCCGATCATCGCGGCCGCCTTCGAGCGCGGCGACTGGACGTCGTGGCTGTTCGGCCTGGCGGCGCTGCTCGGGGCCGGGCTGACCGCGTTCTACATGACGCGGCTGTTCGTGCTGACCTTCCACGGGCCCGAGCGGTACACCGAGGACAACAAGCATCCGCACGAGTCGCCGTACATCATGACCGTGCCTTTGATGATTCTGGCTCTCGGCTCGATCGTCGCCGGTGGCCTGATGGTCTGGACGGATGTGCCGCACTGGCTCGAGCCGGTGCTCGGCCCCGAGGTCGAGCACGAGGCGGTCCTGTCGCACAGCCTGATCACCGTGCTGAGCCTGGTCGTCACGGTGCTCGGCGCGGGCCTGGCCTGGGCGATGTTCCGCAACGGCACCGCGCTCGAACCGCAGCAGGCCGGTGTGGTCGTCACCGCGGCCCGCCGCAACCTCTACACCGACGCGTTCAACGAGGCGGTGTTCGAGCGGCCCGGCATCTACCTCACGCGGGCGCTGGTCTACCTCGACAACAAGGGCATCGACGGGCTGGTCAACGGAATCGCGGCCGGTGTCGGCGGCAGCTCCGGGCGCCTCCGGCGACTGCAGACCGGGTTCGTACGGTCATACGCCCTCTCCATGCTCACCGGTGCCGTCCTCGTCGTCGGCGCCTTCCTCGCGATCCAGCTTGGGTGGTTGGCGTGAACGACTTTCCGTTTCTGTCCATCCTGACGCTGTTGCCGCTGGTCGGCGCGGTGGTCGTCGCCTGCATCCCGCGGGCGAGGGCCGACCTGGCCAAGATGGTCGCGCTGGCGTGGTCGCTGGTGGTGCTCGTGCTGAGCGTCGTCATGTGGATCGCCTTCCAGACCGGGGGCGACCGCTTCCAGTTCCGGGAGTCGTACGCCTGGATCCCGTCCTGGGACGCGCGGTTCACCTTCGCCGCCGACGGCATCGCGCTGGTCATGCTGATGCTGATCGCGGTGCTCTTCCCGATCGTCATCCTGGCGTCGTGGCGTGACGTCGACCAGAGCAAGCGCTCCGTGCCGACGTACTTCGCCCTGCTGCTCGCCTTCGAGTTCACGATGATCGGCGTCTTCGCGGCGGCCGACATCTTCCTGTTCTACGTGTTCTTCGAGATCATGCTGATCCCGATGTACTTCATCATCGGCTCGTTCGGCGGCCCCCGCCGGCAGTACGCCGCGGTGAAGTTCTTCCTCTACAGCCTCGTCGGCGGCCTGTTCATGCTGGCCGCGGTCATCGGGCTGTGGGTCGTGGGCGGGCACACGTTCGACTTCAACAACCTGGCCGCGGCCGCCGGGTCGATCGACCAGGACACGGCCCGCTGGCTGTTCCTCGGCTTCTTCGTCGCCTTCGCGATCAAGGCGCCGTTCTTCCCGTTCCACACCTGGCTGCCGGACGCCGGTGGCGCCGCCCCGGCCGGTGCGGCCGCGCTGCTCGTCGGCGTGATGGACAAGGTCGGCACCTTCGGCATCCTGCGCTACTGCCTGCCGCTGTTCCCGGAGGCCTCCCGCTGGTTCGCGCCGGCGGCGCTGGTCCTCGCGGTCATCGGCATCATCTACGCCGCGCTGCTGGCGGTGGGCCAGAACGACCTGAAGCGCCTGGTGTCGTACACGTCGATCGCGCACTTCGGCTTCATCGGCATCGGCATCTTCGCCTTCACCACGCAGGGCGGCACCGGCTCGGTGCTCTACATGGTCAACCACGGCCTGGCCACCGGCCTGCTGTTCATCGTGGTCGGCATGTTCGTCGCCCGCCGCGGATCGAACCTGGTCAGCGACTTCGGCGGCGCCGGCAAGATGGTCCCGGTGCTGGCCGGCGTGCTGTTCTTCGCCGGCCTGGCCTCGCTGGCCCTGCCCGGCACGGCCCCGTTCATCAGCGAGTTCCTGGTGCTGATCGGGACCTTCACGGTGCACAAGACGTACGCCGTGATCGCGACCGCCGGAATCATCCTGGCCGCCGCGTACGTGCTGTGGATGATCCAGCGGACCACTCAGGGCACGCTCAACCCGACCCTCCCCACGGTGCCGGCCATGCGCCGCGACATCACGCTGCGGGAGAAGGTCGTGGTCGCCCCGCTCATCCTGCTGATCATCCTGCTCGGCTTCTATCCAAAGCCGCTCACGGACGTGATCAACCCGGCGGTGCAGGCGACCATGCAGGACGTCGGCGTGCAGGACCCGACACCGGTCGTCGCGAATGAAAGGGTGGCGCGCTAGCCATGGAAGATCTGAAACTTCCAGAGATCGACTACGGTGCGCTCCTGCCGATGTTGATCCTGTTCGGGGTGGCCTGCGTCGGCATCATCGTCGAGGTGACGACCCCGCGCCGGCTGCGCAACACCGTCCAGCTCAGCCTGGCCGCGCTCGGCGTCATCGCGGCCTTCGTCGCGGTGATCGCCCAGCACAGCACCCGCACGATCACCATCGGCGGCGCGGTCGCGGTCGACGGCCCGACCCTGTTCCTGCAGGGTGCGCTGCTCGTCCTCGGCCTGGTCTCGCTGATGTTGATCGGTGACCGCTCGCTGGAGCGCGGCGGCCCGTTCGTCTCCCAGGCGGCGATCACCGTCGGCTCGCAGAAGGACGTCAAGCAGGCCGGCGATCAGCCCGGCCTCACCGAGGTCTACCCGCTGACCGTTTTCGCGCTCGGCGGCATGCTGCTGTTCGTCGCGGCCAACGACCTGCTCACCATGTTCGTGGCGCTCGAGGTCTTCTCGCTGCCGCTCTACCTGCTGTGCGCGCTCGCCCGCCGGCGGCGCCTGCTCAGCCAGGAGGCCGCCCTCAAGTACTTCCTGCTCGGGTCGTACGCCTCGGCGTTCTTCCTGTTCGGCGTGGCCCTCATCTACGGCTTCGCCGGCGGGATCAGCCTCGGCCAGGTGCACGAGGCGGTGAGCAACCCCCAGCAGAGCCAGATCCTGCTGTACGGGGGTCTCGCGCTCCTCGCGATCGGCCTGCTCTTCAAGGCGGCGCTGGCGCCGTTCCACGTGTGGACGCCCGACGTCTACCAGGGCGCGCCCACCCCGATCACGGCGCTCATGGCGGCCTGCACCAAGGTCGCCGCGTTCGGCGCCCTGCTGCGGATCCTGTACGTGGCGTTCGACGGCGTCCGCTGGGACTTCCAGCCGGTGCTGGGCACGGTCGCGGTCCTGACCATGCTGGTCGGGGCGGTCCTGGCGGTCACACAGACCGACATGAAGCGGCTGCTCGCCTACTCGTCGATCGCCAACGCCGGATATCTGCTGGTGGGCGTGCTGGCCCTGAACGAGGAGGGGCTCAGCAGCACGATGTTCTATCTGGTGGCGTACGGCTTCACGGTCCTCGCCGCCTTCGGCATCGTCACCCTGGTCCGCGACGCCGACGGGGAGGCGACCCACCTGTCCCGCTGGGCGGGCCTGGGCCGCAAGAGCCCGCTGTTCGCGGCGGTCTTCACGTTCATCCTGCTGGCCTTCGCCGGCATCCCGCTGACCAGCGGCTTCACCAGCAAGTTCGCGGTGTTCGGGGCGGCCGTCGAGGGCGGGCAGACGTGGCTGGTCATCGTGGGTGTGCTCACCAGCATGCTGCTGGCCTTCCCGTACCTGCGGGTGGTCGTCCTGCTGTGGCTCTCCGAGCCCGGCGAGTCGACGCCGACCGTGTCCATCCCCGGCTTCCTGACGTCGGCGGCCCTGGCCATCGGCGTGATCGCGACGTTCGCCCTGGGCGTCGTGCCGGCCCCGCTGATCGACCTGACCCGGGACGCGTCACAGTTCGTCCGCTGACCGGCTCGGCGGCCCGGCGCCTCGCTAGTTCAGGAGGCGCTGGGCCCAGGTGGCCCGGCCGTGCTCGTTGACCTGCACCAGAGCGACCGTCAGGTCCTCGGCCCGGGCCGGGGCGGTGGCCCGCGGAATCCCGCTCCCGAGGTCGACATCGGCGGGCAGCAGCACCGCCGCGAAGGTCGCCTCGCCAGGGTCGAGCGAATAGATCGCGACGGCATCGGTTCCTACGTCGTGCAGGCCCGCCGCGCCGTCCAGCCACGGATAACGCTCGGCGGCGTCCCAGAGAGCGCCGTTCGAACCGAGGCCGATCTCGTCGGAGCTCGTGGCCTTCGGAATCAGGATCGCCGGCGGACGATGACTGCGGTTGTGCACCACCATCACGTAGAGGGCACCCCCGGCACGCGCTGGGCGCAACCAGGAGACCCGGCCGAGGAAGACCTGCTGCCCGTCGGCCAGCTCCGGGATGATGTTGGGGCTCAGCGCGGCCTCGGCGGTGGCCTCGTCGACCAGGCGCAGGTCGGCCCGGGCGGCCAGCTCCTCGGCCGAGTACGGCGCCCGGCCCGTCCACCAGCGGGCCCCCTCGACAGCGGCCACGACGACCAGCAGAATCCCGAGAACGACCGCGGACCACTTACGCACGCCGGGAAGTGAACCACAACTTGTCGAAGCTCCTGCCGGTGAACGGCGTATCGCTGTTCGTGCGACAGTTCGGTGACCCGAGCCGGCCGATGCTGGTCGTCATCCACGGCGGCCCCACGTGGGACCACAGCTATCTGGTCCCGGCGGTCGCCGAGCTGAGCGACGTGGCACACGTGGTCCTCTTCGACCTGCGCGGATGCGGACAGAGTAGCCGGACACCACCGGTGGGATCACTGCCCGTGTCGGCGCTCCAGCCAGATCATCTGGCCGACGACGTGGCGGCACTGGTGCGAAGTCTCGGAGCAGCGCAGGCGGACGTGCTCGGCTTCTCCTACGGGGGCATGATCGCGATGCGGGTGGTCGAGCAGCATCCGGAGTTGGTGCGCTCGGTGGTCCTGGCGTCGACGACGGCCTACCGCGATGTCGAGGACGAGCTGGCGCAGTCGGCGGACTACGAGGAACGTCACCGGCTGTGTCCTCCGGTGTCGTTCGGCGATCCCGCGCTCACCGGCCCGGAGGCGCCGGACGGAGCGTTGAGCCGGGCGATGGCGATGGCCGGCGCCCCGATGGCGATCTGGCGGCTGGACCGGCTGGCGGAGTGGCACGAGGTGCTCGACCGGGTCCGCTTCTCGAGCGACTGGAACGAGCCGTACGCGGCGGGAAAGCTGCGTCCCGCCGCGCCGGACGACGCCCCGCGCGTGCTCCGCGACTGGGACGGCCCGGCACTGCTGCTCCAGGGCGCACGCGACATGGGCTTCCCGATCGGCGTGGCCCGCCGCCTGCACGCCGAGCTGCCCAACAGCACACTGGCCGAGGTGCCCGAGGCCGCACACATGGCACATTTCGACAATCCGTCGGCGTGGCTGACGGCGATCCGAGCTTTCCTCATCCGCGACAGCCCCACCAGCGGCTAGCCGGCACCGATCCGTCTAGCTGCGGTCCGCTCGGTGGCGGGGTGGCTCAGCCGCGATTCGCTCGGCCGCGATTCGCTCGGCCGCGATTCGCTCGGCTGCGATTCGCTCGGCTGCGATTCGCTCGGCTGCGATTCGCTCGGCCGGGGTCAGATCGCCTGGCGCGGAAGCGTCGGTCAACTGCCTGGGCGTGCCGCGATGCTTGGCGCGACGGCGAACTCGGCCGGACCCCGTCGTTGTGACGCGACTGCTGGGGCGCCGGATTCGCGGGCGGCAACATGCCCGGGCGCGGCATGGGGGAGCGGCTCACCGCAGGGTGGAACGATCGCGGTGTCCTCTGCCGCTTGTGGTTCGAGCGTGGGTTCAGCTTGTGCGGTCGGCGATGAAGTCGCAGAGGGCTTCCATGGCCCGCTTGGCGTCGCCGGCCGGGAGGGGTGCCAGCTGGGCGCGGGCCTCCTCCGCGTAGGTGCGGACCGTTTCGCGGGCCTTCTTCATCGCGGCGGACTCGCGCAGCAGCGTCAGGGCCTCGGCGTGCAGCGCGTCGTCGGTGATCGGGCCGCTGGACAGGAGCTCGCGGAGGCGTACGGCCGAAGCGTCTGTGTCGTCGCCGGCCAAGGCGTAGAGCACGGGCAGGGTCGGCACGCCCTCACGCAGGTCGGTGCCGGGCGTTTTGCCCGACTGGACCGACTCGGAGGCGATGTCGAGCAGGTCGTCGGAGAGCTGGAACGCGATGCCGATCGTCTCGCCGTACCCGGCGAGGGCCTCGACCGAGGTGGCCGGCGCGCCCGAGAAGAGGCCGCCGAAACGGGCCGAGGTGGCGATCAGCGACGCCGTCTTCTCGGTGATGACGTGCAGATAGTGCTCGATGGGGTCGGTGCCGCGCGGGCCGACGGTCTCGGCGATCTGCCCGTGCACCAGCCGCGCGAACGTGCGCGCCTGCAGGTGGACGGCCTCCGGCCCGAGCGTGGCGGCCAGGTCGGCGGCCTGCGCGAACAGGTAGTCACCGACGAGAATGGCCACCGAGTTGCCCCAGCGCGAGTTGGCGCTGGGCGCCCCCCGCCGCACGGGAGCCTCATCCATGACGTCGTCGTGGTAGAGCGTCGCCAGGTGGGTCAGCTCGACCACGTTGGCCGCCGCGACGATCTCGCGTGCCTGCGGATCTCCGAACTGCGCCCCCAGCGCCACGAGCAGCGGCCGAAACCGCTTGCCGCCCGCATCGGCGAGGTGCCGCGCGGCCTCGGCCACCAGCGGATCGGCGCTGGCCACGTTGGCCCGAAGCTCCTCCTCCACAGCAGCCAGAGTCGCCGTCACCGACGCATCGACCCTCGGATCGACGTCGAGGCCGAGCGACGACAGCGCCATGTCGGAAGGCGTCATATCCCCGGTGCTCACCACGCTTTCACGATGCCACATGGTCCCCAGCCGCACGGCCCCAGGGGTAGCGCCAGCAAGATCAAAATCAAGATCTGGCACACGTACGCCCCCAACCCCGAACCCGCCCCCACACCCCCACCCCCGACAGCCAGGCCACCTCACCCCACTGCCACCCCATCCCGCCCCCACATCCCCTCCCAAACCCGGCCTACCCCACCCTCAGTCCCGCCGTCGATCCCGCTCGCCAGTCCCGCCGTCGATCCCGCTCGCCAATCCCGCCATCGATCCCGCTCGCCAGTCCCGCCATCGATCCCGCTCGCCAGTCCCGCCTGCCGATCTTGGCCGTTGAAGCTGACTGCCGCTCTCGCCCGTTGAAGCTGCCTTCCGATCTCGCTCACTGAGGCAGTCGCAGTAGCCCGCCGGAGCCGCCCGCCGAAGCCTTAGCAACAGCCCTCGCCGACGCCATTCGCCGAAGCTCTCCTTGAGGCCAGCCCTAGCTCTAGCCCTAGCTCTTTGCTGAAGCTGTTGGCTGGAGCGCTCGCGGGATCTCTCGCTTAGGCCGCTTGCCGGAACCGCTTGCCGGAGCTTCCATCGAGGCCCTCGCTGAAGCCTTCGCCGTTAACTCGGTACTGAAGTGATCAACCTCGGGCGCTCAATGCGCTAATTCCGGCGAATGGGGCCGTCCGCCGGGGTGAATTGGAGGAGTGACGTGGCTGGATGAGCCGTCACTCCTTGTGGTGGCGGCTTGGATCGGGCTGGGCGGATTGTGCGGTCTTCAGATGGTGTGGCGGCGTAAGAGATTGCTGCCGAGGAGCATCAACGCCGCCGCTGTCAGCATGGCTACGGCGGCTACCGACCACATGACGGGGTAACTCGTTGTGGAGGCCAGGGTGCCCAGACCCAGTGGGCCGATGCAGCCGCCGGCATAGACGCCGGTTTGGGTGATTGACGTGGCGGCGGCGGGGGCCTGTGGGTGGAGGCGGACGACGGCGAAGTTCATCAGGCCGGGCCAGCACCAACCCAGGCCGAAGCCGAGCACCACGCCGGCGATCAACGGCACTGTGCCGGGAACCGCGAGCAGGGCCAGGCCCGCGGCGCCGCAGACGAGGAGGCCGGCGATGACGCCGACCTGGTTGTCGGGGCGGCGGTCGGCGAGCCAGCCGCCGAGAATGCGGGCGGCGACGCAGACGGCGCTACCCAGTGTGAGGGCCAGGCCGGCCGGTCCGGGGGCGATGCCACGGGCGACGGCGGAGTCGACGAGGAACGTGCCCAGAGCGTTGGCCGCGCCGGCGGCGAGGGTGGCGCCGAGACCGACGACGATCAGGGCGCCGGTGGCCCTTTTGGCCGGTCTCGCTGTGGACGCGGAAGCGGGCGGCGAGTCGCTCGGCACCAGCAGCAGAGCGGCCAGTGCCAGGGCCGCGGCCAGCACGAATGCCCACCGCCAGCCGATCGTCAGGGCCACGATGGGCACGGACGCGCCGGAGAGCAGCGTGCTGATCGGGATAGCGGCCTGCTTCACGCCGAACGACAGGGCCTGGCGGCGGGCCGGCACGTGCCGGGACAGGCTCGTGTTGCTGGCCAGTTGGCCCATCGCGTTGGCGGCGGCGCCCAGGGCCAGGATGGCGATCAGGCTCCACAGTGCATTCGCGAAGACGGCTACGCCGAGCAACGAGGCGGAGGCGAGGGCGATTCCGGCGCGTGACACCGGGGCGGCGCCGTAGCGTTCGACGAGGGCGCCCGCCGGCACCGAGGCCAGGGCGCTGGCGCCGAAGTAGGCCGAGACGGCGAGGCCGAGTCCGGCCGGCGAGAAGCCGAGCTCGTCGCCGATCTGCACGGCCAGGCCGCCGACCAGGAAGACCGGAACGCTCACCGCGATCGTGGTGGTCAGCGCGCCGGCGACGGCCCGGGACGGCGAAACGATCATTAATCGGAGGCTATGACACCGCGTGCCGATCGAGCGCGCTGAGTGCTAATGACCACACGGCTCGTGTAAATCGATCGTGATCCACATGCTTTTGGCATTCCCCCGGGGGAAGATTATTCATATGGTGTAAGTCCCTGGCGTCGGAGGTAGCTGTGCGCGACCCCCTGGCGGAGCCGTCCGATCTGATCCGGAGCGTGTCACGCGCCCTGCGCGTTCTCGAGTCGGTAGGTCGAGCCCCGCGCGGACTCACCGTGAAGCAGATAGCGCGACGGTGCGAGTTGACCGTCGCGACGACGTATCACCTTGTGCGCACTCTGGCCTACGAGGGCTACGTGATCCGCCGTGAGGACGGCACGTACATCGTGGGACTGGAGATCGCCGACCGTTATCGGGAGCTCGTCTCCGCGTTCCGCGGCCCGCCCGCGGTCGGCGAGGCGTTGCGGCGTGCGGCTCTGGACAGTGGCTACAGCCACTATCTCGGCCGTTTCGTCGGCGGCCGCATAGCGGTGACCGCCTCGGCCGAGGGCGCCCGGTCGCCGTTCATCGACGACATGACGCCGGGCTTCGACGAGGGTGGCCACGCGACCGCGCTCGGCAAGGCCCTGCTGGCCACGCTCACGCCCGATCAGCGCGCCCGATATCTGCGCGATTACGGCATGCGCGCGTTCACCCCGGCCACGCTGACCACGCCCGAGGCGCTCGAGGCCGACCTGGCCGCGGGCGAGCGGCGTGGCATGCAGCTCGAAATGGGACAGTTCCGGCAAGGGCTGGCGTGCGCCGCGGTGCTGGTCATCGCCGACCGCGACATCGAGCGGCGGCTCGTGCTGTCCTGCGCGCTGCCGGCCGCCGAGATGCTCACTTCCGCCCGGGTTGTCCGGGCCAAGCTCACGGCTGCTGCCCGAAATGTCGCCGAAGCGCTCTCCGCGGGCGAGTCCGCCACCGCCTGACAAGGGAACCTAAGACTCCGTTGAACTCCACGTTCGTCCCTCTCGTAAGACAGGGTGCAAGCGGGAGATCAGCGGAGGGTGGTGACGGGGTGCGCTGTGAGCATGAGCACGATGACGGGGCGTATGTACTGGGTGCCTTGTCGCCGGCCGAGCGGGCCGCCTATGAGCAACATCTGGCGACTTGCTCGTTCTGCCGAGAGGCGGTGGCCGATCTGTCGGCCATGCCGGATCTGCTCGCTCGCCTCGACGCCAAGGAGTTCGCCAAGCTCCTCGATCCCACGCTCACCGGCGGCACGAGTCACCCCGGAGCGTCGCTTCGCGACTGGGCTACGTCCGAGTGGGCCACGTTGGCACCTTCCGCTAAGCGGCGCAAAAAGGACAAGGGCGTTCGTGTACGCCTTCTGAGTACTGCCGCCGCCGCGGTCTTCGTGGTGCTGGTCGGCGCGGGCCTGTTCCTGTGGACGCGTGACACGGCGGCCCCGGCCGCACCTCCGCCGGGCCCGGCGGTCGCCATGACGGCGGTCGACGGAGCCTCGCCGATCAAGGCGACACTGCGGCTGACCAGCACGCCCGGCGGCACCAAAGTGGACATGGTCTGCAACTACAGCGCGGCCGCGAGCCGCCCGTACACGTTTCGCCTGATCGCCTACGGCCCGGATGAGCAGAAGGAGCAGGTCGGCTCGTGGCAGGCCGAGCCGGGCTCGCAGTTCACCATGCCGGGAGCCACGCATTTCGGACCGGGCAGCCTCTCCCGGCTTGAACTGGTGCAGTACGACGGAAAGGCGCTCCTGGCGTACGACGTCCCCTGACCTTTGCGTCAGCGGGGTGGCAGGGTGGCGATCGGCTCGGCAGTGGCGGCTGCTGGGCCGATCGCCGTCCTCTCTCGCCTCGTCCTGGTCAGCGCGTCCACGGTGAAGATGATCAGCGCGACCCAGACCAGCGCGAACCCGGCGAGGCGGGCCGGCGGCATCGGCTCGTGATAGATGAGCAGGCCGCAGGCGAGCTGGAGGATCGGCGCCACGTACTGAAGGATCCCGATGCCGACCATCGGCACCCGGTTCGCCGCCCCGGCGAAAAGCAGCAGGGGTACGGCGGTGGCCAGTCCGGAAAGAACCATCAGCACGGTGTGCGTGGTGGACACGTGCCCGAATTGCGCGTCTCCACCGATGTTGAGCCAGGCCAGGAAGATGAGCGCCGGCACGGCGAGCACCGACGACTCGACGAACAGGCCCTCGGCCGGCGGCAGCGACATGCGCTTCTTGACCAGGCTGTACGTGCCGAAGCTGGCGGCCAGGAGCAGGGCGATGTACGGCGGGCGGCCGTAGTCGATGGTCAGCACGGCGACGGCCACGGCACCAACGCCGACGGCGATCCACTGCCAGGGGCGCAGCCGCTCACCCTGCACGGTGACGCCGAGCAGCACGACGACCAGCGGGGTGATGAAGTAGCCGAGGGCGGTCTCCACCACGCGATCGGTGTTCACGCCGTAGATGTAGGTCGCCCAGTTCACCCCGATCAGCACGGCGGCGATCGAGATGCCGCCGAGCAGCTTCGGCGTGCGCAGCAGCCGGCCGAGGAACCGCCAGTTCCGCAGGACGGCGAGCAGCAGGGTCACGAAGACGACCGACCACACGACGCGGTGAGCGAGGATCTCCAGCGCCGACGCCGGCTGGAGATGCTTGAAGTAGATCGGGAAGAAGCCCCACATCACGTACGCCGCGAGGCCGTAGAGATATCCGCGCCGCTCGTCGCTCATGACCCCACCGTAAGGTCTAGCCCCGGTGCCGGTCCTTGCATATGGCCGAGGTCTCAGGCGGTGGACGCCGCCCGTACGGCTTGAAGGTCGCAGGTCATCCAGCGACCGGGCTCGACTTCGACGAAACCCTGCGCCGCGTAGACCGGCTGGGCGTCGCGCGTGGTGAGCAGCAAACGCTTGAGCCCGAGCCCCGCGTAGTGGTCGCGCAGGCTTCCGACGAGCCAGCCGCCGAGGCCCTTGCCGCGATGCGCCGGGTCGACGTAGACGTCGCACAGATAGGCGAAGACGGACCCGTCGCTGATCACGCGGGCGACGGCCACTTGCACCTCGCCGAGATAGATCCCGAAGGCGTCGGATCCGTCGAGCGCCGTGCGCATCTGCTCGATCGGCCGGCCCATGGCCCAGTAGGCGTCGGTCGACAGCCACCGGTGCACTCGCGGGAGGTCGATCCGCTCCCGCTCGGAGCTCAACTCGTATCCGTCATCACGGCTCGCACGCAACACGACTGCGAGTCAAACGTGGATCTTGCCGGCCCGCCACCGGAATCCCGCTCCGGTGGCGGGCCGAGCGTGGGATCAGTCGTCGCCGTCGGGGACGAGCATGTTGAGCAGCCAGCTGACGACGCCGACCAGCAGGGCGCCCAGGACCGCGCTCGGCCAGAAGTTGTCGACGTGGAACGGCAGGTCGAACTGTCCCGCGATCCAGCTGGTCAGCAGGAACAGCAGTCCGTTGACGACCAGCGCGATCAGGCCGAGCGTGAGGACGTACAGCCCGCAGCCCACGATCTTGATGATCGGCCGCAGAACCGCGTTGATCACGCCGAAGATGACCGCCACGACCAACAGCGTCACGATCTTCTGGGACGTGGAGTCGGTCGTCAGCTCGATGCCGTCGATCAGCACGGTCGCCAGCCACAGCGAGAACGCGGTGATCAAAAGCCGGATGATGAGGCCCATGGCCCGGAATCGTGCCACGCCCTCGCCACCAGGCACGACACCACACACCGATCTTGTCGATGTCGTTCCCGAAGATCACCACATATCGACCGTTGCGACCCAACGACAGCGCCGTCGCGGCGTGCGGGCGGGAGGCGGCGGGGGCGCGGCGTGCGGGCGGGAGGCGGCGGGGGTGCGGCGTGCGGATGGGAGGCGGCGAGGGCGCGGTGGTTGGGGTTGAACGGCGCGGCGGTTGGGGGAGGCGGCGGGGGCACGACGGCTGGGGGTTGAAGGGGCACGAC
>NZ_OBDY01000009.1 GCF_900215205.1 Paractinoplanes atraurantiacus
TGAGCCAGGATCAAACTCTCCAACAAAACTTGTGGAAAAGCGTCCCGGCAACATAAGTGTTGCCAAAGGAATCTCCCACCGACATCCAAAGACGCCGGCCGGGGTATTACTTAATTGGCACTGGCTTATCAAGCACCCTGTTGAGTTCTCAAAGAACAACCGCATCCCGGCTTAACTGCTCCGGCGCGCTTGCCTGCATTACTTTACCCGCCGTTTCCGTTCCCGCCAAATTCAGCGTTTCCGAAAACTTCCGGGCACCACGAACCGACTAGAGCCGGATTTCATGATTTCCGTCAGGACGGCCGCGCCGGGCCCCGAGAGGGTCCCGCTCGCTCGCCCGTCTCCCTGGCGGCTCGGAAAAGATTACTCCCTCGGACGCGCAACGCCAAATCGGGACCCGAACGAGTTCATGTCAACGCCGTTGACTCCACCCACGCCGAGTGATGGGATGCCCGGTACACCCCGAGGAGGAGCGCTCATGGCGTACGCGGACCTGGTCTTCGTCAATGGTCCTGTCTTCACCGACGACGGCTTCGACACCGCCCTGGCGGTACGCGACGGCCGCATCCTCGCTTTGGGCGCGCAACAAACAGCCAACCTGAGCGGCCCCAAGACCGAGACCATCGATCTCCAGGGCCGACTCCTCATCCCCGGCTTCCAGGACGCCCACATCCACGCCGTCATGGGCGGCGTCGAGCTCGGCCAGTGCGACCTGACCGGAACCACCGACCGCGAGGAGTATCTGAGAAGGGTCCGCAAGTACGCCGACGACAACCCCGATGCCGAATGGATCGCCGGCGGCGGCTGGTCGATGGAGAGTTTCGACAACGGCATCCCCGACCGCCACCTGCTCGACAGCGCCGTCCCCGACCGCCCCGTCTATCTCCTCAATCGCGACCACCACGCCGCCTGGGTCAATACGCGGGCCCTCGAACACGCCGGCATCACCCGCGACACCCCCGATCCCGACACCGGCCGGATCGATCGCGACGGGAATGGCGATCCCATCGGCGCTCTCCAGGAGGGCGCCATGTCCCTCGTCGACGTCCCGGCCGCCACCGCCGGCCAGCGAATGGCCGGTCTCCTCCGGGCGCAGTCCCTGCTGCATTCGCTCGGCATCACGGCCTGGCAGGACGCCATGGTGGCCGCCAGCAACGGCTATGACGACATCTCCGATGCGTACGAGCAAGCCGCCCGCACGAACGCACTCACCGCAACCGTCGTCGGCGCCTTGTGGTGGGACCGCGACCGGGGCGCCGAGCAGATCCCCGAATTGGTCGAGAAGCGCGAGCGCCTCACCATCGGCCGCCTGCGCTGCTCGTCGGTCAAGCTGATGCTGGACGGCATCGCCGAGAACTTCACCGCCGCCATGACCGCGCCCTATCGCGATTCCTGCGGGTGCACCACTCAGAACCGGGGCCTCGACTTCATCGATCCCGAGGCGCTCAAGGGCTACGTGACCGAGCTTGACGCGCTCGGCTTCCAGACGCATTTCCATGCTCTCGGCGACCAGGCCGTGCGTAATGCCCTCAACGCGGTCGAGGCCGCTCGCAAAGCCAACGGTCATCGGGACACGCGCCCGCATCTGGCCCATCTTCAGGTGGTGCACCCGGACGATGTCCGCCGGTTCGCCGCGCTCGGTGCCGTCGCCAACATGCAGCCCTATTGGGCCGCTCACGAGCCGCAGATGGACCAGCTCACCATTCCGTTCCTCGACCCTGACCTGGCCGGCTGGCAATACCCGTTCGGCGACCTCTTCCGGTCCGGCGCGCGGCTGGCCGGCGGTAGTGACTGGCCGGTGAGCACGCCCGATCCGATCCAGGGCATTCATGTCGCCGTCAATCGCGTGCTGCCCGCGGAGGACCGCGAAAGGTTCCTGGAAGATCAAGCCCTTGATTTGCGTACGGCGTTGCACGCGTACACGAGTGGCACGGCCTACGTGAACCACCTCGACGACACCGGGAGCCTCCGCCCCGGAATGCGCGCCGATCTGGTCGTCCTGGACCGCGATCCTTTCGCCGGCGAACTCCGTGAGATCGCCGAGACGGCGGTGGCGCAGACCTACGTCGACGGCAGGCTGGTGTTCGACTCTTCGGGGGCGCGCTGAACGGGCACGGCCACCACGGCGATCGAGGGCGCTTCCAAGGTCGCCGGCCGCGGCACCAGCGCCAGGACCACCGCGAGCAAGCCCATGGCCGCGACCGCGTCCACCCAGTAGTGGTTGCCCGTCACCACCACGACGAGCAGCGTGATGACCGGGTGGGCCAGCCACACCCAGCGCCACCGGTGACCGGCCGATGCCGCGACCAGGGCCAGGGCCACCACGACGGCCCAGCCGACGTGCAGGGACGGCATCGCCGCGTACTGGTTGCTGAGGGTGTCGGTGCTCGGGGAGCCGTACACCGAAGGCCCGAAGAGACGCCCCGTGTCGACCATGCCGGCCGAGGTGAGCATGCGCGGCGGTGCCAGCGGGTAGAGCGCGTGCACCACCAGGGCGAACGCCGTCAGGGTGGCCAGGGTGCGCCGCATCCACAGGTAGATCTCGGGGCGCTTGACGTACATCCAGATCAACGTGATCGCGGTGGCCGGGAAGTGCACGTAGGCGTAGAAGCAGTTCGCCGCCCGTACCCAGAAGTCGTGCGTGAGCAGCGACCCTTGCAGGGCCGACTCGCTGGGCAGATGCAGCAGCCGTTCGAAGTCCCAGACCGAAGCGGCGTTCCGCATCGCCTCGTCGACGTGGCCCTCGACCAGGATGCGGCCGAACTTGTAGGCGAGGAACAGCACGGCGACGAGAAGTAACTCGCGCGCCGCGCGTCGGGCAGCCACCCTGTTCACCTGGCACCTCCGGACGATCCCGCGGGACGCGATCACGTCCCAGCATCGACCAGATCTTGCAGGCCACGCAAATTTTCACCCAGAGAAGTGAGTCACCCTCACAGCGTCATCTCAGCGAAGTAAAAGGGATGTCAGATCAGCGAGACGTCCAGGCGGGCAGCAAGCTCCTCGGCGGTTGTGCCGAAGGTCTCCACGACCCGGACGCCGTCCGGAGTCACCGCGAAGGTCGCCACATCGGTGTAGACCCGGCTCACGCACGCCTTGCCGGTCAGCGGGTACGTGCACGCCGGCACCAGCTTCGGCTTACCGTCCTTGGCGAACAGGCTCATCATCACGAAGACCTGCTTGGCCCCGATCGCGAGGTCCATCGCCCCGCCCACGGCCGGGATGGCGTCGGGCGCGCCGGTCGACCAGTTGGCCAGGTCGCCCTTCGCCGATACCTGGAAGGCGCCCATGATGCAGACGTCGAGGTGGCCGCCGCGCATCATCGCGAACGAGTCGGCGTGATGGAAATACGAGGCGCCGGGCAACTCGGTCACCGGCTGTTTGCCGGCATTCGTCAGGTCGGGGTCGATGTCGTCGCCGGTCGCGACCGGGCCCATGTTGAGCATGCCGTTCTCGGTGTGCAGAACGACGCCACTGCCCGGCCGCAGGTAGGAGGCGACCATCGTCGGCTGCCCGATTCCGAGGTTCACATATGACCCGTCGGGGATGTCCCGGGCGACGATCTCGGCCATTTCCTCGCGCGTCAGGCTCATGCCACGACCAGCCGATTCACGTAGATGGCGGGCGTTACCACGGCTTCCGGATCAAGGCTGTCCACTATTGACGAGACCTGAGCGATCGTGACGGCGGCCGCGGTCGCCATGACAGGCCCGAAGTTGCGGGCGGTTTTGCGATAGACAAGATTGCCCATCCTGTCCGATTTGTGGGCTTTAATCAACGCCACGTCACCGCGGATCGGGTATTCCAACAGATACTCCCTACCATCGATGACGCGCACTTCCTTGCCCGACGCGAGCGGCGTTCCGACGGCGGTCGGGCTGTAGAAGGCGCCGATTCCCGCGCCCGCGGCTCGCATCCGCTCGGCCAGATTGCCCTGCGGCACGAGCTCGAGGTCGATTTTGCCCGCGCGATACAGCCCGTCGAAAACCCAGGAATCGGACTGCCGGGGAAAAGAGCAAATCACTTTGCGTACGCGGCCGGCGGCCAGCAACGCAGCAAGCCCGGTGTCCCCATTCCCCGCGTTGTTGCTGACGATCGTCAGGTTCGAGGCACCGTGCTCGATGAGCGCGTCGATCAGCTCGACCGGCATGCCGGCCATCCCGAAGCCGCCCACCAGCACGGTGTCGCCGTCCTGAACGGCCTCGACCGCCTCCAGCGCCGCCATGATCGCCGCGGTCACTCGGCCAGGACTTTCTGGGCGATACGGAACGCGGTGTTGGCGGCTGGGACGCCGCAGTAGATCGCGGTCTGCAACAGCACTTCCTTGATCTCGTCGTCGGTGAGCCCGTTGCGCCGCGCCGCGCGCAGATGCATGGCCAGCTCCTCCTGATGACCGAGGGCAACCAGCGCGGTCAAGGTGATCATCGAGCGGCTGCGGCGGTCAAGGCCGGGGCGGGTCCAGATCTCTCCCCAGGCGTACGCCGTGATGAGCTCCTGAAAATCGCGGGTGAACGGCGTCGTCGCGGCCACGGCGCGGTCCACGTGCTCGTCGCCGAGCACCTGACGGCGTACGGACATGCCCGCCTCTCGAACGCGCTCCAGGGTGGCCGGCCCGCCGAAGTGCTCGTCCAGCAGCCCGGCGACAAGGTCGGGCTGCTCGGCCGGGGCGAGGTGGGCGACGTCCTCGAGCACGACCAGGCGCCCGTCGCGGACCTCGGCCGCGATCTGCGCGAGACCCTCCGGCGGGGTCGGCTGATCGACAGCGCCGGCGATCGCGATGACCGGCGAAGTGATCTCGGCCAGCCGCTGGCGCACGTCGAAAGCGGCCAGAGCCTCGCAGGTCAGCGCGTAACTCTCCCGGTCGACCGCGCGCAACGCGTCCAGCAGGGCGTCGGCCACGGCGGGCTGTCGCTGCGGGAAGTTCGGGGCGAACCAGCGCTGAAGAGACCCGGCGACAACGGCATGAGTTCCTTCCGCTCGTACGGTCTCAGCCCGCTGCCGCCAGCCCGCAGCCTCCCCGATCTTCGCGCCGGTGCAGATCAGCGCGGCCGACTCGACCCGCTTCGGCGCGTCGAGCAGCAACTGGAGCCCGACCGCCCCACCGACGGAGTCACCGGCGTAGCGGAACGGTGATCCGGGCCGGAGCGTGTCGGCCAGGGCGAGAACCTCGCGGGCCAGGTCGGCGATGCTGAAGGCACCGGGAGCCGGAGCACTGCGCCCGTGCCCCGGAAGATCCCAGCCGACGACATGGTGGCCCTTGATTCTTTTGGCGCACCGGCCCCAGAGCGCCTGGACCGAGGTGCCGAGCGACGGCCCGACCAGCAGAAGGGGCCGATCGGGCGCGTCGACCAGCACGGTGGATGTCAGCAAGGCTTCTCCGCGGCTCGGGCCAGTACGGCATCGATGATCTCGTCGGTCGCCCCCAGATAGGGCCCGGCCTCCGGGGCGTATTTGCGCTGTTCGGCGTCGATGCCGGGGCGGGCCTCGGCCAGGATCGTGGCCATCCGGACGGCGTCGACGCGCAGGCCGGTGAGCAGGTCGGCGGTCTGGGAGCCGGCCACGATCGTGCGGCGGGCGAGGGTGCGCAGCGTCGACCACTCGACGTGCCAGGAGCCGTCGGGCCGTTCGTCGACGGCGTTCGCGGCGGCGGCGTGCAGGGTCGCGGCCAGCGGCGGCGCGGCCAGGGCGGCCCGGCGGATCAGCACCGACAGGACGGGGTTCTGCTTGTTCGGCATGGCCGAGGAGCCGCCACCCTGGGCCTCGGTCAGCTCACCGATCTCGGGCCGCGCACCCACCAGAACGTCGTTGGCGATCTTCCCCCAGGCGTCGGTGCAGGTCACGAGCGCGTCGCCGAAGCGAGTGAACGGCGCCCGGCTGGTGTGCCACGGCTCGCGCCATGGCAGTCCCAGCGCCGCCGCCGTGGTGGCGACGAGTTCGCGGGCCTTCGCCGGGCTGCCGGCCAGTGCGGTCGGCGCGGCCAGGCTGCCGGCCGCGCCGCCGATCTGAATCGGCAGGTCGGCGCTTTCCAGAGCATCGCGCGCGTCGAGCACACCCTGAAGCCAGCCCGCGACCTTGAGACCGAAGGTGATCGGCACGGCGTGCTGGGTCAGCGTGCGGCCGGCCATGTCGGTCCCCCGATGCCGATCCGCCAGCTCCGCCAGCACAGCGATCTGCACCGCCAGATCAGCCCGAATCCGCGCGGCGGCGTCATTGAGAACGAGCACCATCCCCGTGTCCAGAACATCCTGGCTGGTCAGACCGGCATGGATATATCGGATATCGGAGCGGGACCGAAGCAGCTTGACGAGCGGAATGACCGGATTGCCACCATGTTCCGCGTCCCGCACCAGGTTCGACAGATCCCCCACGCCCACTAAGTCGGATAAATCGGGCCGGACGGTGGTGGGTGGAGCCGCGAGGCCGTGGTGGTGCAGGGCGGCCAGCCAGGCTGACTCGACGCGGAGCAGGGCTGTCAGGACGGCCTCGTCGGTGCAGAGGGGGTCGGCTCTCGTGTCGCCCGGCCAGAGCAGGTCGCTCATGTGGCCTGGCCGGGAAAGGTCAGGAACACCGTCTCACCCTCGCCCTGCAGTCGGATGTCGAAGCGCAGGCCCCGCTGTTCGCGGGTAGTGATCAGCGTATCCCTCCTTTCCGGCGGAAGCCCCCCGAGAAACGCGTCCAGCTGCTCGGCCGGCAGGTAGGCGCGGGTGAACAGGCGGTCGAGCAGGCCCCGGGCGAACACAGTGACCGCGAAGAACGACGGCGGCTCCAGCGTCGAGAACCAGTAGTGGCCGTCCGGGTCGGTCTGTGCGCGGCCCCAGCCGGTGAAGGTCCAGCCGTCGCGCTTGATCGAGCCGCCCACCCGCGGCACGGCGCCGGACGGGTCGGCCTGCCAGATCTCGATCACGGCGTCCGGCACCCCGTTGCCCTGGCCGTCGAGGACGCGGCCGTGCAGGCGTACGGCGTCCGGCCGCCCGGGCGGCACGAGCTCGTTGTCACCCGCGTACGGAAGCCCCAAATGGAAGAACGGCCCTACGGTCTGCCCGGGAGCGTAAGTCACTGTTGGTCCTCCAGCGGGGTGCGGTGGGTTCCGGTCAGGACGATGTCCCACCGGTATCCGAGGCTGTACTCGGGTGTGGTCAGCTCGTGGTCGTAGGACGCCAGGAGGGCCTCGCGCGCCTTCGGGTCGGTGATCGACTGATAGATCGGGTCGAGGTCGAACAGCGGGTCGTTCGGGAAGTACATCTGGGTGACCAGGCGCTGCGTGAAATCCGTGCCGAACAGCGAGAAGTGGATGTGGGCCGGCCGCCAGGCGTTGAGATGGTTGCGCCACGGATAGGGCCCGGGCTTGATCGTCTGGAAGCGGTAGGTGCCGTTCTCGTCGGTCAGGCAGCGGCCCGCGCCGACGAAGTTCGGGTCGAGCGGCGCCGGATGCTGATCACGCTGGTGCCAATAGCGACCGGACGCGTTCGCCTGCCAGATCTCGACGAGCTGATGACGTACGGGATTGCCCTGCCCGTCGAGGACACGGCCGGTCACCACCATGCGCTCACCGAGCGGCTCCCCCGCGCGCTGGATCGTCAGGTCGGCCTCGTCGGCGGCGACGTCGCGGCTGCTGAAGCAGGGCGCCCACAGCTCGACCCCCTCGGGATCGGCCAGGACCAGGTCCTTCGTCGGGTGACGCAGCACGCTGCTGCGGTACGGCGGGTAGTCGAGTTGCGGCTGCGGCCCGCCGCGGCCGCGGAGCTCGGCTATCTCTCGGCTGATGTCGGCCTGGGTTTCCACATCGGGGACGCTAGACCGGCGCGGCGGCCGAGACGATACTTGTCTTCCGTTCAGCGGAAGAGGAACCATCGATGGGCGCGACTGTCACCTCTCGGGTGCTCGATCTCCTGGGCGCCTTCGACTCCGACCATCGCAGCCTCACGCTCAGCGACCTCGCCCGCCGGGCCGGCCTGCCGCTGGCCACGGCGCATCGGCTGGTCGGCGAGCTGACCCGGTGGGGCGCGCTGACCAGGCTTCCCACCGGCGAATACGTGATCGGCCGCCGGCTGTGGGACCTCGGCCTGCTCTCCCCCGTGCAGTCCGGCCTGCGCCAGGCCGCCTCGCCGTTCCTGCACGATCTCTACGGCGCGACCCTGGCCACGGTGCATCTCGCGGTCCGCGACGGCTGCGAGGTGCTCTATGTCGACCGGCTGGCTGGGCACGTCTCGGTCCCGGTGGTCAGCAAGATCGGCTCGCGACTTCCGCTGCACGCGACGGGGGTGGGCAAGGTCCTTCTGGCGTACGCCCCGGAGGACATACGCACGGAAGCATTCGCCCGTCTCACGAGGGTCACGCCGTACACGATCACCCAGCCCGCCCTGCTCGCCGACCAACTGAAGCGCGTGCGTACGGCGGGGTTCGCCACGACCGGCGAGGAGATGAGCCTGGGCGCGTGCTCGGCGGCGGTGCCCGTGCGCGGCGAGGCCGACCAGGTGGTGGCCGCTCTGGGCATCGTCGTGCCGGATCTGCGCCGGGAACAGGCGCGGCTGATCTCGGCGCTCCAGGTGGCGGCACGGGGCATCGGACGTACGCTGGCTTCCGCTCAGTGGAAATAGCCCCTTGCCGCTTCCGCCGGTCTGCCGTTGGCTGAGCGCATGCGCACCCAGGTCGCCATCATCGGCGCCGGCCCGGCCGGACTGCTCCTCGCCCACCTCCTGCACCGCGGCGGCGTCGAGGCGGTGGTGCTCGAAACGCGTTCGCAGGAGTACGTGGCCTCGCGCATCCGCGCCGGCATCCTCGAGAGCTCCAGCGTCGAGCTGCTGGAATCGGCCGGGCTCGGCGACCGGCTGCGCGCCGAGGGCCACGAGCACCGGGGCATTTACCTGCAATGGCCGGGCGAGCGGCACCACCTCGACTTCGTCGACCTGACCGGGCGCAGTGTCTGGGTCTACGGGCAGACCGAGGTGCAGAAGGACCTGGTCGCGGCGGGCACGGCCGCGGTGTTCTACGAGGTCACGGATGTGGAGCTGCACGACGTCGAGTCGGATCGGCCGTACGTGACCTTCGTGGACGCCGAAGGCGCCTCGCAGCGGCTGGACGCGGACGCGATCGCGGGGTGCGACGGGTCGTTCGGTCCCTCGCGGCACGCGGTGCCCGCGCAGACCTTCGAGCGCGTCTATCCGTACAGCTGGCTCGGGATTCTGGCCGATGTGGCCCCGTCGACCGATGAGCTGATCTACGCGTGGCACCCGAACGGGTTCGCCCTGCACTCGATGCGGTCGGAGACGGTGAGCCGGCTCTATCTCCAGGTGCCGAACGGGACCGACCCGGCCTCGTGGCCGGACGACCGGATCTGGGAGGAGCTGGCGACCCGGCTCGGGCACGGGCAGGACGGCTGGAAGCTGACGCCGGGGCCGATCACCGACAAGAGCGTGCTGCCGATGCGCAGCTACGTGCAGACCCCGATGCGACACGGACGGGTGTTTCTGGCCGGGGACGCGGCCCACATCGTGCCGCCGACCGGCGCCAAGGGGCTCAACCTGGCGATCGCGGACGTCACGCTCCTGTCGCGGGCGCTGATCGCGCTGCTGGTCTCGAACGACGCGACCTTGGCCGGCGCGTACTCCGACGACGCCCTGCGCCGGGTCTGGCGCTGCACGCATTTCTCCTGGTGGATGACGACCATGTTGCACACCAGCGGTGACCCGTTCGACGCGCAGTTGCAGCTGTCGCAGCTGCGATGGGTGGCCTCGAGCGAGGCCGGCGCGCGGGGGCTGGCCGAGAACTACGCGGGCCTGCCGATCGGCTTCTGACACATGCACTGATTGACATATGCGCAGGTTATTGCGGCGGCGAGGTGCGGTATGTTGGGCCGCGGCCGACCGCATGGGAGTGATCCTTGACCCGCCTGCAGGACATCGACTGGACTGCGTCTCCATCTCCGCCTGTCGACAAAAAAGAGCGCAAGATCGGCTCGCTGGAGGTGCTGGCGGCGCTGCTCGTGCTGCTGGTCCTCTTCCGCGAGCAGCTGGCCGGGCTCGTCGACGGCGCCCGGCTGCAGACCTGGACCACAGTCTTCGTCTCGGTGCTCGTGCAGGCGGCGCCGTTCCTGGTCTTCGGGGTGGCGCTCTCGGCGATCATCGCGGTCTTCGTGCCGCGCTCGTTCTGGGCCAAGGCGCTGCCGAAACACCCGGCGCTGGCCGTGCCGGCGGCCGGGCTGGCCGGGGTGGCACTGCCCGGCTGCGAGTGCGGCAGCGTGCCGATCGCCGGGTCGCTGATCCGGCGCGGGGTCACGCCCGCCGCCGCGCTGGCCTTCCTGCTGGCCGCGCCCGCGATCAACCCGATCGTGCTGACCGCCACGGTGATCGCGTTCCCCGGGCGGCCGGAGATGGCGGTCGCCCGTGGCGTGGCGAGCCTGTTCGTCGCCGTACTCATGGGATGGCTCTGGCTCCGCCTCGGCAAGCAAGAGTGGATCAAGCTGCCGCACCGGCCCGAGCTCGACGACCTCTCCAAGGGGCGGGCGTTCTGGGCGGCCTGCCGGCACGACGTCATGCACGCGGGCGGCTTCCTGGTGATCGGCGCGGCCGCGGCGGCGACCATCAACGTCATCGTGCCCGAGTCGTGGCTGCAGAGCCTGGCCGACAACGCGGTGCTGTCGGTGATCGCGCTGGCCGTGCTGGCCGTCCTGCTGTCGATCTGCAGCGAGGCCGACGCGTTCGTGGCGGCGTCGCTGTCACAGTTCTCGATGACGTCGCGGCTGGTCTTCCTCGTGGTCGGCCCGATGGTCGACCTCAAGCTGATCTCGATGCAGGCCGGCGTCTTCGGCCGCCGTTTCGCGTTCCGCTTCGCACCGGCGACGTTCGTCGCGGCGCTCGGCATCGGCACCGGCGTGGGGGCGATCCTGCTATGACCGAGCGAAGCGAGGGCATCATCAGACTCAGCGCCGAAGCTCGTGGCGGCAAAGAGCGGAGCGGAGTGCCGTCATGAGCAAACTGACTCAGGCCGTCGTCATGCTCCTTTTCGGCGGAGCGATCCTGCGGGCTTCATTCACCGACCTTTATTTGAGGTACGTCAAGGAGGGGCTCCGCCCGTTCCTGATCGGGGCGGGGCTGTTGTTGGTGGCGGCGGCCGTGATGACCCTCTGGTACTCGTTCCGCTCCCCTTCCACCGAGACCGACCATGATCATCATGAGCCTCGGGTGGGATGGCTGCTCATCCTGCCGGTGCTCGGGCTGCTGCTGGTCGCCCCGCCGGCCCTCGGCTCGTACGCGGCCTCGCAAGCCGGCAGCGTCACCGCCCAGTCCCCCGAGTCGGACTATCCGCCGCTGCCCGAGGGCTCCCCGGTCGACGTCGGGCTGGTCGACTACGCGTCGCGGGCCCTGTATGACGCCGGCAAGAGCATGGAGAACCGGGACGTGCGGCTCACCGGCTTCATCACGACCGCGCCCGACGGCAAGCCGATGCTGGCCCGGATGGTGTTGTCCTGCTGCGCCGCCGACGGCCGCCCCATCAAGATCGGGCTGACCGGCCGCGCCCCGATCGACGTGCCCGCCGACACGTGGGTCGCGGTGGTCGGCGCCTACTCGCCCGAGAAGGGCAAGGACCCGGTGAACAACGTCGACGTGGCCTACCTCGAGGTGAAGACCTGGGAAGAGGTCCCCGAGCCGAAGCAGCCGTACGCATGACCATGACCACCGAACGGCCGGCGCCGCCCGCCGCGCCCCCGCGCGGCCGTGCTCTCACTGCGATCGCCCTCGCGGTGGCCCTCGCCGCCGGCGCCTTCCTGCTCATCGGCACGCCGGGCACCCCCACCCCCGCGCCACCGCCCACCCGGGCCTCAGCGACCGTCGCCTGGCCCGGCGCGGCCCGGGCCGACCTCCCGGCCGGGCTGCCCGACGGCCCGCTGTTCAACCCGTCGATCTTCCTGGACGCGACCACCGCGGTCGGCACCGCGCCCACCCCCAGCGGCGACCAGGCCCGGTTGTTGCTGCGCTCCGGGTCGGAGATCAGAGAGCTGCGCCGGGTGCCGCTCGACGGCAATCCGCAGTTCGAGGCGTTCACGGTCAGCGGCGACCAGCTCTTCTGGACCGAGTCCACGGCCGGCTCGACCACGGTGAAGATCTGGACCGCGAACCTGTCCGGGAACACCGCCCGCCTGCTCACCGCCGACACCGGCAACGCGGTCTTCTACGGCAACCAGTACGACCTGGTGGTCGCCCAGGGCCGCGTCCACTGGACCGCCGCCCCGGCCAAGGGCGACTCCACCAAGGAGACCGAGATCCGCTCGGTCGCGGTGACCGGCGGCCCGGTCCGGGTGAAGCTCGAGCCCGGTCAGTGGTCCCTGTCCGCCTGGCCCTGGCTGGTCGACGACGGCAGCGCCTCCGGCACCCCGCGCCTGCGCAACATGACCACCACCCGCGACAGCCCGATCGTCAGCAACGGCACCGAACAACTGACCTGCGGCCCGGTCTGGTGCCGGGCCATGGTCCTGGGCGGCGACGTGGTCGCCCGCATCGACCTGGTCCGCCCCGACGGCACCGACCGCCGCCGCATCGCCGGCGGCGCCGCCCAGTCCGCCATCACCGACGTGGCCGTCCTCGACCGCTTCGAGATCCTGGCCGAGCCCACCTCCGAGACCGACATGACCGGCACCGCCGCCCTGGTCGTCTACGACGTGGCCACCGGCCGCACCATCGACGTGGCCCCCGCCGCCGACGGCGCTTTCTCCCGCGCCGGCATGCTCTGGTGGTCGACCACCACCGGAAGCGAGGAGATCACCTGGCATTCCCTGGACCTGCGCACGGTCTAGACCGGGGTCACTCGGGCATCAGCCCGGTCACCAGGTCGCGTAACGTCCGGTCGAGGCGGTCGCCGTCGCCGCGCTCCAGCGCGTTCAGGATCGGCTCGCTGTGCACCGTGGCCAGGAACACGTGGGCCAGCATGTCGGCGTCGAGGTCGGGCCGTCGCTCGTGGACCAGCCGGCTGATGTGGCCGTGCCACGACCGGTAGACCGGATGCTCCTCCCGCGGCTCCTGTTTCGGCGCGCCGGCGCCGGGCGCCCCGGTGCCGAGGGCGGCCAACAGTCCCTTGTTGCGGGCGACCACCTCGACCACGGCGGTGAGGAAGGCCAGCAGCCGGGCCCGCGGCGGAGCGCCTTCGCCCAAGGGCGGCGGACCGGTGGTGATCGCGATCTCCAGGTCGCGCGCGCGTTCCCGCATCAGCTCGTGCAGCAGACCGTCCCGGCTGCCGAAGCGGTGGAACACCGTGCCCTTGCCGACGTTGGCCGCCGCCGCCACCTGTTCCATCGAGATCTGCCGCGGGTGACTGCTGGTCAGCAGCTCTTCGGTGGCCCGCAGGATGGCCGCGCGATTGCGGGCCGCGTCGGCACGGAGTGGCTCGGACATGACACCTCGACAAGTTGACCGCCGGTCCAGTAACGTCCGGCCGTAAGTTGACTATCGGTCCACTTTACGGGAGGGGCGGACATGCGGCGTGTCCGGTATTACGAATACGGCGGACCGGAGGTGCTGACCGTCGAAGACGTCGAGCCACCCGTTCCCCGCGCTGGGCGGGTCCTGGTGCGAGCCGAGGCGATCGGCGTCAACTTCGTCGACACCCGGTTCCGCCGCGGACCCGGCCGTGGCGGCATCTTCCAGCGGCCCCTACCGGGACGGCCGACCGGGGACGTCGTCGGCACGGTCACGGCGGTCGGCCCCGGGGCCGATCCGAAGCTGATCGGCCGCCGGGTCGCCACGCTGGCCGAGGACGCGTACGCGGAATACGTCGTCGCCGAAGCGTCATGGCTCGCCGACGTCCCCGCCGGCCTCGACCCGGGCGACGCGAGCATGCTCGCCATGACCGGACCCGTGGCCCTGCGGATCCTGCGCGCCGCCCAGATGAGCACGGGTGACACAGTCCTGGTCCACGCCGCCGCCGGCGGCGTCGGGCACCTCGCCGTCCAACTCGCCAAGCTCCTCGGGGCCGGCACCGTCATCGGCACCGCCCGATCATCGCGCAAGCTCGACTTCGTCCGGGCCGTCGGGGCCGACGTCGCCGTCGACTACGCACGGCCGGACTGGCCCGAAGAGGTCCGCGCCGCCGCGCCGCGCGGTGTCGACGTCGTCCTCGACGCGGTCGGCGGATCGGTTCTGCGATCCAGCCTCGGCCTGCTCGCGCCGTTCGGCCGCGCCGTGGTCTACGGCGCGGCGACCGGTGATCTGGAGCAGATCCCGGTGGCCGAGTTGTTCGCGCTGCGGTCCGTCACCGGTTTCAACCTGACCGCCTGGCGCCGAGAGGCCCCGGATCAGGCACGCCGGGAGACGGATGAGCTCGCCGGCCTGTTCGCCTCGGGCCGACTGCGAACCACCGTGCACGTGAGGCTGCCACTCGCCGAGGCGGCGACCGCCCACGAAATCATGGACGCCCGCTCTCACCTCGGCCGTGTCCTGCTGCTCCCACATAGATGAAGCCGCCCGAGTAAGGGCGTGTGGTCAGTCGGATCCGGTAGATGCCGGGGGTGGTGAAGCAGAGCGGGCTGCGGGCTCCGGCCGGGACCGGGCCGGCCGGGGTGGTGTAGGTGACGGCGGAGCGGTTGTCCACGTAGGCGCAGGCGCCGGCGCGGATGCGCAGCCACTCGGGATGGAAGCGGTCGGTGCGCACGATCGTCACGGGGGTGTCCGGGCGCTCGCCGGGTGCAACGTTCCAAGGCTGCTGCCAAGCCAGGATCAGGGCCGCGGCGAAGGCGATGGTCGCGGTGACGCGGAGGCGGGGCAGGGCGGCGGCCGTACGGTCGAAATCGTGGACCAAGTGGCCCAGGGGCCAGCCGTAGAAGAGGTGGGCGCCGAAGGCGATCGCTATCGGGACCGGGCGGCCACTCAGGCCGTAGCGATCGGCGAACGGGCTCAGCAGGGCGACCGTCTCCAGGAGCAGGCCCCAGGCGATGCCGAAGACGACCGGGCGGCGGGCGAACAGGGCGGCGTAGGCGATGCCGAAGGTCACGCCGTTGGACAGGTGGTACAGCCAGCCCAGCGTGGAGGTCAGAGGCGAGGAGGACGCGGCGTCGGCGATGAGCAGGCCGTACGTCTCGATGGGGGCGAAGACGCGCTGACCGGCGAGCGCCACGGGGATGCGGACGACGTCGTAGCCCACAAGCCCGGCCAACCCGGCGACGGCGCCGACGCGGATCCGGGCGCGCAGGCCGGGATCGACGCGCGGGAGGGTCGCCAGCGCGGCCAGCACGATCATCGACGGGACCGAGACGAGCCAGAAGACGGCGTGCATGGGCGCGATCTCGTAGAGGTCGGCCAACAGTGCCGCGATGGAGCCGCCGGCCAGCAGGAACACCGCCAGCCGAGGCAGCCACACCCTCACGATCGTCTCGGCGGGGTCGGCGGGCGGGGCTGGTGCGGGGGCCGCTGGGGGCCGTCGTCCTCGGGGGCTTCGGTCGCGCGGCGGCGTGGCCGGCGGGGCGGCTGGTTCTGCCGTTCCGGAGAGTCGGGAAGGAAGTCGTCGAGGTCGTCCCAGGGATTGCCGCGGCCGGCCGGGGCCTGATGGCCACCCTGCCCGGGTGGCGGAAAGTCGGGAGGACCAATGGGGTGTACGCCTCGGGCCGGCCCCGGCGCGGGCGCCGAGGCGGACCGGTAGACGTGACCCTGATCGGCGGCCCCGGAGTCATATGTCGAAGCCCGATAGACCGTGCCGTGGTCCGGCCCGCCCAGGCCGGACGGCTCCGGCTGAGGAGTGAGATGCCCCGGCCGGCGAGGTTCAGGCGGCGGGTCATGGTCCGGCTGGCGGTGGTGGTCCGGCAGAGGATGAGGCTCGGGCTGGCGATGGTGATCCGGCTGGGGAAACGGCTCGGGCTGGGGATGGTGCTGAGGACGAGGTGGGGAGGAGGGCTGGGAACGGGCGCGGTGCCGGGGCTCCGGGGGCGGGGTGATCGGAGGCTCCGGAGAGGGGAATGGGCGGGGCGGCCACAGACCGTCGCCGGGGCCAGACGGGCGGGGTGTCGCGCGGGAAAGGGCGGCGGACGCGCCCGCGGCGCCCAGGCCCAGGCCGAGCAGGGCGCCCAGTGCGGCCGCGATCGCGCCGATGGAACTGCGGACCAGGACGTGGGTGGCGCCGTCGGACTGGAACCAGGCCAGCACGCCCTCCAGGCCCAGGCCGGCGCACGGGCGGCCGTCGGAGGTCACGCACTCGGTCCAGCCGCCGTCGTCGGCCAGCGCGCCGCGCACCCGCAGCGTCTGGGCCGCGACCACGAAAGCCAGGATCACCGCGAAGCCGGGCATCCGGGAGCCGCGGGCCAGGGTCACCGAGACGAGGGCGGCGAAGATGCCGCCCAGGAACTTGAACACCCAGTTGCCGATGAGGCCGTCGAGCAGCAGGCCGATGCTCTCGCCGAACATGACCATGAAAGGGTTGACCATCGCGTCGAGCCGGGGCCGGGCCTTGGCCGCGAGGATGCCGCACAGGCCGCGCCAGACCCGTACCAGCGCGAAATTGAGAATGACGCCGACCGGTGACGTGGCCAGGGCCAGCAGCGCCAGGCTCAGCACGATCGCGGCCGCCGACGAGATCAGGGTGGCGATCACCAGGGCGACCGCCATGCCCCACAGCAGCATCGCGAAGGCGCCGGGGCGGCTCTGCGTCATCGCCTCGGCGAAGCGCCTGGGCAGCACCGCCACGTCGGCGCGGAAGGCGGTCCACCCGCGCGTCCAGGCGTACGTGATCACGCCGCTGACGAAGGTGAACAGGATGACCCAGAACAGGGCGTTCAGCGAGTGGCCGTCGGCCGTCGTGATCGTCTTGGTGCCCTCGCCCTCGCTGCCCTCCAGGCCGACCGCCATGGCGTACGTGTTCCAGGCCCAGCCGGTGAGGAAGGCCAGCGCGCTGAGCAGCAGGGTCAGGCGCCAATGGGCGCGCGTCCAGTGCCGCCACTGCGTGAAGACGTCGCGGGTCCACCTGACGCTGTCCTGGAACGACATGGTCTCGGCCATGCTGATCACCCGGCTCGAAGGGGCTGACCAGCCGACCGTAAGCCTCCCGGCGGCGCCCGGGCAGTCGGCTTCACGTCGGTGCCGAAGGGCGACAGCGGGCGGCGCGGCCCTCCAGGTAGCGCTGCTCGGCCAGGCTGGTCGTGGCCTTGGCGGCGCGGCGGTAGAGGTCGTGGGCGGCGGCCGGGTCGCCGGCTTTCTCCAGCAGATGGGCGCGTACCGAGAGCAGCCGGTGGTGGCGGGCCATCCGGTCGTCGGCGTCCAGGGTGGCCAGCAGGGTCAGCCCGGCCCCGGGGCCTTCGACCTCGGCCAGCGCGATGGCGCGGTTGAGCGTGACCATCGGGTTGGGCGCCACCCGGTCCAGGATCAGATAGAGCGCGTGCACCTGCCGCCAGTCGGTCTCGTCCGCGGTGTCGGCGTCGGCGTGGGTGGCGGCGATGGCCGCTTGCAGGAGGTACGGGCCGAGCGCCGGGCCGCCCAGCGCCGTCTTCACCAGGTCCATGCCTTCGGCGATCAAAGAGCGGTCCCAGGCCGTACGGTCCTGCTCGTCCAGCGGAACCAGGTCGCCGGCCGGAGTCGTGCGGGTCGCGTGGCGGCAGTGGGTGAGCAGCATCAGCGCGAGCAGGCCGGTCACCTCGCTGTCGGCGGGCAGCTGGGCGTGCACGGCGCGGGTCAGGCGGATGGCCTCGGTGGCCAGATCGGCCCGGTGTACGGCGGTGTAGCCCTCGTTGAAGATCAGGTAGAGCACGTGCAGGACGGCGGACAGCGGCGCGGGCGTGCCGAACGTGCTTCCGGCCTCCCTGATGAGGCGTTTGGCGCGGCTGATCCGTACGGCCATCGTGGCCTCCGGCACCAGGAAGGCGCGGGCGATCTCGGCCGTGGTCAGGCCACCGACCGCGCGCAGGGTGAGGGCGATCTGCGAGCCGGGGGTGAGCGCCGGATGGCAGCACAGGACCAGCAGTGTCAGCGTGTCGTCGGTGTCCGGGACGTCCGCCGGCACGGTGGCCAGCGAGTCGGCCGTCTCGCGGTAGCGGCGAGCGCGGTCGCTGCGCAGCTGGTCGATCAGCCGCCGGGCGGCGACCGTGGTGAGCCAGCCGCGCGGGTTCGACGGCACCCCGTCCGACGGCCACTGCACGGCGGCGGCGAGGACCGCTTCCTGTACGGCGTCCTCGCAGTCCTCGAAGCAGCCGTAGCGCCGGACGACGGTGCCGAGGACCTGCGGCGTGTGCTCGCGCAGCAGGTCCTCGATCGGCGAGCGGGTCACGCCTCGAGCGCCCCGTCGTAGAACATCACCGGCCGCACCTCGACCGCGAGGCCGGCGAGGGCGGCGTCGGGAATCTTGGCGGCGATCTCGAGGGCGCGCTCCCGGCTCTCGCAGTCGACCACGTAGAAGCCGCCCAGATATTCCTTGGCCTCGGCGAACGGGCCGTCGGTGACGACGGTCCGGCCGTCGCGGACCGAGACCACGGCCGACTGGGACGGGTCGGCCAGGGCCTGCGTGAGCATCAGCTCGCCGGACTCCTTGAGCTCGGCCAGCAGGGCGCCGTGCCCGTCGCCGATCGCCGCCTTCTCCTCGTCGGTCAGCGCGTCCAACACGGCCGGGTTGATGTGCATGCCGATCACGAACTTCATGGTGTGCTCCTCCTCAAGGGCTCCTTGTCACCCATGAGTCGGAGCCACCGATGAAGTCTTTACACGCTCAGGGCCGCCGTCGCGCTCCGGCCACGAGCGCCACGCCGCCGGCGGCCAGCGCGATCTGCAGGATCAGCTCGATCCAGTCGACGCCCCGCGTGTCGTCGACGCCGATCAGCGCCGCGATGAACGTGCCGACCAGGGCGGCCACGACGCCGATGAGCAGGGTGAGCCAGATAGGAATGTTCTGCTTGCCCGGGACGACCAGGCGTCCCAGCGCTCCGATGATGAGACCGATGATGATGGCGGTAAAGATCCCGGTGATCTCCATGCTGCCTCCCGAAGGGTCACCACCCAGAATGGACCTCCGGCGCCAGCAGGCCTAGGCCGTGCCGGGCGTGGTCTCAGCCGATGGAGGCCGGCCTGCCCCGCTTCGCGGCCTGGATCTGCTCGTAGACGTGGGTTCGCAGCTCGGTGAAGCGGGGGTCGGCCCGGGTGTGCAGCTGGTCGCGTTCGGCCGGGAGGTCGACGGTGATCTCGTCCTGGACGACGGTGGGTGAGGACGAGAGCATGATGACGCGGCGGCCCAGGTAGACGGCCTCGTCGATGTCGTGGGTGATGAACAGGACGGTCACCTTCAGGCGCTGCCACAGCGCGCGGACCAGGTCTTCCAGGTCGGCCCGGGTCTGCGCGTCGACGGCGGCGAACGGCTCGTCCATGAGCAGGGTCGACGGCTCGTAGGCGACCGCGCGGGCGATGGCCACCCGCTGCTGCATGCCGCCGGAGAGCTGCCAGGGATGGGCCGACTCGGTGCCGGCCAGGCCCACCGCCTCCAGCGCCTGGTCGACCAGCTCGTCGCGGCGCTGCCGTGGGACCCGTTTCTGCTTCAGGGGCAGCGACACGTTGTCGCGCACGGTCATCCACGGGAACAGGCTCCGCCCGTACTCCTGGAAAACCATGGCCAGACCCGGCGGCGGACCGCTGACCTCGTGCCCGTCGAGTTTGACCGTGCCCGACGTCTGGGTGAGCAGGCCGGCGATGCAGCGCAGCAGCGTGGTCTTGCCGCAGCCGGACGGGCCGACCAGGCAGACCAGGTCGCCGTTGTCGATGGTGAACGTCAGGTCGCGCAGCGCCTCGACCTCGCGGCCGCCGGTGCTGTAGACCTTGCGCAATCCCTGCACTTCAAGCATGACGATCCCTCATGACTTGCGCTGCGCGTCGCGCAGACCGTGGTACCAGCGCAGTGCCCAGCTTTCGGCGAGCCGGAACAGCAGCGACAGCGCGAAGCCGAGCAGGCCGAGCAGGATGATCCCGCTCCACATCTCGGGGATGGCGAAGCTGCGCTGGAACTGGACGATGGTGAAGCCGAGGCCGTTGCTGGCCGCGAACATCTCGCTGATCACCATCAGGATGATCGCGATGGACAGCGCCTGCCGGAGCCCGGCCGCGATCTGGGGCGAGGCCGACCGGAGGATGACCGTACGGATCCGGGCGAAACCCCGTACGCCATAAGCCTTTGCGGTGTCGAGCTGGACCGAGTCGACTGCCCGGACCCCCTCGACGGTGTTGAGCAGGATCGGCCAGACGCAGCCGAAGACGATCACGATGACCTTCATGCCGTTGCCGATGCCGGCGAACAGCATGATCACCGGGACGAGGACGGGCGGTGGGATGGCGCGGAAGAATTCGAGGACGGGCTCGACGGTCGCTCGCAGTCGCCGGTTGAGTCCGATGGCGACACCAACGGCGATGCCGAGCGCCGCCGCCAGGACATATCCGGACAAAAGCCGCAAAAGGCTTGGGAGTACGTCGTCATTCAACCGCTGCGGCGTCCATGTATCCACAAACGCGCGCAAAATGTCCCTTAAAGGCGGCGCGTAGAAGTTCTCGCTGCCGTTGCTCAGCACGAACCAGCCGAAAAACAACAAAATGGGCAAGCCAGCGACGTACAGGAAACGTTTCACGCCGGGACCTCCCCGCGGACGGACTGATGCCACGACAGCGACCGGCGCTCGAACACCCGCGCCGCCAGGTTGATGGCCACGCCGAGCAGCCCGGTGACGGCGATCAGCGCGTACATGTCGGGGACCGCGCCCGAGGTCTGCGCCACCGCTATCAGCTTGCCGAGGCCGGGGGCGCCGATGACCAGCTCGGCGGTGACCGCGAGGACCAGCGCGACCGAGGCGGCCAGGCGGATGCCGGTGAAGACGTACGGCAGCGCGGTCGGCCAGAGCACGTTGCGGATGCGGGCCCACGTGCTGAAGCGGAAGCTGCGCGCGGTCTCGTCGGCGATCGGGTCGACGTCGGCCACGCCGTACAGCACCTGGACCAGCACCTGCCAGAACGAGGCGTAGACGACCAGCAGCAGCACCGAGCCGAGGCCGGTGCCGTAGAGCAGGACCGCGAGCGGGATCAGCGCCACCGACGGGATCGGGCGCAGGAACTCGATCGTGGACGCGGTGGCGGCGCGCAGCACGGGCACGGCGCCGACCACGATGCCGATCAGCACGCCGGCCACCACGGCGATCAGCAGGCCGATGGCCCACCCGGTCAGGGTGTCGCCGACGGCCTGCCAGAACGCGGTGGTGCCGAGCTCGTCGGCCAGCGCCGCCGCGATCTCGCTGGTGGGCGGCAGGTAACTGTCGTCCACCAGGCCGAGTCGCGGCAGCAGCTCGATCACGAGGAGCAGCCCGGCCAGCCCGGACAGGCCGAGCAGAGCCTTCGATCTCACGGCAAGAGCTTCGACAGGTCAGGGGTCGCGCCGTCGAAGATGCCGTCCTTGGCGCCGAGGTCGGCCAGGGTCTGCACCGACGCCTCGTTGATCTCGGTCGGCCACTTGGGGAGGATCATCGCGGCCCGGGTCTTCTCATCGATCTTGGTGTACGTGCCGAGGATCGCCCGCACCTCGTCGGGGTGCGCGTCGGCGTACGTGAGGGATTCGTTCATCGCCTCGGTGAAGCGCTTGACCAGGTCGGCGTCCTCACCCTCGAGCTTGGCCGAGGTGAAGTAGGCGGCCACCGACAGATTGGGCGCGGCGTCGACGAAGTTGGACGCGACGAGCCGGGCGCCGGCCGCCTTGGCCTGCGAGAGCTGCGGCTCGACGAGCCAGGACGCCTCCACCTGCCCGCCGGCGAGAGCCGCCGGCGCGTTGGGGAACGGCATCTCGACGAAATTGATCTTCGACGGGTCGCCGCCGGCCTTGCGCACCGACTCGCGGACCGTGGTGTCGCCGATGTTCTTCAGCGTGTTCACCGAGATCTTCTTGCCGGCCAGGTCGGCCGCGGTCTTGATCGGGCTGTTCGCGTTGACCACCACGCCGCCGAAGTCCTTGCCCTGCTCGCCGACGGACGAGACGCCGGCCGAGACGGCCTTGATCGGCACGTTCTTCGTCTGCGCGAGCAGCAGCGAGGTGAAGTTGCTGAAACCGAACTGGAACTGGCCGCTGACCACACCGGGGACGATGGCGGCGCCGCCCTGGCCGCTCTCCATGGTCAGATTGATCTTGCGGTTGGTGAAGAAGCCCTTCTGCTGGCCCAGGTAGATCGGGGCCACGTCGACGATCGGGATGACGCCGACCTTGACCTGGTCGACGCTGTCGCCGCCGCCGTCTTCAGATGATCCACATGCCCCTGTGCCGGCGATGAGGGCCGCTATAGCTACACCTATCAGGCCACGCCGCATAACGTTCCTCCGCTTTATGGTGTGCGCATTGCGAACAAGAGTTCTCATAGGGAACGCTAGGATGTGCCCCGTGTCACGTCAATGATCTTTATCAATTGGATAGCAATCTATGAGGGAACCCCATCACGTCCAGTCCCTGGAGCGCGGTCTCGCGGTCATCCGCGCCTTCGACGCCGACCATCCCGAGCTCACCCTGAGCGAGGTCGCGAGGATCTGCGGCCTCACCCGGGCCGCCGCGCGCCGCTTCCTGCTGACCCTGGCCGACCTGGGATACGTACGGACCGACGGGCGGCTCTTCTCGCTGACGCCCAGGGTCCTCGATCTCGGGTACGCCTATCTGTCGAGCCTGACGCTGCCGGACGTGGCCGCCCCGCACTTGGAGCGGCTGGCCGCCGAGCTGCACGAGTCGTCGTCGCTCTCCGTTCTCGACGGTGACGACATCGTCTACGTGGCGCGGGTGCCCACCTCGCGCATCATGGCGGTCGCCATCACGGTGGGGACCCGCTTCCCCGCGTACGCGACGTCGATGGGGCGGGTGCTGCTGGCCGGATCATCCAATGTAGACGCCTACCTCGCCCGCGTCCGCCCCGAGAAGCTGACAAACCGGACGATCTCCTCGGCTTCCCTGTTGCGAGCGGAGATCGACAAGGTACGGGCACAGGGCTACTCGATCGTCGACCAGGAGCTCGAGGAGGGGCTGCGGGCGATCGCCGTCCCCATCCACGACCGCTCGGGCGCGGTGGCCGGCGCGGTGAACGTGTCGGTGCAGGCGGCCCGGGCGACGGTCGACGCGATGCGGCGCCGTTTCCTGCCGCCGCTGCTCGCCGCGGCCTCCGCCATCGACGCCGACCTCCGGCGCACCGCAATCATCCGGATCGGGTGAGGCGCGGCGCGCCCGGCACAACGACGGTCTATGCATGAGCGCCGGGGCGACAACAGTGTTCCTGGTAGTGGTGACTGCCCGTTTCATCGTCCCGCTGTTCATCCCGCGGTTCCCGCTGCCGGCCATCGTGGCCGCGCTGGTCCTCGACGGCATCGACCAGACGATCTTCCAGACCTTCGGCTACGACCCGCCCGGCTACCAGAACTACGACAAGGCCATGGACGTCTACTACCTGGCCATCGCCTATCTGGCCACGCTGCGCAACTGGGCCAGCATGCCGGCCGTCGAGATCGCCCGGTTCCTCTACTTCTACCGGCTGGCCGGGGTCGTGCTGTTCGAGTTCACCGGGTGGCGGGCCATCCTGCTGATCTTCCCCAACACCTTCGAATACTTCTTCATCGCGTACGAGATAGTCCGCCTGCGCTGGAACCCGACGCGGTACGGATTCCGCTGGTGGTGCCTTCTGGCCGCGGCCATCTGGATCTTCGTGAAGCTGCCGCAGGAGTGGTGGATCCACATCGCCCAGCTCGACGTCACCGACACCGTGGCCGCCTATCCGGTCGCCGCGGCGGTGGTCGCCCTGGTGGCCGTGGGCCTCGCGATCGGCGTGTGGATCTGGGCCCGCCCGCGCCTGCCGCGCCCGGACTGGTCGTGGCACGTGCACGCCGACCCGCTGCCGCCGCCTTCCGTCACGACCCCGCGGGTGCTCTCCGCCGCCACCCTGGAGAAGGTCGTCCTGATCGGCCTGCTCAGCGTGATCTTCGGCGAGCTCCTGCCGGATCTGCGCTCGACCGGCCTCGAGCTCTTCCTCGGCATCGCCGCCTTCGTGGTGGTGAACGCGGCGGTCACGCTGTGGGTCGCGGGCACCTCGTTCAAGGCGGCCACCATGGCCGGCGCCTTCGCCGCCCGGCTGGTGCTCAACACCGGGCTCGTCATCGTCGCCGCGTGGCTGTTGGGCCGCGGCGACCTCAACGTGGGCGCCACCCTCTTCTTCGTCGTGCTGCTGAGCCTTCTGACGCTCCTCGACGACCGCTACCGCCCGGCCTACGAATACCGGAAGTTACGGGAATCGGCCGTTGTATCTTCCGGAACAACTCGTTAAAGTTTCGATCGATCCGGGTCACTGTCTTTCAGGTGCGGCACACGAGGTCGGGCAAGCCTCCGCCGCTTTCATGCGTTTTGGAAAGGCTTCGGCATGAGATCCCGCTTCCTTGCCCTCGCTCTGGTCATCCCCGCCGCCGGTGTGTTCCTCGCCGGCTCCGCCGACGCGGCCACCACGCTCGGCGCCTCCGCGGCGGCCACCGGCCGCTACTTCGGCACGGCCGTCGCCGCGTACAAACTCAGCGATTCGACCTACGCGAACATCCTCAGCACCGAGTTCAATTCGGTGACCCCGGAGAACGAGATGAAATGGGACGCCACCGAGCCGTCCCAGGGCACCTTCTCCTTCGGCTCCGCCGATCAGATCGTCAACCTCGCCAAGAACCAGGGCAAGAAGGTACGCGGCCACGCGCTCGCCTGGCACCAGCAGCAGCCGTCCTGGGCGCAGAACCTGAGCGGCACCGCCCTGCGCAACGCCATGGTCAACCATGTCACCCAGGTCGCCACCCACTACAAGGGCCAGATCGACTCGTGGGACGTGGTCAACGAGGCCTTCGCCGACGGCGGCGGTGGCGGGCGGCGCGACTCCAACCTCCAGCGCACCGGCAACGACTGGATCGAGGTCGCCTTCCGCACGGCGCGCGCGGCCGACCCGGCGGCCAAGCTCTGCTACAACGACTACAACACCGACGGGCAGAACGCGAAGAGCAACGCGGTCTACGCGATGGTGCAGGACTTCAAGGCGCGCGGCGTTCCTATCGACTGCGTCGGCTTCCAGTCGCACTTCAACGCGCAGTCGCCGCTGCCCGCGGACTACCAGGCCAACCTCCAGCGCTTCGCCGACCTCGGCGTCGACGTGCAGATCACCGAGCTGGACATCGAGGGATCGGGCACGGCCCAGGCGTCGTCGTTCGCCGCGGTGGTGCGAGCCTGCCTGGCCGTGACGCGCTGCAACGGCATCACCGTGTGGGGCATCCGCGACTCCGACTCGTGGCGGGCCAGCGGGACGCCGCTGCTGTTCGACGGCAGCGGCAACAAGAAGGCGGCCTACACGGCGACTCTTGACGCTCTCAACGGAGGGACGACCACTCCCACCACTCCTCCGCCCACCACCACGCCGCCTCCGACGGGTGCCGGCTGCACGACTTCCATCACGCTGAACCAGTGGAACGGGGGCTTCGTCGCCACCGTCCGCGTCACCGCCGGAAGTTCCGCGATCCGAGGATGGACCGCGACGGTGACACTGCCCTCGGGCGCCGCCGTCACCAACACGTGGAACGCGACGCGCAGCGGCTCGGCCTTCACGAACGTGTCCTACAACGGATCGGTCGGCGCCGGTGGCTCGACCGAGTTCGGCTTCCAGGGCACCGGTACCGGCCCGTCCACCTCCACCTGCGCGGCCCAGTCATGATCAAGCGCCTGCTCGCCGCTTTCGTCGGCGCTCTCGTTGCCGCTTTTGTTTTTGTCGCGCCCGCCTCGGCGGCCTCGCTCCAGGAGATCACCGGCTTCGGGACCAACCCCACAAACCTTCGCATGCATCTGTACGTCCCGGACCGGCTCCCGACCGCACCGGCGCTGCTGGTCGCGGTGCACTACTGCACCGGCACCGGGCCCGCCTTCTACTCGGGCACGGAGTTCGCCTCCCTGGCCGACCAGTACGGCTTCATCGTGATCTATCCGTCGGCCACCCGCAGCGGCCAGTGCTTCGACGTGTCCACCCAGGGCGCGCTGAAGCACGACGGCAACAGCGACCCGGTCGGCATCGTGTCGATGGTCCGCTACGTGCAGCAGCGCTACGGCACGGACGCGGCCCGCACCTTTGTCACCGGCGCCTCGTCGGGCGGCATGATGACCAACGTGCTGCTCGGCGACTACCCGGACGTGTTCGCGGCCGGTGCCGCGTACATGGGTGTGCCGTTCGGCTGCTTCGCGACGACCGACGGGTCGCTCTGGAACACGGCCTGCGCCAACGGGCAGGTCTCGAAGACCCCACAGGCCTGGGGCGATCTCGTACGGGCGGCCTACCCCGGATACAGCGGCCGGCGCCCGCGCATGCAGCTCGTGCACGGGACCACCGACACGACGCTGCAGTATCCGAACTTCGGTGAGGCCATCAAGCAGTGGACCAATGTGCTCGGCGTCAGCCAGACGCCGGCGATGACCGACTCGCCGCAGTCGGGCTGGACCCGCACCCGGTACGGCTCGACGTCGGCGCAGGCGCCCGTCGAAGGCATCAGCGTCGCCGGGGTGGGTCACTCGCTGCCGCTGAGCGGGATGGCCCGCCTGGCCATCACGTTCTTCGGCCTGGACTCCACTACCCCGCCGACCACGCCGCCGCCCACGACTCCTCCGCCTACTACTCCTCCGCCCACCACGCCGCCGCCGACCGCGGGGGCCTGCCGGGTCACCGTGGCCGTGAACGCCTGGAACACCGGCCTGACCGACCAGCTCACGATCGTCAACACCGGCGCCGCGGCGATCAACGGGTGGAGCCTCGGTTTCGCCCTGCCGGCCGGTCAGACCATCACGTCCGGCTGGAACGCCACCTACAGTCCGGCCTCGGGCCAGGTGACCGCCCGCAACGCGAGTTACAACGGAACTCTGGCCCCAGGGGCGTCAACCACCATAGGCTTCCAGGCCACACATACCGGGAACAGCGCCGCGCCGTCCGGCTTCACGCTGAACGGCACGGCCTGCTCCTCAACCTGATCCCTCGAGATCGGGTAGGCGCCGCCGCGGGACCGTCCCCCGCGGCGGCGCCCTTTAATTTCTCATCCATCAGTGACGAATCACTGACGGCCGGTAGGCGCTGTCGCCCCGTCGGTACCACCCTCATGGTGCCCGAACAGCGAGATGTGCAAAGCTGCGCGCTAAATCTGAATTCCTCGTTGTCCGGAGGCCCTTGATGGCATTCGTTTATCTCATTGCCGGGGTCGTGATCGGCTTCGCCGCCGGCTGGCTCTTGCGCTCCAACCGCAAGTCCGAAAAGCCCGCGCCCACGCCCGTCGCCGCCCAGCCCACCACCGCGCCTTCCGCGGCCGTGGCCGCCACCCCCACTCCGGCCACCGAGGACCACACCGCCACCGCGCCGGAGTCCACCGCGGCCACCACCACAACAGCCGACCCCGACCCCATCGCCACCGAGCCCGTCCCCACCGAGCCCACCACCGCCAAGCCCGTCGCCGCCGACGAGCCCGCCACCACGCTTTCCGACAACGAGCCGACCGAACCGGTAGCGGCCGCGCCTTCCGCAACCACCGCCTCTGTTTCCGCCGCGCCCGGTTCCACAGCGCCCGTTTCCGCCGCGACTTCCGCCGACGACGAGCCGGCCCCGTCCGAGTCCGCCGACGCCGACGCCGACGAGCCCACGGCCGCCAAGCCGGAGTCCGCCACTCAGCTCGAGCCGGTCGTCCCGGCGATCGAGCCGAACCAGGCCGACGACCCCAAGTCGGCCGCCACTACGGAGCCGGAGCAGACCGAGAAGCTCGAGCCCGTCGCCGCCGCCGCCAAGCCGGCCACCGTCTCCGACACCACCGCGGACCTCGAGCCCATCGCTTCCACCCCGGCCCACCCCACGGCAACCGAGCCGGCCGCCGACCTCGAGCCGACCGCCTCCACCCCGGCCCGCCCCACGGCGACCGAACCGGCCGCCGACCTCGAGCCGATCGCCTCCACCCCGGCCGAGCCCACGAAGGCCGAGCCGACCGCCGGCGTCGAACCGATCGGTGCCGAACCGGCCCCCGTCGCCGAGCCCGAGCCGGTCGCCGCCGCGGCCGAGTCGGAGACTGCCGCCGACGCCGAGACGCCCGCGCCTCTCGCCGCCGAGCCTGCGCTTGTCGCCGCCGGCTCCGAGGCGTCCGCCGGCTCCGAGACGTCGACCGACGCGAAGCCGGAGCCGGCCGCCGTGGCCGTCGAGGAGCCGAAGTCGGCCGTCGCGGACGTTTCGGAACCGGCCGTCGCGACGCCGGTTTCTGAGACTGTTGCTGAGACGGTGCCGGCGGCCAAGCCGAAGCGGACCCGGGCGCCGCGGCCGCGGCCCGTTGCGGAGCCGGTTGGCGCGGCGGCCGAGGTACCCCCGGCGGTGTCCACTGTCGACACCGTTGCGGCTGTTCCCGGTGCTGCCGAGAGCGACCAGGTCGCGGCGGTTCCCGCGCCGGTTGCCGTGGCCGAGCCCGCGCGTGAGCCGGTGACCGAGACCGTCGCTGCTGTGCCGGGGATCGCGGAGGCCGAGGAAGTCGCCGCCGCGCCCGCGCCGGTGGCGGTGGCCGTCGCTGAGCCGGATGACCTGACCAAGATTCCCGGTGTGGGTCCGAAGATGGCGATCGCCTTGGCGGCGGGTGGCTTCACCACGTACCGCCAAATTGCCGACGCCGACGCGACCACCCTGCGCGCCGCGGTTGTGGCCGGCGGCATGCGGTCGGCGCCGTCGGTGGCGACCTGGCCCGAAAAGGCCAAGCAACTGCTCGACACCAGCAACTGACCGGCACTGCCCCGATGCCCGGCGAGCCCCGCTCGCCGGGCATCACTGCGTCAGGGCCGCGGCCCAGATGTCGCCGCCCTCGGCCCAGGTGCTGAGCCACTCCTCAAGCGACGGGGTCACGTGGTGGACGCCGTCCTCGGGGCGCTGGCCGTCGCGCGGGTCCCAGCCGTCCGCGTCGTACAGCAGGACCGGGCTGCCGGGCTGGGAAAGGTCGGCGTACCAGTACATGGTGCAGCCGCCCGGCGTGAGCTCGAACCAGGACTCGGGCAGGCCGTGCTCCCGGCCCCGGCGGTGCAGGGCGGCCACGTCCTCGATCCGGGCGAAGCCGCGCGCACCAGGGCCGAACCCGCCGTCGGCGACTTCCGTGTAAAGGCGCCGGAGCAGTTCGGGCAACGGCCGCTCGATCTGCCGCTCCGCGTTGTCGACCTGAGCGACCGTCGCGGGCGGGTGGAGCGGGCCGCGCGGGGCGTCCCGGTAATACTCGAGCGCCTCAGCGGCACCGGCCGGGTACAGGACCATACCGTCGCTGCGGAAGGTCAGGCCCTGCCGGAAAACCTCGCCGAAGCGCCGCGTCGCCCAGTCGACCGGAACGGGAGCTTCGTCGAAACGCCAAGCAGGGTCGAAGGCACGGGATCGAAGCATCTCGAGAAGCGGGCGCATGCGAAACAGGTTCTCATCGAGAGTCCGGTTTCGTCCGGCCGGTGGGCCGACACGTCGTCATAGGGCAAGGTGGCCGTGTGCGACCTTCGAGAACCCGGACCCCGTTCCGGTGGGGAGCAGTCGTGGCCGGAGCTGCCCTCGGCGCTTGGGTCGGTGCCGTCGCGGTCGCCGAGCCCGGAGGCCATCCCAGCTCCGGAGCCCCGCACAAGCTTGGCGCCCGTGGTGGGCGACGACTCGGCCGACGTTTCGCCGACCGGCACCGCCCAGGCGACTTGGACGGAGATCTACGCGAACATCCTCGCGGCCGCCATCCCGGCCACGGTCGTTCTTTTTCCCGTACTGATGATCGGGCTTCTCGCTGAGCGAGACGTGTTCGCGGCGATCGTGTGGCGGGGCAACGTCACCGCGCTGTCGCTGGGATTAGTTCCGCTCCTGCTTCCACTTCTCGCTTTCAGCGTGACGTTCCTTGTTCTCCACCGACTTCGCGGCTGGGGATCCCAGCGCGCGTGGCGTGCGTCCTGCTGGTCCCTGCTATTGCTGCCGGCGGTGCCGACCACCCTGGGTTTCGCGCAAGCCGGCCTCATCCTCGCCGGAGTCTCCGCCGCGAATCGCGTGAGACGCGCAGCGTCCGTCGCTCTCAGTCTGGCCTTGTTCTTCGGAGGGCTCACGTTGGGCGTGCTGTCATGGTCGGACAGGGGCGCGTCGAAACCGTGGTGACCAGTCATCCGTCGGCGGTCAAGAACATCCGGAATGACGACATTCTTCTGCGAGTGCCGTGCATCAACCAGGCGTCGCCTGTGCAGCGAAGTCTTCTGTCGACTCTCATCGGCCACGAATCCACCGCGGTGGCATGCTCCTCCGCGAGTCACGACGACGAGGCCCTCGATAGCGGCCTCTTCCTGGCCAGGACCGCGAGAGGGCAGGAGCGTCAAAGGGAATCGATGGCGGCGGTCACCCGGTCTCGCAGGGTGTTCGGGAGGGGCGCGTAGCCCAGGCGCGTTGCTGCGTCCTGGCCGGCGGGGCTGGCTGCGTACCCCAGGAAGCTCTTGACCAGATCGGGCGTGCCCGCGCGGCACACGACCTCATATGTCACCAGGACCAAGGGATAAGCCGCGGCGTCCTTCGTGGTGTAGTCGAGCTGGAGCTGGAGGTCGTTGCCGGAGCCGGTGATTGTGGCGGCGGCTACGGTGCGGGCGGCGGCCTCGTCGGTCAGAGGGGCGAACTGGCCGGCGGCGTTGCCTACGCGGGCGGTCGGGAGGTTGTGGAAGCGGGCGTACGAGGCCTCGACGTAACCGATCGCGCCGTCCGTGCTCTCGATGGCCGCGACGACGCGGTTGCTGCCGCGCTGGGCGATGCCGCCGGGCGCGGGCCAGGCCGAGCCGGACGGGAGAGCCCAGTCGGCCTTGGCCGTGGCGGCCAGGAACTTGGTGAAGTTGTCGGTGGTGCCCGAGCTGTCGGCGCGGTGGATCGTGCGGACGGGGGTCGACGGCAGGATCAGGCCGGGGTTGTCCTTCTTGATCCGGGGATCGTCCCAATTCTTGATCTTGCCGGTGAAGAGGGCGGCGATCGTGCCGGGGGCCAGGCGCAGGTCGTCGACGCCGGCCACGGTGAAGGCGAGCGCGATCGGGCCGATGACCATGGGCAGGTGGAGGGCCGGGCCGGAAGCGCAGCGGGCGGTCGCCTTGGCCACGTCGGCGGCGGCGATCGGGGAGTCGGAGCCGGCGAAGTCGCCGGTGCCGCCGTAGAAGGCGCGCAGGCCGGCCCCGGAGCCTGTACTGGCGTACACAAGCGAAGCCTTCGGGCAGTTGACCTGATAGTTCTTGATCCAGGCGCTGATGGCGGTGGCCTGCGCGGACGACCCCTGCGCGGTGATGGAGCCCTCGGCGCAGGCAATCGGCGCCGCGTCGTCATAGGTGCGCGGCGCCTCGCAGGCCCCGGCGGCCAGCAGCAGCACCAGGGCCAGCGCACGGATCTTCACAGCCGGTCCCCTCATCGGTATTCGGCGAATCGTTTGCGGACGGAGAACGGCACCAGCAGGATCACCAGGCCGAGCGCGACGGCCGGAATCCACGTCCAGCCGGTGAGCAGCTGCGACGTCTCTCGCATGGCATCGTCGAAGGCGTCCTGACGGTTGTCGGCGATCTCGGCCACCGCGGCGTCGTAATAGGAGAAATCGAAGACGGCGTCGCCGCGGCGAATGCCGGTCAGATAGCCGATCGCCGACGCGTCACGACCCTGATCGGCGAGCGCCAGAATGCGCCCGTGCGCCTCCCGATAGGCCTGCCATCGGGTCAAAACCTGATTGCTGTCGTACGGGCTGACGTCGCTCCCGGCCGCAACGGATCGCAGCCCCGCATCGCCGTCCAGAAATGCGGCCTTGCGGTCGAAGTCCTGCTTGTAAAAGGCGAGCTTGTCGCTGATCAGATAGCGGCTGGTGTCGGCGGCGGCGTCGTAGCTGACGGCCCGCGCCGAGGAGAGCGCCAGGAAAGGGCGCAGGCTGTCGTCGCGGGCGGCGCCGAGCCGCTGCTCCTGCACGACGAGCACGGCGATGGCCGGGCCGACCAGGGCCACGGTCAGCAGGGTGGCGGCGATCAGGGCCGGGTTGAGCATGCGGCGGAAGCGGCGGCCCAGCCACACTTGAAGGGCGACGAGCAGCACCACGAGGGCGAGACCGAGAAGCGCGGCCAGGGCGACGGCCCATTCCTGCGTGGTCTGCTTCGAGGCGTACGCCCGGTCGAGCCTCTCCTCGCTCAGCGTGCGGAGCCGCTCGGCCTCGGGGAGCAGGTCGAGGTGGAGCACGTTGGTGGCCTGGGTGTAATAGCCGGCGGCGCCGGAGCCCGCGGTCAGGGCCTGCCAGACGCGCTCGCGATAGGTGGCCAGGCCGTCCATCAGGTCGAGCACGCCGACCGAGGAGGCCATCAGCTTTTGCAGGTCGGCGTCGGCCTGGCGGCTGCGCTCCCGGTAGGTGCCGAGCGCGTCGGTCTGGCTGTTGGCCAGCGAGTCCTTGCCGTTGCTGAGCACCATGCGGGCGACCTGGGCGTCCATGTCGCTGAGGGCGAAATAGAGGTCGGCCGCGGTGGCGGCCTGCGGCGCGGCGTCGTCACCGATGACGCGGACCTGATCCTGGACCCGGGACATCAGGAAACTGGTCGAGGCGAGAAGGGCGACCGCGGCCAGAACAATGACCGTCACCCACAGCCGCAGACGGGCCGGAGTCTCCGCCTTTCGGAGCGATGCGAGAACTGCTGGCACAGCCGTCACGGTAATGCACAGCGGCAATTCTCCAGACGGCGGAAGATCGAATTCCTTCTGTTTACCGTACGTCTATTCGGCGTATATAAAAGACGCGGAAGAACGTAACCGTTGCCGCGTCTCCGCGGGCGTACGCGTATAAATGATCTTGTGCCGCGTCGCTACCTGATCCTCGCCATCTGCTGCAGCAGCCTGTTCATCGTCGGCATGGACAACACGATCGTGAACATCGCGTTGCCGTCGTTGCGGGAGGATCTGGACGCGTCGCTGTCGGGGCTGCAGTGGACCATCGACGCGTACACGCTGGTCCTGGCCAGCCTGCTCGTGCTGGCCGGGTCGACGGCCGACCGGATCGGGCGGCGCAAGGTCTTCCAGACCGGGCTGGCCCTGTTCACGGCGGGTTCGCTGCTGTGCAGCCTGGCGCCGAGCCTCGGCTGGCTGATCGCCTTCCGGATGGTGCAGGCGATCGGCGGTTCGATGCTCAACCCGGTCGCCATGTCGATCATCACGAACACGTTCACCGACGCCAGGGAGCGGGCGCGGGCCATCGGCGTGTGGGGCGCGGTCGTCGGGGTGAGCCTGGCGATCGGCCCGGTGCTCGGCGGCTTCCTGGTCCACGCGGTCGACTGGCGGGCGATCTTCTGGGTCAACGTGCCTGTCGGTGTGGCCGCCTTCCTGCTGGCGTGGCGTTTCGTGCCGGAGTCGCGGGCGCCGCATCCGCGCCGGCTCGACCCGGTCGGTCAGATCATCGTGCTGGTTCTGCTCGCCTCGGTCACGTACGGGATCATCGAGGGCCCCGGCTCCGGCTTCACCTCGCCCGAGATCCTCGGCTGCTTCCTGCTGGGCGCGGCCGCCCTCGCCGCGCTGCTGATCTACGAGCCGCGCCGCGAGGAACCGCTGATCGAGTTGCGGTTCTTCAGGAGCGTCCCGTTCAGCGGGGCGACACTGATCGCGGTGTCGGCGTTCGGCTCGCTGGCCGGCTTCCTGTTCCTGAACACGCTGTACTTGCAGGACACCCGGGGTCTCTCGGCCCTGCACGCCGGCCTCTACACGCTGCCGTTCGCCGCGATGACTGTCGTCTTCTCCCCTCTCTCGGGCCGGATCGTCGGCTCACGCGGCACCCGCCTGCCCCTGACCCTGGCCGGCGTCGCCTTCATCATCGGCATCCTGCCGCTCACCCAGCTGACCGCCGGCACACCGGTCTGGCTGCTCTTCGCCTGCTACATCGTCTTCGGTTTCGGCTTCGCCATGGTCAACTCCCCGATCACCCAGACCGCCGTCTCCGGCATGCCCAGAGAACAGGCGGGAGTAGCAGCCGCCATCGCCTCGACCAGCCGCCAGGTAGGCACGTCCCTGGGGGTGGCCGTGATCGGCGCGGTAGTAGCCGGAAGCACAGCAAACTTCGCCCAAGCCAGCCACGCCGGCTGGTGGATCATCGTCGCCCTGGGCTGCGCCGTCCTCCTCCTGGCCCTGATCACCACAGGCCGCTGGGCCCGCTCCACGACCCCCACCGGCTGACCCCGGCGGGCAGGCGCGCCGACGGCACCGCTAACGTCGGCCCACCCCACCCCGAAAACCACGCGCGCCGGACTACCCGGACAATTCAGCGATGCGGATGGCGCGGGTGCTGGTGGTGGTCACGCTCGTCGTGGCCGGGCTCGTCGCATACGCGGTGAAGCAGTCACGGGCCCCGGTCAGCCTCCGCCCTGACGGGATCTATGAAGTGGGCCGGACGACCGACCTGTGGGTGGACCGGTCGCGCACGGACCAGCTCGCGCCGCTCGGCGGCACGCCGCGGCTGCTCTCGGTCTGGACCTGGTATCCGGCGACGAGCGCTCAGGGCGCGGAGTCCGCCTACGCGCCGCCGGGGTGGGAAGGGCTGCACCGCTATGGGTGGGCGGCGACGAGCTTCGGCAGCGTTCGGACGGGGACGCGGGATGACGTGGCATTTGCGGCTGGCCCCTTTCCGGTCGTGGTGCTGCTGCCCGACCAGGGCGCGGCGGCGCCTCAATACACCGCTCTCGCGTCTCGGATAGCAGCTCAGGGCTATCTGGTGGTCGGAGTGACGCCAACCTACAGCGCGGGTCTGACAGTTCTCGACGGCCGGCCGGTGCGGGCGAGTGCCGCCGGACAGGACCCGACGCGGCGCGCGCAGTTTGTCGCGGTGTGGGCGGCGGACGCGCGGTTCGCCGCGGGTCGCGCGGTCACGCAGTACGGCCGCCACGCGGACCCGGCGAAGGTCGTCTACCTGGGTCACGGCCTCGGCGGCACCGCTGCCGCCGCCGCTTGCCGGGCGGATGACCGCTGCGACGGAACCGCCGCCCTGAGCGAAGAAGTCGGCGCCGGCGGGAAGAGGCCGAGCGGGAAGGCCGACCTGGTGCTCGGTGGCCGGGCCTTCACCGTCGAGGGTGCCGAGCGGCTCACCTTCACCGATGTCGCGCTTTATCGCCTCGCTCCCCCGGTGCGCTGGGCCCTGCCGCTGGGCCGCCTCGACGGGCGCCGGGCGCTCGAGATCGCCTCGGCCTATCTGGGCGCCTACCTTCGCGCCGTCACCGCCGGGCAGGCCTGGGCGGCGCCGTCCTGTCCGGAGGTGCGCCCGGCTGACATGCTGGGGCAATGAACATCATCGACGTGTTCGACCGCGTCTCCGGCGAGTACGACAGTGTCGGCGTCGACTTCTTCAAGCCGATGGCCGACGCCGTCGTGCGGGCCGCCGCCCCGCGGCCCGGCGATCGCGTGCTCGATGTCGGGTGCGGGCGTGGCGCCGCCCTTCTGCCGTCCGCCCGTCTCGTCGGGCCTTCCGGGCATGTCACCGGCATCGATCTGGCGGCCGGCATGGTGTCGCGCACCGGCGCCGCCACGTCTTCCCTGCGCAATGTCACCGTGCGGATCGGCGACGCTCAGCAGCCGGACTTCCCGAACAGGTCCTTCGATGTCATCACCGCCGCGATGGTGCTTTTCTTCCTGCCCGATCCGCCGGCCGCGCTCAGCACCTACCGCCTTCTTCTCAAACCCGGCGGCCGCCTCGCTTTCAGCTCTTTCGCCGCCCCCGATCCGCGCCACCGCAACGTCATGCGGATCCTTTTCCGCCTCGGCGACAACCCGCCGCCGGACCACTCTCACCACCCCATGTTCGGCTCGGTGGATTCGTTGCGCTCGGCGGTGGCCAAGGCCGGTTTTTCCCGTACGAAGGTGAGCGAGCTCGACATCAGGAGCCACTTCCGCGACGCCGAGCAACTGATCGGCTGGATCGGCTCGCATGCCGGGCGGCGCCTGCTCGACACCGTGCCACCGGAGCGTCGCCCGGAAGCCACCGCCGCCGTGGCCGACTATCTCGATTGGCCGACCACCTTCACCACGAGAATCCGGGTGGTGACCGGCGGCGTGTGACCGCTAGGGTGTCTCGCGTGACTGCCGGGTCGGCCTTGGGCCATGACTTAGTGGGGCACCCGGCCGAGGTTTGATCCGGGGCCCGCCTTCTGTTTCGGCGCAGACATGTCATCGAAGCCGAACAGAAAGCGACCCATGCCCAACCCGTACAACCAACAGATCATCGACGAGTTCCGCGCCGGCCGGGGCCACCGCGAACTCATCCTGCTGACCACCCGTGGCGCCCGCTCCGGGAGGCCGCACACGACGCCGCTGGGCTTCCGGCCGTACGCCAGCGGAATTGTGGTCATCGCCTCGGCCGCCGGAGCGCCGAAGAACCCCGACTGGTTCCACAATGTCCTGGCCGATCCGCGGGTCACGGTCGATGACGGCACCCGCACCTACGAGGCCGTGGCGACGCCGCTGGCCGGGGCGGAACGCGACCGCGCCTTCGCCGAGGCGGCCGCGGACGATCCGGGCTGGGCCGACTATCAGGCCAGGACCACCCGGATCATCCCGGTGGTCGCGCTCAACCCTGCTTGATCTTCTCGAGGTAGGCGTCGAGGGCCCGGTAGGACTCCTCGGCGCCGCCCTCCATGCCGCTCTGCAGCATGCCGTCACGGTCCTGCTGGTCGCTGAACGTGCTGGTGCAGGTGACCGTGGTGACGCCGGCGGACTCGGTGAACTCGAACTTCTCGACGGCGACGTGGCCGGGCATCGGCTCGTACTCGAAGGTCCAGGTGAAGCCGTTCGGCGGGTCGATCTCGCGGACCTCGCCGCGGAACGCGTGCTCCGTGCCGTCGGCGTGCTCGACGAAGCGCCACTTGCCGCCGACCGTGAAGTCGAGGTCGACGTCGAGCGGGTTGCCCCGGCCCCACCAGTGGCGCAGGTGCTCGGCCTGGGTGTGCACGGCGAAGACGAGGTCGCGGGGCGCGCTGAAGGAGCGCGACATGACGATGGTGGTGTCGGTGGGGGTCTGAACGGTGATGCTCACGATTCCTCCTGTAGGCGTTCCAGGTAGGTGTCGAGGGTGTCGTAGCGCTGCTCCCAGAGCCGCCTGTACTGCTCGGCCCACTCGGCGACGGCCCGCAGCGGCGCCGGCACGATGCTGCACCGCCGCCACTGGGCCTCGCGGGTGCGCGTGATCAGCCCGGCCGCCTCCAGCACGTTCAGATGCTTGGAGATCGCCTGCGGACTGATCGTGAATCCGGCAGCCACCTCGCCGGCCGTGGCGTCGCCACCGGCCAGCCGGGCCAGGATGGCCCGTCGCGTGGGGTCGGCCAGCGCGGCGAACACGCCGTCGATCGGATCCGCGGTCATGATCAGCTCTACCCATCCTCTAAACCTGTCGGTTTATCAACCGATGGGTTTAGAGTACGCCTCGGGAGCCGGCCGTCAAGACCTCAGACACCACTCGGGTACGTCTCCGGCTCGCGGGCGTCGATGTGGAACGGGTGCAGGGGGCGTACGGCCGAAGTCTCGTCGAACCAGAGGAATGCGTCGTAGCGGTCACCCAGCACCGAAGGGACGTAATTGGCCCAGTTGTCGCGCTCCGGGCGGTAGACGACCCCGATCGCCCGGTGGTGCAGAGGATCGACGAGGAAGTCGGGGCGATCCGCGATCGGCGGGAAGACGAACAGGGCCTGCGGCGGCGCCTCCGCGTGCAGGAGCTCCTCGAGGGAGTCGGCGCGGCCCGGCGGGACCGGCATCACCTCCATCGGCGAGCCCCAGTCGCGGCCGGCGATGACCGTGCCGCGGTGGCTGCCGAAACCGACCAGCGCCACCCGATCCGCGCCGAAACGCTCGCGGGCCAGCGAACCGATCGTCACCTCGCCGTGCGCCGCCTGGTCGGTGGCGTTGGCGTCGCCGACGTGCGTGTTGTGCGCCCAGACGATCGCCTTGGCGTCCTCGCCGTAGTGGTCGAGCAGTCGGGCCAGGGTGGCGTCCATGTGCCGGTCGCGGATGTTCCACGAGGCCGGGCCGCCGGTGATCATCGAGCGGTAGTAGTGCTCGGCGCCGGCCACCACCTCGGCGTTCTGCCACACGGCCAGGTCCTTGCCGCGCAGGTCGATCAGCATCCGTACGACGTCGTCCTCGCAACAGGCTTTGACGAACCGGGTGGCCCAGGCGTACGCGTGCGGGTCCTCGGCGTACGGCTCGAAGCACCGGTAGGCGGCCAGCGCCGCCGGCACCTGGGACGGATCGTGCTCGCGCAGCCAGGTCAGGATCTCGCGCATCGACTCCCACAGCGAGTAGACGTCGAGCCCGTGAAAGCCCACCCCACGGCCGTTGTTCGTGTTGAAGGCGCGCAGCCAGAGGGCGAAGTCGGCCACCTCCTCGTTCGCCCACATCCAGGTCGGCCACCGCTCGTAGCCCAGCAGCGCCTCCTCGGGACGGGCGCTGCCGCCGAGCACGGTCGCGCCGACCCGCTCGCAGTCGGGCCAGTCGCCCTCGACCGCCACGAACGAGAAGCCGCGCTCCACGATCAGGCGCCGGGTGAGCGCCGAGCGCCATTCGTAGTACTCGTGCGTGCCGTGGCTGGCCTCGCCGATCATCACGACCCTGGCCGAGCCGGCCCGATCGACCAGGATGTCCAGATCACCCTCGTCGGCCAGGGGCCGGGCGATCGCCGCCACCTCATCTCCGTACCGGTGCATACCAATCCGATACCCTCGGGGTTTCGCCCCATACGTCCGACATACCCAGCTGACGTACGGGGCCGCGGCGCGCACAATGCGGTGATGTCCCTCTTCGAGGCCGCCGGGGGCGCCCCGGCCATGCTGGCCCTGGCCGGCGACTTCCACGAGCGCTGCCTGGCCGACCCGGTCCTGGAGCACCCCTTCTCGAACCGGCTGAACCCGGACCACGTGCGGCATCTGGCCGAGTACTGGGGTGAGGTCTTCGGCGGCCCGCCAGTCTTCTCCACCGAGCACGGCGGCCACATCGCCATGCTGCGCCTGCACGCCAACCAGGGCGCCTACGGCGACATCGGCGACCGCTTCATCGCCTGCTTCGACGCGGCGGCCGAGGCCACCATCGCCGACCCGGCCGCACGCCGCGCGATGTCCGCCTACATCCGGCACGCCACGGCCGAGGTGATGTCCTACTCTCCCCGGGACGCGGTGGTCCCCCCGACCGCCCCCATGCCCCGTTGGGATCTCGCCCCATGACCTACGACTACGCGCGAGCCGGCGCGACCCGCCGGGCGATGCGCCGCGTGTGCGCGACCGCGCCGGCCTCGTGGGCGTTCGCCCGCTTCCTGCACCACGTCGACCGGCCCCTGTTCCGGCTCACGAAGGGCCGCCACACTTTCGCGAGCCTGGTCACCGGCCTCCCGGTCGTCATGCTCACCACTACCGGCGCCCGCAGCGGCGCCCCGCGCACCCTTCCCCTGCTCGGTCTGCCCACCTCCGAGGGCCTGGCCGTGATCGCCTCGAACTGGGGCCAGGACCGCCACCCCGCCTGGCACTACAACCTGCGAGCCCACCCACAGGCCACCGTCGTCGTCGACGGCCAGACGCGAAAGGTCACGGCGGTCCTGGCCACCGGCGACCGCCGCGACCGCATCTGGCAGCAGGGTCTGAAGATCTACCCCGGCTGGACCCAGTACGCCCGCCGCGCACCCGGCCGCGACATGCCGATCTACGTGCTCGAGCCGTCGGCGTAGGTATACCTAGTGGGGTCTTGAGCTGGGAAGATAGGTAACTGCTTCCGATGTGGTGGGTGGTGAATCGGCCGAGGATTGGTGCATCGGCAGATGACCAGGAGGCAGTCATGTTGGTGCACACGGACCTGATGCTCGATCTCGCCCACCACCACCAGCGGGAGCTCGTGGCCGAGGCGGATAAATGGCGGCTGCTGCGCAGCGCGCGGGAGGCCCGGCGGGCCAGGAAAGCCCAAGCGGTGCGGGGGCGCCCCACCGGTAACCTGGCGTCGTGCGAACCTTCCGCGGCGGTGCCAGCCCGGTGATGATCGGCCGGGAGAGCGAGTTGCGCCGGCTGGTGCGGCTCGCTCCTTCGCCGTCCGGGGGTGCGGCGGTCGCGGTGATCGCCGGTGAGCCCGGCATCGGCAAGACGCGGCTGGTGCACGAGCTCCTGGAGAGGATGCCGGCCGAGACCGTGGTGCTGGTCGGTCAGGCCGAGCCCGGGTCGCTGTCACGGCCCTACGAGGTGCTGCTGGACGCCATCGACGGCCGGCCCGAGGTCGACGAGGAGCAGCTGGCCGCCCTGGCCGACGCCACCCGCAGCCCGGTCGAGCGGCTGCACACGGGGCTGGCCATCCTGGCCGACCTGATCGGGGACGCGCCGGCCGTCATCGTCTTCGAGGATCTGCACTGGGCCGACTCGGAGAGCGCGGCCCTGTTCGAGCGGATCGCCGACCAGCGGGGGCCGCGGCTGCTGATCGGCACGTACCGGCCGGACGAGGTGGACCGGCGCCAGCCGGTGGCCGGTCTGCTGGCGCGGCTGGAACGGCGGCACGCGGTCACCCACGTACGGCTGGACCGGTTGACCCCGGCGCAGACGGCGGCCCTGCTCGCGGCGGCCACGGGCGCGCCGGCGCCGTTGCGCGCGGCCACGGCGCTGCATCACCGCACCGGCGGCAATCCCTTCTTCCTCGAGGAGCTGCTGCGGGCGCTTCCCGGGTACGACGTGGAGGCGCTGGTCGAGCAGCCGCTGCCGTGGAGCCTGGCCGAGGTGCTGCGCCGGCAGGTCGACGACCTCGAGCCGCTCAGCCACCGGATCGTCGAGGCGGCCACCGTGCTCGGCCACCGCATCCCGTTCGACCTGCTGGCCGACGTGACCGGCGCCGGCGAGGACGAGCTCATCGCCGTGCTGCGCGACCTGGTCACCCGGGGCGTGCTGGTCGAGTCGGGTGAGGACGAGTTCGCCTTCCGGCACGCGCTGGTGCGCGAGGCCATCGCCGACCAGATGCTCGGCCGTCAGCGGCGGCGGCTGCACGAGGCCGCGCTCGACGTGCTGCTGCGCGGCGGGGCGTCCGACCCGGCCATGGTGGCCCACCACGCGCGCGGCGCCGGCCGGTACGACGACATGATCGCGGCCGCCCGCAGCGGCACCGCGCTCTACCTGTCGATCGGCTCCGCCTATCAGGCGTTGCAGCTGGCCGAAATGGGTCTCGACGAGGTGAGCGACGACACCGACCTGCTGGCCGGCGCGGCCCGCGCGTCGTGGCTGGCCGGGCTGCTCGACGACGCCCTGCGCTACGGACGGCGCTGGCACGACCTGGCCACCGCGGCCACCGACCGGGCCGAGTCGCTCTATCTGCTGGTGCGCATCGCGTGGGAATCCCGCGAGTACGACCAGATGCGTGCCCTGACACACGACATCGAGACTCTCATCGCGCAGCTGCCGCCCGGCGCCGGCCAGGCCCGCGCGATGACGGCCATCGCCCAGTCGTCGTACCTGCGTGACGAGTTCGAGGCCGCCCTTCTCTGGTGTGACCGGGCGCTGGCCCTCGCCGCCGAGTTCGACCTGCCCGCCGTACGGCTGACCGCGCTGCTGGAGAAGGGATCGACGCTGACCGAGCGCGCGCAGAGCTCGGCCGACGGCCGCGAGATCCTGTCGGCTCTGGTCGACGAGGCGGAGAAGGCCGGCGAGTGGGTGCTGGCCGCGCGGGCCCTCAACAAGCTGGTGCAGGACGCGCCGCCCACCTCGCCGTCCGAGCACGCCGAGATCCTGGAGCGGATGCGGGTCGACGCCGAGCGGGCCGGCCTGGAGTCGCTGTCGGTGGCCACCTATTTCCAGGGCCGGGCCCGGCTGGCCATCCGGGCCGGTGACCTGCGGGCCGCCATCGCCGCACTCGAGGAGGGCCGCGAGCAGGACCGCGGATATCAGCGCCGGGGCCGTTGGGCCGACTTTCACGGCGTCTTCCTGGCCGGGCTCTACCTGGAGGCGGGCGAGCTCGACCGGGTCGATCGGATCATCGAGGATCTGACGGCGCTGCCGAACAACCCGCCCGCCACCATCCCCGGCCTGACGTTCCACCTGGCCTGCCGCCGCCACGACCTGCCCCGCGCGGAGGCGGCCCTGGGCGAGCTGATCGCCGACCTGGAGACGCAGAACTGGCGCAGCGGCGAGCAGGCCCACGACCTGATCTCGGCCGCGCTGGAGCTGGGCCTGCCGGTGGAGCGGCTCGACCGGGCGGCCGCCGTGCTGCTCGACGCCGAGGTGTGGGACGCCTATCGCACGCTGGTCGACGCCCAGATGGCCGAGGTGCACGGGCGGACCGCCGAGGCGCTGGCCGGCTACGAGTCGATCACCGAGGATCCGGCGCTGGGCCCGGCGCTGCGCGGCACGATCCGGGTCGGCGCCGCGCGCTGCCTGCTGGCCGACGACCGGCGGGCCGAGGCGACCGTTCACGTCGAGGCGGCGGCGTCGCTGTTGCAGGAGTGGGGCGGCTGGCGGGTGGCGCAGCTCGACCAGGTGCGGGCCCGGCTCGGGCTGGCCCCGGCCGGCGCGCCGGACGCGGTGAGCGGCCCGGCCGCGCTGACCCCGCGCGAGCGTGAGGTGGCGGTGCTGATCAGCGACGGGCTGACCAACACCGAGCTGGCCCGGCGCCTCTACATCTCACCGAAGACGGCCGCCGTCCACGTCTCCAACATCCTGCGCAAGCTGGGCATCACGTCCCGCACCGAGGTGGCCGACCTCATCGGGCGGTGAACAGCTCCAGGGTGGGCGGGAGCTGCGAGTGCAGCGGCGACGGCAGAGCATCGGGGGCGAACCAGCCCAGCTCGTCGAACTTGTGCGGCTCGCCGATGCGGGCGCCGGCGGGGTCGAGGCGGACGGCGAAAATCACCGCGACCCAGTGCGAGCCGGGGCGCAGGACGTTGCGGACGCCGAGCAGGGCGATCTTCTGGGGCGCGGTGGCGTACTCCTCGGTGACCTCGCGGGTCACCGCCTCCTCGAAGGTCTCGCCGAACTCGAGGGCGCCGGCGCCGCAGTCCCAGGCGCCGGGCTCGTCGCGGGCCTGGGCCGAGCGGCGGGCCAGCAGGATGCGGCCGTCGCCGTCGTGGCAGACGAAGACGCAGGAGACGTCGGGCTTGCGGGTCATGTCTTGATCATGCCGGGGAGGGCAACATGTTTTCCGTGTGGATCAAAGCGTGTCTCAACGGCGGCCGCCCCTCGCCGGCGCCGATCACTCCGGCCGAGCTGGCCGGCGCCGCTCTGGAAGCGGTCGAGGCCGGAGCGGCGGCCGTCCATGTGCATCCGCGCGATGCCGCCGGGCGCGAGTCGCTGGACGGCGATGACATCGGGGCGGCCGTCACCGCCATCCGCGAGGCCTGCCCGGGGCTTCCGGTCGGGGTGTCGACCGGCATCTGGATGACCGGCGGCGATCCACGGCGGCGGGCCGATCTGGTCGCCGGATGGCAGGTGCGCCCCGACTTCGCCTCGGTCAACGTCGAAGAGCCGGGCTTCGCCGATCTCGTACGTCTCCTCGACCGCGCCGGGGTCGGCGTGGAGGCCGGCGTCTGGTCGCCGGCCGATGTGGACGCGCTCGACGGGCTGCCGTTCCTGCGGATCCTGGTCGAGATCATCGACGTGCCGGCGGCCGAGGCGGTGGCGGCGGCCGAAGCGATACTGCGACGCCTCCCGGGGGCACCGCTTCTGCACGGTGAGAACGAGGCCTGCTGGCCGCTCATCGCCCACGCCGGCGCCCTGGGCCTGCCCACCCGGGCGGGACTCGAGGACACCCTGACGCTGCCCGACGGCACGCCCGCGGCGGACAACGCCGAGCTTCTCCGGCAGGCGCGGACACTGTGGACGGATGCGCGCCGGAAACACGAGAATACGTACGGTTAAAGCGGGGTATCGGGTGATCGATTCGGGCGAATATCGCGTATCTTGATCCGGCCGGAGGGAGCAAGATGACCGATACGCCGGATCGCGAGGATCCTGTACTCGTTCGCCCGTACGTCTCGACGAGTGTGGACACCACCGAGTTCACCCCAGTCGAGGAGGCGGAGACGTGGCCCGAGCCCGGTGAGGGCGACACCGCGGTGCAGCCCGCGGTCGAGGAGCCCGAGCCGGAGGAGACCACGCCGCCGAAGCGGACCGACATCCCGATCCTGCGGCTGGCCATCTTCGCCGGCGGCGTGGTCCTCGCCCTCGGCGTGGCCGCTTTCCTCGTCTTCGGCCTCGGCTCCGACCCCGCGATCCCGCAGCCGGGCGCCGCCCTGCCCGCGATGCCCGGCCGGGCCCCGATCCCGGAGTCCTCGGTGGTCGCGGCGTCCAAGAGCGCGGCCGCCGCGTCGGCCTCGGCGAGCGCCAGTGCCAGCGCCAGCGCCTCCGCGAGTGCCAGCGCGAGCGTCTCCCCCAGCGTCGCGGTCAGCGGCTCCGTGCAGCCCCTGGTGCCGCCGGTGACGAGCCCGGCCGCCACCGCCGCCACACCCACGCCCACGCAGACCACCACGGCCCCGGCCGTCGACCGCACCGGCGCGATCACCGCCGCCAGCGGCCGCTGCCTGGCCCTGGGCGGCCTGTTCGGCATCGACGGCAGCCCGGTCAACGTGGCCGGCTGCTCGGGCGGCGACGCGCAGACCTTCACCCTCGCCACCGACGGCACCCTGCACGTCGACGGCAAGTGCGCCGCACCGAGCGGCGACGGCTCGGTGCGGATCGGCTCCTGCGACGGTGCGTCCTCGTGGCGTACCGGGGAAAACGGGTCTTTGGTCTCCTCCGACGGCCAATGCCTGACCGACCCGGGCCGCTCCGGCGCCACCACCAAGGTCGCCGCCTGCGCGGGCTCGGCCGAGCAGACCTGGACGCTGCCTTAACGCTCAGCGGGGGCGGCTCACCGGTTTCGCCCGGTACATCGCCGCGTCCGCCTCGCGCAGCAGACGGTCGGGGTCGGTGGAGCCGTCGCCCGAGAGGGCCACGCCGATGCTCACGCCGACCTCGATCTGCTCGCCGTCGATCAGGTAGGGCTCGCAGAGCCGGGTCGCGATGGCGTCCCGCACGACGCGCTCCGCGCCCGGCTCGCGCAGCCCGTCGAGCAGCACCACGAACTCGTCGCCGCCGAGCCGGGCCACCGTGTCCGACTCGCGCAGCAGAGCGGTCAGCCGGCGGGCCACCTCGATGAGCAGCACGTCGCCGGCCGCGTGGCCGAGCGAGTCGTTCACCGCCTTGAACCCGTTCAGGTCGAGCAGCAGCACCGCGAAGCGGTGATCGGGCCGGCGCTGCGAGCGCAGCCCGGCCTGTTCGAGCCGGTCGGCCAGCAGCACCCGGTTGGGCAGGCCGGTCAGCGCGTCGTGCAGGGCGGCGTCGCGCAGCTTCTGCTCCTGCTCGCGCAGCGCCGCCACCATCGCGCCCCGGTCGAGCGCCGTGGCCAGCAGCGCCCCCGAGTGGTTCATGATCTCCCGGCCGGCCGGTGTGCTCTGCTGGACCTTGCCGATCGCCGCCAGCACACCCCAGTCGCGCAGGCCGCTGCGCACCGGCACCACGAAGACGATCTCCCCGGCCGGGCCGTCGGCGTGCTCGAAGAGCCCGGCCGGGGGGAACTCGCTGACCCGCATCCGCTCACCGGCCCAGCCCGGCCGCCCGGGGTACTCCCCCACGACGCTCAGCTCGGTGTCGCGGGCCGGCACCGCCGCGTGGTTCCACAGCCCGAGGCAGCCGGCGGTCAGCGTGGTCCGCTGGAGCCAGGCCAGCGCGCGCGGGTCGCGCTCGTGCGCGCCGAGCAGGTCGATGCCGAGCTCGTGCTGCACGTTCAACGTCTCCTGGAGGTAGCGGACCTCGCCGAACAGCGAGCGGGTCAGCTCCTCGCTGACCGGCAGCCCGATGCCGGGGCAGCCGCACGAGCTGCGCCGCACGAAGGTCGTGGCGACATACGAGATGTCCGAGTCATCGGGCTGGGCGACCAGCCGGTGCGCCGTCGTGCCGACATCCTCGACCGGCTGGCGGACCGTGGAGAGGCTGGGCCGCATGTAGGTGGCGTCGACGATGTCGTCGAAACCGACCACGGCCACGTCGCCCGGCACGCGGTAGCCGGCACTCGCCAGGCGGCCGATCACCCCGACCGCGTTGCGGTCGGTGCCGCAGACGACCGCGCTGACCGGCACGCCCCGGCGCAGCAGCACGTCGGCGACCATCTCGCCGCCGCTCTCGTGGTTGTCGCCCGAGTCGAAGACCAGCTCCGGATCGGGCTCGATGCCGTGCGCGAGCAGCGCCTCGCGATAGCCCTCGAGGCGTTCCCGCAGGTCGAAGTGGGCGAGGTGGCCGGCGTAGGCGATCCGCTCGTGCCCGTGGCCGAGCAGGTGGCCGACCGCGTCGCGGATGCCGGAGCGGTTGTCGGCCAGCACGGCCGGGCACTCGTCGAGCTTCTGCCCCACCGACACCACCGGCAGACCGGCCCGGCGGGCCCCCTTGGCGTACGAGGCGTGCAGCGCCCCCGGAAGCACGATCAGCCCGTTCAGATGCCTCCAGGACACCGGGCGCCGGAAATCGGGCAGTCCACTGCGATCGGCGCTGTAAGACCCCGGATCGAGCGTCTGGATGGCCACGATGCGGTCACCGGCGGCCACGGCGGCGGCGTTGACACCCGCGATGATCGCGCCGTAGTAGTCGCCACCGACGAAGGGCGAGAGGACCCCGAACGTACGACCCGTCACGGGCGACATGATCTCCCGGATCCGGGTCCGGTGGGTCAGCTTCCCGAAAGGAAGCGCCGAAGATCTTTCGTCTCGCCGCTCACCGGGCGCGCGGCCAGGATGCAGGTGTCGTCGCCCGGATTGGCCTGGCGCAGGCGCGACAGCAGCTCACCCAGGGGCTGGCGGGGGTTGGCCCGCACGGCCTGGTCGACCGTGCTGATCACCGTGGCCAGCCCGTCGTCGAGGTCGCGGTGGCGATGCTCGACCAGGCCGTCGGTGTAGAGCAGCAGCACGTCGCCCAGGCGCAGATCGAGCCGGGCCGTCTCGTACCGGGCGCCGTCGATCACACCCAGCATCGGGCCGGCCGGCCGCTCCAGCGGTGCCGTGCGGCCGTCGCGGCTCAGCAGGGGCGGCGGGTGACCGGCCTGGGCCCAGACGATCTCCCGGCGGGCCGGATCGAAGCGGGCGACGACAGCGGTGGCGGCGAGCTCGGGCGTCTCCCGCTCGAGGTCGCAGGTGAGCGTGTTGAGGTGGCGCAGCAGCTCACCGGGGTCACCGGTGGTCACGGCCAGTGCCCGCAGCGCGTGCCGGAGCTGGGCCATCGTCTTGGCCGCCCGGGTGCCGTGCCCGGCCACGTCGCCGACCGCGAGCAGCACCGAGCCGTCGCGCAGCTCGGCCGCGTGGTACCAGTCGCCGCCGACCATGGTCTCCTCGCCGGCCGGCAGGTAACGCAGGGCCACCTTGAGACCGGGCAGCTCGATCGGCCCGTCCGGCAGGGGCAGGATGATGCGCTGGAGCCGGGCCGCCAGCTCGTGCTCGGCCGCCAGGTCGCGGCGCTGCTCGTCGAGCTGGCGCTCCACCTCGGCCAGGCGCTGGGCGCTGGTCTCGCGCTCGGTGATGTCCTGCACGATGCCGAAGATGCGCAGCGGCCGGCCGTCGGCGTCACGGCTGGCGTCGGCCACCGTACGCAGGAACTTGGTCCGCCCGCCGATGCGCACCCGGGTGGTCACGTCGACCCGTTCGCCGCGCTCGAAGGCCAGCCGGGCGGCCTCGCGCAGCGGCTCGTCCTCAGGCACCGCCAGCGCGTCCGACTCGGCCCGGCTCAGCGGGCCCAGCCGCGGGTCCCGCTCGTAGATCCGGTAGACCTGCTCCGACCAGTAGATGTCGCCGCTGACCAGGTCCCACTCGCCCCAGCCGAGGTTGCCGAGCAGCTCGGTGCCGGCCAGCCGGTCGCTCACCCCGCCCGGCCGCTCGTCGTGGCGGGTCCAGTTGAGCAGCAGGCCCACGCCGAGCCGGTGGGCGCGCACGGTGTAGAGCCCGTCACCGTGCCGGAACGGGCCCAGCACGACCGGGGCGCCGGTGTCGATGACCTGCTGGTAGGCGTGCCAGCGGTCGCTGGCCACGACCTCGGGGAAGTGCTCGGAGATGCGCAGGCCGAGCAGCTGGCTGCCGCGCAGCCCGTTCGGCGCCACCGCCTCGGGGCTGACCGCGGCCCAGACCAGGTCGACGAGCCGGCCCGAGGGCTCGCGCTCGGGGGTCAGGAAGCAGGCCATGCCGGGCACGACGTCGAGGACCCGCTGCACCATGCCGAGCCAGGGGGCGAACCGCCGGACCGGGCCGGCCGGGCCGAAACCGGGGCGGCCGGTCTCCAGCCCGGAGACCGGCGCGGTGTCGGGCTCGGCGACGTCGAGCGAGCGGATCACGCCGCTGGCCACCTCGATCAGGTCGCGGCCCTGCTCGGCGCCCATCCGCAGCAGGTGGCGGTGGGCCTCGGCCAGGCGGCAACGGGCCCGCCCGGCCAGCAGGCCCACGGCGCGCTCGACGGTCAGCCGTCCGGCCTCACCGGGGTCGGTGGTCACAGCGGGCCGCAAACTCTCGACCGCTGCGGCATACGCCTGTCCCACCCGATCCCTCCCGTCCCGTACGGCTCCGGCTTCCTGAATACGTCAGCCGGACCGGGGTCGTCATCGGCCGTTCATACGGGAAGGGTCCTACCTGCGGCGAACATCGGCCCCCGTCACACGAACGGGGTGGGCCGAACGGATCTCAGAGCTCGAAGAGGGACCGCATGGCCTCGGTCAGCCGGGCCATGCTCTGGCCGGTGACCATGCCGATGCGCTCCGCGCCGATGGCGGCGGGCAGGCGGCGCATCCGGTTGACGACCACGACGCCGGTGATCGGGTCCTGCTCGGTGAGGGCGACCGCGAACGGCGGGAGCTCGGTGACGCCGCGCTGGCGGACGATCGGCGCGCAGAACGGCGAGGCGTTCTTGCGGTCGTTGAGGGTGTCGGCCGAGAGCACCAGCACGCGGTATCGGAGATCGGTCCGGTTGCCGATGGTCCAGATCTCGCCGCGCTTCATCTCTGGCCGCGTTTCATCTTTGGCCGCGCTTCATCGATCAGTAGGTCCCGCTCGGCATGCGGTGAAGCCTACCGCGCAGGGATCTTAGGCCACGTCCAGCCCACGCGCCGGGCCGCCAATAAATGAGAACCGGGGAACACGGTCGAACCACTCCCGCAATCCACCCGTAAGAATGAGCGCGTGGCTAGAGCGACGGAAGGGTGTCAGTGATGACGGAGAAGGCTCAGATCGGGGTCACCGGCCTCGCGGTTATGGGGCGCAACCTGGCCCGCAACTTCGCCCGTCACGGGCACACCGTGGCGGTGCACAACCGCTCGTACAACCGCACCAAGGAGCTGGTCGAGGAGTTCGGGCACGAGGGCACGTTCATCGCGTCCGAGAGCGCCGAGGACTTCGTGGCCAGCCTGGAGCGCCCCCGCCGCGTGGTGATCATGGTCAAGGCCGGCAAGCCGACCGACGCCGTGATCGACGAGTTCGCCCCTCTGCTGGAGGAGGGCGACATGCTCATCGACGCCGGCAACGCCCACTACCTGGACACCCGCCGGCGTGAGGCGGCGCTGCGCGAGCGCGGCCTGCACTTCGTCGGCACCGGCGTGTCCGGTGGCGAGGAGGGTGCGCTGCACGGCCCGAGCATCATGCCCGGCGGCTCCAAGGAGTCGTACGAGGCGCTCGGCCCGCTGCTCGAGGACATCTCGGCCAAGGTCGACGGCGAGCCGTGCTGCGTGCATGTCGGCCCGGACGGCGCCGGCCACTTCGTCAAGATGGTGCACAACGGCATCGAGTACGCCGACATGCAGCTCATCGCCGAGGCGTACGACCTGCTGCGCCGCGTCGGCGGTCACTCGCCGGCCGAGATCGCCGACGTGTTCCGGGGCTGGAACGAGGGGCGCCTGGGCTCGTACCTGATCGAGATCACGGCCGAGGTGCTCAAGCAGGTCGACGCGTCCTCGGGCAAGCCGTTCGTCGACATCGTGCTCGACCAGGCCGAGCAGAAGGGCACCGGCCGCTGGACGGTCCAGGCCGCCCTCGACCTGGGCGTGCCGGTCAGCGGCATCGCCGAGTCGGTCTTCGCCCGGGCATTGTCGGGTGGCGCCGACGTGCGCCAGGCGGCGGCCGACGCCGGCCTGCCCGGCCCGTCCGCGACCACCGGCGCCCACGCCGGTGACCTGCAGGCCGACGTCGAGCAGGCGCTGTTCGCCTCCAAGATCGTCGCCTACGCGCAGGGCTTCCAGCAGATCCAGGCGGCCAGCAAGGAGTACGGCTGGGAGATCGACCCGGGCGCGATGGCCAAGATCTGGCGCGCGGGCTGCATCATCCGGGCCAAGTTCCTCGACTTCATCAAGCAGGCCTACGACAAGTCCCCTTCGCTGGCCACGCTGCTGGTCGACCAGTACTTCCTCGACGCCGTGAGCGGCGCCCAGGACGCGTGGCGCCGGGTCGTGGCCACCGCCGCCGCGCAGGGCATCCCGTCGCCGGGCTTCTCGTCGGCGCTGGCGTACTACGACGGCCTGCGGGCCGAGCGCCTGCCGGCCGCCCTGATCCAGGGCCAGCGCGACTTCTTCGGCGCCCACACGTACCACCGCGTCGACAAGGAGGGCTCGTTCCACACGCTGTGGGCGACCGACGACCGCAAGGAAGTCTCCGCCTAGGTTTTCCACAGCTCCGCGGTCGTCCACAGCCCGCCCGCACGATCTTGCGCTTTTCGGTCAGACTGGTGCCGGACGGGGGCCCCCTCGGGAGGGTGGGCCGTGGGCGTCACGCGGCGTACATCACCGGGGCCGGCGCGTTCGAGCTCATCAGCGCGCCGGCATCCTCGGCGGGCAGCGGCTTCGCCATGTAGAAGCCCTGGCCCAGCCGGTAGCCCATCTCGCGCAGACGTTCCAGCTGCGCCAGCGATTCGATGCCCTCGGCCACGGCCGACAGCTGCAGATACTCCGCCAGCTGGGCCACCGCGGCGGCCACCGCCAGGCGGCCCCGGTCCTCGCCGTCGGTGATGCCGTCGACGAACGACTTGTCCAGCTTCAGCACGTCGACCGGGAACGCCCGCAGCAGCGACAGCGACGACTGGCCGGTGCCGAAGTCGTCGAGCGCCAGCCGCACCCCCATCTCGTGCAGCGCGTGCAGCGTCTCGCGCACCTGCCGGCCGTCGGCCACCGACGACTCGGTCACCTCCAGCACCAGGTTCTGCGGCAGCAGGCCGGTCTCGCTGAGCACCGCCGCCACCTCGTCCACGAAGCCGGACTCGCGCAGCTGGCGCACCGCCACGTTCACGTTGATCGCCTTGATCGCCCCGTCGCCGTGCTCGCGGCGCCAGCGGGCGAGCTGCTCGCACGCCTCCCGCAGCACCCACGACCCGAGCGGCACGATCAGGCCGGACCGCTCGGCGACCGGGATGAAGTCGCCCGGCGAGACGAAGCCGCGCACCGGGTGCTTCCAGCGCACCAGCGCCTCGGCACCGTGCAGCCGGCCGGTGACGATGTCGAAGACGGGCTGGTAGAGCAGGTACAGCTCGCGCCGGATGATGGCGTTGTGCAGCTCGCTGCCGAGCCGGGCGTGGCTGACCACGTCGGCCCGCATCCGCGGCTCGAAACGGGTCCAGGCCGCCTTGCCGCCCTCCTTGGCCGCGTACATGGCGATGTCGGCGTTGCGCAGCACCTCGTCCGCGGTGTCGCCGGGACCGGCGATCGCGATGCCGAGGCTGGCGTGGGCCAACAGGTGGTGCTCGCCGACCCGGAACGGCTCGGCCAGCGCGGCCAGGATCCGACCGGCCGTGGCCTCGGCCGACGACGGCTCCTCCACGTCGAGCAGCACGGCGAACTCGTCGCCGCCGAGCCGGGCCGGCAGCTCGCCCTCGGCGCTGGTGGCCCGCAGCCGCTGGGCGATCTGGTAGAGCAGCTGGTCGCCGATCGCCGGCCCCATCGAGTCGTTGATGGTCTTGAAGTCGTCGATGTCGATGAGCAGCGCCGTCGCCGGCCGGTGGGCGGCCAGGCGTTCGGCCAGCACGGCGCTGAACCGGGTGCGGTTGGCCAGCCCGCTCAGCGGGTCGGTCATGGCCAGCTGCTCCAGCTGGGCCTGCTGCTCCTGGAGCCCGGCCAGCAGCTGGCGGTTCTCGCGCAGGCCGAGCAGCTGCCGGAGCACGACCAGCGCGGCGATCAGGACGGCGCCGACGATGACGGTCAGGTCGCGGCCCTTCATCTCCTGGGCCGACACCGCGGTGACCAGGGCGGCGGTGGCCAGCACGGCCACGAAGGGAAGGAATTCGTACACCGAGCGGCGGCCGCGCACCTTGAGCACCGCGGTCCGCAGGTGCACGCGGCGCTGGCGGTGGGCCGCGGCCGCGAAGGACAGCGCCACCAGCGGGCTGCCGAGCACCGAGAGCACCAGCCGGGACGTGTCGTCGCCGGCGATCAGCAGCACGGCCAGGGCGACCGCGACCATCGGGGCGATGGTCAGGATGCGCAGCGAGAGCGGGTCGACCGGCGCGTCCTTGCGGGCCGCCGCCTTGCCGATCACCACCAGGCAGAGCAGGCCGGCCACGCCGACCACACCGGCCGCGGCCCGGGTGACCAGGTCGGCGCCGGACGAGGCGTAGCTGAGCACGACGTACCAGAAGACCAGGGTGCCGGCCACGGCCACGGTGGCGCCGTCGAGCAGCACCCGCGACCAGCCCAGCAGCGTGCGGTCGCCCATCGGCAGCCGCAGGAAGGCGGTCATCGCCCACAGCACGCCGGTCAGCAGCGGCACGGCGACGTAGAGCGACATGCCGGCGTTGTTGTTGGCCAGCGCCAGGGCCGTCGACGAACCGATCAGCAGGATGAAGGCGGCGTGCCCGAGCTGGCGCCAGAACGCGCGCACCACCCGGGGCAGCACCACCGTCGAGCCGAGCCGCTGCAGCGAGAAGGTGGCCGCGACCAGGGCGATCGGCCCGCCGATGTAGCCGTAGACGACATCGGCGGGGTCGCGCACGACCAGCCACGCGACGACCGCCAGCGTGGCGACCGCCGCGACCACCAGCGGCGCCAGGGCGCCGCCACCCGCGCGGATCGCGGCGGGCTTCACGGCCTCAGTCATGCGTGTCTACGGCTCCCGGATAGGTGGTTCCCTACCGCCTACCTGTCGGCCGCAACGTCTCTTTCCTGAGGAGATCAGCCTTTCAGCGCGGTGCCGACCACGGCGCGGGCCTCCTCCTGGATCCGGGCCAGGTGGTCCGGGCCCTTGAACGACTCGGCGTAGATCTTGTAGACGTCCTCGGTGCCGGACGGGCGGGCGGCGAACCAGCCGGACGCGGTGGCCACCTTGAGACCGCCGATGGCCGCGCCGTTGCCGGGAGCGCTGGTCAGCACGGCCGTGATCGGCTCGCCGTCGAGCTCCTTGGCGGTGACCTGCTCGGGCGAGAGCTTGGCCAGGATCGCCTTCTCCTCGCGGCTGGCCGGCGCGTCGATGCGCGCGTAGGCCGGCTCGCCGAACTTGGCGGTCAGGTCGCGGTAGTGCTCGCTGGGCGTGCGGCCGGTGACCGCGACGATCTCCGAGGCCAGCAGGTCGAGCAGGATGCCGTCCTTGTCGGTGCTCCACGGGCCGCCGTCGCGGCGCAGGAACGAGCCGCCGGCGCTCTCCTCGCCGCCGAAGCCGATCGAGCCGTCGAGCAGGCCCGGCACGAACCACTTGAAGCCCACCGGCACCTCGTCGAGGCGGCGGCCCAGGCTCTCGGCGACCCGGTCGATCATCGAGGAGGAGACCAGGGTCTTGCCGATGGCGGCGGCCGACGGCCAGTCCTTGCGGGCGCCGAACAGGTAGTTGATGGCCACCGCGAGGTAGTGGTTGGGGTTCATCAGTCCGGCGTCGGGGGTGACGATGCCGTGCCGGTCGGCGTCGGCGTCGTTGCCGGTGGCGAGCTGGAAGCGGTCCTTCTGGGCGATCAGCGACGCCATGGCGTACGGCGACGAGCAGTCCATCCGGATCTTGCCGTCCCAGTCGAGGGTCATGAAGCCGAAGGTCGGGTCGACGTTCGGGTTGACCACGGTCAGCTCCAGGCCGTACCGCTCGCCGATCGCGCCCCAGTAGGCGACGCTGGCCCCACCCAGCGGGTCGGCGCCGATGCGCAGGCCGGCGGCCCGGATGGCCTCCATGTCGATGACGGCGCCGAGGTCACCGACGTACGAGTCGAGGAAGTCGAAGGCGTCGACCTTGTCCCGGGCCCGCGACGCGGGAATCCGCCGGACCTCCTTGAGACCGCCGGCGATGATCGCGTTGGCCCGGTCCTGGATCCACTTGGTGGCGTCGGTGTCGGCCGGCCCGCCGTTCGGCGGGTTGTACTTGAAGCCGCCGTCGTCCGGCGGGTTGTGCGACGGGGTCACCACGACACCGTCGGCCAGCCCTGAGGTGCGGCCGCGGTTGTAGGTGAGGATCGCGTGTGACACGGCCGGCGTCGGCGTGTAGCCGTCGCGGCTGTCGATCAGCGTGGTCACGTCGTTGGCCGCGAACACCTCGATCGCGGTGATCATCGCGGGCTCGCTGAGCGCGTGCGTGTCGCGGCCCACGAACAGCGGCCCGTCGGTGCCCTGCGCCTTGCGGTACTCGACGATCGCCTGGCTGGTGGCGGCGATGTGGTCCTCGTTGAAGGCGGTGCGCAGCGACGAGCCGCGGTGCCCGGACGTGCCGAAGGTGACGCGCTCGCCCACCACCTCGGGGTCGGGGTGCTCGGTGTAATACCGGGAGACGACCTTGGGCACGTCGATCAGATCGCGCGGCTCGGCGGGCTTCCCGGCGCGGGGGTTGACGGACATGACGGTCTCCTCTTCCTGGCGGTGCGCGGACCTGCCGTGAGCGTATCCATACCGACTACCCCGGGCATCCGCACGGTAAGCCGTTGAACCATTTCGGCTCGTTATCCGAACCACTACCTGTGAAGCGCGTGCTCCTCCTGCTCCTGGTGGCCCTCGGTGTGCTCGCGGTGCCGGCCTCCCCCGCGCAGGCGCACGCGTCGCTGCTGGGCGCGGTTCCGGCCCCCGGCAGCATCGTGGGCACGTCGCCGACCGAGATCGTGGTCACCTTCAGCGAGGCGGTCACGCCGGTCTCCGGGCGCATCCAGGTGATCTCGCCGGACGGCAAGCGGATCTCCGGTGAGGCCCGGGCGACCGGGTCCACGCTGCGCATTCCGGTGCGCAAGGCCGACCAGCCGCTCGGCACGTACCTGGTCAGCTACCGGGTGATCTCGGCCGACAGCCATCCGATCGGCGGGGCGCTGACGTTCTCGGTGGGCGCGCCCTCGACGCGGCCGGCCGATCCCGGCCAGGCCGGGACCCATCGTTCGGTCACTCTGGTCACACCGGTCACGCGCTTTCTGGGGTACGCCGGGTTGACGCTGGCCGCCGGTCCCGCGCTCTTCCTGGCGGTGCTGTGGCCGCGCCGCCGCTCCCGGGCGGGTGCGATCAAGGTCGTCTACGCGGGGCTCGGGCTGATCGGGGTGTCCGCGCTGGCCTCCCTGTGGGCGCAGGCGCCGGCTAGCAGCGGCGCCGCCCTGTGGGACGTCTCGGCGCGCGAGCTGGGCGAGGTGCTTTCCAGCTCGTACGGCGTGACGCTGCTGGCCCGCATCGGCGTGCTGGCCGTGATCGCGGGCCTGCTGCCGCCCCTGTTGCGCGGCGGCGCGGGCCGGGTCCGTGCGCCGGCTGTCGTCGTGCTGGCGCTGGCCGGCATGACGACGTGGCCGCTGACCGGGCACGCGGCCGCCTCGCCGCTGGCCGGGGTGATCGTCGCGTCGGACGTGGTGCACATCGCGGCCATGGCCGTCTGGCTCGGCGGCCTGGTCACGCTGACCGTCTTCCTGCTGCGCCGCACCGACCCGCGGGTGCTCGGCGTGATGCTGCCGGTCTGGTCGCGCTGGGCCGCGCTGGCCGTGGTGTGGCTGGTGGCCGGCGGCGTCGTGCAGGCGGTGGTCCAGGTCGGCTCGATCGGCGCGCTGTGGCAGACCGGGTACGGGCGGTTGCTGCTGGCCAAGGTGGCGGTGCTCGCGGTGACGCTGGCCTTCGCGTGGTTCGCCCGCAAGCTGGTGCACCGCGCGCCGGGTGCGACCGGGCTGCGCCGCACGGTCGGCGTGGAAGTGCTGGCCACGGTCGTCATTCTCGGGCTGAGCTCGGTGCTGGTGCAGGTCAACCCGGGGCGCAGCGCGGCCGTCGACCAGGGCGCGGTGCGCGAGCAGGGCGTGTCGCAGACGCTGACGTCGCCGCTCTACACCCTCCAGTTCAACATCTATCCGGTCGAGATCGGCGACAACAACACGATCCACGCCTTCGTCTACACGCCGGCCGGGGCGCCGCTGCCGGCCGACGAGTGGAGCGTCACGTCGCGGCTGCTCGACCACGACGTCGAACCGGTGACGCAGCCGCTGCTCGGCCTGATCCCCCGCCATCACGCGGTCGGCGCGATCGCCTTCCCGTTCCCGGGAACGTACGAGATCAAGTTCACGGTCCGCATCGGCGAGCTCGACCAGGCGACGGTGAAGACGACCGTGGCCGTTCCGGCCGGTTCCGTTCCCGCATCCAGGTGACTTTCGTTCACCGATTGGGCAGTACCTCGGCGACGCCTCTCAGGAGGCCGGAAACGGGGAGGAACTCGTGCACGTGTCCGTGGTGGATAACGCCGACGAATCGGTCGTCATCACCGTGCGAGGCGATCTCGACATCGACAGCAACACCGTACTGACCACCACGCTCGACCAGGTGCTCGACCGGCCGGCTCCGATGGTCATCGTCGACCTGTCCGGGGTCGGGTTCTGCGATTCGACCGGGCTGAGCGCGCTGGTCATCGGGCACAACCGGGCCCGGGCCGACGGCGGCTGGCTCCGGCTGGCCGCGCCCAGCGACTTCCTCGGGCGGCTGCTCGACACGGTCGGGCTGACGCCGCGCATCTCGGTCTATCCGACGGTGGCCGACGCCCTGGCCGACCGGAACCCGGACTAATCTCACCGGCGTGCTGATCCTCCTGCCGCCGTCCGAGGGCAAGACCCCCGCCACCTCCGGTTCCCCCGTCGACCCGTCCGGGCACTGGCTGCCCGCGCTGGCGCCGGCCCGCAAGCGGGTGCTGTCGCGGCTGGTGGCCATGTGCAAGCGGACCAGCGCCAGGTCGGTGGCCGAGTCGCTGGCGACGCTGGGGCTGAGCGCGGGGCAGGCCTCGGAGATCGCGCTGAACGCGGCGCTGCTGGAGGCGCCGGCGGCGCCGGCGGCCTCGATCTACAGCGGGGTGCTGTACGAGGCGCTGGACGCGCCGTCGCTGGCGCCGGCGGCCCGATCCTGGCTCGACGAGCGGGCGGTCGTCTTCTCGGGGCTGTGGGGTGTGGTCCGGCTGGACGACCGGATCCCGGCCTACCGCTGCTCGGTCGGTGTGACGCTGCCGTCGGTGGGCGGGCTGACCGCGTACTGGAAGAAGGTCCTGCCCAAGGCGCTCGACCCGCTCGAGGGGCCGATCCTGGATCTGCGCTCGGGCGCGTACGGGGCGATGTGGACGCCGGGGGCGGACGCGGCGACGGTCCGGGTGCTGCACGAGCGTGTGGTCGACGGGGTGGCCAAGCGCTCGGTGGTGAGTCACTTCAACAAGGCGACCAAGGGGCGCGTCGTGCGCTCGCTGGCCGAGGCCGGGGTGACGCCGACGTCGACCGACGAGGTGGTGGGAGCGTTGCGCGATCTGAAATACCGGGTCGAGGAGCATCCGGTGGCCGTTGGCAAGCCACGGCAGCTCGACATCGTGGTTGATGCGCTTTGACCGTGACCCCACGAACCGGCCGGAAGCCGGTGAGGAGGGTGAGTTGCACCCAGCTGGTCGCTATGGCGGGTTCCGCCAGGATTTGGCGGAACCCGCTGATCCCGTATCTCTGAATGCTTCTTATTGGGCGGCGAGGATGTCGACGACGAAGCGGAGATCACCCTGCTGCTCGCCGTAGGCGAGGGCGGCGGGGACGTCGAGCTGGACGCGGCTGCCGACCTTTTGCCCGGGAATGCCCTCGTCCCAGCCCTTGATGACGGCGCCGACGCCGATCGGCGTGCTGAACGGCTCGCCGCGTGACCAGGACGAGTCGATCACCTGGCCGGTGGTGTAGCTGACCAGCTTGTAGTTGGCGGTGATCGTCTGGCCCTTCTGCACGGCCGGGCCGGTGCCGGGGACCAGAACGGTGACGTCGAGCTTCGTCAGCTTGCCCTCGCCGGCCTTGACCTCGGGCTCCTTGGCCAGCGCGGCCGGCGTCTCGACCTTGGCGGCGGTCGGAGCGGGCGCGGCGGTCTCGGTCGGCTGAGCCGCTTCCGCGGGCGCGGCGGCCGACGTCGGAGCGGCCGCGGCGGGCGCGGTGCCGTTCGCGTCGTCGTCGCCGGAACGGACGGTCACGAAGACCGCGACCAGCACGGCGATCACGGCGACGCCGGCCACGGCACCACCGATGGCCTGGCCTCGCCGTTTCTTGGAGTCGGTGTTCACGGGGCTAGCGGTCGGGTAGCTCATATGTCGTCGACTCTCCTGTATCACGCCGGTCCGGAAACTTCGGACACGATACGCGCTTTACGCGAATACGCCGCGTGAAACCTCCACCGAACCGCCGAGGCGGGTGATCCCCCGTCCGGACGGTCACGCATCCCGCTCTTCACCGTCACACGGCGAAGTGAGATCGTGTGCGTCTGTCAGGGCCTGTCCTGCCGATCAAGCGAGTGCGAGGCGAGGTCCAGGTGGTGGCTGGCGTCGGGCGCGGCGCGCCGGCATCCCGGTGTTGGATGTCGGTGTGTCGCGGCTGCCGTCAGGCGCCGCCTGGGCCACGCCGCAGCCCCGCTTGATCGGCAGGACAGGCCCTGGGCCCCCTCACCAAATCCCCCGCAGGAGTTTCGCTTGTCCCCGCGCCGACGCCCGACGGGTCATCGGGCCGTTCCCCGACGGCGGGACGACGCGCCGCCGCTGGACGGCCTCGACACCGGCGGCCGGCGCAAAGAGGTGCTCTCCTCGGCCGCGGTGATCCTGGCCGGGGTGCTGCTGGTGATCGGGTTCGGCTTCGTGGCCACGCGCGCGATGGTGCACAAGGACGAGGCGCTGCCCCCGGTCGACCCGCCGGCGCCGGCGCTGGGCGACCTGCGGCTGCCGTCGGCCGGCACCGGCCTGATCCCGCTGGGCAGCGCGTCGCCGTCACCGTCGCCGACACCGCCGAAATCGCCGGTCTTCCGCAGCCCCACCGCCGACCCGGGCAGCGTCCGGATCACGCAGGCGGAGGTCCCGGCGACGGTCGACCTGACCGCCGAGGGCAAGGCGGACTGGGTCCACTGGGGACTGAACGGGACATTCTCCCTGGAACGGGCGGCCGGTGGCGGCTTCAAGATCCTCGAGGGGGCGCCGACGGCGCCCCGGTTCCGTCACGAGCTGAGCCCGCAGCGCTTCAGCTGGAACGGCGGCAGCCCGGTGGCGGTTAGCCCAGGCACGACAACGGGCATTCGGACGTGCGGTAAGGGCAACGGCTTCACCCTCTCGGTGCCGGCCGGGCCGGCGCCGAGGACCTTGAGGTTGTACGTGGGTTCGCTCGCGGCCCGCGGAAAATTGACCGCCCGGCTCTCCACGGGCACGGCCGGCGGCTCTATCGTGCTCGATCAGCGTACCGGGGCGCTGCGGACGGCGGTGCTGACCGTGGCGTACCACGCACCGAAGAGCGGGCAGATGCAGTTGAACTGGACCACCGACGCGACCTACGGCAAGGGGTGCGGCGGGGTGGCCCTGGAAGCGGCGACGCTTCGATGACGTGCTTGCATATCGGGCCGGCCGGGAAGCGCCGGCCGTAGGCGACAAAAGGGGTTACTAGGTGTTCGCGGGCTTTGGATCGTGGGTGGCCCGCTTCCGGTGGCCGGTGCTGGCCGTCGCGCTCGTCGCGGTGATCAGCGCAGGCGTCTGGGGGCTCGGTGTCTTCGGGCAGGTGTCCGAGGGCGGCTACAACGACCCGAACAGTGAGTCCTCCCGGGCCGCCGAGGCGGCCACGGCGGCGTTCGGGGCGCAGGGCGGCGACCTCGTCGTGATCTACACCCCCACCAAGGGCAAGATCGACGACGCCGCGCTCGGCAAGCGGGTCCGTGAGCGGCTGGCCGCGCTGCCCAAGACGGCGGTGACCGGCTCCACGTCGTACTGGCAGACGCGCAGCGCCCAGTACGCGGCCAAGGACAAGTCCAGCGCCGTCGCCGTGGTCACCCTGGCCGGTGCGGACGACGGGGCCAAGCTCGACGCGTACCGCGAGGTCGACGACAAGTTCGGCGTCGAGGGCGCCAAGGTCCAGCTGGCCGGCGCGACGGTCCTGGCCGACGCGTCGACCACGCGCTCCACGTCCGACCTGGGCAAGGCCGAGGCCATCTCGCTGCCGATCACCCTGATCCTGCTGCTGTTCATCTTCGGCTCGCTGGTCGCGGCGGCCCTGCCGGTGCTGGTCGGCGGCGCCGCGGTGCTGGGCTCGCTCGGCATCCTGCACGCCATCGCCTCGCACCACGAGGTCAACTCGTTCGCGGTGAACGTGGCCTCGCTGCTCGGGCTGGGCATGGCCATCGACTACGGCCTGTTCATGGTCGGCCGCTTCCGCGAGGAGCAGGCGGCCGGGCGCTCCCCGGCCGAGGCGGTCCGCCGTACGGTGGCGACGGCCGGTCGCACGGTGCTGTTCTCGGCCACGCTGCTGATGATCGCGCTGGCCGGGCTGCTGCTGTTCCCGCAGGGCTTTCTCAATTCCTTGGCGTACGGGGGTCTGGCCGCCGTCGGCCTGGCCGCCCTCCTGTCGCTGACCCTGCTGCCGGCGGTGCTGGCGGTGCTCGGCCCGCGCGTCGACAAGCTGCCGGTCCGCCTGCCCTTCTCGGCCGGCGACCCCGACAAGTCGTTCTGGGCCCGGCTGGCCACCGGTGTGCTGCACCGCCCGGTCTTGGTGGCGGTGCCGATCCTGGCCGGCCTGATCCTGCTCGCCCTGCCGATCGGCGGCGTCCGCTTCGGCGAGGCCGACGAGCGCACCCTGCCCGCCGGCGACCCCGGCCGCCAGGCCATCGAGACCCTCCAGGCGAGCTACCCGCAGTTCGCCGGCGACGGCGTGCAGATCGTGCTGCGCGGCCAGGGCGACACGTCGAAGTTCGCGGTCCAGCTCCGCCAGATCCCCGGCATCGCGCAGATCACCCCCGCCCAGCGGGCCAAGGACACGACGGTCTTCACGGCCACCCTCACCTCGACCGACCCGTTCAGCACCGAGTCGCGCGACGTGGTCGACGGCATCCGGGCGCTGCCGGTGCCGGCCGGCGTGGAGCTCCTGGTCGGCGGCACGACCGCCCGCAACATCGACAGCCTCCAGGCCACGGCCGACAAGCTGCCGCTGATGATCGGTCTGCTGGTCGGGGCCACGCTGATCCTGATGTTCCTGGCCTTCGGCTCGATCCTGCTGCCGATCAAGGCGGTGCTGATGAGCGCGCTCAGCCTGAGCGCCACCTTCGGCATCCTGGTGTGGATCTTCCAGGACGGCCACCTGGCCGGCCTGCTGAACGTGACACCGGCGCCCCTGGAAGCGGGCATCGTGGTGCTGATGGCGGCCGTCGTGTTCGGCCTGTCCACCGACTACGAGGTGTTCCTGCTCTCCCGCATGGTCGAGGCCCGCACGCAGGGCGCCACCTCCAAGGAGGCGGTGACGACGGGCCTGGCCCGCACCGGCCGCGTGATCAGCGCCGCGGCCCTGCTGCTCATCGTGGTGACGGGCGCCTTCGCCCTCTCCTCGGTCACCACGATGCGCTTCGTCGGCGTCGGCATGATCGTCGCCCTGGTCCTGGACGCCACGGTCGTCCGCATGCTGCTGGTCCCCGCCGTCCTGGGCCTGATGGGCAACGCGGCCTGGTGGGCCCCCGGCCCCCTGAAGCGCCTCCAGCAGAAGGCCGGCCTGTCCGAACACGCGGGCGAACTCCCGGCCGGCCGCCACGCCGCCACCGACGACACCCAGGTCCTGGCCCTCCCGGCGGGCCCGGCCCCGACCTGGCTGACGCCGTTCTTCGACGAGCCCAGGGCCCTGCCCGGCGCCTCATCGCCGTTCGCCCTCCCCTCCGGCACGGACACCGCCGCCACCCAGGTCTTCCCCCGCATAACCGACGACGAGCCCATCGACGCCGAAATCATCCCCGACCCACTCCCCACCGACTCCCCCACCGCCGGCTCTCCCGCCGACGACACCTCTACCGCTGACTCCTCCGCCGGCGACTTGCCCACCGTCGGCGCCTCCGCCGCCGGCTCTTCCGCTGAGCCGACCACCGACTCCTCGGCCGAACCGGCTGCCGATTCCTCCGCCCAGACCGCCGACCACTCGGCCGAGCCTGCCGGAGCGACCGCTGCCTCGTCCGGCACCACCTCGGCCACCGCGACGTCCGACGCCACCGCGACATCCGACGCCACCTCGACGTCCGACGCCGCCGCGGCCGTCGCCGACCTCGGCGCGGACGACCGCACGGCTGCCTACCCGGTGATCGGAGCCCGCGCCGAGCCCGCCGCCGACGACCGCACCGCCGCCTACCCCGTGATCGGATCAGGCAGCGGCGCCTCAACCAGCTCTCCCTCGCCGTCTCCGGCCGCATCCTCCTCAGAACCGTCGTCGTCCTCCGAAGCCTCGCCGACCGTCGACAAGTCGGATTCGTCCGCCATATCGGATTCGTCCGTGAAGTCGCCGTCGCCCGCAGAGCCGACCTCGCCTGCGGAGTCCCGCTCGGCCGCGGAGCCCTCTTCGCCCGCAGAGCCCTCCTCGCTCGCAGAGCCCTTCTCGCTCGCGGAGTCGGCTTCCTCGGCGAAATCGCACTCGTCCGCGGAGGCGCCCCCCTTCACGGAGTCGTCTTCGCCCACGGCGTCGTCTTCGCCCACGGCGTCGTCTTCCTCCGCGCAGTCCCCCTCGCCCGCAGAGCCGACCTCGTCCGAGGCGGATGAGGCGCCCGCTGCGGCCGACACTGCCCTCGAGAAGCCTTCAGCCGACTCGGTCGAATCCCGGCTGGTCGAGGCCGCGGCCGCCGAGGCCGTTCGCGCCGGCATCGAGCGCGCCCAGGCCGAGATGGCCGCCGACGAGGCCGACGCCGCCTACGCCCACGCCCCCGACCCGGTCTCCGTGCGGTCGACCACCGACACCACCACCTCCGACCCCGACGACGACATCATCGACGCCGAGATCATCGAGGACGACGACCTCCCCCGCGGCTCGGTCTACCCCAGCTCGACCGGCTTCCTCCTGCCTTCGGAGCCTTCGAACGGCTCCACCTACAGCAGCAGCAACTACACCGACTACTCAGCACCCGACGAGTTCTTCTTCACCTCGTCCACAAGCACTTTCACCAGCGCTTTCGCCCTACCGGCCGAACCCGACCCGGTAGACACTTCCGCACCCACCCCGTTCTTCGGCGACCGCCCCGAGGCCCCCACCTTCTTCCGGGAGCCTTTGGCCCTGCCCCCGATCCCGCCCACCGCCACCGACTTCGAGCGCACCCGGGCCCTGTCCCCCGCCGACCTCGAAGCCGCCCGCACCACCCCACCGGCCGAGCCTGCAGCGCAGCCCACAACCGAGGCCGACGATCACGTCGAGGCCGGGCTCGACGTCACCAGCCGGTTCGAGGCACCCGACCTCGAAGCGACAACCCGCTTCACCGCCCCCGACCTGGCTTCGACCCGCCGCATCCCCGCTTCGCAGATCAATAAGGCCCTCGAGGAGCCCGCACCGACCGCCGAGGACGTACCGGCCCCACCCGTCGCCGAGCCCTCCCTGCTTTCGAAGCGCCCGGCCCCACCCGCCGAAGCCCCACCCACGGCACCCGCCCAGTCCACCCCCCTGCCCCGCCGCCAGCCCCTCCCCGACCCAGAGCCCACACCCCAGCCCTCACCCGCAGCCGAGACTCCATCCGCTTTCCCGACACCGCTCGCGGCAGAGTCCTCGTCCACGTTCCCGGCCCAGACACCACTCGCGGAAGAGGCGTCGCCAGCTGCGCCGGCGCGACTTTCGCCCGCGGCCGACGCCCGGCCCGCCGCTCCGGCCGCGCCTCCGCTCGCGCCTGGGGTTCGGCGCAGCATGCCGGCCCCGACCGGGCCGACCGCCGACACCCAGTCGACTGCTTCCGCGCAAGCGCCGCTCGCGGATGACGCCCCGTCCGTCATCCCGGCCCCGCCGGTGGCTGAAGCCGCGCCCCCGGCACCGGCCGAGGCGAGTCCGCTGCCGCGGCGGCGGACGCTGGCTGACGTCGACCCGTTCCGTGCGAGTCCGGAGCCTCTGCCTCAGCGCGCGTTCCAGGCCGACCCGCTGCCGCGACGTCAGCCGTCCGAGGCGGATCCGTTCCGGGCCAACCTCGATCGGCCGCTTCCGCAGCGCCCGGCCCAGCCCGAACTGCCCGCCGCGAGCTCGGCACCGGCGGAGTCGAAGCCATCGGCGTTCCCCGCCCTTCCAGCCCTGCCGGTGGGCCGGGGTGATCGGCCGACGGATCTGAGCAGCTACCTCCCGCAGCGCCGCGCCGACATCCCGGCCCAGCGCCGCCCTGAGGAAGCCGCCCAGCAAGCGCAGTCGGCACAGCCCGCTTCGTCCGCCCAGTCGGCACAGCCCACCCAGCCAGCCCGGCCGGCCCAATCGGCACAGACCGCCCAGTCCGGCCTCCCCGCCCAGTCGGAACAGACCGTCAGGCCCACGCCGCCAGCTCAGCCGACACCCGCCGCTCAGCCGGCACCGGCCGCCCAGCCCACGCTGCCCGCTCAGGCGACGCTGCCCGCTCAGGCGACACCGGCCGCCCAGCCCACGCTGCCCGCCCAGCCCACACCGGCCGCTCAGGCGACACCGGCCGCCCAGCCGACACCGGCCGCCCAACCCACGCTGCCCGCCCAGCCCACACCGGCCGCTCAGCCCACGCTGCCGGCTCAGCCCGGTCTGCCGGTCCAGCCGGCCGGCGTGCGCAGGCCGGCGTCGCTTGCGGATCAGCCGCTGCCGCACCGGTCGGGGCGTAACGAGGCCTCCTTCTCCGAGTCGGCGCCGGGCATGCCGGAGTTGCCCTCGTTCCCGGCGCCCCGGGCTCTGCCTCCCGCGCCCGTTCGCCGGCCCGCGGATCTCGGCGACCACCTGCGGGAGACCCGCCCGGCCGATCTGGCGCAGTACAGCCGGAGCCGCCCCAAGCCCGCCGGCACCGACGAGGGCCCCGGCGGCGGTCGCCGGCCCGAGACCCTGGCCGAGGTCAAGCCCACCCGGCGACCGGCCAGCCTCGCCGACCAGATCCCGGCCCGTCCGCGCCCCGTCGGCGCCTCCGACGACCCGGAAGCCGCGAACTGACGAACCACACACCGGCTGGCGAGCCGGCACCCGTCAGAAGCCCGCGGCGGCACGACGCCGGTGGGAGCCGCGCGGGCAACGGGTGGCTCGCGGTCAGGGGCGGTAGCGGCCCAGCATCTCCGACGCCTGGGCGGTGATGTCGGCGATCACCGAGGCGGCGCTTTTCACGCCGTCGATCAGGCCCACGCCCTGGCCGGCCAGCAGGGGCATCTCCTCCAGGTCGCCCCTCGTCACCCGGGTCGGCACCAGGTTGGAGAAGCGCGGGATCTCGATCTCGGGGCCGCCCAGGCTGGTGTGCCCGATCACCGGGCGTTCGGCGCCGGGCGGGGGCTGCCGCGGCCATTGCTCGGTCACCCGGTTGCTCAGCACCCGCATCGGGTTGAACTCTGGTGTCTCGGGGCCGAACAGCGACGTACGCACCGTCTCCGTCGCCCTTGCCGTGACCAGCCTCTCCTTGTAGCCGTCGTGGGCTCCGGACTCGTCGGTGGCCACCAAGCGGGTGCCGATCCACGCCCCGTCCGCGCCCAGCATCAGGGCCGCCGCCAGCCCTCGCCCGTCCGCTATCGCGCCCGCGGCCAGCACCAGCGCCGGGCTGACCGCGTCCACGACCAGCGGCACCAGCGCGAACGTCGGCAGCGTCGCGTAGTTGTGCCCGCCCGCTTCCACGCCCTGCGCCACCACCAGGTCGACGCCGTCGTCCACCGCCTGCTTCGCCGCGTCCACCGAGCCGACCTGTTCGAAGACGCGGACGCCGGCCTCGTGCAGCCGGTCGATCCACGTGCGCGGCGGGTGTCCCCAGTGGAATGACGCCGCCGCCACCGAGGCGGCGCCGGCCGCGTCGATCTGGGCGTCCTGGGTGAAGCCGGTGATGAAGTTGACGTGGAACGGCCGGTCGGTGCCCGCCTTGATGCCGGCGATGGTCTGTGCGAGCGCCGGCGCCGGCATGAGGCCGGCGCCGAGCGCTCCCATGGCCCCGGCGTTGCTGACCGCGACCGGCAGTTCCGGCGTCATGGCGACGAACGCCATGCCGGCCTGGGCGATCGGGGTGGAAAGCCCGTACTCCTCGGTGAACCTGGTTCGCAGCTCCATCCGACCGACGATGGCACGGCCGGCCCGCCGGGCCTGTCAGCCGAGGGACAGCAGCCGGCCCACGTTCTCCGGCGCGAAGAACTCCGCCGGTGAGGTGATGCCCGAGTTGAGCCGGGCGAACGCGTCCTGTCCTTCCCGCGTGCCGGCCAGGGCCGACATCAACTGGACGGTCTGCTCGTCCGGCGGCTGCAGCGAGGCGATGCCCAGGGTCATCTGGTAGACCGGCATGGCGCGGGCGTCACGCTTGGCCTGATATCCGGACAGGGCTTCGTCGTACGGCTTGGTGCCGCTCAGCGTCGTGTCCAGCGCCTCGGCCAGTCCTTCGGCGTCGAGGAAGGCGTCGGTGATGCCCTGCGCGGTGATGAAGTCGCGGTTGTATCCGGCGTCGCCGACCAGCGCCCAGCCGGGCCCCCACGGCGTACGGAAATAGTTCGGCACCGCCATGCCGGAGATCCGCTCCTCGCGTTTGGCGTCGCGGATCCGCTCGGCGAACGACGGCGACAGCGCGAACGTCTCCATCAGCGTCGCCTCGACGTCGTCGCGGTGCTCGGCCATCTCGGCGTGCGGCCAGCCGCCGATCACCAGGGTCAGGTCGTCGTTGGTCGGGCACACCGCCCAGCCGCGGCCGGGGCGGCTGTACGCCTCGAACGTGTCGGTCGGCAGGTTGCTCCAGTACGAGTAGTAGCCGACCGTCAGGGGCGGCCGGTCTTCGTATACAGCCGCCTCGACCGTCTTGGCCACCACCGAGTTGCGCCCGTCGGCGCCGACCACCACGCGGGCCCGTTCGGTCACCGGCGTCCCGCCCGGTCCGCGCCCGCGGATGCCGGTGACCCGGCCGTCCGAGACGAGCACCTCGTCGACCGTGAAGTCTTCGCGCACCTCGGCGCCGGCTTCGGCCGCGCCGTCGATCAAGATCTTGTCGAGGAGGGTACGGCGGGGGGCGTACGCGTAGGGGGACTCGGCGCTGCCCGGTGCGCCGGACAGCGTGATCGGCCCGAAGTCGAACGAGTACCGGCCCACCGGCGGGCATCCGGTGGCCGCCACCTTGTCGAGCAGCCCCCAGCGCTGGAGCGCGGCCGCGCCCGGCGGGTGGATGACGTGCGTCGACACCGTGTCGCTGGGAAAGGTGGCCCGGTCGACCAGGAGCGTCCGATATCCCCGGCGGGCCAGCAGCATCGCGAGAGGTGACCCGGCGCAGCGCGCCCCGACCACGATGACGTCGTACGTCGTTTCCGTCATCAGGCCATAGTGGAAGATGACCGCGGTCAGCGGAAGACCAGTCCCCCGCCTACTTCGATCACCTGGCCGGTGAGCGCGGCCGAGCCGTCGGAGACGAGCAGGCGTACGGTCTCGACGAGATCTTCCGGCACGATGGGCCGGGGCACCGCCTGCCGGGCCAGCAGCGGCGAGTGGGCTTCCTGGTCGTGGCCTTTCGCAAGCTCGGCCTCGCCCTCCGTGCGGATCGCGCCCGGCGACAGCGCGTTGACCGTGACGCCGTGCGGCCCCAGCGCGTGGGCCAGTGATCGGGTCAGCCCGATGAGCGCCGCCTTGCTGGACACATACGCCGGCCCCGACGGCCCGCCCATCACGACGGTCGGCGAGACCACGTTGACGATGCGGCCCCAGCCCCGCGCCGCCATGCCCTCGCTGAGCGCCTGAGCGAGCAGCATCGGCGCGGTCACGTTCACCGCGAAGGTCTGCGACCACTCGTCGTACGTCAAATCGGAGAAATCGACGTTCGAGGCGCGCGCCGCATTGTTGATCAGGATGTCGACCGGACCGGCTTCCGCGGCGAGCCCGCGGACGGCGGCCGGATCGGACAGATCGGCCTCGAGCAGAGCAGCGGAGGCGCCCAGGTCCCGGCAGCGCTGAGCCACCGCGGAAGCCTCCGCGGAGGCGTCCAGGTGGTGCAGCAGCAGGGTGTCCCCGGGGCGAGCCAACCCGACCGCGATGGCCGCGCCGATCCCGCGCCGGGCCCCGGTGATCAATATCCGCATGCCGTCACCCTACGGCGACCGCCGACGGCTCGGGCGCGACCGCCCGGGCCGGTCGCGTCGAGAGCCAGCACCCCGCCGCCACCAGGGCGAATCCCGCGATCGTGCTCACGCCGAGGTGCTCGTTCAGCAGGATCACGCCGAGAAGAACGGCAACGACCGGGTTGACGTACGTGACCAGGCCCGCCCGCGCCGACCCGACGAGCCCGATGAGCTGGTAGAAGGCGAGCAGTGCGACCGCCGTACACAAAAGACCCAGAACCACCAACGAAGCCCACGCCGAACCGGAGACCGGCGAAGCCGGCAGGGCGAACACCGCGAAGGGCGCCAGGACGACCGCACTGATCCCCGTGGTCGCGCCGGTCAGGGCCTCGGTCGGCACGTCGGCCAGCCGGCGCTGGACCAAAATCGTCGCCACCGCGTAGCTCAGCGTCGCCACCAGCACCATGCCCGCGCCGATCAGGCCCCAGCGGTCGCCCGACAGGTCGAGGCCGACCAGCAGGGCCACCCCGCCGAAGCCCACCGCCAGCCCGGCGATCCGGATCGGGCTGAGCGGCTCCCGGCGGGCCATGAGCAGGGCGATGACGACCGGCTCGATCGCGATCAGCAGGCCGGTCAGCGAGGAGCTGATGTGCGTCTCGCCGTACGTGATGAGCAGGAAAGGCCCGGTGATGTGCACGAAGGAGAGGACGACGACCGGGCCGAGGTGGCCGCGCAGGCGGGCGAGCGTGCCCCGCGCGGCCGCGATGGGCAGCAGGATCAGCGCGGCGATGGCGATGCGGCCGGCCACCACGAGCAGGGGTGAGAGGTCCTCGATGGCGACCTTGATGAGGAAGTAGGGGATGCCCCAGAGCAGGGAGACGAGCAGGAAGAGGAGCCAGGCGCGACGATTCACACCTCGAGCCTCGTCGCCTACGGTAGTAAGCGGTAGTACCTACCTACTGATGTGGCCGTTAGAAAAACTTATCTTTAGTCCGCTTAAGGGCGGTGGCGGGGAGGTTGGACGGGTGATCGACGTACGGCGCCTGCAGATCCTGCGGGAGGTGGCCCGGCTCGGCAGTTTCAATCGGGCCGCCACCACCCTGCGCATCACGCCGTCCGCCGTGTCCCAGCAGATCAGCGCCCTCGAGCGCTCCCTGGGCACGGCCGTGGCGATCCGGAGCACACGCGGCGTCGAACTCACCGAGGCCGGCCGGGTCCTGGTCGACGCCGGCGACGCCATCGCGGCCGAGCTGGCCAGCGCCGAACACGAGATCGGCCGCCTCGCCAAGGCCGACACCGGCAAGCTGACCGTCGCCACCTTCACCAGCGGCGGCCAGCGTCTCCTGCCGGCCGCCCTGACCCGTTTCGCCCAGGAACGGCCCGGCGTCGAGCTGGCCGTCCTCGAGAACGAGCCCGAGGACGCCGTCCCGCTGGTCCGCGAGGGCGCGGCCGACCTGGCGCTGGTCTACCACTACGACGGGCCGCCGCCGCAGCCCGCCGGCCTGTGCTTCACGCCGCTGATGGCCGACCCCATGTGGATCGCGCTGCCCGACGGCCACCACCTGGCCGGCCGGGACGCCGTCACCGTGGCCGACCTCGCGGCCGAGCGCTGGGTGCACGGCTGCCTGGTCGTCGGTGACATGCTCGACCACTACGCGGCCATGGCCGGCTACGAGCCGCGGGTGGCCTGTCGCGGCACCGACTACGTCTTCGCGCAGTCGCTCGTGCGGGCCGGCGTCGGCATCAGCATGATCCCCGAGGTGGCCCTGACCAGCGGCGTGACGACCGTTCGGCTGCGGCCGCCGTGCCCCACCCGTTACATCGGCATCGTGATGCCGAAGCGCCGCCCCAACCCGCTGGCCGAAATCCTGGCCGAGGCCCTTGAGAAGACGGTCGCCGCGCTCGATAAGTAAAGTGGTCCACCGCAGGTTTGACGATGAGAGATAAGGGCAGCATGTCGGAGAAAAGGGTCGATCCCGAGCGCCTGGCGCTCTGCCTCGCGGTGCTCGCCGAGGTCGAGTCCCTGCCCGTGGAGCACCCCGACGCCGTGGCCGTGCGCCGGGCCACCGCGGGCATCTACAAGACGGCCAAGCTCCAGCGCCGCCGCGACCGCCGCGACGCCATCCTGGAGAACGACCGCACCGTGACCGCGTCGACCGCCACCGGCGCCCCCGGCCGCATCGACGACGAGACCGCCGGCATCCCGCTCAAGAGCACCGCCAGGGCCGCCGTGGCCGGCGTGCTGCGCCAGGCCCGCGGCTGCTACATCTGCAAGCAGCGCTACACCCAGGTCGACGCGTTCTACCACCAGCTGTGCCCGGCCTGCGCCGAGAAGAACCACGACCGCCGCGACGCCCGCACCGACCTGACCGGCCGGCGGGCCCTGCTCACCGGCGGCCGCGCGAAGATCGGTATGTACATCGCCCTGCGCCTGCTCCGCGACGGCGCCGACCTGACGATCACCACCCGTTTCCCGCACGACGCGGTCCGCCGCTTCAAGGCCATGCCCGACAGCGCCGACTGGCTCAAGCGCCTGCACGTGGTCGGCATCGACCTGCGCGACCCGGCCCAGGTGGTCGCCCTGGCCGACTCGGTCGCGGCCCGCGGTCCGCTGGACATTCTGATCAACAACGCGGCTCAGACCGTACGCCGTACGCCCGGCTCCTATTCGGCCATCACGGCTGCCGAGAAGGAGCCGCTGCCCTCCGGCGACCTGCCCCAGCTCGAATACATCGGCAGCGTCGGCGCCTCGCCGGCCGCCGTGCTGACCACCGGCGCCTTCACCCCCCAGCAGGTCACCGAGCTGGCGCTGACCGCCCGCTCGCTGACCATCGACGCCGGCGGCCTGGTCCCCGACACCACGTCGACCAACAGCTGGAGCGACCGGGTCCACGAGGTCGACGCGCTGGAGCTCCTGGAGGTACAGCTCTGCAACGTGACGGCCCCGTTCATCCTGGTCAGCCGCCTGCGCGAGTCGATGACCAGGTCACCGTTCCCCCGCCGCTACGTGGTCAACGTCTCGGCCATGGAGGGCGTCTTCAGCCGCGGCTACAAGGGCGCCGGCCACCCTCATACGAACATGGCCAAGGCCGCCCTGAACATGCTCACCAGGACCAGCGCGGTCGACCTGTTCGCCGACGGCATCCTCATGACCAGCGTCGACACCGGCTGGATCACCGACGAGCGCCCGCATCCGACCAAGATGCGCCTGCACGAGGAGGGTTTCCACGCCCCCCTCGACCTGGTCGACGGCGCCGCCCGCGTCTACGACCCGATCGTCCGCGGCGAGCTGGGCGAGGACGTCTACGGCTCTTTCCTCAAAGACTACGAGCCAATGCCTTGGTGAGTACGTCAGTCATCGAGCCGGCGTAGCAATTCCCGGACGCTGGAGAGACTCGGGTGGTCGAGCGCCGTCAGCAGTTGTTCCGCCTCGGTCCAGGCGACGCGCGCCGCGTCGAGCTGCCCGGCCGCGTGGTGAGAGTCGCCGAGGTGCACCAGCAGATCGGCGGCGAACGCGTCGTGATGCAGGGCCCGGGCCGCGGTGAGGCCGTGCTGGTAGCAGTCGACGGCCTCGGCGAGGTGACCGAGGTGGTGGTGGGCGTATCCCAGGCTGTCCCAGGCGCCGGCGGCGCCGTGCAGGTCGTCGTCCGCCTCGAAGAGCTCCAGCGCCTGCCGGCAGTACGGCAGGGTCTGCTCGAACTCGCCGAGCAGCGCGTGGTACCACCCGACCGCGTTCAGCGCCTCGGCGTGCCCGGTCCGGTCGTCGGTGCCGGCGTAGAGCTCCAGAGCCTGCCGAGCGTGCTCGAGGGCGGTCGCGGGCTGCTTCTGCTGGCCACACAGGTACGCCAGGTGGTGCTGGGTGCGGGCCTGGCCGATGCGGTCGCCCGCCGTCGTGAAGAGCTCCAGCGCGCGCTTCAGGTTGTCGTCCGCCTCACCGTAGCGGCCGAGCCGGATGCAGGCCTGAGACAGGTTGCGGTGCCCGTAGGCGCGCGCCGGTAGCTCGCCGAGGCGGCCCGCGCACGCGATGCCGATCGGCCAGGCCTCGACCTGATCGTGCAGATGGCCCTTCCGGGCGGAGTAGGTGTCCACCGCCCAGGCCAGCTGCCACGCGAGCCGGTCGAGCCCCGCCGCGGCGGCCTGCCGCAGGGCGGCCAACAGGACGGCGCGGTGCTCGCCGTACCAGGCCATGGCGGCGCCGAGGTCCTTCAGCCGCTCCGGGCGCGCGCCGGCGGCCGGCTCGCCGAGGGGCAGCGCGATGGGTTCACGGGTCGGGTTGAGCAGGCGATCCGCCGCGTACGCGGTGTGCGTGTAGTGATCGAGCAGGCGGACCGTGGCCGACCGGCGGACGTCCTCCGGGTCGTCGCGGCGGGCCAGCTCGGCGGCGTACTCGCGCAGCAGGTCGTGCTGGCTGTAGCGGCCGAGGGCGTACTCGGTGACCAGGCTGGCCCGGGTCAGCTCGCGCAGGGGCGCGCGGAGGTCCCGCTCCGGCAGCCCGGCCAGGCTGCTCAGCGCGGGCACGTCGAAGTCGGGTCCGGCGGCGAGACCGAGCAGCCGGAACAGCCGCGCGGCGGGCCCGCTCAGCGCGGCGTACGACCACGAGAGCACCGCCCGCACATCACTGGCCGGGTCGCCGGCCTCCAGCGCGGTCAGCCGGTCATTGGCCTCGCTGAGCTCGGCGGCGAGCGCGGTCAGGGGAAAGTTCGTCTGCCGGGTCCGGGCCGCGGCGATCGCCAGCGCCAGCGGCAGCCGGGCGCAGGCCGTGATCACCTGATCGAGGGCGCCGCGCTGAGCCACGGCCGCCGGCCCGAGCCGGTTGATCAGCAGCTCCTCGGCCTCCACCCAGGACAGCAGGCCGAGCGGCACGGAGGACGCGCCGTCGGCCAGCAGACCGGTGAGGTGAGCCCGGCTGGTCACCACGACGGCGACGGTGGCGGTGCCCGGCAGCAACGGCCGGACCTGCTCGACGTCGCGGGCGTTGTCCAGCACCAGCAGCAGCCGCCGGCCGGCGACCACGCTGCGGTACAGGGCGGCCTGCGCGTCGAGAGTGGCCGGCACCCGCTCGGGCGCGACGCCCAGCGCGTCGAGCAGGCTGCGGAGCGCCTCCTGCGGGGAGACGACCTGTCCGGTGGGGCCGAAGCCGCGCAGGCTCAGGAAGATCTGGCCGTCCGGAAAACGGGACCGGACCTGGTGGGACCAGTGCACGGCCAGGGCGGTCTTGCCCACCCCGGCGGTGCCGGACACCACCGCCACGGCCATCGCCGTCTCCGCGAGCAGATCGTCCAGCGCGTGCAGGGCCCGGGCCCGGCCGGCGAAACCGGGAACGTCCGCCGGCAGTTGGGCCGGCACGACAACGGTGACCTGGGCTCCGGCGGGTTCGCCCCGCAGAATGGCCTGGTGCAGGGCCTGCAACGTGGCGCTGGGGTCGGCGCCCAGCTCCTCGGCGAGCCGGCGGCGGAACTCGGCGTAATAGGCCAGCGCGTCGGCGGGCCGCCCGGCGGCGGCATAGGCACGCATCACCACATCGGCCAGCGGCTCGGTCAGCGGGTGATCGACGGCGAGCTCGGCCAGTGGCCCGAGCACCGCGAGCGGGCTGCCGGCCCGCAGCTCGGCGAGCCCCCAGTCCACCGTGGCGGCGAGATACTGCTCCCGGTACGCGTGCCGGGAGCGCTCCACCCAGCTGCCCTTCAACCCGTCGAGCGGCTCCGCCCGCCACAACCCGCGGGCCGCGCGCAGCAGCGTCAGCGCGGTGGCCGGGTCGGCGCCGCGGGCACGCCGCACGTGGTCGGCGAACCGGTGGGCGTCGACGCGTTCGGGCGCCACGTCGAGCACGTAACCACTGGAGCGGCGCAGCAGACGGGCCGGCGGTGTGCCCGCCGCTTCGGCCAGCACCCGCCGAAGGTGCGTGATGTGCACCTGCAGCACCCGGCCCGCCGTTGGAGGCGGCTCGTCCCACACGCGCGCGGCAAGAGCCTCAAGGGTGACCGGCCGGCCCGCATCGACCGCCAGGGCCGCCAGCGTGTGCCGTCGCTGCGGCGGGCCGAGCTCGACCGCCCGGCCGTCCGCCCAGATCTCCACCGGACCCAGCAGGCGGACCTCCACCCCGGTCCCCCATCCTCGAACGCCGACACTCCCCAGTGGACCAGCCTCACATCCGCCGGCCCCGGCGACAACATTTTATTAACAGCGAGGCCCCAAGCTTGGTCTCACCACGAACGGGCCGGGCCATGGAAAGACGGGGGTGGCTCGGCCCTGTTCACGGCCGCGCAGATGCTTTGCTGTGCGCATGAGACTTGACGGTGGTTTTACCCTACGGCTGGCTGTCGCCGAAGCCTTCCAGCTCTTCACCGCGCGAGGCGAACGCGACTGGGTCGAAGGCTGGGAGCCGGTGTTCCCCGAAGCCGTCGCCGACGACGCCGCGGTGGGCACGGTGTTCCTGACCGACCACGGAGGACAGCCCGTCACCTGGGTCGTCGTCGACCGCGAAGGAGACCGCCGCATCCGGTACGCCCGGGTCGCCGCGGGCCGCGACGCCGGCACGGTGGACGTCCGGCTGACGCCGGTCGACAGCCTTACCGAGGTCACGGTCACCTATGAGCTCACCGCGTTGACACCCGAGGGCGGCGAATGGCTCAGGAAGTTCGCCGCCGACTATCCCGACATGATGTCGTCGTGGGAGTCAGCAATCGCGAAGTCGCTCAGCTGACCCGGCGCGTCGCGATTCGAAATGCTCGCGCCTGGGACAATGGGACCCGATGATCAGCAACAGTTCCGGCGTGCAGGTCGGCGACGGCAACACTCAGCACAACCACTTCTACGGGCTCCCCACGCCCGGCGTGCTGCTGACGGAGTGGTGGAACGACACGTGGTTGCCGTTCACCGACCCTCCCCTCGGCGCGGAGATCGTGCTGGCCGGGCGCCAGGAGCAGGCCGCCGCTCTGCGCGCTGCGCTCGACGCCGGCCCGGCCGTCGTCGAGGTCGGGGGCGAGCTGGGCTCGCTGGAGCTGAAGGCGTTCATCGCGGCGGCCCTGAACGGCACACCGCTGGGCGACCGCACACTGCTGGTTGACGATCAGGCGGCCCTCCGCGCCCACCTGGCCGAGCAGGAGCCTCGAAACCTGGCCGTGCCGACCAGCGTGCCGCTGAACGAGATCCCGCTCCGGCGCCCGCACACCATCCTGGTGTACGGCAGGCACGTGCCGAGCCCGGCCGTGACAGTGTCCGCGCTCGACGAGGAGGAGGTCGAGCGACACCTGTCCGCGGCCTCGATTGAGCCGGACCGGGCACGCTCCCTCGGCGTCCTCGCCCGGCGCGGGCTGGGCCAGCTGTGGCGGGCCCTGGCAAGACACCGCTCGCTCGCCATCCCGCCCTGGGCCCGGTCGGCCGATATTCGCCTCCGGCGGCTGGCGCTGCTGGGCGGCTGGCACGGCGATCACGCCGGTGACCGCGCGATCGTCAGCGCGTTCACCGGAGTGGACGACACCGAGGTGGCCCAGATCGCCGCCCGGGCGGCCGCGGATCCGGACTCGGCGTTGCTCGGGCATCTGGGCCAGCGGTGGTACGTGCAGGCGCCTGAGGACACCATCGTCCTGTTGGCGCCCGGCCTCACCCAGGACGATCTGGCGGCTTTCGCCGATCTGGCGATCCGCGTCCTCAGCTCACGCGGCGGGTCGGTGGCGATCCGGCGCGGCATCGCGGGGTCCCTGGTCATCCTCGCGGTCCGCGGTGGTTCGGCCGGCCTCGCGCACCGGGTGGTCCGCGAGGTCTTGGCTCAGGCCGACGCTTCCCTCGCCGACGTGGTCACGTATTTGGCCGAGGCGTCCCCGGACGCATTCCTCGACGCCATGCGGTCCGGGAACTCCTACTCCCGGGAGGGGCTGGAACTCGTGGCCTGGTCGACCGAGCACTTCTCCGGTGCGGTCGAGGTTCTGGCCCGGCGGGCCCCGACCGACGCGGGTCGCTCGCTTACCGAGATCTTCGAGGTCACGTGGCCGCAGACCAACGCACCACGGCCGGTCCGGCTACGCGCCCTGAAGCGGATGCTCCGCGACGAGCCCGACGTCGGTCGGACGCTGCTGCTCGACCTGCTCCGGTCGGCCCGGCACGGACCCGTCGGCACGGTCCACCCGACGCCGCTCCTGCGGGACTGGCCGATACCGGGCGCACCGCCGCCGGCCGAGGCCTACGCCGCCCTCCGGGACGTCACCGGCCTGGCCCTGGAGGACCTTGGCGACGACCCCGAGCGCTTCCTCGCTCTCATCCCGCTGTCCGACAACCTGCCCGACGACCAGCGCCTCGACTTCATGGAACGGCTGACGTCCCTGTCCGGATCGGTCGACGACCAGGACATGCGGCGGCGCCTGTCCGAGGCGCTGCGCGAACTGATCGCGCTGCACACCGGCGTCGGCGAGGCGCCCTGGGCCATGTCGGCCGACCAGCTCGCGCCGTTCCGGCAGGCCGCCGACGCGCTCGCGCCGGCGCAACCGGCCGACCGGACGTTCTGGCTGTTCGGCGACCGGTGGCCGCAGCTGGAGGGTGTCACGAGAAGACGGTCGAGCGCGGAGTACTTCACCGAGCTGTCGCGGCTGCGAACCGAGGCGATGGCGCGGATCCTGGCCTGCGGCGGTCTCGACGCGCTGGTGGTGCTCGCCGACCGGACCGGGAACGGCGACTTGATCGGGGCCGCCCTCGCCCAGTCGTCCACCGAGCACGACGACGTGCTGCTGACCTGGCTGTCCGAGGACCGCCCGGCGAGCCGGCCGGACATCGCGTTCGAGTACTTCGCGCTGCGGATCCGGGGCGGCGCCGACTACCTCGACCGCACCTCGGATCCGACTGCACGGGCGAGGCTGCTGCTGGCGCGGCGCGACCCGGAGAACACCGATCCCAGCCCCGAGGCGGCCGCCGTCTACTGGAGCGAGTTTGGGATCAACGGGCTCGGCCCGGAGTTCGCCGGGGTCGCGAAGGCGGCGGCCGGCCTGATCGGCGTGGGCCGGTTCTCGGCGGCCCTGGATCTGATCGCGATGTACGCCGAACAGGTCGACACGCCCGAGGTCGCCGCCGAGGCAGCCAACGCCTGTGAGGGATATGCCCAATCGGCGGAACAGGACCGCCAGCTGTCCGGGTACGAGCTGCAGCTCGTCGTCGAGCTGCTCGAACGCCACCGGGACACGCTCGGAGCGCATCGGGTGACCGAGATCGAGCTGAGCCTCGTCCTCCTCCTGCGGCACGACGCCCGCACGCCGACCATCCACGCCCGACTCGCCGAGGACCCCGCCTTCTTCGCCGAGCTCGTCGAGACGGCTTTCCGGGCCGAGGGCTCCGACGAGACCGTCGACGATCCGGACCAGGTCGCCCGGATCCGCGCCATCTCCCAGGTCCTGCGGTCCTGGCGCCGCTGCCCGGGCACCGGCCCGGACGGGACCATCGACGCCGAGGCCCTCGCGGCCTGGGTCGAGGAGGTGAGGCGACGGCTGTCGGCCTCGGGCCGGCTGCGCCTCGCCGACGGGAAGATCGGCGCCGTCCTCGCTTTCGCCGAGCCGGGCGACGACGGCTCAGTGCCACCGCTCGCCGTGCGCGAGGTGCTGGAGGACGCCGGCAGCGCCGCGATGGACAGTGGCCTCTGGGGTGGTCTCTACAACCGGCGCGGGGTGACGTGGCGAGGCGCCCGGGACGGGGGCACTCAGGAACGGACGCTCGTCGAGCGCTATCGGGAGTACGAACGACAGGCCGAGGGCTGGCCTCGGTCGCAACGGATTCTCCGGCAACTGGCCGAGACGTACGAGCAGGAGAGCCGCGAGCACGAGCACGATGCCGAGGTCCGGCGCCGCGGGATCGAGTGGTGACGATGGAGATGACATGGACCCGATCGACGTTCTGATCGTCGCGGCGATCCCGCTGGAGCCCGAGGCCGCCAAGGCCGGCGTCGAGGACTGGACGCTCCACGACGAGAACGACCCGCATCCCTACCTCCGGGGCGAGTACCGATGCTCCGACGGTCGGCGGTTGTCGGTGGCGCTCGCCCGGCCGGTTCGGATGAGCGGCCGCCCGACCGGGGTCGCGGCCACTGCGCTGGTCGACCGGCTGCGTCCGGGCTGCCTGGGCATGCCCGGCGTCTGCACGGGCAATCCGGGCCAGGTCGCGCTGGGCGATGTGGTGGTGGCCGAGATGACGTACGAGTACGACGAAGGCAAGCAGACCAGGGACGGTTTCGTCGGCGACCACCGGCAGTACCAACTCGACCAGAAGTGGATCCGCGCCGCGCAGGAGCTGAATCCTCCGAGCGGGCTGCCCAGCTACGGCCCCGCAACCGAGGAGGAGGCCGCCCTCTGGTTGCTGGAGCGGCTGCTCCTCGATCAGGACCCGGTGAAGCACCCGGCGTTCGAACGCTACTTCCCACCCGGCACGTGGCCGCAACGGCCACAGGCGATCGAGGCCCGGGGGCACATCGTCCGGCCCGGGGTGCAGTGGGTGCTGACCGAGGAGGGCCGCACGTTCATCGAGCGCGCCCGCTACGACGATGTGTACGGGCCCGCGAAGCTGCCGTTCGCGGTGGCGGTGGCGCCCATGGCCAGTGGGAGCTACGTGGCCAAGGACGGCGAAGCCTGGGCGCGGCTGTCGGCGATGGGCGTACGCACTGTCACCGGCCTGGACATGGAGGCCGCGACCATTGCCACCGTGGCCGAGACCCAGGGTGTGCCGGACTGGCTGGTGGTCAAGGGCGTCATGGACCACGCCGACCCGGCCAAGGACGACCGCTACAAGCGGTTCGCGGCCCGCGCCTCGGCCGAGGTCCTCTACGCCCTGCTGGACCGGCGGGCCGGCCGATCACCGAACCCGGCCGCCGGACGCGACGTCCGGCTGGAGAATGTCCGGGGTCTGCAGATCGGCGACCACAACCTCCAGCACAACACCTTCAACGGCTGAGCGGCGGTGGGTGAAGGGATTTGAAGCGTGAGGACTGGCCGTCCCCCGCGCTACTGCTGCCGACGCCGGAGCTTCACTTCACGGGCACTTTCATTCTGAACAGTCTCTCTGCATTTCGGAACGCGATCTTCTCCTTGTCCTCCCGGGGCAGATCGACTCCGCGGAACCAGTCGGTCTGCGCCTTGATGTCCGCGAACGGGTAGTCGGTTGCGAACATCACCCGATCCACACTTATGTGCTTCAGCAGGAGATCGAGCAGTTCGGTCTGGGGGAATGCGCTGGTGGTGAACCAGAAGTTGTCCTGGAAGTATTGCCCGAAGGGCTTCTTGAGCGAGTTTTCGGTCGGCTCGCCCATGTCATTGACGATCCGCTCGTAGTAGAAGGGAAGACCTTCGCCCATGTGGCCGATGATGATCTTCAGTTTGGGGAATCTGTCGAAAACCCCATACGTGATCATCCGGATGCACTGGGTCAGCACCTCCTGGTGCCAGCCGTATCCCGACCCGCTGAAAATGTAGGGCTGGAACTCTTCGGCGTATTGCGACCGTGTGGTGCTGTAGAGAATCTGGAAGATCTCGTCAGCTGGATAACCGGGATGCAGGTAGATCGGCACATCGAGAGCAACGGCACGTGCCAGCACAGGCTCGAAATCGGGATGATCGAGATACTTCTTCGTGATGTGCCCGTTGGTCAATGCGCCCAGGAAGCCATCCTCCCGAACCGAGCGTTCCAGTTCGTCCGCCGCCGCCTCCGGGCTCTGCAAGGGCAAGGTGGCGAAAGCCTTGAAGCGGCCCGGATATTTGGCGATCGGCCCTTCTACAAGTTGCCGGTTGAGACGATAGGCAAAGTCGATGCCCTTTCGCCCCGGGACATTCTGTACGGACGGTGTATGAGCAGAGAGGATTTGAACGTTGAGTCCCCCCGCGTCCATGTCGCCGATGCGGCGTTGGCCCAGATCCGCGAGACCGATTTCCTCGAGGAACGCTATGTGATCCTCATTGATGGAGTTCAGCTTCAACAACGCGGGCGTCGAAAATGTCTCCTCCGCGCCGATGAAGGGCAGGTCCCGGTCCCGCTGGTAGATGTCCGCAGTCTTGTCCGGAGTCTTCTTGTTGTCGCTCGCTGCCGAGGCAATGGCATGCGAGGACACGCCGGCACCGATACCGAGTGCCGTGGCAGCGGCCAGGAAGCCGCGGCGTCCCATGGGCTTCATATCAGTCCCTCTTCCGTACGGCATCCGTCTGCGAATTCAGATCGAGCCTTCGTCGCCCAGGTCTGCACCGTCGCCCCGGTCTGCACCGTCGCCCCGGTCTGCACCGTCGCCCCGGTCTGCACCCGAGCCGTGTCACCCTGTGCGACCTCGGCGCCGGACCCACCGAAGCACTGCCGGCCGGGACCAGGGGTCTTCGCGTCGTGCCCGGGGTCGAGGAACCGCTCGCCCGCGTGCCTGCGATGCGACCCACCGGCGGCGACCGGGTACGCCCCCACCAGAGCCATGGCGGACGCCCCGACCTTTGATAGCCCGGGCGGCGCTTTCCCTGACGGCACTGCATCCACTGTCATCACTAGCCTCCTGCCGACGGATTACCTCGCTTATTTGACGCCGACTTCGTACCTAGCGAATCTGAGACGAGCATTAATGTGGTGCTCAGGCCGGTTGCCCGAACCAGGCGCCCGGCGCACGCGTCAGTGTGGTGGACTTATGCGCCTGGCCGGCACGAACCCCGGTCGGGTTGTCATTGCCGCCTGGCCAAAGGACTAGACCGAGGCCGAACGGCTTCGTGGCGTCCTCGCCGGGCTGCCCCCACCGCACCGTAATCGTGAGTTCGAATCCCCTTCGACCAGGCGAAGAGGATTGGTTTCGGTGCAGTGGTACGCCGCAGCCGGCAGAGCACACGCTCAAGCGCCTGGCCGATCACGCAATCGGCGTCTCCGGCGCTTATCCGCCATAGCAGTCGTCGATCATGCCGGCGGCATCGCGCGAGACAACGCCACGACCTCCGGTCGGACATCAGCGCTGAGCTGCTCAGGGGAGCCTCGGACGACGGGTTCGCTCCGCAGGAACGCGCCACCGCCCTCAGCGTGCTCTCCGTGCCGCCGTGAACCCCGATGGTGCGCTCGCCGAAGCTCGTGGTCAGCGCCTCCCAGAACCGTGGCCGGCGGACGCCGAGTAGCTCGGGCGCTGGGGCCGGTCAGCGTGCCGAAGTAGCCGAAGATCACCGCACGCACGGCCCACACACGGACGCGCCGGAGACCCCCGTGGTGCGAGGGCCTCCGGCGAGGCGGTTCCGTGCGGTGGATCAGGATCCTCGAAGGATCAGGTTACCGCTGTCCCTGCAGCTTTATCCCGCTGGCGTTTCGTTCAAACCCAAACCACGCAGGACGTCATCGCGGTTTGCGTTTCCGCGCAGCGCGGTCAAAGAATTCAAGCGGCCCAGCAAAGTCGTGGAAGACGCGGGACACTTCAAGTCTTGAATCGCCGACAGCGTCTTTTCAAAACGTTGGATGCGGCTTTCAAGGTCCGTTCCACTCGGAAGGTTCGCATTCTTGAGCGCCACCTGCGCGTTCACCTGGGCTTGAGTGGGTGGGCAGCGACCGGGAACATTTACCCCGGTTGGGCCCACGCGGTCGGCCGTCGCGTTCGGATCGCCCGGGCTGAAACCCAACGCCGGCACCAAAGCGTCAATATTACCTGAGCTGGCTCCGGCGTTCCCCGTCGCTCCACCCGCAGCCGCGTCACCGGATCCTGTGGCGGCGGCTTTATCGGCTGGCGTTTCGTTCAAACCCAAACCACGCAGGACGTCATCGCGGTTCGCGTTAGCGCGCAGCGCGGTCAAGGAATTCAAACGGCCCAGCAAAGTCGTGGACGATGCGGGGCATTTCAAGTCCTGAATCGCCGACAAGGTCTTTTCGAAACGCTGGATGCGGCTCTCAAGGTCCGTCCCACTCGGAAGGCTCGCATTCTTGAGCGCCACCTGCGCGTTCACCTGGGCTTGAGTGGGTGGGCAGCGACCGGGAACATTCACCCCGGTGGGACCGACGCGGTCGGCCGTCGCGTTCGGATCACCCGGGCTGAAACCCAACGCCGGCACCAAAGCGTTGATGTTACCGGAGCCGGCTCCGGCGTTACCCTGTTCGGCGGCCTGGCTCATCCCCGTGCCGACCGCGAGAGCCGAGCCGAGCAGCGCTGCGGCGGCACCTCCAATCACCAGCTTGCGCGTCCGGCTGCTGACTCCGCGTCGATAGCTGCTGACTCCGCCTCGATACATGCACGGCTCCCTCTTCGTCCCGTACTGCTTGTGCCGAGATATACGAGCAACGATGTGCAGCAGTTCATGACGCTGAGCAAGCGTTCCTTAAAGTTTCTTAAACGGGACTCCCGGGCGTACAGCCGCCAGCATCGTCGCGCCCACGTCCGCGGGCACCCGGCCGCGGGTCAGCGGCGAGAAACGATAGCCGAGGCACGCCGCGGACGCCCGGGCCGTCAGGTCATACTCGGCGTACGACCAATCCCGGTTTGACCTCGGCCGCAGCAGCCAGGTGAGTGATGTCGTCTGGATCGCTGGTGAACACGATTGCCCCATAAGCCAGCGCCACCGTCACCACCGTGGCGTCGACGATGTCGCGGGTGCTCGCCTTACCGCACAGCACGCCGGCCGTTTTCGCCGTCTCCATGCCTACCGCGAGCACCTCGCAGCTGTGCAGGAATCTCCCGAGCTGTACCTGCCGACGGGCATCCCGCCAGGCCTGGGCCACGACGACGGCGGGAACGAGCAGACGACGCCCCTCTTCCAGCGCCAGGTGATGGATGACCCACATCCGCCGATCGTTGCCGTCGATCGCCAGCAGCACGCCGGCATCGTACACGTACGGAATACTCACGCTGCCGCCGGCCCAGAGACATCAAAGGCTTCCGCGTCCGCCGCAGCCATCTCCGCCCGTGCTGCCGCCAGTTCCTCTAGCGTGAACGCTCCATGCTCGGCCTGCCACTCGGCGACGACCCTCCGGCCCACCCGTCGCCGGAGTTCGCTCTCCGCCGCGCTCGCCACCAGCCGCGACAACGGAACCCCGTCCTCGCGCGCTGCCGACCCGAGAGCCTCGACCAACTCCTCCGGGAGCGTCACCGTTACCTTCTTCGCCGCCATAAAATCACCATACTCTTGTATGGCGTGGGCGGCCTAAAGCCAGGTTCAGCAGCGTTTGGCGAACTCTGCTAAGCGCTCGCTGAGCGGACTGACCCGCGGGCGCGGCGGCCGATCGAAATAGCCCGGCTTTACCTCACGCATCAGCGCCTCACCGTCGCGGCGCCAGTCGAACCGCGGCCGTTTCAGCAGCCCCCGGAACACGACACTCGCCTTCTCGGAATTCCTCGCCGCCAGCCGACGCAGGACCATCGGCTCCACACTGTCGTCCTCGATATAGGCCAGCGTCTGCTCGCGCCACCGGCGACGTCGCAGCAGGTCGGGGTTCGCGAACGCTTCCTCCACGAGGCCGAACTCCGCGTAGAAGCCGAGTCCATCCGTCTCGTCGTAGATCAGCGCCACCGTCTCCGCATCGGTCACCTCCGGCGGCAATGACATCGATACCGCTGGAGGGACCTCCTTCGGGTCCGGCCCGAGAACCTCGTCACGGCAGTACGTGTAGTAGCCGTCGAGCCGCTCCTGGGCCTGGTCCCCCGGAACCACCAGCAGGTCGGTGCCGAAGAACTCGACGAACCGGGCTCGGTCAGCACGCTGGTGCTCCCACGCCAGTGCCACCTTGTCCGGATTCCGGAACACCGCTTGCGGCGTACGCAACGACATGTCCAGCGCGAGCTGATAGGCGATGTCCCTCTCGCTCCCGCGCAGGATCTGTACCGGCCCGCTCAGCATCCACTCGTCGCCGACCGCGACCAGCCGCGCGATGATGAACGAGCCGCGCGGCATCTGCTTGAAAACGGCCGGGCCCATGTTCGATCGGACCCGATAGGTCAGGTCGTCGACCAGGCTCTCCACCACGATGGCAGACCCGTCCTTGCGCCGCACCTCGAACGGGCCCTGCAGCACATCGCGCCAGCCGAGCACCATCTCCCGTTCGACCTCCAGCAAATCCGGCCGGGCCTCCACGAACTGCTCCACCACCGTCAGGCCGTTCGCCAGCCGATACTCCAGCACGAAACAGTCCCAGAGCAGCATCCACCGCTGCTCATCGGCGTCCTCCAGGCCGCTGCCGTACTCGACCAGAAAACTCGACGCAGCCCGGTCGTAGCGGGGCTGTTGAGAAAACGCCACCAGCTCACCCTTGAGGTCACCGGCCCGTCGGAGCAGCGCGGCATCAGACGTCGACATGTCACCAACCTATGAGCTGCCGGAGTCAGACCGGCACGGAGCGCCTCGTTCGGGTGATCAGTCGGTCAGATGTCGAGCGAGGCGCTCGGCGTTGAGTCCCCGCATCGCGTCCTCGACGGCTTCCGAGTCAGAGAGATCGACACCGCGGGCCGTCAACTCCGCGGCGATCTGCTTGGCCGGCCCCCACGTCGCCGTGTCGTCGAACGCCTCCTCGAACACGGGAAGAAACGTGTCGACAGCCTCGACCACAGGACCGATCCACTCCGAGTCGACCGCACGGCGTTCCAGGGCGTACCGGATCCAGCGCCGTAACACGTCCGGCAGCGCGGCGCGCTGTTCGGCGTCCAGCGCCGCCTTGCGCGGCAGCCAGTCGGCCAGGAACAAGCCGACCTGTCCTGGGCTCCAACACAACGGGCCGCTGATCATGTAGCCGTCGCCGTAATCCAGGAACAGATCGGCCAGCGACCTGGCGACCGTGTCGTCCAGCGGCGCGAACCCGTCCAGCAGTCGTTGCCGTTCCTCATCGCCCATCGGCTGCCATTCACGGAAGTCCGGTAGGTGCGGAAGGCATCGTGACCAGGCCAGCGCCCGAAGATCGAGGAAGTCCTCGTCATCGCGGCGGGGCCAGGTCATATCCGTGGTCCGCAACGCGTCCGCCAGCTCCGCCAGCGCCACCTCGACCGGGCACTCGACGGCCGGCATCGGTACCTCGCCAGGCTCACGCAGCCGATCCCAGGTCTCCGCAGCCCCGGGCTGCAGTACCGCCAGTCTGTCCACCAGCACACCGCCGGCGAGGGAGATCTGCGCCATCAACGTGTGCGGCGTCTGCCCGGCGAACTCGACGAACAGCACGTGCTCGCTGTCCCAGACATCCACCGCCCGCCACGCCCGAACCGGCTCGAAGACAGGCGCCTCGAACCACGAGGGCACAGGCTGGCTCTCCGACAAGATCTCCAACGTGCCGTCCAGCAGCGACCACTCGCCAGGAGCGGCGACACGGCGCAGCGCCGCCACCGCGGCCAGCCCGTGCGGTGACGGCCGGGTCGACGCCCGGCCCACCACCTCCAGGTGGAACATCTTCTCCGGCTCGCGCTCACCGAGCCCGGCCGCCGACCATGCCGCGCCGAGCCACCCACTGGCCCACCGCTCGACCTCGAGCACACTGTCCTCGGACACGATCGTGACCGCGTCACGCATCAACCGGTCCGACAACCGCAGCTCACGCACCGGGCGCTGCGGACGGCTCGGCTTACCTCGTCCCGCGGGACGACCACGACTCTTGGGCATGTACCCATCTACCACATATGCCCCGGGGCGACAGTGGAGCGACCCGCGGTTCGCGCAGTGCCACATTTGACGGGGGTGTCGGAGCTCGGCGCCCAGTCACTCACTGCCCCGGCGCCGGACCGCCGCAGGGTGACCACGGCACCGTGGGGTGTCCGGGGGGTCGCCCCCGGAAGCGGGAATGGGTCGAGCCACGGCCCTGTGGGGCCGTGGCTCGATGTGGTGCTTACTGACCGGGTCGGTCAGAACTTGTGCTTGTGGTGACGGTGGTGGTGGTACCGGTTGTAGTAGCCCGGGCCACGGTCGCCGAAGTCGTCGCGGTCCCAGTTGTACCAGCTGTCGCTCCAGTCGTCCCAGTCGTCGTTGTCCTCGACCACCAGGGCCCAGCGACGGTGGAAGCCGCCGACCGGCACGCACTCGGCGTCGTCCCAGCGGTCGAAGCGCTCGCCGATGCGGCCGGCGATGACGCAGCGACGGTAGTCGCGGTAGTAGCCGACGACGCGCTCGTCATCGTCGTCCCAGTGCTTGGCCTGGTTCGTGGTCGCCTGCCCGGCAGCGTTCGTGCTGCTGCCCGTGGCGGCCATGGCCGGACCAGCGCCCAGCGTGGCGGCCGCGACGACACCCAGACCGGAAACCATGAGCATTCGGGAGATTCGGTTCATGTCACACCTTCTCTTGACAAAACGCTGTGTCCCAAGAAGGAGATCACGAGTACGGAATGTCACGGGCCGGTTTCGGAACGTGTAACCCGATCGTGGGAGAACGGACTCCCGCTACTCTTCGGGCAGGACGAGGTACGCGGGGCGCAAAAGGTCGGAAATCGGGCGCCCGTCCTGGGCCACCCCGGGCGGGTCAAGCTGGTCGAGGAGCGCATCCGGCCTGCTCACGGCCCCCGGACGCCCTCCAACCGGCGCCGCCGCCGGAGGAAGCCCCTCCCCCCAGAACGCCGCCGGATCCCCCAGCCCGTCACCCAGATCGGTGACGCCCTCCTCCGCTCCGGTTTCGTCCGATGAAGCGAAGCCGTCGGCCGCGAGGGACCTGCCGGCTGCGGCGGGATCACCGGTGACAGCGCGGGCGCTGCGCAGCTCGCGCAAGCGCAGCAACAGCTCGTCGCGGCCGCGGCCGCGCCACGTGAAAGCCCCGAACGGGTCCTCCTCGAAGCTGCGCGCCAGCGCATAGCTGGTCGCCGCGAGGTGCACACACGGCATGGGCCACCGCTCACACGTGCAGTCCATCGCCACTTCGTCGAGCGACAACGGCACCAGCGACAGCCCGGCCGCCTGGAACACCCGCCCGATGCCCGGCGGCATCCGCCCGGCGAGCAGATCGGCCGCGAACCGCGCCTCCCGCACCAGGTCTTCCTCGACCCGGGCCCACTCCGAAGCCCCGAAGGCCCGCAGCGCGATCCGCGACCGGAAGGCCACCGGATCATCCGGCCCTCGCACCAGCGCCACCACGAGGCTCCCCGAGATGGTCAGGCTCCGCACGTGCCCAGCCCGCTCGTCCCGTCGCCCGCGCGCAAAGGTCGGCCCCATCCGCAGCGACTCGAAGGTCCCGAGAAACGCCAGCGACAACCGCTCGTCACTCATCGCAAGCCCCAAGGGGCGGGTGGGGTGGAAGCGCTGACCTGCGAGGCGAGGGGTGAGTTGGGCGGAGAGGCTGACCCCCGAAGCGAAGGGTGAGGGGGTGGGGGCGCTGACGCCCGAAGCAAAAGGTGACGGGGTGGGGCGCTGACCCCCAAGGCAAAGGGTAAAAGGGTGGGCGCCGCAGGCGCAAGGTGAAGAGCGAAGAAGTCAGTCACTGATGGCCTCCGGGGCGAGGATCAGCAAGTCGCGGAGCTCGGTGGTGGACAGCGACGTCAGCCACCCCTCGCCGTTGCCGACCACGCGGGCCGCCAGGACTCCCTTGTCGGCCAGCAGGCGGTCGATGCGCTCCTCCAAGGTGCCCAGGCAGACGAGGGTGTGGACCCGTACGTCCTTGGTCTGGCCTATCCGGAAAGCCCGATCGGTGGCCTGCTCCTCCGTCGCCGGGTTCCACCAGCGGTCGACGTGCACCACGTGGTTGGCCGCCGTCAGGTTGAGGCCCGTGCCGCCCGCCTTCAGCGACAGGACGAAGACCCCGGGGCGGGTGTCCGCCTGGAAGGCCGCCACCATCTCGTCGCGGGCCGCTCGCGGTGTGCCGCCGTGCAGGTAGCGGACGGGCACGCCGAAACGGGCGGCCAGATGGGGGGTGAGCATCGAGCCGAAGCGGGCGAACTGCGTGAAGCACAGCAGGCTCTCGCCCTGGGCCAGCGCCTGGTCGACGATCTCCTCGAGGCGTTCGAGCTTGCCGGAGCGCCCGGGCAGCGGCGAGTTGTCGCCGAGCAGCAGGGCCGGATGGACGCAGGCCTGTTTCAGCTTGGTCATGCCGGCCAGCACGATGCCCTTGTTCCAGCGGTCGGTCGACTCGTCGAGCCGGTTGGTCATCTCCTCCAGGATCGCCTTGTAGAGCGTGCTCTGCTCGCCGGTCAGGCCGCACAGGTGCCGCACGTGGCGCTTGTCGGGCAGCTCGTCGACGATGATCGGGTCGGATTTGACGCGGCGCAGAAGGTACGGCCGGGTGGCCTGGCGCAGGCGGGCCGCCGCCTCCTCGTCGGCGTACCGCTCGATCGGCACGGCGAAGCGGGCCCGGAACGTGTGGGCCGAGGCCAGCACGCCGGGATTGACGAAGTCGAGGATCGACCAGAGCTCGGCCAGCCTGTTCTCCACCGGGGTGCCGGTCAGCGCTATCCGCACCCGGGCCGGGAAGCGCCGCACCGCCTTCGCTCCGGCGCCCGCGCTGTTCTTGACGTTCTGCGCCTCGTCGAGCACCACCCTGTCCCACTGCACGCCCGCGAGCCGATCGGCGTCGCGCACCGCCGTCGCGTACGTCGTCAGGACGATGTCGGCCTCCAGCGCGACGTCTCGGTCGGTGCCGTGCAGGACCGCCACGCTCAGCGACGGCGCGAAGCGGGCGATCTCGCGCTGCCAGTTGCCGAGCACCGAGAGCGGGCAGATCAGCAGCGCCGGCCCGGAGCGCCGGTGCAGCAGCAGGGCCAGCAACTGCACGGTCTTGCCGAGGCCCATGTCGTCGGCCAGGCAGGCGCCCAGTCCGAGGCCGTCCAGGAACGCCAGCCAGGAGAAACCCCTGATTTGGTACGGACGGAGCGCGCCGGCGAGCGCAGACGGCGGGTCGAGCAGGGTCAGCCGGTGCTCGAGGTCGCCCGAGAGCAGGTCGGCCATCCACCCCGACCCGGAGGTGGCGGTGACCGGCAGCGGCAGCTCCTCGGGCGGCAGCAGCTTGATCGTGCGCAGCGCGTCGCCGGCGGTCATCGTGCCGCCGCCGCGGGCCAGGAACCGCAGCCCGGCGTCGAGCCTCTCCGCGTCGAGGTAGACCCAGCGGCCGCGCAATTTCACCAGCGGCACCTTGGCCCGGGCCAAATCGGTCACCTCGGCCTCGGTGAGCATCTCCCCGCCGAGCGCCAGCCCCCAGTTGTAGTCGACCATGTGGCCCAGGTCGGCCGCCTGGTCGCGCAGCACCGCCGGCACCGTGTCGCGCGGCCGCAGGTTGAGGCCCAGCCCGAGCCCGGGCCGCTGCCGCCACCACGCGGGCAGCAGCACGCCGTAGCCCGCCTCCTCGAGCGTGGCCGCGTGGCTCAAGAACCGGTGGGCCTCCTCGGTGTCGAGGACCATGTCGACCGGCCGGGGCACGCGCAGCGCCGCCTCGAGGTCGGGGTAGAGCCGGGCCGCCCGCCCGAGCCCGCCCAGCAGCCTTTCCTGCGGGTGGCGGGTCCAGCGGCGCAGCGGCGCGTACGAGTCGCGCCAGATGTCGGCCGCCGTCACCAGGGCGCTCGGCTCGTCGACGGCCTGGAGCAGGAACTCCAGCTGCCAGGCCTCGCGCGGCGGCGCGCCGGCCGGGTTGACCGCGTCGGGTTCCTCGCCCTCCTGCGTGATGTGGCTGAGCCGGAAGCAGAGCCGCACGGCCGCGCCGGAGACGGCCCCCGCGTGCCAGGCGTCGAGCTTGTCGGCCAGGTCGTCGGCGAGGGCGGGCGCGGCGATGAAGCGGGGGTCGTCGGTCAGCGCGGTCAGCCACCCGTCGCCGATGCACACGCCGGCCTCGGCCAGCCGGGTCCGGACCAGGCCGTCGACGAGGCGGTCGAGCGCCGCGGCCAGCGCGTCCGGCGCCGGCAGCCCGGCCACGTCGCCGGGCCGGGACCGCTCGGCCCGGGCCGCCGCGGGCATCCGGCGCAGCAGGTCGGCCTGGTGGTGGGCGTCGAAGCCGGTCAGCACGGGCCGCCAGCGCGCGGTGGGCCCGTGCGGCTGGACCGCCGGCAGCACCCGCCCGCGCCGCACGAGGTCGGCCGCGAACGCGCACAACTCGACCATCCACAGCACCGACTGCCCGAGCCGCCCGTCCCACGAGTCGGCGAGGTCGTCGTCGAGGAACGGCACGGTCACCGCCGGCACCGGCCAGGCCCGCAGCCGTGGCGTCCCGCGCCGCGGCGGCAGGCCCAGTTGGGGCGACGGCAGCGGCCCGGCGCTGGTCGAGGGCAGCACGAGCGTCGCCGCCGGGCGGGCGTCACCGGCCGGCAGGAGGCCGGCGGGCAGCGCGAACGGATGGCCGCCACCACGCGAAGGCGGGCCCGCGTGCGAGCCCGGCATGGAGCTCTCGCCCCACAGCGCCAGCGAGCCGTCACGCCCGACGAACCCGTGCAGCACCCGCACGGTGGCCTGGGCGACGTCGGTCATCCCACGCTCCACTCGGGCCGCACCCGCGCACACACCGGGTCACCGTGGGCGTCGGTCAGCCCCAAGGAGCCGATCAACACCTTTCCCTCGTACGCCTCCCGCAGCACCGCCGTCGGAACGTCGCCGAACATGAGCTTGGCCCGCCGGAACATCTCGAACGTGTCCCCAACGACGTTTCCCCAGGTCAGATAGAGGAACCGGGCACCCGGCCGGCCGTGGACCCACGGCCCGCCGACGTCGAGCAGATCGTCGACCTCGCGCGCGTCGACCGTGAGATCCCAGGTGGCCGACGGCGCCCAGGCCGGGACCAGGAGCTCGGCCACGGCCTTGCGCTGCACCCCCACGTGGACATTGGCGAGGCGCAGCGCGGAGGAACCGGCCCGGGCACCGGGCAGGTCGTGTCCTTCGAGACGGATCCGCACATCCGAAAGACTAGGCCGGGGGTACGACATGATCGCGCTGCCAGGCGTCGATCAGGCCGCCGAAATGTGCGAGGAACCTCTCGTGCTCGTGAACCGGATAGGTGGCGCGGACCGTCTCGCGCAGCAGCGACCGGAACTCCTCGGACGTGACCCAGTCGTGCACGATCTCGTCCACGTGCCCCAGGTAGGAGGCGCAGAAGTCCCGGTAGCGGTCGACCTCGAAGTGCGCGTCGGCCAGCCGCCGATATTCGCCCAGTTTCTCGGCGTACGACAAAGAACTGTCGTCCGAGATCTCGAAATAGGCCGAGGTGTCGGTGTCCAGCCGCGGACGGCGGCCCGTGACGACGCAGTAGATGGTCCAGCGCGCGAGCGCCGCCATCGCCCACGGGAAGTAGTAGTGCAGCGAGGTGATCGCCACGTCGGGGCAGGCGTTCGCGTAGTCGATCGGGTGCACGTCGGTGCCCCGTACGAGAGATTCGCAGGAATTGAACTCCCAGCGGAAGAACGCGTTGACCAGCCGCGAGATGGTCACCACCTCGTCGCCGACCTCGGCCGAGAGGAAGCTGTGGTCGACCTCGTACCGCGAGTGCATCGGCTGGTCGGGCCGGAACTTCATCACCATGGTCTCGGGGCCGATGCTCAGCGAGCGCGCGAACACGTCGTACCCCTCGACCGAGGCCTGCAGATGCATCAGCCGCTCGCCCGACGCGTCGTAGGCCGCGTGCAGCTCGTCCGGGTTGCGGATCTTGGAGACGCCGACCCAGGCGCCGCCGTCGTACGGCTTCATGTAGAGCGGATAGCCGACCTGCTCGGCCGTACGGTCGAGGTCGAACGGCTGGTTGTAACGGGCGGCCGTGTAGGCGTACCGGCTGTTGTCCAAAGGGTTTTTGTACGGAACGAGGACCGTCTCCGGCACTTTGAGGCCGAGCCGCATCATCGCGCAGTACGCCGCGTGCTTCTCCATCGACTGGAACGTGAACGGGCTGTTCAGCAGGTACACGTCGTCCATCAGCGCGATCTTCTTGAGCCACTCGCGCGGGTGGTAGTACCAGTACGCGAGCCGGTCGATCACCAGCTCGTGCCGTGGCTGGTCGCGCAGGTTGAACGGCTCGATGGTGACCCGCTCCGTGTTGACCCGGTGCGTCTTGCCGTCCGGTCCGGTGATCGTCCCGATCCGCCGCAGCAGTGCCTCGTAGGCCCGCGGCCAGTCGTCCTCGGTTCCCAGCAACAGTCCGATGGTGTGCTCTACGTCAGCCACTGCGGCTCCTCTCAAGCCCGTTCAGCAGTGAGGTGAGGTGCGGATCCAGGGCGTCCCGCCAGGCGGGCCAGTCATGACCACCTTCGTTTTCCGCGAATGCCACCGGATAATCCTGCGAGCGCAGGGCCTCGGCCATGCTCCGGTTGTTGGCCAGGTTCTCCTCGCCCCGGCCGCAGGTCATCGTGACCGGCACCGGCACGCCCGGCCCGCGCGAGGCGCGCAGCACCCGCCCCGTGAACCGCACGATGCGCAGCCATCGCGCGAAGCCGGACTCCTGCTTGTCGAACCGCGGCTGGAAGAAGCTGCCCGACTGCAGGAACAGCCCGGCGAACGACTCCGGGTGGCGGCGCTGGCAGTGCAGCATGGCCAGCGCGCCCAGGCTGGCCCCGACGCCCACCACGGGCCCGTCCGCCACCTGGGGCAGGATCTCGCCGCTGAGGCTGCGGGCGTAGGCGGGCGAGGCCGAATACCACTCGAAGCGGTCGCCGGCGGGCAGCAGGACGAGGCGGCAGGGCGCTATCCGCCCGGCCGTGATCGAGGCGGCGACGTAGCGCCCGAGGCCGGCGTGGAGGTCGTAGTCGGGCCCGTCGTGCGCGACCAGCACCCGGTCGGTGCGCTGGGCCGGCGTCCAGATCCGCACGGCCAGCACGGCGCCGAGTTGCGGCGCCTTGACGTCGAGCTCGTGCCACCGCCCGGCCGCCGCGGGCATGCTCAGCCAGTCGGGTTCACGGCCGGCCGAGTGCTCCATCCCCGCACTTTAAACGCTCAGGGCGTATAGGTCTGCGTCGTTGAAGAAGAAGGCGGCAGGCCGAACATCTCGGTCAGGCCGGTGACGCGCAACTGGCGGTGCACGAACTCGCTCGGGTTGCGCAGGATGAACCGGGTGCCGACCTCGCGGGCCGCGTTGTGACCGGTGACGAGGGTGCCGATGCCCTGCGAGTCCATGAAGGTGACGAAGGTCAGATCGACCACCAGGGTGACCGGCCGCTCGCGCTGGAGGGTGCCGAGCAGGATCTCGCGGAGGGCGCCGACGGTGGCGGCGTCGAGAGTGCCGCGGACATCGACGACGATCGCGCCGTCGGCCTGCCGCCGCGTCGTCATCACCGCCTCGCCCATGGCGCAGAACCTCTCTTTCCCGTGGCCACACCGTACCCCGGCGGAACGGACCCTCGCAGGCTGCCGCGTGTTTCCGGCACCACAGCGGACAGCCGGTGCGTGTCCTGGAGTTGCGCGCAACTGTCGGTAGGCACATCGTTACATCGGCGGGAACCAATAGCGGGAGGTGAACGCGGTATGGCGACGACTTCGGGACGGCCGGGCATCTTCGCGGTCAGAGACGTGCGCTCCCTGATCACCGAGACGGCGGAGGAGGGGCACGGTCTCAAGAAGGCGGTCGGCGCGACGCAGCTGACCGCCATGGGTGTCGGAGCGATCATCGGCACCGGCATCTTCGTGGTGATCGGCGAGGGGGCGGGCATCGCCGGGCCCGCGGTCATCCTGTCCTTCGTGCTCGCCGCGGTGGCGTGCACGTTCTCCGCGCTGTCCTACGCGGAGCTGGCCTCGTCCATCCCGGTCGCGGGCAGCGCGTACACGTACACGTACGCGACCCTGGGCGAACTGGTCGCCTGGATCATCGGCTGGGACCTCATTCTCGAGTACGGGGTGTCGGTCGCGGCCATCGCGGTCGGCTGGGGCGGCAACCTCAACGCGTTCCTCGACTCGGCGTTCGGCGTCGCCCTGCCGGACGCGATCGCGAAGTCCCCCGAGGACGGCGGCGTCTTCAACCTGCCGGCCGTCTTCGTCGTCCTGGCGATCACGTTCCTGCTGGTCCGCGGGGTCACCGAGAGCGCGCGGGTCAACCTGGTGATGGTCGTCATCAAGCTGGCCGTGCTGCTGTTCTTCATCGTGGTCGCGTTCGCCAACTTCGGCACCGGCAACTTCCAGCCGTTCGCCCCCGAGGGCGTGGACGGGGTGACAGCGGCCGCGGCGGTCATCTTCTTCGCGTACATCGGCTTCGACGCGGTCTCCACCGGCAGCGAGGAGGCCCGCAAGCCCGAGCGTGACCTGCCGCTGGCCATCATCGGCTCGCTGCTGATCTGCACGGTGTTCTACGTGCTGACCGCGGTCGGCGCGCTCGGCATCGCCTCGCCCGACCAGATGAAGGAGAGCGACGCGCCGCTGGCCGCCGCCCTCGACCAGGGCGCCGGCATCAGCTGGGCCGCGGCCGTGCTGTCGCTCGGCGCGGTCGTCGCCATCACCAGCGTGGTTCTGGTGATCATGTACGGGCAGACCCGCATCTTCTTCGCCATGTGCCGCGACGGCCTGCTGCCGCAGCGGCTGGCCCAGGTCAACCAGCGGTACGGGACGCCGGCCCGGCTCACCATCGTGCTCGGCGTGCTGATCGCGATCCTGGCCGCGCTGATCCCGCTCAGCGAGATCGTCAAGCTGGTCAACATCGGCACGCTGTTCGCGTTCGTCCTGGTCAACATCGGCGTGATCGTGCTGCGGCGCACCCGGCCGGACATGCCGCGGCCCTACCGGGTGCCGTGGTCGCCGCTGCTGCCGCTGCTCGGCATCGCGTTCGCCGTCTACCTGATGACCGACCTGCCCCTCGACACCTGGATCAGGTTCATCGTCTGGCTGGCCATCGGCATGGTCATTTATTGGCTGTACGGCTACCGCAACTCCCGCCTGCGCACCGAGCCCTCGTCCACGCCGGGCTGGGCCCGCGACCACGACGAGAGCGGCCCCGACGACGAGGGAGAGCCGAGATGACCGGCCCGGTCGTCACCGGATACGACGGCGGCGCGTCCGGCACGGACGCGCTGACCCTGGCCAGTTGGACGGCACAGACGCTCGGCGTCCCCCTGATCGTGGCCGTGGTGCACCCGGCGCCGGCCGCCCTCGGCTCGGGCCGGGTCGACGCCGAATGGGTGGCCGACCGGCACCGGGCGGCCACGCTGGTGCTCGACGGCGCCCGGGCCGCGCTGGAGGGCGCGGCGGTCGAGGCCGACTACCGCCTGATCGCGTCCTCGTCGGCCGCACACGGCCTGCACGACCTGGCCGAACAGGAGGCGGCCTCGCTGCTGGTGGTCGGCGCCGGCGGCAGCACGGCCGAGCGCCTGCTGGCCGGCACGCTCTGCCCGGTCGCGGTGGCGCCGTCCGGCCTGACCGGCCCCCTGGGCAAGCTGGGCCGGGTCGGGGTGGCCTACGTGGACACCCCCGACGGCCGGCGCGCCCTGGAGGAGGCGGCCCGGATGGCCGCCCGCACGGGCGCCGAGCTGCGCCTTTACACGGTGGTGGCGGAGGCCGACGCGTCCCTGCCCTTCCTCATCGGCGACGACGCCGAGCGGGCGTTCCTGGAAACGGCCCGCGAGACGTACGAGCAGTCCCTGTCCCGAGCCGCCGAAACCGTCCCGAACGCCCGCACCGACTGGCGCATCGAGTCGGGCGACGTGGTCGAGAAGCTGGCCACCCTGACCGACGTGGACATCCTCTTCTGCGGCTCCCGAGGCTACGGCCCAGCCCGCCGGGTCCTCCTGGGCGGCGTCTCCACCCGCCTGATCCGCCGAGCCCGCCTCCCCGTCGTGGTGGTCCCCCGCAGCGGCTGACCAGGAAGGCGCCTAGCTACGATCGCCGCCCTCCCTGACTGATCAGGGATGGCGGCGATCGAGCTGCTTCGTTGAAGCCAGCGGCGACCTGGCGCAGTCCGGCAGTCGTTGGCCCCATCGCCGTCGTCCAGGGTGCCGTTCTCGAACAACGCCCGGTAGCGGTCGCGTGCTGCAGCGGTCGAGGCGCTGGCGGTCTTGAGGCGTGGACCTCGCCACGCGCGGGTTCGCAGCGCATTCACTGCCCGCTGACCGACCCGGTTGGGACGGGCTCACCGCTCGACGAGGTGTCTAGGGAGCGCTTCGACCGCCACCTGCGATAACTCCGCGCGCCGCACAAAGATCGTCGACACCCGCACGACGTAACCCCATTCTCTTCAGCACATCAGCGCCAAGAGGTGACTGCGCCCTGTCCCTCCACTGCTGCTGGAGCACAACGCATGTCCCTCGACACCGTCGCCGACCTGGCGCAGGTCGCACACGTCACCGCCGAGATACTTCTCGTACTCGGCCCCGCCGCGATTGGCCGGTTCTTCCAGATCCGGCGCCGTGGCCGGCACAGCGCCTCGGCCTACCGAGGCCGGCATCTCGGCTTGCACATCCGCTCGAACTACGGCGGACGGCATCGCGGCACCTGGTACATCGGCGGTCGCCGCAGTCCCGGATACGCAGCCCGTCACAGGAACGCACGCAGGTAACTGCGAGCCTCACCGCAGCGCCCCCGCCATCCGTGGGGGCGCTGCTGCACGTTCCCAGGTTGCGGACCGCTGACTGTCACATGGGCACAAGGGCTTACGAGACAGCCGCCGCACCGGAGGCGTTGTTTGGTAGCCGAGTCGGTTGGTGCCTGGCGAGCCGTGCACGAAATCCTCCGTTCCTTATTTAGCTCAAGCTATAGTTTGCTCATACCCCAGGACGCCTCACGACGCTGGTCAATCAAGACCACGTCTGACGTGCGCGCTTGGCTACGGGCGTTGCGGCAGGCAGATCCGGATGTGTTCCGTTCGGTGAACGTGGCCATCGACATGTTGGCTGAGATCGGCCCGGCGGCCCCGTTCAGGGCGGGACGTCGCTGTCAGGGTGCTGTTTGTCTTCGACCCGTGGTCACAGGCTGTCCTGCTGGTGGCCGGGAACAAGGCCGGCGACTGGAGCCGGTGGTACAAGAAAGCAATTCCGGTCGCCGAAGGTGCTTACGAAACCTGGTTGGCCGAAGAGAGAAATCGGAGGGACGACTCGTGAGCGAGTTCGAGGACTGGGAAGACCTTCGCGCGGAACTGCACGACGGGGACGACGAGGCTTTGGCGGTGGAGCGGGCACGCACCGAGGCCTGGGTCAGCGCGTATCACCTCGCCGAGGAGCGCAAGCGGCTGGGCATGACGCAGCGGCAGGTGGCCGAGCTGATGGGCGTCTCGCCCGGACGGGTCAGTCAGATCGAGAACGGCGAGCTCGACACCAACGAGGTCGCGACCTTGAGCCGATACGCGCGAGCGCTGGGCGCCCGAATGCGGATTATCTTCGACTACGGCAACGACCTTCGCCAGATCGCCTGAGAGGCGGGTTCGGCGCTGCGATGTTCGCAGCGCCGAAGCACCGAGCCCGTCTCCGGTCGTGGTGGTCCCCCGCAGCGGCTAGCCGAAGAGGGCACCGGCGATGTCGGCGTAGAAGAGGGCCGGGTCCTTGGACAGGGAGGCCTTGACGTTGGCGGTGGGGGTGTCGGCGATGACCTCGAGCTTGCCGGCCTCCAGGCCGTCCAGGGCCAAGGCGATGACCTCGCTCGGCGGGAGCTTGGGGATGTCGTAGCCGGCCATCATGTCGGTGTCGGCGATGGCCAGGGCCAGGGCGGTGACCTGGGTCTTCTGGTCGGCCAGCTCGAGCCGGATGCCGTTGGTGAGGGACCATTCGGCGGCCTTGGAGGCGGCGTAGCCGTTGCTCGAGGGGGCGAAGGCGTACCAGCTCAGGGCCGAGATGACGTTGAGGATGGCGCCGCCGGCCAGGCGGGGGGCGAAGGCGCGGGTGACGTTGAGGGTGCCCCAGAAGTTGGTCTCGAACTCGCGGCGGATGTTGTCCGTCGAGGGGCCGAGCAGCGGTGCGTCGGTGGAGATGCCGGCGTTGTTGACGAGGATGTCGAGGTCGCCGATCTCGGCCGCGGCGGCCTCGATGGAGGCGGTGTCCGTGATGTCCAGCGGGAGGGCGACGACGCCGGGGATGTCGATGCTGTCGGGACGCCGGGCGGTGGCGTAGACAGTGGTGGCGCCGCGGGCGAGGAGGGCCTCGGCGAAGGCCTTGCCGAGGCCGCGGTTGGCGCCGGTGACGAGAGCTTTGCTGCCGTTGATCTGCATGCCATCACGCTAGAACCTCACGCTGACGTCAGAGGCAAGTATTGCGAGCTGAGTCACTGAGTGACGCCGACGGCGCTAGTCGGCGCGGTGGCGGCCGGCCCGCTCCTCCTCCGCCGGCACCGCGACGGGCTCCTCCACCGGCACCGCGACGGAGGTGGGGGCCTCGGCGGCCTGGGCGTCCCACGGGGAGACTCTCGGTCGCGCGGGGGACGGGTCCAGGTCCTGCAAGGGTACGTAGACACGGGCGTCGACCGCCTCGGCCAGCAGCAGGGCCGCCACGAGGGCGGTCGGGCGGTCCTCGGGGTCGCGGCTCAGGCAGCGCGAGCAGAGGTCGATCACCTCGGGGGGCAGGCCGTCGGACTCGGGCAGCGGGATGGGGTCGTTGTAGCGCTGCGCGTGCACCAGCTCGGTCGGGGTCTCGGCGCGCCACGGCAGGTGACCGGTGATGCACAGGTAGAGCAGGACGCCGAGGGCGAACATGTCCGACGCCGGTGAGGCCGGGCAGCCCTCGAAGCGCTCGGGGGCCACGTAGGCCGGCGTGCCCATGACCGGGCCGTCCGGGTCGGGCTCGTGCGAGCCGACGGCGGCCGCGATGCCGAAGTCCAGGACCTTCGCCCCGGCCGGGGTCAGCATCACGTTGCCGGGCTTGATGTCGCGGTGCACCAGTTTCTCGGCGTGGGCCGCGGCCAGCGCCGCCGCCACCTCGGCGCAGATGCGCACCCCGATGCGCCAGTCGATCGGGCCGGCCGCGATGTGCGCGCCCAGCGTCTGCCCCTCGACCAGCTCCATGATGATGTACGGGACCTCGCGCCCCTCCCCGACCGCCGGTGACGTGCCGAAGTCGTGCACGCCGGCCACGTTCGGGTGTGCCAGCCGGGCCGCCGACCGGGCCTCGGTGCGCACCAGGTCCACACCGATCTGGCCCAGGGTGCCCTCGACCGCGGGCGCCATGATCTTCACCGCGACCGGCCGGTCGAGCACCTGGTCGTGCCCGCGCCACACCTCGGACATGCCGCCGACGCCGATCCGTCGCACGAGCTGATATCGCCCGCCCAGCGTCCGCATCCACCCCACCATCCCCACTGATCTTCGGATGGCGGTACCCGGCGTCTCCGGGCCGAAAACGCCACGAGAGCGTTACTGTGCCGCCTCTCACCCGTCCTTTCACCTTCTGAAACCGCCCGGAACCGCATGTGGACAGGCCGGCCCCGCTGACCGGACGGTTGTCCGGATCGCGCAACCGGAACGCGCCTGCGTACTTGTCTGCACCTGACCAGCCACGCAGCATCCTTTAGATGCCGACCGTCGACATCCTCGCGCCGTATCAGCAGATCGCCGCCGAGATCCGCCACGAGATCGTCACCGGTCACCTGCCGGTGGGCGGGAAGCTGCCGTCCGAGCATGTGCTCGCGGCCGAGCACCAGGTGGCCCGCGCGACGATTCAGAGCGCCCTGCGCCTGCTGCGCACCGAGGGGCTGATCGCCTCGCGCAAGGGCGCCGGCACTTATGTCACCAGCCTGGCCGCCGCCGACGCGAGCCGCTGCCCGGCCCGCATCGAGCTCGACCACGCCCAGGTGGGCTGGCTGAGCCGGCTGCCACCGCCGGCGCACGCCCTCGACCGGGTGCTGCACTGCGAGCTCGAGCATCCCCATCCGGGCCCGCACGCCGGCCTGGCCCAGCACGCCCACGGCACCGGCTGGTGGGTGCAGTGGTCGCTGAGCGCCTCCGAGATCAATCCCATCCCGCTGTGCGGGGCCGAGCGGGGACCGCACGACGACGGCCGCTGCCTGCTCTTCCACGGCCATCCGGGCCGCCACCTCTACGGCGACGACTATCAATAAAAGCTAACGTGGCCCGATGGAGGATCTCGTAGATCTGGCCGCCGAGCTCATCGCCGTGCGGTCGACGGCGGACCGGCCGGCCGACCTCGCCCGGGCGCTCGAGTTCACGCTGGGCGTCGTCGGGCCGGGGTTCACGGTCGAGCGGTTCGAGTCCCACGGCAAGCCGAGCGCCCTGGTGCGCACCGAGGGGTCGAGCGGGCCGTTCCGGGTGCTGCTCAACGCCCACCTCGACGTGGTGCCCGGCGCCGACGAGCAGTTCACGCCGCGGCGCGACGGGCAGCGGCTCTACGGGCGGGGCGCCCAGGACATGAAGGTCGCGGCGGTCGTGATGGCGTCCGTCTTCCGCGAGGTGGCGCGCGCCGTGCCGTACCCCCTGGGCCTTCAGCTCGTCACCGACGAAGAGGTGGGCGGGTTCGACGGGACGGGGCATCAGGTCGATTCGGGGGTACGGGCCGGGTTCGTGGTCATCGGTGAACAGAGCCGGCTCGAGGTCGTCACGGAGTCGAAGGGCCTCGCCCACGTGCGGCTGAGGGCGACGGGACGGGCCGCGCACGCCGCCTATCCGTGGCTGGGCGAGAACGCCGTCCTGGCCGTCGTGGCGGGGATCGGCCGGCTGCTGGAGCGCTACCCGGCGCCCGCCGAGGAGGCCTGGCGGACCACGGCCAACGTGGCCCGGATCGAGACCGGCAACCAGGCGATCAATCAGGTGCCGGCGGAGGCGGAGGCCTGGGTGGACATCCGCTTCCCGCCGGAGGACGGCGACTTCGACCGGCGTACGAAACAAGAAGTGGCCGAGCATCTGCGCGAGGTCACCGGGGTCGACGTCGAGGTGCGGGCGCTCGGGGCGCCGCACCGCGCCGATCCGGACAGCGACGACGTCGGGCAACTGCGCCAGGTCGTACGGGATGTGGGGTTCCCGGGGACGCTGTTGCGCAAGCACGGCGCGGCCGACGGGCGCTTCTACTACGCGCGGGGGATCGACGCGGTGATCTTCGGGCCGGGCGGGGACGGGCAGCACGGCCCGGAGGAGTACGCGGACCTGACCACGGTCGAGCCCTACCGGCAGGCGCTGACCGCCTTCCTGCGGACGGTCAGTCCGCGTTGGCGATGAGCAGCCAGCGCACGCGGCGGACGAGTTCGGCCGGGCTGAAGGGCTTGACCAGGTAGTCGTCGGCGCCCACGGTCAGGCCCAGGTCGATGTCGAGCGGGCGGTCGCGGCCGCTCATCATCAGCACCGGGATCTGCGCGGTGGCCGCCTTGGAGTGCAGCTCGTAGCAGACGCTGAGGCCGTCCATGCCGGGCATGGCCACGTCCAGGATGACCATGTCGGGCTGTTCGGACTGGACCAGGTGCAGGGCGCTGCTGCCGTTGTCGGTGGTGATGACGTTGTAGCCGGCGGCCATGAGCTTCATGACGACGATCTCACGGATGTCCTCGTCGTCGTCCGCGACCAGGATCCTGGGGTCGGTGACGTCGCATCCCGACTCGATGAAGTAGGGCTGTTCCTTCGAAGCCGTTGCAAGAACCACTGATCTCTCCTGAACCGTCGGAGGTTGCCGAGCGGTTGGCCCCATCGGCCGGAGCCGGGATCAGGCCAGGGAAATCACGGTTGCAGAACAGGTGCGGAAAATGACGAAGCCGCCCCTTGTGGGGGCGGCCCCGACATCGACGGTGCGGCCGTTTTCCGCGCGCACCTGGCGTCACCAACGAAGGTAGAGCATCAAGATCGATCCAAGGGCTCAGACCCCGTGGATCGTGATCGCGCTCTCACAACATCAGAACAATTCGGTACGAAGGTCGTGCGCTCCGTCGGCGCGGGTGGCCTCGTAGTAGACGCGCTGCCGGCCGTCGGGCAGCGCGACCAGGCTCAGGTAGCGCAGGCCGTTGGGCTCGTGCGGGCTGCCCAGCGGCTCGCGGTCCTCCGCGGTGAGCCGGCCGAAGCTGCCGTCGGCGAGACGCTTGCCGCGCGCGACGCCCGTACGCTCCTCCCAGTTCTCCCCCGCGGTCGCCCGCCCGTCGTAGGCGACCGTGATCTCGTCGCCGGTGACCTGGACGGAGGAGACCCGCACTCCGCGGGCGTCCCACTGGCCCGGGCGCCCGGCCAGGGCCGTGCCCCGCCAGGTCCAGTGCACGCCGTCGGGGCTGGTCGCGTACTCCGTGGTCATGCGGTCGGCGTCGTCCCAGCTCTCCAGCGGGTGCACGGACGCCCACAGGTGCCAGCCGTGCTCGTCGTGGTGCAGCACCGGGTCCTTGACGCCGACGGTGTCGTCGCCGGCCAGGACCGTGCGCGGCGTCGCCGTGGCCAGCCCGGCCAGGGTGGCGGCCTCGAGCAGCTCCACCCGCCAGTGCTTGGTGCCGGGGGTGGCGGCGCTGACGTAGAGCCGCCACCTGCCGTCCGGGGTGTGCACGATGGCGGGCCGCTCGAGCGACTCGGCGCCGAACTGCTCCTTGGTGACCTCGACGACCGGCGTGAAGCTGACCCCGTCGTCGGAGGCGGCGATCACGTTGGCGATGCCGCGGCCCTCGCCGATCGGCAGGCGGAGCCGGTAGGCGAGGTAGAACCGCCCGTCGACCACGATCGAGCTGGGCGCTCCGGCCCAGGCGCCCGGCTCCTCACCGGGAGGCTCGACCACCACCGTGGAGTCGTCCCAGCGGGGCAGCGGCATGATCGAGATTCCGGTGGTCAAGGCGACTCCTTCGGCGCGAACGGGCCCAGCAAGTATGCATCATCTATCAAGAATGTGGGGATTCGGCGGCGCTCGCGTGTCGGTCGGCGGACAGCCAGTCGTCGTAGTTCTCCCCCGTGACCTCACTCAGCAGCGCGATGTCGTCAACGAACGACGGCAGCAGAGCGGCACGCTCGTGCGGCGTGGTCACCGGCCGGGCCCCCTTCTTGCGGTGCAGCAGCGTGAGCAGCGGCCCGCGGGCGGCGAGCCGCAGCGGCACCGGGAAGCGATGCCCGAAGGCTCCGCCGGTGCGCAGAAGATAGCGCAGGATCCGGTTCACGTCGCCGTCCTCGACCACGTGGCGGTTGACGTTCTCGCGCGGGATGGAGGTCAGCACCCCGGTGGCGACGCCGAGGAACGAGCAGACCCGGTCGAGCGCGGCCGCCGGGTCGTCCTTGAGCTCGCGGTAGCGCATCAGCAGGACCTGCTCGCGCGGGAAGTGCTCGTAGAGGTGGCGCACCTGCTCGCCGTACTTGCCGAGGCTGACGTAGTGCCAGAAATCGGCCCAGCCGGCGGCCTTGCGGGACTCCTCGGCCCGGCAGGCGGTGAGGAAGTCGGCCTCCGGCTCGAGGCCCGCGTTCCAGAGGTGCGTCCAGTTCGAATGGGCCCGGTCGACCGGGTCGCGCAGCAGGATGATCAGCCGCGCCGACGGGATGAGGGCCTTGATGCGCTCGTGCGCCTTCAGGTCGTACAGGTAGAAGGGTGTGGCCTCGCCGAGCGTGGCCGCCGGCGGCGCGGGGGCGAACAGGGCCTCGTACTCCTCCTGGCGCCAGACGTGTTCCTGATAGGTCTGCACGTCGCCGGGGCCGCCCGTGGTGGGCGGCGGGCCGTCGAAGAGGAAGAACTTGGGCTCCTTGACCGTCGGCAGGAACAGGCCGGGGTGCTGGACGAGCGCGGCGTGCAGGGCGGTCGTTCCCGCCTTCGGCACCCCGGCGATCAGGAAATCGGGCAGCGGCATGGCAGTCCCTCCCCACGAGCGGGTCTCAAGTGAGACTTAGCCTACAGATCTAGTAGGCATTCGCACGCCCGAGGATCCGGCGCCACCACGTCGCTCGCCGGAACCGCCGGCAGGCCGCCGGCTCGCACAGCGAGCACTCGGATCCGGAGCGATAGTGCTCGTGCGCCCGCCGCGGATGCCCGCAGACACAGAGGGCTTCATCAGTGCTCATCGCCTCACCAAAAGTAATCGCGCTCGGAACCTACGGGACAGTACCCAAAGCAGGGGCCTGCCGTGGTCCCAGGTGAGGCCGTGTCGCAACCGGCTCGCAACCAGGACCTCACGGACAGTGATGTCTACCTTCGGTGACGAATTTCACGCGGAGTATTCCGACATTTTTCTTTGCGGCCCCACTGGGCGATCTGAAGGCGAAGGCGAGTTCCGCGACTTTTGCGCCGAACCTGTCCCGATCAATCCTGCCGTCCGTTACTCACGGTGAGAATGTGACCAAAGTCGTGGCGTGTTGCCGGAGCGTATCCACTGAGCTCCACGGCCTCACAGCGGGCGCACAGGCAGTCGAGATGGAGCCGTCTCTTAGGTCGGTTGACGCTTCGTAGCTGGTTGCTACGGTGGGGCGACAGAAGCGAGTTCCTTACGCCTCTTGCCGCCGCGGCCACCCCGGAAAGGGACCGACATGGATATTTCCGCCTCCACCAACAACACGAAGGGTGACGGACGCACATCACCGAGCGTGAGCGTCGTGATTCCGACCCTGAACGAGGAGCGCAACCTGCCTCACGTGTTCGCCAAGCTTCCGGCGGACATCACCGAGGTGGTGCTGGTGGACGGCGGATCGGTCGACCGGACCGTCGAGGTGGCCCGCGAGCTGCGGCCCGACGTGGTCGTGGTGCACCAGACCCGCACCGGCAAGGGCAACGCGCTCGCCTGCGGTTTCGCCGCCTGCACGGGCGACATCATCGTGATGATCGACGCCGACGGCTCGACCGACCCGGCCGAGATCCCGCTGTTCGTGGCCAAGCTGGTGGCCGGCGCCGACTTCGTGAAGGGCTCCCGCTTCAACCACGGCGGCTTCAGCCACGACATCACCAAGCTGCGCAAGCTCGGCAACGACGGGCTCAACCTGGTGGTCAACGTACTGTTCGGTACGAAGTTCACCGACCTCTGCTACGGCTACAACGCGTTCTGGCGCAGCGTCGTACCGGTGCTCGACCTGCCCGACATCCGGCTCCCGAAGCAGGCGGACGGCTCCAAGCTGTGGGGCGACGGCTTCGAGATCGAGACGATGATCAACATCCGGGCCGCGGTCGACGGCATGAAGGTCGGCGAGGTCGGCAGCATCGAGCACCGCCGCATCCACGGCGAGACGAACCTCAACACCTTCCGGGACGGTTTCCGCGTCCTCCGGACCATTTTCAGCGAGTACGGCCGGATGCGCGCCACCAACAGCAAGGGCGTGCGCCGCCCGGGTGGCGTGATCGTCCACCAGCAGAGCAGGCCCGAGGTCGGCGTGGTCAGCACCGAGATCAAGAAGACCCCCGTTCTCGAAGACTGACCGTCCTCCAACCCCCTCGCTCCAGGAGACGCTCCCCGTGCCTTCCCCCCTGCTCGCCACGTCGATCGTCATACCGACGCACACCGAACAACGCTGGTCCTCGCTCGTACGGACCATCGCCTGCGCCAAGTCGCAGCGGTTCGCGCCGGCCGAGGTGATCGTGGTCGTCGATCACAACCCCGAGCTGTTCCGCCGCATCCAGCGGGACCTGCCCGGCGTGACGGTCCTCGAGAACGCGTACGCGAAGGGCGTCTCCGGCAACCGCAACACCGGCGCCTTCCACGCCACCACCCCCCTGGTCGCCTTCATGGACGACGACATCACGGCCCAGCCCGACTGGCTGGAAAACCTGATCGCCCCGTTCGCCGACCCGCAGGTGGTCGGCAGCGGCGGCGGCATCGAGCCGGCCTGGGAACGCGACCGGCCCCGGTGGATGCCCGACGAGTTCCTGTGGGCGGTCGGCGGCTCGTACGCGGGCATGCCCACCGTCACCTCGCCCGTGCGCAACGTCTGGTCGGCCAGCATGGTCGTGCGCCGCTCGGTCTTCGACGCCGTCGGCGGCTTCCGGGTCGGGTTCGGCAAGCTGGGCGACCGCAACCGCCCCGAGGACACCGAGCTCTGCCTGCGGATGAGCGCGCTGGACGGCGGCCACTGGATGTACGTGCCGGGCGCCGTGATCCGCCACGAGGTGCCGGCCCAGCGCTCCACGTTCAGCTTCTTCGTGCACCGCTGCTACGCCGAGGGCCGCGGCAAGGTGCAGATGGCCGGACTGCACGACGGCGGCGAGACGCTCGGCGCCGAGCGGTCCTACCTCTGGTCCCTCCCCAAGGCCGTCCTGCGCAACCTGAGCACGGGCGACCTCCCGCGCGCCGGCGGCATCGTCGCCGGTGTCTTCGCCGCCGGGTGGGGCGGCGTCGTCGAGACGGTCGCCGCCAAGCGCCGGCCCAAGGCAGAGTTGGAGCCGGCCCGATGAGCACCACCGTCCTTCCCGCCGTCGTCCTCGACGTCGACCTGGCACAGACCCTCCCGGCCGTGCCGGCCGTGCAGCCCGACGGGCGGCGGGCCGAGCAGGCCTGGGTCCTGGTCCGGTGGCACACCGAGCCCCTGGGAACCGTGCTCGTCGACGTACCGGAGAACGGTCTTGAATCGACCGCCCTGTCCGCCGCCATCGAGGCCGAGCTGGGCGACGTGATCCGCCCCAAGCTCGCCCGGGGCGACGAGTTCCTGGCCTCGCGCCGCAAGATCCTGGCCACCGCGCCGCACATCACCGTCGTGATCTGCACGCGGGAGCACCCCGAGATGCTCGCCCAGTGCCTGGACAGCCTGATCGCGCAGAACTACCCCGGCTTCCGCATCCTGGTCGTCGACAACGCGCCGGTCACCGACGCCACCGAGAAGGTGGTCCGCGCCGCGGCCCGGCGCGGCCCGGTCGACTATCTGCTGGAGCCGCGGGCCGGACTGTCGTACGCCCGCAACGCCGCCACCAAGGCCGCGCCCGGGCAGATCCTGGCCTGGATCGACGACGACGAGGTGGCCGACCCGAACTGGCTGGCCGAGATCGCCCGCGCCCTGCACGACCACCCCGAGGCCGACGTGATCTCCGGCGTGATCGTGCCGGCCGAGCTGGAGACCCGCGCCCAGATCTGGTTCGAGCAGTTCGGCGGGCACAGCAAGGGCCGCGGCTTCACGCCCGACACCTTCGGCCCGCACACCGCGCACCGGCAGAGCCCGCTCTACCCGCTGCCGCCGTTCGCCACCGGCGCCAACATGACCTTCCGGCCCGGCGTCATCGAGCGGATCGGCATGTGGGACACCGCGCTCGGCGCCGGCTCGCCGGCCATGGGCTCCGAGGACACCCTGGCCTTCACCCAGGTGCTGCTCAGCGGCGGCACCATCGTCTATCAGCCGTCGGCGGTCACCCGGCACTACCACCGCCGCGACTACCAGGGCCTCGAGAAGCAGATGGTCGGGTACGGCACGGGGCTCGTGGCCGCGTACACCAGCCTGCTCATGAAGCGCCCCGGCCTGATCTTCCCCCTGCTGCGGCTCGCACCGCACGCGTTGCGGGACATGACCGGCAAGGACACCCCGCGGACGGCCACCCTGCGCGACGATTTCCCACGGGAGCTTCTCTCGGCCAACCGCCGCGGCATGCTCGCGGGGCCCCGGGCGTACCTGAAGGGGCGACGCGCCGCCACCAGACTCACGGAGGCCCGAAAGTAATGCAACCGCGCTCGGACCAGCCGGACGCCACCGTCCGCATCGTGGACGGCGACATCGACGCCACCGCGGTGATCAGCTCGGTCGACAAGGACGCCACCACGCGCCTGGAGGTCGGCGAGCGGACGGTGCGCATCCCGCTCAGCCCCGACGACCAGTCGGAGACCCGCATGCTGCCGGCCCCGGTGATCACCACCGGCGGACCGGCGCCGGCGGCGCTGGAGCGCACCACCACCATCGACGTGAACGCCGCCGCCGACCATCGGCCCGAGTTCGCGGCGGCCGGCATGCTCGCGGCCGCGATCGGCCTGATCGGCCTGGCCGTCAGCGGACCGGCCTCGGTCGCCCTGCTCGTGCTCTTCGTGCTGATCGGCCCGGGCGCGGCGATCATGTCGGTGGCGAACACCCGCAGCCGCCTCCTCTCCTGGGCGCTGACCATGGCCGGTGGGCTCGCGGTGACGACGTTCGTCGCGGTCGTCCCGTTGTGGCTGCGCTTCTGGCAGCCGTACGTCTGGCTCGGTGTTCTCGCCGGAGCCACGCTCATCGGGTCGGCGGTTCAGTTCTTCCGGCTCGGCTTCGCCGTGCCCCGCGGCGCCGGCCAGCCGCTCGAGACCGTCGACAACGGCCCGGTGCTCCGTGCGCTGCCGTTCTTCACGATGGCCGCCGGGCTCGGCCTCTGGATCCTGGCACTGGTCGCGCTTCAACCGGACCAGGTCGGGTTGTACGGGTTCACGGCCGCCCTGGGCGTGCCCTTCGTGATCGGCGCGGTGCTGCTGCTGATCGGCTTCGCGGTCGAGTTGTTCGGCCGGGCCCGCCCGTACGTGATGGCCGCCCACCTGGTCATCATCCCGGTCATCATGCAGGCCACGGTCCCGCTGCTCGACGGCACGACCGAGTACGCCTGGACGTACAAGCACATCGGCGTCGTCGACCTGATCCGCGACAACGGCCACCTGATCAGCGGCAGCGACATCTACCAGCAGTGGCCCGGCTTCTTCGCCGTGGTGGCGATGATCTCGCACGTCTCCGGCGTCGACGCGATCTCGTTCTCGGCCTGGTCGTCGCTGTTCTTCGCGCTGGTCACCTCGGTCATCACGGCCGCGCTGCTGCGCCAGTTCACCCGCGACCGCCGCATCATCGCGGTCGGTGTGTTCCTGTTCCAGGCCACGATGTGGGTCGACATCGGCTACTTCTCGCCGCAGGCGTTCGTCTTCCCGCTCATGCTGGCCTTCTTCGTGATCGTGATCCGCTGGCTGGTCGTGGTGCCGGCCTTCACCGGTGAGCCGAAGGGCCGCATCGACCGGCTGCGCCGCTGGCTCGTGCGGGGCATGCCGGCCGCGATGGAGACCGACCGGCGGACCCGCCGCTGGGCGAGCCTGGGCGCGGCCGGCGTCTACGGCGCGATCGTGGTGTCTCACCAGCTCACCCCGGTCGTCATGATGATCCCGGTGATCATCCTGGCCGTGCTCGGGATCCTGCGCCCGCGCAAGTTCACGATCGGCCTGATCGCCATCGCGGTCGTCTTCATCGGCCCGCGCCTGGTCTCCGTGGCCAGCACGTACACCCTGTTCAGCCTGGACTTCCTGACGAACGCCGGCGGCAACGCCCAGACCTGGGGCACACCGGAGCAGGAGTTCTCGGCGCTGGTCTCGCGTGTCCTGGCCATCGGCCTGTGGGCGGTGGCGCTGCTGGTGGTCTTCCTCGCCCGCAAGAGGGTCGGCCGCGTCCTGATCCCGGTCGTGCTGGGCTTCGCCCCGATGGCGACGCTGGTCGGCGGCAACTACGGCGGCGAGGCGATCTACCGGGTCTTCGCCTTCTCCCTGCCGTTCGTCGGCCTGCTGATCGGCCTGCTCTGGGCCGGCAAGGGCCGCCGGGGCGTCCCCGGGATGATCCTGTCCGGCCTGCTGATGGCGGCGCTGCTGCTGGCCGGACTGCAAGGCCTTCAGGGTCAGCTGTACGTGCATCAGGTGCGGGCCACCGACATCGTGGCCGCCGACTACTTCTACGAGCACGCCGAACCGGACTCGGGCCTGATCCTGGTCGCGCCGAACTTCCCGACGAAGCTGACGGGCAACTACGGCTCCTTCAACAAGGGCCACGTGTCGGTGGACATCTCGCTGGTCGGCGACCCGCTGTTCACCAACAGCATCACCGGCGCCCGGCTGCCGGAGATCGAGACGTACATCCGGGCGATGAACTACAAGACCAACTACCTGGTGGTCAGCGAGGCCATGGACGACTACACCGACTACTTCGGCACCGAGCCGGACGACGCGATGAAGTCCCTGGAGACGGCCCTGCGCGCCTCGTCCGACTGGAAGGTCTTCTACCAGGGCCCGGGCGTGGCCATCTTCCAGCTGGTCGGATCGTCGGGCGCTGTTGCATCAAATTGATTTGATGTAATCTGCGGGCGTGACCCCGCCGCCGTTCCTGATCGCCGCCGGCCATCCGGTGCGATGGCGGCTGCTGAGCGAGCTGGCGGGCAGCGACCGGGCCGTGCGTGAGCTGACGGCGCTGCTCGGCCAGCCGCAGAACCTGGTGTCGTACCACCTGGGCAAGCTGCGCAAGGCGGCCCTGGTGACCGCCCGGCGCAGCAGCGCCGACGGCCGCGACACGTACTACTCGCTCGACCTGCCCCGGTGCTCGGCCCTGCTGGCCGGGGCCGGGGCCGCCCTGCATCCGGCGCTGTCGCTGACACCGCCACCCACCCCGCCCTCCTATTCCGGGCGGGTCCTGTTCCTGTGCACCGGCAACAGCGCCCGTTCCCAGATGGCCGAGGCCCTGTTGCGTCATCACCACGGGGGCGCCGCCTTCAGCGCCGGCAGTCGCCCCAAGCCGATCCACCCGCACGCGGTGGCCGTCATGGCCGCCCGGGGCATCGATCTGAGCGCGGCCCGGCCCAAGCATCTCGACGAGTTCACCGGCGACCGCTTCGACTTCGTCATCACGCTGTGCGACCGGGTCAAGGAAGTCTGCCCCGAGTTCCCCGGCTCCGGCCGCCGAGTGCACTGGAGCATCCCCGAGCCGGCCGATCTCCCCGCCTTCGAGCAGGTGGCCGACGACCTCACCGCCCGTGTCACCTTCCTACTGCACCTGGGAGTCAGTAATGATCACTGACAGCACCGTGCACGTCCGCTACCTGGTGGACGACGTCCAGGCCGCGATCGACTTCTACACCAGCCACCTCGGTTTCACCTCCAACACCACGTTCCTGCCCGCCTTCGCCGACGTGCGGCGCGGCAACCTGCGGCTGCTGCTGTCGGGCCCGGCCAGCTCGGCCGGCCGCCCCATGCCGGACGGCCGCGAGCCCTCCCCCGGCGGCTGGAACCGCATCCACCTGCTGGTCGGCGACATCGACGCCGAGGTGGCCCGGCTGCGCGCCGCCGGCGTCACCTTCCGCAGCGACGTGGTCAGCGGCCCGGGCGGCCGCCAGATCGTCCTGGACGATCCCGCCGGCAACCCGGTGGAGCTCTTCCAGCCGGCCGGCTCCTGACCGATGTATCAGGCGTCCCTGACGACGGTCCTGCGCGAGTGGGGCCGCATCGGCTGCGTGGGTTTCGGCGGCCCGCCCACCCACATCGCCCTGCTGCGCAAACTCTGCGTCGAGGAGCGCGAGTGGCTGACCCCGCAGGAGTTCGAGGACGCCATAGCCGCCTGTAACCTGCTGCCCGGCCCCGCCTCGACCCAGCTGTCCATCTTCTGCGCCTGGCGGGTCCGTGGCCGCGCCGGCGCCCTGGTGGGCGGTGCCGCTTTCATCCTGCCCGGCCTGATCGTCATCCTGGCGTTGTCGGCCCTGTTCCTGGGCAACCCGCCCACCTGGGTGGTCGCGGCCGGGGCCGGCGCGGGCGCTGCCGTGGCCGCCGTGGCCGCCCAGGCCGGCATCTCTCTGATGCCGCCGGGCTGGAAGCGCGCCCCCGTACACAGCAGCCGCTACCGCTGGACCCTCTACCTGCTCCTGGGCGCGGCGGCCGCGGCCACCATCGGCCCCTGGCTGGTCCTGCTCCTGATCGCCTGCGGCTTCGCCGAAGTCCTGGCCCAGCACCTGCCCGCCCGCCCGAAGCCCGCCGCCCAGTCCCGCCGCGGCCATCCGTTGCGCGCACTTCCCCTGCTGGCCGCGACCGGCCTGGGCGGCGGTGTGCTGTTCTCGGTGGCCTGGGTGGCCCTCAAAGTGGGCGCTCTGTCCTACGGCGGCGGCTTCGTCATCATCCCGCTCATGCAGGCCGACGCCGTCCACCACTACCACTGGATGACCGACGCCGAGTTCCTCAACGCCGTAGCCCTGGGCCAGATCACCCCCGGCCCGGTCGTGCACACCGTCGCGGTAGTGGGTTTCGCCGCCGCCGGCCTGGCCGGCGGCCTGCTGGCCGCGGTCGTGGCGTTCGGCCCGTCGTTCGCTTTCATCCTGCTGGGCGCCCACCGCTTCGACCAGCTAAGAGCCAACCCGCGAGTCCGCGCTTTCCTGGACGGCGCCGCCCCCGCCGCCATAGGCGCCATCCTGGGCTCGACGATCCCTTTGATCCGGGCATTGACGCAGCCTTGGCAGTACGCGGTCCTGACCGGCGCCGCCCTCCTCACCCTGCTCCTGCGCCGGGGCCCAGTCCTGACGTTGCTGGCAGCCGCCACCGCCGGCGTCATCATCGTCCTGGCCGGCGGCCCCCTACCCCAGTAACCGCCCACGCCATTCGATACAGCCCGGCACGCTCCATCAAACCGAATCCAGCCGTTGGAGATTCCTCCCTCCATTCGGATGGCAAATACTCAGCCGCTGCCGCCGCCCTTCTCGCGTGACGACTCCTCCGCCAGCGTCATCAATCACAGCGCTCCGCGACTTGCTGCAAGCCGCGGCGAGATCGCCAATTCTGAAGTCGCCGAATTCCGTTATGCCACCCCCATGCGGCCGACGCCGAAAGCGCGCTCGGCCGACCCAGGGCGTCCGCAAACGTTCAATCCTGAAGGGCGCCCGGCCGGCAAACCCGGCTGGGCGCCGGGGTCCCGACCGCCCAGCGGACGCGACCCTAGGAAGGACCTTCACCCGGACCGCAGGCCCAGCCGACACCCCCATCTCAGCTCGAACCGCCGGCTCGGGCCGCGCCACCATCTCAGCCTGGACCGCCGGCTCGGGCCGCGCCGCCGCCTCAGGCTCCATCGCCGCCTCAAGCTCCATCGCCGCCTCAAGCTCCATCGCCGCCTCAAGCTCCATCGCCGCCTCAAGCTCCATCGCCGCCTCAAGCTCCATCGCCGCCTCAAGCTGCCCCGCCGACTCGGGCGGCACCGCCGCCTCCGCCTGGATCATCGGCTCGACCGGCGCCAACGCCTCCGCCCGGGTCGCAGGCACGGCCCGTGCCAAAGCCTCGACCTGCGCCGCCGACTCCGCGCGCATCGCCCCCTCACCCTCAACGGACTCCTCCGCACAGCAGACAGAACCGGCCCGCGGGTGATCAGCGGCTATCGCTTCACCTGCGAGCCCACCCGGGCCCGGCCGCCGCACCCACTCAATGTCGTCATCCCAGATCAACGGCGGTATCCGCTCGACCGGATCATGCAACCCAAGCTCACCGCACACCCGCGAACAACCATGCAACCGGCACAACTTGAACGCATGGCGCCGTTTCAGTCCCCACCGCCGACGCTCCACATGATCACGCCGGAACTCCACCATTGCCGGCGAATGACTCGGCACCCCCGACCAATCCCGCCAACCAGCAATTTCCGACCTAGAAAAGAACCCCATCGGCGCCATGAACCATTATCCCGCACCCAGAAGATCGAGAGCAATTGAAGGATCATGCCACTCGAAAAGACATCACCGACCTACGCCGGGGCGGGGCAACACACTTCTCGACCAATGAGAAATACAATCTCATTCACTGCGCCGAGAGCTTGAGGACGCTGCCGATTCACCGGTATCGAAAGGCCTGGAATGGCGCATCCTTCGGTTCATGGACCGGCCGGACGTCACGCGGGTGAGGCGTCGGTTCTGGGCAGCCGGCGTCGTCATCTGGTGGGCCGGCCGACATCGTACGGACCAGGAGAACCAACTTCCTGACGCCGTACGCAGCGAGCTGACGGCCCAGGCGAGGGAGGCGCTCGAGAACCGCGCGCCGCCGTATCTGATGCCCGGCGAAGGGCGGCTCACCTGCGCCGTCCGGGTGATGGGACCGATCTGCCCGCGGTCACCCGGTCGGCACAGGCTCGCACCGTTTCGCCTACGCCCTTCGCGCCACCGTCGGCACCCCGCTGATCACGGAGTCGTCGCCGCCCGCCCCCATGCGCGAGCGCGTCACAGGTTGATCATGTGGCCGGCGATGCCCTCGATGGCCTCCTTGACCGCCTCGGACAAGGTCGGGTGGGCGAAGACGTTGCGGGCCACCTCGTCGGCCGTCAGGTCCCACATCTGGGCCAGGGTGAGGGCCGGCAGCAGCTCGGTGACCTCGGGGCCGATCAGGTGGGCGCCGATGATCTCGTTGTGCTCGGCGTCGGCGACGATCTTGACGAAGCCGGCGGTCTCGGCCATGCCCCGGGCCTTGCCGTTGGCCGAGAAGGGGAACTGGGCGACCTTGACGTCGTACCCCTTGTCCCGGGCCTGCTGCTCGGAATAGCCGAACGAGGCGATCTGCGGCTGGCAGAACGTGGCCCGCGGGATCATGTCGAAGTTGATCTCCTGGGTCTCGGCGCCGGCGATCGTCTCGGCGGCCACCACGCCCATCGCCTCGGCGGTGTGCGCGAGCATCAGCTTCGCGGTCACGTCACCGATGGCGTAGACGCCGTCGACGTTCGTGCGGCCCCGGGCGTCGACCTCGATCGCGCCGCGGTCGGTGAGCTTGACCCCGGCCGCCTCCAGCCCGTAGCCCTCGATGCGCGGGGCGAAACCGAAGGCGGCCAGCATCCGGTCGGCCTCGAGCACCTTCGACTCGCCGCCGCCGGCCGGGCTGACCGTGACGCGCACGCCGGTGCCGGTGTCCTCGACCTGCTCCACCTTGGTGCCCAGCAGCACCTTCACGCCCAGCTTGCGGTAGTGCTTGAACAGCTCCTTCGACACGTCAGCGTCCTCGGTGGGCACCATCCGGTCGAGGAACTCGACGATCGTCACGTCGACGCCGAAGTTGGCCATCACGTAGGCGAACTCGACGCCGATCGCGCCCGACCCGCCGATGATGATCGAGCCGGGGAGCTTCTCGTCGAGGATCTGCTCCTCGTACGTGACGACGTTCTGGCTGGTCGCCATGCCGGGCAGCATCCGCACGGTGGCGCCGGTAGCGATGATCAGGTTGTCGAACGTGTGCTGCTCGCCGTCGACGTCGATCGACTTCGGCCCGGTCAGCGTGCCCCAGCCGTTGATCTCGGTGATCGCGTTCTTCTTCATCAGGAAGTGGACGCCCTTGGCGCTGGCCTCGGCCACCTTGCGGCTGCGCTGGTGGGTCGGCGGGAAGGACATGGTGGCGTCCCCCTCGATCCCGAACGTCTTCTTCTCGTGCGTGATGATGTGCGCGATCTCGGCGTTGCGCAGCAGCGCCTTGGACGGGATACAACCCACGTTGAGGCAGACCCCGCCCCAGTATTTGTGCTCGACCACGGCAACCGTCTTGCCGAGCTGCGCAGCGCGGATGGCGGCGACATATCCCCCGGGCCCGGCACCGAGGACAAGAACATCAAAATGACTCACCCGTCAAGCCTATAGACGCGCTCGTCACCACGTGGTGCCGGCAAGAACTGACAGAAGCTCCGGGGCGCAATACTCAGCGATCAGCTCGTCCTGCGTGATCTCGATCAGGTCGCCGGCCGGCGGCCGGGAACCGTCGAAAGCGTGAACGACGTCGAGGCCGTGGCCGGCCGCCAGCACGCCGGCCAGCTCGGGATAGTCGTCGACCAGCAGCCAGTTGGGCTGCTCACCGATCACCGCGGCCAGCTCGGCGCTCGCCGAGTAGGACCGCAACCAGCCCGCCGCGGACCCGGCCGGCGGCACGACGTGGGTGACGTTCGGCAGCGAGGAGGTCCGGGGAGCGACGAGAATCACCGGGACACCCAGGGCTCGGGCTTGTGCGCTCAGGTCGCGGCTCTCATCGGAGGTCAGATTGGTGGTACGGCCGTTCAGGTCCCACCAGATGACGCCGCGCCACGGACCGGGCTCCAGCGGCGCCACCGTCGGCAGCCCGGTGATCAGGACGTCGCATTGGCGGCGCAGCCGGTCGCGGTACGGAAGGGCGGCCGCGGCGGCGGTCATGGCGGTGATCAGCGGCCGCCCGGTGAGGCGCTGGGTGAGATAGGGCAGATGCCAGGCCAGAAGCTCGTTGCGGAGCGGGCCGAAGCCGACCTCGGTACCCGCGGCACGAACGCGTTCGAGACCGACGCCGGCCACGCGCGGGTCAGGATCACGAAGACCGGAGACACACCGGGCAAACCCGCACGAGGCCACCAGGTCGGCGCAGGGCGGCTGCTTCCCCCAGTGCGCGCACGGCTCGAGCGTCGTGTAGATGGTCGCCCCACGCAGTACCGCCCGGTCGGCCACGCTGTCGATCGCACAGCGTTCAGCATGGCGGCCGCCGTAGGGCTCCGTAGCTCCCGCCGCGATCAGCACCCCGTCCTTGACGATCACCGCCCCGACGGTCGGATTCGGGCTGGCCCGCCCTTCGGCCGCCATCGCACAGAGCAACGCCTGCCGCATCCAGTACGCATCGTCGCGCCCACCCACACCCCGCGCGCCCACCACGGCTCCGCCCTCCGAAGAGTCCCGCACGTCCGAGGAGACCCAGGCGCCCCCAACACCCGAAATGTCCGCACCCGCGCGTTCACCGAAGCCACCCGACCCGACCGACGGGCGGGTGAGGGCGGACGGCGACTCAAGGACACCACCCGGCCCAGCCGACGAGCTCAGAGGCCGGGTCGGAGTGGACCGCGACTCAAGGACACCGCCCGGCCCGGCCGACGGGCTGAGGGGGTGGGTTGGGGTGGACGGCCAGTCGAGGACACCGCCCGGCCCGGCCGGTGGGCTGGGAACGCCGGGCGTGAGAGGTTGCGCGCTGGGACCACCCGCCGCAGCAAGTGGCGCACTGGACGCGCCGGCTGCGGTGGGAGGTGAGACGGAAACGCCGGGCACGGCGGCCGGCGAACCGGAAACGCCGGGCGGGGCGGACGGCAAACCGGAAACGCCAGGCACCGCAGGAGGTGGGCTCGAAGCACCCGGCGCGGCGGAAGGCGGACCCGAAACAGCCGCCACCGCAGACGGCGGGCCGGGAAGGCCGGGCGCGGCAGACGGCGGGCCGGGAAGGCCAGGCGCGGCAGACGGCGAGTCGGGAAGGCCGGGCCTGGCGGGCGGAGAGCCTGCAACACCCGGCACAGCGGGCGGTGGGTCGGAAAGGCCGGGCGCGGCGGGCGGTGGGCTGGCACCACCAGGCGCCGCGGACGGCGGACCAGCAACACCCGACGCCGCGGACGGTACATCGAGAAGACCGGGCGCGGCGGGCGGCGGATCCGGAGGGCCTGGCGCTGCGGATGCTGGGTCGAGGAGGCCGGGTAGGGCGGGCAGCGGACCGGGAAGGCGCAGCGTCGCGGACGGCGGGCCGAGAAGGCCGGGCGTGGCGGTTGGTGGGCTGGCACCGCCCGGCCCTGCGGACGGCGGACCAACAACGCCCGGCGCTGCGGACGGTGGAGCGGCAACGCCCGGCGCTGCGGACGGTGGAGCGGCAACGCCCGGCGCTGCGGATGGTGGAGCGGGAACGGCTGGCGCTGCGGACGGTGGGGTGAGAAGGCCGGGCGCGGTGGGTGGTGGGCTAGGGGTGGTGACGGGTGGGCTGGGGGTGGTGGTGGGTGGTGGGGGTAGGGCGCCGGCCAGGCCGTAGCCGGGGGCCAGGCGTAGGTCAGGTGGCATGCAAGGTCAGGAGGGTTATCTCGCTGGGGGCGAAGATGCGGAACGGGGGGCCCCAGAAGCCTGTGCCGCGGCTTGTGTAGAGCTGGGTGCGCTCTGAATGGCGGGACAAGCCCTGCAGGACGGGCTGGTCGAGGCGGACCAGGTAGTGGAAGGGCCACATCTGGCCGCCGTGGGTGTGGCCGGAGATCTGCAGGTCGACGCCGTGGGCGACCGCGCCGGCTATCTGGGCGGGCTGGTGGGCCAGCAGCAGGACGGGCAGGGACGGGTCGGCGCCCTCCAGGGCCGCCTCGTGGTCGGCGTGATGGCCGGGCACGCCTGAGCCGGCCGCCGTGCGGTCGTCGACGCCGGCGATGACCAGGGAAGCGCCGTCGCGGGTGACCTCGACGTGGCGGTTGTGCAGGGCCTCCCAGCCCAGGGAGGCCATGTGCTCGACCCAGCGCTGGGCGCCGCTGAAGTATTCGTGGTTGCCGGTCACGTAGACGCGGGCCATCGACGCCTGGATGTCGGCCAGCGGGGCCGCCTGGGAACGCCGCTGGGCCACCTCGCCGTCGGCGATGTCGCCGGTGTGGGCGACCACGTCGGCGTCCAGCGAGTTCACCACCTCGGTCACCTTGCGCGACCAGCGCGAACGCTCGATCGGGCCGTAATGGGTGTCGGTGAGCAGCACCAGGCGCAGACCGTCGAGACCGGCGCCCAGGCGCGGCAGGGTCACGTCGACCCGGCGGACCCGCGGGACGCGCCTCGCTTCGGCGTACCCCCAAATCAGCAGCACCAGCGAGACCACCGCGACCACCAGCGTGGCGATGCGGTAGCGAGCCGGGTCGCCGACCCCGAAGGCCCAGAGGATCAGGGCGAGCACCTGGCCGAGGATCGACTGGACGAACAGGACCCAGACGACGCCGAGGGTGGTGTCGGCGATCACCGCGGGCAGGTCGCGATGGTTGCGGCCGTGGCCGCTGAACATCAGCAGCGGGAACGAGACCAGCACCACCCCGAAGACGACCGTGCCGGTCACGAAGACCGCTGTGGGCCAGTCGTTGCCGCCGCCGATCAGCGTCCACCAGGGCACGCCGAACAGCAGCGCCAGCACCGCGACGAGGATCAACCCGAAGCGGATGGCCCGCGACGGGCGGCGGCGTGGCTCGGTCTCGACTGCTTCACCTACGGACACGAGTGAAAGCATGCCACTTCAGGCCGGAGGGTTGCCGACCCTGTGGATAACGGACGCCGGGACCACGAGGTCGGCCCGGGGACGAGTAGCGGCGATGAGGACAGCGTTGCGTTCGTCGGTCCCCGTCGCCCATTCCGACGCGGCCGACAAGTCTTTACCAAACCGGACATGACGCGAAATAAGGCGTGAAATCCGAGTCTCCTGGTCAAGATCCGCGTACCAAACCTCGGTGAACAAATCCCGCAGAGGCCGCCACAACGGATCGTCGAGGAGCAGGTAATTGCCCTCGCTGATGATCAGGCGCGCCTCGCGAACAACCGGAATGGTCCCAGCGACCGGCTGCTCGATCACCCGCTCGAACCCGGGCGCGTAGATCACGTCCTCCTCGTCGGCCAGCAGCCGGCGGAGAAGCGCCGCATAGCCGAGCGGATCAAAAGTGTCCGGCGCCCCCTTGCGATCACGCCGCCCGAGCCGCGAAAGCTCGACATCGGCCAGGTGGAAGCCGTCCATCGGCACATGCGCGGCCCAGCTCCCGAACCGGGAGGCCAGCTCCTCGGCCAGCGTCGTCTTACCCGCACCAGGCGCCCCCGCGATGCCGAGCACCGCCCGCCCGCCGGCCGGCACGAGCGACCGTGCCCGCTCCACCAGCGCCTCGAACGTGATGTTCATGGCCGGAACCTACCCGGACGGGGGTCGGATCAAGGACTGCGGCCCCGCCGCCGGAAAAACAGAATCGGTGGCACGGGGGTAAGAAATGATCACATTGGTTGCCCTGCTGACCGCGACCCTTCTCGGGGTGCCGGCTCAGCAGGGAAAGCAGGAAGTCGATCCGCACGGCCGCGTCTACGTCACCGAGGGCTCGTCACTCGTCCGCATCGCGCCCCGCGGCCGCCGCTGCACGGTCGCCGTCTTCCCCTGGGCGGGCCCGCTCGCGCTGCGCCCGGTGGCCAGCAGCGTCGCGCTGGGCCCGGACGGCGCCTTCTACGTCGGCGAGACCACGTTCGTCCCGGGCCGGGCGCGTCTGTGGCGGGTGGTGCCGGGTCAGAGGCCTCAGGTGTATGCCGCCGGTCTCACCGCCGTGGTCGGCGTGCGGTGGTCGCCGGACGACCGGCTCTACGTCCGCGAGCGCGACGGCTCGCTGCTCCGCGTCTTTCCGAGGGGCCGCTTAGTGCGACAGCCCGAGGCGCAGACCGGCCACCCCGGCTGGTGACAGCGGCCGCGACGTGGCCCGCGACAGCTCCTCGCGCACGCAGGCGGGCAGCTCGTCGGCGAGCGCGCGCAGCCGCGGGTAGAGGTCGAGCACGTCCCGGTGCGTCAGCGCGCCGACCCCGATGAGCAGGCCGTTCACCGCGCCCGGGGTGCGCACCAGCTCCGCGCACAGCTCCCGCCGCCAGCCCGGGTCGTCGACGCGGGTGGCCAGCTCGCGGGCGATCCGGTTGCCGGCCGGCGACGGCTCCTCGGGTGCCGCGTGCCGTCCGGCCCGGGCCGGGACGGGTGCGAGGCGGCAGGCGATGCCGAGCAGGCGGGCCAGCTCGGGCACGGTCAGCACGTCCAGGCCCTCGGCGCAGGTCTCGCAGAGCCGGTGATAGGTCGCCGCGTGCACCAGGGTGGCCGGGCGCGGGCACTCGCCGAGCGGCCCGCAGAGCCGGTCCAGGATGATCTCGGCCAGCGTGCCCTCGTGGTCGAAGCGGCCGACGCCGAAGTACGCGGCGGGAGCGCTGCGGTATCGGGTCAGCGCGTTGCGCGCGCTGGCGTAGTTGCCGGACTCGACGCTGATGCGCGGGGTGCCGCTTTCGGTGTGCAGGTAGATAAGTCGGAACATCTCGATCGCTCCCGGTGGTGCAGCGAACCGTCGTCGACCGGAGATACGGGTGTGGTGGCGCGGGAGTTCAAAATCCGCAGCGCGTCGTAGGTGACCGCGTGCAGCGCGTAGAAACCGGCCGTGATGATGATCAGCATCATTATCAGCACCGCGCCGACCGCGCCGTCGAGACCGCGCCAGGCCACCGGGAGCACTGCGACTCCGAGCACAAATGCCGCCTGACCTGCGGCCTCGGCGCAGCGCAGTGGATCAAATGTCATAACCTCACCCTTCCGGGTGTAGCTGTTTCGCGCCTCTGCCTGGAGCGGGAGTTCGACTACGACTTTCGGTAGAGGGACGTAGCGTGGATCTTGAGGAGGACGCCCGCGTGACCGTGTTGCCAGCGCTCATGTACCACTCCGTGTCAGCTGTCGGTGGCCCGATGCGTGATCTCGCCGTGCCGCCGGAGCTGCTGCGGGAGCAGTTGAGCGCGCTCGGCGAGGCCGGTTACCGCCTGGTCGGCCTGACCGAGGCGCTCGAGCTGCTCGACCGGGGCAGCACCGAGAGGCTGGTCGCGGTCACGTTCGACGACGGCTACCGCGACTTCCTCACCCAGGGCGTGCCCATCCTGAAGGAGACCGGGACCGGGGCGACCCTGTACGCGTCGGTCGGCCACCTAGGCGGCACGGCGGGCTGGCTCGGGCCGTGGGCGCCCGACTTCGGGCCGATGCTGACCTGGGACGAGCTGGCCGAGGTGCGGGACGCGGGTGTCGAGATCGGCAACCACAGCATGATCCACCATCCGCTGGACGTGCTGCCGCCGGCGCAGCTCCGTGACGAGATCGTCAACAGCCATCAGCAGCTCGAGCAACGGCTTCAGACGCGGGTACGGTCGTTCGCCTACCCGCACGGCTACAACAGCCGCCGCGTCCGCGACCTGGTGGCGTCGCTCGACTACGACAACGCCACCGAGGTCGGCCGCCGCCTGCACACCCCGGCCGAGAAACGCCTGGCCGTGCCCCGCCTCCAGCCCACCCCCGACCACAGCGGCGCCGCCCTCGTCGAGCTCGTCCGTACCGGCGAGACCGGCCTGGTGCCGAAGGTGAAGCAGATCGCCCAGCCCGGCTGGCGGGTCGCGCGCAAGGTCGCCCGGACGTTCGGAAAGAACCTGACATGAACCGCCGCCGCCTGCTCGGCCTGTCCGCGCTGGCCGCCCTCCCCCTGGCCGGCTGCAAGACGTACCGCTCGGACGAGGTGCCGCCGCCGATCGGGTCGCCGCCGGCGCCGTCGCCGAGCGCCACGTCATCGGCCGGCCGGAGCAGCAGGGTGCTGCTCGGGGCGTACACCCAGCTCAAGGGTTTGACCACGGCCGAGGGAATCGCCCTGCGCAAGAAACAGCTCGGCCGTCCCGAGCGGATCGTGCACCGCTTCTACTCGTGGACCGACGCGCTGCCGACCTCGCTGCCGTACGTCACGTCGGCCAGCACGGTGATGGTCTCGTGGCGCGGTCCGTACTACAAGCAGGTCAACAACGGCTCGTCGGACAAGCTGATCGCCAAGGCGGCCCGCCGGATGGCGCAGCGCAAGGTCCCGACCATGCTGCGCTGGGCCTGGGACATGAACCGGGACTACTACCAGTGGGGCGGGCCCTCGAACGACCAGGACGCGGCGGGGTACGTGACGGCGTACCGGCGGATCCACAAGATCTTCGGCGACGAGGGCGCGGACAACGTGAGCTGGGTCTGGAGCCCGAACTGGAACTCCTACCCCGACGAGGACTGGAACGCCTTTCCGAACTACTACCCCGGTGACGAGTACGTGGACTGGGCCGGCGTCTCCGGCTACGCCGAGGACCAGACGCCGGGCGAGATGTTCGACCAGTTCTACGAGACGTACTCGGCCCGCAAGCCCATCATGATCACCGAGGTCGCCGTCACCGACCGCGGCGGCAGCACGAAACCCGACTGGATCAACGCCTTCCACCAGTGGATGAAGAGCCGTCCGGCGGTCGGCGCGGTCTGCTGGTTCGACACCGACATCCATCCCGGCTCCACCGAGAAGTGGCGCATCGACTCGACCGCCGCCTCGCTGAAGGCGTACCAGGCGATGTCGGCCGACCCCCTCTTCGCCGGGTGAGCGGAACGCACCGCGCCGGTGGCCCCGGCCGCCGGTGGCTCATCCTGCTCGCCGTTCTGCTGCTCGGTGCCGTCGCCGCCGGCGGATATCGCCTCTTCTTCCACGAGGGCCCACCGGACGTCGACGCCGCCGGCCCGGGCTATTGGGTCTCGACACGCGGCACCGACGACGCCGACGGCTCCCCCGAGCACCCCTGGCGGTCGATCGCGCACGCGGTCGAGGTGGCGCCGGCCGGTGCCAAGATCTTCGTTCGGGACGGCACGTACGACCCGTTCACCGTCGCCCGGCCCAACCTGACCGTGATGAGCGCGCCGAAGGAGCACGCGACCGTCAAGGGCGTGTCCGGGGTCCGCGACGGCATTCTGGTCGCGGCGAGCGGGACGACCATCGCCGATCTGACCGTACGGGGGTGCGTGCCCAAGCCGAACGCGGACGTGGACATCACCGGCGACCACGGCAGCGGCATCCGCGTGCACAAGACCAGCGACGTCACGGTCAGCGGCGTGACCGTGCGGGACAGCCACGGCACGAACTCGGCCGGCCTCCAGGTCGGCTGCTACGGCATCCTGGTCACCGACTCGCAGGACGTGCACGTCACCGGCTCGGAGGTCATGCGCAACGGCGCCGGCATCGTGGTCAGCGGCGGCGGGCAGGGCGTCGTCGTCGACGGCAACAACGTGCACGACCAGGACGTCATCGTGCAGAACAGCACGGCGAAGGACGACGATTTCGGTGGGTACGGGCTGGCCGCGACCTTCGTGCAGGCCAACCCGGGACCGGTGTTCCGCAACAACACCGTCCGCGACAACCACGGTCCCTCCTCCGACTACGGCACCGACGGCGGCGGCATCGAGATCTACGACGCGGCCAACCTGACCATCACCGGCAACACGTTCGAGGCCAACGACGGCGTCCTGGAGACCGGCACCGGCGGTCGCGGCGGCTGTGCGAACAACGTCTTCACCGGCAACCGGGCGATCGGCGGCAACGGACCGACCGGCTTCGACAGCGACACCGGCCTCGTGCTGCGGTGCGCGGCCGGCAACACGGTCAGCAACAACAACTTCAGCGGCATGCAGAAGTTCACGTTCCTGCTGGCCACGGGCAGCGACTTCGCCGGCAGCATCGAGGGCCTGAAGATCACCGGCAACACCGTCTTCCGCAACTCCGGCACGGTCGTCTACCGCCTCCAGATCGACAGCGGCAAGCCGAACCTGACGATCGACGACAACACGTACCAGACCGGCGAGAACGCGTTCGCGGTGCTGAACGGGACGACGTCGGAGACCAACGTCCCTTACGACCAGTGGCGGTCTACGACCAAGTTCGACGCCCACTCGACGATGCAGTGACCAGGCCGCTCTCATAGGCGATCACCACCAGTTGCGCCCGGTCGCGGACGTGCAGCTTGGTCATCGCCCGGTTGACGTGGGTCTTCGCGGTCACCGGGCTGATCACCATGCGGCCGGCGATCTCATCGGTGGACAGGCCCTGGGCGACCAGGGCGACGGCCTCGCGCTCGCGGTTGGTCAGTTCGGCCAGCGGCGGCGGGCCGGAGGCCAAGGGCCGGGGCTGGTCGACGTAGCGGTCGATCAGCCGGCGCGTGATCGACGGCGCGAGGAGCGCGTCGCCGCGGGCCGCGACCCGTACGGCGTGCAGGAAATCCTCGGGCTGGACGTCCTTGACCAGAAAACCGGCCGCGCCGGCGCGCAGCGCGTGGAAGACGTATTCCTCGAGCCCGTAGTTGGTCAGGATGACGACGTGCACCCCGGCCAGCTCGGGGTCGGCCGCGATGCGCCGGGTCGCCTCGACGCCGTCCACGACCGGCATCCGCACGTCCATCAGCGCCACGTCGGGCCGGTGCCGCCGGGCCAGGGCCAGGGCCTCGACGCCGTCACCGGCCTCGCCGACCACCTCGATGTCGTCCTCAACCTCGAGCAGCGCCCGGAAACCGCTGCGGATCAGCGGCTGATCGTCGACGAGCAAGACCTTGATCATTGTGTACGGTCCAACGGCAGCTCCGCCCGCACCGAGAAGCCCCCGCCGTCGCGCGGCCCGGCCCGCAGGTCCCCGCCGAGCGCGGTCACCCGCTCGCGCATGCCGAGCAGCCCGACCCCGTTACCAGGTGTGTCTCCCGGGCCGGCGGCACCGTCGTCGTCGACCTGGATGGTCATCGCCTCGGGCCGGTAGCCGACCCGGACCGACGCCGCGCCGGCCCGTGCGTGCCGCGCGATGTTGGTCAGCGACTCCTGCACGATCCGGTAGGCGGTGCGGTCGACCGCGTCGGGCACGCCCCGGCGGCGGCCGTCGACCGTGAGGGTGGCGTCGAGCCCGCCCGCGCGGGCCTGCCGCACCAGGTCGGGGAGCTGCTCGACCCCGTACGGCGGGAAAAGGTTGTCATCTCGCAGCGCCTCGAGGGTGGCGCGCAGCTCGCGGGAAGCCTCGCGACCGGCCTCACGAATGGCCAGCAGGGCGTCGGGCACCGGCTCGCCCCGCTTCTCGGCGACGTGCACGGCCGCCTCCGACTGCACCTTGATCACCGAGATCTGGTGGGTGAGCGAGTCGTGCAGCTCCCGCGCGATGTGCAGCCGCTCCTCACCGGCCCGCCGCCGAGCGATCTCCTCCCGGGTCCGCTCGGCCTCGTCGGCCCGCCGCTCGGCCTGCCGCAGCGCCTCACCGGCGGCGCCGGCCGCGATCAGCCAGGCCAGCTCGAGAACGCCGCGGGCCCGCACAAAGGCCTCCCCCGCACCGCCGCTGACCATCGCCGCCACGGGAAGAGCGGCCAATATGACGACGCTGGTCACCACGGTGACGAGACGCCGCCCGGCCCGCACGGCCGAATAGACGGCGACCAGGTAGGCGACGGCGAAGACATCGAACCCGGCCGCCTGATAGCCGACGGCACACGCCCCGGCACCGGCGAGCGCGACCACGGGCGCCCGGCGGCGCACGGCGAGCACCAGCCCACCGGCGACCAGCAGACCGTACCCGAGCGGGTTTCCGGCCCCGTTCCCCTCGGCCAGCCCCGCCGTCAGCAGAACCACCGCGATCCCCACCGCGACCGCCGCGTCCCGGGCATCGATGCGCGCAGAGCCCATGCGGGCACCTTAGCCGCGGACCGGACCCGGGCGACTCCTCCCAACGTGGGCACTTTCCCACCCGGCTACCACGTCCGCAGCAGCCCGGAGTGTCTCCATCGGCACGATGCCCTCCGCCGCACCCGGCGCCAGAATCGGGCCATGACTGCAGACCGCCTCATCGCCACCGTCGCCGCCCTGCTGGCCCTGGCCGGCGTGATCGCCGGAATCCGCGCCCTGACCCGCCCGGCCCGCCTGCTGCCCCTGTCCGCCGTGGCCGCCGGCCTCGCCGGCACCTTCACCGGCATCCTGGTCGTCGCCACCGCCGACGGCGGCCCCGGCACCGGCAACGGCGTGGTCGGTGGCTGGGCCGCCCTAGCCTTGGGCCCGATCGCCGCCGGCCTGGGCGGCGTGGCCCTGCTCCGCTCGCTTCGCTCCAAGGGGATCACTTGATCTACGTCGTCACCGACATCGAGGCCGACGGCCCGTGGCCCGGCCCCAACTCGATGCGCTCGTTCGCCTCCGTCGCCGTGACCGGCGACGGAGAGGAGCTGGGCGTCTTCGAGACCGTGCTGGAGCCCTTGCCCGGCTCGGCACCGAACCCCGACACGTACGCCTGGTTCCAGACCCATCCCGAGGCGTGGGCCGCCGCCACGGAGAACCCGAAACCACCGGCCGGCGAGATGACCCGCTTCGCCTCGTGGGTGAAGGCGCTGCCGGGCCCCTGCGTCTTCACGGCGTGCCCCATCGCCTTCGACGGCATGTGGATCGACTACTACCTGCGCCGCTTCACCCGCTACGGGGTCGTCCAGGGTCCGTACGAGAAGGATGTCCTGTTCGAGATCCGCCCCGGCCTGTGCCTGCGCACGTACACGGCAGCGGTCACCGGCCGCCCCATCACCGAGGTGGCCCCGCGCCACCTGCCCCCGGAGTGGCTCGGCGACATCGAACACACCCACCGGGCCATCGACGACGCCCGCGGCTACGCCCACCTGCTGGGCGTCCTGCTGCGCATGTCCGCTCGTCCGGCGGGGTGACACAGGCGATATATGGCGACGAGGTAATTCCGTTGAAGACCTCACGGTCGGCGACAAAGATGGGAAGACCCCCCGGTTCACCCCATCCCAAAAGGATTACGCAATGCGCCTGCTTCGCGACCTGTGGATCACCTCGAAAGGCCGCACAGGTCTCGTGGCGGTCCTCATCCTGCTCGGCGCGGCCGGGCAGGCGGGTGCTCTCGCGCTGGCCGGCGCCGTGCTCGTCGACCGGTCCATGCCTCTGTTCACCGTGCTCGCGGCGGCGCTCGTCGCCTCGGTGCTCAGCGATGTCTTCGTCGGGCTGGTCGCCTCGCGGCTGACCGCCGACTGGGCGGCCAAGGTGCGGCGCGGGCTCAACCGGGTCGCCTTCGGGCAGGATCTGCCGACCCTGGAGAACACGCCGGTCGGTGAGCTGCTCGACCGTATCGACTCCGACGTCTACGAGGTCGGCGCCCAACTGCGCGGCAGCGGCGTGCGGATCGCGCAGTCGGTGGCGGTGGCGGTCTTCTCGATCGTCACCGCGTTCTTCGTGTGGTGGCCGGCCGGCGTCGGCATGGTCCTGGTTTCGATCCTTTTGTACGTCACCATGAACAAGCCGATCCAGCGCATCTCCCCGCTGCGGATCTCCGAGGAGGAGTCCTGGTCCGACCTGGCCGCCGTGATGGAGGAGTCCATCCACGGTCAGGACGACGTCCGTACGAGCCTGGCCGCTCCTTATGTCCGCCGGCTGTACGCCCGGCGCGCGGCCGAGGTGCTGCGGCGCGGGCGCCTGGTCTGGCATTCCTCGGCCCGCATCACCATGGGCGCCGGCACGATCACCCGGTCGCTCATCGCGGCGCTGGTCGTGGTCGGTGCCTGGGCCCTGTTCACCGGCAACATCGACGGTGCCCGGCTGACCGCCGTCTGGCTGCTCGCGCTCGGCTTCGGCGGCACCCTCGAGCACGTCACCCGCATGGTGCCCGAGCTGCAGAACGCTCTGGGCGCCTGGAGCCGGGTGCAGCTGCTGCAGGACGTGCCGCAGGAGCCGACCGAGGGAGTTCCCCCGGTCGACGGCGATTTGGTGGTACGGGGTCTGACGTTCCGCTACGGCGAGTCCGACAGCGGGCGCCCGCCGGCCCTGCGCGACGTCAACCTGACCTTCGCCCGCGGCCGGTCGTACGCGCTGATCGGCCGCACCGGCTCCGGCAAGTCGACACTGGCCAAGGTGCTGACCCGGGCCGTCGACGTGCCGCGGGGCTCGGTCTTCCTGGGCGGGGCCGACCTCAACGACATGAACGTCGAGGGTCTGCGCCGCTGGACGGCGATCGTCCCGCAGCGCACCGAGATCCTGGCCGGCACGCTGGCCGAGAACATCGCGCTGTTCGACCCCGAGCTGCTGCCCAAGGCGGCCGGCGCGCTCGACGAGCTGGGTCTGAGCCCGTGGGTGGCCGGCCTGCCCGACGGCATCGACACCCGGCTCGGCGAGAACGGCTACAAGCTCTCGGCCGGCCAGGAGCAGCTGGTCGCGTTCGCCCGCATCCTCGTGCGCGACCCGCATGTGGTGATCCTCGACGAGGCGACCGCCCGGATGGACCCGGTCACCGAGTCGTGGGTCCAGCGGGCCACCGACCGCCTGCTCACCGGCCGCATCGGCGTGATCGTGGCGCACCGGCTGTCGTCGGTGCAGCGCTGCGACGAGGTGGTCGTGCTGGCCGACGGCGAGGTGCTCGAGTCGGGCCCGCTGCGCGAGTCGCAGCGGTTCGCCGAGCTGATGGCCAGCAGCAACCTGGCCGTTCCGGCCGCGGTGCCGGGCGGCGGCGGGGTGCTGCTCGAGGAGCACGACTGGGACACCGCGGCCCAGGTCGAGCTCGGCGCCGAGCTGCTGGCCAACAACCTTCCGCCGGTCGAGCCGCCGCCGCTGCCCGAGCCGCCCAAGGCGCACACGTTCCGCGAGATCGCGCGGCTGACGCTGAACGACAAGAGGTACGGGCTGGGCGCGGTCGCCTTGTTCGCGATCCTCGTGCTGCTCGGCCTGGACGGTGCGATCCTGCCGCTGCTCTGGTCGAACGTGGTCGACGGCATCGGCAACCCGCTCTACCCGGCGATCGGCATCGCGGCCGGCCTGCTGGTGGCCATCCCGACGCTGTACTACACGGGCGCCTGGTTCCCGGAGTGGTGGGTCCGGCAGATGCTGCGGATCAGCATGCGCCTGGTGCACGGCCAGATCGGCCCGCGCCGGGTCAGCAAGCACACCCCGGCCGAGGTGGTCGCGCAGGGCGGCGACACCGAGCGCGTGGTCATGCTGGCCGACAACCTGATCGATAACGCCACCAGCCTCGTCATGATCGTGGCGATGACGCTGGCGTCGCAGTCGTTCGTGCCGGCGCTGTTCTTCATCGGCACGATGGTCCTGTCCGGGCTGGCGGCCACGCTGTTCGGCCCGAGGCTGGAAAAGGCCGCCCGCCGTACGGTGGCCGCCCGCGCCGCCTTCGCGACGTCGCTGGTCTCGTCGCTGTCGGCCGCGCGCACGGTCAAGCTGGCCGGTGCCACCGAGCCGGTGCTGAACCACCTGGCCCGGCTCGACTTCACCCGCAGCGAGCTGCAGCGGCGCGAGATCGCCATCCAGGTGTGGGCCCGCTCCACCCCGTCGATCGCCAGCGGCCTGCTGCCGATCGCGGCCTGGGCCCTCTACCTGGCCGGTTCGCTCTCGTCGGCGGCGACCCTGATCGCGGTGGCGACGCTCGGCTCGGCCCGCTGGTTCGCCTGGACGACCGCCTCGCTGGTCTCGCAGTTCCCGTCGGCGCGGGTCTGGACCAAGCGGACGGTGGCCATGACCGGCGAGTCCGAGTACTCCAAGGACGTGCCCGGCGTCGACCTGTCGGCCGGCACCGCGCCCGCACCACACCGGCGAGCTGGTCTGGAACGGCGACCCGGTCGACGAGCCCGAGGTCTTTTTGAGGCCCAACCAGGTCGGGTACGTGGCGCAGCTGCCCCGCGTCCTGTCCGGCACCGTGGCCGACAACATCCAGCTGGGCCACGAGGTCGACGCGGCCGACGCCGTCTCCACCGCTCAGCTGGAACACGACCTGGCCGCGGCGGGCGGCGGCCTCGGCCTGCTGATCGGTCACAAGGGCACCCGGCTCTCCGGGGGTCAGCTGCAACGTCTGGCCCTGGCCCGCGCCCTGGCCCCGCGTACCGAGCTGCTGATCGCCGACGACGTCTCCTCGGCCCTGGACGTGACGACCGAGCTCGAGCTGTGGCGGGCCCTGCGCTCGCACGGCGTCACCGTGGTCGGCTCGACGTCGAAACGGGCCGCCCTGAGCCAGGCCGACCATGTCGTCGTCCTGATCGCCGGCAAGGTCGAGGACCAGGGCACCTGGCAGGAGCTGGAGGACCGCTGGGGTCACCTGGCGGGCTGAGCGTTGCGCGCCGCGCATCTTTGCGGGGCGCGCACCGCTGATTATCGTTGAGGTGTGGGACTCCGGGAACGCAAGAAGCAAGCCACCCGGACCGCGCTGAGCTGGGCCGCCATCCGCCTGATCGTCGAGCGCGGCTATGACGGTGTGCTCGTGGAAGACATCGCCACCGAGGCCGGCGTCTCGGCGCGCACCTTCAACAACTACTTCTCCAGCAAGGCCGAGGCCGTCGCCTCCCGTCACCTGGACCGCTGCCTCCAGGTCGCCGAGGCGCTGCGGGACCGGCCGGCCGGCGAGCCACTCTGGGAGGCGATCACCCAGGCCGTGCTGGCACAGTTCGAGCAGACCGCTCAGGTGACCGCGGCTCCACTTCCGCGCGACACCCAGGCCTGGGCCGCCGGGCTGCGCCTGATGACCGCCGTCCCGGCCATCAAGGCCGAGACGCTCCGGGCCTCGGCCGACGCCGAGACCGCGCTGGCCGCCGCGGTCGCCGCGCGCACCGGCACCGACCCCGAGGCCGACCTCTACCCGAAGCTGGTGGCCGCCGCCGTGATGGCCGCCAACACCGTGACCTTCAAACACTTCGTGGGCATCGGGGGCCGGCCGGCCGAACTGAGGGCCATGCTCATCGGCGCCCTGGACCAACTAGCCGCCGGATTACCCGAACCACCACGGTGATCCCCGTTATCGGCTCGTTATGAAATCCGAGAACCAGGACGGCCACGCGCGCATCACAACGAAAGACAGCACATTCCGAAAGCACCAGGAGAGCCGATTCCCATGCGCGCTTTCACCGCCATCCTCGCCCTCGCCGCCACCAGTCTCGCCCTCGCCGCCTGCGACAGCCCCGAGCACGTGGACGGCGTGGCCGCACCGGTGACCACAACCTCGCCGGCCGCCACCGCCAGCACCTCCGCCGTGCCCACTTCGTCGCCCACCGCCACGGCCACGACCGTCAAGCCGACGGCCACCGTCGACGCCGAGCCGACCGCCACGGCCAAAGCGTCGGCCACGGCTCCCCCGCGTGACACCAACCCCTGCCCCGTCTCGGCGGCCGTCCTCTACAAGGCGTTGCGCGCCGACAAGGACATGTCAGCGCGCACCAAGCCGACGGTCGCCCTGAAGGATGAAACCTGCTACCAGGGTTACGCGACGGCCATCACCATCGTCGAGGGGAAGAACGTCCAACCGGCCGGCGTGCTCTTCGAGTACGACACGGAAGCCCGCACCTGGCGCCCCCTCAACCTGGGCAGCGGCGGCTACTGCGAGGGCTACACATCGGCCGCCGTCTCCAAGCGCCTCGGCAACGGCTGCTGACCGGCGAACCTCCGGGGCGGTCAGCTGATCTGGCTCTCGAGCTGCTTGACGACGCTGGTGACGGTGTCGGCCGGGATGGCGAAGCCGACGCCGATGCTGCCGGTGGACGAGTCGCTGGCGGTCGCGATGGCCACGTTGATGCCGACGACGTGGCCGGACAGGTCGACCAGCGCGCCGCCCGAGTTGCCCTCGTTGATCGCGGCGTCGGTCTGCAGCAGCCCGGTGAGCTGCTCGGTGCCGGTGTTGATGCTGCGGTCGGTCGCGGAGACGATGCCGGAGGTCACCGTGTTCTCCAGGCCGAGCGGCGCCCCGAAGGCCAGCACGGTGTCACCCACGGCGAGGCTGTCGTCGGTGCCGAAGGTCGCCGGCGTCAGCCCGGTGAGCCCGCTCGCCTGCACCAGGGCCAGGTCGTGGGTGGTGTCGGTGGCCACGACGCTCGCGGGCACGGTGGTGCCGTTCGACAGCCGGACGCTGACGGTGCCCTCGGACGAGATGACGTGGTTGTTCGTCAGGATCAGCCCGGTCGAGGTGAGCACGACTCCCGAGCCGAGCGACGACTCCCGGGTGCCGTCGACCATGACGGTGACGATGCTCGGCTGCACCTGCTTGACGATCGCGGCCAGGTCCTGATCCTCGGTGACCGTGGTGCTGCTGGCGGTCGTCGCCGTGGCCGCGGCCGTCGAGTCGTGGTCGATCAGATAGCGCTCGGCGACCACGCCACCGGCCGTTCCCGCTCCCGCGACGAGCGCGATCAGCGCCGCGCCACCCGCGATCCGCCGCGGCCACCGGCTGCCACCGGACGAAGGCGCTGCGGGCGGCACGAACGGCGGCGGGGGCGTCACATCGTCGTACCGGCTGTAGTGGTCCCCGATCCCGGCCTGGTTCGGGTCGGTGGGCCGGTTCATCAGATCGGTCATGGCGGCGCCTCGCTTCGTTGGCTGATGCGACAACCTTGACCCCGCTTCTTGTTGCCCACCGGTGAGCCGTCTGTGGGTTCGCTGTACGCGGCGGGTCCCCCTTCCGGGTCCGGTTACCGCCCGTCAGTGGGCGCGGCGCCGGTCGTACGCCTCCAGCCCGCCTACGGTCGTCGGGTGCTTTTCGTCCCGGTTGCACCCATCTCGTCCCGCGAAGAAGGACCCGTGAAAGCCTCCCTCCGTCCCCCGGCCCCACCCGCGATGGGCCCGATCGACCCCACAAGAGCGGAACGCAAGCCCTTCGGCCCCACGATCACCCCGCCCCACCCCATGCCGACCTGGCCCCCGACGAGCCCCGCCCTCACCCACCGCCCGGCCCCCACCCGATGAGCCCCCGCACTCCCACCACCCCCAACGCCCACCCAACAAGCTTCCGCGCCCCCAACGCCCACCCGACGAGCCGCCGCTTGCCCAGCCCACCCAACGCCCACCCGACGAGCCGCCGCTTGCCCAGCCCACCCAACGCCCACCCGACGAGCCGCCGCGCCTCCGGCCCATCCGACGGCCACCCGGTGGGATCTCGCGCGCTCGCTTTTCCGGATGGCCACCAGATGAGCCGCCGCGCTTTCGGCCATCGCACCGGCCACCCGGTGAGCCGTCGGCTGCGTGGGTTCCTCGGCTTCGCCCGGAAGCGTCTCCGTGTCGGCGGTGTTCTCGCTGTTGTTCTCGCCGGTGCGCTCGGCGCCTGCTCCTCGCACAGCCCCGCGCCCGTGGCCGGCCCCACGACTGCGGCAGCCGGCGGCACGACTGCGGCGGGCGGCCCCACGACTGCGGCGGCGCCCGTCACCCCCGTACAGCAAACGGAAATCGAGCAACCGCAAGCCGCGGCGCCGAGCCCGAGCCCGACGTCGGCCGCGTCCCGGAAGAGCGACGCGGCCGGCGAAGCGCGGTCCCGAGGTGATGTGCGGGCGTTTGTGGCGGCCGTGCAGCGTGATCTTCCGGAGGTGGCGATCGACCGGCGGGACGAGGAGGTGGCGGCGTTCGGGGAGCAGGCGTGCCGGGGGCTGGCCGCGGGGAAGAAGGCGCCGGCGGTCGTGCGGGAGTTTCGGGCGCAGGGGGTGTCCGGTCCGCAGGCGAAGCGGCTGTTCGCGCTGGCCAGCAACACGATGTGCCCTTAGGGAGCAGCCGGGCATCGGCCGAAAGTCGCAGTCGGGCACAGCTTTGACCGACGCGGGTCCGATGTCGGGCACAGATGTCCGCCCGATGCTGGAGTCATCCCCACTTCAGCAGGAGGTACGAGATGTCCGCACGAGGAATGCTCAGCGTGGTCGGCACCGCGGTCGGCGGCCTGGTGGGCTGGACCGCGCCTCCGCCTCCGGCCGACCCGGCGGTCGTGCGCGAACTGCTGACCGACATCGGCCTGACCCCGGCCGACGGCGACGATCAGCTCACGATGGCGGTGCGGGTCTTCCAGGCCCGCACCGGCCTCGACCCGGACGGTGTGGCCGGTCCACGAACGGTGCACCTCCTCACGAGGTACGCCGCCGAGGCACGCGAGCTTCGCTTGGACCTGGCCGCCTAGGCTTCGGTGCATGACCGGGCACGATCAGCTGATCACGTACTACGACGACGCCACCGGAGAACGCACGGCGCTCACCGCGGCCGAGCTCGGCACCTGGGCCGCCGCCACCGCCGCCCTGCTCACCGGCGAGTGCGGCCACGGCCCGCGCAGCACCGCCGCCGTGCTGCTGCCGCCGCACTGGCAGACCGCCGCTGTCCTGCTCGGAGCCTGGTCGGCCGGCATAGCGGTCTCCTACCGGGACTGGGCGACCGCCGGCCTGTCCCCGGCCGGCGCCCCGCTGGACGTCACCTTCGTCCACCGCCGCCGTGTGGACAGCTGGCTCGACGAGGTCCCGATCGGAACCGACCAGTTCGTTCTGTCCCTCACCCCGTCCGGCTCTCCTTCCCCCGAGGCCCCTCGCGGCTACCGCGACTACGCCACCGCCGTCCATCCCCACTTGGGCGCCGCCCCGCCCTCGATCACCCCGCCGGCCGACGCCCCCGCGACCACCGACGGCACCACCTACGGCGCCTACGCCGCCGTAGCCGCCGAAATGGCCGCCCAGCGCGGCATCACGGCCGGCGACCGCGTCCTGATCAACGCCGCCACCCAGGAGCAGCCACTGACGTGGCTGCTGACCCCGATGGTCGCCGGAGCGTCGATAGTCCTCTGCGCCAACCTGGACCCGGCGAAGCTCTCCGCCCGCGTCAAGTCCGAGCGGATCACCCACTCCTTCCTCTAGCGCGCCATCAATCCCCTGACCGAATCGGATCACCGGATGATCGGCCGCCCCTCAGTCGTCGAAGGTGACGGTGACCTTCGGCGACGCGGGGACGGACTGGCAGGTCAGGACGAAGCCCGCGGCCAACTCGGCCGGCTCCAGGGCGAAGTTGCGCCGCATCGTCACGTCGCCTTCGACGACCCGGGCCCGGCACGTGCCACAGACGCCGCCCTTGCAGGCGAACGGCAGGTCGGGCCGGGATCGCTGCGCGCCCTCGAGCACGGTGTCGCCCGCACCGACCGTCACCGTCGTCGAGCGCCCGTCCAGCATCACCGTCACGTCGCTGCTGCCGGCTCCGCCCGTCGCGGCTTCCTCGCGCACGGGCTCCGGCGGCGCCTCGTCCACCCAGAACAGCTCGCGGTGGATCCGCTCCGGCGGCACCCCGGCCTCGCCGAGCACCTGGATCGCGTCGGTCACCATGCCGTACGGGCCGCACAGCCACCAGTGATCCACCGCCGCCACATCGAGCAACATCGGCAGCAGCGCGCGCAGCTTGTCCGCGTCGAGGCGCCCGCTGAGCAGGTCGACCTCGCGGGCCTCCCGGGACAGCAGATGCACGAGCTCGAGCCGCGACGGATGGCGGTCCTTCAGGTCGGCGAGCTCCTCGGCGAACATCACGGTGTCGGCCCGCCGGTTGCCGTAGAGCACGGCGACCTGGGCCTGCGGATGCCGCAGCAACGACGTGGCGATCGACAGCACCGGCGTGATCCCCGAGCCCGCCGCGATCATGACGTGCCGGCCGCCGGCCTCGACATCGGGGGTGAAGGTGCCGGACGGCGGCGCCACCTCGACCGCGTCGCCCACCTGCACCTGATGCACCAGCCACCCGGAGACGAGACCGCCCGGTACCTCGCGCACGCCGATCCGCGGTTTCTCACCGGCCGGGGCGCAGATCGAGTACGACCGGCGCTCGTCGCGCTCGTCGCCCGGCCGCCGCACGGTCAGCGACTGCCCGGGCCGGAACCGGTACGTCCCCGCGAGCTTCGCCGGGACGTCGAACGTCACGGCCACGGCGTCGTCGCAGAGCCGCTCGACCTGCGCGACCCGCAGCGGGTAGAACTCCCGAACCACCATCAGTCTCCCCCCTCAGATCGCTTTGACGTGCTCGAAGGGTTCGCGGCAGGCCGGGCACCGCCGCAGCTCGCGGCACGCGGTGGCGCTGAACGCGGTGATCTGCTCGGTGCGCGGCTGCCCGCAGCGAGGGCAGGCGACCCCGTCGTCGCGGACGCCCAGCGTCAACGGCACGGGTCCGGCCGGCCGGCGCGGCGCCGGGCCGGGCGGAACGATGCCGGCCTCGGCGAGCTTCGCCCGCCCCGACTCCGAGATCCAGTCGGTGGTCCAGGCCGGCGCCAGCACCGTGCGCACCTGGGCTTGCTCGAACCCGCCCCCACGCAACGCCGCGAGCAGATCGGCCCGGATCGCCTCCATGGCCGGGCACCCCGAGTACGTCGGCGTGATCGTGACGACCACCCCGTCGGCGCCCTCCTCGACGTCGCGGATGATGCCCAGCTCGGCCAAGGTCAGCATCGGCAGCTCGGGATCGGTGACCGTCGCGGCGATGTCGGCGGCGCTCACCAGACACCGCCCGGGGTCGCGCGTGCCAGCCCCTGCATCTCGGCGAGGATCTCGGTCAGCTCCGCACCGTGGTCACCGTCGCGGCCGGGCGACTGCTGCGGCGACGGCTGCGAGGGCGCCGTCAGCGTCGCCACGCGCAGGACCTGGGCGATGACGTCGTCGAACTCGGCCCGCAGGCCGGCGGGATCGACCGCCACGTCGAGCTCGGCCAGGCGCCGCTCGACCGGATGCGCCACGAACAACTCGCCGGACAGCGGCAACACCACGTCGATCGCCGCCTGCGTGCGGGCGTGGGACAGCTCGGTGCCGTCACCGAGGCGGACCACCCAGCCGGCCGCGTAGTCCCGGTGGTAGCTGACCTCCTTGACACCCTTGGCGGCGATCGCGGCCACCACGGGGTCACCGGTCGCGGCCAGCCGGTCGAACAGCGCGAGCCGCCACGTCGAGAACACCAGCAGCCGGGCCACCAGCTCCGCGAAGTCGGCGTCGGCCCGCTCGGCCAGCCGCACGTTGCGGAACTCGCCCGGGTCGCGCAGATAGGCGAGCTGGTCCTCGTCGCGCCCGGCGCCCTCGGCCTCGCCGGCCCGGGTGAGCAGCAGCCGGGCCTGCCCCAGCAGGTCGAGCCCGATGTTGGCCAGGGCCAGCTCGTCCTCGATCTCGGGCGCGCGGGTGACCCACTGCTGGAGCCGGTGGGACAGGATCAGTGCGTCGTCGCCGAGCATCAGGCAGTACGCGGCCAGATCACCGCGGTCGACCCCGTCGGGGAGGGCGGACGGCACGCCGGCGAGCGGGTCGGTGAAACCCGTCCCGTACGCCCAACGGGCGTCGTCGTCGTGGTCGGTGAGCGACTGGTAGGCGTCGTCGAAGGACATGGCGGCCTCAGATGTGCGGCACGGAGTCGGGGATGGAGTAGTACGTCGGGTGGCGGTACGCCTTGTCGCCGCTGGGCGCGAAGAACGCGTCCTTGTCGTCGGGCCCGGACGCCACCACGTCTTCGGAGCGCACCACCCAGATGCTGACGCCCTCGTTGCGCCGCGTGTAGAGGTCGCGCGCGTGGTGCAGCGCCATCGCGTGGTCGGCCGCCCGCAGCGATCCGACGTGCACGTGGTTGAGGCCCCGCTTGGCCCGCACGAACACCTCGAACAAGGGCCACTCGTGCCGGATCTCGCTCATGCCCGCACCTCCGTCCGCTTGGCCGCGTGCGCCGCGGCCGCCTCGCGCACCCAGGCGCCGTCCTCATCGGCCTGCCGCCGGCGCGCTATCCGCTCGGCGTTCATCGGCCCGTCCCCGGAGATCACCCGCTTGAGCTCCGACCAGTCGATCGCGCCGAAGTCGTAGTGCTCCCGCTCGGCGTTCCAGCGCAGGTCGGGGTCGGGCAGCGTGACGCCCAGCGCCTCGGCCTGCGGGACCGTCATGTCGACGAAGCGCTGCCGCAGCTCGTCGTTCGTGTGCCGCTTGATCTTCCAGGCCATCGACTGCGCGGTGTTGGGCGAGTCGGCGTCGGGCGGCCCGAACATCATCAGCGACGGCCACCACCAGCGGTCGACGGCGTCGCGCACCATCTCCCGCTGAGCCTCGGTGCCGCGCATCATCGTCATGAGCAGCTCGTAGCCCTGCCGCTGGTGGAAGGACTCCTCCTTGCAGATGCGGATCATCGCCCGCGCGTACGGCCCGTACGAGCTGCGGCACAGCGGCACCTGGTTGCAGATGGCCGCGCCGTCGACGAGCCAGCCGATCACGCCGACGTCGGCGAACGTGAGCGTCGGGTAGTTGAAGATGGACGAGTATTTCTGCCGGCCCTCGATCAGCCGCCGGGTCAGGTCGCCGCGGTCGGCGCCGAGCGTCTCGGCCGCCGAGTAGAGGTAGAGCCCGTGCCCGGCCTCGTCCTGCACCTTGGCCAGCAGGATCGCCTTACGGCGCAGCGACGGCGCGCGGGTGATCCAGGCACCCTCGGGCTGCATGCCGATGATCTCGGAGTGGGCGTGCTGGGCGATCTGCCGGATCATCGTCTTGCGGTAGCCGTCGGGCATCCAGTCGCGTGGCTCGATCCGCTGGTCCTTGTCGATGACCTCGGCGAAGGCCTGCTCCTCGCTCATGACACCTCCCACTTGAAGAAGCCCTGCCCGCTCTTGCGGCCGAGCTCACCGGCGGCGACCTTGTCGCGCAGCAGCCGCGGCGGCGCGAACCGCTCGCCCAGCTCGCGGCGCAGATGTTCGGCGATGGCCAGGCGCACATCGAGGCCGACCAGGTCGGTCGAGCGCAGCGGGCCCATCGGGTGGCGGTAGCCGAGCTCCATGGCGCGGTCGATCGAGGCCGCGTCGGCGACGCCCTCCTCGAGCATCCGGATCGCCTCGAGCCCGAGCAGCACGCCGAGCCGGCTGGTGGCGAAGCCCGGCGAGTCGCGGACCACCACCTCGGTCTTGCCGATCCCGGCCACCCAGGACCGGGTCGCGTCGCGCACGGCGTCGCTGGTGGACGGCCCGAGCACCACCTCGACAAGCTTGCTGCCCGGCACCGGGTTGAAGAAGTGCATGCCGAGGAACCGCTCGGGGCGGTCCAGCCCGTCGGCCAGCCCGGCGATGGACAGCGAGCTGGTGTTGCTGGCCAGCACCGCCTGGTCACCGACTGCCTTCTCGGCGGCGGCGAGCACGCGTACCTTCAGTGCGGCGTCCTCCGGGACGGCCTCGACGACCAATTCGGTGTCTCCGCCTAGGGCGGACACGTCATCGACGATCAGCAGTCGCTCCAGGACCGCGTCGGCCGGCTCGGTCAGCAAGCCCTTCTCCGAAGCACGCCGCAGGCCCGCGGCGACACGGTCACGAGCGGCCGCCGCGGCCGCCGGATCTCGCTCGACCAGCCGGACCATCGCCCCGGCGACGGCGAAGACCTGGGTGATCCCGGCGCCCATCCGGCCGCCGCCGACAACCCCGACGAATTTCGGGACGGTCATGAGCGGCCTCCCGCCAGGAAGGCGTCCATGCGCTCGGCCTTCTCCTCGGACTCGAAGAGGATGGCCTGGGCGAGCTCGTCGGTGAGTGGGTGGCCACCGCCGTCGGCGACGAGTTTCGTCAGCCGCAGCGCGAGCTGCCCGGAGCGGGCCATCCGGTCGAGCAGCGCGTGCGCCCGCTTGAGCAGGTCGCCGGCCGGGACCACCTCGGCGACCAGTCCGAACCGCAGCGCGTCGTCGGCGTCGAGCCGCCGCCCTGCGAGCAGCACCTGCTTGGCCACGGAGGCGCCGGCCAGCTCGCGCAGCCGCCAGCAGGCGCCGGCCGCGGCCAGGATGCCGAGACCCGGCTCGGGGTTGCCGAACACCGCCGACGGCGAGGCCAGCCGGATGTCGCACGCATACGCCAGCTCGGCGCCGCCACCGAGCGCGTAGCCGTCGACGGCGGCGACGGTCGGCAGCGGAAGCCGGGCGATCCGGTCGAAGAGCCGGCTGTTGATGCCCTGCAAGGCCTGCTCCCGGCCGCGCTGGCGCAGCTCGCCGATGTCGGCCCCGGCCGCGAAGGTGCCGCCCTCGCCGGTCAGCAACAGCAGGCGGGGGCGCTCCTCGAGCGCGGCGCAGACCTCGTGCAGCTCGCCGACCATGGCCGCGTTGATCGCGTTGCGCGCCTCGGGCCGCCGCAGCGTCACGACGACCCGGTCGTCCAGCTCTTCCACGACGATGGTGCTCATGGGCGCTCCAGGAGCATCGCGACGCCCTGGCCGACGCCGACGCAGAGGGTCGCCAGGCCGCGCCGGGCGCCCTCGCGCTCCATGCGGCCGAGCAGGGTCACGGTGATGCGGGCGCCCGAGCAGCCGAGCGGGTGGCCCAGCGCGATCGCGCCGCCGTCGGCGTTCACCCGCTCGTCGTCGAGCTTGAGCCGCCGGATCACGGCGAGCGACTGGACCGCGAACGCCTCGTTCAGCTCGACCGCGTCGAGGTCGCCGGCGCCCCAGCCGGCCCGGCCGAGCGCCTTCTCGGTGGCCGGCACCGGGCCGAGGCCCATGAGATGCGGCGCGACACCGGCGCTGGCCGAGGTGACGACGCGGGCGCGCGGCGTCAGGCCGTACCGCTCGACCGCCTCCCCGCTGGCCACGACGAGGGCCGCGGCCCCGTCGCTGAGCGGGGACGACGACGCGGCCGTGACCACGCCGTCGCCGCGGAAGACGGGACGCAGCTTGCCGAGCTTCTCCAGCGTGGAGCCGCGGCGCGGGATCTCGTCGGCCCGGACGTCGCCGACCGGGACGATCTCGCCGTCGAACCGGCCCGCGTCGATCGCGGCGATCGCCCGCTCGTGACTGCGCAGCGCGAACGCGTCGCTCTCGGCGCGGGTGATGCCGTCGAGGGCGGCGACCTCCTCGGCGGTCTCTCCCATGCTGAGGGTGGTCCGGTCGCGCTCCTGGAACACGGGGTTGGTGAAACGCCATCCCAGCGAGGTGTCGAAGACCTGGCCGGGGCGCGCCCACGGCGTTCCCGGTTTCTCCATGACCCAGGGAGCGCGGGTCATCGACTCGACGCCACCGGCCACGATCAGGTCGGCCTCACCGGCCCGGATCGTGTTCGCCGCCGAGACGATCGCGGTCAGGCCGCTCGCGCAGAGCCGGTTGACCGTGTAGCCCGGCACCGTGTCGGGCAGGCCCGCGAGCAGCGCCGCCATGCGGGCCACGTTGCGGTTGTCCTCGCCGGCCTGGTTGGCCGCGCCGAGCACCACCTCGTCGACCGCCTCGCCGGGCACCCCGGCCCGGCCGGCCGCCTCGCGCACGACCAGACCGGCGAGGTCGTCGGGGCGGACACCGGCGAGCGCACCGCCGTACTTGCCCTGCGGGGTGCGCACACCGCCGACGAGATAGACCTCAGGCATCGGTGGTCTCCGCGGCCGGAACGTGGTGGCGGGACTGGACCGTGAAGAAGCGGCCGCTGACGAAGTAGTCGTCGGACAGCGAAGCGGTCGCGGCCGGGTTGGCGCCGCTGCCGTGCAGGTCGCTGAACGCGGCCGTCTGGTTGACGAAGACGCCGCCGGTCAGGTTTTCCGCGAGGTGCACGCCCGCGTCGAGCGCCGCCTCGCGGGCCGCCGCGAGCACGTCGGGCGAGGTCGAGTGGACCATCGCCGTGAGCGCGCCGTGCGCCCGCACGGTCTCGGTGAAGATCTGCAGGCTGTGCGGCGTGGACTCGGTGGCGATGACGAACGACACCGGGCCGAACCACTCGCGGGTGTACGCCTTGTCGTCGGCTGCGTCGAGCCGCACCACCACGGGCGTGCGGATGGTCGCGCCGGGATGCTGCTCGTCGGCCACCTCGGCCGACGGGTGGATCACGCTGGCGGCGCCGCCGGCCTCGGTGAGCCGGGCCAGAACGCCGTCGTTGACGATCGCGCCGAGCGTGCCGGCGGCCCGGGCCGGGTCGCCCAGCAGCTTGTCGAGCGCGGCCGACAGGTCGGCTCCGAACTTCTCGACACTACGGTGGCCGGCGTCGGTCTCGATGCCGCCCTGCGGGACCAGGATGTTCTGCGGGGTGGTGCACATCTGGCCGCTGTAGAGCGACAGCGAGAAGGCCAGGTTGCGCAGCAGCCCCTTGTAGTCGGCGGTGGAGTCGACGATGACCGTGTTCAGGCCGGACTTCTCCGTGTAGACGACCGCCTGGCGCGCGTTCGCCTCGAGCCAGTTGCCGAACTCGCTGGAACCGGTGAAGTCGACGATGCGCACGTCGGGGTGGGTGGCCAGGGTGGCCGCGATGCCGTCGCCGGGCTCCTCGACCGCGAGCGTGACCAGGTCGGGGCTCAAGCCGGCCTCGGACAGCACCTCACGGCAGATCTGCACGGTGATGGCGAGCGGCAGGACGGCGCCCGGATGCGGCTTCACGATCACCGGGTTGCCGGTGACCAGGCTCGCGAACAGGCCGGGGTAGCTGTTCCAGGTGGGGAAGGTCGTGCAGCCGATGACCAGGCCGACGCCCCGGCCGACGGCCGTGCTGGTCTTGGCCAGCCGCAGCGGGTCGCCGCCGCGCTGGGGCTTGGCCCACTCGGAGGTGACCGGGATGCGGGTGCTCGCGGCCAGCGCGACGGCCACCGCCTCGAGGGCGCGGTCCTGCGCGTGCGGGCCACCGGCCTGGAACGCCATGACGAAGGCCTGGCCGGTGGTGTGCTGCACCGCGTGGGCCATCTCGAAGCTGCGCGCGTTGATCCGCTTGATGATCTCCACCGCGACGCCGGCGCGGCCCTGCGGGCCGACGGCACGCCACGCCGGGGTGGCGGCACGGGCGGCGGCGATCACCGCCAGTGGGTCGGCCTTCGGATAGCTGACGCCGAGCTCGACGCCGTAGGGTGAGCGCTCGGTGGAGACAGTGCCGTCGGCGCCGGGCACCTCGATCGGGAACGGCTTGCCGAGCAGGGCGCGGAAAGCGCGCTCGCCCTCGGGGGCGGCCTCGTCGCCGTACACGGATTTGCTGGGAGACTCGGGGAATGCGGACCAGTAGTCGCGCGCCGAAGCGGCGCGGATCGCTTGATCCAGCAGGTCGGAATGCGTCTCGTACAACTCGGTGGGGGTTGTCATCGTCGCTCCATTGCGTTCGGCTGTGCTCATATTTACCGACCGAACGGCCGGTAATCAACCCCCGGGAGAAAGGATGGCACTGACATGATCCCACCTGCGGCCCCACGACGGCGCGGACGTCCCGGTCATGACCAGGATGCCGTGCTCGCCGCCGCGGTGCGGCTGTTCAACGAGCGCGGCTACGACGCCACCAGCATGTTCGACATCGCCGAGTCGCTGGGCATCACGAAATCCAGCGTCTACCACCACATCAGCGGCAAGGAGCAGCTGCTCCAGATGGCGATGGACCGGGCGCTCGACGGCCTGTTCGAGGCCGCGGACGAGGTGCGCGCACTCGACGTGCCCGCGCCCGAGCGGCTGGAACGCCTGGTGCGGCGCAGCGTGCTGGTGCTGGCCGAGCGCTTCGAATACGTGACCGTTCTTCTTCGGGTGCGCGGCAACACCGAGGCCGAGCAGCACGCGCTGTCCCGCCGCCGCGACTTCGACACGATCGTCACCGATCTGGTCAAACAAGCACAGGCCGAGGGCGGCGTACGGCCGGACATCGACCCGGCGACCGTCGCGCGCCTGATCCTGGGCATGGTCAACTCGCTCACCGAGTGGTACCGGCCGCGCACGGGAGGCGCCGAGGCCATCGCCGACGCGCTGACCCGGATCGCCTTCGAAGGTCTGCGTACCGAATAAGGCGCTAGCCTGGGCGCCGATGAGACACAGCTGGCAGAGCCGGGCCGCCGTCGCGGTCACGGCGATCTTCGCCTTGACCGCCTGCGGCACGGACGCGCCGCCGGTCGCGGCGCCCTCCACAGAGCCTTCGCCAACGCTATCGACAGCGCCATCGACAGCGCCGCCGACCACGCCGCCGTCCTCCGCTCCCCCGAAGGACTGCGTCACGCGTACGCTGGACGGTCTCGACCTCGCCGGGCGCGCGGGTCAACTGCTCATGGTCGGCGTGCCGGTCGACACCCCCACGGGCTACGCCAGCGCCGTACGGCAATATCGTCTCGGCGGTGTGTTCCTGCGCGGCCGCAGCACGCACGCGGCCTCCGAGCTGGGTGGTGACATAGCGACCCTGCAGTCGAAGGCGACCCTGCCGATGCTGATCGCCCTCGATCAGGAGGGCGGCAGCGTGCAGACGCTCAAGGGGCCGGACTTCCCGATCCTGCCGTCGGCCGAGCGTCTCGGCGCCGGCCCGATCGCCACGCTGCGCACCACCACGCAGGACAGCGCGCGCCGGCTCTCCGGCATCGGTGTCAACCTCAATCTCGCTCCGGTCGCCGACACCGTGCCCGCCGACATCGGCAAGGCAAACCCGCCTATCGGCGCCTTCAAGCGGCAGTACGGGTCGAATCCCGCCAAGGTTGCCACGGCCATCAGGACGGTCGTGCCCGCCTCACAGGACGCCGGCGTCTTCACCACCCTCAAGCACTTCCCCGGGCTCGGGCGCGTGCGGGCCAACACCGACACGTCGACCAACGCGGTCGACAACGTCGCGACGGCCGACGATCCGTACCTCCAGCCCTTCGCCGCCGGCATCGGCGCGGGCTCGGCCGCCGTCATGATCTCGTCGGCTTCTTACCCGAAGCTCGACAAGGACAACATCGCGGCCTACTCCAAGCCGATCGTCACCGGCCTGCTCCGCGGGAAACTGGGTTTCCAGGGCCTCGTCATCTCCGATGACCTCGGCGCCGCGGTGGCGGCCAGCACGCTTCCTCCGGCAGAGCGGGCCGTACGCTTCGTGGCCGCCGGCGGCGACATGGTGCTCACGATCATCCCGTCGCACGCGAAGCCGATGTCGGCCGCGCTGATCGAGCGGGCCGAAAAAGATCAGGCTTTCCGTGTACGGGTGGACGACGCGGCCCGCCACGTGCTGCAGACCAAGGAGCGGGCCGGCCTGCTCAAGTGCGGCTGACCGGCGCCGAGGTGCTGCCGCGCACGACCAGGTGGGGCACCAGGACGAACTCGGAACGCTGAGCACGGCCGCCGTCGAGACGGGAGACGGCGGCCCGTACGGCGTTGCGCGCCTGACCCGCGGCGTCCTGGTTGACCGAGGTCAGATCGATGTGCGCGAGACGGGCCAGCGTGCTGTCGTCGTAGCCGACCACGGAGACCTCGCCGGGCACGTCGACGCCCGCGCGGAGGAAGGCGTCCATGACGCCCACGGCGAGCCGGTCGTTGGAGGCCATGACGGCGGTCGGCCGGTCGGTCAGGAGCTCCTTCCCCGCCCGTACACCTCCCTCTTCCGTGTGGTCACCCCGCAGGACCCGCGCGGAGAGCCCGGCCCGGCGCATCGCCCGGCGATAGCCGCGGCGCCGGGCCTGAGCGACGGCGCCGGACCCACCGTCGACGAAGGCGATGCGCGAGTGTCCGAGACCGATCAGATGATCGAGGGCCGCGTCGACGCCAACATCGTCGGCCGAGCGCACCACGTCGACCTGGGCGTCGCGCTCCATACGGCCGACCACGACGCACGGCACCTGCTCGGCGAGCTTGTCCAGTGAGGACGAGTCCGCGTCCGGCCCGAGCAGGATCAGCGCCTCGCAGCGGAAGTCGAGCAGGGTCTCGATCGCGCCGTCCTCGTCGCGGTTGCGGGTCAGCGTGGACAGGACCACCTCATAACCCGAACGGTCGGCCTCGACGTGCAGCTCCTCGACGAGCTCGGCGTGGAACGGGTTGCGCACGTCGAGCATGACGCCGAGCAGGTGACGCCGGCGGCGGGCCAGCAGGCTGGCCGTGCGGTCGGCGCGATAACCCAGCTCGGCCGCGGCGGCGAGGACCCGCTCACGGGTCTCGGCGCTCGGGCCTGGCGCGCCCCGCAACACCAGGGACACCGAGGCGGGCGAGACCCCGACGCGGGCCGCCACGTCCGACAGGCGCGGTCGCTGATCCACTTCTTTACTCCCGGTAGCAGCCTTGACACCGATCGAGATCAACGTCGATAGTACAGGAGTTCTTTTAAAGCGCTTTAAGCGAGGTCCCCCATGACGCAATCGCCCATCGGCGTGGCGGTGATTGGGGCCGGCATGGTCGGCCGCGCGCACGCCAGCGCCTATCGCAACGCCGCCACCGTCTTCGGTCTCGACCTGCCCGCGCCCCGGCTGGTCGCCATCGCCGACCTGCACGAGCCGTTCGCCGTCGACGCCGCCCGGCGCTACGGCTACGAGCGCGCCGAGACCGACTGGCGCGCGGTCGTCGACGCCCCCGACGTCGACGCGGTCAGCGTCGCCGTGGCCAACAGCCTGCATCGCGAGGTCGTCGAGGCGGCCCTCGCCGCCGGCAAACACGTCCTCTGCGAAAAGCCGCTGGCCCCGAGCGTCCACGCCGGCGAGGCGATGGCCGCGGCCGCCGCGGCGGCGCCGGGTCAGGTGGGCGCGGTCGGCTTCACGTTCCGCCGCTCCCCCGCGCTCAACGCCGTCAGGAGAGAGGTCGAGGGCCGGCTCGGCCCGGTGCGCCACTTCGTCGGCAACTACTGGTGCGACTACGGCTTCGACCCGGGCCGGCCGATGAGCTGGCGCTATCAGGGCGGTCCCGGTTCCGGCGTGCTCGCCGACATCGGCAGCCACCTGACCGACCTGGCCGAGTTCTTCTGCGGCCCGACCGCCGGGGTGCAGGGCACGACGATGGCCACCCTGGTCAAGCAGCGGCCCCGGCCCCTCGGCGTCGCGGTCGGCCACGCCGGTGGGGTCGAGGTCAGCGACGAGCTCGTCCCGGTGGAGAACGAAGACGTCTGCACCTTCACCACGGCGTACGAGAATGGCGCGGTCGGCACGTTCTCGCTGTCGCGGGTCGCGTTCGGCCATGCCAACTCGCTGCGCGTCGACCTGTTCTGCGAGAACGGATCCGCCTCGTTCGAGATGACCCGGCCGGCCGAGTTCAGCATCATCGACGGCAGCGCCGAGACCTCGATCAACGGCGCCCGTACGGTCTTCGTCGGCCCCTGGCATCCGTACGTGTCACAGGGCCTGCCCATGGACTTCCCCACCGTCGGGCACGGGCAGAACGACTTCTTCGTCTACCAGGCCCGCGCCTTCCTCGACCAGATCGCCGGCATCGAGGGCCTTCCACCCTGCCCCGACCTGGCTCACGGCCTGCACAACCTGCGCGTCCTCGAGGCGGTCGTGTCGGCCGCCGACAAACCCGTCCAGCTCTGAGGAGTCCCCCATGCGACTCGGCGCCTACACCGCGTGCCTGCACGACCGTTCCCTCGACGAGACCCTGAAGATCCTCGGCGAGCTGGGCCTGACCAGCGCCGAGATCAACACCGGCGGCTTCATCGGCGCGCCGCACATCCCCATCGACGACCTGCTGGGCAGCGCCGGCGCCCGGGAGGACTACCTGGGCCGCTACCGGCAGGCGGGCATCACGCTGACCGGCCTGAACGTCAACGGCAACCCGCTCAACCCCGACCCCCGGGTCGGCCCGAAGCACGCGGCCGACCTGCGCCGCACGATCGACCTGGCCGCCAAGCTGGGCGTGAAACGCGTGGTGACCATGTCGGGCCTGCCCGGCGGCGAGCCTGGCGCCACGGTGGCCAACTGGGTGGTCAACCCGTGGGACAGCCAATACCTCGACATCGTCGACTACCAGTGGCGCGAGGTGGCGATCCCGTTCTGGCGCGACATCCAGGCCCGCGCGGCCGACGCCGACGTCAAGGTGTGCATCGAGATGCACCCGCACAACCTGGTCTTCAACCCGCCCACCCTGATGCGCCTGGTCGAGCAGACCAACGCCACCCACGTCGGCGCCGAGATGGACCCGAGTCACCTGTTCTGGCAGGGCATCGACCCGGTCGCCGCCGTCCGCCACCTGGGCGACCTGGTCTTCCACGCGGCCGCGAAAGACACCCGCATCAACGGCGACAACGTCAAGCTCTACGGCGTCCTCGACGACCGCTTCACCCGCACCCCCGCCGACCGGAACCCGCTGAACCTGGGCGGCGCCAACACTCTGAACCAGTGGCCCGAAAGCCCATCCTGGCAGTTCGTAGCCGTGGGCCGAGGCCACGGCGACGACTTCTGGGTGCCGTTCCTCCAGGCCCTGCACGAGGTCGACCCCGACATAGCCGTCAACATCGAACACGAGGACACCGAGTTGGACCAGATAGAGGGCCTGCGCCAGGCCGCCGAAAACCTCCTGGCCGCCGCCCAAAAGGCCGGCGTCTAACCCCTCCCATCCCTCCCCAGACCTCCCGCGCCGCCCCAGCCCACGCCAACCCCAGCCAGACCGGCGCCGGATCACGTCACCACCCCTCAGCCACGCCGTGCCGCAAGACATCACCCGCCCCCAATGCACACGACCCGACGCCACACCCCCACCACGCGGCAACACCTCTCACCGCACGGCGCAACGCCACATCACAACCCTCACCAAGCGACATCCCCACCGCACAATGTGGCGCGGCGCCACATAATCACCCTCGATATGCGGCGCGGCACCGCTTCTACTCGTCACTACGTGGGGGCAGCTGCGCCAGACGCCACCCGCGCCGCACCGCGCGGCGTGGACCGGGCCGGGGCAGGGGCGGGCAAGGGCGGGGCAGCTGGCCGGGGCGGGGCGGGCCAGGGCGGAGCGGCCATGGCGGAGCGGCCAGGGTCGGTCGGAGCGGCGCGGCGGAGGCCAGGGCGGGCCGGAGCGGTGCGGCGGAGCGCAGGGCCGGAGACGGGGCGGTTGCTGAGCACAGGGCGGAGCGGGCCACATCAAACCCTCACCACTTGGCGCGGGGCGCCGCCGCATCGCCACGATCGCCTCGAGGCGCGGCTGGATGTCGGGTCGCCGCCTTCACTGCGCGGTGCGGGGCGAGGCATGTCGGTGGCGCCGCGCGGCGTGGCGCTGTTGGTGGGGCGGGTTGGCTGGATCTTGGGCGGTAGGGTGGGTTCGTGCCTGTTCCTCCCTATGTAGTGCGCATGCGGGCGCACGTTGGCCATGAGCTGCTGTTTCTGCCCAGCGCCAGCGGCGTTGTGGTCGACGATGACGGGCGGGTGTTGCTGGCTCGGCGGGTCGACAACGGGCGGTGGTCGGTGCCGGCCGGGACCATTGATCCGGGTGAGCAGCCTGCCGAGGCGGCGCTGCGGGAGGTCTTTGAGGAGACCGGGGTTCGGGCGGAGATCGTGCGGGTCGCGGGGGTGGCCACGCATCCGGTGGTCTACCCGAACGGGGATCGGTGCGAGTTCCTGAACGTGTGGTTCCTGTGCCGGGCGCTGTCGGTCGAGGCCAGTGTCGCCGATGATGAGTCGCTTGAGGTGGGCTGGTTCGCGCCGGAAGGGCTGCCTGAGCTCGACGACTGGTCGAAGCTGCGCATCGAGGCTGCGCTGTCGGGTGACACCGCGGCCTGGCATGCCGTTCCGGGCGAGAAGCATCCGGCTCTGAACCAGCCTGACGCGCTCTGACCGCCCCGAGGCGCGACCCGGCCGCTGCGCGAGCTGGCTGCGGTGCGACCTGGCCGCGGCGCGGCGCGAGCTGACTGCGGTGCGGCGCGAGCTGGCCGCGGTGTGGCGCGAGAAGACCGCGGTGTGGCGCGAGAAGGCCGCGGTGTGGCGCGAGAAGGCTGCGGTGTGGCGCGAGATGGCTGCGGTGTGGCGAAGAGGCGTGCGGTGGTCTGGTTGGGCTGCCTAACCGGCGGAGAGGTTCAGTTCGAAGCTGTAGCGGCTGGCCCGGTAGACGTGGCTGCCGTATTCGAGGGCGCGGCCGCCCGCGTCCCAAGCCGTGCGGGTCATGGTCAGCAGCGAGGCGCCGCGTTTCTCGTCGAGGGTGCGGGCCTCGGCGGCTGTCGCCGAGCGGGCGCCGATCACCTGGGTGGCGATGCGTGGGGTGAGGCCGGAACGGCGCAGCAGCTCGTAGAGGCCGTGTGCGGCCAAGTCGTCCCGGGTCAAGCGGAGCACGTCGACCGGGATGGCGTTGTGCATCAAGGCCAAAGGCTCGCCGCCGGCGTAACGCAGCCGTTCGATCCAGGTGACCTCGGTGCCGGGGGCCACCTCCAGTGCGGCGGCGATCGGGTCGGGGGCCGGCATGGTGCGCAACTCGAGCACCTCGGTGCGGGGGGAACGGTCGCCGGCCACCAGGTCGTCGTACAGGCTGGAAAGCTCGACCGGGCGGCGGACCTTCGGGTGCACCACCTGGGTGCCGACGCCGCGTTTGCGTACCAGCATGCCGCGCTCGACCAGATATTGGATGGCGCGGCGCGTCGTCGGGCGGGAGACGCCGAGACGCTCGGCCAGGTCCACCTCGTTCTCGATGCGGGCGCCGACGCCGATCTCACCTTTCTCGATCAGCTCCTGCAAACGGGTCGCCACCTGGAAATACAGGGGCACCGGGCTGGTGCGGTCCACCTCGACCGGTCGAAACGGCGGCGACAGGTCCGATGTCACTGCTCCCCCTCGAATCATCAGTTTGTCATGACAAAGTATTGACGTAGACCGCTCCAAGCTATTACATCGAAGGCAGCAAACCTAGCGTCGCCGAGCGGTTACCGACGGCGATCATCTCGATCAACGCGCCGGATTCAAGCACGGCACACGGCACGCTTCCTCGTGCCCGAAATCTGATCATTCGCCGGAGATCGCAACCGGAGGCTTGCGCATGCCCGCGGACGAGGTATTGACGATGGGGCGCATCGGCGTCGACCTCTATCCCGAACAGGTCGGTGTCTCTCTGCGTGAAGTGCGCACGTTCGCCAAGTTCCTCGGCGGCAGCGCGTCCAACGTGGCCGTCGCCGCCGCCCGCTACGGCCGCCGTTCCGCGGTCATCACGCGCACCGGCGACGATCCCTTCGGCGAGTTCCTGCACGACGCGCTGCGCGGCTTCGGGGTGGACGACCGGTTCGTCACGCCGGTGGCGACGCTGCCGACGCCGGTGACGTTCTGCGAGATCTTTCCGCCGGACGACTTCCCGCTCTACTTCTACCGTTTCCCCAAGGCGCCCGACCTCGAGATCCACCCGTCCGAACTGGATCTGGAGGCGATCAAGAACGCCGCCATCTTCTGGGTCACGGGGACGGGCCTGTCGCAGGAGCCGAGCCGCACCGCCACGCTGACCGCCCTCAAATACCGTGATAAGTCGGGCATCACGGTCTTCGATCTCGACTATCGGCCCATGTTCTGGTCGTCCCGGGCCGAGGCTCGCCGGTGGTACGCCGAAGCGCTGCCCTACGCCACGGTCGCCGTCGGCAACCTCGACGAGGCCGAGACCGCGGTCGGCGTCAGGAAACCGGCCGAGGCCGCGGCCGCCTTGCACGAGGCCGGCGTGGAACTGGCCGTGATCAAACAGGGCCCGGCCGGAGTGCTGGCATCAAGACGCAGCGCCGCCACCGAAACCAGCGCCGCAGAAAGCAGCGCCACCGCAGAAAGCAGCGCCGCCGCAGGAAGCAGCGCCACAGGAAGCAGCATTAGAAGAAGCAGCGCCGCCGGAAGCAGCGCCACGGAGAACAGTGCCGCGAGTGAAGGCGAGCAGGTCGAGGTGCCTCCGGTGCCGGTCGAGGTGGTCAACGGGCTCGGCGCCGGTGACGCCTTCGGGGGTGCCCTCTGCCACGGACTGCTTGCCGGATGGGAGCTCGAGGCGACGATGCGCTTCGCCAACGCCGCCGGAGCCATCGTCGCCTCGCGACTGTCCTGCGCCGACGCCATGCCCACCGAGCACGAGGTGCGGGCCCTGATCGAAGGAGCACGGCATGCCTGACCTGGACAGCCTCCTCGACATCCGGACCCGGCGCCCCGCGGCCATCGCCGCCGCGGCGTCCTCGCGCCGACGGCCGGCCGGCCTGTTCGGGCCGCACGGCAAGATGATGATCATCGCGGCCGACCATCCGGCCCGCGGGGCGCTGCGGGCCGGCGACGACCCCCTGGCCATGGCCAACCGCGTCGACCTGCTCGAAAGGTTGCGCACCGCGCTGGCCCGGCCCGGCGTCAACGGCGTCCTCGGCACCCCCGACATCCTCGAAGATCTGCTGCTGCTGGGCGCGCTCGACGACAAGGTCGTCATCGGCTCGATGAACCGGGGCGGCCTGGCCGGCACCAGCTTCGAGATCGACGACCGGTTCACCGCGTACGACGCGGGCAGCATCGCCGCCGCCGGCTACGAGGGCGGCAAGATGCTGCTGCGCATCGACCCCACCGACCCGGGCACGGTCGCCACCCTCGAGGCCTGCGGCAACGCGGTCGGTGCGCTGGCCGCCCGGCGCAAGATGGCCATGGTCGAGCCGTTCATCTCGCACCGCGTCGACGGGCGGGTGCGCAACGAGCTGACCGCCGAGGCCATGATCCGGGCGGTGACGGTCGCGGCCGGTCTCGGCACGACCTCGGCCTACACGTGGCTCAAGGTGCCGGTCGTCGACGACATGGAGCGGGTGATGGCCGCGACCACGCTGCCGGCGCTCATCCTCGGCGGTGAGGGCGAGGCGGCGTACGCGGCCTGGCGAAAGGCTCTTGATCTGCCGACCGTGCAGGGGCTGGTGATCGGGCGGTCGCTGCTCTACCCGGCGCGCGGATCCGTGTCCGACGCGGTCGACCGGGCGGTGGGGTTGCTATGAGCGGCCGGAGCCAAGCGGAGGCCGGACGCCGTCCTCTCGGCGCCGCACGAGGGAGCGAATCATCATGACAGGGATGGCGCGGGTCAATCCCCTGATGCGGCGGGGCAGCACCGCCGACAAGCCGTTCGACCTGGTCGTGACGCCGGAGAACGCGGGCTGGCGCTACAGCGGCCTGCGGGTGCTCGACCTGCCGGTGGGCTCGCGGGCGAAGTTCGTGACCGGGCCGGACGAGATGCTGGTGCTGCCGTTGTCCGGCGGCTGCGACGTGACCTGCGACGACGAGCGGATGACGCTGACCGGCCGCCGTTCGGTGTTCTCCCGGGTCACCGACTTCGCCTATGTGCCGCGCGATTCGACGGTGACCGTGCGCGCGCCCAACGGCGGGCGGTTCGCGCTGCCGGCGGCGCGGGCCAGCAAGCGGCTGCCGTTCCGCTACGGCGCGGCCCAGGACGTGAAGGTCGAGATGCGCGGCGCCGGGCAAGCCAGCCGGCAGGTCAACAACTTCTGCACGCCGGAGAACTTCGAGGCCGACCGGCTGATCGCCTGCGAGGTGCTCACCCCGGGCGGCAACTGGTCGTCGTATCCGCCGCACAAGCACGACGAGATCGGCGAGGGCGAGTCCAGTCTCGAGGAGATCTACTACTTCGAGGTCGCGGCGTCGCCGTCGGGCACGTCGGGGTGCGGCTTCCAGCGGGTGTACGGGCATCCGGACCGCCCCATCGACGTGTGCGCCGAGGTGCGCTCGGGCGACGTCGTGCTGATCCCGTACGGCTGGCACGGCCCGTCGATGGCCGCACCCGGCTACGACCTCTACTACCTCAACGTGATGGCCGGTCCGGGCAGGCGGGAGTGGCTCGTGCGCGACGACCCGGCGCACGGCTGGGTGCGCTCGTCGTGGACCGGTGTGCCGGTCGACCCGCGGTTGCCGATGACCACCCACACCGAAAGGACGCGGCTGTGAGACTCACCGTAGGGCAGGCCGTGGTGCGGTTCCTGGCCAGCCAGTGGACCGAGCGCGACGGCGCCGAGCAGCGCACGATCGCCGGCTGCCTGGGCATCTTCGGCCACGGCAACGTGGCCGGGATCGGTCAGGCGTTGTTGCAGGCGCAGCGCACCGGTGAGGCCGACCTGCCGTACCGGTTGGCCCGCAACGAGCAGGCGATGGTGCACACGGCCGCCGGCTATGCCCGGATGAAAAACCGGCTTTCCACATTGGCCTGTACGGCGTCGATCGGACCCGGCTCGACGAACATGCTCACCGGGGCCGCGCTGGCCACGGTCAACCGGCTGCCGGTCCTGCTGCTGCCCTCCGACGTCTTCGCCACCCGGGCCGCGTCGCCCGTGCTGCAGGAGCTGGAGGATCCGCGCGGCTACGACGTGTCGGTCAACGACGCGTTCCGGCCGCTGTCCCGCTTCTTCGACCGGGTCTGGCGGCCCGAGCAGCTGCCGTCGGCGCTGCTGGCCGCGATGCGGGTCCTGACCGACCCGGCCGAGACCGGCGCGGTCACGCTCTGCCTTCCCCAGGACGTGCAGGCCGAGGCGTACGACTTCCCCGACGCGTTGTTCGCCAAGCGGGTCTGGCACGTGTCCCGTACGCCGGCCGAGCCCGCCTTCGTGGAGCGGGCGGCCGAGGTGATCCGGGAGGCCCAGCGCCCGCTGATCATCGCGGGCGGCGGCGTGATCTACTCGGAGGCGTCGGCCGAGCTCGACCGGTTCGCCCGCGAGACCGGCATCCCGGTGGCCGACACCCAGGCCGGCAAGGGCGCGCTGAGCTGGGACCATCCGCAGTCGGTGGGCGGCGTCGGCTCGACCGGGACGCCGGTGGCCAACAAGCTGGCCCGCGAGGCCGACGTCATCATCGGGGTGGGCACGCGATACAGCGACTTCACGACCGCTTCGCGTACGGCTTTCCAGCATCCCGGCGTGAAGTTCGTGAACATCAACGTGGCCTCGTTCGACGCACACAAGGAGTCGGCCCACCCGGTCGTGGCCGACGCCCGGGCCGGGCTGTCGGAGCTGCTCGGCGCGCTGGACGGGCGGCGGTTCCCGGCCGGCTACCGCGCCGCGGTCGCGTCGTGGCAGGAGACGGTCGACAAGGCGTACCACCTGGGACATGGACCCCTGCCCGCCCAGAGCGAGGTCATCGGGGTGGTGAACGAGGCGTGCGGCGCGCGCGACGTCGTGGTGCAGGCGGCCGGAAGCATGCCCGGCGACCTGCAACTGCTGTGGCGGGCCCGCGACCCGAAGCAATATCACGTCGAGTACGGCTACTCGTGCATGGGCTTCGAGATCGCCGGGGCGCTCGGCATCAAGATGGCCGATCCGTCCCGCGAGGTCTACGCGCTGGTCGGCGACGGCTCGTACCTGATGATGGCGCAGGAGATCGTCACCGCCGTCGCCGAGGGCATCAAGCTGATCCTGGTCCTGGTGCAGAACCACGGGTTCGCCTCGATCGGCGCGCTCTCGGAGTCGCTCGGCTCGCAGCGGTTCGGCACGAGCTACCAGTTCCGCGGCGCCGGTCAGGACTACGACGGCGGCCGTCTGCCCATCGACCTCGCGGTGAACGCGGAGAGCCTGGGCGCCGCCGTGATCCGCTGCCGCACCATCGCCGACCTGCGCGACGGGCTCAAACGGGCCCGGGAGGCCGACCGGCTGACCGTCGTGCACATCGAGACCGACCCGCTGTCGCCGGTGCCGTCCTCCGAGTCGTGGTGGGACGTGCCCGTGCCGGAGGTCTCGTCCCTTCCGAGCACCCAGGCGGCGCGCGAGACCTACGACGCCGCGAAACGTGACCAGCGGCAATACCTCTAGGAGAGAAAGCCATGGCAACCATCGAGCACTGGATCGACGGCGAGCTGACCGCCGGGTCCGGCGACCGGCGCGGCCGCGTCTACAACCCGGCCACCGGGCAGCAGCAGCACGAGGTGGTGCTGGCCTCCGAGGCCGACGTGGACGCCGCGGTCACGGCCGCCCGCATCGCGTTCCAGACCTGGAGCCAGGCGTCGCTCAGCAAGCGCACGAAGATCATGTTCAACTTCCGCGAGCTGGTCAACGCGAACGTCAAGCAGATCGCGGAGATCATCTCGGACGAGCACGGGAAGGTGCTCTCCGACGCGGCCGGCGAGGTCCAGCGCGGGCTCGAGGTGATCGAGTTCGCCTGCGGCATCCCGCAGATGCTCAAGGGCGAATACTCCGACCAGGCCTCGACCGACGTGGACGTGTTCAGCTTCCGCGAGCCGCTGGGCGTCTGCGCCGGGATCACGCCGTTCAACTTCCCGGCCATGGTGCCGATGTGGATGTACCCGGTGGCGATCGCCTGCGGCAACACGTTCGTGCTCAAGCCCAGCGAGCGCGACCCGTCGGCCTCGAACTTCATCGCGGGGCTGTTCAAGCAGGCCGGGCTGCCGGACGGCGTCTTCAACGTCGTGCACGGCGACAAGGTGGCGGTCGACGCGCTGCTGCACCACGGCGACGTGGCGGCGGTGTCGTTCGTCGGGTCGACACCGATCGCCCGTTACATCCACGAGCAGGCCAATTCGCACGGCAAGCGGGTGCAGGCGCTCGGCGGGGCCAAGAACCACGCGATCATCCTGCCCGACGCCGACCTCGACTTCGCGGCCGGTCACCTGACCGCGGCCGCGTTCGGCTCGGCCGGCGAGCGCTGCATGGCGATCTCGGCCGCGGTGGCGGTGGGCGCCGCCGGCGACGCGCTGGTCGACCTGGTGTCGCGCAAGGCGGGCGACGTGGTGGTCGGCTCGGGACGCGACCCGAAGTCGGAGATGGGGCCGGTCGTGACGGCGGCGGCCAAGCAGCGGATCGAAGGGCTGATCGACAGCGGCGAACGGCAGGGCGCGAAGGTCACGGTGGACGGGCGCGGGCTGCGGGTGCCGGGCTACGAGGAGGGGTTCTTCGTCGGGCCGACGGTCATCGACCAGGTGGCGCCGTCGATGGACGTCTACACGGAGGAGATCTTCGGGCCGGTGCTGTCGGTGGTCCGCGCGGACACCGTCGACGCGGCGATCGATCTGATCAACAGCAATCCGTACGGGAATGGGACCGCGATCTTCACCAACAGCGGCGAGGCGGCGCGCCGGTTCCAGCGCGGGGTGCGGGTCGGGATGATCGGCATCAACGTGCCCATCCCGGTGCCGATGGCCTACTACTCCTTCGGCGGATGGAAGGCGTCCCTGTTCGGCGACAAGCACATCCACGGTCCCGAGGGCGTCTCGTTCTACACCCGCGGCAAGGTCGTCACCTCCCGATGGCCGCATGTCTCCACCGCGTCCGACGCGTCCCTGCATTTCCCCACGGCCAGCTGAAAGGTTCCGCACATGGAGATCCGTCACTTGCAACTCGGTAGCTGCCCGGACTCGTGGGGCGTGTGGTTCGCCGACGATCCTCAGCAGACTCCCTGGAATCGGTTCCTCGACGAGATGGTCGCGGCGGGCTATCGGTGGCTGGAGCTTGGTCCGTACGGATATCTGCCGACCGATCCGTCCCAATTGCGCGACGAGTTGGAATCGCGTGGTTTGTCGTGCGCGGGCGGTACGGTCGCGGGAGCCGGCGGACCGCACAAGGACTTCGACTCCGTCTTGGCGGAAACCCGCAAAGTGGCTTCACTGGTCTCGGCCATCGGCGCGCAAAATGTCGTTTTTGTCCCTGTCCCTGGCTATCGCGACGACAAGACCGGGGCGTACCTCGAGCCCGCGACTCTCGGCGAGGACGCCTGGAGCGCTCTGATCCGCAACACCAACACCCTCGGGCGAGTGCTCCTCGAAGAGTACGGGGTCCATATGCGCTTCCACCCGCATGCGGACTACCAAGTGGAGACGCAGCAGCAGACCGAGCGTTTCCTTGACGAGACCGATCCCCGCTTCGTCTCGTTGTGCCTGGACACCGGGCACCTCGCCTACCGTCGGGCCGACGTGCCGGGCATCATTCGGAAATATCCCGAGCGAATCGGATATGTCCACATCAAGCAGATGGACCCCGCCATCGCCCGGCGGGCCGTGGCCGAGGATCTCGCCTTCGGCCAGGCGGTCGCCATGGGCGCCAGCGTCGAGCCTCCGGCCGGCGAGCCGGACGTCCCCTCCGTGCTCGACGCGCTCAGCGAGCTCGACGCCGAGATCTTCGTCGTCGTCGAGCAGGACATGTACCCCGTCGACTTCGACGTCCCGCTGCCGATCGCGCAGCGGACCCGCGCGTATCTCAATTCTCGTGGACTCACGTCCCGTCCCTCAGGAGAGAAGATATGACCGCTCGGACCCGTACCTTCCGGATCGCCGCCCTCGGCGCGGCCGTGGTCCTCGCCGCCACCGCGTGCAGCGGCGGCGGACGCGAGAAGACCGAAGAGAGCGATACCGGCGGCGGCAACGCCGCGGGCAGCTCCGGCTACACGATCGCGTTTATCACGCACGAGACACCGGGCGACACGTTCTGGGACAAGGTCAAGAACGGCGCCAACCAGGCCGCCAAGGACACCGGGGTCACGCTGAAGTATTCCAACGACCCCGAGGCGCCCAAGCAGGCCGTGCTCATCCAGAACGCGGTCGACTCCAAGGTCAGCGGCATCGCCACCACCCTGGTCACGCCGGACGCCCTGGCCGGTGCGGTCAAGGCGGCCACCGACGCCAAGATCCCGGTGGTCGGCTTCAACTCCGGCATCAACGACTATCAGCGGCTCGGCGCGCTGATGTACTTCGGCTCGGACGAGACCCTGGCCGGCACCGAGGCCGGCAAGAAGCTGGCCGAGCAGGGCGCCAAGCATCCGCTCTGCGTCATCCAGCAGACCGGCTCGGTCGCCCTCGAGGCGCGCTGCGCGGGCGTGAAGAGCTCCGTCCCCGGCACCGAGAACATCCAGGTCAACGGGGCCGACGACGCGGCCGTGACCTCGACCCTGCAGGCGAAACTGGCGCAGGACAAGTCGATCGACTCGATCGTCACGCTCGGCGCACCGCAGGCGCTCGACGCGATCAAGGCGCGGCAGCAGGCCGGCAGCCAGGCCAAGCTGGTCACGTTCGACCTCAACGAGCAGGCCGCGACCGAGATCAAGAGCGGCAACATCCTCTTCTCGATCGACCAGCAGCCGTACGTGCAGGGCTACATGGCCGTCACCTCGCTCTACCTGAACCTCAAGAACGGCAACGACATCGGCGGCGGCAAGGCCGTGCTGACCGGCCCGTCCTTCGTGGACTCGGCGAACATCGACAAGATCCTGCCCTTCACCAAGAACAACACGCGGTAGAGGAGGTGCCGTCATGACTCAGACAGTCGCTCCGGCGCCCTCTTCCCACTCGGCCGACCGGGTCCGCCCCGCCCTGGCCAGCCGCCTCATGGCCCGGCCCGAGATCGGCGCCCTGGTCGCGGCGATCATCATCTTCATCTTCTTCCTCGTGCTGGCGCCCTCGTTCCGGTCGGCCGAGTCGTTCTTCACGGTCCTCTACCAGTCGTCGGTGATCGGCATCGTGGCGGTCGGCGTGGGCCTGCTGATGATCGGCGGGGAGTTCGACCTCTCCTCCGGCGTCATCGTCTACACCGCGGGCCTGTTCACCTCGATGTTCTGCTGGTACTACGGCGTGAACCTGTGGATCGGCGCGATCCTGTCGCTGGCGTTCTGCCTGCTGCTCGGCTTCATCAACGGCTACCTGGTGATGAAGACCGGCATTCCCAGCTTCCTCATCACGCTGGGCACGTTCTTCGTGCTCCAGGGGGCCAACCTGGGCGTGACCAAGCTGGTCACCGGCACCGTGTCCACGCCCGACATCAGCAACATCGACGGGTTCGACTCCCTGGGCAAGATCTTCGCGTCCAGCTTCAAGATCGGGTCGGTGACGATCTGGACGTCGGTGCTGTGGTGGATCCTGTTCGTCGCCCTCGCCGCCTGGACCCTGCAGCGGACCCGGGTCGGCAACTGGATCTTCGCGGTCGGCGGTAACCCGGACAGCGCCCGCGCGGTCGGCGTGCCGGTGGTCCGTACGAAAATCGGGCTCTTCATGGTCGTGTCTTTCCTGGGCTGGTTCGTCGGGATGCACCAGCTCTTCCGGTTCAACACGCTCCAGGCCGGCGGGGGCGTCGGCAACGAGTTCCTCTACATCATCGCGGCCGTCGTGGGCGGCACGCTGCTGACCGGCGGGTTCGGCAACGCGATCGGCGTCGCCATCGGCGCCTTCATCTTCGGCATGACCAGCCTCGGCATCATCTACGCGGGCTGGGACCCGAACTGGTTCAAGGCCTTCCTCGGCGTGATGCTGCTGCTCGCCGTGCTGGTGAACCTCTACGTGAAACGCATGTCCACCAGAAGGAAGGTGGGTTGAGCTATGACCGATACTTTGGCCGACCACGCCGACAAAGGACTGCACAAGGGCGAGCCGCTCGTCGAGATGGAGGGCGTCGGCAAGTCGTACGGCGCCATCCGGGCCCTGCGCGGCATCAACCTGAGGGTCAACGCGGGCGAGGTCACCTGCGTGCTCGGCGACAACGGCGCCGGCAAGTCCACCCTGATCAAAATCATCTCGGGCCTGCACCCGCACAACGAGGGCAGCCTGCGCGTCGACGGCAAGGAGGTCAACTTCGCCTCGCCGCGCGAGGCCCTGTCGCACGGCATCGCCACGGTCTATCAGGACCTGGCCGTGGTCGGGCTGATGGAGGTGTGGCGCAACTTCTTCCTCGGCTCCGAGCTGACCGCCGGCCGCTATCCGCTGGCCGGGCTGAAGGTCAAGCAGATGCGGGAGATCGCCGACACCGAGCTGCGCAAGATGGGCATCGTCGTCAAGGACATCAACCAGCCGATCGGGACGCTCTCCGGCGGCCAGCGCCAGTGCGTGGCGATCGCCCGGGCGGTGTATTTCGGCGCGCGGGTGCTGATTCTCGACGAGCCGACGGCGGCGCTGGGCGTCAAGCAGTCTGGTGTGGTCCTGAAATATGTGGCGGCGGCGCGCGACGCCGGACTGGGCGTCGTGTTCATCACCCACAACCCGCACCACGCGTACATGGTCGGCGACCACTTCGTGATCCTCAAGCTGGGGGCGACGGCGCTGGACAAGACCCGCAAGGAGGTCGGCCTCGACGAGCTGACCCAGCAGATGGCCGGCGGCGACGAATTGGCCGAGCTGTCGCACGAGTTGAAGCGCTGAGGGGCTTTCATGTTGAAGGTTGGAGTCATCGGCACCGGGATGATCGGCCAGGACCACATCCGCCGGATGACGACGGTGCTGGCCGGCGTCCAGGTGACGGCGGTGTCGGACGTGGACACCGTGGTGGCGGCATCGGTCGGTGCCGGGGTCGGCGCGTCTGTGCACGCCACCGGCGGGGAAGTCATCGCCGACCCGTCGGTGGACGCGGTGGTGGTCTGCTCCTGGGGGCCGACCCACGAGGAGTACGTGCTGGCCGCGATCGCCGCGGGTAAGCCGGTGTTCTGCGAGAAGCCGCTGGCCACCACCCAGGAGGCCTGCCTGCGCATCCTCGACGCCGAGGTCGCCGCGGGTCGCCGGCTGGTGCAGGTCGGATACATGCGTCGTTATGACGCTGAATACCGCGCGCTGAAATCCTCTCTCGGCGTGATCGGCCGGCCGCTGATGATGCACTGCGCTCACCGCAACGCCAGCGTCCCGTCGTTCTACGAGAAGGAGATGGCGATCACCGACACGGCGGTGCACGAGATCGACATGGTGCGCTGGCTGTTCGACGACGAGGTGGCGGCCGTCCGCGTGCTGGTACCGCGCCGCAGCGGCAACGGCGGGGAGTTGCAGGATCCGCTGTTCGTGGTCATGGAGATGGCCGGCGGGGTGCTGGTCGACGTGGAAATCTCGGTGAACATCCGCTACGGCTACGACATCCGCGGCGAGGTGGTCGGCGAGAACGGCACGGCCGCACTGGGCAACGCCTCGCTGGTGACGATCCGGCACGGCGGTGTCGAGGCCTCTCCGGTGCCGGTCGACTGGCGGGAGCGCTTCCTGCGGGCGTACGACGTCGAGTTCCAGGAGTGGATCGACTCCCTGACCGCCGGTGGCCGCCCGGTCGGCCCGAGCGCCTGGGACGGCTACGCGGCGGCGGTGGTGTCGGACGCGGGCGTGGCGGCCCTGCGCACCGGCGACCGGGTGCCGGTTTCGCTGGTGGAACGCCCGAAGCTGTACGGAGCGGAGGTGGCGGCGGCGTGAAGATCGCTCTCGACCCGTACATGCTGCGGAAGGTCCCGCTGCTCGACCTGCCCCGCGTGGTGGCCGACCTGGGCTATCACCACATCGAGATGTCCCCGCGCGACGACTTCCTGCCGTTCTTCGTCCACCCGCGGGTGGACAAGGCGGGCGTGGCCGCGTTCAAGCGGGCGCTGGCGGCCGCTTCGGTCGAGGTGGCATCAGTTCTGCCGCTCTATCGCTGGTCGGGTCCGTCCGAGGACGAACGGCAGGCGGCCGTACGCTACTGGAAACGGGCCATCGAGATAACGGTCGACCTCGGCGTGAACGTCATGAACTCCGAGTTCAACGGCCGTCCTTCCTTACCGGACGAGTGCGAGGCCCAGTTCTGGCGCTCGATGGAGGAGTTGCTGCCGATCTTCGAGCGGGAGGGCGTGCGGCTCGTGCTGGAGCCGCACCCCGACGACTTCATCGAGGACGGCCTGGCCGCGGTCAACATGATCCGCGGCATCGACTCGGACCTGGTGTCGTTCCTCTACTGCGCCCCGCACACGTTCCATCAGGGCGGAGACCTGGAGGCGATCATGAGGTACGCGGGCCCGCTGCTCACCCAGGTGCACATCGCCGACTCGTTCGACTTCCGGGGCTCGTCCGGCCTGCGGTACATCGTGAACCCGCCCGGCTCGACGGCCCGCGTCCACCAGCATCTGGACATCGGCCAGGGCGAGGTGGACTGGGACGTCTTCTTCCGCACCTTGAACGAGCTCGACTTCGACGGCATCGCGACGGTGTGCGTCTTCGCCTGGGAGGAGAGGGCGGAGGACAGCGCCCGCTACAACCTGAGCCAGATCTCCCAGTTCACCCAGAAGCACGGATCCGCTTGACGAGCATCGCCACATCAACCGGCGCGTCGGTGCGAACCCGCAGGACAGTCCCCAGTCCGAGCGGTTCCGCACCGGCGCTCCACACCGCCCAGTTGTCGGCCAGGCTCTGCGCGTCGCGGTAATACGCGGGCCTGCGCCGCGCCTCGAAGCGCCGGCGGGCCACATCGGCCGGCACCTCACACCAGACTTCGGTCACGCTTCGCGCTCGGCTGAGCTTCAAACCGGCTTGCGCGTACGCGAGATCGCGCGCCCGAAACCACCACGACTCCAGAATCACGTCCCCGTCATGGCCGGCCGCGCGTTCCCACATCATCTCCGCGGCGCCGGCAACGCTGCCACCGGTCGCGGCGAGCTCGTCCTTTATCGCGTCCTTGGAGATCAGAGGAAGCGAGGCCGCCCGCGCCAGCGCCGTCGCCAGCGTCGTCTTCCCCGCCCCCGGCAGCCCGTTGACGAGAACGACCCTCTTCACTACTTGAACAGCGCGGCGTAGCGCTCCAGGTAGAGCGGCCAGCCCTCCTCGTGGTTGACGCCGTCGCGCAGGGACTGCCAGCCGGGACCGTGCCGGTCGAGGTGGCGGTGCTCCAGCACGATGCGCGTCTGGTCGGGCCCTTCGGCGACGAAGCGGACCTCGACCTCGCTCGTGTTCTCGAGATCCTCCTCGATCGTCCACTGCACGCCGATGTCCCAGCTGAACACGACACGGGTCGGCGGCTCGAACACGAGCACCCGCGCCCACCGGCACTCGGTGCCGTCCTCGGCGCGGTCGTAGATGTTCCCACCCACCTTCGGCTCGAACACCGTCTCCACGAGCGGCGAGCCCAACAGGTTGTGCTCGCGCGGCTTGACGTCACCGAACCGCTGCGTGAACACCTCGAAGGCCCGTTCCACGGGCGCTTTGACAACGATCTGCCGCGTCACCGTGGGCGCAGAAGTCTCCGTCATGGTCTTCCTTCCTCATCGGCCGCCTGCTCGACGGTCTCTTGAAAGCCTTCGAGCGCCCGCCGCCAGAAGACATCCAGCTGATCGCGCAGCGCCGCGACCCCCGCGGGATTGAGCCGATAGACCCGCCGCGTCCCCGCCGCCTCGTCGTCGACGAGCCCCGCATCCTTGAGCACCCGCAGATGCTGAGACACCGCCGGCCGGCTGATCGGCAGTTCCTGGGCCAGCTCCCCCACGGCCCGGGGCCGCTCCGCCAAAGAGGCGACAATGGCACGCCGGGTCGGATCCCCCAGGATCTCCCACCCATCCGCTTCTCGGTAAGTCGCCACGAACCGTAAGCTACGACTTACCGATGCTCCCGTCAACCCTCCACCACCCAGCCCGCTCAGTCACCGCTTGGGTTCGGATAAGCGCGGCCGGCTGGTTTCAGAGCAGGGTGCTTCTCGCTCGGGCGGCCTACCAACCCGACGGCGCGGCCTCGAAGATCGATACCGGCCTACGGGTCGAGCGGTCCCGCGCCGGCCGGGCTGGTTGACGTGGCCTGGCCGGCGCAGGGCCGCTTGAGGAGCGAAGAAAGTCAGACGTCGGCCTATCGCGGCGGCCGAGAGGTTGTCGGCGGCTTGACGCCGGCTCCCCGTCTGTTCCATTGCGGTGCTCGATTCGTCGTTGACGGCGATGCCGGGGTCGACGGGTTGCAGAGCGGGGAAGGGCTCAATCGCCGGCCAGGGCGTCGCCGAGCGCTGTTCGGCGGTACAGCACGGAGCGCCCGCTGCGGCTGCGGCTGACCAGGCCGGCCTCGCGGAGCACGGCCAGGTGGCCGCCCGCCGCGCCGAGGCTCATCCCGAGCTGGGCCACGAGCTGGCTTGTGCTGGCCGGCCGGCTCAGGGCGGTGAGCAACGCGGCCCGGGACCGGCCGATCAGGCGGTCCAGCCGGTCCGGCGTGCCGGGCTCGGCGCCGGACCACGCCCCGGCCAGGCCCGCGGCCGGGTAGACCAGCGCGTACCGCCGCGGCGGGTCCAGGCTCAGCCAGCCGGCGGCGGCCGCGCTCGGCACGAAGAGCAGGTCCGCGCCGATCAGACGGTGCGACGGGCCCGGCATGCGGATCAGGTCGATCCGCCCGTCGCCGTGCCATCGGAGGTTGGGGCTCAGCCCGTCCAGCGCGCGGGCCCAGCCGTAGGTGGCGAGCAGCCCGGCCCGCCGGACGACGTCGCGCTCGAGACCGGCCCGCACGCGAGGCCAGTGCGGCGCGATCACCGCTTCCCAGTAGGCGCCGAAGGCGGTGGCCAGCCGGCCCGGCGCCCCGGGACGGCTCAGCACCGCCGGCAGCAGCCGGACCCGGCCGTCGCGCTGTATGGCCGCGCTGGCCCGCAACTGGCGCTGAGCGATGTCGTGCGGCGTGGCCCGAAGGGTGGCCAGCTCGGCCTCGATCGCGGTGTCCACTCCGGACGGCGGCATCGACAGCAGGTCGGGGATCTCGCGGGTGCCCCGGATGAGGCCGAGAAGCGCCGACAGGACGGGGTCGCCCGCCACCGCGGCCCGGGCGGTGGCGAGCCAGGCGGCGTCGAGGCCGGGCGCCGCCCAGGGGCCATGGCCGTCGGCGATCAGCAGCATGCCGAGCAGGTTCGCGATCGGGGACATGGCGAACCGGGCCCTGGCCAGTTCCTCCGTGCCGAGTCGCAGCACCGCCATCGTTTCGCCTCCTCGCGAAACAGTAGCCCTCCCCGGCCGCGCGCCGAAGACTCGGCCCGTGATGACCTACCGGGCACTGTTCGCGCTCCGTGAGTTCCGGGCGCTGTTCGCGTCGAGCGCCCTCTCGGTGGCCGCCCTGATGATGGAGATGCTGGCGCTGTCCGCCCTGGTGTACGCCTCGACCGGGTCGCCGCTGCTGGCCGCGATCGCCTATCTCGGCGGCTTCCTGCCGCAGGCGCTGGGCGCGCTCACTCTGCTGTCGCTGGCCGACCGGCTGCCGCCGCGGGCCGCGATGGTGGGGTGGCGGCTGGTGCACGCCGCGCTGATCGCGACCTTCGCGGCCGGCGTCCTGCCGGTCGGAGCCATGCTCGCGCTGATCATGCTGGCCGGGCTGGGTGACGCCGTCGTGGCGGCGGTCAACGGCGCCGTCGTGGTCGACGTGCTGCCGGACGGCGCCTACGTGCTCGGCCGCTCGGCGCTCAACATCTCGACCGGCGCCATGCAGATCGCCGGATTCGCGGGCGGTGGCACGTTGCTGGCCCTGGTCGGTCCGCACGGGGCGTTCTGGGCCGCGGCCGGGCTGGGCGCCGCCGGCGCGGTGATCCTCCGCCTCGGGATGCGGCGCCGTACCCCTCGAAGGGTCGAACGGGCCTCGGTCGCCGAGACCTGGTGCGGGAACCGGGTCCTGCTCGGCCGGCGCCGGCTGCGGAACCTGCTGCTGGCTCAGTGGCTGCCGAACGGCCTGATCGTCGGGGCCGAGGCGATGTTCGTGCCGTACGCCGGCGACGCGGCGGGCGCGCTCTTCCTGGCCGCCGCGGCGGGCATGCTCGCCGGTGACCTGGTGATCGGGCGATGGACCGCCCCCGCGCGCCGGGCCGCGCTCGGACTCCCCCTGTACGCCCTGCTGGCCGTCCCCTATCTCGCGTTCCCGCTGCGGCCGGGCGTGGCGTGGGCGGGCGTGCTGGTGGCCGTGGCCTCGTTCGGTTACGCGGCCACGCTGACCGTGCAGGAGCGTTTCGTGGCCGCGGTACCCGGCGACCTGCTCGCCCAGGGCCTGGGCCTGGCCGGCAGCGGCATGCTGACCGTGCAGGCCGTCGCCGCGGCCGGGGTCGGTGTGGTGGCCGAGCTCGCCACCCCGGCCGCCGCGATCACCGTGGCCGCGCTCGGCTCCCTGCTCAGCACCGTCCTGCTGTTCCGCAGGGCAGGTGACCTCAGGCCGGGTGAGGTGGCCAGGCCGACGGCCCGGGACCAGCGGGCAGACGGGAGCGGAGCTTGCCGGCGCAGTCGGCCAGCGCCCGCTGGGGGTCCAGGTCGAGGCTGGCGATGGCGACCAGGGCGGTGAAGGCCACGTCGGCCAGTTCGGCCGCCACGTCGTCGCGGGTGTGGGTGACGCCCTTGCGCGGGTTCTGGCCGAGCAGGCCGATCCAGGCCTGCGCCGCCTCGCCCGCCTCCTCGGTGACCTTGAGGATGCGGCAGGTCAGCTCCAGCGGCATCGTGCCGTTGCTGAGGTCGAGCCAGCGGCGGGCCTCGTCCACCGCCGGCCAGATCGGATCGGTCTCATCCACTGCGCCTCCACCGGCGGTCGAGTAAAGGAGAAACGAACCTTACGGGAACCGGTGACGGGCGAACGGCGCGACTGACCGTGAGTGAGAGTTCGGGCGCCGGACGGTTGCCCGTATCGCCATCGATCTGGACGATCGTCGCGGTTCGGCCACGTTGGACGCGCTCGATGGAAGGACCCGACCACAGGTGCAGTCATCCCCCTCCGTAACCGGTGGCATCATCCCCGCCGAAGCCGCCACCGCCGATCTCAGCGGGCGCTGCGTAGGCAACTCGTACGTCCTGGTCTGCCCCGTGGGGCATGGTGCTACGGGCACCGTCTGGCGCGGCATCGACCGGGCGACCGGGGCCGACGTGGCGGTCAAGCTCTTGCACGAAGGCCTGCTGCGGCAGCCGAAGCTGGTCATCCGGTTCGTGCAGGAGCGCACGATCCTGATGATGATGCGGCACGAGAACATCGTCGGCGTCCGCGATCTGTTCAGCGTGGGCGGCTCGCTCGCGCTGGTCATGGACTACGTCTCGGGCGGGAGCCTGCGGCAGTACGTCCGCGCCATGGGCACCCTGCCGCCGGCCGACGCGGCCGAGTTGCTCGCGCAGGTCGCGGCCGCGCTCACCCAGGCGCACGAGCTCGGTGTGGTGCACCGTGACGTCAAGCCGGACAACATCCTGTTGCAGGAGAACGCCGGTCGTTTCGAGGTGCGCCTGACCGACTTCGGGATCGCCCGCGTGCTCGACACGGCCGGGCTCACCACGCCGCAGGCCATCGTCGGCACCCCGCATTACATGGCGCCCGAGGCGATCCAGGGTGAGGCCTCCCCCGCGTCCGATGTGTACGCCGTCGGGGTCGTTCTCTACGAGCTGATAACCGGTTCGACGCCGTACGCCGGTGAGCCGCTGGCCGTTCTTCGCGGGCACCTGGACGAGCAGCCGGCGTGCCCGCCGGGCGTCGTGCCCGCGGCGTGGGAGCTGATCGCGTGGTGCCTGGCCAAGGATCCGGACCGCCGCCCGTCGGCCGCCGAGCTGGTCGCCGCCCTGCGCGAGCTGGCCCGCGAGACGGCCGGTGTGCCCGCCCTGGCCGGGCAGACCCAGGAGTACGCCGACTCGGCCACCGCGAGCCTGGGCCTGCGGGCCGTGTCGCACCCGTCGTCCCGGCCGGCGCCGAGCGGCCGGAAGCGGCCGCGCAACGGGCCGCGCACCTGGAAGTGGCGCCGTCCCGGGATGATGGTCGCGCTGATCGGGCTGGCCGTCGCCGTGTCCGGTGTGGGCGGCTTCAACGCGTGGCAGCTGCTCGACTCCCCCGGCTCCGGAGCGGCGGCCCCTCCCCAGGTCACCTCGGCAGCGCCGAGCGCGGCCATCCCCGGGCGGGTGAAGGCACCTCAGCCGCCGCCCGCGGCCGCGGCCGGGCTTCCGCAGCTTTCCGGCGGCCTCGAGGCGAGCGGCGGCGGGCTCAGCGGTGGTCTGAGTGGCGGTGGGATGAGCGGTGGTGGAGGCAGCGGCCCCGCGGCCAGTGCGGAGGCGACGCCCGAACGGCAGCCGGACGCGCGCGTCTCGGTGGGGCCGACCGGCATCGGGGTCACCGCGGGGCCGGGCCGGGCCGAGGCGAAGTTCGGCCCGTGGCGCTGCGGTGACGAGTACAGCTGGGATCTGGGCCATCCGGTGCTGGCCAAGCCCTGCCACGCCTTGGGCGGTTCCGTGCGGGTGGCCGGTCAGATGGAGGCGATGCCCGGGGTGCAGACCGACATCGAGCTGACCGTACGGGACGCGGCCACCGACGAGGTGGTGGCCGGCCCGTACCTCTGCAAGGGTTTGATGTTCACCGATTTCGCCCTGCGGCACACCTGCGGGCCGGGCGATCTGCGGCCCGAGCACGGCGATCGGAGCGTCGTCGTCGCCCTGTCCTGGAGGTACACGCAGCGCCCGCTGCTGCCCGGCGGCGTCACCCGCGGGCCGGCCTTCCGCTGGTGAGACAGCGGAAGGCCGGGGAGGTGATCAGGCCGCGTGCCACATCCGGTAGAACGCCGTGCCGTCCGGCAGCAGCATCTCGAACGGATCCATGTCCACGTAGCCGGTCCGGCGGTACAGCCGCACGTTGTTGTGGTTCGTCGCCTCGAGGTACACCGGCGTGCCGGCCTCCTTGAGCTCGTCGTGCGTGCGGTTCATCAGCAGGCTGCCCAGACCGTGGTGCTGGTGGTCGGGGTGGACCGCCAGGAACGCCAGGTGCCAGTGCGGGTCGTGCGGATGGTGCTTCTCGAAGAGCTCGTCCAGCGCGACGAACCGGTCGTGGTAGTCACCGGCCAGCGCCTTGAGACGCTCCTCGTAGTTCTCCGGTCCGGCCGACTCCTTGGTGTAGTCGAACCACACCGCCGTCGCCACCAGGCCCTCGCCGTCCGGGTGGTCGATCACGTCGACCCGGGCCGCGGACTCGGTCAGCAGCGTGAAGAAGTCGGCCATCACCCGCAGCCGGTCGTCCAGCGACGGCACGAGGTACCGGTTGGCGTCCAGCTCGAAGAACGAGTGGCTGATCAGCAGACCGACGTCGGCGATCTCGTTCTCGCGGGCGGGACGGATGGTGCCGTAGCTCACTTGCTCTCCTCGGTGCTGGCGAGGGCCGCGGAGAACCCGCCGCCCCCCGTTGCGGTGGCGCTGCGGGCTCCGAGCCCGATGCCGGCGTAGACCTGGGGGTTGCTGGAACGCAGGATCAGCGCCCAGACGAAACCGGCGGCGAACAGAACGGCGAACGACAGCGGCACGACGATCGCGGGCGCGCTGCCGGGCTCGACACCGAGCAGCGTCGCGATGTTGTCGATGGCCAGGTAGGTCATGATGATCAGCAGGATGGTGCTGAGGACGGGGGCGCCGATGCGGTGCCAGAAGTCCTCGCCCTCGGGGTGCTTGAGGAAGTAGCCGATGACGGCGATCGAGGTGATGCTGACCAGGATCAGCACGCCCAGGCCACCGGCGGTGCCGCCCCAGAAGAACATGTTGACCAGCGGGTCCCAGCCGTTCACGGCGTAGACGACGATGGCGATCAGGCCGAGGGCCGACTGGGCCAGCGAGCCGTTCTTGGGCGCGCCGGTGCCGGGGACGGTCTTGCCGAACGCGCGGGGCAGCACGCCCTCGCGGCCGAGCGAGAACGTGTAACGCGAGATGATGTTGTGGAACGAGATCATCGCGGCGATCAGCGAGGTCAGGAACAGCGCGTGCCCGATGTGCAGGGCGGCGCCGCCGAGCTGGTCGGACGCGACGTTGAAGAACAGGTCGGGGCCCTCGTTGGCGGCGCGGCCGACGACGTCGTCACCGGCGGCCGAGATCATGGCCCAGGCGGCGAAGCCGTAGAGCACGGCGATGATGGCGACCGAGAGATAGGTGGCGCGGGAGACCGTGCGGCGCGGGTCGCGCGACTCCTCGGAGAACACGACCGACTGCTCGAAGCCGACGAAGCCGGTGACGGCCATGACCAGCAGGGCGCCCGAGCCGGCGCCGACCAGCGTGCCGGGGTCGAGCGGGGCCGAGGAGGCCGAGAAGTTCGGCGAGAAGATGTCGGCGAAGCTGAACGCGATCACGACGACGATCTCGGCGACCAGCAGCGTCGCGAGCACCTTGCCGTTGACGGCGACGTCGAGCACGCCCAGGACGGCGGTCAGCGCCCAGCAGATCAGCGCGAGGATCCACCACTGGATGTCGACGCCGAACCAGTCGGAGAACAGCGGGGCCGCGATGGCGCCGAAGCCGCCGTACGAGGCGATCTGGAACATGTTGTACGCGAGCAGGGCCACCCAGGAGGCGCCGACGCCGAGCGGCCGGCCGAGTCCCTGGGAGATGTAGGCGTAGAACGCGCCGGCGTTGGCGATGTGGCGGGCCATGGCGACGTAGCCGACCGCGAAGATCGCCAGTACGAGGGCGACCGCCACGAAGGCGATGGAGATGCCGGTCAGGCCGGTGACGGCGAGACCGGTCGGCACCACGCCGGCGACGACGGTGAGCGGCGCGGCCGCGGACATGACGAAGAAGACGACCGCGGCGACGCCGAGCCGGTCGCGGGCCAGTGCGTTCGACAGCTGGCTCTGTTCAGGGGGTTGTGTAGACGTGGTGGACACGCGGATCTCCATTGAGGGGGTTGTGGGAAGGGGGTGGGTGGTCCGGTGTGGATCAGGCGCGGCGGGCCATGACGGCGTCGCCGACCGCGGCCTCGGTCTGGCTGACCAGCTCGTGCAGCATGGCGGGGAGTCGGCGCTTGAGCTGGTCGAACAGCTGGCTGCGGCCGCGGGCGTCGAGGGTGACGAAGACGTGCTGGTCGAGCCCGGTGGCGAGGATGAGCCCGGCCAGCACCAGGTCGGGGACGTCGAGCATCTCGCCGCGGCCGATGAAGGTGCGGATGCGGGTGGCGGGCCAGCCGGCGATCATCGAGTCGCTCGGCACGAACGACACCTTGCTGCCGAACAGGCCGCGTTTCTCCTGGCGCTGCACCAGGCCCGCGCGCGACAGCCGGCGCTCGACCAGGTCGACCGCGATGCCGGTGGCCAGGAACGAGATCCAGTCGCGGATGGCCCGGTGGTGGCCCTCGCGCAGCAATTGGTCGAGGACGGCGGTGGCCGCCGGATCCCCGGTGGGGCGGTCGTCGATGATCTGGATCTTGCCGTCGACCAGGTCGAGCCGGCGCCAGAGCACCAGCTCGCCGATCAGGGCGGCGGCCATGCCGAGGCCGAGGGTGGCCGGGGAGAGCTGGCACTTGCCCTTGACCGAGTCGTGGGCGGTGAGAAACAGATCATCGGCGAGGGGTAGCTGCGGCGATGTCGCCACTGCCGGGCCTCCTCTCCACGCGCGCGCCTAGTCGCGCCGTGACTTGCGGTGAACTTCGCGCGGTGACTACCGAGAGTAGTTTCGGTGGCTCGACACGAACGTTACGGTGAGCGCCCCCCAGCACGACATCGGGTAGCATGCCAGCGCGCTGATCTCGGCGCAATGTCCTCATGAGACTAATTTTCAGTCCGATGTGCAGCCATCGAGGATGCAGGATGCAAGAGTGCATCTACCAGGCATTCCACGACCGGGGGACGACACCCGTAAAGGGAATTTAACGAACACCGAAGTGGACTGACCGCAAGATCAACTCCCCGGTTATTTTCTGCACCTGCTCAATAACGGATTGTCGCCCCTACGGCGCGTGAACACTGAGGGTAATTGCAGTGCAGTTTAGTTGACGCTACAAGTAAACCGGCGTACCGTAGACCGTGAAACTTGAACCTTCAACGGAGGCACTCATGGCCCGCATGCCCGCCCTGTTCCTCAGCCACGGCGCTCCGCCGCTGGTCGACGACGCGCGCTGGGTGAGCCAGCTCGAGGAGCTGACCGCCGGCCTGCCCCGGCCCAAGGCGATCCTGATGGCCTCGGCCCACTGGGAGTCGGCGCCGCTCATGCTGGGCGCGACCGAGCCGGTGCCGCTGGTCTACGACTTCGGCGGCTTCGAGCGGAAGTACTACGAGGTCACGTACGCGGCGCCGGGCGCACCCGAGCTGGCCGCCCGCATCGAGAAGCTCATGCCGGACAACGAGCCGGTGGCCCGCACCAACCGCGGTCTCGATCACGGTGCGTACGTGCCGCTGACCGTCATGTATCCCGGCGCCGACATCCCCGTCCTGCAGATGTCGCTTCCGACCCTCGAGCCCGACCGGCTGCTGGAGATCGGCCGCCGGCTGGCTCCGCTGCGTGACGAGGGCGTGCTGATCGTCGGCTCCGGCTTCACCACCCACGGCCTGCCGTTCCTGCGCGACTTCCGGCCGGACGCGGCCGCGCCGGGCTGGTCGCGCGAGTTCGACGCCTGGGCCGCCGAGACGCTGGCCCGCGGCGCCGTCGACGAGCTGGCCGGCTTCCGGGACCGGGCGCCCGGCATGCCGTGGGCACACCCGACCATCGAGCACTTCGCGCCGATGTTCCTGACCCTGGGCGCGGCCGACGACCCGGAGCGGGCGCCCGAGCAGCCGATCGACGGATTCTGGATGGGCCTGGCCAAACGATCTTTTCAGGTCACATAAAGCCAGCTAGATCTGGCGTTATTCAGGAATCTCCCAGGGTAAGCGGGGACGATTGATCGGCAACCGCCCCGCTTATCGCCCGGAGGTTCCCCACTCATGTCACTTGAGGTCACCGCGCTCGGCTGGACGTTGACGATCGGTGTCATCGTCGCCCTGCTCGCCCTCGACCTGACCCTGGGCGTCCTTCGCCCCCACGCCGTCGGCTTCCGCGAGGCCGCCGCGTGGTCGATCTTCTACATCACCGTCGCGGTCGCCTTCGGTGTGGTCTTCGGCATGGTCGCCGGCTGGGACTTCGGCGCTCAGTACTTCGCGGGCTACATCGTCGAGAAGAGCCTGTCGGTCGACAACCTCTTCGTCTTCGTGATCATCATGAGCACCTTCGCGGTGCCCGAGAAATATCAGCAGGAGGTCCTGACCTTCGGCATCATCATCGCGCTGGTGCTGCGGGTCATCTTCATCGCGCTCGGCGCGACCCTGCTCTCGCTCTTCTCCTTCATGTTCCTGATCTTCGGCCTGATCCTGATCTTCACGGCGGTGCAGCTGTTCCGGCACCGCGACGAGGATCCCGACGTCGAGGACAACGCTCTGGTCAAGGCCAGCAAGCGCTTCCTGCCGGTCACCGACGACTACATCGGCGGCAAGATGATCGCCAGGGTCGACGGCCGGCGCGTGGTCACCCCGATGTTCATCGTGCTGATCGCGATCGGCAGCTCCGACCTGCTGTTCGCGCTCGACTCGATCCCGGCCGTGTTCGGCGTGACCGACGAGGCGTTCATCGTCTTCGTGGCCAACGCGTTCGCCCTGCTCGGCCTGCGCGCGCTCTTCTTCCTGGTCAAGGGCCTGCTCGACCGCCTGGTCTACCTCTCCACCGGCCTGTCGCTCATCCTGGCCTTCATCGGGGCCAAGCTGGTCCTGCACTGGCTGCACGAGGACGTCACCAAGTCGGCGCCCGAGATCTCGACGTCGCTGTCGCTGGTCGTCATCCTGGTCATCCTGGTCGTCACGACCGTGGCCAGCCTGATGAAGACACGAAAAGACCCGGATGCCAAAGCCCACGCGGGCAGCATCCGGGCCAAGTCAGCGGTCCCGGAGGACCGCAAGCACTAGCTACTAGCCGAGGTAACCGCCGAGGCCGGCGGTCTGACGGTCGCCGGCCTGCTGACGGTGCAGGTCCTGGCGGTAGAGGATCGCGCGGATCTCGGCGGTCTCGGCGGCGGTGTGGCGGCTGATGAGCTCGTCGAGCTCGGCGCGCTCGGCGGTCGTACGGAACGACGCCAGCTCGTCGGTGAGCTTGCGGTGGGCGACCCGCATCGTCCGGCGGTTCGCCAGGATGGTGCGAACGTCGCGAAGCTTGGTCGTGAACGGCATGGCCGACTCCTTAACGGATCGTGATGGCGATAGGCCTCGTCGCCTTCCCTTACAACGATCCGCGAGGCAGGCTTCATACCCAAATCACGCAGGTAAAACGTTCGATACGGAAGTGACTGCCGCCACTGGAATCCTGTAGCGGCGGTCACTCTCCGTGCCGAATCTGCTGGTCAGACGTTTGACGTGAACTCCGCCACTGGCGGCAGCCGCGAGGACAGCTGCGTGCGCGAGCGGACGCCCAGCTTGCGGTAGATGCGGGTCAGGGTCGCCTCGATCGTCTTGACGCTCAGGAACAGCCGGCTCGCGATCTCCCGGTTGCTCGCGCCGTCGCGCACGAGGGCGGCGATCCGCAGCTCGGTCGAGGTCAAACCAAGATCTAAAGGAGCGGAGTTGCTTTCCGTACGGGCGAGGGCCCGCTCCGTCTGCTCGGCCCACGGCTTCGCGTCGGCCGCCAGGAAGATCGCCAGCGCGGCGCCGATGGCCACCCGCGCCGCCGCGTACCGCCGGCGCCGGCGTTCCGCACTGCCCTGCACGAGCAGCGCGTGGGCCTGCTCGATGGGCTGATGCAGCTGGGCGAAATGCTGGGCGGCGGCGGCCGACAGCCGTACGGCCGACTCGGCCTGTCCGCTCTCCGAAAGCACCACGGCGGTGGCCCGGTCCAGATAGCCGCTCAGCCCCGGATGGTCGCCGAGCCGGTGCACGGCCGCCCGGGCCTCGGCCAGCATCGCCTCGGCCTCGGCGTGCTCACCCAGCGCGGCCAGCCCACCGGCCAGATCACCGTGCCAGCGCACGATCATCGGGTCGGCCCCACCGGTCTCGGCCTCCAGCTCGCGCAGCCGCAGCAGCGCGGCCACCCCGGCCCGGGTCCGGCCCGCCCGCAGCTCGGCCTGCCCGAGGGCGTGCAGGTTGCGCCGCAGGTAGAGGGTGTCACCCTCCTGTTCGGACGCCCGCACCCCGCGGCGGGCGAAGCCGGTGGCCGCGGCCAGGCTCCCGCCGGCCAGCTCGGCCACGGCCGCGGTGTGCCAGGTCGGCCCCGGGCTGAGGCCCGCGTGCTGGGCGGCCCGGACGGCCCGGTGCGCGTACCGCAGCGCCTCCCGGCACCTCCCGGCCCGGGTGGCCACCTCGGACAGGCTGCGCAGCACCTCGACCCGGGCCTCCCCGATGCGGTCCTGCTCGGCCACGACGAGCAGCTTGAGCAGCTCGTCACGGGCCTCGTCGAGCCGGTCGTCGACCATCGCGAAGCGGGCCGCCATGTAGCGCGGCCCGTAGTGCAGCCAGTCCGGCGCCGGGGTGGCGGGCAGGGCGAGCGCCTGCCGCAGGGTCCGCGGCCAGCCGGCCTCGCCGCGCAGCCGCTGGATCTGCGCGAGAATGCTCAGCGCCATCGCCTCGGTGGTCGGGTCGCCGGCGCTGCGGGCGGCGCCCACGGTCCGGCCGGCCTCGGCCTCGGCCGCGTCGGGGTCGCCGGTGAGAAAGGCGGCCCAGGTCAGCCGCAGCCGCACCGGGGCCAGCAGGGCGGGGTCGTCGCCGGCCTCGGCCAGCGCGGCGGCGAACGTCTCACCCATGTCGGCCAGCCCCTGCCCGGCCAGGTCGAGCAGCACGACCCGGGCCCGCACCCGGTGCCCCGCCGGCGCCCCGCCCGCGATCACCGCTTCGGCTGCCCGCCCGGCGAGCGTGCCCGCGCCCGCGGTGAGGGCGGTACGGGCGGCGGCGACCAGCCAGTCGAGCCGCAGCGCAGCGTGCGTGTGCGGGCACCGGTCGGCGGCGAGCAGATAGAGCTCGGCGGCGGTGCGCCCGGCACCCCGCTCGGCGCACCGGTCGGCGGCGGTGGCCAGCGAGCGGGCCACGGCCGCGTCCGGCCGCCCGTTGCGCAGCGCCCGGTGCCGCAGCGCCTCGACCGGATCCACGGCCCCGGCGGCCAGGGCGGTGTGCACCTCGACCCGCTCCCGCGCGCCCGCCTCCTCGGTGAGGACGGTCGCCAGCAGCGGCGGCGTGAACCGCACAGCCTCACCATCGAGCCGGACCACACCGGCCCCGGCGGCATGCCGCAGATCCCGTACGGCGTCATCACGCCCCGCCCGCAGCAGCACGGTGACGGTCGGCTCAACCGCGAGCGCGGCGGTGAGAAGCGTCCGCCGCACCTCCGCCCCGAGCGCCGCCAGCCGCTCCCCCAGCATCTCCCGAGCCGCTTCCGGCAACGGCGCGGGCCGCCAGGCGGGCCCCGGCGCCACGGCCTCTCCGAGCGTCAGCGCAAGAAACGGATTCCCGGCACTGGCCTCATGCATCCGGCTGGCGATCCGGCACGGCAGCCCCCGAGCTTCGAGCAGCTCGGTGAGGTCATCGGCCGACAGAGGCGGCACCGCCAGCTCCAGCACAGGAGCCGGACAGAGCCGAGCCGCCCGATGCTGCTGCCCACCAGCCTCCACCCGCCGCTGCCCACCGCGATGCGGCAGCCCCGGAGTTCCATTTCCCCGCGCCAAGCCCTCAGCGCCCCACTGCTCTGGCCCACCCCGCGCAGGCAGCGCCTCGGGCCGCTCCAACCCACCCTGCGCGGGCAGCGCCTCCGGCCGCCCCAACCCACCCTGCGCGGGCAGCGCCTCCGACCGCCCCAACCCACCCTGCGCGGGCAGCACCTCCGACCGCCCCAACCCACCCTGCGCGGGCAGCACCTCCGACCGCCCCAACCCACCTCGCGCGGGCAAAATGTCGGGTTGCTCCCTCACCACCGAGGCGGGCGAGATATCCGACTGCTCCCGTCCGGGCCGCGTCGACATAACCGCCAGTTGCTCGCGCCCGGCCAGCATGGGGGTACCGGAGTGCTCTTTCTCGGCCGGCACGGGCGAAATTCCCGACTTTTTCCACCCATTCGGCACGGGCGGAACGCCGGAGCGACCCTTCCCTACCCGCGCGGGCGAGAAGTCCGGAATCTCCGGCCCCACCGGTCCAAGCGGGAGATCCGACTGCTCCTGCCCGACCCGCCCGGGCGAGAGGTCCGGATTCCCCGGCCCCATCCGTCCAAGCGGGAGATCCGACTGCTCCTGCCCGACCCGCCCGGGCGAGACGTCCGGATTCCCCGGCCCCACCGGTCCAAGCGGAAGATCCGACTGCTCCTGCCCGACCCGCGCGGACACGGCCTCCGGCCGTCCCCGCCCACCCAGTGTGGGCGAATTGGCGGAGCGCTCCCTTCCGGCCGGGGCGGGCGAAATATCCGACTCCTCCTGCTCGCTCAGCTCGGACGAAATATCGGGATGCCCCCTGCCCGCCGGCGCGCGGGAAGTATCAGGCTCCTCCTGCCCACCCAGCGCGGGTGAAATGTCGGAGCGGCCCTTCCCCGCCGAAGCGGGTGAAATGCCGGAGCGGCCCCTCCCCGCCGAAGCGGGTGAAATGCCGGAGCGGCCCCTCCCCGCCGAAGCGGGCGAAGTGTTCGGGCTGTCCAACCCTGCCTGTGGGGGCGAAGTGTCCCGGCCGTCCAACCCTGTCCGCGAGGGCGAAGAGTCCGGGCTGTCCAACCTTGCCCGTGGGGGCGAAATGTCCGGACTGTCCAGCCCAGTCTGCCGGGGCGAAATGTCCGGGTGGGCCCTCGCGAGCCCGGGTGGTGGGGCGTCGGGGCGGCGCTGGGCGGCTATCGCGCGGACTCGGGGGCCCGGGCGGCGGCGCATGGCGAAGGCTATGAGCTCGGCCGACTCGGCGTCCAGCCACTGGCAGTCGTCGAGGACGAGCAGGACGGGCTGGCAGCGGGCGGCTCGGGCCAGCAGCAGCGGCAGGACCAGGCGGCGGGCCAGGGCGGGGGCGCCCGCCCGCGGGGGCAGGCCCTGGCGCAGGGCGGCCAGGGCGGCGCGCTGGGCGGGTGGCAGGCCGGCCGCCGCCTCTTCCGGGAGCTGGGTCACCAGGTCGGAGATTCCGGCGTACGGCAACGCGTGCTCGCTGCGCACGGGCCGCAACCGGATTACGAGCTCGCCGCGGGCGGCCGCCGCCGAGGCGACCGCGTCGAGCAGGGCCGTCTTGCCGATGCCGGCCGGGCCGTGCAGGGCGATGCCGCCGCCTGTGGCGAGCCGGCTCTCGATCGTGGCAAGGAGCTCATCGCGCCCTCGCAGGGCGGTTCCCTCGGGCAGCACGGCGCCCACCCCCTCCGCTCCCAGCTGGCACTCAGCCTAGGAATACGGAGGGGACTCATCAATGGGTTCGCACGTATTGACAATGTCACATACATACTGCTCAGGACATATTTTTCATGTTCACTTCTGCGCCGTCACCGAGGTCGCGGTGACCGCGCCGTCGGTGCCGGCCGCGCCCTGGACGGTGACCGACTGGCCGGCCTTCACGTCCGCGACCTTGCCCGACGTGGCCGTCGAGACCTTCGTCTTGCCGTCCGTCTTGACGGTCACCACGGTGCCGTCGGCCGTCTCCACGTAGATCGTGGTGCCGTTGACCAGCTTCACCTTGCCCGTCGTGGCCGCGGCCGCGGCCGAGGCGGCGGCGGTCGGTGCCGCGCCCGGGAGGCCTTGGCCGCCGCCGGGGAAGCCGCCCGCGGCGCCGTAGCCCGCGCGGTTCTGGCCGCCGCCGAACGCCGCCGCCCGGTTCCCGCCGCCGGCCGTGCCGGAGTCGCCCCACTGCTTCTGGGCCTGCAGCCCGCCGGCGAAGCCGCCGACCAGCAGCACGACCGCGCCCAGCACCACCGTGCCCTTGTTCCACCAGCGCTTGGGCGCCGCCTTCGCCAGCTCGGTGGCGAAGCCGTCATCGTCGTCGCGCTTCTCGTCCAGACGGAGCACGGCGGTGTCGTCGTTCATTGTCATGACTGCGGGTCCTCACTCGTAGCGCAGCGCGTCGATGGGACGCAGCCGGGCGGCGCGGCTGGCCGGCAGGCCGCCGAAGAACAGTCCGATCGCGATGGAGACGCCCAGGGCGAGCCCCACGGAGCTGGGCACGATCACCGGTTTGACCCCGACGATCTCGAAGCTGCTGCCGATCAGGGCCGCGGCCACGCCCAGGGCGCCGCCGATGACGCTGAGCAGCGTCGCCTCGATCAGGAACTGGGTCAGGATGACCCGGCGCGGGGCGCCCAGTGCCTTGCGGATGCCGATCTCGCGGGTCCGCTCGGTCACCGTGACCAGCATGATGTTGGTGATGCCGATGCCGCCTACGAGCAGGCTGATCGCGGCCACGGCGCCGAGCAGCGTGGTGAACGTGTCGGCCGTCTCGGTCTGGGTCGCCAGCAGCTGGGACGCGTTCTGAATGCGGTAGGGCGTGGTCGTGCCAGTCACGTTCAGCTTCTGGTCGAGGATTGTGGAGACCTCGGACTGAACCGCGTCCACCTTGTCCGGGTCGGCCGCCTCGACCAGGATCGAGTTCAACGAGCCATAACCTGTGAGAACCTGCCGTACGGCGGTCAGCGGCGCGACGGCCGTGTCGTTGGCGTCCTGGAAACCCGTCGAGCTCTTCTCGTCGAGCACGCCGACGACCGTGAAGAGCGCCCCGCCGACGGTGACCTGCTTGTCGATCGGGTCGACGCCGGGGAAGAGCTCCTCGGCCACGGTCTGCCCGATCACCACGACCCGGCGGCCCTGTGCCTCGTCGTCGGCGGTGAAGCCGGCGCCCTGCCCGACCGGCGTGTTCGACGCGGTGAACCAGCCCGGCGTGGTGCCGACGAACGAGCTCACGTCGTGGTCGGTGCCCTCGTAAGTGACGGTGGCCGACGAGCTGACCACCGGCGACACCGATTTCACGTCGGGCGCGAGCACCGGGTCGACCAGTGCGTCGGCCATGTCCTTGGTCAGCGCGGTACTGCTCGACCCGCCGCGGCCGGTGCTCATCACCGTGATGGTGTTGGTGCCGAGCGCCTCGATCCGGTCGCTGATCGCCTTGGCCGAGCCGTTGCCGACCGCGACCAGCAGGATCACCGCCGCCACACCGATCAGGATGCCGAGCATGGTCAGCGCCGAGCGGAGCTTGTTCGCCGACAGCCCGCGCAGCGCGAACCGTACGACCTCGTAAAAACTCACAGTGAGTGCCTCCCGGCGAAGGCGCCGACCGGCGGCTGGTTGATCGGCGACTGCCGCTGGTCGGTGACGATGTTGCCGTCGACCAGGCGGATCAGCCGCTTGGCCCGGTCGCCCACCTCGGGCTCGTGGGTGATCAGCACGATCGTGCGCCCGGACGAGCTGAGCTGGTCGAAGACGTTGAGCACGTCGTCGGTGGAGCGGCTGTCGAGGTTTCCGGTCGGCTCGTCGGCCAGCAGCAGGGCCGGCTCGGTGACCAGCGCCCGGGCCACCGCCACGCGCTGCTGCTGGCCACCGGAGAGCTGGTTCGGCTCGTGCCGGGCCCGATCGGCCAGCCCCACGACGTCGAGGGCGGCCATGGCGCGCTTTCTGCGCTCCTTGGGCTTGACTCCGGCGTACGCCAAAGGAAGCTCGACGTTGGCCACGGCCGACGTGCGGGGGATGAGGTTGAACGACTGGAAGATGAAGCCGATGAGCCGGTTGCGGGCCATGGCCAGCTGCCGGTCGCCCAGCCGGCTGACGTCGACGCCGTCCAGCAGATAGGTGCCGGAGGTCGGGATGTCGAGGGCGCCGAGGATGTTCATCAGTGTCGACTTGCCGGAGCCGGACGAGCCCATGATGGCCACGTAGTCGCCGCGGTCGACGGTCACCGACACCCCGCGCAGCGCGTGCACGGTCGCCTCGCCCTGCCCGTAGATCTTCTTGAGGTCGCGGACGTCCAGGACCGGGCGGGTCATCGTCCGCCCCCGCCGCCGAAGTTGCCGCCGCCACCGCCGAGGTTGCCGCCACCGCCGGGGAAGCCGCCCTGACCGCCGCCGCCCGGGAAGCCGCCGCCGGTGGTGCCGTTACCCGACGTACTGCTGGAAGTGGTCTTCAGCTCGACCTGCTCGCCCGCGGTGAGCCCGGAGGTGACCTGGGTGGCGCTGTCGCCCTCGAGGCCGATCTCGACCGAGCGCGTCTCGGAGGCGCCGTTGCTGACCACGGTGACCGTGTGCCGGTTGCCGACCGTGGTGATCGCGGCCGAGTTGACGTAGACCGCGTTCTCGACGCTGCCGGTGGTGACCGCGACCGAGACCGTCTGCCCCGCCTTGGCGCCGGCCGGCACCTTGTCCAGGGTCAGCGTCACCCCGTACGTGACCACGTTGTTGGAGGTCGTGGCCGACGGGTCGATCGCCGCGACCTCGGCCGTGGCCGTGGTGTTGTTGAGCGCGTTCCAGGTGACCTCGGCGGCCTGCTTCTCCTTGAGCTTGGTCGCGTCGGCCTCGGCGAACGAGGCGGTGACCTGCAGCTTGGTCAGGTCGGCGATGTCGATGAAGCCCGAGGAGGAGCTCGACGACGCGCTCGAAGAAGAAGTTGCGCCGCCGCCCTGCTGGCCGCCCCCGGCGGACGAGGACGACGAGCCGGTGCCCGAGGAGGAGCTGCCGAGCGTGCCGTTGACCGCGGTGACCGTGCCGGCCATCGGGGCCTTGAGTACGGTGCCGGTGACGCCGGCCTCGGCCTCGTCGACGGCCAGCTCGGCCTGCTCGACCTCGTTCTCGGCCGACGAGGTGTCGGAGCCGGCGTCCTCGGCCCGGGTGAGCGAGTCCTGGGCGGCGTCGAGGTCGGCGTTGGCCGCGTCCAGGGAGCGCTGCGCCTCGGCCGGGTCGACCTTGGCCAGCACCTGGCCCTTGGTGACCTTGTCACCGACCTTCACGTTGATGGCGGTGACGGTGCCGCCGGTGACGAAACTGGCGCTCGCGGTGCTGCCGCTCTCGAGCGTGCCGTCCGCGGTCACGGTCTTGGTGACCGTGCCCGTCTGCACCGCCATCGTGCGGGCCGACGCGTTGGCCGCCGGGGTGGAGTCCGATCCGGAGAGGGTCTGGTACGCCCAGAAACCCCCGGCTACGAGGGCGACGCCGAGGGCGGTGTTGACCGCCACCGAAGGACGTCGCAGGTTGAGGCGCGCTGGCATGCCGGACACTGTGGCGAAGCGGCCTGGGAGGAGCTTCCTAGCAACCTCGGAGCCACCTCGGAAAGATCACGCCGTGTCACCGTTGGTGGGCAACAACACCCGGAAGGTCGCGCCGCCCTCGCGTGGGGCGTCCAGCTCGACCCACCCTCCGTGACCGTGCACGATGGCGGCCACGATGGACAGGCCGAGGCCGGAACCTCCGCCCTTTCCCCTCGTACGGCTGGAGTCGGCCCGGTAGAGGCGCTCGAACACCCGGGAGGCGTGCGTGGCCGGGACGCCCGGCCCGTCGTCGGTCACCTCGAGGACGGCGAGCGGCGTGGCCTCGTACGAGATCGGGCCCGAAAGCACGCTGCCGTCAGCCGGCGGCCGAGCCGGCACCCTCCCCACCCGGACCGTGACTCTGGCCTGAGCAGGCGTGTGCTGAAGAGCGTTGGCCACGAGGTTGGTCGCGACCTGGCGCAGGCCGTGCTCGTCGCCGAGGACGGTGGCCGGCTCGAACGTGTCGTCGTCGTCCTCCAGGCCGGCCAGCAGCACCGGGCGGTCGGGCACGCGGGCGTGCGCGTCGCGGATCGTGTCGGCGGCGATCTCCAGCAGGTCGACCGGCTTGCGCTTGGGCGTGCGCTGCCGGTCGAGCCGGGCCAGCAGAAGCATGTCCTCGACCAGCACGCCCATCCGGCCCGCCTCCGACTCGATGCGGCTCATCGTCTCGTCCAGCGCCGGACCGGGCGGGGCGCCGCCGCGCCGGTACAGCTCGGCGAAGCCGCGGATCGAGGTCAACGGCGTCCGCAACTCGTGCGAGGCGTCGGCCACGAACTGCCGCAGCTTGCGCTCGGACGTGGTGCGGGCGTCGACCTCGGCCTCGATGCGGCTCAGCATCGAGTTGAGCGCCGAGCCGAGCCGGCCCGGCTCGGTGTGCGGGTCGGTGTCGGCGACCCGGCCCGAGAGGTTGCCGGCCGAGATGTCGGTGGCCAGGCGCTCCATGTCGGTCAGCGGGCGCAGGCCGAGCCGCACCACGAAGGCGGCGCCCAGCCCGAGCAGGGCCAGCAGGAGCAGGCTGACCCCGGCGTCGATCAGCACGAGCGTCTCGGTGGTCTGCTGCACCTCCGACAGGGACAGCCCCATCACCGCGACACCGCCGGTCTCCGCGTTGGCCACCGCGATCAGCCGCCAGTCGGCACTACCGTCGCGCGCCGCGACGGTGAAGGGGCGGCCGGCTTCTCTTTCGGTGACTTTGGTGTACGCCTCGACAGCCGGCCGATTGGCGTCGGCGGTCGAGCTGAGCGACGTGTCGAGGGTGCCGTCGGCGTTGTAGACGTAGACGACCTGGTCCGGGCCGAGACGCAGCACGCGGTTGCGGGGGAAGAAACCCGCGTCGGGGCGCGGCGCGGCGGCGTACGGCCGCGTCATCCCCCGCAGTTGATCGTCGATCCGTTGAAGCAGGTAGGAACGGATGAGCAGGACACCGGCGACGTTGGCGAGCACCAGCGCGACCGCGGCGAGCGCGCCGACGACCAGGACCAGCCGCGAACGGAGGGTCCAGTGCCCCCAGCGCCTCGGCCTCACTCTTCGCCGCGAGGAAGTCTCAAGGCATAACCCACCCCGCGTACGGTGTGGATCAGCGGCGGGTCGGTCTTGTCGATCTTGCGGCGCAGGTAGTAGACGTACGACTCGACGATCCGCCCGTCGCCGCCGAAGTCGTACTTCCAGACCCGGTCGAGGATCTGCGCCTTGCTGACCACCCGGCCGGCGTTGATCAGCAGGTACTTGAGCAGGTTGAACTCGGTCGGTGAAAGGTCGATGAGCCGTCCCGCGCGGCGGACCTCGTGCGCGTCCTCGTTCATCTCCAGGTCGGCGTAGCGCAGCACACCCGTCTCGGGGGCCTCCAGGTCGGGCTGGCTGCGGCGCAGGATGGCCCGGATGCGCAGCACGACCTCCTCCAGGCTGAACGGCTTGGTCACGTAGTCGTCGGCGCCGGCCGACAGCCCCGAGATGCGGTCCTCGACGGCGTCGCGGGCGGTCAGGAAGAGCACCGGCACCCGGGAGCCGGTCGAGCGCAGCCGCCGGGCCACGTCGAAGCCGTCCAGGTCGGGCAGCATCACGTCGAGCACGACCAGGTCGGGCTCGAACTCCTCCATCGCCACCAGCGCCTTGTGGCCCGAGTCGGCCACCCGCACCTCGAACTCGACGAGGCGCAGCGTGGCGCTCAGCAGGGCGGAGATGTTCGGCTCGTCGTCGACGACGAGCACCCGGGCGACACGCGCCGGGGCCACGGTTTCAGTCAGCACCTGGAAGGGATATCAACGCAGTCTTTGAATTCCCTATGAAGACCCTGAGGTTTCACCTTTCTCACCACGATCGCGTCACCTCGTCGCCCTCGGACAGGCCCGCGCTGACCTCGGTGTACTGGTCGCCGCGGAGGCCGACGGTCACCTTGACCTCGGAGCCGCCCTTGAGCACGGTGCCCGAGGTGCCCTCGACGTCGTGGACGGCGGTGCTGGGAACACGCAGCACCTCCTCCTTGGAGCCGGTGGTGACCTTGACCGAGGCGCTCTGGCCGACGAGCAGATCCTCCGGGGAGTCGTCGAAGGCGAGCACGACGCCGTAGCGGACCATGGTGCCGTCGCTGGTGCCGACCGGGTCGACCTGCACGACGGTCGCCTTGAACTCCTTGCCCGGACGGTCGGCGAGGGTGATCACGGCTTTCTGCTTGACCGCGAGGCGGTCGGCGTCGGCCTCGGGGAAGTCGGCGCTGATCTGCATGTCGTAGACGTCGGCCAGGGTGACGAAGGTGGAGCCGGAGTTGACCTGGCTGCCGACCTTGCCGCCGACGCTGATGATCCGGCCGGCGATGGGCGCGGTGATGGTCGCGCCTTCGAGGGCGTCCTCGGCGTTCTCGAGCGTGGTGGTGGCCTGGGTGACGCGTTGCTGGGCGCTGAGGACGGCGTCGGATCCGCCGCCCTGCTGCCCGCCTTGAGTCCCGCCTTGCTGACCCCCGGACGTGCTGCCGCCCGAATTGCCGCAGTTGCCGCCGGTGTTTCCGGTGCCGCCGCCCGCCGGGGCGCCTCCCGTGTTGCCGCCACCGGTGTTTCCGCCGGCCGGCGCGCCGCCGGTGCGCCCGGGAGACGTCGTCTTGGCCGGCGCGGTGGTCCGGGTCGCTGTCGGCTTGGGACTGGTCGTACGGGTCGCGGTCGCCGTCGGGCTCGCGGTGGGCGAGGCCGTCGCGGTAGACGTCGGCTTCGACGTCGGCGATGAGGTGGTCGCGGTGGGCGTCGGGGTCGCGGTGGTTCCGGTTCCCATGACGTACGCGGCGGCGACGTTCGTACCGCAGGACGTGGTCGTGCCCGTCGTCGCCGAGCTGGTGGCCGCGGCCGAGCTCTCCCGGGCCTCGGTCAGCGCGTCCTCGGCGTCGTCGAGCGCGTCCTGCGCGTCGGAGACGGCCTCGGCCGCGTCGGTGTCGTCGACCTTCGCCAGCACCTGCCCGGCGGTGACCGTGGTGCCGGCGCGCACCGCCACGCTCTCCACCGTGCCCGATACCGCGAACGAGAGACTCCGCGTCTGTGCCGGCTGCAACGTCCCGGTGGTCGCCACCTCGGTGGTCACCGCGCCGCGATCGACCGCCACCGTGGCGGCCGCTTTCGGCGTCTGTTCGGCGTCGGCGCTCAGCGCGCGGACGACTCCGTACACGATCAGCGCGAGCACGACGACAGCCGCGGCGACCCAGATCCAGCGCCGACGACCGGCCAGTGCTTCACCCATGGGCCGGAAGTGTTCCCAACGGTCCTCGCCGGATGCTCGGTCCCACCTCGGAGTTGCCTCGGAAGCAGCGCACAGCTCAATGACAGGTCCTCCGAGGCAACTCCGAGCTGGGATCGACGTTTCGGCGAGGTGGACCGGCTTGGGTGTTGGCGACCTATGGCCGAGGAAAAGAGGAATCGTGCCGAGATTCGGAACGAAGGCGACCCGTCGCGCGGCGGCGCTGTTCGTGGCTTCGGCGGCGGTGGCTCTCACCGCGGCCTGCGGCGGCGGCTCCGGAAGCTCCGGTGGCTCCGGCGACTCCACGTCGGCGAACGGGCAGGGCAACAACGCCGCGTTCACCGCGTACATCGAATGCATGTCGAAGAACGGCGTGACCATCACAATGCCCTCGGGTGGCCCCCGCAACGGCGCCTCCGGCTTCCCGCGCGAGGGTGCCTCCGGCTTCCCGCGCCCCGACGGCAGCGGTTTCCCGAACCCGCAGGGCAGCGCCTTCCCGCGCCCGTCCGGCAGCGCCGGCGGCTTCCGCGGTGGCGGCGGCATGGCCAACCAGAAGCCCGAGGGCGTCGACGACGCGACGTGGCAGAAGGCCCAGGAGGCGTGCGCTTCGGTCCGCCCGGCCGGCCGCCCCGGCGGCGGCCAGGGCAACGGGCAGGGCACCAACGGCGGCAACGGCCAGAACGCGGCCTACCAGAACTGCCTGAAGGACAACGGCGTCACCGACACGTCGAACCTCGACGTGACCAACGCCACGGTCAAGAAGGCCATGGAGACGTGCAAGGTGCTGGCCCCGACGGCAACCCCGTCGGCCGCGCCGACCGCCTGACGCACCCCGCCCTCCCCAGGGGGAGCCCCCGTCGGTCATTCTCCCGGAAATTGCGGGCGCCTGCCGGGAGCCCTGTGGACAACGCCCGGCTGTGGAAAAGCTTGACTGGGCGCTAGATCCCCGCACCGGCGCCGCCGTATCCCCCGTGACGGCGGCGCCGGTGCGGCCCACCTCGCGTGCGATGTGGTTGCCGCCGCAACACCGGGAGCACGGAACGGTTGCGCAACACCCACTGCTGCTGCTCGGCCGGGTCAGCGGAAGAGCCAGGCGGCGTGCGCCGGTCGAGGGCCGCGCCGATCACCGCCGCGGCCGCCCGGAATGCGGCGACGGCCCAGCGGCTCAATGCCGCTCCTGCACGTTCAAGCGGGTCCAGCGGTCGGCCATCTGACGGCGGCGGCAGGCCACCAGGTGGCTGGCGAGGATGGCCGGCTGCCCTCCCCGCACGCAGGCGTCGGCTCCGGCCGTCAGCACGGCCGCGACCAGCTCGGCCGGGGCGTCCTCCTCGACCAGGGCGACGATCGTCGTGCGGGACGGCAGCACGCGGCGGGCCATGGCGACCTCGCGGACCGTCGCCGCGGCGAAGAGCACCAGTTCGTCGGGGGCCAGGTCGTCGATGTCGGCCGGGCGGCGGGTGGACCAGCCCGACGGCAGGTGCTCGGCGAGGCCGGCGACGCGGCCGGCGGGCCCGAGGACGGCCACCACCGGGAGGGGACCGCTGGTCGCGGGCAGGCTGGCCGGGTTGATCGGCAGGTCGGTCGCGGTGGCGGTGAAGTCGCGGGCGCCGCTCTGGCGGTTCAGCTGAACGAGCATGGGGCTCATCCCCTTTCAGGGTGGTTGGGCACCCCTCACGATTCGCCCGCAGGCTGAGCCACCCATGTGGCTTCCCTGTGCGTTCGTTGTGTTACGCCGACTCTCGCGACACCACTGTCACGATGCTGGTCACGGGCAGGGCGGGACCTTCCCGGCCGCTGACCGCGGCCACCACCGTCGCGGCCAGGTGGGCGGCGGCCGCGACCTGGTCGGTCATCACCGTGGTCAGCGGCGGTGCGGCCAGGCGGGCCGACGGGATGTCGTCGACGCCGATCACGGCCAGGTCGGCCGGTGCCGTCAGGCCCAGGTGGCGAACGCCGGCGAGCACGGCCAGCGCGACCTCGTCGTTGTACGCGCACACGGCCGTGACCCCGGTCGCCTGCCACCGCCGTACGACCTCGGAAGCCTTGTGAATGTCCAAGGCCACCGTGGCCGCCGCCGGGACCGGCAGGCCGCGCGCGGTCGCCGCCGCCCGGACGCCGGCCAGGCGCGGCTCGGCGAAGAAGCGCACCCGCTGGTCGTCGGGGTAGGCGTAGCCGAGGCGGGTGTGGCCGGCGGCGATCAGGTGTTCGGCCTGGCGGCGGCCGACCACCTCCTGCGGGACGGCGACGGCGCGGCCCTGCGAGCGGCTGCGGGCCAGGGCGGCGACCGGGGCGACGCCGGCCGAGCGCATCGCGGTCAGCTCGGCGTCGGAGAAGTCGGTGAAGGCGATGACCGCGGCCGGGGTGATCGCCTTCCACAGGTCGGCCATCGGGCGGTCGTTGTGGTTGCCGGGGTGCACGACGAAGGTGAGCCCGTGCCGGGCCAGCGCGGTCGACAGGTTGCCGAGCAGCGAGCCCACCTCGGGGCCGATCGGCCAGTCGGGCAGCAGGCACAGCACCACGTCGGAGCGGCCGGTGCGCAGCGTGCGGGCGGCGGCCGAGGGCGCGTAGCCGAGCTGGGCGGCGGCGTCGAGGACCCGGCCGCGGGTGGTGGCCGAGATGGTCTGGCGGGGTGTGTCGTTCAGGACGTAGCTGACCGTGGCCCGCGAGACGCCGGCCAGGCGCGCGACGTCCGCACTGGTCACTCTGCGGGTCGCCGATTCCGTCATGCTGACAATCTAACTTACACGTGTAACCATATGGCCATGACGCACGACTTCGCCGCCCTCATCACGTCGCTCGATCTGCCGGCCAAGGTTCGCCTGCTCACCGGCGCCTCCGCCTTCTCGCTCGCGCCGGAGCCGACCATCGGGCTCGGCGAGATGCGCTTCTCCGACGGCCCCACCGGCGTCCGCGGCCTGAAGTTCGTCGGCGGGCGGGTCGTGTCCCTGTTCCCCAACGCGACGTTGCTCGCCTCGGCGTGGGACGAGGCTTCGGCGTACGAGGTGGGAAAGCTCCTCGCGGAGGAGGCGATGGCCCAGCAGATCCACGTCGTGCTCGGCCCGACGATCAATCTGCATCGCACTCCGCTCGGCGGGCGGCTCTTCGAGGCGTACTCGGAAGATCCGCTCTTGACCGGCAAGCTGGCCGCGGCGTACGTCCGCGGCATGCAGGACAGCGGGATCGCCGCCTGCCTCAAGCACCTGGTGGCCAACGAGTCGGAGACCGACCGCAACACGGTGAACAGCGTGGTCGACGAGGCGACGCTGCGCGAGCTCTACCTGTTGCCGTTCGAGATCGCGGTCTCCGACGGCGGCGCCTGGTCGATCATGGGCGCCTACAACGACGTGAACGGCCAGGCCGCCACCGAGCAGCAGCACGTCAACAACGAGATCGTGAAGGGCGAGTGGGGCTACCCGGGCCTGATCATGTCGGACTGGTTCGCCACCAAGACGGCCGCGGCGGCCGCGAACGGCGGTCTCGACCTGGTCATGCCGGGCCCGGACGGCCCGTGGGGCGACGCGCTGGTGGCGGCGGTCGAGGCAGGCGAGGTCAAGGAGGCGGTGATCGACGATCACCTGGGCCGTCTGCTGCTGCTCGCCTCGCGCGTGGGCGCGCTCGGCGAGCAGCGGGCTTGGCCTTCGTCGCTTCCCTCGCCCTCTTCGGTGGTACGCCGGGAGCAGCTCACCCGGCTCGCGGCGGCCGGCATGACCGTGCTGAAGAACGACGGCGGCACCCTGCCGCTGGAGCGCTCGCAGAGCGTCGCGCTGATCGGGCGGCACGCGGTCGAGACGATCGACATGGGCGGCGGCTCGGCCCAGGTCAACCCGCCGTACCAGGTCAGCGTGCTCGAGGGGCTGCGGGCGCTGCTCGGGGACAAGGTGAGCGTGACCGACGGGGTGGACGTGCGGACCCGGCCGGTGCCGGCGCGAAACGGCTTCCTGACCGCGCCGTCGAACGGGCAGCCCGGCATCGACGTGACGATCTACGACGCGGACGGGAACGAGCTCGAGACCCGCTACTGCTCGCTGGCCAAGACGATGATCGGGATGGACGACGACTTCACCGCGCCGGCCGCGTCGGCCCGCTTCTCGGGCGTCGTCGCCGCGACCGGGCCGGTGGAGCTGGGCGTGATGGGCGTCGGCTCCTGGTCGACGTCCTTCGACGGCGCGTTCGAGCTGCGGGTCTCCGGTGGCGGCATCGGCGAGGAGGTGCTCACTCCCCCGGCGCGGACCTTCGTCGTCGAGTCGCCGGGTTCGCTGCTGTTCGAGGCGACTGTCGCCTTCGAGGACATGGGCCTGTACGGACTTGTCGGAAATATGGCTTCACGTGAAACAGTCGACGTGATCGACGACGCCGTACGGGCGGCGGCCGCGGCCGATGTCGCGGTGGTGGTCGTGGGGCTGACCGAGGAGCAGGAGACCGAGTCGGTCGACAAGACCACGCTGGGGTTGCCGGGAGCGCAGGACGCGCTGATCGAGGCCGTGGCGGGCGCGGCCCGGCGCACGGTCGTGGTGGTCAACGCGGCCACTCCCGTGCTGATGCCGTGGCTGTCGCGGGTCGACGCGGTGCTGTGGGCCGGGCTGCCGGGTCAGGAGGGCGGCCACGCGGTCGCGGCCGCGCTGCTCGGCGACATCGAGCCGGCGGGCCGGCTGGTCACCTCGTTCCCGGCGGCCGACGGGGCGTCGCCGGCCTGGTCGGTGACCCCGGTCGACGGCGAGCTGCGCTACGACGAGGGCACGTTCATCGGCTACCGCGGCTACCATGCGGGCCGGGCGCCGTCGCCGGCCTTCTGGCTCGGGCACGGCCTCGGGTACGCGACGTGGGAGTACTCCGACGTGCGGCTGGTGCTCGGCGACGCCCCGTCGGTCACCGCGACCGTCAAGAACACCGGCACCCGCCCGAGCCGCGAGGTGGTGCAGGTCTACCTGCGCCCGGTCGAGCCGGACGAGCCCGTACGCCTGGTCGGCTGGGAGTCTGTGACGGTCGCCCCCGGCGAGTCGGCCCGCGTCACCGTCCACACCGACCGCCGCCTGTGGCGCAAGTGGAACACGCAGGCAGCTTCCTGGGACCGCCTCGCCGACGGCGGCGAGTTCCTGGTGGCCCGGGGCCTGGGCGACATCCGCGCCACGGTCTCCTGACCCGACACCCCGAATGACGACGTGGTCCGAGCGCCACACACTCGGTCGAGTGATTGACCTCGGACCACGGGCCATTCGCCGCTGCTCATTCTCGCGTGGCAGACGCGCGGGCTGGTCCAGCAGACCGCGATGAGCAACGCTCTGGGAATTCTGCACGCGCACAACAGTTCGATGGAACGGCACCACGCGGCCTGGCTGGTCGTCATCGAGCAGCCGGACCTGCGCCCCTATTTCTGGGGAGCAGCCGATCGTCCAAGAGATCATCGAGCAGTATCCGGAATGGTTTCCCACTCTGGCCGGAACGCCCGGGGTGCGGGGTGGCTCCGGGGCGTCAGCGGGCGGATCCGCGGCCGGCCACCTCGTTGCCGGCGCTGCGGGGCAGTCGGATCGCCTCCAGCGCCGGGACCGTGAGCAGCGCCGCCAGGGCGATCAGTGCGAACCTGAACTCTGCGTTTGTGAGGCCGGCTCCGAGGCGTACGAGCAAAGCGCCCAAAGCCACCCCCAAGCCGGAACCGACCTCCTGGATCGTTGACATCAGGGAGTTGGCGCTGGTCATCCGCTCGGGTGGGACGTCGGCGAAGGCCATCGTGTTGTAGGTCGTGAAGCCGATCGAGCGGAAGACGCCGCTGAGCAGCAGCACGGTGAGCAGGAGCACGATCGGCGTGCCGGGCCCGGTGAAGGCCAGCGCGACCAGGATCGCCGCCGACGTCAGGACGGCCATGAGCATCATCGAGCGGACGCCGAGCGCGCGCATCATCGCGGTGGTGGCCGGTTTGATGCCGACGTTGCCGGCGAACAGCGCGATCATCGCCAGGCCGGCCTGGGCCGCGGTCCAGCCGAAGCCGAGCTGGAAGAACAGCGGCAGCAGGAACGGCACCGCGGCCCCGATGACCGCGCGGAAGACGGAACCGCCCAGCGCCGTCACGCGATACGTGGAGACCTTCAGGATCCGCAGGTCGAGCAGCGGCTTGCGGGCGGTCAGCAGGTAGACCACGGCCGCCGTCAGCATCGCCACGGCGATGATCAGCTCGGCTGAGGCGAGGGGCCAGCGCGGGCGCGTCGCGGCGACCCCTTCGAGGCCGGCCACCAGGGCCGCCAGACCGACCGCGACCAGCGCGAACCCTCGCCAGTCGAGCCGTCCGGCGTTCTCGGCGCGGACCTCGGGGACCAGCCGGCGGGCCAGCAGCAGCGCCGCCAGCCCCAGGGGCAGATTCACCACGAAGATCAACCGCCAGCTTGCGTACGTGCTGAGCACGCCCCCGAGCGCAGGCGCGATCAGGGGAGCCACGAGCGCGGGCCACGTCAGGTACGCGATGGCGCGCACCAGGTCCTTCTTCTCGGTGGTGCGGATGACCACCAGACGGCCGACCGGCACCATCATGGCGCCGCCGACCCCCTGCAGGATCCGGGTGCCGACCAGCATCGGCAGGTTCACGGCAAGCGCGCACCCGGCCGAGGCGAGCGTGAAGACCAGCACCGCCGTCATGAAGATGCGGCGGGCGCCGTAGCGCTCGGTGAGCCAGCCGCTGATCGGGATGAGCACGGCCAGGGTCAGCACGTACGCCGTGATCGTGACGTTGATCGTCACCGGGGCGACGCCGAGGTCGGCCGCGATGTGCGGGGCGGCCGGGGCGATCACCGTGGCGTCCAGGATCTCCATGAAGAACGCGCCGGCCACGAGCAGCGCCAGCCCCCGCCTCATAGGCGGGGCAGCCACACGTCGTCGACGATCTCCACCATGACCTCGTCCGGCACCGGGCGCAGGGTCATCAGCATCTCGTGCCGCAGCAGGTCCATGGGCAGGCTCACCACGCGCGGGGACCGCGGCACGTCGGGCAGTTCGCCGCGCTCGACCGCCCGGGCGATCAGGATCTCGAAGCCGATCGGCCGGCCCTGGCCGCGCAGCGTGTCGCGCAGCTCGCGGAAGTTGGTGCCGGTCTCGCGGAAGTAGTCCATGAGCTGCACGGTGAGCGTCATCATCATCCGGGCCCGGCCGGCGTTGATCCGCCGCAGGAGGCCGAGGGCGTCGTCGCGCAGGTTCCCGGTGTCGGGCAGATCGATGGGCTGGTCCAGCCACCCCTTGCCGAGGGCGGCCAGCAGCAGGTCCTCGCGTTGCGGCCAGCGCCGGTAGAGCACCGGGCGGCTGGTGCCGGCGCGCGCGGCCACCGCCTCGTACGTGAAACCGGCGTAGCCGTGCTCGACCAGCACGTCCCACGCCGCGCCGAGGATCGCGTCCTCCAGTTCGGCGCCGCGCCGCCGTGTCTTAAGACTCACTTGCGTATCTTATCGCATCGGCTTACCTTCGTTTAGGTACAGACGCGTATCTTAAGGCGGCTTCCTCATGACCAATCCGTTCCGCGTCGCGACCGCGGTGGTCGCCGGCGGCGTGGCCGTCATCCTCGACTCCACGATCGTCGCCGTCGCCCTGCACCAGCTCGCGACCGATCTGCACGCCGACGTGGGCACGATCCAGTGGGTCAGCACGGCCTATCTGCTGGCGCTCGGCGTCGTCATCCCGGTCGTCGGCTGGCTGCAGAGCCGCGCCGGCGCCAAGCGCCTCTGGATGGCGGCGCTCGCGCTCTTCCTGCTCGGCTCGGTGCTCTGTGCGTTCGCCTGGGACGCGCCCAGCCTCATCGCGTTCCGCGTCGTCCAAGGCATCGGCGGCGGCGCGATGCTGCCGCTGATGACCACGATGGTCGTGCAGGCGACCAGCGAGGCCGACCGCAACCGCGTCGTCTCGGTGGTCGCCCTCCCGGCCGCGATCGGCCCGATCCTGGGCCCGGTGATCGGCGGTCTGATCCTGGGCGCGGGCAGCTGGCGCTGGCTGTTCCTGGTCAACGTGCCGCTCTGCCTGATCGGCCTGTTCCTGGCGTGGAAGCTGATCCCGGCTGACATCCCCTCGCGGCGGGTGCGCCTGGACGCGCGGGGATTCGCGCTGCTCTCCCCCGCGCTGGTCGCCCTGCTGTGGGGCCTGTCGAACGCGGCCGGCTCGTTCCTGCGCGCCGACGTGCTGATCCCGCTGGCCGTGGGCACGGCGCTGCTGGTGGCCTTCGTGCTGCGCGCCCTGCGGCTCGGCTCCGGCGCGCTGGTCGACCTCGGGGTGCTGCGCTCGCGGAGCACGTGGGCGGCGTCCTCGCTGCTGTTCCTGTCCGGCGCCGCCCTGTACGGGGCGATGTTCCTGCTCCCGCTCTATTGGCAGCAGGTGCGCGGCAGCACGGCCCTCGAGGCCGGCCTGCTGCTGATCCCGCAAGGCGTCGGCTCACTGCTCTCCCGCGTGGCGGCCGGAAGCCTGCTCGACCGGGTCGGCGCCCGGGGCGTGGCCATGGCCGGTTTCGTGATGGTGGGCGCCGCCACGGTGCCGTTCGCCTTCGCCGGCGAGCACACCACGATCTGGCCGCTGATGATCGCTTTGTTCGTACGGGGTCTGGGCCTGGGCATCGTCCTGATCCCGCTCATGACGGTCGCGTTCGTCGGCCTCCCCCACGAGAAGATCCCCCACGCCAGCATCGTCACCCGCATCGCCCAGCAGGTCGGCGGCTCGGCCGGCGTGGCCCTGCCGGCCGTGATCCTGGCCGGCTCGGGCTCGTTCGACGCCGCCTTCTGGTGGACCATCGGCTTCACCGCCGTCGCCGTGGTGCTGTCGTTCGCCCTGCCCCACGCCGCCGTCCCGCCCCGTTCAGGGGCCGGTCAGCGACTCGACATGCCCGACGCCGAAGTAGAAGACGGCGTGGCCGCCGTTACCGGCCAGCAGCCGGGCGACAGCGGTCCGGTCCGGATATGACGCCGGAATGACGATCATCGACTCGCCCTTGCGCAGGCCCTCGTCGTAGAGCTTGATGATCTCGTCCTGGTATCCCCAGCTCTCGAAGAACCTGAGCACCCGCTGCCCGATCCCATGTGGTTCCGGATCGAGGATGCGCAGCCCGGCGGCGCCGTGCAGAACGCCGACCACGTCCGCCTCGATGCCCATCCCGGGCAGCGCCGCCATGATCGGCACGCAGTGCCGGCCGCCGGGGACGAGTCCCGCGACCGCTTCCACCGGGCGGAGTCCGAAGATCTTGACGTTCTCCTGTTGGACCATAAAGTCCATTCTTCCTCGGAAGAACGAGGAGGGCAACTGGACCATCGCACTTGTTGGACTCTATAGTCCAGTTGTGCTCGACCCGAATGTTTCGACGTGCGCCAAGGCCATGTCCAAAGCCACCCTCATGGGCCCGGCGTCGTGGGCTGTCTGAGCCAGCAGGTAGCCGCCCTGGACGGCGGCCATCACCGCCACCGACAGGGTCGCCGGGTCGGCGTCGGCGCGCAGCGTGCCGTTGTCGCGCATGCGCCGGAAGCCGTCCGCGAGCAGCCGCTCCCACGTCGCGAAGTGGCCGGCCAGCGCCTGCCGGGCCTGCTCGTCGGTGTCGGAGAGCTCAGCCGCCAGGGTGCCGATCTCACATCCGTACGCGCCGCTTCTCAGCTCGCTGCGCTGCACCACGGCGTCGCGCCATCGGCGCAGCCCGGCGAACGAGCTCACGCCGCGCAGCAACTGGTCCTGGCGCTCCAGCACCACCGCCGCCTGGTGCGTGACAACCTCGCGGACCAGCTCTTCCTTGGCCGCGAAGTGGTGGTAGAGCTGGGACTTGCTGGTGCTGCTGGCGACCCGGACGTCGTCCAGGGTGGTGGCGGCGACACCCTTGACGGCCATCAGCTCGGCGGCCGCCAGCACGATGCGTTCCCGGGTGGCCGCGCCGCGCGCGGTCAGCCGGGCGCCCTTGTTCCTGCCCGGCGGGTCGGCCACGGCCGTCAGGCTACCCGACACTGAGGAGACCGTTGTCATGAAAGCGATCGTGGTGACCGACCAGGCCGCAGGCCCGGCCGGGATGAGGCTGGTGGAGCGGCCCGAACCGCCGGCCGCCATCAACGACGTCGTCGTCGAGGTGCACGCGTCGGGGTTCGTACCGACCGAGACGGCGTGGCCCTCGACCTGGAGTGACCGGGCCGGCCGGGACCGGGCGCCGTCGATCCCCGGACACGAAGTGGCCGGTGTGGTCAGTGCGCTCGGTTACGGTACGACGGGGCTGTCGGTGGGACAGCGCGTGTTCGGCCTGACCGACTGGCATCGCGACGGCACGCTCGCGGAGTACGTGGCCGTCGAGGCCCGCAACCTCGCGCCGCTGCCGGGCGACGTCGACTTCACCGTCGGCGCCAGCCTGCCGATCTCGGGTCTGACCGCGTGGCAGGGGCTGTTCGACCACGGCCGCCTCCGGGCGGGGCAGAGCGTGCTCGTGCACGGCGCGGCCGGCGCCGTCGGGACGATGGTGACGCAGTTGGCGCGGGAGTTCGGCGCGTACGTCATCGGCACCGGCCGCGCCGCCGACCGGCAGAAGTCCCTCGACTTCGGCGCCCAGGAGTTCGCCGACCTGGAGAACGACGCGCTGGAGGATGTCGGCGGCGTCGACCTGGTCTTCGACGTCATCGGCGGAGACGTCCAGAAGCGGTCGGCCCGTCTGATCCGCCCCGGCGGAACGCTGGTGTCGGTGGTCGGGCCGCCCGAGGCGCGCCCGGCCGACGGGCTGGCCGTCGACTTCGTCGTCGAGGCCGACCGGGCCCAGCTGAACGCGATCGTCCAGCGCGTCCGCGACGGCCGCCTGCGAACGAACATCGGCACCGTCGCCGCCCTCGACGATGCCGTCGCCGCCCTGAACCCGACGGGCCGGATCAAAGGAAAGACGGTCATTCGCGTACGCCCATGACGGCCTTCCGTACGATCGGCGGGTCACGGGGAGGAACTCACAGTGGACTCATCGACGGTCGAAACGGGATCTCGCCGGCGGGCGGGGCTGACCGGGCTCTATCTAGGACTGTTCGCGACCGTGTGGTTCAGCGTTCCCGCCGCCGGCGGGGTGCTCCGCGTGCTTCTGATCGTGGGCAGCGTGGCCGCGCTCCTGACCGCCGGGTGGGGATTGACTCTTCTTCTGCGCGCCGGTCGTGGCAGCTCGGAACCCCGGGACCGGCGGGCCGACCGGCGCTACCTGCTGATCGTGCTGGCCGAGTTCGCCGCGGCCGGCGTGGGCGCGCTGCTGCTGTCGCTGGCGGGCCAGGCGGCGTACACCCCGGCCCTGGTCTCCGCCGTTGTCGGACTGCACTTCTTTCCCCTCGTCCCGGTGCTGGGCGACCCGCGGCTCCGCGTGCTGGGCGCGGCGGTCTGCGCGGTCGCCCTGCTGGCTCTGGTCCTCGGAATGGCCACCTCGATCGCGCCCGGCCTGATCGCCGGTGTGGGCACGGGCCTGGCCCTGCTCGCCTACGCCGCTCTCGCGGTGATTTCAGGTCAGAAAGTGGCCTGATCCCGGCCTAGCGTGAGGCGCGAGTCCACCGGCACGGAGGAGACAGCGTCATGACCAGCACCGCACCGCACGGCTACACGAGTGTCGCGCCATGGATCGTCACGCCCGACACCGGGCGCCTGCTGGATTTCGTCACCGCGGTGTTCGAAGGAACCGAGCTCGGGCGGGTGCACCTCGAGGACGGGACGATCGGCCACGCCGAGATCCGCGTGGGCGACACCGTCCTGCTCGCGTTCGACCGGCGGCCGGAGTGGCCGGCCATGCCGTCGCTGCTGCGGGTCTTCGTCCCGGACGCCGACGCCGCCATGGCCCGCGCGGTCGAAGCCGGCGCGCATGTGGTCACCGCCTCGGCCACCCACGCCTTCGGGCAGCGGGGCGGGCGGGTGCGCGACGAGTGGGGCAACATCTGGTGGGTCAGCGCGGTCGTCGAGCAGGTCGCGCCCGACGAGGGCATGCGACGGCTGGGCGAGCCCCGCTACGCCGAGGCGATGCGTGACGCGCAGGAGACGCTCGACCGCGAGCTGGCCGGCCGGGCCATCGCCCGTACAGGCCAAACGCCTCTCCGAAGTGGCCCCAGTGATCGATGATCTTTGTGTGGCGGACGGCACCGCCGGGAAAGGAAGACCGGGCCTTAGTAAGCCGTTTCGCGGGGTACAAAGAACGCGGGCGGACTAAGGAGTCACACCATGGGCGAGATCGTGCTCATCCGGCACGGGCAGACCGAGTGGAGCGCGACGGGCCGGCACACGTCGTACACCGATCTCGAGCTCACCGAGGAAGGCGAGCGGCAGGCCCGGGCGGCCGGGGAACGGCTCAAAGGCCGTACCTTCGCGGCAGTGATCTCCAGCCCGCGCAAGCGGGCGCTGCGGACCGCGGACCTGGCCGGCCTCACGGTGACCGAGACGACCGAGGATCTGGCCGAGTGGAACTACGGCGAGTACGAGGGCATCACCACGCCGAAGATCCACGAGACGGATCCGGGCTGGTGGCTGTTCACCGACGGCGCGCCCGGCGGCGAGTCACCGGAGCAGATCGCCGCGCGCATCGATCGCGCGCTCAAGCACGCCCGCACGTTCCTGGACCAGGGTGACGTCGCCCTGATCGGGCACGGGCACGCGCTGCGCGTGGCCGGCGCCCGCTGGGTCGAGCAGCCGGCCGAGTTCGCCGGCCGGCTCAAGCTGGGCACGGCCACCCTGTCGACGTTGTCCTTCGAGCACGGGCGCCCCGCGATCGACGCGTGGAACGCCTGAAGATCTTGCCGGGTGTTTGCCGGGGTTTAGGGTTCGGCCGCCATATTCACGGTCGTGGAACGACGTAATCTGCTTCGCGCGGCCGTGGCCGCGCCCGCCGTGTCCCTGGTACCGGCCCTCGGCGCCGCACCGGCCGCCGCCTCCTCCTCGGGCGGCGGCAATTTCGACGAGCGCGACCCGCGCTTCGCCCTGGCCGTGCTGCCCGACACGCAGTACCTGTTCGACGCCGACAGCGCCGACCCGGCGCCGCTGCGCGAGACCTTCTCCTACCTGCTCGAGCAGCGCTCGGAAGACAACATCGCCTTCCTGACGCACCTGGGCGACATCACCGAGCACGGCACCGACGCCGAGATCAAGCTGGCCGGCGAGACGTTCAAGAAGATCGACGGCCGGCTGCCGTACAGCGTCCTGGCCGGCAACCATGATGTGAACGGCTCGACCGACGACCAGCGCGGCAGCACCGCCTATCTGTCCACGTTCGGTCCGGCGCGGTTCCGCGGCCGCAAGACCTTCCTGGGCGCCTCGGCCGACGGCTACAACAGCGCGCACCTGATCGAGGCCGGCGGCCGTCAGTGGCTGATCCTCGCGCTCGACTGGCGCATCTCCGACGGCGGCCTGGCCTGGGCCCAAGGCATTCTCAAGGCCCATCCCCGTACGCCGGCGATCGTCACCACCCACGACCTGGCTTACGCCGACGACGCGGGCCAGGCGTACCTGTCCGGCAACGGCCAGCGCCTCTGGGACAAGCTGATCAAGGGCAACGACCAGATCTTCCTGACCCTCAACGGCCACTACTGGCCGCCCGGCCGGACCGTGCTCAAGAACGACGCCGGGCACGACGTCCACGTGCACATCACGAACTACCAGGACCGCTACTACGGCGGCGCCGCGATGATCCGCCTCTACCACTTCGACCTGGTGCGCAACCGGATCGACGTGGAGACGTTCTCGCCGTGGTTCCTCTCCCGTTCGCCGCGCACCGCCCTGGAGGCGGAGACGATCGAGCTGACCGGCGACGTCGACCGCTTCAGCCTCGAGATCGACTTCGACGCCCGCTTCGCCGGCTTCGCTCCCCCGGCGCTTCCCGCCCCTCGCCCGGCCGCGCAGGTCGTCGACCGGCACACCGCCGCCTACTGGCGTTTCGACACCGCGGGCCAGTCGGTGGCCGACGGCGCCGTCGTGCGAGATCTGAGCGGCAAGGGCAACCATTTGACCGTACGGCGTCTCGCCACCGGCGACGTGTCGCTCTCCGAAGACCACCACGTCGGCGCGCCCGCACACGCCAGCCTGTACTTCGCCGGCGGCAAGAACCCCAACCGCGGCGCCATCCTGCACACCGGCGACAAGGCTCCCCTCAACAGCGCGAAGTTCCTCGGCGGCTACACCATCGAGGCCTTCATCAAGCTTCCCGAGCCGTTCGTCGGCGACCACAGCTGGATGGGCGTCTTCAGCTGGGAGGGCCGCGCCGTCGACGCCGGCAAGAAGAGCGGCTACCACGAGCTCGAACCCACCTGCAGCCTGAACCTGTCCGGCGAGCGCTTCCTGCAGTACGTGCTGTACACCGAGGACGGCGACCACAACCCGACGTCGTGGAGCCACGCCCTCCCCACGGGCGTCTGGCAGCACGTGGCCATCGTCAACGACGGCCGCCGCTCGATCATCTACGTGAACGGCTCGAAGATCGCCCGCAACCCCACCCAGCCCGCACACGGCATCGCCACCGTGGGCCGCCCGTTCGTGATCGGCGCAACCTCGTACAACTTGAAATACGAGCAGGGCTTCTACGGCTGGATCGGCGACGTACGCATCACCGACCGCCCCCTGAAGCCCACCCAGTTCCTCCCCGGCGGCCGCTTCATCTGAGCCCTCATGATCGGCGCGGCCACCCCGGGCCGCGCCGATCTATAGTTCGGCGATGCCCCACGTGACGCTGTACGCGCTCGAGAAAGACCTCGCCGGGCACGAGACCGAGGCGATCGCAGCCCTGACCGGTGCCGTCGTCTCCGTGTACGGCGAGTGGGCCCGAAGCTCGGTCGACGTCAGGCTCATCGGCATCCCCACCGGCCGCTGGGCGCGCGGCGGCGTGCCGGTCACCACGGCCGCCCCCTCGGTGGTCTTCGGCATGCGCGAGGAAGTCTTCACCCGAGAGGACGCACCCGCCGTCGTCGCGCGTCTGGTCGCCGCGTTCACCGAGTCCGTAACCGCCGTGTTCGGCAACGACTGCCGCAACGAGATCCTGGTCGAACTGGTCGGCCAGCCCACATCCCGCTCCGGCCTGGGCGGAAAGGTGATCGGCGACAGCAGCCCCACGTAGCGTGCGACCGGCCGGCTGCCTGCTAGCGCTGCCACATGCTCCGCTTGGCCTTCGCCGCTCGGCTGGTCAGTTTGGGAAGAGCCGGCGGTTCGTATGGGGCGGGCCAGACCTGGAGGAGATATTCGTCGAGGGGCGGGTCATCAATGCTGCGCCCGTTTTCCGCCGACGCGCGGTCCATGCCGCGGGCGTGGTACCGGAGACGGTAGGTCGTCGCGGCGACCGGGAGCGGTGAGAGGTCGTGGCTTTCCTCGCCGCCCCAGCAGAACAGGATGAACCGCTCGTCCTCGGTCGTCATGCTGATCTCGGCGATGTCCTCGAAGTCGCTGGAAGCCGAACCGGGATCTCGCTGGTCCATGGTCACCGTCAGCAGCACGTACCCGGTGTGCAAGCCGGTGCTGAGGACGGCCCCGTTGCCGACGGCACCGATCAGGCCCGTGCCGTCGGGCCCGCCGAGGTAGGCGCCGATATCCGAGCCGTCCGCCCTGTTGACGTAGATCTGGCCGTAGGCGGTGAAGACATCGCCGTAGAGGACGACAGTTCCAGGACTCACCACTGCAACGTAGCTAATGATCGAGCCGTCCCCGTCCAGCGGCAGTAAATCGACGGACGGCGGGAACGGCCGCGGCGAGCAGGCTGGCGGCATGGTGACTTTTGATCCTGCCCGGCACACTGTCGTTCCCGCGCGCGGGTTTGCGGACCTCCGGATCGGTGAGGTGTTCAACGCGCCCAGCCGGACGGTGACTGATGCGCACGCGTCGGCGTTTCAGGCTGTGTCGGCGGACAACCATCCGATTCACTACGACGCTGTTTACGCGCGGGCGCACGGGCACGTGGCGCCGGTGGTGCACGGGCTTCAGGTTCTGGCGTTCACGGCGCCCGGGGCGGGCGACCGTGCACAACCAGCGTGGGGAGCTGGTGCTCTCCGGGGAGCACCGTTACGTATTGAAAGCCTGAGTCCTCGCGCGAGACGGGCGTTACGGCCCGGTGTTGCAGCGAGGCCGCCCTGGGGTGCCCGGGGCGGCCTCGCTGCGGTGGGGTGGTTGAGGACTCGTACCTCTAGAGAAGGTCTTTGAAGTCGACCGTCAGGGCGAACGGGTCCACCACCGTGACCGGCTCGCGGGAGGCAAGCTCGCGAGCCAGTTCGGAGGCGGCGCGGGTGATGCGGGAGCGCAGCATGCCGTCGGCCGAGTCGGCGCCCCAGTCGTCGCTGGCGGCGAAGACGGAGGTGGGGACCACGACGGCGTGGAGGTAGGCGAACAGGGGGCGCAGGGCGTGCTCCAGCGCCAGCGAGTGGCGGGCCGTGCCGGCGGTCGCGGCGATCAGCACGGGCTTGCCGGTCAGGGCGTCCTTGTCGAGGACGTCGAAGAACGACTTGAACAGGCCGCTGTAGCTGGCGGTGAAGATCGGCGAGACGGCGATCAGCGCGTCGGCGGCGGCCACCGCGTCCAGGGCGTCCTTCAGGGCGGCCGGCGGGAAGCCGGTCAGCAGGTGGTTCGCGATGTCGTGGGCCAGGTCGCGCAGCTCGATGACCTGGACCGTGAGCTCGACGTCGCCGTCCGCGGCGGCGGAGACCACCGCCGCGGAGAGCTGGTCGGCGAGCAGGCGGGTCGACGAGGGCTGGCTCAGGCCGGCCGAGACGACGACCAGATTGCGCTGCTTCATGCCTGGACCTCTTCCTTGCTGTCGTTCTCCAGCTTGGCGGCGAGCAGAGAAGCGTGGGTGGGCGCGTCCGGCACGTGGGCCGGCTTGAGGGCGGCGAACTCCTTGCGCAGGACCGGGACGACCTCGCTGCCCAGCAGGTCGAGCTGCTCGAGGACGGTCTTCAGCGGCAGGCCGGCGTGGTCCATGAGGAACAGCTGGCGCTGGTAGTCGCCGACGTAGTCGCGGAAGCCGAGCGTACGGTCGATGACCTGCTGCGGGCTGCCGACGGTGAGCGGGGTCTCGCGGGTGAAGTCCTCCAGCGACGGGCCGTGGCCGTAAACCGGCGCGTTGTCGAAGTACGGGCGGAACTCCTTGACGGCGTCCTGGCTGTTCTTGCGCATGAACACCTGGCCGCCGAGGCCGACGATGGCCTGGTCGGGGTCGCCGTGGCCGTAGTGGGCGAACCGGGAGCGGTAGAGCTCGATCATCCGCTGGGTGTGCGACGCCGGCCAGAAGATGTGGTTGGCGAAGAAGCCGTCACCGTAGAAGGCGGCCTGCTCGGCGATCTCGGGGCTGCGGATCGAGCCGTGCCAGACGAACGGCGGGACGTCGTCGAGCGGGCGCGGCGTGCTGGTGAAGCTCTGCAGCGGGGTGCGGAACTTGCCCTGCCAGTCGACCACGTGCTCGCGCCACAGCTGGTGCAGCAGCGCGTAGTTCTCGATGGCGAGCGGGATGCCGGCCCGGATGTCCTTGCCGAACCAGGGGTAGACCGGCCCGGTGTTGCCGCGGCCCATCATCAGGTCGACGCGCCCGCCGGCCAGATGCTGCAGCATCGCGAAGTCCTCGGCGATCTTGACCGGGTCGTTGGTCGTGATCAGCGTGGTCGCGGTGGAGAGCTGAAGGGTCTTGGTCTGGGCCGCGATGTACGCCAGGGTGGTGGTCGGCGAGGAGGAGAAGAACGGCTCGTTGTGGTGCTCGCCGAGCGCGAAGACGTCGAGGCCGACCTCCTCCGCGTGCTTGGCGATCGTGACGATGTCCTGGATGCGCTGGCCTTCGGTCGGGGTCACGCCCGTCGTCGGGTCCGTCGTGATGTCACTGACGCTGAAGATTCCGAACTGCATGACCCGCTCCTTGTCCTCCGGGACTCCGTACATCCCGTCGCTGCCACCCACAACCTCGTTGATCGGTCAACTATTTCAAAATCAAAGAACTCGCGCTGCGGCGTGGGTCACACCCCTGAAGTCGTACGGCGTTGCGTAATCATGCGGTGATCCGCTGTGATGGGGGCACGTAGACCTGGGGGGCCGTACGTGCAGATCCTGATCAAGATCGTGGTCACGAGCATCGCCGGTGGCGTGGCCTATCTCCTGACCAACGTCACCAAGCAGCCCGAAGTCTGGCAGATCACGATGTCGGTCTTCGTGGCCGGAGTGGTCCTCGTGGTCCAGTTCCTGATCGACGTGGCGGAGCAGTCGCGCCAGCTGGCCGAGGCGATACGCGTGGAGGGCGCGAAGCAGTCCCAGGAACTGATCGCGTCGGTGTCCGAGATCAGTGAGGCCGCGACGCACCTGGCCGCGGCCGAGAACCGCGTCGGACGCGACAGTGTCATACGCCTGGTGGAGTCGGCCGGGCGGATGGATCCGGAGGAGGCCCTGCAACGCCGCTTCACCCATCGCCAGATCGCCGACCTGGCCGACCTGATCGACGGACTGCGGTCCGGGCGGGCGGAGCACGAGGGCGAAGACCCGGACTGGCTGCTCGGGCTGACCGAGACGGCCATCACCAGCATCGACGCCACCAGCATGACGTCGTTCGAGCGGCATCGGGGATTAGTCGACGAAGGCGAGTTCTGGGAAAGCGACCTGGGACTGCGATACCTTGACCGTCAGCGCCAGGCCATCGAGCGCAAAGTGCGCATCCGGCGGCTGTTCCTGCTCACCGAGGACGCAACCGACGTCGTCCAGCTCGAGAAGCTTCTCGAACCCCACCGGAAGATCAGTGTGGAGACCAGGATCCTGCGCCCGGAGAACGTCTACTTCCTCTACCAGAATGATCTCGAGGACTTCATCATCTTCGACCAGCAGATCAGCTACGAGTTCCACACCTCGAGGACCCTCAAGAAAAATGTGACACCGCTGATTGCCAACGTCGCCCTAGTGGTCGATCCCCGGTTGGTCAAGAAACGCCGGGACAGATTCGAAGAGCTGTGGGACGCCGCCGAGCCGCGGGAAGACGAGCCGACACCTTAGTTTGGCGCCCGGCCGCTAGCCTCGGGGTGAGGCGATCGACCCGACCTCCTGGGCAGGTGACAGCGCACCGATGCAGATCCAGCCGCGGCAGCAACTCCTCGACATCTGGCGATCCACGATCGAAGCGTCGATCAGAGACGGTCGGTGGCATCCGGACGGCGGTAACTCGATCAGCGACGCCGAACAGCTTCTCTGCCTGATGTCTCCGGCCACCAAACTGGAGCGGTTGCAGCTCAGCAGGCCGGACGCGATCAGTCCCGACATCGAGGAGGCCCTGCGCGACCTGGGCGACGTCATCCGGATCCCGCAGAACCTGATGACGATCCTCAACGACTACGTCGACCGCTACACCAAAGACGGAACACCAATCTTCCCGGGAGGCTCCTACTTCCATTCGGACAGCGGGGAGCTGAGCGCCGAACAGCAGAACTGGGATGTAGTCGAGTCGTACGCCGTATCGGTGACGCTGATGGTGGCGGTCAACGCTTTCACCCGGGACTACCGGCGCGTCGCCCGGCCGTCCGTCCTCGACCACATCGACATCCTGGAGGCGAAGGCCAGCAAGCGGCTGACCGCCGCGATGGTCGGGCTTCTTCGCAGCTTCTCGGTGAACGTCTTCTCGATGGACGTCGACATGGGCACGCATCTCATGCGTACGGTCAATCAGAGCCGTCAGCGGCCCGACCAGGCCTCCGAAAGACTGCGCGAAGCTCTGAAGGAAGTCATCGCGAGACTGCGGGACGACCTCTCGATCGGCATCGGCATGGTCAAGGCCGAGGAGCTGGAGGATCCGCGCTGGCTCTTCGAGTGTGGCTGGTCCTGGGGTGTGGTGCGCGGCGCCTCACCGATCGAGACCAACGCGAACATCGGCGTCCAGGGCGAGGGCATCGCGGAGAACGCGCCCTACCTGTACTTCACCGCGGTCGCCATGGACGCCGTTCAGGCCCTGGCCGCCGAGCGCACGCGGCTTCCCGGCCGGCTCGATGCGGAACAGCTCCGGCTCGCCCAGCAGTTGCGGGCGCGGTCCGAACTCGTACGGATGTACTGGGCCACCATCGCGACCTTCGACTCCGAGGGCGCCTGGCCGATCGAGGACATCCCGTGGAAGACGACCGACGGGCGGGAGAGCGAGTACTACAGCCTGCTGGTCGTCGGCCTGGTCATGTCGCAGATGGCCACCGAGACCGCCGGCGACGATGGGCTGCGGCGGGTGCTCAACGTCCTCGACCGGCTGGCCGAGCGCAGCCGGATCACCGCCCGGGTGACCGGCGACGACTTCTCGGGGGTGGAGATCCACCATCCTGGCGTCAGCTTTCCCCTGGTCGGAAGCAAGACGAAGAGCGGGCCGCTGCTCGAGTGGACTTTCGTCGACATGGCGCCGGTACTGCTCGGACGCACCATCGAGCTGGCCGCCATGATGCCGAGCGGTGATCTGCGGCGCAGGGCCAACGACCTCGCCGACAAGATCTGGGCCCACCTGGCCCGCCGCCGCCTTCGGGGCGACGTGGGCGAAGGCCTGTGGGACTCGCCCTCGGGCGTGTTCGCGCAGGCGGCCGGCGCCGAGCGGCTCAGCTGGGCGTACACCAAGCGCGTGGTCGATTGCCTCATCGCGGCGGCGCACAACATCTCCACGCGGCTGAAGCCCGACCAGGAAATCGGCGACCTGGCGATGAGTTTGTTGGACGAGGCCGAGCAACTGCACGACCTGGAACTGCTCAACAGCTCGGCCCGGCCCGGTAGCCCGGCGCGGGCCACGCTCGACCAGCTGGGATCGCAGCTGCGCGCGGCTCGCGAGAACCTTCTCGAGCGCCCGGGTGTTTCAGCCGCCTACACCTACTCCGTGCTCCTCGAGTTGGGCCGTCTGGAAGCGGCGCGCCGAGCCGGCTCATGAGCGGCCGGGAGACGCGATCGAGTGACACGCCACGCGGGGAAACGGTCACACGGTGCAGGATGGCGGTTACGGGTAGGAATGGGAGGAGAGTTACGGGCGAAAAGAGTCGAATTTCCAACCGGAGTTTGCCCGAGAGGCGTATCGCTTATTGGAGGGGGCATGTCTTAATGTGCAACCCCGAGACTGGTGACTAGGCCCGGCCATACAGTTGATGGATCCGCCGGCCGTGTCGACGACGGAACGCCGGAAGGACCGCCTGTGCCCCCGATCGATCCACAAGTGCTGGCGCTGACCGAGCTGGTCGGCGATCCGTACGTGGACTGGGACCACTTCGACTCACAGGCCTACTTCAACCACAACTACGGCGATCTTCGTATCGACGACAGGCGCATCATCGAAATCGTCTCCGACTTCTTCCAGCGGGCCTTCCCGGCGAACAAGTCGGGCCGAGCGATCGACGTCGGCAGCGGCGCGAACCTCTACCCGGCGCTGACCATGCTGCCGTACGCCTCCGGGGTGACACTCTTCGAGAGGGCTTTCACCAACCGCGAGTGGCTCGAGAACGAGATCGCCGGCCCCAGGAAGTCGTGGAAGCTCTTCTGGGACGCCATCTCGGCCGGACGACCGGCGTACGCGAACATCAGCAACCCGTGGGACCTGCTGCACCGCCGGGCCGAAGTGGTCGAGGGCAATGTCTTCAGCCTGGCCCCCGACCAGTACGACATGGGCACGATGTTCTTCGTCGCCGAATCGATCACCGCGCGGATGGACAAGTTCGAACAGGCCACCCGGCGGTTCATCGGGTCGTTGAAGGCCGGTGCGCCGTTCGCCGCCGCCTTCATGCGCGACTCCTCCGGCTACATCGTCGGCGATCAACGGTTCCCCGCCTGCTCCGTGAGCGAAGCCGACGTGCGAAGGGTGCTTGCCCCGGTTGCGCGCATGTTGGAGATTGAAACGGTGGAGAGCAACGACCTGCGCGACGGCTACTGCGGGATGATGGTGGCCACCGGCAGGAAGAAGAAGTAGCGCACGCTCCACACAGGCCCACGGACGGGTAGGTGACGGCGCAACCATGCAGATCCAGCCACGCCAGCAACTTCTCGACGTCTGGCGCGCGACGGCTCGTGTGTCCTACCGCGACAACGAATGGTCCCCCGGCGGCCGCAACGGTGGTAACTCGATCAGCGACGCCGAGCAGTTGCTTTGTATCATGGCGCCGGCCACGGAAATTCCGCTGTTTCGCCTCGACCGGCCCGACGCGGTCGCGAACGACGTGCTCGACGCCCTGCGGCCACTCGGCGACAACCTGCAGATTCCGCAAGCACTGCTGCGTGCGCTGACCGAGTACATCAAGCGCTACACCGCTCCCGACGGCACCCCGATCTTCTCCGGCGGCTCATATTTCCGGCCGGAGGACGAGGACGCCGAGATGAAGCAGGAGCAGAGCGAGCTCGATGTGGTCGACTCGTTCTCGATCTCGATCACGTTGATGCTGGCCACCATCGGATTCACCAGGATCTTCCGTCAGGTGGTGACCCGGCAGGCCCTGCTCCAGAGCGTCGAGGAGTTGGAGCAGGCGGCGAACAAACGGCTCTCGGCGGCCATGGCGGGAATGCTCCGCAGCTTCGCGGTCAACGTGTTCACCGCGGAGAGCATCGAGGGCGGGGAACTGCTCCGCACCGTCAACCAGGAACGGCGCCCCCGACATCTGGTGGTGGAGGAGCTGCGCGAGGCGCTCCGGGAGATCAACGCCCGTCTTCGCGACGACGTCACGATCGGTTCCGGTGCCGCCGAGGGCAGCGAGCTCGACAATCCCAACCGGCTCTTCGAGTGCGGCTGGTCGTGGGGCGTGGTGCGTGACGCGCCCGAGATCGAGACCACGGCTCAGATCGGCGAGCAGCGCGCCGGCGTCGCGCAGAACGCCCCGTACCTCTACTTCACGACCGTGGCGATGGACGCGATCCAGGCGCTGTCGTCGGAGCGCACCCGGCTGCTCGGCCTGCTCGACGCCGAGCAGGCTCGTCTCGCGCAGTCGCTGCAGCTGCGGTTCGAGCTCACCCGCTCGTACTGGGCGGCGATCGCGACCTTCGGCTCGGGCCGCTGGCCGCTGGAGGATCTCCCCTGGCGCACCACCGACGGCATCGAGTTCGACTACTTCAGCCTGCTGGTCGGCGGCATGGTCATTCAGAACATGCAGGCGGTACGGGCGTCGAACACCGAGATGCGGCGCGTCGCCGATGTGCTGGAAGAGCTGGCCAACCGTAGTCGCATCACCCGCCGCTCCACCGAGCCGGAGAACGCTGTCAAGGTGCACTACCCCGGCCTGCGTTTCCCTTTGGAGGGCAGCGAGGACATCGGTGGCCCACGGCTGGCCTGGACGGTCGCCGACATCTCTCCCACGCTGTTCAAGCGCTCGCTCACTTTGGCCGGCATGCTGGACGACGGCTCGATCCGCAGCCGCCTGCTCGATCTCGCCGACGCGATCTGGGAGCACCTTCGCGACCGGGTGCTGCGCGAAGGCGACGACCACGGTCTCTGGGACAAGCCGGCGGGCGCCTACAAATATCTGCCGGACGACGCCCGCGGCGCCTCTTGGTACTACACCAAGCGGGTCGTGGACTGTCTGGTTGCGGCGGCCTGGCTGATCAACAACCCGCCGCTGCGGAGCCCGCTGCTGACCGAGATGGCGGCCGAACTCCTCAACGAGGCCGACCATCTTTACAACCGTGAGCTGCTCAACGGCACCACCACACGCGGGGAGACTTTGCGTGTGGAGCTCGAACGCATCGGAACGGAGCTGCGGCGGGCGCGGGCCGTGCGCCGGGAACGGCCCGGCGTCGCTGTGTCCGTGGCCGAGGACGTGTTGCGCAAGCTCGACCGGCTCTCGGCGGCTCGGCGGGCCGACAGCGGGGTGACCTGAGTGCTGATCTTCGCGACGTCCGACAAGGGTGGCACGGGCCGGTCGGTGACCAGCAGCAATGTGGCCTACCGGCACGCGCTGCAGGGCCATGACGCGTGTTATCTCGACTTCGACTTCGGCTCGCCGACATCGGGGGCGATCTTCGATCTGCCCGAGGCGCTGGCGGGGATCGAGACGGGTGGTCTGCACACCTATCTGCTGGAGGGTTCGCCCGAACCTCAGCGGATCAACGTATGGGCCGACTCGCAGCGGGAGGCTTTGCGCAGCCGGCCGGCCGGGGCGGGGCGGCTCACTCTCGTGCCGGGCGACGCGGGACGCGGCGAGTTCAGCTCGGCGCCCGGGATCGTCGAGCGGTGCGTGACGCTGTTCCGGCGGCTCGACGAGGAGTACGACCTGATCCTGGTGGATCTGAGCGCCGGCCGGTCGTACGCGACGGAGATCGTGCTGGCCGCCACCCAGCACGCGTCGCTGCAGAAGGTGCAATCTCGCTGGCTGGTGTTCCATCGCTGGACCCGGCAGCACATCGTGGCCGCGAGCGGCCTGGTCTACGGCAAATACGGGATCATCGAGACCGGCGGGCACCACGGGCATGACACCGCCAAGCTGCGCGATTCGATACGGTTCGTGCGTACGGCCGTACTGGACCCCTCCTCGCCCGATCAGGCCGGTCTGCGGGCCGAGCAGTTGGCCTGGTTGGACGTGTGCAACCGGCGGCTGCAGGACCTGGCCTCGCGCAAAGGGGTGGGCCGGCTCAACATGATCGGTGAGGTGCCGCTCGATCCGGTGTTGCAGTGGCAGGAGCAGCTGATCTCCAACGATGACGTGTGGCTGCACCGCACGGCCAACGAGCGGACGGTCGCCGCGTTCGAGGAGCTGTCCAAGAAGATCGTCGACGAGAACGCGTGGGTCGGTCTGTGACCCGCTCCGTAGCCCTGTCGCATCTGTCGCTCGAACTCGGCCATCTCTACATGGACGACTTCAACGGCGGCGAGAAGGCCCTCAGGGAGCAGTTCCGGCGCGTACTGCCGTGGGCCGGGACCGCTGCGGCCTCGGTGACGCACGCACGCCCGCGGATCAGCACCTGCTTCCTCATCGACGACTACTTCACGCGCTTCTCGACGCCCCGGGACGCCGTCACCATGCTGACCGAGGCGGCCCGCGCCGAGGGCCTGACGATCGACTACGTGGCCCGCGAGTCGGGATGCGCCCGCGCCGGGGACGTCGACCTGGCCCGGCTCGTGGAGGATCACCTGGTGGACGAGCCGGCCGAGGGGGCGAACGGCCGCCCGGCCACCAAGGTCACCGGCTGGCTCAGCAACGGCGAGCGATCCCCGGCCGCGCCGACTTCGGCGATGGCGGCGCCCCGGCAGTGGCAGCCGGCCCGGCAGAGCGCCGTCCAGAACCACTCGATCTTCGTGGACGTCGAGCTCTGGAACGAGCAGCCGGACGGCGGCCGCTTGTGGTCCTGCCCGTTCCTGGCCGCCGTGTGGCAGCTTCAGCGTCTCGGTCTGTTGCGCCGGCTGGGCGAGCCGATCGCCGAGCCGGTGCCGGCGACGCCCGGCGAACTGCCGGCCGAGTGGGATCTCATGCCGCCGATCGTTCGGCTCGAGCCGGAGGCCGCGCCGTTCCGGGCCTATCGGACCTTCACCGTCATGGAATCACGGTTCCTGCCGATCGAGCTGGCCGTGCGCACGATCCTGGGCGCTGTGGCGGTCGACCCCGGCGCCGCGGCCCAGGTGCGCGACCGTGCGCGGGGCGAGGGTCTGGACCTGCCCGAGGAGACGGTGGGCCGGGTCGGCTACGCCTTGCTCTGATCGAGCTCCCGGGAGACGTCCCACAGCTCGCGGAAGAGCTGTGCGCACTCCTTGACCCGTGAGTCGGTCAGAACCAGCCGTGTCTCGGCCACCTGGGCCACCTGCGGGTCGTTGGTGGTCGGTGTCGTCTCGTACGCCAGGGTGTCGTCGAAGATGATGAGATCGCGCAACTGGACCTGGAGCGGGGTCGGCACCGCGGAACGGTCCAGCAGGCGTACGTCGATAAGCATCTCTCGTTGCTCTTGATAGGCCTTGCGCAGACCGGGATCGTGTTCCATGGCCGGCGCGTCGAGCACGAAGATGCGCCGTACCCGCTTGCCGGCCCGGGCGGCACGGCGCTGCGCGTCGAGATAGCGCTGGCCGATCTCGCTCTGCCACAGGGCGTGGTCGACTGCGGCAAGGCTGATCGCGTCGACACTCTCGGTGGCGTGCCGGGTCAGCCCGAGCAGCCAGTCGCGGTCCTCGCCGTAATAGGTGACAGTACCGCCCTCGGCGAGTTGCTTGAGGAAGTCGGACGTCTCCTTGATCTTGGCTTGGACGAACTGGTACACGATCGGCGGCGAGTCGGGTGAGATGTTCGTCGAGTTGCGCACCAGTTGGGTGACCAGGTCGGTCTGCAGCGCCGACGCCTCGATCAGGCCGAACAGCGCCGTGGCCTCACTGATCTCGGTAAAGGCGTCGCCGACCAGTTTCTTCATGTCGTCCATGCCGTTCTTCTGCAGGCGTTCGACGGCGGCCAGGCGCTTCTCGAACTCGATGAGGAAGCGGATGATCACCACGATGCCACCGATGAGGACCGACAGCGTCAGGCAGACCGACTGCGGCTGGTCCAATCCGTTGGTGATCACGTAGGTGAGGCCACCGGTGGCGAGCGTGGCCAGCGCCGTGCGCAGGACGCCGGGCCCCTCGCCGAACTGGCGCGCCAGGGTGCTCACCGCGGTGTCGCCGCCGACAGGGCCGCCACCGCACCGAGCGCGAACTGGTCGCGGATCCGATCGCGCAGCAAGACCCACTGGCGCGTGAGCGCCGCCTGTCTCTCCACTTCCTCCCAGAGCCCTTCGGCCCCGACCGGCAGCCAGAGATGGAGCAGATAGTCGACGGCGGGCCGCAATCGGCGCAACGACTCCTCGAGCGGCAGAGCGCCGATGGCTGCTCGTTCGACGATGCCGTTCACGGATGTGAGCAGCCAGTCGTGCAGCGCGAGATCTTCGGCGAAGGCGACGAGCGGCCGCGGGTCGTCGTCGGCCGCCGCGATGACGTGGAGCAGGCGCAAATGGTCGTCGTGCACGGCGAACCGGGGCTGACCGGGCGTCTCGGCCCGCTCGACGACGAACCGCAGCCTCGTACGGGGAAGTCGCAGCCGGCCGCCGCCAGTGACCGCGCTCTGCACCACGTCGGACGCTCGTCCCGCGATCTGGCCCAGGTCGAGGGCGCTCGGGTCGCGCTCGGCGGCGTGGAATCCCGCGACCACCTCGCCCGAGCGCCAGCGGCCGATCGCCTCGATGACCCCGGGCCGGGCCAGGTAATGCGACCAGGGCCGCCGGGCGCTGCTCACGACCGGCTCCACCATCGCCCAGGCAGTGCCCTGCACGACGTGGCCGCCGATGATCGCGGCGCGCTGCATCACGGTGCCGATGCCCCGCACCTGGCGGGCGGGCACGCCGAGGAGGCAGTCGACGCCGACCGGGCGTTCGGGCGAGCGCACGTAGGCCCGGGGCCGCTCCAGGCGCAGCACCGGTTCGCCGGCCACCAGGTCGACCAGCAGGCCGGCCTCGTTCGCGCTCACCGGGTCGCGCCCGCGGAGCAGCCCGGTGTGGACCTCGCCCACGATGACCACGTCCAGGCCCCCAACCTTCGACGGTGGATCCGCCGTTCGATTGGAACGCAAAGGTCGGCTGATTGCAACACCGTGCGTGATCGAATGTCAACGTTGCGTGGCATCGCCTACCATCCATTGTGGCAAGTGGCAAGGGCGGGACGCCCAAAGCGGCACTCGCCGGAGAAATTCTCACGTCACCCCATCGACGGATCGATCGCCGTTAGCTTCGGAAGGTGACCTCAGACCGACCCGATGCCCTCATCGTCGGCGCCGGTGTCTCCGGCCTGACCACGGGTGTGCTGCTGGCCGAGAGTGGTCTGCGCGTCCGCCTGCGCGCCGAGCAGGAGCCTTTCGCGAGCAGCTCGGCCGCGGCCGGGGCGATCTGGGATCCGATCTACGCCAATCACGCGCGGGTCGAGCAATGGGCCTCCCGGTCCTACGACGTGTTCACCGAGCTCGCGGTGAGGAGCTTTCCGGGTGTACGCGTCACCGACGGCGTCGAGGCCTCGCGCGTGCCGATACCGACCCCGGGGTGGGCGGTGGGTCTGCCGGGCTACCGCGAGTGCGACCCCGCCGAGCTGCCGCCGGGCTTCGCCAGTGGATGGCACTACACGGCGCCGATCATCGACATGCCCGCCTACCTGCGGGAACTGCAGAAGCGGTTGATCGCCGCGGGCGGGGAGCTGGTCTTCGGCGAGCGGCTGAACAGTCTGGGGGACGCGTTCGCCGACAGTGACGTCGTGGTGAACTGCAGCGGGGTCGGCGCTCGGGAGCTGGTGCCCGATCCGAGTGTGCAGCCGATTCGGGGGCAGCTCGTCGCCGTACGCAATCCGGGCCTGACCGAGTTCTTCGCCGAGCACACCGATGAGCTGGGTGAGATGACCTACCTGCTGCCGCAGGGCGACGTGCTGCTGCTGGGTGGCAGCGCCGAGAAGGGCGAGGCCGAACCGCGGCCCGACATCCGGATCGCCGAGGCGATCGTGAGCCGGTGCAGTGAGATCTTTCCGGCCATCGCCGGCGCCGAGATCCTCGGCCATCGCACGGGCATCCGGCCGTCCCGGCCCGAGGTCCGCGTCGAGCGCGAGGACCTGGGCGGCGGCCGGTACATCGTGCACAACTACGGGCACAGCGGGGCCGGTGTCAGCCTCTCGTGGGGCTGCGCCGACGATGTCGCCTCTCTGGTGCGGCAATAGCCTGACAGGTGTGAAACTCGATGTACTCGTGGTCGGCGCCGGCGTCGCCGGCCTGACCACCGCCATCCGCCTGGCCGAGCAGGGGCTTCGCGTACGGGTCCGGGCCGAGTCGGTGTCGTCGGACACGACGTCGGCGGCGGCCGGGGCGATCTGGGACGCGGAGCTGGCAGAACATCCAGATGTACGGCGGTGGACCGCCACCAGCTTCGACATCCTGGCCGGGATCGCCGGCGACCCGTCGGCGGGCGTGCGGGTGACCGCGGGCGTGGAGGCGTCCCGGACACCGGTGGCCATTCCCGAATGGGCCACCGCGTGCGATCCGGCGGATCTGCCGCCGGGGTTCGTGACCGGTTGGCGGTACAAGGCGCCGGTCACCGACATGCCGAGGTACCTGACATGGCTGGCGGGACAGTTCACCGGCGAGACGGTGACCGGGCGGCTCGACCGGCTCACTGACGGATTCGCGGAGGCGCCGATCGTCGTCAACTGCACGGGCCTGGGCGCGCGCGACCTGGTGCCCGACCCGTCGGTGACGGCGTGCCGCGGCCAGCTCGTGGTCGTCCGCAACCCCGGCCTGTCACGCTTCTTCCTCGAGTACACGGACTTCGTCGAGGAGATGACCTACCTGATCCCCCAGGGCGACGCGCTCCTGCTCGGCGGTTGCGCCGTCTTCGGCAACGAGAGCCTCATCCCCGACCCGGCCATCGCGGAGCGCATCGTCGAACGCTGCGCGAAGGTCTTTCCCGAGGTGGCGGACGCCCCCGTACTAGGTCACCGGGTCGGCCTGCGGCCGATGCGCCCGACGGTCCGCTTGGAGCACGAGGACCTGGGCGCCGGCCACCACCTGATTCACAACTACGGCCACGGCGGCGCCGGCGTCAGCACATCATGGGGCTGCGCCGGCGACGTCGCGGAGATCGTGCGGGGGCTGGTCAGCGGCCCTGGAGGCGTTTGACGTTGTCGCCGAAGGTCCAGCTCTTCGAGCCGTCCCAGTTGATCGACCAGGTCATCAAGCCCTTGATCGAAGGGACGCTGTTGTAGGCCTGGGTGACCAGGGCCGGGGTCATGTAGCCGCCGCCGGCGCCGGGCTGGGCGGGGAGGCCGGGGACCTGCTTGTCGTACGGGATGCGGATCGTGGTGCCCTGGATCGTCAGGCCGTTGTTCAGGCACTGGGTCTGCACGGTGAAGCCCTGGACGGTGCCGGCGGCGTACGAGTCGCCCGAGCAGCCGTACATGGAGCCGTTGTAGTACTGCATGTTCAGCCACCACAGGCGGCCGTTGTCCAGGTACTTCTTGATGATCGGCAGGTATGAGCCCCAGATCGAGCCGTAGGTGACGCTGCCGCCGGTGACGTACGCCGTCTCGGGGGCCATGGTCAGGCCGAAGTTCGAGGGCATCTGGGCCAGCACGCCGTCGATGATGCGGATCAGGTTGGCCTGCGAGGTCGACAAGGTGTTGATGTTGCCGCTGCCGGTGAGGCCGGTCTCGATGTCGATGTCGATGCCGTCGAAGTTGTACTGCTTCAGGATCGGGACGATCGTGGCGACGAAACGGTCGGCGACGGCGGACGAGCTCAGGTCGACGCCGGCGGTGGCGCCGCCGATCGACATCAGGACGGTGGCGCCGGCCGCCTTGGCCGCGCAGATCTCGGCCGCGGTGGGGACCTTGACGCCGGCGTCCATGCCGTTCTCCCACAGCACCGTGCCGTCGGAACGGATCACCGGGAAGGCCGCCATGAGCACGTTGTAGCCGTGCTGCGTGATCCGGCTGTCGTTGATCGGGATCCAGCCCATTCCCGGGTGTACGCCGTTGGAAGCACCGTCCCAGTTCTCCCAGTAACCCTGAAGCACCTTGCCGGCGGGCCGCCCCTTGACCGCGCAACCGGTGGCCGGGGGTGTGGTCGCCGGCGGGGTGGTCGTGGGCGGAGGCGTGGTGGCCGGCGGGGTGGTGGCCGGAGGCGTCGTAGCCGGCGGGGTCGTGGTGGGCGGTGTGGTCGGACCGCCGGTGCACGCGCCGAGGTCCTTCCACAGGGTGGGCGTCGCGGCCGGGTTCCAGCCGGTGCCCGCCCAGGCGGTGTGGGTGACGAGCGCCTGGTAGAGGTGGGCGTTGTAGGTGACCTGCTGCCCGGCCGTGTACGTCGGGCCCTCGCTCCACGTCACCGCCGAGCAGGCGACGGCCGCCGAGCCCGGGCCCGCGACCAGCACTGCCGAGCCGGCCGCCACCGCCACCCCGGTGACCAGCGCTAACACAAGACGACGGACACCCATGGCGACTCCCTCGATGCGTGCGTGACGTGCGACACCCACATCATGGAGTTCACATTCGTAAATATCAAGGGTTCTTAACAGTCAGGGGCAGCCCCAGGTAGGACGCGTAGACGGCCAGGGCATCGTCGGCCGCCCGGCGATCTTTGGCAGTGAAGGAGACCAATGGGTTGACGGTGACCGTGACACCCTTGGCGGTGATCGCCCGCTTCCAGGTCGCCACGACGCGGCCCCGCCGCACCAGCGTCGACTGAAAGACACCATTGCCACCCGGAATGATCGCGGCGATCTGCTCCGGCGTGGCCATCAGAGAGCGGTCCTTGTAGCCGAGCATGTATTCGTCGAAGCCCGGCAACGCCAGCCAGTCAGCGCCCGGTTGGTCAGCACCGCCCGGGGCCACGAGCATTTCGATGCCGTTGACGTCGACTGTCTCCAGGGTGGCGGCGGCTATGCCGGTTTTGCAGTCGGTCATGGTCAGGCCTGTCCAACCGGCGAAGTCCTTGCGGGTGGCGGGGCCGTGGCTCTGGAAGTAGCGCTGGGCTATCAAGGCCAGCGCCTCCTCCCGTGAAGGCCGGCGTGGGGACGGGACCCACTCGTCGAGCAGGACGAAGCTCTGCTCCTTGCCGATGTGGGGGCCGATCACCGTGACGCCGCGCTGGGACGCGTACCAGAGAAGGTGGTAGCCGCGCTGGCCGCCGGTCTCGACGCCCTTCTCGGCCAGCGCCGACAGGCACTGGGCACGGGTCAGCCGACCGCCACCGGCCAGTGCCGTCCCCAGGATGTCGACGGCCCGGTCGGCCTCGGCCTGCGACAAGCCGAGGGACTCCCGGCGCTTGGCGGCGCCGGCGAGCGCGCGCGAACCCATCAGCTCGAGCATCCAGTGGACGTCGGCCGGCGGCACGAAATGGACCGTGCCCCGCATCGGCCACGTCCGCACGGCCTCGCGTCTCTCCACCGCCGCCTCGACGTCGGCCAGCGTGAAGCCGGGCAGCCGGGCCCCGAAGGACCACAGCCCACTGCTCACATCCTGCGCCTGCATGGCCCCGAACCACTCGACCACCTCGGCCACCGAGGTGGCCGGCGGGAACAGCGCGGACATGCGAAGGCCCAGGGCCGCCGTGGAATCCATGACGACGACCCTAGGCCCCCGGTACGACAAAAAGGTGCGACAGAACGGGTCAGCGACCGCGGCCCGCGCGGTACAGCGCGATCAGGTTGTTCGTCGACGAGTCGTCGTCGGCGGCCGGGGCCGACGAGGCGGTCAGTTTCGGAGCGAGCTGGTTGGCCATGACCTTGCCCAGCTCGACGCCCCACTGGTCGAACGAGTTGATCTGCCAGATGGTGCCCTGGGTGAACGTGATGTGCTCGTACAGGGCGATCAGCTGGCCCAGCACGGCCGGGGTCAGCTTCGGCGCCACGATCGTCGTCGTTGGGTGGTTGCCCTGCATCACCCGGTGCGGCGCGATCTCTTCGGACGTGCCCTCGGCGAGGACCTGCTCGAGCGTACGGCCGAAAGCAAGCGCACCGGTCTGCGCGAAGAAGTTCGACATGAACAGGTCGTGCATCTCGCCGATGTCGTGGTTGGGCCGGCTGAAGCCGATGAAGTCGGCCGGGATCAGCTTGGTGCCCTGGTGGATCAGCTGGTAGAACGCGTGCTGGCCGTTCGTGCCGGGCTCGCCCCAGAAGACCTCGCCGGTCTGATATCCCACCGAGCTGCCGTCGAGGCGCACGGACTTGCCGTTGCTCTCCATGGTCAGCTGCTGCAGGTACGCGGCGAAGCGGTGCAGGTATTGCGAGTACGGCAGGATCGCGTGCGACTGGGCGCCGAGGAACGTGTCGTACCAGACGTTGAGCAGGCCCAGCAGGGCCGGGACGTTGCTCTCCAGCGGCTGGGTGCGGAAGTGCTCGTCGACCGTGTGGTAGCCGCCGAGCATGTCGGCGAACTGCTCCTTGCCGATCGCGATCATGACGGAGAGGCCGACCGCGGACGGCAGCGAGTAGCGCCCGCCCACCCAGTCCCAGAAGCCGAACATGTTCGCCGTGTCGATGCCGAAGTCGGCCACCCGTGACGCGTTCGTGCTGACCGCCACGAAGTGCTTGGCCACCGCCGCGTTGTCACCGCCGAGGCCCTTGAGCAGCCAGTTGCGGGCCTCGGTGGCGTTGGTCAGCGTCTCCTGGGTGCCGAAGGTCTTGGAGACGACGACGAACAGGGTGGTCGCCGGGTCGAGGTCGTGCGTCTTCTCGTACAGATCCGTGGGGTCGATGTTCGAGATGAAACGGCATTCGATCTCGGGGGCCTTGTACGCCTTCAGCGCCTCATAGGCCATCACGGGCCCCAGGTCGGAGCCGCCGATGCCGATGTTCACGACCGTCCGGATGCGCTGGCCGGTGTGGCCGGTCCACTCCCCCGAGCGCACCTTGTCGCTGAACGCGCCCATGCGGTCGAGCACCTCGTGCACCTCGGCCACCACGTCCTGTCCATCGACGACCAACTTGGCCGTACGGGGAAGACGCAGCGCCGTGTGCAGCACGGCCCTGTCCTCGGTGACGTTGATGTGCTCGCCGGCGAACATCGCCGTGATGCGCTCGGTCAGCTTCGCCTTGCCGGCGAGCGCCAGCAGCGCCGACACCACCTCGTCGGTGACCAGGTTCTTGCTGTAGTCGACGGTCAGGTCGGCCACCGTGGCGGTGAAGCGCTCGGCGCGCTTCGAGTCGCTGCCGAACAGGTCGCGCAGGTGCACCGCCGAGAACTTCTCCGCGTGGCCCTGCAGCGCCTGCCATTCGGCGCTGTCGGAAACGTGTTCGCTCATTGACCTTGTCTCTCGCTCGAAACCCGGACTCTCATCCTCATCCTGGCACGAATCGGAGCGCGGCGACGGCGACGCAGTGGAGATCACTACCCTCATAGACCGCGCACAGGCCGGCCACAGAGCCGGCACGGCCCCGCCGCCGAGGGTGGGTGCCATGACGACCTTGATGGAACGACCAGCGGCGGCCGCGCCCCGGCATGAGGCCCCGGCCCCTCGCAAACGGCGCCGGTGGCCTGTCCTGGTGCTGCTCGCAGCGACCGCCGTCCTCTATCTGTGGGACCTGAGCGCCTCCGGATACGGCAACAGCTTCTACGCGGCGGCCGCCCAGGCCGGGTCGCAGAGCTGGAAGGCGTGGCTGTTCGGCTCGCTCGACGCCGGCAACGCCATCACGGTCGACAAACCACCGGCCGCCATGTGGGTGATGGGCCTGTCCGCCCGGATCTTCGGCGTGAACAGCTGGTCCATCCTGGCCCCGCAGGCTCTGATGGGTGTGGCCAGTGTCTGGTTCCTGTACGCGGCGGTGAAGCGCTGGTTCGGCACGGCGGCCGGCCTGACCGCAGGGGCGGCGCTCGCCCTCACGCCGGTCGCGGTGCTGATGTTCCGCTACGACAACCCGGACGCCCTGCTCGTGCTGCTGATGACGGCCGGCGCCTACACGACGGTCCGCGCGGTCGAGAAGGCCTCCTGGAAGTGGCTGGCGCTCACCGGCGTCCTGCTGGGCTTCGGTTTCCTGACCAAGATGATGCAGGCGTTCCTCGTCCTGCCCGCGTTCGCGCTGGTCTATCTGGTCGCCGCGCCGACCGGCCTCGGCAAGCGGATCCGTGACCTGCTCGTGGCCGGTCTCGCCCTGGTCGTCTCGGCGGGCTGGTACGTGCTGCTGGTCGAGCTGTGGCCGGCGTCGTCCCGCCCGTACATCGCGGGGTCGACGAACAACTCGCTGTGGGAGCTGGCGCTGGGCTACAACGGCCTCGGCCGCATCCTCGGCGGTTCCGGCAACGGGGGCGGCGGTGGCGGCGGTCAGAACACGTCGTTCGGTGGCGCCACCGGCATCGGCCGTCTGTTCGGCGAGTCGATGGGCCTGGAGATCTCGTGGCTGCTGCCGGCGGCGCTGATCGCGCTGGTCGCCGTGCTGGCGGCGACGTGGACGGCGCCGCGCACCGATCGGGCCCGCGCCTCGATGCTGCTGTGGGGCGGCTGGGTGCTGGTCACCGGCATCACGTTCTCCTACATGAGCGGCACGATCCACCCGTACTACACGGTCGCGCTGGCGCCCGGCATCGCGGCGCTGGTCGGCATCGGCGGGCGGGTGCTCTGGCTCTACCGGTCGCGGCTGTGGGGCCGGGCCGTTCTGGCCGCGATGGTCCTGACGACGGCGGTCTGGGGCTGGGTGCTTCTCGGCCGGGCCGACTGGCTTCCGGTGCTGCGCTGGGCTTCGCTCGCGCTGGGCGCGGTCTTCGCCGTGGCCCTGCTGGTGCCGGCGTCGCGGCTTCGCCGCTGGGGGACGGTCGCGCTGGTCGCGGCGATTCTCTCGGCCGGGGCGGGTGGCGCGGCGTACGCGGCGGCGACGGCCACTGTCGCACACACCGGCTCGATCCCCACGTCCGGGCCGTCGTCGGCCGCCGGCGGCATGGGTGGTGGCGGTTTCGGCCGGGGTACGCAGGGTGGAGCGCCCAGCCGCACCGGAACCCCACCGGGCTCATCGAGCACAACCTCCTCCACCACGGACGGCGCTGCCAACGATGGCGGGGGCGGCCCGGGCGGCGGCATGGGCGGCGGCGCGAGCAGCAACACCGAGCTGAACGCGCTCCTGGAGGCCAGCACCACGAAGTGGAGCGCGGCGGTCAGCGGCGCCACCTCGGCCGCCGACCTCGAACTGGCCACCGGCACGTCGGTGATCGCCCTGGGCGGCTGGAACGGCAGCGACGCCTCACCCACCCTGGAGCAGTTCCAGGCCTACGTGGCCGCCGGCCAGATCCACTACTACATCTCCGGCGGCGGCATGGGCGGAGGCGGCATGGGCGGCACCACCACCGAGTCCGGCAAGATCGCCTCCTGGGTGGCCGAGCACTACACCGCCACCACGGTCGGCAGCACCACTGTCTACGACCTGACCCAGACAGCCACCAGCTGATCGGTCACGACTGGAGCCCCGCGTCCCGCAGGACGCGGGGCTCCTCTTGTCGAACCAAAGTCTTCGGCCCGGATGCCGGCGCTACGGCCCGGTGTCGCACTCAGCTCGCTTCGAAGAGCCCGGAAGGGCTCCGCTGCGGTTGGGTGCCCGACGACGCGTACAACCTCTTCTTGGGTTTCCTAGGAGGCTAGTTCGAAAGGCGCAACCAACAACCGGGTGGCCTCCGAGGCGGGAAGCGGGCGGGAGAGGAAGAAGCCCTGGGCGTAGTCGCAGTCCATGGCGCGCAGGATGGTCAGCTGGGCGGCGTTCTCGATGCCCTCGGCGACCGCGTGCATGCCGAAGCGGTGAGCCAGGCGGATGATCGTCTGGACCAGGGCGCCGTCGGCGGGATCGCCGCCGAGCCGGTCGACGAAGGAGCGGTCGATCTTGAGGATGTCCATCGGGAAGCGGCGCAGGTAGGCCAGTGACGAATAGCCCGTGCCGAAGTCGTCCATGGCGAGGACGACGCCGAGCGCCTTCAGCTCCGTGATCCGGGCCAGGTTCTCGTCGGTGTCGGTGAGCAGGACGCTCTCGGTCATCTCGAGGGTGAGCAGATGCGGCGGCATACCGGTCTCGGCGAGCACGGCGGCGACCGTCTCGGCCAGAGTGCCGGTCTCGAACTGGCGGACCGACACGTTGACCGCCATGTGCACGCCGCCCCACCGCACCGCCTGGCGGCACGCGGTGGCCATGACCCAGCGGCCGAGCGGAACGATCAGGCCGGTCGCCTCGGCGACGCCGATGAAGTCCAGCGGCGGCACCATGCCCCGGGACGGATGCTGCCAGCGGACCAGCGCCTCGAAGCCCACGACCCGGCCGGTACGCATGTCCACAGTGGGCTGATAGTGCAGGACGAGCTCGTCCCGGTCGAGCGCATACCGCAGGTCGTCGGCGAGCGACACCCGCCGCATCAGCTCGTCGTGCATGCTCGGGTGGTAGGCCGTCCACCTGCCGCCGCCGGCGTCCTTCGACTTGTACATGGCGAGGTCGGCGTTGCGCTGCAACTGTTCGATGTCGCTCGCGTCCACGGAGGACGCGATCCCGATGCCTGCCCCGGCGTGCACCTCGCGGCCGTCGATGACGAACGGAGCCTCGAGCTCTTGGAGGATGCGGTCGGCGACAGCCACCGGTGAACCGTCCCGGACGATCACCGCGAACTCGTCGCCGCCGAGCCGGGCGACCCCCGGGTCGGCCGCGCGCAGCCTCTCCGCGACCTGAACGAGCAGCTGGTCGCCGGCCGCGTGGCCGAGGCTGTCGTTGATCTCCTTGAAGCCGTCGAGGTCGAGGAAGAGGATCGCCGCCTCCCCCTCGGCCACGGCCGCGGCCAGCCGTTCGCGGAACAGGGTGCGGTTGACCAGGCCGGTCAGCCCGTCGTGATAGGCGTCGTGGCGCAGGCGCTGCTGGAGGTCGTCGGCCTCGCTGATGTCGCGGGTGTTCAGGACCAGGCCGGCGACGTACGGGTCGTCGAGCAGGTTCGTGATGGTCATCTCGGCCGGCCGGCGCACGCCGTCGGCATGGGGCAGCAGGGCCTCGAAGGTGACGGTCTCGCCCGGCTTGAGCCCCTCGGTCCTGGCCGCGGCCGCCGCCACTCGCTTCCCGACCAGATCCTCGACCCGGTAGCCGAAGAGCCGTTCGACCGAGGAGCTCTGATAACGGACGGTCGCGTCGGCGTCGAGGATCGCCAGCGAGTCGGAGCTCTGCTCGACCAGCGCCCGGAACCGCTCCTCCCGCCGCCGCACCTCGGCCGTACGGTCGGCCACGCGCTCCTCCAGGTCGCGGGCGAGCTGCCGGTTGTCGGCGCGCAGGATCGCCTCGCGGGCCACGATCAGCAGAATCGAGAAGAAGCGGCCCCACGTGCCGAACGCGGTCGGCGTGCCACCGATCGCGAACCAGAAAAGCCCGAGGAACAAAGTCAGGACCACGACGGCGTACGGAAGGAGCAGGCTGAAGTTGCGGCGATGAGCGGCCTGCTCCTGAAGGATCGTCGCTTCGTCGAGCCGGCGGCGCATGGCGATCGAGGCCGCGAACAGCACGAGCAGATAGCCGGCGAGGGCGAGCACGTCACCGTTACCGAGCCGCACCACCATCGCGTCGGCGCACGCCAGCAGGAACACGCCGGTCGAGGTGAGCGCCAGCGCCGTGGCGCCGGGTGTGCCGGGGCGGCAGCGGGCCAGCGCGCACAACGCCACCGCACCGAGGAGCATGTCGGCCACGGGCCGGCCGATCGCGTACGGGTGGCCGGCCGCCAGCGCCTGCTGCATGACGAGGTTCCAGCCGAGCACCAGCAGGGAGGTGGCGATGAGCAGCGCGTCGACCATCCCGCGGAGGCGGGCCAGCCCGGTGCGCGGGGGCCGGGGAACGGCGATCAGGCTGAGGGCGGCCAAGACGATGAGGACCGGCGGCCCGGCGACGAGACCGCCGAGGATGCCCAGGACCAGAGCGGCCCACGCGAGCCGGAGACGGCCTCCGCGGCGCGACACCACGACCAGACCGGCCACGGCAGCGGCCAGCGCGGCGATGGTGGTGACGACGCCCATGCCTGCTTGATCGGGCCCGGCGCGGGGCAGTTGAGACAAACGCGGCGGCTTCCCGTGGGGAAACCGCCGCGCTCGAAGAAGTCAGATCACTTCTTCTTGTTCTTCTTCTTGTCTTTCTTGTCCTTCTTGTCCTTCTTGGACTTCTTCGCCATGGCGGACCCCCTCTCAACGTTCCAACGTCAGTCGTTAACGTTACGGAAAGCTGGGGCTACGGGAAGTCAAACTGAGGTGAACTGTAGGTGTCTGAAGACACCTGGGATTCGCTTGACCTCAGCGATCACGACAGTTTCAGCCGACCTTCACCTTGAAGACCGGGTCGGCGGCGAGCTTCTTGAACGCGGCCAGCGACGTCGCCGTGCTGTTGATGCTGATGTCGCGGTCGCCCTCGTCGTCCTTGGCGGTGTCGAAGTACACGATCGCCTTGATGGCCGGGCGCTTGGCCAGCTCGGGCAGGACGCTCTGGTAGACCGGCGCCTTGTCGGCGGTCTTGCCCACGCGGTGGTAGGCGCCCCACTCGGCGACCATGATCGGCTTGGCGGCGTGCTTGGTGGTGGCCCACTCGTAGAAGCCGGTGCCACCGCCGGTCGGCGCGCGGTCGAGCAGGTCGTTGAACTTGCCGTAGTGGTAGTAGCCCTTCTCGGCGCTCACGTACGAGTCGAGACCCATCCAGTCGACGATGTCGTCACCCGGCCACAGGTCCTTCCACCAGCTCTGCGCCATCCACTTCTCGTTGCCCATGTACGCCATCACGTTGATCACGTTGGTGGCGCCCTTGGCCCGCAGCCGCTCGATGGTGTGGCGGTACATGGCGGCGAAGTCCTTCGCCTCGAAGCCGGAACCGGCCTTGGCCACGACGTCGTTCTCCGGCTCGTGGTTGATGGCGAGGAAGAACTTCTTGCCGTACGCCTTGGCGCGCGCGGCGAAAGCGTCGATGCGCTTGTCCTGCTCGCCCTTGGCGACCTTGGCCCAGTTCGAGCCGTAGGCGATCTTCCAGTTGGTCAGCAGCACGCGCGGGCTGGCGGCGTCCGAGGTCATCGCGATCTCGGCCTTGGTCGGGAAGAGCTCGTCGCCCTTGTGGTACGTGTGGAAGATGGTCGAGGTGCGGCCGCTGAGCTTCTCCCAGTCCTTCAGGGCCTGGTCGCGCGGGGCGTCGGTGAAGCCGCCGGCCGCCGCGCCCCAGAGGACGCCGCAGGTGGGGACGAGCTTGTCACCGGTGACGCAGTCGCCGGTGGCCGGCTTGGGCGCCGCCACCACTGGCGGCGACGTGTCGCCTTCCGTGGTGACCTCGAGGACCGGCGCGCCGGTCTTCGACTCGGCCGAGTTGAAGCGCATGACCGAGGCGGCCGAGGTCAGGGCGAAGGCGTACGTGCCCGGCCCGGTGACCGACTTGCCGAGGTCGACGGAGAACGTGCCGTTCGGGGTGGCGGTGCCGACGACGGCGCCGAGCGCGGGCGCGGTGGCGCCGGTCAGCTTGCCCTCGGTCCACGTCGTGTTGGTGACCTTGCGGACGCTGAGCTGGCCGGCGAACTTCGCCTGCGCGGTCAGGGTCAGACGGGCCGACGCGACCTTGGTGCCGGCCGGGACCGCGAACTTGAGGAAGGAGGTCTTGGTCTCCTTGCCGAGGACGCCGGCGACCAGCTTGTCCTCGGCGCCGAAGACGGTGCCGGTGCGCACGTTCGAGACGTACGCGTCGTCACCGGCGGCGAGCTTGATCGTCGCGCTGGTGCCGGCGACGGCCGTGGTGCCGGTCAGGGCGGTGGCGCCCGCACCGGCGAGCACGGCGGTCAGGACCGAATACCTCTGCAGCTTCGAACGACGCACCTTCGACTCCCCCTGCTGTGTCCGGCACCGTGTGGCCGGGCATGGGAAAGAGATTCCGTGCCGCCCGGTGCGCGCTCGGTGCCCCGCACGGTGCGGTCAGGTTGCGGTGGTCGTTTTCCTCAACTTGCGCTTTTCTCCTCCGGTCGGGTAGCCAGACAGGATGATGCCGATCATCGACGGGCACAACGACCTGCCCATGCAGCTACGCGGACGCTACGGATACGCGGTCGAGGGCCTGGACGAGCCCCGGCCGGAGTTGCAGACGGACATCCCGCGTCTGCGCGCCGGCGGGGTGGGCGGGCAGTTCTGGTCGGTGTACGTGCCGGGCGACCTGGGCGAGCCCGAGGCGGTGGTGGCGACGATGGAGCAGATCGACGCCGTCTACCGGATGGCGGCGGCGTATCCGGACGACTTCGCCATCGCCTACAGCGCGGACGACGTCACCCGCGCCATCTCGTCCGGAAAGATCGCGTCTCTGATCGGCATCGAGGGCGGGCACAGCCTGGCCACGTCGCTGGGTGTCCTGCGGGCGTTCGCCCGGCTGGGCGTGCGCTACGTGACGCTGACCCACAACGAGAACCTCTCCTGGGCCGACTCGGCGGTCCGCGAGCCGCAGGTGGGCGGCTTGAACGACGAGGGCCGCGCGGTGGTCCGCGAGATGCAGCGCATCGGCGTGCTGGTCGACCTGTCGCACGTCGCCCCGGTGACGATGCACGCGGCCCTGGACACGGCTTTCGCCCCAGTGATCTTCAGCCATTCCGGCGTACGGGCCCTGCACGATCACCCGCGCAACGTCCCCGACGACGTGCTGACCCGCCTGCGCGACAACGGCGGCGTCATCCAGCTCACCTTCGTGGCCCCGTTCGTCTCCCCCGAGGCCCGCGCCTGGTCGGCCGCCGCCGACGAGGAGCTGACCCGCCTGGGCCTGCCCACGGCGGGCTGGCCCAGGGCGCCCCGCCCCGGCCAGGAGCCGTCGACGGTCCAGGACTGGCCCGGCCCCGACCCGCTGGAACACCCGTCGTTCGCCCCGTGGCTGTCGGCCAACCCCCGCCCACCGGTCCCGGCCACGCTGGTGGCCGACCACGTGGAACACGCCCGGGACGTGGCCGGCGTGGACCACGTGGGCCTGGGCGGCGACTTCGACGGCACGACGGAACTCCCCGACGACCTGCGCGACGTGTCCGGCTACCCGCGCCTGCTCGCGGAGCTGTCCACGAGAGGCTGGTCCCAGCCCGAGCTCGACAAGCTCACCGGCGGCAACATCCTCAGGGTCCTCCGAGAGTCGGAACGCCTGGCCCAGGAGCCCCTCTGGCCCCTGTCCCCCGCCCGCTGACCCGCTTTCCCCTCCCGCGCCTTTCGCCTCCCGCGCCGCCTCTCGCCTCCCGCGCCGCCTCCTTTCCCGCGGCGGCGCGGGATCGGCTCACCCCTTCTTTCTCGCGGCTCTTCTTCCTCGCGGCCTTCTCGCTCGCCGCCCTTCTCGCTCGCGACCCTTCTCGCTCGCGGCCTTCTCGCTCGCGGCCCTTTCTCGCTCGCCGCCCTCCTTGCTCGCGACCCTTCTCGCTCGCCGCCCTCCTTGCTCGCGACCCTTCTCGCTCGCCGCCCTCCTTGCTCGGACCTTTCTCGCTCGCCGCCCTTTCTCGCTCGCCGCCCTCCTTGCTCGCGAACCTTCTCGCTCGCCGCCGCGCCTGCTTTCTGCTAGCGAGGGGTCACGCCGCCGCGTCACCGGTGATGGCGCCGCGCGGATCGCTTCCCGTGACCGGGGCCGCGTCGCACGTGCCGATCGCTTGCCCGCCGGCCGGGGCGACGGGCTGCAGGCGCGCCGGCGCCGGCACGAAGTAGTCGCTCTTCTTCGGCTGCTCGGCCGCAGCGTCGCGCCCGCGCTGCCGCGGGACCCGCATCATGCGCGGAATGTGCTTGGCGCAATGGATGTACGCCTCCTGCACCCGCGCGACGACCCACACCTGAGCGCGCAACCCCGGCGGCACGTCCCCTTGATCGCCCGGATCCTCGACGATCTCGGCCGTGCCATTCACATGCAGCCCGATCACGTCCTGGAAGTCGACGAACAGGATCCCGACGTGCCCGTTCCCCGTAATGTTGCCGAGGCTGGCCATGACACCGTTGCCCTTGAACTCCGGCCAGCTCAGGTGCTCGTCGTCCAGCACCCGCACGAACCCGGCCGGCCCGGCCCGGAAGGTGCTGTCGCATCCTCCCCCGGCGTCCGCGGTGGCCAGGAACATCATCTCCTGCCGCCCGATGAACTCCCGCATCCTGTCGTTGAGGCGGTGCAGGGTCTGCCTCTCCGTGAAGGCGTCCGCCCGCTCCCGTGTACCGAGCGTGTCCTGTAGTTGCCGCTCACCGTGGTTCATGAAGGCCCTCCAGCTCCCGGATCCCTCCCCGCTGCGCGACAGTTTCACATCGTGTCGGTGAGATCGCACTGAGTCACATGCGCCGAACGCCATGCATGGCCTGACTCGGGATCAACAGTGTTGACGCAGCCCAGCCCTCGTTTCTCGGCACGGCGCGTCATCGGCCGCTGTAATCCGATCGGGTGACATGAGAGAACGATTCACGCAGCCACTTCGCGCCGGCCACTGGCCGGTTAGCGCACGCCGTGTCAGACCAGGCCGGCGTCGTGAACGAGGAGGGCTACTTGGACGCGGTTGTTCAGCTCGAGCTTGATCAGCAGGCGGGACACATGCGCCTTCACCGTGGCCACGGACATGTGCAGGCCGGCGGAGATCTCCGCGTTCGACTGCCCCTGCCCGAGCGCCAGCGCGACGTCCCGCTCCCGCTCACTGAGCCGGTCGAGCCGTTGCGCGGCCCGAACCTGCGACGGTTGAGCCGGTGCCGCCACGTGCGCGATCAACTGCCGTGTCACTGTGGGTGACAGCATCGCCTCACCCTGCGCGACCCGCCGAACCGCCCGCAGGATCTCGGCCGGCGGCGTGTCCTTGAGCAGGAACCCGCTGGCCCCCGCCCGCAGGGCCCGCAACACGTACTCGTCCGCGTCGAAGGTCGTCAACACGATCACTTCGGGCGCCCCGGCACGCCGCCGCAACGTCTCAGTCGCCGCCAGCCCATCGACCCGGGGCATCCGAATGTCCATCAGCACCACGTCCGGCCGATGCGCCGCCACGGCCCCCGGCACTTCCGCCCCGTCGGAGGCTTCACCCACGACAGCCACGTCACCGGCGGCCGACAGGATCATCGTCAGCCCCGCCCGGACAAGCGCATCGTCATCAACGATCAGCACCCGAACCGGCTCACCCACCGGCCCGCCCGCGCCGTCCCCCAACGGTTCCGGCCTCTCGGGCCGGGTGGTCCCACTCACCGATGCGCTCCCCCACGTGCACGGCTACTGACGCCCTCACCCTAAGCGGTCGCCGAGGGCCACACAGACCAGCGGTGTCGGCACCGGCCCTTCCGCAACCTCCCGAACGAGCCGTCGTGGCCCAGTGCTTCCACTACCTGCACACCGCGTACGAGGGCGGCTCCGCGATGCTCGCCGGCGCCGCCCACGGCTGGTTCCTGAGCCACCGCCGCTGAGCCGTCTTGCCGCATCGGCCGGAGAGGCCCCACAGCACGGCCGCCGCCGCTGAGCCAACCGCCAACACCGATCAGGGCGCCCCCGCACGGCCGCCGCCGTTGAGCCGACGGCCCCGCACAGCCGCCGCCGTTGAGCCGACGGCCCCGCACAGCCGCCGCCGTTGAGCCGACGGCCCCGCACAGCCGCCGCCGTTGAGCCGACGGCCCCGCACGGCCGGCGCCGTTGGGCCGGCTGCCCCAGCACGGTCCGCGCCGTTGGGCCGGCTGCCGACAACGGCCAGGATGGTCCCACGCAGGGGGGCACCGGTCAAAGCGGCGGGTGGCCGGGTCAAGAGGGCCAGGGGAGCCAGGCGGTGAGGGCGAACTGGTTGTCGGGAGTGCGGCCGTGTTTCAGGTGGCCGCCGGCCAGGGTGGCTCGCTCGGTGAGGCCGATCAGGCCGGTGCCCGTGCCGGGAATGGCTACTGACGGGTTGAGCAGCGGCCACGGGTTGCGGATGTCGATGGTCAGGCCGTCGCCGACGGCACCGTCGACGGCTACGTCGACCGTTGTGCCGGGGGCGTGCTTGCGGGCGTTCGTCAGGCCCTCCTGGACGATGCGGTAGGCCGTGCGGCCGGTTCCGTCCGGCACGGTGGCGGGCTCGATGCGTACATCCAAGCGGACCTTGACCCCCGCCGAGCGCGACTCGTCGGCCAGGGCGGGCAGCGCACCGAGCGTGGGCTGCGGCGGCTCGGGCGTGCCCTCAGGACTCTCGGCGCGCAGCACGCCGATCACCTCGCGCAGGTCCTGCAGCGCCTGATGGGCACTGGCCCGGATGACGCCGGCGGCGGTCGCCACGTCTTGCGGCGCCGCGTCGGGGCGGATCTCGAGCGCGCCCGCGTGCAGGCTGAGCAGCGAGATGCGGTGGGCGAGGACGTCGTGCATCTCGCGCGCGATCCGGTTGCGCTCGAGCGAGCGCGCCTGGGCGACGCGCAGCTGCTGCTCCGACTCGGCGCGCTCGGCCCGGTCGCGCAGCGACCGCACCAGCTGGCGCCGGGACCGGACCACCATGCCCCACAGGCAGACGATCACGATGAAGACCACGCCCCACGCCATCGTCTCCCAGTAGGGCCGATCGGCCTCGGGCCGCAGCAGCGGGAAGGCGGCGTTGGTCAGCACCGCCGCGCCGGCGAACACCGCCATGATCGCGAACCGGCGGTGCACCGCCACCGTGAACAGCATGATCATGCAGGTGATGGCCGCGGCGACCGTGAACAACGAGGTCACCGCGCTGAAGACGGCCAGCGGAATCAGCCAGCGACCCCGCCGCCACCAGAGACCGAGCGCCGCGATGGTGCCGACGGCGAAGTCGAGCCAGATCAGCCAGGTGGGCGCCGCGTCCCACTCCGGCACCACGCTCGGGTGCTCCCGCAACAGGTCGATCGTGACGAGCAGCGTGAAACCGTAGCCGAGGACGAAGCAGAGGAGGTCGACCACCCAGTCGCGGGTGGACCGGCGGGCCGGCACTGCCGACTCGAGCCCGGCCGGCAACAGCCACTGGTACTCCGGCTTCAGCTGTCTCACAAAGCCGACTTTACGAGCAGTCGCGGGCCGGCCGATACCTACCAAAGTAGGTGTGCGGGCCCTACCAAGGTTTCGCGCCGGCGACCTCCGGCCGAAGCGCTCATCCGGTCGGCGCCGCCACGCTGGAAGCATGATCACGGTCGAACATCTCACCAAGAGGTACGGCAACCACCCCGCCGTCGACAACGTGTCGTTCTCCTGCGAGCCGGGCACGGTGACCGGCTTCCTCGGTCCGAACGGCGCGGGCAAGTCGACCACCATGCGCATGATCTGCGGCCTGACCCCTCCGACGGCCGGAACGGCCACCGTGAGCGGCGTCCCGTACCGGCGGCTCGGCAACCCCGGCCGCCACGTCGGGGTCCTGCTCGACGCTTCCGCCCAGCACGCCGGGCGGACCGGCCGTGAGGTGCTCAGCCTGGCCGCGCTCACGATGGGCGTCGACACCCGCGAGGTGCCCCGCACGCTGGACCGGGTCGGGCTCAACGCGACGGCCGCCAAGCGCCGGGTCCGTGCGTACTCGCTCGGCATGCGCCAGCGGCTCGGCCTGGCCCTGGCCCTGCTGGGCGACCCGGCCGTGCTGATCCTGGACGAGCCGGCGAACGGCCTCGACCCGGAGGGCATCTTCTGGATGCGCGGCCTGCTGCGCGATTTCGCCGACCGCGGCGGCACCGTGCTGCTCTCGTCCCACCTGCTGCGCGAGGTCGAGGCGGTGGCCGACCACCTGGTGGTGATCGGCGGCGGCCGCGTCGTCGCCCAGGGCGACAAGGCCGAGCTGCTCGCCGCGACCGGCACGCTGGTCCGGGCGCTCGACCCGGCCGCGCTCGACCTGGTGCTCAAGCGCGCCGGCCTGGCCGGGACGAAGACGACCGACGGGGGCGTTGTCGTCCAGGCCGGCGCAGAGATCATCGGGCGGGCCGCGGCGGATGCCGGGCTCGTCCTGCTCGAACTGCGCCCGGCCGGCAGCGGCGGCCTGGAGCAGATGTTCCTCACCCTGACCGCCGGTGATTCCGTGAAGGAGGCCGTCCGATGACCGCCGTGCTGGAGAACACGCCGCAGCTCGAGCAGGCGAGCACCCGGCCGGTGCCGATCGGCCGGCTCACCATGATCGAGCTGCGGAAGCTGGCCGACACCCGGGCCGGGCTGTGGCTGCTCATCGTGATCGCTTTCGCCACGGCCGCCACCTCGGCCATCATGATCGGCTGGGCGCCCGACGAGGAGCAGACGTTCCAGGGCTTCTTCGAGTTCGGTTTGCTGCCCTCGGCCGTCCTCCTGCCGGTGCTGGGCATCCTGTCCATGACGGGCGAGTGGTCGCAGCGCACCGCGCTGACCACCTTCACCCTGGTGCCGGCGCGCGGCCGGGTGATCGCCGCCAAGCTGATCGCCGGGGTGCTGATCGCGATCGCGTCGACCGCGGCGGCGCTGGCGCTCAGCGCCGTGGCGAACCTGCTGGGCGCGGCCTTCGGCGGCGACGGCTCCTGGAGCATCGACGGCTCGGTGATCTGGCAGGGCGTGGCCCTGCAGGTGATCTTCGTCCTGATGGGCATCGGCTTCGGCGCCCTGCTGTTGAACACCCCGCTGGCGATCGTGGCGTTCTTCGCGGTGCCGATGGTCTGGTCGATCCTCGGCGGGACGATCAAGGCTCTCAAGACCGCGGCCGAGTGGATCGACATCAACACCACGACGACGGCCATGTCGGAGCCGGCCATGACCTCCGGCGAATGGGCCCGGGTCGCCGTGTCCGCCGCGGTCTGGGTGGTGGTGCCGCTGGCCCTCGGTGTGTGGCGCGTCCTGCGCCGCGAGGTCTCGTAACCGGCCGCCGGCCGGGCGGAGGTACCGTGGCTCATGCCCATCGGTGCCCAGCCGCCCGGCCGTCGCGGCACGGTCGATCAGCCCTACAGCGCGCTGAACCTGCGGCTCATCCTGGCCGCTTTCGGTTTCGTCGTGTGCACGGTGCTGGCGATCCTGCTCTTCCGCGCGGGCTGGACGGTGCCGGGCTGGCTGTTGCTGGCCTGGGCCGTGGCGGCGGTGGTCGACATGGTCGTCGTGCAGCTGCGCCGCCGGGCCCGCCGCCGCGCCGAGGGCGACCGCGACCACTCCGTCTTCGAATAGGCCCCGCGCGGTCTCACCGAATCGCCGTATGTTGCCGGTCCAACCGGCGCCTGACGGGTAGCGTCCCTTTTCATGGACCGCGTCCGCTTTGCAGCCTTTGCGGTAATAGCCCTTCTCATCCCCTTGGCCGCCGCCCCCGGCCCAGCCCTGGCCGATAGGGATCACGCCCGCGCGGCCGCGGACGCCCGCGAGCTCAGCCGCACCCGCTTCACCCTCGGCGGGCGGGCGCTCCCGGAGAACCCCCGGTACCGGCCCCGGGCGAAACCTGAGGTGCGATCGCGGGCGGCGGTGCAGCCGAAGCCGACGCCGCCGGTGGGCACCGTGCGCGAGTGGGTAGGCCTCGACGACACCACGGGCAAGTTCTACAACAAGAAGTACACGCTGCGAGCGGTCGGCCGGCACATCGAGGTCTGGGTCGCGCAGGACCTCGCCTTCCCGGCGGCGGACTGCCGCAAGGGCTCCGTGGAGATCACCGATGCGCAGGTGGCCGACCTGATCGGCGAGTTCGACCGCAAGATCTATCCGCTGGAGACCGCCATCTTCAGCACGCCACCCAGCCGCGACGGCACCAAAGCGACGGCGACCGGCGATTTCACCGGCGACGGCGACAAGACGGTCACCCTCGTCGACAACGTCCGCGACGCGAACTTCTTCACCTTTCCCAAGGCCGTCACCTACACCGCCGGCTTCTTCACGCCGCAGCTCAACGAGCTTTTCGACCGCAACGTCATGACCATCGACGCGTACGACTGGAAGCACCGCCTGGGCGCGGAACCGGCCGATGACCCGACCACCGACCTGTGCACGAGCCGGCCCGCCCGGCCGCGGATGTACGAGTCGACATTCGCCCACGAGTGGCAGCACCTGCTCGAGTATTACGCCGACCCACAGGAGGCCAAGTGGCTCAACGAAGGGCTGGCCGATTTCGCGCAGACCCTCGTCGGTTACGTGGACGCGCGCTCCAAGGTCGACGAGCCGGGCAACGACACGCACATCATGTGCTTCCAGGGGTTCGGCACGGTCAAGACCAAGTACAACGCGAACCCGCGCGACTGCGGCGGCCCGCAGAACTCGCCGAATCTGTGGGACGAGGGCACGCCCAGCGAGGTGCTGGCCGATTACGGCCTCGTCTATGAGCTCATGCTCTATCTGCGCGACCGCTTCGGCCTGCGCACGATCTCGGTGCTGCATCGCGACGGGATCCGCCAGGGCATGGCCGCGATCCAGGCCGCGCTGCCGACCGGTGTGCCCCTCTACGAGGTGATGCACGACTTCCAGACGATGACGCTGGTCGACCGGATCGCCGGGGAGCCCGGCGGCAAGGTGATCGGCATGGCGGCCGAGAAGGTCACGGCGAAGAGCTTGAGATCGACGGTCAACCTCGACAACAAGACCGCGTACGCCGAACCCGGGGCGGCACCGAACGGCGCGGATTACGTGCCGTTGCCGACTCCCGTGCGCTCGCTCAGCTTCGCCGGGGCGGCACACCTGCCGCCGCTGCCGACGGGCTGGACGGTGGCCGGGAAGACGCTTTTCTCCGGCAACACCAACGACCTCGACTCGCACGCCGTCCGGGCGGTCACCATCCCGGCCGGCAAGCCGGCGCTGACGCTGGAGACCTCCTACGCGCTGGAGGACCGATACGACTACGGCTATGTGACAGTGTCGACGGACGGCGGGCGCACCTACATGGCGCTGCGCGGTGACCGCACGAGCGTCGGGCCGCTGGGTTTCGGGATCACCGGGGCGAGCAACGGTGTGGTCACCGCGAGGTACGACCTCACCTCGTACGCCGGAAAGAAGGTCCTCCTGGGTCTGCGGTTTGTGACCGACGCGGGCGGGGGCCGGGGCGGATGGCGGATCGGCACCATCACGCTGGGCGGGCGGACGCTCAGCGACGGCTCCACCCTGGACGGATGGACCTCGCCCACGTCGATCAGGCCCATGGCGGTGCACAACTGGCACGTGCGGCTCGTCGGGCTCGGCCAGGACCGGGTGGAGATCGTGGCGCCGGACGAGTTCGCGCGGCTCTCCTCCTATCCGCAGGTGGTCGCGATCGTGTCGTACGACGAGCCGACCGAGAAGATCAAGCAGTACGCGCCGTATCGCCTCACGGTGAACGGCGTGCTTCAGCCGGGCGGCAGTAAGCCGTAGATCAACGCGGTCGAGCCGGAGCCGGCCTTGTTGATCTGGCCGCCGCAGAGGATGTAGGCGCCCGTCGGCGGAAGCTCGGCGAGGTTGGCCAGCACCTCCAGACTGATTCGATGCTCCTGATAGACCAGACGGGAGACCGCGAGACCACTGTCGCGGCCAGGGTCGGGACCGAAGGTGTCGGTCCCCGTGCCGCCCCGGCGACCCAGCCGGCCCGTGTCGATCAGCCAGCGCACCGTCGCCAAGGCGAAGCCGGGCTGATGAAGCACGCCGTCGGCATCGCGGTTGAGGAAGGCCTCCGTGCCCCATCGCTGCTCCCAACCGGTCCAGATGATCACCATCGACTCGTCCGGGATGCGGCCGTGGCGTCGCTCCCACTCCTCGACATCGGCGATCGTCACCTCGTAGTCCGCGTCGCGGGCGCACTGCTCCCGCACGTCGATCCGCACCGCCGGCAGACATAGGTCCTCCAGGTCGAGATCGTCGGCCAGCGGATGGCCGGGACTGAAATGGCCGGGCGCGCCCCAATGGGTGCCGGTGTGCTCCGCCTCGCTGACGAAGCGCATGTAGAAGCCGTCCTCCGCGATGGTGGCCACGGTCTCGAGCTCGAAGGCCGGGTCGCCGGGATAGACGACAGTGGTCTCCGGGTCGTTGACATGGGACAGGCTGATCAGTCGGGGTGGCACCCAACGGTCGGCGGCTCGGGTCATGCGCACACATTGACACTGTCACGATGACAGTGTCAAACTCTTTGGCATGTGGACGATCGACGAGCTGGTGGAGCGGGTACGTGAGGCCTTGGCGGCCGAATATCCCGGCGCGCCCAACGCCCGCGTCCGCAGCCTGCCCGATCGGCGGGCGATCCGGTGGTACACGACGATCGGACTGGTCGACAAGCCGCTGGGCATGCGCGGGCGCACCGCGCTCTACGGTCCCCGTCACCTGCAACAGCTGGTGGCCATCAAGCGCCGGCAGGCGCAGGGCCAGAGCCTCGCGCAGATCCAGGCCGACTTCGTGTGGATCACCCCTGAGGCCTTACGTGAGGCCGCCCAGGTCCCCGAGCACCTGCTTAACGAGGTCGACGGCATTCCACCCGACCCCGTCGGAGAGGCTCGCACCCGTTTCTGGGCCGACCCGGCCGCCCCGGCGCCACAGCCCCCGGCGATCGTCGCCGCGGCGACGGATCGCGCGCCACGCCCGGTGACCGCTTATCCGGTCAACGGCGTAGCCCTCGGCGGCGGCGTCACGCTGCTCGTCCCGCATGCCCTGACCGACCGCGACCGCGACGACATCGCCGCTGTCGCCACTCCCCTGATCGAACTGCTCGCCGCCCGTGGCCTTATTGATGGGAGCTCCGCATGACCTTCTCCGTCGCCCCGATGAGCCCGGGTGAGATCAGCCGCATCCGGATCCTGCCCGACGCCGGCTTCGGCTGCCTGCGCACCGACCGCGGCGCCCTGCCGCTCGACCGCCTCGACGTCCGCGCGCACATCAGCGGCCTGGCCGCCCGGACAGTCGTGCTCACCGAGTTCATCAACGTGCACGAGGTCGCGCTCGAGGCGACCTATGTCTTCCCGCTGCCCGACCGTGCCGCCGTGACCGGCATGACGATGACCGCCGACGACCGGACGGTCGAGGCGGAGCTTCAGGAGCGGGCGGCCGCCCGCGAGACGTACGACAAGGCCATCGCGGCCGGTCAGCGCGCCTCCATCGCCGAGGAGGAGCGGCCCGACGTCTTCACCATGCGGGTCGGCAACGTCCTGCCCGGCGAGCGGGTGACGATCCGGCTCAGCCTGGTCGGGCCGCTGCCGTTCGAGGACGGCGCCGCCACGTTCCGCTTCCCGCTGGTGGTGGCCCCGCGCTACATCCCGGGCACCCCGTTGCCCGGCCCGTCGGCCGGCGACGGGCAGGCGCAGGACACCGACGCCGTACCCGACGCCTCCCGCATCTCGCCCCCGGTGCTGCTGCCCGGCTTCCCCAACCCGCTGCGGCTGTCCGTCGGCGTCGACATCGACCCGGCCGGACTCACCCTCGGCGAGGTCAAGTCCAGCCTGCACACTGTCGTCGACCAGGACGGCACGCTGAGCATCACGCCCGGCGAGCGGGCCGATCGCGACTTCATCCTGCGCCTGCCGTACGAAGGTGGCGGCGAGACCGCGATCGCCGTGCCCGACGAGAGCGGCGAGGAGCCGGGCGGCGTCTACCAGCTGGTGGTGCTACCGCCGGCCGGCAGCGCGCCCGCCCGGCCCAAGGACGTGGTGCTGCTGCTCGACCGTTCGGGAAGCATGGGCGGCTGGAAGATGGTGGCCGCCCGCCGCGCCGCGGCCCGGGTCGTCGACACGCTGACCGGCGCCGACCGCTTCGCCGTGCTCACGTTCGACCATCAGGTCGACCGGCCCGACGACCTCGGCGAGGGCCTGGTCGAGGCCTCCGACCGCAACCGTTTCCGCGCCGTGGAACACCTCGCCCACGCCACCGCCCGTGGCGGCACCGAGCTGCTCAGCCCGCTGTCGCAGGGCCTCGGCCTGCTGCGGGCGAGCGAGGACCGCGACCGGGTGCTCGTGCTGGTCACCGACGGGCAGGTCGGCAACGAGGACCAGATCGTCCACGACATCACGCCGCTGATCGGCGTCACCCGTATCCACACGATCGGCATCGACCGGGCGGTCAACGCCGGGTTCCTGGGCCGACTGGCCGCGCTCGGCGCGGGCCGGGCCGAGCTGGTGGAGAGCGAGGACCGGCTCGACGAGGCGATGGAGCACATCCACCACCGGATCGGCTCGCCGGTCGTCTCCGGCCTGCGTGTCACCGGCGACGGTCTGCGCCTGATCGACGACGAGCGCACCCCGGCCCGGCTGCCGGGGCTCTATCCGGGAGTTCCGCTCGTGGTGAGCGGGCGGTACGCCGGATCGGCGACGGGTGGGCGGTTCACGGTGACCGGGCGCACCCGCGACGACAGGGAGTTCAGCACGACGATCGCCCTGCAGGAGCGGTCCGAGACCGCGATCACGGCGCAGTGGGCCCGGGCGCGACTGCGCGATCTGGAGGACGCGTATGCGGCGGGAGACCGCAGCCTGGAGCAGCGCATCGTGGCCACCTCGCTGCGCTACGGCGTGCTGTGCCGGTTCACCGCCTTCGTCGCGGTGGACAGCCGGGTCGTCAACGAGGGCGGCCAGAACCGGCGGGTGACCCAGCCGGTCGAGCTGCCCCAGGGCTGGGAGGCGCCGGGCGACGTCGCGCCGGCGATGCTGCACATGGCGGCCGCATCGCTCGCTCCCCCCGTGCCTCCGGCCGCGCCGGCCGGTCCGGCGTTGATGAGCTTCGACGGCGCCGCGGAGGCCGGCACCGCCGGCGGCGGCGCCGGGGCTGTGCTCGGCGGACGGCGGACAGGGCCCGTCTCGGGCTTCGCCTCACCGCGGGCCAGGGCGTCGTTCTCCAAGCTGGCCGCGACAGGCAGCTCGGCGCCGTCGCTCGACGAGATGCGTGCCTTGGTGGCGACCGAGCTCCAGCGTCTCCGCGACGCCGCCGGCCTTCCGGTCTGGGAGAAGCGCGACCTGCTCGACGACCTGGCCAGCCGCCTCGACGTCCTGATCGGCTCGGCCGGCGACGAGTCCTTCCGCCCCTTGACCGACCTGGTGGCGCGTTTGCGGGGCGACACTACGGTCGACGAGAAGTGGGAGGCGGCCTTGCAAGCCTTGACCGCCTTCGCCGGAGCCGGAGACGGAGACGGAGACGGAGTCGCAGCGAAATCCGCCCCGGATGCTCCCACGACGGCGCCGCCCGCCGGCCCCGGTCCGGCGCCGGCCCGGAAGGCCTTCTGGAAGCGCTGACCGTTTCCAGGGACGCCGGCCCGTGCCCAGCAGTGCTGGGCACGGGGCGGGGTGGTGCGAGTGTCGGGGGTGGAGGGTTGAAGGGTAGGTTCTTGGCGATCTTGGGGGCCGTCTGAGGAAGTAGGTCTGGTGGCGGCTGTTCGTTTGTCGGTTTGCCGACGGAAGGTGGTCGTTCGCTGTCCGGGCGGGCGCATCGGGTGGAAAGTCGGATGTTCGGCGGGCGGTATGGACTCGATCATCGCGGGTAGGTTGGTCGGTCGATCGTCTCTTGAGGGCTCGACGGCGGCGGGAGTTTCGTGACAGGCGACAAGGTGGGTGACGAGCGGGATCCGTTGCTTGTCCGGCCGTTCGTGCTTCGCGACTCGGAAGCGCCGGGGGCCGGCGCGGGCGACGGTGACGGGCCGGAGCAGACCTGGCCGGCGACGGCCCGGGAAGACGGGGCGGGGCCGGCCCGCGAAGGAGCGGATGACGCCACTGCCGTGATCGTTCTGCCTGATGGGCGGCGGCGCGGTGGGCTTCGAGGCGGTGGGCTTCGGGGCGGCGGACGGCGCCGGCTGGTCGTGGTGGCCGCGGCGGCCGTGGCTGTGTTGCTCGGGGTCGCGGCGGCGGGGTACGCGGCGCTGCGGTCGGATGTGCGGCCGCAAGTGACAGGGCTGGCCGACGGGCCGCTGCCGCCCGCTTCCGGGCCTGCGGCGACCGCCGGCTCGACGGTCGCCGGTGCGAGCGCGTCGACGGCGGTCGGCGCCGGATCAGAGGCCGGGCCGGGGGCCGGTGCGGGGCCGGACTCGGGTTCCGGGTCGGGGCGCGGCTCGACCGCGGGGTCCGGAACGCAGCCCACACCGACGGGGACGACGCCTCCGGCGAGCACGAGGGCCAGCGGGGCGCCGGCCATCGCCACCTCTCCCGCGTCTCCGGTGGCTACGCCGACCACGGTGCCGGGCGGGAAAACCACCACGCCCAGCGTGCCGGCGGGGATCGCGCCGGTGCCGCCGGCGGCCGAGCGGGTGGGGGCCATTCGCGGGCAGAACGGGCTGTGCCTCGATCTCAACGGCGGGGTGCCGTTCGACGGGAATCACGTGCAGGTGTTCGGGTGCAACCGGTCGTCCGCGCAGACGTGGACCATCGCGTCGGACGGGACGCTGCGGGTGGCCGGCAAGTGCGCGCTGGTCGTCGGTGACGACTCGGTGGAGATCGTCAGCTGCGACGGGCGCACCACGGCCCAGTGGCGGGTCTCGGGCCAGCTCGTGATCAGCGCCGTCGGCGACGAGTGCCTGACCGACCCGTCGGGTGGGCGGTGGGCCGGGACCGGGGTCAGGGTCGACGACTGTGACGGTTCGGCAAAGCAACGCTGGTCACTTCCATAGCCGGAGACTCGCTGGTTCGTGCTTCTCTAACTTGTGAGTCTTTTGATCGCGGTGCTGGCCGCGGTGGCCTACGCGGGCGGGTCCGTGCTGCAGGCGGCCGCGGCGCGGCGGCCGGGCACGGTGCTCGCCTTGGCGGTCTCGCCGCTCTATCTGGCCGGGCTGGCCGGGGACGGTGGCGGCTGGCTGCTCTCGTTGTGGGCGCTCCGCGGGCTTCCCGTGTACGTGGTGCAGGCCGTGCTCGCCGGGTCCGTCGGGCTGACCGTGCTGCTGGCCGGGATGGTGCTGCGGACACGCTTGCGGCGGCGGGACTACGCGGCGGTCGGGGTGATGGTGGGCGCGCTCGCCGTGATCGGGCTCTCCAGCCGGGAGCAGCCGGCCGCGATGCCCGCGCACGGCACGACGGTGATCCTGGCCGTGGGCGGTTTCGCCGCGGCGGCACTCGCGGGCGCGGCGGTGCTGTCGACCGCGCGCACCGACCGGCGGAGTCCGCAGGCAGGCGCACAGACCGACCAGCCGGCGGCCGCGCGGACCAGCCCTCCGCCAGCCGTGGGGGCTGATCGGCTGGATGAGCGGCCGGGTGTGGGGAACGAGGTGTCGGGTCTGGTTCTGGCTGGGCTGGCGGGGCTTGCTTATTCGGCGACCGCGCTGGCGGGGCGGGCGGTGCACCTTCGTACGCCATGGGTGTCGACCCTGACTGAACCGCTGTTGTGGGTGGTTATCTGCAGCGGGGTCGCGGGGACGGCGGCCTATGCGGCGGCACTGCGGCGGGGAAGCGTCGCGCCGGTCACCGCGCTGCTCTGGGCGGTTGAGGTCATTGTTCCGGCCGCCGTGGCGGTGCCGCTGCTGGGCGACGAGATCCGGCACGGGTGGGCGGTGCCGGCCGTGCTCGGGATCCTGGCCGTGGTCGGTGCCGCCGCGGTTCTGGCCGGCTCGTCCGGCACCGCCGCCAGCGCCGGTGCGGAACGGCGAACGCCGGAGCAGCAGCCATCGGAGCGCGCCCCCGCTACGTGATCTAGGGCGACGCCGACGGGGTGAAGAGGGCGGTCAGAGGGTGGTGGCGAGGTGCTTGCCGGCGGCTCGGCCGCTGAAGAGGCAGCCTCCCAGGAACGTGCCCTCCAGAGCGTTGTAACCGTGGACGCCGCCCCCGCCGAAGCCGGCCACCTCGCCGGCCGCGTACAGGCCGGGGACCGGTGTGCCCGCCGGGGACAAGGCCCGCGAGCTCAAGTCCGTCTGGATGCCGCCCAAGGTTTTGCGGGTCAAAGTGTGCAGCTTCACCGCCACCAGCGGGCCGGCCGCCGGGTCGAGGATGCGGTGCGGGGCGGCCGTACGGCCGATCTTGTCGCCCAGGTAGCGGCGGGAGTTTCGGATGCCCTGGACCTGCGCGTCCTTGCTGAACGGGTTGTCCATCTGGCGGTCGCGGGCCTCGATCTGGCCCCGGATCGCCGCCACGTCCAGCAACGGCTTCTCCGTGAGCGCGTTCATGCCCGCCACCAGCTCCTCCAGCGTGGACGCGACCACGAAGTCCTCGCCCTTCTGCTTGAACGCCTCCACCGGGGCCGGTGCGCCCTTGCCGAAGATGCGCTCCTTCAGGAACGCCCAGCGGTCGCCGGCCGTGATGTCGGGGTTCTGCTCCGAGCCGGAGAGGGCGAACTCCTTCTCGATGATCTTCTGGGTGAGGATGAACCAGGAATGGTCGTACGCGGCGATGTCCGGCGTCGTGCGCAGGTGCCGCAGCGTGCTCATCGTGTCGTAGCCGGGCAGGCACGGTGCGGGCAGGCGGCGGCCGAGCGCGTCGAACCACATCGACGACGGCGCGGGCAGGATGCGGATGCCGTGGCCTGGCCACACCGGGTCCCAGTTGCGGATGCCCTCCGTGTAGTGCCACATGCGGTCGCGGTTGACCAGGCGGGCGCCGGCCGTCTCGGTGATGCCGAGCATGCGGCCGTCGACGTGCGCGGGCACGCCCGTGATCATCGTTTGTGGTGGCGTGCCGAGCGACGGGGGCCAGTACTGGCGTACCAAATCGTGGTTTGCCCCGATGCCGCCCGAGGCGACGACGACGGCCTGGGCCGTCAGCTCGAAATCGGAGACTTCCTCCCGCGGGGACGGCACACCCCGAGCGCCGTCGAAAGGCTTCAAGACCTTTCCGCGTACGCCGGTGACAGCGCCGCCCGAGACGATCAGCTCGTCGACCCGGTGCCGGAAATGGAAGGTGACCAGCGGGGACGACTGCAGCGAGCGCACGAACGGCGCCACCACACCGGTTCCGGTCCCCCACGTCACGTGGAAGCGCGGCACCGAGTTGCCGTGCCCGTCGGCGCGCAGGTCGCCCCGCTCGGCCCAGCCCACGGTCGGCAGCCAGCTCATGCCGAGCGACGACAGCCACGCGCGCTTCTCGCCGGCGGCGAACTCGACGTACGCCCGGGCCCACCGCACCGCCCAGGAGTCCTCGTCGTCGAGGCGGTCGAAGGCGGCGCTGCCCTGCCAGTCGCTCCAGGCCAGGTCGAACGAGTCCTTGACGCGCAGGCGCCGCTGCTCGGGGCTGTCCACGAACAGCAGCCCGCCGAACGACCAGAACGCCTGACCACCGAGGTTGGCCGCGTTCTCCTGGTCGACCAGCGCGACCGTCTTGCCGGCGAGGATCAGCTCATGGGCGGCGGCCAGGCCGGCGAGACCGGCACCGACGACGATGACGTCAGCGTTCATGACCCGGCAATGTACCGGAGATCACGAAGATTTTTCAGATTCGATTCGAGAAGCACTTCAACTAAGGAGCGAACTAAGGCAACGAAACGGTCACGAGAGACTTAAGTCAATCGATGCCCGCTTGACCGGGCCCGGTCGGCGTGGGAACTGTTAAGTCACTTTCCGGTTCCCCACCCCCACCCGGGAGATCCCCTATGCGCAGACGCGCCTTACTAGCCGCGTTCACGGCTCTGGTCGCCGCGACAGCGACCTTCGGCGTCCGCCTCGTGACCGCCGACGCCGCCCCGATCACCTTCGCCCACCCGGGCGTCCTGGTCAGCCGGGCCCAGCTCGACTTCGTCAAGAGCAAGGTCAACGCCGGCGCCCAGCCCTGGCTGAGCGCCTACAACCAGATGATGGCCAGCCGCTACGCCTCGCTCTCGCGTACCCCCGCGCCGCGAGCGACGGTCGAGTGCGGCTCCTACTCCAACCCCAACAACGGTTGCACGGACGAGCGTGAGGACGCCATCGCCGCGTACACGGACGCTTTGGCCTGGTACGTCACGGGCAACGCGGCGTACGCCCAAAAATCCATCGCTCTGATGGACGCCTGGTCGGCCACCATCAAATCGCACACCAACAGCAACGCCCCGCTGCAGACCGGGTGGGCCGGCTCGGTCTGGCCGCGCGCCGCCGAGATCATCAAGTACACGTACTCGAGCTGGCCCAACCAGGCCCGGTTCGCCACCATGCTGCGCAATGTCTACCTGCCCGTGGTGATCGGTGGCAGCTCCAGCAACGGCAACTGGGAGCTGTCCATGATGGAGGCCGCCGCCGGCATCGCGGTGCACCTCGACGACAAGGCCAGTTACGACCGGGCGATCACCCGCTTCAAGGCCAGAACCGAGGCGTACGTCTACGTCGCCGCCGACGGCAGCCAGCCCAAGTACCCGCCGGTCGGCAGCGTCGACACCCGGGCCGAGCTGATCAGCTACTGGCAGGGGCAGAGCACGTTCGTCGACGGCCTCTCGCAGGAGACGTGCCGCGACTTCACGCACACCGGCTACGGCCTGTCCGCCATCAGCCACATCGCGGAGACCAGCCGCATCCAGGGCGAGGACCTCTGGCCGTCGCTGGCCGACCGTGAGCGGCACGCCCTCGGCCTGCACACCAAGTTCGAGAACGGCACCGCTGTGCCGTCGAACATCTGCGGCGGGTCGGTGGTCAAGGGACTCGGCCCGGTCACGGAGGTCGCGTTCAACGCTCTCTCCAACCGTTTGGGGTACGCCATGTCGAACACCCAGACGTACACCGAGTTCAAGCGGCCGCAGGGCACGAACAACCTGTTCGTGGCCTGGGAGACGCTGACTCACGCCAACAACCCGGCCTAAGGGGACATGATGCGCAAAATGCTTATCGGCGCCGTCCTGGGCGTCGTCGTGGCCGGCGTGGGTGTGGCCGGCGTGACCACCGCCTTCGCCGCCTCCACGGGCACCGTGGTCAGCGCGGCCAACGGCAAATGCCTGGACGTGACCAACGGCAGCACCGCCAACGGCAACCAGCCGCAGATGTGGGCCTGCTCCCCCGGCGCCAACCAGACGTGGACGTTCGCCGACGACGGCTCGGTGCGCGGCCTCGGCAAGTGCCTGGACGTGGCCAACGGCGCCACCACCGACGGCGCGGTCGTGCACATGTGGGACTGCTACGCCGGGCTGACCAGCCAGCAGTGGACCCTCAACGCGGCCAAAGACCTGGTCAACGTCAAGGCCGGCAAGTGCCTCGACATCAAGGACAACAACCTGGCCGACGGCGCGAAGCTCCAGCTGTGGAGCTGCGGCGGCGGCGCCAACCAGAAGTGGAACTACTCCGGTACACCGACGACACCCCCGACGACCGTGCCGCCGAACCCGAACAACCCCGATCTCGGACCCAACGTCACGATCTTCGACCCGTCGATGTCGCAGGCGACGATCCAGAACAAGCTCAACAGCGTCTTCAACAGCCAGGTCAGCAACCAGTTCGGCAACGCGCGCTACGCGCTGCTGTTCAAGCCGGGCAGCTACAACGTCGACGCCAACGTCGGCTTCTTCACCCAGGTCGCCGGCCTCGGCCTCAACCCGGACCAGGTGAACATCAACGGCCACGTGCACGTCGAGGCCGACTGGTGGCCGGACGGCTCGCAGAACGCCACGCAGAACTTCTGGCGCTCGGCCGAGGGCCTGTCGGTGACCCCGCCGGACGGGCTCGACCGCTGGGCGGTGTCGCAGGCGGCCCCGTACCGCCGGATGCACGTCCGCGGCAACCTGGCCCTGTCGGACGGCGGCTGGTCGTCGGGCGGCTTCATCGCCGACTCGAAGATCGACGGCCAGATCCAGTCCGGCTCGCAGCAGCAGTTCCTGACCCGCAACTCGCAGATGGGCAGCTGGAACGGCTCCAACTGGAACCAGGTCTTCGTGGGCAGCCCGGGCGCGCCCGCGCAGAGCTTCCCGTCGCCGCCGTACACGACGATCGGCTCGTCGCCGACGATCGCCGAGAAGCCTTATCTGTACGTCGACAGCGCCGGCGCCTACCAGGTCTTCGTCCCCGCCGTTCGCACCAACGCGAGCGGAACCACCTGGGCCAACGGCACTCCGGCGGGCACGTCGCTGCCGATCAGCACCTTCTACGTGGTCAAGTCCGGCGACACCGCGGCCACCATCAACGCGGCCCTCGCGGCCGGCAAGAACCTGCTGGTCACGCCGGGCGTCTACAACCTCAACCAGACGCTGAACGTGACCCGCGCCGGCACGGTGGTGCTGGGCCTGGGCCTGGCGACCTTCGTGCCGGTCGGCGGGGTGGACGCGATGCACGTGGCCGACGTCGACGGCGTACGGCTGGCCGGTGTGCTCTTCGACGCCGGCACCACCAACTCGAACACGCTGCTCGAGGTCGGCCCGGCCGGCTCGTCGGCGTCGCACGCGGCCAACCCGACGGTGCTGTCCGACGTCTTCATCCGGGTCGGCGGCTCGATCGCCGGCAAGGCGAACGTCAGCATGCAGATCAACAGCAACAACGTGATCGGCGACCACGCCTGGATCTGGCGGGCCGACCACGGCAACGGCGGCACGGTGGGCTGGACCATCAACACCGGCCGCAACGGCCTGATCGTCGACGGCGACAACGTGACGTTCTACGGCCTGTTCGTCGAGCACTACCAGCAGTACCAGACCATCTGGAAAGGCGAGGCCGGCCGCACGTACTTCTATCAGAACGAGATGCCGTACGACCCGCCGAACCAGGCGGCGTACATGAACGGCTCGACCCGCGGCTGGGCGGCCTACAAGGTGGCCGATTCGGTCAACACCCACGAGGCGTACGGCCTGGGAAGTTACTGCTATTTCAACGTCAACCCGTCGGTGGTCAACGCCCGCGCCTTCGAGGTGCCCGTCAAGTCTGGAGTGAAGCTCCGCGACATGGTGACGGTCTCCCTGGGCGGCACCGGCACCATCACCAACGTCATCAACACCACGGGCGCCGCCGTCAACAGCGGCCACCAGGTGACCAGCCTGGTCAGCGGCCCGTAAAACTCGTCACCGCCCGGTCGCGCCGTCGATCTGCTCCCGCAGGATGTCGGCGTGACCGGCGTGCCGGGCCGTCTCCTCGATCATGTGGGTCAGCACCCACCGCCGCGAGGCCGGCGGCTTGCCGGGCCGCCGAGGCGCGTCGATCGTCAGATCGTCCCAGGTGGCGATCACATCGTTCGCCTCCTCGACGGCTCGCCGATAGCCCTCGAGCAGGCCCTCGGCCGTCTCGTCGCGCCCCGGCCTCATGGTGCGGCCCAGACTGGTGATCGGCTCGCCGAGGAAGTAGAACCGCTCGACGTACGTCAAATGCTTGATCAGCCCGAGCAGGTTGGTGCCGGAGGGCACCCCGGCGGTGCGTGCCTGCGGCTCCGGCACGTCTGCGGCCTTGCCGGCGATCGAGCCGCGCAGGTGGTCCAGGCACCCCAGCAGGGTGCTTCTCTCATCGGCGCCGTGCTTGGTTGTCATCGCCGAAGCGTCGCCGCCACGCGCCACCGCTCGCAAGAAAAGTTGCCGGATCCGCAAACGGCCCTGGTCGGGGCGTGGCGTCGCCGACCATGGGGACATGCGTGTGCTGTTGCGCGTGGAGAGCTTCGTGCCGGCCGCCGGGCTCATCGCCTTTCTGCTGCTCTTCGGGGTGTTCGGCGGCGTCTCCGACCCCGCGCCGGCGGCTCGGTGGCTGGGGCTCGGGGTGCTTCTGGCGCCGGCTCTCATGGTGTACGCCCACAAGCCCGCCGCCGCGTGGGCGGGTCTGCTGGGTGCGGTGTTGTGGACGCCCCTGGCCACGGGTTTCGGCGCGGTTCTCGCCGTGTGGGCGTACGCCCTCGTCGGCGTGGCGGTCGCGCAGCGCGACCGGCCCCCGGCGCCCCTGCCGGTGCCGCATCGCCGGCCGCCGGCCCCCTACGAGCTGCCGCATGTCGGCGCGCCGGCCGAGGTGGCGGGGTTCGCGCTGCTGATGGTCTCGGCCGCCGGCGTGGTGTGGGTGTCGGTGGACGAGACGGCGGTGCCGTGGCTGGCCGGGACGATCGCGGCCTTCGGGCTGGGCTGTGCCCTGCTGGCGCGGGCGGTCAAGCATCAGGGCGCGCTGCGCGACCTGTTCAACCATCCCCAGCCGGTGCACGCCGTGCGGGCCGTCGAGCAGGAGGGCTACGTGCACGTGCTGGTGCCCGCCGAGGACGATCAGACGGCGCTGGAGCTGGCCTTCGACGTGGCCGAGCCCGAGCCGTGGGACCCGGACGAGGACGTGCACACGGTTCCGGGGGTGCTCTACGGGCATCCGCGCCCGGGCGAGTGGTGCACGCTCGAGGTGGGCGACCGGCTGCACGTGCCGGTCGGGCCGGTCGGCGAGGTGATCACCGTGCCGTTCGACGTGGTGCACGGGCTGCCCCGCGAGATCGAGGACGACGAGGAGCAGCTGGTCGATCCCGAGTCGCTGCGGCCGGCCGACCGGGACGCCGACGCCTTCCAGCCGCGCGAGCACCGGATCGCGCCGGCCCGGGCCTGGACCACCACCGTCATGATCGGCGCCGGGTCCGCCCTGGCCGTGGGTGAGCTGGGCTTCCTGGCCGGCTTGCCGCACTCGGCGATCGCCGCCCTGGTGGCGGTCGCGGCCGGGGCCGGCTTCGAGTTCGGATGGCGCTCCCAGCTGCGGCCGCGGCTGCGCTGGCACGCCGGCGGCATCGCGGCGGTGGGTTTCCGCGGCCGCGACCGCCAGCCGTGGGCCACCGACAGTGCGATCGTCTACGACGACGGCAACAGCATCGTCCTCACGGCCGGCGAGTCGGTGATGACCGTGCCCGTCCCGCCGCCGTGGCCGCGGCCGAAGGCGGGCGAGAAGAGCGAGACCAAGCTGGTGCGGCCCGGCGCGAAGGCCCGGCGCAAGGGAGGCGGCACGGGGCCGGCGCAGCGGACGGCGGATCAGCTGGTGGCGGCCCTGCGGGACTCGCGGACCCGGTCGCTGGGGTTGAGCCCGTTGCCGCCGCCGCCGGAGATCGACGTGCCCCGGCGGCCGCTTCTGCTCTACGCGGCGTGGGCCGTGGCCACCGCCGGAACGACATTGGTCTTGATCTGAGAAGTCCGGAACGGAAACACGAGGCGCGTAGCGTACGAACGTGGATCTGAACACTGTCGCCGAAGTGATCAGCCCCGCCGAGGTGGGCCAGTGGCGCCCGGGTGACGCCTGGCTCGGCGGCGGGACGGCCCTGTTCGCCGAGCCGCGCCCGCACCTGACGCGGCTGCTCGACCTGACCGCCGCCGGCTGGCCCGCGCTCACCGAGACCCCGTACGGGCTCGAGATCGCCGCCACCTGCACGATCGCCGAGCTGGCGGCGAGCGGGCACGACATCGTCGAGAAGTGCTGCCACGCGTTCCTGGCCTCGTTCAAGATCTGGAACGTGGCGACCGTCGGCGGCAACCTCTGCGCCGCCCTGCCGGCCGGGCCGATGATCGCGATGGGGGCCGCGCTCGACGGGACGTGCCTGATCCAGGGCCCCGACGGGGAGCGGACGGTCGCCGTGAAGGACTTCGTCACCGGCGAGGGAACGACCGTGCTGCGGGACGGGGAGCTCCTCCGCTCGGTCCACCTGCCCGCGGAGGCGTTCACCGCCGTGACCGCGTACAGGCAAGGGTCTTTGCATGCCCACGGACGGTCCGGAGTGTTGCTGATCGGGCGGAGGGACGCCGAAGGCGGCCTGACGCTGACCGTGACCGCCGCCACCGAGCGCCCGTTCGTCCTGGTCTTCCCGGCCGCCCCGAGCGAGGAACAACTGCAGGTCGCCCTGGCCGAGCGGATCCCCGACGGCGCCTATCTGGACGACGTGCACGGCCTGCCGTCCTGGCGGCGCCACATGACCCGGCTCTACGCCGAGCAGATCCGCCGGGAGCTGCGGCCATGAGAATCAACCAGGAGGAGCACGACCGCCCGCCCCGCCCGGGTCAATGCCTGCGCACCTACCTTCGCGAGGAGGGCTGCTTCGGCGTCAAGAAGGGCTGCGACACCGGCGACTGCGGCGCCTGCACGGTCCACGTCGACGGCGAGCCGGTGCACTCGTGCGTCTACCCGGCCTTCCGCGCCGCCGGCCGCGAGGTCACCACCATCGAGGGCCTCGACGATCACCCGGCCCAGCGGGCCTTCCTCGGCGCGCAGGGCTTCCAGTGCGGCTTCTGCACGGCCGGCTACATCATGACCGCGGCCGCCCTCACCGACGACCAGCGCGACGACCTGCCAAGGGCTTTCAAAGGCAACCTCTGCCGGTGTACGGGCTACCGCGCGATCGCCGACGCGATGGACGGCGTGGTCAACGCGTGCGTCCCCACCGAGGGCAAGGCGGTCGGCGCCGGCCTGGGCGCGCCCGCCGGCCCCGACGTGGTGACCGGCCGGGCCCGCTACACGTTCGACCTCGACGTGCCCGGCGTGCTCCATCTGAAGGTGCTGCGCTCACCGCACGCGCACGCCCGCGTCCTGGCCGTGCGCACCGAGGCCGCCCTGGCCGTGCCCGGCGTCGAGCTGGTGCTCACCTCCGCCGACGATCCGGGCAAGCTCTTCTCGACGGCCCAGCACGAGAACGTCACCGAGGACCCGGCCGACACGCGGGTGCTCGACGACGTGGTGCGCTTCGTGGGCCAGCGGGTCGCGGCGGTGGTGGCCACGTCGGAGGCGGCCGCCGAAGAGGGTTGCCGCGCGCTGGCCGTCGACTACGAGATGCTCCCCCACGTGCTCACGGCCTCGGAGGCGATGGCACCCGGCGCGCCGCTCATCCATCCGGGCGGGAACGTCGTCGGTCAGCTGCACGCCGCGCTCGGCGACGTGGAGGCCGGCTTCGCCGAGGCCGACGAGATCTACGAGGAGACCTTCCGTACGCCGCGGGTGCAGCACGCCAGCCTGGAGACGCACGGCGCGGTCGGCTGGCTCGACGGCGACGGCCGACTGGTCATCCGGTCGAGCACCCAGACGCCGTTCCTGACCCGCCGGGCGGTGGCCGATCTGTTCGACCTGCCGCCCGACCGGGTCCGGGTGATCGCGGGCCGGGTCGGCGGCGGCTTCGGCGGCAAACAGGAGATGCTGGTCGAAGACCTGGTGGCGCTGGCCGTGCTGCGGCTCGAACGCCCGGTCAAGCTCGAGTTCACCCGGGCCGAGCAGTTCACCAGCGCGACCACCCGCCACCCCTTCCAGGTCAGAATCAAGGCGGGGGCGCGCTCGGACGGCACCCTCACGGCGCTGCAACTCGAGGTGCTTTCCAACACCGGGGCGTACGGAAACCACGGCCCCTCGGTCATGTACCACGGCTGCCACGAGTCGATAGCGGTCTACCGGTGCCCGAACATGCGCACCGACGCCTGGTCGGTCTACACGAACACGGTCCCGGCCGGCGCTTTCCGCGGCTACGGCCTGGGCCAGGTGTCCTTCGCCGTCGAGTCGGCCCTGGACGAGCTGGCCCGCCGCCTGACCATCGACCCGATCGAGATGCGCGCCCGCAACGTCGTCCGCCCGGGCGAGCCACTGACCGCCCCCGGCGACCACGCCGACGACTTGACGATCGCCAGTTACGGCTTGGACCAGTGCCTCCAGCACATCCGCGACGCCGCCCGCAGCGATCCAGACCCCGCCACCTCTCACCCCACCACGCCTCACGACGCCACCCGGTACCCCGCCAGCCCTCAACCCGCTGTCTCTCACGCCGCCGCCCCTCACGCCGGCACCGCTCACCCTGCCAGCGCTCACCTCGATACCGCTCAGCCCGCCAGCCTTCAACCAGCGGGCCCACTCCTCGCAGACCCATCCGATTTTCCCGACATTTCGCCTGTCGGGCGGCTGGTTGGGGAAGGGAGCGGAGCCCGCCCGGCGGGCCAAAGCGCGTCCGACGGGCGGCTCACCGGGCAAGGAAGCGACACCCAACCGGCGGGCCAAAGCGCGTCCGACGGGCGGCTTGTCGGGGAAGGGGAATTCGAAGGCGAGCCGGCGGGAGAGAGAGCGCCGGACGCACGCCCGGCGGGCCAAGACAAGCCGGCGCGTGACGGCGCGCCGGGCGCAGGCCCTGCGAACGAAGGCGGTGCGCGCGAGCCGATGCGTGACGGCGCGCCGCACGCACGCCCGGCGAGTGAGGGTGTGCCTGACGGGTGGCTTGTCGGGGAAGGCATGGCCATCGCGATGATCGCGGCCGGGCCGCCCGGTGGGCACTACGCCGATGCGACGGTGACGCGGCTTGAGGACGGGCGGTTCGAGGTTGCTGTGGGGACGGCCGAGTTCGGGAACGGGAGCTCGACCGTTCACTGTCAGATCGCGGCCGATGCGCTCGGTGTCGCCCCCGATCGGATCGTGTTGCGGCAATCCGATACCGATGCCGTACGGCATGACACCGGGGCCTTCGGGTCCACCGGTGTCGTGGTGGCCGGTAAGGCCGTGCTGCATGCGGCGCGGGCTCTGCGGGCGCAACTGGACGCCGGGTCGGGCGAGACCACTGCCCACGGGCACTGGGGCGGCAGCCCGCGGTCGGTGGCCTTCAACGCGCACTGGTTCCGTGTCGCCGTCGACCCGGCGACCGGTGAGTTGCGGATCCTGCGCAGCGTGCACAGCGCCGACGCCGGCACCGTGATGAATCCGCTCCAGCTTCGCGGGCAGATCGAGGGCGGTGTCGCCCAGGCGCTCGGGGCCGCGCTGGCCGAGCACGTCGACATCGACCGCGACGGGCGGGTCACCACGGCCGGATTCCGGCAATATCACCTTCCGACGTACGCGGATGTGCCGCGCACGGAGGTGCTTTTCGCCGGCACCGACGACGCGATCGGGCCGCTCGGGGCCAAATCGATGAGCGAGAGCCCCTTCAACCCGGTCGCCCCGGCGCTGGCCAACGCGATTCGCGACGCCACCGGCGTACGGCTGACGCAATTGCCTTTCACGCGTGACCGGATCTGGTCGGCTCTGGAACAGGCTGCTGACTCAAGGGCAGTTTGATCGTGAACGTGCTGCCCTGGCCCAGCTCGGAACGGGCGGTGACGGTCCCGCCGTGCTCGCTGACGATGTTGCGCACGATGGCCAGGCCCAGACCGGAGCCCTGCACGGCCTGGTGCATCGCGTTGGACGCCCGGTGGAACGGCGTGAACAGGCCCGGCAGGTCGTCGGGCGGAATGCCGATGCCGGTGTCGGTGATCTCGACGACGACCTGGTCGTTGCCGGTGCCGACCCGGCATTCGAGGCGGCCGCCCTGATCGGTGAACTTGATCGAGTTCTCCAGCAGGTTGCGCAGCGCGCGCTCGAGCTGGCCGGCGTCGCCCAGCACCCAGGCCGGCTCGGTGGTCACGTCCCAGCGCAGGTCCTTGGCCCGGGCCGCGGTGCCCAGGCTCTCGTATAGGCCGTCGACCACGCCGGCCACGTCGACCGGCACCGCCTCGGCGCCCACCCGCTCGTTCGAGCGGTCGAGCAACAGCAGGTCGGCCACGGTCTCCTGGAGGCGGTTGGCGTTGCGCAGGATCGCGTCGAGCCCGCGCTTCTGTATCGGCGTGAAACTGTCGTCCTCGTCCTCCACCAGCATCTCGGTGTAGCCGAGGATGCTGGTCAGCGGCGTGCGCAGCTCGTGGGTGACGGTCGAGACGAAGACGTCCTTCTGCTCGTCGAGCACCCGCAGCTCGTTGATCAGCCGGGCCTGGCGCAGCTGGAGCCGGAACTGGTGCACGTTGTGGTCGATCTCCCGGGTGAGGGCGGCCAGCAGCCGCCGCTCGTCGGGGGTCCACTCCGATCCGCCGGGCCGCACCACGCAGACGAGGCCGGGCGGGCATCCGGAGTCGCCGCTGAGCGCCACCGCGAGGCCGCCGGGCAGCGTGGCCGGGGTGATCGCCTGGCCGGTCGGCGCGTTCTTCAGTTCGTCCAGCACCATCGGGTCGAGGGTGGCCGCGTTCGGCGGCCAGTGCACCTCGAACTGCTCGCCGGGTTGCAGGGTCACCCGCCCGTACACGGCGTCGGCGCCCATCGCGTTGCCGACCAGCATGGCCATCCGCCAGGCGATCTCCTTGGCGTCGCCTTCCGAGCGCAGCTCGGCCGCGATGGCCTGGCGCAGCTCGCTGCGGGCCGTGCGGGCCCGCTCGGCGCTGATCAGCCGCTCGATCTCGGCCGCCAGATCGTTCACCGAGCCGGCCACGGCCTTGAGCTCGCCCGGGCCGACCGGCTGGGCCCGGGCCGCGAGGTCGCCGCCGGCCAGCCGCCGCAGCGTGACCCGGATGTCCTCGAGCGGGGCCAGCAGGTGCCGCTGGTGCAGCAGGGCCAGGCCCATCCCGGCCAGCACGACGATCACGGCCAGCGCGCCGAACAGCAGGGTGGCGGCCCGGTAGTCACTGCGTTCGTCGCGGACCAGGGATTCGCTGTACGCGTCGATCGCGGCCGTGACGTCGGAGTTGGCCGAGCGCAGCCCGTCGAACAGCTCCTTGCCCCGGGCCAGCCGGGCCGCGTCGGTGTCGGCCTCCCCCGCGTTCACGATCGGGATCGCGTACCCGTACAGCCAGTTCTCGGCGGCGTCCCGCTCGCTCTGCAGCAACCGGCTGACCTCGGGATCGTCGATGATCGCGGCCAGGGTGTCGAGCGCCTCGAACGCGGCCGAGCGCCCACTCTCGTACGGCTGGAGGAAGGCCCCGTCGCCGGTGAGCTGGAAACCCCGTACGCCGGTCTCGGCATTGGTCATCTGTTGCAGGACCGCTTGGTTGGTGTCGTAGAGGACGTCGACCTGCTCGGTGTGTGTCATGTGTTCGACGCGCAGCCGGTCGCTGACCACGAACTGCCCGATGATCAGCAGCAGGAAGAGGGCGAGCAGGCCCGCGAAGCCGCCCGCCACGCGGATGCGCAGCGACGAGAAGGCACCACGGTCGAGCCTCACGCCGGCCGCCCCGGCGAGGGCAGGGTGAACCAGACCGTCGTACCGCCGCCCGGCGTCTCCTCGACGGCGATCTCGCCGCCGTGCCGGTCGACGATCCGCTGGCAGGTGGAGAGCCCGACGCCGTGCCCCGTCCCGGCCGACGGGTCGACCTGGGCGAACATCTCGAAGACCCGGCCGCGTTGCTCGGCCGGGATGCCGCGGCCGTTGTCGGCCACCGCGACCCGCCAGCAGGAGGACTTCACCGGCACGGCGGTGATCTCGATGCGGCAGGGCCGGTCCGGGCTGCGGTACTTCAGGGCGTTGCCGATCAGGTTCTGCAACAACTGGCGCACGAGGACGGGGTCGACGTCGATCACCGGGAGGTCGTCGCCCACCGACACGGTCGCGCCGGCCATGCTGCCCCGCAGATCGGTCAGTGCCAGGTCGACCAGCTCACCGAGCGGGGTCGGCTCGGGCTGGTAGGGCGCGTTGCCGGCCCGGGCGTACGTGAGCAGCGACGTGATCAGCCGCTGCATGCGGCCGACCGCGCGGGTACCGGCGGCTATCCACTTCTCCGCCTGCGGGTCGGTCTGGGAGATCCGCTCGTCGAGCAGCTCCAGATAGCCGCTGACCACGCTCAACGGAGCGGCCAGGTCGTGGCTGACCACCCCGGCGAACTGCTCCAGCTCGGTGTTGGAGCGGCGCAGCTCGGCGATCGTGGCCGCCCGGGCCGCGTGCGCCAGCTCCAGCTCGGCGTTCTGCGCCAGCACCACCCGGGCCTGCCGGCGGCGCTCGAACAGGGCCAGAAGGACCTGGGCCAGGTCACGCAGCCGGTCCAGCTGCTCTCCGGCCAGCTCGTGCACCTCGTTGTGGAAGACGCAGAGCGAGCCCAGCGCGTACCCCTGCGGCGTCACCAGCGGCACCGACACGTAGAACCGGACGTCGGCCAGCTTCCCGGTCACCCACGGGTTGTCCACGTACGCCGGGTCGGTCCGCGCGTCCGGCAGATAGGTGAATTCGCCCGTCTCGAACCGGATGGCACACATCGAGTCGGTACGGGCGGTGTCGCTGCCCTCGAAGCCGGTCGTGGTGAGCTGGCACTGCCGGTTCTCGTCGATCAGGTTGAGGGTGGCGGTGGGGACCCCGGCCAGCGTGGCCGCCACCCGGACGACGGCCTCCAGCTCGTCGCCGGCCGGCGCGTCCAGCAGGCCGTACTCGTGCAGCGCCGCCAGGCGGCGCTGCTCGTGGGCGGTCCTCACTTGGTTCTTGTCGGCAGCCGACCGCCCTTAGCTGAGCCTTGTCCCTGTTCAGGCCCCTTTCAGCCCTCGAAGGCGATGGCGCTGCCGGGCGGGGTGAAGTCCTTGGACTCGTCCCCGACGGCGTACTTCAGCGTTTTCGCGACGGCGGTGACCACCTCCGCCTCGACGCCCGAGCCGACGTGGTCGGAGGGGTTGACCGGGTCGTTGGCGATGCCGGCGGCGGCCACCGTGGGCGTGAAGCCGACGAACGTCTCGGTGCGGTTGTCCTCGGTGCTGCCGGTCTTGCCGGCCACCTGGATGCCGCCGAAGATGCTCGCCACCTGCGTGCCGGTGCCGCCGTCGCATTTGCCGTACGTGCTCTGCTGACCCACCGGGCAGCGCGCGGCGTCCGTCGCGGCCCGGGCCACCTCGGTGTCGAGGACCTTCTTGCAGTTGGCCGAGACCGCGACCTTCTCGCCGTCCGAGTTGGTGATCGAGGAGACCGGGAGCGGTGAGCAGTACGTCCCCTCGGCGGCCACAGTCGCATAGGCCGAGGCCAGCTCGAGCGGGGTGGTGTCGATGACGCCGAGGGTGAACGAGCCCCACGAGCCGGCGCTGGTCTCGGCCTGCTTCTTGTCGGCCGGGTTGGCGAAGCTGATGCCCAGGCGCTGGGCCATCTGGACCACGGCGGCCGGGCCGACCTGCTCCTCCAGGCGCACGAAGTACGTGTTCACGGAGCGCCCGAAGCCGTCCCACATCGTGCGGAAGCCGTCCATCCACGCCGGGTTGTCGTTGCCCGGGCAGTACTTGCCGTCGCAGTTGCCCGGCCCCCAGTCGGTCCACTCGGTGACCAGGGGCGACTTCGTCTCGTAGCCGGTGTTGAGCGGCAGGCCCTTCTCCAGGGCGGCCAGCATCGTGAACATCTTGAAGGTCGACCCGGACGGGTAGCCGTACAGACTCTTACCGCCGCTGACCAGCGGGTTCACCGTGTCGGTGGTGGCCACGGCGCTGCCGTAGTGCCGGTTGACGGCGAGCGCGAGCACCTTGCCGGTGCCGGGCTGGACCACCGCGATCGGCAGCGTCTTGGAGTTCTTCAGCCCGTACACCGAGCGGGACTCGGCGGCCGCCTTCTTCTGGATGTCCGGGTCGAGGGTGGTCACGATGCTGTAGCCGCCGCGGCGCAGGGCGTCGTCGCGCTCGGCGACCGTCTTGCCGAACTGCGGCTGCTCCTCCCACCAGCGCTGCACGTAGTCGCAGAAGAAGCCCCAGCCGTCGGTCTCGCCGCCGGCGTCGACGCAGCCGTTGGGCGGGGTCGTGCCCGAGTAGGTGAGCTTCTCCTTGGCCGCGGCGTCGCTCTGAGCCTGGGTGATCATGCCGGCCTTGACCATGGCGGCGAGCACGTAGAGCTGGCGCTCGCGGGCCTTGGCCTTCGAGCCGCCGACCGGGTTGTCCGCGTCGGGCGACTGGACGATGCCGGCGATCAGCGCCGACTGGGCCAGGGTGAGCTTGGCCGGGGTGGTGTTGAAGATGCGGCGGGCGGCGGCCTCGATCCCGTACGCGCCGTTGCCGAAATAGACCAGGTTCAGATAGTTCTGGAGAATCTGCTTCTTGCTGAGCTTGGTCTCGAGCTGGATCGCGTACTCGATCTCGCGCAGCTTGCGGGCCGGGGTGTCCTCGGTCGCCGCGGCGCGCTCCGACGGGGTCAGCGTCGGGTCCTCCTTGAGCACGTTGCGCACCAGCTGCATGGTCAGCGTCGAGGCGCCCTGCGCGGCCTCGCCGCTGCTCGCGTCCTTGACGAAGGCACGGGCCAGGCCCTTGAGGTCGACGCCGCCGTGGTCGTAGAAGCGGGTGTCCTCGGCGGCGACGATCGCGTTCTGCATCACCGGCGCGATCTGGGCCAGTGTGACGTCGTGCCGGTCCTCGTCGTAGAACGTGGTGATCAACGTCTTGCCGTCGTCGGCGTAGACGCGGGTGACCTGTGACGCGGACGGGCTGAGCAGCTGGGCCGGCAGGTCGTCGGCCTGGCTGTTCTGCCAGTGGGCGCCGGCGCCCAGCACCACTCCCAGCGGAATGGCGGTCACCCCGACGAGGGCGCCGATGAGCACAAGAACGCCCCCCAGTCGGCCCAAGGCGCGTCTCTTCTCGGTCATCGGCACGTACCTCCCAGGTCTGTGGATCAACCGGTAACACCGATTCCTGAGAACAACCTGGGTTTTGTTACCGATCCGTAATTTTCCTCACGTCATATACGTGTGGTTACCGTCACAGGTCATTTTCGCGATCGATTCGCCCGAATTGATGCGCGTCGTTCTCAATGTTGTCACGCACAGTTATCAAGATCCAGTGAGCTGGGTTACTGACTAGTAGCCAAGCCTCTTGTAACCCGCTGACCAGAGCGGCAACATTTCCCGCACGTTAAACGACGGCATCGACGGACCTCTCTGCGCGCCGACCGTAGCCGTCTCCACCCATAGGAGGTTCCGTGAAGGATGCGCAAGGCGATCCGGCGTACGGACGCACCAACTGGCGCCGCTTCGCCGTAGCGGTGGGCGTGCCCACCCTGGTCGCCGGGGGCCTGGTCGTCGCCCTGGCCCAGGGCGCACTGGCCGCCAGTTTCTCGATCTCGGGCTCGCAGTTCAAGCTCTCGGCCGACCGGCTCGAAGGCCAGGGCTTCACCCAGTACAGCGGCGCGCTCAAGAAGAAGAACGGCCAGCTGGTCCCGGCCGCGATGTCGGGCATCAACTCCGCCACGCTCACCAAGCTGTGCCAGTCGGTGGCGGCCGGCCCGATCACACTGCGGATCGAGGCCGGTAACGACCCGAAGAACCCGGTCGAGGCCGAGGACCTGCTGATCGGCATGTCCGAGCTCAGCGGCAACGCGACGTTCGAGGACATCGACATCGGCCAGGACGCCTCGACCCTCACCCGGGACGGCCGTCCCGTGGAGGAGCACGGCGAGGAGGGCAGCTTCGGCCAGCAGGCGCGCACCGTCACCATCGACGGTCTGCGCCAGAAGGCGTACTCCACCTCCGCCTCGACCTTCCGCCTGAGCGGCATGAGCCTCAAGCTCTACGTCGGCCAGTCCGGCAAGGAATGCTTCGAGGGCTGATCAGCACCACCGGGGCTCGCGGAACGCACTGTCCGCGAGCCCCACTCCTTGACTCTCTCATCACCGCTTGATTACCGCGGAAGGCAGCAAAACTGTGGCGACGGACAACTTCTGGGGCCGGTTCCGGCGGTGGCGGCGAGCCCGGCCGTTCTGGGGCGGTCTCTTCCTCCTGTTGTCCGGCGTGGAGATGTTCCTGAGCGCCAACCTCGACCTGGGCGACCTCGAGCTGCACCTCGGGCCGCAGGGCTTCCTCTCCTACCTGCTGCCGCTGATCATGCTGCTGGCCGGGGCGCTGACCTGGGCCACGCCGGCGCAGCGGCTGTTCTACGGGATCGTGGGGCTGCTGACGGCGCTCTACTCGTTCCTGGGGCTCAACCTGGGCGGCTTCATCATCGGCATGATGCTCGGCATCCTGGGTGGCGCCCTGGTGATCGCCTGGGGCCCGCCGCGGGTCAAGCCGGCCACCGACGCCTGGGCCGATCCCGCCGCCTCTGCCCTTCCTTCCGAGGCAGCCGATCCTTCTGATCAACTCCCTGAGGATCACCCCGACGACTCCTCGCGGTACGACGACACCTCGCGCTACGACGACACCTCGCGCTACGACGACACGGAGATCGCCGGGCATGACGACCGGCCGACGGGTCCGATCCTGCGGCCCGCCGACAGCGGCGACACCGCGATCATCCCGGGGATGCCGCCGTCGCCGGACGAGCCGCGCGGCGGGATGCACCCGCGGGCGCTGAGCGTGATCCTGCTGATCGTCGCCGTGACCGGCAGCGTCCTGATCGCCGGCAGCAACATGCCGGCCAAGGCCGTGACCTGCCCCGAGGGCCTGCCGTCCCGGTCCTTCTCGTCCGCCCCGGCCTCCGCCCCGTCGTCGGCCGACCCCGATCCCGTCTCCTCGGCGCCGGCCCTCAAGGCCGGCGCCACCCGCACCGTCGACCCGACGGTCACCAGCCGGCCGGCGGCGGGCGGGTCCAGTGCCCCCGCGAGTCCCGCCCCGCCGTCGGCTACCACCACCTCCGCGCCGGCCAAGTCCACCACCCCCGTCAAGGACGGCGTCGAGGACTTCTTCGACGGCCTCGGCAACCTGCTCGGGATCGGCGACGAGACCCCGAGCACGTCGCCGGAGCCGTCGGGGTCCGCGGCGACCTCCGCTCCCGCCAGCCCCACCGCCACCTCGGCCCCGGCCACCACCGCCGCCCCCACGCCCGAGCCCACGACGAAGGCGCCGTCGGCGGAGGTTCCGCCCGCTTCGGCTCCCACCACCACCTCGTCGGGCGCCACCACCAAGCCGGCCGCTTCCCCCAGCGTCGAGGAGATCCCCTGCCTCGGCCCGCGCGTGATGGGCAAGATCGCCAGCGCCGACGACATCCCCCGCGTGTCGGAGAAGCCCGGCGTCATGGAGGTCGACTCCCTGACCATGTACGAGTCGACGTACGACGGCGTGGTCGACATGCCGACCGCGAAGGGCAGCTTCAAGGCGCTCAAGTTCAGCATGGACAAGGCGGTGAACAAGCCCTTCACCCTGACCATCGACGAGCCCGGCAACGCCAAGACGGTGATCAAGAGCAACGAGCTGGTCACCGACAAGAACGTGCGCTTCTACACCCCGAAGTTCCAGGGCAAGCTGTTCGGCCTGATCCCGGTGACGTTCACTCCCGAGCAGCCGCCGCCGCTGACCCTGCCGGTGCTCTGGTTCACCGACGTGACGATCCAGCTGGCGTACGTCCGCTGCGACACCCTGACCGCGGCCCCGCTGGACATCAAGGAGACCGCCTAGCCTTCCAGCCCGCCACCACGGTGCCGGGATCAAGCGGCCGGAGGATCACCGGCGGCCCGTCCATCAGCCCGACGTTCGCCTGGCGGATCCGCTCGTTGAGCCCGTCGACGCGCTCCCGCACGGCGGACTCGGTGGTGAGCCGGTCGACGATCTCCTCGAGGTCCTCGGTCTCGCGGCGCAGCGCGAGCGTGGGCGGGACGACGCCGGCCGTGGCCCCTTCGCGCCGCAGCCAGTCCTTGACCCACCAGTCGTCGTCGTACTCCTGCCCGCGATCGGCGAAGGGCTTACCGGCGCCGGCGAGGTTGTCGAACTCCCCTCGCTCCGCCGCCTCCCTCAGTTGCCGGTCGATCGACGACTCGTACCAGTCCGCCATGGTCCAACTTTACTTTCCTTCATCTCCCCGCCAGACGATCGGTTTCCGCGTACGACCGGACCCCGTCCGGCGCCGGCGCGCCCTCCTGGATGGCGGCCGCGGTGACCAGCGCCGCGTCGAGGGCGACCCGGTACAGCAGCGACCCCATGCTGATCCGCGCCACACCGAGTCGAGCGAGATGCCCGACCGTCATGCCCGGAAGCAGCAGCACATTGAGCGGCCCCGGAAGCGCCCGGATCTCGTCGTCGTCCCGGATCCCCGGCACGAAGATCCCGTCGGCGCCCGCGGCGAGATAGGTCTCGGCCCGCTTCGCCGTATCCCCTTGATCCACTCCGAGCCAGTACGTGTCGACGCGGGCGTTCACGAAGAGCCCCGGCACCCGCGCCTTGATGGCCGCGATCAGCTCGGCCTGCTCCCCGGCCGGCGCCAGCCCCGCGTCGCCGCGCCCGTCCTCGACGTTGATCCCCGCCGCTCCCGCCGCGTGCAGCTCCGCCGCGAAGTCCGCGCCCGCGCTCTCCACATCAACGGTCAACGGCACCCGCAGCCCTTTGACCCGCCGCACCAGCTCAAGCGTCCGTTCCTGAGCGCGGCCGGCCCCGTCCGGCACCCCGGCCGCCGCGGCGATGCCCAGGCTGGTGGTCCCCACCGCCTCGAACCCGGCCTCGGCCAGCGCGAACACCGACGCCGCATCCCACGCGTTGGGCAGCAGAAGCGGCCGGCCCGGCCGGTGAAGTGCATGAAAGTCCGTCATGCCCCGACGCTAGACCGCGCATACTTCGGCCCCGTCCGAACCGTTTCTGTCGCACCCTCGGCGTACTTTGACCAGTGGCCCTCCCCAGTCTTCGGAAGGATCCCGCAGATGTGCCGCAACATCCACCAGCTGCACAACTTCGAGCCACCGGCCACCCACGACGAGATCCAGGCCGCCGCCTTGCAATACGTCCGCAAGGTCGCCGGCTCGACCCGCCCGTCCCAGGCCAACCAGGAGGCCTTCGACCGCGCCGTCGCCGCCGTCGCCACCGCCACCGCCGACCTGCTGGGCGCCCTGGTGACAACGGCCCCACCGAAAAACCGCGAGGAGGAGGCAGCCAAGGCCCGAGCCCGAGCCGAACGCCGCTACGCTTCCTGACACCCCACGCCCGTCGGCCGTCGTCTCGCGGCCGTCGTCTCGCGGCCGTCGTCTCGCGGCCGTCGCCCCGCGCCCCGCGCCCCGCGCCCCGCGCCCCGCGCCCCGCGCCCCGCGCCCCGCGCCCCGCGCCCCGCGCCCCGCGCCCCGCGCCCCGCGCCATTGTCGCTGGGCGCTCTCCCTCCTGGGGTGCTTTCCTCAGCGGGCGGCGGTGATCAGCTCGGTGTGCTTGCGAACGCGGAAGTGTCCCTCCGCCTCGATCCGCGCCTGCACAAGCTCGCGGGCCGCCGCGAGCTGCTCGCCGGTGAGCGGCTTGCCCGAGAGGCTGGTCAAATAGGCGAGCACCGGCTCGGCGTCCGGAACCAGCAGGTCGCTCGGATAGGCCTCGGCGGCCACGTCCCGGAAGTGCCGCCCGACGGCCGCCGGCGCGTCCTCGGCCGTGAAGTTGCTGCGCGAGGCCGACCCACTCACGTCGACCTTGCCCACCGCCGCCGCGACGGCGAACAGTTCCGCCATGTGCCCCCGCCCGTTGGTGGCCACGAAGAGCCGCCCACCCGGCCGCAGCACCCGCGCGAACTCCCGCAACGCCATGTCGGGCTCATCGACGTGGTAGAGCATGTGGTTGGCGATGACCGCGTCGAAGCTCCCGTCCGCGAACGGCAGATCCGTCGCATCGCACCGGCGCACCTCCGCCCCGGCAACCTCCCCGAGCCGCTCACACATGGCCGCCGAGAAGTCGGCCAACGTCAGCCGTAGCCCCGCCCGCCGTGGATCGAGATGCCGCCACAGCTCCCCGGTCCCCGCGCCCACCTCGAGCACGTCCCCCACGCTCGGCAGCCGCTCCGCAAGCCACGAGTACCACCCCTGCGGATTGGTCCCATAGGCGTGAATGGCGATCCGGGCGGTCAGGTTCCCGGTCGTCTCCGCATATTGCTGCACGGCATCATCCGACGGCGTCCTCACCGCCCAGAAGCTACCGCCACCGATCAACCGAGTCAGGTGGGCGGACGGGTCCACTGCACGGACACGCCGGTCAGCGCCCGGTCGGTGCGGATCTCCATGGCCGTGCCGAGGATGGTGGCCCGGTCGAGGACCACGGCGACCATGTCGGGGTCGTAGGTGATCCGCTCGGAGAGGAACACCGGAGTGCCGGGCGGCTGGCGCAGCAGCTCGGCCGTCTGGTCGTCGAGAACGCCGGGGCGGATCACCTCGCTCGCTTTGAAGACGGTGACGCCGCGCGAGGCCAGCACGGCGTACAGGGACCTTTCGCTGAAGTCGGCCTCGGCCAGCTCCAGCTCGCGGACGTAGGAGAGCTGGTGAACAACCGGCCGCCCCGCCAGCAGCCGGAGGCGTTCCAGCTGCACCACAGGGGACCCGTCACCGAGCAGCGCCTCCGCCCAGCCCGGCGGGTCGGTCACCTTCTGCTCCAGCACGTATGTGGCCACCGTTTGGCCCTGCTCGCGCAGGTCCTCCTCGAAGCCGCGCATCGAATGCAGCTCGTACGTCGGGCGCGGCTCCGTCACGAAGGTGCCCCGGCCGGCCTGCTGCAACAGCAACCCGTCGTTCTCCAGCTGCTGCAACGCCTGGCGCAGCGTCGCCAGCGTCACCCCGTACGAGGCGCTGAGCTCGCGCTGCGGAGGCAGGGCAGCGCCCGGCGGCAGCTCACCGTCGCGGATCTTGGTGGTCAGGTCATCGGCGATCACCTGATACTTCGGCAGTCGCGTAGTCAGTGGAGTCCTCCAGTGCTGCGGCGAGGCTCGCGACGGTCTCCCGTAGTTCCGCCGCCGTTGCCCCATCGAGAACCCTACGCATCAGCGCGGACGCCACCACCACCCCGTCCCCGGCGCGTCCCGCCTCGGCGGCCTGCGCCGGGGAGGAGACACCGAAGCCGATGAGCACGGGACGGTCCGTGATCGCCTTGACGCGCGCCGCGAGCCGGCCGGCCGCGTCGCCGAGCGCGGTCCGCTCGCCGGTCGTGCCCATCACACTGACCGCGTAGATGTAACTGTCTCCGAGCGCCGCGATGTCGGCCAGGCGATCGTCGGGGGTGACCGGCGCGACCAGCGGAATCAGGTCGAGGCCGGCGTCCGCGGCCGCAACGGCCACGGGCGCGGCCTCGTCGACGGGCAGGTCGGGAACGATCAGAGCGTCGATGCCGGCCTCGGCCAGCTCACGGCAGAAGACGGTGGCCGAGCGATGGAACACCAGGTTGGCGTAGGTCATGACGATAAGCGGGACGCGCACCTGACCCCGTACATGATGAAGGTCTTCAAGAATCGACGCCACGGTCGTGCCGCGAGACAGCGACCGGTCGGACGCCTGCTGGATGGTGACGCCGTCGAGCATGGGGTCGGAGAACGGCAGACCGATCTCGATCGCCGTCGCACCGGCCTCTTGGTAGGCGAGCAGGTAGTCGGTCCAGTCGTCGGTGATGCCGCCGGTGACGTAGGGGACGAGGGCGGTCATGCCGCACCCCCGAGCATCGTCGTCATGTCTTTGTCGCCCCGGCCGGACAGCGTGAGGATCACCCTCGAGCCGGTCGGCAGGTCGGGGGTGCCGGCCGCGCGCAGCACCCAGGCGACGGCATGGGCCGACTCGAGCGCGCAGATGATGCCCTCGGACCGGGCCAGGCGGCGGACCGCGTCGACGACCTCGGCGTCGGTGACCGTCCGGTATTCCGCGCGCCCGATCGCCCCGAGGTGGGCGTGCTCGGGGCCGATGCCGGGGTAGTCGAGGCCGGCCGCGATCGACTCCGCCTCGGTGACCTGGCCCTCGGCGTCCTGAAGGACCATCGAGCGGGCGCCGTGCACGACGCCGGGTGAGCCATTTGTCATCGCCGCGCCACCGGCCGCCTCCACGCCGACCAGCCGCGCGCTCGTGTCGACGAACCCCGCGAACGTGCCGGCCGCGTTCGAGCCACCGCCGACGCACGCCACCACCACGTCGGGAACGGTGGGGCTCTGCCGGCGCGCCTCGGCGCCGATCACGCGCTGAAGTTCCCGGACCATCCAGGGGTACGGGTGGGGGCCGCCGACCGAGCCCAGGAGGAAATGCGCCTCGTCGACGTCGGACACCCAGGCGCGCATGGCCTCGTTCGTCGCGTCCTTGAGAGTGCGGCTGCCGCTGGTGACCGGGACGACCTCGGCGCCGAGCGTGGTCATCCGCAGGACGTTGAGCTGCTGGCGCTCGATGTCGCGCTCGCCCATGTAGACGGTGGCACCGAGACCGAGCAGGGCGGCCGCGGTGGCGGTGGCGACGCCGTGCTGCCCGGCGCCCGTCTCGGCGATCAGCCGGGTCTTGCCCATCCGGCGGGCGAGCATCGCCTGGCCGAGCACGTTGTTGATCTTGTGGGAGCCGGTGTGCGCCAGGTCCTCGCGCTTGAGCAGCAGCTCGACGCCGAGCTGGGCGGAGAGGTTGCGCGCCGGCGTGAGCGGGGTGGGGCGGCCGGCATAGACGGCGAGCAGCTCGTCGAGCTCGGACCGGAAGCCGGGGTCGGCCCAGGCCTCACGGAAGGCGACGGCCAGAGCGGCACAGGCCGGAACGAGGGACTCGGGGACGAACCGGCCGCCGAAGTCGCCGAAGCGACCGGCAGCCGGTTCCGTCATCAAGGTAGACGTCGTGCTTGTCATGAGGCACGCCTCCAAAAGTTGTAGAACTCTCCGCCGAAGTGTTGCATAACTCGGCAGAGAGTTCTAGAACTATTTGGCAGCGGCCTTGTACAGCGTCTCCGGTGCCACGGCGCCGGCGAAGACCCGGCCGTCGTCGGTCACGAGCACGCTGAAGAGAGAACCGGAGAAGAGATGTCCACTGCCCCAGCTCCCGCTCACCTTCGGCAGCATGTCGATCACGCCGTCGAGCTGCTTGGCCTCCTCACCGGTGGCCTTCGGCAGCTTCGCCGTCACCACCGAGGCCCAGCCCTCGCCGATCACCTTGGGCTGCTCGGAAGCGGCGGGCTGCTTGACCGCGCCCGGCTTCTTCGCCTCGGCGGCCTTGTGCTCCTTCTCCAGCTCGGTTTCGAGCTTGCCCGCGTCGGTCTTCTCGACCTTCGTGCCCGGCGGCGGGTTGAAGACGAACTGCTGGGCGTCGGGCGTTTCGAAACTGATCTGCTGGAACGCGACCCGGACGGCCGGGTTCACCGCGTCCTTGGCATAGACGTCGACGCGCAGCGGGATCTTCTTCTCCGCGTCGATCGCCAGGCGCACCTGCCCGATCAGCGACTCGGTCGCGCGCGGGCTGAGCACCAGCTCATAGGCGTCGCGGCCGGCCACCTTGGCCGCGCCGGTGGTCGAGACCGCCGTTGTCGGGTCGATCGCGTCGAGCGCCGCCTCGGCCGCGTCCTGCGGCGTCGAGGGGATCCCCGTCGGCAGGGCCGCGGGCTTCTTGTCCTCGCCCGCCGGCAGGGTCAGGTGCGTGGCCGTCTTGGCCTTGCTCTGCCAGAGCCAGACGTCGGAGCCGTTGCGGATGACGTCGGTCTCGCCGAGCGTGCTCATCAGCGCCAGTCGCGCCTTGTCCTCACCGGCGTACCAGACGCGGGCGGTGTTGCTGCCCGCGACCAGGTTGACCAGGTCGGCTCCGCCCGAGTCGGCGGTCAGCCCAGCGATCTTGGGCAGCCCCAGGTCGGCGCTCTGCACGATGGTGCCGGACAGGCCGTCGACCTTCGCGTTCTGAAGGTCGACGAGCAGTTCGGCCGCGCTGCGGTCGGGCAGCGAGGGATCCGCGCTCGCGACGATCGTTCCCGCCGCTGCGCCGCCCCCGATCACGACCACCGCCGCGGCGGATGGTACGAGCCAGCGAAGGGCCGGCCTCGATCTGAACACGGACACGATGTCCACCTCCCGTTGATCTGCCACAAGAGTGCGCCGTGGCCGCTGTGACCGGGCTGAGAGCCGCCCCTAGGGGTTGCCCCTCCCATGCAAAGGTAAGGGGGTGCGGTTGCTGGTGGTGGAAGACGAGGCGCGGCTCGCGGCCGCGTTGCAGCGCGGGTTGCAGGCCGAGGGCTTCGCGGTGGACGTGTCCGGTGACGGGCAGGACGGGCTCGAGATGGCTCGTCACGGCGGGTACGACGCGATGATCCTCGACGTGATGCTGCCGCGGCTCAGCGGCTATCGGGTGGTCCGCCAACTACGGGCCGAGGGCAACTGGGTGCCGGTGCTGATGCTGTCGGCCAAGGACGGGGAGTACGACCAGGCCGACGGGCTCGACTGCGGCGCGGACGACTACCTGACCAAGCCCTTCTCCTACATCGTGCTGCTCGCCCGGCTGCGCGCGCTGCTGCGCCGCGGCGTGCACGAGCGGCCGACCGTGCTCGCCCACGGCGACGTCGAGCTCGATCCGGCCGAGCGCCGGGTGATGGTCGCGGGCGCCGAGGTGACGCTCACGGCCCGCGAGTTCGCCCTGCTGGAATACCTCATGCGCCGCCCCGGCGAGGTGGTCAGCAAGATCGAGCTGCTCGACCACGTCTGGGACGCCGCGGTGGAGACCGCACCGAACGCGGTCGAGGTCTACGTCGGCTACCTGCGCCGCAAGATCGGGCGCGACCGGCTCGAGACCGTGCGCGGCGCGGGCTACCGGCTCGCGGCCGTCACGGGAGACGCGGGTGTCACCGGCGCGCCGGCCGAGCCACCGCGCGGCCACTGATGCGCCGGCCGCGCGAGCTCAGCCTGCGCGCCCGGCTGGTGCTGACCTCGGTCCTGGCGCTCACGGCCGGCCTGGCCGCGGGTGGGGTGCTGCTCGTCGCCGTGCTCAACTTCGGGCTGCTGCGCGCGGTCAACGCCGAGGCGCTGGACACGGCGCGGGGCGTGGCCAAGCTGGTCGACCAAGGGCAGCTCGCCGAGCCGATCCCGGTCAACGCGGCCATGCAGGTCCAGGTCATCGACGCGCAGGGCCGGGTCCTGTCGATCTCGGCCGGCGCTGACCGGCTCATCCCGATGCTGCATGCCGACGAGTTGCGGGGCATGGGCGACGGCGAAGTGCGCGAGATCCCCGGCAGCCGCGTCGGGCTCGACGGTGACGCGCGGGTCGTGATGGTGACCGCCGGTCCGCCCACCGATCCCGTGCGCGTGCTGGTCGCGCGGTCCACGAGCGACCTGACGCAGGGCGTGCACATCCTGCGCGTCACCCTGCTGATCATGTTTCCGCTGCTGGTGGGCGCCCTCTGGCTGGTGCTGTGGCGGGTGCTCGGCGCGGCGCTCAGCCCGGTCGACGCGCTGCGCTCGGGCGCCGAGGAGATCACCGGGGGCACCCGGGCCGGCCGGTTGCCCGTGCCCGAGTCACGCGACGAGATCCACCGGCTCGCGGTGACGCTCAACGGCATGCTGCACCGGCTCGACGCGGCGCAGGCCCGACAGCGGGCGTTCGTCGCCGACGCGGCCCACGAGCTTCGCAGTCCGCTGACCAACATGCGCACGGAGCTGGAGGTCTCACAGCGGCTGCCCGACACCGACTGGAACGCGCTCGCCGACGACCTGCTGACCGACGTCGACCGTCTCAGCCGGCTCGTCGACGACATGCTGCTGCTGGCCCGGGCCGACGACGCGGCGCCAGGACGGGTCGTCGCGGCGCCGTTCCGCGAGGTCGACCTGGGCGCGGTGGTCGGCGACGTGACGGCCCGCTATCCGACGGTGGGTTATGTGCGCCCGGCGGCGCCGGTCACGATCACCGGGGAGCCGGACGCGCTCGGCCGGGTGGTGGCCAACCTGCTGGACAACGCGGTCCGCCACGCGAAGTCGCGGATCTGCGTCGAGGTGCGGGCCGACGCGGCGTACCGCTGGATCACCGTGACCGACGACGGCCCGGGCATTCCCGAAGCCGACCGGGAGCGGGTCTTCGACCGCTTCACACGCCTCGACGACGCCCGCGCCCGCGACGCCGGCGGCTCCGGCCTGGGCCTCGCGATCGTCCGCGAACTGGCCCGCCGCCACGGCGGCACGGTCACCTTGAGCGACGCCGCCCCCGGCCTCCGAGTTGACGTGCGCCTCCCAGCGATCCGCTGACACCGGCCCGCGTCGCGGCCCGCCGCGCGGCCCGGCCCTTTGCCCCCGGCCGTCCGCGGCCCCCGGCCTGTCCCGCGGCCCCGGCCGCCCCTCGGCCCCGGCCCGTCCCGCGGCCCGCCCGCCGCTCGGCCTCGGCCCGTCCCGCGGCCCGCCCGCCGCTCGGCCTCGGCCCGTCCCGCGGCCCGCCCGCCGCTCGGCCCCGGCCCGTCCCGCGGCCCCGGCCCGTCCCGCGGCCCCGGCCGCCGACCCCGGACCCCCGACCCGCTCTGCGGCTCCTGACCCCGGCCCAGACCCCCGACCCGCCCCGCGGCTCCCGACTCCCGGCCCCAAACCCCTGGCCCGCCCTACGGCCCCCTACCCTCGGCCTGCCGCGCGGCCCCCGGCCCCAAACCCCTGGCCCGCCCTGCGGCCCCTACCCTCGGCCTGCCGCGCGGCCCCCGGCCCCTATCCCCGGCCCGCGACGCGGGAGGCGGTGGTGGGGCGACGTGCTCGAGAAAAAGTTGGGGGCGGTGGGAACTATTGGGGGTCGAGGGGCGACCAACGCGGAGTGCCCGGCAACGGGCTGTCCCCCATGCGGAAGGTTGACGACTTCGATGTCCCTGCTCAAGCGCTCGGCCCTGGTGGCCGCCACGGTCGCCGGCCTCACCCTGGCGCTGGCCGCGCCCGCCTCTGCCCACGTCACGGTGAACCCCGACACCGCGACCGCGGGGGGCTACACCAAGGTGACCTTCCGGGTGCCCAACGAGTCCGACACCGCCAGCACGAACAAGGTCGAGGTGAACCTGCCGGCCGACAACCCGGTGGCCTCGGTCTCGGTCAAGCCGATCACCGGGTGGGACGTGGCCACCACCGTCTCCAAGCTGGCCAAGCCGCTGGAGGCGCACGGAGCCCAGATCACCGAGGCGGTCTCGAAGATCACCTGGACGGCCAAGGCCGGCTCGGAGGTCAAGCCGGGACAGTTCCAGGAGTTCGACGTGTCGCTCGGGCCGCTGCCCGAGTCCGGCCAGATGGTCTTCAAGGCGCTGCAGTACTACTCCGACAACACCACCGTCCGCTGGATCGACGAGCCCACCACCGACGGCACCGAGCCGGAGCACCCGGCGCCCGTGCTGAAGCTGGCCGCGGCCGGCGCGACCGACACGGCCGCCGCAGCGCCCACCGCGGCCGCCACCCCGCAGGCCGCTGCCGACGACGACAGCTCCGACGGGCCCGACGCCTTCGGCATCGCGGGCCTCATCGCCGGGGTGATCGCTTTGATTCTGGCGCTTCTCGCGTACGCCAAGGCCAGTCGCCGCCCGGCCCAGGAGAGCACCCCCGCCACGAAGTCCTGACCCATCCCGCGGAGGCCGGTCACGAACGCGTGGCCGGCCTCGACTTTCCCTCGATGTGGATCAAGGGTTTACTACCGGACGTGAACCGCGTTCGTACGGCCTCCCGCATCTGGCACGGCCTGCTCTTCGCCGTCGTTCTGACCTCCCTGGTCATCCAGATGGTGCTCAGTGCCCAGGGGACCGACGCGCCGGCCGTCACGCGGTTCATCCGGTTGTTCAGCTACTTCACGATCCAGAGCAACGTCCTGGTGCTGCTCGCCGCGGGCAGCCTCATGATCGATCCGGGGCGCGACGGGCGGGTCTGGCGGGTTCTGCGGCTCGACTCGCTGCTCGGGATCATCGTGACCGGCATCGTGTACGCCACGATCCTGGCCGGCGAGTCCGACCCGCACGGCGCCGGCTGGTGGTCGAACCTGGGATTCCACTACATCGCGCCGTGGGCGGCGCTGGCCGGATGGCTGGTCTTCGGGCCGCGGCCCCGGATCGACCTCCGGACGATCGGCTGGGCGTTCCTGTGGCCGGCCGCGTGGATCGGCTACACGCTGGCGCACGGCGGGACCACCGACTGGTTCCCGTACCCGTTCACGGACGCCACCACGGTCGGCTACCCGGCCGCCGTCCGCAACATGCTGATGGTCGCCGTCATGGCCGCCGTCTTCGCCGCGATCCTATGGTTCCTCGACCGCCGCCTGCCCCAGACCGCGGCCGGCGGGCCCGTTCCCGTCCAAGCTTCCACCGCCGGCGGAGAGAAAAGCTGAGCTGCGCAGGACCTCGGCGAACTGCTCGGCGACGCGCTCCAGTACGCCCGGCGGCAGAAAGATGAGTTCGCCGGGGTAGCCCTGTTTCAGGCCCTTCGCCAGGTCGCGCACGCGGAGCTCGTGGCTGGGATGGCGGGTCTTGTGGCGGCGGCCGAAACTGCGCCAGCGCCGGATCGCCAGATCGGCCAGCTCAGGCGCGAAGCCGGCCTCGTCCTCGGCAATCGACTGGAGCTTGTCTCGGAGGCCGTCCTGATCGGTCACGACGCGCCGTCACCGAGGCCAGTCGCCATCCGGCCGCCCGATCTCACCCGGCGGCGAGGTGGGCGGCGCGGAGGGCGGAAGGTCTGAGGCGGGCGGAGGCGCGAAGGGGCGCGAGGTGGGCGGCACGGAGGGAGGGAAGGGCGGACCACCTGAAGGCGCGGAGGGAGGAAAGGCCGGAGTGCCCGGGGGCGCGGAGGGGGGTGCGGTTGGGGAAGGCTGCTTTCGGGTGGGCTGGGGGTTGGTCCAGGCCTCTCGGAGGTCCTTCTTCGTGGTGTGCCACCACGCGCGGAACTCGGCGGCCAAGTCGGTGATCGCGTGGCGCATTCCGGGGTCGTCCAAGCCGGCGCCCAGGAGCTCGGCCAAGCCCAGCAGCCACAGGAACGGGGTCAGAGCCAGGGCCAGCAGTGGGAGTGGCCACCAGGACGTCACGGCGTACAGGAAAAGCAAGATTGTGGCGACGGCCGTCAGGGCCAGGGCCGTCACGTTGGCGCGGCGCATCAGTGGGGGCAGCAGGCGCAGGCAGCGCCACGGGAGACGGCCGGCGGGGATCAGGATGCGGGCCGCGAAACCGGCCATGACGGCGGCCAGGACGCCGGCCATGACGCGGCCGAACGGGCCGGCGGTGGGCCACCACCAGAGGGCGATCAGTTGCAGGAGGCAGACCAGGGCGGCGCTGGCGGCTACGCCGCGGCGCAGGCCGTTCAGGACGCCGCGGATCGGCCAGGTCATCGAGACGACGTCGGCCCGGGCCGGATTGTCGCGGGCCACGTCGCGCAGGGCGCGCATCGAGCGGCGGACCCGGAGGCGTTCGGCGTCGAGCATGGCGATCAGCCAGCGGCCGTACGGGTTGCCGGGCGCTATGGCCAAGGCGGCGCGGGCGGCGGTCAGGGCCGCGTCGCGGTTGCCGGCGTCGCGTTCCACGTCGGCCACCGTCAGCAGGCCCTCGACGGAGTTCGGATCGAGGGAGCGGCCGTGTGCGGCGGCGGCCCGGGCCCGTGGGTAGTCCTTGGCTGAGGCCAGCGCGCGGGCCAGCACGAAGTGGGCGGTCGGCTCGGTGGGGCCGAGGCGCACCGCCTCGGCGGCGGCGGAGACCGCGTCCCGGGAGCGGATCATGACGATGAGGTTCTCGGCCCGTTCGGCGTGGGCGTCGGCGAACTGCGGGGCCGCGGCGACCGCGGCGTCGGCCGTGGCGAGGGCGCCGGCGTAGTCACGCCGCAGGCGCAGGACCGAGGCGAGCAGCGTCAGCAGGCGCGCGTCGCCCGGATCGAGCGCGAGGCCCTCGCGGGCGGCTTTCTCGGCCTCGTCGTAGCGGCCCACCTGAGCGAGTCGGTGCGCCCGCCAGTAGGCGTCGGCCCGTTCGCTCAACGCACTGCCCCGGCCAGGAAACGGGCGGACGATAGGCGCGGTGAAGGCGAAGCGGCCGGGCGTGGAGGCGTACAGGTCAACGGATTTTGCGCTTTTTGAGGTAGGCGGCCAAGTCGTCGTACTCGCCGGACTCGTTGGCGAACATGGCCACGTTGCGGGCCGTGGCGAACCAGCCGTCGGTGGACGGGCGGATCTCGCGGACGGCGTCGAGCATGTCCTGCTGGTTGATCATGCGGATGTCGCCGGTGGCGATGGAGTCGCGCATGGCGAACTCGGCTGCCGTCTCGCAGACGTGGGCCAGGTCGGCGCCCGAGTAGTGATCGGTGGCGTCGGCCACGCGGCCCAGGTCGATGCCGGCCACCGGGCGGTCGCGCAGGTGGTACTGGAGGATCGCGGCGCGGGCCGGCTTGTCCGGCGGCAGCACCAGGACCGTACGGTCGAGGCGGCCCGGGCGGCGCAGCGCCGAGTCGATGTCCCAGGGAGCGTTGGTGGCGGCCAGCACGAAGACGCCGTCGTTGTTGCCGTCGACCCCGTCGAGCTCGGTCAGCAGCTGGTTGACGACCGTGCGCATGGACGACGAGTTGAGCTGGCTGCGCTTGTGGCCCAGGGCGTCGATCTCGTCGAGGAACAGCACGCACGGGGCGTGGCCGCGGGCCGAGTCGAACAGGTCGTGCAGGTTGCGCTCGGAGCTGCCCACCCACATGTTCAGGACGTCGGTGATCGACAGGGAGATGAAGGAGGCGCCCATCTCGCCGGCCACCGCGCGGGCCAGGAAGGTCTTGCCGCAGCCGGGCGGGCCGTAGAGGAGCAGGCCGCCGCGCAGGCTCTTGCCGAACAGGCTGCGCAGCTTCGGGTTGCGCATGGGGCCCAGGAAGGAGATCTCGAGGCGCTTCTTGACCTCTTCCATGCCGCCGACGTCGGCCAGGGTGATCCGCGAGGTCTCGATGTCGAAGGCGCGGTCGGCGTGGCCTTGGACGGGGTCGGGTTCGCCGTCGGCGCGGGTGAAGCGCGGCGGCACGACGTCGCCGAACTCCTGCTCCATCGCGTCCCAGTCAACGGGGGCCGAAGGGGTGGGCGCCGGCGCGGAGGGGCTGAGGGCCGAACCCATCAGCTTCTGGGCGGTGGCGTTGCCGGGCTCGCGGGCCAGGACCTGGGCGGCGTGAGCGATCGCCTCTCCCCCGCGCCCGGCCGCCACCAGCAGCTCGGCCAGGTGCAGCCGCAACGGCAGGTCGTCCGGGCGGGCCTCCACGGCCGCTGTGAGGCTGTCGATCAAGGGGGAGTCGCTCATGACAACGAATTATGCCCGCACCGAAGAAGAGGCCGCCGGAGCTGGTGCCCCGGCGGCCTCGACCAACGAACTCAGAGTCAGCCTGGCCGGCGGAAGCCCGCGATGGGCATACGGTCGATCTCCGCCATCCGCACGTGATCCCCCGTGTGCGGAGCGTGGACCATCAGGCCGCCACCGATGTAGATGCCGACATGATGGAGGCTTCCCGGGAAGAAGAAGACAAGGTCACCCGGTTGCAACTCGTCCCGCGACACCGCCTTGCCCTCGCCCCACTGGTCTTTCGTGTAGTGGTCGAGGTGCACACCGACGCTGCCCCAGGCCTCCTGGGTCAGACCGGAGCAGTCGTACGTGTTCGGTCCAGCCGAACCGAAGACGTACGGCTTGCCGATCAGGTCGCACGCACGCTGAGCCGCACGTCCGCCTTTGTCATTGGTGTACGTGACCGGACAGGCACCCAACCGCAGGGGCCCGTCCGAGGCGTCCGCCGATCCGTACGCCTGGATCCGCAGTTTCTGCAGCGAGGTGATCTTCGTCTGGATCGCCTTCTTGCGCGTGGACAGGTCTTTGTCACGCGCGGCGACGGACTTGGTCACGACGTCCAGGTCGGCCTTGGTGGCGGTGAGCTTGTCGCGCAGCGCCGCCACGCCCTTGATCTGCTCCTGCTGATGACGGGCCAGCTGATCGAGATAGGTCAGCTTGTCGGTCAGCCCGGTCGGCGAGCCACTGATGATCATGGCGTTGAGGGCGTTGGGCGCACCCTGCTTGTACGCGTCGACGGCCAGGCCCTGCACCTGGGCCATCGCCAGGTCGACCTGCACCTGGAGCGGAGTGAGCTGGGCGGCGAGACTCTTCTGCCGAGCGCGGTTCTTGAGCAGCTGGTTGTGCACGTCGTTGTACTGCTCGATGACCGGCTCGAGTTCGTTCCACTGCTTGTCGATCTGAGCCTCGACCGTGGAGGGCGAGGGTGTGGCGTGCGCGACGGCTGGTCCGGTGACAACGACCCCGACCGCCGCGAGTGCGCAGACGAGTCCGCGCAGAACTGCGGCGCGACCGCGCGCCCCAATCCGTTTCACGTTGGGTGTGATGTCCTTTCTTCCCTCGAGCCGCCGACCGGGTTAGCTGACGGGTTCGGACGGGAAGACGCGTCCGGCCGCAAGACATCGCGGCTTCACCCCAACCACTCGGGTCCCCGGTTCGCGCACACGGCGATTAGGCGGTGGTCCGTCAGATCGGCCGGGTGGACGATGGGGGGCTGCCGAACCGGGGACCACCGTACTCCGGATCATGTGGAGAACTGAAGCCGCCGCGTACGGGAAACTGCTTGCTCAGGAAGGCATACGCAGAGTGACTAGAGCGGCCAATGATCCAGCGCACGATCGAGCCACGGCACGACCAGGATCACGGTGGGTAGTACCAGCAGACCGACGGCGGCAAGGGCGGCGGCCACGTTCAGGCCGACGGACACGGTGTGCGGCTTGGTCAGCCGATCCAGCCTTCGGCGCCTCGCGTCACCCGTCGGGTCGGCCCGCGCGTCCTCCGCCAGGGGGACGGCGTCGGACAACCGCTCGAGGGCGGCCCGCAGCGGCTCGGCTCCGGCTTTCCGCCGCGCCACGTCGTCCGAGATCATTTCCAACAGCAGATGTACGGCGTCGAGGGGCGCCCGGCTGCGCAACGGCCCCGGCACGGCGCGGTAGAACGCGGTGAAGGACTCCATCACCACCTCGTGCCGATGACGCAGATGGGTCTGCTCGTGGGCGAGGACGGCGTCGACCTGATCCCGGTCGAGCACCTGGAGCACGCCGTTGCTCAGCACCACGCGCGGCTCGCGGCCGGGCACGCAGTAGGCCAGGGGCAGCGCCCCGTCGAGCACCCGCAGGTTGTCGGGACCGAGCTCGCGGTGCTGCTCGGCCCGGTCGAGCAGGTCGACCAGCTCGCGATGGCGGGCGCGGCGCACGCGCGAGCGGCGGGTGACGCCGATCAGCGACACGACCAGCCGCAGGATGATGACGCCGGCCACGACCAGGGCGCCGATGAGGGCGGCCGCGGCGACCGGCTTGCCCGAACCGGCGGCCCGGGTCACCTCGTACGGCGCCGAGAGCACCACGCCGAGCGCGGACAGCACGGCGCTCAGCGTGATCGACTGCCAGAGCAGGACGGCCGCGGCCGGAGCCCGGTCGGGCCAGTGCGCACGCGCCAGCGGGCCCGGAACGACCAGCGACAGGGTCAGGCCGAGCGCGCCGAGCAGAAGCGCCGTCACCCCTCCGACCGCCCTGAAGAGGAACGGCAAGCCGTCATTTCTTCGTGGCGGCTTCGATTGCTGCTTTGAGGGCGTCGGGTGACAGCTGCCCCATGAAGTAGGCCAGCGCCGCGTCCTGGTCGCCGCTGGCGGTGAGCGCGTCGAGCATGAGCCCGGCGGTCATCTCCTCACGCGACTGCGCCGGCGCGTACTTGTAAGCACGGTCGTCGTTCTGCTGCACGACCACCCGCTTTTTCGTCAAGCGGCTGAGCACGGTCATCACGGTCGTGTAGGCCAGGTCGCGCTCCCGGAGGCGCTCGTGCACCTGCCGCACGGTGAGCGGCTCGCCCGCGTCCCACAACTGCCGCATGACCTCGCGTTCCAGGTCCCCGAGAGCCATGTATGCCATCTTACACAGGCCTACTGCGCACTGTCGTACTACGCGTCGTAGTATCTACTACGAGACGTCGTAGAGGGGGCATTCCCATGGACGTGCTGGACCTGACCCGGCTCCAGTTCGCGGTGGTGACGATCTATCACTACTTCTTCGTGCCGCTGTCGATCAGCCTGGCCGCGGCCGCCGCCGGCTTGCAGATCGCATGGCTGCGCACGAAGCGCTCTTCGTATTTGGACCTGACAAAATTCGTCGGAAAACTTCTCATTGTCACTTTTGCGGTAGGCGTCGTCACCGGCCTCGTCCAGGAGTTCCAGTTCGGCCTCGGGTGGAGCAGCTTCGCCAAGTTCTACGGCGACGTCTTCGGCCCGACCCTGGCCATCGAGGGGATGCTCGCGTTCTTCCTCGAGGCGACCTTCCTCGCGCTCTGGTATTTCGGGTGGGACCGCCTGCCCCGCCTCGTGCACACGGCCACGATCGTCATCGTCGCCATCGGCACCGTGCTGTCGGCCTTCATCATCCTGGCCGCCAATTCCTTCATGCAACATCCGGTGGCGTACGCGCTGGACCCGGTGACCGGGCGGGCGCGCCTGACGTCGTTCACCGAGCTGCTGCTCAACAAGGTCAACCTGGCCGCGTTCCCGCACACCCTGGCCGGCGCGATCATGGTCGGCGGCGCTCTGCTGCTGGCCCTGGGCGTGTGGCGGCTCGCGGCCGACGGCACCTTCCGCGTCCTGGCCCGGCTCGGCGCGTGGATGACGCTGGCCGGCGGGGCGATGACCGCGCTGACCGGCGACCACCTGGGCAAGGTCATGACCGAGGTGCAGCCGATGAAGATGGCCGCGGCCGAGGCGCTCTACGAGACCACCAAGGGCGCGCCGTTCTCGATCTTCACGCTCGGCTCGCCGTTCCCGGACTTCTCGCTCGACATCCCCTGGCTGCTCTCCATCCTGGCCAAGGGCGACCCCAACGCGACGGTGCAGGGCATCAACGACCTTCAGGCACAGTACGTCTCCCAGTACGGCCCTGGTTCGTACGTGCCCATGATCCCGGTGGCCTTCTGGTCGTTCCGCGTGATGATCGGCGCCGGCATGCTGGCGGCGGCCGTGGCGGCGTACTACCTCTGGCGTACGCGCAAGCACCGTGACGCCCCGCGCTGGCTGACCCGCTGGCTGCCGCTGATCCCGGTCCTGCCCGCGGTGGCCAACACCTTCGGCTGGATCTTCACCGAGACCGCCCGCCAGCCCTGGATCGCCTTCGGCATCTCGAAGGTCGCCGACGGCATCTCCCCCGGGCTGACCAGCTCCGAGGTGATCGCCTCGCTGGCCGGGTTCACGGTCGTCTACGGCATCCTCGCGGTCGTCTGGTTCCGCCTGGTCCGCCACCTCGCCCGGCAGCCGCTGGCCCCACCACCGGTCACCGTCGCCGAGACCGCCGAACCCGCACCCGTCTACTGAGGGACTGACATGATCACCTTCTGGTTCGCCGTCGTCGTGCTCGCCTGGGTGCTCTTCTTCGTGCTCGAGGGCTTCGACTTCGGGGTGGGCCTGCTCGGCCCGGTGCTCGGCCGCGACGACCACGAGCGCGGCGCCGCGGTCCGCACGATCGGCCCGTTCTGGGACGGCAACGAGGTCTGGCTGGTCGCGGCGATCGGCGTCACGTTCGCCGCGTTCCCGGCCTGGTATTCGGCCCTGCTCTCCGGACTCTACCTGCCGATGGTCGTCCTGCTGCTCCTGCTCGCCGTCCGCGGCGTCGCCCTCGAGTTCCGGGGCAAGGGCGACGGCCCGTCGTACCGCCGCCGCGCCGACATCGCCCTGGCGCTGAGCTCACTCGGCATCGTGCTGGTGTGGGGCGCGCTGCTGGCCACGTTCGTCCGCGGCCTGGCCCTCGGCGCCGACGGCTCGGTGACCGGCGGCGGCCTGTCCCGCACCCTGGGCCCGATCTGGTCACCGGCCGCTGCCTTGGGCGCGCTGGCCGCCCTGTTCGCCGCACTGATGCTGGGCGCCACGTTCCTCGGCCTGCGCACCAGCGGCCCCTTGCGCCATCGGGCCCGCACGCTGGCGCGGTGGCTGGGCTCGGGCGGTGCCGTCGCGCTTCTGGTCATCGGCTTCGGTACGGGTTCACGCCTGGCCCTGGCCGCCGCGGCCCTCAGCCTGCTTGCCGGCATGCTGGCCCGTTCCGGCCGCGAGGCCCTGGCCTTCGCCGTCACGGCCCTGTCGGTGGCCGGCGCCGTGGTCGCCGTCTTCACCACCCACGGCGACGTGGTCCTGCGCAGCACCCTCGACCCGCGGTGGTCCCTGACCCGCGACGCGGCCGCCGCCACACCCCAGGCCCTGGAACTGATCACCTGGGCCGGCGTCCTGATCCTCCCCGGCGTCATCGCCTACCAGGCCTTCTCCTACTGGGTCTTCCGCCGCCGCATCGCCAGCGAACGGGTCCCCTCATGACCACCGCCCTGCCTACGCCGCCACCCTCTCCCGCCTCCCCCACCTCGCCGCCCGCCTCACCCACGCCGCCGGCCCCGCCCGCGTCACCCGCGCCGCTGCTCGGCTCGACTGCGTCGCCTGCGTCCGGCGCGCCCTCAGTCCCTGCTACCGCCGCGCCGAAGCGGTCCGCGTCAGCCCGCGGGCCGCTGGATCCCCGGCTGGTGCGTCACGCCCGCACCAGCCGGGCCGGCATCGCCCTGCTCGCGCTGCTCGGCGCGGGCCAGGCCGCGGCGACGCTGACCGTCGCGGTAGCACTCACCCTGCTGGTGGCGGGCGACCACCGGTGGGCCACCGCCCTGCTCGCGGGCGCCTTCGCCGCGCGGGCCGCCTTCTCCTGGGGCGAGCAGCTCGTCGCCCAGCGGACCGCCGCCCGGGTCACCGACGAGCTGCGCCGCGCGATGCTCGCCGCGGTGCTGCGCCGCGGCCCGGCCTGGGTGGCGTCGTTCGGGGCGGGGCGGCTCACCGCCGTGCTGACCAACGGCCTAGACGCGCTGCGGCCGTGGTTCAGCGGCTACCTGCCGTCGCTCGTCCTCGGCGTCGCGCTGCCCCCGCTGGTCATCGTCACCATGGCCCTGGTCGACCCCGCGTCCGCGGTGGTCGCCCTGGTCACGCTGCCGCTGATCCCGGTGCTGGGCGCCCTGATCGGCTGGGCCACGCAGTCCCGCGCCCGGCAGCGCTGGCAGGCCGACGCCCGCCTGGCCGGCCACTTCCTCGACGTGGTGCGCGGCCTGCCCGCCCTGCGCGTCTTCGGCCGTGCCGAACGCCAGACCGAGGTGGTCGCCGACCTCACGGACAAGCACCGCTCGGCCACCTTGCGCGTGCTCCGCGTGGCTTTCCTGTCCTCAACCGCGCTCGACCTGGTCGGCACCCTCTCGGTGGGCCTGATCGCCGTCGAGGCCGGCCTCCGCGTGGCCGCAGGCAACATATCCCTCGGCCCGGCCCTCCTGGTCATCCTGCTGGCCCCCGAGGCGTACCGCCCCCTACGCGAGATGGCCGCCAAGTACCACGCCGCCACCGACGCCACCGCCGTAATCAACGACGTCGACGAGATCCTGACATCCACCCCACCCAACACCGCACCCGGCGCAACCCCCGCGGCGCCGGCAACCAGCGCACCCAGCCCTATCAGCCCTGCCGGACTTGCCAGCGCAATCAGCCCTGCCAGCGAAACCAGCCCTGCCGGACTTGCCAGCGGAACCAGCCCTGCCAGCGCAACCAGCCCAACCAGCCCAACCAGCCCCGCCAGCGCGAGCAGCGCGACCAGCCCCGCCAGCGCGAGCAGCGCGACCAGCCCCGCCAGCGCGAGCAGCGCGACCAGCCCCGCCAGCGCGAGCAGCGCGAGCAGCGCGGAAGCCTTCAGCTCTCCCCATGATCAACTTCTGGGTGAGCTTGGAGCGGAAGCTTCCGGGCTGGTCGGTGTGGGTGCTTTCGGCCTGCGGGTGCGCTACCCCGGGACGACACGGGACGCCCTGACCCTCGACGAGCTCACCGTGCGCGCCGGGGAGATCGTGGCTTTGCGCGGGCCGTCGGGCGCAGGCAAGACAACCGCGCTGCGGGTGCTCGCCGGTCTGCAGGCGCCGCAGGCGGGTGTGGCCGTCGCGGACAACGCGCACTATCTCCCGCAGCGGGTCACCCTGCCGCACGCCCGCACGGTGGCCGACCTCTTTCCGTCCGGATCGTCCGCTTCCGACATCAGCGACGCGCTGCGAACGGTAGGACTGGACCTGCCCGCCGACACTCCGCTGGGCGAGCGGGGCGCCGGGGTTTCCGCCGGCCAGCGGCACCGGCTGGCCTTGGCCGCACTGCTGCACCGGGCCGGCGCGGAGCCGGTCACCCTGCTCCTCGACGAGCCGACCGCCCACCTCGACGCCACCACCGAACAACTGGTCATCGACCGCCTCCGAACCGCCGCGCGCCTGGGCAGCGCCGTCCTCGTGGTCGCCCACCGCCCGGCCTTGCTCGCCGCCGCCGACCGCATCACCGACGTGACACCGCCGGCCGAGCACTCCCCCACCGCTTCTATCGCCACCGCTGCCATCACCGCCGGCCCCGCTCCAGCCGGCGCGGCTTCCGCCGGCGTTCCCACCGCCGCCACCCTCACCACCGCCGGATCCGCGCCGGCCCGCACCGCCGCCTCCGCCGGCACGTCTACCGTCACCGCCGTTGCTGCTTCAGCCATTGGCAGCGGGGCCGGCGACCCGGCGACGACCACACTGTCGGCCAATACGTCGCGGCGCGCCTCTGCCGGTGTGCGGGCGTGGGTGGCTGTCGTGTTGGGGAGTGGGTCTTCGCTGGCCGGGCTCGTGCTGACCGGGGCGGCTGCCTGGCTGTTGGTGCGGGCGTCGAGCCTGCCGCCGGTGCTTTCGCTGTCGACGGCTGTGGTGCTGGTTCGGGGCAGTGCGGTGACTCGGCCGCTGCTTCGGTATCTCGAGCGGCTCGTTGCGCATGATGTCGCGTTCGCCCGGCTCGGGGCGTGGCGGTCGCGGGTGTACGCGGCGCTGATTCCCCTGGTGCCCGGGCCCCGGCTGCGGCGGCGCGGGGATCTGCTGACCAAAGTTGTAGACGACGTGGACGCTCGGGTCGACGGGCTGTTGCGCGGGCGGCTGCCGGCCTGGGCCGCCCTGGCGACCATCGGCATCGCGTCAGGAGTGGCGCTGCTCCTCTCGCCGGCCGTCGCGGTGCCGCTCGCGGCCGGGCTGGTGATCGCCGGCGTGCCGGCGCCGATGGTTGCCGCCCGGCAGGCGACTCGCAGTGAGCTCGCTACCGGCGAAGCCCGCGCCCAGCTGCGCGACGCCATGGTGGAGACCGTGGACGGCATCGAGGAGCTGACCGGTTCGCAGACCGTTCCCGAGCGGCGCAGCCGTGAGCTCGCCCGGCTCGAGGAACAGTCGGCCCGCGCGGCCGGGTGGGCCGCTGCCCTGGGGCACCTCGGTTGGGGCATCACGGTCACCGGCACGGTGTACGCCCTCGGCGGCCTCAGCCACGAATGGGCCGCGGTTCTGCTGCTGTGCATGGTCGTCCTCGGCGAGCAGGTCATGACCCTCCCCGACGCCGCAGTGGCCCGCCGCCGCGCCGCCGGTGCCGAACAACGCCTCGCCACCCTGCTGGCCGAGCCACCGGCCGCCACATTCCCTCGCCACGGCCGCCCGATCGCCGGACCGCCAGCGCCTCAGCTTCCGCGAAGCCCTTCGAACGTGGGCGCGAACAAGGAGGGCAGCGGCACCGACGCGAGCCACCCGTCGGTAACAAGCATCGGCACGAGCGCGAAGGGCACGGGTGCCGACACAAGCGAGGAGGGCAACGGCGTCGACACAAGCACGAAGGGCAGCGACGCCGACACAACCGAGGAGGGCAGCGGCGTCGACACAAGCACGAAGGGCGGCGGCGCCAACACCAACGAGGGAGGCAGCAGCGTCCACACGAACGCGAAGGGCAGCGGCGTCCACACGAACGCAAAGGGCAGCAGCGCCGACACGAACGAGGAAGGCAGCGGCACCGAGAAGGGCAGCGGCACCGGCACAAACGCGAAGGGCAGCGACGCCGACACGAACGTGGAAGGCAGCGGCACCGAGAAGGGCGGCGGCACCGGCACGAGCGCGAAGGGCAATGGCGTCGGGAGGGGTGGGCCTCTCGGCGTACGTCTGCAAAGCATTGTCGCTGGTTGGGACCCTGACGGGGAGGCCGTGCTCGATGGGCTCGACCTCGACCTGGTGGCTGGAGCGCGGATTGCTGTGCTCGGGCGGTCGGGGGCGGGGAAGTCGACTCTGGCCGCGGTTGTCGGGCGGTTGCTCGATCCGCGGGCGGGGGCGCTGGCCCTGGGCGACGGGAGCGATCTGCGGGAGTTGCCCGAGGAGGTGGTGCGGGGGCGGATCGTGCTTGTCGGGGATGAGACCGACCATGTGTTCGCGTCCACCGTTCGGGAGAATCTGCGGCTGGCCCGGCCGGGTGCCACGGATGGGGAGCTGCGCGCAGTGCTGGAGCGGGTGCGGCTCGGGGAATGGCTTGACGGGCTCGCCGCTGGGCTTGACACGTGGCTGGGCAGTGGCGGAAGCACGATGTCGGGTGGGCAGGTTCGGCGGTTCGCGACCGCGCGGGCGCTGCTGGCCGAGCCGGGCCTGCTGATCCTCGACGAGCCGACCGAAGGCCTGGACGCGGATGTGGCCGAGGCTCTGATGGCGGACCTGCTGGCGGCCGGGCGGGGCCGGACCGTCCTGGTGCTGACGCACCGCACCGAAGGGCTCGACCTGGTCGACCGTGTGCTGATGCTGGAGGGCGGTGGGCTGACCGAGGTGAACGATCAAGCGGCCAGCAGCCGCAACGCTGTGGCGGCGGGGGTGCCGGGGGCGGCCATGTAGGTGATCAGGCGCTGGCCGCTGCCGTCGGCGGACTGGAGGACCTCGAAGTCCAGGTCGAGGTCGCCTACGACCGGGTGGTGCAGGAGCTTGCGCCCGGTGACGCACTCGGCGATGGGGTGGTGGGCCCAGATCTCGGCGAACTCGGTGCTGTTGATGCACAGGTCGCCGATCAGCTCGGCCAGCGCGCGGTCGCCGGGGGTGCGGCCGGCCACCAGGCGGAGGGAGGCGACGGCGCGGCAGGCCTCGGTGTGCCAGTCGCGGTACAGGTCGCGGGTGTGCGGGTCCAGGAAGAGCTGGCGGGCGAGGTTCACGCCGGGCGTGGTCTCGTGGAAGGCCAGCAGGGCACGGCCGAGGGGGTTCCAGGCCAGCACGGTGGTGCGCCGATCGACCAGGACGGCCGGAAGGCCGGGCATGCCGTCCAGCAGCCGCACCAGAGTGGGCCGCGCGGTCTCGGCCGGCCCGACGGCGGAGCGGGCCGGGCGGGCCAGATCGTAAAGGTGGGAGCGCTCGTCCGCGGACAGCCGCAAGGCGCGGGCCAGGGCGTCGATCACCGAGGTGGACGCGTTGTGGCTCTGGCCCTGTTCGAGGCGCATGTAGTACGTGTGGCTGACGCCGGCCAGCTGGGCGAGCTCCTCGCGCCGGAGCCCGGGCACGCGCCTGGCCCCGTACGAGATGAGCCCGGCCTCGGTTGGGGTGAGGCGGGCGCGGCGGGTTCGCAGGAAGGCCCCGAGTTCGTTCACCGGATCATCGTTGCTCGGCGGCGCGGCGGCTGCCTATCCCTGTGAGTGCTACGCAACAGCGGGTTCTGGTTGCTTCGTGCACGAACGAACATCGTCAACGCTTATGACGAACAGAAAGCGCGCGGCGATGGCCGTGCTGCTGACCGCCGGCTTCACGCTCGCGGTCGACTTCTCCATCCTCAACGTGGCCCTGCCGGCGATCGGGCACGACGTCGGGCTTTCGGTCGGTGGCCTGCAGTGGGTGACGACGGCGTTCGCGCTCTGCGCGGCCGGGTTCACGCTGCTCTTCGGGCGGGTCGCCGACCTGGCCGGCCGGCGGCGCATGTTCCTGATCGGCATGGCGGCGCTCGGCGTCTCGTCGCTCGCGGGCGGTCTCGCGCAGTCGGCCGAGGTGCTGCTCTCGGCCCGGGTCGTGCAGGGCCTGGCCACGGCCGCGGTGACCCCGGCCGCCCTCGCGCTGCTCACCACGCTCTTCCCCGCCGGTCCGGCCCGCGACAGGGCTCTCGGGCTCAACGGCGCGCTGATGGCCGCCGGCTTCACCACCGGCGCCGTGCTCGGCGGCGTGCTGACCGGCTTGCTAAGCTGGCGTTACGCGTTCTTCCTGAACGTCGCGGTCGCCGCGGTGGCCCTTCTGGTCGCGCCGGTTCTGCTTGATTCCGATGTACGTCACCAGGAGCGCCGCCGCATCGACGTGCCCGGTGCGATCGCCGTGACCGGCGGGCTGCTCGCGCTTGTGTACGGGTGGGTGCTCGTCGGCGTACTTCTGCTCGGAATTTTTTGGTTGATTGAAAAGCGTGTGGCGGAGCCACTGGTGCCGGTGAGGGTGCTGCGGTCGAGGGGTGTCGGCTGGGGGAATCTGGCCGGGCTGCTGGCTTTCGCGACCGAGACGTCGCTGGTGTTCGTGCTGACGCTCTATCTGCAGGACGTGCTCGGCTATTCGCCGTTGCGGGCCGGGCTGTCGTTCGCCGTCCTCGGCGTGGGCACCGTGATGGGCGGAATCGTCGCACCGCGCATCATCGCGCATGCAGGCGCGCGCGGTGCGCTCATCGGCGGTCTCGTCGTGCAGGCGGCGGCGACCCTTCCGCTGGTGCTGCTCGGCCCGGAGCGGCAGTGGCTGCTGGCGCTGACCTTCGTGGGCGGGGCCGCGAACCTGGTCGCGATCGTCGCCTTCATGGTCACCGTGACGAACGCGCTGCCCGCCGCCGATCAGGGCCTGGCGACCGGGCTGGCGACGATGAGCCAGCAGATCGGCATCACGGTCGGCACGCCCGTCATGTCGGCCGTGCTCGCCCACGGCGACACCGCGTCGGCGATAACCGTCAATGCGCTCGTGGCGCTGGCCGCCGGCGTACTCGTCAATGCTTTAGTGCCTCCTGCAAAAAGCGCAGTTGCGGTGTGAGCAGGTCGACGTCGGACGCCATGTGACTGGCGCCCGGCAGCGGAAGCACGGTGTGCGGCTTCCCCGCGGCCAGCAGCGCCGCGGAGAAGCGCATCGTGTGCACCGGGTAGACGTTGTCGTCGGCCAGGCCGTGGATCAGCATCAGCGGCCGTTCGAGCTTCGCGGCATCTCTGAGGACCGAGGCGTTCTCGTACGGGCGGGGATCGATCCGCGGATCACCGAGATAGCGCTCCTGCCAATGCGTGTCGTAGAGGAACTCGTCGGTCACCGGCGCGCCCGCGACGGCGGCGTGGAAGACGTCCGGGCGGCGCAGCACGGCCAGCGCGGCCAGGGTGCCGCCGGCCGACCAGCCGCGGATGCCCACCCGCCCGAGGTCGAGCTCCGGGTAGAGCGCGGCCACCGTGTGCAGGGCGTCGACCTGGTCCTCGACCAGCTTGTCGGAGTTGTCGCCGTGGGCTTCCTTCTCCCAGCGCGGCCCCCGCCCGGGCGTGCCGCGCCCGTCGGCGACGATGACGGCGAACCCCTGGTCGGCGAACCACTGCGAGACGTAGTAGCTGCCCCGGTCGGCGACGGCCCGCTGCATGGCCGTGCCGCCGTAGGGGTCCATCAGGACCGGCAGGCGCTCGCCGCGCTGCCACACGGCGGGAAACAGGACGGCCGTGCGCAACTCGCGCTTTCCGGCGCGAAGCAGAGACACTTTGGGTACGACGGGTGAGCTGGCCGCCAGATCAGTGATGATCCGGGAGCCGAATCGCGTGTCCTCCCCGTCGAGCCGGTAGGACCGGATCACGGTGCTGCCGCCGGAACGGCTGCCGGTGTGCACGCCCTTGGCGGTGGTGACCTGGTGGAGGCCGCCGGCCCGCGACCAGGTCCAGAGGTGCTGCTCGGTGGGTTCCTCGGTCGCGGCGAACAAGATGGTGTCCCCGTCGACCGACAGCAGCTCGGCGACCTGCAGCCCCGGCGGCGTGACCGGCTCACCGGCCACGGCCAGGTGGCGGGTGTCGTCGCGGTCCGCGATCCAGATCAGCTCGCCGCCGGCCGTCCGCTTCGGCACACCCGGCACGATCGGCGTCCAGGCGTCGTCGGTCATCTCGGCGATGGCCGCGGTCGCGCCCGTCGCCGGGTCGACCTCGAGCACGCGCATGACGGTTTGTGGCCGGTTCTGCACGACCGCGAGCAATCCGTGCGCGTCCCACACGACATCGACCAGATACTCGTACTCGGCCCGCACCGCCGTCGCGCCGCCCGATTTATCGTAAATATGGAGAGATACCACGGCGTTATTGGTGCCGGCGCGCGGGTAGCGGTGGCTGGTCGGCGGCTCCTGCGGGTTGCTCGGATCGCTCAGATACCAGATCTCGACGGGCTCGTTGTCCACACGCGCCACCGCGAGGCGGCTGCTGTCCGGCGCCCACCAGAAGCCGCGCATCCGCTCCATCGACTCGCCGGCCACGTGCTCGGCCAGCCCGTACGTCACGTCGGCCTTCTCCGGGGTCGCGACGGCACGGTCCCCGGTGCCGTCCGTGCCGACGATCCGGAGCTCCCCCTCATGCACGTACGCGACGGCCGTACCGTCCGGGCTGATCGTCGCGTCCTCGACCGGCGCCCGCGCCGGAAGGGCGGTCACCGCACCGCTGTCGACGTCCACAATGAACAGTTGCTGGTCGGCGGTGAACGCCACCCGCCGTACGGCCTGATCGGCGCTGTAGTCCGAGATCCCGGCCGACCGGTCACGCGCCCGCTCCCGCCGGGCCCGCTCCTGCGCCGACAGCGCCTTGCCGGCGGGCGCGGCCGGATCGGCGAGGAGCCGCTCGTCCCCGCGGTCGAGGTCGAGGCTCCACAGCCGCAGAACCGGGTCTTCCCCACCGAGGCTGCGCAGAAAGAGCACGCGCTTCCCGTCGGGCCCGACGGTGAACCGCCGCGGCCGCCCAAGGCCGAACCCTTGCGTGCGCCCCACCAGCCGCGGAAAAGAGACAAGCATGCCGCCAGTCTTACCGCACCGCGCCCAAGCCCGCGCCCCCGACACGACCGCAGCCCACCACCCGCGGCCCTCACCCTTCCACCACCCGACCGTTTCGTCGCACCACGTCCATTTAGTCGCGCGCGAAAGCCCAAACGCGCAATCCCACACACTCCCCGACACACAAACGCGCAGAGCAGGCATCGCCACCGCACAGCACGACCGCCGTCGCACACAACCAGCGCCCGTCGCGGCGCACAGCTCGCGCCGCCACCGCAGAGCACGAGAGCCGCCGCCGCGCACAGCTCGCGACGCCACCGCACAGCACGAGAGCCGCCGCGCAGAACAATCATCGCCACCGCACACAACGAGCGCCGCCTCGCGCAGGACGAGCGCCCTCGCGCACAACTAGCGCCGCCGCCGCGCAAACAGTCATCGCTACCGAGCACAAACGAGCGCCGCCGCGCACAACAAGGGCCGCGGCCGGGCAGCACAATCATCGCCGCCGCGCCAAGCAAACATCGCCGCCGCGCACAGCGAGCTCCAGCGCACAGCGAGCTCCAGCGCACAGCGAGCGTCGCCGCCACGAGCGAGCGTCGCCGCCGCGAAGTGGATATCGCTGCCACGAGCGAGCGCCGCCGCCGCCACGGAGTGGACATCGCCGCCACGAGCGAGCGCCACCGCCGCCACGGAGTGGACATCGCCGCCACGAGCGAGCGCCACCGCCACCGAGTGGACGTCGCCACCGCGGAGGGAGCGACGCCGGCGCGCGGGACGGGCCTCGCGGCGGCGCGCCGAACCCGCGTCCCGGACGCCGCACGCATTGCTGTCGCGGGCGCGGGACGTGCCAGCGCTGACAACCGCGAGTGGGCATTTTCGCGAGCAAACCTGCGAAGTTGGGTGCGAACGTGCAGCGCGGAGTGCGCGAACGTGCAGAAGTGGTCAGTCCAGGCGTTCGATGATGGTGGCGTTGGCGGTGCCGCCGGCCTCGCACATCGTCTGCAAGCCGTAGCGGCCGCCCGTGCGTTCCAAGGTGTTCAGCAACGTGGTGGCCAGGCGGGCGCCGCTCGCGCCCAGCGGGTGGCCGATGGCCAGGGCGCCGCCGTCCACATTGACCTTTGCCGGGTCGGCGCCGGTTTCGGCCTGCCAGGCCAAGACCACCGAGGCGAAGGCTTCGTTCACCTCGTACGCGTCGATGTCGCTCATGGTCAGGCCCGCCCGGGCGAGGACCTTCGCGGTGGCGGGGATGATGCCGGTCAGCATGAGGATCGGGTCGTCGCCCACGGCGGTGGCGGTGTGGACGCGGGCCCGGGGGCGCCAGCCGTGGCGGGCCGCGATCTCGCTGGTGGTGAGCAGGAGGGCGGCCGCGCCGTCGTTGACGGGGCTCGAGTTTCCGGCCGTGACCTTCCAGTCGATGGCGCCGAAACGCTGCTCCCACCGCGGGTCGGCGAAGGCGGGACGCAGGCCGGCCAACGTCTCGACACTGCTGCCGGGACGGATCGTCTCATCGATCGCGAGGCCGCCGGAGAGACCAGCGGGGAGGTCGGCGGCGAGGCCGGCGGGAAGGCCGGCGGGGAGGCCGGCGAGGCCGGCGGAGAGCCTGGCGGCAAGGCCGGCGGCGAGGTCGGCGGAGAGGTCGATGTCGGCGCCGGAAGGGCCGAGGCGGGTGATCTGGGTGTCGAACCAGCCGTTGCGCCACGCCGCGGCGGCGCGCTGGTGGCTGGTGGCGGCGAAGTCGTCGAGCTGGGTGCGGGAGAACGCCCACTTGCGGGCGATCAGCTCGGCGCTCACCCCCTGGGGGATCAACGGCCCGTAGCGCTTCTCGACCGCCGGCCCGCCCACGAACGCGCGGGTGCCGTCGACGTACGCCGGACTGCCGATCGGGACCCGGGACATGGACTCGGCGCCGGAGGCGATGACCATGTCGTACGCGCCGGAGATCAGGCCCTGGGCGGCGAAGCTGAGCGCCTGCTGGCTGCTGCCGCACTGCCGGTCGACGGTCACGCCGGGCACCGACTCGGGGAAGCCGGCGGCCAGCAGGGCCAGGCGGGCCGGGTTGGTGCTCTGCTCGCCGACCTGGCCGACCGTGCCGCCGATGACGTCGTCGAGTTCGGCCGGGTCGAGGCCGGGGTTGCGGTTGAGCAGCGCCCTGAGCACGTGGGCGTGCAGGTCGATCGGATGGATGTCGTGGTAGGCGCCGCCTGGTTTGCCCTTGGCGACCGGGGTGCGCACCGCGTCGACGATGACGGCGTCTCGCATGGCCTCGTCCTTCCGTCAAAATTACGGACCGATCGGTCCGATCGTGGCCCGTCGAGGCGTACGGCGTCAATGCTTTGGATAGGCTTGTTCCTCATGGCACGAACGGAAGATCCCTCGGGGCGGCAGCGGATCCTGGCGGTCGCGGCCGAGCTCTTCTACGTGCGCGGGGTGCGCGCCGTCGGCATGGCCGAGGTGATCCAGGCGGCCGGCTGCGGCAAGAACATGCTCTACCGCCACTTCCCCGGCAAATCGGCCCTCGTGGCGGCCTATCTCGGGCGGGCACGGGAGGAGCGCGAGGCCGCGACCTCGGCCGCCCTGACGGGCGAGCCTCGGGAGCAGCTGGTCGCGCTGGTCACCGAGGTGGCTTATCGGGTACGCGGGAGCGCGTACCGCGGATGCGCGTTCCGCAAATACCTGGCCGAGTTCCCGTCCCCCGGCGACGATGACGAGGCGACTGCCGTGGCCCGCGCGTATCTGCGCGACACCCGGGCGCAGGTGAGCGAGCTGGTCGCCGCCGCCGGCGGGCCGCCGCAGCTGGGCGACCGCCTCTGGCTGCTCATCGACAGTCTCTACAGCGGCACCGGCCCCGATCCGTCGGTGGCGGTCGAGTGGGCCCGCGAGCTGGTCGCCGCCGGCCGTCCTGACTAGCGGGACGCCGGTCGTTGCGCCGGCAGCCGTACGCCGGTGACCTGGCTGGGCGGGCGGATCGCGGTCACTGTCGCGTAGCCCTCGGCCAGCAACGCCGTGTCGGACCCCGGAATCAGCGGCTCGCCGGTCTTCTCGATGGCCGTGCGGACGAAGCCCTCGCCGCTCTCCGCGAGCGCCATCTGCGCCTGCCCGAACGGCGCCAAGGTGGCCTCCCGCAGGCCTTTCACGTCCGCGACCGGGCGATCCGGCACGTTCAGATTGAGGACGGTGCCGGGTGGCGCGTCCGCGAGCCACTCGAGCAGATCGGCCGCCATGCGGGCCGCGGTGTCCCAGTGCAGCACCGCGTCGTCCGGCACCACCAGGACCGCTCCCCCGCTGGCCGTCGCGTCGACCTCCGACGGGTTCAGCACGTCCAGCGACACGGCCATCGCGCGCACCCCGTCGTTGGCCGCGGTCAGGACCGCGCCGACCGTGCCGGAGTGCAGGACCGCGCCGCCCGCGTTCGCGCCGCGATTCGGGCCGGACAGCACGATGTCGAACGGCGAACCGAAAACCCCCAGACCCGCCAGGACCACGATGTACGCGGGTGAGGCCGTCACCCCGTACGCGATGAGCCCCTCCCAATCGCGTTTCTCCACGACGATCCGGCCCTCCGAGGTGACGGCGGTCAGCGCCGCGCTCATCCCGCTGGCCTCCTCCCGCGGGGCGGCCACGACCACCTCGTAGCCGGCGTCGCGGGCGGCCAGGGCCAGCGCGCGCAGACCGGGCGCGTCGATGCCGTCGTCGTTGGTGACCAGGATCCGGGCCGTCATGCCGGCTTCTCTTACCCCGCGGAAAGCGGGTCAAGCAGCCGCGGCCGCAGCCAGCATCTCCGGTGGCATCGGGCGGCCGAAGTGGTAGCCCTGCAACAGATCGAAGCCGGCCTCGGTCAGGACGTCGGCGGTCGGCTGGTCCTCGACGCCCTCGGCCACCAGGGTCAGCTCGAGCCCCTGGGCCATCCGGGCCACGGCGTCCACAATGGCCCGTTCGCGCGGATCGTGGACGCGGTGCACGAAAGACTGGTCCAGTTTCAGCTCGTCCAGCGGCAGCCGGGTCAGCAGGGCCAGCGACGTGTACCCCGTCCCGAAGTCGTCCATGGCCACGCGCACGCCGAGCTCGCGGATCCGGCGCAGCCGCTCGGCGCCGCGCTCGGGCCGGGTCATGACCGCGCTCTCGGTCACCTCGACGATGAGCGCGTGCGAGGGCAGGCCGTGCTGGGCGAGCAGGCCGGCGATGACCTCGACGATCCGGTCCTGGGCGAGCACGGGCGCGGGCAGGTTGACCGCCACCGGCACCCGCCAGCCCTCCCGGTGCCAGCAGGCGGCCTGGCGGATGGCGTCGCTGAGGATGCGGTCGGTCATGGCGGTGATGACGTCGGAGCGTTCGGCGGCCGGCACGAAAAGGCCCGGCAGCAGCAGCCCTTGCCGCGGGTGACGCCAGCGGACCAGCGCCTCCAGCGAGCGGACGGCGCCGGTGCGGGCGTCCACGAGCGGCTGGTAATGCAGCTCCAGCTGGCCCTGGTCGATCGCCGTGCGCAGCTCGGACTGCAGCCGCAGGTCGGTGACGCTCTCGGCGGCCAGCTCGGGACGCCAGTGCTCGACTGTGGTGCGGTGGCGTTTGGCCGCGTACATCGCCGAGTCGGCGCCGGCCAGCAGGTCGCCGAGGTCGAGGCAGCCGGCCGCGATGCCCAGCGAGGCCTCGGCGGTGATCGGCACACCGGCCACCGGAAAGGGGCCCTGAATGTCCCGGAGAAGACGACGGCCGACTTCTTCGAGGTACGTGCCGGAGCCGTCCCCCAGGTCGTCGAGGAGCAGGACGAACTCGTCGCCACCGAGCCGGAACGCGCCGGCGTGGCCGGGAAAGGCGCTCAGCTCGTCGGCCACCTGGCGCAGCAACTGGTCGCCACGGGCGTGCCCGAGCGAGTCGTTGATCTCCTTGAACCGGTCGAGGTCGATGAGCAGCAGCGCGATCGGCTTCTCGGCGGCCAGCAGCGCGCCGGCGACCTCGCCGAGCAGGCGGCGGTTGCCGAGCCCGGTGAGCGCGTCGTGCAGGGCGAGCGTCTCGTAACGGCGGCTCAAGTGCTCGATGAGCGGCCCGGCCGGCGCGAGGCCGACGGCGCCGCCGGGAAGGTCGACGACGACCGGGGCGGCCTTGTCGGCGCCGGGCCGGGCCAGGCAGGCGCGGGCGGCGTCGTCGAGGGCGGCGCCGGCGGGCAGGACGAGGGCCGGCTCCTTGAGGATGCGGCGCACGGGACGGTGGAAGAGAAGCGCACGGCCGTAGCCGAGCCGTCCCGCGAAGATGGTCTCCAGGTAGGGCCGGTCGAGAACGTGCAGCCGCCCCGCGTCGGAGGCGACGATGCCGAGGGATTCGGGGTCGGCGCGCAGAAGCGCCTCGATCACCCCGATCTCGGCGTCCGCGTCGACAACCGTCACCGGCGTGGCAAGATCGCCGACCACCGGCGCGTCCGTCATCGGCACCCTCCCCCAACCCGACGGCGAGCGTACGCCGGGCGGCGGCCGAACACCGACACGGTCATCGAAAGTTCATCAAGCCACCCGGGTCAGACGCAGGTAGTTCCGCCCCACGGCGTGACGAGCACCACGGGGCTCGACCCGCAGCCGTACCGTCGCACCCGGTCCGAGATGGACCGGAAGGTCCGGACTGCCGGTCCAGTCGAGTTGCGCCCGAACCGTGTGCGTCCCCGGCGGCAGCGCCAGCGAGATCTCCCGCCCGCAGCGGACGGCGCCCTTCACTTCCCCGTCGACGACGATCTGAAAGGCCCGGGCACGGTCGAGCCACGCCCCAGCGGGCCGCTCCACAGTCAGCGTGGCGATAACGGTCATACCGACGATGCTCCCACCGGAAGCGCTCTCCCGCAGAGTTGCGCTCGTGGGACACCGTTCAGGCATGCCAGGTCAATGGAGTGCTCTCGCGGCCGCGGTCGGCGCCACCCTCGCCGCGCTCGTCGGCGGCGTGCTGGGCGGGATCATTTCGCGCCGGCACGAGGCCGGACGGTGGAGCCGGGATCAGCGGATGGCGGCCTAACGATCAACGCCGGTGAGCAGCGCATCGACCGCCCCGCGTGGACGGCGTTGCGGGACGCGCTCGAGCGCGAGGTCCTCGCCTTCGTCAACGTCGCCCGCGTGGAGCTGGGAACTCCTGGCCCCTCACTACCGGCACTGTGGGGCCGACCGGTGAACTAGTAGGCGACGCCGATCGTGTGGCGGATGGTGATGGGGTCGGTGACGCAGTGGAGCATCTGGTGGGCGACGTCGGCCCGGGAGATGGACGTGCCGCCGCGGACGTTGCGGTCGATGGCGGTGCGGTATCGGCCGGTCAGGGGCTTGTCGGTCAGGCGCGGTGGGCGGCTGATCGTCCACTCCAGCGGGCACGCCATGACCGCGTCCTCCATCGTGGCCAGGTCCTCGTAGTGCGTGCGGAACATCGTCTTGGCGAAGCGTGCTCCCAGATGCCGCATGAAGAAGCCGTCGCCCGGGTCGTGGCGCGGCGGGTGGGGTCGCGCGGGTGACCGGACGGTGCCCATCGGGGCGGCGCTGACCACGACGAGGCGGCTGTCCTCCGGGGCCGCCTCGATGAGCGCCTGGGTGCCCCGGGTGGCCACTCCCGCTTCGGCGTTCGTGCGAGGGCCCAGGCCGGACAGGATCGCGTCGGCGTCCTTGAGGGCTTCGGCCAGGGCGAACACGTCGGGCCGGGCCAGGTCGGCCGGGACGGCCCGGACGGCTTCGGTGATCTTGTCGGGGTTACGGACGACGGCGGTGACGTCGTGGCCGGCGGCCACGGCCTGCCGGAGGAGTTCGCGCCCGATGCCGCCGGTTGCGCGACGTCGATCTCGACTGCCTGCACCTGATCGTGCGCAACGGGCCGTTCTCCCCGAGCGCGCTGGCCAAGGCGGCCGGGCTGCCGCCGGCCACGGTGACGGGCGTGCTCGACCGGCTGGAGAAGGGCGGCTGGATCGTCCGCGAGCGCGACGGCGCCGACCGCCGGGCGATCCAGGTGCGGATCGTGCCCGAGCGGGGCGCCGACGTGCTGCGGCAGTTCCGCGGGATGATCACCGCGGTGGAGGACATCTGCGGGTCGTACAGCCCCGAGCAGCTCGAGGTCATCGCCGACTTCCTGCGGCGCACGGCCGAGGCCGGGGCGGGCGAGGCCGAGCGGCTCAGTCGGTGAGCAGCTTGCGGACCTCGCGCTCGGTAGGGGCATCGACGACCTCGCCCTCCTCGTAGGCCTCGATCACGCGCGGGTCGACGTAGGAGGCCCGGGCCACGGCCGGTGTGTTGCCCAGCAGCTCGGCCACCTCCTTCATCGCGTGCGAGACCGCCTTCTTGCGCTTGGCCTTCGTCGGCTGCGGGCCCACCTCGGCCAGCTCGGCCGCCGCCTTGACCGTGCCATGCCAGGTGCGGAAGTCCTTCGCGCTCATCCGGTCACCGCTGATCTCGCGGAGGTACTCGTTGATCTCGTCGGCGTGCACCTCGTGCCACTTGCGGCCCTCCCAATAGGCGAACAGACGCCCGGCGCCACGCCGGCGCCGCTTGAGGTCCTTCAGCACCGTGCACACCTCGCCGTCGTCCACCGACCCCGAGTGCTCGACGCCCGACTTGCCGGTGAACTCCATCAACACACAGCCACCGCTTGTCCGAATGTGCTCAGGCCGCAACGTGGACAATCCAAAGGACGGGTCTTCCTCCCGTACGGCGTATTGGTCGCTCCCGATCCTGAACATGTTCATGTCGAGCAGCGTCACGATCGACGCCAGCACCCGCGACCGGCACAGTCCCCGGCCCGCGGTCAGGTCGGCCCGCAGCCGGTCGCGGATCTTCTCCAGGCGCGCCGCCACCTCCAGCGCGTGATCGAACTTCTTCTCGTCCCGGGCCGTCCGCCAGTCGTCGTGATAGCGGTACTGCTTGCGCCCGGCCGCGTCGATCCCGGTCGCCTGGATGTGCCCACGCGGATCCGGCGAGATCCACACGTCCTTCCAGGCCGGCGGGATGACCAGCGCCTTGATCCGCGCGATCTCGTCCTCGTCCTTCAGGACCGCGCCTGCGGTGTCGAGATAGGTGAAGCCCTTTCCCGCACCGCGCCGCCCGTAGCCGGGCTTGCCGAGGTCAGAACGCCGCAGCCGCATCGAGCACCTCGGCCGGTGTCACTGCGAGCAGGGCGGGATGCACGCCGGGCTCCATGCTGTCGCCCGGCTCGCTCTTGATCCCATGCCAGATGCTTCGGTGGTACGGACGGTCCGGCGGCCCCCAGCGCTTCGGCGACATGGGCCCGAACAGCACCACCGACGGCGTGCCGTAGGCCGACGCCAGATGCGCGATCCCGGTGTCCCCGCTGATCAGCAGCCGCGCCTTCGCCACGAGCCCCGCCAGCTCGCCCAGCCCCGTCCGCGGCACCGCCGCTCGGCCGAGCCCGGCCGACTCCGCCACTTGCTCACACAGCGGCCGCTCCGACTCGGAGCCGGTGATGACGACCCGATGGCCGGACGTGGTCAGCGCGGACGCCACCTCCGCGAAACGCGAGGCCGGCCAGCGGCGCGACGGGGACTTCGCGCCCGGGTGGATGATCGTCACGCCGGACGGGACGTCCACGTCGGGGACGGTCAGGGACAGGTCGGACTCGTCCGCGGGCACGCCGTAGTGGCGCAGCAGACGGCACCAGCGATGCACCTCGTGGTCCTCCTCGTTCCAGGTGGGACCGTCGAGATGCCCGGCCGGAGCGCTGGCAAACGCCCACAGCTTCGCCGGTTGTGTCGCTTGCAGCAGCCGGTGCGATTCCGGGCCGCTGCCGTGCAGGTTGACCGCCACCTCGGGCGCGTCGCGATCCCACCGCAGCGGCGACAGTCCCGCCGCGGGGATGACCTCGTCCACCACCCCGGTCAGCTCGATCAGCGGGATCAGCCACGTCGGGGCCGCGAGCGCCAGCGTGCGCTCCCCGAAGGCGCCGCGGAGCCCGCGCAGGGCGGGCACCGCGGTGGCCAGATCGCCGACGCCGAGGGCGCGAAGGGCGAGGATCACGGGTACGAGCTCTCCTGCTCGGCGGCGATGACCAGCTCCCGCACCGCGCATCCGGCCGGCTGCTGGAGGGCGAACAGGATGGCCTTGGCCACGTTGGCCGGGTCGTTGAGGATCGCGTCCGGGCCCGGCTTGTACTGCTCGTCGCGCTCGTCGAAGAACTTGGTCCGCATGCCGCCCGGGACGACCAGGGTGACGTTGACCTGCCCGGCCAACTCGGCCGACAACGCGCGGGTGAAACCCACGACACCGAACTTCGCGGCACAGTACGCGGTCGCGTCGCTCACCGCCTTGACACCCAGCGTCGACGAGATCGTGACGACACCGCCGTGCGACTGCTTCAGCGCCGGGATCGCCGCCCGGATCACCGCCGCCGTCGACAGCAGGTCGATGGTGACGATCCGGTCCCAGACCTCACCCGGAATGTCGGCCAGCGCCCCCGGCACGTCCATCCCGGCCGCGGTCACCACCCCGTCGAGCGACCCGCCCGCCTCGGCGATCGCCTGCCGCGTAGCCGCCTCGGCCGCGCGGGTGTCGGCCAGGTCGCAGTCGATCCACGGCACGTCGGCCGACGGCTTCTGCCGGTCGATGACGATCGGCCGCCCGCCCGCCTCGAGCACAGCGTCGACCACCGCGGCACCGAGCCCGCTGGATCCACCCGTAACGATTACTGCGTCCATGTCTCTTTTCCTCATCTCTAGGACGTCGCGGAGCGGGCCGCGGCGATGGTCCGGGTGGTGGAACGGCCGTCCAGGTAGGGCACGATGACGGTCTGCCCGCCCCAGCGCTTGACGAGTTCGGCTTCGGGAAGCTCCGGGCCGCCGTCGGCGTAGTCGCCGCCCTTGACCCAGACATCGGGCCGCAGCCACGACAGCACCGACTCGGGGGTCGGCTCGTCGAACACGACGACCGCGTCGACGCAGTCCAGCGCCGCCAGCAACCGGCTACGGTCACGCTCATTGGTCAGAGGCCGTTCGGGACCTTTGAGCCGCCGTACGGAGTCGTCGCTGTTCAGGCACACGATCAGGCAGTCCCCGAGCTTGCGGGCCGCCTGCAACGTGGCCAGGTGCCCGATGTGGAGCAGGTCGAAGCAGCCCCCCGTCGCGACGACCGTGCCACCACGAGCTCGCACGTCCGCGAGGAGCTTCCCGGCCTCCGTGGCACCGACCCGTTCCGACTCTTCCGATTTGTCGCCCAAGGGGAGGGTGGCGTCGGCGGAGGCGGAGCCGGGAGTTCGGGTGGCGCCGGAGGAGAAGGTGGAACGCGGCAGCGCGAGCGCGGCAGTGACGCCACCCCCGGCAACGTATGCGGAAGCCGCCGCGACCGCCTCCTGCACCGCTTCGGAGACCAGGGCGCCCGAAGCAAGGGCCAGTGCTGCGGTGGCGGCGAAGCGGTCGCCCGCTCCGCACGTGTCCCCGTCGGACACCGAAGGGGCCGGGACCACCAGCGGGGTCGGGCCCGAGTGGCACAGGACGGCGCCCTCGCCGCCGCAGGTGACCACTACCGCGCCGGCCCGCCAGAGCTGGCGCAGATGGTGTCCGCCGCGCTGCGCGACGGTCAGGGTGGAACCGCCTCCGGCGTCGCCGCTCATCCTGCGTACCTCGGAAGCATTGGGGGTGACCAGACGCGCGTTGGGCACCGGGGCCGGACCGTTGGGATGTGGATCCCACACGATCGGCGCCCTGACCTCGCCCAGCGCGCGACGGATCTCCTGATGCCGGGCCATCCCCCGGCCGTAGTCGCTGACCAGGATCGCCGACGCCGAGCCCAGGACCTCCAGCGCCGCCGCCGGTGCCTCCCCCGGCTCCTGCGGCGAGCCGCCCCGGTCCAGGCGCAGCAGCACCTGCCCGTCCGCTCGCAGCCGCACCTTCTCCGGGGTCGCCCCTGGCAGCGGCAGCGCGTACACCCGTACACCGGCCTCGGTCAGCAGTTGACTCAGCCGGGCGCCGCCTTCGTCGTCCGCGAGCGCCGTGACCAGCGCGACCTCGTGCCCTTGGCGGGCCGCCAGCAGCGCCGCCAGGCCAGCGCCGCCCGGGCGGTCTTTCACCTGCCGCTCGTCCAGGACCGGGGCCGGCGCGTCCGGCGCGATCCGGGTCACGCTGCCCTCGACGTCCTTGTCGAGCAGGGTGTCGCCGACGATGACCAACAGCGGGCTCATACGCCCACCCGCATCTGCTCGCCGATGATCTCGGGGGTGTCGGCGAAAGGGCGGACCACCGCCGGCAGGGTCGCGTCGATGTACTCGCACATCAGGTGGACCGCGAGCAGATGCAGCTCCTGGACCACCTGGCTGTCCGGTGACGGGCACCGCAGCGCCTCGTCGCTCGCGTCGGCCAGCGGGTTCGGGCCCTCGCCGGTCATCGCCCACGTGCGCATGCCGCATTCCTTGGCCGCGCGCACCGCCGCGATCAGATTCGGACTGCGCCCGCTGGTCGACAGCGTGATCAGCACGTCGCCGGGGCGGCCGTGGGCGCGGACCTGCCGGGCGAAGACCTCCTCGAAGCCGTAGTCGTTGCCGATCGCCGTGACCGCCGACGAGTCCGGGGTGAGCGCGATGGCCGACAGTGGCATGCGCTCGTCGCGGAGCCGGCCGACCAGTTCGGCCGCCAGGTGCTGGGCCTCGGCCGCGCTGCCGCCGTTGCCGGCGACCAGCAGCCGGCCGCCCTGGCCGAGGTGCCAGGCCAGTTGGCCACCCCACCGCTCCAGCCGGCTGGCGACCGCCCGGAAGGGGACGATCGCGGCGGCCAGCGCGGTCAGATGCCGATCAACAGGGGAAGGGGACATCAAGCAACCGCCTCACGGGTGGGTTCGGGGGTGACGCCGGCCGCGCTCGCGTAGACGGCGGCGAGCCGTCCGGCGATCCGGGGCCAGGCGTAGGAGTGCACGGCGCGGTCGACCGCGGCCGCCGCATAGGAGATGCGCCGCACATCGTCGGCGAGGATCTTGCGCAGGGCGACGGCGAGGCCGGCCGGGTCGCGGGCCGGCACCAGGTCGCCGGTGACGCCGTCGACCACGGTGTCGGTGAGCCCGCCGACGGCCGAGCCGATCACCGGTACGCCGCAGGCCATGGCCTCGAGCACGGTCAGCCCGAACGGCTCGTACCAGGGCGTCGCCGCCACCACGTCGGCCGAGCGGTACCAGGCCGGCATGTCGTGGGCCGCGACCGCGCCGGCCAGCCGCACCCGGTCGCCGACCCGGCAGTCCTGGGCCAGGGTCAAGAGCTTCTGCGCGTACGGGTCGGAGTCGATCCCGGCCAGCGAGGGCCCGCCCACCACGACGAGCTCGGCCCGCGGCACGCCGGGCAGCGCCCGGATCAGGTCCTCGACGCCTTTGCGCTCGACCAGCCGGGCCACGGTGAGGATCCGCGGCCGTTTGCCGCGGGGCACCGACGGCCCGTCCGGGCGGAAGCGGTCGGTGTTGACGCCCGAGGGCACCAGCGACATCTGCGTACGCGGCACCCCGAGCCTGATCAGCTCCTGCACCTCGTCCTGGCACTGGACGATCACCCGGTCGACCGCCCGGCCGAGCTCCCGCTCGTAGGCGATCCGCCGCGGCGGGCTGGTGTCGGCCGCGCCCTGGTGGCGCCGCTTGACCGAGCCCAGGGCGTGGTAGGTCTGCACGACCGGCACGTCACAGGCCCGCCCCGCGGTGACGGCCGCGAGCCCGCTCATCCAGAAATGCGCGTGGACCACGTCCGGCCGCCACTCGGTGCGCCAGTCCGCGGCGAGGCATTCGGCGAACTGTCCCATGTAGGGCAGCAGCTCGTCCTTGGGCAGCGCGGTGGCCGGCCCGGCCGGCACGTGCACCACCTCGAACAGCGATCCCACCGGCACGACGGCCGGCAGGTCGGGGTCGTCGCGGCGGGTGTAGACGCGGACCTCGTGGCCGTCGGCGGCGAGCGCGCCGGCGAGCTCGGCCACGTGCGCGTTCTGCCCGCCGGCGTCGATGCCGCCCAGGGCGGCGAGCGGGCTGGCGTGCTCCGAGATCATCGCGATGCGCATTTTTCCTCCTCCAGCAGCCGGTCCCAGTCCGCGAGGAACCGGTCCAGGCCGTAGCGGGCCAGCGCGACCTGGCGGGCCCGGGTTCCGAGGCTCCGGGCGGCCTCGGCGTCCTCGAGCAGCCAGTGCGTGGCCTCGACGAGCGTGCTGACGCGGGTGTCGAGCACCCCGGCGTCGGGTGGCACCGCGGCGACCGCCTCGGTGGTGGCCAGGCCGACCACGGGCATGCCCATCTGCATGGCCTCGATGAGGCTGAGCCCCAGCGAGGTCCAGCGCGTGAGATGCAGATAAATCCGCCGTCGGGCGACTTCTGCGTGCATGACGTGCTGGGGCGGGTCGTCGTAGGGCGTGATCCGGGGTCCGCGCAGTCCTTCGACACCCATGCCGAACACGTCCAGCGGCGCCACCGCGGCGAACCGCGGGAACAGGTCGGTGCCGGTGACCCGGTTCCGCCGGATCGGCTCGTTGGTGACGATCGCCAGATGGTCGACGTCGCCGCTCCAGCGGGCCGAAGGCTCGACGATCCCATGCTCGATCACCGTGGTCCGCGTGCCGCCGGTGTCCCAGAACAGCTCGTTGAAGTCGGTGACGTGGGCGACGATCAGGTCGTCGCGGTCGGCCATCGGATGCCAGCTGTTCGGCACGTCGCCCTTGGGCGTGTTGTGCTCCACGTAGATCACCGGCACGCCGCGCGGCACGAGCTCCAGCTCCTCGGGCCGCTGCACGATCGCCACGTCGACGTCGCGGATCTGATCCAGCGGCAGTTCCTCCACCGTGGCCGGCCAGTCGAAGGTCTGCGCCCGCCCGCGTCCCATCGCGTCACGGGCGTCGTTGACCGGGATCAGGTAGCGGTGTTTGCCCTGGACGAACGAGGTCGTCCAGGATCCGTGCACGTGCCAGAGCAGAATGTTCACGCTGCTACCTCGGTGCGCTCGTGAGCCCCGGCGGCGAGCAGCCGGACGGCCGCCACCACCCGCTCGGGCTCGATGTCGGACAGGCAGGGATGGCCGGCGATCGGGCAGACAGTGGCCCGGCTGTCCCGGCAGGGCGCGCCGGCGTCGCCGAGCCGCACGTTCGGCACCCGGTAGGGCCCCCACTGTCCGTAGGGGACGGTCGGTGCGTAGAGGCTGACGACCGGCGTGCCGACCGCCGCCGCGAGGTGCGCCGGCCCGGTGTTGCCGACGACCAGACAGCTCGCCCGCGCCAGGATCTCGGCCATCTCTGTCAAGGAGGTCCTTCCCACTTCGACCCCCACACCCCCATTGACGTACGCGGCCAGCGCGCGCTCGCCGTCGCCACCGGTCACCAGGACCCGGTGCCCGCCGGCGGCCAGCGCGGCCACGATCCGCCGCATGGTCTCGGGCGGGCACGATCGCGCCTCACAGCTGGCACCGGGATGCACGACGACGTACTCACCGCCGCCTTCGTGCCGCACCCCGGTCACCCGCAGGCTCCCGTCATCCCCCGGCGGCAGCCCGAACCCGGCCGCGGCGGCGACGCTGCGCGCCCGCTCGGCCTCGGGAATCCCCGCCGGCACCCGATGCCGGACGTCGAGCAGCGACCCCGGGTAGTCATCGCTGATCGCCGTGATCCGCCCGACCCCCGCGATGCGCAGGAGCAGGGCGAGCGGCAGCGCCGACTGGTGGAACGAGGTGAAGACAACGGCTTCGTCCGCGCCCACTTCACGCAGCCGCTCGGTGAGCGCGGCCATCTCCTCCGCGTCGACGGCCCCCGGCTCAGCGTCGATCCAGGGCAGCCGCCACTCGACGATCTCGTCGACCCCCGGCAGCAGCTCGGCCGCGCCTCGCCCCCGGGGCCCGCAGAGCATCACGACCCGCCGGGCCCCGTGCGCAACAGCCCGAATAGCAGGCCCGGTAACAAGCACATCCCCAGCCGAGTCAGCCCGCACGACAAGCACAGTCCCCGCCGCCACACCACGGGGCACCGGAACGATCCCGGTCAGCGCCGAGCCGGCCCCGCCAGGCCGTGGGGTAGCCGCGCCCGGCGTAGGGGTGACCGCGCCCCGCGTGGGGGTGGTCGCGGCCGGCGCGGAGGTTGTCCCGGCCGGCGCGGGGCGGGGCGCAGGGGTGACCAAAGCCTCGCGGCGCAGGATCAGGTCGGCCGCTCCGGTGAGGGTCGAGGCGACCGCGGGGGCGGCGGCGATCTCGGGAGGCAGCGTGACCGGGGTCGGCACCAGCACGCCGGCGGCGCCCGCGGCCAGGGCGGCGCCCATGTCGCGGCCGATGTCGCCGACGACCACGCAGCGGGCCGGTGTCGTGTCCAGCGCCTCGGCGGCCGCGATGACCAGGCCGGGCGCGGGCTTGCGGCAGTCGCAGCCGGCGGTGTCGTCGTGCGGGCAGATCTGCCAGGTGTCGAAGCCGCCGAAGATCTCGTCGACCCGCCGGTTCACGGCGGCCAGCTGATCGGCGGTGAACCGTCCCCGGGCCAGCCCGGACTGGTTGGTGATCACGCCCAGGCGCAGCCCGGCCGCGCGCAGCCGGTCGACCGCCTCCCGCGCGCCCGGCATGGGCTCCACGAGGGACGGATCACCGTTGTACGGCACGTCCACGACAAGCGTGCCGTCCCGGTCGAAGAGCACAGCGTCGAACAGCTCGGTCACCGGCCCGCCCCCACCGGCACCGCGGCCCCCACGAGCGGCTCCGCCTTCCGCCACCGCCACGCCCCGCGCAGCCAGTGCCCAACAGCCACCGGCGGGATGACCGCGCTGGTGACGACCATCGTCCCCACCTCACGCGGCGTCCGGGGCCCCGGCGCGATCCGCGCCGCCGCGAACTCGGCCGTCCCCGCGCCCCAGACCAGACCGCCCACGATCGCGGCCGCGCTCAGGACACCCCGCCCCCGAGACACACCCGGCGAGACCCGCCGCGCCGCGCCCGAGGACACACCCGGCGACAAACGCCGAACCGCGCTCACAATGTGCGAAGCGCCCCGCGAGGCGCCCGGAGACACGCGGCGCGTGGCTACCAGGGCCGCTGTGGCGGCCAGGGCGACAGCGCCCGCCGCCGCGATCGCCGCGTGGCGGGAGCGGCGGCCCGGGGGGATCTCCAGCTTGGAGCGCCACTCCGGGCCGTACAAGCGGCGCAGCAAGGCGTCGTCGGCGTTGCCCCGCTGGGTGCGGACGCTGACCCAGGGGCTCTCCGGGCGTACCGGATGGGTCACCGTGCGGTGGCCCCGGACCAGGGTCCAGCCGTCTCGGCGTACACGGAAAGCAAGATCGGCGTCCTCCCGGAAAGCCCTCGGCAGACGCTCGTCGAAGCCGCCGGCCTGTGTCAGCGCGGCCCGGCGGTACGCCATGTCGGCGGTGATCCAGGCGCCGTCGGCCAGGGCGGCCGTGACCCTCTCCCAATCCGTCGGGCGGCGGTCGGACGGCACCGGCACGCGCAGCGAACCCTGCACGCCACCGACCTCGGGGCCCGCCGCCTCCAGATCGCCACGCAGACGAATAATCCAGTCCGAATCGGGCAATACGTCGTCATCGAGGAAGGCGATCCAGTCGCCACGAGAGGCCCGGACGCCGGCGTTGCGGGCCGCCGCTGGACCACGCGCGGGTCCGGCGACGACACGCGAGGAAAGCGCCAGCGGCGGATGCGGCGCGGGCCGGTCGTCCACGACGATCAGCTCCACGTCGGGCGGCAGGGGCCCGAGCGCCGCGAGGAGGGCGGCCAGGCTGGGACGCCCCAGCGTGGGTACGACTATGGAGATCACGCGCCGAACGCCTTCGCGCGGTGGACGGCGAACGGTCCCATCGCGAGCAGGTCGACCGGCGCCGAGCCGAACAGTTCCATCGCCTCGCGCGGCGTGTCCACCATCGGGCGGCCGGCCGTGTTGAGCGAGGTGTTGACCACCACGGGCAGGCCGGTGAGCCGCTCGAATTCGGCGATCATCTCGTGCACGAGCGGCTCGGTGTCGCTGTGGACGGTCTGCACCCGGGCCGTGCCGTCGACGTGGGTGACCGCCGGGATGCGGTCCTTCCACTCGGGCTTCACCTTGTGCACGAACAGCATGTACGGGCTCGGGTAGACGCCGGAGAAGATGTCGGCGAAGCGCTCGGCCCGGACCATCGGCGCGATCGGGCGGAACTGCTCGCGGCCCTTGACGTCGTTCATCCGGGTCTGTGTGTCCTTGTCGCCGGGGTGGGCGATCAGCGAGCGGTGGCCCAGCGCGCGCGGCCCGTATTCACTGCGCCCCTGGTACCAGGCGACGATGCCGTTGTCCGCCAGCACGCGGGCCGCTTCGGCCGCGATCGACTCGGGCCGGGTGTACGGCAGGGCGGCCCGCTTGAGCTCCGCCTCCAGCTCCTCGTCGCTCCAGCCGCGGCCGAGCGCGGCCGAGCCGAACGTGATGTTCTTCCTGCCGATCGCGAGGGCCGCGCCGAGCGCCGTGCCGGAGTCGCCGGCCGCCGGCTGCACCCACACCCGCTCGTACGGGCCTTCGGCGGCGATCCGGGCGTTCGCGACGCAGTTCAGCGCCGTACCCCCGGCCATGGTCAGGGTCTTGGGGCCGCCCGCCGCCTCGTACGTCCATCGGGCCAGGTCGAGCATGACCTCCTCGAGCCTGGTCTGGACGCTGGAGGCGAGGTCGGCGTGGGCCTCGGTCATCTCGCCGTCGGCCGTGCGCGCCTTGGCCAGCGCGTCCCAGTCGATGCGCTCGACGGTGAAGCCGCCGTCGTCGTTGGCGTGGACGAGCTCGCGGAGAAGACCGAGGAACTTCGGGCTTCCGTACGACGCGAGCGCCATCACTTTGTATTCGTCGCTGGAGTGCAGGAATCCGAGGTGGCGGGTCAGGTCCTCGTAGAGCAGGCCGAGCGAGTGCGGCAGCTCCTGGCTCTTGAGGATCTCCAGCTCGCCCCCGCGGTAGGCGCCGGCCAGGTGGCTGGCCACCTCACCGCGCCCGTCGAGCACGAGCACCGCGCTGTCCTCCGGCACCGACAGGCCGGCCGAGGCGGCGTGGGCCACGTGGTGCGGCACGAAGGTGACCTGCGACGGGTCGAGGCCGGGCAGTGCGGTGGCGAGGAACTGCGGCGCCCGGCGCGCGTAGTCGACGCGCATCGCGTCGGACGGGTCGCTCACACCGAGGGACGAGAGGTCGCGGGTCAGCGAGGGGTCGAACGAGTAGGCGACCGCGTCGAGGTCGTCCGGGCGCAGGCCGGCCTCCTCCAGACACCAGGCCGCGGCCAGCTCGGGCAGCTCCCACGCGGCGAACGGGACGGGCCTCTTACCGTGCTTGCGACGGCTGAACCGCTCCTCCTCGGCGGCGGCCACCACGCGGCCGTCGACGATCAGCGCGGCGGCCGGATCGTGGAAGATGGCGTTGATTCCCAGGACACGCATGTGGCGCCGGATACCCCCGCTCCGGAGAAGTACTCCCATGATCATTGACTTCTCGAAAAAATAAAAAGTGGCCCTCTACCTGCACTGATACGATGTTTGGAAAGCTTGCCCCTGGGCAAACGCCCGCACATGTATGACGTGGAGCAACATGTGGCCGGGGTCTGGAAACCGGGCAATTCGGGCCACAGACTGACCGTCGTGAACCCCGCCGACGGCAACGCGGTGACCGTCGTCCGGCTCTCCTCCGACAGCGACGTGACCGCGGCCGTCGCGGCCGCCCGCGAGGCCGCGACAAGCTGGGCGGCCACCGCCCCGGCGGCCCGCGCGGCCGCCCTGCACGCCGCCGCGAACGCCCTCGAGGCCGGCGCGGACGAGCTCGCCGAGATCATGAGCGCCGAGATGGGCAAGCCGGTCGACGGCGCCCGCGAGTCGATCGGCGCCGGCGTCGGCACGCTGCGGCAGTACGCCGAGCTCGGCCCGACCCACCGGGGCCGCACGCTGGCCGGCGACGACGGCGCGATCGACCTGATGGCGTACGGGCCGCGCGGCGTGGTCGCGGTGATCACCCCGTGGAACGACCCGGTCGCGGTCGCCTGCGGCCTGCTCGGCGCGGCCCTGGTCACCGGCAACACCGTGGTGCACAAGCCGAGCGAGCGGACCCCGGCCACCGGCTGGCGGGTCGTGCGGCTGCTGGCCCCGCACTTCCCGCCCGGGGTGCTCAACCTGGTCAACGGCGACGGCTCGGTCGGCGCCGCCCTGGCCGCCTCCGCGGTGGACGTCGTCGCGCAGGTCGGCTCGACCGCGACCGGCCGCTCGATCGCCGCCGCGTGCGCCCGCACCGGCGCCAAGGCGCTGCTGGAGAACGGCGGCAAGGACCCGGTGATCGTCGACGCCGGTGTGGACCCGGCCTGGGCCGCCCAGCAGGTCGCGCTCGGCGCCTTCGTCAACTCCGGGCAGATCTGCGTCGCCGTCGAGCGCGTCTACGTGCACCGCGACGTGGCCCCGGCCTTCCTCGACTGCCTGGCCACCGAGGCCGACACCTGGGCCGCCCAGATCGGGCCGATGGTCGACCGCCGGATGCGCGACGCCGTCGACGAGCAGGTGCAACAGGCGGTCAAGGACGGAGCCCGGGCCGTACGCGGTGGCGCCGTACCCGCCGGGCCCGGCGCCTACTACCCGCCGACCGTGCTCGCCGACTGCACCGACGACATGACGGTGATGCGCGAGGAGACGTTCGGCCCGGTGGCGCCGGTCATGGTCGTCGACTCGTTCGACGAGGGCCTGCGCCGCGCCGCCGACTCCCCCTACGGCCTCGCGGCCACCGTGCTCACCACCTCGATGAGCCACGCCCAGCGGGCCTGGCGCTCGCTGCCGGCCGGCACGGTCAAGGTCAACGCGGTCTTCGGCGGGGCTCCGGGCGGCGCCGCCCACCCGCGCCGCGGCAGCGGTCAGGGGTTCGGCTACGGCCCGGAGCTGCTCGACGAGATGACGGCGACCAAGGCGGTCCACATCGAGGCGCCGCCGTCGGGCTGGTAGCTACAGCCTCCGCAGGGCCGCTTCCACCTCCGGCGGGAGCGGCCGGCGGTGGTTCAGCGCCCACGGCAGGTCCCTTGTCACCCCGAAAACCGATCGAGGGCTTCGCCGTACGGCGGTGAGCAGCGTCCGCCCGATCACGGGAAGCGGGCGGCGGAGCACCGCGGTCAGCACCCGGTTGCGCGTCTCCCGCCGGGCCCGCGCTCCGTTGTCCCGGCCCGCCGGCTGCGGCAGGTGCCGGACGGTGAGCTCGGGGGCGTACGACAGCTCGTACCCGGCGGCGGCGAGGTCCATGGCCAGCAGCGCCTCCTCGCCGTACACGAAAAGTCTCGGCTCGAAGCCGCCGGCGGCCAGGAAAGCGTCCCGCCGCACGATCACCGAGCAGGCGAGGAAGCCCAGGATGGACGGCCCGGCGGTCCCCCGGCCGAGCGGGCTCGCGGCCATCTCGGCCGACACCGGGTCGAGCCGGCCCTCCGGCCCGACCAGCACCCGCGCCGCCAGCAGGGCGACCCGGGGATGGGCGTCCATGATGTCGGCGGCGCGGGCGAGGGAGCCGGGCGTCCAGTACGAGTCGTCGTCGGCGAAAGCGACGTAGCGGGTGCGTGCCCGCTCCACCCCCACATTGCGGGCGGCGGCGCCGCGGTTCGCGTCCAGGCGGACCACGTCGACGCCGGGCAGAGCGGGCAGCTCCTGGTCGGAGGCGTTGTCGACCAGGATCGTCCGGGCGCGATGGCGGGGCATGGTCTCGCGCAGCCGGTCGGCCCGGTTCCGGGTGGCGACCACGACGGTGACGTCGTCGGTCTCCACCGACAATTGATTGGTGTCCAGCGACATGGCGGTGCGCTTACCCCGTACGCAAGTTTCTTAGAGCTGTCCTTTCAACTCTTTCGAGAAGAAATCGAAGAATCCGTCGGGATCGGGGCCGGCATTCATCAGAACGATGTGGTCGTATCCCGCGTCCGTGTATTCCTTGACCGATTTCAGGTACGGTTCGGGGTCCGGGCCGTGCGCGAACTTCTCGGCCACGTCCTCGGGCCGCACGGTCGCCGACGCCGCCTCGAAATTGACCGGATTCGGCAGTTCGGCCATCACCTTCCAGCCGGTGACACCCCAGCGGCTGGTCTCGTGCGCGGCCTTCACCGCCGCCTCCGCGGTCGGCGCCCACGCGACGGACACCTCGGCGTACTTGGGTCCCTTGCCGCCACTCTTGGCGTACGTCTCGACCAGATCCTTGCGGGGCTCGGTCACGAACAGACCGCTGCCGTGGGTGGCGGCGAGTTCGGCGGCGTCGTTGCCGCCGGCGGCCACGGCGATGACCGGCAGCTTCTCCGGCAGGTCGAACACCTGCGCGTCCTCGAGTTGAAGGTGCTTTCCCTCGTACGACTGGTAGCCGCCCCGCCAGAGCAGATTGATGATCTCCAGCGCCTCCACGAGACGCTCGTGCCGGCCCCGCACGCTGGGGAAACCCTGGCCGACGACGTGCTCGTTGAGCCGCTCGCCGGCGCCGATGCCCAGCGTGAAACGGTCGTCGGAGAGGATCGCCAGCGTCGCCGCGGCCTGCGCGATGATCGCCGGGTGGTAGCGCACGGTCGGGCAGGTCACGCCCGTGGCCAGGCCCAGCCGCTCGGTGCGCATGGCGATCGCGCTCAGCACGTTCCAGGCGAACGGCGAATGCCCCTGCACGTCGAGCCACGGGTGGAAGTGGTCGCTGATCTCCACGAAGTCGAATCCGGCCTGCTCGGCGAGGACCGCCTGGCGGATCAGCTCCTTGGGTCCGAAGGCCTCCGCGGCCAGCTTGTATCCGAGTTTCATACCCGTACAGCTTCCCGGCCCGGACCCTCGCAAACGCGCTGGTCCGGGCCGGGATTGCCGCTGTGTCAGGATGCGGCGGAACGAGCCTGGTCCCGTACGTCCTGTGCGTTGTCCTTGGCCGTTGACTTGGTCGTCTGGACGGCGTCCTGGGCCGTCTCCTTGACCTGGCCGAAAGCCTGCTGGGCCTCGTGGGAAAGATCTTCCCGCAGCTCCTGGGTGGCGTCCTTGACCTTCTCGGTCAGGTCGCCGCTGTGCTCCTTGAGGGCGGCGCCGGCGCTCTTCTCGGCCTCGGTGACCGGGATGAGCGTGGCCGCGAGCATGCCGACGCCGAAGGCGATGATGCCGGCCGCGATCGGGTTGCCCTGCGTCTGCGACGCCACCGCGTGCGGCGCCTGTTTGACGGCGTCGGCCGCCTGGTGTGCCTTCTCGCTGGCCACATCCGTCGCCTGCGAAGCCTTGTCGCTGACCGCGCTGCCGACCTGGCTCGCCTTGTCGCTCACCGTTCCTCCTACGTCCGACGCCTTGGACGACGCGGAGTCGCTGACGCCCATGACCTTCTCCTTGACCGCGGTCCAGCGCCGCTGCGCCACCTTCGTGGGGCTCGTCTTCTCGGCGAGCAGGTCGACGTCGCGGGTCAGCGAACGCCGGGTGTTCTCGATGTCCTGCCTCAGCCGGTCGGGTTCTTCAGCCATTGGGCGTCCTCCTTAAGGGTGTCGACGGTGCGGCGGGGCATCGGGTCGACGTTCTTGAGCTTCTTCTTGCCGTTCGCGTAGAGGACAGCGCCGACGATGCCCCAGACGGCGGCCACGATCAGGGCGGCCCACCCGGCCGGCATGACAGCGTCCAGGGCGAACACGGCGGCGAGGCTGAGGAACAGCACCGCCAGGTAGCCGGCGAAACCGGCCCCGCCGAGCATCCCGGCCGCCTTGCCGGCCTTCTTGGCCTCCTGCTGGACCTCGGCCTTGGCCAGCTCCACCTCCTGGCGGAACAGCTGCGACAGGTCGTTGCTGATGTTGCCGATCAGCTCGCCGACCGAGGTCTCGGAGACCTCCTCGGCCCGATTCTGCTGGTACGGGGTGGTCATCGTGGACGCTCCGGACTGTCCACCACGTACTCCTGGTGCACCGACGGCGTGCCGGTGCCGGTCGACGTGTACTCGGTCGCGCTGGCGTAACCGCCGGTGGGGGCCGCGACCGGCTGTGTCGTGGCGGCCGGGTAGCCCGTCGCGTACTGCGCCGTGGTGTCCGTGCCCGAATTCGACACGAAGGAGTCACTGCTCGGCTTGGCAGCATCGCTGCTGCTCGTCTCGGCCTTGGCGACGCTCTTGCCGAGGCGGCCGACGACGAAGCCGGCGGCCAGGGCGGTGGCCAGGAACGCGCCGGGACGCCGGCGGGCGAAGTCCTGCACCTCGCGCAGCACACCCTCGGGACCGTTGCGGTCCAGGTAGTCGGCGAACTGGCGGCCGCCGTCGGCGATCCGGGTCACGACCTGCGCGGCCGGGGTGTCGCCACGGTCGCCGCGCATCTGGTCGAGCTGGTCGGCGGTGTCGCGGATGGAGCCGACGAGACGGTCGTTCTGCGAACGAGCCTGCTCGTTGACCTTGGTCTTGACGTCGGAGGCGAGGTTGCTCACCTGCGTCCTGGCCTCGTCGCCGACCCGGCGGGCCTGCTGCTTGGCGGTGTCCTTCACGTCGGCCGCGGCCTCACCGGCGGCGTGACCGGTCTGGGAGGCGACCTCCTTGGCCTTCTCCTTGGCGCCGCTCGGCTGGCTGGACTGCCCCTCCGACGGGGAGGAATAAGTCTCGGCATAGACCTCGGTCGTATACGCCTCGGTGGGGTACGTCGCCTGGGTCGGCACCTCGACGGGATCGACGGCGCCCGGTCCGCGAACGCCCGATGGCACGTCACTCATGGGTTTCCTCCAGTGGGGATTTCGACGTACATTCAGCTACCCGTGACAGCCCCCGGCCATTCACAAAATCGTCTGCGGAATAGAGCGAATATCCGTGCGCATGATTCGCCGGAAACCGGGTATCGGACCGCTTCTGCCCAGTTCACGGCCGCCTGTTACCCTCGCGAATCGTGAGCGATCTTTTCGGCAGGCGGGTCATCGGCGGGCGCACATTTGATTTCTCCCGCCAGGTTGCGGTGATGGCGATCGTCAACCGCACCCCGGACTCGTTCCACGACCGGGGGCGCACGTTCGCGCTCGACCGGGCGGTCGAGGCGGTCGAGGCGGCGGCCGACGGCGGAGCCGACTGGATCGACGTGGGTGGGGTGCCGTTCGCGCCGGGACCGGAAGTCACGGTGGCGGAAGAGCTCGACCGGGTGCTGCCGGTGGTGGAGGTGGCGAAATCCCGGACGGTCGTCTCGGTGGACACGTTCCGGCCGGAAGTGGCGGCGGAGGTGATCAAGGCGGGCGCGGGGGTCATCAACGACACGTCAGGGTTGCGCGACCCGGCGATGGCGGACGTGGTGGCGGGAACCGACGCTCAGCTGGTCATCACCCACAGCCTGGCGGCGCCGCGGACGCTGTGGCCGAGTCCGCAGTATCAGGACGTGACGGCCGAGGTCGCAGCATTCCTGCGGGAGCGAGTGCGGGTGGCGCTGGAACGCGGCGTACGGCCGAATCAGATCATCATCGATCCGGGGCCGGATCTGAACAAGAACACCCGGCACACGCTCGAGCTGACACGGCGGCTCGGGGAGATCGCCGAGGTGGGGTATCCGGTGCTGGCGGCGGTGAGCAACAAGGACTTCATCGGTGAGACGTTGGATGCTCCGCAGCACGAGCGGTTGGCGGGGACGTTGGCGGCTCTGGTCTTCTGCATCGAGCGGGGGGCTCGGATTGTTCGGGTTCATGACGTTCGGTCGGCCGTGGATGCTGTTCGGATGACTGAGGCGCTGCTGGGGTGGCGAGAACCTGTCTATCTGAAGCACAACATCTAAGTGGGTTGGGCTCTCTTACGCTGGGACGGCGGGGAGCCGGGGGTGCCCACTCGGGCTGGCTGGGGAGCGCTTTATGCCTCGAGTGGGCACCCCCGGCTCCCCGCCTTGCATGGTGATCGGGTGCGGCCAGGATGGTGGTCGGGGGCTGCCGGGTGGGTGGCGGCGGTGGGTGGTCACCTTGCGGCGGTTGTGGGGGTCGCTGTTCGCTGCCGCGCTGTGGTGGGGCCAGGAGTGTTGGTCACGCAGGCACGCTGGGTGGGGGCTGGGCGGCAATTCCAGGCCGGTTGCGCGGGATCGGTGGCTGAGGACCGGCTTGCTAGAGACCTCTCGTGGTGAGGGTCTGGGCCTGATCCACTGTGACGCTTCTGGGTGATCGTTTTGGATGGATGCGTCAGGTCTGCTGGTCACATGCGGTACGGCGATGGCGGTGGTCTGGACCAGGCACAACGTGCTCGGCGGGAACAGGTCCGGGCTCGGGCAGCGGAGCTGTTCGAAGAGGGTGTTTCGGCAGTTGAGGTTGCCGCGATGCTGGAGGTTTCAACGAAGTCGGCGTATCAGTGGCGCCGTGTCTGGGTCGCTTCCGGCCGGTCGGGCTTGGTGTCGCGTGGTGCCAGCGGCCCGGATCCAAAGCTGTCGGATGCGCAGCTGGCCCGGCTGAAGGTCCGGCTGAGCTGGGGCCGGCCGCGGCCGGCTACGGCGAGGACCAGCGGTGGACTTTGGTGCGGGTGGTCGCGTTGATCGCGACGATGTTCCACCTGCGGGTCGGTATCACCACGGCATGGCAGGCGATGCGCCGACTCGGCTACACCGCCCAGATGCCCACCTTCAGGGCGGCCGAGCGTGACGAGCAAGCCATCGCGAGCTGGCGGCGTTACCAGTGGCCGGCGCTAAAAGAGTCGCCGCCCGGCGAGGAGCGTGGATCTGCTTCGCCGACGAATGCGGCCAAACGTTAAGACCGCTCAAGGCGAGCACCTGGGCGCCGCGCGGAATCACCCCGATCGTCGTGGTGACCGCCGCGGGCAACGTCCGGGTGTCAGTAGCCGGGCTGGTCTGTTATCGGCCGGGTGAGCGCAGCCGGCTGGTCTACCGCACGATGACCCACCGCGGCCGCAAAGGCGAACCGAAAGGCTTCCGCGAACACGACTTCGCCCGCTTGCTCGACGCCGCCGACCAGCAGCTACAGGCACCCATCGTGCTGATCTGGGACGGCCTGAACGCGCACAAGTCGGCTCGCATGCGCACACTGATCGCGGCCCGGCCGTGGCTTCGGGTCTACCAGCTACCGTCATACGCGCCGGAGCTGACCCCGGTCGAGAAGATCTGGTCGGCGATGAAACGCAGCCTCGCAAACCTGCCCGCCCGCAATGCCGGCACTCTCGCAGCGGCCGTCAAGAACCGCCTCAAAAAGATGCAATACCGCCATGGCCTGATCGACGCCTACCTCACCGGAACGGGTCTATCACCACCAGCGCCGACCTGACCCTGACCACGAAAGGTCTCTAGACACCTTTCGCGATCAAGGTCTGGCCGGTGACGGTGGAGATAGCCCTGTTCCGGTGAGGTAGCCGTCGATCAGACGAGTGCGGTGTTGCATGCGTTTGAGGCGGTTCTTCGGCGCCACCGGCAACCCGGGCCCGTCGCCACTGATACGCCCATTTGGTCGACACCTCGAGCAATCCGGCGACCACGACCGCCGGCTCACCATCGGCGGATATCCGCGCCGCCTGCTGCCGAACCTGCTCTCGTCGCGCTCGTTCTGCCTGGTCAACGCCGCAGTCATCGCCGTATCGCATGCGACCAGCAGACCGACACCGACCCGCTGAGACGATCACCCGCAGGGCTCACAGTGGATCTGCACCCGACCCCCACCCCGAAAGGTGTCTAGACACCTTTTGGGGTGGGGGTCAGGGCGGTGCTGGTGGAGGTAGACCTGTTCCGGTGAAGTGGCCGTCGATCAGCTCCGGCTCCCGGAAGCCTTTCGGTTCGCCTTTACGCCCGCGATAGGTCAGCGTGCGGTAGATCAGCCGGGAACGTTCGCCGGGCCGGTAACAGCACAGCCCGGCCACCGACACCCGCACGGTGCCCTTCGCGGTCACCTTGACCACGGGTGTCCGGCCTTTCGGCGCCCAGGTGGTGGCCTTATGGGTCTTCAGCGTCTGGCCACACTCGTCGGCAAAGACAATCCAGGCGGTCGCGCGGGCGGCGACTCTTTTACCGCCGGCCACTGATACCGGCGCCAATGCGCGATCGCGGCTTCGTCCCGCTCGATCGCGCGGGGAATGGGCAACTGGGCGGTGTAACCGAGCCGGCGCATCGCCTGCCACGCGGTCGTGACCCCGACCT